>CBDCCT010000001.1:0-5426 GCA_965214995.1 Trueperaceae bacterium
CCTCCTCTTGATACTCGAGCAAATCGTTTATGGTGAATTCTTTCCCGGTCTCCTCCCGCAAAACGCGGATGATTGCCATGAGTAAAGCTACGTCGAGGGTATCCGGTAGCTCGTTAGCCCAACGGTAAACGGTGGTGCGTGAGGTGCCTAGAATGTCGGCAAGCCGTTGGTGCAACCTATAGGGCGTGATGCTCTCCTGCTGAAGCAGGGCGGGTAACTTCCAGTTCGCGCGTTCTTTCACGGGTTGTAGTGTAGCGTTTGTTAATGCCATGCGTCTATTATACACAAGCATCTAATAATTAACAAGCACTTGACAACATTAACAAGTACGTGGTAATATACAGACATCTAAGGGGCAATGCCCTGAGAAAGCGACCCCTTAGAAATTCCCGAGTAGGAGAATCAAATGCAAGACTACCAGAAAGTTTACGAGAACCAAAACGGCTACATCAAACCTAGCGGCGGCTTCTTCTTCGCGTTCCTGAGTGACCGTGAAGAGATGGACTTATTCGACACCGTAGAAGAGGCGAAGAGCTACTTAGAGAAGGGCACGGGTAATACTTCCGCCCTTCCCGCCTCCTGGGTGCTCATTCCTTCCGGTTCTGATGTCGAGGTCATGGCCGACCGTGAAGAGGAGTTACAAGCGCTCTTTACCGAGTTGGCAGAAGAAGAACTCGAGCAAGAATGGAAGGTAGCGGCGTGATTGCCGCTCCTTCTCTCTCCCTTGAATTAGAAACGGCGGCGCACAACCTGAACGATGCCAAGGTGCATCACTTGGGTGCGGTGGTCGCCCACGCAGAAGCTAAACGGGCCTTAGAACTCGCACAAGCCCGGATGCTGTGCGACGGGGTAGAGGGTAAGAATGAGACGCAACGGGCGGCGGTGATGCGGCTCGAGCTTGACGAGCTATACACAGCACTGGCAAAAGCTGAGGACGCCTTAGCGGATGCTAGGTGCTCCCTGGAATGTGCCCAACTTGAATGGGATTTAGCGCGCTACACCGTGCGGGCGCTGGAGGTGGGGACGCTGAAAGCGGCGGCTTGAGGTAACAACATGGCACGTAACAAAAGGGTTCCCCCGGTTCTAAGCCGGGGGTTTGTCATGTCCCCACTATCCACAGCCGCCTGTGGATATGACAGATTGGGTAAAGCTTTGTGCCACGCGCCCCTCGTCAGCCGCGCCTCTTTCTTCACCCGCACGCTCGAGGTTCTGATAACCTATGGGCTCGAGTAGAGGCCCGGCATCACAAACCCCACTATTTTTTGACTCACCCAGAAGAGGAAGTTAAAGCCCTTGTCAGGACCAGAAACAAGGCCAACAACAACGGCGATTGTCACCAACACAAAGCAGACCGCGCCGATAGCATCTCTTAATGAGTTCTCTTTTTTGCTGTACCTTGCCATTACTCAACACCTCAGCTCTCGCACCCGGTTCACTGTCTATAGCGGGAACACTGTAAGGTTAAAAGAGAGGGCATGGGGGGTAACGCAAGCTTTTTCACACAGCTTGGCATGTCTCTGCTCAAGGTCAGAAGCTCATAATCGAGCCTCCGGGCTCGCTCTCTCCCCTCTACATGATGCCTTGGCAGAAGCAGAGGCACGCTGTAGCCTCGAGTGTGCTCAACTTGAATGGGACTTGGCACGCTATCAGGTAAGAGCTTTAGAAGCGACTGCATTAAGGACGGCGGCATAAAAGGGCGGGGGACACCCCCCGCCTCACACTTATGCTCACTTTAATTTAGCTCGTGAAAATCGGCCCGCCGTGCTCCTGAAGAATCGTCAAGTCCGCCAGTGAATCAGGCTGAAGCTGCTTAAAGTCCTTTTGCTTGACCTTTAGATAACGCCAAGTCGTACCCGTTAGCCGCGTCGCATTCTCACACCACAGCGAGGCGGCGCGGTCTTTGTGCGTCACCTCTACCGTTTCCGCCCCCTTGGTCTCGATGAGCCAGTGTGTACCCTCTTTGTCTATGGCGACAAAATCCGGGTAGTAGTTTCGGAGGTTTGAAGAGCCGTCCGTATATTCGATGGTAAAGCCGAAGCTGTCGGGCACCTTGCACATCGCCCGCACGTCTTCAACACGGTCTAAGAACTTGGCGAAGTCCCTTTCAAACTCGTTCCCGCACGGCACCACGTTAAGAACGCTCTTACTCGCCTCGAAAACAGGGCGCGACCAGGGAAAGGGCTCGAGGCTCGACAGGGGTCTCGAGGGAGCTGTAACCGTCGGCGTGAGTTCTTCAATGGCGAGTTTAGCGAGTGCCTTGGTAAAGATGTCCCGGCAAACATACGCCGCGACGTTGGAGCCCATCGCCTTGATGACCTCCGGGGTGTCGAGGTCGGTCACGCGTCCAAAGGCGCGTGTCTCAAACCACTCCCTTACCTTGGGCGCGATAACGGAGAACTGTGAAGGCAGTTTCACCGCCTGGGCGATTTGCCGCGCGTAAAAGCCGATGACCTCCCCCGCCGTTTGCGGTTCGGGAATAACATACTCGCGCTCTACAAGCTTCTCCAAGGTGAGGATGTCGCGCCCCTCATAGCGGAAGGTCTGCGCTTCAGAACTACTTTGTTTGAGGGGCAGGGGCGGGTGCTCGAGCGCACTCACATCCAAGGCGGCGATTTCTTCCGCTAGGCTCCGCTTACGCACCAGTGAAGGGCTTAGAACAGGAAAGGCGATGTCGTACTCGAGCTTGTCCTCTTGCGGCGCGATGACAAGGATTTCAAGCTTATCCTTGCCGACTTCAAAAGACTCGAGCTTGACCTCTTCAAGCTTCTCTAGGTCTTCGACAAACTGTAAAAACGCGCCGTTGCCGATGATGTCCACCCGCTCCTGATACGAGGTGCCGAAGTTGCGGAACATGAGGCGCAAGCCGCGCCCGATGGCCTGCTCCGGGAGGATGTTCGCTTTCGCCGTGTAGGGGCGCAAACCTACCACCACCGTCACGTTCTGCACGTCCCAGCCCTCGCGCAACATCAGAACGGAAACAACCACGTTCACCGGGCTCTCGTTGTCGTCAATCTGGCGTGACACTTGCCGCGCGTTCTCGAGGTCTTTCTTGCTGACTTCGCCCTTTCTGTCCGTATGGATGATGAGGGTTTGGTCGCCGCTAAACTCGCTCGGGTACTTCGTCCTGAGCCAGTCCCCCACCTCGTCGGCTTCCGCTGTGGAATTAAGCATGATGAAGAGCACCGGCTTTTTCTTTAAGGGCTCGAGCTGGGCGCGGTACTCTTTCCAGCGCTCTACCCCCGCCGTCAGAAACGCCTGATACTTGACGCTGGCGATTTCAGACTTGGCCTCTTGTGACTTGGCGATGCCCTTCACCGGGCGCTTCACGATGCCGTCCACGATGGCCTGCTTCAGAGGGTAATCGAAGATGGTCCAGGGGAAGAGCGTCCCCTTTTGGTAGCGCGGGGTGGCGGACATGTCGAGCTGTTGCGAGAGGGGCGTGTGCTCGTTTAGAGAACGGATGACCGCGTTCCATTCGGAATCTTCATCCCAAGTATGGTGCGCCTCGTCATTCAGCACCATCAGCTTTTCCCCAAGCGCGGCGATGCGCTCCCCTACGCTGGGGCCTTCGCTCGCTTTAGTGGGTGGGGAGGAGCCCAAGAGGTCGTCTACCGGGTTCGGCTCGGTTTCTTCCTCCTTGCGGGGGTAAAGCTGCTGGATGTTGGTAAGGAACAGCGCCCCCTCCGAACTCGCGCGTTCTCCCTCGCCGCGCATGAACATCTCCATATCCCAGAACGCCTCGAGCGCCTTGGGTATCACCGGGTCAGAACGGAAGATGCGCCCGCCCGCGAAGTCGGTGGCGAGACGCTCGAGCACGATGATGTTGGGCGCGATGATGAGAAACGTTCTGGCGTAGTCCTGCGCTATCTCCGGTTTTTCTCTCACGGCGTTGAAATACTGCCACGCGACGGCTAAGGACATCACTTTCGTCTTACCTGAGCCCGTCGCCATTTTGAGGCAGTAGCGGGCGAAGTCGTCATACTTGGGCAGGGGCAGGTTGGTGAGCAGCGCGGGGTTGGCGTAACGCTCGAGCAGCCCCTTACGCCGCCGCACCTTCTCGACTTCCCAGATGTACACGAGGCTTTCAATCGCCTCCCGCTGCGACGGGTGGTAAATGAACGGGCGGCCATTTTTCAGACGGTGGTCTGAGTAAAACCAGTGGTTTAGCAAAAGCTTGGTGGTTTTAGTGACGCCCGGATAGCCCGCCGCACTCCAGTCTTTGACCGCTTGACGAATCGCCGGGACGCAGGCGGCGGTGCGTAGCTGCGGGGTGATGTCGAAAAGGCCCTGCTCATTCGTGGGTGCTTTGCGCCGTGCCATTAACGGACCTCCACCTCGAGCGCCTTGGTCGTGTCGTTCCCCAAGAGGTCAATCACCTTGACAAGCACCGTATAGCACCCCAGCGCGTCATAAGTATGCGTCGCCTTTAGCTCGAGCTTTGGGTCTTTTTTGCTCCGGTACGCCTGCCACTGGTTATGAAAAGTGTCACCCTTAAAGTCCCAATCCACCGCCCAATAATCAATCCACTGCGACCAGTGCGTCACGGCGCGCATCACGTCCTGGGGCACGTCATCAGGCGAGATGATGAAGTCGGTTAGCTCGAGCGTCGTCTTCTTTTTCTCCTGCTTGCTCTTGACCGTCAGCGCGGCCAGCTCGAAAAAGCGGATGTCTCCCTGCTCCACCGCCTTTTTCTCCAACACCTCGCGCGGGATTTTGCGAAAGCGTACATTGACCCCGGCGTCCTCTGCGACCTGCTTACCCAGCTCGTGCAGCTCAAAGGCAAAATCCCAGCCGAGGATGTCCACCCCCGCCTCTTCGGGCGCGTCCTCCCCCGTGCCGACCCGCTGCCACGTTTCGCGCACGATGGCTTTCACATCCGAGAGCGTCACGGGCGCGTCCACCGCCCCCACATGCACCATCCGCCCCAGCTTGACGCCGTGCAGCCACGTTCCCGAATTGATGGGGTCGGCTTTGTAAAGCTCGAGGATAAAGCGGCGGTAACGCACCTCGCGCAGCCTAACGTCTTCGGGAGAGGCGAACTCGACCTTTTGCCACGCTTGGCGCTCGTATTTGCCCAAGTTTTGCACCACAAAGGGGCGCACGTTGGGGATGCTGAGGAGGCGCTTGCGGGTGGTGTGGATGGCAAAGCGCCCCAAGTCGCAGGTAATCCAGCGGCGGTTCAGCTTTTCAGCTACGGCGGCGGTGGTGCCGGAGCCCGCAAAGCAGTCGAGCACGAGGTCGCCTTCATTGGAAGAGGCTTGGATGATGCGCTCGAGCAGGGCTTCAGGTTTCTGTGTGGAGTACGAAGTGTTTTCATTAGCTTGTGCAGCGATGGGGTTGATGTCAGTCCATATGGATTGGAGCGGCACACCAGTCATCTCGCTAAGGTAGCGTTTATATCCGGGAACTCCACCAGCTTTAGTAGG
>CBDCCT010000002.1:0-2150000 GCA_965214995.1 Trueperaceae bacterium
TTATAAAGGGAGGGTCTAAGCTGCTAAGAAGTGCAGGATCACTTGTCCACCTTAGAAAGCAAGGTTCAAGAGATCAATGTTTATTCTCCGTGAAGCGGTAACAAATGTTGACGAGCGCACCTTTCCTCACATCTCTGCCGAAACTATCACGAGAATCTTAAGATTTGAAAAAGAAAAACGGTGTTTTATTGAAGAAAGTCAAGCGAGCAATAAACTCCGGGTTTCGCAGAGTGAAGGACATCTTCAGAAGATAAGTAAACGTTTTAGCTCGGTTGAAAATCATCTTCTTTCTATTTAAATTCCTGGGTATCACCGTCTAATAAGCTGGGCAACGTAATGCTTCTGCCCTGTATATACATCTCTATCAACGACCCTAAAATGCTGACCATCAATCTGATATGAAATAGAAAGGTCAGACGAAAGTGTTTCAAAAAAAAAAAAGAGCAGAAGTTCTATCAATTCATCAGCGGTGTGAAAGAAATGACAGTATGTATCGTGGCCATTATTGCATGTCAGGTAGCTTCATACAGAAATGTATATTTGCTGGAAAAAACAAATAAAACGTCTTGCTCCTGCGTAGTACCAATCATGCAGAGTATCATTTCTCTTTTAGTGAAGGTGAATAATGAGATATCCGAAAGGTTGAATAGTACTTTTCCCATGAAGCCAAGTTGTGCCTGGTGCTCACTGTAGTCATCCTATCTCACGTCGTCTACATAAGTTGAGCGAGTTGAGCGAGCACCCGCTCTCATCCAAGTTGGCAGACATCAGTTATATCAGCATTCCAGCTAAAACCGTCCCTGTATCAGTGCTGAATCGACGTTGTAAATTGTAATCATTCTGACATGGGTAAGATGTAAAACATAATTTCAGCGTGCCCTTTAAGAGGGCTGATACTGACGCTGCAAAGACATAGTAATACCCTGACAGCACGGGTATATCTCAGTATTTTACGAGTGTCTCCGATGGTAATGAAGCATCGCAATTCTGACGAATCCTTCAACTCAACGGATACCTCACCACTATTGCTTTTCGACCAAGCAATAACTGCGCTTCTTAGATGGTCGTCATTGGGTCAAGCTAAACCTCTGATGCTTCAGATCGTTGATCTAGTTTCCAAGTCGCAGTCACGTCATAAGGTCGCTGAGCCGCATCTTGTCCATATCCAACTCTCCATGCAGAACTGCTGTTGACATTATAGGATACATGCTGCTGAAAGTCCGATAATCGCCCGCTTTCCACCGATTCGACAAAAACGCATTCAGCATGTCGATTGTCTCGGGAAAGAGAGCGCTGCGTGCCACAGCCAGCGCCCTTTCTTGAATTACCCTTAGTATTCCCTTTCCCAGCTTAAGCCTGTCGGCCATGTCCATGATGCATATCAGACTATCATGAACCAGGCCAGGTAAAGACTCTTTTTCGCGGATGAGGTCGAGAAAGGTACACACGCTAACCGTTCCAAATTGAAGAACACCAGCAGGGCCATATCGGCCATAAGCATCACGATGTATACGAAGGATGGCAGCTATACGTTCGGCAGATGCAAGGCAGACCGCTCGAGCGCGTACCGCAAAGGCGTTTTCGGCTGGAAGTTTTATACGGAAAGGTGTGAAAGTGACGATCAGTATGTTGTTGTAGAGCATACTGTTCACGCAAAGATCAGCTCGCAACCACGTAAGTCTCCTCTTCTATACAGTTCACTTACTGCATACACAAGATATGAGCGGCAGCGTCGGTACTAGGTGCAAATGATGGAGGTAGGCGCGCTAACCATTCCATCATTCGTGCGTGCAGAGCTATGGCTTTGTCCCACAGAACAACAATATCGACACCCTCAGTATTGGTGAATAACGTCTCCAGCATCTCGTTTGTCAACCTGGCCAGGTTGCAAAGTTCGGTGAAATGACGTCGGTAGTGAGCAGGAACGGGCGATCGAGTAAGCGGATAAGGAGTCCACATGACAGTTGGATCATCAAAATCTCGGTCAGCAAACGGATTCGGAGCTTCTGTTGATTTGAGAGGGGAAGGTCGTAAAAGTGCCATGTGCATGAAGCTGGTAACGTTATCAGCAAGTTCATCACCTATCTTCTATATCACCATGAACTAGACGTACCCCGAAAACATCACCAAGCCCCAGGATACCAGGTTCCTGACCTCCTCGTGCTTGATTTCTGCAGCATCGCGTGGTTTGTGTCGGGATCGTTGATGAAGGCCAAGTTCCTCTGCCATCGTTATAGCTTGACTGAGCATTAATTTGCTGAGCCTATCATGACCACTGGTACCATGCCTTCTCGAATTAGCATCACGACAACCTACCTTACTACAGTCATTGGATGGAGCTCACTTGTAGCATAAAAGAAAAAGCGCCTGGACGTTTGTTAAGGAAACACGACCATTTTCAGCTTCCCACAGCTTCTTCGCCTCAGCAAAGAAAAGCTCCCCCAATTCTGTATCTGGAGGATGCTCCGTAATGTGTTCGGTAATATTCCCGCCATCCTGTTCCCAGTTAGCTCAGCTTTTTGTCAACGGAAACGTCTGTTTGAGGCTGGAGTAACCACATACGCTCGCAATAGATAGTAACATATTAACAAGCAAAGGCGAACAGTATGGCGAATTTACATTTCCACTCCTCAAACCGCCAATAAAAGCATCCCGGTGTACTACAGGTGCTGTTGGTTGGTTCCAGGTGAAGTAAAGTGATAGTAAGTGAGAGACGACATTATCGTTTTTGGTGACAGAAGTCCACGGCGCAGCGGACGTAGATACGGTGAACGGTACTTTACATAGCTCTTGCACAGTCATCGCTTTCTTTGACCGACGCGATTCGGAACTTGTCTGTTCCCCCTCTGATATGGCGGTAGAGTCTTCTCTATCAGGACCAGCGGGAGATAGCCTGAGACCAGGTTAAAACCAAACCATTCATATACATGATCTATACACAAATGAAACACCAAACAATTGCGGACATGGAGCGCAACTCACAATGTCCGACGCAAACTTGGTGTTAATTTACTCAAGGCCTCGCTCTTATCAACAGCAGAGGTACCCTCGAAAAAAGCTTGAAGATGTTGCATATCTTGATCCCCAATCATAAGTGGAGACTCTTGTGTTTTCTCTACTTTCAACCCATCTTTCTGCAATGGTGAATTCGGATCGGTAGTGTTACTCTGCTTCGTAACCTTATAAATTGATTCTACGTCTGAACTCGACCTCACTTGCTGAAAAATTCGCACAGCTTCAGATTGGGGCTTGGATCGCATCAATTCAAGCAGATCGCGCATTCGCTTCACTTCTTCCACAAGAGCTTCATTCTTCCGCTTTAACGTGACGCTTCTCCGTGCGTCCGGTTCACCGTCGTAGATACAATCTGTTTCGCGTGCAACACAAGTACCGCATATTGGCCGCTTCCCGTCACATTTGCATTTCTTCTTGCGACAGGGCTCACAAGCAACCAAAATAGCTTGCCTCCTGTCTGCTTTATTGAGTAGTGCCGATTTCGGCGGCTTCGAATGATTTTCCACGGCGGCTGCCGCCGCTGCCGCCACAGAGCGAGCAGGTAGAAGCTCACGATATCGTTGCTCAGCCATAGAGAGTTGGATTTACATAAAGGAGTAAACTGAGCATTGTCGCATGAACACGAATTTGGTGGGGTAGATGTAGTATTAACAAGAGTTAAATCATAGGACGGAGGAGAAAGTTGCGATTGGGGCGGAGAAGCAGGGTACAGGATATCGTTGTGATGAAATAGGTTAGGTCTTCAGCCGGGTAAAAAGTCGCGAAAGAGGATGTTGCAATCCATGTTTTATCCAGCTTTAGGGTGACCTGTCACGGCGACTGGAAAGAGGAACGGCAGCTTGCACATAAGAATGCTTGCCGATTGTTCAACCTTGCTTCAGATGTAGTTATCGTCAGAACAATCTGCTAGGAGCACCCACTTTTTCCTCGTTTGTAATTGGTTATGATGAGGTTCCGAGGGTCGATATTGAGGCGAAAGACATCTCGGATGGGATAGTCCATGTTAATCTGGGCCGGACATGTCTCCATGGTAGTGCTGGATCGGAGTGCAGATCACTGTATTCCAATGTCCCAGCTTACAGGCTGCCTATCAGAAATTTTGAACGGAGCACTCGTATCCCGCACCAAAGGCGAATTCACGTAAAGGTTGCCATACCGCAAACTTCTTACCAATGTGCTTCTCGCATTTTATATTTTACGAATATGGATGCTGCTCCATGAAAAGCCATTTCGACGCCAGCGCTAAGTGATTTTCAAGTCTAAGATAGCCCATGTCAGTAGCTGCATGTGAGATAGTCACACGTTGTGTAAGCAGGCTGGCAGCTAATATGCAATTCTTCAGTATGTTGCGGAAGGGAGAACGTTGTGCAAAGCCAACAGAACGGCACGGGTATATACAAGAGTTCTTCTCTTCTTGCTTTTATCAGGCCAGGTATGGAACTTCCAGAATGAGGCATTAATGGAGAAGCATGTGTTTTGCAGGACGATCAACTTGATACACATACTTCTCTTAATGTATGTGGCGATAGTCTGAAGTGCTAGAGGATTCTGTGCTCATACTACAGACACATGAAAAGTTTCGGTCAGGCGTCATCTCTTCTAGTAGACCGGAGCTGGCTCCGTTTTTCATATCCGAAAAACCTGGAGGCGTTAATGTAGAGAAGGGCGACTGTAACCTAATCGAGCCTCATATCTCGTATTTGTCGTCTAGTTAGTGCTGGCTGAATTGCCAGATCATTTATATTGGTATTGATTGGCTGATCTTTCTCAGGTCAGGCGGAAGCCACCAACTAATATTGAATTGTGAGACGATTAATAAGTAATAAGAAGAGTGTCCGAAGGTTTAAAAGTCAGCCTTTTCAAGATGGTGGGTTGCACGCATCCAAGGATATGCTGGTCGAATATACATACAGCACTTAACCCCCAGCTGTAGTCGTATTCCGCATCCATCAAGCTCTGCTCTATAAGCTTATTCTTGACAATAGATAACTTGTTGACCGTAAAAGGCCAAATGATTATTTCTCTGCTTTATCTGTGGAACATGGGGTTTTTGCTTGTATGGTATTGTTTGCTGTGCATTGGTAGCATTGTGCGAGCAGTGCAAGCTCGTTAAAAAAGTCCAAGTCAGCAGAGCGAAGTACAACAAGATCTTGTCCTGCATGTTCCAGTAAAATGAAATACTTAAGATAAGAGAGGGGGGTTCGTGAGATGGAAATACCAAGTCATATGTAATGTTTACTTTTTAGAACTCCATATCTAACTCTGTATATACTATTGGATTGCATGTCATTAGCTATACATTCATATCACTATGTGTAATGTCAAAGATTAACTTCTACTCACATAATACTTTACTGTAAGCATCCTATGAAATCGGCATCGGTTTCTAGAAGAAGGGTCCAGCTGGCAGATTTCCTGAGCATGGATTATACTATCACGCCCTCATCCTTGACAGAACCCTGTTAAAAGTAGAAATTTTCAAAATTCTAGCACGCTGATTCGTCAATTTTCGAGGAAATAAATAAACATCTTTGCTGTATTTAAGCAAATGAATGCGCAGTTGATGTGTACGATTGCTGCGAGCATTGTCTCAATGCATGACAAAGCACGCTAGAAACCGCCATTGTTCATTCTTGCTTATTTAGAGCGATGATTCCTAACGATTTGCAACGCACTAGAAACAAATGGGTGTTCACCACGGAGTCACGCCAATCCCGCCATCGATTCCAGCGAGTAGGATATATTTCCGCCTGAAAGTTATATTTCAAGACCTGTTTTAGTGTAACCCAGACTCCGGTGGGGACGGCTTTCGATTGACGCGAAGTCAGAACCACGGAATCGGCTGCAGATGAGACTACTGTTAGGGAGCGGAATTAAGTTCTTATTTCGGCGGTAAAGTAAGTGGCGACACATAGAATCATGCCTTCATTTCATGTTAGCAGTTCTCGATGTTCGTCCAAAGAGTAGCTGCAGGCGGCTGAGCCGGCAGTCTGGCTACGAAAAGGATAGGTTGTCCTAAGTCAAGGATCATCATCGTGAAGTTTATCAATCATAAATATTTGAATGACTTGAGACCTTAAGAAAGTTTGTTCGTTGACTTATTGCTGTTGTTTAAAAATGATTTACATGTTTTGTAGGGCATAGTGCCTTCAATAAGAAATGTGACAAGAACCAAATGGTGGAGACGGGAAAAAGTAGAATTATTTTCAGTTATAATTTGAGAATCTGTACTATTGACAAAAAAGCCATTGTGGGTATTAATAATTCTACGTTGCGATCATGTGATGTTATTGCGCACGATGATGCTTTGTAATTACGTTGAAATTTATATCAACTTCTTTGTCGAACTATACAATGTGACAGACGAAGATCCATGTTGTTATTTTAAGAGAAATATGTATATATCGAACGAATTATCCATCTGGGGCATAACCAACTAACGCTTCCTTAATCAAGTGCTCATACTCTGCGCCGTTTGGGCTAAGCTAGGATAAACCCTTTATCTCTTCAATGACGTTATCAATCCTCTTCTCCGGTTGATTTTTCCCTTTACCCTTCACCTTCTTCAATACATCAGCCAGACCCATCAGTTCCCAAGCAGCACTGTTGTACTCTTTTTCCAGCGTCATCAGAGAGCCCGTCGCTATGAGTGCTCTATATAGCGCTTCTGGATCTGTCACCTGATCGGCGGAGAGAAACCTGAGCAGGTCGTCGAGGAGAGTGAGGGGCCTATTTCCAGTATTGCTGGCACTTTCTGCGTTGTTATCCTTCATTTTCTGCAGAGAAACAGCGTAGTTGATGTACAAGGTAGCGATCGCAACGGCAAGATTCTTGTTTGCGGCCGTTTCAGGCGGAGCTTTGGTGACAAAGGGTTGAATTAGTGCATGTACTTGCTCGAATGAGGCTTCCATCAGTTTCCGACCTTCTCCTGTATTAAACAAATTCGCAAAGGTTCGAGTAGCTAGCATGGTGTTGTTTACTGGACTGCTCAGGTCGAAAGCGGACGGAAACGCGGAAGTGGAGGGCGAAGATGATGAGAGGTGGTGGATCAAGGTGATTTCGTCGTCTGAGGAGGTGTAGGTGATAAGAGAGGGAGATGTTGCGGCAAGAATTCGGAGAAGATCGAGACCGGGCAGACGCTTTTCAGGCGGCCAGCGTGTAGCAATACGCAGTATCACATCAATGCCAGAGTCTGTCACGGATGCTTTGGCATCGCCTGTTGATGTTTCAGTCCCGTTCGATATGGATGATGATGATAAATTCTTTTCTAGAACTCGTACAGTGCTACTTAGTGAAGATTGATCTGAGGGGTTGAGGGCAATGTCTTTTCGGCCTTGTTCTAATAGCTGTTTATCAAGCTCTTCAATCTTTTTGAATATCGTTGCGAGATTAGCTGTAGTGATTGATAGATACTCAGTTTGTGGCAAAGACTTTGACCGTGTCGCGGAAGAACTTTGGTTTGAAGCAGATGCTATTTCATATTGACTTTGTTGCGAGTTAGCTGGGGTGGTGCCAATACTCGCGCCCTGTGTATTCGTGACGATGAAGTTTGCTACCTGGTCCAAGTACGATACCGGTAACTCGTATCGTCCTATAAATTTTCGGGCAACTTCGTATGGGTTCTGAGACAAATTGTATGGTAATTTCAACGGTGGTTTTCCATCTTCAATGTCAACATCGAAAACATAATCATAGTCGGCACCCTCGTATGTGATTTTTCGCCCACTACTCCCTGCCGCATCTACGACGGTGCCAACGTTAACCCACTGCTGAGCAGCTGCAGACCATTGATGCGCAGAGACACTGCCGTTATCTTCGCGAATCATTTGCACCTGGCCCTCTTTCGTGCCTGACTTCTGCTGCAGGAACTCCGGTCCGGGTAACTTTTCCTTGTTAACTTGTCCTACTTGCTGCTGTGGTATGGCTGATGCTTTCACCGAATCATCAAAAGCTTTCAGGTCATCCTCGCCAGCTTGTCGCTCCTGAGCCTTTGAAAAGACCCGCACAACACGGTCGCTTGCTCCGCTAATGATATCGTCGTTTGCTGGACATACTGCGATACACCATACAGAAATTGCTGGATGGGTGATGGTTTGGATGCAGGCGTTTCCTCTCCATACCCTTAATGTCCTGTCTTCTGATGAACTGACAATGTCCCCGTTTGACAAGCAAGCTAAGGAGTAGACGAAGCTTTCATGACCTTGAACGGTTCTGAGTAATTTACCGTCAATGGTCCAAAATTGAATTAGTGCATCATTTCCAGCAGATGCTATCTGAGCTCCCGACTCATGGCCTTTGGGAAGCTTGCAAAGCGCCCTTACAACATCCTTTGTCTTTGCAATATTACGTATGAGTTTGCCTGTTGTGTGGAATAATCGGATGGTTTGATCTGCGCATCCTGCAAATGTCTATTAACGATGGTGATTTATTATCCAGCAACACTGGCACAACGTACCAGTCACAACATGGTCGTCATCGAAAAAGAGGACCGCCCACACACTTGCTTCATGGCCTTCTAATACCACAGAAGAGCTCCATTTGCCCACCTGCCACACCCGAGCATCTGTGTCCCAGCTTCCACTAGCTATATGTTTCCCATCACTGCTCACGTCTAGCGTACAGACGTTAGCCGCATGACCCAGCAGCAGCGCTTCTGCATTTCCTTGAAAAGAGCTGCCCGGCACGCGAGCTTCTATGATGGCTTCCTTGCCACCAGACAAGACTAGGCCATCAGGATGTTCATTAGACGGAGGAAGATATGCGACTGAGTTGATGAAGGCTGTGCCGCGTGAAAGAAGGGTTTGTTCAAAGGTAGGTGGCTTTGCTTTTATCAGTTTCCATTGCTGTACAGTTGCGTCACGGGAAGCTGAGAAGATGGTATCAGGACTTGGAAATACAACGCTGCGAACCTATTATCGTATTTATCAGTCAGGGCACCGTCACATTTGGAATAAAAATAAAAATAGAAATCAAGATCAAAATACATCATCACCGTGCCCTTCCAAGGATGCAGAAAGCTTATAGGTTTCCATTTTTAACTGTGTGATTATATGGTTTTCAAATGAATAGGGGACATCGTCACGTTTTGCTGAGAGACGTATGGAGTATCTATATTATTAATGTCCATGATAGTTATCGATAGTTGGAGTTGTGGTGGCAATCTGATTTGACAAGAGCTTGATTTAGCTAGCAAGTATCAAACCATCAAGGTGTAATACTACTAGTATTTGAAGCAATTTACAAGCTTCTATTCAAGAGTTTCCTGGGTATTAGTTGGATGCTATAATCCGCGTGTAGAACAATAAATATCCTTTCTGCTGTGTCTTGAATTGAGATGTGATATTTATCTTCATTCGTAGTACCGAAAGAATACGTTTAAAAAGTTCTCGTTTACTCGCTACTAGAGGAGAATCGGCACTTGTACATACATTCTGAGTGCTTTTTGTACTTCTATAGAGATGTTTTACAAAAATAGACAACGTTTACTCTCCATAACATGCCTCGTCCATTTGATAATCAACAGTATATGTATATTCAACTTTGTGTGACTAATTAAAGAAGAAGAGGCTGATTCTGTCCGACAATTGCATATAGTATTTTCTCAATTACTGGCGCAAGAGGTTCACCAACGATCTTCACTTTTTCCGTCAAGCCAGCGCATACGAACAACAGTAGCTGTGCATATTGAGGCGGGAGTAGAGCGAGCAAAGACTGGTTGATAAGGGCAGAATCCTGCAACTAGCAGATTACATTATACTGTATAAGATTCGCGGAAACGTAAGTACTGAAGAAGGCTAGTTGATCTAATAACATTTGGCTCATTCAAATCTCCATCTAGTATTGCTCAGTTGTACTCTTAATGGTGCTCCGATGAAGCTTTAAACTTGACGATACGGCGGGAGTTTTAACTCAGAGCATAATCCACGCCAGGTCTTCTTATAGTCACCACACCTTCAAGTGCAGAGCATAACTCTCCGTCATCCTGTCTAAACTGGTACTCCATTATGTGATTATGAACATACAACCCCATGAGAAGAGCAGAGAATTTACATTTTAGAGATTGGAGTCTGGAGTTTGGAGAAGGCAAAGGAAAAGAGAGTTTCTGCTGCAGGAAAGACTCTCAGCCAGGCGCTAGCGATGCCCGATTGGGAAAGGAGCCCAAACAGAAGCTGCCCAGCCCATTTGTAGCCCCAAGCTTCCCTCGTTCTCTTTCCTCCTCTTCTTCTTCTCTCACTCCAATCCTTCTCTTCCACACTGCAAATTCTTCAATCGTGCTGTGGACTTCTAGTCTTGTCTCATCAACAACTCTACAACATCAATCATCACTCACAGATACTCTCTAATTTGAGCAAATCATCTCATACAAGCTGGCTGCCTCAATTGATTGTAGATCAGTCAATTAGTTCGAAGCTTAGCTCGGACTACATCTCTTTTAAAGGAGCCAAGAAGTTCTTTCTTGTCTTCCTTTCGAATTGTTCACGTAACGGTTCGGAGGGCATTCAAGAGAGGACGCTGCGACTCCAGTCAATCTGGACTTTGACGCCCGCGTCCCGATCCCCTTCAGTGTCTTCCCGTCTGCCTATCGGAACGGCGACGCTGACGCAGCTGTCACTGCCGAACATACCTCTGTCAAGGTAGAAGGAGAGGCCGATTTTCAAGCTCAGGGCGTACGCGTTGGACGGGAAGATCACCGAAGCCGCTACTCCGCTTCCTCTGAAGAGCAAGAATATTCGCACGATCGTGAACACCACCGTCACCGTCCCTCGCACAGAGAAGAAGAACAGAGCCATTACAGTGAACGAGAGCATTCTCACACCACCACCCGACCGCGTGTAGACTTTGAAGCAGGAATCAACCGGGAGAGGTACGTTCTTTTCACACTTTTTTCAGCTGCTGCCAATTTACTGCAATGGCATTGTGTCTTTGATACAAAAGCCTCCTTTCTCTCAATTGGCTCACCTTCCAGCACGGATTACTTTTCGTTTACCCGGCAACGGGCAAGACCTTTCAGATCGGTTTTTTTTTTTGTTCTTCTACATTTACTTTTTCTTAAATTTCATTCAAGTCATCCGTTCGTACTAAAAGAATGGTCACAGGTATCGAGAACCTTTCCAAAATTACGTTTCAGCCCATATCAACGTCGAAGACCGAGTTCACGACAGCCAAAACACCACCTACGAGCGAGAATATCAGACAGGTCAGATTCGTGATCACCCCAGATACACCGAATCTACCATTGACGTAGCTGAACGCGAATACCGCCAACGCACCCGACCAATCGGCACCCGGTACACCGAATACACTCGGCAGGCCTTTGAACCGGTTGAAGGGTATAACCGTATATCTTCTCAAGCTACCGTAGACTGCAAGGACACCGAAGCAGCCTCAACACCAAACTACAAGCGAGATATGGGCTATTACGACGAAGACGGACACTACCACTCATTCCGCCGCGGAGCCCATCGTGTAGCTGATCGCATTCTGCACCCAATTCACGGAGGTCGTCATCACAACGACCATCATTCCCATCACGAGGAAGGAGGCAGCAGCTACGACGACACAGGCTCCTCCGGCTCCGCCAGCATGCGCACCAGCCAGCGTGTACGCGTTGTCGAGCGTGGCCTGCCACCCAACACCATCACCATTCCGTGCCACCATGTCCGGCTCGGTGATTTGCTCATTCTGCAGGGCCGCCCGTGCCAGGTGATTCGCATCACCACCTCTTCTGCCACCGGCCAGCACCGTTATCTCGGTGTCGACCTTTTCACCAAGCAGCTGCACGAGGAGTCCTCTTTTGTCTCGCACCCGAGCCCGTCGGTCATTGTGCAGAACATGCTCGGTCCTGTCTTTAAGCAGTACCGCGTCTTGGACATTCGCAATGATGGCTGTGTTGTCGCAATGACGGAGACTGGCGACGTCAAGCATGGCTTGCCCGTGCTTGACCAGAGCAGCCTGTTTGAGAGGCTGACCGATGCGTTTGACAATGGACGTGGCAGCGTGCGCGTGTTGGTGTTGAACGACGGGGGCGAGGAGCTCGCTGTCGACTACCGGATCGTGCATGGCTCGAGATTGTAAGGCGTGGGGAGATTAAAGGGAGGGAAGGGAGGATGTAGACTTGTATGGCTGCTGACGACACTGGTTAGTTGCATGCATATGATTTGGTTTTTGATTCATCTGCTGACAGATCTAGAGCTTACGAGCCAAATGTCGATGTAGTGCTTGCAACTGTCGGGTACATCTTTAGCTGTCAGGCGTGATAGCAGCTTCTAAGTCGGTATAGTATCTATTCATTGTTAGTATCAGAGGCACATGTCCATGTCAAAAGAGGGAATCGAAGAAGAAAAAGCTAGTGGGCTTGTGCTCGTATATAATTGTTGTTGATAACGACAAAAGTCACCACGTCTATTCGTTTTTCCCAGTGCTTTGCGATTGTAGTTAGTTTAGCGTGGCGAGTACATAATTTAATAAAGTTGTCGAATTGCTTTTGAATATCTATGCGCTTGAAAGATAAAAGTGTACACGCATTATATAAATTTATATTGATGTTTTGAACTAGCTAGCTAGCCAGCTAAGATAACAAACCAAGCAACTGCGAGTAAAGAACACACACAGACAGCCAGGACACATGCCGAGGGCACCAAGGGACACGATGCCCTACAATGCTCCATAATGCCCCCAAATTAACCCCAAAATACCCCAGAATACCCCAATATAATTCACAATATCCCATAATGCCCGATAATGCCCCATGAATCGCAAGCACCGCAGCACACCACCTCTGGACCCAAAGTTGCGCTAGATACCCACGAGACACCATTCGACATTATGGAGAAGCAATGGTAAGTTGCGATCCAAAAAAATTCAATCCAATCCAATCCAATCCAATCCAATCCAATCCAATCTAAAGGAAAAGAAAGGAAAAGAGATAGTAGAGCTTCATCGTAGAGCTTCACATCATATATTTTATGATAGTGGTGGTATCGACTTGAACAAAATAAAAATTACCTACTTACTTATTGACTTAAAAGTATTGCACAACGGGACCTCCCAGACCTGGAAGCACTGCAATGCTTCCAGGCCACTGGCCTTGCAAGAAATGGCATTTGGAGTACTATCTCAAGCCCTGGAGCGCACGGTGATCCAGGGACACGTGATATATGTAAGGTGATTGATAGAGCTATACCCTCTATTTGATACAGCCAATCCCCCCCGGAATATTTCTTATATAAATGTTACGAAATCGACGCTCTGCCTGGCGTCTATATCTGGACACCAGGTCCATCATTTTCTACATTAGTTGTACTTACCACTCCCCGTAACGCATTAACCACCATGGATCAGTGCTAGCGATAATTACAGGTAATGTGATTTTCTACGCTCTCTTTCTGTATCGCCCCCCGTATTCTATTAATATCCTGGCGTCCAATTCTGGCTGCTAGAGGGGGGGGGGGGTCTGCACTTCCTATACTATCTATCTCTACTATTTTCCGTACTCACGTATATTTATCCTTCAGCTTTATATATAATTAATTCCTCAGCGATTTATTCTTGTAGAATCGTACTGTTTTGTTTCCGTTTCCTATCGATTTGTAAGCAATAAATCACCCTATCCCTAATTATCTCCTCAGTTCCCCCTAGACTAGAAGTACTAAAACCTCTTTTTAAATCTTTCCTTTACTTTCTTTATTTATAAGTACTTTATTTATATTATACTACAAATCGATAGGAACAGAACAGATAGGTACAGTACCGTCTTACAAGAATAAATCGCTGAAGAACTTGTACATGAAGCTAAAGGATTAATATGAAGCAATACGGGAGACGAGGGAGACAGGAAGTGCAGGTCTGGGCGACTACCCTGGCACCTGGACGGGCGTCCAGGCTACGGGAGACGGTACACATAAGGAGTGCGGTAAATCACGTTACCTGGATCAACATACAGTGATCCAGGGTGGTCAATGCGCTACGGGGAGCGGTAAGTATAATTAGTGTAGAAAATGTCTCTGGAAGCCAGGCCTAGCTTCCATGTCTCAGTCGCCAGGCTACGGGAGACTATAAGCTCACGTAGTGCAGATAGTCACGTTACCTGGAGCACTAACCAGTGCTCCAGGGTGGTTTGTGCGCAGTGCACCTGGATGCCGGAGGCTGCGTCCAGGATGAGGGGATTTCGTAACATTAGAAGAAAGAAAAAGTCGGCGAAAGAGAGATAGATAATCGGGGATGGTTTGATTTGTATGAGGAATATTCGGGGAGGGGTATAGCTGTATCAAATAGGGGGGGTGTAGCTCTATGAATTACCATATTTAACTGGTCCTTATTAGATAAAACTCTTTATGCATAAGATAGCTAGATAGAATCGACCGACCAACCAACCAGGACAGATCAAGCAATTGGAATGATCAACATTGTGATATAATCTAGAGAGTACTATGAATATTTACACATTCATAACTTCAGTCACATCCTTCTACCCATTTCCTAAGTCTTTCTTTCTCGTTCAGGTCCTCTCCCTCTCCCTCTCTTTTTCCCTCTCCCGCTCCCGCTCCCGCTCAAAATCCCGCTCAAGCTCCCTTTCCCTTTCCCTTTCCCTCTCTTTCTCCCTCTCCCTATCGTGCTCCCCATCTCTTTCTCTCCTGCCACTCTTTTCACCTCCGTGCCCCCTGCCATCATCTCCCTCATAAGAGCCTGAGCCCTCGCTTCCGGACGAATAGCTGCCCTCGCCATCAGTAGATGAGCCAGTACTTCCGTCGTCATCATCATGATCGTGATCGTCGCCGTCCTCGCCGCTGCGTTTGCTTCGCTGGTGCTTCTCACGACGGGCGTGGTGGCGGTGGCGACGACGTGCATGATGGTCTCGATCCTCTGTACATTCTATTAGTAAAAACTATCACGCAAGCACACAGAACCGTCATAGGCCCATAGATAATTTGTAGCATATAACTGGAGAAACCAACCTCTAATCTCTGCCGTCCTCGTTGCAAACTTCTGAATCTCCTCCTTTGTCAAGACCCTCAGCACAATCACACAGTCAAGCCGTTCGACAAAACGCTCCTTGGCCTCTTCCAGCGCCGCCGGACTAACTTTGCGGCGATCAATCTTCGTCCAGCGTGCATCAGCCGGGATGCCCTTCTGCTTGCTTGCGTCTTTGAGCGGCGCAACACCTTCCAGGATCGGATTCGGATCCTCGGGAAACTTTTCGGTAGGCTTGCGAAGAATGCCTTTACCAGCCTGTGTGGTGGCCGAGTCTGGCGGTGACGAGTTGCGACGACTGCGGCTGTGCTTTGAGGGAGGAACAATGCGGACACGGTTTTCGCGGGAGCCTGCCAACGATGACGTCGATGAGGAGACGGCGTTATCGCTTCCTTCCTGATGAAACCGACGATGGCTATGTCGAGTTGCGGCAGCAGTATCAGAATCCGATGCTGATGGCGAAGCCGATGGAGCGGTGACCGTAAGAGCGGCGTTCGCCGAAGGAGTATGTTTCTCGGGTGGAGGAGAGACAGAATCCCGCTGGGACTGATCCGTCTTGTTTCGTTCAAGCTCTCGCTTTACACGCCGTCGATAATCTTCGTCTGGGTCGAGAGGCTCGTGTGGGTCATATTTCTGGCTATTTACAGGACGCTCTGGTTGAGCATCTACATAATGCCTTTCATGTCTCTCAATACTGTCAGGAGAGCCACGTGAATCTCGGTCGCCTTGCTTCCCATGGCTTCTAAGATCATCATAGTTTTTACGACCATCTCTTTTGTCTTCTCGTTCGTAGTCCGGTTCTCGTTCATGATGGCTATCTCTTGGGTTTATTTTCATAGACTGTGACAACCGATCGTTGCCGCTAGCTTTGGCAGTGGCGGCAGCAAGTCCGCCAGCGCCGAGAGCACCAGCAGCACTGGGATAGGTTGCAGACATGTGATCGTTGCCTTCACGTTGCTGATCTCTGTCTCGCCGGCGAACTCTTTCCCTTTCGGCTTCATAATCTCTGTGATGGTCGTCGCGGACATCACCGTGCGCACCAGCCTTTTTGGAATAATCATCCTCATATTCTTTGGGTCTATGGCGTTCACGATGCTCAGGCCGATCGTTGCGCTCCCTTCTCTCGGCTTCATATGGTTCGTACGGTCGAGGGCGTGTTTCTCTTCTTTCCGCTCTGTGTACTGGTGCTTCCGCGTATTGATCTTCTGCATGTCTTGCGTACACGTCTGAGTTGTTTGTATGAGGGCTATAGCCATGAGATTTGGCATTGCGCTCTTCATAATCCCCATCATGACGGTATCTACTTCGCGAACCTTCGTAAATCCTTGAGTCTCGAAGATTCTCCTCTCTGTCCTGATGAATAGCAGGTTGACGACGACTTGGCGCACCCGTTGGGTCTGTGTATGATTTATCGACCCCATAACCGTGTTGGGAATTTGCGCCTCTCGGAGGAGAACCTTTGCTATCTCGAGAACCTGCAGGACCGTAGTATTCATTGAGACGGCCAAACCCTCGAGTCGTTGGCGGAGGGCCCAGGTCCCGTCTACCATGTGTATCGTACAATGGTCTTGGATGTTCTGGACGTCGATCCACGCTGCCGCTTCTAGGACGCCATCTTGGCGGTTCTGTATCTCTATACATGCCGGCAGCGTCTGTGTATGAATAATAGTCATCTTCTAAATCTTTTGGTCTGGTGGCGGGTCCGCTCAAATGATAACCTTTCTGGCTTGCTCTAATATCCGCGCCTCGGTGGCCACTCCTTGTATATCGACCTTGAGCATAAGGATCCTGATACTCGCCACCTTCAACTAGGTGTTGCGGCTGATCTCCTTCTATACTGTACCTCTTCTTCTGCTCTCGTCGAGGACCTGTAGGTCCGGATGGTGTCAGGTAATAACCCGGATCGTAGCCCTTTGGGCTTGCTGCTCTGGCCCCAGAACTGTGTATAACAGGTTGCTTGCTGCGCATGCTTGTAGGCTGAGGTGCAGGAGCTCCATAATGTGATGATTGCGAGGACGGTGGTGCCAGATGCTGCGATCCTCCATAAGTCCCAGATCGGGGGCGTCCGGCATGGTATGCATGTCCCCCAGAAGCGTAATAAGCACTTCGAGAATCTGACGGATGAACAGAAGTAGGTATGGGCACTGTACGTTCGCTGCCAGACTTATGTGATGGATGAGCACTGTGACTCCCACGGTATTGATATGGATCGGGAGCGAGCGCACTGGCAGAGGACTGGACTCCATGGCTTCCAACGTGTACAGCTGGGGAGAGAGACCTGTGACGATGGTGTTTATGACGATGATGGTGGTGACGATGATGCTTCTTTGGCTGTTCCATAGCCTTTGGCTGCCTCTCTTTCAGGGGTACGAGACTTGTACGATGTGGCCTCCGTACCGTGGCCGGCACTGCACCGTACGACGAACGAACCTTCATGGTGAACGGCAGTTCGCAACGCGAACAAAAGGTTAGCCCAATGAATTACTTTTACAAGAAAAGCTCAAGTTGATCAACAATTGAAGAGTTTGAAAACTTTATGCTTCATCTATAATCAAAAGAAATAAAAAGATTCAATATTTTCAAGGCTTATTCGAGGGATGAGGCAGAGATGACTGTTCTTAAGTACCTTTTACGAGCCTACCCAGATATCTCCTCAGTATGGTTCTTCTATCTTCTCTATCTTTTCTCCAAACCTTACGGTAGTGACGTAGCACCGCTACACCGTCGATTATCTCCCACAAGACGTACTTTCTCTATCTCAGCTCCGGTGAAGAAGAATCATCGTATGTTCCTGCCCCGGTAAGGTTTTTCTGAAGTCCTGTGGGGAGATTGCTGTTGATGGAGCAGGGCGACGGTGCAGTAGTGAGTGGTGTGGCTTGCGATGATCTCACCACCACCTTGCGGTATCAAAGTCTCTCTTTCCACTAATTAAGGCGGTCAAACAGAACTCTGCCAAACGGCGAAGATTAATTAGAGTTACAGGCTTGCTTCTGCGTGCTAATTTCTCACGTAAAGTAAACTTGTTTAGTTTCAAACATTGTGTAAAGGGTTGTAGAGAATTGCTGGGGTTCTATGTGGTTCCGTTGGAAAAGACGTGTGAGTTTTTGTCAAAATTATTTTATCTCTGTGGGCTTCACGTGTTTCTGACTTTGCCATCTGGGATGGAAATGAGTGATCTTGGCGATGAGACTCTTGGCGGCCATCACCGGTCAAGCTCAGATTTGAATTCAACACAGCATGAATTAATTCAGTTTTAATATTACTGTTTGACATTAGTCATATGTATAACTGGACAACGCAGCTGCAGCCATTCCACCGGTCGCTAATCAATTGCTTTAATGTAGTCCTTTGATGGATTGCCGGTGTCGAGATCAGTCGTTCAAAACGTCATGTGTTTGCATGTAGGATCCGGCACTGAGTAGTTTATAGCCGGTCATAACACATATCAGTCAACACTTCCACACTTATAGGTTATATTTGAGATATGAGACAATAATAATAAACCGAAATCCAACTCTTCTAAACTCGCAAGAACATCCAAAATCCCATTCGCCATGCATCGTAAAAGCTATCATACATATGTACCGAATAACATCTTCACGCCCATCTACACCGGAAACCCCACCAACACGCATCACCGGGCCACCACCCTCCTCAAAGGATGCGCTTCGGTATTGAAGACCCACTCGTCCAGCCCCAACACATCCTCATCGCAAAACACCAAGTACAGATACTTGAGCGTCTCTGCCATCCAAAAGCTCTCCATGCTATCCATCAGCCTCACCCTCGCTGCCGCTGCCGCTGCCGCTGCCCCGTTCCCTCCCGCACCTCTTCCCGTCCCGTCCGCAGCTACCGGTGGTAGACCTTGGGTGACATCTGCCAGAGCCGCATTCGCAATGGCCGTGCGCGTGTTCCACTCAATCGCTTCCCACATCTGCCACGCCACATCCGGCAGATCCTGTCTTCCCGTGATGCGGTAGAGGATGAAAACGCTCTCTACCGCTTCCGGCCTGAGCATGTACCTGTGGTCATCAATCTTTGTGAACCCTGGCGGCAGACGGTTTTCGGCAACGTATGTCTCGGCAGAGGTGGATGTCTGTCCTGAAGTGCCGGCCCTCAGAAGTACCTGTTCGTGCCAGAGGCTTTCGTTCCAATGACACGGCGGGAAGAGAGAGATCGGAAAGCTTGCGCCATCATCATGATCGTCGTCGTCGTCGTCATTATCACCGTTCCTTGGAGGAACCATCACAGAGCCAGGAAAGTCAGGTCTCGAGGAGGACTTTGGACAGGGATGCATGTGAAATATCTCCGGCCCTAGACCAGAAGGAAACGCTTTGTACGCATACGCGCACCCGTCTGCCAGACGCACACCCAGCTCTACATCGCCCGGCCTGTCAAAGAGCCGGCCACCAAGGGCAA
Organism: Trueperaceae bacterium; assembly: GCA_965214995.1. Classification (GTDB taxonomy): domain Bacteria; phylum Deinococcota; class Deinococci; order Deinococcales; family Trueperaceae; genus CBDCCT01. Next base: position 19,405 of record CBDCCT010000002.1, read on the forward strand.
ACATGCCGCCGACAAAGCAGGTCAGGTGCTGGCTCTCACTGTCAAATCGAACATCGTCCTTTGCCTTTGCCATCACCGTTCCCGAGAACAGAATATCCGCGCTTTCCGGTGTCATCGGTCGCCAAAGCATGTTGTGGGTTGCCGTTTCCACGGCCGCTTCGTACATCTTCTTAAACCTGCTTTCTGCACCGCCGGCGCCACCCAGGAGCGCATACATCTTAGGCAGGTACTCATAAGTCGAATCGGCCATTGCGCCGAGCGTGAATGAAGCATGCAACGTCGCATCGCCCTTTGCGCCGTGTATGACCATCGGCCACATGCCGGGTAACCTCGTCGCGTTTTGTTGCTCGTGCAGCAGCTCGGTGATTCGATGTACGGCATCGTACCAGCGCATGTCGCCTGTCAACTGCGAAAGACGAGTAAACTCCAGTGTAAGCGAGCCCAGCTCCGCCAGTAATATCGTACTATCCGCTGTCTGAGGTCGCCCACGTGCTGCCTTTGACAGATTCCAGCGCGCCTTGGGCAATCGATTTGGCGTGTCGAATGCAACGTACAGCATCTCTCCGAGCTCTGTTGCCTTTTCAAGCAAGCGCTCCTCGCCACTCAAATCGTACGCGGCCAACAACCCACCAAGATGGCGGATCGTCGTCTCAAAAACGTTAATCGTGTCAATCGTCGACGCTCTGAAGTCAATCTTTGCAACCGCGTCCACAGCCTCCCAGAACTCCTCCTTCAGATCCATGATCCACAACGTGTCAAGACTGTCCACCAGCGTAGCCGCCCAGCCCCCAAATGTATCCTTGTATCCTCCAGAAAGCGGCCCGACCTCGTCTCGCGTCCAAGCATACTTCTTGTACGCGTCCCAACATCGCTCGAACGCCTCCTTAATCTTCGTTTTCCGTGCCGCTCTCGTAGCTCTCACTTCTTCGCTACCTCCCACCACCCCGCTCCCCTTCCGCGCAAAGTCAAACTGTACCCTTGGCAACATCGTCGCATCTTCCGCACCGGGCACGACCGCAAGCTTCTCGACCGGATATTTTGTCGCCAAGTCCTCCCAGCGAAATTTCTTGCCAGGGCGAAAGGGGCGTCCTGTCTGGGCGGCAACGTTGCGACCGACGCGTAGAGATGGTACTCCGAAAGGGTAAAGGGAGGTGTAGCGTGAGAGATAGAATAGGAAAAGAGCAATGGTGAGAAGGACGAAAGATTGATTCCAGCGGCGCGGAAAGGGGGATACGGCCATGTTGATATTTGGTGTGCTTCCTCTTTATTTCCCTTTCCGAATGAATTACTTCACTAGAGTGAGAAGTCACTGTCTTAGTGGTCTATCCTCTGTGTTAGGTTGTCGCAATAGCTCTTATCGATAATCGAGAGCGCCGTCGTATGTATATGAATGTACCGTGCCCATTGAAACAACAGGAAAAGAGCAAAGTCGACGCCGTAATTGTTTAACCTTGAAGAATGTATGAATGCAATATATAGTAGCCAGTTCATGGAAATCAACAAATCTCAGAGGGCCAACCTGCTAAAGCGCATAGAGTTGATTTGCGTTACTCTTACCCCCTACGTCAGTAATATCACACGATGAATCGCTCATGCCTTTTGTCTTCAAATATTGCTACATGAGAGAAAATATTGTCTATGGAGTACAATGATATCTTCTGTTGTTGTAGAATCGCAGAGAAAAGACTGATAACAGTTGGACGTAGTAGCCAATGGAACGAAAAGAATGAAAATTAATAGGAGTGAAGAACATGAAAATGAAAGTATCGCTAGTATCTGTGTACAATCTGTGTATTATTTACTTTTGTCTACGATCCAGTAAAGTGTGAAGTTTTGAAGATCCCGATAGAATTAAAAGACGCATGCACAGCCACATGCCGAATCAGTTCCTTGCTTTCACGGCGGTGCACGTGGCTTACTAGCCTTGAATTAATTTATCTATTATTTTACGAAAATTGGCAGGTTTATTTGGGTTGTAATAAGCAATAATGATTCCAACCCTCTGAAGGATGTTAAGATTTTGAACTGTTCATTCCATCATTAAACCATAACAGTTGCCTAAAATAGACAAGTGACCTGCCTTCCAAGGATTGATTTGGACAAAGAAGCCCAACTTCCAAATGAACGCCGTCAAAACTACCCTATATGCTGGAATAATACCAGACTTAAACAGATGAATTTGGGAAAAAGTGTGAAGTAGGACGCTTAATGCTGAACACTCAAGTTATTCGCACTTGTGCCTATAAGCGGAAGGAAGATCGAAAGCGAAATGAGATACAAGAGATTGAGGAAGCTAGGGGTTTATCCAGCTTAAAGAAAAAAATGATAAAAGAAATAATTGAAATGATTTATGTTAGTGAAGTCTGTTCAAAGAAATTCATCATGTCAGGAAAAGAAGCATCGTCAAAGGACAGAAAATTGTATAAGTGCAGGGATAAGGAATCTAGAGCATCGCACTAAAATGGAGTGGGATGGATAAAGCTAAATCATGTTCTTGTCGAATTTAACATTAATGTCCGTCGTCAAATGAATGCCATCATCTCCATAGTCAATAGCCGACTTTTCCAGCGAGCCGGGTGTCGAGCGCGTGGCGCTCGAATTCGCAGACTTGAAGTGTGAACCTGATTTGCCAGTCGAACCATAGTGATATGCGCTTGGCTTCGATGTGGTTGAGGTTGGCTTGAGCGAGCGGTTGCGAATCAGGGGCACAAAAGCGGGAAGATTAGCGCAGATGATGGCAGTGTTAACCTCGAGAGCGTTCCAGACGGAAAACATGACGAAAAGGGCACGCGCTTCGAGGAAGACGTCGGAAGCACCATTGATAAAGAGATTGACAGCTTGAACGAGGCGAGTGATTGTGGCTCCGAAGCTGATGAAGCCGACTGCATACACGATCAAGAGACCAATCTTCTTCTGACCGCTAATTTTCACACTCAGGAGAATTGGAAGAGGGATAACGAGAAGGGCAATGTCAACAGCAGCCTGAACGGCGCTCTGTACGACTGAGAGAACTTTGCAGGTGCACACGACCTTGGTGGTGTATTCATCGCTGATAGGTGTCCAAAGTGCCTCACGTGGAGTCGTACCAAGTAGTCTTGCCTAATCCAGGAGAGTCAGTAAGGCTTATCAAAGCGCTTTAATCAAGAACGTCTTATCACTTACAAAGAACCAAGTAACAGTCCAGGTGATAAGAAAAGCGCCAACCGTATAGAGCACGTATCGATGAGATTTTCGGCTAGCAACACGGTAATAGAAGAAAAGAATCGCTAATTTGACGAAACTTGCCATAAAAGTCAGCTCAAGCCAATTCTTCAAAGGCGAGACAGATACACACCAAAGCTCTAGAGTGTAAACAATCTCAGAAAGCAAGCTCCATCGAGAGGAAGTATTGCGGATATCTACAATCTCTTGGCTCTCTGTATCTAGTTCACCATCATTGTCCTCGGCCATCTTCCATAAGATCCAATTTTGCAGGTTCTTTTGGTGATGGAACGCGGCAAGCAGACAGCCACAGAACTAAAAGACAAATGGTTAGTTATAATTCATTACATGTAAGAAAGTATGGTAGTGAAAGAATAGCTTTACCAAGGCAGCGGCAATGAGGTAATCGTCAGCAGCTATGCACCTAGTCACAAATCGTCGTGTATAGAGCCGTAAAAATGTAGTGACGGCGGCAAAGGATAGGAGGGTGAATATCACGGCATCGTGCTCAGCGATGGACAACATGTTAGGGAGTTCCATTGTGAATGCTTGATAAAAATGATATTTCTATCTTTTCTGTCTCGTTCAAAACAAGCACCACAGGCTGAAAACGTATTATTCAGGAAATTCTTTTCAATTTATTATCATGAATTTTTTCTCTCCGCGATAAACTGGAGACTGAGAAATCAGAAGATTGACAAATTCATCTTTGACGGATGATGGGGCTGTATTTGAACTGCAATAAGGCCATTTGCTATCCGTATCAGTAGTTCCAACCCTCCACTCCACAGTAGACATAATCATACAACAAAAATAACATTATAGTCAGTTACAGGATGACAAGTCAGAAGAATTGAACGAGAAAGTGATCGGCGGACGGGACAAATAGATGAAGGAGAGGCATGCTACTGAAGATCAGCTCTTGTTATCCATGTACGCAGCCTGCGGATAACAAGGGTGTCTGCCCTAATTTCAAATCTGAACTGTAGCCCTAATACATATGTCATTTTTCATCCCACTGATTCTCACGGTACTTTTTCATTCCGTCTCTTTTAGAAAAAGGCGTGTTCTAGTTATCTCTTCCGTGGAGTCTTGCCATCGTTATGCAAGTCATCCGGTGAAAACTCCAGTAGCTGCGTAGGATGGATGTTCCAACATCCTGCCGTCTCCGATATGCGACATGGTGAACGACTGATGTTGGTGATAATATTTCTACAGCATTCTAATGACATAAATTTTTACATGTTTCTCCTTCTCCTCATTTCCATCTCTCCTCAATCCCCTCAATCTCCTCATCCAAGGGAGGGAAGAAGTGCCTGCGTGTGGACGGTGCGCTGTAATTGCAACAGCCAACCTTCCCTGTTCGCGCACTCCATGAGCGAAGTATAATTAATTTGACGTCAGTACGGATAAACTGAAATACTCGTTTGGCATAAGAGATAAGCGGAAACAAGACGTGCTCCCACGCAGCCTTCCATACCCTAAGCATAGAAAATCGAAACGAGGATCATCTCAGTTGGCGAAGTAGGAACCAAAAAGGTCATTTCCTGCTAACCGAAACCAAGTGTACAGAATTAGGTCATTCGACGAAATTGGTGTAGCCTGGTAGGCTCAGCACCTTTGAAGAGACCTCCCGGACACGTCCAGGCAGATGAAGGAAGTTTGGAGGTGGTTCGTGCTCGTCAGAGGAAGAGAAAACGAGGCCAGGGACTGTTTGGGGGGAAGAGAAGGATGAAGAAGAGGGATCGTCGTCAAATAGAGTAAGGGTCATTGCTTGGCAGGGCTTGTGAGATCTAAAGATTTCTACCATGTCCGGCAGGATGGTGATTTGCGTTCTAGTTGCCGTCTTCTCATTCTCTAACATCAGACCCGTACCAGTGCGAAATGAAGGTGGTGATGTTCATATTCCTTCTGTCGTGTCGAGTACGGCGCCTCCCACAGCCTCAATGATTGTTTTCTTTTTTTCGACTTCAATTTTGCTAGCTTGTCTCAACGCTTCTTCAGAAACCTTCTTTAGCATCGATGGAACCGTAGTTGAGGTTTTATGAATTACAAGGCCAATCTCGTGTATAATTTTATGTAAATACTAAGTTTAGACAGTACTTTCGAGGCATCGTAGCTGAAAAAGAAATAATATTGACTCGCTTCGCATGCGCAAAAGTCACATCAGTACTGGTGCTAGATGGCTGTTGGCTTTATCAATCTACTTTAGCAGATCAATTATTGTGACTGAAAGATGCTTCACTGCTCACTGTTATAATTCATAATGTAAGTATTGCTAGATTCGGCTCGAAAATGTTCATCACCTGTTATCTATCGCGGGTTAAGATGCATTACGATGTTCCAGGTTTCATGACTCGTACAATCGTAGAAGCGAGAAGACTGTAACCTGTGGAAAGCGATAGGTTGCATACTCGTACCGATCGCAAAACAGCTATAATGTACCGTTCCAAGCGACTAGAGCACACGTCGCGACCCGCAGTACAGCCCATCATTCCTTAGCTTTGATGGCATTCCAACAGTAGTCCAGAACCAAAGTTGTCCAGAACCATGACTTTTCCAGAATTAAAAAGCGGAGAATAACTCCCACGAAGCGTGAAGGATTCTAATTGGCTGTCAGATGCGCATGTAGGTCCGCGGCGAGGTAGAGGAACGGAGTATGGAGCATGTACGGAGTACGACGGGTTGTTGTCGTCTTCAAGGTGATTGATAACTTTGCTTACGCAATACTACCCGTCCTTCGGCTACACGACATACCAGACAGAGGCGTGAAAAGTAAAAGTATTCAGTAACGACTGACTTGACAGTTGTGAGAAATGTCATCAGGTGTCGTGGAGGAGGAGCGGCATATCCTGGAAACATAACATTTTCGAGTTACTTTTGAGCAGATCTGTGAACAGGGCTTAGTTGCGAATGAGGCGGCGACCATGGACCCTGTGAAGATAACGACAACAAGCACCACCACTGCCAGAGCGATGGTGTCAATTTGGTGGTTCCGACAGACTTGAGGATGACTATGCTCCACTTGCTGTTCGTTCCCAAGCAGACTGGCGAGCAACAAAAGTCGCAGCCTTCAGTATTCAACGATGTGGGGAGCGGGTATACGAGCTTCAAAATTTCATGGCTAGGTGCCATTTTTCTGCCTTCGTGTTGCTAATGTCTTCTCGCATTTCGACGCCCGCCGTCTGATTGACACTAAAAATGTGGGACCCCGGATTGTCATCATCTGGTAGTTTCTTTTGCCAATCTTGCCGTCAACATCAGCTTACCATGTTCTCGTACAGATGGACATTCCCGCTGAACAGCTCTGATAATCGGCGTCTCAGCCACAAGCCGCAAGACGGCAGCGCTCAGCAAGCGAGGGACTGACGCTGCTGTTCGTAAATGTCCCCGGATACGATAGTCTATCGTGTTCTGTTGCCGGCGAGAATTTTCTCGCAAGCTTTGTAATAGCGATAAAAGCTTCGTATGTTGCTGTATCCGCACTGAAGATCAACCCATTATTCTGTCAGTAGGCACTTACAATTTTGTTACGTTCGTTCACGCAGTTCTTCGTGAAGATCGATGTTACCCATTGCCAGCCAACTGTCAGCCGTTAGGTAACGCTGATGGCTTTTGGATGGACTATGCAAGAACCTTTCAAGGCTAACTTTGATCAGCGCTCCTGTTCTCAACGACTAATGGGCTGCTTTGGCTCTTTCTCTCATGTTTGAATAAAAGAATTGGAGATATACGTTGGAATCGACGCCTTTTTAGACTGTCAAGATGAGTTCAGACATGAATGGGTATGATGTTATTAATGCTTCGCTGTAACGAAGTACTGGAAAGTTGTGAACATGTAGTCAACGATTTAAATGATTTGTTTATCCGTCTCTTTCTTTTGTCCTTTATACTTTGTGGTAGTATTACTTTGACCGCTGACACGGTCAATTATTACATTTATTAATTTAGTAATTTAGTAATTTTCGTATAGTCTGTTTGTTGCAATTTATCTATTTCTAGACATACTTAGCAAAGGTTGAAACATGTTTTCGTGCTGATAATGCGGGCCATTCAAGCTTGATTGATAAATCTACTTTTCTTTACACTATTATACATTTTAAGTTATCATTCCGGACGTGCGATGAACGGCTTCTTGCCTCCTGGATTTCAGTGTCCCAGCCGGCTAGAGTTTGATTAGCGGGAATAGATTTTGGGAGATTCTCATTCTGGTGAAACATGATTTCAAGTGTCAACGTTCTGAAACGTTTCAGCAGGACAGTTGCGATGGGAGTGATGAGGTTAGAATGGATGTTGAATTTGATTTTTGCTGAAATATAAGTTACGAGTCAGATATAACTTTGCGGTCAGTTCTGTAAAAGTCAAATTGGTTAAAGAGGGTAGATTGGTTTTCGCTTTTATCGAGAATTACCTTTTATACTCGTTGGCGCATCGATCCAGGCATATCTATACATACGTTATCTCCAGGCTTCGTTTACCGCGAAACCTGGTTTCCAAATAGAAAGAATCAGGAGTTTCAAACAACGGCCAATTAAACAATAAAAGAAAAAATAAAAGTAAAATTGACCGGCGTAATGAAGAGGAAAGCTAATGTCCAACTCATCAACCTCATCCTCCCTCTCCTCTGCGCCCTTCTCGCGACAGGAGCACGCGCGGCCAACGCAGACGACGCAGACAACGAGAACGAAAGCAACAACCACGCAACCTCCATCATCAGCATACACATAAACGGCCGAATCGAAGAGCTACCTCTGCTGCCCGCCTTCCAGACGCACATCAACTTCAACAAGGCCGAGGACGTGCACATGGCGTACGTCGCCTACCCGGAAGACGCGAGCGTGCGGTGCGCGCTCTGGTCGAGCTCCCGCTTTGCCGCGCAGACGGTCTACGGCGGCTACCGTGACGTTTACGACCACCATCACCGGCCGGACGAGTTTCCGCGCTTCGCAGCCGCGGACCGGCTGTACTGCTGGCGCGACGCCGAAGTTGACGGAGCCGTGATGGTGCAGGACGTGGACGGGAACGAGGAGCTCGTGCGGCTGGCGCGACAGCCGGGCTCGTTCGTATACGAGGCGCGCTGGCAGCGGCCGTTGCGCGTGCGGCGCGCGACGCCGTTTGCGACGATGCTGCACGCCTGCCGCTTTCGGTCGCGGGCAGGAGGGCTGTCGAAGGTGTTCAGCAAGAGCGAGCAGCCGTTTTTGCGGGAGGCCTTTCCCGGCGCGATCGAGCTGCACTGCCACGATGAATGATTTGTCTGCTGAGTTTCTTTGCTTTCGTTCAGTTGTTTGCTAGCTGTGCCATTCCGGAGTTGGGAGAAGCTTCTGAGCTTTTTTTTAAAGGTCAAAATATGCCAGTCGGACATCAGTCGTTATTTTACATGGCTTCAGCTTTCAGGTGACACATCTGTCCCGCTTGTAGACATGTCAGCTTTCAAAGTATCACCGAAGCTATCATTAGATAAACTTAACCAACCAAGTCCTAACCAACTATATCCTAACCGACTGCAAAAAAGACATCAATCTGACAAAAAATTGAACAGACCGACTGACTGCCTTTTAAACGCTCACACCACTCGTGGTAGTTCCTGCTCACTCACTTTCGACGCCGTTGAAGATGACATCTTGCAGCTCTTACGAGAAGAGGGACGAGTTTGCCAGCCGCAGAACGTCAACGTCAAGTCTCTCTTCCTTTTCCCTCTCCTTTTCCCTCTTCCACTTCATCTTTCGCTTCCACTCCACGTACGTACGTAGTCTTTGCATCATCATCATCATCATCATCAACATCATCAAAACTATCCCGTCATGAGCGTGTACCTCCGTCCATTATCTCCATTCAATCAGCAATAACTTATTAAAAAACAGCTTATTAAAAAAAAGCTTAATTAAAAACAACCTCCTTTGCAAAATCACAGGAATCGTCTATCCCCTTTTTTTGTTCATCATTTCGCCCACGTATACTCCTTTTCCAGTTCCAATTCCCGTAGACGTATCAATTATGCAGCCCTGAACGAACATCATATCCCCATCGTGGACCTCACCCGCTGCAAAGGGCCCATGACGTGATGTCGTCATTGCCCTTCTTCTCTTTCTTGTCTTTTCTGATAAACATTGTTATCGTTGTCGTTGTCGTTGTCGTTGTCGTTGATGGCGTTGCCGTCGTCGATGCGGAAATGGCAAAGATGGATCAAATCATCAAATCGGTCAATCTTGAAACACGTCGCGGATCCTCAGTATGGTAGATTAGAGTGAGACTTTGTAAAACTTGCCTCCATCGCATAAAACCCACTTGTTATGAATATACTTGCGTGTATATACACTTGAAAATATATGAGACATGTAATTTAACGTCACCTTCTAGACATGATGCTAACACCCACAACTGACGATTGCTACCTCACTAACCTCGTTACGAGTAATGTCAAGTCACAAAACGTCTCAGATAACACCACCATGTTATATCAGGGTAAAGAATTCATCATCTCATTCACTCTTCTACCTACAACCCTCCATATTTTTTCCCCAGTCGCCCACCATCATTGCCTACTCTCACATCACCAGACGTTAAAAAAAAAATCAACATGATATACCTTATAACGCCTTCCGAGAAAAAAATGAGACAACAGAAAAGAAACACTGCCATGATAATCAGCACGTAGAAGAAGACAGACATCTCGGCCAGTTTTTGATAAAAAGTTGTATCTTGAGTCTTTGCCTTGGAATAATAAATTAGAAAATAAAATTAGAAAAAATTCAGGAGTGTTTGATCGAAAAGGAGAGAGTAAACTTCATCTCGACAGCATGACGGGCATAAAAGTCGCAATCAGGTATGTATAGCTTCAACAGAAAGGGTATTTTTGGCAAGATCCCAGCTCCACAATTGTAGATAAGACAAGATACAAGCATTCGAGAAAATGAGGAAATAAAAAGTAAAGAAACGATAAAATGGTACATGAGACATCTGAAAGTTCTTCAACTGGCAACAATTTTCCTCCATTCGAAAATAGTGACACTCTCCTCCGCCATGGCCACATACTCGATAATAATGTAAACCGAGTAACACGAGAAAGATGGTAATACGTGACGCGCATGTAATTCGTTTGATGCAACGCTCTGCCGTTCTGTTCATCCCGGTGACGAGTTCCATCTCAAACAATACCCGATGAATCCGTCACAACAACGGCCGTTCAGTTTAAGCATTTTCCTTTCTTCATCAAAACCTCAATTCCATGTTCGACGTGGTGGTGATAACCGTTCCTCATCGCGGAGGTCCAATCAGCCCCGGATATCCCGTGACAGAGTGAGAAGTACTCGGTCGACCGCTATCAACGGATACCCGCGGATCGTGTCGAGATGTCGCATCACCACCGTGACCGGCTATGAAGCTTCCAGGAGTTGGGGTACCCGCAGAAGCGCCAAATTTGCCATGTCCGCCGTTGATGACGCCATTACCGGCACCAGCAGCGCCCTCAAAACGTGCCTGATGGGGATGAGGTATCGACCACCCCATGCCAGCAGCACCGACACCATTAGGGGCATAGTCTTCTTCAGGTAGATTGACACCCGAGTCGTTCCAGGGATGACGATAGCTCGAGTTCTGACTTTCAAGAGAGACAAGTGATGCCTTTGAGGCGTTGCTAGATGCATATTTAAATAGCGAGTTGGGAGAATTGGAACCTCCGCCGTTCTTCCTCCGCTCCAAAAAGGATGAAAAGGAGGACATACTGCCCGGCTTGCGCAACTTGTCAAAGATACCTGAGCGCTCAGTCTGCTCTTCACCATTGGCACCATTGACGCTACCGTTACCACCAAACAGCGATCGGGTTGGTGACTCAGTTCCAAGCGGCGGTTCCGCTCGCTGAAGTAGTTTGGAATCGAAATACGGCAAAGACTCCTCGAAAGAGTCAGACTTTGGTCGAGGAATAGCACCTTTGATGGTGGACGCATCGAGACCGTGTGCGACGAGACGGGAGATTAAGAAGTCAATAGCATCCTTAAGCCCACCCGCATTGTTTCGTGTGTATGCTAGCAACAGACTTTCCATCTGTGGCTCTGCAGCATTTGGTGAAGACTGTGGTGCCTGATTCACATGTAACTCAACTACATATTGCGACTTTAGCTTCTCCGGAACATCCTGAAGAAATTCAGGGGATCGGAGAAATTCCTTCAGTGTTGCCGACGCTGGAAATGACAACACATGACGCTCAGGAACCATTCCCTTGGGAGCCAGGTCAGTCGCTAGCCCGGCTTAAAACCTTTCCGCCAGGGATGATACTTACAAGCAACTCATCAACGGCCTGAGGTACCTGGTACTCCGGCCCAGATACCGTAACCACATCACTTGCCTGCTCGGTGCTCGGAAATATGATTCTGCAGTTCCACTTCTTGCCCAGCTCCTCAATCTCCGACATGCGTGCAATCAATTCCCGGTGATAGAGGCGATCGATGACGACATGTTCCGACACAAACTCTGCATCCGCCTTTTCGACCATGTCCATTATCTCCTGCTTTACAAGATCAAGGTTGTGAGCATTCCTTGCTGGAGTACGACAGATGACATTGTCCACCTTTGCATCGTCATCCTCCTTGCCAAGGCCTCCCCGATCCATTGCGTTGGAAAATTTGACAAACACAGAATATTTCTTCATGATACGCTGAATGTGTTGACCGCCAATGCCGATGATACGCTTATGATACTGATCCGGTACGTGGAACGAAATAGAAGCGGGCATTTCCTGCTCGACCAAGTCAAGGCCGCTTTTGATGGCCTCATAAGACGAACCGCGAACGTCAATGTAGAAGTTATACTCGTTGAACCCATCAAAAACAATCTGGACGTTGCTATGACCCATAATCTTGTTAATTTTACCGTTCTTCTTTCCGCTTACAAATTCTTTGTGCTCATTAGCTAGCTCGAGTTTGACACGCATCGTATACTGAGACTTCTTGACAAAGGGAATGCCGTTGATAACCATCATGGCTGCTTTGACGGCATCATCGGATCCGTTGATGTGGAAATTGAGCTTTTCAAAGCTTATCTCCGCTCCTGAGTTGATGCATATGTCTGAAAGCATCGCCCGGACGTCACTTGGCGTAGGCGGCCTCTGTGACGGGTCAGGATGGGTGATCCACCACGATGCGCTGTAGAACTGGCCGGCCTGGTACACATGAACTGTAAGCACGCGAACTTGCCATCATCTTGAATTGTAAACGATGGAATAAATAATTTCTATCCCGAAATCGGAAGTGAGCACAAACATACCAATAACATAATCTCACGCACTGTCCGCTCAACATTCAGTATATCGGTTGCTTGAATTCTCACCATGCCACGCTGTTCGCCAAGCCGAGGCAATAACACATAGGAGCCATTGTTCTCAATGATCTGGCGTACTTTGTCTAGCCTTTCGAGTAAGATTTCGTCAATTTTGCTTGCAGTGATGACCACATCCTTGACAAATGCCTTGGTGCTCACAACTAGGTCATGCAGCTTCTTTTTTGCCTGAAGAATATTTTCTGGGCTCTCTCCAGTTAGAATTATTTCGTCTTCCCCTCTACGCATTGCTCCAGATGGCGTAAAGCCGTATATACGCGGAAAAGGTGGTGGAAAGTAAATGGCAGTATTTGTTACGGATTCTATGAGCTTGATATTTTTTCGTGCCCGTCCGCAAATGAGAGTATGCAGTGAAAGCTCAAGTTTTAAAGTATCAACATGTCGATGAAGCTGTTGCATCGGATCATGGTTAGAACTTGACAGCATAAACTTCCCACAGAATACCCTCAACTTACAATCTGGTCAATCATGATAAGCACCCGCGTCTTCGCATGCTCGGCCGTTTCCATGTCCCCATATATCAGACAACGTAACCGCTGATCCAGTGTCGCTTCGATGCTGCCATTAAAGCTAGCAGACTCCACATCAATCGTTTTCGGTTGCAGTATGAAAATATCAGCCTTGGTACACTTTGCAATCTCATCCAGATGCCGCAGAACTGGTGCCTTGACCCCTTGTGATGTGGCTTCGATGATGAGGTTATAGTCAATGTCGACGGTAGCACACTTCTAACAATCATCTGAATTAGCAACAAGTATACTCAACGAAAAATCAAAGATAGCCACGCGTACCATTGAAATTGGCGTCTCATTCAAAATCCGTCCCCTAAATCTGTAAACCGCGTCCGACTCTCCCGAAATGCAAACATTGGTCACCAGGGCCTTGAGAGGCCCACGCTGCAGACCGGGTATCGGCTTCGGTTCAGACGAGACGACGGTGGCATGAAGCTGGCCTCCATTTCCTTCGCTGACCTGCCGACACAACGATCTCAGATCCTCGACATTTTGCGCGTGCACGGGCAATTTATGACAAGGGGTATCGCTCGGGGTGCCCTCGGGATGGGTCCAGCGATTGAACGCTCCCGGGCTGGCGTAGACGATGTCGTCAGCTTCCGGTCCGGACAAATTCGATGACAGCGGGACATTTAACGAGAGGTTGATCACCGTACCAGGCGTGGGGGTTGAAGATAGGTTGGCGGCAACAGCAGCATTGGCGGTGTTGGCGGAAGAGCTGGATGCGGACGCGGAAAAGGGTTGTTGCTTGTTGTTGCTGCTGCTGTTGTTAGGCGAGATTGGCATCTGGTTGTGTGGCCTTGAGCCAAAACCCATCGAGGGAGACACCTTTTCCCAACCATGCCGAGCTGATCCGGTAAAGTTTGAGATTTTGTGCATGGTGGTGGGTGAAGGTGCAAGAGTGGAGCACCGGCAAGACTGGAGGTAGGATGTTACGCTTAGTAAGTCATAGAAGGTGGAAGCATTAGAATGAAAGCTACACGTATAGCTTGTGCTTTGAGGAGAATAAAAAAGATAAGACAATCGTCGACAGAAAAGCGAGTAGAGGCAGAGGCAGGAGCAGTGGGCAGAAACGTGAAGAGAAGAAAATGAATGCCTGCAAAACGGACAATTAACCGTGTTGCAGAACTAAAATGTCCGGGATGATGATTGAGAAGAAGAAGAAAACAGAGCGTAAATTTGATTTTGAGGAGGAGGATTCCGTTAGAAGAATTATTATTGACGATTTAGCTGGAGGTAGACATCATCGAAGTCGTGAGGAGAGAGGACGAGGCAAAGGGGAAGACGCTGGTTGAAGAAAGGAAAAAAAGCGATGGAGAAATGGTGGAGAGGAACGAGAGAAGACAAAGTTGAGACAATCGAGAGAGAAAGAGAGAAGTGCGGATTTGCAGCAGAACGTAATCCGCAGTCCAGACACCAACAAGACTCTCACCCAAACACAGCACTAGCACTCACCTCAGCCCCGGTTCACGACCCAGAATTCACTGCCACCAAAGAGACGGAAACATTTTCACGAACTCAATCCTAGCAAGTGGTAGGGTAACATGGTAGCGTTATCATTTTAATCCGGTACTATTATACAGCTCAGTAATTACAAAATACTGATATATGCCTTCTACAATTATTACAGTATTGTTAATTACTTCAATCCAGCTTGGTATATTTACATGTGCACACTGCCATCTCAAGGTGAATTCGTAACACTCTCACATGCAAAATAGATAATCATGCCAAAATATATCTCCTCTTTCAATTGAAAACATCGATGCGTGAAGCCTTAATGACAATATTCTGTCAAACTTGAGAGCAATCAATATCGATAACTCACCGTGCGTGCTTCGGGCATCGCATATTCCCTACGTGATTGCAGCGGAGGCGGCATCAAGCCTGGTGCCGTCGGATCGTATGCCTCACTCTCAGCCATATAACGTTCACCTGCACGCTGAGACTCGGCTTGAAACTGCTGTGAACGTACTCGTTGATGCTGCTGCGGCTGCTGTTGAAGGTAGTGGTGAGCTTGTGATGGTGGAGGTGGCGGTTGAAGGGGCAGCACATGCTGGCGACTCACTTCATCCGCATAAGCAAGTCTCTCGTGCTCGTAGTCCTGTCGTCCCTGTAAAAGCTCTTGTCGTTCCTGCTGCTCCTGTATCGGAACGTACTGCCGTTCGGCCGCAACGCTTCCTCGCCCTGTTGCAAACCGTCCTTCTCTTGTCTGATCGTCAACGATACCATCTCTCATGGATGCAGAATTGCCAGGTACTCCCTTGTAGTTTGCGTTGACGCTGCTCGCTACAAACGTTGATGCTGTCTGTCGTGACACTGGCCGAGGTACTGAAACACTACTTTGTCTATAACGATGAGGAGGAGGCGGCGGTGGTGGTGCTTCCGCTGCCGCTGATGCTAATGCTAATGCTGAAGCTGAAGCTGGAGCTGGAGCTGGAGCCTGAACGGTTCCTGGCAAAGAAGCTGAATCTGGTGGGGGTTTCTGCAGGCTGTCAATCTCCCTAACATCCCGTTCTCTACGCTCCGCTCGAGCGCTGTATGGTCTTGCTGCGTAATCGATCGGAAGCATCACTTCTCCATAACGGACTTCTTGCCGCGGTCTTCTTTCGGCAATTTCTTCAAACGGTTCATAACGCTGCCAGTTTCCCCTGCCTTCCGCCATCCGCATAGGCTGTGCGCGTGCATATGGATCAGTTCTTTCCAAGTAACCTCGATCATGACTGATTGGTTCCTGGTATTGTCCGGCTATCGGACGAGTGACGCGTTCGACGTGACTGTCGTCGTCGCTAATCTCTATTGGTGCAGGAGCGGCTGCAGTAAGGGCATTAGAGGGACGACGTTCTCGTGGTGTATACCGCATGGGCTGATACGACGGTAAAGGTGTGGCGGCTGCAGCTCTTTCATGATAAGGATCGCCTTCAATAATTCTTCTAGCCGGCAGCCTAGCAGATTCTCGCCATGGCTGCGGCGGATGATTTGGCACTGCCTCATAACGTTGCCCGTAGCTATCGTAGATAACCCGTCGCGATACAGGAGGTGGCATATCGATACTTATAGGGTCATCCGGTCCCTGAGCGCCAACATAACGAGGAGGTGATCGGGATACTCTACGACGCACGTACCCTTGCGGCACGTACGGTTCTTCATAGTAGGTTGGCCGATCAGTATAGTGAGGGGTAGGCAGGCGAGCCGACAGTGGAGCTTGTGCGTGCGCAGGCGGTTGAGCGTATATTAACGATGACCTTCTCCTGGTGTGCTGTAAGCTGAACGACCGTCGCGGGTCTGGCTCTTCTCTTTCAACTCGGCGATGGTAAAGTCGGGGCCGAGCTTGAACATATTCGGGCGATATTGGCTCATCATACTCATACCTGTACATAGGCCGAGCATATGGCTCGTCTACGTAATATATCGGAATAGAATCTCTGCGCGGAAGATATTCAACTTCGTCAGCATAGGCTCTGACATAACGGCGCCGGAGCGCTCGCATATCGTCAATCGGGATGGGAGATATCGGCTCCTGCTTGATGATTGGTTCCACAGAACGTAGCGGTGATCTGGCTAGCCGTTTTGGTGCAGAGCCTTGAAGCTGGACTTCACTGACTTCAGGCTCTCGGGTACGTTTTCGGGAAAGTCGCAGATCCGGGTAAGCGGTCATCTGGTTACTCTGCGCTGGATATCTTGATGAGCTCCATTCGTTCTGTACAGGTCTACCTGCTGTTTCTGGTGCGGCTTGTGAAGTAGCTGGAGGTACTTGGCTTGTTGAAGGCTCAGTATCGTGTACAACATACCTCTGCTGATGTGGCTTCGACTGATCTAGGCGGGGCATCTTTGCTACTGCTAGCGGAGATACCCGGGCAGGCTGAGGCGCTAAAGGATGCTCTATGTGGTTGCGAATGATGGGTACGACAGGAGACGGATGGCCTCGAGGTGGTTCATCAACATTACCTTGTCCGACATCCTGCTTTCCAATGGATCGGATTGTTCCCTTTGATATGTCTCGTATGTGCTGTTTGGTATGAGTTGCAGTTGTGACGCCCTGAAAATTATCGTAATTTTCTGGTACAGGTGGAGAGTAATCCGACTCTTCCCGCGCCTCGCGTGGTTGTGCTGGCCGTTGCACATTTTGAGCATGAAGATCTTGTCGACGAGCGGCAGCATAATCTTTTGATACGTCGTACGACTTCTTCCTTGGATGTCCTTTCTCGCCACTTAACGGCTCCTGACCTTTATCGCGTATTGGCATAGTGGACCTTGCATTCGTTTGTGCTGCCTTTTTCTGTCCCTCTAACTGATCGTTTCCTTCCCTTATTACATTTTTGTCCTTTCCAGTGTCCTTCTCTTTACCCTGTCCAACATCTTTATCGACGATTTGCCCTTCCGACATCGACGATGCTCCATCCTCATGCGGCGATAGGTTCGAGCTATCGTCTACAGAAGCGGACACGCTTCCAGAACTGTTTGCATTAGCAATCACTCGTAGACCAGATACAGGTTTTACAAGCTTCATCGCCTCGTTAAAGTGAGCAGTCACGTCAATCTCGGAAAAGAGCTCGTTGCTAAAAGCATGGTAAGAATCACGTGTACCCTTGGGAGGGCGTGCAGCAGCAGCGGCAGTACGCTTCTCCTCCAGCTCATCCCTGAGTGCACGCTCAATCTTCTGTCGCTTGAGCAGCATCTCTGCCTTGGCTGGGTCAATAGGCAGGGTGGGCAGGACAGGAGGAATCTCAGGTGCTGCTCTATCTGATTTGCGTGCGACATCAACCCTGACATTTTTTACATCATTCACGGTATCAGATCTCGTCCGTGAAGCAGCATTAGCGGCTCCCACGGGACCGCCCTGTACGGCTGCTGATGCTCTCCGTGCGTCTGGAAATGGTTTCTGCGATGCCGAAAAATCTCCTCCATTACGCTTACGGGCATAAGAATCCTTCTCTTTCTGCCCGGAAGGCAAAGCAGCATCTGCAAATGGTTTCTCTTTCAAAGCATCTGCACGTACTTTAGTGGGAGAAGATGATGATAAAAGTGAAGGAGAAGATTGCCGACGAGCATTGCCCGTAGCTTCATGTGTTGAACGCGTAAGTAGCTGTCTCAACGCAACGTCTGGTAGTTCATAGTGAGGATGCTTGCCGGCGATGATCTCGTCTTCTAACCGCGACAGCTGAGCATAGAATTGCTGCAGACGGCTATCTTCTATACCCTCGCCACCATTACCAGGCGGTAGTGTATGACCGTTGGTGATGAATGTAGCTGAAGACGGATGCTGAGACGTAAGTGTAGTCCCAGGAGACATCCTCCTGCTACACTGTGCAGTCTTCCGGCCAGGCGAGAATCGGCGCAGGAGAGCTGCCAAATGCTACTGAAAGTATTACCAGTACTAGTATTGCATCGACATCAGTCTATTTCTATACTCTATGCTTCTTCTCTTTTACGTTCAAAATTTGGCGGACTGCCCTTGAAAATGAGCAGGTGGTGCCACTGCAGGAACGCGCCTGAAGGTTAAAGGATGAAAATCCAGATTTGGCTGTTGTGAAAGTTGCACTTGCACAGCATCGAGCCGAGTAGGGCCGCCAAGAGCGCCAAAAATTTGGCTGTCTTGGCGCTTGTTATATCATAATGTTGAATACGAAGTAGGATTAAATAATCCGATATTTCCGAATAACCAGAAACTAGTTTATATTATTTGCACACACTCATTGTACTTGTATCTGAATCCCGACTGTCAGGCGTATCTACCACGATGGCCTCTGACATGAGACCAAATCCCGGCGAAAGGGCAGACAGCCGTGCTGTCTTCTTCTTTGACATTGATAATTGCGTGTGTAAGCATAGAGCTCCAAAATAAAGACAGTGAGTCAGTCTAACTATCTGCATATGACCAGCTCTACACCAAGAGTCCGTAAATGTGTCCCCTGCTCCCGTGAACATCAGACTCAATTTCTGAGTACCTACCACAGGCAACCGAGTCTTGAACATAATGTCCGACCTGATCAGTAAGACAATCCAAACTTTAAAGCAGTAGCAGCATCATCATCGCCATCATCACCATCTTTTTCTTCATCATCATCATCATCATCATAAGCCTACTCTTCCCCTCATTGACCCCCGAAAAGGTGAATTCATCCAATCCCACCTCTCCCTCACCCCCGCCGACGCCGAGAACCTGCACCAGCGCTACTACACCGACTACGGGCTCGCGATCGAGGGGCTGGTGCGGCACCACAAGGTCGACCCGATGGAGTACAATGCGCGCGTCGACGACGCCATCCCGATTGAAGATATCCTCAAACCCGACCCGCAGCTGCGCGCTTTCCTGCAGCGGCTCGACAGAAGCAAAGTAAAGCCGTGGCTGCTGACGAACGCGTACGTGAAGCATGCGCGGCGGGTGTTGCGGCAGTTGGGCGTTGAAGATCTGTTTGAGGGCTTGACGTTTTGCGACTATGCCGCTGGTGTGGACCGGGGCGGAAACGGAAATGGATCGGTGGCAGATGGAGGTATCGAGGCCAAGGAGAGCAGCCAGAAGCACGGCTTAATCTGCAAGCCCTTTCCGGAGATGTATGCAAAGGCGATGCGGGAGGCGGGCGTGGCGGAGAAGGAGAAGTGTTTCTTCGTCGGTAAGATATCTTCCAAGCCATCCATTTACCAGATCCTATTAATGAAATCGGAGGGAGGTAGCTCATGCTAACATGTCACTCCCACAGACGACTCCTACACCAACGCCCGCGGCGGCCATAACTACGGCTGGACGACCGTCCACCTCGTCGAGCCAGAAGAACCCGTCCCGGCCGAGGCAGCATCTGCCCATCTCATCCGCCGGCTCGAGGAGCTTGCCGATCTCTTCCCTCAGTTCTTTCTGCCGCGATGAATATGAAAGCCGAAACTGCTAACTGATAAAAGTAGATGGTGAGGCGAGGGAAGACAAGAAGTCGCAAGAAAAGTATTGTGGAAGTATTGTAAAGATAATGCTTAGAGTACAGGTTTCCTATTAGTGGCAGATTGAATAGATTGATTAGAGAATTTTGAGGTATAGATTAGAGATACGAATAGCAATATGAGATGGAATTACAACTGCAATTCTGGTTTGCTTTTTGGTTGTTGATTTAATTGCTTCACCATCCAAAATCAAACTCCCGCAGAAGATACTAATTGGTTGATTAATTAATTAATGGGGTAGAATTATCAAGAATACAAGTTAGGGATCCATCGTCTTCCAAGAAATCCCATGATTGTTTCAAAGAAAAAGAGAAAGAAAAGAGATTCTTCGCCGGCCCTTCATACGTTGTCTCAAGCTCGACGTAATTTGCCATTGCTTCTAGGCTAAGTATTAAAAGTAAGTATCAAATTGAGTCTGTCGCTAATATCTAGAAAAAAAAAACAATAAAAGCATGAAGAGTGGTATCTTGGTCTAATGGCGAATGCCTCTCTATCTTCTATGATCCTTCCAAGCGCCAAAAATACAGATGAAGAAAAAAGAATAAGTATGATTAGGTAATGAGATGACGGTTGGGTGAAGAAAACGGTAATCACAGTAGAAAAGTATGGCATATTCTAAATGTGTCATTGTAGTCTTCTTGAAGAATGGAAACCACAAACACACGAGTGCAAAACATCCCTTGGCGCCTTCAATGCTGGTCAAACTTGTAAAAAATAAACAGAATGATGGTATTTTAAAAAATGAAAAAATAAATAAAAAATAGTCATCTTCAGCCGTTAATGATTACTCCGTAACAATCTCCACCATTCTCACGCAGAGCTACCATCAACCTCCTTGCCCTTGCTCTCCACGGCATCCGCATCCGCATCCGCATCCGCACCCTCGTCGCTGCGCTCATACTTGTAGCTGAAGTTCGGATTGAAGACGTTCAGCAACAGCACCGCCAGCACCACCGGCACGCTCTCGAGCGCGATGAAGAGGGGTTCGTCGTTTGCCAGGTCGCCGTCGAAGCCCTCGCTCAGCTCGGCGACGCGGAAGACGCAGCGGGTGAAGATGAGGATGGTGGCCAGCGCGAGGGCGACGAGGAAGCCCTTGAACATGAACGACTGGCGCAGCTCGGCGTGCTTGGGGTCGAGCGTGTTGGCGCGGCCGTCGCGCTTGACGGCGCGGTAGGTGCGCAGGGCAAAGTCGCCGGCGATGGCCATGAAGACGAACATGACGGCGACCTGGAAGGCCAGGCCGGCAATCATGATGTTGGTGCCGGTGTCGAGCAGGTCCTGGTCCTCGGCGCTGGCGGACATGCCGCCGCCGGCCCCCTGCAGCGTGAGCGAGATGATGTCGCAGGGGATGAAGATGCGCGGGTAGGCGCGCGGGCTGATGCGCGAGTGCTGCACGCCGTAGGTGATGACGATGCGCGAGATGCAGAAGTAGATGCCGGCGGCGAAGAAGGCGGGGCCGATGGAGAGGCAGACGATGTTGATGAGAAAGCCGGTCTGGATGGGGTCAGTATTTTATTTCCATTTTTGGAAATAACTTTATGTTGGAAGGTACCTCAGTAAAAGGGTCCGAATGACTCATGATCCGACCCGCGTAGCCGATAATCTCGGTCAAGTTGCCGAGTATCATGGCAATGCTAAAGGCCAGGAAGCGCTTCGACCAGAAGATGCCCAGCAAATAGAGGATGAGCGAGATGCTGAAGAGGCCGATGAAGAGGCCATTGGCGGCAAGCGATGGCAGATATGTCCAGTATGAGGAGTACTCGAGCGGACAGATGTCGAGGGTGCACTCTTCGGGCTCGAGGCCGTTGGGGAGGACCATGAACTGGCGGCGGAAGAGGGCTTGTGACATTTTGGGGTTTTCTCCTTTTTTTCTTATTGTATATTGAAGTGTCTCTAATTTATTGTCTTTGTACTAAATAATTAAAAGACGATTTTCGTAGACTATCGACAAGGACGCTGCCGGTGTATTTTAAACCTATAGTAGATGATGCATGTACCGTATATATGACTCGATGCTTTAAACAACCAAATAGTCTCGAAACAAGAACGCAATATTTAACTTGAACGATAGGCACTATTGTTTCCAAATATCAAAAGATGATTATCTGAATGAGTAAAAGTCTAGAAATATTCATAGTCTGTGGGCATTGGATCTACTTATACTCCGTACACAGCCAAAAGGATGAACAAAGAGAAGCTGCTCTCATGAGTCTAATGCTAGTGTATTTCCGACTATCGTCCGTAACGAAGAGTCACCAGCAATGCTCCGTTTGTTAGGCGATCCAGGGCTTGAGACCCTTACACGAAATACTACCAGCACTCCGCTCCTATGTGTAGATTCGGAGGAAATGGCGTCAAGCTGTAGCGCGCAACTACATCGAGCGATAAATGAAATGACAACAACAACGATAATCAAAAGGGACAAATGAATATAAAATCTGTTAAAACAAAGAGAGAGTGAAATGCTCTGTAGGTACGGAGTAACATGAAAAGTAATGACTCCGTACATCTGCTTAGCTCCGTCCATCAACTCTCCGACGGACGGAGATAATCAGGCACAGATCTCTGCCACTCTGATTTTCAGGCTCAACTTGAAGATACTCGCACCCACCATTCAACAGACAGCATCAAGACCATCATTCACACTTGAACCAAAGCCCTGCATTCCTACTCCCATCACCAACAATCCTCTTACTCTGTAAACTTTACAGAAAAACAGTCTCCCAATTCATATGCAGTCACAGACTTGAGACTACTCGCATCATCTCCACGACCACAGCAACAGAGAGCATTCCATCTACTTTACCACAAATACCATTTAATCATAACTCCGTACTCACATACCACCTTCAAACCCAGAGCCTTCATCGAGTCTCCATACTCTCAACCTCATTCCCCACGCCTCCTTCATGAAGCACGAGTACGGATACATTCACCGTCAAACGTCCGCACATCACCCGTCAGACCATCTTTAAATAAATTGCCCATCCTTACGGCCGAACCAAACAACCATACCCAAAATATCCTTGTTAATCACTCCCTAAATTCCCTGCTAATTAGCTTACATTTTACGACGTCTGCTCTTTCAGCAGCTCTACTTGATCTGTATCAGCAGCGCTGACGTCAAGAGGCACCGGAAGTCTGATGACTTTTGTACTCGGTACGTCGAGACCGTTTACTGTGCACTCCTCGCCGTGTTCAGAGTACGGAGTATTGCTATGTCTATGGATGATAGCTCCATCATTCGTGTGGAATACCGAGTACGGCCGTAACAGTTCAGCAACAGTCTATTTACTCTGTACCCACCACTTCCTTCGCATACCCTATACTCCGTACTCCATACCATCATCCATATTTCATTGAATAACAAAATCAACAACAACAATCAATAACATCATAACAGCTCGTGGGACTACTATAATACGTGCTCTGTAATGTTCTTCCAAGTCGCCTGCATAGCTGAGGCAGAGGTCAAGCTGGAACCGGCAGGGTCGGAGCTTATTTTACCTAGTGTTACGATTATGCAATCAAGGGCTACTTTATTATAACTACGGATAGCTTTTCGGCTTTACAACGTAGAGACATGACACGCTGTGCTAAGCACTGACGGTATCATTTTGCTTTTACCCAATCCCACGCTCATGCTCGTGCTCACGATGCTTTTCCCTACCTTCTTAACAAAAATATACCGGTCCAACAAACAACACATGTTCCAGCATGCCAATAACCAATCAGCTCATACCAACAACGTTGAGATCTCAGCCAATCCAAGAAAGATGTTGTAAGAATATAAATGAAAAAAGTCCCTCAATCATCCTCCACGCTCAAATCCCCATACTCCCACATCCCCTTCCGCTCCGCCTTCGCCTCCTCCTGCTTCTTCCGCAGTCCCGCCAGCATCTCCGTCGCGCCCCGCTCCCACCCTCTCAGCTTCGTTGGCACCATCGCGAAGCCTTCTCCAACCACGTCCGCATTCAAACTCATGTCCGCCTTGCTGCTCACCTGCGGATCAAACAGCGTCACCGACAGCGTTCCATCGGGCGACGTGTTGTCGACGCTCGCCACAAGCTGTCGTCCGTCGGTACGCTCGGCCATGTAGGCAACGCTTTCGCCGAGGTAGTTTGTCGCGGTCGGGAGCTGAACGAGCGACAGGACCGCGTCGACAGCCTGCGCGCGCAGCTTCTGCGTAGAGAACTGTGCCTGGCTCAGCGGTCGGAGACGTGTCCAGGGAATGATCTCGCTGTTGCCGTAGTCCATGTACAGCACTTCTGACTTCTTGCCCTCCCGGTCGTTCCGCCGTATGCGGGCCCGGTACCATTCGTCGTCCACGGTGAAGCGGGCGGCCACTGTTTCGCCTGCTTTCGGCGGACCGGAGAGCGGAGTATCGTTGGCTTTGTTCATGTGGAAGGAGCGGAAGGCTGTCATTAGCTCAGTCAGTGCTGCGGTGCCGGTACCAACTTGCTGTAACTTCAGATGACCCGTTTCGTCAATGTGCGTGACGATTACGTCTCGGTAGTCTTTCGTGCGATTTGATGCTACTCCCGAGTCTTCGTTAGCGCCATTGACGCCAGCATTGCCGTTGGTCTGTCCTTCTTCCTCATCCTCTTTGCTCGGATCCCAGTCCTGCCACATGCCTTTCCGTGCTTCCTTTGCCTTCTTCTCAGCTGCGAATAACTCGTTCGCATTACCTGACTTCTCCGCGCTATACGCATGCACAGTAGCTAGACCTTCTTCCACCAAGAGACGTGCAAAATTCTCTCGGTTTACATAGAGGGTTCCAATGAATCCTCCTACCTTGTCAGTATCCTCAACATCAATCTCGACATCTCTTTGCAAACACCTCCGATTGGCAAACTCGTGCGCTTCTTGCCCAAACGGCTCAGACTTTTCATTAGGATTTCTGGCAGATCTAGGCGCCCGTATTCCAGAAAGTACAAGGGTCAGTTTGGCGTTCTCTCGCGGCACCAGCACGGTAAACCTCGAGCTTGACTTGACAAAGTCGACAATGGCAGGTACTTTCTTTTGCCGAGAGAGCATCGTCAGCTGTCTCTTTGCCTTTTCTAAGCTCTCGGAATAATCGACATATTGTTTAGCTGCCGCTGGCGGTTTGGAGCTCCACATTCCCTTCCCTTCATCTTGGGCCGTTTTCTCTGCCAGCAATAGATCATCGTAAATCTCACTTCGGTCGCTGTCGTCCTGACGATGGCGCACAACAGATGCATAACCGTTCTCGACAAGTAATAGAGCTACGTTCTTGTTTCCTTGTACCATTGTCACCATCTCACGCTCGTCATACCCGTCCTGTGCAGGTCGCTTGCCATCCGTCTTAATCTTCACGTGCTTGCCGATTAGCTTCTTTCGCAAAAACTCCTTCGCCTCCGCGCCCCAGGGAGCTTGTTTTGGATCAGATGGTTTTGGTTGTCTGATACTACTAAGGTTCACCCGCTTCTCACCACCTGTTTTACTTCGTATGTAAACTGTGTCAGCGGATTGAACCCGCCCGACCACCGCATCAGCTTCACCTGCAGATGATTTTGCTGAAGCCAGGCCATGGAACATGCCAGCTTTGGCCTCTCGCCCTTGTCGCTCTGCCTGTCTCAGCGCAGCCATGTCCTGACCGAGCATTGTCGTGTGGTGATCCGCACACCTGGCGAGGCCTGATTTCAGCATGTATGGGGCTATGTTGCCATTTACCGGATGTTTCACTTCGGCTACAAGCTGACCCTGGGGACTGACACCGCGGATAAGGATGTGGACATTTCGCTGTAAAAGCCGCGACTCTACGAAACGACACGCTTCTTCACCAAACGGTTCGCCAGCCTGCTCTTTACCATCAGGCGCATTCGCACGAGCTGTGCTAGGTGCGCGTATACCAGCGACAAGAATCATGGTCTGAACATGTTTCGTGGGGCTAACTAGGAGTCTCGCAATGAGCCGGTCACCGCTCAGCACCTTTTCGATAATTGCTATATTGTTCTATTAGCATGATATGAGAGCAAAATAAAGAAGACATATTAATAAGGAAGCATTTAACAAACCATCAAGCTGCCTTCCTTTCCATTCCTCGGCGAAGTCCCGCGCCTTCGGAAGCTCATACGTGGCATCTATACGTGTGGGCCCTTCCTGTTTCCATAGGCCCTTTCCGCTAGCCTTTGCCTTGCTCTCGATTTCTTGCAGTTGCTGCAACAGCTCAGCTGAGTCTTCAGAAGCGTCCTTTCGACCCGCATCATCTCGTAGCTTGACCCAGCCCTCGGCTAGGGCGGCATCGGGTACCTGTGGTCCGTTCGGTATGCTTACAAGGCCGTAGTCTCGTTTTACGCCAGTTGGAACTGTGTACAAGACGCTGAAATTGACAACACGTCCGACGAGACGTTGGCGTAGAAAGTCGCGCGATTCGAATGCACCAGGCTACTTATATTCGCTCCGTCAGCATAGTTTGGACAAGTGTTTGATTTGCAATGTTAATATATTGAGTAAGTAAAAAAAGACGTGAAATGTTGTTTAATACGTAAATTGATGCAACGAAATCCTTCAATACATCGCCTCGTATTCACTTCTTTGCTACATCAAAACATGCAGTCTCAACCAAGTTTATGAAGAGGAAAAAGCTATTCACCTCATCGCCCTCTCGCCGTAATCTTGGAGCAGAGACGTACGCAAGACTTAAAGTCCGTTCTTGAGCCGGATTGTAGATATTGTGCAGCACAAGCGTGTCCCCAGACAGTACGCTCTTCACTATAGCTTGCATGAGACCCATGACTGATGTGTTGAGGGTCAATGGGAGTTTAGAGAGGCTTTTTATATTTTGCTTAAAGATAGATGAGAAACTTTCTCAGCTGAGGTAGCTGAAGCTGGGAAAGCTTGTATTGTATATTTTGTATCGCAACAGGAAATAGGCAGGCAATGAATCAGGAATAGCACTATTGCCTGAATAGCTCGAAAAGCTGAAATTCAAATTTTCTACGCCCTGTAATTACTTGTCACATTGAATGCCAAAATTTGACAATTTACTGAATAACACACCACCTCGGTAACAAGCTAAATATTAAATTATTTCTGTGGGAAAGGATGAGTGACGAAATCTGTTTGGCTAAACCTTACACCGATATCCCTAACCGGACTAGACCCAGGGCGCCTGGCATCCGGCAAATCCCTTAAAGGTTCGAACCAGCAAAAGTATATAAAACATTATCGACATCACTATCAGATACAATCTATGATTGGTAATCATTCGTACAGGAAGTTTTGATAGAAAGTAAACTTGATCTAGCTAAGGAAAAATTTCCATTCATTTACCAACTTTTAATACAATGAACGATCCTGTAAACGGTCTCATATCTCAATCTTATAATTTACAATCTTCATTTCTTTGCTTTGCTCCATGTGTCTTTCACTGAGCAAGGCCAATAACACCTATTGCAATGTATTAGCATTGATATCAATCGTAAGACGTTTTGAAAGCTACACTTACCACAGGCAGGACGAGGCCCTGCGTTGCCGGTTTTCTTAGACTCTTCATTCGCACCTTTACCCAGATCATCGGTTCCGCCATGAACGACCACAGTGCGCTAGGTGGATCAAACACATAAGCTACAATGACCCATCGAAAAGAATAGGGGAAGAGTAAGAAAGTAACAGTATTAAGAGCTCCAACAAAGAGCCAAGACACCAACATACCCCAACAACGCTCTGCTGTCCTATCAGCTTCACCAGCTTATCCTCCATCGATCCAGTCGAGTTGCCCTGTCCGTCCGTCTTGATGTTTCCCAGATCGCCAACATGACGTTCCTCGTCAGACGGAGCACCATGGGTCTTGCTGTGTGGGTTGACTGTGCAAAGGTTTCCGATTAGCCAATGCACTTAGCAGTAACATGCCCGTAGAGCAAAGCTCTTACAATGAGGTCCCGCTGAAGTGCACCCGTTTGAGTTATCGCCAAAGACGTGAACATGCATTCCACGCTCCGCGTTTGCATCTTGTCCGCTGATGTTCCATGATATATTCGTCGGGCTAGATTCGCTTTCCTGTTCGAAAGTGACGGTACCTTTGACGGTAGAATCGCCTCGAACGACAGCAACTGTGAATCCAAACACAAATTGATTACATGTCAGCTATTAGATTTTCTCCTCTCCAGTAAGTATTCATAACAAAGCATAAGTCATATTTGGACACATCAAAATATTATTGAAGGAGAAAAGAGCTCTGACACTGCAGAAGCAAAATCTATGTGTTCAAAGTGTTATTCTTATGGTAAAACAGAAGCTGAACAGAGGGCAATAAATAGCGAAGGAAAAATGACACTACGGTTCAACTGAAGAGATACATGTTGGGACTCGCAGTTATCTCAATGCAATGGAACATTCTTTGCTTCCTGCTGCTTTGATTTTTTCCTAAGGGCGGCCATTTAATCTGCTCATTTTTACGCACTTCGGGCTGCTCAGTCAAAACCAAACGCCCACCCCGCCACTGTGCATTTTGGATAACGTTTGAAACCGATAAATAAAACGGGACTTACTCGCTTTAACCATGGTGTTGCTATAAAAAGAAGTGTCCTTTAACGTTTGATGTATATTTGAAAGATTGTTTCTGGTTGATTTGTATGTATTTCGGAGAACTGGTGGTTGGTATGAGAGGAAAGTTTTCTGATTTCTTTTCCACCTTCCAATTGCTTACTACGTCTTCTCACGCATTATGAAATCATCATGCGGGGCTAACAGTCTATAAAGCATTTTTGCTGTAGCTGTTGATGTGTTTGTTATTATTCATCAACATTCATTACTTTAATGCTCCAGTATCTATACCAACTGCATGAAGTAAGACTAGCATAAATACAAATCCATTTATTTCGCAATTCCATATTCTCATAGTTTCTTAATCTGGTTTTCTCATGATTTGTATGAGTGTTTAGTTGCGCCAGATGAATGCACCCCCGTATATCAATATTCCTACTTCATCTTCTCACGTAGTACGCTCTTCAGCGACTCAGCATCAGCTGCAAACTTTGAGATGCCTTCCCGCAGCTTCTCCACGGCCATCTGCTCCTCGTTGAAGTCAAATCTGAACAAAGCCTCGTCGTCGAGATAATTTCGCTTGGGAATGTCAAGCTTACTCGCTTCCTCTGCGTGTAGCTTCTTCGGCACCGCATCTTTCGAATTCAAGAGTTGTTCAAGCAGGCTCGGCTGTTCCCATCATTAGCGTGCAAATTTATATAATAGGCTGCATAGCCATTTAAAGGAGGACAAATGATCAATATAAATATTAAAAATCCCACTTACAGAAATCGTCAAGTAGTCACACCCAGCAAGCTCCGTAATCTCGCCCACATTGCGGAACGAGGCGCCCATCACAATCGTCTTGTAGCCGTGCTTCTTGTAGTAATTGTAGATCTCCACCACGCTCTTCACGCCGGGATCTTCCTGTGCTGCAAACTCCCGCTTCTCCGCCGCCTTGTACCAGTCCAAGATTCTGCCCACAAACGGTGATATGAGGAACGCACCCGCCTCGGCTCCGGCAACAGCCTGGACGAGCGAAAACATGAGCGTCAGATTGCAGTTGATGCCATGCTTCGACTGGAGGATGTGCGCGGCCTTTATGCCCTCCCATGTGGAAGCGACCTTGATGAGAATGCGGTCTTTCGATATGCCTTGCTCTTTGTACAGCTATCCGGTACGAGAGAAGTGTTAGCACAGCGCACTTTCATCTGCAAGTACTTGCTTCTTCCTCTTCTTCTCCTTCCAGCCAAAAAAAAAGTAATCAACAAACATCAATGATATGCAAAGCCTTTTCCACCGACTTCTCCGTATCAAACGAGAAGCGCGCATCCACTTCCGTCGACACCCGCCCGGGCACAATCTTCAGTATCTCGCGGCCAAACTGCACCAGCAGATTGTCGAGCGTGGCATCAACTTTCCCGTCCAGCGTCGACGCGTGCGCCTTGCCATACTCGACGGCCGAGTCGATGAGTTTCGCATACTCGGCCTTTTTCGAGGCGGCGAGGATGAGTGATGGGTTGGTGGTGGCGTCTTGCGGCTTGTACTTGTCAATGGTTGCAAAGTCGCCGGAATCGCAGACGACGGTCTGGTGGATGTCATTTTGTATGTTAGTAAGTAGTTGCTTTTCACGTTACTGCGAATAAGACGATGATAGATAAAGCTGAACAGTTGTTGAGTAGCTTGTAAAAGAAAAGGGCTGTAAAACTTTGCTGTTTTCATAATAAAAAGCTCGAAACTCACGGTGCCGGTAGCTTTCAGTTGGTCAAGTGAGCTTGTCATTTCGTATAACTATCGACGAGCTCTCCTTTTTCTTATGGTTGTCTCTAAATCTCTTTATTCTTTTCAGTTGTAACTGCAATCGCCGTTCTGAAGGTTTTATCGAAAATATAAAATTAAGTAATCACAAGGTATCAAAACATAACCCTGAGCCCAATTGTCTAAGCTGTTGACTGAGGGGCAGCACTGGCTGGTGTCAACGGCAGCTTACAAAGTACGTCAGAGCCTTACAAGCCCTTAATAATCAGCATTACCAACCCTATTCCACTAACATCAATGCTAATGGAACTGCAATATCTATGAGGTCAATAAAAATATGAAATAACTTCAATGAACGCAACGCTATCTATCGTGCTTTTCTGCTACATTTAGGTGCACGATCGTAGTGTAGTTTAAAATATATGTATCCCTAATGTGCCAATGTTAAAGGCTAGTATCTCTGACTCTCTTTCATTTCTACACGTTTAGAGTTACAAGATATGATATACACGCATTTGCAGAAGCCCAGCTCATTCAGTACCTCTTCCTGTCCAAGGAAGAAAAAGTTTCACACTCTATTTTTGTTTCAGTTTAACCGACAAGCGTTTACTTGCCAGCACGGAAGTGTTCATAGTTGGCGAAAGCCAGGTCCTTCTGTCCAGCAGTGAACTCCGTCATGCATAAGTCAGTAGAGTAGTCCATGAAATTGTTAACGCTGTCAGATATATCAGCAATCACTTGACAAAATTATACAAGCTCACGCTTTAAGGGCACAGGAAGGGGGAACAACGTACGAGTCAACGCCAGAAGAATTAGGGCAGCTGTCTTTCTGGGTAGGGCATCCTTCGGTAGCAACGGACTGCTGTGGAGTGTCTGTGACCATGTCACCGTCACCCTGTACACAGCTTAGCATTTGGCATCTTTGATCAGATCGTGTACAATCCGAACAAAAGAATCTCCTTTGTTCATTTGATTTCTCACTAGAAATTGCGGTACATACGGTGCAAATTTCACCCTCAAAAACGTGCAACAAGCCGAAAAAGTGTCCGACTTCGTGCGTGGCAGTAGCACCTAGATTGAAGTTCGACATACTTCCGCCAGGTAGGGTCTTGGCCTTGACGACACAACCATCTTCAAGTAAGGCTGCTGTCTCGTTCTTAATATCTCTCGGGAGGGAGCAGTATCCGAGAACGCCGTCCGCTGGATCGGCCGTGTCATCGGCCTGGAAGTAGATGTTGAGATCAGAATATTTTCCCCCGCGCAGCTGCGCCATCATCTCGGGGTCATTATCGCCAGCAGCCCAGGTCTCGCCCACAATCATGGATGTGTTGACAAGGTTGAAGGTGATATTCATCTGGGCAAAGTCGCTATTCAACTTCTCTAGCTGTGCAGCAACAGGCTTATTAGATTCAAGTTGCTCAACTTTTTGATATTGATTGAGTAAAGTTGACTAACCTGGTTCGCGAGCTGCTCATCTACCCCATCGCTAATTGATGAGCTTGATACATAATGGAAATAAGTATCAATTTCAAGCGACTCTGCCTGCCTGCGTACGAGACTGCCGTTCTCCCGCGCAGCTTTATACTCTCTCTCATATTCGAGCAACTCTTCGGGGGGGCTTATGTCCTTGCAGCTTCTGACGCTACTTTCGTTGTTGGAGGGTGCTGCTAAGCTGACTGAAACAGCTAGAGCAAGAACAGAAACAAGATTGAAGCTACGCATGATGTGTACAGTGAAAGGAGTATTTTGGTATCCAGCCAAAGGTTGCAGAGGGCAAAAAAGATTGAAAGACGGTATAAACAAGATAACAGACCAGCTGATAATTCGACTACTAGACTAATGCGAAGAAAAAAACGTTGAAAGCGTCAGATAGTCGGGTCTCAAAAGACAAGAACGTCACATCAGCTCTCTTTATATAGAAGAGATTCTTGATTAACCCTACGTGAAGAGTCTAATGACGATAGCATCAGCCTTACTAAAAACATGAGACAGTGAAGGACATGAATGAATATGAGACATCACATTACGGACACACATATGACTTGCAGCCGCTTCGTCCGCTGTTCCTTCATGAGACAAGGCAACTCCATTGACAGTCAAGAAGAGGCTCTCCGGTTGCACAGAAAAGCGATAAATAGCACAGCTCCCGAGCGAAAGACAACGGACGAGGCGCTAAACTGATACAGACGTATGCCTCGAGGATATATCATTCTCCTCAGGAGTATAGTTTGTGACATATATCCCTATGCTTATGCGCACAAAAGGAGCAATCAAGCCCTTTTTCGAGGTTGGCTGACGTTAACATTGTTGACCTTCTCCCCTGTAAGAATCGCTGATGAAGCATCCCAAGAAGAGCGGAGTTTAGCACATCCGCTTATTGTGGGTAATTTTGTTTTGACTTGATAAACGAAAGAATATAAATAAGCAGACAGATATGTTTCAATTGCCTTGAGTAATTGACTGAGACGAGCTTGTACATGTAAAGTAGCCTTCCGGCGACTCTCTCCCCTCATATCTTTTGTCCGTAATACTCTACTCCTCTCCAATTACTCGTAAAGATTGTAATTGATCTCATTGAACTAAGCTTCAAGTTACCGTAATACGTATGATTAGTGAACAAGTTTAAACACTCAAGATTCTGGAATCGTCTTTGCTGATCCAGGGTACTCATACCCAATCTCAAGGTCGATCTGATGTTCGTCCTTGGCACAGTAAGATTCGTGGCAGTGGCATTTTGAAACACGAGAGATGACAGGCGCGTAAGACAAGAAATTTCCAGGTTTGAAGCTTCATGGGGAACACTCATGCGAACCAAAGCATGGAACGTTCGGGTAGAGCATCTATTCTGTAGCCGTATAATTGAAAACGTGGCCGACTGACATTGCCCCAAAATTGAACCGTGCCACAACTTTTGTAACTTATGACTGCTTTTCTTCAATATCCATAATATGTACTGTCAGATATCGCGCTGCTTTGTTTCTTTCTACACTGCAGTTCTCTGCATCATTGGTGAAAACATGAGCACCAAACACTGCTCGTACGTTCCAGACCCAATCATCTACACAGCACTTTCAAAGACTGAGTCCCTGACTGGACGGAGAATTTCAACAGATAAAGAAACGATCACAGAGACGATCAATCTTGACAGAGTGAGATTCGTTTGAATGTGGAGAGATCTGTCAGTCCGTGCTGCAGCCCTATAAGGGTATGGATGTACTCCGTATAAGCAATCGCACTGCACTCGTATGTCAAGCCAGAAATCGTCCTTTGGATGTTCCTCTTTCCTAGCAACGTTTAGAATGCATTTCATCTTGCATTGACCCGATCGTCGGTCATGTGTTGGTTCCCCATGTAAACAAAATTTTATTCGCATTCGCAGCAGATCAATACTTGGAAAGAAAGTCTCGGAAACAGCTTCTGCGCTACCGGTGGCTCTTCAAAATGTGATAAACTATGTACTAAAAGCAATTGAATACCTTGCGCGTGAATATGTCGCCGAATAGAATGCTCTGGACGAATGCAAACATGTAGTTGTAAACGTTCGTTACAGTCACCAGACCAGCCGGCTCTCACATTGCTCATCATCACTCCCTGTAGACAATATAGGGTTTCTGCCTCAAGGTAGCAAAGAGCTACATTAACTCAGTAATCACCGATATACACCAGCTGAAGGAGTATGAATTACCTGCTCCAGAGGCTTCCATATTTAGAGGACATTAAATATGGCACTCAATTGTATTACAGCTTAAAGCTTTGTGAGATCGATACAAAGTCAATCGCCACGAAAGCCGCTCCTTTCGTCAATCACACCCATGCCTAATTTATAAACCTTACTTGGTTAAACTTCCTGTCTCGTTGAGGATATCTTCACATCACCCTTCTCTGATGAAGATTACACATCGCCCCTTCATGCACGCATATGTGAAGATAACTATAGATTCTGACCGCAGAGTGGACCATCTAGGTTTCCGCTTGAAGCTATAAAGTTCCATCAAGTAACAGTTCTTAAGCAGTAGTTTCAATACCCGAAGTTGTAGATGACGACTTCTATCTCATGGA
The DNA here is from genome assembly GCA_965214995.1 of Trueperaceae bacterium. Classification (GTDB taxonomy): domain Bacteria; phylum Deinococcota; class Deinococci; order Deinococcales; family Trueperaceae; genus CBDCCT01. The sequence goes on from CBDCCT010000002.1 coordinate 53,685, forward strand.
TACTTTCAACAAATAGTAAGTAGAATAGAACTGTTAGAAGATTAACTCATTATATTTGTAAATAGCGCTATCTAAGAAAAGATCCAATGCATTACTTAGTAAAAAAATCAGAACATGGAAAGCCTTCCGCGTCCCTTTTGTCTGCATAATATTCACCCTAAGAAGCCCTTCAGAATAACTCAGAGGATAATCGAAAAGAAATCCATTAATGCAATGCAACATTACTAAAATGAGAAAAATCAATCAATGCAGGGGTATCTTAATGACTGAATGTGGAAAAACCAAGAAGGGAGTGTAAGACTAGAGTCAATGGAAGCTGGGAAGCAGCGAACTGAATGGTAGAATATCATCATTGCAACTTTGTAAAGTCCATAAGCAATCAGATGATGAGTTTCGTACGTTGGAGCTAAGTCCTTGAGTCTTTTTTTGAGTATTTGTGGATGGACACTAACACGGTCACTCGCTTACAGGTTTAAAATTCTCGACGGGTCTTTCAAAAACCTACGTCGATAGCTAGCAATCTCTGTCGCGACGACGTCAAGATCCTTTGTATTTTTCTGCCGCAAATCCTTAAGGACAAGCTTTAGCCCTTCATTCCACTGATGCTCTTCTTCCTTTGTGCGGCCTGGATTGGAAGTACCGAGGCGTACCAGGATCATATCATCTGATTTGTTGGTAATAACATCGAGTCAGCTCAAAGACAAAAGTCTGTCACATATATAGCGGTCACGCCCCCTACTCACCGCTCAGGCCCATTTGGCGGAAATGCTGGCTTTCACAACGTTCATCGTTGCAAGTGCCACCATTAGCTTCGTACTGGCAGACTGGCTTGCTCGAATCGATATTATGGCTGTAGGTCATCGATCGATAGCCACCTTTCACCGTATTCTCGAACTCAGGGTGATAGCGGTAAGATTTGAACACCCTCAAGGGACTCTCGTACGGCTTGTAAGTGTAGTCCTCCAACGGTGTCGAATCATGTGAACCCTATAAGATCGTCAGTATTTGCACTAAGAATACTGCGACGACATATTACAGGCAGATTTTTCGATTTCAAGCTCTCTCTGAGCTCGGGTGCTATCTTGTCAGCAAAAGAAGAATCCAATTTCAAAGGTTTATTAGAAAAGGGTTTGTGGAGCTCTTCGTTCGCTGTAGCAACACTGGTACCAACAATCTCTGCTCCAGGGTATGACACTGCTTTAGATTCTGTGTGGACAGATCCACTAGAGAAATTTGGAGAGTTCACGGTAATCGCTTTAGCGGAAGTATCGGTTTCCCCCGAAATAGAGATGTCTTTGGTAGTTGGCATCTCCGCAGTCTTTAATGCGTTCCTTTCGTCAAGCTTATGCTGTGTTTCTGGTATTTCTTCCTTCGATTTTTTAATCTGCCCATTTTTCATATCATCTTTACCTAATTTGGACTCATCAGGCAGAGGAAGAGCAACATTCTGAGAATTAACTTTATCATCAGTCGCTGTGCATGGCGCTTTTTCTGCGAGTAATGCGCTTCGACCGCTACATGACGAGCTACTTCTTCCACCACTATCAGTTAGAGACGATATTTCGCTACTTGTGGATGAAAAAAGCTGCATTTGATCATCATTATTTGCTATCTCATTCCGAGTGATTGGTATTGCATCATCTTTGGAGTCCTTTTGTTCCACATTGGCTAAATTTACGGTCTCCGTTTTGGTATGATTTGGTTGTCGATATTGTACCTGGCGTAATGGCATTGCCAAATCTTCCGGCGCAGGACTTTTAATACCCAATTTGGAGGCGATTTTTACATCTGCGATTAGCAATTAGCTGATCTTCAGGTATATTTATCAACAGAGTGCTGGCATTACCATTTTCTTGAACGGTGTCTGATAATGAGCTGATGTTCCCTCCGCGCGTATCATCGTTGACATCCAGCGAGTAGGTCTTACTTGTTTTCATAACTTCACTGTCTTTTGCGACACATTCCCGAAGCGAGATTAATTTCCGCTGCTCCTCCTCAGTTTCGCCTATATCATTTACAAGCTGTTCATGCTGTGCTAGCTTAACAGGTGGAGCTGTGGCATCTGTTGTACCACGCCTTTCACTTGACTCATCGCGATAAGAATCTTCATCGCTGGGCCCTGCTGTTTCCCCACCATCTGCATTAGGAAGAATGGCTGATTTGCACTTTAAAAGCGTCTCGGCTCCAGAACTTTCCGCTTCTGCCCCTGCTTCAGTATTAGTGGCTCCCACCTTCTGTGGTGGCTTCTCTTGGACTGGCACAAGTATTTTGCCAGTCGATGACATCTCAATATCATCCTCGTCAATCATTCCGTTGCAGTTTTCGGCAAGCCTTACTCCGTCGGTAGCTTGGCTCGGTTCATTGGCTTGTCCTACATTAGCCTTCTTCTTCTTACGCTCCTCCATTAAAGCGATTTTCTTCCGCATAGCCATTATTTGCTCTTCAGTTTTCGATAAGGCTACGGTGGAACCAGGTGATTGCGTACCGGAGGGAGAGATCCCTCCTGAGCCGGGATAGTAACTTGATCGCTTTGCAAGAGAAGACCGGCGAGGAAAATCCGATAGCGGAGGTAAATCCTTCATCACAGATGGCTTTCTAGCTGATAGCGAGCTAGAAAGATGAGCATCATGTGCAGTTGAAGACCTTTCTGTAGTGTTTTCACTCTCGCTTTCACTGCTGCACCAATCGTCCTCGGAAACCTCAATAATCATCTCTTCGTTATCTAGATCTTGATTAAATCCCACCCCAAATGGTCCTTTGCGGAATTTAGAAGCTGGTTGTGGCTTGAAGTCGTCAAAGTCGGACGCTACTGGACGTTTTCTTGTGGTTGTTTCAACCTGCTCTTTTTCATGGACCAATTTATCTAAATTTGACGTTGTTGGGATAGAGACTTTTTCTGTCATAAAGAGACCTGGTATAGGTTTAGCGGTAACATTTTGATCTTCGTCACCATTATCAACCAAAATGGGTTCGCTTGTCTGCGATGTATCAACCTTGTCATCCTTTTCTGATGCGACTGTCGGAGCATCTGTACTTTTGGTAGAGTTACTTTTAGCTGCTAAATTGTCACCTAGACTTTGCTGATGCGAAAATGAATCGGCTTTTTCGGCGGTCTCATAAGTCTTAACGGGCGTAGAATTGTCTAACAGAAGATCTGCTTCAGACTTCCTCAACGCTTCCAAAGCTTCAATCTTTTGTCGTAGAAATAGAGTTTTACTTTTCTTTTTCTCAATTGTTACTTCCTCCGGTTGAGCTTCCGCAACTACTTTAGGTGAAATACGGCCGGGAGCATCATCCTTAGAAGACACCGCTTCATCTTTTCTGTTTGCGATGGTATGTACAGTTTTATCTTCCTTGCTTTGCAACGTTGAGGACTTTTGATTTTTAGCCGCTATTAGGCGAGCAATATAATCTTTTCTTTCCATTCCTACATCTTTGTCGTTCGACTCTTCAGCTTTAGGTTTAACGGAATTTGTAGCTGTTGATTGTGAAGTTTCGGTCGTGTGCTTTTCACTGGATGAACTTATTTGCCTTTCATTTGTCTGTATTCTTGTTGGCTGGTTTAGAGTAGATTGTGCAATACCTTGTGAGTTTTGGATCGGGTTCGGACGGCTAAATGTCGTACTATCCGATTTTGCAGGTACTTCCGTCGTGCGGTCCGCTTCTATCTGATCTGTTTTATGACTACTTTGTTCTGCAGGCGAGGAATTTGTAAGTATACCATTGGGCGAATTTGCCAATATTCCAAGTTCAATGTACAATGCTCTCAATATTCCGAGATCCAGATCTTCCTTTGCAAGATCTGCAAAAGTATAACCATTATCATAGAGCACTTTTAAAAAAAGTTTTGCTCTTTTTCGATTCTCTTTTGCCTTGTCTTTAGTAACCGCGGAACGGAAATGGCCTGTCTCCTCTTCAGTGCGTTTGCGATGATGTTCTTCTCTGGTACCAAAATGTTTATCTCGATGCAGTTTGCCAAGCTCACTTGCCGGGATCGACTTGGGCAATTCATTGTGAATTGCTTGCTTTTGACCTTCCAATATATTAGCAACCTAAATACTTTACTTAAGAGAAACACACCTAAAGACTGTGTAGTATTCTCCTGACTTGTAAGTTCTTTCTGTCCCTTTTGTAGTGGATAATCACTAGAAACTCCACCTTGACTCCCATCATGACGAAGACGGCCCAGTGATTCACTGTTCGTTGCAAACCGCCTGGAGCCGTAAAGATGTCCATTGGGTAGATCTAACATTAAAATCAGCCTCATCACCTTAAAATGATCATTCCGCTTACCACTTCGCTGAGAAGACGACCTGTCTTTTCCAGCAGCAAAGCCATTAACATTAGTATGAATGGTATTTTTAAATTGCCTACTCTTCGTATTCGGAGCACTTAGTGTAGCTGAGCTCTCTAAACTGGGAATTTTTGATAGAGGGCCAGTATCGCTTAAAACCTCACCTTCTTCATAATCAACCGTGACGGATGTTTTGCTGTCAAGGGGCAGTGCTCCAACCTTTTCCGCTTGTATGCCTGTGGCAAAAGTCGTAGTTGTTGCTTGATGTGGCTTGTTTTGAATAAAATTCTCTGTCTGTAGAGAGGTTCGTACACTTTGTGGCACGGTAGGATATGGAGTTTGCTGAGCTGGAGCATGTTGAGAAAATTGCGGAAAATAAGATGGCGGCATGAGAGGAGGCGGAGGCGGAGGTAAAGGTGGCGGAGGAAATCCGTTGCCTTGATACTGACCCCAATTATGGTTAGACTGTGGCATGTTGTGCATGTGCAAGCTATCTGGCGGAAGTATTGCATTATTGTAGGCAAAAGCCTGGTTGCTCTGATACGGATTGTAACTTTGAAAATTCACAACGGGACTTGGCCCAGTCATTGTGGGATTCCCCGAATATGGAGTATTCCATGTTGGCATAGGTGGTACCACTGTCGCTCCTGCGCGCGGATCATTAAAATGAAGAGAAGATTGTTGGTTTGCCATCTTGAGGCAGCGACTGTGCTTGTTCCTGTAATGTTAGTGATGACAAAAGTTATGTACTAGATGACCTAAAGTGTTAGTGTACAGAACGAGAAGGAATGCACGAAATATGGAAGCAACGAGCTTTGCAATAATAAACAGGGAAGACACATTTCATTACTTCAATGCAGGGAAGGTAAGACTTAATATAAAAAAAAGGATAGAAGGCATGAAAGTGCGACGACCTGTTGCGATGGTAGAGTTGCCGTCTTCATCTCAGGACTGCTATAGACGTTAGAACGATGAAGTGAAGATTTATGGGGATTTTGCATACCTCATTACATAATCAAGATGCTACGGAGTACCCGTACTTCAGATCGCGCATATCCGATCAGTGCTCGACGAGTAGAAGAATCTTGGCAAAACGGCCGAGTTGTTATTAAGGCGGATCATTTAGTTTACTAATTTCCTAATGCGGTAACATGTCGGCTACCATACAGCCTTTTTCCTTTTCAACTACTATATCATGTCAACACCGCTTAGTTAGACAGTTGTTAATACACAATTTTGAGAAATCGAGCTCAATGTGACAGGGTGAAGCTGAAATATCTGGTTCTCGACACTGAGAGAGGGCGACATGTCCACGCCCATTCAGGGAGGGCAAAAATGGCGTAATAGCCATCTAAGCAGGAGCTCAATGTCCCCTTCGCCGGTGCCTTTGGTAGACACAGGCCGGCCAAAGTCAATGATTATGTCTTCACCTATATCTTCACCTCAAGGCAACGGATTGCCACGGTTTCAGTCTTCTTCACCTGGTTTTGGGTCTTTATCGCGCCCAACTCGGAGGCGATCAAACTCGACGCGCAGTAGCATGTCATATACTGGAACATTCGCACCAAAATTCATCAACGGCAACGAAAAGAGCCACGATGGAACTGAGCGCGTCCGAGGTCTAGAAGGAGAGAATGACTTCTCGGGAAAGAGATACGTCTGGATGCCTGATACCACCAATGCTTTTGTTCGAGGATGGGTTGTACAGGAAATGGATGGAAATATGCTTCTTGTTCAATGTGATGATGGCAGCGTGAGTAAATATATTCATTTCCATCCTCATCAATCATCATACAGTAGACTAATGCAAGAGTAGCAACGCGAGGTTGAAGCTGACGGTGTGGATAAAGTTAATCCGGCAAAATTCGACAAAGCCAATGACATGGCTGAGTTGACCCATCTGAACGAGCCCTCTGTTGTTCACAACCTCTATATGAGATATCAAGCAGACCTGATCTATACTTACTCGGGGCTGTTTTTGGTAACTGTTAACCCGTACTGTCCCCTTCCTATATACACGCGTGAGTATATCAACTTGTATCGAGGAAGAGGGCGAGACAGCACATCACCGCACATTTTCGCAATGGCAGATGAAGCATTCAGAAACTTGGTGGAAGAAGGTGCGAACCAGAGTATTCTGGTAACGTAAGTTTGCTTCTCTTCTCAGCTATAGAAGATACTCACGCAAACATACAGGGGAGAGTCTGGCGCTGGCAAGACCGAAAACACGAAAAAGGTCATCCAATATCTAGCTGCTGTTGCAACGTCGGACAGCGCAAGAGCTAAATCTGGAATGCGGCAGACTTCAGATTTGTCTGAGCAGATATTAAGGGCAAACCCTATTCTTGAATCGTTTGGTAATGCCCAAACGCTACGAAATAACAATTCATCACGCTTTGGCAAATTCATCCGTATAGGCTTCACGAGATCAGGTCAGATATCTGGAGCTTATATTGACTGGTATCTCCTGGAGAAGTCCAGAGTTGTTCGGCTAAGTCCTAAAGAGCGCAACTACCATATCTTCTACCAAGTCTTAGGTGGAGCTGACTCACGAACGAAAGATGACCTACTTCTAAGCGGGATGGGCGTGGAAGACTTTGAATACACACGAGAAGGAAATGACATTATTGCTGGCGTCTCAGATAGCAACGAATGGAAATCCTTGGTAGAATCTTTCAAAGTAATGGCATTTTCTGACGCCGATCAACGAGCCATTCTTCGCACTCTTGCAAGTGTTTTGCATCTCGGCAACGTGCCTGTCACCAAGGAAAGCCTTCGCGGCGATCAAGCCGCGCTCGGAGCAAATGCTTACACACATGTCAATAAGGTCTGTCGTTTACTCGGAATCGAGGTTGAAGCATTTGTGCAAGCACTGTTACATCCAAAAGTCAAGGCAGGGCGAGAATGGGTTGAGAAAGTGCAGACGCCAGAGCAGGTTAAATATGCTATCAACGCACTTGCTATGGGTATTTATGAGCGAGGCTTTGGAGATTTGGTTAATCGGATCAACCGTCAACTCGACAGGTCAGCGGAGGCACCGGAGGATTCGCATTTCATTGGCGTACTCGACATTGCCGGTTTCGAGATTTTCGAGGAGAACAGCTTCGAGCAGTTGTGTATCAACTACACGAACGAAAAGTTACAGCAATTCTTCAATCACCACATGTTTGTGCTAGAACAAGAAGAATATGCCAGGGAGCAGATTGAATGGAAATTTATCGACTTTGGGCGTGAGCTGCAACCCACAATCGACCTTATTGAGTTATCGAACCCCGTAGGCATATTCTCATGTCTCGACGAGGATTGCGTTATGCCAAAAGCAACTGATAAGACTTTCACCGAAAAGCTGCACTCACTTTGGGACAAGAAAACTCCAAAATACAAGCGTTCGTTACTGAAACAGGGCTTCATGTTAACGCATTATGCTGCCGAGGTTGAGTATTCTACTGAAGGCTGGTTGGAGAAGAACAAGGACCCCCTCAACGATAATATTACACGGCTTCTTGCAGCTTCCAAAGATCGACACATTGCCAATTTATTTTCCGAGTACGCCGATGTGGAAGACGATGTGATGGAGAATCGTGTAAAGAAAGGCCTCTTCCGAACGGTTGCTCAGCGCCACAAGGAGCAGCTTTTCACCTTGATGAACCAACTTCACTCCACGCATCCACACTTTGTCCGTTGCATATTGCCAAATCACAAAAAGAGGCCAAAACAATTCAGCGCTCCTCTTGTACTGGACCAACTACGATGCAACGGTGTGCTTGAGGGTATTCGCATCGCACGGACCGGCTTTCCCAATCGACTCTTCTTCGCAGAGTTCCGTGAACGATATGGCGTCCTGTGTCCGAAGATGCCGCGCGATTTTGCTGACGGCCAGGCGGCTGTCAAGGTCATGCTTGAGAAACTTAATATGGACCGCTCCTACTATCGTGTAGGCCTGACAAAAGTGTTTTTCCGTGCTGGTGTTCTAGCTGAGCTAGAGGAACAACGTGATGCGCTCATTTGTGATATAATTACTCGTTTTCAGTCCATTAGCCGTGCACATATTCAGCGCCGGATTGTACGCAAGAAGCTCTACCGTGCCGAGGCGGCGCGGATCATACAGCAGAACTTCCGCACATACCTCGATCTGCAGGCGAACCCTTGGTGGAATCTCTTCACGCGCATGAAGCCACTGCTAGGCGAAACTCGACCTGCTGTCGAGGTCAAGAAGCGGGACGAGATGATCCAGCGGCTGGAGCAACGGATGCAGCAAGACGTTGCTGCCAGACAGCGGCTAGATGAGGAGAGGAGGCGGGCAGAAAATGAGGCTCAGCGAGTACAGCATATACTCGAGAGTGAGAGGGTTTTGGCGCTGGACAAAGAGGAGATATTCAAGCGTCTGCAAGGACGAGAAGCTGAACTGTCAGAGAAGCTAGCCGATGCTCTCGAAGATCAGGAGAAACTTGAAAATCAGTTAGACTCGTTGATGGTTGCTCGCAAAAAGGCAGAAAGCCAAAAAGAGGCATGGACCGAGGAGCTAAAGCAGGCGGGTGAAATCATCAACTCATTAGAAGGAGAAAAGCGAGAACTCATAAATCGCATGTCAGGGTTGGAAAGGAGTTTGTCAAATAAGGAGGATGAAAGGCGTCACACAAGCACTTTGGAAAAAGAGAAGGATGACCTTATTCATTCCCTTGAGAAGCTCGAAAGGCAGCTTATGCAAAAAGGCGAGGTAGAAAATGAAGTTCAGGCACTTCTGAAAGCTAATGTAGAGTTGAAGAGGGGAGTTTCCGAGAAGGAGCAGCTTGAGATGCAAAACAGAGATCTCGCTAAACGCCTGGCAACTTTACAGTCACAGCTTACCGAGTCAAGATCTCTCGAAAGCGAAAAGAAAGAACTTCTTAACGAAATTGCCAATCTTGAGCGACGAATAGTCAACGAGACAAATGCGAAGAAGTCTGCACAAGACATGCTTGCCACACTGCAATTTGAGAAGAATGATCTATCTCTGGCAATGAATGAGATGCAAAAGACTGTTGTTGACCGGAACCGCATACAAGAGGAGAACAACAGGCTATCTAATAGCATGGAGGACATCGGTCGCTTACGTGCAGAGAATGAGAAACTCATGCGAAAAGCTTCAGAGTTAGATCGCCTACAGGCGGAGAACCAGAATCTGGCAGCAGAAATTGATGACTTGCAGGCAGAAAATAAAGACTTGTTGAAAAGTACGGCTGAGCTTGACAATCTCGAAGCTGAAAACAAGGATCTTACATGTCGCCTTTCAAAGATTGATCAGTTGCAAAATGAGAACCAGAATCTGATAAAACGCATCGCCGGGCTTGAGAGAGATCTCGCATCAGCAAGCGAGAGCCAACATAAGATCGAAAGAATGGAAAAGGATCGGCAAAACATGCAGAACCATATCTCAACTCTCGAAAGCCAACAGCCTAGGAATGCGAATATCTCCAGCTTTAATCCAGAGCTAGAAAATAGTGTTTCGCATGAGTTAGACAGACTACGTCAGAGAATATCGTTGAAGGAGCGGAAAGTGCAACTTGACATGGAGCTTAAGGGCTATTCTTCGGCCAAGAATGACTTGGACTTTATGCGAGCATCGCTATCACAGGTATGTAAAGTAAAACTGCCATGCATATATCTGATATCGCTAATTACTTGAGCAGCTCGAAAACAACCTAGATCCTTCGCATAACCTGCATGACCACAACCCACAGCCTCCACGCACTCCTGTCCATGGCAGCAAACCGAACGACCTACACAAGCAAAACTCCCTTCTAACTCAGGACCTTTCCGCCGCGCGTGCCGAGATTGCAGCGCTAAGTGCGCAGTTGCAAGACCACCAAGCGGCTGAAACGTCGCATCAGCAAGCTCTTAAGCGTGCAAATCGAGAGGTGCAGCAAGAACGAGAGCGTACGCAGCGTCTCGAGCGCGAGCTGGAAGGTTGGAGGGGGCTGCGGATGGAAAAGGAAAACCGGCGGAGTGGGTCGTTCAGCTTCGCTCCCCTCACGGATAGCGCGGATGCGAGTAATAGGAGAGTAAGTGGTTCAACGATGGAAAAGCATGTACGAGTAGTATCGAACGGTGGAGGGGGAGGAGGAGGAGGATTTGGAGATTTTGATAGAGTCTCAAGAAAAGTCAGCGGTACAAAGGGTTTTTTGTAGATGGCCGGGCCTTCAGGGATGATGGGGATGATGGAGATGATGGTGCTAGTGACGCTGATGGAATGGATGGATTTGACGAAGCCTTTACAGAGGCACTGGTAGCATATGACGGAGATGAAGGCCCGGGGTGGAATGATGGTTTCTGTGTATTTGGCGGTAGTGTAAAGTCATCGGCATTTCTGTAGGTAGGCGTCTTCATCTTGGTCTTCTTATGGAATTGTTAAATAAGTAAATGGTGTATAGAGGTAGGATTCTAATCCTTGGTTGGGCTGAATTATATTTACATTCATAGTGACCTTCACTTGCTCACCAGTATCAGGCTGTGTAAAGTTGTGCCATCCAGCATAGGGGTTTATTCTTTCCGTGTCAATCTATAAGTGCTGCTGCCACTATACATATATCTTGTATAAAGTCCTGAGTCGCTAAGGTTCCACTAAGTGTTTGGCTGTGGTAATGTGAGATTTCTTTGCAAACAGATGCTATCACAAGCCTGCAGTTCTTCCTACGTCACCCACCAGCTTACTTATCAGTTGACTTGTTAGGCAATTTTGTCCTCAGTCTGGACCCTCGTAGAACAGTCCCTTCTTGGAACTGTCTACACCGATATAAGAAACACTAAATCATTCAGGTACAGCTTTACCTATAGCATAATTCGTTTCTAATGGGCTTCTTATCGCACTTTTGGTGCATTTGATGTTGTGTTTATACTCGGAACAAGCAATAGTACCCTTGCACCTTGCAATCACGAGAGTGAACTACGGTAGGACACTGTCGATCTCTGCCTCAACCAAAACAGCCCACTACGACGGGTGCTTGAGAATAACCAAGAATAAGAGAATTGTTATTAAAAGAAGAACATTTGCATAATTTCTCAGTTTAGTGATGTCCCGACGGTATGCTGACGTAGATTACGAGCGGAGAGATAACCATCATAGAGGTCCTCGCACCGAAAGTGATTATCCCGAATATGAATATGACCGTTCATATCCATCTCGCCAGCAGCCGGACTTCTTACGGGAAGGATACGGACAAACAAATTCTGGTCCACTGGTTGTTCGACAAAGAGACTATGATGATCATAGAAGCGCAAGAGAGCCTTCCCATAGAGGAGGGGATATAGAACGAGATGAGATAATTATCAGAAGGGAAGAAATTGACGGCTACGATAAGCAACCCCACGAACCTAGAAGACGGCCTGCCCCATCCACAAGAGGTGGTGATATTGAAAGAGACGAAGTTATTATTCGACGAGAAGAGGTAGAAGGCTACGAGCCCCATTACCATGAACCAAGGAGAAGGGAAAGAAGACCTCCGCCTCCTTCAACCAGGGGAGGAGATATTGAGAGAGATGAGATCATCATACGTAGAGAGGAGATAGACCGGCACGATGATTATCCACAACAGCATAGACCCAGGCGTGAGCGAGCACCTCCTCCGTCCGCTAGGGGAGGCGATATAGAGCGAGATGAGATAATTATACGCCGCGAAGAAATAGATGACCATGAGTCTGAGCCGAGACGGCCAAGACGGGAGAGAGCTCCTCCTCCGTCGACAAGAGGGGGAGACATAGAAAGAGATGAAATAATCATCCGTCGCGAAGAGATAGACAATCATGAGCCGGAGCCTAGAAAGCCCCGGCGAGAAAGAGCGCCACCTCCTTCAACGAGAGGCGGAGATGTCGAGCGAGACGAAATCATTATTCGTCGCGAGGAGATTGAAGGGCATGATGACCACTCTCATGAGCGTAGACCGTATCGGGAGGCGCGCCCGCCGAGAGGTGCAGATGTCGAGCGAGACGAGATTATCATTCGCAGAGAAGAGCTTGAAAACTACAAGAGACCATCACCTGAGCCAAGGCGCCGAGAACCACGAGAGCGGAGTCATGAGCATGATCACGAACGAGAAGAAATCATTATTCGTCGAGAAGAGATTGAAGGGAAAGGGCGTCCAGCACCTCGATCCGTCCATCCACAAGAACCGTATTACGACGATTACCCGTCCCGCCCTCGGGAGCGATCGCATCCTCCTCCGGGTAACCTGATTGCCCGAGATAGGGAAGAGATTATTGTAAGACGCCGTGACGAATCCAGACAGCCGCCGCCACAGCCAGAGATTGAAAGGGAAGAGATCATCATTCGTCGCACCGAGAAGGATAAGCCGCCAAGTTCGTCCAGTTCGTCATCGCGGTCGCCCTCGCCTCCGCCGATGAAACCAATCATAAGACCGCCCATCCATCAGGAAGTCATTACTCACCACCGACACATTGATCACGGTATGTCTTCTACATTGCAGTATTATGGTCAGTCGCTAATGCTACGTCTTACCCTTGAAGGCTTTAAAAAGGCAAAATCTTCCTCCTCTTCCAGTCGATCACCTTCACCAAAGAGAGAAGAGCTCGAGATTGAGATCAGAAAGTGTGTTCCGCAGCAAGATTTTCTTCTCCTGAGTAGCTAACCAAACATAGGACATCTCGAGGTGGCAACGTCAAAGCACAGAACGAGGACTTCATCTACGAGCGCGAAGCACGTGAGCGCAAAGCAAAAGAGCAAACGATGCGGCTCAGCCGACGCCGTTCCCACAGCGATCACCGTCAAAATCAGTATTATGACGCTGAGGTTGCGCGTGAGGCTGAATACTACCATCGCAAGAATGCAGAGCGTGCCTACATCGGAGAAGCCTACAACGGCGCCACAAAGGACTGGGCCATTGTCGACGTTCCTCCGGGCACGAACCGGGTACACATGGACGGCGTTGGCGGAGCCGAGCAGGATGTTACCTGGCAGCGCTATAACGGCGTGCGGCGCTCCAAATTCATCGCGGATGGACACGAATATGACTCCGGATACGGCGTGGGAGATTACGGAGATTATGGAGATAGACGAGTCGCGCCGCGGTCGAAGAAGAAGGAGATGTGGACGGAGATTACAAAGGATCTGGTGGTGAAGGATGCGATTGAGATGGTTGGGCTGGAGTATGAGGAGACTGAGTATTTTTACTATGTGATGGAGTATTTGCGATATGTGAGTTGTGCTTTTATCCCTATTTTTTCTCTCCTCTTTTTTCTTTGTGGGAAGGAAAAAAACATTTTACAGTGCTGCACATTTGTAGGCCCTTGTGCACATTGCTCAACACTTCAAAGAAAATGTCTCTGACTGTTTATTTTCAATAATGTAGGAGGATGTTCTCCGTCTCGTGGACCTGTCCGAAGACATCAAACAGGGCCGACAGGAACGCATTCTCGAGATCCAGTGGGAGCGCGAAGAGCGGGATCGGCGCCGCGCTCTGCAGGGAAGCAGCCGCTACGAGCGCGAGGTTGTCTACGAGAGCGGCGGGCGGCACTGGCATCACTGATAGACATGAAGTCGTCATCTCTTTTTGCTGCTGCTGCTAGATCTTATCCTGTTGACACGAGATTGTTGGCTTGCGAGACTGTCACCACCGTATCCCGGTGTGACGGCGTATGATGGTCTATCCAGCTGTTCGTGATCTATGAGCGAGGAGGTGATAATATTTTGCGTGTGCAGTTCTTGATCGGATGAGAGACGTGCACGCAGAAATAGAGAATGATTTTACGAGGCATGTCACGGCCGATGCAATATGATGTTATGGTATTAGATTGATGACTTTTTATTTTCTTGTGTAATAGTTGGGAGGGAATTGGTTAGACCTATGTTCTTTTCGTTATAGTTTCTCTTGTAAATAATTATGGATTAAACAGTAATCTACGCTAGATAAAGGCTCTATCATACCAAGTTTATTAACGTGATGTGGTGAATTATCCGGTGAGATGATGATACTGACGTCATAGTATATAAGTTGTACTCCATAACTTCCAGGCAGATTCTAGTGCAGTTCAGTTCCATCACAGTCATCTTTTGTACGGCTCCGGTGTATGATGGCAAAAGCTACGGGCATTGACTATTCTACACCTGACAGGGTAAAAGTCAAACTGTAGATGAATACACGTACTGTGGAAGCAAGAGCATGATTCATGTCACGCTCAGGCGCAGCGATGCAGTTGGGACGTGAATGCGCTTGCTCGCGCCTGGAGATGGCAGTGCTGTTGACAAACTTCTCCACGATGTACAGATTTGTCAAGGCTTGGAGAGCGAAACATGTTGATGACTTTACTGTCAGTGCTGTAGTCTCTGACTCTATAGCGAAACTTTTAGCATAGCATGTTGTAATAATAATAACTGCGTTTCTCTTAGATGGTCACTCGACGTCATACCCTCAGCCTATCCGTCTCAAACTGACGCGCAGATTACTCCGTAACTACTCTATACGTACTGGGATCCAAGGGAAATGTGACGAGTAATAACGCATGTTGGTGAATGTTCCAGTCTGCAGCATGACTGGAAGCAGACGATGAGTGACCCTGGCTGTAGTCACAGATAAGAGTTAACAAACAGGCAAGTCCAGGCGGTCAATTTTGTAACATTGGCAATTTCTATATAAAGAAGGTTTGAATGGGTAGTGAATTGCTTTTAATGGTTATAGTTATGATTATGGATATGGATATGGATATGGATATGGATATGGAAGGGCTTGTGTCTGGCAACAGATTTGTTTCATGTGTTGTTATGCTGTTGAGGTCTGGGATTGGATCGACAGGTTAGAGACTGGCTTTTGGCCTGTGAAGGTTTCGATAGCGCTGCTTTGATATGGCTTCTAAATCTTATTGTGATGCTTTGATTGCATTGATGGTGTTGCAAATAACATTCTCCTCAAGGTTGACTTGGATAGGGCTATTATTCAGGATGCCATTTTGTTGTAAATGTAAATATTATTTCAAAGGCTACTCGTCAACACTTCCAGAACCACATCCTTCCTGTCGCACCGGCACAGCAGGAGTCCATGACCGAAATGATTAATCACCGGCACCTCATCCGCACCGTGCCGGTATCAGCACGAGGTCAAAGCCATCAGCAACGCCAATCTAGAATCCAGCACAAACTCATCCTACTCTAAAATGACATACTCCGTAGAACTCTCAGACAAAAAGTCAAATGTCAGCAGAAGATGACGGAAACTGTTTCAACTGTCGCTGTTGACTTTACTGCTTCTTCCCGTTTGATATGGGTGAAACAGGGGGCTTTCCCTTCACTGACTGACTATTTGCAGTAAAGGGTGAGTATCTGGTGCGTGTTCGTTTTCGTGTCTGTGAATCAGTTGATGGATTGGGCTCATTCTGTAACTCGAGAGTGTCTCAGAAGTGACTGAGGTGAGGATAACAAAGGACGTCACGTGACTCTCTCCCTCCAATACGTAAGCTGCCAACTGCTTTGTCCCCTTCCTTTATGAGGGTCACAGCCCCCTCCTCTCTCTCTCTCACTTCTCCTGCCCAGAATTTGCCCCTTCCACCACCTGATTTATTTAGTTTCGGTCCCAGTCTGTTGTCAGTTCTGGCCATTCCTCATCGTTGTTTGTTCTTCAACAACGTCAACCTACTTTAACTGCTTCACCAGCACTTTGACCCTACACTTTTGATTCGATTTGATTTCTCTGCTTTCTCTTGTTTTTATCAACTTCATTACTACCACAACCATGCTTGCTCGTACTCTGGGACTCGCCGGCGCGTTGGCCCTTTCCGCCAACGCCCTCATGATCCTGCCGACCGTTTCCATCGAACCACTCAACAATGATGCTCTCGCCGCTCTTGTCTCTTCTCCTCTTGCCGTTGTCGACCCTCAGACTCAGGTTCTGAAAATGGACTGTACCGACTGTCCTTTCTTGCTGCAGCGCCGCCGTGGTACCACCATCTGGTCTCAGAAGCCAGTTGAAAATACTCTGGTTCGTAGTCAAGATTAAAGAGCCTAATTCTTTTCATCATGAACACTAACGTGTGTCGTCACAGATGCTCAAATTTAACGTCGGAGCTGACCAGAAGAGCCTCGAAGTTAATGGTGTCCGAGCATATCCGACGAGCCCGTTCCGTTGGCCAAAAACTCTCCGGGCACCACAGCTCCCAGCCGGTGCTGATGCTAAGAAAATCAAAGGATGCATGCGTAATGCCGTGACCGTCTCTGAGTATACCTGGGCATTCCACGTTGAGGGCGTCAGCGCCGAGGAGGGAGGAGAAGTAATCTTTGGTACCTTTACCCCTCAAAGCATCGAAGGCGAATCAATCCACATTCCCTCCGCTGTCGTAAAGATGATTCGTGACGCCGAAGGAAGACTTACGATTGCATCCGTCATGCAGAAGGATGTCAAGGACACTGTACCTGCTATCGGGGGATCAAATGGTGAATGTCACGGACCAGCTCTCTTCTGCAAGCTGAAGGACATCATGACAAACTCGTACAAGGGCCTCAAGTCTGCCGTCAAGGGTGGCTGCAAGAAGTCTAAGAATGCTCACGGCCACAAGAACCTGATCTCTCGCCCGCTCATCAAGACAATTGGCCAGGACATAGACGGCAACCCGGTGGAAATCGAAGAGCCAGCCCACGGTTTTGCTCGTTTCGCACACGTCTTTGCTCATGTTTCGAAGATGGTTCTCTTGCCTATGCTGATTGGTATTGCTGCTGGGTTCCTCGTTTATGCTGTCGGTATGGCGGCTGGCTTGTTCATCGCCTTTGTCTGGGTTGCCCTTCGCAAGTGGCGCGCTGGAGGCCGTGGCACATATGTTCACCTGTCCGAGGATGAGACATCTGCCGAAGAGCAGATTGATGTCAAGGACATGCTTAAGAGCGAGTATGTCGATGAGAAGCAGGATCCTCTTCCTGTCTACAAGGAGACTGATGACAAGGAGGTTGCTCCTCAGTAGATGAGCTGGGTGTCGACGACAACAGTGTTCATCCAGAGGTGAAAGTTGAGCCGAGCTGAGTTTTACGGTCGAGTGGCGGTTGAGAATTGACGAACGGATGTGCAATTTCCTATTTCCTATGTGTTATCCTGTGTTTCTGGCGTTTAGTTGTGACGTGCACGGATGGGACTATGAGGATGATTGTTCGCTCGTTTTTGTTTTGCGAGTATCATAAAATGAAATTGTTAGATGTAGAGTTAGCACGAGAATGAAATGAAGTTTACTACGATGTATTTGCTTCCAATATTGCCTCATCAAAATTAGTTCACGTTTAAGATTGATTGTGTTGGAAATGTGGTAGATTCTTGGTGTGCGGTTGAACGTGGCTTGTACAGTACAGCCGTTGGAACGAGGCTTCCGTTTATCTCACTACATCGCCAGAGTAATGTTATATCACGACCTGAGAATTATCTCTACGTGCAACCCGCAACACAAGACACACTATGAAGTGTTGACTTTTACTATCATGTAAAGAAGACTACATATTATAACTATGTACGAAATGTTATTGCTGAAGGAAAGATTCAATTGTGACTTCAATTCGTAACTCGGAAACAATGTATCAGTCAAGAATGATTCCATCAGGGTAAATATACACGATTTCATCCTAATGAATTGTCCTCATCAAGAAACGTGACTGCCAGTTGAACAGATGTAGCAAGAACTATTCACAAGTCATCAAGTTAAATCTCCTTTTCGTGATAATTTTCTTTCTATTAATTTGCGCTTTCGTTCTCCCTAAAATTTCATCCGCTCTTCATTTTTTCACAAACCAGAAAGACTGAGACAATCATTTCATAATTCAAGTGTGGTTATATCAATAGATGATAGTTCAGATCCTTGTTTCACTTCTTCATACACGATGCGTCCGCTATCACTCTACACTGTCACTTTCAACTGTGCCCGTCAACCGATAGACCCGGAAGCGTTGAAGAGATACCTCTTTCAGGGCATCCCGACCCGAAACCCTCCTAAACAGTCCGCAGGAAGGAGTGGTCAAACAAATCTTAGAGACCATGCTGAAGCTAGAATCCAACTTGACGCTGACGCTGACGCCGATGCTGACGACGACGACGATTCTCCCGACCTCATCTTCCTCTCCCTCCAGGAATTCGCTCCTATCGGCCCCGCCTTTCTCGGTGGCTGGTCCTTCCTGGCGCCGTATCTCAATCTGGCCATCCTGGCCGTGAAGTATGCCGTACGGCGAAGATTTGGCCGTGTCCTTGACAGGAGACGGCGTCGGATGAATAGGACGAGGCGAGAGGGGCAAAAGGAGGAGCAATACTATTGTGAAGACTCGTTGTATCGTTTGGCAGTCGTACGCCATGTCGGTATGATTGCCGTGATGGTTTTCGTGAAGAGGGATGACGAGGCGGAGGATGTGCTGAGAGCGGCAACGAGACAGAGGGGCGTTCGCGGATATGGGACTGTCGCTGCGAGCGCGGCGGATAGGAGTGGAAGTGATAGGGGAGAAAGAGGGAGGAGAAGAGGGGGAAGAGTCGTGAAGATTACAGATTTATGGGAGGCAGGAGTTGGCTGTGGGTCGTATGGAAGAGTGGGAAATAAAGGTGCTGTGGCGGTGAGACTAGGATTGGAGATTGTTGAGTGGGCTAGGAAAGGCTCTGGCCCCGACGGCGGATTTGAGATTTCTCAGTGTTCCGCGCAAGCGGCTGCGAGTGCTAGAGAGCCGGGTAAAGCGCAACTTGCAGATATGACGAGAGCTCAAACCCAAGTTACAGTTGTTTCGTCGCATCTAGCGCCACACGAGTATGCGGTGGAACGAAGGAACGAAGACTGGGAGGATATTGTTCGGGGGCTGGTCTTTACGAGAGTGCTGGCAGGACAAGGGTTTAAAGGACAGATTGAGGGAGCGGGGGGGACAGACATGCAAAAGCTAGGATTAAGAAGTTTGAGCATGATGGATAAGAAAGGTATTCCGACGAGGACTTCATTATGGAATATGCCGCTTGGGAGCGTCAGTGCGAGCAGCTCGGAAGATGAGAGCTACAACAGCAGTAGCGACGATAACTATTATAATAGTGCAAGCGAGGGCGAGGACCGACAGAGGGGTAAAAGTAGCAATATTGCTAAAAACACTACGGATGAGGAGGCTACACGACCGTTGTTAGCCAGATCACCGAGTAACTTACGAGCAACGAACGAAAATAAGAAGTCTGGACGAAAGCCGGCAAGAAGACCAGTCCGGCCTTCACGACACAGCATCTACTCTCAAAAGTCTCACCTGATCGTTGCCGGAGATCTAAACTACCGCACAGCGTCTGTCAGGCCGGACAAGAAACGGCACAAGGAAAGAGTAGAGTCATCAGAACACTACAAAGAAGAGTTGTCTCTCAAAAGCTTACTCGCTGATGACCAGCTCGGCCGTGAAAGAAATGCTGGCCGGACATTGCAAGGCTTGTACGAGGCTGACATTCGCTTTGCGCCAAGCTACAAGTTGCTGACGTCCCGCGATTTACTGAAGCAAAACAAAGGTAGATTTGGTCTCTTGTGGGATGTTGACGGCTTTGGGAAGATGGGCACAAGTCACAGCGGCAAGGATGACGATGACGATGATGATGGTGGTGTTGATGGCCATGACAGCCATGAGACCATAGCAGAACCAGACTTACAAGTCGACAGCAACACACGCACAGCAAGACTTGATCTACGCTACAACAGTGCCCGCTTCCCGTCATGGTGCGACAGGATACTATTCTCGCCCGGCGTCAAGCCGAACGGGTACGTTGCCCTGCCTGTCCGTGCGACGGACGGTAGCCCCTTGGAGGCCAGTTTTCCAACGTGGAGTGATTCAATTATCAAGACGTATGCGGCCAGTCACATGTTCTGGACAGATTCAGAAGATTATCTTATTATGTGGGCAGCCCGCCAGAAACATGGATCAGACCATAGGGCCGTGTGTCTGTCTGCGTACATTTCTCTTGACGACGACGACGACGACGACGACGAGCCAGGTGCTGTGATGGGCAACGACACCAGCGATACAGATGGAGACAAGAGCATCACAATGACAAAGACCAAGACGAAGACCAAGGTAAAGATGAAGACAAAAACAAAAACAGAGACGAAGACAGAGACAAAGACAAAGATGACGACGAAGAAAGAGCAAAGGAAGACGAAAGCCTCTACCAGCATTACTCCCCACCATCTAACCTTCCACCTCCGCCCCCACCGGACGTGGCGCCTCCGCCGCATCCTGGCCTGCTGCCTGGAGCAAGCCGTCGGCTTTGCGGCCGTGGTCTTGCTAGGCTCGGGCTGCGAGCAGGCAAAGCCGCGGCTGTGGCGGGATAGTTTTTGGTTGGCGGTCGCGCTTTGCGTTTTGGCGGCTGCTTTGTGGTGCGTTCATGGAGCTGTGGGGGAGCTGTAGTGGTTTACGGTGGCGTGGTTGGCTTGTGTTTTGTTGATATGATTGTAGAGGGTGATTGATTGACGGTGATATTTGGGGGAAGTGGTTGGTTGTGATCATGGTTGTGGTTATCGTTATGAGAAGGGTAGGGTAGGGAAAGAGCACTCAAATCCAAACTTTTCTGTTCGCTTTATATCATCAATGAAGGGTCTCCGTTGATGGGTGAAGAAACGTCCATGGAAGATGAGATGCTTCTTTCAATCTTGATTCGCTCATCAGGAAACCATTCACATTATAAATCATCAAACCTGCCTTCTTTCTTCTCAGTGATCAGCTATTGTATTACTTAATGAATAAGAACTCTAGCCATCTAATCACATCCCAGCCGTGAAGTGAATGTTTTACTCATGTATGTCTTCAGCAGGAGAGCTTATCTCTTCTCTTTTTACTTGTTCAATCATTCAGTCATCAACTCGTCAATCAATTCTCTACCGCACTCCCTAGCCATGATAATTGCGGTGCAATCAAGACATCACACAAAACTAAATCTTTCCCCACCGAGAACCGTGTCCCGTGCAAGCCGTAAGAAAGTGGAATGCACGTTTGAATTACCGGCGTCTTAGGAAATTCGTGCGGGAGGGGTGAGTGTGGAGAGAAGTGAAGGGATTGAAATCCTAAAGCTCTCGGTTACACTTTCCATTCTTTTATTTTCTGACATTGAAGTTTTGGAGAAGAGTGGAAAGAAAGAGTGTAAAGTCGAAAGACTGGAAAGTTAAATGACTGGAGTTCTGATGATGATGATGACGGTCGTAGAATTATGATGGGCAAACCAGGCAAGAAAAGGAAGAAAGATGCAGACTCAGACAGAATTCATGCAAGAAAGCGAGGCCTGATAACCAACCCGACTCTAATAAATCATCATGTAAAAAATATATTAAAACAAAAATAAAGTGCTTAAAGTGGACATTCACATTCGGATGGACTCTATGCCCTCACAGTCCCATTTTCATTCAATATCCTTTTCCCATCCATTCTAATTCCGTTTCCATCCTGTTATCCCCTACCCAACCTGAAACGGAAGATGATAAAACAAAACTACCACCACCACCACCACCATCACCACCATCATGATCAATACCAACTCTCCCACCTCCCCTTCCTCTAACCCATCTAACCAGAAAATAATCCCCATGCGCTACATACATGTAGTATCAACAGTATCTGCAGTATCAACGCTCCCGCACAATCAACAACTTCAACGCCCAAAAGCAAGCCTCATCTGCCCCCGCGCCGTCGCCGCCGTCCCCGCCGCCATGCTCTCCGCCTTGGGCGGCCTGCCCCGCCCTCTCCTCTTCTTCACCTGCGCTTGCGTTTGCGTTTGCGCAACACCATGGCCGGTTTTACCGCTGTTGTTGCCGGCCGGCGTCCTGCTGCTTTCTCTTGTAGTACCCGCTGCTGCTGCTGCCGCTGTTGTTGCTGCTGCTGTCGTATCGCTGCCAGCTGCCGTTCCGGCGTTGTTGTTGTTGTTGCTGTTGGTAGTGTTGTTTCTCGGTGAGTTTTCTTTACGGTAATGCTCACGCTCACGCTCGCGCTCGCGCTCTTCTTCTTCCGCTTGCAAGTCCCGCGCCAGATGCCAGTCCTCGTGCTCGAGCCGGGCGGTCGGGTAGAGAGTGGGGAGGGACGTGGCGCAGCGGGGACACGTGTATGAATTCTCTGTATTTTTGGATGGTGGCGGGTTGTTTGCGTTTGTGTTTGTATTAGTATTAGTATTATAATTATTATTGTTATTGTTGTTGTTGCTGACAGGGGCGAGCGGGTTGGCGTTGGATGTAAAAGCTGTCGGTTTTGGTTTGCGGTTGCGGTTCGTATTCGACCTGGACTTCAGTTTAGATTTAGAGCTAGGTTTGGTGGTTGACTTTCGAGTGGGATTCGTGTTGGGATCTGAGCTGTACTTGTGATGCTTGGAAGCGGAAGCAACTACTTCTGCCGCTGGGTCTGGCGGAGGTGGAGATGATGGCGATGTTGAGCTAGCTCGCGAGCGTGAGCGTGATCGGCTGTAGGGATGGCTGGTAGTCTCGTGTCGAGGGGGAGGCTGCGCCGAGGGAGGCGTAGACCAGGGATCGTCCTGGGCAGAGCCGTTGAGCAGGTTGTCGTAATTTATATTGTCGAGCGCGGGATCGGCAACGACGTTGTCATCATTATCATCATCGTCGTCGTCATTATTATCCATAATTTTATCGATTATATCGTGATGAGGTGGCTCTCGTTCAATTCCAAGACCGTCAACGTTCCGTGTAACCGACATTGCCGACGCCGGTCTCGATCCACAACTCTGCCGCTTCCCTTTCCTCTCCGAGCCCAAGCTATCATAACTATCCTGATGCCGTAATCCCAGCCCAGAACCGTCAGACTCTGCTCCTGCTACAGACCCCACATCATCGCCATCGCCCTTGCTATCCTCGCGCGTTGTGGCGAAGAAGCGTGCAATACCAGCACCACCACCAGACCGCAATCCACCCAGCCTTCGCCGTTTATCCGGATGTAGATGATTATTTTCTCCTTCGTCTTCTCCCTCCCGAGGACCAACACCACCACCCGTACTATCCCCCCTCTTCAAAGCCGCCGCTTCCTCCCCCCTCACCAAAAACCCACCGATCCCTCTGTTCCCCGCCACCGCAACTTCCTCAAACCCGCCCACGCTCAGGCTCAAGTTCGAACACGGCCAGGCGCGCCCGTCCGCCACCACCTGCGCCAACAGCTGTCTCGCGATATCATACAGGACCCCTTCGTCCAGCGCCCGACCCGTCGGCAGGGGTGCCTGGCGGCTGCGCATCTGGCCCACCTGCCTGTGATGCAGGTTCAGCGTGCGCGGCCGCCTCCTCTTCTCCAGGAGGCCGTCGTCCACCAGCCTGCTAAAAATATCCGCGACAAAGATGCGCAGCCAGCGGGCCGCGACTTCCAGGCTGCTGATCGTCGGCCGAAACGACTTGGCCGAGAGCATGCTCTTGATCTGCGTGCGCGCGCTGACTTCGCTCGCATCCTCCCCGCGCACAATCTGGTAGAGCCAGGTGCCGGTGTCATCGCCGAGCTTGCCCCGCAGCTGCTCCAGCGGCACGCGCAACAGCTCCCGCACCTCGTCCGTGCCGAAGGCGCTGACGACCTCGTCGCCGAGCTTGCCGCCCAGGTTGCGGATCTTGGTAAACTTCAGGTCCTGCAGAAAGTGCGCCACCGCCCGGTTGCGGATGACGGTCTGCCGGTTCGGCTTGTTGGCGCCCGAGCCCAGCTTCGCGAGCATCTTGTTGCGCGCGATGCCGGCGGAGCAGGTATAGTTCACGGCTGCGCGCACGGCGGCACGCACGTCGCGCACGATCTCGGAGGAGATCAGGATGACCAGGTCGTCCCAGTCCGGATCGTCTTCTTCCGTCTGGGAGGCGTCGAGATCGACGAGGGCGTCGGTCTGCCAGTCGAGCGCGGTGGTGGGCGGGCGGGGCAGCCTCTCGCTCGGGTCGTCGTACGGTGGTGGCCCGGCGAGTTGCTCTGGGTACCGCTTCAGCAGCTCCGCGTGCACCTGCGCCGACAGGTCGATGAAGACTTCGTCAACGCTTGCCTTTTCGACACGCTGCAGCTTGCCCGGCGCGAGCGTGTCTTTGATGCAGGCGAGGATGCGCCGGGACTGGGCGCGGTAGGGGTCGAGCGAGACCTTTTGGGTGCCCATGTTCAGTGCGGCGTCGTCGCGGTAGGCCCACTTCGCCTCGCCCTCTTTCCACGTCGCGACGTGCTGCACGACGAGCTCGGGACAGAGCCGGCGGGCATCAGCGAGCGTGATGAAGCGGGTGAGGCCGCACGCGCGCGCAGGGTAGTTGATCGCGATCAGCCCGCCCCACTGCTGCACCGCGAGAGGCGTGTCCGGAGGCAGACCGAGCCGGACCTGCTCGCACTGGGCGTAGAAGGCGTCGAGATCAACGTGGGCAATGACGCGCAGGGGTGTGCTGGTGGAGTAGCTGGCCATCTGGCTGAGCTGCTTGAAGGTGAACTGCGAGCGCCGCTGGTGGCTGCCGGTAGGGTCTGAGGGGGAGGAGAGGAGGCCATGGTAGTGTTGCTGTTCGTGAGGGTGGTAAGGGTGACTGTGAGGTTGTTGGTGATGTGGTGAGGATAGGGATGGCGGTGGATATATTCTTCGACCTGTCGGCGAGTCATGGAGCGTCGCAGCAGAGTAGTTGATGTGGTTACAATTCAGGCCATCCTGGTCGTTGTCGTCGTCCGGGACAGTCATGATTTCATGCTCGTGCACGGAGACGGGGAAGTTCGGATGGGAAGATATGATAACTGGTGCTGGACAGAGTAAAGATTGAGGAGACAGGGATTCTCGTGGACGGCGTGGAGGAGAGTGGATGAGTGGGATGTTTCGGACGCGGTTCGGCGCCAATTCACGTGACTTGGGTATAAATAGAAATCCTCCGACGATCTTGCCCTCTTGCTTGACTAAATGATCCTGACAACGCAAATTCGGGCAATTGATCAGGTGTAAGGAGACTGCACCGAGATAAAGGGTTGATGTGGGAGAGAGTATAGAATAAGAAGACTATCATGAGCAGTTAGATGGCTGAGCCATACTGTGAGACGGCACGCCAAGCCTGTTTTCCTACTAATATATACGTGTTATTTTAGGCGATTTTATAGCTTTAATCTCTAGTAATATTTAATATATTTATTATTTATAGAGCTTTAATATTATAAATATAGATAGATATATATAAGTAATTATATATATTTTATAGTTATAAGCTTAGAGGGCTTTTTCTCTACTACCTTTTCTATATAGTTTTAAAGTATTATATATCTATCTTATAATATTATTTATAATAAAAATACTAGTTTTAAATATAACTTTATCTATATCTTTATTAATTATTTTAATAAGTATATTATTATAGAACTCCTAGTATAGTATAATCTAGTAGATAACTATTTTAAAAAATATTTAGTAATTTATTAATTTAAATACTAATTAGAAGCTAGCCTTTTTCTTACTAGATATAATAATTAAAGAAGTAAATACTATTATAAAAATATTTAAAGATTTATTAGAGGCTTAAAGAGAGTATCTTAAATTCTATAAGAAAAGATATAAGAATAAGCTTAATATTTATAATAAATAATAATTATTATTAAAAGTTATCTTTAGATTAATTTATATAATAATTATATAATAATATTTTTATATTATCTTAAGATAGATAATAGCTAGAAAAATCTTAATAGTTTTATAATTATATTTAGTACTAATAGATTATGCTACGATACATCTAACTTAGTAGATATATATAGTATTATTAGTAAGACTAATAATCTATTTATTCTATCTTACTACGTAAATATATATATTCTAGCTTAGTACTAAGCTAGATCTAATACTATAGCTATAATATTATTACCTTATACTATTCTATAATATATCACCCCTATTAAATAAAGAAATATATTATCCTAATACTATTAAATATTATTTCTAAGTTAGTAATATTAAGTAAGTTAAAAAGTAAAGTATTATATTAAGTTATAAATAGCCTAAATATAATACTATTAGGGAACTAATAAATCTAAAGAAAATATAGTATTCCTATATTAGGTCTATCTTTTTCTCTAGTAATTAGCCTTTTTCTTCTAGTATTATTTTTATCTTATATAATAGTATCCTCCCTCTTAGTAACTAAATTATTATTAAAAAACTTTAAAAACTTAAAATAAAAATTCTAATATTTATTTAGATTAATTATTAATTCTTCTAAGGACCTATATTTATATTTATCCTAATAGTATACTATATTTATAATTATTCTATATACTATTACTACTTTATCTATAAGTTACTTTATATTTATCTCTATATTTTTATAAACCTTAAATATAAAGTCTTATATATTTTATATTTTATAATATAGCTTATAAATATAGGTAGCTAAATTAGTAAGGTTATATATATTATAAGATCCTAAGTTACTTCTATCTTTAATAGTAGGTTTTACTTTATCTAAACTTACTTTAGATTAGGAAAGTATTAGAGTCCCTATAATTTTTAATATTATATTAGTACTAACTAGTAATAAATTAATCCTAGATTTCTCCCTAGTTAGTAGTAGATTAATAGATAGTTTAGGTCTAAGTATCTTTAGAGTAGGTCTATAACTTAGTAGAGGTAGTTTTATATTAGTATCCTTTATTCTAGCTTTTCCTTTTCTTTTATATATTTTTAAAGATAGCTTTTTATCTAAATCCTTATTTCCTATTTTTAACTCTTTATAATTAAGGTAATAGTTTCTTTTAGCTAACTTCTTAATACTTAGATTAAGCCTAGTAAGATATACTATTAGAGTAAGTTTATCTTTAGAAAATACCTTATTTTTATATTAGATCCTAGTAGTTTCCTATTTAAAAATTAACTAGTTTTTCTCTATTATAAAGTAGTAGTATCCTTTTTTATTCTAAATAATTTAATTAAAATCTAATATATAAGGTCTAGCCTTTATATCTTCTTAATCTAGTAATATTATTATTTCTAGCTTAACTTCTTATAATTTAGAAAACTTACTATTATAAATTATCTACGGGTATAATCTTATAAAATCCCTTTTATTTAATATTATTATATACTTTATTTACTACTTAGTTTAGGTACTACTATAAAATATATAATCTATTATTCTTATAAACCTTTAATTATTCTAGTTATCCTTTTTTAGGGCTAGTCTTCCTATAGAGGGTCTAGAGATATAGAGTATATTCCTTAAGTTAAAAATATATAGCTAACCCTTATATAAATTTAATATATTAGTTCTTTCTTATTATATTAGTTATAGAAGCTATATAACTATATTATTTAAGAGGTATATACTAATTAGGAGTAACATGCTTAAGGTAATTTTAATATTTATATTATATAAAGGTAGTTTTAAAAAGGGCTTAGTATCTAGGGTTCTTAATCCTATATTAGAATATTTAATTTTACTTCTTATAGGTATTCTATATTTCTATAAGGTTAGCTCCTATTCTCTAGGGTAGCTTTAATCTTTCTATAACTTTATTTAAGGGGGTTTATTAAATAGTAATAGTACTATTTTCTCTATATTAGTAATAAGTAATATAAAATATAAATATAGATAAAATATTAAAATATAATAATTTATAAATATAAGCGTGTAAAAAAAAATTTTTAAAGCTAAGTTATAAATAATTTTAAGGTAATAGTATTAAGTACTACTATAAGATAAAGGAAATAAGGTAGAGTTTACTATAAAATATATAGAATATTATAGAAGGTAATATAATATATTATATATAGGTTACTTATAATTTATAGTTAATAATAATAATCTAATTTTTTATATTTATCTTTTATATTCTATATAGGCGGCTATATCCTTTTTTTAGAGGGTATCCTTATCCTTATCTTTATCTACTCTCTATTTTACCTATAATTTATATATAAGTTATACGTATAGGTTAATTAGGCTATTAATTTTATATATTAAAGTTATAGATAAGTTCTATACTAGATCCTAAGTTAGTTTCTTTATACTAGATATTAGTATTAGTACTATATCCTTCCTAATAAATAAGATATTTATAATAGTTTACTATATAATTATATTATCTTCGTAATAAATTTTAGATTATATAGGTATTTTATTAGGGATTATTATTATTAACTAGGCCGGGTTTAGAAAATAGCTATCTTTTATATAGGTTATCCTCTTATCTATATAGCTCTAATTATACTATTAATACTATAGGATAAATTTTTAAAAGAAGTAGTAGTTCTAGTTTATATACTAATTTTCTAATTTTATTAAGAATTTTATATAGCCTAATTCTTTATAATTCTAATTTATATATCTAACCTAGGATAGAGTAGCCTTTATAAAGTCTTAAGAATACTCTCTCTCTAACCTTAAATCTTAGTAGGATATAGTTACTATTATATCTATCTTTTATTACTAATTCTATAAATACTATACTATCTTTAGCTTCTTTATAGTATATATTCTTTATTATTATATAGTCCTAGTTATCTAATTTTAGATAATTTAATAGATTTATATTAGTAGTAAAACCTATAATAACTTATATTAGTATTAATCTAGTACTTATACTAACTCTATTATTAAGGATATATTAGATATAAGGTATATATTTAGTCTATTTTATATTAGAATATAAATATATTATAAACTAGAGAGCTATTTCTACTATTTAATTTATTCTTTTAGATTACCTATTAGATTAGGGATACTAGGTAGTAGTTACTTATAGAGTTATATTAATAGAATTAAATATCTTTTTCTATATTACTAATAAAAACCGAGTGTTATAGTCTAATATTATATTCTTAGGGATCCCTTAGTTACTTTTATATAGCTTATTAAGAAGAATAGTTCCCTATATTTTTATAGACTAATTATTTTTTCTAAGTATTAATAATAATATTTTAGAAAACTTATATATTACTAATATTAGTTAAGTTATATTATTTAAATCTAGTATAGTAACGATCTAGTCTATAGTTAATATTCTAAATAGGGTTATTTTAAAGGGTATAGGCTAGAGATTTCTAAATAGCCTATAGTATTAGGTTTATATATATTTATATTAGGAATACTTTTTAATATATTTATATAGTTTTTTTTATAAGGCTATATATATAGAAGGAATTTTATACTACTATATATACCCTATAAAATCTAGGGTGGAACTATTTATTATAGTATATTTTAAACACGTTCTTTTTATATATAGGGGGTATATATAACCTATTATAAGGTTTATTAGTAAGATAGACTATATCTCTAACTAATCTAAACCTTAATCTAGATAAAGCCTTAGGTAGATTAGGGCATGTGTCTATTATACTATTAAATTATATAATAAAAAGAGAAGAAAGTTGGCCATCTATAGCGCGCACACGTTAATAAACTTCTACTCTTATTTATCTTACTACTATCGATGGGCAGGGTGTGAATGCCTCTCATAAGCTGGAGGCAGGCTAGCTAGTGAAGCTCTACTAAAAATATCTCTAAAGGCTTATATAAAATAATATATAAATAATCACTAATCTACTACTAGGTAGGAGGAAAAATAAAAAAAAGAAGATTTAATAGTTTTCTATCTATCTAGCTACCTATCTATATATATATATTTATATATATATATAGATAGTCCCTAGAAACTAGGCTCTACTACTAGCTCTAGGCTATTAGTAGTACTATAGTATACTATTTAACTAATAAGTATAATATATTATCTAATCTAGAAGTAATAGCTTACTACTAAATATAAGGTATAATAAGATATAAAATATAAAAAATAAAAAATAAAAAATAAACTCCTAGCTTACTTTTCTATATATATCCTTTATCTAAGCTCGTCCCTTAAGCTTTAAATTAAGTAGGAAAGGAAAAGGGAGGAAATAATTCTCTAATAGATAAAGAAATATAAAGCTAGGTAGTATTACTATAGTACTAATAGATAAGATATAAGAAATAGAAAATAATTATATTTAGGAATATATAAAAGAAAGAATAGTCTATATATAATAATAATTTTAAGAAAAGAAAGAGACTATAATTAATACTATTACTATTACTAAGCTATACTACTAGGTCTAATACTAGAACCTATATTCTCCCTAGCTACCTCCTTATATAACTTATAGGTAGTCTACTTTAATATTATTACTAAGATATAAGAGAACCTATTTACTAGGTCCTTATTATTATCTAGCTAGAAGATAAGGCCTTCTATAAGCTTAGTAGTATCTTTAGGCTTATTTTAAGGAAAAGTACTAGCTAGCCCTATAAATAAGGGGTCTTAAGTTACTATAAGCTTAATAAAGTAGTAATATAACTAAATATATAAGGGAATATCCTTAAGTAGACTTTTCTTATCCTTCTTTTCCTTTTTATTAATAGCTCTATTATTAGTACTAACTAATATTATCTCTACCTAGGGCTTAGTAGGTAAAGTATTAAGGATATACTTCTTATCCTATACCTCTTAGTCTCTATTTATAGAGTTCTTTTTCTTACTTAATAGCTCCCTAATTCCTTTATTAAGCCCTTTAATATAAGGGTACTTAGGGGGGTATTAGTTCTATCTTAAAAATAAATACTTACTTTTAGTTACTATACTAGTAGAGATACTAATAGTTAGAGAATCTCTTACTAAACTAGGGATCCTAGTTAAGATAACTATTTAGACTATTACTAGTATAGTAGAAAAAGAAATAGTAGTAGAAATAGAAGTTATTAAAATTACTAAAATAGGAGCTCTCTTATTAGGAGTTATTAGAATAGTAAAGGTAGATATAGATATAGATATAAAAAAAATAGGGATTACTAGACCTTTACTCTTACTTCTTAATAGTTAATAGGGGGTAAGGATAGTAGTAAGACTAGTATTATTTATATAATTATATTTATATAATTCCTAGAATAGTTCTTCTACTAGGACTAAGTAAAAATTCCCTTTCTAAAAGCCTATACTAGTAAGGGCTTATTTAAAGATATAAGGGAGGGGATTATTATCTATTATTACTATATACTAGATACTTTATATAATAGTCTTAAGGTCCCCTACTATAGCCTATAGGGTATAGTAGTATTAGATTAACTCTTAAAGAATAAGGATAAGAGTAGTATTATTAGTAGTATAGAAAGTTACCCTAGTATTTACTAATACTCTATAGGTATTTATAAGCCTATAAGAGCTACTAGTACTAAAGCCTAGTACTTTTTTAGTATTATAGCCCTATTCTTAGTTAAGGAAGATAAGGGTAGTATCTTTTTAATCCTTTAAAGTCTACTACTTCCTATACTTATTAATACTTTTCTTAAGTCTAGTATAGTAGCTATTATTATCTAGCCTATTATATAGCTTAGATAGATACTTATAGAAACCTACTATAAAATACCTAGGAATATTATTAATAGCCCCTAGTATATCTTCTAGTATAGTAATAACTACCTCTATTTACTATAATTATATCTCTTTTAAAAGCTTAGCTAGGTACTTCTAAATTACTAGGTCTTTATACTCTATATTCCTCTTTATAGCTACTTTAAGAGTAGTATCTAAGCTATAATCCTATATAACTTAGTTAAAACTAGAGAGGGAAAGGATAGTATAGGTAGGCTTAGTAAGCTCTAAGCCTATTTTCTTTATCTTTCCCTTAGCTTATTATTAGGAGGGGTAAGTAGAAGAAATAAGGGTAGTATTAGAAGTAGTAATAGTAGTATTAATAGTAAAAATAGTAGTAGTAGTAGCTAAAATAAGCTTAGATTAAGTAGTATCCTACTTCTTACTAAATAAGACTATCTTTTAGTCTTATAGCCTTACTACTATATTAGTACTACTTAAGCCTATAGAGATCTCCTTAAGATCTTTATCTATAATATTTAAGGGGCCTATAGTAGTACCCTATTATTATTATTATTATTATTACTACTACTATTCCTCCTACTTATAGTACCTAGTCTTATAGCCCTTATAGGCTTACTCTAATATAGTACTCTTTTATATTATAATATTATAAAAAAAATTAAAAAAAGTAAAAAAAAAGGTAGGAGGGACTATAAGAGAGTAAAAATAAGTATTTTTCTATATAATTTAATAGAAAATAGGCTTATAAAGGCTTTTAGTAGGTCTATTATTAGTTTTATTAGTATTTTAGAGGAAAGAAAGTAATATTAAAGGAAATATTTAATATATAAGGTACGGAACCTTCTAGAATTATATTAAATTCTTTAAAGTCTTATTACTTAATATTATCTTTATTTCTTATTAATATTATTATCTCTATATTATTATTTACCTTACCTAGCTCTATTATTATATTATTTTCTTAACCTTTTCTTATTATCCTTTATTAAAATTTAGCTAGTCCCTTTAGTAGCTATAAAAATAATAAAAAGGATAAGAAAATATAGGGGGTAGGAAAGCTAGTAATATAGAACTACTTCTAGGTACTAGAGTTTAATATAGGTAGGTATAGATAAGTAAGAAGTAGAGATACTAGAAGTAGTAAATTACTTCTAGCTTTAAAGTTTAATATAGGTTTTATTTATTATTTAGTAACGGTATAGTTATAAAAAATATATTATAATTATATTATTATATAAATAAGAAGTATATATATATAAAGAAGTAGAATATAAAATAATTAATAATATAAAATATTATAAAGGAAAGAATAAAGAAAATTATTAGTAATACTTTTATCTTATAGGAATAACTACTACCTAGAGTTATCTAATAACTAGTATTAATCCCTATTACGTTTCTTCTATAGTATTATCTTAGGCTACTAGCTAGTCTTAGAGAATTTCCTAAAGAATAGTTCCTCCTTAAGAGTAGTATTTCTTTAACCTAGAACTAGCTATAGTTCCTTCTAGGATAGTACTATCTAGTTCCTTAATAGTAAAAGTACCTTTTTTATTATCTATAGTATAAATCTAATATAGTCCTAGCTATCTAAAGGTAAATTTATATTTCTAGGTATATAAAGTATTAATTAATAAGTTCTAAAGTAAAACTATATTATCTAGCTCTAAAGGTTCCGTTTAAATTTACCTAGTATTATTAAAGAATTCTATACTTTTCTCCCTTATATACTAGAGGTAGGTAAGAGCTTTCTAAATATCTTTATCCCTTCTTTTAAATTATTAAGCTTAGAGAGCTATTAACTCCTCTATAGTATAAATTTATTTAAAAGGTAAGGTTACGTATATAGGAATTTCTAATTTAATTATAAGGGTTATTTTATATCTATATAGTAAGTAGTAGGGTAAATATCTAGTAGAATACCTAACTATAGCCCTATCTATATATAAAATAGCTAGGAAATAGTCTATCTATAATCCTCTTATTTTAGCTAGAGTATTAATAATTAAGGTATATCTATATTTAATTTATTTATTAGCCCTAGGGTTATATAGGGAAACCTAAATATAGTAGAGGTTATATCTATCTAGAAGTTTTTCTACTAGTTCCTAGTTTTCTATTCCTTTATCTATAATAATCCTCTATAGGTAGAGGTAATAATATAAGAAATCCTTATAAATAAATTTAGTAATATATTATACTTCCTTTTATTATAAGAGGTAGGCTTCTATTTATCTACTAAAGTTATCCCTTCCTACTATAATATACTTAAATCCTTTTTCCTCTAGTATATAGGTAACGTCTATATTAATCCTTTAGAATAGCCTAGATAGGTAGGTTAGGAAGACTACTTCTAGTAAGTAATTCTTTAATACTACTTAATATTTATAGTAATTTCCTATATATTCTTTAACCTATTAATAGGTCCTCTCCTACTAGTATCTATCTATAATAAGCTAGTAAGTTCTTTTAACTCCTAAATATCCTTAGTTATTATAATAGGTATTAAATATCTAATCCTTATATTTCTACTTACCTACTACTCGTCGTAAAGGGATATTTTTAGTAGCTCTTTTAAAAAGATACCTTTCCCTTACTACGAATTTTAGTATATATTTCTAGAATTTAGTCTATTCCTTTAGGCTTATATAAATATATATAGGCTTCCTTAACCTATTAGTTAGATATTAGGTAATATCCTAGTATTCTTTACTATATCCTTCTTCTAGAGGGTTCTTATTCTAATCTATTAAATCTACTAGGTAGGCTATATTAACTATATTAATCTAATTATCTACCTAGTTATTAATATAGTTATTAGTCTCTATTTCTAACTAGTTAGAAGGTCTAGGGGGTTTCCTAAATAGTCTATCTATAGTAGTATACTTCTTTCCTAGTATATAATATACTTTAAAATTAAATATCTAGATTTATATAAGCTATCTAATAATTAGTACTTCTAGGAGATCTATAGTAGTCTAGTTAAGCTATATAACTAATATATTAGTATCTAATTCTATAATAAAATAATAACTATATAACTAAGTATAATTTTTCTTAAGGGCTTTAAGGAGTATCCTATATTTAAGCTTACTAGAGTTATATTTATACTTAGCTAGTATCTAAATTCTACTTTTATAGTAGATAGGGTACTAAAATTTTAGTTTATCTAGTTCCTACTATATTAGTATAGCTCCCTAGCCTTTATTACTAGTATCTATAGTAAGGATAATAGGTCCTCTATTAATATAGTTAATTAGTTATAGTACTAATACTATAGTTAGCTTTATTTATAGTATTACTATAGTATCCTATTATTCTTATCTCTAAGTAAATTTAGCTTCCTTTTTTAGTAGTTAGAATAGGGGTTTAGTAATTATTATAAAATACTCTATAAAAATCTAGTAGTATATATAGATACTTAGGAAGGTATAGATATCCTTCTATATAGTATACTTAGTCTATTCTAGTATTTTTATTATCTTAGATAATTCTAGATACTTACTATTAGTATTATAAAGGAAACCTACTATTTTTAATCCTTAGAGGTAAAATTATAATTTTTCTCCTATAATAGTATATCTAGCTCTTTCTATATCTATAAGGATACTATCTAGCTATTAAAGGTATTCTAGAATAAAGTAGTATATACTAGGTTTAATCTCTTTCTATTAGTAATTAGTCCTAGATCCTTTTATACTAATATTATCTATAAATAGGGTGTATTTCTCTAGGATATAGTCTACTAGTATCTTACCTATAATCTAGATAAATTAGGCTATAGAATTAGTTACTCCTATAGGTAGAGTTATATATTAAACTAGTCCTAATAGTATTATAAAGGCTATTAAGTCCTAGCTTATAGGGTATAATAGAATTTAATTATATCTAGAGAAGAAGTTAATTAATAAATAATAAGAAAGTCTAGTAAATTTATTAATAAATTCTTCTATATTTAGTAGTAGGTTAGTATCCTAAATAGTAACCTTATTAATATTTATTACTATATTAATTAACTAGTATTTCCTATTTAACTTCTTAACTAAAAACTAGGGGTTACGGTATAGCCTATAGCTTAGTTCTAATATACTATTATTAAGGCGCTATCTAATTATATTAATAACTATCTTATTAAGTACTTTAGGTGGCTAGAAGGCTACTTACTACTAGGCTTTATATAGTACTATCCTAATTATTAGTAGGTCTATAATCTAGAGTAATAAGGTCCTAATTTCTATAAAGTCCTAGACTAGTACCTTTTCCTAATTAAATAGTATATTAATAAGAAGTTCCTTTTTCTTTAGCTATAGGAACTTACCTACTAATAACTTATTAATTCTTTCCTAGGTTAGATAGCTTCCTTTCTTAATATCTAAGAACTTTAGTATAAAGTACTTATTATATATTTCCCTTAGCTTATCTAGTCCCCTTTCTTTTTTATAGTAGATTATATCTTCCTTCTATTTTCTAGACTATTTAGGGTATATACTATTAGATTAGTCTAAATTAATAGGTTTTATCTTATCTACTTTTCTTTTATATACTATATAAACTAGATAGTTATTTTCCTATCCTTCTACCTAGTCGCTAAGATTAATTAAAATAGTAGGGCTACTTATAGTAAGATTATTTCTTTTTATATTAATAAGTACTACCTCTATAATATTAGGAGAGATTCTCTATATATAAAAGGCCTTATTTTAACTATTTCTAATTTCTTTATTATTTTCCCTTTATTAGGCCTAGAGGACTAGTCTAGAAGTATATAGTAGGCTACTAGGTAGTATATTAACCTTATTTATTATATAATTTCTTAGTATTTCTAAAAATATTCTAGTAGTAGTATTCTTACTACTAGACTAAGTTTTTAAACTTTTTATACCTTCTATAGTTATAGACCCCCTCTTTAACTCTTTATTAACTATTTATAGATAGTATACTTCTTTATATTATTTACCTATAATATAGTATATAGCTAAGTAGTATAAAGCTATATTACCTTTACTATTCTAGTTTTTTATTAGGTCTTCTTCCTTATTAAGCCCCTACCCGGGGAGAGACTTACTTATTAGTTTAAAGAAGGTTCTTTTCCCTAGGTTATAATAAAATATACTTATTTACTATATTTATCTTAGAGTTTAACGTTATAGTATCTATCTTTATTATATTTAATATATATATATCCTCTTTTTAAAAATAAAACTCCTAAAAGTAATAGGTATTAGGGTTTTAGAATAATAAGGTAGTCTATAACTAGTTATATATTACTAATATATATAGGTAGATCTTTAAGAATCCCTATAATAGAGGATAGAACTCTATTAATACTAATAATATAACCTATATTATTACTCTTAAAGTAGGGCTATCTAGTATCCTTTACTAGCTTTTAGGAGTATAGGGAGATAGAGGAACCTCTATCTAGTAGTATATATATTAGAATAATCTTACTAAATACTATTAAAATATATACTAGAGCTCTAGCTAGGTTTCCTCTATTATATACTATATTTATAGGTAAGCTTAGAGTAGTTAAGATAATATTAACCTACCTAATAATTAGTTATTCTTCTTATTATAAGAGTTTTTTAGAAAATTTAATAAGTTCCTTTACTATAAATAGAACTTCTAAATTTATTATATCTATAAGCTTTAGGTACTAATTTACTAACTTATTCTTTCCTATAAGTGTTTATATAATAATTTCTTTAATTCTTTTAGTCTTATTAAAAGTTATCTTCTTATTATTATTTAATTTATATAATTATCTATAACTTTCTAGTAGTAGGGGTAGGTTTAAGTATTATAAAGGCTATCTTATTACCTCTAGTAATATTATTCCCTATAGTTTAACTAGAATCTAGCTTAAGAGAAGTTCCTAACTAAGGTTACTATTTAGGACTATAGTATAATTATTATTAAAGGATTTATCTAGTATTTCCTTAATCTAACTAATTAATAGGATATTTTTCTCTTTCTTTTACTATTCCTTTATAATTCTTATATTATTATTATATAGGGCTAATATATTATCTTTATACCTAGATCTAATAGAAGTATCTTATCTAGCTATAATAGTTTTATCTATAGTAAATCCTTTAAGTGTTTTAATATACTAAATAGTTATAACTAGTTCTTTATATTTAATAGTAGTAACTATAGTAATAGTAGAAATAGTAGATACTATTTCTAGGAGTATATTCTTATATATAGCTATAAGCTTCTATAGCTTACTAAGTCTCTCTATCTAAGGAAGCCCTTTAATAATCTCTAGTTCTAGATAGGGTTTTCTATAAGTAACTATACTATTCTAGGTAATATATATTTCTCTATTTTTAATTATTTCTTTAATATAGGGGTATTTATACTACTAATAGACTAGGTTATTATAATAGTAATATCTACTACGTGGGTTACTTAGATAGTAGAGAGTAGTATTAGATAAGTAATTCCTCCTAAGTTTAATAATTTTTTTTTACTTTTTATATATACTATTATAGAGTTTAACTAGATTTACCTATAGGTTAGTATTATTTATTTTTATTTAGGTAAATTCTTAGGTAAGTTAATCTATAGTTAGGTCCTATCTAGTATCTATTCTTAGTGTTTCCCTCTTTAGAATAGTAGGTTTTACTTCCTACTACTTTTCTAGGATAGGTTTAGCCTTCCTATTATATAGGTTAGATACTCTTTTAAAATATTCTAGTTTATTACTAAGGATACTAATTAAGTCTAGAGTAATTAAGGTATTTACTAGAAAAGTAGCTACCTTTCTCTATTTCTTATAGTTATAATCCTTTAGAGTATCTATACTAATACTATACTTCTTAATAACCTTTTTCTAGGTAATAAAAGAGAGATTATAAAGAAATAACTTAGTCTAAGTTATTCTATTAATCTTTCCTTCCTATAGTAGCTCCTTAGATATAATATTAAATATCTAGTAGTAATCCTTAAGCTTAGCCTCCCTATAGTAGGTATTAGTATATTTATATAAGTAAATCTAGAACTTATAGAGCTATTCTAGGTTATAGAATCTAAACTTCTTTAAGAATTCTTTCTTAAAGGTATCCTAATCTTTACTATAGGAGTTAAAAGTCTTTATTTATATTTAGATATATCTACTATAGTACTAACTAATCTCTTTAAAGTATTCTTTATTAGTATAGTAGTACCTATAGTAAATAGTTTTAAATCTTTTAAGAAAGTTAGTAGTACTATTCCTATTAAATAAAAAAAACTCTAGTAATTTAGGTAGTAGTATATTTACTATAACCTATCTTAATTTTCTATTAGTAACTATAGAAGGGGATATTTTTACCTAGCTAATAGTCTTAAGGCTAAAAGTAAAGGAAGTACTTCTAGGTCTATCTCTTTACTTATTTTCTTTTATATTTACTAATATATTTTAAATTAAAGATAAAAATATACTAATAACTAATAGGTAAAATAGGTTAAATAATAGAGAGCTTTTTAAGTTATAATATTTCTAAGTATCTAGTAACTTCTTAGGATTAAACTACCCTTTAACTAAATTAATAAGACTTAAATATAAAGATAACTCTTCTTTATAAGAGTCCTTATATCCTATATAAGTAGATAGAAATAAATTAGATTTAGAAGATTATAAGTAACCTTCTAAATAAGATAAGGAAGAAAGTAAAAATAAAGATAAATATAATAATTATAAATTTATATACTATATTAATTCTAAAGCTAAATCTCTAAATAAATCTAAAGATAAATCTATTTAAATTAATAATTCTATACGAGCTAATAATAATTTCTTTAAGGGAATTACTCCTCTTTTATACTTTTCCTTTATACTTTTACCTCTAGTAAAAAGCCTATCTTTTATAAAGCTTTTACCTTCTATAAAGCTTTTACTTTTTATAAGGATAAGACTCTTCTTTATAAGTCTATATATTATACTATACTGTGTTTTCCTAAAAATAAGATTAATTCTAAAATCTAGACTAACCTAGACTAGCTATAAATAAGTAATTTTCTAGATTATTATAGGTTATAAAAGACTTCCTATAATAGATATTTAATAGTAGCTCTAAGGCTTAGTATAACTCTATTCTAACTAGGTATATAGACTAGAGTATTCTCCTTTATAATAATTTTTTAAGGGGTAGGCTACTCCCTATCTTTTTTTCTAAATATATTTAATTACTTCTAGCTTCCTAATTATTAATAATTAAAGCTTTAGTAACTATCCTTTACTCTTTATATTTCTACCTTACTAATAGCTCTAATATTAATAGGTAGGGTATAAATACCTCTTATAAGCTAGAAGTAGGCTAGCTAGTAAAGCTCTACTAAAAATATCTCTAAAGGCTTATATAAAATAATATATAAATAATTACTAATCTACTACTAGGTAGGAGGAAAAATAAGAGAAAGAAGATTTAATAGTTTTCTATTTATCTAGCTACCTATCTACGTATATATATTTATATATATATATAGATAGCCCCTAGAAGCTAGGTTCTACTACTAGCTTTAGGCTATTAGTAGTACTATAGTATACTATTTAACTAATAAGTATAATATATTATCTAGCCTAGAAGTAATAGTTTACTACTAGGTATAGGGTATAACAAGATATGAAATATAAAAAATAAAAAATAAAAAATAAACTCCTAGCTCACTTTCCCACACTACCTAGAAAGTAGTAATTTAAAATCCTTCCTACTACGTTAAGCCTAATTAGGAAATAAGAAAAATCACACTAAGCCTAATTAGGAAAAATAAAAAGAGGGTATAAAAATACCTAATTTTTACCTTTTTCTATATTAGTACTAGTTTTACACTATAAAATACCACACTTTTATATATATTAATATATATATTAAAATACTCGGATTTTTACGGAGAATTTAAATATATTATTTATATTTAATAATATTATTAATATTAATAATATTTATTATTATTATTACTATTATTATTATTATTATTATTATTATTTAATATAATAATAAATTTAATATAAAAATTAGTTTTATTAGGGGTATTTATACCTTCTAAAAATTAACCTACTACTAAAATCTAAAAAATAAGAAAAATTAACTTTAATTCTCTAAAAGATAACCCCCTAACCCTAGATAAAAATCTAGATTTTAATTTTACTTTTAAAAGAAGAAAGAATAAAGATTCTTTACTATTAGAGGCTAAAACCTTTTTAAAAGAAGCTATAGAGCTAGAAAAAAGCTCTAAAAATATTAATACTATTAATACTACTATTAATAGTATTAATAATATTATTAATAATATTAATAAGAATTTAGGTACTACTAATAATAAAAACTAGATACCTTCCCCTTTTAATAATAAAGTAGAGATTTCTAAATCTCCTTTAAAGAAGAAACTAGAGCTAAAACCTCTAGAAAATTTAAATAAATCTAATCCTACCCCTACTACTTGGGCTAAAGTAGTAGGTAAAAATAATAATAAAACTAATATTAATATTAGTTTTAAAGAATCTATTAATAAAAAAAAGGTAAGTACCCCCCCTAATTTAAAGGCTAATAAGGGGAATAGTTATAAAGACTAATACTTAGTTTTAATAACTAAGGATAAAAAACAAGAATTTAATTCTTATATTTTAAAGGAAAGAATTAATAAAAAATTAAAAAACCAGCTTAATACTAATAATAATATTATTATTTCTATTAATAAAAATAGAAATAATAATATTATAATAACTACTAGAGAGGGGTACTCCCCTAATATTCTTCTTAAAAACTAGGATCTTTAGAAAGAATACTTTATTTTTAATAAAGCTATTAAAGATAGAGATTATTATAATCTTATTATTTATAATATAAATAATAAGATATATAATAATAATTTAGGCCTTATTAATATAAAAAAGGACCTAGAGAAGGATAATCTAGGCCTTTCTATTATAGGAACCCCTAAATAGATCTCTAAAAAGGAAAATAGGGCTATTAAACCTTATAGCTCTATAATTATTTCTCTTAATTTAGAAGGTAAAAGAGAGAAATATTTAAATAAAAAGATATTTATAGGGGGTAAGATCTCTAGGGTAAAGAAATTTATTTCTAAATCCCTAGAAAGAAAAGAAAAAGTAAAAGATTAAAATACTCTTTAAGAGTATATATATTAATTATTACTAATACTTATTAATATAATTAATAATATTAATAATATTAATATATTACAATATAATACTACTAAGAACTCTTTAATCTAGGAAACTATCCTAGAAATAGGCTTAGAAAGGAAAGTAGATATTATTTTAATATAAGAACCTAGAATTTATAATTCTAGAAATTCTATAAGCTACCTAGCTTATAATTTATTAATACCTTATAAAAATAACCCTAGGGTATTAATATATATAAAAAAGAATATTCCTATTAGATCTTTTATACGCCTAGATCTAGTAGATAATCTAGATTTACTTCTTATAGAAGTAATTATTAAAGGAATTCAACCCTTTTATATTATTAATATTTATAATGAGTTAAATAACTCTATAAATAATAATAATAATAAAGAAAGAATAATAGAAAGAACTTTAATTCCTTTAAAACTAGATAAACTAGCTCTTATAGGGGGTAATTTTAATACCTACTACTATTTATAGAATTCTTCTATAATACACCCTATAAGAGCTAGTAATCTAATTAAATAGATTAAAAAAGAAAATCTAGATATATTAAATAATCTAGATATATCTACCTTTTCTAGACTAAATACTAGAAGTAAATCTATTATAGATTTAACTTTAGCTACTAAATACCTATCTAATAG
The DNA here is from genome assembly GCA_965214995.1 of Trueperaceae bacterium. GTDB lineage: Bacteria > Deinococcota > Deinococci > Deinococcales > Trueperaceae > CBDCCT01. The sequence goes on from CBDCCT010000002.1 coordinate 96,038, forward strand.
GCTATTTAACTAGGAAATTCTAGAAAAAGAAAAAACAGGATCTAACTATAAAATAATATCTTATTCTATTAATATTAATAATACTACTATTAATAGGGGTATAAATTTAAGTTTAAAGAGAATCTTACCCCCTAGGTAAGAGCTATCTTTAAAGGAGAATTTATATACCCCTATTTATAATATTAAGAAAATAGATTAGATATTATTTAATAAAAGGATTAAAGAAAAAGTTAATACTAATAAACTATTTAATAGTTTATTCTTTAAATCCTTAAAAGAAGAAGAAGATATTTATTCTATTTTAAATATAGATAAATATAAAGATAATCCTACTATTCCTTATTTAGAAGATTTAGCTATAAATCTAACTTCTATATTAAGAGAATTAGTAGAGGAGCTAGCTCCTATAAAGAAAATATCTTCTTATTCTAAAAAGTAGTAGAATAAAGATTTAAAAGCTTTAAGAAAATCTTTATCTAGCTCTAAAAGGCGTTATAAATCTACTAGAACTCTAGAGGATTTTAACTCTTTTAAAAAAACTAGAAATATCTACTTTAAAGAGGTTAAAAAGGCTAAATCTACTAGCTAGATTAATTATCTAGAATCTATAGATTCTAAATCTATAGATATCTATAACCCTCTTAAGATTATAAATAAAAAGGATTATACTATTCCTACTATAATCTATAAAGAAGATAATAAAGAAATTAAAGCTAATAGCTTTAAGGAAAAAAGCTCTATATTTAAAAAAGCTTTATTTCCTACTTCTCCTACTTCTATAGCTATAAATTTTAATAATTATAAAGATAAAGGATAGGACTAGCTTATTATTAATAATCTAGAGATTTCTCTAGCTATTAATTCTAGTAATCTTAAAAAAGCCTCTAGGCTAGATAAAATATCCTTTTTAATTATTAAAGAAGCCTATAAAGCTATACTAGGTTTATTTAATAAGATTATTAAATTATTATTAAATAATTCCTACTAGCCTAGAATCTAGAGAGAAGCTATAGGGGTTATAATACTTAAGCCTAATAAAGAAGATAGATTAAATCCTAAATCTTATAGGCCTATATCTTTATTAAATTACCTAGGGAAAATATTAGAAAAGATTATAGCTACTAGATTAGGAAAACTAGCTAATAATCCTAATACCCCTATCTTTTTATTATACTCTAGTTAAATAGGGGGGAGATTAAATAGAAGCTCTATAGATACTAGTCTTCTATTATTATCTAATATAGAGAAAAATTAGCTAAAAAGAAAGATAACCTCTACTATCTTTTTAGATATAGAGGGGGCTTTTAATAATATATCTAAATCTAGATTATTATATATTATTAAAAGCCTAGGCCTACCCTATTCTCTTTATTTATTTATTTATAATTTTCTTTCTTATAGAAAATTATAGATTAAAATAGAAGGAGAGATAGGAGATTTATTTAATATAAATATAGGAATACCTTAGGGGTCTCCTTTATCTCCTATTTTATTTCTTATTTATATTAGAGATTTATTCTACCTAGATATCTTTAAAGATATATTCTTTATAAGCTATTTAGATAATATTTCTTTATCTACTAGCTCTAAGAATCCTAAAAGAAATAAAAAACGTCTAGAAAGAGCTATTAAAGATTTATTTATATACTCTAAAGAAAGGCTTATAGAGTTTAGTACCCCTAAAATAAATTTAATCCACTTTTCTAGAAAAAGAATACCTATTAAAGATAAAATAAGGATTAAAAATACTTATATAACCCCTAGAAACTAGCTTAAATAGTTAGGAATTCTATTTAATAATAAGTTTACTTTTAAAGAATATATTATTAATAGAACTAATCTAGCTAAAAGAGGGTTATATAATTTATCTATATTATCTAATACTATAAAAGGCCTAGATTTTAAATCTATAAGAAGGTTATATATAAGTATTATTACTTCTATATTAGATTATAGCTCTATTCTCTAGTTTAGAAATAAAGATAAAACTAATAATAATCTATTAGATTATTATAGAAAAATATAAAATAAAGGCCTAAGAACTATTCTAGGAGCCTTTAAAATAAGTCCTACTTTAGCTCTAGATATAGAGGGTAATCTACTACCCCCTAATCTAAGACTAGAAAAAAAGAATATATCCTTTTATAATAGGTTAAATTATCTATAAAATAACTACCCTATTAAAGAATTTTATAAAGGAAATAGTAGGCTAGATATATAGATTTCTAGGCTTTATTCTATAAGGAAAGATTTATATCCTAATAGTAATAATAGCCTAGATCTTATATCTACTAAAGATATAAATAACTATCTCCTTAATAGGTAGAAAGAAAGCTAGATTAAATCCTCTAAAAAAGGTAGAGAATACTCTTATAATATAAATAATAATCCTTTATTAAGGACTAAACCTATTATTAATAAGAGCTTTTCTAAGCTTATTAATTTAGCTTTTTTTTAGCTTAAATTAGGGTATAGTTATTTTAAAAGTTATTTATCTAAGATTAATAAAGATAATAATAATAAGTATCCTAGGTATTCTACTAAAATTTAGTCTTCTAGGCACTTATTATTATCCTATCCTTTATATAATAAAGAAAGACTAGCTTTAAAAGACTCTTTAAAAGCTATTATTTTAAGAAGGCTAGACCTTTCTTTATTATTTAATACTAAAAAAGGAATACTAGCTATACTAGAATTTCTAGAAAAAACTAAAATATCTACTAGAGAGTGGTTTAACTCTCTTTAGTTATATTAAAAAGTACTCTAAGCTTCTATTATTAAAGAGGTCTGCTTTATTTACTAGTATTTTATTAGTATATAAAGTAGGTCTCTTTAGTAAATAAAGCTTAATCTATCTTACCTCCTAAAAATTTTAAGGAGGGTTTTACTTTATTTTATCTTTTTTTATTTTATATTATTTTATCTTATTATTATTATATAATCTAATAATAGTAAGGTTTTCCTAGTTTTTTCCCTTTTAAAAAGGTTTTATCTAGGTTTTCCTTTACTACTTTATAATTTATATTTCTCTAAGATTTATTTATTATAAGGGTAGGAATCTACTTATTATTTTATTTATTAGGTGTCTCTCCTTAATACCCCCTAGTCTTTCTATATTAATAGCTTATAGTACTTATTATAAGTCTATAAATATAGAAAGAGTTGTTTATTTTTATAAGAACCTATTTATCTATTCTTAGATAAAGAATATATATAGATTTAATAGATAATTAGATAGACCTAATCTACGCGTTATAGTCTAGCGACTGCAAACGCAAAGAACAGAATATATTATTATTATTATTAAATTATATACCTTCTTACTCTATTATCTTATAGGCTTTATTTCTAATTTCCTTAGGAGTTACTATATATTATTCTTATTATAGAAGTTCTATAATTTTATTCTAGACTAGGTCCTCTATATAACCTTAATATAGCTTAGACTTAAATTTATCTAATATCTCTATAAAGGAAGAAACGTGGTAAATTCCTATAGGGATATTATTAAGCATATCCTTATTTAGTTTTAGAATAGGTTTTAAACTTAGTAAGTAACTAAGTATATTAGGTACTATATAGATCTATCCTAGATAATAGATTAGTATAAGGTTAAATTAGGATAAGAATTATACTACTCTAATAAGTTTAGTATTCTTTTATTTTAAGCTTATTATCTTAACTATATTACTAGAGTTTATAATAGTAGTTACTACTAAATAATTAGTAAATAAGTAAATTTTAATAGTACTTTCTACTATAATTCTAATTTTCTTTAGAACCTAAATAACGCTAGCTAATTTTAATTTAGTAGGCTAGTAATAAGATTTTATATCTAATAGTCTTTTACTTAAGAATAATATTAGTTATACTTTATTATAAGGAAATAATTACGCCTTTCTAGCTATAATAGTATTTTTAGTATTTTTATTTATTAATAATACTAGTTCTAGATTATCTTATATATAGTATACTATACTTCTAAATCTAAACTTAATTAATATATTAATATTTACGTATAGTAGTCTATCTAGATTATAATAATAAAGAAAACTTACTTATTTAAAGTATTTCTATAAGTTATAGAAGGCTTAGGAAATATTAGATTAATTAGTTACCTTAGTATTAAACACGTAATTTCTTCTATTATATCCTTTCTTTAGAGAATCTACTAGTAGCGTAGTTTTCTCCTTTTATAAGGGCTTTATAATTTATAAGTAGTATAGGATAAATCTCTATAAATAGTCTATTAATTCTAAGTACTTTTTAATTTAGGATACTATAGTAGGGTATTTAATATACTAGATTACTTCTAACTTATCTTTTAATATAGCTAATCCTAATATATCTATATATTACCCTAATATAGTTATAGATAGGTAGGCTAAGAAGTATTTACCTAGTAATATAAAGATATTAGTATCTAATAAGAGCTAAAAGACTTTTCTAAGATATTTTATATACTCCTCCTAAGTATTAGAATATATTATAATATTATTTATAAATACTCTTATAAACTTCTTATATCTTCTTAAGATATAATTAAGCTAATACTATATATATTAGACTAAATTTTTAAACCCTATTAAGGCTATCTTAAAATATTTAAGGCCTTAATATATTACTACTAAGAATTTCTCTTAATCCTCTTTATTAATAGGCTACTAATAGAAGAAAGCTATAATATTAATTATAGAGATATACTTCTTTCTTTAAAGCTCTCCTAAGATTTTATCTTATAAAGGAAGGGGATATATATCTTTAACTATTACTAAGTTAAGACTTTGGATATCTACTATAGGATAGGGCTTTCTAATAGTTTTATTAGATTTAGGTATAGAAATTATTTATTATACTATAAATACTAGGGATATATATAGAATATATCTATTTACCTATTTTATTTTACTATCCTTATATAGTTAGTTAAATTTCTTATTAATTACTTCTTTATCTTTTATTTTAAGTTAGTAGGGATATAACTATAGGTTTTATTCTAAGTAATTTAGTTATAGAAGTACCTATATATATTTATAATCTCTAACTTTTACTATTCCCTTATCTTTAAAGAGGGGGGATATATCTTTAACTAGTCTATATACTTTATCTACTTTTTTACTATCTATAAAGACTAATATACTATTTTCTAACTTAGTTTTTTTAATTTCTAATAGTTCTAATAGGAAACTATTTATAATTTATTCTAGAAATATAGTTAAATAGATACTAGTAAAATATAGGCTATTTATATTTAATACTATTATAATACCTAGTTAGTTATTTTTTATTATCTTAATTAGCTTATCTATAGAATTAATTATCTAAATAAAGGAGATAGTTAATTTTAGAAAGTAGAATAATATAATTCTTTTAAATTTTATATATAGTTTTATCTTATAGTTAGTTAGTTTATCTAACTATCTAAAAAGTCTAACCTTAACCTTTTTCTATATTTTTTCTAGTATAGTTACGGTCTATATATAAACTATAAATAAGTCTTTATTTAAATCTACTATAGATAATCTAAGAGGAATAATAATATTATTATACTTATAAATAATTATTATATTTTAACTTTATAATATTACTACTCTATTTAGTATAATAAAGTTAGATCTAAGTAGGATAAGAAACTAAAGATTCTTCTTAACCTAGAAGTTATAATCTACTAGGGTAATTACTAGTTTATATTAATTATCTAAGCTAGGGAAATAAAGTAGAATATTTATTTTATTAGATACTACTATTATTATATCTATACTATTTATTAAATAGGAATAAGTTAGAGTATAATATATAGCCTCTAGCTAATTTATAATAAGAAAATTTTTATTTATTAAAGAATTTCTATATTCTAAGTTAATATATATCCTAGAAATATCCTCTTCTTTAGTAGACTTTATAGGAATTACTATATAATAAAAATTATATAGTAAATCTAATTTACTATCTAATAGTTTTACCTTAAATATAAATAGTTATATACTAGGTTTTATTTAATTCTTTATCTTTACTATATCCCTAGTCCTAGTATAGTATATACCTTACTAGAAATCTAGATACTTATACTTATAATAAATATAGGTATATAGCTTATTATTATTTAGAAATATAACTAGGTATTATTTATAGGCTTTACTTAGATTAAGAGTTTTTATATTTTTCCTTTTATTAATAAAATATATATATAGTGCGTGATTTTTATTATAAAACTTATTATCTTATTAATTAGTCTACCTCTATTAGGTAGGATTATTATTAGAGCTATATTAGGGATTATCTTCTCTATAATTAGTCTTATATTCGCTTCTAGTTTCTAATAGGTTTTTAGGTATAAACTACCCCTTATCTTAATATTCTTCTAATATAAAGTATATACCTCTTAGTTTTATTATATTCCTAGCTATAATCTAAGGTTATAACTTCTATAGAAGTTACTTAATATTTATATTTTCCTATTAAGGATTAGCTATTCTTCTATTTCTAAATATATTTCTAGTAGCTAAGAAAACTCTTCCTAGATTATTCCTAGTATACTTATTAGACTAGTAAGTATATATAAATTATAAGGATCTCTCTAAATTAAGATTTTTAAATATAGTAGATATAAATCTCTAGGATTATTTATCTATCTAAGGTTTATACTTCTCTTCCTAAGTTAGGCTTTTTTTCTAAAGTTTCTATATAAACCTATTTAATAATATACCTAGCTAAGATTCTTTAATATCTCTTAACTATAGGTCTAGTTTATTAAATAGATAATTTATTTATATATCTTTATTATAGATTCTATTATAATAGTAGAGGTCTATTACTCTTATAACTTACTATATAATAGATTACCTTACTCTAATATTATTTATTATATACTATTCTCTATTTAATTTATTTAGTACTTTCCTAGGTAGTAAATAGAATCTTATAGTTAAAGCTATAATTTAATTATTAGTTTAGATACTAGTATATAAGTTATTATATTCTTTATCTACTAACTTATCTAGATACTATAACTAAGTATCTCCTTATAGGTATTTAGAGAGGTTAGTCCTAATCTAAATATATAGATATAAGTTAAGAATATCTTATATAGTATTTATAAATCCTCTAACTAGGTAGAAGTATATTTTATTTTTTTAGTTAATAATTTCCCTATATTCTTTTATAAGCTAATTACTAGAATAAAAGAATCTAAGGTCTTCTAGTTTAAATTTACCTTTTTTATAGTATAATTTTAGGACTATAGTCTACTAATCTAATAATTAAATAGGGATAAACTAGGGTATATCTAGCTTTAGATATATATAACTATCTTAGGGCTATAGTAAGGCTCTTTATATTAAGTTTTAAGTATTCTAAGCTAAATATTATAGGATATTTATATCTAATCTATTTTTACCTTTAAGGATAATTTTTTCTTCTATTAGGTCTTATCTAAATTAATATAAGGCCTTAGTAACTATATCCTTAAGTAAACCTTTAGTAACTATATTAATTAATTATAAAATATAAATATCTTTATCCTTATTAGTTTAGTATTAGAAACTATATTAGATATTAATAATTACTTTTATATCTTTCTTAGCTCTTCTCTCCTAGGAAGCTAGTCTATTATATCTAATACTTAGAGCTCTATATAGAGCTATATTAGATAATCCTAATTAAGATATAAAGATAACTATATTAGAGGAGGATAATATTTATTATAAGCCTATAAAAGATAATAATTCTAACTTAGATTCTATAGAGTTCCCTCCTTATAAGGATTTATTATAAGGGCTTTTAGCTATTAGGGTTAAAGGGGTAGGTAATATAGGTAAATTAGCTTAAAGTTAACTTTATCTTACTCTTTTCTTAGTACCTATTAGTAGAGGTATTTATAGAGAAGTAATAGGTAAGTTATTAGATAGTTTAAATAAATTTAAATATTTAGATTTTTACTAATAAGTAAGTTCTTAAATATACTTATATTATATTAATAGGGAAACTATTTATAGTATCTTTAAGATTAATAGGAATTTAACTATTAAGGATTTTAAATTATCTATAGATTATATCTTTTTTATTAAATAACTAGCTATAGGTTTTAATTTATTATTAGTTTAACTATTAAATTTAAGTTTACTAGTAAATCCTATATTAGGTTCCTTTTAGAATTATATTTATAGAAAGGCTTTTACTAAGTCTTTAAATTATCTATCTACTTCTTTAATAGGTATAATAGAATAGTTAATAATTAGGTTCTAATTTATTAGGTAAAGAAGAGTAAGAGTTCCCTATCTAGATTTATTAGGGTATAGGATCTTAAATTTATTAAAGTATAGCTCCTTTAAATCTACTATTAAGTTAATTATAGTTTAGATAAGTTCTTTTAGAGGTAGTTAATAGTTAAGTATAAATATATTTAATTATTAAGCTAGCTTAAAATATTTATTAGATAACTCTATAGCTACTATTTTAGATACTTATAACTATTAACTAGATAGCTAGCTAATTAGTTCTAGTAAGTTAGGAAAATTTTTTATTAAAGTCCTTAGGGTAATAGTAGTAATAATCTAGGACTAGATTTAAGGCTATTTATAATTAAATTATAGTTTAGTAGGCTATACTTTTATAGAATATCTTCCCTATTAAGGTATTACTACCTTATATTAATTAGGTCCGGTTTATTACTCTAACCTAGAAAGGAAATTTTCTAAGTTATAACTACTTTAGTAGTTAGGTATTACTACTTTATTAATAATCTATTTATAAGTTATTAGCTACTTATTCCTAATATATAATAATATTTCCTTAATATATTTTAGTGTAAATAAGTTATAGAAAATTATTAGGGAATTATTAGAAGAATATAATTTAGAAATAAATTAAAGAACTTAGTTAGTAATAGGTTAGATTAATTATAGTCTATATATAACTTATATATAAGCTAGGAGAAGATTAATTTATACTTATAAATAAGTAAATAGTCTCTTTAAGTAGTAAAGGCTAGCTACTAATTACTATAATATATCTAACTTAGTAGATATATATAGTATTATTAGTAAGACTAATAATCTATTTATTCTATCTTACTACGTAAATATATATATTCTAGCTTAGTACTAAGCTGGATCTAACACTACGGCTATAATATTATTACCTTGCGCTATTCCGTAACAGATTATATATATAAATAAAATATTTATAAAGCCTATATAAAGGTATTAAAGCTAGGGAAATCTATAAATATTAATACTTAGTTATAGATATAGAATATAATACTAATAAAGTATAAAAAGCTTAGCCTACTAAAAGTAGTAATAATAAATACTATTTATAACTTTTTAAGAGCTATTAAGCTTATAATACTAATATTAGCTTTAATTTTAAATTAATTAATAATAGATAGGAAGATTAAAAATAGGCCTATAATATAGTCTTATAAATTTATAGAATAGTTATATAACTATATCTACTAGATTAGATTAACTATAATAGTCTTATATAGAGTATTTAATATAATAATATTATAAAGTAAAGGCCTAATAGATAATAATAATTTAAAGAAAAAGAAGAAAAAGTTAAAGAGTAGTAGTAGTAAATAGCTATCTTTTTATATTTATAGCTTTAACTATAAATATAAGAGATATTAGTATATTTAACTATTAATAGCTTATAAATATTAGAAGCCTAAAAAGAAGATAGCTAAGTAGATAAAAGAGAGGATTAATAGTAATAAAAGCCTTAAAAAAAGACTTAAAAAGCTAGAAGGATTTAAATATAAAGATATTATAAAGATCTATACTTAGTTAGTATTATTTAGTATAGATATTTAATTAGTATTTTATCTATTTTTATCCTCTTTATTCTTTTTTTTTATTATTTAGTATACTATCTTTATAGCTATATTCTTAGTAACTAGTAATACTATCTATTATATATTATATAATAGTTTTATATTAGATTCTAGCTTAAATACTTATATTATAAATAATTATAACTAATTTAAATCCTTTATACTAATTAGTAATAATAAACTATTAGCTAGTAGCTAGGTTCTTAATATATTAAGTATTAGTACTACTATTATAAGTATTATAATATTAAAAGGTAAGAAAAAGATTATTAATTTAATAAATACTATTTTTATACCGTCTTTTTATACTAGTTATATATTAATTAGAAGGATAAGAGAGAAAGGTATTATTTAGAATATAAAGAATAATAAATTAGTACGTTTAAATAATAGTAATAAAATTTACTATATTATAGATTAGTATAATTAGTATATTTTTAAATTTAATAATATTAGGCTAACTACTTTATCTTTTACTATTTATAATTAATATTATAATAATAAAGTAACGTTTTAGTACTTATAATTAAAATATATAAGCTTAGAGGCTATCTAGTATTTATTAAATATTAATATTAATAGGTATAAAGCTATAAAGATAGTAGATTATAACAGTGTGGCCGTAGGGACCTGGACCTGGACTAAGTCTAGTCTAGGTCTAGGTCCCTAGGGACTAAATATTAGTCTAGGTCCCTAGTAATAATTCCCTAGGGACTAGAATTATATCTAGGTCCCTAGAGAGATCTAGACCTAAACTAGACTTAGTCTAGATCTAGGTCCCTAGGGAATCCCTAGGGACTAGGTATTATATTTAGAAATTACTTAAATCTATATAGGTATATAATTATTATATATATTTATTATATATAATTATTATATATAAGCACTAATAGTTTATTAATATATAATATTAATTATACTAATAGCTATATAAATAATTTAATAAAAGTAAAGATCTATATAACTATTAAATTTTATAATTATAGTATAGCCTATTCTCTCTTAGATTATATAGACTATTACTTTATAAGTTAGTTTTATTAAGCTTTCTTTTTTTTTTAAATCTCTTATTAATACTCTACTCTTTAGAATTAACTCTTACTAGATTATCTTTATCTTAATTATTATTAAGATTAAGGCTTTCTATATTAGACTTAACCTCTATATAACTATTACTTAGAAAGAGTAGAAAAGGGTTATTACTCTACTCTTCTTTATTAAATAGTTTCTTCTTCTCTTTTTTATTATTCTTTTCCTCTAAATTTATACTATTTAAGATTTTATTAGAACTACTTAATAGTATAATATTTCTATCCTTATTTAAATATAAGGAATATATTATTAATATCTTAATAGTTTTAGGTAGAATTCTTAATTTTTAGTAATAAGAAATATCTCTTCTTTTATTAAATAATTACTCTATACTAGTACTACTATTAGGAATAAATAGTATATCTTAAGCTATTCTAGTAACTATAGAATAAGTTATACTTAATTCTTTCTATATAGCTTTAAGAGACCTCTCTTATTTATTTAGTATTTAAGTATTATTTAAATACCTCTTTACCTTATTCTTTAGACTAAAATTATTAATATATACTCTAAGCCTTTATATTAATTTACTAATTAGTAAAAACTTAGTATTAGAAGAGCTTTTATTAATTAAAATAGGTAGTTTATTCTAATTTTTAAGGTATATATAGTATTATTTATAGTACTTTAAAAACTTATTTTTATAAACTATAATATACTCTTTCTCTCCCTAGTCCTTTATTACTATTATTAGCTACTAATAAAGCTATAAACTTAGTATTATATATACCTTATAAAGTTAAGGCTTAATCTTAGGGTTAAAAATTATTAATAAGTTAAGATATAGTCTATATAGCTTAATTATCTTCCTATAGTATTTTCTTAATTTCTTTATACTAGCCTTAATTACTAATTATAAAGTTATTATTTAAAGATTTTAGCTTATTTTCCTTACCTCTTTCTTTTAGTTCTTAAGATAATTAAAGAAAATATTATATATCTCCTAAGTATAGTAAATAGTTATAGTCTTTATCTTTTATAAGTTTTTTAAAATAACCTTTAAAGGTAATAATAATTAAATTAAAAAATCTATTTAATACTATTTATAAGACTTAAGCTCTAGTATATAATATTTCTTCTTATAATCTACTATCTAGAATAAAATTATAGAATAAAGCTCTCTAAAGTAAAAGAGTATATTATATTAACTATTCTATCTTATAGGAATATTAAGAATAAGTTTTAATTTTTTAAGATTTTATAGATTAGCTATAAAATTAGAAGACTAAATAGGACTTTTCCTTATAATCTTAATAGTTATTTATATCTATATAATAATTAGCTTTTTAATATTATTCTAATATTAAATATTTCTATAATAATATCCACGTGATAAATATATATAATAAATATATATAATAATTTTATATAATAATTAATATATACTTATCTTATTAATAGTATTTACCTATAAATTATAAGTTAGTAATATTTTACTTAATACTAATTCTAATATAGGTTTAAGGTCTAAGTCTTCTTCTTCTTTTACTTTTAATATTTTAAAGATAAACCTAACTATAAGTTAAATAATATAAGCTATATACCTAATTATACTACTCTTATAATCCTATTTAATATCTAGTTCCTTTCTTAAAAGTAAGCTTAGATATTTTTAAAGTAAGGAGTTTAATAATATATTATTAGTAGTAATTATAAGTAGCTATAATATAATTTTAAATTTCTTTAGAAGATAGAATATTAAAGTTACTATTTCCTAGCTAGTATATCTATTTAGAATAGGCTTAAAGCTTAAAAGCTCTTTTTTATATTCCTAGTTATTATTAATATAATAAATTATTACTCTAAGGAAAGATTATTAAAGATAACTTATCTATATATCTAATATAATAGAAAATTTTATATTATTTAAGAGGTCCTCTATTAGTTAACTTTCTATAAAATTTATATAATTATAATAAAGTTCTTAAAACTTAGTCTATCTAGGTAATAAAGTTTTAGGATATAATAAGTTTACTAAGTCTTTAAATAACTACTACTTAATAAGTTAAAATAAAAGATTATACTATAAGAATAGCTACCTAAGAGAAGCTTCTAAATTCTCCTTAGAAAATTAAGAAGGATTTAATTTATACTATACTTTAATTAGTATAAATTTAAAATATTAATATTAGATATAATAATTAGTTATAATAATTAAATATAAAGCTAATCTATTAACCCTACTATAGAATTAAATAATATTAGACTTTACTATATACTAGTATCTCCTTAATTTAATAGTTTTAAGTAATTAGAATTATTATAAATATACTTTTTTATACTATTACTTTTTAAATTAGTTAGTAATAGATATACTAAATCCTTCTTATAATAAATATACTATACTTTTAGTTTCTTTATACTTTATTTAGCTACCTCTATAAAATCCTACTATATAGAGGGTCCTTTTAATTAGCTATTATTTAATCTTTTTAGATTATCCTAGTTTAGGTATATATAGTTCTTAACTTTTTCTTTTATTTTTATACTATAATTAGTTATAAACTACTAGTCTAAGAAAATAGATTTATAATCTTTAGAAAATAAAGTATAAGAATACTAAATAGTTATTTCTACTAGTATATTAAAACTATTAGGTTAAATAAAAATATTAGATATACTTAATCTTAGTACTAGTAAGGATCTAATTAGTAGTTAACTTATATTTATAGTAATAGAATTTAGATAGTAGTATATAATAAATATATATAATATATATAATTAATAAAACTATTCTTTATAAATATAAGGTTTTTTTTTAAATTTTTAAGACTAGTAAATTAGAATATAGAAAAACTTAGGGTTAGGCTTAGATTTATTATATTTTTTATATAATTTATTAGAACGAAAATATAGAGATTAATTATTTTAGTAAAGAATAATTAAAGAATTAACTTTATACTAATAATATTATTTTTTTAAAAAATAATTATAGTCCTTATATATTATATCTAGTATTATAATCTAGTATAATAATTATTTATTTTATAATTAAATATATAATAAATTCTTAGTATCTTTACCTACTAGAGCCTAGAGGAATAGATATAATAACTCTCTTTATTTATATATAATAAAGTTAGGCTATCTAGGTATTAATTAATATATATAGTAAGAGGATTATATTTTACTAATTAAATAGTAAAAGGATTTAAGTTTATCTTATAAGAAGAAAGAGTATTTAATCTTCTCTTATATAGAGTGAAGTAACTAATATTAAGCTTTATAAAGTAAATAATAACTTAATTAAACTTATTTAATATAACTACCTTCTTATCTTTAATTTTAATATATATTTAAATAATTTATATAGATCTAACTATCTTAGATAAATTACTTAATTTAGATTATTTAGTAAGTTCTTTAATATTTATTTCTTTAATACTTAATTTTCTAAGATAAAGAATTATTTTTATAATATATATTTACTAAAACTTACTATAGCTCTAGTATATCTTTAAAGGATTAACTCTTAAAAAATATTCTCTTAAAGGTATATTATTCTTTTTCTCTAAAAAAATATATAATTATAAAACTATTAGTTATAAATATTTATTATAACTATTTATTATAACTATTTATTATAATTATTTATTATATCTATTTATTATAACTATCTATTATAACTATTTATTATAAATATATTCTATAAATAATTACTATACTAATAAGTGATATAGATAGTAAAAATAAAGAAAATAATATTAATAAAACTTAATAAGAAAGAATTTAAACTAAATAATAATAAAACTTATCCTTAATTTAAGAAAACTAGCTCTAATATATAAGTTAAAAAGAAGAAATAGAATACTATCTCTAAAAAGAAAACTTTATCTAAAGAAATACTATTAAATATAGTAAAGTTAATATTAAAGGATAAAGATATAAATATAAGTATTTATAATTATTTATACTTAATAATAATATACTAATTATTATATAGAAAAAAACTTAATAGCTCTTTAAAAGATAAAAAGATTTTAATATAATAAGCTACTAATAATACTAAAGCTTCCTTTTTAAAGAGTTATTAGAGAGATTATAATTAATCTAAATAAGCCTTATCTTTAATTTTAAAATTCTACTATTCTTATAATATAAGAAGCTTTAGAAGTATTTTTAATTAGTTTTTTTAAAAGTATAGTAGTTTTTAATTATTATATTTTATTATTATACTAATAGTATATATATAGATTTTAATCTAAGTACTATATATAGTAATTAAGTAATAATTTAATCTTAAGATATATATCTTATTAAATAATTTATTAATAAGTATAGTAGAACTCTAGACTTTAAACTTAAGTAAAGTTATTATTTTAAAACTAGCTTAGAAGTAGAATTATTTAGAGAGAATTAATCTAATATATAATCTACTAATTTTAATCCTTCTTCTATATATCTTCTATATACCTAGGGGCCTAATTACCTATAATTCTCTTAATAAATTATATATCTTTTTACTAAATAGTAACTCTTTTAGTATAAATTATAGTAAAGTTTATATCTAAAAATAATTAATATTAGTATAATAAATTAATATAAGAATTAGATATAAGAATTAGATATAAGAATTAGATATAAGAATTAAATATAAGAATTAGATATAAGAATTAGATATAAGAATTACATATAAGAATTAGATATGAGAATTAGATATAAGAATTATATATAAGAATTATATATAAGAATTATATATAAGAGTTAGATATAAGAAATAGAAATTAATACCCTTAAATATTATAATAAGAAAAGCTTTTAATACTTCTTATAGTATTCCTATAGTAGAGCTCTACTAGTAATAGTCTTAACTAATACTTAACTTTAAAGTAACTTCTTAAATAAGCTATTAAAATAGAAGTTTTAGGATTAAAAGATTTATTAACTTTTAAAACTTTCTAATTTCTTATAATATAATAGCTAAAAATAAAGAAAAAATAAATATATAGACTCTAAAGTTTTATTAAAAGAAATATACTAACTTTTAGGTTTATACCTATAATACCTAGTTTAAGGTTTTTTTTTAGAAGTTATCTTTTAAGGAGCTTTACTAGAATATTTTAGCCTTTTTTCTATAGAGATAGTTAGTAAAGCTCTAAATAGGTTATTAAATCTAGATATAATAAGTAAAGTAATAAAAGTAGTAGAAGTAATAAAAGTAGTAAAAGTAATAGGAGTAGTAATAATAAAAGTAATAATAATAATAATAAAAATAGTAATAGTAGTAATAATAGTTATAATAAAACCTAGATTTAATAATAATTTAAAATATATTAAAATAATAGGTATTTCTATTAATTAGGTAGAGAAAAGTAGAGATAAATTCTATAATATAGTCCTAGATCCTTTATTCTTAAGAGCTTATACTCCTAAGCCTTATATTTCTATAAATAATTCTTATATATAATTATAAATAGCCTAATTTACTACTTCCTTAGGAATTATAGTAGGTATTTCTATATCTATATCTTCTATAGTATTTCTTTATATAGTAGCTTTTTTATATATTATCTATTAATATAATAATTATTAGTATTATAGATATAATAAGTATATATAATAAGTATACCTTTCTCTAAAATTTAAGTTATATAAAGAATATATAAAATCTAATAACTTTATTAGTAGATTATAATAATATAAATACTACTATATATTACTTTAACTTACTTTAATAGTAAAGACTAATTATTACTTTATAAGAGATTATTTTTATAGAGAATTAATTAGTTAAAGTTATAAAAGAAAAAAAGAAAATATCTAAAAGGAAGAGAACTATTATATATTACTATATATAGTTTAAGAATAGTATAGATAAATAAAGAATAATAAATAAAGAATAATAAATAGAGAATAATAGAAATCTCTTAATAGAATTACCTAAAAGAGAAGTAAATAGAATAGAATAGAATAATATAAAATACTATAAATAGTATTTAATACTTTAATTTAATTCTTTTTTTTTTAATAATATTTACTAACTAAGTTAACTATTATATCTTTAGTAGGATATTTAATTATAAGATAAGTTTTATATCTTATTTATTATATAAAATTATTATAACTAGCTCTATTATATCTTAGGATTAGTCTATTATTATCTTACTATTATATAGTTATCTAATAAATATTAGCTAGATATCTATTAAAGGAGCCTAGAAAGTTTATACCTAAAGATAAATCTATTTACTTAGAAAATCTATATATTATTTATATTTAAGAAAAGAGATAAAATATATTAAAAAATAAAAAAACTTATATACTAGAAAGGGTAAAAGCTAGTAATTATAGTACTAAAAAATATTTAATTTAATAAATAAAAAGCTTTTAAGATTTTTAGTTTCTTTCTCCTAAAGATTAAGAAAATAGAATTAAAGTTAAAGTTAAAAAATTAATAGAAAAGAGATTTAAAGAAAGAAAATTAGGTAAAGTTAGAATAAATAATAAGTTATAAAAATATATTAACTTAACTATTAGCTAAATAGTATAAGTTATAAAAGTAAAGAAAAAAGAAAGAAATAAAAGATAAAAAAAACTATTATTAGAAAGAAGATACTATTAAAAGTCTATAATAAGCTAATAAAGGATATTCTTAAGAAAGTAATAGTAACTTAATTATAAATATTATAATAGTATAATTATTATATCTAATTATTATACTAATATAATAAAAGATCTAAAGGATAGAAATCTTTTATAAAAGATATATAGTACTATTTCTACTTTAATAGAAGTAATATAACTATTTTAAAAAAGATAAATTACTTAAAGCTATATAAGATCTAGATCCTTAGAAATCTATAAAGGAATTTAATTCTTCTATTTTAGATCTTTAAGGTATTTATAATATTAAAAATAGATAGTAAGTATTAGTTATTAATAATAATTTAAATTTACTTAACTTATTAAAAGATATAAGCTTTATTTCTATTTAAATACTATACCTAGTAATAAAAAGCTAGAAAAAGAAATAGAAGATAGTATAATTATTAAGTATAAGAATAATAAATTTAAAGAAGATAGTTATAACTTTAGTAATAGTAATAATAATAATAATAATAATAATAATAATAATAATAATAATAATAATACTACTATTAATCTTACTACTTAGGGTCTTAATAAGAATAAAGATAAGATTAAGGGTAGTAAAGATAATAAAGAATAATATAATAAGTCTAATTAAGATTATTATAGTTAATTAATATAGTAATTAATATAGTAGAATTTATTAGTTATATAGACTATTAAAAGAAGTAAGATTTATATATAATAATTATATAATAATTATATATAATATTTATATATAATAGTTATATATAATAATTATATATAAAAGGTATATATAATTAGATAAGAACCTAGACTAAGAAATAGTCTAGATTTAGATATAGACCTAGACCTAGACTAGATTTAATCTAGGTCTAAGTTTCTAAGGACTAAATATTAGTCTAGGTCCCTAGTAATAATTCCCTAGGGACTAAAATTTAGTCTAGGTCCAGGTCTAGGTCTAGGTCCAGATCGATCTAGACCTGGAATTCCAGGTCCCTACAGCCACACTGGATTATAAAGAGTATATAATTTTAAAAGCTTTAAATATTATATTTAAATAAGTAAAGGAGTAAATTATTATTAAAATACCCTACTACTATATTTATATAGATATTTTTACTTTTAATTTATCCTTAATAGGTATTAAATATATTATTTTATTTATATATAACTTTACTAGTATTATCTATCTCACGTTTATAAAGAGAAAGAGGGTATTTAATATAATTATTAATTTTTAAGTATTTATAAAGTATTAGTTTAGTATAAATATTATAATTATATAAATAAATAATAAGATAAGTTTATTTATTAATATATTCTATTAATATATTTTAAATAAAGATATTTAGCTTAAACTTATAGCTCTAGCTACCTAGGTATAGAATAATATAGTTAAATAAGCTAAAAAAGTAATTATTAAGAAAATAAGAGCTATAAGGATATTATTATATTTACTATCTAATCTATAGCTAGAGCTTATTACTACTACTATTTATTT
Organism: Trueperaceae bacterium; assembly: GCA_965214995.1. Lineage (GTDB taxonomy): Bacteria > Deinococcota > Deinococci > Deinococcales > Trueperaceae > CBDCCT01. The sequence goes on from CBDCCT010000002.1 coordinate 115,018, forward strand.
AATAAATAGGATACTAAGGAAGTTAATAGATAAATAGATAGTACTAATTAAATTACTATATAAATCTCTAAGATTAAAGATATTAATACCTTTCTTATAATATAACTATTTATAAGCTTATAGGTATAGAGCCTATCTACTTATAATTTAGATAAAAGAATATAAGAATTAAATTAATAAACTATTACTATATACTTATATTAAGTATCTTTATAGATATACTATAATAATAATATATTAAATTTAGGTATTTATATTATAAAGAGTTATTAGTACTAAAGATATAATATTTAATAAATCTATCTTCTTTAACCTAGATATAGAAGACTTAATATAGAAGTTAAAAGAAATAATATAACTTATTATTAAACTTATTAAGATACTAGAGGTAAATAAATATAAGGAAATTAGTAAAGCTAATAATACTAATAAATTAGATTAGTAATTAAATTAATAGTAATAAAATATTAAATTTTATAATACTAAAGGTAGATAGTAAGAGCTTATTTAAATATTAATACTTATAGTAAGTATAATACTAGAGCTATAATAGTAATAATAGCTATAATAATAGTAAGATAAAAGTATTAATACTATAAATATTATTAAAGAAAGTTATATATAATATTTACTACTAAATATTAGTATACTTATAGTATTTATAGCTAGCTTCTAGCTAAAGCTTTATTAAGATAATTTATTAAAGGAGCTAGAGGGTTAGATAAAAATATTAAATTATTTATATTATAAATAATTTAAATAAGTAGCTTATTCTAAGATTAATATATTAATAGTATAAGAGATATAGTAAAAAGTTAAATAAAAAGATATAACCTTAAAGTTATTACTATTAATATAAGTATTTAAATATAAGTTTAATAATAGTAGGCTCCTATATAAATTTAAATTATATATATATATTTATAGAGATTTAAAGCCTATAAATAAGTTAAATATAGCTTTAAAAACTCTTTTAATTAAATCTTTCTAAATACTAATAGTAATTACTATTTATTTTAATTTAGATACCTACTAAATAGACACTATTAATATATTTATTAATAGTAAATTAAATACTAATAAGATAGTATATATTAATTATCCTAATAGCTTTAGAAAGGGGAGAAGTACCTACCTAAAATTAAATAGGGCCTTATATAGATTAAGAAGAGTACTAATCCTCTAGTAAATAGAACTTACTAAAATATTAATAATAATAGGATTATATTATATACTAAATAAGCTATATTTAATAATAAATAACTAGTTAATTATCTTTTTCTATATTAATAATATTATAATACTTACCTATTTAAAATATTATAAATAGTACCTAACTTTTTATTAAAAGCTTTAATAGAAGTATAAAATTAAAGATTTAAATAAACTTAGCTAGTTTTTAGGTATAAAAATTATAAGAGATAGAGGTTAATAATAAATCTTCCTTTTATAATAGCTATATATTAAAAAAATATACTTTAAATTTAATATAGGTAAAGTATTAAAAATACTAATTATATAAATATATTAATAGAATAATAATATTATAACTAATAATAATATAAAGCTATATTAATAAATAATTAACTTAATCCTTTATACTATAATTAGTATATATTCTAATATTACCTTTATAGTATATTACCTCTTAAAGTTCTTTACTAATCCTAACTAATCTTATCTTAATACTATAGTTAATTATATTAAATATTTATATAGAACTAAATATCTTTTTTTATAGCTTAATAATAATAATACTAATAGCTATATATAAGCCTTAAATATAATATTTATAAATAATATTAATAATTATAAAAGTACTTAGAGACTAGTTATAAAGCTATTTAATAGAATAGTTTTTTAGAAGTTAAATAAATAAGATACTATTATAACTTTAATAATAGAAGTAGAGCTACTAGTAGCTATATTTATAAATAAAAAGATAATACTAGTATATTATATTTATAAAGCTATTTAATTAGATATAGATAGTATAATAATATTATACTATAATAATTAATAGATAATTTAGCTATTTATAGCTAAATCCCTAAAGCTTTAAATAAGATTAAAGTATATTAATATTTATTAAAATTAAATTAGATAGCTTATTTAGTAGGGTAAAATAAATATATAATACTTATAGATAAATTAAATATCTATAAATATACTTATTAAACTACTAATAATAAAAGTAAAGCTTAAAGAGATACTAAAGATATTTAATCTTATAGATTTAAATAGTAATAATACTAGTATATAAATAATAAATATTACTAGATTAATTAGTAAATATTTATATTTATAGCTTTAATAGCTAAGGGGGTATATAAGATAGTATATTAAGCCTATTTTCCTACTAATATATACGTGTTATTTTAGGCGATTTTATAGCTTTAATCTCTAGTAATATTTAATATATTCATTATTCGTAGAGCTTCAATATCGTGAATATAGACAGGCGTACGTGAGTAATTACACACGCTTTACACATACATTGCCTGTAAAATGTAAAGTAGACGCTTTCAGACATCACCGAAAGAGTCAGCATAGAAGCTGTAATTCTTTGTTTGAATCATTCCCCAGAAATAATAATTTGTTTACTGTTAGAGTCAATATCGTTTTAGCTATTTAGTGAGATCTCAATCAATTTAGTCCATATAATTGTTTACCAGACTTTCACATTACAGACCGTGTCTCGCTGAAATGTGCGTAGCTATATCATACTCGTCTCAGAACCATTACATAAGTCTGGTGAATTAGACTTGTAATAATTAGAATTCAATAGGAATGCTCTCTGTCAATTCCTCTCATAAATCTGCAATTGTTAAATAGTTCATTAGTCAATTAATCTTAATTAAATTCTATATCTTAATGTGCAAATTGTTTTACGCATCGCCATAACGCGGGACATGTCTAAGCGCCATCTTCAAGCTAATACCAAAATGTCAACGGCACTCATTCTGAAAAGAGCATATAACTTTGTGACTTTTGAGACTGAAATTACTTTCAAGTTAATAATATCACCTTCCAATTTTACATGATCGGCAAGGAGGTGGGACTACATGACTCGTATCAGCACCGGCTATAATGCTAAATTTATCTACGATAATGATTGAGAAACTTCTGAGAAGGAAGTATGACTCTTGTAGATGAAGGAGAAAGGTTTAAGAAGGGAGTATGACTCTTTTGGATGGAGAAATGTTTGAGAAGGAAGTAAAACTCTTTTAGGTGAAGGAGAAACGTTTGAGAAAGATGTATGACTCTTGTGGATAAAGGAGAAACGTTTGAGAAGGAAGTTTGACCCTTATGGATAAAGGAGAAACGTTTGAGAAGGAAGTATAACACTTATAGATGAAGGAGAAACGTTTGAGAAGAAAGTATGACTCTTGTGGATGGAGCTCAGGGTTGAAGCTGAAGCGCAGTATAAATTCTCGTCCTTTTCGCTGTCCACGTGCAATAGTTCTGTTCGGTTGCCATAAACATCAGCTTGCAACAACAACTAAGTCTTTTTGCCGTTACAAACAAAGCTGATAAATTTATTCAGATTGATATTTCGATTTAAAGATGACAAGGACGCAGAAACATACCACGCAACAGTTACCTTTGCTGTTGGTGATACTGCTATCCTTCTTCAACTTCTCAATCGCGTCAAATGGCAACGGACATAATTTTCATCGCGATCCTCAACGTGAGAACGGAGAAGGATTTGGTGAAAATGCAGACAGTCTTCCACGACAGATTCATGCTGTAGAAAGGGAAGAAGAGGATGACTACGAAACAGCACACACGAAACTTGTGATGCTTGCCACAGAAATTCAATCCATGCAGTGCTCTGCCTGTATTGACGGCTTGAGGTTGTACTCTACAGAAGACCCGGTGTACATAAATCCACCATCAATAAATCGGCTGGAGCCTCTGAAGCGTAATAGAATTATAATTATGCACCCAATATTGGTAAATATGGTTTTCTTTATAAGTCTTTCCTGTTCTCATTATTTGAGATCAAACTGTTGAATTATCCGTTCGAACTGACAGTTGTCATGTAGAACAATATACTTAGTCGGTATTCCCTTATGCCAGGTGAAATGATGTCTGTGGACGACGCCGTTGTAAGTTCTATCTCCAATGCCTTTCGTCTAGCTGAGCAAGTGGTACTTCATTTGAAGAAGCCAATAGCAGAACTATTCTACCCATAAACTTACAATTATTACAGCGTGAATGTACGACCGTCTATCGCGACTACGAAAGAGATCTTCTTCTCAACCAAATCCGTAACGTCCGACCAGGATCTCGGGAGGATATCTTCTTATCTTGGAGTGATGTTAATTTGACGCCCGAGTTACGAATAAAAGTACTCGAGAACTACCTCATATGGTTCGAATCCGATTCCGGGCGCGAAACACGTCAATGCGAAAAATGGGACGTCGACGTGACTCGATCGATGTAAATGCTGTCACCGAAGCGAGGGCTTTAGATGGCAGGTAGTTAGTGACGTTAATACGGACAAATTAATCGTGCCATCCAGTCTGAATTTGGTACTGAGTCAAAAGATGAAATATTCATATCGTTTCATGACACAGGTTCTTTCTGACAGAGGTTCCGAATTCTGAAGATGAATATTTGAGCAAGTAGGACCGGCAACGCTTCTTTGGTATTGGTGTATATGTGTATGTTTGTTTGCTTTTTTGGGGCTGAGGATTGCTTTTATAGATGGTCGTTTCTGGTGATTTTTGTTTTTGAGCTCGCTTTTGCTAAACATTTTGCTCATTAGCTTCACTGAAAGTCTTTTTTAAAAAGTATAGAACACTGTACGTTGTACCCTGCTCCATAGACAAGTCATAGTTGCGTACGATACAAGTGCGGCTACAGAGCAACGTCCCTTTTAGGCAAGAGTATTGTTATTAGCATTGTTATTAGCATTGTTATTATAGTTATATCTATATTTCAAACCAAGACTTAGAATTCGGACATGTATAGTAATAATTGCGTGTTCCTAATAAGTTCCCTCCAACCGATTCACCATGAACGCTCTTGTAAGCAAAAAAGGCTTTTCATGAAAACACTTACTGATCTCTTGTGATGAATACGGTGAAAGGCTGTATGTAGTTCTACATTAGACTGAATGATCAAAATACTCTGTCACTTCTTTCTCTAGGCGATTATTAATATCATAACGCAATCAGGAAGCACTTGCAAGATGCTTATCATCTTCAAATTTTGCTGTCAAGTATGAACGTTGCTAATAGCAGATTCTAACAGGCGGCCATGACCCTCTTCTAAAGTTGTATTGTTGGTGACTTGAATAAAACAATAATACCATCGTGTGTAGACACTTGGCTCTTGGAAGCTCTATATGAAGATGATAATGAAGTTGATAATGAAGACAATACTCTCCAAGTGACTGACATCAACGTGCGAAGGACGTGCTAGACTTGATTATATCAATTGAAACAGCATTGCGATTCTTCCGGCAGCAGCAGTCAGTCTCCTCTCCTGGTGGTGTTCCCCCATCGTGAACTGCCCTCTATTCTTCCAAAACCTCTCCCTGTATTTCTTCATCAAGTATACGTCGTACGCACGCGCTAGAAACAAAGCACACTCCAACAGAAGATGCCATCAGAAGTAGACTTGCACGACGCATCGGCGTTGGCAGCTTTGACATATAAACCAACCCGACGCAAGCTCAAACCATTCTCACTCACTCAATCAATCAACATTTCCAACCAACCAAGTCCACTATATCACTCAGAACGTAACTGTAATTAAAGTAAAGCCTCCGTAGAACAAGGTAGATCGAAAGAAAGCCAGTACGAATGAAGAAAAGAGCAGGAAGAGTAGAACAATCAATATAACTAATTAATCAATAAATCTACCATCATCACTCAATACCCACTCCGCCCAACTCTACCCCCTTCCACGCCCTTCCATCCCTTTCATCCCAAACACACCCGTCAATTATCTTTCTCTCGCCCTTCCTACTCCCACCCGTACACCGCAACGACAATAAACAACAAGACAACAAGACAATAAACAATAGCCGCATTGTCACCCCCTCCACTCCTCCCGTTCCTCGCCACAACTCCACCCTCCTGCTTTCCTTCTTTCGGCGCCAAAGGGAAAAGGGAAAAGCATGTAGAGGTAGACACTGAGACTGAGACTGAAACTGAAACTGAGACTGAGACTGGTAGATTTGCTTCTATCAATCTTTTTTATTTTCGTGGGACTTGCGCGCGCGAACATACACAGACACACATATGTATACACGCTGATACTACCTGGTGTGGTAGCAATTCATATATTCCTTACAATCGCTTTCTAAACTTGAGCTTGTGGAGAGTGTTAGCTTTGTAGCATAGCTGTTGCAACGACTGTAGCAGTTTGACTTAACGAACCTTTAAGACTTGAATGGTTTACGATTGATAACTTCTACAACGGTAGTAACAAGACATTTTTGCGATTGACTTTCTCAGAGAATCATTTGGAATACACAGGCCTGTTGCAACAGTTGCGAGAAGACAAGCCATATCAAAGACTGACAAAAAGCATCGGAACGCAAACAAATACACACTACACGCCCACTTGACTTTACTAAGACTATCATTTTAGCAGCAGCAACAGCAGAAGCATCGTAACCAGCAACAACATAACACAGTACATCACTGCAACAATGCCAGACCGATACCACCGTCGAACCGCAGCATTCGGCTCGTCTGCCAGCTACCGGCCCAGCCCACTGGCACAGGTGACCAATTCATCCTCCAATCGAGGTCACAACACTCGGAACAACAGTGAAAACGAGGGCCGCAGCTCGCGCATGAGCATCTACGAAGAGATGCTTCGAGAGGCAGAGAGCGACGACATGGTCGGCATTGAAAGCTCATCAAACGTATCATTTTTTGGCAACAGCACCAACAGTAACAACAATAATAATAGTAGTAACAATAATAACAGCGCAGGCGCTGGTACTCCTCTCGCTGCCAGCAGCGACAACGATGCAGACGGCGACACGACCATGACGGAATCAGAAAGTGACTTTTTGGAAAATAACAACAGCAACAATAACAACAATGATTTTGCATACAGCGGAGACATCGGCGACGGAAGCGCCATCATCACCAACGAAGACATGGACGTGGACGAAGAGCTTCCAGATGCCGACGACGTTGGACATCAAGACATGATGAACGACATTCAAACAGCGCAAACACACTCTTATAGTAACGACAGCACAAACACACTAACCCCATTCGGCCGGACCGGATTTCCCCAACCACCTCCAAACATCCGCGTGGCTGATAATGTGGCTAGTGGTGGCTTCGGACATTTTGGCAGTTCCGCAAGCGGCGCAGGCCATCACCAGAACATCGGATTCGGAAATGCTGCAATTGCCAGCAATCGCGAAAACCATCGTGTTGACGCCAGAAACATTAGTGACGGCAGGACTGTCACCAACAATGGCAAAAATAACAGAAACAGCAGTAGCAGCAGCAGCAACAACAACAACAACAACAACAACAACAATGACAGCACCCTATCTCTTTTCGGTGATGCTTCTTTGTCCTCGCCCTTTGGTGCTCTCGGAGCTGCTGCTTCTATTTCTTCAAGCCCTAATCCAACATGGTCGTCTCTACAATCGCCAAACCCATTCTCGGAGCACTATTTGTCTTCCTCGCCTCCATTTGCTTCTTCGCGCTTCTCGACTGTTCCATCACGGAGGAATACTAATATTAATACTAATAACCATAGTAATTTCCCTTCACCGCTTCAGTCATCGCTTAATTTACCCACCTCATCATTTGCTGCATCTGCGACCGGTACCGCTGCCGGCTCTACCTCTCCTAATTTCTGCCCTTCACCATCACCTTTCAGTGCATCCGGTTTCACCGAGCCACCAGCTTCAGCTAATAAAAGTCCTGCCTTGACTGCCGCACCGCTCTCATCATCCTTCTCTTTCTCATTCGCTGCTCCGCAAAGTATCTTCGACAGTAACGCCCCAGTGCGCCCACGGGAGACCGAAAGTTCAGACTCTGGCTCGGAAGACGACTTGGACTTGCTCGACAGGCAAGTCAGCCGTGAGGCCCGCAGAAGGAAAGACTCTGCAGATCTAAAATTGATCTTGCAATCACTTCCAAGCCTGCAAGCCAGCGAAGCTGTTCAAGATAACGGTGATAACGAGAAGCAAGCAGAACAATCCTCTCACCAACAGGAAGAGGAAAAAGCCCTCAACGCCAACACTGATAGTAGCTCTAACCAGCGCGAAATATATCAAGGAGAGGTCGAAGATAAAACTTCCCTCAGCGATACAGCAAACTTCTTGCTCGCAGGACCGTTGCTCAACTTGTATCGTAAGGGCCAGCAAGTGGAACAGCAGAGAAAGGAAGAGGAAAAAGAAGAATTGACTAGCGGAGAAGAAGTAAAGGAAGAAGTGAGAGAACAGATGAAAGTAGAGAGTGCAGAGACTGCGAGAGAAACTGAGAGCAAAGAAACAATAAACAAAGAGGAAGTGAAAGAGGTGAAAGAGGAACCCAAAACAGAGGCTGCACAACCAGATCCAGCTCCAGCATTAACACCACTACCACCACCAGCCTCTGAAACGAGCACCACCCAGGAAACGCCGCTTTCACACACAGGTCAAGAAGAAGTAGCTGAAGAGGCAGACTATTCAAGTACACTAGACTTGGAACTTGATGCCGACTTGATAGCAGCCATCGACAACGAGTTGAGACAGGAGCCAAATTCACAGCCTGCGCAAGAAGAACACCAAGAACTACAACCAGCACAAGAAGAATACCAGACAATAGTAATACCTGGACTCGACCTTCTCTATAACAACAATACTGAACTAAATATGAGTGACCAAACAGCGGAACAAATCCAAAACACGGAGCCAGAGGCAACAGATCCCAACTCAGCCATACCACCGAGCGAGGAGACTGCACAAAGCGAAGCAGCAGCAGATACGTTACCCAGCAATGAAGCAGAAACGATGTCAGCCAATGTGCAAGAGGGTGAACAGGGAGGGGTACAATCAATGGCTGGACATGATGTCGAAGAAGGCGCTTTGGCCGTGGAAGGGAATGACGACATGGACACAGCTGACAGCAGCGCTCCTGATGCCCCTGCTGAAAATGTAATAGGGAGCACAGGCGTCGACCAAGAAATGCAAGAGAATGATGAGAATGAAGGTAGGAATCTCGAAGATGAAGCGATGAGAGATGTTGAACAGACTAATGAGCCTCCAAACGATACCATTGCCTCGGACGGCAGCAATCCTGCAGACGCTCCAAGTGCTGAAGTAGCTCCAACTGATGAAGTAGCTCCAACCGATGAAGCAGCTCCAAGTGCAACAATCCAAAGAGGCACCAGCACCAGCACCAGCACACAAACAAATGCCGAGGATAGCCAAGGTCAATCCACATCTGCATCTCCGCAAGCTGCTGAAAACGCACGGCTGCGTGACCAGCTTCGGCGCATGCGAGCGGAGCTTGACCGTGTCAATGAAGAAAACCTCAGACAGAACACCGAGGTGAGCCGGATGCGCAAGAAGAGCCTTGACCTTGCACAGCGCGATGCCGTCCTTCTCAGCGAACAACAGGAGACTGCCAGACAGCTGCAGGACACGATACAGTCGCTGAAAGACGACAAGCAGAAGCAAGCGAGCCAGATTGCGACGCTGCAGCAGAGTTTCGGCGAGCGCGACGGCGCAGTGCAGACGGAGAAGAAACGAGCCAGGGGTCTGGAAGCGGAAGTGAGGGAGTTGAAGAGGCTTCTCGAAGCCGAGAAGAAGCATGTCAAGGCCGCTGATCGTCAAGTCTACTTGGAGAGAAATGAGGTAAATAGATGCCGGGAATCGCTCTCGGGCAAGGACAGGCAGCTTGAGGAGCAGCGAGTAGTAATCTCTGAGCAGGCTAAACGGGTACAAGACCTAACGAAGAAATCCGACAACCATGACGAGCTAGAGAGAAACGTCTCGCTCCTCCGAGAGGAGTTTGCGGAACTGAACGTGTCGATAGAGGAGGTCTTTGCTGTCGTGATGAATGATGATGCCATCAAGATTGAAATCGTGCAAAAGCTGCGTCACTGCGAAGACAACCACGAAGGACTTGAGATGATGCTCAACAGCCCAACGTTCAATGAAGTCTTCGCTCCCGACGAAGAATCAACCAGCGATCCCACCACTCCAACAAAAGCAGACATGTCGTCAGCGTCTGCGCCTGGTCCTTCGCGGCATTCTGAATCTCCCGATTCTGTAAAAACACGTGAGCCATCATCGCCAGGCCCTAGACGCATAGGTAAAGTCGTGGACAAAGGAACCAGCACGAACCCAGATTCGGAAACAGTCAGTCGACAATCCTCTAGCAAGTATGCAGACAGAGGATCAGACGCAAGCTCAGACGTGGAAGGGACTGCTGCCAGGCCTTCCAAGAACTACGCTGACAAGTCCACCGCCACTCAAAATATGCCAGGGTATCAACGTAGCAGTGTAGTTGATGACATCGCCAGCCCAAGCACCACGCCAGACGACGGGTCAGAATCCACATCTGTTCTCGAGCATTATGAAGAAGACCCGACCCGACCCGGGCTGGTACCGTTGCCAAAAGGTACTTCCCTCGCCAACGCCAAACTTCCAAAACCGCGAGAGGGATATGCCCATGCTGAGACGCAAGCCGGCATGCCATTACCAAGGACGAAGGATGCCACAGCGCAGACAGTGCAACCAATGCAACCAGAAAAGAAAAGGTTGCTAGCAGACAACTGGGATCCAAGCACAGAACCAAGACTGACGGACGAAGCGAAGGGATGGATGAGTCTCAGCGGACAGCTGCTTGTGAGCGGCGCGTATACCCGTCAGGTTGAGTTGAAGAGGATGACCAGGGAGAGCGAGAGGGAGAGAATCGAAGAGGAAAAGAAAGCGGTGGAGGCAAAGGAAGAGGAAAAGAGAGCTGAGAGAGAGAGGATAAGAGCGAAGAAGGAAGAGAAGAAGGCACAGCTGACAAAGGAGGACATACTAGACCATCTCGGCATAAAGCCGAACAAGAAGTATCCCCCCTTCATGTATGGTGAAGAAATTGAAGAGGGATTCAGGAGAAGGGAAAGAGGGAATGTTGGCAAGGGCAAGGGCAAGGCCCTACAAGCTAACGATGATGAACTCGTGGATACTCTCGAAGAGGGCAAGAACGGAGAATGTGAATGGCTCGACTTACCAGAAAGCACAGATGCAGGCACTCAAACTTTTCAAGCTGCTAGCAAGCCGAACTCCATTCGGACAGCCGACACATCAACTGCCTACAAGTCGACTTCCAAAAGTACACAAACAGATGGCCTTGCTGTCGTCTATCCACCACAAAAACGATCTTGGTTCGCCACGCCAAGTCTTCTCCCAAGCGGCAGGAAAGTGCTGTTCACGTATGCCCTGCCTCTGATGTTTGCATTTACCGTCATGCTGCTGGCATTGGCACTGGCGCATTCATACGATGCATTCGCCCTGCGCTATGAGCGTGCGGACTGGCTCGCTGCAGACGAGGCGGCGCGCCAGCGGGTCGTGGAGGCTCGCTATGGGACTGTCCCTGGCTGGGGATTCGATTGGGGGTCGATGCCGATGGGGGCAAAGATAAAGGCGGCGCTGGAGACGTGGAGCGGGTATGATGAGGTTAGGGGGAGACTGGTGTAAGTTTTCTTGCAGTACTTAGTATAAAGGACAAGACAAGGCTAGAGAAAGTAGACTTTTAGGAAAGTGTGGTTCTTACATTTGATTTAATGGAGACTCGGCATGAAAGGACATAACAGAAGACAAGAGAAGGAACTTGGAAATCATGATAGTAACTATGATTCCTGAAAGCTTTCTTTTTTGGTTCTTATTTTTTATTCGCAAATGTACTGTACTATATGACGAGTAATGACACCGAAATTGGAGATGAGCACTGTATGTTAAGGTGACTATTGAAGCAATAAAGATTGAAGCAAGGAAAAGTAAAACAAATTTCGTCCAACTGACCGGTGTATACCACAAGCGACAGTAACACTCACAGTCTCGCAGTGTAGAACAAATCACACACTGCTAACGTCAATCGGGGAAAGCAACCCAGACGAACGGACAGATAATAGACAGATAGTAGACAGACAGACAGCATCGCCTACAACACAGAAAATTCATTCGGAAAACACTTTGTCGAGGAGAGCAAAAGGGGTGAAAAAGAGGTTGAGAGAGACGTTATATTGCAATGCATAGCACTGTATAGTCTAAGACCCTAAAATCAGAAAGTTAATCAACCTCACTGAAAGAGAACGAAAGAAAAGGACGAAATGAAAAGTGTCAAACGGACAGAACCACCCAAGTCAGATGACTTCCTCTCTCTCTCTCTCTCTCTCTCTCTCTCTCACTCTCTCTCTCTCTCTCTCTCTCTCACTCACTCTCTCTCTCTCTCTCTCTCTCTCTCGGTTGCGATCAGTAAAGCAGGACGAGTGCTCTGCACGTAGCATCCCACAAAACACTCTGTTGAGTGCTGACATCAGGATTTACGATGTAGGGGAGAGATGCTGGAACCAAACTGAAGTTTGTTCTCTTTTGCTTTTAAGTAACCTGATTATATATTTATTTAAATTTATTTAAACGTGATATTCATTTTCTCTCCCTCTTATTTTCTTTCCGCAAGGAAAAAAAATCAAAATAGAATAAAAAACAAAAAATTAACTAGGAGCAGATTTGTGCGGTTTTGCAGACTGATTGCGCTCTTGTCAGTCAATTTGAAATGCTCTTTCTCCACAGATTTGTCTTTTTTATTTATTTAGTTAAATTTTCAATAACAGGCAATGTACTTGTCCGTGTGCCGCAATCTTGACTGAGGCACAGCCTATAGTTTTAAAAAAGTCTACAGTATAATTGATCAGACATCTCTTCAGAGAGCCGTGACTGAAATACAATATTTATCTACATTGCATTACATACCAAGGACCTTTCCAGTACCAAAAATTATCCTCTACGCTAAACCACTCCATAAATACCATGCACATAAACTAAATAACTGTACCAGCCAGACATGATGTTGAAGATTGTGTATCATCGCCTGCTGCTCGTGTCCTCAAAACGGCATAGCCGACCCACCGATCAAAATATCTTTACAAAACATTACAACAAACAAAGTCAAAAGAAATCACAATCTCGTCAACATGAGATCAAAATAAGAAAAAGTAGGCCGGCATGTACACATAACCCTTGCAGTCCAACAGCATGACCCTGGTCCACGGATGCTATGGCATTCCACAGTAAAGATCCAAGTTCTGTTGAAGATGATAGGTCTCCATGGAAATAATATATTCCCGAAATTTTCGGCTGTACGGAGTAGGTAGGTAACCCTATAAGCATCCATTCCAGAAGTACCCAGCCTGCAGGAAGTTTAGACCCATACCAGAAAGACAGGGAAGTTCTCCTCTCCAAGTGGTGACCATGGATCATTAAGTGTTGTCCAGGATAATCATCAAGTGGTGAATCTTCAGGTACGCTTATTTGGAGTGCTTGCCAGTGAATTAAAATCAGGCTCTCATGGACGTCCGGAGAATCAACACCAGAGGTAATTGCGTTAGAAAGCCCAAAGGTGCCATAAATACTGGTGGATACCGCGCATCCATAATCAGAGTTCCTCAGACGGCTGGTCTCTCCTCGAATACATCTGAGTAGCCAAGTTCCGCCTTCAAAAGAAAACTTCCCGGTTTTTGCCGTATTAGTTTAAGATCCCATTTGGAAAGCAGGTCCATTTGCAATAATTCATCAATTGTGAGTGATCCCGACGAAAGTCCCGATGAACGCAAATAGTACACATGGTCCAGAAAACTCATCCAAAGGAAAAAAGGACTTCAGCAAAGCAGACCAATACAAAACGGCCCAACATGAGCCAAAAAGGAGTAGTCTTCTGCGTGTAGGCACAGAGTATTGCCAAACCTCGATTAAAGAGCCTACAGCGAACTGAGAGACACAGAGAAAAAGAGAACCATGTCCAGAAAGTTGAAATCCGAACGTAAAGAGCCTAAGGACGCCGACGTGCTATATTTGGCTGTGGTGGCTGTTGATATGCTATCGATACAAGTATCATCAGCTACAGGATGCTTTGTGGCACTTCTTGCTATTCGACAGCTTTGTTGACATGAAATAAAAAGAGAAAATTTAAAATAAACCATAGGAGAACCGTTTCTTATAACTTTCAACAAACGCACATCTTGCAGTAAAGAACAAGAAACAGGGTGTAGCAGAGGGCAGAACTTACGACGGCCATTATCATAAAAGGGCGGGGGATTACTAGAGCACAGCTTATTTAGTAAACGGCCATATTGTGCCAATTCAGTCCACGGTACCTTGATCCCTGTGTGTAAACTGCCTCACGCATGGGTTGATTCGTAGGGTAATGATGGTGCGGTCCTCCATTTCTTTGAACGCCCCGTAAATCTCCACGAGGATCACCCCGAGGATCAGCACGGGGGTCACCACGAAGGTCACCGCGCGGATCGCCATGCCCAACTGTCTGAGGCTGGTAATACTCAACTGGTTCAGGGTAAGAATAAGAAGGTTGAGGTGGCCCGCGAGGTGGCTGCGGATTGCCCATGTTCGGGTGGCCATATCCAGAGTTCACGGACGAATGTCCTCCAGGGTAAGGATATCCTTGGGGAGGCGGTGTGCCATGAGATCCAGGACCAGGATAATTCGGCGAAGGCTCAAAACGTGGATTTGGGTGACGATACTCGGGTTGGCGATCGCTATGAATGGGATTACCCATTTCCGGGGGCGCTGGATGGTAATGTATCGGATGTCCTCCAGGAGGAGGTCCGTGATGCTGACGGTTGATATGTATGTCTGAATCAACATAACGGCGCAATAGTTGATCAGCATCATCAGCAATACGTTCGCGGGTGTCAGCTTGTTGGTTATCTACTTCCATTCGCCATCTTTCGGTATCCTTTCTAAGACTCTCAACCATGTTCTGATGGCATCGTTAGCTACGCCGTTAAGATCGATCACCTTTCCGTTGTGAGAACTGACCGATGTGAGCCCACGATATGCGGTAATCCAGTATCCACGGACATCCTGTCAAAGTTAGAGAATCTCTGTGAAGATGCCCAGTAATCCCATGACTGACTTTCATGTCGCCTTCTCCAATCCCAGGTCTTACCAGGGCATCGGGGCCCAGATAACGCTGGATATCAGCAGTGATTACCTCCCGCGCTATTCCTTCTCCAGGTTGGAACCATTTCCTTATGATTGGACCTTGGTGAGACATGGTGCCAGTAACTCAAATCCGGGCAGGTACAAAAAGAGCCAACAAACCACAGTGGAAAATTGATGTACAAGAGGGTACCAGAGTAAAGCAACAACTAGCTAGACTATCCTCGGCCGTG
Source organism: Trueperaceae bacterium (assembly GCA_965214995.1). Lineage (GTDB taxonomy): Bacteria > Deinococcota > Deinococci > Deinococcales > Trueperaceae > CBDCCT01. Next base: position 130,405 of record CBDCCT010000002.1, read on the forward strand.
CGTATTGGTCCTATTCAACGGTTTTTTTTTTTTTTGAATTGAAGGCCAATGACAGATAATAAGAATGAAACGGAGGGAACTCCAATGACCGGATGGGTTCCTTTCCTGTCGGGTGAAATGGCAAGCAAGTGAGAGAGAACCTCTTGGTGAGTACCAATAACAGCGAAGGTGGTCCACTTCCTGCTACAATCCAGTCAATTATGGTGAGCCTAACCTTTACCGATATGGGTAGAAAAGGTAAAATGACGCTATAGTGGTGTTATTGATGATAGAAACGAAAATCCAGAGAAGCAACAAGAAAGGATGGAGGGGCCTGCAGACTCTGACGCCTTGAACCAGCGGCTATTAGGACTCTTAGCGCTGGCGTCCGGACTAACACTCGGGCCGTAGTCAATGAGAACAGTGCCAGACAACAACTTCCTTGTAGCCCCAAGGATAAGAGAATCCAGTTCCGGCAAGAGGCGATATTCTCCCTTTGAGGTTTCAGATTTTCAAACGCTATGTAAGAAGAACAAGTCTCAAATGCATCAAGAGAAAAAGTATCTCAACAATGATTCCAGAGACAGATCTATCAGCTGTGCGAGTGGCTGTTTCCTGGTATCAATTGTAGGATGCTTAGAAGTGTTGCCGACCGAGTGTCCAGTGGCCCAATGGTCGGGTGAGACAGCAGGAACAGTCAATGCTAACAACCGTAATGATCAAAGTTGTGATCAAGGCTATTACTACAACAGGCTGTTCACTCAGAAATTGGCAGGAGTAAGTTTATTTTGGAGAAGAAAAGAAGAGAAGGGGAGAAGGGGAAGAGAAGAGTGGGAAAAGAGGAAGAGTCTTGCCAAGAGAATGGTGATTCAAACCAATTGGCGGGTGCGATTTGCGGGTGTCCAGTAATTCGACTCCAGCTGGCGGCACATGACAGCCCAAGAGGCAAAGCTCCTCTGCGCCAATCAAAAAATTATCATTTATGGTACAAATCCACTGTCCTTTCAACGTCACTTTTGTCTGTGACTGACACAGTCAAGCTACCAACGTTGGCACTGGGTGACTATCAATCAGGCAGCAGTCCCGCAGGTGAAGCTTAAAGCTCACGACTCTCTGGATACTTGAAGCTATTCCTCTATTTATCATTGGAGAGCTTCTCCCGGCTTCTCACTTACGTTGTTATCGTCCCTTGATCTTCTCAGCAAGTAGCAGCTGCAAATCACGATAATTCTTATTAGCTTGCTGTGTAAGCCAGTAGTACAGTCCTAAGTTTCTAACGTTGTTTACTGAACAGGAAGCCGTTTGCGTTCTGTTCGAAAGGTATAGTAAGGTAGTCCTTCACCGAACCCAAAGTTCGATTCCATATTCAGACCTACAGAAATATAATAAAACAAGTCGGGTGTAGTTAGAGTGACTGAGAATATTAGTATTCATACTGCTTAATATTCTTACTACTCCATGCCTGAGTGAAAGCGGTTGGTGCTGCTCACTTATCAGTCTTCATCGTGAGACAGAATGTGACAAAGAATGAAATAACCAGCTCTATACATCACTATTTCACGCTTATAGATTGATTTTGTTATGTATGCAGATAAATAGCTGTGCCAAAATAACCCGCGTTTCCAAGATTCCTTACGAAAAGGCTCGTACCATGCGTGGAGCCTGAGATGGTACCTAAGCTTGCATCCTTAATAATATTGTTCTTCGATGGCCTAGTAGGTTTGTTCTCGATAATTACAACAGATCCCCGGTCGTGCAGTCTCTTTGATAGCACTCCTTAATCAGAATAGGTAAAAGTAAGCCATTCGATAGGTTTCCGATGCTATTCTATCGGGAAGACACCAATGGCGGTTTCTTTTAAGCGTCTGTTAAAATTATCCAAGTCAGGTTCGTCATCGTTCCAAAGATATGAAAAAAAATTGTTCATTGTAATGCATATCCCGTTATTGCTGGGACTAAGTTCCCAGCAATACGCTGAATAGCCTGCTTCCGTGAGCCTCATAGGACCGTGAAGGGTCAACCTCTTCAAATTTTTCAAATTCAAAAGTGATGTCCAAACAAAGTCTGTTAACCTTCCTCCATCGTCGTAGCAAAATTGAAGCCAAAGGTACTCAAGCCTTGTCAATTCTCTACAGATTGACATCATATATGTATCGCTCAGCGAGAAAGATGCTCCTCGAAGTTCCAGAATGCGTAGATTTTTCAGCCGTATAATCCCCTCTATTGTTTTTGACGCAGGATTGTCTTCGTGGAAGCCTCCGAGTATTATGCTTAGCTCTTCTAGCGTTGACGCACATGCTAAATCACGACAAACTAGATTTACGAGTCCTGGCCTCATTGAAATGACATTTAAAACACGCATCGACGATGGAAGGTTAGAGAGTATGCAAATCAAGCCTTCAACATTAAAATGACAGGCAGATAGTCTAAGCGTGTGAAGCTTTTTACAGCTTGAAAGCCACCTCATAACTTTTTCCGAGTACTTGCGAGCGTTTATCCTCATGCAAAGGATTTTCAACTTTGTTAAATAAGAAATGAACTCAACAAGGTCACTAAGGTCAGGCTTCATGTCTAGCGTAAGCTGTTCTAAAGAGCCCTTTTGTGTCACAAGGCTCTTCAATACATGGGTATCTTCGCTATGATTCGCCCAATAGTTGAATTTAACTAATGAATTAGGACGCAAAGCTTTAACGAATCTACCGAGGTGCTGGCCATCTTCTCCGTTCACGTCTACGGGAAAGTCGCTGACACCATTTCATTAGCTTCACTAGCATGGAGCAGTTGGCAGCAGTACGAACCGAGTACCAATACTCAGCGATTCGAGCAAGGGAAACTTCTCGCATATTGCGACATCAGCCTCCTTAACTTGAACAATTTCTATGAGCTCAAGCGAGCGTAAACCTGGAAATTGTATAGATGGACAGGCGGAGAAAATAGCTGACGATTGTCAGCCAAGTTTCGCTATGTATACGCGAAAGTTCGCCTGGTCTAATACCGTCAACTACTGAACCAACAATCAGTTGCCACTTTCGAGGTAGTCTTAATGTGCGACAGCGCTTTGGAAAAGGTTTATACTTTATGCGCTTTCGCAACGAAAGTGCTATTTTTGGTGTTGAATAGCAAAAGTTGTAGCTGTTGAATAGCTGACTTCAGACGCGACGTAAGCTAAAATAAATTTGGAAGAAGCGAAAGACCTCACTTGGATAGTGTATTAAGATCGTCTACATCTACGTAGCGTAACGTATCCCTGAGGAGGCTGAAGTCGAGAGAAAGTATGTAATCTGTGTATGGGAAAATCGACTTCTTGTTTGAAGCTAGTATTAGTGACCGCCAATATACTGATATCTTTTTCATCTCTTTCAGATCTGTACTTCTATACGCAAGACGTGGATGTGGATCACTGGTTCTGTTATGAAGATTAGCTGATACTCCGGCTGTTACATTCTATCAATGAAATATACAACAGTGGCTTCGAACCATAAAGCTTACCCATATAATAGACGGACGGCTCGTATTCCGATACATCTGCTGGCCTGAAGGCATGAAAATAGTGTATTGAAGTCATGTTCATCGCTAAGTTTTATAAGTATTTTATCAATTATTTCTCTTGGAAGGTAATTCATCTTGGTGAATCACAACGGACTGGTAAGCGGCTGTGGTCTGAGCTATTTGTAGTCTGATACTTGTTAGTACCCATAGCTTCAGGTGCTATGTACAGGAAGCCTTAGGCTACAGGATCGATCCAAGGGCAGCTAGGTCTCTAGATCGTAGGCTGAAGCTGTAAGAGCAGAGCATGGAACATGGCTTAGCTATGCGATGGATCCTTGGGTTGTATGTGAAACAACCTTACTTACTCGTACATTCGAGTAATCGTAGCTTGGACGCGTATCATATCATTCTTTGCCGGTAGTTCAACCGGCTACTGGCTCGAGTCTTTTGCAGTCCGAAGGAGTTCAGCCTCATTTACAACCATCTCCAGCTATTTTAGAAATATTCGAAATCAGATTGTGATGCTAGTAGTGGGAGGCTGCTTCTTTACAATATATGTGTAGTTTTCAGAGCTTCACAAATTTTAGGCCCGTTCACTTATGGGACCTTTGATTGAATGATGCTTTGGAATTATTGCTCTCAACCCAATGAGATAAAAGGCGGCTAGCCATTCTTGATCTCGTCTTGAGTGGTAATAATACATAACAGTGTTCCAAAAATTGCCCCCTTAATACATGTATCAACTCTCCAGCCTTAACTTAATATGTTTGCGACTCAAGTCTGCTCATTGCCTACAAGAATATCGATGGTATCAACCTAGGACCATTACTATAGTTGCTGTTGCGCGAAAGCTTTCATAGAGCTACACTCCCCCATTCATTAGATAGATTTAATTGAACTTTTAAGTAATTTACCAATTTACCCTCTAAATCACCCTTAAGATTCTATTCACAGGTTTGTTATAATTAAGATATCTCTCTTAAGCTTTTAATCTTTATTATTATTTAAAAGCAGTCATATACAAGAAAAGTAATGGAAAGAAACTTAAAGTCTTACGGTCTCCGGGAGAAAGGTTTAATTGGGGATTGAATAGTCGCGCATATTCACCACTCTACTATCGTGAAGTTGATGGTAAAAATGGTGAAGCACATAATCTACACCAACAGGGATCAATTAACAATATCATTACCATTACCTTGGCGGATTTTTATTCTCCTTCGTCTGCTAAGCTTTGCTCAAACTAGCTGATTTAAATGCCTTATCTTCGGTATATCGTAAATATTTGTACTATTTTGACCGTGCCAAACTAGCTTCTTATTACAAGATAACTTCATCAGGATGAAAGTAAGTATCATATGTGAATGTTACGCCAAAGGAACGATCAACACAATTGTTTAAGCTAACTATGTCTTTCTCTTTAAAGCGTCCGGACCAACCATGGTGAACAATTCCAATGAACATTCCTCTTTTATCATGGCCAAGCTCCGTGATATAGGACTCCAGCCCCTTCACTGTGAATTCGTTCTTTCCGCTAAATACCACCCTCCGAAGAAACTTCAAATCCTTGAGCAATTTCCACGTGGAATCTGTTAACAGCGAGCAGCAAAGATCAAGAACTTCAAGCTTTGGCAAATTTTGAATGAATAATTTCAAGTGTTCCTCTTCGAACAAGCTAACATCAGTATGCAGATATAATGTCCGTAAATTCTTCATGAGTAACAAATTGTTCAGATTTTCAATAGTCAACTCTTCTTTTACGCATTTCGGAGCAGAAATGCGCAGCTCTTCTAGTTCTGCCGCGGATTTTAAGCCATAGCAAAAAGTATCTGTAAATTTCGACCCTCCATGTGAGAGATTAAGTATGCGTATTGATGGTGAAACTTGGTTGAGTAGATGCAGTAATTCATGGAAACTATTTTGAGGTCGACAAATAATCGTTAATTGGGTCACATTACAGTTCAAAAGCCACGCCGCCGTGCTGGGTTTGCGACCGCAAGCCGTTATGCTCAGGTAGAGATTTCTCAGCTTCGGAAATGAAGGAACCGTACCGATTAACTTGTCGAAATTGGCACGAGTTGATAGTGAAAAATCATTCAACGACTTTTTATGTGCTTTTAAACTCTTCAGCGCATTAGACTCCTGAAGCTTCAGCCCCCAATATTTGAATTCAACAAGCGAATTAGGGCGCAGGGCACTGATGAGATAGCCCAAGTGCCGATCATCTTCTTCACTTATCTCTCTGCTACTGTGAAGAGAAGAATTGACTTAGCCATATCATGATAGAGCAAATATCAGGATTACGTACTGATGACCAATATCTAGTGATTGAAGCGCCGGACATCTTTCACAAATTACTGTTCGAGCCTCATTTGAAGCAAGATAGCGACAATCTGGGAATTTAAGCGAGCGAAGAGTCAAGAATTGAGGCCCCTGTAAATTTCTGACACAGTAAGGCTGGTCTATGTAACGTACTCTCCCTCTTGACGGCCAAAGTAAGAAAATAGCTATTAGCCTATCAGTTCATAATAGATCTGAAAAATGTTTGGCATTAATTGAGCCAATACCATCAAATACTGAATCGGATATAGCTTCCGGATTGAGAGGTATCCTTAACGGGGAATGACTTTTTCGAGGCAGTAAGTGCTTTAAACGCTTTCGCAAACCCTTTTTTTGCTCACGGAAAATGTAACCGTCCAATAGCTTACTTTAGATAAGATATCAATTAGACTATTTTCTGGCTGTTGAAGAATATTACTGACTTTGATAATGGAAATAGCCCCTCTTTCATATTCGATTCGAAATTCCATACAAGGGGATAGAAATTGCCCTCGAGAGCACAAAAATTGAGAGAACGCACATAATCTGTGTACGGATACAGTGTCTTCCTCTCTGAGGAGAGTATAATTGACCGCCAGTAGACCACTACTGATTTGGAACATTCCAAGTAGGATAGTCCACTTTTATATTTTGGCAGTAGATGAGAAATCCTGTTCTACAAATTAGTTCTGGTATGACAATATAAAAGAGCAGACATGAAACCTCCAAGTTTACCTGTACAATTCCCTAACTGCATGTTCACCTATATCTCTGCTAACTTGGGCACAAGTAAACAATGTGCTGAAGTCTAGCACGTTACTGAATTCGGTGATGATACTAGCAATTATTTCCGCTGGGAGATTAAGAATCATCATGAAAGGAATGAGCCTTAAGTTGGAGTCTTAACAGTAAATTTGAAGAATTGCCGACAAAATAAACTTCGGTTCCTTGCTACAGTCCTATCGTAACTGGCATATCAGGCCAGGCTGCAACTTTACAAAGCATGGCTGTGCTTAATTTCATTCTGACAAGTGAGGCGACAACTCGAATTTATGATGCCGTCGGATGTCTGGCCAAGTTCAGCGACTCAGTCTTTCTTGAAGCGTCTAAAGCAGGGGTAACAGCATCAGTCGATCGTTGAAGAGACTTGTGCTGATCCCATTGTTGCTGCCAGTTATGCCTCTCGACACTAAACTCATCAAAATCAGCGTACGCCTCTTTTACTTTAGACAAGTCCAAGTTCTTTACAAAGTTCAACTTTGCAGTCAACCAGACAAGCGAAAATGATCGGTTCAACTGTAGAATTTACAATAAAGTGAGAGATGCCTTTACAAACATGTGCATGACTCAAAATCATGCCAGGCTTTACTTTCAGTGTTTAAAGGCAGAGTCTCGGACACTCGAGGCGTGGATACTGCCATCTCCAAATGCGAAGTGAGCTTGCTTGACAGGCCTGATCAGGCGCAATGTCGACTTATCGTCAAGTTCATCTACGAACAAGGTATATGGCCAGCAGTGTTACAGTCTTATAAGTTTATAACATGCTATTTAGGGGTTGTCAAAACCTATAAGTTAACATATGAAATATTACCTGTTATGCACGCCCTTTTTGATAGAACTTCTGCGCAAAATCACTGGAGAAGTCGCTCTCGAATGCTGCGGGACTACATAGAGTATTTTGGGCCAAAAACGGAACAGCTTGACTTGTATTACGAAGATGGAAAAATTACCTTGACTAGTTTTACTGAAAAAATTGTAGATGGAAAAGGTTCTGACTTATGCTAATTTTTAATCAGTATAAAGGTATAACTGACAGTAAAGCAGAAGTTTTGAAACAGCCGCTGCAGACAGCGGTAACGGTAAATACATTCGATTTTGAATTGTTTGAAGTTCAAGAGAAAATACATATCATCATTAGCGTCAAAGACTTCAAATCAATTGTATTGCATGCAGATACGCTGAGAAGCCACATATCTGCAAGATATTCCTTTCCGACCCGACCGCTACAGCTCTCGTACGGATCAGAAGGTATGCTCTGCGAGTTTACCCTAATGACGACCGGCGAGCATAACGGGGTGTCTCTTCCAGCAACAGGGACGTCGACTAATGGAATCAACACTTCGACACGAACAGCTTCAGTCCCTGGGAGTAAAGCCTCCATGGACACGATGCAACCCCCGACCGTTCCAGCTTCCCGTTCAGCTGCTCGAAAGGGAAATCAGCCAGTTTCAGCAAATAGCGTAAGGGAAAGAAGAACTGGATCAGAGCCAGATAGCCTCTTTGTACCATTAGCCGATGAAGATCGAGAGTGGGACCCACAAGGCTATAGAAATGAGGACGAGGTCCTTGGTTGGGATGCTAGCGCAAACGATGTAAGATGATCGTATGCGATCTATAAGTACTATATGTTAATCTTTTCCAGAACGTCCGCCCTCATGCTAGTCTCCAAGATAGTGGCATTTTCGCAAAATCTAAGGACCCTAATAACCCTGAAGAAATGCTTGCGCCCACCCAAAGAATATCTCAGGTGAATTATACTGGGCAAACACATACTTGCTTTAATTAACATTCTCCAGATTCGCGGCTTGTTCGATTAACATCTGTCCTCGTTTATTGCACAGACATATGTTCTCCATTGCGGAATCTCAGAGATCTAATAAGAATAATTACCAGAGCCGTCCTTAGCAGTGATACACAATAACTGACGTCTAGAAAGATTCATTTCCAGGCACATGATTGAACATCAATTTTTTATTCAGTAATAATCCAGCTAGTAGCGCATCCGGCACCTAATCCTACGATATTTGAAGTGACATGTATAAAATTCCACTCGTTATCAACTGATGATCTACACTCATCCCTCTCTCCGCAATTTCCATGCTCTCCCCAGCCGCGGGCCATCAACTGTCCTTCTATTGTCTTACCTAAGAAGTGCTCACTCCCAGCAGCGATACGCTCGAACTGCTCGCAGCCTTGCGGAACAAGCTGTTTGTAATCGTTTCGCCCGAATGACAGCACCCGGCCATCTTCAAGAAGTAAATAAATGCCCGACCATGTGGCGCATATATTTTTCCATGGAGGGAGCAGTGGAGCCAAACATCGCTGAATCGAAAATTTATCCAAGCCGAAGAAGACATAGCAACCTTCCGATGATTTCCCTAATATGAGGGTGAAATCACGTCCGCAAACAGCTCTGGACGCAGGAAACGGAATACCTTTTACTTTTCGTGGTAACCAAACCAATTCTGACGGATAACCTAGTTGACCTTTCCTACCATTTCCCCATCCAAAGACTGCACCGTTTGAAAGAACTACAACAGTATGGCTCATAGAAGAGGCAATTTGTAGTACATGTGTTCCGTTCGGTGGGAAATCCGGAAGCATCTGTGGTGAAGGAGCCTGACAAACAGACTTACCTAAACCTAGTTCACCTTTGTAGCCAGTACCACAACTGTAAGTTGATGAATCCTCAACAACGAGATAAGTAGCTTCCCATGTAGCAGAACAAAATTTGAATTTATCCATAAATGACCCATTCGCAATGGCAAAGCCGACAGGGGTCAGAACTGATACCTGTTTCGTTGCTTCCATCAAACCACATTTTCCATCAACATTGTCTCCTGATGCAAAGACATGGCCACTTGAAAACAGTACTGCTGAGTGATTTCCTCCTGATATAATAGTTCGAATTAAACATTCATCTTCAACAACAGGAAGTTCTACTTCTTGCGGTATTGAAATATCTTCTCTGTGACCCAAACCAAGTTGGCCAGATCCATTAGACCCGAAAGAAAAGATACGCGGCATTCTCAAATTGTCTATCTACATACTTAGGAAAGTATAGTGTTTTAGTCGCTCATTGTTCCTGAACCGAATGCTTCACGAGGTGAAGAGCTGTTCCAGAAAATAACCAAAGTAGATGCGAGCTTTGGGACTAAGCCGAATCGAGCTAGTGCATATCGCTTGCACACTTTCCCAATCCAAATAATATCGTGCGACAGATCAGCATTAAAATAGAAAAATCACAAAGTCTTAAATACGAGTCCTCCTGACGTACATTGGAACCATGTCTTCAGCACAGAGTGTACAATGCGTAAGTTACTCATATGAAGATAACAATAATGATCCTACTGACGGCTGAGTAGTTTGGGAAGAAGAAGACTGCAACAGGTGCGCCAGGACCATTAATTTGAGGCTTACGAATTCCCTGCTAATGTGCCAAATAGCCGTTGCACATTGCAAGGTTAGATAAATTGGATACGAACGAAATGTTCCCCCGGAAAGGATTACTGAAAAGAACATAGGCCGGTAAAGGTCTTATCAAGGTCGATGGAAAGCCACTTGCCCTCCTTCAGCCTGAGATGCTACGATTCAAAGTGTATGAGCCGATACTGATACTCGGTTTGGACAAATTTGGTATGGGTCTTCATTTTCACCATTAATTTTGCTACAAGATTCGGCTCTTTGTCCAACAAGACACTGAAGAAAGTTGAATATCTACCTGAACCGCATTTGGTTTATGACATAAAATAAGAGACCATCTGACAGTGAGATTTAACAGAAAACGTCGACATCCGGGTGCGCGTTACGGGAGGCGGTCACACATCCCAGATCTATGCGATTCGTCAGGCAATTGCAAAGTCGATAGTATGTAGCCTGGCCAGGAGTTACCGTGCTCCTGCTGTGCTGATTTGGGTTGTTGTCGAATCGCTGACTTATGCGTCTTCGTTTGCTTCTTCTAGGTCGCATACTACCAAAAATTCGTAGACGAGTACAGCAAGAATCAACTCAAACAAGCGCTAGGGCAGTATGATAGGACGTTGCTTGTGGCGGACAACAGGAGAGCGGAACCGAAGAAGTTTGGTGGTCCAGGTGCGCGTGCAAGGTACCAGAAATCATATCGTTAGTGGACGCAAAGGAGTGGAGGAAGCAGGAGGAGGCATGCAGGAGGAGGGTTATTTCTCTTTTGTACTTGTTTGTCACTTTGAGTAGTTCATTTTAGCGTTAAGACGTGCAAAATAATGCGTGGTATTGTCGGATGCTGTACCAGTGTAGCATTATCAAGTCCATTTGTGAGAAACGCTATTCTACATGTCGCTTGCTAAATTAGAGTGTGACATGTAATAATCGGGTCTTGAAATGTAAAACATCCCATCCAAACCGCCTGCACATGACTGAGCCACTCTATCAGTTGTAACAACAATAAGTTGTTGTGTCGATATAACAAAAATCTGATTTGCATAGCAAGAATGACGTGGTATGGATAAGTAAGGTTGCTAATACATGGAAACACGAGGTCAGACTAACGAAACAACAATTGGTAGCATTCCGATATAGCTTTTCCCTAATAATCAAAAACAGGTACAAATCATCAACACGTGCTAACCTCCGTCTTTCCAGTCCTCAACACTGAGCTTTGCCAAACGTTCCGTCGATCATTACATGAAAAGCTCTTTGTCCGACTTAATGCGCTTTCGTTTTTTCTTATTTCTGCACATACCTTTCTCCACTCCCTCAACCTTACTCTCTGCCGCCCTCTCAAGCCTCTGTTATCGAGTAACGCTGGCTGACCCGCTAAGCCCATGCTTCGTTCCATCTTCCCGTCATCCCTCACTACCACTACTCCTGAAATTAGCACAGATGGCAGCATACTGATGCGTCAGCTCGAGAACATGCTGTGGCAGAGTTGTTGCCTGGACGATGCTCCGGATCTTGACGCCGCCTTCTTCTTCGATGAGCCGGCGGATGGTGTGTAACAGGGCGGGTGAAAACTAGAATATGTGACCACAACTCTTAGCATTATTATATTTCCCAGCCTTGAGTCATGTAACATGAAGAAAAGAATCTTCGTCATCTCTCCTGACAAGACATGGAAGAAAAGTATGCACCCACCTCCGAGTACCACCGATACTGCCACGTTACCAGCCTGATCAGCGCATCAACCATCGCTTGCACATCCCCGTGTGCTTCGTGCGCCGCCAGCACACCCTTCATTGCCTTTGGCGAGAACCGGATCGCCAGGCACGCCTCGTACGCTTCAACCGCGTCTTCCGGGTGGTGCAGCCGCTCGGCCAGCTCGCCCAGAATCTCCCATTCCTCGGCGGATTTCTTGTACTGCATCTGCTGCTGCCGGTATTGCGCTGCCTCGGTGCGCCAGATGGTGTAGGCGCGCAGGTCCTCGTACAGCACCATGAAGAGATTGTCGAGCCAGCGTTCACAAAGGCGTTTGTTTTGCAAATGGTTGTGGGACGTGCTTGTAGCATCGGTGTTTGTGATGTTGTCATTATCGTTATCGTTGTTAGTATGGGTTGACGGGGAAGAGCCAGGAAGATTGGAGGTGTTGTTTGTTGTTGGAATGTTAGAGAGGTCTGGGGTGCTTGCGTCAGCAGGTGAGAGACTGGGACCGCTGGGATCGTCTGGCCCGCCGGCTTTGACTATTTTGGCTGCGACGGTTTGGCTTGGTCGACGGACGGTATCGCTATACTCGTGTGCGTGATTAGATATTTCATCTTCGGTTTTGTTATGGTCGTTGTTTTGAGCATTTTCAGTGCTGCCAGGCCCACTAATATCTTCGGCCATGTTAGGATTTCCATTCGGTATACTATCTTCTCCACCATTCCTTGGCGGAGAACTGCCCCTTATACCGTCAGTACTTGCATTCCCACTGTATCCAGCACTCCGATATGGACCCGCCTGTTTCTCGCTTCGATACTCTTCTTCCATGACGAAAACCTGACTTCGAATTTTCAAAAGTTCGTCCCACGTGACCTTCTTTAGGATTTCTGTTAAAAGCATGTATGCTTTCAAGAACGTTCCCTTGAACCCGGCAGCGTGTAGCTTTCGCAATGCTGGGCGTACCATTTCTACCTCATCCTGATCAGGGTTGTCGTCGACTTCGTCACAGATACTTTCCGGCATCACAGGCAGAGAGACCCTGTACGGCTCGGGCATCCTTGGCGAGTCTTTGTCCTGGTAAGTGAACATTGGACATGAGTTCAAGGTGAGTAAAGCAAGATCCCATCGCTCAAGATTGATATAGATTTCGGCTAAACGAGCCCAGGTTCCAAACTCACTAGGTGCCGATATCACGCTTCTCTTAGCCACTTCGACGGCAAGGTCAGGACGCCCCTTTTTGTTACAGTAATCGGCTTGACAATCAAGTAAGGAATAGTCCATCGGCAACTGCTGCGCTTCTTCATACAGCAAGCTGATGGCCTTCACTTCCTCGTCTGCAGCGATATAGACTCTCGCTAGGAGTGATGATATCTCGGCATCTTTAACGCGTAGTTTCTCAAAAAGATTAATGCCAGATACATAACGGCCTGTGGTACGGATGTATTCAAGAATGCCTGTGGTAAGGTGATTCGATACTAAATTCGGGACCTGAATTTCAGGGTCGGAACCCAAGTGCCATCCTAGAACCGTTTAGAGCTTCAACACACTCAAGTGGTAAGATGAACACACCATTGAAGAACAATCGCTCTGCCGCGTCGAGAAACTTGTGCTCTGCTTCGGTCGATGTTATCGGGTTGAATCTCCTCACACCAACAACCCTCTTGATAGCCTCTCCATTCCCATTATCGGCGTATGAGTATGCGCGTAAGACACCGCACAAGTACGCTTCAAGCCACAGATCTTCTGACGCTGCTTTCTTCTCACCACGCTCATCTATGCAATAACTCTCCACCGTGCCAGGTATGGCCACCTGGACTCGCATGTCCAGTCGCGAGAAGGCATTGTAGCAACTAAGGATGTTGATGTGAGTGCGTAGGTTCTGACAAGACTCATTTTAACCTACCAATAAAGTCCGGAGACGATCTTGTTTGCTTTGTCATACGTCGAGTACGTGAGAGTATTTATGTAGGCCGCAAGGCTCGCCGAGGAGGATGCATCGATACCAGTTACATGATGATAAACACCTGTCTAACGCCAGAGTTAGCTTAGCTGGCAGTTGAACAACGACTTCTCAATGAGGTCGTCAGAATCGAAGCACAGTTGTAAGCTCCCGCACCTGTCTGTTACTTGACTTTGATTGCTGTTTTATGAGATGCACCAGGTCCGGCGGACCTAGTTCTCGCAGTGCTGGCAGTGAGTCTGTCCGCGCATCGATTGCAGATTGTATTTCCTCTTCGTAGACCCTTTAAAAACGTGATCTTAGCTTAGCACAATTGCTGTTACAAGCATGTTTATAGACGTTAGCGTAAATGATGCTGGATGCGACCTACTCTGGAACAGCTGGACTTAAAACCATGCCTGACTGACGCCGTCACTATACAATTGTAATATCCAAGGAAGGCATCGGTGGTTTCAAAATATTAATATAAAAGGAAGATAAGTCTGCTATTTCATAGATGATTGTACGTAACTATATTACAGAACTTTGGTCTGATGTAGTTGTACTGAAGCTATCTCACACTGCTCCCCAGTTGGACCGAAGGCGTTCGGGTTCGAGTGCTAGGCTTTATATGGCAAGGACATCTAAACTGTCTTATTCTCTCCTGTTACGAAGACTATATAGTCTAATAATTATCAATTTACTCCGTAAGACGACACTTTGGAACTATAGAGTAGCAGAAAGTACATCAGCTGTTCAACGACACATCGCCTCTCTCTCGAAATCAGCATGATGTTGGCGTACGAGTACTCCTATACCCGTCCTGTGCTCATCTACAGAATTTGTGGGCAACGGTGTGCCTGATGATTCTTATAAGCTTCATCAATCAAGATTTACTCATATACTTTGAAAGGAATTTCATTTATTGATCTCTTCTTTGACGTATAGCACAATTTATAATCATAAAATGTTATATTCTCATCACGTGAAAAGTGTTTCTCTTAGATACGGGTGTTTTGTCGATTAAATGATTGAAAAATAGGAAAGAGTGATAACGAGAAGCTTTATTAGATACTTTTTCCCAATCTCATACTGTTTCTACTTGATATATGACTTGTTAATTGCATGCCTGTCGATGAAATAATATATCACGATAATGTCTTAGCCGTGATTTTTTAAATTCATCATTTAAGTCTTGAGATGAACACAAACAGCTCTGTTAGCATAATAGCATAACCATGAGCAGCGCAGAATACCAGCTGAATCGCTTAAGCGATGGCGGGCGGCTCATTCGAGAGCATCATCCGCAGTATCATGACATCGGAGCCCTAAGATGTCACAACGAGCCATTCGGTTCCATACCAGCTCAAGCTTCGTCGAATTTAGACACTCCTATTCCACAAAAAGGAAGCATCTACCCGGATTTTGAGGCTCTCCGATACTCCATCAGCATCTGGGCCTTGCGAGACAAATTTTCCTCCCGAATATACAAGAAAGATTCTACACGGGCAATATACGTGTGTCAACAATCATCGTCCAGCGGATGCACTTGGCGAGTCCGTGCCAATATATCCAAAGAACATTCTGGCGCCGTCCTTGTTACTGTAGTACAGCCTCGGCACACTTGTAACGTAAATATTCCGGGGGAAGGTGGTAGGAATGCAGGAAGCGACTCTAGACCGAAATATGCGAGACGGGGAGTTCAATTTACACAACGATGGGTCAGGGATGCACTTGTACGGTGCGGCTTCAACGTCTCACACGATACAGAACCCAAAGCTATTGTTTCTTGCATTGAGAAATGTTTTGGGGAAGCAATAACGGAAAAGCTCGCGCTCAAGTCTAAGAATAGTCTGCTGGTTGCTCGCGGCGAGATGATACCTCAAAAGTTCGAGAGACCAGGTCGGCCAAGCCGTGCGGAGATTGAAGAACGAAAGAGAGACATGTCTGCTGCAATTGCGTCGCAGCAAGACGATATCAGAGATGATCAGGTTTCGGATGTTTGCCGTGGATGTGGATTTGGTCTTGGTCCTACAGATATTGCTAGAATGAATGGAATAGAGCGAAACGTCAAAGCACCGAATACGAACTTCAGATCAGAGGATTGCTCCCTTGGTTATAATACTGGCAAATCAACTAATCGAAAAGGTATATCCTACATGAGCCCAACAGACCTGCGGTGCAACAGTATGACAATTAACAACACGGACCCTTCTGCTCACATACCTACCAACTTGGATGCTGAAAAAGACCTTGTGAATTATACACCACCACCATCCTCAAGCTCAGCCAATTTGGTAAGAAATAGTGCATTCGTACTACCACAAGAACCCTCAACGAGACAATGCGAGGCATGTAGCGGCACTGGAACATTCAGATACAATCAGTATCACAATCCGCCCACAGGCCTGGATGAGAACTACAGTAGGCTCCGTGGCACTGATGAAGAGTTATTTTTGCTAGAAAAACAGATGAAGGTATTGCAGAAGCAGGTAGAGGTTATACGGGAACGTAGGATGTCCTGCTTGTCCCAGAACTCTAGCTCTCCTTAGAATCGTTATTTTTTTTGAAAATTCACATTAGACTTCTAATTGGCTCATTACATAAATACAATGGGCAAATTTCCTACCGGCTATCTTTTAAGGTTTTGGCTTGCTTTATGATACCCTTTGCAGTTTGGTTATGTTCCTGTTATGCTGGTTATGTTGTTAGCATGGTTGCATGTACAGGCCTCGGATTGGTTTAGCAAGAATGTTATGTGATCTGTGGAGCTGATTTACATTGTTATTGCTTATTACGATGCTTCGTTTTCTGGCATTTGTAGCGGGATGACTCTCGGGATACCGTGTTGTAGCTTATGACCTTGCTAGGCTACTATTACATGCTTCTCGACTGTATAAAGAACTGATCACAGCTTTCTAGTCTAATAAACAACTTGCACCATAAACTTAGTCTCCTAAACAAAAAAAAGTAATAAGCCTCACAAACAAAGGCAAAGTTGGAACACATATCGTGTACACATGACTATAAACGCCTTTGACCAAAACCGTCACACCTTCACGGACTGCCAAACCCACAGTCCGCCTCCCACCGCCGCGTCGTCAACACCCGCTGCTTTCTCGACGGCGTCCGCTGGCCTCGCTGTGGCCCGTCATTCACCGCCGCCCTCTCCATCGCCCTGACCTTGACCTTTAGCCCTTCATTCTCCTGCTCGAGAGCACACAGCCGCTCCTGATGCTCTCTCACTTCCGACACACCCGAACCATCAACACCGCTATTGTTTAAATCCTTTACCCCATCATCCACACAACCAATCCCGTGACCGTCACCATCACCTCCTTCATCCTCAAACACATCAATCCCAACACCACCACCACCACCACCACCTCTCCCCAGAATGTCAATCTTCCGGTCAAGCTTCTCATCCTGCCTCTCCAGCTGCTCGTCCCACACCGCCTTCCACCGCCTCCGCTCCGCCAGCACCGCCTCCTCCATCAGCACATACATCTCATCCCGCACCGTCTGCTCCGCCGCCAGAACACGCTCCTGCACGGCGAAAAGCCCGTCTTCTGCCTGTGCAAGTCTGTCCTCGGTCGCGTAGAGCCGGGCTTGCGTCTGCGCGAGCTCGTCTTCGGTGGCGTGCCGGCGCGCCGTTTCCGAGGACAGGTGCGTGCGAAGGTCGAGAACCGTTTCGGTTTCTGTTTCTGTTGCGGTGGCTATTGCGGTGGCTGGTAGAGTGTTTGCGAGGCTGTTGATGTTACGCTGGTCTGGTGCGCCGTCGTCGCTACGGGCGCCGGAGAGTTGAGGGTAGGCGATATCTGTTGGCGAAGTCCGTCCGCCGCCCTGGGAGATGACGCTGGTGATGGACGGTATACGCGGGATAGTAACTTCGCGCGCAAGCGCAGAGTAGCGTAGTATTTGCGACGTGGCGTTGAAGTCGCCCCTTGCGTCTGCCGTTACGATCATGATTGCTCGTTGCGGAACGCGTTGCTGGTGCTGATGCTGGTGCTGGTGGTGATGGTGATGATGTAGCCCACCGTAGTGGCTCGCACGATAACCAGCATGATGGTTATTATACGCCGACGCCCCGCTCGCCGGGACAAACGAGTTCGAAAACAACAGCTCCGTCAACTTACACTGTCGAAACGGCACGACCACATTCCTTCCACCACCACCACCACCACCGCCGCCGCTAACGACATTCCCATCCTGACACGCCTGGTACCCGCTCTGCATCTGCATGCACTGCCCCAGATACATCAAGCTCTCGTTAATCTTGCCCGCCTCCGCCAGCGTCGCGCCCGCCGTCTTCGCATTCCGCGCTCGCTCCGAGCCCGCCAGATCGACGACGGTGAGCGTGCCCGTTTTCCATGCGCTCGCCGCGCTTCGCCTTCTCTTCACCTCCACGACGAAAAAGCCGTGTCCTCTGCTGCTGGCCGCGTTGCTGCCGGTGCCGGCAACCTTGCGCGTCAGCAGGCCCGTCTCCAGTATCGTGAGCGCTTCTTCCAACGAGCTGCAGATGACCTTGCGCAGGCCGGCGACGACTTTCCGGTCTGGGCTGGCCTCGGTGGACTTGAAGAGGAGCGGGCGCCGGCGCTGGTTGTGCGCGTGGTTGTTGCTGTTGAGGTAGGAGTGGTGGATGTTGTGGTGGTGGATGCTCAGCGTGTTGGGTGTGGAGGGCCCGTTTGCGCCCGTGTTGGCGGCACCGACGGGGCGCGCGAGGAGATCGAATATGCGGTCGTTGTAGACTTCGTACATGGATACGACAATGGCGTATTCGCTGGCTGTCGGATCGGTGGCTACGCGTATGTCGTGCACGGATGGGGCAGCGGGCATGGCGGATCGGCGGGGGAGATGGAGGGTTTTGCGTTTGGGGAGCGGCGTGGCGAGGAAGGAGGATGTATCCTGATGATTCAGATGTTTTATGTGATCAGCTTTTTGTAATCAAAGACGTGTGCGCAAGTGAAGCAGGAAACAATATCAATCTGTTGCTGAAATTCCGACAGCACTTACCGGACAAGGGGTATGCGCTCTCGATCCACCACCGCCACCGCCAACACCAGCCCCGCTCTCGAAAGAACCATCAAAGAACGACGCCGCCGGCACCATGATCGCCTCCGACGGATCCGAAGCCACCAGCGACGGAAAAGCCGCCTGGATCGCCGCGGCCGACGACAACAGCCGCTCACCCGCATTCTGGAACAGCACATCGAGCGCCATCTGCGTGAGGCCGCGCTGGCTCTTAGAACCGAGAATCGTATGCGTCTGAAATACACAAGTAAGCAACTACATGCCTTCATACCATTTGACTCTTTATCTTAAAAGATACGTACCTTCCCAGACCCTGTCATCCCCAACGTCGCCAACAAGCCATCTCTCGGACCATTCTTCTTTTGCTTTTTACCCCCATCTTCCTCTTCCATGACCGTGGTAGCTGCAACTCCACGCGCTTGTCCACCATTACCTTCGTCACCGTCTTCATCTTCCTCACCATCATGGCTGCCGACGGTACTCCCGCCCAGCACACCAGCGATCAGCGGCACCACTCCCGCCCTGGTGAAGATGTCTCGCTGCGACGCATCCTCTTCGAAGATGCGGGTGAAGGCGAAGCGCTCGACCGCTCGTTTGCGGTGGTCGTACGACGGTGGCTTGATGGTGATGTGCGTTGGGGGAGGGGGTTTGTCAGGCTGTGCTTTTGGTCGTGCTTGTGTGTGCTGCGCAGGAGTGTGGTTATTATATTTTTCTCCTCCTTCCTCTGTTTCACAGGGGTTGAAAGTGTCTTTGCTCTCGGCGTCGAAGCCGGCGTCATTCGCATTGTGAGTGTTGACATCGTTACCATCGTCCTTGTTGGTGGTGATAGTAGACCCAATCGCTCCCTGACCGTTCGAGACACCTCCATCATCCACGTTCTGCGAACCAGCCGTACCAGTCGGAAAGTCAAGAGAAGCCGGAAAAGTCGCAGAAGTTGGAGAAGCCGTACGACCGCTACGCTCTTCTACATCGATAAATCGCTCCCCGTTTACATTCTGCGACGGGCGCAGGCGGAGATAAACTTCAAAGAGCGAAGCAGATGACGCCTTCATCCTGAGAGAGAGAAATGGTTTCAAAAATCTGAACTCTGGGTTTTACTTAATTTTGCATCGTAGTGATCTGAAATAAGGAAGAGTGAAATTGTCCTTCAATGTTCAGATTGAGTAGTAAATGCTCTCTGCTCTTGTGTGGTAATGAATAGACAGCATGAACGATGGTTTGTACTCCGTAGTCAATCAGATAGTGTAGCCCTGAGGTAAACAAATTGGTGATCGTTGGTTGCTAGGGGGGAGTTTGGCCTAGCAACGAACATACATAAACCCTCCATCTCCACTCTTTGATATCCCAATGGTGTCAGGGTATATCCACCAAATACAGAGCACTTTTGGGTATAGCTGTGTCTATATAACAACGTATGATTATTATTTACAAAGTACAAAATATGCTACGATATCAAATCACACATGTCCCCACAATAGTATAAAGAAAACATGAAAAATCGTAGAGCTGGTATTCCCATTGTCCCTTCACCTCACTCCTACTACTAATACAAATGTTAACGAAGGAAAAAGGAAGAGACTCTCTCGGAAACAGTCTATAGACTTTAAGAAAGGACAAGCATCTGTGAAGTATAGTCTCAATGCGTTGAAGCTCGTACGCTGTCGGATTGCTTTTATTCTGACAAGAAGTCAACTAGAAAGCGAAAAAAAGGATGAAAACGGGTAGAGGAAAGGCTTAAAGCCCCGGTTTTAGTTGAGCCTTCGATAACTTTTTTGCCCGTGTTGCTACATTATTCTTTCGAATTTCCATTGCATTGACGAATAGAGTACTTTATTTGCTGCTACCACATTTCCGCGCCGACAAGTTAAACTCTCCAGAGAAGACCTTACAGTACTTCTCCCCCTGATCTTCTTTCCCGCCGGCACAAGACTGCAACAGAGATCCATTCGCATTAGACTTATTTCTATTTCCACAGAACAGTGCATTTCCAAAGCCATCCTCACCCCTTCCACGCACAGCCCAACGATCACTCATCTTCCACCCGCACCTTCTTCCCTCCCTTATCCTTCTCCCTGCCGCCCCTCCCCTTCACCCTCGCGCTCTCATTCGCCTTGCGCGTCACAAACGCCGCACAGCGCGACTTGCGCTCCTGCAGCTCCTGCATCTTCGGCTTTGTCAGGATGCCGCTCTTCAGCAGGCGGTCGTAGATGCTGATCAGCATCTTGAACGACGCCAGTATGCTGTCCCTGTCCCTGTCCTTCAAGCGGTCGGTGTAGTTGTAGAAGCTTTTCAGGTTGATGATCGACGGCCCTAGCCGGTCCACGGCCTCGAGCATCACCTCCGGCGTCTGATGGCTCACGAGCTCGAGGTACGACGCAACGACGGCGGGCTCGATGTTCGCAAACGACGACTCCATCAGCTCCACGCCGACTTTTGCATTCGCCAGCACCGCCGGGTTGAACTTGTCGCGCACGCACGTCGACATGGCGATGAGAAAGGTCTTGCGCAGCGGAGCGACCTTGGCGGGTGTCTTGGCGTTGCCGTCCCAGCCGGGCGTGAAGTAGGTGCGCAGGACGTCGGCGGCGGTGGAGGAGGCGCGAGCCTGGCGCAGCACGCGCATGTACATGTGCAAGTTGTCGGCGTCGGGCTGGATGGCGTAGCCGTTCGGATCGGTGAGCAGGGCCCAGTAGTCGTCGGCGGTCTTGCGGGCAACGGTCTTGAGACAGGCTTCCATGATGAGCGAGAGGGTGCTGTTGCCTGGGACGGCGTAGCCGATGGGCGAAGTGTGCTGGTAGTCGTTGCTGCCGCTGAAGAGAACGGTTGGGAGCGGGTCAAATTCACCGCGTGCTCTCAAGTCAACCTCCCCCTCTCTATCCCGAGCTGCCTCTGCCTCTTCTTCCGCTTCGTTCACGGTGAGATCCTCCTCCCTCATGTCCTTTGGTGTATGCGGTGCTTTCAGCTTCGGAATGTGCGTCGCCTGGGCGCGCGTCGAGCTGCCCAGCTTCGCGATAAGACGTGGAATGTTCATCGTCTGCTGCACCAGCGACAGCACATCGTCCCAGTCTCGCGGCCGAGATCCGATGAGCAACAGCCGGCCCATGGCACAGGCGAGCTGTTCGTCAATCATGATGGCGCCAGCCCGCCATTTTGCAACAATAGCATCCCAGATTCGCCGCCCCTCGACAATGGCCTTTTCCCGTCGTCGCGCTGACTGGTTGATGCTCAGTCCGTGCGGCATGCTCAGTATCGCTTTCATGCGGATCGCGGTCAGGATCGTGGTGAAGGTTGTCTGATCTGCCGCGCCTGGCCCCTCGTCAGGGATCTTGGCGGCGACGCCCCAGAGAGCATCCATGTCTTCCGCTCTGGCGCAGACTTTGAGCATGACATTGGTGTGCTTGATCGTGGGTGGGACGCGGGAGTTTGGCGCGGCCATGGAGTGGTATATAGATAGCGCGCTCCCCAAGGTCTGCGCGTAGTGCGCATGTGCCGCCAGACCACGGAGTAAAAGCATATATGTGTACGAATCGGGCTCTTGTGCCCGTTTTTTCATCTAGAGCTCCAAATAAAAGAATATAATCAGCCAAATGAACAAATAACATAAAAAACCAACAAAATAAACCAACAAAATAAATAACTGCATATTTACAAATGATCATTGTTAGAACCTACATCATTGTACGCCTTCAACGCATTCTTCACCTTCCCCTTCGACATCTCATAATCGATGAGATGATTCCACGCCACCGTACACTGCTGTCGCTTGCTCGCCACGCGCGTAAGCGCATACGCCATGCTCGGCTGCGGCTCCTTTGAGCCCTGCAGCAGCGAGCGCACCCTGTTCGCCAGGGCGAGCGGGTCCTTCAGGTATCGCGCTTCCCGCCGGGCGCGCTGCAGATCGAGTGTGCTCTCCATATTTGTGACCGGGTCGTTGATGTCGCGGCGGGTGTTGGCTATGTATCGATCGCGTTGCGCTTTGCTGTTCGTCGAGTCGTGCCATGAATTCGGTGAGGTTTTTGCATACGGGACGGGCTTTGGAGCGATAGGACCGGCACCGATCTCTCTACTTGGATCTTCTTCTCCTTCTTCTTCTTCTTCTTCTTCCTTCTTCTCTGCCCAAGGTTCATCGTCTCTGTACCTACGCTTCAATCCTGTTGCCCGTCGTGATGATAAAGGTGTTTGCGAAGCGGTGGTAGTAGCAGTAGCAGTAGCAGTAGTAGCAGTGGCAACTTCAGGTCTTTCCAGTACCTGAACAGAGGCGAATCTTACAGCTCCTCCGCCTAAGCTTCCCCTCACTTGTCGTGACAGCACTGCACTTCTAGCTCCATATATGCGAGTGTTCTCCGATGCTATCGATCGGTATCGAACTCCCAAACCATGCCGCGACGAAAAAGAAGCATGAGATGATGGCAATACTGAAGAAGCTGTTGCAGCCGAGAAGCTACGCTGAAGTCGACGCTGCAGTCCCACACCGTCGCGACAGCACGAGCGGCCGTAGCGGAGCTGCCAGGTGCAAGCTCGGCATGACAGCATTAGAGTTTCCAACACTCTTTTGTGAGCAATTGTGCAAAGCCCCCTTTTCTCAATGTTGTAAGACGCCGGTACTAGTTGTTTGGTTGTTTATCTGTTTTCTCCTAGTGCCCTTCTGATTGAGTGAGTGATGCAGAAGAGGTGGATTCAGGCTTTTGTAATGTGCCGGGCCTTTCTTTCTCTTGCGATCCGTTGATGCTCCGAAAAGGATATCTTCTTAAATTCCGAGGTTGAGCCGGCCGTTTTTGTGCCAGCCATGAGACCACCGCTATTGCCATGGAAAGTAAAAAAACAACTGCTCTTCGCGTGTATCAAACGCGAAATTCGTATTATTGTCAAATTTTAATCTATAGGTATATAGTAGCATTGCAATTAAGTTACTTCGAAAATAATAGATTTACAATTTTCTAGTGCTGGTCAGTACTGTTCCAAACGTGGTCGTTACCAGTGCACGAGGGCGATACTCTGTAAATACAAAGCACGACGTGTGAGGCAATCAACCTGACTTCAAGTCTCCCAAAGAGTCTAAGCAATGAAAATATATAACCGGTCCCCTAGATATAATTAATACACCTGCTGGTAAATATTTGGCACAACAAAAGCTATAGGTTTGTATAACATGACATACTCTTTTCGGGGGGATAGCTAAGTTCAATTTGCACGGTAATGAGCACAACCAATGCAGTAGTAGTACGAACATATAAGCTCTATCTACAACTCAACATCACTTAGAAGGGGGAGATATATATTCACGTTCTAACAAGCCTTTCAGCCCTCTACACCTAAGATCTCCAAAATTCAAACCTACAGTACACCACTCCAATGAACCAACTTAGATTTCTTCACATCTCCAGGAGTGACTGACCTACACCGAGTACAGAGAAGAACCCATACTCGGGAAAGACAGCGATAGAAACAGCAGGATGAGAGAAATAATACATCAACTACAACCGGATCCTCCACTGCCACATACACATACACACCTCATCAGGGTACTCCACCACATCCTCGCCCAGGCAGGGAAAGGGGAAGGGAAAGGGAAAGGGAAAGATGAAGGTGAAGGGGAGAATACGTTCAATACATGACAAACCAACCATCCGTCTTACCACAAAATTCTCATAGACGTAAAAGATTCACAGAGACGGATGTAAAAGACAAAACAAATATAGAACGAAGAAGAGACTCGATAAAAACAAAGGAAAAAAGCCAAATATCCCGCTTTTCTGTAGTGAGAAAATTCCTCATTGAAACCCCATGGCATCAAGGAAAACGTAACCTTCTACCGCAGATCGAACAAAATTGCTTTTAAAGTTCTTCCAGAAACGACCGCGAGCGAGCATATGCCGCTCCAAGTGCATGCAAAACTTGACGCTCATTGCTCACGCTACACGATCCAGCAAACCCATTTCCTTTCCTTCCGTTCCTCCACATAGATTATGCCAAATGCGAGAAACGCTTCTCTTCTTTTTCTATTGAAAATGTATAGCGGTGGGGTTTCAGCTTGTTATTGTTGATAGTTAGGAGCTTGATCAGGATCTATTTGATTAGCGCATTAGCGGCAATCCACAGACATAGTGCATATGTATCCAAACGTAGGGCGGGCAGCACCGGTCCCACAAGACAAAAATCAAGAAGCATCCACATTCAACTTACGTTGCTGATACATCTGACCACCTGGCCCGTACGGTGACTGCGGGAATGCCGCAGAGGAATTTCCATTCCCACTCGGTCCACCAGCCGGACCGCTAGCACTGTTGCCTGCACTGCCGCCTCCGTACATTTGGCTATTAGCGTACTGAGCCATACTTTCTATCGGTGTCTGTGGCGGACCATAGCCTACTGCTCCGCCCGGTTGATTCGTTGCCGCCTGTGCTGCCGCGTAGCCTAACGGCGGAAGCTGGTTCCCTGCCGATCCGGACGGGTGTCGCATCTGCCCATACATTTGATCTTGAGGGCCCGGCGGTCCGCCAGGTGCTCCACCGCTTCCTCCTGCTTCAGCTGCTGCGCGTGCATGTACTTGTAAACGCCGCTCCTCGTCGGCTTTGCGTAGAGCCTCTTCCTCTTTTTTCTTCACCTTCCATTCTTTCCGAATTTCTTTAAACTCTGTTAGGACGAAATGCATGTTAGCAATGCCTCTACACGACTAAACATGCCTGCAAACAAAAGAAAAAGTCTAGCTGAGGAACAATGAATCATAAAGTTCAAGAAAGAAAAGCCTGCTAGGAACGATAAGAGTTCATGTAAGATTTTAGCGTGCCAGTGTCTCGGTACTGGCTAAGACCTTAGTGTCGGCACCATCTCAAACGTCCCATGTAAGGTAATGCTTGGGGTGCATTCGAGGCTCTACACGGTTAACGCTTATATTTCTTCCCTTTTCCATCTCTCTTCCCTCTCCTCATATCACACTCTCTACAGTGTATCGGCTTCACATTTTACCTTCACGGCCTTTTTGAATGTGAAAGGTTATACTGTTTGGCAACCGTTGCCAAGGAAGGATGCAAGAAGAAGTACGTTCTTACAAAGTAGCTCACTCACGACAGAAATCACATAATAATCTGCATACGTACCTTCAGGAGTTCGTTTCTGCCCATGAGACTGCATCGTCACGTGGGCATTGAGATGATTCAATGTTCCATATGCCTTGTCGCATCCATTCCAGCCGCACTTATACATGCGCTCTATTTCTTCATATCGCCGCCTTGGTCGTTTTTGCTGTTGAGCACCAGGAATGGGGACAAATGAATACACTGTTGAAAGTGGGTGGCCTCCCTGCAAGAACGCATCATCAGCATCCCTTTACTCTCAAAGTTGAAGAAGAAGAAGAAGAAGAAAGATAGATAGATCAGGCTCGTTAGAGTTGGAAGATGTCGACGGACAACGCTCGCATATAACCAAACAAAGACATGAACGTATTACGCACACCTGGTGGCCTTGCTACAGGGGAAACCATTGTAGGGGTTGGAGGACCCGTCGTTGCCGAAGGATGCCCGTACAAGTGCTGGGGAGGTGGCTGGTGAGGCGGATAACTCCCTGCCCACTCCGGTCGCTGATAGATTCCGGGCGTGCCGGAATGTGGTGGGAAGTGGGACATTTCGTGCTGAGGAGTATAGGGAGAGTACTGGCCGGTTGGGTTGGGATAGGTAGGGCTTGTCTGCGCCGCAATCGAAGGATCTATGGGAAGGTCCGTGTCAGATTTTATGCTGTCAATGCCATTGCTGCCTGCCTGGCCATGAGGCATAAGAGGCATGGACGGACTTGTTGGTGGTGGTGGTTGTTGTGCTGCCATACCTCCTCCAACACCACCGCTCTGGCCAGCTGCGGCTGAATGGTAGCGTTGCTGCTGTTGCTGTTGCGCCGCCGCAGCTGCCGCCGCTCCTCCCCCGTACTCCGTAAACGAAGCCGATCGTGCGGAAGGCGGGTTCAGCCCGTACTCTGACGTCGGCGTCGCCGCTGACGAGAAGTTAGAGGGACGACCGTCCTGGCCAGGCGCGTAATGTGCTGCCGCAGCAACGGCCGCTGCCGCCGCTGCTGCTGAGGGCGCAGAACCTTGATCTGCAGATGAGGTTTCAGAATCGTGTTCCTGTAATGATTGGGGATAGGGCGAAGTCAAACCTGGCTGTTGATAAGCCGGCTGCCGCCCGTCCATGGACCCGGTGTGTATGCTTGACTTGGGGTCAAACTTTGCACCCGGAGACACCGGAGTATTCGGCTGCGCGTGCAGTGTTGACTGATCCTCAGCTACCTGTTCAGTCATGATCCAGTAGGTCATCCGTCAGCGAAGATCGAATTACGCTACTGCCAGAAAGACTAATATGGCCGTATTCACACCAGCAGTCTTCCAAGGCTTTTTCGCGATTATTTTGAGCAATCTGACTAACTTCACTAGAAACAGCCTATATCGAACCAACACGCTGGTCCTTCTCGTCTATCTGTAATCCTGACCAGTATGGACGTGTCCAGCTCGTAGCCAACAGACGCGGAAAGGATGCTTTGAACAGATCGAAGAACTGCCGGCAGATGAAAGAAAGCTAAGACTAACCGGATGACGATGTCGACGAGCTTGGTGTCTTAGGCCAGGCACAATGTAGTCTGAATGAATGAAAAGAAGTGCCCGCCTAAGTGCGAGAGGGCAGAGAAAAGAGAGACGGCGCACTCCCAGCCTGGTCAATGATTTGCAGATGCTTCTCAGAAGAGTGTTTTTAGCTCGATCGCTAGACTAAGCGGCGCACGGCAACGAACTTTTCAGCGGGTTCGCCAAGTCTTCCGTTGGTGTAGTTTTAGATGGTAGCAGACGTGTTAGAGAAGGTGCAGACACGACCGTTGATGTCTGTGTACGTATTCAGTAGTGGTGGTGAAGAAAAATTCTACGGCAATATGCGCTTTGTATACTGTGAATATTATGGAGTGTTCGCTATCAAATGAAAACAACGCAGCTTTCCAACGCTCCGACTGGTAGCCAACGAAAAAGACGATCGGGCTAATTAATTCCAGTTTCGAGACCGAAGAGAGATTGGTGAACCAAACAAGAAGATGACAATGCGTAAGGAAGACAATGCAGGCGTTGATGTGTACTGTGACGGGAAAGGATAGAAGAATTGCTTGCGGGGAACGAGCCCGCGGAACTGGGGGCGAGTAAGATAACCAGACTCTCAGTGCTTTCCCTCTTCTCTCCTTTGTACGGAGTAATTTAAATAGCACCTCGCGAAGAGCAATGACAATGGTGGAAACGACCCCGACCCAGACCAGTGAGAGGAAGGCTTTTTCCAGTCAGTGGCGCGTGCTCAGCCAAGGGAAGTTGGTGGCAAGTCCTAAAGCAGTATTGGCTAAAAACCTTGAACAGTGAGCCCCTCAACAGCTTATATTTTTAGCGACGTTGTGTCAACGACGGCAGAGAGATTGACCCGAGTCTCTTGACCAGTAGTGTCTCTTAAGTTTTTGAAGTCGCTTCAAAGAAAGATATGTCGAACCACTTTCAATGGTTATCAAATAGATAAATGAACGTTTACCTTCCTGTATCCGATATTTCGTTCGGTTAATGATCAGAGCTCCCTACGACAGCCTATAATGAACCTTGAGGAACGAAGCGGAACGATCTTGCCAGTCAGTGTGTTGACCGGTACAGGTCGAGCTGCCAGCTAATAATAATACTGAGCAAAAACTTGAAATGGAACCTTTGTTTTTGTTTTGGCTTAGAAGCACGCTAACAGTGCCACAACTGCTCGGCTTCAGAGACCGGATCGTCAACGATATTTACTTGAATGTTTCTACCTTTGCAATATTCTTCTTTTTGACTTTTGTAAATGACTAAACTCAAAGATCGCCGAAATCGATGACAAATTGATAATTTAGATCTCAATAAAGCAGGGATGAATTTGTCGAGTAGAGGTGATGGAATGCCGTGCGTGAGGCTCCTGACTTCACAGCAAGTCCAGGTATGATCTTTGATCGGAAACCGTGAAGCAGCTAGTTGGCGATCATGTGAATGTTAAGATCTGAGTCTAAGCCTGAACTATAGACGAATAGTCGTAATCCAAACACAATGCGTCTTTTGTTTTCGTCTTCGACTGGATCAGGAAGGATGGCAGTTTGTAGTGTGTAGTGTAAGGCGTAGTGCAAGATGGCAGGCTGTACATGCGCTTTGTATTAATTAGTGACTGGATGATTTTCGGTTGACCCAGATATACGAGGTTCCTAGTGTTGGTTGCTAGGAAGTCGATAGTATGGGATGCAGATTTCAGAAAACGGTATGTAGATTTAGAGCGCTGATTGTGGAGACCAGAAGATTGACGGGATGGAGCTATGGCAATTACTGGGCCCCAAAATGAAAAATTAAGCTTCTTCCCAAGATACTGGATTCATGTGTCAGGGTCGAATGCTTTGAGTGGACTGATTCCCAGAGTGGGTCAAGGGCGAATCTGGAGTGATTAGTTTGATGCTGAAACTAAATCATACCATCACCCTGATTGTACTAGTAAAGTATCGAAGCTGTACCCGAGCAAAAACCCCAGACTCCAACAGCCTGGCCGAGATTCACGATTGGCGGCAGCTAAAGCACAGGAGCCGGAGCTAGCAGAAGCTTGTATCGTATCCTCAAGGTGGGAATCTAATGTTGAAAGTCCGACGTGGTGGTGAGAATAAGGTGCTGAAATGTGAATGCAAGAGTAGTTGCAGCTGTGTGATTGTTATGTAGATTCTTCAAAGGAAGAGAGAAATATTGAAAACTCTTCTTAATAAGAAGATCACTTCCCACTCTTATTGATCTTTAATTTTCACTGTGTGGCGATTGGTGCTGACAGAGAACACGGCAGGCACTTCACCGATCGAAGAAAAATTCACCGCAGTGCCCAGCAATCAATTTTGAGACTTTGAGGTACGTCGTCACAACACGGTACACACATTCTCTCTCAGTGTTGACATTAAAAATATATGTCTGCCATCACTATTAATCATCATTACCGAATTGTCGCTATGAAAGGCAAACTTGATCAAGATTTATCAGATTCGACAATGTTGCCACACGTTGTCGCCAGATCGCTACAAGAGCCGTCGGTCCGCAAATTTATGACTGTCAGGGGCGACAAGCAACAGAAACGTTTGAGAAGCTATCGTATCTACAACAAAGCCTCGTGATTCAGGAGCCTCTGTCGAGCAAATCATGCCTCGCGTACAGGGCTAATGAATTGAAGATATTCACTCACAATGCCTGCGGAAGACATCCTGCAAGCGGAATGGAAAGACGAACGAAGAGGAGCGGAAATAATATGTTGCCGTTGGACAACATGAAATACAATATCTTACAGCCCGGCAGCCCGCAGATGCTTCCACGTGCTGTATGTACTCTGTACACGAGTTTAGGCGGACTGAGCTGGCAGACGTTATGCTCGTCTGGGCGTTTGTCTCCGGTGAAGTGCACCGTGTAAACCAGTGAAACCCGTTGGCTTTCTTTGGTGCAGTTATGCTATGTGTAGTCTATTACACCTGATGTTTTCCATCGCTGCAATGACTGGCCGCTACTTTGCAATTTTCTTCTTCAGTCGTTCGTCATGATGGCTTTCGAAGACATTTCCGCCACACATATCAGCCAATTTTTGCCTTGTCAGCACAAGACGGGGAAACTGAAAGAGTTGATTCTTGATACCTATACAAAGTATTTCAAGTCACTCTGGCACTTTTGAGGTAGTACGGAGTAGTATAGGATGGCAGCGGAGACTGGCAACGGCCAAATTGATGTGATAAGGCAGACGCCTCGATTCTGCAGCCTTTAATAAGCATCAACCCCTCAACAGTGATCAATGCTGATATCACATATTATCAATATGCTTCCGAGGCCGCTTTCAAGTCCTTTCTGGCAGGGATGTCGAATGCAGATACAAGACATGTCCAGCTCATAGCCACAGATCTGGTTGCAAAGCGGGCAAAGAATGCAGAGTACTCCGTAATACCAAGTATTCGATCCTTGTTTGCAATTGATGAAGTGTCTCTCTCTGTCAAGAGCTCTCATTAAGCTCTGCTGAAGGATGACGCAGTCTTAGATCCCTGGGATCCGGAAGCGTAGCCGACCGCGTGCTCCATGAAGAATCCAATCTACGGTATGTACTCCACACATCGTACAGTATGACAGAAGGCTTAATTTAAGGTTATAGACTAATAAAGTATTGGAATGAGAAGCGTGGTTGGAAGAGTGTGCACGAATGTACACACATGCGTTTAGGCCACTCCTGTGCAAAAGAGGTTCTTCGTATTCGACTGGCGGAGTATTAACGTCTGCACTACTTAAGCTTTTCTACCCATCCTACATACAAGTGGCGTATCAACACACTGTCACACTCCATCCCACGGGAACAGAAAAGAGATTGCGGTAACGAATGTGACATACTCACATTTTGTATCTCAATCGACATCATTCCATTGTGTGTCATGAATGCTGCAATCGGTGAATCGAAGCATCGCCAAAGGCAGGGGTTATAAATATGTTGTGTTGTTGTACAGCCATCATTGGCTCAACTCCAATCGAATCAAGCGAGCTCCAGCTGCAACGCGAAGAAGATTCCCTTTCTCGTCAGCTGAAAGCAAGTTCTTTGCCGACACCTGTCTTGTCGAAGCGCATACTTCGCATTGTACTGCTTAGTTCTTACACAAGCGTCAAATCAAAAATCATATCCATGCAAAGCAGTTGATTGCATTCTTACACGATTATATACCGCACATACGCATGATGAATTACACAGAAGCAG
This sequence comes from Trueperaceae bacterium, assembly GCA_965214995.1. Taxonomy (GTDB): domain Bacteria; phylum Deinococcota; class Deinococci; order Deinococcales; family Trueperaceae; genus CBDCCT01. Next base: position 161,815 of record CBDCCT010000002.1, read on the forward strand.
TCGCTTCCGCTTCTTTCGCAGGATTTCCATTGACTTTTGTACGCGGCGTGAGTACTATTTCCGCCGTAGATAGACGGGTGGATGCTTTTAGATTCCTCAATCAATGAAAAAGCGAGTATTGGAATATGATAACTGTAAGTTATAAGACCAGATCAAACATGCAGCCGAAGCGGCTTAGAAAAGCTCCACCATGTTGGAGGGCGCATCATGTGTAGCGGTTTAAGATGCATCAGGGCAACAGTGGTAAATGCAGTACTGTGACTGATATTCCCTATAATTTGTGAAGGCGGGAAGGGAAATCATTCATGATGCATGGTGTTGGATCGTTGAATATTCGACACTGTAATGTGGAACTAGCGCACCCTATCTTGCTTCAATCGGTTCTGAGCGCGTAATGCTCAATGGGCGTGATTTTTGCACTTTTATAACGTAGTACTCCGTACTCTATGCACAGCAAACTGTATGGTACGTATGATGTCTGCGCGGTACAGAAAGGACGCCATTAGAGCATCTCAAGGTCGATGAAACATGTTGATTGTTATTTGTGGATATTTGCCAGAAAGGCTTTTGATTAGGATCTCAATCAATCAGTAATGAAGTTTAAGATGAACCCGACACGAAGGGAAGACAAGCAAGAGCGCAGACGTGCATCTTCCTGCTATTAGCTTGATCTTTTCCATGATGGATCAACATTACATAGAATGCGTATGTAATAACTTGAATTGTGAGCCGATTGCTTCGTAATCTTTGAGCAAACTCTTAATTAGTCGTACTAACAGCACATGCAGTAATCTCCGTATTCGCGGCTGGAAGTCTCCGAAGGACAACAATATTACAGTATGCTTTATCGCTGCATGTACGATTCTTTCTGCTGTCCGCTCATGCATTATTCACACGTACTCATTCAAGCCACACTCTGTGTTGTGTATATGTTTTTATTTTCTCCTCCTTGCAAACTTTTTCTCATATCAATGTCCCTGGAAGCACGTTCACAACATACAGTACTTGCAATCTGTACTTCTTGAAGTGCCGGGGTTGTTCACGTTCCTGCCAACCATCACAAAAATCTCTTCATCGGTTGGATGTTGAATCGCCGTTCAAAAATCTTGCTTTAGCGAAGAGGGCCTGCTCGATCCTGGAGCGGGGCATTTTCCATCTTTGTTTTGCCCCAGTCAATACCCAGCCTCTCAATAACCATCTGAGGTACAAGCCTGCACTAATGTCTCTCGTAAAAGTATCTTGGAACATATAAGGGCATTTTCGTCAATTCGTTGGAAAATACGTTGTAAAAAGCCGATGTAGCAGAAAGGTTGTTGAAAACGTCTGCAAAAGTACAGTATAAGTACTTTTTCTGACGAATCCCAATCAAAAGTCCCGGGGTCAGGAATCAGGAGTCTTCAGATCTCATCTTTTCTTTTTGACATCCTCTAAAGCTAGCTACTCTTTCAAGATCATTGCCAGATTATCAATTAGTACTGTCGTTCTTCAATGACAGGTCAATGTCTTGGTCGAATATACATTTCTGTCTCTTTACAGACGTGCGAATGGGAGGATTTTCATCCTTCAAAAATCCCTAATGAGCAACTGCTCACCCACCGGTATCAGTTACCGTGTAAATAATTATATTGTGAATCTCACACTATTGGAAATTTCAAATTATAAAATCATGTAACAATTTTCACAAAAATGTGTGCTCCACGTGACTTTCTTGATGAATCTTCACTAGCCCGAACTGATATATGTAGTAAGGATTCTCTATGCGGATAGGCTGTTCCAGGCAGTCTAATAGATGGTAGCAAACGCAAGGATTGCCATCATGAAATAATTTAGTGAACAGTCCACTATGCTTGCAACGATTCTGGCAACTTCCCAAATGCGTAATACTAAATATTCTAAAGCTAAAAGTGAAACATAATATATCAAAACAGCATTACAAACTTCACTACAGACACAGCCTCATCTTTCAAAGTTGTAGAAGAGCAATTTATTTAGTAAAACTCGAACGAAAGAAAAGAGTAATCAAACTACAATATAAAATCTACCACACAGGAGACATCTACCTCTTGGAACACTTTTCTAGCAATCTTTATTTATGAAATCCCTTTGCAATATTTTCAATCTAGGCCAATGCCTAAGATACTCAAAGGTCTGAAGATGTACCAAATAGAATAGAAAGTAAATAGAAAAATCGAACCTGATGTGCGACGTGTGCCGAACAAGAAAAATGAAACAGAACTTGCTCTGGATCATTTTAGACACTGAATTTGCAGACTACCAGCGGCGATGACCTATAGGAGCGCTGTTACCTCCTGTGAAGCCTGCAATAATTGTTAAACATGAATTAAGGTCGTCGAATCTTACTTTGAAACGTACTGCCTCCGCCTCCGCGACCACCTCTACCGCCTCTGCTTGACCAGCGGCCACCGCCGCCTCCGCCACCATAGCGCGCCATCTCATGTAACCGGGGATCTATTTGTTGTCGTGACTCTGTAAGAACAGCAACTAGGTCTCGAGCTTGTTTTGAGTCTCCCAAAGTGTTAGGTACCTTCATTTACTATTCAATTGGAGTCTACTTACTTTCGGTTGTGAATAGCGTAATCGCAGTACCCTTTGCTCCAGCACGTCCAGTCCTACCAATGCGATGCACATAATCTTCCGAGTTATTCGGATAATCGTAATTGATGACATGTGTTATGTCTCGAACGTCTTCAGTTTGGATAATGTTAGCAACGCCAGAAACAAATGACCAAAGCACATGGAATGTAATAACAATCGCTGTCTCATCACATAGTGTGCATAGGATTTTCCTTGCACTATGGCAACATCATGGCATCCAACCCGTAACCAAGAAAATGCTACAATCAATGGAGAACCGTTGGGGGCGTTACCTAAGTGAGTTACGACTAACAAGTCGCTTCTCTACGATAAGCAGACGCAGTACAAACGCCAGGCGAAATATCATTTCTTCGCCCCGGTGAGTGTCCAATGATCTCAAAAGAAAGCTAGCAAGCATTGTTGGGTATCTTGGATGCAGTCATGAGCGCAAGGCGCACATGCGCAAATGCGAAGAGCCACCTAAATCACACAACGGCCATGAGACAGCAAGAGGGAACGTGGCGAAGGGATGATACAATTGGGCTAGATAGCAATGACAGGTGCGACGTATTCATACCAATACCACGGGAAGCAACATCCGTAGCTACCATAATTGGGCTTTTCCCAGTTTTGAATTCATTAAGCACCCAATCTCTCTCGTTTTGTTGCTTGTCTCCGTGTATAGCTGGAAAATAGTGAGACACAAGTCCTGAACAAACAGTATTCAACTTACACAAGGCGGGCCACCCATCTTGGCGTAAAAATCTTGTGATGTCGTCTGCTACACGTTTTGTACCCGTGAATAGCAAGATTTTGTTGTTTCTGTCAGTGTCCATAATAGTTTCCAAATGTTTTGTCATACGATCACGCTTTTCAAAATCTGACACAACTTCTACGATCTGAGTGATACGGTGATTAGCCGAAAGATCCAACGAGCCGATATTGACCTGGATAAAATCATTTTGATAGTCAGACGCGAGCTGCCGAACTTCCTTTGGCCAAGTAGCAGACCACATGCAAGTTTGTCTGTCTGGACGGATCTGGCCTATGATCTTCCTTATCTGGGCCTCGAATCCCATCTCAAGCATACGATCAGCTTCGTCCAACACTAAGTATGTCACACGTCGTAGGTTTGTTTTGCCTGATTCCAGCATATCAATCAATCTTCCAGGGGTCGCAATGCAAACCTCAACACCTCTGGCGAGATCGCGGATCTGCGCACCTCTGGGAACCCCACCATATACACAAGTGTTCCTGATGCGAGACGATTTGCCAAATTTGCTGATTTCTTGTTGGATTTGAACGGCAAGCTCACGTGTGGGAGCAAGGATCAGGACAATAGGACCGTCACCTGGAGCTAATAAGGGCTGAGCATTGATATGAACAATTGCTGGCAAGCAATATGTCAAAGTTTTGCCCGATCCCGTTTCGGAAATTCCGACGACGTCACGTCCAGACAAAGCCATAGGCCAACCTTGTGACTGGATAGCTGTTGGTTTTTCAAAGCCCTGCGCCTTAACCTCGCTCATTACGTAGCCAGGAAATCCTGCTTCATCAAATGCTGTGACTGGTTTCGGAACATTGCGTCCTTGTACAGACATTTGGTTTTGCTTTCTGTATGCATCAACTTCTGGCTGTGATCTTGCCGCAACTGCTGGATGTTCTTTATAGAAAGCCTTTTCAAACTTCGGAAGGTTGTTCATGTCTTTGATGGGTTGTTAGTATGAACACCTTGTACAATAGATTTTGCCTACCCCAATTGATTTTCTGTAGATTCGCTCCAAGGCTCGACATACGGTCGCCGCCACCCCCACCACCGTATCCTCCTCCGCCTCCGCCTCCTCCATATCCTCCTCCATACCCTCCATTGCTGTATCCGTTCGAACCGTTCGTATAACCGTTGCTTCCGCCATAGCTATGAGGTAATTAAGCATGCGCAAGTATTTCTCATTCATGTAAATTTTTGCGAATATAATAAAATAAAAATCTTGTATCACCGCGATAGAGTAGGTTCAATTTTTAAAATTGAAATACATTCTTCAAGTTCAAAACAAAATCATCTCAATCTTGTATTTGTGACAGGTCTTGCTTACCCGTTGGAATAGCCATTACTGCCATAACCACCTCCACCACCACGGGAACCTCCGTAGCCTCCGCCACCGTAAGACATGACTGGCGAGCTTGAACGAACGACAGGAGTTTACCAAAGATTGACCACGACTATTTTCTCAGCAGCTCTGTGATCCGAAATGGTACCGGTCAAGATAAATAGGCAATCTTCAATGGCCACTTCTACAAGAAAGCACAAGTGAGATGGACAAACAGAGAAGAAAATTCATCCAAATATTGTGTTGAACGCAAAACAAAATTACTTTGCTTGGCGCAGATCGACATGAACTTTTTTTACTCGATGCCAAGAACGCAACAGCATTTATTTGTTATAAATTCCCGACCGGCTTATTGAGCATTGCATGACGCGTGTAAGAATGGTAAAGCTTACTTTGCTCATGTTGTATCAATAATGGAGAGTTTACTGAATCGGGTACTCTTACGCTGAGGATTTGCATGCTATGCATTGGAAGTTCTATGTCAGTCGATACATGAGTGTTGCCTTGAATAGAATCTATTGTTGGTATGTATTGCATGTGCCAAAGAGAATATTTACAAGACAAATATCACTACTATCATCAAAACCACATTCATACATACTCAAGTCCTCATCTTCTGTGTAGTGGGTATCTCTCTGATCAAATCCGTGAAAACTATAAGCGAACAAGGAGAAATGTTAGATATTTCATGTAACCTGTACACGACAATTAAACGACAAGTCCCATGTCTCTCAGCTTCTCCTCATATCTCTTCCCGAGCGAGACTCTTTCGAAACTAGACGGCATTCCGACTCCTACCCTGAAGCAGTGTTAAAAATAGTAATAACGACATAATCGATCTTCTTGACACTTTAACTTACTTCAAATAATCATACTTCATATTCCTTGCCTTGTCTTTCAGATCAACCTGGCTTCTTCTGACCAGGAACCCTCTATCTGCATCTGCAGATTTTATTGCTGCCCAGCTACAACCATACTCATCCATGTACTCCATGAGAGCCTCTACTTCTTCGTCACTCCATGCTCGTCGACTTTGAGGCTGCTTTGGTGCATTGAGAGCAAACGACTCTTTCGCCGCATGGTTGACCAGCTTATACTGTGATGCCTTGACATATCGTCCTCTGTTACCTTCAGTGTCGTCTGAAGAAGCCACATCACCTGAGACACGATCATCTTGCGGTTGCGCAGAAGACTCGTGTTCTCTTACGTTTATAGGGCGACGGCGCGTTTCATGCAGCTGTTCTCTCCGTCTTCCAGGTTTGAGAGGTCTTGAATCTTGTTCGAATGCGCCATCATCACTAGATGAGCCGCTCTCCTCATTACCGTTACGTCTTTCTTGCATTTTCTCTGGCTTCTGATAGCTTCTAGGCGGAACGGTCCTTTTGGATTCCTCGGTCTGATCATCCCACTCTACCCGTTGCGCATCCGGCTGACGCTCGTTGAAAGCCTTTCGCGTCAGCATATTTTCTTTATTCTGTTTCTCAATCTGTCTTATTTGTGCGACGAGTTCCATGGAAGATTTTGGCCTACTCATATCATCGTCGCTATTTTCTGGTGAAGTGGTGGCTTTTGCCAGTTCTTGATCTTCATCTTCCTGTTGTAATACGGTTGCTGATGCATTTTCATGTGATGGAGACGCAGCTCCAGGGTTTTGTTCTGGGTTTGCAGACGCAATTGTATCTGCGACATCAGATGACTTTGAAAGACGATTCTCTCTTTCCTTTAACCTTGCAATAGCGCTTTTTGTTCTAACCATCATTGCTTGGAGAACAATTAATATAATATACGTTAGAGGGGAAGTATAAACAACCAGTTGCGCAGCCAACACTTATAGTCACGTGGAAGTTCACTTGAGTCTTGAACGAAAGAACAATCAGTCTCAAAGGGAATTGATCAATTATATATTTCTTTTGCAAATGTTTATATACTCTAGAACATGAGAAAAGATCTCTAAGCAACGTTAATTGCGGCGTTGGAAGCCTGACCGCTTGTTAATCTTTTGACGCTCAGACTTCAACGCTTCTCTCCGCTTCCTCCGCCAGGCCCTGTTGTTTTCTCCTCTGTGCTCCCAAAACCACTTTGCAAAATCGCTCTCATTCTTTTCTTCTCCTTTCTTAATTTCTTCATCCTTCTGATGTTCCACCGACAATTGTGCTAGCTCCTCGCTAAATTCACGGTCTTCATTCATGTCCTCTGCCGCTTCACTAACAATACTCGCATCGCCATTCTTAGCCTCCCATGGTAACTTGTGCTTACGATTAACAGCCGCTGTGTCAGGGGTTGGTGCTGGACTTCTAATTCGTCGAAATTGCCTGTCTTGCTTTGTGAACGGTGTCTGTGGCGGATCCCGTGGTTCACTATCCATAATCCGGTCCTCATCAAAAAAAGAAAATGATGTGTTTATAGGTGCCAGCTTTGCTCCCTTATCTGTAGATTTTGAATGTTTGAATATTTGTTCAAGAGGATGCGCCTCCTTATCAGTAGAAGTCACAGGTCTTTCGCCATCACGCATCGGCACCTCAGTAATGGGCTTTCGGTCACTAAGCGCAAACGAGACTTGCCGTTGCTTTGGTTCTTTCTCTGTCGACTTTGTTGCAAGGCTAGATCTTTTCTTATCTAATTCATTATTCAAGGCTGTAGATTGTTGTCTGTGAGTAGGAGATATTGTCCCTTTGCTGGCGGTTGACGGGGAGTTTACGCTTAGGTCAGGGGACGTTTTGTCCTTTGAAATCTCGTTGGAGCATGAATCCTCTTCACCGGTAACTACTGCGTCCTTTTGATCGAGTGCCGTTGTAGGAATGGTCTCACGGGAGGCCGGAGTAGTTCCTACACGGTTACTGTGCCGTTCCGGTTCTACCACTTCACCTTTCTCGTCAATCCATCCCACATTTTTGACATGCTCGGATACAGGTTTGTTGCCAAGTGCTGTGTTATCTTTACGTATCTTCTTTCGGCCGCTTCCTTTTGTCTCTTGGATCCGAGAACCCTTCTTCCTCTTCTTTTCTTTGTCTTGTAGTTTATCAGCCTTTGGCGAGATGGAACACCGATTAGGAGGAACTGAGGTACGGAAGAGCATCCCAGACGTTCTAACGTCTTCCGATTTCGTTCGCCCCGAACTCTTCTTGGTTGACTTCTTCTTCCCCTCTTTGGCTGATTCAACCCAGCCGCGTTTGACATGTCTGTTTTCAGGTAAATCCACTCCCATCATCACATCGTCGTCTTGCGAACTTTTGGATTTTCTCCGCTTCGACACTGTTCCTCTTACGTCATTGTCAGAACCATCTTCAGCCTCGGACGACTTTCTTCTCTTTTCCGGTCTGGCGTCTGTTACGTGTATTTTCTGTCCTTTTAATATTGCCCCGTTGAGCTTTTTCAGCTTCTGTGCGCCCATTACAGGTAGTTCGGCGTATCCGTATGCGTTCTCAGGAAAGGTTTTGATATGATGAAACGAAACGTTTTGTGTAGAGTCTCGTAATGATGCAGGAATGATCAAGTCGTACAACTGTGGGGTGAAGGGAGTGATGTGTAGGCGTTTAAGTTGTTCTGAGACAATACTTTCAGAAGCTTTATGCTTTAGTTGCTGAACCGAATTCTTTTGCGTTGGCATAGCAAAGATAAAGATGGCGGGTAGAGACCCATTCCTAACGAGGGTGCAGTGCTGTAGCTTCGTTGCACTTCATAATGGCGATAATGTCTTAAGTTGGAGAATGGCTAACATGTGTAGAACCATCGTCCGCAAATACTCGTATCGCTCGTGCGACGCTTGGCAAAGATCGGCTGGCAACGGTGCAAACCCAACTCGGAGCGCGATGCTCTTCTTCATGAAAGCCACGCAATAATCTCAACTAATATTCTCAGCAATCATGCTCTAGCATCAGTTGAGTACTACTCATCCTCTTCTTGGATCCACACCTATGGAGTACCTCTGGAAAATTGCGATACTTGTCTTCTTGTTCCTGTCTGTGGCGGAAGTTATTAATGCAGCTTGTAATGGCAGCTTCCAACAGCATGGACGATCAAGGCTAATAGATGTGAGCATATAGCGCCAACCACGTTCTGCAAATGTACCTGCTTCACGAATAGCACTATCATCCCCTTAGACGGAGACCCGACCTCGTCTTCGCAGACCAAGTTACAAGATACTTCGGATAAACATACTCACAGAACGTGCAACGATTGCAATCGTCAATTCTGTCTCGACTATAACCTTCCCATATGCAAGGACGCAAAGAATGAAGATGTTTTTACCACATGTTTTCGTAAGAAGAGGCCATGATATATTTTAGAGCATTTGACTAACTTATATCTGGTTCGCAGAGCGGGACTCGACCAAAGATCAGTTAGTGGTGTACATATTCATCATTGCAACTGTCGGGCTACTATCATGGGCTGCGGTAAGACAGTGGGTGCTACAATGGATAGAAGTAAGTGGCTTCAAGCAGAACATATGTCGCTGATGCTGACTGCAGTTGGGTGTTTAGAAGCTTAGAGATAGAAATTCTTACATTCCCGTATCAACCCAAAACGACCAATGAAATAATAGATTCTCCTACTGCACAGATGCGCCTAAAAATACCATACGTGTGAAAAGTGATAATAGAAAATCTGAGCAAGCATATGTCCACGTACATCCTTGGATAACCGCTGCACTTCATTTGCCTTTGATCCAACTAAACCAACTACTTGAATAACTTCTTGCATTGTCGACAATCTCAGCGCTCGCTCGGTCAAAAGGTCCAGCTCTTGCCGATAGATCAAGTCTCTCATGATTGCTCTTCGTAGCTTGTAAGACGCTTGTGTGTTCGTCTGAAGGGAAGGGGAGGTTGCGCTCGGTAGCTTCTTTTACTGCTTTCAATACTCCAGTTTCACCAGTGCTTTTCTCTGAAGTGGTATTCGAAGTTAATTGGGCATCTTGACTCTCTGCCTCTGCGGGCCCATTGTTTGAGTACATAGAATACCAGTAGGTCTTCGCGCGCTGAAATGTGCCACCCTTCGCTCTCCGTTCTCTTTCTGTTGCGTCGACAGTTTCCTCAATTTCCAACAGACCCAACTGTTCTGGAGTCGCAGTGCCAAGTTTGCGGGCTTCATGCGCGTTTTCCAATGCTGTCAGAAGTTTGCTCTCCTGCTGTTCCGTCCACTCTTTTCGCTTCCTTCGATTGTATATGAGCATGTCCGAAATAGAGAAGACTGTGTATACGGCGGAGAGGGCTATTCGACCCGACAATCAGCAATGCGCAATACCAGGGCTACCTTTCAACTCCAGTTTGTTTCTCTGTAGGACTGCAGAGAAAACAACTTACCAGTGGCACTGAGAAGGAAGTAAACCGTGCCACGATGGACACGATCTGCCCATACTCTCCCAACCGAGACAACCTTGTCAAAAGTTGAAACTTCAATCTGTCTTGCTCGCCTGGCAGCTTCCCTCAGCCTTATGACTTTCTGCTGCGGCGTTTCTCCTGGAGGTGCCGGCCCTGCATATTTGAGAATTGGATTGCTACTTTTCTGATTGGCGTTTGCGTGAGGACCAGTAGCTGTGAATCTCGTTGCGTCGGCTGCGGATGGGGGCATTGTTTTAGTTCTGATAGTTTACCCTAAACTCGTGAAAAAGTTTGGTCAAATGTATGACGCAGTGCTAGTTATTTCTTCGATGCATTTGCGCCAAGGATGATTTTAGCTGACTTTTTCTGGCAGTTTTGCAATAGAAACTCAAATGAAATTTCTCATCACTGTTGAGTAAATTGAAATTAGAATCTATAGAAGAGGAGTGATTTACGATGATTACTTAAAGTCAAATCCAACAGAATGATCAATATAATCGAAAGCGCATCAAAAGCGAACAAATCATGGATCCTAACTACGCGCAGTCACTCAATCTTGCTGCAATACTAGAAAACCTCTCATCTCACGCGCAGCAAGTGCCTCAGAACAGTCACACTTCACAATTACTACCGCCGAGTAATGGATCGTTAGAGCAACACGTCCAGACTAACCCTTACTGGCATCAGCACGAAAGAGCTTTTGCACAAAATCAACAGTATTATCAGGATAATTCTGTAGCTGCAGCTCATGCAAATCCTATCATAAGCTCAAGTTCAAGCACACCCGGTACCTTTACACCACCAAATCAGAATCAGGAAGCTCGACAGAAAGCTACCCGTCCACTAGAAACAGAGGCTGCTGCAAGTCAACCCGATCCTAGAGATCTGATCGAATGGTCAAAAGGCCTGAGATTTGTTAATGGACTTGCGAGCCAGAATAAGTCGTTTTCTCTGCAAATACAAAAGGTAGTAATCCGTATATCACGGAGAGAACGATACTGAGGCTTTGGGAAATAGATGATTGATAATCAGATAAAGCATGAGAATGAATGGTTTGCACTTTGCGTTTTCTACATTGCAGAGAAATAATGTTGATCAGCAGCTAGGTGGGAGGGCAGACAGGCTTTGATTGAGCAACAGTCGATGCGAGCGGAAGGTTCGCGGAAAATTCAGGATGTTCTGTAAGACCACCGGGCAATACATATTTCATCGCTAAATCTGAAATGTTAAAAGAAAAGCGATAGGTGGAGATGTTTCCTCTGCAAAGGGAGAACAAGTAAGTGCTGGTGAAGCTGTAGTGTGCACTAACTAAATGCTGCAAGTCAGCGGAGGAGCTCGAGAAAGAACTGCATGCGTATGACCTGAAAGTCTACAAAGCGTCACAGAATATGTCGAAATCTATGAAAGCCGAGCTGAAAATGCTCAATGTGCCTTTCTTTAATGTCAGGCCAGAACTGGTGGGACTGTCGCAAGGCGTGCCAAATGCAGATGGTGTTGAAAAGTCATCACCACAGAAAATCACAGATGGGCAACTGTTAGAACTGCAACGTCGGATGTTACAGTATCTTGAGGACATGTATAAGTTGTAAATCACTTGTCTTCATTAGGTTTCTCAGTCAGGCGTGAAGCCAAGCAAAGACTGGAAATTTAAACCTAAAGCTCTGCAGCTTACGCCGCTAATGGACCAAAGCTGAGCAGAGGAGCGATTGGCAGCCCTTTTACAGTTACGTGACAATAACAAGGGTTGAGGGAGAGGAGATGTTCAATGTTCAATATTTAACGGTAAATGTTGCGGTGCAAAGATATGCACTTACGTAAAAGAGTTGTTAGAACGTCAGGTTTCTCTGTTGTACTGGCATAAAATGACTTTTATACTTATTTAAACGTTTTAAACTTTGTCATTCCTTCATTGATCTCACACTCTTCTATCTGCTTATGACTTGATTTTATAAAATCGAAAAATTATCAACATTCGTAATTAGCGAAGTGTCTGAAATCAACATGATCCTCAAGTCGTTCATACCTTTCTTCATTACAATTTTTGCAGTCGTGCAGAGAGGCTCGTCACAACTGAGTCCCTTCATCTTTCGTGACGTTGATGCAAGCGAGTTGACCGACGATACCGTTTTCAATCGTCCTGATATATACGAGTCTGGTCTGATCTGTCCAATCTTTACCGGTAAGAGCTGATCCATTGGGGAAAAAATTGTGCTGAGCCATGCGTGACGGTGGTATCATCACTTCCGAAGATGTTAACGCTACTTTGCAAATGATGACAGATAACCTATGCGAGCCGTCAAATCGACAGCCCTTTTGCGTTCCCTGGCCCTACCAGTGCTGCGGCGAGACGGCCTGCTCGGAAAATGAGGCATGCTGTGGTGGTGGTTGCTGTCCTGAAGTAAGAGCACATCTGCATCGTGTATAACTCTTATCTCGTCTTGACTTATCGCTAATACAAAATAAATTAAAACAGTCAAGCACGTGTGTTGAAGGCGTTGGCTGCTGTCCCGAAGGGTACGTTCTATCATGAAAATATAATGAACAATTTGCAATCATTTATCTGCCCCTGTCACTAGTGAGATTGCTAAAACGGTGTTTACAGCCAGAGATGCGACTCGCAGGGCTTTCTTCGGTCTGCTGCTGATGCCGCTGCCGTCGCTGCTTCGTGCGATGTGCCCGAAGGCTTTAGCCGGAATGAAGCTACGTCCTGTCTCGGCGCGGAAGAGGATTGCCTCAGCCTTACGAGCTTGAGGTCTGCGTGTTTCCGGCCGAAGGCGGAGTGGCTTGAGCTGAGGGATAAGCCTGAGTGGTTGGAGCTGACGATTCCCGATCGTCGGCGTGGCAAGTTGAGGTATTGAGGTGTCGAGGTATTGAGGTGTTGGGGAAGTGACCGGCTTTACTTGTATATATATTTGACGAGAATGTTATTCGATTTGTCAAAAGTAGCTCAGTCTTGCTGACGCAGTGACAATGGCTGCTTGAGAATTATGTGCTTCATTTATATAACTTAAACAACATGTTAAGCTGTCAAATTGTCCGCTCTATCTGCTTGTCAAGTTTTTAGAGGGTATGGTACAATTCTTATGTTACACGAAGGGGAACTGTTCATGATAGCTCTCGTTAAGATACAATCTATGTATTACGATGTAATATGAAGCCAAAACAGCTTTATCGCTTATGTCAAGCTCGAGCTGGTCAGGTCGATCTTCGGACAGTACAGAAGGGTGGCCTCGAGTCGTGGACATGAATTGTGGGGAGATGACTCTTTCCATATTTTTCATATACAAGAGAACAATCGTCAAGCAACCTGTTGTCTATTTAGTGGAGATACCTTACATACAACAATGTGCAGCATCGTTAACATCCAGCTGGCTAAATCACAGGCCATGGCCACAAAGTACCAGCAAACAGCTTTGGTCCTTATTTGCAGTTCTGGTTTGGAATAACTAATTTCTCCACAAAACATCAAGCCTGAATATTGGTAAAATAGAATTGAAGACAAGAGCACGAGCGTTCACTGTGAGTACGTGGTGAAGCTCCTAATGGAAAAGGATGATTGCCCAACACTTGGCATCGCTCGCAGGGCTGTCTGTGCCTGCGTTAGTCAATTATGTTAGCTATTAATTGGTGCCGGCAAATCCATAAATACGAGTTGGAGCACTATTCTTAGAACGTCAATGCTTCTTCGTGAAAAAAGAAAATAATTCGAACATCAACATAGCGTTCGCTACTTTCCTGGGTTTGAATGATAATGCGTCAGAAGCCTTGTCTGTACATCAGCCTGCCAAATGCTGACACTGGTGACTCTTAGAGGCACGAAGCCACTGACGTGTAAAAATAGAATCTTCATCGATGTTGTAGGTACTCATGAGTATCTGTGCTTGTTGTTAGTCCGTTTCGAGATTGGTGATAGCTTCTAGCATTAAGCTATTGATGCTGAAAGCTCTTCTAGAAGATTGCAGATACGTTCTCTTCTACTGAAGACGTCTTATGATAGGCTTCGATTACTCTGCACAGTTCTTGCTTATGAGACTGGCATTGTTGTGCTATGGTCAATGATTCACAGACTACTGATGGAAAGTATCTGGTTGCTTCGGCTTTCGATGTGCACAGACATGTTTCAAGTCGTGATGGTTCAGTCTTGCTTATGGAATATCGTATCACGCTTTGCCGCGGAACGGGCCTTTGGTGAAGGTGATCGGGGTCGGAGAGACAGCCCGTCATCATGATTGAGTATGATTGTGCGGATGATGCGCGAGGTTGCAGGTTAATATCGAAGCTTGCGTATATAACAAGTATTGACGTCTCGCGATGAGATGACCGGAACTGTTGGCGATCTGATGAAGTAGGGATGTATTGCTTTCGAAACTATATGAGCTTCTCAAGTTGTCCTCGGAACCTTTCAGGAATGTACTGACAAGAGAGTGGAAGGTCTCAGATATGATTCTGATATGAAGATGATTGCTGTTGACGAGCCTCGCCAGGTATTCTCAAGCAGTGATCTTTATGTGGTCTCTGATTATGAATGCTATTCTCTATCTCCGTTGATGCCTGATGGCTTATCCTATAGTGCCGTCAAGTGTAATAGGAGTATTATTTCAAAAGAATAGTCTTAAAGTAATGAGTGTCTATTCCAGAACGAAAAGAGGCAAAGACTGCCGCCAAGAACGGGCTTTCCCCTGCCCTGATCGAGACCCCACGTTAGCCACAAGTTAAGCCCGTTTTGGCCTTTCTGGGTCCAGGCGTTCGTAATTCTGAATGGTCAAGAGTGACAACTTCATCCCTGGATTCCACTGCTGCTGAACATTTTCTTATATTTCTCTTCTTTCTCGTCGTTCTTCTGTCATTCATTTTCCTGCCTTTGTTTATACTAAAGTATATCCTTTCATTAGTTCTTCAGTCGTACTTTCATTTAGATGCCATGAAAGCGTATTATTGACTTGAATAGTCATATCTGAACATAGTCGGTCAGGGAATAGGACTTCAACCGTTAGCAGATCAGTTCGAAATTAGCTATTGTACCTAAGGCAGAAAGAAAATCTTTACAATTACAATTACCTTCATTACTACAATCTCTCGAAGCCTTTGCAGGTCAAGGCTTCTGTTTCGCCATTCATCCTGTCTGTACGCAACGGGCAGCTCGTCCTACGCGTGTACCGTGCACCCATTCTGCAACATCTCCCGCAGAGCTATATACACAGTCCAGACAGCATTAAATGTCCGTCAGATCACCCACTTCGTTTGTCCAGCAGGGCTACTCTCGTCAAGGCTTCAGTCCGCTTCCGGACCTCGAGCCGAACATGCCATCTACCGCCACCGGCAAGCGTCCGTCAATTGAAGAGAACGGCATCCCGCTAGAGTCCGTTGTGACCCATAATCCTTCAGATCCGTATCATCCTCAGCCAACGTCGAAAGATGGATTGAACGGCAACGGCTCGGAAACGACGTTTGTAGAGAAGAATATCGGCATGGCGGAAAAGAATGGTCTTTTTCATCGGCATCGAGGCAAGAGGAGGGTGCTGAAGAGACGGTCGGAAGGGAAGGATTTGCGTTCGGGCAATGGCGATGATGTGCCGGCTCTGACGCGGATGGGTCGGATATATCAGCGGATACTGCACTTTAGCCTCATCACCCGTTATTTTATTTATGTGTTTCCGTTGGGGGGTGCGCTTGCCGTTCCGATTGTCATTGGAGCGACATCGGCCAGAAAGGCTCGGATTGGTGGTGTCAGCATTGTTTGGTTGTTTACATGGCTAGAAATAGGTGAGTTGAATTCTCTTTACTTTGTATTATGAAGATGAACTCTCTTTACTTAGTATCAGGAAGATGAATGGTGCTAATAATGAATGCGTCAGTCTGGGTGAGCTTATGGATATCAAAGTTATGGGCCAAATTACTGCCAAAGATATTCCTATTCTTCATGAGTGCCATTAGCGCCGGCGTGCGAAAGTATGCGGCGATAATCACGGCATTGGAGATACCTCTTTCTGTTGTGGGCTGGACTGCTACCTCGTTGGCAACTTTTGCACCGGTAAGCATTGCTGAGCATATTGGCTCGCGCAGATTGTTTGCTGATAACGACAGCTCATGCTGCGCAACCCCGATACGCTTAGACGAGCTCGGGAGGACCCGGTGTCAGGCGAGATGAGAGGATGGCAGACAATCATGAACCGTATCCTTACAGCATTTCTCATAGCATCACTCATCTTCTTGGCTGAAAGGCTTATAATCCAGTTAATCACAATCAACTACCATCGCACGCAATTTGACGGAAAGATTAGAGAGTCAAAACGCAATGTGGCGCTGTTGAGCATGTTATACGACGCCTCAATCAAGCTCTTTCCCGCATACTGTCCCGAATTTGCTGAAGAGGACTATATCATTGATGGCATACTGAATCTGACGCTGGGCAAATTCGATACCGGACCGGCTGGCTCAGGGACTGCCACACCGATGAAGCTCATTCACGATGTCGGCAGACTAGGTGATAAGGTCACTTCTGGTAGGTAGAGGCAGACATCTGAAATCTTGCTGGTAGAATAACTTGCCCTGGCTAACTGATTCTTAGTGTTTGGCCACGTCGCTCAAGAACTGACCGGCATGCAAGTTTTCAATCCTACATCAGCTCACTCAGTCGTCGTCGAGGCACTTGAAAAGGCCAGGCCCTGTGAAGCACTTGCACGGCGCATCTGGATGTCTTTTGTCGAACAGGGCAAGGATGCGCTATACAAGGAAGATATCGTTGAGCTGCTGGGCAACGATCGCAAGGGTGAGGCTGAAGAAGCCTTTGCTGCTCTGGATCGTGACAGCAATGGCGACATTAGCCTTGAGGAGATGATTCACATGGTGGTTGAGATTGGCCGAGAGCGGAACGCGGTGGTGCAGAGCATGCAGAATATCGACCAGGCGATTAATGTGCTCAACCGGCTGTTGACTTTGATTGTTTTTGTCATTTGCGTCTTTATTCTTGGTAAGCATTCTTGAACATTGACATTTAGCATCGTTCACTAGGTACGCTGAAGCTTACAAAACCACAGTTGCCTTTCTCAACGAAAACTTCGTCACCACGCTTGCCACCGCCGGCACCGCACTGCTCTCTCTCTCCTTTGTCTTTGCCGTCAGCGCTCAGGAAGTACTTGGCTCGTGCATCTTTTTGTTTGTCAAGCATCCGTACGACATTGGCGATCGCGTCGACATCAACAACGAGCAGCTCACCGTCGAGCGCATCTCGCTGCTCTATACCAATTTCAAGCGCGTCGCCAACGGCAAGGCTGTCCAGATCCCCAACATTGTCCTCAACAACCTCTGGGTCGAGAATGTGACGCGCAGCCGGGCCATGCGTGAGAATGTCAGCGTCAACGTCAGCTTCGCCACGTCCTTTGGCGATCTTGAACTGCTAAAAATGGAGCTCCGCAAATTCGTCGCTCGGCCCGCAAATGCGCGTGTCTACCAGCCTGTGGTGGAAGTGGATGTTGTCGATATTACGGCAATGGACAAGATGGAGTTGAGGGTGGAGCTGAGGTACAAGGGGAACTGGCACAACGATCAGCTGAGAGCGCAGCACCGGTCGAAGTTTATGTGTGCGCTGGTGTGGGCGTTGAGGAAGATTCCGATTTATGGGCCAGGCGGTGGCGATGCGCCGTTGGGAAGCGAGGCGAAGCCATCGTATACCGTAGCAGTGGATGATGGTTGGGCTGCAAAGGCAAGAAAGGAGTTTGAAGAGGGTAAGGAGCGGGGCCGGCTTTGTCCGGATAATAAAGACGACGACGAGGACTACTATGACGATGATGACGATGAGAATGACAACGATGGCACAGATAAGAAAGATGGTGATACCTTTGACGGTGGATACAGGGAGAAGAGCGAGAGCTACGATGATAATAATAATATTATTAATAACAACAACGACAACCCACCGAAACTACCCAAGTTCGACAACATCCAGACCTCCAACCTGATGGACGGCGCCAGAGACCCCCTCGGCGACTCCTGGGCCACGCTGACGTCGGAAAAGGACAAGGACGGCCAGCTGCCGCCGAACCGGCACGCCAGCACCAGAACGACGGCGACGAGCGGCACCAAGAAGGCGTCTCACAACCACCACCACCACCACCACCACCACCACCACGGCCTCAGCGACACGCTCAGCCGGGAGTACCGTGCCATCGAAGCCCTGAACCATCCCTCGCCGGTGGACGACTTTGCCCGCAACGACGGTTTTGGGAATGTCAACAGAAATAATAACATCAATACGAATAATTATAACAATAACATCAATAATAGTAATAATAATAATATTAGCAGTGGTGCTATGCACCACAGCAGCACCACCAGACGCAAGCACGGCCACGGCAGCACCGACACATACCCGCACGCCACCAAGCTGACCAACACATTCACCTCGCCCGCCGTCGCCGCGCTGGCGGGCACGAGCACGATTGAGGAGACTGCCCATGCTGCGTATCCTCGTCCGACGAGCCCGACGAGCCCTAATAGTTTGAATGGTTTGAGTGGTTTGGGTGGTTTGGGTTTGGGTGGTGGAGCGGCAGGAGCGGCCAACAGACGGAGCATCGACCCGCTCGACCGGGAGAGGGTGCGCGAGGTGATGCGGCTGCAGAGTCTGAGGGGGAGGCGGGTGTCGAAGAGGCAGAGGGAGGGGAGGGGTGGTGGGGTTGGATATGGAAATGACGGAGGTGGGAATGGGAATGAGGGAGGTGGTGGGGTTGGATATGGAAATGATGGAGGTGGGAATGGAAATGAGGGAGGTGGAAGTGGGATTGGTGGTGTAAAGACGGGGACACCGATTGAAGAGGCCGAAAGGGAGGTGGAGGGGGGTGATGAAGGACAGCAGCGGCAGCAGCAGCGGCATGAGCGGCGTGAGATGTTTGGTGCTGGTGGTATGGGCGGTGCTGGTGGTATGGGCGGTGCTGGAGGAGGGAAGAGGGAGAGTGCCGGACGGGATGCCCACTGGCGGATCTAACCACGCTAAATAACTTGTAAATAAACAAATAAATGAATGATATAGATGGAAAGAAAAGGGTATGGAACCTTGACCATCTCGCTAGATTCAAGTCTACTGCATGATATGGGTCATTAGCTCGTTAGCTCGTTAACTCGCCAGCTTCAATAATCGCGTCGAGAAGCTGCCTCTCAGTCGAGAAGCAATGCTAATTAACAGCTCTCTTCACGTATACAACCATTTTGAACCACGTTAAAAGCTCTTCACAGCTAATAACTACGGAGTAAGGATTCGAACTATGATCACACAGTCTACTAACAACACATGCACAATCAAATCAATAAATTGAAAAATTTCAAGTAACTCAAGACGGCCAACTTTATATTTCTAACCCATAAACTCCCCATTCATTTCATCACAGCCTAGCCTAGCCTATCCCAGCCCGGCGCATCAAATCCCAAAGCTAGTTAATTATACAGGTACACTCATGTTTTACATTCCCTCTTTCAACTCTTAAACTTCTACAACTTCAACCGCTACTTCTCTCATTCTTCTTCTTTTTATTAAAAATAAAACCGATAAAAAGGGCCCATCTAAAAAACAGCAAGCCGTCCGTCGAGCGCGCTGTACGCGCCGCGCATCACTCTCATCATCTTCCTCTCCGCTCTCAGGAAAGATGAAGAGAGTAGAGGAGCGGGAGCAGCCTGTTCGTCCTGTTCCTCTGAACACGTTGAGCGGTGCTCGTCGGCGCCGCTGCGTGTCTGGGCGGGTTCGTCTTCGGAGTAGAGCATCTCATCGTCCGGTCCTTTGTTGTTGGTGAGAGAGTACGGATATTGGAGGCCGTGGGAGTGGTGGCGCCGACACTCTGCATACCACCAGCGGTTAAAGTGGCGGATGAGCTGTAGTGTTGCTTTTGCTTCGTCTGGCTTCTCTTCGTTCATACGACCAGTGATACTGGTGCTCCTACCGTCACTGTCAAAGTCTTTCATGTCAAAGTCCTCGATACCGAGACTCTGATCGCTTTCCATGTCAACAGCCCCATCCCCGCCGAGCACTCCACCACGTCCGGCAGCCGCAGCACCATCGGCACCGCCCTCTACACCCTGCAGCGATGCCATACTAGTCGCTAACTCAAGGAGTTGCGCACACGTCGGCGAGCAGATCGGGGTGGAGGAAGGGCGATGGGTCGTTGGTGCCGTAGTTGCCGGTTGCGGTGATGATGGTGCCGGTGACGGAGCCTGGGTGGTGTCGGGACAGAAAGTTGTCGTCGTCGTCGTCGTCGACGGATAGAAGAGACTTTGACAGTGTTGTAGAAGGCTGGACATTATCCTTTCCCGGTCCGACTGATTGTTGTTGATGTTCTGACAGAGGGAAGAAGGAACTGGATAGCTGGGTTGAAGAGACGGGTGGATTGTCGTCAAAGAGGGAAGTGGTGAGAAAGTCAACCTGTTGTCGCTGCTGCTGCTGCTCTCCAAGGAGCGTAGCTGCGCCAGCATCGTCACCTGCCGGCTCCACAACCGCAGGGTCGCGCGCATCGGCCACGTCCAGATCGAAGAGGTTATCGAGAGAAAAGTCGCCGCTAGCGAGGCTTGCGCCAGTAGGGTCAGCAGGACTGAAAAGAGAAGCGTCTGCCTCTGCTCGGCCGTCTGCGAGTACTCCGCCGAGCCCGAGATCGAGCCCGAGGTCAAGGTCGAGCTCGTCTCTGCCTTTGATGGTGGCGTCACCACCGTTGCTGTCGCTGATGTCGTCTCCGGCGAGGTCAAAGTCGACAAATCCGACCGACACTGCGGGTCGCACAACATTGCTGCAGAATGTTGTGTCCTGTCGGATCTGTCGCCATTGACGGCTGCCGCGAGCGAGAGGTGCGTCGACGTGGGCATGAGGTTTGGCGATGCTAGCTCCACCGGAGTGGCTGGCTGGGAGGATGTGTCGAGCGGCGATTCGATGCCGCTGGACAGCTGCGGTTCGGGGCTTGAAAGGGATGCTTGGCGAGGATTGATGGTGTTTGTACCGTCGTTGCCGTTGGTGCTGTTGCTGGACTTCAACAGTGTCGTGGCGGCACCGGTGATGGTGAGGCTGTTGGGAATGTTGGGAAGTGTGATGGCTTCGCTCATCTCTTCGGTGCGTGCAGATTGAGGAACGTACTGTTTCCATGCCTCAATCTGGGCGGCCATCTTGCGCATGCAGTCCATGAGCGAGGCCACGTCCTGCTCTGAAGACCGCAGCCGCTGTTCGATCTTGTCCTTTTCGACCTGGAGAAGCTCGACTTCGTGCCGCTTGCGCTCGCGAGAGTTGTGTGCGGCCAGACGGTTCCGCTTCACTCGCTCGATACGCCGCTGTTCCTTTTCATCTTCGGTCTTGGCTCTCTTGCGAGGTGGGAGGTTGGTTTTTGGCTCGGGAAGCTCTTGACCCCATGATTTCCTCTTCCTGGCGCCTTTTGAGTTTGGTGATGATGCATCGGGGTGATGGGGAGGAGAGAGCAATCCGCTGATATTCTCGTTTGGATTGTATTGATTGTTACCAGAATCGAGCATGTGGAAGCTTGAGAGACTGTTGCCGTTGTCGGTGCTGATGAGAGACGGTGCTGGCGAGGCAGACTGTCTCGTGGCAGACGAGTCCGGTGTCAGCGGAGGATGCAAGTCTTCCATCTTGACCGTTGGAGGGAGAGAGTTGGTATTTTTGGAGGCAAGAATGCCGGGAGCTAGAAAGGATGTGATAGCGGCAGTCTCCATGATGGATGTCTTGACTGCCGTGGGGATATGCTTGACATTTGGGATGAAGCTCAGATGATGGGAATGTAGCTGTGGTAAAGGTGAGGAATGGCAAAGGAAGAACCGGCCTTCCTGTGTGAGAGAACGGTGGATGAGACTAGGCTGGTTCTGTACCGTGGATTTCTACCCCTTGATGAGTATCTCTTAACGAGTATCTCTTAACGAGTATCTCTCAACGAGTATCTCTTTAGTAGAATGGTAGAAGATGGAGAGATGGAGAGATGGAGAGATGGAGAGATGGAAAGTTGAAGAAAAGAGCAGAAAAGGTGCAACGTGGTCTCTTTATAGAGAGAGATGGCCCGATCGGGCCAGAGTCAGAGGCTGAGCCAAGGCTGACGGCTACGGGGGTCTGAAGTGCCACTTTGCGCACTCTGCCCCCTGCGGCTCCTCCTTCAGCCCTGGATTTCACTTACTCTGTAATACTCCATAACAAATACTCGTAATACTCCATAGTAAATACTCGTAATACTCCATAATACAACATTCCCATTCCATCAAATCCTCATTCCAGCACTGATCCAGCTTTATACTCCAGTCTTACTTTATACCTCAATACCAATATATTGCCAACGACGTGCCATGCTCGTGAAGAAAATCCATCGCTTATGGTATCGTCATTCTCCCCTATATCGCTCCTACTCATCACCCGAATGGAAGATCTCCACCCATGAAACAGCGAAACAGTCTCACAACTCCACGTATCAGAATCATGACTTTTCTTCTTCTGCTTCTTCACCCTCAGCTATCTACAGAATGCAGGATACTAAAACTCCGTACAGTTTACTGCCAGACTGCAGTCCCCAGCTGTTCGTTCGCACGGTCGCCGAGGCGGAGAACGAGTCAAGGGAGACCTGCCTGATGCTGATTCTTCTATTGCAATCACTTCGCACTCACTTGCCTAGTGTGGTAACTGTAAGGACCGACTGACGATCCACGTCGCACCATCTCAGCAGATCCCTTTGCCCGTCCTACCATTCGTGCCTCCTCAGTTGCGGCCACTCGACTCTGGCGTTCATCAAACACTTTCCTGTCTCATCTTTGGTCCCCAACATTTCTTTTTCACATCTCTTCTATACTCCCACCTCCGTACTCGTTCTTCAGCGAGCTTCTTTGGCCTTCTCTCTCCCTTCTGTGCCTTGCCTGACTCGGCCATTTACCAATACTGCTGGGGGAACTGTAATCCCCTACATAGTGATTAGTGCGTAGTAGTATTTGAAAGATTGCAAATCATTCAGTTGGTGTGTTTGATGTGCAATGTATGCCCACGGAGACTACGGAGTATTGAGTAAGGGTACGGAGTAGCAAAGACGTAACTGCAGAATGCTGAATGAGTGTTAGCATGGAAGCTGAGTTGGAATAGAAACAAGCTCAAACAGCCTGCCAGTGCTTACTCGGACCTGTACGGCCATCAGTCGCTGTTTGTTGGTCGGTGGTTGGTTGGTTTACAACAGGCAGCCGAATGAAGGGCTGAGCATTCAGCATCGTAATCACTCTGTACGTTTACGAGTACTACATACAGACCACTATACTTCACACTCGTAATGCGGACTTTGTGATGCCAACGATTATGCCATGATACGACTTCTCTTATTGAGACAAGGCAGAGCCGCAGGTTGCGAGCATGGAGCGTTGATGCTCGCTTTGATTCGCGTCTCCGAACAGCAATTTCTTACTCCGTAAACAACGAATGCAGGATCACTGGAAAGAAAGACAGAGTAATTGACTTTTTCAATCTATTGAAAACTCTAATCTAGTCGTTAATTAGTCATTGTTTTGTATTGATATATTCATGCTTCTCGGCTGGCTATGCTGATGGTTGATGTTTCTGACTGCATCTCTTTCAGCATGCTCAGACCTGCCATCTCACAAGACATCATCACTTTTGCTCTGTACAGTCCTGACAAGGTACATGATCCACTCTCCTTCGCCAGTCAAAACATCACCGTGAGCGTGCTCGCACTCGTAAGCGAGGTGCTGTTCGTTTGTACGTACTCGTACTACGGATACTCCCTACTCCGTATCGAACCGCCAGTTGTAATTTGCAAATGCGTGAAGCCTCACGTTAGGCGTGTGAGGGAGACGTACTCAATACGAGCAATTATCCAGCCAGTCCATTCAGTCATACTATCCAAAATGACTGACAAATTGTAAATTCATCTGTCTTTCAGCGGTAGGGAGTAGACAGCAGCTCTTTCACATGCTCAGCTACTAACATATCTTCTACAGCAAAGGTGACTGTCATCCTGGCCTTTATCCTTAACGGATACATTGAAAATAACTTTCTATGGACATGATTGATGCTGACTGCCTACATCCGCACATAAAAGACGCATGAGCGGAACTTGGATGCGCATGTGCTTATTTACAGGCAAGCAGTCAGGCAGTCAGTCAGATGGTCTTACTATCGTAGTACTCTAGTCTTACTGTTGGAGCTCATCTATCCGGATTGATGATGACCTTAACGACGATAATCAGACTGTCTCTTGCAGGCAGATGTAGGCGAACATGTCAGGCACTTGCAACAACCGAGACCAGAACATCCTCTTCTCGCCTCAAAGCTCATTAACAGACACCCTCTTGCACCAATCATATCTCTGTTGCACTGCTACACTGCTTCTCAACATCGTCGCTTGACCTGTACAAACGCTGAGTGAGCGGAAAAGAAAGTTAGTATCGAGCTTGCCTGCTGTACAGTGCGATGGATGGCTCTGTTTGCGCATGTCCCCTTTCATTCATGTTTGAGTTGTAACGAACGGCAACCAGACATGACCACGAATTGTATATTCAACAGTGAGACTGATTGACAGTCAAAGCCCAATGAGACCCTCATCTTGCCGGACGCAACTACAGTATTGCTTTGCTATATCTGCGTTGCTTTGAGTAAATTCGGTCAAACTGTTTGATTAAGTGATTCGTAAAATACCAACACGAAAAGGTTGACAGTACGGACTTGAGGGTATTGACAGAGCACGAACCTCTCAGAACGTCTGGGATTTATGTAATCGATTCTTCCTGATGGCTTCTTCTTGTGAAATACATCACATCGCCAGTCAAGCGTTACCACTTTGGCCGGGCACGCGTTCATGCCTTGACAAGCGAGCCGCGAACATATCAGAGGAAATACTCAGATATGAATAGCTTGAGTTCTTTCGAAAGGACGATGTGATAAAAGGATTTCTTTGCTGTAAAGAAGTAGATTCAGCATGTAACCTCATATACAGCAAACGATTTGACGACGAACGTTCTTTCAACCAAATACTCGCGCCTGTTCCATTTTGGAGAAAGCTTTAGTAGAGGACAGCAGCATGTTGTCGACGATTGATATAAAGTGCAAGTACGAGTACCCAATATCTAAACCTACACGCACCATCTAAACGCCACACTACAGAACCATGCAGACAGCTGAAAGAACTTCGAGGCGGCTTTTCCTGCGAATGGGTTTCGCTCCTTCGCATCGATGTAGACACCTACCATTCATCTGATTCATCTCATGCTGTCCAAGATTGGGTCCTCATCCCCGATAAAAGTGACGATGCCGCCAGCGCTGGTAAACATCGTCAGTCGTAGCCTAGACCTAAAGGAAGCGGCAAAGGTGATCAGAGATCAATCCAATAACCCCGGCGATGTCTTTTCTGTCCTTCTCATCCTCGGCGGCGATGTCGTTGCGCGCGCGCTTGCACAGCTGGTCGGTTCACGGGTGGTGCCAGTTGCATTTTCTTTCGGTACTCACACGCCTTGCCTTTTCACTTTCAACAATTTCTCCTACATATTTTAATAAAAAAAAATAAAAAAAAAAACCAGCTCCTAACTCGATAATCAGGATGGGTTGCTTATGCCGTCTCCGCCGTTGTGAATGCAGTCGGGGACAACAAGCTCATGCCCCCGCCCGACAGCTCCTGCGAGGTCATCAACGCCAAGTCCGGGCATAAGCGCAGCAACAGCTCCTGGGTCATCGGCCGTTGCGTGAGGGACTATGGCACCTGGATGGATCCCGCAGCGTCGAAGAAGCTGCAGGAAGTGCTCGACGCCAAGTTCAGAAAGGACAACGACAGATATACAGAGATGCACGGTGCTGGCCACGGCGACAAAACCGGAAGCGACAGCCTCCACCCACCGAGACCACAGTATCCCACAAAGGCCGGCCTGGTCGTGTCGGTGTATGAGGCCGAGGACGCACGCGCCGGCACGTCCGGCCGCGATGCGATCTACTGGCTCGGCTTCGCCGCCACCATCGTGCAGCTGGGCATTGCCGCCGTTCCGCTGGCGCTCTGGGGCGACTGGGCCATCTTCCTCGTCACCGTCGCCGGCATCCTGCTCTCCTTTCTCACCGGCAGCCTGCCGCAGTGGCGCGCCGAGAAGTGGGCCTGTCGCCAGCGCTCCGCCAAGGATGTCATCCTCACCACCGGCAACGGCAGCCAGCACGCCATTCTCATCCTCGGCCAGGGCCGGGGCTTCGATCTCGAAGACCTGGCCGCTGCCGGCCAGAACGTCATGGTTGGAAGCTCTGCCAGCAAAAACAACAGGCGCATCTCCACCCTCAACAGCGCCACCCTCACCCGCACCGCCCTCATCCTGCTCGCGACGCTGTGGATCATGCTGCTCATCGTCGCCGCCGGCATCACCGCCAACACCTGGTTCCTGCTCGCCATCGGCGGCATCGGCACCCTGCAGAACGTTCTCGTGGCCGGCCGGGCGCGCACTCCGGCCGCGTTCGGCATGCCCCTCCGCTTCCGCGAGGCCATTGGCCAAGTCAAGGTGATGGAAACGCTGTACGCGGTTGAGGAGCGCTATCCGCGTGCGGGCGCAAACATGCTGGACACTTTTATGCCGGCGGGGAAGCTGAGGGAGGAGGAGAGGCGGATGTGGGAGCAGTTTGCGGGCCGGGTGGGGGAGGGGACCTGAAGGAGGCAGGGGGATAATGGAAGATAGAGGTGAGAAGTGAGATGGGTGTGGGCGGCTGTATGGTGCTAAAGGTCTTCTTCTTCTTCTTCTTCTTCTGCTTCTACTTCGTGTCCAGAGATCCATCAATGTATCAAAGATTGCTGGCTGCGAGACCGCGTGCTGTTCGACAAGCACCGCACATCACACAACTATATACACACAACTTAGATGCTTAGCAAGTACCGAATATATCCTCAATTTACGATGAACCCTATATCCGACACTACATCTCCATGTCATCTTCACTACACTTTAACCTCGTCTCATAATCTCAATTTTTCTTCAGGTAGATGGCCAGGTCCCATGGACTAAACCAGCCTGACAATCTGACTGGGCAGGCCCATGCCAAACGCCTCACCGTCCATTATCCCATCGCAATATGCCTCTCCGACTAACTCATAGACCGGCTCCTCTCCGACAGTAGAAGAAACGGAAGGTGTACCACCAACACCAGCACCAGCATCAGTACCAGCAGCGACAGTAGAAGCAGCAGCACTACCAGCACCAGCGGCAGCAGAAGCAGCCGCGGAGGAAGAAGAAGAAGAAGAAGAAGAAGAAGAAGAAGAAAAAAGCTTCTGCCGCAGTATAAACGGAAAAGCCCCGCCGTAAATCACACACACCAGGTCACCCTCCCGCGCACCGGTCGGCCCGACACCCACGTACCCCCTCTCACCCAGAAACGGCGCTCGCTTGCTCAAAGCGTTCAGCTGGACCTCGTAGTGCTCCGCATTTTCGACGCTGTTGGCGATGCCGCCGGCGCCGCTCGGAACCTTCATCCCCAGCAACGCCATGTATCCTTCCTGGCTGTAGCGAGTGGCCCGACGCAGGGCCGTCGAGCTGGACTAAAGACTTTCGGAGAATTAAGCCGTTTCCTCGTGACAAAGTTATCTTATTCGGCTTCTGTTTGGTGGAGTGTTCAGCTTCCCTCTGATCAATTCTAATTTCGATGGCTTCTCAAAATAACTATGTTCTCATAGTATATGGCAATCTCACGTACTATTAAGATGGGATTAAGCAGGGTCATTCATTCAACAGAGACAGAATAAGATGATTGAAGTATGCATCTCTCTTATATTCGAAAGTAGGGAGAAAAAGAAAGTGAAAAGAGCAATCGAATCGAGACATAGTCAAGACGGTTGGCTTCAACCTCTTAGTTTGAAAAGGTACTTGCACATTCATCCTTCCCAGGATGCAAACTTGATGAAGCAGCAAATGTGAAGCAGTAAAGCATTACAATTATGAATTGAGAAGGAATTTTGAAGCGTGTATAGTCACCAACATTCCGCTTTTCAAAGGCATTTGCATAAAAGCTGAATAATGATTATGAAAAGGGAAATGGCACTACTTTCGCAGCTTCAGCTTCTACCAATTTTGGAAACATTAATGGTCTTCGCCGAATTCATCTTTGCTACTACGAGTATCGTGAAGGTGACCATTCTTACTTTGAGACACGTGATCAACTTCCACTGACAAAATCGATAAAAGCCATTATTTGATGAAAGTTGAGGCCTGACTCGTTCTTGTTTACAAAAGACAGCCTCTCAAATAATTATTACTTCAATATAAGAGATCCACTAAGCATACATGGTAATGAGAGAATGTTTGATTCTTTCTCGAACCGGCAGGAGACAAACATGGAGCAACTTGCGGGAAGTTTCATACGTTTCAAAGCACTCTCTGACCTACTCACCTTGAAACATCTGCCTGAAGCAGGTAGACCTATTCAGTACCCCCTGAAATTATAGTCACAACTAAGTCTACCGAATATAAACCCTTTCTTCGTATTCTTATGTTCTCATGCTACTACTGTACAATCGTCTCTCGCTTCTTTCTTTCTTTGCTCTCTCATATTTACACAACGATGCTGTAGAGCAGATTTAACTGTTAAGCTTCATAGTCGTCCAAATCGTGAAGACTTTTCTGGGGACTGTCGTGAAAGTCTCATACAGTACATTGATCTTTTCCCTCGTCTGTTAAGAGCCCAATTTAAAACAAAAGAAAGACAGAAAAAGATCAAATACTCGGAATCACAATATGCTTAACAACCCAAGTTCCTTCACAGCCACTCTCAGCTTCATCCTCCTCACCACCCTCACCACAACAGCGGCAGCCTCCAGCGCCGCATCTCCAGTCCGCGCCGTCGGAGACAGCGAGAACATCGACCCAGTCACGATATACTACAGGCGCGCTGCGGACCAGTCGGACGACTACCCGTCCTTTGAAATACCCTTTACGAACGTCATTGAAAACACGCACATGATTGCTCCGCCTTCATCATCATCTTCCTCTGGCAGTGGTGGTGACGGTGGTAGTGCTGCTGCTGCTGGTGGAGAACTACGCAAGGCAACAATGTACTTTGGCACCGCCAGCGTTCCTCCCGTTGTCCGCCGAGAAGTAGCTGCGGCAGATCCGGCAGATCCGGAAGCAGTAGGAGGGTTTCCTGATGGATACGAGGGCACGCTCCGGGGCGGTCCGTCGGATGCCGATGTTGTCCGCTGTAAGCTGTTCGAAGAGGCGGACGAGGTGCAGGCTGACATGATGGGTCTGTTTGAGTGGCCAGAGCTAGAGGAAACGGTGCGGGTACCTATGAACTGGGAGGGCGTTACCTGTGTCGCTGTTTACTATTTGTAAATCTTTTGCAGAGGATCGATAAATGGGGCCTTTTCTCTTTTCTAACGGTGCAAAAACTTGGGGATAGTTGTCTTTGATGCTACAGATTGAAATATTTGAAAATATTAGCTTCGAACCGATGCGAGTTGGTAACCGTTGTGTAGCAAGCCAGGCTTAAGAGGATACAACTCATGCAGTACGTTAAAGGCAACAGTTCTGTAATGAAGAAAAAGGAAATTATTCAAAAAGCTTATGAATGAATGAGTGAAGTATATTATGTGAGACTATAAGGCAATTAGATACACTGGTTTCTGGCTTTATCCTCTTGCCCATCAACATTATGCTTTAACGGGCTAACCAAACCAGCTTTTCTATAACTTATTTACTTTGACCATTCCCACTGGTAGAAGAGTTAACCACATCAACAACTGATATGTATTTCATATCACTGACTTTAGCCAGTAGAACTTCAGCGAATTGCTATTAATTCAACCTTCCGTATATAATCGATTAAATTGATAAAGAGGACTGGATATACTCCGGGCTCACAATCTGATGAATGAATGAAGTATATTATATGTCAGAGTATTATATTCGATTTGCTTTCCATCTGTTCTTGAAGTTCCATGCAAGTGTCCGTTCAAGAGGAGACGAATTCTTCTCTTTCGATATACTTCACTCATTCATCAACTATCACTCATCGAATTTGTATAAGTGCTCTTCACCCCAAACGTTGCGGGCTAATCTCGTCTGAATCACGTGGTGATTTGTTTCTGATAATCATGATAAGTTCTCTTTGCATCTTGCTTCTTACAAATGTCCCTCAAACCGTAGTCGTTCATGTGTTGCAGGCTATCTCCAACCAATAATATTCTCCTCAGCCCACTCTATGTCCCATCTAGTAGCTTTCTTAGCGACCAAAGGTTTGTAAAAATGGCCATACTGCCCATGCCGAGACCCAAGAGACCCAAAACACAGGCGCTGAGGGCGAAATTCAAAACGATAGCCATGCTGCTAATGCTGAGATCCGATCGATTGGGCTGGATGACATCACGTCATTATTGGAAATGAAAGTAAAAGCTTGCCTTGAAGGATTGACTTCTCGCCACTGATCCACCAAATGTAGGGAGTGGGTGATTCTTTTTCTGTTATGGAACTCCTATACTGTTTGTATAGAGTTCATAACAGAATGGTAGCTGACCTGCCCAAAAGGTCCATTTTTGCAAATCAGAATTGAATTTCTTCTGATCTTTCCTTAGTCTCTAGAATCGAATATCTTCTAGATCCGCTCTCCTACTATACACTTTTCTTGCAAATTGCGTGCTTCGTCAGTGGTTTCGAGTTCCTTGACTATATAACATACAATCACCACTTGGAAGGCAACCCGTACCCTAGGGTCCTCAACTCTCGGGGGGTTTCTATCAACCATATTTGTAATGTTTGACAATGACTTACTCGAAGTCTGCATACAAAGCGGCGATGTCACCAACAGGCAAAGGATTGCAAGGAGAAAAGCAAGGGCGTCTTGTCTCAATTTCGACCGTATCATTCTGATGCATCTTATGATTCTCCTTTCGCCAATTTACACCGACATCCAGCATCAAATTCAAGCTGTCTGCATTCATCACAGCCTTCGTCCGGATTGTTTCCAGGTTGTCTCCATAAGATCTAGAGAAAATACTGTTAAAGACTTTAGTCCAGCCTAGCACTACATCCGTAACCTTGTGCGAAGAGACTTCGACAACGAATCTAGGATGCCCGAACTCCGCACAGCCCAGTCCCACGGCTGATAAAATCTCCACCCTCCATCACATTTCCACGGTTGTCTTCCTTCGAGATCCGCCGGTCGATACGGCCCTTGGCAGTCTGGCTGCCGTAGACAGCGTTCGACTGGCGCGAATGCAGTCCTGAACCCCTCCACGAGCCTGGTTAGATGTCGATCGGGTCCCTGCGGCGCAGGGTGAAGGAATCGGACGAAGCATGCAGGCACAAAGATGTAGTAGAGTAAGAAGACCAATTCAGACTCCGATCGTCAGCGAGGTTGTGGTATCGTCACAATAAAGATCCTGCCAGCATCTCTCGTGACGTAAAGTATCAGTCAAGGGGAGAGTATGTCGTAGGATCCAAGTCATCATGGCGTATCGGTAATGCAAATGAACAGTCTGTGTGCATTCTCTTCTTTCACCAATTGTTGCAAACTGATGACTGGATATATCTTCTTTGATTGAGGAATGTCTAGCTTATGAGCTTGATTTCCTATTTTTCTTGAAAGGTCCGATTCGTTGATAATCAGATTTCCTATGTTGATCTGAAATCGTATAGCCCATGTGTAGAAGCTCTTAAAGATCTTCAAAATTGCCAATCTTTACAAGGCAACGATGGGTCAAAGAAGCCCTCGAGACAAATGGATCGATGCAAAGGACCTCACTGCTAAGGTCAGGTAGAACATCTCCCACATTGAAAGACATAGGCTTGTGCCTCTGATCGTGTTCTCTTGCTGCCCTGTCCAATGATCTCCACGAGGCATAGCAACAGCCTTCTTAGAAGCTGTTCTTCCTAACCGGATACCATCCGATAGACACGTGCAGCCATGTCTTTAGGTGTATCAGAGAAGAGAGCACCTTACACAACCAACAAACACTCAAGCAAAACGTTGAGAGGCAACATACTTTCACTTCTCGACACGACAGGACCCAAAACTCCAACCTCTTTGAATTAGAAGAGCATCGATAGAAGTCGATCTAGAACATTTAGATGTTAAACCATTATCTAAAACATGCTCGGTTTTTGTATTTCATTTATAGAAGTAAAAGATCATTGTGCGTTTTTGAAAAAGATGACAACAATTTAACCGACAAAGAAGGAAAGAAAGAATCATGGCAAAAAAATTATCAAGTGACTTCTGACTAATTGACCCATTTGACTGAAATGCAAAACGCGTGAGATCATTATGAGCAAAGTGGAATTGTGTAGATGCTTCTGGTGGATTCTATTTGATCTTCAAAGAGTTTCGCGCTTTTGCTCTAAACTATACGATAGACTGTACTGTAGACTGTGTGTGAAAGAGACGAGCTGCAAACAGGGTTTTTTTATCTTGCGTATAGATATCAAATGAATATAAAAATGGCAGTAGAACTACTTTAAAAGAGAACATCATTTATGTCTTTTTTGTCCTTCCCTAAAGGTATTTTGTGGATAGAATGACTTGAAAGTGACAAGAAGACTGTGCAATTGAGATCCCCACATTAGTAGAAAATCGAACGTATTCTCTTCTCTGAAGCGTTGATGTTAGCAGACCTTACCACATTAAACACAAGGGTAAATCCATAGTTAAGTGAAATAAACCCTGTATAAGTAGTAAGTTCTCTATTTCTGCCTCTACGTTTTCGCAATAACTTTTCAACTTTGAAAAACTGCTCATTAACTCTCCCAAAGATCAACGTTTCGTAAAATACACCTTTCGCCCCCCTCCGCCCCCTCCTCCCCCCTTCTCATCAACTGTCCGACTTCAAATATCTTCTCCCCTTCCGCCTCCAATACTTCTTTTGCCGTTGCTACCAACTCTCTATCAACCACAAGCACCATCCCAAGCCCCGTGTTCCACGTCCGTGCAAACTCAGCAGGGCTGAGCCGGCCAGCAGCCTTGAACCAGCGAAGAACCGGTGGAACGGGCCAGGTCCGGGCATCAAGTGAGGCGTAGAGATGGGTTGGTAGCATACTATAAAATAGTAACATATATCATTAGCATGTTTTCATCCTTTTAAATAGTATGAGAGAAATACGAATAATCCTTGCGTACGCACCGTGGTATATTATCCGTCAATCCACCACCTGTAATGTGAGCCATACCCTTCACCAGGTCCTGCCTCACCAGCGCCAAACATGACTTTACGTATATCCTCGTCGGCGTAAGCAGTGATTCTCCCACGCTCACATCCGCACTTTCCTCCCACGGAGCCCTCTCTCTCCACTGCAGCCCTTCCCTCTCTACAATCTTTCTAATAAGCGAATAACCATTTGAATGCGGTCCATTACTCGCCAACCCAAGTAATACATCCCCTTCCTTCATTTCTTCTTTATCGGGCAACAGGCGTCTGCCTCTCGGCACAGCTCCAGTTGCCTGGCCCGCAACATCATACTCCCCATCTCCATACAATCCCGGCATCTCTGCCGTTTCGCCGCCAACGAGCGCGCACCCAGCCAGCTTGCATCCTTTTGCAACACCCTCGACAAATTCCGCTGCCACAACAACTTCTAGTCGTCCACATCCAAAGTAATCGAGAAATGAAAGCGGCTCGGCACCTTGAACAACAAGATCATTCACATTCATGGCAACCAGGTCGATCCCTACGGTGGAATGGATATTCGTTGCAGCAGCAATTTTTAGCTTGGTGCCGACTCCGTCCATGGCTTGAATGAGCACGGGGCTTTGGTCGTATCCGGCAGCTTGGAGGTCAAACGGTCCGCCAAAGCCGCCAATCTCTGCATTCGTTCCAGGGCGGGCAGTGGATGCGACAGCGGCTTTTATCCGTTCGACGAGCTGATTGCCGGCATCTATCGAGACGCCTGCACTGGCATAGGTCAAGGAAGGTTCCGTTGTAGTATTAGATGCTGCAGCTCCAGCTGGTTGAGGGGCCGGAGAGACCGGTGGTTTTGAGGATGAGTTTTCCTGGCAGGATGGATAAGATACTTGCGTGCCCTCTTCTGCAGGTTGCAATAGTCGCCATTCAGCAGAAATACCTTCAGCTTTAAACCTATCGATTAAAGTTTTGGCAATGTTATCGAAATTAGAAGTTGCAAGAGCGAGAACTGTAGGATTCGTCAGCCATTGGACCCATTCTGGATAAAAGGCCTGGTATGTAGCTGATAAACCTACTTGTAGGCCCGGCACCAGAAAGACATATACCAAGCAATCCTGGATGAGACTTTGGTGTGACCGAATGTAAGATATCTGTCAACCCGGGTATAAGGCCTTTTCGGTAGGGCTGATGAACTTTGTCCTGCATCCCATCGTAGATCATATCAGCATCCGGAGGTGACTCGCCTAGTGCAGTTGCTAGAAGCGCCAGCCTCTGCATGTTGAATATCATGTCTGCTCTTGAGTAGTTGTTCGGGAGAACCGCGCGTGCAGTAGCTGTTGAAACTTCAAAGTCGGGAATTACCGCAATGCAGTAGATCTCTTTCGCCCATCTAAACTTCTTGTAATGGCCTGCGTGATTTGCTTTAGCGGAAACAGGCAAGTCTGAAAGGGTTATGAGAACTAAATACCTATGTTGAAGGGTGGAACTGGGGGCTTCAGCCCTGTATCGATGCCTCCAGCTGGCTGAGGAAGAACTTCGCTCAACGGAATCTCTTTCCGCGCCATATCTTTGGGGTCTAGCTCATTCTAAGATTCTGTCAGTGTTGCCGGTTCATGTATAACATCACAGAGGCGTAAAGTTAGAATAGACCGGATTCCGTAATTACTCGGGAGATATGATCTAGGTAAAACATACAAGGTAAGTACCCACGAATCCCCCACACAGTGCTGCAGCAACATTATCTGGATGTCTCTCGATCATCAGACAGTAATCAAGCATCCGGTTCCTGTTCAGTCCAAGACTGCTCAGCTCGTTTGCAAGTGCCACACCTGCGACGACAGCTGCGCCTGACGAGCCCAGACCTCGACCTAGCGGTATCGGGTTGATAATGTGTATGCGTGTACGTGTTGGAAAGGAGACGATATCGTGACATTTTAGGACGTAGCTGAGATGAAAGAACGTCAGAACGCAGTAAACAACCTTATTGTCCTCTTAAACACATTAAATGACCAAGCTGTCAATCTCCATTGAGCATTTCTCGATGAGATGAGCAAGTTCAAGAGCAAAACAAGGACATTATATGACAAAGCACGAGAATCCAAAAGCAGAGAGATCATGAATAAATCGCAAGATGAGAATCACAAATCAACGCACAAAAAGTCCTTTCGATGGATGCTGACTTATAGCAATCGCTGAACCTACAGCGCTGTCCGGGTGATCAAGTTTTCATGCGGATCGAGGCTGACTTCCTCTGCACCCTGCCCTTCGTAGGTGATGCTACACTTCTGTGGTGATTCTGTACCTGATGCATTTGGCGTCGTTGCTGATGCTGCTGCTGGGAATGAGGACGGAAGTAGCTCATCTCCCACGGCAACGTGAAGTTCAAGATAGATTGAAAGAGCAAGTCCAATCTACCCTTACATGAATTAGCATGATAGAGATTTAAGTACTACAGACCCATGTATTTATTTCGGTTTTTAAAAATTCCGTTCTTTTGTAACTTTTCTAAAACAGCCTAAATCTTTTCGCACATTCTCTCCACAAAATCAATGAAAGGAAGTATATGAAAAGTCCGACTTACAACGTCGAAACCCGGTCCAATGTTTGCTGAAGAACATGGAACCTTTAGTGTGAACATATTCAACACCGCATCTCAGCTCTTGTTCGGAGGGACTTGATGTAACGTATATTGTGGTGAAGATTTTCGTTCAATATGCCCCAAAGCTTCTAAGTGAGCAGCATATCATTACGCAAAGAGAGTACTTCCACTTGTCTAATTATAAACACAATACTATCTCTTTCGCTTTCTTGTAAATGTTTATGCACAATTGCGATCTCAAGAAGATAAATTTGAATTTTGGTAATCGATTCACACTATCAATTCGGCAACACTATAAAAATCTTATATTCGCCGGATGTACAGCTGTCTACTCATTATATGACTTGAACGATTTCAAAAAGTAATCGAGTTTTATCAATAAAATAGATGATCCACCGTAAATGGCGAATACCCTCGTTTCCTCGTTGAGCTCATATTTTGGTAATACTAAATGAAACTAATTTTAGTATATTGCATTGGTGCTGATAGCTTCACATTGTCCTAGAATGTGATTGACGGCACCGATCGTCTCAGCTTCCTTATATATTAATTATCAAATACTGTTTTACCCTCGCACAAGCAAGAGAAATATAATACAATTCTAGAAAGCTCAGCAGAGCACGTAATGTAGCATCAAATAACCATTTGAGCTGGAAGAGTTATACACCTTTCAAATATGAATAATACGGTTATGACAGAGTTCTTCTAGCCGGAGTAACACATCAAACAAACCCAACGCCGAACCTCAACGTCCCAAACCATGTCAAGAAGAAACGCGATCAACTACGAAGAACCTTTGATCAGTCCGTATATGCTGCTTCGATCAGGTAGATGATTCCAAAAGCTATGAATGCAATTGCTCCACCCAGAGTGACTGCAAAACAAGTAAATTAGCCATCATTTATCCCAGAAAGCCTTGTTGTTAGTTTCTTTGAACTGTTCAAGTAAATAAAAAAGATCAACATACCAACTCTCATGCTAACCTTCCCGGCCACCGCTCTGCCTCCCAATACTGCCGCTGCTGTGCACACGGCATGCCCGGTAATTGCTCCGCCCGTCACCCACCAATAATCCTGCCCTGCTGCCATCGCAATGGTGGCAATCTGGCTTCTATCCCCCCACTCGCCCAAGAATGTCATCACAAAAGTCTGCACCCACGCCGGGCTCAGCAGCAACGAGCACAGATTATTCAGCCCTACAAAGATGTTTTTTATCGTCGACCGGCCCGGCGAGGGAGATCGTGACGGTGAGGGCGAGGATGAAGGGCTGCGCGGCGGCACGGGAAAGCGTTGCTTCGAGCGCGATGGTCGTCCTCGGCCTGCCTCTAGCGTGTACGGACTGATGGACGACTGCCGCCGTTCCTCACGGCGCGCGAGAAGTTCCTTTTCCTCCAGCTCCATCTCGACTTCCTTCATCTCCTCACCGACGCCTTCGTCCGGGCTCATGCCGTAGCCTTCGCGGAGCAGCCGCAGCCCGAAGACGAGGAAGAGCATCGAGGCAAGGAAGTTTGTGACGCGTTTCGAGATGAGCGTGGGCACGGCATGGCCGAGGATGGCGGAGAGGACTGTCATGGCGATGAGGGCGGTGAAGGCGGCAGAGAAGACGAGGAGTCGGTCGTGGCGCATGGCCATCAGTGCGGCGACGAGAAAGGTCTTGTCGCCGACTTCAGAAAAGAGGATCATGGCGACGGAGAGGACGAAGGAGTGGAAGGGCTGAATGATGCCATCGTCTGGCTCTTTTACCGGGGTGAGAGAAGGAAGTTGGTGGGGATCTTGTCCTTCGGGTGCTGATTCAGGCTCTTGCATAGCCGGTCGATCTGGCATGGGTATGTCGTGTGGCTTGTCAGGCAGGTCAGTTAGTTTCTGCAACAGATGTTAGACTTTCTTAAAACGGTTCGCTCGAGACATATTAAAACCGGGCAGTAAGAATACGAACCTCTAAACCTCCAATTCCGTTGACTTGTGATCCAGCATCATTCTCGGTCCCATCGCCCTGAACCGTTCCATCCTTGCCGTCCTCTCCACTGTTCGGCGTATCGATAGCTTCTTTGGGCGCATACGGCACCTTAGCCTCTCCACTCTCCACGTTCTCGCTCTGCATCCTGCTCTTCTCTGATACGCCTCCTTCCGTCCCTCTCGTCCCTTCTTTCGGTCCCATCCTGTTCTTTTCATTCATTACCCCATCAACGCTTTCCGGTATCTGTTCGGTCGAGTCCATCTCCTCAGTCAGCCGCTTAAGCGACGTTGGCTCAGCATCAGCACCAGAAACCCCTTCTGATCCTCCTGGCAAGCTTTCCTCTCTGCCGACCCCATCTATGTTCTCTGATGATGATGACGAAGGCACTTCCACAAAGGCACCCATGTGAGGCTTCCCGTCTTGCCCGTCGACTGGTGCATATTTCGTTCCGATGGCTGGTCTGCCTTGTGGTGGTATCGCTGCTTCTGACTCTGCAGACGCAGCGGAAGAGCCGTCGTCATTCTCAGGGGTATTGGCGGATAAATCGGCTATGACACCGCACAAAGTAAGTGATGAAAGGAGGAGAACGATGGACGATGAGAGCCAGCAAAATTTCATATCGATCGTTGTTATAAGGAAGAGGCGGATGAGAGAAAGGAGATTTGAGAAAACCCTGGTGGACGGATGGACTCGTCAGAGCGAAGACGAAAATGTATCCAGGTTATTGTCTAAAAGTTCTGTAATGGTACAAATGGTCTTATGGTACTTTCGACAACCTCAGAAGAGGTGTGGGTGAAGGATCATGTCTATGTGACCCATTATATTCTGATGGTTTGGCTCTAGTAAGTGATGCGCTCCAAAATGACAGCTGAAGGGTGCGTGTTCGATACGGTCCGTGCACAGACATTTTATTAAGAAAAATTTACGCTTTTGGCGGATAATGTGCAGCTACTACCATAACTTCATCATTGTTATAGCACTTAACTTCTAGATATCCTGAAGCTTATCGCATATACTCACTACCTACTATCGCGAAGTCAATGGTATATATGGTGAGGAACGCGACTGACATCAGCATCGTCGCTGCTTTCATCAATTACATATTATAAATATTTAGAGAGTTAGAGAGTTAGAGAGTTAGAGAGTTAGACCCCATATGTCAGTCTATTGTAGAAATTCTATTTTCAACAATAGTAGATATAGTGCTTGCAACAGCGCGTACGTTTCGCATATTCTACTTCATCTCTTTACTCTGCGCTGCCAGAATTCTGAGTTTACGTGTTGTCCATGTGCAAAAGCGTAACTCTCCTCTTCGAACTATGAGCGTGGACAACATAGATATCTACATATAGGCTCTCTTCCTTTCTTCCTGTAGGAATAGAGTCATGCGAAAGAACCAAAGATGAAGCGGGATGGTGCCTGGTGGATCGGACAGTGGCGAAGAATGAAATCGGTGATGACGTTGGCTACCTCGCTGTCACGGAGTAGTGACGGTTATTAAAGGCTTTAAAGAAGCGGGTTTTCGTTCCAAGTTTTTGACAAAGGGAAGGACAATAGTCAATCAACTCATATTCAGAAGGAACAAATATTTTACGTACAAGGCTAACTCCTCTGTGAAATAAGATGGACCGACTCATCTAGGGAAGACAAACTTTCTAACTTTAATGAAAGCTACTATCAAGTAGAAGATCTAGAAATTAGAAGATATTGGTATTCTAATGATACACGAAACGGAAGAACACAATTAACAGAAGAACACAGTTTTCTCTTCTATCTTAAGGTGTTAGAAAACACAAAGTCATTATTCTGTAAATATTAGAATGAGGTAATTACATAAATTTCGGAACCAGTTAGGACTTAACATGGCACTTCACGGCTATGACATCGCAAGAATATTGAAATTGACCAGAACGAAATATATGTGCAAGCTTAGAATGTGATAAATCAGCATGCCGCAGTATATGGTTATGTTAGATTGGAAGAGTAATAATACAAAACAAACGAAGCAAACAGCCCAAATGACATCCGAGAAAAAGGATATAATTAAGGAAAAGTAGCCAAAAACTAAAAATGCTAACGGCAGAATGCTAGAACAGCCTTTGTTGAAAGGAAGCTATTGCGGAGTCTCGTCAGTAAGGCATCAATTGACCATGAGCGCACTAAGCATCTTCATGACTTACAGCAGGATCATAGTGAAGAATTGCGGAAATTGGCTGAGTTTACTGACAGTAAAGAAGGAAATTCTGAAGATTGCCGGTGAAATTTTTTTCGATGGTGTATAGCTCTCGCTTGCCGTTTATGTAGGAATATATTCGATCCTACAGCGAGAATAACATCCTCACAACTTCCTAATGAATTTCAAGCTGTTGCCGCAGATCCGGTAATATCCTTCTGGCGTCCATCTTCCCTGCGCTGTCCGCACACGCCTGCTCTGAATCATTTCCAAGTGCATGCAGTGGTTTGCTCTTTGAGAGCTTGAATTAATTTAGCAGTTTCGTCTACTCTGTAAGGGTGGCCTCTTTCGTTACATATAACTGATTTAGGCTTTCGCTTGGCTGCTTTTTGGACCCTTGATTTCACTTTACGACTTCCTTCATTTCGATGAGAACGAAGGTTTTCTCCACTTGCTAGCGATACCTGAGGGGCTAGCCGCTGAGCCTCTTCATCTCCCGGCCAATGTTGTAGGTAGATCTGCTGTGCACACGGGCGTTGATTTGGGTTTCGTAGAAGATGAGGCTCTAGATGACGAACCCTCTTTTCTTGTAGAGCCTCCTGAAGCCTTCTTTCAATTTGGTCACTGCTCGTGACTGGGTTAGATACGATTTCTCCAGCATCATATATTGCTAATACTGTCACTCCAAGCGAGTAAACGTCTACTTTATGAGACTGTGGGGCCCCTGAAATTTACATTTCTGGAGCCATAAAAAGAAGAGAACCCTTTCCTAGCGTCCTTGCTTGTAATTGCTCCTTGGAGAGGCCAAAGTCTGCAAGTACAAATCTAAACATCTGTTCTGGTTCTAGTAGAGATGTCGAGTTCTGCGTGAATAAGATGTTCGCGGGTTTAACGTCACGATGTATAAGTCCCTTATTCGCAATGTACATATGGGCTTTGAGCATCTGGCTGTATACGCTGACTAGAAAGGAAGAATTTCTCCGATAGCAAGGCTCTTCAATAAGTAGATCTTCGACACACCCATCATACAAAGTCATGAATATTTCTATCGGATGAGGTCCGGTCTTGAAACCTTGAGAATGATAGTACTCAACTACATTGGGCTGAATGATATGGTCAGCAAATGATCATACTAAGAATAGAGCATCAGCAGCAATTAAGGAACCAACGATCATCAACAAAGTATGGCAATTTCTAAATCGCATCGAAGACTTACTTACGTGACAGAGGTTTTCAAGAATTCGGACTTCCTCGCGAACAGCCTTGCGCCAATCGGTCTCTGACGCATAATTCGAACCCCTTCTTACAACTTTTACTGCGAAATACTCGCCTGTATGCATATTAAGTGTCTTGTAAGCTTCTCCGAATGTTCCTGCACCCAATATTTTTAGCTTTCGATGTAACCACATATTACTGGTATTAGGTGAATGAACTCGTGACTCGTATCTCGACGCAAATGAAGAAGTCTCATATGGCGTCACTGAAAATCGAGGCTTTCGACGACGAGCCACGGAGTCCTGCTTTAAGACTTGTATCTCATCGTCGTATCCGACAAACATCTTGACAGGCCAAATCACCTCAAATTGAGCTAATTCTTTATTCTCGCCTCCGGCGGATACAAGGACGGAATCACCACGGCGAAGCACAACCTGGCGCGGCATGTCTTCAGCAGTACTAAAGTACAGACTATCAGCATCGGTCATACTAGTTACCTTGGTGTTTTTGTAGGTAGATGTATCGCGAAGCAAGATTTCTAGCGTCCTTGGGCGTAGCTGGATCTGAAATTGAATTCTCGAAATTTTATGCCCTTTGAGTTCCACATCCCCATGCCTATGGTAAGAAGGGTGCCGGGCGTTTTCACATCTTTGTCGAACCCAACAACAATAGCTTTTTGGCCATCACTTCCGGATACTGTTCCAACGCTATCAATATTTGACTCATCTTGTACACATTTGGTCGCTACTGTGTTCCTTGGGGCTAACCAGAACAATGTAACAGAGCTTGGACTTGGGTTAAGCGGTATTGTATGTAGATTTTCACTAACACTACCTGAAGTCATACTTGGAGGACGACGCGCTTTGTTGTAAAATCATGTAGAGGATTGACGGACATCGAACGGTCCATGATGGCCTCAAGACACAAATATTGGACAAATACGCTGGCTTTCAAGTCCAGCGCTTGCGTTCAGAGAACCCTTGGTGAGTTTTCTTAATTGGCAAAAGTTTGGCAATGATCTGACACTTCGACCGCTCCAACATGTTCTGCGTCACAAATGCATTAGCGCTACGATCTAGTTATTATCATTTCTTGTACACTATGTTGCAGAAGCTCCATCCATAAAACCCGAGGCAAAGCCTCACGTCCTCGGTCATTCGCGCTTAAGCGCCAGGATCTGGTAATTTTCAGTCCAACGACTTTACAGCCTTGTTATTTATTATTAGAGGTGATTTAGCAGATGCATAATTACACTTAGTGTAAGTGGCAGTAGTGCATGCACTGATGAAGCTTTTAAAGAAGATAGGGCTAGAGTAGGTGTTGAGTATTACTGGTATTAGAAGATAGCCAGTCTTGGCAA
The DNA here is from genome assembly GCA_965214995.1 of Trueperaceae bacterium. Lineage (GTDB taxonomy): Bacteria > Deinococcota > Deinococci > Deinococcales > Trueperaceae > CBDCCT01. The sequence goes on from CBDCCT010000002.1 coordinate 204,220, forward strand.
CCCTTTTGGCTGGCATAACTACATTTAGCCCACTGCTCGCCTTTCCTTCTAACTTGTCCGTCACGTCACAATATGAACGATGCCTACAGTCGACCTGGGCTGTCATTCGAAGCACTTTTCGAAGTAAATCAGCAATTGCAATACCATTCCGCGTCTCCTAACGGCCTTGCTCAACGATTCAGTGAACCACCTCCCTCTTAGCACTCTAACTCCCGCTCACCTTCCCATGAGTCATGCCAGGGAGGATCTCAAACTGAGGAAGATGACCCTGCAACTCTAGATAGGCTCGCGAAAGAAGCGAGAGCCATACCACAGCTGTGGGAGCGACACAAATATGACGTATGGACAACAGATCAAATACAACGAGATATTGACGCTTGGATAAGGCTGGGTAAAGAGGTGGAGCGAAGAAAGCTTGCTGAGAAACAGCAAAGGTTTCGGCTTCTTACCTCAGGTCCAACGTATGGTTTATTTGAAGACAACGGATCGAGTACGAGTGACGCTGCAAATGATTCTCAAGATGAAGGGGCAACGACGAGAAAGCGTAAACGCAGACGTACGGAAGCCGAATATCTATTGGAAGATATGCAAGAAAGTGCCATCACAAAATCGCAAGTACCAAAACGGGTACGTAGAGATCAACTCAACGGGCTGCTAAATGTACCGTCAAACCGCTTGAAATCAAATAATAGCGCGGCGGATGAATCAAAAGTTGTGCTACGACGAAGTAAGCGTGTTGCTGATCTGACGAAAGCAAAATTGAATGCTCTGAAGGGTGATCACCCTACAAAAAACCCTCGGGCGGCTTTACCGAAATCAAATCAAAGTAAAAGTTTCCCGTTCCCAGAAGCGAATCCAAGCAGAAAGACAGGTGACAAAGCACGACATCAACAAGGCCGTGGCCGAGCGCGTCGAAGAGGCAAAATCAGAAAGAGAGGCTAACGTCAATCTTTCAACAACCTCTGAATTTAGCAGTAAATATCTTCAGCAGTCTTGAGTTCAAAGCAATTTGCGAGAGACTTTCTCTCTGGTTGCATCATTCAGTGGCTCAGCTTTCCTACAGTTGGATTTCTGTATTATCACACAAGTCTCTGTTTACACTGACGGAAATATTTACGTTAGATTTTTTTTCTATGTGAACAGGAAGATAGAAAGCTATAGACTTGTCAAGACAGAGCAATCTTCAAGACACGCGGGCCAAGCAGGCTTCATTTTAACACAAGGATGTAGTCTTTGATGCTGGGATGGCCGCGAATACGCATGAACACCAATTAGAGCTGTAGAGTTGTCAAGTATGTACTACAATAATTATCTCGGCTGGATTGATGCTGTACTGATTAAAATGTAGGCAGCTACTTATTTGCTCTTAGCAGACCGTAGTACGAGAAGAAAGAAAAGCGAATTCTATGGGCGATTCTCAGTACTTAATACCTGAAGTTATACAGAAGAGGTGAGAAATCCCAAGATCAAGTCATTACTCTTTGGATCCCAACATATATTAGTATATAGATAAAAAAAAAGGTTGCCTTGAACTCCCCAGTGGCACATTATTTTCATCTTCTTTAACTGCTCCATTGACATTAATCTTGGGTATTTTGACAGTTTCTTCCACCACGCTAGCTTCCTCCTCACTAATTTCCATGCTTGAGACGTTTGCTCTCATTCCTGTCGCTTATTTTTCAGACGTAGTAGTGGCTGTTGGCGATTTAGATTCGTGCTCTGCGAAATTGTTTTCGCCCGGCGTCTGTTTAGTGATGCTTGACGGCCTCCTTACCGTGCTGCCTCTGCTCTCCAACTGTAAAACGAGCCACTGTTTCGGGAACTTGATTGCTGTAGCAGTACCATTCACTGTTGGAATATGATGGGTGCAAATGTTATCAATTTAGACAGATAAAGCCGTCTAATCTCACAACTAGGAATTAATGGAGGGAGGGGAAGAGCACTGTTGTGGAAGAAAGTGCGACTTGAAGAACGAATTGCAAAATTTCATTACGTTTAACCAAAATAATACGATTGTACAGCTCTTGATACAAGAAGTAAAAAGTGAAGCTAAGAAAATTGTACAAGCACAGTCCAATACACACACTGCAAACCGCTAGAAAAGAGATCGCATTTAAGCAATGGTAGAGCAAGAAGTTTGGAAAATCACCTCCGCCGTCTACCCCTGTCCCTGCTCCAGCTTCTGGAGTGATCGCTATAGCTGCTGTAGCTGCTATAACTCAAGCTCCTCCTCCTCCTGCCACCGCCTCCACGTCTGCCCGGGCTATCCCGTCTGGGGGGCCCGCCGCCGTAACCGTACCCTCCTCCTCCTCCTCCTCCGCGTCGCCTCGGCGGAGACCGTGACCGCGATCTCGAAACAGACGAGTAACTTCTGCTATACCTGCTCCTGCTTCTACCACGACGCGGTGACCGAGACCGCGAGCGTGATGGCGTGTACGAGCGTCTGTAGGAGGGGTGGTCGGGGCGCCCTCGCCCGTACCTGCGTGGCGGTGAACGATAACGTGGCGGACCTAGGCCATGGCTTGGCGGTGGTCCTCGGTAGCCGGCCGACGGCGGAGGCGGAGGAGGCCGGTCACGGTAGTCGAAGCGGTCTCTGTCGCGATCGGCAGGGTAAGGTGTGCGTCGCGGAGGCGGGGAGGGGGAGAAGCGACGACGGGGAGCGACAACGGAGACGGATATGACGGCGCCGTCCAACTGCGCCTCGTGCATATGTGCGATGGCTGCTTCGGCCGCGGACGGGTGTTTGTAGTGTAGATATGCGGTGCCGCGGTTTGACATGACTGTGTAAAATAGGTTAGCATCGAATGAAAAATGCTCAATAGAGGACGCTTGAGCATACATTGCCTGTTCATGGGCAGATCAACGTCCTGTACAGCTCCATATGCGCTGAAAATTTCGCGAATGTGACCTTCGTTGACATTCTTTGTGAGTTTTTCAATGACAATCTAGATTACCCGGGCGTTAGTGACTATCAATCGAGTAAAGTGCAGAATAATTTGATGAAAGAAAAGCCGTAGTGTTGATGTTTAAGGTGAGCCATACCTTTGAGCTCTTCAATGGCGCTGATCTTGGGCTCTGCGAATAGCTCCTTTCGCGACTATATCTATCTCGGCTAATGCTTCTTGTGCGTGATCGCGGCCTGCCTCTGCTTCTGCTCCTACTCCTGCTCCTACTTTTAGTCTTACTCCTGCTGATGCTTCTGTCTTTATTGTATTCTTTCCGGCCTCCGTTCCGTCTGTCATCGTCGTCACCTCCGCTACGCCGCGACAGCGGACTACGAGACCGGGACCTTGACAACGAGCGGGCAGAAATGGAGCGGCGGGGTGATTGTGATCGTGAGCGCGAGATGGAGCGAGAACGAGAGCGACGATCTGAGTAAGGCGTGCGCGAGCGACTTCGCGAGGAGGCAGCAGATCCTGACGGCATGGCTGATTGAAGATTGATCCCAGTGAATTGCGACGCGTCAGAGTGGAGCCGTTGCGCCCTTCTTACCAAGCGAAAGGGAGATATTAATGATATTTTAAAATATACTCATTGATGTTGTGTTTTTGTGGTGGTACTATTATTCAATTATCTGCTACTACTAAGTTTGACGGCAGTTATATTATCATCAGTTGATACTTTAAATGAGACTTTTGAGGTTTTCAAACGACTGGAAATAGCTTCACAGCTAACCACGCTAACCCATTTCCGGATACTTATAAAAGTTCTTGATTGTTTTCTACAAAACCATAAGGAAATCCTGTCGACTGATACCTTTTTAAAGAAAAGGAGTAATATCAATACTTTTTGTGCTTATCATTGTAAAATTCCAAAGGCCAGTATATCGCTTCTCGCACAAACAAATAGAACCAATTCTATTCCATTACGGGCTTAAGTAAAAGAGGAATGAAGTAGGCGAAGAAGCTAGAAAGTTACCAGGAGAGATATAATGTTTTACATTATTGAACAACAATAGAAATAGCAGTAGTTCTCAGAGATCACATTATGTCTCGTCTGTGCAGGTGTTTAATATCAAAAGCTCACTACAATCTGAAGAACGAAAGATTTCTCTTCGATGTCTTTCTGGAATAGAGCTGATCGTCAACATTATATTTCACAAGTATTCGCCATCTTGACGTCTGTCTATTGAAGTGTAATGGCACTACTCTAGATAAAACCATTAATGCTGCACATGTTTGTAGAAATTGAACAAATCACGAAGCTTTGTTCTACCAACAATCGCTATATTGCCATGTAATAAAAGAGCCACAACCCGATGCCAGACCATCGTGAAGGTGGGGCTTGCGATCTTTAAATCCAAGCCCCACCGCAATGCTTCGTAGTCAGCAACTTTTCCAAGTCCACCTTCATTACGTCTTTTATATCTTCACCCCTATATAGAAACTCTTCCCACAATCAGCGTTGTAAATACATATATTGGAGACACATCGACTTGAACTTTACCAGCTAAAGTTCCGTTGTGCATCAAAGAATTTATCTCCGCCGTGTTTTCCTGCCTTGGCTGTGATTTACAGAACTATCCAGTACCACATCGCCGCCTGATCAAATACGACAATAATACAGCATCATGTCCTGGCAAGGTTGGTAGTACTGCATCTACTCTTCTCAATTTACAGCTCTTACGACATAACGCTGATAATTAGAACATAGCATACGTTGACACAAGGTATATTCCTGGATCTAAATGATACCAAAAATAACCCGCCTGCAATTCTTGAACACATCTTTTCTGACGTACCGTCTCTAGTCTCGTCGGCACCAAGAATGTCGACAAAGCCGCCATCTTCAATGCAGAGGGCGACAGCGTCTGGGCCACGTCTGAGGGCTTCACGGTACGAGCAAGCACACTTTCATTCAACCCACCTAGCCAGCCGAAACCAACACACAACTGCTTTCCTCTTATACTCTATATAAACAAATAGATGCACCACTGAAAGTACCATGCTGACGACATAATTCATCTCCTTCCCGCCCCTGCAGATCCAACCGGAAGAGATGAAGGAAATCGTAAACGCATACAAGGACAAGGGCGAGGACGGCGTCAAGCAGATCCAAAAGAACGGCATACACGTCGGCGGCGAGCGCTTTGTCGTTCTAAAGGCGGAAGATCGGAGCATCTACGGGAAGAAGGTACGTACACATCGGAAGCTAACCATTAACATTTACTTGCACATGCAAAAGATCTACCGACCGCTAATGCTTTTTTCTGTTTGTGAATTCGTGCAGGGACGAGAAGGCGTCATCGTCGTCAAGACGACACAGGCCATACTGGTAGCACACTATCCCGAGACCGTACAGCCGGGCCAGGCGGCGCACACGGTGGAGCAGCTGGGTGATTACTTGATCGGGCAGGGCTATTGAGCGAGATCTTTTTGTTGTTTAAGGATCGGTTAGGTTGATTTTCAACAGTGCAGGTGGTAGTGTTGATGAAGGGCGAGGAGGAAACGGGTTGGGTTAGGTTTTAGAAGTGGGAGTGTGGATTGCGGTGGGTAGGTAAACGGTGAGGATGGAGTAGATGCACTGTGGTATGAGTGGATGCCGTAGCGTAGGGTAGAGATACTTTTAATGAGAAAAAGTGACTCTTTTCAAAACATCGAATTTATCGAATTGGAGCTTAGCTTTACTCATCATTGCTATTAAAAGGGTTTTATTCTAACTTCTAGGGGTATTGTATTGGAGTGTAAGAAATCTAACAGGAGTGAAGAGCGCAAACCCACAACCACGACTAAAAACTACGCTCCTAATGTAATAAACCAAAGCCGAAACATAGAAAACTCTTCCAAACCCAACGATCAGAAGAACAACACATTCATCTTCAGTCAGCAAACCCTAAATCTCGCTAACCCGCTCCCGCTCCCGCTCCCTCCTCATCCCCTTCCTTCCCTTGTAGTCCAGCACCCGCCGCTCCCGCTGCATCTTCGCCATCCGCCACTTCACGTACAGCAACAGCGTGTCCTTGAGCACGACAAACAAGCACCCGCCCACCACGCTCCGTCCCCACCGCTGCTGCAGCAAGCCCGGCGCATTCTTTGGCACGAAAAGGCCCAGCCCGAGCCACGACGACCACAGGCTACTGCCTGCGCTGTTCATCCCACCACCGCTACCGCTACCAAACCCAGATTTCCCAGCGCTGCCGCTGCCGAGAATGTTACTCACAGCGGCGTTGATGCTCTCGCCCAGAGTGCGTCCTGCGCTGGGTACCAGCGACGAGAGTAGAGATGAAGAGGCCGAGGCCGAGGCGGACGTCGAGGTGGAGGAGATGAGAGCGGGTGCGGTCATAGAGGTCGGGAGCAACAGGCGAAGAAGTTCACCGCTGGCGGCGGCGACGGCGGGGAAGATAAGCGCGCCGACAACGTTGCTGGCGAGGTCGTGTGCGTCGATTTGGATGGCGTGGTTGTTGACGACGTGTGCGTGCGGCTGGCCGTTGGGCTGGCCGGCACCGGCGCGAGGTGGAGGCTGTGCGGGTCCTTGGGGATTTGCATTTGCATTTGCATTTCCGTTGGCGTTGGCGTTGGGAAAAGGTTCATTTGCTTGCCCGAGCGCTGGAGCCGGAGCTAGAGCTGGAGCCGGTGCCGGTGCCGGTTCCGCAGGTCTGTCGTTGCCGCCCCACTCGAGGCCAACGTCGAGTTCAAAACCGGCAAAGCCACCGTCCATGCCCTCGTCGTCCTCAACCACCACTGCTTCTGCGGCTGCATCATCATTCGCTGCGGCGCCGTCGTTGTTGTTTTCAGTACCGTTGTTCTGCGTCTGTGGCTCCAGTTCCTTCAGCCATTTCTTTTCTTGCTCTTTCCATAGCCAATCGTACGCTGCATTGTACCCTGCGCGAAGATACGGAAGCAACGAAAAGGCGAGAGCGGCACTCGGAGGCCACTGTAGCAGGGCATCTGCGTTGTTCCCTGTGATGAAGAAGACCATCGGCACAAGCGGGATCACGTAGTTGAGATACTTTCCGCGCGACAGGACCAGCGTGGTAGGAATGAGAGGTAGCCCAACGTGCAGCCGCCAGTTTGTAAACCATAGCTTCATCAGCTCTAGCATCGACAATCTTTGCCCAGCACGGAGTCCGTTATGTGCAGCATATAGCGGCTCCAATATCCGCTCTCCCTCCTCTACTCCAAAGACTGTATATATCGAACCCACGCCGTGCAGAAACAGGCCGTGGTAAACCGTCACACCTGCAGCTGCCGCCACAGCGGGGATTGCAAGCGTCCGGCTTGATCTCCGAATGAAACCAACAGCATCTACGACGTAGCTTCGCCGTCTTGAGACGGCAATTTCCGTCTTACACTGCGGGCAAAGGATGGGTGCGTTGCCAAAGGTCGAAAAGGCTGCTGCACCGGAGCGCGAGTTGGGCGATTCGAGGCTCGCGATCCAGTTGAGAAGGCAACTTTCGTGTGCGGTAAGAGCGCATGCGCAAGGACTTCGCCATTCGGTCAGGTTGAGGGCATCGTCATCAGTCTCGTCAAGGAAACATATCCAGCATTTGCGTGGTTCTTGGTCTGCGGGTGTTGATGACGGCGCTTCCGGATCTGCTTGCAGTGGCTGATTGGTTGTTTGTTCGCTGGGACTGTCCTTCTGTTCTACTGTTTCCTCACTTTCATGTTCCGGTATAGGCTCAAATGAGGAATCAGTGGTTGGAAATGACATGGTGGACGAAGGTAAGACATCGGAGTTGTTGACAAGGAAGGTTGAAGAATCTTGCGTCTGACTTGAAGAAGTGTCGGGAGAGCTCTGTTGGCTTGAGCCTGGCAAAGATTCAGATGAGTTACCGAAGGATTTAGGCTTGCCAGATGGGTTTAAAGGAGACTGGTTTTGTGAAGAATCCATGTTAAAGGGTATCGAAAATAAGGAAAGGAAAGAATAATGATTCTGTTTCGCCTGTGACGGTCAGTAGCAACGTCACGTAGTAATATGTCCACGGACTAACCTAATCGGGTGTAGCTCTATATCAATCTTCGTTTGGCGTGATCAACAGTCATACAATTCCACGAAAGAGCTGGCGGACGAAACGGATGGAAAGTTTAATAGCTCCAGAATGCAGTTTTCACCAATACTCAGACAAATAGCTCTTTAAGCAAACATACAGCATGAAACAGCAAGCAGACTTTATGTAAACGATGAGATCGCCCCGTTCAGTGTTAGACCTTTGTCAATCCTTTGTAGTTACTTTAGATATAAGTGCTGGAAAAGTTATAATCATCAGATCTAACAAATGACCCGGCTTATTTGAATCAAAGCAGTATATTACTTATTTGTTGGAACAACGTGCTTTGAGTATAAATGTATGGATATGAATAAACGGATAGGTGCTTGTTGGTACTCACTTGGCTCGGTAACTGTGAGGTCTTTTTGCTTCATCCACCAACCTTCATAAAATCAGACATAAAAGCAAATTTCTGCTATAGACAAAGCATTTGACACTGTAACTTCATGCGACCTCTCTCTGTTGCTTTGTTCATCAATGTTTTGAATTTAAAATAACATCAAAACCATATAAGTCATGTTTGAGAAATTATACCACGCCCAGCAAAAGCGGTACTCAAAACAGATCAGAGTGGCACTTCCTTGTACCAATCATTACACAACAATGCACTGGCTTGAAAAGCGAAGAGTTGGGAGACTTGTTCACAGAGGCCTCCAATCAATCAATGGCTAGGATGAAAATATCAATATACAGAGTATAACACTTAATCATTCATGGACAGATAAAGTACAATCTCAATGGCTACAGATGGCTCGGAATTGAGGAGATCAACGCGAAATCGGAGGCAAAATCCGCGCTATTCGGGATCGACTCTTAATGAAAGCGAGAATGAAGAACGTTTCTCGTCAGATAACTCAGATCAGGATGGGAGTCCGGCACAGAAACGAAGGAGACTACGTCAGAGCCAGGAAGAGGAGATAGATGGGCATTTCGATGATGACTACCGCGATAATGAAGGTTCTATCAATTTAATCCGTAGTGATGAAGAGAAGTTTCGAGGGGATATTGCTCAAAAGCATGATTCTGACACAGAAAACGCAGCGGCTGCTGCACTCGATGACGATGCCATGGAAGTCGATGCCCTTCCAGGACGCGCTGTGAACTTGAGAAGCAAGCAAAATAAAGAATCAAGCAAGCCAAAGAACACCAAGGACAGCAAGGTACATGGTGATGCGCTAATCGACGAAAAACCACCTTCATCTTCAGCAACGCGCGTTAGAGGCATAGCGACGCTACATCGGCATGGCGCCAAGGCCCAAAAGATGAAGCTCATGTTCGGAAGTGGTCAAGATGACATGAAGGCGGCTATGTCTAATCGCGATAAGTGGGCGGCGGAGCCATGTTTACCTAGCCGGTATGCGGAAGGTATCAGCGGATGTGGCGGTATGGATTATAGTGCATTTTATACCGATAAGATGAGACTGAATGAAAGAAGAAGAGCTTGGAATTGGTACATAGAGAATGGAGGTACGAAGATGGTTTCGCAGAGGCAAGAATTACGGGTGATAAATGAGGAGCAAGCATCCAAATATACTCAAAGTCCGAAGAACTTAATGTATACTTTTCATGTCGAACCTATGACATACGTCAACTCCTTTTCTCTATCAACAGGCCAGGTAGCTCCTATTAGCAAAGCAATGTCTTCAGAAGTTATCGAGGAAGATAATGATGCCATGGAGAGTGAAGATGAAGTGAACGGTCCGAAGGGATGGTACATCTTTCTTGGAGATAGAATCAACTGTATGGAATGGGCACCTAACAAGGACGACACTGCACAGTATCTCGCAGTATCGACACTTGATAACGACAAGTTAATAAGCGGGTATGCGAATACAAACGACAAAGGCCAGAAAACTGGATCATTTGCGTTTAATCCTACAGAACCATCTTCAGCTGCTATATACATTTGGGGTATATACGGAAAGAAGTACGAAGAAGATAGTGAACCAGCGTTCACAGTTGACGAAGAACAGAAACCAAGACTTGAGGTTGTGCTATGTACAGACTGGGGGCCAATAAAGCAGTTCAAATGGTGTCCTACACCGCGTCCTGAAGATAAAGGAAAAGGTAGTGCGGCAGAAATTAATCTAGGTATGCTCGCGGTTATATCGGGAAATGGAGCTATCAGAGTCATCGAGGTCAAATACATGAAGACTGGTAGTCCGCGAGAAGCCGCAGCACCAATATATCTTCAAGTCGACACACCATTCTTCGAATCCAAGCCGCCACACACAGTCTGTTCATGTCTAGCATGGCTCTCCTCAAAAGATATTGCTGCAGGTTGCTCGAACGGCTATGTCGCGATATGGAGCCTTGAGCCCACCGCGCAAAGTGCCTTTAATCCACAGCAACAGCAATCGCCCAAAACAGCTACTCGTCCATGGTTGTACCAACCATTCCACATGACCTACATCTCCGCTATCCAACCCGCCTATCCGTCCCGCCCATACCTCCTTACTACTACCAGCATGGACGGCTACGTCCGTCTTACCGATCTGCGCGCGCCCACCACCGACCACGTCCTGTCCATCCGTACACGCATGGGCGTCTACTCGCTCGCCTGGGTCGACGCGGCACAAGCCTTTTACGCGCCTGATGAGGTCTCACTTGTCCGCTCGTTCCCACTCCGCCAATTTTACGCCAGTTTGGCGCTCTGTCGGGTATCGGCTAGTGTGACGGCGTTGGCTTCTAGTCCGGTGCACCCGTTTCTGCTGATGGCGTCGACCGATGGAGCAGTCACGGTGGCAAACTCATTGCCGCGAATATACGAGAGTAGAAATCCTGTATGGCAGATTGTTTGGTTCATGCATGAATGGCAACGGCCGCCTTCACGCACCGATGAAGGAGAAGGTAGACGAAAAGAACAAGAGATGCCACAAGGAACGGAAAGGAACGACGTTCATGAATTTTACCAAGCGGAACGAGGTAGTGTTGGTGATTTTGACAGTGATCAAATGCAAATAGACGAGGTTACAACAGATTTTCAAACCGATGACCACTCCTACGCAGTCATAAATGACGGAACAAATCCCTTTGGCATCGCAAATAAGGCGCACGAGACAGAGTTAGCACAACAACCAGTCGGCCGCATAGTCGAAGGCTTCAAGCCCACCACAGTCGGCAAAAAACACCTTCTCGACGACGAAGGTAAGAAGTCCGCCACGTCGAGCGCTCCAAATCTGGTCATACATGAGAAGCAGACGGCAGCTACGTCGATTGCGTGGAATCCGAACTTGTGCTGTGGAGGTTGGGCGGCGGCTGGTACGGCGGCCGGTTTGATTCGAATAGAGGATCTGGCTACTTGATGAATTTTGGTTTTTTTTTTTTTTTTTTTCTTTCAGAGAAAGCTATCGTTGTCCTTTTATCAGTGCATAGTTCACTCGTTATTGAGGATAGTTTTGATAACTATGTGATGATTTGAAGACGTCTTAAGTGAATATGAATCTGATGTTGTCTTAAGATCAACTTTTTAAATAATTTATAGTACAGAGTTGAGTTTCGTGACGATGTGGGGAAGTAGAATGGATGGAGCAAAACATGCTTAAGGAAGTGCTGTCCGAGAATATTTGAAATATAACAAGAGAACAGAGCGATATAAAGATGTCAAACCTCAGTGACTGGGCACTTGTTTGACATGACTTGAAATACCAACGATGAAATATCTTCAAATACAATGCTTGAAAAGAAAACGCCATTTTCCATGCAATAGTAAGATAAAAAGCCGAAAGTAAAATTTAAGAGATGAGCTGCAAATCGAGTCTTGTCAATTCCACTTGCAAGAAGCAAGAGAGAGCAGAAAATCTAGGTGGAAGAGCCAACTCTGATGGTTGGAGGACCATGTGGAAGGTTAGTTGAAAAATAAAAAGAGGTGGACTCTAACCGCACGCAGTTTCGATGGTCCATGGAAACGAAATAAAGATGTACGAGTGCTACCGGTACATCCTCGGCTTCCAGCCCCCAGCCTGCGTTTCTCTTTCAGTCTCAATCTCTTGCTCCACTCTCTTGACCTCCATTTCTATCCTCTCCCTCGCCCTCAACACCTTACTCTGCAGATAGAAGCTGCCTCCCTTCTTCGGATCGTTCTGGTCAAATAGCCGCTTAAATCGCTCCATGACATGCTCCATATCCACACCCACCGACGAAGCCGCTTCCGAGACTGTTCCTGATATCTCTTCCACTCCTCCTTCCCCTTCTCCCTCTCCTTCGCCTCTTTGCCCTTCCACAGCTTCTGCTTCGTTCCTTGCCGCCTTTCCTCCCGACTTCTCCGCATCTGCCGCTAATCTCTCCGATGTTCTCTTCCCGCCTGGTGTACGTATCCGGCCTCCGTCGTTAAATTTATTACGTATCCGCGCTGTGGGTGCAGCCACGTTGAGAATCTTTGCCGCTTCGTCGAGCGAGAGCCCGCCTGTTTGGAGAGAGTGTGACCTTGTCGGATCGCCGGCTGCGGAGGCCTTGTATTTGGAGGTTGCGGCTGCTTGCCGCCAGGCTTCGAGCGTGGCACGCCCAACGACACGGGCGCCGACGAAGATGACTTGCGATATTATCCGGTGAGCCTGGGTGACGAATGTGTGTTAGCAAGTGATTGAGCTATACAGTGTAGAAGTTTAAGTAGTAACGATCTGTAAAGATGAGAGTTGTATTCGCTATAGTGGCGTACCATCTAGAAATGTGAGAGTGACGGAAGTGAGGAAGGGTAGAGGAAGAGAACGAAGAAAGTGTGCTTTGCGCGCACTCTGTGCGGCTTAGTGGTCTTTTCGGTCTCTCAATATCTCAATTTGAGGTTGTTAAGCTACAGTCTAGTATCTTCTCCACTGTTCAATTTATTTTCTATCTCGCTTCACCAATTTTCTCAAGTCATGTTGATGGTCGAGATAAAATAATTTCATATCACGTGACAGTAGTTCTGGTTCTGTGGCTTGTAGCGCCACATGAGGATTACATCAGTTCATCTTTGTGGAATCTGCTGTACGAGTGTTGCCAGACAATAGAGCTAAGCCAACCATAACGTCTATCGCGAATCAACCTCTACCTAAAATAAAATAGATTTATATGGTTCTACGAGTCATCAGAGCTCAAAATAAGCCTCTTTTTTGATTTGTAGGCTGAATTTGTGCAGCCCTTATTAGCTCTCAACTAAAGTTAGCCGCGACATTCTCTGCCGAGGGTTTCCTCACTATGATGACAGCTTACAAAAGTTGCAATATCGCCTAAAATTAATCTCTTCCGCATCACTTTCTCTCCATCGTGGAGAAGCTGAATAATCAATACATGTACAAAATAGCATATATTTACTTACCTAAGTAGCTTCGCACTGCTATTTTGAAGAGAAGGAGCTATGAAGGAGTGGCTTCGATAGCCAATGGCAGCTTTTGGTAAACGGAAGCACAGCTGAGCTACAGATTCATTCTCGCAGAAGATTAACATAATTGTGCACAGAAACTCCCTGGATCACCCAGATGGCATCTCAAAACTCATCAACAGGAACAGGCGGTGATGCATACGGCACCACACCGACCTATGCCGCTTTCACCCCTCAAACCCCCAATTCCTACAAAACATCACCTTTACAAGCTCAGCAACAGTCCACAGTTCTAGTGCATCAGAAGTCGCCTCTGCTAGTAGCAACACCTCCGCAAATTACACGAGCGCTAGCTCACTTGTATCCATATCTTCTTCTTCTCAACCGGTTGGCCGGACTGCTAACCTGGACTACGGGCGATATATGGGAGAGTTTTTTGCTGCTGGCGACATTTTGGGCAGTAACATTATACGGAGATGTAGTGATACGGTATGCTGGCCCGCTTGTGGGTATACTTGGTTTCATGGCTGCAATGTATGCAAGACGATTCTCAATATTTTCATCAAAGAATGGATGGACGGGGACAAAAGAGGGCAAAGAGAAGTCAGAAGATTCTTCAGAAAAAAGTGTAAGCCACCGGAGAAGTCTGGATGACATTGTCGAGACAGTCAGACTTTTCACGGCTCGGTGTGATATCCTTCTGGAGCCCTTTTTAGAGGTTACCACTGCTCTGTCAACGCAAAGGACGGCCACGTCTGCTACCACCCAACCAGCTTTAATCACATTGTTTATCCGAGCACTCATTCTTAGCCCATTTTGGCTTATACTCGCCACACCATTTGTTCAATTCATCACAACGAAAAGAGCTGTGCTCATCGTTGGTACCACGGCATTGACATGGCACTCGCCTGCTGCGAAAGTATTACGCACAATACTCTGGCGTTCTCGCACGATTCGACAGATCTGTCATATCCTCACAGGCCTCCAATTTGAGCAGGCTGAGAAGAGAGGCTTTTTCAAGAAAGTGTTCTCCACCAGGCGCAAGAGCAAATCGCGAAAGCAAGCCGGGACGTCGAGTGTTGCAACTACTGAAGAAGCGCCAGCATCAAAAGGCATTAGGTTCACATTCTCGCTATACGAGAATCAGCGAAGGTGGCTCGGCATAGGATGGACGTCATCCATGCTTGCAAACGAACGTGCAGCTTGGACAGATGATCGAGGTAATGCGGCGCCTCCAAAGGAGAAATTTAAACTGCCTCAAGTAGAGGGCGCGCATGCAAGGTGGAGATGGGTGAAGGGTAGTGAGTGGGAAGTGGATCTTGGCGAAGGAGATGGCAACCGGAAGAAGAGCGAGGCAGACCAGGGATGGGTTTACTGTGATAACAAGGTGCGGGACCATTAGAATCTGACAAGTTCTATTCCTGTTCATTACGTTTTAAGCCTAGGCTAATTTAGTTAATCACAGTGGCGGAATGCGCGACGCGGACAGGACGGATGGGGCAAATATACCCGTTGGCGCAAATGGCACCGCGACGCTGAACTCGTAGACATTACTTCCACCTTACCTACCACATCTTCATCGTCTCCCATGCCAAATAAAAATGACCCGACACCATCTGCTATCACCAGTACCACAACATCATCGTCGTCATCGTCTGCTTCCTCACTTACTCCCTCAAATGCATCACCTCACCCGCCTCCATACACTGCAAGTGCATGCGTAACACCCCAACCCTCATCCGAGCACGGAGATGACCATAGCAACACCGCCTCAACCTCCGTATCCCAGGGTACAACCATCGTCGCCGAGGACGGGCAGCTCGACAAAAACAGCGGCAAAAGTGATCAGAATAGCATCAATGCCAGCGGTAGCCCACAGTCCACTTCGGACAGTGCTACTGCTGCCATCAACACCCCAACGCGAAGCGGAAAAGGCCGGAGAAGCTGGTTTGGCGGTGGGAGTGATAAGTTGGCAGCCGGTAGCGCTAGCAACGGAAGTAGCGGCATCAGCATCACTGGCCGACGCCGGAGCAGCGGAAGCAACAGCCACACGAGCAGTTATCGGAGCGGGCGATCGGACGGCGCTCGAGGGGGAGGGAGCAGGCGGGATCGGATGGATGAGGAGGAGCGGGAGGAGGATGAGATGGTGGGCACGCCGGTGGGGACGCAGGAGCAGCTGGATCACTATGCGTATGGGCGGGGGCTTGGGGAGGATGCGATGATGGGGTTGGGTTGACGGGTTGGGGTTGGTTTGTTGAGTTGAAGACGTATTCTTCATCTTCCGTTAATTTTCACATGGATGTTGTAAAGTTTGTTCATTGCGTGTGATGTACCATATTACAGGGGAGGGAAAAATCCATTCCTTGTTAGAAGCGAGCAGCAGTCGTTTCCACATGTGAAGCTTTTAGTAAGATACTCAATGAATGAAAATGTTTAGTTTATAAAAGTACATGTTATTCGACCGTCAATATTTATGTTATTGAAGCTATGTATACAGAAGAGATGAAAGCATATAGTATTTTCATTTGCTATTCACATAATTATATAGGGAACAATCGTTATCTTGTTAAAATTCCATATATTTGAATCAAATAAAATCCATTTCCGACAATGAAAGATCCACCAAAACACAACACCGCTCTCGTAATTGACAACGAACAGTACGAAGACATAATCAACTCTTGAGTCTTTGTTGTCAGCTGTACATCATTCGCCTGTCATAGAATAGAAGTGTGGCATCGTGGGCAGCGAATCAATCATGCTTTGATTGAAAGAAGAAAAAGGACATCTAAGGAGCGACGGTACGACAAAATGGATGGTAAATGCGATTTTAGATTATTTCTATTTCCATCAAATTAGAAACAATTCGGTGAAAAGCCAATAAATATCTCAAAGTATTCTTGATACTCACGTCGCATGTGCAGTTGTCACCGCAAGTGCAGTTGGTGCCGCATGAGCATCCGGAACAGTCTGGCATCATGATTATGTGCTGACGAGTGTGTGTTTTGTATAAGAAGAAAGAATTCGTGTACGTTAGACAATGGTTTCAATAGTTGTTTATTTTTCAAAGAAAGCTAAGTGGCTAATGTGTTGCTTGAGAGGAAGAGTAGAAGAGAGAGAAAGAGATGAGAGATGAGGGGCGAATATTTATACACCACGATCCCACCTTATGTAATCGTGCTGCATTTTCAGGGTTCAGAGCCAATCTGCAGCCTCATGTTTAGGCGGGGATCACGTGTGTTGCCACCTTGTTGCAGCTTCGTCATTGGTGGCTGGTATTTGGTGATGATTAATGAGTGAGTATCAGTTAACACCCATATCCGACAACGGTGTCTCCGGAGGCTTCTGGTCATCATCCAAGAGAGTGCGCATGGGGTATGTTCGGAGGAATATCAACTCACCATCGTTCATTGGAAGAGAAGAGTTGTAGCTTTGTTCTGGATTCTATGCGCTCTAATTGCGCTCGCAGGTCTAAGCTCTACACGAATCCTGGCACGTCGACTCTTCTAGTGTCTCTGTGTATCTTCGATGCGATGCAGATGCCTAAATTAAACACGTTGTGATAGTCGTCTCTGCTGACGTCTGAGGCTTCGGCATGTTTATGTTCTGGTGACTTTAGGCAACATTCATGTGATTGGGAATTTGACGAGTTGAAGTAGTGAAAGAAGAGCAAAGGTTCATCATCATCCTGAAGGATAGTCTTCACGGGTTGCTCGAGGCCTGGAACTTAATGGCTTTGGATGTTGAGAGATCATTTCATTACTACTTGTAACTTGATGTTTATTCCATTCGGTCCAAAGTGAGAAACAGTCTATTAGTCTATGTTGTTGTATCTTTGCACTTTTCGGATTTTCGATATAAGTTATGAGACGGCACGCCAAGCCTGTTTTTCTACTAATATATACGTGTTATTTTAAGTGATTTTATAGCTTTAGATATTTAATATATTTATATTATTTATAAAGCTTTAATATTATAATAATAATAATAATAATAATAATAATAATAATAATTCATTCTTTGTGTTTGTAGTTGTTAGACTATAACGCGTAGGCTAACTAGGTAGCTAGCCACTAAAATATATTATATATATTTAGTTTCTTTAGATAAAGAGTTCTAAGAAGTAATAAAGGATATTATAGAAAGTAAATAACTTTTTCTTATAAAATAACCTATATAGGTTAAATATAAGATAAACTAGGGGATATTAAGGAGAGACACCTATTAGATTCTTCTTATAGTAATAATAATAAAGTAATAATAATATAAGATAGAATAAAAAGAAAAAGAAGAGTAGTAATACTTAAGTAGAAAATAGAAAGTTAATAGTATTTAGATAAAAATAAAGTCCTAAAAGCCCTTAAGCTTTTAATAACTAGAGGATACCTAGTAAAATAGAGCTTTAGGGCTTTTAGAATTTAAGTTAAATCTAATAAAAGGTAACTAAGAAATTTTAAAAAGAGTTAAGCCACTCTCTAATAGAAATTTTTATTTTTTCTAGGAATAATAAAGTATTAAGTATTCCTTTTTTAGTATTTAATAATAAAGGTAGGGTTAATCTAGTAGCCTTTAAAGCTAGTTTTAGATTAAATCTTTCTTTATTATATAAAGGGCAGCTTAATAATAAGTGCCTAGGAGATTAAATTTTTTCTAGATACTTAGGATACTTATTATTAGCCTCCTTATTAATCTTATATAAATAACTCCTAAAATATCTATACCCTAACTTAAGTTGGAAAAAGGCTAATTTAATAGGCTTAGGGAAATCTCTTTTAATAATAGGTTTAGTCCTAAATATAGGATTATTATCTATATTATAAGAGTATTCTCTACCTTTTTTATCTTTAGAGGTAATCTAGCTATTTTTCTACTCTTTTAAGAGGTAATTATTTATATCTTTATTAGATAATAATATTAGATTATTATCTAGTCTTTCTCCCTCTAGAAAAGAGCTTTTAATAGAATATAATCTAGAGAGTTGATTATTATTCTTAAAATTTTCTTTCTTTAAAAGCTCTTTTATAGGGTGATTATCTAGGAGATAGTTTAACCTATTATAATAGGAGATATTTCTTTTCTCTAGATATAGATTAGGGGGTAGTAAATTACCCTCTATCTCTAGAGCTCTAGTAGGACTAGTTTTAAAAGCTCCTAATATAATTCTAAGAGCCTTATTTTAGAGTTTTTTATAATAATCTATAAGATTATAATCTTTTTCTTTCTTATACTATAAGATAGAGCTGTAGTTAGATATAGAGGTAATAATACTAATATATAGATATTAGATAGTATTATTATTAAGACCTTTAATAGTATTAAAAAGTATAGAGAGTTTATATAACCCCTTTTTAGCTAGATTAGTTCTATAAATAATATAATTCTTAAAAGAAAACTTATTATTATATAGAACTCCTAGCTATTTTAGGTCTTCTTTAGGGGTTATATAGGTATTTTTAATCCTAATCTTTTCTATAATCTTTCTTCTTTTTCTAGAAAAGTGGATTAATTTAGTTTTAAAGGTATTAAACTCTATATCTTTTTTCTTAGCTATAGATAATAAGTCTTTAACTACTTTTTCTAGCCTTTTTTTATTAAGTTTAGGGTTCTTAGAACTAGTAGATAAAGAAATATCATCTAAATAGCTTATAGGATAGATATTCCTATATATATCTAGAAAAAATAAATCCCTAATATAAATAAGAAAGAGGATAGGGGATAAGGGAGAGCCTTAGGGTATCCCTATATCTATATTCTCTTTCTCCCCTATTTCTCTCTCTATCTTTATTTAAATCTTTCTATTAGATAAAAAGTTATAAATATATAAATAAAGATTATAAGGGAGTCCTAGGCTTTTAATAATCTCTAGTAATTAACTTTTAGAGATATTATTAAAAGCCCCTTCTATATCTAAAAAGAGAGTAGAAGTTATCTTCTTTTTTTACTAATTTCTTTCTATATTAGAAGTTAATAATAGATTCACATCTATAGAACTTCTATTTAATCTTCCCCCTATTTAACTAGGGTGTAGTAGATTAATAGGGGTAGTAGGATTATTAGCTAGGTTTCCTAGCCTAGTAGCTATAATCTTTTCTAGAATTTTTCCTAGGTAATTTAAAAGAGATATAGGTCTATAAGACTTTAGATCTTTTTTATTTTCTTTATTATATTTAGGAATAATAACCCCTATAGCTTCTCTCTATATAATAGGTTAGTAGGAATTATTTAGTAAAAGTTTAATAACTTTATTAAATAAATCCGGGAGAGCCTTATAGGCTTCTTTAATAATTAAAAAAGATAAATTATCTAGGCTAGGAGCTTTTTTTATATTACTACTATTAATAGCTAGAGAAATCTTTTTACTATTATAGATAGGCTACTCCTAGTCTTTTTCTAAATAATAATCTAGTTTAGATATCTTAGAAGTAGGAGGTTTAGGAAATAAAGCTTTTTTAAATAAGGAGCTTTTTTCTTTAAAGGAATTAGCCTTTATTTCCTTTTCTTTTTCTATTTCTTTTTCTTTATATTTATCTTTATAGATAAGAGTAGGAATTATAGAATTCTTAGAATCTATTATTTTTAAAGGTTTATAGATATCTATAGATTTAGAATCTATAGATTCTAGATAATTAACCTAGCTTTTAGACTTAGCTAGTTTAACCTCTTTAAAATAAATATTTCTAGCCTTTTTATAAAGATTATAATCTTCTTCTTTTCTAGAGGCTTTATAGATTCTTTTAAAATAAGATAATTCCTTTCTTAGATTCTTTAAATCCTTATTCTACTACGTTTTAGAAAAGGAAGTAATATTCTTTTTTAGGGCTATTTCTTCTAATATATCTTTTATAAGATTATTTAGATTAATAGCTAATTCCTTTAAGAAAGAAATATTATTATTTTCTTTAGTTTTATCTATTCCTAGTTTAGGATAGATATCTTCCTTTTCTTTTAAAGATTTAAAGAAGCTACTATTAAATAGTAGGTTATTTTTAGCTTTTTCTTTTAATCTCTTATTAAATAAAATCTAATCTATTTCTTTAAGGTTATATTCTTTTATAGGGGGGGAGTAGCTGGTTTTATCCCTATTAAATATAATAGAATAAGATAATATTTTATAGTCTAATCCGGATTTATCTTCTAGTATATCCTAGTTATAGACCTTATTAGTAATATAATTACTAGAAAAAGTAAGGTCTATAATAGATTTAGACCTAGTATTAGGTCTAGAAAAAGTAGGAATATCTATAGAATTTAATAACTCTAAGTTATTATCCTTTAAATATTTAACTAGATTAGTAGCTCTTATAGGTCGGTTTATAGAGGAATTCTATAGGGGGTAATAGGCGTTAAAATCCCCCCTTATAAGAGCTGGTTTATCTAGCTTTAAAGGTAATAAAGCTCTTTCTATAGTTCGTTCTTTTTTATTATTAAAATCCCTTAATTTATTATAGAGATTAATAAGGTAGAAAGGCTAAATATTTTTATTATTAATCTTTAGGATTAATAAATCTAGGTCGTCTATAAGGTCTAGCCGTAAATTAAACCTTATATTAGATTCTTTTCTAATATAAATAGATACCCTAGGGTTATCTTTATAGGGTAATATATTTATATAAGAAGGGTGCCGTATAGAACTATTAGAGTTAAAAACTCTAGGTTCTTAGATAAGTAATATATTAGCTTTTTCTTTAATACCGATTTCTAGTAGAGTTTCTAGAATAAGTTGATTTTTAGTAGTATTATACTGTAATATTTTAATATTATTAATATTAATATTACTAGTCATTAACTAGATATATTATTATTAATAATATTCTTATTATTATTTTCTTTATAAGAGGGGTTAAATTTTTCTAATCTAGGTTGAATTCCTCCTAGATAAATCTTCTTATAAAGATATTTTTCTCTCTCTCCTTTGGTATTAAGAGAGATTATTATAGAACTATAATCTTTATTAGTTCTATTTTCTTTCTTAGAGATCTATTTAGGGTAGCCTATAATAGATAGCCCTAAGTTATTATTTTCTAGATCTTCTTTTATTTTATTAAGGCCTAAGGGATTATTATAAGCCTTATTATTAATATTATAGATAATAAGACTAAAATAATTTTTATCCTTTATAGCTTTATTAAATTTAAAGCTATTTTCCTAGGTCTCTTTATTTTCTAAAAGAATATTAGGATTATAGCCTTCTTTAACTATAATAATAATATTATTCTTCTTATTTTTTATAATAGAAACGATAATATTAATATTAGGCTTTAATTTTAGTTTTTCTCTTAGATTCTTATTAATCTTTTCTTTTAGATTATAAGAATCTAGAACTTAGCTTTTTTCCTTAGTTATTAGAACTAGGTATTAGTTCTTATAACTATTCTTATTTTCTAGAGTTTTATTCCCTAGCTCTTTCTTATTATTAATCCTATTAGATTTAATAATATTTTTACTTACTACCTTAGCCTAGGTAGTAGTATTATCCTTTTCTATAGCTTTTTCTATAGAAGGGGGTCCTAGGGGAGTTTTAGTACTAGTATTATTAATAATACCTATATTATAATTTACTCCCCCTTTTATAGACTTTCCTAATATATCTATCTTATTAGATAGATCTTTAATTTAACTTTTTAGCTCTTCTTTTTCTTTATTAGAGCTAATATTTATTTTTTCTTTTTCTTTTATTAAATCTATATTATTATTATAATCTAGAGTAGTAATCTTATCTAGATTATAAATAATATTATAAAGTTATTATTTTTTTAAGCTATTTTCTTCCTTTTCTATAGCTTCCTTAAGGTATTCTTTAGATTTAAAAATAAGATTATTAGTAGTACTATTAGTCTTATTCTTTTTATTATTTTCTAGAGTCTTAGTAAACTCTATAGAATTTAATTTTTTTTCTTTTTATTTAACTAGAATAATAACCTTAACTTATTTTTTTTCTAGTAATTTATTAATTTTTTCTTTATTTTTTTGTTAATTTAAATCTAGTTAAAAATTAAATATATTATTATTATTTTCCTCCTTATTTTTTATAATTCCTTCTATTTTTAAACTTTTTTTACTAGTAAATATTAAATATAAATACTATATTTAAATTCGTGTTAAAATTTAAATTAAATTAGTATATATATCGTATTTCCTATTTAAGTAATAGGGGTATCACGTGATTAATTATATAATTACCCCTATTAAATAGGGGGTGGCGTTTTTATGGCGTTAAGGGGTAAATTAAGGGGGAAATGAGGTACCAAGACCATTCAGATCGTTGTCTATAAATATAACCTTAACCTCCCAGTGCGCGCGTGTTGAGAGAGCCAACTTTTCTTCTATTGCTTTAATATTATAAATATAGATAGATATATATAAGTAATTATATATACTTTATAGTTATAAGCTTAAAGGGTTTCTTCTATACTATCTTTTCTATATAATTTTAAAGCTTTATATACCTATTCTATAATATTATTTATAATAAAGATACTAGCTTTAAATATAACTTTATTTATATTTTTATTAATTATTCTAATAGGTACTTTATTATAGAACTTCTAATATAGTATAATCTATTAAATAGCTATTTTAGAAAATATCTAATAATTTATTAATCTAAATACTAATAAGAAGTTAGCTTTTTTTCTACTAAATATAATAATTATAAAAGTAAATATTATTATAGAAATATTTAAAAACTTATTAAAGTTTTAAATAGAATACTTTAAATTCTATAAAAGAAAATATAAAAATAAGCTTAATATCTATAATAAATAATAATTATTATTAAAAGTTATCTTTAGATTAATTTATATAATAATTATATAGTAGTATTTTTATATTATTTTAAAATAGATAATAGCTAGAGAAATTCTAATAGTTTTATAGTTATATTTAGTACTAATAAATTATATATATAAATAAAATATTTATAAAGCTTATATAAAGATATTAAAGCTAAAAAAACCTATAAATATTAATACTTAGTTATAGACTTAAAATATAATATTAATAAAATATAAAAAGTTTAGCCTACTAAAAGTAATAATAATAAATACTACCTATAACTTCTTAAGAATAATTAAGCTTATAATACTAATATTAGCTTTAATTTTAAATTAATTAATAATAGATAGGGAGATTAAAAATAAACTTATAATATAGTTTTATAAATTTATAAAATAGTTATATAACTATATCTACTAGATTAGATTAACTATAATAGTCTTATATAAAGTA
This sequence comes from Trueperaceae bacterium, assembly GCA_965214995.1. GTDB lineage: Bacteria > Deinococcota > Deinococci > Deinococcales > Trueperaceae > CBDCCT01. Next base: position 227,733 of record CBDCCT010000002.1, read on the forward strand.
TTTAGTATAGTAATATTATAAAATAAAAGCCTAATAGATAATAATAATTTAAAGAAAAAGAAGAAGAAGTTAAAAAGTAATAGTAGTAAATAATTATTTTCTTATATTTATAGCCTTAATTATAAATATAATAAATATTAGTATATTTAACTATTAATAGTATATAAATATTAGAAACCTAAAAAGAAGATAGCTAAGTAGGTAAAAAAAAGGATTAATAGTAGTAAAAACCTTAAAAAAAAACTTAAAAAGCTAAAAGGATTTAAATATAAAGATATTATAAAGATCTATATATAGTTAGTATTATTTAGTATAAATATCTAATTAATATTTTATCTATCTTTATTTTTTTCTTTTTTCTTTTTTACTATTTAGTATACTATCTTTATAGTTATATTTTTAGTAACTAGTAATACTATTTATTATATATTATATAATAGTTTTATTCTAGATTCTAGCTTAAATATTTATATTATAAATAATTAGAATTAATTTAAATTATTTATACTAACTAGTAGAGATACCCTATTAGCTAGTAACTAGATATTTAATATATTAGATATTAGTACTACTATTATTAATATTAAAATATTAAAAGATAAGAAGTATAGTATTAATTTAATAAATACTATCTTTATACTATCTTTTTATACTAGTTATATATTAATTAGAAGGATAAGAGAGAAAGGTATTACTTAGAATATAAAGAGTAATAGATTAATATAGTTAAATAGTAATAAAATTTACTATATTATTAATTAATATAATTAGTATATTTTTAAATTTAATAATATTAAGCTAACTACTTTATTCTTTACTATTTATAACTAATAGTATTATAATAATAAGGTAATACTCTATGCTACGATCCACCCTAAATATATGGATTAGTATAGTATTTTAGTAAAAGCTAGTGTTTTTATTAAGTCCTATTCTAACTATTTATATTCTATATCTTAGGACTAAGAAGTAGGATCTAAGATACTACTACTATATTAGTAAATTACTATTACTATAAATTTATAATAACTTTTTTACTACTAAAGAAAATATATCGCCCTAGATACTTATAATTAGATTAGAGTATTAGTATAAGTAATATTATTATATCTAAATATAAAGTAAATAATATTTCCTAAAGAAGTTTTAAAAGAAATTAACTATACTATTATTAGAATTTAAATTATTATTACTAATATTAATTATCTATTATAACTCTTCTAAATCCTCTACTATTTTTATCTTTTTTTCTTTCTTTATTACCTATTTTATAATACTTAAAAGTCTATATTCTAAAGTCTTTTTTATAGTAAAATTTAATATAAACTTAGACCTTAAAATCTTAGATTCTATACTTTTAGATCTAGATACCTTAGGTTTATTTATTTTAAGTTTTTTAACTAGCTCTAAATCTAATAATAGCTTCTTTTTTATTTTACTATTACTTTTAATATAGTCTAGTAGAAGTAATTATAAGATAATAATTTTAGATTTTAGCCTATCTATAGTATTTTTAAACTAAGTCTTATATTTAATAATTATAGCTTATAGTATTCTAAAATTATACTTATAAACTTTAAGGTTTTCTTTATAAACTATTCCTAAAACTTATAAAATCTAATCTAAGTATTTTATATTAAGTAGTTTTTTCTTAATATTATAGACTAATTCTTTAGCTTTTATTACTTTTATACTATAAGAGGTTAAATCTAGGGCCTTTAAATTAGATTTTTTATTTTCTATATTTAGTCTAGATTACTTACTTTCTTTATAGGTCTTAAATATACTACTATCTTCCTTAATATTAGAAAATACTTATATAGATTCTATTATTATACTAGAGATATCTAGTCCTAGAGAGGATAGAACTAGCTTATTAGATATCTTCTTTCTTTTAAACTTAGCTTTATCTTTATCTTTCTTTTAGGGTAGAGTATTTCTAATAGTATTTAGCTTATAAGTTAGTACTAGATTATATTTAGAAAATACTTATTCCTTATAAATAATCTTAGTTATTTTTTACTACTTATAAAGTACTTTTTTTATTTTAAATAATACCTTTACTATCCCTATAGAAATATAGTTAAAATTAAGGTTCTAAAATAATAACTTATCTTTATTAGTTAGTATTAGTATATCTTTTTTAATTAGTATATAGTTAATACTAAAATTACTATTCTATCCTATTTAAGAATAGGACTTTATAATATAGTTCTTTTAATTAGTATTCTTTTCTTTTAACTTTCTATTAGTTAGATAGTCTACTTACCTTTATAGAAAATATAACTAGTAATCCTAATAAATTAGTTTCTCTTTATAGTAGTATTACTTATTAAGAATCTTAAGATTATAAGTATTCCTTTAATATTAAAAATATAGGGCTAATTCTTATAAAGTTTAGTTTACTTAATCTACTTATTTTAATAGAGTACTATAAGTTATACTATAAGATTATAGAATAAATATACTTCCTTTAGAGAGAAGTAATCCTTTATAAGTTTTAGCTTAATATTATAGAGTAGTAAGTCTAGAAAGTATTTAGAATTAGAAGATTTCTTTATTATATTTACTCTATTATAGACTTCTAAGACTTCTATTCTATATTCCTAATATATAAGTTTCTAATTCCTTAGATAAGCTTTATTTAACTTTAAGCTATTTATTAGGATAACTATAAATAGTAATATAATCTTAAAGTTATTAAAGGCTTATTTAGCTATTATAATAGTAGAAAAAAAGAATATCCTAAGAATTTAATAATAAAATAAATAAATAGTCTAGGAATATAAGTATATATATAATTTCTAATAAAAACCTTTAATAATAAATATAAGTAAATTTTTAACTATAAAATACCTAGTATAATTAATTATAAGGAAAAAGAAAAAAGAGAAGAGAAAATAAAATAAAGGAAGAGAAGGTAATATAGAACTATAGATAATTAATCCCTTACTAGGTAAAACGTTCTTAATAATAATAGAACCTTCCCTTTTTTATATTAATAAGGGATATATTAGCTTCTTTAAGGCTAACCCCTTCTATACCTTACTAGGCCTAAAGCCTATATAGAGTAGATTCTCTTACTTTATTATATAACTTATTCCGTAGTAGATAGGTATAGAGTATTAATATTAAAGGAGTCTATTAGATCTTTTAAATTTTAGAGGTTACTTTCTTTATACTATATATTAGTATCTATTTTATATCCTTTCTAATATACTAAATATTTATAATATCTAGTACTATTATTATAATAATATTCTAAAAGATATTCTATAGTATAGGTATTTTTATTTCTCTTTTTATCCTCTTTAAGTTTAGGCTTAGTAAATAAATTATAATTATAAGGGTTTCCTTTATTAAATAGCTCTAGATAAGTAACTAAAATAATTAAGTAAATTTTTAATTATAGAGGAAGTTCTAGTTTATATACTAGCTTTCTAATCTTTTATATAATCTTATATAGTTTAACTTACTAGACTTTTAGCTTCTTACTTTATCCTAGAATTAAATATCCCTTATAAAGCCTTAAGAAGACCTTATCCCCTTCTTAGAACTAAATTAGTATATATATTTTATTATACCTATACTTTATAGTTACTTCTATAAAGGTTAATATATCCTCTACTTCTTTATAGTAGATATTTCTTAAGGCTAGAAAATTTAAATTCTATATTTTAAGATAGTTTAGTAGATTACTATTTATTATAAATCCTATTATTACTTAGGATAGTATTAGACTAGTACTAGTACTAATTCTATTATTTAAGATATATTAGATATATAGTAGATATTCTATCTAATTAGAATTTAGGAATATATATATTATAAAATATAGTACTATCTTAGCTATTTAATTTATTCTTTCTAACTAACTATTAGATTAGGGATACTATATAGTAGTTACTTATAGTTTAGTTCCTATTAAGTTAAATATTATATTCTAAACTACTAATAAGAATTACGTGTCCTAGTTAGAAATAATATTCTTTAGAATTCCCTAATTGCGCTCAGTGTGGCCGTAGGGACCTGGACCTGGACTAAGTCTAGTCTAGGTCTAGGTCCCTAGGGACTAAATATTAGTCTAGGTCCCTAGTAATAATTCCCTAGGGACTAGAATTATATCTAGGTCCCTAGAGAGATCTAGACCTAGACTAGACTTAGTCTAAGTCTAGGTCCCTAGGGAATCCCTAGGGACTAGTTATTATATTTAAAAATTACTTAAATCTATATAGGTATATAATTATTATATATAATTATTATATATAATTATTATATATATTTATTATATATAATTATTATATATAAGTACTAATAGTTTATTAATATATAATATTAATTATACTAATAGCTATATAAATAATTTAATAAAAGTAAAGATCTATATAACTATTAAACTTTATAATTATAATATAATTTATTCTTTTTTAGACTATATAGGCTATTACTTTATAAGTTAGTTTTATTTAGCTTTCTTTTTTCTCTAGATCTCTTATTAATACCTTATTTTTTAGAATTAACTCTTACTAGATTATCTTTATCTTAATTATTATTAAGATTAAAGTTTTTTATATTAGACTTAACCTCTATATAACTATTACTTAAAGAGAGTAGAAAAGGATTATTACTCTATTTTTCTTTATTAAATAGTTTCTTCTTTTCTTCTTTATTATTCTTTTCCTCTAAACTTATACTATTTAAGATTTTATTAGAACTATTTAATAGTATAGTATTTCTATCCTTATTTAAATATAAGGAATATATTATTAATATCTTAATAGTTTTAGATAGAATTCTTAACCTTTAGTAATAAGAAATATCTCTTTCTTTATTAAATAATTACTCTATACTAGTACTACTACTAGGAATAAATAGTATATTTTAAACTATTCTAGTAACTATAAAATAAGTTATACTTAATTCTTTCTATATAGCTTTAAGAGATCTCTTTTATTTATTTAGTATTTAAGTATTATTTAAATACCTCTTTACTTTATTCTTTAGACTAAAATTATTAGTATATACTCTAAGCCTTTATATTAATTTACTAATTAGTAAGAACTTAGTATTAAAGAAGCTTTTATTAATTAGAATAGGTAGTTTATTCTAATTTTTAAGGTATATATAGTATTATTTATAGTACTTTAAAAACTTATTTTTATAAACTATAATATACTCTTTCTCTTCCTAGTCTTTTATTACTATTATTAGCTACTAATAAAGCTATAAACCTAGTATTATATATACCTTATAAAGTTAAAGCTTAATCTTAGGGTTAAGAATTATTAATAAGTTAAGATATAGTTTATATAGCTTAATTATCTTCCTATAGTATTTTCTTAATTTTTTTATACTAGCCTTAATTACTAATTATAAAGCTATTATCTAAAGATTTTAGTTTATTTTTCTTACCTCTTTCTTTTAGTTCTTAAGATAATTAAAGAAAATATTATATACCTCCTAAGTATAGTAAATAGTTATAATCTTTATCTTTTATAAGTTTTTTAAGATAACCTTTAAAGGTAATAATAATTAAATTAAAAAATCTACTTAATATTATTTATAAGACTTAAGCTCTAGTATATAATATTTCTTCTTATAATCTACTATCTAGAATAAAATTATAGAATAAAGCTCTTTAAAGTAAAAGAGTATATTATATTAACTATTCTATCTTATAGGAATATTAAGAATAAGTTTTAATTTTTTAAGATTTTATAGATTAGCTATAAAATTAGAAAACTAAATAAGACTTTTTTTTATAATCTTAATAGTTATTTATATCTATATAATAATTAGCTTTTTAATATTATTCTAATATTAAATATTTCTATAATAATATCTACGTGATAAATATATATAATAAATATATATAATAATTTTATATAATAATTAATATATACTTATCTTATTAATAGTATTTACCTATAAATTATAAGTTAGTAATATTTTACTTAATACTAATTCTAATATAGGTTTAAGGTTTAAGTCTTCTTCTTCTTCTACTTTTAATATTTTAAAGATAGACCTAACTATAAGTTAAATAATATAAGTTATATACCTAATTATACTACTCTTATAATCTTATTTAATATCTAGTTCCTTTCTTAAAAGTAAGCTTAAATATTTTTAAAGTAAAGAGTTTAATAATATATTATTAGTAGTAATTATAAGTAACTATAATATAATTTTAAATTTCTTTAGAAGATAGAATATTAAAGTTACTATTTCCTAGCTAGTATACTTACCTAGAATAGGCTTAAAGCCTAAAAGCTCTTCTTTATATTCCTAGTTATTATTAATATAATAAATTATTACTCTAAGAAAAGACTATTAAAGATAACTTATCTATATATCTAATATAATAGAAAATTTTATATTATTTAAGAGGTTCTCTATTAGTTAACTTTTTATAAAATTTATATAATTATAATAGAGTTTTTAAAACTTAGTTTATCTAAGTAATAAAGTTCTAAGATATAATAAGTTTATTAAGTCTTTAAATAACTACTACTTAATAAATTAAAATAGAAGATTATATTATAAAAATAGCTACTTAAGAGAAGCTTCTAAATTCTCCTTAAAAAATTAAGAAGGATTTAATTTATACTATACTTTAATTAATATAAATTTAAAGTATTAATATTAGATATAATAATTAGTTATAATAATTAAATATAAAGCTAATCTATTAACCCTACTATAGAATTAAATAATATTAGACTTTATTATATACTAGTATCTCCTTAATTTAATAGTTTTAAGTAATTAAAATTATTATAAATATACTTTTTTATACTATTACTTTCTAAATTAGTTAGTAATAGATATACTAAATCTTTCTTATAATAAATATACTATACTTTTAGTTTCTCTATACTTTATTTAGTTACCTCTATAAAATCCTACTATATAGAGGGTCTTTTTAATTAGCTATTATTTAATCTTTTTAGATTACTCTAGTTTAGGTATATATAATTCTTAGCTTTTTCTTTTATTTTTATATTATAATTAGTTATAAACTACTAGTCTAAGAAAATAGATTTATAATCTTTAGAAAATAAAGTATAAAAATACTAAATAGTTATTTCTACTAGTATATTAAAACTATTAGGTTAAATAAAAATATTAGATATACTTAATTCTAGTACTAGTAAGGATCTAATTAGTAGTTAACTTATATTTATAGTAATAAAATTTAGATAGTAGTATATAATAAATATATATAATATATATAATTAGTAAAACTATTCTTTATAAATATAAGGTTTTTTTTTAAATTTTTAAGACTAGTAAATTAGAATATAGAAAAACTTAGGGTTAGGCTTAGGTTTATTATATCTTCTATATAATTTATTAGAACGAAAATATAGAGATTAATTATTTTAGTAAAAGGTAATTAAAGAATTAACTTTATACTAATAATATTATTTTTTTAAAAAATAATTATAGTCCTTATATATTATATCTAGTATTATAATCTAGTATAATAATTATTTATTTTATAATTAAATATATAATAAATTCTTAGTATTTTTACCTACTAGAGCTTAGAGGAATAGATATAATAACTCTCTTTATTTATATATAATAAAGTTAGGCTATCTAGGTATTAATTAATATATATAGTAAGAGGATTATATTTTACTAATTAAATAGTAAAAGGATTTAAGTTTATCTTATAAGAAGAAAGAGTATTTAATCTTCTCTTATATAGAGTAAAGTAACTAATATTAAGCTTTATAAAGTAAATAATAACTTAATTAAACTTATTTAATATAACTACCTTCTTATCTTTAATTTTAATATATATTTAAATAATTTATATAGATCTAACTATCTTAGATAAATTACTTAATTTAGATTATTTAATAAGTTTTTTAATATTTATTTCTTTAATACTTAATTTTCTAAGATAAAGAATTATTTTTATAATATATATTTACTAAAACTTATTATAGCTCTAGTATATCTTTAAAAGATTAACTCTTAAAAAATACTCTCTTAAAGGTATATTATTCTTTTTCTCTAAAAAATATATAATTATAAAACTATTAGTTATAAATATTTATTATAACTATTTATTATAACTATTTATTATAACTATTTATTATATCTATTTATTATAACTATCTATTATAACTATTTATTATAAATATATTCTATAAATAATTACTATACTAATAAGTAATATAGATAGTAAAAATAAAGAAAATAGTATTAATAAAACTTAATAAGAAAGAATTTAAACTAAATAATAATAAAACTTATCTTTAATTTAAGAAAACTAGCTCTAATATATAAGTTAAAAAAAAGAAATAGAATACTATCTCTAAAAAGAAAACTTTATCTAAAGAAATACTATTAAATATAGTAAAGTTAATATTAAAAGATAAAAATATAAATATAAGTACTTATAATTATTTATACTTAATAATAATATATTAATTATTATATAAAAAAAAACTTAGTAGCTCTTTAAAAGATAAAAAGATTTTAATATAATAAGCTACTAATAATACTAAAGCTTCCTTTTTAAAGAGTTATTAGAGAGATTATAATTAATCTAAATAAGCTTTATTTTTAATTTTAAAATTCTACTATTCTTATAATATAAGAAGCTTTAGAAGTATTTTTAACTAGTTTTTTTAAAGGTATAGTAATTTTAATTATTATATCTTATTATTATACTAATAGTATATATATAGACCTTAATCTAAGTACTATATATAGTAATTAAATAATAATTTAATCTTAAGATATATATCTTATTAAATAATTTATTAATAAGTATAGTAGAACTCTAGACTTTAAACTTAAATAAAGTTATTATTTTAAAACTAGCTTAGAAGTAGAATTATTTAGAGAGAATTAATCTAATATATAATCTATTAATTCTAATCTTTCTTCTATATATCTCCTATATACCTAGGGGCCTAATTACCTATAATTCTCTTAATAAATTATATATTTTTTTACTAAATAGTAACTCTTTTAGTATAAATTATAATAAGGTTTATATCTAAAAATAATTAATATTAGTATAATAAATTAATATAAGAATTAGATATAAGAATTAGATATAAAAATTAGATATAAGAATTAAATATAAGAATTAGATATAAGAATTATATATAAGAATTATATATAAGAGTTAGATATAAGAAATAGAAATTAATACCCTTAAATATTATAATAAGAAAAGCCTTTAATACTTTTTATAGTACTTCTATAGTAGAGCTCTACTAGTAATAGTCTTAACTAATACTTAACTTTAAAATAACTTCTTAAATAAGCTACTAAAATAGAAGTTTTAGGATTAGAAGATTTATTAATTTTTAAAACTTTCTAATTTCTTATAATATAATAGCTAAAGATAAAGAAAAAATAAGTATATAAACTCTAAAGTTTTATTAAAAGAAATATACTAACTTTTAAGTTTATATTTATAATACCTAGTTTAAGGTTTTTTTTTAGGAGTTATCTTTTAAGGAGCTTTACTAGAATATTTTAGCCTTTTTTCTATAGAGATAATTAGTAGAGCTCTAAGTAAGTTATTAGATCTAAATATAATAAGTAAAGTAATAAGAGTAATAAGAATAATAAAAGTAGTAAAAGTAGTAAGAGTAGTAATAATAAAAGTAGTAGTAATAATAATAAAAATAGTAATAGTAGTAATAGTAGTTATAATAAAACCTAGGTTTAGTAGTAATTTAGAATATATTAAAATAATAAGTATTTCTATTAATTAGATAGAGGAAAGTAGAGATAAATTCTATAATATAGCCCTAAGTCCTTTATTCTTAGGAGCTTATACTCCTAAGCCTTATATTTCTATAAATAATTCTTATATATAATTATAAATAGCCTAATCTACTACTTCCTTAGGAACTATAGTAAGTATCTCTATATCTATATCTTCTATAGTATTTCTTTATATAGTAGCTTTTTTATATATTATTTATTAATATAATAATTATTAGTATTATAAATATAATAAATATATATAATAAGTATACCTTTCTCTAAAATTTAAGTTATATAAAGAATATATAAAATCTAATAACTTTATTAGTAGATTATAATAATATAAATACTACTATATATTACTTTAACTTACTTTAATAGTAAAGACTAATTATTACTTTATAAGAGGTTATTTTTATAGAGAATTAATTAGTTAAAGTTATAAAAGAAGAAAAGAAAATATCTAAAAGAAAGAGGACTATTATATATTACTATATATAGTTTAAGAATAGTATAAATAAATAGAAAATAATAAATAGAGAATAATAAATAGAGAATAATAGAAATCTCTTAATAGAATTACCTAGAAGAGAAGTAAATAGAATAGAATAGAATAATATAAAATACTATAAGTAGTATTTAATATTTTAATTTAATTCCTTTCCTTTTTAATAATATTTACTAACTAAGTTAACTATTATATCTTTAGTAGGATATTTAATTATAAGATAAGTTTTATATCTTATTTATTATATAAAATTATTATAACTAGTTCTATTATACTTTAGGGTTAGTCTATTATTATCTTACTATTATATAGTTATCTAATAAGTATTAGCTAAATATCTATTAAAGAAGCCTAGAAAGTTTATACCTAAAGATAAATCTATTTACTTAGAAAATCTATATATTATTTATATTTAAGAAAAGAGATAAAATATATTAAAAGATAAAAAAACTTATATACTAGAAAGAGTAAAAGCTAGTAATTATAGTACTAAAAGATATTTAATTTAATAAATAAAAGGCTTTTAAGATTTTTAGTTTCTTTCTCCTAAAGATTAAGAAAATAGAATTAAAGTTAAAGTTAAAAAATTAATAAAAAAAAGATTTAAAGAGAGAAAATTAGGTAAAGTTAGAATAAATAATAAGTTATAAAGAGATATTAACTTAACTATTAACTAAATAGTATAAGTTATAAAAGTAAAAAAAAAGAAAAGAAATAAAAGATAAAAAAAACTATTATTAGGAAGAAGATACTATTAAGAGTCTATAATAGACTAATAAAGGATATTCTTAAAAAAGTAATAGTAACTTAATTATAAGTATTATAATAGTATAATTATTATATCTAATTATTATACTAATATAATAAAAGATCTAAGGGATAGAAACCTTTTATAGAAGGTATATAGTACTATTTCTACTTTAATAGAAGTAATATAACTATTTTAGAAAAGGTAAATTACTTAAAGCTATATAAGATCTAGATCCTTAGAAATCTATAAAGGAATTTAATTCTTCTATTTTAGATCCTTAAGGTATTTATAATATTAAAAATAGATAGTAAGTATTAGTTATTAATAATAGTCTAAATTTACCTAACTTATTAAAAGATATAAGCCTTATCTCTACCTAAATACTATACTTAGTAATAAAGAGCTAGAAGAAGAAGTAGAAGATAGTATAATTATTAAATATAAGAATAATAAAGTTAAAGAAGATAGTTATAACTTTAGTAATAGTAATAATAGTAATAATAATAATAATAATAATAATAATAATAATAATAATAATACTATTACTATTAATCTTACTACTTAGGGTCTTAATAAGAATAGAGATAAGATTAAGGATAGTAAAAATAATAAAGAATAATATAATAAGTCTAATTAAAATTATTATAGTTAATTAATATAGTAATTAATATAGTAGAATTTATTAGTTATATAAGCTATTAAAAGAAGTAAGATTTATATATAATAATTATATAATATTTATATATAATATTTATATATAATAGTTATATATAATAATTATATATAAGAAGTATATATAATTAGATAAGGACCTAGACTAGGGAATAGTCTAGATTTAGATATAGACCTAAACCTAAACTAGATTTAATCTAGGTTTAGGTCCCTAGGGACTAAATATTAGTTTAGGTCCCTAGTAATAATTCTCTAGGGACTAAAATTTAGTCTAGGTCCAGGTCTAGGTCCAGGTCCAGATCGATCTGGACCTGGAATTCCAGGTCCCTACGGCCACACTGATTGCGCTCGTAAAGATGCTTAAGTAATATAGTACCCCACGTTTATATAACGGATATAATCTGATTTACTCCTTTAATATTAGGTAGGCCGCTAATCTAATCGATAGTTAGAGTATAAAATAGGGTAGTCTTATATAGGACTAGCTAGAGATTACTATAGGGCCTATACTTCTAGGTTTAGATATATTTATACTCTAGATATTTTTTAATATACTTATATAGTCTTTTAGAAAGATTTTATATATAAAAGGAATTCCTTACTACTATATAGGCACGATAGAAACTAGAGTAGAAATATTTATTATAGTATATTTTAAATTTCTCCTTCTTATAAGATAGTAGGATATATAATCTATTATAGTAATAGTTTACTAGATAAATAAGATTATTAATTATTTAGAAATATAATCCTAATAGAGCTCTTAGAGATATTAAAGTATAAGATTTATAATCTTAGCTTTTTTATTCTACTACTTACTTAGATTCTACTTTAACCTTTTCTTCTAATATAAGCCTATTCTTTTTTTTTAAGACCCTAATAAGTTTACCCTAAATTAGATCCTTTAAGTATTCTAAAATAAGTTTAGACTTAAGGTTATTACTTATTCTTATAAATAAGAAGGTATAATATACTCCTATTAGAATATTATCTAGAGTATCTTTAGATAGGTTAGGCTTAGATTATAAACTAGGGAGATAGCTTAAGGTATCTAGTACTATATAAATCCTTCTTAGCTAGTAGATTAGGATAAGATTAAAGATTAAAAGAAATTAGGCTACTTATATTAATCTTATATTTTTCTATTCTAAACTAATAGTTTTAATAATATTATTAAAATTAGCTATTATTATTACTATAAAATAGTCTATAAATAAGTAGATCTTAATAGTATTTTTAGCTATATTTTATATCTTTTTTAGTACTTAAACTATACTAGTAAGCTCTAACTCTATAGGCTAATAATATTATTCTATATTAGTAAGTCTCTTACTAAAGAATAAAATTAGTTATACTTTATTATATAGGAATAACTAAGCCTATCTTAATATAAGAGAGTTTTAAGTATTTTTAATTATTATAACTAGCTCTAGATTTCTATTAATATAGTATACTATTACCCTAAATCTAAATTCTACTAATAAATCTATATCTATATAAAGTAGCTAATTTAGGATTATAATAATATAGGAAGCTAGTATATTTAAAATATTCTTATAGGATATAAAAGGTTTATTCTATTTTTTTACTATTAGACGTCTTAGCTTTACTAGTAAATACCTTTTTTTAAACCCTTTCTTAGGTATATTAGTTAGTAGAGCTATCTTTTCCCTTTATAATAGCTTAGCTATCTAGGTATAATATAGAATAAACCTTCTTAGATACCTAGTAAGTCTAAGATACTTTTTAATTTAACCTACTATCTTAGGATAGTTAATCTATTAGATAGCTTAGATCTTATTATCTATTATAACTAATCCTAGTATATCTACTTTTTATCCTAAAATAGTAGTAAATAGATATACTAGGAAATACTTACTAGGGAATATTAAAATATTATAGTTTAATAATAATTAGAAAATAGTCTATAGATACTTAATATATTATTTCTATATATTTAAGTATATAATAATATTATCTATAAATACTTAGGTAAATTTCTTATATTTATATAAGATATTATTAAGCTCCTATTAGATATATTAAATAGAATTTTTAAATCCTATTAGGGTAACTTTAAAATATTTTAATCCTCTATATATTACTACTAAAAATTTCTCTTAGTTATCCTCCTAAATAGGCTACTAATAAAAGAAAGTAATAGTATTAATTACTAATATATATTTCTTCCTATAAAGTTCTCCTAAAATATCTTCCTAAGATAGTAAAGGGTAAGTATCTTTTATAGTAACTAAGTTAAGGTTCTAAATATTTATAACTAGTTAGGGTTTTCTAATTTTTATATTTATTATTAGGTCTAATACCGTCTTCTAAGTAATAAATATAGGGGAAGTAAATAGTATATACCTATCTATCTATTTTAACTTATCTTATTTATATAGCTTATTAAATTTATTATTTATAATATCTTTATTCTTTTATTTTAACTAATATAGGCGTGACTAAAGCTTTAATTTAAAGAAATTAGGCTAGAGTAGAACTTATAGATAGCTCTACTCTTTAGTTTTTATAATACCTTTATCTTTAAATAAGGGTTAGAATTTATTAACTAGATTAGAAATCTACTTAAGCTAGTTATCTTTTATAAAAACTATTACTCTATTTAAGAGTATAGCTTTATTAGGACTATATAGATCTAATATAGTAGTATAGATAGCTTTAAGAGAAGGATTATTTCTAGCTTTTTTAGAGAAGTATAACCTATTTAGTTCTATTTATAATACTACTCCTAATTAGGTACCTTTAGGAATCTAAGTAGATAATCTTAACTAGTTTATAGCTAGTATAAAGGTAGTATTAGAACTTAGAAAGTAAAAAGGTACTATTACTTAAAAGTAAAAATAGGGTTAAAGCTTATAATTTATATTTTTATTTAGGTATCTTATAAATTAGATTAATATTTTCTTATAAGTTCCTAGTAGTATAGTAAGTCTTTCTTTAGTAATAGTAAATATATTAATATCTAGATCTATTAAGGTAGATTATATTAGGATAGTAATATTTTTATATTCTTTAATAATAATTATATTTTAGCTTTATAATATTACTATACTATTAAGGATTATAAAGTTAGAACCTAAAAGTATTTTAGATTATAGATTTTTAGTTATTTATATACTATAATTTACCTTTCCTATAGTAGATCTTCTATCTAGATTTAATCCTAGGAAATAAAGCTCTAATATTACCCTTTTAGTAAATAATAGATCCCCTTTAATATAATTAGCTTTATATATTCTTACTAGGCTATACTACTTTATATTAGGCTAGTATTTATTAAGGAATTATTTATTAATTAATAAATTTCTATACCTAGTATTAATATATACCCTTAATATTTTCCTATAAGTAGTTAGCTTAACTAGAATAATTATATAATAGAACTAGTATAATATATTATTATTTCTAGAAAGAGGTTTAGCTTTAGACTTAAATATAGGATCTATTTAATTTACTTAATATTCTACTTTAAGGGCTTCCTTACTCCCTAAGAAGTAGATACCTTATAGGGGTTAATCTTAGTAATAGGCTTATATATATTTATATAGGAGATTATTACTTAGGAATAAAGTAAGGTAATTATTATATTACCTTTATACCTTAGTAGCCTAAGCTATATTTTTATTATTAATAAAATAAATTATTAGTAGTATAGTATCCCTATTAGACTAGTATTATTATTCTTTTAGGTTAAGATTCTATTACTATAGGCTTTAATTCTATAATTAATTAACTATTTACTTAGGGTTAGGGGATAATAGAATTAGGTCCTAGTCTATTAACTTATATTTATTAGATATATAATAGGTACCTTTTATATTAGGTAGAGTAATAAGTAGTAGTTTAGGTTTCTATATAATCTACCTTATATTTCTATTCTCCTAGAGTATATTAGTATTATTTCTATTTCTAAATATATTATCTACTACTAAAGGTTATCTAGGTCTACTTTTTCTATTTAGAATAGAATAATTTAAGATAGATCCTTAACTTATCCTATTAAAATCTTAAGGAATTTAAAGGTTATTATATACTTAAGTTCTAGAAGTAGGATAATTTAGGAAAACTATACTAGGATAGGGACTTATTTAACTATAATTCTTACCTTTTTATAGTTAGTATATATTCTTCTAAGTAACTTATTTTTCTTAGAGTATATAGAGGTATATATTAAGTATTATTTTAAGTTTTAGCTTAAGTACCCTATTCTTTAAGTAAGTATCTAACTTAATAAATAGATAGTTTATTTATAGAGCTTTATCTTTAATACCTATATAGTAGTATAAACTTATTACCTTAGTAGCCTATTAGGAAATAGATCTCCTAGCCTAGATATTATCTATAGTAAATATTTTATTCTCTAAATCTTTAAGGGCTTTCTTAAGGAATAGCTTAAATTAGATCTAAAGTACTACTATTTAATTATCTACTTATAGTTCTAAATATAGATTATTTCTTTTTCTTTTATTAAGTTTATTTAAGTACTATAATCTAGCTATCCCTCTTAGATACTTTAAAAGAGATATCTATATTTAGAAGTATAAATAAAGATTTAAAGTATCTTTAATTATATTAATAAATCCTCTAACCTAGTAGAAGTATATTTTAGATCTTTAATTAACTATCTTTTTATATTAATAGGTAAGTACTTTATTAGGCTAGAAGTAACCTAGTTTATTAAATTTAAACCTTATCTCCTTATAAATCTATATATCTTAGGAAGGGGTAAAATCTAGTTTTTAATTTAGGGTATATCTCTCCTAGGGTATAGCCCTTTTAAGAAGTTAAAAAGATAGCTTCTCTTCTATCTTATTATTCCTAGTATCCTAAGGTATATAATAGCTATATCCTCTTAGGGCTACTAATTTCTTTTCTTTAGATAATAATCCTTTCTTTAGAAGGAATTAGTATATTATTTTAATTACTTCTTTTATTACTAACTTAATAGTATTTTCTACTAACTTACTTATTATAGACTTAATTAGCCTAAGTATTTACCTATTAAAGTCTTCTTCTTTCTAAGGTTTAGTTATTTTTTTAGTAGCTTTAGTATTACTATATTCCTAAAAGATTTAAGATAATAGTCTTTAATTAGAATTAGATCCCTTTCTTATTAGTATATTAGATTCTAATAGTTAGGATATATTAATAACTATTTTTAGAGAAGAATTTATTACTAGAAGTAGTAAAGCTAGGTTTAAGTAAAGTATTAAAGTAATAACTATTTAAGTAAATAGGGTATTATAATCTAGACTCTTAATTATTAGAGTTAAAGCTCTCTATAGTAATCTTATCTAGAAGATAGAGTTTATCTTTATATATAGCCTTAACTTAGTTAATATATTAGGTTTTAATATAAGGGTACTACTAGTATTCTTATTTATCCTACTAGCTTAGTATATTAAAGGTTTTATTTTTTAAGGTAGGGTACTTAGCCTCTAGTATAGAGTTAGTAAGGATCTTATACTCTCTAGGCTAGAGTTAGATAACTTAAACTATACTAAATACTCTAAATCTTCTAGAATAAGTAAAGGTATAGTTAATTTTAGGAGTAGACTATTAATTCTAGTATTTTAGATAGGATTATTTTCTAAACTAATATAACCTTTAGGGTACTTAATACTTTAGAAGTAGACCTTAACTTAAGACTAGAAATAATTATCTACCTTATTAATAGGTCTAACTAACTTATTAATAATAGGACTCTAGTAATATAGATAAGACTTAAGATTTAAACCCTTATTATTTTTTCTTTTTAGATTAAGTACTATTTTAAAGTTATCTAAAAATAGTTCTTTTAGGGTACTAACTATATTAATAGTATTAAAAAAGAGATATTATATTAGAGATTAATAATCTTTAATAAAGATATCTAACTATTTAGCTATCTTTAAGTAATAGTCTTCTTAATTTATCTCTATTACCTTAAAGGTAGTAGCTTAATAGCTGTATTTTAGATCTAATATATTAGATTAGTTTTTATAGAAATAGTAAGGATATTATATTTTTAAAGATTTATAGATAGCTAATACTAACTAGAGTAGAGGCTATTTTAAAAACTATTATACTTAGTCTTAAAGAATAGTTATTATACTTACTAGATAATTTCTTACTAGTATATTTTAGGCTCTACTATAGTTAGATCTTTTTTATTATTAGTTAGTTCTAGTCCCTTATTACCTTAAAAGGAAATTTCTAAAGATACTAATACTAAATCTAGGATAAGTAGTTTTAATAGTTAGACTATTACTTTCTATATCTAAAACTTCTTTCTTATTTCTATTAGAATTATAGAAGTTTATAAATAAAGTATAAAAGATTCCTAATAATTAGATTCTAAGTTAGATAAGTAATAAGAATTATTAAAATAAAATTAGAGTAAAGCTAGTAGATTAAGTAATCTAATTAAATAGATAAGCTATATATTAAAAGAATTAGCTATAGAAAGAGACTTTAAGCTTCTATCTTTTAGTCTTAAAGGCTAGTTACTAAATACTATAATCTACCCTAAATATATAGATTAGTATAGTATTTTAGTAAAAGCTAGTATTTTTATTAAGTCCTATTCTAACTATTTATATTCTACGTCTTAGGGCTAAGAAGTAGGACCTAAGATACTACTACTATATTAGTGAATTACCATCACCATGAATCTATAACACTCTAGTACTTATAATTAGAATATATAAGCTTAGAGGCTATCTAGTATTTATTAAATATTAATATTAATAGGTATAAAGCTATAAAGATAGTAGATTATAAAGAGTATATAATTTTAAAAGCTTTAAATATTATATTTAAATAAGTAAAGAAGTAAATTATTATTAAAAGATTCTACTACTATATTTATATAAATATTTTTATATTTAACTTATTCTTAATAGATATTAAATATATTATTTTATTTATATATAACTTTACTAGTATTATCTATCTTATATTTATAAAGAGGAAAGAAGTATTTAATATAGTTATTAATTTTTAAGTATTTATAAAGTATTAGTTTAGTATAAATATTATAATTATATAAATAGATAATAAAATAAGTTTATTTACTAATATATTCTATTAGTATATCTTAAATAAAGATATTTAACTTAAACTTATAGCTCTAGTTATCTAGATATAGAATAGTATAGCTAAGTAAGCTAAAATAATAATTATTAAAAAGATAAAAGCTATAAGGATATTATTATATTTACTATTTAATTTATAGTTAGAACCTATTATTACTACTACTTATTTAATAAATAGAATACTAAGAAAACTAATAGATAAATAAGTAGTACTAATTAAATTACTATATAAATCTCTAAGATTAAAGGTATTAATATCCTTTCTATAATATAACTATTTATAAGCCTATAGTTATAGAGCTTATCTACTTATAATTTAAATAAAAGAATATAAGAATTAAGCTAATAAGTTATTACTATATACTTATATTAGATATCTTTATAGATATATAGTAATAATAATATATTAAATTTAAGTATTTATATTATAAAGAGTTATTAGTACTAAAGATATTATATTTAATAAATCTATCTTCTTTAATCTAGATATAGAAGATTTAATATAGAAGTTAAAAGAAATAATATAACCTACTATTAAACTTATTAAGATACTAAAGGTAGATAAATATAAGGAAATTAGTAAAGCTAATAATACTAATAAATTAAATTAGTAATTAAATTAATAATAATAAAATATTAAACTTTATAATAATAAAAATAGATAGTAGAAGCCTATTTAAATATTAATATCTATAGTAACTATAATACTAGAGCTATAGTAGCTATAATAATAGTAAGATAAAGGTATTAATACTATAAATATTATAAAGGGAAGTTAAATATAATATTTACTACTAAATATTAGTATACTTATAGTATTTATAGTTAGTTCCTGCTACAAATCGACAGGAGATAGGGAATAAGAAGTATGAATTAATAAGAATAATTCGCTAAAGAGATAGTAATATATAAAGCTCTAGAAAATATATTTATAAATATAGGGAGCTATAGGAATAGATAGTATACTAGTTTATAAAACTTAATAATAAAACCTTATTACTAGAATATTTTTAGAAGTATAGAATATAGGAAATAATATAAATAAAAAGTATAGAAAATTATATAGCCTAGATTATTTTATAATAATCTAGAATAGGCTATATATTATAAAAAGCTATATATATAATAGATATAAAAAGAGAATAAAAGCTAGAAGTAAAGCTTTACTTTTAAAATATATTAAATTTATAATATTACTCCTCTTCTATACTATAAGGTCTCTAAGTAGGATAATATTTTCTAGTTTATTATTTAAAACTAATAAGGATATCTTCTATAGATAAAAAAAGGTTAGAAAGGAGTTCCTTTATATTATATTTAAGTATTTAACTAAGCTATTTAATAATATAGTACTAATCTTTTTTATAATAAATAAGATTAACTATATCTTTAATTACTTATTTATTATTAGTAACTAGGCTAGGGTTATTATCTTTATTTTTCTAACTATTTAATAGATTAGTTATAGTAAGATAAAATAAACTAGTATAAAAAATAGAGTATATATAAAACTAAAAAGAAAGAACTAGCTAGTAAACTCTACTATTAATTATTTTTTATATAAAGAATAGACTAATTTACTTATTATCTAGTTTTAGTAATAGCTTCTTAAAGTAAAGGTTCTTTATAGAAAGCTATACTATATTACTAACTTAATAATCTAGGTATAAAGTTCTACTAAAGCTATTAACTATAAGTTATTAAGTAAATACTAGTTTATTCTTTATATCTTATAGGATATTACCTATAGAGGATATAATTAATAATAAAGAAGTAAATAAGGCTTCTAGAAAATAAATAGATTTAATAAAGTAAAATAAATTAAAGCCTTTATTAGTCTTAAATAGGAATATACTAGTAGTAGAGTAAATAGTAGAGTTTTTAGTAAATTTAAATACTTAGTACTATTTAAACTAATCTTCCTAAAAGAAGCTAATAAGATATTATAAATATTATTTAATATTCTAGTTAATATATTTAGATTAACTATCTAATTATAGATAAAAGACTAATATAAGTAAGTACTTAATATTTAATATATAGTAGATCTTATACTATAATTCTTTAGTAAATTAAATCCCTTAGTCTATAATAACTAATCTAAGTAGACTATATAAGTAGATAATATTTTAAATAAAGATATTAGCTAGGTACTTAACTATTATATTAATATAGAGAATTATATACTTTTTTTTTAATAGTCTATTTACTACTATAAGAATACTTATTATATTTTTATAAAGTATTAAATTTATAGTAACTAATAAGTCTATTATAAAGTCTATAATTAGGTCTTACTAGTATTATTCTAGTATAGATAAAGATAAGAATTATCTAAATATTTAATAGATAGGCTTTAATTATTAGTAAAAGTAATAATTATAAAAAAAGTAATAAATATCTTAACTTATCTTTAGCTAGTAGTATACTAATTTAATTTAAATATAAGTTCTAGCCTCTCTAAGATAGCTAATAAGTAAAGGACTATAATTTTCCTTAATAATTTAATAGTATAAATTCTTAAATAAAAGTATTTAGATATAATATTAAAATTAAATAAATCTATATTTATTAAGAGAGTAGTTAGTAAGTAGATATTTACTCTAGTATATATCTATAGTTAATTATAAGGTAATCTCTTTTATAGGATTATTATTAGGAGTAAAGTAGTAAATAACTTAAAGTTCTTCTTCTAAGGATAGGTTATTATCTTTAAGATTATATTTTAGGTTATTAGCTATTAGTAGGCTAGTAGATAGTAAATAAAATAGATTAAGTAGTAATAGGGTTTCCTTATATTTCTTATTAGTATTATTCTATTTATATTAGAATAGAGTATTAGCTTCTATATTTTAATAACTAGAGAAGTATTAAATTTTAAAATTAAAATAGGATAGGAATTTAGACTAATAATCTTAATAATTATTAAAGATATAAATAGTAATAAAATACTATAAGTTTTTATAATTATAAAAAATCTAGACCTAATATCTACTTTTTTCTAGTTTAGTATATTACTTAGTAAAGGCTTTAATAATTATAAGGAGTTTCTTATTATAAGTATTATATTAAGTTTTATTATCTAAGTACTTAAATAAGAAAAAAGTAATAGAGTAAAGTAATTATAGATTAATAATATTATTAGAAACTAACTATTTAAGAATAATACTAAAGATAAAATTAAAAATATTAGTTACTACTATATAGAGCTTATCTAGGTTAAAATATATAAGAATTAGAGTACTAGTAAGTCTATTTTTAATAATTTAAAAGAATTACTATACTTCTAGGCTTTATTTAAATTTATATAAATCCTTTATTAAATTAGTAAGTAGCTTTACTATTTAAAAGAATCTCTTAATAAAATACTAGTAGTAATTAGCTATACTAAAAAATAAATAGACTTATTTAACTATCTTTAATAACTACTATTAGATAATTAGGGCTATCTTTTTAGAATTAGTTTAAATACCCTTTCTAACCTCTAGGATAAAGCCTAGGTAGTATATTATTTAAATCTTAAATTCTAATTTATCTAGGTTTAGGAATAGTCTAGTAGTAAATAAATAGTTAAAAACTTTAGAAATATATCTATAGTATTCTTCTAGAGTATATAAGTATATTAATAAATTATTTATATATAGAAATATAGCTTAATCTAAAAGATTAATTCTAATTATATTATTTATAAAGTAGATAAATATTAATAGAGTATTATAGAGGCTAAATAGTATTATTAAGTATTTATATAAGCTATAATAAGTATAGAATATAGTAAACTACTCTTTCCCTTCCTTAATATAGACTTTATTAAATATAAAAATAATATCTACCTTAGTAAAATACTAGGATAAGATAAAATAGGTAAATAATTTCTTTATAATAAGTAGTAAGATATAGTCTTTTATAGTAATCTTATTTAGCTTATAATAATTAATATAGAGATAGAGACTACTAAAGGACTTTTTAATAAATAAGATAGAGCTAGTAGTAGAACTAGTAGATAAATAAATATAATTTTTTTCTAAATTCTTTTAAAGATATTTCTAAAGAATTTAAAGCTTAGATTAGTTTATCCTATAAAGTTAGCTATTTAGTAAGATAGCTCCCTTAGTTAACTTAATATTATAATTAACTCTAGAGTAGTATAGTAATAAGATATTAGCTTTAATAATAGTGTGGCCGTAGGGACCTGGAATTCCAGGTCTAGATCGATCTAGACCTGGACCTAGACCTAGACCTAGACTAAATTTTAGTCCCTAGGGAATTATTACTAGGGATCTAGACTAATATTTAGTCTTTAGGGACCTAGACCTAGACTAAATCTAGTCTAGGTCTAGGTCTATATTTAGACTTAGACTATTCCCTAGTCTAGGTCTTTATCTAATTATATATATTCCTTATATATAATTATTATATATAACTATTATATATAAATATTATATATAAATATTATATAATTATTATATATAAATCTTATTTCTTTTAATAGTTTATATAACTAATAAATTCTACTATATTAATTACTATATTAATTAACTATAATAATCTTAATTAGACTTATTATATTACTTTTTATTATTTTTATTACCTTTAATCTTATCTCTATTCTTATTAAGACCCTAAGTAGTAAGATTAATAGTAGTATTATTATTATTATTATTATTATTATTATTATTATTACTATTATTACTATTACTAAAGTTATAACTATCTTTTTTAATTTTATTATTCTTATACTTAATAATTATACTATCTTTTATTTCTTCTTTTAGCTCTTTATTACTAGGTATAATATTTAAGTAAAGATAAGGCTTATATCTTTTAATAAGTTAGGTAAATTTAAACTATTATTAATAACTAATATTTACTATCTATTTTTAATATTATAAATACCTTAAGGATCTAAAATAGAAGAATTAAATTTTTTTATAGATTTCTAAGGATTTAGATCTTATATAACTTTAAGTAATTTATCTTTTTTAAAATAGTTATATTACTTTTATTAAAGTAGAAATAGTACTATATATCTTTTATAAAAGATTTCTATCTCTTAGATCTTTTATTATATTAGTATAATAATTAGATATAATAATTATACTATTATAATATTTATAATTAAGTTACTATTACTTTCTTAAGAATATTCTTTATTAGCCTATTATAGACTTTTAATAGTATCTTCTTCTTAATAATAGTTTTCTTTATCTTTTATTTTTTTTCTTTTTTTTTACTCTTATAATTTATACTATTTAGCTAATAGTTAAGTTAATATTTCTTTATAACTTATTATTTATTCTAACTTTATCTAATTTTCTCTTTTTAAATCTTTTTTTTATTAATTTTTTAACTTTAACTTTAATTCTATTTTCTTAATCTTTAGGAGAAAAAAACTAAAAATCTTAAGAGCCTTTTATTTATTAAATTAAATATCTTTTAGTACTATAATTACTAGCTTTTACCCTTTCTAGTATATAAGTTTTTTTATCTTTTAATATATTTTATCTCTTTTCTTAAATATAAATAATATATAGATTTTCTAAGTAAATAGATTTATCTTTAGGTATAAACTTTTTAAGCTTCTTTAATAGATATCTAGCTAATACTTATTAGATAACTATATAATAGTAAGATAATAATAGACTAACCCTAAAGTATAATAGAGCTAGTTATAATAATTTTATATAATAAATAAGATATAAAACTTATCTTATAATTAAATATCCTACTAAAGATATAATAGTTAACTTAGTTAGTAAATATTATTAAAAAGAAAAAGAATTAAATTAAAGTATTAAATACTATTTATAGTATTTTATATTATTCTATTCTATTCTATTTACTTCTCTTCTAGGTAATTCTATTAAGAGATTTCTATTATTCTCTATTTATTATTTTCTATTTATTATTCTTTATTTATCTATACTATTCTTAAACTATATATAGTAATATATAATAGTCCTCTTTCTTTTAGATATTTTCTTTTTTTCTTTTATAACTTTAACTAATTAATTCTCTATAAAAATAACCTCTTATAAAGTAATAATTAGTCTTTACTATTAAAGTAAGTTAAAGTAATATATAATAGTATTTATATTATTATAATCTACTAATAAAGTTATTAGATTTTATATATTCTTTATATAACTTAAATTTTAGAGAAAGATATACTTATTATATATATTTATTATATCTATAATACTAATAATTATTATATTAATAGATAATATATAAAAAAGCTACTATATAAAGAAATACTATAGAAGATATAGATATAGAGATACCTACTATAGTTTCTAAAGGAGTAGTAGATTAGGCTATTTATAATTATATATAAGAATTATTTATAGAAATATAAGGCTTAGAAGTATAAGCTTCTAAGAATAAAGGACTTAAGGCTATATTATAGAATTTATCTCTACTTTTCTTTACTTAATTAATAGAAATACCTATTATTTTAATATATCTTAAATTACTACTAAATCTAGGTCTTATTATAACTACTATTATTATTACTACTACTTCTATTACTACTACTACTATTTTTATTATTATTACTTTTACTACTTTTATTATTTTTATTATTTCTACTATTCCTATTACTCTATTTATTATATTTAGATCTAATAATCTATTTAGAGCTCTATTAATTATCTCTATAGGAAAAAAGTTAAAATATTCTAGTAAAGCTCCTTAAAAGATAACTTCTAAAAAAAAACCTTAAACTAGATATTATAGGTATAAACCTAAAAGTTAGTATATTTCTTTTAATAAAACTTTAGAATTTATATATTTATTTTTTCTTTATCTTTAGCTATTATATTATAAGAAATTAGAAAGTTTTAAAAATTAATAAATCTTCTAATTCTAAAACTTCTATTTTAGTAGTTTATTTAAGAAGTTATTTTAAAATTAAGTATTAGTTAAGACTATTACTAGTAGAGCTCTACTATAGAAGTACTATAAGAAGTATTAAAAGTTTTTCTTATTATAATATTTAAGGGTATTAATTTCTATTTCTTATATTTAACTCTTATATATAATTCTTATATATAATTCTTATATTTAATTCTTATATCTAATTCTTATATCTAATTCTTATATTTAATTCTTATATCTAATTCTTATATTAATTTATTATACTAATATTAATTATTTTTAGATATAAACCTTATTATAATTTATACTAAAAGAGTTACTATTTAGTAAAAAGATATATAATTTATTAAGAGAATTATAGGTAATTAGGCCCCTAAGTATATAGAAGATATATAGAAAAAGAATTAGAATTAGTAGATTATATATTAAATTAATTCTTTCTAAATAATTCTACTTCTAAGCTAGTTTTAAAATAATAACTTTACTTAAGTTTAAAGTCTAGAGTTCTACTATACTTATTAATAAATTATTTAATAAGATATATATCTTAAGATTAAATTATTACTTAATTACTATATATAGTATTTAGATTAAGGTCTATATATATACTATTAGTATAATAATAAGATATAATAATTAAAATTACTATACCTTTAAAAAAACTAGTTAAAAATACTTCTAAAGCTTCTTATATTATAAGAATAGTAGAATTTTAAAATTAAAAATAAAGCTTATTTAGATTAATTATAATCTCTCTAATAACTCTTTAAAAAGGAAGCTTTAGTATTATTAGTAGCTTATTATATTAAAATCTTTTTATCTTTTAAAGAGCTATTAAGTTTTTTTCTATATAATAATTAATATATTATTATTAAGTATAAATAATTATAAGTACTTATATTTATATCTTTATTCTTTAATATTAACTTTACTATATTTAATAGTATTTCTTTAGATAAAGTTTTCTTTTTAGAGATAGTATTCTATTTCTTCTTTTTAACTTATATATTAGAGCTAGTTTTCTTAAATTAAGAATAAGTTTTATTATTATTTAGTTTAAATTCTTTTTTATTAAGTTTTATTAATATTATTTTCTTTATTTTTACTATCTATATTACTTATTAGTATAATAATTATTTATAGAATATATTTATAATAAATAGTTATAATAGATAGTTATAATAAATAGATATAATAAATAGTTATAATAAATAGTTATAATAAATAGTTATAGTAAATATTTATAACTAATAGTTTTATAATTATATATTTTTTAGAGAAAAAAAATAATATACCTTTAAGAAAGTATTTTTTAAAAGTTAATCCTTTAAAGATATACTAGAGCTATAGTAAGTTTTAGTAAATATATATTATAAAAATAATTCTTTATCTTAGAAAATTAAGTATTAAAGAAATAAATATTAAAGAACTTACTAAATAATCTAAATTAAGTAATTTATCTAAGATAGTTAGATCTATATAAATTATTTAAATATATATTAAAATTAAAGATAAGAAGGTAGTTATATTAAATAAGTTTAATTAAGTTATTATTTACTTTATAAAGCTTAATATTAGTTATTTTACTCTATATAAGAGAAGATTAAATACTCTTTCTCTTTATAAGATAAACTTAAATCCTTTTATTATTTAATTAGTAAGATATAATTCTCTTATTATATATATTAATTAATACCTAGATAGCCTAACTTTATTATATATAAATAAAGAGAGTTATTATACTATTCCTCTAGGCTCTAGTAGGTAAAAATACTAAGAATTTATTATATATTTAATTATAAAATAAATAATTATTATACTAGATTATAATACTAGATATAATATATAAGGACTATAATTATTTTTTAAAAAAATAATTTTATTAATATAAAGTTAATTCTTTAATTATTCTTTACTAAAATAATTAATCTCTATATTTTTATTTTAATAAATTATATAGAAGATATAATAAACTTAAGCCTAACTTTAAGTTCTTCTATATTCTAATTTACTAGTCTTAAAAATTTAAAAAAAGACCTTATATTTATAAAGAATAGTTTTACTAATTATATATATTATATATATTTATTATATACTACTATCTAAATTCTATTACTATAAATATAAGTTAACTATTAATTAGATCCTTATTAGTACTAAAATTAAGTATATCTAATATTTTTATTTAACCTAATAATTTTAATATACTAGTAGAAATAACTATTTAGTATTCTTATACTTTATTTTTTAAAGATTATAAATCTATTTTCTTAGACTAGTAGTTTATAACTAATTATAATATAAAGATAAAAGAAAAAGTTAAAAACTATATATACTTAAACTAGAGTAATCTAAAAAGATTAAATAATAGCTAATTAAAAGGACTCTCTATATAGTAGGATTTTATAGAAGTAGCTAAATAAAGTATAGAAAAACTAAAAGTATAGTATATTTATTATAAAAAGGATTTAGTATATCTATTACTAACTAATTTAAAAAGTAATAGTATAAAAAAGTATATTTATAATAATTTTAATTACTTAAAACTATTAAATTAAGGAGATACTAGTATATAGTAAAATCTAATATTATTTAATTCTATAGTAAGATTAATAGATTAGCTTTATATTTAATTATTATAGCTAATTATTATATCTAATATTAATACTTTAAATTTATACTAATTAAAGTATAGTATAAATTAAATCCTTTTTAATTTTCTAAGGAGAATTTAAAAGCTTCTCTTAGGTAGCTATTCTTATAATATAATCTTCTATTTTAACTTATTAAGTAGTAGTTATTTAAAGACTTAATAAACTTATTATATCCTAAAACTTTATTACCTAGATAGACTAAGTTTTAAGAACTCTATTATAATTATATAAATTTTATAAAAAGTTAACTAATAGAGAACCTCTTAAATAATATAAAATTTTCTATTATATTAGATATATAGATAAGTTATCTTTAATAGTCTTTTCTTAAAGTAATAATTTATTATATTAATAATAACTAGGAATATAAAGAAGAGCTTTTAGGCTTTAAGCCTATTCTAGGTAGATATACTAGTTAAAAAATAGTAATTTTAATATTCTATTTTCTAAAGAAATTTAAAATTATACTATAGCTACTTATAATTACTACTAATAATATATTATTAAACTCTTTACTTTAAAAATATCTAAGCTTACTTTTAAGAAAGGAACTAGATATTAAATAGGATTATAAGAGTAGTATAATTAGGTATATAACTTATATTATTTAACTTATAGTTAGGTCTATCTTTAAAATATTAAAAGTAAAAGAAGGAGAAGACTTAGATTTTAAACCTATATTAGAATTAGTATTAAGTAAAATATTACTAACTTATAATTTATAGGTAAATACTATTAATAAGATAAGTATATATTAATTATTATATAAAATTATTATATATATTTATTATATATATTTATTATATAGATATTATCGTAGAAATATTTAATATTAGAGTAATATTAAAAAGCTAATTATTATATAGATATAAATAACTATTAAGATTATAAGGAAAAGTCCTATTTAATCTTTTAATTTTATAACTAATCTATAAAATCTTAAAAAATTAAAACTTATTCTTAATATTCCTATAAGATAGAATAGTTAATATAATATACTCTTTTACTTTAGAGAGCTTTATTCTATAATTTTATTCTAGATAATAGATTATAAGGAGAAATATTATATACTAAAGCTTAAGTCTTATAAATAGTATTAAATAGATTTTTTAATTTAATTATTATTATTTTTAAAGATTATTTTAAAAAACTTATAAAAGATAAAGACTATAACTATTTACTATACTTAGAAGGTATATAATATTTTCTTTAATTATCTTAAGAACTAAAAGAAAAAGGTAAAAAAAATAAGCTAAGATCTTTAGATAATAGCTTTATAATTAGTAATTAAGGCTAGTATAAAGAAATTAAAAAAATACTATAGGAAGATAATTAAGCTATATAGACTATATCTTAACTTATTAATAATTCTTAACCTTAAGATTAAGCTTTAATTTTATAAGGTATATATAATACTAGGTTTATAGCTTTATTAGTAGCTAATAATAGTAATAAAAAACTAGAGAAAGAAAGAGTATATTATAATTTATAAAAATAAGTTTTTAAAGTACTATAAATAATACTATATATACTTTAAAAATTAGAATAAACTATCTATTTTAATTAATAAAAGCTCTTCTAATACTAAGTTCTTACTAATTAGTAAATTAATATAAAGGCTTAAAATATATACTAATAATTTTAGTCTAAAGAATAAGATAGAGAGGTATTTAAATAATACTTAAATACTAAATAAATAAGAGAGATCTCTTAAAGCTATATAAAAAGAATTAAGTATAACTTATCCTATAGTTACTAGAATAGCTTAAAATATATTATTTATTCCTAGTAATAGTACTAGTATAGAGTAATTATTTAATAAAAAAAAAATATTTCTTATTACTAAAGGTTAAGAATTCTACCTAAAACTATTAAGATATTAATAATATATTTCTTATATTTAAATAAGGATAGAAATACTATACTATTAAGTAGTTCTAATAAAATCTTAAATAATATAAGTTTAAAGGAAAAGAATAATAAAGAAGAAAAAGAAAGACTATTTAATAAAAGAAAGTAAAGTAATAACCCTTTTCTACTCTCTCTAAGTAATAGTTATATAAAGGTTAAGTCTAATATAAAAAGCCTTAATCTTAATAATAATTAAGATAAAGATAATCTAGTAAGAATTAATTCTAAAAAGTAAGATACTAATAAGAAATCTAAAAAAAAAAGAAAGCTAAATAAAATTAACTTATAAAGTAATAGCCTATATAGTCTAAAAAAAAATAAGCTATACTATAATTATAAAGTTTAATAGTTATATAGATCTTTACTTTTATTAAATTATTTATATAGCTATTAGTATAATTAATATTATATATTAATAAACTATTAGTACTTATATATAATAATTATATATAATAAATATATATAATAATTATATATAATAATTATATATAATAATTATATATAATAACTATATATAATAATTATATATAATAATTATATACCTATATAGATTTAAGTAATTTTTAAATATAATAACTAGTCTCTAAGGATTCCCTAGGAACCTAGACTTAGACTAAGTTTAGTCTAAGTCTAGATCTCTCTAGAGACCTAGATATAATTCTAGTCCCTAGGGAATTATTACTAGGGACCTAGACTAATATTTAGTCCCTAGGGACCTAGACCTAGACTAGACTTAGTCCAGGTCTAGGTCCCTACGGCCATACTGTTTAATAAATAAAAATAAATAATAATACTTTTATAGGTATAATAGTAGCTTTAAAAAATCTAGTAAAAGCTTATTATAAAAAAACTTTTTTATATCTACTTATATTTTCTCCTTAATCTAGGTAATATTAATCTTAAATAACTAGTTATTTAGGTTATTTATCTTACTATAGAATTTTTCTATATCTAATATAGAGATATTAATAAGAGTAAAATTAATATATTTAAAAATTATTTCCTTACTCTAAATATATAATAGGTATCCTAAGTTAGGTTATAAATAAAGTTTCCTATAAAGAAGAAAGTTAAATTTAATTAATCTATTTAACTAGGTAATTCCTAGATTATATTAGTAAAGCTAAAGGATTCTTAAAATAACTTTTTTAGTTAAGTAAAGGTAGATATATATAATAATATTCTTCTTATAGGTACTAGCTATAATTACCTTAAGGTTTATATATTATATAATTCTAATATAAGTATTATTAAATTTATAATAGATATAAGGTTAGTTTAATAAGTAGTAAAGTATATTTAGAATATAAATAAAGTTTTTACTAATTAATATACTTAAGGTAGTACTAGAATTTATAAAAGTAAAATAATACTTTATTTTATTTATTTAATATAGTATATATATATAAGGTTTAGAAAATAGCTATTTTAATAAAATAAAAGTATATTATTTACTAGTATTATAGCTACTACTACTAAATATAATAAAAGAAATATTTTTTAAGTAGATTAACTCCTTCTTAGTATATTAATTAATAGTTTCCTACTAGGTTTATCTCTAGTTATAACTTAAACTAAAAACTAATCTTTTTTTTATTCTTTAGTAGCCTTACTATATAGGATACTTAAAGATAGAAATAAAGAGTAAAATAAAGATAAGTTAAAAGTATAAATAAAAATCTAGTAAATAAAGTAAATTAAATAGTTATAAATTAAATAGCTATACTATTTATAATATAAATATATACTAGTATATTAAGTCTTTTCTTTTTTATAGTTAAGATCTATTAGATTACTACTTAGTATTAAGAAAGTAGATATATAAATAAAAGCTAGAATAAAGATAGTAATAATAGAAATAGAAATATAAACTAAAGTAAAAATAGTAAAATAAGTAATAAAATAAAATAATTAAAATTTATTAGTTATTATATAGAGTAGATTATCTTAATAAAAATATTTCTAGACTAAGAAGTTAAAGTCTAATAGATAGAAATCTATAGTAAAAAAATAGTTAATAAGTTTATAGAATAGGAATAGATAGAGAATTTATTTTTAAAAGTACTTTTTAAATAGGGTTTTATAAATAATAAGCTTAAAGTCTATAATATAGTTAGTAAACTAATAGTTAGTTTATTTTATTAATAATAAGTAGTAAAAATATATAAAATTAAGATTAGGATTACTAAATATTAAGTCTAGCTTATTAATAAGCTACTTTTAGTTATTATACTAATAGAAGATAACTTTTTTTAAATATAAGGATATAGTATAATCCTCTAAATAGAAGAATATATAGTTAATATAAGAATTAATAAATAGAAAGTAGTCTATATTTAGTCTAAACTTAGATATTAGATTAGTTTTAAAATATTTTAAGTTCTTAGTACTTTAGATACTAGTACCTAAAAATATTAAAATATTAAGTATTTTCTCTAACCTTATTATTACTAGAGAAAGGGCTTAGAAAAGAGCTATTTAATAAACTATTATTATATTTATTATCTCTACTATATAGTAGAGAACTTATTTATTTAATAGCTTAGGGTTTAAGATATTTATACTAAAAAAGTCTACTATTATAGCTTTAGACTAAAATATTATAGATATAAAGAATATAATTAAGAATTACTTAGTTAAGAAGTTAAAGGACTAAAAATAAAATAAAAACTAGTTAATAGGCTCTACTAATAATAAACTTAGTATATAGAATAGATTACTAATTAGCTAATACTCTCTATAGTATTAGCTCTAGATAGATAGGATAGGATATTTAAATACTCTAAAAGATCTATAATTATATAATTTTCTAGGGGACTAAAAATTTTCTTTAAAGCTTATAATATATTATAGCTAGATAGATAGGATAAGCTTCTAAAAAATAAGTAGGTAAATAGTTAATAGAATAACTAATAGATTAAAAGTAAATTATTAATACTATAAATTAATAGAAGATAGAGAATAAGAAATATAAATTAATAAAAATAATTTATTAAAGAGATAGTAATATATAAAGCTCTAAAAAATATATTTATAAATATAGAAAGCTATAGAAATAAATAATATATTAATTTATAAAGTCTAGTAGTAAAATCTTACTACTAAAATATTTTTAAAAGTATAGAATATAGAAAATAATATAGATAGAAAGTATAGGAAATTATATAATCTAAATTACTTTATAGTAATCTAGGATAGGCTATATATTATAGGAAGCTATATATATAATAGGTATAGAAAGGGGATAGGGGCTAGAAGCAGGGCCCTACTTCTAGGATACGTCGAATTCGTAACAGTTCCTAATTAAAGCTTTATTAGAATAATTTACTAAAGAAGCTAGAGAGTTAGATAAAGATATTAAGTTATCTATATTATAAATAATTTAAATAAGTAGCTTATTCTAAGATTAATATATTAATAGTATAAGAAATATAATAAAAAGTTAATAAATAGGATATAATCTTAAAGCTATTACTATTAATATAAGTATTTAAATATAAGTTTAATAATAGTAGCCTTCTATATAAATTTAAATTATATATATATATTTATAGAGATTTAGAGCCTATAAGTAAATTAAATATAGCTTTAAAAACTTTTTTAATTAAATTCTTTTAAATACTAATAGTAATTACTATTTATTTTAATTTAAATACCTACTAAATAGATACTATTAATATATTTATTAATAGTAAATTAAATACTAATAAGATAGTATTTATTAATTATCCTAATAGCTTTAGAAAAGGTAGAAGTATCTACCTAAGATTAAATAGAATATTATATAGATTAAAAAGAGTACTAATCCTTTAGTAAATAAAACTTACTAAAATATTAATAATAATAGGACTATACTATATACTAAATAAGCTATATTTAATAATAAATAACTAGTTAATTATTTTTTTCTATATTAATAATATTATAATACTTATCTATCTTAAATATTATTAATAGTACCTAGCTTTTTATTAAAAGCTTTAATAAAAATATATAATTAAAGATTTAGGGGAACTTAGCTAGTTTTTAGATATAAAAATTATAAAAAATAGAGGTTAATAATAACTCTTCCTTTTATAGTAGCTATATATTAAAAAAGTATACTTTAAATTTAATATAGGTAAAGTACTAAAAATACTAATTATATAAATATATTAATAGAATAATAGTATTATAACTAATAATAATATAAAGTTATATTAGTAAATAATTAGATTAATCCTTTATACTATAATTAATATATATTTTAATATTATCTTTATAGCTTACTACTTTTTAAAATTCCTTACTAATCCTAGCTAATCTTATATTAATACTATAGTTAATTATATTAAATATTTATATATAACTAAGGACCTCTTTCTATAGCTTAGAAATAATTCTTATAACTATATATAGACCTTAAATATAGTATTTATAGATAATATTAATAATTATAAGAATATCTAGGGACTAGTTATAAAGCTATTTAATAGAATAATTTTTTAAAAGTTAAATAAATAAAATACTATTATAACTTTAATAATAGAGATAGAGCTACTAGTAGCTATATTTATAAATAAAGAAATAATACTAGTATATTATATTTATAAAGTAATTTAATTAGATATAAATAGTATAATAATATTATACTATAATAATTAGTAAATAATTTAACTATTTATAGCTAAGTTACTAAAGCTTTAAATAAGATTAAAGTATATAAATATCTATTAAAATTAGATATAAGAGCTTATTTAGTAGGAAAGAATAAATATATAATATTTATAAATAAATAAGATACTTACTAATATATTAATAAAGCTACTAGCTATAAAAATTAAGCTTTAATAAATACTAGAAATATTTAATCTTATATAATTAAATAATCTTAATACTAGTAATTTAGTAGTAAATATTACTATTTAAATTAGTAAATATTTATATTTATAGCTTTAATAGCTAAGGGGGTATATAAGATAGTATACTAAGCCTATTTTTCTACTAATATATACGTGTTATTTTAGATAATTTTATAGCTTTAGATATTTAATTGCTACAAATTAACAGGAGATAGGAAAATAAGAAGTATGAATTAACAAGAATAATTCGCTAAAGAGATAGTAATATATAAAGCTCTAGAAAATATATTTATAAATATAAAGAGCTATAGAAATAAGTAGTATACTAGTTTATAAAGTTTAATAGTAAGGCCTTACTACTAAGATATTTTTAAAAGTATAGAATATAGGAAATAATATAAATAAGAAATATAAGAAATTATATAGCTTAAATTACTTTATAGTAATCTAAAGTAGGCTATATATTATAGAGAGCTATATATATAATAAATATAAAAAGAAGATAAAGGCTAGAAGTAGAGCTTTATTTCTAGAATATATTAAATTTATAATATTATCCTCTTTTTATACTATAAGGTCTTTAAGTAGGGTAATATTTTCTAGTTTATTATTTAAAACTAATAAAGATATCTTCTATAGATAGATAAAAACTAGAGAGGGATTCTTTTATATTATATTTAAGTATCTAATTAAGTTATTTAATAATATAGTACTAACCTCTTCTATAATAAATAAAATTAATAATATTTTTAATTACCTATTTACTATTAATAACTAGACTAAGGTTATTATCTTTATTTTCCTAACTATTTAATAGATTAGTTATAGTAAGATAAAGTAGACTAGTATAAAAAATAGAGTATATATAAAGCTAAAAAGAAAAAACTAGCTAGTAAACCCTACTATTAATTATTTTTTATATAGAGAATAGACTAATCTACTTATTATCTAGCTTTAATAATAGTCTTTTAAAGTAAAGATTTTTTATAGAGAGCTATACTATATTATTAATCTAATAATCTAGATATAAGATTCTACTAAAGCTATTAACTATAAGTTATTAAGTAAATACTAGTTTATTCTTTATATTCTATAAGATATTACCTATAAGGGATATAATTAATAATAGAGGAGTAAATAAGGCTTTTAAAGAATAGATAGATTTAATAAAATAAAATAGATTAAAGCCTTTATTAGCCTTAAATAGGGATATACTAGTAGTAAAGTAGATAGTAAAGTTTCTAATAAATTTAAATATTTAGTACTATTTAGACTAATCTTCCTAAGAGAAACTAATAAGATATTATAAGTATTATTTAATATTTTAGTTAGTATATTTAGATTAACTATCTAATTATATATAAAAGACTAATATAAGTAAGTACTTAATATTTAGTATATAGTAGATCTTATACTATAATTCTCTAGTAAATTAAATCTTTTAGTCTATAATAACTAATCTAAGTAGACTATATAAGTAGATAATATCTTAAATAAAGATATTAGCTAGGTACTTAACTATTATATTAGTATAAGAAATTATATACTTTTTTTTTAATAGTTTATCTACTACTATAAGAATACTTATTATATTTTTATAAAGTATTAAATTTATAGTAGCTAATAAGTCTATTATAAAGTTTATAATTAGGTCTTACTAATATTATTCTAGTATAGATAAAAATAGGAATTATCTAAGTATTTAATAGATAGGCTTTAATTATTAGTAGAAATAATAATTATAAAAAAATAATAATAAATATCTTAATTTATCTTTAGCTAGTAGTATACTAGTTTAATTTAAATATAGATTCTAGTCTCTCTAAGGTAATTAATAAGTAAAAAACTATAATTTTTCTTAATAATCTAATAATATAGATTCTTAGATAAAAGTATCTAAATATAGTACTAAAACTAAATAAATCTATATTTATTAAAGAAGTAGTTAGTAAGTAGGTATTTACTCTAGTATATATCTATAGTTAGTTATAAAGTAATTTCTTTTATAAGATTATTATTAAAAGTAAAGTAATAAATAGCTTAAAATTCTTTTTTTAGAAATAGGTTATTATCTTTAAGATTATATTCTAGGTTATTAGCTATTAGTAGGCTAGTAGATAATAAATAAAATAAATTAAATAGTAGTAAGATTTTCTTATATTTCTTATTAGTATTATCCTATTTATATTAAAATAGAGTATTAGCTTTTATATTTTAATAACTAGAAAAGTATTAAATTTTAAAGTTAAAATAGAATAGGAATTTAGACTAATAACCTTAATAATTATTAAGGATATAAATAATAATAAAATACTATAAGTTCTTATAATTATAAAGAATTTAGATTTAATATTTACTTTCTTCTAGTTTAGTATACTACTTAGTAAAGACTTTAATAATTATAAAAAGTTTTTTATTATAGGTATTATACTAAGTTTTATTATCTAAGTACTTAGATAAGAAAAAGGTAATAAAGTAGAATAATTATAGATTAATAATATTATTAAAGACTAGCTATTTAAGAATAATACTAGAAGTAAAATTAGAGGTATTAGTTACTACTATATAGGGCTTATCTAGGTTAAAATATATAAGAATTAAGGTACTAGTAAGTTTATTCTTAATAGTCTAAAAGGATTACTATACTTTTAAGCTCTATTTAAATTTATATAAATTTTTTATTAAATTAGTAAGTAGCTTTACTATCTAAAAGAGCCTTTTAATAAAATACTAGTAGTAATTAGCTATACTAAAAAATAAGTAAACTTATTTAACTATCTTTAGTAACTACTATTAGATAATTAAAGCTATCTTTTTAAGATTAGTTTAAATACCAGTGTGGCCATAGGGACCTAGACCTAGACTAAGTCTAGTCTAGGTCTAGGTCCCTAGGGACTAAATATTAGTCTAGGTCCCTAGTAATAATTCTCTAGGGACTAGAATTATATCTAGGTTCCTAGAGAGATCTAGACCTAGACTAGACTTAGTCTAAGTCTAGATCCTTAGAGAATCCCTAGGAACTAGTTATTATATTTAGAAATTACTTAAATCTATATAGGTATATAATTATTATATATAGTTATTATATATAATTATTATATATAGTTATTATATATAATTATTATATATAATTATTATATATAATTATTATATATATTTATTATATATAATTATTATATATAAGTACTAATAGTTTATTAATATATAATATTAATTATACTAATAGCTATATAAATAATTTAATAAAAGTAAAGATCTATATAACTATTAAACTTTATAATTATAGTATAGTCTATTTTCTTTTAAACTATATAGGCTATTACTTTATAAGTTAATTTTATTTAGCTTTCTTTTTTCTCTAGATCTTTTATTAGTACTTTACTTTTTAGAATTAATTCTTACTAGATTATCTTTATCTTAATTATTATTAAGATTAAAGTTTTTTATATTAGACTTAACCTCTATATAACTATTACTTAGAGAGAGTAGAAAAGGGTTATTACTTTACTCCTCTTTATTAAATAGTTTCTCTTTCTCTTCTTTATTATTCTTTTCCTCTAAACTTATACTATTTAAGATTTTATTAGAACTACTTAATAGTATAGTATTTCTATTCTTATTTAAATATAAGGAATATATTATTAATATCTTAATAGTTTTAGGTAGAATTCTTAATCTTTAATAATAAGAAATATCTCTTTCTTTATTAAATAATTACTCTATACTAGTATTACTACTAGGAATAAATAGTATATTTTAAACTATTCTAGTAACTATAGAATAAGTTATACTTAATTTTTTCTATATAGCTTTAAGAGACCTCTCTTATTTATTTAGTATTTAAGTATTATTTAAATACCTCTCTATCTTATTCTTTAGATTAAAATTATTAGTATATACTCTAAGCCTTTATATTAATTTACTAATTAGTAAGAACTTAGTATTAAAAGAGCTTTTATTAATTAAAATAAGTAGTTTATTCTAATTTTTAAAGTATATATAGTATTATTTATAGTACTTTAAAAACTTATTTTTATAAACTATAATATACTTTTTTTTTCTCTAGTTTTTTATTACTATTATTAGCTACTAATAAAGCTATAAACCTAGTATTATATATACCTTATAAAGTTAAAGCTTAATCTTAAGGTTAAGAATTATTAATAAGTTAAGATATAATCTATATAGCTTAATTATTTTCCTATAGTATTTTCTTAATTTCTTTATACTAGCCTTAATTACTAATTATAAAGCTATTATCTAAAGATCTTAGCTTATTTTTTTTACCTTTTTCTTTTAGTTCTTAAGATAATTAAAGAAAATATTATATACCTCCTAAGTATAGTAAATAGTTATAGTCTTTATCTTTTATAAGTTTTTTAAGATAACCTTTAAAGATAATAATAATTAAATTAAAAAATCTACTTAATACTATTTATAAGACTTAAGCTCTAGTATATAATATTTCTCCTTATAATCTATTATCTAGAATAAAATTATAGAATAAAGCTCTCTAAAGTAAAAGAGTATATTATATTAACTATTCTATCTTATAGGAATATTAAGAATAAGTTTTAATTTTTTAAGATTTTATAGATTAGCTATAAAATTAAAAGACTAAATAGGACTTTTCCTTATAATCTTAATAGTTATTTATATCTATATAATAATTAGCTTTTTAATATTACTTTAATATTAAATATTTCTATAATAATATCCACGTAATAAATATATATAATAAATATATATAATAATTTTATATAATAATTAATATATACTTATCTTATTAATAGTATTTACTTATAAATTATAAGTTAGTAATATTTTACTTAATACTAATTCTAATATAAGTTTAAGGTTTAAGTCTTCTCCTTCTTTTACTTTTAATATTTTAAAGATAGACCTAACTATAAGTTAAATAATATAAGCTATATACTTAATTATACTACTCTTATAATCCTATTTAATATCTAGTTCCTTTCTTAAAAGTAAGCTTAGATATTTTTAAAGTAAGAAGTTTAATAATATATTATTAGTAATAATTATAAGTAGCTATAGTATAATTTTAAATTTCTTTAGAAGATAGAATATTAAAGTTACTATTTTTTAACTAGTATACCTACCTAGAATAGGCTTAAAGTCTAAAAGCTCTTCTTTATATTCCTAGTTATTATTAATATAATAAATTATTACTCTAAAGAAAGACTATTAAAGATAACTTATCTATATATCTAATATAATAGAAAATTTTATATTATTTAAAAGGTCCTCTATTAGTTAACTTTCTATAAAATTTATATAATTATAATAGAGTTTTTAAAACTTAGTCTATCTAGGTAATAAAGTTCTAGGATATAATAAGTTTATTAAGTCTTTAAATAACTACTACTTAATAAGTTAAAATAGAAGATTATACTATAAGAATAGCTATCTAAAAGAAGCTTCTAAATTCTCTTTAAAAAATTAAGAAGGATTTAATTTATACTATACTTTAATTAGTATAAATTTAAAGTATTAATATTAGATATAATAATTAGCTATAATAATTAAATATAAAGCTAATCTATTAATCCTACTATAGAATTAAATAATATTAGACTTTACTATATACTAGTATCTTCTTAATTTAATAGTTTTAAGTAATTAAAATTATTATAAATATACTTTTTTATACTATTACTTTTTAAATTAGTTAGTAATAGATATACTAAATCTTTCTTATAATAAATATACTATACTTTTAGTTTTTTTATACTTTATTTAGCTATCTTTATAAAATCCTACTATATAGAGAGTCCTTTTAATTAGCTATTATTTAATCTTTTTAGATTATTCTAGTTTAGGTATATATAGTTCTTAGTTTTTTCTTTTATTTTTATACTATAATTAGTTATAAATTACTAGTCTAAGAAAATAGATTTATAATCTTTAGAAAATAAAGTATAAAAATACTAAATAGTTATTTCTACTAATATATTAAAACTATTAGGTTAAATAAAAATATTAAATATACTTAATCTTAGTACTAGTAAGGATCTAATTAGTAGTTAACTTATATTTATAGTAATAAAATTTAGATAATAGTATATAATAAATATATATAATATATATAATTAGTAAAACTATTTTTTATAAATATAAGGTCTTTTTTTAAATTTTTAAGACTAGTAAATTAGAATATAAAAAAACTTAGAGTTAGGCTTAGGTTTATTATATTTTCTATATAATTTATTAGAACGAAAATATAGAGATTAATTATTTTAGTAAAAGATAATTAAAGAATTAACTTTATACTAATAATATTATTTTTTTAAAAAATAATTATAGTCCTTATATATTATATCTAGTATTATAATTTAGTATAATAATTATTTATTTTATAATTAAATATATAATAAATTCTTAGTATTTTTACCTACTAGAGCCTAGAGGAATAGATATAATAACTCTCTTTATTTATAATTAATAAAGTTAGGCTATCTAGGTATTAATTAATATATATAGTAAGAGGATTATATCTTACTAATTAAATAGTAAAAGGATTTAAGTTTATCTTATAAGAAGAAAAAGTATTTAATCTTCTTTTATATAGAATAAAGTAACTAATATTAAGCTTTATAAAGTAAATAATAACTTAATTAAACTTATTTAATATAACTACCTTCTTATCTTTAATTTTAATATATATTTAAATAATTTATATAGATCTAACTATCTTAGATAAATTACTTAATTTAGATTATTTAGTAAGTTCTTTAATATTTATTTCTTTAATACTTAATTTTCTAAGATAAAGAATTATTTTTATAATATATATTTATTAAAACTTACTATAGCTCTAGTATATCTTTAAAGGATTAACTCTTAAAAAATACTTTCTTAAAGGTATATTATTCTTTTTCTTTAAAAAATATATAATTATAAAACTATTAGTTATAAATATTTATTATAACTATTTATTATAACTATTTATTATAACTATTTATTATATTTATTTATTATAACTATCTATTATAACTATTTATTATAAATATATTCTATAAATAATTACTATACTAATAAGTAATATAGATAGTAAAAATAAAGAAAATAGTATTAGTAAAACTTAATAAAAAAGAAT
Organism: Trueperaceae bacterium; assembly: GCA_965214995.1. Lineage (GTDB taxonomy): Bacteria > Deinococcota > Deinococci > Deinococcales > Trueperaceae > CBDCCT01. Next base: position 269,913 of record CBDCCT010000002.1, read on the forward strand.
TTAAACTAAATAATAATAAAACTTATTTTTAATTTAAGAAAACTAGCTCTAATATATAAATTAAAAAGAAGAAATAGAATACTATCTCTAAAAAGAAAATTTTATCTAAAGAAATACTATTAAATATAGTAAAGTTAATATTAAAAAATAAAGATATAAATATAAGTACTTATAATTATTTATACTTAATAATAATATACTAATTATTATATAGAAAAAAACTTAGTAGCTCTTTAAAAGATAAAAAGATTTTAATATAATAAGCTACTAATAATACTAAAGCTTCCTTTTTAAAGAGTTATTAAAGAGATTATAATTAATCTAAATAAGCCTTATTTTTAATTTTAAAATTCTACTATTCTTATAATATAAGAGCTTTAGAAGTATTTTTAATTAGTTTTTTTAAAGGTATAATAATTTTAATTATTATATCTTATTATTATACTAATAATATATATATAGACCTTAATTTAAGTACTATATATAATAATTAAGTAATAATTTAATCTTAAGATATATATCTTATTAAATAATTTATTAATAAGTATAGTAGAACTCTAAACTTTAAACTTAAGTAAAGTTATTATTTTAGAACTAGCTTAGAAGTAGAATTATTTAAAGAGAATTAATTTAATATATAATTTATTAATTCTAATCTTTTTTCTATATATCTTCTATATACCTAGGGGCCTAATTACCTATAATTCTCTTAATAAATTATATATCTTTTTATTAAATAGTAACTCTTTTAGTATAAATTATAATAAGGTTTATATTTAAAAATAATTAATATTAGTATAATAAATTAATATAAGAATTAGATATAAGAATTAAATATAAAAATTAGATATAAGAATTAAATATAAGAATTAGATATAAGAATTATATATAAGAATTATATATAAGAGTTAAATATAAGAAATAAAAATTAATATCCTTAAATATTATAATAAAAAAAGCTTTTAATACTTTTTATAATACTCTTATAATAGAGCTCTATTAGTAATAATCTTAACTAATACTTAACTTTAAAGTAACTTCTTAAATAAGCTACTAAAATAGAAGTTTTAAGATTAGAAGATTTATTAACTTTTAAAACTTTCTAATTTCTTATAATATAATAGCTAAAGATAAAGAAAAAATAAGTATATAAACTTTAAAATTTTATTAAAAGAAATATATTAACTTCTAAGTTTATACCTATAATACTTAGTTTAAGGTTTTTTTTTAGGAATTATCTTTTAAGAAGTTTTATTAAAATATTTTAACTTTTTTCCTATAGAAATAGTTAGTAAAGCTCTAGATAGATTATTAAATCTAAATATAATAGATAGAGTAATAAAAGTAATAAAAATAATAGAAATAGTAGAAGTAGTAAAAATAGTAATAATAAAAATAATAGTAGTAATAATAAAAATAGTAATAATAATAATAGTAGTTATAATAAAATCTAAATTTAGTAGTAATTTAAAATATATTAAAATAATAGATATTTCTATTAATTAAGTAGAGAAAAGTAGAGATAAATTTTATAATATAGCCCTAGATCCTTTATTCTTAGGAGCTTATACTCTTAAGCCTTATATTTCTATAAATAATTCTTATATATAATTATAAATAGCCTAATCTACTACTCTTTTAGAAACTATAGTAGGTATCTCTATATCTATATCTTCTATAGTATTTCTTTATATAGTAACTTTTTTATATATTATCTATTAATATAATAATTATTAGTATTATAGATATAATAAGTATATATAATAAGTATACCTTTCTTTAAAATTTAAGTTATATAAAGAATATATAAAATCTAATAACTTTATTAGTAGATTATAATAATATAAATACTATTATATATTACTTTAACTTACTTTAATAGTAAAGACTAATTATTACTTTATAAGAGGTTATTTTTATAGAGAATTAATTAGTTAAAGTTATAAAAGAAAAAAAAAATATCTAAAAGGAAGAGAACTATTATATATTACTATATATAGTTTAAAAATAGTATAGATAAATAGAGAATAATAAATAGAGAATAATAAATAGAGAATAATAGAAATCTCTTAATAGAATTACCTAGAAGAGAAGTAAATAGAATAGAATAAAATAATATAAAATACTATAAGTAGTATTTAATACTTTAATTTAATTTCTTTTCTTTTTAATAATATTTACTAACTAAGTTAACTATTATATCTTTAGTAGGATATTTAATTATAAAATAAGTTTTATATCTTATTTATTATATAAAATTATTATAACTAGCTCTATTATATCTTAGGATTAGTCTATTATTATCTTACTATTATATAGTTATCTAATAAGTATTAGCTAGATATCTATTAAAGAAGCCTAGAAAGTTTATATCTAAAGATAAATCTATTTACTTAGAAAATCTATATATTATTTATATTTAAGAAAAGAGATAAAATATATTAAAAGATAAAAAAACTTATATACTAAAAAAAGTAAAAGCTAGTAATTATAGTACTAAAAGATATTTAATTTAATAAATAAAAAGCTCTTAAGATTTTTAGTTTCTTTCTTCTAAAGATTAAGAAAATAGAATTAAAGTTAAAGTTAAAAAATTAATAGAAAAGAGATTTAAAAAGAGAAAATTAGGTAAAATTAAAATAAATAATAAGTTATAAAGAGATATTAACTTAACTATTAGCTAAATAATATAAGTTATAAGAGTAGAGAGAAAGAAAAAAAATAGAAAATAAAGAAAACTATTATTAGGAAGAAAATACTATTAAGAGTCTATAATAGGCTAATAAAGAATATTCTTAAGAAAGTAATAATAACTTAATTATAAGTATTATAATAGTATAATTATTATATTTAATTATTATATTAATATAATAAAAGATCTAAAGGATAGAAATCTTTTATAGAAGGTATATAGTACTATTTCTACTTTAATAAAAGTAATATAACTATTTTAGAAAAGATAAATTACTTAAAGCTATATAAGATCTAAATCCTTAGAAATCTATAAAGGAATTTAATTCTTCTATTTTAGATCCTTAAGGTATTTATAATATTAAAAATAAATAGTAAGTATTAGTTATTAATAATAGTCTAAATTTACCTAACTTATTAAAAGATATAAGCTTTATCTTTATCTAAATACTATACCTAGTAATAAAGAGCTAAAAGAAGAAGTAAAAGATAGTATAATTATTAAGTATAAGAATAATAAAGTTAAAGAAGATAGTTATAACTTTAGTAATAGTAATAATAGTAATAATAATAATAATAATAATAATAATAATAATAATACTACTATTAATCTTACTACTTAGGGTCTTAATAAGAATAGAAATAAGATTAAAAGTAGTAAAGATAATAAAGAGTAATATAATAAGTCTAATTAAGATTATTATAATTAATTAATATAGTAATTAATATAATAGAATTTATTAGTTATATAGACTATTAAAAGAAGTAAGATTTATATATAATAATTATATAATATTTATATATAATATTTATATATAATAGTTATATATAATAATTATATATAAGGAGTATATATAATTAGATAAGAACTTAGACTAGGAAATAGTTTAGATCTAGATATAGACCTAGACCTAGACTAGATTTAGTCTAGATCTAAGTCTCTAAGGACTAAATATTAGTCTAGATCCCTAGTAATAATTTCCTAAGGACTAAAATTTAGTCTAGGTCTAGGTCCAGGTCTAGGTCTAGATTGATCTAGACCTGGAATTCCAGGTCCCTACGGCCACACTGTTAAATACCCTTTTTAGCCTCTAGGATAAAGTCTAGGTAATATATTATTTAAACTTTAAATTCTAATTTATCTAGGTCTAAAAATAGTCTAGTAGTAAATAAGTAATTAAAAATTTTAAAAATATATCTATAGTATTCTTCTAAAGTATATAAATATATTAGTAGATTATCTATATATAAAAATATAGCTTAATCTAAGAGATTAATTCTAATTATATTATTTATAAGGTAAATAAATATTAATAAAGTATTATAGAGGCTAAATAGTATTACTAAGTATTTATATAAACTATAGTAAATATAAAATATAATAAACTACTCTTTCTCTTCCTTAATATAGACCTTATTAAATATAAAAATAATATTTACTTTAGTAAAATACTAGGATAAGATAAAATAGATAAATAATTTCTTTATAATAAGTAGTAAGGTATAGTCTTTTATAATAATCTTATTTAGCTTATAATAATTAATATAGAGATAAAGGCTACTAAAGGACTTTTTAATAAATAGGATAGAGCTAGTAGTAAAACTAGTAGATAAATAAATATAATCTTTTTCTAGATTCTCCTAAAGATATTTCTAAAGAACTTAAAGCTTAAATTAGTTTATCTTATAGAGTTAGCTATTTAGTAGAATAGTTCCCTTAATTAGCTTAATATTATAGTTAACTCTAGGATAATATAGTAGTAAAGTATTAACTTTAATAAATAAAAATAAGTAGTAATACTTTTATAAGTATAATAGTAGCTTTAAAAAATCTAATAAAAGCTTATTATAGAGAAACTTCTCTATATCTATTTATATTTTCTCCTTAACCTAGATAATATTAACTTTAAATAGCTAGTTATCTAGATTATCTATCTTATTATAAAATTCTTCTATATCTAATATAGAGATATTAATAGGAATAAAGTTAATATATTTAAGAATTATTCTCTTACTCTAAATATATAATAGGTATCCTAAGTTAGGTTATAGATAAAGTTTTCTATAAAAAAAAAAGTTAAATTTAATTAATCTATTTAACTAGGTAATCTCTAGATTATATTAGTAAAGCTAGAGAATTCCTAAAATAACTTTTTTAATTAAGTAGAGGTAGATATATATAGTAATATTCTTCTTATAGATACTAACTATAGTTACCTTAAGATTTATATATTATATAATCTTAATATAAGTATTATTAAATCTATAGTAGATATAAAGTTAGTTTAATAAATAATAAAATATATTTAGAGTATAAATAAGATCTTTATTAATTAATATACTTAAGGTAGTACTAGAATCTATAAGAGTAAAATAATACTTTATTTTATTTATTTAATATAGTATATATATATAAGGTTTAAAAAATAGCTACTTTAGTAAGATAAAAATATATTACTTATTAATATTATAGCTACTACTACTAGATATAATAAAAGAAATATTTTTTAAATAGATTAGCTCTTCTTTAATATACTAATTAATAGTTTCCTACTAGGTTTATCTCTAGTTATAACTTAAACTAAAAACTAATCTTTTTTTTATCCTTTAGTAGTCTTACTATATAAAATACTTAAGAATAAGAATAAAAAATAAAATAAAAATAAATTAAAAGTATAGATAGAAATCTAATAAATAAAATAAATTAAATAGTTATAAATTAGATAGCTATACTATTTATAATATAAATATATATTAATATATTAGGCTTTTTTTTTTTTATAATTAAGATTTATTAGATTACTACTTAGTACTAAAAAAGTAGATATATAAATAAAAACTAGAATAAAGATAGTAATAATAGAAATAGAAATAAAAACTAGAATAAAAATAATAAAATAAGTAATAGAATAAAATAACTAAAACTTATTAATTATTATATAAAGTAGATTATTTTAATAAAGATATTTCTAGACTAAAAAGTTAAAGTCTAATAAATAGAAATCTATAGTAAAGAAATAGTTAGTAAGTTTATAAAATAAAAATAAATAAAAAATTTACTTTTAAAAGTACTTTTTAAATAGGGTTTTATAAGTAATAAGCTTAAAGTTTATAATATAGTTAATAAACTAGTAGTTAATCTATTTTATTAATAGTAAATAATAAAAATATATAAAATTAAAATTAAGATTATTAAATACTAGGTTTAGTTTATTAATAAACTACTTCTAGTTATTATACTAATAGAAAGTAACTTTTTCTAAATATAGAAATATAATATAACCCTCTAAGTAGAAGAATATATAATTAATATAGGAATTAATAGATAGAAAATAGTTTATATTTAGCTTAAACTTAAATATTAAACTAGTCTTAAAGTATTTTAAGTTTTTAGTACTTTAGGTACTAATACCTAAGAATATTAAAATATTAAATATTTTCTTTAATCTTATTATTACTAGAGAAGAGGCTTAAAAAGAAGTTATTTAATAAATTACTATTATACTTATTATCTTTACTATATAGTAGAGAACTTATTTATTTAATAGCTTAAAATTTAGAGTATTTATACTAGAAAAGTCTACTATTATAGCTTTAAGCTAAGATATTATAGATATAAAGAATATAGTTAAGAATTACTTAGTTAAAAAGTTAAGGGACTAGAAATAGAAACTAGTTAATAGGCTCTACTAATAATAAACTTAATATATAGAATAGATTACTAATTAGCTAATACTTTCTATAGTATTAGCTCTAGGTAGATAGAATAGAATAAATAAAATAGGATAAATTATTTAAATACTTTAAAAGGTCTATAATTATATAATTTTCTAGGGGACTAAAAATTTTCTTTAAAGCTTATAATATATTATAGTTAGATAGATAGAATAAGCTTCTAAAAAATAAATAAATAGATAATTAATAGAATAACTAGTAGATTAAAAATAAATTATTAATATTATAAATTAATAGGAGATAAGAAAATAAAAAGTATAAATTAATAAGAATAATTTACTAAAGAAATAGTAATATATAAAGCTCTAAAAAATATATTTATAAATATAAAAAATTATAGGAATAAATAGTATACTAATTTATAAAATTTAGTAATAAAATTTTACTACTAAAATATTTTTAAAAGTATAGAATATAGGAAATAATATAGATAAAAAGTATAGGAAATTATATAGCCTAAATTACTTTATAATAATCTAAAGTAGGCTATATATTATAGAAAGCTATATATATAATAGATATAAAAAGGGGATAGGGGCTAGAAGTAGGGCCCTACTTCTAGGATACGTCGAATTCGTAACATTAATATATTTATATTATTCGTAAAGCTTTAATATTGTAAATATAGACAGGCGTACGTGAGTAATTGCGCACACTTTACATAAGTTAACACCATGTATTTTTAGTTGATCTGTAAATTAACATTGTCTTTAAAGTTAACTGTTCCTACAGAGAATTAGTAAAATAGTGAAAGACAAACGCATTATTTGCAAGCACTTGTTTCCAATTCAGAGCGTGACGCAAACGTGGCTGGTGAGCGCCGTAGATATTTATCTTCTTGGCAGCATCACAAATTTCATCTCATTTTTAAAATCTCATCTTTAGCTAAAAGCAATTTTCAATTTCGATAACTTAGATAATCTCGTAGGAGCTTCTAATGAAATTGAAACTCGACATGAAAGGAAACATTATGCTTTAATGCGAAGTGAATCCTTCATCTCATTAATTCTCACAAGTTTATATTCAAAAAGTACTAAACACCTTAATGCAATAATTCAATATTTGCAGCTTCTCCCACAGTTATGCACCCTTCAAATAGGAAAATGAATACACCACCGACCTTCAAATTCGGCAAAGGAGACAATTATCGACCACAAGCGCGTAGTCGCGATTCATACAGGCCTCCAAGTGAAACTAAAAGAAGAACTCCTAAACGCGACTTCACTTTCCGCCCCGATGGTGATGCACCACGCTACCCGGCTGGTGGGAAATCGCCAGAATCTCGACGGCCTGACCGACGACCTCGCGAGCAGCGCAATAACAACAGACGGGGTCGAGGTGGCTTCTTTCGTCAGAAGTCTATGAATGACCGTCCCTTACTAAGATCCAAGCGCGAAGTAACACCAGAAAACATGCTTGAACTAGGTGACGGCGTCGCACGATTCAAGGACGTGGGTGATCTGTCTGAAAGTGATACCGACATGGATATCGAAGACGACTCGGCGTCTGGGTCTGAAAACGGAGAGGCTTCTCAACCGGCGAAGAAAAGTCGCATCGAGAACAAAGCCTCGGCCGATGGCGATTCACTTCCTCGGTGGTCAAATCCTGATCCCTATGCTGTGTTGCCGCCTGTTGATGAGTCGGAAATGAAGCGGAAGGACGTGGTGAAATTAATACGAAAAGCAAAGGTTGATGTGTTGAAGGACGCTGCAGCTAATGGCATAACCGAAAACGACGATTTTATTTCATTTAATGTGGACGATGGCGTTGACCAAAGTGGGGACTCTGAAGTCTCTAGTGGTGAAGATTCGATACAGGGCAGAGGCTCACGGAACCAAGAACAGTTCAGTCATCTTAGGAATCTTCATGGTGACCTCAACAAATGGGAGCCGTTCACAGATGATGGTAAAATCAATAATGAAGCTGACATGTGGCCGTCTCTGGATTGGCGCGAGCGGGATAGAAGATCAAAGATTGATGAAGTGGGTGTTCCTCAAAGCTCAAGGAAAAGGAAAAGAGACGATCAGCTTGATGGTTCAATTTTGCCCGAATGGCTTGCGCGAAGCCGCGAATCAGCAGCACCTTGGTACACCTTGGACCATTCACGAAGCCAAAGTATGGGTATTTGGTAAGTTGTGTAACTTTAAGCACTCATCTCCAATTTTGTCGACGATCTAATCATTTCTTTCTGCGATAGGCTACATAAAGAAATTTGCGACTTTTACGACTTTGTGAGACCAAAACACTTTGAGACCAGGCTACGCGAGGATCTTATCTTACGCTTGGAATCTTGCATGTCTAAACGCCATCCTGGAATTACTGTTGAATCTTTCGGCTCCTTTGCTTCTGGTCTGTATCTGCCTACAGCGGATATGGATCTTGTGATAATCTCGGACGAATATCGAAGGGGCGGGTATCCAAGACTTGGCACCAGTCGTAGCTTCATGCACAAATTTGCCAAACATTTGGGATATGAGGGTCTCACCAAGCCTGATTCTGTCGAGGTCATCTGGAATGCCAAGGTTCCAATCATCAAGTATGTGGACCGTCTTACTGGGCTCAAGGTTGATTTGTCCTTTGAAAACCTCACAGGTGTCGTTGCTGTTGATACGTTCGGTCGCTGGAACAGAGATTTCCCTGCCATGGCTCCACTGGTTGTCCTGATAAAGCACTTTCTGCTCATACGAGGACTGAATGAAGTCTACACAGGTGGTCTGGGTGGGTTTACAGTCACCTGTCTGGTAGTAAGCTTGTTGCAGCATCTGCCTCAAGTGCAGAGCGGCAACATGAGGCAAGAACATAATCTGGGAGAACTTCTTATGGACTTTTTGGATCTGTACGGCAACAAATTCAACATTGCCAATACTGGTATATCGCTAGATCCTCCTGGGTATTTTCCAAAGGTTCGTTTTCCACGAAAACTTGTCTGCTCCTCAGCTATTGGCTTATGCTGACTTTTGTGTAGAGAGAATTTTCAGCAGGACTTACCGTTCTGGATCCAAATGCACCCACCAACGACATTTCCAAGGGCTCTAGAAATGTGGAACGAATTTTCCATTCTTTTTCGTGTGGCTACGACTTATTACGGGATAGGATATCTGATCTTTGTCAAAAGAGCTTTGCTGATAGGCAGCTTAGCGTGCTCGGCTGCATAATAGGTGCCGACTACTCGTCCTTTGAGCGCCAACGTGATCTGTTACGAAAGCAATACGAACAACGACGATGATTAACTCTCTCGATCGATGCGCCGCCATTTAGCACAGCTGGCTTGTTTGCAAACATATTAGGGCTGGTAAATATTCACAAACCTGCTTCGTCAAAGATGATGCAGATATCTAGCGCTCTCATTTGACCTTGTGGCTTATGCAATTCGGCAGAAGTTCTGCAGACTTGAATTATGCGTAACATACAAAGTCGGACTGTTTGCTGCCAATGCGAGTATTCTTCTACAAATCTAAAGTCGAAGGACGACAGGCAACATGATCAGCATCCGGCATGAATGTGATACCTTCCTCTTCCCGGTGCCAAACAGGTTCCATTGATCTGGAAGGTAAGATCTACATCTCACGACTCGAAGAGTTGACAGGAAGGACAGTCTCGAAGCATGACTATTTACGTGATATTTCATGTTGATGGGCATCTTGGCACTTCTACACTCTCATCTTCTAGATTTACACATGAAGGGAGTCAATCGTCAAAATCTCAGGTATGTTATAAACTTGATGTGTGATTTTATCTGATGATCATGATGTTAATATCAGCATTCTAATAATTTGCTACTTTAGATGACTTTTCAGCTTGCCTAGAGGATACTGTTGTCTACATAGGATCAATTGTTGACGATGGGGCCGTTCTAAAAAAAAAAAAAATCTCCACTGCCTGTTCGCCCCAGAATGGCATGGATATCTTTCTCCTTGCAGTTCCCATAATCATGAACTCATGGGTCTGCGAGGAGGGAGACCAAGATGATGAAGATGACGGAGCTTGTGGAAGATGTACGTTTATCCTCCATCCGGCCTTTTTCTTACGTCTGCTTCGAGAAAGCTGTACCTCCTCGATTACATCTCTTTCCCTTTTTCATCAGACATGCTACACGGGGGAAAAGGGATACTCGTACCCCGCACGCGTGCAAAGTTCTTCATCCTTGGCCCTTGATCCTTCATCTTCCACCCTCAACCCTCAATCTTCAATGTCAAACTCAAACCGCCGCTCCCGCCGCTCCGACGTCTCCGGAATGCGCTCGGCATGCTCGTCGTACAGCGTCCGCTCGACAAAGGTGACGTGGCGGTGGCGGTCCAGCAGGATGACGGTTTGCTTCTGCGTGCCGTAGAAGATTGCCTGCAAGTTTTTATTGTTTGTGTTTTCACCGCCGAGCTTGGGGATGAAGATGCTGTCGCGTAGATGCTCGGCGTGTGCTTGCCAGTTTTCTTCTTCTTCTTCTTCTTCTTCTTTTTCTCCCTCTTTCCCCCGTTCTTCATTCTCTCTAACCTGCTCGCCTACTTCTGCTCTACTGTCCCTTCCGGCACCGTCGCCCGCCGTGTCTGTCTTTGTTCTCGGCTCGATGGATGCTGCATCACCCGTCTCTCGCCGTGCAGGAAACGTGTCGACGCTCAACACGTCCGCGAACAAGCGCTCGATCAACGCATCCTTGCCGTCGTGGCCAGCTTCGCTGGCAGCAATGGCGCGCTCGAGCAAGTGCCGGCCGTCTGACACTTTTTTCCAGCTCTGGTCGCCAAAGTGTGTGTTGCTGAGAATGTGCGTTTCGGAGGGGTGGGTGGCGATGCGTGTGGGAAAGTGCCCAGATTTGGATTGGACTGGTGGTGATGGCGACGGTGACAGGGAGGGCGAGAGAGGTTTTGAAGGAGGGGCTCGGTTGGATAGCACGCCCAGTCCTTTGCTTGTGTTCATGCCCGCACCGACGGTTATCCCACCACACTCGTCCATCATGCCAAAGATAAGGCTGTACCCGCCCACGTCGAGCCCGGCGTGCTTTTGGCTGCGGCGGTTTTGGAGGTGTCGTGCGTACTGCTCTACCACGTCTCCTTCCTGCCCACCCTTTCCTCCACTACCTTTCTCATCACCCCTCTCTTCCTTCCCTCCATCATCACTTTGGTTGCTGTTCTCCTTCTCCGTCTCCCCGACCAAAAACCCACTCGCCAGCCCACCCCGACTCGGCCGCGCCGCCTCTTCCGCCTCGCTCCCCTGCCGCTCCCTGAAATTTGTCAGCACGGCAACGCGCCCCTGCCGCGTCACACCCAGCCAGGTTCCGTGCACGGGCCGCTGCAGGTCGCGCCCGCCGAGGACGTGGGCGTGCGGCGGCGCCCACCATGCTGCGGGGGCGGTGGGACGGTGGAGGAATTCCTGCTGAGCGAGTCAAAATCTCCCCTTTGTTGGATTTTAACTTTTTGCGGGACAACTAATTTATTTTTTTTCTGTTTATTTGTGAATTTTGTTTTGTTTATGAAAGGGAAAAGGGGTGGTGCTCACGTCGCGGTTGTTGAGCAGGATGAGAGGGTAGGATGGGTGGCTTGTTGTGAGGAGGACGATGCACATTCTCTAAAGTTCAGTTCGGGAGTTTCTTGGAACGTTTTGGAGCTGAAAGGGTCAGAGTATTCGGCGTTGATCGTATATGTTGACAGACATTTTGAGTGCATTTTCCATGTGTTGCTGTGATTGTTTAGATGGTTCGAGCATCTCGACAGCGAAGAAGGTTGTTGGGCACGATATCTGATGAAACTCGTGAGGCCTGGAGTAGCCGAGTCTAATAAATTGCATGTGATGGACAATACAGAACAAGTGGGTCTACCAATGCACTTTGTTCCTGAATTTATTTTACAGTATTCCCCAATATTGATTATGGAATGTGACACAGAATAGGCGTTCAAAGCAATAGCCTTATTGAAACAACACTCAGTTTGAAATCACAATATATCAAAAGACTTTTAAGCAGTCACTTCAAGTGGCGGACTAGAACCCGTCGACTGCTCTTCCCCGGTCTTGTCCTTCCCAGTAACAAATGAGTGCCTTTGCTAACAAAGGTCGCTCAGGAATTAAGCGCTGGATTTCCGAGAAAAAGTATATACGATTGAAGCTGAGATGAATCTCACAGTGTCTGTGATCGCGTTGCGCCGAACCCAAGATTTGAGCGCCTATGACGGCAGCATCGTTCATCGGCAGACTTCCAGATCTGCCGTTCTGTCTCCTTTCAACAAAGACCACATCTGATCTCTGTATTGCCGTGTCACTCCAATGCAAGCCGGCTTCTTCCACGAGCCTGTCTCGGTCGTCCTTTATAGGCCCTCTCGCAAGGCCTTCTCCTTGTCTGATCCAGACTGCCATGCTGTTTGATGACGGATATTCGAAGCAGGTAACAAAGTGCGCCAGCTTCGGCTCCGTAATTTGAATATCCGCATCACCGGTGTTGAACAGTCGACCTGGCCATGTCTCGAGTGATGATGAAAAGAAAGAGTTGAGCTCGAGCTCGTCAGGCGCGTCGGTTATCATTACGGAATTAATTAGCCCAGGCTTTGGCAAGTTTACCGGTACTGTTATCTGGCTGGTCTCTGGAGGTTAGTCGGGAATCTTGATGTATACGTCTTTGTTGACATGTAACTGTGCCATGTTCCATGGATTCATGTTCGGAGCGCTTGCTAACACTGCGGTAGCAAGACAGCATGATATGGCCAGCGTGCTGGAGACCATCATTTCAACCGACAGAACGCAACAAGATCAGAATGGATTATTGAATATCTCGTTAGGTTTGGTATTGGGCATGTTATACATTTAAATAGAAACGTAGTTTGGGCATTATTCGAGAACTACCCACAGCTCTCGTCCGCATGCATGAGCTCCACCAATAATGCTCTCGGATCAAATTAATGTCGAGGGCGATTGTCATTCTTCATATGGATGAAGCTTTGCAATTGCTATATTAAAAATCTTCAGACACGATCCCAATCCTTGCTTTTGATCAAAATGTACGGGTCTGAAGGTTTACCTTCCTTGAGCAAATCTATCGATTAAACCTTGAGTGGACAACAGACGACAGCAACTGTACGAGTGTACGCATTGACAGGGTGTAAACAACGACTGCCAAAGTATCAACATCATTCTTCTCCAGACTTGACATATAAAGCCTGACTCTCGACAATTTGTGAATCATAACGAAATTAATGCAAATCCTTCTTCAGGAGAGATAGACATTCACTCATGCAGATGAGACGATTTTTTGAATTGTCTTAACTGTACTCCTATCATGAAGCATTTGAAAGTGTGACTACAACAACACAGATTCCGTATCCAGACAACAACCATACTTGACTAGAGCATCCTAATTTCATCTTGTGCTGGTCAGATGTGGTATATGGACCTCGAATGTGGACAGTAAATGCCATGTCCTACTCAAACTGTATAATGAAATGTTGAAGCGGAAAGCAGCATTGCGAGTCAAGCCAAAGGAACAAGCACGTAGCAATGTCCGTATGCGAGCAGGTGTTGTTGTTTTACGAAAGACATGATTCGATTCTACCTGCGGTTTTTGTTGAAAGAATTGAGACAATAGATATATATGTTTAATTATTTACCTGAAAAAGATGGAATTAATCAAACAGTATAGATAAGGCAGTTTATATGATTACCTCTATGTAATCACTGTCAAATAAACAAATAGAGACCTGACAGACGGCTGACCAGAGAAAGAAGAGAGTTTCATGTTGTTTCGGAAAAGAAGAAGAGGTTCTCTCGTCCTGATCTCGAAACGAACGGCTCTCTTGGCGCCAATCTGAAACATCTGCGGGCTACGAGATCCCCGCCCCCGCGACCGAGTCACGAGCGTATAGAGCAGACGATACTATCTCTTCAACTGAACCAAACAACTCCATACTTCTCCCCATAACAAAACCCACTCTCCATTACCTCTCTACCTATAACAACGACAACAGCAATAACAAGCATCATCACCATGTTCTTCTTCGATCTGATCCCCAACACAATAGAGTAAGCATATCCACCCACCTCCTCCCACCAATAAGCACTCAAACCGCTAACCAACACCTCTCCTCTCTCCAGCGCCGCCGTCACCGTCCTCCTCCCCGTCTTTGCCTCCTACAAAGCCCTCCACTCCTCCTCCCCGGCCCAGCTGCACCCCTGGCTCATGTACTGGGTCATCCTGTCCCTCTTCCACCTCGTCGAGTCCTACTTTTCCTTCATTACGGCTTGGATCCCCTTCTTCGCCTGGCTCCGTCTCTTCGCGCACCTCTACCTCATCCTGCCCGGCATGCAGGGCGCCACCTTTCTCTACCTCACCTACCTCGAGCCCGCCATCGCCCGCCACGAGTCTGAAATCGAAGACTTCATCGCCCAGACGCACGAGCGAGCACGTAGGGTCGGTCTGCTGTACGTGAAGAATGTGATCGAGTGGGTCAGGCTGCACGTGCTCGGACAGGTGCTCGGCAAGGCGGATGGGGTGTATGCCGCGCAGGCGAGGCAGCAGCAGCAGCAGCAGCAGCAGCAGCGTGGACAGCTAGGGCTAGGACAACAGGCTGAGAGGGCGCAGGGCTACACGCAGAGTCTGCTCTCACGGTTCAATCTGCCCGCACCGGTGGCGGCAGCGGGCTCGTCGGAGTCTTACAGCGTGCTTGCGTCTGCGCTGCAGGGTGTGATGGCGGGTGTGAGCATTGTTGGTGGTGGTGGTGGTGGTGGTGGTGGTGGTGCTGGAGGTAGTGCGGGTACCTCGCGTGAGGCACAAGTCGAGAGCTTATCGTCCAGCGGCATGCTCGTTCCGCCAGAGTTGGACACCGACGAGAGGCTTTCATTTATCGCAGCGCAAAAGGAGCGTCTGGGCATACTGATGCGTGCGTTGGACCGCGAGGCTGAAGCCGGACAGCCTCAGTCTGGGAGTGCTGGGAAGGAAGGTGCTGGGAAGGAAGATGCTGGGAAGGAAGATGCTGGGATGAGGAAGAGCAAGAGCGAGATGGAGTTTGACACCATCGACCGCGACGAGGCGGGTGGGAAGGTGGTCAGAGCAGGTCAGGGTGCGAGTGCGGGTGGGAGCTGGATGCCGTGGTCCTGGGGTGCAAAGGGCGAGGCTGTATCGGCGGATAGGAAGAAGCAGTGACTTGACAGTGTTACATCAATTTAACTACGCAGCATGTTGTACATAGAGGAGAATATTACCAAGCTCGGGCTTGATCTAGATTAATAGTGGCTACGCTCAGGAATTATCCAGGTACAGTATCCGAGATTGTTACTCGTAGAATATGTGCTGGCCATCCTCATCCAGACACATAAAGTTACAAGCGAAACTCCACAGCACTATAGAAACAGACATCAAAAGCCCACAGAATGAAAGAACGTAGGCGTAATATATCTCCCACCCATCCCCACCTCATCGCTGCCCCATACTCCTCCCCGCATACCCACCCCTCGACCCTGCACCACCACCACCTCCTCCATTCCCACCGCTGCCGCCACCACCACCAAACGTCGTCTCCTTGAACGGATACTGCACCTTGTCCTCCTTGCGCAAAAACACCTTCCGCTTCCGGCCCGTCGTCACATGCTCGACCCACGTCTCCTTCACATGCTCGGCGATGAACTTGCGGATGAAGCGCGGGTCCCACAGCTCCGAGGCGACGCCGAGATCCTTGCAGCAGCGCATCAGCGCATTCGACTTGCAGCCCTCGGTGGCGGTGGGGATGCCTTCGGGGTCAAAGTATGCCTGTTCGCCGCGGGCGATGGAGACGAGTCTGCTCAATCATAAAATTACACGAGTCAGCTACTCTTAAATCTGAAGGTCAAGAAGAGATAAGACAGTGTTGGGATTAAAAGGGGGAACACCAACCGCCCCTGCACAACCATCCCATACTCCCGCGTCACGCTCTTCGCCGTCACGATCGTCGCCCCGCGCGGCGCGAGACCCCACGCGCCCGGCCCAAACGCCCGGTTCAGGATGCGCCGGTACTTGATCTCGGGCAGGTAGATGATCCCGTCCGGCTTTATCTCGATGTCGGCGGCGGGGACGGGCTCGGTCAGGATCTTGGCTGCTTCGGCCGGGAAGGCGGCCGTGGACAGGCCGTGGAAGCTGCGCGACCAGTCCACCTGCTGCTGCTTGTGCTGCTGGCTGCCCTCCTCGTCGAGGTGGAGCGGCGTGTCGTTGAGGCCTTCGGTCAGATCGGCGGTGGGCTCGGGGATGGGGTCGGCGGAGGTGGGTGGTTTGGTGGTTTGGGCGTAGTGGCGGGTGGATGGTGGTGGAAAGTTGCGTGGTTGTGATGGTTGTAAAGGTGAGCGGAGTGGGTGGAGGGGGAGGTGATGAGAGCTACGTGTGGCTGTAGAGGTTGAGTGGTGGCGAGATGAAGCTTGAGCTTGAGCTTGGGCATGAGCTGCTAAGGCGAGAGTGAGTTGGCGATAGGTTGATGCTAGGGCAGCGCCATTGGAGATTTTGTAGGCGACGTGAAGTGTCTTGCGAGCACGAGTGACATGGTTTGCTGACTTCATCTTCTGGTGGAGTGAGTATGTGATAGATCTGAGTGAAGGTGAAGGGGTTGTGATATCTCAGATTAAGCTTTTCGCGTTTTGGGGGAATTGAATGCCAAGGATCGCGTTCATGAACTGCAGACTGAGACGACGAGTGAAGCTTGAGCTCTGCTTTTGCTTCTAGGTAAAATTATAGATAGTTCTGGTAAATTGGTATTTCTTTTTGAAAATACATTATCTCAGAGCTTCCTTTATATGTAATTTTATCTTCATAACAAAAATTGTATGATACATTTGCTTTCATTATACAGATCCAACCTTGACTTCCAGAGTGAAAACCTCAATATCAAACATCCTTTGTTTGAGTCCTCTGCTCATTACCCTGTCTCTTCCAGCACTCGCGGAATGCTTCCATCTAGATTTGAGCCATATGCCGCGTTAGCTGAATAGAATTTGTCACGGAAAGTCTCAGAAGTTGAGAGGACAAGAATTCTATTACTAACCTCATCCTTACACGCTCTCCAGTCCCTCTTGTCAAAGTAACAATCATTCATCTTTGTATTCTCATCTGCAGAGATTATGTTTAGCTCCTTCAGAGTGCATCCTTATTAGCTGACTTACCTGAACATCCTGTACTGAATATGCGTTTGTCCCTATAATGTGAGATTAGCATGTAATTGAGGAACTTGTTGAAACATATAGTTGCAAACTCTAGTCATACCAATCATCCGGCTCGTCGTCCTCGTCGACTTCTTCAGTCTTATCTGTCCTGTTGGCCTGTTCCTCTTCCTTTTTGTCGTCTTTACTCATGTTTTGCATGTAAATTCAAGTCTCTAAGATTGTCCGTGATAATTACATATTCTGAAAACTGGCGCTCGGCTCATCTTCGGAGTTCGATTAATCGGCCACGATGGTTGCAAAACGGATGAATGTTTTGGTCTACGCTGGTATGAACAGCTATAACCATATTACTAATATTTGGTTCTTCTCTCTAATACATTTGCTAGGTTACGGTACCACAAATGAATCCGTCCGCCACTGTATGTGGACGCTTCGCCGTCTATTATCTCCCAACTATGCCGTATCATCCGTCAAGAGCGAAACCCTCATCAAAGAACCCTGGACCGCTACCTGCGCTCTTCTCGTCATTCCCGGTGGCGCAGACCTGGGCTACTGTCACTCGCTCAATGGCGATGGTAATCGACGCATCAAGCAGTACGTAAGCCGCGGAGGCGCCTATCTTGGTTTCTGCGCCGGTGGATACTACGGCTCCAAGCGCTGTGAGTTTGAGGTAGGCGATCCAAAGTTAGAAGTTGTTGGCGAGCGTGAGTTGGCCTTCTTTCCGGACATTTGTCGGGGTTTGGCGTATAGAGGTTTCGTGTACAGCAGCGAGGCTGGGGCACGAGCGGTCCGGCTACGGGTGAATAAGAAGGCGCTTTCTCACGAGCAGGGAGTGGATTATGATGAGTTCAGGTCATACTACAACGGTGGTGGTGTGTTTGTAAATGCGGAGAAATATGTTGGCAAAGGAGTTGACGTGCTCGCTTCATATGCTGATCCACTTGACGTGGATTCCGAAGAGGGATCAGCTGCGGTTGTGTACTGCAAGATCGGTGAGGGTGGAGTAGTACTTACAGGTCCGCATCCTGAGTTAGTCAATTGAAAAGCATGACTGCTCCAACCTAGTCTAATGTTTACAGGTTTGCTCCTCAAAACCTAAACCGTCAGGAAGAGACGCCGGGATATTTAGATCTCATAGATGCGTTGCAAAAAGATAACAAGCTACGTATTGATTTCCTGCAATCATGCTTGAAAAAGCTGGGTCTTCAAGTTACAGATTCAAGCGAACAAGTGCCGTCACTATCGGATATTCACTTGACAGCACGGAGCGCAGCAGCAGTAACTAGCTTGATCACGTTATGGTCGAAAGAGCTTTTTGATAACGGAGGCCAAGTTGAATGGATAATCAATGGCGAAGACGATGTATTTCATGTAATGCGATCATCTGAGAAGTATGAGCAGGTCAAGAAAATTAATGAAAGGACCACGAATTCCAAAATCTCCAATAATATAGCAGAAAATACTCCCGACCTTGAGAAGGCTCCAATACAAATATACACATACGAGCAGGATCTCTTATCCAATAAAGAAACGCCATTCTTCAACCACCATGCATACTTTGCAAATTTGAATCAGGACAGGAAGTCGAGTATGGACGTTGCGTGCCCTCAGATTGGAGACTATTTGCTGTATGGTGAAGTGGTCACCAGTACCAACACTTTACTTGAGAAGTAAGACAGAAATTTTTAAAAAATAAATTCTCAGATACTGACACAGTACGTCCCTACTAACAGTAACCCAACTCTTCTACAAACCCTTCCCAACGGCCTCACTTTCACAGCAACAACCCAGCTCGCAGGGCGAGGACGCGGATCAAATGTATGGGTATCCCCGCCAGGTTCTCTAATGTTCAGCACCGTACTCCGACACTCCTTTGCGCTGGCACAGAGCGCTCCAGTCATCTTTGTACAGTATCTCATCGGTTTGGCTATAGTCGACGGCATCAAAACATACGAGCCGTTATCACCGACATATAGAAATCTACCAGTTAAGCTGAAGTGGCCGAACGATATTTATGCGCGCGTACCCGCTTCAAGTCGTGCAAAAGATTCCAAAACACAACCTAGATCAACCTCTGCTAGAGGAGAGGAAGAGAAAGAGAAAGAATTTGTCAAAATTGGTGGCATCCTAGTCAACTCGACTTATACGAGTGGCGACTATACGCTCGTTGTAGGCGCTGGGCTGAACGTGGCCAACGAAGCGCCAACAACAAGCCTGAATGCTCTGGCAGCGGGTGATAGCGGAAAGCCTGGTCTACCGCCGTTTCAGCTCGAGAAGCTACTGGCGAGGATTTTGGAGTGCTTTCAATCACTTTACGATCAGTTTTGTCGAGAGGGGTGGAGCAGGGAGCTCGAGGGAAAGTACTATGAGTATTGGCTTCATGGGTATGTTTGGTCGAACCATGATTATAACTTTATTTCGTGTTGAAGTCATCAATGCTGATTAAGTTTTTATATTTGTTTTGCATAGTGATCAGGTCGTAACGTTGGAAAAGGAAGGGGGGTTACGGGCACGTATAAAAGGCATTACCAAAGACTGGGGACTGTTAATGGCCGAGGAACTGGGCTGGGAAGATCGCCCGACTGGCAAGATATGGCAACTACAGAGTGATAGCAACAGTTTTGATTTCTTCAAGGGGTTAATAAAGCAGAAGGTGTGATTTAATATCCATCTTCAATCTCTATATGCCAAAAATTGGCATTTCACCTGGACTACACGGATGCAAAAGTATGAAGATTTATATCATGCTACGCTAATCTAGCCCGCTCGACGTGCCGGAAGCAGATTTATCCTTAGTATCATTACTTTCGGCATTCTTACTTTCCGGACTTACAAATTGCGATACTGGCGATGACGGATTGCTCTTATCTGTCATCGAGCAGTGTAAGCCGACCTGGGCGAAGTTACCCGTTATCGGCGTTGAGATGTCAATAACCTCAGGCCTGGCATCATCATTCACCGGCTCGTCCTCACTATCTTGCGGCAGATTCACCTGCTCAGGCACAGGTTTATCCAAAATACCAGACGACTCCATCACATCTGGCGACTGGACCAAGCGATCCGCAACCTCAGGTTTCCCGCTGCCAGACTCACGTCCGTGAAAGTTCAGCCTCAGCTCCGTACTCTGACTGTGAGCCTGTTCGTCCGTCGACCAACTCAACAACATCGATCTTCGTTCCAGAAAGTCAATGTCATCATCGTCAGAGTTTTCCTCGAAAACCGCATCATCCCACATGGTGCTGCTGCTGCTGCTATGCTCGCGCCTCAGCTTGGACCTGCTCAGCGAGCTTGCCGCCGTCACGCCTAAGGGTTTCAGCTCGTCCGTTGCCTCTCGGCTCTCGCTCTGCGACCGTTCGTGAACGGGCACTTGCATCGTCGACTGGCCGGTGACTTCTTCGCCCTGTGCGTTCCCTGTCTGGTTGGCGGTGTTTGCTCTGTCCATGGCAGGTTCGTCAGCGTCGTCTGTCCTTGCCGCGAACGTGTCGGCGAAGTGTGTGTCGCAGAGATGCTTGATCACGGGCCAGCCGTATGCGTTGGAAAACATGCGTCGCACGATGATGTTATTATGAGCATCCGGCTCGAGCCGGACGAGGACCTTGCGCCAGGACATGTCTCGATGATATGCGCGGGCAATCTTCTCTTCTACCTTTAAGGTGCCTGGCTCCTGGCTCTCTTGTTTTTGGGCTGCGGAACCACCGGTCTTTGTTGGTGTAGCGGAAGCGACGCTGGCTGATGAAAGTGAGCGAAACATGTTAGGTCTCTTGCCGGACGGAGGCGGAGGAATGTCATCAGGATGGTATACTCTGTCGTGGAAAATGGTCCGTCCACGCTGTTCGGGGTCTATGAGCCACTGGGTAGACGGAAAGCTAGGGCTCAGGATATCTGTAGCTGATTCGAAAACGGTGGTCTTCGGAGGAGCATTGATTCCCGTGCGTGCATTTGTCAAGGAATCGCCCTTTGTCGCAATCGGACGCTTCCGACTTTTGCCATTGCTCACTTCCACACTTTTCCGCTCCTCGCTCTGTCCAGATGAGGACGATTGTTCTTCGGCAGGACCGCCCATTTTGATTGTTTGGCTGCGTCGATACATTTTGTAGTCCTTATCGGTAGTTTTGGCCACCGGCCTGATGTACTTTAGCAAAGTATGTATGGGATTGTTGAAGAAATTGGAGCCGTTAGTCGCCCTAGGCTGATCATTGCTAGCAAAAGACATGTCGAGGCTGTGACGCATGGCCGCTGCCTCCGAACTCTCTTCCTGGGTCGTCACTCCCTCTGGCGGTTGAGGAACTTCTGTGGCATCTTTGCCATGTGTCCCGCTAACACTACCATTCTCTGGTGTGTCACTTTGATGGATTTGGTGGATTTGGGACTTATCCTCAGCAGCGACAGCACTAGTCGGAGACGTAACTCTTGCTGCCGCGTTGGCACCGGTAATCTCTGCCCAGCCCCAACCGGCAACAGTCCCAATCAATCCATTTTCTCTCCGCGCCTTATCTACCTTATCCAGTCCCCTCCAGTCAAGAAACAGGAGACAGCTCGTCCGCAGCGGCACAATGCCATCATTCACCGCATTGCAGTACAAGGTACGATTCCTAAACTTCTTCAGCACCTGGTGCGCCGGACCGGTAGGCAGGATCCGCAGCAGCGGCTTTGCACGGGGATCTGCCTGCTGATCCTGCTGCTGTCGCTGCCTGTTGCCGCCAAAGTTACCAACGACCGCACCCCAACCGGTGCGCGCGAACGCAGGCGGTCGCCAAAATAAACCGAGATCCTGTCCCGTTCTGCCGACGAGGCCAAAGTCGAGCGCAAATTTGACGTACACGGGGTTCTCGTTGCTGAGACCGAGCATGGGCGATGCGAGCGCGATGAAGTTGATCGGCTTGATGAGGTCGAAGAAGTGGGGCGAGTGCTTTTGTATGTAGGCGATGGCGTAGGTCTGGATCAAGCCGCCCAGGGAGTGGCCGACGAAGCTGATGCTGGTGTATTTGTGTGCTAGCCGTTCGGCTTTTTTGCGGCTTTTCTCCATGTTTTCTGATGGGGTTGGCCTCTGGTCGTGTTGGGTAGATTCTGATTCGGCGCTTTTGTTATAGTTGTTGTTATTATTGTTGTTGGTATTGACATTGTAGGAGAATCGGTTCGATATCTTTTTGGCTACTGACTTCTTGACGGGTAGGAATGGCTGATCGGGGTATGTCAATTGTAAGATGTACTTTGCAAGCCTTTTGCCTAAATATTGGATGCCCTTCTCCGTGCGCACTGCGTTTCCATGGAATCCGCGCACAATTACATCCTCATCACTTTCATCTTCCTCAGTTGTGTGGCTGTCAGAGCTACCATTATCTTCACGTGTAGAGCCTTTCCTATCTTCTACGTCCTCCTCTGATGCTTTGCCAGGTGTTCTCTTCGATTTCCGTATCCGGCGATCCTCTTTCGCCTTCTTAGCTGCAACGTCAATACTCTCCTTCAGGAAAAGTAAATCCGCACCGGTGTTCGAATGCAGGCCGTGGGTCACCATGACGAGATGAATATTCTTCCTCCTCTTAACATCTGCTTTCTCTTTCTCTTTCTCGTGATGGCTGCCATGTGACCATTTCCGCTGATGACCACCCTGACCGTAGCCCGGCAGTGCCGGCTTATTCCACAACGCTTGCGTATCCTCCACAACCAATTTGATCGATTCCGAGTATATTCCAGCGCGCCGCGCAGGTCTTTTCCCTCCTCCTCCGATACTTTGTACCGCCTCGCCCCCAACATCGCCATAGCAATCGCCCGACCCTCTCGTACCGGCATCCGCGTTCGCAAACGCCGAAACGAGCCCAAAATCAAGCGACCGCTCATCCCGGCTGACGAGCAAGTCAAAGCTCACCGACGCCGAATGCGAGAACATAATCTGCGACGCAACCTCCACGATCCACGTCGCGCTCTTGCCGGCCGTGCTCGCGCCGCCGTCGAGCGCGCCAAAGGACGTGCGGATATCTTCCGGCACGCTCAGCCGACCGACCCAGCTGCCGCCGGCTTTCACGTATGGCTCGAACTGCGGTACGCCGACGCGCTCGGGCCGGTCGAGCCGCACATTCGGATCGAAGCCGGCTGGGTAGACGGCGGTGTGGAGGGTGTAGGGCCCGTGCAGGTAGGCGGCGCGCAGCGCGAGGGCGGCGGTGTTCTTGATGCGGACGAAGAGCGCGGGCGGGCAGGGCAGGATGCGGTCTTCGGAGGGGGTGTAGGTGATTGTGTAGCTGTGCGGAGGGTAAGCGCGGAACAACGGGGAAATGGTGGGAATTGAAGGCTGGTAAAAAGCATGTTGCGCGCCGGATGAATGACTTAAGAAAGAGTGCAGTATTGTGTTTTGAAGAAATAGCCACGTACCGAATAACTTCACCAACCTTCACCGCTCCGCTTTGGTGGATGAGCAACATTTCTGCTCACAGCAGTCGCGTAATGAAATGTCATTCGTTATCGATTCATGGTATGCTCGATGCTTGCGAAGGACGATGGAAAATGTGAACTGATTCTATAGCTGAAATGTAATTTCTTGACCATGTTTCGGCCTGAAGGTAACAGAGTGTGTTGCTAGTGAATCCTGTCCTGAATAACCTTAGTACAAATGGTTAATTGGATCTATTCGAAGAGTAATGTCGCTACTACTGCTCAAGCTGACTCTCGCACAGAATCTTACTGGTATTATATAGCAGACTTGGGATGACTGGCAATTCAGCTTCGGTGATATTCAAAAATAGATATGAAACAACTGACTGGTTCAGAGCTGTTGATGATCCCCAAAAATAATTCGGCGCGCGCATTTGTCACATGCGCAGTTGCATTACAAAGCGTCTTATGTCTGGCGACAAATACCTCACAAAATCTACCAAAAAAATGTAGCTGTATGTTCTATACTATCTAGTAGTACTATTTTCCGATTAGCCATGTTTCAAAATATCCAAAAAAAGAATTTTACGTTCCGTTGCCGGGAGTCGAACCCGGGTCCTGGCGGCTCAGACTAATGTCATGAAAGCGCCATATACTAACCGCTGTACTACAACGGAGGAACATTGAATGATCGTAAAATATATTAAAATATATAAAATAAATCAGAATTCAAATCAGCTTAAAATGCGTCCAGTTTTCGAATGTTTTTTAACCGCCGACGCAGTAAACACAGCTGAATGAAACAGAGCAATTTGAAGCTTACTCCGTACTTGAAACCCAATATTATTTACGCGGCTCTTTACAGAATGATACAACATCTACAACAGATTTTGAACTTTTCCTAACTTCTATCCACCCATTCTCTTCAACAAGCACAATCTTACCGTCTACACATACTCTACGCCAACGAGCTTCAGGCTCACGGTCATCAAACTCTATCCTGAGCCCTTCAACTTCTTCGTATGTTACATCTGGGTCTTGAACGTGCTTCCCATTATCATATGCTAGCTGCATAATATTCATTATATCCTCCCCAGACTTTGGTTTGATGTGGACCAATCGCAATTTTTCCTCGAATGGTTTTGAAGCTGGCGATATCGTGAATGTTCTCTCCAATTTCGAAACCATTGTAGCAAGAACGTAAGCATGTTCGTTATGTTGCAATACATTCCAGAAAGTCTCTCCAGAATCATTAGCTTTGAGTAAGGATAACTTTCCTTTGTATTGATGGGGTCCTTTCCCGTCTTGAGGATGCAGCAACTCATTTGCCGCTTTCGCAAATCTTGCGCTTCCCAGTTTGCGATATTCCTTAGTATCGCTGTCGGCTACCAACGAAGCATGGAGACCCCAGCTACATACAACACATCCGTAAAGCATCAGTGAACCCTTACTATCTTGAGGTAGATACTGTTCAGAAGTTCCTTCATTGGTTATCAGACGAGAACCAGCGGAGAATTCAACGCTGAACATTGGAAGAGGGTTCGCTCTTCCACGAAACCAAGCGGAAAGGCCATAGGTATTATCTTTGGTAATACCTAAAGAATGCGCCAAAGCATTCGCAGTTCCGATAGGGAGCAATGCTAAAGCAGGGTTCCTATACACTGGCGACTGGTCCTCAATCGCAAGAATGTTAATTATATCACTTATGCCCCCATCGCCAGAAAGAAGTAGCATCATCTGCTTCTTTCCGTTATTAGCCCGATGTGTAATTTGACGACGAGCATATTCGCTGATGGTGCTTGCAGACTCTGTCATTACAACATCCCATTCGAATGACAATCTTGATTGTAGATGAGATAGCAAGGACTCTATCAGATTGTTGTAAAGCCTCTTAGCCGTTCCATCACCGGAACCAGTCGAGACAAGGACATGAACAGAAGCATCAATCAATCGATCTTCGATTGCATCGCTCTCATTAACCAAATCTAGGCTTTTAAGTAAATGCTCAGGAAAGTTTTTCATACGGATACATCTTAGATATTCATATTGATTTCCATGCTCGGCTGTCTTTTCTACGGTATAAAGAATTCTTTCAGTTTCAAAATCACCAGATATTGGTTTTGATAGCCCAATAACATCTTTGATATGTATAGAATGTGTTTGCTCCGGTATGCTGTTAGACGATTTATATGTTATCTCTTCATCTTCAGAAGAATGGGTGAGTTGAGCGTTTTGCCCATCCCAATCATATTTAGCTTCGTGCTGAGCTTCTTGCATTATCCATGTCCCTTCAGTTAATTTTCACCATCTAGAAATTGTATAGATGTAGATTCTTCGAATATTAGATTGCTGTACCACGAGCACAGATACTATCAAGCTTCGTTTCTAATAATAGCTCCCGTTCAGTTTCAACATCTGTTTCTGGACCCTAATTACGTAATTATCTTGAATAAATTACTTACGTTACCAAAGAACTTCGTATAAGTCGCGACTATGGGAGGGAAACTTATTCTACTGATTTCCCATTGAAATAACTCCATATAAGTCCGTTCATTTCATGCTTTAAAGCCGAAGAATGAATACGACATGATCGCACGATTACTGTACAGGACGACTCCATTCGATACAAACTGTGGCATACGCCTTTAAGACTCCCCCGTAAAACAGTCCACAAATCTATCCCAGCCGAGCACTTGCCCTGTTACAGTCCTCAACTCATTTTCACTCACTGCCATGGCAAAAGCAATCTTCGTCACCCTTGCTGTTATCGTTGTCGGCATCATCCTCTTCGCCGGCTGGACCATCTATGCCCGCAGACGCGCCTCGCAGCTCGGTCTGCCACCACCGCCAATCATCCCCTTCACCTCACGCTTTAAATCTTCCTCATCAGCATCAGCACCATCATCTCTCTACCCTGCGGCAGCACCAGCGAACATCAAAAGCTGGATCAACGATAAAATTCACGTGTTTCAGCGATGGCGGCGAGGTGACCGTGGAGGTTCTTATGAAGGGACGTCTCTATCGGCAGCCGGAGAAGGTGCGGACGCGAACGCGGGTGTGAGTGGAAGAGGGCGTGGGCGCGGTGGGTTTGGACCGCTGGATGGGGATGAGGCTTGGGATACTTCAAATGTCGGCCATGACGCGGATGTTTACGGGCCCAGCGGATACTACGGGCAAGAAGAGGAAGAAGTCGGCTTACACGAATCAACAGCGTATAGGGGTGTTGGTGGGCTTGGTGGTGAAGGGTTCGGAACTGGGGCTAGTAGTGGCAGGGGAAGATCGAGGAGTAGGGAGCCGCCAGGGTATGCTTCAGTAGCTAATGGAGGGGAGCCGGCGGAGAATCCATTTACAGATGGAGCCGAGAGGAGTGATGTGTCGACACTGAGGGATGTCAGTCCGCGGCCATTGGAAAGTGGACCGATGAGAAGTACGGTCGACAGTCTGGATGATCAGCCACAGCATCATTCGGAACGGAAAAGCATGTTTACGGAAGATATGTAGGCGTGGTTTACCTGGATCCGGAAGACAATCTACCAAAAGGCCGTGAAAGGGTTTCTTTGTAAAATTATTATTAGTCGGTATATATTTGCAGATGTTCATACGGATTGGAAGTTTGGATAGTTGGATGAAACTTTATCAGATCCTGCTCTCTTTTCTTTCTTTGCTTCACTTTGTTCCTGCCATCGCTCTCATTTTTGGCTGGCTCTTCGGTGTAGCCTAGTACAGTGTACAGTTTCTCCAAAATTTTCTTCTCTTCATTCTGCTCTTTGTCGACTTTCAAAAAGCTGTGCGACAGTAGCGTTGTAAGGGGCGGAAGATCATTTACTTCTTCAGCAAGCTTTTCAATCGCTTGGTACAGGGGCTCAGTTTGCTCAGAATGCATCTTTAGCCGAAATTGGACTTCTAATGCTTGTTTCAACATTCTAACCGAATATAAGACGGCCTTTACCTGCGCTGACAGGTGATGAAAGGTCCAATCACCTCCAAGAATCTGACCTCGCAAGAGATACTGAAGACTGTCTACGGCTGGCAATGCTTTACTATCTTCCATCAGAGTCCGATATACAGACTCAATTGCACATAAACGCCAATAGGTTTTCTCATTATATTCATTTCTCACATTTCTCCACGTTAATGACCTTTTGTGGACATCCTCGATTAATGATACCATTTCCTTTGAAGTCAATAACGGAATAGGTTTTCCCACGATTCTCGGTCCGTAGCGACGATATTCGACGATTTGAGAATCATCGTGATCGAAACTTGCGAGAATCGAATATGTAAGACTGCGATAGTCTTGTCCGCAGTCCCAAGCGGAACTCCGTTCTGGGTCCTCAAATAGAACCGGCAGATACATGGCTGCTGTACAGTTCACTCCACGCTTTACAGGCCGCGCCAATGCGTCTCTGTTTAGCAACTGATGAATATACTCTGACATCCTCGCATCTACAATACTAGTGTCACCATAATTGAGGGCTTTAATTGAGGATACTCCATCAACACACTTGAGAGGAATTTTGTTTGTCGAGGGCAGGGACGTACTATACGTCTCTCTGAACCTCATGAACTCCGCATCCTGCTTGTCGCCCATTGTCCTTGCTCGAGAGATACTTTCCGCCAGACTATATCCTACATTCTTCGATACCACAAAAGCCAATTCCGCAAGCGATGGAATTCCAAGACGAGATGCTATCCGACAGGGGCTGAACTGCATGGCCTTGAGAGATAAACTGCCGTCTTCCAGGCGGCTAAAGCTGATACTGCGGAAAATTACCACTATATTGTCATTGTTACCACCATTATCAGCGTTATCAATTTCTTTGGGAGAGACATGATTGCTTCTTTCCGGACAAAGATCATACACCAGCAAGTCAGAATCGCTTGTTACGATAATAGATCCAGGTCTCCGCCGTGCTAGCGCTGCACACCAAGCATCTGCCTCGCCGGGAACAAGATACGTCACGTTTTTGTATTTGCTGTCTTTGCTGCTGAGGAGGTGCTCTGCGATCGATGGGACGAGAAACGGCGGTGCGGGGAGCGCGTTGAGAGATGCAGGGAGCGGACGGATGGATAGCGATTCTATAGGAGGAAGGGAGAGTGTCTCGAAAGCAGATTTGGAGTTTTTTTTATTGGTTTCGCTCTCAATTTCTCTTTCATGGTTATTTTTAGGGTTCATGGTCTTCGGAGCGGAATAACCGTAGGAGATTCGGGATCCAGGCCCGGGTTTGGGAGTACTGTTGCTCTTTCTGTAGGATGTCTGGAGATCCACGCTGTCCTGTAATCGAGCGATCCTGACATCGTGTTTTGAGGGCGGGAGCGCGCCGTCGAAAATTATTGCTACACTTTATCCGTCAGATTGCACAGAACCTTCCACCACTGTGCAAACAAACTTTGATATACCATTGGTACACTAAAACAATACATTAAGAAAATAATGCATAAAGTCGAATTCAACACAGTAACATTTCGCAAAACCCCGAAAAGTAAACCATTTTGATAAAATACTCACACCCTCAGCCCACACTCCTCCAGCTCATTCAACCACGTCACCGCCATCTCCGCCAGAAAATCATACCCCGAGACAACGTCCATCACATCCCTCTCAGCCTTTCCGCCACCGTCTCTGTCTTTCTTCCCACTAGGACCACTTCTGCCAGCGCTTCCATCTTCGCGGTATACTTGCCCGCCGTCAGCCAAGTAACATTTACATAAATGGTAGATGTGGTAGCAAAATGCCGGTCCGTCGATGATTACGGGGCGCTTGCGTGCTTGGGGACTGGCGGTGCTACTTTCTTGAGGGGGAATGGTGGTGGTGCTGGTGCTGGTGGTGCTGGTGCTGGTGGTGCTGGCGGCTTGTGTGGACTGGGTTGTTGGGGGAAGGGTGAGAGGTGCGGCGTAGGGCTGGAGGTGGGACAGGAGTCGGGGTATGCCCATTGAGTAATGCTAACCTCTTCCTGTTCTTTTTTCTGTAAGAAAAAGTTTGTGGTAGAATTGTATAAAATGCGGTATATATAGGAAAATGATTTGGTATATTAGACTCTCTGAAGGGAAGTCACAGAATACAGGGAAGTTTGGGAAGGGGTAATTCGATAATTAATTAAATTGTAATCTACAGTTATAAGGCACTAACATTTTCTATCTAATTTACAGCAAAATAGCATAAGGCAAAATAGCATAAGGCAAAATAGCTCTATATAGACTAAAATCTGCGGAAAGAAATCATTGAGGAAATCCTCCCTCAAAGAAAACTAATCCCCACCCCAAACGAAAGCCCCTTCCGCCCCTCCTCTCCCTCCCTCACCACCAACGGCAGCGAGAAATTAAGCTCGAAGCGCGCCGCCGGATGCGCGTACACCAGCCCAAGCCCCGCCGCGCAACTCGGCAGCCCATCGGTCAGCTTCCCGACCGTGTTCTTCACCATCGCCGACGTTGAATTTGCGTCAGTACCAATGTTTGTATCCATCTTCTCCTTGCCCTTGCCTCCAGGCTGCAAAGCCAGCAGACGGCCGCCATTCACAAACATTTGAAAGCGCAAGGGAGTTTCGGGTTTCACCCGTGGTAAAGGAAACAGGAGGCTCGCCCCGCCGGCAGCATAGACGTCGCCACCGACAGCATCGGCTCCGTCGCGGGGACCGAGACCGGAGATACGGAAGCCGCGGACATCCGTCGGTCCGCCGAGTTGGAAGCGGTCATTTACACGGGAGTGAGGGGTTGTATGTCGGCCACCTGTCGATGCTGGCATTGCTGAAGGTTGAAGTGGATACATAATACCTGCGCGTAAACCGGCGGTGAAGGATACACCACTGTAATTTAAACTTTTCGGAACCGGAATGGGCAAAGCTGCCTGACTCTCGAGTTCCAGCTTGCCGAAGGATACATCTCCCTTCAACGGTCCGAAGCCTGTAAGTTCGGCCACGCTTTTCAGAAGGTAGCCTCGCTGTGGTAACAGCGGAGAGTCGCGCCTGTCGTTGATCCATGAATAATTGAGGGCCGACTTAAAGCTGTCACCCGCATCTGCGCGAACGGTAGGTGATGCGTTGCTTCCCAGTCCAGTAATTTGCCGCCAGAACCCACTATACCCTAGCTCGTGACGCTGGCCCGTTGGCGATAGCCATTTCAGCTTCGACACGCCACCTTTGAGGACTTCTTCGTGACTAGCCCATGTCTTGAGCGTTGAACTGGCCAGCCCACCCAACTCCCAGCGCAGGTCAGGGTTGCTGAATATCGGCATCTCATAAGCGGCCGAGTATGCAGAGCGTGTGCGCGTGCCAAAGGATCCATGTGCATTTAGCGACTCAGCACCGCCGAAGAGATTACGTAGCGTGACGCTGCCATAGGCCGAACCTTCGGAATGGCCGGCTTCGGTACCGGTCTTGATGGTAAAGCGTGAGCGTTCTTTGGCGGAGAAAAAGACGGAGACATCGGTAGGTGTTGTTGAGGGGTCGGTGGGATCGGGTCTGTCGAGGTAGACGGATATGGGAGGGTTGAAGATGTCTTGCACGTGTTAGTACGCTTGCGGTTATGTGGAGTTGTGTCGCGAAGATGTTTACCAAGTCGTTGAAGCTTTTCCGTCACGTTTGACACCTCCTGCAGCACATCTGATAGCGGGGATGGGCCATCTTTGCCGACCTTGAGCAAAGGCTTGACCACCTGCTGCAGAAAGTTGCGTCTGGTGTGAGGAGCATGTAGTACGCTTACTGAAGAAATGGTGGTTGGTAATGTCGAATTGGTCGTTATCTTGAATTCATTAACTATATTCAGATGCTTGACATGCCATCATACCGCTTCGATTAGTCGTTGTTGTGCCTTGTTATGCTGAGCCTGCAAATGGGCATCAAACTCATCCTTTCGTCGTTTGGCAGCAATTGGGTCAGCATTTTGTTTGAGCCGTTCGAGAATCTATGCATGAGTTAACTGTCTATAATAAGGTCCCATTTGCGAGGTAGTTGTGCAGTCTTACACTATCTTCAGACGTATCCATTGGGAAGCTCTATCAATACTCTATTTGTGGAATCATCAGAAGACTTTCAAGTTTGTGCAAAAGTTAAAGAATTTAAAAAAAGGATTAGAACGTAAATTTTAAATAACTACAGCTTATACATGAAGGCTATCTCCTAGTTACGAAATTGTGGACTGTAGTATTCATGTTGTATCTACTGCTATTATTGTTTTCTATCTTCCTTAAAGTTACTGGCTCTCGTCTGCGTACGACAAGTATCAAGTACAGTCATAAGGCTATCACTTTTTACTCGTGCAACTACATTTTGTCACGAATATAAGGTGTTAGTTCCGACGATAGGTTGGCCTTTTATCTGACACATTTTAATACTGCATGATACCACGTCAGAATGTGAGGATCTAATAATGCTAATGAGATTGAAACATATATGAAGACTTAATCACAGGCATTCAACAAACAAACAATCTAAAACACAAAACTTTCGCCCTGATCAAGCCATATATCGTCCTCGAAACGAGCAAAAGTACAACTAACTCATCCGTAGCCAACTAAAATCAGTCTAATGATGAGCCTTTGTCACTGAACTCAATTGAAAGAGAGATAAGTAGAGTACACGCATCAAGGGGACCGTTGCCTAGCTATTCATTCCTCCCGATCAGATTTGAGATCAATCACCCCAAATAACCAGTCCATATAGCCATCTACGAAATTTCTGTTGTAGAAAATTGCCAGACACTCTATGGTAGTTACATCCATCTCGGCATTTAACAATATCCTTCCAGACTTATGGTTGAACCAACAGTGCGCAAACTGCGCCCCGTCCGGTGGCTCCATTTTGTAGATCACTTGTTCTCTCTTCTCTGAATAAACCGTACCGCTCATGGTCACCATTAAATGGGGCTGTCCTTCTTTTCCGTACCCATGTATACTTGATTTCAAGTACCGAGAAAGGGCCGGGTCTTCGCTTGGGGTTAAGTTGACCTTGTAGTCTTGATAATTTGACAAAGGAACCATTATGTCTCTAGTCACAAGCTGTTCTCGTGGTGCTTCTCCGCCAATTTGTTCATGGTATCCGACTACCACCTTCATATGCGGATACGTTTTTTGGTTTGTGACGGGATCAATGTAGATAGACGAAGCCAACGGTAGCAGTATGAGAAGCTTGATCAATACTGAATGCAAGCCTCCAGCAGCGTTAATAAGAGACATATTCTTGATCTCTAGACTAAGTCCTTCTCTATATTCGTTGCGTAGCTTGTAGAAGCAAAGTATGACTTCAGAAGATGATGAAGAAGAAGAAGAAGAAGAAGATTTAAAGCAGAAAAGAGCGGTATACTGATGAATTATGAGAAGAGAAGGATGACGATTCCAACCCTACAACTAATGGAATGTTGACAGCTATTTGTACACAAACAAAATTTTAAAGTAGCAGTTCCTAAATTACGACTACCATGTTAAGTGAGTTCTGGTCGCAACCCGTTGCGTTGAAACTTCCTAACATGCTCGTACATGAACAGATAAGTGTTAAGAGCAAAGAAAAGCCTTCTATATTGGTAAAAGCATCATTGTTACGAATTTCTCCCTGATATTCCAAGTCCCGAATCTGTAATGGTAAATCAGTTGAATATCAACCTCGCCTCCTGTCCACTTGACTAGAGCAACAGCTTTTCCAAATAAGCAGGATCAGTCCAAACACAAATAGCAGGTGACAATAACTTGTTAGCAGGCACAAACCATTATACTAATTCATCACTTGACTCGCGTTAACAGCTGCTTCTTATTCCATAAATCACACTATATTTGATCCAGTGAAATCTCCATGAATAATGTTAGAATCTACATGAATCGTTTGACATATGTCGCTCGTACCGTCCTGATATTGCTGGTATGTGGGTTTATATTACTATAAATCTTGCAATTAACCATCTGTCGGTACTGTGGTGTAATGGTTATCACGTGGTAAGCGATTATTTACACCATAAATCAGTCGGATAATTCTAACCTTGGACTCACAGAGTCTAACACACTCAAGGTCCCAAGTTCGATCCTTGGCAGTATCATGTTTTTTGCAATTCCATCACTTATCATGCTGTTATTGACTTTTTGCGAGAATGGTGATTGTTCGCGTAGTCGCACTAAGATAAATGGAGAGAACTTCGGCTCAGAGAAAGGTATCATTCTATTAAAATCGGATCCATTTTTACGATGAACAGACCAGGATTTTGTGGTCAGGGAGAATGCTTAAGTTATTGAGGATGTTAGCTGGAACCAAGTGAGACCCAGCAGGGGAATATTACATGAAGCATACGAATTGTGAAGTTTTTGTACAAAAGCTGGAATACATGCTCAGCTGGATAGAGAACCAGTTGGGAGCAGTGATTATGAGTCACTAGTATTTACATGATGAAAGCAATACGCGTAATACGTAAGAGTAGGTTGTAGCCTTGGGGAGATTCTTCTATAGATTCATATCGCTGCGGTGGCACTGAGCAAAGTTTGATGCTGCTCACAACAATCGACCAGGTTCGATCTGTTGCACTGCATAAGTCGACAGCAGCAGAGGACCTTACAAAGCCTCTAACTATCAAAATGAATTTTCAATGGGCGTACACATATATGCAATTATCGTGCGTTGGTTGACTGCCTTGTTATGATTAGGAACAAAAGTTATATCAATCCATGTTGCGGTGGAATTCGAGCCCGAGTCATCAGTCAAGATATCCGCTTCGTTACATGCGAGACCACTACCTGTAACTGCTGTTGGGCTTTTAGTAGGATGTGAATTTTGAAGCGTTGCTATTACTCCGAATGTTCTCCGAATGCTGTGATATCAACTGGGTTAGAGGTGAATATGTTTTATGTTTTTACGCCCGTATGGTCAGAAGGGACACCGCGGGCTCCGGACGGGAAGGAATGATGATGCCAAGAAGTCGCATGACTTACCCAATCCGGCCAAGGCTGAATTTGGCTGTCGACTCATCTTCCTCTTTGATACTCCGGATCGAATTTCTAACGAGAGGCTTTTGTTTTAGCCGGACCCATGAGGATCCGTTCTTAGTAAATTCCACGAAGTTGTAACTTTGCTATCTGATGACTGGCACTCTACATTCAGCCCAGCCGTCAGGCTTTCGGACTCTCCGGCCAGTGGTATGAGAGAACGTTTTGATACAGCTACATTTATCGATGTCTACTCCCACGCAATCCAGAAGGTTTGATCTTTAGATTCGAACATTATTCATTTCTAGTCTCCCTGATTCCGCGGGGACCGTATATATACGAAATTATATCGTGACACTTGTGAGAGCTACACGACTGCAAAAGTCTATATATAGGAAAAGTCGGCTTCTCGCAGCATGAATTGGATTCGAATTTGCAATTGTTATTCTATATTGTGCTCCTAGACTCTTGGTTGCCAGCGTCGTTAGTCTTCTCTTCTGTATAAATACGAACTCTCTTTTCAACCCATTATAAAGATCGTCTATAGCCTTACTCTCACTTTGTGCTGTACGATTTCCAACAGTCCCGACCCAAGACTGTTCATTCAGCCTTTGACTTTTGCAACACTGGCAATCTCTATATTTCATATTCGGTCGTACATTTGAGCCCTCTGCCTGGGAGTCTGTCTCGCCCAATCATCTCACAGAAATTTTTATTTTGCGATGAAGGGCAATTCGGACGAGGTGGTTATAGAGACTCATGAACAGTCCAAGACAAAAGAAACCAGTGGTCTCAAAGCCTATCTTGTTTGTGCTGCCCGAATCACTTATAATTAAATCAAGCATTAACTGTTTTACAGAGCTTATGGAGCTATGCTGAACCGATTGACGTGGTCTTGCGCCTCATTGCGGTCGTAGCTGCTATAGCGGCCGGCACTGTGAGTTACGACCACTGTCATAGCTTCTACAGCTTTAGTGGCAGCAAAGCCTAAGTTTATGAAGCATGCTAATTTTTAAATGTAGGCTTTGCCATTGATGACATTGGTTTTTGGCAATTTGGTGAATGATTTCAATACGTTCGGCACAGGCGAGACGAGCCCAAGCGCGTTTCGAGAGTCTGTAAATGACAATACGTGAGTTTTGCCAATACTCACAATAACTTAAGAACCTAATGTATTGAATACATAATTAACACTGATACAGGATATGGTTTGTTTATTTGTTCATTGGAAAATTCATCGTATGTTAACGAGTTTCTCGGAATTAAAACACTTCCATGGCTAATAAACATTACATCAGACCATCTATATTCACACCAGCCTCTTCACCATCACTGCCACAAGAGCCACGCGAAAGATACGATTGCAGTACATCCAAGACACCATGCGACAAGATATATCCTACTTCGATACCTGTTCGCCTGGATCAGTCGCAACAAAGACTTCCAGTAACGCTAATCTGGTGC
Source organism: Trueperaceae bacterium (assembly GCA_965214995.1). Classification (GTDB taxonomy): domain Bacteria; phylum Deinococcota; class Deinococci; order Deinococcales; family Trueperaceae; genus CBDCCT01. The sequence continues at coordinate 306,160 of CBDCCT010000002.1, forward strand.
AGGGTGGATTGGCTGAGAAAGTAGGAACGGTGATTCAGGGTGTTACTATGCTCATCGCAGCTTTCGTGGTCGCCTTCAGCCGTCAATGGAAGTTATCGCTTGTTGTCTCTAGCAGTTTGCCTGCCGTCATCGTGGCTGTGGGTATTACTCTGGCCATGGACACTCGGCTTGAAGCCAAGATTCTGGACATCTACACAAAGTCAGGTAGCTTGGTTGAAGAAGCTTTCAGTAGCATCCGCATCCTGACCGCGTTCAATGCACGCGACAAGATTCTGAAGAAGAATGACTTTTATCTTGATGAGGCGAAGAAGTACGGGTTCAAGAAAGGACCTGTGCTCGGCGTAATGTACAGCTCGGAATTCTCAATCATGTATGCTGCTTATGCACTTGCTTTCTGGTATGGCGTTCGCCTGCTCTTTCGTGGCGAAATCGATAATGGTGGTACTGTTGTGACGTAAGTTCTCCTCATTCAGGCTGTGTGAAAGAAGATTATCACTAACGTAAACTTTTAGAGTTTTGCTCTCAGTTCTCATCGGTACATCAGCTCTTACTAATATATCGCCAGCCTTTGCCGACTTTGCAAAAGCTGGCGGTGCTGCAAGAGATTTCCTGGAAATGAAGATGAGGAAACCTTTAATCAACATCAATGAGTCGGACAAGACTCTGGGAGACTCGCTATCAGGCGAGCTTGATGTCAAGGGTGTTAATTTCTTCTATCCAGCCAGACCGACCATTCAAGTTCTTGATAACATCAGCCTGAACATTCCTGCCAACAAAGTGACCGCTCTCGTAGGTGCAAGCGGTTGCGGTAAGAGTACAATCATCTCGCTGCTCGAGCGCTTCTACGATCCAGCAGATGGTCAAATTAGCCTTGATGGACACGACGTTCGAAGCCTGAATCTGAAGTGGCTACGTTCAAAGATGCGGCTAGTTCAACAGGAACCCGTGCTTTTCGATGATACTATCTACGTCAACGTAGCTTTCGGTCTAGCCGGTACCGAAATGGACAATTTCGACGAGCAGAAAAAGCGAGAATTGGTTCGGCAGGCGTGCGTACAGTCATATGCAGATGAGTTCATCCAAAGGCTGCCACAAGGCTACGACACGCGCGTTGGCGAGAGAGGTGGAAGCTTGAGTGGTGGCCAAAAGCAACGAATAGCCATCGCTCGTAGCGTTATTTCAGATCCACGTATTCTTCTGCTAGACGAGGCAACTTCGGCGCTGGATCCCAAAGCCGAGGGTATTGTACAAGCTGCGCTTGATGCTGTGTCCCGCTCGCGAACGACGGTTATGATTGCGCATCGCTTATCGACGGTCAAAAAAGCAGATAAGATCATTGTCTTCAGCAAAGGGCGGGTGATCGAGGAAGGAACCCATTCATCCTTGCTTGCTGCGGACGGGGCATATGCGAACCTGGTCAGAGTACAGAATCTTGGAGCGGGAGAGGGCGACCCCTTCAAGCCCGAGAGTGCCAACACGGACGTGAGTGGCGATGATGACGACTCGCCTCCCGTGGATTTGGAAAAAGTAGCGACCAGACGATCGTCCTTTCATGATGAAGAGCGCCAGGAAGAGAAAGATGTTGCACGAAAGCTGTCACTCGCAAAGTGTTTGACGCTCATCTTCAAACAACATGCCAACATCTGGCCGCTTGGCTTACTATCTTTCATCGGCAGCTTTATCGGTGGCGCAGTCTTTCCGCTTCAAGCCTTTTTCTTTTCCAGACTCGTCACAGTCTTTCAGTACGAGGGTGAAAGGCTTCAGAGCAGAACTAACTTCTGGGCGCTGATGTTTTTCGTCCTGTCCCTTACCACGCTTTTCGCCTATGCTTCGATCGGCTTCACCTGTACCATATCTGCTTTTATCGTCACTAGATACTACCGCAGAGATTACTTTTCCAACATGCTGTCTCAGGATATCTCTTTCTTCGATGCGCCGGGTCATTCGTCAGGAAGCTTGACAGCACAGCTTGCTACCGACACACAATCTGTCCTTGACCTAGTTTCGGTTAATCTGGGTCTGATTGTCATTGTGCTTGTGAACATTGTCTCCAATTGTGTCCTGGCGCTTGCGGTAGGATGGCGCTTAGCTCTCGTGGCTATATTTGGCGGCTTGCCTATCATCTTTATTGGAGGGTTCTTGCGCATGCGACTGGAAATACAGAGCCAGGATCGCAACGCTAAGCTCTATGCCGAAAGCGCTCGTTTTGCTTCTGAGGCGGTTGGTGCTATCAGGACTGTCATGTCGCTCACGCTCGAGTCAAAGGTTTACGATAACTATGCAAATCGGTTGCGAGGCCCGGTGCAGCGATCATACAAGCACACGGCAGTCAGCATGATCTTTTTCGGGCTTGCCGAGTCGGCAGATCTGCTGGCAATGGCATTGACATTCTGGTACGGTGGACAACGATTGTCTGTTGGTGAATATAGCGTGACACAGTTCTTCCTTATCTTTGTGGCAATTGTCTTTGGAGGCCAGGCAGCCGGTATGCTCTTCGGCTTTACGCTCAATACCACCAAAGCCCACGCAGCTGCCAACCGTATCCTTGACCTGCAGCGACAAACGCCCAAGATCAACGGCTCCAAAGGTATCTCTCTGGCCTGTGAAGACGAGAAAGTCGCCGTTGAATTTAATGATGTCAAATTTCACTACGATACCCGTCCAGACATTCGGGTCCTTCGCGGTCTTAACTTTTCAATCCTCGCGGGCCAAAAGATAGGTTTTGTCGGGCCCTCGGGATGCGGCAAGACGACCGTCATCTCACTCCTGGAGCGCTTCTACGACGCAAAGGCAGGAGAAATCTACGTTCACGGACAGTCCCTCTCACAGATTGATGTCAGAGCCCATCGCTCTCGCCTCGGCCTCGTGTCGCAAGAGACAAGTCTGTACCAGGGAACCGTGCGAGACAACATCCTGCTCGGCATCGAAGATGAAGCCGACGCCGGCATAGGCGACGATGCCTTGCACAAGGCCTGCCGCGACGCCAACATTCTTGACTTTATCCTGTCGCTACCTCAGGGCTTCGACACTGACTGCGGCAGCCGCGGCCAGGCGTTTAGTGGTGGTCAGCGTCAGCGCCTCGCCATCGCGCGCGCGCTCGTGCGCGACCCGAAGATCCTGCTGTTGGACGAGGCGACGAGCGCGCTCGATACGGAGAGCGAAAAGGTGGTGCAGGAGGCGCTCGAGGTGGCGGCCGAGGGCAGGACGACGATTGCGGTCGCGCACCGGCTGTCGACGGTGAGAAATGCAGATCAGATCTTTGTGCTCGAGGCAGGACGGGTGGTGGAGCGTGGAACGCACATGGAGCTGATAGCACTTCGAGGGAGGTACTGTGAGATGTGCAAGGCGCAAAGTCTGGACATGGAGGTTGCGGCCTGATCGAGATCTTTCGATATCTTCTTTTGGTTTACCTTTGCCATTTCTTGGAGAGGAACGGGGCGATTGGATATGGTTTGCTTTTCAAAAATGGCTTTGGTATATGTGGCTGGCATTATAGAATTATTTTGAGCATTTTACGGAGTTTGTCAGTCCGTCAATCTGGACAGTTTACATTATAACGATAGAATTTATCTGGACTTTTTGTCCTTTCACGTTTGGTTTCAATTGGTTTAGGTTGTTGGGCTTGACTGAGATAATCTTTTATATTGTTTGCATTTTATACCCCAAAAGCACCATCGCTCTGCTTTCTTCCTACTTAATTTTATTATGGTGTTTATTCCCACTGTTAGTGAGTTCTACAATTACGCTGTTACCTGTATATACAGAACACAATAATACTATCTTCTATCTGAATGATGAATGATTTAAATTTAATTTCATTGATGCTGTAGCTTGTGAAGTGGTTTGAAAACTGAAGCTGTTTTTTTACATTAATGGACATTGGCCAAGCCACTGACGTGGCTTTATACGGAAATCATTAAAGTAACGTCTATACGTTCTTGATAACTCAAATCTTCCCACATCATATGAAAAACTCATTTAGCAAGAGCTGGGACGCAATTGACTCTTCACTTGCATCTGCTACTGCAGTAAATTAATCCGGCGTTGTTGTTACCGCTCACGTTGTATTATTCTCTTTCACATCAGCGCCTGCCTGTTTCCGGACGATATAGACGTTATACGTGCTCAAGCGGTGCTCAATCATGACTCGAGCAGCTCTTTGAAATAGAGTTTTTATCATTCGCTAGACGTATACAAATATTCTTACTGCGAGCGTCAAGAACATTTGTTGCTATATCATCGCTCATCGTCGATCGTTCATCGTCCATTGCCCATCGCTCAATTGCATCTCTTTGTCCAACCCTCGAACCATAACTTAAGCTATCAAGGAACCCTTTGGAAAAGAAGAACAAAAACAAGGACCACGGCTCAAGACGGAGAAACAAAACAACAAAAATAGGCAACGAAACATGGCCACCCAAGCCGCCACGAAGCGCCTCACGAAAGAGTACCTCTCCATCACCGCCAACCCACCTCCCTTCATCACCGCCCACCCGTCCGAAAGCAACATCCTCGAATGGCACTACGTCCTCACCGGCCCGCCCGCAACCCCCTACGCCGCCGGCCAATACTGGGGCACGCTGCTCTTCCCGCCGGAGTACCCCTTCGCGCCGCCAGCCATCCGCATGCACACGCCCTCAGGACGCTTCCAGCCGTCGACGCGGCTGTGCCTGAGCATCAGCGACTTCCACCCGAAGAGCTTCAATCCGGCGTGGGAGGTGTCGACCATCCTGGTTGGCCTGCTCAGCTTCATGACTAGCGAGGAGATGACGACGGGGAGCGTGCGCGCGGGCTGGGCGGAGCGGAAGGCGCTGGCGGGTTGGAGCCGGTGGTGGAATAGCACCGGCGGGGGCAGTTGGAGGCCGGGTGCTGAGTCAGAACTCGAAATGGAGATGGAGGTGGAGGCAGGGAAGAGGGGTGTTGGAAGAGATAAAGGAGGCAAGGGAAAGACAAAGGGAAGAGACGGTGCTGGAAGTGCTACTGCTGGAAGCAACAGCAACACGCGCACGAACAACGGCTCCATCAAGGCCGGCGACGGCGGCGCTAAGTTCCGCGCCGAGTGGCCTGACCTTGACGCCGAGAACTGGCGCTGGATGAAGGAAGCGCGTATCGATCCGCTGACGGGGACCGTCCTCTCGTCTGAATCCGAAACCCTCTCGTCCACCTCCCGCTCCGGTGATGATGGTACGAAGGATGCAGCAGGCCAGACGCAGTCGTGCACGCCGGATGCGGCCACGGCGCTGTTCTCACACTTGCCTAGCGGTGCCGGTAACGTTAAGAGAGAGGCAGCTTCTTCTTCTTCTCCTTCTGCTTCTTCGTCCTCGGGACAGGCGGGCCAGAGGGATGATGCGAGGACGTGGCTGGCGAGGAACAAGTATGCTGTCGGGGCGGTGGTGCTGTTTGGGTACATACTCGTGGCGCGGATGATGGAGGGTAGTGGAGATTTGTAATTTCTTGCACCTTTTCACATCATTTTTTACTTTTCGTAAATCGACTTTTACTAGAGCTAGAGAAGGACTCTTGTCATGGAGGTTAGGATTTTATCATCGTTATCAACATTACGCTTTTATGGATGATAGTGAAGATGATGGACAACGGGTAAGGTGAACTGTGTATACTATAGTTGGACGTCTAACGGTTCCGGTGAGGGAGAGAGCATCAAAATTACCCAGATAGAAGTTTTGCGTGATATGTTCAGCCCGGTGGGTAGAATGTAGGGCAGGAACCACGCTGCACAATCCGACAGCGCGTGTCTGGTAGCAGTACAGATTAAATAGACGGAAGAAATGGCTGGACAGGCACATGAACGCGGGACGAGCAGACTGACGTTCGGACACACGCTTGGAGATTGGATTTTTTTCTTTAATTTGAGTGTAGCAGCCCTTAGAGTTGGAGGAGACTGATGTCAGATACTATGGAGAAAGATGAGTAGAGAATGTCAAAAGGAAAGGGACGGCTACATGCTTTGATTTAGTGTATATAATCACCTTGGAATATTTGCAAGAAATTCTTCCGCTCTTACTTTTAAAGGTAAACTCCATGATCTGATTGATCTGCTGCTTTGGGGTCTCACCTATCTTTTCATCATGACAATCACTGGCAATTGAATGACTTGAAGACGTTGAATTAACATGTATCATATGTGTAGAGGTTGTGACAGTGATGGTCCGTATATAAGATCATATTGCCGTTTCCTTCTTGAATACTACGCTCGAGCATGTATTAAGCTGTTTATGTTCTGTGATTCAAAATCTAATCAAACCGGCTAATATGAAGATAGTTGCTATTAATCGACAGTAAACTCTTCCTCCATTCTCATTCATACAACTCTCAGACTTGTTGACTATGCGAATGTCTATTATTCTTCTATTGATTAAGGGGTCGAGGTACAGAGATACCGTCTACTAATTGCCCTCATCGTCAAGACCTCGTCCAGGCAGGTCTTCTGGTGACCTTATTCTTGCTATCTGTTCGAAAGCCGATTTTCAAATATGTTGTATATTCAGTGGTCCGAAGGAGAGACAACGTGAAGCGGGTTGTTTCAAAATTGATAAATAATAATGTCTACCTTTTTGAACTTAACAGGCCTTGCAGCATACAAGCAATTCGCGGCACGGATTGGGATATCCTAATGGCAAATTTATTGTAACGCTGTAGGATAAGTATTTCTGGTGTCATATATTTCAAATTAAGTTATAGAACCGTTGTCATTTAAATAAAGTGGTTGAGAGTACCAGGAATGCTTCAAAAACAACGTTAGTTATCAAGCAAAACATATGACTTGATAGAAATGAGGAAAATCGTCATCATACGAGTTCGACGCCGTCTTAGAGTTAGACGAAGTAGCAAGTGAAGATCATCGTCGGAAGCAATTGAAATCAAACCTCCAATCAATCTTCAAAAGTGAACAATAACAAACATAAGCCGTTATAAGGAAGTTCTACTCTTTGTGTGTTGGTGGTGAATTGAATTCTGTCTGATATATCTCTGGTGGACATGGCTGTTATCTATTCTTCATCGGAAACGGTGTTTTTAGAGAAGTGAGTATTTTTTGATGAAGGAAGATAATTTATATTGAATACGGATATTGCAACAATTAACAAGCATTGGATAAGTTGCACGTGCACGTATTTAACAGCTGCTTATCAAACCCATGCTATAAAATGATGCAACTAGCATAAAAAACGTTAATCATTACAATTTTCAAGAGTATCGATGTCCTTTTTAGATTAATCTATCATTTAGTAGAATAATGTGTGGTGAAAGAAGAAATTCGAAATACGAAATCATAGCTCAAACAGTTCTGTATCTGCAGTTAGCTGTAAATGGTAAAAGATAACTATTCTTAAATTGAAACGGATCAACGGAAGTAAACAAACCCTGATAAACTTTGCTAATGCTCGCAGAGTAATCAATCGACATCATACAGCTGACACAAAGAAGTCGATTTCAGGAATCTCAAAAATTATAGGATCGTTGGAATCATCTCAATTATCATTCATTTAGAACATGGCTCTTTAAGAAATGACTTCCAACAAAGTAATCATCGTAACGGGCGCATCCAGAGGTTTGTTCACTTCGACAATTTCTCAAAATCCTTCATAAAATCAACGTATACAACCAATCCTTTTAATTGTATATCTTACAAAAGCATACGGGCAAGCTACATTTAATATTTGTGCATGTTGTTGACTACTCAAAGGCATCGGCCTTGCGGCTACCCGCTACCTCCTCACCCGCTCCTCTCCGCCGTGCAACGTGGTCATTGTTGCCCGAACAGCCCCTCCCCTCGAAACACTAAGAGAGGAGTTTCCAGAACGTGTGGAGACATTGGTAGGTAGCCTTGGTGTTGCTCGGTCATCTTCATCACTACCGCCTTACGGTCTCGAGAAGCGAGTGACAGAGGCTGCAGAAAAGAGATGGGGTCGCATTGATGGGCTCGTCATCAATCATGCGGTACTAGCGCCAGTAGGTAGAGTAGTAACCGGAGATGCTGGGGTCGAAGGGTGGGAGCAGGTGTTTCGGGTAAACCTCTTTTCAGGAATTGCGCTGGTACGTACAGTTTGATGTTCTTACACTGCTAAGAAAGCGTTTCCGGAATATCTTCCGTTTGAAGAGTAACATCGTCCCTAGATTAGAGCGGCGGCACCACTTCTACGTAAGGCAAAAGGACGTATTATCTTTACATCATCTGGAGCTGCTGTTCGAGCATATTCTGCTTGGGGCGCTTATGGCGCATCGAAAGCTGCTCTGAATCACCTCGCAATGACATTGGCAGCAGAGGAACCTGATATTACCACCATATCCATACGACCTGGAGTAGTCGATACCGAAATGCAAGAAGAGATTCGCAATGTTCATCCGGGACACATGGACCGCGTAGACATCGACAAGTTCAATTCTCTACACCAAACAGGCAAGTTACTAACGCCGGAACAGCCAGGCAACGTTATCGCAAGGCTAGCACTGAACGGCAAGAAAGAGCTAAGTGGAAAATTTGAAAGGTAAGTGGTTGGAAAATGAGCATATACGATGAGCCTCTGAACAAAATCTCTTCCTCTAGTTGGGACGACATAGTACTGGACGAATTTTGAGATACGAGCTGGCCTGATGAACTTTTGAACAACAGATTATCATCTCACCTCATGGTTTGGCAATTGCTGTAACAAGAGAAGATAGTTAGCAGAAGACTAGCATGTGCATCACGATAAAGAAGTCTGATCTTTAAATCAGCTGAAAGATGAAAAGACTATATTGATATCATCATGCGACAGTTGCCTACAGTTTTAGCATGGAATATATTTTATACATCATTTAAAAGTTAAGAGACAACAAAATTAGAGAGCTTACCAGAGCATACTCAACGCGGTCACATCAGATCCTTAGCCCTGAAATGAAGCATTTGGATCGGGGAATTTTAACGTTTCGATGTACTCTACTTCACATAGTGTAGCAGTGGCTTGTCCGATGCTACCAAACAATGGTAAGAAATTTTATACGTCGGTACGAGGCGATGAATGAAGTTTTTGTATCCGCCCTAAGCCAGATAGCACATTTTGTGCATCGTCTCCTTCCATAGGAGATGCAGTTTAGGTTGCATGGTACTTTCTCTTTATAGCGAATACTTGGATTTGCCGACTGCTTTTAAGAGACGTGAGCCACAGAGTAGCATATTATAACACTAAGCGATCCTAGAGTAGAATATTAGCAGACAGTTAATAAGCTAGGCATAAATGGATAATTCGTTAAAACGAAGCAATCAGAGGGTCTTTTTGGCTAAGAACTAGTGATCACCATGGAATGTCTGATAGGGGCGACACTTATAAAAGCTCATCATATAGTCTTCGAAATATAACCAATTGAACCTACATACCTCAGTACAAATGTCGATCGGCGAATAGTTCACCAACAAGTGTGTCGACGTTACAACAGAGCAGTGAAGATATATAGTTGTGAACATAAAACTTCAGCAGATGAAAATTTCGGTTACAGGCAGACGTAGGTCTGTGCGTTAAGTTATCTAAGCCTTTTACGGTCTTGCTCTGTGAGTGACCGTTGCTTCACCCTGTGGCAGACATACAAATACCACATCACCGGCCAGCTTCAGATTATGATAGAGCCTCGGAAGAAGCTTGTGTTATTCCTGCGAAGACTAGGAAAGGCCAACGGTGCTATTACCTGAGAAATATAAAAGGAAGATATGTCTGACAGGGAGCTTGGAGGTATGATAATTAGTAAAGATTTCTATTTTTGTGTTGCGGTGATGCTAATGGCAATGATTATTGAAAAGGAAATGACGATTTATCGTTACCAAAAGGTATTCAATAAATGTTCGCCTGATTACGCTGCGGACCCGCTAATTTTTCCATTTCAAGCTACTGTACAGAAGATTATTACTGAAATTCTTCATGCGGATTCCGGCATGACCTTTGCAAAAGAAACACGAGACCTGCTCATTGAATGCTGCGTGGAGTTTATTAGGCTCATTTCATCCGAAGCAAATGAGATAGCAGAGAAAGAGGCGAAGAAGACTATAGCGTGCGAACACGTGAAAGCTGCTCTAGAGGAGCTGGGGTTCGGAGACTATATCGATGCGATATCAGGAGTTGCTTCTGACTACCGCAAGCAACAAGTAGTACGTTGTATATGTTACACTATTACTAGGAGAGGAGCTAATACCGGCTTCGCAGAATCGTGAGAAGAAGCAAAGCAAAATTGAGCAGAGTGGTATGACCGAAGAGGAATTGATAAGACAGCAGCAAGAGCTATTCCGCTCAGCTACTGATAAATATAATTCAGGGCCATAATGTTTTCATTCTGTTAAAGGAGATCGGATGGGTTGGTAAAAATGTATCAGTTATTTCGAGTTCCCGCATTACTCGTGTGTAGCTTGACTTACTAGAACATGTACTTAAATTGATCTTTGCGTAGTTTTGGTACGCATATATCTCTGTGAGAAAAGATAATGTGACTATTCCACGTACTTCATTTAATATTACTTAAAGTGAAGTGAAAAGTTGTAGGCAACAGAAACGAGTCAAAACACTTGATCAGCATGTAGTGGGGTAGCTTGGTACAAACCTTTATGTAGATTACATTTCAACGTTCCTTAGAAATTCTTCTTAAACTTAACGAAAGCAAGTCATGTCAGGCCTTGAAAAGGCCTTATTTAATCTGAAAGTAAATACTGAAGAGAAGAAGTTGAATCAATGAAACATCACTGATCGAGCACGCAATAGTTTACTACGAAGCAACTAAACAGACAGGCAGCAAAGGCTGGTAAAGACGAGCTGACGGAAAAAGCTAAGCTTAAGAAGGTATGTAGAATAGCTTCGATGGGGTACTGAGCGTATATGCTGAGAATCCTACGTAGGCAATTCAGCAAAACCACACGGATATCGCTAAGATATATGCGCAAAATGCCATACGGAAACAAAATGAGAAGCTCAATCTTCTCCGACTCGGATCCCGCATCGACGCTGTCAGTAGCAGAGTACAGACTGCGGTGACCATGCGTCAGGTTAGTGGAAGCATGGCAAATGTGGTCAGAGGGATGGATTCTGCCATGAAGAGCATGGACCTGGATCGGGTAGGCAATACTTCCGCATCGAACGGCTGTTATGCGTCATTAATAGAGCCTTTCAATAACGTTACATTCTAGATATCAGCGGTCATGGACAAATTTGAAACACAGTTTGAAGACCTAGATGTTGCGACAGCATACTACGAAAATGCGACTTCTTCTGCAACAGCCGTTGCAACACCGCAGGACGATGTTGATCGGTTGATGAACCAGGTAGCCGATGAAGCTGGAGTTGAGCTTCACCAAGATCTAGAAGCTGCTACACCTGCAAATACTAAAGTCGGTGCAAACGAACAGCTGGAGGAAGGTTTAGGCGATAGGTTGAGAGCTTTGAGGAACTGATGGTTTCAAACCATCTTTTCACCATGCTTCGTCGAGCTTCTATTAGGCGTCCGGAGTGTTTCTGTAAATCGATCATATTATATTATATGCTACTCATACATTTCGTCGCTATTCTATGCCGTACATTATCATCTAACTTGTGCACTGAACTCTGTGGCTCAGACGAAGGCCATTCGCCTCAATCGCTCATTGCAGTGAATGTACAGAATTGATGATTCGTTGAGTGACCGACGCTAACACTGTCATCAGGGTATTTTTGATGTTATGACGTGTGGCGCCCCTCTGATGAACCCAAAAGGTATTCGCTAGTAGCGTTTTGGGAAGTCTTAAGTTCAACGTAGCACACGTCAATCATATAATGTAGTCTTTCAGCGGTATCTCTGCACCATTGAGGACTTGATCTATTCACCGAAAAACGGTACAACTTATATCTTAGAGTACGAGAAATGACTCTGTCTTCTGTAATTTGGTTGTTATATCCTTCATACCATAATTCAAATATACTCCAACGTCTAGGGCCTCCAAAAGCTTGAATGCTGCTTCCGCTTTAGCCCGCACCTCCGCACTGCGAAAGAACAACCGTTGTGGCGTAGAAACACTCACTAATCACCCCAGCGTCAAACCAAGTTTACCTTAGTCGGCTTCCATCCCGCCACGCCGACCAACCAGGGTTTGCTATCACTGAAGAAGCCCCACTCACAGTACAGGTCAAGTCTTAAGTATTTCATGTGCCCTGTCCCCACTAATTTCAATCTACCTTTCCTCTCATATACTCTACTCTGCCTCCATCGATGGGAGATTCCCTTGACGATTCTGAATTACCGCCTAAAAACGAAAGTTGGGCTGAATCAAATGCCCATGACCGTGCTCCCGTAGCGGACCTACGCCAGGACCATTTACTCAACAGCGATAACAAATCCACAAAGAGTGCTCAAAATGCCGAGGATGCAAACTCGGGCTCAAGATGGGCGTTACCTGAGAGAGCGAGTCAGCGGAGTCGTCCGTTATCGAACAGCTCTCGGAAATACGATGTCTCCAGCAATCCAACCGCAGCTGCCCCTCCACCAGCGCCGCCGCCCATCAATGTTGCGGCTGCTGGCAATACATATACCTCCATAGGATCCAAGAGGCCGCTTCAAAAACCAAATATTTTTATCCGAATGAGAGAAGGGATAAAGCGATTCTTTCTTCATACAAAAGTTGCTATTCTCTCAAGCCGGGTCAATTATCTACTTGTGTTTGTGCCTGTTGGAATGGCTGTGAAATTCACCGGAGCAGATCAACCAGTGGTTTTTTCTCTGAATGCGTTAGCCGTCGTACCACTTGCCAACTTGCTATCCTATGCAACTGAAAGTGCAGCGATGCGCCTGGGAGACACAGTAGGCGCTTTGCTTAACATTACCTTTGGTAACGCAGTGGAAGTGATTATATTGTAAGTTTGATGGTTTGACGTTGAATTAAGCTCATGCTGATCATGCACAGCATGTAAGTTAGATGCCATATTTGACATGACTTTAAGAGCATGCCACGTTTCAGAGAAACCTATCATTCTGCATAAGATACTTCAGAGCTTTTACCATTTATGCATCTGCTAATTCAACCTTCTATCAGCATTGCTTTAGTAAAGGTACGTTACTGCTGTGAAATTCAAATTTACAATAAATTAACCTTGGATAGAATGAAATACGCATTGTCCAGGCAGCCTTGATTGGGTCCATATTATCTAATATGTTGCTTGTCATGGGGACTTCGTTTCTACTCGGTGGACTTAACTATAGAGAACAGGTATAATCTATATTAAACAGTCTTTGTGGTGATCAATTCTGAACGATTATACAGGTCTACAACAGTACCGCCACTCAAATCAGTGCTTATCTGCTAAGTCTAAGTGTTATGAGCTTGTTACTTCCAGTATGTAATATGACTTCTTCGGTGCGTATAGTGTTCTTGAATTTCGTTATTAACTCGAATTAGACTGCCTTCCATGCATCTTGGAGAGACAGTGATCTCGCAGATGAGACGACACTGAAAATCAGCCGAGGTACTAGTGTAGTAAGTTTTTCGTATTACAACCGCTTGAGAGACGTATCTTACTTTTTTATAGGTTCTGTTGCTGGTGTACATTTTGTATCTTTTGTTCATTTTGAAAACACACTCATATCTTTACGCAAGTACTCCACAAGTGGAAGTTGATCAAGAAGCGCACCCAGGGGTCCTGGCAAACATGATGGGCTCTTCGGCTTCGTCCTCAAATGCGGATGACAGTGATACTGAAGGATCCTCAATACACGTGCCCACTAAGCGCTTTAAAATTTTTCGGAGAATGCGTCGCAAGTCAGGAGCTAGTTCTATAATTTCTCCATCTGTGCCTTCAACTTTGAGTTCTCCTTCGACTGAGGGCCCTACACAGACTGTCACAGTACCTCTGGTTAACCTTGATCGTTCGGTCGTAGATCGCAATCAACGCAGGCTCTCAAATGCAGTTTTCACGGTTAGCGGTGATGAAGCCGATACTGATGGAGAAAACGACTCTGTGTCTCGCGTAAGAGACTTTGAAGCTGAACGAGGCGGCTCTTCTCATTCAGCGCCACAAAAAATTGAGGCGCTTAGCAATGAGATAAGCACAGCGGAAAATGCAGTTCAATTCAATGGTGGCAGTTCTGCTACTTTTACTGAAAAACCGCAAGTGCCGAGGGGTCCAATGACAAATGGATCCTCTCATGTTGAACCAAATAAAACGATAACGCCCAGGAACAGGCCGACCATAAATACGTTGCTGGAAACAAGTTTTATACCTGAAGAAGAACCCGAACTTTCTCGCACTTCAGCTATTGTAATCTTGCTTATTACTACTGCATTTGTGGCGGTTTGCGCGGAATTCTTGCTTGATGCTTTGCCGGCTATGTTGGAGAAGAGCTCGATCAGCCAGGCTTTCATCGGGCTGGTGGTTTTGCCAGTTATCGGCAATGCAGCTGAAATGGTGACTGCTGTGAAGTTCGCTGCGAAGAATAAAATGGATCTGTCCATTAAGGTTGCTTTTGGAAGCAGCATTCAAATAGGTTTGTAGCCTTTACACAAAATTCTTGAAGCGTGCCTTTGCTAATTACGTACTGTAGCGCTCTTTATCACCCCTTTCGTTGTTTTGCTCGGCTGGTGTACTTCCAAGGAAATGACACTCCATTTCACGCTTTTTGAAACCATCTCGCTATTCGCCACGGCTTTTGTTGTCAATTATCTGGTTCTTGATGGTAGAAGCAATTATTTGGAAGGCTCGCTTCTGATAGCTTCATTCACTATAATTGGGTAAGTTAATTCTTCAATCTGTCCTGAAATTAAGTTGACATGTTCTTTGAAGGGTGGCCGCGTTTTACTATCCTGACTCTCAAGCACAGAGCCAACTTGGTGGTTCCCCATCGTAAATTTTGCAATAAACCTTGGTATAGTAAGATATGATTTTTAATGAATTATTAACGGGCCATGATGTACTAAGATTGGTGAAAATGTTATTTCTATGACATGTGTTTTGGAATTACATTGGTAGAATGTAGCGTAGATTTATAAATTAACCAAATTGACATTGTAATACAACGGTTTATGCTATCATCGTAAATTAATATTCGTATGTATAGCTCTGGATATAATGTTGGAGTAGGTCACGTGCCTTACCAATATTTATACCAACTTCACGATAGTAGTGTAGATAAATATATATAACTATCTTTAGGTTATAAGCCTCTAATAATTCCTTTCTCTCTAGCTTTATCTTTTATATTCCTACCTATCTACCCTATTAGTAATATACTAAAGCTAGTAATATTATTAGTAAAAGCTATTATATTACTAAATTAATATAAATATATAGTATATAAAAATTTTTATATCTTTTATCTCCTATATTAAATATTATATTATTCTTATAATATTTACTACTATAAAAATATTCTATTTATTCTACTATAATTATATTTATAATATAGAGAATACTACTATAATAGTAAATATATAGCTAGTTAGAATACTAATATAATACTTTTTAATATAAACTACTTATTCTATTAATAGCTAAATATTTAGGCTATTAGTATAAATAATAGTAGTAATAATAATAATAAAAATAGAAGTAGAAGTAAGAGTAATACCTACTCTATTTTCTAGATATTTAATTAATATAATTATTATAGAATAAGATACTTTATTAAATCCTTAATTATATAACTAGCTTTAAAGCTAGGTTAAATAAGTAGTAGTAGTAGTAGTAGTATTAGTATTAATAATAATAATAATAATAATAATATAAAATTTATTAATTAGATATACTATTAGAGTAATTATATTAATTAATACCCCCTTTATCTACCTAGATAGTTATCCTATCTATCTAACTAACTCTTATTACTTTATAGGCGTTATTATAGCTAGTAAAGGTATATCTTATAGGTACTTATAATTACTATTAGTAGTAATAAGATATTATTAATTTATTAAATATATATAGATTAGGCACCTATTTAGAAAGTAAAAGTATTAATAATAATATATATATAAGGATAATAAGAGCTTATCTTTATAGTAATATCTCCTCCTTAATTTAAATATAGGTTAAATAGTTTTATTTATCTAAAATTATCTAGTAGTATTTAAAATATTAGTATAGTAATAATAAATATTTATAATATTTATATATCTTTTATAAGTTTCTTAGCCTTAATTTCTCTTACTTTAAAATAGTTAAATTATTCTAATAATTAATTATCTATATCTATATAATATTTACTAAGTTAGGTTATCTAATAGATAAATTCTACTTTATAGAATAATTTATATAGGTAATTTAATTATTAAATAAGTAGATAGCTAATTATCTTATAAATTAAATAAATAATAAGGATACTAAAGATAAATATAAAATACTAGATTACTATTTTTAAAAGCTTTATCTTACTATCTAAATAAATAAATTACCTTTACTATTATAAGTTTTAAATACTAATAAGTTAAATTTAAATTTAAATTTAAATTTAAATTTAAATTATTAATTATCCTTTTATTCTCTATAAAATTATAGCTATTAATTATTAGCTCCTATCTATAGTACTTATAATATAAGATATAGCCTAACCTACTACTTTTAATACCTATTTAAAGCTCTAATAGGCTTCTTTAATAATCTATATATTAAGGCTAGATTTAAAGCCTAGAAGAAGTTAGTTATTAAGCTATTAATATTATTATTTACTAACCTTATTATCTATTTATATCCTATACTATCTACTTTACTATCTCTATTATTTAACGTCGTGTATATACTTACTAATAAAACTATTATTTAAAATAAATTCTAGCTTAATATATATAGCTCCTCCTATATTATTAATAATAAATCCTTATTTTATAAATATAATTATAGTATTAGTAAGAAGCTATTTAGATTTAATAGCTTACTCTAGTACTCTAAAGAAAAAGGCTTAATTTATATAAATACTATTAATAGTACTATTTTAATATTTAATAATATATTTTATTACCTATATAGTTAATTTAATCTTCTAAGCTTTAAGTTAATTTTTAAGTAGCTAAAAGATATTAAAATTTAATTTAAAAATAGTATTAAATTACTTATCTTTATAGGTATTAACTAGTAGATAATAATAACTATTAATAAATATACTTATTTACTTTATATAATTTTAAAAGCTTTATAAATTAATACTAAAAGTTACTAAATATTTAATATTATTACTAACTTATCTAATACTACCTCTTCTACTACTAATTTATCTACTATTCTAGCGGTATCTTTATATAAATAGTATTAATATTTTACTTATATAAATTTATTATTAATTAAATAACTTATAGTATAAGGCCTTATTTAAATTATTAATTACTAGTTTAATAGCGTAAATTATATAGCCTATTTATAATTAAAGATAATAAGAAAGCTAATATATAGTTTATTTATACTAATAATATAACCTTTTAAAAGAATTTATATTAATTTAGTAGGAGGTAAAGAAGCTCTACTACTATCTCTCTTATCTAAGGATATATATCTCCTTACTAATAGTAGTTAATATACCCTTATCTTAATAGATAACTTCTCTAAATTTAGATAGATATATTTTATTATATATAAAGATTAATATTCTTAAATTATTATTAATTTTATTAAAAGCTATAGGTCCTAATATTAGTAAATTTCTTTCTTCTTCTATTCTAATTATAAATATAAGCTATTAAATAAAAAGCTCTAATCTTATATTATAAAGCTAGGAATTTAGTAGGAGCTAATAGTACTATACTATCTAGATTAAGATAGTATTATAGAATAATTAATTTAGATAGTAATAATAATAGTAAGGATACTACTACTAGATAGTAAGTTATCTTATATATTATAACTAGAAGCTATAATATATATAGTAAAAGTATTTAATATTAAACTAGTTAATAATTTAATACCCTATTAGTTACTATTTAATTATTTATCTAAATTAATTATAATAAAGCTATTTAGCTCTTTTTACTTTTACCTTATTTATAGCTATTAATCTAAAATAGAGCTATATATAATACTAGTAGTATTTATT
Organism: Trueperaceae bacterium; assembly: GCA_965214995.1. Lineage (GTDB taxonomy): Bacteria > Deinococcota > Deinococci > Deinococcales > Trueperaceae > CBDCCT01. The sequence continues at coordinate 324,175 of CBDCCT010000002.1, forward strand.
AGTTATAAAAGTAACTATATTTTTTAACTTTTTACTAGTAATAAGATAATCTTTATATAAGATATTAAATACTATAAAAATATTATATTTATTAACTACTAAAGAGAATAAAAGAATAACTATAAAGATAAGTTAAAATCTATTTATAATAGTATTACTAATACTATTTAAGCTATAGATAATTAAAATAAATATCCTCTTACTACTATTTTTAAATATAAGAATATATCTTTTCTATCTACTACTATCCCTAGTATATATAACGTAGCTATTAAATCACCTAAGAAAGAATAATAGATAATATTAATATAAAAGGAGCTTTAAGCTTATAAAGATAATAATACCTAGTAAATTATTAAATACCTACTATATAATATCCTTTCTAGTAAATAGGTATATAAGATTAAAGATAATAGAATATATAAATTATAATAGGTTACTAGGGGCTTCTAATAATATATAGATTATAAGTAGATATATACTACTATTATTTAGGCCTAATCTTTATAAATATTAATAATAATTTATATAATTTATAGCTAGTCCTTCTACTCTATTAATATTATAACTATATTTTTAAATAGTAATATTAATATTAATATTTTTATTAAATAACCTACTAGATTTAAAATAGTAGATAGACAAGCTAAAGTTTATAAATTAAATAAAGCTCTATATAGCCTTAAGATAGTAGTAATTACCTAGTTTCTAATACTAAAAGAATTTATACTATCTTAAAATTTTAAGATCTCTTAATATAATAAATACTTATTTTATAAGGATAATGTAAGGAACGTATAGCTGTATATAGTACCTTATCTTATAACTATCTAGTTATATAACTTATATCCTATATATAAATTAAGTCCCCTAAAGAGTTTTACCTCTTTAATAATTAGTCTATATAATAGGAGCTATTATTATTATAAAACTTAACTTCTAGCTTAAAGATATACTTTAGATCTTTAGTAGTACTCTTATAATTTTATTACTAACCTATTTCTACTTCCTCCTAGTATAGCTCTTAATAATTCTAATTACTTATCCCCTTTAATTAGGAAGAGATTATATTAGTATTATATTAGATTCTTTAAATAGAATAATAGATAATAAATAGTATAATATAAATATATTTAAAAGTATAATTTAAGTACTATTAAAATTAGTATATAATACTAAATATACTACTTCCCCTAATACCTTAAAGTTATAGGATAATATTTATTATATACTTATAGAGTAAAAGAAAAAATAGTTAAAAAAAGAGCTAGCCTATATCTAAGTAAAAAATAAATATCTAGAAAAATAAATATCTACTCTAGGCTCTATTAATAAATTACTAATTATATTAATACTAACTAAAAGTATACTAAAAGTAGAGTAATCTTATATTACTAGAAAATACTTAGCTTCTAACTTCTTTACTAATATATTAGTAAAATTACCGTCTATTAAAGAGTATAAAGGAGAAACTATTAAATAATATACTAATTTTATTTATTAATATAAGTTAGTTTTTTATACTAATAGAGCTTATTTTACTAGTAATATATCTAAGGTTATATTTATAGCTTCCTATATAATAGGCTAATCTTTATAATATTAGTACTAATATAAATAAGAATATAAGAAAGATACTATATTATAAAAAGACTTTAAAGAATTCTTACTTAATTTTATATAATATCTAGTTATCTAAAAGATAACTACTAGTATTAACTACTATAATATAAAATAATTAGATATATAATCTATAGTAAGTTTTACTAACTACCTAGTAAAGCTAGAATCTAAACTTAATAAAGATATTCTAAATAAAAAGTATAAGAGAGATAGACTACTTATAGGTCTTAATAAAATAATTTAAAATAAGATTTAAAAGTATTATAATTTTTTTATAACTTATAAAGAATTACTATAAATTATAATAAAGATAGAAGATACTAATAAAGTAATATTTAAGTCCTATAGAAGAGTAAGCTATATATATAGTAAAGATACCTTTACTTAAAGATTATATTCCTAAGATAACTAGATATTAAAAGATAATTCTAACTATAGAACTTAGTATAGCTATAGTTACTAATTAAAAGGATCTTTCTTAAGTTAAGGTTAAGAAGTAGACTAATAGTAAAGTAGTATTATTTACTATTATTATAATAAACTAGGCTATATAAAACCTAATTACCTAGAGCTTAAAGATAAGGAAAAAGAGAAAGCCTAGTTATACTATCTATAAGTATACTAAGCTAATACTAAGATAGTACTATATATAGGTATATAGAGGTTAAGGTAAATATCTTAATATTAAATAGTTTAAAGAAGGTTAAGGCCCTCTTAGATTTAGGGATAGATATAAATTTAGTCTCTTATTTATTTACTACTAAGTAGTGTCTTATATATATTTTATATAATAGTTATATAATATATACTTTAAATAAAGTAGGTATATAGATATATAATAAGCTAGATTTAAATATTAGTATAGTTAATACTATAGGTAAGACTTATATTACTATATAGTAAATAATATCTATATTAATAATAAGATATAATTTATTTCTAGAAATACTATAGTTAAAAACTATAAATCTACTTATAGATTAGGTTAATAAAACTTAGGGTTACTATAATAAAGCTATACTAGTAGATATTAATTAGCCTAAGTAGTTTATTAGGTATCTTATTAAAGGTAACTAAATATTCTTCTTCTTCCTAAACTATTATAAGACTTTAATTAAGGAGGCTATTAATAATAATACTCCTAGAGTATATATTATATTAGATAGTAGCTAACTCTTTAAAGAGTATAAAGATTATATAGATATCTTTTCTAAAGATATTACTAGTATCTTACTTTTAAATACTAACTATAATTATAAGATTAAGTTAGATATTAGTAAGTAGCCTACTTTTAAGCTACTATATAACTTATCTAAATTAGAACTAAAGGCTTTATATAAATATATAAGGACTAGTTTAGATAAAGGTTAGATTTAAGAATTAAAGAGTCTAGCTAGGGCCCCTATACTATTTATCCTAAAGAAAAATAGTAGTTTATAACTATATATTAACTACTAATCTTTAAATAAGATTACTATTAAGAATTATTATCTACTTCCTAGAATTAATAAAATATTAGATTACTTTTCTTTAGCTAAAGTCTTCTCTAAGATTAACTTATATAATACTTACTATTATATAAGGATAAAGCTAGGAGATAAATAGAAGATAGTATTTTATATATATTATAGCTACTTTAAATATTAGATTATATTCTTTAGCCTAATAAATATTCCTACTACGTTTTAAACCTATATTATTATATATTAAGAGGATTAGTTAATATTATTTATATTATCTATCTAGATAATATTTTAATATATAGTAAAGATATTACTAGTTATACTCTATATATATATAAGGTCTTATTAAGGTTAAGAAAATAGGTATTATTTAGGAAATTATCTAAATATATATTTAGTATAGAGGAAATTAATTTCCTTAAGTATATTATTAGAATCTATAGTATATATATAGATCTAGTAAGGGTTTAGAGTATTAATACCTAGCCCTTACTAAAATTATTTTATAATATATAAGTATTCTTAGGGTTTATAAATTTTTATAGGAGGTTTATAAAATAATATTCTAAGATTATAGCCCCTTTAACTATATTATTATATAGGAGTAAGAATAGTAAGAAATATAGAGTATTTAAGCTAGATAATATAGCTAAGTATATATTTAATAAATTAAAGAAAGTATTTATAGAAGTCCTACTACTTAGGTATTTTAACCTAGATAAGTAAATTTATTTAAAGATAGATACTTCTAGTACTACTCTTACTAGTATATTATTATAAGAGCTAGAATAGTATAGTAATAGTAATAAAGTACTATAGTAGCTAGTTATTTATTATTTCTAAAAGCTAAAGCCTCTAAAGACTTATTATAAGATTTATAATTAGGAGCTTCTAGCTATAGTAGAATACTTTTACTATTAGTAATATTACTTTAAGAAATATAAAGTTTTAGCTACTATACTAACTAATTATAATAATCTATATTACTTTATAAGTATAAAGTCTTTTAGTAGGTAATAGTTATAATAGATAGAATTCCTTATTATATTTAATTTTAAAATTTATTATTATACTAGAAAGAGTAATCTAGTAAATAGTCCCTTATATTATCCTAATTATATACCTTTAAAGGGTAAAGATAATATAAGTCTTATACTTCCTATTTTATAATAAAAGTTAAATAGTTTTTTAACCTTAGGACTTTATCCTACTTATTATTAAAAAGTTTCTTTAAGTTAAGGTACTACTAGTATACTAAATAGTAGAAGTATATATATTTTTATTATTAGAGAGAATAAGAATATCCTAAGTAGTAATATAAATATATTAGATTAGAAAGCTATCCTATCTAATACCTTTAATATTTATTAATAGGTAGTATAAGTATCTAGTAGGATATATAGTATATATAAGAAATATTCTTAACTTATTAGTACTAGTAACCTAGGATTTCTTATACTATACTATTTAGCTCTATATTTAGCTAGTAATAAAACTACCTTTAGTACTCCTTTAGAGTCCCTTCTTAATAGTATTAAATAATTATAATAAGTAAATATATTTATCTTATAAAACTACTAGAGAATATAAATTAAGAAGGATAGTATAGGTATTAAATATACTTTCTAGATACTAGATAATAGTAGATTACTTTATTTTAAAGGCTCTATTTATATCCTATAAGATAGAGCTATCTATAAAGAAATATTAAGAAAGTATTATAATAATCTAGGTACTAGATATATAGGAGTAAAATATATAATATAAGCTATTAGTAATAAGTACTTTTAGCCTAATATAGTAAAATAAATTTATAAGTACTATACTTCCTATTAAGTATATTAATATATAAAGGCCCTTAGATATAAACTATATAGTAAGATAAATACTTTACCTATACCTATAGATATTATAGAGTATATTAGCTATAACTTTATTATAGGTTTACTCCTAAGTTTAAATTACTATAGAACGGCCTATAATACTATATTTATAATTATAGATTAATTTTTAAAATATATATTCTATATTACTACTACTATATATATAACCTCTAAGTAGCTTACCTAGCTTTTTCTTAAAGAAATTATCTATTATTATAATATACTAAAATTAATTATTTTAGATTATAGCTTATACTTTATAAGTTTATACTAATAAGTATTTATAAGATATATTAATATTAAATACTATCTAAGTACTATATTTTACTCTTAGATAGATAGTTAAATAGAGTATTAAAACTAGTTCTTAAAATAATATTTAAGGTTATATACTAACTATAACTAAGATAATTAGGCCTTATTATTATAGTTAGCTATATTTATATATAATTCTAGTAGCTATACTAGTATAGATTACTTACCTATATATATTATATATAGTAAAAATCTATCTTTAGATATTAGTATTAAGAATAATACTTTAATTAGAGAAGTACTTACTATATTAGAATAAGCTAAAATAATTAAGTAAGAATAAGATAAGCTAATAGCTAGACTATAAAATATATTATCTTAGTAAGTAAAATATTATAACTAGAAATATTTACTAAAAGAATATAAAAAAGGTAATAAGGTATTACTTAAAGTATAAAATATATATATACTAAAAGTAAGTAAGAAGCTAGATAATAGATTATTAGAACCCTTTATTATAGAAAAACTAATTAGATAGTAAAGCTATAAATTAAAGCTACTACTAAAATATAATAGGATCTACTTAGTTTTATATATATTATTATTAGAACTATATAATTAGTATAAAGGCTAAAAGATACCTAAACCTATAGATATAGATAGGGAGTAGTAATAGAAAATAGAAATAATTATTAATAAAAAAAAGAGGAAAATAGGGTTTTAATACCTTATAAAATAGAAGGGATTCTCTAATATAGAAAACTAATAGTTACTAAAAAATAAATTAAAAAGTTATAAAGATCTAATAGTATAATTTAAGAAGGCTAAAAGTATACTAAAAGATAAAATATAAAATTAGTAGTAATATAATAGCCTAAAGTATAAATAAAGAAAATAATAGGACTTATATTCTTTATATATACTTCTACTTATCTTCTAGAATACTTACTATAAGCTACTACTAATAGTTTATAAAATAATTCTAAAATACCTTTTACCTATTTTTATCCTATAGGGTTTTCTAGGTTTTAATAGTTTTAAAAATATAAAAGCTATATCTATACTATAAGTATAGTAAAAGTATCCTATAAGTATTTATATCTATAGCTATTTAATTATAACTTATTAATTTATAAAGGTTTTAAAAAAACCTATTTAAAAACTAGTTATTATTAAAAGAATATACTATAAGTATAGAGAAAGTAATCTAAGTAATAAATCTATACTATAGTATTACTATTATTCTTCTCTACTATAGTATCTTTACTATAATTAGAATCCTTATTATTACTACTATTATTTAATAGCCCTACTTAGCTATTACTTATACTATACTATTATCTAGCTAATACTTTCTATATAGTAGGTTTCTTTATAGTTTTAATAGTTTTCTTTCTCCTACCTAAAATATATTAATTAATATATTATTATAATACTATATATACTAATAGTATACTAATTTATATCTACTAACCTTAGGTTTACCTACTATTTTAAGTATTTTAAGAATCTCTATTATTCTTACTAATATCCCTATTTTTATTTAAATTTTTAGTTATATTTTATAATATACTAAAAAGCTTATTATAAGTAGTCTTATAATATACTAGAGGCTAGCTTAGACTAGGATTATTACTATTATTATTATTATTATTATTATCTTTAAAATTACTTTTATTATCTAAGCTTTCTAAAATCTTATTTCTTCTAATATTAGCCTAAAAATTATTAGTATACTAAAAGTATATTAAAATTATAATAAAAACCTATTTTTTTAAAACTTTATAAATTTTATACTAAATTTTATATAATTTATAGATAGTAAATAATAATACCTTATTAGTATTAGTATTATTAATTTTTAATTTATACTTTTAGTACTTAGTAACTTTTTATAATACTTTTATATATCTAGTAATATACTTTTTAAATTTATAGTACTAGCTTAAATTAGTTTTAAATATATATATATTAATATATTCTTATAAATTATTTAATTTCCTAATATTAGATTTATAAGTAAACTATATAAGTTAGCTATACTATATATATACTTTTATATTACTATATATATACTAATATATTTATACGAAACTTTTATATAATATAAATATTTTTCTTTACTCTTTCTCTAGTATTAAGTATCTAGGTTATTAGTTAAATAAAAAAGATAGTAAGTATAAAACTTTATATTATACTTATAGCTACTTACTTTTCTTATACTAGTTAATATCTATTAGTCTTTATCTCTATATTATTTATAGTACTAAATATTTTCTAGAGTTTTCTCTAAATTATCTATTATTAAAAATCTTCTTTAAAAATATTTAGAAAAATTTAAAAATTAATTTAATATATAGTTACTAGTACTTAGTTAGTATACTAAATAAGTTTCTTTTATAAATTTAGCTCCTATAATAAATTAATTTAAAAATAGATTTTTATAAAGATTATTTATAGGATTAGGTTAGGAGCTAGCTATTAAACTACTTATATAGATACTATTTATAGCTTATATATAGAAATAGATAAAATCTTCTAAAATTTTACTAAATTTATTAAAATTCTAATAATTTTTATAGTATTTTAGAGAATTCTAATAATTTTAGATATTAAGCTAGTCCTAGCTAACTATTTAATTATACTAAAGTATTTCTATATTAGTAAAAATATATAAAGGTATACTATATACTCTTTATTTAAATTTATTAATTTATCTTTTATACTAAGTATTCCTTCCTTTTATAAACCTTTCTTTATTATAAATAATTTATTACTTCTATCTTTTATTATACTTTTAGACTAATTATATAAATTAATATAGATATTAATTATAAAAGAGAGAGGTAATTATAAGGAATATATAGCTATATATAGTACCTTATCTTATAACTATCTAATTATATAACTTATATTCTATATATAAATTAAGTCCCCTAAAGAGTTTTACCTCTTTAGTAATTAGTCTATATAATAGAAGCTATTATTATTATAGAACTTAATCCCTAGCTTAAAGATATACTTTAGACCTCTAGTAGCACCCTTATAACCTTATTACTAACCTATCTCTACTTCCTCCCGGTATAGCTCTTAATAGATAACCTTTTTATTACTACCTATATAGATAACTTTAATATTTATAGTAACTTTAATAAAATTATTAAATTTAAATATATACTAGCTATATAATTTAAAATTACTAATAAAGGCTAGATAATAAAGTATTTAAGAATTAATATTAAATACCTCTTCTTCTATAAACTTACTCTATTACTTAATTATTATATTAATAAGATAATTAAATTATTCTACTCCTTTCTTACTACTAAAATAGCTACTATACCCCTATTACTAGAATTCTTATAATTAAATTAGATAGGCCTCCTAGCTACTAATATTAATACCTTTATATAACTACTAGGTAGATTAAATTATATTAGCTACTAAATATATCCTAATATTTATTATACCCTATCTTTATTAGCTTTATTTATATTCTAGCTAATAGAAGCTATATAAGCTAAGCTCTATTACTTATTTATATATATTATATATATAAAAAGTTATAAATTAATAATTATACTATAATAAATAGATATCTTTTTATATATATATATTAATACTAGCTTTATAAATAGTACTAATTTAAAATTAATCTTAGGCTATATTATAATATTAAATAGTACTCCTATCCTTTAGAAAACTTATTAATAAATAATTATTATAGCTTTAATAGCTTATTTAGAGCTAATTACTACCTATAAGGTATTAATTATAGTATTACTACTATATAATTTAATAGATAAGATTATTAGTATATCTAGTAACCTAATAATTATTATTAATAATAAGACTATTATTACTATAGCTTTAATATCTATTCTTACTAATTAAAATAAATATTTTTTTACTAAATTTTATTTATTCTATAAAAAGATTTAATATAGGGATTTAAATATTAAATAGGCTTCTATAAATACTTAATTAGCTAATAGCTTTACTAAAAGCCTACTTATAATAAAGTATAATAAATTTATTAATTCCTTATATACTTTATATATATAATATATTTAATTATTATTAATTTATATATTTATAGCTTTATATTTTATAGGTAAAGTTAATAAGTAGGAGTATTAGAGTAGGTTATATACCTTACTAATATTTACACCAACTTTACGATAGTAGCGTAGATAAATATACACAACTATCTTCATATAAACCTGTATTTAAAACTATGAAAATTATGTAAATCAAGAGAAATGCTGCTCTTTAACCACTCCAATTTAATATCATTTTACGTTGGGCCTCTAAATTCAGACGGCAGACCCCAGTCAGATTAATATAGGACGACGATGACAGGTGATATCCTGAGATTACGTGGGGAGGAGTCGTCTACGATACTAATGTTCGGCTGGCGGAATTTTGGCTTGTCTACATTATTTAAGAAAATTGTACAGTATCAAAGCCAAAGATGGAAACAGTGATTGGAGCAATATCCTCAGTAGATACAATCGTCGAAGGCGCTGTTGCACTTGGAAAAGGAATTCTCCATCCCACTCTTCCTATTCGCGTGAATCTGAGAAGAATTACATCTCCTTCAATCCCTCGCACGGCCCATTCATTGTCGGTAGTCAAGGGGCGGGCTTACATATTTGGTGGAGAATCATCAGGCGGAGAAATTGTCAACAATGATATGCATATCATCATATTGCCTTCCTCAGGAGTCAGCGATACAGATTACACCGTTGTGTCAGCCAGAGGAATAGAGGCGGGAAAAGTGCCAAGTGCAAGAAAACATCATACAGCCTCTGTAGTAGGTGATAGAATCCACATATACGGAGGGGAATGTGCGGATGGGGCCAAAGATGGCAATGGTACAATCTGGGTATTCGATACAACTACAAATACTTGGTCGATTTTACAGCCTGAAGACGGTTCTGATACACCTACTCCACGAGCCCATCATGCTGCGGCTGCTTCAGAACTACCGGAGACCCGGGATGACGATGCAAACTTGAAAGCTACAACACGAATTCTTCCTCAAGCGCCTCCAGATCCAGCGAAACATCTTACTGAGCCGCCTGACCCTGGCTCGTACGGCAGTTTGTTCATTTACGGTGGGGTGGCTGTTGGTGGTGAAGATGGAGTAACTGAGGAGAAGCTTTTAGATGATACCTGGGCTTTTGATATTCGATCTAGGAGATGGACTCGAGTATCTGAGGGAACCAGTACAGGTCGAAAAGATGCTTCGCTTGTACTTGTTGATGACAAGCTTTATCGCTCCGGTGGTTTTAATGGCTCCTCTAGATGCGACGCAATCGTTGACTGGCTTAGCGTAAGCTCAATTGTGAAGAAGTTATCATCGTCAGCATCAGATAAGCCTGGCATGCGCAAACTTAGCTTAGCGCAAATGAGCGAGGATTGGTCTACAATTACACCAAATGTGAAAGATTCTACTTTGCCTTCGGCCAGAGACGGTGCTGGTCTTGTACAAGTTACTGCTGGCCAGGGCAGAGATTATCTGCTTTTAATTGGCGGAAATGCTGAACGAAAAGCTTCACCTGATAGCGATCAAAATGTTGATGAAACACTAAAGAATGAGAATAAACCTTTGCTAAGCGCTACTGGCGAAATTTGGTCGTATCAAATACCTTCTGCAGCTACCTCAGCAGCGGTCGCGAAAGATGCCACTCGGAAGCTCATCCATATGAATACACGAGAAGCAGCTTGGGCTGAGGCTCAATACAAGTATCTAAACGCAATACAAGAAGAGATTAAGCCATTGGAAGCTGGCATAGAAGAGGGTCAGGGCATTGGTCCGAGATCGAATTTTGCTGCTGCACGAGGGACAGAAGTGGATGGTTGTACGGCCATGGTCTGGGGCGGCGTACGTTCCGAGTCTGAGGACGGAACGAACGTCAGTGTTTACAGTGACGGTTGGCTTATCACTGTAGAACGGTAGATATCGGAACTTAGTACATTATGTTTACGATTCAATAAATACTAAGCGGCTCATGCCAGCGGACAAGTCCATCTGATTCTGCAGCATTAACAATATGGTAATTGACCAATAAATTAATATTTTTAAAGAAAGTAAATGTCACATTTTAGCTGTTGATAAGATTTCCCGTGTACCATTTGACTTCTTCACATACTATATTACGTCTTACTGCTGCTCGATATAGAATACAATTGCTGCGCTCATCACTATAGTCGGGCCATTTCGAACCAAACAGCTTGCACTTGGCGTTGATAAATATTCTCCGGGTTTCCACCGAACTCCTAGAATGCCTGAATGTGTAAGGCGTTACAATCTCATGAAAACGTTGAAGTAAAGTTCCTTTTTCTCATGCGAAGTCATTTTGCGAGCTAACATTCTATTCAGCAGCGCTGATTATTGTTCACGGTAATTGTTTGGACAACTTACTTAGGACGAGATCTATTAGTAGACGAACTACGCGGCTTCGCAGTTGCTATAAATCAAGACTGACTACATTTGACAAAGTCATGGATCGAATCTGACGACTGGGAACTTCATTCATCGTATCGATAGAATGGAGTGCTACCTTTGTCCTGCTTATACGGAGTTGTGCAACCTTCGCTTGCATATCGAACATGGGCGACGACATGAACCACCATAGCTAGCTTGCATCGTATTGACAGCAAATTTAAGGAAAATTACAATGCTAGATCAGCTGCTCAGGACGAGTGGTAACGAATCGAAATACGTAGTCAGCTTTGTTTCATTATATTATGAGCCATCACATCAGTTTAAATAGTCGTTGTCAATAGTACTGCCTTCAGGAGATAGCATATATTACACTTCCGTGTGGTACAAAATATAGATTCAAACCCGTCCTTTTGTTTCTACAAGATGACGGCTAATACCACTCTCGATCCTGTTTGGGACGATATCAATAAGTGAGACTTTCACTGCAGACAACCTCCCCTCTGGTATCAGCAAGAATTTGTATATTAAAAGTCGTAGCTGGTGCTAACATGACAATGCCGACAGAGCAATGGTGTGCTAGTCTCATTGTACGATTTTGCAAGCAACCAGAATGCCAGGGAGCTGACGCGCAGTCACTATATCATTCTTAGGGGCAACTCTTCATGATAGGTTTTGAGGGAACAACGATAACCCCAGAGATATGTCATCTTATACAACAACATCACATCGGATCAATTCTTCTTACAGCCAAAAACCTTAAGTGTAAGACTTTTAGCCAGTTGAGCGATATAGAAGTCATCTATAGTGGACTTCACTGTCATACATGATTTGAGATTATCAAAGCTGACTGCTTTCGTAGCTGCTGAAGACACTACTGAGTTGGTTTACCAGTTACAAAACTTAGCTCATGACGCAGGTCATACGGTACCTTTAGCCATTGCGCTTGATCAAGAAAACGGCGGTGTGAACAGCTTGTTTGACGAGATATACATCAGACAATACCCGAGTACTATGGGCATTGCTGCTACTGGCTCAACTGACCTCGCTTGCGAAGTGGCGAAAGCTACAGCACAAGAGTTGTCAGCTTGTGGAATCAACTGGATATTTGGTCCCTGTTTAGATGTACTGACAAACGTTCGAAAGCAGCCTTTAGGTGTTCGCACAGCTGGAGACGATCCGGAGGAAGTTTCTGCTTACGGAATCGCGTACATGAAAGGATATAAAGAAGCTGGACTGGCAACTTGTGGAAAGCATTTTCCATCCTATGGAAATATTGAGTTTGTTGGATCCTCGCTAGATGTTCCGATGATTACCGACTCGTTAGAACAACTTAGCCTTAGTGCCTTAGTTCCCTACAAGAACGCTATAGCTCATGGTATAGACTCCATGATGGTAGGTGGTTGCGCGATGTCTTCTGCAGGGCTCAACGTGATGCATGCATGCCTTTCAGCGCAAGTCGTCGAGGGCGTCCTTCGAACGGATCTTAAGTATGATGGTGTTGTTGTTTCTGAGTGTTTGGAGATGGATGCTCTCAGCCACAACATTGGGGTTGGTGGAGGAACTGTCATGGCAGTTAACGCAGGCTGTGACATTGTGCTCTTATGTCGAGCTTATGGAGCACAGCAGCAGGCTATTAGAGGATTGAAACGAGGAATCGAGAATTCCGTGATATCTACTGCCAGGATACAGCAATCTTTGTCGCGTGTGCTTCTACTGAAAAGTGCCTGTACCAGCTGGGAGAAAGCTCTTAGCCCGCAAGGCATATCGCTTCTATCGAAATTACAACCCTCCCATACATCGCTTTCCACATTGGCTTATGATTCGTCGATCACGGTAGTGCGTGATAACGACAGACTACTACCATTATCAAACACTATTGATCGTGAGGAAGACCTTTTACTGTTGACACCTCATGTCAAGCCACTACCGGCATCTGCGGCGTCAAAAGCTTACAATGAGACACTTTCGATCACTTCCCCTGAACCAACTATCTGGGAGCGTGGTACATCAGCGTACAGTGGGGAGCGGGTGTTTCGCGAATTTGGATGTTCTCTTTATCGTCAACGGAACGGGAGGGTGCTGCATACATCATATACAGCTACTGGGGTGCGACCAACACACGAAGAGCTGATCAATCGTGCTGGTGCCATCATCATAGTTACTGCGGATGCTAATAGAAACCTTTATCAGTTTGGTTTTACAAAACATGTTGCAATTATTTGCAGCTCACAATATGCCAGCCGTGGCGAGAAGAAAGAAAAACCTCTTATAGTAGTTGCGGTGAGCTCTCCGTATGATTTCGCTATGGACCACGCTATCGGAACATATATCTGTACCTATGATTTTACCGAAACGGCTCTAAATTCGCTTGTTAAGGTTCTATTCGGTGATGTCAATCCCAAAGGTGCACTGCCTGGTACAATTAGCCAAAGCCAGAAGCTTAACTCTACCAGACAGCACTGGCTGGTAGAGACTTTTAATGAAGAACGAGATGGAACAGCTCTTGATGAATTGATTCAAACGATGATTGAGAGTAGTTCTCTCGTTCATCACTCTGAATTGTCTGGCTCTTCTTCAAATACATTTCTTCTCAGACGTACGGATGTGACAGAAGCGCATTTTGTGGTGAGAAACAGCAGCACAAAGGCGCTTTATGGATTTTGCTCTTCGTACTACTTTCATACTACCGGGACTGGTGTTATTGGTGCACTTTTTGTCGATCCTGCAAGAAGAAAATTGTCTATTGGACATTCTCTTCACGACAGAGCCATAAGAACTCTCTTGCAGAAAGAAGGGGCCAAAAGATTTCAGCTTGGCTCCCGTCTTCCAAGCTTATATCTTGGAATACCTTCGGGACATGGATTAGAACGGAAGCGGTTGCGTTCGTGGTTTGCCAACCTGGGCTGGAGTACTGCGATGTCTCGATCAGTTTGCAGTATGATTATTAGAGATCTTGCAAGTTGGCTGTCGCCAGATGGCATGGCTAAGAGTCTGCAGAGTGCTAATGCAGATTTTGATCTTGTCAGTGGTGAAGATTTTGAATCTGCAATTCTAGACCATGTCAAGAGCAGCAACCGCCAGGGTATTGCGGAAATATACAAAATTGCGCTACTGGATGCCGGGTCATGTGGTATTGTACGTGCTAAAAGGCCAGATAATGGTAATATCATTGGTACGGTAGTTCTATATAGCGCACGTTCGATACTAGCAACATTCGTGCCAGCTCTCAAACACTTGAATCAGTTAGCTGGAGGGATATCATCGCCTGTCATCTCACCAGCAGTAGGCGATTATTCTACATTGCTACAGGGCCTTATTCTATTGGGAACGCGGACATTGAAGAGACAACAATGCAACGCCTGTGTACTGGATTATGTAAGCATATTTCTAATGTTTCAATGATAAGCTTCTGACATTATAGATTGATGGCGATGGTAATTTTGATGGGCTGTCCGCTATGGGATACGATGTCTTTCATAATTTTGAGGAAATTAGCTGCGATGCTATGTCGTGGACCAGGGCACCCCCGTCCTAAATTTTCACGGATGAAAAGCAGAATCGACTAAGCCGGCATATCCTTATGCAGCTAAGTATGATCACATTTGGCGACCTATTTGAGTTTTTCCTGAACGATCCTGGTGCCGGAAAGAAGTAAATCGGACTTTTTGCTGCGCAGTTTAGTAACGACATTATAGAGCTATTATTATAAAGTGAAGACTCACAGATATTGTTGTTATTTAAGGGTTATTCATAACGAATTCGTTTGAAAATGTGTTTAAAGACATGCCCAACCTAACGTCTGGGCGGTTGATAATGTCCAACTTCATGGTGGATCATCATCATGGACAAACCGCTGAATGCCGACCAAAAATAGCTTTAGAAGCCTTGAGAAATAGTCGACGCTGGTCGAGCGAACGGTATGATCTGAAGACGTTCAAGCAGTTTTAATTGTACAACACGAAGAGGCTTAGCTGTTAGACAAAAATGGCGAGGATCGATTTGGGGGACTCCCGCTCTTGGTGTTACACCGCGTCCTGAGTCACTACTATACCTTTCCACACTTCCCTCTTCCGGGTGGCTGAAGAGTCAAGGTGAACTGCCTGCAAAGTACCGTTAATAAGTGACTTTACAGATGAGGGGAGGCTGGCCGGTTTAATTTTGGATCAGTCTTGGTGCCAAAATGTCCTGACATCAGTGCCAGGTTCGTTTCTGTGTTTGCTATTTGGACACGATGAGAATTTGAGGATAGGAAGTGTTATTGTTCTTCGTACAACAGTTTCAGATGGAGGGAAAGCAGAGAAAACATCTCTGAGCAGTAATGATTTCTTGTACTTTAGCACATCAGTTGGGACAATGATCAACGTACAAAAAACTGATCCTTACCTATATTTTCATCGGAATTCAACCTGGCGGAGCTGAGCAACTCTACAACAAAGCTTACATTCGTTTCTAGGGAAATAACAAACACATTCGTTAAAATAATACATCTTCACTTATCGTTGATCACAACTTTGGCACAGGAGAGGAAACAAAGAAGATATAACCCCCAGGAGCTATTCCGAGGAAGCTGCTTTACTGTGTCATCATCTTCAAGCATCATATGTCTCGTTGCAGACCGTCCTCATGTCTAGTGAACAATTATACGATCGCTCTGATGTTGATAGTCTCAACACAATGGCACTGTCTTATCTTCCACCGTCTCTGGATCAATGTGTACCACTTGAAGCGTCAGACCATCGCTTTGATCTCAGAGGTGATGTAATTAATGGGTATTACAGATTTGTTATATTAATTACTTCCACTGAAATCAAACTAGATTCAATGATTCCTCACATGCAACGCAACTAATACAACATCATACTGTACCTCATTCGCACAGTCAAGATTCATTTGCTAGCTATAATGCGCACTATTCGGACGTTTTCAGTTCTTACGAGCATCTCATCCATCAAGACCTTGCAACTTCAAACATACCGTCTATCGACCGTGATAACAAGCTGCTAAGTCTCTCACAGCCGACATTCCATTACACACTTCTGGATCAATTCCACCGGCAGGTGATTATATCATTGTCGGCACAGTTGCAGGGAACATTTTTCCTAGCCGAGTCTCCCTGGGCGACAACATCGAACGCACTTTCACTCACAGAACTGACCTGTTATCGACGAAATTTCATACAAATTTGTGGCAATATTACTCTTCCACGTTCCTTACGATACATCGTTACCGAGCAAAATGAACCGATACCCATTATTAGTCAAAAGCTTGTAGTCACAGCGTATGAATCCACTGAAGGCGCTCCTGTGAAGATAATCTCAGTTCCATGGAAAACACCAGGAAACGTCCCGTCAACCGTGATTGTGAACGACAAAGTTGAGAAAGAACCTTCTCCGATCGTGTTAGATTTGATGAATGGTCAGAATATCGATAATGATTATGTGGTCTTTCCTATAAACTGGAAACGTCTTCAGTTTCGTATTGCAACTGCAAATAATGGACGTAGGAAGGAACTTCAGCAACACTTCATTATACGTCTAAAGGTTGTGGCGACTCTCGTCAATGGCATAAGGGCAACATTGTGCGAATCTGACTCGGGTGCCATTATTGTTCGTGGCCGAAGCCCACGAAATTTTGAATCGCGCAAAGACTTTCCAATAAGCAACGGCAACACCAGTAGCAAAAAATCTAATACAGTCAGATCACGGTCTACAAGAGCTCTAAGCGGAGACTCCGGTCCTCCACCACAACGGCGGAGACTCGATCATCAAGGTGTAGAGGGTGAAGCATCAAATACTGAGACCCACAAAGAATCGGAACCATCCATGCAAATCGCTACCAGCGACTTGGAGGTTTCTCCTAACCTCATGGACTGGAAATTACCATCGAGCCCGACAGGTACATTGACCACCATGTCACAACCGTTTCTATTTTCACAACCAGCCGCACAGATCCAATCTAGTCCTGATAAATCCAATCACACTTGTCGAAAAGAAAACTCTCAGAAATCTGTACCCATACGGCTCTCTCTTCTGGACGACGAACCTACCAGACCGGTAACATCTAAAGATATCAATCGCGCTCGGAAGAAAGATACAAATTCGAATACAGTGCCGCTTCAGGTGCTGAACAGTCCGGGTGATGCTGCTGACCTCCTATACGAATACTTCCCTTTGAGCATGGACGATTGGATGCCACCAGTTGACGCCGTTTATCGGCCTCATGTAGTGCATCATACAAATATTCCTCCAGAAATGAAAACGCTATCGGATAGAAGTAAGTCAAGGAGGTACTTTTCGGAGGTATCACCGTAATGGGTAGTAACAATGTTATATCTTTGAATCGACATCCGAGCGGGGAACTCGCGCTCTCGCAGCCTGGCATGTACTACATACAAAAGGCTTTCTGGCCCTGCACAACACGAAGCCACGGTATTAGAGAACTATTTATACACCGGGAAGATGCCAGAGCCTCTGACTGGTCAGGCTTGTGGTACCGAGATTATCAAAACTAGGGATACATGCGCAGTTTCTGACCTAACATTCTGATTGGCTTTCTTACTCCATAGTTGAAGAATGTACATTTTCAACAGTCTCTATGGATTTCTCGCATGTTTACTGCTTGTAAATTTACCGGATCATTAACAGCGTCAGCGTGGGGGTCCAGGTCATTGATCGTACTTTTGTTATTAGGCGTTTGAAGGGCGCATTTTTAGCTCACTAACAGCTGTCATGCTATGCCGGATAGGCTCTCTAATGAAATATAATCCTATAACTTCACTTTATACAGTTTATGGCTCTGGCGATCCTTTCACAGTCGTCTTTTATTTTAAACTTATAAATCGATGTAAATGTAACACTGAGCTGTATGTACAAGAAGAATGATTAACATATATCTATCAGCATTTGCAGAGGGAAAATTCACCATTAGAAAACACTTCTTATCTGATGTTGGCAAACAACAACGCATCATTCTTACATCTTAGCTCTTTTGGGGCGTGAAGGACTACATTGAGATTATCTTAACGGCAAATATGAACGGTACTATTCTTATCTTAATTCTTAAAGGCGCTGCTGGTAAATTCAAACTATGATCCTAATTTATGGGCATATAAACTATATGGGCAAAAACAGAAAAGTCACCACTATTCTCGTACGATGCATTTTCAGGTACGTTTGCTAATAAAACGTTATTGCGAACGTAAAGGATGATGATAGTGCCATCATCGTAATTGGCGTGGATTTGGTGGTAACTTCTACAAGCTGCACTACATGAAAACAGCGAAATAGGTGACGAGTTATTGAAGTGAAGAGCATTTTCCAGGAGATCTGGAAGCTCTACACCCACAATCAAATACACGAGGCTGCAACTGCTGCGCCGGTAAGCGCAGCATCCTCCACTATCTCAAGTTGGATGGGTCCTAGCACCTTTGGTTCTTCTTTGGCAAGCTGTGTAAGCGTCTTTCGTACATTATCTCGAAATTTAGGGTAACGCTCAATTATTGAGCCGTTGCAAGCTATCGAAATAGACTGTTCAACTGTCGTCTGTGCTTCCTTTGCCCGGAGGGCAGATAGTGCGTGTATGGCAGTAGCGACTATTGCTGCAGCACGGCGTGAAACGGCCTGGGTGACCGTTCGAATAAACGCAATGTCGACACTTGAGGGTGCGAATGGAAGAGGATGGCTCAATTGAAAAGCATCTAGCGAGTGTCGGTTTTGTGGTGAAGCATCACTGGAAGATATCAGCACCCTACATAACCGGCTGGAAAGTGAAGCCTGTAACGCTAAATGCTCAAGGGTGTTGCTAGAACCAGAACTTACGATTCTATAACGGCAAGCAGCTTTGTGTCCAATGAGTATGGATCACCAAATCGTTCTGGCATGCAACTGCGAAACAACCCGGCAGAGCGAATGGCTTCCACGCAAATTAGTCGCACGAGTTCTCCAAGGTAAAGGCCGCCAACGCGATATTCAAGAGGCTGAAAATCTGGTTGTGGATGGCAACAATTCAATGCCTCATCCCAGCGCGTATATGGGAGAAATTCTTTTCCAAAAAGGCTAAGCTCGGTGTTAACTATTACACACTCAGCGCTGTCGAACCATTGCCGAGCCCGATCACCGAACTTTGATCTAGATAGAGAAGATGTCGGGAGATGTATGGCAGAGTTCACTCCTGTACCAACAATCAAGGAGATTCTAGCAGAAGAATCCACATAAGACTGGGCCAATAGCGTTGCAGAGGAATCGTTGATAACCGTCTCCAGCTGCACATTGAGGTTCTGCACGAAAAAGATATTCAGCATAAAGGCAGTGCATTCCAGTGGGAAAGACAATCTGTTCTTACACGTGCTTGGCATGCTTCTACGATCAATTTGCCCAGATTTTGTCCAATGAGACCTTGACAGGCACAGAATCCTTTGCCCATCTCCATAATGGAGAAGTCTCTTTCTGACGTCTGCCTTCTGCCTGTAAGTTTGTCTATCGATTGGGATCAAGTCATTGCAATCTTACTGTGTAGGAAAAGACCATGATAAACCGGCTGACACGGCGGTTGAGCTATGCATCCCAGTAATTCCTTCATCATGCAAAATCTGCTCTATTTTTCCAGCTAGCCAATCAAAGAATTTCTTGCCAGCCAACGACTTCACGGACTTGTCGATTTGATAATTTTTCGATTTCTTGATCTTTATTGGTGTCCTTCCGGAGGACTTTCCAGATAATTCAAGAAGCGCAATCCGAAGCGTAGACCCGCCCACATCAAGAGCCAGGTATTGTCCTTCTTCTTCACCGGTGGGTAAAGTATAATTCCATGACGGCAGCATACACGCATCAGAAGATTGAAGTTTCCTCTCAAATTGTTTCTGCAGCTTCCCGGAAATGGTCAGAAGGATATTTGGATTGAGCGAAGCCTCAAACTGCGATTTTACATTTTGAGCAAAGTTGTCGAGATCTTGAGAAGGTAGAACGCTGATATCCTGCATGAATATGTTTTTAGCCAAAGTTGGAGAGGGAACCGATTCGACCAGAGAGGCCAACATTGTGACCGGGATTAATGTTTGCGAGTTTGTTTTGGAATATTTTGCCTATTAGGACTTTTAAACAGTACTCAAGAAAAAAGTGAGGAGTAGGAATTAGGTGAACTCTCCCGTTACGCTTGCAGTGAATAACTTTAGATTGTGAGCCGGTAGGTTGAAGAGTTATCCTTTGATGGCATACTGAAAGTGACTATGAGATGTTACATCAAGCAATTGACATATGAGTTAGAATTCATGTCAACAGACAACATGCAGATGCAGTTTCAAGAAACTTATGGAACGATGGCGCTTAAAGTAGTAACGGCCTAAATGTGACAGGAAGAAATAATTGACATCGGGTTCCAGACGAAACTTTCTCTTATTTTAAATTTTGCTTCAATGCAATGTTAAATATAAAAGTGAAAATCATGCACTTGGAAGCTCGACGGTACTAAAATCTTTAAAAAAAAAAGCAACTTTTGCATTAATCGTTGCACCTGATTACACAAGAAATTGGTCTCCTTGCTACCACCTTCTACACAGGAAAGAAGAAGAAGAAGGGAAAATAGAACTAAGAAATTTCAACAACTGACTGCTCACGTTGGTAGCAGATGCAATTGCATTTGCCTTATCACGACACTTATCCTGTTTACTTCAGTGAGCCAAAACTGCCATGTGAGAATAGTATATCAACCCGTGACAAAGCTTCCATCAGTTCGAGAGGAATACAGATAATAACGCAACACTTCTGCACTCTGCCCGCCAAAGGGGTTGGTGCATAAAAAAGACGTACTAAAGCGCGACCAAAGAAGAAAAGAAAACTACGGAAGAGAAGCCTCCCTCTCTTGGACTTCCAAACACGGATGGCACGAGATATAGAACTACAGTACAAGCATTTCTCAACAGAGGGACGGCAAGCAAGGGGAGGCACTCACGCACTTTCCCTGCTTTGACGAAGGGATGTTCAATAGAGGATGGGTAACAATGAATAAGCTTCCTACTCTACCATGTCAATGAATGGGGAACATGTTGAAGTCACCATCGGTTAAGGCGTTTCACGTATTGTATTCGTACGGATAATAACATCACAGCCAGACGTTGGTTCATAAAAGCCGAGACTCCGAGGGGGGGAGGGCCTTGGCGGCTGTAACCATTCGACGAAACGTTACTTTACCACTTTCGGTCACTTCCGGGCCGGGTAAGCAACCAGAGTCATGGGTAGGGGAGGATCCTTAGCCGAACAAATGAAAAAGCAAGCCCAATTATCGTGGAGCATTCAGGGTTGTTACATGATTTTTGGGAATGATGGATGACAAGCCACGTGAATTTTATGATATGTTATTGCTGTCTTTTGAAGATGATATCGGTAGACTAAGCAATAGACGAATTATTGGTTCAATGGTTTAAGAAAATTTAAGCATAGGTGCTGCTTATTTTGGAGTCTTGTGTAGCATAGTTTCAATTTGGAGACTGATGTTCTAAGCGAACAGCGACTACGTTTACCTAACAAGATACATCGAGGATTCACTCTGGCATTGTTAGTTGAAGCTGGTGTATATAATCAGGCGGTGTTTATGCAGTAGCTTTAGCACAATAAACCTGTGTACGCCACGATGCTTATTTCGTAGAAACAGGCGATCACGAAGGAGCTTCCACCAAGAATCTTTCTCAACATTTAATTGGGTTCAAGTTGAGATACTCTAGAGCTCCCCCTTTAACCAGAACCCTTATTATTCCATGTACAAAATTAAATAAAGAATGTAAAAGAGAATTTTCATTGACAAAGCCCGAAATTCACTAAATTCTTCCTTTCTCTATACCTATTTGCATCTCCCAAGTGCATGAGTTGTATGGATAAAGCAAATATTTACATCATCATTCCTTCGATCCCGTCGTTCATCGATCAGATATGTATTCGTCATCGCCTCGCTTTCAAGGTTAACTCTTCAACTTCTCAGATTTCCCAATGCCAAATTAAAAAAAGATAAGACCTCCTCCACAAGCCGTAGATTCATTCATTATATATAATTTCCGTTGTCATCGAATAAATATCATCTATCACACACTCTCGAGCTCCCGATGTGTATATATGTGACATAAGCACAAGCCCATGCCATCTCATACGATGACGGCTCCGCCTTAGACTCGTGATAGCTCAACATCTTCATACGGTTTCGTGTTCGCTGTCGGCCCCAGAACATCTTCTGCAGTCTCATCCGAAAACTTCAAGTCTTCCTCCAGCGGCACATGGTCCTTCACCTTGACAAGGATGACTGGCAGCGCGAACAAGAGACTTCCTGCCAAAAGTGCCCAGCACGAGGCAAAAATGTTCATGTAAGGACTCTGGAGCGCATCAATTCGCCAGATGACCGCCGCGCCTGCCGATTGAATGCCCTTGTAGAAACCTGCAAAATTGGCAAGCTTACGGCTGTTGTTTGACAAACTGCCCATGAACCTACACTTTCAGTCAGCTATTTGTTTTTTTTTTCGCTTTGGTTCGTAGAAAGTTTCTGAAGAACTCTTTTCCGCAGAGACTCACCAATATGCACATGTTTGCCACGATGCGTCATAGAAGCCATACAAGACATATAAGACAAGAGGACCCCCATAGCCCGCATCAGTCCAATCAATCTTAACGTAGTCGTCGTTGGGATCTTCAGTATCAAGGCCTCGGTTAACCTCTTCTCGAGTATAGCCTTTCTGAAAGGCATAACCGCCTCCCCAAATAGCCATTGTGAGTGTAAAGAGTGCCACCCAGGCAACCTTTGCTCGCACAGTACGTCTGAAAACCTTAAGATCCAATGCATAACCAAAGGAGAAAGCCCCCAATATCTGGGCTAGCCAGTATAAGACATTGTTCAATGCACGGGTTCGAGTGTTAAATTGAGCCAAATTAACATCGTTAAACTGGTAGGTGTAAAACCAATTAGATGCGAAAAACATGGGAAACAGAAGCATAATGTACGGATCCGATCTGAAAACCTCCCAAAGACCAATAATTTCGCTTTTCCATGTTGGATTTCGCATGAGGATGATGCGAGATCCGTCTGCGCGGATTACAGACTTGGCACTGACGAGACACCACGCTAGTGCAGCTCCCAGAGCTGTCAAGGCAATGAAACCAACATATGTTCCATCAGAAACGCTAATATTGCCAGTTGCGCTGATATTCTGTCCTAGCGGGATCTAGACATCATGTTAGATGATCAAAGTCAAGAGAATTTCTGTTGGATCCATCCACATACTAGGCTGCCAATCACCGCACCCAGATTGAAGATCATCCAAAACCATGAGATATATTTTCCCTTTGAGCCTTCAGGAGGATAAGACATCATAATAGCACCTTGTGCTGTCCACAAAAGACCTGCACAGACACCGAGAAGAGCTCCAGAAAAGATGACAAAACCATTGTTTCGAGTATGGTTATAGCAGAGAAACGAAGACACATAGATACAGTATCCTAAACCTCCGAATGATAATGCCGTCTTAACACCTAGCCTGTTTGTGATTGTTCCAGCAAAAAACCCAACGACAGCAAATGTTGAGTACAGCGCCGTATTCGCATTGTTGGCAGCAAGAGCATTAATTTGACCTCCCCCACCCATTCCGGTCAGGGCGTTAAACATGCCCGGACAGAGAAAGCAGACGAGAGAGACGATGAGCAATTGAGCTGGCGGAGATGCGTAGTAGGGCAAGTATAAACGCCCAAGGCGAAATTGGCGATATCGCCAATTCTTGTACTTCATAGGACCTTCTGGTAGCTTTGGGTTCTCGTAACTATGAGACTGTTCCGATGAAGGTAGCCGAGCATCATTGCTGGAAGGAGTAATTTTGCCATCAGAAGTGTTCATGATTGACTTGAGATCTTTCTTTTTCTCAAGTTTTAGAACTTTTCGAAGCTTCTGGAATGATTGTAATGGTGAAACGACACTTAGAATTCGATTAAGTAGATATAAAGAAGAAAAGGCGTATGATTATTATCGAGCAAAGCAGAAAAAATAAGACAAGATAGAAGAAGTGATTGTTTTCAACATCTACCAAAGCTCCGCTAAGTTAACTTTGTTGTTGCTGTCAAGTATGAGACGATTTTCTCATCTATGAAATGTCATGAATATTGCGTATAACCTGTCGGTGAAGTGTGCAGCACCATGTAGCACGCTGCAGGGTTCAAGCAGGGTCAGTAAAAGACAGCAATGAAGACACAGGACACCAGATTCCGATTCGTTGGCAGTCGTTCAAGGTATAGAATTATGTTATGACAGGCAAGGAATTGCTTGAGTTTAGATGTTAAAGTCAGCGATCTAGCAGTCCCCATATTTGAACTACATGAGCTCACATGTTAAGCATATCAATTGTCGATCTGTCATCGGGAACTTGCAATAGTAGCCTAAGTCGGTACATATTAAACATAAATCTTTATACGTAAGACCCTTGGCTTGTCAAATCCTTTGACTTCATAGCTTCGTCGCGTGCCATGCAGATCTAGAACTATTGATGGCGGACATGGAAGAGGATTATTCGATAGCGCTCCGCACATATCGCAGCAAGACGCCTGAGACGGCCATGTAAGTCTATGAGCTGCAAATTCTAGCCGACATTCATATTGAATGGGTAAAACTTGCAGAAGCTGTGTGACGGTAGGAACCCATTTGCAGTTGCCGCTGTAAATTTGGTCACGTAGGGCTTGCCCCGTACTTCAGTCGTAGAGAACTTGTCGGTGGCCGGGTTTGTCTCCATATGCTTTTGACACATAAATTCCGATTGTCCCGCCCACAAACGCCAGAATCTCTCGTGACAGACAGCATTTCTTCAATCTGTCGCTCATTTATACCCTACGAAGTATAATAAGCTTCGTGCTTTGAGCTAACGCTTCTTCAGCCAAAACAGGTACTATTAAAGTCTTTCCATATCCCGAAATTCAAATGTATAGAATTTATTTTTGGACAGAGCTGTCAAAACCAAATGATCCGACATCCGGGCTTTTGCTGCAGCAAGTGCCTTATTCTTTACTTCCTTGCTGAAATTAGAATAGTAACACCAAATTGGTTAACCAGTCACTGAGGCTTTTATCAACGTTACAGTCGCACAGACAAGGCGTTGTAGCAACTACAATGCAACGCTGATATGCAAGGCATGCCTCTGTCTCGAGAACTCTCGACGGGTGGCATCTCGGCAGACATTTTGACATACTCATGAAATGCAATGTCGGAGATCTCTAATTGCTCTTGAGCGTGCGTGAATTGTAAATTGTTATTACAGTCAGACTGAATCTCATGTCGGTGCTGACGCTGTCACGTTGATTTTTGGGAAAACTCTAAAAATGAGGATATAAGTTGGAATAAGAAAAGGCTAGGACGTGTGCATGAGTAATCACGAAGAGCTTTAACAGACGACAAGGGTAATATCCCCAAAAGTGTCGTCAGTCAATGAGTAAAAAGAACTAGTATTTTTCAATCTATAGCTTCTTTAGTGTACAATATTGTACTATGTCGCTCTTCATAGAATGGGTAGTTTATAAGCGGCGCATAGTACTTGTACAAGCAACTGGATACAAGAGCTTAAGAAATCTTCTTAACCAATATCAAAAACGAATGGGAAAACGTAAAGTTGAATACTGAGATAGGACATTTCATCACATACTTTCAGTTGGATACCCAACGTAACAATTTTAGAGATAAGACCTAAAAGTGCTTAATGCGCAACAAAATCTGCTGCGCCGTGTAGGGTGTTTATGATGTATTTGTAGTTCTCAAAAGTTTTGGCCTGCTGGTCATTTACCCAGAAATGGCAACTGAAGACATAAACCCAAGTGATGCAGCTGCGGATATTCTTCAACCTTCAAGTAAAAGGCCAGTGTGGCCTGAATTATCATTAGAACATCCATTGTCCCAGCTTGCATCCCAGCTACCTTCAATTCTTGACAAGGCCGGATACAACGAAGTATTTGGCGTCAGGCTAGAGAGAGATGCCCCTTTTCACACAAAGCTCATCCTTCAAAAGTTCTTACGAGCCAACGCCAATGACGTTACTAAGGCTCGTGAGCAGCTAACCAAGACTCTCGAATGGAGGAGATACTCCAAGCCTCGTGAATCTATAAAGGCAGTGTTTGATGAAAATCGCTTCGACGGGTTGGGGTATGTTGTGCTGTTGGACGACAGCAAAGATGAGAAAGACAGCAGTAGTAGTCAGAAGCAAGTTGTAACTTTTAATATATATGGTGCTGTTAAGGACAATAAAGCAACTTTTGAAGACATCGACGGGTATGTCCACTTAAACGCTAAGGACTTGTATAAGGTCCATGGATCTGATGTAAATGCCACTCATTAAATTTAAAAAGGCTAATCTATTTGATAGCTTCTTACGATGGCGCATAGCCCTGATGGAGCTTGGTCTCTCACACCTTGATCTCTCTACCGCCACCGCTCCAATTCCAGATTATAACTGCGGACCGGATCCCTACCAAGGCATACAAGTGCACGACTATCTCTCCGTGTCCTTTCTGCGAATGGACCCTTACGCAAAAGCTGCCAGCAAGAAGACGATCGACGTGTTCCAGCAGTTCTATCCAGAGACTCTAAGTCGCAAATTCTTTGTAAACGTCCCCGTCGTGATGGGCTGGATGTTTAATGCGATGAAGCTAGTCCTGGCAAAGGAAACCGTGAAAAAGTTTACTGTACTGAGCTATGGAGAACAACTGGCGACGGAGCTCAGTAGCAATGTGCCGAGCGAGTACGGAGGCGCTGGAGGCCGGCTGAAGGATGTTGGAGAACAACTCAACCACAGGTCTTGAATTTTGATAGGCAATCCTTAATTGTTTTCCTAAACATATCTAAAGTCTAAGTAACATTTCCGCTTTCATGTATGTGAAAGACCTCTAACATAAGAAATCTGCCAAAATCCCTGATTGATGATGCTGTGATAGCCTTAGAAGTAAATCCACATCAAAAAAATAATCAAGTAAAAAAACAAAATAAATGAAGCTGCGAGATCATGAACGCATCTATCTTTTAAAAGAAGACTAAGAACATCAAGTAAATAATGATAAATAACTGTGAACTCTGCTCTTTTATAGATTGAGGAGATATGATGGCTCCACTATAGGCTGGGTGACAATTGGTCATACTTCACAGCTCGCTCCACCTGGAAAGAAATTTGTCAGCTCAGTAAATTCTTGGGGTAAAGTAGCTGGATCACACTCACACTTTCTATAGAGGCTTGCAAGAAAGTTCGTGCTTCCAGACCAACCCATACTTTCAGCATGGAAAAGTCACCCTTCTTTAGCATTGAAGAGCCCCCTTGAGCCCCCAGTTTTCGAAGTATGGGAAGTGCTCTGCCACAGAATGAATTGTAAGTTCAAGAAAGCCAAGTTTGTGAATTAAAGATGACACTCACCCCGCGAATAAGTCGAGCTCTGGATCCAACCTTCTACCGATGCCTTCCAGAAGAAGAATGCTCAGAACTACATTCACAAAATCACCTTCTAGCCGAACGTGATGATTTCGAACCATGGACAAGACCTCGTTCAGTACATCGCCAATCTTGATATTTCCCAACGCAAATGTTTTGCTTTTCACACCCAGAACCAGGTGTTGCATACGAAGAGCAAAGATTTCTGCATCAACGACGGCATCCGGTTGACGACAGCGCTCCACCATCAACCGACCTGCCTTGTAGCCATCAAACTCGGCAACTGACTTGAAAAGGTCAAGAAAATTTGCGCGATTTGACTCGTTCAATTCTGTGACCAGGCCAGTGTCAATGAAGATGAGCTGTGGTCGGTAGCCTTCCGCGTCAATCCGTTCGAGCTGAGATTGCCAGTCTTGCGGCTTTTCTTTGAATGGTCTTAACCGCTGTAAAACTTCTTCTGTTACATCGGTAGAGCTTTTCAACTCCTCAATCTCGTTACTCTTACTGGCCAGCCTCTTCAATCTTGGCATTTCGAGCTTATTCGGCTTATAAAAGCGAACCATGATATTTCCAGGGTGTAGGTCTGCATGGACGAAGTTATCAATCAAAAGCATGTTGAGGAAAGCATCAAGTCCTTCATTAGCAATATCCTTCTGATATGGTCCACCGCCGTTTTCCAGAAAATGTTCAAGCGGTATACCATTTGCAAATTCTTCCACTAACACCTTTCGCGTAGTATAGTCTACGTACGGGAACGGAAACCAGGCCGTTCTTCGATCTTGAAACGTTTTCCGAAAAATACCCAAGTTTGCTGCCTCTATACGTAAATCTAGTTGTAATCGCATCATCTCTCCAAATTGCTGGACCTCGTCAGGAAACGAAAGCCATTCCATTGACGGAATGGCATTGATCACGGTGGCGAAGAAGGCCATGATTCGTAAATCGCGATGAACAAGCCTCTCCACGCGGGGATGGAGAACCTTGACAGCCACAAAAGACGAAGGTACTCGTGATGGCGTACTTTTGAGCACCGTGTCAACGTTCTTCTTAACCTTTTGACTGAGCTTTTGCGGCTTCTCAATATCAACATCTCCTGGTTTGGCCAAGTCAGATCTTAGCTTAGCCTTGTAAACCTGAGCTATAGCACCGACTCCTAGAGGATCTTCTTGAAAGTCATCAAATATATCTTCAAATGCTCTGCCCCCAAACGCTTGCTCGACTATACGTTTTGTGACTCTTAGAGAATGGGGCGGCACATGAGAATGAAGATTAGACATGACTAAACATAGCTCTTTTGGAAATATGTCAGACCTGGTTGCAGCCCATTGACCGAGCTGATTTCGAATCAGTACCAGTACTGACACCATATCTTGACGAAATTCAGCTACATACCTTTATGAAGGAAGCTCCGGCTTTCTCCATGGACCATACAAGATAGCTATACCACCAAAGAGCTCCTCCTCGCTCGTTGTCATGATTTGGTAGTCTGGCGCCCAGCCACAGAGCTGGAACTGAAAGTAATACTGGAACAAAGATGATTGCAAGGTGTACGAATCGAACTCCTGTCATGAATGGCTCGATGACATAGTCTTCGACGAAGAAATAAATGTTGCGCATAAAATTCGAGCCCCCGAAGAACTCTGGAACCTCCTCATTGAGTTCGGCAGTAGACACTTCGAGCATCTGCTCTTCTGAAGTTTTCCCATCGTCATTTTCACGTTCGCAAAGCTGAATGAAGGCAGCTGGGGTGAGTGAGGACAACAACAGTTTCGACCTTGGTTGCTGAGGGGCTTTTGTAGACAGAAAACTCTTCAACCTCCCTAATACATGATGACGAGGACGCGCGAAATGCCAAAATCGCATAGAATGATAACGTCTTAGCTTATAGGGATCGTGTCCTGCATGTAGCGAACTACGAACGCGCAGAGTTGAGCGACATAGTAGGAGACTTATTCTCATGGCGTGCTACCATGTATGCTTGCCATATCTATCTAAATACGCTGACGATGATCAGGCTTTTACTCAACGCGGTCGGTAATGGATTTCTCTTTAGGGATTCCATGATTGAACATGTGAAGTTGTGCTGACGTCAATCGCGAGGGTAGATTTGCCCTTATTGTGGCTTTGCCTGTGGCGTCGAATATGGGTTGATACTATTTTTGGTTGTGTCAAATTTTCTTACCAGCGGCAATTCATTACAGATACAGTACTAGGTCAAAAGTCTTTAACAGTAGAAATATTCCTCTATTTAAAAGCTATATTTTTAATCTTAGTATATAATTCCTTATAATTTCTTTAAGAACTTTATAATTAAATTATAAGTAGATTATATATAACTATTAAATATTACTTAATAATAAAATAAAAATTCTATAAAAATTCTATAGTTATAGTATATTTTTAAAAATTATATATTTTAAGAACTTTAGTATTTTTTACTTTATTATTAATTCTAAAAAAAACTTTATAATAAGTTATAAAATTTAGATTATACTATATAGCTATATAGAATCTATAATAAAATAGAAAAGCTTATTATAATAAGTATATAATATAATAAGATATTAAACTTATAAAAGGTAGAATATTACTAAATTAACTAGTGTTTTTCCTACGTTCACTCACTTTTGACAACCCACTGTATCTAGTTGGGCCTTTAGAATCCTTTTCCTTTCAGTAGTAATTGGTATTTTGACACATTTGTGTCAAAACTAATAAATTCGTTGTTACAACGACATGATATACATATTTGTTATGGTTGCTTGCCAACCACAAATACTGGAAAAACTATTATGGTCAAAGTCTTGATTTTTTGTTATGTTTAAGCATGTCGACTTTTTTCGAGAAGCATGACAGAAGATTATGTTGTCAGTAACAGAGAATTCTTAGGTGATCGTCAGATCAAATAACAGGAGGGTTCATAGAAACAATCCTCATTTATGCAATCTTCTGCTTCATATCTTTGATGTTTCATGATGCTCTGATGAGAAGGAGAAGAAACGGAGCCGAACCACCTGACAGTAGATGACAAACCACATCTAGAAGGTCGAAATATGTTAATATGATTTATACTGAAATGGACTTCGAAACACACCCAATGCACAGCAACTAAATAAATTTCTATTCGAGCCGATTACTAAGTTATGAGAGCTGAGCAGATAGGGATCATTGCGCAACATACAAGTTGTTCATGTTTGCCGTGGCAAGCAGGGCCAATAAAAGCACTAGAGGCTCAGACATAAGATTATGGTCAATATTGAAGACAGTCTCAGCACAGTCTAAGGGGAGCCCATGCTGTTCTTTACATAACCATAGCACCGACTTTTGTAAAAGAGGCTTAGATATCGCATAGGGCAGTTATAACTGAATTGAAATTATCATGTTCTTTTCTGGCGACCTTTCAGAAACCGCAATATTTTGAAGTGCAAAGTTGTTGCTGTATACTAAAAAGTTTCTTTACGTTCAAGAACAATCAAAGTTAAACAGCTGCATCTATCTTCATCAATGACCCTTTGACAGATAGATAAAAAAGAGTACACAAAATGAAGGTCGTCCTTTCATGGACCAGAGTCGCTCTCTCTCTCGTGCTAGCAAGTTATAGTCTTGCGTCACCGAATCATGACGATCGCTATTATCCAGATTCTCGGTATCCGGAGACAAAGAAGAATTTCAATGAATGCTATGAAATGTTAGAAGGAGCTGGGGTGAGTATTCGCTTTTCATGTCATGATGTCAACTTGGAACGTTCTAATCTCTAACACCCTTTCAAAGATAGGAGAATTCTTCATCGAACAGCTTTGCAATGCATATGATAGTACAGTATCTTATGGAGTCTGCTCAGCGGCTAGTGTGAGTCTTGACATGAACGTCAGTTTTAATACATACTAATAAGCTTTGCTTCTTGTAGAAACTTCAGCAACAATGTATCGAAAGCTTCAATGTAGATCCCCCGTACAATGACGAGCACTATAGGGGAGAACGTGGCCGCTACGAAAATGATGGAAGACGCGAACCAGTACCATATGAAGAAAAAGAACGGACTCGCAAGGTAAGGCATTCCAAGTGAATGTGAGCTGAAGTAAGATGAATGCTGATTATTAGTAGTCCAATCCGTATGAGTAAACAAAAGTTCTGATACACGCTCTGTTGAGTAAAACCGCTGATCTGATTTTCCCTGACTTTTCTGCACAAGCTAAGCTGCCTCGCCTGGGTCAATAGCTAGAAATCTCTGTGTAGGAAAGCTTTTACGCATGATGTTCATGTCGACGGTCTTGCTTATGTTGATTACATTTTCTTAAGAAAATCACGACCGAGTCGTTACAGTTCCACAAAAAAAAAGTTAGGTTCTCTAGCCCCATAAAACTACTATTGAATAATCGAGTTGTGTGAAACGGCTTTACTCGCCAGAAATATTGTTAACTTTGGCGTATCTACAACATGATTGAATTGGCAACAGTCACTGCTAAAAATGGTGAAGGACCTTTTAACATGTGATTTATGTACTATAGAATCAGATGCATCGCATTTTTGTCATTGTATACAGTTTTCCTATTATAGTATAATTAGTCATGCCCCGCTTCGAGGTGAATGAGGTTTGAGTTTTATGACGTTTTTAAAGAGAGTTACAATATAGTGTTACTCTGATGGTTATAGACGATAATTGAATTCTGTCCGGAAACAGTCTGCATCGTTCAATAATACTATAACCGCTCAGTGTAGTCCTACAACATTTCGCCTTTTTGGTATCTGTATGATTTTCGATCGCTTCCCTCTCAAGCGTGGAAAGAAAGATGGCCCGCAGGTTACGGAGAAGCTACCACAAGCTCCTGTGCTGAGCGAGGAAGATGAAAAATTTCTTCAGAACCTCACCTCTGAAGCAGTGCCACCCCCGCTTCCAGAACGACCGATCGTGATCTTTGATGATGGCTCAAAGGCATCAACTAAAGATGAGCAGATGGCATCACTAGAAGGCGCAGATCAGATCCCTCTACCAATGTCTCCAGATGAAGATCATCTAAGAGGAGAAGGGTCTGCAGAAGAGAAAGACAAGCACAGATGGCGGAGTTTTGTTGGCCATTTGCCTACTCTACCTGCCCGGATCTTTGATAAGGTGCGCTTTTGCTTTATCACTTTCTGACATAGACTAGATTCTTATTCAAAACACAGAAGGTAGAGCGCAAAGCCGAAAAGTCAAAAGAAGACCAAACGGACGAGGACGATCTTACCAAGGTACTGGACCAGCTCAACTTGGCTGCTGTTGACAACCGGGTCTTCAGCTTTTCGGGAGAGTCACAAAAGCTTCTCGACGAATTTAAGCTCGTGCTTAAGGACATTGTCAACGGCGTCCCGACAGCATACGATGACCTTGTCAAGTTGCTCACCGATTCTGAGAATCAACTGCAAAAGATTTTTGCAGATTTGCCACCCTGGCTGCAGACGCTGGTCAAGAGTCTACCGGCTAAGATGACGTCGTTCCTGGGCCCTGAGATGCTTGCCGCTGCGTCGGAGAAACCGGGCGTTGGTAGTGTGAGCATGGAAGAAGGTGCGAGCACATCTGCTTCAGGCAAGGCAAAGAAGGGAAGATTGCCGAGCTTGAAGAAGATGGTCTCGCAACGGGGAGCTATCGCGGCAATGCTGCAAAGCATATTGCAGTTCCTAAAACTTCGGTTTCCAAGCTTTCTGCTGGGCACTAATGTGCTACTTAGCGTTTCCGTTTTCCGTGAGTTTGCCTTTTGGTTGTCATCTATGCGCGAAACCCATTCTGTCTCTCTATCTATTTTGGGTATTTGCATGAAGCTGACTGAGCATATAGTCCTTTTATTTGTCTTCTGGTACCTTTTCAAGCGCGGCCGCGAGACAAGACTGGCACGAGAGGCTGCAGACAATCAAGATCAAATTTCAGATATTGAAGCTTCAGACCCAGAAGAGAGCGCCTCCGGTTCATTGCCGAAAGAAGGAGGGTCAAAGTGATTCACACAGGACTCAGTGCCAAATTCTCCTTATAATATGATATTTGCTGCTAGCTTATCTATACTGCTTACACAAGATTGCTGATTGCAAATATTTAATGATAGAAACGATTACACGGCTCGATTGGTTATATGGTGCAAATCTTTTTTTTAAAAACGGTTGTTGTTATACGTCCGAATTTCGTTTCACCCAAAGCTTTAGATAACATTATTTTAATTTTCGTCCGTCTTTTCATTTCAAGCTTATAATGTATTTCGGCGTCATCCTTCGTCGTTCTGCAATCAATTTATACATAAAGTTTGTTCATTTTTAACAGGTTATAAAACAAAAATTGATGGTTATTGCAGTAAGAACAGCTGTGTGCTTAGCAAGTGGAAATCGCGACACTGTACTATTGAAGATCAACCTTTCCTTATAGTAACTACAGAATAGATAGTTTCTGAGAAAAATCACGGGCACAAGTTCTTAACGTACTCTTTTCCTCGCCGCAAGCACTCCGCCAGGTGACAACTGCCTCGAAGAGCACAACTGCAGATAAAGTACAAACAACATATTACAACATGAGAAAGCCTCGATTACCCATAGACCACACATTCAACAACCTTCCTCATCTTCTTCGACCGTTGAAAGAGAAAGATAGTTATCTATACTCCACATCCCGTTAGCGGTACTGAACAGGAAAGCGCTGTGTTTCACCTTGAGAAAACATTGTCAGTACTTTAATTGAGTATTAGCACTGACCGCAAACCTGAAACACAGCAGTCGGTCCTCAAATCTTCCAAGTGCTTCAACGCTTGCCTGTCATGAAGGGTGTGAATTAAAGGGTCTAACCGATTCTAAAACATGCACGTTCAAGTCTGCAGTGCTGAGAGCTCTTTCTTTCCTGGGTTGGTGTGGATTGTTTGGCTCATCGTTGATAGCGACATGGAAAAAGGAAGAAGAGGGAAAGAGGAGGAGATGGAACTGAGACAAGCTTGTGCGGTCTGGGAGAAAGAAATGCAATATTGCTCATGGGACAAAGGCATCAGATACCATTCCCAAAAATGTAAAACATTTCGGACTGTCCAGTGTGGAGGACCGGTGACGGGTTCAGCTTGAGCGTAATGTACATCGTGCACTCTACGCAATTAATATTGTCTGAAATGAAGTTCTTCAAACTTTTGGTACAGCATAGACTCGATAGTTTGAATGGTAAATGAAGTAATTTTAAAGACTTGAGACTAAATAACATAAAAACTCCCATTGATGCGCCGTTAGCAGTAAGCTACAATAGATATAAAGTTTTCCTTTTTTTTTCTTATCCTTCTCCCTCCTTTAGCCTCGTCGACGTGAGAAATGTGATTTCGTCAATGCCGTGAAAAACAAGCTCGGCTTGCCGCTTGTGCATACATGTAGCAAGGTAACCTTGCGCAATGATATTGCTGCTGA
This sequence comes from Trueperaceae bacterium, assembly GCA_965214995.1. GTDB lineage: Bacteria > Deinococcota > Deinococci > Deinococcales > Trueperaceae > CBDCCT01. The sequence goes on from CBDCCT010000002.1 coordinate 359,668, forward strand.
CATGGCCCTTGAAGATCAAACAGAGGATCTCATTAATGCCCACCGCCATCGCGTTTCATAAGAGAAGAGGGAGCGAACAAAGAGGACAGGGTGATACGAGTTAAGCGAGCGTGTGTATTTCTCTGAAAACAAATGAATGAAAGTCTATGCGAACAGGAACGCGGCAAGAATGACTGCTGCTGAGCTCCAGATGCCAGCACCGAACCTTGCAGCAGTACCCGTAAACTGAACTCCTGTCTCTGCCGGGACAAATCCGTCGTCAACAGGGCTGTATTTGTCTCCAGAAAATGTCTGGACGGAGAATGTCTTCGCCGGCTCAAAGTCGTCGACTGGATGTTCAGGAACGGGGTGCGGTGCTGGTACCGGATCGACAGGGTATGGTGCTGGCACCGGCTGTGGTTGAACATCGTCTGGTACTGGGTATGGCGCTGGAGCTGGTTGTGGTACGCCTAGATCTGGCTCATAGTATGGAACTGGTGGTGCGTGCTCTGGGACGTATGGTTGAGGTTCTGGTGGAGGACCGGGCGCTAGGTAAACCTGTGGAGCGCCAACCGGGGCCGGTGTGGGATGCTGGAAGGTCACCTGTGGAACTGTGACCGTAGTTGACAAGTGATATTTTTCAAACTGTTCAGGCTGGTACTCCACAGGTTGCTGATACTGCGGCACTGCCTCATACTCGACAGGATACCTGACTACTTCAGTGTCGACCACGACTGGTTTCCATTCCAAAGTGTCGGGGTATTCGACATGAACTTCAGGCGCTGGTGGCGCTATCTTGACATCAGGCGGACAGACGGCGACGATTGTAGGATTCTTGGGAATGAATTCCTTGCAAATACCAGCCATGTAGATGTAGGCGTCTTGCGAGCGATCGTACATTTCTTCGTGCGCACCAATGCAGCCAGCGACATTGTCGATGAAATCATGTCTTCCACAGAAGCAATTGATGTCGGTGTTGTCCTTGCAGCCAATGTGAGGTAGCCATGTGTTGAAACATCTTGGTAGAATTTCTGGACAATCGATTTGATACTTTGGATCGAATGGCTCGCAATCATCGTGGCATTCATCCTTGTGCGGATCGACAGGGTGATGAATCGGTTCAGGATGGACTGGCTCTGGATGACCTCCGTCATAGCCGATGGGTTCATGTATCTCCTCAACTTTATCGTGATTATCATAATCTTTGGGACGATGAACGCCATCATCATATCCGCCATCCTTAGGATAATCATCATAGCCCTTTGGACGGTAAACGCCATCTTTATTGTCAGGATGGTGACCATCATCCTTTTCGTTATAGTCAATGCCATCGTCCTTTTCGTTATAGTCGATACCATCATCCTTTTCGTCATAATGAATGCCATCATCCTTTTCGTCATAGTGAATGCCATCATCCTTTTCGTCATAGTCGATGCCATCGTCCTTTTCGTCATAGTCGATGCCATCGTCCTTTTCGTCATAGTGAATGCCGTCATCCTTTTCGTCATAGTCGATGCCATCGTCCTTTTCGTCATAGTCGATACCATCATCCTTTTCGCCATAGTGAACGCCATCGTCCTTTTCGTCATAGTCGATACCATCATCCTTTTCGTCATAGTGAACGCCACCGTCCTTTCCGTCATAGTCGATGCCATCGTCCTTTTCGCCATAGTGAATGCCATCATCATACTCGCCGTAATGAACACCATCATCCTTTTCGTCATAGTCGATGCCATCGTCATACTTGTCAGTGTGGTGTCCATCATCCTTTTCATCATAGTCAATGCCATCGTTATATTTACCATCAGAATGGCCATAGTCTTTTTCTCCATAATGTACACCATTATCATATTCGCTGCCGCGATATTCATAGTTTTTATCATCATAGTTATGGGGATCGGGAGGAAACTCATAAGCGTAAGCAGGCTCACAGTCAAAGTTTATGCCATAGATGTTAATTTCTAATTCGTCAATATCTACATGATCAGGCAGATGGACAGTAACGCTTTTGGCGCCACCGCATTGAGTGTTGCTGATGTAGGTTCCTTTTGGACCACAGGGTGAGACATGTTTGCACTTTGTGCCATCGTGTCTCTCATAGTCAAACACGATGTCGATATCTTTATCGTAGCCTACTGGCTGCACCAAATATCGGCTTGCTGAGAAACCTTTATCGTTATCCCATGAGAAACGTGGTGAGTTGTCGTAGGTTTTTCTTGCATGGCCGTATATGGCTCTGCTGTAATCTGGATAGTCATCAAGATGTGCATCTCTGCATTCGTAATGGTCAAATCCGAGGCCATCATATTCTTTGAACGGGCCTGGTTCAAGGTCTCCCCAGTTGTAACCTTGTTTTTGTTTCTCGTTACAGTGTGTGTTGTCAGCGAGACTAGGTGTAATATATTTTAACTCCTTGTTTCCCCATAGCTGTACGTAAATTAGCACGATTTAGATCAGATTATTTTCTTAACGACTGACCTCCTTTGCCGTAACATAGTCAACTAGGCCGGCAGCAAGCAGTGCCGCAGCAACTGCTTTCATAATGTTATCGTATGTCCGAATGTAAATGAGTGTGATAAAGAAGGAAATGAAAGGTGTAAAAGAGTGTTATTGGACTCTCCAGTGCATCAATATAACAGAGGCCGCAAGCAATATTGACAATATAGAATGAGTGACTGAGTTGGCCTGATTAACGAACGACGATAATTATGACACAAAAAAAATGATAAACTCCAGAGCAGAAACTTTGAGAGTTATCGAAAGGAGGATCGGATAGATATAACTTTTATGCACTGGAAACACATCGTCAGAAACCGTCTTATTCTCGGTTTCGCATCGTGAAACGAAGAGACTGTGTATACAACTAGTTGATGAGACTGTTTGCGGCAATGATGCTACGGGACATCAAAAGAATAGACCACATTCAGAGCCATGACTCTTTCACAAGTTGGTAGCATGTTTGAGGATTTTTGCTGGTGGAGAAGACTGGACAGACGAAATTATTGATGTTCGGAAGGTTGGGTGGATGAAACCTCGAGTTGTAGCAGACTTGGTTTCATGTGGTCATGACTAATTACTCGAGTAGGCTTAGTCTCTTCGCTATCGTCGTTCTCTCTTTGCCGGCCTCGTTCTAAAAATATCTTGAACCCGAATAATTGTTTGACCTTTTCGCGACAAGAAGGTGCATCTGTTCATGTATTTCTCCTTTCGAGTTTCTTCATAATGCAATGAAACAATACAATGGTTGAAACTACCTTCAGGTTTCTTGTGCGGGCTTGACAAGAGCATCAACACAACTCTACGATGCTCCATTGGGATACTCGCACTTTTACTGACTCTATTCGTCTTACACCATTATAAATCTTGTGAACCAAGATATCCGAATTCTTTCGACAGCTTCCTTGTCAACCATACTTGAGTAGATAAGGAATTATATCGATACAAAGGACATCAATCATTCTCGTTATCCAAATTTCAGTGATTAAAAAGGAATGAACTTAACTTTGGCTAGGCTTCGGGTTACTGCAAAACTTGAGAAAGCTCAGTAAATATATTTTTGCCTAAGCAATCACTATCCAAATCATTCTACTTTGTTTTGATGGCTGCTTTAGTCTACTACTAGTATGCTGTTGCAGAGTGCATTTCCTATCTGTCATGGTATCATAAAGGGAGTTATATAAATGCAAAATGTAAAGCTGAAAAGGTGATGGTATCGACAGATGATAGTATCAATAGTCGCAAGTGTATCCTAAAACGTTTGGTAAAGCCTTCTTTAAGTGCTGTAGCTTTTCAATGATGATCATCATTATCAAGGCGAACCTTAACAGAGAGTTGTTCTAGAGAGCATCCGGAAGCATGACACTTTCAGACTAATTGTTGTATCTCTTATGTAAAGACCCTCTGGACTTCTTGCTTAACTCTCGAGTTCTCATGATGGATTTCAAGATAATCAAGTTGCTTACTCCATCCAGTCAGTTCGGAGCGAAGCTAAAAGCGGAAAAAGACAAACTATAGGAATATCTAAAAGTAGACAAGCTGCATGCACGTGATTGATGTTTTCTGTTTTGGGTAAGCTTGTGCCCATTACCTGAATATTGAGCAAGACACAAAGCCTCTTCCCATCATCGTTTCCATCATAACTGCGAAAAGTATAACCACACAAATAACTTACTACATAATAAAGACCCATGATTGTTACTGAGTTTGTTACAATCCCTATGAATCGATCAACAGCACCCATAATCAATCTAAAGCAAATTTCCGAGCCGACTGGCGTTGATTTCTTGGTAGCGAGCCAGTTGGGACCCATTACTCCTTCTCACTACCACGCTGGCTTTGTATCATTGCCGTGGCTAAGGGTAAGCGGTCCGCCTTGAACGGGCGGACGGTAAAGCTGGAAGGCGCGATCATTTTGTCATATTATTTTTCAGCTTTTCGGATAGATAAAGTGAGAAAAAGCGCTTTAACTTCAGATAGCGTTTGAATGAGATTGATAGCTCTATTCACCAGAATTTGATACTCGAAGAATATTCCAAACATGTTATCTGCTAGCCATGTTCTGGACACAACAGATGCTGATATCGTGAATAGAGTTCCGAGCTCAAATTTCCAAGTCAAAGTATCGACAGACAACAGACAGTATGAATCGAAGATGTCCGGAATGTCCTCTTTCAAGACGACTTCTTATCATCAAGCTACGTTTGATAAGCCTCACATTGGAAGGCCTTCTTTGCTCAAGAATGTATCAACAAGCTCAGTTGAGCTGAGCTCCGAAGCTGTGAATAATAAAGTAATAGAGTGTAAAGTGGAAAGACCAAAACCCAGGAGAAAAAAGAAGAAGAAAGCTCTGAAACCAGCTGAGCCTGCGTTGATGACTGTACGTGGATTTCATACTCCGGTCACATCATGCGGAGAAGAGTCTGATATATCTGTACCTACCACTCCTCGGCTTGGGCCGTTCACGAAAGATTACTCGAGCATCAATAGCAGTCCGGCACTGCGGCCACTGTCAGTTTGCGGCGGAATCAGCGCCCTGAAACTTCAATTGGACGCTACCCAGTATGATTCTGACTCGGAAAGGGCTCTCTCGCTTCGTTCAGTGTCTCGGTTACGTTCGATAACCTCAAACTCAAGTCTTATTTCAGAAATGCGTAGTGATAGCGACAGAACAGAAATGGATACTTACGTTGTGCCGCTGGAGCATGACTTTATCAGTCCCGATGTCAACTCCAAATCCACATTTACGAGCGCAGATGCTGTACTTTCGCGTGACTTTGTGAACAGGAAGATGACTTCAGCCGACTTTGAACCTCTGACTTGCTTGGGCAAGGGATCATATGGCACGGTTCTTTTGGTCAAACAAAACACGACTGGCCGACTGTACGCTCAGAAACAGCTACGCAAGGCTTCATTGACGGTACATAAGAAGCTTGTTGAGCAAACGAAGACTGAACGCACAATACTCGAAAGCGTCAACAGACATCCATTTGTGGTCAAATTATTTTATGCCTTTCAGGATTTGGAGAAGTTATACCTGATACTTGAGTATGCTCAAGGTGGCGAATTGTTTCATCATCTTGCACTGGAGCGCATGTTCAGCGAGGATACTGCGGCTTTCTACATGGCCGAAATGGTTTTGGCGCTTGATCATCTACACAACAATATTGGTGTCGTTTATCGCGATCTTAAGCCGGAGAATTGTCTCTTAGACGCCGAAGGTCATTTGCTTCTCACTGACTTTGGTTTATCGAAAGTTGCGGTCGATGGTGGCGATGCGTGTCAGTCTTTTCTTGGCACTGTCGAGTATATGGCTCCAGAGGTGATTCAAGGCCAGCAGTATGGCGCTGCGGTTGACTGGTGGTCTCTTGGAGCCCTCGGATTCGACCTGCTGACCGGTGGCCCTCCTTTTAACGGTGGTAACCACAAGAAGATTCAAGAGAAGATTCTCAAGCAGAAACTCGTCCTGCCCTACTATCTTGGCCCCGATGCAAAGGACCTTCTGACACGGCTACTGCGCAAGGAGCCGCGCAAACGGCTGGGAACAAGTATGCCACGCGACATGCCGACGATACAAAAGCACCGCTTCTTCCGCAAAATCGATTGGAAGGCACTTGAGCGCAGAGAACTTGACCCTCCAATCAAGCCCCTGATTACAGACCCAGAGTTGGCTGAGAACTTTTCGACGGACTTTACAGAGTTGTCTATCAGCCCGGTGGCTGAGAAGAGCCAGGGGGTTGATATCAACGGCGTTGTTCCGAATGTTGAGCCCGATGATCCCTTTGGTGGCTTTAGCTTTGTTGCGAGCAGCAGCTTGCTAGAATCGGGTATCTGGAACTTATAGTGTTTATATCTTGCATAGATGATTCCTCTCCGCTTTATAGCAATAGATTCGAAAAATGTCGATATTTGTTCTTCGTAGTATATATTACTGTATAGTTATACATGGGTTTACATAGGGTACGGGATAGACAAAAAGTTACTGGATAGATCTTTTCATTTTCTCCATCAAGTAGTTAATACCATCTAACATTCTTGTATAGTCACATAAAATGTATACATATTCAGGAACAACTCAGAATTTATACAGGTTGCGCAAGTAAGAAAACATTCATTACTTCATCTTCAAGTAAATATACATGATCTATACGTGGCACTCCAATCCACCCATAAAATCCAACAGCGATCTTTAATGTTCATCACAATCTATGTAATTTATGACCCCCGGCTACAGCTCTTCAACATCCTCTCCCTCTTCCCACTCCTTACACCGCCCGTACCAATTTCTTCTTACACAATGTGACTCTGTCGGCTCTGCGCCCGTTCCGGTACTGGTAGCAGTACCGTAAATATCTGATCCAAGGTAACCTGTACCTTCAATGCCTGTAGTAATCTTCTCAGGGACGGATGAAGTGGAAGTCAGGCCACCGGGTAGTGAGGAACCAGGCATGTCATCTCCTTCTCTCGTCCGTGTAACGGTAGTAGTCAAAGAATCAGTCGCAGTCGTGGTTGTAGTCGTCGTCGTAGTCGTCGGATCCTTACACCCAAACCAGCCGGGCGTGTGACACGTCGTCGAGGAACTCTCTTCGCTCGTGCTCGAGCTTCCCGTCGCGGTCGTGCTGGTAGACTCGTCCAGGCAGCCCCACCAGCCGGGCGTCTTGCACGTCTGCGTGCGTGTAGCTTGCGTGCTCGTCGACGTGCTGCTCGTCTGCGTCATGGACGCTGCTGTCGTCGTGGACTCGGTGCCGTTGCTCTCAAAGTACTTCCAGTTGAAGCAGTCGGTGCAGTCCTTGTTCGTGCGGCACTGAGGCGTGCTGTTGTACTTTTCAATCACGTCCTGAATGACAAGCTCGATCCGGTGCGTGCCCGTCGCGACCCGCCAGCCCAGGTCGCGCACGGTGTCGTAGGTGCATTCCTGCCCTGTGTGGCAGACCGTCTCTAACGCGTACCCGCCCAGCGTGCAGAAGGAGCTTGCGCTGTTGCACGAACCCATGTATATCGGATCCGCGGTATGGCCGAAGTGGTGCCCGCCCGTCATGCTGCGTGTCTGATGCATGCCCTTTTCGTACTCGGGCGGGGTGGGCAGACCGAGACGTGATGCGGCAAGGGCCTCGCCGGGGGCTTCGAAAGTTACAACGGGGAGACCGTAAGTGAGACCGAGCAGACTGGCTACAGAGCCGCCGAGCGAGTGGCCGGACAGCCAGATATCGGCGTCAGGGTAGATTTCGGTAACATTTCTGTAAAGGTCGATGGATGAATAGTAGTATCGGTTCTTCTCTTTGAGACTCTCGACAACGCAGGTGGAGTTGCAGGTGTAGGTGGAAGTCATGCAGGAGCAGACATGACGCCACAGGTACTGGCCTCCCTGGCCGCAGCAGCAGCTGAAGAAGAGGTTGTCGTTCTCCTTGTCGTTTGTGGTTGTGTCGGAACCATCGAAGACGGCGGGAGCTAGAAGGATTATTTATTAGCCTTTGATTACGAACGCGAGGAAGAACCTACAGGTGCCTTTCAGACCAATAACCACGGTTTTATTTTCGGTGTCAGCAAAGATATGACCTCTGAGCCCGTCACCTTCCCAGCCAAAGTCCTCGGTGTAGTTGAAACCGCACCCGACCTGTAGATCATCTGAGTTAATAGGGGCAACACTCGTTATGTTCATGATTTCTCACACCTTTTGCCACTTTGTTTCTCCCGGTTCGTCAACGTATGCATCAGCCGCCATTCTAGCAAAGCTGAGCACCGTCTCCCGATCTGTGACATTGGGTCCTGGGACGTCGTCAACGGTCCATGCTGACGATGGAAGTGATGCAGCACTTCTATCCACCCTAGCGTTCTCTAGCAGGGTGTTTATCGATGAGTGATCCCGATTGACCATTCGCTGCATTTGAATGTTTTGAGGACGAACACGTAATTTACGGTTCAGTCCCCGATGTATGCTCTCTTCAGTAACTTCGGAGGGCGTAGTACAGACATTTTGTATTCGGGGAGAGTTCCTGTTCGCTTTCGACCCATAATTGAACACCTGCCTGAGTTGCTTGAACCGGAATGTTAGCATTGCCACTTCAGCTTCTAGTCACAGTCTGTACGAACAAACTCTAAGTCGGTCTTTGATGCGGTTTTGGATGTCACCGAATTATGGTCTTGCAAAACTCTGTGTTCGGTAGTAAAAGACCTGGCTCTCGCATATCTGCCCGAAGCGTAGCTAACGCTATTGCCATATATTGAAGTAGGAGAGAGGAGATGTAGGATGGATAGAAGGGATAGTAGGATTATTATTGCACTGACAGCTACATATCGTAGCCTCTTAGACCAAAAATCTGCAGCCATATTTGTGAGTATGTGTGAGAAAGAAGATTCCAACTCAAGGCATGAAGAGAATCAACAATGACGAAGCATCTGATAGTGTGGCCACACCAGCCTCATCATGTGTTTTGGCGCGCATCATATGAAGAAAAGTAAATTACTTAAGTAGGATTAGCTAAATTGATGCCTCAAGCTAAGCCCATTTGGGAATAAGTATCTGGTGGGGCCATAGCTTCTCATAAGGCTGAAGACTGCCTGTGAAGTTTAAGAAGAAATCCCAGCTTATGAATCATTTAGTAATTCCTCATCTTACATCGAATTTACCTATACACTCGTTCATGTACAAGAACTATGCCTATTGTTATACTTCAGTGAATATCGGCAGATGCTTTAGCATTGCCAGTATTGGCGTTTTAGTAGTTCGGTAAGGCATGCAGCGAAGCAGCTCATCAACAGAAACCAACATTCCACATACCAAGGCACATCAGATTGCAAGATCGTTTCAACGATACGAGTCAGATGATGCAAGCTCGACAAGTAGAAGTCGAGCAAGTACTATACAGGAGGAGAAGAAAAATGAACTACCATTCCCTGCAGCAACACCGATTACACCCGAAGACAAGGTTCATGGCGCAAAAGAAGACCTGTTTGAAAGTGGTAACGATGACACGTCAGAGAACATTGAAGATGTTGAACCAGACATAAATGAGGATGATCTGACTGAAACCTTTGAGGAGCTTCCAGCTAATGTGCGAAGCCTAACTGAAAAGCCAGTAAAATAGATTTGAAGCTTTATGAAACTTTTTATGTTAATTGTTGAGCAGATTCCTTGAGTCACTTTCTGCAAGAGTTCATCCCACCCCTCTTGCAGTAGATGCTCTTTCACAGCTTTTCCAGGACTTCTATGAGCAAGCTGAATTGAAGCTCTCAGAACATGTTGCCCGTATCGCATCACAATCTTCAAGGGAGGCATCACCTGCCCCTTCAGTGTCTTCAAGGTCGTCAGCAAACTCAAAGAGTCGGACAAAGACTGGACCTGCTGTTCGTGGAGGCGAAGTCGATAATGATGGGGATGAACAGCAGCTCCTCACAGCATCCGAGATTGCATCCAAACGAAAAACAAGGAAGCTCCTTGAAATGAAGAAGATAGCTTATGAAGAAGCAGTTGAGAGGCTAGTGTGTGCAAAGGTGCAGTATAACATTTAGACTGCTTTTACATATCATTTGCTTATAGTTGTTCAGGTTTATGATCGAATATGGAGACATAGGAGCACTGATGATCAAGAACGTGACCAAAAACTTCAATCACGAGCTGCTGCTTTGTCATTGATTGGTATTGGGCTCAAAGAGCTCCACTCCGGCACAGATGAAGCAGACCAAAATGCACGTAGCGTGTTAGTGAACAAAGAAGCTGACATCCGTGAATGGCTTGTCCAAGTAGCAGACGATCTTGCTCGCATGAATGAGAAGCACTATCCACTTGGAAAGCTTCAACACTTGATCACAGCCCACAAAAGCCTAGTAAAAATATTATCACGTCTTTTTCCGTCGTCATCCTCAGCTGATGAAATTCTTCCGATGCTGATATATGCATTGGTAAACTCGTCTTGCGATGGTTTGCACGTTGTAAGCAACGTGAGTTTCATACAAAGATTCAGAGCGAGTAATAAACTAGATGGAGAGGCAGCCTACTGCCTTGTGAACTTGGAGGCTGCCATATCCTTTCTCGAAACCGTTGATCTATCATCTCTACGAAAGGAGGAAGCTTTGAGACAGGCATCGCAAGAATCGGCTACTCGGAGTAGATTAGAAAGCCAATCAAGTACTACACGACCACGTCATTCATCCAGTTCAAGTCTGATTATTGAAAACGCCAGTCGTGGCAGCCATCACAAAACCCTTTCGGTATCTTCGGACGATAATAGGCTATCTTCATCACCTGCCTCGTCTACTGCAAGCAATCAGGGACGGCTGAGCACTATTATTCAGACTCAAACTAATCGCTTGGAAGCTGTTCGAGGTGATATAATTGGTAGTGCCGATCAGGCATTTGACAACATTAGTAGTACACTCGATAACAGTTTCAACTTTCTATTTGGACGGCTCAAAGAGCAATCAAAGAAAGGTAATATTGACGAGCGAGGGAATATTTTGCCGAAGACATTAGAAGATGCGCGAAAATTGGTAGGTACGCCTCCGCCAATGGATGAAGACACTGCAACAGTAGGCGCTGTGACTGCGAACAGAGAAAAGTCATATTTTAGCGAAAATAAGTTAACAGGACCGGGGAATGATGGACGAACAGACAAGCGTCTCGTACACGACTCCGAGGATGAAATCTTGAAAAGGGGAGGAATAACCAAGCGTAATACAATTCCTGGCGGCCAGGGTGAATTTTCATCTCAAGGCCCGACATCTGCGCCCAGTCAAGCTTCTGCTAGCAGTGCCGCAGTCGATTCAATGCGCAATCTGGGCAATACCTTGAATCCGCTCAAAGCACTACCTAACATGAATATCATGCCGCGGTTTGGGCGTGGTGCTATGCCGGCTACACAACCACTTCGGTCTCCATCGGAGAGGTTGCGGCATGATACTGATGGAGTCAAAGAGACTTCTGCTTCATCGACTGATGCGAGGGTAGCGGAGGAGCTCAGAAGGACAGCAGTGCCGTTGAGAAAGTTTCTAGAAATAAAAGACGTGAAAGAGCTAAAAATCAAGGACGTAGAAGAGTTATTAAATGATTATCGGCGACTGGCCCGTGGGATCAATAAAGCCATTAAAAGTTGAATCATCCTAGTTCCAGGCTGATACTGACCTATAAATTTATTTCGCCAACAAATTGTGAACAGAAGTTGCAATGGGCTAATATTTGTAGACATGCTTCACTTATTACTCCATGGTTCATATGCTCATTCTTTCCATCGCAGGTCTAGATACCCCTGATTATCATTATCCGGTTTTCTGTTTTTAAAAGATGATGCAAACAGCTATTCGATTGAACATAAAGTTACAAATACTGTCAGCTGCACCAACATATGACTCATACGAGCTTAAGCTGGAACCCAGCACCTGTCTCCTCAGTTTCTCTTCCGGCAAAAATATTACTAAAGTCTAAACTTTCGCCATTCAGCTGTGGAGCATCACCTCGTTTTGGCGCAGATGGGCTAGCTATTTTCCTGCGCCTTTCCTGGCCAGCCTTTGATGGGAACGTTGGAAACATGGCCGTTGACTTAGGCTTGGGATCTTCCTGAAAGTATGCATGATGTAAAACCTCACTTGTTAAGGGCCGCTTACTCGGGTCGAGCGATAGTAACGATGTCAAGAGGCTAGAGCCCGCAAAAGTGAGAAAGGGAAATCGGGTGCGAATAATAGTCCCAGTAGCAGCTGCGGCAGACGATGATGACGAGCGTGGAAGACGAAGAGCTTTGGCGTTTGGTAGGCGTCTGAAACCAGGCCAGGATGTTTCGTTGGGAGGTCCGCAAAGCTCAAAAATCTGCGATTCTCCATATTAGTCCATTTGTTGGAGGGATGATGGGTATTAGCGTTCAGTAACCGTTACACCGTACAATGTATAGCATACCGTCTCATCTTTATTGACTTACTTTTGATAATTCGTCGACCTCATTCTTACCCTGAACTATAGGCTCTTTGACAAGTAACTCGCCAAATATGCAACCGATACTCCACAAGTCGATAGCTTGGTCGTATTTCTCAGTGCCGAGAAGAAGCTCCGGAGCTCGGTACCATAAAGTAACGACAAGTTGGGTCATATTTGACGGTAATGGGTCTGCGAAATAGCGAGCCATGCCAAAGTCTGCTATTTTGATCTCTCCCCGATTGTTCATAAGAATCTAAGTCGCTTCAGTTCTCTAGTATGTGAGAGATAGTGAGAGTCGTCCTACATTAGATGTCTTCAAGTCCCGCTACATCACAATTAGTTAACCCTAGCAATTTGTGCTTTTCGAACCTTACATGTAGTATCCAATGACCGTGCAAATAGTCCACAGCAGAAACAAGCTGTAGAATCAGAGTCTTAACTTCAGACGGTAGGAATGGCTCTGCCATATCCTCCTGCAACGTCTTCAAGTCGTGTTCGAGAAAGTCCATGACAAGAAAAACACTCGAAGAAGAATCAGCTGGCGATGTCATCGCGACCATAAATCACTAAACCGCTCTCACAGACTCATTCATTGTGTCTCCTACCACCACCTCTCTCAGGTCGACAATGTGTCGATGTCTTGTCCTCGTCAGGGTCTGGATTTCGCGCAACGCGGTGACAGGAAAGCCTTCCTGCGCAATGTCCATCTTTAGTTTCTTCAGCGCGACAACCTCGCCGGTAGCTATCTCCTTGGCGCGCGATACCCATCCATACGAGCCCTCTTCGATATGATTAAGCTTCTCGAAATTGTCTACACGTCGGGCAGGTCCCCATGAGGGTGCATTGTAGCGCAAAAGCTTCACCGGCTCGTCTTCCTTTTCTGGCGAAAGGCGCCGCTTTTTCACGGGAGGACCCAAGCTGCCTGTCGATTCGCCTTCTTCGATGGCACTGGAATCTTTGAAGTTGTCTTTTGCTTGTGCTGGTTGTGGTTCTTCGCCCTGAAGTTTTTGTTCTTGTCGGCGCCGTTCAATGTCGGCTAGCTCTTGTTGCTTTGCAGCTTTGGCACGTTTCCGCTCCGCCTTTTCTCGCTTGCGTTGTTCTGCCTCGGCAATATCATCGTCATTGTCAGCCCATCGAGATGATGCTGTCCCGCCTGTCATGTGTGCGACTTGGGCCAGTAATTACATTATTGAATGTTATGCTTTGATAGTTAAAAGAAGCGAACGCCAAGAATAGCCATGTGGCTTCGCGTTACGAATAATTATCTGATTGATGCTGACTAGATTCTAAGCCAAGCTCAATAGTTTCCAATGCTACTGAACTTAAAATGTACATGTCGCTCGTATCATGTTGCAAGCAAGATGATATCCTATCGATCGGCTCAAAGATTGATTCAGCAGCGTAGATGGTCAACGGCATTCGCCAAACCGCTTGCGAGTTATGTAGCAGTCAGTTTTGTACTTTCTCTTCAAAATCATGAATATTGAATTTAGGTCAGAAGAGACTGATGTTTGTGAATTCAATATGAAAATTCCGAAGATTTCATAGATTACCGGCCCCATAACTCTGGCGGCGTATATGCGGCAATGCCTTACTTCTATCGACAGCGGGTATTATTCTCGTCCTGTCAAGAAAGATAAAGAAGGGGATCAATTTGGTACTAAGGGAGATTTCATCACCGCGCCTGAAATATCGCAGATATTCGGAGAGTTGGTAGGTGTATGGCTCTATGCAACATGGTTAGCACAAGGCGCAAGAGTTGGTCCCATTCACCTTATAGAGTTGGGTCCTGGGAGAGGAACATTGATGAATGATATATTAAGAGTTAGTAATAATTAATCTAGCTCGTCTGGTATTTATTATCTGTATCGAACGGCTGACGAATATAATGCAGACTTCACGGACATTCAAGAAATTTAGAGCGCTTATTGAGACTGTGTATCTTGTCGAAACAAGTCCACAGCTGCGAGAGAAACAGGCAAAACTGTTGTGCGGCGGGAGGAAGGTAAAAAAGACGGCCATCGGTCACCGAGGTGTTAGTAAATATGCTGGTAACCTGACAGTCGAATGGGTCGAGGATCTATCGTTGGTACCACAAAGTAATTTAGTACCATCGTACAATCTACGTTCCTATCTTTCTGATTGAGTCATAGGTGCCGCATCAACCCCCTTTATAATCGCACATGAATTCTTTGATGCCCTTCCCATACACGCGTTCCAGTCTGTATCTAAAGACGAAGCTCACGGAGCAAATGGGTCTGCCAAAACTGAACAGTCTACCGTTAACGGACCAAATCAGAAGGGCCGAGGAGGCGGCTTATGGCGAGAATTGCTGGTGACCACGAAAGATGCTGATAAGAAACCTGAGCAGCAGAGCACTGATGAGTCCGAGTTTCAACTTGTTAGAGCCCAAAACCATACTTATTACAGTCAACTACTACCATATACCTCTGAAAGATACAAAGCACTTGAGACGAAGCCCGATTCCGTCATCGAAATTTCCCCTGAAGCACATAAAGTGGCTGGAGCAATCGCAAAACGCATAGGCACAACTCCAAACTCACCAACTGATGAGCCGGCGGAAACGTCTTCGACTATACGTGGATCGGCAGCGAGCTCTCAAACAAAAAGAATGCCACAATCATCGTCATCGTCGGTTTTTGAAGCAAGGCTGGAACATAGTTCAAAAGCAAAGTCAATAACCGCAACGGCTCAAAAATCATCGTCAGCGTCGAATTCGCCTTCGAGTAGAAACGACAGAGCAACAAGCTTGAAAGGTGGTGGTAGAATCTCGCAATCTCCACCATCGTCTCTATCTACATCATCATTACAACCAAGCAAAGCAAACGCCCGTCCTCCCTCTGGTGCTGCACTGATCTTCGACTATGGCCAGTGTACGAAAGTACCCGGCAACTCACTACGTGGAATCCGTTCGCACAAGCTTGTCTCACCATTCTCATCTCCCGGCCTAGTGGACTTGTCTGCAGACGTGGACTTTACCGCGCTCGCAGATGCTGCTCTTGACGCTTCACCAACCGTCGCAGTCCACGGTCCAGTCACTCAGGCAGCATGGCTGAAAGGCATGAGGGTAGAAGCAAGAGCAGAGGCTTTGGCAGCGGCGGCCCCCACGCAGGAAAAGAAGCAAGAGATCTTGCAGGCATGGCAAAGGTTAGTGGATGTCGGCCCTAACGGGATGGGTGGGTTGTACAAGGTCATGGCAATCATGCCCCACAATGCAGATGGCGATGTTAAGGGTGAATATGCTGAAAAAGATGTTGTGGCTCCGCCCGGGTTTAGAGGGGAGTGAAGGGACCAGATTCTAATTGGCATGGAGGGGATGTGTGGTGCTTGCTTAACTTTTCTATTTTTTTCTAATTCAACTTTATTCAGCAGTGCTAAGAACCTTCACGTACGTTATCGAACAAGCACAAAAACCACATCAAACTCTTGATGGTTTTGGTCATCAGTGGCATTGTTGTATCAGAACTCGTGGTTTGGTCAGGATCTACAACTGGCGCGACGTTGATACACGATAATTTTATTCGTAGATTAACTATTGTATTACAAGCAACTTCATTTACACCTCAATCAAGCAACTCGTTCGTTTCTCGTTATCAGCCTATCTAGCTGATGTTGGGATTGTCGTGAGGGCCTAGGCCTAGAGCATGTCCAACATAATGATCGACAACGGTGCGATTGTGTTCAGGACAATTAACGCCACAGGTCAATCACTAGCCACGTCAAGACAACCACCGATATCTCAAAGCGGATGACGCTGCAACAAGACGTTCGTCAATGTTACGGTTTGCGCAAAGATGGTATTTCCGGCTCTCACATGACCGAGTCTGATGAATAGCATGGTTGGTTAACCTCGAATTGATACAACGACTGGATATATACTAAGTTAAAAGTATACAAATGTATAAATACACACGTAAGGATGTTCGGTGATCATTGTGAGCCAAGCTGAAAAATAATGGCGAAAGTATGTTTTGTCTCGTGCATCAGCAAGTATCGAGACATTGGTCGAACGGAATCAGAGCATCCCATATCGTCGGGGCGAAAGCCACAGCTCTTCCCGAGTTATACGAGCTTTAGCTTAATAGATACCCTTACGCATCATTTTCGGGGACTAAAGCACATCGACGCTTCTTTCAAGTAAAAGCTGTAATTAGAAATGATCCGTTAACAGTACCGGACAGAACCTCTCCATGGCAAAGCCGAACTACTTTTTCCCTCCTTAAAGTGATGTCTAATAGTCCAGTATGTTGCTCCAAAAGCAAACCGTATAGAAGTTGCCATTCTTATCCAAGCTAGCTCTGTAGAGGTCGAAGTTTTCATGGAATAATTCATCAGTCTTGCCTGCTCCCCTCGAGAACTCTATGATATCTCTTTCTTTCTTTCACTTGAGATGTAGCATTTCCCAGCTGTGACAAGCTCCACGAAAGACCCACAGTGCCGGGACACCAGTAGTTGACGATATTCTCTGTCCGCTACTGAAGCCACTTGTTATGTGCAACACACTCTTATATTAAATATTTCCGGTATCGCTAATACCGATCACATTATATCTGCATCTGACCAATAAAACACGTCTGAACCTGACTTTTTATGTTTTCCAACAAACCCAAACCCGGGATCAGATCTTCATATTATTATTGGGAACCCAGGTGCCAGATCGGCCCGGCTACCCGCTTCCCGATCAGATCCAGGGCACTGGTTGAGGCGTTTATCGCGGTGCTACCAGCGCTAGTATTCCGTACGCCACCTTCACCAATATATTTACCGGCCAAATGGATCGTATGTCGATCAAGGAATTCTGTGTAGCACATAATAGTATAGCTTGTATGTCACTTGTCCATGAATTGTTCCTCTTTCCAAGTATTGTGATACACCTGATATGTGAAGTAACAATAGAAACGAGGATAAATTAATGGCACAAGCTTGATATGTGAATGTCATGCATTAACGAGCTGAGGAGACACATACAGCAAATGCATTAAATACCGTTGGAGGGGATGATACCGAATATCCCTTAATATCATACATTTACTTTCGTGATGGCGTTGTGAAATTCTCATTTAGAGCTAACGTCATGTTGAGATCGTATTTCAATCTTTCCTTTCATCGAATTTAGTTCACTTCGGCTAAATAACGGGCATGTCACTTACCCGTATCTTTACCAGTGGCTATAATGTTCCCTAGATTGTGGTTGGTATATTACTGAAATTCCAACAAGTTCTGGTTGTAGTTGGTGAATAATAATTATGTACCATTTAACATGGAACAGTAACTGCAAAGTAGTAAAGTAATATGATAATTAAAACATTCGTGATGATAGTCTTCACTAAATGCTGTCGCATCCTTTTAACTGAGATTCGTCTTCATGAGAACACCTCACATCTTTACCTCCCATACTTCATCAAAGTTACAATGCTGTTGCTCTGTACCCTTCACTTTGCGCCAAAAATCAAGAAATGATAACCTCTTGCAACTATTTAAAGAGCAGAACACCCCTTTGCCAAATGCCACCATCTTTCTGTCTGCATGTTCTCGACTCTCTCCTGATCAGCAGCAAGCATTATTGACCCAAGTCAAATTTCAGCAAACTCAATTATACCTTCGTCTTTGTGCAGATAATCATCCACGATCGAAAAAAGGACGTAGAAATATTATCAGAACCCTCAAAAGCAACTCTCAAAGTCAACAAAGCAACATCAACATGTGTCGCGGCACTCTCGTTACCTGGACTCAATGTCACCATTTCAAGACTATTTTCGAAAGGTGCAATCGCGCAAACAGCACTAATCGGAATTGCCCTCCACCTCACTTTCCTACGGGGCGGGTCCGACGGGAGGGCAGATGTCCAAAATGCGGAGGAAATCCTCGTCTATGAACAGGCATTGTTCTTAAAAGATTGAGTAAGTTGGGAGAGCAGTAAATGGGTCAAGATTCGAAATCTCTCTCGACAAGATGAATCAACCATAGGAAAGACCATTCAATTTGTTGAGGTAAATTTATTATCAAAGTTATAGGTGCTTCTTGTGGCACATCTGTAGATTAGTTATTGATCATGCTAACTTATTTTGCAGTCGACCATAATATCAGAAGCCAAGAATCATCTTCTGTTTCTCCACGATATCTTGTCGCTGTATCTTATCAAGACTAAGCAGTTCGAAATTGTACATAGTTTATTTCCTGACCCCTGATATAATAAATGAGAGGCCTTGTTATTGGAGACCCTTATTCAGTATTTCTGCAATGACATCATTAGATAATGATCATGTTCCAAAGACCAATCCAACGATGTTGCCATGGCTCACAAAAACTTCCCAAGAGCGTTGGCTGTATGTATTATTGTATCTTTTATCAACTTTTGAGTTATGCTCTAAGTTTTTGCCACCGCAATTCTTCTCTTCCCAGATTTTAGCTTGCTACATGTAAAGTAGAGTAGCACCGATTTAATAATATCAGCCTCTTGCTTTAGTCATTGGACCCCAGTTTGCCCACGGGTTCAATTGATACCGCCGAAGTTTTTTCCTGCTTAATTCCTTCTTACCCAGCTCTTCATCAAAAACAATTCTTGGCAACACGTTCTGGTCATTCTTGACATCGCTCAGGGGTGTTTTTTCGCTTTCTTTATTGATGTCAATCTGCCCTTTCTCGATTGGAGTTTCGTCCAAAGGCTCCGAGGTTTTATCCACTTCTTCTCGCGGCTTTCGAAGATAGGACGCAGCAATCTTCCAGCCGGCCGTGCCTTCTCTTAAAACTCCCCCACGTACAGGCTCTTTTTGACAAATCCATTCGCACATGACACGCCATACAAACGGCCAAGGCGCGTTTGTCTTAATGCTTGACCGTTTGGCATGACTTCGAGTAGCATGATATCCTGCGTGTCGGAGAGCTCCTTTTATCGCTGCGTCTGGGGGGCTGTTGGTATGTAGAACCTTAGCTAACAGGCTTGGGTTGAAGTAGAAGGGATGATGGTCGATGACCGTTGGGTCAAGGCAAGGTATCAATTCAGTGTCTTGTGCGCACCCATTCCTTTCGGAATTTTGCACATACTTGTGGTTATCCAGGGGAATTTCCTCATGAGCTGTTTGTAACATGCCTTCCAAACGATCCAGCGTGCCGTACGTTGCTGAATCTAGGTCAGGGAGATAACTCAGTATCTTTTGGATAAAAGCTGGATTATGTATTGGCCCTCCATACATTGGACCAGCTATCTACATTTCCAGTCAGCATGCGTACTTCAATACTCGTCAAACAGTTTTGGTAATCCAAAGCTAAACTGAACAGCGCCATTCAAGAGTCTTATGGATATTGATCTACTCACATGTGTTCTGAAACCGCAATGTTCACAATGGGCCGAAGCGGAGGGCGCTTGCGCCGCTGTATGCTTATACCATAATTCACCATTCTTGGCCTTTATTGGCGTACTTTTTGCTAAAAATTGGGTTTGCCATGCCCCACAGCCAGCATCGCAACTATATACAAGCATTGTTTTGCTTGCTAGAAATTTTACGGCAGCTGCAGACTTGCGAACGCGAACAAAGATGCGCACATAGAAGTCGATAGAAAGCGAGAGCAACGGTTCAATTGCGAGACCATAGCGCGCAGCAGTGCTGGCGATTGTTTGTAAGATCAATCTTAGCCCGGCCTCGTGGCAGTGATAGCCTTTTGCGGTCAAGCCACCGTATTGAGAATAAGCCTTTTCCGGGTAACCGTTTGACGCAAACACAGCTGTGTCAGTGCTAGTAATACATAGTAGACCGTCTTTGGAGACTGCTTGAAGTGCCGCATCAAGAAAGGGCGCCACGGTACCGTACGGGTCGAGATCAATGACTTGGTACTTGGGGTCAGAAGCACCAGCTGCTTCTTTGGCCATTACAGAGTACATGTGTATAATGGCATTTTCAGCAGTAGGATGGACTATTTCTTCCACTCCGTTGTGTTTCACGTTCAGCTTGATCGAATCGCTTGCTTTTTTTGATAGATCATTTGCTGTGACTGATGTCACAAATGGTAATTCTTTGGCGTAACGAAGAGCTCGGAGCCCAGTTGCTGACAGAGCGTCGAGCACCTTGAATTGCGGCTGTTCATCTACATTACCATCATTACGACTAATTTTTAGAGCCTCCTTTTCAAATTCACATGTCGCATCATCTTCGTTCTCTACTTGATCAAATTTTGTCTGTTCCTTAGTTTCTGAATTTTCTTCTTTAAGGGTTTCGGCAGGCACTAGATCTTTATTTGCTCCGTCTTTATTTGCGTCATTTTGAACGCCATTCAATCGTTTTCTTTTGACACTTTCGTCATCCGTTACATTAGCACGCTGTCTCTTCGTTCCTCTCTTCTTCAACCGCTTCGCTTTCACATCCGTAATATAACTTTCACCAAAAGCTCTTATAGCCAGTACCGACAAGTCTCTATTGAATTGCTGTATTGGATTGTAAAATACTGACTGAATGGCTTTTTCGCCCTTTTGCTTTTGTACCTTTGAGTCTGTGACACGGAGAGGTGCATCTTTGGTGACCAGGATATGAGCTAACCCCTCCTTAATCGCACTACATTCAATTCCAGAATACGAATATGTTGACGCGGGCTGTCCATTGTTTGCTATAGATTGATTACTTGAGTCTTTTCCCTTGTTCTTGCTTTGACTTGAGGCCATCCGAAAGTGATGGCCAAGGAATGGACCTTTATAGTGCCGTATTGCAGCGTCATACAACAAATCTCCGAGCAGAGTGTGACGACATTGCTTGCTCACCAGGTAGCGCAATCGATTGATTGCTACTTGCGCCAACGTGTCTTACGTGTCGCTTGTTTCCGCCAGAATGGCAATGTTAACTTTACCATGTTGAATTGTGTCGAAATGTAAGTTTGTAGGATTTATCGATAAGGCTGATTGCCAAGCATCAAGAAAGTAATTTATTACTGAACAGACTCCTTCAAACAACCTCCTCATTCTTACAACATTATAATATCATTGTAAGGAATCAACCTGGATGCACTCACAGATGTTAAGATTACATATAGTTCTGAATAGTGAAAAACTGAAAGTCTCTCTAAGGATGTCATAGAGTCTACAAACTATCCACAAGCCTCCAAATTGCTTTTGCACTGACAACTCTCCCATCAGCAGAAACCCCTTCACCGTCAAGCACACCTCCTTCCCTCCCCACAAGCTTTACCAGCATCCGCCCAAGCATCTCTGTCGGACTGTGCATTGATGGAATCGTTGCTCTAATCAGCGGACCCAGCATTACCGCTGACAGGGAATAAAGAAAAGGCGGACGTGGAATGTATGGCTCTATCTCCTCATCGCCAGCGGCGTCCACGAAGCCCGGCCGGACTGAAAATGGCTGAAGGCCTACTATATGGTCTATCTGGTTCATATCTACCTGCTTCTCGTCATCTCCCCGCAACCCGCGCAATCTCAGCAACGAAAGCTCCGCTTCTCCCTTGGTCCGGCCAAAGAACAAGGTCAGATACCCAGCTTCATGCGTCGCTCCTTCGCCCGACACGTATACGAAGTTGAAGCGCGGCGAGAGCGTAGCGAATGCTCGGGCAGCGGCTACCGGCCACGAGTGCGTGATCTTGACGTATTGTTCCCTGTTCCGGAGGATGTTCTGTCAGCCACGAGTCACCCTTTGCAAAAGCAACATAAAAAAAGAAGAGCATCAAAATAATAAGGTTAAGGACTGATCCAAATTTCCAAACCAAAATACATACTTAGCCCTCCTCCCTGCCTCCCCAATGCCCATCCGATACGGCACTCCCAACGCCCAGACACATCCGCGCGCCCCTCTAAGCTTCTCCAGAAGCGCAGCGTCGTACGCGCCAAAGTCCTCGTGAATCAGCACGCGGACCTCCTTCTTCTTCTCCTTCCCCCGAGGCTCCTGTTCTTTTTCGATGGTCTCTTCAACCATGGGCACGGGCCTGCGGCTCAGGACCGAGATGCGAGTTACGTCGGCGCTGGCAAGCATGGCGCGGAGACAGGCGGAGCCGACGAGGCCGGTGGCACCGGTAAGGATGAGGTGCATGCTTTCAAAAAATTTGAAACAAAGAGTTTTCTAAATAAAAGAACGGATAGAAGACTGCTTTAAATGAGAGCAAAGGTAGGCAATGATTGCTCTTAAATGCAAAGTATGGATCTAGCGGTTGCTGTTGTGTATATTTTACCTTTGACGTATGTTAAAATGCATCTATCAAAATAAATTCATGGGCGTAAGTAGAATATTCTACTCAATAAATCAAGCAATGTAAGAACATCCCTATCCTTTAGATATAGCATAGGCAAAACCTTCTCATCTCATCTCCATCCCCCAACGGTCTTCATACTCCCTAACTCGGAGCCGGGAACTGTCCGTCGAGCCGAGTTGTGCAATTTATGCATGCATAAAATATGCATGTTAAAATTTAAACGGCTTGATGCTTCTGTTTCGTTTCCGTCTGTCGCCAATTTATTTATTTATTCGATTGACAGACAGGGTATTAGCAACACTCAACATTACCCACATATTAGAAATTTCTACAAGGGAATGAGCAAATGGACTTTCTAAACTATTTAAAATAAGAAAAAAAGGTCTAATTACCGGCCAATGCTACACACTAAATGTACTGAAATAACAAAACAGAAACGCCGAATGAGAGGACTTGTGAGAAAAAGACTGGTTCTAGCGCGATTACAAAGAACACGTAATAGGAACATTAGAGCGTGTCGAGAATATCGAGAGTGTTGAGAGTTAATCTACAGAGGTAATGAAGGAAAAGAGACCGTCAGAAGGCGTCTTTAATTGGAGAAACATTGCAGAGCGTTGCGCGGGTTTCTAATTACCCGCTGAAAGGTAGGGAAACAGTGTAGCTTATAGTAATTCCGGACCCGTTGCGGCAAAGCCTTATGCGAAAAGGTAAAGGCCATGCGAATAGCATGAACTTTAAAAAAAGATCAGCAGCTCTGCCTCCCATTCCTTCCCCGTCTAGAGTCTGACGATTCATTTGAGTAGCCTTCTCTTCATCCCACCAACACCCTGTAAAGTATACTCATTTACATCTTCACATCCATTCTCTAACAACATTTCCCACCTAGCCCTGCCAATCCGCCATTCTGATCTCCCACCGACACCACCCCCGCACCGCCAGCGCCGCCCTGCTGGCCCTGCTGGTCCTGTTTCGACGTCTCCACCATCCTCTTCTTTATATCCGATGCCAGGTTGAAAAACGCCTTTTCCACGTTGATGTTGGCCTTGGCCGACACCTCCATGAACGGAATGCCAAGCTCATCGGCCAGCGCCTGGCCCTGCTCGGTCGAGACAACCCTCTTCTCTTCCCAGTCACACTTGTTGCCGATGAGAATCTTGTTCACGCCCTCGGAGGCGTGCTGCTCGACGTTTGAGAGCCAGCCGCGGATGTCTGTTCACGTTGACAGGTCAGAAATATGAGTCTTGCGTATATAGAACATTCTTTCCTCCACAGCTCAAGTCTTGAAACACAGCAGCTTCTAAACCGATACCAGAAAAGTTCCTCAAGAAAAGCCCCCCAAGAAAGAAATATGACAATAAAAAGGAAGAAACGTACTGTTAAAGCTCTTCTCATCCGTCACATCATACACCAGCAAAATGCCCATCGCGCCTCTGTAGTACGCCGTCGTGATGGTCCGGAACCGCTCCTGGCCGGCCGTGTCCCAGATCTGCAGCTTGACCCGCTTGCCGTCAATCTCAATCGTGCGCAGCTTGAAGTCGATGCCGATGGTGGTGATGAAAGAGGGCGTGAAGGAGTCGTCGGAAAAGCGGAGCAGACAGCACGATTTGCCGACGCCGGAGTCGCCGATGAGGAGGAGGCGGATCTGCAAATTTAATCATGGTCAGCGGTGGGTATTAGTACAATCAAAGATGAAGAAGGTGTTAAGTGTTTACAACAAATGCTGTGGTTTACGACACGAATGCTTAAAATAAACTCAGATACAAATTGAAGAGAATTGACGAAAGAAGAAACCATGGCAAATCATAAAACAGATACTACAAAGACGAAAGAAGATAACAAGGAAAGAGTCATCTCCAAAAAAAGCCCTTCCCCTTCCACTCACAAGAAAGTCATAATTTCTCGATCCGGCCATGATGAAGGGCGAACGTGAGACTGAGGTACGAGGTGCTTAACTATTTTATCCGAGCGTATGTACTTCTCCGAATGGAATGTAAGGTAAGGATTATCAACCGTCAGATAACCTTGCAGCGGTGCTCTTCGGTATAGTAAACTTGCTGAGAAGAGCTTTGTCGAACAACGGCCCTGTCGAGCTTATTGAGGCTTCTCTGAACAGATAGATGTACTTTGTGAGGTAAAGCTTCGTGTTGCTTTTTATTTCGGTTCGTCTTTTTGACTGTTATACTTGTTTGTTCAGGCAGGATGGTATCGGATATCACTCAGACGGAGGGTTGTTGAGGTTTGAGTTGAGTGTAGAATGACAATACAGATCTTATGACGCTACTGTCCTGCTCAAGTGGATATTGCCTAGAGGTAGTTTGCATCAATTCCTTTTTTGTCAATATATGATTGAGTCAGGACTATTCATGTCAAGTACAAAATCATTGCAGTATTGTCTGTTCGATATTGATGTCAACTCAACCCCAAAAACCCTCCCGACCCTTGGCGCCCTCCGCCACACGACGGATTCAACGGTGGCGGTCCCGGAGGAATAGTTAGCCCTGGCACGTGCGCCGGCAACACTCCGTAGCAAAGGAAGCGCTTATCTCTAATATACTACTTCTACGACGACGACGACTACTACTACTAAAATATCACAGAAAATAGCCGAGTAAACGGCTGACCCCAAATTGCTTACGCCTGACGAGATGCCATGCCATGCCATGCTACGCTACGCTATGCGGTGCTATTTCTCTTCAGCCCAAATGCAAAAGACCGCCATTCTGTTGCAACGTATAAATATAACTTTTCCCTATGCCCAAAGCCATACTCCATTTTAATCTAAGCTCAACCCAAGACCCACTCTTCACCACTCACGTAATCCACCGCGCATAGGCCCATCTGACCCGCTGCACCGCCTTTTCCTGCCGTTGCAGCCCGCTCCGCACATCGACCAGCTCGTCAACGTCCTCTAGAAACTCTCGAAAGATGCGCGTTGGGAGGACCTCTCTCGCGCTGTGCTGCAGAACGTGCACTTCACAGAGCAGCAAGCCCTGGTCTTTGTAGTAGAGCTCGCCAAAGTCGGTGGGCGTGGCGGCGGAAAGGATGCGGTCGATGTTGCTGAATGTTACCATGTTAGAGTGCATGTACAAATGTTAAAAGAAACTTGGATGATTTGCAACATACCGAAGCAGGCGTAGAAGCTGATTCTGTCTGTTTCCCCTCTCCAAAACTTTACGGCTGCCGATGACATTCTTCATCCAACGCCATGCCCCAGCGCAGATGAGGATACCGGGCGTAAGGCCAATGAAGCTACCAAATTCCTGTTAGCATTGCCTCTTCACTCTACTAGCATACCAAGGCCTTCATTCATCACATAAACCACGAGTTTAGACCTACCCAAATACAAGCTCCTGACTCTTCAGCAACGCATCGATCCCTCCTACCGCCACCTCCACATCCACCTTCGTCTTCTGAATCTGTATTAGCAGCGTCCGAATCAGATTGCCCGTCAGCGCGCCTGCGACAGGTCTCTTCAAATCCTGTTCGTACGCGCGCAGCACCGGCGTCAGGTCGCCCTCGCGCACTTTCTGTCTGATCGACGCTATCGTCGCGTCCGCAACGGCCGAGCCACTCTTCTCTCGCAAGCCGGCAATTTCTGGGTTGTCGACGGCAAAGTCGACTACCATCCGCTCGAGACTGGCACGGTCACCTTCAAGGCTCTCTTTGCTGAGCAGGGAGAGCTCGCTGCCTTCGTCGTGACGGATGGTCTTGATGATGTTTTGGATTGGTGCTACGATCCAATTGTGCCAAAAGTCAACGGTTGTGACACCCAGCTCCCGAATTGAGTTGAGAATCTGTTCTTTGCGTTTGAAGAAGATACGGACTATTGTACTTGAAGAGAGCTAAATGTCGTTTTCCTTAGTACTGAAAGACACGAAAAACAAGAGTAAATTGTCTTAGATTGTAGAAGAAACGAGTAACATACCAACAACGTAGTCGCAGCCGGCCAATATCGAATCATCCGTGAAGGTCTCCCATTATCCGATCTGACGCCCTGAAAATAATCCACATATGCCGGTAGTCTTACGTCCAACAACTCCTGTAACCTTTGCGCTACCAGGACCGGCCTGAGAGATGAAGACGTCGAGCCGTCGTCATCGTCAGCACTATCGTCAGTCGCAGAGCTGTTGACGTAAAAGTCATCCTCGTTTGTCAAGGCTGCAATCGCATCGTCAAACTTATCAAGCGCAACGCTGGCATCGCTGACTTTCTGCAGCACGGCAGCCATGAGCGCCACACTCTTGGCTACCGTACGCTTCCACTTTTGGCGTTGCTGTTCAAGGGCTGCGACCACTTCGGCTGTTGGTTGCGTTGTCGAGGAGAATTGTGAGCTGTCGGTGCTGCTGTTACGTCCATCAGGAGAGACGTGTAAGTATAATAACCTTGAAAAAGAAAGTTCATGGCATGAGGAGAACAATCTCACCAGTCCTGGTTCAACGCCTCGCCCACCAACACTCCCAGCGCATTCGCATTTAGCATCCGAAACTTTTTCAGCACGTCCTGTTTCACTCTTGCTTCGTTCTTGATCCTCGCAACGGGCGAAAGCATGGAAACAGACGATACCAAGCCCGCCAACGTACCCTGTACACTCAAGCCCCTAACAAGACTCATCTTCTCTGTCAAGATCTCTCTCGCTAGCACGCCAAATTCAGACCATGTCGCGTTCCCCAAGCGCCCTGCCCTCACCCTAGCTCTTGCCCGGCCTTCAACATCAGCAAAGATCCCCCTAGCCCAATCCCAAGCCCACACAGGCGACATTTGGACCATAAAGAGCACCGCATAGGTTTGCGATCCTAGCACATCATCCCAATACCACAAGTCGTCGCTCAACGGTATCGTCAGCTCCAAAATCGTGCCGAGCACCTGGCCGTACGTCTGAGCGGCAACCTTGCTCAGCATCAGCCACTCAAGCTCATGCTCATACGCACTCATCGTCTCGTTCGCCGCCGAGGAAGGATCCCGCTCAAGCACAGACATGTCCTCATCGCGAGACCCACCCCTCCGCCGCCGTCGCTGCCGTAGTTGTTCTTCTTCATGCTCCGGACGTTGCTCTTGCACTTGTCTCTGCTGCTGTCGACAGGCACGACACCTTCTATCCTGAAGATTCGCAAGGCGCAGACCAACACCAAGCTGTGCTGGCGATAAGAGCCCGTTTGTAGCTGTTGTTGCCGTTGTCGTTGTTGCTGTCGATGAGGTCGTAGCATCAATGCTAAGACCCTTCACCAGTGCCTGCAGCTTGTGAATCCGGGCTGAGAGCTCCCTATCGATCTCGACTAGCTGAGCAGAATTGCTGTAGCCAGATGCCGCTCCAAAGCCATCCCGTCCGTCAATTGCTCCTACGCCGGCTTCCCTGCTAGCGATACCATCTCTGCCGCTTCTGGCGCTTGAGTCGCCGCTTCCGGTCCACGAACGCGCGGACCATGGGGGTGATGGAGGTGGAGACTCTTCGGCATTGCTGCCGCGTGGAGCTTGGCTGTACAGCGAGGTAAGGGAGTAGTTGTAGTTGTAGTAGAGCCTGTCGAGCTGTGCGTCGACATGGCGGACGTGACTTTATGGCGTAAGTCAGCATTGTACCAGATTTCACGTCGTGCACAACAGGTAATAACTCACTCGAGAACGAAAGACATTGCGTCTAGCTTACGTTTCCTAACGCATTTCCCAATAAGAATCTATGAAAAACTCAGATGTAAAGGTCTGGCTTATCAGACAATAGGTATTCGGTTGTCCATGGTGGAAGGAGCTCTGTAGGATTTACATGACGATGACTGGATAGTGGAATGTTGGAAGGATGGCACTTAGTAATGCCAATGCTGCCCGACATTTTTCCCAAACAGGGGTGCACTTGCCGCGTGCTCCGACCCACCGCCACAGGCAGTTGCGCTTAGCGCGTTTGGTGGCTGATCGTACTTTATGGTAGGAATTCTTCTGCGTTATTCCCTCTTCGTCCTATTCCTTCAAAGTCAGCGATCTAGACGGACGTTTTATTGTGACTCATTCTCACTTTACATGTCGGTTACTAAACGTATTAGAGATGCAGGCATCAATTTAATTTCTGGACTAAAAATTATAATGTTAAACATGAATAAGCTTCGCAATGCACATGGACTATTCGAGGAAACAACTTAATACCAATCACTCTAGGTATTAATGCATATAGATCAACATATCAACAGACTATCTAACGGTGTCTATATAAAAACAACAGAAGTACATGAAATAAATAAAAAAAGAAGAATAAAAAGAAACAAGTAAATAAACACATCGCATCAACGCCCTTCACTCTCAATTTCCACATGGCATCCAAGCTCTTCTCAGATTTTATGTTTGCCAGTCACAGTCACAGCCCGCCTTTTGCCCTTAGCTGCAAATCCTCTCGCCAGCAGCTAGCCAGAAAGTTCAGCTTAACCTCCTTATAAGGGGTTTGCGACCTAAAGTATCAAGACAGAAGTACACAATTCAAGGAGACGATATCTTAAGCTGTAGCGTAGAAATCTGATCCGACATAACATGATAATAGCAGAGGGACACAAAGACTACATGCTAATCCTGGAAGAAGAAAATGAACAAGTAAAGATCGACTGTATGTAAAGACACACGTATAATGATAACAAAGGTAAACGAAAGAAAAAAGTTTCGTGATGTAGTAATAAATATATGCTCATTTCGTGAGTTCATCAGTGTCCGCCTAATCATGTCGTTTCGAAACTGTATTCAATAAAACTCTTATTTCCCATTCCCATTTTCCTACCACAGGAGTTTCTATTCTCTGCCATTCTGTACTGCTTGTCCTTTTGTAAGAACTGCATCTACACGCCTTCGACTCCGCCATTGTCGCCACTATTCACATTTTGGTACGCGTCCAGCCCGCTACCGCATCTACCTGGTTTTCTTCACCTCCGTCGCCCAGCCTTCAATACCCTCCCCTTTACTTCCGACTGGAACGTCCAGCTTCACGCCATTCATTCCCTTCGTATCATCCAGCCACGCCTGCCCCGCCATCCCACCGGCATTCGCCCTATCGTTCGGCTGTAACTCGAGCATCGGCAGCAAGAAATCGCTAACCTTCTTGCTTTCCTCCTCGCTGTAGTGATATTTCTCCCGCAGCACGTCCGGCAGTGCCCAGTGGCGCAGACGGTGTATGTTGCGCAGCTCGCCCTTGCGGTTGAAGATTTCGGCAGACCACTTCCCGGCGGCAGACAGGGATTTGGGAAAGGGACCGAGCAGTTCGACGATCTGGGCAATGTGATCGTCATCTTTGCCGTACTTGGTGCCTGATTGGGGATCGAAGAGGTAGTCGCCGGTTATGAGTTCAAAGACCTGAGTGGGGTCGTCAGTAATTAGAACCTTTATAGAAGACAAAGTACTCTTCTGAACATACCATGGCAGCCATGCTCCAGACATCTGTGCTGGCACCCCATCTGGCACCGAGTATGACCTCTGGCGAGCGGTATTGTCGTGTTTGTATATCGTTTGTAAAATGATGGCTCACCCAGCACGCATTGCCGAGATCTGCAATCTTGACAGAAATAGTCTCGAATGACATGTCTTCGGCGAGTTTATCTGAGGTAACTGTTGATTGGCTAGGTGTCTTGTCTAGGTCGATGTCGGATACGTCTTTACTAAGCAGATCCCTACTAACGTCAGATTTTCCTCCGAGCATTGATTCAGCATTCAAAAATTTTGACTTACGCTGTCTTTTCTCGTTCCTTGTGAACATCTTCACCGTCTTGCTTGATACCCAACATTTCTCTCATAGAGAGAGTGGATGCGGGCGAAGAGGTACCTGTTCCAGAATAATTGTCAGATTCAGAAATTCACATATCATGTTGGGAACCGAGCTGTTGTCTTACCGGCACTCTCATTCACCATCTGGTTGAGACTCTGACTTCCAGGATAGCTCATCACGTCACTTTGACTAAAACTTGCATTGAGTGGACTAGGCAGCGGCTGACTTCCTGTAATCAACGTCCGTCGTCTCCTTCGTCCGTTGCGATTGTCTTCCCTGTCCTCCTTCTTCACATCCGACACGTTAGCCTTCACGATTTGTTCGACGTCACCAATCTCGATGAGAACGTTTTCCGGTTTTAGATCCGTGTGAATAATGCCACATTCACGGTGCAGGTAGTCCAGTCCCAGCAGAACCTGTTTCGTGATTTGCTTCACCAGTGGCATCGGTATACCTCTGTGGTTCCACCGTTTGATCAAGCCAAGCAAATTCTCGCCCAACACTTCAAAAACCATACACACATGCACGCCATTGGGTCCCTTGTGATTGAAAGAGTCGAGCAGGCTGACGACATGCTTTTTTCCCGGGTGATCCGGTTTAGCCTTTACAACTTTGTTCAGGAGTTTTATCTCGTCCAGAGCTGTCTCTGTGTAGTGCGCGGCTGACCGTACAACTTTCAATGCGACGTGCTTACCAGTCGTGTTGTCTCGTGATAGCCAGACGGTCGAGAAGTGTCCCCATCCGAGCTTACGAATGACTGTGTATTTGCCGTCCTTGTATTCTTCGCCAACGTGAACGGGATGATAGCCGCCCTTTACGTAGTCTTCTGAATCCTCCTCTTCGGCGGTATGATCGCCACCGTCATTCTCTGACGACGATGAGGACGATGATGATCGGCTGTGGGAGCTTTTTTGGTTTGATGGCGATAAAGGCGTCGAGCTATAGATTATCATGATTAGCGTTGTTTCATCAAGTTCAGCGCATAATCGGTAGAATATGAGGCCCTGTATTCGATTTATGTAGATAGGGTACTAATGCTAAGAGCTCTACACTTACCCAGCAACAGAGTGCTTCGATGCATCCATGGGACTCGAATTGTAGGTTGCAGGGTCATTTGTGATGATTGGCTTCAGACCCTCGCCCTTTCTGCGCTTCTTCTGCCCATTCCCATTTGCTACCTGTGCGACCTGCTTTGCTTTGTTGATGGCAACCTTCTTCAAGTCTGTACCGTTCATTGTCGAATGCGCCAACTGTACGATCAAGACAGCAGTGACTGTAGTAATGATAACAGCAACCGTCCAAAGTCGATGATTGAAAAGATACAACACTAGCAACGTCAGAAAAAAATGAATAGTCGCCCAAGCTAGTCGAGTCCGTATGGGTGCAGATAATGCCCCAAAAAGCAACGAAAGAACGTTATCGCCTGGAGAGGTGCGAAAATAGCAATGTGGGTCCCTTTCAGAAGCTATTTGAAGCAACACCACTTTTTGCCGCCGAGTGTCCACCAAGCTTCGAAACAAGCGGTTCGCGGGAAAAACAAACAATGAATACGGAGTATTACTCCGTGTCAGAGCTATGCAGTGGATCGGCCTTTATCAACGATCGCTTTCAGTCGAGACCCAAAAAGATCATTGAATGATGGCGCTCGGCAGAGAAAATGCGTCGCACAGAGACGACAAGTGTTGTTGCCAAAGCTCCTGGCAAATGGATAGAGAGTGTGTGTGTATTTGTTTTATCGTACAGTTGGATGATCTGCTTTGACTAGGTACAGTTCGTGGAAGAGGTTATGAGCAAAAGGATAGCTTGGGCATTGAAGCGGAGAGGCTGCCAATCTGTCAGTACTTAGTAGCGGTGGGATTGCTTTGTAGTAAGTGTTACTCTGTCGTCGTAGGATAAGGAAGAGATACAAGCGTTGGCCTGAAGGAGAGAAGAGAGATGCTGGATGGGATTTGTTGTGTTGTGCTCTCATGTCCGTCCCAAGCCCTGCCAGACCAGAATCCACCGGGCGGTTTTGGTGGGGCAGCCAGCCACAGAAGAACCGTGACGCCGTCCAAGTGATGCAGACACGAGATTCAAATTGACCATTGACGGTAGATATCAACTGGATATTCGAATGGTTCACAGGGTCAGAGGCCTTCTATTCAGGCAGCGACACAGTAGACATTCATCAGGGCGAGTCAGGAATTAATTACAAGTCAACAGAGGGATTGCTTCACGGTTGGATGTGGCTTAGCTGGCTATGTATACAATTGACATATTCGCTATTACTGTTGGGGAGAGTGGAATTAA
The DNA here is from genome assembly GCA_965214995.1 of Trueperaceae bacterium. Lineage (GTDB taxonomy): Bacteria > Deinococcota > Deinococci > Deinococcales > Trueperaceae > CBDCCT01. Next base: position 392,265 of record CBDCCT010000002.1, read on the forward strand.
CCAAAATTAAAAAGAACTTGATCTCTAATGATGTGAAAGGAAAGTCTGATAGTAACGATATTAACATATCAGATCATAGGATTGAATAATTTGAATTAAGAACAACCTCATGTCAACACTACTTGCTATGACTTCAATATACAAGGAGCGATTCACAGCCAACTAGTAATATCATATCGCAACCGTCAACGCCAACCAATGGTATATAGCAATATAATAGAGACGAGAGCAATGAAGGGAACCTGTCTAATAATACACATCACTTCGCGGTAATGGCAGCCATCCACTTTTGCTCATCTTTCCTACAACAACCAAGTCAGTATTCGGTGAAAAGTCTCCAATCGATGCTAATCTCATCTATTCACTTACTTGTCAAACTGCAATAGCATCCCCAGCACCGGCACCAACTGCATCTGATGCTTCTTGTCTCTTTGCTCCACGAATTGTAAAAGCACGTTCTTCAGATATACATGATCCACCTGTCCATCCCCGCCGTTTCCCTGTTTCAGAGCCGCTGAAGAGGGTGGGAGCCGATTTGCCATTGACAAATTCGTTGCCATACGTGCAGAAGATGAAGATGTCGATTCAAGTGAGGTGCGTGATGACGATGTCACTGCATTCTTAGCGAAAGTGTTGTTGCTGCTATTGTGTATGTCTGTTGGAGTTGATGTCGTATTATGAGGTTTTGCGGACTGAAGGACCCGGATTTCCTCGGCCATTGACTGCAATAGTTAGTAAGCTGTTCTATAATATGTAATTTGTGAGCATAGCGTCGTACCTTACTCGACTTTTGTAACTTCTCCAACCTCCTCTCCGTCTCATCCAGATTCTCTTTCGCCAGCGCCTTCTCCCTCTCCACCTCTCTCAAATGCTTATCCGTGCCGTCAAGCCCATCCCTCAGTTCCGTCATCACTCGCCGAGCCTCGTTCGTCTCAGCTTCCAGCTCCTCAGCTCTCCTCTCGGCAGCTTCTTTCTCCCGCCTCAAGCCTTCCTTTGCGATCTCAACTTCTTCCTTCTCTTGCGCCGCCCTAGCAAGGCTGCGCTCCACATCTTTAACCTTGTCCTTCAAGTCTTCCAAGTCACGCGCACGTCTCCTGCCAATCGTGCTGGCCTCTTCCTCAGCCCTGTCGCGTTCCTCAACGGCAAGGTTGAGCTGCTCTCTCATATTTTTGACACGCGCGTCGGCCCGACTCTCAACATCAGCGAGCAAGCGGCGCATTGTTTCACCTTCGCGACTGCGTTCGCTAAGGAGCCGATGAGAGTCGGTAAGTTCTTCTTCCAAGCTTTCACATCGTCCATTCACTTCCTTCATCTGCGCGCCCATCTCGTGCATTTGGTCCTGCAGACTGTTCATCAGGCTCTGTGCGCTTGCGTACTGGGCACTCTTCAGTTGAATTTCCTCCTTTAGATTATCGACCTCTTGGGCCTGTTTGTTATTCTGATCCTTGAGTTTGGAAAGATTTGTACGAGTATCTTTGAGTTCACTCTGGGCTTTGAATAGGCCCTGAGCTGCTTTTTCATGCTTCTCAACAGCCTCTTGGTGTTTCTTTTCGCGTTGCTCAGCATCTGATTGAACTTTTCGGTTCGAATCCTCTAGTGTAAGACGGTAATTACTTTCCTGCTTGAGCTTTTCGCTCAGCCGTCTCACCTCATCTTCCTTGCGGCTTAGGTCTTTCTTTGTCGAGGTAACCTCTACCCGCAATTCTTTCTCGGTCCCTTCTAGCTTTCTAAGCCGTGCATTGGCAGATGCAACCTCGTCCTTTGCAGATTGCAACTCTTTGACTTCTTGTCGCAAGGATGTCAGCTCAGGGCGGACCTTCTGAAGTGCATCTTTCAGATTAGTCAGTTCTCTGTACCTTGACGCAGCTAGATCCTGAGCTGCCTTGAGGTCAATTTCGAGTGTGGTTGATTGAGACTTCAACTCATCGAATTCACGCTGAAGTTTAGTCTGCTCATCATTTGATTGTAAGTTTTGTGATGAGCTTTCTCGCTGCTTTTGAACTTCGCCTTCTAATTTTTCAATCGTGTTCTTTAAGCTCATCTTTTCCTCCTCGAGCAACTTTACCTTCTCTTTCGCATCTACGAAGTCTTGACCAACATTCACAAGATCTTCTTTGAGACCCTCTATCTCTTCTTTAAGTTCATCCTGGTTCTTTTTCGATGCCTTAAGCTTTTCGATCATGTCTTCTTTATCTTTCAACAGGTCACGCAAGTTTTTGAGCTCTTCTTCGGCATCAGCTACCTTCTTAGCATTGCTGGCATTCTGTTCCTTAGATGTTGAAGACGTCGCGTTGTTATCCTTTTGCATTGGCTCTTCTTGAATTGAAGGGTCAGCCTTTGCTTTGCCTTTCTTCTTCTTCTTACCCTTCTTCTTAGTAGGATCGCCTGTTCCAGTCTCGGCAGTAGCATCATTCTCATCATCAGCTTCGTTTGACGCTTTTGCCTTCGAAGACTGGCCCTGACGTTTGTCACTAGCCTCAAGTTGTTTTACCTGTCCCTTTAGATCCTCTCGCTCTTCAAGAAGCTTCGTTTTTTCTGTCTCTAGCTCTGCAACCTGGCTTCTCAGCGATGCCATCAGCGAGTTCATCGTTTCTATTCGCTTTCTAGCCTCGGCTTGTGACTTCTTAAGCTCATTAAGCTCCTCTTGCGACGAGCCGTCGACATCGTTAGATTGTGAATCACGTCTTTGCTGCAAGTCTTTCAGTTCGTCTAATTTCTTGCTATGCTGCTTTTTGAGCTCCACTAGTTTCTCTGAGGCTTCGGCAGATGCTGCTTCAAGCTCAGCACACCTAGATGTAAGCTCTTTTTCCGTTCGCTCTTTCGTATCCCTCAGGTTCTGCAGATCTGCAGTCGAGGTTTCAAGGTTCCGCACGAGACGCTCAGCAGATTCTTTGGCGACAGAGAGATCAGATTTAAGTTTCTCGTTCTCGCCTTTCATCTTCTGCAAGCCTGCCTCTTGCTTTTGCAGCTCCGCTTGTAGCCGAGGGAGTTCTGCATCGACCGAAAAGAATTCTTCACTGTCCTCAGCTTCGTTCAGACCTGGTTTCGGTTGCTCAGGTTTAGCTGGCCTTGGCTTGTCTTGTTCACCATCGTTTTGCGACTCTCTAGCCTTTGCTGTCTCTGCCAGAATCTCGTCTTTCTCCCTTTCTGTCTTTTCAAAACGTTTCTTGACGTCATCTCTTTCTGCTGTAACTCGCCGTAGTTCTTCTAGAAGCAGCCCATTTTTCGCATTGATTTGATTCAGGTAGTCAACCATTGCCCCTGGGTCGCCAATAGAGGTAAGAGGAGTGTTCTCGCGTAGAGACGCTTCGAACGGCTCGATAGCTTTGACACGTGCATGAGCTACTCTGTAAGACCTCAAAAGCTCTGCCCATAGGTTAGAAGAGGTAAGAAGTGACAGTTAGTCAATCATCGTAAGCATACCGTGATATTTCGGTTCTAGTTTCTCTAATTTTCGTAGTCGTGTCCTAACTTCCATAGGTAGCTCGCCTTTGGATTGTGAGTCTCCCTCCTTTGCACCGTTTGCGGACCGCTCGCGAGATAAAATCTTAACGTCTTTCGCATCCTGCTCCTTATCTTCCTCTTTACTCCTATCTCTCTCCTTCAGCGCTCCTAGCATGTCCTTTTCATTGTCCTCGACGCTCGGTTCTTCTTTTGTAACAATTAGTTTTTCGTCTCCATTCCCAGTCTTCTCCTGTGGCTCTTCCTGCTTCTTCTCATCCGGCTGCGGCTGCAACTGCGACTGAGAGGGTACCTGTAGCTGCGACAACGACAACGACTCCGCGTCCGACTGTGTCTGCGGCAACGGAGTCCCGACCCGACTCAGTCCCTCGTCTCCCTCTCCAATCACAAACTCGGGGTCAAACTCTGCCGGATCAGGCTCACCTGCCGCTGCCGCGGTCCCGTCAACATTTGAACCATCTCTGCCCCTAGTGCCCGCATCTTTCTGTGGTGACGTTACGAGGCCCCGTCGTTGCGATTCTGAGCGACGTGAGGATGCATTCGGTCTGCTGGATGAGGAACGGGTTGCAGGAGGGGTGGATGCGGAGGATGCTGGGTTTGGTGTTGAGGCGCCGGTGCGTTGACGAGCTTGCTCTTCGGCAATGCGCGCATCGATGGCGTTGCGGAAGCGCTGGAAAGTGAGTTAGTATTCAGTTAAAGGCACTCTGGCGCTACTTGAAGGGCTTATAAATCGGATAGTTCATACCTGGAACATCTGAATCTATGATTAGATTTCTAGATTTGAAAAAGGAATCATCTCCGAATTTGAATGCGTAGAGGTGATTGTGCATAGAATAACGATTAGAAGAAGGATGTCAACCCCATCATTGAAGAATTATAACTTTACGTTGCCGCAACTCCATCAAAGCTGACACCTTTTACGGAGTACGTACGGCGTCGTTGTTGCTCAGGGACAAAGAAGCTCAGGGCTTGGCATGTTTGCTTCTCGTGTTTCGGCCTTCCCGTCGCCCTTACGCCATTAGGCCGAAATGCCAGAACCAGAATATGAAGCTCTAATACCACGCCAACTCAGAAGCTTTTATTTCTGAGATAATGCAGCTTCTGTTGATTAAAATAATCTGAAAAGCTTCACTGGCTTCTGACTTCTGAGCATAATGGTTTCTCTCTGGCCGTTCAAGGTACGTTGAACATACTTAGATAATTGATCTTCTTGCGTACTCTACCCATTCATGACCATAAATGATCTAATCGAAATTTGTATAAACAGGCCGAAGACTCTGCCGCAACATATGAAAAAACTTTATCAAGTCTCGCAACCAAGATCGGACGCACATCTGCAAAGAACGATGCTCTCAGACAAGCCTCTCGCCGGGCGAAGGCCATGTGGACGCTCTACACCACATTCGCCTATATCTTTGCGCTTCTGATCCTGTTGCTTGTCATTGGCTGGGAGAACTGGCAGTGGGATGAGTATGGAGCTGTGTTTGGAAGTCCGCTTCTGTGAGTAATGTCACTGAGTCCACACAAGTACTTTGTCATGGATGGGAATTGTACAATGTGTCCATAAGGTCTGGAGCGTATGATGAGCTGGATTTAACATGATAGCACAGAATATTCGGAGTCCGCTACGTTCTAAACGCATACTACACCTACCGCATCTCTTCCACCGAGGCCCATCTCACCACCCTCACTAAAGAGCGCGACGAGACGATCGAAAAGCTCAAAGCAGCAACAAAATACAACTCCATCAAACAACTCGTCGAGAAGTACGGCGACGATCCCCTCCAACGCACACCACCATCAAACAAATCCTCTCCCAACGCCTCTACCACCAGACGAAAATCTGCCATGGGCAAAGACAACAGCAACGTCCGCAGAACCGGCTTCATGCCTCCACCAACAGCCAACATCCCCGTCAATCGGCCACCAAAGCAACAGCCCGCGTTTCTCCCCGAACAGCAGCAGCAAATGCTCGCAGCAAACGGACTCTCCGTCGGTCCATCTCCTCTCCAACAACGGCAGCAGCAACAACAGCTCCAATCTTCCACATACCCCCCTCAACCATCATCATCATCACCAGCCCTAAACCTTCACTCCCGATACACTTCCTCTTCTGCCACTGCCACAGACACATTCCCTACATCGCACTGGTACGACCGCATTCTAGACGTCCTCCTCGGCGACGACGAAACGCAGCCCAAGAACCGGTTCGCGCTGATATGCGCCAGTTGCAGAATGGTGAACGGTCAGGCACCGCCGGGAACACGACAGTTATCGGACGTGGGCAGGTGGAGATGTGCAAGCTGCATGGCGTGGAATGGGGTCGAGAGCGAGACGAAGGAGTTGGTGGATCGGATTCAGAGGGGGGTGGAGATGGAGGAAAAGAAGAAGAAAGTTGATGGAAGGGATGATGGGAGTGATATGGTTGACCATGATGATGATAATGATATGGACGGGAGGGATGCAGATGCAGATGCAGATGCAGACAAGCATGTGCCGCGAACACCGGAAGCAAAAGTCAAGGATGAGCAAGGCGATAGTGACGAGAGACTACGTCCTGAGTTACTAGAACTCTTGAAGAGTAAGAATACGGAAAACGATACGGCGAGCTCGATGGATTTGGACCGTGCAGAGATGCCACCGGCAATATCTACGAGGAGCATGAGGAGGAAAAACAAGAAATGAGCGAGAGTGTTTATTTGAGATGTTGCTTCTCGGATCTGATTCTTGCTGCGCTGCAGTCGTTGCTGAATCAACATTTTCTAGCTCCTCTGAAATAGTTATAAATTCGAAATCGTTAGACCTACTTAACTTCATTACAAGCTTGCCAAAAAGAAAAACGGCAAGAAAATTTCTAATGCAAATTTCCAACGTGTTTCATGTCTACGCGATAAAAGATTTTCAAACGGCCGAAGTAGCTATATATGCCAATACATCACATTTCAAATCTTACACATGATTTTAAATTCGTTCCAGATTTTTTAGAGACGTTGCACCGCTTCCAAATACCCTGAATATCCTACATTGCCCTCTACCACTTGGCACATAAATCCAGGTAGAAAAGAAAAAAAGGCCAGAAATAACCACCAATGTCGACAAGTATGTCAAAGGATCGTACAAACCCAGGGACTTCATGAAGATAGGAAAGACAAAATGAGGAGAAGACAGAAAGAATGAAGCCAACAGCCAAGCTTAGCACGACCAACAAAAACAACAATTACAACAGATATAAGCCCAAAGCTGAAATCGAAAACCGGTAAGCTCTCTATGTACAAAACTGGCGGGGCTCGATTATCGGTTGCGAGACCATCTTTTATTCTTCCTCGGTAGCTCGTATTTTGCAGATGTGCCCTCTGATCAAGCGCAGATGTGTAGTGTCGTAGTTCATCGAATAAGCTGTGGGGCTATTCGAGGACGACGACTAAGCAGAGTAATTGCTGACGGAGCAGGAAAATATGTAGATGAGTTTCGCCGTGGATAAATAAAGGGTTCTCTCTTTACCCTATTTGCTGCTACCCGAAAGCCAAGAAAGCGGTAATGGTTCCGGAATAGAGTGCCAGGCTATGCTGGACGCTACTATGCCGCTTGAATCGAGGGTGACGTTTGCATTGCTATACATGGGTCAGTACACTATTTCGAAAATGATGAAGGCAAAAGTGGCAAACTGTAAATCCAAAGGTTCTGATTGACAATCACAAAGTAAACGCACCTCCGACAGCTAGAGGATCGTCGCTCTTCTGCCTCTTCGACGGATACTCCGCACCCGCGCCGAACATTCCATCTTCATTTCCATGCTTGTTCGCAGCTGCAGAAGCAGCAGCACCGTTACCACTGACGCCACCTCCTCCATTGCTGCCCTGCCCGACGCCCGACGCAGCATGCGCCACACCAACACCAATCTCGTTGGCCTCCGCTGCCGCTTGTACAGCTGCAGCTTGAAGTTGGCTGACGGCGCTCGATGCCATTGATGCCGTCGGTGCAGCCCCTGGGTGAGGAACACCGTCTGTTGATCCTGGGTGTTGAAGATTAATGTTTGCTGGCGGCTGAGGATATTCGCCCTGTGATTCGAGAAGCCGTGACTGTAGGTTAATGATGTAATCTCGGAGCTGATAGTTTTCTTGTTGAACTGCTTGATACTGGTCTGCTAGTTCCTTGTATTCTTCAAGCTCGGCCTTTAGTTTCTTAATGTACTCTTCTTTTCGTTGTCGGAATGCTCGCTGCCATACCAGTCAGTGTATAGTAACGAGATGCATCAACCAAAATTCAGTATTATGTGATGGTATATGAGAATTAAGACAAAATATTGCATGTAGAAAGCGCACAAGCCATGAGTCATAGCACTTCACGGCAACCGTGCTTCGACATGTACGTACCTGAGCCGCGCGATTCTGGGCTGCCCGCTTTGATGTCGACAGTTCCCGCCTCCCCTTCCGAGGATCTCCTAAGGGATCATCGCCAACGCTCTCTCCCCCACTCAACGGGTAAGGAGGTGCTCCGATGGCAGGATCAATATGCGCTTCTTGAGCTGTTGCGACATGAAGAGGACGAAGGTTATCATGAGGTGAGGTCTGAGGAACGTTGGGCTGTTGCGTGCCTGCCTGGGCAACGGCGAGAAGATGCTCTCTTAAGTCTGACGAACGGCAAAGTGTAAGTAAACCATGCAAAGTCGCCAAAGAAAAAATAATGAAGGCTCAACGACTCGCATACTTAATTCAAACCGAGGAGAGGACTCCTGAAAGGTCTCCTGTCAGTAAGGGTGTCTACAGCTAGATGATGAGTGATGCTTACCTGAGATGGTCGTTGCATTATGACTATTTTAGAACGTAACACAACGTCTCCGTGGCTAGTGACTTTTACGATTAGGTAGTGTTTGTGATCCGAAAGTATTGGATTGTTTTCTTAGGAAACGTCGATATATTATCCTTGAGCAACTTTCGCTTTTAGTGCACCACTTCTACCGATTGAAGGAAATCGCTGATGCGATGAAGGCGAGAAGCCTTGCTCAACGCGCGACGCAAGCTAGAAGACCTGTGAGTCTAACCTGTACGCTGTTCCTACTTTGTTAGAAGGATGATGGAAATGAAGGAAGTAGACCGGAGGCCATGGGTTGATGAGCAACGATGGCGAGACGTTGCAATTCATTGCGAGAATGAAAAGAGTCTGAGAGACTAAATGCAAAAGCAGAAGTATAATATAAATGAAGCTAATGGCGGATGATTGTGGGCGTAACTCACTCCACTCGCTGATGCAAATGTTTCTGAAGCTCTCGATATGTTCCTCCACCAGATGCCTTTCCTACTTTGACTGGCTGACGTGAATAATCAATGCTGACTCAGGCTGGCTTTTTAAGCAGGACGACAGCCAATATATGGCGGGGCAGGGAGTGTCACGTGATATTTGAGGCAATTGCCATTTTGGCAATGTTTGGATTACTAATCAATCTGCTTATCTGACTTACGTTGGACCAACTCATCACTTTCATTGCACCAGTCAATACTTGCTCCTATCATATAATACTATCCATTTGGCTAAGTCATATATATGCGACAATTAGGATATTACTAATCTATCAGAAAAGGGACAGTAGAGTTTGGTCAATGAAAAAATCGTAAAATCCAAATTCATCTTTCGAGTGAACCAAAAAGCAAAATGCAGGCGTAAAGAAGAGACAAACGCCATTGGATATAGACAAACATGAACATTGCTGTCGGGCTTTTATTACAACACCGATTGTCAATTGATCTATCAGGTATGATGTTTTTTAGCAAAAAAAATCGTTCAAGCAGCCTTCTTTGCTCCAACAATCTTCTGATCTCTTCTGCGCTTCCTTGCCTCCGGGCTTGTGTCTGTATCAAGCAGGAAATCCCACCATCGGAATGAACTTGCATAATTGCCCACAAATTTCTCATGGTGCACATCGTGATGATCCGCGCCAGCCCAGAATGGAAGCCAATGATGCAAGCTCCAAGGGAACTCATAACCGCTGTGCGCATCGATAGCCTGGAAAAGCCGCAGCGTAATCCATACGTACATGGTCAAAATGTGAAGGTCGCCTGTAAGCGCGCTCCATAGAATCGGTGACCCTACAGTTCCAAGCCCTAAAAGCATGACTTCGATCGGCGAAGCGTACTCTGCAGCCAAGCCAAATGGTGCACTGTACTGGTGATGTATCTTGTGAATGTTGCGATACAGCGGGCCCCAATGTATGCACCGATGCATCCAGTAATGCCATGTGTCCTCCATCACGAAAAAGACGGCTATCTGCAGAGCCATGTTCAGCAGGGATGGGAATGGCACACCAGTTTGCAGGCCAAAGTACTGTGCCATAGGGTGAAAGAGCCTATATCAAATCACTAAGCATATGCCCTGTAAGCTCGAGTGAAAACATACCATATTTGTGGCAACTCCACAGTAAAGTGGCTTAATAGAACTAGTTTCGCACAATTCCATTGTTCTTGGGCTGTAGGCATCTTTTGCTGTTTTCAAGGGTAAAAGTCAGCATTTTAAATATGTTGACTCCTTTAAGTCTTTGACAAATAGCTAAACGTACGTGTTGGATTTTGTATTTTCTAAAATATGGCACATGATCGATAATCATCCATGGAAAGACACTGCGTCCAAAATACACAATCTCGTGCATCAGGAAGGACATGATGCCCGTCGCCAGAACATCATTTTGCATGTACGCGTACCAGGCCGCCCATAGCCGCTCAAAATAATTAAGCTGAACATTGTATTTAGATATTTCGTCGAATTGGCCCCAATATGACGACGGCTCTGCTGTAGGTACAGCAGCGTAAAGGCTTGTTGCGTTCCTTCAATTTGCATTAGCGTATGAACAAATGGTCTTACATCAGCCAGTCTTACATTACGTGAAGACAGAAGACAGGAGCTTCTTACACCCTTTATTTATCGACGAGCATCAGATCTATACCAAAGAAATCGTGCTTAGGAGGTAAAACCAGTTGTGAAGTTTGAGGAGAATTAACAAGCAAAGATGGAATTGAACGGCCTGTGCAGGTGTGCATCGCCACAGGGATCTGTAAGACAACTCCCTGATTGGCTGGGTCGGAGTACCTGCGTCATTCACTAAATCTGTTGAGACTAAGTGGTTTTACGTCACGCTCGTATAGGAATACCATCATTTCTGATAAATATGAATTATCTGCGAAAAGAATTTTTGATATTATCACTAAAATTTGGTTGATTTAAGTGAACCGTCCACATAAGAGACTATACGAAAAATAATCTTAAAAGTATTTATTCAGAACAAGAAGCAAAGTCTCAAAACATTATTTTTCTTTCATACAACTCATTGCACATATACTCCATTGCGCGTTCATTCTGGAATCTTTGTCCTAAGCCAAGCAAGTAACGCTGCCGTACCTTTCTCCAGTACTCTGTAATTAGGCACTCGAAAAGCATTACCGTCGACCTCCAAGCTTTTCAATGAGCCTTCAAGTAAGCCTATCTCTGGTGGTAGATAGGAAATGTTATTACGACTTAAATTAGCAGCACTAAGCCCAGTAAGTGCCTCAGTCGATAGACTGTCAACCTTGTTGTCTGAAGCGTCAAATGATAAGAGGAAAGGATACTTCTCTTTCAGAACTGGTAGCGTTCCTTTGATTCTGTTACGACTTATATCCATGCACTGAAGTCTAGGAGCGTCGAGAAATCTTGTGACGTCGTCAAAAGTCGATATCATGTTCATTTGTAGCTTGATCTCTCGGAGGGCAGGAAATTCAACATCAGTATCGAATGCATTTTGCAGATGATTATTTGAAACATCAAGAATTTTCAATGTTGAGCAGGCTTGTAGAGCAGATGGAATGTATGAGGAATCTAATTTATTCAGTCGTATCTCAGAAACAGCACTCTGTGACACAAGTGATGCAAATTCATCTTCCTCGAGATCTGAAATATCATTGCCAGTTAAGCTTACTATGCTGGACCCTTGAAATTTTGAATCAAGTTCTCCCGCCTTTTGAATTCTAGGTTTATTTTCATGCTCCTGCAGATCGGACTCTTCAGCTTGCACAGCTCCATGTAGACGGCAAGCAAGACCAGCTTTCAGATCCGCAGTACTCATTGTCAAGAATTTCCTCTCTCGTAAAGGATTGGCAGCCACGTGCAATGACTGCAAATTATCCATCAAGCAGACGTTTTCATCAAGAGTTACAATATCATTTCCAGTGAAATCTCCGATTCTTAATTCGCTTAGCGAGGTAAATCCATGAGGAAAGCACGTTAACTTGTTCTCATTAGCTTTTAGCGTATGTAATCTCGAGCATTTAGTCAAGTCAGGTATTGAAGAAATCTTATTGTAAGAAATATCAAGTGCGCACAAAGCGGGAAAGGGTAGAATGTCGGTATCGATGATGCTCGTCAGCGAATTATTAGCTACTTCCAGAGTAGAAAGTGATGGAAAGGTAACGTTTGGCCGAAATAAGGTCCCAAACATCGAGTTATTTGACAGTATCAGCCTGGTCAAGGATGTAGTTCCCACATATGAACTAGGCAGAGCCGCAATTCGATTTTTAGACATGTCGAGGTTTCGTAGTTTCGAAAGTCTTGAGATTGTCTGTGGCAACTCATTGATCTTATTTGACGAAAAGTCAAGCATCTCCATATTCTCTAGTGATACTATTTTTTCTGATAGACTTCCCTCAATACTGTTTTCTACCATTTTGAGTTCCGTCAAGCCTCCAATCTGGCTCACTGTATCTACTGTAAGATTTGATAACTGATTTCTTGACTACCGATAGTGTATTAGTAGTTGCTAGTAGCTCAAGAAGCTTGACTTACAAGATTCAAAGACTTTAGATATTCTAGCTTTCGCATTCCCAGCGTTAGTGATTTTAACTTATTGCCTTGAAGCTCTAATTTTTTTAAACTTCGGAACAGTAAGCCTTTTGGGCTGTCGTTCTCAGTTACATCTTCGTTCTCTATGTCTGGGAACAGGTCCTCGGATAGCTGTTCAATCTCGTTGTATGCGGCATTCATATGAACAAGATCAACAGAGCTAACCCAATCATCCGTAGTTGTCCCTACGTCATACAAATTCAGAACGTCCCTTGGAATTTCCTGAAAGCCTAGAGACGATATATTTAGCCGCCCAGTAACCCGTGCTGCTTCGAGGCGCTTCTGTAGCAGAGTTTTCGTTCCCTTGGTACTCTGACCAAACGGATCTATCCAGTCCCCTGCATCATGATTGTCCAAGTTAGTGTGGCCGGATTGAGTGGGTGAATTAGCTATTGGTTTACGCTTAGCAGCCTTTGCCTTTGCCAACTGTTCTCGAAATGCTGCTGATGAACTTGATACTTTGCGAGGAGGCGATTGCTTAGTCGCATTGTTCATCTTATGTTCATCATGCGCTACTTTACTATCATGCATTTTTGCTACTAGCCTTGGTTGGGCTGCCCTTTTGCTGAATGCTGTCTGTGATACCATTGAAGCTTTACCGCTGGATGCGCTATCTTTCACAGAGTGCTGTAGAGTGGTATTTTCTCTGTGTGGCGATTGGAATTTTTTCCGAGTTCCCATGGTTGTCACAGCATTTATATTTCGACCTGTGTATGACGGACCATCATTTTCACTGCGAGCTTCGCCGTGTGCAATACCTGAACTACCTCGTCTCGATCCTGTCTGACTCAGGTCTTCCGCGACAGAACCTGAGGATGATACTCGCGAGGCTCTATGAATCTTAAACTGTTGACTGCATCTCGCTGCAGTGACTTCCTTTTGTTTGACTTGACGCTCATTGTGGGCAGTCAATATCTTTAACCTTGAGGTACCTGTGGCCGTCACACTCCCAGTAGCCGCATTTGTCTTCACAGTCTGGCAAGCTTCTAATGTCGCAGACTGGCTCTGATCCTTAAACGTCGGCTTTGGAAGCCTTGACAGCCGTGGTAAGCCGGTCGGTTTTGCATTGCGAAGCTCATGGTTGCCATTATCCATGAGATCGATAAGATCTTCAGTAACTGTAAAAATTCCTCATCCCTGGCAGTTGATCAGACTCGATCTATCCTAAGTAGATTTTATTACTGACCACAATTAATTTAAAGTAATTCAGTCTTTATTAAAAGAAGGGTCCAACAAACATGTATGAAACCCGATGCATCTCGTTGCTTGTGAAACAGAACGAACTAACCGCTTGGGGGTTAGAGTGATTTGTGTAGGGCTTCGTGGGCTTCTTGGCAACTGTCCACCCTCCACCTCCAAGCTTCACTTGTCCTTTAATGCTAATAGATCTCAGTTGCAGCATCTCACTCCAGGGTATCACGAAGGCAAATAATTGCACGAAAAACAGTGGCTATCTTACAATTGATCCTAAGAATACGGCAGATTTATCGATACAAGTTGTACCTTTCCAGAAATAGCGTGCACCTTGAGAAATCTACAAGTAGAAAAAAGGCTGGAAGGAGGCTGGTATTTCAAGCGATCACAATAGTTTGGCGCGCACATGGCAACATCTCAAAGCCGAGACAACAAATGAAACTACGGAACAAGAGAACGTTGTGACTAAAAGATACTCAAAAAACCTCTACTATATTCGTTGCCCGCCGGATTTTGCGTCTAACTGCCGTACAAGTCGTTAAGAGCATCTGACGAACCAAATATTTCGCCAATCGTCTCGGTAGCTTAGAATTGCAGCAAGCTTAATAAGTGCTCTGGTCTAGATGGACGGGCTTGTTTCACCGGCTACTGGAGCTGAGGCGAACAATGGAATGGATTCAGAAGATAAATCACGCTACAGATCACCTGTCCTTCCATCATCCTCAATGACCCCTCCTCCATCTTCCCAAATACCCGGAATTGAACGATCGGAGGTTCATACCCCAAAAGCGATAGCTCCTTTCCTCTCATCGCCTCCACCAACTGTTAAGAGCAATTTGCCAACGGCTCCGTCATTTGGTCGATCGCTCAGTTTAAGCCATGATCAGGTTACTTCAGCGAGTACAGAGGAACTTAAGGGCATGATACGAGATATGGAGGCAGAGCTTCGAGATGCTCGAACTTCAGCAGCTCATTATAAATTACAGTATAATATGCTGTACCTTGAGAGCTCAGAAGCGTCAAATAGAATGGCGGTAGAGTTAGATATGGCACAACGTGAGGTGGAATTGCTCCAAGAACGAGGTCAACAACACAGCGGAACGATAAAAGATGGCGGACTGTCAATGTTTAGCCCTGAAAGTGCTACTTACAATATACATGTGATGAAGGACCTTGAAGATCAGTACAAGCTACTTCGCATTGAAAATGAAGAGCTTAAAGTTACGCTTGAACGGGCTGGTAACCTTGTGGAGCAACGCGAGAACACAGTATTAGCGCTCAAAGAAGATAATGAACGACTTAGAGACCGTATTCGAAAAAATCGCGAACATATGAACAGGCTTTTTGATAATATTTATGATCAGTCCCCTCGAACTACGTTTGGAGCATCACCAACCACGCCAGTACGTCAGCGAGGAACAAATACTGCTAAAGTACCTATGTCCGAACCGCAGCCTCGCAAAGAGCAGCCGTTTGCTGCCTTATTGCTTGCCGATAAAGTTTTGAGCCAGGAAATTAACAACGGCCCTTCCATGCGTACTAGGACCTTTAACCATCCTAATCAGTCTCGTCACCACAGAGGATCTCAATCATTGTCCTCATTACCATCAACTCCTTCTAGAACTCGTAATTCTAATACTTTGCGGTCAACCCAATTCCAAACTCCTGTCTTCCAGCCAATTAACAAGACGCCTCAAACAGCTCCTCCTGCTCATCATCTGAAGCGCAACCGAACACGGCGAGACAGTACTGATTCGACTATCTCCGCTTCCAGTGTTGAGAAAGAAGAACGATTTTTACGAAAAGATGAGATAGAGGAATCACAAGCAAGTCGCGCTGCTACAAGTCTGCTTCGAAGATCGCGTGAAGTAAAGCGATCTATGGAACATGCGTCTTATCCGTCTAAGAAGGCTGCTGCTGTACAAGCGAAAATTTCCGGTCAAACGGCAAAATCAAATTTTCACCAACACGCTCTAGATAGACGTTCGTTGCGGCAAATCGAGGGTATAGATCATCCACCCCTTAAGAAAAGTCGAACTGAAGGAGTTGGGTTAGGAATACGTGACGTAGCCGCAAGCTGAACAGTATTGCCACTTCTTCGTTGAACTTGTCATATTTCTGCTATACTTGATCTTCACATTTGATTATTTGCTATATTAATTTTGGAAATCTTTTGATTTGATGATGATGATGGAGTGTGATAATAATAGATGAATGATGGATTCCATGATACGGGTTACAAGCATAAAAGATTTTGGGTATATAGGTATAAAATCACTCACTCAAAAGTGTAAATTAATCGCAAATCAATCATATTATAATTTTAGTCATTACGGAATACAAAAGGAATCTCGTGGTGCATTCGCAGTAACTATTGCCCTTAGTGGTACTAGGCTCTCTATTAGAAGCTATTTAAAATTTCACCAACTATTCGTTACTAGTAATTATGATTAACAGATACAGCGATGGCATCCTTCTGGTCTGTGATCATTAAATTGATTGATACTCTTAGACTAAAACTATCGTGCTGAAGATACAATATGACGTCTGAAGGTGCTTTTGAAAATCAAAATCAATCTCAATCAAACGTAATACGAACAGCCTTTGAAGATGACTGATATGCCTGTTATCGGAATACTGGGCGGCGGTCAGTTGGGGCGTATGCTGGTCGAGTCCGCCAATCGTCTGAATATACGTACTATCGTTCTCGATGCTGAAAATTCGCCTGCAAAGCAGATCAATGGCGCGGAAGGGCACATCAACGGATCATTTAAGAATCAGCGGGCAGTTCAAGAGCTAGCGAAGCGTTGCGATATCCTCACTCCCGAAATTGAGCATGTTGATACGTATGCCTTGGAGAGTGTGGAGACAGAAGCCCGGACGGAACCATCATGGAAAACGATCAGAATAATTCAAGACAAGTTCAAGCAGAAGTGCCACCTGCAAGAGCATGGAATTCCTATGGCAGAGCATGTGGAGTTGCAAGAGAACTCTGTTGCAGAACTTCAAGCGGCGCACAAGAGGCTGGGATTGCCCTTCATGCTAAAGTCGAAAACTGGAGCTTATGATGGACGGGGTATTGATCTTGCTCTTCGCATACGCTGCTCTGTCTGATTTCTTGCAAAGGGAATGTTGCTGTACGTCAAGAATCCGACTTTGATTCGGCATTGCAATTGTTGAAAGGACGACCTCTATACGCTGAAAAGTGGGCTAGTTTCAGAAAAGTACGTTCTGACGATCCTACTGTTGAATATGGGTTAAAGGTTATAGGAACTAGCGGTTATGGTTGTGAAAACCAAAGATGGCGTCTTGTCGTTCCCAACGTGCGAAACCGTTCAAGAAGACTCTATCTGCAAGCTCGTGTATGCTCCACCTAGAGGAGTGGCAGAGCCCATTCAGCAAGCAGCTCAGCTTCTGGCACGCAAGGCAGTGGCAGCTTTCGACGGCCTGGGCTGTTTTGGGGTAGAAATGTTTCTCCTCGAAAATGACTCGCTTTTGCTATGTGAGATAGCTTGCAGAGTGCACAATTCCGGACACTATACCATCGAGGGATGCGGGATGTCTCAGTTTGATGCACACATTCGCGCAATTGTTGGTTTGCCGATTCCGAAGGAAAGCCTTGAGCTCCGAGATCCCTCTATTATGCTCAACATTCTAGGTGCTTCGGATCCCAAAGCACATTTCAAAGTCAGCAACGCAGCATTGTCCGTCCCAAATACTGGTATCCATCTGTACGGTAAAGGAGACGGTCGACTTGGGCGAAAGATGGGTCATATCACGGT
Organism: Trueperaceae bacterium; assembly: GCA_965214995.1. Taxonomy (GTDB): domain Bacteria; phylum Deinococcota; class Deinococci; order Deinococcales; family Trueperaceae; genus CBDCCT01. Next base: position 409,565 of record CBDCCT010000002.1, read on the forward strand.
CACTGCAAAAACGATGTACGACGTCGAAAGAATGATTGAACCTCTGATCAAGCTCACATGCGGTGAGAGTGAACGAGAGTTTTCCTTCGCTTCAGCAACTGCCCCAATATCCTCAGAAGCACTATCTGGTAACGAATTGAAACCAGTAGTAGGCGTTATTATGGGTTCAGACAGTGATCTGAAGATACTGGTACCAGGGTTACAGTTACTTCAAGATTACTTTAAAATAGGACATGAAGTCAAGATTACCTCCGCTCACCGCACACCAGAAGTAATGGCTGCATATGCTTCGTCAGCTGCTAGGAGGGGCGTAAAAGTGATAATTGCAGCTGCTGGAGGCGCCGCACACCTGCCAGGTATGGCTGCTGCGTATACTACTTTACCAGTCATTGGAGTCCCTGTTAAAGGAAGTGCCCTGGACGGAGTCGATAGTTTACACAGCATTGTACAGATGCCTCGAGGTATACCTTTGATACTCCGCTTATGAATATTGAACATCTCTCAAGATTTTGTGACTGATCGCAAATAGGTGTACCTGTCGCTACTGTTGGAATCAATAACAGCGTGAATGCGGCCTTACTAGCAGCGCGAATACTTGGTGCTTTCGATGAGACTGTCATGATGTTGGTACAAAATTATGCAGGTGAGGCAAAAGAAGAAAATATAGCCGTCAAAGGCTCCAAATTAAAGGAACTTGGTTGGAAAGCATACTATGAACAGATGCAGAAGGTTAAATGATGCTGAATGTAGCATGACGAGCTAATGACTGTCTCAGCTATACTAAAATTAGGGACATGATATTTTCGTTGCTTAACAATTGTTCAAACGTGAACAGCGTAATGCTTCCAGTGTCTTTTGCGTTATTGATGTTACTTCAATAGTACCACGTAGCTTTAGTATAACAGTCTTTCGAAAACATACGGCTAAGCGATGTAGATTTGTTAGCAAAATTAGAAGCTTATATGACTATTATGGAGAGTAACCTCTCTAATTGTGCGAAAACGTAAATTCATCATTTGAAATGCAAATGTATTATTCTGTCACCTTTGGATGAGCTTTATATCATCTGTGGCTCAGCTGTGACTGTGGCTGTTGGCATGGCTCGGCAATTCGGAATATTTTCATCTACGCACACAATTCTTCAAATTATTAAACCTGAAGAAAATTCTCAGAACAGACACTCATAATGGTACAATTCATCCCTAACAGAACTTGAATTAGGAATAAATGCTGATCTAAGATTTGATAGACAATCAAGCACAACAACCAAGTTCCGCACAACCGTGAGTAAAATATACTAAGTTTCTACATGTCTGACTAACATATACACAGATTTCCACAAGGACTGGCAGCGTCGTGTGCGCATGCACTTTGACCAGGTAACTCCCCTCTCATATCGTTGAGAGCAGTGGCGCCTGCGAGTGCATGCTGAGCCCTATTGAAAATGAACTCTGTTCTAATGCTATTGCACGACCTTAGCCAGGACGCAAACTCCGACGTAGAAATAACAGGATTGCAAAGGCTGCAAAGGTTGCGCCACGACCGGTAGACAAGTTACGGCCAGTTGTACGATGCCCTACTATCAAGTATAACCGACGAGTTCGACCCGGAAGGGGGTTCACTCTAATGGAACTGAAGGTGAGCTAAAATCAAGAAAGAAGATCTGAGATGCTGATGAGGAGCCAGACGGCTGGCATTCCTCGTAAATTCGCGCGCACAGTTGGCATCTCGGTAGATCCCCGGCGGCAGAATTTCTCTGAAGAGTCGCTCAAGGCCAACGTGGAGAGGCTGAAGGACTACAAGAAGCGGTTGATACTGTTCCCCCGTAAGGCTGGCAAACCAAAGAATGGCGACTCGTCAATGCAAGATATCAAAGCTGTGCGTGATAAGGAAGGCATCATCACTAGCTCCGCCGCGGCAATGCCAATCAGGAATGTTGTGGAGATCAAGGAAGGCAAAGTATCTGATTATCCCAGCGAGGAGAATGCTTTCCGCAAACTTCGCATCGCGAGATCAGATGCTCGTAATGTTGGGCCACGAGAGAAGAGGGCAAAGGCAAAGGCGGATGAGGCGGCAGCGTCGAAGAAGTAGAGGGGTTGATGAATTCAAACATTTCTTTTCATGGATGATGCTTTGATGCTGTATATTTATCATTTTTCATGAATACAATGGCTTGGTGCTAGTGAATCTCACAAATCATGTACAAGCTTCACCAATTGCAACGATCACGGTTCCTTTTAGCATTGAGTGAAAGATCGCTGCCATGAGCAAGAATTTGATAACAGGGCATTAACTTATTTTGTACATCTCTACATCTTCACCATCTAAATCATCATCCAAATCAGACGCCTTGAATTTTTTCCCAACCCAGATGCCCAACGCCGTTGCAATGCCCACGCCCAAGAACCACCGTTCAAACCACCGCTCCACAAACCTCGGTTCCAGCCCGATCCCCAGCGCATCCGAAATGTCATCGCCCACGTGTCTGGGCAGGTTGCTCCTCAGCAGCAGCGCACTCGCCATGACATACGTGGCCGCTACCTGCGACACCAACAGCGCCAGGTTCGCGCGTGCCTGCCTCAGCAGCCCGGCCGGCGCCAGGCGCGACAGCAGCAGGAACGTCTGCATCGCGCTGCCCACCGAGGCAAGCAGCATCACGCCCGAGAGCGCAAAGCTGATCTGCCGGCTCCACGCCTCGCGATCGAGCGTCGGGTCGACGTGTCGCGCCAGCAATGCCAGCACCCTGTTGATCGGGTCGGTCGAAGCGGCTGATGACGAGAAGATGCCTCTGCCGCGTTGCTGCGCGTCGAAGCCATTCGCATCGAAGCCGTTCTGACCGTAGGAGAAACTATCGCCCAGCGGACCAGCCTCAGACGCACCATCTACGGACAGGCGACTGCTAACGAGAGTCCTCATCCCCCGAACCGCAACCGCCAACCCCGTCGTCACAAGCCTGTGAACGCAGTACACGGCAAAGATACGCTTTAGCAGCGCCACCCGCCGCCCCATCGGCGTGGCGTCGTAGAGTTGTGCGGCTCGGCGTGCCTGAGCGGCGTACAGCGCCGGCGAGAGAACGTCGCGCATGCGTTCGAGCCCGGCGACTTCCAGCTCCAGGCTACGTCGCTCGGCGAGGTCGCTGCTGTTGCTGCCGCGGATGGAGTTGAAGGTGCGGACGAAGAGGTTGCTGCTGGTGGAGCCGTTGCTGTTGCTGATGTTGGCGCCGTCGCTGTTGGGTTGGGAGCTTTTGCGGTTGAGGGCCTGCAGCCGGTTTTGTTTGCTGGCGAGCATTTCGGTGGTGGCTTCGAGACCGTACTGCTTGCGTTGGATGTCGGATTCGGTTACCTGGTTTGAGTGAGTATATGTTAGAATAGTTATGTTGTCGAGTTGGGGAGGTGAAGGAGAAATAGGAAGGTGGTATAGAATGGGTAATTAGATGCATACCTGCTTTGCCTTGTGTCCGAACGTCTGCCATACCGCGCTCACAGCTGCAAACCCTGACAGGGAAGCCATGAGACATATTCCAATGACACCGGTACATTTGAGATACTCCTCCATGAGCGTGCGCGAGTTTGTGATGCTGTACTCTGTCTGCCTGCTCGATAGGACATATCCGACGCTCCAGTAAGCAACTAACCAGCCAGCCATCCCAACCGTGTCCATGAAGTACGTGACCCATCTCTTGCCCTTCTCTACAGCACGAGCACTACTGCTGCCGCTGCTGCCATCGTTACCATGACCACTCCTCACCATAGAGGAGACAATGGAATGTATCTCCAACGCAGGCGTAACAAGAACCAATATGAACAGCAACAACGACATCGTCCCGCGCATCGCCGTCCCACGCGTCTCCACCGAAAGACACTTTGCAACTTCACACAGAATAAGCTCGGTCAAGAAGGCGGTTAGGACGATGGTGATGCATAGTGTCAGCGCAACGGCGCGCTTGCGATTCCATGCTGAGCCGAAGAGTAACCTGACTATGTACCAGGAACCAAAAAGTCAGTACACTTCTCGTAAAGATCCTGCTATTCTGTCTACGCCTCGTCGATGATGACGGTTAAAGTAGGAAAGGTCTCTGTAATGCGCGCCTTTCCGCTACTCTTCTCGCGCTGTATATACCTCAATCAAAGAAGCAAAACTTACGGTTCCTACTCCGCGCATCGCCTGCCAACACCGGAAAGAATCTGAGCACGAGCGATGCTATTATCGCCAGAATGGCGAGAAGAGAAAGTAACAAGAAGAAGCCGGCGGCAAAGGCCGAAGTGTTCTTGCCATCGTTGGCTTGTTCCTCATCGCGAAGGTATGCAGGAACGCATTCGTCGCAATCGCTTTCGCCTGCCGGTATCATCCTTTTCGGAGTGTGAGAACGGCGTCATGTGGGTGATGCTGCTCAGTTGTACTTGTTTAAGTATAAGGGATATATATCCAAGTACTTTGGATGCTTGTGACTGTCATTTATAAACGTTGTAGTGATATAGCCCGGTAGCTGTCACTTACACAAAGCGCTGCTTATTGAAGTGAACTTTTAGACGTTGCAACTACCGTGAATGGTTTGTGCCAAGTCTTCGGAGTCGCTCCGTACCTTCAGACAATCACATGAAAGATTACCGGAGGATCAGCATCCAAAATTTATAAAAAGCCACATTTCTGGCCCATTAATCTTTCGAATGAAGAGGGGCGAAATGTAGTTGTATTCGTACAAATTTACATACAAAGTCCAAAATTAAGAAATCGCACAAATAATTGAATGGTAATCATAGAGGTCAAGTCACCCCTGATTCCTTATTCTGGGTGTCACTGGAAGTAGATGCTATTTTATACACTTCATCAAACGGCCAAAATTGCTTAACTTCACTCTCGCTAGTATCTGTCTCTCTCGCACTTTCCATGTACAGGTCGTAATAGACTTTGAGAATCTTTCTCGAGGCTTCCCAGTCCTTAGCAAGAACCCACCCGTCTGAATCTGCATTCAGGCCGTGATCGACCATCAACTTCAGCACCGTCAACTTCAGCTTTTGAAGACTTTCAAAGTCCTCGAATTGCTTTTTATGCTCAGCGAGCTCTTCAGACGAAGGATGGTAGGGACAGGAGCCAGGAAGTCCCAGATCATTCCATTGCTGCGAAACATCAACAAGCTCGGACCTTAGTGCTGCAGCACTATCTTTCCAGGACCTGCCGCAATAACTGAAAAGTCTCAACAATGTTTGATTCATGGCTCTAGCCTCATGAAGTTTTCTATAGTAACCTTTCAGCATAACCTCAAATACCTGTATACATAGCCAACCATCCTCTCCGTATTTCTTTTTGACTTTTTCAAGTCTTGACTCTCTTGTTACAGTTTTGTTTGTTGCCTCTACCGTTGACTTTTCGTCGCTATCTGATGATATGATCTCTTCCACATCCGACAGATCAGCAGCAGGATCTTCAACAAAATCTGGAGTTTCGTCCGCATAGACAAAAGTTGGTTCAATGCAAGTAGACTGCCAATCGATTATTGCAGTCAACTGACACGGATCATTTTCCGAAACAAAAACATTTCTTTTGTGTATGTCAGGATGTAGCAAAATGGGATTGGCCACATTTTGAATTCTAGGATCCTTGCTCAACTCTGTAATTATCGATTTACTGATTTTGAGTAGCTCAAAGTGATCGTTAACATGACCGTGAAAAGATGGCCGATCCACCGAGTCTCCCGTTGGCGGAATGCGCGAAAGGCCGCTTTCTAGAAGACCTGAACAATATTGTTCAAATGTATTCCCTATTCATCGTGTGTAAGAACTCTATGTTATAGTATGGATGTAAACTATATGAAATAGCAACTTACATGGTCCCCTATTTGGCGGTGTTTTACCATAAAAGCGGTTCTCTCCAAAGGCACAATTCCAATACTGTGTGCCACAATGAGGTCCTATGCAAAATCCTTTTTCAATCTGAACTTTGAGTTCCGGATTGATTGGCGCGTCTGAGAAATACAAACTTCCATATGCTGGAAACGAAAGCTTTGCCATCTCTACTATCATTTTTGTCACATTTCTTATAAATGATACACGTTGAGCCAGTTTCATGGAAGGCCACATTTCTTGCAGCCGATAACCGGGAACATGCTCCATGATAATGTATTCCGTCCCAACTTTGTTATTGCCGTCATCACTCCAATCAAGAACTTTCGGGACGGGTATTTTCGTAAATGAATTAACTGCAATATGCATCAGCTTATTACTTCATAAACATTCTCGTGCAAGTTATAGTACTGTAGGTCATTGTTGCCACCTCGGAGTTGGTAAGAAGCCTTGGTGGCCCTGCTACACGGAACGGTATCTTGGCCACGACAAGTTTTCCGTTGTCCATGTGCATGATGAAGACTCTATTGAAATTGCCTTCTCTTTTCACATAATCGATAATTTTCGAAGCTCCATCACACACATCTACAGCCCTTTTACAAAGAGCCGAGAAATTGAACCTAATGTATCGAGCTTCTCGCTGCTCCTTGTCACGATGCAGCCAGCGGCCAGACGTGTATATATATGGGTCGTTTGCTGTGAATAAGAGGTCAATACTGCTGCAGAGAAAATGTCGTCGGAACTCACGGTTAGGAAGGTGCTGATTGTTATCTGTGCTAGAGGCTGTTTGAAGACGTCTAGAGCTATGAGTTGCTAAGCTTGTTTTTTTTTGTTGTGTGGAAGGTATAGTCCGCCAAAGCAGTCGTCGTAGTTTTCCGAGCATCTCTCTGAGGCACAGGTAAGAGAGGCACAGTGAAGAAGATCGAAGGAGTGGACGAATCGATAGAGAGCCACTCTCTCTGTCTAGCTATGGAGATATAGTGAGACCTTAGATCTCATCAAATAATTGAATTTGTCTAAAGAAAAGTATCCTACCTTCTACAATTGTTCAAATGAGTGAGCGTTACATGATTTAGTGGATCAATACAAGACTAACATTTTACAGGCAATCTGACTCCCTTGAGTCAAGAACCATTAAGATACTGTTACTTTTTTAAGTTCGAAACTTTTAAGAGCCAAGTCTTGCCCGATGACACAATTTTCCAGGCTTCTTGACTGTGCCACAAATTGCTGCTTCGGAAGTATATTTGACCAATTTCCAGTTCTTCATGGTGAAACACGTAGCCTCAGTAATATCATCCTCAATTGTGAACACCCGTGCCGTGGAAGATTCTCGCGGAGACGTTAGAATGAAGGAGAATGCTGGCGGCAATTGTTTCGAGAACATCCTCCTATGCTCAAAGGCAGCAATCACGATATGAATTAGATCTATAAATACTGGACAATTTCCAATGACTTTAGAACAGAATTGAATTATCTCTAATCCTCTCTAGAATATCAACTGTATACAAAAGCTTTCTTATAAAAATTTTATTGAAGTAAGTCGTTCCTATTAACATTATATCCTACTGCGTGTACTAAGAATAATGTCTATTTTACCTTAGATCAGGCCATGTCTAAACACGTAGCTAAAAACATCAACAAAATCAAAAACAACTTCAACCTGACAAACAAATTCAAATCACCGTGGAATCCGGGAAGTCGCATAGTTCCCGCCAAAGTAAAAGATCACGAATACGAGCTAAGAATCGACGCTGGGGAACTGGTGGATGGTAGATACCGAATTCTGAAATTACAAATAAACAGCCAGGCAACGAGCACGGCATTGAAGGCATATCACAGAAAGCATGGCACTCATGCTGATTTGGCTGTCGGGAGATATGATACGGAAGCAGAAGACGCTGACGCTGAAACAGACAGGGTCGTGGATGAAATGACTGACGAGGCGATAAATAAGATTTGAGGTTGCTGGCAACCTTTTCATTCCGAGCATTGAGATATGTGATGAAGAGTTTAAAAGGGATCAAGATGCTGGATCATTTTGTTTCCTAGCCAAATATATATACGCATACTTCTGATAATATCAGATCACAATCATTATAAAGAAAATTTTATCGTAATCACAGTTTCACTATTTCTTGAATGTGTGCATGGCACCGGTGGTAATTTACGCAATTGATTAAGAAAATGGAACCTTGCAATGGGGATATTCCAGAAACTAGCCTCAATTATTAGTGGGGAGATGATAGGGACAGTAACCACTATGATAGGGACAGTAACCAGCTAAACCTATTTAGAAAAGCCTAAGTAGAGTACCTTAGCCCTAACCCTAACCCTAACCCTAATCTATATAACCCTTTTTTACCCTTTCTTATAGACTTATTAAATATTTTATAAGTCCTTAAGATAGGGCTTTAACACCTCTAATAATAGGGAGCTAGACCCTAAGATAGGTAGTAATATAATCCCTAAGAAGAGGGTTAGGATTCTTACTAGGGTTAGGGTTAGGGTTAAGGTACTATACTTGGGTTTTCTAAATAGGTTTAGCTGGTTACTGTCCCTATCATCTCCCCCATTAGTGCACTGGTCACGTGTCTATTTACAAATCCACAATAGCAGAGTAGATGGATGAGGCTATAAGCCAGCCACTTATAACGACATCTAGTCTTATTGTTTTGTCGTTCAACGATTTGTGTAGAACACATATATTTTGCTTTGAACCTAATGACGTTGCATCTTCTATCTTTTTATATCACCCAGCAAATGTTAAAGCTCGAATCGGCCAACTTTACATATATCATTGAAGATGTGTACAAAGATAGAAAAAATTCAAAAATTTTAGTTTAATACGTTTGAATAAATTTCGCGGATCACTTCCACCTCAATGTTAATTCAATCTTTAATGAGGAAAGATAACGTTCTTTTCTCAGACTTTAACAGATTACTGATCGTTGATTTATTTGACGCTTACTGCTGTGCCGTAGATAGAGAAATGTATGAACGCAATCTCGGGTTGATGCGAGCCGCATACTTTTTGGACACTCATTCAGCCCAACCACTCATGAAACCCCATCAATCTTCTGATCTTCGCCGCTTTCTCGCAACAGAATATGGCCCGGCACAGCTTCAATCTCTCCGTCAGTTTCATCTTCATCTTCATCCTCGCTACTCTCCTCACTCTCATCTGGACTGTTTTCATCTCTCATGCGCGGACTCTTCATTACAATCCCAGGACTCTTCATGTCTTCGGGAGAGCTCTCTCCTGAACGGCTAGTCGAGCTCTTCTGTGTCTCTTGTGCTTCTGAAATTGATAATCGAGCAATGCCAGTTCTCGGATCGTATCCTATAGCATCAGCAACCGCAGAAGCTTCAGCTTCCTTACCCTCAGCTGACGTCTTTTCGTCCTTGAAATCCTGTTCATGAAGATCCCCGTCAACATAACCACTCTTCTCCAGCAACTCCCTGTAGGCATATCTATTCGGATCGCCCTTCCGCTTGCGTTTTTTCTTGTCCCGTTTTACATTGGGCCGCACGACGATGACAGGTACTGGTGAATGCTGCAAACAGTACTTGGATACTGAGCCAGGTAAAAGTCCTTGTATGCCTCCAAGACTTCGCCCCTTTGTACCAACGATGAGTATGGCAGGCTCGTAAAGATGTATCTATACGGATCAGTATTTTTTGATATATCTTAACATAAATGATGGCTTACCATGTCATCTATCGTCTTCTGTACCTTACCCACAGAAAATTCCAAGATCAAATTAACCGCCTTATTCTCCCTGTTCTTCTCCTGAATTCGGCTCATCAGCGCCTCCGCTTCATCCCTATATCTACCATCTTCTACACTGGCTTCGCCAGCGATCTTCGAGTCTCGCTCGACCACCCGAAGACAAACTATCTCATCACCATCATCAACCAGCTCGTCAAAAAGCCATTCGAGAGCGTGATCAGAGTGTTCGTTGGCGTCAAGACCGCACAGGAAGGTGCGAGATCTTTTGGTGTACTCGTAGTCTTTGTGCTTTCTCGTTAGTGTATAAGAAAATATTTCCGTGACTGCGGTCGAATCACGCTTATCGGAGAAAGTATCAAATGAGACGCGGGGTTGAAACACACTGAATTATGCGAAACCTTGTAAGCTTTTTGGTCATTCATGCAGACAAATGACATGCAGATAATTCACTGGCGTAAAGACCACTTGCTGAGAAAATAGACGGAAGATCGATGAGATTTGCCAGATACAAGATTATTAACTTACGGAGGCGGTGGCGGTGAAGATAGCCTCTTCCGTCGAACCGAGGACGCTCGTGAGCTGTAGCCAATAGTATTCGGTTTTACTGGCGACGCAAATTGAATTGACGTGCGGCGATGTGATAAGTCATCTTTGAAAGCTATCGATACCGAACGAGGCTCGATCATTGAGAAGAAGTCTAGAAATACTATAAGTCTTTCTCATGTAATTGTAGCAGTATTCGAAATCTAGGGTTTTGACTGCGTACAGTTTACGAAGTATAGAGCATTCGAGCATCAAGTGGCATGGAAGAGACTCGGAAAATTAGTATTGACATAAAGCTCAAGAAATTTCTAGAGCAGGCAAACGTAGATGCGGTAGGCGATCTTTGTACGACGACGAATATGTCATACCAGCGCGCTTGATGGTCCACATGTGGGTAGTTCTGATGCCTTCAATTCCATTGAAAAAGTGTAAGAGAATAGAAGTGGGCTATGGGAAAAAAAGTACAAGAATGCGCTTAGCACGTGAAAGTAGTAGACTCATACCACGTTTGTTTTAGCATATATTCAACACAGATCTATAAGATGAGAACAGAAATCAATTTCTATTAATGTAGTTCTCAATTGTTTACAATCTCGAACAAATCACGGTAGGACGCTGTTGCACTCTAAGAAGTGATTATGCTTAAATCTCCTCCGTTCACTTTTCCGGCATCGACAAGCCTTTGCGCCTCCGCTGTAAAAATGCTTTTAATTTCAGGCAGGTCCTTCTTCCCGTTCAATTTAGAGGACAGACTTGCTAGCTCATCTATCTCTAGTTTGGTTATCAGTAGATCAACTTCGTTTAATGTCGTATCAATCTTAGCAGACGGTACATCACCACCTTCGTGAAAGTAGTTCACATCCTTGACGCTACCTCGGATTACTCTCTTATTCTTCTTTGCTGCATTTTTTGCTGCCTCTTTGGCTTTCTTGCCTTCAGCTCTTTCGGCTTTCTCAGCAGCCTGTTTTTCAGCTTTTAATCTTGCTTCCTCCTCCTTTGCCCTTGCCGCTTCCTCTGCAACTCGATTCGCCTCGGCCTCTCTCTCCAGCCGTTTTTTGTTCTTCTGCGCATGCTCTTCTTTCCTGAATTTCCTGATGCGATCATCCAAAGCCAGTGCATCATCCACTAGCTTTCGAAGCCTTGCGGTATCTTCTGTTTTCTTCTTTTTCCTTGCATTTTGATTCTTGCGCTCAACGTGACGTTTTTGATCTCGATTTTCATTGTCGTCTGGTATGTCCTCGTCTTGATACTCAAAAGATCTCCAGCTGTCAAAGTTATACCAAAAATTGTAGAATGTTTCCACTTCGTCCTTTGTGCTATCTTCACTTCCAAGTTTTGGCACCGGCTGAGATTTTGAGAATCGAGCTTCTGATTCAAACACAGGTCCCCATAGCTTGTAAAAATTTCCTTTCTGTGTCTCTTTCTTTGTCGGAGGCTCTACGTCTGCGCCTTCATCTACAGAATCAAATTGTCGACGTTTGGCAGGATCCAGCAGTATTTCCGTAGCTTTCTGAATGCATTTGAAGAAGGAATCATCATCGGTGGTGCCTGCTGCCGCTTTCTTATCTGGATGATGCTTGAGCACTTTCTTTCGGTGCGCTCGTTTAATTTGCTCTTCGCTTGCTTTGTAGCGGTATTTCGAAAGTCCTAACACAGCGTAATGGTCCTGGTTCTGCACCATAGAACAATAAGTTCAACATACTATATGCATAAAACTTCAGTCAACTATACACACCTTCCAATCTTTCGGATCACGTTGGAGCATCAACGGGTCCTCCGGCTCGCTGATTTCCCCGCCATCATCTTCCTCTACTTTCTTGACGTTTTCTTGGGCCAAGATGCGTTCATCTTCGGAGAACGTTCGTTTGTGACGTTTCTAAATATAAAAGATTAGCCATACATTAATAGAATTTGTACTGCTAAGCTAATTGACTTACTCGCCTGGCATGTGCCAGAAAATGAGGACCGACAGGTTCAAGATTACGCTGAACGGGTGCATTAAGATGTCCGATGCTTTTGAAATTCTTGGGCGCTGACCATCCTTCCGGCAAGGTCGGTAAAGGTAGAGAGATTTGTATGGTGTTCATTTTGAATTCACCAAATCTGCACTAGGTTGTAGATAATTATCGCGTTAAATATTATATTGTGCCTGATTGCATCTGCCAAGAGGTAATTTGGCGCACAAAAAATAGCTCTCCTATATAGTTAAAAAGTGCAAAACATAAGCAGATCCATTTCCTTACTTCAATCTATAGATTCTAAGTCTCCTTACCACGACTAGCGTCAACACAGGTATACAACCATTTGCTGAACCGTAGTGCATGGCACTTGCAGCTTACAGAGGACTGTTACGCTCCGCCAGACTCGCTTTTGAAGGTAAGCAGGACATCTCATCCAAGGGAGCGCAATTCCTGTGTGTTAACATTTCCCAAAAGGTGACACTTTCAGACTCGCAGCAGCTCAGACTGAAGCCCGTAAGAAATTTGACGAAAGCAGACATCTACAATCGGGTGGAGACGAGGCCCTTGCGGTAATTGAACATGCTGAAGCGGTAGCAAAAGTGTTACGCGAAAACGTTGTGCAGGGAAAGCAGACTGAGGAGAGTGGGCGTTTCAGTGAGACTTCTAAATCTAAAGGATACCTGATATCTTGATATAGGCTAATTACGATGTGGTCGGCAGAGCTACGCATACACGAACATACACAGCGTGGAAGCAACGAAACTATAAAGCAGGCTGCCGGGAAGCAGAATACGGTAGCAGCATTGAAAAACAAGGTCTAATTCGATACAAGAGTACGCCTGTAGAAGTTTCCTTCCACTTGATTCTCTCCCATGTGATGTCCCAAAGATGTAAAACGCCAGTAAATGCAACATGCGTATTCGTGATGAAAGACGTTCAATTACCCGCTAAGCTGGCATACTGAACGTCCCCTGATCCAGGAGGTGGTGGGAGATCACTCATCCTGTCCAGCTCCTCATCCCTCGCTTTCTTTGCGTACTGACCCGTCTGAGCGCCTGGCGTAGCAGTGCTGTTCGCTTTTATAGCCTTCATTGTTTCCCGTCCTTCCTTTGCCAGCGCTATCCGTTCATCTCTGTCCATGGTATCAAGTGCCTTCGGTTTTCCCCATTGCACTCGCAGCGGGCATCCTTGAATCACCGCTCGGCCCTGACAGCTCTCGGCGGCAGTTTCTGCAGTCTGACGGCTTACGTAGTTGATGAATGCGCAATGAGCGCGGTGTGAGCAGACGAGGGATCGAAGCGTGCCAAATTTTGAGAAGAATTTTCGTAGTTCGTGTTCCGGTAGATCATCTTCAACGCCGGTGACAAAGAGAGATGTGATGTTAGGATCGGATGGTGGTAGAATATCTTGCGGTCCAGGAGGTAATTGCGCTGTGCCTGGAAAGACCGGTCTCCCTTTGCCTCTGACAGCTCCTCCTCCTCTCATTCCACCCCTCCCCCCTCTACTTCGCACAGGACCGGGCATGGGTCTCGTACCAGCCGCTGTGCTCGTTGACGCCGACAGAGCTTTCGCCTCGTCCGTATTCTCACCACTCGCTTCAAGCCTTCTCTGCCGCTTGTAGTATGGCTCGCTCTGCGCCAGCCTTCTGAGCAGCTCTCGCGCCTTCTCATCCGTCTTCGCGTAGGCCTCTACTCCCCCTCTACCCTCTGCAATCTCCTTTTCGTGCTCCTGCGCGTAGAATTCACGGTTGATGGCGCTTTCCGGGCCCGGCGCTACCATTTTCAGCGCAGCGTCTCGGACGACGAGAGGCAGCCCGAAGGACAGGTCTAGCATGCAGCATTGACAGCAGTTCTTCAGTCGGGCACATGTAAGGCATATGTTTGTTCGTTTCTGGCGCGCATTGCGATCGGCCTTCCAGAGAAATACGGTGAAAGGCCTTGTGCATATCTGTTGAGTGTTGGCGAATGGCTTTTATCTTTGGTGCACTTGCTCAGTCCGTGACTTACCTTACACTCTGCTGAGTAGTCTTCCTTTAGCATCTGGACGAATGGATTGTCCGGTAGACATCGCTCGCATACGGAAGGAAAATCAGTAGTTTCCCAGCCTGACCTGTTAATGTCGTGCTTTATTTGCGGTGGCATGTTTGGTCAAGATCAGGAATTGTGTCGTGATCAAGTGTAAATTGTTTGGCGAGTGTTAATGAACGGTGTGGCGTAAGGCCGTTTTGGTGTGGCGCCTTTGATGGCTGGCTCCTGTCCGCAAACACTTTGGAGCTTAGCTGACAGCTTTGTTATTTTAGGAGCTGGTTCTCTTCCCTTTCTTTACTTACAAATCAATACTATACTGCTCTGACTTCTCAATTGGCTATTTAAAAACATTCTCACAGCTTCTGATAAGTTTCTAATCATGTCTCCAACTGCTCTCGAAAAAGAGGACCACGAGCGTGATGAATCTTTCAACAAGGCGCTACACGGTAAATCCATGCAAGAGCGTGCTGGTCTGACCGCCATGATGAGAAAAGATCCGGATGCCCAAAAAATTGCAATTGATGAATATTTTAAGCATTGGGATAATAAGAGCGCCAGAGATGAGACAGCGGAGACGCGGGAGGTTAGTTTCCGCTAAGGGATTTGCGGCGATTTGCAAAAGATGCTAAGGTAGAGAAGGCAAGGAGAGCAGAATATGCGACTTTGACGCGGCAGTATGTATCTCTTACATCCATTAAGAACCGATTCTTCAATTGACCATGATATAGTTATTACAATATTGCTACAGATTTCTATGAGTACGGTTGGGGTTCATCATTCCACTTCTGCCGCTTTGCCTACGGGGAATCGTTTAAACAAGCAATAGCTCGGCATGAACACTATCTTGCTCATGTCATGAAGCTGCGGGAGGGCATGAAAGTACTTGATGTGGGTTGCGGTGTTGGAGGACCGGCGCGAGAGATGGTCAAATTTGCCGGTATTGACGTTGTCGGTATAAACAACAATAATTACCAGATAGAGAGGGCTACGACATATGCCCAACGAGAAGGGCTGTCAGAGCACTTAAAATTTGTGAAGGGTGACTTTATGGTATGTAGGCACACTAAAGCTGGAAACATAAAAAGTAACAGTAGCAGCAAATGCCATTTCCAGACAACTCGTTTGATGCAGTATATGCAATAGAAGCAACAGTGCATGCACCGTCACTTGAAGGTATCTACTCCGAGATACACAGGGTGCTCAAACCTGGCGGAGTCTTTGGGGTGTACGAGTGGCTCATGACAGACCAATATGACAATAAAAATCCTCGTCACCGCGAGATTCGACTAGGTATCGAGCAAGGCGATGGTATATCGAACATGGAAAAGATAGAAGTGGCTCTAGACGCAATGCGCAAAGCAGGCTTCACACTGGAACTGCATGAAGATCTTGCAGACCGTAAAGATCCTGTTCCGTGGTACTGGCCTTTATCTGGCGATCTCAGATACATAGGCAGTTTTGGCGACATCTTTACCATCGTACGAATGACAAAGATCGGACGTGGACTTGTGCATCGTTTTCTTGGTGCACTTGAATATGTCAAGCTCGCTCCCGCAGGTAGTCAAAAGACTGGTGATAGTCTTGCGCAAGCTGCAGACTGTCTCGTTGCTGGAGGTAAAGAAAAGTTATTTACTCCAATGTATCTTATGGTTGGTCGGAAATCAGGTCCTGCAGATGGAACGTGAGGACGTGATTTCTCCTGCGGAATTGAAAATGTTATTCTGTATTATGAGAGATGTGTATTTTGATATATCAATTAGCTACTCGATCATAAGAACAAGAATGAAGGATAGATTTTCAACGAATGTAATAGTTTTACTAAGGTCTGAACGGGCATAATCTGTATCGAAGAGTATCACGATATAAGCTATTAGTTCCATTGGTTGAATTGGGCTTTTTGCCGTGACAAAGAGTTGTATGGACGCCATTTGACAAGCTTGGCAATTGCGGAACCCCAACAGCCCAGCCAATAATTTTGTACTGGATGAACATAGCGAAAAATTATCTACGAAGCGCAACGACTTGGAAATAGCAAGAAGACCAATTGACTTCCTTCCAATTACCTCCTTCTTTCTACACCCCTTTTCAAACGATCATAAAAATGGCAGCAATGCCGTTCTCACGGTTACTCCGAACTCCCGCCCGAAGAACCCTCTCAAATCCAACCATCAGAAGCCGCCTATCTTCACCTTGCACAGCATTCCAGCTATCCTCGTCACAGAAATGTCGGACTTATGCTACGCCGAGCGGAGTGAAGGAGATGACGGTGCGAGATGCTCTGAATGAAGCCATGGCCGAAGAGATGGAGCAGAACGAGAAGGTGTTTATCATTGGCGAGGAGGTAGCGCAGTATAACGGAGCGTGAGTGTTTGCCATGAATAGCTTGAAGTCTAGAGAAGCTCCAATGAAGAGTCCTTCATGAATCGATTGAATTATTGGGACTGATGGGTTGTGGTTTATAGGTACAAAGTCACAAAGGGATTACTGGATCGGTTCGGCGAGAAGAGAGTCATAGACAGCCCGATCACAGAAGCAGGCTTCACAGGTCTAGCTGTTGGAGCAGCTCTCGCTGGACTACAGCCGATTGTATGTTTCATATAGATATGTTTGTCAATTACACGGACTAGTTGTTAAAGCGAGTTGTAGTGCGAATTCATGACCTTCAACTTCGCCATGCAAGCTATCGACCAGATCATCAACTCCGCAGCCAAAACACATTACATGTCCGGGGGCATTCAGCCGTGCAATGTCACCTTCCGAGGACCGAACGGTTTTGCTGCCGGAGTGGCAGCGCAGCATTCGCAAGACTACACTGCTTGGTATGGAAGCATTCCCGGACTGAAGGTTGTGTCGCCGTACAGTTCCGAGGATGCAAAGGGTCTTCTGAAGGCAGCCATACGCGATCCGAACCCGGTAGTGGTGTTGGAGAACGAGTATGTATCTTGAAGAGATTACTAACGCATCCCCTGACTAATGTACAGGCTGCTATACGGTCAATCATTCCCCATGAGCGAAGAAGCACAGAAAAGTGACTTTATCCTGCCCGTAAGCTTCGCCTCATTACAAAATAACCATAACAGAATGACTCGAATTTTCTTAACTAACAAAATCCTCACAGTTCGGTAAAGCCAAGATCGAACGACCGGGCAAAGACCTGACAATCGTCACCCTCTCCCGCTGCGTCGGCCAAGCCCTCACCGCTGCCGAAGAACTCAAGAAGAAGTACGGCGTCGAGGCTGAAGTCATCAACCTCCGCTCCGTCAAACCCATCGACATCGAGGCAATCGTCAAGTCCGTCAAGAAGACCGGCCACATGATGGCCGTCGAATCAGGCTTCCCCTCCTTTGGCATCGGCGCCGAGCTGATTGCCCTGACGGCAGAGTATGCTTTTGACTATCTGGATGCGCCACCGGTGCGGGTGACGGGCGCGGAGGTGCCGACGCCGTATGCGGCGAAGCTGGAGGAGATGTCGTTTCCGACGGAGGGGCTGGTGGCGAGTTATGCGGCGAAGCTGTTGAGGGTGTAGGGTGTTTGCTTTTACTGTTGCCGCATTCTCCTTTTGTTCCTGAACAGAATACCTCATTGCCTGAACTTTTTAATTTACCTTTTATCATGTAGATGGATGGTCTCCTCTATTAAATACTGGACCTGTTGGCATACTATGCATATCTCTGTAACATCATCGTCATCATCTCATTTACTTAGTTGTGCTAGGAGTAGTGTAGCTACAGACAGTACTAGATGGATCGTCTGTTGGCTCCTTGTTAAGATGAGCCAGATAATATAGAGTATGGCATCACGCTAAACCTTGAATTTGTTACACCAATCTCAAATCAGAAACTTGGAGAGGAGAATAACTTCAAGCTTCACACTTCCGGGATATTCGCGAAATGTATAACCCTCAAGAAGTGAATGACGGGATCAACGGATGTGTATGGTTGACCACCAAGTAAGGCTAAGGCTAAGGGGTTCAGAATTTAAGTCTTCCACGTGAATAAAGACTCGACGCTTCTATGAGCTTAATGGACAGGTAATGTAAACATAGCTTCACTTATCATCTTTCCGTGCCACAGTCCTACATATTTACTCTAAGCAACGGCAGTAAAACAAGAGGTTAACAGTCAACAAGCAAATTTTTTTTTTCCCGCCCAGCAAGCATTTTTGTAAGCATCCGCGAACATATCTACAATTTGATTTTATGAACAACATGTAACCATGATTCCGCATCTCAAACTTTTTACAATCTCACTTCATCGCACTTCCTCCTTTCAATCGAATGCCAACTTCGCCTCTCTCACTCAGGTCCCATACTGCCGTACCAAACCCGCCACCTTCTGCGCCAAGTCATCCGCCTCCCCCCTCGTCGCGGCCTCCGCGTAGACCCGCACCGCATCTTCCGTCCCGCTTGCGCGCGCAAACGCTCTGCCCTGCTTGTACTTGCCCACCAACGCATCGATGCCCTCCTGCGCGCCGACGGGGCTCTCGAGCCTGCGCTCGGCATCAACTGCCCTGAAGATATTCCGGTCCGCGACCTCGACGCGCACGAGCCGGTTCGGCAGGTCGACGTAGTTGTTCAGCCACTCCTGCAGGCTCCAGGCCTTGTGCGCGAGGATGAGCTCGACGAGGAGCAGGTCGGAAAAGGCGTCGCCGACGGCCTGGTTGATCAGCTCCGTCGTTGCCTGCAGCGCGTCGAGCGCCGTCTTCTGCGCGGGCGACATGGGCTCGTGCGTGGCGATGGCTTTCAGCGCGGTGGCGGAGAAGAGCACGGTGCCGTGGCCGTTGGCTTCAAAGTAGACGCCAACGTCAAAGCGCGCGGCCGCGTGGTGGAGATGCTTCACGCCCGTCGGCGTGCAGATGATGGGCAGACTCAGGTTCTTGCTGATGTACTCCGTGCTCGCGCCGTTTGCGTATGCCGTCTGGACGACGCCGATGGTGATGGAGTCGCCCAGGCCGGCTTGTCGGCTCAGGTCGCCGAGAAAGGAGGCTGCCAGGGTGGCGATGCGGTCGCCGTCCAGGAGACAGAACTTGGAGTCGCTGTCGACAAAGTAGTAGACGATGCGGTCGGCATCGCCGTCGAGAGAGGCGCACCGTTCTAGTTGGGTGATGCTGGAAGCGGGAGGCGCTCGTTGGTTGGTTTTGACAAAGTCTGCTCCGCACTAAAATGCTTGTCAGGCTTTTGGATATTGTTAGTTAATCAGAAGGCTAAGTCGTACCTGGCTGTTAAGGCTATCTGGCTGGTGGACGTTGTCGTTCACTATCCTGATCTCAACACCTCCCTCGCTCAGACTTGGTAGATGGCGAGTCAACTCCTTTAGCTTTGGACCGCCGATTCCATTCGCGCAGTCGACAGTAACATGACCTTGTGCCTTGTGCCCATTCATGGCCTGAGCAAAAGCAGTACCCAGCTTCTTGTAATAACCTTCCTCAGTCGGCACACCATAATCGTACTGAGTGCCTTTCATGTTTATGCAGCGCACGATATAGTGCAGTTGCGGTGTGGTCAGTAGCTTGTAATCAGTATATTCTGCACCTGTAGCTTTTAACGAGTCGACGAGGCACGCTACAAGAGTAGAGCCTGAGGAGCGTGTATCTCGGGCGTAGATGACTCTCGCTGGATCATCCAGGTTTATCTTCATGCTCGAAGCTAGTTTCGTGTATATCTCGACAAGCTCGTCCTCCGTGCTAGCATTCGCGAGAGTGGTAGCATGTGTTTCCCAGGAGGCCTAGAGATTTTCGTCTTAATGAAGGTTTTTGGGAAGTTAACTTATGAAGGTTTCGTTGTATCTACCTCCAGCATTTCACCCTACCAGAAAAGTTTAGCGTAATGGTGTCTTCATAGTGAACAGGCCAATGATGCTGAATATATACCATAGGATCCACAAGCTTCACTCCGTTGTCTTCGGGCGGATTGTGACTTGCGGTTATCATCACACCAACTGTCTGGCCACTCAGCTTTCGAGATCTTAGCGTTGCCAGAAGTCCAACTCGGAAGACAACCGAGTCGAGCAGGTTTCTAAGTAAGAAAGACGTCAGCTATGACAACGGTATAATGATATGACAGGACGTGATGAAGCTTCTCAAGTTAGAAATCGTACGCTTTCATTCTAAACTGACGAGACATCATGAGCAATCTGTACACAGCTGATAGAAGACTTTCACTTTGAACAATACTTACTCCGGCAGTTCCATATTGAAATGTCCTCTCAGGCTTCGGATACTTGGCCGAAGCCTTGACTATCTGATCTTTATGGGCCATTGTAGGCTTGGGATCTTCTTAAAAAAATTTATTACTAAAGTAAAGACAGGATGAGTATTTCTATAATGAAAGTTAAGCATGAGATGGAAATGCAGGGAAAGCAGTCCACTGCATCTCCTGGTGGGGTCTCTCAGCCCTACCCGCCAGTTTGACCTCTTGGCGCTTGTGAGTCTATTCGGACTAGCTCAGAAAATAAATATGGCATTGAAAAATTGTAATGAAAAGAGTTGTTACAATACGCCTGGCCCGCTCATTTGGAAGCTTTCTACAGCATCAATCATTCACTGTGTGATTAACAGTCGAGCCCTCATCAGGCATGAGTGTAGTCCGCTGGAGTCACGATGCTCTGATAAGGACGGTATTCTCATCATGTCGCCAGCCGTGCCGCAGACAACGCCTCTCGCAGAACCTCTCATCTCCTCAAGACCATGTACGCCGACAAGCCATCTTCCAACAAACAGCAGCTTTCTCAACCTCCCCGACTCTTCAGAAGCGCAAGAAGGGAGCTCAAAAGCAAGACCCGCGAATACGTATGGAATTAAAAGAAACATTGACATTCTGGCTGAGTCGCACTATTCTGACTATTAAATACAGGAAGCATCCGCTATCATCTTAAACACTACAAAATTCCAAGACCTCTGCGCTTCTCACGTCTCCGCGCCCTCCGACACTGGACTATTCATCGCGCATGGCAGCTCTACCAACACAAGCGACGCAAGGCTCAGGAGCTTGAGCTGGAAAGACTGTACAATAGCATGGCGGAGGCCTGTGAGGTCCTCAGGCTTAAAGAGGACGATGGCAATGGTGACAAAGAGGCAGGGAGGTTGTATAGAGCGGCGATGCAGAAGCAAGGGATATGGAGAGGCTTTCCGATTGAGTATGCAAAGTGTCAGACCGATTATCCGTCAAAGGAAGGCTGGAATCATGAGTGGCAGAGGAGCTAAATCGTTATTTTTTGCAAGCGTGCAGTATATATAGTTATTTTTTCAAGGCATTGACAAGCTCCAGTCTCTGGAGAAGTATGTGTTGATAGTGTTTTGATGATGCTCTGGCATCTTGTACATTATTAGATTAATTATGGTAATAATAAAAACCGCTGGAGTTTTCTCTCAAGAGCCAAACAAAGTACAACCCTTAAATTGCGGAAAGAGACAACAGATGAAAGACTCCCAACAAACACCGTATCATGCAATAGTGTGTATTTTGCAGCCAACGCCCATATCATCATTAATCACTAATAATTCACATAATCATACAACAGCCGCGTTTCTTGTCGACAGCAAGAAGTGCAGACCTGGTCGCAGCTTCAAAAACATCGTCGACGCCTTCGCCCGTCAGCGAGGAGCACTCAAGGTACTTCCTCGCGCCGATGATTTCCTTCGTGTCGTTGCCGGCCTTTGGCGTCGTAAATTTGAGCGACTTCTTTCTCATGTCTTCTTGCGCGTCTGGATTATCGCGGAGATCTTTCTTCAGTCCTACAAGAATGATGGGTACATCTGGACATAGCCGTCGTGCCTCTTCGGACCACTTGTCTTTCACGTTATTCAGAGAATCAGGCGAATCGACAGAGAAGCCGATGAGAATCACGTTGGCGGCGGAGTATGCCAACGGTCTTAGTCTCTCGTAATCTTCCTGACCCGCTGTGTCCCACAGTGCCAGTTGTACCAATTTGCCGTCCACTCTACAGTCTGTCACGTAATTCTCGAACACGGTGGGAACCTATATTAGTTCATCTCCGTTAGTTGAAGCTAACACACGAAAAGCTTTCTTTAGCGAAATGAAACCAGCTATACTGACGTATGTCTAAAGTTTTCGTTAGCAAGAGGTAGAGGATATAGTTGTTAGACAACTTACGGCCGGGAAGAAACCCAATGTGAAAACGCTGAGTAGGCTGGTTTTTCCACAGGCACCATCACCAATAATTACAAGCTTCCTGTTACGTATGTGTAAGCGAATACTAAGATTAATACACGACTTTCAGATACGCAAACACGCTTTGATACAAATAGTGTCTTAGTATATCGTGTTGATAGCGGATTTGAGTGGCGCATTCAAATGCATCCAGGAAGAAGGAGTGTGTCGAAGGAGAATTATCTCTTTGATAGCTGCTTTACACAATCCCAGCGCTGAGAAGAAAACGATCTGAAGAATTCAATATAGCATACCTGCGCATCACAGCTGCATCATGCTGCGACATGGTTGAAAGAACTTTTCAGACACCAGTTGTCTGTGGATACTCTGTAAACACTTGTCTCACACGTCTCTGTCTTGTAGGCACAAGTTCTTTGTACTTTAAGTCAACGTCGCCCAGGACTCAAAGCGGACTCTTAAATTATCATCGGCAGAAGGCACAGACGCGTGTAAAATCGTACAAGAGTTGAACGGAGACCGCAAAAATGCTGAGTAGCGACGGCAATCTAGATAAGATTGTATTGTTGCTGTATTATGAATAAGAAAACGGTATCGCCCGCGCCGTTTCACGATAGAAGATGTCGTAAAGTCGAAAATTCGATTGCAATCTGGTAAGTTCTGTCATAAACCTGTCCGGACAAGTTTAGAAGAGCTTATGATGAAAGAAGGTTCTTTGGCTCTCAATTGATGATAGAATGTAAGATATCAGCCCTGAATGGAATTGCAACGGGGCATATAGAAGACTATAGGGAAAGAATAGAGGAAATCCGGAAGAAGCAGGGAGAGCTGTGTTTCAGGTGGGGAGAGTGACAGGCACAAGTTGGTTAATACAAAGCATCGATACACTAGTCCCCTTTGGGCCGTAATTTACCTCGTGTCGAAACGCTGCCTTTAAGTCTCACCATTAACAGTCTACAAAGATTGTATTGAACCTCATCAATGAACCACTACTTCTTTTATTCTTCAAGAGAATAGCATCTTAATCCACAATATCTACATTGACACGCTTTCTCTATTCTGTCTGATGAGAGAGACCGACTGGAACGTGGACGACGACAAAGAAGAGGGATCTAATTTAGCCCTTTCGATCTGTCTTTGCAACCATTCCTCAACTTTATTTCCTTCCATCCTACTCTCTACCACTCGTTCGACATAGCAAATCATTTTGTTCTTGTCCCACATCAAGCTTAACACTTATAAAACCTCTCAGAAATGGCACAGAGTTTTAAACAAGCACCTACGCCTGCAAATTCGGATCCAGTTTCAAGAAATGGAGCTGTTACAACGAGCAGCATTCCTGGACCTCCCGGCGTGAATCGGAAAAAGGCAAAACGACGCGCAAAACAAGCTGCTCGCCAGGCCGCAGAGAAGAGCCTCAAGTCGTCAGAACATGAGTCAGAGACTTTCGAAGACCCTTCAGGTCACAGTGACACTCAAGTTCATCCTTCGCAGCAAGGAGGAACGCGACCAATTGCTGAATATTCTGATAAGGGGCTGGATGATGGAAACTATTACGAGTATACAAACGGTGATAGGACTTATCTGTCGGAGGAAGACGAGAGAGACCAGGATTATCAGTCATATGATTATTCGGCAGGTGATACGAATGGACGTTACATAAATGATTACACATCTCCTGAAAGTAACAAAAAGTCTAAAAAGAAGAAGAAGAGCAAGCCCAATCAGGAGCAACATGGGGTTCACGGTCGTGATATGAGAATTGCGGTTAATTCGTTACCGCCGCCGCCACCGTTACCTCCTTCGAATATTCCGAACTCTAACTTTCGCTCCGGGCACAGAAACTCCAAAGACCAGATCTGGAATACGTCGACTCAAGAGGAACGCGAGAGAATAAAGGATTTTTGGTTGTCTCTTGGCGAAGAGGATCGAAAATCCCTGGTCAAAATCGAGAAGGAAGCCGTGCTGAGGAAGATGAAGGAACAACAAAAGCATACCTGTAGCTGTACAGTATGTGGCCGGAAGCGAACTGCCATTGAGGAAGAGTTGGAAGTACTGTATGATGCCTACTACGAAGAACTCGAACAATATGCAAACCACCAACAAGTCTTGGATGACACAACCTTTGTTCCTCAAATTCCTGGACGATTTGGTAGAAGGAAATTCTCTCCAGGCCGAATGCCTGCATTGGTTTCACCGCTGGAATCAAAAGCAGGTGTGCATGACCTTGCCGATCTTGAGGATGAAGGTGATGAGGAAGAAGGTGATGAGGAGTACGATGCTGGTTACGATGACGAAGATAGTGATGATGGAAGTCACGGACCATTGAGAGGACCAGCAGCAGACTTTTTTACTTTTGGTAACAGTTTAACTGTGAAAGGTATTACTTTCGTACAGCATAATGCTTAACCGCTGTTTCATGATATTGACACCTCTTTAGGTGGTATTCTAACAGTTGCCGACGATCTGCTCAAAAATGACGGAAAGAAATTCATTGAAATGATGGAACAGCTAGCTGAACGTCGAATGCAAAGAGAGGAAGAAGCACAATTTGCCGCCAATGGTTTAGCACCGCCAACATTACCAAACGCACATGGCCATAATCACGAACCGCTGCCAGAAGACGACGAAGACTTCGAGGACGAAGAAGAGTATGACAGTCAGGATGAAGAGTATGATGATGAAGAAGATGAGCCTGTAAGTATAGTTGAGAAGGATACATTTGTCATGTTACTAATAAATTCCCCTAGGACACAATGACCGAAGAACAACGTATGGAAGAGGGTCGGAGAATGTTTCAGATCTTCGCAGCGCGAATGTTTGAGCAACGTGTACTGACTGCATACCGAGAGAAAGTTGCGCACGAGCGTCAGCAGAAGTTACTGGAGGAGCTGGAAGAAGAGTCACGACTGGACGAGGTGCGGGAAGCAAAAAAGGCACGTGATGCTCAGAAGAAGAAGGACAAGAAAAAGCAGCAGCAGCAGATGAAGGCCGAAGAACGAGCAAGAAAGGAGGCTGAAAAAGCTGCCGAAGAAGCTGCCGCCAAAGCACTAGAAGAGAAGAAGCAAGAGGAGCAAAGAAAGAAGAAGGAAGAGCAGAGGAAAAAGAAGGAAGCTGAGCGTAAGGCACAGGAAGAGGAGAAGCAAAAGAAAGAAGTGGAAAAACAGCGGCGCTTACAAGAACGAGATAGACAGCAAGAAGCGGAGCGAAAACAACGTGAGCAGAGGCTTGCTGAAAGGAAAGTACGTGAAGAAGCAAGGAAGAAAGAACGTGAGCTGAAAGAGGTTCGAGAGAAAGAGGTCAAGCAAAAGGAAGCCAAGGAGAGAGAGATACGGGAGAAGAAGGAAAAGGACGCAAAAGTGAAGGCTGATAGAGAGGCAAAGGAACGCGTGAAGAAAGAAAAGTTGCTTAATGCGAATCAAGAGGCATCAAATATCTCAAGGAAGCGATCGCAACCTGCCCTACCAGCTACGCCAGGACTATCTCTGAAGGCTACCTCAAGCGGCGCGCCGTCTCCTCATGTTCAAGTTGCAACGCCAGCGATACCAAAAGCACCAACACCAGTAAAACCACGTCAAAATTCGCATCAGGGCTCTCACACCTCTTCTCCCAACACTCCAAATGCAGCACCAGGTGTTATGAAGCCAATGTCGCCGCAAGACGTGACGCTACAGCAACAGCAGCAGCAGCCGCAGTTGCAACCACTACAGCAACAACAAATTCCGGCACATTTGAAGGTCAGACAGCCGCTTGCTGCGAATCCAAACATATCGCAGAACATGCCTCTTTTACATCATCCCCAGCCGTCTTCTCCGATACAGCTTATATCGCCTCCAACTGGTGCCCAGCCCAGCTTACCTGCCGGAATGACCGGTTTGCATACAAATTTGGCTGCTCATCAGCAACATGGCCAAGCTAATTTTATTCCAAATGCTGTTCCTCGGGCGCAGATGGGCGTTAATCCGATGCCTATATTTCCTCAGCAAGCACCTGTGGGCAATCAACTCCGGACTTTCTCTGGTCAAGCCGGAATACCGGGCCAGCACGCGGGTATGAATGCATTTGGCATGGTGCCGCAAAGTAGAGGCTTTCCGCTTGATGGTCCACCGGCTCTCTCACCCACAAGCCATGGTGTAGGTATGGGTAATGTTATCCAAAACTTTGGCATCACAAGGGATACAATGTCATCTCATTCGAGACAACACTCTGCAACGCTAGATAAGGCACCCTTTGACCCCATTCCGTCAGGACCAGCGACGCAACCAATCGCAAGGCCCGCTCCGATCCAGCGACCTCCTAGCGCGAAATCCCAAGAAGGCCGGCACGACAGCAAGAACCTGGCGTTTTCGGATGTCGATGATCTCAGCAACCATCTTGGCAGCAGTGCTCTACTTGCTGACACGGACGACACAATGCTCTTTGGCGAGCCAGCTCCGCGCAGAGCGGCCAGCTTGGCAGCGCCTCCAAATCCAGGCGGTCTCGGATTTGCAACGTCGCCGATGTTTTCAGAGCCGGCAGGTCATCGACGGGTGGAACCGTTCAACCGCGCAGCTCCAGGAGCGCCCGGAATGAACTGGAACACGCCCGTGGTGCCCTTTGGCAGCGCTGCCATCTCGCCTGCGCCAAGCTGGGGCACGCCGAACCCAACTGGATGGACGAACGCGAATGCATTCGGCATGCCTACAGCCGCACGAGGTAGCATTTCGCGACCTGTTTCGCTGCGGCTGATGGTATGTCAGGCTTGCAAGCAGCTGAACGCAAGCAAGGAGAGCGCGGACGGCTTCCATGAGCTTAGGGGCATACTGCGGGAGCTTGATGCCGTGCGCGCACCGAACGAGATTCCGGCTAACGTTGACGAGGTGATGGAAATCTTTGAGACGGAAGGCAACTCGCACAACGGCGGCGGATACTTTCTTGTCAAGAAGGAAGGACCCGATCGGACGCTGGTGAAGTACGAGACTGACGGCAAAGGACCGACACCCGGTCTGCCGGGATCGGCGGTGGGCGAAATCGGCAGTCCCTTACCCAGGCATAGCATTCCGGCAATTGGCGGGCAGAGGTTCATGCCTCCGGTCGGAACGGCGCCGCAGGGTTTCTGAAAGTTGCTCGGGAATGGCTATTCTGTTCTGTTCTGTTCTGTACTGCGCTATTCATGTGCCAGCCTTTTATTTTTTCAAAACTTTCCAAGCATCTACTCACTCAGCCGTGTATTATCGTAGGATTCTTCTCTAGGGTTTCTGAATCTAACGCTAGTTCTTTCTCGAATGTTGCATGTTCTAAGTTTGACGTGGTAGCAGCACTAGCACTCATGGTTGGCATGTGGTTACCGCATTTGCTTGCTTCTACATCATATGCTTCTGTCTTTAGCTACGTATGATCGATTTGCTGGTCTTGCATGTGCATGTAAGTCAGCTGTCTGAAGCAGGTTTGTAATGGAAGTAAGATGAGTCTCGGTGACTTGATTAAGATACATGAAATTAAATCTCTCAGAGTTGTTCCTGATATATACATGCTTGAACCCTCGTGAATGCCCCTTCCAAAGCCCTGTCCAATCTAGGTATACCGTTCTCCAAGACATAAAATTGATAATTCTTCTAGTACGGTACAGTATCGTATAAGATATTCTTCTCTTCATCCATTCTCTCCGCTCCACTGCCACCCTCTCCACTATTCTCTTCTCTTCCCCTATTTCACCATTTTCCCGTCGCTCTTTCTTTCATTCTCTCTCTCTCCTCCCCCTCTCTCCACCACCCACCCACTCAATCCTTGATGTCAAAACTCGTCCCGCACCCACAACTGCTCGTCGCCAACGGATTGTCCGCAATCTTGAACTGGCTGCCAATCAGCTCCGTCGTATAGTCCACCTTGCTGCCCTTGAGCAGCTCCAGGCTCGGCTCGTCCATGACGACACGCGCACCCTCGTCCGACTCGAAGACGGTATCGTCCGCGCCCGAGACCTCAGACGTCGACGTCAGCGACATCAGGTACTGGAATCCGTGGCAGCCGCCGGACTCGACTTGCACGCGCAGGGCGAGGGCGGGGTTGGCGTCGTTGTGCATTATTTGGAGGAGGCGCTGTTGTGCGGAGATTTAGAGGAAGAAATAAGGGTATGATTACTTTGGTAGAATAGTTAGATCAAGACTTACCTTGGAGGCACGTGGAGTTATCTCGATTTCCATCTCTTTGCCGTCTTCATCTTTTCGGGGGTTCACGGTGGCGCGTTGGGAGGGGTTGGCGGTGCTTGAGAATGGTCTTGTTCTTGTGTGAGATAATGTTATGGTCGTGGTTGTGTTCGAGAGTTGTTGGAGTTGATGTGATGTGGAATAAAGAAGCGGCCCTTGCCTGTTGAGCTGAGTTGATCTGATGGTCTCTCTTACCATCGGTCTGGTAAGAATAATAGCATTTCTCGATATGGATGATGTACTCAAGTTTGAGTGAGAGACCTGTGAATTCTTTGGGAGAGCTGATCGACGAGCGCTTCTAATGCTGAGCAGACAAGCTCTACAGATATAGCGAGATGATTGCATCTTTATCAAAATGTGATGATGTTTCTACTCAGAATCTCTTGATATCAAATATCTTTCAGCATAAATTTGAATAAATGTGATGTTGCGCTTACTTTGAAATTCTACGAATGATCGTCATTGTGGCTAATGACGATGATGATCGTGGCTGATGTTCTCGACCTTTAGCCACAACATTTCAATACCGACGCAAGCCGATATGACTTCTCTATAAAAGTCTAGTATCTGCTTCCTCAAATTGCATATCAGAGATATTAATATCCCCATATTAGAAAAGAGAAAAGTACATGATAGATATGGCACCTTCTCTAGAAACGCATTCAGTGCAAGATACAGTCAAATCCTATCAGAAGGGTCCATTGACTGATCGCTCGGAGGACTACGCCCGTCAACAAGACGCCAAAGATCCACTACGCCACCTTCGAGATGAATTTATAATTCCTTCGCGGAGCGACTTGAAGATGAAGAAGATTGAAGCTCAAGGTAATATTCTCTCCTTTTCAGCATGCAAGTCAAGCAACTAAAGTAGAAACACGAATGCTGACTCTCGAGAAGATCACACACCCAACACCTCTGACTCCCATGAGGCAATATACCTCTGCGGAAACTCTCTCGGTCTGCAACCGCGACGAACAAAGAAGTATGTGCAGAAGTACCTGGACACCTGGGCCAGCAAAGCCGTGACAGGACACTTTAGCGCCTTTGAAGATTCGCTCACGCCAGCATGGATCGACATGGACGATGCAGCAGCAGAGGGAATGGCGACGGTGGTGGGTGCGAACAAGGAGGAAGTTGCCGTGATGGACACGTTGACGGGGAATTTGCATCTGGCAATGGCGAGTTTCTACCGGCCAACGAAGAAGCGATATAAGATTATCATCGAGGAGAAGGCTTTCCCTAGTGACCATGTACGCTTTTATCCTTATCCACCCTTTTACTTCTGTTAGGGTCTCACAAAGCGTAACATATCCCCAGTACTTTCATCACTGACAAGCGTATAGTATGCCATTGAATCTCAAATCTACCACCACAACCTCAGCCCTGCCGATGCGCTCGTACTCGTCTCACCACCGCACTCGACATCTCCATACCTCCCGCTCTCCCACATCTACTCCATTATCGACAGGAACGCATCAGACACGATGGTCCTCCTGCTCCCCGGCATCCAATACTACAGCGGCCAACTGCTCGACATCAAAGCCATCACCGTGTACGCGCAAGAACGCGGCATCGTTGTAGGCTGGGATCTCGCCCACGCCGCCGGCAACGTGCCGCTGCAGCTGCACGACTGGAACGT
The DNA here is from genome assembly GCA_965214995.1 of Trueperaceae bacterium. Classification (GTDB taxonomy): domain Bacteria; phylum Deinococcota; class Deinococci; order Deinococcales; family Trueperaceae; genus CBDCCT01. The sequence continues at coordinate 439,615 of CBDCCT010000002.1, forward strand.
CGACTTTGCCGTCTGGTGTACGTACAAGTACCTCAACGCCGGTGCAGGAGCAACAGGCGGACTGTTCGTACACGAGCGACACGGGCACATTAACCACCATCCTGACAGTACCAACTCGAAAGCAAACGAAGGCGAAAGCACAGCTAGCCACACGCCAAACGGTACGACGAAAACGAACGAGGCTACAAAACCGACGTCAGAGCGACTACCCTTCCGCCACCGCCTCGCCGGCTGGTGGGGCAGCGACAAGAACACCCGCTTCCAGATGGAGCCGACCTTCCGCCCGCGTCCCGGCGCCGCTGGCTTTCAGCTGTCGAATCCTTCGGCGCTAGACATGACCTCCGTGCTCGCGACGCTGTCGATCTTCAAGGAAACTGACATGAACGCCCTCCGAGCAAAGAGCGTCGCCCTGACAGCCTACCTCGAGGATTTACTGTTGCACGATGCTCATACCTCAACGCCATCGCACACATCTCTCGCCAACTGCGAAAACTCATCTGCAACCGCTTCGATAGCTACATCGAACGGTCACCAGGAAGAAAAACAAGACACACAGCCCTACACCCTAATCACCCCCTCCAGCCCCTCCGAGCGCGGCGCACAGCTGAGCATCCGGCTGGAGCCTGGCCTGCTGGACGAAGTCATGGCCGTGCTGGCGCAAGCGGGTGTTGTTGTCGACGAGCGGAAACCGGATGTGGTCCGGGTGGCGCCGGCGCCGCTGTATAACTCGTTTGTGGACGTTTGGCGCTTCGTGGAGGTGTGGAGGCGGGCGGTGGCGAGGGCGGTGGAGAAGAGGGCGGGAAGGGGTGGGGAGTGAGGATTGGGCTGAGAAAAGGGTGAGGGGAGAGTGGGTGGACGCTGGATTTTGTATTTAGCGTTTACTATTTACCTTTGGAGTAAGCAGCTGGGGTGATGGTTTTGGGGTTTGTGTTTTGGTTTATTGTTGGGTTGATTGGATGAGTATATCATTATTGAAGTTTTAATCTTATTTTAGACCTACGAGAAATGATTATACACACATGCTGGCTGTCACATCTTTTTGAAAGCATTAGAAATAGGAGAGATGGAAAAACAGCACAGAATGCCCATGACAAAATACGAATGACTGTGAGAAAAGCTTTGGATGCTACATTCGTTTCTATCCAAGATACTCCATCGACATCTGCAACCAGACACATAAAAATACCCAAACAATAAAACATCTCCTCTCGACACGCAAGAACACTCGAAAAGAGTACTTCTCCCTCCCTACTCAACTTAAATCAACACCCCTCAGCCCAACATACCTTTCAGCAATCCAGCCCTACCGCTCTCCCCCTCCCCCTCCGCACACTCTCCTCCCTCGCCTCCTTCACCGCGCGCGCCCTGATCGCAAAGCCAAACAGGCCGTCCATTGCCACCCACAGCCGGCCGCTCTTCTCGAGGTAGCCCGTCGCGACCGCCTTCACGGCGTCGAAGCGCTGGCGGTTCAGTTCGGCCAGCACCGATACCTTTTCCTGCGTTTCTGCTTCTACGTCTGGCGCGTGTGCTCCTGGCTCTTTCTTTACCGGCACACCAGCACTCTTGCCATCATTACTACCACCATAATTATTACGGTTGTTGTTGTTGTTCTTAGCATTGCTCTTCCCAGCGTTCTTCTTCGCCCGCTCAACGTCAAACAGCGCCTGCAGGTACAGCAGCTGCTCGTACAGCGCCTTCTCGCCATACTCCGGCACCATCCGGCCCGTGCAGCCGGTGCCCAGGCCGCGCGGCCCGAGACAGCGGTGGCCGTACACGCGCATCGTGCGCGTCCGGTTGCCGCACGCCGGGTCGTCGCAGACAAGCCAGTTGGCGTAGTAGCGGGACGTGTGCTGCCGGATCTGAGATGCCAGCTGCGCGGTCAGGGTGAGGGTGGGGATGGGTGCGGTGCATGTGGCGTGCGGGCAGTGGATACCGGTTGGTGTGGCGGTGGCGGTAGTAGCCACGGAGAGAGACGAAGAAGAGGAAGAAGAGGTCGAGGGGACCAAGGGCGACAGGCCAGCGAAGATGGATGTGCGATGGCAGTTCGGACAGGAAAGGTGCAGGGGCGCGCAGTCTTTGAAGCGGATCGCGTCCGGAATCTGCGACGACAGAGGCTGGATCTCCGTGTCGAGCGGGTTGGAGTTGTAGCTCGTGCTGTTGCCGCTGCCGCCGCCGCTGCTGCTGCTGACGCGGTACTTGCTCGTGTCGAGGCCGAGACACTCGGCGAGCCGGGTTACGTCTGTGCCGGCGATGGGGGCGCACAGGCGCTCGACGGGCGGGAGGATTTGCTTGTGGAGGTAGTAGTCGATGTCTGTGTTGACATTCGTTATTAGTATTCTTATAACGAAAAGAGAGATGTTCGGTGGATGGATGATTGGTTATCGAGAGTAAAACTTACCAGGCTTCAGTCCCGAACCTGTCTTGACGACCTCATCAAGCGTACACGCATTCTGCGCCGCCTTTTCTGCCGAGCCGCCGTTCTCGCCCGTGATGATGAAAGACATGACGTCCTTTGCCCTGACGTGTTTCCCCTTTTCAAGAAGCCGCAGTGCGACTTGTACGGACGGCATGCTGTTTGCATTTGGATACTCCTTTGGATCTTTACCGAGTTGCTACGTCTAAATGTCAGCATGTGATATACGGCGTGAGGCATCAGTCCTCTTGGCTACTGACAGTAAAGATGGTATATTTCTGAACCGGCACTTCAAACTGGCGCATCCGCTCAGCAAGTTGACGGAGATACTCGTGGATGTTCTCCACAACGACATCTGCCTCTTCGCCCGAGAGCAAGAAGTTTAACAATTTCCTATCACAACTCATCAGCCATACAGATCCACCATATCATCAGACATCAGACATCAAAAACAGACAAGGATACAGGAAAACTCACCCCGATGTCTCCTTCGACAGCGTACAATACTCCCTCCGCCGCATATCCAGCCCCTTGACCTCCAACTTATCCACATACCGCCCATCCACCTCCACCATATTAATCGCCGCATACTTCTTCTTCGCATGCAACAGCAACCGACGGAAAACATTATCAATATCAATCTCCAGCAGCCGGTACCGCTCATTCACGCTCCTCTTAAACTCGTTGCCCAGCTTCAGCGCCTCCTGCGCATTGTCCGCGTTCGTGTTGATCATGACCGAGTCGGTGTCGCCGTAGATGACGCGCAGCTGCGCGCTTTCGGCAAGGTCTTTGGTGCTGCGCAGGATCTCGCGGCCCTTGGCGGTGGTGAGCATGGCCAGGGGGCGCGCGTAGAAGCGTGATTTCGAGTAGCCGAGACAGCCGTACATGGAGTTGGCGGTGAGCTTGAGCGCGAGCTGCTTGATGTCCCAGGTGGCGAGCTGGTCGGCCGTGGCCTTTTTGTTCTTCATCAGCTTCTTCACTTCGCGCCGGCGGCCGACGAGGGTGGCGATCAGGCGTGGCAGGATGCCTTGGTCTTGCTCCTCGGGCACTTCGGGCACTTGTTCTTCTTCGTCGGCCTGGGGTGTGTCAGCATATCTGATGACATTGTTGTAATGCTCTTTTGAACATTGGATAACTGGACTTACATAATTCGCCCGATTTACCGTTGTGAAGCAGATATTATACTCCTGTATGATGCTAGGGTACAAACTGTTAAAGTCCATCACGAGAATAAACTTATCATACAGCCCCTTTTCCGGCTCAAAGACAAGCCCTCCCTTGTACTTGTCCTTCTTCTTCGAGTCAGCCCCTTCCTCGCCCTCCGCATTCTCCTCTTCTGCCTTTTGTTTGCCCTTGCCATAGATCTTATCCGGGCAAATGTACTTGTTCCGGTGGAATTCGTGTAGCAGAATGTATTCGTTCCGCTCCGCTCTCGTTCCGCTGAGCGTCCGAGCCCACGAGTTGCCCGCCAGGTTGGTGAGCACCTTTGTCAGCGACAGCATCTGCACTTTGAGCGCGATTGCGGCGATAAAGTAGGTGTCTTCTTCGCAGTACTTGACGTACTTGAGCAGTCCCTCGCGCGTTGTAGCCCATGTCTTCAGAGCGGCTTCGTTGTCGATTTCGCGGCGTACGTTGCCGTCGCCGAGGACAAGCTCGCACATTTCTTTTAAGCTCCATGATTGACAGTTTGTCATGAGTGACTGAAAGAATTCAAATTAGCACCTTCTTCCTGCTACAACATCCAGCACATTTGCTGTCTAAATTTAGTCATTTGATCGAAGTGACCAACCTTTCCAAGATCATTCGCCAAATCACACAGCAACCGTCCCGAGGCAAGCTGTCTCTCCATGAAGAAGCTATTCCCCTTGCCCATCGTCTTCGGCCAGGCACTGCGCTTCAAGCGTCCGATGCGATGCCAGCCCGGCGTTTTCCTCTCGCGCATCCGGCTCAAGAGCAAGCCGTAATCGATGTCGTCCAGCCGGTGGCCCATCAACACATCCGGATCCTTCTTCTGCAGTATGGCCATGAGCGTGCTCAGCAGCGCGCTCTCGTTCTTCACCATCTTGATGTTGCCCTTGTGCTTGTCCGCCAGCATCTTGAAGCCTACGGGGTAAGGGTCACTGCCGTTCGGACACATGATCGTGATGGACGAGCTCGGTAGCTTGTCGGCCGGGGTGGTGTCGCTGAGAGAGACGTCTTCGTAGATGCGGGCGCTGGCGACGAGAATCTCCTGCTTGTTCTCCTTTGCCTTGAAGCTCGTGCGCAGCGAGATGCTCATCAGCGTTAGCGGCGGCGCATCCAGGTTCTCAGACTCGCCCAGCACGGTGAGCGTGTTCGGCTTGGCCACCTGTACCTCTGCCTTGCACCAGGACGCATTGTTGACGGCGCTGAAGTCAGCGGCGCCTGCGTCAATCTTCAGCCAGCACGGGCCCATGACGTTTTTCCACAGCACGAACTGTTCAAAGAGCGTGGTGTTTGTTCCAAAAACGTGCGAGAATGTCTCCCCGCTCAGGTCCGTCGACAGGGCAGGCTTGTCGTACGGGTAGAGAAGCTTGAGGTATTCTGCCTCTCTCGGCACGTTGGCCAGCTCAAAGGCGTACTTGCGTGAGCAGGGCTTGATCTTGTGCATCGGCACGCGCAGCTTCGACATGAGCCCGTCCACTTCGTTGTAGACGTCGCCCATCTCGACCTCCTCGGACGTATCTTTGCCATTCGTATGCCGATGCCCGCGTGGTAGGAAATACAGTTTTCGAAGGATGTTGTCCACTTTTACGAAGCAGCTGGCAAAGGCATTGGATGAGTTGTCCTTGACTTTGCCAAAGAGACAAAGGCTGCCATTGACTTCGGTGAAGTCTAGCCAGAAGAATCGGAGGCTTCCGTCTTCTGAGAGCACATCCTCCGGTCTGAGCTTTCCGACGGTGGTCTGTTGCTCAATGGCCGGGCTACTAATGACATTGAGCTTCTCGGAGATATAGTTCCATGTTGTCGGATCAGCATGCTCAGCGGCAGGACGAGTAGGTGAAGAGCTTTGAGGGCTAGGGTAATCATCCTTTTTCGTTACTTTGGGCTTGGGTGCGGCTGGTGCCGGTCTGGTTCCAGACATGTTTACGCTAGCAGCTGGGGCTTCTTGGCCAACGGCCTGTGCAATTTCCATGAGATCGTCATTCTCATCGTCGTATTCCTCTCTCTTTACTTCTTGCTTCCGTTTCCGTTCGACAATCTTGTCGACAGGTGAAGAGGGGTATGGAGCTCCGTCGCCCATCTGAAGGTCATCGTCGTCCAGCTGGGGGATATTATCCCCAGTGTCAGCAACGATGGCGTCAGAGGGAGGCGGTGTCTCCTGCATGTGAGGAGTTTCTACCAGCTTTGCCTTTCTCGTTGGGAGGTAATCCAAATTTTCCTCAGCCGCTGGCGAGAGCACACGCGTCTTACGGCGAGACTGCGACTTTACAGTCCTGATGCGCGAGGATGGCACGCGCGCTGGCAGGTTGGTGTCGACTTCACCTAGCAGATTGGCCATGAAAGCGGCATCTTCTGCCGTTGCAACTGGCTGGAATTTTTGTTAGCATATACTTACTAAGGTTCGGTGGATATAATCTACCTTTGGTTTTGAAACAGCGGCAGCGGCAGCAACATTGTTTGCACTAAAGTACTTGTTGATGCCAGCGTGAATCTTTTCCTTTGCTTCGCGCTTTTCCTCGCGTTTTCTCTTTCCTATGGTCATGTCAGTCCAAAGTTACACTAAACTAGCTCACATAAATAAAATTAAGAAAAGCTCAACTCCTACAAAAAGTCCGCTAGAAAATAGCGAGCATGAAGGTATGGTGTCTTTTTGTTTAAAAAGATAAAAACTCACCAGCTTTCCCCCTCAACACCTCCTCCGCCTCGCTATCGCTCTCACTCTCACTCCCGCGTCCATACCCACCACGCCTCCCCTCATCCCACTCCTCCCGTCCGTCGTCAGCATAGCCTTCGCCATTATCATCGACGACAAAGTCATCCTCGTCAAGCCTGCGCCTGACGACTTTCTTGTAGCTCTCCTCGTCGACCTCGTCGTACAGCCGGTTGTCGTCTTCGACCTGGTAGGTCGACAGGCGGGTCTTGCCCGCTGCACGAAGGGCACGTAGCTCGGCGAGACGGGCGGCGTGCGAGACCATGCCTGTCTGACTTGAAGTGATGGGTGGAGATGGATTAAGTGCTAGGCATTGGATAGGAGAATGAATGAACAAATTGCTTAATTGAGGGATGAGTAGGTGTTCTTACTACTATATGGTATCGAATATGGGGTTATTGTGGGAAATAGAAGTTGAAGCAATTGGAAGGATGAAGAGTGTAGAGTGTTGTACGCGCAAAGTAGAAAGTGCTGGTGGATTAATGAACCAAACGCGACGCGTCAATTGGCGCTGCTGTGGCGGTGGTGGCTGCCAAGCATCGCGTTTTACGAGATGTTCATCAGCATCAGCTCCAGATTCATTCAATATCCAGTTAATGGAATTGAGTATTATAATATTTACAGAAGAAGATACCAACAGACAATCTACATATCCAGAATGGCAAATGTATACTTAATTATGTCTCTGTAGCAAATTTCAAAAGTATCAATCCCCGTATATTTGATAACATCACCACTCCAACAACACCGTGCAACTCTCACCACCATGCCCGAAACACCCTCGGACGAACCCCTCGTCTGGATAGACTGCGAGGTAAGGCCCGCTCCCTCCATTCTTCCCTCCCCCTCTCCACTCTCTTCCTCACCTTCAACCCACTCAACTCCTCCCAGATGACCGGCCTCTCCCCCACCCACGACACCGTCCTCTCCCTCGCCTGCTTCGTCACCACCGCCCAGCTCACCCTGCTGCACCCGCGTCCCTTCACCGCCTTCGTCTACCACGCACCCGACGAGAGCAGTCCCTCGCTGCGGCAGATGGCCGCCTGGCCGCGCCGGACGCACTCCGCCTCCGGTCTTCTCGCCGCCTGTGCCGATCCAGCCCGCTCCGTGCCCGCCGGCCGCGCTGCCGCCGACCTGCTCGCGTACGTGCAGCGGCACGTGCCCGAGCGCGGCGTGGCGCTGCTGGCGGGCAACAGCGTGCATGCGGATCGCGGGTTCTTGGCGCGGGAGCCGTGGGCGCCCGTGCTGGCGCATCTGCATCCGTATCGGCTGCTGGATGTGAGTGCGCTGAAGGAGGCGGCGAGGCGGTGGTGTCCTGCGGGTGGGAATGAGGAGGGTGGGAATGAGGAGGGGGAGGGAGTGTTGAGCGGAGTGCCGCAAAAGGAAGGGGCGCACGTGGCGGAAAAGGATGTGTGGGAGAGTATCGAGGAGGCGAGGTACTACCGCAGGACTATCTTTGGGGGGAGAGCTGAGAAGTGATGAAGAGAGGAGATGGTGTGATGGTGATGAGCTGTTCCGGTTTTACTGGTTTTGCTTGGTACGCAGAAGTAATGGTTTAAATAATTGGATGATGTTGTGAGTGTGAGGGTTAGGCATAGAGCTTTACGAGATACGTTATGCGGTATAGTTTCACAAAGTTAAAATAGAAGTCACCTTTTGAAAAATAAAATCGTTATTCGAATACTGTTCAACGATTAGAGATGACGCAGTGTTTGACATTTCCTTCTATAAAAATTCATATTTACAAGAGAGAAAAGAACGAAATCAAATCCAAACATCAAAATGGTCAAGAAATGAGTAGAAAAAAACACAACAGCTAAAGACTCAAATGCTCATCCGTCGGCACATGCTCACCCCCAAAACACCGCAACCCCATCACCGAAGTCAGCGAAAGATCCCGCTGCGGCGCATCTGGTCTGACCTCAAAGTAGAAACCCCGCTCGGCACCATACACCCAGCAGAAGCCACCATTCCCCGCCTCCTCTTCCTCTTCCCGTCCCCGCCCCGTCACATCTCCCCTCACCCCAGACGCACCACCTGCAGACTCCACCTGACGCATGTCCGGCCCATCCAGCATCGCAAACGCAAACACATTCACCGGCCGGCCAAACCGATGGCCCGACTCCGACGCAGACCCGCCCATCGGCACCAGCATGACGACATCCTCGCGCGGTTTTCCCGGCGAATAGGCGTCCCGCTGCGCACGCGTCGGCTGGGTCCAGTCGCGGTACTGGCCCCGTTCGCGCGCCATCCACACCACCGTCGTCGCGGCCGGGTCGGCGACGATGTAGCAGGTGAGCGCGGTGTAGCCGTAGGCCGGGTCGGTGGCCTGGCGGGCCCAGGCGCGCGTGCGGCTGAAGCTTCGGGGGAGGTGCTGCCAGCTTGGGTGCTCGAGGATGCATGCGAAGAGGGCGTGTTGGATGTCTGTGGGGTGGCGTGCGTTGCCGAGGGCTTGGGCGGAGGGGTCCTGTGGTGGGTAGAGGTCTTCGACTGGGGTTTGGTCTGTTCGTGGGTCATTTTCTGGGTTGCCGTCTGTTCGTGGATCAAAGGTGTAGCCGGGGATGATTGGCGTCTGGATGATGGACGCTGACTCTACGGGGATTTCGGAGTTGAGCGGGACCGAGACGATGGGCTTGTCGGGAGAGAGTACGGGGATCTTGCGCACGTCGCCGGTGTTGAGGCGCACCCAGGCATCGGTTTGGGCGTAGACGCAGCTGGCGGATAGGCTGAGGGTGATGTGTACGATGGCGTATGTGGAATGTCTCATCGTTGGTTTCTATGTCCTTTTGGTGTTCTCTGAAAAGTATTTATAACTCAATATAACTGGTATCATGTACTATGCTCGGTTTGAGGATTTCGAGTTCTTCCGTATGAGCTAAATTCAATGATGCGCGAAAAGTGAGTGTATATCAATTGTCTTTCTGACCCTGTCGTCCTTTCTGATTAGTGAACGGTGATGAAGCCGGCAAACAAATGTTTTCCTTTTTATTCCACTTATATTTCAATGCCCTTTTGAATATTCCAGAGTCTTGCTGAAGATCATGGTGGATAGAAAGACTAGAAGACTATCAACCTTTAAGACCAACTTGATTGTTAGGTATCAGGCATACCAAACATTATCTTATGATGACCTTCCTCAACGGTGCTGACGTCTACAATTAGGTGCCATTGTGTTCTCCCATCGCAGAAGGACATCTTCAAACAGATAAGCAGTGTTTCAGACGATGATATTTTACCATAACAAGAAATTGTTTGAAATTGGACAATTTCACCGATATCAGCAATATTCAACGCTACAACATCTAAGAAAGGGTCACAATTTGACTATGCAAAGAAAACAAATGGAAACATAGGAATTAAGACTCCGCATCTCCGTGATAAGTGTTATATCAACGACACAATCTTTGCAAATACTGCAATTTCTTCATATCAAGCCACAAGACTGTACTCCAGACCCACGACACTACCAGTCAACATAGCATCAAGGGACTTGTAGAACACACATTGTAACTCTCTGATATTTATAAGACTGAGGTGATAACCCCAAAATAATGACCATAATCCCCATATGAGAAGGCCGCTTTGTAGCAAACGAAACACCGTCTTCAACCCGCTACTCTGCCCAGACCATTCATCTTTCTTGCTTAATGCTCATCCGTGAACAGAACACGATCAATGCTCTTCTCTTCCGCTTCCACAAGGAGCATCAAACACCGCCGCTCGCTGTTTTGAAACACGCCGGCCAAAACAAAGAAAAATGTAAAAAAGAAAAAATAGGCAACCCATGTGAGGCTTGATGCGGATTATACAGTACGAGTATCATATAGCTCAGTCGTACTAGGCTGGTTATCAAACTGTACTGTAATTATGCACATCTCGACTTTTCACGATAAGAGTAAGTTGTTCTCAGATGATTAAAAGACAGACAAAAGCAGGCAACACTTGCGGTCTTTCTGGAAAGTCATCACAAAGGGAAGAGACAAGATCTGCGCCTGAGGTGCACAATGTGAAACGTTAGTTGGTATTAATAGCGGACCAACAGAGAGTTTCCATTCTTTGGTGTACCCCGTACGAAAGTCGGAAGAGAGAGAGCTGAGATTCTGGATTGCTTTGCGTGGTTTCTGGATTCTTAGTTTATTTCCACTGGATACTTCATAATGATCGTGATTCTTTCAGTGTTCCAGTTGATGCGCAGAATGTTTGAAGTCTCTTACATGCCAGCCATATAGCCAAGGCTCATAACATTCATAACATCACGATAACCGCCAACGAGTCACGGGAACCACCATGAAAATCAACAACTCAATCAATCGCAGCCCTTTATAATATCCAGTTCGCGAGGACTTCTGCAACGCCTTTGCCAGAACAATCCCTCACTTCCTTATGCGCAGATGCATCCATCCTACAGCTGCTGTGCGGTGCATCACTACACATAGCAGCTCTATTCTTGATGATCCTCTTCTCTTCCAATCCACCACCTTTAACTTATCACTCTGTAAATCCCTTCCATCTATCAATCACGCAACACTTCTACATTATCTAAAACAGTCACACCAAGTGCACGTCGTTCGCCTGAGCCATGACTCGTTCTCGCTGTCTCTGTCTGCACATCCCCCATCTTCTTGGGATAAGGGTCTGGCCTTGACTACTCCGTACATGGAGGACATTCTTATAGTCTGCCTGAGATGATACCACTCATGCTTCTTTCCTTATAGTACAGTACAGGCTGGATGATGCGGAGGCCGGTAATATCAGCCTTGACTCAGTAGAGCAATGGCTGGATCGACCGGATGATGGTTCCAGGCGGTTTGGTAGACTCGCGCGTAGTGGATCATACATGTTTATTTACCAGAAGGACAGTAAATGCATCATCGCCATCGTCCCATTTCCCTAGCCTGCTACAGCGAATGCAATGATACATCTTATACCACCATACCCGGTACAGAATATTAGATGTGGATGCCGAACGTTGTGCTGCCCATCCTCATCCTCCCCCAGCTTAATGGTGTGTCGCTCTCCCATTCTCCCTTCTTCCATCTCCAACCGCAACTCCGCCGGATCATTCGCAACAGCCTAGTTACTCCGTGTCCGTACACACTACCGGTCTCCATCTTCCCATTCAGCTCCGTCCATGTGTGGGACTACGCTATTTACAGTACTGAATACACCACCCGCACAGTCTGGTGCTTGATCGACGGTGCTAGAATATCCGGCGAAGGAGGGAGTAGAACACGGAGTGAATACGGAGTGAATACGGAGTGAATACGGAGTGAATGCAGAGTGAATGCAGAGTGAATACAGAGTAAATACAGAGTAAATACAGAGTAAATACAGAATAATTATAGAGTGAATATAGTATGAATACAGAGTTAATACAGAGTGAATACAGAGTACAGCTGTAGAACCAGTACGACAACACTCCCATGCGAACCTAATAAACTACAATTCGCCCACTCGTTTATTGCTATACTGTAGTACTGCAGTCCACACGCTCCCCACTATATAATCAACCCATTATACTCCGTACGTGGTATAGATGTATGATAGCAAGCCCAAGAGCACGCCCAAGTACTGTAGAGCCCGCGTCAAGCCCACGTCAAGCAGAAATCAAGCCAGCGCAAGCCAAACCATAGCAGCACCGTCTTAAGATCAATCGACCGGACAGGGCGTTTTGCCTATCGGACGGTGGTGTAGCAGTATCTACGCCGTACACTAATTACTGAGAGATACTATGGATGAGAGGTGAGAGGATCAACAGAGTTAGAGCGTTCGGAAGAGAGCGAGGCGGACGGCGTCATCGGCATCGGCGTTGGTATTGGCATCCCACGGTCTTGAATTCCTACAGTGTTAATATACTCCCACTTTATAGTTAACGTCTAACCAATAACACGATAATTAACAGTTCCAAATACGGAGTAAAGTGCGGTCGCAACTCTCCATCTTCTTCGTCCCATCACGCCCACGGAGAGCGCCACGCCGCAAACACTCAACATCCGTAATACGGATACTTTAGTAATCGGAGTACTGAGACTATTTCCACACTTCAAGGTGTGAGTACTATGGTGTATAAAGTATGGAGTATGGACGTTGTGGATTAATCGTATTAATTTAGCGGCTTTGCTCTAATATTATCACACTCAATCCGGATATATAGTGAGTCCAGAGTACGGAGAGTAGAGTGAATGGATGTACGGATACGGCAGATTGTAGTACGAGCATCCCACCAACGCTAGCAATTTCCATCGGCCCGACATCATCATCCTTCATCTTCATCATCATCAACAATCACCACAACTACTACAACTACTACTACTACACCGTACTCATCCCCATCCCACCTCTTCTTCAATTGTAGAACGAGAACAAGAATAGAAGTAAAAGTAAAAGTAAAAGTAAAAGTAGAAGTAAAAGTAGAAGTAAAAGTAGAAGAACTCGTAATACTCTACACCCTCACAAGGCAGAGCAGACCTTCTTTGATCGTCCATAGACTCCGTACTCTCTCTCCGTTCTTGTGCAGCCCTGTGAGCGTATGGAGTGTACGGTCTTTGAAGGAAGTATGTATATACACAAAATGAAACGACTGATGGATCTATACCCAAACGCAAACACATGTCCTGATAGTCCCCTTGCAGCCTAAGCAAGCAGTAGCAAGCGTTCCTCGCCCGTACGTGTCAGCTGTGAAATGGCATTATAAATTCCTTCTTCAAAGTCCTACTTTTTTTTAAAATAAAAAAAGAGAAAGCAATATAGTATTTATCATGCAGCACTGAATTTAATCTATACCTCTTTGCTACAAAAGGTCTAGAGTAACTCATCGGGTAAGAACATACCGATTCAAGAGGCCATGTTAGTTATTCAAGAGCTATGAATTGTCATGACCAGCGTATAGCCATAGTAGTAGTAGTAATCGTAGATGGATAAATAGGGTATCTCTCCAAAAACACAGCTTTTTCCCTCACCGCCATCGCAACAGCCCAAACGCCCTTCCAACAAAACACCAGGAACCAAAATTCTAGAATACAAAATTCTAGAGGACATAGTACCGCCCCACCGAAAGATAAATACGAAAAGGACCATCTCACACTCCCGGACTCTCCTTCTTTTCATACATCAGGCTCGACTTTGGCGAAAGCGAGTCGTGCGAGTTCCTCATCACGTCCGGCACCGGGCAGACCGACGACAGCGTCGACAGCGACGACCGGCTCGGTGCCGGCGCCAGCGGATGCTGCGTCCCAATCGAAAACGTGGCCGACACCATCGTCTTTTCCATCATGTTTTGCGTCATGGCCGACTCGCTCTCGACCGCCACCGTCACCTTCTTCAGCACCGCCCGCTCCGGCACGCTCGGACCCGAGCCCGACCCGGTAATTCTGCTCACCCAGGTGCAGAAGGCTTCGTGCGTGAACATGGTGTTGTTGATCGTTCGCAGCATGTCCTCCTCGAATCGCCGGGTCGTATTCAACTTATTTCGCGGCACGCCTTTCTTGCCTTTCTTGCGCTTGTTGAATCGCGCAACGATACCGTGCGGTGCGAACCTGTTGACGAAGAAGACGTTCAGCGCCGGTCCGCACGCACACATTATCGCTACATTCAGCGCGACAAGGTTCCAGATGAAGGATGGATAGTTCTCCCCTACAATACAGTCAGTTTGACATTCTTTTCAACGACTGCTTCTACACTTGAGCTGTACACCACCGTAGATGCGTAGTACGCAATCGCACTTACAAATTGAATCGATGTGGTTACCCAAGAGAATCCTCAGTTGATGATAGAGCCATGCAACACTAGCTCCGACAACCCTAAAGGAAAGTATCATCAGCTCAACCATCCATTCAATACTCTACTTCGTATTGACCACACTTACACCAGCCCAAATCCCACCAGCATCCACAAAACTTCTTTCTGCCTTGTATTGGCCTTGACCCGCCGGATGACATACAGTGGCAATATGGTGATCCATACGTGCGTCAACACCGTAATAACAACCATGAATTGCTGCAAAGTGGTAGTGCTAAAGCAACTAAACGGCTTGTCATAAGGCTCTGGATATCTATACTGTAACCAAGCCGCCTCCACAGGCCAGCATTGAAATATCCAGGCTAGAACGCTCGCGGTCGTATAGAAAATGACGAAAAAGATTGAACCAATGACGGTATAGCGGAAGACTTTCTCGTTACTGCGCGAGAGAACGCGAAGGTATAAAAGTAGGAAGGAGATGTTGATGAGCGCCCGTGCCACCATATATCTTCGTAGAAATGGTCAACAACTATGTTACTAATGTCTAAGGAACAGTATGCTCACAGGACTATTTCCCAGTAATTGTACTACAGCAAATATCAGCCCTCCTGAATTAAACCTTCAAAATTATGTGAAGATCGACTTACTATAGTACCAACAGCAAGGTGTTCGAACCTATGCCAAAGTTGCTTAACTTCAAGGAAACATAAAGACGGGATGTTGATTTAACATACTCGACATCCCAGACATGTCCATTGTAACCATAACGGTAACATTCTGGATTAGAATTGATAAGCAATTACACCATCTTGGTTCAAAGCTTCACTTACTGATCAGTGTCAGAATCGTTGCCAGCACGCTTATGACCTGCGCTCACGCCGTCAGCCCGTAAATCGTGCAGCTTTCATATAAGCCCATCTTCATTCTTTCGTCTTACATAGGCTGGTATGATGGTATAGTCATCTGCTCCCGCCTTTCTCAATATCACGAAACGCGCCCATAGCCGTGCCGCTAGGAATATTGTTGTTGTCGTAGTAAGACAGATTGCAACGACGAGCAGAGCATTACCGCGAGTTTCATTCTTCATACCTATATCGAGGTATCAAATCCGTTGATTCCACGATAGCATGGGCGCGGATGGCGGAGGATACGATCTCTCCAGACAGTGAAGAATGCTTGAAGAGAGAGCCTGAAACAAAATAGCTACCATTGCGACGTTATGTACTTTGGTCGCACTGCTGCACCCATTGGGGCACCAGTGTTATGGTGTGTGCTCAAACCCTTTAGGTCGATGTACAGACCAAGTAGATAGCTTGGCGTGAGCCATGTCCTGGAGAAGAAACCCTTAGCACAACAGATGAGACAGCATCGTTCAAGGCATGTGGTAGCTTAGACTTGGGACAAACCCCAGAGTATTTCCTCTGAAGATCTTCTTTCATGCCAGTGCAGGGATATACCTTGCTTGATGACGATGCAAAATGGAAAAGATAGATGCGGCTGATTTAACGCCACCAAGACTATATCAATTTGTGTAGCCATATGAAATGATTAACATTCAAAAAGCAAATATCCAACTTCGTGCGGACGCTCTCAGACCCACAGATCATGAACTTCAAGCCACTATCTTTAACGAGCAGCTAAGGATGATTTCTCCAGTGTTGAGCAATGAAAAGCATTCCTCATAGAATAGCACATCGGTAGACATTCTGCCCGCAAGAATATAACCTCGGAACCTTCCCTGCGCATCGGCCATATGTGAGTACTTGCTTTTACGAATATTTGATTCGAAAAGAGTAAGTACGGCATCATCAGGACACTGTAAGATCTTTGCTGCCGTATATGGTTTGCTAATTTTCCAGGCTGTAGATTGTGCCTTTTATGAAGTCCGGTTCAACTTTTCCCAGTAATGCATCAGGATACGATGTGATAGCGAGAAAATGCTGGAATATTCCTCGCATAGCTCGTTCTATCAAATGAGATGCCGAGCATTGATCCATAGCAAAGGTTTCTTCCATCTGGAAATCCATAGGCTTTCGTACTTTGGTACTGAAAGAACTGCACAGCACTGATTTCCTCAGCTTTTGAGACGGTGATGAGCATTCTCAATGCATCGAGCTTCTTAGCTCTGGTGTATTTTGTTTCAGCCTGTCCTTTACTTTTTCTTCTATCGGGTGTATTGAGGTATTAGATTTGCGACTAGAGGCAGACTGGAGATTCCCAAACTGCATCTGGTAGGGTCGTGCAAAGGATCTACCGGGAAAAGCAAAATGAGGTGTTGGGGGCACCCGATAAGATAAGGTTTATCGATTAGAGTTCGTCTTGTGTCACGCTAATCCAATACGAAAAAATCCAATCCTACAGGTTGAAGACGGTAACGATGGTAGCATAACATTCATACCATTTAGAAGCTGTTGTGAATATATAGAATTATTTCAAGTGTGAAACGAGGGAAGTCAGCCTAAGCGTGGTAAAATGAGCTCACAATCTATTTCAATTGAGCCTTTCAAGGACCAAAAGCCTGGAACGTAGGTAAATTTACAAGATTTAATATGATAATATCACGAACAAATCAATTACAATATTGAGCCTCATTACCTTTCTATCAGTGTTTCCGAATCACAGAGTTTATCATCTGTAGCTAAAAAGTAAGTTCTTAGTTCCGGTCTCCGCAAAAAGGTCAAAGTCTTTCAACAAGCCAACTATAGCGAATCCTTCATCACAAGCATCCTCCTCTCTATTCCAGAAGGTGTATCAGGGAGTACCCTAGTCATTGGTGGAGATGGACGATACTGGAACACCGAAGTTACTCAACTCATAATCAAAATCAGTGCAGCATATGGCGTCAAAAAGCTTATAATCGGCCAAAACGGTATTCTCAGCACCCCGGCAGCTAGCCATGTAATCAGGATTAGGAAAGCTACTGGTGGCATTCTGCTGACTGCAAGTCACAATCCTGGAGGTACGTTCAACTTACAAGAAGCGGCAATTTCCCAGCGAGTCATGCATGGCGCGAATGAACCTTCTTCAAGTCATATCATCAAACAATATTTTCTGAAGCTAACATACTTCTTTCAGGACCAAATGAAGATTTCGGCATCAAATACAATCTTGCCAGTGGTGCTCCAGCGCCCGAAAGCGTAACAAACAAGATTTTTGAAAAATCTCAATCACTCCAAGAATATAAAATCAACACCGACATCCCCAATGTCGACCTCTCCAAGCTTGACAGCCAGACCGTTACCGGGGGACTTAAGGTTGAAATCATACACCCGACCAGCGATTACGTCGACATGCTAAAGTCAATTTTTGACTTTGACCTGATCCGATCCTACACCAAAGCCAACCCAGACTTCAAAATCCTCTTCGACGCCCTCAGCGGCGTCACTGGCCCTTATGCCGTCGCCATCTTCCAGCACGAACTTGGTCTTTCGCCGGAAAGCACGCAAAACTGCGAGCCCAAACCCAACTTTGGCGGCCACCACCCGGACCCAAATCTCGTGTATGCGCAGTCGCTAGTCAAGGCCGTTGAAGCGTCCGCCATCCCGTTTGGCGCTGCTTCAGACGGCGACGGGGATCGAAACATGATTTACGGTGCAGGAGCGTTTGTGTCGCCGGGAGATAGCCTGGCCATCATCGCGCATCACGCTGCCGCCGGTGCGATTCCCTACTTCCGCAGAAATGGCGTCAAAGGCTTAGCTCGCAGCATGCCCACGTCTGCGGCAATAGACCATGTCGCCAAGAAGCTGGGCGTTCCCGTTTACGAAGTACCTACAGGCTGGAAGTTTTTTTGTGGCTTGTTCGATGCCGGAAAGATGAACATCTGCGGGGAAGAGTCCTTTGGCACCGGAAGCGACCATATCCGCGAAAAGGATGGCTTGTGGGCGGTGCTTGCCTGGCTCAACATCATCGCTGCCGTCGGCACGGAAAGGAAAGAGGGTGGCGGCAGCGGTAGCGGCAGCAACGCGGCAACTCCGCCGTCCATCAAGTCCATCCAGCACGACTTTTGGAACATATACGGCCGCACCTTCTTCACCCGCTTCGACTATGAGAACTGCGATGCCGCCGCTGCCGGCAAGGTGGTTGAGCACATGCGCTCTCTCATCACCGAGAAGCGGGCCGAGTTCATCGCCTCCACCGTCACGGCTACTGTGAATGACAAAAACAACGACAAGGCAGCTACTTCAACAGACTCTTCCACCGTCTCGCTCAAAATCACCGACGCTGACGACTTCTCCTACACCGATCTCGACGGCAGCGTGAGCAGCAGCCAGGGCATCTTTGTCCGCTTTGACGACGGCTCGCGCATCGTCGTGCGTCTGTCCGGCACAGGCTCGTCCGGCGCGACGATCCGGCTGTACGTCGAGAAGCACGAGGGCGATGCCAGCCGCTTCGACGAGGACGCGCAGGATTATCTACGCGGGAACGTGGCCGTGGCGATGGCGGTGTTGAGGCTGGAGGAGTTTATCGGCAGGGTGGAGCCGGACGTGAAAACTTGATTTGGCCTGATTGGTGTGGGGTTGTCGTGTATGGGAGGTATCGGTAAGGAATTAGTTCGGGTGGATAGTTGTTGAGAGAATGTGAGCGATGAACAATTTTGCTTCGAATGGGGATGAAATTGCTGGTTGACGATTATGAGCTTGACGAGTAATACGCTTTATGAATTGTAATTATGGAAAGAAAGAAAGAAAAGGGCTCTTACATATACATATATGGGGTACATAGATATCTATATTATAAAACCAATACCCAGTAATTTAAGTCTTTACTTTACATGAGTTATCTGGGCAATCTGATAGCTTCACATCCACATCTATTTTGAATCAAGCTTCAACTAAGCTTAAAAGTCTACGTGTATATACATGAGTGTGTACGTCTCAATACGTACAGAGTATAACATCCATAGAAAATCGTACCATAAGATCTATATAGATCAAGACCCCTTTCAACTTGTCAACTGCTACTCCTCCCATCGTCTCACCGATCATGACTACGACTACGACCTTACGGACATGATAAGCAGTCTAGTCGTAGCCGTAGTTGTAGTATCTCAAGCCCTACGGCTCCAAACAATATACATCAGTTTTTTTTTTCCTGTTGATTTATTTTAATGAGCCGGAGCCTGATTGAAGTATATCGTTCTGTCCGTAACAACATGTGAGACTGTAACGGATGGATTCGAGGGAGGGTTCAGACGAATTTGTATCTTATTTCGATGAATTGATTGAAGATGAGTATGCTGATAGTTATTATGATGTACCAGTTAAGGATTGACGCCCAATACATTTTTTATACGATCCTTGGTACTCACACACACACCCTCCTCAGCTGTGAATGAACGGATTACACTGCATCAATTGCTGTAAAAACAACGTCCAAGTAGGAAAATATGAAGCAATTCGTCCAAGGTCACAATGTTGCCGTCATGTTGAGCTGATGCTTTAAACCTCTCTAGCTTCTGCCTCTTTAACGGCTTCGTGAATCCGTCGGCGGGTATCCCATACGTAGGCAGGTACGCGATCACCACATTGAGCTCACCAGGTTGAATTCGTTCGCGTGACCGATCGATAACAACACGCGCCCATGACACGGTTGGAGTAACTGTGTCGTAAGGTACTTGTCTGGCGCGTTTTTTGTCGTCCGGTTGGAGGACCTTCAACACTATTTTTGGAGAATATCTTAGCGTAATGGCAGCATCCGAGTACCTTCATTGCAACCCCTAAAACAGTTATAAGAGCTTTGAAAGCAGAGAAAAAGACTTTGAAAAGGCGGTTTATTTTACAGTTAAAAAGAAAAGAAGATAAATAATAATAACAATAATAGCTTATATTGTAGTCCCACAAGTTTAAACTTCTATAATAATAATTTTTGCTGTTGATATCATGTCTTATTCATTTTTTAAAAAAAAAGAGGAATGTAGTAATAAAGATGTTGAAGAAAATTACTTTTCTTTAGCAATACTGGTGAAAACAATCAGATAATTTTCGTCCTTTTTTTAATATTATTGACCCCGAAAATAGATACAAGTGGTTTGTATTTAGTGATAATATAGTTAGTATTCAGGAATAGGGTTTCTAACTGAATCCTCTGCTATGTAATTCTATAATGTGTAAATGACCCCTTCGTCCTCTACGATGTTAAAATTGCCACTTTCCGACTTAACCTCTGAAATATTTTGTCTTATCTGTCTGAGAGGTTCTGGATCTACTCCCACTGGCATAGTTTGAACAGGTATTCTGTTATTGTTATATGTTGTCTTTATAATACGTCTTGTTAATGGTATAAATCCTGGAAAAAAATTAGTTTCTGGGTAAAATGTATCAAATTTCAAAAAACCAACCATGACAATTGACTACTTGTATGTTTCTCCAGTAGCTATTTTAACTTGTTCTATTATAGTTGTAATAGAGCATAGAGTAATATTTTTTTAATTTAAAAATATAGGTGTATATAGAATATTAATGGTTAGCATGACCAACAAGAAGTCTCAGGCCTGAAGTCTTTGCAACACATTTTTCAAATTCTTTTACCCAATTTGGTATAAGACCAGTAGAAGGGTTGTAAATATCCGCGTGTTTTAAAGGCGTCACCAATCTCATCTGCTCCTCCTTGAGCAGTCTGCTCGTTTGTATGTTGTCGGTATATACGATTATTGGCTGATTTATAATTTATCGCTAGGCCGATTGAATGAGATTTCCTGTCCAGTAGCACGCCTTCCTGACGGCTGTCGACAATTATAAGAATTACTTATATCGGTAATAGTAATTATGTACTTTGAACGCCGTGATGAATTCAATCGATTTTATATTCGTAACACTGCCATTAATCTTCCGCCCTGTGGTATGAGAATATTGTCTAAGCTGTAATTTTTTCGTCTCGTAATCTGTATATATCTGTTCAGTACCGGTGAAGCCACTCAATGGAACATGGTAATCTTCCAACTTCTGTCTGTTGTATTTTTCAATTTTTCTTCTAATTTTTTAAACTAAATCTCGCAACATTAACACATCACTTTCACAACACTCCGCTATGTGGTAAACCACTCCACTCAATGCTTTTGCCTAGCTAGCCAG
This sequence comes from Trueperaceae bacterium, assembly GCA_965214995.1. Classification (GTDB taxonomy): domain Bacteria; phylum Deinococcota; class Deinococci; order Deinococcales; family Trueperaceae; genus CBDCCT01. The sequence continues at coordinate 460,727 of CBDCCT010000002.1, forward strand.
GGCGACTTATCCTGCTCCATGTCCCGCGTTTGTAACTTCACGGTGCTAGCTCCGCCTCTGCCGCTTACCGGACACGGGATCATCGGCTGAAATCTCGTCATCTCGAACATCGACTACTACGTTCGAATGGTCGTTCAGCGACGTTCGAGATTCTTGGCTTGGAGGTTCAGCTGTGCCTTGATCTACTCGTGAGGTGTCGGTCACGAAACTGGACACAAGACTGGATCTTGCATCAACAGCTAAAGGATGCGCATGAACATTGCTTGGTCCCAGCTTATTTGCGTTTTCAATGAACTCATTTCGTTTCTCCTTTGTCCAGTCAAGAGCATTTCGGAACGCAGCCACTCCTTCCCGGAAATTTTTTGCGCTATCATACATACCCCATTGCCTGACTAGGGTCATGATATACTCGGGCCGAGTTTCAGATTCGCTAGGCTCTTTAGGGTGGCTGGTATATAGGAAAAGAGTCCCATTGAAGTATGTTGAAGTGATAGTATAGGCATTATTGTCGTATATAGGTCTGCTTTGCTTGTGTGACTGCAAAGTGTGCATTCCTCTTGCTCCTAAAGCGCCGTCATAACAAGCTTGCCGATTGGCTACCGTAGCAGACCCATCTGGTCCTTTCGCTGCTAGGAAAAAGTTCGGTAGAATGGGAAGATCATCCTGAGTTGTGGGTACAATATGACCATCCAGCTCATTACGGATTAATCGATTGAGCTGTTCAGCATAGGCACCATAGTACAGATTAGGATTTCCGGGTTTGAGGGTGCCGTCCGTTATATGGTCAAGATTTCCGAATGGGATTCCTCCAGAGCGACATGGGCCCCCAGCCTCACCCTCAAAAATAGGTACTACTGTTTCGGATACCTGTTTCTCCTTTGAAGCACGAGCATCCTTTCGAACGAATGCCTTATGATCTTCGTCCGAAGGGAGAAGTGAAGACCGAGGCTGCGCAAGCCTCGCTTTAATTTCCTCTAAATTGCTTGGATCCACGGTGGACCGACCATCAGGATACTCATAAGCATAAGGAAAGATACCGTGATCAATAAGATTTTGCTGAAAGGCACGGTCGTATGGTCCAGTCGACTTGGTAGTTGTCGTCTTCTGGGAGGACTTTGTACCAGAAACTGATTCCGAACCTCTTTTCCGACCTCGTGATGACTGTTGGGAGCTCATTGCGGATTTGGGACTTTCCAGAGCGGACGTCCTGCACTGATGAGATGGGTAAGCTTTCTCCCTTTCACAACTACAAGCATGCAGCAATACATACACCTCTCAGGCCTCTTATATCTGGACCACCGTGTCTAGCAAATAACTTAATATTCTTCAAACAAGCTGGTGTAGAGTTGCTAAGAAACTCAGCCGCAGGTTGTATGGGTGTCGGATGAGATCTCTTTAGTTCAGCATGAGCATGTCGAGTTAATGGCTTGCGAAGTTGTTGCTTTGATGAGCAAGTCGCCGTCTGAGCAGCCTGATTAGATCTCCGATCAACTTCTCTCAACGCACGTTTTGTCAACCAGATCTTTGACAAATTATCCCAGAAGGCTGCTGGGGGTTGAGATCCGTCAATGGGATGTTTAGGCTTTGGCCTTTTCAAGTGAAGCTGCGACTTGCTTTCTGGTCGTGGGGGTGAGCGCTGGCGTTTACGTGGGTTAGAATTCTGATGCGGAGACGTAACGATCATTGAGATCGTGTATTTCTGAAGGCAGGCGAGGACATAATTATGAAAGATCTACCCGTAATGAGAATTAGTAAATCGTTACGGGGCTTTATCAATTCCCAATGCGCAATGCTTATTACTGTAAAGGTTCTTCGAGATCAAGAGAGCAAGGAGTTAATGCTTTCTTAATAGTTAGCACTTGGTATGAAGAGCTTCATTAAAATTTGAAAGCAAAGGTGAGGAATAGTGAATTGAGTTGGACTGAATCAAATTTATAGCTTTCAATTATAAATTAAGGCTTGGCTGAACAACAGATGAGCTCTGGAGCTTTGATTACTGAAACAGGGCTTACATAATCAAGCTGCTCAAGAAACACGATTTGTTTACTCCGTAGGGCTGTTGCCAGTACCAAAACTCGTCTTGAGCCGATTGCAATAATTTTGCTGCGCGAGATAAATTGTCCTAAATTTTATGCTATACTAAATTTGCTAATCATGACTGCTTAAAAGCAATACGTATCATTCACGTAAATAAATAGTCTGCACGAGCCAGAAATGTCAAAAAACTGTGCCATTTTCAAGGCTAACTCGAAAAGTAGCTCTGCTCTACTCAACTATTCTACTTGTTGGTTCCTATATTAGAGGACCCGTATCTCCTTCCAGATGTTTCTAGCAACCTTCAGTCATGAGAAGAGCATATTCTCAAGCCAAATATTATCATCATAACCTACACGTGTTGCCATTCACGACCCAACCCCATTATGCATCATGTGTTGTTGAAATCACCCACATGCTCCTCAATACATTCGTCTATATTAATGTATTTCGGAAAAGGGTACAAAAATGACTTTAAGAAAAACGTAAAGACTGGCGGATGCATAAAGAAATGTTAAAAATAAGGGAGAAGAGTAGGAGGAATTCTATAAGAAGTCTAAGAGTCTTTCGCTGACATCTATATCTAGATTCCGCCAACTAAGCAGGTGAAAATTGAGATTCGTGGAAATAGTCTATATTTGAGGGGGAGGCGGCGGAAAGTTAGAGATGAAGCGACTTCTGTTGAAAGACAGTCCACTTTATCTCAATATTTCGTACTGACTAAGGTATATTCGAGGTGGGAAGTAAAAGTTTTTGGTATCGTTGTAAGTGTTGTGGTGTGATTCTATATTTAGCGATCTAGCAAGATAGTCTATCAATGAGTAGTGTCAATGAAGCGAAGGTAATCGGTAACTCGAAACTGATGTAATCCTAAAGTTGGTGATTTCGGATGGAGTCTAGTAGAAATCTCGTTTAATCAAGAAACGACATGTCTACGTTGGTTGAGGTGCTGCCGCTCCTGTGATATCCTCAATCGAGTCCACAGGGGAGCAAGTGCAAAACAGATTTGTATCGCCGTAAGCTATAGATAGTCTTCAGTCAGCATACATCAATCGCATGGAAGGAACAAAGAATTGTTGAAACATACTATCGTCAAGTCTGGCAACCGACGGCCAAAATTTCTTCTCCTTCAGCCAAGGAAGTGGATAAGCCGCCGCCCTTCTCGAGTACGGTCTCTTCCACTCGTCGTGCAACAGGTCTTTCACTGGATGCGGGGCCATTTTCAACAGGTTGCCCTCCCTCGGTTGCTCCCCTTTTTCTACAGCCGCAATTTCTTTTCTAATCGCTATAAGCGCCTCACAGAAGCGATCAAGCTCCTCAAGCGATTCAGATTCTGTCGGCTCAACCATGAGAGTGTTTGCTACCGGCCAGGACATTGTTGGCGCGTGGAAGCCATAGTCCTGTAATCTCTTAGCAATGTCGATTGCTTCTATCCCAGCGCTTTCGCGGAAGGGGCGGGCATCGAGTATAAACTCGTGAGCACATCGACCGGCGTTATTTGTATAAAGGATCTTGTAATGGGGCTTCAGGCGTGATTGGAGGTAGTTTGCATTTAGTAGCGTAATTTTGGTTGCGTGTGTAAGGCCACGAGCTCCCATCATTTTGATATAGGCCCAGCTGATAGGTAAAATACTAGCGCTGCCCCATGGCGCCGCGCTGACTGGCTCTATAGCCTTTCTCCCTCCAGTTGGTATCAATGGATGTCCCGGCAGGTAAGGTGCGAGATGTTCTTTAACGCCAATAGGCCCTACGCCTGGTCCACCTCCGCCATGAGGGATGCAGAAAGTCTTATGTAAATTAAGATGGCAAACGTCTGCTCCTATTTCGCCTGGAGAACATAGACCAATCTGAGCATTAAGGTTAGCGCCGTCCATGTATACTTGTCCTCCATGTTCGTGAATGAGATCGCATGCAGCCTTGATCTCAGGCTCAAACACACCAAAGGTGCTCGGGTATGTGATCATGATTGCGCCGAGTTCCTCGCTGTACTTTTCGCATTTGGCTTTGAGATCATTCATGTCAAGATTACCCGTCTCGTTCTCGCACTTGATTGTCACAACTCTCATACCGGCCATTGCTGCACTAGCTGGATTCGTGCCGTGAGCTGAGACTGGTATCAAACAGATGTCCCTTTTCTTGCCGGGTTGGTTCTCTAAATATTTCCTAATCACGCGCAGACCTGTAAATTCTCCTTGAGCCCCAGAGTTGGGCTGCAGCGAGACTGAATGATACCCAGTAATTTCTGCCAGGTCGGCTTCTAACTCTTTAATGAGTGATTTGTACCCTTTCGCTTGGTTCATTGGGGTGAATGGGTGAAGGCTGGAAAATTCCGGCCATGATACCGGTATCATCTCGGTGGTAGCATTAAGTTTCATTGTGCACGACCCCAAAGGAATCATCGAGTGTACTAATGATAAATCCTTAGCCTGTAGATGATGAATGTAGCGAAGTAGTTCTGTTTCTGAGTGGTGAGAATTGAATATAGGATGCGAAAGTACTTCAGATTTTCTTAAAAATTCGTCAGGGATCTCGTTTACTTTTGCTTCGGCCGCTTTAGCTAATTCCTCCACGTTGACATTTACGTTCTTTCTGGCATGCTTCCGGAAGATTGTGACGATGTCTTCGATATCCTCTCTGTCTACAGTCTCGTCTACCGTAATGCCGACTCGAACTTCATCAACTTTTCTAAGGTTGATTTCTTTATGTTGAGCAGCCCAGTTGAGTATGCTCTCTGAACCCCCAATGTCTTCGCTAACGTTAACAACAACTGTATCGAACAGTATGGAACTGGTCCCGACTGTATCGCCCATAGCTGGTGGGAACCCCATTACTAGAAGCGCATCTTTGACAACATTCGTAGTTACCATGACCTTTTTTGCAATCGCCTTCAGACCATTCGGTCCATGGTATATAGCATAGAATGCACTCATATTGGCCAGCAATGCTTGCGCAGTGCATATATTACTAGTGGCCTTCTCACGTCTGATATGTTGTTCCCTTGTCTGCAGAGCAAGTCTAGCAGCCTTATTGCCCAATCTATCTTTGGAAAGCCCAATCAATCGCCCTGGTATTTTTCGCTTGAGTTTGTCACTGCAGGCAAAGAATGCTGCATGTGGTCCGCCATAACCAAATGGTACTCCAAATCGTTGAGCATTTCCAAATGCCATGTCAGCACCAAATTCACCAGGGGGTGTGAGTACGGTAAGGGCAAGCAAATCTGTGGCAACGCTAAATGTAGCCCCTTGCTTGTGTACCATATGTGATAAGTTATTAAAGCTTCGTACCGAGCCTTCAGTATCTGGATACTGAACCAGTACGCCAATGAGATCGTCTCCTATATCCTTGACATTCTGCCCTTTACTAGCAAGAACGTCACCAACCTCAATTTTAATGCCAAAACCTTCCGCACGAGTGCGCAGCACAGCAATGGTTTGAGGATGACATAGATGTGATACAAAGTATACTTTGTTCGGACGTTTCTGTCGGCTCGCTGGAAGACAGTTCATTGAAAGTGTCATAGCCTCTGCAGCAGCTGTAGCTTCATCCAGCAAAGAAGCGTTCGAAATCGGAAGAGCCGTAAGGTCTGTTACCATCGTCTGGTAATTCAGTAGTGACTCCAGCCTTCCTTGACTAATCTCTGGTTGATAAGGCGTATAGCTGGTATACCATGCCGGGTTCTCCAGCACATTTCGTTTTATAGCCTCTGGTACACGCGTTCCAGCATATCCACAACCGATATAACTCCTTAGTACTTTGTTCCCCTTTGCAATCTCCTTAAGCCTTGCAAGCATCTGACTTTCCGTATATCCACGTGCATCGCTCTTTCGTGCTTCATTCGGCTTACTGGCATCTCTAGGCCCTTCTATCTTCAGATCTTTGGACGAAAGGATGTTTTTAGGTAAGACTTGCTGAACAAAGTCATCCAGAGACTTCACAGGCGGCTCAAGGGCCCTGAGCATCTGCTCCGTCTCGGAACTTGAAGGTCCAATGTGTCGAGGGGCAAATTGATCTAGAGGCGCAAGGATGTCTCTTGACTTTGCAACACCATCTCCACTCTCCTCAACTGTGGTGGAGTAAAATGGCCTTCGAATGATTGTATTCGCACTTTCCCTTTCGCCATAACCTATACGCCTAAATTTCGCTCTTGTGTAAAGGCATCGGGCGTTCCGGCATAGTATTGACGCATCATACACGTTCCATGACGTCCTAGATAATGATGCCCGAACCATTCTGACGAGTGTACTAAAATATATGATGGTTCAAATTGACTCCCTGCAGTTGCTCCACCACGTCAAAACCTACCCCTTCCTCGTTTTTATGCTGACTTGAATTGTATCATAATGGTAAGCTTGGTGAGTACTGAATGAAAAGGAATCAGTTGCAGTCCACGCTTAGCGTCGCCTTAAAATTTTGACTGTGAAGTGACAGATTCCGTTTAGCGGTCAGCCCGTAGAATGTACGTTATTGTTGTCAATGATGCAAAATTTTCGAATTTTACGGTTCCTAGCGGCCGACTGATAGTAGGAAAGAGAAATGGAATATTGCAGGATTATTGTCACAAATCTACACCAAATTATAGCTCTGATTATTGTTTACTTTCTCATGAACAAATATTTGATACTTCTTAATTTTGAATTTTGTTGTACGTGGGGTCATTTGGCTCGGCGTGGACGGTTTCACCGTTATGCCAGGGTCCAAAACATAAAAATTCTTTTACATACAAATCTCAGGTCCATCAGATGCAATCAATAAAGCTTTACTCACAACTTTAGGTTAATTGCTTTCCACGACTCTTTTCGTTATAAGTGAACAGTTAATAATATAATCAATTCTCCCCCTGCTTTTTAATGTTACAATTGTTGAAAATGCCCTACAAGCTCCTTATATGCTCGCTCTTCGAGGAGCCATCGTCCGCCTTAAGTTTTTCTTCTCTGTCTCTTCCATTATCGGCAACACCGCTCCTTCTTCCCTCAACCTCGCCAAATACTCCTTTCCATACTGATACCCAACCTCGCAGATCTTGTCAAAGTTGCCAAACTCCAGTGTCCCGTACGGTTGCACCGGTGGTATCATGTACTTGCAGCTCGGTATCGTCTTTGCGCGCTCGAGCGCATCAACGCTTGAAACATACGCCAGCCGCGCCTGTACTTCGTTGATTGTTGGTGGTGGAGGTCCTGAAGAGAAAGGATTGAGCCTGTTAAACACTACCCAGAATCCGGACAGCGAGTCATCGTATTGTTGTGGTGTGTTCTCGTCGATCGACCCGACATCAACGGCAAAGATGACATCTGCGCCTAATGCTTTCATGTGCGATACTGTGAGGTTGTCGATGTAGCCTCCGTCAAGCAATAGATTGCCTTCGTCGCACAAGGGGGGTATCAAGCCAGCTAGCGTCATTGACGCCCTTACGTACCGCCACACGTACCCGCCAGAATGATAGTCAGCTCGACTTTTGCTAATGTTTGTAGTGTTGCAATAGAACTCTAGCCAAAAGTCTTCAATTTGAGAGTTGCCAAACGTTTTGAAAAGACCTCGGTTGAACTCGTGACCGGTGGTATATGCGAGCCTAGTATGATAAGTACATTTTCTCAAAACACTAGTAACATCTTACTTACGCAGGATACGTTAGATCCAGGGCAAACCTCCACATGCTGCCCATCCTGCTCGCAAACTTCTTAGCTCTGCCATACATCGGTACCATGTCTGCATCCCACGCGTAGAGTGCTCCAATGAAAGCACCTATAGATGTTCCTCCAACAATGTCAATCGGTATGCCAGCTTCTTCCAGTGCTCTTATCACTCCAACATGCGCAATACCTCTTGCACCACCACCGCCGAGGACGAGCCCGACAGACTTCCCGCAGATACGACGTGCCAGGCGATGGAAGTCTCCTTTCAAGGGCGTTTCAGACGTATAGAGCGGCGTCTCCTGAATCTTGAGTGACGTGTACTTCTGAATGCCTGCCGATAACGTCTGTACCCTTTCCTTGAGCGCTGCTCGCAGCCTTCTCTGCTGAGACAATACAGGCTCTGGAGAATCACGAAACGCCATTTGAATATGGTGATGGCTTCCGTTAATCCACATCCGGTTCCTCAGCCATTGACGGGTCAAGCCACGAGGACAAAACCTCTCAGCGTGGAGCAGTACAAGCTCCTTGCGGACAGTCGTCTTTGTCGTCAAGAGATAGCGCTCGTACTCACCAACCTCAGGTGAGCCTTCAGCCAAACCGACGAGTAGTATGCAATCAGCCTGGCTGATACAGGTACGCGTCCAAGGCGATTTGACTGGCGTATCAGCAACATAGAGAACCAGTCCATACTTCTCTTCCAAATCAGCAAGATATTGCGACAACTTCAATCTGCCCATGCGGCTAAATGCATGTCGCCCTAGATGATTCAGAATTGCCGATTGATTTAACGAGGTTGCCCCGTGAGACGTTCCGAGCTGGGACAACGCACTGAGAAGCCGACGGCTAAATTCGACAACAGGAACGCCTGCTGCCACCGGCAATATCGCAACCGTCCGGAGGTTAACCGTTGAATTTACATTACGAAAAGCAAGACTTGGGTCCTTTACTGTATCACTGAGAGGGTTATCGATCAGTGCTCGCATACGACTTGCGATGATTTTTGAGATTTTAATGGTGATGCCAGGATGTTCAAAAGCAAGGCTGTTAAACAGCGTTTTGGGAAATCTGGCAAGCTCTGTATCTCTGATGGCGTGAAGGGAAGATGTCCGGGAGGACTCAGTCAAGACTTCGAGTTCGCCTACGCTGTCGCCTTGACCGTATTCACCGAGGGACTTAATCTTGCCGTCCTCAGATTCCTGGGTTGCTCGTAATCGTCCGTTCAGTACAATATATATGGCATCACTATCTTCACCTTGATGATAAATTGCTTGTCCTGCGTTAATTTGCATCCACTCTAGTGCAAAGTCGATATGTAAGATAAGACGGGGAAGTAACGTAGTCAGCCGCTTCGCCATCGTTAGCAGTACGACCGGGTACTTTTCGACAATTCTCTCTATCGATCGTCGAGGCAAAAAGCCAACGTAGACGTCTGTTTTCGCGGTAACGTCTACGAACGATCGATACGACGATACAGTGCCAAGATAACCAGCGAGACCGCCGGGCTTGATCAGGAAAAGGCTACTGCGGTTGCGTTTTCGCTTGGTCTTCTCTTTGTTGCTATTGGGCTTATCCTGAAAGTCTGAGCTATTTGATTTCTGGAATTGTGAAGAGAAGTGAGGATCGGAGTCGATAGATTCGGCCTTGTGCATGACACTTGGTCCATGATCATGTTCATCGAACTGGACGCTAACATCTAGGAACCCATCGATAACATAGTACAAGCCTGGATTGCGCTCCCCTTGTTCTACGAGGACTGATCCCTTGGGAAAGAATACAATCTCTACGTCGCCAATGAGTTCTTCTGCAATAGGCGGTGAAGAGCCTGAATCCAGTAAGGACGCACTTGCAGAGTTGAGAGAATCAGTATCAGTACCGTCGGTAACACCTTCATAAGGATCGACGAGACCGAATAGGTTATTGAATACTGCTCTCTGACGTCTTGAGTCGTACGATACAAGCATTGGAGATTGCTCGGATGAGTCTGTCTTGGGAAACATGTGTTTAAGGTCTGTTAAACCTATCGCCTTGAACATGCAAGACATGATTGATTCGCGAAAAAGCATATCTTCATCACGAGATTCTTGATGTTGAACGCGAGGCCGGCCCTGCACAGCTGGCCTAAATGGGTTCCGTGTTCCATAATCTAGGGGACTTTGTGCTTCTCTTATGGTATCCTCGGCTGGCTCCAGAGGCTGCGAGTAGGAGAGCTGGCTGAACCGGCCACCAGCTCGTAGTATCTGTAGGTTGGTCAAAAGATCCCCAGCGCTGACTCCGGACTGATCAGGCGTCGGCGACTGTTGAAAATAACCGCTTCTACGTTGTGTGACCGATTTCTCTGGAATTGATAAATTGTTTGCACTGACCCTCTCCTTTTGTATGCTGCTTGGTCTTCTTCTTTGGCCTGCAGATGGGTTGTGAAGTGCTATGCCTTGTGAATCGTCTTCGTTGCTGGACCTTTCACGTTCCTTTGGTTGATCAGCAAAGACATCTAACATTTTCATTACAAGCACGCTTTGATCATACTTTTAAAAACTTCTCTTTCAACCTATCTAATGCAGAACCTCGAAGAAAGCCCGGAAGATCATACGTGGTATACTTGTTCATCAACTTCTCCGTCCTCAGAACTTCACTGGTAAGACCAAGATAGGCATGGCCAGTATCAAGCGTAACCCGTTGCAGTCTTGTCAAGATCACTTGCACTATATGAGCAGTTGCCTTTGGGTATACCCTTGTTAATCGTCTGAAAGCAGTAGCTGGGATAATTGCTATCGTTGTATCCACTGTAGCTCTGGCAAGAATATCGGGATGAGCGGACTCGGCTTTTCTCCCGGCTTGGAGCGGATCATCATGTCGTCCTCCTTCCTTACGGGCCTCCGCGTTTAGGTCTAAAGAGAGGGGCGGTATAGCTGACAACGGTCGATTTGCAGACGCGATTGGTAATGTGGATATCCGTCCCGCTCCAATTGATACCCTTCGAGGACTGACGGGGCTATGGATAGGACTTGGAGTATCGGTGACAGAACTAGCTCGCGCATGTGCATGAGTTCCATCAATGGTACCATTTGAGTGCGCATTCTCCAGGTTGACACTACTTCTCAACCGTTCATGTTCGTCATCATGCCTCAATTTGACATCCTCAGTGAAGAGTGACAGAATTGAGAACAAGGATGACATAGACGCCCCGTTTCTTACTTCTGTAAGGAGCTGATAGCCCTGTCCGCCTTGGGCATCCAGATCGTCCTCGTCATCCGATAATGTCCCCTGTCGAGAATTCGCGTTTCCTGACTCTGCGCCCTCACGATATGACTTGACAAATATTTGCACTAGACCGTCCACCACGAGGCAGAAACCATCTTCTTCCTCCAGCAATAAAGTTTCACCCGCGATCAACTTCCTTGTTTGCATTGTCCTCGTCAACTCATGAAAGACAGGTCGTTCCAAGTAGCCAAAAACCTTGATAGCACTCATAAATTCATCAAGATAATTAGAAAACCCCTGTTTTGAATCGCCTTCCGGTGCATCTGGGAAAATATCGATCTGAGGTTCTTTCCTCGCAGGCTGAGGGGGTAGCCGGCTGTACATGTTCAGGTAGCGATAGCGTACGATCCATATGATGGTAGACGAGAAGGCTGCTAGCATGAACAATCTGCATTACTCTAAGTCTTTAGAAGAGCCTAAAATACAAGGGAGAATGTTCAATTACATTGTCGTAAAGTTCAAAGTGAATGTAAGACTGGTAGAAAAGAGCGTGAAGAGCCATGAGGGTAGCGTTATGGTGGCGAAGGTCATCGTTGAGTACAGGAAGCCTGGTATCACTGCAATGACTGGCAGTATAACCCTCTTGAACAGGTAGAATGTAGACAATGAGTTGGAATGTACGATCATGACCGTTGTAGAGTTTGGGTTCTGCAAAAGAGCCATTGATGCCGCCGACTGAACGGCAGCTTCAGCTATTGCCATTCTGCTTGAACTGCCGTAGCGGTGATGTGCTATGGCTACCTTGAATTTAGACGCGATAACCTCCAGGTATTCTTGGTGAGTCTCGAGACGTGAATTTGCATCACGGTATATCTGATTCCATTGGAAAATATCGCTTAGAGATGGCTATTCACATGAAGACAAGCTTTCGTGCTTGGCGAATATAGCGCGGAAACAGGAACAGCCTCCGCCAAGACTGTTATTTACCTTCACGCTCATGGCTCTTTAGGCTTGGAAGGTCTCAAGAATTGAAAAGCGCGTAATCTACAAACACTGTTGTCTCGCGATTAGGATGAGACTTATTGAGGGTGGAGAATGAAAGAAGTACATAATACGTCAATCCAATTGCTTCATGTAAAGTCAACGCAATCGTACACCTCTATCCACTATGCCACCATTCAAAGATGAACAGATTATTGTACATTAATTCAATCCATTACAGAGAATCACAGCTAACAAATTAGCTAGATCATATCTCCCGGGTCTCTGAAAACTCATGCGCAGCTTGGCCTCCCGGAATCATTCACACCTGCACAGCTCCAGATCAAATCGCGCATGTTCCCTGCAGAAAAGAAAGGTGAATGGGAACCGCTAAAAATACGAACAGTCAGGAGACCATCGCAGCAGCAAGAAGCGACGAATGGCGAAACAAAAGAGAATGGCGATACCGAAACCAAGTCGGAAAGTCAGAATGGAGATAGTGTAACTTATGAGGAGGATCCGGCATCGGACGAGGGGGCGGTATGGCCAATCAAGGAAGGCAGAGTGGTCAATTGGTCGTGCTTCTTTGCCTTGATGAGTTATGTCCACAATTGCCTAAGCCCACCCTTTCATACACCTATCTTGCTTATCTCGGAGCCATGCTGGACATCGCAGGATCACGAGAAACTTACGCAGTTCTTTTTCGAGAAATTCAAGATGCCAGCTTTTGCCATTATGGACGCAGCTTTGGCAACATGCTATGCATACGGGATTCAGAATGCTACCATCGTTGATGTCGGGTTCGAGAAGGCTGATATTACGGCTGTAAGCGATTTCGTAGTACATCATATCGGCAGGCTCATGGGTATGCGCGGCTGTGGTGGTGAAGCCTTAACACAGAGACTTTTAAAATTGCTGGGGCCTAAGGGATTCAGCCGTGAAATGTGCGAACAGCTTAAGAGAAGTAACATTTGCGAGGTTCTACCGCAAGGAACGGACTTGCCTTCGTCCGATACAGGTAACAACGCAGCAGCTGCCTCGTCCGCTGTCACAGACGGTCCTGACAGTAGGAAGACCAGCATAATCTCGAACCAGGATATGGGTGAACTTGGCCAAAAAGGCGAAGAGAACGGAGGAGTTCTCGACGTGGCTAAGCTTGTTGCATCAGGGAACATGGAGGAATACCTTGCCAAGAAAGAAAGAGATAAAACTGAGCGAGCGGCCTCCAAGAAGAAAGGGTTTGAAACAAAAGAGGCCGCCCCAAAGCCCGTTAAGCTACCAAATTCCAAAAAAGAGCGCAATACGTTCATGTATGAAGATCATGCGCTTCTTGGTGCCCTCAAAGACATGAATCTCAACAGCGTGAAAATGGCCAAAGCCCACGCAGCTCTTGACGAGGGTCCTCAGGGCCGGGCAAAGTCACCAGAAGCTAACGAAACTGCTACCACGGCTGGGCTTGATGGTGAAGTTACTAGTCCGGTACAAACGTCAAAACAGCAACAAGGAAGCATTCGACGCGAAATCGAAGTAGGCCCTGAAAGATTTCAAGCTGCAACTGGAGGGTTATTAGAGCGATTAGCAGACGCCATTCACCGCACCATAACCTCTGTAGAGGAAGTGCGGCAACGGAGCGAGTTATGGGATTCGCTTGTAATCGTGGGTAACGGTTCCAAGGTAAAAGGTATGCAATAACAAGTCGCATAGCTTGCGATTTTCTACCTTACTTACCTTGTGCAGGATTCAAAGAAGCATTGCTTGCCACCATACAATCAAAATACATCATTTCACCGTCATCCGCAACAATCTTCACTTCCGAACTACCATCAAACATCTCCACACCCATCGGTACCGGTGCTAACACCCCGCAACCGCAACAGTCACAAGTCTACGCACCGCCGGGTGTGAATCCGCTCTTGGTTGCCGCCACCACTGCACAGAACCCGCATCTCCACCCATCAACTCCGGCCCATTCTCATGCACATATTCAATCCTCAGTTCAGGCACACATCCAAACTCCGACACCATTCCCGGCGCAGGCACTAGCGGCATCTCAATCTCAGGCATCTTCTGTGCCGCCGCAAAATGCGCACTCATCGCATGGACAGACGCCTACAAGCGCGAAACTTGCAAAGATCCCGGACTACTTTCCTGAGTGGAAAGAGGCTGGTTATGAGGACGCCGTCTTTCTCGGAGCACAAGTTGCGGCAAAGGTCATGTTTGTTGTGGATCAGGGAGTGAACAAGGGATACATGGCCAGGACAGATTTCAACGAGCAGGGTCCTATGGGCATTCACGATTACAGCATGTAGATTTGTATTTATGATAGATGTATGATACCTTTTGTGTAAGTTTTGTAAAAGAAATTTTTTGATAATAAGTTTCTCGCTTATCAACAAATATTTCTTATAATATTCGTTTGGCTACAGCCATTTTCATAAAGTCAGCAAAAGTTAAAAATTGCAATGGAGAAAATGTAGAGTTTGGGCTGTATGATTATGGAGCAAAACGATGTGAACTCGGCCGGACTTGAACCGACAACCTTCGGGAATCACGCAAAAGCTGGAATCCGACGCGCTACCGTTGCGCCACAAGTCCATTGACTTAAACGGCCAAAATTTTCAATATATATTAGAACTAACTACAATCCAATCGGAAATGCTAACTATTTAGTAACATGTGATTGTGGATCTGACCTCGTCTGCTCAAGAATAACACGACACCGTGCTCAGCTTCAAAGCTTTTGTGATAGTTATCAAACAGAGCAACAAGTCTCAATACCTCGACGACATGTCCAGCCATCCAAGGTCCAAAGCCATCTACGTTGGCCCCTTCATCCATTCGCGCTCCCTCCAAAACCTCGAGATCTGTGCCGACGGAGCCATCGGTGTCGACGAATCCGGCACGATCGCATTCGTCGAACGAGACTCATCATCCATCAAAGCTGCACTCACGCGAGACGACTGGATAGATGCACCGAGAGTGAGGGTCCAAGGAAAAGGATTCTTCTTCCCTGGCTTCATAGGTATGCGCTACCTCCACTTCACTCCCCCCCTCCAGCCGAAGAGCTTTCTTCGCTAATCATTTCTTCTTCATTCTCCAAAGAATAAAAATTCATCAGTTGATCAACGTCCTAACCATACTCTCCTCTGTTTTTCCATTTCCGGGGGATTACCTACAGACACTCACATCCACGCCTCTCAATACCCGAATACGGGCATCTTTGGCTCATCCACCCTGCTCGACTGGCTCACCACCTACACCTTCCCGCTCGAAGCGTCTCTGTCGGACCTCTCCAAAGCGGCACTCGTCTACGACCGCGTCATCCGCCGCACGCTCTCCCACGGCACCACCACAGCCGCATACTACGCCACCGTCGACGTCGACGCTACAAATCTGCTCGCCAGCCTATGCCACCGCCACGGCCAACGCGCCTTCATCGGCCGAGTGTGCATGGATGAAAACTCACCCGAATACTACCGCGACGAGAGCGCCGAAGAAGCACTGCGCAAGACGGAAGCGTGCATCGCTTATACGCAGAAGCTGAAGGCTCGGGAGGACGACGAGGAGGAGCTCGTGCAGCCCATAATCACGCCACGCTTCGCACCCGCTTGCTCTAGGAGTTGTATGAAGATGCTGGGCGAGTTACACGCACGCACGGGCCTGCTGTGCCAGACGCACATAGCAGAGAACAAGGGCGAGATTGCATGGGTGAAGGAGCTGTTTCCGGAATGTGCTTCGTATGCGGATGTGTATGATGCGGCGGGCCTGTTGACGGGCAGGACGGTGCTGGCGCATGCGATTTACCTGACGGAGGCGGAAAGAGCGCTTGTGAAGAGGAAGGGAGCGGGGATTAGCCACTGTCCGGCGAGCAACACGGCGCTGTCGTCAGGATGTGCGCGTGTGCGTGGTTGGTTGGACGAGGGGGTAAACGTGGGGCTGGGTACGGATGTGAGCGGAGGGTATAGCCCGAGTATGCTCGAGAGCGTAAGGCAGGCTATCCTTGTAAGTAGGACTGTGGCCATGCGGCATGATCGAGAGAAGGGCGGTAGTGATGGTGATGGAGCAAAGCTA
The DNA here is from genome assembly GCA_965214995.1 of Trueperaceae bacterium. Classification (GTDB taxonomy): domain Bacteria; phylum Deinococcota; class Deinococci; order Deinococcales; family Trueperaceae; genus CBDCCT01. The sequence goes on from CBDCCT010000002.1 coordinate 476,641, forward strand.
TCTGTAGAGGAGGCACTCTATCTGGCTACGAGAGGAGGCGCAAAAGTACTTGGGTTGGAAGACAAGATTGGAGGATTCGAAGTCGGAAAGGCTTTTGACGCGCAGTTGATACAGATAGGTCACTCGGCTGGTCTGGCTGGGAACCAGATTGAAAATGAAGAAGACAGAAGAATTGCCCAAGAGGATGGAATGAACCCGCTTGACTACTTTGGTTGGGAGAGTTGGGAAGACATAGTTGCAAAATGGGTTTACTGTGGCGATGATCGGAATTGTGTTGCTGTCTGGGTGAGCGGCAGACTTGTTCATAAGTCTCGCCAATTACAGGCACAGAGGTAGAATGTCGATTTTATGTTTATGCTCGCAAATTTCGAATGTTTAGGAAAGGTGTTTAATATAGAATATCCACCTTTGCGATTACACCTTTGACTCGTCACCGCGTTCAAGAATTGGTGGATAAATTTATTAAGATGATTGATTATTGTGCTTATTCTCAACGCCGACATTATTGTCCCATAGGTATCCCGTAAAGACGCGAACCAACCGTTAGTCATAATAGTCATGGATAAATTTTGTTAATGAGCAGCTTAGCTTCCCCTCATTCTATATTACCTTTCCATTATTAGTTGGTCCATTTTGGCCATTTTCAACACTACCATGAGCATTAACCGGTGCTACAGTCGGCTTGGATTCTTCTTCATCACTTGTTTCCTCCTCGATTTCACCACTACTTTCCTGTGATTCTTTACCAGCATCCTTTATCTGTTCTGGCAACTCATGCTTCTCCACTAGCGGAGCGAGCAGGTCACCTTCAGGCGCTTGGCCATAACCAACAGCTGACAAGATCCTCCAAGCGCGTCGAAATTCATCTCTAATGGCTACTATGCCGCCATGTGTGACCGTCCGAGCGACGTTGTGATCAAGCTCAAAAGGGTCCTCAATAGCAAGAAGATATCGGCAACGGATGTCATTCTGCGGAACGGTATGAGTCTAATTAGTTTTTATGTCCTTACATCATTAAACATTACTTAAAAATAATAACATGATTGGAATCCAACTGTTCTTACACGGTCTTTGTTCGTCATTGTCTTTGCCGCAATCCATCCTTTTGATTGCTTAGTCCTTATCCCGCCTGGAGTACGTAGCGAGAGGGCATTTTGCATCCAGTTGAAACTATGTTTGAAAACGTTTGCACCCATAGCTGCGTAGTAGTGAAAGAATTGCAGTAGCAAAGCCTCCAGTGGCTCATGGTTACTAACCAGCTGTCCCTGGGCTGCAAATGCTTTGATCTGATCCTCATCTCGCCAGAAAGAAACCTTGTATCTCTCAATGTAGATATCTTCTTCATCGCTATTTTTGTTCGTTGCCCATAGCTGCAGATTTGGCAGCACGGGAGGATATGCAATATTGATAAGGAAATGGAGAATCATGAGTACATAACCGTACGAGGACAGAGTGCCGTTGTATGCAGAATTTATTTTCCGCTGCTTTACCCATCCTTTCACGAAGCAGACCATTGGCTTCACCCGCGGGTCACAGTGCGTGTAGCAGCGGAGAAGTGCGGTGTTCTGAAGAGCTAGTGGGTTGGAGAAGTTTATATCGCATAGAGTACCAACTCCCGAGTGAGGAAAATCAAGTGGGTTGGACCGCCTTTCTCGAGGCCTAGGCTTACGATGCCCTGCTTTCTTCTTTTTCTTCTTCTTCTTTTTCTCGCCTTGATGTGTCTCATCCTCCTCTGCTTTCTCTTCCTGACCAGATTCTTTCTTCTCGTTCGTCGCTTCGATATTTTCGCCAGATCGTGGCAGCATTCGTGAATTTTCTTGCAAAGACTGATTAATCTCATCATTATCAGTAGGCTGGACAGACCGGCGCTCTTGGGGTTTCGGCTTATCAGATTCCGGCTGTATTTTCAAATCAACCTTTGGACTGTCATTTGGTGCTTTTGCATTATTCTGAGTGGGTTTTGAAGCTTCATTACTGTTTCCAAGAGATGGAAAGTCTTGCTCTGTGAATTTTGGCCCGTTAAGAGCTTCTTCCTTCTTAGTAACTTTAAATCGAGTTGGTTTCGGATTAGATGCTTCTTCAGCAACATCATCAGGTTCATCATCCCATTTCTGCCGTGCTGCCTTTAGTGCTTGTAGAAGTTGAGCACTTGGTTTCTCACAGACTTTTATAATAGGTACTCGTGTCTTGGTGAGAAGTCTAGCACCTATGTCATTTTGAAGTAATGCTTGCTCGAGTAATCTTGGCAAGGCATCTTTCATCAAGGAAATTTGTTCAGGAGGTAACGATAATGTGGGCGTCAATTTTGAAACAACAGCAAGATCCACGTCAGATCCAGCTGTGGCAAGCCCAGAACTGAAGCTTCCGAAATATGCTAGATTGACGGAGCTAAGACGGCCATTACTCATCTTGACGGTGTCCTCACAAATTTGTAACAGACGATCCCTAAAAGCTATCTTTTCTGCATATTCTTGATTGCTCATAGTAAGCTTTGGAGTCTCTTCCTGAATCAATTTGTGGAGATACCGCAATTGGCGCGACTGCTCTTGGGGATTGTATGCTTGTGGGGTTTGTTGGGCTTGGAAAAGTTTATCACGAGCAGCATATCCTTGCCTTACTCTTGGTGTAAATGCATTTGACGGACCTCGCCGGTATCGAGCACCACGGTTGGATTGACGGCTTGAATTAGAGAGATTTAAAGGATTAGATTGTCCTTCTTTTGGTCCATTCCATATCTTTGCTCTGGTCTGACTAGCGTTGTATCTGCCTCCTCGATTCTGAGCTCTTTGCCCGCCTCCAGCAGCTGGAGAGATAGCTATTTGATTACGTTCCCATATGTACGGTGTATAGCCTTTATCAATCTGTCCTGTATGCGCCGAGCTATTTATTACTGGCAAGTGTCGCGCTGAACTTCCGCTAGACCCACGTGTTTTCTCATTACCGCGATTGGCTCTGCCAGCGCCTCGTTTTTGCTCGATATTCTGAGTATTCTTGGATACCAATTTAGAAGCTGAGCCTCCATGGCTGCTGAGTATTAATGATCGTACTTTTCCTTCTAGATCTGCAGTAGTATTCTGCTCTCCGTGATATTTATCAGTTTGTTTAGGTACCTCCATTTAAAATTATGCGAAGAGGTAGTGACCAAAAAGAGCATGAAAAGCCCGTCGACTTCTCGAACTTAGATATTTTAGCGTTTGCTAGCCAAAGATTCGATGTGCTATCTATGAATCAGCATGAGTTTCTCAAGCTACTTCTTAGTGCGGAAGTAAATGGACGTTGGCAGATTTTATATCGATTAGATCATGTCATTCATGAGTAGATCAGGCAGCTGTTCATTATAATGCGCTCTAAATTCAACACAATGGTGAGTTTTACACCGATCTGGTGTAGTGTCCAGAAATAAATCAAATACGGAGCTCAACCTGCACATATCATGAATAGCTCACATGAAAATGCCATGAAATGCTCTGTATTATTAGGGGAATATTTTTACGCAATATTCAGTTGAAATATAAGATTTATTATAACAGCAATCTACTAAAAAGCTGAAATACCGCTTTAGAGCTCTCATAGATTCCAACACTGCGGTAAAAAAAAAACTTATAGCATGTTAAGGTCCTAGCGAACGAAGCTTGATAGATAATTCATTTCCTAGTGTCTTGTCGCAGCGCTGTTCTTCCTTATGCCTGTTTAATCGCTGAAGAGCTTCGAAAGGTTCATACACAGATGCTATACTCCTGTAAAGGCACGAATTGAGACATGTCAGTGTTCAGATAATATATCGGAAATAGCTCTGAATTAGTTTGTTTTGAGGTTTCTTCAATATAAAGTGACGTCGACGCGGTGAGCTACGAAAACGGAAGATCCATCTATTCCAAATGTAGACTAGTGCATTCTGCCACATCGGCAGTGGACTGAAGTTTGTGGTGGTGAATGACAATCACTCAATCCTCACTCACTCTATTCACGACAACGAGGTCGACAATAGCAAGGGAATATCCACTTTCTAAGTAACACCGTCTCATCTGCTCCCGACTCATGAGGATGCTCTCTGTATGTAATGGATCATAGGCGGGATAAGAGTGTGGTGTTTTAGATAGATCCGTCTCCGAATCCCTTCAACAACATCGTCCCACCCCTTCAGACCTATATACTTTGAGTCCTTGCACAAACATGAGTGCCTCACCAGCAGCTCCAACAGGAGCTACGCCCAATGGTATGGCCAATGTCAACACTGGTCCGCCTGTCAGAAGACGTACTCGCCCAAAAACAAACCCATTGGTGATGCGGAAAGCGCCGCGCAAACCAGAAGCACGTCCACCAGTGGCGGGTAACGGCAAGGGCAAGAGTAGCATCGCGGATGGACCGCGCACAAATGTAGCAACGCCCAAACGAAATTTTGACTCTTCGCAACCGACACATGGTGGACCGGCAGCGGGAGTAGCGAACGCAGCTGGGATATCGACAGAACCGCAAGGAGAATACACCGACTTTCCTCTGTACACGACGAAGCGATCGTTGCTGGAAGGCCTGCGTCATCATGTCATGCGACTGGCCTCCAAGAAGCCTATAGACATAACAAACGAGGCAGATTTCACACGGCCGATACGTCTGTACAGAAGAGATCCGAGAGCAGGACCGACGGGTTTCAATGCCAATGTTTCGGAAACAGACGTGAAGAATGAAGAGATAGACGAGAAGGAACGTGAGCGACAGGAGACACAAAGGGCAGAGAGGCAGGCCATAAGGGAAGCAAATCAGGCACAGATTGCACCAACCGCAAAGGCCGCCAAACCCCCGGCCTTCAAAAAGAAGACGGAGCAAGTTTTCCGGACCGATGACACGCCTGAAGCTCGGAAGCGATCTCAGCTTCGATATGAAGAGGCCCTACCGTGGCATCTGGAGGATTTTGACAACAAGAACACATGGGTTGGAACTTACGAGGCAGCGCTCTCGGAGTGCCATGTGATGCTGGTTGTCGAAGAACAATGCTTTCGTCTGGTACCACTGGAAAAGTGGTATAAGTTCACCGCGAAAAGCAATGTCAAGTATGTATCGGTGGAAGAGGCAGAAGAACGGATGAACAAAAAGTACAAAGAGCCGAGGTGGATTCTAGAGTCTCAGCAACAGAATGAAGAGAAGAAACAACAGGAACGGCTACAGGCAAAGGCGAGAAGACTATACACTCGCAGTGCCGGTCGGGACGACGAGAAGCCGATCAAGACTGAAGGGGATGACGATCGACCAGAGATTGCGCCTGATGCAGACGACATAGATTACAACTTAGAGGATGATTTTGCCGATGATGAGGTTGATGCTATGCTAGGTGGTGATGATGAGGAGCAAAAGATGGCGAGTGAGAAGATTAAGAGGGAGCAGCTCGGGGCGAATTTGTTCGGCGTCAATCAGGAGAAGGATTATGATGCAGAGGAGCAGGAGCAGAAGAACGAGTCCAGGCTGAAAAAGCGGCAGGAGAAGGAGTTGAGGAAGGCGTTGATGAAGATGGAGAAGAATTTCGCTTATGAGGATGACTCGGAGAGTAATCCGTATACTTCATCCGAGGTGAGAACATCTATTTATTTCTAATTTAATTTCATTTCATTTCTTTGAGCACGTCACTAATCCAAAACAGAGCGAGTCTGAGACTTCCGAAACCGAACGCGCCAAAGAAGAGGAGCGAAAGAAGGAGGAAGAGCGCAAGGCCGGCGAAAAAAGAAAGACCAACGACGCCATCACCAGCAACACCGACAACTTCCTTTCCGGCACCTCTACCAAAGGAACAAACACCCCCTCCGGCCGCCCAAAGCACAGCACAGATCTGTCTCGCAAGGCTTCCTCTGCCGCTCTCAAACGTCCCGGATCTCCAGGCCTGTCGGATGCGTCCGGCGCCGAATCAACCCGCAAGAAACACAAAAAGCAACACCTCTCACCACCAGCCACGGCTAACAGCGGAGGTTCCACACCTAATCCTTCTGCTGCTGCTGCTGCTGCTTCTACGAACAGAAACAACTCAAAAACCTCCGCCCCACCTTCACGACCGGGCTCACCTGCCGGTTCAATCACAGCTGATCCTTTATCTCGAAAAGCTAGCACGACGCGAGTGAAACTATCGAGCGGTGCACAAAAGGCCCGTGGAGCAGGAGGGTCTGGCTCCGGCAGCGATACCGACGCAGGCGATCTGACGGACCGCGAACGCGAGCGTAGAGCGAGACGGTTGCGCTTGACGATGAGTCCGCCGAACGGGTCGCCGAACGGGTCTCGGCGTGGAAGCCCCACGCCAGAACAGCAACAGACGAAAAATGCACGGGGATCGGGAGGAGCGAATGGGATTGTACGGGCGAGTAGTCCGGGACAGCCGATTAACCATTCTGGTGAGTACATTTTTATCACCTTAGAGAACAATACAGTCATCACCACTCTACCAAAAGTCCTTTCCATAACCTGTTCATTACCAAGACCCATCAAGCTCATCAACCTTGTCACTATTTTTACCACTAACACTAACCCCTCCTTTTTTTTTTACAGCATCATCCCCCTCCGCCCCCGCCGTGCAACTGCCGCCCCCCACCGCCGAAGAGATCAGCGCGAAGATACCGCCGCAGGGCCTGCCCCTCGTCGAACTGATCCAGATGTTCCGCGGCCGCGTGGCCGACAACACGCAGTTTATCGGCATGGTCAAGCGGGCGAATGTGCGCTTCGACAAGGAGACGCGCACGCTGTATCCGAAGGAGCCGCCGGCGTAGCGGACATGAACAACACCAGCAACACCAGCAACACCAGCAACAACCGTGATCACAACAACCATGGTCATAATGATAAAAAGTATGATCACGATCATGATAACAACAACATCAAGAATTACGATAGCAAGCATGCTAATATTTAATATAAATCAAGAAGCAGCAGCAGCAGCAGCTAAAATGGTAAAGGTAGTCGTAGCGACCTACTCAGACTATCAGTCTCAGTGACGGCAGGGGACCAAGTGGTTTTCCTTTGGAGTTACTTTTATTTTCGCGCGCATGGAAATGGGGGGTTCTGTCCTTGATTGTTTTTCGTTTTTCTGTTCCAGCGCTGCTTTTCACTTGGGGAATTTCTTAGATTGTATGGCATGGCATCAATGGTATCAATGGTATCAATGGTATCATGGCATCAATGGCATTAATAGTATCGTATGGTATGATATACTATGATATGCTAGAGCAACGAAGCAAGACCGTAAACATACATACACCCTTCATACACAAGGCGGTTTTCCCCATCGGCGTTTTCCCATCGGCGTTTCTCCATCCCCGTTTTTACCATCCGAAGCCACACAGCCAGGCCTTTTCTTCTTCTTCTTCACCATAATCATCTTTATCTCCATCATCCTCTTCTCCCATCCTTTCTCTCTCTCTGCTTTTGTCGTTTTTCGCTGGACCATGAGGTATTCGGAGCATGCGGCAAAGTATCCGGCCGTTGAATGGCTCATGCGTTGATTTGAGAGTGGTAAGAATTGAAGTAAAACAAGTTTAAATTTAATTCAAGTCTACTTTGGTTTTAATTCAATTCGTATTGGCTAGATGGGTAGACTGTGTCTCGTAGAAATCAAAGGACTTTGCGAACGACGGGTGGTAGAACGGGGTGGATAAGTGCCAGTGAGCGGAACTAATTGTAACATTTCGAATGCTGGAGATATGGAGGTAATGGTGATCATCTCGCAACTTCAGCCATGGCCGTTGTCGAAATATCTAAAAAATCAATAGCTATAAGTATGATCACAGTAATGTATTCTAGTCTGAGGAGTAGCGTACTAACACTTCAACATAACCGGTCTTGACTCCCCATCTTCGGACACTTTATAAACAAGCCCTTTCAAAATAATGAAACATAAACAAAAGAAAAAAGAAAAAAGGCCAGACAGACACAACCACACATGATGACATCCTTCATCTCCGCCCCCCACCCGAACTGACCGCCTCGCTTACCACCACAACCGTCCCCGCCGCCACCTTTGCCGCTGCGCCAACCGTATACACCGCCGCCGTCAACCCAAGTCCCAGACCCGTCAGGATGCCCCTCGTCACTCTCGGCAAGTTTTGCAGCGACGAAATCTGTTCGGATGAGTGCCAGCCTTTCCCCGCTGCTGTCATGCCAGCTCCACTACCGGCACCACCAGTAAAAGTAGCAGGGGCAAAAGGAGTCGCATTTACACCATTGATCCCATCCGCGATGCTCGTTGTCGCGAGCTCAATGGCGCGGTCAATTTGCTTGCCCTTACCCTTGTAGCTTTTCGTCCGCATATCCTGTCCGAGCCCGCGCAGGTCGTTGAGTTCTTTGAGGTCCCTGGTCGAGGTGAGCGTCCGGCGGGTGAGATTGAAGAACTTGCTCGCTGTACTGCTAGCGCTGGCGGTGCTTGTGTACAAATGTGTCTTTCCCGCATGTGATGCCGAACCTCTATCTGCCCCTCCCTTCCGTAGCCTTTTGTTTTCTTCCTTGGCAAGCTTATCTGCCATTTTCGCGCTCGGAGGACCGGCAAATGCTGTTGCGGTACCGATTGCGGCCGCACGCCGCGACTCGGAGACGCATACTGCTAAGAGCGTTGTTACAAGAATGTCGGGCAGATGTGGGTTGTTGAGCAGGACGATTTCGCCAATGTTAAGGTGGAGAGTATCCGTGGTGAAGTCGAGAGTTGCAAGAAGAGGGCCGGGGAGATTGGCGGAAGCTGGGCGGAATGGTTTTTGAATTGATGATGGCGATGCAGACAATGGAGAAAATGAGGATGGCGATGTGGACGGCATTGAAGAGGAAGCCTCCTCTTGAGGACCAGGAGCTCTAATTTCCACACGTGCTGCTCGCGCGTTTTGCTGCAGAGTGGGATACGATTGAGATGCTGTTGCGGTGTTGTAGGATGTCGCCACATCCCCTGAAAGTGCTACTGCGAATGATCCTAGAACCGGATGATGGAGCTTGTAGTGACCCAGCGTAATGGCCGCAGGGTCTGACTCCCAGAACAGCGAACAGCTTTCTCGCAATGAATTTTCTCGAACAGCCTCTTGCGCAAGGTGTGCTGCGGCCGGTGACGATGCTGTCGGATCGAGAAGGGCAATCTCATTGGCTGCCGGGCTGTGGGCAGCGGCATCTATGGCGAGTAGGGCAGCCAACTTTGGGTATATCGTTGTTATGACGGTTGACTTGACTTCTTTGCCCATGCCAGACCCTAGGTAGGGAAAGGCAGGTGGAGCGGAGAGATTGAGGTGAGCAATGGGGATAGAGCGTGGCTTGGTAGGATGGTGTCGGTGGACGATGATCTCTCTTTCGCTAGTCTGTCCGAGACTTTGGAGGATGGCTTCGTCTTCTGGAGAGACGGCTGAGTCAACTAGGGAATAGAAGGGCTCGAGCGACGATGCGCCAAACTTGAGACCGTCACTAGCCTTGGACGCCTTTTTGGACTTGAACCTGGCTTCCTGCCGGTGAAGTTTGAGGCTATAGCTCCGTGGTGATGTGGACGTGCTCTTTCCGTTAGCAATGTCCCATAGCCGTGGGAACTCGCTTTCAGGCGTATAGGACGGTTGCGATGATGAGCTTGCCTCTGCACTGTTGTACACAAAAGTCAAGATGTCGTTGGAACAGGCTACATGCTTGTTGATTTTTTCCTGTGGGATGTGAGTAGGAGATGGCAGAGCTGGTCTATACTGCTGCAGTGAGAGTGGCAGCGAGTGATCGTATTGTGGAAATATCGAACGTATAGGCGGTGTCTCTACAACTGTTCGCTCGGTAGCACAACTGTTGCTCCGTCCCAAGGCAGTTGTCCCAGAAATAGCTGTAGCTGCTTCGGAGAATGCTGGCGATGCGACGCGAACCTCATCTTGACTAAGGATTGGTGATAGTGTACTTCTAGCTGATGATATATCATTGCTTGCTTGTATTGCTACTGGCTCTGATATTTCTGGTATATCAAGTTGAAACTCATGAAGCGTGGGTGTCCGCTCTTCTGTAGCGACCACCACATTCACTTCTTGTAGTCCTCCCAATGGCATCAATGGCTCACTCAACTTTGCCTTGGATTCATGTTTAAGTGAAGTTTTTCTACGCAACGCATCTCTTGACTTTTCTGTTGGTGGGAAAATATGGAAAGCTACCCCAGTCGTCATTTTGAAGAGAGAATGTTAATAAATGTATAGGATAAGACTTTTACTATGAAATATGATACAGAAATAGAAAGTATGACAGTTATCACGAAGCACCGGGCCACGAGAAGTACAAGAAGATTAAATTGTCATAGATAAATTCATTGATTTTACCACATCGTAGACAGAAACCGTGCCTCTATTATATTATTTCGGTCTTTACCACATCGCGCTCGGCGTATATTTCAATAGCGGCTGTAGGTCCAACCGCTATAGCGACCGAGCTGTTCAAGGTCCACCCAGGGACCTGTATTGCCTCTTTGCATTCCATCTGGCAGTATCGCGAGCGGATCTTCACAGCTGCATCTTGCCCAGTTCTGGCTGTTCTGTGCCTGGCAATGACAAAAGAGGTTCAAAAATCGCCGCTGTCTAAGCGCCGCGCTATCAGCCACCCCTGCTGTGAGTGAGAGTTCCTCTGCCACGCCTGCTTAGCCGCTGAAACCAAAAGGTCATTATTCAGAGCCTGTGGTTTTGATTCGTCGAGAGATGTAAGTCTTTATGCTTTTGCCGGATGGCTATAATATTTTCTTCTGACTGTGATGGGTTATGGTACCAGTCACGTAGCACAGCACATTGTCAGTGCCATGAATGTGTTTTGTATTTGGCCATGATATGTGATGGACCGCTTAGTTATGAATTGGATTTGTAGAAGCGCTTCTAAAGAGTGTGTAGACATTGAGTAGAATTTTGGCTCTTCTGAATAGAATCCAAATGTGAAAGGTAGTATTAGTTCTTTGGTCAGAATGTTTAACACATACGGATTGTGTGAGTTGTAAGTGCGAACAAACGAAGACAGCGGGTGATTCTATCAGTAAAGTGCTTATCGATAGTAAAGTGGGCCTACAATAAGGCCATGACTAATTTTGATGTCGTTAAAATCAGAGATTTACGAGCAATACGATGCCAACAGAATTAGAAGAGGTATGGAGCATCAGACTATCGTGGTGTATCCGTTCACTGAGGATGATTCTATAAGCTTGTGGAGTTTCTTCATCATGGCAACACGGAAGTGCGCCAGATAGGTAATGCGCAAGAATCCATACTTTCTGAACGGAATGCTGAGCTGAGGAGCTGCTGAGAACCTTGTCGGTTATTCATCGTCAGGGCCAAAGGTGTTCAAGTCAAACAACTTGACGCCAATCAAGGATCTAAAGCTTCTTGTGAAAGACTACACTGTGGGTCGCCAAATCTCGATATTTTCGCGAGGCTATCATTTTGAGAAATACTGATTTCAACTACCAAAGCCAATTGCTAAAAATGCGATTACGATGCTTGTTAACCTCTCCACTGAAAAGGACATTCTACAGAACCTGGCAAATGATGATGCCTTTTTGGAATCATTGCTACTGAGGATTACCGTATGTCAGTTCACCTCAATACGTAGGCCTGTGGTTTACGAAGCGTTTGAGGATTAATGCGCAAGGCAGAATGCAAAAGAGCCAAATGCGAGTGGAATTGTCATGCTTTTGGCAAACCTAGCCAAATCAGATGAGCTCCTCCGCCTGTTCGAAATCAGTCGAGCAACACCAAAGGACTTGTCAAAATCAAACAGGGCCATTGATCAGCTTATGGACTGCTTCGTCAAAGGTGCTGAATTTCGGTATAACAAATACTGTGACTATGATTATTTATCATACTTGTTTGCAGATCTGGCAATGGTACGGTATCGGTAACGAGATAAACAGGGAATATTGTGAATACTGATTTAGATTCAGCACTCCAAAGCCAGGGATTATTTCACCACTCCAAATGCTCTGGACGATAACGTTATCCCATTAAGCAAGGTAATTGTCTTCACAGAACATCAGTCACACATCAGAAGGCGAGGTGTCGCTTCGACAATTAAGAACGTAACCTTTGACCTTCACTCCCACCTGCACTTGCTAAACAGACAGGGAGTAAATTTACTTCCATACATCTTACTTCCGTTAATGGGATCGGAAGAGTACAGCGATGAAGACAGCGAAGGAATGTTTGACGAGCTTCAGTTACTTCCTCCAGATAAGGAACGTGAGAGAGACATGGAGATAATGAAGACTCACCTCGAAACGTTACTGCTTCTGACCACGACGAAAGAGGGAAGAGATGAACTAAAGGGCGCCAAAGTCTACCCCATAATCCGGGAAACTCACTTGCAGGTAGAGAATGAAGAGACGCGGGAGGCTTGCGATCGCATTGTCCAAGTTATCATGCGCGACGAGCCGGACGAAACAGAAAACAAGGACGGGCACGACCACAAAGCTGCCCTGGAAGAAGAGGAAGACTATCAGCTGATTCAGGTGACATAGCGAATGAATGGACGGAGTTTTGTTCCGCACCTGTTAGTCTATCGTCCTTTACTGCAGTACAGGATCTCCGGTGTGCCAGGCAAGGGTTGTACTCTATCAATATCACACATGTAGTAACTGACCTTCTTTCCTGATGCTCTGATGTGCTGAGAAGTGTGACTTTACCATCGCTGTTATTTTCTAATTGTCAGTCTACTCCGTACTCTAGCAGTGTTACTACAGTCGAGTGTCAGTCTGGCTGTTTGGCCATCTAGCACCAGTGAGAGTCTGAAGGTGAAGGTGACAGAGAGACCCCGCATGACTAATCCTCCCCTGATCCCCATAAGGCAGCTCGGCAACACTTGCTTCTTCCAATAAACCTAGCTCTAATCCATCTGAGCCAATCATAGCATCCGCCACATGGATCTAACCTAGATTAAGTTAACACTAAGCCTTTTACAGACTAGCGCCAACCCCAGCTCCAGCCAGTATCTGATCCTCGTCTGGAAGAACCTCACGAGCAGCTCTTCCTCTTCCCTCTTCCCACCCACCTGATGGATCTCTCCCGGCCATGGCTCGCCAACAGCGCCCACCCGAGTCGCCAAAGTCATCCGGCAGCAGTCGATCGTCGCACAAGTCCTCAAAAGAGAGCAAGGGTCAGGTCTCAGATGCTACGCCACTCCGGGGAAAAGTGGCTCACCAGCACGATCATCCAGACGTTGAGCAGCTGCGACGGGCACGGCAAGGTTACTTTGCCCGCTCTGCCCTGGACAGAGAGAGAAGTCTGGACTTGACTGTGGATGAAGAACCGAAGCAGGCACATGTCTCGAGATCTGCATCCGTCGATCCCGCACTGAGCGAGCAGACCAGGTCGAAGTCGAAGAATAAGAATAGCACCATTAGACGTCACACAGACAAGGGTAAGGATCCTTTGCGACAGCCGTCCAGCAGCCGGAAACGTGACGAAAACGAGTCTGGGAGTTGTAGGAAACATCGTCATCATCAGGACAGCCAGAAACGTGACAACAACGAGTCTGGTAGTGGTAGGAAACATCGTCATCATCAGCACAGCACACACCGCAAACGACACAGCGAGGTAAAGGGAAGTCGACGCTCTCACACGAAAAAGGCCAGAGATAGAAAGGACGGCGGGAATGACTATGTCTATCGTACGGTGAAAAAGCCAACAGCTCCCGATAGAAAGGATGACGGGAACGACTCTGTCAATCGTACCGTGAAAAAGCCAACAGCTCCCAACACCGAAGAGAAGGAAGACGACGGTGGTAGAATGGGCAGTGTCTTCTCGAGTAGTCGCTCTCCCGAAAGAAGAGATCGTCGTCGCCCATCGCCACTACGAGAGCCTCACCACAGCACACGACAGGCCAGAGCTGCGCATGCGCCGGAGCGTAGAACGTCAGAACGTCGGACGCGCCATCGCAGCCAGTCGCCACCGCAAAGGACGAAGAGTAAGAGATCAAGCAGAGTATCCTCGGACAGCAGAGAACCGCGCAGGAGACGCAACTCACACCTATCCTCATCTCCTCAACCTACTCCGAGAGCTTCAAAGGTAGAGAGGTATGTTTGTCGTTGCGACACTTTGCGCGCATGTCATACAGGACTGATGTATTGTTTTTAGAAGCTACTCGGACCGCACCAGACACACATCGCACGACAGACCAAAGTTGAAGCGAAGTACCACAACTGTCGAGTCGACAAGGCCCTCACAAGAGCCCGAAGCGACGGTTGCGCCGTCCTCCGTCGCTGGAAAAACCACATCTTCACAGGCTCGTGAACGAAGAAGGTCTGCTGGAATATTTGGAAATATCTTCGCGCCGAAACCGCAGGCTCCCAAAACACAAGTTCCAGAGAGAAAGTAAGGAAGCGCAAAATTTGACCATTTTTAAATTAAATTACCGCAAACTGACACTGCCACGCCAGGGTCGAGTGCCTCACCTGTCTCTCGGACGACATTCCGGTCTCAAAAGCTGCGAAACTGGCCTGCGGTCACCGCATGTGCCACGCCTGTCTCCGGCGCATCTTCACCATGTCCGTCACCGATCCGCAACACATGCCGCCACGCTGCTGCACGCAAGACTACATCCCCCTCAAACACGTTGACCGCTTGTTCAACGATAAGTTCAAGGTTCTGTGGAACAAGAAGTATCAGGAATACACGACAAAGAACCGAATATACTGTCCGGCAAAGGGGTGTGGGGAGTGGATAAAGCCGTCCAACATCCACATGGACACGTCCGTCGGGCGAAAGTACGGAAAGTGCTCTCGATGCAGGACAAAGGTTTGCGCGCTCTGCAACGGCCGATGGCACTCGCGCAGGGAGTGCCCAAGGGATGAGGAGACGAAGAGATTTGTAGAGATTGCAAAGGAAGAAGGCTGGCAGCGGTGCTTTAACTGCAAGGCAATGGTGGAGCTGAAGGAAGGTTGTAATCATATGACATGGTGGGTTCTTGAAACTTTAAAGAGCAAGATGATGGACCTTGTACTAACACGTACGTAGTCGCTGCCGTGCCGAGTTCTGCATGCTTTGCGGCAACGTCTGGAAGACATGCGACTGTCCGTGGTTCAGCTATGCCGCGGTAGCAGATCAGCTGAATGGCATGAACGTGCCCGAGCCCATTCGCGTACTCTTGCATCAGCGGCAGCAGCAGCAGCAGCAGCAGCAGCGCCAGCCAGGCGGCGGTGTAGATAATCGGCGCCGCCAGGTTAACAACGCCAACCAAGCCGGCCATCAGCCGCGCCGGCCTCCCCACCGAAACCTCAACCCCGCCCTCACATACCAGCAGGAAATGGACCGTCGTCGCGCGCAGGAACGTACAGACGAAGAGCTCGCGCGGCGGCTGCAGCAACAGACCTTTGACGAAGATGGCGACGAGCTGGACAGGGGCGGGAACGATGCGGCCAGCGCGCAGGGCGAAGCGGCACGGATTTTTGTACACAACTACCATCGACACCGGATACGGCAGCAGGAGGCCGCGATGAACAGGCATAACCTGCACATGGACCAGGTGAACCGGAGGAACCAGAGGGGGAATCCTGGTCGCGCGAGGAACTTGGCGAGGGCGAATCATAACGATGATCTTCACGCCTGGACTGCTAATGCGCACTTACCACACCACCCGCGCCCGCGCAACCGACGTTTGAATCCTTATACCGATGGCGCTAACGATGATGATGAGGAACGGGTTGGCAATGTTGGAAATGATTCTAACGATAACCGACGACGTACCAACGACAGTAACAATAACGATGATGATGATGATGATAACGGTCACGCTGACGCCACCGCCAACATCAACCCTACCATCAACACCACCAACGACCAAACCACAACCCACCACCCACGCAACCTACACAATCCGACCAACCCAGAGAATCAAAACAACATCATCGTCAACGCCACCATAAACACCATCCACGCCGCAACCGCAGGCACCAGAACCAGAGCTAGAACTACAGCGCCAGCACCAGCACCGGCACCTTCACGCCGCCGCCCGAGCACCGCCAGCCACGGCAACCCGACCAGTTTCGCACGGCGAGCCGAAATGAGGCGGGCGACTGCTGCGGCACTGGCACGTTCGACGGTGGGTGATGATGATGATCACGATAACAATAACGAAAACAATGGAATCAATAATCACAATAATGCTGATGGTAATGAGAATACCAATGATAACACTCGAAACGACAATCACAAAGGCGAAGATGAAGGCGAAGCTGATCCTGAAGCGAACTCCAGCAACAGGACACGCGACGGTAGAGCCAGGACAAGAAACAGAACCGCAAGCATGGCTGGAGGTGCAAGTGTCGCTGCTGGTTCGCGGACAGCACGGCCGCAGCAGCAGCAACAACAGCGTCAGCAGCAGCAACAGCAACAGCAAAGATACCGTCACCGACAGAGAGAAGTCGCCGGTGCAGCTGCGATTGCGGGACTGGGCCTTGACGGCGCTAGTGTTGCCGACAGAGTGAGTGGCGATGCGGCCGGGCTGGGCATGGGAGTCGGCGGTGCGATGGGAGTTGGGGAAGGGAGGGTCGGGAGGTGGTTGGATGGAGTTGTCACGGCGGCGGCGTGAGGTTGAGGGGTGGGGGACTGGGGGTTGGGATTTGCTGTATATATTTAATCTGACTTTTATTGTTAGATATGTGATATTTACTTGGGTTAGGATCGGGACAGGTTGTTTTTAGTATTACCATTATTATTACTGTTACTACTACTATTACTATTACTATTCTGTACTACGACTACTGTTACTCTTACTGTTAGTATTAGTAGTTAGGAGCGGAGTTGATACTGGTATAAGTGCTCCGCTTGACACCGTTAGTACCAGTACTATTACAATTATTATTATTATCACCACCATTATCATCATCACCATCATCACCACCATTAACTAATCAATCCTCCAAGCATTCCCGTCACTCCATCACCACCTTCACCACTCCTACACCTCGCGCACTCTACATCACACCAGCACGAACAAAACCAAAGGACAAGACTAAATATAGTTCTAAACATGAACAAGACTTTAACATTTATCTTCATATCCATCTTTATCTCTTTATATAGACTTGTCTATACTGCAGTGTCTATCTTCAGCAGCCGCAGCCGCAAGCACGAGTATGAGCGCAGGCACAGTCAAGCATAGTCAAGCGCTGCCCTCCGAGCTGCACCCCGTACTTAGAATTCAAGTGCTTGAATGTGAAGAGTATGTCTGTATGATATACTCCTGAAACTTTTCTGTTAGTATGTATAGAGTACGGAGTAGGGATACGGAGTAGGAATACGGAGTATGTAAAAAGGATACAGATTGTTGCGATGATAATTTACTGTAAACTACTATAACTTACGGTCGTGATTTACCATAGTAAGCTGCTGTAACCTGCGGTGGTAAGCTACCCTGATAACTTGTTATAACATCACGATAACTTGCCATAACTTGCCGCATAACTCAAGTTATCTTGGCATAACTCGGGGGTCAGAAAATTCACATGTACGCTTGCTTGGCAGGTCTTCGCGACTCGGCACGTGACATGGCTACCCTCACGCACACGTACGGAGTACTCCGTACTCTGCGCTTAACATTTCCACTGTATAGAGTTACTCTGGACGAGCTCTTGTAAAGCCTTTTAAATAAACAATTATTACATCCTCTACTATACAAGTAAAGACTATGGATGTATTCTTTCGTCCAGTGAAGTAACAATACAACTCAATTCTCAGGTAGCATGACGATAGAGCCAGCATTTACAGATCACTTCATACACGCGTACGAGTACTCCCTACGACACTCATAATTCACACGACCCACTACGGCAAACCCATAACTTGCTATGCTGTATGTACATACAAAAACCTGAAGGGCTTAACGATTAGCGAACCCCTATACTCCGTCCCCATTCGCGCGCGGAAGGGCGGATAACCTAGCCATAACTTAAGCCATAACTTAGTCATAACTTGCTAAGTTAACCCCGTCAGAAGATATCGCATGTACGAAGGGGCAGCGATAACTCACCACGGCGGACAGATAACTTGCACTGTCACTGTGTACATGTGGTTTTCTGACGGGGTACGGAGTAGGTTATAGGCTGATTGATATGCTGCGTACGAGTACGGAGTATACTGTAGGTATCGCGAGGTATGGTAAGTAACGGTAAAGTATCGCAAGATATGGCAAATTATGGAATATGGATGCTCTGCGCGGTGAGTTGCTGTAATAGATCGGCAAGTTATTATACACACAGCATGACTGTAGTAACGCGGTTACGGTTATACAAGGGTTGATTTATCGTATGAGTGATCCTGTCCATCTCGTAAGTACATATGCGTGCACTCTGCATCTGCTATTCTCACGTTTTGACAGAGTTATATTCGATCACGTGTGCGTTTCTGTAGCATAGTACATGTATCCAAGTCTGTATAAACATATCCCTCGAGATGTGCAAAATAAAAGAAATGCCGTTGAGAAAGTGCTGTACATACACGGTAAATCTCCTTCTCTCCATTTCCCATTTTCCATATCCCATGGAGAAGATTATCACACCGGGTATATCAAGCGACATGACATCTGGCATGGCAAAGTCACAAAAGGAAAGAAACGAGACATAAGATATAAAGTACAGGAGAATTGTAAAGAAAGGGAAGAGCCGTAGACATGTATGCGTCAGAGAAAAGAAGGGTGATGGTAGTAGTAGCGGTAGTATAAGTTCAATGTCAAGAAGATGCGCACGGGGAGTAACGAGTTAAAGGAGAGGAAATGGAAATATTACACGCGACCCGTGTCATTCTCCTCAGCCAGATATAGAATATAACCCCAAAGTTCCCATCGCCTAAAAACACCACTGTCAGCAAGGCCGAGCCAAGACAGAGACAAGACGTCTATCATAAATTCAGGACTGCGGATTCCAAGAACGTCAAAGTAAAAGCGAAACGAAAACGGAACGAAAAGACCAGCCCTTCAAGTCCCGCCCTTCTCCAGCACCGCGCTAAACTCATACGTCTTCTGAATTCCGTCCGTCGGCCTCTCAATCGTCACCCCCGGCCTGCTCCGGCTGTGATGCAGCGGCCAGCCACCATTGCCGCCATCATCACCAACACCGCCCCTTCCTCGATCATCCAGCTCTTTCCCTCCCCCATATACCCTGACATGCCGCATCTGCTCATCAGCCGAGCCCATGCTGATGGTCGTGAAGCTGTCAATGTTTTCGTACGCGTCGTGCCCGCCTCTGCTTTTTCCGAGACTTGCTCCGCTCCGCAGACCCGACATCTTCGTGTTGTTTTTTGTGTTCGTGCTGAGCGCACTCTTTCCAGATACAAAGGTGTTGGCGAATCGCTTGCGGAAACCGCTTCCGATGGTCGGGTGCGAGCGCTTCGTCGTCGTGGGTGCACCAGACGCAGTTGTCGAGCTGGTAAGCCGGCCGCGCAACAGGCGTAGGAGGGATGATAGCGCGGGTAAGTTGGCACAGAAAATCGCCGTGTCGAGTTCGATGAGGGTCCAGTAGCCACGCTGGGCTGCGAGAACGCCGCTGTCGGGTCCCTGGGCGCCGTAGAACTCGCGAACCTTGACGAGACGGATTATTGTTGCGGCCAGGCTGACAAAGGAGATGGCGTAAACAACGAAGAGGCCAACTGGTAGAGTGTGAGCATGGGTTTTGAAAGATAGCTAGCTTTTGAATGTACGTAAGAGAGCCTGTTACGTACCTTTTGCGCTATTCCGAATTCTCAACCGCCACAGAATAGGTATCGGAATTGAGAGCAGAATGATGTCGAACAAGATCTGAAAGCTACTGTTGACTATCTGATTGACGGTATTTGTCGGATCTCTGAATTCTCCATCAAGTATATTCCATATCGACCCCTCTCTCTCCCCTTCAACAATTGTCGCCTTGATGAAAATGGTATCAGCATGGACCATGACAAGTTTTCTCAAAAACATTCAAAAAACCATGTATCAAGTCAGTAAACTTACAATGAAATTCCCAATTCCTTGGCCCAAGAAGACAAAGGCCAAGATGTAAAGAAAGTAAAGGCTCCTTTTTGATATCACAATCTTGCGATAGAAGGCCAATATGGCGCATTTGATGAGCCTGGCAAAATCAAAATTAGCAGCGGCTACTTGAACAGTATAGCAATGGCAATCGTACGGAAGTGTGATCAGATACACCAGTGTGGAAATCTCTCCAAACCGGTACATTCGATTGAAGTGTTCCTGAAAATCGGTCGGAAGCCCTCCGGATTGGCTGAATGCCAACGGCGAGAATGTTGCCGCCAAAGCATGCACCTCGGCGACTTCAAAGCGACAGAGTATGGTAATTACGAGTGTGAGCAGCTTTATCGCCATATACCATGTTAACACGTTATGCAACTTAAGCATGAACGGGTGGATTTTCTCCACTTACCGTCCCTGCGACTATGAGAACATTGTCGAGCACTCCAGACTTGAGCACCGCAGACCAGAGAAAGACCCTCACAGCCGTTGTCAGAGCTGCAAGGGCAAAGAATGTGAAGATGATCGCATCAAAGGCTTCAATCGAAATTGGTGTTGCGACATTGTCGGGCACCGGTATTGGTCCTTCTTGTTCCATTTCTTCCTTCTCTTTGTTTATCTAATTTCTAATTGTTGACATTGGGCCTTCTTCTCTGCGAAAAGTGTTATTGATTTTGATTATTGTTATTTTAATTCCTCTTTACAAGCGAGAGAAGAAAGCGAATGGCAACGCTGAGACTGAGAAGATGAAAGAACAGAAACTGATAGGTCCTGCCCTGGAGGCTTGAAGCTTAAGTACAGCGAAGCTCAAAGACAAAGTACGAGCCTTGCGAGAAGGTTTAAACTAAGTTGACGAGTTAACTTTCGAATCCAGCGACTGGTCCGATGTCTCTGGCTATTTGAATGACAGAATTGCAATTCGGCTCTATTCTGGCAATTAGAGCAGCAAAAAATACTTAAAGAAGGAACGGCAGCGATCGAAACATTGTATTAGCGACACATGAGATGAGGGAACATATTTGTAAGGACCATGTATTGCGCGCAATTAATCGATTTCTGAAATGTGCTATACCAGATAGCAGCGCAACGCTAAGCAGATGAAGATCATGAATTGAGCACCAGGCTTCAAATACAGGAGGCACCCGCTAAAGTTGATTTTAAGATAGTTAGCCAGTCAAAAGCCTACCCAGATAAGGCGATCAGATATAGAGTGAAGGTCAGCTTGTAATGAATCTCCACCGCACATGGTAAAGACAGACCTCCTGCGTACGTAATGGCAAAGTACAGGTATAGAAGTGTAGATCCACGTCCGCTAGCAGGCTGCTCGGAATTATAGCACACCTCTCCTGCTGCACGTCGAGTGTAGCAAGTCTGGCAGTATGTCCGAGTTTTATTGAACTGACATCGTGAGCGACAACCCCTCAAGAAACGCCACCATATTCATGCAATCTAGAAGTCCTACTTTCAGGTGAAGATCCTCACGTTCATGCAGCAGTGGTTGTTTTGGTAGGACGAAACATTGCGTTGCGAAAGCAATAGTCTGTACAGCGTCCACACACACACACACGCTGACTCTCTCAGTAGAAGTGGTGTCGGGCATTGTCAGCTAGTGTTCTTCTATCGAGAACATATCTCTCTTGAAGAAGCTCACGATTCAGGGTCAGTGAATCTGCTCATAATGAGTGCAGTCTAGGAATGCGCATGCTGTGGTGTTGTGAATGTTTCTACCTGTGATAACTCAGGGCCGTGTATCAGAAAGTGCTTATCCAGGGAGTAACTTTACATCTGAGGCACAGCACTAGCAGCAGCGAGGCCTCCTACAGGACCATGAAACAAGAACCATCTCCACATTTCTGCCTGAGATATGGCGCAGTGAAAGGAGCAAGTACAAATACGAGTACGAGCAATACTGTCAAACTATGGATGAAGGAATGGTATAGTGGGTATGGAGGATGTATCCGTATTGTTGCTGTAAGTTTCCTACCACCGATTAACCAAGGAGGTTGCCCTTGGTGGCGTTCAACTCCTTTGATGTCTCCGAGCTGCTGTTCGGCGTCAGAGATTGAGAACCCCACCAAATCTACCTTAATCGGTGCTAAGTAATCTGTAGATGTTGTGATTTTGTTGACTTTGACTCATGAAAATTTCAGTTCAACTCGTGTGCGTCGAGTAGCTGTCGATTACATAACGCAGCTCTACATTTTCGTCTTACTCGTTTCTGGGCTTCTTAGCGAAAAGATTCCAGATTGTGGGAAAGGATGTCAATCATTAATAAAGACCGATATCATCAGCTCCTACGATAAGGTCATCTATAAGGATAGATTTTCGTAGTCATTGACACAATAAAGGTAGATCTTCTACTCTTTATCGACAGCTCATCAACCGATCGGCAAGTACTGAAGAATACGACACTCATGATCCTAATTACTACTCTGCTGCACTCTATATTTGACCGAGAGATGTTTAAAGACCTATAGAACTCCTTTTTTTCCGACTACTTCTGTAACGGATCTGTTGCCTTTATTTGATACGTGCATGTGGCAAGAATGAACATGCACTTCAGAATATATTAGGTGAGAATCAGCGAGATTGCAGATGCCACCTTATTTATTCAAATGCATTGATAGTTGGAAGGGTGAGGAGGAGGACAAGAGGAACAGCAGAAAGTTACGTTTCGAATAATAAGATAGCGCAGTGTTCCTTTAAACAACCCCCCTTCATATCGATGCGTGCAAGATGGATCCGTCTTACTGCTTGGTTCTTTTCGCTTTGGTAGTTATCAAGTGCTGTTACTTAGTTACAAGTCCAGAATCTACCTCCGTAGTCTCTCCGTTCTGTCTGGCTTATTCAAGAATCTAGTAGTTTCAAGTTGATTACTGGATCCACATAGTTGATATTTTCCACTGACGGATTCCATTAACGAAATAGTCATATTTATCCATCTAATTCATCTTTACCATAATCATTCACCTGGACCATCTATATCATATCCTTGCTTTCAATTATAGCTTTCCTCAATTTCCCGTACAGCCAGTGATGTTTGACACAATTTAAAAAAGCTTAAGGGTTGCACCTGGGAATCAGTTTCGAAACAAACTGACTCGTGAGCAATCACAGAATCATGGTTACCTGACCATGTTGCGTCTCGTGCTTCTTTCTTGCCTTTAATCAAATTGAACCCGTATTGTCTAACCATGGGAGTAATGTTTAGACATATATCTTTTCCCTTTTCTCATCATAAACTGGTAGTCAAATTCTTATTTGACTCAACGTTGCAATCCTTAGATATAACTACTCAATGCCATGAAAGCCACGCTTCTTTTTTCAATTTTGGCAGCTATCTGCAGCTCGGCACAGGCTAAAGGCGCGACTTTCACTTCTGTTCTCGCATACAGTGATCCATTGACTAACCCAAGCAGCAAGCTCAACGAGCCAAATAGCGAATTGCAGCTTGACTATTTTGAGTTTACCGTTCGTCTTGACGAGTTGCGTGAAAACTTTAAATGCTGGACCACAAGTATGGACCCGAACGGTGACGCAGACGAACCAGCAGAGGTAAGTCTTGAAAAGCTCAAAATAAATTCTCCCAGTGTAGGAAGAAGAAGAATAATCCAAAGATGCATGTTGGTTTGATCATACCAGATGATGTCAATGGATGCAATATGATTCTCATGGAAGCTCTTTAGAAATGTTTTTTAAATTCTCTTGCCACAAGTTTATTTTGCTTTACTTCAAGAATGTTCACGATACTAAATGGTTTTTAGGGCCACTGCAAACCTTTGGACAACACCCAGAGCGTACTCGATTTTCAACTGATTCGTCCTTTCCCCATAGCTAGGCGGCTGCACAACGGCTATTACGCTAAGCTTGAGGGTTCATTTTCTGTTGATTTTTTCCATACAGCTGAAAGGTAAGGGAAAGCAACCCTGTTCACATTGTCCCATCACCAGCTCTTCACTCATGTGATTCACGTTGCATGATCCCCAATTCTTTTTATTTTTGTTGTTTTCAAAAAAGCTATTGACGGCTAACACCTGGACAGCGACGACAAAAAAGATGAGATTGCTGTAGAAATTCCTGCAATCCACTTGACGCAAACTGGAAATGCCAATATTTTCTCGACCGAAGACGAAATACACGAAGAGGCCTAAAATCTAAAATGTTTTTTAGGCTTCATGTGTCTCGACGATGCATTCTCAGTAACTCTACGCAAGCTCAGGAATTGCAACGGCTAACAGGTACCCTTCAATTTCTTATCTGCTATGAGCGAGTGTCTTCTTTCTATCATTTTCATATTTGGGTATAGTAGCGTCATTTCAATTGAGTCTTATTCAAGAAATCCAAATTGTGACTGTTTGGTATGAGAAATGTGGGCACGGACTGTTCAGCTACTGATTTAACGAGTCAGCGCAATCTGTGTTTCAATGCCACGTTTCAGCAGAGATCTAATACGGTAGGTATGAAAGGAACGCAATTCCTGCTACATCATATCAATTGTAAATTAAATACTAGTAGTCAAAGAGATAATCTCTCTTCAATCTTCTTCATCTTCTTCAGTGTCGCACTTTGATGAATTGAAACAATACCAAAGAAGCAGCAATGTAGTGGCTGCGGCATGAAACACAACCCTATGAGTTTTGGCAATGCTACAAACATATATAGAGCTCGCGATTACTCTCAAAATATGCACAAGCTGAATCTAACAAACGGATAGATTATAAATCAAACGCAATTATCACTTTCTATTATCGTATGACACCGCACAGTAATTTAACCCCATTCTTCTGGCAGACAAGATGAAAAAGTTTGCAGCCTTCCAACTTTTACTTGCCGCGACTGGCATCTTTGCTCAAGCAGGAACAATCTCTTTTCCATACTTCAACATGGGAATCGTTAAAGACCCGCCAGACATCTATGAAATAAATTTTGGTGTAGTTCCCGAGGGGCAGGACAATAGTTTTCACTGCAAGGCAACTTTACAGGAAGCCAGCATGCCCTATAACATGGCGTCTGTGAGTGGCCAAAAGCTGTTAATCTGATTCTGACAGTGCACCCTCCATCCATGAAAAGTGGTGGTTACTGAACAAAACGATAGAAGAGACACTTCCCCAAAGAATGGACACGATAACTGATACTTTATAACCTTAGAAACGATGCACTCTGAAGTCCGGCGCCGCACCGGCACTTGACGCTTTACTCGGCGAAAATGACTTTACCGGAGAGAATGAAGCCACCACGTCGCAACTCGAGGTTTCCTTTACCATAAGAGAATTCACTTCTGGAGTAAAGAAGGCTGGCTTCTGGCGGGACTCCTTCAAATTGAGGGACCCGCTTGAGCTGACGATTCATGTAAAAGATCCTAGGTAAGGCAGATGTTTTCCTTGAAATAAGAATACGTAAAGTTGAAACAAAAACAAAAACACCTTCACGGCCTCCAGACGACTGCTAACGCTTCCAATAGTAATCCGCACAACTCATACCAAGCTGCCCTTAGTTTGCCGCCAAAATTCTTCGTTACGTCTTTGATAGGAGAGAATTATGTCTACTTTCATTCGGAGGCGGGCCCTATGGCGGCAGAGGTCTCATTTTAAAATAGAGCAGTTTCGCTACTAAAGACAGCAGAATGACGTTGTACTTCTGTTCAGGAGACGAGTATTGCTGGATTTCTGTTGATAATTTACCTTTTAATAAAGTCACTTACATTTTTCTGGTCGCGCTTCTCGTCCATATGAAGAGTTGTCGATGAGTTAAACAATGTTATCAGATTTCCATGACTGAAAGGCCTACTTTTGTTCTTCGCTTGGCCAATCTCCTCGGACAAAGCTGATTATTTCTATTACCAAGTACCAATCGTGAGTTAAGTCCAATAACACCGATGTGACCAATTTGTTAGCGGAGAACAGAATGAACTACTGTAATGATCAATAGAGTGGATGAGAGAAATTTTACAGGACGTTGGATTTTAGTGGATTTAAACCTTACTCTAAATAGCTTAGTAATAATCCTATCCTGCACCTAGCTTCATAATATCCGACAGTTTCAAATAGCTTAACCTTCAGCCGCTCAATCCATCCAATCATTCTCACCTTGCACTCTTAACTACTGTACGGATTTACATACCTGGAGTACAAATAGTTTGAATACTTCGCATAAGCTCAAGAGGAATGTGACAATTTAGCATCGAAAATACAGTGCTCCGTACGGATTGGCAAGCGTTACATAAACCGATGGCTCACCATGAAATGCTCAACTTAACTTGACACCATGGATGATGTTCAATAACCTGCTTGTGAGTTTATCATCAAACTCAACGGATCATGCATTTCCCCTTTCACCCTGGTCGAGACTAAGTGATAGCGTGGCTTTTCTGACGGTTGGTTTCTTCACCATGACAGCAAACGGTTTTCGCGCCAGCACGCATCCTTTTCTCATCCACCGCTATCCGAAATTACCTCCGCTTCATCCTCCTTTCTCTCGCTTTTATCGTTTTCCTGTCAGCTGCGGTAGTAGCGTACCTCCTCTTTCATGCCCGCTTTATTCCTATACAGACTGTTGATGTACCGGTACATCTAGACTACCCCATCTCAGCCGGCCTGGCCAGTCACGCTGATCGCGACCTACCCGCTCAACCTGACCAAGGAAGCTCATCATGCTGCTATCCACAAGGAACAGCATCAATACCAGTCGACACGTTAGCCCAAGGACCTCAGTACGATGTCGCAGTCGAGTTGCGATTACCGCGCTCTCCCCCAAATCTTGGCGCTGGGAATTTCATGATCGAGCTTGCTCTGTTAGTGAATGAGCAAGGGCGGGGCGAAAGAGACATTTTTGGCGAAAACGTTTATCAAGACGGCGATGGCACCTCCGTCGTAGCCAATGCGACGCGCCCAGCGATACTGACCTACTGGTCAACGCCTGTGGACATTTCGCGCAAACTTCTCCGCCTACCAGCATACGTTCTTGGCTGGAAGAAGGAAGCTGAATCAGTTCACATTCAGCTTTTCCAGAGGCTGAGGTTCGGCAGTGGAATCATCAGCCGTTATGTTCAGGACGTTCCCCAGCCGAATGCTGTCAGGCTGAAGTTGCGCAGTAAGGTTGGCCTGGAGCTGTATGGAAGTCGTGTCATCTTCAATGCCAGGCTGAGAGGGTTAAGATACTTTATGCACAACCATCGCATAACGTCCTTCCTTCTCTTTACTACCTTGTTCTTCATTATCGAAGCCCTTTTTGCGCTATCGGTTTGGGCTTTCCTTTCTGTCATTTACACTTCCGCCCAACCCCCTCGGAAAGAGCAAGGTTCCCTTTCCAATAATCATGTGAAGTCGCCCAAGCGTATCAAACAAGACAAGCGTCGTCAATACAATGCCCCGCTCGTGAACCGTGGCATGGAGCATGAAGATGACTTTGATGATGACCATGATGACGACGATGAAGAAGATGTTGATGTTGATATCGACAACGCTGAAACGACAGAGGATACAAAGGATGGAATTCGCATCAAGCAAGAGAACTCGCCAGATCCTGTAAATGCTTTTCCAGCCTTTCCGCAGAGGGCGCGCAAGTACTCGTCCGCTTCGACTTCTGCCTCGGGCTCGGGCAGAGGGACCTGGTCGCAGCCAAGGAGCTATTCGGGCGCCGTTAAAGTAAAGAAAGAGGAAGATGAGGACGGAGGGGAAGAGGTGGAGACTTGGCAGAGAGAGGACTCAGGGATAGGATCGAGTGTGGATAGTAGGCTTGACACGCGGCGGAGACAGGACGTTGCACGGAGGCGGATGACATAGTTGTTGGTTTTCGTATATACTTGATGACAATCACAATGAAGCTATCCTTAGCGTTACGTTGTTTATCAATATAACTTTTCAATATAGTATAAGACACTCGTGGCTATATCAAAGTATATATGTACATATCTCGACACATCGACCTCTCTTTATTTGTTACCGAGTTAGATACTATCCAACGAAACCATTTCCCACCCAATATATTTACAAAAATAGAGCAACCCCGTAACTCCAACTTCAAAAAAGTTATACCAGATATCACCTCCCCAGCCCCCCATGCACAGCCGACGCTCCGCTCATCCACGCCTCGCGTTCGATAGTAAGCTGCGTCGACACCTCCCACCTCTGGCCGCCGCTACCGCTTCCATACCCGCCGCCTAACCTGTTCTTCACCAGGCTGGCCACCCACTCGCGCAAGCGCGTCAACTCCTCCACGCTCCCACTCACCCGCAGCTTCAGGTTCGCCATGCAGAGCCCATAGTGCACCTGCCAAAACTTCGCCTCGTCGACCGTGTGCACGGCCGGGTCGGTGCGGATATCCGCCAGGACGGCATCGATCTGCGCGGCTCCGCTGCTGCTGCTGCTGCTGCTGCCGTCGTCGTTGCCGCTGCCGCGCCCTGCATACGACATGAGCAGGATGCGGCCGAGCGTGGAGCTGAGCGTGACGCCGAGCCCGAGCATCGCGATGGCAAAAGACACGGCGAGGATGCGGTCGAAGAGGACTGAAGTAGACGGTGGCAGGAGCGGGAGCAGGAGGAGCGCGAGAGAACAGGACAGCGTGAGCAGGTGTGCTGGGTTGCTGAGGACGACGGAGGGAAGGGAGGCAATGTACGCGATGCGCAGCGCCTTGCCGATGCGCGCGTGGTTCTTCAGCAGCAGCGCGGAAACGAGCGTCGCGCTGGCGGCGGCAAAGCTGGCGAAGTAGAGGTGTCCTGACGACGGGCGGGCGTGCGTGTGGCTGGAGTGCGGCTCGTGGTTGCCGCTCGACTCGAGCGCGTGCGTGAGACTGTGGGAGATAAGGTCGAGGCCCATGAAGATGAGGAAGACGGACATGGCGAAGCTGGCGAGGACTTCGGCGCGTTGGAGCCTGGGGTTGGAGGGAGCGTTAGAAGTTACGGTTGTTGCAGTGGATATTATGGGTGATGAGGACGGTGATAAGACGGTGGATTTTTGATAGTAAGCGAAAAACGAAATTGATGCTCTTACCCGAAGGGATGCCGTATGCTTGACCGCTTCCAAACCTCAAAGTTCCCAAGCACGTCGACGCCTGCGCATATGAATGCTCCCAGAGTGTCAAACATCAGCAGGTGAGACAGCACCGCCAGCATCAGCGACCCATGCGCACTCCATTGCACGTAGCCGGCGACAAACAGGTGACAGAAGCACCAAAGGCCTCGTGACGTCTGTTCCCTTGACATGCTGTGCCAGCATTCTTTGAGTGTTGGTGTCGGCAACGAAGCTGGCAGTTGCAGAGGCGGCCTTGGTGGAGGCTCCAGGAAGAACTGGTGTGAAACGCTGCTGTGCTTGTACTTATGTCCCCGTCGCTGTCCGACAGTCTATCTCGCCCCTTGCCGTTAGCAAATACACCCGTCCGTCCTTCTGTACAAGCATTGCACGTACCGATTTCCCGGCCAGAGGCCTCCCAACTGTATACTGTACTGTCTGAAAACCGAACGGCCCTGACTGATTTTCATTCCCGCTGGGCTGTGTATCATCCTTCTCCGTCACTGTCGAGCCTCGTCGAGAACCGGCTCCGTAGCCATCAGCCATGTTCGGCGGAAAGACGGGTGAAGACAAGTATGCAGAGGATTGCGTCCCACGATTACTATTGTTCATAGGGAAGTGATTAGAAAGGGGCGATAGCATATCGTGATGATTGAAGCCGAGCTTGTTAGGAGAATTGGCATCGTCATTTTGTTTTCGAAGGCCGACAGCGTCCGATTGGTAATCGTTGTTGTCGTCTGAAGGTGGTGTTGGAGTGCGCGGCGGAGCAGGTATCGGCATTTTCGATGCCATGGTAGTTGAAGATTTTGGTTCCACTAAAAACATTCATGGACTTGGATGAAACTATTTGCCTTCGCGCCATGTTTATCAACAGCCCATTATTTTTCCTTGCTGTATTGCAACCTGTCCGGGCATAATGGCGAACATGGAAGGTGTTTAGCTAATGGCGCATATCACGTTTGTCCTGTTTGCACTGGTCATGGCTTCGATTGCCGCCAAGGTGTATAATCGAATATTAACGTTGCGAATTCCCGAGTAACATTTTATATAATCAACAAATCATTTATAGCAGACTGTTATATGAAGTACTTGAACAGGAGCACCTTTCCTATTACGCGTACTAAGCTGATATATTTGTATGATCACGAATGGGTCGAGTAGAAGAGGAGTATGGGACGTGCAAATGGCGGTGCCGAAAACCACCATAATAACACCCAAAGCACGAGTGGAGATCTTCTTCACCCTCCACAATTAGTAGATGCAGGTGGAGGACACAAACGAAGCCTCTCTGGAAGCATCCTTTCAAGGCTGTCTTTCTTTCGTCTTTCGTCGGATCAGTTACCTGCGCTGACGAAAGATTTGAATAAAACTTCAACAAAGCACCAAAGTTCCGATGCTCGACCAGAGGATGATCGGCCAGTTGGTGCGTCTCTTATGCAAGCCAACAACCGAAACCACAAGGGATCTTTGAGAAAGAAGGCTCTTCTGGGAACTGGCAAGGCAAGAATGGATGACAGGGTGCGCAGAAGCACCCTGGCCGAGTCTTCGTCTTTATCTCCAAATTTGTCTACTGAGAATGGGGGGAAAAACTCATTAAGCCAATCTATTGAAGAAAACGTTCAATTCGATGATGAATCTGACGAGGACGATGAAGGAGATGCTGACAGCAACCCAGCAAAGAGTGGAGATGTCACTCCACGACGGTACAGCCAGCATAACATATCTGCATTAGTAGGCTTGTCGGAGGAGAGTTGGTCAACCTCAGTTCTTGGAACTTCGAAAACTTCTTCAGGCCCACTTACAAGCAAACATGAAACAATTGAAGGCCGTGTTTCAAGCGAGCTGGTCTCGCCCATACGATCGTCATTTTCGAGTGCGGCAAGCAATCCGTATGCTTCAACAACAGATGACGACGACGCTCTAATGCTTTCACGTTCGATAAGCAATTCTATCCATACAGCAAACGTGCCAAAGAGTGCCACTAGTTCTTCGGCTCAGTCATCTGGCGGCTACTTTGATATCAGTCCACAATCGTACAGCGGAAGTACACCGATGCTGCGACGGCGAATTTCTCACAAGTCCCATCCACATTCGCCATCTATCGCTCATGCACCTGTATCTCGACTGGAAGACGAATGGGACTATAGCGAAACGGAATGGTGGGGATGGGCGGTACTGTTTATCACATGGATAGTTTTCGTTGTGGGCATGGGCAGCTGTTTTGGCGTGTGGAGCTGGGCTTGGGATGTTGGAGAAACCCCTTATGCCCCACCAGAGTTGGAGGACGATCCGACGCTTCCCATCGTTGGGTACTATCCTGCATTAATAGTCATGACTGCTGTAATGGCCTGGGTCTGGGTTGTTGTAGCATGGGTAGGCATGAAGTACTTTAGGCATGCTAAGGTGGTTGGAGATTGATTTATCTTGATAACTGTACTTGGGACGTTGGTGTACCACGCAAATCTTGAGCGAAACCCTTAATTAAATACTATTTGGAAAATAACTGTCTTTAACGTCATCACTAACGACTAATGATGTTTTGCAGTCAGCATTCTTATCGAAATATCAGACTTTGGTACAGAGCACAGAAACCAGTTATATACTATATTTGCTAGGCTTTAGAGACTGTACCCTTCTTGAGCTAAAGATATTATTTCTTCCCGGATTTCTTTATGCCCTGCTGTCCAGAGTTCATGGGGCCTTTTCCCTTTGCCTTCGCGGCCATCTCTTCCCGTGCTTTCTTATCTGAAGGATACATTCAATTAGCAACGAGAAACTCTAACTTCAAGAGAAGACGTCCAAGATGACATTCAAGGGGATAGAAGATATACCAGCTGCTTGCTTTTTCTTGAATTCTAAATCATCTTCGTCTTCCCCCTTTGGTTGCTTCTTAGCTTTCTTATTGTGTATTGGGTTCGTACCAGCTAAAGTTTTTAGTACTCTTCCAGATCGTAAACAAGAGGCAGAGCAACGTACCACCTTGACCTGAAGGCATTTTATTATGTTGACACTCTGTTGGTCTTTGTTGTTGTTTGAATCTAGAGTGTCGGTCCCCACTTCGTTTGCGACAGCGGTATGTTCCTAAGGCAATTTAACCCATCTGTGCCAAGCCAGAAGTGAAAGTAATTTCAAGTGGGTGAATCCTTATGGAGTAAGTTATATATGCCTACCAAGTTCCCCACGTTAAGGAACATAACAGGGGAATTGGAATGATGGGATTCTTCGCTGGACTATAAATAAATGATTTATGATTCTTCTCACGCGCAATTCTCAGCTGCCTTGATCTGATCGAGACAAGTGTTCTAGTGAGGATATTCGCAGTTGGTTCGGCTTCTCAGAAGCCTGATCTACAGATTTTGACCTTTGCTGACTCGACTTTGAACGAAAGAAAGCTGTTCCGACTCTCTGTATTAGTTGTGTGTTAGATTTGAGAATGGGCTCAAGCTCAGTATCCGAAGGGGAGGTTATTGAATCGGACTCAGAGAAGGCAACTACGGCACAGGCTTTCTTAAATGACAAATTCGTTGACCGTCAATCCAGAAGTCCAGGCGTAATCGCACCAAGAGCCAGTTACGACCGAAGCCTTGAGCGGTCTAGATCGAGATCTCCTTATCGCCACAATCGAAGAAGATCACCGCGAGGTGAGAAGCGTCGCCGCAACGACGAAGTCTATGATGATTACAACCGTGGCTCAAGACGCTTCCGCTCACAGTATGATAGGCGAAGTCTATACGAAGATGATGACAGAAGTAAATCTTCATACGCCGACCCTGATAGATCGAACCCATCGTATCCTTCTCTAAGCTACAGTGATAGGGACGGAGATGAACGCCGTTGGCCTTCTCGTGCAAGAACGCGTAGTCGATCGCCTAATCATCATTATCGAAGGTCGGAGCGAAGAGGCTATGAGGACAGTAGCGCTAAAGGTCGTGAGAGAGATTCTAGGCGCCATGAACTAAGATTAAGGGATCGGGATGATCGACTTTGTGATGAAGACAGAAGGAAAGATCGCAGGGACGGTCATAATGAGAATCGGGGGGAGTACTCTGATGCTAGAAGTATGAGAATCGATGCTGAAACTCGCCATGGTGCTCCCATACAGAATAGCAAGAATTCTACTAAAAATGCAAACGACCATAGGTCAGTTATCCTGCCTGAGTTTTTAAATATATGCTCATCCGCATGATACAAACAAAGACTGTCCCCCCAAAATGATACTACCAACGGAGACCAAGCTGTTGAACCAGAGCCAGAGCCGGTAGATGAAGTAAAACTTATAGAGGAGCGTCGCAAGAGGCGCGAAGCTATAAAAGCTAAGTACAATGAACAACGTACACCACTCTTAGTTGAAGCGCTACAACTACGCAGCGGCATCAATTCTGAAAATACGGGTACTCAACCTGAAAAGAAACTTGACGAGACAGAATGCCCGAGTACGTTTCCCATCATTTGATTTGCAGACTGCGACTAATACAAACAGCACCACTTTCAACGAATAACTCTTCAGTAACGTCACCGCAAAGAACTTGTATGCCAGCTTCACCAGATGCAGTCATTGTCGATAATGACAGCGATCTTGCAAATCACGTCACGCTAGGCAATGAAGATGTTGATGCAGAAGAACCTTCCGCAGCTGATTATGACCCTACTATGGATATGAGGGAAGATAAGGCCAGAGATAACCAGCGTCATCAAGCAGGACCCACTATTGCCGAACGAGATACTTTAGAGCTTGATTCGAGAAGAGCACGCCGTCGGGAAGAGGCTCTCGTGAATCAACGAGCCTATCGTAAGCTGGACCACATTAACGTTTTGTGTTGAATAATACTTGTGGCTGATGAATTTCTCTTACTTAGGTCCAAGGCAAAAAGCTGCAGAAGAAGCC
This sequence comes from Trueperaceae bacterium, assembly GCA_965214995.1. Classification (GTDB taxonomy): domain Bacteria; phylum Deinococcota; class Deinococci; order Deinococcales; family Trueperaceae; genus CBDCCT01. The sequence goes on from CBDCCT010000002.1 coordinate 510,463, forward strand.
TTGGAAGATAAGAACAAAAATCATAATATAACACTATCCGAACCGGATAATATAGGTTCTGCTAATCTTCAGGTCCCTGGTAACCTTTTAAGCATCGTCTCGAGCGAACCCGAGAATATTTCTGATCAACTACCGTCACCGGAGACTAGGGTAAAAGAAACCAAAGACACTACAATTCCGGCTGGTGACTTTGATATGTTTGCAGATGAAGATGATATGTTTGCAGAAGACCCACCAAAATCTGAACCGAAACTTACCAAGTCAGTCTCGACACAACACGCCAAAAGGCTTGATGCTAGTCTTCTTGACGATTGGGACGATCCTGATGGATACTATCGCATCATCTTGGGAGAGTTGCTGGACGGTCGTTATCATGTTCAAGAGAATCTGGGACGAGGAATGTTTTCAGGTGTTGCACGAGCTACAGATGTTACCAAGAAAAGTCTGGTAGCGATAAAAATCATACGCAATAATGAAACGATGTATGTATATGCCTAAATCTATGTTACTATGAGTCGGCTAATTGTGAATCAGGCGAAAGGCAGGCATGAAAGAAATATCGATCTTGAAGAAGCTTTGCGCAATAGATCCTGATGACAAGCATCATCTGATACGTCTTGAACGCAGTTTTGATCACAAAGGCCATTTGTGCATGGTATTTGAGAATTTGAGGTTGGTAGACTCTGGTGGTTTTCCATAGCAGGTTTCTGACTGGATTTAGCATTAATTTGCGGGAAGTGCTGAAAAAGTTTGGACGAGACGTTGGGATTAACATCCGCGCCGTTCGTTCGTACGCACAGCAGATGTTTATGGGCTTGAGGCTGTTGCGTAATACAAACATATTGCATGCTGATCTCAAGCCTGACAACATGCTTGTCAGTGTTACTGCACTTACCTTAAAGTGATGCTGTACTAATATCGTTCAGGTGAACGACTCTCGCAATGTATTAAAAATCTGTGATCTTGGTTCCGCTGCGGAAGCGTCAGAGAATGAGATTACACCCTATCTCGTCAGCAGATTCTATCGGGCACCAGAGATCAGTCAGTTCTTGCTTCTGGGCGGCATCCTTAGAATTTGAAGCTAACGTGCTTGTTGTAGTCTTGGGCGCACCCTACGATTTTGCCATCGACACATGGTCAATCGGTTGCACTTTGTATGAGCTGTACACGGGTAAAATATTGTTCACTGGGCGCACAAACAACCAGATGCTGCGAGCGATGATGGAATGCCGGGGGAAGTTTAGTCTGAAGCTGCTGAAAAAGGCCGAATTTGGTGCCGCCCACTTTGACGAAAATCTTAATTTTAAGAGTTTTGAGAAGGACAAGATCACTGGAAGGGTAATATCTTACTGACTCAACCTAATTTAGAATAAATACCTTGCTAACTATAACTGATGCATAGGATGTCGTACGCCTTATAAACTTTGTTAAACCAACGAGAGATCTCAGGTCACGATTGTTGGGGACGACAAAGGGTCTCGGCGATGTGGAGACGAGAGAGCTGAATCTCTTTATAGACTTGCTGGATCGATGTCTGAATTTGAATCCAGAGAAACGCATCACGCCAAAGGATGCTCTCAAACATCCTTTCATCTTACGACCAAAATCTTGAAAAAGTTTTTGTTTATTTCTTAAAACGTTGTTTTGCTGTATTCTTTATGGTCGTAGCAAATATTATTTAGCTACCTTGGGCTGCTAGGCTTTTCTGTAGCAACTTTGGCATACGTCAGGGTTTCTGTTCAGCTAAAAGGCATGGTTGCTCCGAGGCAATTTTTTGTGAATTGATATCTATGTATTATATCTTTACATCTCTGCTTACTGTATTAGTCCTATCTGCTGGCTCTGGTCGTACGGCAGGCATGTGGAGAATCTATCGGCGTCCATTTTGCAAGAAACGAATATAGTGTAGCTACTACATACCATACTCTGTCTTTTGGTCGTATAATAGAAGTTGTTACCTTTGTGTACCCGCAATTTACGTGCCGACGGTGCGCAACAACCATATGATAGAGCATCCCTTCACTGCCTCTATTGAAATATGTCCACGGTCGTTACGTATACTAATCATTCTTTTGCACTTGTCATATTTTGCCATTAATTTAACCCCAAATTTTCCGAAAATAAACAAAAGGCATGCTTTCAATGCTGGAAAATATAAAATGTCCAGCGCATGTCGGGGCAACGGCTTGTTAACAAAATTCATTGACTTTCCTTTTCATCTTCTTCTGCCAGTATATATCTTGAATTGAATGATTGCTCCTGTGAACGAGAAATTATAGCACAAGTGTCGCACAGTCACCCTCGTCAAACGCCCCTCACTCATCCTCTCTAGCTACTCGATAACAGAAACAATCGGTCTTATAAGCTACAGTGGCCGATCACAGCATATTTCACCGTTCTGCGCTAAGCCATGCACGTGCTTCAGACCTATCTTCGCATGGATAGCCATCCTGCGTAGCCAGGCACGTAGAAACCGTCTCAACTTTAGCAGTGCGATGCGTAAAACAATGTGAGTTAAAAGGTTTTTCTTTATTTACTAATAGTCTGGGTTCTGCATGGTGGCGTTTGTTCTGGACTTTGAGGATTTGCATATATCGGGAGCATGTTTATATGGGTAATACATTAAAACACTTTCGATTGGAAGGTTTCACAAGGACCTGTGCCTTTGCTCTACGTTAGACATATCGTACCGAATTCTAGCGGTATGTTCTGAGATGTGCATATACAATGACAATAACGTTGATGGAACTTCATTTCGTCTGTTGAAAGAATGTCAGGATGTCGATTTAGTGTTTTCGTTGCGTTTCGGCATGTGCACAGCAGATATGCCAGGAGCCTCGTGGTTGATTAACGAAAGGTCCTTGAAGGTGTCTGGTTGACAATTATTCGCGTTCCTTGCATATATTTGCATTTGGGTCTCTCAACTTTGTTTCTTTCCTTTACTGAGAGATTCTACAGTAGGTTACAAGAAGGGTTGGATGTGCCAAATGAGGAACATTAACTGATATATAAGTTTCGACTAAAGTAATGCTTGAACTTGCGCCCATAGATGGACGTGTCTACCAGAAGGTATACGTCTCTTTGGAAATCATAATAAATATACTATTACTGCTCCCTTATGAAGATACTTTGTGTATCGAACTATTAAAATGTAAATTTGAGTTGCCGGTGCTTATATTTCTGGTTCCTGACTAAACAATTTGTAGAGATAGAATATATTCTAAGTTGAACAGGAAGCGCAATGATGTTCATTGTCTTTATTAGTGGCATTATATGTTTGATTGCTTTACTACCCACATGCTACTCTTCACCAACAGCAATCAATTTCGACAAGGAGGGTGGAGATGGTAATGGGGCGGGATAAGGAGGCTCAAGCCTCGTAATCGCACAAGTACTCATCAACCGCGGAACAAAGGTAGAAGTCTCAGAGAGATCACAGAGTACGGAGCCAAACATTGAATTCACGAAGCCAGGTTCATAAGCGGACCCACGGATCTGGGGTTTTTCTACCGAACAGGTGCTGACGGATGCAGAATCATCAGCAGAACGGTGAATAAGTACCGTCCTAGCTTCCCAAGAAAGTCATCACGGACGAAGAGTGCTCCCTCCCGCAAATCGCATCTTCCGCTACACAATCATTGATCGCAATGCCGAGTTTACCGTGTACATACGCTGAGTTTGGCGATCACAAGCATGACGACGACGTTACGCATGTGATTAAAAACATGCCGCTTAGGCTGGTGCCGGCGTGGAAGCTGGCTGACCGGCTCCAGCAGCGAAGGATGTATGTATATATGCAGAGTGGACGTTCCCGTTGCCGGTTAAGAGGCTGCCGCTTCGCCAGGGGTATGTGCTGGATGCACCGCGGGGCCCGCTGTCGAAGCGCTATCTAAACCCTCCGAGCTATCTGGCAACACAACACGCGCCGATAACCTAGAGACATCCCCCTACGCTATCAGGGTCTCCGACAGCTCTTTTTGGAGCGAAGGGACTGGTTTGTTACGAGTGATGAAGATTGCAATGTCACCGTGCTGTACGGAGTATTTCGAGTACATCAATTGTGTGCAGTATACAAGTTCGTGTGCAGCTTTTTGAGACTTGAAAGCAGCATCAACTGCTCTGCTGGCTTGTAGAATTGATTAAATAACAAGCAATGTGATGAGCAACTTGTTGAAGAAAGTGGCTGAAGCTAAAAATTGTACGGGCTCTGTCGCTCTCTTTACTCTTGCCCGTTAACTGATCATTCTATGACAAGCCATACCAGTGTTTTCTTCCAAAGTATTTTCTTTTTGTGATATATGGGTAAAGATACAGCAAACAGCACATGCAAACTTGTCTAAACCAACCAGTACTGTGACTAGACCTGACGATGCATTTGTGTACAGTAGGACCTGTATTATGCGCATCGTGAAGCAAAAGCAACTTTACCGTGCTACTTCTTGCCAAAACTAAAGACATCAATTCTACGAAATAGAATGTCGAATAGACGACTAGAGTCCGAATGTTTCAATTACACTCAAGAGCAGTCTATCATTTGGTTGATTATGTAAAAAGATTACTCCAGTCTTGACGGTTGCAACTAGATGATACTCACTAATTACAAAGGTGAGCAACCGATCAAACGAAACAAGCAGGGAAATGCAAAAAAAATGGCCTGACGGTGATGATTGACATTTTGAGGCAGTCTCATTGCTTTTCCTGCCAGCTACTATTTACAAGTCCGCTTCTACGGATAGACAATCATCAACACTAGGCATGCCTGTACTTAATAGTATGGCTGTCAAAAATCTAAACTATAACGCCAAAACATACACGAGACACCAAGCCCAAAATCTGCCTGACTTTAGAACTGGAACTAATCTACCTGATCTTTCGCCTTACCCCTCTCCTGATCGTCTTAATTTATGCGGGTGTCGTCTCCGTCGGACAGTATTTGGACATTGATTGCTTTGCGAACGGAAAACTACCATTGAACCGTCGCTTATGCGATTGAGATTAGCTATGGGAAATAGTCCAGCTCATCGTATTTCACTATAGAATTGTTATGTGTAATACTTCTTTCGCATTTACTTTTTCTATACCTTGAGTTGAAGGTGATCAGCAGCCTCAACAGTTCACCAAGAAATCACAGCATATTTTGACAGCAGCGCTTGTACCATACAAAATGTGAACAGGAGCAGCACTGTTCATAGAGCTAATGCAGTCGATCACAGCTTTTGGAGCAAGCATTTCTGAAAACGGCCCGAGTGACGGGTAAGATGTTTGGTATTTCAGAATCAATCTCTCTTGGATGGAGGAGCAGGGCTATATATCGGTGCTCATCCTCATCCATTAGGAAGGTTTTCAAACCAGGCAGAAGTTGCAAGAGAACTTTCATATATACCTTGTGAAGTCAAGAGTCAAGACATGGAAGAAGCGCCATATCCGGACATCTTGGACATTGCCCGCTTTGATGGGTTAGCATTTACCCTCTTCGCCGTTGTAGCAGTAAGCACTGTACTTCGGTTGCTGACGAGAGGGTACTATCTACGTGCTTTTGGAGCTGATGATGTTACATCGGTAGCTGCCACGGTGTGTTGTCAACTTGAGTCTATCATTCCATGGCGAGAGAAGCTGATTGTGCCATCAGATAGTTCTGGCAGGATATACGGCCGTCAGCCATGTGAGAAATCTTCACAATAACAACTATCTGCAAGCGGTCCGTGATGGGGCACCGATCAAAGAGGGAGAATCCCAGATCAATCTTCTGACTGAGTCGGAACGGTTTGGCGTGCTCGGTGGACTTCTCTACACCATCTGCCTTTGGTATTGATATACGGGATACTTCAATGGGTACAATTGACACTAACTTTATTCAAATAGCCTTATCAAGTGCACGATACTAGCCTTTTATCGCCGAATAGTGGTACGAAGAGGTCATCGTATCATGATTTACGCAACGATTGCCATGATTACTGCTTACACGATAGGTTACATTGTTGTAGGTGGCCCTTTGAATTGATGCAATGCATATGAGGTGCTAATATCGTCAAGGCAAAATTGTTGAGCAAAGATCCTCCATTAGCCGTGTGGCATCCTTACGATCCAGAATTTTCTCACGTAACCGTCTGTAGCTGTGCAAAGCTTGCAGTCATCAATAGCTCATTCCAGTCGTTTTTCGATATCATTATATTGCTGTTACCTATTCCTATATTTAAAACTCTAAAGCTTACCCACAACCTAAAAGGTATTTATTTTGACTTTGTGTGAGAGGTTGTACAAAATAAAATTCACTAAAACGATACAGTTGGCCTTGTTTTCATCTACATGCTCGGACTTTTCAGCTTCTCGATGACGCTCCTCCGTCTGGTCATGACCACGCGCATGATTCGGATGGAGGATTTCCTCGAGAAAAGAGAGCATTGGATCGAAATGTCAATCTGGGAATCAGTCGAGACATCGGTAGCTCTCATATGCGCAAACCTGCCTCCGATGACCACCATCCTGCGCCACGGTTTCCACCGGCTACTCTCTTCAATCAGCCGCACGCAAATCATTTCCTCTTCACCGAGCGATTCTGATATGCTGGCGGGCGAGAAGAGCGGTCCAAGCAAGAAGAGTAGCAGCATCAGCAAAAAGGTCGACGTTGACATTGAGCAGGCCTACATTGGCAGCGAGACTGGTAGTGAGACACGCGGTAGCGATACTGTAGATGGACAGGCATTCACGCACTCGGCCATGGTTACGCCATGGGAACAGAGCAGAACTGCTGCCGATGACAGGCAGCGTGATGCTTCAAATCGACACTGGTCTATGGCTAGCTTGCCGATTCAGAAGATGGACCCGGTCGCGTAGATTAGCTGATATAACTTGTTTGCGTAGGCTTAGAAGACATTTTTCTATCGTTTTACGTTTACAGGTAAACTGAAAAGCTTAACATGCTGCTATATAGGCTACAAGGTTGTCCATTAATCGTAATACAAATTTCAAACGTCCAGTTAAACAGCTCACTTGAAACTTGGTAAATACCAAGCAATTAAACGGCCAGACGCCAGGGCTTAGCGTCTGGGCGTCTTCCAACTACAAATATAAGGAGTATTCTTGCAAACCAAACTCCATTGAGTAACTCTGTTCGTTTCAACATGTAACAGATGAGAGATTCATTCTCTGTCGAATAATGGTATTGCCTGCCTGTCAGGACTGATATAAGAAAGAGCCAGAAATAAAGCTTTTGTCTCCGATACATGTTGCCTTTTGCTCTGATACGCCTTTATATTATGGGAGGCCTGTGGGGCACCCGTACGTCTTGCTAGAAACAGCATCACCATACGACTTGACGGTTTCGGTCTGTCTTGCGTCTCGTCAATGGTTGTCTCTTTCATGAATCGACACCTTATCCTCCTATCATTTGTCATTCCAGTCGGAGAAAAATACTCTCCCTTTTTTCTAGGATGGGTCGGAGAGAACAATGCATATACTTGTCTGGGAGTCAGCGATCTGATCTAGCCTTGTGACTGCTAATTACGTGGTGGTATCAGGGGAGAAAGATATGCCTTGGTCAGTTATAGCAATGGCTTCAATATACATGCAATTGGTAGGAACAGGTTTAGGCTTGTCTCGAGAGGTTTCACAGCTGCTTTACTAGTGTTACGTGCAGATATTCATATAAACTCCACGTTCTCTCATCGAACTCTTTTCGCCTAGAATCTACAAGTTATTTTTGTCCAAGTGATGGTTTGAGTTTTATTGTGTTCTTTAGTATTGCATTCAGTTCTTTCTTATTTCTCAACTTTAAGTGCAGAGAAAAGGAAATAGAAGCGGAAGCGAAGATGAAAGTCTCGACCACGACGGCAACAGCAGCTCTTCTGTCTTCTCTTATCTATTCTGTCTCCTCCGCACCTCTCTTTGGCAACTTATTTGGCGGAAGTGGCGAAAATGGAGAAGAAGATGACCGCCCGGATAACTATGGTCCTCTAACCTTCTCCTTCTTTCCTCCAATTAACGGCAAGAGGCTCCATGAGATGGATTTTACCAGCATGAAAGATGTCGCGAGCTCTTCTGTCCTTCGGCAAACACGTCTACAGAGCGGCAAGATCCTTTTCGGCGACCTGGCACTCGATGAGCAAGGACGGTATCTTCACAATGCACTTTTGCGGGAGAGCGCCACCGGGCTCGCCGATGCCAACACATGGGTCAGGTGTCGTTTCTCACTCGTCCGCCAGGCTGAGAGCTCTGATTTTAGCGGGAGCACTGTCACACCTATCAGCGACTCCTTTTCTCTCGGCGAGTCGATATTTGTGAAGCAGAATGTAAAGAGCGTAAGCTGCCTCGCGTATCTTGGCGAGTCTGGAGAAAGGATCGGCGAGGAAATGGACGAGCAACTGGACTACGTCCTTGACCTTTACATGGGCGGCGCATTCGATGATGATTATACCGTGGACGCCGACGAGCCGCTGGAACCGTTAGATTTTGACCAATACGACACTGGACGATATCATCAGGGGAGCTACTATGGTGACGACGACATGGATCTCACAAACATGGCACAGATATTTGCGCTTACAAACGACGCTGGTTCAGATGATCGGCGCTACCCCGACGATGACGAAGATGACTTTAACCCAGAAGATGAGATCGGTTTCGGGCTTGACGATGAGTTTCCTGGAGAGGAAGACGTTGACGCCAACGTAGAAGACTACCCGGAACCATCTGAAGGCGGTGATGACTTTTACAACGATAATTTTGGCACAAGTGACGAATCTGGATTCGAGGGCTCAGGTTACGACGCTACCGACAACAGCGCTCCTGATACCAATGATTACAGCACTCCCGATACCAACGACTACAGCGTCGACACCGATTTCGGTGGGAGTGACTTTGGTGGGAGCGACTTTGGTGGAAGTGACTTTGGCGGTATCGACTAGTGATTATGGAAAAGATGGGTTCCTGGACGGTGATGGGCAGCTTCTTTCTTCATTAGACATGTGTTTGTTCTAGTTTGATCTGTTGGTGTGGGCTTTGAGATTGTAGAGGTTCACAACTTGACGAAAGATGGAATCTACAAATTATCTAGCACGGAATGTCAGTACACAAGGAAAACGGGGCTCTGCCGTATTTTACAAAGCTCTTGATACTCTACCCATTACAAATGAGTAAACTTGGATTTTTATTTATTTGTTTTCAAGAAAAAAGTTTATTTTCCTGTTCGCCTAACTTGAACTGTTTGCCTTTGCGCCCGTTTGGCTGTGACGATACTGACAGGGCATACCCTGTCCAATATTTTGCAGTGTTGTGCGATACTTGTAGCTATTGACTGCTTGAAAGACTCGGCGTGGGATGATCGCTTTCGTTCATGCTTCTCATGGACTTCAGGGCGCAAGGATGGATGTACTTGATTGATGATGTTATCACTCTTGACTGAACAGTTTTTGTTTAAACCAAGATAACAAAAAATTAATGAGCTGATTGAATGCGTAGAAGTCAAGATACGTTCGCATCCAGCGGTTTCTCAGCAGTGCCTCAGCGAAGTATGACCCTGGGAAAAGTGTTGTTCTGGACACAGCCGCAAGGCAGCTACTGCTAGAGGCAGCCATTACTCGTCTGTCGAGAAGGGCAGGTAGGTGTACGACGAGTACGTTTTGTTTCGTGTTTCACGTTTCACGTCCTTGCGGTGCAGGGACGAAACGAAAGATGCTACATTCGGAGATTGTAGAGCCAGTATTGTAACACAAGCATTGCGGAAGGAGATGTTTTTGTAAAGGGGAAGTGTTTATAGTCAGATTGGGTTTTTGGAATAGTGGGACTGATCCGTTGATATTTGCTGGTATTTGCCTTGTGCTCGAGCGTCGTTTCACATCTGAGGACGGGAATTTGGAAGTTGCGTTGACAGCTGAGTGGTAATGTAGCTTTCCGGATTGAGAGGGATAGAAAGAAGGAAAAGGTTTTTGTTGTATGCTATATATTGACCTTGAGCCTGTCATCCTATGTTCGTCTTCTAAAGCCTTCCTCGCTGTGAATTTTTCAAAATTTTTATAAATTTAAAAATTAAATGAATAATAAATCGTAATTTGAAGAAATAGAATAGTCAGAGGAGCAAACTTAGAGAAGAGCAAGTAAGACTCATACTTTAAGTGAGAAAAGGACAAAAAAGTGAAGGCAAAATGAAACTCTCCGTCACCGCAGCATCCGCCATGCTCTCCTACCTCCTCGCTTCCACAGCCGCAGCATCATCGCTGACAAACCCTCCATTCTCCGACGCCGACAGCAACGACATGGACCCACTGTCCTATCCGCCCATCTTCCTTTCCGTCAATTTCGCGCCGGACGGAGAGTATATTTTGTATCCGCTCCGCTGGCAGCGAGTGCAGCGCTCTTCGCAGGCTGGCGCCAGCGATCTCATCCGCATTCTCAGCAGCTCCCACCGATTCAGCGATGTGCGGACTATCTTCAGCGCCTTTCTGCGGGATGAGAGCTCCTACTTCACATCCTTTTCCTCGCCGGAGCAGCAACGGGAAACGCGGGTGGAGTGTGTCTTTGTCGTGGATGATGCGGACTCGCCGAGCGGTTGGCGGAATGCCGGCCCGGTCATTGCGCTTGAGACGTTGGAGGACGTGAATGAGCTGGCGAACGGGATCAGATGTGTGGCTTCAGTTCTTCTTGGGGCGGAGGAGGAGGAATATGAGAGTGAGCGGGGTAGCGAGGGTGGTGCGGGTGCTGCGGGTGAGTTGTGGGAGGAAGATTCGGTGTTGGACCAATATTCGGAAATGTGGGAGGATGGGGATGATGAGGAGTTTGTGATTGACATGGATGACGGTAGCCGGTGATTGTTAGTTGGGGCAGCAAGAGAGCCGGTGGTGAGGTAGTTGCAAGATTGAATGTCAGCTTTCAAATTGTCTCCAGAAGATGTACCCAGTGAACTTTTCGTTTGTCAAACTGCTTGAGATCAGTATCCGTGTGCCGGTTGTAAATCACATTTCAGCCTAGTCACCTCCCTAGAAGATTGTGTATCTTGACTAATGACAGCTCACGCCCACAAGCTCCTCATTCAGCTTATGACTCATTTGCAATTTCGGCATTGATATCGCGGCAGCAAGTCTTGACCTTTATATCCACACCATCCCCTACACTGAGCATGTGTCGTATTATATGAGGCCGAAACATGCGCAAGCTTCATGAGAAAATTAAGCTGTAATCAAGGTAGAGACTACTATTAATTAACAAGATACAAAACCCGTAATGACAGCATCAACCCATCCAACAACCGTCTACACAGCAGAAAACTTTCTCGAGAGCTGCGGGCTCGTCATTTTCAGCACTCTTCCGTCCAAGTCGCACCAAGCGCAAAGGGCAAGTCACTCCCAGCAAGTGCAAGAGCGAGAGCACTGGCAACAGCAGCAGCAGGAGAATGAGCAACTGTCAATCTGTCTGATCCGCGACTCCGCCCGCGATGCATGGCTTCTGCCCAAGGGCCGGCGCAACACCAACGAATCAAGACATGCGGCCGCGGTGCGCGAAGCTGCGGAGGAGACGGGCTACCGGTGCCAGATTGTCCCGGTGGACATGATGACGCGGGCGACGCCGGCTGAGCCTGAGAGCATCGGCAATGGCAATGATGACAGCAATGGCAACGGCAATGACACTCCGATACCAGGTATTGACCATTGCCATCACCCGTCATCACCTGGGAGTAATGGCAACGCCATCGACACTCCGAAACCAGGTATTGACCATCGCCATCACCCGTCATCACCACAACCAGCACCAGCTACCCCACCCTCCATTGGCGAAACACACCTGGCTTCCAACCTGACAGATCCATTCATGCTCTTCGTGCGCGACATTTCCGGACCCGAAGACGGAGCGGACAGCACCGTCGCCTCTGACAGCCACAGTGGAGAGGTGATGGAGGGCCTGCGAGGAAAGCCGACGCCGCGGGTAAAGTTGATCTGGTGGTACGTTGCCACTCTGCTGCCAGGACAGCTCGAGCGTTCGAGGGCAGAGGTGTCCGGCCAGGCAGAATTTGGAGCAGAATTCTTTCGGGTACGGGAAGTGTTGGAGAAGCTGACGTATGATGCTGATCGAGAGGTTGTGAGGCGGGCTGTTGAAATTGTTGGTTGTTGAAATTATGCTTTTGTAGTGAGGTTCAAGCTTGCGCAATGTTTGTTGTGCGTTGTACTGCTTCCTCTTATCAAGCTGCCTTGGCTAGTATCATTTTTACTATCTCTGGCAATTACACGATTATCTCTTGGAAAGTTGAATTTCGATCCATCTGCAATCATCTTCGTGGCACTTGTAGACTATCATTTTAGAAAAATAAAAATCGTTTTTGATAACGTCAAGTATTGTAATACAGTAAAATGACAAAAGTGAAGCACCTCTCCCTCGGGGAATCGAACCCCGGTCTCCCGCGCCCGTTATCTCGTGCAGAGACGATTGGATGATGACAGGCGGAAATCATGACCACTAGACCAAGGAAGATGACTTGATAATATTCCAAATTCTATCGATATATATTATTTTATTATCTTGCTTGTTTAAAACGATCAATTGTGTTTTGTAGTCTCTAGAAGCTTTTTGATTTGTTAATGTTGACTTGGCCATGGACTATAAATGTCAGTCATCTGCAAATACCATGTAAAATACTTTATTGGTAACAGTAGAGCAATAGTATAATGATCAATTACTAGCGATTATTGTAACGTTGTATATATGTATTTACAGTATTCGCATGAACCATCTCCGCTCACGGAGCATCTTCACATCTTGATAGGACGAATCAGTAAATAGACAAGAGCTTCTCATTGTCTTTCTACAATACTTCACCCTTCAAACTGGGGCAGCGTGCCCCAAGAATGCCGTTGTGAAGTGCCGTTTCGTTCCTCTTCTGCGCAACGTAGTGCTCGCAACTTACGCCAAAGCCATGTGTTCACCCAGCAATGACCGAGCCGAAACCATCCTCTTCCCATTTCCCCAGATCCAGTTTCCAGTCTCTGGTATTAACACTTCAGCTCTCGACCTTTACTTTGCTGAATGCTGGCCGTTTTGCCAACCTGCCACGTTCTATCCTTAGAACATGTATACATACTGTGATACTGTGGTGCGGAGTGCCATGATCCATATTCGGATAGCATGCGGAGAAGAGGGCTAAAAGCAGAAAGCTGGTGTGAAGCAGACTCCATACGAGGTCGAGTGCAGTATGCTTCTTTCTCTGAGTACAGTAGAATAGCTTGATGAGATGGCGAGGGAGAGGTACGATCGGGACTGGTTTTCAGCATGGCGACTCCTTTACCATTACCTGCAGTGCGAACTGTAGATAGCAAGCCGCAAAGTACGGAGGTGGGAGGATGGTTGGGAGCATCACTCGTGTCCAGCGTGGCTAGACTCTTCCAAATGCATCCGCCATCTTTCATATTATCCTATCTTGATTTGTACACATTTGATATAGCACAGCTGAAGCACCAACACTATGTATATCCGTACGGTGCACTCGCCGTACAGTTCATCACCACTCCAACTTTATCATCCGGCTGGCCATGGCATTTCCAGAAAAGGCGCATGTGACGGGATGGAGAAAAGTGCATCTTGCTGCTCCAGTGAATCAGGTTTCTGGGTGTTTACATACATGCGGATACTCGGTGCAGGATGATATACGGAATAGCCATCGACTGGAGTATGCAAGCCACGCGAATCCGTCATTGCTGTATGGCTCAAGGTGCTGCTGGGGAGAGGCACAGTTGCATAGTAGTGAACAGTACACACTTCGTAGCCATCACCCACTGCTCCACGCCGACATTCCTCATGAGGATGGGAGCAAAGGCAAGAATAGAATAAGAACAAGAACAGCACTGTACGGAGTATACGGAGTAAGCTCTGCCAAGCTAGTCTCCCGCCGACCTTCCAGCCCTGCCATCTTTTATATTGTATGTACGATGTACCCAGTATTATACTCTCATGACTATAGTATAATTAGTATACGGTACAGATATAAGTGTGGTAAGGTGCAGCAGAGAGGAGTGGTGGATGCTGTGATCTGATGCCTTTGCATACGCAGTGCAGCTCTTAGAATCTAACTTACAGAGTAAGCCAATACTAACCAGTACCTTCTTGCCGCAGTTTGGAGTGAGTGATACTGTAAATCGATGCTGGGTAAGGGTGCAGGAATGAGGATGTTGCGATTCGAGGGGATGCAGTCAATCGAAGGCGGAATAGACTGTTCGGAGTACATACATCTACAGAGAGTACGAAGTATGAGTGCGCGAGTGAGAGAGATGGGGCTTTTGTGTATGGAGTAGAAGGGTGGTGTATTAGCTGAGAATGCTGTGTTCTGTTGTATGGAATCTTTGATGATGCCTATTTACGAATCAAGTGTCTGGCTCTGGTGATGATTCTTTGAGCATCGTGCTACGTACGAGTACATACATGCTAGCTTCAGGAATGCTGTCAGAGTGCATGACGATGCTGACATTGAAGAGACGACAGTTCAAGTGAGGAGACTGTCAGGAAGGTATACGAGTGTTTAGGTGTATGGAATTGTCTCCAGTTGGTAATTTGTTACTCTGCCATACATTCATTATTGGTTGAGTGCCCTTTGCAGAGTGAAGAAAGCATGATAGATTCACTAACAGTGATGTTATGTCCTATACTATACTCCATGTCGTCTACAAGACTACACCCGTCTACTGCTAGCACAACTGTGTTTGTTCCCTTCTGCGTCAATTCACCGTACATTTGATTCATACAGTGCTATAAGCACTGCGTCACAGGTCTCTTTCTTATCAGTTAGCTTCAACGATTATGATATAATTACTAAACAATCATTAAATTCCGCAGCACCGGTTGAGACTGTTCCTATCTTTCTCATATGTATTCGTAAATACTACACGCATGCCACTTTTCTAATTTGAAGTCTGGAAGACTTGCGAACACCGTTTCTGGCTTGTGCGTTTCGCCTGGTCCGGCCCTGCTTTCGTCATTGCTATTGTTATTATTATCATCATCATTTCATTGCCATTCGATTGTCATCCGTGACTCGTAGACTCGCTGTAACAACAACAGTTAAGTGATGAGAGAATTAGGGCTGTGAATGATGATGCTGTAACCGGACAGACATTTGACACTGTCAGCATAGTCTTAGTATAAGATCATCAAAGGATATTCCTGGGAGTCGGCAGTGTATCTTTCGTAGAAGCGTGTCTGTAGATCGGTGCACAGCCCTGGGGGCGTGACGTATGGCATGATAATCATCATCGTTGCTCTGTACGCGTATGTACAGTTTTACAGCGTAATCCCTGACCAAATCATAACCATTAATCATATCATTATCATAGACATCGATAATGATGTTGATTACTTTCCAGACGTGAGGCTGGCCAGCCCTGACCGGAGAATGGTCTGGAAAGATGTACAGTACAGATCAAGGCTGACGGTGCGGCGGTCCATGAATCTCTTTGCCATGTTGATGTGATGAGCGATATTATTATATCATGGATACACACTTGAGTATTTACTCTTACAACGTACTCACAACAGAACTCACACACTGTACTCATACTCTTTATCCTGTCGTCATCCTATCTGCAAGCACGCGGCTGAGGCATAAAGTCTAACTGTGTAACTGCATAGTCATCATGGTATACAGAGCACATACTGTACAGAGTAATGCTATCATGCTGCAGTTAATGCACCTCCGATCCATGAACTGTATCAGCATCCAACTGTATCAGGATCCATGTCGTGGAATTGAGCAGAATATTGCCATTACTGAACAGTTACTGTATAATTACTGCATGCGTACTGTATATATAATCTGGACGATCCGTAGGCGTGGTCGACGGTGCGGCAGCACAGGCTGTCGGCTGTCATGGTCATGACTGCCATGACTGCCATGATTGCCATGACTGCCGTGACTGCCGTGACTGCCATGACGCAAGTGTTATGTTCTCAACTGTGGACTCTTATCGCTCTTATCAGTCCCCAGACTGATGGGATTGTGGAATGTTTGGAGTGTATGGAGTAGTTTGTGTATGGAGTTGCGGCATTTACCAAGCTACCAACAGTCTGGTGCACATGCCTCGACTTGACGGGTACTTGTACTGTCACTGACTTTGTTACCAGACGTTGATCTTATGTGTTGAACATGATATGTTGATATACAGGTTACAAGCGAGACGTGTAAGAGCAGTATTAGTATGGAGCATGTCAAAGAATTCAGTATGCGGATAGTACGGAGTATTCAACAGGTGAATAGCATTACATAGTATTGTGTTACATAATAAGGATATCAACGGTATCTTGTCGGAGATTTACGACGGACGGACCAGGTGTTGCAAGGCAGCAGTGTCTTGATAAGAGCATACGGAGTATCGATATTATTCATCCAAGCATGGCAATATTAATAGCATATTAATACCTTGGATATAATCATGCTCTGATCTGTCCAGGGTCAAGTGGCACTGTTTCCGATCGCATCTGAGCTGGAACATTCATCGACCATCTATTACAGTGATAACAGTATACTGTAATGATGGTGACTGATGATGCGGCAGTGAGCAGCTGGCAACGCATGAGACAGGCCTACCAGCACTTCCTATCATGGCACAATGAACGTACAGTCCTACAGGGGTAAAGAATGTTATAGTATGTAAAGTGGCCAACAGCTGTGAATGACCGGGCAAAACCAAAAGGTTGGTCTATGTTAATGCCGATTTCTACCGTCAAGCCTGTGATTCGTCACTCAGCACTGCACCGTGACTGCTTTGTGATGCTTACCGCCTTGGGGGCCCGTCTGGACGGCCTGCACCAGCCGCCTGCTGTCTCCTGCTGAACACAGTTAATGCTCTTACGTGTAGGAGAGAGTGGTTATAGTACTAATAGTCAATAAGTATTGGGGTTCTTGGCAGTACAGTCTTCAGGTGGCAGAATGAGGAGGAAGAGGAGAGACGGGGCCAGGGAGAGGCTGGCGCTAAGCAGGCTGCCTATCAACATTAATTATACAGCGGTATTGTTTATTATTGTTAGTAAGGGTAGATGATTGTTAGCTAATCCAAAGATAGTCTAGCTTGACCGGTAGTCTTAGTGTCATCAGCTCTGCCAAGATGAGGCGTTCTGTTGGTGTGAGAGTAAAGGCCAGGATTACTTCGTCAGTGGTAGTTGCAGCTGGCCGGAGTAGAGCCAGAACTGTCCATTCTCCTTTTCTGCCCGTTATTCTTCACTACAGTATAGTCCGTAATCTAGAATGGATGATACCGTTGATGCTATAATTATTAGAGAGTGCGCCTGAGCGACTCTCTAATAATTCAATTACATGTACGAATGAATAGTTGCTTCTTCCAGCTCCGTCCACATGTTCACTGCCTCCTTTTGCGATCCCCTCTTTCTACTGCATCAGGAAGTGTACGGAGTGAATACACATTACAGCAGTGAACAATCCACTCACCAGTAACAGGCCTCGTAATTACACAGTCACGACTGAGTTGTGTCTAGCAGACGCCATCACTTCTCTGTCAGCTCATCACTGTTGAGACTGACGCAGCAACAGTGAATGCTTTACCCTGTAACCTGTACTCCGTACGCAGAGTGCTCATGTGTCAAGTGCTGGCTGGAGTGAGAGCAGAGCGTCTGGAGTGGCGCCATTGCAGGCATTCTCTAGTCGATCGAGAATTGTCTGTTTACACATAACAGATGCTCTGACAAGTGAATTATACTCTGACACTTAACACTCTGACTGACACAGCAGGTGTCAGTCTTGTACTCCGTCATACTCCATATACCGTAGTGAACATCAATGAATTGCGTAGAGATTATCATATGATGGCCCAGTTATTGTCCAAAACGGCCAAAGTGAGACTGTGCGAGTACCACAGTACGGAGTATTCGCTGCCCAAATACTACGCAGTACATTCCCTGTCAATCATCCCTACGTTGACTCCTCGCTCTCTCGCTCATTGATGTTTTCTTTTGTCTCTCACTTATCGTTCAGCTCAGACGGCAGTGTGTCTGGACAGCCTTTGAAGATATCGTGCTAGTACTACCTTGTCAGTCACTACTGTACTGTGTAGCAAGTGCGTACTGTGCAGCAGTAGGGGTGTGATGGATCTCTCTCATGCTGAGTAGATACTATCCGTACTCCGTAAAGGATGTTGGACTAGTACTGTGTGGAGTACCTTCTCTAATCTGCTTCGCCTCATCTGCCATTCGCAACTGTTTTCGTCCATGCGGAGGCTTCACTCGTCATCGTCTGTGTCCTCCTTGCCGAAGATATCGTGTGCTACAACTATCATTACTCTTCAGTAATAGTTACTCTGTACTGAGTGTCTGTATTGATGATGGTCTGAGACTGTCAGTGTCAAACCGTTGGGTTCTGGGCGCTTCTCCCCCTCTCTGGCCACTGCAGTCTCCCGTACCATCGAAAACACACAAAGACACATACCAGACACACATTCTCCATTCAAAAGAGAGCATCTGCAGTCACTACTGCACTCTGTTGCCCCAACTGTGCACTTCCCGTGATTTCCACTTCTGCCGAGAATTCCTCTTTTAATCTTCTCGTCTTTCCCACTCACAACAACAACAAATTCACCACCACCGAAATTCCTCAATTCTTAATTCTTCTCTTTTTCCTTCACCCACTCCCTCGCCTCACCTTCATCTTTGACTTCTTAATACTCCGTATCCTTCTATTCTTTACATAAAACATCAGGACAATACGAGATACAGTCCGCAGTACAACAACATCGCCGGCTGCCTGCATCCCTGAAGCAGCAGAATCCTCCTTAACGCCCACTCCCGCACCTTGTCCCACCGGTCTCGCTTGCTTCGCTATTCTGGCTGGCACCACTTAATTAACATCCAACACCACCACCACCACCACCCTCTCCAGCCCAAATAAACCTTTGGTCTTCTCCCTCTCGTCAGCTGCGCCTTCGCCTCACCTCAAGCAACATTGTCCATCGTTGGGCTGTCCTCTTTATTAAGGTACCTGGCCGCAACTCATCCACTGCTTGCTGCAACGCATTCCCTCGGCACTCTCTTTCCCTCTTGCCTTGGGCTCACTCCGCAAACAAAAGAATCACCGCTCTACTCCGTACAGCGGCACTCTCTGTGCGCATTGTAGGTACGGAGCACAGAAGGAGAGTCTGCGAAAGAGCCTGCGAAAGGGTGCACTATCATTCTTCCGGCTGTCGACCGTCCGACTGTTCCACCAAACCTACCATACTCTCTACTTCGCAAGGTCCCTTTTCTTTGCTCGGTCGCTCATTTTCCACTGGACCGCGACACCGCTCACTACCGAACCATCTCTCCATCACCCCGACCGTGGGACGACCAGCCTTTGTTTACCTCTAGTCTTTCAATCAAGCCTCTTGGCTTCCTTTCTTTGTCATCCTTCTTTTCCTCTCAGTCTCTCTAGGGTAGAATGCTACCCACTCCTCCGGCATCACCTCAAAGGAATGGATTCGTAGCTCCCGAGGCCCGCCTAGGCTCGCTTCTCGCCGGCCGTCTGGAACTGACTGGTCTGCTCGGTGTTGGTGCGTACGGTGTGGTCTACACCGCCCGTGACATTGTCACAAATGTTCCCTATGCCGTCAAGGCTCTCAACAAGGTCGGTCTTGAACCGCGCCAGAAGCGCTTCCAGCAGTGCGAAATCGAGCTCCACCACCAGGCCAGCCGGCATCCAAATGTGGCGTCGCTCGTCAAGATCATGGATTCGCCCGACTGCACCTATGTGGTGGTGGAGTACTGCCCTGATGGAGATCTCTTCACAAACATCACCGAGCGTGGCCGCTACATTGGCGACGACGCGCTCGCGAAGAGTGTCTTTTTGCAGATTCTGGATGCTGTCGAGTACTGTCACTCTATTGGCATCTACCACCGAGACCTCAAGCCCGAGAACATCCTGGTGACGGACCAAGGCATGACTGTCAAGCTGGCCGACTTTGGTCTTGCAACTTCCGACTACATCACTTCAGATTTTGGGTGCGGGTCGACGTTTTATATGTCTCCAGGTATGTCTCTGGCTTTTCTCTGATTTTTTTTCTCATCCCAATCCCACGCTTCCGCACCGTCGCCTCATTCCGTGCTTCTAATCTCTCCCTCTCGCTTCACTTTCAACTCATTACATTGCTTTTCTGCCCCGTGGACTTCATAGCTAATGCTGTTTCAGAATGCCAGCAATCATCACCCAAGGCCTTCTCCTGCTATGCGTCCGCTCCAAACGATGTCTGGTCCCTCGGTGTGATTCTTGTCAATCTGACGTGTGGGCGCAATCCCTGGAAACGGGCGTCGATGGATGATTCTACCTTTCGTGCCTACGTTCGCGACCCCAACTTTTTGAGGAAAATCCTTCCCCTTTCACCAGAGCTGGACTCTATCCTGCGCAGAATCTTTGAATGCAATCCGGCCAGGAGAATATCCACGTCTGAGCTGCGCGAGCTCATCATTGCCTGCCCCTCCTTTACCACCTGGTCAGGACGCGCGACGCAGGAGACTGCGCAAGCGGTATCGTGTGGTCAGCCGGTCTACCACGGACAAGAGGTTCCGCGGGCGCAGTATCCAGCGTCGCAGGATGTAACCTCGAGCACTGTCGCGGTTGAGAATTCGGTTCCATACTTTCACCCGGTCATGCCGGCTCAAGCAGTCACCCCTATTTCGCCAATGGACGGATCGCTGGTCAGGCAATCCTCGGCACGCTCAGCCTCGTCTTCTGGCAGCGGTGAATCGGATGCTGATTCCATCTTTTCGGACACGTCAGCTCTCTCGTCCAACTGCTCGGACTCGTCATATACCTTGGTCGACAGTCCGCCGAAGACGGCTGCTCCTGCTGACTTTGTCGACAGCACTCAGCTGCCGATGCAAGCGCATCTACAGCAGCCGCAGTTCCATCCACAATATGCTGCACAGGCACAGCCTCATCCCCAGGGTCAGCAGTATCAGATGCCCTTGCAGACGATGAGCCCGTATGTTCCTGCTCCGCAGTCGCTGGTCAATTCTTGGCTGCATCCGCTCTTTTCTCAGCCTGTGAGGAATCTGTCGGCGCATGCGTCGGCTTTTGTGTCGCCATTGCAGGTGTTTTAGTTGTGCCTTTTTGAATGGACTGTTACGGGCCAACTACCTCTTTCTCTTATATCTAAAAAAAATATTCCGGACGATTTATGAACAAATGCACGATTTTGGACTGTCATGTGCTCGAAATAATATCGACTTTCCTTCCTGACGGATTTCTTTGCTCGCTTGTGGGCTTTCAACGCTACCATCATCAGTTTATTTTCTGAAGCTAGCTTGCGATGACACTTTTAGTGAACCTCGCTTCAATGGCTTATCACTATTCACAAAAGCGTTGGGCAGTCATGTCAACATTTGGCCCTTGATGGGACTACCGTTAAATCGATTGATAGTATCTCGGATTATCTAAAGAATCTTTCTAATTCAACTATACCAACGTAGTGGATTTGCCGCTATTTTTGAATCTGCTTATGGTTTATTCACTCGCTACATACCCCTTGCTTTACTGTTGTTGTCGTTTGCTTTGTGGTTGCATGGAGAGGGCGTAATATGTGGGAATAATGTGGCACCAGCTGTTTTCTTTTGTGAGCATAAAAAATGAACGTTGCTGTCAAGAGTAGGATTTGCTTGTGTGAAGTTTTGAGGAAACGGTGTTTTCTCTTTTATTGGGTGCGGATATAGAATGGGATTATTGCTATTTAGCACTATTTATTGCTATTCAACTTTGGTTTTATTTGTCAGAGGCACGCATGGAAAAAAACAAAAGAAAGAGGAGGATCGCAGACGGATGCTTTGTACTTTTTTGCCATGTATCAGTGGTCATGGCTGCAACGAAACGAATGATGTGTTGGGATGTAAAATATCAGGCTTGATTTTCTGAGTCGAGTGATTAAAGATTAAATGGAAATTGTTCATGGGGAGGAAGAGGAGGATTCTATTCGTGGGACTGGTGAGAATCATGTATTTTTTTTTAATTCTTACCTTTTATCACATTCTTATAAAATATGAAAGCCAGAGAGCTTTGTTTATTTTAAATTATATACATGGAGAATGTGAATACGATTTGTCCGGGTGGCCTTGCGCTACCCTTGGACCGTTCTTCCATGCAATACTTACCACTTATCTGACGTGCCTTGCTGTATTGTAGTATTGTATTGAAGTGACTGGTATACTTTTACCGTTCGACCCTCCCATCCAGAGTTTACGGAGTGCAGGCTGTCTGGCGAAGAGAAGAATTGTTAAGTAGTGTTGTATCTTTCCGCAAAAGAGCATATAATTTAATATAATCGGAGATGATGAGTGGACGGGTCAGGTAGGGTGAGAGTATTTCTGCAGTGATGTTGGAGCGTGATGATATTATTTTCATTTTCGTTTTTATTTTCATTTTCGTTTTATTTTTTATTTTTTACTTTTACCTTGTAAATTGAAACGTTGAAGTGTTAAACTGGGATGGACATGTGATGGTGATGTTTACCTGATATATGTGTAAGCGAAAGGTCCACTCGAAAACTGAATTCAAAAATCTAATATAAGTATCTTCATATAAAATCTGTTAATATAAAATTGAGTATTTGTCACCGATCTTTTGTTGATTTTGAATTACCTTGATATCTAATCTACCATGACCATGACCATGACCTATGTTGGTATAAGTAGTCATTAGTACCAGCTACCGATTGAGCTCTTTTGGTAGTCATTAACCTACCTACGTGCTACACCATTCTTTTCTACTTTGTTCATTTATTTTTGATTGTTACTTTTCATTTTCATTTTCATTTTTATTCATCATTCATCATTCATCATTTATATCAAATATTTTTAAAATTTCAATCTGTTGGTTCTCGACCGCGCCGTCGTTTCGAAAATACGTGAGCATTCCGTACTGTGGATGATAGATGATGGGAGTAGGAATTTGGTGATTGATAGAGTAACTGTGAGAACAAAGTAACTGTGAAAATAAAGCAATGTTATAAAGTAAAATAAAAACAAACTAGAAAATATAGCAGATTCATGTACGGAGGAGATGGAGATTGAAATTTTAGTATTGAGGGTCAAGGTGGATGGACGGAGATGAATGTGTTGCAAGTGCTGCAAGTAGCGCATCTGCTGCGAGTGCTACAAATGCTGCAAGGAGAATTTCCGTGCGGGTTTTGCTGTTTGCTGGTTTATGGTTTATGGTTTATGGTTTATGGATTATGATTTATGTGTGATGGTTGATGATTGTAAAAGGCTGTTCCATGCTATCTTCAACGGTGATGCATACTCCGTACTTCACAGGGCTGTTTGGTGTTTGGGCGGAAGGGTCAGGGAGTGCAGAGGGCTACCACTCGTACGGCTGCTCCGGCCATGTCCTCGGGAACGAGAGACTGCGATGAGATGCTCGGATGAGAGTTTGGACCTTTGGTGATTATTCAGGTATTTCATTGCTATTTCAGTGCTATTTATGGATCTGGTGAGGAATTCAGTGACTACCATTGTCTGTGTGGTCGATATATCAATGCTACCAGTACTGTTAACCGTCAACACCGTTAGGATCATGCATGTTGTCAACGCTGTTAGTATGATTAACACCGTCGATATGATTAACACCGTCAATACCATCAACACCGTCAATGCCGCCATGCTTCAAGTAAACCAACGCCATCACCTCCATAAACCCATCTCCTCATCGATACTTCCCATTCATCAATTCTTCCACCACTCTTCCATCCTCTAAACATCCCACCGTATCACCACACACCAACAACACCAACACCAACAACACCAGCAATCAACACATCCACCCCATCACCCCGTCACCCGCCGCACCCACAGCCCCGTCTCCCCACCCCCCTCCCGCGCCTCCCGCCTCTTCCAGGCCCGATGCAGCCGCAGCCCGACCTCGTGCTCCAGCCGGGCAATCTCGGCGACCTCGTCCCGGAACGACTTTACCTGCGCTTCGACCTGCCGGCGCGTCGGGAGGTCCAGGACCAGGGGGGGTGCCGAAGACATTCCTGCCAAAGACGTTCCTGTGCTTAAAGTTCCTGCTGAAGACATTCCTGTCGCGGATATCGCTGGGCTTGATGGCTTGTTCACTCTCGACGGCAGCGTGTTGTACATTTTGTTATAGTTGCTGCGCGCAGTCGTAGTCGCAGCAGCAGCAGCAGCAGCAGCAGCAGCAGCAGCAGCACCAGAAAACGACAGCCCCGTCCCCTTGAGCAGCTCCTCGCTCTTCTGGATGCACTTTTCCACGTTGCGCCGCCGCAGCCGGAACTCGTCCAGCTGTGCCTCGAGCGTCGTGATCAGGTCGCCGGACGCGAGCTGTTCGGGCGGGGCGAGCGGGAGGGCCTTGGACTTGGTTTTTATCGATGTAGATGTAGTTATCTTGCTTGGTGTTGGTGTTGATGCTGGGTTTGGGTGTGCTGAGTTAGCGGTGGCACCAACGGTAGAGGAAGTGGCGACGGGATAGGTGGTGGTGGTAGTCGATAGGATTGTCGTGTGCGTCGGTCCGTCTCCTTCCGTCGATTGCATCATTCCCCCTCTCGTCGTCTTCCTCGCTGTGGATCGGTTGCCGCTCGCTCCGCCAGAGGGCATCTTCCGATGAGGAACCAGGCCGCTGCCCGTCGACACCGATCTACGCTTCAGCAGCGCCTGCGCCGTAGCCAATTGCAATGCCATGGACACCACCCCTCCTGCTCCTCCTGCTCCTCCTGCTCCTCCTGCTCCCACAGGCGATGCCAGAGCACTGCTGGACCCGCTATTCACACCGCTACCGCCACCCCCGGAACCAGCCTTCTTGCTGCTGCTCACCGACAACGGCGCAGGAACCATGTCCGCGGTCAAGGGGAGCGACGTGTCAACGGACATGGGCACGCCCGCAGACGACGCAGACACCCCCATGCCCAGCTTTAGCGGGAGAGTGGCTGGCATCGGCGGCACCGGGCTGGCGGGCGGACTGTACGCGCTGCTCTGGCGTGTCGTGCCTGTCGCGTGTGTCGACCAGCTGAATCTGCTCACGGCAGGGTTTTCGGGCGTGTCGGGTTGGGTTTTGTAGTTGTCAATGTTATTATTAATATTATTTTCATTATCAAAATTATTATTATTATTATTATTGTCGTCATCATCATCCCTCTCCCACTCATCAACATCCGAAACCGGAGTAGGTATTTGCTTGTCAGTGGAGTAAACGCCATCATATCCACGCTGTGTTGTAGGTGTGCGCAGCGAGGATATCGACGACAGCGCATCGTCCGAGCCGTGTCGCAATAGCGGAGAAACATCTGCTCCAGAGCGGACCTTTAGTCCTCCATCATCGCGACCGTCATGCCGTGGGAACATCGACGTGTGGTTATCCCGGCCGACCACAGCAACGTCGCTGGCGTTGCTGGCCAACGGCGATGTAAACGCACGCATCATCGCAGGCGGGTTGATCATCGTTGCCGACAGCGGTGTTGGCGATGCGAGCGGGAGCGAAGGCGATATACCCTGTCTGACTAGGTATTCGTGCGCATGTGGGCTTGCAAAGGTTATCGTTACGTTATTGTCACCACCGTTACTGCCGTCAGCATCGGTATTGGGTGACGTTGGCGTCATGAGACCTGCAACCTTTGTCGACGCTGGCAGCGGCTTGCGTGTAGTCTCGTTCGACCGGTAATAAGGATGGCGTTGTAGATGTACAGGTGCGGGCGGAGAGTCAAACGTCGTCGGTGGGGTCGACGCTATCGTTGTAGCTGGCGTCACGGCACCCACAGCCGCAATTGCAGCTGCTGTCAGCGGCGAACCAGCACCAAACATAGCCGTGGCCGCGGCCGTAGCAGCAGCAGTAGTGGTCGTATTTGCGTCCGCTTGCTGCATCACAGCCCCATCGTAGTGTGTATCGATTGGCGGCGGTTTCTTACTCATTCTAGAAGACGATGTTCCACCGGCCGATAAGGATGTCATCATGCGCATCGGTTGCGTTTGCACCTTGTCCTTTGCAGGTGGAAGCGGTTTATCGGTCGGCGCTTCGAGAATGGCGTGACGACCGCTCCCGCCTTTCCACTCCTCGCGAGGTGCTGCCACACGCATTTGTGGAGAGCTTCGTCTGGTGCCCAGCTTCTTCAGCCTCGTCGTATCCTCTGGCGGAGATCGGCCAAGCGCAACTGCTGCTGCTCCTGCCACCGTTGTTGCGCCAGTCTTACTCTTGTTGGTTTTGTTGTTCACGCTGTTGGGACTGTATATGGACGTCACTACACCAAACGCCTCCGGCGATGGGGATGCAGTGTATGAGTGGGAGAAGGCGTATGCGGGAAAGTTAGGACTGTTGTTGATGCTGCCGTTCAAAGTCGGCGACGGAACAGGTGAATTGCTGCCCAGCGCTTCCCATGGCTTTGGGCCTGCAGAGCCATTGCGGACGTGTTGAGAAGTTGTACCAGTATTAGCGGTAGCGGTGTTGTTCGTGGTTGTATTAACTCGGGATATGGGAATCTGACTCTTGTAGCTGTTTTGGTTGCTCTTCTGATGCTGCTGAATCTGATGCGTTTCTTGTTGCCAGTCACCACTGTCGATTCTCTGTGGCATACCTCCCACGTCTAGTCCCAGACCAAGGCCCAGACCCAGGCCTTGCCCCATCTGTCCTGTTTGTTCTGATGGCCTTTGCACCTTTTTGTT
This sequence comes from Trueperaceae bacterium, assembly GCA_965214995.1. Lineage (GTDB taxonomy): Bacteria > Deinococcota > Deinococci > Deinococcales > Trueperaceae > CBDCCT01. The sequence goes on from CBDCCT010000002.1 coordinate 537,067, forward strand.
AATGACATGTTCAGCATCGCTCAGAGCTGATGGTAACAAAGAGCAGCTGAGCTCTTGCTGTGGTCTGACAACGCCTGCTGGCGGTGCTTCAGCCGTCGGAAAAGTAAAGTCTTGATTCATTTCAGGAGTCGACTGTGAGTAGATGGATGAGGGAACGGTGGGCAGACGTTTGACAGGTGGCCGTCTTTCAGTTTGTCTAAAACTTATCATTGGTTCAGTCAGATCTCAAAATTTATACACTTTTGTTGTACAAGTGATTAAAAACTTACGCTGGGTGACACTGCTGCTGCTCAGATTGCAACACTATCGCAGTACGCTTCGCTTGCAGATTTGCCAGTCCGTCTCCACTGAGATTGTGACAGGCTAGCATTTGACTCCATTGTTTTTCATCATAAGTCGTTTCTATAAGTACCGGATCACTGATCTTACGACGGGACTTATTGGCGATGCTGAGGTGACTGTTGCTGTTTGACTGACGTTTCCACATCCTCTCCTCTGCTCTGATATAATCTGACTACTTCTCTAACTCCCAGACTGATGAGGCTACGTAGCCACTAAGCTGAACGCGGTCTTAGTTGCTGCTTAGAGTCGCGTGTTTCTGCAGCCCTGACGAGCCCTGCTGCTCGTGGCTTTTCTTTTCCTTTCGGGAACTAAAATTGGCGGGAGTTGGGGAGAATCTGGCGTGTGGAAGACGCGAATTGGGTTATATAGGAAACTTCATAAATGTATCGCAGTTTGTTTCTTCTTTTTCAACAAAATTCAGTAGCTATCAAACCTCATAAGCAAAAGACGCTCATCCGCGTCTTGATGTTTTTGGCCAAGTGTTTTGGCAAGATCGTTGACAGTGTCAATGTCGGTCCAGTTCAATGGTAGACAGATCCTTTTAATCTAAAAAGGTGCACTGTCTGTAGTTTCAAGTGTTGATGCGGCGAATGTTATGATTACGATATGCATCCTTGTCCAGACCAGTGATGAGCGAACAACACCTCCAGAATTACATCCACGAGTAGACCACAATAGGGATCCGGCGGCTATTACGGATGATTTGAAGTATAATTATTCATCTTTCAATAGGTAACAATGACAAAGTAGACAGAAATAGAAAGAATCTTAGTGGGAGAAAGGAATTGAAAGCGGTGCAGATGTAAAGCTGCAGGATACCTCACTTATTTGAACCATCAACGGGCTACACAGCTGCTTGTACGATCACAGATACAATTGCGACTCTGGGTTAGCAACAGTAAACAATTGGTTTCGCTTTATCAGTGATTTACGCCCTCAGATGTCGCAGATTCCGCGAAAGTCAGGCAATTGAGTGGCATTTACCGACAGGGTGGCAGCTTTCGCGAGCGACATGAGTACACTCAACACAAGCTGTCGCAAAAGTCTGCTAAGGGGGACACTACCACTGAGCCAGATCGCCATCTCTATAGGTGAGACAAGCATGACAGATCCGGGCGGGTCAATCATCCCAAGTCAGCGGATATACAGAGGGCTATCCTGCAACGCATTGCCAACTTCACCGTGAGCTGAGCGTTTGCTTCACGTAAGCAATGATACTTGATGTTTGGCTTTATTTTGCGTTCCTGATCCGAAATCAACAAGCAAATAGCATTCGCTACTATCTGACGAGTCCGCATCTTAGACGGCGTCTGTACACTTGTTATGCTCACTGGGCAACCTCTTGTATGGTTTATGTTTCAAGGGGCGGATCCTGTTTGATTGGGCGTCACAGACAGAGAAGCAACGGTGGAGGAGCATCCTCGAGTGTATTACACGACCACACGTTTCGCCCTCCGCTGGACAAATATTATAACCAAACTATTAAAAGACTTGTCCAGCAGTGCAGACGCCCGTTTACCATACCCGTACAGTCACGACTCTGGCTACAGTATGGACGAGGGCAAAGAAGTCCTGGATTCTGTGACATTTCCGCCCCGAAGCTAAGATACTAGCGGCCAGGCTTTAGCCACAACAGGCTAATTTTGCTGTCAAGTTGGACGGTGATCATGTTTGACATCTGAAGGGAACTAATCTGCGAACTGCAACTATCACCATTAATCATCTCTGCTATTTATAACCCGACACCACTCTACCTGCTCCTCACGAGAACTTGTTTACGGTCAGAGATCAACATGTTCAGTTTTTCTGGCAGGAGAACAGCAAATCCTTTGCATGAGTTGAAGGTGGCATAAAGTTCGTTATTTGGTGCCGAAAGGATGCCATGAACGATAAACATAAACACCTCTCACATAATCAACGTTCCTGTCTCTGTTACTTGTTTCCTCAGCAGCTTCGTTGTAACGCTTTTATTTACTGCGTCAATGCTGTCTTTAAACTCTGAGTATCGACGGCATGGCAGTCAATGCTGGATGAGAGATGCATGTTATCGTGGATGCCAACCAGAAATTTGCTAATGTTCCCGATGATCTACTGTCATTTTTTTCGTGAAAGCAATATTTATACCTGGTGATCAAATACGCATAGTTTACTATTGGATGAATATTCTGCAGAGCTGATTCTAATCATGATCTCTTTTATGTTAAATTCTTAATCAGTTAAACTGTCATCTAGGTGGATTATACTACAAAAAGCTACTTCAAAGCACAAACTACTCTATTCGCCATCATCAGCAATAATACTCTCTTTATCTTTTACCCGAAAAAATACATCAATCACTCGTCAAAAGTGGGCACCTAATTCCTGAAACTCGGTTGTGATACAACCTTGACAAGTTTTTGTTTCGTTTCAACATGCAGACTCACCTACTTTCTTTGGACAGGAAAGGCTGCCTTACAGGTACTGTAGACGGCGTCATACCTTACGTTGGAATTATCTGTAGCAACTTCCCTGCAGCTAAGCTATCAATGGCAGGTTGGTATGGTCTGGCTTGGTTTCAATCCCGTACATTGGTCTTATGTGGATATCGAAATGGGCGAATAGATCTCGAATTAAGATTTACTTGGTTATTTCCTGTAATTTCTGTAGGATTGTGATTTGTAACCTTATATTGCATGGTGTCATTGGTTCTCTAGTTATAAAATGAATTCTTTTCTGTTCTTCAGATGACCCTTCTACATTATTCAAACGTTTCTTCGTTCGTCCTATCTAGACGCTTCGTAAAGTCGCAAGGTTCTCTCTTCAGTCATGCGTCGATTTCTCTGCGTCATATTCCTTTCCTGGCTCTTGGTCTTTTGCATCGCTGAACCCGGACGCAAACAGAGGATACGCGAACAGCGTAAGAAGGATGCAGCAGCAGCGAAAGCTGAAGAGAACCGACAGCACATACAAAACATGCAATGGGACTACGTCGATGAGCCATCGCCGCAACGAGTAGCCATCAATGACTATTGGAAAGATCGCAGCGACGACGCAGCAGATCGGGCAGAGCTTTCTTACAGCATGGCGCAGCTCAACACGCGAACTTTGACCCAGTCTTATCTTTTCGTAATTTACGAGTACAAGGGTGATATAATTCGTCGCAAGAGCGCATGTCGTGATGCGATGACGAAGAATGGACGCCAAAAAGGTTATGTGAGTAAATATTCTAATCGTTGCCGTGTAGCCGTTGATCTTTTCTACTTATTGTCGCTAACATTTTGCGATAATGTGTTATAGTTCAAGTGCATGGACATCAGCCACTGGTCAATTTATGGCGATGTGAGCCAGTATAATGACGATGCCCAGTCGATTTTCACCAAAATGATAAAGTCACTCACTTTCGACAACCCCGAAGACGGGATTTCTCGACAGGCTACAGAAGTAGCTATGCAGGCGAAGTTTAAATTGAATTATTTTCGAAACTTGGACTTGAGATTAAGGTTTGAAGAGTAAGTAGATCAGCTTGAAGCCTTTGGTGCTTTCCAGCGCAATTATCTCTTTCAGATAACGCTTCGAATATTTACTAATGATGCAATCTACCATTTAGGGGTGAGACGAAGCCTATAAAGATGCGCTCAGAGGACTGGAGGTGCGTAGTCGACCAGCCTGTCGATACTGTCATGTGTGCGTGGCACCCAGAGGACGAGAGCAAGAAGCATATCCGACCTTACTATTGGCATCCGTGAATCCGTGGTGGATGACAGTTGGATGAAGATTGCATTATAGCTGGGTAGCAATGTGTCTTCGCAAAGTCGGGTCTAGCTATAGATTATAACCTTCAAAAAGGAGAACCGCATGCATGGAATCATAGAAATCATCATTGAATTATCCTAATATTCGTTTTTCGTGTCAGCTCGTGACCAAGTATCACTGATAGCCCTCGTATTCCGTATGTGAAGTGCTTGAGACTTCGATATTATCAGGGTACGGTGCCCATTGATTTATGCATTCACTGTAGCGGATTCCAACAATGACTTTTATCACTTCCAGGAGCTCTATACTTAGATATCATGATTCAGCGTCTATGATTCACTGCGTGACAGCTGGTTTTAATATCTCATTCGTTGAAATTGCATGACAACCGATTAAGTCTTTCAATATCACAGCTAGTTACGCTTGTATCTAGAAACTGTCGTGCCTTAATAGGAATAAGGTTTACCGTTGGCAGATCTACGAGCCAAGCGCGGAGCCTGCAGTATCCGAGAGATCTGGGACTTCGTACTCGGACTACGTCTGTGCAACAGCTCAACTGTATCTTTGCATGACCTTTAAACCAACCACTACAGGAACTGTTCTATTGCAATTGCTGTATGGCATAATCTACAACAAGAAGCCGGAGCGTAGTCATAAACGCAAAGTGCACCTTCGCCATCAAAGACTCTTCGATATAGCTTTAGGTTGGCTTGTCACCCATAAAGTATCGCATAACATTCCACATTCTCGGTTCCTGTCATCAAGTTTAAGGAATGGCGGATGACCAAGGTAAGCTGAAGTCCAATTTCAGGCGGTGATCTGGGATATCTGTCCATGACAACGTCGCACGATCACTATGCTATGAGACGAAAACAAGAATTGAATCTGAGAAGACAATTACCGCTCCTGCATTGATATTGGATTGCTGACTTATGCGATCCGTACAGATGCATCAAAGTATCAGCATGCGATTCCACCGCCGGAGGATGCCGTTGAAGGAGCAGAGGTGTAAGTCATGGACATTTTGTGCTATCGTGGATGGCACGATGAATTATTGCATAACCTGTACATCAGCACTGGCAGGATTATTATTATTCCTCTGTTACCTAGCTTCCAAGCTGTATTCTAGTTAAGGAAGAATAATAAGAGGAGCCAAAGCTAATTGTTTCAATCGTCAACCAAACAGGGCAACCGTTCTCACCCCCGTCAACATGATCCTCCTCGCCCTCTTCGTCATGATAGCATACTACCGCCTCCTGCCAAGCAAGCCCATCGACTACGCCCGCCCATCGAGACCCATCGTCTACCGCACCTTCACCCCAGCGACACTCCTACCCTACAACGGCACCGGCGGCAAGCCCGTCTACCTTGCAGTCCGCAGCCGTGTATACGACGTCACCCCGGGAAAGGGTTTCTACGGCCCGGGCGGACCGTATGAAAACTTTGCGGGCAGAGACGCGAGCAGAGGGCTTGCCTTTGGCAGTTTCGACGAGGATATGCTGACGGAGAATGTCCATGGGCCGCTCGATCCGCTGGATGACCTGGACGAGGAGCAGTGGGAGTCGTTGAGGGGCTGGGAAGAGCGGTTTATGGGGAAGTACGTCGAGGTGGGTAGGCTTGTGGCGGAGGGTAGCGATGAGGCGGAGAGAGAGAGGGAGAGGGAGAGGGAAAACGAGAAGGAAAAGTGACCGCGTGGAGGGAGGTTGGGAGAATGTAATGACGGAGGAGGAGTTACATGGAATGTGTGTCCTTCATGAAAACTCAACAGGCACTTAGCTTCGTTGGGTTGATTGCTATTGTCATGACATTTACGTTTGCTACGATTACGGAAAGGGAAATTGATAGTAATTCATGAACATCAAAAATTTCCACGGTGCAGTTTAATACGGGATTTCTACACGGCCTGATACCTGGAGTATTTGAAGATTTCTGCGAATTCTGAGTAACAACCAGGATATGATTCTCTGTCTCTCGTATTGCGATCATTGAATGGAGAATGAGATGTGACACGAAGTTCCGTAAGAAAGGTAAAGTCGTAATCCACGCAAAACCAATACTTTTCTATAGTAGATAGTATCCTGTGCACCTACTTCAATAATTTATTTCACAAGTTGATAAATCTTAGAAGCAGCTACAACTCGCTGCACGGGAGATAAATTGGTGTGCTTTTGGAGCATTAATTCTAGCATCGATTGAAATTCCTAAACCGATAACCGGACAACATGCGGTTAAGCTTTTCGTTCTGACAGGTTTCCTTACATTCGAGATTAATAATTATACTCTTCCGCTCATTTAACTTCAATCCCTCAATGTGCAACCAGTAGGATCCGCTACATCTTCGTATCTTAAATCAATCGATCGCAATGGCACCCAAACGCGACAAATACTCCGTCATCCTGCCGACCTACAACGAACGAAGCAACCTCCCCATCATCACATGGCTCCTCAACAAAACCTTTACCGAGAAGTAAGTTATGCTGGCAGATGATCAAACACGCAAATATGAAGTTATCCAAATGCAAAAGTTCCAAGCCAAGAACTTTATTGTTTATTTAACCTTCACTGTCTGTTTAACGTTCACACTAACATCCCACCCCAGCAACTTCGACTGGGAACTCATCATCGTCGACGACGCCTCCCCCGACGGCACCCAGGACATCGCCCGCCAGCTGCAAAAGCTCTACGGCAGCACGCGCATCCAGCTGCGCGCCCGCGCCGGCAAACTCGGTCTCGGGACCGCGTACGTGCACGGCCTGCAGTTCGTGACGGGCAACTTTGTCGTCATCATGGACGCCGACTTTTCGCACCACCCGAAATTCATCGCCGAGATGGTGCGCGTGCAGAAGATGCGGGACTATGACATTGTCACGGGGACGCGGTATGCGAGGGTGGGGACGGAGGGCAGGGGAAGCGATGGTGCTGGTGCTGGTGCAGCAGCAGCAGCAGCAGCAGGAAGAGGAGGAGGAGTGTATGGATGGGATCTAAAGCGGAAAATGGTCTCGCGCGGTGCAAATCTGTTTGCGGACACGCTGCTGCGGCCCGGGGTGAGCGATCTGACGGGCAGCTTCCGGCTTTACAAGAAAGAGGTGCTGGAGAAGGTGATTCGGAGCACGGAGAGCAAAGGGTATACGTTTCAGATGGAGATGATGGTCAGGGCCAAGGCGATGGGCTACCGGGTTGCCGAAGTGCCGATAACGTTTGTCGACCGAGTGTACGGGGAGAGTAAGCTTGGTGGAGATGAGATTTTGGAGTATGCAAAGGGCGTGTTGGGCTTGTGGATGAAGGTTTGAGGATGTCTTTCACTTGTGAAATTGGGAGAAGGAGGTAAGAAATTGGACGATAATCTGAAAGAGCAGGTTCTTAGCCAAGGGAAAGTGGAATTAACGAAGACAACATCGTGGTATACAATTAGAATATCTCTTTAAAAAAAGGATCTAATCTGGAGTATGATATGGTACAATACATGAAAGGCGTATGGACAATTGGGTTGAAATAAGAAATCTATTTTTAAATAACGGCTTTGCTATTACTTTCTCCATCAGTAAGAATCTGAATTGATCATCTCGTCAATATCAAGCAGTTACTCCACACTTTTCAACTTTTCACGCACGTTCATCAAGGCTTTACCTAGTAGATTTTCTCCCCACTGGTGTCGATTCGCGGACGCTTCTGCAGCACTAAAACCGATGCCCCATATACGGTCGAACGGCGATGCCTATAGGCCGTTTAGCGCGATTCACCTGTTGAACAACGTTTTGTTTCAAACAAAAGACCAAAGATTGGGGGCCATGAAAACGCAAACGAACCTCTACAAGCTCAGAATTGCCAGTCTCGAGAAGTTTCTGTTTTAGTTCCGGCGTCGACTTGAATTTGTGATGGTTGCCTTCTTCTACGACTCTAAACTTGTCTGTACACTGTCAGCTAGCAGAACGTTTGTCGTCGTGATGAATATGACTGTCTGATTCTTTTAGTCCAACGTTATAGGACAAATCATGGAAGCTAAGAGTGAACAGTTAGACTAACGTTCATCCCACTTCTCCCTATCGAATCCTTTAACCTTTCGGCCCAGACCCTTGTGTTGCCTTGGATTCTTGGTGGCAAGCATTCGTTTCTTTGTCTCCTACAATGACTTTGCATGTCAATGACAGTGCAGCAAAAGTACAGCATAACACTGTGATACCAGTCATGATTATAAACGATCAGTTCAGTGACATGACACCGTTAAATGAATGAACATTATATACTCAAAATACAACATTGGCTTAACAGTGATGTCGTAGCAAAGATGAGTCAACATTCGACGGAGAAAGAAAACAAACCTCATCGCCAAAGAGAACCGCTTTCTGCACCATCATCCACATCTCTGTGGTGCAATAGCATGTTCCCTCGTGCTCAAAGGGACTATCGTACCATTGGCACAGGTACCCATGTTCGTCTGTCTCGCGCCAGAAGTAGACGGGTGCGGATTTAGCGACAGGATTGTCGGAAGTCATTTTCTGATGTTCTTCGGTTCTGCCGGGCTATGAGTACAAGGCTGAGGTCATGGTAGATATTCGTCTTTCAGTTCCTTTTTTGTTATTACTCATAAAGAATGGGTAGAGTGCAGTTTAGTAAAAAGGAGCTGCTTGGGATCCCGATATATAATTCACATTATTACAAAGCTTGCCTGAAGCTCTTGCATTCTAAACGTTGCATGATGTAATTGTTTTGTTTTGGCTATTTTGGGTGATATCAAGAACCTTGCCTTCCATCTGGAGGTTGAAAGTAAGCTTTCATTTAATAATATGTTGATTTGAAATTGTCGCCTGCCTTTGCTAATCTTCAATTAATTTAAACAACGACGAATCAAGTCACAGCTTTTTGAATGATAGTATAACTTGATTGTAAAGAACGTGAATGTAATATAAACAGCAAGTGAACGCCCATCATATACAGTAGTGGAAGTGACAACAGCCTGCTGAATGTACCAACAACAAAGTACAATTCCATCAACAGCCCTGCCTTTTCGAGGACCACCTTCAATCACTCTCAACATCATAACTTCCCATTCTATTAACAGTCCACGCAAATATCAAAACCCCCCTTTACGTGAACATAAAGCATCCGAAGAAATCACAATTCCATTCTGAAGCCCGATAAAAACCTAGTACGTCATCTGCAGATTGAACGTCCATTTCTTCAGCGTAATCAATCAAGTACAATTTAGATCACTCTGCCTCAAGCGTTCTGGAGATAATTGCTCGGTACCAGTCCTCGTTGCCCGCTCTTACCCACAACCTCCGCCTCCCACCATCCATCATCTTGGAGACGCAGGATGGCGAGAATATCGCCCTTTGCGAAACTCAATTCTTCCGGAATGGCAGCTTGGTACATGTACATCGCCCGTGCTTTTCAAATTGTTAGCATTGAAAGCATTGCCCTGAACATAATCGATCACAAAAAAAAAAAAAAACCCGAGAAAGGGTCAGAAAAACAGCAGATGTTACTCACAGTATTGCAATATAATCCTCCCATCCTTGGTACACTGTCGTGCCTCAACTCCGCTATGGCTCCTCTGCCGCGACGCATTCGAGCTTGACACGCCGCTGTTGTAGCTCAAGTCGCTGCCGTTGCCGCCATAGTACGAACTTCCAGGCCTGCTTCCGCTTCCTCCAACGCTGACCATGCTTCCGCCGCCAATACTTCCACCGCCGGGATAGCCATGACGACCGTAGGAGCCATTCATACTACTATTCTGCTGCTGTGGTGCCGCAGCCAGCTGCAACGCCATGTCAGATCCTCCTCTGCTGCTTCCTGGCCGGCCCTGTGCACGGTACATCGGTTGAGGAGACACCGCGCGAGGCATCGGTGGCTCTGCCTGGGGGGAGTTGTTGCGCGAGCTGTATCGTCCGTAGCTGTTCGTGCTGCTTGGCTGTGGTTTGACGTAACTGTTCGATTTTGGCCGGCCAGCGTATGGATTCGGCGAAGTTGCCCGGTAAGTCTGTGGCTGGTATGGTTGCTGGTATGACTGCTTCTGGTACAGAGCGTCATCGTACAGCGCAGGCCGTGGACTTGTGCTGCGCGGCACGGGGCTTGCGGACCGTGCGATGGCATCCTGCTGACCCTGGCCGCTGCCTCGGGTGTTTGGCCGCGATGCTGAGTTTGGCGCAGAGCCACGGTGATCATAGCCTGGTCGTGTTCCGGAAGCCTGCGAGTTGAACATGTTGTTTTTCTGTTCAATATACTTCTGGGTCGTCTGCTGCATCGCTTTTGATGTAAAAGCTGGCTCCGGAGCGCCGAGACGGCTGACGGGTTGTTCGTAGGATGGCGGCGGAGTGCCTCTCTGAGCAGCCCGAGCTGTTGAAGAACTCGCACCCGCTCCTCCGTAAAATGGTCCTGCACCATTTGGTTGTGCGGCGTTGACACCTGGCGTCCCTGGTGGTGCCGGCGTTGCTAAGCCATGATATCGGTCCGCCGACATGCGAACGCTCGCCTGCTTCGTCACACCCTTGAGTTCCGCTAGCGCCTGCGCTATTGGATCGAGCTCTTCCGGTGCTGTCTGAGCACGCGCGGGCTTACGTTTGATATCTGGGGAGGCGACGTCGAAAAAGTTGTTTCCAACGTTAAGCTGGAAATTAGCTCGTGGGTCGACAGGTTCAGGGCTAACCGATTGGCGGCCTGAATCAAAGTGTGTGCCGCGAAGGGTGAGCGGAGCACCATTAGCGTAGGAAGAGCGCGATCCTGTGCCTGTAGAGCTGCCGGGACGTTGGGTGGAACGATTCGAGGATTGCGCGTAGGAGGATCCGCCGGTGGGTTTTGTAGGGGTTGTGTTGGCCGACTGTGCCATTGCCTCCTTCTGTGGGCTCTCTTTGATCTGTTTGTTTCGTCGCGTAAAGGGACTGTGGGCCTGAAAGAAGCCGTGTGATCGTCTGCTGGCAGGCTCCTTCTCTACAGGCATCATTCCCTTAGTTGGTGAATGGGATGCACTTGCAGGAGCAGGCTCAATGCTTGACATTGACGTTGGGGCTGAACAGTCGCTCTGAGAACCTCTACTCGATGGCCTAGCAGGGCTTGCGTTGGAGCTGCGTTGCGATGGGGGACCAATTCGACAGAACTGTGTCATGCCATCCATTGGGTATTCATTGTGAGGTACTGGCGGAATCTCTCCTAATTGATTTACGTTGAGGGGCTGACTTCCTGCATTGGTTGGGCGCCGTTGTCTCGCTTGCGCTGGTATCTGAGCCGAAGCAGCGGGGGCAGAGTTGAGCTGGTCTGCGTCCATAGCCTGGTCATGTCCGTATGAGTTTGCTAAGGATGAATTTGGATCCTGATTTGATGGCTGAGGTGACGAGCTCCGGAAGACGGGGTTGATTGTTCGTGGAAACTGCGCTACAGAGTAGTTGCCTTCGTCAGAAATGTCTGATGCGTTGTCGTTGACGTCGCCTCTACAGAAGTTGATATATTTTGGCGGATCGGGTATCTCCTGCCCGGTTCCGCGTTCGCGAATGAAGTTGGTAATGTCCTTTTCCACATCGCAATCCTCGAGCGAAAGGCGGATCTTCTCGCACGACTAGAAATACAGTTAGTGTCTTGTTGGGTAGACAGGGGCTATAAACCTACAGCATCATCGCTTACGCAAACGGTAGAAGCTATGTTTGCAAAGCTCCAGAGGCTGCTTTTCATAAAATCAATTCTTTCCTCTTCAAGATCTTGAAATTTCTGCACCACATTATCAGTCATTTTTATTAGATTCGAACACCAGGGGCTAGCATGACTTACATCGCATGCCGCCTTCCAATCTCTGTTCCATTTTCCCGTTGTCTCTTCAAGTGTCTTAATGGCTGACTCGTACTCGTTGCTTGCAGCCGAGAGTTGAATCTGTGTCTTTTCAAGTTTTGCCTTGTTCTTGCGCTCTTCCTGACCCATGACCATATGTCCCTGCGCGAGGTATCCCTTGATCTTAAGACAATCCTGCTCATACTTATCTCTGGCCTTATTTGCGCTATTTGTTTGCTGTGTCTTAACCTTGAACAGCTTCTCAACGCCAGACTGGACGATTTTCCGACGTTCCTTCATTCCCCCAGCAAAAGCTGCCAATGGCTCTTCTAATTCGGTCTTCATCTGTGCCGCGATATTTTGGTGTGCTTTGCCGATGGTCTCAACTTCTCCACGAACGACGTCGAGGGACATGCGTAGCGTTCCAGACTCGGATGAGCCGAGCGGCTTACGGGCGAGATTGAGTATCTTCCGGGCATACTCTTCTTCAATCGATGCCCTGGCTGTAGCACAGACAGAGTTAGTAGTTGTCAAGGCCTCTTGGGAATATAACTCTAGATACTCACCAGTGTAGAATGCTTTTAGCTCATCACACGTTACTTTGGCATCATGCATGCGCTCGAGAAGAGGGCTAAAACCGGCATCGTCCTTGCCCCAGAAGTTGTTGGCAACTGATACTTTCGTTAGCAGATTTTCCAGTTTTTAAGCTTTCTCTCTTGATCTTATCGTCTCTTTCCGCTTCAGTTAAGTGAGATATCTATCTTACAGGAAAGTGAGACCGATGGAGGCTCTGCAAGCATTGTGCCAGGCATGGCGCTGCCTTTAAAAGTCGTTCTTCCTTCGTCTTATGTCTCTTCTCCCACACTGTCCCGCCGAGGCGACCCTATCTACTGTGTGGGAGAGATACTGGCTGTTGTTGTATAAAGTTGGCGGTCGATAATTATTGAAGTTTACTTGTTTGTCTCAAGCAGAAGTTGACGATATGAGAGTGGTAAATAAAGAAAGATGGTCGATGCACAAACCACGACTTGTCTATTTAAGGAAGTTTGATATGAAGACTTGCTCTTCGAAAGGGCACGACGTAGGGTTGAAAATGGTTCTACCACCAGAAGCGTACGGTAGTGTTTTTGTGGAGCGCAATACAACCGTGTGCAAATTGCCAAGTGAAAGTAAACAGGCGTAAGAAGATCTGAGCTCGTCGGCCGGGCAACCAGACTCTACGGTACGTATCACGTGATATGCATTTTCCACATTAAATACTCCGTACGAGTGGATCATTTCTGGCCCTGAGTGTTCACTTTGAATGCAAATGTATTTTCTATATCGAGAACAGTACCAGGATATCTGAATATCCAATTAAATCCATAATTGTAGTGCCAGGTAGTACTATAAGGGAGCAGAGCACGATCATCCGTGGATAGTCTACTCCCGCTCATCAGCGAGGACATGGGCGAAAGATTTATTTGCAATTATTTAAAAAGATGAAGATCCAAGTGACTGGAATATTATTCATGCCTATGTATATGTTGATAAATATAAAGCGCACAGCTCGGTGCTTCGAGCTCTCGCTAGAAATGCAGTAGTCTTAGTGAGAGGACATTCTTCTCTCCATTTATGACTTTTATCTTGTTTTTAGAACTGATTTATCACCCTACTTCATGCGTCTATTTTCTCCAATTTTGGCAGATCTATAACCTGATTCTTTTGAAATTTATATATTCGACTGCGCAGCTATTCTGAGTTAAGTGGGACCACTACTTTGGATAATATATCGTCATTCAACTTTTACTTTTTAAACAGTGCAAAATTGAAAGAAAGTGTTCGGATTAAGACACAAGAGACGCTTTTCCTGGTGTCCAGCCATTGCCATTATCTGGCATTTTTTGGATTCATGATTCCAGTAGAAAACTTAAAATGTAAGTACATAGTGCATGATTCTCTGAGCAAGAGAATCTACCAGGGTAAAGCTTTGGAGGACAATGTGCTATCATTCCTATTAAAACATGCTATAATTGGTTTTTTACCTGATCGACGGCTTCTTTCAGTGCAGAATGCTTGCTCTGCTCACAAAAGTGTTTCTCCCACCAGGAACGTTGATTGCTTAAAACATAGCCATTGCCCAGGTTATTTGATACTTTGAGTCCGCTAATCATTGTGTGAGAAAGCACAAAAAGGTATGACTGAGCGATGTTTGATAGCCTAATACGATAATAAAGATCAATGTCTATCGTGTCCATATGTTTTGTTTGTGAACGGATACTCTGCTATTTTAGCCGATATGTTACCTCGCGCAGTCCTTTATTATGAAACTCAGGCAAGAACGCGAAAGGCTTTGAGATGGTAATGCTCAGAGACTAACAGAAGTATCAGTTTAAAAAATTCATTCCAGTAAATAAGGGAGTGCTTGCTATGGTGATTCGGAGCATATGTGGTTTGTGTAGAATCTGCCTGTCTTCCTTTTAGCGCAGAAGGAACGTTCCTCGAAAAGCTTTGACATTTATGAGTCGCATCTCTTTCAACTGTTCAAGTTTGCAACCTCACCTCTTAAATTTCGAAACTCCATTACAATCATCTCCTTGCTACCTTTACGAATCTCTTCAACTTCTTCCGCCATCAGGCGCGACTCAAGAGCCCTAACACGTAATAATACTTATCGTTGCGATTGCTAGTCCAATGGGACCTTTGCCTAGATGACCTTCCCTTTTTCTGGTCCCAACCAACAGTCGTTATCGGGACCGTCAAACAAGCCTCAATTATCAGCAGCGAGACTGTCTCGACCTCAGCAGTCCGCCTGGGCTACTTTGTCTCATCAGCAAAGCGGCTCCAAGGGATTGACACCCATCTCTACTGCGACCACCTCTGCTCCCAATAGAGCTGCTTCATCATCAAGTCCCTCCCATCCTCTCCTTTCACCAAATAACTCAAACTTTCCAACACTTCAGTCCGCAACTGCATCAATCCGTCAGGCTGCCAGCAGAACTTCGTCCGTATCCTCTACGTCGTCGCCCTTCTCACCATCTCATCCTGGATCACAACAGCTTCCGCCAGGCCAGCTGTTGTCTTCCACTCGCTCCAGGACAATAACATCGTCAGGAAATCCTCAACTGGCGTCCTCCGCCATAGCTTCACCTTCCGCGTCTCAGGGAGGCGGAGGTGGTGGTGGAGGAGGAGGAGGAAACAGCAGTACTGGAGTCAGCAATAATAGCGGCGGCGCTGGAGGAGGTGGTGGTGGAGGTGGAGGTGGAGGTGGAGGAGCTACAGGTTCTCTGAAATTCGCGCGTGGTTCGCCTTCTCTTACCCAACCGACCACCGGATCAACGAATGTAAATCAAACACAGATGCAAGGATCCGGCCAGTCGTTATCGAAAATAACGATAGCTCAAGTGTTTTTACTTTTAAGTACAATCAAGGAGGACAAAGATAAAGCGAAGTGGGAATCACAAGCAGATCAGATTCGCAAGGTATAAATACCTTTTGATGCTTATATAAAGCGTAACATTGTAGATCTGGACACTAATGTGTAACTTTTTGCAATTTAGCTCATAGATTCACACGGTATGGAAGTTTTCTCAAAGTACTTCCGTCGTCTACTTCAGGGTAACTCCGCACACGTCTTCAACAGCTCTGGCAGGGCTGCTGATAGTGCTGGAAGCTATCAGATACTGGTTGGTGAAATGCAAAAGATTACACAAGATCCACAGCAGGCGTTCAAGATTGCAGAATCTATTGATGTTCAAGAGGGAGACCTTTTTCGCGACTTTGACCTTTCCACCTTTATGGACCACTTCAAACTGGATCCCCTCGCTAAAATCACGCTTGCACTAGCTATCAAATCGGCTTCAAAGCCAGATTTGCGAACGAAGGGTAAGAAGAAAGGCTTAATTACACCTTACACGAGTAAATACTAACTCATGAATCAGCTGATGCTATTCTATCCAATAATTTTCAGAATTTCCTTATGACGCTGCTAAATCCACCAAATGGCCCTACTGGCGAGCCACTCGATAATATTCCTCCCTCCTTTCTTGCTCAAATACTTGATCGGTTGATTCAAGATCCACCGCGAAATTGGAACGATGAGACGAAAGCAAACTTGTTTTATGCCATACGTCTCAGATACCAGAAATTAGGATCTCCGATACCGACTGAGGTGGGAGCAGTGATGCAGCTAGTGGATATTCTTGGGTCTCAAAGTGCGTTGGTACGGCTGGTTCAGCGTCAAGGTCCAAAAGCAACGTCTAGTCTTGACGCGTGCAAAGAGATGCTGGCCGCGGTAGAAGCGCGTGATATAAGCTATCAACAAGTTGCGAATGCGCTATTGTTCATGGTCATTGCGGAGAATGGCCAAGCGTACGATCCGGCTACTTTCATTTCCGCTCTTCGGGAGCATCGAGCAGGACAGCGGCTGGACTGGCAAGATGTTATTCAAAGCTTCGATAGGGAAGGGCTACGCATCACTAAGCAGCAATTTCTCATCCTTTTCAATGCTTTCCTTCCGCTTGCGCATGATTACGAGAATTTCGATATACAGTCGTTGTGGGGCAACGTCTGGGAACATAAGGAAGCAAAGTTGTCATTCGTAGTTGCGTTTCTGTCTTGCACACCGGACGAACTGGACGCTACAAACATTCCTCGCCTACGGAAAGCTTTCACACAAGATATGTACAGCGATGCACCAGAAGATGCCAAGCAGTACGTCAAAGAGGCATTGCGATATCCACTAGTCTCTCTTGATGCCACCGTAGCGCTCTTCAACATGATCTTTCGCTCTCAAGATACCTATGCACAGGCTCAGAGCATGGGCATTCCGGAAACTGTCATTAATGCAAACACCGATATTTTTCTTGTTTCCGCGTCAGCAGTACCTAAACCCTGGGGTGGTCTGCAAGATCAGGCAATGAAACAACTCTTTCAGCCCTATTTTGAGAAGACGCTTCCAAATTACAATTTCGTCTTGCACGGCCTATGGAAACATGACAATGTCTGGCTGGCCACCAGACTGCTTGATAGCTATCTGGATAACCCTATGTGCTTGGTTATCATACTAGAGCATGCACAACAACACGGTTGGCTTGACGCTCTCATCTCAATGAACAAGGAGATGAGCGTTGATCTCGCAGCTTTAGCACATAGCAAAGGTATCTTTGACCTAGGGCCTTGGGCTCAGCAACACCTACAGCTAGTTCCAGCTGCTTTCACCCGGGTTCTCTCGAATTTTCTGGCGTCCAAAGCCGAAGTGGATCTGCAGGTACAACGCGACCATAAGCAACCTGAAACGGTTCCCCTAGCTGTGAAGACGGTCCATCCATTGCTTGTTTTTCTACAGGGACACCTGCCAGATGATGACCTGGTACAGCTCCAGCGCACTTGTATTCAAGCCTATCCACGTCTAATAAATTATGGAGAAGGTTTTGACAAGATTATTGATGAAGCTGGCAAAGGCTCGAATGCGATACCTGAAGAAGCTGACGCAAAAATGCAAGAGCACTACAAAAAAATGTACAGCGGAGAAAGTGACGTTAGAGACATTGTCGAAGCTCTTCAAAGGTACAAGACCTCAGAAGACCCTACCGATCAAGATTTATTTGCCTGCATGATACATGGCTTGTTTGATGAATACAACTGCTTTGGAGAATATCCCTTGGAGGCTCTGGCCACAACAGCAGTTTTGTTCGGTAGTATCATTAACTACAACCTTCTCTCGCGCATAGCGTTACAAGCAGGTTTGGCAATGGTGCTTGAAGCAGTGCAGGAGTTTGGGCCGGACGAGTCAATGTACAAGTTTGGACGACAAGCACTTCTGAACTTTTCCAGCCGTCTCCAGGAATGGCCTACCTTTTGTGATCGGCTCTTGAGAGTCCCGGGTTTACAAGGAACTGAGATCTGGAGTAAGGCCGAGGAAATTGTCTCAAGACAACCCGCGGAGACGAACGGCAATCCAAAAGTCTTGACGAATGGCGATTCACATGCATTTCCCGAACCCGATTCATCGGTACCCAACTTTAGCTGCCTCAGCGTCGATCCGCCTTTGCAGCCTGACATGTACGTTGAGCCTGCTGAGGAAATTCAAGATCGTGTGCTTTTCGTACTGAATAATATCTCCGAGCGTAACCTAGAAGTCAAATTGCGCGACTTGCAAGAAGCGCTAGAAGACAAGTACCGTCAATGGTTTGCTACTTATCTGGTTGATGAGAGAGCTAAGTTACAGCCAAACTTTCAACAGCTCTATTTGGATATGCTTGGCATGCTCAATGACAGACTCTTGTGGGCTGAAGTATTGCGGGAAACTTATGTTTCTGTAATTGGAATGCTCAACGCCGATTCGTCAATGAGCTCCTCTGTCGAAAGAACTCATCTGAAAAACCTCGGAGGCTGGCTTGGATCTCTTACCATTGCCAGGGACAAGCCAATTAAGTTTCGAAACATTTCGTTTAAAGATCTACTGGTTGAAGGACATGATACGCAAAGATTATTACTCGTAATACCATTCACATGCAAAGTACTTCTGCAGGCGGCAAAATCGACAGTCTTCAAACCGCCGAATCCATGGCTGATGGAGATTCTTCAAGTCTTGATAGAGCTTTACCATTTTGCCGAAATAAAGCTCAATCTAAAATTTGAGATTGAAGTACTCTGCAAAGGTCTAGAGTTGGACTACAAAAGCATCGAACCTGCTGACATTATTCGTTCTCGGCCTATGGCTGCTGGTGACTTCATTGGAGCCGCTGGTCTTCCAGACGGACTGGAGGGCTTTAACGAACTTTCCTTGATGAGCCTTAATAGAGGACGGCCACCTACAGAGAGATTCAGTCCTGCTGTTGTGACTGCAGGGCTCCCTGATATTGGATCCCTGCTGATGTATCCCCCCTTGAATAGTGCAGGAGGTCAAAATAGAATTCGTCAAGTGTTTCTCAGCGCAGCACAGCAAGCTGTTGCAGATACCATAGCACCAGTTGTGGAACGCTCTGTAACAATAGCATCAATATCGGCATCGCAGCTTATTGCAAAAGACTTTGCTCTAGAAGCAGACGAAACGAAAATAAGAGAAGCTGCTCATAATGTTGTGAAGTCGCTATCTGGGAGCTTAGCATTAGTCACCTGTAAGGAGCCATTGCGCATGGCAGTCACAAATAACATTCGCCTAATTGCGAGAGATCTTCCTGAGCAAGCCTTACCAGAAGGGTCTATCTTGATGTTCGTTAACGATAATATCGATGCTCTTTGTGGAATGGTAGAGCAGGCAGCCGAAAATCATTCTGCATCTGAAATCGATAACCAGATAGAAGAGCTGCTCCGCATGCGTCGCATTCATCGTGCCACTCGTCCAAATGAGCCATTTATGGATCCCATGCTAAGCAGATGGGCTTTTTACATACCTGAGCCATATCGCCAAGGGCCTGGTGGGCTGAACAAGGAGCAAATGGCCATTTACGAAGAATTTGGCCGCCAGGCGCGTGGCACGTCCAATCATACAAACACGGCTTCTCAAGATAGTGGGCGTCAAGTGCCAGATGTTCTGCAAGAGCAATTTTCAAATGTTCCAGGCTTATCTGCCAACGTTCATAACCAAGCATCTCAAAGGCAAGCAACAACACAGCAGCAACAGCAGCAGCAGCAGCAACAACAAATGATGGCAAGAGGAACACCTGGGATGACCGGAGCACCACAGATGAATGGCTATGTAGAAACGCAGAGTATAGCAGAGCGCATTCAGGATATGCTCGCCGAATTGCAACGAGCAACTAAAGAAGCACCAGAAGAGCATATTAAAGACCTCAGCCCTAATTCGTCTGTCAGGGACATCTATGAACAAATCATACATGCAATTGAAAGTTCTGGAAGCCAAAGTGACGGGATTGCTTTTCATACCGCGCGTAAAATCACCAGCTTCATTTATTCCGATGCGGAAAGACAACTTGAAGCTGAAGTTATGACCCAACTGCTAACTAATATTTGTCAGTTCTCGGTGCAGACTGCAAGGCAAGTAATTCTTTGGCTATCAAATTTTGACGGAGAGAGAATTTTCAACGCGATGGTCACTGTTTGCCTCATCAATGCCGGACTTCTTAATCTTAGTAGAGTCGACAGTTTTGTGGCAAAGGCCATTCAGCAACGAAAAGTAATCGCTGTAGAATTTCTATCCGAGTTGCTCGACTCTACTCTACTTGCTGATGATTCCAACGCTTTGAGAGCAGACTTTGCAAAGTCTTTTGAAGCTCTGACACATTGGCTAGTCGAGGCGCCAGACTTTGATGGGGCTAGGCGAATCATTACAAAACTTCAGGCTCCCGAACCGACTGAAGGGATTGGATCGCCACAGTCCCCGGCAAAACAGGATCAAATGGAATATATATTTGAAGAATGGATACATCTGCAAGAAAATGATGCTCCTGAAAGAACCATTGCTGCTTTTGTGCATCAGTTGCATCAGAAACATCTGTTGGATAGCCAAGTCGAGTCGGCCATATTCTTCAGGTTATGCGTAGATATTTCAGTTGCTAATTATGAGCGTGAAGAGAACACGCTGTACGGCAGTCTTGACGTAGCCTACATACATGTTGATGCTTTTGCGAAACTAATCGTTTGCCTGGTCTTACACCAAGATGAGCAAGGAGATTCGACGGTAGAAGCTAAAGCGGCCTACTTCGAGGCTATCCTAAGTCTTGTCGTTTTAGTCTTGTGCCATCATCATCAGACGCGAGGCGAACGTTTTAATCAAAAAATCTTCTTCAGACTTTTCTCCAGCATCATCTGCGAAGTTCATGAAGTACGCGCTGCAATTGCTTCAGCGTACAAGCCCTTGATTCTTATTCTAGGCAAGGCTACGATGGCATTGCAGCCGAAATACTTCTCAGGATTTGCATTCTCTTGGCTTGCCATCATCTCCCATAGGCTGCTGATGCCAGCTTTACTGAAAATGGAAACTGATTCGGTAGGTTGTTTTAGAGGGATTGAAGCTGGTACTTTGGCTGACGATCCTGAGAAGCAGGGCTGGGAAATGTATGTGCAGATCATGGAAACCCTGCTAGCTTATGCCGGCGAGCTGGTAAAACCTGTTGAAGTCTCGCCACTTGCAAAGGACTTTTATCGCGGGGTTTTAAGAGTTCTCCTAGTTCTTCACCATGACTTTCCTGAATTTTTGGCCGAGAACCACTTCCGACTTTGCTGCAGCATTCCGGCACATTGTACTCAGCTCCGCAATCTTGTAGTTAGCGCATTCCCTTCGTCATTTCCGGAGCTTCCTGATCCATTCTCATCTGGACTCAAGGTTGACCGGTTAGAGGAAATGAGGAAAGCTCCCAACATTCGCAGCGACCTAGAAGCACCCCTCATTAAAGCTGGAGTTAAAAATGTTGTGGACAGCATCCTGCAGAAGGGGGACTTTAGCGATGCAAATATCAACAGCTTGTGTGAAGCTGTCTACCACCCACAAAGACTTGAAACCACATTTGGCTTTGCGCCAGTAACCATTGATACTATACTTTTACATGCTTTGGTTCTATATATTGGATCCGCTGCCATCAATAGTGCCGGAACGAAAGGTCAAACGTTTATCGTTTCTTCGCATCATACCAGGTTATTCGAGCGTTTCGCGCGCGATTTACGACCCGAAGCTCGTTACCATTTTATCTCTACGCTTGTCAATCAGCTCCGCTATCCCAACAGTCACACTCATTACTTCAGCTATGCCCTTCTTCATCTGTTTGGATGTTCTTATGATAAAGCATCGACGGCGGTAGATGTGCAGCAACAGATGACGCGTGTGCTCTTGGAGCGTTTACATGTACACCGGCCGCATCCATGGGGTCTTATCATTACGTTGCTGGAGATTTTGAAAAATCCCACATATCAATTTTGGGATCTGCCGTTTGTAAAAGCAGCGCCTGAGGTATGTTAATGTAATTCACTTTCATTGGCCGTTTCATTACTAGAAGTCATGATGTTATCCTCCTATTGAGTTGTTGGCCTCGATTCAGGTATCTAATTGCTAATATTCACGCAGGTAGAGAGACTTTTCGGTGCTCTTGTACAACACATTCACCAAAGCCCCCGAGCCTTAGCATAATTTTACAGCTATACATCGTTGTAGCTCATTACATTTGATATATTATAAGAAGCATACTGGTGACTATTACCGCTTCCTAGGGACGGACGAATGGTACTCGCAGCATATGGTAAAGGCGGAGCTCTCCTTACCGAGCATACTTTCGCGAGCTCATTTGACATGCAAAAGCAGAAAAATGTTCATAATATAACGTTCCGCATATCAAAAACCCTTTTAATCATCATTATATACCTTTCATCTACTTATCTACCATCCGAGTATTTTCATCGTTTACTTGTTCTTTGGTATCCTCTACATTTCTGTAGGCGTATCATACAGTCTGTCTATGCCACTGACAAAAAAAAAATCTCAGCTTGTGTACGCATGGGTAGGGTTGATGTTTACGTTCTACTTTGGGATTTGGATCTTCGCAAGGAAAAGATTCACAAGTTACTACTTCCTCTTCTTTTGGCTTCTGTCGCCTCATATATCTTTCATCTTTTACTCAAGGTTATACAGCAATTTGTACAAGCCCATGTTTTACTACGTTACGAATGGAAGAACCCAGCGCACTAAAAAAGCGAGAAATGTACTTTATGCATTGGTACTCTTGAATTGGACTTGCAGGAGGAAATGATTGATTACGGCGCAAGAATAGATATTGTTTTGATTCCTTGTCTATCTCTTTGCTTGCAGTATTAGTACGGAGAATGCATAGGAGTTAAACTCGAGTCGCTTTACTAAGTGTTATTGTCCGATCTATCAATACCATTCCGTCCTGCTTGTAGGGAATATTTCATAGCGTCGTGATTACCTACAGTATCATCTGCTTATTAGTGGTGAACGCTATATTTATATGCATTAACAATTGGTAGACGCTTATTGTCAAGAAAAATTCTTTCAGGGCCATAGGATTGCAAAGATATATCAGACTTTTCTCCAAATGTAATGGTAAGCACTGAAATTTCTCAAAGATGATAAGTTATTTTGTGTTCATCTTGTAAACATCCATACCTCGGCCAGCAATTGCCACTGCTATGTTGCTACGGCACACTTTCCGGACCAATTCCACACCGAACCCAACCGAAGCTTGTGAATCTGTTTTAAAAGTTCCGTTCCCCACGTACAGAAAGAAAGATATGAGAATAATAACAGTACTGGATAATGTCACTGCCAACATGTACACTGCGTCGCGCAGTTTATCAGCTGCGAGCGAACTGTGCAAAGTCGCAGACACAGAATGCTCGCATTTGCACCATTTCCTCTCGAAGAACTACCTCTCCCGTTCAACCATGCCGTCCTGCGGTGAAAATAGCAGGCCAGCGGAGAATGCTTCATAGCACGGCAAAATTCAGGGCAGAAGTCACAGAACAGACGTTCAATCCGCGCCTGCAGGATCGGGAGAGCGATGCTGTCGACGTCTGCATCATCGGTGGCGGACCTGCAGGTCTCAGTGCCGCCATACGGTTGAAACAGCTGGCAGAGAAAGCTGGCAATGAAGACTTGAGAGTAGTTGTGCTCGAAAAAGCGAGCGAAGTTGGCGATCACATAGTTTCCGGAAACGTCCTCGAGCCTTCGGCCGTGGATGAACTTTTACCTGGTTGGCGGTCACCCGATAACGCGAATAGATTCCAACACATCACGCCTGCCAAAGACGACAAGATGCGCTTTCTCACCAAGAACCAGTCAATTCCGATACCACGACCTCCTCAAATGAACAACCATGGCAATTACATTCTCAGCCTGAACCAATTCGTGAAATGGCTAGGAGAGCGTGCAGAAGAGGCGGGCGTCGAGGTATATCCTGGATTTGCAGCGTCTGAAGTTCTTTATACGCCCGAAGGTAGCGTCAAGGGTGTAGCGACGAATGATATTGGGGTTTCGAGAAGTGGAGAGCCCAAGGACAATTTCGAGCGTGGCATGGAGTTTCACGCTAGGGTTACCTTGCTCGCTGAAGGCTGTCACGGGAGCCTGACGAAGCAGGTCATCAAAAAATACGATCTCAGGAGAGACAGCCAGCATCAGACATACGGGCTTGGACTGAAAGAAGTATGGGAGATACCGCCAGAAAAGTTTCAGCCAGGTCTCGTTGTGCATTCAATGGGGTATCCACTGCCAATGGACACTTACGGAGGTGGATGGATGTATCATTTTGGGGATAATATGGTCAGCATTGGTCTTGTTGTGGGCCTAGACTATAAAAATCCATGGCTTGCGCCTTATGGCGAATTTCAGAAAATGAAGCAGCATTCTTTATACCGATCTGTTCTCGAGGGCGGCAAATGTCTCACATATGGAGCAAGAACGCTTAATGAAGGGGGCTTCCAATCGATACCTAAATGTGCATTTCCTGGTGGAGCTCTCATTGGTGATTCAGCTGGCTTCCTGAATGTGCCAAAAATCAAGGGTACACATACGGCAATGCGCTCTGGTATGCTTGCAGCCGAAGCAGCCTTCTCGGCACTATCCACTACTAACGAAGGCGATGTATTTTTGTTCGACTACGAAGATAAACTTAGATCGTCGTCTATCTGGTCGGAGTTGAAGCAAGTTCGAAACATGCGGCCATCTTTTCATACACCCCTAGGAATCTATGGCGGTATACTCTATTCTGGGCTTGAGGCTTACCTATTTAGAGGTAAGATGCCTTGGACGCTAAAGCATGGTCCTCCAGATTATGCTTCCACCAAGCAGGCGGATGAATGCAAGAAGATTGCATACGACAAACCAGACGGGAATGTCACCTTTGACATTCTTACCAGCGTAAATCGGACAGGGACAAATCACGAGGAAGACCAGCCGATACACTTGCAAGTAAAGGATTGGGATGCTCATACCCGTATGGAATGGCCAAAATACAAGGGCATCGAGAACAGGTTCTGTCCTGCTGGAGTGTATGAGTATATTGACGACGATAGCAAAGAGCTAGGGAAGAGGTTCCAGATTAATGCTCAAAAGTATGTTAAGTCGCCCCACACAATTGGTCTTTTTGCTTGCTTGTCCTAGATCTGACTCAGGTACAGTTGTATCCATTGCAAGACTTGTGATATCAAAGTGCCAGATCAGGATATCAATTGGGTAACACCCAACGGGGGTGAGGGACCGAAGTACTTTATGACATGAAAATTTACTTAATCTACACACGTTGTCGATTGTGCGGATATCATTGCAATTCACACTATGCCTGTTAATGTATAAGGACCGGAAACATTGCATACTAGGAGTTGGATGGGAACCTTCAACTACAAACTATAGATCTTAGGGGAGGGACAATCCTCAGATATCAACATCTCTATCTTTCTGTTTCTTTCTTGGACCCACCAAATAAAGCCTAGGATTGATATTCACCGGATTGAAATATCACTTTTTATAGGAATAATCGATGAGCGACGTTGGCGGAATGCCAAGCCTGTAAAGCACGCAGCTCTTATTAGTAATACAAGGTAAAATGGATTTTACCGCTCCCTCACATTTGAGCCTTACCGCCTCGTTTTTTTTTAACTCCAACTTTTGTGACTTTTCTGGCCTCTTCTGCCAATACCGTGGACTTGTATAGGAAAACAATTCTACTGCGGTTCCAAGGATTGCGCGACTTAGAAAGGATCCTATTGTTACCAAATTTGCTGGATCTGCTCGGTGTATAGTGCATCCAAAAGGTCAACATGTCCGCTGAAGTCTCGCCTACTAGGCTCTATCTGGGAAACCTTCCTCGCAATGGTACGCATGTCTCCGCTGGGTTCCGCTATTGTCGGGCTTGCTCTGTCTCTTCTGTCGATTTAGTCATGATGAGTCGCTGGCTATTGGCATCAGGCAGTCTGGGCGCTCTTTGGAAAAGACCCAGCTCTTCCCTTGGCCTCTCTCTGGATACTACATACTCTAACTCATGATATGAGCTTCCACTGACGTGACTCTACCATTCTGTAGCCACCAAGGCCGATGTTGAGGCACACTTCCAGACTCATGGCACTGGCGAGATTACTGAGATTAAGCTGATGAGTGGCTTCGGCTTCATTGAGTACAAAGATGCCATGGACGCGAGAGACGTGGTCCCGGGTAAGTGAAACAGAAAAACATCAATGCTTTTTAGATCTATAGGAATACCTACTGACTGTATGACACAGCCTTTCGTACGTTTTCTATAGTAAATGAGATAGCACTTCAACTATATTCCTAACCATGATTCTGCAGATGGAACTGATTTCATGGGAGAACGCTTGATTGTACAATTTGCGCGGGGGTCGCGCCGAATTGAAAATCATCCATATCAAGAGAGGCCAACGCCCCGTCCTCGTCGAACGCCCTTTAGGATGCAAATTAGCAATCTCCCAGGGGAGACCAGTTGGCAGGTCAGATAAATTTCTTGTTCTTCATGGTATCTGGACCTTAGTGAGCCTATTGATATGACTGTTGCACCTTTCGTGTCCTGGGCTTCTCGTGAACATGTCTTCTGGCTACCTTGGACTGCGTCAGGTTTCTCACCAATCATGGTCTACATACGATTTTACTTCCTATTGCGTTCTTTAAATATACTGGCCTCTCCTAGCCACATGCTCTATTGGCCTTTCTGTATCTGGAACATCTACGTGGATTCAGACCATTCACGCTCGTTAAATTTACGTTTCCTACTGTCTCAATGCGCTGGCAACACATACTGTCTTTTGTGCTTCTGGAATGACCTATGTATACGGGAACTTACACAAAATTACAGGACCTCAAAGACTTTGCCCGACAGTCCGGGCTTGATGTTGTATACTCAGAAGTGGGTAGAGACCGTGACGGGAAGGGGTAAGTATAACCTCAATTATAGGCCGTGCGAAGTTTTATCTAATAATGCGCAGGTTTGTCGAATATGAGACATCAGCCGACCTTCGGAGCGCTGTCGAAAAGCTGGATGAACGTGATTTCAAGGGACAGTCAGTGCGCTGTGTTGCAGATGTACGTGCTAGATGTGTGAGTTATCATGAGTTGAGTGCTAAGGTCGTCAAGGAACGTCCGCGCGATCGGTACCGGTCTCGTTCACCTCCGCCGCCTCGCCGTGGTTATCCTTCAGGTCCGAATGATTACTACACGGACCGTCGGGGTCCTCGCGGTTACAGCCCGCGACGTGATGATTACCGTCGGCGCACTCCACCAATGCGCGATTATTACGAACGCGATCGGTATGGTCGCTCTCCTCCACGCGCTAGAGGTCCGCCTACAGATGACTATGGCCCACCAAGAGGCCGGTATGCGGATGATGCTTATGATTCTCGTCCAGCGCCTCGTCGTGGCTATGACCCAGATCCCTACGTCAGCAGCAGAGGACCCTATGACCGTCCACCGTCACCCCGCCGGATGCGTAGCCCTGCCGGTCGTGCAGGGTACGATGGCGGATATGATCGCCGTTCATACTGGTGATTACCTCCTTCTCTTGGTTTAAGCTATCATAGCTGAGCCTACATCATAAATGCTCACCTCTCCAGAACTACCAACTTGGCCTACCTGTCTGCTATAGCAAATATGTGTCTTGTTTAAGGAAGGAAGGGTAAGATACAAGGCGAACCCGCAAACTACGTCGGCAATTCACTATGACATGGGCAATAGAGAATGTCGAAAGGTGCTAAAAGGCTCTGCTAAAAGAAGCTATGTTTTCGATAAAGGTTTGGTATTAGCTGGTTTTTTTGTACAAAAGTAATCCTTACAAGTAATTTTAAGTATTGCCTAATGCTTTTCATGTTGGTAGATACAAAGAAGAAGACTGTAATCTGATTTGCTAAAATGGCTTGAAGCTTTAGCCACGTGTGTCGGTTAAATAGTGACGGTTTATTAAGAATTCGCGCCAAGGCTACGTGACAAGCCTCGGCAGAGTAACATTAAAGTCTCATAAAAAATTTAATCTATGGAGGTCCAGAGGAGGTTTTCGATAATCGTTAATTATTTCCGATTGAGTGTTAAAGGTGCTGAGTACTGATTACGGGCCATCACCGATCAGCCGTCAAGAAGTCGACGAGCAGCAATTGGTTGCATCTCAGCCTGGTACGCTTACGCCTTTTCAGACATTAAACCGTAAAAATGGATGCAGTCAAAGGTGCTGCAGACTCGGTGGTGGATGGCATCGTCAAGACCGAAGACGCAATAGAAACCCGCCTGACGGTTCTCTGGCACGAACTGCAGCCCTGGCAGCAAGACAACCATTACATCCTCCGAGGCTACCGGCCTGCGTCAAACTCATACTACCGCTCCGCCACGTCACTTGGCTACCTGCACAATGAGACGGTGAACATCTACACGCACCTGCTAGGTGCTCTCGGCGCTCTGTCGGCCGGGGTAAAGATCTATCTAAACGTGTTGCACTTGTGGGAACCGCAGCAGCAGCAGCAGCAGCACCACTCTCCTCACCCGTACCGCCATGAACACCGATACGCACAGGCTGATGCTGGCGATGTCGTCGGCTTTGCATGCTTCTTCGGCGGTGCGGCAGCATGTCTTGGTATGAGCGCGACGTATCATCTGCTCTCTAATCATTCGCACGCTGTAGCGCGATGGGGCAACGCGCTCGACTATCTCGGCATAGTAGCCTTGATCTGGGGTTCTTTTGTGCCGAGCATATATTATGGCTTCAGAGATGAGGTTGTATTGGCTAAGACGTACTGGAGCATGATCACCGTCATCGGCTTCGGATGCGCTGTCGTGTCTGTGCGAGATAAGTTCAGAACTCCTGCCTGGAGACCGTTTCGCGCTGGTATGTTTGTGACAATGGGCCTCTCAGCCGTGCTGCCAGTCTGCCATGGCCTGTGGCTGTACGGTGTGCATGAGCTAGAGAACCGGATCGGTCTTTCCTGGCTGGTGCTACAGGGTGCTCTGTATGTCTCTGGTGCTGCCATATATGCTGCTCGCATACCAGAAAAATGGAAACCTGGACACTTCGATATCATCGGAAGCTCCCATCAGATATTCCATGTGCTAGTGCTGCTGGCAGCGTTCTCGCACCTGATCGGCCTGCTGAAAGCTTTTGATCATTGGCATGGTACGGTTCGGTTGCCATAATTTGTGTTCAATCTTGTAAATTCTTTTTAAAGGGTTGAAATCGCACCTATTCGATGTTTACATTTTGTCATCGCGAGGTCTATGATAGCCCTCAGGCCTGGTTTTGTGATCGTGCCTTGAAGATCTCCGGGGCTCTTCTGGCGGATCCAATACATATCGAGCGATTCTGCGGTCTTTGTACAGTAGCCGTCGCTCTATTTCCCACAATGGACTTTCTGGAAGAATTCGCGTCGAGACATTGCGCTCTTTGGTTCGCAGTCTCCAATAGATATCAGGACTTTCCTGGCCAGGCCTGTTGGAAATAACTAACTTCCAGTCTTTGAGCGCACGAGCGTCATAAGTACCTTTGTCATCTACACCTGGCCCTTGTAGGACAAGTCGGGATCGAACGGAGGGATGGATGTATTCGTGCGTATCAGCTAATGGCTTTGAAGTTTCTCGACCTGTTTCAGGGTCGACCAAATAATATCGTCCTGGTGTTCGAGTTGTTCCACCTGCAAGAGCATAAAAGCCTGTTCCGCTATTCGGTATGGCGCCTATGACTTTTAGCCTTCATGTACTTAATTTTAATGATTAATTCATACCAAAAGACCATGGTCGTGGTCTAGATCTTATTTCCCTGCAGTAATCGTCGTTGTCCTCATCCTCATCAAGAACAACGTCTGTATCTATGTCAAGGAAAGGAAGGAGCTGCGATATCATCCATGCAAGTGATATGTTGGCCAGGGACTGATCGTCTATTCCGCCACCAACATTGCTGTGTACGCCGGGGAACCAAACCTGCCTAAGTGTCTGTGGCCATTATCGTAAGTTGGCGGGCTTATTCATTTCTAATGGATCATTCGGTATACGTACAGTGGTGTTGCCTTCGGGTTTCTCCCATATGGCTGGAGCGAAAGAAGTCCTCCTTTCGTCTAGTGCCAGAGCCTGAAATGCATTTTCAATACAGTTTGACAGCTTTGTGTCATAAAACTGTCTGAGTCTAGATTGAGTACCTTGCACGCCAGATTTCACGAATAATTCAACTCTCGGTACACCCAGCGAGCCTGAGTAAAATTATATCAGTCTTTGGTGAAGTGAAGATTATCATCGTAACTCACCTACGGTGTCCCAAACTCCAATGGCTTTTATGTTCACATCTGTATAAGCTAAGCCGCGCTAGAAGATGCTGTTAGTGATATGCTTTCAAATACATGAAAGGATACGAACACGTCGCAACTCTTCCCTATATCGAGCATCGTCTGCATTCATCTTATTGGGAAAGGGTAAGTTTGGGTTAACTGGCACATAATCGGGATTTCGCCGATTTTGTACGTCTCTAAAAACCTCTCCGAGATACATTAGACCGGCCTTTGTGAGTAAGCCAACGACTGCGATCATTCCGGCAATGGTACGAGCTGCAAAAGCACCTCTCGAAAAGCCGACAAGGAAAATTTCGTCGCCTGGCACGTAGTTGTTCGCAAGAAAAGAGTAATTCTCTCGGATGCTCTGGCTCAGCCCTGCTCCAGTAGCTCCTCCATAGACACGGTCGAAAAGACTACCCTGACTGCCTATACCATACTGGTAATTGACAATCTGTGGAATTCCATCCTCACTAACGGCCTTGATGGCTCTGGATATACGCGTGACGTTGCTGTGTACAGATCTTCGTCCATTCACGCTGCCATCGTCAGAATTCAACCATGTTCCTATCTACCAGGTCAGATGTAATCCACTCTTGTATCTGAACTCATGAGATCTTCCCGCATACCATCGGCAGCAACGATCAGCCTCTTAGATGGACCTCGTCGTGCTTGATGCGGGTGAAAGCCGTTTGCAGGCGCGCCATTCATGTTCGTGTAGATTTGGCTAAGATTGCGATATATCGTCAATACTTTAGTATTGAGCAACCTGATTTCTCGGGAACGCAAATTGTGAGCACATAGTTGCTGCCTTGGTGAGATGTCAATGAAATACGCGGCTGTGTTCAATCACGTGTGAGTAGCATTATTTAAAGTATAGCAAGCCAGATGATCTAGTCGTACATCCTCCTCTAGTTTAGGTGAATGCTTTTAAGCGGACCGTAATGTCAGGAAATATTGCTCTTTGAAATAAGAATTACGTATACAGAGACATTCTTCGTAAACCATGACTTATTTCATTGGCCTAAACTATCTTGGGTCAAAGATAAAATAAACGTGGTATTAAGCGCAGCACCTTAAACCTAGTATGGCTTTTCCTGCAAAGCAGATTATCCGCGCTAGCGTTAAAACATCGAACCTCGTACTGTGAACACCGAGTTTGCGCCCTTTACGGCAGAATAAGCTCATGTACAACTAAGCAGCACCAAGAAACAAGTTACTTCTAAGAATTCAACTTGAAAAGAAGACAATGGGCAGGCTCATTACTCATCAGAACCTAGAAGTTTCATATGTGAATGGCATCGTCATGGTCATTTGACTCATTACCTTTATTTGACGATGATCACTATATCTGCTGAATGGCTTTCAACATCACGTCGCGAAGAACCTGTTGGAGTATTTCGGCTTCATCTTGCGAGTGAAAACGCAGGCAGACTCTCATGAAGATGAGCGATTCCAAGTCAGAGAGCGTCCCCCCTAGGAGCCCCCCTATTCCAACATACCATGAAGTGACTTCTAGTCAAGCTCCAGCTTCAGCCCGTCTAGGACCAGAAGAAACCAGTGACGATGCAGAACGGCAGGGCCTGCTGCGTAACAGGCAGAATGGAGATACCATAACTTCTATAGCTAGCGGTAGCCGTGGATACCGTCCGCCAACCGTAGAATCACAAAGGTCAAGCACCGATATAGATTTGCTTTCTTCGGATGGAGGCGGCAGTGATGACGAAGATGAAGGTGCTGAACGCGATATGGAGCGTTTGGAGATACTGGACTTCGAAGACGCTAGCACGGCTGGCGAACAAAGTAACGTACGACAGGCCTTGTCAAAGCACATCTCGAATATTTCCAACACAATATCCTCTATGAATCTTGCATATCCGAGATTCTCACTCAATTTCATCTCGTCTCGATTACCACGTATACCAGAACAATACCGGCCAAAAGCATCTATAGTCGCTCGCTTGGTTGCTCTTCTGGTTATTGGTGTATTGGTGTATGCCTTTTTCACGATTGAATTTTTTCCATCACAGCATCGGACGAGGATTTACTCGGAAGAATCTATTCGGTCGTGGCTACAGGCTACCGTGGACGAGCAAAAAATACGCGAGAATTTGAAACACATAACCTCCTTTGACCACATGGCAGGATCTGAAGGTGATCTATACCTGGCAAGATGGGTGGAAGATTATTTTAGATCGTCTGGCATTG
Source organism: Trueperaceae bacterium (assembly GCA_965214995.1). Taxonomy (GTDB): domain Bacteria; phylum Deinococcota; class Deinococci; order Deinococcales; family Trueperaceae; genus CBDCCT01. The sequence continues at coordinate 569,296 of CBDCCT010000002.1, forward strand.
ACGCAGTCCAAACATATCAGTAAGCAGTAACTACACACATCCACTAAGCTTGAATTTAACCTTTTGTGAAGATACCCAGTCTATCTGAATTATCCAAGGGAAAATGGAAGACGGGTCGCAATAGTTGATCCCCCGAACCTGCGTTGGAACGCTCAACTAGAAGAAGAAAATGTCTATGAAACCCCTACAGCACAACAAAAACAGTCACTAGTCTTTCATGGACATTCTAGGTCGGGGAATATAACAGGTCACCTAGTCTATGCTAACTACGGAGCCCGGAAAGACTTCAAAAAGTTAAAAGATGATGGCATCAAGGTCGAAGGTTCAGTTACGCTGGTCAGATACTATGGTACGCAAACAGATCGAGCCTTGAAGGTAAAAGCTGCAGAGGAAGCTGGTGCTGTTGCGTGTCTTATCTACTCTGATCCTGAAGATGATGGATTTGTCCAGGGGAAACCGTGGCCAGAGGGTCGATGGAGGCCTAGCGATAGTGTGCAGAGAGGGTCGGTTAGCTTGATGAGCTGGATCGTTGGTGACGTACTCACCCCAGGATGGGCGAGCGTCGAAGGGGCCAGGAGAATAAGCAAAGATGATAACCCTGGTCTTGTCAACATACCTAGTCTCCCACTAGCATGGAGAGACGCACAAAAGCTACTGCAATCTCTGAAGGGTCATGGCCAAGAAGTTCCCCAAGAATGGACCGGGAAGGTTCCCGATGTTGAGGAATGGTGGACTGGTGATGTGGAATCTCCAATCGTTCACGTGCAGAATGATCAAGACGAGGACGAAAATCAAATGATCTACAATGTCATGGGTTTTATTGAGGGCGTTGAGACGAAGTATAAAAAGATCATCATTGGCAATCACAGGGATGCTTGGTGCTTTGGGTCCGCAGACCCTGGAAGGTATGACAAGTGCAGATTCATCGTCATTTGATTGATACTAAATCTTTGGTATAAAGCGGTACCGCGGTCCTACTGGAGCTTGTGCGAATATTTGGGCAACTCAGACAGCAAGGGTGGAAACCGCTGCGGTCGATTGAGTTTGCATCATGGGACGGCGAAGAGTACAATATGATTGGGTCTACAGAATATGTCGAAGAGCATATCGACGATCTCCGCAGAAATGCTATCGCATACCTCAACGTAGATGTTGCTGTTACCGGAAATCAATTCTCGGCAAATGGGTCTCCGATTTTGGAAAGGTCTCTGCTGAGTGTTCTTGGCCGAGTGAGTGACCCGTATAAGAACAAGACGATCAAGTCTCTTTGGTCGTCTGAGGGTAAAGGACTGGGAGGACTTGGATCGGGGAGTGACTATGTTGCTTTTCAAGATTTGGCTGGATGCTCAAGCATAGACGTCGGATTTTACGGTGAGAAGTATCCATATCATAGCTGTTACGAAACGTTTGAGTGGATGGAAAAATTTGGCGATCCAGATTTTCAGTATCACAAGATCCTTGCGCAGATATTGGGCCTACTTCTGCTTGAGCTGGCAGATGAGAGGCTGCTCACTCTTGACATTACTGCCTATGCATCAGCTGTACAACGATATGTTGCCGAGCTGAAGCGATATGCTACGGATGTCATGGATGACGCTGGCGATGGACCGGAAAGGCCCGAGCTTGATCTGAAGTCACTGGAGGAGGCTGCGGAGCTACTTAGTAAGAATGCCGTCCGCTTTATGGGGTGGGAAGATTACTGGATGGCGAGAATATACAGCAGCAAGAAGACTGAATCGACGGCATTAATCAGACAGCGCGTTGAGCATAACACCCGGCTGAGCAACTTCGAGACAGATTTGCTCGACATTCCTCGTGGTGGAAATGAGGAAGGACCTCACGGCGTAAGTTTTTTCCTCGAAGCAATTTGTCATCATGCTTAGCGACGGGTGGTTTGCAAATTTGCTGACAGTGCATGGCAGATTCTCGGAAGAGAGCAATTCAAACATGTAGTATTTGGACCACAGCTCTGGTCTGGCTATGAGGAAGCCTACTTTCCAGCCGTTCGTGATGCGCTAGAAGTAGGCAACTGGACGGGCGCGCAGTTCCAGGCAGACAAGTCCGCAAAGATTTTGAGTGCAGCTAGTGAGAAGCTGATTGAATGAGATTCGTGTATGTTGTAATTACAGACAGTTGCGTATAATAGTCTGATGCATGAGCATGGGAAATTGCATCTATCGTGAGGCGTTTGCTGGGAAAGACATTTTCAGATCTGTTTGACAATGAATCTTTGTTGCTCTAGTTTCTACGACAATATTCACAAAAACTACTCTTTTAGTTGCAGTAAGCAAGGTTGAAAAAATACTTAATGAAGTATGAAAACTGCTCGGTATAGAAAGTTCCAGCCTTTGCTTGTGGTCATGAAGAGTTGTTGTTCTATCTTCAGTGTCAATTCTGAGATTTGCATTGTTCAAACATTCTGAATACAGCAGATTGTAGTAAAATGCCATAGCTCATAGTGGTATGAGCAAATTAGCATCAGTGGTACAAAACAGACCCAGTCTATATTAATTGGGCTGAATACGAATAAGGTGTGCACAATCAACATCGCCACTCTTCATTTGCAATGGCTAAGCTGCAAATATCCATGTCGATTCCCGTCCCATGCTTATCAACGTGCCGTTCTTATCATTACGAATTACAGTAAAATTAATCAAGATGCAAGATAACATCACCGATTTCTTCCATGGAAGACAGAGAACCCGCGCTATTGGGTTGTCCAATCAGAATATGTGCTGCACGATATATGTGAGTGAAACGGTATAGCGGGGCAACTATACAGATCGCGTATGTGTAAGAATGGGGGAAATCGTACAAATGATGGGGATTTGAACCAGGAGAGCCACAATTGGACGATCGATCTGTTCATCCACATGTCAGTTGCGTCGATCATAGTTGTCTGATCCGTGCAGTCGTGTCGTCTGTTTGAAGTTGCAAGTTTGCATTGAATCGCTATATGGAGTATATACAAATGAATGTGCGTACATTTATGAAAGTGATGAGTACCACATAGGAAATTGTGATTGACGCTTTTGCTCCGTGCAGGGTTTTGTCTGAATGGTTCTTGTATGTAAAGCAAATATCTAGGCATCTGGAAATTCATTGTATCGAGATTGTCAAATGCGCTGCTATCTTTGGTGCACAATCTTATGTAGGATGCCCTTGCTTCATCGCTAAACCTCATTGGACATTTCCGTGGAAACATTTCTGCTCTAATTGAGCCGCTTCTTGCCTCCGCTGCCATTCTGTGCCCGTCTTCACTACTACAATCACAGATAGTCGCTCAGTCGCTAGAACATGCTAGACGTCATAGCACCGAATGACGTAGCATTGACTTAGGTCGAGAGTACAAATAGATCCCAAGAGTCTTGCCTGTCAAATCCTTCTTCCTTAGCAACGAAAAATAAGCGTGATCAACTTTACAGCTAATAATTGGAATCTTTGTTAATCTTCTTATCCCTTGATCAAATAGAGTACTCGTCAAAATGTCTGGTGCTAAAGAAAATCCCGATGTTCCGTCTGGAGAAGTCCAAGATAACACCTACATCACACAGTCTGTTGCAGACGGCAGTGTGCCCGTTGTCAAGGATAATGCACCAGTAAAAGACCCAATCGATCCCGAAACTGCGGATTCAGACAAGGCACTAGGTATGAGAGAACGCTGATGGACCTAGAGCATCGGCAGCTTTAGCTAACCTATTGCCCAGAGGCGGATGACAAGGAGGCCATTGACAAAGACAACATTCTCAAGGACCGTACACGTGGTGCACAGAAGAGCTACACCGAGCCTGGCGACGAAGAGGTTAGCCGCTTGTAACGCACTTATGCTTGTCAGGTACTGATGATCTCATTAGGGATTGCCTGGACCGGATAACGGAAAGTCAGCCATCGCTTCCTAATCAGGTATTGCAATGCACGCGATGACCATACACCAGAGCAACCATGTGCGTAATGTACGGCGTAATGAGAAAAATATCTAAATGAAATTGCTTCATGGAGCATTATATATTTCTTTAAGTACAAGATGTAATACGAAGTCCATGTTCTTAGCATTTTCTTCTTATGTCAAAGCCAGCTCTGCCTTAGCCGTATAGCAAGTCGTAATAAAAGACATCGTGTCTAATTGTTTCCACTGCCACTAGAATTTAGTGGGCAATCATAACTGCAAATTTGTACATACCCCCGGGTGATCCAGTTTACGAAACATCCATCATGCCGAAACCGCACAACACTTGGTCGTACTTCACCGAATTTTACCATAGTCTAGCCTTTTCTCATTCATCACAATACTTCTGGCTATATAGGCAGCCCAACAGATCATGTTTTCGTCTGATTATGCTGAAATCGGTGAACTTAATCATCATAACAGTCTTCAAACAGCAAATGACGATCACAGTACCGTTGAACTGCCGTTTAGCGTTATACTTAAACATTGATTCGAAATGGTATAAGCTTCTACTTTACCATTCTCGTAAGCATTTCTGAAGCCTGCTCTAGGCACAAAATCAATACCTGTTCTGCAATTTCCCCCAAAGCTCCACTCACAGCCCCATGAGTTGCCTTCTGCTCTTCCTCTGTCCTTCTACATCACGGCCAACCACTTTGATCTCAACATAATCCCTACTTTAAAGTCAATCATGTTGTTTTCTGCTGTTTCCTCTCTTTTTTCAATTTCCTTTCTGCTAAAAGGTTGTCCAGATAGCTATCACCTCTTCTTATATCACCAGAGTCTGGTTTGTTGCCGTGATTTTTCAACAAACTGTTAGCATTGAACTCCTTGTTCGTCTTCCTTGTACCGCAAGAATTATCTTGTTGTGTTACGGCTTTCTGCGATCCATCCAATCCATCAGCTGGTTTGACTAGCGATCGGTGCTGTAGATGCTGCCTATTACGAATCATGGAGACTTTGCTATATTCTTCATCTTCATCTTTATCTTCGGAGCCATCTTGGTGTTTTTTTGAGGGACTTTTGAGACTTTTATTGCGATTCCCATTACGAACATCACTCCCATATGCATCACGCCGCGGTCTTTTGCCCAGAATCTGGTTGCGAAGCTTTTCTTGTGCTATGCTAGCTTCGCTCTTTGCATACTTTTCCGATTGTGCCGGAGAAGCTCCCACGCCTACGCTTTTCAAACCGTTAGATGGAGTGTTTTTTTATTAGTAAAAGCTATAGGTATTACTGGTCTGGTAAGTTGTGAAGTCCAAGATTATCTACACCGTCCGATTCAAGCGCGCCATCCGAATTTTCTACTGAAGCTGCAGGGAGCCATGACTGGACTACCGACCTCCTCTTCGCTAAAACTACACTTGCTTTATTCAAAAATACATCTGCTGTGTTCGCTGAGGGGTCTGTCTTTTTCATGCTCCTTGATGCGGTCGAGACATGCTGAAGCGAACCAATCTTATGAGCGAAGAACTACGGAGTACACTGTGAGTGTATCACCAAGGTCTTCTGTGGTCTGTGCACGCAATTTATGATTTTTGTAGGTAATGGGCGATTCTACAAAATCCATGGATATCCAAAACGTACGCAACGGATGGTTTAAGTTATTCTTCTTTAGGCTACGATGGAGTCTGATTAATCATTGAAGCTCATGATGACAAAATAGTAGTTGAATTATGCAAAGACATATCAGTTGCTCTTACTTATGTCTTCATAATGAATAATGCAAATAGTGGCTCTTTGGACTCATTACGATGAGAATCATAAATTGGAGATATCTTTCTTGCTTTCGACCTCCACATACTCCAACACAGATCTCAGGCACTCTCAGAGTGCACCAGAGACAAATTTCAACCTACGGCTATGAGCAAGCCAAAGCTCTAGTATTCAGAAATTATGGACAACCTGAACAAGTCCTTTCCTTACACTCGCACTCTATACCCCCCGCTTATGGTAATCTGGTCACAATCCGCTTCCTTGCATCGCCTGTGAACCCGGCCGACATCAATCAGATTCAAGGAGTGTATCCGTCCAGTCCGACTTTCACAACATCGCTCTGCACCCCTGAACCGGTCGCTGTAGGAGGCAATGAAGGAGTTGCCGAAGTTATCTCTATTGGAGCTGAGGTTAAGTCTTTACAGAAGGGTGATTGGGTTATCATGAAAAAACCCGGGTTTGGTACTTGGCGCACATATGCCCAGACAACAGCAGACGACCTGTTAAGAATTAATGACAGGTCTGGCATCACCGCCATTCAGGCAGGAACCGTAAGCATCAACCCATGCACTGCATATCGCATGCTAGTAGACTTCCACTCGTTGAAGCAGGGGGACTGGTTTATTCAGAATGGAGCCAACAGCGCAGTAGGCCGTGCAGCCATACAATTCGGGAAGCTCTGGGGCTACAAGAGCATCAATGTCATCCGCTCACGAGCCACTGGTCTAACAGAATTAAGGTCCGAACTTACCAGCTTGGGAGCAGATGTTGTCGTCACAGATGAAGAAATCCAGACTAGTGCGTTCAAAGAGCATATTAAGGACTGGACCAGTAACGGCTCTCAGCCCATACTTCTTGGATTAAACTGTGTCGGAGGCAGATCGGCTACAGCACTTGCGAAATTGCTAAGCACGAACGGGCAGTTGGTGACATACGGTGCCATGTCAAAGATACCGGTGCAGCTTCCTACAAGCCTCCTTATTTTTAAAAACATTGCTTTTAAAGGCTTTTGGGTTAGCAAATGGGGCGAGGAAAATAATGAAGAGAAGCTAAAGACAGTGGAGCGCATTCTACAGCTTACAAGGGCTGGTAAATTTCGAGAATCTCCTGTAGAGGAAGTTACTTGGACAGATCAAATCAATGAGGGAAATCTATTAAGGGCTATTGGAAATACTTTAGCTGGATTTAAAGATAAAAAGTCTGTAATTACATTTCCAGCAACAAGTAAAAATGCATGAAACAGAATTCGTCTAATTTTGAAAAATACTGAGAAGAACTTTAATTGACTTGAATAACGAAGCATACAATATTTAGCGTCTAGCATATTTAGTAAAGTAAATAATGTTTGTTATCTTGAAATTTAATCCATCTGTGCTTATAGGGAACTGTACTGTTATGTCTTCGAAACCACCAATCTACGTTCAAGTAATAAACTGCTACTACCTACAGTTTCCGAATGAGTATAGCTTAGTCGGAAACATATAAACCAAGTTCAATGTCATTGATTTAAGCCATAACTTATTTTGTTTCGAAGTACTAGCTACTGTACTCCAGATTCTTTCACGTTGAAAATGAATTCTTGATTTCGGCGATATAATCACGTCGCCATACATTGAATGGCATGATTCTGACGCGTTAGACACGTTTGCTTTCAAGTCATTCTCGCAGGCAATGTTTCGCCAAAGACCACTGGTTATCTGTCATTCTCGTTAAAACACACTGGCTGCTTAGCAGAGCTGAGGTTTGGCGAAGTGCTGACTCCTTATAATTAAGAAATAAAATCTTCCACGATTGAAATCACTAATGGACGAACCAAGAAACGATACATCAGAGCTTATGCTCCCACCTGTGCAAAAAACAAAACAGTCAAATGAGTCCCTGGAGTACCTTATTGGGCGAATATTTGCAGACCGTGGCCATTTCAGAAATATATCCGAGCAAAGCTTGCAGGAAGAAATCGCAAACGGTAAAGCTAAGACCAACAATGAATCTCAAGAGCAAGGAGGCGACGAGGTCATCGTTAAGGATGAGAAGGAGCATTTCTTCACGAAAAGAGCAGAACTGTTGGGTCACATCAGGTAAGCATAGCTTCAGTCTGACAATACCGTCTAATAGTTTCGCAAGACAAGCCGAAAACGAAGCCCGTCTCGGACTTGATTTTGTTTCCCTGTTGCTGTCAAAGGACACGCCAAAACAAGCAAGCACGTCGATGTCACCATTTCTGTCGAAGCATGTTCCGCCGGGAACATTGGCTTTTGACATATGGGCAAATGTAGAAAAGATGGAACCTATGGACGAAGAAAAGGCATTGTCTAAAGGCTGGAGCTCGAAAAGTCTTCATTCAGCTGCAGGAATACTGCAGCAGGCTTCTGTAAGGCTTCACGAAGAGGTAGGCAAGGAAACTCTTTATTGGCACCAAGTACTATCGGTCAAAGAAGCAGGATGGCCTATTGTTAGAGCAATTCGTGGAAGACATCTGCTCGGTGTAAACTTTGGAATGGCAGAAGGTAAGAGCGTTAGCAATTAAATTTAAAAGAAAGTAGAGCTAAAACACTGCTCAGCTCCTCTACAACGCTCAAGGCGAGGTTTTGCCCAGCTAAGGTCCGCTCAAGATGGCAGTATCATGTTGGATCATCCAGTAGATATCCCGTGTTCACTTCTGATACAGGTGACGAAGAAGGGTCAGCCGATTGCTTCTTCGCAGTGCGAAGGAATAACTCAGGGCTCTGATAATGCAAGTGAGGCACTTATCAGAGCTGCGCGAAACAGCCTATTCGAGGAAGAACTCTTTCATGAGATCTTGAAAGAATGCAGGGTTCTAGGATCATATGATATCACAATACGCGACTCTATTATCCAAATACCCTTAAGTGGTCTCATAGCTGGAAAATCGCTCGACGGCAAAGATGCAGAGGAGCAGATTGAAATCAGCTTAACTAAAGAGAAGAGAGAATCTAGAAATTCTGACCAAGATAAATGGGCGCAGATGATCGCCACTTTCTTACGTCTTATGTTTTGCCAGGCACAGCGCCAAAAAATTCGACAACGCGCTGAACTACCAAGGCCGATGACAGAGGGAAAGAATAAAATTGCTCCGCTAGCATTGCTTTGTCCTTTAATAAACCACTTGCAGCATTATAACGCTTCAAAAGCTGCAGGGAAGCTATTGAGATCAATTCAAACCATTCTTGGTAGCGCGAAAATTCATTTAGGTCTAAGTTTTGCATATGACTTAGCTCTGAGCGAATTTTCTCCCTTGATGAAAATGGATGACTCTTCTCTATCAGATGCGTTGATGAAATACTTGATGAGCCCCTTAACTGGAGAAATGACAATACTGCTCCCATCTCTTGCAAAGGACAGAGAAAGCCGTGGACTCTTGAAAATTAGCATTCGCACGCACCTAGCTAGTCCTACAGTCGGTACTACTTTCCATTTAACCGTTCCATCGTTGTTAGCCGTAATATTATTCAGTGAAGGCCCGAAATCAAAGACTATGAATTTTGATTCTCTTGCGGAGCTTCAAAATTACATCGTATTCCTATTGGAAATTGACATTGCCCATCACCTGGTGACCATGATTGGCGATCGCTGGATCCCAACTGACAGATGGCCTGAACTGTTCAAGGTCAATAAGACAGCTGACCAGAAGCAGAAAATTACTATTAAACTCTCTCCACAAAAGTTTACGATGCTCATACAATCTACAGAATCTATGAAAGCAAGTAAATCATACAGTTGGGATGGTTCTGGAACTAAACCCACTTTCGAAGATATAGTGATTAATGCTGATAACTTTACACTTTCATAGAATGATGTTGTACTAAGTTGTAAGAACTGTCGGCTCAGCGTAATTTAATATAAAAGCCACTAGCCACACAAGCAACGATCAGCTTGTAAAAGTCTCTCTGGGATTGCTCTCTTGCAAAATGGACTCCGAAGAGTCAAATCGAGATAAGATTTTCATGGGAGAGGCGCTTAAGATGGTGAAGTAAATCAGTGCTTTATAAAGCTTTTTGACGTTAATGTTATGAAGGCTCAGCTTGCTTTAGAAAGTGGTGAAACACCTGTTGGTTGCGTTTACGTTTACAACGGTGAAATCATAGCGAAAGGCATGAATGATACAAATCAATCTATGAATGTATGTTCGTTACCAAATGTATTAGCCCAATGGCTCGCACTTCAAGCCGTCATAAAAGCACTCTGGGGAGGTTTAAAGTAAAACATTTGACTTGCTTTTTAATTCTAACAAAGTAGTACATTCGCAATGCTACTACAGGGAACGCGACATGCTGAGTTGGTAGCACTGGCTGAGATTCTGCGAGCAAGTCACAGCATCTCGCTATTTGAGACAGACTTGTATGTTACTGTCGAGCCCTGTATCATGTGTGCATCTGCACTGCGGCAAAACCGAATCCGGACAGTATATTTTGGTTGCTCAAATAGCAGGTTCGGGGGCACTGGAGGAGTCCTGAACATTCATTCAGAGTAAGGTTATTCAGAACGGCAGCACTATAATCTTTACACCTCTGATCGTTCTCAGTCCTAGTATTGACCCTCCGTTCCCAGTAGTGGGCAATATATTTCGAGAAGAGGCAATCATGCTTTTAAGACAATTTTACATTCAGCAAAATGAGAAAGGTATGGAAAAGCCATTGAGTCTAACAATAAAGCTGAAAATTCAGTAGCACCAAATCCTAAGCAGAAAAGTAACAGAGAACTGAAAACGCACATACTGCCTTGGGACGGCATTGAACATAAGCCATGACTATGCACATTATGGATTCCATTGGATTTGTGGAATTGAATATCGTGAAATTATTCCTGCCAGTACAATAAGTAACATAAGACGCCCAAAGATGCTTCAATGAAAATTGAATAGAGCACGGAAGTCTCTATAAAACGCCATCGGGTTCTCCTGGCAATCTCTTGACACGGACTTGCTCCCAATCTTCGAGATCCTTCGCAGCTAAGCGCTGTGAACAACTTCTACTTAGCACGGAAATGAAGGTGTTCGAGGAAATGGGCTACTGCCTTACATAGTACTCGTCTTTGATGTCAACTTTTCGACGATCTTTTCCCAAACCTAGCTCTTCTTCTTTTGATAGTTGTCTTATTTTTCGATCGTGTTTCTCGAAGCGTAAGGCAGTTGCGGGCGTTAAAAGAAAGCTTCCGAGTACCATTAAAGTAATGAACGGAAGACCAAAGAGGAGAAACGGGTGTTGATTAAGCGAAGCTCTGTAGCGCGCACTTATCGTGTTGTTGTATGATGATGAGCGGAACTTTTTTGAGGGAAATCTAAGAGACATTATACAGCTTTGCAGGTGACACCCACCACAGCGAAAGAGTGTAGAAAGACCTAGGTTATACGACTGTACATAATATAAAAAGCTCTTTCACGTGATTACGCGAGTTCAGAGCACTGATAGCTGTTCACGTCGGTTTGCAAACTCCCACTTAAACCCAACTAATGTCATAAAATTTAAATGGGCAGCATTCTGTATGCCCCATAAATCTGGCCATGCCTTAGTTTCGCAGAACAAGGAGGCAGTCAGTGGCAATGCAAGGCCTCCATCAACTATTGCGGCTAAAATTGTCCAAAACCATGAACAAGCTACAGCGGGGCGACATTTTCAGGACCATGGCTTATTTGAACAGCTTTTACAGGAAATTCTCTCACATTCAGACTCAGAATATCTCGATACTCGAACCCTCCATAAATTAGTAACAATTGTCATAAAGGGCGGGTTACGGATCCTAGCTCAAAATGATCCTTTCATCTCTCGAGATGTTGTCCTTACTCAAGCAGCAACCAGTATCAGAGTCATTGAGTTGACTATTCGAAAGAATCCGGAAATAATTCTAGAGTCAAGTCTTTCTGACACGGATGATGGCTTCAGATTGCCGCTCATTTTTCTCATTTTCTCTTCTATTATAACCATCTTAAACCATGAGAATATTGAGATTTTATTGCCGCTTGTAAAGCGACTATTATTCTGCTGCATCTCTGAGATACTTGTCACTGCAGACCTGTGGCATCGTACATCTGCCCTTGTCGAATTCTATCGATCCAGTATACGATGTATGTAAAATGTTTCAACATAAACACTCTGCTAAGAACGTTGTAGGCATTATACTCGACTTACAAAATGTCAGGATTGGCCAATCTGCAATTAGGATCACTGTTCCGTCTTCTGAGGGCGTACGAACCATTTACGCTGAAGCCGAGAGCATTGTAGCGCTGCCTCATGGACATCAGGCATCAATTGTCACGATCCGGCATGCACTTGTCGTCTCTCTGCATCTACTTTACCCATTTCAAGCATTCTGTCAATATGAACTTACAACGATCCTGATCGATTTCAGAAGATTAGGATATCATGAATGGGCATTGGGTTTTTATTTGCACGTCAAGAAGGCATTTGATAACTTGGGCCTATACCACAATCTACAAGCTGCTGAGCAGATGCTGATTTTGGTTTATGCCGAAAATTTAGAGCAATTTCTGGCATTCTATGAAGCACCCACCCAAGGACCTACGGACTTGAAGTACATTGAGCCACAAATATTCACGTGCACTACACTCTTGTTTAAATCATGTCTTCTTGTTTTGGAAAACGACGCATTGCAGGCAAAGACAGCTGTAGTGCTTTTACGGCTTTTGAAGGTTTTGCTGCGTTTTAATATTATAGCTACTCCAGAAACCATGATTTTAATGCGATATATTCAAGAAGCCCTCCATGCAAAGCCGTTGTCAGATAAAATGTCTATGAAGCTGAAGGTAATATCATCTGACTAAAATTTGCCGAATGCATAATAATATTTGAATAGCTTATCTGCACCTTCTGGTCAAAATATTCTACTGCACATGGTAACGCTTTACTCGAAAACCTTGTCAACGATACTCCCTTGGCCAGATTCGACGGAAGCAGTGACGACGAAGTCGATAAGTTATTGTATCAGCGATTTCTTTGTATTAATGTTGAAAGCCCGCCTTGTGAAGGCGATAATTCTCCAAGACCTCCAAAGAGGCGAAGGACGTGCGAAATGCTCTGTAAGGAGGAAAAGTTCTCTTCTGAGCATATAAAGACATATGACATAGATTTTATTACTGAGTGGACCCCTTCAGATCGTACTAAAGGTCGAAAGTCTATCAAGTAAGTCAGACACACTTAGTGCTCGCAAATATAATAATGTAGAGGTAGAAGTTGGTACATACGTCAAAGTCGAGCAAAAAGAGACTTTGCATTGCTAAATCTTGGTATTGCGCCTTGTTACGAATCAGGTTGCATGAGGCCAGTAGGAACGAGTCATAGTAGCAGATTTCAGTGCTTCGTCTGCGATGAGGGAGCTGTCAAATCTTTCACCAGAGGCTGGGACGGGAAAAAAAGTCGAAAAGATTTGGAGAAAGCGGTCTTCTTCTTTGAAGTACTTCTGACAGTGCCAGAATTTTTACAATCGAGAAAGTCCAGATTGTTAGCTTTGGTCGCCATACGTAGAATATTGCTACATACTACTGATCCGGCTGTTTTTGATCTTAATACAGGAGTGATTGCGCAATGGTGTTTGAGATGCACGCAGAGTTCTTTGCGAGAGTTACGCATTGCTGCTGGGTACGATTCTTAATTCACCTATTAAGTAATTGCTAATGTGGCAAAGAAATCTTCTGTCATTGTTCCTACAGAATCGGTTACCAGAAGAGCTTTGGAGAAAAAATCGCATTATTGCTCTAGACTATTTGAATACAATAACAGAAAGAAATGAAGTGTATCTTCATGAAACTACGATTCTTGCATTCGGTCAGATAACAAGGTAAAAAGAAAGTGTTTCTTACAATCAATGTTATATTATTGATATCAGGCACAGCGTCTGTGGAAGCGATGAATTGAATCTCATCCTTTTGCGCCTCGTCGATTACCTTGGTCATCCACATCCCTTCATATGCAGTGTGGCATACAATGAGGTAAGTAATCAAGGCCCTTCTGCTGAAATATTTGCTGAGTTATCGGAGTTCTATCAAATCGCCAAGCGATTGAGTTGTTCTGTCATAGACCTGCTTTCACCGTACTGGAGAAGTATCGCCATTACAGTTGTAAAGGACTTACAGTCAAGGCCTCAGAAAGCCCAGTACCTTGCTGATTTATTGGGAATGAGTGTCAATCAATTCCTGCTGCTCACACAGCCAGAAATTTTACCTTTTCTAGTCCTAACAAAGAAGAAAGGTATTCTGCAGAGAATAGCTAAAGCTAGGCATACCAATGTACAGAACTTGTGTGTTCAGCCATCCCGTCATTTTGCACTTATATTGGCTTTACTGCTCCGTCAGGAATCTAAAGATACCGAAAAATATGTGATGGATCATCTCTGTCACGCTTCCTCAGCTTTTTCTGAGAGTGAATTTGCAAGGATCGTGATGCTAGAGCCTGTCTTGATTGCTTGCGAATTACTAAAAAGTGTATTCGACGAAAGCATAGAAGGGAAGGCAAAGGTGCGTGTTTGGAAATTTTACGGCTATACCAGCTAAGAAAATTCGAGGTATTTGACGCCATCAGAAAACTATCGGACGTGGCAGATCAAAAGTCCACCAATACGAGATCTGCTACAAATTCCAAGCACAGGTATTCAGCGTTCTTTGAGAACCATATACTCGGTATAATGGCCAATTTCTCAGAAGTGATTGATGCGCGGGTTCAACAGTTTATACCAGAGAAGCTAAGGTGCTTACGAGCTGTCGAAGAACTTATTGGTCTTGCCAGAAATGAGCTAACAGTAGCATTGCCTCAGGTACGTTGATTGTTGTGTGCTAGAAGTAAAGATCTGACATTGCTAGATTCGAGCTTGCTTGCAATCAGCACTTGAGGTAAACGACCTTCGTGATCAAGCTTTCTCGGCTTGGTGCAAATTGAGCACATCTCTGGATAACGACGAAGACGTAATTTGGTTGATAGAACAAACTTTTGCTATAATCGCACAATATTCAGCTTCTTTCAACATAAATGCAATGCGCCAGGCTAATGACATTGTCTCGTATCTCTTGAAAAAGTACGGCCCAATTATAAAGAGAAATATCGCATACATTCCTTCATTATCCAGTATATCAGCGATGTCTCAGTTTGAGTCAGAAATCTCGCGTATCAAATCATCCGTAGATCTCGACAGTATGTTTCAAGCTTACGTGACCAGACTGAATAACGAGAACAGAACAAATGTCTATCAAGCTCTCTGTGAATTTTTACCATTTCTGGAGAGAAATCAGGAATATTTCCACGATTTAGCTTTGGGCCAACAGACTCCTGGAATTGTCAGCGATCTTGTACGTACTTTACTCGATATAAGTGTTCGCTTTACGGAAGCCGAGGGTGGTATTCTGTCGTTGTCTGCTCAATGTCTTGGAGTTATAGGTTGTCTTGATCACAACAAAGTGGAGTCAACACGACAGAAACAAGAGATCCTGATTACTTCAAATTTTGAAAAAGCTGGTGAGGTGGTAGACTTTGTAACACATCTACTTTCTACTGTTTTAGTAAAATCGTTTTTGTCAGCAACAAGCGCAAGAGCGCAGGGATTTTTAGCATTTGTCATGCAAGAGTTACTGAAATTTTGTGGATACCACGATATTATACATCAAAGATCCCGCCCTTCTGAACCGAGTTCTATCTACAACAAGTGGATTGAAATACCCGTACAGATAAGGACAACATTATTGCCATTTCTCAGTTCTCGATACTTACTCACTCGTTCCTCTCCATTTGTTCCTCGACAATTGTCTTATCCTGTTTTCTCACGTAACATAAGCCACTCATCGTGGCTCAGATCTTTTGTTTTTGATCTTCTCTTACGAGGAAAGGGAGACAACGCCAAAACAATATTCTCTGTTTTGTCCCGGGTGATTAGAGATCACGATCTGGCCATAGCCACATATCTTCTTCCGTTTGCAGCTCTTAATGTACTTCTCGGTGGCACAGATGAAGAAATTGAGCAAATCAAAACTGAGATCCGCACCGTTATTGAGTCTAATATCGCTAATACCAGCCAAGGACAAGCCACTAATGCCAAATTATGTAGTGAAGTAATGTCTCAAACTATAACAAACTTGTTCTGTTGTTATTGCTGATCTATTACAGAATATTTTCCAGGTTCTAGAATATCTTTCACGGTTTCTTCAAGAGAAGAAGAGAATTCTAGGTCAGACTCAGCTCAAATCTACAAAGCTTGGAAAAGCGGTAATCGAATTTGATCAAGCTCGAGACAGCGCTCAGATCAAAACAGTTGAACAAGTTCTCAATGCTATCCCCGCTAAGCTTATTTCAATGCGTGCTGTAGAATGCGGATCTTATGCGAGGGCTCTTCTTCACTGGGAACAATTCATTCGTGAAGAGAAGGAAAGAAAAGAAGACAGAACTGATCGAGAAATTAGTACATGGTATCAAACTTTACAAGACATATACCTAAAAATTGATGAGCCAGATGCATTGGATGGTATCTCTAATAATTTGCAATTTATGTCAATTGCCGATCAAATGTTAGAGCATAGAAAGGCAGACAGATGGGCTGCTGTACAAAGCTGGCATGAACTACAATTATTGGAAAAGCCAGATGACCCCAACGTACAGTTGAAATTGCTGCAGTCACTCGGGGAATCTGGGTCTTACGGTAAATAAAAATAGTCTGCTAAACAAAAGGCTTAACTGACAAAACAGATGCTGTGCTCACATATGCCGACAAATTCTTACGGACAGCTTCAATTTCAGGTTTATCGAAAATATTGCCAAGGGCAGCAGAGGCGTCATGGGTACTAGGCGACTGGTCATTACTTAGGAGGCATTTGTCAAAGATGCCTGACTCAATTTATGGAAATTTTGAAGTAGGCATAAGTCGTGCACTTATTGCCCTTGCCGACAAAGAACAAAATACTTTCAAAGAGATAATAAGTATACTTCGGCGAGATATATCAGTATCTCTTACTCCGTCATCGACTGCATCAATCCAAGCATGTCATGACCCATTGTTGAAGTTACACATCTTATACGAATTGGAGGCATTAAGCGAGCACGGTGGTTTTGCTGCAAATAACCGCGAAAATACCACAATAGTTTTGGACAAGCGTTTGAATACTCTTGGGGCGTATTTGAGTGAAAAGGAGTATTTACTGAGCATTCGACGAGCGGTCTTACAATTGTCGGGGTTCGTATCTTATAAGCATTTATGACAGTATTTATCTAATTTTAGTATAAAGATCGGCCTCCCGGAAAGCCGATATCGCAGCCATGTGGTTGCAGAGTGCACGGCTAGCTCGGAAAGCAAACACTACCAAAATTGCCTTCAATTCGGTACTGAAGGCGGCAAGCTTTGGAGATGAATCTGCAAAGATAGAGCATTCCAGACTACTTTGGAAAGAAGGACATCATAGGCAAGCGATCAAACTACTGGAAAGAGCTATCGCGGTAGATGCGTTTGAGCAACGAGGTAACCCTGATGGCATCGAAGGACAAGCAGTCATGAATATGGAAGCAGAACAGAACATTACTAACGCACAGGTGTGTCTACACACCAAAATGCGATGTCTGGCTGACAAAAATAGGCACGCCTTCTACTTGGCAAATGGCTTGAGCGCTCTGGGCAGACACAATCTCAAACAATTCTCGATACTTATGCTTCTGCAAGCAAAGCTTTTAACAAGTATTTCAGAACATGATTATAGCTTCTACAATTACTGATCGATTTAATAGGTGGGATAAAGGTTATTATTACATAGGAAAGCACTACAACAAATTATTGGAGTCTGAGAGACGGCTGCCAACAAACAAACAGAGCAAAGCTTTGTAAGTTTCATGACTGTATATTTTATACTTTTTGACGAACCGAATAGCGTTTCTGGGGAGCTAGCCTGGTATGTCGTGCAGCATTATCTGCTTTGTGTGCATTATGGAACAAAATATTTCTATCAAACTATACCAAAAATCATTACTTTATGGTTAGATTTGGGAGCAGAAGTGTATAAAGGAGGGCAGCGGCCTACAGAGTTAGTAGGACAATCATTAAAATGACTTAAAGACTGACGGCATGGATTAGCACGAGACAACATGAGCAAAGGTCCAAAACTCTAGAAACAATGCATAAACAGCTGAAGAAATATATTGAGAGGCTTCCGGCCTATACTGTAACTAATACGAAAGACTTTCACTCAAAGTGGTATCTAACACGCGAGCATAGTTCTATATTGCGCTTCCCCAGCTACTATCAAGGATAAGTCACGCGAACCAGAGAGTATACGAGGTACTTGCTATGATGATAGTCAAGATGGTAGCTACACATCCACAGCAGGCCCTCTGGAGCCTTCTCGCAGTTGCAAAATCTTCAAAAGGCGAACGCGCTGGTCGTGGTACTAGCTTGTTAAATAAGTTGAAGGTTGGTTACAAGTTAAAATGTTATCAGTAAACTGATTTATTGAAGGAGTATGGTAAGAAACCACGCTCGGATGGCAGTTCCTCTGATTTGCGTGCTATGATCATTAACGGCCAGAAACTTTCTGACCAGCTATTAAGAGCATGCGAGGCTCCGGTAGAGCCAAAAGTTAGCCATGTCAGCTTGTCAAGGGATCTTGGTTTCTATCACAAAGTTGCTCCTTCTTCTCTTGTAGTTCCAATCGAAAGTGCTCTTACGCTCAATCTTCCTCTGGTTCACGACATACAGCATATGAGAACGCATAAAGCGTTCTCGCCAAAGCCTACTACTGTTCATGGTGTGTTGGACATTACTGAGCTTTGGCTGTAAGCTAACGCAATTTAGCATTCATGGACGATGTTCTTATTTTAAGTTCTTTGCAAAGACCTAGAAAAATTACCGTACGAGGTTCTGATGGTTTGCTCTATGGTCTTCTTTGCAAGCCAAAAGACGACCTGAGAAAGGACCAACGGCTAATGGAATTTAATTCTATGATTAATCGTGCCTTGAAAAGAGATGTTGAGGCCAGCAAGCGTCAGCTAAGTATGTTTGTCAGTAATGAATTCACAAAGATACTTATTGTTTAAGTAATTAAAACATATGGCGTGACACCTTTGAATGAAGAATGTGGCACAATAGAATGGGTGGATGATCTAAAACCACTTCGAGACATTATCTTGCAATTATATCGCCAAAAAAACATTCGAATTGATGTAAGTGAAAACAACATGAACGAATAAAACTTGCTTGAACTAATTGATCTGTAAACTAAAAGTATTCGGAACTCAGAGTACTATTGGCTGAGGCAGCTGAAGCTCCTGAGAACCTTCATATATTCACGAATCAGATTCTTCCTAAGTAATTTCATAAGCAGCGTTTAAGGAATGATGTATCTAACAGTAACAGATTTCAACCCGTACTCTACGAATGGTTCATCGAGACTTTTCCAGGACCAGAAGCATGGTACTCTGCTCGCTTGAGGTTTAGCCGAACAACCGCAGTGATGTCTATCGTCGGACATGTTTTAGGGTCAGCTCTTCTCATTCCATGTTTTCTCTATATACTTATTGGCTTTTAGTCTTGGTGACCGACATGGTGAGAATTTACTTCTTCGCGAGGGTCACGGTGGAGTATTACACGTGGATTTCAACTGTCTTTTTGATAAGGTTAGACGATCTTGGTACTCAAACAGGAACAAGACTAATGTTGTAAAGGGTCTAACTTTCGACAAACCTGAAGTCGTGCCATTTAGACTCACCCACAATATGGTTGATGCAATGGGCCCCTACGGTTATGAAGGTATAATCTCAAGCGAGCTAGTCACGATATTTCCATGCTAATGCAGCATTTAGGTCCATTTCGTAGAGCAGCAGAGCTCACTCTTACGATTCTACGTCAGCATCAAGACACACTTATGACAATTTTGGAAACGTTTCTTCACGATCCAACTGCAGACTTTATTGGGAAGAAAAAGCGCCCTGTGCCTGGTGTTCCCGAATCTCCCCCGGAGGTGTTGGAGAGCGTCAAAACGAAGCTAGAGGGTTTCTTGCGAGGAGAAAGTGTACCACTAAGCGTTGAAGGTTACGTAGAAGCGTTAATCACCATGGCCACCGATCCTGCAAGGCTAGCCGCTATGTATATTGGTTGGTGTGCTTTCCTGTAAGGTAGCCTTCATAAAATCTGTTTATTTCATTCGCTGTTGTCTACATTTAATTCTTTAGCAGTGTAGACAATTTGTAATCATGAAATGAAGACGATGATAATAATGATAATAAAGGTAGGTTTGGTTGGTAAACACAAAAAAAAATTTCAATATAATATACAAAAAACTTTGAAAGTAATGCAAATGCCAATTGTCTATATGATTAAATCCCAAGAGTAAATTCAACACCGACGTCAATATCGCGAGCTGCAAACTTATGTTAGCTCAACACGGTTCCAAATAATGCTTATAATACATACCCATTTTAACAACTTTCGAAAGCTGCACGGATTTCTCTGCAGCACTCTGAAGATCATCAATAGAAAATATTTTTAAACCCGAATCATTAATCTGCATTAGTAGCATTAGTAGGATATACATTATACATGTTACTGAGAGACGCCTACGAGTTTATGTGCTTGTTCCATATTGGTACCCTGGAGCCGTGTGATAACTGGAGTTCGGAGATTCATGCTTTTTACTACCGATATTAGCCCAGCCGCAATTGCGTCGCAACGCACTATTCCACCAAAGATATTGACAAAGATAGCAGTAACTTTTGGATCACTCGTAATCAAGTCAAATGCTTGTTTGATAGCTTCTGGCGTAGCTCCACCACCCAAATCCAGGAAGTTAGCAGGTTGACCGCCGTTGAGCTTGATGATGTCCATTGTGGCCATAGCCAGCCCAGCACCGTTGACGAGGCAGCCTATGTCACCGTCTAATTTAATAAAGTTAAGTCCGAATTCGGCTGCTTTAACCTCATCAGGATCTTCCTGTGTCTTGTCCCTCCATGAGAATACTTCCTTTTGGCGAAACTCGGCATTATCGTCGAAGTTTAGCTTGGCGTCCATACAGAGTACTCGATGATCAGTGGTCTCTGACAATGGATTTATCTCGATTTGCGTTGAATCTCGTTCCATAAAGACTCTATATAATTTCTGGATCGTATCCTTTGCGTCTTCGGTGCATTGATCTGAAAATCCCAACTCTTGTGCGATACTTCTTGCAAGATCGTCGGTTACTCCTGTATGTATGTTGATCGGTTTAGTGATGATGGCTTCTGGGTTCTCCTTGGCTACGGTTTCAATATCCATTCCTCCCTGAGAAGAGGCTACAATCACTGGTCCTTGCGTAGCCCGGTCCATGATTATAGCCAGATAAAATTCTCTACGCGCAAACTTTCGTTCTACAATATATACAGCCTTACAAAGTCGACCATCAGCTCCAGTTTGCTTCGTGATAAGTTTGTGACCTATCATCTGCTCTGCAAGAATTTTGGCTTCCGTGGGTCTGGTATAAGTGTTAGATAATATGCGCCGCAAACGTACAGAGTAGCTTACGAGTATATCACCCTTACTCCACCCTTAAAGCCATTGTCAAACGTGCCTTTACCTCGACCGCCAGCGAGGACTTGTGCCTTTATGACCATGTCATCACCCCCTGACCGAATGTTTTAGCCTCTAGCGCATACAATTGGACTCTGCTAATAAGTACCAATCTTCTTTGCAACATCTTCTGCTCCCTGAGGTGTTGTCGCTACCTCGCCATATGGAACCCCGATGCCGTACTGAAGATCTTAGCTTGGATACACTTGTTTTGTAGATGATTATCGTACAGTGTTCAAAAGATTAGCAGATAGATATTCGTGAATTGATAGAGAGCGTTTCTGTACGGATTGTCCTATAATGCCAAATTTCTGTGGCCATTAGCTCTATCATGTAGCAAGCCAGCATCAGACACCTACCACAGGCCTAGCCAGAGTCGATCGCGAGACTGTCCTGAACAAAGTTGCCATTTTCGCGAAACCTATAGCTTGCCCAATTGCTTGAATTGAGATGCATCAGTAGATTTTCCTACCAAGCTCCACAAAGTATACCGTATACTTAGTAATCAACTCCATGCAGTCAATTCATTCGCGCTCTGTCAAGATAATCACCCCACCTACCATTCAATAAAAAAGTAAGAAAAAGTCGACTGAGAGTGTACAGAATGGGACTTCAGGACATCTTGAAAAGAAAAGCCGGCGTTATATATGGCAAAGACGTTCTTGATGTAAATATTGATATCGGCTTTTTTGCAAGCTAAAATGTGCTAAACAGTGCAGCTCTTCAATTACTGTCAAAAAAAAGAGTTTGCAATCCCGGCCATTGTGAGATGTTGTCTATCACTCAACATAAGTCATTTCTGACCATAATATCACAAGAATGTTACGTCTTCATCTACAGTAGTTGCTGCACTTGAAGCAGCCAGAGACAACAAGTCCCCTCTAATTCTCCAGGTGTCACAAGGCGGATCAGCATATTTCGCTGGAAAAGTATGCAATCTGTAGTTAACAACATTGTATCATTAGAATGACCGAACAACTAGGGTGTCTCCAATGGCGATCAAGCTGCCTCTATCGCCGGTGCTGTAGCTGCAGCTCATTACATCCGTGCCATTGCTCCCGTCTATAATATACCTGTTGTGCTTCATTCAGACCACTGTGCAAAAAAGCTATTGCCTTGGTTTGATGGAATGCTTGATGCTGATGAGGAGAATTTCAAGAAACATGGCGAACCGCTATTCTCCAGTCATATGATTGATTTGTCAGAGGACCCCGTGGACTATAATATAAAGACAACAGCTGAATACTTGAAGAGAATGGCACCAATGGAGCAGTGGCTAGAAATGGTATGCCGTATGCCCATTAATTTTATTCATAAACGGTGCTAATAGTTGTTTGGCAGGAAATAGGAATAACTGGTGGCGAAGAAGATGGTGTGAATAATGAGGACGTTGACAACAACAGTCTATACACACAACCAGAAGACATTTACGAGATTTACAAGACTTTAAAGCCGATATCGCCTTATTTCAGCATAGCTGCTGGCTTTGGAAATGTACATGGTGTGTACAAACCTGGGAATGTCAAATTGCATCCAGAGCTCCTACAGAAACATCAGAAATACGTGAAGGAGAAAACGGATAGCCAGGATGATAAACCCGTCTTCCTCGTCTTTCACGGCGGTTCTGGCTCAACTAAAGATGAGTTCCGTAGTGCAATTACTTATGGAGTTGTTAAGGTCAATCTTGACACTGACCTGCAATGGGCTTATCTTGAAGGCATCAGAGATTATGTTCTCAATAAGAAAGATTACTTGATGCAACAAGTAGGCAATCCTGATGGTCCGGATAAGCCAAATAAGAAGTATTACGATCCCCGTATTTGGGTTCGTGAGGGAGAAAAGACTATGTCAAAACGTGTAGCTGAAGCGCTGCATGATTTCAATGCTGCCAATCAACTTTGAAATTAAAACAATTATGCATATCTGTATGTAGGCAACGTGTCGAGCTTGACGATTTCTCATTTTTCAATTTGAACTTCTAGCCGGATACGTGTTGGAGATTGCGGAGATTTCGATAGAAGTGCTTTCTCGATGCTATAAATTAAACAGATTGAAAAGCTATTTTCTTAGCTTCTACTTGTACATGAAGCCGAAGCGGAAAACCCCATATTTAGTAGTGTCTGAACTGAATACTGTCTTGAGAGTATACGCTTAATAGTCTATTGAAGACCATCTCCGATTAGAAAGCAAACCGTTTAGAGATCCTTTCCAACTGATGTCAAAAAGTTTGATTCATCTTTGATGATCATTCGGTACTACTGAAGAAAGGAGAAAGGAAAGGAAGAAATGAATCTATCTAAGATGTATGTATACCAGGGGGAACAGCGGAATCACGTGTATAACACTAACAGCCCTCTTCAGCGTAGATGGTGAATAAGTGAATAGATATCCGTATATGAAGCTGAAGTAACTAGCCAATCGCTCGTACCAAAAAAAAAAAAGTGAAACTATCTATGAATGAAGCTATAAGAGCTTATTAGATATCGTATGAACGCTATAAAGAAGCTGGCCAGTTTTGAAACGAATATGAATGAACTTGACGTCGTAAACTCGTACGCACGTCGTTGACTTGAATGCCTTTACCGTCGTTGGCTGTGACTGTGATGTCGTTGAATTAAACGCTGTTCGTACGCGCGTCGATGAATGGATGAATTCCTGCCGTAATGAAGCTGGCTGGATTCGTATGATATTGATTTTGAACGCTGTTATTCATATGAATTGGTCGTCAATCGGTTGTCGTACGGAGAGAGGAAAGGATTGCGTGATTTCTATAGCGAATATTGTATCCTTGATGCGGGCGGATAAGAATTAGGTAGGTTGTCCTCCTGTTACTGCTAGTACACAGGGGCTTGTAGTACGTATGTATGTACGTATGGATGGATCGATGAATAAATGAATGACGCCGTAGCGTTTATAGAGTGTTCTGTCGATTCGTACGCGGCCGTCAAAGGTGTACATATTTTAACGCCTATTTTTAGGTCCTTGATGCTATTTATAAATACCTACTCCGTACGACTAGGTCGTCTATCCGTATTTTACGCCCCTATTATTAGGTCGTTAAAGGTGGTTGTCAGTAGTTTCACATGTTGTGACGGACGTTAATACAATACACGGAGACATTATACGTAAACAAGTAGACGAATAAATTTATAATTACTATACAGCTAGCAGCTTCACAGAGGAAGGGCTTATAACCTAATAGCTACCCGGTAATACTAAAGAGAGGAAAAATTAAAGGAAGGAATGAAACTATCTACGATGTACGTACGGTGTACGGAATACTGTCACGAATACAAGCTATTAATTGTGACGAATAATCGTGTGTGTATTCATCTATCTAACTATAGAAATCCTCCTATAAATTACTAGTAAAGATATATTTATCCCCTATTATATAATATACCCCCTAGATTAATCTTTATAGAGATTAATCTATAAAATTTAAAGCTATTAATTAAAAAGTTATAATAGTATAAAATAATAAAATAATATATAAATTAATTTAATTTATCTTTTATATCCTCTAGGCTAAGATACTTAATAAATTATATATATAACTATAGATTTAAAAGCTTTATAAACCTATTAGTAAGTATCTCTAATATCTTCTTTTATTTAATAAAGATTTATAATTATTATACTTCTTATTAGAGCTAAGAGTTATAAATATTAATATACTATAGCTTTATTATTAGCTAGGTATTAAGCTCCTTTACTAATTAAATTATTTAAAGATTATTATAAAAGAGAGTTAGCTTATTATTAAGCTTTAATTTAATATTATTAAATAGTCTAGCTAGTACTATCTACTTTTTTATAATATAAAATAGTATTAATAACTTTACCTCTATAGATAAAATTATAATAGTTACTTATTTTCCTATTTTTTATAAGATATAGGTACTAAATAACTTTATTAAATATTCCTAATAGGAATATCTATTTCCTAGGAATCTACTAAATAATATATTACTATAATATTTATATAAATCTAATAATATTAGGAAGGAGATAGTATAAAATTAAGTATAGAATAAATAAGTAAGATATCTATATACTATATATAAATACTCTTTAGTAGAAGATATTACGAATTTAGCTAGTTTTATACTACAAATCGATAGGAGATAGGAAATAAGAAGTACGAATTAATAAGAATAATTCACTAAAGAGATAGTAATATATAAAGCTCTAAGAAATATATTTATAAATATAAGGGGTTATAGGAATAGATAGTATACTAGTTTATAAAGCTTAATAGTAAAGCTTTACTACTAACCTAAAATTAAAGAAATATAGAATATAGAAGATAGGATAGATAAGAAGTATAAGAAGTTATATAACCTAGATTACTATTTAGTAATCTAAAGTAGGCTATATATTATAGAAAACTATATATATAATAGATATAAAGAGAGGATAAGGTCTAGAAGTATTACCTTATTTCTAAAATATATTAAATTTATAATATTACTCCTTTTTTATACTATAAGGTCTTTAAGTAGGATTAAATTTTCTAATCTATTATTTAAAACTAATAAGAATATTTTTTATAAATAAAAAAAGGTTAAAAAGAGGTTTCTTTATATTATATTTTAGTATCTAATTAAGCTATTTAATAATATAGTACTAATCTCTTCTATAATAAATAAAATTAATAATATCTTTAATTACTTATTTACTATTAATAATTAGGCTAAAGTTATTATTCTTATTTTCTTAACTATTTAATAGATTAGTTATAGTAAGATAAAGTAAACTAATATAAAAAATAAAATATATATAAAGTTAAAGAAAAAAGACTAGTTAATAAGCTCTACTATTAATAATTTTCTATATAGAGAATAGACTAATCTACTTATTATCTAGCTTTAGTAATAACCTCTTAAAGTAAAGATTCTTTATAAAAAGCTATACTATATTATTAATCTAGTAGTTTAAATATAGGGTTCTACTAGAGCTATTAACTATAAATTAATAGATAAAAGCTAACTTATTTCTTATATTATAAAGAATATTACCTATTAGAGTTATAATTAAAGATAGAAGAGTAGATAAAGCTTTAGAAGAATAAACTAATTTAATAGAATAAAGTAAATTAAAGCCCTTATTAGCCTTAAATAGGGATATACTAGTAGTAAAATAAAGAGCTAAGTTTCTAATAAATTTAAGTACTTAATACTATTTAAACTAGTCTTTTTAAAAGAAGCTAATAAGATATTATAAATATTATTTAATATTTTAGTTAGTATATTTAGACTAGCTATCTAATTATAAATAAAAAACTAATATAAGTAAATATTTAATATTTAGTATATAGTAGATTTTATACTATAATTCTTCTATAAATTAAGTTCTTTAGTTTATTATAATTAACCTAAGTAGACTATATAAGTAGATAATATCTTAGATAAAGATATTAGCTAAGTACTTAGCTATTATACTAATATAAAGAATTATATATTTTTTTTTAATAGTTTATCTACTACTATAAGGATACTTATTATATTTTAATAAAGTATTAAATTTATTATAATAAGTAGTTCTATTATAAAATCTATAATTAGGTCTTACTAGTATTACTTTAATATAGATAAAAATAGAAGTTATCTAAATATTTAATAAGTAGGCTTTAATTATTAGTAAAAGTAATAATTATAAAAAAATAAAAAATATCTTAATTTATCTTTAGCTAGTAGTATACTAGTTTAATTTAAGTATAGGTTTTAGTCTTTCTAAAATAGCTAATAAGTAGTAAACTATAATTTTTCTTAATAATCTAATAGTATAGGTTCTTAGATAAAAATATCTAAATATAATATTAAAACTAAATAAATCTATATTTATTAAGGGAGTAGTTAGTAAGTAGATATTTATTTTAATATATACTAGTAGCTAACTATAAGGAAATTTCCTTTATAGGGTTATTATTAGAGGTAAAGTAATAGGTAGCTTATAGTTCTTTTTCTAGGATTAAGTCTTTATCCTTAAGATTATACTCTAGGTAATTAGATAGGAGTAGACTAGTTAATAGTAAATAAAATAGATTAAATAAAAATAAAGTTTCTTTATATTTTTTATTAATATTATTTTATTTATATTAGGATAGAGTATTAACTTCTATATTTTAGTAACTAGAGAAGTATTAGATTTTAAAATTAAAATAAGATAGGAATTTAGACTAATAAGTTTAATAATTATTAAGGATATAGATAGTAATAAAGTATTATAGATTCTTATAGTTATAAAGGATTTAGATTTAGTATCTACTTCCTTCTAACTTAATATACTACTTAGTAAAGGCTTTAATAATTATAAGAAGTTTTTTATTATAAGTATTATACTAGGTTTTATTATTTAAGTACTTAGATAAGAAAAAAATAATAAAGTAAAATAACTATAAGTTAATAATATTATTAGAGATTAGCTACTTAAAAATAGTATTAAAAATAAAGTTAAAAATATTAGTTACTACTATATAGGGTTTATCTAGGTTAAAGTATATAAGAATTAAAGTATTAGTAAGTCTATTCTTAATAATTTAAAAGGATTATTATACTTTTAGACTCTATTTAAATTTATATAAATTCTTTATTAAATTAGTAAGTAGCTTTACTATCTAAAAAAACCCCTTAATAAAATAATAGTAATAATTAACTATACTAAGAAATAAGTAGACTTATTTAACTATCTTTAGTAATTACTACTAGATAATTAGGATTATCTTTTTAGGGTTAGTTTAGATACTATTTCTAGCTTCTAGAATAAAGCTTAGGTAGTATATTATTTAAACCTTAAATTCTAACTTATTAAGATCTAAGAATAGTCTAGTAGTAAGTAAGTAATTAAAAACTTTAAAGATATAATAATAATATTCTTCTAGGATATATAAATATATTAGTAAGTTATCTATATATAGAAATATAGCTTAGTCTAAAAGATTAATTCTAATTATATTATTTATAAGGTAGATAAATATTAATAAAGTATTATAGAGGCTAAATAGTATTACTAAGTATTTATATAAGCTATAATAAGTATAAAATATAGTAAACTACTCTTTTTCTTTCTTAATATAAATCTTATTAAATATAAAAATAATATCTACCTTAGTAAAGTACTAGAATAAGATAAGATAAGTAAATAATTTCTTTATAATAGATAATAGGATTTAGTCTTTAATAGTAACCTTATTAAGCTTATAATAGTTAATATAAAGATAAAGGCTACTAGAGGGCTTTTTAATAAATAAAATAGAACTAGTAGTAAAACTAGTAGATAGATAAATATAGCCTTTCTCTAGGTTCTCTTATAAGTATTTTTAAAGAATCTAGAGCTTAGACTAGCTTATTTTATAAAGTTAGTTATTTAGTAGAATAACTCTCTCTATTAGCTTAATATTATAATTAACTCTAGGATAGTATAGTAATAAAATATTAGTCTTAATAAATAAAAATAGATAGTAATACTTTTATAAATATAATAGTAGTTTTAAAAAATCTAATAAAGGCTTATTATAAAGAGACTTCTTTATATCTACTTATATTTTCTTCTTAACCTAGGTAATATTAATCTTATTAAGCTAATTATCTAGGTTATTTATCTTACTATAAAATTCTTCTATATCTAACGTAGAAATATTAATAAGAATAAAGTTAATATATTTAAAAAGAGTCCCTTTACTTTAGATACTTAGTAGATATCTTAAGTTAGATTATAGATAGAGGTCTCTATAAAATAAAAAATTAAATTTAACTAATCTACTTAACTAGGTAATTTTTAAATTATATTAATAGAGCTAGGAAATTCCTAAAATAACTTCTTTAGTTAGATAGGAGTAAATATATATAGTAATATCTTTTTTATAAATACTAGCTAAGATTACTTTAAAGTTTATATATTATATAATTTATATATAGGAGTTATTAAATCTAGTATAAGTTTAAGATTAGTTTAATAAATAATAAGATAAGTTTAAAGTATAAATAAGATTTTTATTAATTAATATACTAAAGGTAGTACTAGAATCTATAAGAGTAAAATAGTATTTTATTTTATTTATTTAATATAGTATATATATATAAGGTTTAGAAAATAGCTATACTAATAAGATAGGAATATATTACTTAGAGGTTTTATATCTACTACTACTAGCTATAGTAAAGAAAATATTTCTTAAATAAATTAGCTTATCCTTTTTATAATATTAATTAGTAGTTTTCTACTAGGTTTATCTCTAGTTATAACTTAAACTAAAAACTAATCTTTTTTTTATCCTTTAGTAGCTTTACTATATAAAATACTTAAAAATAGAGATAAAGAGTAAAATAAAAATAAGTTAAAAGTATAGATAAAAATCTAGTAAGTAAAGTAAATTAAATAGTTATAAATTAAATAGCTATACTACTTATAGTATAGATAAATACTAGTATACTAAACCTCTTCTTTTTTATAATTAAGATCTATTAGATTACTAATTAAGGCTAAAAAAGTAGATATATAAATAGAGGCTAAAGTAGAGATAATAATAGTAAAGATAAAAATAGAAACTAAAGTAAAAATAATAAAATAAATAGTAGAGTATAAAGATTAAAACTTATTAGTTATAATATAAAGTAGATTATCTTAATAAAAATATTCCTAAACTAGAGAGTTAAAGTCTAATAGATAGAAGTCTATAGTAGAAAGATAGTCTATAAGTTTATAGAATAGAAATAAGTAGAGGATTTACTTTTAAAAATATTTTTTAAATAGAATTTTATAAGTAATAAGCTTAAAGTTTATAATATAATTAGTAAACTAGTAGTTAGCCTATTTTATTAATAATAAATAGTAAGAGTATATAAAATTAAAATTAAGATTATTAGATACTAGGTTTAGTTTATTAGTAAGTTACTCCTAGTTATTATACTAATAGGAAATAACTTTTTCTAAATATAGGAATATAGTATAACCCTCTAAGTAGAAGAATATATAGTTAATATAGGAATTAATAGATAAAAAGTAGTCTATATTTAGTTTAAACTTAGATATTAGACTAGTCTTAAAGTATTTTAAGTCCTTAGTATTCTAGATACTAGTACCTAAGAATATTAAAATATTAAGTATCTTCTTTAACTTAATTATTACTAGAAAAGGGGTTTAGGAAAAAGCTATTTAATAAATTATTATTATACTTATTATCTTTACTATATAGTAAAGAACTTATTTATTTAATAGCTTAGGGTTTAAAGTATTTATACTAAAAGAGTCTACTATTATAGTTTTAGGCTAAGATATTATAGATATAAAAGATATAGTTAAGAATTACTTAATTAAAAAGTTAAGGGACTAGGGATAGGATAGAAACTAGTTAATAGGCTCTACTAATAATAAACTTAGTATATAGAATAGATTATTAATTAGAGGTTATTTAGATACTCTAAAAAAGTCTATAATTATATAATTTCCTAGGAGACTAAAAATTTTCTTTAGAGCTTATAACGTATTATAGCTAGATAGATAGGATAAGCTTCTAAAATATAGATAAATAGGTAATTAATAAAATAACTAGTAGATTAAGAGTAAATTATTAATACTATAAATTAATAGGAGATAGGAAATAAGAAGTATAAATTAATAAGAATAATTTACTAAAGAGATAGTAATATATAAAGCTCTAAAAAATATATTTATAAATATAGAGGGCTATAAGAATAGGTAGTATACTAGTTTATAAAGTCTAGTAATAAGACCTTACTACTAGCCTAAAGTTAAAGAAGTATAGAGTATAAAAGATAAGATAGATAGAAAGTATAGGAAGTTATATAGCCTAAATTACTACCTAGTAATCTAGAGTAGGTTATATATTATAGGGAGCTATACGTATAATAGGTATAGAAAGAGAATAGGGCCTAGAAGCATTACCCTGCTTCTAGGATACGTCGAATTTATAACATTTTACTACTAAAGCTATAATATCTAGATGAGTTATAATAGCTATATATAGTATTATACTAATTAAGCTAAGATATTTATAAGTTCGTAAGGTATTTAGGGAATCTAATAATTATATTAAATTTATTAGTAATAGTATTATTAGCCTCTTCCCTTTCTATTTATTTAATAGTTTATACCTATAAGCTACCTCTATAATATAGTTATTTTAAATTATCTAAGCTCTATTTCCTTTACGTATAAATTATATCTTTAAAAAGTATATTAATTTATTTCTACCTATTAGCTTTAATAGCTTTATCCTTATATATAGACTCTACTAGTATATTTTATTATCTAGGTAGTATATAATATTAATATTATTAATATAGAAAAAGATAATAATCTTACTATTACTAATAATATATAAATCCTTTCTATATATATATATACTATATTTATTAAGAAACTTTATTAAATATTTATACTATAAGATTAGTAATCTTTTTAATCTATAAAGAGCCTTATTTAGCTTTTAAATTTGTCCTATTTTTATATAACCTAGTAGTATTTATATATAAATTAATTAATCTAACTTAGGGATTATAAAGGCTCCTTTAGTATTAAATTATAATAGTCTATATTTAAATTTAATAGCTATTAAGATAAGTATTCTATACGTACGTATTATAAGAGTAATAATATAAGTAAGTATACTATTTTTAGCCTCTTAATCTCTATAAATATATATTTAAGCCTTTACCTTTATAAAATAACCTATTAGACGGAATTTATATATATATACCTAATATAATCCTAATATTTCTATATTAATTATATAAGCTTTAGAGATTAGGACTTCTATTACTATTCTATATTACTATAACGTTATAAGTTCTTTAATTTTAGCTCTCTTAAAGTATTTATATAAAGGATAATTTATAAGATTAGTATAATACTTAGGTAGTAAAGGAATTATATCTCTATAAAGTAATAAATTTATTAGTAAGATATTATAAATAACTTAAATAATTATTTAAATATTTAAGGATCTAGATAAACGTATATATCTACTAATAATATTTATTTTATCTAATCTATTAATCTTTAAATATAGCTTTTATATCGTTAATATTAATATTAATATTAAAGCTATTAGCTCTAGTATCTCTTCTAGTATAATTAACTACTATTAATAAATATCTTTATTATCTTAGATATCTCCTATAAATTTATCTCCCTATCTCTATTCCTATTCTCTACCCCCTAGATTAATATTTATTAATTTATCTAAATTTATCTACTAATTAAACTCTTTATTTATATTAAAATTTTTTTTTCCTATAATATTACCTACTATCTATTAAATTATCTAACGCTCCTTAACTATTAGAATAGTATATTAGTACTATTTATATATAATAAATTTATTAAAGATAATATAAGGTATATTAATTACTCTCTTTAGCTTAGGAACCTAGAGAATATATTAAGATAATAATTTATAACCTATTAGCTAACTAATATAAGCTTTTAAATTTATCTTTATCTTTACCTTATCTATATTATATAGGATAGTAGAATATAGTATATAGGCCTTATAGCTATATACTTTTAAAAATATAAGATTTATCTTTAGATTATCTAGGATATAAGTAAATTATTATTTATTTTCTTCTCTTAACTATTTTATAAGAGTTTTAAAAGATAACTATTATTTAAACTTATAATAAAGTATATAATTAGCTAGGAAAGTAGTAGTACTAATAATTAATAGCTATAACTTAGCTTTAAATTTTAATTTAATAAATAATATCTTAATTATTTATCTAATAATATTACTACTATACTTAGCTAGATTCTCGTAAGGTATATAGGGACTAGTTAATATAAATTTAATATCTTCTTTATTTATATAATACTATATCTAGGTATTATATAAGAGCTTATTATTAGATTAAATAATTATTATCTAGACGTTAAATTACCTATATAAATATATATCTATATAAATTTAATTATCTAATAAAGTATTTATTAATCTATCTAATATTATATTTACTAGTATAATACTAGTTATCCTATATATATATAGTATATAACCTTTATAACTATTATATATCTTTATTATTATAAAGTAATCCTATATTAAATACCTAAAGGGAATAGATAATTATTATCTCTATAGCTCTTTCTACTTTATTTACTTAATCTTTAATTACGTATAAGTCTTATATTTATTTATTTATAGGCTAGTAATATTAATACTAAGATTATATTCTATATACTTACTTAATATCTTAGGCCTAGGGTAGCTAGTATATTAATACTAAATATTATCTAAAGCTATTAATATAGTTAGATAGAGCCTTATATTATTAATAGAGTAAGTATTAAATTTATTATTTATATTATCTTTAAAGAAATATAGGCTATATTTTAATATAAGTTAGTAGTAGAGATTATTATTATCCTTCTAGTAATATTAATTATTTTTATTATTAAGCTAGAGACCTTTTATTTTTATAAAGCTATAAGAGATAAGATTAGCTAGAGTATTTAGTATATATAAAGCTTTAATTTAAACTTATTATTATCTACTACTACTAGTATTAATTATAAACTTAGCTATACTTTTACCTAATATTTTTATATTAGATATTAAACGTACTATTTTAATATTAGAATTATTATAAAGGATATAGCTATTAAATTATAAGAGATTATTAAATACTATAATACTAGTACTAGAGTCTTAAAGAATAGAATTCTAAAATCTATCTTCTATATAGTATAAATAACTTATAAGTATAATAAGTATACTACTATAATCCTTTTTCTCTAGTAGTATTATAGATAAGGATTTTTCTATTATTTTTATTATTACTATTATTATAACCCTTTCTCTATAGAATTTACTATAAAGGTATTTATTTTTAGGGTTATTTATATAATATTATACTATCTCTTATATCTCTATTAATAATCTATTAATTAGCTATTCTTTCTAGGCCTTCTTTACTATCCTATATTTACTAGCTTAATAACCTACTATTTTATATATATAATAAGTAAATAGTACTAGTAATCTAGAATATAAATCTAAATCTAAATTATTATTATCTTATCTTTTAAATATTACTATTAATCTACTACCTAACTTCTAATTTAGGTAGGGCTTCTTTTAGGCTTTAAATAATAGTATATTCTTAATCTTATTTATAAAGTTAATAAAGTTATCTAGTTAATTAGTTTATAAAAATCTCTAAATATCTCTTATATACGTTATTATATTAGAGTAGATAGATAAGATAGCTATAATAAATTTAAAGTATATTAGGAAAACAATTTTTAGCTTAGATTTTTTTTTTTAGCTTAGAGTACTTAGATTACTTAGAGCTATTTTAATTTACTTTAGTATATTTAAGTAAATTTAATATTTACTTTAATTAAACTACTTAGTATAAATATTATCTTATAAATAATTAGTATAATTATATTATTACTATTATACTAAAATATCTCTTTTAGTAGCTACTAGTATTATAACTACTTATTATAAATACTTACTATAAATACTTACTATAAATACTTATTATAAATACTTACTATAAATACTTATTATAAATATTAGTACTATAAATACTTCCTATAAATACTTACTATAAATACTTACTATAAATATTTACTATAAATAGTAATAATAGCTATTAATACTATAAATACTTACTATAAATACTTACTATAAATACTTACTATAAATACTTACTATAAATACTTACTATAAATACTTACTATAAATACTTACTATAAATACTTACTATAAATACTTACTATAAATACTTCTTATAAATACTTACTATAAATACTTATTATAAATACTTATTATAAATACTTACTATAAATACTTACTATAAATACTTACTATAAATAGTAATAGTAGCTACTAATACTATAAATATTTACTATAAATACTTACTATAAATACTTACTATAAATACTTACTATAAATACTTATTATAAATACTTACTATAAATACTTACTATAAATATTTATTATAAATAGTAATAGTAGCTATTAATACTATAAATACTTACTATAAATATTTACTATAAATACTTACTATAAATATTTACTATAAATACTTACTATAAATACTTACTATAAATACTTATTATAAATACTTACTATAAATACTTACTATAAATACTTACTATAAATATAAATACTTACTATAAATACTTACTATAAATACTTACTATAAATACTTATTATAAATAGTAATAGTAGCTATTAATACTATAAATACTTACTATAAATACTTACTATAAATACTTACTATAATTAGTAATAATAGTTATTAATACTATAACTACTTACTATAACTAGTAATATTATACTATAGCTAATTACTATAACTAATTATAGTAATAAGTTATAGTATAGTTAATTACTTTAAATACTATAAATATAAAAACTTATATATATAGAAATTATAATTATAACTATAATTATAACTATAGCTATAACTATAATCTATAAATATAATAGTATATCTAAAAATATTAATAAAGTATATTAAGAAAGATATATTAATTTCTATATATTACTTCTTCTAATAAATATACTCTCTTTTTATTTTTATTATAATTCTTATTCCTTTTATAAGCTAATCTTTATTATAAAGCTTATTAAATTATTACTAATTAATATATAGATTAAAGAAATACGTATTATTATTTATTAATATTATAAAAATAATATATATACTCTAATATATATATAATATTTTATAAATATAATATATATTTAGAGATTTTACTCTTATACTAGTACTTATAGCTTATTTTTCTAATTTAATTATACTATAAATATTATAATATTTCCTACTATTTCTTAATTTAAATAACTTAATAAAAGCTCTTAAATACTATAGTAGCTAGTATTTTAAGTTAAGCCTTTTATAATTAGTAATAGTAAAAATAAGATAAAGCTCTCTTATATATTTCCTATTAATAATAGAGGTATTAGTAAAGCTAGTACTTAGATATTCTTAAATCTAAACTATATTCTTTTTCTATTCTTTAGGCTTCTTATCTTACTAATTAGGATAGTAGTAAATATACTCTTTCTCTAATATTTTTAAGTTTAAGGAATCCTTATCTAATACTTTCTAGTATCTAATTAAAAAATAAATTAAAATTAATAACTCTTTAGCTTAGTTATACTATAATTACCTATTATTAAGTTCTTTATTAAGTATTCTCTTTTTATTAACTTCTTTACGCTAATTTATTATAAATATTATAAGAATATTAATAAAGTATAGTAGCTTCTATTTTTAATATATCTAGCTAACTTACTACTATTCTTTATATT
The DNA here is from genome assembly GCA_965214995.1 of Trueperaceae bacterium. Taxonomy (GTDB): domain Bacteria; phylum Deinococcota; class Deinococci; order Deinococcales; family Trueperaceae; genus CBDCCT01. Next base: position 605,787 of record CBDCCT010000002.1, read on the forward strand.
TTAATCCTATACTTTATATATATTTTTTATTACTAGGCCTATATATTTAGCTATACTAACTTAGATCTTTCTTTTCTATTAATTATATTACTTTTATTTTATTTAGTTTATTAGCTATACTAAATAGCTATAGGGAATTTTATAATAATTTATTTTTTAATATTTATATCCTTATTTACCTAAAATTATAATAAATTATTTAAGTAAAAAAATTATCCTACTTATTAGTATAATTATAAAACTCTTTAATTAAGTACTTATAAGTAGTTTCTAATATTAAAGTATTTATATTATTTATAGTACTATATAGCTAAATAAACTTATAGTAATATATAATAATATAGAATTTAAAAAAATTAAAATATCTTTTACTAGTATTACTACTACTTAATTAGATATTATAGAAGACTTCTTTAAGTTTATCTATCTAATTAACTATATAATCTAAGAAGTATAAAGTCTCTTTATTATAAGTATAGTATTATATAATTAGAATAAAGTTTAAAGTTATATAAGTAAAGAGAATAACTATTAGCTTTCTTAATAATAGTAATAGTATAATTATAGAAAGTAATTATTATATTATTATCTTCTACTTAATACTTATTTATTATTTTATACTATTAAAGGCCTTAAATATCTTTAGTCTAGTAAATAGGAGAACTTATTAATAATAGTAATCTAATTACTCTAATAGGTATATATTAATAATTAAGTAGTTCTATCTATACTTTTACTTCTAGCTTAGATATATAGTTTATAATATATTAATTATCTATAGAATAAGATATATAACTATACTTTTATATAATTAATATAGTATATCTATTCCTATAACTATATAAATATTAATAAGTAAGTAATCCTAGGTAAAATTCTTAATATTATAAATCTAGAGCTTATTATTTTATTTAATAGGATTATTTCTTTAGATAATAAGTTAAGCTATAATATTCTTATATATCTATACTAGCTAACTTTCTCTTAGATTTTTTTATTAATTAAGAGGTACTATATAAATTATATAGTATCTTTTACTTTTAACTCTAGTAATTAGAACCTATTTCTTATAATCTACTAATATACTAGTAAGTATAGGATAATATCTATATATTTTACTATTAGTATATAGTATTTAAGTTTCTTCCTTAATAACTTCTTTAATATTTAATTATAATTAGTTTTATATTTTATAATTAATTATATATAAATACTTTATAATATAATACTTATAGTAGTATAGTAAACCTTAATCTTAATATTCTTTTCTAAGGAAATAATAGGAATATTATTTAGTAAAAGTATAGTTAAGCTACTTTATTTTTACCTTATAATATAGTTTAGATTATTAATAGTTAAATATACTAGTTATACTAATTAATCTCTATAGTATTAACTTAGTTATATTTTATCTATTATAATTAATAAGGGTATAATAGTAGCTTTATTAAAAAGTTAATCTTATATTTACTACTATTAATCTATAGTATAGAGTTTACTATAGATATAGTTTCTCTAATTATTATAATAGATAAAATATCTTATAAGGGTATATATTAGATTCTTAAAGAATAGCTTATACCTTAAAAGATAGTAGATAATTTTAAGTAAGTCTTAATAAAAAAAAGAATATTTAATACTATCTTATCCTTTTATACTACTTTTTACTTTTAAAGTTATATTCTTTTAATAATTATCTTTAATACTATCTAGTATATTATATATTAACTCTTACTATTTATCTACTAAATTAAAACTTATTAAATTATATATTAGTACTAGCCTTTTATTAAAAAAAAATCTATTAATATCCTACTAGCTATATTTAGAGTATAGAAGCTACTATAAGAATATATAGTCTATTATACTTTTAAATAGATAGTATTCTAGTAATATTAATTATTTAATAGTAATTAATAATATACTAATTAATTCTTTAGTACTTTAGCTAGTTATTTCTTTATAGCTATTAGTTTTAGTTACTATACTTATAGATAGAAGACTAGTAGTTCTCTTTTCTATTAAATATAAAGTAGATACTAAGAAATACCTAGTTAGAGATTCCTAACTATTATTCTCTAATATATTAGAAATATAGTTATTATCTATTATATAAAATAGCTTATCTTAAGTTTATATAGAACTAGTTAGGGGTTGGAACGGTGTGGTTTGGTGCGGGGGAAGCCCATTCGTTACTAAACCGTGAACGGTTTAGTAGCACTAAAAAATAAGCAGTTTAATATAGTATTTTCCTCTATTTTAAATAGTATAACTATTAGTAGTACTAAAATAAATAGTATTTATTTTAATACTATTCTTAGTAAAAATAATAATTATATAATTATATATTTACTATAAATATTATAGTAGTTATTATAGTAGTTATATATACTTTTTAATAAAATAATAAAAATTTATAGCTACTATCTTAATAAGTATTTTATATTTAGGAAGACTTACTACTCTTAGAGATTAACTCTTTATTAGAAAAAGTCTTAGAGCTACTATTATCTTTACTACTAGACTCCTATTTAGGCTTCTAGTTAAGCTCTTAATCTAGAATATTATCTAGCTTTTTATAATTATTATTATTATCTTATAGTAACTTATTATTACTCTTTAAGGGGCTCTCTATCTAATTAATAGATAGGTTTAAGTTACTTCTTTTCTAAGGTAATTTATTACTTTTATTAATAGACTATTACTAGGATAATAGTTAGGTTAATAATTTTCTATTTTTTAGCTAAGAGCTAATAATATTTAAACTATTTTTAGTCTTACTAATAAAGCTACTATTATTAATCTTAATATCTTATAACTCCTTATCTATCTCCTTAAGTACCTTATTCTAGTTAATATTAATATTATTATATATACCCTATATAGATAATATATTAATATTTATTTATTATAGATAGAGCTATAATATTATAATCTTATTAAATATATCTACTATAAAAGTTCTATTAAAGTAATACTATACGTGTATAATACTAAAGACTCTTTTAACTAATATACTAGTACTAGGGATAGTAAGTATATTTCTTACTATAAGAGTAATTTATAGAAATTATAATAATATTTCCTTCTAAACCTTTAAGATATTAGAGTTACTAGAAGCTTTATATAGAATTTATTAACTATTATTTACTAAAAGGTTTAATATAACTTATAATAACTTTTATATCTTTTAAACTCGTTTAAATCTCTTTTAGAAGACTTAATATTTAAAAGAGTTATACTTAGGGGGTTAACTCTTATATTCTATATTATATCTTCTTTATAGTTACTTAGTACTCCTTTATACTTACTTATAAAGAGCCTTTAAAATTTATCCTAGTAGGTATTATTCTATAAAGTCTCTTTAGTAGGTACTACCTATTTAAAGCTAAGGAAGTAAAATTATTTTAAATAAAGTAAAAGGAGAATTATAAAGATATAAAGATTACTAAGATTTCTAGTTATATTAGTATAATACTTCTTTAGCTTTTCTTAGGTATTTATAATACTAGTAAATAGTTACTTTTTTTAAGAAAACTACTTAAGTTTTAGCTTCTCCTCTATTTACTTAAGATATAATAGTAATTTATTATAAATAACTAATATATAATAGATTATAGGGTCCTTAGAGATACTAATAAGCTATATATAACTAAGAAAAGATTAGTAAAGTATAATTAAATATTTAATTTACTTCTATTTAGTCTCTATAATATAGAGAAACTATAGTATATTAGAAAACTTATTTAAAAAAGTAGTAATAGAATAGTAGAACCTAAGAAACTATAAAAGTATAATATATATAAAACTCTAGTAAGTTATAATATCTTAGATATATTTTAGTAGTTAGAACTTATTAGAATTAGAGTTCTTAGATAGATCTTACTATATCTTATTAAAAGCTAATATTCTAGTCTTACTAGTATTAATATATACTATAATTTATTAGACCTATAATTTTAATAAATTTAGTATAGTTAACTACTATAATAACTACTATAATTATAACTAGTTCTAAGTCTTTATTATATTAGGATAATATACCTTTATAAGTATAATAATAAGATCTAGCTTAGACTTATATCTTTTATACTTCTTAAGCTCTAAGTTTAGGTCCTATTCTTTTTATAACTTATTATTTATAGGATTAATCTTTATTTTTCCTAGAAGATCTTTAAGAGATAGCTAGATAATATATATAAAGTATAGAATAAGCTTAAAAACCTACTTATTCTAAAAGTATTAATAATTCTCTTTATTAATAGTCTTAGTTAGCTCTACTTTTATTTATTTATTATTTAAAGTATTATTTATTATAAGAGAGACTATTCTATTTAAAATATTATAATCCTTAATTATCTAACGGATTTTTATTAAAAGATTTTATTTTATATATTTATAGGGAATAGGATTAAAAGCTATTAACTAATTTTAGTACTTAAAGTCCTAAGTAATCTAAAAAGCCTTTATAGTAAGGAAGCTTTACCTTCTTAGTAATAACTATATATCTAGATATAATAAATAGTTAGATATATTCTTTATAAGGGTTTCTTTAATATTTTCTATAATTTTAATCTTTTATACTTTAATATTATTCTATATAGTTAATACTAATAGAAAATTAATATTAGTATCTAAATAGTAGAAAAGTCTTTAAATATTAATATTTTTAAATACTATAAAGGGGAGACTAGTAGAGATAACTATATAAATAGTAAGTAACTTAAAATTATTATATATTAGTACTTCTTCCCTTAGAAACCTAGCCTAAGATTTCCTCTAAAATATTTAGAACTATTAGTAATTATACTAGTAAATATAGTAGTAATTATAGTAGTTACTATAAAAGTACTTATCTAATCTTTTTTCTAAACCTTTTTCTTATTAATAACTATAAGCCTATACTTTTATCTTTTTTTTAATATTCTTTAGAGTTAATATATTCTATTATAGTACTTATTCTAGATTTTAGCCCTAGATATTTTAGAAGTATACTATAAATTTTATAAATTATTTTTAGCTCCCTATTCTTATAAAGTATACCTTAAAAATATAGCTTTTAAGCCTCTAATTACTTAATACTATCTTAGTTAATAATTTTCTTAGCTCTCCTTTTAAGTTTTAAGTTTTTTTAATACTAGGAATAACTTATAAACTATTCTTTAAATTAAATACTAGTATCCTCTTTCTAAATATAGTATTAATTAAACCTACTATCTTTTTAAAAGAAGTAAGAATCCTTAGAGAAATTACTATTAGTTTTAGTAGGACTACTTAGAAGTATAAATTAATTAGATTTAAAGCTCTAGGATTATAAAGATATTTTTTTATTATATAAATAATAAAGATAAAGATTTATAAAGCTTCTAGTCTTATTAAAATATAAGAGGTATAAGGTTAAGAGTTAATTATTAATAATATACTATAATAGAATTATAAAATAAGTTAGACTTAGTAAATATTTTATAAAAAAGTTTTTTAATAAAATATTTACTAGCGTGAATAATTATATAATATAATATATATTTTATTCTTTATATTAATCTAGACTTATAAAAACCTTTTTATACTTAATACTAATCTAATATAGCTATAACTAAAGTCTAATACTTAAAGGTTAACTTTAATCTAAAAAGTAACTAGAAAGGTTATATTAAGGGTAAAAAGAAAGGCTTAGAATAAATATATAGCTTACTACTATAATTACTACTATAATATATTCTTTAAGTATTAGCTAATATTTATTATTAGCTTTTTTAGAAATTCGCTACTATTAGAAGAGTAATAAGTTATTAATACTAAAAGCTTTATTTAGGAGGCTTTATTACGAATTATTCTTAAAGCATAAGACTTATTATATAGGAAATACTATCTATAGAGCTTTATAGGAAGTAAGTAAAGCCTACTTAGTTTATCTATTTAAAAGTTTATATTTAGAGTATTATTAATATTAATAAGAGTACTAAAGTATATAGTAACCTAACTATATATAGTATATTTAAAGTAAGTAATAATTTATTAAAAAAACTTATAACTAATTAGAAAGCTATATATATTAATAGCTAGGATATAATATTACTTCTATTATTATTAATATATCTATTTTTTTATATCTAATATATATTAAAGCCTTTTTATTTAAGTAGTATTAATAGGGATATCTAAAAAACTTTTTAGCCTTAATATAACTATAAGAAAGGCTTTTTATATAGTTTTTAGGTTTAAAGTATTATCCTAGCTATACTTTATATAATTATAGTTATTAGACTACTATAATATATAACTAGGTATAAAAATTAGATTAAGTTACTAGCTTATAAAATTCCTTTAGTATAATCTTTTAATACTAGTAAAAAATTTATATAGAGCTAGGATATTACTATATATAAGACCTAATACTTAAATAAGATTAGTATATATTTTAGTAGTAACTACTATAATTACTACTATAATTCTAGTATAGAATTTTATAGAAATAAAATTAATAACTTACTAAAACTTTTTTAAGGGGTATATAGAGAAGAAGATTCTCTATCCTTATTATTCTTTCTAAAAGCCTTACTTTCTTAGTTAGTAAATAAAAGGCTTCCTACTATCTTTATATATATATTTTCTATATAATATAATAGTAGTTTTTATAGCTATCCTTAAAAATTTTTTATCTTTAACTACTAGCCTCTTCCTTATTAATTTCTTCTTTAAAAACTTTATTATTAATTATATTTTCCTACTACTAATAGACTTTAAGAATTTTATTAAATTTATCTTCCTTAATATTCTTTTAAGTAGAATTATTATTATCCTAAACTATTATAGAAATATTTAGCCCTATATAAGTTTAAATAATACTTATATATATTCTCTTAATAATACTTAGAATATATTAGTATTTATATAGTAGTTATATATAAAATACTATTATTAGAAGGTATTTACTAAGTATCTACCTACTCTTTTTTTTTTCTCTTCTTAAGCCCTTTTTTTTCGTTAGAGGTAGTATTAATATAATACTCTACCTTTCTTAATTTTTATAAATAATATATAATATTTATTTAATTAGCTTTTTAAGTATAATTAAGCTCTTACTTATAGCTACTTATATTTTTAAAATATTAGTAATTTCTTTTTATATTTTTATTATCTAAAAGCTTATCTTAAGCTTTTTACTTATAGCTTAAACCTATAGGGTAACTAAGGTAAGGTATTTCTAATTATTAAGTATTAGTACTAAATATATAGATATAGAATATTATAGTAGTTATTATAGTAGTTATTATAGTAGTTTTACTATATAGAATAGATTATTTAGAACTTACTAATTTCTTAAATTTAGTAGGGAAAAAGTATAAATATATATAGTCTTAAAGATCTATATAATCTTTAATAGAATTAATATAAATAAATATAATAAAGCTCTTTTTCTAAAGATTTATAGCTTTAAATATATATAGTAAAATTATAGAGGATTAAAATAAATTTTAAAATTTAGCTATATTAGTATTAATATAGATACTTCTACTATATTTAATTATATTCTATATAAAGAAAATATAATTAAATTAATATTTATATATACTAAGCTTTCTTTATTTATATTTATACTCTAGTATTTTATAATCTTACTATTTTTATCTAATATTATAATATTAAGGTTAGTTAGAGCTTATATATATCTATATAAGTAGGATTACTTAGATATTAGTACTTTAAAATTAGATTAAAAATAATATCCCCTACTACCTAGCTATCTTTATTAGCTAGTACCCTAATACTACCCCCTAAGCCTTTATAACTAATTAAAGGCTAAAGCTAGGGTACTTATAATATAACTAAGTCTTAGACTTAAACTTAAAGCTAGTAAAGGATTACTATACTAAAGAATAATAACTTTTAAAAATATAAGCTAAGACTTAAAGTTATAGCTAAAATACTATATAAACTAAATCTATACTTATAGCTTAAGAAGCTCTTATATAAAATAATAGTAAGAGTATAACTTAAAATAAGCCTCCTACTCTATAATAATAAGCTTAAAGTTAAGACTAAAGCTCTAGTACTTATATTATAAGTATAAAAAAAGTAGGTAAAGGACTACTAATAGTATATAAAATAGTCCCTAATAAAGCTACCTAGTTAGGAATAAGAAAATTACTATATAAAATTATAAAGTACTATAAGGTAAAGAAGCTAGCCCTAAAGTAAAGTAAAAAAGGCTTTAACTCTAAAGCTAAGTATATTATAAATAAAATTTAGGCTAATTAATAACTAAAGCTGAAAATTAAAGATATATAATATAAAATACTAAGTATATAGCTATATAATTATAGTTATAGTAGTTATTATAGTAGTTATATTATATAAAATACTTATTTTACTAATTATTAAATTTTAGATAATATTAAGGTTTTATATAAAATATAAGACCTATAATATTAAATAATACCTATAATACCTAAAGCTCCTTTTTAATATCTTATTAAAGAAATAATAGATAATATCTCTACTTTAATTAGTAGAGATAATTTATAAATTTAAAAAGTAGCTTTAGAAGGGCTTTAAAAAGCCTCTAAGGCTTTTTTAGTAAATAAATTTAGTAGTAAGTACTATATTATCTAAAAATAACTATAAGTCTTATAGCTCTTAATATAAAGTTATAATATAGTTATATTTATACTATAACTACCTAAACTAAATTATTTTTTACTAACTATTAACTAATAATTTTATTCTATAGTATATAATTTAGTAGTAATATATACTAAATAAGTTACTATATTTAAAAAAGATTAGGAATTAGTAGATAATTTAAGAGAAATAATAAGTAGAAAAAGTATATATATTATTTTCTAATTTCTTAAAGTATTAATAACTAATTATAGTACTTATATACTAATAAAATTAATATAATAGGTTTTCTTAAAGGTTATAGAAGAAAAGGCGTTTTTATATAGCTATATTATATTATTTATATATATAAACCTATAATATAATATATAAATATAATATAATATATAAATTTAATTTATAGTATAACTACTATAAATACTACTATAAAGAGAATAGTAGTACTAAATATAACTATTATCTACTATTTAAATAGTAGTACTAATAGTAGCACTATTCTAAATAGTAGATAATAGTTTAGGGTACTAGTAATTAGTACTACTAGAATAATACTAAGTTTAGTAGACTAAACCTAATGGTTTAGTGTAACCAATATATTCACCAAACTGTTCCGACCCCTAGAACTAGTATTACTATTAAAATTATTTTCCTCTATATTTAAAAAGTTTAGACTATAGTTATCCTTACTAATTTCCCTAATCTAGGATATATATAATATATCCTTCTTAAAGCTTACTATAATAATTTACTTCTTAGATATATTCCTATAGTATTTTCCTATATAAAGTAAATATATATAAGAATTTTATAATTAATATTTATATTATAAATAGTATCTATATTATACTATTATTTAATCTTATATAATAATTAAATATACTAGTAGTAAGCTATTTTATAATACTATAGATATTTCCTCCCTTAAATATATAATACTAGTATAAAAATATATAATATAGTAAATATATATTATATATAGTATATTAAATAAAGATATAAGAATATACTATAAATAACTATATATTATTATAATTTTTACTATAACTTATATTATAACTATTTATTAAGATATTTACTATAACTTTCTTCTACTATAACTTTTACTATAACTTTTTTTTACTATAACTTTTACTATAACATTAGGAAAACCTTTTTTTTACCTAGAGTCCTCTAAGTACCTAGAGTTATTTAAGCTAACTTAAGCTAATCTACTACCTATCCTACTTATAAGCTAGCTTAGTACCTTTATAACTATCTTATTATTAATATATATTTATATTAATTATATTATTTTAAAGAATTATAATATCTCTTTTAAGATTATAAATATAAGAAAAATATAGTTCTTTTTTTTTTCTATAATATATATAAGTAATTATATATTAATATAATATTCTTTTATAAAATAGTAGATATAAATTATATTTATTATTATAATATCTTTATATACTATTCTTAATTATAATATATTTATAAAATTACTTTTAATCTACCTTTTATCTATAATATAAATTTTTTATCTTTATAAAGTATAGTAGAAAACTATATTATATAGTTATTTATTTCTATATACTTAAAAATTAAATATATTTATAATATAATTTTTAACTATAATAAGTAAGGATATAATAATAGCTCTTTATAATTAATAATAGTATAACTATCTACTATAACTAGTAAAAATATATTATAACTAATTATAGTATAACTACTTAATACTATTAGTAAAGTAAACTATAACTACTTACTATAATTAATTATAGTATAACTACTTACTATAACTAATTATAGTAACTACTTACTAAAACTAATTATAGTATAACTACTTACTATAACTAATTATAGTATAACTAATTATAGTATAACTACTTACTAAGACTAATTATAGTATAATTAATTATAGTATAATTACTTACTATAACTAATTATAGTATAACTACTTACTAAGACTAATTATAGTATAACTAATTATAGTATAACTATTTATAGTATAACTACTTACTAAGACTAATTATAGTATAACTAATTATAGTATAACTAATTATAGTATAACTAATTATAGTATAACTACTTACTATAACTAATTATAGTATAACTACTTACTATAACTAATTATAGTATAACTAATTATAGTATAACTACTTACTATAACTAATTATAGTATAACTAATTATAGTATAACTACTTATTAAGACTAATTATAGTATAACTTCTTATTAAGACTAATTATAGTATAATTAATTATAGTATAACTTCTTACTAAGACTAATTATAGTATAACTAATTATAGTATAACTACTTACTAAGACTAGTTATAATATAACTACTTACTATAACTATTTATTATAATTATCTATAGTATATTTTAACTAGTTTTAATATAACTATTTATAGTAACTATATTATAATTACTTACTATTAGTACTTATAGTAATTATAATAATAAATATATTATATAATAGTATATATACTATTAAATATAAATAGAATATATAGAATATTAATCCCTAGCCTTAGTCTATAGAGGGGTAGAAAGGCCTAAACTTTCTATATTATAAGATCCCTTATATTATATTAGTAGTAATAATAGTACTCTTAATACTTTTTTTAGTAATATATACTTATTAATTTTAATTCTTTTAGTATTATAATTAAGTCCTTCTAAATTATTAAGAGAGTCTTTATACTTATTAGGAATAGCTATAACTTTATTTATTAAGTCTCTAGATTTAATTTTATAATACCTTATAACCCTCTCTTAAAGAATTAATAGGATTTTTTTTTATTATACTTTATATTAATTAGTCTATATATTAAAGATATAATTATATATTACTATAGTTAAGAAAGAATTATTAGTAATAGTACTATTTATTTTAAAAATAATAATATACTCTAAGCTTACTTAGAGTACTTAAATTTAGAGATCTATCTTTTTCCTAATTCCTACTCCTTAATTATAAATTATATATAAGTAATAATAATAATAACTAAGTATAGTTTAAATAGGCTAAAAAGTTATTTAGTTATATCTAACCTTCTATAGTATATTTTTAATTAAAGAAAGAAAATAGTTATAATTATCTTAATAATAGATTAGCTTAAGAATTACTTCTTATTAGGCTAAAGTAATTAAATTAATTAGTAAATAAAATAGATAACTAATTATAGTAAAGTTAAAACTATAGATATATCTTATTATAGTCTTTATATATAAAATTATTATCTTTTAATAGCTTTATTATAAGATTTTATAGATTAGTACTATTATTAAATAGAAATAAGATTAAAATAATATTCCTAATTTTCTCTATTATATAAGTATAAAAGTTACTAATATTATCTAGTAGCTACTTATCTTAGTAAATATATAGCTTTAAAATAATTATAATAATATACTTTTTATACTTCTTTAAGAGTTAGCTAGTAAGCTCTAGATATTAATCTCTATTCTTTTCTAAAAATATCTTTTCCTATATTATTCTAGATACTAAGTATAAGTATTTAAAATAATTTTTTTTCCTATAGATCTTACTATAGATCTATTAAATCTAGTAAACTTACTATAAAAATAGTTATATTTAGTATTAAAAAAGTTTTTAGAAATATTAGTTTATATATATTATCTAAAATAACTTTAGTCTATTACTAGATTTTTTCCTAAATATATCTACTTCTAAGTAATAATAAAGATAATTTAGAGATATATAATCTATTTAAACTAATATTTTACTAAATAGATAACTATCTATTATTCTATTAGATAATCTATAAACCTAATCTAAAAGGATTATAAAGACTTAATATTTTCTATATTATATTAGTATAAAGAAGCTATTAAAGAATTAATTAAGAAGTATATTATTAAATAAACTTATATTAGCTATATAAAAGCTTCTTTATAACTAAAAGGCTAATAAATAATATTAATATTAGAAGGATATAAATTATAATAAGTACTATATATTACTTTAAATTTAAACCTATAATTAAGATAAACTATTTTTAATATTAATAACCTTTTTTTTATATTTTTAATCCTATAAACTATTACTAGTATTTTTATAGTTATTATTCTAAATATACTATTTAACTTTTTATTTTTTTATTATAGGTTCTTTATTACTATTAATATTAATAGCTTAAGATCTATAATTCTACTATTTTAATTAGAAATATCCTTAATAATAAGATACTTATTAAGATAAATAGTATATTTTATAATATTTTAGTTCTTTCTAGGTATAATTAGTAATTTAAAGAAGAAAGAATATAAAATAATAATAAAGAAAGAATTAGATTTAAAATATATAAAGAAAGAGAAAGCTTCTAACTTTATTAATTATCTTTTAATATACTTACTAATAAATATAAATAGGAATTTTAGGTTATTTTCTATAATTATAATACTATCTTAATATAGTATAGAATAGTTAAATTTTTATAGCCTTAAAATAAAGCTAGTAAGAATATATTAAATTTTATATAGTATTTCTAATTATAGCTTTACCTTAGAGGTATTAGTATAAACTTCCTAATTTACCTATATATTAGAACTTAAAACTAATTTCTAATATTATTAATAACTATTAATATAAATATAACTATAATAGTTCTAAGTACTACTATATATAAATTTAGCTATAACTTTAAATATAACTTTTACTATAATCTTTAATATAACTTTTATTATAACTTTTACTATAATTTTTACTATAATTTTTACTATAACTTTTACTTTAATTTTTACTATAACTTTTACTATAACTTTTATTATAATTTTTACTATAACTTTTACTATAACTTATATTATAATTATTTACTAAGATATTTACTATAACTTTTTTCTACTATAACTTTTACTATAATTTTTATTATAATTTTTATTATAATTTTTACTATAACTTTTATTATAATTTCTACTATAACTTTTATTATAACTTTTACTATAATTTTTACTATAACTTTTACTATAATTTTTATTATAATTTTAACTATAATAATCTATATCTATAATAATTACTATAACTATTATTATAATTAAATAGTATAGCTATATTAAGATTTAATATTATACCTAGAATTATACTTTAGAAGTAGTAAAGCTTTTTAATAATTATAAAAATTATTTATAGTAAAGCTTAGTTATAGTAAAATACTATTATAATTAAAATTAGTTATAGTAAAGTCTAGTTATAATAAAATATTATTATAGTAAAAATTAGTTATAATAAAGTTTAGTTATAGTAAAATACTACTAAAATAATAATTAATTATAGTAAAGCCTAGTTATAGTAAAGCCTAATTATAGTAAAATACTATTATAGTAAAAGTTAGTTATAATAAAAGTTAGTTATAGTAGAAATTAGTTATAATAGAAATTAATTATAGTAAAAATTAATTATAATAAAGTTTAATTATAGTAGATTACTACTATAGTAGAAGTTACTCTTATTACTTATAAATAATATAATTAGATAGTTATAATTCTAATTATATATTATATTTAATTTTATTAGATAATTTATATACTTAAGCTATATAAACTACTTATTTTATAATATTAGATTTATTAGAATTATAACTTTTATTAGAAGAAACCTTATCCTCTAATTTTAAAGGGTTTTTATAGATAATTATATATTATTAAAATTTTAAGTATTTTTCTTAGCTTAATAATATTATTATTAATCTACTAAGTAGGCTTATTATTAAATAATATAAATAAATAATATTATTTACTTATCTTATAATACTATTTATTTATATTAATTTATCTAATAATTTTATTATTTTAAGTATTATCTTATAGCTTCTTTTACTTATTTCTAGATTTTTCTTCTTTAAATAGTTTAAATATAGTAACTTCTTAATTTAATTTATTAACTCTTTAAACTTTCTTTTATAAATTAATCCTTAATAAAGGCTTAAATTTATAATTATATTTCTAATAGAATAATAAAGCTATTAAGCTATTAAAGATATATTAAATATTTATAATAAAGAATTTAAAACTCTAAAGACTAAAATTTAGAATTAATATATTTTTAAAAATAATCCTATTAGGCCTAAAGTTAAATAAGATTTTCTTAAAGATTATAGTAAAGAATATATAGAATAATATATAGAAAGATTCCTAGAAGCTACTAGAGTTAGTAATCTATAATAACTTCTATATATTATTATCTAATAAGAACTAAATATAAAAGTAAAATAGTAAAAGAAGAATAATAATAATAATATTTAGTTAGAGAATAGTTCTTCTATAAAATAGAAAAAAAAGAGAACTTAAAAGTAAATATATATTATAAATAATATATTAATAAATTAAGCTTAACTAGAAAGTTTAAAAGTAAATATACTATAGGCTTTTTTAAGACCTACTATAACTCTAAATATAATATAGGTTAGAAAACTTATAACTATTTTTAATAATATATTTACTAAGTAATTATAGAATAATTAAGCTTCTAGTAGCTTTTAAAGTAAAAAACTAGTAAGATAAAAAAGTTAAAAAAAATAGTAGCTTAAGTAAATACTATTTAATATAAATCTAATAATTAAAAGTATTAATAATTTAAATTAATTTATTATAACTAGAATTCTAATAATAGATATTATTTTATTTTTAGAAGGTATAGTAGAGAAAAATCTTTTATTTATAATTATTAGTCTACTAAAACTAGAGTAAGTACTTTTTAAGGAAATTAAATATAGTAAAGAATAAGAATATCTATATATAGTTAGTAAAGAATTAAGCTAGATTAAAACTAAATATATTCTATAAGTATATATATTAAATCTTTTTTTTAGGAATAGGAGATAAGGTTTAGAGTTACTCTAAAAAATAAAAAACTTCTCTTTTCTTTAAGAAATAATAGTCTAGACCTAAAGAAAATTTAATTAAATAAATCTAATTTAAGTAGTATAGCTATATTTAATTATATACTATTTTATACTAAAACTAATAATATTAATATAGAAGATACTATTAAATAGTTATTAAGAACTTTAGTTAATAATATAGAATATACTACTAAGAAAACTAGACTTATTATTATAAATAATAATACTACTATTATAACTAATAAGTTATCTATTACTAAAAATACTAGATATACTATAGTTAATAGTACTATAATTAATATAAATAATAATACTATTACTATTATAACTAATAGTATTACTACTATAATTAATAAACTATCTATTATTAAAGATACTAAATCTATTAGTATTAATAGTATAAATAAAGATTATACTATAACTACTATAACTAATAGTACTACTACTAGAATTAATAAACTATCTATTACTAAAAAGACTAAATCTACTATTATAGATAAAGATTATATTATTTTTACTATAACTAATAATATTATTACTAGAATTAATAAGCTATTTATTACTAAAATAACTAAAAGTATTATTACTATTAATAATAGTACTATAACTACTATAGATAAAGATTATACTATTTCTACTATAACTAATAATACTACTTTTATAATTAATAAGCTACTTATTACTAAAATAACTAGAAGTACTATTACTATTAATAATAGTACTATAATTACTATAGATAAAGATTATACTATTATTACTATAACTAATAATACTACTTCTATAATTAATAAGCTATTTATTATTAAAATAACTAGAAGTATTACTACTATTAATAATAGTACTATAATTATTATAGATAAAGATTATACTATTTCTATTATAACTAATAATACTACTATTAGAATTAATAAACTATCTATTACTAAAATAACTAAAAATATTATTACTATTAATAATAGTACTATAATTACTATAAATAAAGATTATACTATTTTTACTATAATTAATAATACTATTACTAGAATTAATAAGTTACTTATTACTAAAATAACTAGAAGTATTATTATTATTAATAATAGTACTATAATTACTATAGATAAAGATTATACTATTATTATTATAACTAATAATACTACTTCTATAACTAATAAGCTATATATTATTAAAGTAATTAGAAGTTTTACTATAAAAAAAGATAGTACTATTATATAAAAAGTAATTATTAAATATAATAATATAGATAGTAATAGTATTAAAAAAGAAATTAAAAATAAATATAAAGATATAGATATAGATAAAGATAAAGATAATAATAAAGAATTTAATATAGATATAACTTTTAAAAACCTTTTAGATAGTATTTAAGAATATAAAAGAATAGAACTCTAAAATAATTACTATAAATTCTTTATAATTAATAGATTAAGAATAAAAAATAATAAAAGATTCTCTATTAATAGAACTATAGTCCTATTATTCCCTTATTAGCTTTTTATAGTATTTATAATAATTATCTAAAAGAAAAGTAGTAGTTATAGGGGGTTTCTATATAATAAATAAGATCTTAGGAAAATACTTAAATATCTTATAATAATTATTATTAATAATTATATTATAATAGCTTATTAAGATATAAGTAAGTCTTATAAGTAAAAGAATAGAAGATACTTCCCTATAAAATTAAGTTAGAATAGTAAGTCTTATCCTAAATAGATTAATATATATATTAAATATCTTTATATTAGTAGGAGTATTACTAGTAATTTCTAATCTATTTAAGAACTTACTTTTTTTATAATACTAGTAGTATTAATTATAAATTAGTCTATTAAATTTAAAAAGTTTATATTATTAACTATATAGTTTATCTTTATTTAAGCCTATAAATCTAGGATAGATAGTCCTTCTATATCTATTAACTTATATTTACTTAAAATAAATATAGATAGCTATCTAATAAAAAACTCTAAAAAGATAATATTAATAATAATATTTCTATTATACTAAAATTATATTAGGTCCTATATAGTTAAGAAATTAAAGAGTAAAAAGTTATAAAAAAACTTAAAAGATAGTAAAGCTATTAATATTTAAAAGATAAAAAAAAGTCTAGTAAGATAGGGAAGAATATTATTAATAAATTTTATAAAGAAAAAAAAGACTTAACTATAGGTATATAATTACTTATAGACCTACTTAATATTAGTATCTTATAGGCTCTTTTTAGTATACCTTTTAAAATTAGTCTAATTAACTTAACTAGATATATTTCTATATTTAATATAAAATAGCTAAATAATAATAAAGAGCTTATTATCTATACTATAGATTATTTAAGATCTAAATAAAAAAAGATTAAGGCTATATAATATAAGGCTTTAAGTAGAAAAACTATAGTATAATAATATAATAAAAAGTATAAAAAGTTACTAGTTAAGTTTTAAACTATACTAAAAAAACTTATAATTTAATAAAAAATTAATATAAGTATATAGTTTAGTTAACTACTAGTTTAATTACCTAAGTAAGAACTATAAGATCTTATAATCTATTTTATATCTACTAATATAGAAATACTAGATAAACTAATAGAAGATTTAAAGAAAGACTTATAGTATAACTATAAAACTTAACTAATATCCTAGAAATATTATAGTTATAATAGCCTAGAGCTAATAATTAATAATAAGATATAGTTAGAATATATAAGATATATATAAATATATACTATATTTCTATATCTAAAAGAATTATATAATTCTAATAAAATTAATCTTACTAGTAAAGAGATATTATAAAATTATTAATATACTAATTCTAATAATCCTTATACTAGAAATTTATCTTATATTATCTATTCTAGTAAAAAAGTAAGCTAAATTATAACTTTACTTATATTAATATATATTATTCCTAGTTAATATTCTTAAGATTTATAGTAGTATAAGGTAGTTATTTTTTTCTAGTTTCTAGTAGTTTATTTTATTCTTTATCTTTATTTTAAAAGCTTTTTTTATAATAAGGTTAGACTTTACTAGGTACTAGTAGGTTTAAAAGATTATTAAAAACTTATTAATTATATTAAAGAGAATATACCTAAAATCCTATTAAAAATTTTTATTATAACTATATATACTAGTAGTATAGGTATCTTACTTTCTAAAACTAATACTATAGTTTTAATAGAGCTATAATAGTTAGTATAAAAAGAAAGTTAGGCTTATATATAAGTATAATAATTAACTTAATAGATAGATTAATACTATAGATACTATCTTATTTATAGCTCTACTATAGTTAAAAATATAATTATAAAGTATTAAGTATTTTAATAGATAATATAAAATATAAATACTAATTATAGTCTTATTCTTTAAAAATCTTTAGTTAAGAAGAGTATTATTATAGATTAATAATTTTATATATTAAAGTAGCTAGATTTTATAGTTTTTCTTTTCTAATATATATCTCTTATATAATTATTATAAATATATCTTAATTCTATATATCTCTAGAGTTAAAATTATTAAAGTATCTATAATAAAATATAGCTTTAATAATATAGATTACTTATAATTCTTAATAATAATATCTAGTAAATATATTTATATATATTATATTAATTCTATAGCTATAATTTTAGTTATAATATATATATTTTTTTAGTATAAATATTTACTATAACTAATTACTATATCTTATTACTATAAGTTTTACTATAAGTTTTACTATAAGTTTTACTATAACTAATTACTATAATTACTTACTATAACTTTTACTATAATAATTACTATAATAATTACTATAATAATTATTATAATTTTTATTATAATAATTACTATTACTATTACTAAAAGAATATTAATTACTATAGTAACTATAACTACTTCTAAGATTACTTAATATCCTTATCTTATAATAGAGAAGTAATTTAGTTACTTTACTAGCTATAACTAAGATAATAATTATAGTATTAATTATATTAATAGTTATAGTAAAAGTTATAGTAAAAGTTATAGTAAATATTATAGTAAAAGTTATAGTAAAAGTTATAGTAAAAGTTATAGTAAAAGTTATAATAGAAGAAAGTTATAATAAAAGTTATAGTAGAAGAAAGTTATAGTAAATATCTTAGTAAATAGTTATAATATAAGTTATAGTAAAAATTATAATAATATATAGTTATTTATAGTATATCCTTATATCTTTATTTAATATACTATATTTAATATATATTTACTATATTATATATTTTTATACTAGTATTATATATTTAAGGAAGGAAATATCTATAGTATTATAAAATAGCTTACTACTAATATATTTAATTATTATATAAGGTTAAATAATAGTATAATATAGATACTATTTATAATATAAATATTAATTATAAAATTCTTATATATATTTACTTTATATAGAGAAATACTATAGGAATATATCTAAGAAGTAAATTATTATAGTAAGCTTTAAGGAGGATATATTATATATATTCTAAATTAGAAAAATTAGTAAGGGTAACTATAGTCTAGACTCTTTAAATATAGAGGAAAATAATTTTAATAGTAATACTAGTTCTATATAAACTTAAGATAAGCTACTTTATATAATAAATAATAACTATATCTTTAATATATTAGAGAATAATAGTTAGGAATCTTTAACTAAATATTTCTTAATATCTACTTTATACTTAATAGAAAAGAGAACTACTAGTCTTTTATTTATAAGTATAGTAACTAAAACTAATAGCTATAAAAAGATAACTAACTAAAGTACTAAAGAATTAATTAGTATATTACTAATTACTATTAGATAGTTAATATTACTAGAATACTATCTATTTAAAAGTATAATAGACTATATATTCTTATAGTAGCTTTTATATTCTAAATATAACTAGTAGGATATTAATAGATTCTTCTTTAATAAAAGACTAGTACTAATATATAATTTAATAAGTTTTAATTTAATAGATAAATAGTAAGAGTTAATATATAATATACTAAATAGTATTAAAGATAATTATTAAAAGAATATAATTTTAAAAGTAAAAAGTAGTATAAAAGAATAAGATAATATTAAATATTCTTTTCTTTACTAAGACCTACTTAAAATTATCTACTATCTTTTAGGGTATAAGCTATTCTTTAAAAATCTAATATATACCCCTATAAGATATTTTATCTATTATAGTAATTAGAAAAACTATATTTATAATAAATTCTATACTATAGATTAGTAGTAGTAAATATAAGACTAACTTTCTAATAGGGCTACTATTATACCCTTACTAATTATAATAGATAAAATAAAACTAAGTTAATACTATAGAGATTAATTAGTATAGCTAGTATATTTAACTATTAATAATCTAGACTATACTATAAGATAAAAGTAAAGTAGCTTAACTATACTTTTACTAGGTAATATTTCTATTATTTCCTTTAAAAAAGATACTAAGGCTAAGGTTTACTATACTACTATAAGTATTATATTATAAAGTATTTATATATAATTAATTATAAGATATAAAACTAATTATAATTAGGTATTAAAGAAGTTACTAAAGAAAAAACTTAAATATTATATATTAATAGTAAAATATATAGATATTATTCTATACTTACTAGTATATTAGTAGATTATAAGAAATAAGTTCTAATTACTAAAGTTAAAAGTAGAAGATACTATATAATTTATATAGTACCTCCTAATTAATAAAAAAATCTAAGAAAAAATTAGCTAGTATAGATATATAAGAATACTATAGCTTAACTTATTACCTAGAGAGATAATCCTATTAAGTAAAATAATAAGCTCTAAGTTTAATATATTAAAAATTTTACTTAGGATTATCTACTTATTAATATTTATATAGCTATAGGAATAGATATACTATATTAATTATATAAAGATATAGTTATATATCTTATTCTATAAATAACTAATATATTATAAACTATATATCTAAGCTAGAAGTAAAAGTATAGATAGAACTACTTAATTACTAATATATATCTATTAGAGTAATTAGACTACTATTTTTAATAAGTTCTTCTATTTACTAGACTAAAGATATTTAAGGCCTTTAATAGTATAAAATAATAAATAAGTATTAAGTAAAAAATAATAATATAATAACTATTTCCTATAATTATATTATTACTATTATTAAGAAAGTTAATAGTTATTCTCTTTACTTATATAGCTTTAGACTTTATTTTAATTATATAATACTATACCTATAATAAAGAGACTCTATACTTCTTAGATTATATAGTTAATTAAATAGATAAACTTAAAGAAGTCTTCTATAATATTTAATTAAGTAGTAATAATACTAGTAAAAAATATTTTAACTTTTCTAAATTTTATATTATTATATATTACTATAAGTTTATTTAGCTATATAGTATTATAAATAATATAAATACTTTAATATTAGAAGCTACTTATAAGTATTTAATTAAAGAGTTTTATAACTATACTAATAAGTAGGATAATTTTTTTACTTAAATAGTTTATTATAATTCTAGAAGAATAAGAATATAAATATTAAAGAATAAATTATTATAAAATTCCTTATAGCTATTTAGTATAGCTAATAAACTAAATAATATAAAAATAATATAGCTAATAGAGAAGAAAGATCTAAGTTAATATAGCTAGATATATAGGCCTAGTAATAAAAGATATATATAAAGTATAGGATTAAAATATAAAGAATAATAGTAAGTTAGCTAAGTATATTAAGAGTAAAAGCTACTATACTTTATTAATACTCTTATAATATTTATAATAAATTAGTATAAGGAAGTTAATAGAAAAAGAATACCTAATAAAAAACTTAATAATAAGTAATTATAGTATAACTAGGCTAAAAAGTTATTAATTTTAATTTATTCTTTAATTAGATACTAGAAAGTATTAGGTAAGGATTCCTTAGACCTAAAAGTATTAGAGAAAGAGTATATTTACTACTATTCTAATTAGTAAAGTAAGAAACCTAAAGAATAGAGAAAGAATATAATTTAGGTTTAAGAGTATCTAAGTACTAGCTTTACTAATACCTTTATTATTAATAGGAAATATATAAGAGAGCTTTATCTTATTTTTACTATTACTAATTATAAAAGGCTTAACTTAAAATACTAGCTACTATAGTATTTAGGAGCTTTTATTAAGTTATTTAAGTTAAGAAATAGTAGGAAATATTATAATATCTATAGTATAATTAAATTAAAAAAATAGGCTATAAGTACTAGTATAAAAGTAAAGTCTCTAGATATATATTATATTTATAAAATATTATATATATATTAGAGTATATATATTATTTCTATAATATTAATAAATAATAATATATATTTCCTTAATCTATATATTAATTAGTAATAATTTAATAAGCTTTATAATAAAGATTAGCTTATAAAAGAAATAAAAATTATAATAAAGATATAAAAAGAGTATATTTATTAGAGGAAGTAATATATAGAAATTAATATATCTCTCTTAAATTACTTTATTAATATTTTTAGATATACTATTATATTTATAGATTATAGTTATAGCTATAGTTATAATTATAGTTATAATTATTATAAATATTATAATTAATATAGTTATAATTATAGTTTCTATATATATAAGTTTTTATACTTATAGTATTTAAAGTAACTAACTATACTATAACTTACTACTATAATTAGTTATAGTAATTAACTATAGTATAATATTACTAGTTATAGTAAGTAGTTATAGTATTAATAGCTACTATTACTAATTATAGTAAGTATTTATAGTAAATATTTATAGTATTAATAACTACTATTACTATTTATAGTAAGTATTTATAGTAAGTATTTATAGTAAGTATTTATAGTAAGTATTTATAATAAATATTTATAATAAGTATTTATAGTAAGTATTTATAGGAAGTATTTATAGTAAGTATTTATAGTAAGTATTTATAGTAAGTATTTATAGTAAATATTTATAGTAAGTATTTATAGTAAGTATTTATAATAAGTATTTATAGTAAGTATTTATAGTAAGTATTTATAGTAAATATTTATAATATTAGTAACTACTATTACTATTTATAATAAGTACTTATAGTAAGTATTTATAGTAAGTATTTATAATAAGTATTTATAGAAAGTATTTATAGTAAATATTTATAGTAAGTATTTATAGTAAGTATTTATAGTAAGTATTTATAGTAAGTATTTATAATAAGTATTTATAGTATTAGTAACTATTATTACTATTTATAGTAAGTATTTATAATAAGTATTTATAGTAAGTATTTATACTAAGTATTTATAGTAAGTATTTATAATAAGTATTTATAGAAAGTATTTATAGTAAGTATTTATAGTAAGTATTTATAGTAAGTATTTATAATATTAATAGCTACTATTACTATTTATAGTAAGTATTTATAGTAAGTATTTATAGTAAGTATTTATATTAAGTATTTATAGTAAGTATTTATAGTAAGTATTTATAGGAAATATTTATAGTAAGTATTTATAGTAAGTATTTATAGTAAGTATTTATAGTAAGTATTTATAATAAGTATTTATAGTAAGTATTTATAGTAAGTATTTATAGTAAGTAGTTATAATACTAGTAACTATTAAAAGAAATATTTTAGTATAATAGTAATAATATAATTATACTAATTATTTATAAAATAATATTTATACTAAGTAGTTTAATTAAAGTAAATATTAAATCTACTTAAGTATACTAAAGTAAATTAAAATAGCTCTAAGTAATCTAAGTACTCTAAGCTAAGAAAAAAAATCTAAGCTAAAAATTATTTTCCTAATAAACTTTTACTATAACTTTTACTATAATTTTTACTATAACTTTTACTATAACTTTTATTATAATATTTACTATAACTTTTACTATAACTTTTACTATAACTATTAATATAATTAATATTATAATTATTATCTTAGTTATAGCTAGTAAAGTAACTAAATTACTTCTCTATTATAAGATAAGGATATTAAATAATCTTAGAAGTAGTTATAGTTACTATAGTAATTAGTATTCTATTAATAATAATAGTAGTAATTATTATAATAAAAATTATAATAATTATTATAGTAATTATTATAATAATTATTATAGTAAAAGTTATAGTAAGTAATTATAGTAATTAATTATAATAAAACTTATAGTAAAACTTATAGTAAAACTTATAGTAAAACTTATAGTAAAACTTATAGTAATAAGATATAGTAATTAGTTATAATAAATATTTATACTAAAGAAGTATATATATTATAACTAAAATTATAGCTATAGAATTAATATAGTATATATAAATATATTTACTAAATATTATTATTAAGAATTATAAGTAATCTATATTATTAAAGCTATATTTTATTATAGATACTTTAATAATTTTAACTCTAGAGATATATATAGAATTAAAATATATTTATAATAATTATATAAGAGGTATATATTAAAAAAGAAAAACTATAAAACCTAGCTACTTTAATATATAAAATTATTAATCTATAATAATACTCTTCTTAACTAAAGATCCTTAAAGAATAAGGCTATAATTAGTACTTATATTTTATATTATTTATTAAAATACTTAATACTTTATAATTATATTTTTAACTATAGTAGAGCTATAAATAAAATAATATTTATAGTATTAATCTACCTATTAAGTTAATTATTATACTTATATATAAGTCTAATTTTTTTTTATATTAACTATTATAGCTCTATTAAAACTATAGTATTAGTTTTAGAAAATAAGATACCTATACTACTAGTATATATAATTATAATAAAAATTTTTAGTAAGGTTTTAGGTATATTCTTTTTAATATAATTAATAAGTTTTTAATAATCTTTTAAACCTATTAGTACTTAGTAAAGTCTAACCTTATTATAAAAAAAGCTTTTAAAATAAAGATAAAGAATAAAATAAACTACTAAAAACTAGAAAAAAATAACTATCTTATACTACTATAAATCTTAAGAATATTAACTAGGAATAATATATATTAATATAAGTAAAGTTATAATTTAGCTTACTTTTTAACTAGAATAGATAATATAAGATAAATTTCTAGTATAAGGATTATTAGAATTAATATATTAATAATTTTATAATATCTCTTTACTAGTAAGATTAATTTTATTAGAATTATATAATTCTTTTAGATATAAAAATATAGTATATATTTATATATATCTTATATATTCTAACTATATCTTATCTATACTACAAAAAATTAACAACCCCCGAAGTTTGTCTAAAATCTTAGGGTCTAATATAGAACTAACTAGTAGTATAGCTATAACTAATAATAAAAATTTTTAAATATAGCTTATAGGTCTTTAAGAAATTTATTCTTATCTTTATAATTATAAATTTATTACTATAACTAAACTAAAAATACTATCTACTTAAATAAAGTACTATTCTACTTATAAGTAATATAAACTAATCTATAAATTTAGTTATAATTATATTAAAAGGCTATATATAACCTATAATAACTATTAAAGAAACTAATATACTTAATATATAGTAAATAGATAGCTATTATAGATTATTTCTAGAAATATTAGATAATATAGTCTATTAGTAATATTTATAAATCTATACCTAAGTTAGATTATATAGACTAAAGCTCTAGAGAGCTAATAGTCTATAGAAAATATAGATAGTCTAGAAGAATACTAGATTTAGCCTATATAAAGAGAAGAATAGTCTATATAGCCCTAGTCTAGGGATTTACTATTCTACTATTATAAAAACTATTACTCTATAGTAGTTATAGACGATATTAGACTAATAAATATTAAATATAATTATTATAGTACTCTTTATTATAGGGCTAAAGTCTCTAATAAGAATCTAAATATAGAGCTTATAGGATTTAATAAGTACTATAAAAAGAAAGATATTAGTCTTATAGTTTTTAGTTCTCTACTATAGTACCTATAATTATTATTACTATCTAAAAATAGGAAAAGTAGGGTATTTTATTTAAATATATAGTAGTATAACTATATATTTATATTTATATCTATAAATTATAAATTAGGAGACTATAATACTATAAGGGGTAGTATTAGCTATTTTTCTATTTATAGAGAGATCTATTATTTATAGGGCCTATTATAAGCTATAAATAGCTAGACTTCTTTTTATATATAGCTATATTTTTATAATCCTTTATATACTATTAATATATAGGTAGAAAGGAACTAGTAACTTAACCTAGAAATAATTTATAGACTTATAGATATACTTAATAAATATAAAAATCTATATATAGATATTTATAAGACTATAAAAGAATAATTATAGGAGTAGAATCTAAACTATCTATACTATCTTTTAATTTCCTTAAAGATATAATTAGTACTTAAGGCTAGAAATAATTACTATAGAGAGAATTTACTAACTATAAATAAGGTTACGGTTATTATTCCGGATAAAATAAATTAAGTAGGTAGATATAATATTATTCTAGCTAACTATTTAGTTCCTAGAAGTAATCTATAATATAGCTATATAAAGGTTACTAATATAGTATATATACCCTTATACTATATTTTATTATTTCCTAGTAGAGATCCTAGCTAGTATCTATATTTATAGCTATTATAGTCCTATAGAGAATAAAAATAGATAAGAATTATATAGGCTTAATTTTATAAGTACTATTTTTATATCTATACTAGTAGTTATTTAGTTCTATTTATATTTTTATAGTTATTCTAGTAATATATTATTAATATATAAGCTAGTTATAAATAGAATTTATTAGATTATCTTATTAATAATTAGAAACAGCTCCGTATAGAGCTTTATAGTAGTATTTAGAATACTTTAAGCTATAATAATATAGATTTATAGACTATTAGATAGTATATAGTACTACTATTAAACTTTTATAGAGGGCCTTAATTTATTACTTAATACTATTAAGATTTAATAGTAATTATTTATAATTTAGGCTAGCTAGTATTATTTATTATTTTTATAACTAATCTAAAATAACCTAAAATCTTATAGAAACTATTATAGGGCTAGATAGCTACTAATTAATCTAATTTAGTTATAAGAGTCTTCTAAATAAAAGTAGTTCGCCTATTACGGGACCTTAAAAAATCTAAAGTATTTAGAATATTTAAAGGATATATATAGACTATTAAATATTAGAAATATAGCCTCCTATATCTATATCTTCTACTATTTCTAAGCCTATATTATTATAATTTACTATTATAGCCTCTAATTATTAACCTTATAATAAGTATAGAGCTCTCTATAAGAGAAATAGATCTAGATAGTTAATTATTAGAGCTTATATAGTCTATAATAATTTATAGGCCCTATAGGGAATATAACCTAAGTTCTCTATATATAATTAGTAAGGGGCCTAGAATATAGCCTATATATTTAAAAAGATTTCCTAAGCTATAGAATCCTGAAATAGTTATTTATAAGGATAATTATCCTTAGTATTAGTACTATAATAATAGGGTTAAGATTATATAAGCTATAAAGGGGTAGTAAATAAAAATAGATAACTAATAGGTTATTCTTTATAGTCTATATCTATTAAAATAATTTTAGGCCTATATAAATATTAAAATTTACACGTCTATATAGGCCGTAAAGTATATATATAAGTATATATATAAAGGTACTAATAGGGTAACTATAAGATTAAGTACTATAGATAATAATAAGCTATAATAGTACCTATAGGGCTATTATATAAGCTCTTTAGAGGCTATTTAGTAATTATTTAGCTTTTCTATATATAAGGAGTATCCTAATATTTACTAGCTTATAGTCTATCTTCTAGGTTTATAAATAATCTATTATAGGCCTAATACTATAGATAATAACTTCCTTAAATATTTATAAATATATAAAATAACTCTAATAGCCTTTTTTAAATATAATATAGATAATAAGGATAGCCATATATATCTTTACTAGGAATTTCTAAACTACTTTTTATATATAAAATTAAATAGTTAGAAAAAATAAGTAAAGAATTATAATATAATTAGCTATATATACTATTATACTCCCTTTATAGAAGAAAGATATTATTTATAGCTCCTATTAATAGTTATTTATAGGCTAGAATCTTTTAATAACCTCTATAACGTAAATAGAATAGAGTATATAACTTTTTAGAGTATATATATTATACTTAAATTAGTAGAAGGTAATAGGGACTAGCTAGACTATTTTATAGATACTATAATATTTTTAACTAGAAGGTAACTATACTTACTTTTTATTATATCTCTTATTTATAGACCTATTATAGACCTATTAGGTCTATATAAGAAGTTTAAAGGTCTATTATATAATAATTATAGCTATTTATTATATTTATAGAACTATCCTATATCTAATTTAGAGGATATATATCTTAATTATAGGCTATATAATATAAAATTACTCCTTAATAAGTATAGGAAAGATCTTATAGACTTTAACCTCCCTAATTTATAGTATAAATAGTTAGTTACTAATAGAAACTAACTAATTATAGCTAAGCTTATATTTAATTAAATTAAGTAAAATAACCTATATAATATAAATTATAATAGATTAAATATAGGTTAGAAATAGGTATTTAATACTATAATATAAATAATTAGTAATTATCTAAATAATACCTATTTTTTTTATAGGGCCCTATAGGTACTAGTAAGATATTCTTATATTAGTATTTATACTAGTTTTATAGATTATAAGGTAAAATTATTCTTTATATTATATCTTTAGGTATTACAGCCCTATTACTAGAAAATAGATAAACTATATATTTATAATTTCAGATCCTATTAAATATAAATAAGAGTTTAATATATTCTATAGCTAAAAATTTAGACGTTATAGATTTAATTTAGAGAATAGATTTAATAATCTAGAATAAGATACTAATATAGTATAAATACTATATTAAAATAGTATATAAAATATTAATAGATATATAGTCTAGTAATAATATTTTTAGGGGGATACCTATTATTTTTAGGAGTAATTTTACTTAGATACTTCCCGTTATTAAGTATAGTAATTAATTATAGATAGTTATAGCCTATTTATAGTAGTTATTTATCTAGAAAACCATCTAGTAACTTAATTTATAGGAGAATATATATATATAGTAGAATAGTAATAATTATAAGTATATTAAATAGGTTTATAATATATCTACTAATAGTAATTATATTAGCTATATTAAATTACTACTAGATATTAACTAGTTTTAGACTAAAAAGGAATTTTAAGAGTTAATATATCCTTTATATCTTCTATAATAGGCCTATACTAATCTAGAAGTCTTCTATAAAAGAATAATCTTAATAGTAAAGAATAAAATAGTTAATTAAATAAATAATTTAATTATTAATAAGATATATAGGCCTATTATAGAGCTCCTAGCTACTAATACTATAGATATAGAAGAGGATTTAGTAAATATCCCTTTACTAAAGTTTTTATAGTCTATTTATATTAGTAGTTTACTACTATTTTAATTATTACTAAAGGTTAGAGTATCTATAATAATATTATATAATCTAAACACTAGGGAAGGGCTCTATAATAGTATAAGGCTAACTATAACTTAAGTTATAAGATATATAATTAAGGCCTATATTTTAGATAGACTATTTTATAATTAAATATAGCTTATTCTACAAATAAAACTATCTATAAATAAAGGTAATTTTCTATATATTATTAGCTAAATTTAGTTTCCTATCTAACTTTATTTTATAATAACCGTAAATAAATCGTAAGGGTAGTTATTTAATAATATTATAGTTAACTTATAAATCCCTATATTTATATATAGGTAGCTTTATATAGTACTTTTAAGAGTAATATCTATATAAAGATTAACTATTCTACTACTAGATAATACGGATCTATTTATAGAGAATATAATTTACTTAGAAGTTATACTAAAATAGTACTTTATAATTTTATAGGCTATTATATACTTAGATATAAATTTTATAGTAAAGAAAATATTAAATTATCTAATTTATAAGCTATAAAACTATTTACTAATACTCTATTTAAATAGACTAATAAAAAAAGATCTCTATAAGATAGCTAAAAAGCCTTTCTACCTCTTAGGTACTATCTACCCCTATTTATAATCCTTATATAGGCCTTATAGGCGTGTATAGCTACAGAGGTATTTATAAAATAAATTATAGAGATAGAGGTAGTAGCTATAGTAGATTATTAAACTTATTATTATCTATTCTTTTATACTTTCTACCCTTTTTTTTAATATAGGCTTATTCTTATCTATAATAAGTTAGTAATAACTTTAAAGTAATATATATAAGAAAATATAGACTATTATAGAAGCTATAATAATATCCTATACTAGAATAGTAGTAATTTATATATAATCCCTTTATCTAGCCTTCTAAGGCTATATATTTAATAAATAGGCTATAATTTTCTTTATACTACTTATAAGTAGGATTATAAATCTTACTATAATAGTATATAAGCCTAGCTTTAATATTTATAGCCTTATTAGTCTTAAAAACTCTCTAGTAGCTAGTATTATTCTACTAAAGCTCCCTAGCCTATTTTATATATATACTTAATAGAGTAGTAATTATTCTTAAGGATCTTAGTAGTAACTATACTACCTAAACTACCTTATAATTTAGCTTATAATTAAACTATAAAGTATCTATAAAGTCTATAAATAGGCTAGTAGGAGCTATAGATAGGCTAGTAAGGATAAAAAAGCTAATAGTAGAAGTAGTATAATCTAAAAAAAAAAAATCTATAAAATATTAGTCTTAATTATAAAATATAAAAATTTATAGACCCTTAACTTTAATTATATCTATTATAGTATTACTAGTAACTAATATATTAGCTATAAGAGTAATAGATAGTAGTATAAATTCTATTATAGGAGTAATAATAGGAGTAGTAATAGGAGAAGTAGTAGTAGTAGAGGTAGTAAGGATAGTAGAAGTAGTAGGGATAATAATAAAAGTAAAAATAAGAGTAGAAATAGAAGTAGTAATATTAAAGATAGCTATATTTATAGCTATAATAGTAGTATCTATAATTATACTATTTATATCTATTTATTTTAGTTAATTTACTAATAATATTTTAACTAAAATACTAATCTATAGATAGTACTATAGGACTACTAGAAGATCTATTATTATTTATATTATTAGTAGTAGTAACTATAGTAGGTTTATTTATATTTATAAGGCTAGTAGTAGGGCTAGTAGTAAGACTAGTATCTTCTAACTATAAGCTTTACTAATATTTAAAGGCTATTACTAACTCTATAGGGTAGCTAGGACTATATTCTTATTTACTACTAATATTAGAATAGTAAAGATCTATATAAAGTATATAATACTAACTATTATTTCTATATATATAGGTATTATAAGTATATTTAAGAGCTATATTAAGTTTAAAAAATTATAAAATTATCTAAAAAAGAGCTATAAAACGTCTTTAAAGTCTATAAAAGTTATAATAGTTATAAATATTAATTAATAGATAAATAACTTTATTAATATTAATATTAATATTATTTATTTACTAAGTCACGTGATGGAATTATATAGAATATTCGTGTAATTCACGTAATTCACGTAAATAATCTTCACCTTGGTGAAGATAGTGAAGTCTTGTTATTAATTATTAGCTCTAGGCTATTATAACTATAATATTTCTAGAATATTAGTTAAGTTTTATAGTTATACTATAAGTCTTTCTTTAAATCTTCTATTAGTTTATCTAGTATTTTTATATTAGTAGATATAAAATAGATTATAAGATCTTATAGTTCTTACTTAGGTAATTAAACTAGTAGTTAACTAAACTATATACTTATATTAACTTTTTATTAAATTATAAGTTTTTTTAGTATAGCTTAAAACTTAACTAGTAACTCTTTATACTTTTTATTATATTATTATACTATAGTTTTTCTACTTAAAGCCTTATATTATATAGCTTTAATCTTTTTTTATTTAGATCTTAAATAATTTATAATATAGATAGTAAGCTCTTTATTATTATTTAACTATCTTATATTAAATATAAAAATATATCTAGTTAAGTTAATTAGACTAATTTTAAAAGGTATACTAGAAAGAACCTATAAGATACTAGTATTAAGTAGGTCTATAAGTAATTATATATCTATAGTTAAATCTCCTTTTTTTTTATAGAATTTATTAATAATTATTCTCTCTTATCTTACTAGACTTCTTTCTATCTTTTAAATATTAATAGCTTTACTATCTTTTAAGTTTTTTTATAACTTTTTACTCTTTAATTTCTTAACTATATAGGACCTAATATAATTTTAGTATAATAGAAATATTATTATTAATATTATCTTTTTAGAGTTTCTTATTAGATAGCTATCTATATCTATTTTAAGTAAATATAAGTTAGTAGATATAGAAGGACTATCTATCTTAAATCTATAGGCTTAAATAAAGATAAACTATATAGTTAGTAATATAAACTTTTTAAATTTAATAGACTAATTTATAATTAGTACTATTAATATTATAAGAAGAGTAAGTCTTTAAATAGATTAAAGATTACTAGTAATACTCCTACTAATATAGAAATATTTAATATATATATTAACTTATTTAGGATAAGACTTACTATTCTAACTTAATTCTATAGGGAAGTATCTTCTATTCTTTTACTTATAAGATCTACTTATATCTTAATAAGCTATTATAATATAGTTATTAATAATAATTATTATAAGATATTTAAGTATTTTCCTAAGATCTTATTTATTATATAAAAACCCTCTATAACTACTACTTCTCTCCTAGATAATTATTATAAATACTATAAGGAGCTAATAAGGGAATAATAAAACTATAATTCTATTAATAAAGAATCTTTTATTATTTTTTATTCTTAATCTATTAATTATAAAGAATTTATAGTAATTATTCTAGAATTCTATCCTCTTATATTCTTAGATACTATCTAAAAGGTTTTTAAAAGTTATATCTATATTAAATTCTTTATTATTATCTTTATCTTTATCTATATTTATATCTTTATATTTATCTTTAATTTCTTTTTTAATACTATTACTATCTATATTATTATATTTAATAATTACTTTTTATATAATAGTACTACTTCTTTTTATAATAAAACTTTTAGTTACTTTAGTAATATATAGCTTATTAATTATAGAAGTAGTATTATTAGTTATAATAATAATAGTATAATCTTTATCTATAGTAATTATAGTACTATTATTAATAATAATAATATTTCTAGTTATTTTAGTAATAGGTAGCTTATTAATTCTAGTAATAGTATTATTAGTTATAATAAAAATAGTATAATCTTTATCTATAGTAATTATAGTACTATTATTAATAATAGTAATACTTCTAGTTATTTTAATAATAAATAGCTTATTAATTATAGAAGTAGTATTATTAGTTATAGTAGTAATAGTATAATCTTTATCTATAGTAATTATAGTATTATTATTAATAGTAATAATACTTTTAGTTATTTTAATAATAAGTAACTTATTAATTATAAAAATAGTATTATTAGTTATAATAAAAATAGTATAATCTTTATCTATAATAATTATAGTACTATTATTAATAGTAGTAATACTTCTAGTTATTTTAGTAATAGATAGCTTATTAATTCTAATAGTAGTATTATTAGTTATAGTAAAAATAGTATAATCTTTATCTATAGTAGTAGATTTAGTCTTTTTAGTAATAGATAATTTATTAATTCTAGTAGTAGTACTATTAGTTATAGTAATTATAGTATAGTCTTTATCTATATTATTAATACTAGTAGATTTAGTATTTTTAATAATAGATAATTTATTAATTATAGTAGTAATACTATTAGTTATAGTAGTAATAATACTATTATTTATAGTAGTTATAA
Source organism: Trueperaceae bacterium (assembly GCA_965214995.1). Classification (GTDB taxonomy): domain Bacteria; phylum Deinococcota; class Deinococci; order Deinococcales; family Trueperaceae; genus CBDCCT01. The sequence goes on from CBDCCT010000002.1 coordinate 640,276, forward strand.
TACTATTAACTATAGTATATTTAGTATTTTTAGTAATAGATAACTTATTAGTTATAGTAGTAGTATTATTATTTATAATAATAAATCTAGTTTTCTTAATAGTATATTCTATATTATTAACTAAAGTTCTTAATAACTATTTAGTAGTATCTTCTATATTAATATTATTAGTTTTAGTATAAAATAGTATATAATTAAGTATAGCTATACTACTTAAATTAGGTTTATTTAATTAAATTTTCTTTAGGTCTAGACTATTATTTCTTAAAAAAGAGAGAAATTTTTTATTTTTTAAAGTAACTCTAAATCTTATTTTCTATTCCTAAAAAAGAAGACCTAATATATATACTTATAGAGTATATTTAGTTTTAATCTAACTTAATTTTTTATTAACTATATATAGATATTCTTACTTTTTACTATATTTAATTTTCTTAAGAAGTACTTACTCTAGTTTTAATAGACTAATAATTATAAATAAAAGATTTTTTTTTACTATATCTTTTAGAAATAAAATAATATCTATTATTAGAATTCTAGTTATAATAGATTAATTTAAATTATTAATACTTTTAATTACTAGATTTATACTAAATAGTATTTACTTAAGTTATTATTTTTTTTAATTTTTTTATTTTATTAGTTCTTTATTTTAAGAGCTACTAAAAGCCTAATTATTTTATAATTACTTAATAAATATACTATTAAAAATAGTTAAAGGTCTTCTAATCTATATTATATTTAAAGTTATAATAGGTCCTAAGAAAGCCTATAGTATATTTACTTTTAAACTTTCTAGTTAAGCTTAATTTATTAATATATTATCTATAGTATATATTTACTTTTAAATCCTTTTTTCTTTCTATTTTATAGAAGAACTACCCTTTAGTTAAGTATTATTATTATTCTTCTTCTTTTACTACTTTACTTTTATATTTAGTTCTTATTAGATAATAGTATATAAAAGTTATTATAGATTACTAGCTCTAGTAGCTTCTAGGAATCTTTTTATATATTATTCTATATATTCTTTATTATAATCTTTAAGAAAATCTTATTTAACTCTAGACCTAATAGGATTATTTTTAGAAATATATTAATTCTAAATTTTAGTCTTTAGAGTTTTAAATTCTCTATTATAGATATTTAATATATTTTTAATAGCTTAATAGCTTTATTATCCTATTAGAAATATAATTCTAAATTTAAGCCTTTATTAAGGATTAATTTATAAAAGAGAGTTTAAAGAATTAATAAATTAAACTAAGAAGTTACTATATTTAAGCTATTTAAAGAAGAAGAATCTAGAAATAAGTAAAAGAAGCTATAAGATAATACTTAAAATAATAAAATTATTAAATAAATTAATATAAATAAATAGTATTATAAAATAAGTAAATAATATTATTTATTTATATTATTTAGTAATAAGCCTACTTAGTAGATTAATAATAATATTATTAAACTAAGAAAAATACTTAAAATTTTAATAATATATAATTATCTATAAAAACCCTTTAAAATTAGAGAATAAGGTTTCTTCTAATAAAAGTTATAATTCTAATAAATCTAATATTATAAAATAAGTAGTTTATATAGCTTAAGTATATAAATTATCTAATAAAATTAAATATAATATATAATTAGGATTATAACTATCTAATTATATTATTTATAAGTAATAAGAGTAACTTTTACTATAATAGTAATCTACTATAACTAAATTTTACTATAACTAATTTCTATTATAACTAACTTTTATTATAATTAACTTCTACTATAATTAACTTTTACTATAACTAACTTTTACTATAGTAGTATTTTATTATAACTAGGCTTTATTATAACTAGGCTTTACTATAATTAATTATTATTCTAGTAGTATTCTACTATAACTAAATTTTACTATAACTAATTTTTACTATAATAGTATTTTATTATAACTAGACTTTACTATAACTAATTTTAACTATAATAGTATTCTACTATAACTAAGCTTTACTATAAATAATTTCTATAATTACTAAAAAGCTTTACTACTTCTAAAGTATAATTTTAGGTATAATATTAAATCTTAATATAACTATACTATTTAATTATAGTAGTAGTTATAGTAATTATTATAAATATAAATTATTATAATTAAAGTTATAGTAAAAATTATAATAAAAGTTATAGTAAAAGTTATAATAAAAATTATAATAAAAGTTATAGTAAAAATTATAATAAAAGTTATAGTAAAAGTTATAATAAAAGTTATAGTAAAAAAAAGTTATAGTAAATATCTTAATAAATAATTATAATATAAGTTATAATAAAAGTTATAGTAAAAATTATAGTAAAAATTATAATAAAAATTATAGTAAAAATTAAAGTAAAAGTTATAGTAGAAATTATAATAAAAGTTATAGTAAAAGTTATAGTAAAAGTTATAGTAAAAATTATAGTAAAAATTATAGTAAAAGTTATATTAAAAATTATAGTAAAAGTTATATTTAAAGTTATAGCTAAATTTATATATAGTAGTACTTAAAGCTATTATAATTATATTTATATTAATAGTTATTAATAATATTAGAAATTAGTTTTAAGTTCTAATATATAAGTAAATTAGGAAGTTTATACTAATACCTCTAAGATAAAGCTATAATTAGAAATACTATATAAAATTTAATATATTCTTATTAGCTTTATTTTAAGGCTATAAAAATTTAACTATTCTATACTATATTAAGATAGTATTATAATTATAGAAAATAACCTAAAATTCCTATTTATATTTATTAGTAAGTATATTAAAAGATAATTAGTAAAGTTAGAAGTTTCTTCTTTCTCTATATATTCTAAATTTAATTCTCTCTTTATTATTATTTTATATTTTTTCTTTTTTAAATTACTAATTATATCTAGAAAGAACTAAAATATTATAAAATATACTATTTATCTTAATAAGTATCTTATTATTAAGGATATTTCTAATTAAAATAGTAGAATTATAGATCTTAAGCTATTAATATTAATAGTAATAAAGAACCTATAATAAAAAAATAAAGAATTAAATAGTATATTTAGAATAATAACTATAAAAATACTAGTAATAGTTTATAGGATTAGGAATATAAAAGAAAGATTATTAATATTAAAAATAGTTTATCTTAATTATAGGTTTAAATTTAAAGTAATATATAATATTTATTATAATTTATATCCTTCTAATATTAATATTATTTATTAGCCTTTTAATTATAAAGAAGCTTTTATATAGCTAATATAAGTTTATTTAATAGTATACTTCTTAATTAATTCTTTAATAGCTTCTTTATACTAATATAATATAGAAAATATTAAGTCTCTATAATCCTTTTAGATTAGGTTTATAGATTACCTAATAGAATAATAGGTAATTATCTATTTAGTAAAATATTAGTTTAAATAGATTATATATCTTTAAATTATCTTTATTATTACTTAGAAGTAGATATATTTAGGAAAAAATCTAGTAATAGACTAAAGTTATTTTAAATAGTATATATAAACTAATATTTCTAAAAACTTCTTTAATACTAAATATAATTATTTTTATAGTAAGTCTACTAGATTTAATAGATCTATAGTAAGATCTATAGGAGAAAAGCTTATTTTAAATATTTATACTTAATATCTAGAATAATATAGGAAAAGATATTTTTAGAAAAGAATAGAGATTAATATCTAAAGCTTACTAGCTAACTCCTAAAGAAGTATAAAGGATATATTATTATAATTATTTTAGAGCTATATATTTACTAAGATAAGTAGCTATTAGATAATATTAGTAACTTTTATACTTATATAATAAAGAAAATTAAGAATATTATCTTAACCTTATTTCTATTTAATAATAGTACTAATCTATAAAATCTTATAATAAAGCTATTAAAAGATAATAATTTTATATATAAAGACTATAATAAGATATATCTATAGTTTTAACCTTACTATAATTAGTTATCTATTTTATTTATTAATTAATTTAATTACTTTAGCCTAATAAGAAGTAATTCTTAAGCTAATCTATTATTAAGGTAATTATAACTATTTTCTTTCTTTAATTAAAAATATACTATAGAAGGTTAAATATAACTAAATAGCTCTTTAGCCTATTTAAACTATACTTAATTATTATTATTATTACTTATATATAATTTATAATTAAGGAGTAAGAATTAGGAGAAAAATAAATCTTTAAATTTAAGTACTTTAAGTAAGCTTAAAGTATATTACTATTTTTAAAATAAATAGTACTATTACTAATAATTCTTTCTTAACTATAGTAATATATAATTATATCTTTAGTATATAGACTAATTAATATAAAGTATAATAAAAAAAATCCTATTAATTCTTTAAGAGAGGGTTATAAGGTATTATAGAATTAAATCTAGGAACTTAATAAATAAAGTTATAACTATTCTTAATAAGTATAAAGACTCTCTTAATAATTTAGAAAGACTTAATTATAATACTAAAAGAATTAAAATTAATAAGTATATATTACTAAAAAAAGTATTAAGAGTATTATTATTACTACTAATATAATATAAGGAATCTTATAATATAAAAAGTTTAGGCCTTTCTACTCCTCTATAGACTAAGGCTAGGGATTAATATTCTATATATTCTATTTATATTTAATAGTATATATACTATTATATAATATATTTATTATTATAATTATTATAAGTACTAATAGTAAGTAGTTATAATATAATTACTATAAATAGTTATACTAGAACTAGTTAAAATATACTATAGATAATTATAATAAATAGTTATAGTAAGTAGTTATATTATAACTAGTCTTAGTAAATAGTTATACTATAATTAGTTATACTATAATTAGTCTTAGTAAGAAGTTATACTATAATTAGTTATACTATAATTAGTTTTAGTAAGAAGTTATACTATAATTAATCTTAGTAAGTAGTTATACTATAATTAGTTATACTATAATTAGTCTTAGTAAGTAGTTATACTATAAATAGTTATACTATAATTAGTTATATTATAATTAGTCTTAGTAAGTAGTTATACTATAATTAGTTATAGTAAGTAGTTATACTATAATTAGTTATACTATAATTAGTCTTAGTAAGTAGTTATACTATAATTAGTTATACTATAATTAGTCTTAGTAAGTAGTTACTATAATTAGTTATAGTAAGTAGTTATACTATAATTAGTTATAGTAAGTAGTTATAGTTTACTTTACTAATAGTAGTAAGTAGTTATACTATAATTAATTATAGTATATTTTTACTAGTTATAGTAGATAATTATACTATTATTAATTATAAAGAGCTATTATTATATTCTTACTTATTATAGTTAAAAATTATATTATAAATATACTTAATTTTTAAATATATAGAAATAAATAACTATATAATATAGTTTTCTACTATACTTTATAAAGATAAAAAATTTATATTATAGATAAAAGATAGATTAGAAGTAATTTTATAAATATATTATAATTAAGAATAGTATATAAAGATATTATAATAATAAATATAATTTATATCTACTATTTTATAAAAGAATATTATATTGCTACAAATCAACAGGAGATAGGAAATAAGAAGTACGAATTAATAAGAATAATTTACTAAAGAGATAGTAATATATAAAGCTCTAGAAAATATATTTATAAATATAGGGAGCTATAGGAATAGATAATATACTAGTTTATAAAGCCTAGTAGTAAAGCCTTACTACTAAAATATTTTTAGAAGTATAAAATATAGGAAATAATATAAATAAGAAGTATAGGAAATTATATAGCCTAAATTACTTTATAGTAATCTAGAGTAGGCTATATATTATAAGAAGCTATATATATAATAAATATAGAAAGAAGATAAGGACTAAAAGTAAGGCCCTACTTTTAAGATATATTAAATTTATAATATTACCCTTTCTTTATACTATAAGGTCTCTAAGTAGGGTAATATTTTCTAGTTTATTATTTAAAACTAATAAAGATATCTTCTATAGATAGAAAAAGGTTAAAGAAGGATTTCTCTATATTATATTTAAGTACCTAATTAAGCTATTTAATAATATAGTACTAACCTCTTCTATAATAGATAAGATTAATAATATCTTTAATTATCTATTTACTATTAGTAATTAGGTTAGGGTTATTATCTTTATTTTCCTAACTATTTAATAGATTAGTTATAGTAAGATAAAGTAGACTAATATAAAAGATAAAGTATATATAAAGCTAAAAAAAAAACTAGCTAGTAAGCCCTACTATTAATTATTTTCTATATAGAGAATAAGCTAATCTATTTATTATCTAGCTTTAGTAATAGCCTCTTAAAGTAAAGATTTTTTATAAAGAACTATACTATATTACTAACCTAGTAATTTAAATATAGGATTCTATTAGAGCTATTAACTATAAGTTATTAGATAAATACTAGTTTATTCTTTATATCTTATAGGATATTACCTATAGGAGATATAATTAATAATAAAGAAGTAAATAAGGCTTCTAAAGAATAGATAGATTTAATAAAGTAAAGTAGGTTAAAGCCTTTATTAGCCTTAAATAGGGATATACTAGTAGTAGAGTAGATAGTAGAGTTCTTAGTAAATTTAAATATTTAGTACTATTTAAGCTAATCTTCCTAAGAGAAGCTAATAAAATATTATAAGTATTATTTAATATTTTAGTTAGTATATTTAGATTAACTATCTAATTATAAATAAAAGGCTAATATAAATAAATACTTAATATTTAGTATATAGTAGATCTTATACTATAATTCTTTAGTAAATTAAGTCTTTTAGTCTATAATAACTAACCTAGGTAGACTATATAAGTAGATAATATCTTAAATAAAGATATTGGCTAAGTACTTAGCTATTATACTAGTATAGGGAATTATATACTCTTCTTTTAACAGTCTATCTACCACTATAAGGATACTTGTCGCGTTTTTTTTTTTTTTTTTAAGAGCGGAATAATACTTTATTTCATTTATCTAATACGGTATATATATATAAGGTTTAGAAAACGGCTACTCTAGTAAGATAGGGGTATATTACTTACTAGTATTATAGCTACTACTACTAGATATAGTAAAAGAAATATTTCTTAAATAGATTAGCTTCTTTTTAGTATACTAATTAATAGTTTTCTACTAGGTTTATTTCTAATTATAACTTAAACTAGAGACTAATCTTTTTTCTATTCTTTAGTAGCCTTACTATATAGAGTACTTAAGGATAGGAATAAAAAATAAAATAAAAATAAGTTAAGAATATAAATAGGAATCTAGTAAATAGAGTAAATTAAATAATTATAAATTAAATAACTATATTACTTATAGTATAAATATATATTAATATATTAGGCCTTTTCTTTCTTATAGTTAAGATCTATTAGATTACTACTTAGTACTAAGAAAATAGATATATAAATAAAGACTAAAATAGAGATAGTAATAATAGGAATAAAAATAGAAATTAAAATAAAAATAATAAAATAAGTAGTAGAATAAGATAACTAGAACTTATTAATTATTATATAGAGTAGATTATCTTAATAAAAATATTCCTAAACTAAGGAATTAAAGTTTAATAGATAGAGATCTATAGTAGAAAGATAATTAATAAATTTATAGGATAGAAATAGATAGAAGATTTATTTTTAAAAGTACTTTTTAAATAAGGTTTTATAAATAATAAGCTTAAAGTCTATAATATAGTTAGTAAACTAGTAATTAACCTATTTTATTAATAATAAGTAGTAGAAATATATAAAATTAGGATTAGAATTACTAAATACTAAGTTTAACTTATTAGTAAGCTACTCCTAGTTATTATACTAATAGGAGATAACTTTTTCTAGATATAAAAATATAGTATAACCTTCTAAGTAAAAGAATATATAGTTAATATAGGAATTAATAAATAGAAAGTAGTCTATATTTAACCTAAATTTAGATATTAGGCTAGTCTTAAAGTATTCTAAGTCTTTAGTATCTTAGGTACTAGTACCTAAGAATATTAGAATATTAAATATCTTCTCTAACCTTATTATTACTAGAGAAGGGGCTTAAAAAGAAGCTATTTAATAGGCTACTATTATACTTATTATCTCTACTATATAATAGAGAACTTATTTATTTAATAGCTTAGAATTTAAAGTATTTATACTAGAAAAATCTACTATTATAACTTTAGGCTAAGATATTATAGATATAAAAGATATAATTAAGAATTACTTAATTAAAAAGTTAAAAGACTAAAAATAAAATAAAAACTAGTTAATAAACTCTACTAATAATAAACTTAGTATATAAAATAGATTACTAATTAGCTAATACTTTCTATAGTATTAGCTCTAGGTAGATAAAATAAGATAGATAGAATAGAATAAATTATTTAAATACTCTAAAAGATTTATAATTCTATAATTTCTTAGGGGACTAAAAATTTTCTTTAGAGCTTATAATATATTATAGCTAGATAGATAGAATAAGCTTCTAAAAGATAGATAGATAGATAGTTAATAAAATAACTAGTAAATTAAAAGTAAATTATTAATATTATAAATTAATAAAAGATAGGAAATAAAAAGTATAAATTAATAAGAATAATTTACTAAAGAGATAGTAATATATAAAGCTCTAAAAAATATATTTATAAATATAAGGAGCTATAGGAATAAATAATATACTAGTTTATAAAGTCTAATAGTAAGGCTTTACTACTAAAATATTTTTAAAAGTATAGAATATAAAAAATAATATAGATAGGAAGTATAGGAAATTATATAGCCTAGATTACTTTATAGTAATCTAAGGTAGGCCGTATATTATAGGGAGCTATATATATAATAGGTATAGAAAGGGAATAGGGACTGGAAGCAGGGCCCTGCTTCTAGGATACGTCGAATTTATAATATATATTAATATATAATTACTTATATATATTATAAAAAAAAGAATAGAACTATATTTTTCTTATATTTATAATCTTAAAAGAGATATTATAATTCTTTAAAATAATATAATTAATATAAATATATATTAATAATAAGATAGTTATAAAGGTACTAAGCTAGCTTATAAGTAGGGTAGGTAGTAGATTAGCTTAAGTTAGCTTAAATAACTCTAGGTACTCAGAGGACTCTAGGTAAAAAAAAGGTTTTCCTAATATAAGGATTAATACCCTTTATATATTTACTATTAAGAGATTATAACTTTCTATATTAAATTTAAATATCTCTTACTTATTACTATTAATCTATTATCTTTAACCTACTATATAAAAAGAGATTTATCTAATTAATCTTAACTTATTATTAAATATATAGTACTTCTCTAATAATTAATAACTATAAGGTATCTAGTAATTAAACTACTCCTATAAATAATCTAATCTAAATCTTTAAATCTCTATATATTATATTTATTATATATATATTAATATTATCTAATACCTTAATAACTTCCTTTTAATATTATTAATAAATCTTATATCTATATAACTTAATCTTTATAATCTATAGCTTACTCTCTCTAGTAATATCTCTATTTACTAATATTTATAGCTCTTATAGGATTACCTTCTATATCTTATCCTTATTTATTATAATAAATTTCTATATCTATTTAATTTATATATAGTACTCTAACTATTTTATCTATTTAGATTAGTTTAATAGTCCTATTAAAATAACTTATATCTTATTTATTAGCTTTACCTTTACTATAATAGTATTATTATTTTAGATAGCTATAAGCTATCTAGGCTTATAACTATAATAAATAATTATATATATATTTATCTATCTAACTATAGAAATCCTCCTATAAATTACTAGTAAAGACACATTCATCCCCTATCACGTGACATTAATTCCGTCGGTAGATTGGCCTTTTTGCCGTGACAGGTACTAGTACTATGTAGAACTTGGCTCTACTCTTATTGTCGACTGTCATCCTGTTTTCGCCCTTTAGCATTTTCATTTTTCTGTAATTGACTACAACTGGTCTATACTCGTCTTATTTTCAACATATGAATGGAATACGAATATAGTTGTGAAATAAGACCAGCAAGAGGCTTCACTACAATTTCTGCACATGTCTTAACTTTGATCATTTCCTCGAGAACGTTGCTTAAATGATATCTCTATACCAATCTTATACTAAATTCATCTAAAGCAAACTAATCCCCTTACTCCATAGACGGGTTGGACTAGTGGCATACCAATTTTAACTCCCTCAATCAGAAACCCGTTCTTAACTTTGCATTCCGTAAGTCTTCCACGCGGCGCTTGAACTACAGCGATCCTTTTTACATCGATTCTTTTAGAGAACTTCCACCGGGCTCGGAATTTTTCTTCATTCATCATAGCTGATACTGAGTATCTTGGCTGGGACTCACGTTGATAGTTCATGACTTTTATGTTAGCCCTCCCAGATACTGATTCCACAACAGTCACGACTTGCTCTCTGGGATCTTCAAGTGTGTAGTAGAATAGGCGATCAGCTTGTTCTAAGAGAAATTTAGACGAAGTAGGTGAAAACACTGGCTTAAATGGATTCATGTTCGAACTTGACCTGCTCGGGGAGTATTTTGGTGGACCCTTAACTTTGGGTTCGTTCCAGTTGACTGTTTCGCTAACGAACCTCTTATCCGTTCGTGATGAAAGGAAGAACCCAAAGTTAGGAGGCCCGCTGATCAGCTCTATGGACTCAATATTGGTATCAGGTCGAGCTATTTGCCCAGAAGTGCCGTGCCGAAGATCAATATCCTCTTCTTGCCCATTGATTCTGACAACCGCGACCTCAGCCCTCGAATCGCCTTGATAACCTGGATCATAGTATCTATCACCACTGCTATGTGCATTGTAGCCTCGATTTTCAAAACTGCCTCTTAGGCTGTCACGGTTAGACATCACAGGAGAAGAACTAGTAACGGCTATGCAGAGGGCCATAATAGTCATTCTCATCATCGCTCTGACGAGAATTGGCATCTTAAATGTCAGCTGCATTCTGTGAGGTTGTAGAGACAAAGGAAATAAGTTCAATTGAGTTACAGGGTAAAACTGTCATCTTATCAATATATATATGGGTACACAGATAATGTTTCATAGCGTCATTGAGCTAAATTAAGAAGGAGCGAATTCTGTCACGTGCCAAAGCCCATTTAACCCACTTTTTTTCCACTTTTTTTCCACTTTTTTTTTCCTTCCTTCTTTATCAAAGGTTTCAAATAATTACTCCATACTCTCAGCAAGTTTATCCGTGCCCGTAAGCTTTTCTTAACGAACGCACTAAGCCCCCTCTATGGGTTAGCTAGCACTCTCTAACAGACTTTCTAGTACGGAGTAGAGAGTACCTAATACCCTAGTTGTTAACACCACGTCTCCCACCACGCAGCCACAATAGCCCAAAAGAGCTACCAGTGTTAAGAACGACTGAATCTGGGATGTAGGAGCCTATATAAGATAGCGTTGTACGCAACCACCTGGCCACCACCTAGCAGGCGTTCGGACAGTTAGGCACTCTCTACTATGTATGTACTCCGTACTCCGTAGAGAGTCAGTTAGAGAGTACCAGCTAACTCCTAGAGGGGGCTTAGTGCGTTCGTTGAGAAAAGCCAACGGGCACGGATGTTTCAGAGTACTCTGTACGGAGTACCTTGCTATAAATTCCATTGTCCAAGCAGATTACGATCAAATGCAAAACAATGACACCCCGTCTACTGCGCAAGGAAGCAGCAGCAATCACAATCATGTCTTAGGGGCTGATACTGATGTTTTACGTGCCGAAATTAAAAAACTCAACAAAAATGTTCTATTGAATCTTGAACAAGTGAAAACCGAATCTAAATGATAATACGAATCGTTGAGCAAGAAAAGCGATGATTGTATTAGAGAAATTTACAGCTTTGTAAGACTACTTCCTCTACACTCTGTTACTGCGAAATATTACTAATATCTTTAGGACAACATTTTTTAACGCCAAATCACAAAATTTATCATTTAATAACATTAATAACCCTCAGTCACCGGTTGTTTTAACTAGAAACAAACTGCTTGATGGATTTCCAGAGAACCTGTTAGCACTACATAATACATCAGGTATGTTCTCCTAGCACTTTATATTCAGATAAATAACTTGTTTTGCTAACTATTCTTAAATAAAGACAGAGAGTTCTGATGATCATTCGATACTACTGAGGAGAGGAGGATGAAGGAATGAATCAATCTAAAATACACATATATAATAGGAGGAATAGTGAGAATCATATATATATAACAGCTACAATCCTCCTTAGCGTAGATGGTAAACAAACAAGTATCTGTATGTAAAGCTAAAGTAGCTAGCTAATCGTTTATATAGGAAGAAGATAAAACTATCTATTAATAAAGTTACAAAAGCTTCTTAATTGTTTATAATAATACTATAAAGAAGCTAGCCTTTTCATTTTTCGAAGATGAATTAGATTCAAATATAAATTTAATTATAATTTAATGCTTCATATTCGTCTATATACACCACTTGTAACTCGAGCATATGAACACATAACAAGAACTCGTCTCAGATAACAATAATGTAAAAAAATAATTACGACGTTAATTTTAATGCTAGTCGCAACCAGGATGGTCTTGAAATGCAGGGTTTCCTGGCTCCCTCAAAATGTCACTAGGTATTCTCCGTGCATCTTAAATCCTAATAAGAAACTGAACACAAGTTTAAGTTGGTGAGTATTAGAATTATTTATAGACAATACATTGATAAATGGGTTGTTTCAACTATAATCGTTTGAGGAAGGCTAGAGCATCATCGACACATCGTTTTCGACAATGATGATAAAGATTGAAATTACTGGCCTTCCATACCAGTATCTAGCGGGGTTTCAACTGTAATTATGTGATAGTTTGAAGATAGTTGTAGAATTTTCCCAAATATTGAATGTTATCAGTAGTCAAAAGCATACCTTTTGATGCAGTATGCAACAATGATGGAATAGGTGAATTGTCAATAATGCTTGTATACGGTACATGTCACAGCTGCTGAATTCCCATACGGGAAAGAAGTAGGAAAAATAGATCTGAGCATGCTCAAAACGACACTGCTCACCGTCGCGTCCGTAGAGAACCAAGACGAGGACACAACTCGGCTGACCTCAGGTCAAAAGTTCGCCTGGACCTCGGAGGATATTTAGGTTAGGGAGCTGGGATAGGAGGGGTCCAGCCGGACTTCTGGTCTTAAGTCGGCCAAGACCCGTTAGAATCAAGACGAGCATATACAGGAAGGAGACATGAACGCAACGCTTGCAGAGAAATCGGCCATAGAGAATGCGCAGCGGGCACTGCGGAAGAGGGAGAAGGGAGTCGATAACTCTCCGGTTTTAAATAAGTTGACAGCATCTATAAGGGAACTTTAGATAGCGATAAGATAAATGGAATATGGGTCTTTGATACAACGTTAAACACATCCAAGTCTCGGTGATCAGTTAATATCATTTCCGGTTTTCTAGCTTTATTCGACGTATCAGGGTGCCATATCTCGAGTTATTTCTGTAGCGTTCACATACTGTAAAACATCGAATTCGACCAGTATCAACAAATCACTAGGTTATTATAATAATTTATATGTATTCGTTGACGATTAGAGTCCTATATCCACCCGGGGAGCCAAGTAACGCTTGTTTTTAAGCGCTCGTTTGGGTTTAACACGTTCAATGTGAATGAAAAAGCATATATATTACTAAGCTGAACCTGGTCTTGTCTATAATTAGTTAGCGCACTATTTAATAATAGCGCGACTGCTTCGTTGTTCTCACTCCTGCGACTTAAACAGTCCTTTCCAGATATAACTCATATAAGTCCACTACAATTGATCTTTGGCCCTGATCGCCTATCTAGATTCATTACATCACAGGCCATGACACAAGCTCGTTATCTCGGCGATTGCTGCAGCAGACTGAATTGAGCAACCTTTGAATGGCCTGTTCCTTCGAGCCGTTGCTCAACATTCGTTCAAGTGTATTTCCTTAGAAGTTGCTTATGATACATGGTCGCTTTCATCTCTGGGCGCGGCTAAGAGCCATTATGACGTTATAGACTCATTATTGAGTAATTATACATATTTTATAACTGTGGAACGGATTCATTAATTCACGAAATGGTTCGACAAGCTATCAACGTTTAAGCCGTTGGCGGATACCATGCATACGTCGTCAGCTGATTGGGAGGAATATAATCAAGGAGTTTCGGGAAAGAGTAGCAAAGCGGTTTCGCAATCAATACCAGCTATTGGCTTCACGCATTTTGGAGATCAACAGTTTCTTCCGGAAGAATATGCAAACGGTGGAGTTGGTGCTTACGATGCGCCTCAGTCTAATCTTAACCATGTTTATACACGAGCACCTCCCCCTCCTCCTCTTCCACCGCCGCTACCTTCCGCACGGATGTCTACCGTAGGCGAAATTTATAATGGCAGAACAAGTACACGTCAGACAGGTGATGATAAATTCTCATCATTAAAACGCTCGTCTCGCACAGGGTCCTTCATCAAACGATTAGGAAGTGTAAGCATAGATAGGGTCTCTCGACGATTATCTGGTCAGCATGGCTATGGAGCTCTCGAAGAAGGCGGGACCCTTCAAAGATCAAAGCACAGCAGCACGCTGAAAGACGATGAAAACATTGACATAGACCTTAGTAATTTTGGTGGTCCAATACCCCTGAGTGACCTCTCTGAAACGGCAGAGGGTGCGGATGAATTGTTGAATAGGCCTGCGCAAGCTTCATTGATTGCGAACTATGGTAATTTAGGGAAACCTGACTGTTCCGAGAGCTCAAGGTTAGGGGCAGGAATGGGTACAATAAGGAGAACAACAGTACGAATGAGTAGTAATGGAACGAATTATTCACATTGGAATGTTGTGCCTTCAACAGAACCCTATGAAGGACTTCGAGCCAGACAAGAGGCACAACAGGATGCTGAGAAAATGGGCGAAATAACTATGCTGAAAGGTGAGAAAATTTGATAGTACAGCAGAAAAATCTCTATGAGCCTTCGCTGTTTAGGCCTCGATTATTAGGCAATGCTGACCTTCTTTCAGAGAGACAAACTGTTGATATTGGTCATCTGGGTGGTACACAATTCCGACCACCTTCAACCTCTAGTTCTCCAACTAGGAGTATCACAGATCCTACTAAGAATAGCTATTTCTTTCCCACAGGTTCGTTCGTGAGTGAGGGTAGGTGCTTTTTTCTGTAGCTAATTTGCATAATAGATCCTGACATGCCTAACTGGAAACCCTTTTCCATGCACTGGATATATATTTCTACTTTAATAATTATTGCCCTGGGCCTTGCCATCTTTCAAGAATACCTCTGTCAGATATCCATGAGCCGAGCTGATGAAGGCGGCGGTCTTCTTGAGTTTATTGCTCCTCGCGACATTCCTACAATTGACTTTTTCTCCTGGAAATACGCACCTACCATACTACTCGTAAGTTATGGTGTATTATGGCAAATAACCGACTTCGAGGTCAAGCGTCTTGAACCATACTATCGACTCTCGCAAAAGACCGGCTCTCTTGCCGTAGAGTCTCTAAATGTTGATTACCTAACCTTAATTCCCTATCTTACTCCCTTTAAGGCACTTCGATTTCGACAATGGGATGTTTCATTATCCGCCATTGCTTCTCTATTAGCGGCTGGGTTGGTACCTGCCTTTCAATCAGCAGCTGTTTCCCTGTTTCCAGACGAAGAAGACAGGCGCAGCGATGAAGTAAAATTTGTCCGTATAGAGCCAGGCTGGTCACGTGCAACGACAGTTACGCTGGTTATCATTGCTCTGTGTGGTATTGCGTTACTATTTCAGCTCCGAAGGAAAAGTGGATTGCTAAGCGACCCAAAAGGCATCGCTGGAATAGCAGCTATGGCTACCAGAAGTCACATTTTGGAAGACTTTCGTGGTTTGGATACAGCACCTCCTGGTGTAATTCATAAACAGCTTCAACATCGGCGCTACATCCTACATAAGAGCTCTCTATGGCAGGGGGCTTTTGTTCGCACAACAACCGAGAAAGACGATGATAAGAGAAGCAAACCGGAAAACCCAAAATCTCTTATATTACGGCTGAAAGCTGGTATCCCCTTCATCATGTACATGGTCTTATTTGCCGCTCTTATCCCCATATTCATGTTTGTGCCTAGTGCAAATACATTTATCGAAGAGCTTCCCTTCTTCTTGACTTTATTCGCCACAACTATCGACCTTTTATGGAGTGCCCTGGATGCTGACATTCGGCTGCTCGAGCCCTTTTATTGGCTGTCTCTTCGACATGCTCCACCCGAAACTCTCACCTTGGACTACACAGGCACCATACCCGGCTGGATTATTGTAAAGGCAATTCTGAATGGACATTATCTTGTCGCTCTTGTCGGAACTGGTAAAGTGCTTTGCGAGATTTTGACCGTCTGCGTGAGCAGCTTCAGCGTTGACGGCAAGCACTTCGTTCCCACTAGTGGCGATGGCGTCCTTAGCGAGGAAACAGATGCAGACCCAGGTAACCGTTTCAACTCTGGCGAGACCTACAAGTCTTTCTGGGTTTCATTTGTCCTGTGCGAGGCCATTCTCATCTCCCTCTGTCTTATTGCAACATTGACTTATGCCCGTCGACGGAAAAAGTTTCTGCCTAGAGCACCGGGGACGATTGCATCTGTGCTGGCATACATCCACCAAAGCAGAATGCTAACAGATTTCGTGGGTACTGAGCTTCTGGACGCGAGGGCGATGACATCACACCTGAAGAAACTTGGAAAAACATATGCTCTTGGCTGGTTTATTGGTAGAGACAACCAAGACCATTGCGGTATAGATGCAGAACCGATTACTGCAAGATATCAGCATGGAGTAGACTTCAGCAAGGGTCGAGTAAGACAGCCTGATTGGAACAATTGGGAAAGGTACTGATGTTATACTGACTTTTTTGAGCGACGATAATATACTTTTAATCTTTCGTCATGAAAACCATCTTTTTCGTTTGCCGAAGTGTATATATGTTTGCATTTTGTATGGATATTTTGGCATGATACTTTATTTATATGGATACTAATGAAATATATACATAATGAAAATGGTTCCTGAATTATGAAATGATCATTGATGAGCTGAAATCATTCATAATGAACTAGAATTTGATATTCCTTTGAGCCGAAAATAAACACCTTGGCTGTATAAATCATTCAATCTAGTGAAGTGGTTGCAAAGCTCACAATCTAAGCTTACCAAATATTGGCATAAATCATTTTTAGACACTTGCGCCAATGCTAAATGAATTTAGAATGGCCAAGAGCCGAAAGTTGGTGAGGATACAAGAATTTGAAAGGGGATGGAGGATGGTGATGAATATGATTTCAAGTAGGTATTAGTAATATGAATTGGGTAAATTTCAAGTAAAATGTGTAATCGCCATTACCACCAGCATGTCGTATCCATTGGGAATGATGCCAATCCTGATTAAAAATCTCTCCAGTAGCTTGAAAAGGTTCGGTCGTCGTGAACAAAAGCTCTATTCGGCATTGGAATCTCCATTCCTATCTCCCTTATCGAATTCTCTTTCTATCTCCGTCGTTACTTCTACTCCGTTCTCAATCCCTTCCTCGACTTTCTCACCATTTCCGTCGTCCTTTTCGACTCCGCTGGCCCCACTGTCACCACCAGTCCCCCCTGCTGCTCTCCCGTTAAATTCTTCTCTTGTTGGGTCCCTGATCTTCACTTCAATAACGTCAATCTTTGTCTCCTCTTCACCCTGGGTAACCTGTTGTGTCATGCCCATGCCCATCCCTATACCTGCACCGTGCGTCCTTTTCGGGCGAATAAACGTTCGTTGGACGACAGGATAGTAATATGCTGCTTTCTGGAGAGGATTTGTCAGCCGCTGTTTGTGTGTGGATAAAGAGGCAGAAGTATCGCCGTTAGATATGTCATGAGGATCGTCTCCGTCATGCAGAGCGATAACAACGCTATCGCCATATGCATCTGAAGCATCGCCGGTTTGTTGATAGCTTTCGTATGCGCGGACCCGTTCAAATCGAACGGGTTTCTTGGCAGGTGGGCCCTGGTCGTCAGCATCGTCAACGTCGCTCTCTATTTCGTCATTACCGTCAGCAAGAGGTCCTGTCCTTAGGTCGAACTTGCGTTTCAGAGATCGGACTTGCTGGACCATGAGAGCAGAAGTAGGCTCCTGCTGCTGTAACGTTTCTTCTGCTTGGTTGTGCGATGAAAGAGTTGCTAAAGAAGCTAAAGATGGTAGGAAGAATTCATAATCGTATTGTGGCATGGGTGGTGGACGGCTTGGATCGGCAGCATGTTCGGCCATCTGCGCTTCCAGTAAGCGCTGTGCTTCGACAGACTGATCCATTGGCCTCAACAACCCAACATCCAACCGCTCATCATATTTGTCTGACGCTGCCACTGGATTTGTAATGAATTTCATCACTACATAGCTTCCTGTGTCTGGTAGGCCCTCTACATCCGGTAAGACGGGATAGCTGTCGAGCACCGTAAGCCCTTGCTTTCTCGGGTGTGTAGGGTTGTTCCAGGCGTCATGTTCCGCAGATGTTATCTCTGCGCCGCGCACAGCAGTGCTTGAGTCTGGTCCTTTGTACGCATCATTTGGGTATGCAAGATCGAAGCCCTTTATTGTTGCCCGCAAGATTGATAATGGGTCCTCTTTGTTGGAATCTGGTCTCTTGATTTTGCGTACATTCGTACGCGGCCGTACAAGCTCTCTAGAGGTGCTAGATTCGAAACGAAGGCCAGCCTGGACAGCTGTAATATATTCCGTCCGTCGAAGAAAGCTGACGCCTGAGTTGACTGAATTGGGTTTCCCAAGGGTTGAAAGAGGGCGAAGAAGTGGTTTATCGTGTGGGTGGGGAGACGGAGGATTATCTGGGGCTTGTATGACTGCTCATGATATTAAAAATTAGCTGATTAGTCCGTGAAGTACACCAGTTCTTTAACTTTTTCGCGGCTGTATACCCGCTTCAGATTCTAAATACAAATGGGCACGTACCAGATTCATCTCCATCAAATACTCCTGGTAAGCCCACCAGGTCAATTGGCATACCCAGCTCTGCATCTGCTTCTATGTTCAATGGCTGTTCACGCGCTAGCCGTGAAGCAAAGCCGGTTGACGTATATTGTCCGCTCAATAGACCGGTATTGGGTATTTCGAGGAGCTTAGGCGGTAATGGTGGCGGAGGCAGCGCATTGGAATATCGGATGCGCGCAATGTAATCTTGGTGAACAGAACGTTCCGAGCGAGATGACGATGAAGGTGGCATTGTCCGAGAAAGAGCAGACTCTGGGAAATGGAAGAACTATTAAAGTTAAGAGGAAAAGCTATGTTTAGGTTACTGAAGCTTATTGCTCTAATAAATCTATATTGTTAAAGCGGAACGACTAGGACCACTCATGCAATTCATATAACACAAACATAAATAAGAAGAACA
This sequence comes from Trueperaceae bacterium, assembly GCA_965214995.1. Taxonomy (GTDB): domain Bacteria; phylum Deinococcota; class Deinococci; order Deinococcales; family Trueperaceae; genus CBDCCT01. Next base: position 659,822 of record CBDCCT010000002.1, read on the forward strand.
TTGCCCTATCTGCCACCCTGATAACATGTAATGTACAGTTCAAGAAGCTATAAGAATAAACCTAACTCTACATTATAAACTACATTGCCAGGCTTTACCACGCCCACATACACTTATACGCCAGAACCCTACTACCAAGCCGATCGTATTCGAGTTGTCCAATCCAGCCATCAAAGGTTCCTGACATCTTTCCAAAAACACTTCCACCTTTCCAAACTAACACCTGAGGATCCAAATCCCTAGGCGGCGAGCCGATTAAAATGTCTTTATGCCAATTTGGTCGCAATTCTTTGAGTTTTTCCTCTAAGAATCCATTGAAACTTGTGAATTTTGCGCCGCCGCCAATCACCATTATACTGCCCAAAAAGTCACGCATTTTGCGATCATCTCCACGTGCGCCCTGGGCAACAGAAGTGATAATGGCAAGATCAAGAGGCATAACAGGAACAATACTGTCGCGCTGCTGGGCAGCGATGCGAGCTTCCTCAGCAGGGTCAGGCTGAGGTTCTTCTTTGTCATTGGTGTTGGCAGTGGATCCAGCTGCGTTCGCGCCTTTTGAGGCATGAGAGGGAGCTTGGGGTTGAAGCGTCGCATCTGGTGCAGGCGAACCAGTGACTGAGGAACGCGGCGTATTCTCGGTTTCAACATGCAGTCGACTCAGAGGATTAGAAGAGGTCTTAGAATTTGTATTGGCTGAAGGAATGGAATGGGAATTAGGGAATAGTGATTGGCCATTGTCACTGCTGCTTAGACCCTTTGAATTTGCCCATTCAAGCACAGATAATTGCCCGGCCGAAATAGGGTCGTTGGGAGTGCTATCATAGAGATCATACGATCGATCAATAAGTTTTCGCCTACCTTGGAGCTTTGGCTTGTTGTCCAGAATGACAGGACGAAAGTATCCCTTTCAACAACGTTAGCTGTAAAAATATACATGATCTCAAAACTATGGTTTACCATAGGCGCTAGGATAGGCTCATCAAAGGTCTTAAATTGATACTTTCTTGTATCTTGACCAGAAGCTCGCAGGTGGAAATCATACAACTGCACACTGATATCCGCTCCGCTCATTGTACAGTATCTGTGTTTCAATTCCTCCGCTAGCAAATAGTCATAACGCCGTCTTAGATCAATTTCAGAGTATGGAAAGTGATCATAAAGCATCATCTTCATAAAGAGTTCGGTCACATCGGAACCACCATACTTAAGATTCAGACGAGAGCCTTCGATGCATAGACCTTCGTCAACACAGCAAATAGATGTTTTTTGATGACCAATATCAACGATACATGCCATCGAATATCCTGCGCCAAATGATGCTGCTAACGACTCTTGAATGAAGCAGACCTTTCCAAAGCCAAGATCTCGCAGCAAGATTTCAAGAATCGAGGTAACATAAGATCGCTCGTAAAGATCTGGTATGACAAAGACGCATGCGTATTGAGCCCAGTCTTTTTTTCGTTGAATACTTAATTGAGACAGCAGAGCATCTTCTAGAATTGTGGCAAAATCCTGGAACATGAAATTCTTATTTTCGTAATCCTTTTCATTCCAGCAACCATGCTGTATTGGTCGAAAGACCTTATACCTGGGGTTGGAATAATCCGGTATACGAAGTGCAGCTTGGCCTGTAAAGACACCAGGCTCTATCCTTCTCGGCGATAAAGACGACGGTGCAAGATTGACATCAGTCCATTCCACTCGATGTGGATCGTTATGTTCTGGTATGGTCTCTGGAGTAGTTCTGCGATTGTAATTCACAACAAGCTCCTTAGAGTTGGGAAGAATTCGTAATTTGTGATTTCTCATGCGGACTTTTATTTCTGCAGACATTGCTGAGTACTGACTAGCGAACTAAGCTAATATTAGCTTGTTATATATATGGCCTCTGATTAAAGTCAAGAGGGTATCCACCTCGTCACCAAACCATTTTTCAGGTTCGTAAGGTATTGCGCCATTAATTTTAGTTCTCTTTGGCGATGGATCCTCTTCGCCTTCGCCTTCCTCGCACTCACTTTCATTCCATCTTCTTGCAATTACCATTGGCACCGTCTTCGGGAGCGCGTCGCTTGCTAGTCCGATTCTCATATTTTGACTTCCAGGATGAATTACAATCGTTTTCGAACCTAAAATTTCTGCCGATGCCGATGGAGCAATCGTAGACCCATCTTCGGCTAGAAACCCCATCGCTGTTGTTTCCCCTTCATTGTCAATCTGCATTGCGCTGGCATCGAGCGAAGCATCTTTCAAGTGTGCATTGGCGCGGTCTTTATCAAGAGCGTCCTTGGCCATGCGGTCCCTCGAATCTTCATTCTGGAGACGGAGAACGAGAATTTGGTCTTCGCGTTTAAGGTATTCTCTATTCACTCGCTAGTATGTTAGACTTTCTATAGCATAAATTTATATTGCAAATTTTATTTAAAAAAACAGTCAAGAAAATTATTAACATAGATACTTGTGAAATGTGCAGTCATTAGATCAACTGCTGATCAGGTTAGAGCCTTGTGAGTGTAGGAAACCCTAGTCATAAAGTGCTAATAAAAGTAAAAATGTAAACAAACGTATAGTAATTTTTCTGGTTGATTGGCGTAACCTGAGGCCATGAGGTCAATTCAAGATTATTGTCCGTTCTTTCAAGGCCTGGCAGTACTTCAGTAAAGTTTTATTGCTAATATAGTTCAATGACACGGTACCTTCTCCTTTGGCAATCTGCCTGTTCGTACGTTTTCCAACCATGTCGATACCTATCCCGAATGACTTTTCTTTTACTATATTGGTCTAAACCATTGTAAGAATACCATTTCTAGTGAAAATAAAATAGATCATGTGCAGATAGCCAGAAGATTGCGATATTGTGACAAGCAAAGCTTAGTATTACACCATAAAACATCTTCCTGCAAGCTTCGTACTTGTGTCATACCGGCGCAATAATGAATTCTTTAGCCCACGGCTAAGACAAGCGGTTGAATATAGCATCGTGATAACATGAGTGGTCGAACTAAGCCTAGTCAGGAAAATTATAGATGATGTCTTAACAAAGCTCTAGGGCAATTCACAATCTGATAGAGTAAGCGAATGGAGTATATGAATATTTGATAGCGCTAATTTATACATCATTTATTATATATATATATGATTTTATCACGGTGAATCTTTGATTGCTTTATCAGCATCATTATTACCTATTAGTTTGCACCTTTTTTGATTACATCAGTATATTAGTTGCTAAACTTGGTATTGGACCACAATACTTTAATCTGTTGCGTTACCAGAGAGGTGCCCGCAGTCCATTGTGACAGCATCGAGGCGTTGAAGAGGTGACGGCGGACTGACGATGGGAGGGTCTTTATCCCGTCTCTTATCGGGGCTTATATGGTCTAAGAAGGAGATAAGAATACTCATATTGGGACTAGTCAGCAACATCCTCTATGAGGTTATTATTTACAGAATATATAGGCTGACGTGTGATGGTATGTTCGCAGGATAATGCTGGAAAGACAACTCTACTTTACCGACTAAAGGTGAGATTCGACGCAACGAGCGACGCAACCGCAAAGTAGGAGAGCTGAGCCGCATAAGATAGGAGAAGTAGTCTCTACCATACCAACAATAGGTTTTAATCTAGAGTCCGTCACGTACAAAAATCTCAATTTCAATGTCTGGGTAAGTTGAGATTTGGTGAATTTTAGCACTGCCTTATGAAGCTCTCATGAGACTAAAGTTTTGGGCAGGACCTGGGTGGACAAACATCTATAAGACCATATTGGCGCTGCTACTACACAAACGCAGCGGCGGTTATTTTCGTGATTGACTCAACAGACATAGAACGTCTGTCAACTGCCGCCGAAGAATTAGCTGCAATGTTGAAGGAAGAGGAGTTGCGGGAGGCGGCATTACTGGTTTTTGCGAACAAGCAAGATCAGCCAGGCGCAAAAGGTGCAGGAGAAATTTCAGAGGCCCTGAAGTTGGGAGAGCTACGAGATCGCAACTGGACTATTGTTGCTTGTTCAGCTATAGATGGAAGAGGGGTAGACGAAGGAATGGATTGGCTCGTGGTAGGTAACAACATTTGATTTCTTTGGCGAATAGCGTGTTTGAAAAAGAGCTGATAATATTCTATAGCAAACCGTCCAATCTGAAAACTCATAGCGGATCAAGGAAAGTAGTCAAGATAGCGACGACGAACAAATCTCATCACTCCTTAAGCCACGAAATTGGGGAATGATTTATGTGTTTTATCGGGTCGCTTGTCACGCAGATTCGTAAACCTATGACTTTTGCTCCAGACGTATTAAAATGCATCAAGCAAGTTCTCAGGACAAATTGATATGGGAAAGTGTTGTGTATATCTTGTATGACGTCGCTTATTCATATGGTAAAGACATATCAATATTGTTCTTGATTAGGGGAGTGATCCGGTTTCAACGGTTACCAATATAAGCAAAAGGAAGACATATAAATTACTATAATAACGAAGCTTGTTTGAAACTGTTTCAACGATGCACTTAAGGGCTTTCCGCATAAGGTCATTACACCCGCTGGCCAGCATATAAGCGATGTAGTCGATATCGAGTATGTTTTATTCATTTACCTCCTAGGCAGTAAATCTGTTTCCTGCTTCCAGACATGAAAAGCTTTGCACGCAAAAAATAACAGATTCGAAGAACATCTACACTTATAGGGGTTCCTCACTAGTCGCTGACCTTATATTCTTCGACATATCTTCGTTTGCTTTTGTAGGAAGTATGATATTTATAACTGTTTCAGTGCATTGATAATCAGTTATGAAATAGTACTATATACTCTATCCAAAGTACGGAGTATACAATTGAATTATTTAGCAGGTGAACATCCAGTGAACCTTCTCCTTACGATAATAATTAGCATAAAGGCGCCAATGGTGAGCCGCAAGTGCGAAACGCCACTACAGTCGCGCGAAGGAAAGTACAGCTGCCAAGACTTCATAAAACTCCTTATGCTCTCAACTCTAGGCTTACACTAGCCTTGTTCTGGAAATATCTACAGCCATCTCTGACAAGCCCCTTCCCCTTTCCAATGCTTGCCAAGGAAGTGACTCATTACGATCCAAGCCATCCCTGCTGGATTCATCCAATCATATGTACAATCACCATATGCGTCTACAGGGAGCACAGACCCAGCCTTTTGTGTAGCTTACGTATAAATACTGCTGAGTCCCCCAACTCCCCAGCTTCTTTCTGACACTTTGGCATTTTGGTTGTCCTGCGCTGCCCTTCCCCCTCAGCCTGGCATCCTCTTCCTACGTGTTCCCCACCAGATCTCATCTTCACGTGCTCAACTTAGTAATAGTCGAATTACTGAGTTCGCAGCGTGTCTAGGCCACTAGCAGCTGTCTTTCTGTCTCTTTTCCGTCCTTGATCAGGTGGTTGGACATACGATCAGAAGTGTACTTTTGTGCACCGTCATTCTCTTGTTACTGGAGAACTGAGCAGTTCAGTGCTTGGCTACTATTCCCGTTATAGTTAGCCTATCACTCGATCGGGTAAAGTCTTACAAAGAGCTTTCACTCTCCCACTAGACAACTCAGAATTTTCACATTCTCGTCACTTTACTTCATCACGAAGGCTAGCTGGTATTGCCTTTGAAGCTCAGCGTCATCATCGCTGTCATCACGTCCCGACTGTACGGCGATAGTTCTCGTCAGCTTCACCTCTTTGACAACTTGCTCTATCACTGCGTTTTAGTGTTTCGCAGCCGCTGTTGGGGAGACATTCGTTTGTTCATCTCCCAGTACCGGTACGCCTCTTAACCAACTCTCCGTCTGTTACCAGAACGTTTTCTGTTTTCAATATCTTTCAGCCAGCCGGTAGATGCTGCTTTTCATTGTATAACTTAGTTAGACCTAAAATAATAGAAGGCTTACACGTATTCTTTCTTCACAGCGTGATAATTTAGCGCATCACCGAAATCCTACCTCAGATCTCTTTCGGTCGACTAGCATCTTTCGCTTGATCGGTCATTTCATTAATAAAACAATACTGTCATGGACAGTCTCACTACCCACCCTTCTACTGCGCAGCAGGCTAAAGCTTTTACATCACCCGCTTCTCTGTCTTTTCCGGGCGGTGCTGGCGAGCTGACCCCCCCATCGTCAGAAAAAGGCGGACAGCAGCAATCAAACGGTGCAAATGGCGTTCCTAATGGAGCTAATGCCACAAACGGCAACGGGGTGACGCCCGCTGCTCCGGTCGCAGCGCCTGGCGTGGTTCAGACTCAGGCGCAGGTTCAAGGTCAGGGTCAGAGTCAAAGTCAGGGTCAAGGAGTGAGTGGCATTGTGCCGGTATTACAGTGAGTAGTCTGTATGGCTCTCTGCTTCGATTCAGAGGGTTAAATGCTCTTGTTCTTAAAGAAACATTGTCGCTACCGTAAACCTTGACTGCCGGCTCGATCTGAAAACGATTGCTCTTCATGCTCGAAATGCAGAATACAACCCGAAGGTTTGTTCACTCATTGACACTTAGAGGTACTGATTTTAAAATGCTGACTTATTTTAGCGGTTTGCCGCCGTCATCATGCGCATTCGGGAACCAAAAACCACTGCGCTTATCTTCGCTTCAGGCAAGATGGTTGTCACGGGTGCGAAGTCGGAAGATGATTCGAAACTAGCGTCCCGCAAATATGCTCGAATTATTCAAAAGTTGGGGTTCAATGCGAAATTCACCGACTTCAAGATTCAGAATATAGTTGGTTCTTGCGACATTAAGTTTCCCATTAGATTGGAAGGGTTGGCAAGTCGCCATCATAATTTCTCATCCTATGAGCCAGAACTTTTTCCGGGTCTAATCTATCGCATGATGAAACCGAAGATTGTCTTGTTGATCTTTGTTAGTGGAAAGATTGTATTGACTGGTGCTAAAGTTCGGGAAGAGATATATCAAGCTTTTGAAATGATCTATCCTGTACTTTGCGGTACGTGAGTTCCTTTTATGGCATTATGTTTGAAACTGACTTTTATGTCACAGATTTCCGCAAATCCTGAAGACAATTCATAGCAATGGCTATGGTATAACATCAGTTCTCTGCACAGAAACGTATGCGCATCGGTCTGCGTAGACTTATCATCCCTTTTTCGAACGTGATTATCATTCACACTCTCTCACTGGATTGTTGACTTTGACCAAATTTGTTATTAATCCTACTTCTAGCATTTTATGGTGTTTGGCTTATCATTTGCAAAAGGCTATAATAAGTTTTGTTTTCCTGTGCATTTCTTGAGATGATTGCGGCGTTTACCTTTATTTTAACGGTTAGAAAACTGCTTGTGTTTTCCCCTTTAGGATTTGCTGTCGGTTGCTTTAGCCATTCCGTGCTATAAAGCATAACTGCGCACATAGCCTTCCTCTTGCGAGATGTCTGGCTTTAAGCACCAGATTTCTCTGGAAAGTGTTTCGTTCAGATAGCAAACATCATGGCATTAGCTGAATGTGGGCGTACCGATGAATTTGTAGTAGAAATTACAATTAAAGATATAAGAGCAATAGAAACTTGTCTCTTTTTTCTAAAAAATCTAAAACGTTTGTAGTTGATGGAAATTCGATCCTAATAAGTATACTTTAAGACACTGTAAATATGAATCTGCATGTGCAAGCTCAGGAACTAAGTCTCCAACCCAGTACAAACGTGTTTAAATTTATCTTCATAACATCATGCATTTAAGAATGAGTTTCAGCTAACAAGAAAATTCATTGTCCACTTACTTCACCAATTACGACACATTCCATCATGGTCACATGTTAGATGGTTAAGCGAAATAATTGTGTACTCGGTCAATACATTATCTTCTTGAAATGGTTACGACTGATGCTTCACATGACAAGGAGTCGTGTCCAACCATGTTGAAGGAGAGCGACGTTGCTCGAGCGGCATGTAGATGAGCACTCAATTCTAGTTTACCACTCGCTAATCTTGCTTCCAACATTGCGTAGTGTGAGCGTTGCTTTCAGAAAAAGGTTCCTTATACCCAATCATCAATCCTTGTCGTATTATTGTATAACATCTCAAAGGTAGCTGAGTCGAGTAACAGATACGATGTGACAAGAAGCGGCCTTGTTCAGCATGCAAATCGTCAAGCACAGCATGTCAAGCTGCACCGCGTAGACCAAAAGAACAGAAACAGAGGGTTCTGATATCTACTCAATAGTAAGTGATCCCTTCATACTCGTATTTTGCGAGTTATTAAATATAAATGCTGGGTGTGGTTGATTAATATTTCCGACTCAGTGAACGCAAAATCGATCTTATGGATGAGAGACTATCAAGTATAGAAGAGAGTTTACGGACTCTCGTGCTTAATTCCGAGACGGGTAGAAATTCTCAGACAAAATTATGGTCTCCAAAGCCAGAAGAGGGTACTTTCGTGATTGTTCGAGAGGATATCTCTAAAGATGGAAGCGACGACAATGACAGTGACGACGAAATCAGCAACTATAACAAAGGTGCCCCGGGCAGTACTTTAGGTGGAGAAGCCCTACTGGGCGTAAGCTCAAAAGCGACACGGCTATCTAGTCCTACCAATAGCAACAGCAGGCCCAACCAGTCTCGCAGAGGTACAGCCTTCGAGGGCGAAACGTCAATGAAGGCACATACTACGAGGGCGACTCAGGTTTTAAAAAATACGCTATTTAGCGATAACGTTGAGGAGGAACAGACACCTGAAATGACCGCTGCTTTCGCGGACCTAAGAAAGCTGCTGGCGGCACAGAACAAGCCCCTAACACTGAATGAATTACGATTTCCGGGTCAAGAGGAATCGGCGGAGCTGATGGCAAAGTCGGGTAAGGGTGGAGTGGAGCTATCGGAGCTCGAATTACCACCGCCAGAGGTGGTATTGGCGTATTTGCAGAAGGGACAGCGTGAGTACCACTTTGCATGATCCTTCGGTAATATAGTATCAGAGAAATTGAATTGTTTCTGCAGAGAAAACCCCACTCGTTTTGATCAGGTTTCCTTGTCTTGACCATGCTTATTTCGCTGAAATATGTCGAAAAGTATTTTTTGCGACTGAGCCGTATACAGTCGGTCAATTTGCGCTCGCTATGGGTGGTCTTCATATACTACTAACAGAATTCAAGGAAACCGAGGAGTCGTCAGATCAGGCAAAGCTACTTGGACACTGCGCGGACCTGTGTGCAAAAAATTTCGTGATGGCGCTTTCGAAATACCCTACCCTAGTTCCACCAACTTTAGAGAATATCCAGGTTATGCTTATCGCGGTATGAAATTGATTTGTTGACAACAATCTCGAATTGAACGAAGAGACTACTAATAACACTTTAGGCAATTGAAGCAGCTGAGCTCTCTCGACCATCAATGGCCTGGATGTATGTTACCATAGCAGCCCAACTATGTTTAACGCTAGGCTATCATCGGAAATTCGCTTGCCGCGAAGATGATCAGACCAAGGGACGCATCTTCTGGTTTATATATATACTTGAGCGCGATTTATCACTGAAATTAGGTCGTACTTCACAATTGCAAGACGATGACATAACAGCTTCATTACCGGAGGCAAGTACAGATCCGGGCAGACGCCCTTGGGACTCTTTGGTATTACGGTGTATTGAATTCGCAAAGTTAGAGGGTAGAATTTTCAAAGAATTATATTGTGCAAGAGCATTAGAAGAGCCAGTTGCGATTAGAACGCAGAGGGCGAATGATTTGGCGAGAGGGATGGAAAGGTTGTATTTGCTAGAGAAGGAGGTATGTGGTGATTGAATATATCAAGAGAGAAATATGAAGGAATATGGCTGACATAGTATGTGATTGAATTCTATAGATAGACTACAAGTATGCTTTGTATAAAGAGCATTTTGAGCTCGAGCTCGAACTCCAGCGTGCGAATTATTTTTCAACACTCGCACTCATTTATCAAGTGTTGCCTCCGACACCTGATCCAGTCACGGGCGCTCGCTCAGTATACTCGACTGAATGCCTGTGCGCTGCGAAGAAGTCGCTCAGTATCCACAGAGGCCTTATACTACGGTTTTCGGGGGTTATCAAAAATCTTGATACATTCTATGCTGAGTGGTACGTGTTATCTTGCTATCGATGGTCTGTCATGTATTTTATGATAAGAGTATCGTTTCAATATTCGCCTTAGACATATTTTGTTCTTAGTGCTGACGTTTAGCAGGGGTGTTCTTGGCCATCCTTTTACCGCATTCACCGTTGTCTTCTGTCAGGCAATCACGAGTCTGTCATTTGATGATTTGAGCATGCTTGGTGATATTGTCACTATAATGTATCAGACCGAGCAACGCTGCGATAAAATAGCACGACTACATCGTATCTGTTCGGTATTTTATCGGGTTGCGAAAGCCTACATAGAAACGAGGCTTGCAAAGGTCACAAGACGTGCTGCAGAAGCGTCAAATGACAGAGGTGATGTAGACATTAACGCCGTGACAATGGCACGATCGAGCGCGGAGGATGTGCTAAATTGGAAATCGAGCCTGGGTGTTGGAGAATTGATTGACGTGAATAGTGACCAAAGTACTGGGATGCGCACCGCACCAGATAGTAATATTACTTCAGGTGCTGCACTTAACGCGGATAATAATGGTCACTATTGTATGACCACAGGCGCTACGAGCCATGGTAAAATCGCTTGCGGGGCCGAAGGCCTCTACTCTGAGAGCTGTGTATATGGTTCAGGAATAACCCTGAATAATCCTAATCGTGTGGGCCGTATAGGGTCGAACCTGGATGCAAATCTTAATGCGAACCTGACCGTACCCTTTGCCTCTGCATCAGGGCCTAGTGCGAGTTTCTTGGACGGCTCAGCGCCATCATTATCAATGATGGAAATGGGCGAAGAACCAACATTTGACTGGTTGCCGACAGGACAGGACATGGTAGGGTTTCTAGATACAGATATGGGAATGTTCGATATCTAGGGTTAGAGACACGTTCTGCCCGATTGCAATATAACCAACCCAGGTCGATTATGGATGAGAAATTTGACATACAGTCACATATTTAGAGAGAATTATTCTCTGTTACTTCGGTTTATTCCAGTTCTGTGCCTAATAGCTTTTTTAGATAACAAGAAAATGACAGCATTAGTAGGTTGTCATACAGGGGAACTTATACACTATACACAGCGACTTACACTCTACAGAGTTACGATGATTTTTATGGCGCTCAACGATAACTTTGAGATTTGGGAGAGAAACTGTGCTGCTCAATGCTGGTATTACTGGCAGAAGGAATGTCTGATGGATCATGCATGACTGGGAGTTTGGTAGCAACCTCATGAATACCACAGAGCACGATAACGCCAATTTGAATTCTGGGCATCTGTGTTACGGCTATAGATACAGTAAGTTATGAGACATGACCAGCTTTGCTTGTAATTATTGAAAATGTTCCTTTAAAAGGTGCATAGTCTTTCGTTCTTTGTCATTATTTACTCCAATTTTTGGCACTGTACGAGGAAAAGGACAATCTCCTAGACATTATTACCCTTGATGTCGGGCACTGTGGGTACTTTCACTCTGAAAGGTTGTTCTGGAAGTCTTGTTTTAATTAGATTTCTTGGGACTGAGTGGAGATTGCTCCGTCGCATTTTCCGATTATCATTTGACAAAATCCGATAGCTGTCATACTGACGCTACCGTTGCTTGCAACTCTGTGTATACATGAAGATTGTATAGTAGAATAGTAAACAAGTGGTTCTCATCTTCTATCTTAACTGTTGGAGTATTATAATGATAAAAGTTTCTCTCGTCCAAATATAATTTGTAGTCGAGTAATTGATATAGAAGTCCAGACGGCCAAGGATTTTAATCATTTAAGTATAACATGGCCAGCCGGTGAGAGAGTAAGTTGGACTTTGTGAAAACTACAACACAGCATGAAGTCATGTTTTTGGAAATGTGTAGGTGAGGATGTATGACTTGCTACAAATTTCTTTACCCTTTTCAAATTAGCAGTATTTGGGTTGAGATGAACTTTCCAAGTAGCTCGTAATGAAGACGTTATGTGCAATGTAAGTTTTTCCTACTCTACGGAGTGTGCAGCCACATCTGCCCTTTTACCAATTAAATTCATGGCAAGCCACGTGGGTCCTCGGCACTGCCATACCGGTCTCTGCGTCAATGCTGTAAATGGTCCATCTAGGATATTTTCTGTGAAACTCTTACAAGACGCGAGAGCGCTAGCTAGTGATTTATTTTCTGTCAAACCTCATTTCTGGCGAACGGCATCGACAGTATCATATCAACTGAACGAAATCTAGTCTGGTGTGGTCGGGCTCATCACAAAGCTAGGAATGCGCAATATCCGGACGAGTTTAGTTAATCATTCACACGCTGTACCTTTACATGACAGATCAATTCACCAGCGAATCGTTATCCATTAATTCTCCGCAAAACTCGAAATGCAGCCAACGCCTTTCTCTATAGCTTCGGTATTGCCACGGCGGCCGTGGCTTGCATATCATCATGCTGCGACAAGGTGCAGAACCGGGGTGAGCGCAGGGCCATACCTTCGACGTGAGGTTGGCATAGGAAGGCGTATCAGCGTACATCGTGTGGAAAAGAAGGAGATTTCATCAGGACCTGTGTCGGGCTATGGTGGCAAACAAAGGTTTATGAAAGGTGAGGGCCAGGGTAGCGAAGAGTTCGCGAGCAGGAGAGTAGCTCAGCCAAGAGCAGCATCTGCAGCACCTGCGCCGGCAGCGGCAGCGGCAGCGGCACCTTCAGGCTTGAGGCCTGACGACGCTGGAAAAGCGGAAAGGGCAAAATTCTTCCAAGACCCGCAAATCTCTACGAAGCGCAAGACTGCTTTCTTTGCGATTAGCGTTGTGGCCTTTGGCCTAGGCGTCTGGATGTCGATGAGACTGGTGAAGGAGGAGAGGAAGGAAGAGATTGACATGTTTAGAAAGAGTGGTGCAGGTGCAGGTGCAGGTGCAGTGAAATCAGCTAATAATGATGCAACGTTACCGATCACGTCATCGTCATCATCGTCATTGTCAACGATGTCATCTCCGGCCGAAGCGGCAACAGTCTACCATCGACCGGAGATAGCACTCTCGTTTGACTCTGAAGTCGGCTACTCCGAATCATTGTTCGGCATCACCGGCCTGAGACGGAAACTGGTCGAGCAGGCGCACGGTCGAGTGCTTGAGGTGGGGGCAGGCACGGGTCGGAATACGGAGTACTATCGGCTGGACCGGTGTGACTCTGTCACGCTGCTGGATCAGAGTGGGCCGATGCTAGATGTCGCACGGAGGAAGTGGGCGGAATGGAAGGAGAAGAGGCTAAAGGAACTTGTTGGGGAGGGGGATGAGCTTACGGATGAGAGAAAGCGAGGGAAGAGACTGATGGTGGAGGTCGAGGCGGCAAAAGTTAGATTCATGGAGAAGGATATTTTAAGCGATGCCGGTGGTCTGGCGGTAACGGCGACGGCAGGCGACGGAACGAAAAAGGAACAGCATGGAAGGACAGGGGAAGTCGGCTCTGTCGCTGGCACAGGCTCCGGGGCTTTCGACACAGTCGTGCAGACCATGTCACTCTGCTCGACTGCCTCGCCTGTCTCGCTTCTTGCCCGCTCGGCGACGCTGACCGCTCCCGGTTCCGGTCGGATCTTGCTGCTGGAGCATGGACGCTCGCACTACGGCTGGCTGAATCGCTGGTTGGATAGGAGTGCGGCGGCGCATGCGGAGAAGTTTGGCTGCTGGTGGAACAGGGATATTGGAGAGGTGGTGAGGCAGAGCGGGTTGGAGGTGGTCGAGATGAAGAGATATCACCTGGGCACGACGTGGTGGGTTGTTCTGAGGAGGCCGAGCGACTGGAGTGTGTTGGGAGTGGAAGAGTTGTGCGAGAAGCGTGATGGATAAGGGGATGGCTATGTTGAGAGGCAGGTAGTTGGGGTGGATTGATGAATGTTGATGTGTGTGTTGTAGCTGTAGAAGTGGTTGATGAATATTAACGATACGTGTTGTAGCTGTAGAAGTGATGGATGAGGGGAAGGCTATGTTGAGAGGCGGGTAGTTGGAGTGGGTTAATGAATGTTGATGTGTGTGTTGTAGCTGTAGAAGTGGTTGATGAATATTAATGATACGTATTGCAGTTGTAGAAATGATCAATGAATATTAATGATACGTGTTGTAGCTGTAGAAGTGATTGATGAATGTTGATGGTACGTGTTCTAGCTGTAGAAGTGGTTATGAATGTTGATGGTGTACGTTGCAGCTATAGAGGTGATAATGGAGAAGGATTTATAAATTATGAAATCTGTCACAATGCATCTCCAGCAATACTGTACATTAGCTGTGTATTGCTCCGTACAGATTGCACACAAAGGAATAAGAAATGTATACTCCGCGCGTGTTGGAAGGAAGACTGATTGCATGCATTCCGCAACTTGCTTATGTTGGCATTAATTAATCCCCGAATGAATAAACGAAATCTAATCGTCTTTGAATGTGCGCCCCTGGAGGGAGACTGCACCGATCTGCCCTGCTGCAGGATTACGTGCAGCAGATCTGACGGAGATTCTGTGTGTCAGTTCTGACTGTTATAACACTCCGTACATGAGATATTGAGAGTCAGTAGCGCAGTGTTCGCATAGGATGGAGATGCGTGACATGAACCGGACAATGTTATCTCAGGGCTGGATGTTGATTATGTTTATTATATTTTACTGCGTATATTTACATATAGAAGACTCCGTATGTCCGTAAATTAACATCTCCGACTGTTCTCCATTCTTCCGCTTCAGGTGGTTTCTGGGATGGAGCTACTCCCATACTCTTGATGCTCCAAAGGATAGCATCAACAATTCTTGGCAAAGTTTTCTGGAGTAAGAATATCCTGTTCTGTCAATTTACCCTGAATCCCTGATTGATGTTTCCAGTCCATGCTGTTTGTGTGTTGTTAGTGCCAGTTGGCTGTCGTAGCGCCCTTTGCCTTCCCTTGACTGGACCGGGGAAGGCGACGCTGTGGTGACTAGCGTGGCCCGGCCGGAAGGATAATAAATAATATTTAAAGTATGGTAACAGAGTAGTAATGGACTACAAGTATTTAAGCATTACGAGAATTTTACATACAGTGACAAAGACTGCATGGGTTAGTTGGCATAAGCATTTCATCCTGAAGTCTATATGAATGATGCTCCTATGGACCGTCTGTACTCTGTAGAGTTGAAGGTGAATA
Source organism: Trueperaceae bacterium (assembly GCA_965214995.1). Lineage (GTDB taxonomy): Bacteria > Deinococcota > Deinococci > Deinococcales > Trueperaceae > CBDCCT01. The sequence goes on from CBDCCT010000002.1 coordinate 675,019, forward strand.
ATATAATATTACTACCTACAGTCAGTGTACTCGGTAGACGTTGAACCATCATTCAACACAAGCTGATTTTAGACTGTCTGTAACGGCCTTCCACGCGCCTGCCAAGATGCTAAGCATTTAATACGGAACACAGGTATGGACAAGAGTACTCCGTATTAGTGTGCATTGGTGTGGGATAAGTACAGTACGGAGTACGGAGTAATTCAGCAGAAAAGAAAAATAAAAGAGCCATCGTGCATCCCTGGTAGACAGTCAGATACTCTACGATTGCATTTCACAGATTATATACGGAGTAATTAATTTAATCAACACCACTTGGCATAGCGATGAAAACTTCCAGACATCATCTAATGCTTGTTGTTTGTTTTGTCTCCCTACCGAGCACAGACTCTAATCAATATTAATCAATATACATATTATACAGTTAGTCTGCCATTTGCCAAAGCGCGGAGCAGATGGATGGGGTTACAGGATGAGGCAACAGCAACAGCAACCCCGCCGCTGACAGTTGCGGCTCAAGCGGAGAAGAGGAGATGTACAGAGTGTGTAGACAGAGCAGTCCAGGATGAAGACCTTGATAAAGGTAGATGGTGTGCTGGAGATGTAAAGTTTTGGCAATGTATCAGAAGAAGTAAATGCTCTTCTGGACACGCGATGGATGATGTTTCACTGCTGGAGCCTTCATTCCTCGGTCTTTTGGTATACCTGTATGAGAATTCTCTGTGCTTTCCCTTGCTTCGTACAGAAAGCATTCCAGTAGCAGTAGCCAACTGGTATACTTGTAATGATACGCCCTTCATCTGTGGTATGCTTTCCCATGTGTGACTGTTGTTGAAAAAAGTCAAAAGAGGTAGAACTAGAAACCCCCCCTATTGCACAGACCGCCAGGCGCTGTTTTTCTGATGCGACTCTCACTCTTCTTCCGTCTTCTCCTCCACAAGTGAGATATACAACTTTACCTCAAACTACATACAAAATCATTCCATAGTTGTTGACAGGTGAACAACTGATACTCACAGTGGCTACAATACTCTGTGACAGCATAAAAGATTATCAGACACTGACGAAAGCTACTTCATCCATTACGTGGGAAGAGTGAGCGTTCAAAGTACTTCACGATAGCATTCACCCAAACACGATTACGTACAGTAACTGGATCCCAGCACAAGCAATCCCTCGTTTGCCTCTCAAACGGTGCTGCTGCTCCATCAGTTCAATCGACCAAAAGTACTCACTCACAATCAACACAACTCGCTTCTGCCTAGCATCATCATCATCATCATCACGTTCAACTCTTGATATCTTCATCGCCTTTCCGCAAGTTGATTATTTCTGCAAGACTTGCTTGGTTTTGGACAAGCGTTGGCTCTGCACACTAATCCCAACCGTCTACCAAACTCTCTGCTGGCCCCGTCTCTCACGCTCCAGAGCAAGCTAGACGGTTACAAAATACACATTAATTCTTAGTTGCCAGGGGGCGAAACCTTCCGCCAGCCAACGACCCTTTTTTCCTTCTTCTTCTGGCGGGTGGCACTAGTGCGGATGGAAAGGCAGGAAGAGGCTGCACAAAGACCGAATTAGCACTGTCGCCTACGCAGTCATTACATACGGAGTAGTAGCGGTGCTGGCTGGAATTGCGGATTGCGGACTCGCACCTTCCATCGCCCATTCCCCATCACTCGCCCCTTCTCCAGTGAGGGAAGAAAAACATCACCAGTCAGCCAACACCACGATAGCAACAGCTCCACCAAACATCCTCACCCTCACCCTACCTCTCCTTCTTTTTGTCTTCTTCCTTCTCCTTCTTTACACATTTCTTACAACATAATCATCTTCATCACCACAACACCTCCCTCTCACCATGCCATACAACACTCGAAGAGTCTCCCTCTCTCTCCCTTCACTCGGCATTCAGCTTCCCCACAATTCGAGATCGGCCGGTGCTCACCGCTCACCGCCCTCCCTCCCATCAACCGCCCTGCCCCCAACGAAGAGAACCAAACGCTCACACACATCGCCAACATCACCTGCATCGCCATCCGCTACCAGCACAGCTTCATCAAAACCAAGCACAATCGTCTCTACCGCAAACCAAACAGATAGCATCAGCACGACCTCGTCCTCTACCAATGCTACCACGCTCACCATCAACTCCGTACCCTCCGCCGACAAGAATACGATCAGACCCGGTCGCGCATCTCTCTCCACCGGTCGCATCACCCAGAACACACCTCCGCCGTCACCTGGAGACGCTGGCGGCTATCGCATCGACACCGACGGCATCGACGACGATGTAGTCGTTGCAGTCATTGAGCAGCTCGACAGGACCGGCAATAGGCCGCACTCGGCCAAGGAGCTGGCCGCCATTCTCATTAATGCGCTAGCCGTTGTTGAAGGGTACGTGGATTGTTTTGTTACGAAAGCTGTTGCATGTTTATTTTTGTTGCTTTAGAAATTGTATCGACCCTTAGTCTTGCGTGAATGTACTTGTTTTACTTATTGAAACTTTACTAACTCCAACAGCTCGGCAAATCCTGCTGCAATGGTTTCATCCCGGCTAACCGCCTACCTCAAACGCCCTTGGACCTCATTCGCTCCCTGTCCGATCGAGAAAGAGCTGCTTGAAACACATCCACGGCGCACATACTTTTACCTTAGCATATATCCTCACCAGCCGATACCGGAGACAAGCAATCCGGCCCAAGCTAATCGCATAATCTCTCCATCGCTCTCATCTGCTACAGGCGAAGATGAGGAGGACTGCGGTCGGGAGAGTCGAGCGCGTGTTGCACCGTCGCCTTCACCAGAGATTGATCTTTCTGCGCCAGACCTTGCTGTTGAAGAGGATGTCAGAAACTCGCTCACGCCCGCCGGTTCGTTCTCCGCGCATGCGGGCACCTTGTTGCACGACGTCATCTCATCAAGCGCAGACATCGCCCATAATCGGAGAGCGGCCAGCCCTCCGCTGGAACGCGACGAACGAGAATTTGAGCAAACGGCCTCTTCTCTACAAAAGCGCAAGCAGCTCAATCAGCTGAGAAGGGCTCTCGTGGGCAGCTCTAATGTCGATGTTGATGTTGGGAATGACGGGGATGACGGAGATGACCTGGTCGGCGCTGCGCCGGCAGTTCAACCGCCAGAGGACACAGAAGAGTCGGTCGCAATGCGCAGCTCGCAGGCTGCTGTCGAACTCTTTGGCCCAGGAACGGCAATGGCCATTGACATCACAAGCCCGGTAATGCGCCCGCAAGGCACGAAGCGCTATAGCGTCGGCGGAGGGGACATGGAAGACGTGCGAGCGGAGGGGTCTGCGCCTGTTGCTGCGATACCTCGACAAGAGCGAGACAAGTCATTGGAGGCGAGCTGGCAATGGGCCGAATCCTGCAAGCCCGAGCTAATCGGTGTCGATGAGCTGGACGAGATGTTTGGAGGCTATTAGCCAGGGTGCAATGTGTGCGTGTGTGTGTGGTAGGGTGATTGGGGTGGCAGAACAAAAAAAAAACAATCTTCACTCAATCTCTTTTGAATGTTGAGCGGGACAGTTCCGATAATACCTGTAAGGTGCTGTTTACATTTGAGAATGCGACCGTTGCGGGTTTCACTGTTAAAGCGATGCCAGCTTTTGTTGACAACTACCGGAACTACCGGAAGACGAAGACTTCATCAAAACAACGTTCCTGTGTTAGCAAGGTTTGATTGCTGATTGATTTACTTGTGAGAAAGGGACTAGATAGCTTGAAATTGCTCTTCTCATGCGTCATTGTTCTTTGCTGTCAGATTGATGGATGCTGGTCTTCCACGGACCGAGATTGTTAGGCGCGCAGTCTCGTCTATTGTTTGCTTCTACGATTTAATTTGCCATAAAATGCTCTTCATTTTTGCTTGCCATACAAAATTGTACGATGTATGGAGAAGATTTTGCTTTGTTCTACCGCAAGGGACAAAAGTGGGCAAGTACTGCTACTACTACCGGCTTTGCTTTCAGATGGCGACAGCTCTTCCCATTGCTCTTCCTTTGCTTCACGAGACTGTGTATTTATAGATGTAAAGATTTGGCATTCGCTTGCTCACCAAAGAAGATTAAAATAGAGAAAAATGAATAAAAGAACTGCTATACTACTGAGGGCCTGTTGATCTCAGCCAAAGTTGCTCATCAAGTGATGGATTTGATAATCCAAAGTCGCGATATCTGAGATGGACGTTTGAAGATAGTTACGTGTACTAACCGCTCTACTATCGTGTAGTTGGTGGTAAATATGGTGAAGCATGTGATCTACACCGACAGCGTTCGGTAAGTGTCCGCTCACGTAATAACGTAGTCTAGTTAAAGTTACTCGGAAACCATAATAATAATGACTTTGGTCGTTGTGATTTTTTCGATGCGCACTTTAGTAGAACTATACAATCATTCCCATCCCCTCAAAAGTACGTTTAGTCTCGTTGAAAATTATGCGTTCAGATGTAGCAAGTCTCACCTGATCTGCAGTCCCGTCTATCAGAAAATGCAAACTCGCCTTCTTCTTCTGCTTGCATCTGCGTTCACTTCCTGCCGCGTAGCCGCGTAGCTTGAGTGCGAGTGCAGGCGTTGAGCCTGAAGCATCAGGGCACGCGCTTTATCTTGTTCAGGGTGAGGGGGTACTGATTAACACAGCTGGCCCTTGCAGTTTCTTCACTGTCGGAGCTTCGTTGACGTCAAAAATAGAGTCTTCCTGCATTATAGAAAGCGAATTTAGGTCACCGTTAAATACGAGTGGTGATGAGCAGGGCTAAGGGTATATTTTTCAAAATTCAGCCACTACTTTTCTATCATCTGAAGATGATCAACCAGACTTGGAGACTCAAATAACCCCGTCCAGCAACACAGATGTTACTTCTGAGCATGAGAGGAGAAACCGGCTTCACGAAATGAAACTCTACAACAGCGTGGTAGGGCGAGGATAACGGATAACGTCCATTTACGCTCACTCAATCAGTCATCATCTCGCTCATAAAATAACATGTAAACCTCCTTTTGCATTGCAAGCACATCAGACGTCTCGACCTCGCGTACTTTGTCATCACTGATTCGCCACCATCGTCTATTTGCGCCTCGTTTCGAAGTCGCTGACGATTTCTTCTGACGCTTCTTAGCGTGTTGGCTCGATTTATCAGTATCGCTGTACTTTGGGGAATCATCTTCTTCGGCTCGCTGCATCGTCTCATGCTCTGCTTCCGCTTTCTGGCTGGCCGGCTGATGCGATGTGGTAGACTTTGGCAATGAAAGCTCTCTTGACAGCATTGGCTTTAACATTCTCTGGCATCGGAATGTCTCGTAGTGGCCTGAGTGATGTCCGCCCTTATGGGTGACCACGGCACAAAGGGTATATCTTGTACGACTGAGCAATCCTCCCAGAGAAAGAGTTTCCGGAAAGCTTACGGGGGTTGTGTTTTTCGTTGTCGGCGCCGTCATGTTAAAGATACTCCGGGAGAGATGAATTGCCAAAATCCCCGGCAGTCGTGACATTTGCGTGTAGCGTGCGATGCGTCTTTTTGGCGCTTCAGATTTTGATGGCATGCGAACCTCGGTTAGCGGTTGTTCGGGATCAGTTTCTAGAGCCTTTCGAATAAGAGCAATATCGTTTTCGATGGATGACCTAGTGCCGGGTGACTGAGCTTTGGGTAGGTATTCCTCTTTAAGAGCTAATACATGATGTAACCTGCATGCTTCACATCGAAAATCTTCAATGTGCTCAACCCTGAACAAGCTATCAAAGCAACTATTCAATGAAGCTGAGCTCTTCCTTGGCACAGGTAAAGTTAACACCAAGAAACTCGACGTCATCGGCTTCGGCCTAAAGTGACATGTCGAACACTCTATTTGGGATTCAATTTGACCCTCGAATGGAAAATGCTTGAAGCTCCCGTCACTCTCTTCACGGACTTTCTTCTGTCGCATAGCATCTTTAGCAACCTCTTCATGTAATTTTGTATCTTGCTTTTGGGAAGCACTGTTCCAGATGACCTTTGTCGACTCCACTATATTATTGCAATCACTATCTTTCACCAGCTTTATATCCGCTTCTTTTTGTTCCACTGCCGAGAACATAATTTTTCTCCGAGCTTGGTGCTCATCATCCAGTTTCCCTACTATAGCCTGTAGAAACTCGTGTGCGTCTTGCTGCTGTCTGCTGATTCGTGCATTGAAAGCGCGTTCTAACACCAAAACGAAGGGTTGTGCAGAGATGGTTTTCCTGTAAATGGGATGTTCATTAAGACTATCCAGAATGTCCTTAAGCGCTATAGTAACAGTACTACCCTTTGACCCTAATAACATCTGTGACTCTCTGTAAGAACTCTCCACATTGTGTGCCCCCTTTTCCCTGCCCAGATAAGCTTGTTCTGAACTGTTGACTGCATTGTTTGCCTCTGAGTTTTTCCTATTCTCTTCACCTACAAGGTAAAGACGGAGCTTTGACAGTCCGGAAAGGGCTTGCAAAACTGAATTGATAAAGCAGTCGTTAGCTGGATTGGAAAGGCCGACGCAGTTGGTCCCTGGGGTCGCCTTTCGTTTCAGAAAACTCCTATCGTGACTACCTCCATTGAAAAGCGTTGGTCCAAACACATATACGACAATTGCAGCAGCAAGAGAGGCTCCGGTAGCATAAGTATATATGGTCAATGGTCTCTCAGGCATGTTCAGACCAACCAGCCTTGCTGGGTGCTGAGGCGAAATGCTCTCATCGTACTCTAGCAATTTTGCAAATACATAATCTTGTTTAACGATCTATGCTAAAGTGTAATTTGTCATGAATTCTCCAAACTTCTGTACTGCGACTAATCTCACTTGGGCAAATCCAGGTATACAGTCAGAGAACGTGCAGATCGATCACGTGTTTTATAATCTGCTGTTCTTAGTTGGTTGTATAATGGTACACAATCTTTTGACGATATTATAATAGTTGATCAACGTGCCGTACAATGCAGTCCTACCCATCTTTTCTGCAATGTGCCATCTGTGTACGAAGCAAGGTGATGAACACGAGCCATCTGTATTTCCAGAGAAGAGCAAACCATGGCAGAAACCAACCTAAAACAGTTAATGTGCGCTTGCTTAAAGCTATAAAAGCTTATGGTGACAGAGGTAGGCCATTTGACACCCATTACCTGTCTATCATTATATGACTCGAATGCTTTTCCGAGTTTCTGGCTTCAAATTACGTACATATGCTAAATCACAAAACAGGTGCTATTGTTCCTGTATCACTTGGTCGCATGCGAAACGTTTGGTTTCCTCAACGAGTAGCAGATTATTTGAGTAGCCAGGAACTAGCTAAATTGAAAGACCAAGCCGAAGCAACAGTCATTGAACGCGACTTTGATTTTGGAAAGGACTGGCCTAGCAAAACTACCCATTTTGCCGGTTATCGGATTCGTAGAAATCCAAAGGTGCTAGCACATCAGCAGAAGATGAAGGAAATGAAAGCGGAAGTGAAACTAGTAGAGCCCATCGGTGGTTTGAAAAAAGAACGAAATGACGCGCAGAAGAAAAGTATGCCTCGAAAGCCTTCTGTGCTAGACAATTTGCAGGTAGCTGTATGTTAAAGACCTTTACTTCCCTGAATCTTGTTGTATGTTCATGTTTAAGTCTGTTCACTTACTAAGACAACTATCTTTAGCCCCAACGAATGCACGAACTACTCAACACTCTTATACCTTCCAGGTTATGCTTCTATCGTCAGCGTATCCCGTCGACCTCACCAGAACTTCCGTCAAATACAACTAATTCTCCTGAAGCCTCAACAGAAAAGAGGTCTGATATCATCAACGATGTCGGTCCTTCAGTGTATGATTCAGTGAGCACACTTGACATATTAAATTCTATTCGCTCCGTCCTGGCAGATGATAGCGAAGCTTCTCGCATAAGCCTTTCGGAAGATAATGTTCGCTTCATGCATATGAAGAGTGAAAGGGAGGATCGAATACAAAGTCTGGGCGAATATTTAGTAGAAGTGAAGGTGCCTGGCCTACCGAACAGCGTTCCCATCATGAAAACAGTAAAAGTCTTGCCTACGGCTGAGAAACTCCAACAATAGATATAACCAATGTAGAATAATGGTAATTCTTTTATTTTGGCGCAAAGCTGTCTCAGTTCGAACCTTTGTCTTCTATCACTATCATTCTCTTTACAACTGACAAACAAAAAGTACTAAGGCGTCGAAACATTACTCCCTGGGACGTTGGGTGGTTTTTGTACCTGAGCTACATCTGTTTATCTGTAAGCATATTTAACACCACTTCTCAGTATCATGAGTTCTCAAAATCATTCTTTGCTTACATTAGTATGATCATGATCGAAATGATAAACATTTTGTCTCATGCATATATCGTCATTATTTATGAGGCCGGTGCGAGTTTCTACGATAGTTTTACTTAAGAAGCAAAAGTTAAGGTCAATCGTTAAGAAAAGAGAAAGAAATTCACCATTTCCTTTGACATTTGCTATTTACATTATTAGAAGCGAAGATGAAGTCATGCGGGAAAAATGGTCGCCAGCTACTATAAAACTCGGCTTAAAAACAAAATTATCTCCTTGCCCTTGTCTTAGAGAACTCCTTTACTTCTCGCCTGTGCAAGGGTTCACTTGGCCAGACCCATCCTCGCAATCGTTTAGCAGTTCTTTGCTCGCCCAGCTGTGGTTTCGGAATCCATACGTCCCGTTCCATAAAATGTTGTCGAGTCAGCGCTGATGGTAAGCCGACATCCATCTTCCAGGATAACGGACAACCGGGCAAGCGGTTTTCTTTCGCAAGCATATGAAGATACCACAGCGCAAGGCCGACAGTCATCTTTGGGTCGCCATTACCATCTCTTCCTTCTTCGGCGACCCTAATCGGTGCTGATAACTCCAAGAAACCGAACAGAGGAATGCCACCTGAACCAGTATTCGTCGCAGTCGCGGACTTAGCCATGTCATTTTTGAAATCTCCAGACACGCCACAACGAACGCATACTAGCTCGATTTCTGTGGCTATGAACCCATACCGACATCCATGTTCGCGCATAAGCCGATGAATATGTGCAAGACCATGCAGGTAGTACACTTGATTGCTCGGTAAATCGGAACGCATGCCGGAGTTCCAGCTATGATACGTCTTAACAATACCTACGATCCGGCCTCGACGACTGTCACCAATAATAGTCCGCTCGGTGTCGTGTTGATAATTAGCTACAAAATCGGCGTTCTTTGATGCATATGCTCCACGTGGCTGGGCATGCATCGCCATGTGTTTCTCACCCTGTGCAATGCTCAAAGCTGCATTAACTTTGGCTGCATAGACATCACGCCAAATGGCATGCAAAGCTGCTTCTGAATCAGGTCGTAGATTTGGACGTTGCGGTGTTGGTAGAAGCTCTGTGGAGATTGGAATATTCAAAAGGTCCATCAAGCCGGGTACTGCTTTGATGTTTTCGACACTAAAATCATTCCATTTGCGCACGTTGCGAATATCCCACCAGAAATGCTTGTTAGCACCAGCTGCATTTGTACGCCTGACTAAATCGAGTGGAGGATTTGAGGAACTAAGATAATCCATCAGAGTCGATGTTGGTGCAAGCTGTTGGAAAGCGTCAAAAGTAGTCTCAGTCGGTTCATAGTAAGAAGTATATTGGCAGTCTGAATAAACATGTGACACTTGGCGGCCAAGATCGGTCCCGCTGACCTGTGGCTGAGGAATCTGAAGCAAGCTGGATGGTTTGGGCTGCAAAGAGAAATTTGGATCGAAATAATTGAAAGTATGAGATGCTGCGGTAACGGCTACCGGAGGCTCTGGGGTAGCACTTTTGCCAGAAGTCTTATAACTTGGCATTCCACGGTACGTCGGATAGCCATAGCGGCCAAGCACAGCTTCAACACTGGACACCGATTCAGCTCTGCTGTGTCTGTTGCTTACTGACCCAGAACGAGAACGGCACACTTGTATTGACTGTCTTCGACCATGCGAAGATTGTGGGAGAGCATATGCAGCCGAAGAGTTGTTCAAGGAATCCACAGGTGAAATTAATGTGACGGGAGAAACTAGAGCTGCTTGTTCTGAGGGACTGACAGATCGTGTGAAGCTTGGTACCTGATGTGCTACATACGGTGTAAGATTCGCTGCATGGTTGATACTTGCATTCGCACTCGCAGAGCGTCGATGTTCTGAAGTATCAGAGAGCCCTTCCACAAATTGGTCTTGAGCCCGAATTTTGGGTAACAGAAGAGGGCCGAATTGGCGGATGGGGGATGCATTTAGAGGGTCAGGAAACGAGTCTGGCGAAGAATTAAGAGAGTAGTAGGCGCTATCCATGGTATTTCCGCTATCGGCACTTCCATAAGCCCGGGCTTTTACCGCCATAGGCGGTGTTGCTTGCCGTTGACTGTACATCGTGTGAACTATAATGAGACTGAAGGATGTCGTAATAGGAATAGATATTATTAATTACTGTGTGGAGCCAGCTCCGAGATAAACATGCTCAATATGATAGAAGGTGGTGAAATTGAAAGACAATGATAACAAATGAAATTCGTCCGGTCGTGAAGAGAGTCTACTGTACACGAAAGAAGGAAAAGAATTGGCCAAAACAGACTTAAAAAATGAAGATGCTCGGAGACATGCGACATATTTGTAGTCGCAATGTGCAATCCGACCATAACAAATCAGATAGTAAAGTACCATTCTTGACATGATACACTAATGGCACCTGAAACATGGGAAGGTAAGTGTTTCAACGCGATTGAAACGCGACAAAGACTTGGGGTAAGCTCATTGATACATTCCAAGCACCAGTGCAATATGACAGTACAGTCATCCTCCATATTACTTCCCTCAAGTGTCTTGCTATAGACCTAATGAGAGTACAACAATAAACGGGGAAACCCCAACTCATTTGAGTAAGCGCTGATGTATTTTTGGGGTCCTCGTAAAGCCGTGCGTAAGGCTATTTTTGGAACATGACGCGCGCAAGAGAGATTTTTCGAAAAATCCGGCGCCTACAACAATGAGATCTGTTTTTAGATATTACTTAATTAAGCGGAAGCGCTGAGGTGCTAGCCATCGTGATATTCACTTTATCTAATTGTTGCGGGCGATGTCAATTCGTACAATGACTTTTCACCGGTACTGAACGCTTCCATGTTGGCGCGAAGCAGATCTCTCAGCTTACTTAACTGGCTATTTTTGTTAGCCACTTCTAGCTTGTGTTCACGTATGTACAGAAATATCCACCCCCGTATGTGCTTGGGAAGGAAACACACCAAATTGGTTTAGCGTAAATACGTGCCACTTCTTGACGCGACCGACAGGTTTGCGACAAGTCACTTGTGTTGAGATAATTCAACTCGCCTTTGTATGACTGATCAGTGTAACGCCAGGACATGTTATTTATCTGATAGGAATACCTTGAATGCTCTTTTGCTCTCTCTAAAATAGCTGGCGAGATTGCTTGGTCCATAAAGCATTAGCTTTCTGTTCATCATACTTAAATTATTCAATCTCGCTCTCTGAGTATCCTCAAAACGAAAGTGATGGAGGAAAAGAGATTGTAGCACCCAAATCACAGTACGACAGTTCAAAGATTATTCACTGTCGCATTTAGATATTGCTTGGTTTCAAACTTGCAAAAAGTCATACTCTATGCATATCGCTACCGAGAAGAAACCTCTGACCACCATGCTTTCCAGTCAACAGTCTTCTGTTCTCTTCTTGCCTCCTCAGCGGCAAATACCATAGCATGACTTCTTATGATTTCCGCAAGCGAACATCCCAGATACACATCTTCAGCCTTTTTAAGTGTCATTCGTTTATTCTTGACAGCATCAACTGCGACCATGAATTTCTCTGTAAGTCCTTGATCTCCGCCACCATGATGATCTTCTTGTCCTAAGTTGGGGTAGAATTGTGTTTCATGCTGACCGTTTGCAAACCTATACACTCTAATGCCCTTACTATCGTATGAAACCTCGCCCGCCGTTCCATAAACTCGGCCTCGCCTTTCGCATATAGACTCAGTAAATGCGACCATATGAAAAATTGCTCTCTTAGCATATATAGTCGTCTCATCCCCGTCTCTAGAAGGAAGAACTTCATCGTCCCAGGTGATGGTAACAATTTGATCGTCACAAACGTTGTTATCTGCCTCCCAAACGCACCTACCAAACCATGATCGCGTCTCGACAACAGACGATGGAGTTTTACAATCATAATCCTCTTGTAGACACTTCAGCAGCCTGGCCCCTGCTATCTCGAGACCTCTTTCTTTCCGTATCTCTCCAATCTCAGCATCAACAACATCAACAGGCCAACCAGTGTTGCCCTTGAGCAGACTTCCTTCATAATACAACTTCTTCGCACTGAATGCGCAAACCTGTTCTATAGGACAGGAAAGGCAGTTTGTCGCTGCACCAGCGGCTTTAGGCTTTCTACTTTTTTTGAAGAGATTTAGAGAACCGCTACTTGACAATGATGAAGGAAGATGAGTCAGTTGGGAGCCATTTTTCTGCGAAGAGCATAAAATCCAAAGCAAAAAGTCAATGTCATGACAGGATTTTGTTAACAAGGACGGCGCAGTTGTCCTATAGTTGCGCCAATTACCTCTAACACCGGTTAGTCCTTACTTTAAGTACGGCGAAGTCGTGTAGGAATAACTATACATGCACAATCCTCACCTTACATAACTATGCGTAAAATGCCACCACCCGATCGGTTCTGTATGTTCCATGGAAATGATATCTCCAATTGCTACTTGTTCTACTAGCAGCCTCTTTAATAACATATTCATCGGGCTGTATCGGAGAACATGCCCAACACAAAAGATCCTCTTCTGCTCTTCACCTGTGGGTCCTGCTAAAAACCTACTGATAGTAAGGCAATCGTCAAGTTTAGTAGCCAATGGTTTTTCGCATAATATATGCATGTTAAGTGGTGCAAGTGCTTTGATTACTTCAACGTGCATTTCATCAAGAACACATATAAATGCTGTGTCTGCGCCTGGTAACACGGCATCTTGATTATCTGCTCCAGTAGCTCTTTTGTTATTTTCACATAGCACGTATTCTTTCCAACCGATGAACTCTTGACCAGGAGCGGGCTTATCATCCCAGATGTATTTTTTCCCAAAAGCACGTCGCTTGAAGGCATTTGGTTCTGCTACTGCAACTATTGTCCCCAGTCCTTCCGCACAAACTGCCTTACTGTATGCATTACCTCGTGAGCCTGCGCCAATGACAACCACTCGCGGTAAATCTGAAGTCATTATGGTATTTTACTGCTTCATAATAGGGACGATAACGGGTTTATCATCCAAGACCGCCCGATATTTTGCTTTGTGGTTCATGTGAACATTGAAAGTCGTGAATGGACCTTTTCGTAAACTGGCCTATAGGACGCATGAGAGACCTTCGATGACGTGAAATTCACAGATACTAAAGAATGTAAAATTACTTCATGTATGAACCAATTTTGTCTGTCGAAGATGATGAAGCGAGGCTAATTTTGTGTGACTGAAGGCGACTAGATTACGTTGTGTGAATCTACCATTAAGGTGAAGTAGCGAAATACATTTAAGATATTAACGTCTGCTAGGTATCATTGGTGGTATAGGATCCTTTGGTGAAGTAAACCTTCAAATCACCTATAGAACCTGAAAACTATGAAGTACACACTCATGAATTGTACTTCAGGAAAACGCGCGTTTTGCCTAGGCAAAAAGGAAATTCTATTATCCTTGCGAAAGAGCTACTCGCGAAGTCCTAACTCCTGAAAAATTCTTCAGGATGCCTTCAAGATGCCACCAGCATTCATTATCATGAGAGCTTACAGATGCTACTTGTTCAACACTACATAGTTATCTTCAGCTAATTGAGCACTTCCGGAGCTGATTGCGGTCTGGCCTGCTCGGCCCATGCTGGCAGCATTGCGTAAAAGTGACTCTTTCTGGCTGACACCCTGTTGAAGTGAGCTGAAGGACAAAGAAGATGAGTGACTTTGGAAGCGGCTATGTTCATCGGCTGATGATGGCATTGCATGATAACCAGAGGGGTACGTAGTCTCTGTCATATCTTCATTTAAGTCACCAGATTGCATAGTGAAAGAAAACGTCCTTGAGTTTTCTTCGAAGCCATCTGCAGAATTTAGACTACATGACTTGCTCGGATATGTATCACCAATAAATTGTGGATTAAGATCATTCGTGTGCAAATCGTGTTCGTGTGTGGGATTTGGATAAATGCTGAGCTCAAATCCGCAACGATTTGTGTCGCCTCTACCGAAAGGAATCTCGGAAGGTTTCTGCCTTGTACTCAGAAGGTCATATATGAATTGCTGGTCGACTTTGATTCTATCGTCTTGTAAGAGTGCCTTTACCACATCTTTTAGATCTTCCCGTATAAGTGGCTTCGAAAGTGGTTTCATTAAAGCGGGGTGGCAATAGCGCATTGTCAAGTTCTTGCTTTGCGTCTCGTTAACCGCGTCGTTAGCTATATCTTCGATTTGGCCTTCAGCTGATCGACCTTCGTGAAACAGTAGCAAAGTGTTATACTTCCGTGAACAATACCACTTGAAAGTAGCTAGCATAAAAGGGAGTGGAGTAAGCGCAATCAACATTCTCCAATCATAACCCTGTGCCCATACTACAATTAAGGCAATTGTATTTGATAGTAATGCTGCAAACAAGAACCGGTTGAATAAAGTCAGCCACATCCGCCCGCCAGATTCATTCTTAGTTTTGAAAACATAGCTGCATGAGTTAGCTGATATATTTGTAGTTGGTAACTTATGCTCACAGTAAGAGATATTTCTTCAACCAAGAATCTATAGTAAAGTAAATGGCTGCCACCGGAAGGACCAGTGGCTGCAAAACAGCAAATGATAAGGCTACAGTAGCATAAAACAGAAAATAATTGTAATAACTAGCATAGTCAAAGGCAGGAGGGTTAGTCCAATCGCTAATTTGTCGAGGCGTTTGGCTTGCGAATTTTCGTGCAAAAGAGCCCCATGCTAATCGCCATACTTGCGAAAGATCAATTGCAGCTCCTAGATTGCGTTGAAGTAGCCACATAACCCAGAAGAACGATCCATTACAAAGTGACTGTAACAATTTCTCGAGAAATCTGCCGTCTATCAAAGCCTCGTCAACCGTCTTGCCGCCTTTAGTAGCCGCAAGAACAGCGGCAAAGAAGGCCCAGGCTGCTGAAAACAGCGAAAAGACGATGAGGTTATTGAAGACAAAGAAGACATAAAGTTTCCGAAACACATGTCGGTCTCTCGCCGTTTTGGAAAAATCACCAGCACGTATTGAAAGTCGCCGGAATATTGGTGGTAAATAGAAGTATACTAGTGAAAGAATAGTTGGAGCCGCGATTCCCTGTACAATAGCCCAAAGACTCGGGTTCATGAACAATTCTTTTTGAAAGGCTGGCCAAACGTTTCCCAAATTTGTGAGGTTTGATAGAAATATGGCAATTAAGACGTTAGGAACGATCCACAAGACTGTTAATAGCACGATCCATATATTATTCAATAGAGCTCTTCTTCTACGAGCATTCTTCGATAAAGATAGGTTCTTCCATATTAGATCATCTGGTTCGGGAGCTAATTGTACCGTCATTCTTTTCGGCTGCTCCTTCAGCGCATTTCTTGCTATCAAATGAGCATCACATTTATATCTAAAGCTGGCAAATCCATATGGAAGAGCATCTTTTTGGCTCTCCGATTCTCTGGCTTCTCTAATTTGAAACATTAGATCATTTATTTCTGACAACATTTGCCTCATTTTGTCAACAGTGTCTTGACTAGTTGTGTCTTTATCTCTGCCTGGTTTATTATGCGTTGATATTCTTATTGAATGACGTGGAATACTCGAAATATATTTAGTTACGTAGACCTCAAAGTCGCGAATAGCCTCTTCGTACTTCTTAACCAATTCCGGTAGATCATTTACGTCACGAGCAATTGCCGTTCCTAGCAAGTCTGCGTCAGCAGACATGCTCCTTGCCACTCTACTAATGTCTTTATCAGACCGTAGAAGTTTTGGTATATCCGTAATCTGCGGCAAGTCAGAGCCTTTAATATGGGGCCGAAGCATCGCCACTAACCATCAGAGTGCGCGCATGCAAGCTTTTTTGGTAATGCTCACTCTCAAAGTGACTATTCGTCAGCCGCGCAACAGCTTTGTAATTCGTCCAAAGGTAGTATGCTATGATAAGATCGAAAATGTAGGCACATACCACATACGCCCATGCAGCATCACCAGTGATATATTGTGGAGTTAACTTAGCAAAAGCGGGCACGCCATCGAATTGGCCATATAACTCTTCGCCTTTCAAAACGTTGACAGGTACAATTATTGAACAGCCCACAAGCGTTATAGCGAGGAAAATGTTACGGCTCATTGCAGCAAAGCGAAGAAAAAGGGCGGCATCTGCGCCAACATTAATCAGATAATCTTTCTCTTGCATTCTTTTTATTGGTTTCATCCACGAAAAGAATCCCCGATCCAGCGGTGGAAGTGCATTACGTGAATGGGCATGCTTTAAGCGTGGAGCATACACTATACTGTTGTATGGCCGTAGAAAACAAAAAATTAGTGCAATGAATGTCGTAAGACCCAAAGACGTAGCTAGAGATACAATAATTGCATCAGATTGTATCTGTTATTATTAGCGAGGACAGTAGAAGAGACTGGAGACAAAGAACCTGCGTGTTGAAGGGATTAGCTAGCAGATTGAGTAGAACTGCAGACGGATCATCGGACATGATATCTTGTCGTTCTGACAACTTCATTTCTCAAGGTATCCACGTTATTACTATATACTTGGAAAACATTAAGTTTCATTTCATGGTATCGCGGACCAGCAATTTAAGCCTTGAGGCGCCGCTGCCACTATTTTAATGGCGGACATCCGGTAGAACAGTTGAGCGTACGCTGAGCGAATCGGGTTAAATATGAGAGTTTGTATTGCAAAGGTAACCAATTAATGCTGACCATATTGCGTGAATTGAATAAAGTTGCAGTGGATTCTCTTTACACGACTTCACTTTTCCAGAGCTAATTTTAGAACACCTACTCTGTACTCTGTACTAATATTAGCTTGTCATTTCTGCTGCTAAAATCGATAATTGCACGTGACCGCAATCATTCCATCTCAAGCCCCACATGCGGAGGCGTGGCTGGGGAAGCCACAGAAAGTCTTCCAGGGTGCCAGGATACTTCAGATTTGCACTAATATTTATAAATGAGTATTTACACAGAATCCTGTAAGATCAATTACTCAAGGATATTAAGTGGTATGGCTGGCACATCGGCATTCGGCTTACAAGACGCCGGCCACCTGTTTTTCATATGGAACTTGACAGACATTTATGTCAAGATTCGACAACAGACAATGCAATCCACCTTCAACTTCTGTATCCGTCTGTTCCCAGATTTAATATAGTCCGTTATGTGTGTTGATTTGCCACTATAATGCGTTTGGCAATCTACCTCATCTCAGCAGCGTGCTCTTTGGTCGTATGTAGACCTTTCCAGACTTCATCATGCTATCAAAATCCAGAATCATTAATTAGACGAGATCTTCGTTACTCGGTTGTACCTGTCGATGGTTCCGCAGATACGACTTCCCCATTAGTGTTGGTGGAAACGACTGTCAAGACAATTATCTCCACTAAAATTATGACAACCACTCATCATGCTCCGACGGAGATAATAACGATCACAGTGACTGCTACCCCCAACGCGGAACCCAAATGCTCTTCATGTCAGAATTCATGTACAACATATCCAGATTTGTCTGCCCAAGAATTGTTAAAATCAATTGGTGCAAGAAGGACGGAATTGCCAAGTCCTACAGCTGCTGCGATTGGCACTGAGGCATCTGCAAATGTTGTTTTCACCTATACGATCATACCTGAACAAAATAAGGAAGACAAAGAGGATCTGGAAAATCCTTCACATATCCAAATACCGCATTTATATTCGACCAATCTAACTTCAATAGCGACGCAAGATTTATCATCTAAGACCTTGACCGGCTCTTCGGTAACAGCTTCTTCAGCTAGAGCACACACATATCAATCTCCTTAGCGCTAAAACAAAAACAAAGCCAAAGAATAAATTCTGCGTGCACAAATTTGTTATTGCGTTGGGAATACTATGTTAGAAGAAAGCATTATGCTTGGTTTCAATCGCATACGGAGTCCTCGGAATTATAATGAATGTTTAGTAATTTTATGAAGGCATAGCATGTACAAGGCGTTACATAGAAAATATTGAAATACTCTTTCTTGAACTTAACTAGTACCACATAAGCAGGTTCAGTATACGGAGCTGTATTTACCACATCACCTCTCAAGTACTATGCGACATGCTACTTTTAAGTGAGTATTGCACTGCCTCATTAAAATATATTTTATTCCGCAGCAGCTGGCTTCCTTTGCGTTGTGAAGGAAGCATCAATTTCACAATGTGATGATTTTCATCCGAAAACAATATTCCGTAAATAGTTATAGAGTGTGTCAATGGGTTGTCAAAAGTGTTCTTACACCCACCACCCTACCCTACCACAATTTAATGACCTAGTGCAGTAATGCCTTACAGGCCTCACTGCAAACGGACTTAAAGGAGCTTGGACCCACACAGAACGTGTGCGTATGTAAGCTCGAGGGTCTTGTACAGATCACAGGGGTATATAAATGTCTTACGTCGAAAGCTTGAAATGTCGAAAGCAATAGGCTTCAATATTACTTCTTGTGCAGTCTAGGGGGACTCAGTAAGAATGGCGCATAATAGCGAGGGCAATATACGACTTTTGGAGGATGCCCTTGCAGCCGTCAAGCAACAGTCTCTGCTTATGAAGAGAAATTTGGAAACGCCAGGAAAGCTAATGGATGCCTTAAAGTGTAGGTGAGTACTGAATTTCTCCATTTAGTATCAATGCGCATACTGAAGAATTTGTGAAAGCTCTACTCTTGTCTCCGAGTTGCGGACGAGCAGTCTGGGACCGAAGCAGTATTATGAGCTTTACATGGCTATCTTCGACTCTCTCCGTTACCTTGCCTACCACCTTCAAGAGAACCATCCAGTGAATCATCTTGCAGACTTGTACGAGCTTGTGCAATACGCGGGAAATATTGTACCCCGACTTTACCTGATGATAACAGTCGGAACGGTATACATGTCTATTGAAGATGCTCCAGTTAAGGAAATAATGAAAGACATGATGGAAATGAGTAGAGGGATCCAACACCCAACGCGTGGCTTGTTCCTTAGATATTACCTTGCAGGCCAAGCTCGTGATTACTTACCTGTTGGCAGCGGAGAGGGTCCAGAAGGAAACCTTCAAGATTCAATTAATTTCATCCTTACAAACTTTGTCGAAATGAATAAGCTTTGGGTACGTCTTCAGCATCAAGGTCACTCCAGAGAAAGGGAGCAGCGGACCAAAGAGAGACAAGAGTTACAGCTACTTGTCGGAAGCAACCTTGTTCGGTTGAGCCAACTTGTTGACTTAGATCAGTACAAAAAAGTGTTACTAGCTTTACTAGAGCAAGTTGTGCAATGTCGAGATGTACTGGCCCAGGAGTATCTGCTGGAGGGTAAGCCGCTTTTATCATAAATATTAGTATTGTACTTATACTTGACAGTCATAACGCAAGTTTTTCCGGACGAGTATCATTTACATACTCTTAACACACTTCTTTCTTCCATGCCAAGGTTGAACCCTCAGGTGAACATCAAAAATATTGTTATTGGCTTAATGGACAGACTTTCAGCATATGCAGCGAGAGAGTTGGAACAAAGTAGAAGGGAGATCGAAAGTAAAGACGATGACCACGACACTCATATGTTAATGAAAAACCTCGAATTAGAAGACAAAGAGAAGCAATCGACTGAATTAGATCCGAGTGGAAATTCCGAAGAATTGGAGGTCTACAAGCAAGCAACGCGGATAGGTTACGACGAGAAGAACAGAAAAGAGCAAGACCATACGGATGATATTAACATCACTAATGGCTCTGCAAAAAATATCAATGGCATACCTGAAGATATTAAACTTTTTGAGATATTCTACGAACAAGTGATAAATCTGGTCAAAGCACAGAGGCTTCCAATGGCTGAGATTACGGCGTTGTTACTTTCCTTAACCAATTTAGGATTGTAAGTTTTCTGATTATTACCATTGGTACAAAGGCTGATGAAGCAGAAATATTTATCCAGAGAAACTTGAGTACGTTAATCAAGTCTTTGCCTTTGCATACGAAAAAGCCTCCCAGCATGCAAATAGTGCCGACTTACATTCACAAAACACGCAATCAAATATTCTTAAACTACTACTCGCTCCTATCAAGGTTTATTCGTCCCTATTCACCGCTCTGACCCATTCTGAGTTCATACCACTACTGCAGTCTCAGCCTTACCCTACGCGCCGTTCGTGTGCTGGCGAAATTATTCGGCTGATACTAAAAAAGAAACTACCGATTTCAAGCATCAGAAGCTTGAACTTATTATTAGAGGTGCTCAAAGTTCTCATACGTGAAGGAATGCAACAGCCTTTGGGCTACTCGGGTGGGCCTATCCATAGGAGAAATACTGAAACTGATGAAACAATAGAAGAGCAGGGGTGGTTGGCTCGGTTGGTGCATCTTGTAGCAAATGATGATGACGATGTTCAATTGGAGGTACTTTTCCTTTGGCCAAGTTCTTCTCGTGGACACTGACCGTATCCAGCTATTACAAATATTAAGAGAGGCGTACTCTGCCGGAAATGAGCGGATAAAGTATACATTTCCATCCTTGATTACCGCCGCACTGAAGCTTGTACGAAGGATCGAAGCTCGCAAGCATGAAGATGAGACGTGGCGAGAGCAATGTAAGACTGTATATAAATTCCTGTATTCATCACTCTCGCAATTATATGCTAGAGTTACAGGAGCAGCAGATTTGTCTCTTCGCCTCTTCGTGGCTTGTGGCCAAATTGCAGATCAGACCGGATTTGAAGATCAAAGCTATGAATTTTTCGCGCAAGCTTTCACAGTATATGAAGAAGCTATATCAGATTCCCGCGCACAATTCCAGGTGGTTTGCATAATTGCCAGCGCTCTTCACAGCACACGCAGTTTCGGCAAGGAGAATTATGACACGTTGATCACCAAATGTGCACTACATGGAAGTAAGTTACTGAAGAAACCAGACCAATGTCGAGCGGTGTATCTAGCCAGCCACCTATGGTGGGCAACTGAATCTCAAAAAGAAGCGTCGGAAACATCTAAGAATGTAAGTATTGTGTGACATGGTTAGTGGAGTAGACCTAATACGGTATCACATAGTTATATCGAGATGACAAAAGGGTCTTGGAATGTCTACAGCGAGCGCTAAGGGTAGCTGACGCTTGCATGGATACCAGTGTTTCAGTCGAATTATTCGTAGAGATACTAAATCGATATGTGTATTACTTCGAGCAAGAGAACGAAGCTGTAAGTGCCAACGATTTCTTTACTTTGAGCTTTGAATGTTGCTTCTATGCATATTTCTTACTTGTTAATAATCTAAACAGGTCACAACTAAATACGTCAACGGTCTTATTGAGTTAATTCATTCAAACTTACAAACCGGAGATGCTTCTGTTCCACTGGAGAATGCTTGCCGGCACTTTCAAAGAAGTTTGGACTACATCTCCTCAAGAAATTACGAGGATATCATTACGAAATCCGACTGAGTGTGATGTTTTTAGACACGTAATCAAACATGACGAAATACGACTTTCTGGACTATTCTGGCGACAGAAAATTCATCACTTCTTAGTGTTATCCGTTATGTGCATGTTCATCATCTCGATGACACATAACGCGAAGATTTGGAGAAGTGTAATTCTTAATAGTGCCTCGCACAGATGTGACCCTGCAAACTCATTTGTAAAATTCAATGTATAATGTTTGTGCTGACAATGTATAATATCAGAAACAACTGTATTATTAATTCAGGTGAACGAATTGGTGACATGGAATAGAGAGTATGCTTTTGACCAGTAGATCAGGCGCTTAAATAAAATTCGAGAAAGCTTATTAAAGGCGAAGATGTTAAATGAAGATCTTAGCTTCGTGAGGAAGTAAAGTCAGTAAAAGAGATAGCGTCTATTCACCATCAAACAATGAAGCTATATGATAAAATCATTAGCTGGGTTTATATAACATGAGCAATAGTGACTTTACTTTACCAATGCTTTTTTTTTCGCTATAGTATTAGGAAAAAAGTCTACGTTTCTTAGTATTTTCTATAGTAAACCCCTTATGATTAGACCTTAATAAGGCTAGTATTAATATCTTCTACTTATTTATTAATATATTTATTATATCTAACTAGTTTTATATATATATTCTTATAATATAAAAAGAAAATAAGTTAAAAATATAAATATTTAAAAAGATAGAAAAATTATTTACTTTAAGTAAAAAATTATAAGTTTATTTCAAATTTAAAAAGAAACAAATACCTAAAAGTAGAGATATAACTTTAAAAATTTATTATTGTATATTTTAATATATCTATTATACTATGTTATTACTTTAAATAGTTAAAATTAAAATTAAAACTATTTTAGGGTGAAGAGATAGTTGTTTATTCATATCTACGCTACTATCGTGAAGTTGGTGTAAATATTGGTGAGGCACGTGACCTACACTAACATAGGGGGTTAGAAAGATTATAATATACTAAGTTTTAAAAAACGTAAACTTATGGTCCCCCTCTATACCTAGACAAAACCTGTCATTAAATTATCAACTATGGTAGAGAATATCTCGAACGCATACAGTTCCATTCAAGCAAGAATTTGCTGTAGTTTTGCGCATTTGATTTTCACCATGATATCATAACTTTTCGAACTATATAATAGCAAAACAAATAATACATAGCTGTGGCTATGGCGCGCAATTCTAGAAGACATATTTCGATGATGTATTGCAGACCAAAGTAAACATACTGCCACCAATCAGTATTATTTACCATGTTAGATTTCCTCATATAAATTCTTTCACCTACGTCGAATAATTGGCATCATAAAATCGGAAGATGCAGATCTATATTTATTAGATCATATCAGATTTAATAGAAAGACTTAAAACGAAGATGGGCACCAATTTTTAATGTCACTGTCAATTGAAGCACCTGAAATAGGAAATACTCAGACTGCAGTTTTTCTGATAACAGCACCTGGCTCGTTATTGATATCCGTATCGGTGGCGTCACCAAAATCAATTAGCTCTTGTAATTCTGTCATATCGTTATCATTGTGATTGGGATCGCGTATTTCTCCAGGATTGTCAATGAATGCGTCATCCGAAGACACAGCCGTAAGTGACTTGTATGCCTCGGATGGGCCAACCAGTTGTCCGCGAATAGAATCTAGCCTGGGCTTGGAGCCAAATACTCCGCATAGCATCACATCCATCTGGCTGATTCCAAAAATGTCGATAGCATCATGAGAATTTGTAGGTTGGGAATAGGGAGTAGTGCTGAGAACGTTGTCGTCACTCTCTGCAGAAGAGTCCGCTGATCGGGGAAGGCGTGCAGGGAATAATTTAAGCCTCTCGTTATCCAATACCACAACAGCTTTTCTTGGATCGACTACGAAATGTCCCATAATTGGTCCTTTTCGTTTGGATGATCTGACATCTGCTGGTTTAGAATTTCTTGTATCTGCAGGGCTAGGCGAATATGTTCGTTGCAATCTTGAGTAAGGATTGTGTATATGGGCATATGCTGGAGGATCTTCCTCATCAGTCGTTTCGCCATCATCCGCTAAGCATTCTTAGTTTCTGAGGTTAGGGTTTCGAGTGGTACCTAAAAACAACTTACTTATGTAACCATTTGAACTCACTTCCGACGACATCAAGTCCTCATAGCACGATTCCAACCCCAGCGGGCTGAAATCATTAGTACCGCTACAATCGATGTTGGTTTTGAGCACCGGAGCAGATGTTGCTCCGTTGCCAGTTTTAAAAGCATACGGCTTTTGACTTTCGGATCTTTGATTGTCTTCGAAATTCAGCTCCAGGTCACTTTGATCAGGTTGAGCGAGTAGATGGGTACCAAGTATAGTTCCATAGGAATCTTGTGATTCTAGGTCCGTCATCTCGGTGTTTTCTTCGAATCGAACCCTTTTGATTGGAACCTCCATTTGATTTCTTGAAAGGCTCGAAGTTGTCTCGTACAAGAAGCCAGCATCAGATGTAAAAGTTGGTACATAGTCATCCATACTAACGAACAGCTCAGGATAGTTTTCCTCAAAGGGCGACTGCTGTGAATCCAGACTTGTGACAGACGCGCGGCAATCTACATCATGTCGCCCTTCAGACTCTATTATGTACTTTTCCTCTAGCTTTGCTAGCTGTGATTCATTTTCGGACAGATCGATCTGATCCACTCCTGAGTAGCCACCATCACTTTTCTCATCCGGGATTTCTTCTGTAAAGATTTCAAGGTCATTGCTATAAATTCTCGTATGCTTAGGCGAATGCCGAAGATAGCATATTTCGTCGAATACTGTCGAAAATGGCGAACCTGTCAATTTGTTGACTGTCTGAGTATTTAAGCCCTCTTCACTATCATCTTTGGATGCAACTGACGTATCACTTTCAATCTCCTGATATTTTCGTTTCCTGCATGTTACTTTTGGGTGAATCTCACTCGAAGTATTGCTATCTGACCTGACCTTTTTCTTTGCATGTTGTGATCGATTTTCCTGGCCAGGATAAGATTTCTCCGCCTGAAATTTACTAGCAGTAATTTCTTTCTGTGTTTGAGGCGCTTGCTGATCATATTCGCTCTCTGCAATGACATCTCTATCTAGTCTCTCGTTTTCTATCTCAGCCGGTTTCAGACCAGCTAAACATGTACTCTCATTTTTAGGAGAGGTCTCGCCTTCAGCCTCCTTTCTCATAGTATTGATGAGTTCATGCTTTGGCTCCAGCGCGTTGCTTTTTGGGGTCAGTATATGTGTTCTTGCAGTGCGGTGCGACTCAGTAATACTATAGGTTTGTGATAATGACGATGAAGCGATAGTTGGTTTTGAAGACATGCAGCAGTACGCTGCGTCAAGAGTAAAACTGCGTTCCTCAGAACCACCGCTAGGAACGTTGTGTTTTTATCTATTCTCTTGAAGTTGTGGTATCAGAGCAACTGAATTTCTTAATTCATATAACTAATATAGCAAGAATTAACGCTGGCGATTTTCTCCGGGAGACCGAAATTTAATTCAAATGAACGATCTCTGAGCTGAACCAAAGCTAAAGATCTCTATGCTTATATTTCTGCCTATGAATTTTCAAAAGCATAAATCGCTGAACAGAAACGATAATAGGTTCACCAGGTAATGCAGTCGTGTAAGTTCGAGATCAAGTAAAAAAATCGGTAAGGTATATTATAGATTGATCAGACTGGAGCAATTGTGTGTTTCAATCTGTGTAGATATTTTGAAAAAGACCGATTTTGCTCTTGTTCAAACCCTGAAACTTCTCCTGGTTAAAGTGGGCTGAAGGTTGCCAGCAAAGCGAACCTCCAGCCTGCAACAACTCAAAGTTTAAGAATAGCCATGGGCCTAAAAATCGCAGAAATTCAAACAATTTCGGTCAGGATTCTTCATAGATATGATAATGTTACATCTGGAAATTGACAATTTATTTTTACTGACGACTTGAGGACAATATTGCACGGTCAAATGTAAATTTTAGCGCGCACATAGAGGAGACTAACCCTCGATAGTAAACACAAATGTACGTATACCATTGCATTACATGCCTTTGCTAATGTTTTAATAAGTACCTTACTATTCTCAATGTATAAACCCCTCCATCAAGAATATGTACTCAGTATGCAGTATCGATAAGACTAGTCTAGTAAAATATGAATGGATGCTTCACATGGTCAAAAGTCGGTGTGTCGTAGTCTCGGGGAAACATGGCTTACTTCCAGAGCTCTTCATGTGCTCGACACAATCACGGATAAACATTCAAGATTAGTAAAAGTTTAAGTACAGAACTGGTGTCCCGGCAAAGCAAGTCAAGGTTGTTCCCATTAAAGAATAAGCTGAATAAAGATTACTTTAGGTGTTGGTGCTTAATTTTAAGGGCTTGTTGTTTCGTAGTTTGGTAGACTTTTCCTGATACTCCATAATTATATTTCTATAATCAAGTGACTCGTGAATTACCCTGGGGCAAGCATCTGCACATCAGACCAAATATTTCCCAGCAAGTCCGGTGCGTCGGTCCTAGTACGGAGTATAGACGATTATTGAAGCCAGTCTTATTACAGTATATAGATACGTTGCTCTATAGGGATCCATATAAGAAAAACCATGAGTTTCATCATATCTATCGAATATGTTGTATGAAAGAGATTGAATTAATTGTAGAATTGAAGATGATATCCAACTTGGGGATTCCAACAGCTATATATATATACATGAATGGGAGATTAATGAATGTCACTTGTAAGATGCAACTACTAATCTAAGCTGTTGCTACTACCTGTCAATTACGTTGTAACTTCTTCAACAACTATATTGCAACTTCCTTGCAACAATATCCATATTGCAATCATTATAGTAATCAAGGTGTTGAAAGGCTGCTGATCGGGCGGAGCAGCAGTAACATTTACGCAAACTGCCAGAAGTGTGAGCGTTCTGATTGCCCAGACAATATAATTATTTTATAATTTGCAAAGTTTATTCCTTTCCGCGTATTTGTCGCATTTGGTTTCTTCATCTGGTGGTTCTTTCCCAGTTTCCGATGCTTAAGCTTATTAAATATTAAACTAAAAGATACTATGCCAACTTCATATCGCGTTGGTAGGCATATTCCCTTTTCGTTCTGTAACTTCATAAGCTAAACGTTGATCTCCAGAGGTGACACCAAATAACAGAGCCGGATGCAAAAATAAAGAATGCAAGGAGAAAGGCGTCAAGCTTACGAAGGGTGAACTTCGTTTTGGTACTTGGGTAGCTATTTCAGATGGTAAAGGGGGCCAACACTCTTCCTGGCATTGGCGACACTGGTAAGCCTGAATCAGCAATTCCACCGAATTCAAGTTACAATTCTAATCTTTTCAAGGGGCTGTGTCACTCCCAGTGTACTAGCAAATCTGAAGCAAACTTCCGAGGGAGACTTGGACTTAGTGGATGGTTACGACGAGCTGCCGGAGAATTTACAAGAGAAAGTCAGGGCAGCTTTGGAGCAGGGCCACGTCAACGATGAGGATTGGAATGGAGTTAGTTTATTTCAATCTTGAATTCTATACACTAAGCTGGTTCCAGGATGTCGATGCAAACAGGCCAGGCCATAAGGGCATGCGTTCAAAACCAGTTTCAAAGAAGGATAACGTAAATGTAAGCTTTACCAGCAGCTCACGATACTATTTTCCTAATTTTAAGGGTCGAATACTTTGCGATTCTGTAATTCTAATTTGTACCACTAGGTACTCAATAGTGCAAGTCAGGACGAAACATCAAATAATCCAAAGAAACGAGGAAGACCACGAAAGGCATCTCAAGCGGGTGAAGAAGAATCTCAATCGAAAAAAGTTAAGAAGCCTTCAGAAACTCATCTTGATATTACTGTTCCAGCCAGTCCGAAGGCAAAGTCTGGCAAGAGCCGCGGAAAAAAGTCCAGTAAAAAAGATACCAATAGATAGTCAGTCATGTCCAGGAGAACTAAATACCTTCAAAGATTCCAAAGATGGGCATAAGAGCAAAAGGAAGGGTGAGCAGATAAAGCATCGTAAATTATATCCTGTTAATGAAGTCACTATCTAGTAGGGAGTTCGCGGTGCAGCCATGACGCTAATGTAGATCAGTGACCTGCAAACCCACAACACTGCAGGCTTTGTACTATAACAGGACCATCTTGATGTTTGTGGATAATAAAGCGAAATGACTAATTTTCAAGGTCAACGAACTTTAAAAGGCGAGTAGTGTGATCAATCGTAAATTAGGAAAAATCGTTAGCATAATTTGTGCAATTTTAGAAAGCAGAAGCCCAATATGTAGAAGGATACTCGTTCGTCACGATTGTAGATCTCAAGCCAACATCATTATAAAAAAAAAGCAAAAGATTGGGGTACATTGCAACCTTTGGAATATGTGCTCTATCTTAACTACATTATTATTCAAATCGACAGAATTGTACACCATGCCTGCAATGCTCAATAAATCTTCAATACTACTGTTCCTTTCAGATTTGAAGAACTTATACATTTAAGCGGAACGCTTGTAAATCTTCAACGACAAGTACCCAAATTGCAAGGACAGTCTTAGAGTACTCCTGTAGAGCTGTATGGAGTACCGGATCTTGAAAATATCATGAAAAGCATACTACATAGTAGAGACAATAGTCTCATTGTGTTCTGAGCTGAGACCTTACTGTTACAGGATCAATCCTTCAGCATTAATGTGGCTTGGATGTGTAACAGTGGCTGCTTGTTCTGTTGACTTCCTAAGTGCAACCCCATACAAGTCTTGTCTGACCTACTGTACTCCGCAACATGCAATGGAAGAATCGTTTCACACGGAAGATGTACTGTTGGTGGAGAATGCCCCTGAGAAGAAGCAGATCTCTCGTAACATGACCAGCATTACTGGTCGAAATTATCAAATGTCTTCATTGACTGTACATATAATGTTAATTATCTTGCAACTATGATGTATTGCTATACTGACTTTATTACAATTATTGCGACTTGGTGCGTCCCTTGGTTCTGATCGGTCCTACAATTATGCTCCATGGCAAACTTCAGTCGTGAGAACAAAGAGAACAACGATTTAAGGACTCGAAACTGTTCAGATGCAGTCTTAAGAGGTCATAATCTGAACAATGTGGATGTTTGCACGTCAGGTGGAAATTCATTTATCGCAGAGCAGTGTTGTAATGGACGCTCCAGCAGTCATATTAACAACACCGAAGATGGTTTGGTAGAGTTAGAAGGAGACAATGGGTCTCGTTCACTGAGTAGAGGAAGCATTGCGAAGCTACCTAGGCGTCATAGCTCGTTCAGATTAGCTCATGAGCAACAGGACGATGAAAGTCGCTCACAACATCGTAGTTTTCAGACAATCTCCACCACAACTCCGCAGAATCATTTACTTCTATCGACGTTCGAGCGACCAATTGCAAGAACAGGCGACGACTCGCAGACAGTACAACGAAATACTTCAGCACGAATCGCACCAAATCATTGCGAAGTCGTTACATCCCCTGTTAACGACCAGATAGCTCAAGTATCTGCTAGTGCCAGCCGGACCTTGCCGACACAAAATTATGCATCATTTCCGCAAAATGGGCTTTCGGAGAGTAATTCAATAAGCAGTGCACAATTATCAGAGGTTGACGTCGTGGAATTTGGCGTTGGCGATATGAGCATGGCAGAATCCGACAGTTTGGTGCACAATGTGATCAGTCGGGATGATCATATAGGAATTCCACCTCCATATTCGAGGTATCCGCATACTGAAGCAAGACAGCACAACTATGGAATTGCGGATGAAAACGTTACAGAATCCGAACTTGAGCAAACGTTAAATGCATATATACGAGAATCCGCCTTGTCCCGAGCGTCTTCCGCGGAGCATTCAGGGCAGCTTAATGGACTTGACTATGTAAATGCAGCACCCACAGACACTGATAACGAAAAATATGAGAAATTAAACTTATGGCAGAGATTTCTACAAACTAAAATTTGTGGCCACAGTTTGCTACTTTGGGTGGTCACCGCCCTGATACTTTTAATTGCAATTACCACAAGTATTACGGTTGGTGTATTAGTAAAAAATTCTTCAAAGGGCGAAGATGTTGAGGATGAAAATCTTGTAACACAGTAAGTTTACCAATTCTGTCTTACGCAAGCTTGCTAGAGAAAATTAATCAGTGAATTAAGCACTACACAAACAAATCCTTCAGATACATCCCCGGCGGCACTTGTTGATGTTAACCCCATTCCCAGTCCTTCTGGTTTTCCTGATTTGCCTGATGGTACTTTCTCTCTACCTTTAGGCAGTGCGCTAAAGGAAAGAAATGATTGTCTCTCCGAAATCAGTCAGTCTGCTGCTTGGTCATGTGCTTTGTTTGGCCCACCTATTCTTATTCACTTGATTCCAGCAGCAGAGCCAGACAAGCCAGGACAAGCGTGGCTAAGCTCTCTCGCCATGGAAAGCAAAGGGCTTTACTATGGCTTACAACCGCCAGAAATACGACCACAAGACTTGACAACGGTTATAGATTTGGAGGACCAGATGAGGGGCCCGGCAATGTTTTTCTCTACTACTTATGATAAGGTTGTTATTTTAAAATCTGAAGATTTAATGGAAGAGACGAATCCAAGCAAACGAGATGTCAGATACACCTACGGATACGATGAAGGACGGGTGAATAGCGGTGAAACACCTTGGTATTGCTTCTGGAACGACACTACTATTGAAACATATCTTTATATGCTACCTATCGATACTGACAATTTCACATACGAAGTGGGTACATCACCGGTCACCAAGTCCGAGTCACCTGGGGTCGCTGCATCGGCACCGAGCTCGTCATACGACCAAGAGAATCGTCCCAATCGTATGAAGCCATACGATGATACTGGATCTGATGTGGGCCCGCCAGTGTATCCGGGTATTGCTAAAATAGAAGAGCGGGTTCTTCGATCGAGTGGACAGAAATCATATTGTCAACGGATGAATGTTGAAGATGGTGGCAAAGTAATACCTTTTATAGATACTAATGGTGAGATTGTCGTAAGGAACGTTGAGGGTACTTCAGTCGAAAAATTATCTAGCAGGCTAAGGTATCGGAATGTTCAAAGTACGCTCGACAGTACGCATAGCCCGCAGTTGGTGAAAAAGGACAGTCCCTCAAATTACTGCAATTGTGAATGGGTAAATGGCTAAACGGCACCTTCACTTAGCTAGAGGCTTTAGTTGTAGTACTATAGTTGATACTATATCTCTATGTCTATTTATTTCGTATCCTATACCAGTATACTTGTAAGGAACATTGAAACGTATGCGGTACCTTATTGTTATGCACGCCTGCTAGGTGGTGGCTAAGTGGTTGCGTACAACACTATATAGGCTTCTACATCCCAGGTTCAGGTGTCCTGAATATTGGTAGCTCATTTGGGCTATTGTAGTAGTGTGTTAGGACCGTAGGAGGTACGTCTAACACTTATCATATTACTAATTAGTCATTTAACTAGTACTTATATAAATAAAGTTCCCTAAAGATTTCTCTTATTAGTAATTATTCTATAGATTAGTCTTATCTTATTATTAGAAAACTAGTAGTACCCTTTTTATAATATTATTATATACCATACTTATATATAAATAAATATTTAAGGTTATATATATAATATATATATATAAGTAAATATATTACTAAGTAAGATATCTTAGTATTAATCTATATAGAATAAGGATTTAAATATAAATCTAGTATACTACTTTAAATTTAAATTATACTTTATAAAATACTATTATAATATTATATAATATTTAAGAGAAGATTATAATACTATTATAATATTATATAGTATTTAAAAGAAGATTATAGAATAAATCTATCTATAAATAGTATATTATATTCTAAAGAATAGCTTTAAAAATTAGTTTACTTAATAGAAGTACTTTAAGTTCTATTATAAGTATATAAAGGTTTTATATTTATAGTATAACCGTAACCTTATATACTCTATTGTTACAAATTCGACATATCCTAGGAGCAGGGCCCTGCTTCTAGGCCTTATTCCCTTTTCTATATCTATTATATATATAGCTCCCTATAATATATAGCCTATCCTAGATTACTAAGTAGTAATCTAGGCTATATAACTTTCTATACTCCCTATCTCTATTACTCTCTATATTTATAAATATATTTCCTAGAGCTTTATATATTACTATCTTTTTAGTGATTTATTCTTGTTAATTCATACTTCTTATTTCCTATCTCCTGTCAATTTATAGCATCTATATAGCTATTTACCTCCTCCTATGATATATTACTAAGGTGTTATGAGATAGTATGCCAAGCCTGGTTTTCTACTACTATATATATATTATTTTTAGGCGATTTTATAGCTTTATATTTAATATATTTACATTATTTATAGAGCTTTAATATTATAAATATAGATAGATATATATAAGTAATTATATATACTTTATAGTTATAAGCCTAGTAGGTATTTCTACTACTCACAGTCACGCAAGTATCTGAGTTACTTAAAAAACTATAGCGTCTTACACGATAGGCTTAGGGTAATAGAATATAGATTCTCTTAATCCCTTAGTTCTTAGACGGTTAGACCTAAAGAGTCTAATTAATAATAGTATAGTAATAAACCTAAAGATTAAAACTAATTTACTTATTTAATTATTTTTTACTATATCTAAATTACTATTAATTCTTTTAGATATCTACTACTAAAGCCTACTTAGAATATATAAGAAAGTTATATTAGATAAAATCTATTATTATTATTTATACTATTTAAATTAAACTATTTAAAACTCTTAAATAAAATAAAGTTATTTTAAAAGCTTACTAATTAAATCTACTAATATTAAATAAGTATCTATATAGTCTATTTAATATATATCTATAAATAGATTATTACTCTACTAGCCTCTACTATATAGATATACTTTTTTTAGAAGTAAAATAAGCCTAACTATAAATAATATAAGATATAATATTTTATTAGTCTTTTAAATAATCTAAAAAAAATACTAGAAATACTTATTATATATAGATTATATAAGATAGTAAAAAACTTCTAGTTTTTACTAAATTAGTAAATAGAATTCTATTTAAATTAAAATATAATAGTTACTCTTAAACTCCTATAAGATAGTATTTAAATAGTAAAGTTTATTAATTCTAATAATATAGTATTAATTCTTAGTTTTAATATTTATAAGATCTTTAATTATATTCTATATATAAAACTAATCTATATTTTAAAATAAAAATATCTTTTAAAATATCTAGTTATTTAAATTACTAGCTTTTTAAATAACTACTTCTATAATATTCTAATAGATAGTAATATATATAATTACTTTTTCTAACTATATAGTATTCTATAAAGCTTCCCTTTTTTTTAATTCTATTTATATTTTTTAGTATAGACTTACTTAATATTTATAGATTCTATATTCTATAAGTAAAAGTAGTTAGTTATATAAATAATATAATATTTTTAACTATTAAAGCTTTAGTAAAAGAAAACTATAAATAATTTAAGTATATATATAATATATACTAATAATAAGCTAATAAGAATAGTTTACTTTTTATATCTATAAAGTATAAGCTTATCTATCTTAATAAATATTATTAAATAATAAATACTATAAGAGAGTATTTAAATTAAAATAGTTCTTATTCCCCTAGAGGTTTATATTAATAGAAAACTTAAATAGAAACTATATATATAAATAACTATTTAAAAGATTAAGTTAAAGCTTTTAATACTTACTACTCTCTTTAAAAATAACTTTAGAGCTTTAATTTAGAGAATAAGAATACTTTATTAAGCTATTATTTATTTTATTATTCTTTATAACTATTCTATATAGTTCTATATTTAGAATATATTAAACTAATAAATTAAAAATATTAAACTAACTATTAAACTTTTAAAAAAAATTAATAAAAAGAGATTTATTTATATTACTAAAAAATTTTAGATTTTTTTAATTAATTATTTATATAAGAAAAGTACTATTTTACTACTTATTATTTATCTTTAAGATAAGTAAGCTATTTTTAAAATATATTTTATTTTTTATAAATATTTCTTACTTATCTAATATTAGAAAGTAAGAAGTTTTTTAGAAAATATAAGAGAAATAAAATAAAATATATTATATTAATACTTTATTAAAAAGTAAATATAAATTAGTATAGTATAAAATCTACTAATAGATATATAATAATAAATAATAGTATATAAAGAAATAATAACCCTACTTCTTAAAATAGATAAGTAAATATATTTAAAAAGATATTAATAGATTACTATTAAAGATAAAAAAGTATATTATAATAAATAATATAAATAAATATTATACTAAACTCTTTTAAGCTTAGAGTACTCTAGTTTTCTAGCTATATATAAAGTATATTAGACTAGCTAACTACTTTTTTAAAAAATAAGTATTAAAAGTAGAGTCTTTAGATTACTAATATAGGCTTAAATAAGAAATACTTAAGTACCTTCTTCTTTTTTACTTTTATTTTTTATATAATAAATATATACTTGCTATAAATCGATAGGAGATAGGAAATAAGAAGTATGAATTAATAAGAATTAATCACTAAAGGGATAATAATATATAAAGCTCTAGGAATATATTTATAGATATAAAAGATAGAATAGATAGAGAGTATAGAAAGTTATATAGCTTAAATTACTAGATAGTAATCTAAAGTAGGCTATATATTATAAAAAGCTATATATATAATAAATATAAAGAGAGAATAAAATTTAAAAATAGAGCTTTACTTCTAAAATATATTAAATTTATAATATTACTCTTTCTTTATACTATAAGATCTTTAAGTAGGGCTAAATTTTTTAATTTATTATTTAAAGCTAATAAGGATATTTTCTATAAATAGAAGAAGGTTAGAGAGGGATTTTTTTATATTGTATTTAGATATCTAACTAAGCTATTTAATAATATATTACTAGCCCCTTTTATAGTAAATAAGA
This sequence comes from Trueperaceae bacterium, assembly GCA_965214995.1. Classification (GTDB taxonomy): domain Bacteria; phylum Deinococcota; class Deinococci; order Deinococcales; family Trueperaceae; genus CBDCCT01. The sequence goes on from CBDCCT010000002.1 coordinate 709,795, forward strand.
TTAATAATATCTTTAATTAATTATTAAAGAAGCCTATAAAGCTATACCGGGTTTATTTAATAAGATTATTAAATTATTATTAAATAATTCCTACCAGCCTAGAATCTGGAGAGAAGCTATAGGGGTTATAATACCTAAGCCTAATAAGGAAGATAGATTAAATCCTAAATCTTATAGGCCTATATCTTTATTAAATTACCTAGGGAAAATATTAGAAAAGATTATAGCTACTAGATTAGGAAAACTAGCTAATAATCCTAATACTCCTATCTCTTTATTATACCCTAGTTAAATAGGGGGGAGATTAAATAGAAGCTCTATAGATACTAGTCTTCTATTATTATCTAATATAGAGAAAAATTAGCTAAAAAGAAAGATAACCTCTACTATCTTTTTAGATATAGAGGGGGCTTTTAATAATATATCTAAATCTAGATTATTATATATTATTAAAAGCCTAGGCCTACCCTATTCTCTTTATTTATTTATTTATAATTTTCTTTCTTATAGAAAATTATAGATTAAAATAGAAGGAGAGATAGGAGATTTATTTAATATAAATATAGGAATACTTTAGGGGTCCCTCTTATCCCCTATTTTATTCCTTATTTATATTAGAGATTTATTCTACCTAGATATCTTTAAAGATATATTCTTTATAAGCTATTTAGATAATATTTCTTTATTTACTAGCTCTAAGAATCCTAAAAGAAATAAAAAACGTCTAGAAAGAGCTATTAAAGATTTATTTATATACTCTAAAAAAAGGCTTATAGAGTTTAGTACCCCTAAAATAGATTTAATCTACTTTTCTAGAAAAAGAATACCTATTAAAGATAAAATAAGGATTAAAAATACTTATATAACCCCTAAAAACTAGCTTAAATAGTTAGGAATTCTATTTAATAATAAGTTTACTTTTAAAGAATATATTATTAATAGAACTAATCTAGCTAAAAGAGGGTTATATAATTTATCTATATTATCTAATACTATAAAAGGCCTAGATTTTAAATCTATAAGAAGGTTATATATAAGTATTATTACTTCTATATTAGATTATAGCTCTATTCTCTAGTTTAGAAATAAAGATAAAACTAATAATAATCTATTAGATTATTATAGAAAAATATAAAATAAAGGCCTAAGAACTATTCTAGAAGCCTTTAAAATAAATCCTACTTTAGCTCTAGATATAGAGGGTAATCTACTACCCCCTAATCTAAGACTAGAAAAAAAGAATATATCCTTTTATAATAGGTTAAATTATCTATAAAATAACTACCCTATTAAAGAATTTTATAAAGGAAATAGTAGGCTAGATATATAGATTTCTAGGCTTTATTCTATAAGGAAAGATTTATATCCTAATAATAATAATAGCCTAGATCTTATATCTACTAAAGATATAAATAACTATCTCCTTAATAGGTGGAAAGAAAGCTAGATTAAATCCTCTAAAAAAGGTAGAGAATACTCTTATAATATAAATAATAATCCTTTATTAAGGACTAAACCTATTATTAATAAGAGCTTTTCTAAGCCTATTAATTTAGCTTTTTTTTAGCTTAAATTAGGGTATAGTTATTTTAAAAGTTATTTATCTAAGATTAATAAGAATAATAATAATAAGTATCCTAGGTATTCTACTAAAATTTAGTCTCCTAGGTACTTATTATTATCCTATTCTTTATATAATAAAGAAAGACTAGCTTTAAAAAACTCTTTAAAAGTTATTATTTTAAGAAGGCTAGACTTTTCTTTATTATTTAATACTAAAAAAGGAATACTAGCTACGCTAGAATTTCTAAAAAAAACTAAAATATCTACTAGAGAGTAGTTTAACTTTCTTTAATTATATTAAAAAGTACTCTAAGCTTCTATTATTAAAGAGGTCTATTTTATTTACTAGTATTTTATTAGTATATAAAGTAGGTCTCTTTAGTAAATAAAGCTTAATCTATCTTACCTCCTAAAAATTTTAAGGAGGGTTTTACTTTATTTTATCTTCTTTTATTTTATATTATTTTATCTTATTATTATTATATAATCTAATAATAGTAAGGTTTTCCTAGTTTTTTTCCTTTTAAAAAGATTTTATTTAGGTTTTCCCTTACTACTTTATAATTTATATTTCTCTAAGATTTATTTATTATAAGGGTAAAAATCTACTTATTATTTTATTTATTAAGTATTTTTCCTTAATACCCCCTAGTCTTTTTATATTAATAGCTTATAGTACTTATTATAAGTCTATAAATATAGAAAGAGTTATTTATTTTTATAAGAACCTATTTATCTATTCTTAGATAAAGAATATATATAGATTTAATAGATAATTAGATAGACCTAATCTATGCATTATAGTCTAGTAACTATAAACGTAAAGAATAGAATATATTATTATTATTACTATTAAATAATAATAATAATATATTCCGTTCTTTGCGTTTGCAGTCGCTAGACTATGACGCGTAGATTAGGTCTATCTAATTATCTATTAAATCTATACATATTCTTTATCTAAGAATAGATAAATAGGTTCTTATAAAAATAAACGACTCTTTCTATATTTATAGACTTATAATAAGTACTATAAGCTATTAATATAGAAAGACTAGGGGGTATTAAGGAGAGACACCTAATAAATAAAATAATAAGTAGATTCCTACCCTTATAATAAATAAATCTTAGAGAAATATAAATTATAAAGTAGTAAGGGAAAACCTAGATAAAACCTTTTTAAAAGGGAAAAAACTAGGAAAACCTTACTATTATTAGATTATATAATAATAATAAGATAAAATAATATAAAATAAAAGAAGATAAAATAAAGTAAAACCCTCCTTAAAATTTTTAGGAGGTAAGGCGGATTAAGCTTTATTTACTAAAGAGACCTGCTTTATATACTAATAAAATACTAGTAAATAAAGCAGACCTCTTTAATAATAGAAGCTTAGAGTGCTTTTTAATATAACTAAAGAGAGTTAAACCACTCTCTAGTAGATATTTTAGTTTTTTCTAGAAATTCTAGCGTAGCTAGTATTCCTTTTTTAGTATTAAATAATAAAGAAAGGTCTAGCCTTCTTAAAATAATAGCTTTTAAAGAGTCTTTTAAAGCTAGTCTTTCTTTATTATATAAAGGATAGGATAATAATAAGTGCCTAGGAGACTAAATTTTAGTAGGATACCTAGGATACTTATTATTATTATCCTTATTAATCTTAGATAAATAACTTTTAAAATAACTATACCCTAATTTAAGCTAAAAGAAAGCTAAATTAATAGGCTTAGAAAAGCTCTTATTAATAATAGGTTTAGTCCTTAATAAAGGATTATTATTTATATTATAAGAGTATTCTCTACCTTTTTTAGAGGATTTAATCCAGCTTTCTTTCCACCTATTAAGGAGATAGTTATTTATATCTTTAGTAGATATAAGATCTAGGCTATTATTACTATTAGGATATAAATCTTTCCTTATAGAATAAAGCCTAGAAATCTATATATCTAGCCTACTATTTCCTTTATAAAATTCTTTAATAGGGTGGTTATTTTGTAGATAATTTAACCTATTATAAAAGGATATATTCTTTTTTTCTAGTCTTAGATTAGGGGGTAGTAGATTACCCTCTATATCTAGAGCTAAAGTAGGACTTATTTTAAAGGCTCCTAGAATAGTTCTTAGGCCTTTATTTTATATTTTTCTATAATAATCTAATAGATTATTATTAGTTTTATCTTTATTTCTAAACCAGAGAATAGAGCTATAATCTAATATAGAAGTAATAATACTTATATATAACCTTCTTATAGATTTAAAATCTAGGCCTTTTATAGTATTAGATAATATAGATAAATTATATAACCCTCTTTTAGCTAGATTAGTTCTATTAATAATATATTCTTTAAAAGTAAACTTATTATTAAATAGAATTCCTAACCATTTAAGCTGGTTTTTAGGGGTTATATAAGTATTTTTAATCCTTATTTTATCTTTAATAGGTATTCTTTTTCTAGAAAAGTAGATTAAATCTATTTTAGGGGTACTAAACTCTATAAGCCTTTCTTTAGAGTGTATAAATAAATCTTTAATAGCTCTTTCTAGACGTTTTTTATTTCTTTTAGGATTCTTAGAGCTAGTAGATAAAGAAATATTATCTAAATAGCTTATAAAGAATATATCTTTAAAGATATCTAGGTAGAATAAATCTCTAATATAAATAAGGAATAAAATAGGGGATAAGGGGGACCCCTAAGGTATTCCTATATTTATATTAAATAAATCTCCTATCTCTCCTTCTATTTTAATCTGTAATTTTCTATAAGAAAGAAAATTATAAATAAATAAATAAAGAGAATAGGGTAGGCCTAGGCTTTTAATAATATATAATAATCTAGATTTAGATATATTATTAAAAGCCCCCTCTATATCTAAAAAGATAGTAGAGGTTATCTTTCTTTTTAGCTAATTTTTCTCTATATTAGATAATAATAGAAGACTAGTATCTATAGAGCTTCTATTTAATCTCCCCCCTATTTAACTAGGGTATAATAAAGAGATAGGGGTATTAGGATTATTAGCTAGTTTTCCTAATCTAGTAGCTATAATCTTTTCTAATATTTTCCCTAGGTAATTTAATAAAGATATAGGCCTATAAGATTTAGGATTTAATCTATCTTCCTTATTAGGCTTAGGTATTATAACCCCTATAGCTTCTCTCCAGATTCTAGGCTAGTAGGAATTATTTAATAATAATTTAATAATCTTATTAAATAAACCCGGTATAGCTTTATAGGCTTCTTTAATAATTAAAAAGGATATTTTATCTAGCCTAGAGGCTTTTTTAGGATTACTAGAATTAATAGCTAGAGAAATCTCTAGATTATTAATAATAGGCCAGTCCTATCCTTTATCTTTATAATTATTAAAATTTATAGCTATAGAAGTAGGAGGAGTAGGAAATAAAGCTTTTTTAAATATAGAGCTTTTTTCCTTAAAGCTATTAGCTTTAATTTCTTTATTATCTTCTTTATAGATTATAGTAGGAATAGTATAATCCTTTTTATTTATAATCTTAAGAGGGTTATAGATATCTATAGATTTAGAATCTATAGATTCTAGATAATTAATCCAGCTAGTAGATTTAGCCTTTTTAACCTCTTTAAAGTAGATATTTCTAGCTTTTTTAAAAGAGTTAAAATCCTCTAGAGTTCTAGTAGATTTATAACGCCTTTTAGAGCTAGATAAAGATTTTCTTAAAGCTTTTAAATCTTTATTCTACTACTTTTTAGAATAAGAAGATATTTTCTTTATAGGAGCTAGCTCCTCTACTAATTCTCTTAATATAGAAGTTAGATTTATAGCTAAATCTTCTAAATAAGGAATAGTAGGATTATCTTTATATTTATCTATATTTAAAATAGAATAAATATCTTCTTCTTCTTTTAAGGATTTAAAGAATAAACTATTAAATAGTTTATTAGTATTAACTTTTTCTTTAATCCTTTTATTAAATAATATCCAATCTATTTTCTTAATATTATAAATAGGGGTATATAAATTCTCCTTTAAAGATAGCTCTTACCTAGGGGGTAAGGTTCTCTTTAAACTTAAATTTATACCCCTATTAATAGTAGTATTATTAATATTAATAGAATAAGATATTATTTTATAGTTAGATCCTGTTTTTTCTTTTTCTAGAATTTCCTAGTTAAATAGCCTATTAGATAGGTATTTAGTAGCTAAAGTTAAATCTATAATAGATTTACTTCTAGTATTTGGTCTAGAAAAGGTAGATATATCTAGATTATTTAATATATCTAGATTTTCTTTTTTAATCTATTTAACTAGATTACTAGCTCTTATAGGGTGTATTATAGAAGAATTCTATAAATAGTAGTGGGTATTAAAATCACCCCCTATAAGAGCTGGTTTATCTAGTTTTAAAGGAATTAAAGCTCTTTCTATTGTTCTTTCTTTATTATTATTATTATTTATAGAGTTATTTACCTTATTATAAATATTAATAATATAAAAGGGTTGAATTCCTTTAATAATTACTTCTATAAGAAGTAAATCTAGATTATCTACTAGATCTAGGCGTATAAAAGATCTAATAGGAATATTCTTTTTTATATATATTAATACCCTAGGGTTATTTTTATAAGGTATTAATAAATTATAAGCTGGGTGGCTTATAGAATTTCTAGAATTATAAATTCTAGGTTCTTATATTAAAATAATATCCGCTTTCCTTTCTAAGCCTATTTCTAGGATAGTTTCCTAGATTAAAGAGTTCTTAGCGGTATTATATTATAATATATTAATATTATTAATATTATTAATTATATTAATAAGTATTAGTAATAATTAATATATATACTCTTAAAGAGTATTTTAATCTTTTACTTTTTCTTTTCTTTCTAGGGATTTAGAAATAAATTTCTCTACCCTAGAGATCTTACCCCCTATAAATATCTTTTTATTTAAATATTTCTCTCTTTTACCTTCTAAATTAAGAGAAATAATTATAGAGCTATAAGGTTTAATAGCCCTATTTTCCTTTTTAGAGATCTATTTAGGGGTTCCTATAATAGAAAGGCCTAGATTATCCTTCTCTAGGTCCTTTTTTATATTAATAAGGCCTAAATTATTATTATATATCTTATTATTTATATCGTAAATAATAAGATTATAATAATCTCTATCTTTAATAGCTTTATTAAAAATAAAGTATTCTTTCTAAAGATCCTAGTTTTTAAGAAGAATATTAGGGGAGTACCCCTCTCTAGTAGTTATTATAATATTATTATTTCTATTTTTATTAATAGAAATAATAATATTATTATTAGTATTAAGCTGGTTTTTTAATTTTTTATTAATTCTTTCCTTTAAAATATAAGAATTAAACTCTTGTTTTTTATCCTTAGTTATTAAAACTAAGCGTTAGTCTTTATAACTATTCCCTTTATTAGCCTTTAAATTAGGGGGGGTACTTACCTTTTTTTTATTAATAGATTCTTTAAAACTAATATTAATATTAGTTTTATTATTATTTTTACCTACTACTTTAGCCCAAGTAGTAGGAGTAGGATTAGATTTATTTAAATTTTCTAGAGGTTTTAGCTCTAGTTTCTTCTTTAAAGGAGATTTAGAAATCTCTACTTTATTATTAGGGGGGGAAGGTATCTAGTTTTTATTATTAGTAGTACCTAAATTCTTATTAGTATTATTAATAATATTATTAATACTATTAATAGTAGTATTAATAGTATTAATATTTTTAGAGCTTTTTTCTAGCTCTATAGCTTCTTTTAAAAGGGTTTTAGCCTTTAATAGTAAAGAATCTTTATTCTTTCTCCTTTTAAAAGTAAAATTAAAATCTAGATTTTTATCTAGGGTTAGGGGGTCGTCTTTTAGAGAATTAAAGTTAATTTTTCTTATTTTTCGGATTTTAGTAGTAGGTTAATTTTTAGAAGGTATAAATACCCCTAATAAAACTGATTTTTATGTTAAATTCATTATTATATTAAATAATAATAATAATAATAATAATAATAGTAATAATAATAATAAATATTATTAATATTAATAATATTATTAAATATAAATAATATATTTAAATTCTCCGTAAAAATCCGAGTATTTTAATATATATATTAATATATATAAAAGTGTGGCGTTTTATAGCGTAAAACTAGTACTAATATAGAAAAAGGTAAAAATTAGGTATTTTTATACCCTCTTTTTATTTTTCCTAATTAGGCTTATTATACTATAATTTTTTAATAAACTAAGTTTTATAGTCTATAATAATTAATTTAGATAATCTATATAGATAAATAATATCTTAGATAAAAATATTAACTAGATATTTAGCTATTATACTAGTATAGAATATTATATACTCTTCTTTAAATAATTTATTAACTATTATAAGAATACTTATAGTATTCTTATAGAGTATTAAATTAATTATAATAAATAGATTAATTATAAAATCTATAATTAGATCTTACTAGTATTACTTTAATATAAATAAAAGTAAGAGTTATCTAGGTATTTAATAAACTAGCTTTAATTATTAGTAAGAATAATAATTATAAAAAAAGTAATAAATAAATTAATTTATCTTTAGCTAGTAGTATACTAGTTTAATCTAAGTATAGATTTTAGTCTTTCTAAAATAGCTAATAAGTAAAAAACTATAATTTTCTTTAATTATTTAATAATATAGATTTTTAAATAAAAGTATCTAAATATAATACTAAAACTAAATAAATCTATATTTATTAAGAAAGTAATTAATAAATAGATATTTACTTTAGTATATATCTATAATTAACTATAAAATAATCTCTTTTATAGGGTTATTATTAGAAATAGAGTAATAAATAGCTTATAGTCTTTTTTTTAAATTTAAATTATTATTCTTAAGATTATATTCTAGGTTATAAAGTATTAATAAACTAGTAAGTAGTAAATAAAATAAATTAAATAGTAATAAAATCTTCTTATATTTTTTATTAATATTATTTTATTTATATTAGAATAAAGTATTAGTATCTATATTTTAATAGTTAAAAAAGTATTAAATTTTAAAATTAAAATAAAATAAGAATTTAAACTAATAGATTTAATAGTTATAAAAAATATAGATAGTAATAAAGTATTATAAGTTTTTATAGTTATAAAGGACTTAGATCTAGTATTTATTTTCTTTTAACTTAGTATACTACTTAATAAAAGCTTTAATAATTATAAGAAGTTTCTTATTATAAATATTATACTAGATTTTATTATTTAAGTACTTAGATAAGAAGAAAGTAATAAAGTAAAATAACTATAAGTTAATAATATTATTAAAGACTAGTTATTTAAAAATAGTATTAAAAATAAAATTAAAAATATTAGTTATTACTATATAAAGCTTATCTAGATTAAAATATATAAGAATTAAAGTATTAGTAAGTTTATTTTTAATAATTTAAAAAGATTACTATACTTCTAGGCTCTATTAAATTTATATAAATTCTTTATTAAATTAATAAGTAGCTTTACTATCTAAAAAAATCTCTTAATAAAATACTAATAGTAATTAGCTATACTAAAAAATAAATAAACTTATTTAATTATCTTTAGTAATTATTACTAGATAATTAAGACTATCTTTTTAGAATTAGTTTAGATATTCTTTTTAGCTTTTAAAATAAAGTCTAGATAGTATATTATTTAAATCTTAAATTCTAATTTATTAAGATCTAAAAATAGTCTAGTAGTAAATAAATAGTTAAAAACTTTAGAAATATAATAATAATATTTTTCTAGGATATATAAATATATTAATAAATTATCTATATATAAAAATATAGCTTAATCTAAAAGATTAATTCTAATTATATTATTTATAAGATAGATAAATATTAATAGAGTATTATAAAGACTAAATAGTATTATTAAGTATTTATATAAGCTATAATAAGTATAAAATATAGTAAACTACTTTTTCTCTTTTTTAATATAAATCTTATTAAATATAGAAATAATATTTACCTTAGTAAAATACTAGAATAAAATTAGATAAATAAATAATTCCTTTATAATAGATAGTAGAGTATAATCTTTTATAATAATCTTATTAAGCTTATAATAATTAATATAGAGATAAAGGCTACTAGAGGGCTTTTTAATAAATAAAATAAAACTAGTAGTAAAACTTATAGATAAATAAATATAATCTTTTTTTAAATTCTTCTATAAATATTTCTAGAGAACTTAAAGCTTAAATTAACTTATTCTATAAAGTTAGTTATTTAGTAGAATAGCTTCTTTAATTAGTTTAATATTATAGTTAACTCTAGGGTAGTATAGTAGTAGAGTATTAACTTTAATAAATAAAAATAGATAGTAGTACTTTTATAAATATAATAATAATTTTAAGAAATTTAGTAAAGACTTATTATAAAAAGATTTCTCTATATTTACTTATATTTTTTTTAATCTAGATAATATTAATTTTAAATAGCTAGTTATTTAAATTATTTATCTTACTATAGAATTCTTCTATATCTAATATTAAAATAGATAGAAAGTATTAAAGAAACCCTTATAAAGAATATATCTAGATATTCTATAGGAAATATACTCCTATTAAAAAAAATATAGCTTTATAAGAGTATTACGCGTGCCTTATATATAGTAAATAATAATAGTAGTATTACTAATATAATAGATATCTAGTTCCTTTATATACTACTTATAATAGTTCTATTAGAACTTAATCTAATAACTACTAATAAGTATATATCTAATATATAAAGTTCTCTAATATAATTTAATATATTAAGTCTACTACTAGAAACTTTTATAATTAACTCTTTTACCAGCCTAGAGGTCTTAGTAGTAATAAAATAAAACTTATATATTATAATAAATAAATATTTTTAGCTAATTCTAAATTTTATATAAAGTTTAAGAAACTATACTTTAGTAGCTAACTTATTATTTTCTCTAGTAATAAAGTCTAAATTTAAAACCTAATCTAGTACTCTAAATAAAAAAAAAATATAAATTACTTATATAATAAAAATATATATTATAGATTAAAAGTAAAGGAAAAAAACTAGTAAGTTTACTAAGCTTAAACTTAAGAATTATATTAAATATAGTAATCTAAAGACTAATAAATAAATTATAATAATAGTTAAGTACTTTAGTAGTAATTTATAAATTATTTTAATAAATATATCTATTAAAAATATATTTCTTATAGACTACTTTTAGCTAAGATATATTATACTCTTAATAAAAGTTATATATATAAGATATATAATCTTAGTATATAGCTTTAATATTAAAAAAATTTTAAAGAATAAGAAGGAAGTAATAAAAATATTAATAAAAAAGAATAGTATACTTTACTCTAGTATTTAGATTAAGAAAGTTTAGCTACTTACCTCTATAATAAAAAAATAAAGAGGATTAATAGTTCTTAAACTTAACTCTATAATAAATACTAATAAAGTTATAAATAAAGATATATTATACTAGCTTTTAATCTATTTATATAAACCCTTTATTAGTTATTTTTATTTTATTTAGTACTTTAACTATTAGAGCTATAATTATCTTATAAAAACCTATTATAGTACTTAAATATATAGTTTTTATATTAATAAATATAGTATTAAAAACTACTAGTAATAATAGTAAAAAAAATATAATATATATAATAAGTATAATTATTAAATATAAATAATATACTACTAGATTAAATTTTAAGAAAAAGAGAGACTATAGCTATCCTATATAAACTTTTTTTAAAATTATATTATAAAACTAATACTATAACCTATAAGAGATAAGATTTATAAAAGACTTATATAGGATAACTAGATAGATAGTATACTAAAAGTAAGATAGATTAGATAATCTAAAAAGTTTAACTTAAGACTAATAAACTAGTTAGCTATTATATTTAATTTAATATTAAAGCTAAAGACTATTCCTCTTCTACTCTTTATAAATAATATTTAGTAGAAAGTTAATAATACTATAGTATAATATATACTACTTAAAAATAAAGATAATAGTACTATTTCTTATAGAAATAAATAAAAGAGACTAAGATATACTACTAATATAAAAACCCTAAAGGAACTTTTTTAAAGTAAATATATATTACTCTAGATAAGTAGGCTATATATAAATTATAGCTAAGAAAAATAATATAGCTATTATAAAAACTACTATTTTAGTTAGTAACTACTTAGATATTAAAACTTAAAGAGTTATATATATTATTAGTAATTTCTATACTATATTAGTTATAATAATATAGGAGATAAATTTATTATTAACTACTTAAATAGTATTAATCTATAATCCTTTTTTTTCTAGTCTAAATATAGTATACTTAAATAACTTAATAATTTTTTATATACTAGAGCTTATTAGTAAGAGTAATCCTATAAATTTAGATTATTATAAGTAGTAATTTTAATCTATATTACTAAAAATAGAAAGATCTATTTAGAAGATATACTAAGGTTACTATAGTATTTTATAAGTACTATATAGATCTTAAATTACTACTAGAAGATTCTTTTAGGTATATCTATATACTTCTCCTTTAATTAATATAGATCTATAATTAATCTACTTTAGCTCTTTTTAATAGTAGATAGCTTACTTTTATTATATAAAATACTTCTAGAGCTTTAATTTAGCTTAGATTATTTATCTATTTAATTCTCTATATAAATAATAATTATTTAGTATAAAGAATATATAAAACTAAACTAAGATAAGATAGATAAAATTAAGTATAATAGTATACTTTAGTAGCTTTTTTTAATTCTTTAGAATATTAGTAGTCTAGCTATTAGTAGTCTTTTAGTCCTTAATAATTATATATAAATAATAGTAAAAAAGATATAAAAGATAATTATAAAATAAATTTCTAAAATTTATTTACTTTCTATATACTCTCTTCTAGACTAGATAGAAAATTATATAGTAGTAGTTAAATATACTAAATATATAAAATATATATATATCTAGAGTAGAATAGAAATAAGCTAAAAATAATACTAATAAGTAGTAAATTATAAAAGAAAACTTATTTAAAGAAGCCTTAAGTAGTACTTCTAGATTATAGTTATATAAATATCTAAATTATTCTAAAAACTATAGTATCTTATATATTAGATATAAAGTAATAGAATATAAATTCTATTAACCCTCTAGTTTCTAGATTTAAAGAGGCTATATAATAATAGTATAATATTAAATTTAAATAATAAAGCTAGCTTACTTAGCTAGTTATTCTTTTTTATATTTAAGTTATTATTAATTTTTTTAGATACCTATTACTAATATCTATTTAGAATATTTAAGAAAGTTATATTAAATAAGATTTACTACTATATTAGTAGAATAAAACTATTTAAGACCCCTAAATAGAATAATATTATCTTAAAAGTTTACTAACTAGGCCTACTAATATTAGGTAAGTATTTATATAGTCTATTTAATATATATTTATAGATTAGTTATTACTTTACTAGTCTTTACTATATAAATATACTTTTTTTTTAGAAGTAAAATAAGCCTAACTATAAATAATATAAAATATAGTAGTCTATTAGTCTTTTAAATAATCTAAATAAAATATTAGAAATACTAGTTATATATAGATTATAAAAAATAGTAAAGAATTCTTAGCTTTTACTAAAAAAGTAAATAAGATTCTATTTAAATTAAAATATAATAATTACTTTTAAACTTCTACTAGATAGAGCTTAAATAGTAAAATATATTAATTTTAATAATATAGTATTAATCTTTAGTCTTAATATTTATAAAATTTTTAATTATATTTTATATATAAAACTAATCTATATATTAAAGTAAAAAGATTTTTTAAAATATTTAATTATTTAGATTTTTAGCTTTTTTAAGAATTACTTCTATAGTACTTAATAAATAGTAATATATATAGTCTTTTTTTTTAACTATATAGTATCTTTTAAAGCTTTTTTTTTTTAATTCTATTTATATTCTTTAATATAGGCTTATTTAATTTATATAAATTTTATACTCTAAGAGTAAAAGTAGTTAGATTTACTAATAATATAATACTTCTAGCTATTAAAACCTTAGTAAAAAAAACTATAAGTATTTTAAGTATATATATAATATATATTAATAATAAATAAATAAGAATAGTATACTTTTTATACTAATAAAGTATATACTTATATATCTTAGTAAATATTATTAAATATTATAAGAGAATATTTAGATTAGAGTAGTCTTTATTTCTTTAATAAAAATAATTAAAATCCTAAGGGTCTATATTAATAGAAAACTTAAATAAAGATTATATATATAAGTAACTACTTAAAAGACTAAGTTAAAGCTTTTAATACTTATTACTCTTTCTAAAAATAACTTTAAAGTCTTAATTTAAAAAGTAAGAATACTTTATTAAACTATTATTTATTTTATTATTTTTTATAGCTATTCTATTTAGTTCTATATATAAAATAGATTAAACTAATAAGCTAAAAATATAAAACTAACTATTAAACCCTTAAAGAAAATTAATAAAAAGAGGCTTATTTATATTATTAAGATTTTTTAGACTATTTTAATTAACTATTTATATAAGAAGAGTATTATTTTACTACTTATTATTTATCTTTAGAATAGATATATTACTTTTAAAGTATATTTTACTTTTTATAAATACTTTCTTCTTAACTAATAATAGAAAGTAAAAAGACTAATAAAAAATATAAAAGAAATAAAATAAATATACTTTACTAGTATCTAGTTAAAAAGTAAAAATAAATTAATATAGTATAAAATCTACTAATAGCTATATAATAATAAATAATAATATATTAAAAAATAATAATCTTATTTTTTAAAATAAATAAGTAAATATAGCTAGAAAAATACTAATAAATTACTACTAAAAATTAGAAAGTATATTATAATAAATAGTATAGATAAATATTATATTAAATTTTTTTAAGTTTAAAGTATTTTTACTTTTTAATTATATATAAAGTATATTAAGCTTACTAACTATTTATTTAAAAGATAAATATTAAAAGTAAAATTCTTAGACTACTAGTATAGGCTTAAATAAGAAATACTTAAGTATCTTTTTTTTTTCTATTTTTTATATAATAAATATATATTATTAATATATTATCTAGAGCTTTTCTATAAATAAAATCTTAATAATCTATATACTCTAAATATAATTATAAAATAGCTTATATAGATAAGTATAATTCTATAATATATATATATATTTAATAAATATATATAATATAATTTACTTAGCTATCTAATAATATCTTCTAAAGTCTTATATATTATTTTAATTATTTTCCTAAGTATTCTTAGAAATTTAGTAAGTTTTAGCCCTATAGGAGGTTTCTTACCTATCTATATATTATTAGTATTTATATAGTAGTAACCTAGTATATACTCTTATTAGAGTATATACCTAGTATAAATTAATTAATCAATATTAAAATATTAATAGAAGTAGAGTTAATATATTTAAGAAAAGTCTTCTTACTTTAGATACTTAGTAAATATTCTAAGTTAGACTATAAATAGAGATCTCTATAAAGTAAAAAGTTAAATTTAATTAATCTACTTAACTAGATATTTTTTAAATTATATTAATAAAGCTAGAAGATTCTTAAAATAACTTCTTTACTTAAATAAAAATAAATATATATAGTAATATTTTTTTAATAAATACTAGCTAAGATTATCTTAAGGTTTATATATTATATAATTTATATATAGAAGTTATTAAATCTAATATAAATTTATAATTAGTTTAATAAATAATAAAATAAGTTTAAAATATAAATAAAATCTTTATTAATTAATATACTAGAGGTAGTACTAGAGCCTATAAAAGTAAAATAGTATTTTATTTTCTTTATCTAATATAGTATATATATATAAGGTTTAAAAAATAGCTATATTAATAAGATAGAAATATATTATTTAAAGGTTTTATATTTACTATTACTAGCTATAGTAAAGGAAATATTTCTTAAATAGATTAACTTATTCTTTTTATAATATTAATTAGTAGTTTTCTATTAGATTTATTTCTAGTTATAACTTAAATTAGAAACTAATCTTTTTTTTATCCTTTAGTAGCTTTACTATATAGAATACTTAAAAGTAGAGATAAAAAGTAAAATAAAAATAAGTTAAAAATATAAATAGAAATCTAGTAAGTAAAATAAATTAAATAATTATAGATTAGATAGCTATACTACTTATAATATAAATAAATACTAGTATACTAAATCTTTTTTTATAGTTAAGATTTATTAGATTATTAATTAGAGCTAGAGAAGTAAATATATAAATAAAAACTAAAGTAGAGATAGTAATAATAAAAATAAAAATAAAAGCTAGAGTAAGAATAATAAATTAAGTAGTAAAGTAAAAAAATAAAAACTTATTAATTATTATATAAAGTAGATTATTTTAATAAAAATATTTCTAGACTAGAGAGTTAAAGTCTAATAAATAGAAATCTATAATAAAGAAATAGTTAGTAAGTTTATAAAATAAAAATAAATAAAAGATTTACTTTTAAAAGTACTTTTTAAATAGAGCTTTATAAATAATAAGCTTAAAGTCTATAATATAATTAATAAACTAGTAGTTAACCTATTTTATTAATAATAAATAATAAAAGTATATAAAGTTAGGATTAGAATTATTAACTATTAAATCTAGCTTATTAATAAGCTACTTCTAGTTATTATACTAATAAGAAGTAATCTTTTCTAAATATAAAAATACTATATAACCTTCTAGATAGGAGTATATATAGTTAATATAGGAATTAATAAATAAAAAGTAGTTTATATTTAGTTTAAACTTAAATATTAGACTAGTCTTAAAGTATTTTAAGTTTTTAATACTTTAGATACTAGTACCTAAGAATATTAGAATATTAAATAATTTTTCTTATCTTATTATTACTAGAGAAGGGGTTTAGAAAGAAGTTATTTAATAAATTATTATTATACTAATTATCTCTACTATATAGTAAAGAACTTATTTATTTAATAGCTTAAAGTTTAGAATATCTATATTAAAAAAGTCTATTATTATAGCTTTAAATTAAGATATTATAAATATAAAGAATATAGTTAAGAATTATTTAATTAAAAAATTAAAAAACTAGAAATAAGATAGAAATTAGTTAATAAACTTTACTAATAATAAACTTAGTATATAGAATAGATTACTAATTAGTTAATACTCTCTATAATATTAGCTCTAGATAGATAAAATAAAATAAATAAAATAAAATAGATTATTTAAGTACTTTAAAAAATCTATAATTATATAATTTCCTAGAGGACTAAAAATTTTCTTTAAAATTTATAATATATTATAGCTAGATAGATAGAATAGACTTTTAAAATATAAATAGATAAATAGTTAATATAATAACTAGTAGATTAAAAGTAATTAATTACTACTATAAATTAATAGAAGATAGGAAATAAGAAGTATAAATTAATAAGAATTAATTACTAAAGGGATAGTAATATATAGATAGATAGATTAATTTATACTAGGTGTATACTCTAATAAGAGTATATACTAGGTTACTACTATATAAATACTAATAATATATAGGTAGGTAAAAAACCTTCTATAGAACTAAAACTTACTAAATTTCTAAGAATACTTAGGAAAATAATTAAAATAATATATAAGACTTTAGAAGATATTATTAAATAATTAAATAAATTATATTATATATATTTATTAAATATATATATATTATAGAATTATATCTATCTATATAAGCTATTTTATAATTATATCTAGAGTATATAAATTATTAAAGTTTTATTTATAAAGAAGCTCTAAATAACTTACTAATAATATATATCTATTTTATAAAAAATAAAGATAAAAAAGGAAAAAATACTTAAGTATTTTTTATTTAAGTCTATATTAATAATCTAAAGATTTTACTTTTAATACTTATTTTTTAAATAAATAATTAATAAGTCTAATATATTTTATATATAGTTAAGAAATAAGAATACTCTAAACTTAAAAGAATTTAATATAATATTTATTTATATTATTTACTATAATATACTTTTTTACTTTTAGTAGTAATTTATTAGTATTCTTTTAATTATACTTACTTATTTATTTTAAAAAATAAGATTATTATTTTTTTATATATTATTATTTACTATTATATAGTTACTAATAAATCTTATATTATATTAATTTATTTTTACTTTTTAGCTAGATACTAATAGAGTATATTTATTTTATTTTTTTTATATTTTTTATTAGTCTTTTTACTTTCTATTATTAGATAAGAAGAAGATATTTATAAAAAATAAAATATACTTTAAAAATAGTATATCTATTTTAAAGATAAATAATAAGTAATAAAATAGTACTTTTTTTATATAAATAACTAATTAGAGTAGTCTAAAAGACTTTAATAATATAAATAAGTCTTTTCTTATTAATTTTCTTTAGGAGTTTAATAGTTAGTTTTATATTTTTAACTTATTAGTTTAATCTATTCTATATATAGAATTAAATAAGATAGCTATAAAAAATAGTAAAGTAAATAATAATTTAATAAAATATTTTTACTTTTTAAATTAAAACTCTAAAGTTACTTTTAAAAAGAATAGTAAATATTAAAAGCTTTAACTTAGCTTTTTAAATAATTACTTATATATATAGTCTCTATTTAAGTTTTTATTAATATAAACCTTTAGAATTTTAACTATTTTTATTAAAAAAATAAGAACTATTCTAATTTAAATACTCTTTTATAGTATTTAATAATATTTATTAAAATATATAAATATATACTTTACTAGTATAAAAAGTATATTATTCTTATTTATTTATTATTAATATATATTATATATATATATTTAAAATACTTAAAGTTTTTTTTATTAAGGCTTTAATAGCTAGAAATATTATATTATTAATAAATCTAACTACTTTTACTCTTAGAGTATAAGATTTATATAAATTAAGTAAGCCTATACTAAAGAGTATAAATAAAATTAAAAAAAAAAGAAGCTTTAAAGAATACTATATAATTAGAAAAAAAACTATATATATTACTATCTATTAAGATATTATAAGAATAATCCTTAAGAAAATTAGAAAACTAAATAACTAAATATTTTAAAAAATCTTTTTATTTTAATATATAAATTAGTTTTATATATAGAGTATAGTTAAAAACTTTATAAATATTAAAATTAAAGATTAATACTATACTATTAAAATTAATATATCTTACTATTTAAGCCCTATTTAGTAGAAGTTTAAGAGTAATTATTATATTTTAATTTAGATAAAATCCTATTTACTCTTTTAGTAGAAGTTAAGAGCTCTTTATTATTCTATATAATCTATATATAACTAGTATTTCTAGTATTCTACCTAGATTATTTAGAAGGCTAATAGGCTGCTATACCTTATATTATTTATAGTTAGGCTTATTTTACTTCTAAAGAGGGAGTATATTCGCGTGGCGGAGGGATAGTAATATATAAAGCTCTAAAAATATATTTATAGATAAAGAAGGTAGAATAGATAGAGAGTATAAGAAGTTATATAGCCTAGATTATTACCTAGTAATCTAGAATAGGCTATATATTATAGAGATCTATATATATAATAGGTATAGAGAGAGGATAGGGCCTAGAAGTAGGGCCCTACTTCTAGGATACGTCGAATTCGTAATAATACTATTAGTAAACTATCTAGAGCTTCTTTATAAGTAAAATCTTAATAATCTATATACTCTAGATATAATTATAAAATAGCTTATATAGATAGATACTATTCTATAATTTATATATATATAGTAAGTATATATAATTTAATTTATCTAACTACTAAATAATATCTTCTAAGTTTTATATATTATCTTAACTATTTTCCTAAGTATTCTTAAAAATTAGTAAGTTTTTATTCTATAGAAGGTTTCTTACCTATATATATATTATTAGTATCTATATAGTAGTTACCCAGTATATACTCTTATATAGAGTATATACCCAGTATGAATTAATCTATCTATCTATTTCTACTACTAATTTTTATATATAAAATTAAAATTAAATTAATCTTATAATATCTTTTATAGTAAAGATACTAGCTTTAAATATAATTTTATTTATATTTTTAATAATTATTTTAATAGGTACTTTATTATAGAACTTTTAGTATAGTATAATCTACTAAATAATTATTTTAAAAGATATCTAGTAATTTATTAATCTAAATATTAATAAAAAGCTAATTTTATTCCTACTAGATATAATAATTATAGAAGTAAATACTATTATAAAAATATTTAAAGATTTATTAAAATCTTAGAAAGAGTACCTTAAATTCTATAAGAAGAAATATAAGAATAAATTTAATATCTATAATAAATAGTAATTATTATTAAAAGTTATCTTTAGATTAATTTATATAATAATTATATAGTAATATTTTTATATTATCTTAAAATAAATAATAGCTAGAGGAATTCTAATAGTTTTATAATTATATTTAGTACTAATAGATTATATATATAAATAAAATATTTATAAAGCCTATATAAAGATATTAAAGCTAAGGAAATCTATAAATATTAATACTTAGTTATAGATATAGAATATAATACTAATAGAGTATAAAAAGCTTAGCTTACTAGAGATAGTAATAATAAATACTATTTATAACTTTCTAAAAGTAATTAAGCTTATAATACTAATATTAGCTTTAATTTTAAATTAATTAATAATAGATAGAAAGATTAAAAATAGATTTATAATATAATCTTATAAACTTATAAAATAGTTATATAACTATATCTACTAGATTAGATTAACTATAATAGTCTTATATAGAGTATTTAATATAATAATATTATAAGGTAAGAGCTTAATAGATAATAATAATTTAAAAAAGAAGAAGAAAAAGTTAAGAAGTAGTAGTAATAAGTAATTATCTCTCTATATTTATAGCCTTAATTATAAATATAATAGATATTTATATATTTAACTATTAATATTATATAAATATTAGAAGCCTAAGAAAGAGACTACTAAATAAGTAAAAAAAAATTAATTAATTATAGTAAAGATCTTAAAAAGAAACTTAAAAAGCTAGAGGGATTTAAATATAAAATTATTATAAAGATCTATACTTAGTTAGTATTATTTAGTATAGATATTTAATTAGTATCTTACCTATTTTTATTTTTTTTTTCTTATCTATTTAGTATACTACTTTTATAGCTATATTTTTAGTAACTAGTAATACTATTTATTATAAATTATATAATAGCTTTATATTAGATTCTAGCTTAAGTACTTATATTATAAATAATTAAAACTAATTTAAATCCTTTATACTAACTAGTAGTAATAAGTTATTAGCTAGTAGCTAGATTCTTAATATATTAAATATTAGTACTACTATTATAAGTATTAGAATATTAAAAGGTAAGAAAAGGATTATTAAATTAATAAATACTACCTTTATACTATCTTTTTATAATAGTTATATGTTAGTTAGAAGAATAAGAGAGAAAGATATTATCTAGAATATAAAAATTAATAAATTAGTATATTTAAATAATAGTAATAAAATTTACTATATTATAAATTAGTATAAATAGTATATTCTTAAATTTAAAAATATTAGACTAACTACTTTATCCTTTACTATAAATAATTAGTATTATAATAATAAAGTAATACTCTAGTACTTATAGTTAAACTATATAAGCTTAGAAGTTATTTAGTATCTATTAAATATTAATAATAATTAATATAAAGCTATAAAGATAGTAGATTATAAAGAGTATATAATTTTAAAGGCTTTAAATATTATATCTAAATAAGTAAGAAAATAAATTATTATTAAAAAGCTCTATAATTATATCTATATAAATATTTTTATATTTACCTTATCCTCTATAGGTATTAAATATATTATCTTATTTATATATAACTTTATTAGTATTATCTATCTTATATTTATAAAAAGGAAGAAGGTATTTAATATAGTTATTAATTTTTAATTATTTATTAAATATTAGTTTAATATAAAAATTATAATTATATAGATAAATAATAAGATAAGTTTACTTACTACTATATTCTATTAATATATCTTAGATAAAGGTATTTAGCTTAAACTTATAGCTCTAGTTACCTAAGTATAGAATAGTATAGCTAAATAAGCTAAAAAAATAATTATTAAGAAAATAAGAGCTATAAGAATATTATTATATTTACTATTTAATCTATAGTTAGAGTCTATTACTACTACTACTTATTTAATAAATAGGATACTAAGGAAGTTAATAAATAAGTAGATAGTACTAATTAAATTACTATATAAATTTTTAAAAATAAAAGTACTAATATCCTTTCTATAATATAACTATTTATAAGCTTATAGTTATAAAGCTTATCTACTTATAATTTATATAAAAGAATATAAGAATTAAGCTAATAAGCTATTACTATATACTTATATTAGATATCTTTATAGATATACTATAATAATAATATATTAAATTTAAATATCTATATTATAAAGAATTATTATTACTAGAGATATAATATTTAATAAATTAATCTTCTTTAATCTAGATATAGAGGACTTAATATAAAAGCTAAAGAAGATAATATAATCTATTATTAAACTTATTAAGATACTAGAGGTAAATAAATATAAGGAAATTAGTAAAGCTAGTATTATTAATAAATTAGATTAATAATTAAATTAATAATAATAAAATATTAAATTTTATAATACTAAAGATAGATAGTAAGAGTCTATTTAGATATTAATATCTATAGTAAGTATAATACTAGAGCTATAGTAGTATTAACTATAATAATAGTAAGATAAAGGTATTAATACTATAAATATTATTAAGAAAAGTTAAATATAATATTTACTACTAAATATTAGTATACTTATAGTATTTATAGCTAGTTTCTAATTAAAGCTTTATTAGAATAATTTATTAAAGAAGCTAAAGGGCTAGATAAAGATATTAAATAATCTATATTATAAATAATTTTAATAAGTAGCTTATTCTAAGATTAATATATTAATAGTATAAAGAATATAGTAAAAAGTTAAATAAAAAAATATAGTCTTAAAACTAATACTATTAATATAGATATTTTAATATAAGTTTAATAATAGTAGATTTATATATAAATTTAAATTATATATATATATATTTATAGAGATCTAGAGCTTATAAGTAAGTTAAATATAGCTTTAAAAACTCTTTTAATTAAATTCTTTTAAATACTAATAGTAATTACTATCTATTTTAATTTAAATACCTACTAAATAGATACTATTAATATACTTATTAATAGTAAGTTAAATACTAATAAGATAGTATTTATTAATTATCTAAATAGCTTTAGAAAGAGAAAAAACTTATATTTAAGATTAAATAGAGTATTATATAGATTAAAAAGAAGACTAATCCTTTAGTAAATAGAACTTACTAAGATATTAATAATAATAGGATTATACTATATACTAGATAAGCTATATTTAATAATAAATAATTAGTTAATTATCTTCTTCTATATTAATAATATTATAACTCTTATCTATTTTAAATTTTATAAATAGTATCTAGCTTTCTATTAAAAGCTTTAATAAAAATATAAGATTAAGAATTTAAATAAACTTAGCTAGTTTTTAGGTATAAAAATTATAAGAGATAGAGGTTAATAATAAATCTTCCTTTTATAATAGCTTTATATTAAAAAAGTATACTTTAAATTTAATATAAGTAAAGTATTAAAAATACTAATTATATAAATATATTAATAGAATAATAGTATTATAACTAATAATAATATAAAGCTATATTAATATATAATTAACTTAATACTTTATACTATAATTAGTATATATTCTAATATTACCTTTATAATATATTATCTCTTAAAGTTTCTTACTAATCCTAGCTAATCTTATCTTAATACTATAGTTAATTATATTAGGTATTTATATAGAACTAAATATCTTTTTCTATAGCTAAGTAATAATAATACTAATAGCTATATTTAGACCTTAAATATAGTATTTATAGATAATATTAATAAATATAAAAGTACTTAAAAACTAGTTATAAAGCTATTTAATAGAGTAGTTTTTTAAAAGTTAAATAAATAAGATACTATTATAACTTTAATAATAGAGGTAGAGCTACTAGTAGCTATATTTATAAGTAAAAAAATAATACTAGTATATTATATTTATAAGATTATTTAATTAGATATAGATAGTATAATAATATTATACTATAATAATTAGTAAATAATTAAGCTATTTATAGCTAAGTCCCTAAAGCTTTAAATAAGATTAAAGTATTGTAATATTTATTAAAATTAGATTAGATAGCTTATTTAGTAGAGTAAAACAAATATATAATACTTATTATTATTATTATTCTACTATACTGACCTATACTAGAGTTTATACAGGGAAACTAATATATAGAATATAAGGAAAAACCGTCTATAGGGTAAAAATCTAAATACTTATATACTTATAATATATAACTTATTAGTATTCTTTTTCTATTATATATAGCCTTAAACTATAACCTTAAAGTAAGAGAGTAATATATAACTACTTATTAGCTAGTATATAGTAATCTTTAAGCTTATATTTATATCTATAATTATATAAAAAGAGATATTACCTACTTTCTATTAAAGTTTTTCTTACTTAGCTAAATACTTAATATAGTATAAAAGTACATATTTTATATTTTAATAATATATCTTATAATTAGGATAAGTTATTAAAATACTAAGTATCCTTTTCTATACTAAATATATATTATATCTATTAGTACCTATTTAAACTTATATAATAAGTAGACTTTTAATATAGGTTAAGTATATATAATACTTTTATACTATTTTCTTAACTTATTCCTATACTCTTTATTCTAGAAGGTAGAGATATATCTATATCTAAAGAATCTAATCTATAATCCTATTAATATTCTTTTTAGAAGCTTTCTTTACTATAATTATAAGAGCTATATACTTTTAGTTTACTATAGTTATATCCTATAGGGCAATATTTTATAATTTACTAGATAGTAAACTAAATTTCTTTATTAAGTTATTTAAATATATCTTCTTTAGTATATTAGTAGCTATATCTTACTATATTAAATATTATCTATTTCTTTTTTTTAGTAGGTAGTAGATTTTTACTATAAGCTTTATAGTAATTTTATCTATTTTAATAGCTTTTTTATATAAGTTTATTTATTATTACCTCTTTATAGCTAGTACTTATAGTAATAAAATTATAGTTTTCTTATATAATTTATCTATATTTATATCTTTATATACTTTAGATACTATTTATAGTTTTATAATATATATATAGTTAGTTTACTATCTAATCTAGCTATAAATATATTTCCTATAGATAATATAATTAAATTATAGGTAGACCCTATATAAGATTATATTAATAGTTAATACTTAATAGATTAGTCTAGCTTATTAGAAGTCTACTTCTTAAGTATTATATATAATTATTTAAAGTACTACTATATATTCCTATAATTATTCTTTAACTTATTATAGCTAGGTATTCTATAGTAGCTTAGAATTAAGTAGAATATTTAATATTTTAATTATAGTAGAGAAGGTATACTAAATACTATTTAGCTATATACTTATATATATATATTAATATTCTTTCTTCTATAGCTAAGATAGAGAAGCTTATATTTTTTAGATATAAAATATATATTATACTATCTAGTCTATTAAATATAATCTCTATAGATTTATTTTAAAATCCTATAGTTCTTATTTATACTATCTAAGAATACTAATAGGTTAATATTATCTATAAAACTAAAAGCTATTACTTATAGTTTACTATTAGTATATATATAAAGTAAAGTATAATTAAAGAAAAGAAAAAAAATTAATAATATTAGAGATTTCTAAAAAAGTCCTATTAATATATAAAAACTATTAAACTCTTTTAGATTTAGTACTAAAGTAGCCTATTATTAAAAAAGAAAATATCTTATCTATACTATTAAGCTTTTAAATAGTTATAACTCTACTATTATCTTTAGTAGTAGAATATATATAATCCTTAAAAAATAAAACTTATATTTAATAATAAGATAGATACTATTATACTTTTTTTATATATTTATATAGTATATATTTATTCTATAAGTATATCTACTACTAATAGAGTATTATACTATTAGTATCTACTAAACTAAGTAAGAAATAGTATCTAATACTCTTTATATAAAAACTATAGTTTAATTATAATAACTTTTTTAAGATATTTTTCTATAGTATTAAGTAGAGTAATTAGTTACTATATATTAGTATACTAATAGAATAGTTTCTTAAGCTTTTATAATATTATAACTTAGGCTTTCTAGAAGTATAAAGAATAATATCTAATTTATAAGTATACTATAAATAGATATATAAGATACTTTTTAATTACTAGCTATACTATTTATACTATATAGTTTATTATACTATTTAAGCTTAGAGCTTTATCTAGACTAGATATAAAGATAGCTTTATAAATTTTTTATTTAGTAATCTCTACTAGTATACTTATATTAGGCTAGTTTATTAATATATTTTTATTAGTACTATCTTCTAGTTTAGACTCTAGCTTTAGAAAAAAGGCTTATCTTATCTAGTCTATCTTATCTTTATATATTTCTATAACTATAGTAGGGCTATTTCTTAATAGTATTAGAAAGTATAGAAAGTATACTAGTATATTATTCTTTATTCTAGCTTATTTTACTATTTTTTATAGCTATTTAAAGTTTTATAATATAACTACTAGTTTCTCTTACTATCTATTCTATAGGGTATTTCTAATTACTTTTTTTTTATTTAATTAACTTTTAGTACTTTTACTATTTTTAGTTAATATATTATTATTACTATACTTTTTACTTATATTTTATATACTTAATTACTTCTTTATACTTACTATTCTAGTCTATTTATACTCTTTACTTAAATTTATATATAGATATTATAGCTATATTCTTTTAAATTATATATATAATATCTACTACTATTTAATTAAGTACTTCTAGTATATTTACTTTATTTAAAATAAATAGTAGAAAGATAGAACTAATTACTACTTTATATTTATTTATATTAATAGTAGACTACTATATAATATACTATAGTATATACTCTTCCTATACTAAATTAATAAATATTTTAATTAGAATATAGTTAGAGCTAACTAGTAAACTCTAGTTTATTTAATATCTTATTAGTACTAAAACTAGTTTTAAGAATATTTAGTATAAATCTAATATACTAATAATAAGATAAGTTTTATAAATAATAATATCTAGTAGTAAAGCTTACTATAGGCTTACTTTTTATAAAGTAGCTTAAAGTTCTTTAGTATAATAGTAATTCTATTATTTTTATTATAGTAAGCCCTATTTCTTATTTTAAATATTAAAGTTTCTCTCTATAATATATAATACTAGTTATTATCTTAATACTATCTAGTTAAGTATATTAATATATTTAAAAAAAATAAGAATCTTATTTTATCTAGTAGATTATATATTAAAGTAATATATATAGCTTATTCTTCTTATTCTAAATAGGCTATAAGCTTTATATATACTTAATTCTTAAAAACTTTTAGTTCTTTCTATCTCTTTACTAGAAGGTTTTATATAATTAAAACTACTACCTATACTTTCTCTAATATATATATAACTTATATAAAGTCTACTATCTATAGGTAATATATTAAGCTATTAACTAGGTTAATCTATAGTTTCTAAATAAGAATAATATTATACTTATTCTTATTTACTTATAGGAGGGGTACTATAACTTTTATTTATAATTTATATATATTAACCTATAGTATATATAGCTATTAGTATACTTTATTTATATAAGCTAAGAGAGGCTATAGATTCTTAATAGAAAATAATTAACTATTATTTAGAGTCTATTATCTCTTTATATAGATATTTAGATTTTTTTTTCTATACTATCTATCTACTAGAAGTATACTTTAGATATATTTATATTCTTATCTATCTAGTCTTTATTTAGAGATAGCTATAGAGTTTATTATTATTTTCTTATTATTAAGCTACTATCTCTATCTATAATATTTTAGATTAAGCTTAAGAATATTATATTAGTTAACTACTTAGTATATTATAGATATAGCTTCTCTTTAATTTTTTTAAATAGTATAGTATCTAGCTATAATATTTTATCTCTTAATAATTAAAATATTTTCTTTTAGTTATTTCTCTATAGTAGTAATATTTATAAGTATTATAATTCTTTATATAAAACCTATATATTATCTACTTTTTATATATACTATATATATACTTATAGCCCTAGTATTAGAAATATTATTAAAGATAAAAAGTTAGTTAGTATTTTTTATATACTAGAAGTTATAGTTCTATAATAATATCTTTATATAATACTTAGTTTATCTACTCTACTATTATAAAGTTAATATAAAGTAATCCTAATATTTTTTTATAAGATATTCTTATCTATTTAATATTAACTATTTTAAAGCTAGAAAGGTAGTATTAATTTTAAGTTTCTAGTATCTTTTATAGCTTATTTATTTCTATAAATAGTTTAGGTATTCTATATACTATAATTATAAAATAGGATTAAAGTACTCTTACTTTAGATACTAAAACTATTATTTATAAATTATTATTTTTAAATATAGAGTAGTTTTTAGTATTATATACTATTATCTATATATCTCTACTAGATAGTAGAGTAATAATAATTATTTTATAAGTAGCTAGTATTATACTAGTATTAAGTTATTTTTTAATTTTTTTTTATTATATATATCTATTACTACTTTATTATTTCTATTAGTTCTAATATTTATCTTTTTAGAAGCTTTTATCTAGTATTTAATACTTTATTTAGATATCTATTAGTTATTTATACTTATAGTAGCTATAAGCTATCTTTTTATAACTATAGCCTATAAAAGAGAAGTAATATTAAGCTTATTATTAATCTTTTTTAACTCTTTCTAAATAAGAAATATATTTTAGCTATACTAATTACTTACTAGGATATACTTAACTAATATATTTTTATATATTTAATATATATTAAGCTTTTAGATTACTATTATAATAAAGTCTTTTTATATTAAATTATAGTTTTAAAGAATTTAGATAGCTTTAGATACCTTATTAGAGAGCTTACTAGTAGATTATAACGTTATGCCTATGTCACCCGTTGGAGACGTGGTTACAGTCATTGAAATAAGATGGTATTAATATAATACTTATAGATAAATTAAATACTTATAGATATACTTATAAAGCTACTAGTAATAAAAGTAAAACTAAAAAAGATACTAGAGATATTTAATCTTATATATTTAAATAATAGTAATACTAGTATATAAGTAATAAATATTATTAGATTAATTAGTAAATATTTATATTTATAGTTTTAATAGCTAAGGAGATATATAAAATAGTATACTAAGCTTAGTTTTCTACTACTATATATATATTATTTTTAGGCGATTTTATAGCTTTATATTTAATATATTTATATTATTTATAGAGCTTTAATATTATGAATATAGACATGTATACATAAGTAATTATATATGCTTTACAGGTTTTCTTAACAATTCTAATTCCTCTCCCCTTAAGTAATATCTTATAGAAGAGGTAAAATAGCCTAAATAGTTAATACTAACTTTAATATAGTATTCCTACTAGATACTATACTAAAGGCTTACTTAACTTTAAATAATAATATCTTAGCTAATAAGTTTATAATTTAAGAGTTATTAATAAATCTACTTTATATCTTAGAAGAAGATAATTAAAGATAATATTAATAGCTTACTAAAAATAAAGCTAAGTCTAATACTCTTAAAGCTTATATATATAAATTAAAAGAATATTATATTATTATAATACTAGATAGCTCCTAGGCTTCCTCTATAAAAAATATAAGAAAAACTTATATTTAATACTTTTATAATCTTAATTATAAGGTATCTTATAAAATTAGTACTTTTATATCTAAAAAATATAAAAAAGATAGTATCTAAATATATAAGTAATTTATATATACTTATAAAATAGAGTTTTAAATAAATTTAGTATACTATTCTATAGATAAAGAAAAGATAATTTATATTATATTAAAACTCTATAATAAACCTATATAATATTAAAATAAATATTAGTAAATATATAGCTATAATTATCTATTATAGAAATAGTTTAAAAAATTCTTAATTAATCTTATATAATATCTAGTATACTAATTTCTAACTAGTTTATATTAGTATCTTATAGCCTATTAATTAAAAAATTAGTTAGTTAAATTATTTATAATCTATTTAAGTATACTAAAAAGAAAGTTTACTAAAGATATTTTACTAGAAGTATATTACTAATAATAACTTCTAGTAGATTTAAATTTCTATATTTATAATAAGATTAAGAGGTAACCTTATATATTATAAATATAAGAGAAAGTAATTTCTTATATTATATATATTAAAGGCTTACTTTAAACTTAAGATAAAAAAATTAAATTTAATAAATCCTTTTAAGAATAAGAAAAAAATTATTTATTTATCTAAGAGTAATATTTTTAAGAAGAAATCTTTTATCTCTTATAATAATAGCTTTTATAACTATTATAATAGTAAAAATAAGTTAAAAAATAAAATAAAATATTTTAATTATAGTAAGATAGATTATATTAAACCTAACTATTCTAAATTAAAGAAAAAAGCTAGAGTCTAGTACTTTTATCTATAAAAATACTATATAATATATTTAATAGATCTATTTATAAATAAATTAAAGTATTAATATAGCTTAAGTTATATAATTATATTATTAGTATAAAAGCTCTTTTTAATTTAAATATAAATCTAAATCTAGTATTCTATATATTAATAATTAAATATAATTTTTTATTCTTAAATTATAACTATAAAGTTATTACTACCTTAAATATAATAGGTATTAGAATATATAGTAAATTAAATTTAGATATTAAAGTTTTTAATAGCTATAGTATATTAACTATAATATAATAGCCTTTTAGTACTATAAATATTAAAGTATATAATATTTTTTTAGAAATACTCTAGCTTAAGACTATAAATCTTAATATTAATTAAATAGATAAGATATAGAATTATCTAGAATTATAAGTCTATATTATATAGAAGAAACCTAATATATTTAAAAAATATTTTATATTTATATTATAGCTATATACTATATTATCTATTAGATATATAAGTAATAAAGATAAGTAAGATAACTTATAAGTATTATTATATACTATACTTAGAGATATCTTACTTTCTAAAACTTAAATAGATTATAATAATATATTCTTTAAAGAAGTAGCTAGTATTTTACTATAGAATAATAAATATAATTATATAATTTAACTTATAGAGATTATAAAGCTATCTTATAGTCTACTATATAATTTATTTAAAAGTAAATTAAAAGTTCTTATAGACTATCTTAATAATAGTTTATAAAAAGAATAGATATAAAAGTCTTAAAGCCCTATAGACTCTTCTATTCTTTTTATACTAAAAATAGATAGTATATTATAACTCTATATTAATTATTAGAGACTTAATAAGCTTATAATTAAAAACTATTACCTATTATCTTATATTAATAAGATACTTAATAGACTATTTTATATAAAACTATTTACTAAGTTAGATTTATATAATACTTACTATTATATTTATATCTAATATAGAAATAAGTAGAAAACTATATTTTAGACTAGATATAGATACTTTAAATATAAAATTATATTCTTTAGATTAATAAATACTCTAGTAAATTTTTAATTATATATATATTATATATTTTAAGGTCTTATAGATATTATCTATATTATATATCTTAATAATATATTAATATTTAGTTATAATATTATAAGTTACTAATAAGATATTAAAAAATACTTTTATAATTAATAAAATAGAATCTTTATATAAAGTAATTAAAATATCATTTTAATATAATAGAAGTAGAATTCCTTAAATATATTATTAGAATAAATAGAGTAAGAATAGACTAATTTTATATTTAAATTATATAAGACTAGCTAGTACTATAATTATTCTATAATATATAAGTTTTTCTTAGTTTTATAAACTTTTACTACTAGTTTACTTATAAATATTTAGATATAACTTTACTATTAACTAGCCTTTTAGTAGATAGTAAAAAAATTAATTTAAATCTTTTATTTTTAATAATATTATATTAGCTATATTTCTTTAAAAAATATAAAAATTTAAAGAATTATCTTTATTAAAATATTATAATCTAGAAAAGTTAATTTATATTAAAATAAATATATCTATATTTATAATTACTAGTATATTATTATAAAAATACTTTCTTCTAATTAAAAGTACTAAAGATATATTAAAAGTATAGATTCTAGTAGTATACTATTTAAAAAAATTAATTCCTATAAAGACTTAATATAAGACTTATAATTAGAAATTTCTTATAATTATTAAGTATTTTAAATACTAGTATTACTATCTTAAAGAGACTAAATTTCTAATAAGAGTACTAATAGATTATAATAATCTTTAATACTTTATAATAATAAAGGTACTAAGCTATTAATAAGTAAGATAGACTAAGATTCTCTTAATATATAATTTTATAATTAAATACTAGCTTAGTAAAATTAATCTAGCTAATAAATTATTAAATTAATTAGATTATACTTTATAAGAATATAGAAATATAGTAACTATTATACTAACTACTTTTTATAATAAGTTATAAGGCTTATATATAATATTACTATACTTAAATATAAAGAACTAGAGTAATATAATAGTTAGTATAATTAGTAAGAATAATAGTATTCTTAAAAAAATAGCTATTAAACTTTATTAGATAAGAGTAAAGTTCTACTTTTTTTATTAAATTTATAATAAGTTAAAGATAAAATTAAATATCTATATTATTATAAGGTAGAATCTCTTTTTACTAATATTAATAGTCTAGAATTTCTTATACTATAGTTACTTATAAACTTAGTTATAAGTATTAAAACTATATATAGTCCTTTAATAGAGCTATTAATTTAAGCTCTATATAGATTATAATAAGCTAATAAGTTTATTATATAGTAAAGATAGAAAACTCTCTTAAAAAAATTATATAAAAATAAATTATTTATATTAGATTTAAGATAATTAAAAATTATTAAAATTTAAAAATACTCTATATATCCTAAGAGATACTATAATTAGAAATAAAATTTTAAAGATTTACTATAATAATCCTATAGGGGGATATATAGGTATAAATTATATTAATAAAATTATAAGATAAAAATTTTTCTAGCTAGATATAGTAAAATAAATTTAATACTTTATATTTTTATATATTATATATTAATATATAAAGATACTATAATATTATTTTTATAGTAATCTTTAGGTTTTACTAATTCTATATAAACTATTTAAATATTAATTAATAGATTTTATTATAACCTTACTATCTTTAAAGATATATTAAGGTTTTATAGTAGATTTAATACTAGTAGTCCTAGATTAATTTTTAAAAATAGTACTATATTTTTTTATAAAAATTATAATTACTATAATATAGTTAGTAGAATTATTTTTAATAAAAAATATTAATAAGTATAGTACTCTAATCTTAATTATAATAAATAGATATATTATATTTACTAATATATTTTAGTTTTTACTTATATACTTTCTCTATATAAGAAGAAGACTAAGTATAGTATTTTACTTATAAGTAAATAGATAGATAGAATACTAAAATTAAATATTTAAATAGTATTTAAGATACTTTATAAATTACTAATAAGATAACTAAGTAAAATATCTCTATATTATAGAATATATTTATAATAATTTAAAATAAATATTAACTAGTATATTATCTTTTAAAGCTATCTTAGATTATAGTCTAGAAATAGATATTAATCTAATAATAAACTCTAATAGAGAGGCTCTATCTATAAAATAAAGAGTTAAAGATATTATATAATTAAAAGATAAAATACTAGTATTTTTATAAGATATAGTTATAAAATAGATAAAATACTTAATTAATAAAATAAAACTAATTAGATTTTATAAAGATAATAAAATTTTATTAAGATTAAAGTATATTTAAACTAAAAGACTATTATATAAATTAGATAATAAACTTATTAGTTCTTTTAAAATATTATAATCTATAGATAAGTAAATATATTACTTAAAATTATTATAAAAGTATAGAAGAATTTATCCTATATTTTATATTTTATTATTAGAAAAATTTATATCTTATAAAGATAAAATATAACTAGAACCTATAAGAATAAAGAGTAAACTAGAATAGTAAGTAAAAACTATTTTAAATAAAAAATAATATAGAAAAAAGACTTAATATCTTATATACTAGAAAGGATATTCTCTAGCTAATAATTAATAGTAAAATACTTTAATACTCTAAAATTATAAAAAAAAATTAATAAGTATAAAGTAGTATTAAAAAAAGATTTAAATTTACTATAACTAAAAAGAAGTAAACTATAACTATAAATAAAGAAAAAAAAGCTAATAACCTTTCTGTTATGAACGCCTGCTAAGTGGTAGCTAGGTGGTTGCGTACAATAGCTATATAGGCTCCTACTTCCCAGATTCAGGGGTTCTGAATACTGGTAGTCCTTTTGGGCTATTGTGGCTCCGCGGTAGGAGGTGGTTCTAATAATTGTATTCAGAACACCTGAATCTGGGAATTAGGAGCCTATATAGCTATTGTACGCAACCACCTAGCTACCACTTAGCAGGCGTTTATAACACTTTCCTACTTTTTCTATTAGGTTTTTATAGGTTTTAATAGATTAGTATATACTTTAACTATAATACTTAATAATAATATAATAATAAAAAGTAGTAAAATAAAAATTTATATAAAAAATTTATTTTTTTATAAGTTATTCTTACTTATTTCTTTTATATTTTCTACTATTTAACCTTTTAAGGCTAGATACTTTTTATTTTAAAGATTAAATAGTAATAATTAAATCTTTATTTATACTAGTAATAAATATAGTAACCTATATACTAGAACTAGAATTTTTTCTAATCTACTCTTTTCTTATATAGTCTTATTTCTTCTAAAAGAGATGAAAGTTAGCCATCTATAGTATATATATTAGGAAACTTCTACTCTTATTTATCTTACTATCTAGAAAGTAGTAATTTAAAATTCTTTCTACTATACTAAGCCTAATTAGAAAATAAGAAAAATTATACTTAGTCTAATTAGAAAAAATAAAAAGAGAGTATAAAAAATCTAATTTTTACTTTTTCTATATTAGTACTAGTTTTATACTATAAAATACTATACTTTTATATATATAATATATATATTAAAATACTTAGATTTTTATAGAGAATTTAAATATATTAAATATATTTAATAATATTTAATAATATTAATAATATTTATTATTATTATTATTATTATTATTATTTATTAAAATAATAAATTTAATATAAATATTAGTTTTATTAGAGGTAATTATATCTTTTAAAAATTAACCTACTACTAAAATTTAAAATGTAAGAAAAATTAACTTTAATTCTTTAAAAGATAATCTTTTAATCCTAAATAATAATTTAGATTTTAATTTTACTTTTAAAAAAAGATAGAATAAAGATTCTTTATTATTAAAGGCTAGAACTCTTTTAAAAGAAGTTAAAGAGTTAAAAAAAAGCTTTTAGTATTAATAGTATTAATAATATTATTAATAATATTAATAAGAATTTAGGTACTATTAATAATAAAAAATAGATCTTCTTCCCTTTAAAAAATAAAGTAAAGATTTTTAAATCTTTTTTAAAAAAGATATTAGAGCTAAAACCTCTAGAAAATTTAATTAAATCTACTCCTACTACTTAGGCTAAAGTAGTAGGTAAAAATAATAATAAAATTAATATTAATATTAGTTATAAAGAACCTAATAATAAGATAAGTAGCCCCCCTAGTTTAAAGGCTAATAAGAGGAATAGTTATAAAGATTAATACTTAGTTTTAATAACTAAGAATTAAAAATAAGAGTTTAATTCTTATATATTAAAGGAAAGAATTAATAAAAATTAAAAAAAAGAGCTTAATATTATAATTACTACTAGAGAGGGGTACTTCTCTAATATTCTTCTAAAAAACTAGAATCTTTAGAAAGAGTACTTTATTTTTAATAAAGCTATTAAAGATAGAGATTATTATAATCTTATTATTTATAATATAAATTATAATATATATAATAATAACTTAGGGCTTTTTAATATTAAAAATAATCTAGAAAAGAATAACCTAGGTCTTTCTATAATAGAAACTCCTAAATAGATTTCTAAGAAGAAAAATAGAGCTATTAAACCTTATAGCTCTATAATTATTTCTCTTAATTTAAAAGGTAAAAGAGAGAAATATTTAAATAAAAAGATATTTATAAGGGATAAAATCTCTAGAGTAGAGAAATTTATTTCTAAACCCTTAGAAAAAAAACCTTAATATTAAAAAATACTCTATAAGAGTATATATATTAATTATTACTAATATCTTATTAATATAATTAATAATATTAATACTATTTATAGAATTTTTCTATAATATACCCTATAAGAGCTTGTAATCTATTAAAATAGATTAAAAAAGAAAATCTAGATATATTAAATAATCTAGATATATCTACTTTTTCTAAATTAAATACTAAAAGTAAATCTATTATAGATTTAATTTTAGCTATAAAATATCTATCTAATAAACTATTTAATTAGAAAATTCTAGAAAAAGAAAAAATAGGATTTAACTTTAAAATAATAATCTATTTTATTAGTATTAATAGTAGTAATATTACTAATACTACTATTAATAAAAATATAAATATAAATTAAAATAGAATCTTATCCTTTAGGTAAAAGCTATCTTTAAAAAAGAATTTATATACTTTTATTTATAATATTAAGAAAATAGATTAGCTATTACTTAATAAAAGACTTAAAGAGAAAGAAAATAATAATAAACTATTTAATAGTTTATTCTTTAAATCTTTAAAAGAAGAGGAAAATATTTATTTTATTTTAGATATAAATAAATATAAAGATAATTCTACTATTTCTTATTTAGAAAATTTAGATTTAAATCTAACTTTTATATTAAAAGAATTAATAGAAAAGTTAACTTCTATAAAAAAAATCTTTTTATTCTAAAAAGTAATAGATTAAAGATTTAAAAATTTTAAAAAAATATTTATTTAGCTTTATAAGATATTATAAATATATTAAAACTTTAAAAGATTTTAACCCTTTTAAGAAAGCTAAAAATATCTACTTTAAAAAGATTAGAAAGACTAAATCTATTAGCTAGATTAATTATCTAGAATCTATAGATTTTAAATCTATAGATATCTATAATCCTTTTAAGATTATAAATAAAAAGAATTATACTATTCCTACTATATTTTATAAAGAAAATAATAAAGAGATTAAAGTTAATAGTTTTAAAAAAAAAGCTTTATATTTAAAAAGATTTTATTTTCTATTTCTTTTACTTTTAAGACTATAGACTTTAATAATTATAAAAATAAAAAATAGAAATAGTCTATTATTAATAGCTTAAAGATTTCTTTAGCTATTAATTCTAGTAATTCTAAGAAAGCTTCTAGCCTAAATATAATATTCTTTTAAATTATTAAAGAAGCTTATAAAGCTAAATTAAATTTATTTTATAAGATTATTTAATTATTCTTAGAGAAGCTATAGGGGTTATAATACCTAAGCCTAATAAGAAAGATAGATTAAATCCTAAATCTTATTATCCTATATCTTTATTAAATTACCTAGGGAAAATATTAGAAAAGATTATAGCTACTAGATTAAGAAATCTAGCTAATAGTCCTAATACTCTTTTTTTTACATCCTAGCTAAATAGAGGGAAGATTAAGTAAAAGTTTTATAGATACTATTCTTCTATTATTATCTACTTTAGAAAAAAACTAGCTAAAAAGAAAGATAACCTCTACTATATTTTTAAATATAAAGAGAGCTTTTAATAATATATCTAAATCTAGATTATTAGATATTATTAAAAACTTAAATCTTCTTTATTCTCTTTATTTATATAATTATAATTTTCTTTTCTATAGAAAATTATAAATAAAAATAGAGGAAGGAATAGATAATTTATTTAATATAAATATAGAAATATTCTAAGAATCTATTTTATTCTTTATTTTATTCTTTATTTATATTAAAGATTTATTTTATTTTAATATCTTTAATAATATATTCTTTATAAACTATTTAGATAATATTTCTTTATTTACTAGCTCTAAAAATTCTAAAAGAAATATTTAAAAAGAGCTATTAAAGATTTATTTATAAACTTTAAATAAAGGCTTATAAAGTTTAGTATTCTTAAAATAGATTTAATTTATTTTTCTAGAAAAAAAATCCCTATTAAAGATAAAATAAGAATTAAAAATACTTATATAATCCCTAAAAACTAGCTTAAATAGTTAGAAATTCTAATTACTAATAAGCTTACTTTTAAAGAATATATTATTAATAGAACTAATCTAGCTAGAAAAGAGTTATATAATTTATTTTTATTATTTAATACTATAAAAGATTTAAATTTTAAATCTATAAAAAGATTATATATAAATATTATTACTTCTATATTAGATTATAGCTTTATTTTATAATTTAAAAATAGAGATAAAACTAATAATAATCTTTTAGATTATTATAGAAAAATATAATATAAAAACTTAAGAACTATTTTAAAAGTTTTTAAAATAAGCTTTACTTTAGTTTTAAATATTAAAAGTAATCTACTACTCTCTAATTTAAGATTAAAAAAGAAAAATATTTTTTACTATAATAGACTAAATTATTTACTAAATAATTATTCTATTAAAATTTTTATAAAGAAAATAGTAGACTAAATATATAGATTTTAAAATTTTATTCTATAAGAAAAGATTTATATTCTAATAGTAATAATAGTCTAAATCTAATATTTAATAAAGATATAAATTACTATTTTCTTAATAAGTAGAAAGAAAGCTAGATTAAATCTTTTAAAAAAAGTAAAGAGTATTCTTATAATATAAATAATAATTCTTTATTAAGGACTAAATCTATTATTAATAAAAGCTTTTTTAGGTCTATTAAATTAACTTTCTTCTAGCTTAAATTAAAGTATAATTATTTTAAAAGTTATATATTTTATTTAATAAAAATTATAATAATAAATATTCTAGATATTTTACTAAAATTTAATCTTTTAAATACTTATTATTATTTTAATTTTTATATAATAAAAAAAGACTAGCTTTAAAAAATTCTTTAAAAGTAACTATTTAAAAAAACTAGTTTTTTATTATTATTTAATATTAAAAAAGAAATACTAACTATACTAGAATTTTAAAAAAAAACTTAAATATCTATTAAAGAGTAGTTTAAAAATTTTTTATTATTTTAAAAAGTACTTTAAATTTTTATTATTAAAAAGATCTATTTTATTTACTAGTATTTTATTAATATATAAAATAAGTATCTTTAGTATATAAGGCTTTATATATCTTATCTTATATAAAAATAAGAATATATTTACTTTTTTTTATTTTTTTATTTCTTTACTATTATTACTATTATATAATCTAATAATAGTAAGGTTTTTCTAATTAATTTTTTTAAGAAGATTTTATCTAGGTTTCCTCTTACTATCTTATAAATTTTTTTTTAAAGACTTATATTTAATAAGAGTAAGAATTTACTTATTATTTTATAACTTAGATATCTTTCTTTAAAATTCCCTAGTCTTCTTGTATTAATAGCTTATAATAATAATAATAATATATTTAATTTCTGTTTATAGTTATTAGACTATAGCGTAATACTAGCTAATCTAGTTAGTTATGTATTAAATTATATAGTTTTTAGTCTCTAATAGAAAAGCTTCTTTAGTACTAAAACCTACTGGAGATTATATAAGGAATTTAACTAGTAAATAACTTTTTCTTATTAATTAATCCTTAAAAGATCTTCATTCATTCATCTTCATTCATCTTCATTCATCTTCATTCAATATCCCCCCTATA
Organism: Trueperaceae bacterium; assembly: GCA_965214995.1. Taxonomy (GTDB): domain Bacteria; phylum Deinococcota; class Deinococci; order Deinococcales; family Trueperaceae; genus CBDCCT01. The sequence goes on from CBDCCT010000002.1 coordinate 749,680, forward strand.
GGGGAATATTGAATGAAGATGAATGAATAAAGATTAATCAAAATATAACGCACGAACCAACAAAATAATTAAAAAGGGTTAAGCACGATCAGATAAGATAAGATAAGATAAGATAAAGATTAAATCAGATAAGAAATTATTTAATAATAATATAGAAGAGTTTAAAAGGATTATCTTAAAAAGATAAAAGAAAATATAGAACTATTTTATATATATAAGGTAAGTATATACTAAAAGAGAATCTAACTATTAAACTAGAAAAATACTGTAAAGACAATCCTATTTTTTATTAGGAATTATCTAATAATAATAATATAAAAGAGTTTAAAAGGATTATCTTAAAAAGATAAGAGAAAATATAGAAATATTATATATATATATATACTAAAAGAAAATCTTACTATTAAACTAGGAAAATACTATAAAGATAATCCTATTTTTTATTAGAGATTATCTAATAATAATATAGAAGAGATTAAAAGGATTATCTTAAAAAGATAAGAGGAAATATAGGATTATTTAAAGAAAAATTTAGTATAAAGAAAAAAAGAAAAAAAGAGAGATATATTTAAAAGAATAAATCTTTTATAAAAAAAAGAATAATAATAGTAAGAAAAAGGTTTTCCTAGGTTTTTTCTCTTTTATAAGAGTATTATTTTTTACTAGGTTTTCTCTTTTTATTTTATTTTATAAGGGTAAATACCTACTATTATTATCTCTTATTTCTTATTTAGAAGTTTATTCTTTTAGTTTCTTTTATTTTCTAGTTTTATACTAGATTTATAGAGAAAGTTACTTACTTTTTAAAAAACCTATATATCTACTTAGTAGATAAAGAAAAACCTATAGATATAATAACTAATTAGTTAGTTCTAATCTACGTGTTATAGTCTAATAACTATAAATATAAAGAACAGAATATAATAATAATAATAATCCTTAATATAATACTAAGAAGTATCTATTAAGAATTAAATATAAGATAAATTAGGAAAGATTAAGAAAAGATACCTAATTAGAGAAGTAGAAAAAAACTTATTCTATCTAAGCTAGGTTATATAAGGGTCCCTACCCCTTATAATCTTAAGCTTAGTATTAATAGTAGATTATAATAGAAGTAGTTCTAGGATTTAAACCTAGGGCCTTCTAGTTACTATACTAAGAATTAGCCAAGGAGACGCCATAACCACGTTCTACCAACACGGCCACACCACTATTAATAGCTTATAGTATCTACTATAAGTCTATAAGTATAGAAAGAGTTATTTACTTCTTATAAGAACCTATTTATCTATTTCTTAGATAAAGAATATATATAGATTTAATAGATAATTAGATAGACCTAATCTATGTATTATAGTCTAGTAACTATAAACACAAAGAATAGAATATGTTGTTATTATTATAATCATATATACAAAGTATATTATAAAAAAAGTTTTAGTCTATTAATCTACTATTTCCTCTTATATGTCTACTAGTAGCTTATTAGATAATAAATAATAAAGAAAAGATCATAAAATACCTAATAATTTTAAATTACTATAGTAGGAACTTAATTATAATAATATTAAGTAGTCTTATATTAAAATTTACTATTCTTAATAATTATTATTAGAGTTTACTAAATACTATAGCTTTATATACCTAATAATAATAATATTTATTATTATTATACTATCTATATTATTAAATTAAAAAATAATTAAATATAAAGATAACCTTTAAAAAGCTCTTTATAAATAATAAAAATAAAAATATAGTAAAATACTTAATTTAGTACCTTATCTAAAGAAAAGTACTATTAATAAATATATAATCTTATCTATAGAGCTAAAGTAGTATTTAGAAAATTTATAAACTAGAAAGCTATAATAGAAGAATAATAAGATTACCTTAAAAAGATAGTAAAAGTTAAAAGCTTTAAAAAAATAAAAAAATAAAATAAAAGAAGGCTATAAAGTAATTTTATATTAAAATAGAAGCTTAAGCTTATATTAAAGGTTTTAATATAAAATATATTGTAAACCTACTTCTTCTAAAGCTTTACCTATAAAGAAGAATGCTTAAAAGCTTTTAAAGCTCTGTGTAAGGACCCAATATTTCTTCATATTAGGAGTCAGACCATAAATACGGACTGTAGGCAGTCTACTTATATTATTTATTATATAATAAAAACACCTATAAGTATAAGTAGCTTAAATCCTTACTAAGGGATTCTTCTTAGTAATAATTCTCTATATATAGGAATTATCTACTTTTCTATTTTATAAACTTATCTACTTTATATAGACCCCCTATAGACTACTTATTAATCTTTCTACCCTATAGAGATATAGATATTCCTAATAATTATTATTACTAATTTTATTTTTAGTAAAAGAATAGCTAGGTTAATAAATAATTAAATTTAGAACTTCTAGTAGGATATCTAAGCTACTTTTATAGTATAAACTTTATATATAAAAAAGAAAGAAGATAATAAAATATAAGAAAAAGAAAATAAGAAATAGTATAAAGAAGAAAGACTCTCTTATAATATAAGGATTAGAATAGTATTAATATTATTAAACCTTCTAGAGTATAAATATAAGTAATACTTATATAATATATATAAAGAGGCTTAATTCTTATAGCTAGAATTATAGCTCTAAAAAGTATATAACCTTTAGAAAAAGATTATAGAGTTCTTAAATACTTTTCTAATCTATAAACTATTACTTCTAACCCTTAAAGCTTTATATATAATAAGGAAGTACTCTATATCTAATCTTTTTAATAAAACTTCTATTAGAATTAAGATTAAAGGCCCTACTAAATACTATAATAAGTTACTTATAGAGTATATAGCCTTTATTTATATATATAAAATAGAGTTTTATATAAATATAAGCCTTTATTAGACTAAATATTAAAGAGTACTATATATAGCCTTTTAATTAAGGGAATAACTAATAAACTATTAGTAATAATTTAAATAGAAAAATAGGATTAATAGGTTCTTATAAAAAAAGTTTATATAGTTTTTATATAATCTTTTAGAATATTCTATTACTAAACTAGTTATTACTAGATAGTATTACTTTATAGCTATATAAAAGAAAAACTAAAATATATTAAAATATATTAATAATATAGCCTAGCTAGAACTAGAACTATTAAATAAAATATTTTCTAAAAAAATTTAGATTACTAGGCTATTAAGTAGTATAAAGTAGATACTTAAATAAAAAATTATAAAGTATAATAATCTATCTATAATAAGAAATATCCTACTTTATCTTATAGTTTATATTAAAAGTCTCTAAAGATCTAAAAAAAGGCCTATAAAGGATATATAAGCTAGTTATATTTATAATAAAATACTAAAATATAGTAGGAGTAAAAGAAAAATATATCTAAACTAATAGTCTAGCTTATAAAAGAACTAGAAAAGATCTTTTTATAAAGATAAAGGACTAGTAAGGGGCTAGTAATAATACCTTAAATTAAAAAAAGAAATAACTTACTTTAATTACTAAAAAAAGAGATATTACTCTAATAAGTATTCTAGTAATATAGAAAAAGAGAAGACCTAGTTATTCTTACTATAGGAAAATTAGGCTAGAACCTATATAGAAACCTCTACTAATAAATTAAGATAGAAATATAGATATACTATAGAAGTAAAGTTATTTCTATAAAAGCCCTATTAGATATTAGAGTAAATAAAAACCTAGTCTTCTAGCTATTTATTATTAAATATAAACTTTTATATATTATTAGGTATAATATTAGTCTAGAAATAGTAAATAATAGCTTACTATAAAGTAATAATCTAATTAATATAAATATATATATAATAAGCTCCTAGGAAGAAACTAAAGATATTACTAAGAGGTTTTACTTTATAATTTTTAAAAGATATAATATCCTTCTAGAACTACTATAGCTAAAAATAATTAATCCTATAATAGATTAAAAGAAAATAATTAAGAACTACTATAACTACTATATACAAGTAATAGTTAAGAATATTAGTAAGTTTATATAATACTTATAAAGTAATAATATAATATATATTAGATTATTATACCTACCTAATTAGATAGTATATTATATAAATATACCTTTTATTAACTATATAGAAGTAGAAGCCTTATTATCTTCTAATTATAAGGACTATAAAAATTTTTTTTAGAGGAAGTAGCTAGTCTACTACTATAAAATATAAAGTATAACTATCTTATAAAAACTACTAAAGAAGTATAACTACCCTTTAGCCCTCTATATAATTTATTAAAAAAAGAATTAGCTATCCTAAGGGATTACCTAGATAGTAACCTAAAGAAAGAATAAATTATTAAGTTATAGAGTTTTACTAGAGTACTAATATTATTTATTTTTAAGTAAAATAGAATCTTATAGTTCTATATAGATTACTAGAGGCTTAATAAAGTTACTATTAAAAATAGATATCCTTTACTAAGAATTAATAAAATACTAGATAGACTATTAAATATAAAGGTCTTTTTAAAAATTAATCTATATAATACTTATTATAGAATCTATATATATTATAGTAATAAATAAAAAATAGTATTTAGAATATACTATAAATACTTTAAATATAAAGTTATACTATTTAGTCTTATAAATACCCCTACTATATTCTAAATATATATTAATTATATACTCTATAGTCTTATAGATATAATATATATAGTTTATCTTAATAATATACTTATCTTTATAGATAATCTTAAGAGTTATAAGTATACTATATATAAGGTTCTTATATAGCTAAGAAAGTAGACTTTATTTATAAAATTATTAAAGTATAGGTTTTATATTAATAAACTAGAGTTTCTAAGTTATATTATAGGGGTATATAGTATCTATATAAATATAGTAAAAATATAGATAGTTTAAAAGTAATTAATACTAAAGTTATACTATAATATATAAGTCTTTTTAGGATTTATAAATTTCTATAGGAAATTTCTTTATAAATATTTTAAAATTATAAGGCTCCTTACTAGCCTTTTAGTAGATAGTAAAAAAGAAAAAAGTATAATAAATTTATACTAACTATAGAAGTAGTATAAATCTTTAAATTACTAAAAAGAACTTTTTAAAAGATACTCTTATTAAAGTACTTTAACCTATTACTATAAATTAAAGTAGTAATAGATACTTTAAAGTTTATTATAATTAATATTTTATTCTAACTATATAGACTATAAATAGAAAGTAAAGACTCTAATTAGTATATAATAGCTTTCTATTTAAAAAAACTTATCTTAATAAAAGTATAATATAATATCTATAACTAAGAGTAACTTAGACTAGTAAAAAGCTTTAAATATTAGTATTACTATCTAAAAAATATAAAATTCTCTATTATAGTAGTTATAGACTATAATAATTTTTAATACTTTATAAGTAATAAGATACTTAGTAGATAGTAGATAAAGTATACTAAATTTTTATTAGTCTTTAACTTTAAAATAAGTTATAAACCTAGAAAAGTAAATTCTATAGATAGACTATTATAATTTATAATAGCTAGATTATAAGCTATTATAATATAAAGATAGTATAAGCTTAATATTATCTACTCTATAATAGAAATTAAGAAGAACTTTAGTTTTAATATTCTATCTAAATTAATTCTAGTAAGATATTATAGATAAGATAATAGTCTTTAAGAGTAATATAAAAAATACTATAGCTATACTATATAAATCTAGAAATAATTAATTTAGTACTAAAAAGATATTAGATAAGAATAGTATTCTATCTTTTATTTATATACTAGTAAAATACTATAGTCCTACTAGATATTAGAGGTTTTTAAGTAAAAGTAAGTTTTCTTTTATTAGTACTAGTAATCTAGAATACCTTATACTATATTTACTTATATAAGTAGTTATATAAAGTAAAACTACTATTTTTAAGTATATAGATAATTTTACTAGTATTATTAAATACCTATAGTAAATAGATCTATTTATAAAGTCTAGTAATTATAAAAATCTATAAAAAAAGAATACTATAAGTATAAAGTATAATTTATAGCTACTAGATAGAGCTAGCTTACTTAGATATAAAAAAGTAATCTATATACCTTAGGACTAAGTAGTCTAAACTAAAGTATTAAAGATATACTATAATAACCCTATAGTAGGTTATATAGGTTACATATAAATAGTATAACTAATATACTCTAAGTATTTTTAGTCTAATATATTAAAATATATTAAAGATTATATTTAATCTTATATAATATATTAATAAATAGAAGTAAGATAGTATTAACTATATAGTAAACTATAAGCTTTACTAGTACTCTATTAATCTTAGAAATATCTAGTAATAGATTTTATTATAAGATTACTTATAAGTAAGAGATATAGAATATTAGTATATAACTTAATTTTAGTTATTATTAATAGGTATATAAAAACATATATATATATATATATATATATATATATATATTACTACTTAGGTAACTATTAATACTAGTATACTAGCTAATATAATTTATAAGTAAATAATATTCTTATTTAAATACCTACTCTCTATTATAATAGATAGAGGTTTTCTCTTTAAAAGCTTATACTAAATAATATTTATATAGTACATATAAGCTTAAAAAAAGTTAAATATAGTATATTATCTATAAATAAATAGCTAGATAAAGTACTAGAATTAAATACTAGAATAATATTTAAAATACTTTATAAATTTCTACTAGAATAACTAGGTAGATTAGTTACTATTAATATAATTTATATATAATAATATTATATATATAGTATATAAGCTATTTCCTATCTATATACTTATAAGCTATAACCTAAGATTTTTATTTAATATTAAGAATAATATCTTTAAAGAGAAGGTATCTATAGCTATTAAAAGAGTTAAAGAACTTATAGTATAAAAAAATAAATTAGTTTACTATTTATAAGAGATAAGAATAATATAAGAAAAGTACTATAATAATAAGTATTTATCTATTTAATTTAGAAAAGAAGAAAAAGTACTTTTAAAATTAAAATATATCTATATTTATTATATATTAAAGAAGCTTAATAATAAATATTTAAATCTATTTAAAATAATAGAACCTATAGGAAAATAATTATATTAGTTAAGTTTACTACTATTATATAATTATATATATTTAGTCTTTTACATCTTACTACTTAAGTATTATATATATAGAGCTAAGAAGAGTATATTAGAACTAGTTAATATAGATAAAGAAAATAAGTAGAAAGTATAGACTATTCTTAATAAAAAGTATAATAAGATATAATTAAGTATCTTATATATTAAAAAAGATTTTTACTAGTAGATAATAGCTAGTAACTAGAAAAGAATCTAATAAATTATATAGTAATAATTAAAAAATTTAATACTACTATCTTACCTTATATAAAGGGTAAGTAGAGTAAATAAATAAAAATATCTTAAAGTATTATAGGTAATTTTTAAATTAAATAATTAAATTATAGATAAAGAAAGATAAAAGGTTTTCTCCCTAGTAGACTAACTATATATAGAAACTATAATATAGATATCTTTTTCTAGTTTCTCCTATTAGGTTTATAGTTTTTTAATAGATTTATTAAAAAGTTTAAATATTTTATTTAAATATTAAAACTATTTAAAACTTTATAACCTATATAAAGAACCTATACCCTAAGTAAGCTAAAAATAAAATCTAAAAATCTATATCTTATAAGAGAGATAGCTATAGCTATAACTATACTTTACTAGAGATAGTATAAGTATATTAATAATAACCCTTTTATAACTACTATAAATAAGTATAAGCTACTCTACTAAAATAAAAATTTTTGAGTCTATATAGTAGATATTATATTAGTATAAATAGATATTCTATAAAAAAAAAGTATAGTAAGATAATAGAGTATATACTAAAGTAAGAGACTAAGTTAGAGTACTCTATACTAAGGTAGAACTAGCTATAGAAGTAAAAAAAGTTATACTTAAAGCTATAGCCTCTATAGCTAATTACTATACCTTAGCTTAAAGAAAGATTAGCTTTAAAGGACTCTTTAAAAGCTACTATCTTAAGAAGGCTAGATCTTTCTTTATTATTTAATACTAAAAGAGAAATACTAGCTATACTAGAATTTATAAAAAAACTAAAATATCTACTAGAGAGTGGTTTAACTTTTTTTAATTATTTTACAAAGTACTATCGAATGGCGGGACTATAAAAAACCTCTCATAAGCCGGAGGTAGGCTAGAATATAAAGGTATTCAGTATATTTAATCTTATAACCTAAAGGGATTAAATATAAATACTAATAAAGCTATATCTATAAATTTATAACCTATATAGAGGATAAAAATAGAATAGATTACTTAAATTTCTACTACTCTACTAGCTATCTAGATATATATATTCTTATCTATATATAAAGAGTAGATATAATAGATAAATATTCTTAAAGATATTATATAGCCTAGATTACTATATAGTAATCTAGAGTAGTCTATATATAGTAGAAGTAACTATATAAATATAAAGTATAAAACTAAATATATTATATAATAAAAACTATATAAAATACTTACTTTACTTTACTATATTTATTCTTTATTAAAAAGCTTATTTTATAAGCTAAAATTATACTAGAAGATAGAGTAAGATATAGTATAAAAATAAATATTATATAATAAACTAATAAGTAAATTTTTTATATATTTTTATAAGTCTTTAATAGATATAGAGAATAATAAGTAACTAATATATAAAATATAATAAAATTTATATTATAAATAAGAATAATTATAATATTCTAGAAAGAAAAAAAAATAAAAAATAAAAGAAAGAATTAGTAATATTAAGCTAGCTAGCTATCTCTAAGCTTAGTAAGTATATTATATACTATAACTTATTATCTATAATTTAAATTATTAGACTATTAGTAGCCTTTATACTAGTACTAATAGTTATAATATACTACTTAAGCTCTAAAGTTAGATTATTATTTTTAAAAAATAATATACTAACTAGTTTAGTATCTATAACTATCTATTATATCTTTCTATAAAGAATATAATAGAGTAGAAACTTCTTTACTACTATATTATTCTCTATATTAGTCTTTATATCTCTAGATATAAGAGATATATTCTTCTCTTTTTTAGTATAGTTAGCTCTCTCTAACTTATACTTTAAATCTTTATTTAAAACTTTCTTATTCTTAAATTTCTTATTAACTTAGTCTAGCTAAGTTCTCCTTATTTTTACTACTAGTATCTTATTATTATCCTTAGTAAGATATATTCTTATTAAAGAATTATCTTTAAGAGTAATTATTAACTATTAAAAGGGGCTAGTAGAAAAAAAAAACTAGACTTAAAAGTAATAGATATTACTAAAATAAAAGTAAATATAAAAGAAAAGAGTACTAGAGTTAGAACTCTAGTAGATCTAATAATATTTAAATCTTCTTAAAATACTACTTTAGTTTTAATAGTAGAAGTAGTAGTATTAACTAAAATAGTAATAATAATAGAGATAATAAAAATAATAAAAGTAATAGAAGTAGTACTATAAGCTTTAGTATACTTAGCTCTTAAAGGACTAGTAGCTAGAATTATAACTTTTTTATTATAAATAGCTTCTTAGTATCTTCTCTTATTAGAGAAGAATATTATAATCTTCTTTATTACTAAAGAAATAAAAACTTAAGGATAGATAGTATTGAATAAAATTAGTACTAGCTTAAAATTATTTTTTATCTCTATATCTATTACTTATAATCTAGTATTTTTTTAATAAGATAAGTTACTTTAATAATATTAACTAGAGTAAGCTTTACTATCTAGCTATATTATTTCTTATACTTAAAAAAAACCTAAGTATAGTATTATTAGCTTTTTAAAAAAAACTCTAATATTTACTAGTATATTAAAAATATTATACTAGAAGTAAAAAATATCTTTTTAATTTAGATCTAAAGCTTTAATAGTATTAGTTCTCTACTTATTATTAATTATCTTATATATAATTTTCTTTTAGTACTTTAAAGGCTATACTTAGCTTTTTTTTAGCTTTTTATAAAGCCTAGTATACTTTAATAAGCTTTTAAGTACTATATAGACCTTAAAGATCTATACTTAAAGATTACTAAAATTAGTAATAGAGAGATTTACTACTATATCTACTATATTCTTAAAAATATAATATAAGACTATAAATTTATCTATAGTAATATCTATTTTAATAATATTAAAATACTACTAGAATAAATTAATATTACTAAGAAGATAATAGAAAATTTTATAAATTAGATCTACTAAAGTACTAGTTTATACTATATTATAGACTAAATAGTCTTCTATACTTATATTTATATTAAACTTATATAGGGTCTTTTTTACTCTTATTAACTTTTATACTATTCTTATTAATAGTATATAAGAGTCTTTTAATACTATAAAGGGGCTAGAGATAGATAGAGAAGTAGTAGTAGAAGAAGTAATCTATTAAACTAGTAAACTAGATACTAGTATTTACTCTTAGATTTACTACTAAAAGAAGTCTTTAGTATTTTTCTTATTAATATAGCTTACTACTATTTTAAGTAGCTTCTAGTTTAAATCTATTAAACTAAGATCTTTATTTTAGTTTTATTACTACTACTTCTACTATTATTATTATTTTTATTTTTATTATTATAGCTACTACTACTATATATTCTTATTAAGAAAGTATAGAAGTATATTACTAAGATAGATATTTTTAGAATCTAAATCTACTATTATTTCTTACTATTATTACTATTATAGCTACTTAGCTATCTCTTCCTACTATAAAAATAATATATTTAAAAGAGAAAATAAAGAAAAACTTAGGTTTTAATAGTTAGAAGAGTATAGAAGATAAGTATTTTAAATATATTTAATAAATTAATAGAGATCTTTATATTTAAAGCTATCTAACTAGTTATTTTAAAGATTAAGTTAAAAAATAAAGATAAATCTCTATATATATTTTAATAGAATCTTCTTAAATTTCTATTATTTTCTATATTATATTATTATCTTTTATACTATTTTCTTTCTTTCTCTTATTTTCTATATTATCTAAGATAATATTATAGACTAGTTATATTTTTCTTATCTTATTACTTTTATTACTATTAATTATTAATCTTTCTTTTCTATTCTTTATTAAAATCTACTAGTCCCTTTAGTAATATATATAAATCTTAAAAAGATTAATTTTATTATATAATTATATAGTAAATATATAAATTTATTAATATAACTATTTATTTATAATTAGTTATATACTAGATTAAAATTTTCTATTTAGTAGTAGTATAAGTATAGTCTACTTTAGAGTAGTATATAGACTACTCTAGATTACTAATACTTAATTTAAGATAGTCTATATATTAACCTTTATATTTTTAACTTATTTATAGTAATTTATATATAATTATATAGATATTTAATACTATCTATATTTATAGTACTTACTTATAGTTCTAGTTAGTTATTTTATTTAAGAAGTAAGTATTAATACTAATATAATAGTATATAAATTAAAATATTAATAAAATTAATAAAATTTTAAATAAAAGATATAGTTAAAGAAATAATATTTAGAAAAATAATTAATAAACTTTTATCTTCTAGATATTATAATAGTCTATAGTCTATAGACTATAGATTATAAACCTCTTCTTATTTTTTTTATTATTATTTTCTAAGCTTTAAAGATTTCTTTATAGTTATATTAGTTACTTAGTATTATCTTATAGTATCTTTTATAAAATAGTACTATCTCTTAGATAGTACTTCTTTAATCTTAAATTTATAATAGTTAATACTATAATAGTACTATCTAACTCTTTAATTTTATATATTTCTTTTTTATTATCTACTTTATATATCTTATAAGGATTTAACTATCTAAAAGTAAATTTATATTTTCTAGAGTAAGAAGTATTAATAGTTAAATTCTAAAGAATAATAAAATTATTAATATTAAATAGAATAATTTATATTTAGTTTAATTTATTAAAATACTCTATATTTTCTTACTATATTCTTTAAAGATATATAAGACTTTCTTAGATATCTAAGTCTCTTCTTTTAAATTATTAAGCTTTTAATACTATTAAGTCTTATATTATTTCTACCTATTTAAAAGATAGTATAGTATATATAAAAATAGCTAATTTATTTATAAGAGTTATTTTATAACTATAAAAAAGTTAATAAGAAGAGTAGCTAGTAGAATATCTTATAATAGCTTTATCTACTTATAATACTATAAATAAGTACTTAATCTAAGAATCTCTTATTTTTATAAGTAAATTAATAATTAGTATATATTCTTTTTTAATTTATCTATTAGCTCTTAGATTATATAGTAATATCTATACTCTTTCTAAGCTATATTAATATATAAATTTCTCTATAAATTCTTAATTCTTTATTTCTCTATTAACTATAATTTTCTATAGATATAGATAGTAGTATATAAAGTCTTTATAGATAAACTTTACTACTTATATAGATTCTCTTTAATATAAGAGTTTAGCTTCTATTTAACTACTAAAATTATCCCTTCTAATAACTAAATATTTAAAATCTCTTTTCTTTAGTATATAGGCTATATTAATATTTATTCTTTAAAATAAACCTGTAGGGTATATTAGAAAAATACCTTCTTATAGTCTTCTTTTTATAGTAACTTAATACTTATAGTATTTTAATATATATTCTTTTATTTTTATAAAAGACTTTATCTACTAGTATTTATTAACTATAGTATAGTATATTCTTTTAATACTAAAATAGCCTAAATTCTTATAATAGACTTAAAGGATTTTTATAATTTTTTTTTTACTATCTACTACTCTATATAATAGAATATTCTTTACTACTTTTCTAAAAAGATATTATTCTCTTACTATAAATTTAAGTATATAAAGCTTAAATTTTATCTATTCTTTATCTTTTAGGTATAATAGCTTTTATATTCTATTAAGTAGAAATCTAGTAATCTCTTAGTATTATTCTAAATAGTTTTATTATAATAGATTAATATTTTCTTCTTAATTCTCTATTTTAATAGGATAAATTCTTTAATAAGTAGTATTTATTTACTAATTTATCTATTTATCTATATCTTCTTTATACTCTAGCTTTTTCTTATTAGAAGGGTCTAATAGCTTATAAAATAGTCTATTAGCTACTATATACTTTCTTCTAAATATATACTTTACTTTAAAGTTAAATAATTTAATCTATATAAGCTATCTTATAATAAGAGTATTTAGAATATTAGTAGCTATCTAGTTTAGCTAGATAACTAAGATATTAGTATTAATTTTAATCTTAAATCTCTATCTATAAAGCTATATATAATTTTTCTTTAATACTTTTATAAGTATTTTATACTTAAGCTTACTAGTATTATACTCTTTTTCTATCTTACTCTAAATTCTACTTTTATATCTTACTAGATATCTAATCTTTAGATTATTAAGATAGGTTTATATAAGTACTATACTCTAGCTCTAATTACTAGTATTTATAGCTAAGATAACTTCTCTATCTTTATAATTAATTAGTTTTAATACTAGTACTATAATAAAGGATTCTTAAATTTATATTATTATAGTCTTTTAAGACTCTCTTTAATTAAATTTAATATTCTTTCTTAAAAGTTAGAATAAAGGTTTAGCCTTTTCTATAAAGTTTAGTATAAATATTCTATAATATATATATTTATATAAGAAGATATATATATCTTTCTTTTCTTTATAATATATCTACTTAAGAATCTTTACTATCTTTATTAACTCTAGGTACTTACTATCTATATTATAAATAAAATCTACTATTTTTAAACCTTATAAATAGAATTATAATTTCTTTTTAGAGACTATTACTCTTACTCTTTCTAAATTAGTAATAACTATATTTAACTATTATAAATATTTAACTATAAAATACTATATACTAGGTTTAATTTTCTTATTATTATAATCTATATATAGTTCTTTAATACTAATATTATTAAGAAAAAAAGAATATCTATAGGGGATATAATTAAGTAAAATATTAGTAACTATTTATATAAACTAGATAATAGAATTAGTAGCTTCTTATAGAAGAATAGTATAGTATATAAGCTCTAAAGATATTATAAAAGCTATTAAATTATAGCTCTCTAGTTAGAGCTTTACTTAGTTATAGCTAGAAAAGATATTAATTAAAGAATAATATAATAGTACTATAAATTTATCTATAAAATCTTTAATACTTAGAGAAAGATTAGTATTATATATAGTAACTTAATTAATATTTATTACTATATTTATTAGTTAATACTTACTATTCCCTTTCTTTACTAAGAACTAGAGGTTATAATATAGTTTATAACTTAGCTTAAGAATACTATTTTTTAATCTCTATTTTATTATTTTAATAGTAATCTTATATAAAGCTTTAGGTAATTAAAAAGCTAGTTATTATTAAGCCTAGTATAGAATAGTTCTTATTTTAGATAGTTTAATAATACTTTTCTTAATTATTATTATTTTATAAAGTCCTATACTAGTACTTTTTTTCTATTATATAATATACTTACTAATAAGTTTTTTTCTTTTATAGTTATAAACTCTTTTACTAGTAGCTTATTCTTTTTTTCTTATATTAATCTTATTTCTTTCTTTATTTAAAAATTTTTTAGTATAAACTATTAGTCTTTTCTTAACTTTAGATTTAATACTTTCTTTATCTTTTAAATTATATCTTCTTTTTAAGCTCTAGTAAGCTTAAAGTAACTACTATCTAATTAATTATAATTAATTAACTAAACTATATTAGCTTTTCTCTTATATATAGTATATAATTTATAGTATTATTCTTAAATTTTATTCTTCTATATTACTATAAAATCTAAAAGACTAAAAAGTTATAATATTCTATATAGCTTTACTATATCTCTATTTAAGAGTATATAATATATTTTAGCTATTTTCTTATCTAATCTCTTTATTTTATATATTTATACTATATCTTCTTCTAGATCTTATCTAGAATTATATAATTTAAAAGTTATATTATCTAGATTACTATATAGTAATCTAGAGTAGTCTATATATTCTTAATAAATTTCTTCTATTTCTTCTATTCTCTTAATATATAGATAGTAGATTTCTTTAATATTATTATTAACTACTACTACTACTATATATTAATATAAGAGTATTACTTATCTATTATCCTACTTCTACTTTAGGTCTTTCTTTATATAATTAAGCCTCTATCTAAGAAGAGACTTATTATATATTAGTTTAAAGACTTAAATATTAGCTATTCTTATATAGCTATAAAGTATACTAATTTTCTATATTTATCTCTTAGCTCTATATTATAGTGTCTTTCTTTATTATATTTAACTCTTACTCTACTTTTTCTTAGGAAGAGAATACTAAGAAGAAGTAAATATTAAGGCTTTATTATTATTAAGTAATTAATAATTATTTATATATTACTAATATAAAGAGGTAAATCCTTTAATATTCTAAGAATAAGACTTTTTATACTATTAACTCTAATAATAGAATCTATTTTTATATTTATAATCTAAGGTATTCCTATACTTTTAGTTATATTCTAGAAGTATAAGTATACTTCTAATTCTTTATTAATTAAGACTTTAATTAGATACTAAGTTCTATTAACTATTAGAATAGTAATTAATACTCTTACTAATACTCTACTTTTAAATATAGAATTAATTTTATATATAGCTATTAATATTAACTTAGACCTTTAGAGAACTATATAAAAAAGCTTTAAAGAAATCTAGGAGCTCTTTAGCTATAAAAATAACTTTTATATTTATTATTTCTTTTAATTTTAGATACTATTTATTTAAATTAATCTTTTTTTAAATAATTTTCTTTACTATTTTAGCTATCTTATCTAGTTCTATTATTAGAACTCTTTTCTTTTTTTTAATCTCTTTTTTCTTTACTTATTTTTAGTTATCTTTAGGGGTAGTTAATAGCTATCTATAACTTTCTAGTAGTAAAGATAATCCTTTATATTCTCTTAAGGATTAGATTTTTTTATTATCTTCTTTATTTTTTACTTTATTCTATATAAAGATTTCTAGAAACTTTATCTCTAGCTATTTAACTAGTATTTAGCTTAATAGTCTTATTTCTTCTTATTCTTTAACTTTTTTTATAATTAGTTATAATACTATTCTTCTTTTAATCTTTTTTTATAATTTATTTACTCTACTTACTAATAGAATATTCTTCTTTCTCTTTTTCTTAACTTCTATAACCTTTATATTTATAGATCTTAATAGATTATCTTATTTTCTAGTCTTAATTCTCTTTTAATAGAATACTATAAATATTTATATATCTTTATTCTCTACTATATAACTCTTCTTTAGTAATATATATTTAATTATAAGAACTTTAGAGATTTATACTAAATATATATAATAATTTTATTTATTTTTTTATACTATTAAACTAACTTCTTTAAATCTTCTAGTTTTTTTTAAGAGTTCTCTTACTAGCTTAGAGTTAGTATAGAGTTAGCTATAAGTTATTTTTCTATCTTAGAATATATAAATATCTCTACTAGTAATTATTTACTTAATATTAGAATATCTTCTTTAGAAATAGCTTTTATTTTTATAATAAAAATATCCTCTATATAGTATAGTAAAGTAATAAATTATAATAGCTATAGTTTTAAATTCTTATCTAGTATTTATATCTCTCTCTTTTTATAAGAGAGTAAGTTCTATTTCTTTATTATTTAATAAATTCTATTATTTAATCTATTTATTCTATAGTCTTATATTTACTATTTTTAAACTCTTAAAGTTCTTTACTAATTAATTAATAGTCTTCTTATCTTTTAACTTTATAAGAGAAGAGTCTTTTAGTACTAATAATAGTACTATTTTATTTTAGATAGTTCTCTTTAGTATTTTAATTAATCTTTTTATATTATCTTTACTATTTATTTTATTTATCTTTTTATAGTATTCTAACTTATTTTCTAAATAATTAATTATTATTAATATATCTAAACTATCTATATATATTATTATAATCTAGTACTACTTATTATAGTTAAACTTCTTAAATTAATTAATATTAATTTTATTTTTTTAATTATCTTTTTCTTTATTTTTATAGATAATCTATAATAATAATAATAATTTATTCTTTGTGTATACAGTCATTAGACTATAATATATAGGCTAGCTAGCTAGCTAACTACTAAAATAGATTATATATATTTAGCTTCTTAGAATATAAGCTCTAAGAAGTAATAAGGGGTATTATAGAAAGTAAACAACTTTTTCTTAAATAAATAACCTATAAGGTTAAATATAAGATAAACTAGGGGGTATTAAAGAGAAACACCTATTAGATTTTTCTAGGAGTAATAATAAGTATTAAAAGAGTAGTATAGAAGAGAGAAAACTTAAGAAAAGAAGAGAAAGTTTAGTAAATTTAGATAGTATATAAGTCCTAAAAGCCTTTAGGCTTCTAATAACTAGAGAGTATCTAGTAAAAGAAAGCCTTAAGGCTTTTAAATTTTAGTAAGATCTAAAATAGATAAACTAGAAAATTTTAAAGAGAGTTAAGCCACTCTTTAGTAGTAATTTTTATTTTTTCTAGGAATAATAAGATATTAAGTATTCCTTTTTTAGTATTTAATAATAAAGGTAGAATTAATCTATTAGCTTTTAAAGCTAATTTTAGATTAATTCTTTCTTTATTATATAAGGGGTAGCTTAAGAGTAGGTATCTAGAGGACTAAATTTTTTTTAGTACTTAGAGTACTTATTATTAGCCTTCTTATTAATTTTATATAAATAACTCCTAAAGTAACTATACCCTAATTTTAATTAAAAAAAGGCTAATTTTATAGGCTTAGAGAAATCTCTTTTAATAATAGGTTTAGTTCTAAATAAAGGATTATTATCTATATTATAAGAGTATTCTTTTCCTTTTTTTATCTTTAGAGGTAAACTAGCTATTTTTCTACTCTTTTAGGATATAATTATTTATATCTTTATTAGATAATAATAATAATAAATTATTATCTAGCCCTTCTCCTTCTTTAAAGTAGCTTTTAATAGAATAGGATCTAGAGAGTTAATTATTATTTTTATAATTTTTTTTCTTTAAAAGCTCTTTTATAGGGTGATTATCTAGAAGATAATTTAATCTATTATAATAGGAGATATTTCTCTTTTCTAGTTTTAGATTAGGGGGTAGTAGATTACCCTCTATCTTTAGAGCTCTAGTAGGGCTAGTTTTAAAGGCCCCTAATATAATTCTAAGGGCCTTATTTTAAAGTTTTTTATAATAATCTATAAGATTATAATCTTTATTTTTCTTATACTATAGTATAGAGCTATAGTTAGATATAGAGGTAATAATACTAGTATATAGTTATCTTATAGTATTATTATTTAGCCCTTTTATAATATTAGAGAGTATAAAGAGTTTATATAACCTTTTCTTAGCTAGATTAGTTCTATAAATAATATAGTTCTTAAAGGAGAACTTATTATTATATAAAACCCCTAGCTATTTAAGTTCTTTATTAGGGGTTATATAGGTATTTTTAATCTATATTTTTTCTATAATCTTTTTCCTCTTTCTAGAAAAGTAGATTAATTCTATTTTAGAGGTATTAAACTCTATATCTTTTTTCTTAGCTATAGATAATAAATCTTTAACTACTTTTTCTAGCCTTTTTTTATTAACTTTAGAGCTTAAAGAGCTAGTAAATAAAAATATATTATCTAAATAGCTTATAGGGTAGATATTTCTATAGATATCTAGAAAGAATAGGTCCCTAATATAAATTAGAAAGAGAATAGGGAATAAAGAAGAGTCTTAGAGTATTCCTATATTTATATTTTCTTTTTCTTCTTTTTCTCTTTCTATTTTTATTTAAATCTTTCTATTAGATAAAAAGTTATAAATATATAAATAAAGATTATAAGGGAGTTCTAGGCTTTTAATAATATCTAGTAATTAACTCTTAGATATATTATTAAAAGCCCCTTCTATATCTAAAAAGATAGTAGAAGTTATTTTCTTTTCTTACTAATATCGTTCTATATTAGAAGTTAATAATAGATTTATATCTATAGAACTTCTATTTAATCTTCCCCCTATTTAACTTAGGTATAGTAGATTAATAGAGGTAAAGCTAGTAGGATTATTAGCTAGGTTTCCTAGCCTAGTAGCTATAATCTTTTCTAGAACTTTTCCTAGGTAATTTAAAAGAGAAATAGATCTATAAGACTTAGGATCCTTTTTATTTTCTCTATTATATTTAAGAATTATAACCCCTATAGCTTCCCTCTATATAATAGGTTAGTAGGAATTATTTAGTAAAAGCTTATAAACTTTATTAAATAAATCTAGGAGGGCTTTATAGGCTTCTTTAATAACTAAAAAAGATATATTATCTAAGCTAGGAGCTTTTTTTATATTACTACTATTAATAGTTAGAGAAATCTCTTTACTATTATAACTAGGCTACTCCTATACTTTTTCTAGATAATAATCTAATTTAGATATCTTAGAAGTAGGGGGTTTAGGAAATAAAGCTTTTTTAAATAAGAAGCTTTTCTCTTTAAAGGTACTAGCTTTTTTTTTCTTTTTTTTTTCTATTCTATTTTCTTTATATTTATCTTTATAGATAAGAGTAGGAATTATAGAATTCTTAGAATCTATTATTTTTAGAGGTTTATAGATATCTATAGATTTAGAATCTATAGATTCTAGATAATTAATCTAGCTTTTAGACTTAGCTAGTTTAATTAATCTCTTTAAAATAAGTATTTCTAGTCTTTTTAAAGATATTATAATCTTCTTCTTTTCTAGAGGCTTTATAGATTCTTTTAGAATAAGATAATTTCTTTCTTAGATTCTTTAAATCCTTATTCTACTACGTTTTAGAGAAGAAGGTATTATTTTTCTTAGAGGCTATTTCTTCTAATATATCTTTAATAAGATTATTTAGATTAATAGCTAGATCCTCTAGGTAAGGAATATTATAATTTTTCTTAGTTTTATCTATTCCTAGTAGAGTATAAATATCCTCTTCTTCTTTTATAGATTTAAAGAAGCTACTATTAAATAGTAGGTTATTTTTAGCTTTTTCTTTTTAATCTCTTATTAAATAATATCTAATCTA
Source organism: Trueperaceae bacterium (assembly GCA_965214995.1). GTDB lineage: Bacteria > Deinococcota > Deinococci > Deinococcales > Trueperaceae > CBDCCT01. The sequence continues at coordinate 769,945 of CBDCCT010000002.1, forward strand.
TTTCTTTTAGATTATATTCTTTAATAGAGGGGAAGTAGTTAGCTTTATCCCTATTAAATATAATAAAATAGAATAATATTTTATAGTCTAATCTAGATTTATCTTCTAGAATTTCCTAGTTATAGACCTTATTAGTAAAATAATTACTAGAGAAAATAAGGTTTATAATAGATTTAGACCTAGTATTAGGTCTAGAAAAAATAAGAATATCTATAGAATTTAATAACTCTAGGTTATTATTCTTTAAATATTTAACTAGATTAGTAGCTCTTATAGAGTAATTTATAGAAGTATTCTAAAGGGGGTAGTAGGTATTAAAGTCCTCCCCTATAAGAGCTAGTTTATCTAGCTTTAAAGGTATTAAAGCTCTTTCTATAGTTCTTTCTTTTTTATTATTATAATCCCGTAATTCGTTATAGAGATTAATAATATAGAAAGGCTAAATATTTTTATTATTAATCTTAAGGATTAATAAATCTAAGTTATCTATAAGATCTAGCCGAAGATTAAATCTTATATTAGATTCTTTTCTAATATAAATAAATACCCTAGGGTTATATTTATAAGATAATATATTAATATAAGAAGGGTACTGTATAGAACTATTAGAATTATAAATTCTAGGTTCTTAAATAAGTAATATATTAGCTTTTTCTTTAATACTAATTTCTAGAATAGTTTCTAGAATAAGTTAGTTTTTAGTAGTATTATATTATAATATTTTAATATTATTAATATTAATATTACTAGTTATTTAACTAGATATATTATTATTATTAATATTATTATTTCTTTCTTTATAAGAAGGGTTAAATTTTTCTAGTTTAGGTTAGATTCCCCCTAGATAAATCTTCTTATTAAGATATTTTTCTCTTTCTCCTTTAGTATTAAAAGAGATTATTATAGAACTATATTCTTTATTAGTTCTATTTTCTTTCTTAGAGATCTATTTAGGGTATCCTATAATAGATAGCCCTAGGTTATTATTTTCTAGATCTTCTTTTATTTTATTTAGACCTAGAGGATTATTATAAGCCTTATTATTAATATTATATATTATAAGACTATAGTAATCCCTATCCTTTATAGCTTTATTAAATATAAAGCTACTTTCCTAGGTATCTTTATTTTCTAGAAGAATATTAGGGTTATAGCCTTCTTTAACTATAATAATATTATTATTATTCTTATTTTTAATAATAGAAATAATAATAATATTATTAGGTTTTAGTTATAGTTTTTTACTAAGATTCTTATTAATCTCTTCTTTTAGATTATAAGAATCTATAGGCTAGCTTTTATTCTTAGTTATAAGAACTAGTTATTAGTTCTTATAATTATTTTTATTTTCTAGAGTTTTATTCCCTAGCTCTTTCTTACTATTAATCTTATTAGATTTAATAGTATTTTTACTTACTACCTTAGCCTAGGTAGTAGTATTATCCTTTTTTATAGCCTTTTCTATAGAAGGGGGTCCTAGGGGGTTCTTAGTACTAGTATTATTAATAATACCTAGGTTATAATTTACTCCTCCTTCTATAGACTTTCCTATTTTATCTATCTTATTAGATAGATTATTAATTTTTTCTTTAAGCTCTAGCTTATCTTTTTTTATAGCTTTATTCTCTTCCTCCTCTTTATTTAGTTTTAAATAATTAAAACTTTTTTTATCTATAATATTATCTTTATTATAAATAATATTAAGAATTTACTATATTTAAAAGCTATTATTTTCTTTTTCTATAGGTTCTTTTAATAGACCCTTAGATTAAATTAATAAAGAATCTATATTATTATTAGTTTTTAATTTTTTTTCTTCTATAGCTTTTTTCTCTAAAAGGTATTCTTTTCTTTTATTTTTTAAAGGGATAATAACCCTAGGATAAATAAATTCTTTATTTTCTATATTTTTTATATTTTTTCTTCATTTATATTAGATTTAAATATAAATATCTTTTTTTATTAATTTTCTTCTATTTTCCCTAATAAAATTAATTTAATATTAAGATATTTAGATTTTCTATAAAATTTAGGTTAGATTAGTGTATATTTTTATTTTTTCCTATTTAGGTAATAGGGGGTGGCGTTATTAATTAGTAATTAGTAGCGTTTTAATAGGGGGTAGCTTCTTAGTAGTATTAGGGGGAAATTAAGGGGGAAATAAGCTACTAAGAGTACTAAGATCTAGAAGTATAAATATAACCTTAGCCTCCCAGCGCGTGCGTGTTGAGAGAGCCTACTTTCTTCTTTTTTTTATAGATAATCTATATAAGAACTATTTAGTCTAAGTAATTAGTTCTGTTCTCTTTTCTTTTACTAGTTCTTTTAAGATTATATTATATACTTTATAGTATTTCTTTAGCTTTATCTTTTTTTATAGTTCTTAAATATATCTATATAGATATAGTTAGAATTTAACTTATTACTTATAATCTTTATCTTAAAATTTCTTTAGAAGCTCTCTTTTAAAAGCTTTCTAATTCTTATTATAGAAGGTAAAAGATTTAACTAGAATCTATATTAATCTCTTATAGTATAGACTAATTTTTATAAAATATTTTTTATCTATATAGTAGTACTACTTATATATAATTTTAAATTTTTTAAGAAAGTTTATTACTTCTTTACTATTAAATAGAGGAAATTTAAGTATTTTAAATAGAGATATACTAACTATTATCTATTTTAGAGATTTTTCTATCTATAAGCTTATTAAGAGGATTTCTTTCTTTTTTTAAGTTAATTAACTTCTTTTTTTTTACTTTATAGTAGTAATTATTTAATCTTTTTAATCTACTATAAAAGATATAATTATAATAAATTTTAATAGAATAATAAAACTATTCACTAATAATAAAAGACTAAGATTTATAATAAGCTAGTAAAGTAAAAAGATATTATAGCTTATTCTTAAATTTAGTAAAATATTTACTTTACTTTTTTTTTTATATATAATAAACTTACTAATATTTTATTTACTTATAAATAGATATATCTTATTTTAAATCTATCTAGTAGGATTAGAATAATTTAGTTAAAAGAATTATAAATTAATAAAGAATAATATATAATAGCTCCTCTATTAATAAAAAAAAATTTTTTATACTATTTTATTCTTATATATTTACTTTTAATAGTAGGTAATTTCTCTAATAACTATTTATAGTCTAATACTCTCTTTCTTTTAAAGAGGATAAGAGAAGAAAGTTAGCTATCTACAGCACGAACATATTAGGAAACTTCTACTCTTATTTATCTTACTACCTAGAAAGTAGTAATTTAAAATCCTACCTACTATACTAAGCCTAATTAGAAAATAAGAAAAATTATACTAAGCTTAATTAAAAAAAAAAAGAGAATATAAAAATATCTAATTTTTACTTTTTTTTATATTAGCACTAGTCTTATACTATAAAATACTATACTTTTATATATATTAATATATATATTAAAATACTTAGATATATATAGAGAATTTAAATATATTATTTATATTTAATAATATTTAATAATATTAATAATATTTATTATTATTATTATTATTTTTATTATTATTTATTATAATAATAAATTTAATATAAAAATTAGTCTTATTAGAGGTATTTATATCTTTTAAAAATTAATCTACTACTAAAATCTAAAAAATAAGAAAAATTAACTTTAATTCTCTAAAAGATAACCCTCTAATCCTAGATAAAAATCTAGATTTTAATTTTACTTTTAAAAGAAAAAAGAATAAAGATTCTTTACTATTAAAGGCTAAAACTCTTTTAAAAGAAGCTAAAGAGCTAAAAAAAAGCTCTAAGAATATTAATACTATTAATACTACTATTAATAATATTATTAATAATACTAATAAGAATTTAGGTACTATTAATAATAAAAACTAGATACCCTCCCCTTCTAAAAATAAAGTAGAGATTTCTAAATCTTTTTTAAAGAAGAAACTAGAGCTAAAACCTTTAGAAAATTTAAATAAATCTACTTTTACTCCTACTACTTAGGCTAAAATTATAGGAAAAAATAATAATAAAACTTATATTAATATTAGTTTTAAAAAATCTATTAATAAAAAAGTAAGTAGCCCCCCTAATTTAAAGACTAATAAGAGGAATAGTTATAGAGATTAACACTTAGTTTTAATAACTAAAGATAAAAAATAAGAGTTTAATTCTTATATTTTAAAGGAAAGAATTAATAAAAAATTAAAAAAATAGCTTAATAATATTATAATAACTACTAGAGAGGGGTACTCCCCTAATATTCTTCTTAAAAATTAGGACCTTTAGAAAGAATACTTTATTTTTAATAAAGCTATTAAAGATAGAGATTATTATAATCTTATTATTTATAATATAAATAATAAGATATATAATAATAATTTAGGGCTTTTTAATATTAAAAAGAATCTAGAAAAGGATAATCTAGGCCTTTCTATAATAGAAACCTCTAAATAGATTTCTAAGAAGAAAAATAGAGTTATTAAACCTTTTAGCTCTATAACTATTTCTTTTAATTTAGAAGATAAAAGAGAGAAATATTTAAATATAAAGATATTTATAGGGGGTAAGATCTCTAGAGTAGAGAAATTCACCTCTAAACCCCTAGAAAGAAAAGAAAAAGCTAAGGCTTAAAAATACTCTATAAGAGTATATATATATTAATTATTACTAATATCTTATTAATATAATTAATAATATTAATAATATTAATATATTATAATATAATACTACTAAGAACTCTTTAATCTAGGAAACTATCCTAGAAATAGGCTTAGAAAGAAAAGTAGATATTATTTTAATATAAGAACCTAGGATTTATAATTCTAGAAATTCTATAAGCTATCTAGCTTATAATATAATTATACCCTATAAAAAGAATCCTAGAGTATTAATATATATTAAAAAGAATACTATTAAATCTAATATATACCTAGATTTAATAGATAACCTAGATATACTTCTTATAGAAGTTACTATAGAAGGAATTAAACCTTTTTATATTATTAATATTTATAATAATTTAAATAACTCTATAAATAATAATAAAGAAAAAACTATAGAAAGAGCTTTAATTCCTATAAAACTAGATAAACTAGCTCTTATAGGGGGTAATTTTAATACTTACTACTATTTATAGAATTCTTCTATAATATACCCTATAAGAGCTAGTAATCTAGTTAAATAGATTAAAAAAGAAAATCTAGATATATTAAATAATTTAGATATATCTATCTTTTCTAGACTAAATACTAGAAGTAAATCTATTATAGATTTAACTCTAGCTATTAAGTACCTATCTAATAGACTATTTAATTAGGAAATTCTAGAAAAAGAAAAAATAGGATCTAACTATAAAATAATATTTTATTCTATTAATATTAATAATACTACTATTAATAGAGGTATAAATTTAAGTTCTAAAAGAGTTTTACCCTCTAGATAAGAGCTATCTTTTAAAAAGAATTTATATACCCCTATTTATAATAATAAGAAAATAGATTAGATATTATTTAATAAAAGAATTAAAGAAAAAGTTAATACTAATAAACTATTTAATAGTTTATTCTTTAAATCCTTAAAAGAAGAAGAAGATATTTATTTTATTTTAAATATAGATAAATATAAAGATAATCTTACTATTTTTTATTTAGAAGAGTTAGCTATAAGTCTAACTTCTATATTAAGAAAATTAGTAAAAAAGCTAGCTCTTATAAAAAAAATATCTTCTTATTCTAAAAAGTAGTAGAATAAAAATTTAAAAACTTTAAGAAAATCTTTATCTAGCTCTAAAAGATATTATAAATCTACTAGAACTTTAGAGAATTTTAAATTTTAAAGAGATAAAAAAGGCTAAATCTACTAGCTAGATTAATTATCTAGAATCTATAGATTCTAAATCTATAAATATCTATAACCTTTTTAAAATTATAGATAAAAAGAATTATACTATTCCTACTATAATCTATAAAGAAGATACTAAGGAGATTAAAGCTAATAATTTTAAGGAAAAAAACTCTATATTTAAAAAGATTATATTTTTTAATTCTTCTACTTCTATAGCTATAAGCTTTAATAATTTTAATTATAAAGATAAAGGGTAGGAGTAGTTTATTATTAATAGCTTAGAGGTTTCTTTAGCTATTAATTCTAGTAATCCTAAAAAAGCCTCTAGTCTAAATAAAATATTCTTTTTAATTATTAAAGAGGCTTATAAAGCTATACTAGATTTATTTAATAATATTATTAAATTTTTTTTAAATAATTCTTATTAGCCTAGAATATAGAGAGAAGCTATAAAGATAGTAATACCTAAGCCTAATAAAGATTTAAAAGATAGATTAAATTCTAAGCCTTATAGATCTATATCTTTATTAAATTATCTAGAAAAAATATTAGAAAAGATTATAGTTATTAAGTTAGGAAACTTAGCTAATAATCCTAATATCTCTATATTTCTATTATACTATAGTTAAATAGAAAGAAGATTAAATAGAAGTTCTATAAATACTAGTCTTTTATTATTATCTAATATAGAGAAGAACTAGTTAAAAAAAAAGATAACCTCTACTATCTTTTTAGATATAGAGGGGGCTTTTAATAATATATTTAAATCTAGATTATTAAATATTATTAAAAGTCTAGGTCTTCTCTATTCTCTTTATCTATATATTTATAATTTTTTATCTTATAGAAAATTATAAATAATAATAGAAGGAGAGATAGGAGATTTATTTAATATAAATATAGAAATACCTTAAGGGTTTCTTTTATCCCTTATTTTATTTCTTATTTATATTAGAGACTTATTCTATCTAGATATCTTTAAAGATATATTCTTTATAAGCTATTTAAATAATATTTCTTTATCTACTAGTTCTAAAAACTCTAAAAAGAATAAAAAATACCTAGAAAGAGCTATTAAAGATTTATTTATAAACTCTAAAGAAAGGCTTATAGAGTTTAGTACCTTTAAAATAAATTTAATCTATTTTTTAGAAAAAGAATACCTATTAAAGATAAAATAAAGATTAAAAATACTTATATAACCCCTAAAAACTAGCTTAAATAGTTAGGAATTCTATTTAATAATAAGTTTATCTTTAAAGAATATATTATTAATAGAACTAATCTAGCTAAAAGGGATTTATATAATTTATCTTTATTATCTAATACTATAAAAGACCTAGATTTTAAATCTATAAGAAGGTTATATATAAGTATTATTACTTTTATATTAGATTATAGCTCTATTCTCTAGTTTAAAAATAAAAATAAAACTAATAATAATCTATTAGATTATTATAGAAAAATATAAAATAAAGACCTAAAAACTATTCTAAAAGTTTATAAAATAAGTCCTACTTTAGCTTTAGATATAGAAGATAATCTACTACCCCCTAATTTAAGACTAGAAAAGAAGAATATTTTCTATTTTAATAGACTAAATTATCTATTAGATAATTACTCTATTAAAGAATTTTATAAAGAAAATAGTAGGCTAGATTTATAGATTTTTAGACTTTATTCTATAAAGAAAGATTTATATTCTAATAGTAATAATAGCCTAGATCTTATATCTAATAAAAATATAAATAACTATCTTCTTAATAAGTAGAAAGAAAGCTAGATTAAATCTTCTAAAAAAAATAGAGAATATTCTTATAATATAAATAATAATCCTTTATTAAGGACTAAACCTATTATTAATAATAAGAATTTCTCTAAATCTATTAATTTAGCTTTCTTCTAGCTTAAATTAAAATATAGTTATTTTAAAAGTTATTTATCTAAAATTAATAAGAATAATAATAATAATAATAAGTATTCTAGATATTCTACTAAAATTTAGTCTTTTAGGTACTTATTATTAACCTATTCTTTATATAATAAAGAAAGACTAGCTTTAAAAAACTCTTTAAAAGTTACTATTTTAAGAAGACTAGATCTTTCTTTATTATTTAATATTAAAAAAGAAATACTAGCTATACTAGAATTTATAAAAAAAACTAAAATATCTACTAAAGAGTAGTTTAACTTTTTTTAGTTATTTTATAAAGTATCTTTAACTTTTTTTATTAAAAAGATTTATTTTATTTACTAGTAATTTATTAGTATATAAAGTAAATCTCTTTAATAAATAAAATTTTATCTATCTTATTCTCTAAATAGAATAAAAATATATTTACTTCTTTTTCTATTTATTTTTATTTTTTTATTTTACTATTATTACTATTATATAATCTAATAATAGTAAGGTTTTTCTAGTTTTTTTTTCTTTTAAGAAGGTTTAATCTAGGTTTTCCTTTACTATCTTATAATTTATATTTCTAAAAGATTTATATTTAATAAGGGTAGAAATCTACTTATTATTTTATTTCTTAGGTATCTTTTTTTAAAATTCTTTAGTTATTTTTATATTAATAGCTTATAGTATCTACTATAAGTATATAAATATAAAAAGAGTTATTTACTTCTTATAAGAACCTATTTATCTACTTCTTAGATAAATAATATATATAGATTTAATAGATAGTTAGATAGACCTAATCTATATATTATAGTCTAGTAACTATAAATATAAAGAATAGAATATATTATTATTATTATTATTATTTTAAAGAGGATTAATCTCTTTTTATTTTTATTTTATTTCTATATTATCTATATCTTTTCTTTTTTTATATAATAACTTCTTTATAATAGGCTTTTCTAGTCTAGCTAGAATAGCTATTATTATTTATTACTAAGATTTAAAGTAAGCTTATATATAATAATAGATAGATATCTTATCTAGATTTAAAATATAAGCCTTAGGCTCTACTTAATAACTTTTTTTAAAATCTACTTATAAAGAATTTATACTTCTCTATAAAATATAGTATAATTTCTAGCTATTATTTATTAGTATCTCTACTTTCTCTAACTCTTTTTATAGAGTTTAGATTAATAGTTATTTTCTTTCTTATTAATACTTTAATTTTATTCTTTACTATTCTTTAATATTACACCTTATTAATAGCTTTAATATTAAATAGTAGAACTATAAAAAACCTTTTATAAGCTAGAGATAAGTTAGAATATAAAGATATTTAGTATATTTAATCTTATAATCTAAAGGGATTAAATATAAATACTAATAAAGCTATATCTATAAATTTATAATCTATATAGAGGATAAAAATAAAATAGACTACTTAAATTTCTACTACTCTACTAGCTATCTAGATAAATATATTCTTATCTATATATAAAGAGTAGATAACTAGTAATATATACTTAAGTTAAGAAAAATATAGCTTTACGAGAGTGTTACGCGTGCCTTATATATAGTAAATAATAATAGTAGTATTACTAATATAATAGATATCTAGTTCCTTTATATACTACTTATAATAGTTCTATTAGAACTTAACCTAATAGCTACTAGTAAATATATATTTAATATATAAAGTCTTTTAATATAATTTAATATATTAAGTCTACTACTAGAAATTTTTATAACTAATCTTCCTACTAGTCTAGAGATCTTAGTAGTAATAAAATAAGACTTATATATTATAATAGATAGATATTTTTAACTAATTCTAAATTCTATATAAGGCCTAAAAAGCTATATTTTAGTAGCTAGCTTATTACCTTCTCTAGTAATAGAGCTTAAATCTAAAGCCTAGTTTAATACTCTAAATATAGAAAGAATATAAGCTACTTATATAATAAAAATATATATTATAAATTAAGAGTAAAAGAAAAAAGCTAGTAAACTTACTAAACTTAAACTTAAGAACTATATTAAATATAGTAATTTAAAGACTAATAAATAAATTATAATAATAGTTAAATACTCTAGTAGTAATCTATAAATTATTTTAATAAATATATTTATTAAAAATATACTTTTTATAGACTACTCTTAGCTAAGGTATATTATACCCTTAGTAGAAGTTATATATATAAGATATATAATTTTAGTATATAGCTTTAATATTAAGAAATTTTTAAAGAATAAGAAGGAAGTAGTAGAAATATTAATAAAAAAAAAATAGTATACTTTACTTTAGTATTTAGATTAAAAGAGCCTAGCTACTTACCTCTATAATAAAGAAATAAAAAGAATTAGTAGTCCTTAAGCTTAACTCTATAATAAATACTAATAGAGCTATAAATAAAGATATATTATACTAGCTCTTAATTTATCTATATAAATCTTATACTAGTTACTTTTATTTTATCTAGTATTTTAACTACTAGAGCTAGAGCTATTTTATAAAAGCCTATTATAGTACTTAAGTATATAGTTTTTATATTAATAAATATAGTACTAAAAACTACTAATAATAGTAATAAAAAAAATATAATATATATAGTAAGTATAGTTATTAAATATAAATAATATACTACTAGATTAGACTTTAAGAAAAAGAAAGACTATAGCTAGCTTAATAAACTTCTTTTAAAACTATACTATAAAATTAATACTATAACCTATAAGAGATAAAATTTATAAAAGACTTATATAGAATAACTAGATAGATAGTATACTAAAAATAAGATAAGCTAAATAATCTAAAAAGTTTAACTTAAGATTAATAGACTAGCTAGCTATTATATTTAATTTAATACTAGAGCTAAAAACTATCTCTCTTTTACTCCTTATAAATAATATTTAGTAAGAAGCTAATAATATTATAGTATAATATATATTATTTAAAAATAAAGATAATAGTACTACTTCTTATAGAAATAAATAAAAGGGACTAGAATATATTACTAATATAAAAACCCTAAAGGAACTTCTTTAGAGTAAGTATATATAATTTTAAATAAGTAGACTATATATAAGTTATAATTAAAAGAAATAATATAACTATTATAAGAACTACTATTCTAGTTAGTAACTACCTAGATATTAAAATCTAAAGAATTATATATATTACTAGTAATCTCTATACTATATTAATTATAATAATATAGAAGACTAGCTTACTATTAACTATCTAAATAGTATTAATTTATAACCCCTCTTTTTCTAGCCTAAATATAGTATATTTAAGTAACTTAATAATTCTTTATATACTAGAGCTTATTAGTAAGAGTAACCCTATAAATTAGATTATTATAGGTAGTAATTTTAATCTATATTATTAAAAATAAAAAGATCTATTTAGAAGATATACTAAGGTTACTATTAAGTATCTTATAAGTATTATATAAACCCTAGATTACTACTAAAAGATCTTTCTAGGTATACTTATATACTTCTCTTCTAATTAATATAAATCTATAATTAATCTACTTTAGCTTTTTTTAATAGTAGATAGCTTACTTTTATTATATAAGATACTTTTAGAGCTCTAATTTAGCTTAAACTATCTATCTATCTAGTTCTCTATATAAATAATAGTTATTTAGTATAAAAGATATATAAAATTAGACTAGGATAAGATAAATAAGATTAAATATAATAGTATACTTTAATAACTTCTTCTAATCCTTTAGAATACTAGTAGTTTAACTACTAGTAATCTTCTAGCCTTTAATAACTATATATAAATAATAATAAAGAAGATATAGAAGATAATTATAAAATAGATTTCTAAAATTTATTTACTCTCTATATACTTTTTCCTAGGCTAAATAGAAAACTATATAGTAGTAGTTAAGTATACTAAATATATAAAATATATATATATCTAGAGTAGAATAGAAATAAGCTAGAAATAATACTAATAAGTAGTAAATTATAAGAAAAAACTTATTTAAAAAAGCCTTAAGTAGTACTTCTAGATTATAGTTATATAAATATTTAAGTTACTTTAAAAACTATAGTATCTTATATATTAGATATAAAATAATAGAATATAAATTTTATTAACCCTTTAGTTTCTAGACCTAAAGAGACTATATAATAATAGTATAGTATTAAACTTAAATAATAAAGCTAGTTTATTTAACTAGTTATTTTTCTCTATATCTAAGTTACTATTAATTCTTTTAAATATTTACTATTAATACCTACTTAAAATATTTAAAAAAGTTATACTAGATAAGATTTATTACTATACTAGTAGAATAAAACTATTTAAGACCTTTAAATAAAATAGTATTATCCTAAGAGCTTACTAACTAGGTCTACTAGTATTAAGTAAGTATTTATATAGCTTATTTAATATATATTTATAGATTAGTTATTACTCTACTAGTTTCTACTATATAAATATACTCCTTCTTTAGAAGTAAAATAAGTTTAACTATTAATAATATAAGGTATAGTAGCTTATTAGCCTTCTAAATAATTTAAGTAAAATACTAAAAATACTAGTTATATATAGATTATAAAGAATAGTAGAGGGTTCTTAGTTTCTACTAAAAAAGTAAATAAGATTCTATCTAAATTAAAATATAATAATTACTTTTAAACTTCTACTAGATAGGGCTTAAATAATAAGGTATATTAATTCTAATAGTATAATATTAATCTTTAATCTTAATATTTATAAAGTCTTTAATTATATTCTATATATAAAACTAATCTATATATTAAAGTAAAAAAATCTTTTAAAATATCTAGTTATTTAGATTTTTAGCTTTCTTAAAGATTACTCCTATAATATCTTAATAGATAGTAATATATATAGCTTTTTTTTTAACTATATAGTATTCTTTAGAGCTTCTTTTTCTTTCTAATTTATTTATACTCTTTAGTATAGGCCTATTTAACTTATATAGATTTTATACTCTAAAAGTAAGAGTAGTTAGATTTACTAATAATATAATACTTTTAGCTATTAGAGCCTTAGTAAAAAAAACTATAAATATCTTAAGTATATATATAATATATACTAATAATAAATAAATAAAAATAGTATACTTTTTATACTAATAAAGTATATACTTATATATTTTAATAAATATTATTAGATACTATAAGAGGGTATTTAAATTAGAGTAGTCCTTATCCCTTTAATAGAAATAGTTAAAATCTTAAGGGTCTATATTAATAGAAAACTTAAATAGAAACTATATATATAAGTAACTATCTAAAAGACTAAATTAAAGCTTTTAATACTTACTACTTTTTTTAGAAGTAATTTTAGAGCTTTAATCTAGAAAGTAAAAGTATTTTACTAAGCTATTATTTATTTTACTATTTTCTATAGCTACTCTATTTAGTTTTATATATAAAATAGATTAGATTAGTAAGCTAAAAGTATAAAACTAACTATTAAACCCCTAGAGAAAATTAATAAAAAAAGGCTTATTTATTTTATTAAGGTTTTTTAGACTACTCTAATTAGTTACCTATATAAGAAGAATACTATTCTACTACTTATTATCTATCTTTAGGGTAGGTATACTATCTTTAAAATATATTTTACTTTTTATAAATATCTTCTTCTTAACTAATAATAGGAAGTAAAAAGACTAATAGAAAATATAAAAGAAGTAAAATAAATATACTTTACTAGTATCTAGCTAAAAAGTAAAAATAAATTAATATAGTATAAAACCTACTAGTAGCTATATAATAGTAAATAATAATATATAAAGAAATAATAATTCTACTTTTTAAAATAGATAAATAAATATAGCTAAAAGAATACTAATAGATTACTACTAAAGATTAGAAAGTATATTATAGTAAATAGTATAAATAAATATTATATTAAATTCTTTTAAGCCTAGAGTACTCTTACTTCCTAATTATATATAGAGTATATTAGGCTTACTAATTATTTATTTAAAAGATAAGTACTAAAAATAAGGTTTCTAGACTATTAATATAGGTTTAAATAAGAAATACTTAAGTATCTTCTTCTCTTTTATTCTTATTTTTTATATAATAGATATATACTATTAGTATATTATCTAGAGCTTCTCTATAAATAAAACCTTAATAACCTATATACCCTAAATATAATTATAAAATAGCTTATATAGGTAGGTATAATTCTATAATATATATATATTTAGTAGATATATATAATATAATTTATCTAGCTATCTAATAATATCTCCTAAAGTCTTATATATTATTTTAATTATTTTCCTAAGTATCCTTAGAAATTTAGTAAGTTTTAGTCCTATAGGAGGTTTCTTATCTACCTATATATTATTAGTATTTATATAGTAGTAACCTAGTATATACTCTTATTAGAGTATACACCTAGTATGAATTAATCTATCTATCTATATAAAGAGTAGATATAATAGATGAATATTTTTAAAGATATTATATAGCCTAGATTACTATATAGTAATCTAAAGTAGTCTATATATAGTAGAGGTAACTATATAAATATATAGTATAAAACTAAATATATTATATAATAAAAACTATATGAAATGTTTGCTCTACTTCACCATAGTACTTTTAGCTTTTTTTATTAAAAAAACCTACTCTATTTACTAGTAATTTATTAGTATATAAAGTAGGTCTTTTTAATAAATAAAGCCTTATCTATCTTATCCCTTAAATAGGATAAGAATATATTTACTTCTTCTCTTATTTATTTTTATTTTTTTATTTTATTATTATTACTATTATATAATCTAATAATAATAAGGTTTTTCTAGTTTTTTTTTCTAAGAAGGTTTTATCTAGGTTTTCTCTTACTATCTTATAATTTATATTTCTAAAAGATCTATATTTAATAAGAGTAAAAATCTACTAATTATTTTATAATTTAGATATTTTTCTTTAAAATTCTCTAGTCTTTTTATATTAATAGCTTATAATATCTATTATAAGTTTATAAATATAAAAAGAGTTATTTATTTCTTCTAAGAACCTATTTATCTATTTTTTAGATAAAGAATATATATAGATTTAATAGATAATTAGATAGACCTAATCTATATATTATGTTCTAGTGACTATAAACATAAAGAACAGAATATATTATTATTATACCTTAGCTTAGGTAGTAGTAGTAGTAGTATTAGTATTAGTTAATATCTATATAGTAGTAGTTACTACTTAATAATATACCTTCTTAGTAGTAGTATTTTATAGTATAATAAAGAAGCTAGTATTAGTTCTCTTTATATTCTCTTTAGTATCTATCTTAGTACTAAATAACTTCTTTAAATTAGAGTTATTATCTTCTCTCTTAAGGGAAGTAAATTTAAACTATATATAGTTAGTAGAGAAAGAGTATAAAAGCTATAAAGTACTTATATTTTTTTAAAGAATATTATTTATCTTCTAAAACTCTTTTAAAATTAAAAGACTAACTTCTTAAAGCTAGTTTTTTATTATACTTAGTAAGATAGTAAACTATAAACTAAGTATATATTTTTTAGCTAGCTTATTAAGCTAGACTAATTTTTAAGTTTAAAGCTTATTATCTTTAATTACTATAATATCCTTATAATAATAATAAAATTTTAATAGTTTTCTATTAAATCTTATAAAGATCTTACTCTATTAGTATCTATATTAAGAATTAAAATAAACTTATCTAATTATAATAATAACTTTACTTATTATACTACTAGTAATTCTTATAACTTCTATTAGGCTTATTATAGCTATATAGTAGAAAATCCTCTATATTAATATAAAGTAAATACTATTTATATATAAATAGTATAAGAGAGAGATAGAAGATAGTAGCCTAATAGCTAATAAAAATAGAAAAGAAGTAAGAATAACTAGATATTTTTAAAATTAATTTAAAAAAATTATTAAAGCTTTAAAAGATAGTAAAGTAGTAGATAGACTAAATAAGTTATAATCTTTAAAAAAAGAATTATAAAGTCTTTATAATAAAGATTAGAAAATATATAAAGAAGAAAGGTATAAGAGAATATATATACTTATATTAAATAAGTATTTTTATTATATAATCTTACTATATAATAATAAAGATTAATTAACTTTATTATTTTAAATAAATCACTAAATAAGAGTGAATTAGGAATAATTACCTAATATAAACTTATTATAAATAGTAATACCTAATTTTATTTAAATCTAGTAGTAAATATATAATATATATAAGTTACTATATATATACTACTTAATTTAAAATTTTTATATTTTTATAATATATAATATTAATAGAAAATTCTCTTATATATTAAATTATTTAATATAATTAATAAAAGATATTTAATTTACTATACTTAAAACTTTAATCTATAAATAATAAAGAGGTATTATATAAGCTAATTATATATAATTCCTTTATTACTAGAGATATTAATCTAAAATAGAAGGGTAATTATAAGGATCTAATATATCTTTATATTAGAAGTTAGACTATAAATATAGACTATAAGTAGTCTACTTATATTATTTATTATATAATAAAAATACCTATAAATATAAATAGCTTAAATCTTTACTAAGGGATTCTTCTTAGTAATAATTCTCTATATATAGGAATTATCTACTTTTCTATCTTATAAACTTATCTACTTTATATAGACCCTCTACAGACCGCTTATTAACCTCCCTACCCTATAGAGATGTAGACGTTCCTAATACTTTAATAATTAGTCAACTATTTAATTAATTAATAATACTTTACTATAAATCTTTACTATGTTAGTTCTATTTAAAGTAACTATAAGATTAGGCTATTTAGTATAGCTAGTATTAAAAGTAATAAAAAGATAGATTATTTAAAGCTCTAGTAATATTTTAACTTTAACTTAATAATATTTAAATATATTTTTTATACTTTATAAGATTTATAGTCTAGCTATTCTAATAAATAAATATTATAAGAGATATTATATAAGGAGATATATGGCTAGAATAAAAGGTGGGTTTATATAAGTGTCTTAGCTCTTTCTTGTAACCCTACTAAGTATATATAATTTAATACTACCTTTTAAGATTATTATTAATTTATAAGACCTATATAATATTACTAAGAAGTTTTTAATACTATAATATAAGATTAAAGATAATATTATAGCCTAAGATAATATCTTTAAGTTAAGGGAGATAATTTTAATGTGCTACTTATTAATCGAGCCCCATAGGGGAGGGTATATAGCACTACCCCCCCTCGTAATATATCTTGGCTTCTACACCGATATGATGACGTTGAAAAGGTTTTGGCCCTTGTACTAATTGATTGCCGTAGACTGGCATATTTTGTTTTTTTTTTTCAATTTAATATATTTTTTTTGCCTGTATTTTATAGTTGCCGTCCACAGACATAAAAGCTCTTTGATTTGCCCCTCTATATATAAATGCTGTATTGATAGTGAAGATCTCAGGTCTTATATGGAGTAGGCACAGCAAATAGATTGATTGATTAATTGAGGCTATACAGTACGAATTTTAATTTATTCCTCTTTACATAATAAAAATTAGAAAAAGGTTCGGTTCAGAAAGTCCATTGATTAGTTTAAAAAAAAAACTAATTATAAAGCTACATAGGAATCATGACTTTTCCTTCTCCATTTCCTAGCAAACTTTCGCCATCGCCTTACGTCGAGAAGCTTGCATCGGCCCCGCCAGACTATCTCCTTAGGATTCCGAACATACCCCATAAAACACTGCCATACAAACCAAGTTACTATTTTTTTTATGGCACTCTTTCGGACCCAAATAAATTGAAGGAGATACTCAAACTTCCTGAACTTCCTGAACTTAGAAATGCACAGCTAGTGGGCTATTCGTTAGCCTGGTGGGGTCAATATCGCGCTCTCGTTGATGGGCCACCAGGAAATATCGTGACTGGATCAGTTTTTCTTGTACCCTCAAAAGAGGACGAGGATCGGCTTGCATACTACGAAACTGATGCGTACGAAGTCAAGCCTTGCGCAATTTCCGTTAATGACGATCAGGAGCCACGCACAGCTACGGGAAAGACTTTCAAATATGCCGGGGACGCTGCAGCATTGGATGCAAAAAAATTCGATAAAGAATTATGGGAAAAGCGGATGGGTATAGCCTTGCCAAAATCATGGAATCAAAAGGCAACAGGTGGAAGATGAAATATATTTTAAATTCCTTTTTAGTGATAAAAAGGGATAGAAATTATTATTTTATACTACTACTATGTGCGTTTTCAAAGCCGAGAGCCTAACTTATGCTTATAACCTATGGACGTAACTTATAACGATGCTATACTCTTCAGATATCTCCATCCTGGTTTTCTTGTACACAAAGTTACTTTTTAGAAGAACCAGTACTATTCATAGTCAGAGTATCATTTTCCTAAATGAAGTCAGACCTAAAGATAATTGGTATAACACTGAGCTCTTTTCTGTTAAATTCGCCTATTAAAATATATAATACAACTTTATCAAGAATTGTCTATGGAGTGACCTATTGTTAAGAACGCCTGCTGAGTGGTAGCTAGGTGGTTGTATATAACACTATATAGGCTCCTATATCCCAGATTCAGGCTGTTCTGAATACTGGTAGTCCTTTTGGATATTATAACTGTATACTAGGAGATATAGTTCTAACAATTGTATTCAGAACTACCAGTTATACGTAGTTAGCTACTACTAGACGGCTAGACAGCCTAGCAACTAAGTACGGTATATACGGTATATGGCTAGGTAGCTAGTCCGTTCCTGAACGTACTAGTAGGGAGAATAAAGCTCTGCAGCTGCTAGGGGGCCCCTATATAGCAGCCGTGTGGCTGTCGTCCGGCATGCGGCTGGGGGTGCAGGTGCCCCCCCGTAGAGGCCTGAAGAATCGGTGAGATTCAAGGACGAATCCCCTAGTGAGGGGGAGATAGTTATTATAAATGTCTGCTAAGTAGTAGCTAGGTGGTTATATATAACACTATATAGGCTCCTATATCCCAGATTTAGGCTGTTCTAAATACTGGTAGTCCTTTTGGGTATTATATTTACGGCTGTGTGGTAGGAGACAAAGTTCTAACATCTATAGCTTAATCTTTCAAACAGTATTAGTAGTAATAATTCATTTATTGTGTATATAGTTAGTAGACTATAATATATAGACTAGCTAGTCACTAAGATATATTATATATTTGTATAGGTTGTAAAAGAAAAAGTAGCTCTAAAATAATATAAAAATATAAGAAGTAGATAACTTTTTCTTAATAAATAATATATACTAGACTAGATATAAGATAAATCAGAGGAATTGAGAAGAAATATTTAATTAAGTTCTTTTATAATAATAGTAATAACTAATCAGTGTCTATATATAGTTATTAGACTATAGTATAAGACTAATTAATTACTATATAACTAACTAATAAATTTCTATATCTTTAGATTATTTATCTATTAATTAGAAAAGCTTCTTTAATACTAAACCTAGAGAGTATTATATATAAATTAGAAAAGTAAATAACTTTTTCTTATTAATTAACTTTTAATATAATACTAAGAAGTATTTATTAAGTATTAATCTAAGATAAACTAGATAATATTAAAAAAAGATAACTTAGAGAAGTAGATTATAAGCTTAGTATTCTATTAAAACTAAATTTTATAAAGGTCTTTATCCTTTATAATCTTAAGCTTATTAATTAGTAGTAGATTATAGTAAAAATAATTTTAAGATTTAAATTTAAGATCTTTTAGTTACTATACTAAGAGTTTACTAAGGAGATACTATAGCTATATTCTACTAATATAGCTATATTATATAACCTTTGATAAGAGGTACTATGGGAAAGTGAGCTAGGTATTTTTTTAATTATTTGCTATACCTAGAAGCTTTAGTAGAGTATCTAGAGTGGATTATAGATATAGGCTAAATATTATACTATAATACTATTATTAGTCTAAGTGTCTAAGCTAGGCCTTACTTCTAGATGTAGTTAATATAGCTAGCTAGATTAGGAGAATTTAAGTAATCTTTTTTTTAAATTTTAACCTATCTAGTAGTAGACTAGTACTTCCTTAACTAATAATAATAGGTTAGAAAAGACTTAGACTTAGGATTAGATTACTTCTTTAATCTTTAACCCTCTATATAATAATGATAATTCAATTTCATACTTGTAATTAGACTATAGTATAAGACTATCTAGAAAGTGTCTAGCTAATTAGATTATTAATGTTATAAACGCCTACTAGGTGGTAGCTAGGTGGTTATATATAACACTATATAGGCTCCTATATCCTAGATTAAGCTATTCTAAATACTAGTAGTCCTTTTAGGCTATTATAGCTCTATAGTAGAAGATAGTTCTAATAATTATATTTAGAATAACTAGCTATAAGTAAAGATATTATATTTAAATCCCCTATAAGCTAGCTAGATAGTCTAGTACTAATATAGTATATATAGTATATAGCTAGATAGCTAGTCTATTTCTAAATATATTAGAGAGAATAAAGCTCTATAGCTACTAGAGGGCTCCTATATAGGTTATTATCTAGTATATAGTTAGGGGTATAGGTATATCCCTAGATAGCTAGGTATATTACTAGAGATTTAAGGATAAATCCCCTAGTAAGAGGGAGATAGTTATTATAAATACCTACTAGGTAGTAGCTAGGTAGTTATATATAATACTATATAGGTTCCTATATCCTAGATTTAGCTTTTCTAAATACTAGTAGTCCTTTTAGGCTATTATAGCTCTATGGTAGGAGGTGGTTCTAACACTATATTATATTTAAAAAAGACTATTAGTATTATTTTATATATTTATAAATAATTAAGTAAGTTATTATCTATAGTATTAGGCCTATAATCGACTATTTATAAACCTAGAAGATAAACTATAAGCTAGTAAATATTAGGATACTTCTTATATATAGAAAAGCTAAAAAATTACTAAATAGCTATCGTGAACGCCTGCTAGGTAGTAGCTAGGTGGTTAAGTATAACACTATATAGGCTCCTACATCCTAGATTCAGGTGTTCTGAATATTAGTAGTCCTTTTAGGCTATTATAGCTCTGTAGTATAAAGTATCTTATAGTTTTTCTTTTTATTATTATTATCTTTTTTATTTATATAATACCTATTCTTTTTAATTATTTTAAAATAAAGATATCTACTTTAGTATATCTTCTATTTAAATACTTTTTATTTTATATAATAATATTTCTCTATTTAGTAATATCTATTTATTTTATTTTATATATCTTTTTTTTACTAAATAATATCTATAATTTATATTATATATTTAAAAGTATACCCTATATTAATATTATATAATAGTATTTAATAGAAAAAGTTATTATTAAAAGACTATTTAAGTACTAGTTTTAAAGATACTAAAATTCTATATAAGGGTAGTATTATCTATATTTATAATAAGTTAGCTTTTTATATATTAATTTTTTAAGTATATATATTAATATATAATAATAATAATTAATCAATTTCTATATATAGTTATTAGACTATAGTATAAGACTAATCAATTAGTTAATTTTTAGTTATTTATCTATTAATTAAAAAAGCTTCTTTAGTACTAAAACCTAGAGAGTATTATATATATAAATTAAAAAAGTAAATAACTTTTTCTTATTATAATTAACCCTTAATATAATACTAAAAAGTATTTATTAAGGATTAATTATAAGATAAACTAGATAATTTTAAAAAAAAGTATCTAAGAGAAGTAGATTATAAATTAATTTTATTTAAACTAGATTATATAAGAGTCCCTACCCCTTATAATCTTAAGCTTATTATTTAGTAGTAGATTATAGTAGAAGTAATCCTAGAATTTAAATCTAGGCCCTTCTAGTTACTATACTAAGAATTTACTAAGAGGGGCTATGGCTATATTCTACTAACGCGACCACACCACCATATTAATATATAGTATCTAAGAAGAGATAGAAATATCTTTTTTTCTTTTTGTTTCTTTTCTTTCTCTTTTTCTTTCTATTTCTCTATATAAGCTAGAGTTATTAGTATAAAGCTACTTAAAGAGGAGAAGATAGAGGCTAGAATTTTATTTATATAAGAGGATATAAACCTCTTTTAAAAAGACTCTTTACTCTTTTTTCTTCTTTTTTCTTTACTCTTCTCTTTCTCTTCTTTTTTTTCTTTCTTATTATTATTATTATTTTACTACTATTATCCTTAGATAACTTATTAGATATATATATATATATTATTTAAAAGATACTATATAAAAAAGTAGTAATTATTATAATTATATTATTTATAGCTATTATAATAGCTATTTTAGTATATTATCTCTAGTATATAGTATTATATAAAAAAATATAATTTATATATAATATATAAATAATAAAAGTAATTAATTTATTTATTATAAAATTAAATTAAAATTATATTTATATATAACTACTAGCTATTTTAAATCTAATAAAATTCTATTATATTTTAAATAACTTATATATTTCTTTTAAAAAGAAAGAAAATCTATTATAATAATTAAGAATATATATATTAAGTAAGTTACTATTTTTTAATAAAAAAAGTCTAAATCTCTTCTTTTATTATTTTAAATAGGTAAAATAGCTTAGTTATTTTTATTTATTAATTTTTTATATAATAAAAAGTATAATAGAAACCTTACTATTATAGTTTATATATATATATATATAATAAAAAGTAATTCTATATAATAATTTTAAATAAGTTTTTATTATATATAAAAAGAGATTTCTTAATTTAAAAAAAAATATAAAGTAGTAATAACTATAAATAATAATTATATAAAGTATTTAAATAAAAAAGAAAATATAAATAATAATAATAAATTTTAAAAAAAATATCTTATTTTAAGAAAAATATCTTTATATATAAAAAAGTAAGGATTATTATAGATATATAAAATAAAAATAATTTATATAGTATATAGAAACTAAATTTAGTATAATAAAATATTTATTTAGTATATAAAAATTTATACTTAATAGCTACTCTATAACCTTATAGTAACTTAGATTATAACTTACCCCTAGCCCCCCCTATATATCTATAGTATATTTATTTATTCTTAGCTTTATATATAATTAGTTCCTAGTAATTTATTCTTATAGGATTATACTATTTGTTTCTGTCTTCTATTGATTTATAGCAATAGTAGAAGTAATCCTAGGATTATAACCTAATAAAAGCTTTTTAGTTACTATACTTAAAATTTACTAAGAGACTCTAGAGTAGTACCTAACTATTCTACTACTTTAAAAAGTAATATTTTAAAGAACTTGAGATAGATTTATAAAATATTATTAACGTGTGGCGTATACCAAAAATGACTTGCTTCCCTACATAACAGCCTGAATCCACAACAATCATAATATCATTGACATTCTTAGGACATAGAGAATATATACTGTACATACAGTGAAGACTTACTTGTTGTTAACGAATCTACTTTTGTTTCACAGAAAGCAGCATGGCCATCATGTCTACCGAAGCTCCTAATATAGGCATCAAGGCAATTGAGCTGTACTTCCCAAATCAGGTATCATAAAGTTTTCTAGTGGCGACCTGACCCTAGTCACAAAAACCATAATCTCTAAGGCGACTGACTGTCATAGTGTGTTGAGCAGTCAGAGCTTGAAAAGTTTGACGGCGTACCCCAAGGAAAATATACCATCGGTCTTGGCCAGAAACAAATGAGCTTTTGTGATGACAGGGAAGATATCTACTCAATGGCACTTACAACTCTATCGTCATTGCTTGATAATTATAATATTGACCCGAAAAGGGTTGGTCGATTAGAAGTCGGGACAGAAACGATACTTGATAAGTCTAAATCTGTAAAATCCGTCCTAATGCAGTTGTTTGAAGACGCAGGAAATACAAATATCGAGGGTGCTGACACGGTGAATGCTTGTTACGGGGGTACGAATGCGTTATTCAATGCAGTAAATTGGATGGAGTCCTCAGCCTGGGACGGGCGAAGCGCAATCGTTGTTGCAGGTGACATTGCTTTATACAAGAAAGGTAACGCTCGTCCCACAGGAGGTGCTGGTTGCGTTGCCATACTCATAGACAAAGAAGCTCCGCTTGTTTTCGAGCCTGGCTTGCGCGGAACGTTTGTCAAACATGCTTATGATTTCTATAAGCCTGATTTAACGAGTGAGTACCCGGTGGTGGATGGAAAATATTCTATTCAATGCTACACAGAAGCACTAGACGCTTGTTATAATACATATAACGAAAAAGAAGGTACACGAAGTCAATCAGTTCATCATGATATACATACCGAATCAGAGATGAGTAAGTCGGATAGATCGTCAAATTCTACGAGCACTCCTCTTGAACGCTTCCAGCACATTTGCTTTCATGCACCTACTTGCAAATTGGTGGAGAAATCATATGCACGACTTATGTATAATGACTACCTAAAAGATCAATTAAATAAGTGCTATAGCGATGTGCCAAAAGAAGTAGCCAACGTAGAATATACAGCTTCTTTAACTGATAAATTGATTGAAAAAACATTTACTACTTTATCGAAAGAGAAATACTCGAGAGTGGTCAAACCATCAATCGAAGTAGCTAACATGTGCGGTAACATGTACTGTGCTAGCGTCTATGGAGGACTTTGCAGTCTTCTTGCCAATGTTGATAGTGGATCACTTCAGGGCAATCGAATAGGTATCTTTAGCTATGGGAGTGGACTCGCTAGCTCATTTTTCTCCCTGGTTGTAAAGGGACCAACCACTGAAATGAAGGAGAAGCTTCGCTTACACGAAAAATTAGCAGAAAGGAAAATAGTAAAACCTGAAGTATATGACGAGGTGAGCTGAACCCTTACTACTAAAAGATAAAATTTACCATTCAAATTGACGCATAATGTACAGAATTGCTATTTGCGTGAGCAGGCTCACTTGAAAAGCGACTACAAACCCAAAGGTACGATAGATAATTTAAGAGCAGGAACGTATTATCTTACAAATGTGGACGAGCTGTATAGAAGAACATATAGTATAGCATAAAAAAGCTCTTCCATTAAATACGTCTAATGGTTAATCTGCTTAAGTCCTTATACAAACAAGTAATATTACAGGTCATCTTTCAATAATTGATTTTATGATTATGCATCAAGTGAAAAGCTGGTAGCATGCTAAAAGTTAACTATATCAAATTTCTGGACTATTTCGAGAAAATTGCAAGACTGATACATTAGTCATCTAATCCAAGCGTATAGCCAGTTACGCAAGTCCTAATTTATCGCAAGGCCATGTTCTGTGTCCAGGATACAGAGCGCGTCTTCTCCTACCTTTAGCCATATTCTCATAGTCACTGCTACGGAATTATTTATGAATTTGGTAATCGCTTCATGTCCCCACCTCGAACAGGCGACAGCCACTCGGACTTGATAAGTCTTTCTCGCTCCGCATACAACTGTTTATAAGCTGTACGTATAGTACCATCACTTACTCCAGCAACATTTGCAATTTCTCTGGCAGATTTAGGTTCACCCATCAAATGCGAGCCCATATAAATACATGCAGCCGCTGCGGACAGTGGTGATCTGCCAGCAAGAGAACCTACGCTAGACATTTTGTTTGCTAATTCTTGAGCGACCATGGTGCAAGCGCTGCTGAGCTGTAAGTGATTACAGTATCGGAGACAAAGCTCATCGGCTCGAGTAGAGGAAGTTGTTGCATATGTTTCTGCAGGAACATACAAACCGCCTTGAACCGCCGACTCCTTCTCCCTTCTTGTTGCAGCAAAAAATTGATCAAGTGCCTTGAACGTGCGACCGATTTCTTTTTTTGTAACATTCGTCATTGAGAATATTTCCCGAAATGTTCTTGGAACATTGTTCTGGCGGCAGGCGATGAATATACAGCCGGCTATTATTGCATCTTGTGACTTTCCCTTAAAAGCCTTGCCTTCCTCAACCATTTTGAATAGATGCTTTGCGGTATCAATTACTGTTCCACTCAGATGCCAAGACTCACACATTGCTGCTATCTCTCGATATGCGGCAAGCAAAGACTTATTTGCCTTATCAAAAGTGACTTTGCTTTGAGCTCGTTGTAGCTCTCGACTCTTCATCCCACCATCACTGAATGAAATATTGGTGTGCAGTTGAGAGCCATGCAAAAATGGATTGGCTGCATCACCGACACGTGAAGGATCATCATTACCTTGATCATCGTTCGAAAATGTTCGCCATTCAGAGCGAGTGTCCACTATTCGACCCGAAAGTACCAAACCACAAGAAGCACATACGGTATCACCAGAGGCAAATTCTTCGACAAGGTTCGGGGGTTCTTCTTTACAGTCAGGACATAGTAGATGTATGTTAAAGTTCTCTTGCCATCCATTATCGTTATCTATTGCAGAGGGTGTTGCAATCACCTCTCCTGGTGATAAACCTCTGGTATCGGAAAATGGTGACATTATTGCGTTGGACTCAAGCTTAATAACCTCTTTTGACCATACTCTACATTCGAACCTTGAAAAATATTCGGTCCTTTGACGATTTATCTCATGCCTTCAGTCAAGTTACCTTGTGATGGCTTGACCTATTAGCTGATGTGACGAATTAGGACGTTTTCTGTAAACAAGAGGACTCAAATACCATGCTTCCAAACTGCTTCAAGCGCTACGTGAGCAGTATCAGCGAATCAGTCACTTATTGAGAAGCATTTCAGGTATCTGAGGAACGCTGGAAACTCTTCCATGGATTGTCAAACCACTTGAAACTTTAAGTACGATATTCGTTTGCAGCAGTACGGAGTAAACTTGACTTAATAAGAAAAGGCTTGGCAGTCTATGATTTCACTCAGACAAGAACGTCATACCATCATCTTACAGCGCAACCTCTTTTCCATTAGGCAAAAGTAAATTATTCCGAAAAGGCTCATCTCAATGTTAAGGTTAACGGTAAGCATGAATCTACCGAATGACTATCATCATTAAGTGTTACAAAGGGCAATCTTCTTGTTCGGAATGGCATTCGATCTTACTATGGCTTCAAGGGCTACCGTGGATTTACAACAATGTCATCAAAATACGGTCAGTATTCTCTGGTCCTCTGCGCTGAACATCAAACTAATACTTGACTCTAAATATAGCCGACTTAGTCCAAGATATGTATCTGAAAGAGCTTAAGGGATATAAAGCACCTATCACAAGGCCGAGCGACGTCGACGGACAAATCCAAAAATTCCGTTTACCTCAGACACCCTCATCTCCAGAGGAAACTGACCTATCACAAGACCTTAAGGCTTACGAAAGTCAGGAGGTGGAAGTGGAAAAACCAACTGTTGAGTTGGACCAAACTCTCGATGAAGACCTTTTCGAAGATGATGAGCAAAGCGAAGATGGTTCTGCACACTGATCTGATTCGTAGTTTAATATTGCAATTATATATCATAATAAATATTAGTTGCATTTAATTAGTCGAAAGTTAGTTGTTGGTTCTTATCTGCTAATTTTACCTTGCTGGATACGTCTACAGATTGTAATACGAGGAATGAGCCATTTCATTCTCCCAGAAAACTTATGTAATAATTCTTTCTATTTCAGGCGATGATTTTTGTGATTTACTTACCTCATATAAGAACCGTACCTTGCGTTTGTAAATAGAATGGGAACAATAGCAATTATGCTGTAGTGGTTTATTAGTACTTTAATAATGAGTGAAGCTTATTAGTCTTGGCAAACTAAATTTGTATGCAGATGCCTGGTTATGTTACATTATGCTCTCGGTTCTGCTTGCTTTCCTTGCATATTATTAGGCCCAAGAGCTTGCGTTCTCTGTAATAGGCATCAAAAATAAATTATAAAGTTTTAATTGAGGATTCTGATGTATGACTTTAGTGAAAACCTCGCAATGTCCTAAGTCCCTGAAGCCAGTGGGAATTATATTTCATAACTAATCTTGAAAATCTGGTAGGGCAAATCTCAAGTATATATACATCTATGCAACTACCGGTTGCCAATCCAAAAGACATGGGCTTTGTTGATATAGTCCTTAACTTTTGATTATTTCGAACTACAACGTAATATTTTTAACTTTGAAGTAGATTATCGATTTAAAGGTTGCGCCTCCTTATACTGATAATTGTATTGAGGGTCAACCCTGAGTCGGTTCTAACATGAAGGAAAAAATGTATTGTCATTAGACGTAGGTGATTTTTCGACATTCCCATTGTACTCGTATTGCTAGATTATTAGCTTTTGTATACTATTATTTTTCTAATATCGAAGAACTGGTAGGTAAAGTGAGCTAAATATCTTCAGAATTAGAAGGAAGAGGAGAACAGAACTCAAATCGAAAGGCTATTAGGCTTATACTTAATGAAAGGGTTGAAACATACTTAATTACAAATCCTCAATTAACGTACTAGTGTTGCAAATGGTTCATTTATGTTATCTTTGTGACTATTCCTGAATCTATATGTATATCAATCTCCTGACATAACTGACATCAATAGTGAAATATTTATCGAGCGATACGAAGATTGTCAATGACGAATCTGTCCCATAGCTCGACAAATCACGATGATAGTGCTACGAATATAAATAGGCTCCACTCACCCTCCCCAGAAACTACACTTGACGGGCACCATAGACCGAACGGATTTCGTCGTTCATTGTCATGGGTTTCGTCTAAAACTCCCAATCGTAAACCAAAATCGATTATCAAGGCTGTAACGCTTGGAGAAGAGGCCTTCTATAATCATACTATACACTCCCTAAGAAATAGATCGTCTACAGACCTTGCATTGTTCGATATAGAGCGTCCTAATGCAATAGCAAGAGTAGCGAACCGGGCTCTTACTGATAGCGATATAGCTTCCTATGATGCATCTATCATGGGCAAGAAACCAAGCAACAGTACAGGTGATACGAAATCTCATTTTGCAACTAAACCTAAGATACTGCAAAAGTCCTTTTCCAGCGATATATTACCATCAATTTCAGGATTAGAACGTGATCTAGATAGAGCTCTACACAAAAGTAGAATTGCTTCTGTACAAAAGATAGCACAACTTGGGCCCGAAAGTAGTAAGAGAAAAGATGAGCTTTGGAGCACATTTCGTAGTTTGGATAGTGCATTCAGCAAGTGAGCAACATGTTATCTCATGATTACGTCCATAGCTAACCTTTACCTTAAGATTTCAATCCAAACCTATTAACTCGAAAATCAATGTAGTACGAGAGTCGCTGATACCGTTCCTACACAATCACTCGTCTGATACAACTATATTGCATCTTAAACCTGTTGATCTGGATCGCCGTATAAATATACTGGGCAAATGGTGGTCCGGCCTTTTAGAGCTCATCCGTGGAAAATTGAATTCTTCGATATCTGGCACCGAGAGACCAATTGCCCTTGACGGTATATTGGGTTTGATGGCGAGACCAGAATGGCGGTTGGAACATTCCACTTATTCGATAAGAGACTTATCACACAATTCCTCACAAAGTCGTCGGAGATCCAGTGCCTCTAGTGAGTCGGACTTCTTAGAAGAATCTATTCGTCACAATGCTACTTTGACTTTCAGGCAGAACCTTACCTCACAGACCGCATATGCTGTTGAAAAGATGTCACAACGAACTGTGCCTGCTAGTATGGTAGCTTTTAGCGGCAAGACTTGCGCCTATGCGTTCTTCTTTTGCCCTGGGGTTGCAAATATTCTGCTTTACTTATGGAAATTGCCGAAATCCATCATTAAAAGGGTTATCGAAACTCATACTTCCAATAGCTTGAATGATGTTAAAGTTTCCCACTGGATCAAAACAAAGTTTCCTTCTTACTTATATGAGCTTAGCTTCAAGAGCTCCCTTGAGGCCTATCGGCTTACTAGAAAAAAACCTAATCTGCCGCCTGAGCTTTCAAAAATACCATGGTTCGGGCCATGGACAGAACGGTGGTCTGGCAAAGAAAGTGATCTTTTTTACGTTTTTGTCAAGTATTACCATATTATTCTTGTTGAATACCTCCCCTCCGAAATAGATGAAGCAGGAGTGGCAAGCTTGCCGGGTGCTTTACTGGTTCAGTCACAGTTATTAGTCAATATTGATTCTACCATTCATAGGCAGTTCAGTGGCTCTGACAGTTCAATTATATCACGTCCATACACATCCTTCGAAGAGGTGCTATCTGAGCCTGATGCAAGCATGTCGGCAATATCTTTATTACCCTCAAACACTATCAGACAAGTGACAGAAAACCGATTAATCCTGCTTATTCGGGAATTTCTATCTGACGACGAAGTGAAGAGGTTGCAATCACAAGAATATTTCTCTAGCACCTTTCACACAGTATTAAAAGCGGCTGCTAATAACGTTTCGGTTTTCGATCAAAGTGCATGTTTCACTCTGTGTGACTTTCTAGAGGAAGCTTTGTTTATATTATCTCGATTTGAAAGCACGACAATACTTAAATTTACCGTTATCGATTGGCCATACTGGCTATTGGTTTGCAAAAGAATGGTACAGAGCTATAACACGACAACGGAAACACGTTTATATTCATTTCTTTATGCAATCTGGAATTTAGTAGCTAAAGATCAAGTACAGAAGTCATGTTTCTGTATGGAATTTCTTCTTGAGAAAGACTTTTTCCTGTCAAGGTTCAGTCATTGGTGTCCAATGGTTCGAGCGTATTTCATGCGGCTCCTTTGTTGGCGCATTTTACGACTCGGTCCCAATGACGAATTTGAGTATCATAGGTATTGTTTAAATATCCCTATAAATTCATGAGCTGACAAATGTTATTAGGAAAATTGTCACTACAGTTGCAGCAAGGTTACATTTGATATGGCATTACTTTTTGGATGATAAAACTTCTCTAAAAACTCTAAAAACACACAATCATCGCCCACTGTCCACTGTGCCATGTAGCCCTGCTCCCGGTCGGCGAATGATCATCATAAGAACTGATAATTATCTCCCCAACAACAATAACGCAGTTTTAACATTTGATGGCTTCCTACAGAACTCATCAACTTCACTGGTAGTTCCTCGTATGGATATCATATCTTCAAATTTACCTTAGCTGACCTTTATTAGACGAGTCAAAGCGTGGAAGATCTGGCCTTGAGAGTGAAGTTGGAAGCAGCAAATGGAGCCTATTACGTACTGTTCTTTCTCCTGTTAGGTCGCGTAGTAAATCCCCAAGCTTGTCGAAACCAAGTACTGAAGAAGGGGATGGTTCTACTGCATCGCAGGAAAGTAGCCCATCCTCCTCCTCCGATAATCTCTCCGTATATCGCAACATGTCTTTCAAGTTTTCATTAGAATGGGTTGACAAGAATAAGGCTGCTTATGGTAGTATGAAGTTGTACAGACCCAAATTACCAGCCCATGTAGAAGTCATCTCGACTGATTTAGGATTTGATGCTATATCTGATCAAATAAAGGCAGCGAGTTTTCAAACAGTACAGTATACAGGTCGAGCTCTTGCAGAGTGGTCAATCATCGTCAATGAATGTCAGAATTTCTTTGAACGACGAAAGAGCGAAGGGATATCATCAGATGAATGGGTCGAGACACCAACATTAGGGGTCGAGTCCATTCGTAAGCCCGGCTAATGAAAGCCTATTTTGTTGCTAGAGATATATTAATTGTATATAAGGGTCATCGGCTTGTGCGCATTTATATGTTTATTTGCATCTCAATACATTTAAAATGAGTAACTTTACTATATTTCAATAATTCAGACCACGGTACTAATCGTATTGAGTGATTATCTATTAAGCAGAATTAGCTTTCGCTATTTCATATTCACGGCGATGCCTAAAGGAGTTCAAAGGCAAGAATTTGAGTATGTTGAGACACGTTGAAATGAACTTGGTCTTTTCATGAGTTGTACATGACGTAGCTCAGTACTAGCAGATCGTGCTACTAATGTACTAATTACTGAAACGTTTCAAACTGCATCTTTGCTGGCCATGTAATATTTTGCGCGCCCACTAAGCATGTTGATTGCAACTTTCAATGACGTCCAGTACTCATTTTTGGGACGTCGATCCTTCCAATTAGTCTCTTCTGACTCAACTTTCTCCATAGGGGAAAATTGAACTTTAGCACCTTTGATACCAATAACAGAGGCACTACTTGGATCAGCAGCTATTTGTTCTTTGCTTAAACCCGTAAAAGATTCGAGATACTGTAAACTTTTTACAGCAAATCTGACCGCTCGGACCCGGTCCATAGGTGATGGTGTACCTCCTTGTTGGACATGGCCAGGTATCGCGAACCTTGATTCAAAACGACCACCTGCCTCGTCACGAATTATATTTGCTATTACTTCTGTAGTATAGGTTGATGATGCCTTCTCATTGCGCAGAATTATCTTGCCAGTTCGACTTTGACCCTGATCTTGGGCAAAAATATCCCTCAAATGGGCCACGTCTTTTTCTATCATCTTAATTGATATTCCTTCTTCCGGAATATACACAGCTTGCGCCCCTACAGATAGTCCTGCCACGGTTGCAACGTAACCAGATGCCCCGCCCTGCGTTTCTACCACAAAGACTCGTCTTCGTGATGCAGAAGCTGATTGCCGGATTTTGTCACAGTACTCGATCAATGCATTTAAACAAGTATCGCTTCCAAGTGAATATTCTGTCCCTGGGACATTATTGCTAATTGTGGCAGGCAAAATCACCATAGGAATTTTGAAAGCGTCATATTGTGATCTAGCCTTTCTGAGCTCACTGATAGCCGTGAAAGCTTCGAATCCTCCTATGATGAACAGAGCATCAATCTTATATTTCTTAAAACAATATGCTGCAGTTTTCATATCTTCCGAGGGCAATCCGCGATTAGTTCCAATCTCTGATCCGCCTCTGCTTGCCCAGCTTTCTGCTTCAAGAAAACTGATATCTCTCACGGATCCAAGGGGTTTGTCATCGTGGTGACGACATAAGCCTGGAAATCCATTATGCAAGGCGACAGGAGTGTGGCCTCTAGCCCAACAATAAGCAGCTGCGGCGCGTGACGCCGCATTCATGCCACCAGCAGGCGCACCAACATGAATAATGCCAATTTTAAGTCGCTGAACGTTTATTATCAGCTTTTCTTCTCATTGTACGAAGCATAATTACCTTTTCATGGGGGAGCTTCAAGTGAGGTTTGTCGGCAGCGGCAGTTATCATATAAGCAGCTTGATATTCTGCGAATTCAGCATTACGTAATGACATTGCACGTCTAAAGTCCTTGGCTGAGATAGCCTCAGCAACTTCTTTTGTCAGTTTAACGGCTTCCATCAATGGCTTCCGAACAATTTTGTTTTCGATTATGCCTACCATAGGGCTAGCCATGTCTGGACGAGATTCTAGCACTGCATTAACAGCTTCGACTCCAAGGAGGGTGGAGATCAAACGATCAAAGGCGCACGGTGGACCTCCACGCTGTACATGGCCAAGTGTTGTAACTCGGGTGTCTAACTTCAATCTGTCTGAGAGAATTTCTTTGACCTGATCTGTGGAGATCTTTTTCAACAGTGAGTCATGTGCACCTTCTGCAATAATGACTATAGTCTTTCTCTTGCCCAAATTACGTTTCTGATTTCATGTGAGCGAGAGGTTCTTCTTCAAATATTGTTCACATACCTTCCGGATTATTTCACATAGTTCGCCCTCCCAGTTCTTCGTGGGTGGCTTTTCTGGAAAGAACACAAAATCTGCGCCAGTACTGACTGCTGCCATCAAGGCCAACCATCCACAGTGTCTACCCATCACTTCTATCACAAAAGCTCGTTGATGTGAGAAGGCTGTAGCATCGATATAATCGATGGCCTGGCAGATGCGCTCTAGTGACGAGTAGCAACCAATCGTAGCATCGGTGGAGGCCATATCATTATCAATAGATCCAACAAGCCCAACGATGTTGAGATAGTTAAAGGATGATATCTGCTCTTGCATAAAATGACCCTTTTGCACCAACTCAGCAAGGAGGCCCGGCCATTCCTCACGAAATATCTCAGCTCCTGTCAGGCTTCCATCTCCGCCGCAAACGATCAGCGCATTGATGCCATTAAGCACCATATTCTTGGCCGCTTGAAGTCGACCATCCCGCTTCATGAAGCTCATGCAACGTGCTGTTCCAATCAGCGTACCACCTTCTGAGAGCCATCCTCTCACGTCCTCCCAGTCTAATTTCTTTATCATATCACCTCCTTGTACGAGGCCCTCATAGCCTTCGTAAATAGCAAATGCCTCACAGCCCTTGCTGATGGCTGTCCTGACGACTGCTCGTACGGCGCCGTTCATCCCTGGGGCATCACCACCACTGGTCATGACCCCAATCCGGCGAGCCGTCACAGTAGGAACCGATTCCATTTTCGGAATGGAACAGTTTTACCAGAAAGTCAGGTCTCCCATGCAAGTAGTTTATCTAAGCAGATCCTATAAGACATTAGCACTATTGTCAAAACTTCTTGATATACGTATAAGAGAGAAGGTAACCATGCTAACGGATTTGTTTCTTCACGAAACTTTTTGCATAATGATGATAAGCTTCTTCGATGATGACACTCCTCGAACAAATTTGAGATTATAAATGTCCTCAATCGCAAAACATATACCAATAATAATAATTCTAGAAATCTACGTCCCGTCTAAGATAATATTTCAAACCGAATAAGTGATATTTGATAATGCTACCTACGATTAACAAATCGCGAAGAAATATTGGCAAGAAGAGAGAAACAAGAAGCAAAAGTCACAATCAGGTATACTTGGAGATTCACGTCTAGAGAACAATAATACAAATTGGCGGTTTGGAGAATTGTTTTTAATGGCAATATATAATGGATATCAACATCAGTTATAAATACAGAAGCAACTAGAGCTAAGGGCCAAGCCTTGCTATGTATTGTGATAAGTAAACGACCTTGCCACTTCGTTTCCGTACATATCAGATTAATACAAGACGGCAAAAATCAAAGAATTTCAGCGATGAATACAGATTCCTATTGAACAATTAAGCTTAACAAGATACAGATAGCCTTTAAAGTGTCAGTTGATACTTCATAGGTGATGCAACAGGACAATACCGCGCCTCTCCATTGATTTTACTCCCTGTGTCGTGTACTTCTTCGAGGTTCTCCGGTGCTGGTTGCGGCTTTGCGCGGTTCTCGTTTTTTACCCGTTGACTTGACCTTCTCTCCGTTCTTGCCCGTTGCTCCTTTAGGTCTGCCACGTTTACGCTTCCCTTGTGAAGTTTGCGCCTCTTTGCCGTCTGATTTCCGATCTTGTTTTTTGGCAGACGGTTCACCATCACTCTTTCTATCGTTCACAACTCCATTATCATTTGCTTCCCCACTACTCTTCTCCTCAGCATTGCCGTCATCATTCGCTGCGTCGTGAGAACGTTTCTTTGACTGATGACTGGCGCTGTCATCATTGGCGCTCTCACTATCCTTGGCATTTTTGGTGTTTTCAGACTTCTCGCTGCCTTTATCAGCTTTCTCCTCAATTTCCAATTCATGTGCGCGCTTGACGACGTCGTTCCCTTCTCGAGACACGTGAACGGCAGGGTCGTCAGGATCGGCATTCTTCTTAATAGTATTTCCCTTGCTCGATTGTATCGACAGCTCGCCTTCCTTCGCTGTCTCAGCGACGGTGCCAGAGGGCTTGCCTCCACCCCAAGACCACGATACTGTTCATAGTTTAGCGAATGCTATCTACAACAAGTTGAAAAACATCAAATAGGTGTCCGAAGCTCACCCTTGTCTCCTTCCTTCATCTGGTCTTCAGCCATAACGTACTGTACCGGTAGGTTACGATCTTGTTATAAAGCAATTCTGCAATATGATGAATCCAAAAATTGAAATTGATATCGTTAGAGTAGTGCGACCATGCGCAAGTCTGTACGCAGGTTGAGAATGTTGTTGCTGATGGATATTGTCGTTGTCTTCTGGTTAAATAACGCGAGGAAGATGCGCTCCAAAGAGGGTGAAGAGTTGCGGATCGTGATGAAATAGTATGCCGTAGAGTCGCGTTACTGACATTTTCCCGTGTCTCTTTCCTGTGACTTTACTGTGATTTGACTACTCCATCTGTCCGACTTCTTTGGGCAAAGTCAATTAACCTCAAAATGAACCTACAGTTCCAAACACTGCGGAGTAATAATGTTAAGATACGATTACTTTGCAACGGTCTCAGCAGTGGCGTAAGGTAACGCCTCATTTGACGACGTCATCTTCAATAGTTTTGCTGTTCATCCAGTAGTACACACTACCATTCAAAGCTGCTGAACGTACCTTTCCCGTTAGTCGAGAGAAACTTCAGACTTGCTGATACGCGCAATTCTGTTAATTGACGAACAATTCTACATTCGAGATCATTATACCGACTACCTCTGAAAGGCGTAAAAAATGTCTCATATGATAAATCCGCTCGTAAAGCTTCAGTATCTTCAACAGTCGAGCTCTTCCCTTGATGGAATATCTCAAAGTCTGGAAAACTCCATAATCTATGCCGGTGCTTGGTTGACCCAGGCTGCTGGGGTCTTATTGCAACTCCCTCAGGATGTCATTGCTCAGGCTATCATCGTCTTCACACGGTTCTGGCTCGGTCCTTTGGGCGGTAGCCTAAGGGAGTATGGCACAAAGGTCCAGTTCCACATATCATTACTGTCCTCATGCACTGACCGATGTAGGATGTATCAGCTGCAGCTATATACGTGATTACGAAAGCATCTGCTTTTCCAAAAACATCAAAGTCCATTATATCTGTGTATAATTATTTAAACTCGTTCACGGGAACATATATTGAAGATGTAGATCTGATGATACCTTTTGATGCCAATAATCTTCTTCTATCTGACGGCGATCTGTATTCCCTTAGCAAGGTTCTTTTCCAAACTGAATCAACTTTGCTGCGTATCCTAGGCTTCCAGACTGAAGTAGTCTTGCCTCATTCTCTATATATCAACTACTTGCAAGCGCTAGGTGTTTCTACTGATCCTGAATTTCACCAGTTAGCCAAACGCACTCTTGCGCATCTTAATAGTGCTCTACTGAGCCCACAGCTTCTGTATGTAACACACCAGCCACATTCACTTGCAACGGCTTCCATCTATCTCGCAGCGAAGGAAACTAGTGTTAAATTACCAAGCATGGAATGGTGGAAAGTTTTCGACGTTGAAAGAGAAGAGCTTGGTTTTCTCGTGGCAGCATTAACGAGCATGTCTTCCTATGCTTCTGCTGAGCTGAATAAGTGGAGGGGCAGACAAGTACCACTCACTATTGGCGAACTTGAAGAAGAACTTGCAGAACAAAAGACATCATATCATAATCCCTGAATCTCTAGCTGTTGCGTTGCAAACAAGGAAATTATTAATTGTGATTGTGAACTTTCTTGTTTCCATACTTGCCCTTTTGTTTTCGTTTTATAATTGGCTTCAAACTGAGAAAGCTCCATCAATAAAGTGAGAAGGCGGCATATACTCAGACCTGAAAATCAGATCAGTTTCTATGCTTAAAAATGGCCTCTTACTAGAATTTAGAGATTATTCATGTGCTTGAAGAAGCACTGGTAAATAAATATCAAGTACAGTATGCCTGCACCTTGCTATCGCACGGAGAGCAAATCTGTCCCCGAATGCTTGACTGTCAGAAGGACCTCTCATTTGATTCGTACGCGCCGTTGATGTAGGTAATGCATGATTCTGTTCTTGCAGCTAAAACAAGGAACAGAGAACAAAGTCTAGTAATTGTCTGCCCCATCCCCTCCATCAACATCATCATCGTAATCCTGCTCTCCATCTTCGAAATATGTTTCTGCATTGTAATCGTCAAGCTCATCTTCATCTCTCTCGTAATCGGTATCTCTTGCTTCCTCGTCGTCCTCTTCGTCTTTGTTACCTGTCTCATCGTCCTTTGGTTCGCCCGATGTGACTTGCTCGACATCATCGTCGTCGCCCTGAAGCTGGTTCAGTCTTTGCAATGCGCTAAGTTTTGTCCGTTTCTTTTTCTTGGATAATTCTTTCACAGGCTCGATCAAAGATCGTAGTTCTTCGGGTACGAATGCTTGTCACGGTTGCTAATCTTAGAAGGGTTCTGTGATTGATGCAGTAGATCCACTAACCATATGTCCTCGTATTCAGCTGTGGGAGTGATCGTTGCTCCTTCTTGTATCTTTGCGTATATGATGGCATAGATGTAAATGGATCAGGTTGTATCTTCATAGCATATGTTTGCCGGTCATCCTCCTGTCCATCATTCAATACTGTGTAGAAAGGACTGTCATGGGCCTTTTGCCGCAATTCTCTGAACTGAGCTACCTCCAAAAGTTCATGTGCGCTTGGGTGATGCAAATGAGGTTGCTCGACGGGCTATTTACTTAATTTAAGGTCATTTACTTCTCAAATTGTTGAACAATTTACTGACCGGAAATAACTGAGTAGACTTTCTCTCAATTGCAAAGTCAAGATCGTTATCCGAGTGTAAGTCTGAGAAGCCATACTTATTGTGTGATACTCCTTTGAAGGGACCTCTGCTCATAACATTGAATGTTGATACTTCTAAGAACTATTGTTTCGAAGCTGAATAGTAGACTGGAAACGAGACTGAAACTTTGTATCGAAGGAGCTTTCACCGTCTTGCCTGCAATTTCAGATTATAATAACAAAGTAAAGCAAATGTTTTCATCAGGTTAAAAGTCGTGCGTACTGGGAATGCTACATCTGAGCTTTGCGGCGAAGACTGTGGGATGTCACGAGCTATAAGATTTGATGAACTTGTAAAGTTTGAGATGCTGGATGCCTATATGGTATCAATATTATATCAGCTACTTTCTACTTGCACTTGAAATTCGAGTTCAGGAGCCCAATGAACAAGAGATGACATGTAATACCAATGGCAGATGAACAGGAACAATTTACGAAGAGATTACTGTCGCATATCGAAGATGTTTCGCTTGATCCGTTAAAATCGCTCGATCAGTCTTTGATCGAACAGTCTGAACTTCTGACAGATCAGCTCAGCACTCCAATACGTAGAGATCTTGCCCTTAAACTCATAGATCTGATCCAAAAGATTGAAGAAAATCCTACGCCAGTAACGAAGCTGCTCGGGAAGGTGCTTGAGCCGTATACGTATTCTGAAGTCCTAAATCTGAACCCAAACATTGACTTTGCAGCTGGTCTGAGCCTTGAAGCTGCTCCGTACAACGAACCAACGATTAATCTGCTTAGCAAAGCGACTCGGCAATCAACAGATGCTGAACGTGTAGCAAGCTCGACAGGCGTGCTGCTGGCTCTGATACGATTATGGTTGAACACTGCCGATGCGAGGGTAGCAGATGCAGCAGATGAGCTGATCATCAACCTTCTCAGCGTTGACAGAGAACCGCCGGAAGCCTTTAAGGATGAATTGAGCGTGAGGACTACTTATGTGGGAGCAGTATGGCGACGTATCTTTGACGACAAAGACGTCTACCGGACAGTAAGTGACTCGTGTTCGATGCAAAAGAGGGACGGCACGCAAGCAAAAGATCCAAGACAGGTTTCGCTGGCACAGGGTAGACTGTTAGGTTGGCTCCCGAAAGTCGCAGCGCTGAAATGGGCTCCACTGGTGGATGGTCGGCGTCAAGAATCCGATAGCGAATATAATTTAGATGCTGCGTCGAAGAGCCTTCTCCACTTTGCAGCGATGAACATGGTGGATAAGACAGATATTTTGATGCGTATGCTACTGATGCAGTTCTTCAGCGCGCTTCTTGCAGTCGGGATGAAAGAAGAAACGAAAAGGTATATACTTGAATTTCTCACTATGTCTTGAAAGCAGCTATGTGGTAGTATGGATATTTACACGTATCAAGGAGCTCTTTGCTAGCATCCGATCCACTCGACTTCCTCATAAAGACAGGTCTGCATCACGAAACAGTGACAAGCTATCTCGAACACTCACATGAAAGTAGCATGACTGAGGGACTCATCTACCAGGCTTCAAGCAGATATGTTGCTACATACGCTCGAAGTTATGGACAACACTACCTGGGCAAGAATAATAGATACCGTCATCAGGTGCAAGAACACCTTTGCAAGGTTCTCGTACCGTCGAACAGAGACATTAGCAACGACCTACACGTGCTGGTATCATTACCACGAGCGGCACTTGTCAGCGGCTCAGGCACACAAGATGCCGAGCAGGGTGTAATAGCAGCACTAATCAGATTACCGCACAGCGCAGAAGTGTACGATGCAATCGGGATTATCGTTAGCGGAGAATCTGGAAGACTCGCACCAAATCCAGACGATGAGGCGACAGGGCAAGATAACAGCCAATTTGAACGAGTAGATCCGGAAGCTGAAGCTGCTGCCGCCCGTACCATATACCTAACCATTACCAGCGATCCATCCTTTTGGGAAAGGGTGGTAACATCCGCCGAGACGCTTTCCTTGGATGCAAAAGCGCTGGCGGCTATCGGACTGATTCGCGCTGTCACGACGGCATCGTGGCCGCTATCGGATCAGAACATGACCATCCACACACGCTCTCTTCCATCTCGACTAGCACCGGCCATGTCCAGACACTCTTACGACCACACTCATGGATCTGCGCGTGCGCCCTCACCCTCAGATTCAGCCCGCCAGACTTCAGCCCGAACGCTGTTGTCAGGTGCCGAGAGTCTCGTCAGCACTCCTGTTGCACCTTATCTTCTGTCTCCGTACACGCGGTACAATCCAGCCCGAAACGACAGCGACAGCGCCGAGTACGGGATTGGGATGGCCAAGCATGAAGTGCTGAGGACGTGGGTCGGGGAGCTAAGGAAAGGGAAGGGGAGGTGGGAGCGTAGTGGTGAAGTCTCGGCGCAGGAGGATGGGGATGTGAATCACACAGGACTGGTACGGACTGGCGAGATGAGGATCCGGCAGGGTCCGTTTGCGAGAGGGGTGGATGGTGGAGGGTTGCAGGCGTGTTGAAGAGGAGCGTTTTCAGCATGGTAATAGCAATGAATAAAGCCCACTTGAAAAAAAAAGCCATCTGAACGTAACAATGATTAATTTCGAGAACTAAAAGTAACCCGTGCATGAGTCTGTAAGCCTCCAAACAAACTCCAAGCTCTCCAAGCGAAAACCCCCACACTCTATCCCTCTGGAGCTTTCTCCCCCTCCCACATTTCCCCTGCCGACGTCCACCCACCCGCCAACGCTGACCTTCACATCCACCTCTACACCGGCACGCCTACGAACCCCATCTTCAAGCGCCCCCGCGCCCCGTCCCTGCTCTCGGTTGACCATTTCTGGCGCCACTGTTTCTGCGCGGCGAGAGCTTCGCGGTATGCTTTGCGCGCGTCGGGCGGTAGTAGGTTTATGGTGAGGCCGTGTTCGCTGTTGTTGATGTCGTCGTTGTCGTTGTCGTGACCGTTGTCGTCTTTGGCGGAGGAGGGTTTGTCGTTGTTCGTTCCGTTGGTGGTGGTGTGGGAGTCAATGTCCATTGCTGTGGCGTTTTCGGTGTTGTTGTTGGTGGTAGTGGTAGTGGTGGAAGAATCGATTTGCATGGCCAGTGTATCGCCATCGTGTCTTGTTTCAGTGAGAGTGTCCGTGTGAGTGTAAGCGCCAGCATCGGCACGAGCATCAACATCAGCATAGCCACTGGTATTAGTATCATCATCATCATCATCAGAAACACCCTCCAACCGCGGCAACCCATTCGCGCCCAGGTCCAACGCACCGCCGTCCGCACCGGGCAGACCCAGGCCTGCGAACGGGGGCGACTCGAAGACGGTGTCTGTTATGAGATGCGTTGCTAGCAGGAGTGGTGGGACGGGCGGTAGGTTGTCAGGTTTGCTATGGGAATTGCTGTCGTTGTTTATTTTATCACTGTTGTCGTTGTGCTCGTGGTTGGAGAGAGGAGGATAGATTTGCTCCCACTTGGCGTGGGTGGGTTGGGTGGCGCGCGGGTAGAAGATGAGGTTGGAGTGCGGGTCGTAGCAGCCGTCGAGGGTGGCGCGGCGGGCGGCGGTGAGGGTGGAGTTGAAGGTGCTGTGTCTGTTAGCTTTGGGTTCAGGGAGGCGTTGCAGGGAAAAGAACGTTGGGTTAGGTTGTTTCTGGGTCTGAAAACAAAAAGGGTTGAACGACATGGGAAAGACATTCGGTAGGGCTGGAAAATATCTGGCAGTACACACCTGGCAGCTCGTGCATGCTCCACCTGCCAATTTGCGGACGTGATATTCACCCTCCTCTTCGCACCCGGCGGCAGCTTTCCACCCGGCAGCAGGGGCATTGCCGGCGCACTGTTATGATAGACGCTACTGGCGCCGTGCCAGGCCACGTACTGATTCCTGTTGTACGGCTCTCCGGGCGGTGGTAGCGTGTCATACGGATCGGCAATTTCTCCCTCGACATCGCCCCGCTCGCGCGCCGCAGTGACAAAGTAATCATCAATGACCTTCCTCCCCCCTACCACGATGCGCGCGCCAAACTCTCTAAACACAGACCGTGCCGTCACCACGCCGATCGCACGGCCCTTGTACGAGTGCGGGATGATGTCGCGAGCGATGATGTCATGCTTTTCCGCATCGCCAATGATAATCTTGTGCAGGTGCGTGTGCTTCGTGAAGAAGAGGTAGCTATCTCGAAAACCCGTGCACCGTGCCGGTTCGGTGGAGAGCATGTACAGTCGCTCGCCGCGGCCGGCGAGGGTGAAGGTGCGCACGCGGTACTCGCGCTTGCCCTGCAGATGTCCATACTTGTCCACTTTCGTCTCGCCTTCGGGGTCCGGCGGCAGGACGATTTCATCGTCCGCAATCTCCATTGCGTTGCCGTCCTTGTCGAGCGGGACGCGCTGCAGGTGCGATGCTCCGCCTGCGCCGCCGCCACCGCCACCACCACGACCTCGCCCTCGGAACCCGCCACCGTATGGCCGACCGCGGCGCCCTCGACGACCGGGCGTACCTGACTCGGATCTGCCATCTCCGCTGCCGCCGTCGGTTCCGGCGTAGACTTCGCTCCAGCGCCCGCGGCCTCTGCCTCCTCGACTGCCGCGACCGCGACGACCGCGCGAACCACGCCCTCGAGCTGGCAGGGGTGTTGCTGGTGTGGTGGCTGGTTCGGGAGATGCTTCGTTTACGGGTGTACCGGGAGCGTCAGCGTCAGCG
This sequence comes from Trueperaceae bacterium, assembly GCA_965214995.1. Lineage (GTDB taxonomy): Bacteria > Deinococcota > Deinococci > Deinococcales > Trueperaceae > CBDCCT01. Next base: position 812,876 of record CBDCCT010000002.1, read on the forward strand.
TCGGCATCCTCATCGGCATCGGCGTCAGCTTCGGCATCCTCATCCGCATCCGCGTCCTTTTCAACATCGGCATCGTCATTTTCGACGTTGTCGGCGTCGGTGCCGCTGCCGTCTTCGCCTTCATCATCGTCGGACGCGTCCTTGGGTGCTGGCTCTTCGGCCACGGATGGCGATTCCTCTAGAGATGCATTTTGCTGGGCGATTTGTGCTTCTGGAAGGAAGATATGGGTGGATGGTTAGCTGATGCGGCAGAGGTTAAGATCTGTGATGAAGGGGCTTTTCTTCGCTTGATAAAGTTGTTTAGACTGATCTTCAGATGGAGTATGGACGAGAAGGACTTACCATTGTACGTTTTCACCGCAGACCGAGATCTCCGCGTTGGCATGATTGATGCTTCTATAGAAGTGGGCTATTGTGTAATAATTGAAGGGTGCGCATTCGTGTCTGACGAGCAAGCTAAATTGGAATTTCGAGCTCTGGAATGGAACTTGTACAAAAGGAGAAAATTAGGGCTGGAGACAGGAGTCTTGGCATGGTTGTTCTGGAAGGTTTCCTAGTTGGGGTTTCTGGCTTTGGTTAAGCTGTTGCACTATGCTAATAGTTGTAATACAGAGGAGTCTTTTTTTAAATCAATACACGTGTAGTGAAGGTTAAGATGACAGGGACTAGATCTGTTTACTTTGTTGTAGCATTGTACTTAAATATCAGCCGCACGATTCTTCAAGGCACCTGGATTAGTTTTTACTCAGAAATTATTGAAACAGGATAGAATGCCTCCCGAATGAATTCAGTAAAAGTCTGGCGATTACTTAATGATATCATATTACAATAATGAAAATGTTTTTAATGGACTACTGAGACTTTTCTATTGAAGAGTCGTATTATTCACTGGTGAGAGGGTATAAAATTGTACTATTGCCGACTATTAGTGAGTTGCACAAGCAACAGGTGAGTATATCCTTCATTTTCACCCACATTCAGATAACGGCTTTCTATCCTACAAATTACGTAGTAGGAATCTTAACAAGGAACAGCTCTTGAATGATGGATGATTAATATTCTGCTTGTAGATCAAGGGCGTGAAACAGACGTGACAGGGTAGCAAGTCGATCCCAAGAAAGAAGGCCGGACAATGAATTGTGGTGGTATTGTGAGTGTAATGTGCTGCTCCCGTTCTCGTGGCTCTGTGAATCGCCATTTACTCAAATGTGCTCTCGTCAAAAGTGATACCCAGACCGTCCCACGCACATGGCTCATCCGTGTCTGGTGATTTAGAAGATGACTGCGCCTGATGACCGCTGCTGTCAATCATCAGCTCCCTGCTCTTCCATGACACACTCCCGGAATATTCTCGTCGGTGCGTCAAGGATTCAGAGATCGGTTTATGTAATGATTGACTTCTATTTAAGGGAGCAACGGCGGTTCCGTTCGTGTGGGTTGGAGAAGTCGGGCTGTTAGTCTGACTCGTGCAATTAAAACACTGTCAACCCCTAATGAACAAATGGTTCTTGGTGACAATCATGATCAGCATGTCGTAGAACATAAAGTTTTCGATTGCAGAGAGCGCGTGGTGGCTGAGAGGGTGGAGAGTCATTAGCATTCCATTACGAGAAGAAAACTCCAAGAGGGAAATGTGGACCAGTCGGTCATTCTATGCTTTGAATGTCTCTAATGTCACAGCCCAAACACATGCTAGCACTTTTATCCTTTCATTTACAATCAGTACTCTACTCTATTCGGTGCATTATTCTGCGATACGTGGAAATGGAGAGTCTGTCAGCATCGAATTGGCAGACTTGATAATCACATCATGTTGTTGAATGTTTATTCTAACAAGTAGCCTTCACCCTTCTTACTCTCATCAGTCGTCCGAATCCAGGCCAATCATGCTTTACCCTTCAACGAGAGTATTATTAACGAAGAATACTGAAACACTCTTGGGTTGCCTCTGTCGAGAGCATTGAGATGAGGCTGTTCTGGTAATCCGTTTTAGTATCAAGTAGAACGTGATCGTCAAACTAGGAGATGCCCTACTCGCACTAAGTCGGTCATGACGTGATGGACTCTCTCTTGCACGTGTCAGCGTCGTGGCCTATCTCGTTTATAATATCCATCGGTACTGGCTAGATGTATGTTGTTGAATAAGCTAATTATACTCCGTACTAAGGGCACAGAGTGGATGGTGGTGCTGGATGACGAGCATCAATGTTTCACATCTTGCCATAGGATCCCCGACTTTAGGGTGGAAAAGAGAGAGATGGTCAGTATTGAAATGCCTGATGACGAAAGACATTTCCTAAAGCAGCCAAGATAGCATGAAATACTGTACTATTACTGGACTGTACTTATACTGGACTGTACTAATTCTGTACTATTAATACTGGACTCCCTTCGCACCGGGTAACACGAGACGTGATCCATCGCGGCCCGGGATTGAGAGTTGTGCTGCACATTTACTTATTGTGACTGTCAGTAGTAGTACAAGCAACGCTCAAGACCCTGAAAATGGAAAGTCGCATCCTGGTTTTGGAAGAAGACGATGAAGGGCTTGGTTCAGCACTAAATTATCCGACCAGTCCTGGCAAGCACCAGCAACATCATTCTTCACGAGTCCTGCAGTGACAGAGTCAATCTCAAGGCAGGAGGCGGTGTTACCAGTGATGCTCAACAGCCAACGGTCGTACAGATCAGTAAACACTTGTATGCTCCACACATTTTTGCCATTGCCATGTAGTGGAGTTGGGTTTGTGAAAGCCATGAATTCCTGACGAATGCTCTCATGCGTAGCATCCGTCAATAATGATTGATATTAATTCAGTAGTATCTATACATATGAATTAAGTCTACCACTACAGCAATGTAGAACAGAAGATCACTGATGATGATGATGATGGTGATGGTGAAACAGTAGACAGGAATGGTGAATGCTAATTAGTAACATTAATAGTGAATATTACGGAGTACTCCGTACTCGTACTGAATACTGAGTATTTATTAATACCCGTCGCCGTCAAGCCTCAGATCTGGCGAATGGAAGCCCCTTCCATCGCAGTCCGCCGTTTGAGACCCTGACGAGAGAGAGGGTCCCCTTTCGATGCTCGAGGACGGCTCTGCCCATCGACGATAGCAGCCTCCCCCAGCCTGAAGCGGCCATCGTGCAGGAAGAGGATTAGCGGCAAAGACCCTTTTTCCCATCTTGCATCAGTCAGTCCACTCACAGCCAGTCTTTATTTACTCTCACTCTGTAACATACAATAGTAACACTAGATGGTTAAGCATTCATCGATTATACGAATTCAATAACATTATCTATTAAATAATACTGAATTACTCGTCCTGTACAGTACTCCGTACATGCGAGGCTGTATTAATATTAATAGTAAATCCCTGGAAAAGCCACAGCTTCATCCCATCTTCCTCACCCTGCACACAAACAATACACTACACGACACTCTAACACTGACACAGCAATTTCAAAAACAAACAGAAACGAGGCTTCAACACTTTCCATTCAACCCTCACTTCTTACCGCTGTCCCTCGAGATCGTGAATGTTCTGCTGCCTTCTCACGCCCTTCCATCCTGATATAATAAGCCAACCCTCCGCTCCCCCTTTTGCCACCATCTTCTACTTTCCAATTTATTTATTTCTTCGCTTTCTTCACTCTTCTCTTCGTCTCGTCTCGACGCCCTTCGTAGCATTTACAACGCACCACCAAAAGTTTGATTTATAATTTTAGTTTTCCAATCAACCTTACCTTCGCTCTGAAACTACCTCACCACTAATCTAATCACCACACACATTTAATTTTAATACTATAAACAATACCTCAGCACGACTGACAACCAGCTAATAATACGAAACACCATCATCTTCTAATACCGGCTGTGCTCTCGCGAAAGTCTGAGTAAGATGAGGAAGATTCCGGCCATCTTGAAAAAATAACAAAAGACTAGAATGCTTATGATGATATCAGGCAACTTCCAACCGACAGTTCCAGCACAGATTCGCACTCGGTGCTGCTGGGCTTTGGGGATCGATCCACGGCACTCCGGCGCACAACAACGCTAAAAAAACAACAACAACAACACACGCACACTCACACTCATACAACTAATATTACTCATCTCCGGAACCGATCACACGCCTGTGTTGCTTTCTATCCGTACACACTGAGAAAGTAGGCTTCACTTCTCGCTTCTAAAGAGAGAGGAAGAAGGGGGAACAAACTTACAGATTTATCGAGACAGATCGGATCACAGGCGACAGCAGATCGTTGCTACTTTTTGCTCTATTTTGACTTCCACTCAAAGTGATGGTAGAACTTCAAAACGCCAACAATGTAGCAGCTCGACAGGACCAAAAGTAAGTATGAGATCCTCACCACCATCAAACTCATGAGGTCAACATTTTTATTTTCTCTCATCTCCATTGTGATCTTTACTATGAGGTCACCACTTTTATTTCTCACATCTCCGCCGCCATCTATACTCATGAAGTCAACACTTTTACTTTTTCACATCTCCACTGTGATCTTTACTTCTTTCGCACCTTGCTCGATATTCATACCTGTTTTCCATTAATTACCACTCTTCCATCCATCGAACACGCTATGCGATGTTTGCTGCATCGGCGCCGTTCCACAATTTATTTACTTTCTTTTTCCGCTTTCGATTTGTTTGGGAAGAAAAGGACTGGGAATGCTTCATCAACACTAGCCCTCGTGGGGGTCGCGGAACCGAGGCCTATTGCGGCGTGGCGTCTACCACTGGACATTTCATACATATTAAAAATCTTGTGAAGATTGAGAGGAAGATGAGGGATGACAAGCGCGACGTGCCAATGTAGTGTATGACAGTAGCGTCCACTCACTTTGCTGGGGTGTCTGTGGTGGGGGAGCCAAGTCAACCTACTTACCAGCGCTACCTTGTCACCAAGAGCTTGTTGGGACTGTGAAAGCAGCAATCGAGAAGCAATAACCAGAGATATTCCTACTGCACAACTACAGTACTTGCAAATACAGAGACATGGCACCAAAAATAACAACACATCGGAGCGACAGCAAACACTCAACAATACCATCATAGCGGCGGTGAGGATCACTGTAGAATACCAGACACAGTCAAAGCAGAAGACCGTCATTGTGCATTTTTAGGCTATCGGTGCAAGCATTGTTGCAGAGTCTGAAAATCGCCGTTTTGGCAGCGAAACGAAGAAATTCAAAAATCACAGATTACAACAGTCCTGCTCGATCTTTCTCAGCAACAGTCTCACCACTTTGAGCATCCCGTTGGATATGCTGCAACATAAAGCAATCAGCTTATTGGTACAGTGGCGCCGACTTGCGAATTAATCCAGCTGGAAAATGTCTTGCTATAATCGCTCGCGTCACCAGACTTTCTTACCCTTCCGGCTGTCTGCGTAACGCAAAAGGTTGAGTCTGCTTACTCAGCAGCGCTCCAGCTGTCTTTTCCTGCCAACCTCTCCATGCCAGCTCGGAACGACCACGTTTTTTGGGATGACGGCTTTGTTGGGGAGCAACAGTAGACCTGCGCCCAAATTGCCACAGTCGGCATTCCCTGAATGGTTCTGCGATCCATGTGTGCACCCAGTCAACAATCTCCCTGAATGGCCATCACTCCGGGCCATCTGACGACTTTCCACATTTGTCCTTTTCTTACCCTTTACCTCGAGTAAATTCTTTGCTGCGTCAAAACCTCTTATCGCAGAAGCTTAGCATCTGAAAGTCATGTGAATTTTCTTGTTGTTGACATAGTCAGCAATCCCGTCCAATGGATCGTTTTCTTTCCAGTCTTCGTATCTTGCTCTTTTCCTAATACATCTAACGTTCGTCTACCTGAGGAGTCTCATATCAGTCGATAAACTGCACACTTCTTTTCTATACATTTTTGTTGACACTTGACCGATGGCTAAAGATGCAAGTCATGGCTAACGTTGCTCTTTCGTCTCCTGCTAGCAGATCGCTTTCAGAAACACCAAAAGATCACTTCTCGCCACTAAACGATCATATCCGCTCAGACTGTCTCACCCCTCCAGGCGGAATAGTCACGCCACATCCCAACCCTGTTGACGGCCGGCTGCCAGGCATCAGCCACACTTCTTCTCTTGGCCAGGTTCGTTCATCTCTCTGCTATCGTCCCAAACTTGTTCAGTCTAGTTTGGGTTTGCAAGTACGCCCATCAGCGCCTTCACGAAACCTGTCTCTTTCCCCTCCACGTTCAAGTGGCGACAACGGTGGTGGTTTGGACTACGCTAAAGCGCAGACACCTCTTCTCAAACGTTTCAGTCCCGGTCAAGATGATGTCACATCTGTCGACGGACATCACGACCGTTCTAATGCACACTCGCTCTCATCTCACGAACGTCCTCACTCTGCAACGTCTCTTACGCCTCCGACTTCGCCGTCTACCATCTCTTCGCCCTCTTCGACGTCAGTGAACATTTGTATCGACAAAGCTGTCGATCTTCGCTCAGAAGCCGCATCAGCTTATTCGCGTGCGAGCAGCTCAACCCTGCTGAAACCAGGCAGACTGTTCAGCAGAGGGGCCGGCAACTTACAGGAGGACAGAACGCAGCAAAAAGCTCGTCCTGGTTTCCTTGATCGCCGTCATACTTATGCTGCATCCTCTCCGCTAACTGGAGCCCTGTCCACCACCGTTGCCGCCGCAAAACTATCCAACCCAGTCGTAACATCTCTATCTTCTGCTTCAAGACCTCGTTCGGGCTCTCAGCCCACTGATGAGCTCAGGAAACTAACTCATGGCGGTGGTGACCGCCACCCTGCTCAGAATACCCCCCCTTACTCTCCGAGAAGTCAGTCGCAAGACAGCAAGCGCACAGCCACCACGATCTCGCCGTCCAAGGGAAGTCCCAACTCCCTGACAGACGAGAACGGACCGTCGCTTCCGAAGGGCAAGCTATCAGTACTTATATCAGAGGGCCGTGACATTAGACCCAGTGTCGACCCATACGTTGTGTGTCAGTTTCAGTGGTCGGAGTATATCTCCAAAGGCCCTGTCAATAATGCATTTGAAAGTTCAGGTAATCGGAAAGTCTTGGGTGGTGAAAAGTCTGTGATAAAGCAGACCGGCAGCGATCTAAGACGGCCGATGGCTATCCCAACAACAAAGAGTCGACAGAACAGTAACGCTAGCGTTAATGACTCCCGAGAGGCAAAGGTAGGCTCTGGCGGCAAAGCAATCAACCCAAGATGGGGCCATGAGGCAACCTTGTGAGTTTTCCGAGAGCGCTACTTTCTGCTGACAACCTTATACATGTGTAAATGACATATTTGACAAGAAAGCTAACGTGTCGTTTTAGTGATGTTGTTGAAGAGAGTTCAGAGGTTGACATTTCGGTGTATGATCGGTCTCACCAGGAAGCTTTCTTAGGCCACGTAAGGATCAAACCCAACATAAAGGAGTACGAATCGCCTTACGAAGGTTGGTTTAAGTTGGACCCGCTAGACAGTGGTGAAGGCGACGATGTTAGCGGCGAAATTCGCGTACGCATCAGATATCAGTCAAGTAGCAAGAGAAGACACGGTCCTGAGGACTTTCAGATTCTTAAGCTGATCGGAAAGGGCACCTTTGGCCAAGTGTTTCAGGTGCGGAAGAGGGACACGGGCCGAATCTGTGCCATGAAGGTGCTGTCCAAAAAGACCATTGTCCAGAAGAAGGAGGTGGCCCATACCGTCGGCGAGCGTAACATTCTGGTCCGCACGGCCAAGACAGATTCGCCATTTATTGTCGGCCTCAAATTTTCCTTTCAAACGCCTGCCGACCTCTACTTGGTAACAGATTACATGTCTGGAGGGGAACTTTTCTGGCATCTTCAACGTGAAGGTCGATTCCAGGAAAATCGCGCCAAGTTCTACATTGCCGAACTTATCCTTGCCCTGCAGCATCTGCACCAGCATGATATTGTCTACAGAGATCTTAAGCCAGAGAACATTCTTCTTGATGCAAATGGGCACATTGCTCTTTGTGACTTTGGGTTGTCCAAAGCCAATTTGACCAAGGACGACAAGACGACTACGTTTTGCGGTACGACAGAGTACTTGGCTCCCGAGGTACTGCTAGATGAGGCTGGCTATACAAAGATGGTGGATTTCTGGTCTTTGGGTGTGCTCGTTTTCGAAATGTGCTGCGGTTGGAGTCCTTTTTATGCCGAAGAGACGCAACAGATGTACAAAAACATTGCTTTTGGAAAGGTCCGTTTCCCAAGAGATGCTCTCAGCACCGAGGGTCGGAATTTTGTCAAGGGACTACTTAATCGTAATCCGCGACATCGGCTCGGTGCTAACGGCGATGCGGAGGAGCTCAAGAAACATCTCTTCTTTTCTGACATTGACTGGGAAGCACTTGCAAAGAAGAATGTCGTTCCACCATTTAAACCCAAACTCAAGTCTGAGCTTGACGTGTCCAATTTTGATCCGGAATTCACTACAGCACTGAGCGGGAATGCTTCGTCGCTCAATGCTCGCGCTGCAGCTCTGGCATCGGGTCTTGGGCCTGCGTCGACGCCTCTGTCGCCCACTATGCAAGCAAACTTTAAGGGATTCACGTTTGTAGACGATAGTGTCATTGAGAAGAATGTTGGTGGATCTTCAAGTCTGTATCGCATGGAGGAAGAGGGCGATGAGGAGGGTGACAGTGTGAGCGAGAGCGACGATTACGAGATGAGCCAGGGCAAGGGAGAGGATGAAGCAGACGATAAGTGGCATCGGTCTACTTCGAAGTCTAGCAATGCTCGAAATGATCCGAACCGGATGAGTGGCATCTTATCTTCTGGCGAACCTGATGATGGGGGAATTTTCAACAACGGCAAATTTGACATGTGAGATGAAGCGGAGAGCTGATGAAGTTCAGACTTTATAGGGTTCATAATTTTACACGGTTCGAGGATGTCTTTTTACGTTTCATGACGTTTATGACTTTACGTCAGCAGTAACAAAAGTTTATGTATTAGTGTATGTGTTTTCTCCTTTACGTTCTGATCATGTAACAATGGAATCTTATGTGTTGTTCACAGTTATGGGAACTGGGCGTCTGGCATTAGGGACAAAAGTTTTTTTTTGTTTGCTCTGGTGCTCGTTCCCTGCCGGCTACTTTCTGTTTTTACTTTCCTGTTCATTTCGCATTCCTGGCCCATTATGCTGCGAGCCACCTTTAATTTAACGTTCGTCATTGGCTTGCTGTCCTTGCTGCCCTGTTACCAGCACTAGCCATTCTTCTTCTTGTCTGGGATGTTTCAATAAATTATCATTCGCCTGGTCTTGTCTTCTCTTGCAATGCTAATTTAATTTCCTTTTCCCATTACACATCGGACACCTCTGGTATCAGTCGAGTATTTCGTATACCCTTGTAATATGTTATCTGTACTGGCTTTTTCATCCGTGTATGCTATAGTCTTTTACGGTTCTGGCTTTGTGGGAGGTTGATGTCCTTGATCTTTTGTTACTATTTACCAGCTACTACGATAGTTCTTGGTCGCTGCGTGGCGAGTCTGGTTTTTAAAGTACAATGATTTAATTCTTGGTTTCTTGTAATAACTACTCTTGATGACTTTTGACATGACTGATGGTATTGATAACGTTGGTAATGCTGATGATATTTAAACCACTTAAATTACTTGCTTTCATCTTGTATGGGTGATGATTCATACTTGGTTATTCTTTAGCTGTACCGCTGGTCTGTACAGTGCTGCATGGCATCTTAGTTAAATCAACGATTCATATTATTGTTGATATCATTGATATTATTAACACAATATACAATCACTGCCTCTTACCACCAATAAACACTCGTACCTACAGTAACATATTTTTAACATCGCCATCGTCCAAACAGGTTAATACTTAAGTAGGATAGATATGTAAACAGCAAAGAGAATAATAAAACGGTACAGAAACGACTTATGAGTGATGAATGCTATGTTATATGATTAGTACTGCTTGATCTGAATAATGATGTATCCACCTATTCCGGATGGTATTCTACTCTAGAACTTGTTAGCCAAACGGTTAGTAGATCAAAACTCATTCTTCACCAAGTACGCTTTATATACTACATATAACACACAACATATAAGATGTGATGTATTATATAGATGTTACAACTTCAGACATGAAATTTTTTCCAAACATGAGTATTTCCACAAACGGAGCCTCGCGCCCTCCCTCCCCAGCTTAACTTATACACGGAACGAAAAATTACTTTCAATAAAACAGTACCCTTGCAGCCACCTTCCTCCTTCAATTGTATGACACAGTGAGAAAAGAATAAATATCAAAAGAGAAGATGCAAGATAGCTACACTGAAGTAAAAGACAGAATGAGAGATTAACATACGAAAAACAAGTAAATAAAACATAAAAGAAGAGTTTGACCGCGCGGGAATTATGGGGATATCGTTGGACATCTTCAGATATCCGCCTAAATTATTGACTTTCGAGCTCGAGTATAGGTATACACTTATTAAGCAAACTTGAACTCGAACTCGAACTCGAACTCGAACTTAAATTCGGAGTCCAAAGTCATAGCCAAACCCTAAAACCAGATTCGTGTACGAAGGTGTATAACCAAACACTCGTACGCGCCAAAACTAAATGTCAAGAAGCTAGTTCAACGTGTGTACTTTCAAGAGCTGCTCGCTTCAGCCTCTTGTACTCTTCAGATAGCGTATATTATGTGTAGATTGCGGTGTGATGGTTGAGTTTCAGACTCTTCAGACTGTGTCCACTGAAAAGAAAACAAAACAAAAAAAGAGAAGAGAAGAGGAGAGAAAAGAAAAGAAAAGAATAGGTCGTGGTCGTTGTGTGGTTTAAGACTGGGTAGAGGTGGTGTTGGTGTAAGATAGCAGGAGATGGTATGCTATCGAGTAGAGAATGACATATATGTAACGACCGGGATGGTAATAGTCGATAGAAACACAAGCTAAGCTGGAGGTACAACACATAGTATTAAAGAAAGTTTATACCTAAATATTTTTACGAAGAAAAATCATTTAAGGAGAAAACGGTACGTAAGTTAGAATCTGCAGTAACGATTACTCAGTCAACTGTAGTGCATGGTACAAAAGCGACAAAAGACCGCAAAAGGTGAATGATAAACAAAAATCAATATATGGATAGAAAGAAACAAATAAATACAAAGAATATAGAAACCAGAGATTATACACAAAAGAGCCAGCTCTTACAGTCACACATTAGCCACCAAGCCAAAACATCATGGTCCAACCCATCACAACCCACTCCACCCCATCAACTCCACTGAAAATCACACACGCCTGTCGGCATCTTCACCGGCCTGACAATCCACTTCTCCGCCGAAAACTCCAACTCTCCACTCTCCCTCTTCGCCTGCGGATTCACATACAGATGCACGCCCGTCTCGTCGCCGGCGCCAAGGTTGAAGATTCGGCAGATGATGTAGATGGGCTTCGATTCAGGAAAGCCGTACAGTGAATATCTGCTATTTCGAATCTAGTTTTCAGAGCACAGGTCAGCGCTGCCAGGACTGATGACTTTCTTCATGCTGGGAACAACAGGAAAACTAAAAAGCATAGACAAAAAAACAAGAACCGTGTTCTTACATGTTGCTCTTGCGCACTGCTCAAAAGAACGGCTCTTGCCAGACCTTGCTCGTTGTCGACTTAACCTCGATGTGATAGTACGGCTTATCAGGTTTCCCAAACACCGATAAAAGTCCGTTCTCAAGCAGCAGAGAAGTAAACTTGCCCGCAGTGTCGTGAAACTCAATGTCAGCTTTCGCATTGGCATCATAGCAACCCCGAAGGTCTCTGTAGTCCGAGTGCGCTGCGACTCTACCTCTGATCTCGCTCTTCCAATTCGCAATACCGAAGTCAGGAAGACCATACTTCTTCAAAAACTCATACATAAAAAGCTCCCCAGCCGCTCCGAGCCGAAAATCACGCTCTAGCGAACGTCCTTCAAAGGCCTGCTGAACAACGTCCCGAGACAAGGCTCTGCAGGATGATGATTGCCGAGAAACCGTTCTTGTCGGCTGGAAACGTTCAGTTTGAGCGCGTTCCTGTGCAGCCTGAACAACGTTCTCGAGGACTCGCTTGTATGCTATTTCTTGAACCTCTCCGAATTGTGGCGGAGCTACCGGCTCTGACAAATCGCTTCTGGGCATGAAATGTGACCTTTTCACATATGATTGTCCCTCTGCAAGTCGCGGCTGTCTATCTGCTTCAAGCGACTGACCGCCATAACTTGTATGAACTATGTCGTCAGTACCGTCAACAATAGTTTCATCGTCTGATCCAAGTTTCGACAGCTCACTTTCTACAGATGCAACATTTGATACCCTTGATTGTCCATCCACAGCAGGAGAACCTTCATCAGCATCACTAACGTTTTCATCCCTTGACTCTGCTAACGAATCATCCGTGACATCAAAGTCAAATTCAACGTTACTCACGCCTTCATTCTCTAATATACCATTAATTACATTTGTCCTCTCCCTACGAAAAATGCAGCTGAGAGTACGATTGGCAGCATCTTCCACAATGTTCAAGTATTTGCAAAAGCTGCGAGGAAGACTGGACTCGATACAAATTTCACAGCTATCTTCATTGATTGGCAAAAATAACTTCAACGTGCCAGCATTTTCTTCTAGAGAAACTTCGGCTTGTGTTGATGCACCCTCAATCGTCAATCTACCAAGCCGGACAAGTAACGAGCTTCTGATATTGTCACTCAAATAAATCTCTAAACCCCGAAATTTCCCATGCAATGAAGCGATATCCGAATGTTTTGACATACGAGAGAAGTGCAAGGCCCACCTGAACTCATGTTAGTCTGTTGTGTATTAAATATCTTTATAATCACTACTCCATTGATGAGATAAATCAACTTACCGTAAAATAAACGGGCTTTTTCTACGAAACTGCCTGGTAAGTTCACGATCCAGAGAGCCTCCTTCCACCTTTGTGACTTTTTCCACAAGCTTCGTGGAAAACCGGTTTTTCAATCCCAGTGCTACAAGAAACGGTCTTGTATCCTGAATTTCTTTCAAAGAAAAATCCAACACTGAAAGTTTACCAGCGAAAGCTCTTGAGTGGTTCTCATTCTCTATGATAGCAAAGTCCTTTGACGCATCCTTTGAAGAAGCTGAAGTGAACGTGCTCGCCCCACCAGATAGTTTGATTGGCAAGACTTCAGCGTTTAGAAGATCTGAGAGATCAGCTTTTTCAACGCCTAATCTGCAGATTGTTATCATAGTCTCTTTCATGCGTGAAGCGCATGATTGTCCTTTAGATTCACGGATCAGAGATCTTATGTACATCTCGACTGTTGGTTCGGTAACGTTCAGTTCTCTTGTGAAAAATGTTTTTCTCGATGGATATATGTCGGCAATTGAAGCACGCTCCGGAATTCGAACATCTGAATTAGCCCAAACGCATCTCGATGGCGGACACCAGGCGCGCTCTTTTGGAAGGTATATCAACTCATTGGCTTCGAAAGAAGCCTGTAACTCTGCCCGGTTAATTAATCTATCTTTGTTTTGCCAAATATAGTCATATCGCTTTATAACTTCGTCGTAAAGCTCATCATTATCATCAGCACATGCACCTGTATCATCTCCACTCCCTTTCAACAGGAACAAGTCATCTGTAATATCTTCGAGGGACACATCCATTATTCCCAATGACACCTTGAATAAATGCTCAAACCCAATGTAGAATTCGCACTTCAGAGTTTGCTTAGAGTCTAACCATTTTGGACCCTCCCATACACAGACCTCAGACGACGCCCATGTATACTTTGTACTTAATGATGCTGGCAACCAGATAACTGCATCTTCAAATACTTTTCTAATTCATCGTCAATTGCCAAATTGAGATAGACCATTGACGATGATTGACTTACCGCACATGTCCTTGATCTTTGCCACATGTTTGTTGGATCTTTCTGTATATCGTCGACAAGTCCTTTCCTGCTAGATCACTGTCGATACCTTTATTAGACTGAACATATGTCATTAAGGCTTGAGTGTAAAATTCCAAGTCCTCATCGATACCAATGCAAAAACCCTTTACGAATGTCCAATCTTGCAATTCCTCGTCCCGAACAGTTTCAGTCGTGGCTAAGAACGGAAATTTTTCAGATAGGTGGAGCTCCACAGCAATCCGCTTAAGCGTGGGAAGAGGTAGAAATGTTTCCAACATTGGCTTTCTTCTTCCGTTCTCTAGGAGTATTTTGCTCCCTTGTAAGATTTCCTTTATACGATCACTCATTCTGCGATAGTAATTCCAATGGCATTTCAGCAATCCTAACAGCTTATCTGACCGATAATCAATAATATACTGTAGCTCTTTTGACAATCCATCCGAGCGATTATTAAGAAGTTTAGGAACTCTACGCACACCAGCTACCTCTTCAAGCCATGCTGTCCAAGATCTACAGTTAATGATGATTTCTCGTCCAACCGCATTTACATAATCTTCGTGCAGGTAGTGTACTGCGCAACCAGGAAGCTGGTCAATCGTCCGGAAAAGCTCTACAGGGCTATACTCACCTTCAGAAGTAGGGAAGTAGAGATATTCGTAGTTTTTAAGTAGTGAGGTATGCTGGTTTATAAACCTGATATGTGGGGCCCAGTTTGTATTTTCCTCTGATTGAGCTAAATATAAGTATGAAATATGTTTGACTGCGCTATCTAGTTGAAGCCCATCCAGATTTGATGGTCCGTACTTATCGTGAACTAAATCCACCACATAAGACTGCTGGCATCTACGCACGCCCATCTGCTCAAGAAGTTCGAGCCAAGCACTGTTCTTGGTCGCGAAAGGGGCGATGAGATTCAGACCCAGATCTGTGGGGATAGAAATTCCGGTGGTCATTGGGAAGTAAAATTTGTTAAAGTTAGAAGTTGAAACCCACAGGCCGTCGCATAGTGGGATCAACTTTAGCTTCTTCAGGTCAATTTGCAACTCCTTTGGGCATGATGTAAAGACGTCTAATAATCGGTTACAGATTCGAGTCCTCCAACTGCCAACATGGTCGTTGAGCATCCACCTAGATCGGCTAGGATTAGAAATGTCAGCTTGTAGACGGTCGAGTGCCAATCTATAGGTCAATTCGTCCATTCCATATTTTTGAAGGATTTTGCAGTCTTGATATGAATATTGAGACGATAGATAAACCTCTTCATCATCAATGTCACGCAAAAGGGGCTCGCCTTCTTCATCTAAGAAGATTGCAGGTACTCTGCGAAGAGTAGTAAGCCTGTAGGGACCGTTGCCACTCCAGGACTCCAAGATAGGAGGGTTTTTAAGTTTCTTCTGAATTTTAGTTCTTAACATTGCCCAGAACTCGTTTGTAATAGACTCATCAGGAAGATATCTCATCCAGGTATACTTAAGTAAAGAACGCTTATAAAGGACAAATATAGACTTAACAAACAGATCGGCGACGCCGTCCAGAATGGCGACGTTTCTCTTCGAATGAACTACATCTTCGCGACTGGCTTGAGTGATGAAGTCAGCCTGAATTAGAAATCTGAAACCAAAACTGCCCAAAGGTAAGAAAGCATAGGTATGCTGCTGCTCGACAATTGGCTCAGAATGGTCATCGATCGGAAAAGCTAAAACCACTGTTGTGGAGTCAATGGTACTACCATCACGGTACGTTCTGGCTTCATCGGCAGGTAAGTCATCTAAATCGCTTTTCATTGTGTAATATTTCTGTTCCGTAGTTGAAATATTATCTACTTCCGTCGTAACTCTGTTGATCTTGGTAATGAAGAGTTGTTTCTTTTCAATCTCTTCTTTTAGATACCGAACAGCCCATACTGGTTGGTCTGGCAAGCAGATCGATATAGACAGTTCCTGTATTTGGGTCAAAAACATAAGAAGCGTATGAGGGATTTGGCGGAGGTCGTCAGCAAGCTCTACGGACTGGACCGTGTCATTTAGAAATAAGGTTATTCGCGTGCGCACATCCTCCGGAAGCTCTTTAGGATCCTCACTGTACGGTGTAATCAACCCGAGACCACCATCGTCATCTTCTTTGGTATGTCTGAAGACAAAAGAGAAGGGCCTGGACTGGATATGGACCTTTTTTGCAATTTTAAAAACTGACTTAAAACCAATACCCTTTTCACCAATGTACCCTTTTCTTTGCTTCTTTGTAGAGTTTCCCGTGGAGCTAATAGCTATTATGTCGTTCTCTGAAAATCCATCTTCATTTGAATCAATGATAATCTTATCTTTATAAATTTCAAAAGCTAAGAAAGGCTTTTTGCCATTCGCGGTTACGCTAGAGTAGCAATTATCTTCCGCATTTTGTATGAGTTCGTATAAGAACCGGGTATCTTTTGAATACAAGTCCTTAACAAAACTAGATAAATGTTAGTTGATTTATTTCGGTAGGAATTCAAGTTATACAGCTTGAGTGAACTAGATACTTGTCGCCTCAATTCATGCACCATTTCTATAACTTCAGGATCGGTACTAGCAAGATGAGCATCAGTCATGCCACCATTTTTGACTCTACATTTGTTGATAAGTTTCCGGGCGTCTTCTTCGGAAATATTTGACATTTTAACACATCAATAAAGGAAATAACAATTAAGTGACTATAAAATGCTATGTCATAACAGAATCCAACGCTTCAAATCACTTAGCGGCAGATTCTTAGTTTTTAAGACAGAATACAACGGGTGAGGACCGTTACTTCTCTGTAACACAGCTGACTGTGCCGCAAGGTTTAGCCGCCAGGAACTGAATGTGATTGTCGAATCCATCCTGACTAGATAGGTGTTCATGTCGCATGTAGATCCTTAAAGTATTCTCAAGACAATAATATTCGTGGTAATCAGAGAAACTCCAGCTGTTTGAGTCTGGTGGAAGTACAAGCGACAGTGATTGCACTTTCGTCCACTCAATTTCTTCCAAATCTGAAACATCCCTTGGTAACAGGGCAAAAACCTGCTAGACGATGGTGCGGCCAGACAAAAATATTCATCATTACTTAGATTCAGGTAAAAAAAATAAAATGAAGAGACTTCAATTTTGTCTTCCGTTCAACCTTTATCCCTATACATTTCGGTCCACTTGTGAAGACAATTCATTGCCAAACCACTTTTTGAATCAGATTGGGACAACATAGCAATTGAAGATTGCTTGGTAGATAATTCGTATTGCTGGTCCTTCATGAATTTTTAGAGATAGTCCTTCGACAATACTAAATTTTCGTGTTGCGATGTTCGCGAGCATGAGCGTCCGATTGATTTGCAAGATGTTGACTACCAAAAGATCTCAATCGGTAGGTGGTACTAATGACTTTATACTAACACAAGAACGCTGTTGGCAATGCACGTGACCTATTCAGCAATGTCACCTTACAGTTAACTGGGTTTGCTGTGTTACAGGCGCATAGCAAATATAGCGACTAAATTCGTCACCCCACGGGTTTCAATTATCTATATTCTTAATATACATGTTTATGTTGTACAGATTGTCGTGCTGTAAAACAACCGTTAGAATTCGATATAGCTAGGAGAAAGGGACAGAATAATTATGCAAGGAAGAGATTGAAGCTACCCTCCAGGGCTTCAGAGCCTCAAGGTCACTATTTTAGCGTGAAGCGAAGTTATATTCAATCTAGTCTCTTATTGTGGGAACTTTCAAACCATATTGTATATCTTTGAATGTGCTTCTTGAGTCTCTTCAGTAACGTCAAACTCGACGTTCTAATAAATATGTATTTATTACCACATCAAGGTGGAAGTATGCAACATAGTCAAATAGCCATAAATCCATATTCTAGCACAATCACTCAGCTGTTATACGATCTGAAAGTCGATAAATGTCCATTTCAAAGGAACAAAAGATAAATATAGCAACAACTGTTCATGCAATCAAGTCGAGCCATTGAAGATGCTACCATCGTAGAAGAGAGCAGTTGAACTATAATAAAATGACATGATCATCGCCAAATTGAAGTAAGAGTCTAACAGCGTGTGTACAAAGTAACATGTTCCTTAACGTAGTCTAAGAGAAGAAACTAAGCGAACAGAGAAATACATACCAGTAGAGATTAGTAATCAACCACTATAACCAGAGCATCTTGCTAAAGAAAGTATAAACGAAACTAGAAGTTCAAATGTAAAAGCAAAGAGCAACTTTTCATATCATAAAATGAGAAAAGAAAAACCTTAAAATTGTGCAATTGGCAATACACAGCAAACGACATCGATCACATTGTAGTGAAACTAATATTGTAAAAGTAGCAAAACAAAAGAACTTTGCAAACCAATGTTCTTGCAATTTAAGCACAGAGAACAAAAGCGCAGCAGTGAAATATATCCCAATAGATGCAAGAAAGAATCAAAATATGTATATGAAGAAAATCCATCCGCTAATCCGGGCGTAACCTGAATAACCATGACCAGTCTATTACCATCAAACACCTTTTGAAAGAAAACGAAATAAATGTCCCTTTTGTCAATGGAGAGGAAGAAGATAGAACGAGCATATAGAGAAATATGTTATACCCCAAAGCCTTGCATGAAAGAAAATAACAGAGAGAGAACACTCATTGGCTATCAATTCGCCAGAAATGAAGTAATTGCATTGTCGCCAAATATGCCCAATGAGGTAAATTACAAAACATGCGAAAGTTATCAGAGAAAATCCTCACTATCTGGACCAAAAATTCTTTAATTTTTTTTTTCGTTAAGAGACCGGCATGTGCCGATTGGGTAGCTCAAGACTGGTGTAAAGCAGATGACACCGGTTCTTAGCTTGATACTGCCTGTTGCCTGCTTCCGTGATTAAACAGATAAGGTGTGACACCAGGTCGATAGTTGACATTATCGCAAAAAGTACCCAAGCCGAAAGTAGACTGTCGAGGCAGCGCCGTAGGTAAAGTAGGATGCGGCATGAAATTGCACTGAGATTGTGGTTGCTGGGAGCCATAAAACCCAGGTGCGCTATTCTGAGAAAAAACATTCCCTTGGTTCCAGACGCTGCTCCCGATAAAGTAATCCGGAGTGGTAGGTCCAGAATGAGGAGCTGAAGTGGGTGAAGCGTCGCTTGCAGATCGAGGACCATTCCAGCCATCGTAATGTGAGAACGAAGCTGGTTTGTAGCGCGAGTGCCGTGGATCGGCCGAGAATGCAAGCATAGATGAGCTCTGGTACATCTGCGGATAAACAGGGGCTGAAATTGGCTGATGAGAAATGTTCGACTGGTTGGCCGTCCTCGTGTCAAGAGGCATAAGATCTGCTACTTTAGCTATGGAAGGGACTGATGTAGCTGCGTGAGTGCAATAGCGCTGCCAATGAGCTTGCCATGTGGCAAAACCTTGAGCTTCCAACGGGTCAAGATGAAGATCAAATTTGATGCTAATCAACCATTCGGTTTCGAGACGATTTAATTCTGCGACTTTAATACCGCTGACTTCTGACCATGAACGGTTGATGAAGGTATTATCATCGAGAAATTTGCTTCCGAGAAGTAAAGCAATTGTCAGCAAGCGATATATCTGACCGTCAGTACCCTTGTACGAGCCAGCTCCGTTCGCAAGCTTCGACATTCGTATAGAAAGGTAGTGTAAACTGAGAATGATGGTAGCGGAGGGCAGCCTTGTCGAACATAGCACTTGTGACACCCATTTGCGAAATGTTGCTTGCACGGGGCAGCCTGGTTGAATGCTTCGAACAATGTCAACATCTGCAAAGCAGATGGGGGATTGAAGAATTGCATACATTCCTTGAGACACCTCGCATACAAAGTCCGTCATCCGCTCCATGTCATAATCTAGCTTGGCAGATACACCGCCAATAGGCTTGTCTTCCTTCTGAACCTCGTTATTCATAATCTGCTCTTGTACCCCATAATGAGATATGAAATGGTCTCCAACAGACAGATCCTTCATTTGCTGATGCATTGCTGGTACTTCCATGGAATGATACTGGCGGTTATCGAAAAGCAGATCAAAGCGCGGTGGAGCGGCAAAGTGACCAGACCCGTTGAACCCAGGCTTACCAATCTCATAGCCTGACCCATAACCATAACAACCATAGTATTCGGCGGGTTCGTCCTTTTTCAAGCCATATTCGGTCGAGAAGTGCGGATAATCCTTGGGCTGCGAGTAATGACCGTAACCTCCAACATTGTATCCTAAAAAGTATTCAGGTGGCGTCGTTGGTAAACGCCGCGACGTTGCGTGCGAGTAAAACGTTGGCATAATTGCGGAGAGGTTATAAGAAGAGGCTCACAGGGTGCGTTGATTATGGCTGTTATAATTCAACCCCAAACCCAAGCAACGCTCGGTACAATTAGTCCTGGTTGTGCCTTCTTCTTGACCCCAAAATGGGGTAAAGAGCTTCTACTCAAGCTCCTCGCCAACAACAGACAGCCCACCTCAGACTGTTACTTCCATGCAATAGGGCGGTATCCTTCTTTTTGTGTGATGTGCCCTAGGCTGACTTTTATAGCTAACCGTGAGAGATAGTGTGCAATACTGTCGCACAATGGTAGATGATCAGTAATGACTTTTGACGCAGTTGTGGAGATGAGTTGCTGGAATATGCTGAAAAATGTCACAGTGGATACCAAATGCTATGGCAAGTCGTCAGATATCCGGGACAGTTTCCACAGGAATCGTTAAACGTCGAGCTCAGCTCTATTTTCTTAATCGTGAAATTGAAAGGATTTTTGAATAGAATATTCTAAGACGAAAATGCAATGCAGATCCTAGGCTCTGATGAAATTTTGTAATCGTAACGCTTCAAATTAAACAATGATCTATTCCTCTGTCGATACCCGATACCGAGAACAAAAGGAATTCGTAAATGGAATCGTAGAGAAGAATCTTGAAAATAACGCGGCAAACGATAGAGAACGCGTCGCTTCTTATGCTGAACGTCCGGTAAGAGATCGATAGAAGCTCTTGATAATACCAGATTCTTCCGAGATATGTTATTAAAGGAGCTGGACGGTCAAAATTGCAGCTATTTCCGTAAGTTTCGACAGAGAAGACTCCAGATGTCTAAATAAGCTCCGAAAATGATGAATTATAGGTCGGTTCTCTTCACAACGGCTGATCCAAGAGTACTCTGAGAGTGGAATTTCTGCTACGTAGCCGATGCAGTTGACGTGCTATCTTGGTAAGAACAAAACATCAGCACCTTTTGTGCCTGCAGCCAACGTTTTTACTGGGTTGTTCGGGATGACGATAGAAGAAGGATGCAAAAGGATGATGATTGTGAGGTGACAGGTGGCAACGTTGTGCTATTCGTTGTCGAAGTTCGGTGCGAGCACGAGAGCTTTCCTGGCTAGTTGTATGAGAGGTGCGGAAATTAGAGGAACCAGAAAAGTTGAAGCTTAGAATTGGCAGAGTATATCAGCAAAGACACACAGAGCCAAAGACCTAACTTCTAGACAAGAAGTAAATGAGAGGAGAGGTGTCGAGAGATGATTTTGAGGAGGATGAAAGAGGTAGAAGGCGAAAGGGAGATGGGATGTAAAGTGATGAAGGAGGATGCGAAGATGGAGAGTGAAAAGAGCAGAAGAAAATTTCAGACGAAGAGCAGCGGACGAAAGTGGAGGTGGTGTGGCCGTAGAAGCGACGAAATCGACTGCTGCTACGGAGTACACACAACAGAATGTAAATGGCAGTGTTATTATCGGAACGAGATGCTATGCGTATTAAATACTGTAATATATAGCTCAGAAGCAGCTAACACTTCCCAGCCTGAGAATACTTTACGAGATCGCTTGGCTGTGGAAGTGGTCAAAGGAGGGTTTCTATTTGGGGAAAGTGGAAATGAACGGTGTATTTTTTGTAATAAAACAGCAGTTTTCGGAGTAAGGAAATGAAGAAGGCATGTATTACTGTATCCGCACTCTGTAAATACTCTCTTACTCGTTCCCTTCACCAGCGTGCACTTGCCCTTCGTCACTCCATACAACGCATCCTCTGCTCCAAACACCGTCTCTGCTGCTCAATTCTGCTGGAGCCGTAACGCAACAGCCAGCCAGCGGAACCTGTCTGCACACTCACCCAGCACCCGGCTGACTCTCACCACTTGCTCTCCTTTGTCTCTGACTCCGCTTTTCTTAGCCGGCGGCTCCGCAGCTGGGACTGGACCGAGCCAACGCCTAGAAATGCACCACAGAGCCCTCTCAGCCTGATACCCCAGTCCAGTAAGAACTTGCCTTTAACCATCTACCGTTAATGTTGCTGCTGCATCGTATAAACCCGGCACTTTCTGTACCATATTGATTCTTCTGAAAGTTATGTACGGAGTGCATGGAAATAATATGTACGCTGCTACGAGTGGCTTGGGTGACTCAAATGTTTAAAGCGAAGCGCAATGTCGGTCTGTTAGTTTTGTCCGTACAGACCGTTCCTGGCCCGTTGCCAGCATCCTACTCTCGTGACCTCTGTGGTCCTAGAGAAACAACAGTCATTTTTCATATAACTTCATGTAAGAAATTCGATAAGATTCAGGAGGAGGATTTTATGACACGCGTTGCATCCCTTTATCAAAGTCTCCTTACGTATTGCCAATTTGAAGGGTGTTGCGTAAATTGAATTTACTTGTGTGTGAAGAGTGAATTGAAGTGATTCTTCCTCAGGTAAGATACATCATGGGCGAGCCCACGCCAAAGGAAGGTAGTGCGAGAGCAGAGTTCAGGCCACAGCCGATCATGCCCATGTCCATCCAGA
Organism: Trueperaceae bacterium; assembly: GCA_965214995.1. Taxonomy (GTDB): domain Bacteria; phylum Deinococcota; class Deinococci; order Deinococcales; family Trueperaceae; genus CBDCCT01. The sequence goes on from CBDCCT010000002.1 coordinate 835,607, forward strand.
TTCAAGACGACCACTGAGAGCGTCCGAAACCGTGAGAAGAGAGCATCCTAACGTGGTTGCAACACGACCAGATCAACACTGAGTCTGCATCTACCTCAAACGAGCACAGGTTTGAAGTATACAAATCGCCTTGTCAGACACCCGAGAAGTCTTCAGCAGGGTGAAGGCGTATGGGTTTGTCTCGTGTCTTCCTGTTTCACTGAACAGACACATCCTTTCATATTAAAGGAGGTCTATGTGGAGAACATGGCTCTGGTAGAAGACACCATTTGCTCTGTACAGCTTGGACAGGAAGAGAATGAGATGACTAAAGCAATTGTCACTTAGTTAAACGTCGATGTAATAATTATACTATTCGCTCGGTGAAGGATCGCTATTCTGCGAGATGTTGTATCAGACAGTACTCGCACTCCTCTACTTTCAGACTCACTTCCGAGTTTTGCCAAAGACGGCCGTTTAGAGTCATACTTTGAAGATCAAATCCTCTTTTTGCACAAAATGATGAACGTCTTGCGGTTATTTAGACTTACTTTACAACAGAAGTAAGTCATAATCCATTTGCTTCTAAATAACCTTTATTGAATTCAATATACCATCATGTAAAGTATGCAAAAAATTCAACTAGTAGCATCCCTGAACGCTGACGATACAATTACCAAAGCATCTTTCTGCAGATGAAGAGTTTGACATGTGCCAGTGAATTTCTAAATGCTTTATGTGTTGATTGCCTGTCTCGACCGAGTTCACGAGACTCTGTAATATTCGTGCTGTGCTGTACAGTGCTACAGTACAACCGTCCTCCATGGTGAATGTAGTGCTGGTGCTGCTGATTCTGTTACCCATTGGTAGCTACAGCGTTCAGGTCCTTTCTCCATAACTAATGCACCCGCTAATTTGCAGAATTTTTCCGTCGCATTGCAGTCATGCCGGCTCAGCGCTGTTCTACAGTAGTAGGCTACAGAATAGATACGTAGGATATTACTAAATGAAGTAAATCATTCGCACCGATATCAATAGCACATGACGCCATTTTTCATCGAGGATCTGGCGATAGTTCTTCCACAATGCAGCTAAACCACGGCTATTCATGGCCCTTGAACTATTGGCAAAATGTGTTAAAAAAATAGTGTTGACTCTTGCACTTTAGCTTGCATGGTCGCCTCAGTAAACTATACCATGTATAGGGTAGAAGGCTGCTGGGAGAACTTGGTAGACTTCATTGAATGGCAGATGGTAAGGTTGCAACCTTCACTAAACAATGAAAAACATGATGATCTATTATGTAATACAGACATAATCGTCAAACTCGGCCTCACAACATCGGAGTATGAGTATGTGTTATAATTTCGAAAGAAAATGTAAAATTAAAATGTGCGGAGTAGAAGATCATTAAGATGACCACGAGAAAAAAAGATGCTTTACCACCCCACGTGATCGTGTCACAATCGCTTCGGTCTGCCAAGAAGATATCACACAATTACCAAAAAACTAATCCTGTATAATCTTTTGCACCTCTGTTACTTAACAAGAATATAAAAATCATAAGGCTCTCATTACTGTGCACCTCGGTCACATCCTTTCGCAATGGCTCCAAAGAAAGGTGGCGGCAAAGTTAAGATGTATGTGTATATCGCAGTAGAAGCGGAAACACTGTAGAACCGAAAGGAGCTCGCTGGATTCTCCCCATGAACTTTTGAATGCTGTTATAGCAATTGGAGAGTCAATGGTAGTCGACTACTCGATAACATTCCTTCGAGACACCACTTGAAATTCATTGTCTTTCGCATTTTCGATTGCAATTGACTGTTCGTTCACGTTGGCGTCACAAAGGGTTTTGAGTTGAAGTCATCCATCATGCGAAGACTTCTCCTTAAAAAATAGTTGCATGGTCACTACAACGGAAGCTATCGCTTGATGAAGTCGTACTTTACCGCGGAATCAGGCGATACGCATGTCTGACCTTGTGTTATTTTCTTGACGAGAATTTTCCAATCAAGATGGAAAACGTCTCCTCGAGGTTTTGTTGTTTGAAGATATCGTGCTTGCTCAAAATCACCACGAATTGATTATGAGTGGTTGCATGCATACTTTATCGACTAAATTCATCTACGAGTCTCGTCTCAGTCGAGAATGTGGCGCTTATGCTGCACTTCTTGGTTTGGTTTATCATGTCGAAAGGCTGATATCGTCTGTACATGATCGAGCTACGTCTGACATATGATTGTGCTAAACAGGAGCGTCCCGACTAAGGACGAGATTCTCGTCCCGGAAACGCTGCTAAAGAAGAGGAAGAGCCAGGAGAAGGAGCGTGAACAGCGATCTGCAGACCTGCAAAAGAAGAAAAAGGTCGGTTTGTCTTTTCAAGTTCTACACTGCAAGATGTGGGAATAGGATCGGTGATGACACATACAACAATAAGCCTAACTAGACGTTTGCGTCAGTGTTGTTGCTTTATTAACCATCTTTCGGGACTGAGTCGGTTCACTGTACAAGCAATAAGCCTACATTGAGTAGAAGCTATGTGTACTGAAAACTCATCTATCTAGGCAAACAAGGAGAAGCGTGGAGTCATATTCAAGCGAGCAGAGTCATATGTGAAGGAATACCGTGACGCTGAGCGGGAAAAAGTGCGACTTACACGGCTCGCGAAGCAACAGGGTTCGTTCTACGTTCCGGCTGAGCCTAAGCTGGTGTTTGTTGTGCGCATCAAAGGGTAGGAACTGTTGTTTGCGAGATGAGCGCAGAGGTTGCTTATGAGGTGTATAGTATTAATAAAATCGACCCAAAGAAACGGAAAACGTTGCAGCTTCTTCGCCTACTCCAGATCAACAACGGGATCTTTGTGCGGCTGACAAAAGCTACCATCGAGATGCTCCGGATCGTTGAGCCCTTTGTTGCTTACGGTTACCCCAACTTAAAGTCTGTCAGGGAGCTGATTTACAAACGTGGCTATGGCAAGATTGACAAGCAGCGTATTCCGCTGAGCGACAATGCTCTCGTTGAAGACAATCTTGGAAAGTATGGAATGGTGTGCATGGAGGATCTGATTCATGAGATTTACACTGTGGGGCCGAATTTCAAGCAGGCGAGCAATTTCCTGTGGCCGTTTAAGCTGAGCAATCCTACTGGTGGGTTTAGAAAGCGCAAGTTCAAGCACTATGTCGAGGGAGGGGACTTGGGCAACCGAGAGGATAGGATTAATGGCCTGATTCGACAGATGAATTAGTCTTGTTGCACTGGGTGTGGAGTTTTTGTATGAAAGTTTTGTTAATGCAGATGAATAGATCAATATAAAAATATGTAAAGTTACAGCAAATGTGCACAACTTGCATATAATTCTAAACCATGCTCCAGTGCGGAAGACAACCATTGTCAGGGTAAATTTCCAAGCTCGTCGCTGATTTTATCGAGTACATGAAGCGTCTTCGTTTCGCCTACTCGTACAGGTTTCTCCTGGTTCATGAGCACAAGCGGAGTTTGTGACTGCTGCGCCAGACCCTCCCTCCCTGAATGAACGACTCTGGCTTGCCTCAGTCTAGCGCACCGGCAATCCGAGACTTATCTTTCTTCTCCTGAGCCATCAGCATTGCTGCTGGTGCTGGGTGGTCGTACCTGTTAAAAGACGCTCTGCTCTGCTCTACTCTAACCATTCCCATTCCCATTTCCATTTCTGCTCCCATTTCTGCTCGCACTCGTAGGATCCGCTGTGTCGCTGCGGCGAGTATACGTCGCTGATATATATTGCCTTGGTCTCTACTTGATCTCTATAAGATTTCTACTTGATCGTTGCTTAATTTTAACTTTTCATCTTTACTTAGTTTTTACGATATTTTAACTTAATCTTTACTCAGTCTTCACTCAGCCCTCTTGCGTGAAAATTTCAGCGTGTCTCCAAGTATGTGAATTACCCGGGCGGGATCGCAATCACCAACGATTCGTCGTCTAAGTTCATGTCAGTTTAAATAAGCGGTGGTAGATGAGCGCGAGGTGATTTGCGTTGGCTACAGGTTTGCGGTTCCTGGGCTGGTTGGATTGGACCTGACTGGTATGTATAAATTCATTAAGTTGGCTTTTGTGTCAAGGGGCGACGTTGAAGATGTATATAAAGAGTTGAGAACTACATAAACAACCGGCAGCGATGATATATGTTTTAAGTATTGGAGAATGGACCGAGGTTGAGACTGTCAACAGCGTGCTTCCTCGCTTTGCTTCTAAGAACTTGACAAGTCGGTAATGCTAAAGAGAGACAGACGACCGGCCCTTGCGCTGCGGCAGACATCACCAGCTGAACGGAGTAATTATACGACGGGGTAGGTATTGAATAGATAGGTACGAGTACGGGGTTTGTTCGGGCAGCCGGCTGGAATTAACAAGTATCACGGGTATGTTGCGCTTTGGCTGTTAATGCTGCTATGTCCTTTGAGCAGGGCAAAAAGCGGAGACAGAAGCGGAGCCAAGAGCGAGAGCGGGAACCAGAGCGGGGCCTGAAGTTACAGTCATAGTTGTTGTCTGACGGGATTGAAGTTCAAGATTGATTATGCTTGTTGTAAACAGTCCTGCAATGTTTGAAAGGCGTTGTTTACGGCTTTCGTGGATAGGGTATTGTTCAGTCATAAGCTCCACATATAGGCCAACTTACTGTCTACGTCAGGTTATGGTGATGATGATGTTGGTAGGAACTGATGTTAAAGTTGTCATTGCCAGCATGAACCCCAGCCAGGCTTTTGGGGGTAGGGTTGGGGTTAAGGTTAGGGTAGATTGTAATTTATTGCACCGCGCTCTTCCCTTTCCACCCTCTCCGCCCTCCTCACTCTTCTCCCTCTCCCTCTCCCCTCCCTTTACTCAACGGTCCCAACCCCCAACCCCAATCACCTCCATACCCATGCCCATACTTCCACCTCTCCAATCACGTAACACACTAAACATTAAACAGTAAAAGATTATTAAACTCATCCCCCTTCAACAGAATATCTTAAAAAAACAAAAGGAACGGAAACTCTCGCAACCGGAAGAGAAATAGGAAGAGGTTGAAAATTAGTTTACAAGGACGACAACGATGACGACGGCAGCAATAACCACGATAACAACAACGTGCTCGTCTACCGGTTGGTGGTAAGAGCACAGCACGAGAGCATAGCTGCTGTGATGTACGCGTATGTGTTCGCTGGGTAGGATGGTTTTTTTTTGACGGGAGGGTTAGAAGTTGACTGAGAGATTAATTGGAAGACCAGGTAGAAACCAAGTAGAAACCAAGTAGAAACCAACTAACGAAACCATATTGAGAAGACAATGACATGATTTAGCCATTAAAATCATATAATGTTCTGTTCGCTATATGTTCATTTCAACTTCTCGGCGTATATCGTATGCTTCCTGCACACAACAAACAATCAGATGTTAGATGTTAGATGTTAGATAAGAGGTAATGGGTAAAAGACAGCAGACAGCAGACAGCAGACAGCAGACAGCAGACAGCAGACAACACACATCACACAAAAGACAAAACAAATAGAATATGTAAAATGCGATATATGCAATCCAGTATGACAGCTCAGTCATTCCATTCTAGTTCTTAAACCCTCTCCTCTCTTTTCTCTAGTCAGCTTCAACTTCAACTTTAACGAAGGAATGAGGAATGGTAGAATGGTAGAATTTAGAATGTAGAATGTAGGATAATAGAATGATAGAACGAACGCCATCTTCACACGTAGCATCGCAATCACACATTACGCACCAAGTATAAGCTATAAAATGCAACATATAAGATGAGACTGTGATCAGGCTGTAGAGTGTATAATATCAAATAAGGACCATAGACCAGAAGCTATGGACCGAATAGTATAGACCGAAGACGGTAGAGCATAGACCAAAGAAAGACCATAAAATATCGACTGTAGACTATAGACTATAGAATGCTGACTGTAGAATATAGAATGCTGACTGTAGACTATAGAATACTGATTATAGACCATCCAAATGCTACAACCCAAAAACTCAAAACCCAACACGCAACACAAAACAAAACAAAACGTCCACACCGCTCCGTCCAAAGTCGACATTTAACGCTTACTTCCCTCACCCTCACCATCACCCTCACACACGGCGCCGGCGGCTGGCAGACAAGCCCAAGCATCACACGACCAATTTACCAATCCTAGTTGTATCTATCGAGCACGGCAAGGGACCAGAACAGATAAGATTTCATTCTTTTCGTATCTATACCTAGAATAAAAAAAAAAACTGTGAAAGGAGAAACGTAAAGTAAAAATGAAGAGAGATGGAAGCAAGTATCCAAACGATGCGCCTTTGTTCGCCTGTATTTTTGATGTGAAAGTGTGAAAGTGCTATACATGCTGTGCCTGCTGTGCCTGCTGTGCCTGCTGTGCCTGCTGTGCCTGCTGTGCCTGCTGTGCCTGCTGTGCCTGCTGTGCGGACGGTGGCAGTATCCAAGCATCCAAGCATCCGGATACCCAAGTGTCCAGGTGTCCGATATCAGAAATGCTGGAAAAGGCTGGAAAGGAGAAAAGAGAAAGAAGAACAGGTGATTTGTTTTGAATGTGGCGATTGCAGAGAAGGAAAGTGACAAGTAGCGGATGTTGTGATGTGTACATCGTCATGTACATCCTTTGTAAAATACAGTTTTACATTTATGTTTTCAAGATGATGTACAGTCGGTGGTGATTGGTAGTGTAGCTCGCGGCCGGACCAAGATGTCACAATCCCGCAAAGCGATGATAATAACTCACGAGCATGCTGTGAGACAACCCATTCACTTCAACATCCACCACGTCCCGCCCAAGAACGTAATCAGCACCGCCGCCGTCAAGAGCCCAGCACCCGCCTTGTCGCCAGTCGTAATCTCATCCAGCAGGATATCCGGCGCCGCATCGCCTTCACCCGTTCCGGCCGCCGCGTTGCCCTTGCTGGTGCCGCCATTCTTCTCGCTCACGGGCGGCTCGGCCACCTGCGCCAGGTTGGCCTGGATGACCTCTAGCGCAGCCAGCTGCTCGCCCACACCGGTGTTGCCGTCGTACTGATCTCCCCGGTCCCAGTGCAGGCCGCACGTGGTCCCATCCGGTGGACCGGCGCACTGGGCTGCGGCTGCGACGGCAGAGGTCTGCAGGATCGGCGTGATCGAGTCGGCGGTCCAGGGCGCGACGAGCATCGTCTTGGCCATCCAGCGGGCGAGGTAGCCCTTGAAGGAACGCTGGTCTTCGTTGCACGTGGTCGGCTCGACCGGCTCGCACGCTTGCTCGTACAGCACGTTCGGGGCCTCTGGGTGGATGAAGATGTCGAGATTGTCGAGGATGCCCTGAACACGGCCACGCCAGACGTCCTCTTCGGTCTGTGGTACATGTTAGCATTATAACTTCAAATTTATTTTCAATTGCTCTTTTTTAAAGTGTTTCAAGCTATTTGGTTATACATGCACTGTTAACAGGCTAGGACTTGGGTTGACACATACCACGTTCCACATGACAGCAGCACCGTAGAGATAGATGGCTGGATTGTAAGACCACTGAAGCTTATCGATAGCATTACACCCTTCCAGATAGTGGATGCCGTCGTAGAATTGGTAGTCCTCCGTCATCAGGCCGACCCGCTCCGTCCAATCCCACGTGGTCGAGGCCCAGTCAAGATAGGTGCTGTTGCCGGTATACTTGCCAAGCCGAGCGGCCAGCTGAAAGAAGCCTCCGTTGGAGATGGTGTTCTTGTAGTCATACCCGTTGTTGAACGGAAAGATCTGCCAGCGAAGACCGCCGCCGCAATGCTCCGAGTCCCATCTTTCCGCCTGCCCGTTGAAGACTGCCTGCGATAGTGCCAGCCACTGCGGCTGGTCCTCTGGCGGATTTGGAAAGTTGAACTCGGCCGCGGCGAGTGCGGACGAGACGTAGAAGAACTGATCATCGTTGCCCGCCGTTCTCGTCTGATTCTTGGGCAGGTAGTTTTCGTCCTCGCCAACCTGGTGCACCAGCGCCTGCATCGTGATCTTGTCGTACTGGTCGTCGCCGGTATAGTGGGAGTAGTCGACGAGACCGCCAAACATGGCACCTGCCAGCCACCAGAAGTACGGTTCCGGCAGGTTACCGGGCACGTCGCCTGGCTTATCACCGTGATAGTGTGTCAGGAGAGTTTTTGCGACTTTGCCGGCGGCATCTTTGATTGATTCTGGGATTGTTAGCTACATGCAACGGGTATGGTGTTATTGGTAATCTGGTATACCTTGATCGTTAATGTCGAGTTTGATGGCGGATGCTGACGGCAGAATGAGCAATGCTGCCGACACAGCGGACAGCAAGGAGCGATGTAGACGCATGACGGGCGTAAAGATGTGCTATAAGATATCCAACTTCGGCAGTCTGTCTTGGAACGTATGCGAGAGCACGAGATGACAGATGGAAGAGAGAGAGGAAGAGAGCGAGAGGAAAAGAGAGTGGTGTGATGAAGATGCCAGCGCTTGGGGACTGGGTGTAATTAGAAACAAAGAACGTGGAGCTTCTACAACGAGGGTGATGAAGTGCCTGACTCTTTCAACATTGGCAGTGCTGAGTCTGCCTCTGCTCTGCTGTGCTGACGAATAGTGTATAAACAGTAATAGTTGATATTTGCAAGTAAAAGTACAAAACGAAGGATGGAAAGAATAGGAGAAATAGAGAGAGAGTGTTGTGATGAGAAGGTGAGAGAGTTGGTTCATTTCCAGTCCAGCCGCCAACGCAGCCTCTGACTGGCGGAGATTTCTGACTAAACAACTTGCCTGAAACAGACTCTTATTTAAGGAACCTTCACTGGACGATGTTACACTCTATCCAGACATCTACCATCATTCTACTGATTAGTTGAAATATTGGACTTGACTACAACAAATTTACTTCAAAGTTGTCCATTCTAATTGAATAGTAATAATATCACTACCATTTAAATTTGGAAAACAAAGAATGATCGAAAGAAGGAATACGAATCCAGTACCGTTGGAATTACGTTACCCCTGAAGCAAACATCCATTTCTGTTTACACTCAACTCATCACTCTCCATTGATTATTCAATCCTTTGTGCGCAGTACGAAGTAATACTACCAGGCAGTCCAGCTACTGGAAAACAATCACGTCAAGACTGTCCCTTCTACGAATACTTTTACTTTACTGACCAACAAGCAAACCTCCACCAGTCCCTGAACCCTGTCAGATGAGGGTATTGAATACTTTACTTTTCGTACTCAGGCTCTGTTTGATCGACGAAAGTGGTCTGATCGTCTAGATAACACTATGGATCAATAGTAGAAAGACACTTCGTCCACCGTATCTGTACTTTCTACATCACAGAATACGGAGAGCAGCAACAGCCAACACTCTCCACAGCAACGCGTCTTTGCTGCCAGAGTGTCAGGCTCACCGGACGGGAACAAGGAAGACACTGACGAATGCTTGCACTTATCGACGTGAAGAACGGCATCTTGACACGACAGACCACTCGCTCACTTTATCGTGTGGCCAGGCAGCCTTACTCAATGCTGTGAGTGTGTATGTAATAAGATTGCACTCAGCCGACACCTTCTTTGGTGCAACTGGCAAAGACGTAATAGGCGTCGAGTGTCAGGGCGCAACGACCTTCTGAAACAAGATGAATGCTATAAATAGCACATTCTGTTAAGCAATCGTGGCAATGTCTTCCTTTTGAAGTATCACCAATCTGTTGGCGATCATCACGTTGATTCTGGTTTTATTTCTAGTGTAATATGCTTCCAGTGAATTGGAGAGATATCATTGATCACATTGACCCTAGGAAGGGAAGTTCATCGAGACTGGCACTACTGTCAATATTGATAAATGTTCTGGGATGTGCTGTAATTGACGAATATCAGCTTTGCTTCTACACATTGTCAGCAATTAGATTTACCCCATGACTGTATCAATGAATGGACGAACAAAGTATTTTCTAAACATCATATATGTAGACAGCATCCCATTGTAAGACCTTTATTAAATATGATATAAAAATCTTTACAAAGATGAGCATCTTGATCTATAGTGGGTAATGCTAGATTACTGGTGCTCAAACTTCATCCCAGAATCAATCAGTTTTGTAGACAGGCTATCGGAGAGCGTAAATAATTTCGTGGAAGAACAAATAAGTAGTGCCATTATATTTTCATAGGCTTCATATCGCCTTTATAGTACTCGTAGACATGATTGGTTATATGGTGTCTCGTGACTGTTCACCAGACTACGTGCTCTTCAGATATCCGAACAGTATCCGACACAAGAAAGCCATCAATTGACGGAAATGGTTGCTTTGATTTATACAAGTATTCCATTTTGTCAAAAAAAACAAAAGCTTCAGTACCTATTTGCCACGAAGACATGAATAAAACTCAGTGAAAATATCCACTCACAACCCGTCTCGTCAAGTTTCCGAATCATCAGTCATGTAGTATCACCAATCCACACAGTACGAATATCCGGTAGCACACTCCATCAGCACCATGTCAGGCCAACATCCCCGTCCGGTGAATCCACCAAACCTCCTCGACCAGCTCGATCCTCCGGGACCATCCGATTTAATTGCTCCAATAACTCCTTCAACTATCGCCATTCCACCACCTCCTCCGCTGCCGGTTCCACCCACGGATCCACCGTCCGCCAACACATCTACACCGACCGGACGCACTACAGAGTCAATCGCAAACTCACCCTTGCCATCTACAATGCCCGTTACTTCTCCAATTCCTATACTTTCAACAGGCGATCAAAGTTCAGCAGAAGCAAGACAGACAAACACATCAACACCATATCCCAAACCAGCTCCAAAGCCCTCAACAGGCTCAACCATTCCCGCCAGACTCTCCTCCACTACTACCTTCACCTCCACCTCCAAAGTCACACCATCCCGCCCATCCTCAAGCCTCAGCAACCGCAGCAGCACCAACAACAACAACAACACCACCAGCGCCACCACCCGCAAACCCACCACCACCACCACCGCCACCACCAAAACATCAACCAACCGACCCGTCGGCATTGCCGCCCTCACCGCTCAGTCAAGCACATCCGCCCGCTATGCCTCGCACGGAAGCACCATTCGGCGCAACGACGCCGAGACCCGTGCCGCCCTGCTCGCCCGCTTCCGGGAACAGCTGCAGCAGTTCATAGCCAAGCACGGGAAAGAGATTCGCGAGAACAAGAAGTTTAGGGCGGAGTTTGCGCGGATGTGTAAGGCTATCGGTGTGGATCCTCTGGCTGCGGCGGTTGCGGGAGCGAAGGAGCGGGCGGCGGCGGAGGAGGCAGAGGAGAGAAGAAGGGAAAGGGAGAGGGAGAAGGGGAGGGGGAAAGGTGTGTGGGGAGGGCTGGGAAAGTTTGTTGGTTCGTATTTTTATTCTCATTTCATATTTGCAGTCTTGAAGCTAGTATCATCAATCTTACATACAAAATATTACATGTTAGAGTATAAATGCTAACATCGACAAGATTCAAGCAGAGACAGGTAAGCTCAAAACATCCATCTTGGTATCCAGATATCCATTCAATCTTTATGCAAACATAACGAATGACAAATGACAATATATATCGCTTACACTTGACAAGCTCACCTTCAAAACCCGAAAACGACACCACCGAAAACCTCGGCCTGACAACATCGGCAAAGACGCACCTTGCCGAGATGCTGGGCGGCTCGCTCAACATCTTCTACTACGAGCTCGCCCTGCGCATCTGCGAGATCTCCAAGGCGACCAAGGATGAGAATGGCGGGCTGATGGAGTTTACCGAGATCCAGGCGCGCGTGATGAGAGGGCGGGACGGGAGTGTGAATGGCGGGATTGATGTTTCGGAGTGAGTTCTTACACTATTCTTTCATTTTTCTTAAATATATTGTATGCATGAAATCACTACAACACTAAGCATAAAACACAAGCATAAATCACTATGATAAAAGAAGCACATCTCTAACTTTCCAACACAGAGAAGACATCCTCCAGGCCCTGCAGGCCCTCGACCCGCTCGAGCCCGGCTACTCCATTGTCGCAATCCACACACCACCTCACTCACAACCACAATCCGAAACATCCCTCCCCTCCCCCAACGTCACCATCACCCCGCTAACAGACCATCTCGTTGCCGACATTAAAAACCTCAAGGACCCTTTTTCCTCCTCCCCCACAGCCCCCTCGTCATCATCATCGACAACACCACAACCCTCCTCCTCCACCACTTCCTTCCCCTCCCACCTCACCCCCAAATCCCTACTCAGCAACCCCTTTTCCCGCCCCTCCAAATCCACACCCACCCCCACCACCGACAGCGTCAAAACCAAACCAACCCTCCTCCTCCGCTCCACCCCCGACAACCTTAACCGCGAACAGACGGCCGTGCTCGCGCTGATCAACATCCTCGGCTATGCGACGGTGTCGATGCTGCGCGCAAACACGGGCTGGACGGAGCTGCGCTGCCGGACGGTGCTGGGGGAGTTGTTGGGGGCGAGCGTGCTGTGGGTGGAGCGGTGGAAGGGTGGTGGTCGAGATGGAGGTGGAAATGGAGGTGGAAGTGGAAGTGGAAGTGGAAGTGGAAGTGGAAGTGAAAATGGATATGGTGGTGGTGTGGACGTAGACGAGGAGGAAAAGGAGGATAGATACTGGTCGCCGGCGTGGATGTATCGGTATGGAGGGGAGGAGGCGGTCGATTTGATGCAGAGGGATGATGACGACTGAGAGCTGAAAAGGGCACGGAATGGAGGAAGAAGGGCTAGAGTGGTGGAGCGATGCTTTGCTAGAAAGTGAACTAGAGAGTAAACTAGAAAGTGAACTAGAAAGTGAGATGTGAAAAGTTACAAGTAGATATACAATTACTAGCAATCGATGTCGAAGAGAAAGCCAAGCTCAACGAGAAACTGTACACTTTAACGGCAAATAAATTCACAACACCAAACATCCCCATCTCTCACAACGTCAACATCACGCCTTGATCGCATTCCCCAGCGCCCCACCCGTAAAGCCCTGTCCTCTCGGCCTGTTCCCCCCACCCCCGCCTCTGCCGCCTCCCCGTCCACCTCTGGCCCCGCTCCTGCCACCACCTCTTCCGCCACCACCCCCTTGCCGCTCAAACGCATTCGACATGCCCTGCGTCCGCTGCTCGAGCGTCTTCTCGTTGCTCTCAATCAGGCCGCTCGCCTTGTCGCTCAGCGTCAGCGCCAGGCTCTGCAGCCGGGACAGCTCGACGCCCTTGCGGAAGATGATTGCGTTCTTGACCTGGTCCAGCGCCGCGCTGAGCTCCTCGTGCGACACCATCTTGCTCACGACGGCGACGATCTCGCTCTCGGACTTGTCAAACATCGCCGCCAGCACCTCAATCGACAGCGTGTCGTAAAAGGGCGCGTACGTGAACAGGTACGTGCGCAGGCCCTCTTCCTGGATATGCTGCGACAGCATCGTCTTGATGCGCGTCGACTGCGCCATCAGCTCCCAGATCTTGATCGCGTTGATCAGCTCGGCCGCGCGCTTCCACTCCCCGGCCGCCAGCGCCTTCGACGCCTGCATCACGTGGTCGCGCGTGTTCTCCGGCGGGCCGGTAAAGATCTGGCGCTCGTGGTACTCGAGCAGGCGGCGGAAGGTCTTGCTGATGATCCGCTTGCGCACGTCGGGCGAGGAGCCCAGCTGCGCCAGCAGCGGGATCTCGAGAAGCATGGAGCACGTCAGGTAGATACACTCGAGAAGCTCCAGGTTGATGTGCATGTGGAAGGGCAGCTGCCGTTGTCGCTCGAGCCGCTCCTGCTCCGGCGAAATCTGTGAGTAGCGTTGCATCTGCAGGCCCTGGGCGAGCAGCTCCTTTTGTCTGTTGCTTCCGCATATCTCCTGCAGTGAGGACTGCGCCTCGAAAATCAGACCGGCTCGGAAAGCACACAGGCCAACCTGCACAAGGGTTCTGTTGTAGAGGATCTGGGTGTTGACGTCAAAGTTGCCAATCGTTTCTTGAAGATGCGACATCAGCATCATGTCTCGTGCCCTGTAGTAGTGATCGTGAAGAGCGAGATAAAAGACTTGACACAGCATAGCTCTTGCTCGGATGATTCCTTCACTGTTTTGGAACAGGTAGTTACACAGCGTTTGTACCAGCGAGGCAGTGTCAGGGGTAGAGCCACGAGGTGTGGTGGTGGAATTGAGCTCAGGGGGAAAGGAGTTCCATGTGTTTTCTTCCAGAACCGAGACAACGCTCGATGGCTAGTTTGTAGGTTAGTGATTGTTGGCTCAGGTCTGTGAATTTAGTATCAAGCATACCTTAAAGTAAACATGCTCAAGACGGCGCATGACCACTCTGTTGATGCTGTCCTGAGAAGCGTCCGCTTTAGGATTGGCCCGCAGTCGTTCTGTGTATAGCAACGCTCGCACAATGCTGGCATACAAGAGTGTCTCGTCTGTCAGTCTTTCCACATACTCGGACGTATGTGGATCGATATGTTGTAAAGACCGTGTTAATTCATCATCCAGTCTCTCTACAAACGATACCACGCTACCGGGAATCTTGAAAATCTCCCCTTCTGTAAACTGTGGCTGTTTTTCGTCGTCTTCCCACTCTTCTGCCCCTTCGACAATCGCAAAGTCTGGGTTCTTCTCCAGACACTCTAGAAGTGACTTGAACTCTTGTTGAGCGCTGACACAATTGTTAGTGCCTCACTCAAGAGCACAATACATACTTTACTTACAGCTTCCACTGCTCTGTAGACATGTAGTTGCCAGTTCCCGAGCTCAGATCGAACCGGGTGGAGACAAGGGCTAGCAGCACCCTTACCTTCTGATAGTCTGTGTTTGAAACATCAAGCAGCTTTTCCATCACTCGAATCTGTTCTAATCGGTCTGTGTTCTTCCGCCCTCTTGTCTCTACAATCGTTCGAAGATGCTTCAGAATACTCTCCGGGGTATACTGTAGAGCCTTGCCCCCTGCGCCAACCATGGTAAAGCCCTCCTCGTTTGACCCGGTGATGGCTTCAGCAGTATCGAGTAGAGACTTCTTAGGTCCCTTTGGTGTCGGCTGGATTTCCTCCACCACATCTTCCTTCATGAATTCTTCCTTGTCCTCTCGGTAGGCCTCAATGTCTCTAACATAGTCTTTATTGTTCTTTCGGATGCGCTGCCGAACAGCATTCAGGCCTCGAGTGTTAATGGCATTCATCTTCTTTGGCGAAACCTTTTGCTTTTCAATAGTCTCATACATGATTGTTTCGAGGTCGGCGATGGCCTTGATGTATAATTTAGGGACTTTGCCATCGTTTTGCTTCATTATCGCGATTACCTGGCGATTGAGCTTGTCGAACTCTTGGGTAACGGAAATTAGTAAAATACATCTTCACCAAAAACACTTTAAGCCTACCGGATGAAATCACAGCCCAGTCGTTTATTTTTTGCGCATTTTCAATCAACCGCACAGTACCCTCTAATTCCTCGTATCGTTTGTCCTTCTGACTCTTGACTACTGTAACCCGGTCTTCCTCCTCACTCTCTTCTTCATCTGAAAGGTCTTTTAAGAATCGATTTATCCCGGTCTTGCCTCCGTCGTCGCTACTGGATTCTTCCTCTTCGCTTTCGTCTTCCTCTTCTTCGCTGGATTCTTCTTCAGACTGGTCTTCTTCCTCTTCTCCGTCGCTGTACAGTTCTTCCTCTTCAGATGAGCTTTCACTGGAGCTGTCGTTACCTTGAAAGAAGCGGGACATATTGCAAGAATAAGTAAATTTTGTTTGTGTTCAGAATTTAGCGAGAGCTGATACTTTTGTACGCGACGGGATTTTTATGACTCATTGTTAAATTTGCGGCTAGTCAGAATGAAATCTTGGCGCAGGGAATGTGGTTTTTCCGCGAATCCTCATTCTTCAGGACAGCGTTTCACATGTGGTGTTGTTTTCTGTTTCAAGGCGTATAAACTCTACTTTCTATATCTCAAATTACTCTTCTTCTCTCCTTCAAATCGATAAATTCTGTTTTTCAAACCTTAAAAGACCTCGTTTTATCAGAGTCCGTAAAGATGCTTCTATAAACAATCATGACGCTATTGTTCCCGTCCTGTAGATGGCCCAGTACGATGGCCTTTGAATAGACTATCCATTTCACACATCGCGATTCCATATATCAATAAAGTAGATGACTGGATATAGTGTGAAGGAATGCGGGATGAATTAATCATCTTTGTCGCCTCTAAACGTGCAACCTGCTTACAACCAAAGGTATGCGAATAAATGTAGTCTTTTCTTCGTATCGTATTTTCTATGAAGAATACTACATGGCTCATTTTTCAGAATAAAGGAGCAATATAGTTAATTTTGCTCCATTTTTTTTATGTCAAGGCCTAAATCAACCGAAATCTGTAACTTTCAACAGGAAAGACAGAGAGGAGCAAGTGTCTAAGTCTAGTAAAACAATCGATCGTTAAGCTAAAGAAGAGTATCAAATATTTACAAAACTTGGTAAGTGAAGCAGATGACACAAATTCGCCCAATTATATCTTTCTTCAGACAATATAGCCATGAATAACGACATCATCATCCTCATTTCCGGCTTTGCCGACCTCTAATTCTCAACACAGACTTGTCATTCGTGTTCGGTTGGATGCTTGCTCAGAATAACAAGCTTGTCACCATCTTCACGCTTTGCTCCTGCATCAAGCAGCATCTCCACAATTGTCGTGTTCTGTCTCTCCGTAGCTGCCTGCAATGCGGTACCATAGCGTCCACCCTGAGCGTTAACCTCCGCTCCAGCATCTAGAAGCATCCGCACAGCCTTCTCGCTACACTTGGATATATTCTGTGCTGCTGCCTGTAAGGCATTGCCGAATTCTCCTCCTTGAACATTGACATCTGCTCCAGCGTCTAACAGCGTCTGTATCACCTCCTCATTCAATACTGGACTTGCCACAGCTATCTGTAACGCATTGCCGCATTCTCCCCTCTGAGCATTAACGTCCGCACCAGCATCAAGTAGCATACGCACCAACGCATTATAATACCTAATACGTGAATGTCCCACTAGTGCCTGTAACGCATTACCATATTTAATTCCTGGAGCATTCACCTCCGCTCCGGCATCAAGTAGTGTACGCAACACCTTCGAACTGCAACTGTATGGATTTCCTACCGCTGCCTGTAATGCGTTACCATATTCTTCCCCTTGGGCGTTAACTTCTGCTCCAGCGTCTAATAGCATCTGAACAATAATTTCATGGCCCCTATATGACGCCGCTTGAAGCGTGTTACCATATTTACCTCCTTGAGCATTAATATTCGCTCCAGCATCCAGCAGCATCTGTACAATCTCTCTCTTAGGTTCCACTGCTGCTGCTGCTGCTTGTAACGCATTGCCATATTTTCCTCCTTGAGCGTTTACCTTTGCTCCAGCATCCAACAGCAATCCTACCACTTCTTCATCGGGTTTTCTAGCTCTTGCTGCTGCTTGTAGTGCATTACCATATTCTCCTCCCTGAGCATTGACATCTGCTCCTGCATCTAGCAGTATCTGCACAATCTTCTTTGTATGACGGTAAGCTCCTGCTGATGCCTGCAGTGCATTGCCATATTTCACATCTTGAAAGTTCACATCAGCTCCAGCATTCAGTAACATGTGCACCAGCTTCTCCCTAGAAGAGAGAATTTCTGTCCATTTTTTCTCATGGTTAAATGATGACAATAAGACCTCTTTCATCCGTATTGCTGCTTTTAGCGCATTACCATATTCTCCTCCCTGAGCATTAACATCTGCGCCCGCATCTAACAATGTCTGAACAATATCTTCGTGGCCTCTATGTGACGCCGCTTGAAGCGCATTGCCATAGTTTCCTCCCTGAGCGTTAATTTCTGCTCCAGCATCAAGCAGCATTTGCATGATTTTCTCGTAACCAGTATACGATGCTGTCTGTAACGCGTAACCAAAAAGGCCTCCTTCAGCATTAATATCTACTCCAGCATCTAGTAGTACTTGTACAGTCCGTTCGTGGCAATTATGCGTTGCTGCTTGTAATGCATTGCCATACTTCCACCCATGAGCGTTGACACCTACTCCTGCATCTAATAGTATTCGTATTGTTTCGTCGTTGCCATATGACGATGCCATTTCCAATGCATTGCCATAATGAGCTTGCTCGTTATCAACGACCTGTGACCCCTGCATTAGGCTTTTAACCGCTTTTGGCAATTCTACCAAAGTTGCATAGTATAGCGGGTGACCTATATCGTCAAGCGTGAAATGTTTGAAATCATCTGTAAATTCGGTAAAGTACAGCTGTAACCATAAGCGAAGAGCAATCTTGTCGCTAAGAAATTTCAAGATAAGGTCAACATCTATGTCTTCCATCATCCCGTGTCCTTCGCGTGCATGTTTAAACCAGAACCCTACGGCATATGAAGCTAGCGGGTTAACATCATCTGCCGTGTATTCCATGAGAGGTGTTTCTCTACCAAGATATAACAAATAGTGCAGGCAGCATTCAGCAATCTTTTTATGACAGATCTGGGTCGAGAACTCTGAATTGAAGGCACAACGACTTGATTGCAAGTATTGCTGCACAGAAAAATGAGCAATCCGGATCATGTTAGGTGATTCCGGCACTGTATCGCTTTTCTTGTCATCGGAAATTTTTGAAGGGTCATCGTAGTCTTCATCATATAGAGGGTAGTCATCGTAGTCTTCCTCATATTGAGGATCAAGACCGTTCAGCCGCTCATTATCAATATAGTTATAACCATAGTAAAACCCGTAATTATCAGCATAAAAGGAGATCAGACCGGAAGTATAATCTTTCACCGCTTCGGAATTAGGAAGGCGATCAAGTTCAAAGTTTCCGTTGTCTCCAACCTTTATGGCGAGAACTTCCGCCACTTCCGACAGGTACAAAGGTCGCTTCGAGCAGCATAACCACTGTAATATTGTAATGGCGTCTTGAAGCTTTCCGTCTGATTCTAGACTGCGTAGCATCCGTTTATAAGTCTCGTCAAGAGTCTTAGGCAGGCTCTTCAAAACCTCATCAATTTCGCTCTTTCTGTTACACTTTCGCAGCGATTGTATCTGACAGTATGTCCATCGAAACCTTTCCCATTGTTGGTTCATAGTTCATGGCTGCTGACAGGAATATGTACTTACATACCGTTAGCTTTCTCCATGATCGCTCCAGTAATGTCGTCATGAACCGGGTTTCCCCATTTGCTTAGTTTGACGTCTTTTGACAGCTGGTCTTGAACATAAGTCCGGATATCATCATCCGCAACGGTGCTGTGTATATCAACGTAGAAATTGGTGATCGGACTTAATTGTTCCTCGATATCTCTATCACAGCGGCTTGTTGCCAATACATGAAAACCTTTCACATTAGAGCAAATGGAGCCGCAGATAAATGACAACAAATTCTCACGATCCGTACATTCGTCCAAAGCATCTAATATAATATACGTTGACTGTTTTGCAATTGCCACCCTTTGGAGCAAGGAGTCAATTTGTTCGCCGCTTGGTAAGATATTGCCAGATCCACATTGATTGTATAAACATAGCAAATCCCGTCGAGCTTGGGGTACTTTACGAGCAAGCTGGCATAGTAATGATCGAGTTGCTTTGTGAGATTTTTGCTTCTCCACATCGGTGAAATCGAAAAAGAAGAAGCACACTGCTATTTCTGGATTTGAACTTTCCAGTTCAAGAAGTGTCTCTAGTGCTGTAGCGCTAATGAGTAAGTTGGTATGATTGCTCGCAAATAGGCTCAACTTACCTTAGTATCGTTTTCCCACAGCCCGCTACGCAGAAATATTAGTTTACTAAGTTTCAATTGCAACACATAATGCTTACCATTGCCGTAGAGCCACATCAGAGAAGTTTCTGAATCCTTCCACCTTTTAAATTTGAGCCCTTCTACAAGCCATGATCCAGTATTGGCACTTCGCTTATCAAGTGCTGTGCGATAGTTTACTGAGGGGTTCGGCACTTCTAACCACTTCTCTAAACAGTTCATCTGTTGCCCTTCGATGATAACAGAGTTCTCATCTGTTTGTTTACCGATAGCGACGACACGCTCTCGAGTATCTACAACGTTGTCTTGGATGACCTGAGCTAGTTTGCTTCACTCATCAGCGATACAGTGCGCAAGATATCTAGCCGTACTCACAATAGATCATCTGTCAAAGCTAAATGCACCTGTGACTTTAATCGCTCTATACGTTCCAAGGTAGTCTTTATTTCAACCTTTGTGAATTTCCATGTTGCTGCCCGCTTCAACTTTTCTCTTTTCCCCGGCCGATCTATCTTCCCAACCATTTCCTTAAGCAGAGCTTCGAACTGTTCAAGTTGACTATTAATCCCCAACTGATTCACTTTCTGGAACCATGGTTCGTCGGTTTGTACTTCTTCAACTCGATAGCGCAAGCGAGTCAAGAGACTGAAAAGGTTGTAAAGTTCCACTTCCACGTCCTTTTGTTCCTTTTCAGCATTCTGCACATTCCTAAAGTAGGATACGACAGTGTCGCCAAGCTGCAATATTGTGCCTATACTTGCGAACAGAGAAAGAGGCTCGGCCATTCTATATCCGATTCATGGAAATAACAATAAGAAAGTCTGAGACGCGAGTTGCCCACAAATCAACAAGAGAGGAAGTAACTCATATCGTATGCCCATATAGCTAGTTGAGGTTTGACTTGCGACTTTCTTTGATACGTTTGACCCCATGAGAAAAAGCAGTGTCTTTAGTTTTCCCTTTCACTGTAAATATAGAGAACATATGCCAGGCACTGGCAAGTTATATCGCTGATTTGTACGTCCTGACCATTATCTAGGTGTCAAATGAAGTGCCAGCCATAGCCGACACAGGACCATGAAAATCAAGCCTAACGAGCTAGAGCCTGTTTTCTTATAGCTCACATGTGAGGCTGATTAGATGCCCTGCACGATAATTCCGCCAATTAAAGCAAGATCATACATATCTAAGCGCCGAAGAAGTATCCAATAGCAGCACAAAACATGACAGAAGGAGCATTTACAGGAAGGATCGCCTACTTTGACCATGAAAGCGCCAGTAGGTGACGAAAGAGATGAAGGAGCTCATGTTTTTCAGTGCGGCTAACTATGACTTTCTAAAATTATCTCAGGATTGAATGACTGAAGACAGAGACGAGACAGCTATGCTTTGTTTAATTTTTCAAAAAGAGGTGTAGCTTGCTAGATTAGAGTTCTGAGACTTGAATGGAGATCGTTGCTTCATTTATCAGGATACAGGTCAACCGACCTAAGGTCAAATGTTTACCTGAGCTAAGCTAGTAGCTTAGTAGATTTTAGTATAAGGATATATTCTAAATATTAGAAATATATTCTAAATATATCCTTAATATATCCTTAATATATTAATCATTTAAAAGTGAATTTTAAGGTGTTTAAAAGGGTTAGGGTTAGGGGGTTAGGGATAGGAAAATATATATAAATAATAATATAGTAAGAATATATTAGGAATATATTCTTAATATATCCTTAGGTAGCTTTTACTAAGATCTACTAAGCTACTAGCTTAGGTTAGATAAACCTTTAACCTTAGGTTGGCCGACATGTATACTCTTCATTTATCCAGTTAGTCGTCTTTAAAAAACTTACTCGTATAACAGGGCACGTGATTTGCTTCATGATAGCAATTCGCCTTTGAGCAACCCATAAATTTAGATCCTTGTGACGCTCACAAACTACAATAACTTTCACGGCTTTTATACGTTGCACAATGGCTGGCCCAGATTATCCCCTAGCAATACGATCTGGAATTTATACTGATTTTGTTTGATACAAAAGTGCTGCTTTTCCCTTGAAGCAATGTAGGACCGAGGCGTTAAATATATCTAGTACTACAAAGAATGATTTAACGATGTTCTTGATGATATTTTAATCCGTAGAAGAAACTAGAAGGAAAAACTCTCGCTCTTGTTCATTGCCACTGACTAGAGCTCATGAACCCTTCCTCCAGCGTCCGATCTTCCAAGTTCCTAATCAAATCTCTCCTACTCGTCTGAGCACGGCTGCCGCGCCGCCGTGCACTGGCAGGGACGGCCTCCGCTGAACCATCTGGAGGAGGAGGGTAGTACGCGGGGCTAGGCTGTAACCGTATCGGTGCGTTTGGGTCAAGATGGCTGACGACCCGCTGCAGTGTTGCGGGAATGCCACTCTGCTCCAGGGTCGTCGCGCGCTGTCTGCCAGCTCTTGTGGTAGCTTGCGCGTAGAGGCTTTGCTGGGCCATGTATCGGTTAGGTTGGTTGGATTGGATTGTACCCATCTGTTGCTGGCTGTACCCTGGCTGTGCGGGATACGGAGGAGGGGCACCTTGGCTCGGGCTGTACATGTTGCCATACCCGGCCGGTGAGTGAACTTGGGATGATTGCCCGTAAGGCGACATTTGCATGTATGCGTTGCTTTGTGCCTGATCTTGGGCCTGCGCTTGCGCTTGAGCTTGTGCCTGAGCCTGTGCTTGCGCCTGCGCCTGCGCCTGCGCTTGAGCGTGAACTTGAGCGTGAGCCACCTGCGCTGCTTGTGCAGCATGAGCGGCTTGGGCTACTTGTACTGCTTGTGCAGCCTGTTGAGCCTGCGCTCTTTGCTTGCTCATATGTTCCGCCTGTTGCTGCTGTTGTACCCCAGGCGCCGGTGATCTGCCGGAACCGGACCTAGATGATAGCGATATTGGAGGTACCCAATGGGCGGCAAACTTTTGTTGCGTTATGAAGGGATGATGTTTCGCTTCACTAGGGGTCCATCTCTCAAGAGGATTAAGGTTCAGCAATCCTTGTACGAAGTGTATGAATGCGTCGCGGTTGCTCATTTCTGCAGAGTATTAACATTACAGGCAGTAGTAATACTCGCTAGGAAATTCATACCTCTATCAATCTCTGCAGGTTTCATGTTCTTCCTTGGCATGGGATAATTCTTTATAATATCTGGAAGTGTAGTTGCGGTGAAGTACTTCTTGCTGGGCTGCTCCTTCTGACCACGTTCTCTTGAAAATTGTTCCATGCTCTTTAGCCGGTGTGACCTTCGGCCAAATTCATCCTGAATCTTCTCAAAGTATTCACCCGCTTGTTTGCCTTTCTCAAGCATCCATACGGGTGGCACGCCCAGCATTTCAGTTATTCGCGCTACCTGGTTGTACTCTGACGATCCAGGAAATAACGGAAGGCCTAGAAAGAGCTCGACAACGATGCAGCCTAGAGACCACATATCTATGGCAGCTGAGTATCTAATAACTTATAAGTTTGCTGATTATAATTCAAGTATATTCCACTTACGGAAGACCCAGTAACACTTCTGGCGAGCGGTAGAATCTCGACTGGATGTAAGTATATACAGTCTGCCTCTCATCACAAGCGGAACCAAAATCAATTATTTTGATTATAGGGCTCTCAAGACTGCAATTGTCAGCATCCTACACGGCATCATAGTAAACGTTTTACATACTTCTTCAGGAGAATATTTTCGGGCTTCAAATCACAGTGTATCAACCTTGCCTTTCCGAGTAATGAAAGCCCGGTAAGTAGTTGCTGTGCGAAAACTCTTACAAGAGTTGTACTCAAGCCACGGAACTGATTCTGTTTGATCAATTCGTACAGATTGACACTCAGCAGCTCAAAAACAAGACAGAGATGCTGTCGATGTATAAAAGTGTCCTTTAACCGGAGGAGATGATGGTCGTCGTTTTTGTCCATTTGCTTATTGAGCTTGTCTGCATTAGTAACAAGCCTTCACCAAAACGCCATGATACGTACCAGATCAAGTACAGACACCTCCATCATACTTTGGTTGAAGTAGGCTGTCCTGTTTTTTACTACTTTTACCGCAACTACTTCCTGTGTTCGTAGATTTTGGCACTTGACGACCTGGCCGAAGGTACCTTGACCGAGAACGTCGAGAATAAGATATCGGTTCCTGCAGCACATTCATATCAGACTCATGCTATGTATGTACCATAAAGGCATTTACTGACTTGTGGCCTGCCTCTTCAGAACCTAAGATATCGTTTACGTAGAGGATGTAATCGCTGTCCTCATTATCGTAACCATCATTTTTAGTACCTTTGCTCGGCTTCGTCAGTACTCGTCTCGGGTTTCGGGAAGATTCGTATTTAAAGCTAGGGTTGCATATTCTGTACGTTGCAGGTAGAAATGATGTAAGAGCTTGCAAGGGCTGTGAAGATGCTATAGATTAGCATAACGCCAACAATTGCCATCATACACGTACGCTGATAAAGCCTCCTTCAGGATTCGCTCTGCGAAAGGGTGGTTGAGCATTTAGTCTGGGTTCGAGGTCGGCAACATTGGTACATTTTCTGAATTTAGGAACGGGCCCGCGTGAGGAGACGAGTGACTGTTGCCGAGAGTGTCCATGTCGCGGAGATCTAGCCTCGAGAGCGTAAGGGGTACTTAACTGACTATGAGCGCTCTGGGGGTAGAAGCTTTCAGGGGAGTTGATATTGGACTGAATGGACGGTAGCACCGAACGCGAAGCTACAGGCTTTTAGCAACATCACCTCAAAGCATGCATCTTTCTGGATCACCTACACGATGGTGTATAGTAATTTTGTGAAGGAGAGGTATAAGAATAGCCTTTTGTTGGCGAATGGCGTGATGACTGTGGCTGTGAATTGTAACTGGCAAAGCTGCCCTGACCAGCAGCATGAGGAGAGGAAGGCGATAAGTTCATTGGCGAGTAACGTCGTGCAGCGGCAGAATCGTCGTTGATACTTGCATACTGTTGCGACAGCCGTTGTTGCGCTGCTTGAGATGAATATTTGTGGCGGTTGTACGGGTCCGCGTCCTCCATCGATACATCTCCATCACCATCACCGCTGCCCGAAATATTCAAACCACCCCGACTCTGCGAATTGGAACCCAGAGAACCTGCTACTGGTGATTGCCACGTCGGGGACGAAAGCGGTTGGTATGTGTCCGACTTGATGGTTGGTAGCGCGGATATGTCACTCCGTTGTTCATGAGACTGAGGCGCATAGCGCATTTGCCGGGAATTTGGTGTCTGCGTCGAATATGACTGCCGCTGTTGATCCATAGCGACAGGATGCTAGTATAAGACGTAGATGGGTGTTGAAAAGGTTACTCGCAACTGTAACACGACCTAAGGACCGTAATCTCAGGCCGTCAACCGCACAGTCATTCCGTGTTATTCGCCGCGAACATAACAGTTCAGTGGCAGTGGCTAAATAGTATACTTCAAGTAGAAAGTATATCAGTGAATAGAAGCTGTTTAGTAATTGAAGAGATGCCAAATGTATCCTGTAAACCGTTGTAAGTTGCTGCCTCGTGAAATTGGGGCGGAGCTTCAATTACCAGCTGAAACTGACGACAGAGGAGAGCACGATGCTGACGAATTTGGCAATGACAATCTTCGATAGACTTATGAAGTGAGTCCAGGTGATATGATCGTCAATGGATGAGAGCGGACGAAGATGGATGAGTTGTGGTTCTGGATGGCGTTAAGGCGGCGCGGGTTGGGTTGCGACGAAATCCTCTACTCCAAGCACAACAACGAACTAGTCAGTCTTCCCATCACTGCGATACCTAGTTTCTCAATATAAATCATCAACACATCTACAAGGAGAACCAACCTCAAAGCCAATTGGCTAGGGCTACTTGATGATGTACAATTTTTTAAATAGGGTTTATTGAAGGGCATATCAGTATATGGCAGAGCCCTTCTTTTCACCAACATCGTCAAGTAATCACTGGCTTCTCCAGATACCTAAAATTATCTGGCTTTGAAATCTTCATGTCTTCCAAAAGGAACTTCAAGAGAAGACACCTCGTTTTATGTTGTAAGCTTAACGTTACTGTCATCAGAGCTGTGACAGCTTAAAACATGATGGAGGCGGAGCAAGGGCTGGAACTTACGACGATGACCCTGAGACCAGGTTCGCATCGTCTGACAGAAGGCGTCTTATTCTCTCGACGCTTTGTGCCTTCTTACAACGTGGCTCTACTGTGCTTGTTACTGATTTGGGCTCTATACTATCGATTTATCAGCGTTGAAAGACGGATCGTACACAATGGCTTTTCGAGAGTGGAAAGTTTGTACAAAAGGTGGTTTAACAAGAAGAGTGAAGAGCTGCCATACGTTGAGCGGGAGCAGCAGAACTTGCCATCGTCTATTGAAGATACAAAGAGACGTGGGTTTCTTGATGAAGCATCACCACTCTTACAGCATGAGACGGATACGCGACGTAAGACCACAATCGTACGTCAGATTAGAGCGTTCCTCATGTATCAGCCAGAGCGAGTACCAATCATCAATCGACCGCTACCGTCAAATGCGGTGTCTATTCTAGTACTTCTCCTTACAATTCTGAATACATTCTATCTGTTTTTCCAAGTTCCGATGGACTTGCGCTATGCGTTTATTCTTGCAGACCGGGCTGGTCTCTTATTCGTCGTGAACCTGCCCTTTCTCTATCTACTTTCAGCCAAAAACCAGCCTCTAAAGAGTCTTCTTGGGCACTCTCACGAGTCTCTAAATATATTTCACCGCAGGCTGGGTGAATTGCTGATATTTATGGCGGCCATTCATCTCATCGGCATGATCTACGTCTGGTACTCGATTCTTCGTCCCGTAGGCTTTGGCTTTCTCCGCTTCATCACGACCAAGATTATTTTACTGGGACTGTTCGCCTTTGCGGCTTATAATCTTATCTACTTGACGTCGTTGCGAAGCTTCCGTCGCCGCTGCTACGAAGTGTTCTTATTCTTACACGTTTCGCTCCAGACTGTTGCTTTAGTGCTGCTCTGGTTTCATCACAGTAGCGGAAGGCCTTATATTGCAGCAGCTCTGTTCATATTCCTCGCTGACAGACTCGTCATGCGCATCTACCGGACAGCTACTATCCCTGCAAGCATAACATTGATGGAAGACGGATCTACGGTGCTTATATCGGCAAACTGGTCTATTACACCGACACCAACCAAGCCATCCTTCCTACCCAAAACCATCCGTCAAGGCTGGCACGCCGGTGATCACGTATTCATCTCCGTTCCCAGTCTATCAGCTCTCTCAAGATTTCAGGCCCATCCTTTTACAATCGCATCTGCTGCCCCCCTCTCATCTCATTCAAAGCTCTCCAGCGCTTCTTCTACGACCCCACACGCATGGTTCTCGCTTATCATTCGATCTCGCAGCGGCTTCACTTCACAACTACGCGACTTTGCCGCCTCTGCTCCCAGCAAATACCTAAACATCCGTCTTGACGGGCCATACGGATCGGGTTCAGCGCAACGCATGCTGCAACGCTCTGATGTTGCGCTCGTCATCGCTGGCGGATCCGGCATTGCAGTTGCTTTTCCGCTGCTATCGGCACTCTTACTGGATCAGCATAGTAATGTCAGCGATGTCAGCGACCGCTCTGATTCGCCCAACGCAGGAAAGGGACCGAAGATGATAAAAGACGCCAGCCATGAAAATCCAATCGTTCCGCTCAAAGAACGTCGTCCACGCTCAGTAGCGCTTCTGTGGGTTATCCATTCAGCAGCACATCGCAATTGGGTGCCTGACGAGCGACTGCGGGAATTGCAAGCACGCGGACTGCAAGTTTTCATCCCGAGTCCAACGGAAAAAGCCGGTCGACCGGACGTGGCTGCGTTTGTGAGGGAGTATGTTACTGGCGAAGGCCATGCATCTGGTGTTGGTGCTGGTGTTCTTGCTACTCATTCAACCACCGATGCCGCCAATGCTACTTACAGTAGCAGCGGAAAGAGTAGCGGTAGCAGTGGTAGCAGTAGCAGGAGTAGTAGTAATACCTACGCTCCATCTTCGCCCTCGACCTCTACTTATTCCTCACATGCACCTCTCAAACAACCAACAGATCCCTCATGTAGGAGACGAAACAGAATAAGCGTGGTCGTATCAGGCCCGCAAGCGATGAACCGAGAGGTACGCAATACATGTTCGGAGCTGGTCGGCACAGAGAAACTGGACGTAGACGTTGCAGTTGAGCAGTTTGAGTGGTAGATGAGTCTTGTTTTCATTGTTTTGGAAGTGGAGTTATAAGAGATTTGGGTCGTGTAGAGGACATTGGTTGGGTTTAGTGAGTAACTTATGATTTATGGTTATGATCTTGGAGATAGGATATGGTATGTGGGAGTTTTGGTTTTAGAATGCAAGATAAGATGGGTTGGTAGACTGGATATATATCTGGGTTAAAGGCTGTTTGGTTCTTATCGGTTAGATCTGAGTTTGGGGTCTCAGTATGTCATTATATACTCCGTACATGAAAGTAATTAATCACCGAATTATGTTTAAGGGTCTTACTTAAATAAAAAAAAGGGAGTTAACAAAATATGATCTACTGAAGTAATTCAATCACCTCTTAATTAATTGCTCAAAAAGCACTTTAAACGGTAAAAAGTGCAAGAGCCCTTCACAGAACGGTGATCAATTCCATAGCACAGAACCCGTGATCACAACATTCTACATACCCAGACAGTGACCGGAAACAAGTATATTGAACAGTACAATGCCAACAGATCAAGAGACCAACGAAAGGCGACATGACGAAGAAGACAGCCAAAAAACAAAACCCTCAATGAATGAAATTCACAACCGAGCTCTTCTTCGCCTGCACCTCCGCAATCGCATCGACGTAGTGCTCGTGGCTGATCTTCACCATCCCGCTCCGGAGCGCAATCATGCCCGCCTCCACACACACGGCCTTTAGCTGCGCGCCGCCAAACTCGTCCGTCGAGCGGGCCAGCTCGGGCCAATTAACAGCATCGTCGACGGTCATCTTGCGCGAGTGGATGCGCAGGATCTGCGCGCGCGCCTCCTCGTTCGGCAGCTGGAACTCAATCTTGCGGTCGAGGCGGCCGGAGCGGAGCAGGGCCGGGTCGAGCACGTCGACGCGGTTGGTGGCGGCGAGGACCTTGACGCGGTCGTCGGAGGCGAAGCCGTCCAGCTGGTTCAGCAGCTCCAGCATCGTCCGCTGCACTTCGCGGTCGCCGGACTTGTCGCTGTCGAAGCGCTTCGTGCCGATCGCGTCCAGCTCGTCGATGAAGATTATCGCCGGCGCCTTCTCCTTGGCCAGCGCGAAACAGTCGCGCACCAGCTTCGCGCCGTCGCCGATGAACATCTGCACCAGCTGCGGGCCCGCGAGCTTGAGGAAGGTGGCGTCCGTCTGGGCGGCGCACGCTCGGGCGAGAAGGGTCTTGCCGGTGCCGGGAGGGCCGTACATCAAGGCTCCTATATTCAGATGTCAATAATCTGCGTAGGTCATAGCTGGGTTTCGATAGGTAGAATTAAAAGAGATTTTTCGAAAACATGTCCCCTATTAAAGTAGGGAAGGTAAATAGTAGAGACGGTCGATATAAACGCTGGACACACCCTTTGGAGCTTTGATCCCAATCTTCTTAAACCGCTCCGCCTCCTTCATCGGCCAAACGACCGCCTCGACCAGCTCCTCAATCTGTTTGTCGAGCCCACCGACATCGCCATACTTCTCTGTCGGCTTCTCATCCACCTCCATTGCTTTCACCCTACTATCATACTCTGCGGGAAGTGTGTCCAGCACCAGGTACGAGTCCTTATTCACGCCGATCAGATCCCCCGGCTTCAGCTTCTCATGGTCGACCAGCCCGATCAGCGGCAAGAAGATCGTCTGGCGCGTCGACGTCTTGATCACCGCGGACTTGCCCACCCGCGTCGCATCGAGGTCGATGTTCGCGCCCTCCTCCGCCGCCTCGGCCGTGACGTCCAGGTCAAGCGTCTCGACAACGTTGCCGACCAGGTACGGTAGCTGCCTGTTGTTCTCAATCTTCTCCTGGTTGTCCTTGATCTTCTCGTGCATCGCCAGCTTCTCGTGCGTCAGCCGCTGGAACTCGCTCTTCATGATGCGCGTGTCGTTTTCGAGAAGGCGCCGCCGCGCTACGATGTCGCGTGTGCTCGAGCCGAGAATCTCCTCGTCGAGAACGTTGGGCTCGGGCGTCGGTTCTCGCTCAACTTCCATCGCATCGCCGTCGGGTTTTTTCTTTGAGCCGTCATCGTCTTTGTCGGTGGTGCCGTTGGCATCTTTCATGGCGGTGTCGTTGCTGTCACCCTTGTCGCCATTACCGTCACCGTCACCACCTTCATCTTTCTTATCTTCGTCCTTACGGTCCCGCTCCATATCATCTAGATCTTCTAGCGTTGACATGGTGGCGTCGTTTGAGGTTTGGTAGCTATAGGAAGCTTAGAATGGAGAAGTAGAAATGGAAAAAGCTATGTATTATCTTCGAGAACCAAATGAGTACGAGAGCAGGCAAAAGTATAAGAAACTCTCTTGAAACTTTACAAATCTTCAACTTAGTATTTAAAAAGAGGACAGTTCCTTGCCGTAGTTGACACTGTTTGATGCACAATCAGGCAAAAAGATGCTGACGCCAGACAAAGGGAAGGCGAAGCTTCAAAGCTAAGGATGGATCTAACTGACGCGCGCCTGCCCATCCCGGCGGCTAGGCGTGTAGCACATTGCCGCACATTTACTACGGGAGCATTACGGAGTATTAGCGCCTAAATCTATAAAAGACAATAATGGTAGCGAAGTGGCAAGACTAAACGGATCACTGCATCTAACTATTGCTTACTTCAAGAGTACTAAACCGAGCTCACCATGTCACATGCTATGTTATACAGATTTTCAATTTTTATGATGCTCAAATGGTCCAGGCGTTTAATGTAAATGAATAGATGCACCCCCTACATTGTCATCCTCCAGCCTTCAGATTTGTACCTTTCTAGGTTACTTGGTTGTTGAAATCTTCTATTAGAATAATCTACACCGTATGCTGGAAGTATTGATGGTAATATCGTTTGAATAACTAAATAATCCAACTTTGTCTTCTCAATCAACTACCATCTTCCGCCCCTAGACTCTGGCCCTTAATTCCCAGCGAATCCAGAGTCTGCCAGCGTCCCCAGCACAAGCTTTTGTAGCGGGAGATGTAATCGTCGCGGTTTACTAAACCGATCATAACATATCAGCTTTCACTTTGCTTCAAACGTTACACTTCATCATAGACCTATTCATAAAGCTCAAGAAACATCAAGCGTGGATTCAGTAAGTAATAAAGAAGAATGGCATAGAGGGTATACATGGGCGGTAGGATATGTACATACTGTACGCTCCGCACATTCTCCGCTTGCCGGTAAATGCCGTTCTGGCGTGGAGGACGCGCCAGTTATCGAATACTACGCACACCACAATGCAAACATTAGCCGTCCATTCGCGACATTTGTATCATCAGTTCGGTATGAAAAAGTAGGGAAACAATTACTTAGAGCAGTCCCAGGTTTAAGTTGAAATCTATACTGGTTCGCTGGATCATTTATAATATCGTGCCAACGCCTGCAGAGTATCAGCACCCATATCTCGCCAATTGAAAGCTTCAAAAATGCCTACTTCGCCGCCTGATACCACTCCCCATTAGTCCACATCTCGATGCTGCCCGTCAAGCGATCCGTTGCATTCCACCGAATCTGCGCCACCTTTCCGGCATCATCCACGCCCAAAACCGGAAAGGTCTTCCACGGCTGAATGCTCGAGTCAGCATTTCCGCTCGCATGTGCATATACGCCTGCCCGCTTCAGGATTTTGTAGTCTTCGGGACTGGTCTTGTGTAATATCATGGCCGCGCGGTAGCCGTCGACTAGTGTAGTCTCGCCGCCATTGCCGTCGGTGTGAGAGAGCAGATGGAACATTTGCAGGCCGGCCGGGTCGCTGAAGTAAGTCGTGTCGGTGTGTAGGGGTAGTGCTTCTTGCGTATAGGCAGTGTCCTTTGAGGATAGATCGGCGGTGAAGTCCCAGAAGCCGCCTTGAGTTGGAGTAAGCTACCGTGATATGGAGAAGCAAAGATGAAATGTAAAAGCTATACCGTAGTGTGTCGGCCGAATGAACGCTATTCGCTCCAGCAACTTCTTGGTGGATTCTGAATTATAGGGACAGCCTTTGACATGAGCAAAGCCCCACTCTCGCTGTTATCAATTAGCAAGAGAAGGCCGGCTGCGTGATGCTAACATCTGCATTACAATAAGCGAAAGCCATTCTCTTAGACCGTCATCAGACTGCATGACATTGCCGTATTCCACAGTAGGTGGCTTTGACTTGATCATGTTTGCGAAAAAGGCTCGTCTGCATGAGTTTAGTGCTATAGTGTGAGCTGTACTATGGTTGAATATTACAAACCTGTTAAGTCCGGTTCGACCAGCCGAGTATCCATACCCGGTGATTTCTGGTAATTCGTTAAAATCGTACAAGGTTTTGTGACCGTCAGCCCCTTGATGTGATAAGCGTCATAGTATTAGCATTCTGGTGGCCAATTCATATTTATACTTCATAAATAAAAAAACAATTCCATCATAGTTGATGTGAAAGGGTAAATAGTGTAACTTGGATATGGAAAAAGGACATACATGTTATAAAGACAGCCGACCCAAATACAGCGCAATGCTTGATTTGGTACGCAGTTGGTGGTAGCTACTGATGCGATCAGTTTTAGCATGTATACACCAATCTTCACTTTGCATAGCCTTGTCGACTCCATCAATTAAAACGATTAGTAGCGTCCAGATATTACTCGCCTTTGCATGGGCAAAATAAAATGAATCATACCTCAAGCACATCAACCTGTTTCTGCAGTGTCTCCGGATGTACGCACTCTGGACACTGACAAAAATCTCTGTCGAACACAATAACAGTGGTTAAGAAAAAGCACGTCGAACATGGAGGAGTTGACATTTATAGCATACCTTGCCCACATCAACGACCTACGACCAGAAAACATCAGTTAGCAAATCGGGAAGTATTCACCAAGAAAATGAAAATATGAAGCACATCATCAACCGATTTAAACAATATAAAGCATATTCCACTCACACCGGCACCGTATTCACACTCTCATTCTCCTCCTTCAAATCATTCTTCCTTACGACAGGCTTTACAATCTTGCACTTTAAAGTCCTCCCGTCCCAAAGCGGCACCATCCGCACCTGTGGCTGTTTGGGTTTATCCGGCACAGCCCTTTTCTGCTCCCGCAAGGTGTCCCTTTTCTGCCCCAGCAAGTTGTATTTTTTAATTATATCTCTGCCAGTGCTTTTCTCGTCCTCCGCAGCGGGAGGCCCTAGATTTCTAGCAAAATTCCTGGCTTTTCTTTCAGGGTTTCTCTCGATATGGCGGAGACGGCGGGCTATCGGTAAGAAGAGAGTGCGGGGAGAGGGCGTTGTTGAATTGGTATTCAAGGTGGTGGGCGAAAGTGACGGAGAGGAGAGGAGGATTGGGTGCTGAGCATGGCGCCGTGCTCCGCCGGTCGTGTGGAGCTGTTGGTGGAGTTGTGCGCACCAGCCATGTTTGCGTGCTCGTGCTCGGACGGGCCCGGTGTTGCTGTGATGTCGGTAGGAGAAGAATCAGCATTGGTTAGGTCAAGAGTGAGACTAATTGAAACGGTTATGTATGAGGTATAGTAGTCCGCTAATAAATACAAGAGTATATGCAAGAGCATATTGGAGAAAATGAAGAATGGGTTATATTCACAGCAAACGCCCCACATTCGGAGCTATAAGTCCGCTCATCGTGTCAATTCAGATCCATGGATATTCGCTGGTCCAACAAAACTTCAATTAATATCTGGTGTCATCAATCTAGCTTTCAATTCAGTTCTTTGCGGCTACGAGTCTCGTAAAATAAGAAGAGCGATGTTTGTAGGCAGCGCAGGTCTGATTACATTGGAGAGGTGGATCACTCAGATGTGGCTGAAAGCTTAGCCATTGTTTGTGGCTCTGCTGATCAGTCAGATAACATGGTGTCTATTCCTATACAGAAGTCAGATTTAGAAGTAGGTTGCTCCATAGTTAAATTAGGATTAATGAGCCATACTCTCACCACAAATATATTCGTGATCATCCCATTATACTTCAAATTTGGTAGGTTAAAAAACTAATTTCGAAAATATATTTACAATGTTCACAATCACTGGCAGAGCGCTTAGAAAAATGGCTTGGTTCAGATGAAAAGACTTCTAAGAGAGAGGATAATTTTAAATTAAGTTAGCTAGTAACACCAATCACAGAATTGACAAACTGATAACAATTGCTATATCGGTTGAGCAGCAATGCATATAACCCAGAATACGCCATGCCGCGACAGGATATAAAATCAGTCTTTAAAGACGACCACTAAAGTATCCCCGAACGCCTAGTTACCTCTGTCACTTCAAAAAGGGTAGCCCGTATTTTCGGTTCTTCTTCTTCGCCTTGGTCGTTTTTCCATCCCTCTTCTCACTCTTCGCCCTAATTCCTGGCAACACAGGCACTACCCTAGTCGACAACATCCCACCTACGGGCGAAGGCGTGGATGCTGGACTGCTCACGCCAGCACCATCAACCTTACCCAACCCAAAGTTCCCACTCCTATCATCCACTACAGCACTTATTCCACCAAACGGCGCACTGCTCACATACGTATCGAGCCGCATATTCATAGCACGGTTCTTGGTGCCAGTCGCATGAGTGATGCTGCAGAATGTTCCTGCCGCGATGTCGTCTTCAACAGCACCTCCGTCGGTCCACGTGCTGCCAGCCCCGCTCCCAGAGGAAGCCGATGAGGCGGTGCTTCCCCTTCGGTTGCTATGCCGTCTCGTTTGTGACAGATGTCGTGATAGGGAAGGCGTTGTGGAGCGAGAGCGTATGCTTGACGCTTCGCTGCCGGCACCGGTGCCAGCAACGCTTCCGGCCAATGTTGCAATTCCACCACCACCACCAATCAAGCGATACTCTTCAGTCTGTAGGCTTGACTCGTTGCAGAAAGGGCAGTCTGGCATGCGAGCCTCCCAGCCGTGGAGTTGCAGTTTATGGGGACAGTTGCCGAGATGAAGATTAAGGGCTGGGTTGCAGCTTTGGTGCAGACGGTACCAGCGGTGGTGGCAGGGGAGAGTGCTAGCCTCGAGTGCGGCGATGCACATGTCTGCCGAAAAGATGACTTTGTAGATTAATGAGAGGCTTTCAATGGTGGGTCTGAACTGTGGGATTGGTAAAGATGTGTTATTTAGACTTGTCCAAGTGACTTCCTGGTGGAAGCTGGATGTTTTAATGATGAATATAGACAGTAACAGTCGGAGACTTTATGTGATTATTTCAATAAAGTAAGCGGCGAACCAGTCGTGCCTTCTCTTTCAATATCTACTGAATCTAAGTAGAAAGAACGACCAAGGCAGTTGTTGTACACAAGAGATGATTGGCAGCACTGCCCTTATTTGCCCTTATATGCGACTGTCAAAGAAAGGAGCAGGTATCGCAATTGATTTTGTCAGTGGAGTAGCAAATAAATGTCAGAGAATAGAAATTATTTATGAACACCCCCAAAATAGACAAGAGAACGGCAAAGAATATATATGATTGAAAGTAAGTCTAAAATCACAAGTTTCAAAGAATAGATGATCAAATCCGCGAGAGATGCTGGAGATATATTCCAAGAACGTCTTTCTGTGCCCAAGACAAAAGAAACGAGAAAGAAAGCAAGGCTGTCCACTTGATTACGTCGGTGAAGCGGCCAGACATGATACGAGAAGTCGAATAACAGTCAACAAAATACCCTTTTGCAGCATCTACATTACCTTTACCGCATCTCACCACCTACCATCACCGTGATGGTATTCCAAAAGTCCTATATTCCATGCTGCTTCACGGCTGTATCTCGTTTCCTCAATGCAACTTGACAAGCTGAGCAGCCAAACCGTCTGCAGACTTTCGCTTTCTTATCAGTGCATTATCTCGCTGGAAATGTCCACAGCATGTGCGAGTAGGACATCAGCTATTTCCACCCCCACGTCCCTGTTCTCTAGCGGTCACAGCTGGCTCCGTCTAGCGGAAACAACGTGCAGGAGACACCAATCACCGTGCAACCTCAGCGGTCGGATGGGGCCTTTGTGCTGTCCCGTCATAACGATTAGGTATCCGTACTAGTAACTGATCTTCGGATACGATGTGGTAAATACAGAGTATTATCAGTGGTAGAGGGGCGCTTTGATCCCGAGATCCGCAACACGTTGTGAGAAGTGGTGGCGCCGAATCAATGGCTTTGGTTTGCGGAACGAGCGTGGAACAAGGGCTTCAAGTTGTCGGTGGTGATGGTACGATGGGAAGAATGTTGGGATAAATATTAGAAAATCAAAAATCAAAAATCTTTTTAATGTCTTCGCACAACCTGATACCGAATGAAGTGCATTTTTGAGGAATCGATATTTGCATTGTGTGCATCGATGAAAGAGAAATCCGGAGATGACTAATATTTAGATTCCTTTACCATCATCGATGAAAATGTGATTTTCACATATACGAGATATAAGAAAGTCGATATTCTCTTTGTTTCTACAATTGTCATGGAGAAGGTGTCTATAAAATACCAAATTTTGCTTTCCCATTGATTTCCCTGAAATTTTTTTGACCCTTGCCAGGGTCTCTGAACGATGCAAACTATCAAGTCAACATGATACTGGACAGCCGTGGTGGTTTTAACGTTTCTGTCAGTCAATGGGATTAGCAGTAGGGCCAATGCATTTTCTATGGATTATAGTTAATAGAACATGGAATCATTAGCTCTCGGATTAAATCGTTGAAGAAGGATTCTCGTGCTCTGTACAGCACCAAATACCACACCACATGGTCAAACGTGCTGGATTTTGGTGCGGCTTCAATAAGAATGAGGCTCTGCGGCACATCCTACCCCACCGAACCACGAACCCAGCAGTACGGCTTAGCTTCAAACATGATCCGATAAGGAAGATATAGTTGAAAGAGCTCATCACACAGTTTTTAATCACAGAAGAGCTACAAGTCGCATTGTTAAGATGAGAGCATCAACCTTTCACCTACATCCAATAAGCAAGCTCACACGGGACGTTCGACAAAGTACTCGCACTGCGTTACAATTGGATGTATTGCTCAGCAAATCGACACCTTGCGCCGCTCGGAAATTCACATAAGATTGAAGCTTTCAGGCATGTAGCACGAAATGGCAACGCGGTATCGCCAACACTGCAGCGTCTCCGTCATAAACATCCTTTATACTTTACGAGTACTCGTTACTTTGTATAGCTGTGTCGCAGTAGTTGCTTTTCCCATTCCTCATTCGCTGCAGGATGGGATCACGCCTGGAGATCTTGATTTGGCGAAGCCAGCAGCCAATATGCCATCTCTCTCGTGCTTTGACAAGGTGGAGAAGACGAATTGCCATATGTTGGACCTAGCATCCAGTGTAGAACGACGGAGATCAGCTGTTGAACGAAGATCACAAGCAAACTTCATACATGCGGAGGACTATTCTGCGTCTCGTCAAGTACAGAAACATCCTAAGGAATTATTGGACTCGCCGTTGGCCGACCACACAGCGCTTAGATACAATGCACGCTCAACCGCAAGTGGCAGTGATAGCGACAGTGACCACGACGTCGATTCTTCTAGTATTATCATTTTTTCCGTAGTCGGAGCGGCTGTGCTCTTCTTATGGCTGCTAATTAACTGGAATTATTCGAGGCGCAACCCGGATTGGACTATTTGTGTCTTCTTGTACATGTCCTTTTGCTGTTGCATTTGCATTTCGTATGACAACTGGCCGTGCGTTCGGCGCAGCAAACGAAAGAGACGGGAAGGGAGTCGGATGTCTGAAGCGAGACCGTCATCGCCATCGCCACCTTCCATCCCGTCGAATCTACCACCGCCATCTTTAGCAAGAGCAACAGTAGAAGGAGGAGGAGGAGAAAGCCAGCGAGATGTCGCAGCACAGCCCGAGCTACCTCAGGCACAGCTGCAACCAGCACACGAAGTCTATCAGGACATAGCGCAGCTGGTAACACAGGAAGTACACGCGTGGAATTCTGCGACCGGAGAGGACGGAGAGCCAAGCACACCAAATAGCCGTGTAAGCACACCACCAGTACCAAGATCTCAGAGCCAGCCGCCTGCCTACTCTCAGCTGTACGGTCGTTCGGCACGGACACGGTTAAATAGAAGAAACAGCGTAAACGGCACCAGGACTGATACTGATACGGGAGATGAGGTCAATCATCCTTCCTCCGTCCGCGAAGTCACGAACCAGCCAAGGCGATCATACTCTTCTGCGGAAATTATATATGTCAATCCGTCCAGGGGCGATGGGTCCAGAGGGCCTCCTGCTTATGAGGAGGTTGAAGTTGCGCCGCCTGCCTACTTCTGAAGCATGCCTTGGCGGAGAGCAGATGGGCTGGATCCGAGGGTGACGAGTGTGGATTGTGAATGTTGCCAGTGCTATGCTGTTTGTCGCTCAGGGCGCGGTTGTTTATTTTTGTTAATGACAATTTGGGTACTTTCAGATAAAGGTACCAACATGATCATACAGTGCGACAGCTAATATATTCGAAGTTATCTTTTGTGTGTACTGTGAAGCTGAAGAGAAGAAATGATTTGTTTGGAAAAGTTTAAATTTATCGTGATATAAATCTGACTTGCGAATAACGATGCGCACCTACATATCCAAGTAAGCACTGTACTTTCCTGCGAACAATACAAAACAAACTAGACAAAACACTCTTGACTCTTGATAATCCTAAGAACTGTTGTATAACTGCATTTATTAATCTGCGTTTATAAAGCTGTGTACGGTCCGTGTATATCGATGTATCCGCGCAAGTACACATGAGGGGTGCGCACAGGATGAGGCTCTGCCGGTGTTTGCTTGTCTGCCTTGCACTCCAACGAGCTGAATATAAGCTTCATGCTGCTTTGCTGGCTTGAATTCCACACTCTACATCTGACCATGATCGTACTGCTTGCTTTTACCCCTGGATGGAAGGACGTTTTCGTTTTGCATCGCTTTACTGGATCGTCATAGCTCTATTCTCTAATATTTTACAAAAGGTCTTTATATCGTCAGCATCTCTTCAGAATAGATTGTCTTAACAAGACAACACAAGCTCGTTCAGTCGAGATGTAACGGCATCTTTCCGCTATAATCCTCAATGCTATTAATCTTATCGACATCGGAGACTCATCACCGTCCTGAACCCTTCATAGCTCCGACCAGCTGTCTCAAGGGACTGCGACACGGCGCATGATGGCGCTCGGCAGCATCAGCGTTTACCGGGTCGTCACGACAGCTACAGCGATATCATGCGTGTTCGTCGTCTTGTGTTTGATAGAATACAACGCGTCTGCTCTCCCCGTCCTTCTCCATCCTGTGGACGTGGCTTCGCCTGAGCTTTTAGCGGAGTCGAGCATCTCTATAGCGGATCATGTCCATCGCATTAGCAAACGCGACTCCGAATCCGATACTGATAGCGACAGTGACGGCGACAGTGACACCAATACGGATACCGACATTGATTCTGACGTCAATACTGACGCTGACACTGACACTGACACTGACTCTGGCTCTGGCTCTGGCTCTGGCTCTGACTCTGACTCTGACTCTGACATCAATGGTGACATTGACAGCAACAGCGAAAGCGGCACCAACACTGACAACAACACTGAAACGGACACCAGCTCCTCCTCTACCGACTCCGACTCCGACTCCGACGAATACTCCTTGAACGAACTCTATCTCTTGGTCCCGATCGTCCTGTTAGCCCCAATTTTCTGTCGTGGGTTCTGCTGTTGTGTCCTTCCGAGGTCGAGTAATCGACGGCGGCAGGTGAAGAAGAGGAGAGAGATGAACGATGAACGACGTCAAAATTGTAATCTATCTACCGTACCTGCCACCACCGAACAAAGTTCAACGAGAATGACGACGTCGACGACGGTACCGACGCCTTCTTCCAATACTCTTTCTGCACCGCAACCCGCCCACTTTCCATCCGTCCATCACCCCACAACCAGCATGCAACGGACAGGAGTGACTTTATCGACGTTGGCGAGTGATAGAGACCTGCAACAAGGAGAAGGACGTACCCTGAATAGCGATAGTAACGCAAGGTCCGCACGCTCGTCGACTTCAAGTAGCAGTGTCCGAGTTCCTCCCTTGTACTGCGAGGTGGAGGATGGGCCACCGGAGTATGAGCTGCTCTACATGGTCGATGAAGATTTGTGATAAGATACAAAAGAGAATAAGAGAACAACGAAGCGGATAGAGTCTGAGACAGAATGGTAGATAGATGTTGTGGAAAACTATTCTGAGTGATTGAAAGATTTCACATAACCCTGAGCACTTGTTAATTCAGATTTTGTTTGTATTTGACTTGATATAGAAGAAATTATAATGGAACAATGACCCATAAAACATCCTGTACAGCTCACGAAAGCACAAACTTTTCCTGGTTTAAACAGATCAAATCATATACCATCAGACTCGTGAGAAGATGGACACGGGGTGAATTCAGCCAGCTGGCTAAAGCAAGTTCCTTCATATCAGACAATTCATCGCTGTAGGATTAGTCGGCTCAACTTAAGCAAGTCGCTCATGACGCCCATGGCCGTGACGTCTGCTCCGGCACTGCAGAATTAAAAGATGAAAGTCAGTAGCTGTAAACAATGGCTCCCAACTTCATCTTCAGCCAACGTACCCTGCCCCTTGTATTATCAACGGCCTGTTCCCGTAGCGCTTCGTATAGAATAAAATCATGTTATCGCTGCTCTCAAGCGCTGCGAATGGATGATCGCGGTTGAAACTATCACATGGACCCATCGAGTTAGCCAATTATTCAAGTCTTCTCCAACATACCTCAACTTCCCTGATGCGGAACCTTCGTACCTTTCCAACCCAACTTGTATATCTTCCCCCCCTACGTCAATACTCCCCACAAAGCGCAACACCTTCCCGGCTGCCTCTGCCGTGTCCTTTCGCTGCGCCATATCACCATCAAACTCCGCCAACCGCTTAACAAACTCATCCCCGTCCGCGATATCCTCAATCTCCTTTGGCACGAGGCTTTCTACCGGGAAGCTCGTCGGCGAATTTACATTTAGCCCTACAATCCGAGCCAGAATAGTCAATTTTCGAGCTACATCCAGCCCATTTAGATCTTCTCGCGGGTCTGGCTCGGTATAGCCAAGTTCTTTCGCGGTGCGGACCTGGTCGCTAAACTTCGAACCACCACCTCCCCCTCCCCCTCCATTCTTTCCGGGCATGAATTGATTGAACAAAAAACTCAGCGTCCCTGAAAACACACCCTGGATCCGCTCGACCGAGTCACCCGTGTCGACAAGGTCGTTCAGCGTACTTATAACTGGCAAGCCCGCACCGACGCTACTCTCATGATACACGTACGCCGCCACCGCTATCCCATTCATGTTCACGGCCGCATTTGAAATCGAGCGCCAGAGCGCCAGCGGGCCCGAAAACGCCTTCTTGTTCGCCGTGACGACGTGAATCCCACGCGACAGGAACTGCGGGTAGCTGTAGGCAACGTCCTCGCTGCTCGTGTTGTCAACGAGCACTGCGCGACCGCGAAAGCGCATGAGCTCCTTCACGACCGTTGCCATCGGCAAGCTCTCTTTCGGCTGTGCGTTTAGCCTGCTTTCCCAGTCGACGAGACCGACGGCCTCGTAGCCGCGCTTCACTTTCCGGCCCCAGAGGCGTTG
This sequence comes from Trueperaceae bacterium, assembly GCA_965214995.1. Lineage (GTDB taxonomy): Bacteria > Deinococcota > Deinococci > Deinococcales > Trueperaceae > CBDCCT01. Next base: position 877,150 of record CBDCCT010000002.1, read on the forward strand.
GTTGCTGCGTGCGACGAGGACGACTTTTACGGAGTAGGAGTCGGGCTTGCGGGCTTCGAGGCGATTCTTGAGCTGTTCGATTTGCTGGAGGAAGGCTTTGCCTACTCCGCCAACGCCTGGTCGAATAAGAGAATGTAAATTACGTTTAAAATGTCGGTATTGGTCAATGAAGTACAGAAAGTAAAGTTGTACCTATAACAGCAACGTATATCGTGCCATAGATGGAGCTTTTGCCGGGCCTGTCAGAGTCAGAGCCGGAGCTGTCAGGGTCTTTATTCTGGTCGCTATCATTCCGCATCGTCATAACTTTGGAGGCTAGTTTATGGGCCATTGAAATAGAAACGAGTAATGATTGATTCTTTAAGTTCTGTCTCCACAGTAAAAGCCTACACGTACAGTGCTTTTACCTGTGTATTCTTATAAATGTAACTAATCGCTCAAACAACAGCTTTATATCCGAGTGAAGTAAAATAATCTGAAACAGCTTTGTGGCGACCAGCCACAAGTGGCTTTTCGAATAGGGCTTCAGCCCTATAAGGCTTTGCCGATCTTCAATATCATCAAAGCTCACATTGCCATCCTCCGCACTCACTACTTTTATTCCTGCAATTCATCAGCTCCATGTAACATGACAATAAACGACACATCCCTCTACGGCATCCCGCGCCCCAAAAAGCACTCCGGCAAAGAGATATCCTCCTCCACAACCCTCTCCTTCACCACGCAACTCACCTCCCTCATCTCCTCCAACCCCGGCACCAAACCCGGCACCAAACCTACATCCAGATCCCTCAACCGCGACATCTTCGCCACCTCCAACAAAAACACTCGCAAACGCGCACTTGCCGATCTCGCAGCCGACGCCGACGATGACGACGGCCACAACAGCCGCGTCTTCGTGCAGAAGCACAGCGAAAAGAGCGAGGCCGTCGACGCGGCAACATGGCGGCGCACGCAGCGCAAGATGGAAGAAAAAGCACGGCTATATGCGGCGCTGAAGCGGGGCGACGTTGAGGATGGCGAGGAGAAGCACCTGGTCGACTTTGACCGGAAGTGGACGGAGAAGGAGGAGGACGGTGGCGATGCCGCCTCCTCCTCCGGCGACGAGGGCGAAGACGATGAAGGCATCAACGAAGAAGACGCAAAGCAAGACCTCGTTGAATACGTAGACGAATTCGGACGGACACGCACGGCCCGCGCCTCCGTCGCCGCGCGCGAGAAGCGTCGTCTTGCGGGCCTTGCGTCCGATGCGCCGGACCGGTTTACCGCGCGGCCGGTGGCGCCGACGGCGATTATCCACGGGGATACGATCCAGGCGGAGGCATTTGATATCGATGCCAACACGGCGGCGTCGATGCGCATGGCGGAGCTGGCGGCGAAGCGGGAGGCCGGGCACGATGATCTTTCCGGATTGCCACCGCCGGCGGACACGCATTTTGACGCGAGCAGGGAGGTGCGGACGAAGGGAGTGGGCTTTTTCCAGTTTTCGGGCGACGAGGGCACGCGCAGGGAGCAGATGGAGGCGCTGGAGCGGGAGCGGGAGGAGACGGAGAAGAGGAGGGTGGAGGTGGAGAGGCGGAAGGAGGAGAGGCGGAAGATGCTGGAAGAGCGGAGGAGGGCTGTGGGCGAGAAGAGGTCCAGGGCGCAGGCGGATCGGTTTTTGGAGGGGTTGGGGGAAGAGATTTTTGGCGGTGAGGGTGGTAAGGATGAGGAGGAAGAGGAAACGGTAAAGGAAAAGGAAAAGGATGGTTGATGTCTCTTTTGCTGGTGTTGAGATTTGGGAGATATGTGAGAGAGGGGATCATGACTGGACTTATTTAAATCACTTTACCGGTCACCAGAAGTGCTTTCGCTAGCAGTTGAATATCATCTCTATACCGTTACATGATCGAAGAGCATCATATACGAATGAAGCACCACAAACCGAAAGAAGTCAATATAGAGAACAACTCGTACTCATGACTGCCATTGAGTAACTAACGAGAAAGCTTATATACACTAATTGAGCATATAGCTGCACATCATAACTGTACTAAAATTTAAAAATTCGCCTGCATCCTCAAACTCATTATACTCCTTTCAAAATACCCCAAGCAAGAGTCAGCACTTGACTCTGCAAAATGTATATGGTGTATCTTCGTGAACTGGATGCAAGACAGAAGCAGAAAGAAAGTAACCAATTAATCATAGAAGAGTAAACTTCAACCTGAAAAATATTCAGACGTAAAGAAACATAACGTGGTATTGATCCTTATCACCCTTTTAAATCTCTCTCTCTCCTCTGGCCGTCCTGAACCACAATTCAGCGTCACCACAGCCAGCCCACAAGTCCAGATAGGAACGTATTCCCGCCTGCCGTGGTCCTAGAAGCCTAAGTCAAGCACAAGGGAAATTAGAATAACCAATCAGGGAAAACATTACTATAATACATTTTCCGGCTTACAGTGACGATTTCCCTCAATCATTGCTCTCCGTGGCTTCCCTTGCTCTCAGTATGTTTTGCTTTCCTGCTGCTACCCCCAGTTTCTGATTCTGGAGAATTCTGTTCTCTAGAGCCACGTTTGTCAGAAGTGCTTCTCTCGGATTTATTGCCGATAGATATACTTTTGTTGGATACGCTCTTGTTGGATACGCTGGTATTCGATACGCTCTTATTGCATATACTTTTGCTAGATGTACTCTTATTAGGTACACTCTTGTTAGATGCACTCTTATTAGATATACTCTTATTAGATCCAGTCTTGTTTGATGCAGCCTTATTAGATATACTCTTATTAGATGCACTCTTGTTAGATGTACTCTTGTCTAATGCAGCCTTGTTAGATACACTCTTATTGGACGCACTCCTGTTAGATGTACTCTGGTTGGACGCACTCTTGTCAAATGTAAGCTTGTTGGGTACACTCTTATTAGATGCATTCTCGTTAGATACACTCTTGTTAGATACGCTCTTGTTAGATATACTCTTGTTAGATGCAGTCTTGTTTGATGCAGCCTTGTTAGATATTCTGTTATTAGATGCACTCCTATTAGATATACTCTTGTTTAATGTATTCTTGTTAAATATACTCTTGTTAGATGTGCTCTTGTTAGACGCATTCTTGTTAGATATACTCCTGTTAGATGCACTCTTGTTAGGTACACTCTTGTCAGCTGTAGTCTTGTCAGATATGCTCTTGTCAGATACACTCTTGTCAGATTCGCTCGCATCGGATTCGCTGTATTCAGATTCCTGTCCTTCCTGTTCAATAACCCCACTTTCGCCAGGCACAGCTTCGCTAATGACACCGAAACTTATAAGACCCAGATCCTTATCCTACGTCACCACATCAGCAACTGTCTTCTCTCATGAGAAACCAACTTACTTGAGTGGCGTAGAAACCAGTTGGCAGAGTTCCAGGAGCGATGGGTACCTCGATAAGACGAGCATCATTTTTGACCGTCTCGAACTTGAGGGCCCTCTTTTTGTTCGTCCCTATCTACATTCTCTCCGCGGTAAGCTACACACGTCCATCCTTGACCATAAACACTCTAGTAGTAATGTTAAAGCAACAAGTCCCCACTTACCATCACAGAAGTCAGACATTCATAGTCAAGCGTCTCTCCCCTATGCTCTGTGCACAACGAGTATTGAATCTTGTCGATGCGCTCACCTCCGACACCATCGATTTCAAAGAATATGGTATCTTCCTGACGGGTGACATTGTGGCGACCAAGCCAGGGCGATTTGGGAGAATGGTGTGCCGAGTCGTAGTGAAACTGTATTCCCCAACTGCCGTCCTCGTCCGTGGCTAGGGTGAGACCACAGACGTGCTTGAGAAGGCTGCCGCTCGGTCCACCCCAGTGAGTCCAGATAATTGGCCGGTAGATGCTGTAAGTATCTTCTGCAACATATGATACCTCATTCAAACACAGATCCGGATCCGGTATGTTTGGATACCACATCGCGCGCTCGTACAAACAAGGTTCAGGCAGATCTATCATGTCGTCAGACACCGAGACTTCAAAGCTCACCAGTTTGAAGCCCTAGCCACTATTAGTAGGGATTTTATCTAAACTAAGGCTTCTTTCTTCAGCTTACGTCGAAACCAATTCGAGTGGCCAAGATTGTGTCCAGATCTGCTAGGCGCCTTGTTACCGGGACATTTTCCGGGTTGCCAATCCAAGCGGTAACCCCCTTCTCGCTCATTACTTGTATCGCATGCAAGCCGCTACCTCCCATTGCTAGAACGAATCCCTTCAAATTCTTAAATTTTATCGCGTACTCTTTCACGCGTGGGTTACTGTGCAGAGGCATATAGCCTATATCAATATAAAAGCCCCTTCTGCACTTGTAGTAAACGCCAACAATGTACGTCGTTTGAAAGTAGCTAAGCACGTAGAAGCCAATCTCTGCAAGATCTGGAAAGAAAGGAGTCGTATATGTGTAGAATAGCTCGCATCCGGTGCTGAACCGTGTTTCTTCCTCGGTTTCTTTTCCATCAAACAGATCCCCCGTTACTTTGTAACGTTTGTGGAAATGGAAACCTAGTTCGTCGTGCAGTTCTTTTCGATAGCATTCATTTACTCTCTCCCTGTCTGCTAGCGCAAGCTCGCATAGCGAGACGAATGACTTGGCTAACGTCCAGATCCTCCTCCGATTTCGCCAACCGGGTGATTTGTTTTGCTGAAAATACTTGTAAAGTGACAGCCAATCCGTTCCTGCTCGAATATCCCACTTCTCGAAAACAAAGCTATACTCACCGTCAATCTGAAATTTAGACCGCCAAAAAGTCTGACTGGCCAGAAGAGGATAGAAGGCCGCGGTCACCAAGCGCATATTGAGGGCGTCAACTGTGGGCAGGTGCGTAGCTATAGCTTCGCAGACCTCCCATGGTAACTTTGAGAAGCAGTTTTCATGTTTCGGAGCGCCCAACTGCCAGTTCATCGCTGGGTGGTCATTTGTTTTATAGAATGTATCCATGAGGTTTGTGATTTCATAAGGATCCTCATGAGCATCCTCAAAAACATCACCCTCATCAATATATATGGTATAGTCGTCTTCCCAAGGATACCGAACATCATCGTTAACTGACATGATGCCTCCATACGTGTGGCCCCAACTGGGCATATTACCAAGCATCGGAAACGGCAATGAATTGAGAACATCCAGCGTTATATAAAGGGGGGCATTGTACGGTTCAAAAGCATACCTCACAAGGTGGCTGCAACTGTCGTGAAGTATAAAGCCATGGTTGCCCTTATGGAATGATTGCTGCATCAACTTGATTGAATCAGGCAATGGATCATACGGCGCGGTATCGTTAAAGTTTCTGTCCCAGTCTTTAGGTACCGACCAAAGGTGGGGACAATAACTTGGCTCAAATCGGCCCAGGCCGCTGATGTACGCATGCGACTCGTAAGTGTATACTGTTTACCTGTCGGTAAACGATTATCGCACAAGTGATCAATAGCGACTTACAGACTCTATAGTAACTCGTCCAGCTCTTATCATGAGGCACTTCTTCAGGAAAGTGAAATGTGGAATATATGGCTATTCCACATATAACGCAGTCCGGACCTCTGACCATGACGAGTTTTTGTTCTCAGTCAATGTTTAATGGAGGAGATTCTCTCAAGACAGTGAGTACTATCAGAGAAGATCCTTGCTAGCAATCGCCAGTAGAAGCTCAGTACTGATATATATATGTAACCTCTGAAGCTGTGTAAATCGTTCCATTTTGATCTAGTGTGGAAACAGTGTCAATCCAGACGCCACACTAGGCTACGGAGTAATCAACGAGTGAACCTGACGATCTTCCCCTTCCATATTTTAGAATGTGGAAGGTATCGAGAAATATTGGTGCTTGAATGATTTCCAAAAAGAATTCTTTCTGGAAGTCTCGTAATGCTTGCTGAATCGATATTCTGCTGCGCGAATAAAGTACTTGTGAAATAGAACGGCAGAGAATAAGCGGTAACAGACGCTCTGAATTCCATGATGGCCGTCAAGTCAACGCCACGATGTCACCAGCATTTTATTTTTAGAGGCATACTGTCTCGCGCACAGAATATTGAAAAAGTGTTTATAATAGTTCATGTAAAGATAGTGTTTTACGTAATCTGAGTTGTGATAAGATATTACTAGATCTGGCAAACCGTTTATGCTCGGATCAGACGCATCGCGGGGATTGGAGATTACCAAGCAGCGAGCTCGCTGCTTATAAAGATGACTTTTACAATTACTACTGCTTGTAATTATATTCTAGATAATTGACAGTATCAATCCGACCAAATTTAATAGTTATTATCGTGCCACGAAGTCACATATCACAGTATGAAAGTGAAACCACTGGAAGTACCTTCCGAAGAATAAGTACGACCGGCCTTGTCTCCCACTCTTGAAGTAGCATATTTCAACTGCTTTACAGAAACCTCTCAGCATGCCTCAAACCCACAGAGCCCTGCGCGTCAAGTCATTCGACTCGCCCCTCGCCGTCCAAGACACAGAGACACCCAGCCCGGGACCAGGCAGCGTCACAGTCTCGATCAAGGCCGCACAGGTCGTCGCATACGCGCGCAAGCTGTACGACGGCACGCTCGGATACCCGCTGGTGCTGCCGCTGGTAGCGGGCAGCAGCGCCATCGGACGCATTCTCGCCGTCGGGCCTGACACGACCCGCTTCAAGCCCGGGCAGCTCGTGCTCGTGGATGCAGGCATTGCCGCGCGGGACGACCCAACGCAAAAGGTGCTTTCGGGCATGCATGCGGGAGGTAGCGAGGCGAGCCGTAAGCTGATGGACGGCGAGTGGCGGGACTCGAGCTATGCGGAGGTGATGAAGGCACCGCTGGAAAGCGTCTTTCCGTTAGATGAGGAGGTTTTGCTGAAGAAGCATGGGTATAAGATTGAGGAGCTGGCGTACATGTGCCGGCAACTGATACCGACGGGCGGGCTCGTGGATCTGGACATCAAGGCTGGCGATCGTGTGATTGTTGCGCCGGCCTCGGGTGCTTTTAGCGGTGCCGGTGTGGAGGTTGCGATTGCGATGGGAGCTACTGTCATTGCTGCAGCTCGGAACATTGACAAGCTGAGGGAGATGAAGGCGCAGCTCGGTGATCGGATGGAGCTGGTCAAGTTGACGGGCAATGTCGAGGAGGATGCAAAGTCGCTGACGCAGTATGGTGAAGTGGATGCATATCTGGATCTAAGCCCGCCGGCTGCTTCGAACTCGACTCATTTCCTTGCAGCTTGTCTCGCGTTGAGGGAAGAGGGACGCGCGTGCTTCATGGGCGGAGTGCAAGGAAACCTGAGCCTTCCGTATGGACTGATCATGTTTAAGAGTTTGCAACTAAGAGGCAAGTATCTCTACAGCCGTTATGCGATAGAGAGGATTATCAAGCTGGTTGAACAGGGCGTGTTGAAGGTTGGAAAGGCGAACGGGCTAAAGGTTGTTGGGCCGTTTGGGCTGGACGAGTGGGATAAAGCGTTTACGGAAGCAGAGAAGCAGATTGGCTGGGGAGTGCAGGTCGTTCTTGATCCGAGTAAGAAGTGATGGCGCGTGTGATTGACTTGGATGGCGTGTATCTAAAAGTTTTGGTTTTGATATGCGCTTCCTCTTTGCTTTTCTTTTTAGTATGGATAGGTGTTTTAATCAGCACATCACCATCCATTTTGATGTAAATGGTAGAATCCACCTATCCCCTCAAGTCTGGCATTGTGGCTTCCTGAAACACGCATCTTCATCTGTACCGAGATTGTATCTCCAGTCATTACTTCCAAGCCCGTTTTCGTTTGCAACTTTCAGAAGAAAGCCTTGAGCAGCTTTAAGCTTCAGAGCCTCCAAGTATTGATGACAGGCTGACCGAGAAGGCTCGATCCGAGTTCTGAATAGCTCCTGCCCTGGAATTACAAGCGCATAAGATTGTATCCATTATGGTTAAACATCCAGTGTATCGTTAATGTGAGTCACTTCTGATATCCAACCGCCTAAAATTGATGTATTTGACTTGAAGCGCGACATGCAGATCATCACCAAAGCACGTGATCTATATTAATTCTATCCGGCCACGATATACGGATACCCAACAGAGGCCTCACCAAGTGTCTGATCCTCCACGACATAGCCCAATTGACCGACGCATTTCTTCTTCCATATATCCAATGGAGTGAAGCTCTCTCCATACTCAATTGATACTCTGTTAAATTCTTACCTTTCGCGTTCGCACCTGCTCTTACAATCCGTCAAGATATGCAACGACAGCTTACACCTGAGCTGTAACCTGATAGCTGGCTTCGTTCAACCATCAGACTGATACATTGGCTCTCACGTACGTAGACATATCGACCAGCTGATACAGAGCGCTAGAATTGCTAAACAAACACCAGACCTTCAACCGAACCACTCCTTCAACATACCCGCAGCCAAACAACTTCCATTACCCAAACCAACTCCACCCCCCAAATCCCAAGACCGTACAACACCACCACCCCAAAATGCTATCCATGCTCCAATCCTCCCTCCCCGCCAACCCCCGCCAAACCGCCGCCCAGCTGCTCAACTTCGGCCTCGTGCTGTCGACCGCCTTCATGCTCTGGAAAGGGCTGTCGGTGCTGACGGACTCACCCTCGCCCATCGTCGTCGTGCTTTCAGGCAGCATGGAGCCGGCCTTTCAGCGGGGCGACCTGCTCTTCCTCTGGAACCGCGGCTTTCCGGGCGAAGTCGACGAGGAAGCTACGGCCGCGCTGGCGATGCAGGAAGCAGGCCGGCTTGACGGGAAGAGCGGTGCCGTGGTGGCTGATGGAGGCGAGAGCGGGACAGGGATGAATGTTACGATGGCGGGAGCGACAGGCCGGAAGGTGGTGAAGAAGGGGCTGTGGAAAAGCCTGACCGCGGACCGGAAACAGCGCGAGACGCAGGTGGGCGAGATTGTGGTGTATAATGTGCGTGGGAAGGATATTCCGATTGTGCATCGGGTGGTGCGGCGGTTTGGTGGAGGGTGAGTTTTTTGCCTTGTTTTCTCTTCAAGCATACTGCATCTGTCTGGTTATGACTTTGAGAGCATGCACAATCACGTTACCCCTTCACGCAACACTCCGACTTATAGCTCAGCACAAACAGTCCAATTTGATGCTGCCGGATGTTGATATTCCAGTCGCATCACCCTTCCTAGTCACCACTTCATTATTTCATCATTTCACCATTTCACCATATTACATCCTCCAACTCTCACCTCTACCGTCCATTACCAACCCTATCCATCCATCTCTCTACTTCAATCCATCTCCCACCTCCCATCCATTCATACTCACCCACTCACACTCACACTCACCAACCCAATCTAACTCAATCCAACTCAATCCAACTCTAACTCACCCAGCACCCGCCCCCTCAAACTGCTCACCAAAGGCGACAACAACGCCGCCGACGACACGGAGCTGTACGCGCGCGGGCAGACGCACCTCACCCGCGCCACGGACGTCATCGGCAGCGTGGTCGGGTACGTGCCGTATGTGGGCTATGTGACGATCCTGCTGTCGGAGTATCCCTGGCTGAAGACGGCGCTGCTGCTGGGGATGGGGGTGAGTGTTTTTCTGGCGCGGGAGTAGGGGGTGTTGTTAGGGGGGTGGATGGATTGATGGGTTGATGTGAAAGGGTGAAGGGTTGGTGTATGGTGGAGCGTAGTGTAGTGGAGCGTAGTGTAGTGTAGCGTAGTGTAATAGATACATGGCTATGATGTACAGCGCTGTTCAGTGCAATATTGTCATGGATGGTGCTGTATGATATGGTATAATAAAGTATAGAGCTGCCATGTCCAGCGTCACACAGTCCACGAAGATAAAATAGATACATCCAATCTGACATAAGATCTAATGATATACAATTCTACCCGACGGCTCTGACGACTCTGGCAACTCTGACTGTGAGAGCAGTAAAGTAGCAAGAATGTGATAGGACGACACAACCGCGAGTGTATAGTATTAGAGAGTACAAGGCTATGATACTCGACAGTATACAGTTATACCAGCACGACCTGTAAGAACATAACGGCAGCAAGGTATGACGAACGAGAGGACGAGAGAATGAGTGTGGACGTGTTAATTACCAAGGGAACTAAAGTATCAAGAAATAACAAGACTTCGCTATCTTCACTAAGGTGAAGATTATATAATCTACGCGAATATTCTATATAATTTAGTTATATATTTTAGTAAATAATAATAAATACTAATATTAATTAAAGCTTTTTAAATTAATCTTTATTTTTATAACTATTATAACTTTTTATAGGCTTTTATAATATTTTACTACTTATTTTTTAGATAGTTTTACTAGTAATAATAGTTATAAATATATATAATACTACTTATACTACTGTTATAGAGAATTCTACTAGTTAGTATATAACTATTTTAAAATAATTCCTATAAGATCTAATAGATTTTAATAAATAAAATAGCTCTCTAGCCTATATAAAGTTAGTAGTAGTTTTATACTATTAATAAATACTTATAATATATAGATAAAGACTCTACTATAAATAGTAAAGAAAATAATATAAATATAATTATAAATATTATTAAAGTTATTAATAGTACTAATAATAAAAATAAAAATATAATTAAAACTACTATTACTACTACTAATAATATAAATAATACTATAATTTCTATAAATAGATTTTCTAATAGCCCTATAGAGCTATTATTAGATTAATAAGATATTAAAAAATAATAAATTAATTAAATTAAATAGTTATAAATAATACTATTATAAATATAGCTATTATAGTTATAAATATAATTTTTTTTACTCTTTTAAATACTAGCTTATTTATTACTAGTATAGTTATAATTACTTTTTTAATTACTTTTATTTTTATATTTATTATTACTACTATAGCTCTTATAATAGAATTTATAATACTATTTATATTTCTTATAGCTAGACTATTAGAAATAGAAATTACTATAACTAATATAATTATAGTCCTAGGTTTATAAAAGTTTATCTTATATAAATAAAACTAATATTTTATAGATTCTTCTTTATTAGCTTTTATAGTCTTTATTACTATTTCTATAGCTTTTATTACTATTTTTATAGTTTTTATTACTATTTTTATAGCTTTTATTACTATTTTTATAGCTTCTATTACTATTTCTATAGTTTTTATTATTATTTCTATAGTTTTTATTACTATTCTTATAGCCTTTATTACTAGTTTTTTAGCTTCTATTACTATTCTTATAGCTTCTCCTACTAAGTCTATAGACTTTATAGATAGACTTAAATTTAATATAAAACTAAATAGTAATTATTTATAAGTAGTATAATATCTATAAAAATTATTAAAAATAATTATAGCTCTATTAGATATATAAATAGAATAAGCTAAAGAAGCTTATTAAGATAGTAATAGCTATCTAAGGTATTTTAATATAGAATAGGCTATAAATATTAAAACTAGACTTATATATTATTATAGAAAGGTCTATAATCTAGCCTATAAATAATATTAAAAATAATATAAGCTATTTAATAAATATATAGTTATAAAAGACTATTTAAAAAGATTATATATAAATTACTATTATAGTAGTATAGAAAGTTATTATAGCTTTTATAACTATTAATAAACTAATATATCTACTTATTAAATATTTTAATTAATTATAATAGATAATAATAACTCTATATTAAAGAAAAAAAAAGATAAGTATAAAAGAGAAGATAATAGTAAGTCTAGTAATCTATTTTTTTTACTATTATCTTCTTCTCTATAATTTATTTTATAAATACTTTTATAACTATATATACCTATAAGGCCCTTATATAGGCTATAAATAGATATAAAAAATATAAGAGAGGTATTATAGCTTTTTATCTATCTTTTAGAGGTTTTTCTTTATTAGTCTATTTAAATAGAGTATTAGTAAATAGTTTTATAGCTTATAAATTAAATAAATTAATAATTTTCTTACTATAAATATTTATATATTTTATAATAGATAGTAATTCCTTATAGTACTACTTTAAAATAACCTTTAGGTATATAATATTCTTTATAAAAGAATCTATATTATTAGGTAGTAGAATAGTTAGTTAGTCTATAAATATAACTCTTAAGAGGGCTATATAGAGTTACTTATATATAAATACTAGGATCTATAAATCTACTATAATATTATTAAATAACTACCCTTATAACTTATTTATAGTTATTATAAAATAAAGATAGAGTAGAAACTAAACCTAATTTATAATATATAGGAATTCTCCTTCTATTATAGATAGTTTTATCTATAGAATAAGCTATATCTAATTATAAAATAGCCCTCTTAAAATATAGGCCTTAATAATATATCTTATAATCTTTATAATAACTATTCTTATACTATTATAGAGTTTCTCTTAAGTATTAAGGTTCTATAATATAATTATAGAAGCTCTAACCTTTAGTAAAAGATAAAATAGGGATAGGCTATTAATATAGATAGACTATAAATATTCTAGTAATAGAACTTATACTAAGTCTTTATCTAAATTAATTATATTACTAGCTAATAGCTCTATAATAGGCCTATAAAGCTTATTAATAATCTAATTATTTATTTACTTAACTATCTTATTCTATACTATTAATATAGTTCTTTTATAGAATACTTCTAGATTAATATAAGCCTATTTTAAAAGATATAAAGGATATATTAATTCTTAAAAGATTAATTTACTCTAAAACTAGGTAATATCTAATAGTAACTCTATATAGTTATTTAAAGAGTCTTTACTAGATAGTTTATAGACCTATTTAATATATTCTTTATTATATCCTTCTTACTATATATATATATTCTCCTATAAATAAAGAATTTAGAGAGATTTTTAAATAAATAACTACTATAAATAGACTATAATAATTTATAAATAGTTTCTTTATTTTATAATAGGTAGGATCTAAGTAAAATTACTACTAAAAATAATAAGAATATTACTAAAAAGATTATTATAGGTCTATAAATTAGTTAATATTCTATATATAGTCTTAATATAGTATTTATACTATATTAGTATCTTATCCTATATTATAAATTTTATTTTATAGATTAGCTCTATAATATCTAAATTCTTAGTTATAGAATATATAGAATTATTATTAATATTTAATAGAATCTAAAAATATAAATATATAGTCTATCTATTATCTAGTAAAAAGGCTATAATATCTAAAGATATTATATAAAGTATAATTTTATCTTATAATCTATAATACTAATATAAATACTAATATAAAAATATTTTATCTATACCTACTAGACCTTATAAAAAAAAATAGGCTTTTTTTAGCTAGTTACTAATATAGAAGACTATAGTATTAAATACTTATTTCTAGCCTATATTTAAACTATTATAATTTAATATATATAGCTTATCTTACTCTAATTAATTAAAGGTAAGCTTAGTTATAATAAGCTAATTTCCTTTAGTTATAGACTATTTAAGTTAAAGATTTAGAAGGTAAAAGTTTATAAGTAATTTTCTATACTCTTTAAGTATTAGTTTAATATTATATAGACTATAATTATAGTAAGTATCTATATTATTATAAAAAGAATATCCCTATAAATATAGTAAATAACTATAATTATTAGATAATAAATCTTTAAACTTTTCCTAAAGGGCTATTAGGTCTATAATAAGTCTATAAATTAAAGATATTATAAAAAGTAAATATAACTATCTCCTAGATATAAATATTATAGTATCTATAAAATATTTAATCTAGTTCCTATTATCTTCTACTAACCTATATATAATATAGGTACTTTAAAAGATAAGATATAATAATCTATTTATAGAATAGAGGTCCTTAAATAATTTTAGTCTATAAATAACTATTAAAAGTAGCTATAAGTAATATCTTTCCCCTATAAATAAAGTATAATAGTATATATAGCCTATTATATTACTTTTATAGGCCCTTTTCTTCTAGCTAATATTCTTTTTATATAAAAAATAGTTTAAAAACTTTTAATATAGAAAATTATAACTATTAGTATAATTTATATTATATTTAAAAAAGACTATTAAAGTTATTTTATATATTCTTAATTATTTATATATATTCTTATTAGTTAAATTAGATCTATAACTAATACTTTATAACCTAGGAAGGTAGACTATAAGTTAGTAAATAATAGAAAATTCTTTATATATAGAAAAGTTATAAAGCTACTAAATAGTCTTAGATAGACTTATATAATAGTCCTATAAATACTACTATACCTTATTTTCTTAGGCTATTAATCTTATAGTAGCTCTATTAGACCCTTTATAAATATATTTATAGATATATTTTATAGCCTATATAAAGATATAAATTTTAATATTTATATAAGCTTAGTACTATTTTAAAAGATATAAACTATAAAGGATAACCTATTAGTTATTTATTTTAATTTACTAACCCTTAATACTCTATAGTATTTTTATACTATTATTATAATATCTATATAATAGATAACTATCTTTATAAATAGTAGTTATAGGATTAAATAGTTTTAGAAACTATTTTAAATATATAGAGTATATTCTAGGTCCCTTACTAATTATATATAGTAAATTAAGATTATATTTACTATAGGGCCTATAAATTATTATAAACTATATTAGCTCTATTAACTAACTATTAGAATCTATATCTACTATAGGAATCTCTATATAAATTATATAGTTAATTATTAATAGCTATAATATTAAATTATAATAATATAGACTTAGAAAAAGTAATAGATATAAATATAAAAGGCCCTATATCTAGTACTTAATAGTCTATATATATCCTTTAAAAGTTCTAAATATCTTATTAGTTTTAAGGTCCTATAATAGATATATAACTTTTAAATAAAAGATTTTTATTATTAAATCTAGCTAATTAACTACTATCTAGCCTTATAATAGTTTTTATATAATTTCTAGCTATTTTAGATTAGCTATAAATATAATAAATAATACTAGATAATCTAATTTATAGATAATTACTATAGAATCCTAGTAATATTAAGTAATAAATCTAAGTCCCTTATAAAAAGTTAATAGTAATATTATATACTACTTAATAGACTATAAATCTATATTATTATAGTTTAGGGTATTCTAAATTCTACTATAAAGCTTAATATAGAGCTTTTTTTAGTTTATAGAAAGATAATCTAACTAATTCTACTTATAATTAGTTTAAGTATTAATAATATACTACTAAAATAATTATAAAAATAAAAATAGAACTATTTAACTACTATTATAGATATATAGATAATACCTATAAAATTATACTTATATTAATTATATCTATTTATATTCTTTATAAGATTATAAGAGCTATAAATATAGATACTAACTAGGATTACCTTTAGAGAATAGTAATATATAATATAAAGGTATATAAGTTATATTTATAACTTTTATATAGCTATATTATAGATTATTTTTAGAGCCTATATAATTAGTAAGAATAATATTATAGTATCTAATCTAGTCTATTTTATTTAGTATAATAACTATAATCTTATTTATAGTAGATAAATTCTTTCTTCTATAGTTATTTCTAGCCTTAAGGATAAGCTATATCTTAGAAGAGATTAAAATATAGTAAGAATTATTTATATTTTATTACTATAAATACTCTTTTACTATTCTATATATATTAATATAGGGGTTTCTATACTAATTTAATATATCTATAAGGCCTTTTATTATTTTTAGATTTAGTTACTAATTTCTTCCTACCTATAAATTAGTAGTATATAAAGGATTATAAAAATATAGTTAAGTATAAGAAGAAAACTAACTATTTATAGATTATAAAAGCTTTTATAAATAATAAATCTTACTATAAATTAAAAAATAGCTTATACTATCTTCTTATAAATTTTAACCTTATAACTTATAATTTATAGATATAAAAGTAAATATATAGTTATACTACTAAATATTTTTATAAAAAGATTTCTCTATTTAATCCTATACTAGTAATAAATTTTATAAATATTATAGTAAAGAAGTAAATATAAAAAGATTAATATTTTTCTTTTTATAGTATTTATTAAAGCCTATAAACTTTAAATTTAAGTTTATATTTATAATTTTAGCTCTATAATAAAGAGTAGTATAGTAATTATATTCTTTATTTATTAAACTAATATTATCTATAATAACTATAAAGTAGCTATTTAATTTAAAATAAAGTAGTAAATTTAATTTATCTTTTTATAGAAGCTATAATTTATAATACTTTTTAGTATTTATATTTTTTATAAATTATTTAATTTAGATATATTAACTTAGCTATAGATCTATAATTATAATTAATAGCCTATAATATTTTATATTTTTAAATATAATTTATAAAGACTATCTACTATTTACTCTATAAGTTTATTAAGATAATTAGTACTTAGTATAAATAGTATATAGTCTATCTATTTAATTATAATAAAAATTATAGCTCTCTTTATATTACTTATAAAATAAGTAGTATTTTATTTATAATAATAGTATTATAAAGTATATTTTTAAGCTATAAAGTAAGCTATAAATATTAATAAAAAGTCTAGTAATAAAATTTTTACTCTTACTATTAGTAGAAAAGAATAGTAAAAGTTTTAAAATTAAGTTATAGCTATATTACTAGTCTATTCTATATTAGACCTAGATATTTTAGAGAAACATCGGGTGGCTTTACGTTTTTATTATATAGATTATAACAATAATATAACCATATGAAATAGCCATATGAAATGCAAAACTGGGAGTGAAAGCACACGGTCAAACTGGCACGAGCGAGAGCATTGAAGTTGGGTAAACGGTGGAACTGCAGCAGAGCGTGCGGTGCATGTCCGTTTCCAGGTCTGGATTTATTTTCATATCCAGATTCATATCCAGATTCATTCTCACATTCATTTCCAGATTCATTTCCAGATTCATTTCCAGATTCATTTCCACGTCCAGGTCCATGTTCAGATCCATGTCCACATCTGCATCTACATACATGTATACTGCCATCTCACAAGTCTGGTTACAGTTCAGGATGTGAATATAACGTGACTAGTACTATGAGTGTAACGAGACCTTCCGACCAGCACCGTACGTATCTGGATTTTAAAATAAAAATAGAATGAACCTCAACGCCACTTCTCAAACACGACAGCATCCAGCTCCAAACTGCGACATGCAACTCAGATTCAACTCAGATTCAACTCAGATGCAACTCATCTTCAAAATCCAGACGTGAAAAGCGGCTCTGGAAGTTTTAGAGTTAGACGTACACCTCAGACTAAGTCTTCAAATTCACAACTTGGGACTTGTCCTTGAGTGCAAACGTGCAAGTTCGACATAGATATAGACTTTGGGCTCACAATGAGGAGTACAAAGTGTAGAACTCGAGAGAGAGATGGAAAGGATAACGGTAGAAGGAGGAAGAAGGGAACAGAGCAAGAGTGCGAGTTGTGAATCTGGAGCGTGATTGCGATGAAGATGTCGTGTAGAGTATACACTATATAGTATAATACCAAGTCCAGATATGGATGCAGATGACAGGATATGGGGTAGGTCGAGATGTAGACGGTGCAAAGCAGAATACAAAACAGCCCAAAGAGAGAGTTTAAAGTGATGATTTACATTGTAGATACAAAGCGTGAAGACAGCCGGAGATCAAGAGATCAGGTAGGAGTAGGCGTAAATGTCAGGCTGGATGGAGGATAAGAAGACCAGAGTTGGAGTAGAGGATAGAGAATTGAAAATGTAGAATGAAGAGACATTAAAGCTCAGACTGCAAAGCATATTCCATATAGCTATAGCTATAGCTATATCTATAGATATAGAATATAGAATATAGAATGTAGAATGTAGAATGTAGAATGTAGAATGTAGAATGTAGAATGTAGAATGTAGAATGTAGAATGTAGAATGTAGAATGTAGAATGTAGAATGTAGAATGTAGAATGTAGAATGTAGAATGTAGAATGTAGAATGTAGAATGTAGAATGTAGAATGTAGAATGTAGAATGTAGAATGTAGAATGTAGAATGTAGAATATAGAATATAGAATATAGAATATAGAATATAGAATATAGAATATAGAAAATAGAATATAGAATATAGATTATAGACTCAGAATATAGAATATAGAACATAGAATGCTCCGTACAGACTGCTCGTATAAACTGAGAGGCCACAGTGCAAAGTACTAATATATCCAATGTCAAACACAAGGACTAAATCTTAATCTAGAGTGTGAACGTGTCTGTCACAACGCATCAGGCCGCAACAGATGAATTTGATAAATAGATGAATTTGCTGAGCTGATGAATCTGCCTGTTTGACATTCGAAAAGCTCCAAGAACATAAAAACTCTACGAATCGCGGTAGTATGGTGTTTTTTTATCATTATAGAGTAAACCCCAGCTCATAACTCTCTCTTACAACAAATTACATTAGGCTATAATAGATGAATCCCAGGGGAATCATATGATACCTACAATCAATGAGATGAAGATGAATATGTTATGTCGATGGGGATTATTTCTGTCACGTGATAGGGGATAAATATGTCTTTACTAGTAATTTATAGGAGGATTTCTATAGTTAGATAGATAAATATATATATAATTATTTATTAAAGTTATAAGCCTAGGATAGCTTTAAGCTCCTTAATAATAATACTAGTAATCTTATAGCTAAAATTAAGCTTACTAATAAGATATAAGTTATTTTAATAGGCCTATTAAATTAGTCTAAATAAATTAAGTAGTTAAAGTACTATATATAAATTAAATAAATATAGAAATATATTATAATAAATAAGAATAAGATAAAAAAGTTAATTTTAGTAAAGCTATAAATACTAATAAATAGAAATATTATAAATAAGAATAATTTTTAAACTATAGAATTTAAGTTATATAGATATAAGATTTATTAATAATATTAAAAGAAAGCTATTAAAGTATTAAATAATATTAATATATATATAATAAATATAATATATAGAGATTTAAAGATTTAAATTAGATTATTTATAGAGATAGTTTAAATATTAAATACCTTATAATTATTAATTATTAGAGAAGTTCTATATATTTAATAATAGATTAAGATTAATTAGATAAATCTTCTTTTATATAGTAGATTAAAGATAATAAATTAGTAGTAATAGATAAGAGATATTTAAATTTAATATAAAAAGTTATAATCTCTTAATAGTAAATATATAAAGGGTATTAATCCTTATCTTAAATTTATTATAGCTATCTTATCTATCTACCCTAATATAATAATATATATAAAAGATATATAGAGATTTTTATATACTAATTAACTAGATAATTTTATTAACTTTATAAATAAGGTTAAGAATATACTATTATTTAAAGCTTAGAAGAAGCCCTATCTAAATTAGAAGTTAGATAGTAGGTTAATAGTAATATTTAAAAGATAAAATAATAATAGCTTAAAGTTATATTTATACTCTAGCTTACTATTACTATTTTTATACTTTAGGTATAGTAAGATAGATTATTAAGTAGACTTATATTATATAGTAAAGAAAGCCTAGATAGGATTAGTAATTAATAAATAGCCTACTAAAGTAAAGGAATAAGTATAATATTATATTAATAATCCTAAAAATAAATAACTTTATAGAGAGGTCTTTAGTAAGAGAGTTATAATAGTAATAATAAAGATAATAAAAAAAATAATAATAATAGAACTAGAGAAAGAGAAAGAGAGAAAGAATTATAGTAGCTACCTTAATATACTTATAAGTTATTTATATTATATAAAAGATAGATTTTAGAATTCTATTCTTTAAGACTCTAGTACTAGTATTATAGTATTTAATAATCTCTTATAATTTAATAGCTATATCCTCTATAAAAACTTTAATATTAAAATAGTACGTTTAATATCTAATATAGAAATTTTAGGTAAAAGTATAGCTAAGTTTATAATTAATACTAGTAGTAGTAAGAAATAATAAATTTAAATTAAAGCTTTATATATACTAGATACTCTAGCTAATTTAATCTTTTATAGCTTTATAAAAATAAAAGGTCTCTAGCTTAATAATAAAAATAATTAATATTACTAGAAAGATAATAATAATCTCTACTATTAACTTATATTAAAATATAGCCTATATTTCTTTAAAGATAATATAAATAATAAATTTAATACTTACTCTATTAATAATATAAGGCTCTATCTAATTATATTAATAGCTTTAGATAATATTTAGTATTAATATACTAGCTACTCTAGGCCTAAGATACTAAGTAAATATATAGAATATAATCTTAGTATAAATATTATTAGTCCTTAAATAAATAAATATAAGATATATATATAGTTAAAGATTAAGTAAATAGAGTAGAAAGAGCTATAGAAATAATAATTATCTATTCCCTTTAGGTATTTAATATAAGATTACTTTATAATAATAAAGGTATTTAATAGTTATAAAGGCTATATACTATATATATATAGGATAACTAGTATTATACTTATAAATATAATATTAAATAGATTAATAAACTCTTTATTAAATAATTAAATTTATATAGATATATATTTATATAGGTAATTTAATATTTAAATAATAATTATTTAATCTAATAATAAGCTCTTATATAATACCTAGATATAATATTATATAAATAAAGAAGGTATTAAATTTATACTAACTAGTCCCTATATACCTTATAAGAATCTAGCTAAGTATAGTAGTAATATTATTAGGTAGATAATTAGAATATTATTTATTAAATTAGGATTTAAAGCTAAGTTATAGCTACTAATTATTAGTACTACTACTTTCTTAGCTAATTATATATCTTATTATAAGTTTAAATAGTACTTACCTCTTAAAGCTCTTATAAAATAGTTAAAAAAGAATAAATAATACTACTTATATATTCCTACTAACCTAAAGATAAATTTAGTATTTTTAAAAGTATATAGCTATAAAGCTTATATACTATATTCTACTATCCTATATAATATAGATAAGATAAAAATAAAAATAAATTTAAAAGCTTATATTAGCTAGCTAATAGGTTATAAATTATTATCTTAGTATATTCTCTAGGTTCCTAAGCTAAAGAGAGTAATTAATATACCTTATATTATCTTTAATAAATCTATTATATATAAATAGTATTAATATACTATTCTAATAGTTAAGAAGTATTAGATAATTTAATAGATAGTAGATAATATTATAGGAAAAAAAATTTTTAATATAAATAAAGAGTTTAATTAGTAGATAAATATAGATAGATTAATAAATATTAATCTAGAAGGTAAAGAATAGGAATAGAGATAAAGAAATAAATAGAAAGATAAACTTATAGGAGATATCTAAGATAATAAAGATATTTATTAATAGTAGTTAATTATACTAAAAAAGATACTAAAGCTAATAGCTTTAATATTAATATTAATAATATAAAAGCTATATTTAAAGATTAATAGATTAGATAAAATAAATATTATTAGTAGATATATATATTTATCTAGATCCTTAAATATTTAAATAATTATTTAAGCTATTTATAATATCTTACTAATAAATTTATTACTTTATAGAGATATAATTCTTTTACTACCTAAGTATTATACTAATCTTATAAATTATCCTTTATATAAATACTTTAAGAGAGCTAAAGTTAAAGAACTTATAATATTATAGTAATATAGGATAGTAATAAAAATCTTAATCTCTAAAGCTTATATAATTAATATAGAAATATTAGGATTATATTAGGTATATATATATAAATTCTATCTAATAGATTATTTTATAAAGGTAAAGGCTTAAATATATATTTATAGAGATTAAGAGGCTAAGAATAGTATACTTACTTATACTACTACTCTTATAATATATATATATAGGATACTTATTATAATAGCTATTAAATTTAAATATAGGCTATTATAATTTAATACTAAAGGAGCCTTTATAATCCCTAAGTTAGATTAATTAATTTATATATAAATACTACTAGGTTATATAAAAATAGGACGAATTTAGAAGCTAAATAAAGCTCTTTATAAATTAAAAAGATTACTAATCTTATAGTATAAATATTTAATAAAGTTCCTTAATAAATATAGTATATATATATATAGAGAAGATTTATATATTATTAGTAATAGTAAGATTATTATTTTTTTCTATATTAATAATATTAATATTATATACTATCTAGATAATAAAATATACTAGTAAAGTCTATATATAAAGATAAAGCTATTAGAGCTAATAGATAGAAATAAATTAATATACTTTTTAAAGATATAATTTATATATAAAGGAAATAGAGCTTAAATAATTTAAAATAACTATATTATAGAGGTAGCTTATAGGTATAAACTATTAAATAAATAGAAAGGAAAGAGGCTAATAATACTATTACTAATAAATTTAATATAATTATTAGATTCCCTAGATACCTTATAAACTTATAAATATCTTAGCTTAATTAGTATAATACTATATATAGCTATTATAACTTATCTAGATATTATAGCTTTAGTAGTAAAACTAGCTAAATTTATAATATTTTCTACTAAAGAGTATTTATATATAATATATAAATATCTTACTTATTTATTTTATACTTAATTTTATACTATCTCCTTCCTAATATTATTAGATTTATATAAATATTATAGTAATATATTATTTAGTAAATATCTAAAAGATAGATATTTCTATTAAGAATATTTAATAAAGCTATTTAGTATCTATATCTTATAGAAAATAGAGAAATAAGTAACTATTATAATTTTATTTATAGAAGTAAAGTTATTAGTACTATCTTATACTATAAAAGAGTAGATAGTACTAGCTAAACTATTTAATAATATTAGATTAAAGCTTAATAATAAGTTAACTCTCTTTTATAATAACCTTTAAATAATTTAATTAGTAAAAGAGCTTAATACCTAACTAATAATAAAGTTATAATATATTAATATTTATAACTCCTAGCTCTAATAAGAAGTATAATAATTATAAATCTTTATTAAATAAAAGAAGATATTAGAGATACTTACTAATAGGTTTATAAAGCTTTTAAATCTATAGTTATATATATAATTTATTAAGTATTTTAGCCTAGAGGATATAAAGGATAAATTAATTTAATTTATATATTATTTTATTATTTTATACTATTATAATCTTTTTAATTAATAGCTTTAAATTTTATAGATTAATCTCTATAAAGATTAATCTAGGGGGTATATTATATAATAGGAGATAAATATATCTTTACTAGTAATTTATAGGAGGATTTCTATAGTTAGATAGATGAATACACATACGATTATTCGTCAAAATTTCACTAAGGATTGGTGCCGCAGATGCATTATATGCGATGCTTGGCACTGCTATAAGGTATACAAGGTGAAGGGTAGAACACAACACAAAACCTAGAGGATGAAAACAATAGTAAGATCCAGGGTGACCGTCGTGCCAGCCCAACTTTACAACAAACTTTTCAAGACTGTCCAGCTCAGTTTGACATCGTCGACTGCAGTATGTATTACTGTTTATACTGTATACTCTGCATTCCGCACTCCGGACTCCGTGCTCTGTACTGGTAGTGTGCTCTGTACTGGTAGTGTGCTCTGTACTGTCAGTATCCTCTGGCTCCAATACATCAGCTCGCTGGAATTAAGTCGTACATGGGATAAGGTAGCTGGCTGGTTAGCTAGCAAGCAACTAGCAGTGGATGGGTATTGTGTGCTGTAATGTTGGTTTCACTTGATACTATAGTCACTGCACACACATCACATTACACAGTGCACGAAACAGCTCCCGAAGAGCCTTGCATCAAAGAAACAAAAAGCAATCCATTCATCATTCCACTCGTCCATCACATACCATCAACGCACATTCCTCATCACATCCTCTCATCGCTAAAACATGACAAGCCCATACCCAACATGACAAGCTAACAACCGTCATGGCAAGCCATCAGACAGGCCATGACAGGCCATGACAAGCGAACAACCGCCATGAAGAGTACACATGCAAGCCCAACTAAGACAACCCCATCCTCAACCATTTTTGTGATGATTTTAAGCATTCAAGCGAGAAAAGGACAGTAGAAAAAGAGCCAAACCAAGAAAGGTAGAAAGTGATGAAACAGAATGAAAAAAAGAAAGGAAAAGAGAAGGAAAGGAAGGGCAATAGAGTGTCCTGGCACGTCATGTCACGTCATGTCATTTAAAGTAGTGTTGACGGTAACATGGTGACATAATGACAACTTTTAATGATGGCGTAAACATGACTTGCTGCGAAGATGAGTGAAGATATCATTACTAGCAAGACTACAGATCAAAATAGGTAGTGAAGCAAGAGAGCTCATCGAGACATGCATGCTCGTTTGTAGACGCCAACTTGATGACATGTCCAAGACACATGCCAGTGCCGGTACCCTACTCCTCCTCGTCGTCGTCGCCGGCCTATGGTTTCACTGTCCGTCAGTTGGAAAGGATTCCACAACATGTATGAAAGTGATGGCAGGTTATTGTGTAATGTAAAAGTATTACTGAAGTAGAGAACGGACATGAAGAATCAGTGATTGTGTAGATGGTGTTGTATATATAGTGTTGTGTAGATGGTGCTGTATAAATGGTATTGTGTAGATGGTATTGTGTAGATGGTGCTATATATATAGTGTTGTATAGATGGTATTGTGTAGATAGTAATGGCATAATCACTGATAAATACAGCT
The DNA here is from genome assembly GCA_965214995.1 of Trueperaceae bacterium. Classification (GTDB taxonomy): domain Bacteria; phylum Deinococcota; class Deinococci; order Deinococcales; family Trueperaceae; genus CBDCCT01. The sequence goes on from CBDCCT010000002.1 coordinate 901,940, forward strand.
CAGGAATCATACAGGCCCACTCACATTCTGGTAGGCGGCCTTTTCCTCCTCGTAGCGCTTCTTGTCCGCACCGGCCTTTGCCTCGTACGGCGCACGTTGCTTGTCGGTCAGGGCCTTCCAGCGCTCGCCGAGCAGCTTGCCAACGTCGCCTGACATGGTTAGCGATGAGAGTTGATTTTTCAACTGAATACTATTGACCACTTACCAAACTTGATGCCTGGATTCTCCTCGCGGACCTTGTCGCGCTGCTCATTGGCAAAGAACATGTAGGCCGACAGACCACGCTTGGGAGCGTTGGGATCTGGACGGTCAGCAAATCGAGCCGGGTGAGATGATGCGACGATTAGATACCTTTCCTCCTCTTCGCGACCCTGGGCTTGCGTGCTTTAGGATTTTCTTTTGGCATCGTGATCAGGTCAAGAAGATCTTCTGGTGGCGAATTGCATTAGCTGGGTGTTAATGATGGTTGCGACATGGCTTGGCTTGAGCAGAACAAGCAATAAGTTGAAAGTGCTGTGTCAACTGGCTGGAAAAGATTGAAGAAAAGGCATGAGCCAAGTAAAGACGTGTACAGGCTACCAAAGAAAAGCTTGTTGGTGACGAGTGAGTGAATAGCAGTGAGTGTAAGTGAGCGAGTAATGAAAATAAAAGGTGTTGTCACTCAGTGCGCAAATGCCAACCGGCAAGTGCTTCACGCAACGTCCGACCGAAACAAACAATTGAAGCACAGCACGAAGCAGACATGAAGCATGATTTTCAAGCCAAGATCAGAAATTGACAAGACTTAAAATGCAACACTGTGTACTCGAGTGATGCATTGATTATAACAAGCCCATACACGATGGCAGCCAGCATTGAGACGACTGGGAGAATAAGAGCATGATAAAGTAAGAGTAGGAAAGTAGTAAATTAATTACTGAAGCTGGACAAGTGCGTGTAAATATTAAAAGTGCCAGTCTATATACTTGATTTATATATAGACGAGCGTGGGGTAAGGCGTATAAGAGAGAGTAATATGAAGCAGCTCAGTGAAGATAAATTCAAAACACACGATGAATAAAGCACGACACGAAGCCATTGAGGGATTCAAAGATATCGTGAGAGATGAGAGAGCAGTTGCGACTTACAATTGACAATTCTTAGTGGTGCGCTGGAAAGGGGAATATTCGACTTGACTGAGTCGGATATGTTACTACTGTGGTGAGAGGCTGTAGTATGGAGAACGATTTGTATGAGAACAGCAGATGATGGGAGAGAGTGGGTTGTATGAGGAGGTTGGGTGGTTGTCAGGAGGAATTTGGTGAGAGAAAAAGGGAGAGAGAGAGAGGGCGAGTGTTGGTGGGCGAAGTGGGAGGAGGGCGGGTATTTGGAAAGAAACACACCCGGCAGGAGAATCACCTCCATCCTTACATTACCAAAATTACAGGTAACTAAATGCTGTATTTAGTGCGGAAATACCGTTAAGTCAACCAAAGATGGCTAGACAGAACTGATGATCACATTCTAGAAGCTGTACTATACCTAATGCAAATACTTACAGAAGCAGCCTGTAAGTAATTACCATTTTGGGAAGAAGGAAACCAGCTCAAGACTAATCGGGGGAGTGTCTGGTGTTTGTTGTGACGCAGCAACAGTCGCCAAACCAGACCCAGCACAGCGAATGTTTACATAATCAATGATTCTCTGCTGAGTAAGCAGTGCTCCCTTGACCCGAAGTTCCATAAAACTATTATACAGAATGTAAAACTATTATACAGAATATTTAAACTGATGAATGAGAAGCAATACGCTCACCCTTAATACAGCTCCCACTAAATTCACACTATACTCACCAACTTCGTATACCACAGACATGATCATGGCCAGATGACACCCAGCCGATAGAAGAGAATCTCACGTGATGTACACCTCACATGATGTTCACTCGCAAAGGCTAAGATCTACACAAGAGCATCTATCAACCACACTGCACAAGATGTGGATATATTAAATAGAAGACATGCTTCTATTTAGAACAACAACTCTCTATTACACGTAAATTAACACATCTATCTCCAGACACAGTATACTCCTATACTCGAAGGCTTCCATGACAACGACAGTCCCTCACTCGACCACTCCACCTAATCACAACACAGACAGGCGGCCTTGCTAAGCCCGAACCAGGACAAATCCAGGACAAATCCTCCCAGGCGCCATCGCAGTGTGACCCTGTAGTATACGAGTACATACAACCAGTCAACCGTCCAGGGTAAGATTATCCAAAATGGCACCGCACTTGTGCAGGTTCCCGCCCGACATCATACAATCAATGCTCCGGAGTCATTTCAACAGAATATCCCATTCCCAACGTCCAGGCGACGGTGTGATGTAATGCTGAGCTACACTGTAAATCACATTCGCCCTTTTCTTCCGCTAGTAGAGTCGCGTGGGTGATGTGAAGATCACGAGGTGATTTAGTATAGAAATGTTAGTATGGAAATACCAGTAAAAAATACCAGTGTCGAGATGTCACTATAGAAATACTAGCAATACTGATAATATTAAAAGTACTAAGAATACAGACAGTAGTGCCTAATACCAGTTGGTGATGACTGCTAAAGAGACAGGATGAGGCTCACCGGGTCAGCGGTCCCAAGCCACACGACTCCCTGTGGCTGAAGCTCCCCGTGAGCCCCATTCTCGACTTCAACTGAAATGCCAGCATCAGCGCCAGTCATCAGCTGTTGATTCCACTCTCTCCTTTATTACTCTCTACAGACTTCATCCTTTCTCCACTCCACACTCTCCTAAACTCTCTCACGAACTCTCTCAAAAACAGTCATCTACCCTCTACTCCATACTCTATGCACAGCACGATCTTCTACAGTCCCAAACAACCACCATCACCATCACCATCACCACCGGACCACCGTCCCTACCCTCTGGCATGACAAACCCCGACCAATGTCCCTCCAGGTGCTCGTCTCCCACTCGGGCGAGCGAATAGCCGCCGACGGAGCCGCCTTTGACTCCCTCGACCACTTCCGCTCCTGGCTGGCCAAGGCGACCACCGTTCCCGCCGCCCGCCAGATTCTCCTCACCACCCGCTCAAAGCATGTCCGGGCCCAGACGTTGACGAGCGAGGTAAGTCGAGAACACACTACCATGTTCGTTTGCCTGCAAGAAAAAGACAGCATATTCATTTACCTGCAAGAAAAAAGACAACATATTCGTTTGCCTGCAAGAAAAAAAGACATATTCATTTGTCTACAAGAAAAAAGACAGCATATTCGTTTGCCTACAGAAAAAAGACAGCATATTCATTTGTCTACAAGAAAAAAGACAAGATATCCGTTTGCCTACAAGAAAAAAGACAACATATTCGTTTCTACAAGAAATCAAAGACAGACTGCTAACCGAGAATCACTACACAGAAACAAATATTCGTATACGACCGCGAACTCTTCAAGCCAGCATCTTCAGATCGCAGCAAGAATGCACCAACAAGCACACGACCAGCGATACCCACTCCGCAACCCTACAAGCCTCCGCCGCTCCCAGAATCCCTCCCAAACGAGGCAAACAACCTCCAGGCATGGCAACGCCTCTTCAAGTCCCGCCTCGACTGGACCCTCGCCCTCATCGAACGCTGTCGAGGCATAGCCGACACCACCCAGCTCCACCAGGATGCCCGCCAGGTCATCGAGGCCGGCCTCCGTGCCGCGTCCGGCAACCACGACTCGCACATTCGCAGCCTCGAGCGAAAGCTCGACACCGCTCGCGCCTGGGCAGACGACATACTGCGAGAGCACGAGTCTGACATTGAAGCGTGGGAGTCGAACCTCTCCCGTCTGGCTGCGGTGCCGGCGCAGGAGGACTTCTTGGGCCTGATCAGGTCCGTGAGCACGGGTTCGGCAAGCGTGGCTGGCGATAGCGTCACGCTCAGAGCGTTTGTCGGGTTCGACGAAGTGCGCAGCGCAGCAATGACGGCGCGGACTCTCTCCTCCAGGCTCGGCCAGCTTGTTGCAGAGCTGACACGCTCGGTGGACAGTATCGTCTCCGATCACAACGGGCTGCTGGACGCTTTTGACGGCAGTACCAAAAACGCCGAATCGAGAAGCTTGGACGAGTCTGAAGAACCGGCCAAGCTGCTCGAGGAAATGCAGATTCTTGTGAAGAAGATCTCGTCCGACTTTGAACACGTCGCAAGCCTTCCGGACTCTGCCAAGGCGGCCTCGCAAGTCTCAAAGCTGGCCCTGCTGCACACGCGCAACTATCTTCCCTCCCTGACGCAGTACGCGCAGGAGATGAATGAGCTGCACCGCACGTCCGTCGAGCAGCGCAACCAGGCCCAGACGCAGGCGGTGCAACACATGCAGACCATCTCGTCCATCGAGTCGCGCCTGTCAGGCATGACGGCCGAGCTGGACGGCCTCTCCGTTCCGGCAGACGCTGCCGATGCCCTCGACACGCTCAGCCTCGTGTCGCGACTGCCGCAGATCTACGGTTCCGTGCTGATAGAGGTCGTTCGCCGACACGAGTGGATCGAGAAGATGAAGCGTGATTCGTCAATGCTGGCGGAAGAGCTGGCCGGCTACCAGACCGAAGAGGACCGACGGCGCAAGAAGTGGCTCAAGACGATGAATGATGTTCTTGTCGTCGAGAGCTTCGAGCAGAAGGCGCTCGGCGTGGAAATCAACCTGCAGAATGAAGAGAATGCGTGGCCGCTCGTCGCCCGCTCAGACCTGTACGACTACGTGACCACGCTCACGCGCACCAAGGGTCTCGAACTGGCTGCGGAGCAGGTCGGCCAAGCTGTCCGGGACATGGACCGGCCGACGAAGCAGCAGAGCAAGAGTGTGAAAGCGTTCAAGATGGGAAGCGTGCACGAGACGAGCCTGGGCAGCAAGCGGTCCCTGATGCTCCGGGGCGAAGATGACGTTCAGTCGCTGCGAACGGCAAACGCCAAGCTAGAGGATGAGCTCAAAAGCCAGAAGAGCCGGGTGCGCAAGCTCGAGGACTTGCTCCACCGACAGAGCCAGAGCAGCCGGCCGCTGTCCGGTGCCTTTACGCCACAGCCGATGAGCGACGGTACGCCGACGGAGACGCCCACGGCTGCATCCCACCGTGGCTCCTCGCCCGCACCGGCACGGCCGTCGCACGAGCTATCGCGAAAGTCATCCGTCTCGTCACGGCGCTACTCGTCAAACATCAACCCGGACGAGCGGGGGTTGGTAAACAAGATCCTCAAGCTCGAGGCCGAGCTCCAAGAGGAACGCGAACGGCGCTCCGGTCTCGAGCGCAACGCCGCCACCGCCAACGCTACCGAACCAGCGCAGACGGACATGCGCCAGCAAGTAGCCGAGGCAATCTCGACGAAAAAGGACATCATGGAGAACATGGAGGCGCAGCAGCGAGAGTTTGCGACGGAGCGGCGCTCGCTCGAGGACGAGATTGGCCGGTACAAGCTGCGGCTGGAGGAGCTGGAGGATGAAGTCGAGGGGATTCTCGGCAGCAGAGACAACGAGAAGCACGGGAACGAGAGCCGGGTAAGGGCGTTGGAGGGTGAGATTGTAAAGGTCAGAGAGGAGGCCGATGTCGCGAGGAGAGAGTACATGGCCGAGGATAGAGAGCTGCTGGCTACGATTTTCGAGACATTGGCACCCCGGTCCGTCGTTTCGGTCGAGGAAGGCGCCGAAGAGAAGACAAAGAAGAAGACGGAGCGCGATATAGCTCTCGAAATGCACAGCGCCGACCTGCTCAAGGCGATCGCCGACCGCGCCGAGACCTTCAGCAAGCAGTACAGCGACCTGCACAAGCGCCGATCCGAGCTCACCGAGCGGCGCAAGATGCTCAGCTCGCGCCTGCACACAAAGGAAATCCAGATGCGCGAGCGCGACGAGCAGCTCGAGCAGCTGCGCTCGCAGGTTGCGGCCGAGCGCGCAAACGCGGCGTCGGTGACGGGCGAGCTGAACGACCAGCGCCGCACCGTCACCTTTCTCCGCACGAAGCTGGAGCAGGATACCTCCGGCTCGGACGCGCTGCGTGCTCGTCTGACCGATGAGGAGAACAGGGTCGAGCGTCTTACCGGTGAACTGAAAGCGTCGCGGTCGCACGTGAACAGTCTGGACGTCGAGCTGAGCAGCCTGCAGACGCAGTTTGAAAAGGTGCAGGGACAGCTTGATGCGACCAGGACAAAGATGAAGCTGAAAGCTCAGCGTGCCAGAGGGCTAAAGGGCAGGCTGGTCGATCAGCGTGCACGGCTGATGAAGTTGCTCGAAACGCTTGGCTTTGCGGTGTCGTATGGGGAAGGTGGTGAGTTGGTAGTGCAGCGGGCGTCGAAGGCGGGGGCGGGAAGCACGGTGTTGATGCCGGATGGGTGGGCGGGGAAGAGCGGGTCGACGACGGCGGTTACGAATGTGGGGACGAGCCAGGGACGAGCCGTGGAGGGCGAGTCAACAGCAGTATCAACAGCGGTGTCGTTACAGGCATCCACAGATCTGGCGGGTGTGCAGGGCCGGCAGGATACAGATACACAGAAGCGGGTTGACAACAACAACAACAACAACAACCTTGACGTTGACGACGAGTCCGCCGACGACGACACCACCATCCTAACAACCCCCCACATCACCACCATCTGCGACACCATCACCAAGCGCATGCGCGACATCGAGCACACCGCGCGCAAGTGGCAAAAGGAGGCACGCGCCTACCGCGACCGCTCCCACCGGCTGCAGACGGATGCGCACGACAAGATTGCCTTTCGCGCCTTCCGCGAGGGCGACCTGGCCCTGTTCCTGCCGACGCGCAACCAGGCGGCGCGGCCGTGGGCGGCGTTCAACAGCGGCGCGCCGCACTACTTTCTGCGCGAGACGGACGCGCACCGGCTGGCGAACCGGGAGTATCTCGTCGCGCGGATCGCGCGGATCGAGGAGCGGGTTGTGGATTTGGGGGGTAGTGCCGCCGCACCAAAGGGGCGGCATGGAGATGGAGAGAGGGGGCGGGATCGAGCAAAGGGGCGAGATGGATCCACGGGACGAGATGGCGAAAGAGGGCGGGTCAGGGATAAAGATGACACGGCGCTTCTATCCTCCAGCACAGCCGCGGCACAACTGACTTCCCCGTCAACATCAACAACGATCCTGGCGCCACCCACCTCAATGCACAACTCTTCCAACACCGCCCCACCCGACCCCCGCGACTCATACTACGCCTCGCCCAACCCGTTCGACCTCTCCGACGGGCTACGCTGGTACCTCCTCGACGCCGTCGAAGAGAAAGCCGGCGCCCCTGCCACGCCCGGTCTCGGCAAGAGCACCGTCGCGAGCGCCCACGTCGACGCCCGCGGCAGCATCCGCCGCACGAAGAACAGCAGCCTTGGCAGCGCGGGAGATGTCAGTCGCACGCTGAACAGGAGTCTGGATAGCAGACGGAGCAGCAGCGGCTCGAAGGTGGGAAGTCTGAGTGGGGTGGCGGGGACGATCGGTGGGGGAAGTACGGGTGCGGGCGCAGGGGCAGGGGGAAGTGCTGCAGGGGCAGGTGGTGTAGGTGGTGCAGGTACTGTCGTCCCTCCTGCGGGTGGCACGGTGAACATGATGAGCGGTAGCAGTAGCGGTGGAGCTGGGCTGGGGTTGGTGGTTAGACCGGGGTCGTCGCACTCGCAAGCTGTTGTCGACGGTGTAGCCGGAGGCCCAGCCGGAGGCGTAACCGGAAGTGGAGCCGGAAGTGTGAATGGAAGTGGAAATGGAAGTGGAAATGGAAATGGAAGTGGAACCGGAGTTGCTAGTGGAGGTAACAGCGCACGCAACAGCATCTCCGGCCTGGGCATCGGCTTCGCGGCCGCCATGCTTTCGCCAGCGAGCAATACGCCGCCGACAAACTCGCACCTGTCGATTACGGAGAGTGTGGATGAGGGGCAGGGTGATGGACGGGTAGAAGAGAGGGATGTTGGACGGGGAGATGCGAGCGAGGAAAGGGATGCCGGACAGGAGTACCAGCACGACGAGGTTAGACGGCAGCAGCTTCCTGGGCCGTAGACTTCCTTAGTCTTTGCCTTGGAAAACCTGGGCCTTTGGATTCCTGGGTCTTTGATATCTGGGCCTTAGAATCCTGGACCTTAGCATCTTGGACCTTAGATTGGGTGGTTGGAGGTTGGTCGTGGTGTTGCTGCTTTACCACTGCGTTTTAAATGTGTGGTTACTGCTACGCATCATCACTGCGGTTTTACTGCGGTTTTACTGCATCGTCACTGTTACTGTTGCTACTGTTGCTACTACTACTATCACTGCGTTGCTGCTACTGCTACGTTGTCGCAGTATTTTCTTACTCTTCTTCTTCTTCTTCTTCTTCTTCTTCTTCTTCTTCTTGATTTTCTTCTTCTTCACCGCTATTTATCTATCACTATGAGACTGCTTTCGCAGTCACTACGAGAGTACCGCACCCGTCACCGCAAGAATCTCGATGCGCAGTCACTTTACCATCACATCGTGGCGTCTGCTATCTATTCTTTCCGACATCAACCTTACCACTTATTTTCAAGTCAAATACGGTTGTTTTACTGGGCGGCAAGCAAGTGCAAGCACAGATGTGAAAACACGTTGCTGAAATAAGTGTTGCTAATGTTTAAACCTTGTCTGGAGGGAGAGAGTCGCTTTGGTTTGGCATCGGGTGAAGCGCAAGTACTGGGAGCGTTGAGGTAGTTGAGATTGGAATTGAATTGGGATTGGAGTTGGGATTGGAATGGCAGTCGGAACCACTAGGGTCGTCGCTGAAGCAATGACACTCTGAACCGGAAGCGTAATGACAATTGGAACCGCAGCGGCAATGGCAATGGCAGTAGCAATTGGAAGCGGAATCGGAAGTGGAATCGCTAGGCTCACCGCAAAGGCAATCTCTACCGTCAGCGGTAATGTAACCAACGTCATCTCCACCACCGAGAATCACACTACTGCTCCTCGCGCAGGGAGCACAGTCGCCGGCAGTCGTTAAGAGCATGTCCGCCGTATCTATTGCCTCGCCACATCTGCGGCGTCTGTCAACTTTACATCTATATCCAGTTCTTACTACAACTCCAAACAGCAAAGCACACCACAGATAAGACAATGCACAAGTCGAATTTCAAACCGCAAACCACAGCTTCAACCAAGACAATGCATTGCTCCACACTCTCAATCTCACCTGCAATCCAACCCTCGATCCCACACTCCTCCAAAACCTCCATCCCACCCTCGAATTCACTTTATCAGTTCCGTGACAGGACATACCGCTACACTTTCTACCGCGGACAGCACCGTCGAAAGACCGCTAATGGCTCGGCTGATGGCCTGTTTGATGGCTTGTTTGATGACACGGCTAAAAGCTTGCTAACGTTAAGCGGTGGAAGAGCAGGATGAGGAGGAAGATGAGCAGATAAAGAAGATGAACGAAGAATAGGAAGAAGGGAAAGGACGAGTGCTACATCTATATATCTCACGTTTCCACTCTTGCTACGAGCCCGCGTCACGAAAAGATGAGGTGTGTTTTGTATCATTCGTACCAGCGAGGGGCATTCTGCTTCGTTCTTGGTACTATGAATTAAATACTGCGAACTCAATACTGCGAATCATATATTCTGGCTCTAACACTGCGAATTTGATCCTGCGGCTCCAATACTACGAATCTAAGACGGCGAATCTAAGACGGCGAATCTAATACTACGAATCAAAGACAGCGAACTCAACACTGCGAATCCAGACATTAAGAATGCAATACTTAAAATACAATGCTCGAACACTGCGGTTCCGATACTCTGAGCCACTATCCCCGCGGCACTGAACTGTTCATCTACCCGCCGACATCCAAACAGCTTGATGCCGATTTGCTCATTTTTCGGATTCATTAGCTATCACCGGCTCCTCTTTTACACGCACATGTTTGCATACGTCTCTTCTTGATACCGCGACCGTGTTTTAATTTGTTATCATCATCATCATCATCATCATCATCATTATTATCGTTCTCGTTGCCATCGGACTTTTTGCTTCGCTTCATATCGCTTGATTTTGTTTGATTTTGCTTCATATCGCTTGATTTTGCCTGTTACCATGGCGTTGATGGTTTACAGCGTTGATGCTTTACAGCGTTGATGGCAGACGGCGTTGGCGGTGCTGTTTAGCTTTAACATTGCTGGCATTGTCGGCATACATTGATATTTACGGCGTTTGTTGGCGTATTTGACTTTACATCTTGCACTTTAAACTTCAAACTCCAAACTTCATACCTCAATCTCTTACCTCAATCTCATACCTCAATCTCATATCTCAATCTCATACCTCAATCTCACACTTCACAAATCTAGACCTAGAATGTAGAATGTAGAATGTAGAACCCAGATTGGATTTAGTTGGCTAGATAATTATTGGCAATATTACTACTTTATCTTCTATTTATTTTGCCTGTTTACACCTTTATTGATAATTCTACTTATCTCGAATGGTCTAATATTTTGTACGGTCTACTATCTCGGGTGGTCGACTATTCTGTATGGTCTACTTACTTGTTTAGTTGTTTACTAGTGAGCTTATTAACTTGTTGTATCGGATGCTAGTTTGTGAATGAGTATGTGTAAGAGTATGTGTGAGAGTATTGTGTGTAGAGTGTAGTCGTAGTATTTTGATTGCGGTAACTGGGCAAACGTCTCCGCTTGCTCTATCCACAACGTCGAGCGTGGAAATATAAAGTAAACCCATCATAGCTTTGTCAAAAAAATCAACAGCCCACTTTTTGAACTCCTACCGTTCATGACAGATTTTTGAATATATCTTGTAAGTTTCGATAAAATTGAAATCTTGGCACCCTGGCCTAATGGTAAGGCGTTGCTTTCCGGTCCGACGCTTCTCCCGTGCAGGGAGCGTTATGCCTGGCAAAGATTGAGGGTTCGAGTCCCTCGGGTGTCGGCCTCGACAATCACTGCATTCTTTTACTTTTGGGGAGGAGGTTTTTCATTTTGTTTTGATAGTGAGGGGTTAGTTGTCTGTTTATTTTATAGAAAGTAGGGGTGAGGTGGTATTGGATTGGAGAGCGGTGTTTTTGTAATTGTTGGTTTGATTAATAGTTGGGACTTGGGACAGGGGAAGACTTACTTGAGAATACAGCGAGATTTCAAAATTCCACTAGAGTATTTCATATACAGTTTCAGTAGCTTAATAGCATTTGTAAGATATCGATTCTCTTTTAATTATGTTAATACGATTGAGTCGTCAATGTCGAGTCCAGAATGAACATCACGTGTCTCACCTCACCCAGTCTGCCGGGCCCAGCCAATCCCCAGATCTGGCGCCCTGGTCGATCTCGATGACGTAAGGAACTGGATCTCTCATATAGAGAATAATTACTTTTGTTAACAGTACAATCATTAAGACAGTCAGAGAGGGTTAATCTTTTTTTTTTTGAAGTGCTATAATTAGTATAGCAGTGGAGAGCTAAACTATCGCAATACACCTTAACATCTGTGACAGAGCTGCTTCTTGTTATCCCCCCCGATCAGATCATCTCAGTCTCTGCTCATGGCGTGTATGCCGTATGTGTATCTAGTTGAACGATTTGATGATCCTCGCAACCGCGCCGGAGAATTATCAGATGACATGCGCGGTATATATCCTTATGATTGTTTACTTCTGAGTTGAGTGGTATGCCGGAAAACGCATGTTATCAGTCGCTCGAACTCTTCTCGAGCGCGAGTACTCGTACTATCCTTTGCTAGTCCTGACGGTCCCTTCTGAGAGTAGTGGCGGCTCATTGAATTAGTGGGGTGTTTATGGCTAGGCTTGTAAGAGATGGTTGTGTGTGTTTAGACTGTTGCTTGGAAAGTAATTGAACGCTGTCTGTCCGGCGAACTTGGATTGTGTAGGAGTTTGTTGACAAGTCAAAATTGTGAGGTATTGGTTTTTAGGTGTTGAGATACTAGACGTCAGGAGTGAAACAGATGAAAATGCATGCGGTTAGGAATACGATTGGTGGGATTGACGATGATGTGCTTCAGCGGGAGGTGGATGGTGTGAAAATAGAGGTGGCGAGAAAAGAGAGTGAGAATAAGAGCGAAGAGCTTGTTTCTGTGGAGAGGGTGGGTGATGGTGATGACAATGGTAAAGAGCATGGGGCTGTGGATATGGGAGATGAATTAAGGGGAGGAGATGGAGGTGTAGAAGTAGCGACGGAAAGAGTGGAAGATATAGAGGGAATGGGTGGGAAAAAAGGTCAAACTGATATGGCTGAAGTGCAGTCGGACGAGAATGACTTTGAAGAGTCGGCAGACGAGGAAGCGCGGTTGCAGCTGCTGACTGCTACTGTAAGAGATCAGGATGAGCTGGAGAGAGCGATTGGGCGGCAGGTATGTATTCCTTCTCAACCTGTAATTCATAAGAGAGACTTCTATCAAGATACGTAAAAAGAGACATGTAACTGGGTGTACGAAGAAGTAGACTTATATGCTGACTGAATGATCGCCAGGCCGACCAACTGCTCACTGAACAAGCCGACAAGCGCGATATAAAGCGCCTGGACAAGACATTGGTTGAAAAAGCGTACGCCTCTCTACGCATGCTCTTAAATATACCTAGACAACGTCATAGTAGCTAACATCTTCGACATACAGAAAACTCTCCGACACAGTCGCCAAACTCAAGCGTCGGCTCCAAACACCCACCATCACCAACGGATCCTCAACTACAGCGCGCATCCAAGCCGAGATTGCCAACGCCACCGAACAACTACAGACTCTCGATCGCGACATTGAGCAGATTAAAGGACGCATCGAATCAAGACACCAAGATGCTGAAGCAGCAGGATATACCAACGTCAACAATACAGGGGCAAGTATCGGGGATAGCGCGACTGATGCAAATACCACCACCGCGAAAAGTACCAACCGCCTACCAACCGAAAGTAAGCGCGACTTTCTCATCCGCACCGGCAAGATCACGCCCTTTTCAAAGATGGAACAGCAGCATGCAGTACCGAAAGTATCGGAGAGTTTGGCGGAGGTTATGCTCGATGCGGAGATGGGGGTTGATGATGAAGACGATGGCGGGTTAGGCAACGATGGTGGTGATGACGGAGTTCAGAGCGATAGTGGTGGAAACGCAATAGATGATGGTCACGGGGAAGAGGGAAGAAGGTCGAGAGAGCCGGTCTCTCATCGACATTTGCTAGCGCCTGGCTTTGCGGATAGCGAGACGAGCAGAGCGACGACGCCGGCTGGCATGGCTGGGTCTTCGGACTCGGATGGCCAGCGGCATAGAAAGAGGAGGAGACTACAATCTAGGGCCGAAGCGCGAAGTGGAACGTCCCGGACGAAACAGAGAACGACGGATGCTTCTGGCGATTCAGGTGATGAATTCGTTCCTGATGGAGAGGGTGACCCGTTCGGTCGTAAATCTGACATGGGCGAAAGTAGCAGTGATGATGGTTCGCGGTTGGAAACCACACCGGCGAAGAGAAAGGTCAAGGGTAAGAGGAGAAACGAGAAGACAGACGTCTCAGGGGAGGACGATTTAGCGGATGTTGACGATGGGAATGAGAAGCTCTATCAGGCAAGGCTAGAAAAATGGAGTCGACAGCGAAGGGCGGCGAGGTTAAAGGCTAAAAGGAGGATGACTAAAAATACACCCGACGATACAAGAAGAGAAATGACTGTTCAACAGAGTGATGATCAAAGTGATGAAGAGGTAGAAAACAATGATTCAACTGGACAAGAAGAATGCTATCAACCCCACCCAACCAGACAGGCCGCGACCATCGAAGGCAACCTCTGCGTACCCGGCGACATCTTTCCATCGCTATTCAGCTATCAAAAGACCGGCGTCCGCTGGCTTTGGGAGCTCTACAGCCAGCAAGTCGGCGGCATTATTGGTGATGAAATGGGACTCGGCAAAACAATCCAAGTGATTGCCTTTTTGGCCGGCCTCCACTACTCTCACAAACTGACCAAGCCCGTCATCGTCGTAGCACCGGCAACCGTCATGAAGCAATGGGTGAACGAGTTCCACCGCTGGTGGCCACCGCTCCGAGTGTCGATCTTACACTCATCCGGAAGTGGCATGATGGATGTAAGTCGCGAAAGCCAGATGGAGCACGAACTCGAATCGAGCAGGTATCATATCGGTGGTGGCAAGATGACAAAGGCGCAAAAGGCGGCGAAGAAGATCGTCAATCGCGTGGTAGAGCACGGGCATGTGCTGGTTACGACATACTCTGGCCTTCAATCGTACGCTGAGCATTTGATTCCCGTCGAGTGGGAGTACGCCGTCCTGGATGAGGGACACAAGATCCGCAACCCCAACGCAGGGATTACCATCTACTGCAAAGAACTACGAACATCCAACAGAATCATCCTCTCCGGTACGCCAATGCAGAACAATCTCACAGAGCTATGGTCATTGTTTGACTTTGTATTCCCCATGAGACTGGGCAATCTCGTCACCTTTCGCCAACAGTTTGAAGTCCCCATCAAGCAAGGCGGCTATGCCAACGCATCAAACCTGCAGGTCGAAACGGCAATGAAGTGCGCCGAAACACTGAAAGACACCATCAGCCCCTACCTGCTCCAGCGCTTCAAAGTTGACGTCGCTGCCGATCTACCGCGCAAAAGCGAGCGGGTCCTCTTCTGCAAGCTGACGCGTCCCCAGCGCGAGGCGTACGAGACCTTTCTCAACTCTGGAGAGATGAAGGCCATCTCGGCTGGGAAGCGTCAGGCCTTGTACGGCGTGGACCTGCTGCGCAAGATCTGCAACCACCCGGACCTGGCCGAGCACAAGATTCTCTCCAAGCAGAGCAGCTACAAGTACGGCAGCGGGGCCAAGTCCGGCAAGATGCAGGTCGTCAAGGCGCTGCTGGAGCTGTGGAAGCGCGGCGGACACAAGACGCTTCTCTTCGCCCAGCACCGCATCATGCTCGACATTCTCGAGCGCTTCGTGCGCGGGATGCCGGGGTTCCGGTACAGGCGCATGGACGGCAACACGAGCATCCGCGACCGGCAGGACATGGTGGACGACTTCAACCGCGACCCGGCACTACACGTCTTCTTGCTGACGACAAAGGTCGGCGGCCTCGGCGTGAACCTGACCGGCGCGGACAGAGTGATCATCTACGATCCGGACTGGAACCCGTCCACCGACGTGCAGGCGCGAGAGCGGGCGTGGCGGCTGGGCCAGAAGCGCGAAGTGGAGATTTACAGGCTGATGACTGCGGGCACGATTGAGGAGAAGATCTACCACCGGCAGATCTTTAAGCAGTTTCTGACAAACAAGATCCTCCGAGACCCAAAGCAGCGGCAGACGTTTCAGCTGCGGGATCTGCATGATTTGTTTTCGCTCGGCGAGGTGGATGGGAAGGGCGAGACGGAGACGGGGACGATGTTTAAGGGGACGGAGGTGCGGTTTGAGAGGGGTAACGATAAAAGTAGTGGTAACGGAGAGCGTCGGGAGGGAGATGAGACTGGGCATGAAAAGTTACCGCAGATTATGGGCATAGCCCACGAAGAGGATTACAACACTGGAGTAACAGATATCACCAACCCAGACAATAAGACTACCACTACAACGCCCTCAGCATCTTCCATCAACCCTGCCAACACTCCAACCACTTTGGCTACAGCCCAACCCCCCAAACCAGACCCTCTCCTCAACACAATCTTCTCCCGCTCAAATGTGCACTCTGCACTCGAGCACGACGCCATTCTCGCCAGCAATAGCAATAGCAATAGCAGTAGCAACAGTAACAACAATACGCGTACCCTCCAGCGAAAGAAAGTCACCGCCGACCCGGCAATCATCGCAGCCGAGGCTCGCCGGGTGGCCAGCGAAGCGGCCAAGGGGTTGAAGCGTGCGGCCGACGTGGCGAAGAGCATTCCTGCCGGGACGCCGACGTGGACGGGGATGTTTGGTGTTGGGGGGAAGGATGTTGGCGGTATGAGCAATGGCCATGGTGGTGTGGGCTACAGTAGAGGAGGAGGTATCGGACGTGGAAGGGGTGGTGGTAGAAGCGCGCCGTCCTCGGCGACGATTCTGTCCAACCTTGCCGTTCGCCAGAACCGTTTTGTGCCTACACCGTTGAATTCAGTCACTAACACCACCACTACTACTATAAATAACATCAATAACAACAGTGCTCACCACCCCTCAACCTCTCTTTCCCCCTCTCCAAACCCTCCAACTCCATCAGCACGAACCTCTTCACCACCACATTCGTCTTTACCTCTACCTTTAAATTCAGACCAACCCTCATCTTCTCTCATCAGCATCGCCAACACCAACGATACCACCACCGCCAACACCCCCACCCCCGAAGTCCTCCTCACGCAAATCATCACCTTTCTGCGCGCGCACAACAACGCCGCTCACACGCAGATGCTCGTCGACCGCTTCTCGCACGCGTGCGGCCGGTCCGCGGCCCGGACGGCACAGTTCAGGGAGCTGTTGCGGCGGGTGGCTGTTCTGGATATGGGGGGGTCATCGTCGTCGGCGGCATCGGCGGCGGCTGGTGGGAGGGGTGGCAGGGGTGGAGGAGGAGTGGGTGTTGGGATGGGTAGAGGGGGAGGAGGAGTGCAAGCGGCTGGAAGCGGGAGGAGTGGACGGGGGAAGTGGATTCTGCGGGAGGAGTTTCGGTAGTGGTAGTAGTGGTGGTGGTGGTGTTGACGGTAGTGTTGTGGTTTTTTGGTTCTGTGTACAGTGTGCTGTGTTGGGATGGGGAAGGAAGAAATGAATGTATTCGCTTTTGTTTGTTTGATATTTAGTACCGAAAGACCCCTTTCTGGGAGGGATTGTAGTGTCATGTTGACAGTGAGGATGCTAGCGGGCATTCATTGGCTTTGGCTTTGGCTAGGTCATGGCTAGAAACATGGCTGGACGGTCCTCGTCTTAGGACTGTCGCACCTGTACTCGTACTCGGTAGCAAAGAGAGTGCTATGTTTTGTGTTAAACTGCAACAGAGCAAAACTGATTTTGGAAATTATTTGCTCATAATTTACTGAGTACTTTATAGACAGGCTAGACGATCGGTGGCAAGGTAAACGGGTCAACAAATATAATAGCGGGTCATGGAACAATAATAACCTACAGGGGATGCTTGATAGTGGAATGAGACGGGATGCCTTCATACTTGACTAACTGCTTTCTACTTCTTTCTCTTCTTCCTCGTTCAAGCACGTGTATAGCATCAAGCGCATAATCACTATTTGACGTTGATCAAATAGATTATCAACCGTTCACATGAAAAAGCAACTGAGCTTTTTTAAGATGACAAAATTTTCAAGCTGAATGCTGATGTAAATGCGCAAGAAAGTAAGGAAACAGGACAGAAACTAAGAAACAAAATAGTAGAAAAGGGGAAGGGTAAAAGAATAGAGAGAAAGAGATAGCTCATCAGGTGCAGGAAGGGCGCGCTCGCCGTCATAATATGTAATCATGGCCACGTCTCGACCCAGTTCAAGTTCAATCTGCTCATGGGCGGATGTACGAAGCTGATCAGCAAGGCTCACAGCTCACAAGTAAGAAGTGAAAGAAAAAAGAGCGCGAGAAAGGAGATCCGTTTACGTACCTTCAATCAGGGTCAGCGGGAGAGGGTTTTGCGTGAGCGGCAAAATGGCGAGAAAGACATCGCCACGGTCACGATATTCCATTTGCCAGGACAAGCGGCCGTGAGGAACACGAAAACTGCCGGAGTAGCGGGTACCGGTGCTGCTTACTCCTTAGCTATTATCCTCTTCAATCGTGATCGTCAACATCTTCTTCTCCCTCTCTCACACTCAATCTTTTACAGTGGATGACTGTGGAATGTGGGATGATCTACGCTGTAGCGGATGCGGATGAAAAACCTACCGCTCATGGTAGAGCATAAAAACCAGGCTCAAATCTCCACGCAAGTCAACATGCGGTAGTACTTCTTTCGTATAGTACTCAGCTTCCCTGGGCCTAGCAATCAGGCCCGCGCTTGAACGTGAGCGCCACGAACGCTCTTCATCAACGTTCATGGGGCGCGGGTCAGAGGCGAGATGCAATGTTGGGAGCTCGGCAGGTCTGTAACGCATGTATATCTTATAACCAGAGTTGGTAATCGAAATAGGGTTGGGGTCGGTGAGCTGTAAGAGCAAAGCGTGAGAGGATCAGTAGGACGTATTATCATTGTTTGGTTAATGAATTGCAGAGCAAGATACAAAGATATGGTTCGCTCAACACAAAATAAAGAACAGCACGGGCAAGGGAAGAGATTGGAGTGCGTCTGGATACGATCTACAGCCGACTTGTCGAGGATAGTAAATGAGATATATGTACATACCAAGTTCTTGTATCTATCCATCATAAAAGGACGATCTCCAAATGTCAACTCTGCTGTCATCGTCTCGGCGCGAAACAGATGCGCTCTCTTTGCAAATTTATAGTCTATTATTACATCACGGATGTATAACGATGGTGGTTGCTCAGGAGGTAAGCTAACAGTACCCGCCAACGAAGAGATGATGGAAAGTGCGAAGAGACTGATAATCTTTATGATGACCATCTTTCCTTGACTATGATGTGGTACGAACGACGAAGATGAGCGACAGGAAAGGGTATCTCGAGCAATTTGAATGATGAGAATATACACAAAAGGCAACTCTTTATCTAGACGCAAAGGTAAAGTTTCTTTAATGTAGCTCTGACTCTGCTAAATCATGAATGATCTCTTTGCATTAAATTATTATCTTCCTCGTCGAAGTGTCGCATACAGTGCTATATAGAGAGACGAATAACGCTGATGAGAAGACTTGATCTCGACGAGCTGGCCTTCCTCCAAAACATTTACACTTTCATGGACTATTTTTAGATTTTCAGCATTGCTCACAAGAAGGGCAAGCGGTCCCAAATGAACAGTTTTATAAAGGGGTGGTTAAAGATGTGATACCAGCCAAAAGCCCGACTCCATATATAATTCCTCGTTTAAATATCGGAAAACATCGATTTTACTATAGCAATAGCATATCCACTGTTTCATGTAAGTCTGAAGTTTGAAAAAGATGGCAGACTAGATATTCTCTCGGACACCAAAGTACTTATACTCTAACACTCAGACACCCTTATACTCCGTACTCGTGCTCCGTGCATCGTCAGCAAACGTTGATTGCGTTTCAGGAATAGCACGCACACGTTTCAGAAAAGTCTACATCGGGGATTAAGATCACATGCTTATGATTTTGTCGAACACCATGATAATCGTGCTATTACACTACAAACAGCGTTTCCATTTTTTTTTTTTTATCTCAAAGAACAGAACAAGTTTCTTTAGATTTCTGTTTATTTGTTTCTAGATATTTACTATCGTCATTGTCTTAAACCGAAAAATAATATAATATTTAAAGGTGACAAAGTTGCAATAATACCAAAAACAAAAGAATGTACAAGCGGACGCAATTCTCTCCTGTCTCTATAATGTTATTCCAGACAGTATGGCGTGGCAGTGAAATCCATTATAGACGGCAGATGCAAAAATGGAATAACTGTAGCAATCTATCATTTTCATTTCATCTTTTATCCAAAAATTTTGACAATATCAGAAGAATCCGAGAAAAGTATTTCAGAGCAAGGGAGCTTATAATTTTAATTACCAAGATCCATATCAACAGACTGAAGAAGCTCTTTGGGGCCGGTCACGGAGTCGCTAGAGAACAGATTAGCATGTCGTCATGAGATAGAAGATGAAGTGACGTATGAAAGAACGAGTTTACGGAAGGGCTGATGGAAGAGTGAAAGAGGTACATGAATAATGATCAAAATCAAATGAAGAAATGAAAAGTTTTGTAGACCAGTGCAAATTTATGTAGACACAGTGGTGGTCGTGGCTTGTCAAAGGATCACCAAAAATGGCAAGCTTAAGATTACTCGCCTGCAATCAGCTCGACTTGGATAGGTCGCCTATGTATTATCAGACGGGCATGAACTGCCTCGTCACTGCTATCATATTCAACTCTCCATGGCAGTTCGTCTGTCGGATCAACTATGGCATAGTAGTCTTCGTCATTTCTATATTTACCAGTCAGATAATTTGCCCTTTTGCCGAATCTTTCTTTACCTCTTTCCAATTTCTAGAAGGTAATATATACACAGGCTGTAGATGATGATGACACTGATGGGGTCTTACCGATAATTTGGAACCCTGAAATTCAGCTTCAAATTTGTATCCAAGTCCATGTTCGATATAAGTTCATTGTTATCTGTCGAGAGGAGCCACGGATTCTCTTCTATATACAGAGGACGAGGTGTATCAATGAGACGAGGCATTGGAAGAACCTCCGCATTCATGAAAATTTCATACGGACCGTCACCAGACTGCTTGTAAAAAACATCACGAGTCTATAGAAAACTGATTAGTGGAAAGCATGATGATTTCAATAGAGATAAATATCGAACAAGTGGAAATAGAGAAAGACTGTTGCGCACGTATGCAAATTCAAAGAAAGATCCTTGTTCATATCATCCAGGGCTAAGAAAATAGTTATACATACCCAATCATCACCGGGAAACCAACTAAATACACGCATTGAATAATTAATTTCCGTTACTACATCTAGCATCTGAAGGGAAAATTGATTATCCCTTTCATTATATCTGTAGCTTATGTCCATCTTCATAATATCAAACTGTAAACGTTGCCTGTCTTCTGATGGCGAACCGACAGTACCCAGTACTAAAGAACATAAGATGAGAGAGCCGACAAGACCTAGGCTCTTCATCAAATGCATTATGCACATGTTCATATGATGAAGAGAGGAAAGCAAGATATCGCACAATCCCAGATCAGTTGATGAACGTTTGGCTACACAAGGTCTTACTCCTGGCAACAGAGTTTTAAGTGCAAGCTAAATCGTGTCCTAGCAGCTACGTATTTGTAAACAGCGTCGCAACGTCGAACCTTTCTCTATAACAGGAAGCTGCCATCCCAACTGCCCTAATTCATGTAATGGCAGTATCAAGAATACGAGTAACTTCAAGAAATGCCGGTCAGAGTCACGGCGAGTCAAGCATTGTCCATTCACGACTCAGATGAATGCTATATACGTCCAGTCTTGCAAGCATGACGATACTCTTCCTACTTTTTAACGTCTCTTTTCAGATGTTTCAGACGTACGGAGTACAAGCAACAGCCAGAAAGGGCAGAGCAGGGGCTGTCGTGGAATGCATGGTGTCATGACTAGCATGCAATTCCAATCCTAAACCGTCGTTAGATATAACTACGATTCTTTAATGGTATTTCGAGAGTAGAAACACGTTGAAACGGCCGATCCCCATTGTTATGGAACTCTAATACTTTAAGTATTGGGTTTATAACCGTATAGTATACTAGATATATATTTTATTAATTATTCTCTAGCTACGGTATAATTCTATATAATATATATATAAGGTTATACTTACTAACCTATATATATATTATATAATAGGAGTTATAATTTATTATAATATAAGTATTAATCTATTATAAAGATAGATATAATAAATTATAACTCTAGTTTTAAAGAAAAAATAAAATTATAAATTATAAAAGCTATATATATATACTTATAATTAAGTAGTAGATATAAGGAAATAAGGGTTTCTATAATAGTACTACTATTAGAAAGCTATTATAATATCCTTATTATACTTATAAAATACTATATAAACTAAACTAAAAATTAAAATATAAGAAAAGGAAATTTATACTAGTAATATAATATATTTATTCTACTTCTATATTAGTAGAACTATTATTATCTTCTTAAGTTATATTATTAGGAATAACTAAGGGATTTATAGCTATATCTATAGATATATCTTTATTTATAATTATACTATAAGATTATATTACTATTCCTATATTTAAACTTTTTAGAATTACTAATACTTTCTTTAAGATTTCTATATAAGTATATTTTCTTAGTAACTTATATTAAGCTAGACTATTTATAGGTATAATAGATTTTTCTAACCTAGTATTTATAGTACTTATAACTATCTATAAGATTTCCTATACTCTTTTTAGAGTTAGAATTAATTTAATACTATCTTATATCTTTAAGACTCTTAATATTACTAGTAATTTAGAACTAGAAGTTAGTATAACTAATATACTTTAAGTATATAAAGTAGTTACTATTAGTTTATATATTATTTATAGAAGGAATAGTATATATTCTATAGTTAGAAGGATAGGAGTTTCTAGTTAATACTATAGAGTATATAGAAGGCTATCTATAATAATATTATTATTATTATCTTATTAGTATAGAATATTTTATAATAATTTTAGTTTATATAAGGTAGCTATATAACTCTTTACTTTATTATTTACTATTTCTAATTTTTTAATCCCTTCTTCTTTATCTATAATTAAAACTTCTAGCTTTTCTTTTATTATATATAAATCTTATAGGGCTACTTACTTCTATATAAGTATTAAATTTCCTATTATAAGTATATTTATAGTAAGAGTATCTAACTATAAATAAGTTATAATTTTTACTTTACTTATTACTAGTAAAGGTAGTAATAGAGTTTTAAAATTAGGTATAGTAGCTATTAGAGAAGGATTACTTAATAAGAAAGTCCTATATATTATTTTAAGACTAGTAGTATAATATTTTTTAATTTATTTATATTATCTTTAGTTATATCCTAGTTCCTTTATAATATTTTCTAATAGAGCTTACTCTAGATTAATATAGCTTATTATAATAAAATTATCTTTAATTACTAAAAAGCCTTCTTCTCTAAATATACTAATATATCTTATAATATTTAAACTTATATAAGTCTATAAGTACCTTTTTATTATATCTTCTATAGATATATTAAAGTCCTATATAAGATTAGTATAATATTATTCCTATATACTTTCTCTTATTAGTATATATAAATTAATTTACTAATAATAACTTATATTACTATTAGTATATATAGATCCTATTAATATATATAAAGTATAGATAAGTCCCTTAAGATTTACTATAGCTAGGTAAGTTATAGCTAACTCCTCTATAGTAATTATTTTTAAATCTATAGCTTAGTATAACTAACCTAAAAAAAGATTACTTAGTTAATAGTATACTAGAGGTACTAATTTCTACTTATAAATCTTTATTAAGATATTATATTTTAGGATATTTTTAAAGTATATAGCTAGGGTACGTTTACTATTAAAATATCTAATATTATAATTATTTAGGCTAATAGTAGATTCTAATACCTATTTTAGATACTAATATATAGATTTAATATAATCTTTATTTTATATTTTCTAGTACTTATCCTAAGTAGCTTTTAGAGTCTTAGGATCTTTATTTTTATTATCTAATTTTATCTTATTCTTTATACTATAATAATTATACCTAGGGGTCCTTAGGAGGTCCTTATCCTAATCCTTAGTATTATTAACTTAACTACTTTATATCTTATATAGTATAACTATTATTATATTTAAGCTATCTAAATATAATTTAATTCTAATCTAATATATATTAAGAGTAAGTAAAATAAAATTATATTTATAGACTTATAATCTATATTCTTTAATAGTAAAATAATATATTCTTAAAGATATAAGTAAAGTATTTCTATTTCTATATAATAGTAAGTAAAGATAAGTTATAAGAAAAAATCTTTTATAAGATTAAAGTTATATAAAGTCACATAAATAATAGAAAGTTATAGAATATTATAAAATTCTATAAATATATCTTATTATAACTTTTATATAAAAGTAAATAACTATTAAGAAAATATTTAATAATAAATAAAACTTTAGATTTTAGTAAGAATATATATAGTAAGATATATATAACTAAAGATTAATATTTCTTTACTTTAAGAGAATTCTCTTATAACTTATTTTATTTAGTATTATACTTTTTAAGTAATTTTTTTACTTTATATAATTTATCTAATCTAATCTATAAATTATATTTAGGACTATACTCTATCTACCTAATAAGATACTTATTAATTTTTAAACGCTTATTATATTACTTTATAATAAGTTTTTTAATTTTATATATAGGATTCTTTTCTAATATATCCTTTTCTTTAACTAGTAGTAGATATTCTACACTTTTCCTTTTATATAGGTTAGGCTTATTTATAGCCTTCTTAAGTTATTAGATTAATATAATTAGATATATCTTCCTAGACTTAGGAATATCTAGTTTATAAGCTAGATTTTCTACTTTATTTATAATTTTAAATAGTCTAATATACTAGAGACTAAACTTATAATACTATCCTAGTATAGTATATCTATTATATAATTTTAAATATACCTTATCTCCCTTTATAAATTATATAGGTTAATATTTATAATTATAGTATTATTTTATTTTTATTTATATAAAAATAACTATATCTTTAGCTTCCTTTTTATATTCTAGTATTATAAGTTACTATTCTTTCTCTCTTAAGGTATCTAATAGGTCTATAGCTATCTTATATCTAAATAGTATTTTATTTAGAGATTATTTAATTACTACTAAACTACTATTATTTAAAGTTATTTAAAGATATAGTAAAAAATATTCCTACTATATATCTAGAAAGGAGTTAAGGGTAAACCTTAGAATAATTTTAATAGTTTAATTTATATATTCTAACTAGCTATTACTTTATAGGTAATATATAGTAGATACTAAAAGTTTAGTATTTATAAGAGTAAATATATATCTCTATATATTAGATAAGTACCTTCTATCTCTATCTAATATAATAACTTTTAGTATATCCTATTTATAATATTATAGTACTATTAAAAGTTATATAGCCTATTTTTCTAAAGACTATATACCTCTACCTAGAGTTAATATTATCCTCTTTAAAAACTTATATATAATAGTTATTAATTAATCGTTTATATTATCTATAATAGGGAGATATATTATCTAATCTAATATTATTATATAAAATAGGATTAGTAGTAATATTATTAGTTATAAAAATCTATATTATTTATACTACTTAGTTTATATTAATCTATACTAGGAATAATACTTAAGATATATATATAAAGCTTTTACTAGCTTTTAAATATAAAAGTTTACTCTAATATTCTTATATATATAATAGAATCCTATATAGTACTTATTATTATAGAATTTTTAAAAGATTAGTTATACTATACTTAGTAGTATATATAATTAGAGTTATAAGTTTCTTATTTATAAGTATATTAGTCTATTCTTATATATAAGAGGTAAACCTTATAGATATAAATTTTTCTTTTCTACTTTACTTTAATTAATTTTAATCTCTATTAGGACTATAATATTTTTATTATTTTTATAATTTTTATTATTTTATAAGCTATCCCCTTTAAAAAGCTTTAAAATTAATTTCTAATTATTATTATTCTTATATCCTTTTTTAATAATATTTTCTAGATATTTAGAAAGCTTAATTAAAGATATAAAGAAGCTCTCTTAGATAGTATTAAAGCCTATATTATTTAAAGTATCTAATCTTTTTAGTTTAAAAGAAGTATTTAAAGGTAGATAACTAAGTATATTAAGTATAAGATATATTCTACCTAGTCTATACTATATATTAATATTAAATAGATTAAAGTACTATAAAGTATATATTAACTTATAGTTAAGTTTCTCTACTAATATTATTATAGTTAAGTTAGCTTTCTTTATTAATACTATTAGAGTAGAATAATTAGTAAAAATATAAGTTTTTCTTATAGATTATACTATATAGTATACTTTTTTAATAGTATAAACTACTACTACTATTTCTAATTCTATTAGCTAATAGTTTTACTCTACTTATATAAGACTCTTTAATAAAAATAAGATTAGCTATATATCTATAGATAAGAAAAGATTAGCTTTTTATAACTATTTAATTATATCTAGATTTAACTTAACTTTAACTTTAGTTATTATAGGTTTAGAGTCTCCCTTTATATAGTATACTATTATATTAAATCTATACTCCTTTAACGCGTCTATATCTATATATAAGATTCTATTTAGGTTATAATAATATAGTATTCTTAAACCATCTATAGCTCCTATAAGATTATTAAATACTATTTTTAATCTATTAGTAGCTTCTACTAATATATATATTATATATTATTTATATACTAAACCTTTTATCTTTCCTATCTTAATAGCTTCTTTTAATATAGAAGTTTTTATATTTTATAGAAGTTTAGTAAGTTATATATAATAAGGTATATACTTATATAAAAATCCTATTATTCCTAGAAACTTCTCTAGCTATTATATATTCTCTAAGAATTATATATTCTTTAAGGTAGTAATTTATTCTTCTATAGTAGTTAAGCTAAATATATCTATAATTTATCCTAATATAGTAGCTAAAGAATATATTAAGTAGTACTTTTCTTTAGATAAAGAAAAATTTAACTTATTAAGTTTACTAAATACCTAATCTAGATAGTAAAGATACTCTTTAAATATATTAAAGAATATTATAATATTATCTATAAAAGCTATTATATATTTAAATTCTTTAAGGATACTATCTAGTTATCTTTATATATATTATACTAAATTTCTAAATCCTATAGTAGTAACTATAAAAAACTTTTAATCTTTATATAAATTTATTATAAATTTATACTAATCCTCTACTACTACTCTCTATTAATAAAAGAAGCTTATAATATTTATAATAGATATATACTTCTTTCTCTAAACTTTAGTAAGAAGGTTTTCTTATAAGAGTAGAGGATATAAGTCTTTAACTATAACTATATTTAATTCTCTAATATCTACTACTAGCCTTAGTTTCCTAATAAATTATATAGTCCTTAGAATTAGGACTTTATAGTATACTATAAATATAGAAAAATTAAAAGATATTAATCTATTACTCTATCTTATCTTACTATCTTTATATAAGTACTTAAATAGTTTATCTATTACTTCCCTATCTTTTATACTTAATAGGTAAGGTTTTATAGCTAATTTTATAGTATTCTATCCTAGAGAAAGTTATACTATAAGTTTATTTTCTTCTAGTATATTAATTATCTTACTTTTATCTACCTATAGTCTTAGATAATAGTTTATAATTTCCTTTATTTTCTTAGCTTTCTCTAATATCTATAAAATTATAATACTATTATTTAATTTTATTAATTCTTTCTATATCTTTTTTATCTAAGATATAATATCTTTTAGAACTTTACTAGCTTTTATATTATATATCTTATCTAGAATATAATACTTATTATCTACTAAATAAGCTCCGCTTATTTTAGTATTTATTAATTATCCTAAATATATACCTCTATAAATTTATATATATTTTAAAGATATATTACTTACCTATATATAGGTAAAATTTTTATTAACTAAATATATATATATTATATATTCTATAGAGTCTTTAGGATTAAATTAATAGTTTTCTTTCTATAGAGCTTTTAGGTATCTTATATTAATTTTCTTACGTATTAATAGGGGAATTATATAGTTATATTTTATAGTTATATTTAATATAATATCTTATATTTTAGAAGTAAATACTATTAGAACTTCTATATTATTATAACTTAGAATATTTGCTTTACCCTATAATATATTAATTATAAACCTATTTAAGACTAAGACGTCTAATCTTATAAGTAAGTTTAGTAGTACTTTATTAATAATAAAGGCTTTAACTATAATACTTATATATACTATTTCTTTATTTTATATAGTAGTACCCTTTATAAGTATATTAAATTTTACTTATAAGTTACTTATAAATATATTTCTAGATATTAAATTAAATTATCTTATCTTTTATACTTTATACTTATATATATTTAGCTATAACTAATTAAGGAAAGATATTATAATTAATAAGTATAAGTAACCTAAGTTAATATAAAATAAAAAGGTTAGTCTAGATATTTTAGCTTATAACTTTATATAAGTATACTAAAATTTATTAAGTTTAAATTCTAATAGTAATATTACTATAGATTTAATAATTTAAATATTTACTATATTATAAATTATTAGATTTTTATATATTTAAATATTCTTTATATATAACTTTAAATATTTATAGAGTTTATTATTACTTATAAATATCTTACTATAATTCTTATAAAGTACTAACTTTTATTTATTTACTTTTAATAGTTATAGTCCTTAATTATTATTAATATAATATATAGTTCTAGTATATTCCTCCTTATTATTATTTTATTCTAATAATAAGTAGTTCTTTTTATCTATATATTTTTTAGAAGCTAAACTTTTACTATCTACTTTATCCTCTTATATAGTATAGTATACCTTAGAATTTTTTAAGTTTTTTTAATAATCTTTCTAATACTAGTTTTATTATTAATAGGGTTTTAAATAATAATTATTTAAAACTTTTTTTTTTAGCTTATTATCTTTAGGCTAATAGTTCTTAGAATAGTTTCTACTATATATCCTACCTAAAGAGGCTCTAAAATTCCTATATCTAGAAGATATATCTTTTTTATAAAATACTTCTTTCTATATATCTTCTTATTTATAAAGTATTCTTAGATAGTTATAAACTTTAGTCTTTAATATAGGTTCTTCTATATAAAGTTATAGATTAGGATAAATTCTAGTATATATAGCTATAAGATTAGAAGTTCTATCTCTTACTCCTACTTTATAATTAAGATATATAACTTTATTAGCCTACTTAGTTATACTAATACTATTATATAAGGATCTCTTACTATATTCTTTCTTTATAAGGTTCCTATAAGCTATTATAAATAAAGGCTTAAATTTCTATTATAGGTATTTTCTCTACCTATATATTTTACTTCTAAGTATTAGGTAGTTTCTTTATACTTATATAATTTTAATATAGTATTACTCTATAGCTTTACTATATAAATATCTTAATAGTCTACTTCTTAAGTTTACTATTTTATAGACTTTCTCTACTACTTTAATAGCTTTAATAAATACTCCTACTAATCTATATATAGTTATATTATTTATAATAACTATATCTCCTTTACTATAGAAACTTAAGAGGTTAGAATAGAATATACCTTATTTTTTAAGATTAAATCTAGACTTTTATTTTATTCTTTTTATAATCTATTTAAGCTCTTTAGGGTCTATATCTATATTATTAGAATTACTTTTTATAATATCTTTTTTAACTTTATCCTTACTAAAGTCCTCCTATTTATTATTAGAGTTAGGATTATTATTATTATTAAAGTCTAATAAGGAAGAGGAGTCTTCTAGGTTACTATTAGAGTTCTTTAACTTATAATTTTCTTTTACTACCTATATTTTCTTTAGTAGGATTAATTCTTCCTTTAGTATAGACTTATAATTTTTTAATAGTTTATTAGATAGTCTATCTTTAATAAATATCTTTATAATATTACTTATCTTTTTTAAAGGCTTAAGTCTAGCTATTTATTTATATTTTTTACTTTCTTACCTTAACTATATTTTATAATATTCCTTCTTTATATATTCTATAGCTTTTATAAGTAATATTTTAAGATACTTACTTTATACTAGAGTAAATAGTTAATTATAATATAGAGTAGTTATAAATATTTAATTATATTATAGACTATTATATACTTAAGGATAATTACTTATAAGAATAGTTTACTATTATAATACTTAAACTATATTATTTTCTATAGGTTATAATATATTAGTTATAGCTAATATTTTAGCTTTATTTTTAGCTATATATTCTTTACTAGATAGTTCTAGCTTATTATAACTTTATAATAGTCTAGCTATAGTAGTAAAACCTAAGAATATATATATAATATAAAATAAGGTTCTTCTACTCTATATACCTAACTTTAGTTATAAGAGATATATACTAAAAGTAATATAATTTTTTCTCTTTACCTTACTTAGCTTATAAAATAGCTTTACTATTTTAGTTATACTTATTAGAGTTTATAACTATATAGATATTATAGGCTCCTTTATAAGTATTAATTTTCTAATAGATAGATTTAAGAATTAATTCTATAATTAATTAATTTAATTAATTTCTTAATTATTTTAGGATAATAGAGGTTTAATACTACTTATAGCTAAACTTAAGCTTTAAATAGGCTCCCCTATCTCCTTCTAAAGATTTAGAGATATATTTATACTCTTTATAGAGGGTTTACTTAAGTCTATTATATTTCTATATAAAGTAACTTCTATATTTAAGTTTTTAAGTTTAATTTTTAGAGTATTAATATTATTTAGGAGAGGGATATTTATTACTATTATTATTTAGTTATTTTTAGTAATAGCTTTTTCTATAATTAATATTCTACTTAGGTTAACTAAAGATAAGTTTATTATCTTTTTTATATTATCCTCTTCTTTTATAGTAAAAGTAATATTTAAAACTACTTTTTAATTATACTTATATAGTATCTTCTAGCTTTTTTTATCTTTTTATAGATTATTTAGAAATTCTTAATACTAGCTTTTAAAGTATTTATTTTTAAAAAGTATATTCTTTAACTTTAATTTAAAATCTTCTACTACTTACTTAACTTATACTTAACTTTTATTAAATCTCTTATCCTAATCTCTTAAGAAAAGCTTTAAAGTATTCTACTTCTCCCTATTCTTAAAAGCTTTATATAATTTATATACTTTATTAGTAGTCTCTATCTTTTTAATTATATAGTAAATAATTACTATTACTTTAGATTTTAGACTTCTATAAGGAGTACTATACTTACTCTAAATAAGTAACCTATATATAAGTAAATATAATATAGGACTTATCTTTAGCTTAATTTCTACTAGATTAATAATATAAAATATTAATCTTATAGCTTAAGCTATTAGACTTAATAATAAAATAGATATTAAAATTTAACTTTTTAAGTAAATATAATATAACTTATTATTTACTTTTATATATAATTAATTTAAAGTTAATAAGAAATTATTTATATATAAAAAGTAAAATATAACTTTTATACTATAATAAGTAAGTATTATACTATACTTTACTTTTCTTTATATAATAAGTATAGTAAAGGAAAATTATTTTACTATAATATTAAGCTCTTAAGAATCTCTTAGAAGATATTATATCCTAAGGAAAATAGTCTAACTACTAACTTATAAAAAGAAAACTAAGTTTATATATTATAACTATAGAAGAGATATAGTTAGAGAGTAAATCTAAAAGATAATTAATTCTAGATATAAAGGAAAGATTAAAATTATCTTAAATTTAATTTATAAAAATTAACTTTAAAAGGTTAGCTACTATTCTATTATAAAACTCTAATACTTTAAGTATTAGGTTTATAACTATATAGTATACTAGATATATATTTTATTAATTATTCTCTAGCTATAGTATAATTCTATATAATATATATATAAGGTTATACTTACTAACCTATATATATATTATATAATAGAAGTTATAATTTATTATAATATAAGTATTAATCTATTATAAAAATAGATATAATAAATTATAACTCTAGTTTTAAAGAAAAAATAAAATTATAAATTATAAAAGCTATATATATATACTTATAATTAAGTAGTAGGTATAAGGAAATAAGGGTTTCCATAACACCCATCTGAAACTTAAAAGTTAGGATAAGAAGTACGTGCTTGCTTACTGTCATATGTTTCAGGCTTGAGCACGGGATAGGATAGGGATAGTAACTATAATAATAGGGATAGTAACTAGCTAAACCTATTTTAGAAAGCCTAAGTATAGTATCTTAATCCTAAGTTCCTAACTTTAATCTTAATCCTATCTTTAATTCTAGCTAAGAATCTACTATTCTTCTTAGATATTATTATTATTTATTTTAGATTTTTACTCCTTACTTTTAGGGGTAAAAAACCCCTATTTTAAGAGCTTATAATAATATTTTATAAGTCCTTGAAAAGAGTAATAGAGGATTAAAATTCTAACTAAAATTAAAGTTAAAGTAAGGGTAAAGGTACTATACTTAAGCTTTCTAAAATAGGTTTAGCTAGTTACTATCCCTATTATTATAGTTACTATCCCTATCATCTCCCCTTAAGCGCCTACTTTTCAGTTTCTCGAGTCGCTTAGTCATTTGTTTCTTGAAAATATTCTGCTATCGTTGATATACTAGATCACTAAACCAAGGATGAAATGAAGTAAACGGAGGAAAATTACCACTTCTTCTTGGCCTTAAATCTACCGTCAAAGTTTTAGAAGAGAGATGCTTCGTGTTGGACGCAGAAGTTTATAATGATTTATTCTCTTCGACAATTTCAAGAAATCAAAAGTACGTATAAGTTAATCAAATATACACATCGTGAAGGTAGAACATCCGCATCCAGCGTTGTTACAAGTGGAGCAAAGTAACCTTGTTCCCTACACGTACTGTTGATCTCTGGCTCGCCTTAGCCTCCCGTGTATAGAATGTCGGTATCGTGATGTTTTAGCACCGTCACAGTAAAAGTTGGGAGCGCATGAGCTTTTAATACTTTAAAAAAAAATAGCAATTTAACATGAAGTAGAACAGCGCGGAAAAATACGACACAGAAAGGAAGAAAACCGCACGATGAAAATAAGCTAGAGGACAGGGATAATTGAACATGGAGAAATGCAGGAAAAAAGGCGATTATTAGGCAGCTGCGGTCAAAGCAACCCGGAGAGGCTCATCGTTACCCGGGAACGAAGCCACAAGCGTGGACCTTATCCAGTCTTCATACTTGACCTTCCAGTTCGCTCCATCCAAACGAACGGTGCCGACGAAACGCTCTTTGCTACTCAACCAATCAGCACTCTCTAATTCAATTTTTGGATTACTGACAGGTGACGGGATCATCTTACCTCGGAAGAAGCAGTTCAATGTTGAGGGCCAGGTCTCCATTCACAACGATATTTGGCAGCACGTCGTTTTGGTAGTAGTCGGCCGGCGGAATTCTCACGCCATCTCTTTCATTCGGTAGTCTACGATATTCTCCATCAACTTCCTGTGAAGGAGGCTGCTCGGGAGAGGCCACGTTTAGTCGAGGGAGAGCGGTGGCTTTCATGTATACAGTGGTGCCATCGCGAAGCCGTCCCCGACCGTTAAAGTCCTGCGGTAAGATGGAGAACATTAGTGTGAAATCTCCACAAACACTCCCGATTGGAGAATCTCAAGTTGGCAGACATTTTCACTCCGAAAGGGAAAAGTGTGGAAGGGTCTTTTCTGTGGATAGATGAGATAAAACATACCATCTCCCGCGACACAAACACACGATTCCTGCTTTTCCCAACCGAATACGACACCGACATGAAGTCGCCGACGAACCGCGTTCCCGTTCTGGACCTGTCTATAGAGTAATCTAGCTGCGCCTCGTCAATGTACAGCGATACTTCTCCCGGTAGCGAGCTGGTAGCAGCGGCCGTTAACGATCCAAGGAGAAAGAAAGGGACGAAGACCATGAGATGCTTGATCAGAATCATTTTATTTTAGTTTATATTTATGAAGTAAGAAATCAACTTGGTAACTTGGACTATATCAACTAGAAGAAACAACCTATCAGAACGGGAAACAGGATCAGGCTTGAAATGTGCCAGACATATTTCTATTTATATACATTAGCATAAGTGGTATAAAGAGTACACGACAGCAACAGAACATAAAACGGAGAGTAAACATCCATGCTTCTAGTTAATTTCTCCCCTATGCACAATAGTAGCGCAGCTCTCACAAGCAAGTCTTCTAGAAGACAAAACACGAAAGCAAAACCCTAAACGCAAAACGCAAAAAGCAGAAAGCAAAAAATTCAGAGCAAAGATGAGGAAATATGACAGTGAAGCGTAGCAGAATGGCAGATCATATCACCAAGAGGAAAGAGTGTCGACTGCTGTTTTATCAAAGTCGAAACAGAAATCAACCATCTAAAACGAAAATGTGCTGCTATACCTGGCTGCTGGGAAGAGCGTGGGCGTGTGTGTGAAACAGAGCTAGACGTGAAACAGAGCTACTTGTAAAACCAATGTTTTGATGGCCCAATGTAAAACTAAACATTATGCTCCCTTGTCTCTTTTCTATTATCTATGTTTTATGGAGTTGTGAGTATTCTTTAACTTCAACTTATTTTATTTGTCGAAAGTTAGTAATCTGAGTACTAAGTTGGTAAAGGTTACACTCATGGCCCAATTTCCTCGCTTCCTACATTAACCATCTTGGATAATCTTACGTGATAGTCATCAACTCAACACATTACAACTTTTCTCTACCGCTATGCAGAGGTTTAGAATAAATATCAACCCTTTTATTCTCTTCTTATATCTCGATTACCGTTACTCCCCATACTTAAGGAATAGCTCCGGAACACAGTACATTTTCTTAAATTAGTTATCATAGTTTATGATTACAGAATACAAGAGCCTCCAAGTCTTTCTTTCTAAGCATGCCTGTGAGTTGCTTACTTGCTGCGGAGACTTACAGCGGGTTTGACCTCCAATAAATCACACTCTTGTGGCCAAAGATCGTACTTGTTAAAAGGAAGTAGCGCTTGCAACATGATACATTCATTAGTTGCAAGCTGTTGCTTCCAACTTGTCAATTGACAACCTCCTTGGAAGACATGTTCGAAGTCATACACGTGATTCCCCTATTCCTCCCAGTATATATACATCGTAGATAGATTCATTCTTTCCTTTCCTTTCCTTTCCTTCCTCAGTAGTACCGAATGATTATCCATCTACATATTCGGGAAATCAGGTAGCTCAAATACATTTTAAGATTAAAATCAAATTAAAAGCTTCTGATGTTCCATTCGTAGAGTTTGTTTAGCAACATAAGGCCCCAAGTTTCTGCACTCCAACTGTCCTTTCCGGTGATGAGTTATATCATTTAAATTCGTGTATATATAGCTGGTTAGATTCACAAGTTGGATCCACAGATCAATCCAATCCATTCGTTTTCATTGCAATCTACATATTCATTAAGTATCAGTTGGCTGTCACTTCCTCTTTATCTTTGGTTTTCAACGTCAGAACGTAATAGCCTCCCAAACACTTGATAAGCATGTCCGTAAGTTGGCTACCTGCTGTCGTCTTTACCTCATCAAAGCGATGCTTCTAGTGGCTAGTCTTTCCCCCGGCATTTCCCAGCTTTAGATAGCTAAAACTCAAGTCAAATGTTCTTTCATACTGCTCCATTCCATCCAAAATGGACATCAAAGCGATACTTCTAGTGGCTAGTCTTTCCCCCGGCATTTCCCAGCTTTAGATACTTAGTGCTGCTCCATTCTATCTAAAAATGGACAATATCAACCATACGTGCTTCGCCAAAAATGTCTTTTCCGTTTGTGATTTTCGTCAACTTTCACGTTTTTTGATAGAGTTTCGGAAGCCCATTGTTTTTACAGTGAAACATTATGTTTAAGCAAAGATCCCATGAGACCGTTGGTCTCAACCAAACCCAGCCGCGCAGACCTTGGAATGGCTCTCCAACATATTCGAGTAAATGTTGATATCGTCAATAAAGGCCATTGTGAAATTAAATTCCCTTGCATAACATCTGGTGGCTCCTGTACACGCTGTACCGACTCTCGGAGGCCCATCATCGTCGCCATGAATCATCTCGTTCGAGTAAAGTTCCACGACATCGTTGGTCTCAACCAACCTCGGTCAGCCTGATTTTTCAACTCCACATGCTAGCCAAAGCTACTCTCATGTGATCTTCAGAGAGCCCAGATTCCCGTACCGCAGAAGGTACTAAGCAGTCACGTAATTCCCTATCTTGCCCATGCTTCGAAACTACCACAGATTTGTACTGACAACATAAAAACCAAGAGAGATACAGACAATAAAGCCCAACGCTGCCAGAGGTCTTAACAAAGTACCTGGAACGTCTCTCCTGATACAACAAAAACCAACAATTATAAACTTTAAACTCACTGATCAGAATAAGGAACAGCGAAGCGAATGAAGGAAAAGAAAAAGAAAAGGAAGAGAGAAGAAGAAAGAGGTAAGAGGGAGACAGACGAGATCTTTATACCACAAGCGTTTGTGGGATTCTGACTAATCGGCGGGTGAGAATGGGGTACGTAAGCGATTCGTAATTTGTAATTTGTAATGTAATGTGTCTTTCACGGGATGGAGTAAAGAAATTAAAAAAGTTTGTGGGGATGACATCAGATGGGCTGCATGCACGCCTGTCGTGCTTGTGCTGTCTGGTCATGTGCGCGGACGATGGTAGCTTCTTGTCTGTTGATTGTTGAGGTTGAGAGGAGGGATGGGCAGATGGGCAGATGAAGACTGTGGAAGTGCGGGTCGGAGTGGACTTCATATCTTTTTCTAAAGGAAGGAAGTTGAGACTTGTGCAGTTCTTGAATCTGTGGACTGTAATGATGGACTATAGCATTGTTTATTCATTTTATTGGAACCTTCATCATCACGTCTGGGCAGCGTCCTTCACTTTGTATGCTATGCTTCTTCTAGAACGAATAAGAATTAAAAAGTTTTATTTGTATGTGATGAAAGAAACCAAAGTGAACAAATGATTCCATGGAACTTCGTAATGCTTCCAAAACAGAAACCTGCGAGCGTCGATGCTTCTGAAACAGGACAATGAGAGTAAGAAATTTCATAAGTGACTTGACTGTGCACTTTTGCATCCATGATGACAGTAAATCAAAATTGAAGATGAGCAATGCCAGACTTTTCGGTAGATGTGATGACAAAATGATAATAAAGTGACAGATTGTAAGAATAGTCTCAAACAGTAACAGGCAACAGACTGAAATATGCCTGGAAATCGTGAACTTAGACTCCGGAAAGATCACCGTCCGGATCTTTCCCGTGTTCGCGCTCGTCGTTCCTTTTCCTTCTCTAGAAAATCATTAGCCGCTCATCCTCTACAAGCTTTAATCAATCAACCCACTCTCGTCATAAACTAAAAACTCATGCAACGCGCTCCCGGCCGGCACCATCGGCAGCACCGGCACCTTCTGGTCCGTCAACACCTCCAGCAGCGCCGGTCCGTCCGAGTTGATCAGCCACTTCAGCGAATCGTCCAGCTCCTCCAACTTCCCACAACGCCTGCCCTTGATGTGCATCGCCTCTGCCAGCTTGACAAAGTCCGCATTCTTCTGGTGCGTGTGAGCGAAGCGGTCCTGGAAGAACAGACTCTGCCACTGCGTCACCATCCCTTGCTCTTCGTTGTTCAGCACGACGATCTTCACGCCAACGTTAAATTCTGCAGCTGTGGAAAGTTCCGTCAGCGTCATACTAAACGAGGCATCGCCGTCAATGTCAATGACAAGTGCATCCGGACGGGCAACTTTTGCGCCAATGGCTGCAGGCAGACCGTAGCCCATGGTTCCGAGCCCGCCAGAGGTAATCATGGTGCGAGGGTGCCGCCAGCGAAAGTGCTGAGCTGCCCACATCTGATGCTGGCCCACGCCTGTCGTGATGATAGTACGTTCCTTTACAGGTTCGGTAAGGTCGCTGATTCTGGCAATAATGGTCTGTGGTTTGATGAATCCTCCTTCGCTTTCTTTCTCGTATGCCCAAGGAAACCGTTCTTTCCAGTCATTTATTTGGGCGAACCATTCGGGACGTGATGATTTCGGTTGCACGTGCTGTAAGAGAAGCGAGAGGTTTTCAGCAACGTCGCCCTCCACTGCTTCAGTAGCTTGGACAACCTTGTTGATGTTTTTGGGCATGATTTCAAAGTGTATGATTCCTCCCCGACCTTCGGCTGCTGCGGCTTTGGCCTGGGG
Source organism: Trueperaceae bacterium (assembly GCA_965214995.1). Classification (GTDB taxonomy): domain Bacteria; phylum Deinococcota; class Deinococci; order Deinococcales; family Trueperaceae; genus CBDCCT01. Next base: position 939,645 of record CBDCCT010000002.1, read on the forward strand.
TGCAAACTTGGTCACATTGCCAGTTATACGATCGTCAAAGCGTGCGCCGAGTGCAATGACGAGATCTGCTTCTTGCATCGCCAGATTTGCAAATGCGGATCCATGCATTCCGAGCATGTGCAGAGACTTCTCGTCCAGCTCGTCAAAGCCTCCAAGGCCCTGTAGTGTTGTAGTGACGGGTATGCAGGCCTTTTCGGATAGCTCCTTGAGCATCTTGGGTCCTTCTGGCTGCATGACTATCCCTTGTCCTGCGTATATGACCGGCTTCTTTGCGATATTGATCAGATGCGCAGATCTTTTGATTGCACCCTGAAGTTGCTTTCGGCTCATCTCTCGTGCTGCTAGAGTTGCTGCGCTGGGATGCGTTGGAATTGCGCTGGTTACCGGTATTGGTTTCGTCAAAGTACCTCCTGTGACATCTTTGGGCAAGTCAACCAATACTGGACCAGGTCTTCCGGTAGTCGCTATCTCGAATGCTTCGTTTATCCGCCGTGGCAGCTCTGCGATATTCTTGACCATGACATTCCACTTTGTACACGCTCTTGAAATGCCAACAATATCTGCCTCTTGAAACGCATCTGATCCAATGGCACTGGTAGGAACCTGACCACAAAATACCACCATTGGCGTGCCATCCATCAAGGCGTCCTGCATCGGAGTGACAACATTTGTTGCGCCAGGTCCGGACGTGACCAAGACCACTCCTGGCTTTCCTGATGCTCGCGCATATCCTTCCGCCATGTGTCCTGCACCTTGTTCGTGCCTGGGTAGAATAAAGTCAAAGTGTTTGGAGTTGTAGATTGCGTCGAACACGGGGAGAATGGCGCCTCCAGGATAGCCAACTGTTGAATCTTAGCGCACTATTCCAATGTTATAGCGCACAGTCTCAACTCTACTACGTACAGACATGCTTCACACCCTGCCGTAGCATCATCTCGTGGAATATCTCTCCACCTTTCTTTCCTACAAAGGTATGGTCCATCGGTGGAGACCGAAAGGGCTTCATAGGCGGTATATCGTTCCATCTTGTGCCTTCTCTGTTGAATGCGGGACTGGGCACGGGTCTCTCTCTACTTACGGTAGCGGCAGTGCTTTGATCTCTTCGAACAGTCTCAACGGGAGAACTTGACGTTTTTTGCGGTTTTGGTTGCGTGGAGCGGTGCTGTGGGGACATGGCTGGACGGGCATGTGAAGTGGAAAACCGGCGGGCGGAGGTGATTGTCCCGAGGGCGCAACGGCTCTGGTTGGCGTTGATCATGGTGGTGATGAAGTGAGTGGAGAGGCGAGGGCGCGTGAGAAAAGGTTCTACGTGTGAACTCTTCTAGTTGAAAGTACTGTTTGCTATTTTTTAAACATTTAGTTGGAATAAGAGTCATTCTAAATTGTTAGTGCGACAGCGGAGGGACGAGTGCCAAGGTTTGCAAGTTCCACTCCGTTCTCAGCCCCCCACCCCATCGGGCCTAGGGTGATGCCGATGATATTTCTCCGCTTGTGATAGCTTTATTGTACTACACATCCCTACTTCTACACCTTTAGTGTTGCTATAATTAAACGATATTAACTCACCTTTATGTTGTTTTGGTAAAATTGTCCCTAAATCTCAACATACGATACTAATAACTGCATTTATTCACGTGGTGATTCGCTCAATGTCAGGTCATGAATTTATGGCATTGTAATCAAATCTGAACGTACTATGATAATCATAAGATTATCCTTGGACATGCATTGACTGTTCCTAACATTACCTACGTTCTGTTTTACAACATATATGATAAAACATTACGAAAGTACAGCTCATACATTCGTTCGAACATGTTTTTGTAAGAAATAAAAAGCAAACCCTTTTACTGTGCCCAATCCCACCCTTTTCTACTAATTTCAGCAAGAGCAGCTTCAAGATCTACCCTGCCATCATTCGTCCTCAGATCGAGAATGCCAGAGTGAAGTTCTTCGAATTGCTGCTGCGGTGGACCTCTTCTACTCCAACGGAAAAACTTTACTTTGGCTCCAATAGCAAGAGCAGCGTACAATCGTCTATCGGCAGCATCATCAGCACCAGTATCTATGCTCATACTGTCGCTTTCTGTTTTCTCCAGGCTATCGACAAGTGGCCCGTTGCTACTAGTACACTCTTGCCATTCGGTAGGACTATCATTAGACAGGCTTTTGCACACAACCATAAGAATCGGCTTTACCACCAGTTGTTCGCTGGCGTTCTTTACGACTTGTTTCACGGTTTGTGTGATAGCGTCGGAGCTAGGATTAGCCCTTATGACTAACTTAAAAGACGGTGCTGTTGGAAACCATGAGGCAAGTATCGTCGTCCATAGAACCTTAACAGGCTCGTTGTCAGTACTGGAGTCTCGGTCGATATGTTTGAGTGATACTCTGAATGATAAATTATCTTTGTTGAATAACTGTCCGTCTGGCATAGCTTCTAACCAGTATAACGTGGCGGTACAGCTCGGGAAATCGAAATGCAGCAAATATGATGATTGCGAAAATAAGAGGGGGAAAGCACAGTGTCAGATGAGGAGTATGATATATGATCAATCATCAAGTGCACTGTCAATATATTTTTACAATTATTATCTATAGGCTATCACTTCTTACTAAAAGTAATTACTTTTACTGTCTCTTTGGAATTATTATATTATCGAATTGTTAAACTCTTATAAGCCAATTAAACGTCTAAGCCACCTATGTTAAGGGCAAATACTAAGCTATAATAAATATAGAAAGCGCTTAGTCTGCCTTCGCTGAACCTTGCAATCTAATATATAATTTATTTATCAAATACTTATCAAGCGATTACTCTTAAAATTATTTAGTAAAATCTTTTCATTTACTCAATAATATATTTACTATTGATAATAGCTGCTACATCTTAAAATAGTATTACTCAGGGGATTTCGTGTGTAACCGAAGGTCTCGACAAAGGCTGATAAATATAAAATGCTTCCAGCAAACCCGATCACTCAAGGGAAGGTAGGCGGAAGCGCGGACAAAACCTCTGTGCAAGATGACTTCCCACATGAGCTCGGGGGTCTAAAGGTCATAAAGTGCTCATCAGGCCCATACAGCGCACATGACGCGATGACAGAGGACGGACAGAATTGGACAAAGAGTGGTGGAGGGCCGTGGACAAGGGTAGAAACAGCGGAGGAAGCAGAAAAGGCAAAGGCAACAGCAGCAAAGCATGCTGCATGGGTAAGGGCAATGGCAAGGGCAAGGGCAAGGGCAGCGGCGCATTCTTCAAGAGCAGGAGCAGTGGGGAAATCTTCACAGGCAAGAGTAGTGGCGCATTCTTCAAAGGCAGGAGCATTGGGGAAATCTTCACAGGCAATGGCACCAGGGTAATCTTTAAAGCAATAATTCGTTTAAGCTATACTAACAATTGAACCTACAGGGGACAACACAAACATGCGCTCTTTAGAGGGAAACAACTTTGACATATTAACCTCTACATCCTTCCGTAAGGCCCACATAGTCAAAGGTAACATTAACGAACGTGATAAGGCGAGAGCTGTTCAGGTAGCTGGGAGGAAGATTTCAGTATGTTTAGAATTTCGAGTACGCGATATAATTTATATACGTTGGTATGATTTAAAGTTGTCGATTGTCGTTCGTTTAAAGAAGTGTATATTAGTGTATGTAGATGGAATAGATAGTGTAGGATATATATTGCGATCAAGCTAATCTAAAGATGCAATCATTCCTAATAGTAGTTATGTGCGATTGATCGCAATTCTAGATGCGTCTAATCGCAATCCAGTGTTAGAGATATTCCAAGCCAGATCGGGGTAGATCTCAGACTGTTTCACAATATTGAATTTATCATGTTTCGGACTGTTTCGTGATTAGACTTCTGATTAAGCCAGAAAATAAACATAAATATGCATCTCCATAACAAATGGGAAGTCTCCGTCTCGACGGGTTCTACGGAGAGCGGCCAAGACCTGCCCGATGTTCGGATCTGCGCTGGAGTGACAGTCTAGTTTTGGCTTGTGATCCTGAGGACTGAACGAAATATAGTAGAAAACAATGACAAGCCCATCATCGACCCCATCCAGAAACAGAAACTCTGATAGAGCAGCTCTAAGAGAGGATAGAAGAAAAGGTTTGATGATTGGAATAACTTATAGAATTGATAGCAGTAGTGCTAATAAGCAGCCAGTGCTCAGTCCACGACACAGCACAGTCGGCCCGCTGGATGTTGAGTGAGTACGGCGTTAAATACGTTAAATTCTTGTCAAGACTTAAACAGTTATTGACAGCATCAAATGGCTAATCTTTGACTTCCCATCCCGCCAAGTCCTCTCTTCACATCCCACTCCACCCCACCGCCACGTCCGCTCCGAAGCAACGACACCTCCCCTTCCAGCCGCTTATCCTCTCCCTCCAGTATCACATCAACAACGCATCAACCAGCGTCATTGGCAGCCTTAACCGCAAAGACTCCCTTTAGCCTACCGAGCATCGACCTAAGCCCGCTGCTCAATCCGTCCAACTACCATCGACTTCCTCCGTCCGGACTACCTTACCCACCAAAAGGATTCTCTTCTCACAGTACACCAATCACAACTCTACTCAAGAATGGCCATTACCGAGAGGCCTGCGTTGCTGCAGCAGACAAACTCACCGCGAACAGCGCACTGTCACCATCGGACCATGAGACAATCTTCTCACTCGTGTACGTCCGTCTGGCCACCTTGATGCTCCTTAACCTCACAGTCCTTGCGGTCGCCGAGTCTGCACCCTTACTATCTCTACTCTTCGACTCACCCTCCATCCAACTCTTATCACCGCCAATCCCATCACAGCAGCACTATCAAAATCGACGGCGGAGCTCGCACGTCGCAGCTACATACGTTCCGTGGGAACTACGTGTTCTCGCCATCAGGCTACAAGCTTTGAGCTGTGATGACTGGCGCCGTGCGTTGATGGGCTACTACGAACTCGCCCGCGAAGCACGCTCCAACATCGCGGCCTGCGCATCTGCCACGAGAGAGAAAGGCGAAGACATTACTTTACTATGGAGGGGAAGACTGTACGATCTAGGTGTACGTGTAGCCAATGCGCTTGTGGAGATGGGCGACTTGAAGGCTGCAGCTATGCATCTTGCGTCGCTGAAGAGCGCGTCGGGTAACGCAGCGACATCGGGTGAGTATTTAGCGGCGATAATGAAAGAGGCTCTGGTGTGGCTTAGTCTGGGCGATGTCGCCAGCGTGCGTGGCATTTTGGAGAGACTGTCCCATGGCGATCCGCATTCGGATGAGAGTTTACTTCAGAGGAAGATACTGGCAGCTTTGCTTCAGATTGCGGACGGAGACTATGATGGCGCCATCGCGGGATGGAAGGCGCTGAACGAAACAGATCTGAGTAGCGATGGGAGTTTGATAGGGGTTTTGGCAGAGCACAATGAAGCCGTGTGTCATCTCTATGCTGATCGTATGGATGAGGTAAGTTCGATCCGTCAACGTAGTATTTCCCACTAAATACAGAGCTTTATTGTATCACGGTCGTTGAATCAATTGTTCGCGAGTATCTTCAGTTACTATTTGCTGATGGGCTGGTCTACAGGCAATGGAAATTCTTGAATCGGTCGTCAAGAAGAGCCCGGCATTTCACACGCTTACATTCAATCTTGCAACCGTCTACGAGCTATGCGGTGACCGCGCTCCGGAGATGAAGAAGTCTTTGATACATCACGTCCTGCACTCGGATCAGAGTAGTGGCGAAATGATTCCTGCTGATTTCAAGCTTTGATGGTCTCGTCACTTGATCTAAAATTGTATAATGTAAAAGTCTTGAGTATTTCACTTTAAAGTCTTATTTGAGAATTACGCACATGAGAACAAACTCAATATTTACCTTCATGTACAGTCAAGTAAAATTAATCGAAAGCGCAACAATTCTACTGTTATACTGCGTATTCAGTCAAATCTTCTTTTGTATTGTAGTAAAACAATGTCTCTTTGTCATCACTCGCAAACTTTCAAGCAACGCAATGTAAAGCAGAGTAAAGCAAAGCCTTCTGCACAAATCGTCACCGATGATTAATAGGAGCTCATCTTCCTCACGTGCAATGCAGTATTTAAAGGCGTCACACACACACACACACACACACAAGATCTAATTTTCCACTATTTGTAATTTTCAAATTCTCGTAACCTCTATAATTTCAGTTCCTTTTCGTCCATTTTCTTCTTTTAGACGTGTTATTATGTTACAGATACATAACATGGATATCAACAGAACAGGAACAATACCCTACCTCAGATGGAAATCAATGAAGATCTGAAAGAAAGAAGAGATTGATCATCCACCGAGCACCGGCAAAAGTTGGAAGGAAGCATTGGGAAGTCGTATTCCAACGACTTCTAACGACAGGTAGTTGCAACGGATTAGACAAGTTGTTGCGACGACGTAAATGACGTTCATTAACCTTACATTCATATATATATAGTTAGACGAATCCCCCAAGCTGGATTTGTTAATTCAATTCGATTCAATTCTCTTATATTGCAATAATCTACATACGCATATTCAATACAAAGGAGGACCCTTTATGCCTTTGCGGTTTCATGCAGCGGCTACAAATGTCGTTGGCATATATAGGATCGGAACCACTCACGGACGCGGCATAGAGGACAACGAAAGATAAAGTATGGATGCTGCAGATGAATTTTCATGGAACTGGATATTTTTGGTAAGTTGTATAGGCCTCTGGGGTTTTTTTTTAATTTCGGTACAGTGTCTATCCGGCCAAGACGCAACATGTTTGAACAAGAGCATAAATGTTCTTGGATGGGCATCAAGATTGTTACGGCTGGTGTCAGAGAGTGCGGTCTAGAAACGTGCTGTCAGGGAACAGTCAAGAGGGCACGATACCTGCGGATCAGTTTAGAACACTAAAGCAATCAGCTCCCAATTATTCTGCTTGTTGGTGTGTTCACAGCGTAGCAAATGGTAGCTGGCCTATCAACAAGCAAATTATTACATGTCTGTCTCCATGCAATGATAACCAGCGAGGGCGAGATTGCATTGATTGATGACAACGTCTTCGTTGGTGGTTTAGCCTTGTTCTCTTTTGAAGCAAACGTCCACCTTTCATCATCCACTATACAAGTGCAGCTCTTGGGTTATCAATCACGAAAGCAGAAAGGAAGACCTCGTTAGATTTGAAGTGAGCAAGTCAAGTCACCATATGATGTACATTCTGCTATGAGGATCTAAGGAGCGGAAACCCCAGATTGGCAGAAATGAGTTGCAAAGTGGTGAATTGAGGATGCATGTTACTTGTTCATTCGATGGTTATGAGGCCGGATAGCAATTATAGGATAGTTTTGTTGAACGTAGTGAAGGTTGATTGATTAATTTTATCTACAAGCGAGAAATCTAATCTAATGAGAGTCACTTGTAAGATATACTTACTGTATATATATATATATCACAAGTAGTGACGACTTTACCATGACAAGTTTCATCAAATAAATTTGTATACGACGGAATAAATCTGTAGCAACCTGCGGAGTTATAAGGTTGTTTTGAACACCTCGAAAATTCACCTTTTTAAATATTTGTTTCAACTCTATTGAATACGGATTAAAGCGTATCTTAATCCTCAACGACAATTTATGTCCTTACATGACGACCCATTCGGGAAATGCGCATCAAAAGCATTTTCGATGTAGATTGCACATCAAGGGAAGAGGATTCAAAAAGTGAAACTCTTGCGTACGAATACAGCCGTTTGAAAAAGATGTCTGGTTACGATCAGCGGCGACAAATCTTTCTTTCTTTCTTTCTTTCTTTCAAGAACCATTTTCGTTTCAAAGGCGTGGAGCTGGACGATCTGAGAGTCATGTTTGATGTCCGTGTAGTAGGTTCTCATTGGTTTCGAGATTTATCGGTTGATGTAGTCGTCAAGCTCTACTTTATATATATAAATATATACAATTCACTGCAAGTGCAGCTCTGCACTCTACACAATATTTCCTGCAGTTTTGTACTTTTGTGAAGATGGCAAAGACAGGTTTAAAAGGACGAGAGGAGAAGCAGGTGTTCTCCACTTACTGTTCCCTGCAAACTTTCCCGCTACGATAATCGATAATTTATACCCACTTCCTCGGGATAGCAAGAGATACGATAAGTCAAGTCACAAGTCGTCAACACCCGATAAAGCAGATTGCAAAGACGGCAGGCTCTTGAGAAGCAAGTATAGCAGTGTGAGAAAAGTAAACCTTTTTTTTGTTTTCTTTAAAAGAGTTGCAGTATCTCATCTCCATACACATGTAGCAAAGTCGCCATCGTCACCGGTCAATGTCGACGATAGCAACGAGCATCCATGTTTACCGTCGGATTGTTCCATATCTACGGCTATGCCTAAGTTGACTTTGCCATCGCCATCGCCATCACCATCACCATCCCCACCACTCTACCCATATACCCTATATTCCCTCTTACAGCTTCCCACGCTCATCTGTCCCCATCCATTCCCACAATCCAGTGTTTTTTTTACATGAGAGGAAAAGAAGGAAAAAAGATACAGATTATTGAGAGGAGAATGTGAAACAGAGAGACTGGGACAGCAGCTTTGACTTGTGAGAAAAGTAAAAGTGAGTGTGAAAGGAAATGAAAACGAAAAGTAAAAGAAGAAGGAGAGGAGAAGATGAAGGAAAGGAAGGAAAAGAATGAAGGAAATGGGATAAGAAAAGGAAAAGGAAAAAGGAGAAGGAAGAGGAAAGAAAAGATAAAAGGAGATGTATCGTGTGCTCCATGGTGTATATATGCCGTGAATGATGTTTGATATAGATCACTGCAAACGCATGTAATACAGATAGAGAGACAGATATAGATGTAGACGGACACGCGCGCGAGCACACGACTGCGAGTGTACGTACGCAGGTGCGCAGGCATAGACTGAGGATACAACACGGCCAGTCTGTTCTGCTTCATGTAGATTTGTTTTCGCAACGTTGCTCTCAGAACTACCATTAAGCTCTCAGAACTAACTTTGCATGTCCCCCACCAGAGAAGCATCTCGCCTCGCCACACTCCATCACTCTTGCCATCACTTCAGATATCCAGACACTCAGATACCCAGACACTCAGATATATCTTTCCATGCAGTGTAGATCACGCCTGTTCATCTATATCACAATTACTCCTGGAAAGATCAATCACTTTCACCTTCTTCCATCTTCCGTCTTCCTCCTCCTCGGCCCTTCTTTTCATTTAACCCTCCATTCTTTCCGCTAACTGTCATACCATATTTAGACGCCTTCAGCAGCCGACTGACCAAGTCTACAATTCCTCGTCGTCATCCTGCTTCATGCCCGCACCCGTACGCGCAGCATTTCCACTCCCACTCCCACTCCCACCCCCAGCAGTGCCATCAATACCCAGTCCCGCTCCCATCTTCTCTTCTCCTCCCATTCCCATATTCGTAGATGCTCTCATTCCATCAACTTGGCCGTGGACCTTACCCTGGCCCTGGGCATCTGCAGGCGGCGCAGCAGATGGTGCTGCCGCAGGCTTCATCGGTGTCGAGCTTGGCGTTGCTGGGACACCCGGTGCAAATGCCGCGCCGAGACTGCCGATACCCGTCCCGTCACCACCCGCACCGGCAGATCCAGCACCGATCCCGGCAGATCCACTTGCATTTCCCCCTCCAGAGCCAGACGCGGCAGAACCGAGACCAAACATTACGGCTCCGCTACCACTATCGCTGTTACCACCACCGCGCAGACTCTCTTCAAACCCGGGTAAACTCGCACGTTGCTTCTTGTACGGACTGCCAATAATGCCCGAGTCCGCGCCTGTACCTGCACTTGCGCCGGTGCCTGCACCTCCAGCCATGCCGGGACTGTCCATGCCCATGCTCATGCCCTTTCCTTCGGGTGTGAATTGTGGGTTTGACGTTGGGCCTGCTGTTGCACTGGTTCTTCCAGGAGTGGCGGCGGTGCTGGGGTTTGAGGTTACGTTGTTGCTGTTGCTGCCGATTTTGGAGTTGCCGGCAGAGTACATGTCGTTGCTGCTGGCGGCATTGCCGTTGCCAGATGAAAGTGAGGAAGCATTTTTGCTGGCAGGTGCATCTGTTGTGGACGCTTTGCGGGCGGTGGCGGCGGCACGAGGGGATGCCGGAAGGGGTTCGGCGGAGTGTTGGCGTTTGAGCTGTAATTGCATCGTTAGCATATCCTTGATAAGGAGTAATGGTATAGTGATAGGAGAGTTTCATGTTAGGGTATAAGTGGTATTGCAGTCGAAGGGTTCGTGTTGATATATGAAGAAGCAACATCACCCACCTTAATCTTCCGCACCCCCTCCGCCAGCTCTCCCTGTCGCGCCGCATCCTCCGGCGAAAGCATGCTACTAGGTCCGTCCTTCATATCCGCCTCATCATCCATTTCATCTCTCCCATCTCTTCCTCTTCCACTCCCTTCATCATCATCGTCGTCGTCGTCATCCCCGTCGCTGTCCATCGCGTCCAGGTTTCTACCCTTTGTCGTACCACCACTCCCTCCCTCCATCTTTTTATTTTTCCCATCCTTCTTCGCACGCGGGTAACTTGACGCTTCCCTATACCCTGAAAAGTTTTTCGTCCCGACGGCGGAGTTTAGAGGAGCTAGATTTGAAAAGTCAATCTGCGCGCCAGCAGGTTTCCGTTTCGCAGGCGTGGGTTTCTGGGATGATGGGAGTGGAGGGAGTATTCCCATTTTTCGGAGTTGTCCTGGTCATGCCATTTAGTAATCCTTCAAGAAGCGTAAAATAAAATTTGGTACTGAAAAAGTAATCATAATGAAATGCACATCAAATTAACTCACTTTCTCCTCTGTACAAGAACGTAAATACCGCATACGGCTTATCCGGCAAGTCAATCGTTGTGACCGTCTGCGTGCTAATCTTCTTCGGATCCAGTGTCTTTGGCTTCGCAAAGCTCGTCGTATGATCCACATCAGCATCACCTCCGCCTCCACCACCACCGGCACCGGCTCCATCGCCAAGCCCATCTGCAGCTCCCTCCTGTTCGGTCGCATCATCATCATCGTGCGCATCAAACTGAGGCGAGTATTCTCCGCGTCGAACCTCACCCGACGCCAGCACGCGAAAGAGAGCGATTCTAATCTGACCCGCTGCTTCCGGTTCAGGCGGTTCGTCGTCAGAGTCCGAATTTGAGGTAAACAAACTCTCATCCCCGGAGAGGCTCTCCACCGGTGCAGACTCATTTTCACCGTATCGGAGAACACTGTGCTGGTCAGGGGCAGGTTTTCGTAGCCTGTCTAGCAGCTCGCCAAAGCTAGTCCCATTGACAGCTGTACCGTCGTCATCATCGTCATCACTATTCTTCGCCTCCAACCTCTTCCGTCTCTTGCGTTCGAGCCGTTTCTTTCTCCGCTCGATTCTCGCCTGGACGTCTTTCCCCTCCAGATCTAGACCGTTGAGCCAGCGTTCGAGGCCGACCTCTCTGAACAGAAATTCTCGTTCGGCCAAACCACCGCCCTCGGAATCTGGCACACTCACCCACCTTGAGTTGACCCATGTCTCTTCACCTCTCCGCAGCAACGTTGCTACCTCCTCTTTAGCTCTACCGTCAAAGTATATGTATGCCGCAACAGTCTCAATGGGCGAAGAAGTCAGCGGAATATACGGTCCGATGACACCGCTGTTCTTGCCCCTGTTTGCGCTCAGTCCAGGCAACGAGCCGACAATCTTCGGGCTCGGGTATGGATCTTCGGGTGTTGGTCTGGGAGTGGAGTAGGGTACACTCCGACCTGGCGTGAGAAGGGTAATGGAGATTGCAAAGGTCGACTGTCGTGGTTTGCCGGAGAGGGAATCCTCAGGCACTTTCGGAGGTGGAACAGGGATGTATGATGTAATGCGGTGGTACCGCGATTGCTTCTGTATCGAGTATTCGGGAAGAGGGCCATCTGGCGTATGAATGCTGACCGCTAGTCCGTGAAAACAAGGCATACTGAACAGTCGACTGTCTCGAGAGACTCGGTGATATTATAAACTGAAAATATGCATTCGTAGCAGAGATCGGTGGTGGGATGATATAGGTTCTCCTAGTCCATTTCTTCTGGCATGTTCGTGTCCAAAATAACTACTGGCAATGCGGAAAGAGATAGAGATTATTGGACCAAAAGACTAGAATAATCTACACGAGACAATAAATGCTACCGTCCTCTTCACGTCAGCTATCGTTAAGGTTCAAGTCTGCGTCGTGACAGTAGAAGTCCAAGATTGTGCACAACCTTCTAACGGCTCGTGCCAGCAAAGTAAATAAAGCAACGATTACCTCGAAGACAGCATTAAAGCGAGACTTTATAGCAGGCGCTGTTCTCCGTTGCAGACTTGTTAGAGAGGAAGAGAAGCTCTAGGGAAAGAAAGGGCTTTTGCAAAGTGGATTTTTATAGAGGAAATCGATAATTGAAACATCTCTCCAACGTTGAGAGGCTGGAGTGATGCGTTCCCGATTGGGTTTAGTGCCATCTTTACCGTAGATCCTAAAGGAATCGGTCCAACAATGAGGCCTCACCAACATCTCTATCAGATCGTAAATATTCAAGTATGGTGATAGTTGTCCTTGATGAAATTTACACAGTATATAAAGTCATGAAAAGTTAGTATTCTGTATATTCTTGAAGTTGTAGAAGCAAGGCTACGATATATACTTGTACTACGACTATACCTTTCATCTCACCCACAATGTCCGATTCCGCCGGTCAGCTACAATCACTTTTACGCTTCCTTTCGCAAGACGCAAAGGTACCTCTAGCATTAGCATTACGGAAAGCCAAAGAACTGCAAACAGCAGACCTATCCAGGTAAAATATTTCCAGAGAACATCTTCTCGAATCAGACTCCGAGCATTTCCCTAACCGAATAAAGCTCGGAAGCAATCGCAAAGGCCAAAGTAGACGCTGTAAATGGCGTCTTCGCGGATGAAAAGCTCTCCAAGCAAATCATCAACACAGCCAAGAGGTTACAGAAGAAACGCGCAATACCATCTTCAAATATAGCCCCCGCATGTCCGGTGAAAAAGCGCAAAACAACTGGCGATGCACCTGATCCAAATTCTCCGGCAGCATTTGAGCAATCTCTAGCACTACCCGTCGTGGATGTAGACGAAAAGATACTCGCAGAGACGGTCCTATATACTAATAGAGCCCCGCTAGTACTTGCTTTTGCAGTCACCCATCTCAAATATACCATGCCCCATCAGCCATTATCAAGTAGGCTAAGTCTTGCTCAGGCATACGTTAGCACCAACTCTAGAAAGAAAGCTGTCAGCATAGGCCTGGAGAGTGGCAAGAGCGCGGAAGAAGAAGGGTGGGGTCAGGGGAATCCTGTAGTAAAGGTAATGGGGAAAGACATACGGGTAATGAAGAGATGGGGATATGACTGGAAGGAGATGGAGGAGAAGGCGACAAACGGAAGTAATGAGAACGATGAAAGTGACGAATTAAATGCGGATGACGCATCTGAAGAGCCAGCGCTCTGGGGTCTTGACACTGAAGCACTGAAAAAGTCACAAAAGACAAGCGTGACTTCGTCGGAACCAGGAGCCAACATGCCAATTTACGTACCTCAGTCAGCACGCGCATACATTCTCAAGTCGTTTGATACACCCGGTAACTCCAACGCTAGCGCATCTTCCAAAAGCACTGTCGCGCCATCTGAAAAGGCTGCTGAGAAAGAGCGGAATCTAGGCTTGCTCTTGGCCGCTCTGGATCTGCTCTACCAATCTTGGGCGTCTTTCCTGAGCACCGACGAACTCGATCGGAGGAGCTGGAGCTGGTACATCAAGGTCCGTCCAGAAGTAGCTGACGGCGTTGCAGGATGGAGTGGAAAGGGCGAGGTCAAGCTTTCTTCAATTCTGGATCTGAGAAGGTCGACGTAAAACGAGTAGATCAAGTCTCATGATAGCTGACAAGTTCATGGCCTAACCATTTCTACTTGTTCAAATGTCTAAAACTGGAAACACTCGAATTGGCTGCCGAGCGTCACCTTGACCTTTTGAAGCTGCTATCTCCGCCTCAGCACGTTCAATCTCAGCCTTGCTATACTTTTTCTCTCTGTCCAGCAGAACTGCATCCCAGCCCGCTTTCTCAGCTCCTACAACGTCCTTTTGTAAATCATCTCCGATGTAGAGTAAATCATAGTCCTCGCCGCTACCATTCCGAAAAACCAAAGCCTTTGCAGCGTCAAAGATGCGTCTATCTGGCTTTTTGTAACCTGCGTCGTAGCTACAGACGACGAAACTGATATCCTCTTCATCAGTCTCTGCCATGTCTTCAATTCCAGGCGAAGAAGACCCGACCCGTCTAGCGTTGACGCGTAAGTCAAAGGAGTCAAGAACGGTGCAGATCCTATCGTCTGAGTTTGAAATAACGCCCACCACCGTTCTCTCCCATGGCCAAACGTGGCGATCCTGCCGATGTGGTGATTTAAGTTTTCTTAAAGATTTAAGTAGGCCGTATGCATCCCGATTCAAGTCATAACCAGCTCCGGTGGAGAAGCGCTCGAGCAACTCTACTAGCATAGCTCTGCTGAGGGTCGCACTGGCCGGTAAAAGGGGACGAAATGTATTCTTGATAATCTACACGCTTACGTTCTAGTGCTGTACCACTGGACTGCAGGGTATGGTTTACCTTTTCCCACCAAAGCTGAGGTCCCATGCCAATTGCACGTCCATAGTTTGGTGCTGTGCGAGACTGCTCCTTGTATGCTGTGCAGGTTCTATGGTGTTAGAGTTGGCACTCAAGTTATTTTAAAAACAGTGCCTTTAACATCTTTATCCTGAGAGTGACTTTACCATTCTTGAATGCTTCCTGAACACTCTCAGTCTTCAGTCCGGTCAGACCATGCTTCTGTGCTATTTCGGTATACTGTACCGCAATTGGAGCTCTTGGAGTGATGAGAGTCGAAAAGGCGTCGAACGCGACAAGAATATTGCGCTTCATTGGTGTTAGACTTGGCTTGCTGTGCTTGAAGCATGTGAAGCAGAGGAAGGTTATTGGTGAACAGTCACGGCATACTGCGCCAACAACAAATTCTTGAAGACGATGTTATTGCCATGTAAGAGTTTACTGGACCAGCTTGTAGTAAAGTCAAGAACAAAATATATTTCCATCAATCCATTCAGTCAAAGTCATTCATGTAGAAACAAAACTATATAAACAAAAAAACAAACCCCTCGCCCAGAATCCACCCACTTCTCATTTCTTCCCCAAGAAATCCATCCTTTCTTGAACATGGAAACCAACTCCCAACCCAACTTCCACCCCGAATTCAGCGACTTCCCCAAACTCGACAACTCTCCTAAAAGGTTCGCCAACTGCCAGAGTGTCTGGAAGGTTCTACTACAGTACTATCAAGTCTGAGACGTCGTTTCTGGTGTCCGGGTCCGCTCTCCCGTCACATCAGCATCAGCATCAGCATCTGGAGAGAATTGAGCAAGGTATACGACACCCAGGAAAGAGTACGGCGCTGGGACCACGACGACAGGAAGGCGCTGCTCATACTCATGATGGCGGCCCAGACGCCTTGGGTGCCGTTCGTGGCGGCAGCAGGCACGTCGGCGAATGCATGGACGATGCTGGCGGTGCGGTTCGGGAGCAAGGAAACGCGCGCGCAGGCGGTTGCTGGACCGCCGGCGTATGAGAGCTTGAAAGAGAAGCAATGATGGGTGATGGCTCAATGGAAAGGGAATTCTTCTTATTTCAATTGAACGGTATTTGGTGAGCGGAAGCCATGTATATGAGCTATGGCTACCTGCCGATGGGGAATTATTTGATGGATATTACTCATGTCAAGTTTTCATGATCCTTTACGAAAGTACGAATATTCCAGACCTATCATTCTTTGCTAGGATGAGATATTGGAGAGTCTGAGGTTGGAATAGAGCTTTGGAATTAGTTGAAAGTATCAGCGTATCTCAGATCGACAGCGATGTTTTCTCATTATCATTCTTAAAGTTGCTCAGTCTTGTTATGAACGTATTAGTTTGCGCTTTACAGATACTTTCAGTGGAAGATTCTCCTTGTTTCTACAGCAGAGTCAGTTACAATAAATTTCTTTAGTTCTAAAAGAAAAATTCTTGACAGTGACTAAATCGATTTAAAAGATCCACCCACTTTTTGACTTCAGTTTCTTTTTCGTTCTTGACTTTCATATAAATTTTTCTGTCTCGGTTCGGCTAATTAACGCGATGTTGGGATCTATTTGAGTACGGTTCGTTTCAAGTCATACTTCATTTTGAGTTTTAATTTAATAATACCAACGGTATAAGGTTCGACCTAATTCTTATCAATCTCGTCCTCAACCCCTAAGAAAAGCCATGACGTTAGGTATCCTAAAGCTACCTACGTTCGAACCAGATTTGAGCAAATACCCCAAATTAGGTGGTTTCGGAACTGACTTTAAAACTTGGAGAGCTGTCTGGAAATTAGTGCTCCAATACTACGATGTATGGGACTACGTCTCCGGTCATATTGGGCGCCCAAAACCAACTTCCAGCAGGATCGACAGTTGGACATGCCAAAATAGCAAAGCATTGCTCATACTCATCTTAGCAGTTGATTCATATAATACTTACAAAGTGGCATCGGCAGATACTTCAGCGGAAGCATGGGGGCTGTTGGAACAAGAGTTTGGAAGTGACGACGATTGACCTTGTGGAAGGGCGTACCGTCTGAAAGCAATTTGTGATGGAGCTGAAGTTAGAGAAGAAACTCTCTCCGGATACATGAAAGCATATAACTTTCGACTAAAATGTGAAAATTGAAGCGTTTAGATAGCTGAATATACTATTTTGAACCCCGGTGCTTGCTTCAATGCCCTTGATAGTCAATGTCTTACTTCTAAGATGATTGATTGAATAATGTATAAAGGTTGGCAGGAAGAACTGAAATCTACTTGAAAAAAACTGGTAACTGATATACAAATCTGTCTTAGATCGTTATTGCCGACTTATTTCAATTCTAATTTCACTCTAATACTTTTTACTCTTCACAAAGGAACGTCTCAAATATGGCTGTGGATGAGGTCTAGAAGCAATTTCGCGCTTCTTTCTGATCTTTCCATGTCCGGAGTGATTCTTTATACGTTGATTAGGCTTACTGCATTTTTAGATGATTCTTCTACCTAGTAAATTATGAGACATAATTGCTTCATTCGTTTTTGTATTCATCTATTAACTTATTTCCATTATTCTATTCTTATTTGTCCTTTCGATGCATTATCTCAAGCAACAAAGGAGAGCTGTAGAGTATGAAGAAGAATTCTAGCTGTCCATGGAAATCAGTCGCAGCAAACAGTCGTTTTCCAAAGGTTTCATAGTAGTTCATAACTGAAATGATTTATTTTTCTTTATATTCTTTGTTTGCAAAAGTTAAAATACAAGTCTTAATTGCGAATCACTATCCTTTCTTATATAAAACGATCGCGCCTTCTCTCATCCCCCATCTAAAGCTACGAAACTGCCACCTGGAAATACTCTACACCCTTCAATCCCCAACAAAAAACAACTACACTAAGCCTCTCATAAACTCTCCACAACCTTTGAGTGAAGATCTTCTTGGTCATTTCAATGGACTTCACGCCAGACTTTAGCCACTACCCCAAGCTCGGCTCTCCGGGCGTCGACTACGCAGCGTGGGAAGGCGTCTGGCAGACAGTGCTACGGTACTACCAGGTCTGGGACGTTGTCTCTGCTGAGTGGCCGCCGCCTGAGATGGATCGCGCTCCTGACCATAACTCCTTCTGGGACCAAGCTGACAGAAAAGCATTGCTTATAATCATGTCGGCGGTCAGTCCATCAGGGCTTTCCGCGTTGACGCCGGCCGCCAGTTCTCAAGAGGCATGGGACGATTTGGCGAAGCGCTACAAGAATGAGAGTGAGGAGGTACGATCTTTTAGTTTTTTATTTTTATGTTTATGGTTATGGGAACCCTTCTCGTCACGAATATCCTGTGGCTAATCTCGGAGGAAATCCGTACAGAAGAACCCCATGGACATATGTAAATTGGACATACGTGACCGTCGGTAAGGATGTGCGATGATAACCGCCTTGACAGATAGGAATCCTTCTCGATACTCGCCGCAATGCTCGATGTTTCCACTACCTTCTGGCCTTAGGTCTAGATAGTCAATCTTCAAACATTATATTGTCACTCGGATTTGAAAAGCGAAACTCGCTCATAGTTGTATACACAGGTGAATTCAATGTACAAAACCATCTTTTTGGCTGATAAACAAAAAGTAGCCCTCCATTATAGCTTTCTATATTCTTGGAAGATTGTAGCCTAGAGCCATGTCTCTTTGATAGAATCAGATATTGGAGTCTGTAGATTTAGAAGCCGGTATTCATCGTAGCAGTATGTGACGCCGTCCCGAATGGGACATTTCAGTACCCTAGTACTCGCCTCTCTTTCCCTGTCGTGTAGTAAAACAACAGTTAGCTCCCGGTTTCTCATATACTTTCACGATCCTTTCATTTTTTTCCACCAAAAAGTTAAGAAAACAAAAACTAAGTTTGTAGAAATAAAATAAAAAATGGCGGGAACTTACCCCTGTGGACTGTATATGTCAACTGACAAATACACTTTTGCCAGATCGTCAGTTTCAACATCATGCCACACCTGGAAACTAGCTTGCCACTTGCCAGTGGCTTGAGGAAGCTCGTCAACTGTAGGCTTGGCTTCGTGAGCTCCCTCCTCGATGATGTAGTATGGCAGCTGGTGAAGGTTTTCCATCGGGGTTGTGAACTTGACGCTGAACGGTATTGCATATTCGAATCGGCCATGTTCATCGAGGTCCTTGTTGCTTAGAACCAAAGACGCTGTTACAGAGCAGTTAGTTATTTCATTCCGTGACAGAATGTATACACGTGCTAAAGCTTGAGAACGGTAAAATGCAGAGGATGATCTAATTACTGTATATCAAGCTCGGCCCTCGATCCTGCAGGACGAGCTTCGTGTCGTGTAGAATGGTATACGGCCACACCCAGCTTCGGACAGGCTCACTGGGCAGAGTGTCAGAAACGTACGTATTCACCTCATCGATTTTCAGAGGTTCGAAGCCTGCGCGAGACCGGTAACTTTGCTGTGCTGTTGATAGGTTGAGCAGAAGCAAAGCAAAAAGAGATGTTTGTTTAATGAAACTTGTGGAAATCATTTGTTCTTTTGTTCCTTAGCAACAAAATTAAAAGGGATGAGTAGATAGAACAATGCTTGTCAAAGTAAGACTTTTCAATAACTACGGACACTTAAAGAAGCGCATAGGCAGAACTGATATGACCAAATTCACGAATACTTGACAGCATGGGGAGCCAGGTTATGGATATTTATAACATCTTGAGCAATCCAGACAATCTGTCATCGCTGGGACTAAGTCCAGAGTGATCGCGCAACAATCAACCTCCTAATCAACATGAAGTACGCGCTGAAACAATGTCGTGCCGATCAACATGACTGAGTAAACGGGTTACAACTGGTAAGAAGAGGAAAAGTCCAAGATATTAATAGTTTTAATTTTTCGACTTGCATTCATTTTCTTCAAACAGATGCACCATTAAGGCAGCGGGCACTATTCGCTAGTTGAGCGTTGAAACGATCTGAAACAAAGAATCAAAACGAGTGGAACGGAAGAGGAAAGTTGATGTGTTTCAGAGTTCTTAACGTAAAAGATTCAAATTATCTTCATTCGGTAGTTTTGCGTCGAGAACATTGGTTGTCACGTGCTGAGATCGCAGACCCAGCAACTTCACCTTTTCTCCATCCAGAAGGCCTAATTGAACCAGCTCTGATTAAAGTGGTGGGATCTGCTCAACTTTAATCAGACAGACAGTCTACAGTCGTACTACAACAAATGATACGTTAAGGAGCACAAGTCGAGCTATAATCTTGTTTTCAACATAAATAAACAGAAAGTTGTGTTCAACACAAAAGCACAGAGTTCTCTATAGGCTAGTAATTCATAAACAAGCAAATATTGTTAAAAATAAATAAATCGTAATAGTATCAACGTTTACAGCTTCTGCCTCTATTCTCAGCCCTTATTTACTGTTAGAAATGGCTGATCTCGGCCCTTTGCCCTTACAGCGCAACTTGTTCATAGTCGGAGTGTATAACATGCCTTGTCAAGATTGGCTCAGGCTGATATACTTGTTCACGCATGTTGCGCTAGTAACAAAGTCGTATTCGTGTTTGCAGGGTATCGTTATAGCGGCATGGTAATAATTTCTGCGCTAGACTTAGCATATAAAGAGATGCACAGGTAGCTTAGAAGATGTAAAAAGAAATAAGAATATCAAACTCAATGAAGTAATGAGGATAAATTGCATGTACTTTGCTTGACATAAGAGCGAAGAAGGGACCACAGAGCTTTCTGCTTACCCGTCCGGACTATAGACATCAATGTCCATTCCAAGGCTATAATCCTCTGGTATCTCGCCCAACTCAAGTTTTTTCTTCTCGGGAAAGAATGGTGCCCGAGGCTTTAGTATTACTTGCCATGCGCCGCTTGCAGGATTGAATTCTTCAAGAGGGATAGCTTCACGCTTATCAGCCTGGAGGACGTAGTTGGAGATATCCCCGACAGCGGAGCTTGACGACTCATATTTGACATTGAAATTATGCGTGACATCCAAGTAGCTGTCAACTTGCGATATATCGCCATACACAAGCTGAGCTGCAATCATCAGATGGGAGAAATGTAGTTAGTAAAAATCTTTTATTTATCGATTTCTACATTTCATAGACGCTACAGATTATCGCGTCTGATTGGTATCTTTGACAGTAAAGAGAAAAGAGACGAAATAACGGACAAGATGATAAATAAGAATGTAACCAATAACAGGAATATAACGTTGACTTACTTTCGATGAAACGATCTCCGCTTTTGCCGAAGCGTACGTCAGTACGGACTAAATACGGAGGACTGGGGTTCCCAAGTTCTTTGAAGTCAGCTTCAGTTGCGAATGGCTCATTAACACTCTCAATCACTAGACCCCCGTTCTTCCAAAGTCTTTGTCGGTTTAATTGCTACAGACTGACCCAGCCAGAATGCCGCCACAGCAGACAAGCAGAATTTGTAGCTATACATCTTCGTACAAGGTAGCAAAAGGGCAATTTAGCAAAACTTAGAACTTCTGACTAGTAATGGGCAGAACTAGACAGACAGAATCTGACAATTGATGACAGTGGATGACAATGGATGACAGAACTAATGACTCGCACGTCTATTTATTCTTCAGCACGTAAGTGGATAAACGAATGTAATGTACACCATAGTACATAAAAGCATGGGCGACTGATACTTATTAGAATTATAGGGCAATTAGTACCGTCATCATTAGAGGAGAGTACAGAGATGAGACTAATAGAGGCTCCATGACACAGGCCTTTGCGCGTCGGTGCTTTGTTTGAGCAGACTCAGATAATAATCGAAATTCGACCTGTGCTGAATCAAGGATGAATTAGGGGTCATCCGAAGTAGGTCCTTCTGTGAGATGTACCAAGCAGTGTAATATTACTGTGAGACGGCACGCCAAGCCTGTTTTTCTACTACTGTATACGTGTTATTTTTGGGCGATTTTATAGCTTTATATATTTAATATATTTATTATTTATAGAGCTTTAATATTATAAATATAGATAGGTATATATAAGTAATTATATATACTTTATAATTATAAGCCTAGGGGGCTTTTCCTCTACTACCTTTTCTATATAGTTTTAAAGCTTTATATACTTATTTTATAATATTATTTATAATAAAGATACTAGCTTTAAATATAACTTTATCTATATCTTTATTAATTATTTTAATAGATATATTATTATAGAACTTTTAGTATAGTATAATCTAATAAATAGCTATCTTAAAAAATATCTAATAATTTATTAATCTAAATACTAACTAGAAGTTAGTTCTTTTCCTACTAGATATAATAATTAAAGAAGTAAATACTATTATAGAAATATTTAAAGACTTATTAGAGCCTTAGATAGAGTACCTTAAATTTTATAAGAAAAGATATAGGAATAAGCTTAATATCTATAATAAATAATAATTATTATTAAAAGTTATCTTTAGATTAATTTATATAATAATTATATAGTAGTATTTTTATATTATTTTAAAATAAATAATAGCTAGAGAAATCCTAATAGCTTTATAATTATATTTAGTACTAATAGATTATATATATAGATAGAATATTTATAAAGCCTATATAAAGATATTAAAGCTAAGGAAATCTATAAATATTAATACTTAGTTATAGATATAGGATATAATACTAATAAAGTATAAAAAGCTTAACTTACTAGAAGTAGTAATAATAAATACTATCTATAACTTTTTAAAAGTAATTAAGCCTATAATACTAATATTAGCTTTAATTTTAAATTAATTAATAATAGATAGGAAGATTAAAAATAAACCTATAATATAGTCTTATAAACTTATAGAATAGTTATATAACTATATCTACTAGATTAGATTAACTATAATAGTCTTATATAGAGTATTTAGTATAGTAATATTATAAGGTAAAGACCTAATAAATAATAATATTTTAAAGAAGAAGAAGAAATTAGAAAGTAGTAATAGTAAGTAATTATCTCTTTATATTTATAGTCTTAATTATAAATATAATAGATATTAATATATTTAACTATTAATAGCTTATAAATATTAAAAGCCTAAAAAGAAGATAGCTAAGTAGGTAAGAGAGAGGATTAATAGTAATAAAGACCTTAAAAAAGGACTTAAAAAGCTAAAAGGATTTAAATATAAAGATATTATAAAAATCTATACTTAGTTAGTATTATTTAGTATAAATATTTAATTAGTATCTTATCTATTTTTATTCTTTTTATTCTTTTTCTCTACTATTTAGTATACTACTTTTATAGCTATATTTTTAGTAACTAGTAATACTATTTATTATATATTATATAATAGTTTTATTCTAGATTTTAGCTTAAATATTTATATTATAAATAATTAGAATTAATTTAAGTTATTTATACTAACTAGTAGAGATACTCTATTAGCTAGTAGTTAGATATTTAATATATTAGATATTAGTACTACTATTATTAGTATTAAAATATTAAAAGGTAAGAAATATAGTATTAATCTAATAAATACTATCTTTATACTATCTTTTTATACTAGTTACGTATTAGTTAGAAGGATAAGAAAGAAAAGTATTATTTAAAATATAAAGAATAATAAATTAATATATTTAAATAGTAATAAAATTTACTATATTATAGATTAGTATAATTAGTATATTTTTAAATTTAATAATATTAGGCTAACTACTTTATCCTTTACTATTTATAACTAATAGTATTATAATAATAAGGTAATACTCTAGTACTTATAATTAGGGTATATAGGCTTAGAGGCTATCTAGTATTTATTAAATATTAATATTAATAGGTATAAAACTATAAAGATAGTAGATTATAAAGAGTATATAATTTTAAAAGCTTTAAATATTATATCTAAATAAGTAAAGGAGTAAATTATTATTAAAAGTCCCTACTACTATATTTATATAGATATTTTTATATTTAACTTATCCTTAATAGGTATTAAATATATTATCTTATTTATATATAACTTTACTAGTATTATCTATCTTATATTTATAAAGAGGAAGGAAGTATTTAATATAGTTATTAATTTTTAGATATTTATAAAGTATTAGTTTAGTATAAATATTATAATTATATAAATAGATAATAAGATAAGTTTACTTACTAATATATTTTATTAATATATCTTAGATAAAGGTATTTAGCTTAAACTTATAGCTTTAGCTACCTAGATATAGAATAGTATAGCTAAGTAAGCTAAAAAAATAATTATTAAAAAGATAAGAGCTATAAGGATATTATTATATCTACTATTTAATTTATAGTTAGAGTCTATTACTACTACTACTTATTTAATAAATAGGATACTAAAGAAGCTAATAGATAAATAGATAGTACTAATTAAATTACTATATAAATCTTTAAGATTAAAGATATTAATATCCTTCTTATAATATAACTATTTATAAGCCTATAGTTATAAAGCCTATCTACTTATAATTTAGATAAAAGAATATAAGAATTAGGCTAATAAGTTATTATTATATACTTATATTAGATATCTTTATAGATATACTATAATAATAATATATTAAATTTAGGTATTTATATTATAAAGAGTTATTAGTACTAAAGATATAATATTTAATAAATCTATCTTCTTTAATCTAGATATAGAAGACTTAATATAAAAATTAAAAGAAATAATATAACCTACTATTAAACTTATTAAGATACTAGAGGTAAATAAATATAAGGAAATTAGTAAAGCTAATAATACTAATAAATTAGATTAGTAATTAAATTAATAGTAATAAAATATTAAATTTTATAATACTAAAGGTAGATAGTAAGAGCCTATTTAAATATTAATACCTATAGTAATTATAATACTAAAGCTATAGTAGCTATAATAATAGTAAGATAAAGATATTAATACTATAAATATTATTAAGGGAAGTTAAATATAATATTTACTACTAAATATTAGTATATTTATAGTATTTATAGCTAGTTCCTAATTAAAGCTTTATTAGGATAATTTACTAAAGGAGCTAGAGGGTTAGATAAAGATATTAGGTTATTTATATTATAAATAATTTAAATAAGTAGCTTATTCTAAGATTAATATATTAATAGTATAAGAAATATAGTAGAAAGTTAATAGATAGAATATAACCTTAAAACTATTACTATTAATATAGATATTTAAATATAAGTTTAATAATAGTAGCCTCCTATATAAATTTAAATTATATATATATATTTATAGAGATCTAGAGCCTATAAGTAAGTTAAATATAGCTTTAAAAACTCTTTTAATTAAATCCTTCTATATACTAATAGTAATTACTACCTATTTTAATCTAAATACCTACTAAATAGATACTATTAACGTGTTTATTAATAGTAAATTAAACACTAATAAGATAGTATTTATTAATTATCTAGATAGCTTTAGAAAGGGGAGAAATTTATATTTAAGATTAAATAGGGTATTATATAGATTAATACTACAAATCGATAGGAGATAGGAAACAAGAAGTACGAATTAACAAGAATAATTCGCTAAAGAGATAGTAATATATAAAGCTCTAGAAAATATATTTATAAATATAGGGAGCTATAGGAATAAGTAATATATTAGTTTATAAAGCCTAGTAGTAAAGCCTTACTACTAGAATATTTTTAGAAGTATAGAATATAGAAAATAATATAGATAGGAAGTATAGGAAATTATATAGCCTAGATTACTTTATAGTAATCTAGGGTAGGCTATATATTATAGGGAGCTATATATATAATAGGTGTAGAAAGGGGACAGGGGCTGGAAGCAGGGCCCTACTTCCAGGATATGTCGAATTCGTAACAATTAAGAAGAGTACTAATCCTCTAGTAAATAGAATTTACTAAGATATTAATAATAATAGGATTATACTACGTACTAGATAAGCCGTGTTTAATAATAAATAATTAATTAATTATCTTTTTCTATATTAATAATATTATAATACTTACCTATCCTAAATATTATAAATAGTACCTAGCTTTTTATTAAAAGCTTTAGTAAAAATATAAGATTAAGGATTTAAATAAACTTAGCTAGTTTTTAGGTATAAAAATTATAAAAGATAAAGCTTAATATTATATCTACCTTTCTTAGTAGCTATATATTAAAAAAATATACTTAAAGTTCTCTATATATTAAGTTTTAAAAATACTAATTACGTAAATATACTAATAAAATAATAGTATTATAACTAATAATAATATAAAGCTATATTAGTAAATAATTAGCTTAATCCTTTATACTATAATTAGTATATATCCTAATATTATCTTTATAATATATTACCTCTTAAAGTTCCTTACTAATCCTAGCTAATCTTATCTTAATACTATAGTTAATTATATTAGATATTTATATAGAACTAAATACCTTTCCTTATAGCTTAGTAATAATAATACTAATAGCTATATTTAGGCCTTAGATATAGTATTTATAAATAATATTAATAATTATAAAAGTACCTAGGGACTAGTTATAAAGCTATTTAGTAGAGTAGTTTTTTAAAAATTAAATAAATAAGATATTATTATAACTTTAATAATAGAAGTAGAGCTACTAATAGCTATATTTATAAATAAAAAAATAATACTAGTATATTATATCTATAAGACTATTTAATTAAATATAGATAGTATAATAATATTATACTATAATAATTAATAGATAATTTAGCTATTTATAGCTAAATCCCTAAAGCTTTAGATAAGATTAAAGTATATTAATATTTATTAAAATTAGATTAGATAGCTTATTTAATAGGATAAAATAAATATATAATACTTATAGATAAAATAAATATCTATAAATATACTTATAAAGCTACTAGTAATAAAGGTAAAGCTTAAAGAAATACTAGAGATATTTAATCTTATAGATTTAAATAGTAGTAATACTAGTAATTTAATAGTAAATATTACTATTTAAATTAGTAAATATTTATATTTATAGCTTTAATAACTAAGGGGGTATATAAAATAGTATACTAAGCCTATTTTTCTACTACTATATACGTGTTATTTTTAGGCGATTTTATAGCTTTATATATTTAATATATTCATTATTCGTAGAGCTTCAATATCGTGAATATAGACAGGCGTACGTGAGTAATTGCGCACGCTTTACAATTACTACTGGACTGAGCTTTGTCATGTGTGTGTAATTAGCTGCTTCTTCGGCTTCAAATGTAACCAATCTTATATTGAAGTAGTGGTGAAGTCTTTGGTGATTGGTGCTTCGCTGATGAGCCTGATCTGGTAATTATAGATGGACACGTGATCATTTAGTTCCTTATCTGCTTTGAATAAATTGCAAAGTATAAAGAGTTTAAGAAGCTGTATCTCCAGTGTCGCCATCTTCTAAACCAAATGGTTTCGCATACGAGATCTCATACACGAGATCTCATACATTACACGAGTCGTCTACTAAGGTTGTTGGACTTAATAGTGATATCAACTAAACGGTGTTTTACTAGTCATGCTTTATCTGAAATTTATTCGCGACGACACTTGGAACATTTTGTACTTGCTTTCTTATCAAGTCACAAATACAGCATGACTCTATTTCTTACCAGCCTGACTTGCGAGTAAAATAAAAACACCATTAATACATGTCTAACTCTGAAATTCGAATTTCTATCCACTCACATGTCCGAATGGGCAAATCATTCCTTTTCTTTTTTCCTTTCTGTCTTTCTTACGGCAGTGGTCGAAAGTGTATAGAAATTGAACCTATCAACCCGAGCCAAATCTAGACGCATTACATGCTTGCTATTGCCTTTCGTGTTACTGTTCCTTCAGAAACGATGCACTCTCTCCACTACTTCGTCACCATCCTCCCTCTCATAAGTAGCCTGGCCCTATCCCACGCCCTTAACGTCAAGAGCCCAAAGCCACTGTCTGACGTCGGCCCTGCTCAAAGCCTGAGTGTGGAGGAGAGCACTGTTGCCGAACTCGTGCGCGGCGAAGCGGAGAAGAGAATGAAAGGCTTCTGTGCCATTTGCGAAGAGATTGTTGACAGTCCAGAGCAGTCGTACGATGCGGAGCAGACACGTAGGATGGAGCCGATGGAACATGGCGAGAAGATTATCAGCGTCAGCGAGGTGCTTGGTCCGGTTGTAAGTGTTTCTAATATCACGGTGTCTGCTCTCGCTCTCATTGTGTTGTTTAGTCTGATAGATGACTTTTGTTGCAAATTAATGAAAAGATAAATGTTGGTTATTATACGGAGGCTGACTTTGAATTATGAAATAGCAACAACTGAATAGTGAAAGGTATAGCGGAAGAGGCATACCAGATGAAAATCAAAAGGTAAGCTATCCATCAAAACCATAGCAAGCATGAGTCTGTCGCGAACAACACCGCCAAAATATCATCAAACTTCCACCATTGAGGGCACCGTTTCAGTACCCCCTTTCAATCCAAAATATCTCTTTTTTTTATCTCAAGCTTACTAACCCATTTACTTTCCGACATGCAGTCTGATTGCAAATCTCTCATGAAACAAGACCTTTTCTCGTACTCGAGAGACCTGATCGCCGCTCAGGAGAAAGGGCAAGCCTTCACCGATAGAGTGGCACGGTACCTGGCAACAGTGTATCACACGCAGACAGATGTCTTTAATTGCGAAGAGGCCTTCTCAGGGCGGGAAAGCTCCGGCTGAGACACTTTGGCAGAAACTGTCCAATCATGGATTGTTCCCATGTGCGAAGTGCTCCTGGTCACTGCCATTTCATGACCTTATGTTATTCTGTATGATAGTTTCCTTCTTGTGTATATACTTACTTCTACTCTTACAAAAAAAGTATAATGAAGATGCAAGAAAATGAAAGACGTCACTCAACAACAATCCTGCCGCCAGTGGAGCCCAAGTGTGAATCAAGGGCCATTTTACAGCCCTTTGCAAACCATATTTAACCTCTATAAGGTTCCAGATCGATAATCTCGCGGTAGCAGTAGTAACCTTTCGAATCTTCCTGCTTAATACACCTCTCAACCCTCTGATTTACGTATATGTCACTATAATGATGATATCACCTGGTTAGCGCCCATACAATCAACCCGCAGACGAGAACAAAAGCAGTCACACAATCCTATGCGAGCAACAGGGAACAATACAGACACACGGGTCTTAGACCCAGTAAGAAAAGGAACAGGACGTGCAGATCGAGGTGTTAGGATAAAGAAATTCTCAACCAAGGAAAAGATGCACATGCGTAAGAAGATTAGAGAACATGACTCACCCAGCTGGACTCTTCGCTGATGTTTGCAATGTCAGTATAATATCGGTGTTGATTTCGGACGTTTCCTGAAATTTTGGCTTTATGTGGAGCACCCATTTATCGCTCGAACCGTCATATTCTGACAAGGGCGTCGCTTCTGTGGCGCCTTCCATGATAACGTACTCAGCCAATCTCTCGATACCGTCAAAAGCTGTAGTATACTTGAGACTGAAAATCCTATAATCTTCGGGCGTTCCGTATGAGGTAGTTCGGTCGGAAGTGACCAAAGACGCTGCACAAATATCAGTTGCTCTTATTATGTACATAAGCTCCTACTTAATAGCGGACGTTCACAAAAAGCATAAAGAAAAGAGGCCGGGTCTGGTTTTCAAGCATAACTCTTACTTACTGTAAAACATGGACTCTTCGTTCTCATCATGAATCGCAAATCCCGTCTTATGAAGAAAAGGTAGACTTTCATAGTCCATCTCCGCTAATGGAGTCGAAGTGGCAACATATTTGTTTACCTCGTGAATAATAAGCGACGGTGGATCCTTGTAGGTCTCGGTTTCTTGTGGATTTCCGAGAGATTGTTCGACAAGAGTCAGAACAATGATATAATTAATGACGTTCAGTCCGAGCATAGTCAAAAATCGTAGCAAATAACAGTATCGACAGGGGATGACTATCACACAAACTTGAAGTAATTCGGAACACTTTAGAAGCACTGTATAAACCAAAACGGTTTTGTGAATTAATTATGAAGCAGAGAGCCAATGACTATGCCCGATAGAATCACCTCTTGCTAGAAGTCAAGTACGAGATAAGAAGCAAAAGCAGACCCAGAAGCGACTCAGACACATTCAAGTACTGTAAAGTAAAGTTAAGACACGCGACAGACACGCAATTTGCCACAAAATCCATTAGTAAAAAAGACCGCTATTGTCAAAGAAATACCAAAGCAGAAGTCCGACGGTAAATTTGGCGCCGTGATAAGTTTACCTTGTGGACAGTGCAAAGAAAGTTATGAAATTGGTCGGAGCTTCGTAGGTAAAGTAACCTGTTTTGATATATAGCTCACGATGATTATACTCGTTTGTGACTTCGCAAGTAAATAGCAAATGAGATCTTCGATTTCTAATAAACGATATTCATCCCAATTGTAAGTATGTTGTTACTCAACAACCCAAGAGATGTGGACATCATATAAAGTCTCTCATTTTAGTCGTATCGAGGAAAGCCATAAGGTCTATGAACATCGCCTATATATGGATAGAACATATGATATATTTATTCATACGTATAAGTTGAGCTAATTCGAAGTGAGGTGGGTTTTCATGCCTTCAGTGTCCTGGCGTGGTAAAGTGAATGGGAAAGAGAGAGAATGGTCTCCACGCTCCAAATGTCCTTTATACTCGCTTTCCAGAGTGTTCTTGGATCCACTTCGATGGGAAGACTTCTAAAAACAGCTTTGATTTTTATCTCATCTGTAAACAGACTGCAGTCTGTGACCCAAGTTCTGGTTTCTAAAAACTGAGATCCAATGTCGTGGATCATGATTAGGATCGAAAACTATGAAGCTGAAAGACTGTAAAACAGGGACATTATGCAATCAAGAGATCGCACCCTTGAGCTGCTATACAGTTGAAAGCTACATGTGCAACTCTTTTAATTGTTAGGTTTGTATATCAGAAATAATCGTAAAAGAATTGACGACCATCAGTCGAGGTCTTTTTCTACACATGATTACATAAGTGAATTTAACGATGGTACAGGGGATATCAAACTGTGCAAACACAAGCCAACCCATCTGAAAGGCACTTGCTCTGAAAACCCCCTTTCCTTTTGCAATGTGACAGAAATGAGTTATACAAAGCTTGAAGACACCAGCTTATGATGCGCGGGATAATTTAGAAGTTTTATCTATAGCAGTCATCTTATTCCATGCACAAAAACTCTGACGTATAAGCTTCATCTCGTTCTCCAACGACTTCTTTAATTCTTTCCTAACCCATAACCCTTCTCATACGACATGCCCACGCCCTCAAAAGTAAAAGAATTCCCTGACCTTTCAAGCAAACTTACCGCTCCTGTGCGCAAATCCGTCTTCGAACGCCATCGTGCCGAAGCCGAAGCGAAGCGTCAGCGCGAAGAGGCCGAAAACGCAGCTGCGCTCGATGACTTTGTAAAGTCCTTTGAAGGAGATGATGCAGACGAAGGTGGTGGCGATGGCTCAGAACGATTCGGACATGGCGCTGGTGGTGCGGGATATCGGGGAGGGATGGGGTTCAGAGGACGTGGTGGTGGAGGAAGTGTGACTGGCAGGGGTGCGTTTGGAGGCATGTCGAAACGACAGTTCGGAGCTGGAGCACAGGGTGGCCCTGGGATACCGACGGGACCGAGCGGGGGGATAGGAAAGAGTGGTCCTGGAACGTTGGGGTCGACGCCTCCGTCTTCGCTACGAAAACGTGCGTTTGATGGATCGATTCCGGGACGAAGAGACACGAAGGATGTTGGCCTGTTTGCATTTGAGAATTCGGGCGATGGGCTGGGAGAAGGAGGAGGGATCGGTGCGAAAGGAGCTCCGGCTACGATGAAGGCCTTTCAGAACTCAGACGATGAAAATGAAACTACAAGTGAAGATCGAGCTGCCGAAAAAGCGGCACCGAAACCGACACTACACCTGTCGGCCTTACCACTGGGCACGTCACCCGCGTTGGTGAAGAGTTTAATCCCGTCCAAGGTGACGGTTGATAATGTGAGGATGATGGCTCCGCCTGCTACCGGCTCCACAGAACGAAGATCTTTGTCGGCCATCGTTACGCTGGCCAAAGATACACCAGGCAGTGACATTGACAATGCTGTTAGCGCGTTGCAGAATCGGTATTTGGGTTGGGGATTCCACCTTTCCATATCACGGCATCTATCCTCCGCAGCACTGGGAGTTATGGGAAGTGGTGGTGGCGCTGTAAATTTATTGTCTTCGTCCTTGCCGTTTGGTGCAAAGACTTTGCCTATGCCTGAGAGAAAGGGTTTCGCTCCTCCGCCTTCATATGGTGGCGTCGGAGCGGGACAGTATGGGATGCAACGGGCACCTACACGTGTGCTGGTCAATCCGCCCCCTGATATCAGACAGGTAAAGCTAATACACAAGACAATCGAAAACCTCATCACGCATGGGCCCGAGTTTGAGGCCTTGCTGATGAGCCGACCGGAAGTTCAAAAGGGCGAGAGATGGTCTTGGTTGTGGGATGCGCGGAGCGCTGGTGGGGTCTGGTATCGCTGGAAGCTATGGGAAATCATGACAGATACAAAGCTCGGCCCGAGAGGAGGGCATTTCACGCTTAACTCTGTGAAGTTTCCATTCACAGACGGTCCTGGATGGTTTCCGCCAGAGAAACCTCTTCTTTTTGAATATGCGACTAATTTTAGCGAGTTCGTTTCTGATTCAGAGTATGACTCGTCCGAGGAAGAAGATGTCGAGGACGAAGGACAGGGGCGGCCACAGGAGAAGAATATGAGCCTGTCCGAAGCGTTGGGTGAGAGTACCGGCAAGCTGTATATGAACCCGCTGCAGAAGGCGAAGCTGGTGCATCTTCTCTCGAGACTACCGAGAACAACAGGAAGGTTACGAAAGGGCGATGTAGCCCGGATTACGGCTTTTGCTATCAAGCACGCCGGTGAAGGAGCGGACGAGGTTGTGGATATGATTATTTCAAATGTTGAGAATCCATTTTCATGGATGGATGTCAAAGGCGATAACAGCAAAGGTGATCAGAATTATGAACAAGCAGATCAGGACGATGACACGAACAAAGAAGCAGAGAAAGAAGACCAGTCATCTTCGAAACTCATTGCGTTATTCTTGGTATCGGACATTCTCTCCTCATCGTCGACGAGTGGGGTTCGCCATGCGTGGAAGTACCGACAACTGTTCGAGACGGCACTGAAACAGAAGAAGACATTTGAGGGACTAGGTCGACTAGAGAAAGTCTACGATTGGGGGAGGTTAAGGGCAGAGAAATGGAAGCGTAGTGTTAACAGTATCCTTTCGCTGTGGGAGAGCTGGTGTGTTTTTCCGCAAGCAGCACAGGAGTACTTTGTAGACGCATTCATGAATCCTCCGCTCACCGAAGAGGAAAAGAAGGCAGCAGCTACAAAGCCATCGGATGAAGAAGCACAAGCGGCGCCATCGACAACAACAGCAGCAGTGGCAGCTTCGAAATCAAAATGGAAGACGGTTGACGAGAAGAATGCTGGAGCTACGAACGGCAATGCGGACGAGTCAATGGATATTGATGATGACGAGGACATTGATGGTGAACCGATGGAGGATGCTGATCTGGACGGTGAGCCCATGGAGGATGTCGATGGCGAATTAATGGATGATGACGGTGATGGTTTGATCGGCGAGGCAATGGAAGAGGATAAGGCACAGGAGAGTGATTCTCAACAGCTGCAGAAAGCTGTGACGGAAGAGAAGAAGATGCCTGTGCCAGAGCGGGATGCTGATGGCATAATTAAGAAGCCGAGACCGAAGGCGATGGATATGTTTGCGGACTCGGAGGAGGATTGAATCTGATGATTTATTCATGTTTATAATGTATCAAATATTTTAGTCTATATTTTGATTTGTATTATATTAAGAATCAATCTTACGAATATCATAATATATGCTAGTATCAGATCCAAAGTGATGTGATTTTATAGTGAGGCTCCTTCTGAGGCTTGCCAGATCATCATGGAATCTTGGCACGCATACCGACGGTTTGGTTGAGCTACTGAGGATTTGGTCACATTCGTGTTCAAGCTTTGCATTTCACTTTTCTACAAATTCCACATTTTCTTCACTCTTCTTCCTGATTTTTAATTAGAAGAACCACTGCTCGCTCACTTTACTGCTGTTGAAGCTTCATATAGACGAAACAGACTCGCCCAAATGTCATAATTTAAGCTCTTATGGACTGTAGGTCTACAGGACTGCGACAGTTCAAGGGCAGGAGCCCCATAGCGTCGAGATGTCGCGAGATCTTGACAAAGTTTTTCAGGACCTAAAATCAAAGTGAGAGGGAGGCACGATAGTGGTTGGAGACGAAGGAAAGCTAATTTTTACAGAAATGACGATGTTCGTCTCGAAGCCGCTGTTGCGCTGCGCCAGGCTGTAGATACGGCTCATCGAGGTCAGATATGATGACAAAGAAGCTAACGACGACGAGAAGAGTCGCTGACAGTAAGGTTGTAACCAGATCGACCAGCCGGACAATTCACTTCCTTCTATAACGATGTCACTCAACGAATATCAGCTCTTGTCGTGCAGGGCAACGACACCAACGAGCGTGTCGGTGGGATCCACGCTCTCAACCAATTCATCGACTTCAAGGGCGACGATGCAGGCCAGAAGACTACTCGCTTCGCAGGCTACCTGCGAGCAGTCATGCGCGGTAATGACACAACGGCAATGATATTCGCAGCGCGGGCGCTCGGTCGGCTGGCTACACCGGGAGGAACCCTC
Source organism: Trueperaceae bacterium (assembly GCA_965214995.1). GTDB lineage: Bacteria > Deinococcota > Deinococci > Deinococcales > Trueperaceae > CBDCCT01. Next base: position 974,072 of record CBDCCT010000002.1, read on the forward strand.
ACCGCAGAGCTAGTTGATGCAGAAGTCAAAGGAGCGCTCGAGTATCTACAGACGGACAGGCAGGAGAATCGACGTTTCGCGGCAGTTTTGACTCTGAGAGAACTAGCAAGGAACTCTCCTACGCTGCTGTATCAATGGGTAGCGCAGATCTTTGAGGTTATCTGGGTTGCTCTCCGTGATCAGAAGGTTTTGATTAGAGAATCGGCTGCAGAAGCGATAAGCGCTTGCTTTGAGATCATAGTCGCTCGTGATGCGCAGCTCAGGGAACAGTGGTTCTCACGGGTGTACGAAGAGATATTCAAGGGCTTCCAAATGCATCTTGTTGATGCTATCCACGGATCCTTGCTCACGCTTAAAGAGCTTCTGGTCAAAGGAGGCATGTTCATGCACGGTAAGCGGTACAAGGAAGCATGCGAAACGATACTCCGTTACAAGGACCACAAAGATAGTCTCATTCGCAGAGAGGTCGTCGCTCTCTTTCCCATATTAGCCGGATATGCACCAGCAGAATTCGCGAGCAATTACCTCCACATGTGCATGTTGCATCTCCAAGGACTGCTTAAGAGAGACAAGGACCGTAATCCAGCATTTATTGCTATCGGAAAGATCGCTAGTGCCGTTGGCAGCGCTATAGGTCCTTATCTTGACAGCATACTAATCTACATTAGAGAAGGGCTTGCATTGAAAGCTAGAAACAGAAACGTCAACGAAGCACCCATCTTTGAATGTCTTAGCATGATTGCCATAGCTGTTGGGCAGACCCTGAGCAAGTATCTGGAGGCCTTACTGGGACCTATCTTTTCATGTGGCATTAGCGAGTCGCTGACACAGGCTCTTGTTGATATGGCACATTACATACCTCAGTCCAAAGCCATTATCCAGAACAGGCTTCTGGACCTTCTCAGCAACATCCTCTGCGGAAGGCCATTCATGAATCTCGGCAGTCCGTATCATTCTCAGTCACTTCCTCAAATCTTCACTCGAGACCATAAAGACCCGCAGCAGGTGGATCAGAAAGAGACGGAAATTGCTCTAGCTTTGCATACGCTAGGTAGCTTTGATTTTTCAGGTAGGCTATGTTAGAATGGAGATTATGAGATGTCTCTAATTGGGTTAAAGGTCACATCTTGAACGAATTTGTACATGACGTTGCAATACGCTATGTCGAAAACGACAATCCCGAGATCAGAAAGGCTGCGGCGTTGACCTGCTGTCAGCTATTCGTCAAAGATCCCATCGTCCATCAGACAAGCCAAGATGCCATACATGTTGTCGGCGATGTTATCGAGAAGCTGCTCACAGTAGGGGTTGCTGATCCCGAGCCGGAGATTCGCCGGACTGTTCTGTTGTCTTTAGATCAACGTTTCGACAAGCATCTCGGAAAGGCTGAGAATGTCCGCACGTTATTCTTAGCCCTCAATGACGAGGTCTTCGCTATCCGAGAAGCAGCAATGTCAATCATAGGCCGTCTCACATCTGTTAATCCTGCATACGTCTTTCCGTCTCTGCGAAAGGTCCTGATTCAGCTCCTTACAGAAGTAGAGTATTCGAGCAAAGCTATCAATAAGGAAGAGAGCGCCAGGCTAATCAGCCACTTGGTAGGAGCCTCATCGAAGCTTATCAAACCGTACGTAGACCCCATGATTACGGTCCTTCTTCCAAAGGCTAGATATCCCGTTGCCGAGGTTGCATCAGCTACCCTCAAAGCGATAGGAGACCTTGCCACAGTAGGCGGTGAAGATATGAAGAAGTATATTCCGGATTTGATGGATATCATCATTGAAAACCTTCAAGACTTGAGCTCGAATGCGAAGAGGACGGCGGCCCTAAGGACGTTGGGTCAGCTAGCTAGTAACTCAGGATATGTTATCGATCCGTACATTGACCGTCCGGACTTGCTGAATATCTTAATCAACATTGTCAAGACTGAGCAGGCAACCCCGCTAAGACGTGAAACAATCAGGCTGATGGGCATCCTAGGTGCTTTGGATCCCTACAAGCATCAGCAGGTCATTGAAACCACTCCGGAGAACAAGTTGGCTCGCGAAGTGCAATCAGTCACTGACGTCTCTCTTATCATGAATGGAATCACGCCATCACATGAGGACTATTACTCTACGGTGGTAATCAATACGCTTATGGGTCTACTGAAAGATTCTTCCTTGTCACAGTACCACTCCTCTGTCATTGACGCTGTCATGATTATCTACACAACCATCGGGTTGAAATGCGTTCAATTTCTGGATCAAATCATACCAGGCTTCATATCAGTCATTCAGAATGCGTCAACCAAGCAGCTCGAAGGCTTGTTCAACCAACTGAGTCACCTAGTCCGGATTGTCAAACAGCACATACGACCATTCCTACCTGTTATTCTCGAAACTGTACAAGAGTACTGGAGTGCCTCTACTCAACTGCAAGTGACTATTCTCTCGCTCATAGAGGCGGTATCGAGCTCATTGGAGGGAGAATTTAAAGTTTACCTGGCCAGCGTTCTACCGCTAATGTTGGAAGTTCTCGATCAGGACGTTTCACCGAAGAGGGTCGCATCCGAGAGGGTTCTTCATGCATTCTTAGTATTTGGATCGAGCGCAGAGGAGTACATGCACCTTATCATTCCCGTCGTTATTCGAATGTTTGAACAGCCAGGACAGCCTCATACGATACGGCGACATGCGATAGAAGCTCTGGGCAGGCTTTCTCGTCAAGTGAACATATCCGAGTTTGCTGCGAGGATCATTCATCCCCTTACCAGAGTACTTGCAGGCAACGATCTTGCGTTGAAGCAGACAGCTCTAGATACTCTCTGTGCTCTAATATTTCAGCTCGGTCCGGATTATATTCACTTTGTGCCGACCGTGAACAAGATGCTTGCCCAGAACAAGATAGTACACTCAAATTATTCCCTAATCGTGTCTAAATTACAGAAAGGTGAGCCGTTGCCGCAGGACCTGAGCCCTGACGAGCGGTACGGCAATGATGAAGAGGATCAGGTTTTCACAGAAGTATATACGAGAAAGTTACCCGTAAACCAACAGCATCTCAAAAATGCTTGGGAAGCGTCGCAAAAGTCTACTCGTGAGGACTGGCAGGAGTGGATGCGACGATTCAGCGTGGAGCTATTGCGAGAGTCACCGCAGCAGGCCTTGCGTGCCTGTACACCACTGGCGAGCATTTACAGCCCGATTGCAAAGTCTCTGTTCAATTCGGCTTTTGTATCTTGCTGGACCGAGCTGTACGATCAGTATCAAGAAGAACTTGTACGATCTATCGAAACTGCCCTTACCTCTCCTCATATACCTCCCGAAATTCTTCAAGTATTGCTCAACCTGGCCGAGTTCATGGAGCATGACGACAAAGCACTTCCAATCGATGTGCGAACGCTGGGAATGTATGCTGCCAAGTGCCATGCGTTTGCCAAAGCGCTACATTACAAAGAATTGGAGTTTAATGCTGAGCATAATGCTAGTGCAGTCGAGGCACTCATCACTATTAACAACCAGCTGCAACAATCTGATGCTGCTTTTGGTATCCTTCGCAAGGCGCAGAACTATCCAGATGTCGAGCTCAAGGAATTTTGGTTCGAGAAGCTGGGTCGCTGGGAAGAGGCTCTTGCTGCATATCAGCGAAGAGAAGTTGATGAACCTGACTCCTTTGATGTGACGATGGGCAAGATGCGATGCCTGCATGCGCTAGGTGAATGGGATGTACTCTCTTCGCTGGCACAGGCCAAGTGGACTCATGCTTCGAGAGACTACAGGCGAGCGCTAGCTCCGCTGGCAGCGGCGGCTGCTTGGGGACTGGGACAGTGGGAATTAATGGACAATTATCTAAATGTCATGAAACTTCACTCGCCCGATCGTTCGTTCTTTGGCGCTATCCTTTCTCTTCACCGTAACCAGTTTGACGAGGCTATGCAGCACATTGAGAGGGCTAGAGAAGGGTTAGATACCGAGCTTAGCGCTCTTCTCGGCGAATCGTACACCAGAGCGTACAGCGTCATCGTGCGGGTACAGATGCTGGCCGAACTCGAGGAGATTATAGGCTACAAGCAAAACAACCAGAACCCTGAAAAGCAGCTCGGCATGCGCATGACATGGAACAAGCGTCTCAAGGGCTGCCAGCCGCATCCTGAAGTGTGGCAGCGGATGCTAAAGGTTAGAACGCTGGTTGTTAGCCCGCAGGACAACATGGAGATGTGGATCAAGTTTGCAAACCTGTGCAGGAAGAACAACCGGCACGGTCTTGCTGAGAAGTCGCTGCAGTATCTCATTGGCACGAATGAGCCGATATATGAGGTCGCGCAGAAGCGTGATCATTCAATTCCATATCCGGTGCATTATGCCTGCTTCAAGTTCTTGTGGTCATCTGGTCGGCAGCAGTCTGCTTTGAACAATCTAAAGGACTTTACAGCTACCATGGTTGAGGAATTACGCTCAAAGGCACGCCAGAGCGCAATGCCTGCCTCTAATGGAATGGGAATGCATATGATGAATGGGATTAATGGAATGAGCGGGATGAATGGGATGCTTACAAACGGACTGGTAGACTCCTACGGTTCAGTGTCGCCGCCCCTTTCACCCGCTCAGCTCGATGAGTGGCACAGGTTGCTTGCAAAATGTTATCTCAAGCAGGGCGACTGGATGAACTCAGTCAACGATGGAGATTGGCGCAACTCACATATTCATGAGATACTCAGTTCCTACTCGGCTGCTACCCGCTACAACCAGACTGGTTACAAGGCATGGCACGCCTGGGCCTTGGCCAATTTTGAAGTTGTAACGGCAATGACAAATTCAAACACTAGTGACTGGCCAGATGGCTCATCTAACAACATACTCAACCATATCGTGCCAGCCATACACGGATTTTTCAAGTCCATTGCACTGTCTTCTACAAGCTCGCTACAAGACACGCTCCGGCTCCTGACGCTTTGGTTTATGCACGGTGGCCGCCATGAAGTAAATTCAGCAGTGAATGAAGGCATTTCCACAGTCAGCATCGATACATGGCTTGAGGTGATACCGCAACTCATTGCTCGAATCAATCAGCCCATCAGCAAGGTGAAGGACTCTGTCCACAATCTGTTATGTGAAATTGGCCGTGCTCACCCACAAGCGCTCGTTTTCCCACTTACGGTATCGATGAAATCTGAAGTCGCACGACGATCAAAATCAGCAGGACAAATTATGGAGTCACTGCGGCAACATTCTCCCAAGCTTGTCGAGCAGGCGGACCTGGTTAGCCACGAACTCATCCGGATAGCTGTACTCTGGCATGAGCAGTGGCACGAAGGTTTGGAAGAAGCATCTCGGCTCTTCTTTGGCGACCATAACAAGGAAGGCATGTTCGCAGTGCTCGCGCCGTTGCATGCCATGCTCGACAAGGGGCACGAGACTCTCAGAGAAATATCTTTCATTCAGTCGTTCGGGCGAGACTTGCACGAGGCGCGCAGCTGGTGTCAGTCTTACCGCAGAACGGGCGAGATTGGCGACATCAACCAGGCTTGGGACTTGTACTACCAAGTCTTCAAGAAGATAGCCCGACAATTGCCGCAGCTCATGACGCTCGAATTGCAGTATGTGTCACCGAAGTTAAAGGCAGCAATGAACTTGGACCTTGCCGTTCCTGGTACTTATCAGAGCGGCAAGCCTGTAGTGCGGATTACGGCATTTGATCCTGTCACGAATGTTATCCAGTCGAAGCAGCGCCCGCGCAAACTGACGTTAAAAGGAAGCGATGGACAAATTTATGCATATGCGCTCAAGGGGCATGAAGACATTAGGCAGGATGAGCGGGTGATGCAGCTTTTCGGGCTTGTAAATACATTGTTGGCAAATGATACTGAGAGCCGAAAGAGACACTTGAACATACAGCGATACCCTGCCATTCCATTATCTACACAGTCCGGTCTGCTCGGGTGGGTGCCGAACAGCGATACGCTACATGTCCTGATCAAGGAGTACCGGGAAAGCCGGAAGATTCTGCTGAACATCGAGCACCGTATAATGCTACAGATGGCGCCTGACTACGACAACTTGACGCTGATGCAGAAGGTCGAAGTGTTTGGCTACGCTCTGGATAACACGACAGGACAGGATCTGTACCGGGTTCTGTGGTTGAAGAGCAAGAGTTCGGAAGCGTGGCTCGAGCGGCGCACAAACTATACGAGATCGCTCGGTGTCATGTCCATGGTCGGCTATATTTTGGGCTTGGGCGACAGGCATCCGTCTAATCTGATGCTTGATCGTATCACTGGCAAGATAATCCACATCGACTTTGGAGACTGCTTCGAAGTGGCGATGCACAGAGAAAAGTATCCTGAGCGGGTGCCCTTCCGGCTGACGCGGATGCTCACGTATGCGATGGAGGTTAGCAATATCGAAGGTAGCTTCAGGACGACGTGTGAGCATGTGATGAGAGTGCTTCGGTGTAACAAGGAGTCTGTCATGGCGGTGCTTGAAGCTGTAAGTCCGATGCTACAACCAGCCATGTCAATTATATGTCTTTTGCCATGTCGCTAATCTGAGTAGTTCATCCACGACCCCCTCCTAACCTGGCGTCTCGGTAACCGCGAGTCCCCACCCGAACCATCCTTCCCATCTGAACGTCGTGCCTCAATTATCGGCGCCGACGCCGAACGTCCCGATAGCTCCTTCCGCCCCCGCAACCGCTCCAGTGCGGTCCCGCCAACCCACAACATCAACACGAACAACACTAACAGTGCCGCCATCACTGATAACACTAATAACAACACTGACGTCGAAAACAAGGAGGTACAGAACGCTCGCGCGCTGCAGGTCCTGTCGCGCGTCAAGGAGAAGCTAACGGGCCGAGACTTTAAGCCGAACGAAGAGCTGCAGGTGGAACCGCAGGTGGATAGACTGTTGCGCGAGGCGACGAACCTGGAGAATCTGTGTCAGCATTACATCGGGTGGTGTAGTTTCTGGTGAAGGGGACATGGTGCGCTCGGGAATAGGGATTGAGTTTATAGGCTAATGGGTCTATGGGATAATGGTGCAGATGGCGTATTGTAGGTCTCGTCAGTCTGCTGGTTTTCATTGTTGATAGATGGGCTGGTGGGGGTACGAGGTGTTTGGAGTTGTGATGGGGAACGAGGCGTTTAGATTATGGTAATGCTGGTCTAGGAGCTGTATATTAATCGTCTACTGTTTATACTCTGCCTGGAGACTTGACTTTGTGGCTTGTGTCTGATTCTCGCTGCTGCTTTCTGATTTCCGCCGTTCTTGATGATTTCCAGAAGTATCGTGGAGTATATATATAATTCTACATAGTCTTCTAGTAATCATTTAGCAGAGAAAGTGATATATTCTAGAAGCGCTATCTGGCTTGGGTGATGAAATATATCATCCCAAGCTATTTAATTTTCAGAGCGATAGATTAAGTACTAGGATAACATCAAGTTGTGAAAAGTAAAGCCGTTTGATATTTTATCATGTTACATTTTCATATCAGATTATAAACTTCAAAATTAACCAACATGAATCGACACCCTGTTCAAGAAAAGTCTCCATGACGCACGACTACTCATTTCTAAGTCAATAAGCTTGAATAATATATCAATCTTGCAATTTTGCTTTTAAAAAGTTGGTGGAAAGTATCCTCTCGCGACATGAACCCCGACTCTCATCACCGCTCCTACCCTCGATCCCGCTCGCGCTCCCGTTCGCCCCGCCGTTCTCACCATCGCTCTCACCACCGCTCCGATAGACACCGCGACGCCAATCCCGATCGTTATCACCAGCACCGCCATCCTCGCGACTCCAACCGCTCATCACACTCATCCCACGCCCACCGACCCCATCACCATCACCATCACCACCATCACAACAAAAATAACAGCAACAACCATTCCAACCGCAAGCTTCGCGCCAAATCTCCATCAAAACCAACAACAGCAGCCACAACATCCACAAAACCGGCAGCACTACCCTACAATGCAACTCCACTCTCGACCCGCGACTTTGAAGTCAGAAAGCCTCTGTTTGCGCTCTATCTGGACGTGCAGAAGCAGATCTTGCTGGAGGAGCTGGGCGAGAGGGAGGTGAGGGGGCGGTGGAAGAGGTTTGTGGAGAGGTGGTGAGTTTGAGCTTTTCTTCTGGAGAGGTTGTGTTTGGGTTGGGGGTTTGGAGTTATATCATGGGTTTTGGGAAGGATTTGGAGATTTCTTGAGAGAATTTTGGAAGAGCTGGGAATGGGGTGGAAAAATATGAAGCTATTGAGGCTTTATGGGACTGTTTCGCTGGAGAGCTCTTTTGCCGACGGCGGGACTCATTCTGAACTGTATTGTAGCTTGGCGTCGATTTACCATTTTTATTGCTTGACATAGCTCCTTCAGAAACTCAAAACTAACATCTTTGAGGAACCACGGCGACTTAGCTGAAGGATGGTACCTACCCTCCACGCGCGAAAAGGCTGAAGCTGCGTTTCGAGATAACCAACACCGAGAACGACCGGACGGTATCTCTATCAAACACCGAAACGGAAGCCATCCGGTCGGCGCAGTCGAAAGTGAAGATGCCAGTCTCCAAGACAATAATCACATGAAGTCCGACAACGATAGCAGCGACGAAAGCGACGAAGACTTTGGCCCCGCGCCAATCCCTACCCCGAATAGCACGGGAGAAATGCCGCAGGTACAGAAATATAAAGCTGCGGGGCCAACGGAGCCAAAGGAAGAGGATTTGACGTTGCGGAACGGTACGTATCTCCCTCTCCCTCCTCTCACGCTATGATCACGAGCAACTGACATTTGACCTTATTTTCACTCATCCAGAACTCATCGCCGAAGAATCCCGCCTCGCCAACGCCGCCCACCGTGCCGCTCACCGCACCGCCCACCGCCACGAGCGCCAGACCCGCCAGACCCACGCCGAAACCGAGGGCCTGCTCACCGCCCGCGCCGACATGTCCACGCACGAGCGGCGGCTCGAGCGCCGCAAGGAAACAAGCGGTGCGATGCGCGCCTTTCGAGATGTAAAGGACGGCGGTGGTGCCGACGATGAGATTGGCGATGGGGAGCTCATGGGCGATGGAGGTGATGGTGGTGGAAGTGGTGGCGGTGGAAGTGGCGGTGGAAGTGGAGGGGTCGAGGGGCTGAAGGCGATGAAGAAGGAACAGGAGCGGAAGCGGAATGAGAGGGAAATCCAGCGAGAGGAGATTCTGAGGGCGAGAGCAGCGGCGCGGGAGGAGAGGATGGCAAAGGCGCGCGAGAAGGAGGAGCGGACGGTGGAGATGTTGAAGGAGATGGCGCGGAGGAGGTTTGGGGAGGGGTGAGTGGGTTGGGTGTGTTGAGATTGGATGGAGTGGGGTGGGTGTTTTTTTGTGGTCTTATGGGTTAGATTACGAGCGTTGTTGGCTTGGTTTAGCTTTAAAGCTCTTGTGGAACATATCTATTGAGAAGCCTGAGTACATGTATTTTAAAACAGTGTCCGATACAGTATTCGTAATGCGCTGAAGCTAAACAGAAATCATCAAACGCTCAGATACGCCTCTCGCATGTACTCCATACTCCAACCTTATCCCTAACCCGTCCAAATACATGTAGTATCTCATGTAACGCCAACCATGCAAGTTGCCAAAAACCACACCATAGAGCCAAACACCAAGTAACCCACATCAACAATCTCAAGACAGAACGTTGACACCGTTGAAAGAACACCAATCTCGTAACATAAAACCCAAAGCAAACACGCCCGAAACCCTGAAGACCGTGTGGTGGAAATGAGGCCATTAGTTACCAAAGGCAACCAATCACTCCTCGTCGACAATCGAACTTGCCAGCGGTCCGAAAAAGGGGAGTTGATACCGGTCGAGCGTCTGGGCTGTATTTCGTTAACACTGATACAGTAAGGGACATGAACGAGTAGCTGAACTGAAACAACAACAAAAGACGCATACTGCCATGTAGGTAGAACGAAGGGTAAAGGACTTGGATAAGAATTGCAAGCAGAGATGATACGTGACTTACCATCTACATATGCCCTCAGCGTTAAAATAGCGATGAGGCCGAGATCGACGATAAAGAGAGCCAAGGAGATGAAGCTGCTCCAGGAGAAGATTACGTGGATGATCTGTAAGGTAGAGTAGAGGATTGGGTTAGTGGGTCGATTGATTGGGGAATGTTATTTGGTGAAGGATGACGCGGAAAGGAATACTTACGAAGAGGAGCGTGAAGAGGAAGGCTGATTGCCAGGCGTGGTATCTATAATATCTCAGCAGTTATACTTAACTTCACTGCGTATTGCATTTAAATAAGAACTAAAAGATATGTGTTTTCCAAGACACCGCTCCTCTTCCTTTCTCGATCCCACATAGACTACCACGCACGATATTCATTTATTATAAAGATGTAACGAGTACTCACCGCACATAATCACTCCGATGCTCCAGCATCAGCAGCCCCACCGCTCCCGCCGGCGGCAGCAGCACATACGCCGCACACGCCTCCCAGTCAAGCCTCATGCCCAGCCCCGTCTCGAACAGGTTCATGTCTGCGCGCGAGAGACCATCTTCGACATCCCTTCCACATGCTCCTGCCAAAGACGATGCCGGCATCGGCAGCGTCGCGTCTATATCTGTGTATCCACCTGCATCCACGTCTCCATCTGTATAATTCTGTGTGTTTGAAGATGAAGCTTCTATGTCTGCAGCGCTGGTGCCGTAGAATACGCCATCGCCGATGACTCGTCTGCTGGATTTGGGCTGGGGCTGGTTAGTCAAAGGTCGTGACGGCTGTGAGGACCATGAAGGGTTCGGGGAGTTGGGCTTGAGCGGTGAGGATGGACGGTTCGGCGAGAGATGCGGTCGCGATGGCGGAGAGATTGTCTTGCGATGCGGTGTGGTTTTGGTTGCAGTAGTGCTAGTGGCGGATACCTGTCGTGGAGACGTAGGCGGAGTAGGCGATGCCGCGCGGACGGTGTCGGGCGGAGTGTCCTGGTACGGCGCGAAGTCCATGGCGGACTTCTTTGCTGTGTTTACGATCTGGTCTCGATGTTCTGTTCACTACCATTCAATCATATGCATGTCATCAGCTGGCTCTGTAAAGTGCATTGTTGATAACGGTGTCTGTTCTTGCGAAGTTGTGACGATGGGATTCGTGGAATCTGGTTTGTTGGTTTCAATTTCACGTGTCAAAAGTGGCTGCAGTGGATGAGTCGGATCTGTGCCAAGACTTGACATGCGCCACAGTTATTTTTGGATTTAGAATTTGTGTGAAGCCACATTTTTGCTTCAATAGTACGGTGTATTAAGTGAAAGACCTTTTACACAATGATATTTCAGTGTAACGATATCGTCAAGCTCTTTGTAAGCCCTCAGCCCTGTAAAATATAACGAAGATCACGGCAAGTTTATTTTGTGTTGCTGGAGACTTTACTTGAATGTCTAAGTGTATAATGGTTAGGCTGTCCTTGGAGAGATTCGCAACAGGAGCTATGGTTTACAGCTCTACTTCACACGGAATAAAAACCTGCAGAAAAAGGACATAGAAAGAATCTATGTATGACTATCTAACACTCCTCCCACAGTAACATTTACAAGCTTCCTATCACGTCTGCCTTAAAATTGCTCGATACGCCCCAAAACCATGATCAGACGTTACGTCCCAATGCTTGACCCCTCGATTTGCTCGCTCAAGCAGCACCGTAGACGAGCTTAAAGACATCGTTGAAAACATAGTAGCTACCCTGCCCATCTGGTAAGAGCTGGAAAGACTGCGCAAAGCTCATAGCTTTTTTCTCCTCATCAACCTATAAACGTGTTATTCTACAAAATTGCCTGTGACGTGAAACAAAATTTGAGAGTATCTGTCCTAACCAGTAGTGCTCCCGTCACCAACACCAATATTCCTCCACTCTCATTCGATGGCTGCGCGTCTAGTGTAGAGACCTGGTGCTGGACTTTTTGAAAAGGTAGATTCTAAAAATTCTACCGTATCAGCATTGGAAGATCTTGACGTTGTGGATGACTTGATCAAAGGGAAGAACTTGAGCCATACGCTGAGCTTCTCGACAATACCATTTGTGCCTTGTACCGCCGCCGTTTCGAACGTCAACATAGAGTTTTCGCGCTGTACAATAATTGCAAGTATCAGTATCTCTGACCGGCCACGGAAGAGCTGCTGCGAATGAAATTAGATGCCTTACATATAGTGGAGCAAGCTGTTTCCGATCCGCGTCAAATGTGTTGTAGTAGAATTGCACGAATTGTTCTGTGACAAGCTATCAGCTTTCCACTTTGCCATATCCGCATCTAAACTTGAAGTAGGTTTGACTGTGCCGTTTCAAGATCAGAGAATCAAATGACTGACGTGCAATACTGCTAAAGTCTGCGATATAAGAATTGTTAGTACGTTGTCCTTGAGCTGTTCATTCATATCTTTCGTGTCTGGAAGTCAGTACCTCCCATGTTTACTTCAGGCTCTATGAATACCAATACACGAGATGCTCGCTATCGCAACGTTGCGCCTAGTAAATAAACAAATATGAGAGAGCGATACGAAAGCGCGACTGATGCTAAAGATGCCTAGCAGTAAACAGACTCTTTTCCCCCACCTGTTGTTATGATAAATGTTTTGACGATTGCTTGGTGGGGCAGAAGCTACCAAGCCAAGAACCGTTTAATGTCAACCTGAAACAAAACAATCGTCATGGTTTTTCTTTTAAAATGTTTAACTAGTTAGGTTTTAAATCATCGACATGTTATTCAGAAAAAAGCATTTATATCCATTTCATTTCGATATGGGCCAGTTTTGAAACGGCTGAACTCGGGTTTATGCATGTCACTGCCCATCAAGTATTTGCTCTTTCTACCTATTTGCTTCGTACACGGACAGTCAAGTCAAAGGACATGCGTTCACAAGGAGGAGCCATGCATCAGTTCATTGGACGCTTTATGGTGAAGAGAAAAGAGATAGGCTCATAACTGTTTTGAAATGAAATGAAAATGACATGAAGATTTCTCGCAAGGCTTAAGAGCAGCGGCCAATAAGGCAAGCCGAGTTCAGCCTCTGAGTTCTGCAGGAAGCCTGAAGAAGAAATAAAGCCTCTTAAAGTGAACAAAGAAAGAGTTGAAGGAGATTCTGAAAGTCCCATTCATTTAGAGGTTGGTATGCTGCAGGATGCCTGACCTTATCTATTTTACTCTGGGAGGATCTTCACAGGGAGCATACAAGGAACATTTGTAGGACGGAAAATATAAATATAGAGCCATTGGTCGTGGAGAGAGTCCTGCAAACTATGCAACGGCTGTGGGAAGTCGGGAAATTCGTCAATCATATCGCAAGGCCTCCCGCTCCTTTTGACGTTGATGCTACTCTGGCACCCAGAAGTGGCTCTTTTTACTTTATAGCTGAGCTTTAAAGGCCACCACACACTAATATACAGGCCGTAAGCTTTCGCCTCAAATACACCTATATCATCTACTTATGACTCTAACAATCTTCGTATTTCACGTTCTTCATATTTGAATTCACTAGTCAAGAAAGTCAAGATGAGATATACCACTACAGCTACCACCGTTATCGCCATCTGCGCCTGGCTCACCAGCGCCTCGCCCGTCGCGCAAGAAGCTGCACCCGGATGCGACCTCAAACCGAACGGTGATTGCTACGAGACTACCGCGACCTCGTCGAGCCGCAGATATTATCCGACGGTTACGGTTCCCGTGCCGGACGCTGAGATGACACCGGATCCTCTCCCGCCGTTCTACGAGGACGCTCCAGACTTGCAGCCGCGAGACATGTGTACGCCGCATCAGATTTGGCCGCCTGTGTTTACTAGTGATGCGTGTGGGCGTCCTTATTACAAGTATGCATGGCTATAACACCGTTGCTCCACTGATACTTTCAACAAATACCCCCATTGAAAATTATGTTATTAGTTTTCTAATTGCTGAGATCTCGGATTATGGCATTTCTTGTTCGTTGTACAATGGCTAATTTAAATGTGTATGCAGGTCATTTGAGCCATGTCATAGCACAAGATGTGGAGGTGGTGGAGGCATACCAACTCCACCGGTATTCTCCTCTGCTGACCCCTCCTCGTCCGCCATGTTTCCGTGGACAAGATTTCTGTGATTCGGCTTCAAAGAACGCCGATTTATTCGGATTGAGAGGAAAACGTTTCGGGGTAAAAGAGCCGTTCAGATGTTGCGGAAATTGAAAGTCGAGCATAGCTAGGATTATGGACACTCGTTTGCCAGTCTTAAATTGAAGATATGAATATAACTGAATCCAAACCCCTCATACGTTTGTTGTTTGTTACTTTATCGTTAAGATTTATGATGGTAGCAGTGTGAAGAACAGTCGTTTGGTATGAGGGTGCGTGTAGTTTTTGCGAGTATTTCCCAATGATGAATGGCTTGAAATTGTAATTGAAAATAGATCACCAGCCGGTTCACCAATAATAACGCATCTTGAAAGCTTGAATCACTCGGCCTAGCTGCGTTAAATACCTTTACTTTTTGCAAAACTCTGGCGTTTTCGAGATATAATCCCATTACCAGAAAGAAATAAAAGAAGCGTAAACTAGAGAAACAAAATAACTCAAGCACCAAGCTCCTTCAGCGACTTCACCGTATCCACCACACTCTCCTCCAACCCCCGAAACTCAACACCCAGCACCTCTCTCGTCCTACTGTTATCGTACCCATAGTGCCCACCATCCGGATACTCCCCGCCCTTCACCCCTTCCGGCAAGCCATCCCTGTACTCTGGGAAATCCTTCCGAATCACCTGCGCAATGTCCTGGTGCGAAAAGTTACCCGCCGTGACGAAGAATCTCTTGTTTTTGGCCGCCTCGGCAACTTCCACCGCCTTCACATGCGCCAGTGCCGTGTCACGCACGTCCACCCAGACCATGGCTACTATGCCGGGCAGCTCGGTCTTGCACTTGCCCTGGATCATGTCCCGGATGCGCAGGTTGGAGGTGTTGAGCGAGTCGAGCGAGGTGAGAGCGTGCTTGACGGGACCGAAGATGATTGGTGGGCAGATGGTGACGATGGAGAAGGACGGCTTCTCGGTCTCGAGAAAGGCCCAGGCGGCTTGTTCGGCAAAGGTTTTGCTTGCTGGATGGGAATGGTTAGCATTGTGCAGTTATAAGGCATTGATACGAAAGGTGAAAGTTGAAATGTGCTGCTTACCTCTATATCCAATCATTGCGTTGTCGGTGGCTTGTTCTGGTTTTATGTTGCTCCAGTCTTTTTCTGAGTATGTGTACCCTGGCCGAGCACCGTGCGATACATCGAACATTGCGGCAAACGAGGATGTAATGACCTGTTGGGTCAGACTCCATCGTTTTAAACTTGAGCTTCAGATTTGCTTACTACTGTCTTCACGCTTGTTGCATATTTCTTGACAGACTTGAGAATGCCAGTCGTTCCAATCACCGCGGGATCTATCAATTCCTGTCGTGAGGTCAGTACTCCATAGGCTACCTCTAGGGAGACTGTGTCAATCATCTACACATCTTATCTCATGTCATACCTTTTGCACATCCGTCGCATTATAATGAAATGGACTAGCAGTATGAATCACTGCTTCGAAAGGCGGGTCAGCTTTCACCACTTCGTCAAAGGCGTCTTCCTTGGAGACATCTTCGACAATGGCGAACTCGAGCTTGTCAGTGGGGAGGTCTTTATATGCGTCTTTTATCTTCTGAGCTTTTTCTTGAGAGCGGACGGTTATTACCACAGAGTAGCTATTCTTCGTTAGCTATTGTCGTTATGTAAATTGACTCTTCATTTCAAGTTTCCATACTCTTTCGTAAGTAGAATGTCGAGGATATGCGTGGCTAGAAAGCCACTTCCTCCAGTCAACAGGACCTTAGTCATGGTTTTATCTTGTGTAAATGATATATAGCTATTGATTCTCAAAGCTTGATGATCTTAATTTTTGACTGCGGAGATTTCCTCAAGTAAGTTTTGGTCGAACATTTGAAAGATACTCGGCCGCATCTTATACCTCTCCATTCAGGCTCCAGTTGATAGTTGTCCCGCGCATGATTGCAGCAAAACTTATGTTTCAGAGTCATCGGAGCTCCATCGCGGGGCTTGCGGACTTTAACTTCGGACTTTTACATATCAATTGATTTGGAATTGGTTCAGGGCGGAAGGAGCCACTGCTCATAACGACGGTAAGTCCGTTCTTTCACCAATCTGCAAAATTCTTTTCATTTCTACCAATCAAGGGTCATTGAAGTTGACTTGGACAACTCGACTTGACAATCTTTCTATAGCTGTATTATACCTTTTTTAAAGAGATTCCTAGGCCAACGCCATAGTCATGATGCAAGTTTGACATGTTCGATTGAATAAACATTGTGATGCACCTTTGGTCCACTAGCTAACCAACACAGTGCATCCGAGAATTAGATTTGGTTATTTAGCTCCGGACATAACGGATAAAGAAGAAAAATGACTGCTTAGAATATAAGAGAAGGCCAAACCGGACGAAATGGCAGCCCCACAACGTCCTGGCTGGCGTCGTGGACCGTCGGCGACGTGGTCGAGGCTAAAATCGACAACGGCAACGACGGACGCACTTGAACAATATGGACTGCCGTCGAAGGGAGAGACAAGGTATGCTCAATTCCACTTAATTGAATTTTCAAAGGTCATATATTATGTTGGTGTGTTCAGTCTGCTATATATTTCGTCTTATCTGCAAGTATCAAAAGAAGAGGTTGTCAAGGTCATTACAAGTCTGAGAACTCTTCATGATGATTGAATCAGGCTCAAGGACCTCAAGGTACAGGAACAGTTCTACGACAAGATTGTGGAGCGGTACATGAAGTTCTGTGCTGCGGCTGGCACGGGCGACGAGCTTGATAAACGCTTTGCTGCATTGTCAATCGGACAAGCTACCATGGCAGAGGAACTCAAACCACCAAACGGAACTGAGAAAGAAAATAAAAATGGAGGTGGGAATGCGGTGGGCAGCGGCAACCGCAACACACAAGCAACAGGAAGCACCTGCACGAAAGGTGTCGCGAACAAAGCCAAACCACCCGCCGGACGAACCAACACCTCCTCAAATGCCAAAGTCTCAACATTACCGCCACCCTCCGCCAATTCTTCCGCTTCCGCCTCAAAAACACCCAGCACTAACACCAACGCCGGCACTTCATCCCTCTCAACCTCCTCCACGACTCCACCACCACCTTCAGCCCTTACCAACAACACCACAACACCAACATACGCCCCACCAACCACCATCTCCACCGAGCTCTCCACCATCCTCACCGCCATGCGCAAGCTCCGCGAAGCCATCGTCTCGACCCGCCGACACGACACCTTCGCGCAGCGCGCCTACATCTTCATCATCCGCGCAGGTCTGCTCTCCTCACACATGGCGACCTACCACCCCGCGCTGCTCTACCTCCTCCACTACATCCACCCGGCCTCCACCCTGCCCTCATCCTCCCTCCACGAGTTCACCGGCTACCGGATCCTAGATCTTGCGTGCCGGCAGTCCGACCTCAACGGCGCATATGCGATGCGCGCAAAATACAAGTACCGGGATCGTAAGGTCGACGCTATCCTCTCGGCGCTGACGCATGATAACTACGTTCTCTTTTGGCGGATGCGCAGGCTGGTGGACGGCTATCAGCTGCGCATTGTGGACTGTGCGGCCGAGGCGGTGAGACTGCAGGCGCTGAAGTGTCTGGGCAGGGCGTACTTGAGGGTGGAGCGGGCGCTGGTCGAGAGGGCGGCGGAGAGGAAGTGGGTGGAGCTGGTGAAGAGGAATGGGGTGGGTTGGGTATTGGAGGGGGTGGAGGAGGGAGGCAGGGAGATGGTTGTCATAAGGAGGCCGAAGGTGAAGTGAGGTGAACCAGTTTTTTGAAAGTATTGTAATGGCGACATATTTGCTTGAAATTAACATGTTAGCTTCTAGTCGGAGTTCTCTGGGACAGTTAGCCATGATGATGGCTTCAACGACATGGCTTAAGGGTTCCGCTGATGTTCATAATTGCAAAAAGCATTTACCAGTTCTCCAGCATGGATAAAGTTAGAGCTCAGATATGTTATTCGATTGATGTAAATTGAACTCGCAAGTCAAACATGAAGCTTACCATAGACACCTATAACTCAAGAACGAAGCAACTTAGAACAAACATATAATATTCAATAACCATATATACAGCGCAGTATTAGAAAAACCCATTCGCCATGTTCCCCATTGCGCCAAGCACAACAATTCCAGCCTTCCATGCTCCCATCCATCAATGAAAAATTCCAATAAGTACAAGAAAAACAAGTTGACTAAATGAGTGACAGGTTAAACCATGATATTTCTGCGCTCAAGAGCTCAAGCAAAACCTTCATCCGAGGCAAAGAGATCGCCACCGTCAAAGGTGTCAGAGCCAACGGGTTCCTCCCCGCCAAAATCACCGAGTCCGGTGGCATCGTCTTCGACCGTAGGAGCGCTGGCGATGACATCACCATCAACGGCATCGTCGTCGAACTCCGACAAGGAGAAACTTGGGCGAGGGAATCTTGGAAATTGTGGGCGGGGAATTCTGGGAAATGTCGGGCGAGGGATGCGTGGAAAGTTGTCACGGTTCACGTCGGGGATGCATGGTCCGCAGACAGCTTCCTGTTGACCAGTGAGCACAAATCAAGATATTTCTGGTAGATGGGATGTCGGAGTTTGAGTAGAGAGAATGTAATCTCTATCCTATGAGAAGAAAAATCTGCTGAGGGTGATACTTACAGAGTTGAGCGGAATCGCAACACCAGCAGTACATCTGATGATGGTGATAGGGTTCGGTGGCCCAATGCAGCCAGCGATACCAGCAGCTGCCAAACTGGCAAGGCAGACTATAGTAGTAAAGAATTAGTTTCGCTTTGGTAGATATTATCTCTATTTCATTAAGACTTACGTCCTGCATCGCAGCCTGCTGGAATAAGCTGAGGAGCAGGGACTGCTACTGCCGACACGGCGGCAACTAGAGTAGTAGCGGCTAGAAGAGAATACATTTTTCCAAGAGAGAAATTCTTTTTTAATTCAATAATTGGACGAGAGAGTTGAAGAAGCTCAAATGCTTGAAAATGATAGTTGTAAGACTGAAAGACTTGTTCTTATTGGAAGATGACAATGAAGATGAGATTGATGGATAATAATTCACTTTCTCGTCGACATCTTGCCATCTTATATACTCAGAATTCGTCTCTAGAAGCTCCTTCTTCGCAATCACTGTATTTGACACACGGAGCAGACTTCAATCTCTCGAGACTTCTCCACGTCAATCTCGCTACTGAGCCTGGAAGGCCGAGTGAAGCGACATCGTCGTATTGGCCTCCCCGTGAACAAGATGAAAGGTCGCCATTGTGGATATCAAGATGGAGCCATCCGTCGTTCCAGAAGAATCGGTCTGTATCAACAGATATTCAGGCTAGTTACCAAGGCGCATGCTACAACGAAAGCAATATCTCATGTCTTCAGTTTCTATGCTTCGTCGCTCTTTTGGTATGGAAAGGCGGATACCTGCTATAACGAAGCATCGTATCGTTTCGTCTCGAGCTCGCTCTCGTATTTTCTTTGGCGAGTAACCCATGCAGTGGATATGACCGTGCCTTGAATCCTGCGGACGTAAGTACAAGGCAAGCTTGTGGCATTGTCAAGCAACAGGTATAGCAAGGTTCCTCCAGGCAGCATGACGAGTGTGGAGTAGTTTTGAAATGTATAACGCTAATAGAAACAAATTGATGACCTATCAGATCTGTACAAGTAAATATTTTCGAGAAACAAGCGATACGCTAGCTTCACACTGTAATCTTCCTTGTAGCTCGACGAGCTGTCAAGCCTGATCCAGGTAAATTAATAACGTGGAGTATGACGTGTGCAGCTCTCTAATACGCCGTTAAGCTGCTATATTGGGGTTTGAAACACGCGCGGCTACATTTTGCTGTGTCTTGTAGCTACTCCTCTGTGCAAATGTACGACTGTTTCATATCGTCGTAAGACGGTTACCAGCGCGTTGAGTGATTTGCTGGATTCCGCAGAATACTGTTATTCTGGCTCTGAATGACCCCGCGTACTATTTCAGTTCAAAATCCTTCATATAGTCAAGTTAATCTTGCCAGAGACACGAGAACTTTGGGTGATTGCATATCGCATAACTTCTCCACATTATCCACTATAGTTCGCAAGTGTTTCAAGTCCCTTTAAGCCCCACCGTTCGCTAAGAGTACAGTCGTGCCTAAGGGAAACCCGGAGTTATATCCACATTAAACATCCGAAGAGCGCACACGTCTTTCACAACGGTGATGATTTACATCTTGACCGAGAAGCGTTGCGGATGAAGCCTTGTACTAACGGACTTCATCGAGAAGGCTTAGACGAGGCTATATCAGCAGTCTTATTGAGGTGCTCATTGGAAGAATCCAAAACCCAATTTGTGGGTAAGAGTACTGAATTCCTTTCAGTCTTTTCTCAGTAGACGTTATTAGTTAATGTTGAGCAAAGTTGATATGTTGAAATGTAAAGGGTTGAAGAGTAATCAACTCTCCCATGTAGTCAATTTAAATCTAATCTAATCTAATCTACTGGCGTGTTGATCTTATCGATATATTTAGATGGAAAATAATATTTTGTTCCACTAAAACCTACATGTTGCCGAATGCTAAAACAGGTCTATGAAATTAAAGATGTCTACAAGTAAAAAGCGTAAACATCATGACAAACATAATGAAACTGCTATAAATAAGTCATCTCGCGTATCTATATCCACAAGCAATGGTCTAAAACCTACCCACTCTCCAACGCCCCAGGATTCAGCCAGCAGCAATGGTCAGAGAGCTGATCAGATATCTCGAAGTGACGAAAAACGAAATGGAAAGAACAGTGCAGGAGATACTCATTTGGCGGATAACAAGGCACAGAAATCATTCGCTGATCTAGGAATCATTAGCGAGCTATGCGACGCATGTACACAGCTCGGCTTCAAGGCGCCAACCCCCATCCAAGCGGAAGCGATTCCTGTTGCGCTGGAAGGTAGAGATGTAATTGGCATTGCAGAGACGGGGTCTGGCAAGACGGCTGCGTTTGCGTTGCCGATTCTACAGAGTATGATACTATTTCCCAATGCCTACTTTGGTCGTTAAAAATACCCTGTAATGCTTATACTTTCTTCAACCAGCTCTAATGGACAACCCGCAACCCTTCTTCGCCCTCATCCTTGCTCCCACACGCGAGTTAGCCTTTCAAATCTCGCAACAAGTCGAAGCTCTCGGTGCTCTAATAGCCGTCCGATGCGCCGTTCTCGTAGGCGGGATGGACATGGTCCCACAAGCCATCAGCCTCGGCCGGAAACCTCACATCGTAGTTGCAACACCCGGACGCCTGCTCGACCATCTCGAGAACACAAAGGGGTTCTCGTTGCGGGCACTCAAGTATCTCGTCATGGACGAGGCAGATCGCCTGTTGGATCTCGACTTTGGGCCTATTCTCGAAAAGATTCTGCGAGCACTACCAAGAGGAGCAAGCAAGAACAGCAACAACGAAGGCAGCGCAAAAGCTGGCAACAGCACAGACATAACACAAGGCCGAAGAACGATGCTCTTCAGCGCAACCATGTCCGCAAAAGTCGAGCATCTGCAACGCGCCTCCCTGACATCGCCCGTGCGCGTGAGCGTTGCGACATCCGACCACCAGACCGTTGCAACGCTGCGCCAATCGTACCTCTTCATCCCACACAAGCACAAAGACCTCTACCTCGTCCACTTACTCGCCGGCGACAGACGACACCTCGGCGGCCTCGGCTCCACCAGCACCTCAGACACATCCGGCGGCTCCGGCGGGATAATCGTTTTCACCCGCACCGTCAGCGAGACGCAACGGCTCAGCCTGCTCCTCCTCGCCCTCGGTCTCAGCGCCGTGCCGATACACGGCCAGCTAAGCCAGTCGAGCCGGCTGAGTGCGCTAAACAAGTTTAAAGCCGGGCGGCGGAGCGGTCTCACATTCTCCACACCCGCCACCTCCACTCCCTCTTCTTCTCACCCATCATCAACCACCACCCACCCCGCCGACTCCACATCCTCCACCACCGCACCGCTAGCAGGCGGCACGGACATCCTCGTCGCAACGGACATTGCCGCGCGCGGACTGGACATCCCGGCCGTCGCGGCAGTGGTTAACTATGACCTTCCGCCAGATAGCAAAACGTACGTCCACCGCGTCGGACGCACCGCGCGTGCAGGCCGCGCCGGCGTGGCCGTCAGCCTCGTAACGCAGTATGACGTGGAACTCTGGCTGCGCATCGAGCGCGCGCTGGGACGCAGAGTGGCGCAGCTGAACGCCGTGCCGGGAAGCGGACACTCGAACCAGAGCGATAAAGCCACGAGAAAGAGTAAAAACGAGAAAAAGAAGAGTAAGTCTCGAGGTGAGAGAAGGAGTGCAAAGAACGGCTCAGATGGCGACGGCAACGGCGATGGCTCAAGTGGTCCGCATGATAGTAGCGACGACGCTCCATCCTCCGATCAAAACGACACTCCCAACGACGACACCCCCGCCGCCCCAGTGACGAAGACGACGACGGCGGACCCAATCACAAAAGACCAGGTCCTCATCCTCCTCCCACGCGTCAGCGAGGCGCAGCGGCTGGCGGCCAGAGAACTACGCGACATGCAGGAGAACCGGGGGAAGCGTGGGGCGGTGTTGATTGGGAAGCGGCGGATGGGGCGGAGGGGGCGTGGTGGTGGTGGCGGTGGAGGGGATGAAATGGATCGGGATGAGGGGTGAGGGGTCAGTCGGTCAATCGGTGGAGGGGTAAAAGTGGAATAAAGTGGGAGATGTAGATCTAGGGTGTATAGTTGGAGATGGTGGAGTGCTGTATGGTAGTGTGCTGTACGGCATGTACTGTTGTGAAGGTGATTGTTCTGGGTATAGCATATGAGATTGGTGATGTAGTCCAACAGGTTCTCACTAGCCATGATATGTTTGTAGTCCTGTTAGAAGTAAAGAACAAAGAGTAAAGAATAAAGAGGAAAGGTAAAGATCAGACTACTCATCATATCAACAACGATAGCACAGGCAGAGCGGATGAATAATTTAATTAATGTATACATCTAGCAACAAACTACAATGCAAGGCAAACGTAGCAAAACAGACCAACACCACCTCCTCAACCGCCAAACTCCACCAGCGCAGCAGACAGGACTCTTCCAAGACATGACAATGCTCCCTTGTAAGCATCCCGATTTCAATGCCTTTCTTATTGTTTTCTCCCAACCGCAGGAAAAGTATCGGAATTGAGATTGAGACTTGGAATCGATGTAGATGTGCCAGATCGTTTTGAATATGAACAGGAAGCAAAATTACAGGACAAGCACAAGAACAAGCAGAGAGAAGAACATTACAAGTATCAAGATAAAAAGGATTAGAAATAGCACTCTGCCAGACGAAGATTGAACAAATACCAAGCACCAGAGCGACCGGTATACGGTCAGCAACACTGCGGGTACATAACGCCTCTCGATGTATAAACTATCAAATGAACGGATGTATAAACTATCAAATGAACGGATATAAGTAAAAGGACATGAAACTGAAAAGTAGATTCGTCAAGCCAAATGCGTTGTCGTCAGATGGTGAAGTGAGAGATGAAGAATTAATCGTGTTGAGCTTCAGGGTTTGTAGATTTTAAAAATTTGGGATTTCGAATTTTAGAATGAAGTACGCGGACTTTTGTAGTGGCTGAACGGATGAGAAGAGCTTTAATCGGTATTAATGATTTCTTTTTGCATTTTTGCATGTTTTGGTGTGAGTTATGGTTTGAAATCAAGTTATGATTTGGCGAAGGTGATGACTTTGATATTTAGATATGTTGAGGTTTTGAGACGGGTGAGTGGTGGCGAGGGAGTACTTGGATCTTTAGGGCGAGAATGAGTCGCTGTAAATGTGATACCCGCAAACGTGTGCGCTTGTGGACGAACAAAAGAGTTGACGATTTGACGACTTGACGATTTAAAGACCTGGTAGCTGGCTGATTCTCTAGAAACTCTCTCCAGAGACTAAATGATCTCGAAAAAGTCATAGACGACACAACGGTAGACATAGTCCAAGGCAACGTCAGTCGGCTAGGGACATCCTCATCAGAACACACCACCCAGGAACCCATTTGCAAACCATCCAAACGACAACACCGTCAACGTCGCCGTTCCCAGCAACACCGCCAGGCTCTGCTTCTCGTGCAGCGACAGGGCTCCGCTGCAGGTAGCGCAGGCAATACCTATAACACTTTATTAGCACAAACCCACTACCACCACAAGTTGCAGAACCCGCAGCTAAGTCATTCCACAAAAATGAGCAGATTGTTAGAGAGAGAGAACATACCCTTGACCCCAACATACGCCTGCGGCTTATACATCCCAAACGTCCACTGCTGAAACACGCCCAGATAGCCTGCCTGCGGGACGGCGCTTATGCCGGCCTCCGAGTCGAAGATGATGAGCGTGTACGTGCTCGTGAGCAGCTCTATCGTCGCGCTCTCCTGATAGTCGGCCGTGTCCCAGATGACTTTGCCGGTCGGCTTGACGGTCAGGTTCTGGGCGAGGGTGTAGGTGGCCTGGTTCGTGCTGCACGAGGCGAGCACGTCAACGGCGGAGGGCGTGACGCTGAGAGAGGTGTAGTTCCAGGCAAAGGTGACGTAGTCGCCGATTTTGTAGTAGTCGGTCGTGCTGAGGGCTGGCGTGACCATTGCGACGCCACCGGGTGGGAGGCGGGGATCAAAGGTTTTGGTGGGTTTGGGGGAGTCGGGGTCGGAGTCCGAGTCATCTTCATTATCCTCATCGTCATCCTCATTATCTTCATCGTCATCGTCACCTTCATCATCTTCATTGTTATCGTCTTCGTTCTCATCATCCTCGTCCTCGTCTTCATCCTCGTCATTCTCGTCGTCTTCATTCGATGCCTCTTCACGCTCTTCCTCGACTTCCTCCTCCTCCTCGTCTTCTTCCAATCCATTATCCTCGTCGTCCTCTTCTTGCTCCTCTCCATCATCATCGTTATTATTATCATCATCGACATCTTCTTCCTCGCCCTCGTCGGCAGCCGCCGAATCACCATCTCCATCATCTTCATCTTCATCTTCATCTGCGTCATCGTCATCGTCATCGTCATCGTCGTTTGTACCTATAAAAATCCATCAGCAATCCCAAGTATTAACAAAACACAACAATCTCTTTCAGTGTTATCATATCTATTGAAAAATAAACATACCACTCCTATCCTGTCTCGGCAACAACGACAACCTCTGTGCACCCGCCGTCAGTTCTCTCGTGTCTAGATGGTTCGGCCATGGCCAGGCCAACGTCATGTATAGGAGAGCGAGTGAGAGTGCGAGTATGACTAGTAAGGAACGCATTGTGAATGTGTGTCGTGTGAAATATGTTCTGAGCGAGTGTAATTGTTTGGGTGTTTTGTGGAGTGTGTGCTGGATAGCAGAATGAAGAGGGACCGAGGATGTTTTAGCGAAGTAGATGGAGAGAGGACTGATGTCTTATAAGGTGAACGAAAGCGGTAGCGATTGGCTCGATTTTTCTCAGATTCCTGAGTTTCTGGTCACGGTATAGATGTCTAGTGTCTTTCTTTGCCTCCTGTCAACTGAACGAGTGTCTGTTTTCTGTTCTCTGTTTTCTGTTTTCTGTGTTCTTTTTTCTATTTTCTGTTCTCTGTGTCCTGATTTCTGATTTCTAGCTTCTAGATTCTAATTTCTAATTTCTGATTTCTGATTTCTGATTTCTGATTTCTGTTCTCTATATCCTGTTTTCTACGTCCTGTTGCCTGTGTGTCCTGTTTTCTATTTCCTGTATTCTGTATTCTATATTCTGTATTCTGTGTCCTGTGTCCCGTGTCCTGTGTAGTATATTGTATAGCAGCGAAAGACTTTCTACCCGCAACACTCGAGACAGAGATCGAATCCAGGCTTCCTGATTCTCTACACTCCTCGCCAATTCAGTCCGAAAGCCTCCTTTCGACCACAAGCCAACAGCTTCCACTTCACACAACAGAGCAATCACTTCGTGCAAGACTGACCCCGAAACAAAGCCTTGATTCGTATACTCGAAATTTGAATGCTCTGTAACCGATCCAAAGGCGTGACTTCGTGTTACAGTCCTACGCTGAAAACGAAAGACCAGCCTGACGCTTCAGTCCAGCTTATTAAACTGCCGCCGCGCAAACACAGCCCTTCGCCTCTGTAAAGACTCCTCTGCACAGCGTAGACCACAGTGCAGTTAGCCCTGTGAAAACGAAAGACCAGCCTGACGCTTCAGTCCAGCTTATTAAACTGCCGCCGCGCAAACACAGCCCTTCGCCTCTGTAAAGACTCCTCTGCACAGAGTAAACCACAGAGCAGTTAAGCCTGTGTAAACGACAGCGTAGTCCTCAACAGCACAGTCTAACGAAAGAACGAGAACGAGAGCGAGAGCGAGAGCGAGAGATGAGAGAACGAGCGGAGCGTGAACGATTGAAAAGGGAGTGCTGAGAATAACTAGAGTAATCAGGGTAAGACTAGTATCACCACCGTGATCACTACCACAGCATTACCACAATACTAATACAGCGCTACAACAGCACTACCGCAGTAAATCAAGAACGGAGCGTGCTGGTCCGAAAGGCCAAAAGTAAGAGGCGAAGACTAAAGATTGAAGGGTGAGAAGACGACGATTGTTCAGCAGAGTCCGGCTAGGCCTTTCCCGGACGACAATCACCACGTATTTGGTGTACGGAGTACTCCCCGTATTGTTACGCAGTAGAAGCAACGGTTTTTACTTCTTTGAATGATGGATGGATGATAATAATAGCCTGGTCTTATTGAGATGCTGAAAGAATGCTCCGGACGGTGTGGTTGGCTGCTGGAATGGAAGGGTTTGAGAGTGGCGTGAGAAGAGAAGAGAATATACGGTCACTCCGTACGGACCTGGATGATACCTGAATAGAAGGATGATTACGAATGTTGTAGAGGTATCTCCTCACTATTTCCTATTTACAGCGACAGCTCTGTAAAGTGAGGAATGTAAACAGTCCCATCATCAACACCGTCACTAAGCTAAGTAAACAACACCACTCCTAACATCCACCTCCACTCCAAAAACACCAACTCCATCCCCTTGTAACCATATCATACCCTCACTCACTTACCTTACTCTCAGATAATCCCACACAACACAACAATCCAGCCCCGAACCAGTCCACGTCCAACAATCCATTCCTAACACCTAATTCATTGTCATGGATCATTGTGTTGTCCAATGCTGTTCTATAAATAAACCCGCCACAGCCCGGGAAGTGGCGGAGCCGAACTGCCAAGAGCGAGAATGCCTTTACGACTATTACGGAGTATGGAAAGCACGGATGGGGAAGTTTACTTATATAACTAGGAATATACGTAGACATAGTTGGCGGGGTAACTATCGATTATCGGAGTTGCTTTGGTCATCACGTTATTCGTATGGAGGACGGATTCTTGGGGTTTAGTTGTTGGTGTGAATTGTTGAATTATGAATAAGTTGAATGTTGTAAATTGATAAAGTCAGACATACAGAAAACAAATAGCATGCTCTTAACGATTGAAATTGAATAAAAACCCTTATCGTATATCTACGATGTATATTGTTACGTTGCTGAAAAAGAAAATCGAAACATCTAGCTCCAACATATAATCTCTTCAGTCCAAACCAGAAGAACTCTAAATGGCTAGTATTCAAAACATAGCCCAGACATGAACATATCTATTTCCATAAATATCTACTGCTTGAAAGCGTTAACATCCCCCTTTTTCGCTGCATCTACGGAGCACCTCAGTCTTCATGACTTTCGACTGCCGATCCGTTTACACCGGCCTTGTTCGTGGTAGAATCAGCACCTTTTAACTTCTGACCTTGGCCCTGGCCACTCCTACCCTCCTCATGACCATTCCCATCTCCATCGCTCGACTCCCGCTCCTCTCTCAACGACCCTTCCCTCTCCCTCTCCCTCCCTCTCTCCCGCCCCCCAACATGTCCATCCTGCCCCTGTCCCTGTCCCTGCCCCTGTCCATTCACATTCCAACTGAGCACCCTCTTCATAAGACTCCCTCCCCGCTGCCTCCCGTCCTGCTGCTGCTGCTGCTGCTCCTCTATCTTCGCCTTCCGATACTCCATGTACGCCTTTTCGCGCTCGTCATACTTCCAGCCGCCCTCGTCCCGATCCTCCTGCTTCTGCGGCCACAAGATCTGCCGGTTCCACACCGCACGCACCATCATCACCGTCACGAACAGCCAGACCGCTATCAGGATGACGGTCAGGATCGAGCCGACCCAGCCGATGGCAGGGCTGCCGACCGCGTCGGCCACGCCAAAAGTGGCCGTCAGCAGGCCCGTGTTCGGGAAGACAAAGGAGTACCAGGCCATGGAAAAGTCGAGGCTGCCGCGCGAGGCGCTGCTGAAGTGGGCGGCGACGGAGACGAGGAAGAGCCAGCATGCAAGGCTTGACATGACGTAAGTATGCGTAAAAGTATATAATTCTCTGGTGAACAAAGTTTTTGGGAGAATGAAACAAAGTAAAAAAGAATAAATAAGAAAGAAAAACTCACCCCCAAAGCCACAGCCCCGCCCAATACGCAGAAATCTTCCCCACCTGTCCCACCAAAGGCCCATTGCCCATAAACTCCGGAAACACATTCTGCGGCAGCAACGCCCCCAGCCCGATGATGGCCGCCACCGTGAAACCGCTCGGCCCAACGCTGACAAACATGGCCGGCCGGACGCTCTCACGCGGAAGCTTCTGCGTCATCAGCCGGTGCAGAAAGGCCGAGTAGACCATGATGGACATCATGAAGCCGGTGCCCTGGAAGATCCAGCCGCTGATGATCATCCGCAGCGCGGTTTCCTGGTCGGCGTGGCGCGCGAGGTTGGATGCAAACGGGCCGACGATGAGGAGCGGGTATGCGGGGAAGATCCAGCTCGGTGTCATGGAAGAGATGGTGAAGGTCTGGGTGGACCAGCTGGAGGGGTAAGGTGTTAGCATGAGACAGTTGTGATAAGGTGAAATAAAGTTGTTGATGACATACATTGTCAGGAAGATACCGGCAGAAGCAACCACCGCCAAAACGGTATAGAACCAGTAAAACCCAACCATCACGTCCACGAGCCAGTAGCCTGCCTTTCCAGGCGCAAGACCGTACTCTGTAATCGTGATGAAGACGGTGCCGAGACTGATCACTGCTGCCGGTATGAAGAGCGACTCGGTCGGATGCAGGAAACTGCCGATGAAAGTGCGCGGAT
This sequence comes from Trueperaceae bacterium, assembly GCA_965214995.1. Classification (GTDB taxonomy): domain Bacteria; phylum Deinococcota; class Deinococci; order Deinococcales; family Trueperaceae; genus CBDCCT01. Next base: position 1,003,358 of record CBDCCT010000002.1, read on the forward strand.
AGAGATAGAAACGCGCGCAGATCATCACGACGCAGAAGAGGAACATGACCAGGCCGAGGAGGAGAAAGATGACGCCAATGGCATAGAGGCCGTCGAAGCGGTTCGGGACTGTTTATGTTAGTATGTCTTGGTATGTAGATTCTAAGTATATCATATAAAAAGCGAATGGATATAGAATGTTAAAGACAGTCTTCAATAACTATTAATAATACATATATTCAGTGCAAGAGTCAACGAGTGATGATGAATAAGGTTAGTACTCCTCGATGGAAACGAAGGTAGTAAGACATTGCGTCCCTTATAAGTCTCCTATAGTAGTACAACCAACATACACGCATGATTCAACAGCAACATATCACATAACTTCAAAATAACTCAATCAAAAACACTCGAATCAAATAGAAACCCCACAACACATCACTCTAACCTCCTTCAAGCAGCACTCACCATGAAACAGCACGTTCGCAATCCCACCCGTCGCCATCACCATCGTAAACCAGGCCCAGGTAAAATGGCGCACCCGCTTCCGCAGCCTCTTCAGAAAGCTCGTGTGCGTATCGGTCGGCTCCGGGTCCCGCCGTCCCATCGACCACGGATCCAGCCCGCCCTCGACATCCCGCTGCGGCGACCCGGGCGGGGTGACGGAGTCATCCCGATGCTTGGCCGGAGGAGGGTGCTTGCTGTCGGACTTGGCAATCTTGCGGTTCTCGCGGCGGTCGTGGTCATACTTGCGGTTTTTGTTGTTGCTGTCGGAGTTGTAGTCGTTGTCGGTGGTCGTGTTGCCGGATGAGGACGGTTGTTGGCCGGATCGGCGGCCGAGCCCCATTTTTCTTCTTTACTCTTCTGTTTTTTTTTTCTTTTCTTACTGCGGATGGGTGCGATATAGGGGAGAGGTGTACTTTGACAATAGGGATCGGATAGTTGTAGCGGTATGCGGTCTTTCAGAATGATATATTTCTATGTGGGTAGATGCCCTTAATTCGATATTCATACGGTGCTTCCCCTTTAACTGCGCCGCTGTAGTTGCGATTGAGGTGTTGTGCAATTGACCAATCTATCTTTCAAACTGCTCTACAGTTCCAGAAGAAAATAACTACCGGTGCAGTGATGTTTCTGAGCCAGAACTGGTGGTTGAGTTCTGCCCTGTCGAGAAATGAAAGGTGGGAGTGAAAATGATCGACTGAATCCGAACTTTCAAACGCAGTCGATCCGTTGAAGTTGGTCTTCCACACGTCAGAACGTGCGTTAGGGTTGCCGCTATTGGCCAGATATGCTGTTCTGACATCTGGCTTTGCATAAATTGCTTCATTGAGAAGTAGATCCTCTGCTGTTACATTTATTATTACACTATTCTGACGATAAGCTCAACGATATCCCTTGAGAATGTATTGCTGTAGTGAGCAATTAAATAGGGCACTATTAACAGCAGGGCTGTAAAGCTTTGATCAAATGTCTTCACTCTTTCGCCTTCTGCACTGTGATGCTCTAACATGAAGACCAGTTCATCACCCATGACCTTCATCAGACCATCTTCATTTATACCCATGTTCCTTCTTCTATTAAGCCGGTCTCGTCAGGCCATCGAAGCTTGCTATGATTATTTGGATTGATCTGATATATTCTTAACAATCGTAACCTTAACGTTTCATCAACACACACTTGACAGTAAAATATACATTTCCTATGAGAAGGCTCTACTACCGCAGAAGATCTCTACAGATCAATTCTCTTCTTCTCCAAACCTCAGCTAAATCTGTCTCAAGTCAATCCGCACATCACCAGCACCATTCTGCCCACAACCATGGAAACCGCTCCGTCTTCAATCTATTTCTATGTTGCCCTCACATGCTCGGAGTTCAATTCACAAACCGGCCCCGCCATGCTAGCGAATGACCTACGATTTGTATCTGATATGAAACAGGAAGTTCGGTGAGGTTGAGACTCTGCTACGTGGTAGTGGGGTTGGCGAGCGTGGCGGAGAAAGGGCTTGTCAGGTAAAGGATCTAGGCTCGATGGTCGTATGTGAAGAAGAGCTGGAGAGAACACCCGCCGGTGCTGAGGCTGGCTTTTCAAAATGGCGATGGGCAGAGAATTCTTGGGAGGGAAGGGAGGAAGTGGCAGAGGCATTGCGGATCTATATAGGGTTTGTAGTTGCTAAATACCATACCCCGTCGTAACGTGGTGGATGTAAGTATAGCTTACTTTGAACTGTTATCACAAGTTGAAGAGTGTAACACTCATGAATAGTATCTGTATTGACTAAAATAGTTATACTGTGCTTTTGTTGCTGATGACGGTTCTCCTTTCATCGACAATTGCCTCTGGAAAGTCCTTTAAAGAGACCCGCTGCAGCTGGTTGAGAATCAAATAAGTTCAAGGCAGCGCTATATCCCGCTCAACTGCTAAGTTTTAGACGAGTATTTCAGTATACTAATTAATTAAGTGCCTCATCATATGTTGTATCATTCGTCGACTATTCATACAAGCTGTAAGCTCTGCGATGATTCAATCGCTGTTAAACTCCATTTAGTAGACGAAAAAAGGAATGGATCGTCACCATCTCCGTCATCCTTTCCGTCTAGACTCATCTCCACGTATACTTATCCGCAAGACCGTCCAGGAACACTTGACCAACTGAAATACCAACTATAAACTTTAACAGTCGATTTTCAAATATCCAACGAGGCTATCCTTCTTTAGGCAACTGTTCTACGCTTCCGTCCAGCCTTACCCATGTCGCGCATGCGAGGCTGTAGAGACCAACAGTTCGGCTGTTGCACACGCTTTACGATCGTAGATAATACTCTATATTTCACCTATACAACAGTAAAGATCTAACATGTCTTTATCTTCTGCAGTGCAGCAGAGTTGGGATTCCATGCATGCTCTAGGAGAAATAAATTGCGGCTCGGCCAGGGCGTTGGATCTGTAATAGTACTCGTACTTGTACTCATATTGCATCTTTGCGGAGTGACGAGCGAAGATATTCTCCTACTGGCCAACCCCTTGACTTACATCGGTATACATGAATGTACTCAGTTCGTGGATCTGATGGTTATTATGAACTTGAATGACGACCGTCTCTGAGCTTCATTCTCTTCGCTGATGTGCTGTATAATGGTGCGCAACTGTAAGGGATTGGTTCGCTGCTTCTGCTCCCGCCTCGTCCGGCAAACGTGAAGATGATGCTGAACGGACTTATCAGGGCTGTGATCAGGCACATTGCAACAATGACGCCTCTTTACTTGCTACATTTCCTTTAAATACCCACACAATTAACAGCATCCGCAGGCGGCTCGAGTCATGGCAAGGGCTATTTGCAGTCGATAAATATAGACAGTCATGTTTCTGATATCCAACTGCGCAAAGTAGCGCCTCGCAATCGGACTGTTGCATCAGTCCTCGTGTTGTACAACATAATGTCATATAAGCTGGCAATTGGTCTGCCTTGCTATTATTGCCGCTCTTCCTTCTGCTTCTCTCAAGTCACTTGAAAATGTCTGGCAACGTTGAAGACGTCGTGCAAATTATTGGGTCGTACATCACGTTGATTGTCTTTGCGTTTGTGCTTGTCGTGTTTCGTGTCTATGTCAAGCTCAGAGTGGTACGGAACTTTGGCCCTGAGGATTATGTCTGTATCTTTGCTTTGGTAAGTTTCGGCTTCGTCTGTCCTGATGTTTCGGAGGGCTCGGCTCATCGATGAAAGGCTTGTGCGATAAACTCAACGTACTTCATGTGCCGAGGTGAGTTGAATCATGAGACTATCTTTAAAGTAATGACTAGCCTGACATCACGCCAGAGGCATATCTCTCCGAGGATGGCTACGACCTTACCCAGGTCGGCATGGAACGGCTGTCCGAACGGCTAAAGTGCGTCTACGCAGGCTGGATTACCTACAACCTCTCCGTCGTCGCGGTCAAGTTCTCCTTCCTTTTGCAGTACCTGCGCATCTTCCGCCAAAAGGACATGCGCATTACCATCTGGACTGTCTGTGGCATAGTCTCAATCTACGGCGTCTGGGCTTTCTTTAGCAGTGTCTTTCTCTGCTGGCCGATTGAAAGCTTCTGGTCTCTTTCCTTTGCGGACACGCGCAAGAACTGCATGAGCCCACCGGACTACTACGTTGCCCATGCAGGCTTGAGCGTGGCAACTGATGTGTTGATCTTGCTGCTCCCGATGCCGGGACTGAGACGGTTGATGCTGCCTCGTGGCCAGAAGTTTGGGCTTATTCTGGTCTTCCTGCTTGGTGGATTGTGAGTACAACCTCTACTCGAGAAGTCTATTATAAGTATGCTAACGGTCTCAAGCATCTGCATAGCATCGACTCTCCGCCTTGCAGCATTCGTCGAAGCATTCGACGGCTCCTACAACATGGAATGGGGCGGTTTCTCGGTCGGCGTGTGGACGTCAATTGAGATGAATGTCGCCATCGTGTGCTGCTGTTTGCCTCCGTTACGGCCGGCCGCTACACGCGTATGGAAGAGAGTGAAAAGTGACCGATTGGTGCTGCGAACACACCGTTATTTCTCCGACCTGCTCACAAGGTCCACAGTGAAGTCGACAAAGAAATCAACAAAGATTTGTCATGAAGAGTCGGCAGGAAATCCATCAAATACACCGCACGGAAGCTCGTGGGGAAGCTTGAATGGAGAAAAGGAAAGTGAAGTGTCCTCTCAGCTTCCGTCTGAGAGCACGGCACCTGCGGACGGTAACGCTGGTAAAGGCGAGACGTCGTGGCTGACCATGACGCAGACCGTATATGAAGATGACGACGGTGGCCTTATGGGAGCATCAGGCGTTGGACGTGAAGGTGCAGATTCTGCCGTGTAATAGAGAGTATAGATGCTTGTGTGAAAACAGTATTAAATCAAATAAATATATCTACATCGTATTAAACAGTTGCATATTTCTATACTGTGAAAAAACCGTGTCAATTATAACAAATGCCAAAGTTTATCTGTAAAGCTTGAGCATGAAGAACTATAGTCCACAATTTAAAGCCTAGACTGGAGATTTCATAGGGTTCCGCAAAGTCGTAGTTGGCGCTGTGCTTACTCAGCAGGCAACATGGTATAAACACATCTTCATCAACAGCTGACACTTAGAACGTACAGCGGACCGATAGTTTCTCAATCATCGTCAACAGCGTGATATTACACTCGCCTGATGTACATACTTCCACAGAGTGATTAATTGTGTCATGGTTCATTCCATCAAACAGGAAAGAAGTTTAATCATAGTTTCAAACAAGTGTTCCAGCCTAACTGTGTTTGCCATCAGCACTGATGTTTCAAGTCCAAGTCTGTAGCAACTTAATTGTCTCGTTCAATCGCAACGTCTCTCGAAATCATACTTTGAAAACTTATATGAAGCACAAGGGCATGAGCCGCGGTCTTCGTTAAAGTTCTTGTAATTGTTGTATTTTACGGTTTGGCTGGTTATTCCTGCCTCAGTTCTTTTCCTTTTGTATATATGGGACTGCGCGCAGTGTCTATGCAAACTTCGATTAAACATACTCACGCTGCTTTGCTTTCTTTTTGTCCGAGTCTTTGATAAGATTGAAATCATCTGAATAACGCTGTATAATTAATACTAGTAAAAGTGGAGAAAAATACATCAAGTACAGACGTGAGGTGCTGGTTCTCAAGTATCTATAACTTATGAGATAAGTCAATACGCAAGTCAGGGTAACATTGCACATACCTCAATCATGTTCATCTTGAGCCTATCATTTTCACTGTTGCACATCGCTTTACTGAGCATCCTTCACTCAACCCGCTCAGTGGTGGCAACAACAGCACAAGGCGGTAATCCTGAGGCCCTTTTCGCCCAGATTGTAATCAACAATCAGCAGTATCGCATCGAGACGCCTCAGCTATCCATGTCCGGCGCAGAGCAACAAGCAGAATACTTTCACCCGTCCGACACATGCATCCCCTTTGTGGGGGACACTTACTACCTAACCCAACCAATCGACGTCGACTCGGTCACGCTAACCGGAGGACCGCCCGGCTTCGGCTTCGTGCTCTGGTCCGACTTCCACAACCAATACATCAGCGGCACTGTCAACTGGAACAACCCCACACTGATCCGACCCCCAATACCCTGGCAGGACGACGACAACCGAGACCCGAACACACAGCTGTCACAGGGAATGCTCATGCCCCAGGCCACGAGAATCATATGGTGGATCCGCGAGGATCCGTCCAACACATTTGTTGCCGTTGCGCAGTATGCTGACGAAAACGCCGATGTGTCATTCGGGACCGAGAGATTTGCACGAGAGCGAGACTACAGAGAGAGGTTCCCGGTGGAGACTCGCTTGATAGACTTTGTACCTCCGTCCATGTCCAGCATCGACTGGTTCTATCATGGTCGGGAGCGGGTGGGGAGGTGGAAGGTAAGCAGTCTGTACGAAGGGAAGAAAGTGATCAGACTGGCGGTGCCGGAGTTGCCGACGAATGTGCCCGGTCCTGGCGGTGGCAGCAGCGACGAACCAGCCGTGCCGCAGTTACCGGGTGACGTGCCACATGATGATAGCAGCGGCAATGATTCCGCTCTTGAAAATACATTTACCGAATTACGCTGCTTTGCGGTGGGTCGTTGGCCATGGCAAAAAGTTCGGAAAGTGTGGCCTGATAGGTCCCTGTTTGTGGAGGACAAGTCGATAAATGATCTGGTGTGCTGCCGGCAGGCCATCGGAGCTATTGAACGATGTTAGAATGGCTTGGCAGTACTTCAATTGAATATCTATTCACCCTCTTCCGGCTTTGCCTATTCAATGGCTTCTGCTACAGGTCGGACATGGTGGACTACTTCTATTTCGTTCTCGTCGGAGTCGTAATATCGGACGGCCAGATGTACTCTTTTGTCCGACTTGCTCGTGTGCCAGCCACCACTGTGAAGCCATGTGATTAGCTGTTGCAACAACGGAAAGATTCAAGATCACGTAACGGCTAACCAGATATCAATGCTGACCGTACCCTCGGGAATGGGAGCTGCCAAGACAAACGCCAAAGTCTCATCCCTGACCTCTGGTTTGGCTGAGTAAGTGTTCCAGGGCTTGTACTGGCAGTGATCAAGCAGATATTGAAGTTGCTCTTATTATTCTATTCTTATAGAGGAGCAAGATTGTTTGATTAGAGGTGGTAATTGGGACTACTCATACTCCGTACCAGCATCCCTCTCAAGTAGTAGGTATTTAGCGTTATCTGAAGAGTCACCAAGGGTGTTTTTGTTGAGGAGTCGAATATATTTTGGTGTAGATAGGTTTCGAACCCCGGGGTGCTGTATCGTGTCTATTTCGGAGTTATTACGGGCTCGTGACCTGTTGTTTTGTTCTTGTTGACCACCGGAGGAGCTTGATGAATGGCGGTAATTCCGACTTATTATATTAACAGATGCTGACGGAACTGGAGGTGCCTAGACAAATACTTCCCTCACCTCTGGTTGGGCCGAGTATATTCATCGTAGGTAGATTCATTACTTTCTTTATTCTTTAGTTGTACCGAATGATCATCAGGTTATAAACCCTCTCTTTGTGAAGCTACTAACTATATAGTACTTATGGGGTCGCTCGCCTACTCCTTGACGTGTAAACGTCTATGCGTATCGCATTAACGTCCGTCACGACGTACGAATTCACGGTGTCAAATTGAAAATGATATTCGATTCAAAGACAGGCTAGCTTCTCTGTAGCAATTTTATACGACAACCAAATAAGCTTTAATAGCTTTATAGATAGTTTTACCTTCACTTTTTCCATACAGACAGTTAGCTAGTTATTTCAGCTACATATACAATTTTCATTCATTCACTATCTACGGGAAGGAGGACTATTGATAATCATACACGCGATTCCCCTATTCCTCCCGGTATCTGTATTCATCGTAGATAGATTTGTTCCTTTCTCTATTCTTCAGTAGTACCGAACGATCATCATAAGCTATTGACTAGTCCAGCTAGATAACTTAAAACCAAAAAGCAACGCAAAAACAACAATTAACGATAGTCCGACCCCTAGATCCAAGAATTTTCCAGCAGCTCCATTTCCATGACAATTTGTTGTCAGCATCATCTGGTGATATGTACCGTTTTGAGCAGAGTCCGGTTCGGACCATAGTAACGTACGGTTAAGTGTATTCTTTGATCTGATGTGCTCGTATGCCAGCCGCCACTGTGAAGCCGGTTAGTTAGCTAAGCACTAAGCTACGGAGTAGGAATGGAAAGATTCAAGATCACGTAATGTCTAACCAGATATCGATCTCGACAGTGCCTTCCGGTATAGTTGCAGCCAAGACATAAGCCAAGGCTTCATCTCTGACCTCTGGTTGGGCCGAATATGTGTTCGAGGGGTTGAACTGGATTTTCATCGTGCAGTTTTGTATTTTGAATGATAACCCGAATTAATATAAAATTTAGGGAAATGCTCTGAAATGCTGTAAAATGTTCTATTCTCTTTGCTTGAATACTGAGATAATCCTTAATTTTTAAAACCTGAAGCTTGGGAGAGCCACGATATTTATATTAAGCTATACGACCAGAACATGTACGGCACTGTCTTTGGAGTTTCACCAAACATCACTGTTCTTTGGCAATTGGGTAATCAAGAATAAATGAACTGACGAATATCTTGAGCGTTCATGTGTGCCGTCTTCATCACAGTGATACTTCTCGGAGGCTATTGTGCGCAGAAATTGCAAGGACGTAGTTGATTGAATATATTGCCGCAAAGAGCAATCGTCTCTCTCTCTCTCTCTCTCTTTTTCTCTCGCGCATTCAATTTGATACATGTGCGGCGAAAACTATCGTATGGCTGTTTGCAAGACACTTGCTACCGATCTTGAAGCCTGAGTCCAGTCACTAAGTTGCCAGAGCTCATGTAACATCGCGTATGGCCAGGAAGCTGTGCCATCTCGAATTTCTATACATGCATCGCTCGGCTAATAATTACTGCGCCGCATGGCAACTCTTAAATTCTGTCATCAGCGCTTAAAAATCAGGTGGAAAATCTATATAAGACTTGTAACGTGCCCAGACCAGAAGTTTATAAATTTTTACCTTCTAACGAAAGTTGTCATTACACAAGAATCACAATCGCACATCAGGACTGCTATATGTCATGCCATCTCATACTCTATCCCAAGCAAAACAGACATCTGCTCCCGAGAGAGTTTATCACAACATAACAGCAGTGACTGAATGGGTAGAAAACTACAAAATTGGAGGATTTCATCCAATCCATCTCGGAGATTACCTCGCCAAAGACCGGTATAAAGTCATCCGAAAACTGGGCTATGGTTCATATTCTACTGTATGGCTGGCCAAAGACACAAAGTATGTACACTGGGTAGAGAGTATAATCAATTAAAGATGTATATTACAGTTAGTTGAAGCTAAAGTCTCAGTTGCAGTTGTAATCGCTATGTTGCCATCAAAGTGCCACAAGCAAAGGCAGCGCAAAACTCGAATGAGCTTAAGCTTCTCCGTCATCTGAAACAAAAAGCATCAAACAATCAGTACAGCAGGCACATTCTGATGCCGATTGATGACTTTCAACAAGCTGGTCCAAACGGCACGCATCAGTGCCTTGTTTATGAAGTGTCTGGTCCCCATCTTGCCACATTGATGTTGAGACTGTCAGGCTATGGAAGACGGCCTGACTACTTTACACTTGATCTCATGAGAACAATTATAAGACATGTTCTAAAGGGAGCAATTTTTCTTCATAACTTGGGAATCTGTCACGGCGGTGTGTCATAAACATCTTAGCTTTTTTCTAGTCTATTACTTCATCAGCTTACTAATGCGAACAATAGACCTTCAACCCGGTAATATTTTATGCAACATATCAGACATCAGCGGCTTGAAGGAATCCGATTTCTACGTAAAACTAGATCCTGTTTGGGACGCACCATCTGTCAGAAGGTTGGATGGCAAAGAGCTGGACGCATCCGTACCCCGTCATCTGCTCACGTCTGAATCTCTTCTCGATAAAGTCAAGTTTGATAAGAACTTCATGGCGAAGATAACCGATTTTGGTGGAGGTTAGTCTTCACATGTCAAAAACGGGCTAGAGAATTTCAGGTGACTAATGCTTTGTAAAGCTTTCTTCACGTCCAACCCGCCGAAGGATATTGTAACTCCAATTGGGTTGCGGGCACCCGAACTGATGTTAGGTTTACCTGTAAATGAGTCTATGGATATCTGGAGTCTTGGTTGCTTGGTGAGTGGTCGGAAGAGCTTTTTTACGGCCTGCATAAACGAACGCTCTGCTAAATCGGCTCAGATCTTCGAAATTGTCGCTTCAGTCCCACTATTCTGTATAATGGGATGGAATCTCACTCCAGACGAAATCGATGATGAGTACTACATGCAGCTGATCGAAGTTATGGGCCCGTTACCGGAGAATTTACGATCCAGATGGAAGAGGTACAGTCTCTGCTATGGATCGGACGGTATGCTTGACTCTCTTCAGCCTTGGCTTCTTGCCAGTCTTCGTCACTCACAAATCTCTTGCTAGGTCGCCCGAAGAAACATCGTATGACAAGCACTCCTCCGATTCGGGAGTATCTCTTCGAGTACAAACCAGAGGACATGAATGAGGCAGAAGCAGACTCATTTCTCTCGTTGGTGCGGCAGATGCTACAGTACGATCCTGCCAAGCGGATCTCTGCCAGGGAAGCTCTCAAGCATCCGTGGCTGGCGGGTAAAGTACGCAATCATTAGCTATGAGCAGTAAGGGTATCGATAGTATTCTCTGTATGATTAGCTGTGTTAGAAGTGCAAGATGTGGCTTTGGTAAGTGCGAGCATGTATAGTTTAAGCCTACTTGTAAGCTAGTATTATATTTTTGTTTTCATAGCTGCGACAATTTCCTTACTTCTACTCATATAACAAGCTCCGTCACTAGTAATTTCATGATTTAACACATCCGCCTAAGTGCAAAGAGAATTTCTAATCTAACACATGTAACAGAAAAGTCGGCACGACGATAGCAGGTAATAACATCAATCAAGAAATTTCTCAAGTATCAGCCACTCATAAATCAAACGCCCGAAAACAGCTCAGCAAACACGAAAGAGCAACATAACAAATTTTTCGCCAATGCTTTACAGAGTACAAAAAAGCACACAGCTTGACCTATTCCCAAGGGAACCAGTTCTGGACAAGATACATAAAATATTCTTGTTTCCGTGGCTCAGCAACACGCATTATATCTCCAACTTCTGGCCGTCCGGCAACATCGTCTCTGCAGCTGTAAATCAGATCAGGGTCAAGCTCGACTTTCTCGTGAATACGCCTAAAGGCTATATCAATCACTGCAGGTGTAAAGGGCGGCATCCCTCCAAATTGTCTACTCGCTTCAAGTGCATCAGCACGATGTTCGTCAACCATGTCCTTCAACGGCTCCTTTAGAAGCGGGCTGCAGATATTCTTCATGGTAGCATTAGCAAAACCATCTCCATTGACATCTCGACGAGCGAAGCAGTTGCGCGCTTACCTTACAATCTTCGGCAGTGATGGAGTTTTCCGAAAACGACTGCAGTGGCTCGATCTAGCGACACGAAAGAATGATAAACGGCACGAGTTAGCAACTTGCGCCAACAGTGCTTAACGTTGAAGCTTTGAACTAAAAAGAAAAAAGAAGAGCTTCTTACCAAAGGTGTGATGTATGGTTCAACGAACTTCAGCGGCTCAGCGTCTTCAGTCTCAAAAAGGCCCTGCAGTCCTCTGGTCTGCATGCGGTCGAACAGCCGCGGACAGACATACGTGCAGATGTCGCAGTACTGGACTCGATAGACCTCCACTTCCTTCTCCATTTCATGTTGAACATATTCCACGGCCGAACGATCGACCGCTGCACATGGCGCAGATAGCATCCCGATGACTACGGAGCCGCAGACGAAGGAGAGAAGATTGTGGAGATCAGCCATTGTCCTGGGCGTGTTCGTAGTGGCTGGAGGTTGGTGGATGATGTCATCAGCTGAAGGGCGAATAAGAGATGGAAGCTGGAAGTGAGCTGTAGTTTTTGTAATTAACACCGGACGGGTCGAGTCGATAGGAGTGGAAATGTGATTGAGAATGTTGAGTTTTTTGATTGAAGGTATGATTTTTGTTATCAATTATAGCTTGTGAATATGTCCGATAGTTAAGAAAAAGTTTCCATCCCTGAATCTGTTCTATAGCTATCCTATTTGTTCATGCTCCAGGTAGATTTTGAAAAAAGAACGACTTTGGAACAATGGTCGGAGCATTGATATTTGTGACAATTCATGGTGTTTGACGGTAGTTTCACCCGGCTACTGGAATCAGTCGATAACAGTCTGGAACTGTGCAACACATTTTCGCAGGGTATCATAATTGGAAAAACTGATAATGCATCAATCGACTTTTGGAGAGGCGTAGATTTGCTATGCGTTCTTGCTTTTTACTAGGAAAGTGATGCACTAGAATTTTAAATGCTATAACAACTGAAAAAGAAAATAAGGAACATAACAAGAGGCACGGTTAAACTGATTTGAAAGCGAACTTGAAATTTTAGTCGTCTAAAGCTGGTAAGTTCTAAAACGCACACTGCGCAGAGAGGTTTTTGAAAATATTCATCCCGCTGGTCACTCGGACCATTTTCTCTTCTTCTCTTGTAAAAGTCTTAGTTATTGACTCGACTGTTACAGACTAGGTTACTTTCCCATATTTGACTTTCAAGCATATAAACTGCGGTGAGTCTATGAAGGTCATGACAGGAGAGCACAAGTGCGCAAAAGGAAAGAGAAGAAAAGTAAATGGACCAAAGCCAAAAGGACATAACTAGTCATACTGTCCCACGTCCTCATCAAGCTCCTGCGAGAACAGCCAGCTCTGATATTTCGCATCGAAATTCGGATCAAAGTACATCGACAGGCACGAGATACTTCGCACCAGCTCAGTCGTCGGTGCATCGACATACTTGACCCGCTCTCCATTCTCGAGGTCGAGCCAGCAGTAGTGATGGGTAGCATCGTCCGACGATATCGAATCGACCACTTCCGGCATCGGCCTCGGGCCCGGCAGCTCGAGCCGGCCGCTCCTGCTCACCAGTATGCGCGGCTCGGCCTCGACCATGCCCCAGCCCTGGTAATCTCCGGCCAGATACTCGCGCAGGAGCTGATCCGTCTCTTGCGCACGCAATCCGACCGTGTACTCGTGCGTCTCGGTCAGCGGAACGGTAAATTCCTGCCGCATCCTTCTCAATTCGCCACCTCGCTGCTGCTCATCCTCGGTCACGAGCGTGATGTACGGGACAGATCTATCGCCTTCGCCGTTGGCCTGGTTGAGATAGCTGGATGAGGCGGTAGATGGTAATAGCAATAAAAGTGCTGAACAGAAGCTGGCCGTGGCAATAGAAGATGCCTTCATGATTCTGTGCTAAGTGCCGTAACTTTTGAATTGTAGCAGAAGAATGGAAGAGTTTAACCCCTTTCTCAAGTCGCTTGTTTCAATAAAAAGAAACAAGTAAAGAATGTCGTCGACCTGCTCACTTGGTATTTCGCAAAGGGATTAAATCAAACATGATTTCAAACTGGCCCTTCCAGCCTTTTATACTCATGGGCAAGCTTTATCAGTTTTTTTTGTTGCTCCGCTTTTTGATAGGTATCACATAGTTCTGCCTTGGAGCAAGGAAACTCGACCACATTCGGCGAGTAATGCATCATTGCAAAAATCAAATGGGAAAGTGAGACTGGGAAAAGCATCTTGTCAAAATGACCCATGTTTCATGAGGAGAAAAAGCTAGGTTTGGGGTTTCGTTGGTCGTTACCGTGTTGAATGTTTATACCAGCCAAAATGATGTTAGTCACGAAGTTAACTCTAACTTAAAACAACCCCCCTTCGGCGTAAATAAGAAAAGAGTGATCAGATCATTATGAAGAGATGAAGAATAGTAAGAGTAACTTTAATAGTTGAAGCTTCAGTAATGTTTTGGACAGCCTGAAACTAACTGAGTCATTGGAGAGTTGAGAAGGTATTTCAACGCTGAGGAGGTAAGTTCCTTAGAGCGTAATATCTTAATTTTCAAAAAGGATGAATATCAACTTAGATCGATTTATGTTTATGTCTGATCTATGCAAAGATTAACGGATGCTAATAACGATTGCTTCAATAGTCTAATCCAAATACAATGAATTGGTGAAATTTTAGGTGAGAAACGTGTTTGACAGGAACAGTCACTTTCGTATATCAACAACTGCCAATTATACGTGTAGTCAAACATCTATAATGCACAACCTTGTCCATCTAGAGATTTTGCAGTGAAAATAATTTCTATTTGAGCTGCGAGGCAAGAAAAATAATAATTGTACATTTCTTCGGTACTCCTGTTTCAACGTTCTATGTGAAACAAACTTTTATTCAAAAGTTGCTTTGAGTCTTATACACCTTGATAAATTCAAGTTTGCTTTAAGGATCAACGAGGAGGCCAAGTTACTATGTTCAGTACAATAGAAATAAAAATACATTGACAATGTGCCAAAGCAGCGACTTTAAGTCAAGGACTCGAGAAATATTCACAAAGTAGCCTTCCTACCGCGACCACGGCCATAGTCGCAGTAATTTCCCCTTGGCAAATTCTCCCATCGGCCGACGGAACAGCCAGTTGAACTGCTCGATAGAAGCGGATCTGTCGAATGCAGGTACGAAGAAGTATACCTGAATGGAAGTGTTAAGACCTTAATTCCGAACCTGGGCAGAAAAACAATGAAAGACGACGATTGGAAAGGCTAGATTACTTACTAGGATAGCTGCTATGGCGTTAAGGCCGCTGAATGTTCCAAGAAGTCTCCCGCGTCCCCAATTGAAACCAAGAGGAGTGAACAGCGCAATGAGACCGGAGCCTGTATGCTCGTCAATCGTAAGCAACAAGAACAGGTATAGTAGCGAAATACCTGTAAAGTTCAAGAAAACGGCAAATGAGAATCCAAGCTCTGTAGTCACAGTCAGTTGCCGAATAAATTAAGAAGGTAAATAATACCTTTCATCTCATTACCCCAGATTTCGGCAGAGTACAAGAAAGGAATGACACCCGCCCCTAATCTTTATTAGACACATCACAATAACAGGGCCGTCTTCCAATCTGTAAAGTGAACTCACCAGGGCTGTACACCGCAGTAAAAACAAGAATCCAGGTAATCATCGCTGCATTACTCCCGCCAAAGCTAAAAGTAAGCGCAGCAGCCATTAGAGCCAGGGCGCCTCCAATGAGGGAAAAGAGCAACAGAAACCGACGACCCCGGAACCGACCGAATATCTTAAAACGGTCCTTGTCGACAAAGAAGAAGCCTATAGCACTAAAGAAAAAGTTCACTATGCCAAAAGCGACACCGAGGCGAAGTACTTCCGTCTCACCGTCAAGCTCTAAGCTTCCATCATCGTTGGAGAAGAAAGAAGAGTAGAGCAATGCTAAAATGTTGATTCCACTCATTTGTCTAACACGTGCGGTCAGTGATCAAAAAGAAACAGCTAAGTCTTGTATATGAAACTCACTGTGATAGCATCTAATGGGAGTAAAGTAAGCATGTATAATTTAAGAAGCTACAATCCAAAAGCACTGACCACTATACCAGACGCAATCATAGCATGACGATACCTGTGATTTTTAGCATAACAGAAAACTTCAGAATTGCGATAAGCATACCTTGGGATTAAAAACAAGTATGCAATCCGTTTATGCCATTTGACACGCCCTCGTTCGTATTCCAGAGCATCCTCAAGGTTCACAGCCTCTTTCGAATGTGGTGGAAACAGCAATCGCTCAGCCTGACATATTGTTACTCTTATGCATACAGCCTTTTGCATCCATTGAGCGGGACTAACTTGAATTGAATAATGTATATCGATAAATTCCTTTGCCGCAACAACTCTGTTTCCCCTCAGACGCTGCAGAACGGACATTGCTCTGCAAAAATGGTTTCTGACATCCCGGACCATGAGCCATCTCGGTGATTCTACTCCTGCAAAAATAATAATGATGAGGATCAGAGCGGGAAACGCTCCACTATGGACAGACGTGTTAGTCTAAAAGCTTCAACATCCGTAGCACTGATAGTGATGTTTACCTTATCACCTGTTTCCTCCAATCATCCCTAAAAACGAACGTCGCAACGGAGCCAGCAAAGATTCCCAACGCTGTATCGATCTGTTAAAACGCCTAAGATAGCTTTCTCCCTCTGAAACATACCCGTAAAGGTCTGCCAACTGGTCAAATAAGGACCTTAGAGAAATCATTAGTGTTGACACAAATGAAAACCTAAGAATAACGTACCTCGCTTTGCAGCTGGTAAAAACTCAGCTTCCCACACAGGGACAACGGCAGCTTTAGCTCCTAGCCCAATCTTCTCTCGTTAGAATCTTCTTATGTACGCTATATTATTTATAACCCTAATCGGCTCACCCCAAGAAAGACCTTTGCGCCCATGAAACTTTCCCTAAACGGTTATTAGCTCATGATATTGTATGATCTGCGCGAACGTGCCAGCTGTTGGCTTGTGAGGCCCAGACCGAACCCACTAAGGAACATATAGCCGCTATCATTGTCGCATATCGTCTGTATTAAAAAGTTGTTAGCGGCTCTTTAAGGGTTTTCATCTAATCGGGTATAGAGCATACGCTCACCTTCCAAATAGTTCATGTTGTAGAACGTCTGTAAGAAGTGCGCCGACTGCAGCCATGAACCACGGGAGAGCTGTTAAATTGTTAGACCACGTTTGAATATCCACGAATTTACTTTCAGCAAAGCAGCTTCATACCATTTGCAGCGCCAAATTTCCACGTGTCCAAGCTTGTAGGTTGGGTAAAGTCGACTTTGAGATTAAACTCAGTCGGCCAGCCTACACCAACGTCAGCACTTGAGCCGCCAGTAAAAACGCCTATACAGCATCGAAATCCAATCTCATGTACCAAGGTTCCCGTTCGCGCTTTGATTCCAACCCTGAGTGAACGATGACAAGATGCAGATCAAAAAGGTGAGAATCTGCTCCTTGGGATCGCGCAGTATATTCAGCGAAGCTGTCCTCTTTACCGCTACCTCTTCGGTATCATTTAAGACACCGTTAAGATCATGACCGTAGAACGCTAGATCAGCCCCGCGTTGCATTTCGTCGTCTGTGACGAGATCATCTGGCAGACCTTTGTCATGCTTAAGTGAGACTACTTTGCTGTTAAGGTCTCTGAGATGAGGAACAGGGTTCGTTATTCTGTGATGGCTTAGCCTTAAGGCCAAGGAGCTCTGTATACGAAAACTCACTCCCCATTTCTGACCCCTTCGAACGAGACGTCATAGCTTGCGAAAATTCGTAAGAACCGTTGCCATCGTGTCTGTGTTTTTTGTCAGAGTTTTTTCTGGTACGCTGCCGCTTTCAGTACCGGTGGAGCACTGTATTCAATATCACCAGCCCGTTTCTCCACACTCGAAGGACTCTCGAATGAATTTTCCATGACAGATTATTGCAATAACACTTTCATGTCACTAGAAGTTTGAGATTCGCGATAATTGACAAAGCATCGATTTATATATTATATTCCATAAGCAATTGACACGCAATACAGCTATCGAATGGAGGCATTGAGCCTGCATTATAACGGCCTGGCAGCAGAGCCTCACTCATCCTGTATGCATTTGAAGGATGGGAATTTGTGACAGTTCAGGCTGTGTTAAGTTTTCTGCAAGCAGGAAAGCTCATCACTTCATGACTTGCCCGCCTCGTTTCTTTACCCGCCAGCGCCACTACAAATCCTTCAGACCGAATATGGCAGCGATGGGGTGTTTTAATGGACCAATTTACCGGCTTATTAGGTGCAGCCTGATAACAGTAAAAAGATCTTCGAACATTCAGCCGGAGTATGAGTACTTTCATGAAAAAGCTTTCGCAAAGGGTGCAGCTGGCCTTTAACATGGAAATTATAGTAATTGACACATTGGTTCTGGGGAATTCTCTGCTACTTGCCGTTTTCTAGCAAGTGTTTAATTAATGGCATGTCTGAAGTAAAGGCTAGTCGTCGATGATCGGCTGTAACTTAGGCTGTTGTTTTGCCTTCCTCAGACCTTACGCCGTACTGATCTATTGTATCAACAGTTGAGATGGTCAGCGTCACATCCGTTGAAAAGCGCATGCACAGTCTGACCTGAATAGTCTGATAATAGTTTTTTCCCACAATTTTTGGGAAATGACGAACCAGGCCTTTATTTGGTTCAGTCCCATACACATGGCTTCAGATACACTTGCGAGTACGGTTGTCTGGTAGATGAAATGTGATTTGTTTCTAACAGGACCATGACAGCATTTTCATTGTTCATGGCCTTGACGGAGGCCCGGCGCGCACCTGGCAGCATCCTCGAAGTCATGCCATCTGGTTTCGGGACTTTTTGCCTGAAGCTATCGCGAATAACGAAACCATGACGAGCGCTAGAATCTGGACATATGGCTATGATGCCAATGCAAGATTCTCACGAAGAACGGTTAATTTGACAGCATCGCAATTTGCGGATGATTTGCTTTTCCGGGTTAGGAGCACGCAACGTGGAGTAGATGTAAGCTGGACAAGTCCTCTTTGACAATTCGGCCATCTTGGTCATTACAGGGAATTGATGTGGTTTTAGGAAGATCACAAAATCATATGGATTTGTCATTCGCTTGGTGGCATTGTTGTCAAACATGTATGTCATGTTCACGGCTGTACGAAGACTTTTGTTAATCATAAATATTTAGGCTCTGGTCCAGGCTTATGATAATCCACAGTATTCGACCATCTGCTCGTCAACCGTTGGAGTTGTCTTCTTAGCTACACCTCATCGAGGCTCGCAGGTAGCGAATATAGGTGATATACTTGGGCAGATAGCCAGCGCATGTGGCATTCGAGCCGAAAGATCATTACTTGTCCGAGACTTGAGATCAAATAGTAGAAGTCTCGCGCAGACTGCATCAAGGTTCGAAAGAGTATCCTCACATGTGAGGATATATTCGCTATATGAGACGATACCCCAAGTTAGAGATAGGCTTGTAAGTATGATGATCTCTGGTGTAGTTAACGGATTCTAACAGTTTTGTCATTAAATATAGATAGTTAGCCAGGAATCAGCGGTATTGAACTCTCCAAACGAGACGTCCAACATTCTCTACAGCAACCATCGAGATATGGGGAGATATGAAACCGCCGATGACCAAAATTACGCAATAGTCAGAACTTGTATTAAGGAACTTCTGGGTGTGGAAGTGAGAGAGAGTCAGTGAAACTTTTCATAGATGATTTCGCTTCAATACGTGTGCGATGATTTCAGACCCTAAAGCTAGTTTGAGTATCATATTTACCTAAACACTATTCAGCAGACCGTCCCAGTATCTCCTACACTGATGATGATCCTCCACCAACACCCCAAACACCGCAAACACCACCAACACCACCTACACCCCAAACACCACCGACGCCGCCGACACCTCTTAAACGTCCGCCAACTCTGACATCATTAACACCGACGGAATCATATAATTTCCAAGAAGAACTCGAAATCATTGTTAGAGAGGGAAATATCAGTTCAATTATACACGCTATTGAGGCAACATCTAACCCAGATCAGGTAAATTCATCGCTGATAATGTACAATCTCGTACTGATTATGCATAGATTCTGCGTAGAAAAGCGTTCGCTCTTCGCTCTTCCTTGATCATTAGAGACATCAACGTAAGGAAGGAAGTATTTAATAGGCTACTTAATCGAGAGACGATCCAGTTCGACGTCCCGGATGATCAGGGCAATCTACTCGTGCACAGTATCGTAGCAAGCTTGGACTGCGATGTATCTTTTCTAGAAGTTATTTTTGTCTTTCGAGTTGATTTAAATGCTCCCCAAATCAACAACTCACGAGGCTATCGACCACTCCATCTCGCTGTTATACATAATAAGCTAGAAAAAGTTGAATATCTTTTACGGAATGGTGTTGATGTTAACGCCAAAGATGCAAATCATAAGACATCTCTGTGGCATGCAGTTAAACTGGTTGGCGCATCTGAGAGTCGGATGAATATAGTTGAATTACTACTAGCGAATGGAGGAAGCGAAGCTCCTCACCCCACCAGTGAAGTGTATGAGAGGCGAATAAAGAACCTTTTCAAGAAATACAGATTAAAGAAAATGCGCGTTCAGCACGGTCAAGAGACTCTTCAGCTCTATTGTGTGAGAAGTTCAAGCATTTGAATAGTGATCTTATTATGGCTTGGAAGGGATACTTCCCGTTTTCTTTCGCAGCTGTTTCCATGAGATAAAATAGCGTTTATCTCGTCATCGACTATAGTAATCCATAATCTCTGCATCGGCGTTGTTGTATTTTAATCAAGCATGATCAACGCAAATACCAACCTAATGCCGACATGAACAGTTTTCTTACTAGCTCACGGCAGACACATCATAAGGTCCTCTACATATGAACAGGAATCCGTAAAGCTGTCGCTTGAGGGATAGAACCGTCATTAGCATCAACTGTTATTCCAATTACTGTTTGTGAAGTTATTGCAAAATTCTACTGAGAGAAAGTATTTTTGAGACTCCTTGAATACGAGATTCAAGAGTAAGGGAAGCGGATTTTCCAAGGACGATTATTAGTGAGTTTGAAGCAAATGCTCAATAGACAGCACGAACATTTCACGGCAAAAACATAGAAGAGATATTTGTCAACCGCATATTGCATGCATTTACCGCCTGGGTTAATCAGAAACGCTCAGCTCTATGCTGTGAAACGAACTGAAAGCAGATAAGCTGAAGCAGCAAAAAGACGGGATAACATCTTGTTAGTACTTTGCATACGGCCTTCGCTCGCCATATATATGTTGAATTTCTCCGAGGTACCTGAGCTTCTACATTGTTGTTATTGGAGACATTGGCTGATTATCTGTAGCCATCGGAAACGTCACTACTGAATTGGAAATCTATCCTAGGCAGATCCTTGATGGGGTTAGCCAGTTTCAGCTTTACGACCGCGAAACCACAAACGCTTTCCCATCACTGATAATACTTATGCCTCCAAGATTTCTCAATACTCACGTATACAAACTTGAATGTCAAGTGCAACCTGAATAAGACAGCTTCGAGATAAGTGGCAGTAGCGCCAGCATTAAATATGATATATTACCATAATACCGGGAAAAGCGTTGTTTACGCTCCGCTGAGCATGGGTTCTAGTACTGTGAAATACCGAGCTCATCATCCCAGCGGTGTCGCGTCTCATTCATCTCATCTGAAATGGCGGTGTCATATATATGCATTTGAAAGCTAAATAATACTAAGAAAAGAGTTATAGAGTCGCTCTTTGTTAATGGGTGCGAAAGGAAGGTGGTTATGAAAGAGGGCGAAATATGAAACATTCCGATGATACCTACTCCAAAGGTTCATTTTGTCATTTTATAACTTTAATTTATTCCTTTATCAGGAGTTGAGACACTGTTAGTTTGTCGTTATATGTCTATTTATCTCAAACCTCTACCTTCAAGCTAACGAGCAACAACGGTTTCCGTATTATGAGAAGATCTACTTACGAGGAAATGAACCATAGCCAAAATGATTATTTATGGACACTTACATATCCAAAACCATTAATCTCTTATTAAAAATGCCCCGATACGAATGTCACAACATCTTCAAAGTTCGGTCAAAATATGTATTATTTCTTATCGTGTTCATAATCTTCACTCTCTCATCATCCACCGAAGCCCGTCTTCCCTGGTCCCGCAATTCTGACTCAAACGACAATGGCGAAATTCCCGAAGACATAACGGCCAAAGTTATTATACAAAGTGCAGGTTTCGCCGAGGACAGCGCCGAAGATATCTTCCTCGACGTCCCCTCTAATGGCTGGGCGAGCAGGAGCTTCCCATTGCGCATTGTACAGAGCGCACGCGTTATCTTTGGTCCACCACGACTAAAGTGTTTTCTGTGGGGAGAGCGTGATATCCTCATTTCAGAGTATGGTTCCGACGCCAATAGTGCCTACTATGGCACTATCCGCGAGGACAGTGAAGATTTGCAGGCAATGCGCTTCATCACGCCTCCCTTCACTCAACACCGGCCCCTTGACGAAGCGGCCATAGCGGCAGGGCCGATGCGACAGTCTGGCCCGCTAGGTACTATGCCCCAGCGGCAGCAGGAAGAGATGCAGCGATTGGGAGAAGTAGGGAAGGGAGAGAGGGAGAGCTTTAAACCGGATCTGTATTACGAGGAGGTCATATGCCACCGCCACACAGCCGTACCTGTCATCTTGCTCGAGCTTGCATCGATGCAAAAGGAGATTCACACTGTTAATCTAGTTGCAAACGACAGACGATATCTAGAGGGAACGAAGATTTTCAGTTTGGATTCCAGCCAGGGAACGGGAGAGAATGTGGTAAAGGCGGCGCTGCTGGAGGTGCCGCATCAAGATGTCAGATGTGTGTTGGTGACAAAGGACGGGCAACGATATCGGCTGGATAAGCCTCTTGTGCAGCCGGTGGGGGATGTTGATTGTCTGAGGTGCCAGCAATATAGAAATTAGTGAACTGTTAGATTTAAGCAAAACTGGCAGAATCGGATTGCGGTAGGAGAAGGGATTTTATTTCAGACCGCAACTGCAAACTAAGAGATTGTATATATCCAGATATTATTATTGTAAATACATGTTTGAGAAATCAATGTTTAGTCGCTCCGAGTGGTCAACCTTGGCGTTGTAGTATGAACTCTATTTTATAGTCTGTACTAAACTATTGAAAATCTGAAAAGACTCGCATCACAGCGTTGATTAATCAAATAATCCGATTACAAGCCAAATGAAATGAATTACTCCAAGACCTCAACGACTTGGGGAGGAGCAGAAACGAGCCCGGAACAAGTACAATCATCTTTGAGGAAGATCGCCAACTACGTTTTACGATTGTGATAAGTCAAGGTGCCAGACTAAACGATATCCCATCTCTCTCATATGAGAAATGCTTTGCTATAGTCACGTCTCCTTTGCTGTTCCGATTTCCTCGTTGAGGACGTCGTAACGTGTTTTACTGCATGGCATGGTTGGTTTTATCATGACTCAGTCTTACTGGAGACAAGTTTACTCAAGTCATGGTTAGGACTTGCTCAATATAGCGCTGTACCGGTCCGTTGTACGATTTTCTTGCGTATATAAGTAGCAGCTGTCGACTTTTGAGTATTTTCAAGTACAAGTCTGGGCAGCAGCTTCCGTCAATCAGAGTTTATCATCTCAAGAGAAAGAGATAAGAAATGCTTTATCGCATCATCTTTTGGTACCCAGATCACAATGCAAGTTCGATTGCTGACACACCTTTTGTTGTACACGTTCATCTATTGTTTTCTCTTCTCACTTACGACCGTCGAAGCCATAGAGCGCAATGGAAGAATTCATGTTCTCGTAAACAACCGACCGGTTCATGGCGACATCACGCCCAGCAAACCGCTGATACAAGGGCTGAAACCCAGCGCGATCGTGGAGACCGTAAGAGTCATCAGCCGAGACGTAGGCTGCTTTCTCCGCCGGGAGGAAGACGAGATGCGGCGCTGGCACGGTGAAAAGATTGAGACCTCGGCCGTCTTCCATCTCGACCGTCCCTATCAGTATTCACCGTTGGAGGGAGGAGCCGGCCGTCCGGACTGGGACCATCTCATGTGCTACCACCGACCAAAGCAGGAAGAGCAGCCAACGGTAACGATATACTATGAGCGCAAGACCGGCGCCTTTAACCTTATCTCCGATCAGTTGAACAGTCGTGGAAGGGTCCTGTTGAGACTTGACCCGAATGTTTTCTCCGGGATCGAGTATGTGACGATGCTGGACGTGCCGAATGAGCTAATAACCTGTCTGCTGCGTACTGACCAGGGTCATACGGTGAAGTTGTGGCCGGGCGCGCCGGTGAGGAGACCGGTTGGTCCGCTTACTTCGATTGTTTGTAGCAATGATGTGATGTGGAATTGAGGATTTTTGGAGATGTTTTAATACAGGCATTGCGTTTGGAATTTTGGGAATGTATTGTTTCTTGAAATTGGACAAATTCCTCTATTTCTCTGGTAGACTCGTCTATGCTATACGGACGTATTCGAAATACTGTTAACATCGTCTATTATCACCTGCTACATTTAAGTACGACTCAGTCCACTACTGTAAATTTTATATATGCCATACTTGCAGCTACCAGAACGGGACATCATTATTTTGTATTTATCCTGATTTGCTTCAAGATATAAAACTAGGCATGAAACTCACTAATCCCATTTAGAGCAGTAACCAACCACTGTTCAACTGTAAATGATGTCGAGTCGGTTGGAATACTGAAAACGGCAGTTCTGCAATATATGGATAAAACTGACGTTTCTGTGCTATGAATGGTGGCTCTGCGAGATTTACATGTATGATTACAAGGACTTCTGTAATCTATACTGTCGCTCCTTTTAGATTTATGAATTCACCTTGG
Source organism: Trueperaceae bacterium (assembly GCA_965214995.1). Classification (GTDB taxonomy): domain Bacteria; phylum Deinococcota; class Deinococci; order Deinococcales; family Trueperaceae; genus CBDCCT01. Next base: position 1,027,831 of record CBDCCT010000002.1, read on the forward strand.
CTTATGTCTAATGGTCAATGTCGTCTTTGAATGTGGATAGCTAGAGTAAGAAATCGTGGACTTTATACCATTCAAGAGTACTGGGATATATTGTTCACCAGATTGTCAACGTTTGCAATCAATACTAAGTACTCTCCTTTCGGACACCTAACTCCTCATCTCTTTTTCTTTGTCTACTTTGCAATATAGACTAAAATGAAGTTCACAAAGCTCCACGCTTCTCTTACGTACGCCCTTCTATCAGTCCTCGCGTTGTCTTCCTTTAGCAACGCTATAGAAGAAATTAGACAGTTACGCCTCACGATCAATGGTCAAGTCATCGAAAGAAACATTGAACCAGGAAAAGTGTTCGCACAACAGATCAGCCCAGACACACCCATCAAAAGTGCATCAGTCGAAACAAATGATGCCAGATGCTTTTTCCGGCGCAAGGTCAGAGATGACGCTAGCCGACTGAACGAATATAAAGTCGAACTATCACCGCTCTTCACGCCGGACAGGCCAATCAGCTTCCAGGGCAAGGACAGCGATACACGCACTGGTACGGATACAGGAACTGTAGGTCAATCGTGGGACAGGTGCTACTGCTACTTCGGCGACGGCGACGGCACCATTGCCGTCTATCTTGAATCGCCTGAAGGCAGGTTCAACTTTTACGTTGGAACGCTCGACGAAAGGAGCGAGATACAGTTCGTGCTGCGGTCGGCGGAAGTGGTAGATACTCAGCATGCGGTGTTGCTGGAGGCTCAGCGCGAGTTCATCAGCTGCACGGTGAGCGCTTTCAACGGCCCGCCGGCGAAGATCCGAGTGGGAGAGCCGCACTCGGAAGTTGTTGCGAGGACAAAGTATATACTCTGCCAGCCTGATGAGAGCGTGATATAGTGTGTCTGTGCCGGTTTTGGATGTTTGGTGGACGTAGAAGAGTTGTTTACGAAGTCTGTGTGCTGGGTAGATGTCTGAAATTCATTTCCATGTTTGAATGTGGAATTCTCCTTTAAGCGACTGGAGATCCAAAAGACGCTATTTCTCACGTTCTTTTCCAATTTTCTCCAGCAATTGTATTCATCTTTCTTTTTCCTTTGATGTTTGTGACAAAAGTCTATAGAAAAAGCTGATTTGGTCGAACTCCATTGATGTAGTAAGACAATTGAGACATGAGCCGTGCTAAATATATCTCCTTGCGCTAGATGTGACAGTGGCCTGCCGTGGCTAGTCAGTAACACCCGGTTTTAGCAGGGTCATGCCAAGACTCAGCCTTTTTTGAATACGTGGATCTGCTGGTTACAAGTGGCCATCAATAAGAAAGTCTAAACTTATTCAATTTTTCACCAAACACAAGTACGAAGAGAAATAATCAGCGACTTTCTGACAGGTCTAGTTCCGCTGGGACTGGCTGGCATCTTCAATTTCAAGTAAAGCTAAGCGACACGGCATTGATTGATAGAGTATTACGAGATTCCGGTACAACTGGACGGATAGAGGAGGAATCACCCAGCAGTGCGCCAGCGGAAAGAAAGAACAACTCATCAGACAAGAAGAGAAGGCAGCTTGTTTTTCCTTATTAGCGGCCTGTTACATCAAAAGAGCAGTGCATTCGACATAAGAGAAGAACATAATCAAAGAGCACAAGACATAGAAGGACAAAGAGAACGAACGAGCTTCACCAACTGCACTGTAAAATCAGTTAGTCAGTCAGTCCGTTACCGAAAAAGATTTGGGGATACATTCCATAATTGTGGTTCGTCCAAACGGATAGCGAAACGTCCAGGAAAGTGGAACAGAAAAATTGCTCTGGTCTTGCTGCGTAGCACAGCCGTATTCTGTTCACGATGACGTTGGCTGAAGAGTTCAAGTCGCGGAATTTTAGTATGTAGACTGTTTGATAATCTTTGGCTCTGAGAATAACAAAGTGCTGATAAGTGATGTGATAGGTATTTATGGTCAATGGTTAGTACCGTCTTTCATTGCCTAAGCCTCTGTGGGCCCTGGGTCGAAAATGCGTAGCCTCACGGTACCTTTTACTAGCCGCATGGTAGTACCGAACGAGATATTTGCAGCATTCAGGTGTTTATGTTGGCAGTTTAAGTCAGAATAATGCACACTGTGCAATTATCTCTAATAGAGCCTGCGCAAGATGAGGGCAGAGGATGACGTTCGCCATTAATGAACATTCTTAATGTGCTACAACGACCTCCCTGAATATTCATGCTTTAACTATTTCATTTTTATTCATTATTATATTCCCGACTAACACCTCGATCCCAGGCTCGGCATTCTCTGCATCGTTCTGTGCTTTGCCCTCGGCATTGCCAACATTTTCCACTTTGGCTTCGTCATCATCTTTAGCATCATCTGTCTGTACGTATACCTTTCACATCTCCATCAAGCCCTCCATGCCACATCCATACTAACACACGCCAGCACATGCTCCTTCATCCTCCTCTTCATCGAAGTCCCCCTCCTCCTCCGCATCTGTCCCACGTCGGCCAACTTCGACGCCTTCATCCGCCGCTTCACCACAAACTACATGCGCGCCGGTATGTACGGCCTCATGAGCGTGGTGCAGTGGCTTAGCCTCATCGTCAAGGGCACAAGTCTTGTCGCCGCGGCGGTCCTCCTCATGCTCGCGGCACTCTGCTATGTAGCCGCGGGAGTGAAAGGGCAGGGTTTTGTCGGGAGCAAGACGCTGGGAGGACAGGGTGTTGCGCAGATGATTGTTTAGTTTTGCTTTTTTTTTAGTATTTAAATTGCATTTCTAAAGAGAACAAAAGTTGTGGGTTGGAGATGTACTGGGAGAACAGATTCGGAAATATTTTTCCAGATTAGCATGTTCTACCTATTTTAGTTTGCAATCTGCATTTTACATGTCTCACACTTTTGGCTTTTCGCCGTATACCGAAACAACAGAAGCACATTTCGGATTGCCAATAGGACAGGGACAGATTCAGGAGATTACTGTTAAATGGGAAGTGGAGTTGGCTGGCTTACTGCGCGAGACATGTGAGAAGCAGAAAGCTGAAGAGCATCTGCACACGCGAACACGTATCCGAAAGCTGTGGTGCTATGCTACCGCAACAACGCCAGAGCAGTATCTCTGTATCTCTTTATTTCTAAATCTCGAGTTCATCTCCTTTCTGCATTTCGTTTTCCTTTCCTTTCTACACTCCAATAAGTTCGATCAGTTCATTCTTATTTTCTTTTCACCAATCATGTTAGTTATCGGTCATGTCTCTTGTGTTTGTTATCGGTTCGTTGCACTATACCAGCATTCTTTTGTTTCATGCTTATAACTGTTCTTGTTGCTTGCGTTGTAGGTTGTCAGGCTGTCAGGTTGTCAGGCTGTCAAGCTGTCAAGCTGTCAGGTTGCTCGCGATGCCAGATTGTCAGATTGCCAGGTTGCCAGGTTGCCAGGTTGCTAGGTTGCCAGGTTGTCGGGCTGTCTAATCGTCAGGCGGTCAATCTGTCAGGTTGTCGGGTTAATCTAGGAATACAACACTATCCATCTATCCATCTATCATCTCCAACATGTTCATCTCCAGAACAATCATGTTCAAGCTATCCACCTATTGACCAATCTATCGAGTAACCCATCTTCTTATAACTTTGGGTTAAATGGCTATAGGGACTGTAGTGTCGCTTCTGCCGTGATGATCGTTCACTTGTCCGAAACCCGCTCCATCACGAGCACCGTTCAACACCAAACATTTAAGTCACAGTCCAGACAAGACTAACAACCGATTCCTCTGTCTATTTATCTTGAGATACATTACACTTCAGAGAAACACGTGCTTTGTGCAGTAAGATCTTAGACCATTTCGCAAAAGATCCTAACCATTTTTTATTCTAATATCCACATTTTAACATATCAGTATATCCATTTATATGAATATAAAAATATAGATATAATCTAAAAGCTAAAAAAACCAAAAGCCAAAAGCAAAACCCGATCCCAAACCCACTCAAACATCCTCGCCCGCCCTCTTCACCACCCGCTCCTCCCCATCCGCATCCTCGATGATGACTTCGTCACTCTTCTTCACACTACCCACCACCTCTCCCTTTCCATCATCACCACCACCACCACCACCGCTAGAATCTACATTCCCACCGCCATCCCTCTCAACATCTCCATCGCCAGTACCGTCTAGCCCATGCTTCACCACAACATTCCCCTCCTCCGGCGCCGCCCCGCCAATGTAAACCGTCATCTTTTCTCTACCGTCACCGCGCCCACCACCAGCATCGCCATTACCATTACCATTGCCATTACCACCACGATCGTCATCGTCATCGTCACGCCCACTTCCCCCATGCCCGAGCGCCGGAACGTTAATGTCGACGTGCCCGGTCTGCACGGCCGTCGACGTCATGAGCGGTGCGTCTGCGTCCTGGACTTTGGAGCTCTTCAGGTCTATCGATCGTGCCAAGGATGAGGTGTTTGTGCTTGTGCCCGGCGTGTTGACGCCGCTGGTATCATCGTTCGTGGTATCTTTTGCCCGTGCAGCAGCAGCTCTTGCGTCTTGAGGTGGTGATGAAGTCACGTCGGCTGTCTTGATGTAGTCAAGGCCAGGGACGATGACTTTGCCGTATCCGCCATCATCATCGTGAACATCTAGCCGCCATACGACACTCGCCGCGCTTATTGATAGTAAGACTTCTTCCTCTTTCTTGCCCGATGATGCAGTTAGTCCTCCGGCAGTCGCACCGGCAGCAGCAACGGCAGCAGGCTTCCGTCTCGCCGGACCCTTGGCCCTCCCTTTCCGCACGTCTTTCATCGGATCCTTCTCCTTTTCTTCCACACCATCTACACCCTCGCCATCCTCACTTTTTGGTGATTCCCTCCCCCTGCTCATAACTGCAGCCGGTCCCATCTTCAGCTTGCTGTTCAAGTCGCTCATGAAACCTGCCTTGAGTGCAGCAATCTTGTTGCCCGGCCAAGGTGGAAGCGATGGCTTTGTCTTTACAGCTGCGACCGATGTGCCGTTATTCGTTCCTGACTCTGCCCCTGCTGCTGCTGCGTTATTCGTCGAACTACCATTACTCTCTTCCGAGCCCATGGACATTGTACGGCTCAAGGGGCTCTGTTCGCTGCTTTCCTTCGAAGCAAGCCTGGCAGGCCGAGTAGGGAGTTTAGGCTTCGGACGATCTGGCAGTGCAGGTTGAGCGCGCTCTTTCGATGTATCCTTTAGCCCCTCTTTGTCCTGCATTTGAGAAGAAGCGTCTTTCCGCGGAGGACGCGGAGGAATGGCCGGGTTTGCCGTAAATCGATCGCCTGCAGCGGTGGTTGAGGTAGCACTTTCTATTTCTTCGCGTTCTTGCGGATTCTGCACCGTCGTCACCAGCTTCGAATGATCAGGTGAGTCTTCCCACACGTCGCGGCTGGGGAAGCGCGGATGCATGCCAGGCCGACGACTACCTGAATTTCCAGGTCGGTCTTGCTGTTGCATGTCCATCTCTTCCCGCACACCCGGCTTAAATCGTGGATCAGCCATCAGCTTAGCCTTTTGTGGCAGGAAGCTCGTTCTGTCAGCGTCAGTCATACCCTCATTCGCCTTGCGAGCCTTTTCCGCTTCAGGTGATTCAAATACTCCCGCGGCAGACTTCTTTGCTGCAGAGGCCTCCTCTTCAGCTGGTAGCTGAGGGGTGGCAACGACTGTCTGCAGCTGCAGACTTCCCGGAGTGTCTTCCCAAATGTCCATGCTGGGAAACCGATGGCTATGTGCGTCTAATTTTGGTCTTTGCGCCGTCTTCATCATCTTCTTCTCTCTATCTTTGACACCTGCATCATTCCCTTCTTCCTCGTCGCTTGGGAACAACGGTTCATACTCATGAATCTCTTCCAGCGGGGTACTAGAATGTTCGTGCTCGTCGTTATTCATAAGCCGCACCATCGGATTAGCTGCACCAGAGGTCGGTGCATGGAAGCTAGTCGGTCTGCTGTTGGGTCTGCTGTTATTACGACTGTTACTCCTTCTCAGCACATTATTCTCATCGGAGTCAATGTACACCGCTGACTGTGACCGTTCCCATTCGGGCGGCACAGCCGGCTGCATGTACTCTGCCTCTGGATTCTTTGCAACCTCATCAGCTGCAAGAATAGGAGCGCTGTATACGTCTGGGACAGTCTCGTCATCAACATCTTGATCAACATTTTCTTCCTGTCCTTCGCCTTCTTGTTTGTAATCCTCGTCTGCTCTGCTCATGCGACGGCTAGTAGGATCAATATGGATAACTTCATCCTCCAAGTCGTCCTCCACAGCCTGATCATTCGCCTCGAGGGTTTTTGCATCGTTAGCTTTTTCATCATCATCCGGAACAAAAGACTGTCGAAGCGGCGTCTCTGCACTCATGCTACCTCTCTTGCCAACGGCTGCTGACGCTGGTCGTGGCGAGGTGAAGCGCATTGCATACTCCTCGGAAGCCATATAGCCAATCTGCTCATCTGGCATGCCAGTCAATGGAGCTTCGTCAGAAGCGCCTGTACAGCGTCAGCATAAACTGACACCTAGATGCGGAATGATAATAAACATACCCAAACCTGCACTTTGATGCGCTTTGTCGTGAACAAGTTTGTTCAGATCATTACTGCTCAATGCCCATTCCGATCTCACACCATGAATTCCAGGACCATACTCTCCATGCCCATCTCTCTTCAGCTCATCGGGATGCTTCTCATACCAAGCCCTCTCGAACGGATCACGCGGCTCTACACCGTGGCCGTGAAGGCCGTAGCTGCCTGGTGGTCCGGTAAAGACCTCGCGTGTACTTCGCCTCTTCGTGTGGCTGCGAGGATTCGTCGCATCGGGCTGGTGAAATGGTGACGGAGTAGGAGCTTGAACGTCGCCTGCGTTAGGATACATCGGGACCTGTAGTCCTATTTCCGGAATTCCCTGCTCTTCATACTCATCCTTTTGCGACTGGCTTGACAAGGGTCGATCTTGCGATGAAGCTGATCGTAGTGGCTGACCATCGTGGTAATCTCCTTCTCCACGGCTTTGACGACGATTAGCAGCAGCACTGCCACTTCTGCTATTGCCTTGGCTGCTGTTTGCCATTTTCTCATCCTGAGATGTGCTCGGTGGTCTCCCAATCCCAATCGCCGCAGCTTGGGTCGAATCTGTGCGGGTCACGACAGAAATCCTCGACTTTGCAGTAGCAGATGAAAGCGAAGCCTTGGGCGCATGCAGAGGGAGGTCTTGCTTCACGCTGGTCTGTTCAGGAACTCCAGGGTGATTTTTTGGCGTTGCCTCAGCATACTCACCCTCCAAGCTTGCATACTCGTGGCCTTCCTGCCCGACAGAAGGCATGGCCGAAACACTTGGAGGGCGGCGCAATGAAGGTGCATCTTTCCGACTGGCTGAATGGTAAGTCTGTTTCCGGCCGTAACCATGCTCATGAGGGTTATTTGAAGCGTTTCTCAGTTTCTTCTCATCGCTGGAATTGTCACTGCCAGGCGTGGCGAACAAAGAACCATGAAGTGGAGACCTGTCGAATCCTCGATGAGATGGAGAAATAGAACGATCATGAGTTTGTCGATCAGGACGCGGAGGGATTTTCGGAGCAGCCAATTGTGACGAGTGAGCAGCTGCGAGATTCTGGGTGGAGCGGACTGGCCTAGCCGGTACAGCTGGACTGGCCATGATTTATGAAGCGTATTATTTTGCAAGCGTTGCTATTTGAATTTAGTAAAGCAATCTGTAAAGCATCGCAGTTCGTCAGCTAGGGGCTAACTGGTGAAAATTCATAGTGCGCAATGAGATACAGACACCCAATCCTCTTCACTCGTCCACAATTACCAACATGAAGCTAACAAACAACTCAACGGTATATTTCACTTCCCCCTAGATTACTATACCTCACTCCCATCAACTTATTCCCCCATCTCAAGCAGAACAGAAACAATAAACTCAACGGCCAGACCGAGGGGTAAACGAAGATGAAGCCAGCACTTACGAATGCTTCCCGGTAAATACCCTTCTGATTCTAATTGCTTGAGAACGTGGCGACTTATTCTCTATATATCTATTTTAGATTTCGTATAGATCTTCTTGTATGTTATTTTGTGAAAAAAGAAAAGGAAAGGAATTTGTCAACAACAAAACTGTTGGTTTTTGGAAAGTGACGATTTCAAAATGTCCACTTCAGCCAAAGACAAGAAGTGGAGGGAGATGCTACGGCAGAGTGGAGGGGCCAGTTGTGAATGCCGCTAATAAGCAGGACTGACGAGGTAAACAAAAGATGGATTGTCCATTTCACGGTGACAATAGATGGTGAAGGCGATGATATAAAATCTATATGTAAAGAAGTGATGAAGATGCCAATTAACCTGTTCAATCGATATCGTATTAATGATTATAATATCAAATCACATTGCTTGCACAAAAAAAATACCAAAGAAGCCTTTTGCCTAGTTATACACGAATCAAAACTGAATCAACCCATGGTATCATGCCTTTCAGAACCAAGTCATTATTCTCTCCAGTTCTTGTGAATATAAAAGAAACCTCCCTGAAACAACAAGCTCAGTTGATCTCCCAGATATCAAGTACAGACGCAGAAGACGCGCCATGATACATTTCAGCTCCGAATCCGTATAACATGCCTACCAACTCCAGACAGCACAACGTCATATCCATAACCCTTGTAGTCACTATTATGATCGCCATCATACCTACCTCATCCTTCCCTTTCCTCTCCCTCTTGCTCTCCCCCTCAAACTCAACTTGCTCTGCCTAACCGCAAGCTCAACTTCCTCTCCGCCCTGTGCGTCCTTTTCGTTTTCGTTCTTATCCTTGACCTCATCCTCATCCCCTTCTTCATCGTCGCTATCTTCCTTGTCATCATCATCATCATCACCATCATCTCCATCCTCCTCTTCATCTTTTTCGTCACTATCGTCTCCATCTTCCTCTCCATCCTCCTCCTCATCGTCATCCCCCTCCTCCTCTCCCGCCTCTTCTTCCTCCAACCTCCTCTTCTCCTCCATCTTCTCCATTTCCAAACACTCTGCCTCCGCCTCATCAGCGACAAACTGCTCATAGTCCTCAAGCGACTTTTGAATGTGTACTTTGAAGCGTATGACATCGTTCAGTATCTTTTCGACTTCGGAGTGGAGTTCCTCACGTAGAGTGGTGGTGCGGAGAGTTAATTGCTCATATCTATCAATACCGTTAGCATACCCGAGCAAAAAGAGCTAGACCAGACAAACTCACTCGATATTAGTGTTGATTTCCCGCTGCTCCATCAGATGCACGCTCTCCGTCAGACCGGCGCGCATCTTCGCCAGCTCCTTTTCCATCTTCTCAATCTGTGCGTCGGATGCCATCTTCTGGGCTGTCGTAATCTAGTCCAAAACATAAGCTTCAGATATAATTATTTCCGAACAAGCATCTTCAAGCCCACTCACCTCCCGCGTCTTCTCAAACTCCTCCTCCGCCGCCCTGACCCTGTGTCCCAACCCCTCTACCTCGGCCTCTTTATCGTCAATCGCCTCCTTGATCTTATCTAACAAATCATGGTTGTTCATATCTGCTTCTAGCGCCGCATTTCGTCTATCGCTGATATCCTTCCGCAGCGACATGATGTTGTTCTTTACCGTCCCTTTCAAATCCAGATTGAGTAGATGATGCGGTTGATACCCCGTCGCTGCATCGGCCAGCAGGCGATCTGATTCAACTGATGTCGACGACTGTAGGTTGTTGCTGCTGCTGCTACCCAGCTGCGAAGCGCTGAAATTCGATCCCTCGTTGACGGTAAGCTTCAGCTCGTACTCATTTCCCTTCGCATTCGACGCTGTAGGCGGGATGATCCCAATCTGATACGCAAGGCTGTTGTACCGCTCGACCAGCCTCTCCAGGTCGTCGAGAAGCTTGGTAGCCGCCTCTTCCTTTTCGCGCACCCGCGCACGCGACTCCTCAAGCCGTGCAGCTGTACTTTCAAGACCCTTTTGCAGCCTCTCCCGCTCAGCATTCATCCGGTCGATATCCTGCACCGTGATGCCTTGCTTGTCGACAATCTCCTGCAACTCTGCCTTTTCCTGTTCGACAGCCTTGACTTCGCCCTCCACGCGCACAATCTCCTCCTGGATGATCTCAATCTTCTTCTGTCCCCGCTCGACCTTTTCTTCCATCCGGCTGTTGTACTGCTCGAACTTGCCTCGGTCTTCCTCAAGGCTTTTGATCTGCTCGTCGAGCTTCACTATCCGCGGCTGGCTCTTTTCCAGCTCGTCGATCTGTTCCTGTAAGGCCTTGTGCTCCGCCTCGAGCACCTTTGTATGCTCAAAGTGATGCGCGTTGGCTTCTTCGAATTTCGCCGCCATTGCGTCTAGATGAGGCTTTATCAGCTGCTCACCGTTATCATCGTCATCCTCGACCGATAACCAGTCGCGGTACGCGTCGGTAAGGAATTGGAAGATTATCCTGTCGGACGTAACGTCAAACCCAGCCTCGACGCACACTTCGTCATACGCGCCCATGCTGTACCGCTCCATCATCTTCGCCAGCTGCATCATCCAATGCAGCAATCCCAGAAACGTAAACCAATTATTGCCCCCCACGGCAGAAATTTGGCTCTTCATGATACTCTTCTCAAACGGATAGCGCATCTGTTTCAGCAGCCCCGGCACCTCTGCCTCTATGCTCTTCTGAAACTTGTACGCCGGATCGATGCGGCGATAAAGCCACTGGAACATGCAGTTAAAGTCTTTTTGTGTCGGCGACGTCATCGATTTTTGTGTGAGAGAGTGCTTCATGTCCATTTCAAAGTTGCCCATTGTCAGAAACTCCATAAGCTCTTGTGCCATCTGATGCCGCACACTTGCATCTCGGAGTCGACGTGGGTCTTGCGGCACGCCGCCTGCTGCCATGGCTGCGGGTAACGCGCCCATGGTCGCGAAAAAGGATTGGTGTTGTTGGCCAGCTCCGCCTACGGCTGGTAGCATCTGTCCGAAGCCAGATGATGGTCGTGCGCTGTAGACGCTACTCCGCCGTTGTAGATCCTGGTCGCCGTACTTGGGTGTGGCCATCATTGACGTTGCCGTCATTGATCCTGGCGCGAGACTCTTTCGTCCTCCTGGTGCCGCTCCTGCTCCTCCACCGCCATTGCCAAACATCCCCGGTGCCATTGAATTTCGATGCGATGAGCCTGCAAAGGTATTCGTGCCGCCGAGATCGGCTAGATTCGTGCCTGATGATGATCGATGGAAGAGCGGTTGACTAGGTCGACCGGGCGCAAGGGACATGCGTGAGCTGGAGAGGGAGGAGAGAGAGCGACCATGGCTGGACTGTTGTGGGTTGTTACCGTTGTTGTTGCCTGTGGTATTTGAAGTGCATGGTGGCATTCCATGTGACGAGTTGAGGTTTGTGATTGAGTTTGTGCGTTTGACGGCTGAGCTGGGGAGTGGAATTGAGGAGACGTTTTGGTTCGCGTGGCCAATGGTCTACGAGTATTGTCAAGGATATTAGCGATTGACAAATTATGCTCCCTACACTGAACTGCCAGTTGCGGGTTTATGTGATTTGATGCGGGACATTGGTGGAACTTACTTCGCGCGGTCGCTTGACAGAGAAGAGGCCCGGCTCGTTGGCCATGCTGGGCTGGAATTCAACAATCCAATTTACTCCTGTCCTTTTTGTCGCGTAGCCTGTTATAATTTTTCGTGTTGAATTTTTCTTAATGTCTTCATACCTTCACGTAAATGGGCGACTCTGACACTCTCAGGGTAAACACGTCGGTCTTGGCGCAAACCGGGTACAATTCGAGATCACGTGCGTGACGATGAATGCGATCCTTCGGCCTCGGTTATGGCAATCTATCGTCAACTTATCCCAACCTCGCCATGCAACTTCAATTGCCTTGTGGTTGATGAAAACTCATCTACAGTAAGTCAAGAGTGGTATAATGGTCCGCGAGGATCTCATCACATCCGCCGTAAGTAATCTCGGATGTCTGTTTGATATGATAACCAGCTAACATGAAGTAGGTCTCATGTAAGTCCAGCTATACATATTAGTATCGAGGACGTGGGACGAATTTTATATGACCCGTCCATCTCTTTTACTGGATACTGATTAATCTAAACCATAGTCCTCCAAGATCCCAGCGTCGCCAGCGCCCCTCTCGACAAGCGCATTGCCTTTCTCAAGTCCAAGAACCTCACAAAAGAAGAGATTGACATTTCACTTGCACGAGCCAATCAGAATGACGGCAATGAAGGTACTCTAGCAGTGAATGAGAGCAATGCTGGAGGTTCTGAAATAAGGGGAGGTGGAGGAGGCGGCTCATATGGAGGTTATGCCGGATATGCGTCGGGAGCTGGTGGTCCTGGCGGATATGGATACGGACCCGGACCCGAACCGGGCTATACCAATGGTAATCGATACGGTTATGGCCCGGGAGGCTACTGGCAAGGTGCTCCGCCTGAGTACGTATATCTCCACACTCCTTTCATCAATTTGAAGCGCTTTGAAATTAGGAGAATGAATCTGACATTCTTTTTATGCTAGACTACCCGCACGCGACTGGCGCGACTGGTTCATCATGGCCACAGTCACCGGCAGTGTTGGCTATGGCCTATACTTTACCGCCAAGGTATTTCCTTCCCTTTATCACTTCTCTGACCAACCCTCTACGCCACCACCCACACTAACACCTCAAAGCGCTACATCCTCCCCCTAATCGCCCCACCCCCACCACCCACCCTCCAATCCGACAAGTCCGCCATCGACGCCTCCTTCGCCCGCGCCTTCACCCTCCTCGACAGCCTCTCCACCGACACCGCTGCCCTCCAAGAAGCCGAAAAGCAGCGCACCGAGCGCCTCGACACCACCCTCAAAGACATCGACAGTGCCATCGCCCAGCTGCAGCAAAACTCGACGGCTCGGGAGCGCGAAAACAGGATTCTGGAGGATGAAGTGCGTGGGCTGAGAGAGCTTATTCCGCGCGCGATGGAGAAGCAGCGGGAGCGTGCGGATGAGAGGCTGAAAGAGATTGGGAGTGAGATGAGGGGGCTGAAGACGCTTTTGGGGAGTAGGGTTGGAGGGGGTGGGGATGGTGGTGGAGGTGGGAGTGGGAGTGGAAGTGGTAGTGGAAGCCAAGCCGGATCTGCTGGCATTTCTTCAGCGGCAGCTAGATCATCACGTCCGGCCGGACCAACCATACCTTCTACTTCTTCTTCTAACGATACCAACGATACCAACACTGACCTCAACAACAATACCAACAACAACCCCAAAACCACCACCGCAACTACCTCGAACAAGGACAGAAACCAAACATCTTCCAACCCCACCTCCCAATCCTCGCAAACACAAAACAGCAACGACAACACTAATCGAAACACCAAGCCCTCTCCTTCCCCTTCCCCTTCTTCACTTTCTCACTCAACACCATCAACTTCGACTCCGTCAGCATCAGCATCAACTCCATCAGGATCGACCTCGTCAACGTCGTCGTCGTCGACCCGCAAACCACACCCCTACACCCTCGTCAACGGCCACGCGCGCATACCGGAGTGGCAGGTCGCCGCTGGGAAGAAAGATGGCAAGGACGATGACAATGGCAAGGACAATAGTAAGGGCAAGGACGGGGATAAAACCAAAGGCACGCATAAAACCAAGAACGGTAACCAAGTCAAGAGCGGCAATCAAGATAACAGCGCTGACGATGAAGAAGAGGGTGGAAGTGGAAGCGAAAATGTCGGTGGGAGTACCAACGGAGACGCGGCGGAACGGACTGTTTAGGATGATGTCGACGCGCGGTCTTACTTTTACTCAGTCATATACTCTGGATTTCAGCCATTCAGTCTGGATTTCAGCCATTCAGTCTGGATTTCAGCCATTCAATCTGAATTTCAGTCATTGAATCTGGATTTCAGCCATCCAATCTGGATTTCAGCCATCCAATCTGGATTTCTGTTTGTATTTCTTCATTTCTGCATTTCCGTTTGGGATGAGTGTTATGTGTGGTGGTTTGTTTTACTGGTTGCTGGCAGCGCAAAAGGGCAGGCTGTGGTATAGTTTCGAACATGGAGCATGTAGAAGTGGTTCACAGATTGATTCATATAAGATTCACGTAGTCAAGCAGGATTCACGTAGAATACACGTAGCATTCACGCAGTGCTCACGCAGCGAACAGAGTAACCAGTGTCAAGTATCAATGACCAGTTACAGAGTATCATAAAAACACCAAACGAGCCAAACATCACACTTCATTAACTGTAAAAACTAAAAACTAAAACTAAAAACTATCAGACAATCATCACGTGTGATTCGCATGACAAAAACCCAATTTTTGTACAAAGTCAACTAAAACGTCGTCAATCACAATCGCAGTTGCAATTGCATTCGATCCACGCTTGGAAGAAATTCCCCCACGAAAAATCTCCTCTGCTCTGCCCAGCCACCAGTCACCCTCCAAGCACATCAGTCCTTCATCAATTTAGCGCCAAGAACGAATGCTAGCAGTGCTCAACAAACCAGGCGCTTCAATCACATCTCCACATCGAGCCCCTTACAGTTCCTGCTTGGCCTTTGCAGTCGCAGAAGAGGCAGACGCAGACGCAGCGCTCGCAGCACTGGCAGCCGAACGCGATGCGGTATAGCTAGCTCGCGATGCAGATGCCTCGACGCCGCTGCCCCACAGACCAAACGTATCCTTTACCATGTCGACATATTGAAGTGCATAGGCATAAACGTAGTTGCCCTTGGCAGCCGCATCGTCGGTAGCACGTGCATACTGGTTGCCAGCACTAGAGGTAGCAGCGGTCACGTAACTAGAGGCAGACGAGGCATAGTTTTCGCCCATAAGCTCAGCCTTGTGCTTACGTGCAAGCGCACGCAGCTCGTTGGCAGTCGAACCTTGAGGAACCTTGATGCCATTCTTATCGCAAAACTCTTTAAGCTGGCTCTCGCTCCATGCATCGAGGATCTCATCGCTGAGGGACTCCTTGGCAGCATATGCGGACGCGGACATCGATGAGGCAGCGGCGGAAGACTTCTTGTTGGCAAGACGAGAGTTGCGGCGCATGGAGGCAATCAACTTGTCGCGGGTCGTTGGCTGAGGAACGGATACTCCATGCTCGTCAAACCAGGCCTTGAGATCAGAATCAGACCAGGATTCATAGATCCAGTTGCCTGGATAGTTGGCCGTCTGTCCGGCCTTCTTGGAGACTGAGTGGAAATTTTCACGAACGGTTTTCAAGAGAGTATCACGAGTACGTGGCTGAGGGTTGGGAATTCCATGCTTGTCTAAAAAGGCCTTGAGTTGCGATTCAGTCCAGCTATGCTTGATTAGAAACATGCCTCGTCACTTGGTTTGATATCTATCACATACCTATCGAAGATCCAGTCCTTGACACTGTGGTACGAGTCGGATGCTTGCTCCTCAGTCTCAAACCAGGCAGACTTCACCTGAGAGATCAAGCTGTCCTTGTTCTTCTCAGTACCCTTCTTCACCTCGTATCCCTTTGAAGTGAGATACTGCTGCATCTGATCGACATCCCAGGACTGGTAAGGTCTTGCAACGTTGTTCTCCCAGTTCTCCTTTACCAGATTCTCCAAATCTTTTCTGTCGGCTGGTGTGGGATAGGGTATGTTATGGTCGGAGAGCCATCGCTCAAGCTCATTTTCATTCCACTTGTTGTATGCTGTGAATTGTCAGCTCCAGAACAGACTGTACGCATAAGAAGGCTCAAGATAAATAGTAAAAGCGATCAGAAAAAGCCTCTCTAGGCCTTACGTGAAGCTTATAGCTTTCACAGCACGGCCTAAAGAACATCAAAGTGAATGTAGAGTCTTCAGAGATGATTTAATCATCATAGAACGCTGAGTAGATAAATTTCGCTGATTAAATATACACGGTAGAGCAAACTCTGAATCCGCGCCCAAACTCAGAGTTTTCACAGAGCAATGATTGAATGTAGAAAAGGTGCTAATCACATACCTGCCTTGCTAAACCAAGAGCTCGCCACGACGGCTTCAGCTGCCAGAGCTACGGTGATGATTGAGAGCAGCCTCATCGTGCCTTTACCCAATCAGTGTGCTGCTAGCTTAAGTGACTGTTTGTTCTTGTCAGATCAAGCTATGAATCCTAATTTGTCACTGCTTACTTTTAATTTCTGTATGCTTTAAGAAACAGCTGATGGTATCTCAGTTCTGTTTCTGTAAGTTTGTGTTTGTAGACAATTATTTATAGGATTTGAGATGGGTATTGGAGAGGAGGTGGTGAAGAAGAAAAGAGGAAAAAACGAGATGAAGTCAAAACGAGTTGTGGTGACGTCGAAAGAGAAAAGGTCCGCCCTCGGCTAAACCTGCTTCTTTCATCCTCTGCAGGCACGTCCTGCTGTTTCGAGGGGCAACAGCAAACAATACAACCATTCACCACAGCACAGCACCCATCGTTACAAGAGTTACGGAGTAGTTGTTGGTAGCTACGAATTATTCTATCTGATCCTCAATGCTAGCACAGTTGAAAACACATCATATTCAATGTCTATACTAATGGAGTTGTTGTTACATCGTCAAGCCTTCAATACCTCCCGTAGCCCGTCGTTCATCCAGATAAAGCACCATTAGGTATGCTTACGGTACCTGTCCTACAGAATAAGCAACAAACAGCAGCAACTCTTCACCAGAGTGTCGCGTGCGCATGTTGCTGTGCTCTGACCATCTCTGCAACATCACGGTGTTCTATCAGCGCCACCTTGACCTGTCGCAAGAACACCAATTAGCAATTATTACGACTCGTAAAATTTCCAAAACATCGTCTCTGGAAGAACATCGCACTGCCTAACAGCCCTCCTAACAATCGCCATGTAATATATTCATTGACCAACTCACCACTCCAGTACCCCTTTGGCACTTTATCCTTACTCTCCTCCCCAACCCTCTCATGCGCTCTATCCGCCCGCTGCTCCATCTCCCGATTATGCTGCTTCACATCCTCATCAGGCTCCGCCGGCAGAGTATCCTTTAGAATCTTCGGTTGCGCACCTTTTGTCGCTGACGATCCCCCTTGACTACCACCTCCAGCCTTATTGCTCGTCGATGACGATGACGACGACGGTGACGATGACGACGACGGTGACGATGACGACGACGGTGACGATGACGACGGTGACTTATCCGAGTTATGTCCCTCGCTCGTCCCCTTTGTCGGTCCTGCACCGGTACCCTGTCCGGCTGACGGTGGTGGAGGACCCGGGTGCTCCAGGTCGGCTGAGGGGTTTGATCCCTGTTGCTGTGGGTTCTCGCCTTTGGGATCGCCGGCTCCGCTACCGTAGTCTTGAGATGCAAAACGACATGCTGCGGGCGTGTTTAGCGGTTTCGAGAGTCGTGAGAGGCTGGATTGGTGTGCTGTCGAGGAGCGTAAGGAGGTGAAGGTGTTGGCTGATCGAAGGGATAGCCGTCTGAGGATAGACATTGTTTTTTTTTTATTGTTCAAGAAACGAATTGCTTGTTGACTATGACTGGTGGAAACTGGAGAGCTTCTATTGTGTTAAACCGAGTTGAAATCGAATTGTTTTCACTGTAGAAAGATTCCCCAAAGTACAGAGAATAGAGCCACTCCGAAAAAACAAGTAGCGACGTCATCGCCAAGATCATCTCTTTTACAATTCTCAAGCAGTACAGAGCCAAAGAAGATCTGATTGAGACATTACAACGGCGATAATAGTATTGTAAACTCAATTAAACCAGTATAATATAAACAATTCATCATGATGGGTATCCAAATCTACAATCCAATAATAAGTTTCCTCATCCCATTACTCCAACCGAAAAACCTCAAATCTAGATATACTCATCATTCATCATACTCCAATCCTCCTCCTCCACCACACCAGCCCCAGCACCAGCACCAGCACCAGCACCACCGCTCCGCACTCCAAAAGTCTCCCTCTCGCTCGCCTGGAATCGCTCATATGTTTCCCAGTGTCTCGCGCCGAACCCATCGTAGTATCCATCCCTGCCATACCCTCTCGCACCACCAGCGCCACCACCATCTGCACCGCTAAACGCACGTACAAGCAAGCGGAAAAAGAAGCGTAGAACCACCCATGCCGGTCGCCACAGCCATGCCCACGGCCGTGTCAGGACGGTGAGGGTGACGTAGGGAGGGCGTGGAGCGAACGGGTCCACGCCATAGCCTTTCATGCTGCTGGCGTATCGCGGCTGGCAGTAGTAGTTGCTACGAGTGTAATCCATCAGCTTAAGCAATAACACAAAAGAAAGGACAGAGATATGTTTACTGTTGCATGAGATTTAGACTCACCACAGGACCATCTCCGTAATATACCAGCACAGCAACGGCACCACGATCCACCCTAGCCAATTCAACCGCCTCCTCCCATTCCGTCTCGTCGACAGCAACTCCTTGACCATCAACCACGGACTCGCTACAACAATCACCCTCAAACCACTCCCACCCCCACCCGGACACCCACACTTTGCACATCCTCCCTGTCCAGCAGCAGCAGCAGCAGCTCCTGCAACAACAGCACTGCCGGGACTACCCTCTCTCTCCACCTGCTGCTCCACACGCTTGATCCCTCTGCTCGCATCGCGGATACTCGTCCTCGCCGCCTTAAGCCGGCTGTTCATCTCTTTTAGCGTCAGGAGCTCCATGTACCGCTGTTTCTCAGCACGGGTTTTAGGTGTCGTTTCGGGCAGTTGTAGGACTTGTAAGGTGTTGTCCTCGTCATCGACGTGGAAGGTTCCGGAGTTGTTTAATTCGTCGCCATCGATCGGAGATATTAGTTCTTCGAGAGATTGGATTGTGGAGTCGCCGAGGTGGTCGGGGAAGGATTCGTCGGCAATTGCAAGGTTATCATCATCATCGTTGTTATCATCGTCGTGGACATGGTTTTTGTCACGGTCTTCTTCAGTGGTGCCGTCTAGGTATCGCGGCTCGCGATGCTTCGCTTGGGCCAAGATGGCTGCGAGAGCGGATTTGGGGTATTTGCGTTCGTCGGCCAAGATGAGCTGCTGAGATGCTACATCATCCCTGGGATCTTCAATGTTTGGTTCACGAGTATGTTGCTCGAACTGTTCTGCTTCAGGATCTGGGTCTGGCGTTGGGAGATAGTTTGGCTTTTTCTCTGTTGTTGTCTGGTGTTTTGATTGATTGATTTTCTCGGCTTGTACTGTCAACGGCTTAGGCGACATGAATGTTTTCTCTTCTACTACACCTTCATCCAGATTCATTTTGAGATTGCTCTGCAACCCACCTCTGCCCTGCACTCCGTTCGTCCCCTTATCCATAGATGTTGTCAACGCGCTCTGTAGTGCTGGCTCAACAGCTAGATTTGACCTCACCAGCGGAGATCTCCTCTTCTTGACGGGGACCTCTGTCGGCGGCGTTGTGCTCTGTCCACCCTCGGCATTCTCAGCCTCATGAAAAACCCCATTTTCATTATCACTGGCACCTCTCACACCACGGCCACTCCCAGAAACTCCAGCCGGACTGGGCGAACTGCTACTCACACGAGCCAACCGTCGCAGCAAATCCTGCGAGTCGTGTCGACGCCGGCCAGATGTCGGTGACTTAAGGAGCGCCTTGGCCTGTGTATCTCTGTTCACTTCGGAATGTGATTGCGTGGATTTGAAGACTTTTATCGGCGAGGTCTGTTCCGTCGAAGGCTTCGACGGTCGGTGTGGCCTGTTGCTGTGATTTCCATCCCTGTGCTCGTCGCCAAGTTGTCCATCTACATTGCCATTCACATTGCCAGCTACTTGTGTTTGATGTGCCTCCTTACGCAACTGTTTCGATGACTTCGACTTTAGCGGCTTCCGCTGTACTTCCTCCGGCGACTGCTCTTTGAATCTGTTGAGCTGTGATTTTGTCACTGCCATCTCTTTCACGTTCTCAATCTCCCGACGTCTGATCTCTTCCAGGGCATTGTTGACCTTTGGCACGGCCGGTGTGGACGTTATAATGGATCCAAATGTGATCTCATCCGTTACCTCACACTGTCGTAGCTTATCAAAAGAGTTACGCTCAAGATTCAATGCCATTGGCGTCGGCTGACGCGATCCCTTTCCTGACAGCGGACTTTCTTCAGTAGTCGGTATCGGCGCGTCAGTATCGAGCAAGTCCCAGTTCGGATGTAGATTCGATCCGCTGCTGCCTCTGTTGCCGCTGAATACGTCCCCAATGTCACCACCCACAACGTCAACATTGCTCCTATCTTCCAGCTCAATCGAACGTAGCCAATCGTTTCCCCTTCGACCCTTCCGTCCCCAATCCCTTACCCCTCTTGCAGTCGCAGGTTCAGACGCGTCGCTAGCTGCACTTCCACTCCCGCTCCCGCTCCCACCTCTGATCAAATCATCCACAAATCCCTTCCTCCTGCGCTTTCTTCCCTTTGCATTTCCGCCTGACGCTAACCCATCTACATCGCCGCACGCCTGTACATCTTCTGGTGCATCGCCGCCACCACCCAGCCGCTCAAACACACCCGGTCGCGTTCGCGCTTTACTAAACGCGCTTTTTCTGGTCCGGTGTTGATGCGTCGCTTGCGCACTGCCGCTTGATGCGTGCGACTGAAATTGAGCCTGCTCGCGCGCGTGCTGGAGAATCAGTTTGCCAAACTCATCGGTGCTGTCATCTTCCAGCTGCTCAAGCGGTATGTTTCCGGACGTGGGAGATCTTAGGCTTGCCGGGCTGGAGGAGTTTTGGTACTGGCTATACTTGAGTGCGGGATTGACGTTGTCGATAATGTCCATGTTGGTGATATCTTTTTTAAAAGATCGCGCTTCTTTCCTCTCCTTGTAGAGAGTAGCGGAAGAAAAGCTAACGATTTTAGTTTATAGATCTGTTTGAAACGGCTAAACGCAAAGAATGCGGGAAGTGGCTTGAGAGTTAATGGGTAGAGGCGCATTCTCCAGATTCACGTTGTGTTTGCACTTGGCATTACCCAAAGTAAACTCTATTTATCAAGGCTCGCAACTGCTCTGCGACTACATTCAAATTAAGTACATAAATTAGGAATATTAGTTTTATTCTCTATTTATAACTGATCACTAGGAACGAATTGCCAGGTTGTCACAAATTTTAGACAAAATCATCAACCGTCAAAACTTCGCAAACGGCGCTGTAACAACTTTAGCAAGACTTTATAGTTGTAGAATCATCGTTGACTTCTTATAAGTGCAGTGATTCAAATGCTGAGATATTTGAAAGCCTAAGTCTTTCCTCAAGTAATAAGCCGAAGATTTAATAGATATCCCAATTTCGATTGTACAAATCATGAATTACCAGCATTGTATATATGGAGCATGCCCTCTCTGGCTTGCTATCACAACGATGGACCTTATAAGTGATTGCCAGATTCACAAGACTGCTCGTAGAACTGTCAAAAGCTTTACTGATTTGATATGAGCGCAGTGTGATGAACGAAATATTAATATATTTCGGCCTTCGCATTTTGTTGTAGACTGATCAAACATATGAAAGAAGCTGTTAAAAACCCATGAATTTGTTGAGATTCAATCCGCCTTTGTTGCGCGGATAACCGATCAGGCAAGTTGAGAAGGCCCTACCATTTCATCCTCCAACTACCCAAAAACCTCGAGAGATTCATAAGGGCGAGTACTGGTAATCGCTGATAATCGTTTACGGTGATTGCCCAATAGTAAATTTATATGGAGCAGCAATGTCCCCTGCGCATTAACGTTTTGCTGATTTTGGCGACCAGCTAAAGACTCCCTTTTAATGCTGGGCTTGTTCTGAGTTCTTTTTCTAACTTGTCAAATCCCAAATGAGCTCATCGACTGTTATCGGGTAGGTCATAATAGCCTTTAGTCCCGTGTCCTCCATATTCTGTCGCCACTCACCCAAACCAAGAATTATCGATATGTTTCTCTATCGTCCTTCTTCTCCGTCTCTTTCCTTGGATATCTCTATCTGTCTATCTTTCCCCTCCTGTTCTACAACATGTCCACGTATCATTCCCTAAGCATTAAAACATCTTAACAGCATTCTGTACCCGCCACATCCATCTATAGCATTGCCACTATCTCCGCTCATTAATGCTACTCGCACGGGTGCTAATCGTTAAACCGGAGAGGTAATAGTAAAGCGTTCGACAGATGTAGAGGAGGAGATCGTACGCAAGAAGTGCAGCCCAGGGGCCAATCGTTAGGAGACCGAGAAGAAGCTACAGAAGTATCAGTATTGAATTTGTTTAGAAAGTACCGCTATTTGAACACGCTAGATCATGAACATTTTTTTAATCATAAATGTGGCGAGCATGCACTCTGAGCGCAAGGGCTAACAATGATGGCGGATAGAAAAGACCTTCAATCTTTAAATAGTTGAGATCACTGCAAATACAGGCACAAGGCAATCGACAATGACCAATTGAACAGAATCCATCCTGTTATTTGAGTGGAAAGCACATACAAAGACCTGTATCAGCCCATTCTCAATGCCGCTCAGGTACGGAGGAAGAAGTGACGACCACGGCATCGGTCTGTTAGGCTTTCCAGTTCGTTGTTGATCAGGGTCCGCAGTCCCAGTAACATCTCATCATTTGAAAATGCGACAGATGTTGAACCTTATGTTAGCACAATGCATAATGCATGTAACCTTGAAGAGTAGCATTAGTTTGTATGAGATGTTCTGTTTACTGAAGTTGTAAAATCTAAATAATTGAGGACTGGAATTGTTGAAGGAATCGCACGAGTATTACTCCATGTTCTACACTTGTTCTTTGTTAGGAGTGGATCTGCATCTTTCAATGTTTTCAGGACTGTATGGAAAATATGTTAAAGACGCCAATTGCTAAGTATCTAATTCAAAGTATTAAGGGTTAAATTCTTCAGAATCAACGTTTAGAAGTTGAAGCTGAATCATGAACATACAGTACATCCATGTCATTAACGGCGCCCTTCTTATAGTCAATATTACAAAACTCTTGCGCAGAAGCTTCTTCTAGCACTGATGGATACAGCGCAAACATCAAGATTTGGAATAAAATTAATTGGACAAAATTCGTTATTCAAATCGTTCAACCAGCTTATACTACTGTATTGCGTATCTCGTTTGTGGATGGAGTTAAACATGTTACACAGATGAATTTTAGAGTGCTAGAAAACATACTTTGCTCAGCGCAAGACATTTCGCTGGGTTCGCAAAATGGCTTATATTAAGTAGTAACTTGCTTGACCTGCTAGAACGTTGGGCGTTCAATAGACATCACCTCTTTAGCTGTGGAGACTTAGTGTCTCGTCGGATTACCTTAGAGCCCCAGCGCTATGAATTTCTTCATAATCGCTACTCCTTCTTTCGATCCGGCGCTACAGCTGCTGCACTTTTGTCACAGGTCTAAGCAAAAAGATCGGGGTTCTCAAAGACATCCGTCTGACGGATATAGGCTAACGAATGCTTATGGAGCCACGTCTCTTCTTTTCTCTGGTAGGCATATTCCCGTTATTTCGTGAAAGCGATCACTCTCAAGAACCTGCACCGTAAATCTCGTAAGCGGATAGTCGCTCCAGAAGTCAGTCGGGCTCGCGTCTTCTTCAACTGTTTGCTGAATGACGCCCTCATCGGATATAATCATCTCATGGTCCCTAAGTCCTTGACTTGCGAATTTGAGAATCACTGTCAAAACTGCGCCCTGCTTCCATGGTCAGTCGAAGTAGATTTGCTTGCAGGCTGGCTGTCTCCGATAAAGTACCTCTTCAATTTGATAATCTTTCAACGTACAATCTTAATACACAGTTAGTTTATAGATTCCATCCCGAAGTCGCCGATTCATTCACCATCTTTTAGTACTTGTCTGTTATAGACGAATCTCAAAAGAAATATCGGGACCCCTCTCGCTTCTGCGACTCTGTGCTTGAGTTGCAGAACAGTGTCTGTGGCCGACACGAAAACACTAACCTGCGAAACAACTTAATATAGATAAACTCACGTAGTTGATATGCTTCTTACATTCTCAAATGTTGACATGAACTCCACGCGAATAGAGAACGGCGTAAGCAACGACACATCGACACTTGACGGTTCTAAGCTCTTTGGCATGGTCACCACAAATTCGAAGCCGCCTCTGAGCTCAGACTTCTGAAGCTCGGTTGTGACGCAGTATCTAGATGACTTCTTAATTCATACTGTGAACGACTGTCAGAGGCTATCATTACCCGCCCTTGTTTGAACCGGCGACAAACTGCCTCGCCTTACCACCACCAATCGCGACACCATCAATCCAACGCTGGTTTGGAACAACCACATAATCCTGCTTTTGCCTATCGATGGAGCCATTTTCAATTTTTGCCTGCGGTATATCGCCAGTAATCACGTTGACAGAATTCAGGAATATTTTGACGACAAAGTATGTCCGGGACGTGAAATGAAGAAACATAGCCTCATCTCCTGGCCCATCTCGTTAACGATCGCCTTGCAACTCTGAGCCAGATGTCAAGTTCATACCGTTCATGGGAACGACAAAGTCCGCATTTGTTTCCACTGGTTGGGGCCCCTTGCGAACGACGTCGCCAGCGTATACTGGAAAACAGTCCATATCATCAGGAACAAAAGAGCCTACCCTGCCAGCCTCAGCTCGTACATTGCGGCCGAAGCTTATCTTCACGTTCTTCTCTATGCCAACCTGGATGGTCTCGCCATCGGTACGGAATAGGGATGGTGGATGCTCAAAGTTGAGAGATGACATTATGTTATTGTTTTTGTATCAAGAAAGCCAATGCTTTGAATGCTTCATACTCTTGTATTTAACTGTTGCTCTTTCTTTGATGTTAAGTATAATTTCCCCTTGATACATCTAGGAAGGTTTTACTACTCATAGTAAGATGAAACGATGGAAGCCTAGCAAAGGCTGTGCCTGAAGTATAGCTTGAGCGACGGGAATAATTAGCTAGATCTACAGATAGAAAGCTGCAGCCTTTCTTCATTCGTGACCTGTGTTGGCCTGTAAAGCTCTTTTGTAGCTTCAAAGGATACAGTGGTCTTGTAAACCTTTAAGTTAGGAAACATATTAGAGTGAGATTATATTATTTCGAGATAATTTTTATTATTAAGTCCTTGTTTTTCACATCATTCGCCTTCTCGACAGAAATTTTGAAAGATAATAAATTACGATGGACCGTTCATCGCGTGCTCTTTGATTCTATACTCGGTGGTATCCTTATTGTAATAGATACGGTAACATGGATAAATGACACAGACATCTGTCAACACCCACAGATTGAGAGAACTCTCTATCTCAGAATAGCTTCAAACGCAAAGATCTGTAATAATGTAGCAGCAGAGTCCGTGGCTATCATGAGAAACCACTGAACAACACAGGCCAGCAAGTGCAATTTCGGAGCCAATGTATTACTTGTAGCGCCGTGATGCTAATTGTCTAGAAATGTCTAACTTAAAAGCCAACGATCCCTTTATCCTTCCACTTCCCCGTCCTCACTTCCAACTTCTTCCGCCATCTGCTCCTTCTCATTAGGTGGCTTCTCCCGTCTCCCATCGCCTGCATGGCCACTCTCATCCTTCACGGCTCCTCTAGCCTCGCCGCCACCACCACCACCACCTGTTGACGCCGTCCGTTGACGCTTTCGGTACGGCTCATCATCTGATGCCCCTCTGTCCTTGCTACTCGCTCGCTCTCGTCCTAGTTCTTTGTCGTCTTCGTCATCTTCGTCATTGATTCCATCCGTTCTAATTCTATCGTCGTTAACATTTGTGTCGCGACCTCGAACAGTGCCGTTTTCGTCAGCTTCTTCGCTTCTGGCACGCTTAGCGCTGCTCGCGGTAGGACTACTGCTTTGCTGTCTGTGCTGTCGCGTCTTTGTGCTCCGTCCGTCAGCCTCTTCGGGCGTGTGGAGACCGACATAGATGCTACTTCGCCCGCTAGCTTCACCTCCGCCGCTGTTACCCTCTTTCGTACCACTGTCATTTCCGTCTCCACCGCCACTACCAGAGGTCCCACTGCTGCCTTCAGTATTCCCACTCCTGCGTTCCTGATATACATCCGCCATGTAATTACATGCGCGCTTGATGTCCCTCAACGGTACGTTCATAACCTCCCACCATGGCCTGCCCACCTTGTCATCTGCAAAAGCATAGTCACAGTGTTTTGCAGCACAGTACAGCGCCGCTGCGGCAATTACGCGTGAGGAAAATAGCAGACAAAGTTGAGTAGTTGTGCTATCATTCAGAAAACTCCAAGCTGCAGAGCGAAGAGGCTTTGCGTGTGCAGCGCCGAGCTGCTTGAGCATGTCGTAAAGGATCTTGTGTGGAGATTCAACGGTAAGATCGAAGCAAATCGTTTCAAGTAGGACGTCTTCATTCAGGAGTATTGTGTCGCGCCACCGCCAAAAGTCTTTTGTCTGCTCGTCAACGAGTAGGGTTGGGTTCTTTTGCGCAACGCGGCAGCACGCAATGACTATTTCTTTCATTTTGCGGCATGTTTCTTCGACTTTTGTGGCGAGGAAAATTGATGTAGCTGCTATTTCCTGCAAGAAGCGTCAGGGTCACGCGTAATGATATAATCTTTCTCTGTCGCAAGATGCCCTCGCCATCCGTATAAGTACTCTACTTACATAGTGATGAAGTGGCTTAACCCCTCCCTTTGCCACGAGCGACCTTCTCATCAGAAACCGGTTGAAAAACATCGCCGCTGTTGACAGCGTCAACTGCGGCAACTTCAACGCGATCCCAACCTGTAGTATAAAGTTTGTTCCTTTTAGCCGCAGCTCTCTCTCCTTCTCCAGTGCCATCCCATCCGCAACGGACGGTGTCACCTTCAGCTCCGCCAGCGTGTATAGCCATTGAGACTCCGACACTGGCATTACCGGTCGCGCTGGGCTTCTTGTACGCGACTGTCGTTCTCTCTCCCTATCCCTCTCCCTATCCCTATCTCTGTCCCTGTGCGATCTTGGAGACGAGTAGCTGGAGTATGACGATGACGATGGCTGCGGCGGTTTTGCGGGCAAGTGTGCATGTGTCGGTGCTGATATGGACGACGTGCGCGGTGCTTGTGAAGGTGCTGGTCGCTTCGATGGAATCTCGCTTGGCCGCGGCGGTAGGCGGGAATCGCGTGCGCGCTGGTCTCGCATGTCGCGGGAGTCGCGGTATCGTCCACCGGGCCATCCTCCTCCTTGCATGTGCGACATCGGTCTGACAGCGGCTGGTGAGGGCATAGTCGGATTAAAAAGCTGTGGTAAAAGGATGTGTGGTGGTGGTGAGTTGCGAGAGCGTTTTTGTGGGTTTGTGAATCATGGCGCGCAATGTATAGTTGGGTAATATACAGCTGTTTCGAAGTGACATTATCGGGGTATGTGGTTCATTCTGTAACTACTTGGAAAGAGTATGGGTTGTGTAGGTGTATTGGGTTTGCCTTTGTCTAGCAGAAACCATTCTTCAATGTCGTCAAATATTGTATGTTTGGTTTCTATGGCTCGCCATACATATTGGAATTGGATGAACATATCAAGAGTTTTATATGGGATTGGAAAACATTTCTCATTTAATCATAAATAATCAAATGCAATAATGAGCAAAGAACAATTTTAAAACACATTTATTCTTTGATGTAATGCTTGCATACCTGCCTATCCAATAGGCTACCAAAACGTAGAAAGTAAAGTATTTCGCCTATAGAATGTAATCGAAATCCAGTATTTGCTATCATGGAAGAACATTCCCATTGAAGACCATGGTTCATGATGAAGCGAGTTCAAATAGTCGTAAATCGTAAGCCCGTCAACGCCAATAATAGCAGATCATCCTCAAAACACAGACTCCGGACAAACCAAAGCCCAGAAGAAGCTATAAACGTCAATAACGTCTGTTCCAAAGCATTCATGTACACGCTATGGAGACGGCTATCTTTGTAAATTTTCAACACTCATGGAGTGTTCACGAGCCTTCATATTACACTCAAAATATGTCCTTCTCATGATGTTGCGGTCATTTGATCAAGAATAGAGATCGGCTTCTGTTTCTCGACAGAAATTAATTCCGATATGAGCTGTCCAACTTCCTCCTCATCTTGGAAATATGAGGGGAAGCAAGCTTTCAACGAGTGCAATAGGCTGGCAACCCTCTTCAAATTATTTGCAAACATGATCTCTTCAGCTGTCTTGAAAACTATTCTGAATAAATGCTTCTTTTGCCATTTATCGAATTTACGCGCTTGAGAGGGCTCAGCAAGAACATCAGTAATGTAATCTAACCTCCGTTTTAGCTCCCTTCTTTCTTCTGTGAGCAAAGTTGCTTCAAATAGGTTATAGTCTGGCGAATCCTCGCAAACAGACAGGAACTCATTATGTAGCCGCTCATAGTGTGCACTTTCCTTGGGAGAAAATCGTTTGGCAAGTAACTGAGCTATTACATGTCTTTCCGAAGAGTGAAAAGTGTCCCTGTACTGCCGCTTAGAGATAAATCTAAAGGGACTATGCTTTTCCTTCGCCAGGGTGAGTGATTGCATTATTTTGGAGAGTTCGTCGCCTCTGTATACTTGAAATGAAATGCAATATTTCAATAAAGAGGCTATCCAGGCGACCTTATCGCCTGAAAGATTGACACAATCCGCATAACCCTTTTCCTCAATTGCATTCTTTAAGATGGTGTGTACATAGTTCGATATAGCAGGAAAACCACCTTCAGCAAACAGGAAGGTGATAAGCAAATATGTGTCTGGATGTCTGACCATCACGTTGGTAGCGCAGCACCAACTCCATATCTTATGGCCAACAGCAAGTCTCTTGATCGCTTCTTCGTCTCTTTGACTTGGTTTTTTGCTTATAAAGCTATGATAGTGTAATAGGACCTTTGACGCATCGCCTAACTTGACAGTGCCTGTTGTAATTTGATCTTCAAACCACTCGATAGGTCTCTTGATAGATTTGTAAGTAGGTGCAAGGCCAGCGGTTTTTGAGTAACTGGGAGTGGGTAGGGAGATTTTGCGAGTGAGTAGCGGGTTTTCGGATATGTGACGGAAATGATCATTCACTCTTTCCGTGGACAGATCTTGCTCCGGCAATACCGCCTCTCGACGAACGATTTCCAGAGCCCTTGACCGTATCTGAAAGTCTTCCACGTGGTTGAAGCGTGTGTCAAGTGCACATTGAAGCCTGAGAAGCAGGGACTTGCAATGCTTAGGTTTGCCGGTTCCTGGTCGGGCCGCTTTACCAAGTATGAAGGTCTTTAGTAGGCGTGTAAAATTTGGAGGCATGGCGATAACGAGTCAGACAAAGTAGAGTATGCGCAGTCGAAGTCGTCATGTTGAGTATAATCTAGTATAAATAAGAGACATGCTCTTTGATGAAAGCAAGACATAGTTCCATCGAATGCGATTTCCCGAGAATCGATATCTCAATCGGACACGTGATGAAGCTTCAACAGAATATTGATTTTCATCCTCCATCAAATTTCTTTGATTGTAGAGACTCAAAGTAGCCAGAACTATCCATTGCCAGTAAGTGAATGGTGAAAAGATAACTGTTTTACGCCACAACACCTGAGCACGGGATCTTCCACGTCGACACGCCAAAGCTGCTAGGACATTACTGAAATTCTCCTTCACCGCGCCCTTTGATTTTCACTCCGACTCACAGCAAATACCGTCACCATCATCATCAATTTCTCAATCCACTCTTTGAGTTGGATTACGCCTCTTCTGTATCAAGATCTCATTGAACTCTTGAAGGTCATCATACTAAGTTAAAGTCTTGGAGTTTACTTACTCCTCTGCTGACGAATATCGTTCGACCAGAGGTGGTCTGTTGTCGAAACTACTAATTTTCTGAGGCGATTGCACCAGCCTTAGGATATTTACATACATTACAACGCGATGTCTGAATCACAATCGCGACAATCGCAATCTTCGCGTGGAAGGAGCTCAACTCGAGGTGGGCGCAGCGGCTATGGCGCTCCTCGAGGCGGAACTCGCACATCTACAAAACCAACGAATCAAGACAACAAGGCAGCTTCTAACAACGATATGTCTGCTGATCAGGGGGAATTTGGCGAAATGAAGAAGAAGTACGGTTCTCAACTAAGCACTTTGAAGGAAATGTTTCCCGATTGGAGCGAAGTGGACTTGGTATTGGCATTGCAGGAAACGGATGGAGATTTGCAGTCCACAATCGAAAGGATCACTGAAGGTCAGCGTTCGGACTCTATGATCATAATAGCAAATACGGTTCTAAAAGTTTCACAGGGAACGTATCGCAATTTTCGGAGATCAAGAAGAAGCCAAGGGATAGAGCTAGATCTAAGGTGAAAGATCAGGCAGCCTCTACTGTTGACCAGACATCTACCACAAGGTCTGGTAAAGCTAGAGGTGGCTACGAAGGTGGACGGGACAGTACTCGGGGTCGGCCTGAGCGTGGGAGAGCCTCAAAGACTGCCAGAGGTGCAAGCACGGCTTCAACAAATGGCACCCGAAAACCCGCGGCTACTCAGTCAATTCCGACTGCGGAATCGAACGCATTTACCAGTATCGTTCAAGGGGAGGACCAGAGCGGGTCTTTAGATCCTCCAGGATCGAAAGGAAAAGATGAAGTAAGAACCAAATTAGGAAAAGGTCATTAGAGACAACCCCAGCGCTTAACGGAAATTTTAGGGTAATACCGTACAGCAGAGCGCGCCGAAGAAAACATGGGCGAGCATGTTTGCTACACCAAAACCTGCGCCGGTTCCGAAGCCTGCTCCCAAACAGGCTCCGATAACCGCTGAGACTGCTCCGACTGCATCTGAACCAACAGTAACAGCTGAGCCCAAGACGATGGGCACTTCAGCGGACACCGTAGTCGATCCGGCTGAAATTGCTCCCGCCACGAATGTCCAGACACCAACAGGTGTAAATTCAAATTCTGATGAGGCGATTATAGCAGCAAACATCACCCCACCGAAGGATGATTTGACCCAAGATAACCTTGAGCATGTTCCAGATACATCAAGACCGAAATTGACAGAAACATCTGCAAGTACTGTTGCTAGTACACGTGATATCGGAGGTGCAACTCCTTCAGCGTCGCAACAAAACCTAGGGCGAACGCTTCCAGGTGGATTCACGACAAGTGCTTATCGAGCTGCTGCTGCCGCACAGGGAAGGAGCGCAAGCTTTCAGCGAAAGGTCATGGAGCAGCAAGAGGCAGTTGTCATGCCAGGGAATCATGCCGTCGACCGAACGGCTGTTCAATTTGGTAGCATGGGCCTAAACGGAGATCCAGATTCAGTCGATGTTGATGAGGACCGAGAGGAAGCGGAGACGAGAACCCAACCGCCTCAACATTCTCCAACTCAGCAGCCCAGAGCTGCTCTACCACCCGCACCTCGGCAGCAGCTGACTGGTGAGATGGGCATGTCAGAAAATTATGGTGCGATATCGAAGCAACCAGGTCCTTATTCTGCAGCAGCTCATCAGCAGCCAACAAGTACGCAACAATTGCAAGCTCAGCAGTTACAGCAACAGGGATCGCCTCCGGATTCTGCGCTTGGAGGAAATCAGTACATGGGTCAGCAGCCGAATTCTCAAGCGTCAGCACAGTATGGTCAATATTCTCGATATGGACAGCCCCAGGGCCAGGCAGATGCTTCGACTCAGGCACAGAAGCCCTACGATCATTTCAGCCAACAGGTAGCTCAGACCGGTCAGTACGAGGCTTTACAATCCCATGGCCATCTGTCAAACCACTCGCAGCATAGTCAAAGCCAGGGTCACTACTCTTCAGCTCCGATTGAGCAATCCTACTATGCTTCCGATTACCAGAGAAACCCGTACCAAAATTACTATGGTGGTTCGTATGGTCAGCAGTCAGCTCATCAAGAAGCTGGATTGTCGCAACAACGAAGTACCAGTGGATTTGGTACTAGCGTTGGTGATTCAAGCTACCCTTCCAGCCAGTCACAGCAACAGGTGAGCTTTCTCTCATTAGCGGCCTGGCATACCTTATTGCTACAGTGAATAAGACAGAGTATATGTGGAGCGTTTGTTGCTTTTAAGCTAATTCTTCGTAAAGACATCCTCTAGATATGGCGATGCACAGGGTAGTGGAGGCCACAACACACCGCAACCGGTAGTAGCAGGGCAGAACCAGAGCGGCAACCAAGCTCCTCAGCCACAGCATCTCCAACAGGCGCATCACAGCCAGGCCGGACATGGCGCATATCCGTATGGCCATCCTTACTACAGCAGTCCCTACTTTAATACCTACATGAGCCAGTATGGCTACGGCGGTCAAAATTACGGCAGTCACTTTGGCGGCAAAGCCGGAATGTACGGACAGCCCCACCACGGCTATGGCATGAATCCGCAGAGCTCTTACGAGCAACACTCATCCTCACCGTCCAACGTAAGCGCCTTTGGCCAATCCGGCATCCACGGTCGCGAAAGCACTCTAGCCAGCGGTCTAAGCGACTACAGCCGCACCGGTGCAGCCAGCCAAACGTCACATACGCAGGCCGGCGCCGGTGGTGCCGCGAGCGGTGTCGGCAGCTTCGGCTCAATGCCAGACTACCTGAATACACGTTCCCACAGCGGCAACAACCAGCCGTACGGCGGTAGCCACGGCCACCACCACCAACAAGCCAGCGACGATCCACTCAAGCCGTTTGGCGACGCGAAATCGGCCGGCGGACCCAACGCTTCTGCACTTGCACAGTCTGGGCGGCCCGGCTCTGCAGCGCCAAACAACAGCTCTGCTGCACAGTCCGGTCTGCAGCAGCACCAGCAACAGCAACAGCAACAGCACCAACAGGCCCAGCACCAACAGGCGGCGCAGCACCAGGGCCAGCAGAGCGGATACCCGAGCCATCTGAACCACCATCATCTCCAGAGCTCCCAGTACGGTAGTCTTGGCGGCTTAAACGCCCATCAGGCAGGCGTGCAGAGCCATCAGGGCGTTGGTGCTGGAAGCAGCGCTGGCGCTGGAGCGGGCGCGGGAAGTGGGTACGGAGGGTACGGCAATAGCTTTGGAGGCTCGTACGGGAACTATGGGCGTGGTGGCGGCTGGGGTGGGAGTTACGGCCATTAGGCGTCAGAAGTTGGAGAACCGAACGTCTTACTTTACTTTTGATGAACTTGAAGGTTGAGGAGGGAGGGGTATATGAACGATTTGGGCTTATAATTGTATGACTATCAGATGAATCAGTCACTTATTTTTTGGGGGCGGTAATGCTTTTGTCGATCCACCGGCTTACAATTTTTTGGTTTTAAATTTTGCTTTACGATGAACATCCTACTCTGCTCTGCTCTACTCTATTCTATCTTCGTATGCTGCTATTTTCCGCTCTGCTGCTGTTCCATGCTGGTGCATCCGCTCCGCTCCGATCCTGTATACTTGGACGAAATCTGGCTTGTTCCTCACCTCATACGCTTCAAAATTTCCCTCTTTTTAGCGCTGGAACAATAAGAGCAGAACACACCGCCTAGTTCTCGAGTTTCTACTCTTCACTTTATTCTGTCTGCTTGGATATCTCTGTGAAATGAAATCTAGCATCCGTGTGCCTTCAACCCATCATGCCCACCACGACCAGAACCTAACATCCCCATCTCCATTTTCTTCTTCCCTCATCTTTCAATCGTTGATAGTGCCACCTACTTCCCGCCTCCCATCTTTCCTCCTTCACTCTCTTCACTGCGACTTACCGCGTTGACAAATTCATCAAAGTCCAGACCGTGCTCCCGGAACAACTGCTCTATCTTCCTGCGCAGGGACTCTTCCTTGTCCGGTGTGAGCGTCGCGCAGGTGGGGATCTCGGATGTCGTGGTATCGGACGGTGTCGGGAGCGTGGTAGGGTCGTGGTTGGGTTTGTTGCTACTTTTGTTCTTGTCGTTAGCACTGTTGGCGTTGGAGATGGTCTCGTCCTTTGTGTCGTCAGAAGCTGTGTCCTTACTCCGGCTCATCTCATACTGGACCAGCTCCACCCATCTAAAGAAGAGGTCTTCTTTGCCCAGGGATTGTAATTTTTCCTTATACCCCGAAATCCGTCTCCGCTCCTCTCCCTCATCCTCATCTTCCCTCTTCGCCTCCGACGAATTGAACACCCGCCATGCAAGCCACCTCCCACCCGCGAACTCAGGCTCATCGTCACCTCCAGCCTTTGAACCTAACTTCGGCTCCTCGTCCCTCTCAAAAACCAAAACCACAGTCCGGCAATGATCCAATTCCATCTCCCCCGCATCCAGCAACTCCACCACGTGCGCCATCCCCGCAAAATCAAGATCCCAGTGCTGGCCCATCATCATATACCCTGTCGTGCCGCGCAGATATGTCCTGTCGACGGCAGATGCGATGCGCGTGTCGAAGTATGGGCTTTCGGCGCCCTTGATGCCACCGTAGCCTTTCCTGTTTGCTAGATTTTTACTCCTGGCATCTGTTTTGCTCCGCCCAGCTGCAGCAACGCCGTTTACAGCGTTCTTGGTACTGGAAGTGCCAGAAGTACTCCCGTACCGCAAATCCTCCGCCCCCCACCGCCGCGAAACGCGCAGCACAGGCTCATACTCGCGGAAACCGGTTTTCCAGCGCCAAACGACAGGATTTCCGGGACTGGTACGTGGGTCGGCGAAGAAGAATGTATACGGCCAGCGCGATACGTATGCGATGAGGATGTAATCGATGAAGAAGGTGAGTGTGCGTCGGAAGATGAGGTAAAGAGTCGGAAAGCTGAATTTTGATGGTTGCGTAGATGGTGAAGAGGGATCGGACGGGAATGATGCGCCTTCTGAGGGTACCGCTAGCGGTGATGTCGACGAGTCAGGCAGTATCCGCAGCACGACCAGGTAGAACGGAAGCATCGCACACACCCGCCATACCAGTAGTGCGACAATTGTCGCATTGAGAAGTAGTGGGACTGTGAAGATACGCCGTTTCACGGCCCGGGGTTGTGTATCGATGTGTAGGATGTAGACTTTCTCGTGCGAGAGCGTGGAGAGGAGTGGGTCGAGAGCAGATGGAGCTGTGGTAAAGGGCGGAGCGGGTGGAGGGATAGACGATGGCGCATCTAATTGTGACTGTGATGTTTTTGCGGATTTGCGGAGTTGTGTCATTGAGGGCGTATTTCTATGATTTGTCCCTCAAGCTTATAATTGTTCTTTTGGTTATCGTTGATAGAACCTATAAAATGGTGCCAAGGAGTATTTCCATGTAAAATGATAATAATTAACTTATCTTATTCTTCTTCACGTGAAAAGCACCTCATTATCATTTGCAAATTTCAATATAGAATTATACAGTATTCGTTCAACATAAAGAGCTCGAAATCTTATGAAGTTTCAATCATCTAGAAGTCCTCCGACGACAACACAACTCCCACTTCCCGGCCTACTCACCACAACTGCTCCTGCCATTCCATCCCCTCCTTCACCCTTGAACCTTTCCGGAAAATTCTTCTCGTAGTATTCCACTCGCCACTTTTCCATCACCGCCTCCACCTTGTCTTCCGGCACAAGATGCACGGAGCATCCGCCCCATCCTGCGCCTGTTAGTCGACTCCCGCAGGACCCAGCCGCAAGCGCTAGCCGACATAACTCGTCTAGCTCCGGACAGCTACAGTCGTAGAGATCACGGCATGAGTCTTGGGTCTCGTTCATGAGGGTGCCGAGGTGACGAAGGTATTCTGAGGTCCTGGTCTCTTTGTTGGTGTCATTTTCATCCATTGATCCTGAAGAACCCGGAGGCGTAGACAACAGCGTCATGAAATCAATCACTCGCCGTGCCTCGCTGAAAACATGTAGTGCT
Source organism: Trueperaceae bacterium (assembly GCA_965214995.1). GTDB lineage: Bacteria > Deinococcota > Deinococci > Deinococcales > Trueperaceae > CBDCCT01. Next base: position 1,063,530 of record CBDCCT010000002.1, read on the forward strand.
CGTTGTCTGAGCATAAACTTGTGCGCGCGCACTGGTACTTTTGTCATGTACCTTGCCTTCACATCTTCCATATCCGTGCCCAGAATTTGAGATATCTGTTCGATTGTATATCCGTCTTCTTGCATCAAATATTCGTCCGTCAAATGTATCAGCTTATCTAACTGCGCACGAAATTCTTCCACTGGTGTAAGTCCATTCTTGTTCGTCTCAACTCCTTCATTTCCGCTATAGTACGCATCGTGGAAAGAGCGGAGACTGATTCCTAGTGGTGATGAGTCCGGTGGTAGAGGTCGCTTGACCCTAAAGATTTTGGCTAGACAGTCGGCCGCTAGAGAACACTCGACTACGCGCAGATTGTAGTGTATTGGTGCTGTAGCTTGCTTATCTGCTTGCACGAAGCTCTGCGCTGCGAGAAAGACGATTTCGGGCTGCGTGGTGGGAATGTTGATAGGGCGTGCATTGAGTGATGGAATGAATGACACATAGAGAGCACTCCCGTTTTGAGATAGTACCGAAGCTGCCTGGTCCATGCTACGTATTCATAACATTAGCTTTTGTAAATTCAAATATAAGACAATGTAGATGCAAAAGACTGTTTTATGTACGCATATTGAAATTTTGTAGATATTACATACCCACCGGCATTGACTCCCACTGCTCTTTCCGCTACTATAGCCAGCTCTACCAGTTCTGGCCCGTCAATGTCTTCTGCGCCATTCGCGCTCAACACTGCCAAAGTACTGGCACATACGAGCGCTGCGCTGCTTGAAAGTCCTGCTCCCGTCGGTACCCTTCCGTCGACTAGTACATTGATGCTGGCCAAAGACAACGTGTCGGTAATATCGCTTTTGCCATTCTTTCGACGCTTAGACAGTAATTTTGCAGCACTATTGATACCGGCTTTGAAGTAGTTTGTCCAGTCATGTGCCGTTGCATCAATGGCGATGAGATCACTATTATCGTTGTTGCCAGCTTTATCATCTTTCTTGCTATCTTCACGGTCTTCCCTCTTTGCGTCAAACGTTGGGATGTCAAACTCGCTACTCGAAAACTGTGAGCTGTCCGTATTTGCAATGCGTACTTTTGCAGGCGGAGAGACATGGTCCTTGGTTTTATCAGAGTCGGTTCGAGCTGCATTAGCAGCATCTATTAGGTTACTTTGCGGCTTAGACACAACAGCAACAGCAACGAGAGTATCAGCTGTGATAGCTAAGGGCAAAACCTCGTAGAGCGAATAATCGATATGCTGTATCAAACGAAGGCATAAAAGAACTGTCAGCTTAGCAGAGATGCTTCAGTCTTGCACATAATTGACGAGCAGCGGTATAAAAAGGGTAGCTATCTGTGCTCTGTACAGTTGTACGGTGTCAGATCGTGTGAGTTATTGCAAGAATTAGGCCTTTTGGATATGGGTTGACATATGCTACATGTTGAGGCTTATCTCTTAGACTTGGTCTTTGACCTTAATGGAAATGACATGCGTTTGGCAGCCTCGATAAATCAACTTATACATATAAGGTAAATAGAACTTAAGTAATTATCTTATACTGAAAAGGATTGAACATGTAAGTTTTCAAACATTGAGACTCTGAAATTGACATTCAAAGAGTAACAGTGTTACAAACTACTTATTGGAAATCAACGCTTCTCTTCACCTTTTTAGCACCAGCTCTTCATATTTTCGTACTCGTGTTAAATGACATTTAGAACAGCAGTCAAACAAAAGAATATCCAAGAATAAATTGAAGAAAGAGCTGAACTCACCTCTCCAATGACGTTTACCCTCCCCGGACTACGCGCCACATAGTCTGGTCTTTGGCCTCCATAAAGCTCACCGAACCGTTTGCTTAGTGATTGCCATCGTTCCTTTTGCTCTGCGATGGCGGCAGGAGGGTAGATTCGTGCGAGAATACTGTCGGCATTTTCGTTTTGATAAATTGGTACTCGCGAAGATGGTTTTGAAGTAGAAGTGGAGTCTTGATTTTCGAGGTTGTTCTTAATGAGTGTACGGTCAGAGGGATTAGCAGTGGAATTAGATGGTGTAGTATAAGGCATTGTGGAAATCTTCTTGAGCAGCTATGTTGTTAGGAGTATGATTATATTGTATGAATATTGTTGTTCATTATGAAGTCCGATCGTGCTTAGAAAATCATAGGATGTTATTTGCGGAAGATTAATTTGTTCTAAATGCTATTTATTGAAGATTTCACTACTTTTCCTTCAGTGACACGAACCGTTTTCTGGGAATCATTTTTATGTTACAGCGACAAGCCAAGATGATAATGACACTGATTTTCTATACGAAATACAGAGGCAGAAGTAATCTGATGTAATGTCCAGCTCTTCATAATAATGTTCAGGCTTCAATTTTAATGAGTTTTTTATTTGGCGTATATCAACTATGAAATCCATTCTCTGTTAAACTTCTGAACAATATAATATCGCTAACTACAAACTTGATAGGAACGATAGCTTCACCATACACGGCCCAACTAACAGGTTCAACTTGCAAGTATGATTGAAGGGAAAGTCGGCAACCGGCTACGTAGAACCAGCAAGCAGCAGGGCAAATTGAGAACATTCCTGTGCAGCCTCATTTCACAGCTATGGAAGTTCGTTGATTAGAAAACCGCTGAAGTCAAAAAATGAAAACATAGTTTTCAGATATTAGACACTCGAAAGCGCTTTTTGCCTCAACGGTAACGGATTGCAATTGAATGAAGTAAAAATAGAAGCAAACAGCCGAGAAATAGGCAGAGGCCGAAAAACAAAAATAGAAAAACGCCTGCAAACCATAAGGCGTCCAGTCAATACTCAAGCAGCTCCTCAATTAACATTCTTAACCACTGGCGTACGATATCAGGCTGCCCACTAATTAAGCTTTCATCCTTTCTTTAGTATGGCGGCAATGAGGCTTTTCGGATGTGTGTTGGCGTCAGGAACGAAAGTCAAACTTATATTGTATAATACTCCTCCCTATTGCACTTCCGACGGACTAAGAAAGAAGATGATGTTTCGGGCTAATTATAGGATTTGAGAGGAGGATCTTCGCTTTATTCGTTGTTATTGCTGGTAAGTGGAAAGGGGATGAATTTACTTTCGATAGTCGATTCCTTTACCAATGATGGAGCAGAACTGAATGTGCAGTCTAGTGGGTGGCTGAAAGTACGAATTGCGCCGTGAAAGAAATAATTGGCGGGAGACTTCAAGTGCTTACGTATCATGTCTTTAAAAAAACTTAAAGCTTCTTAACTTGCTGTTTGCTGTTGATGCTTTCAGATGAAGGCGCTCGTTGAGGAAGCACCATATCAGGTTATCGATGGGAACGGAGAAGTAAATCACACATGTTAATCCAGTATATTGTTGGAAATGAGGCATGCAATACAAAAGAAAGAATGATGGTATCTACAGGTAGCTACAAGCAAGCTTGTGTGGAGTGATCAGTTCATTGTTGATCAACAGATCGAGAACATCAATTATGTGGAGACATTTGCCGTGATTATGCCTCAAGACTGAAGTCGAAAGCGAAACATTATCCAATCAACATTCTGTTCAGAGGTCACCATCGGTCTGAATGTGGCAAGTTGTGGTCAAGTAATTGTAGTGATGCCTCAACAATAAATTAAATGATTAAACTAAGTTCAACAGTCACAAATGGTTGTCGAGACTGGTGTAGGATACGTGCTTCACATGGTAATATTAAAGTCGGTTGTTTCAATGTTGATGCTAATGCTGAAGCATAAAACACTGTAATAGCAAGGCATTCATACTTGCTCTGCACTGGACTACTCATACAACACCCTCTAGCCTTGCTGTTTGTACTCGTGATGTGCAGAGGATCTCCTTAAGCTCTGAACGGTCACAATCCGGGCCAGTGTAATTTTCATGCATTGTAGCATATCTTATACTGTATGTCGGATTGCACGCATATCCTACACAGTACATCGTCCACCTCTCCGGTATCTGGTGACTGTGTTTACTGAGTGCAGAGAATAGCCTCACCGAGCACTATAGTATAACACCGAGAACACTACTCCGTATAGCATGACAATATCGGCTTCACCGCAGCTCGATAGCTTTATACATACTGCATCGTCCAGCATGAATTGAAATCTGGCAGAAGCAGCTATGTACGAGTCATGAAAATGCTTGTCCAAATGTCGTCTGTTCCAATGTAGTGGGTGCCTCATGATTGCCTTTAATTCTTGTCATTATTGTTGTCATTGTCACATATGGGACCGGTGTTGCTTATTATACTTTGAGCAATTCTTATAGCGTGGCTAATATTGCTTTGATGGAGAAGAGAGTAAGCAGGCTACTCACGCAACGCGAGAACTGGTGGTTACATATTTTGGGGGCGGCTGATTTTTCTGTAGTTCTGGCATCTCGTCGGAAATAGTCAACCTCGGCCTGATCCGATGCAGAGCTCAGCTTTTAAAGCTGTTGCCATTTTTTGTTCTAATACTGTCGGCTTAAAGGAGAACAATTTAATGAGTTTTGAAAAGTATCTTATGACTTTCTGGTGAGATGGTGCAGACCATTGCATAAAAGTAGTATACTCGCTTTCAGGTTGAAGAGCTATGCGCAATTAAATTATAGTACATGGACTGCACAGGTTTTATGAATGTTGCAAGGTTGTTGGGTGGCGTTCAGGATTTGATTGATCTCACGGAATGATACTCTGGTACTGTACTATTACGGCACGTTCTTTCTATTGAGTACATGAGGAACAGGCAGCACCGCTGCACTTCTTGTACTCATAATCGCAGCCATTCCCGTAACCGCAACGTGGTAATCAATCAACGTACGAATCTGTCTTCGCCGAAGTCGAAATCTAACTGCAAAAATACAATCTCCAAAGTTAAAAATTCCTTGAGTGCCTGAAACTATTTAATTGAAGAAGTCAAAAGAAGACGGCCTGAACCCAATCACCACGCTATTGCTGCAAGTGAAGTTTACTAGAGGGTAACAACAGCAGTTGCGGTTTTATTGACGAGAGCTCGCCACGGAGAACGCACTATTTACGGAAGATCTGCAAATACGAAGGGCGGAATTTAGGAGCTTTTCTTGTTCTTAACAACGGCTGATCCTCACCGGTTTTTTCGTATTAAGTATTGCTCGTTCTGTCAGCACCTAATATCCGAGAAAGTAAGTAATACAGCTACAACTGATCGGATGGTTCGCCTGTGAATTTCTCAGCACTAATGTCTATACTTATTAATTAATTTGAAGGATGTCAGGTAAAGTGCATAAGTATTTAGTCAATGAAATAATTAGTAATAATAGTAATAATAAATAGAGGTGCAAACGTGGAACATGTGGAGCGAACGTGGAGATTCTTTAAGCTCGGCGGTTTCTATTAATAGAATTACACTAAAAGCTTAATCCAACGACACTCCAACAATGAGAACCTCCAATTCGGACACTGTCAACATCTGTAACCTGAGACACTGAAAACACCGCAAATGCATCTGCTAAGAAGCGCAAACAAACAGAAGCCTAAGGTGCCACGAGACCAAACTGCTATAGAGTTGCTTCTTCGTTGATCACAGATTGTTCCCAGGTTTCGCAGATATGTGTTATTCGGTTATCTTTTTACCTTTTTCGCGCATCACGCATGTACGATCTTCTCAAGCTGGGAAACATCATTCCAAACTCGCTACTGTAGTAAACTGCATTCACTGGCAGCTGATCACCCATGCCTGATGTCTGCAGTAAAGCATTTGCAAGAACAGGAGTTGCTACTTGTGTGGTTTGCATCGGTGATTGTCAGGCCAAGTGATGTTTAGCGAATAGATTTGCGAGTAGGCTTGCTCTTTGTAGAAAAATCTGGCCTTCTGTTGCTATATTTACTGTCACTCTTCAAAGCGTTCTACTGGACAAGGCTTTCTACTTTATTATCCAACAGTATAGCCCCGCTCAGGTACTAATGTGTAGTTTTCATTCTACGATCAACGCCTTGGAGGGCCTTGAATTATGTAACTATCGCTTATTATTTCTTCATTGCCACTATAATCATTATATATTCCTTTGTTTATTTAATCTGTTACTAAATTTGGATAATGTGCGGAGCGGACAGCTACAGTAGTATGGAAAATGAATGATCGAACGACCGAAAAAAGCAGCTGTATCCCTGCTGTTCCACTAACAGTACAGGTACTCTATTTCGACCATCTGCTTTGCTTGTGTGTAAATTCACAGCCGTGTCCCAGAATAAAAAGAAAGCGACCGCAAATGCTAGCTGTCATGCATGGTTTGATTGACCAAACCAATGGAAAGCTATAGGATGTGCACAACAATGTCCGGAGCTGTGGACAACTACTTCAGGGTTCACAACACCAAAAAGAGAGAAGAACACAGCAACCCCGGTCCTCCAGCCTTGAGGGTCCAGCTTTACCTGAGTCCTGTCATGGCAGTTCTCCCCGGCTGTGCGTTCTCGTGTTGTGGATCATGTCCAGCTGTTAGCACATGTAGCTGTGCAGAATGGTCAGCCTGAACGAAAAACTGGGTCACCACATCTCTGTTCTTTCTTTTACTTCACGTTTCTGGTTGACTTTATTTTTTAGCTTAACCTGTTGGCCTTGCATCTTACAGTACATCGTTAATATCAATTTTCTATACTTGTCCATGGTCTCTCTTCCAGCTCTTGCTAGCTTAGCTGTTCAGATATGTGTCTCCGAAATTAGAACAGGCGATGGCAATGGCCGAAAATCTCACCCTCTCACCCTTTTCCCGTTCTGTCTCTCTTCACCCATCCTCCCTCCTTCTCTCATACGACCAGTACATGCATCCACATCATGAGCTTCCATCAGGAACAGGAGCAGCAGCGTGGCATTCTCTCGAGTATAAGAAGATGGCGGATGCGCAGGTTTTTCTCACTTTCCTTCTCGTTTTTCGCCATCATCCCATCCATCCAACGGTTTTTCTATTCCTTTCATCCCAATTGTTCTTTTGCTTTTCCTTCCATCTGGCACTAAGTAGTACATACATACCTACAGTCCAATCGTTTCACTACTTGTTCTTCCTTGACAAGTGGTTGTGTCTCTAGCATCTTTTCTAGCTACCCCCCTGACTCGTCGGTACCTTGCTTTCTGCTTGAGATTGAGCACATAAGAGTCCGTTTTATATATATACTTTATATCAACCATACTTGATACATATATATAAAAACAATTTGCCAATTACGGAAATAATTGCATGAAAAGTCATCCATCATGTACAACAATCCGTTCTCGGTAAAGAGCGTGGCGATCAGCCTGCTCGGGCTCGCTTCCGTCTTTGACGGGTTATCATTTGCTCAAGTTGAAGGACCTAGGTACGACGAACCTCCTTCCTATTCTCTTTCTACCACTCCTTCCTATCCCTCTGAAACCCATGATTCTTGTGGCGGTGGTGGCGGTGGTGGTTCAGGTGGTGGTTCAGGCGGTGGTGGTTCTGGTGGAGGTGGTGGTGGCAACGGTGGTGGCAACGGTACTAACGGTGGTGATCTCAGTTACACTCCCGTCATTGGTGATCCAGATCGTGTTGTCGATCGTCGACCTGTCACCGTGCTGCAGCAGGAATACCCGGACGTTTTCAACATGTTCATCCTCGCCCTCGAGTCGCTGCACGACCGCGCCGAAGATGATGACGAGAGCTACTTCCAGATTGCCGGTATCCACGGCTACCCTTTCATCACCTGGCAATACCCGGATAGCGCCATCATCAATCCCGGCCGCGAGTACTGCACCCACTCAAGCGTCATTTTCAACACCTGGCACAGGCCATATCTCGTCCTCCTCGAGCAGAGCTTGCACGAGGAAGCCGTCCGCATCGCCAACCTGTTTGAAGGATACAGCCGTGACCGCTACGTCCGCGCCGCCGAGGACGTCCGTCTGCCATACTGGGACTGGGCTTCCGAGGATTCCATTCCCCCTGTTGTCTCAAGCGAGACCATCGACGTGATCAAGCCCGGCACCAACTCGACCGCTGGTGGCGAGACGAACATTCCCAACCCGCTCTACAGTTACATGTTCCAGAACGACCTGCCGTCCAACTTTCCCGGTAATGACGAGACCATTCGCGGAGCTAACCCCAACTCTGACCTGCAGGCCACTTTTGAGGGACGTCAACAGGCAACGCTTGACGTCTTTACCATTGGCGAGTTTAACGACTTTAACTTTGCACTTGAGGGAATTCACAACTCTATTCACGGTATATTTTCTTGTTGTTGTTGTTGTTCATTTTGCTCTCGTATTGTACTGGGAGCTTGCTAGTAGCGTTATGGCTAACTTGAGATAATAGTTCTTGTTGGTGGTGGCATGGCTACTATTGACTACTCTTCCTTTGATCCCATCTTCTTCCTTCAGTAAGTTTGCATCAAAGCATTTATAAAGGTACAACCCACTAACAGAATCAAGTCACTGCAATGTCGATCGCCTATTTGCCATGTGGCAGGCTACCAACCCAGGGCAAACTGTCCAGCCAGGTCGCAGCGGAAGGACCACCCTTCAATTGCCAGCCGGCATCACCGCTGACGAGAACACCCCACTGTATCCTTTCCGTGATGGCGAAGGCAACGAATGGACATCACAGGCCATTGAAGACATTACCGACATGTTTGAGTTTGGTTACTCTTACCCAGAGACGCCAACCGATCTTGGCACCGATGAGCTCATCACTTTCACCACCAACCGCATCAACGAGCTCTACGCACCAAGCACCGAGGACATTTCTTTTGAAGAAGACAGCGCTGGTGAAAATGAAGTCCTTGCTCCTGCACAAGGTAAGAGAACCTGCAATTTACTGTTGGTATATTGAAACTTGAATATCTAACTCTTCCCCAACAGAACCCAACACCCGCACAGAATGGGGCTGCAACTTTGTATACAACAAGATGGAGCTGCCCGGCTCGTACAAGATCAATGTGTACCTGAACAGCAATAACGACAACAGCACCCAGCCCCGTACCGGCGGCAATCTCGTCGGCGTTGCCCCCATCTTTTCCAAGGCCAGCGACACGTCCGAAGAAGTCACCATGAACTTCACGGTCCCGCTCACGCCTGCTCTCGTCGACAGCAACATCCAGCTCAGGCCCGAAGAGACCGTGCCCAACCTGCGCAACCGCCTCTACTGGACGCTCGAGCGTGTCGACAACGCCGGCCCACCTAGCGAAACTCCCATCGAGGAGCTGTCCAGCTTGAAGGTCTCGGTCGTGTCGACGCTGACAGACTACAAGGACAACAACGACGAGCTGCCCGAAATCACCCGCCCGCTCACATACTATGCACCCGTCGAAGGTAAGCCCGGTGCGCTGTCGCCGGACGAGGAACCCGTCGTGGGCGAGAAGGCGCCAGTGGCGATTGACGAGGATCTGATTGCCGATGATGCCGCGCTAACGTCTCGAGTACGCCGTTCGTTGAAGACATCCGCGAAGCTGAGATATGCGATGAACTAGGTTGATGTTTATTGATGGATGTTTGCGCTTGATAGTGTTCGATGGGTTGATGGGTATGCATGTTTTCCCTTTGTCTCTTATTCATACCGTAGCAGGCATGTATGCTCACGCGAAAAGATTGATCATTTGTTTCATGGAGTTATTTTCCTTTTCTAAGTTCTTTAACAATTTGCATTTTAATGATAATGTTGTCGCGATCATTCTATTCATTGCTTCACGTCGCTCCTTTACCGAAAGAACAAACTCTGTTCACTACTTGATGTTGCTGGCTGAAGGTATACATCTATATTCTTGTACATAGGATAATATCATCTTGGCTTTATTAATTAAATTGAAGTATCACCATCTAGTATTGCAAATTTGACAATACCATTCATTATCGTTACATTGCTTAGATATGACTTAGCATCAGGGAAATCATTTTCAATTGAACCTTGAATCGATTTTGATTTACGCGTATTAACAGAAAAAAAGAGAGTAGTTTCCTCATAAGGCTATTAAAACGATGCCAAACGTTCTGCAAAATACCCAGTACTCCGTATCGGATAGGAGAGTATCAATAACTTCTTCAATCGTCCTTCTGCCATGTAAAGATGATTATCATAGATTGATGCTCAGATTGTCTTCCATCATCCAAGTTAAAATCTTTTACTTTTAATCCCCCCTGTTAAAGTCGACATGCTACCGTATCATCCTCACTGGCAATGCTGCGACTCGTTGTTTCACAGAATCTACCCTGTATCTACCCGTAACGACCAATCCGTCGAACGGTTTATACTTTGCAGCAGTTTGGGACTCTGTTCAGCGGTGGAAATGCTGACTACGATCATGACCATTATCAGAGTCACCAGAATTAGGGAGTTTGGGTTTAATATTTTTCATTTGAGCTTGAAACATAACATATATACTTATGTATGAGTAAATTGGCTTGATGCTTGTATCTCAATTTCTTAATTCACGTTCGAAATAACCATTGATCAGCCTGTTCATGGGCAATCTAGTTTCGATGTTTGAATCACGAGTCATACCACGGCGACATAATAATTGGCGTTGCCAGAACTGATGTATAAAGAATGGCGATGTTTTGTATTTCTTATGAGCCTTATTATAACGACAGATTAAATAATAGAAGACGAGAGCGACGAGAGACGAGAGCGAGTTAGATGATTTTTCTTTTGCAAGACTTACATGAGAAATCGAAGTACTACCGTTAATCTTCCATGTTGACTTTAGTCTTTCCACTCTTTTCACTAGATTCTCAATTTATTCCAAAAATCTGAGCCTGAATCTGTTTTTGTTGCTTGTTTTGGGGGGGTTTTTTTTTAACAAGATCAATTACTTGAGAAAGAAAATAACCAGAGCAAAGAGCAAGTGACCAGAATGGCCAAATCCCTCTTGAAAAGTGCCTGGGCAGCCGGCGGGATGCTGATACTTGTATTAATTACGCTCACGAACAACTGCAGCGGAAGTCGAGCCAACGACGAACCACCCCTCAAGCGTTTGGAGATTCCGGGCATGGCGGCTTCCCTCACAGACAACGAGCGCTATCGGATGATAGCTTTCGTCGTGAACGAATACATGTACTATGGAACTGATGCTGCCTTGTCTGCTGTTCGCAGCGGAAGATCGCCGACTGGCGACTTCCGCAGATTTCTCGTGCGACAGGTTCTCTGTGTTTCGAAGAGCCGCTATAAGACTGGAAACGTGTATGCTGACGGTGAATTTGAAAAGGTTTGTATTTTGTAAGACGTGCAATGTATCCATTTTTCTTTTTTCAATCTCCGCTCCAGCGAAGTTTTTAATAGCTTTTCTTTCCATCTTTCTGTTCTTTTACCATTGGTAAAATTCTACACAACTTCAACGATAGCAGAGATGATGGCTCTAATCTTACTCACTGTAGGCTTGTACCCAACGACCTTCGAATGTACTCATTGAGGATGAGCAACTGTCTATCGAAAAGATTATGGAAAGCCTTGGATCTACGTGTCAGAGGGATTGGTCCGATCCGCGCGTGTCCGACTTTCAAGTCACCGATCTCAACGGCGGAGATTTGCTCGACTTTGAACTTCACCTAAACCCTTATCCGGGAAGGTTAGCAATATCGTCTTTCTCTTTCTCTCTTCTTCCCCCCGAACAGATTTCGTGATTTTTTCGGGCGTCGACTGACTATTTCCTACAGTGCAGGCGGAGGTGAATGGTCGAGCGCGGTCAAGGTACGCCAACCTGACTGGACGTGCGACACGGACGACCTTGGAGATCTCCAGTGCTTGTGGCAGCCGGACGACGAGTTACGGATAGTTGAGGGAGGGCTTCCGATGGGATGATGAGTTACCACTTTCTTTGCTGGCCAGTTTACTTGTACCGAATTTGCAAAATGTATTTTGCGCAATGGAGATCTTTTGAATATAGATGTTTCTGGTTTTTATTTTCTCTTGTACTGAAGAGGAATTTAGACGAAAAGAATTTGATTGTTACTTTTCCTGGAATACACGCGAAATATTATGAGTGATGAAATCAGAATTCATCAATTGCACATATGTATGCAATGTAGATGCACCATCGATTTGAGATCCTGTCATGCTAAGGCAAGTACTCCTACTACAGCCTCGACAGCCCTGTAAATGCTCGTAAACGCATAATAATATTTATAGGAGGAAAGCGAACGTTGACGCCATCCTCAATCTTGCATGAATATTAATAAGAGTAATATTGGTCTTAGCACAAAGCCATCCCAATGCACCGTGTATACCGTCGTCACTATACGTGATAGCTGTACAACGGGTCCATGGTACGGGTTCTCGCAGCTTCGCGTGAAGAACCGATCGGTCTTTTCCGTTGCGAATGCAGTGTAGATCTATCCGCCCATGCCCTAGAAAGCTTGATTGCTGATTACTAATTAACTAAGTATGATAAAAATATTAATGCTTGTGGCGAGTGGTTCGTCATTGCGGGTGGCGTTGCATGTGCCAAAATCCACTGCCCGGTTTTATGGAACGGGTGCCGGTTTGAGGTTGGGGGCTGTGGATCGCTTCGTCATTATTAAAGCATTGTCCTTGGGCGTATAAGTTTATGTCCTGAGATTCTTTTGGTGTCGCATAGTTTATGATCATACAGTTCATCAGTTCTTTTCTATGTTGCGGCATGAGCACGTTTGAAAGATCAGGATACTGATTTGAAGTTGTTTTATGTTATCTGGCTCGGACGTTTGTAAGATTCGGTGCGTTTGGAACTCTATTGAATAACAGCGACCGGTAAGCTTTGGCATTTATTGATGGGAAGGGAAGATTAGGAGGGGTTTGTTTTGGATTTGAGACCAAAAGCTAATCCATTTCTCCTAATTAATAGATTTAATTGCTGCGAGTCTTGAACGTGGAACAACAACTCAGGGAACGCTTATTCTTCTTCACAGTTTGAAATTAATAGTTACTCGCCACTCAGAAGCAACATATTGATAAGAACAATCCATTGAGGCGTATCCGTCATCTGTTGTCATAAACGCCCCATTTCACACCAGGATGTCTCAACCAAGCGAAAGTACACCGGGTCCAGCGAGTAGTTCGATCGGCAGCTCAGGCAGTTCCGATGCCATAGTCAAAGCAGCCGGTCCCGTAGCTCTACCCTGTCTCTGCGGACGGAATGGTGGATGCTGCTGTATACCGATTCCGATTCCGTGTTGTGTGATGTGAAAGCTGCCAAAGTAGCATCATGTGTGGATATGAGGACTGCGGTATCTGTTGAGCTTGGGAAGTGATAACTTCAATGATTTATGAGTTAGAAAGGAAATCGGAAGATTGTAAATATTTACAGCTTTTACGAGGTTTAAATGTATAAATATTTAATAAGAATGAGACAAAAGTTCAAATGTCTAGAAATAGCGGCACGCAGAAGCATATATCGTAACTATTTACCTTCAAACAACTAGATAATATTTTTCCTAGCAATACCGATCGCAAAACGACAGATCCACAATATTCAACAGAAAAACAGAATCACTTGGTAACCTTCTGGGACTGCACAAGCATCGATTGAGCTCTAATTGTAACAAGCCGTATAAAATCACACCTGTACTATGCTGATGCCCCACGGTCATTGGTGAGCGATGATCTGCCAGAACTACAGCGACCAAGTTCAGTAACGCAAAACCTCATTGCGATCAAATTTCATGAACTTTACCCGGTTCTCAAGATACTACAGTATGTTTTACACTTTAAAAGCACAAATATTGATATACCTTCCCCATCATTGCTCACCTCCGCCTGCAAATCGCGGATATCGACATTGCAATTTCCCAAACAGGAAACATCAAGAACACAAAATGTCCGAGCCACCGGGGACTCTTGAGCTTGGGCGTGGAGATTGAGCTTCATAGCTTAGGCCTTGGCAGAAATCTCCCTATCAGATAATAACATCTACGCGTTGCTCATCTATGGCAAGTTGAGAATATCCAGATTGATAGTTTGCTGTCCCTCACACGAAGTGAAGCTCATATCCCGAAAGGGATAGAAGCTTGAGATGAAGAAGCTCAAGATGATATTCGGTTGACCCCGAGATTGGTAAGTGCTATTCTCAAAAGGGCCTTTCCATGAAAGAGATATATATTTTGTTGTTGTTGCTCTCTGTTTCCGCTTGAAGAGCATTCCTCGTCTTCTCTTTCTTCATACTCTCGTCCATCCCTTCTTTCTACAGCTTCCTCCGAGCTTCAGTCATAATGAAGGTTTCAATCGCTCTCCTGCTCGCTGCTTCCAGCCTCGCCTGGGCCGTCGAGCCGACTCTCCCTACAAAAACATTCAAGGGCAGTGGTGACAGGCTGCTTACATTTAACGACACAGTTCCCGGAGCAAGGCTGTCGCCACGGCTGACGAGCACCGCGTGGGTTGCGACGGACGAAGATGGCCAGTTCATCACCCTGAGCGCCGAGGGCGCGCTCGTCTTTCAAAGCGTAGCAACGCAGCAAATGGAAACGTTCGTACCTGCTAGCAGTGTTCCGCAGGATTACCGCGACTACTGGATCAAGCCTGATCTGACAAAGGTACTCTGGGCGGTTAATGCGACAAAGCAGTACCGTCACTCGTACTTTGCCGACTACGTTATCCTGGACCGCGAAAGCGGTGCTACCGAGCCACTGGTTGCGGACCAGGCAGGAGACATTCAGTATGCAACATGGTCACCTGTCGACGACGCAATTGCTTTTGTGCGCGGCAACAATGTATTCGTACGAAAGGGGTCAGAAGTAACGCAAATCACGAGTGACGGTGGCGAGAATACGTTCAACGGTGTACCAGATTGGGTTTACGAGGAAGAAATCTTTGGCACAAACTACGCGCTGTGGTTCTCGCCAGACGGACAGTCGATAGCATTTCTCCGCTTTGACGAAACTGGCGTTCCCACCTACACCGTTCAGTATTACAAGAGCCCTCTTCCCGAGGCACCAGAGTATCCGATCGACCTTGACATTCGGTATCCGAAAGTTGGAGAGACAAACCCAACAGTCACATTTCATCTTATCGATGTAAACTCCCTAAGCGAAAGGTCCGTCCCCATTGATGCCTTCCCAGCTGACGACCTCATCATCGGTGAAGTTGCATGGGTTACCGATACAAATGACCGTGCAATCGTTCGCGCCTTTAATCGGGTTCAGGACATGAGCAAGCATGTTCTCGTTGACACCGAGGCCGGAAGTTCTTCTGTCGTACGGGAACGCGATGGAAGTGACGGCTGGCTTGTCAATAACATGGCTATTACTTATATTGGAAGCCTTGAGTCAAACGGTACAACCAGCAACAGAACAAGCTTAAACAGCACTACAGATATGGGAGATAAATACTATCTGGATCTGTCTGATGAGAGTGGTTGGCGACATATTTACATGTTTCCTGTCGAAGGCAGTGAGCCGGTCGCCCTGACAGAAGGTGAGTGGGAGGTCCGCGAAATTCTCAAAGTCGACCAAGAACGAAAGCTTGTATACTATACATCTACCGAAGGACATAGCACGGAGTCGCATCTTTATTCTGTGTCTTACCTAACACAGGAAAAAGAGGCTATAGTCGACGACAGCGAAGAAGCATATTGGACGGCAACTTTCTCCTCAGAAGGCGGATACTACATCCTAACCTACCTGGGGCCAGGCATCCCGTTCCAGGAACTCTACTCTGTCAATTCCACACAGCCCATTAGAACCATGGCAGACAATGCAGCCTTGCGCGATCAACTTGAAGAGTATAACCTACCGGAAGTCTCGTACAAAGAACTAGAACATCCAGAAGGCTTCACCCTGAACGTCATGGAAAGGCTACCTGCCAATTTCGATCCTTCAAAGAAGTATCCTGCCATCTTTAACCCATACGGAGGACCGAGCTCTCAGATGGTATCCAAGTCATGGCAACGGCTCGGCTGGACTTCATACATCGCCTCTGATCCAGAGCTCGAGTACATTGTCTACGTAGTCGACAACCGCGGCACAGGCTACAAGGGCCGCGCCTTCCGTTCCGCTGTGACCGGACAGCTCGGCAAGCTCGAAGCAGAAGATCAGGTTTGGGCTGCCGAACAGCTGTCGCAGCAGTCTTACGTCGACAGCGACAGAATTGCCATGTGGGGATGGAGCTTTGGCGGCTACCTGACGGCAAAAGCCGTCGAGCAGGACAGCGGCGTCTTCAGTCTCGGCCTGATCACCGCGCCTGTATCCGACTGGCGCTTCTACGACTCCATGTACACGGAGCGCTATATGAAGACGCCTGCCATGAACCAGGACGGCTACAAGGAATCGGCCGTGCACGATGCCGAGGGGTTCAAGAATATTGCGAACGGCGTGCTCATTCAGCATGGAACGGGAGACGACAACGTACATTTCCAGAATGCGGCCGTCATGCTTGACACCCTGATGGGCGCAGGCGTGAGCCCGGAAAAGTTGAGAGCGCAGTGGTTTACGGACTCGGATCATAGTATTAGATACAATGGTGCGACGACGTTTTTGTATAAGCAACTGACTGCGGCGATCTATGAGGAGAAGGAGCGTGGGGAGAGGGAGGTACATCAATGGAGCAAGCGGAAAACTATTTCGGTGCGAAGGGCATAGGATGACTGATGTTTGGTATGAGCGGTTGGATAATATCCATTTGGTTTAATTCGATGTCTTCTTTGCAGCTTTCATCTCAGGGTTCTGGCGTACCTTTTGTTTTAGACTTTTTTGAAAATTACTTACATTCTTACACAACCATAATTTTCATCCAATTTAAATGGCTTTAAAAAAAGTTAGATTAATACTACTCTACTCGTAATCCAAAACTAATGTAATTGCGACATTGAAAGGGTTGGAGATATTAACTATCGTAAGCCAAACAGTCACAGCAGCCATTCATGAGTCTTACCATCAACTTACAAGAACTGTCCACCTACCCGCTCTCGAGAGCGTCTTTGGATTGAAAAACCATGACAGAATCGTTCAATCCCAAGCGCAACACCGATTCATTACCCACATTCGTACAGTCAGAGCCGGAACCGAAAAGCTCGATACTATACGCCCTCGTCGACCCCCGCGACTCATACGTCGAACCACTCATCCGCTCCGCCCTTGCGAAGCGTCTGCCCGCGCACTCGTACAGGCTGATCCGCGATGTCGATGAGATAAGGCTGGGACGAGGGGAGAGTGGGAACACAGATACAGCCAACAAAGATAACTTTGATGAGCGCAATGTCGGTGGTGATGGTAATTGTAGCTTGGGACTAAGAAAATTGGCGTTACCGTCCGAAGAGCGTGGTCGCGAAACGAAGGCGGAGAAGGAAAGTGTTGAGAAAGAGAATCAGACCAAAAAAACAGATGTCTTGAACCAAAATGTAAATGCTAGGATTGACGATCAAATCAAACTCCTACAGTTCAGAGCGTACGAAGATATTGATTTTGAGCTGGCGCATTGCGGATACATGCGGTGGACGTCTAGCACAGAAGATATGGGCAGTCCCCGCAGCGATAAAAGCTATGGGAGTACTGGAGAGAGCGTCCAGAGCGTCAAGAGCTTGGTAAACGCATACATGATCCGCAAGGGCCTCATCCGAAAACACTTTCTGGCAAAGTGCGTCGAGATTGAAGGTGTCAAGAGGGGCCATTGTCACTGGGCAAGCAAAGAAGGTCATTTAGACGGCGACAGTAACGGATGCTTGAACGAGAACAAGTCATTGCTTCGCAGTCACTTCCCGACAACGGTCGACTTTGAACTCGACTACGCGCAGTTTCTGGATGAGGCGTTGCTGGAGGCGTATGAGTTGAAGGAAAGCTTTGAGCGGAATGATTGCGTAGCTGGAGAAGTGGAACTATGGCATGATGGGCTTGGAGAGGGTCGAGAGGAGAATTTGGGAAAGGAGCTAGGAAGAGGGAAGAATGAGGTAGGAGGAAGGGAGTGGTGGATTCTCAAACCGAGCATGGGAGATGGCGGTCAGGGCGTTAGGTTATTTAGTTCGGAGGAGGAGTTGAGGGGGATATTTGAAGAGTGGGAAGAGCAGGAGGAAGAGGAAGAAGGGGAAGACCATGTCGATGCCGAGGCTTTCAAACATAATATAAGTAGTAAAGAATCTGGCGATGATACGGTCAGCTCAGCAAATACAATTCTACCATCATCCAAAAACAACATCATCACATCACAACTCCGCCACTTTGTTGCTCAAAAGTACATCACACAGCCGCTCCTCTTCCCTAACCTGGCACATCTCTCGAACCATAAATTTCATGTCCGAACTTATGTTGTCGCCGTCGGCAGTCTGAAAGTCTACGTGTACAGGCCGATGCTCGCACTTTTCGCTCCAAAAGCGTACAAAGCGCTTGAGAGGGCCAGTGGAAGTGAAAAGAGTGATGTTGGAAATGGTTTGAGAGCTCACTTAACAAATACATGCCTTTCCGATGGAAATGAAAGAAAAGATAGGGTTAAGCTGTTCTGGGATTTACCTGATGAGTTACCTTCTGTTATATATGCGAATATGGAAAAAGATAGAGATACAAATGATCCCGATGCAATATCAAAATGTAGGGTAGACTGGAAAGAAGAGTCCTTCACGCAGATTTGCGCCATTACATCCAGTATCTTCGAGACCGCCGCACGGGAGATGATGGTCTACTTTCAGACGATGCCCAACGCCTTTGAAATCTTTGGAGTGGACTTCTTGCTGGATCGCACGGGTCATGCCTGGCTTCTGGAAGTAAATGCCTTTCCAGACTTTAAGCAGACGGGCGAGGATCTGAAAGGTGTCATTGCGGGGCTATTCGAGGGAGTTGTTGACGTTGCCGTGAAACCGTTCTTTAGTGTTGGAGATGAGGATGCTGATGTTAATGCTCATACTGAGGGTTTTGGAAATAATGTTCATAAAGTCGATCAGAACAGACCAATGAAGAAAGTTCTCGATATAGATCTTGGACGAAGATGACATTTGACAAGCGCTATATTCTAAATTCCGCAAGAATGATGGTATAAAAGTACGAAGTGGTAATGGTAAGTAGGAAGAAAGGTAAGCGCAGTCGTCTCTACCGCTATAAAAGATGCCCTATAAGTGGAACATGGCTCAAGATAGCATCATACTCCCTCCCAAGCCAGCCCTGTACCTCGCCAGCTCTACCAACAACACCCAACCCACCAGCCAGCCACACCACCGTCACGGCCGCACTCACAGCATTTAAGATGTTCCTCGCTCTTTTCCTCTTCGCCGGCCCATCCGTGCCATGCTCATACCTCATGGCAGGATGCCAGCCCTGATACCTCGCCACGCCCCATACAAAGTGCCAGCACGCCGCCGTCACCAACGCAGCGAACCCTAGGTTCCCTACCACGGGATGCCGCGCGATACCATGCGCCACGTACTCTAACCCTATGTTCGAGTTACCACCTTCCACCCAAACCGGCAGCATCCGGTTCAAGAATGCATGTCCAGCGACGAGCGGTAGCGCGATGTAACCCAACAGACTCGTCCCGCTAAGTTTAGGCCATGCGACGAGCTTCTTGTCGCCTCGCGACTCTGCGCCGGCGCGTTGAACAGATTGGTGGCGTCGGTAAAGCCGTAAGGCGAGGCCAGAGGCGACGTGTAGAATTATCGGTCCGGTGATAAAGACGTGTTCGAGGGGAAAAGATTGGTAGTATGGCCGAGTGAGAAGAAGGTATTGATCGCTCTTGGTAATGGACTGTGTTGCAAGCGGGAGAAGCGAGGTGTTGAGGATGTGAAGGGCAGCGTATGCGGAAAAAGCATAGGTCGAGAACTTTTGAACTCGTAGTACTTTTCGAATATTAGCTGTTTTGCATAGCTACGCTGGTTTAGTATTGACGACTGAGACGTACGATACCACGCTGGACCGTGTCCGCTAAGTCCAAGTCCGAACCCGTTGCCCGACGACGGGCTCCTGGTTCCCGATGATGTGAAGTATTCTTCTTTGTTGACTTCGACCGGACTTTCGTCTACAGGCGAGGGCTCCAGCTCTTGCATTTCAGGGAGGCGATCAGCATCGGGCATTTGGAAGGTTTGTGGTCAGGATTGCTAAATGTTGTAGATGAGAATAAGGATGCGTGTGTCATAAAGTATTTTCTTTTTCTGGTTGAGCTAGTGCTAAAGGGCATTTTACATTTTGAGCTTCAGATTGTCAACGCGCTCACCTTGCTGTTTGACAAAACTACCAGATATTATACCTGAGAGTTTGAGAACATTATACAAACATTAATATGCCTCCTGTAGGTCCTAATGAATTACCCTATTTACAATGCTAATTGAATACAGAGATCATTTACAAACCCAGCTCCAAAGGCAAGAACACTTCTCCCGAAAACAAATCCATAGAGAATCTAACAATGTCCAGACGGAGAGCGCTCGGGAAGCTAGAAAGGCATTTTTTTGTTTGTAGAAAACTATTTTAGCAGTAATACATATCGTAGCTGAACATCTTGGTAGGTGAATTATGTCAAAAAGGATACAGCCGAATGAATGAATATGAGGCCCACGAATCTTCATATGACCATCAGCATAAAAAGGTACTGATATTCTTGAAAAAGTCTCTTATCCTAGGAGCAACATAGCGCTGACGCTCGCAGCGACTCAAAGAGATGAAACAGATGCAGCGCGACCCAAATGCCTCGGACAAGGCGCGTCGTGCCGAACGGCGAGCTGATGAGAAATCAGGACTTATAAGCATAAAGCCCATCAAGATAGAGACAAAGTTGAGTGCGCCAGCCGGAACAGGTTTCAAAAAGGGAGGGTTTAAAAGCGCTTTTGGTGGTACGACGTCCGAGCCAACGAAGCCTGCCCCAGTTGTGGCAGAAGCTTTCCGAGATGAACAATCATCAAAACCAGAAAAAGATACCGAGGAATCGGAAGATTTTGATTATGAATACTACGATCCCAGAAAGCCGACTGGCTGTGATGAAGGGTGCTTAGCGGCCAGTTAGATTACATGCATGGATGACAGCAATGCTACAACCTGACCGTGAGAGAGTAAAAGGACTGGAACATCGTGTACTCTCATCTCAAGATAATCACATCGATTCACATCCGGCTCAAGAGTACCACAGTCGCCCCTGTTGGCTCGAGGGGCATTCTGTGACATAAATTGCTACATGAGATTTTGGCAAGGCACGGCTCGATGTAGAGTATGATGCAACCGAAAGTTAACTCGTACGGCCCTTCATCCGGCTTTACGAAAGAAAGTATTTAGCTTCATCATTCCGGAAGTATTCACCTTCTTCAAATCCTTAACTCCACGACTTTCAAGCTTCTTCTTTCTCTCTTCCTCCTCTTTCTTGCGCTTTTTCTCAGCCTTGGCCTCTAGCATCTCATCCATGGCAGGTCTTTTTCGGCTGATGTTATCCGAAAGAGCTCGAAGGGCAGTCGCTTCTTGTTTGAGAGATTGTACATGGGTTACGTGTTCTTCGAGAGGCGTGTAGTCAACCGTAGAGCTCTTGGCCCAAGATGCTGAAATTTGAGCTTTGAGATGAGGCTCGACGTATGTAAGGACTAAATCGGTTGCGACCCGGAGTCGCATTAGATGGCTGAGAACGCCAGACTTTTCGTTCGTTATGGTGTTATCGCTGATAGAGTTTTCATCCTCACCTCCATGTTGTGGATGTCCTTCGTCAGCAGCTTCGCTTTTTTGCATGTCTTTAGTTTCCTTATCAGCTACCGGCAGTTGTAGCGCTTTTTGCACAAATTCGGCTTCAATTGATTTTGGGAGATCACATTTCGCTATCTTCTCGGCCTTTGATATGACTTGCGCTGCTACTTTATCCATTGAAAGCCTATACATTGTCTCGTCCCCAGCCATGACCTGGTGACAGACTTGTTTCAGGCGCTGTAGTATCTTTGAGTTCAGTTTTTCGTGCTGAAGAACGTATCTCCACTCCGGTGAAGTGGCGGATATAAAATCCTCGTAATCGTGAATCGAAACCAGTCGTTTGTCGTTGCTCTTCTCCGAACCTACTGGCATCAATACCGGAAGGAATAAAAATAAAGGATCAATTGGCGTCGCAACAAAGAGAGCAGGATTATCGATGACATGGCCATTGGCGTTACGGTGCATGGTACTGTTGTGGCCATATTGAAGTGCCAGCAGCCAGCTGCGTGGGTTCTTCTTATCCGTGTTGAGTTCTATCAACTCGCAAATAGCACCGGTAGTAGGACAGCAAATGTATTGAGCTGAAGAAGACTCGTCTCTAGCTTTAGGAATTTCTGTTATCCAGGCTTCTGCTGATGTATTCGCCGGCAGGACTAGTAACCTCGAGGGTTTCGGAGTGGGATTCTCTGTTGTTTGTGCCATTGTTGACGGTATGCCATTGACTTCATTGCAGGATCGAAGCTTCATCACGGGCTTCTATGGCGTATTGGTACCATTGCGATTAAGACAACATTCTATCAAAATTAGTAAAATAAACTGGTTTTGCCCATTTATCCTGAACATATTAACGACATGCTTTAAGATTGATTTTGTGGCTGACATGCGCAAATATGAAACGCGTTCCCAGATTACATTGTATGAGACGCGACTTTAGCGCGTTTGGTTCTTCTTTCTCTGCGCCCCACCAGAATTACTCACTGGCGGAAAGCTTGCGATTAACTTCATCGTCAATTTTGGATAATACTAAATTGGTTATACAGGCAGGTCTATTACTTGTTCATTTTCGATGGTGCCGATAAGTCGAGGTTTATAATTGTAAGATTCAATGTAAAATTTGTGTTGCTTAGGTGCTGGTCATGAGTCACGGTATGTTGAGAATGCTTTTAACAATATGAAGTCCTCATAATTGTTAGCAGTCACAAATTCTGACATTCAATGGCCACCCAAATCGCCGCACGAAGCATGGCTTAGCTCTCCTAGTCGCAAGAAAAAGAGCCAATTCCTCATAAACGACACCTCACCTTCAGCATCGCCGCTGCGAAGAACACTATTTAGCGGCAGGAAGCGCAAGAGCGCTGAGATGAGTGGTATGCGACATGATGGAAACAACATGGGCAGCGAGGGCGAAAGTGGAGCTGAAGATGAGGATGAAGAAACATTGGAGCTGAAATTACAAGCCATTGAAGCGCGACTGAAGCTCAAGAAACTGCGACAGAGTAAGAGTAGCCAAATTCCAGGCGTAAAAGACGACGTTTCATTTAATTCTCGAACAGAGAAACAGAAACCTGAAGCGAGGTATGGAGGGTCTCAAATGCAGATACCTCTCTCGCCAATCAAGGAAAGGAGGTCTCCAGTGAAGCAGAATCATATCCATAGGGGGATGGATATGTTAGCATCACCTCCTCGGCAGCATAGCACTACCCCATTATCCAGCCAGCTTTTGGGTGGTTACAACTCGCGGCAGCTTCCGATATCATCTGCAGCTAGCTCAATCTCCAGTATCAGCAGAGCGACAACGCTGAGCTGCAATCCTTCCTTGGATGCTCCATCCAAATCATTTAGCGAAAGAATTGCTGGTAGTAGACAGAGCGCAATGGAAAGGGCTGAGAAGGAAACAAAGATTCTCAAGGCTAGAAGTAAAGGGTTTCATAGCAGATCGAGAACTCAAGAAGATGATAAGACGCCATCGCAGAGAAGCTCTGTTGTAATAAACCGCTCAACCAAAGTGCCTTTCATTAGAAATACCTCCACAACTCCGCAACTTCGGCATAAGGTATCGTCAAGAAAGTCTGCTTCAACCGATATTCAACCCGGGGAGGATAACCAGATCTTCGACGAACGTAGCGATGTCGGAAACAGTAAAAGCCCCAAGGACAGCTCATCTTTATTTGAGCCCTATTCAGGGTTTAATCTCAGTCGACGATGGCATGACCATAAGGAACTAACGCGTCTTCTTGAAGACAAGGAACTATTCCCTATTCCAAAACTTTTCAAGGTTGTAAAGTCACCAAATTACGAACCCCCAGACATGGAAAAAGACTTTGTGGTTTTCGGAATCGTAGCCTGGAAATCAACACCTTACGATCACAAAAAAGAGCAGCAGCAAGAGCAAGGCGACGAGCCTGAGAACCAACAGTCACGGAGAAAGCCCTACAGTGCAAACCGACAAGCGAAATCAAAGTTCATGGTCATCAAGCTGACCGACATGAAGTGGGAGCTGGATATGTTTCTCTTCGACACCGGCTTTGACCAGTTCTGGAAGATGAGTCTCGGCACCGTCGTTGCTATTCTCAACCCAGGCATCTTTCCACCCAAGAATGCAGATACGGGCAAATTTTCGCTGAAGTTGAGTTCGAGTGAGGACACCGTCGTTGAAATCGGTTCTGCCCAGGACCTGGGATTCTGTAAGAGCGTCAAAAAGGACGGACGTAAGTGTTGTACGTGGATCGATAAGCGAAGAACTGAATATTGCGACTTTCACGTCTCGTTACAGCTTGAAAAGGCCAAGGCGGGACGGATGGAAGTTAACGGCTCATCAACCTTTGCTGGTATCAATTCTAGAGGAGGAGGAGGACGACAGCGTCATGGCAAGTCGAAAGACGACGGGCTGTTGAAGGAAGGTAGACAGCATGATCGGCAACTTCACGAAACGTATTATCTTGCGCCTTCGCATGTCGGGCTTGTAAAGAATGCAAGCGCTCTGATCGATGCTGATGACGATGACATGGGTATCAATGGGGCCGAACGGGGACGAAGTAAAAGGGAGCTCAACCGAAAACGCGTTCTTGACAAAGCAAGGGAACGAGAGCTAGCGAGAAAATTGGGCAACGCTGGAAATGGTATAGGGAACCAATACTTGCGCTCTATTGACAATAAAAATCAAAATTTACCATCAGGTCATGAACCGTATGAGAAACCAGGTATTACGAACGAGAATAATCAGTATGATGCGGAATCTTTGGGACTAGTTCGAAGTAGCGCTACTGTTACCAAGCTCAGCAAGATTGGCAGGACAAACACCCATGCCGTCGATGAACCCATGGGATGGAGTTCGGCGTTCAAATCAGGTGCTATTGAGAAGAAAATTGAATCACGAAAGGTGGTGCAAATGTCACCAACGAGAAAGAAGGCTAGGTTCGCATTGGAAAAAGGACTGAGGGAACCTGGTAGAGATAGTTTGAATATGCTGCAGGCAGAAAGTGATGGCAGTAACGACGACGAACTAGAAATAGTTTAATGATTCCTTGATCCTTAATATGTGTCTTCTTATGAGATGAAGTTTTCACTAAAGTAATAATTGTCATTGTGGAGAGATTAACCAAACTCCCTTGTTCGTCCTGTAGAGCTCGAGTTTCCTCTTGATCCCCGACCGAAGCCACTTCCAGCTCTGGAGCTTGAGTTACCAGAGCTCCCTTTGGACCCTCGAATAGTCTGGCCTGCAGTACTATGAAAAGTCGGGCCCGTCCCACTTGTAGAAGCTCGTCTGTAGCCCCCTCTACTCGAAGTCGTACCTCGCGAGCCTGAATAGCGTGAGCTTCTCCGCCCGCGAGAATGTATATTATTAGCTTCTTCCAATCTTCTCTCTTCTTCCTCGGCTCTACGCGCTGCTTCAGCTTCGCGTCTGTTTCGCTCTTCAAGCTCTTGACGCATAGCGGCTTGTTGGCGAGCAGCTGTTTCATTCTCGGCTTCGGCTATGTCCTGGCTCGCTCCTTGCCATGAAGGATTCAAAATAAGCCTCTGATTGTGTTCTGTCTGTGAAAGGATGCGCGTCCAGGTGTTTAGTAGGGTTGAGGCATTAGTGACAGTTCGCGATACAGTCTGTAAAAATATCATCAGTATATTATCAAGTAACTTTTGTACAAGCGTTCCTTTCTGACCGACATATTGCTCTTAGCTTTCTGTAAGCTTGCCGTGACGTCCTCCACTACTTTATTCACGTTCTGTAATGTTTCCAATTCGCGCTGC
This sequence comes from Trueperaceae bacterium, assembly GCA_965214995.1. Classification (GTDB taxonomy): domain Bacteria; phylum Deinococcota; class Deinococci; order Deinococcales; family Trueperaceae; genus CBDCCT01. The sequence goes on from CBDCCT010000002.1 coordinate 1,089,281, forward strand.
AAAGCTCGTTCCCTTATTTCCTCTATGCTATGTTTTGATGCATCTTTAGAGCCTGTAGTCTTATTATTCGATTTTTCCTCGTTGACATTTTCTTCGTCGCTATTTATGTCTATCTCGTCAATTTCTTTAGCCATTTCAGATGTAAGTACGAGTAATAATTCTCAATGGCATTAATTTTCTATTCAATTTCGATTCTACATCATCGAATATCGGTTCTTCGTTACTGCTCAACAAATATTACTGAAGGAAGTGGATAATTTATAATATTCCATATCAAATTCCATGTAGAATACTCCGTATGAAGCTAATAACGCGACAGCTGTGACCCGGGCTTTCCATTTTCCGGAAACTTACCAGCCACGCGTAATTTAGTAGCGCCAGCCACTGGGTGGATTAACCCATTTCCCATTCCAATCCTGTGACTTCACTTTATTCTTCATTGAATCATATCATTACCATTCATCTCTTCCAGAATCTTTATCGTTGTCGCCGCGTATCGATACTTAATATTCAATTGCTATCTCACAATTGCAATTGCGGCGTTACTGTATAGCTGTGACAACAAAGATGGCAACTACTCCCCCTCCTCCGACAAGAGTAAAGACACCTTCTACACCACTTCATGGCTCTCGCTACGAACATTCTGGGCCATTCTCTCCAAGACGGTCAAGTCGCGTTGCAGCGCAGCGTAGCAGGGCAGACTTTTCTTCATCGCTTAGTCCCTTTAACAATCATGATCAATTGGATAAACTCGACAACCAGAATTTTCGCTTCTGGATAAAAGGTGTCAATGCTACGACACCTGGGCGTCAACTATTTTCTCCTCCTTCTTCGCCTGGATCTCCTGCACATGTTCAAGCAACAGGCAAAAATGATCTGACAAATTTACGCAATCACCAAACACCGCAACGAACTTCAAAGAGAGGAAATTTACATCAGCCAAGCGATATCATGGAGGGCTTCCAGGAATCTCCAGAACATTTAAAAGCCTCGAAATCATCTGCTTCTATGTTACCTACACCGAGAAAAACGCCGCGAAAGCGAGATCATCACGTTGAAGCTGGCTATACTTCCGGTCTGCTGCTGCCCGGTCGTCCAATGAGCGTCGAAGACGCCATGCCTTCACCTAGGAAATCAAGAAAATCGAAGAAACATATTGGATTTACATTGAATAGTTTCTTGTCGGAAGATGAAAGCAACAACAACAAGAATAAGATCCCAATCTATACAGATACAAAAGAACGAGTTCCGTCTTTAGATCAGGACGAGGACAATCCTTTTGTTGGTCCTCCAAAGACGCCTCGGAAAATAAGAAATCAAAAGAGCTCCAAAGCGCGCACAGAGGATATCACAAACCGGACTGGCGAGGGTGGTGAGGAGGCAGATAACTCAGAGGGAATGGTATATGTTTTGTAAGTTTTTCTTGAGGTACAAGTGTTGGTTAAAAACATTAACTGACTGTTCAACTCTTATTCAGCCGCGGCAAGAAGATCTTTCGAAAGTTTGATGACGTTGACGAACGAGACGCTGGAGATCTACCTGAAGATCTTGGTGAAGGCGAACTCCGTCGCAGAATAGGCCACGCAGCTTCACGGCCGTTGCAACGAGCTTCCATCAAGCCACGCTTACTATGGCCGAGCAAAACAGAAAATGCAGCAGACGATGATGTCGATCAAGAAGAAGCACCCACAGACATTGAAGATATGGATCATCATCAAGATTCAGGAAAGGGCAAGAATGTCGATTTTGTAACGGAACCACAATCCTCCTCATCCCGATCCCGTCATCTGTATAAAGATTCTGTAACCAGCCATATACCAGCAAAGAGCGCTGTTCGTCGACTGAAGTTCAGTAAGACATCAACATCCATATCTGAGACTGTACACGGTGACATGGAACTAGCAGAGGAAGTTGTGGCTGCCGAAGAACAAGAAGAAGAAGTAACGGAAAGAGTTATCGTGCACAAAGCCAGCCCGTTTGACTCGTGGCGCAGAAGCAAGTCTGGCCAGTCCTACAAGGGAAAAGGAACGAAACGCGAGGTTGACATAATGGGAGCGGCAGAAGACGAAGTGGGCGCGAAGCGTGCGAAGAATAGGTCTGGCCGGCCAGCCGTCGATATCTGAGCGTAAGAGTGGCTTTTCAAGTTTTCACGGTTTTGGTGTGATAGCGTCACGATTTTGGGCTTTTCTGTTCTTTCTCCTTTATAGTATTCGGCTGGCGTCGAAATGGTTCTGCTTCCGTACAGGTTGGCTCTTGATGAAATCAATTGACTGATAATGATAACTTTATTACGTGGAAGAGCACATTGGGAATACGGTATTGCATTGTTAACTGATTAGTTAATATCAACTTGCCTGGAAGTAATTTGCAAGTTTTCCAGTACATATGATGTTCAGTTACTTATCAACAATGCCATATTTTGAATTTTGTAGAGAACGCGACGTCATTCTGTCTTCTTGACTACCAAATGGAGAACTATTCTATTACGAACGAAGAAAATAACTAAAATAACTAAAATTATAAATTACAACAGAGGACTTGAACTCGGCGTATGTAATAATATACAATTTTCTTTACCAAACTCTGAGAAAAGATATGATGGCATTGCGGAAACGTTTAAGACTAACAATTCAAACCTGAATCAAGATAGCTCCACAATCAGAATATCTCCAGTTCCAAAGTCTTCCTATCCATAAGCTTCCTCAGCATTACCAAATACGTCAGAACGGCGATTTTCCAATCAAGCTGTCTATCGTCGAGCACAAGCATGCCAACAAGTTTCTCCGTAAAGCCAAGACCAGACAGTCTCGTACTCTGGTATGTTGTAGCAACGGTCGATGGAGGTTGACCAGCCGTATCAGTCCTTGTCAATGAATATCTGTTTGGTGTCCATGATGTCGTCGGCTCCCAGGCAAATACCGTTCCGGCATGCGAGAATACTTGACTGCGACCAAACAGATTCGCTGGCTTCATCTGTAACTTTCCTGCACCTACACCACCACCACCATCGACAGTGCTGTTTAATCCCTTTTCAAAGTCCAGGGTTGTACTACCGCGCCACATGAAATTAGCCTTCCATTCCGCAAAGTGCTCCCGCTTTGGCTCAAGGTGCACCTGGTTCCGCTGCGAAGTGAAGTATTTGCAGTCGACAGACATGCATGCGTCGGTCATTTGCGCCACTGTCTCTGATAGGGCTACTTTTGCCAGAGACTTTGCGTCGCCCTGCGCTGGCACCAATTGGGTTGTCTCATAGACCTGGAGCTGTTTTGAGTAGTGATGATGTGGGCTGACAAGAAATGTCCTTGTAGGGTGGAAAGAAAGCTGCGGCGCAAGTGACCGCGGATCTGAGGTCTCGCTCTGGTCTGATACTATATACACGTGTTAGTGAAGGCTCGAAACCTAGTATATATTTTAAAAAGACATAAGTAGAACTAAACTTACCAGACATCATAACGCTAAAGTCAGTAAATAGTCGCTGGAGATGGAAATATTAGGGAGGGACCAGCGGAACCTTTTATAGTAAAAGGCAAACATGACCGCTTGCTAGAACCTTATACGAAGATATCATGCAAAGCCGGTCAAATCTATCTAATTGAAATGTGCGGCGAAGTACTTTTGTGTTCCTCACAATTTGAACCTGAATTAGTAATAGATATTTTGTAGCCTCATGCAAAATATTGTCATATGTCGTGCGTTATTTCATTTTGCTGAGATGAAGTTTGTTTCAGGGCGACGCCAGTTGAGGCTTTGCCCGTCGAATGGAAACAAGTAGCGTGTGAGTATATATAATTATGGACCACATATAGAGTACTCCGTACGAGTATTGTCATGCATTGTGAATACAGTAATACCTCTTAACACCGTTCGCAACCACTAATGATCTACAAACTCAGCCATTAGTCTGGATATCACTGCTGGCTTGATTTCAATTTTGAGCCGTCCATTGTCAGAGAAGTGTTCTATCATGCATCTGGATGAACATATCTAATTGCCTGACGTTCTTAGCCAATCTCCAAATATCGGATGCAGCGACGGTGATGGTCTACCTCCCACATGGTAAGGTAGAATTAGAAGTTCCTGGATTGTGTCGTTCTGGTGAAGCAGTTACTGATTTGACGCGTCCCTGGTTAGTAAGCATCAGGTTCTCCTTGATGCCCAATTTGGAATTATGAGATTCTCTCCCATCAAAATCCAACTAGGTAGAAATTGAACAGAAATCTCTACACAATGTTTTCTTCTGACTCAGGACTTCAGTCTCTGTATACTTTAGTCTCATGACGAAGAAGACAACAGTGGTGTACAGTACATTCATTCGAATTTACCACGCAATGGCCATTACTTGTCATCTTAGCACATGTGCGCGTCGAACCCTTTCTGTCCTATGCTTTGATTCGATCGTATTCATGTCAACGATACTAGTATAGTTGCATTTTAGTGCTCAATTGCACCTCAAAAGTATGAATTATCTGAGCAATTATTTGAGGTTTTCGCTTTCGTTAGCTGCAACCATAAGACTATTCGCTTGAATCATGTAGCGTCAATTATTGTCAGCAAGAATCTGATGGAGGATATGGCACGATTGTTTCTTCGAACCCTCGTATTCATTCTGTCAGCCTTGTCGAGATGAGCACATCTACCTAGTACCAATTACTTTTGCAAATGGACTGCGATGATATAAGATAACCAAGGTCCCCTATTCTTGCAATACTTCTAAATCAAAGGTATCATCCTCATAGTACAACTTCAAGTCATTCTCGGGTATACTTGGTGATTTCTCTCGCTATCTGGCAGACTGATAGAAAATGCGTATTGGATGCTTTCTTGTCATTACGATTGTTGCTCTCGTATGCAGTACCATCGCGATACCCGTGGCGTATCCGGAAAATGTATACCGCCGTTTTGCGATTATTCATTATGTTGACCATGTCTACACTTAGGGTACGAGGCTGATATGACCAATGTTCTTAGTTATCGCGGAAATTGCAGCTAAACAACATATTACACAAACGGGGCCTGGTGGAGCGAATCGGTATTATGGGTCTATCATTTTTCATCATAGATCTTTACATCAGGCAGGAAAAACTACACGAAGGTATGAACAGATTGTGGCAGAGAAAGATCCTTTACGCAACAGACGAAGAGAAGAAGCTGTTGAAAGAGATCATGGAAGATCAGACAATAGAAATATAACGGGCCGGGCCCAATACATTATAACTTGCAAGTCTCTTTAGGGTCTGAAGCCTAGTAAGGTCTGAAATCTTGATGAGCAGGTGGTCAGGAGCGGGAGGGCAAGATGATCATCTCTTGTAACATATTTGTATAACTCTTGGATAAACTGAGACTATGCGTTCTAAACTCTTCACCTGCAAATCCTTTACTTCCAAGATTTCTTATCAGAAGACCACAAAGTTTCAAAATCAGCTCTAAACTTGATACGATTTTTCATCTGCTATGATAGGGAATCTAATTTGGAGACAAACGTTCTGATGCAGCTATGATTTCCACGTAGAAATTTTACCTATAAATGTTATTAGCTCATAGCACTTCATCAACTCAGAAGAAAGAGTTTCGAATAACTCTGATATAGAGCCTCAACAGTATCAGAAATCTAGTATAACGTATAACTTTCAAGATCAACAATGTCGTCCGAAGAATACCGTTGAAACAGAATTCGCATGTTTTTTGTTTCCGATACGAGGATGAAAATGCACTGTGCGCCCTGATCTGACTGGCACTGATAATGGTCTAGGTTTAGGGGAACTTGTTATCAACGATAACATCACAGGGGAAGAGGATGCGCTCGCAAATGTGTAGCAAGATGCAATCTGGGGAGACAGTGCCGTGAAATAAGTCATCCAACTGTGCACAGGGATCAGTATGTAAGTACGACTCCGTCCACATGAGACCAAGCCCCTCTTTCACGCCCGAATTTCTTCAGATAACGAGCGGGGCCTTTCAATATAAAACTCAGACTTGAAGGACTGCTAACGTCAACAGACTCTGGTGCCATGTCTTGTTATTGTACGCTAGGGTAAATGGGGCATAGATTTCGTTGTATCTAATTATCATTGACTGTAACACGAAAAGAGATTGCTCTGCGCCTCTAGCATCACTCGCTATTGAACTTGTTTGATAATACATTGTATCCCGTACCTGGCCAGTGATGAATCGAAAATGGTTGCAACACAGTGAAACAGGGTTCGAGCGTTTACTGCTCGTCCACGTTTCGTAACATTTGCTTGTACTCGTTGTACAGAGATATGATATCTTTGCTTATGACGTTACACGTTTTGTGCCAATCAAAATAACGGAATAGTTCTGCAGAAGACTAATACTTGAGTTGATAGCAGGGCAGAAATGGCGAGTGGAGACATCATTGCATCTATCTCCTCTATTCTCCCTTTACAACGTGAACGATAATCTGTACGTCTCAAACATACTATTCACACTGTGAACACCTTGTCATTTCTTCGTCGAAAAACATGAACGATGAGAGCATGACACAAGCAAGTGCGGCGCACAGAACAATTGCTAGATCGCACTTTTGCAGTGCAAAAAACTTCCAGGAAAAAGTGGACAGCCTTACGGCTGTACGCCTTTTCCATGGCGTTTACTAGCGGCGGGTAATCTGAGATTTAAACTTCCTCTTTTGTCTAGTGTGAAATCTTACACAGCGCCGTTCTGCAGGCAAAAATAGTTAATGATGTTTCAACACGGCTGGGCCATGTTCTTCTCCTCTTGCGATACTACCACTCTAGCAGATCTTGTGTCGGGGTGAAGAGTTGAAGGTTCGTGCTGCTGTGAAACTGCCCCTCCTGTTTTACACTGTTGACGGGGATCGTTGAGATTTTCATAAGCACTTCATGATGAGGTTGGTTCCTTTCAGTCCTGTGTATAAAAACTGCGTATGGGTGCAGTGGAAAGATCCTAGATTTCATATTATTCAGTAACTTTCTTTTAACCTTTACACATATCCATAGACTCTCACTCTATTCTTGACGAATAGACATTTCTGCTGCGCAGACACTTTCTCTTCACTCATTACAGTTATGAAACTGCAAATTCTCTGCTTTTCTGTCGCTTTAGCACATGTTGTCATTGCGGCACCAGTTGTAAACAGTCGGCTGGTATGTGTGTAACGGATATGAACAACTCCTTCTACACTCTCATATCTTAGTTGTCTTTACCGCAGGCTCTTCTCAAACTAACAAATGAATGTTCACCTTCAGGCCGATTCTCAAGGAGCTGGTAGTACAGTTCCAAAAGCAAGCTTACACGCCAGAGCATTTATTCGACCAAATTTGGTAGCTGGGGCACTAACCAGTGCTCTTGGAGTGTATCTTGGGACGCAAATGGAAGACGATACCCACTCCGATAAGTTAATTGACACCGTAGCTGATAGATTCTTGAATGGTGAAAAAGACAATAGAAACCCAGGTGGAAAGAGCTGAGGAGTTACTTGATGATGCAGTGGCGCTTTGGATTCACAAGATGAAGTGTGTCTGGCACGAAAGCATGTAATTTCTTTGTGTCACCTTTTAGTCCTTGACAAAAAGATGATACTTAGTTTGTTGCATACTATTCAATGCTACTTGATCATGACTCCTCTTGCAGTATTCAATTCGTTAATAAAAACGTAAAGCCACCCGAACTATATCCGGGCTCCTCTCTCTTACCGAGCAATAACGTAGTACGGAGTACCCTACTCATACGTCTTCATGCTGGCCTTTGTGCCCACTCTAATCATAACGGTAAATTAGTAATGCAGTAAAAGCGTCCGGAATATTTCCGTGTGGCCGCCGTCAAACATTGCTGGTTTCGCTTTGTTTTCGGTGCGAGTACTGCCATTAGCCCAGATAATATTACGGACTGATGCACGACATGTCTTGATTCAAGGATACTCCTGCTTACTGACGGGGAGATCGACAGGGACCCAGAAAGAATCCATGATGCTAATGAAGTCCGGAAAGTGCTAACATCAAGATGTTATAGGCGTCCTGAAGTAATCTATGCTACTTCTAGTGTTTTATGTTCATACTTTCACGTTTGCAGTTCTCTAATATACTCACTGTCTCATCAATGCTATTTAGACATTTGTATTGATATTCGAATAGAATGTCTAGTTTGACCTATAATATGAGCAAATTAGATGATGCAAAAGCAAATACTTTTCTATTCATTTGATTTAGATGCTCTACTTAAACAGACTCCCAGTCCTCAGTTTTCGTAGTCTTCAATTCAAAATCTTATTTTCCCACTGGGCAAATAATTCTTTATTCTTATTCTACTCGCATTTCCCCCCACCAACATATTTTATTATCACTAACATCGTATCCGAAATGCATCTTCACAATACCTTCGCAACGCTTTTCATTTGCATGTCGTCCCCTGTCTTTCTTCTTGGTGCTGGTCACCACAACGCGGGCGGTATCGCCGCAGTATCAGCACTACCGTTACCCCTCAACATCTCGCCCGAAGAAGTGGCTAGATTAAATAAACTCTCCCCACTTGAGCGTGTAGCCGAATTGTTTCCCGGAAAGATCAGTCCATTACAGCTGCAGGTCGACAATACGGAAAATGTTTTTGCTGGTGATGATGGAGATAATTCAGAGCGTGAGATTGACGATTGACGAAATTTGAGCGTTAAGGTCCGATAAAGCATATATGAGGTAAGATAAAGATCGAATTCAATGCCACTTGTTGAAGTGTGAAAAGAAGAACAAGAATGCGACATTGACTAACATACTTTGAAGGAGAATCTATCGGTGCGAATGGTCCCGAGACGGTTGATCATTTGAAATTGTACAGAACCTGGGATGTTGATACCTCGTGCTGACGCAAAAGTATCAGCTCTTCGTTCCTAATCTGATTGTGTAACGTAGATTTTGGGCGGAACCTATGTTTTGATTCATCATGATGAACTACATTGATTATTAAAAAACTCATATAATTCAATTCAGATATATTTGCAATATGCCCTTACTAGACACGCAATTATTACGTGTTTTCATGTCCTGGCCTCTAAAATTTAAATGTATCAAATTATGGTTGAAAGGACAGCAGTGCAAGAACTGCTCTATCTAATATCTGGTCATGGGTGAAACACTACCTGCCCGAAAACGACCAGCATAATTTTTGGATTTGCAATTACAAAGATTGATCCTAGAAATCCCTTAACGGGTCCAAAACTGTTTACACCTTGAAATAAATTACCACGCATAAGCGCTTTTCATACTGTACTATTACAATAATTAAATCCATGCTTGAAATTCTCTACATTCCATATTTGGAAGGCCATGTGTCTCTGCGACTGCTAATGTCATTTGATCAATCTTAGATGTTTCAATATCTAGTGTGGAATCTATATTATCAACGTATTTCGTGTCAATTATAGCATTAGCACTACGTTTACTAAAATGCGAGAACTCTCCTAATGATGGTAACTGCCTGATTTAGTCATACATCTACAAGCATAGAGAACAGTAATAAGATTAATCCGTACAAAGGGGGACTCTTGCTCGAATATGTCGTTTCATTTCTAGTATTTGTTTAATTATATAAACTTGGACACCTTGACTCAGAGCTTTACAGACACTGACTCATTGATACCCCATCAAGCCCAAATGATACAATGAAGACTACATATCAATTCCCATTGTCTAACATCTTCTTATCACTCTATACCATCCTTACAATTACGGCTAACATAACGCTTGCATCGGAAGACTATGGAAAACTTATGGAGGCCCTATACAAGGAGGCTGACACGGTCAGAGATGACTATTGCTATGCATGTTTTAGAGCGGCAACCTTGGTCGGCATTGATTTGACAGAAGACGTGCGGATGAGCATTCAGAATTCGGATATGCAAGACTGGTATCGATACTTGGGAGATGCCTATGAAGATTTGGTGAGAATGCCCTCCGGCAAATGTGGTAGATGTAGATTATTCATGTGATGTTAATATATGGAACTTAACAAGACGGAAGGAAAGTCTACTAATCTCTCAAATATATGTAGAGCGAACACTCGCAAGAAAGATACTTTGGTGGTGGAATACCCGTTGAAGAATGGTTTGTAAGTTAGCCTCCTTTCCAAGCTTTATATGCGGAAATTTATGCAAGTATGAGGTCTATTGAAACGAAGCTAATCAATATAAAAATATAGCCTCTGTGTACCGAGTCATTTCAAGAGAACTTTCAATCAATCCTCAATTCGCGATTCATGGAAGATGGTCAGCTGAAGTTTGTCAATTATTTACCAAATCTGACCATCCGTGAGCCTAATAGGGCTCTGGAAGAAGTTTTTGAACGTGTTCGACGTGTTTATAGTTGCGATAGCTTCGATTTAACCAAATATAAGAAAGGACCTTATTTGCGGGTATCTTTACAAGAAAAGCAAAGAGCCGATCGGCAGAAAGCCAATGAAGAAACCCCTACTAAGGAAGAGTGGAACGCGTTTTTTAAAGAGCAAGGCCGGAAAGTAATGAAGAAATATGGAAAGACTGAGGAGGATATACCAAAGACAAAACGAAAATCAACAAACGGTAGAAGAAGAAATAGGGATCCAGAGAAAGAAGAGGACTAAATTATATTTTCTTTTTTATGTTCTTCTAAGGGAAATAAATTGGTAGAATTTTTTAAACATCCAAAGAACAAATCATAAATTTCATAAAAGAACGTAAACCAGATTAATTAGCATTCGCCTATCTTTCAGCTATCGCGGCGATTCGCTATATTAGTAACACCGTCAGCCTTTTCGGTTGTGATGTCCGTACTGGTGACCTGCACGCTGGTGGTAACTTTAACACCACTGCCCGCCAACTTGGAGCTTGACTCATCACTGCTCCGGCCTTGAGCAGTACCATCATGCAAACTTCCTCCACCAGTAATTGTATTGCCATTTGTGGTCCCAAATAGCGATCCCAGCGTCGTAATCGGATTAACGCTTCGCTTTACTGCATTCATTCGATTTCCGCTCCCGGACCGTTGCGGTTGCCCATCTAATGCGACCACTTCCTCAAAATTCTGTCCTCGACCATACTTATTGTTATGCGACCTGTTCGAACTTCCAAATACTCTGTACTGCCGATGGTGCGAGCCAAGCGAGACTGTCATGTTTGAAACACGAGACCTGAATGAATAGAAGGCCCGTCGCAGTAGAGGAAAGATCATCGGCAGGTTACCAATGACAATTGCTACAAAAGTCTCTCGGACAGCCCAGGAACCGGCTTCTTTGGCGCCATTTTCGGGATCCTAAGATTGCAGAAACTAAGTCAGACGATAGAAAATAACACAACCATTAAATTCTTAAAGGCCGAGGAAAGAAGATGAAACTTACTGTAACGATCAGAGCACAACGAAGAATGCCAGCAATCATGACGAAAATACCGCCGCTGAAGAGAACGAGGAGAAGATATTTGCGACGTTTTGGCATAGATGTTTTCCAGAGTAACTGTATTTTGTTACATCAGTAAACTACCAACTGAGCACAATAGACCAAGTTCATGTTAGGACTCACGGGTAAAGGAATAGAAATAAGGTATAAGTCGGTGAGGACATTGAGTACAACCGTGACAAAAACGTTGATTTTTGATATCGCGGGTTGACAGACGTCTATAATCAAAACCATGTATCAGCATATCGTGATTTAATAAAAGGAGCCACATATAGAAGAGCCAAACTGATTAGGTAATCGAGCGGTTGAAAAGTGGTGGTCACTCACTACCAGGATTGGGATTAATTTGCCAATTTTTGCTAAAGGGTCGACAGCCCAGCAACAGAGACAACAAAACGGCCATATAGGTTACAGCAATAAGTACGTAACCAATTCGAACGCGGAGCATCATTCGCTCAAGACCCTCGCTAAATATCTGATTAGTATCAACAGTTCCTCACTTAATTTCTCTGTCAAAAGCTCCCAAATCGAAGACATAATTGACAATCTAGAAGCAAAAGTCATAGTAGCAGGACGTACGTTAAGCGCGAATAGAAAATGCACACGCAAAGTTTGAGTGTCCAGAGCAGGAACGTGTAGACATTCCAACCGATTAGCTGTATTTTGCATCCGCCAACCCGTAGGTCGAACTCTTCCGAGTCGGGATCTAACGCTGCTCGCTCTTGAGGTGTCATTCCGCTGTTCGCAAGACCTTTAAACCGTGCCCCAACCAGATATGCTAAACCGCTCTCGAGTCCATAAACAACCTATTCTTATCAGTACTCAGTCAGGCAACGTGTCAATTACAAGTGTCACTTGGATTTCCAGAGAGACCCATCAATCGAATCGTTTCATGAGATAAAAACACAACAAAGGAAGCTCGGTGCGAACTGACCAATGCAACCCACATCAGATAATCATCTAATTGGAAGTTCCGGATCCCGCCAACAGATCTCCATCTCGAGATTGTTCGAAGCACAACGAACAAGACAGCAAAACCAAGGAGAGTGAAGGCCTCTTTTGTGAAAGCTATCACGGCTTCCATTCCGGGATCCATCGTCAAAATGAAGGATGAGTAACGACTAGCGAAGTTGAAAAAAAAAAAGGATAAGAAAAATCGCAAGACAAGTTGCTACGACGGATATTTTGACGCTCTCTCTACCAGGCGCAAAAGTCGTAAGATTTAACTCTGGTCCTCTAAGTTGGAGCATGAAGATCAAGATTACAGAGTAATAGCAATCGCATTGCGACGCAACATTGCAGAGATGGACACAAATAAAAGCAGGTACAGAAGGGAATGAAAGAGGCCATCGGAATCTCAGTCAAATATATTAATTAACAGCAAAGCTAAAGTACTGATTGCATTCGGGTACACGGAAGTAGGTTTGGGGTAAAGTAATAATTAAGAGCGATTCAGAAACACTATATTCATGGTCTTAGACAGAGAGTGAATGTGTAGGGTATGTTATGCAGACCAGGTCATTAGTGGCTTGCAAAGACAAGCTGGAAAGACATTATAAGGTTAGGCACGGGCCGATCTCAACTGCGTGGTTTAACTCATCGTGCCAATGTCGCATATTGCGGTAGGGATCGCCGCGTGGGAAGAGCTTGGCAGATGATTGACCTTCGGAGAGATGGTCTTCATGCAGCACTCAGCATGGATCATGTATGGAAATTTCCGTACATGAGCGGGCACCCAAGATTTCTTTGTTCAACCGGATCATCGGCTTGGTTAAAGTCTTACACTATAGTACACTGTAAAGGTCGCCACTAAAAGATCTATTTGCTTTCAGCAGACAGATCACAATGAGTCTTGCAAGGATGCTTGCCATGATATAGGATGTTCATATCAAAGGTACATTAATTGATCCTAACTTGATCTTCGCGGAGAACCCTTTCAGCTGAATCTACTGTATTCAAAGGTTCGCAGGCATCCATCGACGGGCTGCACATAAACCATGCTAGTCGTATTTTAGTGTCTGGGAGTTCCTTATATGATAAGAACGTTCGGACCAATGCTACTTATCTTCTGTTCGACTGAGGTCTTATCATAGCAGAAGCAAATCCAATTATCATCAAGGCTGGTAATCTTTCCACAACTTCTCCTACTTTCCCTCTTGTTCCTTTCCCCAATTGGCCATTCTCCATTTCTTATGAAATTGCATGTGTTAGCAGAGAGCTCCAACTAACATGATGAGTTCTAAATTGGAGAATGTTGATCTCGTCGTCGTTGGTGCTGGTGAGTTATATTGTACTTTCTCTCATGTTGGTCAATATTTGTTTCGACTGTGCCTAGCTATAAATATCGCAATTGTTATTATGCGAAATATAATTATTGAAATGCTAATGGTTATAAAAAACATACACAGGCTGGCATGGCCTCGCCGCCGCGAAAACTTATGTCGAAGTCAACCCAACATCCAATGTCGTCGTTCTCGACGAAGCTTCAACAGTCGGTGGCGTCTGGGCCAAAAGCAGGCTCTATCCTGGCCTTCGGACGAATAACATGCTAGGAACGTACGAATTCAGTGATTTTCCGATGGACGAAGCAACCTTTGGCGTCAAGAAGGGTGAATTCATCCCTGGACATGCTGTGCATGAATATTTGAAGAGATACGCACAGAAGTTCGGAATACATGACAGGATACGATTCGAGCATAAGGTTGAATCGGCGGAGCGGAATCCGGAAAGTGGTCATGGGTGGATGTTGAGTGTCACGCCTACTGCCAACAGTGCTAGCAAGGATGGATCAAAGCGGATATCCACTAGAAAGCTCATAATAGCCACTGGGCTTACGTCAGAGCCATTCGTTCCGCCCCTCAAGGGTTCAAACGACTTCAATGCTCCTATTTTCCACAGCAAGTACTTCTTGGAAAATAAAGATACCTTAAACACTGCATCTTCAGTTGTCGTTCACGGCGGAAGCAAATCTGCTTTTGATGTAGCCTATGCATTTGCTTCTAGGGGTATTACTGTCAACCTCGTAATGCGTGAATCCGGACATGGACCAGCGTGGTGCGCTCCTCCGTACGTAACACCGTTCCGAAAATGGCTTGAGAAATTGGTTCATTTACGTTTTCTTACATGGCTCTCACCGTGTATTTGGGGCGACGCAGATGGGTTTGCTGGCATTCGGAAGTTCTTGAACAGAACCTACATCGGTCGAAAGATCATCAGCGCCTTTTGGGCAATTCTTGAAAGTGACGTCGACTCCCTCAATAAGTATAACTCTCACCCGGAAATGGCCAAACTTAGGCCCTGGCAGCCTGTTTTTAGCACGGGTAGCGGCTTATGCATTCTTAATTATCCTACGGACTGGTTTGGACTCATTCGTTCAGGCAAGATAAGAGTTCATATTGCAGATATCTCGCACTTATCTGACCATACGGTTCATCTCTCAACTGGTGTTTCGTTACCAACATCTGCTCTAATATGTGCAACTGGATGGTTACATCGCCCACCTTTAAAGTTTATACCAGATAGTCTCGACGCTGAGCTAGGTCTACCGCATCGATCATCTTCAGCGGATGAGGTCGGTACAGCTGCCGAAGTGGAGATTCTTGACCGATTTCCATACTTGAAGACACAGCAGCCTTCAAAGGCAGAGAAGAAACCGATTCCCGGAAGCGAGACGGACCCCTCAGTGATCAATATGCCATATTTGTTATATAGATTCATGGTGCCGACCGCAGATGCGCTGAAGGATGAACCCGCTAGGGATATCGGCTTTACTGGGATGATAATGACAATTTCAACGCCACTTTGTGCGCAAGCCCAGGCTCTCTGGCTGACTGCTTATTTGGATGGTAAACTGGCACCCAGAGTAGTATCTATTGAGCAGCGAAGCAAGCCAAGCGATCGAGATTCGGTGGCTTCGGTCATCATAGAGAATGGAAAGGCTGGTGCGACATCGACTGCTACAGCAATCAAAAGCGACGTAGATGCTTCATCTTCTACACCCTCTCAAGCTGACATTATTTGGGAGACGGAGCTCCAGAACAGGTTTGGAAAATGGCGATACACGGCCGGCCATGGGTCGCTGTTTCCGGACTTTGTCTTCGATGCGGTACCTTATCTAGATATGTTACTAGGTGATTTAGGCTTGCAGAACCGAAGAAAGAATGGTAGTTTTTGGAAGGAGATCTTTGAGCCTTACGGTCCGGAAGACTATAGAGGGCTGGTGCAAGAATGGGTTAAGACTCAGGTCAAGATACAATAGAGCACCTAGTCATGTGTTTTCAATACCTAGGAAATATAGGACTTAATACGCAATGCAAATTTCAATAATTCAGATTAGAGGTTTCGACTAATACAGTGCCTGAAACTACGGATAGGCAACTTCAAACACCGACAGAGATTTACAGTTCTCATCCCTGTTTTCATTTAATACTTACATACATATACTTGCCTCCTGAAAGTAAATTTTAAAATTTGTAGCTAACATAAGTACTTCGAAGTATGACCATATTGTTATGCCATTCTGTAAGCATAGGTTAGTAGAATGACTGAACAACCGATTCTTTGTAATTAGTGGTGACATTTTGTCTATAACTCCTGCTTTAGAAAGAGTTCGACATAAGATAAATAAAGAGAGCATCTCTGGTACTTTCAATAGGATATAACATCATTATAAACGCATTCGGTTAGACGTAGACCTTTAGCTACAGAACCCAAGAATTTTGAATGTGTAGTAAGTATCGAGTAATGACCCCGTCAGGACAACGTATATCAAAAATTGTCAAGCAGAATTTTATAGTTTTTACACTATATCTTATTGTTGTTACATATTAATGATAAGTATACAAATGAATTCTGAGACTTTATGAAGAAAAATTATTATGTGTTCCAGCCTTCCCACAAACACGGAATTTCGTCCCGAATAATTTCTGAAGGAAATCTATTGAGGGATTGATTTTATTTCAATTTAAGTGATTCTTCAAGAGACTCCATTAACTTGGCTGCTCGTCCAGCTATATCCCTGCATTCTTGATTATGTCGTCCTTTTTCACTTATATTATCGGTTTTGGATACTGCTTCGTATGCGTCTCGCCAAAAGCGCCATCTATGAAGTGAAAAAGCTGGCTTGCCTTTGTAAAGCGGTCCTGGCTCCCAAGATTTGTCTTGTGACGCAAGAAGTTCGCAAGTTACTAACATGTATTTAAAAAGAGTCTGACCACTATGCAGAATATACTGTGCTGCACCCATAATCAGAGCCTCTTTAACAACTCCCACTGCAGTGCTTCCGCCTTCGAGGGCATCTCGATGGGCCCAGATGGTCCAAGTAGGATCGATTGGATATACATGGTATGCGAGGAGATTTGCGGCAAATGCTTGAAAATTGACATAAGTCAAAGGACTCTCTTCATCTGGGTCTGGAGAAATGACAGTGTAAGCAGAACAACGCGAATTTGATTTCAGCAAAAGATATTCGGAGCCACGCTGCTTACCAGTGAGGTTATCAAGCATTGAGCCACCAAATTGAGGGAGTGGAAGGTATTTTTTCGCCTTGACCTACCGCAGCCATTAAGCCTTCAAATCGTACTGTAACGCGCAAAACTACTAACCGTAGTCATTTTCATTTCTTCACATGCAATGTCTGTCCTTGCAATGAATGCAAGTAACTCCACAAGCTTAACATGTGATGTATGATAGTAAGGTATATTTTCGGCAACGTCTACACATACTTCGCCAAAAGTATAGCCAGGTCCAGAAGGTGAAACATCTTCAGGTAGCATTTTCAATATTGATTTAGCGGCTTGTTCAAGGGTCATAGATGTCCAAGGTTCTAGATATTTCCTGAGTATCTCGAAATATTGATCAATTTTGCGTGCACCTGTAGGATAGTCAGGTACGCAAAGATCTAATTGTGACATTATGGTAGACAAGAAATTCGAATTCGACTTTAGTGGATTTGAAAACGAGGTAACGGAATCATCCTATCAAAGAAAAAACGTAGAGCTTTTGACTATTTATAATGCGTCTAGCTTTCATTAGCGCTGGGCACATGTGCAGTAAAACTGAGACAGTGAACATGAAACAAAGATAAAATGTATTGGCCAGCGCTAGATGTTAATAATGAATCAAACAATTTAAGCCACAACTCAATTGTGTCTTTGCCACAGAAGCGCCATTAGCGTCAAATGAAACAGAAAGTACATTTCGTTGTATAACTTATTTCACCACTTCAAAAATATCTGATACGTCAATTGAATATTCGACTGTACCTGAAATATATTCCTGGTGTAACAAGGGTGACCATTGCGCTCCTAACTTAGCGCTCTCTCTCCAATCTTTGCACGGCACTGGTGCACTTGCTGTTTTACGGCGCAGTCACATACTCAGCGTTTAACGAACGTTACGGGAATCTTGATTCATGTCTTACGGTACTGGTGTTATTGACTACGAGAATGAAAAAGATACTGCTAAGCCAAAAATATGACACTATATGTTACTTTTCTAGTTTCGAATGTTGTCAAACCTTCATTCACGATAATGATACATGAGCCGAATATATATGTGGTGAAAGAAGTATTTATAGCAGCAACTCCACCCTCAAGAAATGATAATCATATTGAATCTTGATACTTCCTATTTTTATGTTTTTCCCAGCTCTTCTGGGCATTATCTATTGAACATTACGTTAATTCTTATAACCTTTTTCAATCATTCTTCTGTCCACGAAGGGAAATAGCACAGATGTCTAAATATCGTTCGAGTAGTGCTTCTCGCGGACCGCCAATGGTAAAATTCATTTACTATTCTTTCATTTCTACATACTTGCTAAACAATCAAATCTAGCGATATTACGTTCATCGAAAGCCGAACCGTAAGGATACCGGATTTGACTCTATTTCACGTACCCAAGTAGAGGACTTCTTAAGAGAGGCACCGGTGCCCCCGTATGGAGGCAGTAAGAAATTTCCGAAACTACATAGAAACAGGGAGGGTGATTATGCATATGACGGAAATTTATATGAATTTCCTACTAGCTACTATCCATACGACAAGCAAAATTACAAAGGAAAGCTTATGATGGATGATGATGACCCTGAATTTGTTCCAAAAGGATATATGCGTACGATAACCGACGAGGACAAGGAGATCCAAGGCTTGAGCTATCATCCCCGAGAAAGCGAAATGTCACACACACGAGCAACTGAACTCTACGGCGTACCTTCGCGATCTGACCCTCACTACTTTACTTCGTACCAGACTTTCCCCTCTAAACCAGCTAAGATAAGACCGTCATTAGAACGTCGTAAAGATGACTTGTTTATCGAAGATGATTTTCCATATTCAAAGTCTTGGCCACAGGATCCAATGCCTCTATTTCCAAGATCACGATCACCGCCATGGGCTACTCATTCTCGTCCAGGTAGTCCTGATGAATTTCTACAATTCCATGATCTTAGTCACGGTTCTTTCGGTCGTCGACGTCGACGTTATTAACATAAAATCGGTTTGAAGATTGATGTTGTATAATTAACAAAATAGAGCTCTGTTACTCTAAGAAGCATAGAAGATGAGAAAACGGGATGATATGACTTAGATATCTTATTGAAATAGACTTTTCTAATGAAGTACGGTTTCAAGTAGATATATGAAATGATACACAATACAAATTTCAATCTGATGACTTATGACCGTTCGTGATTATGACTCTTGATTTCAATATATTACCAAATACGACTCGTTTAGATGATAATCATCTATTTAGCGCTACAAGTATAGATGAGCAATTACTATATTACAATGCTGGGTAGTAATATATATTCTATATATTTGGGTATTTTCATTTCTCATCTTACATAAGTATAATTAATCTACTAACTAAATTGCTGATTGTAGCTCCTATATTACTTCTTATATCCTCTAAAATACACTACTAGTCAGATAGATTAATAATCAAAATGAAGAAACTGGAGGTCATTCAATAAATTATCAATTGTCTAACTTGCGAGCTAGTAGTGTCATATTCCTCCATTTAAGAAACAAATCGTAAATCAAGTGCTGGTCATTAAATCCGTATCCAGCCTTACAAATTGGTATATAGGTCTAAAATCTATTTCTAAGGATGTAATTATCCTGGAAACTTAGTATTATATGTGTTCATAGGCTTATTTTTCAACTATGGGTTTTCCGGTACAGAACTCTGTATAATTAGCTAATAAACACAGATTATACACAGCATGATGACCAAGCACCATTTGGTAAAATTTTCTTATGACATGTTATTATCCGCTTTATTTCACAACTAAGGGTCAGTAAGCAAGTACCTCTATTATACGCCATTTTTTAATATAATTGGTAATGGTTGTTTTATCCAGAGCTAAAATGTTTGGTTCCCCTTTACGACATTTAAATATAATAGGTAGAAAAACAGCCGAATACTACAGGATAAGCGACATAGAGCGTTTAGACTTTTATAAACCCGGAGGATATCATCCAGTGACGATCGGCAACCTTCTACATAACCGCTATCGAGTATTGGACAAATTAGGGCATGGCGGGTACTCAACTATCTGGCTTGCCTGGGATACCCAATCAGATCAACATGTTGCTGTTAAAATTAAGATTGCCAGCTCGCCATATTCAGGGCGTGAAATTAGAACTCTACAAACCTTCTCCAATTCAAAGTTAGCCTACACAAACGCGACTAAAGCAGCAAGAACAGAAGCCTTTGGTCCGTCGGAGTGCGTGCAGAGCATTTTTGATAATTTCAAAATCCAGGGACCGAACGGTAACCATACAGCCTTTACTACAGCTCCCACACAGGGATCTCTTAGGGAGGCTTCATATAGCCGACTTTTCCCTGTTCGAGTTGCGCGAGCTTTGGCTGCAAAGTTATCAGTTGCTATTTCTTTTATCCACTCACAAGGTTTCGTCCATGGAGGTCAGTTAGCGATCCCTAAATCAATGATACTAGAGCAAAAGTGATGTTAAAGTTTTGTCTCGAGATATCCATCTTCGTAACGTACAGGTAAAACTTTCGCCAAACTTCAATAAGCTTTCCCATGAGCAGTTCATAGAAAAGTTTGGCGAACCAAAGACGGTGCCTATTCGTCGAGTTGACGGTAAGCTGCTTACACCAAATATTCCATTTGATGCGGTTCAGCCTCAGTATCTTGGCAAAAAGGCTCAAGATTTCACCTTGGTTGATGTTCGTGGTCTAATCCTCTGCGATTTCGGTGAAGCATTTAATCCATCTACAGAACAGAAGCTAGGAATGGAATGCCATGCTCCCTTAGCCACAAGGGCACCGGAAGCTCTCTTTGAGCCCACTGTCTCCTTATCGTTTCCAGCTGATATCTGGAGCCTGGGAACTGCACTATGGGAATTACTCGGTATGAAATTTATCTTCAGCGAGCACGAAACCAAAGACGAGCTTGTTGCCCAGCAACTAGACGTCCTTGGTGCTGAAAATTTTCCAACTCAGTGGCGGAAGCATTGGGAAAGACCGAGCATGGAAATGGACGGCAATTTGAGAAGAGTGCCTCGTAAGCCAGCAGCAAACCAGCGTGAAAAGTGGCCTCTTCTTGAAGAAGCTTTTGATGAGAGTATACAAGCATATAGGAGAAAGATATCGGTAGCCGGAATGTTCGAACGTGAAGAAACGAGAGCAATTCTTGATTTGATGCGGCATATGCTCAAATTTCGGCCTACGGAGCGCCTGACTATAGATGAGGTGCTAAATTCGGAGTGGATGCGCAAATGGGCTTTGCCTGAATTGAATAACAGTTTGCATGACGAGAAAGGCGGTAATTAAGACTACAGTTTTTGATGATATCATATAAACATACTACAGATTGAACAGCATAAGATTAGCGAGAATAATATGCTTTACCAAAGACACTCAACAAAACGACTAAGTTAGTTATTATTTATAACAGCTTGCTTTAACTAAATTCCAACACTTTTATAATTTTAGTATTATTTCAAATAATTATTAATAATATATAATACTTACTTATCTAAATAATGTTTAAGGTAGCTCTAAGTTTGGAATATATAGTATTTTTTAGGCTAGTAGTAGATAAGTTAACTAGAGTATTATTTTATACTTTAAAACTATGTTAAAGCTTATAAATTTATATAAATAGATTTATACCTAACTAATATCACTATACCTATATCACTAGTGATACAAGTGTTAATAAATTAAAAAAGTACCCTGAAAGGCTATTTTTAATAATATAAACTAGTTTTCTATAGAAATTTAAAGGATTCTAGTAATAATTATAAATATCTACTATTCTATCTTATTAATTTAAATATTTTAACTCTAAGGGGTTTTCTTACTTATATCACTAGTGATATAAGTAGAAAGATAGTTATTTCTATTGCTACAAATCGATAGGAGATAGGAAATAAGTAGTATAAATTAATAAAAATAAATTACTAAAGAGATAGTAATATATAAAGCTCTAGAAATATATTTATAGATATAAAAGGTTATAAGAATAAATAGTACTATTCTATAAATATTTTAATAATAAAATATTACTATTAACTAGAATTAAAAAAGTATAAAATATAAAAAATAAAATAGATAAGAAGTATAGAAAGTTATATAACCTAGATTATTATTTAGTAATCTAATATAAGTTATATATTATAAGAAGTTATATATATAATAAATATAAAAAAAAATATTTTAGAAATAAAGCTCTACTTTTAGAATATATTAAATTTATAATATTATTCTTCTTCTATATTATAAGGTCTTTAAGTAGGGCTAAATTTTTTTAATTTATTATTTAAAGCTAATAAGGATATCTTTTATAGATAAAAATAGATTAGAAAAAGATTTTTTTATATTATATTTTAGTACTTAATTAAGCTATTTAATAATATAATACTAGCCTCTTCTATAATAAATAAAGTTAATAATATCTTTAATTATTTATTTACTATTAGTAACTAGACTAGAGTTATTATCTTTATTTTTTTAACTATTTAGTAGATTAATTATTAGATTTATATATTATAAAGGTAGGAATCTACTTATTATTTTATTTATTAGGTGTCTCTCTTTAATATTCCCTAGTTTTTCTATATTAATAGCTCTTTATATTCTTATATAGAGTCTATATATATAGAAAAAGTCGCTTACTTTCTTTAAAAACCTATATATCTACTTAGTAGATAAAGAAAAACCTATAGATATAATAACTGATTAGTTAGTTCTAATCTGCGCGTCATAGTCTAACGACTGCAAACGCAAAGAACGGAATATATTATTATTATTATTATAGTAAGATAAAGTAGACTAATATAAAAAATAGAGTATATATAACGAGCCGTCCACAATTCGTCCATATTAGTATAGAGCTCCACGTCTATATTTAATATATAGACTACCCTAGATTACTATAAAGTAATTTAGGCTATTGTTATAAATGCCTGCTAAGTGGTAGCTAGGTGGTTACGTACAACTAGCTATATAGGCTCCTATTTCCCAGATTCAGGTGTTCTGAATACTGGTAGTCCTTTTAGGCTATTGTGGCCAGGCTGGCCGTAGGGACCTGGACCTGGACTAGGTCTAGTCCAGGTCCAGGTCCCTAGGGATTAAAACTAGGTCCAGGTCCCTAGTAAAAATTCCCTAGGGACTAAATTTAAGTCTAGGTCCCTAGTAAAAATTCCCTAGGGACTAAATTTAGTCCAGGTCTAGGTCCCTAGGGAATCCCTAGGGATCTATTATTATTAATATTATTATTAGTATTATTATAAATACTACTATAAATACTATTATTAATACTATTATTAATACTATTATTAATACTAATATTAATACTACTATAAATACTATTATTAATACTATTATTAATACTAATATTAATACTATTATTAATACTAATATTAATACTATTATTAATACTAATATTAATATTAATAGTAAAACTAATATTAATACTAATAATAATATTTCTTCTAAAAGTTAATAAGATATGATAATTATATATAATAATTATATAAAAAGTTAAAAGACTTATAACTTTTTTATATAATATTATTTTATCTTTTTATTAATATAATAAGAATCTCCTTTAAATTCTCTATATTTTAGTATATTTTATAGCTTAAAAAGATTAAGAATTAAAAAAATAAATCTTTTATTTAGTTTTTTTTAATAAGTAATTTTTTTTTAATAAATTTTTACTATAAATATTATTTTTAGAGAAAAAAAATAAAAAATTTTATTTTTAGACTTTATAACTTATTAAATATATAATATTATAGAGAATTTAAAGGAGGTTCTTATAATATTATTAATAAGATAATATAATAAGAAATTAAAAAGTTATAAGTCTTTTAATTTTTTATATAATTATTATATATAATTATCACATCTTATTAACTTTTAGAAGAAATATTATTATTAGTATTAGTATTAGTATTAGTATTAGTATTAATATTAATATTAGTTTTACTAATACTAATACTAATACTAATACTAATACTAATACTAATATTAATACTAATAATAATACTAATAATAATACTAATATTACTAGTAAAATACTAATAATATTATTATAATATAACTAATATTAGTAGAAATACTACTAAAAATACTACTAAAAATACTACTAAAAATACTACTAAAAATACTACTAAAAATACTACTAAAAGGACCTAGACTAGGGAATAGTCTAGGTCTAGGTTCTAATAGGGACCTAGACTAGGTCTAGTCCAGGTCCAGGTCCCTAGGGATTAAAACCAGGTCTAGGTCCCTAGTAGAAATTCCCTAGGGACCTAAAACTAGTCCAGGTCCAGGTCCAGGTCCAGGTCCAGGTCGACCTGGACCTGGAATTCCAGGTCCCTACGGCCACCCTGATTGTGGCTATATGGTAGGAGACGTATCTAATAGCTATATAACTTTTTATACTTTATATATTAGTAATATATTATATTTATTTATATATCTTTAGAACTTTATATATTAGTAAATCTTTAGCTTTTTAAATTTAAATATTTTATATAGATTAAATTCTCTCTATAGGTTTTATTATTTAAAAAGCTTAACTTAATTATAAGTTAAAAGATCTTTAAAATCTTTAAAATATATATTTTATATAAAAAAAATAGGTTAATAAATCCCTATATATATAAAGTAAATATATATATAAATATTTTTTTAATTATAAAAGTAAGTTAAATTATCTCTATTAAAATAATTTTTTAATAATAGAAGGAAATAAAATAACTCTAAATAAAGATTTTTAATAAATATATAGTAGTAAAATATACTCCTATTAAAGATCTTATTAGTTAATATAAAATTATTTAAAAAAATAATAATATAACTTAATTAGAAAAGTATAGAATAGAAATAATAAATTTAAAAATTATAAAAATAAAATATAGACTTTATAAATAAAGTATAATACTATTAATATAAATAAAATAAAGTAAAAAAAAACCTTTAATATAAAAGAAATATAATAGAAGAGTTATTTAACTAACTTATACTAACTAGTAGTATTAATATAAACTTTTATAAATTTAATAAGCCTTTTAATCTACTTATTTTTAAAACTAGTACTTATATAAAATACTACTCTTAGAAATAAAAAATAAAAGATAAATTAAAAATAAACTCTAATAAATAAAATAGTAAAAAAAAGAAGATTATATATATAATTTTATAAATTATTAGTATTATAGCCTAGATTATAAAACCTTATTTAAATAAAGATTTAATTATCTATATTTAAATAGTAAATAAATTTTTTAAAAAATTAAAAGATTACTTTAGAGATTCTTTTATAAAGAAAATAATATAAAATAATTTTACTACTTAAGATAAGGAAACTAAGAGTTTTAAAATTTTTTAAAAGACTTTTTTTATTTAGTTATTAAAGAAGACTTTACTAAAAAAAATAATTAGAAAAGTTATAAGAAAAAGTATAAAAAGAAATAAAAATAGTAATACTAGATATTTAAACTATTATATTAAAAGAATTAGTAATAAAACTATAGTAGATTAATTATTTATAAAAATTAATTTAAAGCTAAAGAAAAAGAAGAAAAGATTACTATATTATTATTATAACTATAATAACTATTACTACTATAATAACTAGTAAGCTAGTATATAAAAGAATACTACTTTTATTAGTAGATATTACCTATTATAGCTATTAGTAGAAAAGATACTACTTAAATAGCTATTTATTAAAAGATAACCCCTTAGTAAAGGCCTAGTTAGAGATAAAAAATAAAAAGAATAATTAAATAATAAAAGAAAAGAAGTAATACTATTATCTTTAAAAATAATAAATAATATAAATACTCTATTTATTATATTAGTTAAGCTAGGTAAAAGAGAAATAAAGATATTAACTTTAGTATTAATAAACTCTAGCTACTCTATAATTAGTATTATAAATAGAATATTAATTAAATAATTTACTTCTTATATTAGAGTATTACTTATAAAACCTTACCCCTTTTAAAATTATAGAGGAAGAAAGATATTCTTAATTAAAGAAAAGATACTAGTAAAGTTAATAATAAGATATTATATTAAAAAAGTAGTAATACTATATATTATTAATCTAGGTACTATCGATGGGTAGGGTGTGAATGCCTCTTATAAGCTAGAGGTAGGCTAGCTAGTAAAGCTCTACTAAAAATATCTCTTAAGGCTTATATAAAATAATATATAAATAATTACTAATCTACTACTAGGTAAGGGGAAAAATAAAAAAGAGAAGATTAGATAAATTCCTAACTCTTTAGCTATCTATCTATATATATATATATTTATATATATATAAAGGGCTTTTAGTAGTTAGATTCTACTTCTAATTTTAAATTATTAATAGTACTATAGTATACTATATAACTAATAAATATAATATATTATCTAGTCTAAAAATAATAACTTACTACTAAATATAGAAAATAATAAGTTATAAAAAATAAAAGATAAAAAATAAACTCCTAGTTTACTTTTCTATATATATTTTTTATTTAAGTTTATCCTATAAGCTACTAATAAAGTAAAAAAAAAAGAGAAAAGATAAGTTTTTAAAAATATAAAGCTAGTTAGTATTACTATAGTATAAATAAATAAAATATAAGAAATAAGAAATAATAAAATTATAAATATAAAGGAAAGATTAATTTATATAAAAAAAATATAAAAAGAGAAATATATTATAATAATTTAAAAACTTTTAATAGTACTAATATATATACTTAAGCTATATTACTAGGCCTAGTAGTAGAATTTATATTCTTTTTAATTATCTTTTTATATAACTTATAAGTAGCTTATTTTAATAATAAAACTAAGATATAATAGAATCTATTTACTAGGCTTTTATTATTATTTAGTTAGAAGATAAGATCTTTTATAAACTTAATAGTATTCTTTAACTTATTTTAAAAAGAAGTACTAGCTAGTTTTATAAATAGAGACTTTTAAGTTACTATAAGTTTAATAAAGTAGTAATATAACTAAATATATAAAAAAATATTCCTAAGTAGACTTTTCTTTTTTTTTCTTTTTTTTTATATTAATAGCCTTATTATTAGTATTAACTAATATAATTTCTACTTAGGGCTTTATAAGTAAAGTACTAAAAATATACTTTTTATTTTATATCTTTTAGTCTCTATTAGTAGAGTTTTTTTTTTTATTTAAAAACTTTTTAATTTCTTTATTAAGTTCTTTAATATAGAGATATTTAAAGGGTTATTAATTTTAAATTAAAAGTAATTACTTATTTTTAGTTACTATACTACTAGAAATACTAATAGTTAAAGAATTTAATACTAAACTAAGGATTCTAATTAAAATAACTATTTAGATTATTACTAGTATAGTAAAAAAAAAATTATAATAAAAATAAGAGTTATTAAAGCTATTAAAATAAGAGCTCTTCTACTAGGAGTTATTAGGGTAGTAGAAATAGATATAAATATAAAAGAAATAGGGATTACTAAACCTTTACCCTTACTTTTTAATAGTTAATAAAAAATAAAGATAGTAGTAAGACTAGTATTATCTATATAAATATATTTATATAGTTTCTAAAATAGTTCTTCTATTAGAATTAAATAAAAATTTTTTTTCTAAAAGCCTATACTAATAAGGGCTTATTTAGAAATATAGAAAAGGGAATTATTATTTATTATTATTATATACTAAATATTTTATATAATAGTCTTAAGGTTTCTTACTATAGTATATAGGGTATAGTAATATTAAATTAACTTTTAAAAAATAAAAATAAAAGTAGTATTATTAGTAGTATAAAAAGCTACTTTAATATTTACTAATATTTTATAGATATCTATAAACTTATAAAAGCTATTAATACTAAAGCCTAATATTTTTTTAATATTATAGTCCTATTCTTAGTTAAAAAAAATAAGAGTAATATTTTTTTAATCCTTTAGGGTTTACTATTTTCTATACTTATTAATACTTTTTTAAGCCTAGTATAGTAGCTATTATTATCTAACCTATTATATAGTATAAATAAATACTTATAAAAACCTACTATAAAATATTTAGGAATATTATTAATAGCCTCTAGTTGCTACAAATCGATAGGAGATAGGAAAACAAACAGTACGAATTAACAAGAATAATTCACTAAAGAGATAGTAATATATAAAGCTCTAGAAAATATATTTACGAATATAGAAAGCTATAGGAATAGGTAATATACTAGTTTATAAAGCTTAATAGTAAAGCCTTACTACTAAAATATTTTTAGAAGTATAAAATATAGGAAATAATATAAATAGGAAGTATAGGAAATTATATAACCTAAATTACTTTATAGTAATTTAAAATAGGCTATATATTATAAAAAGCTATATATATAATAGATATAAAAAGAAGATAAAGACTAGAAATAGGGCCTTACTTCTAGAATATATTAAATTTATAATATTACTCCCTTTCTATACTATAAGATCTCTAAGTAAAGTAATATTTTCTAGTTTATTATTTAAAACTAATAAAGATATCTTCTATAGATAGAAAAAGGTTAAGAAAGGGTTTCTTTATATTATATTTAGATATCTAACTAAGCTATTTAATAATATAATATTAACCTCTTTTATAATAAATAAGATTAATAATATCTTTAATTACTTATTTACTATTAGTAACTAGACTAGGATTATTATTTTTATTTTCCTAACTATTTAATAGATTAGTTATAGTAAAATAGAATAGACTAGTATAAAAAATAGAATATATATAAAGTTAAAAAAAGAAAACTAACTAGTAAGCCCTACTATTAATTATTTTCTATATAGAGAATAGGCTACTCTACTTATTATCTAGCTTTAGTAATAGTCTCTTAGAGTAAAGGTTCTTTATAGAAAGCTATACTATATTACTAATCTAGTAATCTAAGTATAGGATTCTACTAAAGCTATTAATTATAAGTTATTAGATAAATACTAGTTTATTCTTTATATCTTATAGGATATTACTTATAGGGGATATAATTAATAATAGAAAAGTAAGTAGGGCTTCTAAAAGATAAATAGATTTAATAGAGTAAGGTAGATTAAAGCCTTTATTAGCCTTAAATAGGGATATACTAGTAGTAGAATAAATAGTAGAATTCTTAGTAAATTTAAATATCTAGTACTATTTAGGCTAATCTTCCTAGGAGAAGCTAATAAGGTATTATAAGTATTATTTAATATTTTAGTTAGTATATTTAGATTAGCTATTTAATTATAGATAAAAAGCTAATATAAGTAAATACTTAATATTTAGTATATAGTAGATCTTATATTATAATTCTCTAGTAAATTAGATCCCTTAGTTTATAATAACTTACCTAGATAGACTATATAAGTAGATAATATCTTAGATAAAGATATTAGTTAGGTACTTAACTATTATACTAGTATAGGAAATTATATACTTTTCTTTTAATAGTTTATTTACTACTATAAGAATACTTATTATATTTTTATAGAGTATTAAATTTATAGTAACTAATAGGTCTATTATAAAGTCTATAATTAGGTCTTACTAGTATTATTCTAGTATAGATAGGAATAAAAGTAATCTAAGTATTTAATAAATAGGCTTTAATTATTAGTAAAAATAATAATTATAAAAAAAGTAATAGATATCTTAACTTATCTTTAACTAGTAGTATATTAATTTAATTTAAGTATAAATTCTAATCTTTTTAAAATAGCTAATAAGTAAGAGACTATAATTTTCCTTAATAATCTAATAGTATAAGTTCTTAGATAAAAGTATTTAGGTATAGTACTAAAACTAAATAAATCTATATTTATTAAGAGAGTAGTTAGTAAATAAGTATTTACTCTAATATATATCTATAATTAGTTATAAGGTAATTTCTTTTATAGGGTTATTATTAGAAGTAGAGTAGTAGGTAGCTTAAAGTTTTTTTTTTAAAGATAAATTATTATCTTTAAGATTATATTCTAGGTTATTAGCTATTAGTAAGCTAGTAGATAGTAAGTAAAATAGATTAAATAATAATAGAGTTTCTTTATATTTCTTATTAGTATTATCCTATTTATATTAGAATAGAGTATTAGCTTCTATATTTTAATAACTAAAGAAGTATTAAATTTTAAAATTAAAATAGAATAGGAATTTAGACTAATAACCTTAATAATTATTAAGGATATAGATAGTAATAAAATACTATAAATTCTTATAATTATAAAGAACTTAGACTTAGTACCTACTTCTTTCTAATTTAGTATACCACTTAGTAAAAGCTTTAATAATTATAAGGAGTTCCTTATTATAGGTATTATACTAAGTTTTATTATCTAAGTACTTAGATAAGAAGAAGGTAATAAGATAAAGTAATTATAGGTTAGTAATATTATTAAAGACTAGCTATTTAAGAATAGTACTAAAAATAAAATTAAAAATATTAGTTACTACTATATAGGGCTTATCTAGGTTAAAATATATAAGAATTAGGGTACTAGTAAGTCTATTCTTAATAGTCTAAAAGGATTACTATACTTCTAGGCTCTATTTAAATTTATATAAATCCTTTATTAAATTAGTAAGTAGCTTTACTATCTAAGAAAGCTTCTTAATAAAATACTAGTAGTAATTAGCTATATTAAGAAATAAGTAAACTTATTTAACTATCTTTAGTAACTACTATTAGATAATTAGAGCTATCTTTTTAGGGTTAGTTTAAATACTTTTCCTAGCCTTTAGGATAAAGCCTAGGTAGTATATTATCTAAACCTTAAATTCTAATTTATCTAGGTCTAGGAATAGTCTAATAATAAGTAGATAGTTAAAGATTTTAAAAATATATCTATAGTATTCTTCTAGAGTATATAAGTATATTAGTAGATTATCTATATATAGAAATATAGCTTAATCTAAAAGATTAATTCTAATTATATTATTTATAAGATAGATAAATATTAATAGGGTATTATAAAGGCTAAATAGTATTACTAAGTATTTATATAAGCTATAGTAAGTATAGAATATAGTAAGCTACTCTTTTTCTTTCTTAATATAAACCTTATTAAATATAGAAATAATATTTATCTTAGTAAAATACTAGGATAAAATAAGATAGGTAAATAATTCCTTTATAATAGATAGTAGGATATAGTCTTTTATAATAATTTTATTTAGCTTATAATAATTAATATAGAAGTAGAGGCTACTAAAGGGTTTTTTAATAAATAGGATAGAGCTAGTAGTAAGACTAATAGATAAGTAAATATAATCTTTTTCTAAGTTCTCTTAAAGATATTTCTAGAGAACTTAGAGTTTAGATTAATTTATCCTATAGAATTAACTATTTAGTAGAATAGCTCCCTTAGTTAGCTTAATATTATAGTTAACTCTAGGATAGTATAGTAATAAGGTATTAGCTTTAATAGATAAAAATAGATAGTAATACTTTTATAAATATAATAGTAGCTTTAAAAAATCTAGTAAAGGCTTATTATAAAAAGACTTCTCTATATTTACTTATATTTTCTCCTTAATCTAGGTAATATTAACCTTAAATAGCTAGTTATCTAGGTTATCTATCTTATTATAGAATTCTTCTATATCTAATATAGAAATATTAATAGGAGTAGAATTAATATATTTAAAAATTATTCCCTTATCCTAGATATATAATAGGTATCCTAAGTTAGATTATAGGTAAAGTTTCCTATAAAGAAAGAAGTTAAATTTAACTAATCTATTTAACTAGGTAA
Organism: Trueperaceae bacterium; assembly: GCA_965214995.1. Taxonomy (GTDB): domain Bacteria; phylum Deinococcota; class Deinococci; order Deinococcales; family Trueperaceae; genus CBDCCT01. The sequence continues at coordinate 1,120,940 of CBDCCT010000002.1, forward strand.
TTCTTAGATTATATTAGTAAAGCTAAAGGATTCCTAAGATAACTTTTTTAGTTAAGTAAGGGTAGATATATATAGTAATATCCTTCTTATAGATACTAGCTATAGTTACCTTAAGGTTTATATATTATATAATCTTAATATAAGTATTATTAAATCTATAGTAGATATAAGATTAGTTTAATAAATAATAGAGTATATCTAGGATATAAGTAAAATCTTTATTAATTAATATACTTAAGGTAGTACTAGAATCTATAAAAGTAGAATAATACTTTATTTTATTTATCTAATATAGTATATATATATAAGGTTTAAAAAATAGCTACTTTAGTAAGATAAGAGTATATTACTTATTAGTATTATAGCTACTACTACTAGATATAGTAAAAGAAATATCTCTTAAGTAGATTAGCTCTTCTTTAATATACTAATTAGTAGTTTCCTACTAGGTTTATCTCTAGTTATAACTTAAACTAAAGACTAATCTTTTTTCTATCCTTTAGTAGCCTTACTATATAGAGTACTTAAAAGTAGGGATAAAAAGTAAAATAAAAATAAATTAAGAGTATAAATAGAAATCTAGTAAATAGAATAAATTAAATAATTATAAATTAGGTAGCTATACTACTTATAATATAAATATATACTAGTATATTAAACTTTTTTTTTTTTATAATTAAGATTTATTAGATTACTATTTAGTACTAGAGAAGTAGATATATAAATAGAAACTAAAGTAGAGATAGTAATAATAAAAATAGAAATAAAAACTAGAGTAAAAATAGTAAAATAAATAGTAGAATAAAATAACTAGAACTTATTAATTATTATATAAAGTAGGTTATTTTAATAAAAATATTCCTAGACTAAGGAGTTAAAGTCTAATAAGTAAAGATCTATAGTAGAGAGATAGTTAATAAATTTATAAGATAAAAATAGATAGAGAATTTACTTCTAAGAGTACTTTTTAAATAGGGTTTTATAAGTAATAAGCTTAAAGTCTATAATATAGTTAGTAAACTAATAGTTAACTTATTTTATTAATAGTAAGTAGTAGAAATATATAAAGTTAAAGTTAAGATTATTAAATATTAGATTTAGCTTATTAGTAAGCTACTCCTAGTTATTATATTAATAGGAGATAACTTTTTCTAAGTATAAGAATATAGTATAACCCTCTAAGTAGAAGAATATATAATTAATATAGAAATTAGTAAATAGGAAATAGTTTATATTTAGCCTAAACTTAAATATTAGGCTAGTCTTAAAGTATTCTAAATCTTTAATACTCTAGGTACTAGTACCTAAGAATATTAGAATATTAGATATCTTCTCTAATTTTATTATTATTAAAGAAAGGGCTTAGAAAGAAGCTATCTAATAAACTACTATTATACTTATTATCTTTACTATATAGTAGAGAACTTATTTATTTAATAGCTTAGGGTTTAAGGTATTTATACTAGAAGAGTTTACTATTATAGCTTTAGGCTAAGATATTATAGATATAAAGGATATAATTAAGAATTACCTAGTTAGAAAGTTAGAGGACTAGGAATAGAATAGAAACTAGTTAATAGGCTCTACTAATAATAAACTTAGTATATAGAATAGATTACTAATTAGCTAATACTCTCTATAGTATTAGCTCTAGATAGATAGAATAGAATATTTAAATACTCTAAAAGATCTATAATTATATAATTTCCTAGGGGACTAAAAATTTTCTTTAGAGCTTATAATACGTTATAGCTAGATAGATAGGATAGGCTTCTAGGATATAAATAGATAAGTAGTTAATAAAATAACTAGTAGATTAAGAGTAAATTATTAATACTATAAATTAATAGGAGATAAAAAAATAAATAGTATAAATTAATAAAAATAATTTACTAAAGAGATAGTAATATATAAAGCTCTAAAAAATATATTTATAAATATAGGGAGCTATAGGAATAGATAGTATACTAGTTTATAAAGCTTAGTAGTAAAGCCTTACTACTAGAATATTTTTAGAAGTATAGAATATAGGAAATAATATAGATAGAAGGTATAGGAAATTATATAGCCTAGATTACTTTATAGTAATCTAGAGTAGGCTATATATTATAGGGAGCTATACGTATAATAAGTATAGAAAGGGGATGGGGGCTGGAAGTAGGGCCCTGCTTCTAGGATACGTCGAATTCGTAACACTAGTATATCTTTTAATATAATAATAGCTACTTTTATTTATTATAATTATATCTCTTCTAGAAGCTTAACTAGATATTTTTAAATTACTAAGTTTTTATATTTTATATTCCTCTTTATAGTTACTTTAAAGGTAGTATCTAAGCTATAATCCTATATAACTTAGTTAAAACCTAAGAGGAAGAGAATAGTATAAATAAACTTAATAAGCTTTAAGTCTATTTTCTTTATCTTTCCCTTAGCTTATTATTAAGAGGGATAAGTAAGAAAAATAAAGATAATATTAAAAATAGTAGTATTAATATTAATAATAAAAATAATAGTAATAATAACTAAAATAAACTTAAGTTAAGTAATATTTTATTTTTTACTAACTAGAACTATTTTTTAGTTTTATAGTCTTATAGCTATACTAGTACTACTTAAACCTATAGAAATCTTCTTAAGATCTTTATCTATAATATTTAAGGGGCCTATAGTAGTACCTTATTATTATTATTATTATTATTATTATTATTATTATTATTACTACTATTATTCCTCTAGCTTATAGTATCTAGTCTTATAATCCTTATAGGTCTATTTTTATCTCTTTATAAATAATAAGCTATTTTTTCTTATTATAATATTATAGAAAATTTAAAAAAAGGGAAAAAAAAGTAAGAAGAACTATAAGAGAATAAAAGTAAGTATTTTTATATATAATTTAATAGAGATCTAGCTTATAAAGGCTTTTAAAAGATTTATTACTAGTTCTTAATAATATTTTTAAAGAAAGAAAGTAATATTAAAGGAAATATTTAATATATAAGATATAGAATATTCTAGAATTATATTAAATTCTTTAAAGTCTTATTACTTAATATTATCTTTATTACTTATTAATACTATTATTTTTATATTATTATCTACCTTATCTAGTTCTATTATTATATTATTTTCTTAATCTTTTTCTTATTATTTTTTATTAAAATTTAGCTAGTCCCTTTAGTAGCTATAAAAATAATAAAAAGAATAAAAAAATATAGAGGGTAAAAAAGCTAGTAGTATAGAACTACTTTTAAATACTAGAATTTAATATAAGTAAGTATAGATAGATAAAAAATAGAAATACTAAAAATAGTAAATTACTTCTAGCTTTAAGGTTTAATATAGGTTTTATTTATTATTTAGTAATAGTATAGTTATAAAAAATATATTATAATTATATTATTATATAAATAAAAAGTATATATATATAAAAAAGTAAAATATAAAATAATTAATATTAAAAAATATTATAAAGGAAAGAATAAAGAAAATTATTAATAATACTTTTACCTTATAAAAATAACTACTACTTAGAGTTATCTAATAACTAGTATTAATCTCTATTATATCTATTTTATAGTATTATTTTAAGCTACTAGCTAGTCCTAAAGAATTTCCTAAAAAATAGTTCCTCCTTAAGGATAGTATTTCTTTAATTAAGAATTAATTATAGTTTCTTCTAGAATAGTACTATCTAGTTTTTTAATAATAAAAGTACTTTTTTTATTATTTAAGATATAAATCTAATATAGTCTTAGCTATTTAAAGATAAATTTATATTTCTAAGTATAAAAATTATTAATTAATAAATCCTAAAGTAAAACTATATTATTTAACTCTAAAAGTTCTATTTAAATTTATTTAGTATTATTAGAGAATTCTATACTTTTCTTTCTTATATAATAATTAATAATTAATCAATTTCCACATGCAGTCGTTAGACTATGGCGTAAGACTAATTAATTAGTCGATTATTAGTATATTTTTAGTTATTTATCTACTAACTAGGAAAGCTTCTTCGGCACTAAAACCTAGAGAGTATTATATATATAAATTAGGAAAGTAAACAACTTTTTCTTATATTAATTAACCCTTAATATAATACTAAGAAGTATTTATTAAGGATTAATTATAAGATAAACTAGGTAATTTTAAGGAAAGATACCTAAGAGAAGTAGATTATAAGCTTATCCTATCTAGGCTAGGTTATATAAGAATCCCTACCCCTTATAATCTTAAGCTTATTATTTAGTAGTAGATTATAGTAGAAGTAGTCCTGGGATTTAAACCTGGGCCCTCCTGGTTACTATGCCAAGAATTCGCCAAGAGGGGCCATGGCCACGTTCTACCAACGCGACCACACCACCTTCTTTCTTATATACTAGAGGTAGATAAGAGCTTTTTAGATATTTTTATCTCTTTTTTTAAATTATTAAGCTTAGAGAGCTATTAACTCCTCTATAGTATAAACTTATTTAAAAGATAAGATTATATATATAAGAATTTCTAATTTAATTATAAGGGTTATTTTATATCTATATAGTAAATAATAGAATAAATATTTAATAGAATACCTAACTATAGTTCTATCTATATATAAAATAGCTAGGAAATAGTTTATTTATAATCTTTTTATTTTAGCTAGAGTATTAATAATTAGAGTATATTTATATTTAATTTATCTATTAGCCCTAGGGTTATATAGAGAAATTTAAATATAGTAAAGATTATATCTATTTAGAAGTTTTTCTATTAGTTTTTAATTTTCTATTTTTCTATCTATAATAATCCTCTATAGGTAGAAATAGTAATATAAGAAATTCTTATAAATAAATTTAGTAATATATTATACTTTTTTTTATTATAAGGGGTAGGCTTCTATCTATCTACTAAAGTTATTCTTACTTATTATAATATACTTAAATCCTTTTTTCTTTAGTATATAGGTAATATCTATATTAATCCTTTAGAATAGCCTAGATAGGTAAGTTAGAAAGATTATTTCTAGTAAGTAGTTCTTTAATACTACTTAATATTTATAGTAATTTTTTATATATTCTTTAATCTATTAATAGGTTTTCTCTTACTAGTATCTATCTATAATAAGCTAGTAAATTTTTTTAACTTCTAAATATCTTTAGTTATTATAATAGATATTAAATATTTAATTTTTATATTCCTACTTATCTACTACTTATTATAAAGGAATATTTTTAGTAGCTCTTTTAAAAAGATACCTTTTCCTTATTATAAATTTTAGTATATATTTCTAGAATTTAGTCTATTCCTTTAAACTTATATAAATATATATAGGCTTCCTTAATCTATTAGTTAGATATTAAGTAATATTCTAGTATTTTTTATTATATCCTTCTTCTAGAGGATTCTTATCTTAATTTATTAAATCTACTAAGTAGGCTACTTTAATTATATTAATCTAATTATTTACCTAGTTATTAATATAGTTATTAGTCTCTATTTCTAACTAGTTAAAAGGTTTAAGGGGTTTCCTAGATAGTTTATTTATAGTAGTATACTTTTTTCCTAGTATATAATATATTTTAAAATTTAATATTTAGATCTATATAAGCTATCTTATAATTAGTACTTCTAATAGGTTTATAATAATCCTATTAAGCTATATAACTAATATATTAGTATCTAATTCTATAATAAAATAATAATTATATAACTATATATAATTTTTTTAAGAGCTTTAAGGAGTATCTTATATTTAAGTTTACTAGAATTATATTTATATTTAGCTAGTATCTAGATTCTACTCTTATAGTAAATAAAATACTAAAATTTTAATTTTTTTAATTTTTATTATATTAATATAGCTCTTTAGTCTTTATTATTAATATTTATAATAAGAATTACTAGTTTTTTATTAATATAGTTAATTAGCTATAGTACTAATACTATAGTTAGCCTTATTTATAGTATTACTATAGTATTCTATTATTTTTATCTTTAGGTAAATTTAGCTTTCTTTTTTAGTAAATAAAATAAAGATTTAGTAATTATTATAAAATACTCTATAAAAATCTAGTAGTATATATAAATACTTAAAAAAATATAAATTTTTTTTTATATAGTATAATTAGTTTATTCTAGTATCTTTATTATTTTAAATAATTCTAGGTACTTTCTATCTATATTATAAAGAAAATCTACTATTTTTAACCCTTAGAGGTAAAATTATAATTTTTCTTTTATAATAGTATATCTAGCTCTTTTTATATTTATAAGAATACTATTTAACTATTAAAGATATTTTAAAATAAAGTAATAAATACTAGATTTAATCTTTTTCTATTAGTAATTAGTCCTAGATCCTTTTATACTAATATTATTTATAAATAGAATATATTTCTTTAGGATATAGTCTACTAGTATCTTACCTATAATCTAGATAAATTAGGCTATAGAATTAATTATTTCTATAAATAGAGTTATATATTAAACTAGTCCTAATAGTATTATAAAGACTATTAAGTTCTAGCTTATAGGGTATAATAGAATTTAATTATATTTAGAGAAGAAGTTAATTAATAAATAATAAGAAAGTCTATTAAATTTATTAATAAATTCTTTTATATTTAATAATAGGTTAGTATCCTTAATAGTAATTTTATTAATATTTATTACTATATTAATTAACTAGTATTTCCTATTTAACTTCTTAACTAAAAACTAGGGGTAATAGTATAACTTATAACTTAGTTTTAATATACTATTATTAAGGTACTATCTAATTATATTAATAATTATCTTATTAAGTACTTTAAGTAGTTAGAAGATTACTTATTATTAAACTTTATATAGTACTATCCTAATTATTAGTAAATCTATAATCTAGGATAATAAGATCCTAATTTCTATAAAGTCTTAAACTAGTATCTTTTCCTAATTAAATAGTATATTAATAAGAAGTTTCTTTTTCTTTAGTTATAGGAATTTATCTATTAATAATTTATTAATTCTTTTTTAGGTTAGATAGCTATCTTTCTTAATATCTAAAAACTTTAGTATAAAGTACTTATTATATATTTCTCTTAGCTTATTTAGTCCTCTTTTTTTTTATAATAGATTATATTTTTCTTTTATTTTCTAGACTATTTAAGATATATACTATTAGATTAGTTTAAATTAATAGGTTTTACTTTATTTATTTTTTTTTTATATACTATATAGACTAGATAGTTATTCTTTTCTTCTTCTACCTAGTTACTAAGATTAATTAAAATAGTAGGGCTACTTATAGTAGGATTATTTCCTTTAATATTAATAAGTACTACTTCTATAATATTAGGAGAGATTCTCTATATATAAAAGGCCTTATTTTAATTATTTCTAATCTCTTTATTATTTTCCTATAGTGTATTAACCTCTAAGGTCACGTGATTTCTTAGTATTTCTAAAAATATCCTAGAAGCAACGTCCTTACTACTAGTCTAAATTTTTAAACTTTTTATACTTATAAACCCCCTCTTTAACTCTATATTAATTACTTAAGGATAGTATACTTCTTTATATTATTTATCTATAATATAGTATATAGCTAAGTAGTATAAAGCTATATTATCTTTATTATTTTAGTTTTTTATTAGGTTTTCTTTCTTATTAAGCTTCTATTTAGGAAGAGACTTATTTATTAGTTTAAAGAAGGTTCTTTTTCCTAGGTTATAATAAATTATACTTATTTACTATATTTATTTTAGAGCTTAATATTATAATATCTATCTTTATTATATTTAATATATATATAATCTTTTTTTAAAAATAAAACTCCTAAAAGTAATAGATATTAGGGTTTTAGAATAATAAGATAGTCTATAACTAACTATATATTATTAATATATATAGGTAGGTCTTTTAGAATCCCTACTATAAGGAATAAAACTCTATTAATACTAATAATATATTCTATATTATTACTCTTAAAGTAGGACTATTTAGTATCCTTAGTAAGCTTTTAAAAATATAAAAAAATAGAAAAACCTCTATCTAGTAGAGTATATATTAGGATAATTTTATTAAATACTATTAGAATTTATACTAGAGCTCTTATTAGGTCTCTTTTATTATATACTATATTTATAGGTAAGCTTAGAGATATTAAGATAATATTAATATATTTAATAATTAGTTATTTTTCTTACTATAAGAGTTTTTTTAAAAAATTTAATAAGTTTTTTAGCTATAAATAGTATTTCTAAGTTTATAGTATCTATTAGCTTTAGATAATAGTTAATAAGCTTATTCTTTCTAGTAAGTATTTAGATAATAATTTCTTTAATTCTTTTTATTTTATTAAAAGTTACTTTTTTATTATTATTTAATTTATATAACTATCTATAACTTTCTAGTAGAGAAGATAGGTTTAAGCTTTATAAAAGCTATCTTATTACTTCTAGTAATATTATTTCTTATAATTTAACTAGTATCTAGCTTAATAAAATTTTTTTAACTAAAATTACTATTTAGGACTATAGTATAATTATTATTAAAGGATTTATCTAGTATCTCCTTAATCTAACTAATAGATAGAATTTTTTATTTTTTTTACTATTTCTTTATAATTCTTATATAATTATTATATAGGGCTAGTATATTATCTTATACTTAAATCTAATAGAGATATCTTATTAAGCTATAATAGTTTTATTTATAATAAATCCTTTAAGTATCTTAATATACTAGATAGTTATAACTAATTCTTTATATTTAATAGTAGTAACTATAGTAATAATAAAAATAATAAATACTATTTTTAAAGATATATTCTTATATATAGCTATAAGCTTCTATAGCTTATTAAGTCTTTTTATTTAGAAAAGTCCTTTAATAATCTCTAGTTCTAAATAGGGCTTTTTATAAATAATTATACTATTTTAGGTAATATATATTTCTCTATTTTTAATTATTTCTTTAATATAGGGGTATTTATACTACTAATAGATTAGATTATTATAATAATAATATCTACTATATAGATTACTTAGATAGTAAAAAGTAGTATTAAATAAATAATTCCTCTTAAGTTTAATAATTTCTTTCTATTTTTTATATATACTATTATAGAGCTTAGCTAGATTTATCTATAAATTAATATTATTTATTTTTATTTAGATAATTTCCTAGATAAGTTAATCTATAGTTAGGTTCTATTTAATATTTATTTTTACTATTTTTTTTAGAATAGTAGGTTTTACTTTCTACTACTTATCTAGGATAGTTTTAGCCTTTCTATTATATAAATTAGATACTTTTTTAAAATATTCTAGTTTATTACTAAGGATACTAATAGAGTTTAAAGTAATTAAAGTATCTATTAAAAAATAACTACTTTTTTTTATTTTTTATAATTATAGTCTTTTAAGATATTAATATTAATACTATATTTCTTTATAACTTTTTTCTAGGCTATAAAAGGGAGTCTATAAAGAAATAACTTAGTCTAAGTTATTTTATTAATCTTTCCTTCCTATAGTAGTTCTTTAGAAATAATATTAAATATCTAGTAATAGTTCTTAAGCTTACTTTTTCTATAGTAAATATTAGTATATTTATATAAGTAAATTTAAAATTATAGAGCTATTCTAGGTTATAAAACCTAAATTCTTTTAAAAAATTTTTTTAAAGGTATTATAATCTTTATTATAGGAGTTAAAAGCTTTTATTTATATTTAGATATATTTACTATAGTACTAACTAATCTCTTTAAAATATTTTTTATTAGTATAGTAGTACCTATAGTAAATAATTTTAAATTTTTTAAAAAAGTTAATAGTACTATTTCTATTAAATAAAAAAAACTCTAGTAATCTAAATAGTAGTATATTTATTATAACCTATCTTAATTTTCTATTAGTAATTATAAAAAGGGATATTTTTATCTAGCTAATAATCTTAAGGTTAAAAATAAAAAAAGTACTTCTAGATCTATTTTTTTATTTATTTTCTTTTATATTTATTTATATATTTTAAATTAAGAATAAAAATCTACTAATAACTAATAGATAAAATAGATTAAATAATAAAGAGCTTTTTAAGTTATAATATTTCTATATATTTAGTAACTTCTTAGGATTAAACTATCCTTTAATTATATTAATAAAACCTAAGTATAAAGATAACTCTTCTTTATAAGAGCCCTTATATCCTATATAAGTAGATAGAAATAAATTAGATTTAAGAGATTATAAGTAACCTTCTATGTTGGTATAGGTTACGTGCCTTACTAATATTTATACCAACTTCACGATAGTAGCATAGATATAAATATACATAACTATCTTCAGGTTATAAGCCTCTAATAATTCCTTTCTCTCTAGCTTTACCTCTTATATCCTACCTATCTACCCTATTAGTAATATACTAAAGCTAGTAGTATTATTAGTAGGTATAAGGAACGTATAGCTATATATAGTACCTTATCTTATAACTATCTAGTCACGTAACTTATATCCTATATATAAATTAAATCCCCTAAAGAGTTTTACTTCTTTAATAATTAGTCTATATAATAGAAGCTATTATTATTATAAAACTTAACTATCTAGCTTAAAGATATACTTTAAATACCTAATAGTACCCTTATAATCTTATTACTAATCTATTTCTACTTTCTTCTAGTATTACTCTTAATAATTCTAATTACTTATCCCCTTTAATTAGGAAGAGATTATATTAATATTATATTAGATTCTTTAAATAGAATAATAAATAATAAATAGTATAATATAAATATATTTAAAAGTATAACTTAAGTATTATTAAAACTAGTATATAATATTAAATATACTACTTCCCCTAATACCTTAAAGTTATAGAATAATACTTATTATATACTTATAGAGTAGAAAAAAAAATAACTAAAAAAGAACTAGCCTAAATCTAAATTAAAAATAAGTATTTAAAAGAATAAGTATTTACTTTAAACTTTACTAATAAATTATTAATTATATTAATACTAATTAAAAGTATACTAAAAGTAGAATAACTATATATTACTTAAAAATACTTAGCTTTTAACTTTCTTATTAATATATTAGTAAAATTACTATCTATTAAAAAGTATAAAAAAAAACTATTAAATAATATACTAATTTTATTTATTAATATAAGTTAGCTTTTTATATTAATAAAGCTTATTTTACTAGTAATATACCTAAGATTATATTTATAACTTTTTATATAGTAGGCTAATCTTTATAATATTAATATTAATATAAATAAGAATATAAAAAAGATACTATATTATAAAAGAACTTTAAAGAATTTTTACTTAATTTTATATAATATTTAATTATCTAAAAGATAACTACTAGTATTAACTACTATAATATAAAATAATTAAATATATAATCTATAGTAAGTTTTATTAACTACCTAATAAAGCTAGAACCTAAACTTAATAGAAATATTCTAAGTAAGAAGTATAGAAGAGATAGGCTACTTATAAGCCTTAATAAAATAATTTAAAATAAGATTTAAAAGTATTATAATTTTCTTATAACTTATAAAGAATTACTATAAATTATAATAAAAGTAGAAAATACTAATAAAGTAATATTTAAGTCCTATAAAAAAATAAGCTATATATATAGTAGAGATATCTTTATTTAAAAATTATATTTCTAAAATAACTAGAGACTTAAAGATAATTCTAATTATAGAACTTAGTATAGTTATAATTACTAGTTAAAAAAATCTTTTTTAAATTAAGATTAAAAAGTAGGCTAATAGTAGAGTAGTATTATTTATTATTATTATAATAAACTAGACTATATAAAATCTAACTACCTAGAGCTTAAAGATAAAAAAAAGGCCTAATTATACTATTTATAGATATACTAGGTTAATACTAAAATAGTTCTATATATAGATAAATAGAGGTTAAGATAAATATCTTAATATTAAATAATTTAAAGAAGATTAAGGCCCTTTTAGATTTAGGGATAGATATTAATTTAGTCTCTTATTTATTTACTACTAAGTAGTATCTTATATATATTTTATATAATAGTTATCTAATATATACTTTAAATAAAGTAGGTATATAGATATATAATAAGCTAGACTTAAATATTAATATAGTTAATACTATAGATAAAACCTATACTACTATATAGTAAATAATATCTATATTAATAGTAGGATATAATTTACTTCTAAGAATACTATAGTTAGAAACTATAAAACTACTAATAGATTAAGTTAATAAAACTTAGGGTTATTATAATAAAGCTATACTAGTAGATATAGATTAATCTAAATAGTTTATTAGATATCTTACTAAAAGTAACTAAATATTCTTTCTCTTTTTAAACTATTATAAGACTCTAATTAAGAAGGCTATTAATAATAATACTCCTAGAGTATATATTATATTAGATAGTAGCTAACTCCTAAAGAAGTATAAAGATTATATAGATATCTTTTCTAAAGATATTACTAGTATCTTACCTTTAAATACTAATTATAATTATAAGATTAAGTTAGATATAGGTAAGTAGCCTACTTTTAGACTATAAGGACCCAAAATAAAGATATATTAGAAGATAGACTATAAAAGTAGACTACTTCTAGTCTACTATTAATATTAGTTATATAATAAACACGTAAATAAGTATAAGTAGTTTAAATCTTTATTAAAGAATTCTTCTTAGTAATAATTCTCTATATATAGAAATTATTTATTTTTTTATTATTTATTTATCTATCTACTAGTAGATCCTTATAGTTTATATATTAATCTTTCTATCTTATAGAGATATAAGTATTCCTAATAATTATTATTACTTTTTTTACCTTTAGTAAAGGATAGCTAGGTTAAATAGATAATTAAAAAAAAGGCTTTTAATAGGATACCTAAGCTATATTAGTAGTTTAAATACTAAATAGTAATAAAAAAAAGAATAAGATCCTAGATATATATAAGGAAGAATTATAAATAGAAAAAAGGCTACCCTATAATATAGAAGTAAGATAAATATTAATCTTATTAAATCTTAATAACTACTTACGTAAGTAATACTTATATAAAATATATAAAGAGGTATATTTATTATAACTATAACTAGAACTCTAGAAGAAGCTCTAAAAAGTAGAAAAACTTTAAAAAAAGTTAATAGAACCTTTAAATACTTTTCTTATTTATAAACCCTTACTTCTACCCCTTAATATATTATATATAGCTAGGAAATATTCTATATCTAATCTCTTTAATATAACTTCTATCTAAATTAAGATAAAGGGCCTAAAGAAGTACTATAAAGATTTACTTATAGAGTATACTATCTTTATTTATATCTAAAAGGTAGAGTTTTATATAAATTTAGGCCTATATTAGGCTAAATATTAAAGAGTACTATATATAGCCTTTTATCTAAAGAATTAGCTAATAAACTATTAGTAATAATATAAATAAGAAAATAGGACTAATATAATCTTATAAAAAGAATTTATATAGTTTCTATATAATTTTATAGAGTATTTTACTACTAGATTAGCTATTAGTAGTTAATACTATTTCTCTATAATATAGTATAAAATATAGAATATATTAAAGTATACTAGCTATTTAGCCTAATTAAAACTAGAACTCTTAGATAGAATTTTATTTAAAGAAATTTAGATTATTAGGCTACTAAGTAGTATAAAGCTAGTACTTTAATAAGAAATTATAAAGTATAGTAATTTATTAATAATAAAAAATACTCTACTATAACTTATAGTTAGAATTAAGGGGCTTTAGTAGTTAAAAAAGATACTAATAAAAGATATATAAACTAGTTATACTATTAATAAGATACTAAAGCTAGGTAGGGGTAATAAAAAGTTATACTCTAGCTAATAAACTAGTATATAAAAAGACTAAAAAAGATTCTTTTATAAAGATAAAGGATAAGTAAGAAATTAGCCTTTATACTTAAAAAAGGAAATAACCTACTTTAATTACTAGAAAAAGGGGTACTACTCTAGTAAATACTTCTAAAATATAAGAAGAAAGAAAGTTTAGTTATCCTAACTATAGGAAAACTAGGTTAGAACCTATATAGAATCCTCTATTAGAGAATTAAGATAGAGATATAAGTATATTATAGAAGAAAAGTAATTCTAATAAAAACTCTACTAGATAATAAAATAAATAAAAATCTAGTTTTCTAATTATTTATTATTAAATATAATATCCTTTATACTACTAGATATAATATAAGTTTAAGAATAGTAGATAATAGTTTACTATAAAGTAATAGGCTAGTTAATATAAAAATATATATAATAAGCTCTTAAGGAGAGATAAAGGGTATAAATAAAAGGTTCTACTCTATAATATTTAAGGGATATAATATCCTTCTAGGGCTATCTTAGCTATAAATAGTTAACCCTATAGTAGATTAAATAGAAATAATCTAAAACTACTATAATCCTTATATATATATACTTCCCAGAGTATCTAGTTACCTGGATTACCAGCTTCTTAGACAACCGTTCCCGAAGCATAATAATAGACGGTAAGGCGTATAGTCACCCTTCCCTCCTATATAGCGTTCTATAGGGCTCCCCTCTCTCCCCTATCCTATTTATACTCTTTAGTATAGACCTACTTAATATATATAGATCCTATACCCCTAAAGTATAAGTAGTTAGATTTATAAATAATATAATACTCCTAGCTATTAGAGCCTTTATAAATAAAAACTATAAGTATCTTAAGCGCGTATATAATATATATTAATAATAGACTAATAAGAATAGTATACTCTTTATACTAGTAAAGTATAAGCTTATCTATCTTAGTAAATATTATCTAATATTATAAGAGGGTATTTAAATTAGAGAAGTCCTTATTCCTCTAATAGAAATAGTTAAAATCCTAGGAATCTATATTAATAGGAAACTTAAATAGAAACTATATATATAAGTAACTACTTAGAAGGCTAAACTAAAGCTCTTTATACTTACTACCCTTTTTAGGAGTAACTTTAGGGCCTTAATTTAGAAAGTAAGAGTACTTTATTAAACTATTATCTACTTTACTATTCTTTATAACTACCCTATATAGTCCTATATATAGAATATATTTAACTAGTATACTATAAATATTAGGCTAACTATAAAACCCCTAAAGAAGATTAATAAGGAGAGGCTTATTTATATTACTAGGGCCTTCTAGGCTACCCTAATTAGCTATCTATATAAGGAGAGTACTATACTACTACTAATTATATATCTATAGGATAGGTATACTATCTTTAAAGTATATCTTACTTTCTATAAATACCTCCTCCTTACTAGAAGATAGGAAGTAAGGAGCCTTATAGAGAATATAAGGGAAATAAGGTAAATATATACTACTAGTACTCTACTAAAAAGTAAAAGTAGATTAGTATAATATAAGGCCTATTAGTAGCTATATAATAGTAAATACTAATATATAAAAAAATAATACCCCTACTTCTTAAAATAAGTAAGTAAATATATTTAGGAGGATACTAATAGACTACTACTAGGAGTAGAAAAGTATATTATAGTAGATAGTATAAATAAGTATTATACTAAACTTATCTAAGCCTAGAGTACTCTTACTTCCTAATTATATATAAAGTATATTAGGCTTACTAACTACCTATTTAAAAAATAAGTACTAAAAGTAGGATCCCTAGACTACTAGTATAGACTTAAATAAGAAATACTTAAGTATCTTCTACTCTTTTATCCCTTTCTTTTATATAATAAATATATACTATTAGTAAGTTACCTAGAGCTTCTCTATAAATAAAACCTTAATAACCTATATACCCTAGATACGATTATAAAATAGCTTATATAGGTAGGTATAATCCTATAATTTATATATATCTAGTAGGTATATATAATCTAGCTAGCCTAGCTACCTTATAATATCTCCTAAAGTCTTATATATTATTCTAACTATTTTCCTAAGTATTCTTAGAAATTTAGTAAGTTTTAGTCCTATAGGAGGTTTCTTACCTACCCGTATATTATTAGCATCTATATAGTAGTAACCCAGCATATACTCTCTTATAGAGTATACACCCGGTATGAATTAATCTATCTATCTATATATATATACTAGTTAAGAATATAGGAAAATTTATATAATATTTATAAAGTAATAATATAGTTTATATAAAATTACTATACCTACCTAAATATAAAATAAAAGGTATAAATATACTATATATAAACTATATAGGGTTAGAAATAATAATACTTTCTAAATATAAGAACTATAAGAATATTTTTTTAAAAGAAAGAGCTAGTATACTACTATTTAATATAGAGTATAACTACCCTATTAAAACTAATAAGGGGATATAACTACCCTTTAAACTATTATATAATTTATTAAAAAAGAAGCTAGCTATCCTAAGAGACTACCTAGATAGTAACTTAAAAAAGGATTAAATTACTAAGTTATAAAGCCTAGTAGAAGTACTAATATTATTTACTTTAAAGTAAGATAGTACTTTATAGCTTTATATAAACTACTAAAGACTTAATAAGATTACTATAAAAAATAAGTATTCCTTACTAAGAATTAATAAAATACTAGATAGGTTATTAAATATAAAAGTCTTCTTAAAAATTAATCTTTATAATACTTACTATAGGATCTATATATACTATATTAATAAATAGAAAACTATCTTCTAAATATAATATAGATACTTTAAATATAAGGTTATACTTTTTAACTATATAAATATCCCTACTATATTTTAAGTATATATTAATTATATACTTTATAGCCTTATAGATATAATTTATATTATTTATCTTAATAATATCTTAATCTTTATAGAAGATCTTAAGAGCTACTAGTATATAGTATATAAGATATTAAAATAATTATAGAAGTAGGCTTTATTTATAAAATTATTAAAGTATATATTTTATATAGAAGAACTTAAATTCTTAAAATATATTATTAGAAGATATAGGGTCTATATAGATTTATTAAAGATATAGATAGTCTAGGAATAGCTAGTACTAAAGTTATACTATAATATATAAATCTTTTTAGGATTTATAAATTTCTATAGGAGATTTATTTATAAATATTTTAAGATTATAAGGCCCCTTACTAGCCTACTAGTAGGTAGTAAAAAAAAAGAAGTATAAGGAATTTATACTAACTAATAAGGTAATATAAGTATTTAAGTTATTAAAAGTAGCTTTTTAAAGGGTATCCTTATTAAAGTATTTTAACCTATTACTATAAATTAAAGTAGTAACTAATATATTAAAGTTTACTATTATAGGGATCTTATCCTAACTATATAGGATATAAATAGAAAATAAAGAGTTTAACTAGTAAATAGTAGCTTTCTACTTTAAAAAACTTATTCTAATTAAAGTATAATATAATATTTATAACTAGGAGCTACTAGGACTAATAGAAAGCTTTAAGTACTAGTATTACTATTTAAAAGAAATAAAATACTTTATTATAGTAATTATAGACTATAATAACTTATAATACTTTATAAATATAAAGATACTTAGTAGGTAGTAAGTAAGATATACTAAGTTTCTATTAATCTTTAACTTTAAAATAAGTTATAAACCTAAAAAAGTAAATCTTTTAGATAGATTATTATAATAGCTAGATTATAAGCTAGAGTAATATAAAGATAGTATAAGCTTTATATTACCTACTCTATAATAAAAACTAAGAAGTAGCTTAGATTTAATATTCTATTTATATAAATCCTAATAAGATACTATAGATAAGGTAAAAGTTTTTAATAATAGTATAGTAAGTACTATAGCTATCCTATCTAAATCTAAAGATAATAAAAGTAATACTAAAAAAATACTAAATAAGAGTAGTATCCTATCTTTTATTTTTATATTAGTAAAATACTATAGTTTTATTAAAAGATAGTAGCTTAAATATAAAAGTAAATTTCCTTTTACTAGTACTAGTAGTTTAAAATACCTTATATTATACTTCCTTATATAAATAGTTATAAAAAGTAATACTATTATTTCTAACCCTATAGATATTTTTACTAGTATTATTAAATATCTATAATAAGTAGATTTATTTATAAGGTCTAGTAATTATAAGAATCTATAAAAAAAATATAGTAAATATAAAGTATAGCTTTTAGTAACTAGATAGGACTAGCCTATTTAAATATAAAAGAATAATCTATATACTATAAGATTAAGTAATCTAGATAGAGATACTTAAAATATACTATAATAATCTAATAGTAGGATATATAGGCTATATATAGATAGTATAGTTAATCTACTTAAAATACTTTTAGCCTAATATATTAAAGTATATTAAAGATTATATTAAATCTTATATAATATACTAGTAAATTAAAGTAAGGTAGTATTAACTATATAATAAGCTATAAGCTTTACCTATATCTTATTAGCCCTAGGAATACCTAGTAATAGATTTTATTATAAGATTATTTATAAGTAAAGGATATAGAATATCTATATATAATATAATTTTAGTTATTATTAATAGGTATATAAAAGCTTATATATATATTATTACTAGGTTAATAATTAATACTAGTATACTTACTAATATTATCTATAAGTAAATAATATTATTATTTAGCTACCTACTATTAATAGTAATAAATAGAGGTTCTCTCTTTATTAGCTTATATTAGATAATATTTATATAATAAATATAAGCTTAAAGAAAACTAAGTACTATATACTATTTATAAATAGATAGTTAAATAGAATATTAAAATTAGATACTTAAGTAATATCTAAGATACTTTATTAATTTCTACTAGGATAACTAGGTAGATTAGTTACTATTAGTATAATTTATATATAATAATATAGTATATATAATATATAAACTATCTCCTATATATATATTTATAAGGTATAACCTATAATTTTTATTTAATATTAAGAATAATATCTTTAAAAGGAAAGTACTAGTAGCTATAGAAAGAATTAAAAAACTTATAGTATAAAAAAATAAACTAATATACTACTTATAAGAAATAAGAATAATATAAGAAAAGTACTATAATAATAAATATTTACCTATTAAATTTAGAAAGAAAGAAAAAGTAATTTTAAGAATAAAATATATCTATACTTATTATATATTAAAGAAGCTTAATAATAAATATTTAGGACCTTTTAAAATAAAAAAGCCTATAAAAAAGTAATTATATTAATTAACTTTACTCTTTTTATATAGCTATATATATCTAGTTTTCTATATCTTATTACTTAAGTATTATATAAGGAGAGCTAGGAAGGATATACTAGAACTAGTTAATATAGAGAAGGTAAATAAATAAAAAATAAAGATAATCCTTAATAAAAGAATATAGTAAGGAAAAATAGAGTACTTTATATATTAAAAAAGGTTTTTACTAGTAGATAATAGCTAGTAACTAAAAAAGAATCTAAAAAACTATAAGATAATAATTAAAAATTTTAATTAGTTATACTAACCCTATATAGAGGATAAATAGGATAAATAAATAAAGATATTATAAGAAAATTACTAAATAGGTACTCTTAAAATTAGAGAATAAAGATAAGTATAAATAAAGAAAAAAAGCCTCTTCCCTAGTAAGCTAATAATATATAGAAAATATATTATAATTACCTTCCCTATTTTTTTTTTCCTATAAGGTTTATAGGTTTTAATAGATTTAGTAAAATATATAAAATAAAATTTTATAATTTTAAAATTCTATTTAAAAAATAAAGTTATAAAATATTATAAACTATATATAAAACCTATATCCTAAGTAGAAGATTAAAAATACTAGAAAAGAAAAACTAAAAACTATATTCTATAATTAAGATAATTATAACTATAACTATAGCTATACTTAACTAGAGATAAAATAAATAAACTAGTAATAATCCTCTTCCTACTATTATAAATAGTAAGAGATTACTCTACTAAAATAAAAATATTAGGAGTTTATAGAATAGATATAATAGTAATATAAGTAAATATCCTATATATAAAAGAAGTATAGTAAATAAAAATATTATATACTAGTATAAAAGAATATATTAATATACTCTATACTAATATAGGACTAATTATAAGAGTAAAAGAAATTATAGTTAAAACTATAGCCTTTATTACTAAATATTCTACCTTAGTATAAGCTATAGTAGTAATAATATTAATATTAATAAAAGTAATAGTAGCTATAGCCTCTATCTATTAATATACTACTTTAGTAGTAATATTATAGGATATAAAAAGATTACTATTTAACCCCTCTATATCTTCTTTAGTATTAACTTTAGTACTAAATAACCCCTTTAAGTTAGAGTTATTATTATCTTTTTTAATAGAAGTAAACCTAAACTATATAGTATTAATATATAAAATAAAACTATTCTATATAGTACTTATATTTTTTTAAAAAATATTATTTATCTCCTAAAATTTCTTTAAAATTAAAAGCTTAATCTCTACTAGATAGTCTTTTTAATCTTACTTAGTATTATAGTAGACTATAAGCTAAGTATATACTTTTTTAGTTAGCTTACTAAGCTAAACTAAATAATAAGCTTAAAGTTTCTTATTCTTAATAGTTATTACTTTCTTATAATAGCTTTAAAATTTTAATAGTTTCCTATTAAAATATATAGATATTTAATACTATTAGTATATATATAAGAATAAATAAATAGATTTATTTAATAGTATTTATACTTTTATTTATTATACTATAAGTAATTCTTATAGTTTCTACTAGGGTAGATATAATTATATAGCTAAAAGTCTTCTAAGCTAATATAAAGAAAGTACTACTTATATATAGATAGTATAAAAAAAAGATATAAAATAATAGCTTAATAGCTAACTAGAATAGAAAAAAAATAAAAAGAATAACTAGATATTTTTAAATTAATTAAAAAAAAAATATAACTTTCCTACTTTAATAAAGGTAGGGAAGTAGTAGATAGGCTAAATATATTATAATCTTTTAAAAAAAAAGGAATTATAAGAAGTAAGAAGAAAATAAAAAGAAAATTCTATAAAGATAGGGGGGATAAGTTTATATATATACTTATATTAACTAAGTATCTTTATTATATAATTATACTATAGAATAATAAAGAAATTAATTACCTCTTTTATTTAAAATAAATTACTAAATATAAGTAAATTAGGAATAATTACCTAATATAGACTTATTATAGATAGTAGTATTTAATTTTAAATAGATTTAATAATAAATATATATTATATATAGGTTACTAACTATAGGCTACTTAATCTAGAATTACCTTATTTTTATAATATATAATATTAATAAAAAATTTCTTTATATACTAAATATATTTATATAATAAATAGGAAATATATAATATATTATTATTTAGTAATAACCTATAGGGTCTATATATATATTATATAAATATACCTTATATTTTTTTTATTACTAAGGATATTAACCTAAAATAAAGAAGTAATTATAAAGACCTAATATAAAGATATATTAGAAGATAAATTATAAAAGTAGATTACTTATAGTTTACTACTAATATTAATTATATAATAAATATATAAATAAGTATAAGTAGTTTAAATCTTTACTAAGGAATTCTTCTTAGTAATAATTCTCTATATATAGGAATTATCTACTTTTCTATTATATACTTATCCATCTACTAGCGGACCCCTACGGTCCGTATATTAACCTCCCTGTCCCGTAGAGACGTAGGCGTTCCTAACATAGACTATTATATAACTTATCTAAATTAGAGCTAAAGGCTCTATATAAATATATAAGGACTAGTTTAGATAAAGGTTAGATTTAAGAATTAAAGAGTCTAGTTAGGGCCCCTATATTATTTATCCTAAAGAAAGATAATAGCTTATAACTATATATTAATTACTACTCTTTAAATAAGATTACTATTAAGAATTAATACCTACTTCTTAGAATTAATAAAATATTAGACTATCTCTTCTTAATAAAAGTCTTCTCTAAGATTAACTTATATAATACTTACTATTATATAAAAATAAAGCTAAAAGATAAGTAAAAGATAGTATTTTATATATATTATAGCTACTTTAAATATTAGATTATATTTTTTAGCCTAATAAATACTCCTACTATATTTTAAGCCTATATTAATTATATATTAAGAGGATTAGTTAATATTATTTATATTATCTATCTAGATAATATTTTAATATATAGTAAAAATACTACTAGTTATACTCTATATATATATAAGATCTTATTAAGGTTAAGAAAATAAATATTATTTAGGAAATTATCTAAATATATATTTAGTATAGAGGAGATTAATTTCCTTAAATATATTATTAAAGTATATAGTATATATATAAATCTAGTAAAGGTTTAAAGTATTAATACTTAGCTATTATCTAAGTTATTCTATAATATATAAGTATTCTTAGGGTTTATAAATTTTTATAGGAGGTTAATAAAATAATATTCTAAGATTATAACCTCTTTAACTATATTATTATATAGGAGTAAGAATAATAAAAAATATAAGATATTTATACTAGATAATATAGCTAAGTATATATTTAATAAATTAAAGAAAGTATTTATAGAAGTTCTATTACTTAGGTATTTTAATCTAGATAAGTAAATATATTTAAAAATAGATACTTCTAGTATAATACTTACTAGTATATTATTATAAAAGCTAGAATAGTATAGTAATAGTAAAAAAATACTATAATAGCTAGTTACTTATTATTCCTAAAAGCTAAAGCTTCTAGAAACTTCTTATAAGACTTATAATTAAGAGCTTCTAGCTATAATAAAGTACTTTTACTATTAATAATATTACTTTAAGGGATATAGAGTTTTAACTACTATATTAATTAATTATAATAACTTATATTACTTTATAAGTATAAAGTCTCTTAGTAGATAATAATTATAATAGATAGAATTTCTTATTATATTTAATTTTAAAATTTACTACTATACTAGTAAAAGTAATCCTATAAATAATCCCTTATATTATTTTAATTATATATCTTTAAAAGATAAAGATAATATAAGTCTTATACTTCCTACTTTATAATAAAAGTTAAATAGTTTTTTAACCTTAGGACTTTATTCTACTTATTATTAAAAAGTTACTTTAAACTTTAGTAATACTAATATACTTAATAGCTATAGCTTATATATTTTTATTATTAAAGAAAATAAAGATATCCTAAGTAGTAGTATAAATATATTAAATAAAGAAGCTATTCTATTTAATACCTATAATATTTATTAATAGGTTATATAAGTATCTAGTAGAATATATAGTACTTATAAAAAATATTCTTAACTTATTAGTACTAGTAATCTAAGATTTTTTATATTATACTATTTAGCTTTATATTTAGCTAGTAATAAGACTATCTTTAATATTCTTTTAAAGTCTCTTCTTAATAATATTAAATAACTATAGTAAGTAAATATATTTATCTTATAGAACTACTAGAAAATATAAATTAAAAAGAATAGTATAGATATAAAATATACTTTCTAAATATTAGATAATAGTAGATTACTTTATTTTAAAGGCTCTATTTATATTCTATAAGATAGAGTTATTTATAAAGAAATTTTAAGAAAGTACTATAATAATCTAAAGGCTAGATATATAGGTATAAAGTATATAATATAAGCTATTAGTAGTAAGTATTTTTAGTCTACTATAATAAAGTAAATTTATAAGTACTATACTTTTTATTAAATATACTAATATATAAAGGCCTTTAGATATAAGTTATATAATAAGATAAATACTTTACCTATACTTATAGATATTATAGAATATATAAGCTATAACTTTTTTATAGGTTTACTCCTAAGTTTAAATTATTATAGAATAGCTTATAATACTATATTTATAATTATAGATTAATTTTTAAAATATATATTCTATATTACTACTACTATATATATAACCTCTAAGTAGCTTACCTAGCTTTTTCTTAAAGAAATTATCTATTATTATAGTATACTAAAATTAATTATTTTAAATTATAGCTTATACTTTATAAGTTTATATTAGTAAGTATTTATAAGATATATTAATATTAAATACTATTTAAGCACTATATTTTACCCTTAGATAAATAGTTAAATAGAGTATTAAAACTAGTTCTTAGAATAATATTTAAGGTTATATACTAACTATAACTAAAATAATTAGGCCTTATTATTATAGTTAGCTATATATATATATCTCTAGTAGTTTACTAGTATAGATTACTTACCTATATATATTATATATAGTAAAAATCTATCTTTAGATATTAGTATTAAGAATAATACTTTAATTAAGGAGGTACCTACTATATTAAAATAAGCTAAAATAATTAAGTAAAAATAAGATAAGCTTATAGCTAGACTATAAAATATATTATCTTAGTAAGTAAAATATTATAACTAGAAATATTTACTAAAAGAATATAAAAAGGGTAATAAGGTATTACTTAAAGTATAAAATATATATATACTAAAAGTAAGTAAAAAGCTAGATAATAAATTATTAAGGCCCTTTATTATAGAAGAACTAATTAGATAGTAAAACTATAAATTAAAGCTATTATTAAAATATAATAGGATCTACCTAGTTTTTTATATATTATTATTAGAACTATATAATTAGTATAAAAACTAAAAGACACCTAAACTAGTAAATATAGATAGTAATTAATAATAGAAAGTAAAAATAATTATTAATAAGTAAAAGAAAAAAATAGGGTTTTAATACCTTATAAAATAGAAGGGATTTTTTAATATAGAAAACTAATAGTTACTAAAAAATAAATTAAAAAGTTATAAAAGTCTAATAGTATAATTTAAAAGAGCTAAAAATATACTAAAAGATAATATAAAAATTTAATAATAATAAAATAGCCTAAAATATAAATAAAGAAAATAAGAAACTTATATTTTTTTATAAGTAATTTATAATACTTTTATAATATCTAAAGTATACTACTAGATATAGTATATTATATAATTTTAAAATACCTTTTACCTATTTTTATCCTATTAGGTTTTCTAGGTTTTAATAGTTTTAAGAATAAAAAGCTATATATATATTATAAGTATAGTAAAAGTATTTAATAAGTATCTATAATAATAGCTATTTAATTATAATTTATTAATTTATAAAGGTTTTAAAACCCTACTAAAAAACTAGCTATTATTAAAAAATAGTATTATAAGTATAAAAAAAGTAATCTAAGTAATAAGTTTATATTATAGTGTGGGAAAGTAAGCTGGGAGTTTATTTTTTATTTTTTATTTTTTATAACTTATTATTTTCTATACCTGGTAGTAAGCTATTACTTCTAGGCTAGATAATATATATTATACTTATTAGTTATATAGTATACTATAGTACTACTAATAGCCTAAAGCTAAAAGTAGAGCCTAGCTACTAGAAGCCCTTTATATATATATAAATATATATACGTAGATAGGTAGTAAGAGAGCTAGGAATCTATTAAATCTTCTTCCTCTTATTTTTCCTCCTACCTAGTAGTAGATTAGTAATTATTTATATATTATTTTATATAAGCCTTTAGAGATATTTTTAGTAGAGCTTTACTAGCTAGCCTACCTTTAGCTTATAAGAGGTATTTATACCCTACCTATTAATATTAAAGCCGTTAGTAAGGTAAAAGTATAAAAAATAAAAAATAGTTACTAAAGCTTTAATTATTAATAATTAGGAAGCTAGAAGTAATTAAATATATTTAAAAAAAAAATAAGGAGTAGCTTACCCCTTAAAAAATTATTATAAAGAAGAATATCCTAGTCTATATATCTAGCTAGAATAGAGTTATACTAAGTCTTAAAGCTACTATTAAATATCTATTATAGGAAGTCTTTTATAACCTATAATAATCTAGAAAATTACTTACTTATAGCTAGTCTAGGTTAGTCTAGATTTTAAAATTAATCTTATTTTTAGGAAAAATATAGTATAGTATAATATATAGACTTATAGAAAAGAATCTTACCCTTATAAAAGATAAAAGCTTTATAGAAGGTAAAAGCTTTATAAAAGATAGGCTTTTTACTAAAGGTAAAAGTATAAAAGAAAAGTATAAAAGAGGGGTAATTCCCTTAAAGAAATTATTATTAGCTTATATAGAATTATTAATTTAGATAGATTTATCTTTAGATTTATTTAGAGATTTAGCTTTAGATTTATTATAGTATATAAATTTATAATTATTATATTTATCTTTATTTTTACTTTCTTTCTTATCTTATTTAGAAGGTTACTTATAATCTCTTAAATCTAATTTATTTCTATCTACTTATACGGGATATAAGGGCTCTTATAGAAAAGAGTTATCTTTATATTTAAGTCTTATTAATTTAGTTAAAGGGTAGTTTAATCTTAAGAAGTTACTAGATACTTAGAAATATTATAACTTAAAGAGCTCTTTATTATTTAACCTATTTTATCTATTAATTATTAGTATATTTTTATCTTTAATTTAAAATATATTAGTAAATATAAAAGAAAATAAGTAAAGAGATAGACTTAGAAGTACTTCTTCTACTTTTAGTCTTAAGACTATTAGCTAGGTAAAAATACCCTCTTCTATAGTTACTAATAGAAAATTAAGATAGATTATAGTAAATATACTACTACTTAAATTACTAAAGTTTTTTTTATTTAATAAGGATAGTACTACTAACTTCCTTAAAAGATTTAAGATTATTTACTATAGGTACTACTATACTAATAAAGAATATTTTAAAGAGATTAGTTAGTACTATAGTAGATATATCTAGATATAAATAAAGACTTTTAACTCTTATAGTAAAGATTAGGATACCTTTAAAAAGAAATTTTTAAAGGAGTTTAGGTTCTATAACCTAGAATAGCTTTATAAGTCCTAGATTTATTTATATAGATATACTAATACCTACTATAAAAAGGCTAAGCTTAAGGATTACTACTAGATATTTAATATTATATCTAAAAAGCTACTATAGGAAGAAAAGATTAATAGAATAACTTAGACTAAGTTATTCCTTTATAGTCTCCCTCCTATTACCTAGAAAAAGGTTATTAAGAAGTATAGTATTAATATAAATACCCTAAAAGATTATAACTATAAGAAATAGAGAAAAGTAACTACTTTTCTAGTAAATACCTTAATTATCCTAGACTTAATTAGTATCCTTAATAATAAACTAAAATATTTTAAAAAAGTATCTAACCTATATAATAGAAAGGCTAAACCTATTCTAGAAAAGTAATAGGAAGTAAAACCTACTATTCTAAAAAGGGAAATATTAAAAATAGATACTAGATAGGACTTAACTATAGATTAACTTACCTAGGAATTTACCTAGATAAAAATAAATAATATTAATCTATAGGTAAATCTAGCTAAACTCTATAATAGTATATATAAAAAGTAGAAAGAAATTATTAAACTTAAAAAGAATTATTTATTTAATACTACTCTCTACTATCTAAGTAACCTATATAGTAAATATTACTATTATAGTAACCTAGTCTATTAGTAGTATAAATACCCCTATATTAAAGAAATAATTAAAAATAGAGAAATATATATTACCTAGAATAGTATAGTTACTTATAGAAAACCCTATCTAGAACTAAGGATTATTAAAGGGCTTCCTTAGATAGAGAGACTTAGTAAACTATAGAAGCTTATAGCTATATATAAAAATATATTTCTAGAGATAGTATCTATTATTTCTACTATTACTATAGTTACTACTATTAAATATAAAGAACTAGTTATAACTATTTAGTATATTAAAATACTTAAAGGATTTACTATAGATAAAATTATTATAGCTAGATAAGATACTTCTATTAGATCTAAGTATAAAGATAACGTACTAACCCTATATAATAATAATATAAGAATTATAAAGGAATAGTAAAAGAAAGAAAAAAATATTCTATTAATTAGTTAGATTAAGGAAATACTAGATAAATCTTTTAATAATAATTATACTATAGTCTTAAATAGTAACCTTAATTAGAAACTTCCCTTAAGCTAGATTCTAATTAAACTATAGGGAATAATATTACTAGAGGTAATAAGATAGCCTTTATAATACTTAAACCTACTCCTACTACTAGAAAGTTATAGATAATTATATAAATTAAATAATAATAAGAAGATAACTTTTAATAAAACTAAAAGAATTAAAGAAATTATTATATAAACACTTATAGGAAAGAATAAGTTAGTAAATTAATACCTAAAGCTTATAGATATAATAAATTTAAAAGTTCTATTTATAATAAAGGAACTTATTAAATTTTCTAAAAAACTCTTATAATAGAAAGAATAATTAATTATTAGGTAAGTTAATATTATCTTAACTACTCTAAGCTTACCTATAAATATAGTATATAATAGAGGAGACCTAGCTAGAGCTCTAGTATATATTCTAATAGTATTTAGTAAGACTATTCTAATATATATACTACTAGATAGAAGTTTCTCTATCTCCCTATACTCTTAAAAGCTAGTAAAGGATACTAGATAGCCCTACTTTAAGAGTAATAATATAGATTATATTATTAGTATTAATAGAATTCTATCCCTTATTATAGGGATTCTTAAAGACCTACCTATATATATTAATAATATATAGCTAGTTATAGACTACCTTATTATTCTAAAACCCTAATATCTATTACTTTTAAGAGTTTTATTTTTAAAAAGAGGATATATATATATTAAATATAATAAAGATAAATACTATAACGTTAAACTCTAAGATAAATATAGTAAATAAGTATATTTTATTATAACCTAGAGAAAAAAACCTTCTTTAAACTAATAAGTAAGTCTCTCCCTAGATAGGGGCTTAATAAGGAAGAAGACCTAATAAAAAACTAGAATAGTAAAGGTAATATAGCTTTATACTACTTAGCTATATACTATATTATAAGTAAATAATATAAAGAAGTATACTATCTATAAATAATTAATAAAGAGTTAAAGAAAGGGTTTATAACTATAGAAGGTATAAAAAATTTAAAAACTTAGCCTAGTAGTAAGAATACTACTACTAAAATATTTTTAAAAATACTAAGAAATTATATAATAAATAAGGTTAATATACTACCTAGTAGCCTACTATATACTTCTAAGCTAGTCCTCTAGGCCTAATAAAGAGAAAATAATAAAGAAATTAGAAATAGTTAAAATAAGGCCTTTTATATATAGAGAATCTCTTTTAATATTATAAAAGTAGTACTTATTAATATAGAAAAAAATAATCCTACTATAAGTAGTCCTACTATTTTAGTTAATCTTAGTAACTAGATAGAAGGATAGGAAAATAACTATTTAGTCTATATAGTATATAAAAAGAAAGTAAATAAAGTAAAACCTATTAATTTAAACTAATCTAATAGTATATACCCTAAATAATCTAGAAAATAGAAGGAAGATATAATCTACTATAAAAAAAAAGGGGACTAGATAAGCTAAGGGAAATATATAATAAGTACTTTATACTAAAGTTCTTAGATATTAAGAAAGGAAGCTATCTAACCTAAAAAAGGATTAATAAGTTATTAGTAGGTAAGTTCCTATAGCTAAAGAAAAAGGAACTTTTTATTAATATACTATTTAATTAGAAAAAGGTACTAGCCTAGGACTTTATAGAAATTAGGACTTTATTACTCTAGGTTATAGATCTACTAATAATTAGGATAGTACTATATAAAGCCTAGTAGTAAGTAGCCTTCTAACTACCTAAAATACTTAATAAGATAGTTATTAATATAATTAGATAGTACCTTAATAATAGTATATTAGAATTAAGCTATAGACTATACTATAACCCCTAATTTTTAGTTAAGAAGTTAAATAGGAAATACTAGTTAATTAATATAGTAATAAATATTAATAAGGTTACTATTTAGGATACTAACCTACTACTAAATATAGAAGAATTTATTAATAAATTTACTAGACTTTCTTATTATTTATTAATTAATTTCTTCTCTAGATATAATTAAATTCTATTATACCCTATAAGCTAGGACTTAATAGCCTTTATAATACTACTAGAACTAGTTTAATATATAACTCTATCTATAGGAGTAACTAATTCTATAGCCTAATTTATCTAGATTATAGGTAAGATACTAGTAGACTATATCCTAGAGAAATACACCCTATTTATAGATAATATTAATATAAAAGGATCTAGGACTAATTACTAATAGGAAGAGATTATTATTATTATTATTATTATTAATCAATTATTATTATTATTAATCAATTTCCGCATGTAGTCGTTAGACTATGGCATAAGACTAATTAATTAGTTAATTATTAGTATATTTTTAGTTATTTATCTACTAACTAGGAAAGCTTCTTCGGTACTAAAACCTAGAGAGTATTATATATATAAATTAGGAAAGTAAACAACTTTTTCTTATATTAATTAACCCTTAATATAATACTAAGAAGTATTTATTAAGGATTAATTATAAGATAAACTAGGTAATTTTAAGGAAAGATACCTAAGGGAAGTAGATTATAAGCTTATCCTATCTAGGCTAGGTTATATAAGAGTCCCTACCCCTTATAATCTTAAGCTTATTATTTAGTAGTAGATTATAGTAGAAGTAGTCCTAGGATTTAAACCTAGGCCCTCCTAGTTACTACGCTAAGAATTCGCCAAGAGGGGCCATGGCCACGTTCTACTAACGCGACCACACCACCATAGGAAGAGATTAAACCTAGTATATACTACTTTATCCTAGAATACCTTTAATAGCTAGATAGTATCCTTATAGATATAAAAAGAGCTAGATATACTATTATAGAAGAAAAATTATAATTTTACCTCTAAGGATTAAAAATAGTAGATTTCCTTTATAATACTAATAATAAGTATCTAGAATTATCTAAGGTAATAAAAATACTAGAGTAGACTAAGTATACTATATAAAAAAATATCTATATCTTTTTAAGTATCTATATATACTACTAGATTTTTATAGAGTATTTTATAATAATTACTAAACCCCTATTCTAACTACTAAAAAAAGAAGCTAAATTTACTTAAGGATAAGAATAATAGGATATTATAATAATATTATAAATAAAGCTAACTATAGTACTAGTACTATAACTAATTAACTATACTAATAGAGGACCTATTATTCTTACTATAGATACTAGTAATAAAGGCTAGGGAGCTATACTAATATAGTAAAAACTAAATAAACTAAAATTTTAGTATTTTATCTACTATAAAAGTAGAATTTAGATACTAGCTAAGTATAAATATAACTTTAGTAAGCTTAAATATAAAATACTTCTTAAAGCCCTTAAGAAAAATTATACTTAGTTATATAGTTATTATTTTATTATAGAATTAAATACTAATATATTAGTTATATAGCTTAACTAGATTACTATAGATCTTCTAGGAGTACTAATTATTAGATAGCTTATATAGATCTAGATATTTAATTTTAAAGTATATTATATACTAGGAAAGAAGTATACTACTATAGATAGACTATCTAGGAAACCCCCTAGACCTTCTAACTAGTTAGAAATAAAGACTAATAACTATATTAATAACTAGGTAGATAATTAGATTAATATAGTTAATATAGCCTATCTAGTAGATTTAATAAATTAGGATAAGAATCCTCTAGAAGAAGGATATAGTAAAGAATACTAGGATATTACTTAATATCTAACTAATAGGTTAAGAAAGCCTATATATATTTATATAAGCCTAAAGGAATAGACTAAATTCTAGAAATATATACTAAAATTTATAGTAAGGAAAAGGTATCTTTTTAAAAGAGCTACTAAAAATATCCCTTTATAATAAGTAGTAGGTAAGTAGGAATATAAAAATTAAATATTTAATACCTATTATAATAACTAAGGATACCTAGGAGTTAAAAAAACTTACTAGCTTATTATAGATAGATACTAGTAGAAAAGAACCTATTAATAGATTAAAGAATATATAGGAAATTACTATAAATATTAAGTAGTATTAAAGAACTACTTACTAGAAGTAGTCTTTCTAACCTACCTATCTAGGCTATTCTAAAGGATTAATATAGATATTACCTATATACTAGAGGAAAAAGGATTTAAGTATATTATAGTAGGAAGGAATAACTTTAATAAATAAGTAGAAGCCTACCCCTTATAATAAAAGGAAGTATAATATATTATTAAATTTATTTATAAGGATTTCTTATATTACTATCCCTACCTATAGAGGATTATTATAGATAGAGGAATAGAAAACTAGAAACTAGTAGAAGAACTTTTAGATAGATATAACCTTTACTATATTTAGATTTCCCTATATAACCCTAGGACTAATAGATAAATTAAATATAGATATATCCTAATTATTAGTACTCTAGCTAAAATAAAAAGATTATAGATAGACTATTTCCTAGCTATTTTATATATAAATAGGGCTATAGTTAGATATTCTACTAGATATTTACCCTATTACTTACTATATAGATATAAAATAACCCTTATAATTAAATTAAAAATTCCTATATACGCGACCTTACCTTTTAAATAAGTTTATATTATAGAGGAGTTAATAGCTTTCTAAGCTTAATAATTTAAAAGAAGGGATAAAGATATCTAGAAAGCTCTTACCTACCTCTAGTATATAAGGAAGAAAAGTATAGAATTCTTTAATAATACTAGGTAAATTTAAATAGAACCTTTAGAGCTAGATAATATAGTTTTACTTTAGGACTTATTAATTAATACTTTATATACCTAGAAATATAAATTTACCTTTAGATAGTTAGAACTATATTAGATTTATACTATAGATAATAAAAAAGGTATTTTTACTATTAAGGAACTAGATAGTACTATCCTAGAAGGAACTATAGCTAGTTTTAAATTAAAGAAATACTACCCTTAGGAAGGAACTATTCTTTAGGAAATTCTCTAAGACTAGCTAGTAGCCTAAGATAATACTATAGAAGAAATATAATAGAGATTAATACTAGTTATTAAATAACTTTAGATAGTAGTTATTCCTATAAAGTAAAAATATTACTAATAATTTTCTTTATTCTTTCTTTTATAATATTTTATATTATTAATTATTTTATATTCTACTTTTTTATATATATATACTTCTTATTTATATAATAATATAATTATAATATATTTTTTATAACTATACTATTACTAAATAATAAATAAAACCTATATTAAACTTTAAAGCTAGAAGTAATTTACTACTTTTAGTATCTCTATTCCTTACCTATCTATACCTACCTATATTAAACTCTAATACCTAAAAGTAGTTCTATACTACTAGCTTCTTTACCCCCTATATTTTCTTACTCTTTTTATTATTTTTATAGCTACTAAAGGGACTAGCTAAATTTTAATAAAGGATAATAAGAAAAGGTTAAGAAAATAATATAATAATAGAGCTAGGTAAGGTAAATAATAATATAGAGATAATAATATTAATAAAGAATAAAGATAATATTAAATAATAAGACTTTAAAGAATTTAATATAATTCTAGAAGGTTCTATATCTTATATATTAAATATTTCCTTTAATATTACTTTCTTTCCTTAAAAATATTATTAAGAACTAGTAATAGACTTTTTAAAAACCTTTATAAGCTAGATCTCTATTAAATTATATATAAAAATACTTACCTTTATTCTCTTATAGTCCCTCTTACCTTTTTTTTTTCTTTTTTTTTTAATTTTCTATAATATTATAATAAGAAAAAATAGCTTATTACTTATAGAGAGATAAGAATAGGCCTATAAGGGCTATAAGACTAGGTACTATAAGCTAGAGGAATAGTAATAGTAATAATAATAATAATAATAGGGTACTACTATAGGCCCCTTAAATATTATAGATAAAGATCTTAAAAAAATCTTTATAGGCTTAAGTAGTACTAGTATAGCTATAAGACTATAAGATTAGAAAATAGCCTTATTTAGTAAGAAGTAGGATACTATCTAATCTAAGTCTATTTTAGTTACTATTACTATTACTTTTATTATTAATATTACTATTACTACTTTTAATACTACCTTTATTTCTCTTACTTACCCCTCTTAATAATAAGCTAAGGGAAAGGTAAAGAAAATAAGCTTAGAGCTTACTAAGCCTACTTATACTATTCTCTCCCTCTCTAGTTTTAACTAAGTTATATAGGATTATAGCTTAGATACTACTCTTAAAGTAGCTATAAAAAGAAATATAGAGTATAAAGACCTAGTAATTTAGAAGTACCTAGTTAAGCTTCTAGAAGAGATATAATTATAGTAAGTAAAAGTAGTTACTACTATACTAAAAGATATACTAGAGGCTATTAATAATATTCCTAAGTATTTTATAGTAGGTTTCTATAAATACCTACCTAAGTTATATAATAGGCTAGATAATAATAGCTACTATACTAGGCTTAAGAAAAGTATTAATAAGTATAGGAAGTAGTAGACCTTAAAGAATTAAAAAGATACTACCCTTACCTCTCTTAACTAAGAATAGGATTATAATATTAAAAAAGTATTAAACTTTAGTACTAGTAGCTCTTATAGGCTTATAGATACCTATAAGATATTAATAAATATTAGAATAGCTTTTTATACTACTAATAATACTACTTTTATTTTTATTTTTTAAGAGTTAATCTAATACTATTACTCTCTATAAGCTATAGTAGGGGACCTTAAGACTATTATATAAAGTATCTAGTATATAGTAATAATAAATAATAACCTCTTTCTCTATATTTTTAAATAAGCCTTTACTAGTATAGGCTTTTAGAAAAGGAATTTTTATTTAATTCTAGTAGAAGAACTACTCTAAAAACTATATAAATATACTTATATAAATAATACTAGCCTTACTACTACCCTTACCCCTTATTAACTATTAAGAAGTAAGGGTAAAGGTTTAGTAATTCTTACTCCTTCTATATCTATATCTATATCTACCCCTACTACCCTAATAATTTCTAATAGAAGAGCTTCTATTTTAGTAGCTTTAGTAATTTTTATTTTTATTACTATCCCTTTCTCTATTATACTAGTAATAGTCTAAATAATTATTTTAACTAGGATCCCTAGTTTAGTAAGAAATTCTTTAACTATTAGTATCTCTACTAGTATAGTAGCTAAAAGTAAGTAGTTACTTTTAGCTTAAAACTAATAACTCTCTAAATACCCCTATATTAGAGGACTTAATAAAGGAATTAAAAAACTCTTAAGTAAAGAAGAGAACTCTACTAATAGAGACTAAGAAGTATAGAATAAGAAGTATATCCCTAGTACTTTACCTATAAAGCCCTAGGTAAAGGTTATATTAGTTAATACTAATAATAGGGCTATTAATATAGAGAAAAAGAAGAAGAAAAAAAGCTTACTTAAGGATATTCTTTTATATATTTAGTTATATTACTACTTTATTAACCTTATAATAATCTAGGACCCTTTATTTATAGAACTAGCTAGTACTTCTCCCTAAGATAGACTAAAAAATACTATAAAGCTTATAAAAGGCCTTATCTTCTATCTAAGTAATAATAAGAACTTTATTAATAGATTCTTCTATATCTTAGCTATAATATTAAAATAGGCTACTTATAAATTATAGAAGAAAATAGCTAAGATAAAAAAGGATTCTAGTACTAAACCTAGTAGGATAGTTTAAGTATATATAGTAATATTATTAGAAGTTTTTAAATTATTTTAATATATTCCTCTCCTTATATTTTCCTTATATAAATTAATCTTTTTTTTATATTTATAATTCTATTATTTACTATTTCTTATATCTTATTTATTTATACTATAGTAATACTAACTAGCTTTATATTTCTAGAGACTTATCTTCTCTCTCTCCTTTCCTACCTTATTAGTAGCTTATAGGATAAGCTTAGATAAAGAATATATATAGAAAAGTAAGCTAGGAGTTTATTTTTTATTTTTTATTTTTTATAACTTATTATTTTCTATATCTAGTAGTAAGCTATTACTTCTAGGCTAAATAATATATATTATACTTATTAGTTATATAGTATACTATAGTACTACTAATAACCTAGAACTAGAAGTAGAGCTTAGCTACTAGAAGCCCTTTATATATATATAAATATATATATATAGATAGGTAATAAGAGAGCTAGGAATCTATTAAATCTTCTCCCTCTTGTTTTTCCTCCTACCTAGTAGTAGATTAGTGATTATTTATATATTATTTTATATAAGCCTTTAGAGACATTTTTAGTAGAGCTTCACTAGCTGGCCTGCCTCCAGCTTATGAGAGGCATTCACACCCTGCCCATCGATAATAGTATTACTACTATTCTTCTCTACTATAATATCTTTATTATAACTAAAATCCTTATTATTATTATTATTATTTAATAGTTTTATTTAGCTACTACTTATACTATACTATTATCTAGCTAGTACTTTCTATATAGTAGATTTTTTTATAGTTTTAGTAGTTTTTTTCCTCCTACCTAGAATATATTAATTAAAATATTATTATAATATTATATATACTAATAGTATACTAATTTATATCTATTAATCTTAGTTTTAGCTACTATTTTAGATATTTTAAAATCTTTATTATTCTTACTAGTATTCCTATTTTTATTTAAATTTTTAGTTATATCTTATAATATACTAAAAAGCTTATTATAAGTAGTTTTATAATATACTAGAGGTTAGCTTAGGCTAGGATTATTACTACTATTATTATTATTATTATTATCTTTAAAATTACTTTTATTATCTAAGCTTTCTAAAATCTTATTTCTTCTAATATTAGCTTAAAAATTATTAGTATACTAAAAGTATATAAAAAATATAATAAAAACTTATTTTTTTAAAACTTTATAAATTTTATACTAAATTTTATATAATTTATAGATAGTAATTAATAATACCTTATTAGTATTAGTATTATTAATTTTTAATTTATACTTTTAGTACTTAGTAACTTTTTATAATACTTTTATATATCTAGTAATATACTTTTTAAATTTATAATATTAGCTTAAATTAGTTTTAGATATATATATATTAATATATTTTTATAAATTATTTAATTTCTTAATATTAGATTTATAAGTAAACTATATAAGTTAGTTATATTATATATATACTTTTATATTACTATATATATACTAATATATTTATATAAAACTTTTATATAATATAAATATTTTTCTTTATTTTTTCTTTAGTATTAAGTATCTAGGTTATTAATTAAATAAAAAAGATAGTAAGTATAAAACTTTATATTATATTTATAGTTATTTACTTTTCTTATACTAGTTAATATTTATTAGTCTTTACCTTTATATTACTTATAGTATTAAATATTTTCTAAAGTTTCTTTTAAATTATCTATTATTAAAAATCTTCTTTTAAAATATTTAGAAATATTAAAAATTAATTTAATATATAGCTACTAGTACTTAGTTAGTATATTAAATAAGTTTCTCTTATAAATTTAACTCTTATAATAAATTAATTTAAAAATAGATTTTTATAAAGATTATTTATAGGATTAGGTTAGGAGCTAGTTATTAAACTATTTATATAGATACTATTTATAGCTTATATATAGAAATAGATAGAACCTTCTAAAATTCTATTAAATTTATTAAAATTCTAATAATTTTTATAGTATTTTAAAGAATTCTAATAATTTTAGATACTAAGCTAGCCCTAGTTAACTATTTAATTATATTAAAGTATTTCTATATTAGTAAAGATATATAAAGATATACTATATACTCTTTATTTAAATTTTTTAATTTATTTTTTATACTAAGTATTCCTTTCTTTTATAAACCTTTCTTTATTATAAATAATTTATTATATCTATCTTTTATTATACTTTTAGAATAATTATATAAATTAATATAGATATTAATTATAAAAGAAAGAGGTAATTATAAGGAATATATAGCTATATATAGTATCTTATCTTATAACTATCTAGTTATATAACTTATATTCTATATATAAATTAAATCTCTTAAAGAGTTTTACCTCTTTAATAATTAGTCTATATAATAGGAGCTATTATTATTATAAAACTTAACTACCTAGCTTAAAGATATACTTTAGACACCTAGTAGTACCCTTATAACCTTATTACTAACCTATCTCTACTTCCTTCCGGTATTGCTCTTAACAGTAGGAGCTATTATATTATTAAATTAATATAAATATATAGCGTGTAAAAATTCTTATATCTTTTATCTCCTATAATAAATACTATATTATTCTTATAATATTTACTATTATAAAAATATCCTATTTATTCTACTATAATTATACTTATAATATAGAGAATACTACTATAATAGTAAATATATAGTTAATCTAAGTATAATAATTACTTAGTATATAAACTAATTACCCCTATAACTATAGAATATCTCGGCTATTAGTATAGATAATAATAATAGTAATAATAAGAATAAGAATAAGAGTAGGGGTAAGAGTAATACCTACTCTATTTTCTAGATATTTAACTAATATAATTATTATAGAATAAAATACTTTATTAAATCCTTAATTATATAACTAGCTTTAAAGCTAGGTTAAATAAGTAATAATAATAGTAGTAGTAGTAGTAGTAGTATTAATATTAATAATAATATTATAAAATTAATTAGTTAGATATACTATTAGAGTAGTTATATTAACTAATACCCCCTTTATCTACTTAGATAGTTATCCTACCTATCTAACTAGCTCTTATTACTCTATAGGTATTATTATAGCTATTAAAAATATATCTTATAGATACTTATAATTACTATTAGTAGTAATAAGATATTATTAATTTATTAGATATATATAGATTAGGCACCTATTTAAGTAGTAATAGTATTAATAATAATATATATATCTATATAATAAGAGCTTACCTTTATAGTAATATATCCTTCTTAATTTAAATATAGATTAAATAGCTTTAATTACTAAAGCTTATTTAGTAGTATTTAAAATATTAGTATAGTAATAATAAATATTTATAATATTTATATACCTTTTATAAATTTCTTAGCCTTAATTTCTCTTACTTTAAAATAGTTAAATTATTCTAATAATTAATTATCTATATCTATATAATATTCGCTAAGTTAGGTTATCTAATAGATAAATTCTACTTTATTAAATAATTTATATAGGTAATTTAATTATTAAATAAGTAGACAGCTAATTATCTTATAAATTAAATAAATAATAAGGATACTAAAGATAAATATAAAATACTAGATTACTATTTTTAAAAGCTTTATCTTACTATCTAAATAAATAAATTACCTTTACTATTATAGGTTCTTAATACTAATAAGTTAAATTTAAATAATTATTATTTATTCTCTTATCCTCTATAGAATCGTAGCTATTAATTATTAGCTTTAAATTATAGTATCTATAATTTAAAATATAGCCTAACCTACTACTTTTAATACCTATATAAAGCTCTAGTAGGCTTCTTTAATAATTATTATATTAAGGCTAAATTTAAAGCTTAGAAGAAATTAGTTACTAAACTATTAATATCTATATCTACTAATCTTATTATCTATTTATATCCTATACTATCTACTTTACTATCTCTATTATTTAATATTATGTGTATACTTACTAATAAAACTATTATTTAAAATAAATTCTAGCTTAATATATATAGCTCCTCCTATATTATTAATAATAAATCCTTATTTTATAAATATAATTATAGTATTAGTAAGAAGCTATCTAGATTTAATAGCTTACTCTAGTACTCTAAAGAAAAAGGTTTAATTTATATAAATACTATTAATAGTACTATTTTAATATTTAATAATATATTTTATTACTTATATAGTTAATTAATCTTCTTAGATTTAAATCTATTTTTAAATAGCTAAAGGATATTAAAATTTAATTTAATAATAAAGTTAAATTACTTATCTTTATAGGTATTAACTAGTTAATAATAATAACTATTAATAAATATATTTATTTACTTTATATAATTATAAAAGCTTTATAAATTAATACTAAAAGTTATTAAATATTTAATATTATTACTAACTTAGCTAAAACTACTTTTTCTATCTTATCTACTATCCTAGCTATATCTTTATATAAATAGTATTAATATTTTACCTATATAAATTTATTATTAATTAAGTAGTTAGCTTTATAAGGCCTTATTTAAATTACTAATTACTAGTTTAATAGTATAGATTATATAGTATACTTATAGTTAAAGATAATAAGAAAGTTAACTTATAGCTTATTTACTCTAATAATATAACCTCTTAAAAGAATTTATATTAATTTAGTAGGAAGTAAAGAAGCTCTACTACTATCTCTCTTATTTAAGGATATATATTTCCCTACTAATAGTAGTTAATATACCCTTATCTTAATAGATAACTTCTCTAAATTTAAATAGATATATTTTATTATATATAAAGATTAGTATTCTTAAATTATTATTAATTTTATTAAAAGCTATAGATTCTAGTACTAGTAAATTCTTTTATCCTTCTAATCTAATTATAGATATAAGCTATTAAATAAGAAGCTCTAATCTTATATTATAAAGCTAGGAATTTAGTAGGAGCTAATAGTACCTGTTAGGAACGACTACGTCTCTACAGGACAGGGAGGTCAATAAGCGGACCGCAAGGGGTCCGCAAGGGTGGACGGAAGTTAAATAAAAGAAAGTAGATAATTCCTATATATAGAGAATTATTACTAAGGAGAATTCCTTAGTAAAGATTTAAACTACTTATACTTATTTATATATTTATTATATAACTAATATTATTAGTAGACTATAAGTAGTCTACTTTTATAGTTTATTCTCTAATATATCTTTATATTAGGTCTTTATAATTACTTTTCTATTTTAGGTTAATATCCCTAGTAATAAAAAAAAATATAAGGTATATTTATATAATACTTATATAGACCTTATAAGTTACTATTAAATAGTAGTATATTATATATTTCCTATTTATTATATAAATATATTTAATATATAGAGAAATTTTCTATTAATATTATATATTATAAAAATAAGGTAATTCTAGATTAGATAGCCTATAGTTAGTAACCTATATATAATATATATTTATTACTAGATCTATTTAAAATTAAATACTACTATCTATAATAAGTCCGTATTAGGCAGTGTGGCCGTAGGGACCTGGAATTCCAGGTCCAGATCGATCTGGACCTGGACCTGGACCTGGACCAGGACTAAATTTCAGTCCCTAGGGAATTATTACTAGGGACCTAGACTAATATTTAGTCCCTAGGGACCTAGACCTAGACTAAATCTAGTCTAGGTCTAGGTTTAGATCTAGACCTAGACTATTTCCTAGTCTAGGTCTAGGTTTAATTATATATATCCCTTATATATAATTATTATATATAACTATTATATATAATTATTATATATAATTATTATATATAATTATTATATAAGTCTTATTTCTTTTAATAGCCTATATAATTAATAAGTACTACTATATTAATTACTATATTAATTAACTATAATAGTACCTTATTAAGACTTATTATATTACCCTTTATTATCTTTACTACCCTTAATCTTATCTCTATTCTTATTAAGACCCTAAGTAGTAAGATTAATAGTAGTATTATTATTATTATTATAATTATTATTATAATTATTACTATTATTACTATTACTAAAGTTATAACTATTTTCTTTAATTTTATTATTCTTATACTTAATAATTATACTATCTTCTACTTCTTTTTCTAGCTCTTTATTACTAGGTATAGTATTTAGGTAGAGATAAGGCTTATATCTTTTAATAAGTTAGAAAGATTTAGATTATTATT
Organism: Trueperaceae bacterium; assembly: GCA_965214995.1. GTDB lineage: Bacteria > Deinococcota > Deinococci > Deinococcales > Trueperaceae > CBDCCT01. Next base: position 1,162,906 of record CBDCCT010000002.1, read on the forward strand.
AATAACTAATACTTACTATCTATTTTTAATATTATAAATACCTTAAGGATCTAAAATAGAAGAATTAAATTCCTTTATAGATTTCTAAGGATCTAGATCTTATATAGCTTTAAGTAATTTACCTTTTTTAAAATAATTATATTACTTTTATTAAAGTAAAAATAGTACTATATACCTTCTATAAAGGGTATCTATCCCTTAGATCTTTTATTATATTAGTATAATAATTAGATATAATAATTATACTATTATAATACTTATAATTAAGTTACTATTACTTTCTTAAGAACGTCCTTTATTAGCCTATTATAGAGTCTTAATAGTCTCTTCTTTTTAATAATAGTTTTCTTTATCTTCTAATTCTTTTCTCTTTCTATACTTTTATAACTTATACTATTTAACTAATAGTTAAGTTAATATATCTTAATAACTTATTATTTATTCTAATTTTACCTAATTTTCTTTCTTTAAATCTCTTCTCTATTAATTTTTTAACTTTAACTTTAATTCTATTTTCTTAATCTTTAGGAGAAAGAAACTAAAAATCTTAAGAGCCTTTTATTTATTAAATTAAATATCTTTTTATACTATAATTACTTACTTTAGCCCTTTCTAGTATATAAGTTTTTTTATCTTTTAATATATTTTATCTCTTTTCTTAATTATAAATAATATATAGATTTTCTAAATAAATAGATTTATCTTTAGGTATAAACTTTCTAGGCTCCTTTAGTAGATAACTAGCTAATACTTATTAGATAACTATAAAATAGTAGGATTAATAGACTAACCCTAAGGTATAATAAAGCTAGTTATAATAATTTTATATAATAAATAAGATATAAAAATTATCTTATAATTAAATATCCTACTAAATAAAAAATAGTTAACTTAGTTAGTAAATATTATTAAAAAGGAAAGGAATTAAATTAAAGTATTAAATACTATTTATAGTATTTTATATTATTCTATTCTATTCTATTTACTTCTATTCTAGATAATTCTTTTAAGAGATTTCTATTATTCTCTATTTATTATTCTTTATTTATTATTCTCTATTTATCTATACTATTCTTAAACTATATATAGTAATATATAATAGTCCTCTCCCCCTAGATATTTTCTTTTCTTCTTTTATAACTTTAACTAATCTATTCTTTATAAAATAACCTCTAATTATTTAATAAATAATCTTTACTATTAAAGTAAGTTAGAGTAATATATAATAATATTTATATTATTATAATCTACTAATAAAGTTTTTAGATTTTATATATTCGTTATATAACTTATATTTTAGAGAAAGGTATATTTATTATATATACTTATTATATTTATAATACTAATACTTATTATATTAATAGATAATATATAAAAAAGCTACTATATAAAGAAATACTATAGAAGATATAGATATAGAAATACCTACTATAGTTTTTAAGGGAGTAGTAGATTAGGCTATTCTTAATTATATATAAGAACTATTTATAGAAATATATAATTTAGGAGTATAAGCTCCTAAGAATAATAACTCTAGGGCTATATTATAGAATTTATCTCTACTTTTCTCTATCTAATTAATAGAAATATCTATAGTTTTAATATATCCTAGATTACTAATAAATCTAGGTCTTATTATAACTACTATTATTAATACTATTACTCCTACTACTACTATTATTACTTTTATTATTATTACTCCTACTACTTCTACTACTTCTACTATTTCTACTACTCTTACTACTTTTATTACTCCTACTACTTCTATTACTCTACTTATTATATCTAGATCTAATAATCTATCTAAAGCTCTACTAACTATCTCTATAAGAAAAAGGCTATAATATTCTAGTAAAGCTCCTTAAAAGATAACTTTTAAAAAAAACCTTAAACTAGGTATTATAGATATAAACCTAGAAGTTAGTATATTTTTTTTAATAAAACTTTAAAGACTATATACTTATATTTTTTTATTTTTAGCTATTATATTATAAGAAATTAGAAAGTTTTAAAAGTTAATAAAACTTCTAATCCTAAAGCTTCTATTTTAGTAGCTTATTTAAGAAGTTACTTTAAAGTTAAGTATTAGTTAAAACTATTATTAGTAGAGCTCTACTATAGAAGTACTATAAAAAGTATTAAAGGCTTTTCTTATTATAATATTTAAAGGTATTAATTTTTATTTCTTATATCTAACTCTTATATATAATTCTTATATCTAATTCTTATATCTAATTATTATATCTAATTATTATATTTAATTCTTATATTAATCTATTATACTATTATTAATTATTTTTAGATATAAACCTTACTATAATTTATACTAAAAGAGTTACTATTTAGTAAAAAAATATATAATTTATTAAAAGAATTATAGGTAATTAGACCCCTAGGTATATAGAAGATATATAGAAGAAGTAATAGAATTAGTAGATTATATATTAAATTAATTCTTTCTAAATAATTCTACTTCTAAGCTAGTTCTAAAATAATAACTTTATTTAAGTTTAAAGTTTAGAGTTCTACTATACTTATTAATAAATTATTTAATAAGATATATATCTTAAGATTAAATTATTACTTAATTACTATATATAGTACTAAAATTAAGGTCTATATATATTTTATTAGTATAATAATAAGATATAATAATTAAAGATTACTATATCTTTAAAAAAACTAGTTAAAAATACTTCTAAAGCTTCCTATATTATAAGTATAGTAGAATTTTAAAATTAAAAATAAGGCTTATTTAGATTAACTATAATCTCTTTAATAACTCTTTAAAAAGGAAGCTTTAGTATTATTAGTAGCTTATTATATTAAAATCTTTTTATCTTTTAAAGAGCTACTAAGTTTTTTTCTATATAATAGTTAGTATATTATAATATTATATAAATAATTATAAGTACTTATATTTATATCTTTATCTTTAGATATTAACTTTACTATATTTAATAGTATTTCTTTAGATAAAATTTTCTTTTTAGAGGTAGTATTCTATTTCTTTTTTTTAACTTATATATTAGAGCTTATTTTCTTAAATTAAGGATAAGTTTTATTATTATTTAGTTTAAATTCTTTCTTATTAAGTTTTACTAATACTATTTTCTTTATTTTTACTATCTATATTACTTATTAGTATAGTAATTATTAGAAGAATATAGCTATATTAGATAGATATAATAAATAATTATAATAAATAGTTATAGTAAATATCTATAATTAATAGTTTTAAAACTATATATCTTTTAGAGAAAAAGAGTAATATATCTTAAAGAAATAATTCCTTAGGAGTTAGTCCTTTAAAGATATAGAGCTATAGTAAATATTAGTAAATATATTTTATAAAAATAATTTTTTATATTAGAAAATTAAGTATTAAAGAAATATAATTTAAAAAACTTACTAAATAATCTAAATTACTAAAATAATATATTAAAGATAGTTAGATCTATATAAATTATTTAAATATATATAAATATTAAAGATAAGGTAGTTATAATAAATAAGTTAAACTTAAGTTCTTATTTACTTTATAAAGCTTAATATAAGTTACTTTACTCTATATAAGAGAAGATTAAGTACTCTTACTCCTTAGATAAACTTAAACCCTTTTACTATTTAATTAGTAAAATATAACCTTCTTACTAATAATAAGTTATAATAAATAGCTATAATAAATAGCTATAATAAATATAAACTATAAAATATATATACCTTAATATTATAATTATTTAAAAGTTAACTTTATTCGACTAGTATAGGAGTCTTATTAGTAATTTAGTATCTCTTCTTTAAAGTTAAGAGTTCTTTAATCTTTAGATATAAGTTATAGATTAAATATTTAAAATAAAGCTTTATAAATTAAGTTTAAAAGTATTACCTAAACCGTATAATATAATACTTTTAAAATTATTCTTAACTTTAAAGATAGATAAATAAACCTTTTTAAGTTTAAATATTTAAAGAATTTATTTAAAAAGATTATTAGATTATTAGATAGTATTTTAGTTATTATAATCTATAAATAAGGTTCTAACTTTAATTCTTTTACTAGTTATAAGAATTACTTTACCCTTATTATTATTTAAGTAAATAACTTTAATATTTTTATATTTTTTAATAATAATAACTTTAGACTTCCTACTATATATATTAGTAGCTTTATCTTTTTTTCTTAATTAGATCTAGATACGAAGGTTAAGAAATTATATTTATTATTATATAGTACTTTTAATAATTTTAATTAATATAAATAATTAAATTATAATATAAATCTCTATAATTTTTAACTCTTTAAAAGTAAAAAACTTAGAAGTAGAAGGTTTATTATTATATCTTTATCTTTTACTAAAATTATTAATCTCTATATTTTTTTAGAAGCCTATAATATAAAAGTTTAATAATATAGAATCTACCTTAATCTTTCTTATATTCTTTAGAGAAAAGAAATCTTATATTAAGAAGTTAAGGTTCTTAAAATAATTATTATATTTAATTATTATATCTAGCTATTATATTAGATTACTATATCTTCTTACTATAACTTTATATTAGATCTAAATACTATATAGTATTTTTAAATTTTTATTTATAAATATAAGCTAATAAATAATTTAATTATTTTTAGTACTAGAATCTAGTATATCTAATATTATTATTTAGCCTAATAATTTTAGAGTACTAGTAGAAATTAATATTAAGTATTCTTATATAGTATTCTTAAAAGATTATAAAAGTACTTTCCTAGACTAGTAGTTTATAACCTTATATAGTTTAAAAATAAAGGATAAAGCTAAAAATTATATATATCTAAACTAGGGAAATCCTAAAAGATTAATTAATAGCTAATCTAAAAATCTATCTATATAGTAAGATTTTATAGAGATAGCTAATTAGTTAATAGAAAAGCTAAAAGTATAATATATCTTTTATAAAAAAGATTTAGTATACCTATTACTAAATAATATAGGGAGTAATAGTATAAAAAAGTATATTCTAATTAGTACTACTTATTTAATATAATTAAGCTAAAGTAAAAAGAGTATATAGTAAAGTTAAATATCCTTCTCTTTAACTATAAGTATTAAATATTAAAATTAAATTTAATATTATATCTAATTATTATATCTAGATACTCTTAACTTTTATATCTAAAATTTATAATTATTTTATATATTAAAAGTATAAAATCTAGGACTTAACTAATAATAGTAGTAGTATAAACTATAATATCTCTAGTTTTTAAAATTAAACTTAGAAGCTTATTTAAGATAATTATTTTTATAGTATAATCTTCTATTTTAGCTTATTAAGTAGCTATTATTTAAAGACTTAATAAACTTACTATATCCTAGAATATTATTACCTAGATAAACTAAATTCTAAGATCTCTATTATAGTTATTTAATATTTATTAAGAGTTAGCTAATAGAAGATCTTTTATATAATATTAAATTCTCTATTATATTAGATATTTAGATAAGCTATCTTTAATAATCCTTTCTTAGAGTAATAATTTATTATATAAATAATAATTAGGAATATAAAGAAGAGCTCCTTAATTTTAAACCTATTTAAGGAAGGTATACTAGCTAGAAAATAGTAAATTTAATATTTTATCTTTTATAAAAGTTTAATATTTTATTATAGCTACTTATAATTACTACTAATAATACTTCTTTAAACTTTATACTTTAAAAAATATTAAGCTCGCTTCTTAGAAAAGAAATAGAAGTAGAATAGGATTATAAAACTAGTATAATTAGCTATATAACTTATATTATTTAACTTACTATAGGAGCTATTTTTAAAACCCTTAAGGTTAAAGAAGGAGAAGATTTAGATCTTAAGCCTATAATAGACTTAATATTAAGTAGGATATCTTTAAATTACTATTCTTAGGTAAATATAATTAATAAGATAAGTAATTTAATATATTTATTATATCTAATTATTATATCTAATTATTATATTTATAAGCTATTAATACTATAGTCTATTATTATATCTAAAAGTATTTAACTATAGAATAGATTAGAATAACTATTAAGATAATAAGAAAAAGTCCTATTTAGTCTTCCTAATTTCTTTATAATTAAAAAAATATTAAGATATTAAAGCTTATTCTTAATATTCCTATAAGATAGAATAGTTAGTATAATATATTACTTTACTTTAAAGAGTTTTAATCTACTATTTCTTTCTAGATAGTAGATTAAGATTATAAATATTATATACTAGAGCTTACTACTTATAAATAGTATTAAGTAGACTATCTATTATAGTTACTTTTATTATTAAAAGTAATCTTAAAAAATCTATAGAAGACTAAGATAATAATAGTATATTATATATAGGAGATATATAATACTTTCTTTAATTATCTTAAGAATTAGAAGAGAGAAGTAAGAAAGATAAGTATAGAGCTTTAAATAGTAGCTTTATAAATAGCTATTAAAGCTAGTATAAATAAGTTAAGAAAGTATTATAGGAAGATAACTAAGCTATTTAAACTCTATCTAAATCTATTAACTATTCTTAATCCTAAAATTAAGCTTTAGCTCTATAAGGTAAAGTATTCTTATCTATTATATTTACTACCTTTATATTAATTAATTTAAAATATAGGATTAGGGGGAAGAGTTCTATATATTAAAGTATATAGAAGATTTTTTAAATTACTAAGTAAAAATAGCTTAAGATATATTATTAATTCCTAGTAATAGTATAGGCGTTAAATAACTATTTAATAAGGGGAGAGATATTTCTTACTATTAAAGGTTATAAATATTACCTAAGACTATTAAAATACTAATAATATACTTTTTATATATAGATAAAGATAATAGTCTATTATCTTCTAAAACTACTAATAATATAATTAGTAGTATAAACTTAGAAGAAAATAATAAAGAGAAGGAAGAGAAAAGATAGTATAATAAAGGAAATAATAGAAATTCTTTTTTTTTATCTCCTACTAATAACTATAAAGATATTAAGTCTAATATAGAGAGTTTTAACCTTAAAGTAGACTAGGCTTTTAATAATATATAAGTAGATATCTCTAGAGAGTATACTATAGATATTAATTTTAGAGTTAAAAGAAAAGTTACTAATACTAACTTTTCTAATAAAAGTAGGTTATATAGGCTAAGAGAGAATAGAGTTAATCTTAGCTATAAAGTATAAGATTTTTTAAAGTCTAAATTAAAAGAATCTCTTTAGTTTTTAAAAATAAATATATAATATAAATTTTATTAAGTACTAAATAATATAATTAGATAAAACTACTAGATATAGTAATTATATATATTAATTATATATAATAATTATATATAATAAGTAGGATCTATAAATAGTAAGTAGTCCCTAGGGAATCCCTAGAGATCTAGACCTAGACTAAATTTAGTCTAGGTTTAGATCTCTATTAGGACCTAAACTATAATTTAGTCCCTAGAGAATTTTTACTAGGGACCTAGACCTACTTTTAGTCCCTAGGGACCTGGACCTAGACTATATATGGTCTAGGTCCAGGTCCCTACGGCCACCCTGGTATTAGGTAATTATTCCTAATTTACTTGCGTTTAGTAATTTGTTTTAAATAAGAGTGATGATAATTGTTAGGAACGCCTACATCTCTATAAGATAGGGAGGTTAATAAGCGGACCGCAAGGGGTCCGTAAGGGTAGACGGAAGTTATATAATAGAAAGTAGATAATTCCTATATATAGAGAATTATTACTAAGGAGAATTCCTTAGTAAAGATTTAAATTACTTATACTTATTTATATATTTATTATATAACTAATATTATTAATAGACTATAAGCGGTCTACTTTTATAGTCTATCCTCTAATATATCTTCGTATTAGGTCCTTATAGTACCCTACTATTTAGATTAAGATAGTATTACTAAATAATTAATTTAGATAGTAATAATAATAGTAAGGATACTACTACTAGATAGTAAACTACCTTATATATTATAACTAGAGGCTATAATATATATAGTAAGAGTATTTAATATTAAACTAGTTAATAATTTAATACTCTACTAGTTACTATTTAACTATCTACTTAAATTAATTATAATAAAGCTATTTAGCTCTCTTTACTTTTACTTTATTTATAGTTATTAATTTAAAATAAAGCCGTATATAATACTAGTAGTATTTATTAGTTATAAAAGTAATTATATTTTTTAACTTTTTACTAGTAATAAGATAATCTTTATATAAGATATTAAATACTATAAAAATATTATATTTATTAACTACTAAAGAGAATAAAAGGATAACTATAAAGATAAGTTAAAAGCTATTTATAATAGTATTACTAATACTATTTAAGCTATAGATTAAAATAATCCTCTTACTACTATTCTTAAATATAAGAATATACCTTTCCTATCTACTACTACTTTTAGTATATATAACGCAGCTATTAAATTACTAGAAAAAGAATAATAGATAATATTAATATAGAAAGAGCTTTAAGCTTATAAAGATAATAATATCTAGTAAATTATTAAATACCTACTATATAATATCCTTTCTAGTAAATAAGTATATAAAATAAAAGATAATAGAACTTATAAGTTATAATAGGTTACTAAGGGCTTCTAATACTATATAGATTATAAGTAGATATATACTACTATTATTTAAACTTAATCTTTATAAATATTAATAATAATTTATATAATTTATAGCTAGTCCTTCTACTCTATTAATATTATAACTATATTTTTAAATAGTAATATTAATACTAATATTTTTATTAAGTAACCTACTAGATTTAAAATAGTAGATAGATAAGCTAGAGTTTATAAATTAAATAAAGCTCTATATAGCCTTAAGATAGTAGTAACTACCTAGTTCCTAATACTTAAAGAATTTATACTATCTTAAAATTTTAAAATCTCTTAATATAATAAATACCTATTCTATAAGGATAATATATTTATTACTACCTACGTAGATAACTTTAATATTTATAGTAATTTAGATAAAGTTATTAAATTTAAATATATATTAGCTATATAATTTAAAATAACTAATAAAGGCTAGATAATAAAATATCTAAAAATTAATATTAAATACTTTTCTTTCTATAAACTTACTCTATTACTTAAATATTATATTAATAAGATAATTAAATTATTTTATCTTTTTTTTACTACTAAAATAGCTACTATACTCTTATTACTAGAATTCTTATAATTAAATTAAATAAGCCCCTTAGTAGCTAATACTAATACTTTTATATAATTACTAGGTAGGTTAAATTATATTAGCTACTAAATATATTCTAATATTAATTATACCCTATCTTTATTAGCTTTATTTATATCCTAACTAATAGAAGCTATATAGGCTAAGCTTTATTACCTTTTTACGTACGTTATATATATAAAAGGTTAGAAATTAATAATTATACTATAATAGATAGTTATTAATCTATATACCTATATTAATACTAGCTTTATAAGTAGTACTAATTTAAAATTAATCTTAGGCTATATTATAATATTAAATAGTACTCCTATCCTCTAGAAAATATATTAATAAATAGTTATTATAGCTTTAATAGCTTATTTAGAGCTAATTACTATCTATAAAGTATTAATTTATAGTATTACTACTATATAATTTAATATATAAGATTATTAGTACGTCTAGTAACTTAATAATTATTATAAATAATAAAGCTATAATTACTATAGCTTTAATATCTATTCTTACTAATTAAAATAGATTATAAAAAGATTTAATATAGGGATTTAAATATTAAATAGGCTTCTATAAATACTTAATTAGCTAATAGCTTTACTAAAAGTCTACCTATAATAAAGTATAACAAATTCGTTAATTCCCTATATATTTTATATATATAAATATATTTAATTATTATTAAATTTATATATTTATAGCTTTATATTTATAGGTAAAGTTACTAAGTAGGAGTATTAGTATAGGTCATGTACCTTACTAATATTTATACCAACTTTATAATAGTAGTGTAGATACAAATATACACAACTATCTTCATTCTAAATAAAATAAGGAAGAAAGTAAAAATAAAGATAAATATAATATTTATAAATTTATATACTATACTAAATCTAAAGATAAATCTATCTAAAATAATAATTCTATATAGGCTAATAATAATTTCTTTAAAGGAATTACCCTCTTTTTATACTTTACCTTTATACTTTTACCTCTAGTAAAAAGCCTATTTGTTATAAAGCTTTTATCTTCTATAAAGCTTTTACCTTTTATAAGGGTAAAATCTTTTTTTATAAATCTATATATTATACTATACTATATTTATCTTAAAAATAAGATTAATTCTAAAATCTAGACTAACCTAAACTAGCTATAAATAAGTAATTTTCTAAATTATTATAAATTATAAAAGACTTCCTATAATAGATATTTAATAGTAGCTTTAAAGTTTAGTATAACTTTATTCTAGCTAGGCCTATAGACTAAAGTATCCTCCCTTATAAAAAATTTTAAAAGGGTAGATTACTTTCTATCTTTTTTTTAAATATATTTAATTACTTTTAGCTTTTCTTTTTTTAATAATTAAAGCTTTAGTAACTATCTTTTATTTTTTATATTTTTACCTTACTAATAGCTCTAATATTAATAAATAAAGTAAAATAACTCTTATAAGCTAGAGGTAGACTAGCTAGTAAAGCTCTACTAAAAACATTTTTAAAGGCTTATATAAAATAATATATAAATAATTACTAATCTACTACTAGGTAGGGGGAAAATAAAAGAAAAAAAATTAGATAAATTCCTAGCTCTTTAGCTACCTATCTATATTTATATATTTATATATATATAAAGGGCTTCTAGTAGCTAGGCTTTACTTTTAACTTTAGATTATTAGTAGTACTATAGTATACTATATAATTAATAAGTATAATATATTATCTAGCCTAGAAGTAATAGCTTACTACTAGATATAGAAAATAATAAGTTATAAAAAATAAAAGATAAAAAATAAACTCCCAGCTCACTTTCCCACAGTACCCTAATAATTATATTAAATTATTTCTAGTTAAGAAGATATAGAGTAGTAATTAACTTTAAATCTAGGAAGTTATTATTTAAAAAGAGAGTCTATACTTATCTACTAGATAAGTATAGAGCTTTATATCTATATTCCTATCTACATTTATATAGAAGTTATAAATTATTCTACTTCTAGCTTTATATAAGACTTAAAAGGCCTAAAATACCTTAATTAGAATAGTAGTTTAGTAGATTAATCTAGAAGAGATATAGTTATATATAATCCTATAGAAAGAGAAGCTATTTAACTCTAAGCTAAATTTATAAAAATAAGGCTATATTTAATAATACTAAGCTATTGTATAAAAAGATTATTATAGGTAAGTAATATATCTATATCTACTTCTATAAATATAGAAGACTAGAGTAGTAGTTAAAAAGACTTAAAGAATATAAAGAAAAGAGACTTAAAAAGAGTTAAAAGATATAAGAAGTATAAATAATAAGCTTAAACTTATACTATAAGTATACTAGTATTTATATTACTAAGTGTTATAGATTATAATGGGGTTATAATTATAATTACAGTAGTAATTATAATAGGAGTTATAATAGGATCTTAGTAACTAATTATAGTATATATTTTTATAAGTAGATAGACTTAATATACTATCTAATTTACTACTAATAATACTATTTATTATATTATAATACTAGTATAATTATAGTAATTTAATATCTAGTCTTAGCTATTAAAAGACTTATTATATATATATACTATTATATATACTACTTAAATTAAATTTATATTAAATTTAAATTAAGCTATAATCTACTAACTAGCTACTTAAATTTAATTTATTTATTATTTTAATCTATTATAACTAGCTAGCTAGCTATTATTTATCTTTATAATCTATAATTTAGTAGTTATAAATAGAATTATAATAAAAAAAATAAGTAATCTATTATAACTACTCTATTCTAAAACTAGTAGTTATACTAATAAAAATTTCCTATTATAGAAGTAGTACTTAATTATAACTAATTAAAAATAGAACTAATATAATTAAGTAGTACTTATAACCTAGCTAGTCCTATTATATTAAAGATATAAATATAACTTTAGTATAATAATAAATAGTCTTTATTTTAGTCTTATCTTTTAACCTAGATTAATAAATTTAGACTATCTTTTATAATTAAATTAAATTTATTATAAATACTAAAACTATTAGCTAGAAGGCTAATATAGTACTATAATAATAAGTAAAGTTAATAACTTTTATTACTAACTAGTAGATTAACTTAATATCTTTATAAAAAACTATCCTACCTATAATTAATATATTTAGTAAGGTATCTTCTTTATAATAAATAACTTAAAATAAAAGGCTCTAAATAAATTTAAGAAAAAGAAATTAATTAAATATAGAGTACTAAAAGGTATTTTATTTTAACTAGCTTATTTATACTACTAAAGCTCTATAGTAAATAAAAGTAAAAGCTTAATTAAGAATATAATTAAAGAATTTCTTTATTTAGTTAAACCTTATAAAGAAGAAATATTTTAATAACTTAAATCTAATATAGAGCTATTATAAACTTTAATTTTTAAAATTTATTTTAAGTCTTTAATATTAAAGCTAGTTAAAATATAAAAAATCTTACTATTCTTAAAGTATAATCCTTACTTATATAAACTTAAGATATAATAATATTAGAATAATACAATCCTTACTAGTTTTTTATAAAAGAATAATAGTATATTAAACTTATAAATACTACTTCCTATTATAATAGAGTAAGAAAGAAATCTAACTTTATTATATTTATTATTATTAATACTAATAGTAGAAAGCTTACTTTATATTATAATACTACTTTTATATTTAATTCTTATAAATATATTACTATTAGTTTTAAGCTTTAATTTAATAGGTACTATAATTATAATAATTTAGGTTATAATACTAGTTATAGTACCTAGAATTAACTAGAATTATTAATAATTGCTATGAATTTAATGTATCCTAGAAGTAGAGCCCTATATCTAGGATATATCCTCTCTCTATACCTATTATACGTATAGCTCCCTATAATATATAGCCTACCCTAGATTACTAAGTAGTAATCTAGGCTATATAACTTCTTATACTCCCTATCTATCCTATCTTTTATATTTATAAATATATTCCTAGAGCTTTATATATTACTATCTCTTTAGTAATTTATTTTTATTATTTTATATTACTTATTTTCCTACTTTCTTATTAATTTATAATATTAATAAATTACTTTTAATTTACTAGTTATTTTATTAACTACCTATCTATTTATATCTTAGAAGTCTATCTTATTTATTTAGCTATAATATATTATAAGCTCTAAAGAAAATTTTTAGTCCCCTAAGAAACTATATAATTATAGATTTTTTAAAATATTTAAATAACTTATTTTATTTTACTTATTTTATTCTATCTATCTAGAGCTAATACTATAAAAAGTATTAATTAATTAATAATCTATTTTATATACTAAGTTTATTATTAGTAAAGTTTATTAATTAATTTCTATCTTATCCCTAGTTTTTTAATTTTTTAATTAAGTAATTCTTAACTATATTCTTTATATTTATAATATTTTAATTTAAAGCTATAATAGTAGACTCTTTTAGTATAAATATCTTAAATTATAAGTTATTAAATAAATAAGTTCTTTACTATATAGTAAAGATAATAAGTATAATAGTAATTTATTAAATAATTTCTTTTTAAACCTCTTCTCTAGTAATAATAAAATTAAAAAAAATACTTAATATTCTAATATTCTTAGGTACTAGTATTTAAAGTACTAAAGATTTAGACTACTTTAATACTAGTCTAATATTTAAGTTTAAATTAAATATAGACTACTTTCTATCTATTAATTCTTATATTAACTATATATTCTCTTATTTAAAGGGTTATATTATATTTCTATATTTAGAAAAAGTTACCTTCTATTAGTATAATAATTAAGAGTAGTTTATTAATAAATTAAACCTAGTATTTAATAATCTTAATTTTAATTTTATATACTTTTATTATTTACTATTAATAAAATAGACTAACTACTAGTTTACTAACTATATTATAGACTTTAAGCTTATTATTTATAAAACTTTTTTTAAAAAGTACTTTTAAAAGTAAATTCTTTACCTATTTTTATTTTATAAATTTATTAACTATTTCTTTACTATAGATCTTTATTTATTAGACTTTAACTTTTTAGTCTAGAAATATCTTTATTAAGATAATCTATTTTATTATTTTATATAATAATTAATAAGTTTTAATCTTTTTATTTTATTACTTATCTTATTATTTTTACTCTAGTTTTTACTTTTATTTTTATTATTACTATTTCTACTTTAGTTTTTATTTATATATCTACTTTTTTAGTACTAAATAATAATCTAATAAATCTTAACTATAAAAAAGAAAAGGCTTAATATATTTATATATATTTATATTATAAGTAATATAGCTATCTAATCTATAACTACCTAATTTATTTTATTTATTAAATTTCTATTTATATTTTTAATTTATTTTTATTTTACTTTTTATTTTAGTTTTTAAGTATTCTATATAGTAAAACTACTAAAGAATAAAAAAAAGATTAGTTTTTAGTTTAAGTTATAACTAGAGATAAACCTAATAGAAAACTACTAATTAATATACTAAGAAAGAAGAGTTAATCTATTTAAGAAATATTTCTTTTACTATATCTAGTAGTAGTAGATATAATATTTATAAATAATATATTATTACTTTATTAAAGTAGCTATTTTTTAAACCTTATATATATATATACTATATTAGATTAATAAAATAAAGTATTATTCTATTTTTATAAATTTTAGTACTATCTTAAGTATATAATTAATAGAAACCTTATTTATCTATATAATAAAAACGTAAAGCCACCCAATGTTTCTCTAAAATATCTAGTTCTAATATAGAATAGACTAGTAATATAGCTATAACCTAAATTTTAATATTTTACTACCCCTTTTTACTAATAGTAAGAGTAAAAATTTTATTACTAAACTTTTTATAAATATTTATAGCTTACTTTATAGCTTAAAAATATACTTTATAATACTATTATTATAAATAAAATACTACTTATCCTATAAGTAATATAAAGAGAGCTATAATTTCTATTATAATTAGATAGATAGGCTATATACTATCTATACTAAGTATTAATTATCTTAATAGACCTATAGAGTAGATAGTAAATAGCCTTTATAAATTATATCTAGAAATATAAGATATTATAGGCTATTAGTTATAATTATAGATCTATAGCTAAGTTAATATATCTAGATTAAGTAATCTATAGAAAATATAGATACTAAAGAGTATTATAAATTATAGCTCCTATAAAGAGATAAATTAAATTTACTACTTTATTTTAAATTAAATAGCTACTTTATAGTTACTATAGATAATATTAGTTTAATAAATAAAGAATATAATTACTATACTACTCTTTATTATAGAGCTAAAATTATAAATATAGACTTAAATTTAGAATTTATAAACTTTAATAAATACTATAAAAAGGGAGATATTAACCTTTTTATATTTAGTTCTCTACTATAGTACTTATAAAATTTATTACTAGTATAGAATTAGATAGGGAGGTCTTTTTATAAAGATATTTAGTAGTATAATTATATATTTACTTTTATATCTATAAATTATAAGTCCTAAGATTAAAATTTATAAAGGGGTAG
Source organism: Trueperaceae bacterium (assembly GCA_965214995.1). GTDB lineage: Bacteria > Deinococcota > Deinococci > Deinococcales > Trueperaceae > CBDCCT01. Next base: position 1,178,734 of record CBDCCT010000002.1, read on the forward strand.
TATAAGCTATTTTTTAATTTATAGTAAGATTTATTATTTATAAGGCCCTTTATAGCCTATAAATAGTTAGTTTCCTTTTTATACTTAGCTATATTTCTATAATCCTTTATATACTACTAATTTATAAGTAGGAAGAAATTAGTAACTAGATCTAGAAATAATATAGGGTATTATAGATATATTAAATTATTATAAAAACCCCTATATTAATATATATAGGACTATAAAAGAGTATTTATAGTAATAGAATATAGATAGTCCTTACTATATTTTAACCTCTCCTAAGATATAGCTAATCCTTAAGGCTAGAAATAATTATAGAAGGGAGAACTTACCTACTATAAATAAGATTATAGTTATTATACTAGATAAAATAGACTAGATAGGATACTATAATATTATTCTTACTAATTATATAGGCTCTAAAAATAATCTATAATATAGCTATATAAAAGTTATAAATATAGCTTATATACCCTTATATTATATATTAATATTCCCTAAAGGTAATCTAGGCTAGTATCTATATTTATAGCTCTTATAATCTTATAGAGAATATAAATAGATATAATTAATATAAGTATAATTTTATAGGTATTATTTATACGTCTATAATAGTAGTTAAATAGTTCTATTTTTATTTTTATAGTTATTTTAGTAGTATATTATTAATACTTAGACTAGTTATAAGTAGAATTAGTTAGATTATCTTTCTATAAACTAAAAAAAGCTCCGTATTAAGCTTTATAGTAGAATTTAGAACGCCTAAAGCTATAATAATATAGATTTATAGTCTATTAGGCGGTATATAGTATTACTATTAACTTTTTATAGGGGACCTAGATTTATTACTTAATACTACTAGGATTCTATAGTAATTATCTATAAATTAGATTATCTAGTATTATTTATTATATTTATAGCTAATCTAAAATAGCTAGAAATTATATAGGAACTATTATAGGGCTAGATAGTAGTTAATTAGCTAGATTTAGTAATAAGAGTCTTCTATTTAAAAATTATATATCTATTATAGGACTTTAAAACTAATAAGGTATTTAGAACTTTTAAAGGATATATATAGACTATTAAGTACTAGAAATAGGGCCTTCTATATTTATATCTATTACTCTTTTTAAGTCTATATTATTATAATTTAATATTATAGCTATTAATAATTAACTATATAATTTATATAGAGATTCCTATAGTAGATATAGATCCTAATAGTTAGTTAATAGAGCTAATATAGTTTATAATAATTTATAGACCCTATAGTAAATATAATCTTAATTTACTATATATAATTAGTAAGAGACCTAGAATATATTCTATATATTTAAAATAGTTCCTAAAACTATTTAATCCTATAACTACTATTTATAAAGATAGTTATCCGTTATATAGATATTATAATAATAGTATAAAGATACTATAGAGTATTAAGGGTTAGTAAATTAAAATAGATAACTAATAGGTTATCTCTTATAGCTTATATCTTTTAAAATAGTACTAGGCTTATATAAATATTAAAATTTATACCTCTATATAGGCTATAAAATATATCTATAAATATATTTATAAAGGGTCTGATAGAGCTACTATAAGATTAATAGCCTAAGAAAATAAGGTATAGTAGTATTTATAGGGCTATTATATAAGTCTATCTAAGGCTATTTAGTAGCTTTATAGCTTTTCTATATATAAAGAATTTCCTACTATTTACTAACTTATAGTTTACCTTCCTAGGTTATAAAGTATTAGTTACGGATCCGATTTAACTAATAAGGATATATATAAATAATTAAGAATATATAAAATAACTTTAATAGCTTTTTTTAAATATAATATAGATTATATTAATAGCTATAATTTTCTATATTAAAAGTTTCTAAACTATTTTTTATATAAAAAGGATATTAGCTAGAAGAAAAGAGCCTATAAGAGTAATATAATAGGCTATATATACTATTATACTTTATTTATAGGGGAAAGATATTACTTATAGCTACTTTTAATAGTTATTTATAGACTAAAATTATTTAAGAACTTCTATTCTATAAATAAATAGTTATATCTTATCTTTTAAAGTACCTATATTATATATAGGTTAGTAGAAGGTAATAGGAACTAGATTAAATATTTTATAGATACTATAATATTTATATTTAAGAGATAGTTATATTTACTTTTTATAATATCTTTAATTTATAGACCTATTATAGACCTAATAGCCCTTTAGGAAAAGTTTAAAGATTTATTATCTAATAATTATAGTTATTTACTATATTTATAGGAATATCTTCTTTATAATAATATAGATACTTACTATAATTATAGTCTATATAATATTAAACTAATACTTAAAGAGTATAGAAAATTACTTATAGACTTTTATCTTTTAAATCTTTAATTTAAATAGTCTATAACTAAAGGAAATTAGCTTATTATAGCTAAGCTTATCTTTAATTAATTAAAGTAAGATAAGCTATATATATTAAATTATAATAGTTTAAATATAGGCTAGAAATAAGTATTTAATACTATAGTCTTCTATATTAGTAACTAGCTAAAAGAAGCCTATTTTTTTTATAAGGTCTAGTAGGTATAGGTAAAATATTTTTATACTAGTATTTATATTAGTATTATAGATTATAAGGTAAAATTATACTTTATATAGTATCTTTAAGTATTATAGCCCTTTTACTAGATAATAGATAAACTATATATTTATATTTTTAGATCCTATTAAATATTAATAATAATTCTATATATTCTATAACTAAGAATTTGGATGTTATAGAGCTAATCTATAAAATAGAACTTATAATATAGGATAAGATACTAATATAGTATAAGTACTATATTAAGACTATATATAGAATATTAACTAATTTATAGACCTATAATAACCTTTTTAGTAGTATTCCTATTATTTTTAGTAGTAATTTTACTTAGATCCTACCTATTATAAAATAAGGAAATTATTTATAAATTATTACGGCCTATTTATAGTAGTTATTTATTTAGAAATCTCTCTAAATTCTTTATTTATAGGAGAATATATATATATAGTAAGAGGGATATAATAAAAAATATATTAAATAGGTCTATAAACTATCTAGTAAAGACTCTTTAAATAGCTATATAGAGTTACTATTAGATATTACCTAGTTTTAGAGTAAATTAGCCTTTTAAGAATTAATATATCCTTTATATCTTTTAGAACGGGCTTATACTAATCTAGAAGTATTCTATAAAAGAACTATATTAATAGTATAGAATAAGATAGTTAAGTAAATAAATAATTAGGTTATTAATAAGCTTTATAGGCCTATTATAGAGCTATTAGCTAGTAATATAATTAATTTAGATAAAGATTTAGTATAAGTTCTATTACTAGAATATTTATAGTCTATTTATATTAATAGCCTACTCTTATTTTATCTTTTACTAAAGGTTAGAACTCTTATAATTATATTATAGAATCTTAATACTTAAGAGAGACTCTATAATAGTATAAGAATAGTTATTATAAGGATTATAAGGTATATTATTAAGGCCTATATTTTAGGAGGGCTATTTTATAATTAAATATAGCTTATTCTATAAATAAAACTATCTATAATAAAAAGAGAATTCCTATATATTATAAATTAGGTTTAGTTTCTACTTTATCTTTATTTTATAATAACTATAAATAAGTTATAAGGGTAGTCGTTTAATAATATTATAGTAGATTTATAGATCCTAGTATTTATATATAGGTAACTCTATATAGCCCTCTTAAGAGTTATATTTATAGACTAACTAATTATTCTACTACCTAATAATATAGACCCTTTTATAGAGAATATTATATATCTAAAGATTATTTTAAAGTAGTATTATAAGGAATTACTATCTATTATAGAATATATAAAATTTTATAGTAAGAAAATTATTAATTTATTTAATTTATAAGCTATAAAATTATTTACTAATACTCTATCTAAATAGACTAATAAAGAAAAACCTTTAAAAGATAGATAAAAAGCTATAATACCTCCCTTATATTTTCTATATCTATTTATAGCCTATATAAGGGCCTTATAGGTATATATAGCTATAAAGGTATTTATAAAATAAATTATAGAGGAGAAGGTAATAGTAAAGAAAATAGATTATTAAGTCTACTATTATCCTCTCTTTTATACTTATCCTTTTTTTTCTCTAATACGGAGTTATTATTATCTATTATAGTTAGTTAAAATATTTAGTAAGTAGATATATTAGTTTACTAACTATTATAGAAACTATAATAACTTTCTATACTACTATAATAGTAATTTATATATAATTCTCTTAAATAGTCTTTTATAATTATATATTTATTAAATAGCCTATATTACTCTTAATATTATTTATAGGCTAGATTATAAACCTTCCTATAATAATATATAAGTCTAGCTTTAATATTTATAGCCTATTTTATATTAAAATACCTTAGATAGCTATTACTATTTTAATAAACTTCTCTAGCTTATTCTACTTATATACCTAATAAGGCTATAATTATTTTTAATAATTTTTATAGGTACTATACTACTTATAAATAATTACTATTTAGTTTTATATTAAATTTAGGCTTACCTATAAAGTCTATAGACTTAGTAGAAGAGGCTATAGAAATAGTAATAGGAGCTAAAGGACTAGTAATAGAAGCTATAGGAATAGTAATAAAAGCTATAGAAATAGTAATAAAAGCTATAAGAATAGTAATAGAAGCTATAGAAATAGTAGTAGAAGCTATAGAAATAATAATAGGAGCTATAGGGATAATAATAGAAGCTATAAGAATAGTAATAGAAGCTATAGGAATAGTAATAGGGACTATAAGAGCTAATAAAGGAGAGTCTATAAAATATTAGCTTTATTTATATAAGATAAACTTTTATAAACCTAGGACTATAATTATATTAGTTATAGTAGTCTCTATTTCTAATAGCCTAGTTATAAAAGATATAGGTAGTACTATAAATTCTATTATAAGAGCTATAGTAATAATAATAGGTATAAAAATAAAAGTAGTTAAGAGAATAGCTATAACTATACTAGTAATAGATAGGCTAGTATTTAAAAGAGTAGGAAAAACTATATTTATAGCTATAATAGCTATATTTATAATAGTATTATTTATAATTATTTAATTTAGCTAATTTATTATTTTTTAATATTTTACTAACCTAATAACGGTTCTATAGGGCCGTTAGAAGATCTATTTATAGGAGTTATAGTATTATTTATATTATTAGTAGTAGTAATAGTAGTTTTAATTATATTTTTACTTCTACTACTAGTACTACTAGTAGCTCTAGTAGTATCTATAGCTATACTTATATTATCTCTTTTACTACTTATAGTAGGGCCTTTATCTATATATTATAAGTATTTACTAATAGTATAGGACTACTACTAACTTTATATAGGCTAGGGAGCTATCCTATTTACTAAAATCTATTAGATCTTATAGGGATTATTCTAAAATAGTTATATACTAACTAGTAGAATTCTCTATAGTAGTAGTATAAGTAGTATTATATATATTTATAACTATTATTACTAGTAAAACTATCTAAAAAATAAGTAGTAAAATACTATAAAGGCCTATAAAAAGTTATAATAGTTATAAAGATAAAGATTAATTTAAAAAGCTTTAATTAATATTATTATTTATTATTATTTACTAAAACACGTGACCGAATTATGTGGAATATTCATGTAGATTATATAATCTTCACCTTAGTGAAGATAGCGAAGTCTTGTATTTTAGATATATTCTATTATTTATTAAACTAACCTTATACTTATTATAGATTTAATAATACTTATATTAGGATTATATAATATATAAACCTTATAGTAACTATAACTAGTATCTATAAGAAGGATATTATTATATATATCTACTTTTATTTAATTAAGAAAGTTATTTTAGGAATTTTTTAGCTATATTAATATAATCTAGAAATTACCTAGTTAAATAAATTAGTTAAGTTTAACTTTTTACTCTATAGAGACCTTTATTTATAATCTAACTTAGAATACCTATTAAGTATCTAAGGTAAGAAAATACTTTTTAAGTATATTAACTCTACCTTTATTAATATCTTTATATTAGATATAGATAAATTCTATAATAAAATAAATAACCTAGATAACTAATTATTTAGAGTTAATATTACCTAGGTTAAAAAGAAAATATAAGTAAATATAAAGAAGTCTCTCTATAATAAATCTTTATTAGATTTTTTAAAGCTATTATCTTATTTATAAAAGTATTACTATTTATTTTTATTTATTAAAGCTAATACTCTATTACTATTCTATCCTAGAGTTAACTATAATATTAAGCTAATTAAAAGAGCTATTCTATTAAATAGCTAACTCTATAGAATAAGTTAATCTAAGTTCTAAGTTCTTTAAAAATATCTATAAGAGAATTTAAAAAAAGATTATATTTATTTATCTACTAGTTTTACTACTAGTTTTATTTTATTTATTAAGAAGTCCTCTAGTAGTCTTTACCTCTATATTAATTATTATAAGCTTAATAAGCTTATTATAAAAGATTATACCCTACTACCTATTATAAAGGAATTATTTATTTATTTTATCTTATCTTAGTATTTTACTAAGATAGATATTATCTTTATATTTACTAAGGTTTATATTAAGGAAGAGAAAGAATAATTTATTATATTCTATACTTACTATAGTTTATATAAGTATTTAGTAATACTATTTAGCCTCTATAATATTTTATTAATATTTATCTAATTTATAAATAATATAATTAGAATTAATCTTTTAGATTAAGTTATATTTTTATATATAGATAATTTATTAATATATTTATATATCTTAAAGAAATACTATTATTATATTTTAAAAGTTTTTAACTATTTATTTACTACTAGACTATTCTTAGATCTTAATAAGTTAGAATTTAAGATCTAAATAATATACTATTTAGGTTTTACTCTAGAAGCTAAAAAGGATATTTAAACTAATCTTAAGAAGATAGTCCTAATTATTTAGTAGTAATTATTAAAAATAATTAAATAAGTCTATTTATTTTTTAGTATAGCTAATTACTACTAGTATTTTATTAAAAGGCTTTCTTAGATAGTAAAGCTACTTATTAATTTAATAAAAGATTTATATAAATTTAAATAAAGCCTAGAAGTATAATAGTCCTTCTAAACTATTAAGAATATATTTATTAATATTTTAATTCTTATATATTTTAACCTAGATAAGCTTTATATAATAGTAATTAATATTTTTAATTTTATTTTTAGTACTATTCTTAAATAACTAGTCTCTAATAATATTATTAACTTATAGTTATTCTATCTTATTACTTTTTTATATCTAAGTACTTAGATAATAAAACCTAGTATAATTATAATAAAAAATTCCTTATAATTATTAAGGTTTTTACTAAGTAATATATTAAATTAAAAGAAAATAGGTACTAAGTCTAGTTTTTTTATAATTATAAGAACCTTTAGTATTTTATTACTATTTATATCTTTAATAACTATTAAATCTATTAGTCTAAACTCTTATTTTATTTTAATTTTAAAATTTAATACTTCTTTAGCTATTAAAATATAGAAGCTAATACTCTATCCTAATATAAATAAAATAATATTAATAAGAAATATAAGAAGATTATACTATTATTTAATTTATTTTATTTACTATCTATAAGCTTACTAATAACTAATAATCTAGAATATAACCTTAAAGATAATAATCTATTCTTAGAAGAAAAACTTTAAGCTATTTATTATTCTACTCCTAATTATTAACCTATAAAAGAGATTATCTTATAGTTAGATATAGATATATATTAGAATAAATACCTACTTACTAATTACTTCTTTAATAAATATAGATCTATTTAGTTTTAGTACTATATTTAAATATTTTTATCTAAAAACCTATACTATTAGATTATTAAGAAAAATTATAATTTTTTATTTATTAGCTATTCTAGAGAGATTAAAATTTATATTTAAATTAAACTAGTATACTACTAGCTTAAAATAAATTAAAATATTTATTATTTTCTTTATAATTATTATTTTTACTAATAATTAAAGCTAGCTTATTATATATTTAGATAACTCTTATTTTTATTTATATTAGAGTAATACTAGTAAGACTTAACTATGGTTTTTATAATTAATCTACTTACTACTATAAATTAAATACTTTATAAAAATACTATAAGTATTCTTATAATAATTAATAGATTATTTAAAGAAGAGTATATAATTTTTTATATTAGAATAATAGCTAAGTATCTAGCTAATATTTTTATCTAAGATATTATCTATCTATATAGATTACTTAGGTTAATTATTATTAACTAAAAAATTTAATTTACTAAAGAATTATAGTATAAAATTTATTATATACTAAATATTAAGTACTTACTTATATTAGTCTTTTATCTATAGTTAGATAGCTAATCTAAATATATTAATTAAAATATTAAATAATACTTATAATACCTTATTAGCTTTTTTTAGAAAGATTAATTTAAATAGTACTATTGAATGGCAGGACTGTAAAATACCTCTTATAAGCCAAAGATAGGCTAGAATATAAAGGTATTTAATATATTTAATCTTATAACCTAAAGGGATTAATTATAAATACTAATAAAGCTATACCTATAGATTTATAACCTATATAAAGGATAAAAAATAGGATAGATTATTTAAATTCCTACTACCCTACTAGCTATCTAGATATATATACTCTTACCTATATATAAAGAGTAGATATAATAGGTAAATATTCCTAAAGATATTATATAGCCTAGATTACTATATAGTAATCTAAAGTAGTCTATATATAGTAGGGGTAACTATATAAATATAAAGTATTAAACTAAATATATCATATAATAAAAACTATATAAAATGCTTGCTCTACTTCACTACACTAGTAGCTAAAAGTATCTATATATAAAATATATATAAGCCCTATATATTTAATAATAATAATAATAATTTATTCTTTATATATATAGTTAACAGACTATTATATATAGACTAACTATCTAGCTAACTATAAAGATAGATTATATATTTTAGCTTCTTTAAAAGAAAGCTCTAATAAGTGGAAAAAATATTATAAATTAAATTTAAAATAAACTAGAGAGTATTATGAAAAGATATCTATTAGATTTTTCTAGAAGTAATAATAAGTATTAAAAAATTAGTATATAAAAGAGAAAACTTAAAAAGAAAGAAAAGTTTAGATAATTTAGATAGTATAAAAGTTCTAAAAGCCTTTAAGCTTCTAATAACTAGAGAATATCTCTAGTAAAAGAAAGCCTAAAGACTTTTAAAATTTTAGTAATATCTAATATAGAATAACTTAAAATTTTTAAAAAAGTTAAGCTATTCTCTAAATCTATAAAAGCTTAATTAGTATATAATATTAAATCTTATAAAAGCTACTAAGTTAGTATATATAGTATAAAGTTAGTATAGATCTAGTAAATTACTAAAATCTTTAAAAATTTACTACTAGAGCTATTAAGAAATAAATATATACTTTTATAACTTTATATTAAAAGTAATAAATATATAATTAGTAATTTTTATATAAAAAATTATAAATAGATCCTTTTATTACTTAATAAACTTTAGAAGTTCTATTTTTAGAAACTTAAATATAAAAATATAAGCTTATTTTTAAGAGTATAGAGGTTCTAAAAAAAGAAATTCTATTTTTAGAAACTTTATAACTTAGTATTAAAATTTAAATTTAAAAAATTAAATACTACTACTTAAATAACTCTTAATTTTAATAGAATTAAGTAGCTTTTAAGGTATTTTAAGGGGTATTAAGGGGTTTCCTTAGTATTTTATCTATATAAACCCTCTTCTTCCCTCTTTTTCCCTCTTACTTATCTTTTCTTTTTTTTAATTTTAGAGTTTTTTCTAAGGTTAACTACTAGTAAGTATTTTCTATTTATAGATTAATTATTCTTAAACTTTACTAACTATAATAGGTTACTGTATATTATTACTAATATTACTTCTTATTATAATCTATAATAATATTAGTTAATATAGATCTATTCTTAGATTTTTAATAAGTATAATCTATTTTTAGATAATCTATATCTATTAATCTATTAATAGATATTTTAATATTAAAAATTTATTAAGTTTAAAATATATATTTATAGTAATTTAAATAGGTAACTTAAGTAGCTTAAGTAGTAAATATAAATCTAATAAATCTAGTATATTCCTTCTCTTACTATATAGTTAATATAGTAGGCTTATAAGCTCTAAATTCTTTTACTAATATAGTAGAAATTTTTATTTTCTTTAAGAATAATAAAGTATATAATATTTCTTTTTTAATTTTTAATAATAAAGATAGAGTTAATCTATTATTTTTAAAGCTAGTTTTAAATTAATTCTTTCTTTATTATATAAGAGATAGCTTAAAAGTAAATATCTAAAAGATTAAATTTATTCTAAGTACTTAGAGTACTTATTATTAACCTTCTTATTAATCTTATATAAATAACTTCTAAAATAACTATACCCTAGTTTAAATTAAAAGAAGGCTAATTTTATAAATTTAAAGAAATTTCTTTTAATAATAAGTTTAGTTTTAGATAAAGAATTATTATCTATATTATAAGAGTTTTCTTTATTTTTTTATACTATATTATAGAGCTAAAATTATATATAAAAATAATATTAATAATATATAAATATTATTATTAAGTTCTTTTATTATATTAAAAAGTATAAAAAGTTTATTTAATTTCCTTTTAACTAGATTAGTTTTATAAATAATAGTATAATAATAAATACTATAAATAATTTTTTTTATTAATTAAATTTTTTTAATATCTACTACTATTATTATTTATAAAGATATAAAGAAATTATATTAGAAAAATCTAGTAGTAAAATAACTAGATTAAACTACTTAAGGTCTTAAAAACTTTTAGATTATTTTAGTTTTATACTAAATTAGTTTATTTTTTTAATAAATATATATAGTCTATTTAATATATACTTAAAGAATTTCTCTAGTTTTTAAAACTTAAAAACTTTTAAAACTTATATTTAATTAAAATTATTAAAGTATTTTTTAGAAAATACTCTTTAAGTAGTAAAATTAAATTATAATTTAATAGAAAAAGATAGAAATTATACTTTATATTTAAGTTTTAAAAGAATATTTTTATAGTCTTAATCTTTTAAATTAAATTTATTAGAAATATATTTATATTACTATATTTAGGGCTAAAGGGTAAAAGTTAAGACTACTAAAGGTTAAAAAGTGGGATAGAGGCGGGGGAGCGGTTAGGGTTAGGGTTAGGGTTAGGGTTAGGGTTAGGGTTAGGGTTAGGGTTAGGGTTAGGGTTAGGGTTAGGGTTAGGGTTAGGGTTAGGGTTAGGGTTAGGGTTAGGGTTAGGGTTAGGGTTAGGGTTAGGGTTAGGGTTAGGGTTAGGGTTAGGGTTAGGGTTAGGGTTAGGGTTAGGGTACCTCCTTGCCGGGGCGCTTGGCGACCTTTAAGAGGGGCCGCTGCGTGGTGCGGCGGCACGTCCGGCAGACCTGGGCGGTGAGACCGTGGACCTGATACTCCGTAACGCGCGCCTTTTAGATGGGCAAATCGTCGACATCGGGATGGAGGATGGCGGGATTGTGGGGCTCGAGCCCGACCTAGAAAGCTCCGCCAAAGAAGAACGTGACGCCGCGGGCGGGCTTGTCCTCCCTGCTTTCGTCAACGGGCAACTGCACGCCTGCAAGGTGTTCTGGCGGCGCAAGCTGGCGGCGCTGCCGGGGCGCGTGCGGGCGCTCCCCCGCTTTGAGGCCGCGCGGCACGTGAAAGCGACCTACACCCCCGACGACGTGTTCGGGCGCGTGAGCGAGGTTATGCGCCTTGCCGTCCTCAACGGCACCTGCGCCATCCGTTTGTTCGCCGACGTGGACGAGGTTTCGGGACTCAACGCGCTCGAGGGTCTTCTCAACGTCAAAGAAGCTTTCAGCCCCCTTATGACTGTGCAGGTCGCCGCGTTTCCGCAAGACGGCGTGCTGGGCGGCGCGACCGAAAGGTTGATGCGGGAAGCGCTCGAGCTCGGGGCCGACATCGTCGGCGGCATCCCCTGGATAGAGCAGGACGAGGCGGCGCGGCGGGCGCACACCGACCTGTGTTTCGCTCTGGCAAAGGCGTTCGACAAGGACCTGCATTTTGTGTGTGACGACACGACGGACCCGGCCTCGAGGACCTTGGAGTACCTCGCGCGTAAAACCGTTCAAGAGAGTTGTCAAGGCCGCGTCGCCGCGACCCAGTGCACCGCCCTGGCCTTTTATGACGACGCTTACGCCGCCGAGGTTGTCGCGCTAACCAAGGCGGCGGGTATCACCGTGTTCAGCAACGCCCACGTGTCCCTGGTGACGACCGAGCCGGGGCGTAAGCCCTACCCGCGCGGGCTCACCCGCGTGCGCGAACTCCTGGCCGCGGGCGTCCCGGTCGCCTGCGCGCAGGACGACATCGACAACTGGTATTACCCCTTTGGGCGTAACGACATGTTGGAGGTCGCGGGGTTCATGGCGCACGTCGGCGGCTTTGCCTGGGAACCCGAGAGGGTCTTGCCGATGGTGACGGATGTTCCGGCTCGAGCCTTAGGGCTTCGGCGCTACGGCTTAGGCGTCGGCGACGAGGCGAATCTAGTCGTGCTGGACGCCCTAAACTGGCGTGAGGCGCTCCAATTTCAGGGGGTCAAAAAGGCCGTCGTTTTGCGCGGACGCTTGGTTGCGCAAACCCTACAAAGGCTCATCACGAGCCTCCCGTAACGCGCGGGGTGAACAAATCCGAAATCGTGTTCCACGTTTGTGGTGTGACGCGCAGCCACGAGGTATATGCGGACGCTGGCTGTAGCAGTTTCGCGTAACGTTGCTTGGGCGAAGCCATGCGAAGCAACGCTTCCCCGCAGGCATCATCCCCGGGCGGGCGTGCTCGCCGACGTTCTTTCAAGTGAGCGTGTAGCAAGCAACATCGCCGAGGTTCACGTCCAAGGCTCCATCGACGCCAAAGACTATGAAGCCATGCTCCCGACCGTTAAGCGCATGTTGCGCGACTATGACCAAATCAGTCTGCTCATGACCGTCGAGAGCCTTGACGGCGTCACGCCCAAGGCCATGTGGGAAGACATGAAGATGGCGAAGTACGTGGGCCGCTTTGGGCGCATGGCGGTGGTGACCGACAAGGACTGGACGGAAAATATGACGGAGGTCGCGGATGTGATGCCGGGCCTCGAGCTGCACCACTTCGAGCCGGAAGCGCGTGAGGCGACGTCGCAGTGGCTAAAATCCTAGCGGCTCGTACGGATGCGCAGAAGTGACGGTTAAAAGAGGGTTCCACGCTGCAAAACCGGTGCGGAGTCCCTCTGTACGCTCTCTTGCATAGGGTTTCACTTGAACATAGTTCTATTCGGCAGACAGAAAAGGCGTCGCTATCCCGATGAGGTGAGAGTCAAGGCTCACCCGCCGTACTGACGCCCTATCACTGGAATCTTTGCAAGATCTTTATATTTCTGTGGTACAGTGTTTTCAGTAAAATCTGAAAGTTCTAAATGTTTGTTCTACACAGGAGGTATCTTTTGAGTAAGGCCAAGGAAAGCTACATCGAGGAAGTCGGCTTGAAGCTCGAGCAGAGTGGCATGACCCGCATGTCCGGGCGCGTGCTGGGCGCGCTCCTTGTGGCCGACCCCGCCGAAAGGTCCGCCGATGAATTGGCCGAAACCTTGCAAGCCAGCCGGGGCTCCATCAGCACCTCCACGCGCTACCTTATTCAACTCGGCTTCGTTGAGCGCGTGTCGAAGCCTGGTGAGCGGCGCGACTACTTTCGTAACAAGCCGGGGGCTTGGGTGGAAATGACGAGGCGGGGGTTGGAAGAGGCGCGGCTTTACCGGGAACTGGCGGAACGGGGGTTGGGGCTGCTCGAGTCTGACGACCCCGAGGTGCGGCGTGGTCTCGAAGAAATGCGCGACTTTTACACCTTTGTCGAGCGCGAGTTCCCGAGCGTGTTCGAGCGTTGGGAGGCGCTGAAGGCGTCAGAGGCGTTGATTCCGGCATGACGACCTTTATATGTGGCCTCTATATGTGGCCTCACGGCTTTGTTCGTAGCGATATGTGGCGGTTTTTTGAGAAGAAAGTCGGCGGTTTCTGTGCTTTTTGAAAGGGGCAACCTATGACCATCTCCATTTCTAAGCTCGCCTGGCGCAACCTGTGGCGGCACAAACGCCGCACGCAGCTCTTGCTCGCGGTGGTAGCCTACGCCACGGTCGCTATCATCTTCTTCTGGGGCTTTTACGACGGCTTCGTCAACGTCTTGCTGGGCGGCCAAGCGCGTTACTTGAGCGCCCCGGTGATGGTGCAAACTGAGGCCTACAGGACCGACCCCGACCCGGAGAACAGCCTGCTGACGTTGGACTTTGAAAATACGCTTACGCAGGTTGAGGGCGTGCGAGGGTTTGCGCCGAGGCTCGAGTTCCAAGCTCTCTTACGCTCGCCTTACCGCACCCTGGGTGCTCAGGTGCGCGGCATCGACCCAAGTTTAGAGCCACAAGTCAGCAACATCGGCGGCGACATCGGCGAGGGGCGCATGGTCGAGAACGAGGGCGAGCTGGTGCTGGGCAAAGTTCTCGCTGAAGATTTGGATGTACGCGTGGGCGAACGCCTGGCGCTCGACGTGCAGTCCGTGGGCGGCTCGCAGGGCGCGGGGCTGCAAGTCGTCGGTATCATCGACAGCAACATCAACCCGGTGGACGAAGGTGTGGTGCTGGTCCACTTGGCGGACGCCAGAACGCTCACGGGTGTAGATACCGCCACGGGCGTGGCGCTCGACGTGCGGCAGGGCGACGAGGAAGGGGTGGCCGAAGCTCTTAACGCGGCCTCATTGCCGCAAGGCGTGGCGGCTTATCCCATCAGCGAACTCTTGGGCGGCCTCATGGCGGGCATCGAGGACAAACGCACGTCGATGATTCCGATTGTTCTGATGATTGCGCTTTTCGCCGCCGTGACCGTGATGAGCACCGTGATTGTGAGCGTGATAGAGCGCACGCGCGAGTTCGGCGTCATTACCTCACTCGGCCTTAGCCAAGGTCAGATTGCGCGGATGGTGACGTTGGAGGCCGTCTACACTACCTTTATCGGGTTCGCTGCGGGCGCGGTGCTTGGGTTCGGCTTGAACGCGTTCATGTCCGCCACCAACCTGATGGGACCCTTTATCAACACTTTTTACGGCGCTTACCTGTCGGGCTTGGCGCTCAGTGACGAGTTTGTGCTGGCCTCGAGCCTGACCTACTTAGCCTGGGCCGCCATCACCATTCTTATTGCAGCAGTTCTCGCCGTCGTCGTGCCCGGCAGGCGCGTGAGAAACCTCAACCCCGCCGAGGCGATGCGGGCAAACTAAAGGTAGTAGTTAGGTATCAGTAGACAGCATGTTTCGAAGCTACTGAATTCTGACTACCGACTACCCCGAAAAGGAGACCCTATGAAACGTATTTACACAACGCTACTCCTGCTGCTCACCTCGGGCCTCGCCAGCGCTCAAGAGGACGCGGCAAGCGTTTTAGACACCATCGTGAACAACCTGCGCGGCGAGTCGCAGGTGGCGACCCTGAACATGCAGGTCATCCGCCCCGACGAAGAAGACGTTTACACCATGCGCATCTATAGCGAAGGCGAAGAGCAGGGCTTGACGAGAGTGATTGCGCCGCCCCGCGACGCCGGGCAAGCCTTCTTGAACGACGGCGACAACGTTTTCATCTACAACCCGCGTTTAAAGCGCGTGCTGCGGCTCCCGCCAAGTGGTCAAAGCGACTCGTTCTTGGGCTCGGACATTTCTTACAACGATTTAGCAGGAGACGACCTGGAAGAGAGCTACCAAGCGAGCATCCTGGAAGAAACGGATGAGAGCGTCACCTTGGAGCTTGTGCCCAACCCAAACGCTCCAACACCCTACGGTAAGGTCGAGCTGACCGCCGAGAAGCCCTCTTACGCACCCACCAACATCACCTACTACGACCAGCGCGGCAACGCCGTGAAAGAAAACATCCTTTCCGACTACGCCGAGGTGGACGGCCTCTACATCCCGCAACGTTTCGAGGTGACGGATTTGTTAGAAGAGGGCCACAGGACCGTCGTCACCTGGCAAGACGCCGACTTTGGTGTGGACATCCCCGAGGCGTGTTTCACCCAGAACGCGCTCGAGCGTGAGGGGGCCTGCGAATGATGGCTCTGGCCTGGCGCAACCTGTGGCGGCAGGGGCGGCGCAGCCTCATTTCGGTCCTGGCCGTCGCCATCGTCGTGCTGTTCGCTATTGTTATCTACAGCTTCGGCGGCGCGCTCACGAACGGCATGTATGGGGACTTGACCGACCAAGTGGGCAACGTGCAGATTCACACCGAAGGCTACCGGGACGCGCGGAACTTTGGAGCGGGGTTGTTAGAGAACGCCGCAGAAGTGAAAGAGACGGTGGCGCAGACGTTGCCGGACGCGGTTGTCGTGGGCTCGTTGCAAGTTCCCGGTTTGGTGGCGGGCGAGGACCGCTCGAGGGGTTTAGCCGTACAGGGTCAGGATTGGCCCGACCTGCTGCGGGCGGACTTTGTCAACGACTACCTTGCAGAAGGCACATTTGTCGAGGGCAACAACGTGACCGGCGTCATGCTCGGACGCTCTTTGGCGACGGCCTTGGAAGTCGGTTTGGGTGACGACGTGTACGTCTACGCCCCCGGCACAGAAGGCTACGGCGCAGCGGCTTATACCGTCGAGGGGCTCTTAGACTTTGAAGACCCCAACCGCGAAATCAACTCGGCGTATCTCTCCTTGACCGCGGCGCAAGAACTGGCCGCGCCCGACGCGGTGAGTCGGCTCGAGCTTCACTTCCCCGGCGTCAATACTTTAGACCAGGACGCCCAAACGGCGGGTGAGGTGTCCGCCCTTAGAAGCGCGCTGGGCGAGGGTCTAATGGTCGAAGGCTGGCGGGACATCGACCCCAGCTTGGCGACGCTGGTCCAGTTCTTTACGCCCGTGCTGCTCGTCATGTCACTCATCTTTTTCGTGCTGGCGGGGCTGCTGGTGCTCAACACGGTTTATTTAAGCACCCTGGAGCGCGTGCGCGAGTTTGGTGTCATCTTGAGTTTGGGCGCGCGGGGCCGGAGGGTCTTGGGGATGGTCACGCTCGAGAGCTTGTTGCTGTGCCTCTCGGGCGCGGCCTTGGGGCTGGCTATCGGGCTTCCACTTATCGCGCTCGGTTCTAACGGCTTTGCCATGCCCGGCTACGCCGAAGAGATGCTGGCGGAAGTCGGCCTACCCAACGTCTTCTACCTCTCCATCGAACCGTGGCAGGTGCTGCTCGCGGTGGGCTTCGCCGTCCTCACTGCCTTTTTTGCCGCCTTGGGGCCCGCGCGGATGGCGGCCAACATCGAGCCCGCTGAGGCGATGCGCTACACCGCCTGAACCTGACACTCGAGACGCAGAAAGGAAAACAACATGCCCCTCTTCGAAGTCAAGAACCTCAAGAAAACCTATCAGATTGGCGACGTCAAAACGGACGCGCTTAGAGGCGTGAACCTCACCATCGACAAGGGCGAATTCACCGCCATCGCCGGACCCTCGGGCTCGGGCAAGAGTACCCTGCTGCACCTTATGGGCGACCTCGACAAGCCGACCTCGGGTGAAATCTACCTGAACGACAAGCGCATTGACCAGTTGGACAAAAAAGAGGGCGCGGCCATGCGGCTCGACAAGCTCGGCTTCGTATTCCAGGCTTACAACCTCATCCCGGTGTTAACGGCTCTGGAAAATGCCGCCTTTGTTTTAGAACTCCAAGGCATCAACAAAAAGGAGCGTGAAGCGAGGGCGCTGGAATCTCTCAGAGCGTTGGGCATGGAGGAGTTTAAGGACCGCCGCCCCAACCAGCTCTCGGGCGGGCAGCAGCAGCGCGTCGCTGTCGCAAGAGCCTTTGCCGCCGAGCCCGACATCATCCTGGCGGACGAACCCACTGCGAACTTAGACAGTAAGTCGGGGGGCGACCTCATCGAGATGATGAAGCGTTTGAATGAAGAACAGGGCGTGACGTTTGTGTTTTCGACCCACGACCCAAGACTTTTAGAGCATGTCAAACGCACGGTCAACTTAGAGGACGGTCGGGTTGTCGGGGCGCGCGCGCGCGAGGCGGTCCTTGCTTGAGGAAAGCTAAGGGAGTTGCTTTGAACTCCGCCTTGCTCGAGAAACCGTTATGAAACCCCTCCTTATCCTGTTCGCATGTCTCGCCACCTCTCTTTCATTCGCTCAATTTGGTTACCGGGGCGAACTCATCTTGGGAGCGGACACGACCGTCATTCCCGGCGTGACCGAGAGCGTGGGCTGGACGCTGGCGGCGCATCTGGAAGCCGATTACGAACTCGAGCCCCTCACCTTCAAGCTTCAGCTCGACCCGAGCCTGCGCGTTAGCGACCCCGTCACGGCGGAACCCGGTCTCACCGAGGCTTACGTTGCTGCGCCCGTGGGGGAGCTAGAGCTGAGCGCGGGGGTGGAGCGGCTGCCGCTCGAGTACGCGCGCCTGACCCTACCCTTCAACGTGGAGCGGGTGAACCGGCGCGGGGTGCGTCTGGGCGTTCCCGGGGTCCGGGCGGTTTGGTATCCCACAAATTACCGGGTGCGCGGGGCGCTGTTCTACCAGGACACCTTAACGCCGCTCGTGAGCGTGCGGCGGAGCTTTGGCGAGTTCGAGTTGGAGGCCACCGCACTCTATAGGGACGGGTTCGTCGCGGGCTTGGGCGGCAGCGGCGCGGTGGGCGACCTCGTCGTGTACGGCGAGGGGTGGCTCTTGACGGGCGGCCCCTTAAACGCACGCGGCGCACTCGGCGTCACGGGCTTTCTGGGCAGCAGGCTCTGGACTTTAGAAGCGGCCTATGCGCCTCTCATTACCGAAGCTTTTGAACGAGGTTCGGACCTTATACCCGCGGCGCCGCGCTTAGCCGGGCAGATTGCGCTTTTTCAGGGTGAGGACTCGAGCTTAGACCTCGACGCACGTGTGGGCTTCCCCGATACGGGCGTTCAGGTCGTCCCGACGTTCTCTTATACTGCGTTTGGCGACCAGGAACTCTCCGCCGTCCTCGGGGCGCGCTTTGGCGACACCCCCGCCGCCGTCAGTTTGAGCGTGAGCGTCAGGTCGTTTTTTTGATTTCAGAGTACAAGAAAGGTAACGTCATGCAAAACAGAACGGCGCTCGTTACGGGCGCGTCCAGCGGCATCGGCAAAGCGTTCGCGCGCATCCACGCGGAAAGAGGCGGCGACCTCATCGTGGTTGCCAGGAGCGAAAGCAAGCTGAACGCGCTTAAAACCGAGCTGGAAACTAAACACAACGTCAACGTGACGGTCATCGTCAAGGACTTGGCAAAGCAGGGTGCCGCGTCTGAGGTCTACGACGAAGTGAACCTGGCGGGCGTGACGGTAGACTACCTCATCAACAACGCAGGCTTCGGCGGGCAGGGCAAGTTTCATGAGCGCGAGTGGCAGCAGGACTTAAGCATGATTAACCTGAACGTCATCGCACTGACCGAACTCACCCGGCGCTTTCTGCCTGACTTTGTGGCGCGGAAAGAGGGCAAAGTCCTGAACGTCTCATCCACCGCCGCGCTGATGCCGGGACCCTTGCAGGCGGTCTATTACGCCACCAAAGCCTACGTCACCTCGTTCAGTAACGCGGTTGCCGAGGAGCTGCGCGACACGGGCGTGAGCGTCACTGCGCTTATGCCGGGCGCGACCGACACCGAGTTTGCCAGCACCTCGGGTATGGACAAAACCGAGCTCTTTAACAACACATTTAGCGCCAGAGAGGTGGCCGAAGCAGGTTACAACGCCATGCTAGAAGGCAAGCTGGACGTTATCGCGGGCGTTAGCCCTGCACAACGCATCATCATGAATACAGCGCCGCTCATGCCTAAAAAGATGCTTATGAGGCAAATCCGTCAGATGCAAGAAGTGAAATGAGCCGAAATTGGAGCCGACAAGACATCCCCGATCTGACGGGAAGCGTCGCGGTCGTAACAGGCGCGAACCGTGGTTTGGGGCTCGAGTCCACGAAAGCACTGGCGCGCAAAGGTGCGACCATCGTCATGGCCTGCCGCAACCTGCAAAAGGCGGAAACGGCGAGAGCGGAAGTCTTGCGCGAAGTCGAAAGTGCCAACCTCGGCGTGATGCAACTCGACAATGCCAGCCTCGCCTCGGTTCGGGCGTTCGCTGACGCTTTCAAGGCAAAGTATGGCCGCCTCGATATACTCGTCAACAACGCAGGGGTTTCGACCACCCGCTATGAGCTGACCAGCGACGGTTTTGAAAAGATGTTCGGCGTAAACCATCTCGGGCATTTTGCCCTGACGGGGTGGCTGTTAGAGGTCCTAAAAGCCACCGCAGGCGCGCGGGTGGTGACGGTCAGCAGTTACGGGCACCGGGTGGGAAAGATGGATTTTGACAATTTACAGTACGAGGGTGGCGAGGGTTTTGCGCCACTACCCGCTTACGGTCGCTCGAAACT
Organism: Trueperaceae bacterium; assembly: GCA_965214995.1. Taxonomy (GTDB): domain Bacteria; phylum Deinococcota; class Deinococci; order Deinococcales; family Trueperaceae; genus CBDCCT01. The sequence continues at coordinate 1,199,380 of CBDCCT010000002.1, forward strand.
CGCCAACCTGCTTTTTAGCTACGAATTGCAGCGGCGGATAGGGGCCGCAGGCATAAACGCGCTAGCCGTGGCGGCGCATCCGGGCGGCGCAAAGACGAACCTGGCTCGAGATAAGGACGATCTTCAGCTTCGCCTTGCCTCTTGGTTTATGAACACCTTCGGCATGATGCAGAGCGCGGCGGCGGGCGCTTTACCCACCCTGCGGGCGGCTACCGACGCCGACGTGCAGGGGGGTGACTTCTACGGGCCTGCGGGGTTGATGGAAATGACGGGAAAGCCCAAGAGGGTAGGCTCGAGCAAAGCCGCACAAAACGAAGCGGACGCCAAGAGGCTGTGGGAGGTCTCTGAGGAATTGACAGGCGTTCGGTTTGACTTTACAGAAAAGCAGCCTCTTGAAAAGGAAACCGCTCAGCTTGCAGAATTTAATTTTTGAGAGGATGAACCGGAAAGGGTACAGCGTGGAAGACCAAGTTTTCCGCATCGTCCCCGCCTCCAGCACGCCTCTGGTGTTCCTCGCACTGGTCACGCTGCTCCTGCTGGCGCTCATGGTGCTATTCGTCTACTTCGGCCTCTTATCGAAGCGAACGACCTTCAGCGTCACTCCCGAGGCTTGACCGTCAGCGGCTGGCCCTACGGGCGGACCCTGCCCTTCGACAAGCTGGATGTGGACGGGGCCGCGGTCGTGAGTCTAACGGGAACACGCTACGCGCCGCGCGCCCGCTCCAACGGGGTGGGCCTGCCCGGCTACAAACTGGGCTGGTTCCGCCTCGAGAACGGCGAGCGGGGCTTGCTGTTCGTGACGGAGCCCCTCTCAAGCCAACCAACCTTTAAGGAGTCAGCATGACCACACAAACAGTAGGTTCCACATCCATGAGCCGCGCACTCAAGCGCCAGCTCGCCAACATCTTCGCCTTGGGCTCCGTGCTCACCATCAACGCCTTAGCGAACATCTTGCCCATCAACGGCGTGACCACGGGAGAGGTGTCCGATTCATTCCCGAGCCTCTTTACCCCTGCGGGTTACGTGTTTAGCATCTGGGGGCTTATCTACACGCTGCTCGTCATCTTCATCATTTACCAGGCGCTGCCCTCACAAAAAGATAATCCCCGCCTGGAAAAGCTGGGGTACGCGTTCGTGGTGAGTTGCGCCTTTAACTTCTTCTGGCTGCTCGCCTGGCACTACGGCTTTATCGGGGCGAGTGAGCTCTTCATGCTCGGGCTGCTCGCGTCGCTGATCGTGTGTTACAGGCGCTTAGGCGTTGGCAAGACCAAGGTGCCGGTGGCCGAGAGGCTGACCACGCGCTTGGCGTTTAGCGTCTATCTGGGCTGGCTCACCGTGGCGACGGTGGCGAACACGTCCATTATGCTGCTCGACGTTGGGGTGACGGGAGGCTGGCTCGCGCCGCTCTGGGCGCTCCTCGCCGTCGCGGCGGCGGTGGGGATCGGCTACCTCATGCTAAGGAACCGCGGCGACGCCGCTTTCAACCTCGTGCTGGTCTGGGCTTTTGTCGGCATCGCGGCGAAGCAGTGGGGGGCGGAGTTGCTGGTGGTGGTGGGGGCGCTTCTGGCGGCGGGGCTGGTGCTGGCTTTTATCGTGCAGCGGCTTTTTAGACGAGGACGTTTTGCCGCGTGACGAGCTTCTAAGGCGCGCGAGCCACTGCCGCCTATCAATCTTGCGCACGTTGTGACGCGTCAGCCAGCGAGAGGCCCCGGCAGCGCCACCCGAAACTCCGCGCCGCCCTCTTCGGCGTTGCCCACCTTGACGCGGCCCCCGTGCATGGTGGCGAGCGCGTTGACGATGGCGAGGCCCAGCCCGCTCGCGCCGAGCTCGCTGGTCGCTTCTTTTGCGGCGTCCACCCGGTAAAAGCGGTTCATCACCCGCTTGATGTCCGCCTCGCCCAGGCCCTTGCCCGAGTCTCTGACGATGAGCTGCACGTCGCCCTGGGTAGAGAGCACGTGGAGCGTGACCCGTCCGCCGTCGAGCGCGTATTTGAGCGCGTTGTCGAGAAGGTTGTAGATGATTTGCGCCAACCGGGTGGGGTCGGCGTTTAGGTAAAGGGGCGTTTGGGAAGCACAGAACTCGAGCCCCTCAGGGAATGCGCGCCAACCACCCCAACGTGAGGGGCACCAGCGGGTTGGCCTCGGCGGAGACGATGTCCGAGTGGGTAAAGCCGTCAAAGATATACGCCGAAAAGGACGCGCCGATGCCCTTTAGCTCTCATATCGCTTCCTCCTGACGTCACGTTGCGCGGCACCTCCGGCACAGTTCGTACAAGCCAACGTGTCACGAGAAGTTGAAGATTTGGCGAAGAAAACGCCAAGGTGGTGTAAAGGGCGGCTCGAGAGTGTCCCGCAGAGTTTGTAAGAACAGCTCGGGTTCAGCAAATCACTGACGCACTCATATGAACGTTGATGTGATACCATATGGTTACTATGGAAACATTTCATCCAGACGTCGAACATCCGCGGGTGGATGGGAGTAGCACCTTAAACGACGCGCTCGCCCAGGTCGAGGCGGGTTACCCCTTCGAGGTTTTTGTACGGCTCGCCGACCAACTCGGGATAAGCCAAAAAACCCTCGCCCACACCCTGCATATCAGCCCCAGCACGCTCGGCAGGAGGCGCGGCGGCACCCTCAGCCCCGCCGAATCGAGCCGCGTCTATGAGGTGACGAAGCTTCTTAATGCGGCGGAAAGGGCGGTGGGTGACCCCGAAGACGCGCGCCTCTGGCTCACGCGCCACAACCCGAACTTAGGCGCGGTGCCGATTGAGCTCGCCCGCACCGCGCCCGGTCTGGAGGCGGTGGAGCGTTATCTCGCGGCCATTGCCGACGGGGTCTATCTCTGAGGGTCTACCGGCTCTCGAGCGAACCATTCCACGAACCCAAAGACGCCTTTAGCGGCGTGGGGGCGGCCCGGTACGGCGGGTGCTGGAACGGCCCCAGCGTGCGCCTCGTTTACACCTCGGCCTCTCCCTCTTTGGCCGCGCTCGAGCGCCTCGTACATACCTTTTCCGTGAGGGGCTTGGCGGGGCTGTGGGTCCACACCCTCAGCTTTGAGGAGAACGAGAGCCTTTATCTTCCCCCAGACGAGCTGCCCGAGGGCTGGGACCGCAAGCCCGTCCCGCCCGACTGGCACGAGGCCCCGCTCAAGGCCACGCAGCTCATCGGCAACGACTGGGTGGGGCGCAGGGCCTCGCTCGCCTTGCGCGTGCCCAGTGCCGTGGTGGGGGGCGAATTCAACTACCTCATCAACCCGGAGCATCCGGCCTTTGAGAGGGCGGAGCGCGGCCCACCCCAACCCTTTCGCTTCGACGCGCGCCTGGCAAACCTTGTGGCGGCGGCTGAAGGACCCGGTGGGAGATAAGCGCCAGGAGACGAATCAAGGTGTGGTTTGTCTTCCAGAAAGTTTTATCAGAGGTTCGTCCGGCACCTCGCCAACATGATTGTTTAGAGGCGCATAACGCGTTAAGAACCCCCGCACCCAGCCCTCGTACGCCTCCGGGTCCCGGTTCCACGCCTCGATATGCTCCGCCCCCTCCACCCTTTTGTAGACGAGCGGTCCCCCCGCGCGTTCGGCCAGCGCGTCGCTAAGAGTTACCGGCACCGTGCTGTCGGCGCTCCCGTGGATGAGCAGGACGGGCACCGTGACCTGGTGGATGGTCTCGCGCTGGTCGAGCGTCCGCCAGTCTACGCCGATGCGCTTCGTCGCCACCCACATGGCTAAGTCGGTAAGCGGGTTCACGAGCGCGTTCGGGTTCTATCGGCGCGGCGTCTGCCGTGGAGCATTAGTACGGCGGTGTCTACAGCGGTGTCTACAGTGGTATCGCCCTCATTGGGCAGCCACCAGGCTTTGAGCCGCCCCACCCGCCCTTGCAGCGTGAGGTCTTCAAAAGTGAGGCCGTGCGCGCCGGGGTCGCTGCGGTAGATGACGTAGTCGAGGCGGGCGGGCGCGCCTCTTTGAGGTGGTTCGCCGTAAGAGAGGCTAAAAGTACGCGTTAAGCTCCTCGGGGTCTCCTCAATCACCTCACCCAAACACCCGTAGCCCGTTTCATAAAGCAGGTTGTAGACGCCCCGCCTGCGCGTATCGGCGAACTGCCGCGCGGACGCGGGTAAGGGCAGCGTCACACTGTCTTTCACACCGTCCTCGCCCACGTCAATAATCTTGAACTCGGGCATGAGGCTGTAAGGCTTGGGCACTAAGATGATGCTCGAGACGTACCACCCTAGCCCCAACAAGGCAGCCACGCTCACGCCCAAAAGTATCCAAAGTGTAAAGCTCATCTACGCTCCTCTGAATAAGCTTTGTTAGTGCGCTTTTTTCTGTAGGCGTAACAAAAAAGAGGTCACGAGGTTTCACGCTTAATTTCGGTCACGCTCCTCGACGTTTCTTTACAGCTCGAGCTGCGGCTAAGTGCGGTCTTTCCGCTTGACGTTTCTCGAGCTTGGTTTTACTGTCGGCGGTGGCGGGGTCGGTTCTACCAGCGGCGCTTTTTCGGCTTCTTTGCCTTCTTTCTTTGGTAGAGGTGCGCTGCTCGAGTGCCCTAAGACCACACGACCAAGCTCAGCCCTGGATGAGTTCGTTGAGCGCGATGACCATTTCGAGCACGAGCGCATCATTGTGCAAGAAAAATAATGTTGATAACTCCTTTAGTTTCCGCTAAACCGGGGCTGTAAAAAGGGGATGATAGCTGCCATACTTAGGTTGGGAAACCGGAGGAGGCAACTATCATCTCAAGTATAACGGCTGAGTACACGACAATTTTGAGAAAAGTAGCTCTCCATTCAGTACACGACAAAAAATAGTTTTGCAAGTCTGGAACGGGCTATTTAGTCCTCTGAAAAGTAGTGCTCATCTCCCTCATGACTGCTGTCTAGAACGATGTTCAAGGCGATTCACTTTTCATGCTCCTGCGGACAAAAATCCTCTTTTCGGGCTTACACAACAAATCATGTTCTGGACGGAGTTTCTAGAGAATTGTCGTGTACTGAGGACTTGCATACAACCGCGACAATGTACCCCGCGATTTCAACAGAAGAACTCATGAACATTCCATTTTTTGTACCTGAGAAGGCGACGATTGAAAAAATCGTTTTGAAAGTCCGAGAATCCCGCAACAGAGTAGTTGAGGCTAAAAACCTTCTCGAGACCGCCAAGGCTCGAGTCAAGGGGCTGATTCTTGGGGCTCGAGCTTGCCCGGCGGTAAAAGGTTTTTGTTTGGCCCCTCGGCGGGCTTTGTGCTCGAGGGGCCTTTTGCCTTGGTTACGCGCCAAAACGCGTGTGCAAGAAAAATAAAGTTGGTAACTGGAAAATAAGAATAAGCCCATTCTTATCGTCATATCATTTTTTAAGAATTAAAATAAAGTTGTGTACTAGATACTCATTAGCTTCACATAATTGTTGGTGGGTGAAAATAAAGTTATAAACTACACTCTCATATAGGTTTCATGGAACGTTACTGTATAAGTCTAAAAAAGTCGAACTAGCCAACCTTAAAGGCTTTGCCTTAGCACACCAAACAGAGCTGGATTTTGATCCTGTTCTGAACAGTAGAGAGTAGAGCGAGTCTTTTTGGGCATCTAAGTCACGCCTTCGGCAGCATCCGGGCCGCGTCCGTTATGGCCCGCTCGAGCTCCTTGAGCCTGACCTTCCTCGCCAGCCCCGCGCGGCTCGCGAGCCGCGCCAGGAAGGCCTGGTCCGCGTCGCTCGTGCCGATGCAGGCGATATGCACGCCCTGGGCCTTGAGCCGCTGCGCCGCGGCGAGCGCAGCCTGCGCACTGTCAGGGTAGCCGTCGGTCACGACGCAGACGGTCCTCCCGCCCGACCCGCGCAAGAGCCGCCCGGCCAGGCTCAGGCCGGCGGTGAGGTTGGTCGACCCCTCCGCCCGCATACGCCTTAGGTGGGGGGCCGGGTCGCGGCCGGGAGGGAGGTCGCGCGTCAGGACTTCGGCGTCGCTCGCGAAGGTCAGCAGCGAAACGCGGTGCCCGCGTGCGTGGGCGTCGCGCGTGTAGCTTTTCGCCCCGCGCACCGCCTGCGCCAGGCCCTCCCCGGCCATGCTGCCGGAGGCGTCCAGCAGAAGAACGGCCTGCGGCGCGCCGCGCTCCAGATTCCGCGCGCGGCTGAAATTCTCCAGGCGCTCCTTGATCGACTGTGCGGTCGGGACAAGCTCGCTCATACGTTCACCCCGTGGTGTTGCTGAAGGATACGAAAGGCCTCTCTGATCTCCCGGAAGCGGCGGCTGGCCTCCCGCCTCACCTCTTCCGAGGCGTTATGGAACCGGTCGGGATGGCAGCGCTTGACGAGGTTGCGGTACTGCGCTTTGACCTCCTGATAGCTCACGTGTGCGTCGCGCAGGCCCAGAACGTTCAGCGCCCACTCGAGCCTGCCCCCCGGCCCGCTAGCGCCTGACCGTCCCCCCACCAGCTCTTTGAGGCGGGCCGCGACATCCTCGAGGGTCTGGTCGAACGCCGCCCAGGCGCGGTCGCTGAGGAGCCCCAGGAGTTCGGCGCTTGTGAGAATGTTGCTGAGCGCGTGAACCTCCTCGAGTCCTCTTAAGTCAGCCGTTTTAGCGACTTCACCCCCCGCCACAGCGCAGATGTGCCGGACCCTCTCCCATTTGCCGAGCGCCCCCTCGAGCCTCACCAGCACGTCCTCGGCCTCGGCCTCCAGCGCGGTCACCTGCTCCACCAGCCCCGCGAGGTCGTGAGGCGGCCCCGAGCGGTGGCGGCGGAAGCGCGCCTCGAGCTCGCTGGGTGCGTCGAAGGGCGGGGCGAAAAGCTCCGAGAGCTCTTCGATCGCCTCGCCGAGCGCGCAGACCCGCCCGACGGCGTCAGAGAGCGCGTTGTGCTCGTCGGGATAAGCGCCCCCCAAGGCGGGCGCGCCGCCGCGCCCCGCGGCGTGATCAAAGCCGACCACGGCGCAGAGGCCGACAATGCTCAATATGATGCCGAGTTCTTGCGTTATCCCGACCTCGAGGGCGGACGCGGCCAGGGCGGCGAGCCCAAAGGCCACAAGCACGGTCGCTAGCGCGGGGAGCGCGATGAGCAGAGCCCGGTCCGCCGCGCCGCCCGCGGCGGGCGCGTCGTAGGACACGCTCGCGCCGTACGCGCCGAGCTCGAGCTTAGGGAGCAGCGCCTGAGGAAGCAGGCCGAGGTGCGGCCTGTGGCTGTGGGCCAGCCGCACGCTCCCCCAGGCGGTCGCCACGACGAGCGCGCACAGGAGGAGGAAGCCCAGCACGAAGAGGATGAAGACGACGACGAGGATGACGGCATAGAGCGCGCCGGCGAAGAGGAACGCGACGAGGGTGAGGCCGACGGCCGCGCCTACAACGTCTTCCACTTTAGGCCTCCCTTCTGGCCGACGCCAGGAGATCGCGGACGAGAAGGAGCGGGATCAGCGCCCAGCCGAGCAGGAAGCCCGCGAGGGCGGCGAGCAGGAACATCCGCGCCCACGTCCTGAGGCCGACGTGAATGCCGGAGCCCGCGAACGCGAAGAATCCATGCACCGCGGCGCGGGCGAACCACAAGCTCCAAAGAGCGAGGGGCGCGAGGAGCCAGGGGGCGGCGGGTCCGGACACGAAGGCCAGGCCGTAGGCACAGAGCGTAAGAGCGTAGAACCCGGTCTTCATGGCTTTCTCCTTTCGACCTCGAGCTGGACACCTCGTGCCCCTCTATTCCATAAGGGGGCGGTCGCCGAAAAACGGAAGCGCGGGTCAGGTGAACGTCCGCGGCAGAGGATAAGCCCGGGCCGATAGCGCGCCCGGTCACGCGACTCACCGCACACTCAGGGCACACCTCGAGCTGTGCCGCAACAACCTCGGCAGGAGGTGGACAGCCTTCCGTTTTTGCTGGCGGCAGGCCTTAGAGGGTATGGACGAAGGGACAGGGGTTCTTGGGCGGGAAGACCTCGCGCGGCCCGAACACCTCCAGGCGTCCTGGAAGCGTTTAGCGGGACGGCGCACTACGCCCGGCCCCGACGGAGAGACGGTCGAGGGCTTCGCAGGGGCTGCCGAACGCCACCTGACGGCGCTGCGCCAGGAGCTGACGAGCGGGAGCTACCGGCCCAGGTCCGCCAGGCGGGCCTGGCTGGCGAAGGGCGGAGGGGGCGAGCGCGGCGTCGTGATCCTCTGCGTGCGCGACCGCGTCGCCCAGGGGGCGGCGCAGCGGGCGCTCGGCGCGGCTTTCAATCCTAGCCTCCACGCCAGCGCCTACAGCTACCGCCAGGGCCTCGGGGTGCTCCACGCGGCCCGCAAGCTCATCGAACACCGCGACGCCGGGCGCGGCTGGGTGGTGCGCGGCGACATCGCCCGCTTTTTCGACACCGTGCCCCACCCGCAGCTCCTCCGGGCGCTGAGCCCGCGGCTGAGCCGGGGGGCGCTCGAGCTCGTGGCAGTCATGCTCCGCCTGCCTGTCTTGGAGGGGGGCAAGGAAAGTGTCACCGAGCGCGGCCTGCCGCAGGGAAGCCCGCTGTCGCCGCTCTTAGCTAACATCTACCTCACCCCCTTCGACCGGGCGGTGTCTCGTCACGGCCCCGGCGCAGTCCGTTTCGCCGACGACTTCGCCGTCGCCTGCGCCTCGCCCAGCGCGGCCGGCGGGGTGCTCGAGACGGCGGAAGAAACCCTCGGCGTCCTCGAGCTCTCGCTCAACACCGCCAAGACGCGCATCGTCTCCTTCGAGCAGGGCTTCGCGTTCCTGGGGTTTTACTTCAAAGGCAAGAGCGTCCGGATCGACCGGCGCAACCTGGACGACTTCAGAAACCACGTTCGCTACCTCCTCGGCCCCGGCTACGGCCGCGGGCGCGCGGCGGCGCTCCGCGAGGTCAACAACCTCGTCCGCGGTTGGCGGGCGTACTACCAGCTCGGCGAGGTGCGCCGCGACTTTCGCACGCTCGACGACTGGCTGCGGGGCGTGGCGGACGGCGCTGACTTGGAAACGCTCCTGCCCGCGCACACCCAGACCAAGCCCCCCGCGATGGGGAGTTACGCTGTGCGGGCGCGGACCCCCGAGCCCTCAGGCAGCCCCCCGGAGACGAGCCGCGCCACGCCCTGGGTGGTCACGTGCGCTTCCGGGTCGCGGCCGCTCGAGGTGGCTCGAGGCGCGACCTCCCACCGCGTCAACGAGCTCCCCCCGTACCGCCCGCCCCCGCACCTCTGGAGACCGCTCGCCGTCAAGCTGACGAGCTCGCGCCTCTACCACCGCGCCACCTTCGCGGGGCGCTGGCTCATGGACGAGGCGGTGGTGTCAGCCCTCGCCGCCGCGCTCGCGGGCCGCGTCCCCGTCGCCGCGGCGGACGAAATATACGCGCGCACCTTGCTGGGGCTCGCCCCGCCGGGGGACGACCTGCGCTGGGCCTGGGGCACGCTGCGCCGCACGCTGCGGAACCTCGCCTGGCACGACCTGCTCGCGGAGGGGCTGCCTTTGGGTCCCGAGGAGGGCGGCGTGCCCATGCTCGCCGCGGCTCTCGCTGACACGCTCGAGGCCCCCATCGCCCACTTCTGTCTGCTGCGGGCGATAGAAAGGGGGACCCTGCGCCAGCCGCACCCGGAACTGCGGAGGAACCTCGCCTACCGCGTGAGATACCGCCGCGGCACCCCCCACCGCCTCGCCTGGCGCGACGTGCTGTCCGAAGAAGCGCGCGCGCTCGTCGCGGCGCTGCAGGGCGGCCAGCCCTACACCGTCTGGCTGTGGGGCGCATGATCCTCTACCTCAACGAGCCGGGCTCCAAGCTCCGCTTGACAGGGGGAAAGCTGCGCGTCGAGAAGGAGGGGCAGCTCCTCGCCACGGTGCCCCGTTACACCGTCACCTCGGTGGCGCTCGTGGGCGGCGCGCAGGTCACCACCCAGGCGATGCGGGGCCTTCTGGAACAGGGCTCGAGCCTGCACCTGCTCTCCAAGCGGGGACACTACCTCGGCCACCTCGTCCAGCCCGACGGGGGCAACGTCGACCTCCTCCGCGCCCAGGTGCAAAGGCTCGAGCACCCCGAGGTCCGCACCGCGCTCGCCAGAGCCGTGGTGGGGGCCAAGCTGCACAACTCCGGCGTCGTCCTCGCCCGGCTCCTCAAGCGCGCCCGCGCCGAACACGCCCGCGCCGCGCTCCAGACGCTGCGCGAGGCTAAGGAGCGCGCGGGCCGGGCCGCCGACCTGGGCGCGCTGCGCGGCCTCGAGGGGAACGGCGCCCAGGCCTACTTCGCCGCGCTCGGCGAGCTTTTGGGGCCGACGTGGGGTTTCGGCGGCAGGAACTACCGCCCGCCCAAAGACCCCGTCAACGCGATGCTCTCCTTTGGCTACACGCTGGTGCTGTCGCGCCTCCTCGCCGCGCTGCACCTCGTCGGGCTGCACCCCGGCATCGGCTTCTTGCACGCGAGCCGGGGGCGACGCCCGGCGCTGGCGCTCGACCTCCTGGAGGAGTACCGCGCCGCTTTGGTTGACGGGCTCGTCTTCACGTCGGTGCTCGGCGGGCGCTTTCAGCCCGAGGACTTCCGCACGGACGCCAAAGGCGTGCTGCTCCAGGAGAGCGCCCGTAAACGCTTTTTGGAACTTTTCGAAGCCCGCCTGCAAGATGAGATCACCGCGCCCAACGGCAAGCGCTACCGCTACGAGGCGCTCTTCCTCCACCAGGCCAGGGCGTTCAGCCGCTGCTTACGCGACCCCGCCCACCCCTACCGCCCCCTGACGATACGCTAGCCGTGCTCGTGGTCGTCGCCTACGACGTCCCCTGCGACAGGCGCCGCTACCGGCTCGCCAAGCTCCTCTCCGGCTACGGCGAGCGGGTGCAATATTCCGTGTTCGAGGCGCATTTAGACGCCCAGGGCCTCGCCACCTTGCGCGGAAAGGTCCGCAAGCTCATCGCGCCCGCCGAAGACTCGGTGCGCTTCTACAGGCTGGGCGAGACCTACGAGAACCGCATCATCGTCGAGGGGGTGGGGGCGGTTACCGCCAACCCGAGCTTCCTCATCCACTAGCCACAGGCCCAGACTTGCATAGCGTATACATCCCCCTCCCGCACGCCTCAAACAAAAATATCCTCCTGGACAATCATTCTCCTTCTTTACCCCTTGCCGCTTGCGGCGAGATGGCACCCCACACCCCACCTTTTATACAAAAACTCAGATTTTCGCGTGCCGGAGGGTGTATAATAGTGATTCCGGAAAGCGCAAAAATGCGATTTCTGCCGCATCCCTCCAGGACGGTAAAAACATGCTATAGTACGCGGTGAAGAAGTGCGGCGGGTGAATAATGAGTGTATACGCCGCAGGGGACCTTGAAAACTTTGTGCTGCACGTGCTAGAATGAGGCCGCGGTGGAAGTAGTTGCGCTCTGCTAAGAGATTGCAACACCTCCGTCCCCTCGGGAACGGGATCGATTTTTGTTTGTGGAAGTAGTTGCGCTCTGCTAAGAGATTGCAACGGAAAATTACTCTTTCAGATTCTTTATAATTGGGCCTTCAGTGGAAGTAGTTGCGCTCTGCTAAGAGATTGCAACGTGCTGGAGTAAAATTTTGGCATCTCGTCTATAAAGACGAGTGGAAGTAGTTGCGCTCTGCTAAGAGATTGCAACAACGAAATAACTGATTTTTTGCTGAATTTCAAACATTGTGGAAGTAGTTGCGCTCTGCTAAGAGATTGCAACGCTTGAAACGCTTGGGACGGTGTATCGGTTGCCGGGTTGGTGGAAGTAGTTGCGCTCTGCTAAGAGATTGCAACCCCTTACCGAGGACGTTTACCCACTGCGTGATGCTTTCGTGGAAGTAGTTGCGCTCTGCTAAGAGATTGCAACCTTGGAAGTCAATGCTTACGTGACAGGCACCTACTGTGGAAACAGTTGCGCTCTGCTAAGAGATTGCAGCAGACAAAAAGCCGCTCGAGTTCGACTCGAGCGGCTTTTTGTCTGCTGTGTGGCGGGTCGAGGGTTAGCGCTGTTCTAGCGGGTACTGCTCGAGGGTTTGCGCGAGAAGCCCCTCCAGCTCCTTCCGGGTGATTTCTTTCTCCACGAGTCTCTGGACGCTGTGACGAATCTCGAGGAGGACGCGGTCGAGAGCACGCTCTCTCGCGCCCTCTTCCGACGCCTCGGTGGGCGGACATTGGTATGCGCGCTGCTGTCAGTCCAACTCGCTGAAGTTGAGGAGGTTCTCCCTCTGCTCCTTGAACAGAGCCTCCGCCTCTTCTCGAGTCATCTCACCTTTGTAAAAGCGCTCGAGGATTCCGAACATGAGGTAGGCGGTAACCTCAAAATACTCATCTATAACCAGGAGTCTCTCCTCCCGGCTCATCATCCAGAGGTAAGGTTTTTCCCTCACGAGCTTCCTTATCCACGCCGCTCGGCGCAGGATGTCGTCCGGGATGTCTACGGCCCGTTTCATACTTTCCTCCATAGCGCGATGTCGGCAGGAGTAGAGAGCGTGGTGTCGGAAGGAGGCGTCAGTTGAGGGTCCGCTGTCCCGTAAACTCGGCCAGGAACAGGTTCGCCCGGACGCGCACCCAGAAGCGTTGCTCTTCCGAGACGGGCGAGGGGCGGTCGGAGAGCAAAAAGCGGTGCGTTATCAGCTTATGTTCACGCTCGTAGAGGCTCACGCGGCCCTCGCAGAGGTGGTTTTTGAACCTCCCCGACATGGACGACATCGAAAGCTCATAGGCGGCCCAGTGAGGCTTCAAAACCTGAAGGTAGATACCGAAGATGGCGTCCATGCTCAGGTGATAGATGGTCTCTCCCTCCGACATCGACTTCACCTCCTTCATCGACTTCACCTCCTTACAGAACACGCGTTCGGCGATTGTCAGGCTCGGGTCAGACCCCCTCGACCCGGCCGCAGGAGAGGCACTTCCAGTAGTACGAATCCCCGGTCAACCCCCTTTTGCCGAACTGGTGCTTCCGGGTTTGCCCCTTGCACTTGGGGCTGTGACAGGGGAACTTCTGAATCTGGCCGACGCGTTTGGCGTTCCTGCTCATGATGACCTCCCTTAAAAAGGTGCGAGTGCGTTGCCTCTACCTCTATAAGGGTCGGTCTCCGGAAATTCGGCAGTCAGCCCCGCTCGAGCCCCCGCACGCGCGGCTCGAGGTCACGCAGGTAGTCCTGCACGGTGCGGGGGGAGCGCCCGGCGAGCTCCGCGAAGCGCCGACGCCGCTCGGGCTCGAGGCGCAGCTTGCCGGTGGGGGTCCGGGGGGGCTTCCCGGCGCGCATCGTCTCGAGGACGCCCCACAGCGCCTCCTCGTACACCACCTCCCTCGCCCGCTGCTCCTCCGGCGTGGAGGCGTCCTCCCGCGCCCACGCTTCGGCGAAGGCGGACAGCTCCTCGTGCAGCTTTCTCAAGAAGTCGGCGCTGCTAAAGCCGGACCAGCGGTCGGCGCTGTGCTTGCGCCCGTAGACCTCGGCGGGGTCGCCCCCCCACTCGTCCTCCTCGCAGACGGACAGCTCCTCGCCGCCTTCACCAAGCGGATAAGTGACCTCCTTTTTGACTTCCCGGAAGCGCGCCTTGCACTGCGCGCGGACGCCCACCGCCCAATCCTTGCGGACCACGCCGAAAACGTACGAAACGAGGTCGGCGCGCCCGTCGTAATCCAGGAGCACGCGCTCGAGCTCGTCGTAGAGCACGTGGTGCAGCGCGTCTGTCACCACGTCGGCCCCAAGCTGGCGGGCCTCGCTGGAGGCGCGTAGCTGGTTTGCGAGCACATGGTAATGCTCGAGCAGATGGGTGCGGAGGGCCTCGAGGTGCTCGGGGGAGAGTTCTAATTTTTTGTGCTGACGGTTTGGGTTTCTGTTATTTTCCATGATCGCCCGAGGGCGATCACAAGCTCGGGTATAGTAGCGTAATTTGTTTGACCTGTCAAGAGGGAGGCTGGATGCCGTACAGGTTAAAGGTTACGCTCACGTTAGCAAGGCCTTTTGATGCAACCCACGGCTACCCCGGCGTCGCCGTACACGGGCTCGTGTATAGGGCGGTGGCAGCGACCGACGCAGAGCTAGTGACAGCGCTCCATGTCCAGCGGGCTAAGCCTTTCTCCGTCGTACTGGAACCATCCTCTGGTGAGCCGGAGCAGTTCGTCTTTTATCTTCATGTGCTAGACGAGGCCCTGGTAGAACCTTTTCTGGATGCGTTTAGAGTAGGGACGGATGTAGGGCAAAGCGGAGAAGCTCTGCGAGGGTTTGTTTCAGGCCTCGAGCTGAGCGGCAAGACCTACAGGAGGCTAATCGAAGAAGTCCGACAGAACAAGCCGCCTCGTCTCCTCGAGTGCTACTTCCTGAGCTGCACAGCGCTCTCGCACAAGAAGCGAATGCTTTTGCACCCTGTCCCCCGTGTGATCTGGAACGGCTTGGCCCTTCGGTGGCAAGCGCTGAGTCCTTACCCGCTGGGGGGCGACTACAGCCGTTGGTTCGACACCCATATCGACTGTTTGGAAGACACCACCCAAACGTGCCGCCAAAAGATAGGGAAGAGCAGCCTGAAAGGTTTTCGAGGCAGAGCCATGTTCGGTCTCGCCGATGATGAAGACGCCTGGGTTGCGGTGCTTCTCGCACAGTTCGCCGAGTTTTCTGGTGTCGGTGTGAAAACTGGCTACGGCTGCGGGAGCATGTGGCTTTCCATAGCACCTTGAGCATCGGCATGGCCCTTGCTTGCCCTTACATGAAACCACAACCGGGTCACCGCCGCCTCTCATCCGTCATCGAGCCAACCCCACTCTCGAAAAAGTGCTTCCGGGTTTTCGGGGTTACTAGGAGGAAAGATCATGACATCTCGGCACTTATCAAAACGCGTGGCGAGTGTGAGTTGATCTTTCTGCTGCACTGCGTACTGAAACGCATCTCCTACCTGCTTCACGTTCTTAGGCTTATGCGCCAGGATCATGCCTCGCGCGTAGTGACCTCCAAACGCTTGGGAAATGATCATTTGGGAGCTGTCCTCAAGGTGATTTTCTGATAGCGCCCTTTCTATAGACGGCTTTGCATCAACCGTTAGAAGCTCGGCGTTGTACAACGCAAGTACGTCAGGTTCGCTTTTCACAAAGTCATTCTCTGCTCGTTCGATTTCATCGACATCACAGTCTTGCTCATAGTCCCAATCCTGATAGATAACTTTCGGTTCGAAAAGCACTTCACCACCGTTAAGGACTTGCTTTATCTCATAGTAGGCCGCGTACTCGCCAGGTCTGCCCTCATCAAACTCCGACGTAGGACATAACTGTTCAAACTTCTCGCGGAACCTTCGGAAGTTCTTGCTTTCCTTGCCTACCTCGTCAACATTGGAGTTCTTAAGGTTGATGTTGTGAAAAAACATTGGAGTTCTTACTCAAGTTCTTAAGGTTGATGTTGTCTCGCTCCCGCAAATAATCGATAGCTAGTTTATATAGCTTTTCATCTAGCTCCATATTACTATGCGGCGAAGCTTTGAGCCGGAAGCCGTGAACTCTCAAGAATGCATCAACGTTTAGGTCCAATCGCACCTTTTCTCCATTCGCGCCGTGGTCCATGAGTTGGAAAATGCGATCGAGATTCACATATTCAGCTACGGCTTGACCCTTGGCTTGATACGCTCCGATAGCCATCAGGGTTGTACCGCCATTAAGGTTCAAGAACATCTCTTTATTGCCGCACTTCTCAACTATAGATGCAACTATGCTTTTGGTCGACTCGGCGCTACCTGGACCAGCGTCAGGTAATATTTGCACCTTCACCTTACCTTCTAAACCTTCTAAAAAAACTTTAAGCCGCTTGGCAGTGACAATCTTTTGTGGTGACGTCACCAGGTAAACTTGGTCTAGCTTGTGCGCAAAAAAGGAGACCAAGGTAGGAATGGGTTGATCTCCCACAAGAGAGATGAGCGTGCGCTGACCGCTAGGCGCGGCTACGTCTTGCTTCTTGAGCTGATCAGATTGAGAAGATTCTGTCCAACTTTTCAGCGCGTCCTGGATTGCTGTATTTAAAACTTGCTCGTCACGGCAATCTCCTCTAATTAGCGAACCGCCAAGCCTCTGTGCGCGTTTCTGCTTTGTTCGTAAATAGTTCTGGTAGCCTTGCCTTATTTGATTCTCTGTAGCGTTGCTTCTCTCTCTCTCCTTTTCCTTTCTATAATCCTGCTCCGACATTGCTTGAAAGAGGGGGACTGCTAAAGTTCCGCCTAGCTGTTCGGTATGTTGACGGTGCTGCTGCATCATAGGGGTGGGTTTCACATGTGGAACCGCTACAGTACTTATAACAAACAGCCTGCCCTGATGCTCATACGTCTTATAGTAGCGCCCAGCCACCTTGACCGCGGCACCAAACTTTTCATCCACTTTTTCGCTATCAAGGTCGTGCCTATACAACTTGACATAATCTTCTTTCGATAATCCTTTAGCTGAAGGAATCGTCCTCTCCTGTGCTAGAGGAGTCTGAACAAGGGTAGCACTCAAACCTCCAGGGTCGTAGCCGTTAGCAACGAAAACATAAGCGTTTTTCTCTGCTCGGGCAGCCTCTAAGGCCGCTAGCGAAAGCATCTTCGAGCCTCCTGTAAGATTTATGTAAATCGGAGTATCACCGAGCCCCTCCAATTTCGCAGCTATATCCTTACTCCAATCTGAAAATCTTGGGGATAATTTCCCACCGGGCGACTCACATAACAGTGAATCAACAGGAACTCTTCCTGCGTCTAGCTTGGGGGTCATGTCTTTCAAGAATTCCTTCAACTTGTTAGTGCGCCGACTGTTCTGAACTCTACTGCTTTCTGAAATGAGCAGAATCTTAGTTATAGGAGAAGACATACGCCTACTCAAACCCAGTGCCCAATCCAGCCCCAGCGCAACGGGTGCTGGGTCACGCCCAAACGTAGCAACATACACGCTCATCCTACTGGCCTCCAAACGCTTTCACCCGCTGACCACTCGAGCGTATCGCCAATCTTCGGGTTGCCTTGAAGTTGACCGGCACTCACCGATACGCGACTCCTGTCAGCTTGTTGAATAATAAAGCTACCGTCAGCACGTTCGCCCACAAGCATAACTGCTCCTTCATTGTCAGGTGGTTTAGCCTCGAGCGACTCAGCGTATACGATTGCCTTCAGATGCTCAAAGCTCAACTTGTTTTGCGCGGCTTTAGCAGTATATATGGCGAGCTTTGCAGCCATAAGATCACGAGAAGACGAAAGCTTGGCGTGATTCTCTTCGGGCATGGTCCCGTTTGGAAACACACCGCCTTCCCCAAACAGCTCTTCCCAACATGCCCTGTCCGAAGCTCTCAGACCCTTATGCGACTTCCAAGGCGCGGCGACCATAATTTCGTCGAGAAGTGCTCTCACTCCCCCATCAACCTCTGTCACCACTTTTTGCTTGATGCGCTCTTGCTCGAGGGTTTCGAGGAGCATACGCAAAACGCGGAGCAGACTAGACTCATTACATTTCTTCGTCATGCCTACCCACCTCCGCATCCGTCTTACTTCTGAGTTCCTTGATTTGCCGTGGCGTCTTTACGGTCCACGCCAGCGACCAGGAGCTGGCCGCTTGCCTGATGTCCGGGTAGAGCTTGACTACGGGCTCACCTATAGAAACTGCGCCCAGATCGTCATAACGTCCGCCTCCGATACGCAACCCTTTATGCTCCTTAACAACCGACTGTTGTAAAACGTCGAGTAGGTCATCGAGTTCCGCGGCAGTGAGGTTAGAGAACTGGAGAGTCGTTTTAGCCGTACATCTGGCAGGTACGACCTCGAGGGCAACCGTCTTATTACCTTCCACACTTTCTCCGTTGTAGGTTCGTCGGCCCCGTGGTTTGAAAAATGTGACCTGAGTGCCATCCTCTTTAAGTGAGAATTCTTCTGCTAGAACGTGCATCCGCGGAGCAAAGGGTTCTGAAACGTACGTCACCTTCGACTCGACACTCTTAAAAACGATGTCGTCGAAGGTCAAACGGCTTCGGTAGCCCTTGTTGCGTGCCGTGCCAAAAAGGCGCTCGGCGGGATCAAAAAGAGGATTGTCGATGTACTCATTTTGAAAAACAGCGTTCACCTCACCTCGCAACTCCTCACCGTTAACCGTGATGCTACCTACGCGCACCCCGGCCCCCTCACCAGCAAGTGGTCTATTATTGAGAGCAATTCGCACTTTGCTAGTTGGCACTGTCCTATCATCTGTGTAACTCTTTTCGTAATCCAGGTCGGTCCAGCGCCCGGAGCCAGCGTTCTCTCTCGGATTGGTACATCGCTGCTCTGCATTTACCAGCGTGACCTGCGCTTCCCTTTTTGCAAGATTTTTGAGCTCCTCTTTGCTGGTGACAGGAGTCCCCTTATGCTCAATCCGCCGACACCTAACAACAACGCCAGGACGCCTATCATTAGGGATTTTCACTGTGATTTCGTAAAGCCCATCGTCCCGCATTCGACGATACTTTATGATTGTCACTTGATCGGGAGCTGTTTCCCAATCCTCTACCCACTCTCCGTAGCTTATAGATTGCCCGCTATACTTGGATTTGTAATTTTTAAAGGCAATTTGCAGGGAAACCTGTTTCGGAAGTTCGGCGGGCTTGTTGGGTCTAAAACTAGTGCCCCAATTCAGCCGTTGGACCCCAGTAGGCCCGATACCATTGGGTTTGCAGCGCCGGTAACTCGCAAGAATAGCGCCACGTAAGCTTGAACGGGGTATGACAAGTTGTCCATCTTCGTCTCGCGCCGTACTCCTTACAAGCTCCTCTTGAACTACCTTTAGCGTGCCCGCCCCGACATGAAGAGGCTCTAGGGTAGTCAGTGTCAGCTCGATGATCCCGGTAAGCTGGGCGTCTTGCGAGCGGTCGTGCGGAGGAGGCTCTTGCCAATCGTCGGTCGGCTTTAAGGGCGCGATCCTAATATGATTGCCCGGCTTTTTTTGAGGCAGCTTGTAGTGCTCATCAGCACCGTCGTGTGTAGTATCTTCTGCCATGCTAGCCTCTCTTCGGCCTATGCGTAAGGTCCAGGTGTTTATATCGTTGAAAGGCGGCGCGCCCCTCGGCGTCGAGATAGAGCTCAACGGTGAGACGCGGGTAGAATTTTCCGTCAGCCGCGGTATCGGGGGGTGGATGGTTCAGTGGCAGATAAAACTTCTCCTCGAGCCACGCTTTCTGGTCGGTTTCCTGCCCTCTCTGCCAGGTGCCCCGCAAATAGATGTGGCTTTCTCGTGTCGTGTAGCCTCCTATATCGTCGCCAGGCAGCCCTTCAGGGGGTTGATCAGCCAGAACTCGCACATCGAATGCCGATCCTGCTGACCACCAGCGCACTTCGAGCGCCGCGCAAAACATGCGACCTTCGTCGGAGAGCGGGATGGAAGGTTTACCTGTTCTGAGCGAGGGTCTGAGCCCGTAGCCGCGCTGCTCGCACCAGCATGCACCGCCGCTGCACTTCTCGAGGAGTGCTCGCACCTCATCTTGATCGAGACGTCCTGCCCAAACGTAGCTCATAGTTGGACCTCTTTACGTGAATCTTGCGACCAGCGTTCGTGCCAGTCTTGCCAGTGCTTGAGAATCCACGCGAAGAATCTTTCGATTTGGTTAGCAGATACGCCGACGCGTGCTGCACCAAATGATAGCTGAACGTTTTGCCTGTCTAGTTTGATAGGCAGACCATATGCTTTTTGGTTGTCAGCCCCAATGAGTATTGTGTCAGAAGGTAAGCGCCAGTTGGTAATCTCGAGGCCGGTGAACTCGAGCGCAAAGCCCCCGAAACCGTTGGTCTGATTGTGACCAAAGCGCACCCAGTGAACCCCCGCCGGGCTGCCCGCTGCGCTCGCCAAGCCGATATCGCGTAGCACAAGTCCGAGCAGTCCGAGGTGCCACAGCTCAAAGTTGCGGAGGGTCAGGCTGGCGCTTAGTTTTCCACCTTCGATGTCGCGCTTTGTCGCTGCGGATATGGTGAAAGGCCCGCCGATGACGTGCTGGTTGAGGGCGTCGAGCGCGACGCGAGGCCGACGAACGCTGGGGGGTCTCGCTGGCGGCGTGGCGTCATCTAAATGGGCAGGAATTGCGGACGAAACGTAGAGACGCGAGGCCAACTCGCCGCCGTCACCAAAAACCGAGTAGAGCGGATGGCTGAAAAGGTCCGCGCCGCCGGGTAGGTTGAGCGCATTACACCAGTACCGCCAGCGCGCGCGTAGCGGCCCGCGTAGGCTCGAGCCGTAGAGGCCGTAGCGTGGGCCCCAGGGAGTTGGGACAAGTTCGGGGGTCAGGTCTGCTTCGTAATCTTGCCTATCGCCCTCTCTGGCAACAAGAAACGGGCTCGTGGGCGTGAGCGACATACTAAGCTTTAGTTGGTTGAAACGGTAACGAAGAGGCTCCTCCCGCACAAAAAGAGGCGCGTTGTGCGGACCCGCCGTGGAACGGCTAGTGAGTTCGTTCCAACATGTCTCACACTGATTCAAGAACGTCGGAATGTCGTCTTGCTTGTCACCCATCAGCCAGACAAACTCGTCCTCAATCGACGCGACATCTGCGAGACCGGCTATGGCAAGGCGCAACTCACCGTAACCCGCTGCGCTTCCTCGCCCCAAACGAAGCTCACCCCGCTCTAGCCCATCAAAAAGAAGTCCCAAAACGGCGAGCGTCTCATCGTCGGGGTTTCGGACAAACAGTTCTCCCGAAAGAAGGGTGTTTGGACGGACAGACTGTATGTCGAAGCGGGCTTTCTCTTCAGCCGTACCGCGTCCGGGGTCGACCGCGGTACGTCCCCTACTATGCAGCGGCGGTAGGGGACTCTTGCCGTCCCAGCAGGCGTGTCCGACCCATAGCCGTGCAGCATTCGCATCGCCGTCACGTTCCCCGCCGAAGACATTCACGAGGAGTGCCTTACCCCACCCTTCTCCAAGTACGACGGGAAGAATGCTAGCTGCATAAGCGCGCAACGCACCTTTAAGGGCTGATCCTGGAACATAAGGAAGGCCTTCGCCGTCAAGCTCGACGAGCAAATCTTCATAACCATCACCTTCGCCGCCGACATGTAGTTCACTATCTAACTCAAGGCGATAGCGAATGTGGAGTTCGCGCTCAAAGGTGGCAAAAGTGCTCACTGTTTCTGTCCCCTCACGCCCAAAGCAACTTCGCGCCACTCCCGAATCACCTGTTGTGTTATAGCCGCGTGCCACGCACTCGTGTTGGACATACCGGGTTGTTGGTCGACCGTTTCGTACCAATACTTCAGCGTTGTACTTAAAGCTCGACAAAAAGCATCACTCAACAGCTCGTGACTTCCCGCGCGACTCTGCTGGTGACCGAGCCAGCGCTCGAGGGCCTTGCTGCCGCGCCCGGTTTCCTGGAGAAGACGTCCCCACTGGGCGTTACTCGGGACATCCTCTGGGCTTTTAAGGGGCGGTATGGCTACTCGTTCGAGCCAGATTTTGTCGGCCCACACGTCAAGTCCATAAACGGCTCGAGCTTGCCTCGCCATGCCTTCCCTCCACCCCTCCTTTTCCAACCGGCGCTCGACCTCCTTATCAAAGTGTTTGACCATCAGTGAACCTCCTGCCACGTGTGCGCTTCGTGCGCAATCTTCACCCGCCCAAAACCGAGCGCTGTTTCTTTGCCTATACCCTCACGTTCTACTTGTTCCGCTACCAAGGCAACGTCGCTCTCGTCCGGGAGTTTGAACACCCACACCGAGCCCGCTTCAGCCGCCAAATAACTTGGTGCGGGTAAACCCCAGTCCCCGCGAAAGCCGCCAAGCGTTACGGCTCCCACCGAGCGAAAGACCTCTTCACTGCCCGCGAGCGCAGGGTGGAACTCGGCGGGTGTAGGATCAAGCTTCGCCCGCCGAGCCAGGTCCCAAAACAGCGCTGGGGCTTCCAAGGTCACCGGCAGCAGTGGCCGAGCTTCGCTTACGCCCTCCCCTTCAAACCGTTGCCAAAAAGACTCGAGCCGCTCCGGAAGGTTGGCCTCTTTCTCAAGAAGCGCGACTTCTGCCGTTCCGCGTCCCATACTGGTACGCGCGCCCAGGTTGGGCAGGATACCGGTTGCGCTCGTGTCGAACAGGGACGACAGGATAAGGGGAGTAGAGGACAGGAGCTCAACATGCTGATACCCTTCCTCGAGCAACCTGTTTAAGGCTTCATACTCCGCGCTGCTAAGCCAAACGTCACCGGCAAAGATTTGGCCTGTGCTTACCTCCTGCGCCGTGTAGAGCTGTCCCTCCTGCGCTACGCCCTTGTCAGGGTTATTCGCGGTCCGCGTATGGGTCTCTTTGCGCGTCCGCACGCCTACTGGCTGGCCTTCCACTAGCCGAAAACTGTCGGAGCAGGACACAACAGTAGTATTCACGTCAAAGGGCGGGGGCAAACCGTGAGGCGGGCTGAACGGGGGTGCGACGGGCGCGCGTTGTTTATTTTGAATGTGAAAAAGTTGCTTTGCAAGCGTGTCGAAAACGCCGAAACACGTTTCACTTCTAGCCGACGCGTCTACATGGAAAAAGCCCGGATTGGTCTTGCCGCTTACACTCGTACGTGGCAAGCGCCCTCCCTCGGCGGTGTCTACCTCTGCCCCGTTCGGCGTGGGATAGAGTACGTGTAAATCGCCGATAGGCAGAAGGGACACACGGCGATCTAAGGCTCCGCCAAGCAGCATAGTATCGTTGTCGCCTGAACCGAAAAGCCGCCTCGCAAAGCCGCCGAGTGCCGCGGCCAAGGTTCTACCGGGGATGTAGGTCAGACACTCGAGCTCGTTGTAAAGTGTCCGTGAGGTTATTCGTAGGGGCTGCAGGTTATGAAGCACAATTCGGTAAAGCTGTCTAGGATCATCTTCGGCGTGCTTACTCTTTAGGTGAGCCGCTTTATGATCAAATGTCGCGGTCGGAGAGTTATTGTTGAGCCAACCCCGCAAACGGGCAAGGACCACTTTGCGGTCTTGATCGTTGATGACGGGCTGAAGTCCCTCGGAGCGCAAACGACATTCTTGTACGGCAAAGCGTCCTTCGCCGACCGAACGATGACCGCCAAGGCCGGGGAGGCCCAAAAGCGCCAAGCCGAAAAGGGCAGCGTCTTTTGTTAGCAGCAGCCCGTCGTTTTCTTCAGGGAGAGCGTAGAGTCTGATAACCGCTTCGTACGTCTCAGGCAACCCCGGAGGGCTCACCTCGTAGCTGTAGAGTGCTGCGTTGCTGACAACGCCCGTGCCCTCATCACGTCTGTGGCGCTGGCGTACTACAACCTCCTCGCGCTGGGGTGCTACGAAATCGACCATCTCGAGCCGCCTTGCTTTACCCCGAGCACCTTGGCCGAAAACACGCTCGTGCATCGGACGACCATCCCTTGATGACCCAGTGTCATCAAGCTTGTCCCGGCGCATCCTGCCTTCGAAGCTATAAAACCTCTCACGTATTGCGCCTACTAGCGCGTCGGGACCAGCGGGCCGTGTACTGGCGTCCGAAACAAGGTCCGCTCCCGCACCGACGTGGAGAGAGTCGATAGAAAATTTAACTCGAAACTCGAGATATCTCATGCCTTCACCTTGTGAGGCATGAGCCGATAAAGTGCTGAAAGATCGAGCACAGGTGTGATCCAGATGCCATCTTTCAGGTACCAAGGCAGCGTTTCACTAGAAAGGCTTATTTGCTCTTGCTCAAGCATTTTGATCAAGATTCTCTCGGAACTTCTCTTCTGACGGACTTTTCGCGTGAAGGCGTTGCTGACGTGGACAGATAACCCACCACTCAACCTAGCTGACCAATGAGACAGCGTTGTTGCGCCAAAATCGTCGCAAGCCCTGAGCCGCCTGGCCTGTTCTAAACGTTCGAGTGTCAGGGCTGGGGTGGCGGGAAACTCCGTTAGACGCCATTTGTCTTGACCTTGGCCTTTGGACCCTTCCAAACTGTCTTCAGGCCGTAGGCTTGTTCTATCGTTGTCAACGAGTTCGAAGTAGACTGACCCGTGCGCGCTCGCGCGCCCAGCCCTTTTTGCCCTGTCTAAAGCTTGCCTAGCAAGGCGCTCCAGGTATAACACCGAGTGTTTAGACCCAGATACGACGCAGCCTGCTGAGCCAGTTAAAGGTTTGTCCAGTTTGAAGGAGAGCGAGGCGAGGTCCTCATTAGCCAAACACGCTTCGTTGAATAGCTGACAGAGTCTGGCAGCTAGGAAAGGGACTACACCTGCAGGGCAGAAGGCTAAAACATCATCTCCTCCTATGACGACGACTTCGAAAGGCAACGTGTTGAAGTTGAGCAGTTGCTTCCCTTTATCCTTTTCCAGGCGATTTACCGTCTCAAAAAGTGCTTGAGAAACGGCTTCTTGTGTAGAAGCGGCGAGCCCCCGTGAAAGCCGAGCGTAATCGGCGGGCGACTGACAGCGCTCGAGCAAGCTACCGATGCTGTTGCCGTCGAAATAGACCAAACCGACATAGGGGTGCTCTTTATCCTGATAAAGCTCCCGAATGTGCGCGAGGTCGGTTGGAGGATCGAGTTTGCTTAGGTCTTCTTCGTCGAGGTTGCGCTTGTTCCTGTAGTATGAGACAAAGCTCTCGAGAAGTCTCCCCTTGTTTCCCCGCCGGTTTTCGTCCTTTTGATAGCTTACCCAGTCTAGGAATTTGTACCCTTTTTCGGGATCGCCGAAACGTTCCTCGGCGGGGGAGACAGGAACGCGTTCGGTTGCCGGACGCACTGGCACAGTGTCCGCGGGCCGCTCGAGCGGCTCGAGCGGGAAGAACGCAACATAGTCCGGCTGATCCTTGGCGCGGCGCAACCCCGCCACGAGGTGCCGCATAACCTTCTGGAAAGGGTTGAGCTCTCGGTACCAGGCGTCCTCCGGGCGCGCCGTCTGCGGCTCACCTGCTGGAGGATAGAGCGCATCATCAACGGCAAGCGTTGCGCCGCTGAGGTTGACGGTGCCAAGTCTCTCCCCGTATTCGCGGCGGATGCTACGGAGCGCCTCTTGAGCCCGCTCGGTCGACCCCGCCGTTTCCTCGGGGACCAGTATGAGCGCCGTTCCGCCAGCAGCGTAGACCGGAAACATCTCGAGTCCATCATGTTTAACAGGTTGCAGCTTCCCGTTAGTAAGCCACTCGCCTGTTTCTCCGAACAGGTCCCGCTCAGTTTCGGCCAAAAGGATGCTGGCCCCCCGGATTTCGGGCAGACGAGGCGACTCGAGCACGTAGCGCTGCACCGAATCAACGTCAATGAGAAGGGCGCTCCAGTGCTCACCCTCTAGCCCGGCTTTTTTTAGGAAATCGGTAAGCGAGGGGGAGGGGGTATCGGAGTCAACGTTCACCATAACTCTCCAAAAAGCTCGAAGTAGACTCTGCCCTCCTGGCTCAACTAAGTGCGACACCTGCGGTGCCGTTAAGTCGGCCAGGCAAGCAGCCAAGACGTCGAAAGGCTAGCCACTGTAAAAAGAGTTACCGTTGCATTCTTCTAACCATACCGTGTAAGTTCGAACTTGCAAAGCCTCGCGTGATCTCCGGAGGGCGCATGTTTCTCTTCACTTACAGGTTACCTCCACTTGGGAAACCTGAGGAGAATGGCGGCGGCGCCGAGAAAGAGCTAGGTTTCGGCGGGTGCCGCTGTGCCCGCCTACTCTTTAAGGGGGCCTCTCCCGAAAAACGGAACCCGACCGCAGACCGTACTTAAACCGGCCTGTGTGTATAGGCTATACACAAGGTCGGCAACATAGACCTATAGAAAAATTGACGCTCACGCTTTTTCTCAACACCACTCGTCCGCGATTTGCGGCGAAACGGCCTTCGGCGACAACTTCTTATGCAAAAAACGTAGAATTTACGATAATGATGGTTGTATACCCTCCCCTGCCGCAGGAGGAAAAGAGCTAATTCTGCCGCATCCGTCCTGGACGATGAAACTGCAAGTATCTGCTTATGGCATCCGAGTGACCAATGTATAATCGGTGTATACGCCGCAGAGGGGCTTGCAAACCCCGTGGGGGACGTGCTACATTTTAGGTGCAGTGGAAGTAGTTGCGCTCTGCTAAGAGATTGCAACGAGAAGGCAGTAACTTGGGTTTCAGAGTCTAAAAAGTGGAAGTAGTTGCGCTCTGCTAAGAGATTGCAACCAAGAGCCTTTTTCTTCTGCTTAAGTCGCGGTGAGAGTGTGGAAGTAGTTGCGCTCTGCTAAGAGATTGCAACCAGATGTTCAGCGCCGTCTCCGGCCACTCCTCCCCCTCGTGGAAGTAGTTGCGCTCTGCTAAGAGATTGCAACCCGATACGGGGTTTAAGTTTGAAGAGTTCAGTCCCTCGTGGGAACCCACCGTCGATGACGGTGGTGATGTCTGTTCGGCTGTGCCGTATGCTGGCGTATGCCGAAGTACCGGAAGCTAACGCACGTTGTTTACCAATGCGGCTACCCCATAGTGTGGACACCGAACTATCGCTGGCGAGTGCTGATCAGGTGCGGTGGAGGAGATGGTTGAGAAGGACATCAGGACCTTGGGCGAATGGAAAGAAGAGGTGCTAGCGTGAAGCGTGCAAGTAGACCACGTGCATCTGGTGTGCTCTATCCCGCCTAAGCTGTCGCTCTCGTTGCTGATAGACCCCCTTGTCAACCCGCTACACCTATACGCGGAACGACTCAGGATCACTGGTAGCCGGAGGTCGGCGCGGATCCGCGGCTCGTGCGGGCTTCGGGGCGGCAAGTGCTGATGCTTCCTTGTCTACAAGGCGCTCGTCAGTCGCAAAGGCTTTCCACACTTCGCTTGCTCGTTCGTTTGGAAGACGATGAAGTGGAGACGTTTTTTCTACCTAAGCGGCCTTAAGGTCGGTCAGCGCGAAGTCCTCGCCCTTAAAGAGTAGCTTCTCGCCCCGGCTTTTAGCGAGCGCGTAGGCGAAGCAGTCGCCGAAGCTCAGGCTCGCCCGGTACTTCCCCTTGCCGTACTTTGCATAGGCGCGTCGGGCGAGCTCCGCCTGCTGGGCGTCAAACGGCACGACGGTAATGGTTGCCTCCTGAAGATAAAAAGCCAAATCACGCGCCCCCTCGTAGCCGTAGCGTGCCTCGATCACGATGGTAATTTCTAGGTAAGAACCCGCCGAGATGAGACAGGCCTCCGCCTCGGTGATCTTTTCATTGAAGGTGCGGCGCTCCGGCTCGCCCGAGAGAACAGCAACCAAAGCAGAAGTATCGACCACCATCAGCTCCGCATACCCCGCTCGTCGTAGCCGAGGATGGCGTCGGCGGGGCGGTCATCCTGAAGGGGCAGAGAGGCGCAGTGCTCGGCGATGGCCTCGAGCTTGTCCAACAGCGGCGGCCCGCGCCGCTCCGTTCTTCTTAACGCCTCTCGCAGCGCCCCGATAACCGCCTGCGTCATGCTCTGACCCGTCGCCTCGGCCAGCTCACGCGCCAAGTCGTGCGCCTCGCTGTTTTTAATATTGAGTGCTACATTTCTTCCTTCTCTCATAAATTCCACCATACTACAAAGCACATCAGGAAAGAGCCCAACAACAAAATCGAGTTCGACAGCGGAATCCAACTACCTCTCCAGCTCAATGAGGCTTTCTAAGGCGACGCGCTCACCAATCAACCGCTCCAACCCCTTCACGACCGCCTCCAACGACTTCAGGTCGACACGCTGGACCTCCTCGCCCCGCGCCAGGTAGTAGACCGTCGTGTGTCCGATCACGCCCTCGAGCTCTTTGGCAAGCTGGTACCTGGTCAGCTCGTGACGCTCCAGGAAGCGGTCGAGCGAGAAGCGTATGGCCACGCCTGACTCTACAACCGTCCGGCTTGACTTAATACTTCGACTATTTGTATTATCATATATTGAACTAACGGTCGAACGTCAAGTATCAACATCCAACGCTTAGATTAACCACTTAAGGAGCTGAGCCTGTGTCAGCGACAGTAGGAAGATGGAAGAGCCTTCTGCCCCACACCTCTCGTGAGGTAAGGAGAGTGTCCTGGTGAGCGACCACGAGTTCGCCGTCATCGCCGCCCGCCTGGTGTGGGGCGAGGACGAGGCGGAGCCGACCCCTCAGGAGACGATCAAGAGGCTTAAGGCTCTCGTTGAGGAGCGCGACCTGTTCCTGCGCGCGCTCAAGGACCTGAGCCAAGCGCTGCTCGCGAGCGCCCGCTGGGCCGAGGG
Source organism: Trueperaceae bacterium (assembly GCA_965214995.1). GTDB lineage: Bacteria > Deinococcota > Deinococci > Deinococcales > Trueperaceae > CBDCCT01. Next base: position 1,227,366 of record CBDCCT010000002.1, read on the forward strand.
GGGGCTCCGGCTGACCACGGCGCTGCTGTGGGGGCTCTATGCGCTACAGGACCGCCAGGAGCTCCTCTTCAAGAGCGCCTCCGCTAGCTCGCCGGATGCCCCGCAGAGGCAGGCGTGACGCGCCTCGGCTCTCGGGGAGCGTGCCGCGGGAGCCGGGCATTATGAACGACGCCGAGCTGGCCGCCGCCCTCGAGCGCCTCCTTTGGATAGGCGAGCCCGACCCCAGGCGCGACAACGAGGCCAACCTGTCCTACGTCGCTGACATTCTCAAGGAACACGCCGACCTTCTCAGCGCCTTGCAGAACCTCATCCACCTCCTCGTGCCGGGCGGCGGGTGGCGCGAGAGCCAGCCGCTGGCCCAGGCCCTGCTTGAGGCTCTGGCGGTGGTGTGGGAGCGGGTGGAGTTCAGCTGAAAGGGTCCTGCTCATGGGCGCTGGAAGAACGGTAAGCCTCGAGCGGGCTAAACGCGGACGCTTCAGCTTCTGCTCCTTGGCCTATCGTGAGCTGTAACCGCATGTATCACAACGATAAAAGAGCTAACCGTCTTCTTCTCTCCCCCCGCCGACCTCGAGCCCCTTCGCCAGCCCCTGAGGCGACGCGTTATAGTGAATCATGCAAGTCGCGCTAAGCCCGAACCCGCAACGCCTCGACCCGCTCCGTGACGTTCTCAAGGATTCCAACTACGGTTTAGACCTGTTCAGCGAAGAGGAGATAAGCGCGCTCGCGGCGCGCATCACCAGCAAGACGAGCAAGGGCCAGACCAAGCACTACGTGAGATGTTTAGTTCGCAACAAAGACCTCGTGCTCAAGCCCGAGGAGGTGGTGCGGCAGCTCTATTTGGCGCGCCTCATTCACGGCTACGGCTACGAAAAGCGCCACATCAACGTTGAGCACGTGGTGCATATTGGCAGGCAGCGCAAGCGCGCCGACATCGTGGTGATGGACAAGGAGCGGACCACCGCCGAATACATCATCGTCGAGGTGAAAAAGCCCAAGCAAAAGGACGGGCGCGAACAGCTCAACTCGTACTGCAACGCCACGGGCGCGCCGATGGGCGTGTGGACGAACGGGCAGCAAATCGAGTATTACCAGCGCAAGGAGCCCAACTACATCGACCCCATCCCCGTGGGCGACATCCCGAGCGCGGACAAAACGCTGCAAGACCTCCTCAACCAGCCCTTCACCTTGAAAGACCTTATCGTCGAGGACAAGCTCGTTTACCAGCGGCAGTCCTTGAAGCAAATCATCCTGGAGATGGAAGACACTGTGCTCGCCAACGCGGGCGTGGACGTGTTTGAAGAGGTGTTCAAGCTCATCTACATCAAGCTTTTTGACGAACACAAGAGCCGCACCGACAAGCAGTACCTAGAGTTTTACCTTTCCGAAGAGCTCGAGCCGGGCGAGCGCAGCGACCCCGAAAAGGTCAAAGCCGCCTTGCAAGCCTGGGAGCCCAAGCGCGCGCTCCGCCTCATGGAGTTTCGCCAGGCGGGGCTCTCCGACGGTCAGCTCTACAAAAAGATTAACGAGCTGTTCGCCGAGGCGAAAGGCGTGTGGAGCGGCATCTTCGCGGACTCGAGCCGCTTAGAGCTGACCCCCTCGCACCTCAACCGCTGCGTGGACTACCTCCAAAGCGTCAAGCTCTTTAACTCGAATTTGCAAGTGGTGGACGAGGCCTTTGAATATCTGGTCAACAAGAGCGCCAAGGGCGACAAGGGCCAATACTTCACCCCGCGCTTTGTCATCGACATGTGCGTGAAGATGCTCAACCCGCGGCGCGGCGAATACATGATGGACACCGCCGCCGGGTCGTGCGGCTTCCCGGTCCACACGATTTTCCACATGACCGGGCAGCTTTTCAGCAACGTCGACATTACTGAAGCGGACAAGCGCGACATCATGCGCGTGTTCGGCGTTGACTTCGACGAAAAAGCCGTGCGCGTGGCCCGCACCCTCAACCTGATCGCGGGCGACGGCGAGACCAACGTGATTCACCTCAATACGCTCGACTATACAGGCTGGGACGAGCGCGTCAAGGACCGCAACTGGCGCAAAACCTACGAGCCGGGCTTTAACCGGATGCTGGAACTCCAGGAGGACAAAAACTCCTACAAGCGTTTTAACTTTGGCGTATTGATGGCGAACCCGCCCTTCGCGGGCGACATCAAAGAGACGCGGATGCTGCAACAGTACGACTTAGGCACGAAAGAGAACGGCAAGTTGGAGGGCAAGGTCGGGCGCGACATCCTCTTCATCGAGCGCAACTTAGACTTCCTGCGCCCCGGCGGGCGCATGGCGGTGGTGCTGCCCCAAGGCCGCTTTAACAACATCAGCGACAAGCGCATCCGCGACTACATCGCCGAGCACGCGCGCATCCTCGCGGTGGTCGGGCTCCACGGCAACACCTTCAAGCCCCACACCGGCACCAAGACGAGCGTCTTGTTCGTCCAGAAGTGGAACGACGACGCCAGCGACCCGCTTTACTACTGCCCCAGGGCCGAAAATTACCCCATCTTTTTTGCGGTGAGCCAGGAGGGCGGCAAGGACAACAGCGGCGAGTACGTCTACGTCGAAGATGACTTAGGCCAGCGCAAGCTCGACAAGAACGGCCACCTCATCATCAGGCACGACCTGCACAACCACGATGGCGAGCTGCCCAGCGGCGTCGCCGAGGCCTTTATCGCCTTTGCCAGGGAGCAGGGCTTCGGCTTCTGGCAAGACCAGGAGGAACGCCACCCTTTCTCCAAAGCCCTGGCGGTGGTTGGCTAAGTCTAGCCGAGTTCATCGCCGGGGCGGAACTGGAAGAGAAAATAAGTACAGTCAGTGAGAATCGGTTACGGCGGATTGACGCAGAATACTATCTGCCAAAGTACCAACGAGTAGAAAAAGCCGTCTCAAGTTTTCCAAGAACGAAGAGTTTTGGCGAAATTACGACGAAGTTTTACAAAGGAATTTTTGACATTAAGGCAAGCGAGTATGTTGAAGAGGGCGTTCCCTTTGTTCGAATAAGCAACTTGAAGGGCGGCATTATTAGTGAGAATGGTTTGGCTTACATCACTCCTTCACGCCATAAACAAGATTCCAAAACCGCTCTAAAGAAGCATGACATCGTTCTCTCGAAAACCGCGGTCCCCGCTGCATCACTCGTTCAACTTGAGGAATGTAATGTTTCTCAAGACACTATCGCAATACGAACTAAACTATCGGAGGACTTCAATTTTTTCTTAGCCGTTTATCTAAACACTGAGCTTGGGCTAACGCAAATGGAGAGGTTATTTCAAGGCAATATTCAGCAACATCTTTCTTTGACAGACACGAAGCAAATGAAGATTCCAATACCTAACGATGTCTTCATCATCAGTATTCGCAATCTTTTTGAAGCCGCTTTGAATAAGCAAAAGGAATCCCAAAACCTCTACCAAGAGGCTGAGACGATGCTGTTGGAGGCGCTCGAGCTCCGCACCCTAGACCTCTCCCCCCAACTCACCTACACCGCTTCGATTGACGAGGTGTTAAAGGACAGCCGCTTTGACGCTGAGCACTTCCAGCCGAAGTATTACAACACGCTCGAGGCTCTCGAAAGCTTGAACCCCAAAGCGATGGTGCCTTTGGGAAAACTTGTAACGACATTGACCAACGGCCACACGCCGACACGACATAATCTGGCCGAGGGTGAAATTACGTTCTTGACAGCGGAGCACGTACATGATTTCAAGCTGAACTTTGATTCTGACAAAAGAATCTTGAAAGAGCATCACAAAACGATTTTGAACCGTACGCAACTTGAGAACGGCGACATCCTTATAACCATCAAGGGGCGTGTTGGCAACGTTGCGGTTGTCGAGGACCTGGAGAAGCCGACCAACATCAATCAAGATGTCGCACTTTTGAGGCTGAAGCCCGGCTATCACCCTTACTACATCGCGGGCTTGCTCAACTCTCAGGCGGGCAAAATGCTGACAGAGCACGCGAGTACGGGACAAATCAACCCGTTTCTCAGCCTAACGAATTTTCAAACCGTCCTCATACCTGTTTTCGACACTGAACGCATGAACGAATTGGGCGAAGCTGTAGAAGCCAAAGTGCATCAAGCTCGTAACGCTGAAAACGAGGCTAAAAACCTCCTCGAGACCGCCAAGACTCGAGTCGAGGCGTTGATTCTCGAGGGGGACAGCTCCTCAACCTGAAGCATCTCAAGAAAGGAAGTTTGCTCCTCCTCAAGTGGCTCACTCACGCTCAGCTCCAACACCTTCGTCACTTTGGACGGCGTCGAATTGGCTTTTGGAATTTGCCGTAAGGCTGTATTTACCGCGCCGTTGTAGCTTCTCCATCACGCGGTCCGCCCACACCTCTGACGGACTGCCTGTGTGCCTCAGCCTGTATATGTCGATAATCTCTTCCGTATGTTTGATTGTCTCGAGCGCCTGAAGTCGCCATCCTCCTTTGGGGGATACTGCCCGCGTTAATATTTCTGTGACGACGTTCAGCTTTTGCGCTTCCTCTACGCTATCTTCATAATGAAACGATTAGCGTCGAGGCTGATCCGCTGCTTACCTCCTCGAGTTCGATAAGACAAGCCGACAGGATACTGGGGTCTTTCAAGGAAACAACGATGAGTTCCAAGGTTACCGAAGAACTTATCTGGAGGGCTTGCCGAAAAAAGGTCGGCTCTGTCTGGAGGCGGCTACCCAACTCCTGGACGTCGTCCATGAACCACGCGAATCGCACGTCGTTCGTAAGCTCTTCCTGCTGTTTTTGCTCGTAGGTAGGCTTACCGCTTCCCGCTTTCTTCCGCGAGCCTTGCTTGGTCTTCGGGTCGTCGAACTCCCCCGGCCGCAGCTTTCCTCCTACGCCTTCCTGTGTGAGGCCTACCTCTTCATCCCCGTCGATGAGCTTGATGATCAGCTTGGGCATACGCTTTGGCTCACTTTCGGGTTCCTTCAACCGCAATACCAAATCTTCAACGTCTTGTAAGGGCGGCGGCACAAGGTTGAGCCTGCGGACCGGCTTAGACCTGGACGTGGTCTGGCCCGACGTATCTATTAGAGTTGTTCCTGGGGTAGGCACCTCAATAACGGTTGGCGTGTCCTCTACATCGACAACGTGCCTGATCCTCTGGCCCGCTATGTCGTAGCCGACATAACGCACGGGTAACGTGTCGGCAAGCGTGAACTTGAGGATCTCGAGGACGAGCAGGGCGTTGCCGTGCAAGATGCCCCTGACGCGCCACTCCGGGCGAAGGTCGGGAAGCATCTCTCTCGTCCACGGGATCCGCTCCTCGGCTAGGTGACGAGAGACGCTCTCCCAGGCGCTAAGAAACGCTGGCAAGGATAGCAAACGAGCGACCTGGCGGATGAAAGCTTTGTTTCTCAAATAGCTTCGCATTTTCGGTAAGAACCAGATGTTGAGCGTATCACCCTCAAATTCAAAGCTGTGAACAAACTGCTGTACGACGTTGGGCCGCAAAAGTGCCTGGGCCAGCACGCGGTTATGAGCGAAGCACGCCCTGGCGATTTCGGTAGCCGGGACGATTAACCTGTACCCCTCCTGTGTATGGAAGGAAAAGCACGGTTCGTCAAGGTTCGCTTGAGTGAAAAGGCGGTAGTGTTCCCGCCGCACAGCCTGGATGGCCGTGCGCAGGTAGATAGGTTGCTGCGTTTCGAGGACTACGTCATACGTCTCGCCGATAACCTCTGGTCGCGGCTGCCCGCCCTGATAAAACTGCCCGAGCCGCAACGACGGCAGGCTGCCCCAGGGAAGAGAGACCCTCTGCGGCGGCCCTTCTGAGGGTCGAAAGGAGACCGGGAGTGACCAGCTTTTTGTTTTACCATCTCGGCTCGGGCTTCCTAACCAGTGAAGATAAACCGTCTCGTCAGGCGGAAAGGGGAAGTTACCGAAAAGGACCCGTCTAGGCATCGACTTTGTGTCCCCTACTCACACCGTTTCGTAACAATGCCACGGCGCGATTAACGGCCTCCTGGACCGTAGGTAGCTCGAGAAGATCGGGGCGTATGGCTGCCAAACGGACCAGCTGCCAGGCTTTCGGTTGCGCGTTACGGCGGCGGTACCGCTCAGTTGCCCAGGCGATGCGCCTGAGCGCGAAGGCTTCACGAGACTCGAGCTGCGCCTCGATCGCGCGCGACGTCAGCGGCAACCTGCCTATATGTTGTTGAATGAGGCTGACGCACCCGAGTTCGCGGGCGATCGCCGCAACCGAAACCTTCCGAGGTCGCTCGTTGCCGGAACGTTGCAGCGACTCAGCGATACCCGGCACACGCCCGGCAAATTCTCTGTCTCTGGCGTTCCAATCAACCCTCGAGCGCGTCGTGGCCTTACGCTCTACCCTACGCGCCTCACCCTGGTCTTGAAGCCACGCCCGATCGTTGCGGTACAACCAGGCGTAAAGAGCGGGGGAGCGTTCTCTAAGGTGTGTAACGCTGAGCCTGGGATGTTCTTGTTGTAAATGTCGCCACTCACGACGCTTCGCCTCGACCATGTCAGGTTCAATTACGTCAGCGACGCTCACGTCCCCCCTCTGTAGCCCTTCCTGAGAACGCTCGTAACGCCGCACCGTCCGCGACGATACACCCAGGCGACGAGCTTTCTCCCTCAGGCTTACGTTAGCTGCCTCGAGTTCCTCAAGGATGTGAAGCCACTGCGGGCCGAAGTCCACCATTTTGTCAATCCGGTAGCGGTCCTGCTCTGTTTTGTCGGATCCGGTGCGTTGATAGGTAAACCGGCATTGCGGGCACCTAAAGGTTCCTACAGGTTTCCCGCGGTCCTTCGTGTGGTGCAACTCGAGCTGCTTAATTGTTCCCGCACCATAGTGCTTAGTCGCCCGGTTGAGGCAGGGCCAGGGTCCTTCGCCGAAAGGTTCGGCAAGCTCGAGCGAGAAGAATGTCCGGGGGGAGTGCCCCAGAAAGTGCATGAGCAGAAGGTGGCGTACCGGGTGATGGGCGGACTTCGGGTGGCGCAACAGGCGGTGGAGCCAGGTCTCCGTCTGGTCATCCGGGAGCGGGCATTGCAGGCGCTCGAGGACCGCGTCTGAGTAGTGCGCCTTGAAAGCGGAGAGTAAGCCGCCGATACGCACGCGACCGCTGTAGGTGGCGTATCCCTTCTCCGCGAGGAGCTGACTGTATTTGGTACGGAAGGTCTGCAAACCTTTAGTCAGTATGCGCTGTTCGAGTAACCAAGCGACACCTTGAGCAATCCTTAATAACGTTTGGTGAAGGTGATTTTGCGAACTCAAAAATATAGGCGCTTTGTGAAGAGTGGCGGCTCGAGCGGTGACGTACGTGTGCCTGCTCCGTCGGTTGCTCGTCTTCACCTCACTATCTTCAAGAAAAACTTTGTGCTCATGGCACACCTCAACGCCGGGAAGCTGGTGGGCGCGGCGCCAGTAGGGTTCTCTTGCGCCGACTTCGTCCTCTTCGGCGCACAGCGGGCAGTAGCGGAGCCGCTCCGGTACCCGAACCTTGCTCGCCATGACGCCGGTGCTGTAGTGGATGGTGCCGTTAAAGCGCATCGCCTCTTCTATCTGTGTAGCGCGCTGCTCCGGCAAGAAGGGACGGTAGAAAGGCAGGAGCGTGTGAGCGTCGATGATACCGTGGACAGAGTCGAAATAGCCTTCAGGAAGGGCATTAAAGAAGTGCTCGAGGTGGTTCGGTAGGTCAACGACCGCCAGGGCGCTGCGACTCCCGAACAGCCTGAGGGCGAGCGTCTTCGCGTCAGGATAATTCGTACGCTCTCCGTAGCGGGCGCAGAGGCTGTAAAAAAGCTCGTCGGGGTAAGGGAGAGGGAAGTTAAGAAGCACCGTTTGATGAAACAAACTCATCCTTCGGCGCGATATATCCCGCTTGAACGAGGGCGTCATAAGAAGAGCGGTTCTGTTCATTTGCCTCTAAAAACACGGAAAGCAAACCCGTTGTCTTGCGTCCATTACGCTTTTTACCACCCTTACTCGTTTGCTTCTTCTCCTTCGTGGCAAGTCGTTTATCAGGGCCAGAGCGCTTAACGTCGTCTACGTCCAAGCTCCTAGCGGGTTGGCGCTTCATCTCGTCTAAGGCGGTGCTTACCTGCTCAGCTGCACCCTTCTCGTTGCGACGGAAGGCCGCCAACGCTCCTTGAGCAGGTTCAAAAAGCGCTTTGGCGACATCCTCTACAAGTGCGGACGTGATGACTTCATCGCCACTTTCGATGGCGTACTGCTGCGCGCCGATGAAGAGCTTGACGACCAAATCCGGGACGCCCACCGTTTCGTAGTGGAACCTCTTGCCTAGTTCGTCGGTCAACTCGGCGTCGCGCTTTGTGTATTGGTAGTACCAGAACGAGGCGAGGAACTCATCCCATGTTTTGCCCCTGTCAAATAGTCGCCAGTTGAAAGGTCGCGTTGTTAGGTTACGCCTCACCTGCCAAAACTCTGCTTGAAGAACGTCCAGAGCCCGCTCGGTTCCTACCAGGACGATGCCGCAGCCGCAGGTGTCGATAAGTTCGGTGAAGAATGCGAGCATCTGTTTGGCACCGCGAGACTTGACAAGGCTCAAGTTTTGAACCTCATCAATGACGATCAGCCCGGTGTTGTGGATACCCGCGACCCTCGCAACGTCAGGAATCATTTGCGGAGCGGTGCGCCCGCCGTAGTCATCGACGTAGTTGGTCACTTTGAGCACTCTGTCGACCTCAGCGAAAAAGCGGTCGCAGAGCCCTTTGACCGAGCTGTTGTGCGGGCAGTTCACTTTTAGCCAACCGATTTGCGTGAAAGGGAAGGACTGATCACGATAATGGCGGTGGTAGACCACCTGTGGATACAAACTGAGAATGCGGGAAAGGGCGGTTGTCTTACCCACGCCGCTCATGCCGCATAGGAAAAAGCTCCCCTTAAATCCGCCGGGGTTGTAGTTCATGCCGCCCTTCTGTTGGGCGATAGTGACACGCTCCGCTAGACCGTTGACCTTCTCCGAAAGGTGGTTCCAGTAGAAGGCGCTGTTTAGAGGGTTGCGGTCGAGGTAGCTCATGCGCAGCACTGTGGAAATTTCCGACTCGAGAGTATAGTGACGGTGGAGCGGGACGAAGATACGCTCGAGCCCGCGGACGATCTGAACGCGGACTTCCTTCGGAAGCTCGCGCTTCTCCGTCCTGAAAGGCGGGAAGTTGGTTACACGCTCCATCATCTTTTCTTTAGAGAAAATGGGCGGCAGCGCCTCAATCATCGGGTTGCCTTCATGTTCCTCTAGGAGCACCTGACTATACGTTCCGTCTTCGACAGCGCCGTTCGCGAGCTGCTTCCTAAAGTCACTCACTTTCTTTCCCCTTCCGGGCGCGATCCCGTATCTTCTTGAGGATGCTCAGATCCTCCTCTTCTAAGATTGCGTCGATCCGCTCCGGGGTCATAGAGGATGATACATCGGCTGACGAGTCACGTGCAGAAGGATTTTCAGATACCCCCTCCGGTTGCCAAGACTCCTCCTGCCGGAGTTGCTCACGCATCTCCATCCGCGACTCTTTCATAGCCCCTTTCTCCTTACCGGATAGAGATTGATCCTGTTCCGTTAGGTAGGCCGCTGTGTCAACAATTTCCTCGACTTTGGCTTGCATCGCACGCTTGGCTTCGCGCTCGTCGGCCTTCAGGTCCTCGTCGTCCAGCGCGACGACGGCTTGGTAGTCCTTGACCTCGTACCAGTCGCGGTGGCGGTAGCCCTCATGATGGGCCTTGAGTTGCGCGACCTCCATTTGCCCGTCGTGGAATACGTAGATCCAGCCGGTCTCGCGTGGGTCGTAGGCAATCGGGACGCGCCAGGTCCCGCTCGTCCGCGCAATGGCCGACCAGCTCTCGCGGCGTTCGCGCGGGCTGGTGTAGAGCAGCTTATCGAAGTAGATACCGTCCCGTGTGATCGAAGCCTCTTTCCGGGGCAAAAGGCTGGCGCGCACGATGTCGCGGGGCTGGTAGTGGAGCTTACCGCTCTGGTGCTTGATGCCCCAGTTCCACATTTGCTGGGGGACGGGGCGTACTTGGTCCTCGAGCATTGCGCCGCGGAGCGGGTAGTTCTCTATCTTATGCTGCGTGTTGTAGTAGTGGAACATGTGTGCGAGAATAGTGCGAAACTCGTGAATGTCCAGCCTGGCATCGTCAGGGTTACCCCGCTTACGGTCTTCCGGGAGCTGCCTGATCGCGCCTGGAAGCCAGACAACAACCTCGTCGTTGATAAGGCGAAAGCGCCGCTCGACGATGCCCTTCCAGTCGGGGCGGTACGGCGGTGTATTTGAGACGAAGATGTTTAATCCCGCTATGATTCCATTCGCGTTCTCCGACAACAGCTCACCACGGTCCGCGAGTAGCTGTTTCGGCAGCCCCGGCCCTACCCAATCGTTCTGCTGCGCCATCAGCCCGTAGCGCTTCAGAAAGGGCATTTTATCGAGAAAGGCGTGCTCCAGCGCAAGCGCAGCGCCGAGCCAGCTTGGGCCCTCTAAACCAACGTAGAAGCCGACCACAAGGCGTGAGAAGACATCGACAACAACATAAATAACGGGACGTCCGATTATGCGGCTCCGGTCTAAAGAGCTGACCAGGTAGATGTCTCCGACGGTGGCGTCAATCTGATAGAGAGCACCAACCTCGGGGGCAATATCAGTGGAGATGCCCGAGAGGTCGCGGTAGCGTAGCTCGAACTTTTTACCGACACGCCCCCTCTTACGCTCGAGAACAGAGCGCTCTTTTTGATACCAGTAACGCGCCTGTCCAATGGTGGGCTGCTGGCCGACTACTGGGAAGTGCTCATCAAGCATCTCTTCGTACGCCTCTTTGAAGGTGTGCCCCTTTTGCTTCTCGTAATACTTCCTGAGTCCGTCAACGATTTTTATCTTGGCGTCCTCGTCAATATTTGTTCCTGTTGGAACGCCGATCACACGGCTCTGGCGGGTTGGCCTTCCACGTTTTTTAGTCGAAGGTTTACGCTCTTCGCCTTTAGCACCGCTCTGAAAGTAAAATGGGAGCAGCGCGTCTTTGTGACCCCACTGCCAATGACGCCGCAAGTATCCATACACAGCTTTCCTAGATGTCCCGTTGCGGTCTGCCACCTCCCGAATCATCTTGCCTCGCCACCGAGGCAAGAAAATACGACCAGTTTGATCCTCAATAAGCGGTTGTATCATCTCCCAGGCGCGGTCCCTGATTTCAAAATATGACTCAATCGACCTCGCCGCCTCTCTGGCTTCAAGGAGTTGACGTGTGAACGGGTCTTCGTCTAAAGCTTTTGCCCTTCTTTCTAGCAGTGCGGCTTCTAACTCCACCGCCTCAAGCATGACCGGTAGTGCTTTCGGTTCATATACATTGATAACGGCGATACCATAGCCCTCTTCGTCCTTCCAAAGAAGACGCAACGTCTCCGTTTTGTCAGGAGCATCAGTAAGGTTACGCTCAACGAGCTGGTTGATTAGCAGCTTCATAGAGGGCACCTCGTAGCTCAACCCCAATGAGTTCGATAGGACGTGTAGGCTCAAATGGCTGCATCATATTGATTTGCCACTGGCGGGACGCGATCAGATACTTGGCGATGGCTAAGCTTTGTCCTACTTCCACACCCAAATTCTCATCTACGGCCAATGCTGCACGCGCTAGTGAGGTATGTGGCTGCTGCACCTTCGACGTAAGCAGCTCACTAATAACGAACAAAGTCTCTTGAGAAAGATTCCCAAAAGTGGGTGCGTCACGAGACTGATGAATCTGGCGAACATTAGCGGCAAGTGTTTTGTTAATCTCCTGCTCAGTCACGAGCTTCAATTCTTTCCCCCAACTCGCCCACATCTGCCGTTCTAGCTCGAGCTTCTCTACAGTTCGTTCATCCGCCAAGTCTTTTCCGTATTTGACGGAGCGTGGAAAATCGTCGACGCGGTTCTCGAGTTTAGCTGTTACCACTAGATCAGTCGTCATCACCATCGGCATCTGCTGACGCTGACGCTTGTTGTACTGACTTGGGTGAGGGATACCTAAAGACTCTGCGACAGAGAGTGTGGTAATCTCAGTGCCTTCTAGGAGCGGGAACTGCTCACGAATGTCGAGCACGACGGACGACCACTCGAGGGTATAGAAATAATTCAGCTCGAGCCGACTGAGGAAGTGGTGGACCCTGCCAGTCTTCCAGCCCGTACCGCGTGTTGTTAAACCCTGCGAAGGAATATCTTTTGCCTGGATGTAAGGGCGGTACTCAGCCCCTTGTCCCTGACCGCGCCCTTCTTTGACGCGGCGGAGGACATTCTGAAGATCAACGCCCCTCGACACGGTCTCCCACATCCGAAGGGCATTTGCTGTGAAAAGTCATACCTCACAGTTTACAACTTTATTTTCTAGTTACCAACTTTATTTTTCTTGCACAACACTGTGAAGAAATAAAAAAGTTCTTTACTATGGCTCTTATATTTTCCGTCAGGGACGCAAACTGCAAAATAGGTAGAAATAAAAAAGTTCTTTACTTTCAATAAGTCAATCAGAATCATCAAAATAAAAAAGTTCTTTACTTTCCCGATCAGTGAGAAAAGTAAAAAAGGTTTTACACGCCAACTTTCAGAAGCCGAGCTGGTTTGTAGCGTGATCTCCGTGATCTGTCACTTGAGCTTGGAACCACAGGTGCAGCGCGATGACAACATCGGCCTCGCTGGAGTTGAACACAATTTGCCCACCCTCCTCCGTGTCGCTATAGCTGACCTCGAGCTGGCCTCTCGCTCCTGCCGCCGTCAACTCAGCCAGTCCCGGCATGGCCTCACCGTGTAAGTAGCCTGGATCGGTAAAGTCGCCCTCTACAAAGCGTGCAGCTTCCTCTGCCAGGTGTGAGCGGATGAGAACGATGTTTTCGGCGTCGTCTGGGTCGTTGGCGACAACACGCTGGACGCCACCCGTCGCCGTGTCTTCAAAAATATGTAGTGTGGCGGTTACGTCAAAGGGCATGACCGCTTGCTCGCGCTCGTCAAACTTTGTGTCTTGCACGTTGTGGCCCGCACCGTGCTGAGAAGCGTTCGCAACGCTGTGATCCGTTTGCGCAACAACCGACGAGAAGAGCGTGAGCGTGAATATCAGGGTCAGGTTAAACCAGGTGCGTTTGGTCAGATTCATCTAAAGCCTCCACAAGGGTACTAAGAGCCCCTAGAACGGCGCCGCGTTTCGTTTCGGGTAGCGAGCGGGTGAGCGCCTCAAACTTTGCCTTGCGGGCCTTGGCGATGTTCGACGCTTTTTTCTCACCCTCGCGGGTAAGTTTTAGTAGATAGGCGCGGCCATCGCTCGGGTGCGCCTCGCGCGTGAGCCAGCCACGTTGACTCAGCCCCGTGATGAGGCGGCTGACCGTACTTTTCTCGAGCCTCAAAAAAGTCACCAGGTCGCTCTGCGTAAGCCCGCCGGTACGGGCGAGTTCTGTAAGGGTGTGGGCCTCTGAAACGCTGACGTGGACGCCGCAGGGAGTTTGCTCGCTCTGATGCAGACCGAAAGCTCTGATAAATGCGGCTAGCGTGTGCTCGAGTTCGTAGGCGGTGTGATCTACAGTTCGGGACATAGTTGTAGCTTACAACATAATGGTTGTATAATGCAACTGTGTCGTTACTCTTAGTCTGGTCGGTTTTCCCTTTTCTAATCGCCTTTTCTCCTTTTGAAAATAACTTAAAACATCTCGCAAGGCTACTCCCTCTTGGGACGGTTCTTTAGTCTGAGGAAGTGACACGTCTTGAGAAGGTGACAACCGAGGGGTAAGCGTTTTGAATCTGCTGTTGTCTGAGACATAACTATGACCTGAATCCTTGAGTAGATTAGTGGAGATGTACTCCCCCCCAGGTGGGGTGGTATAATCGGCAAAATGAAGATGCAAAAGGAAAGGGGTAACACCATGACACAGCTCAAAGTAGAAGGTATGACCTGTGGTCACTGCCAAAGCAGCGTGAAGCGCGCGCTCGAGTCGGTTGAGGGCGTGCAAGGGGCCGAGGTAAACTTAGAAGACGGCACGGCTCGAGTTGAAGGAGACGCCGACCCTGCCAAGCTCGTGGCCGCCGTACAAGAAGAGGGCTACCAAGCTTCAACGGTCGGCGCTTAAGGGATGACCGAAGCGAACCTTGAACAAGCCAAAGCGCGCGTGCTAGCGCATCAAGACTGTTTACGTCTCGACGATAAAACGCGCCAGGATGCCTCACTCCGCCTCAAAAGCGCCAAGGGACACTTAGAGGGCGTGCTGAGGATGTTGGAGGACGAGAGCGTCTACTGCGTGGACGTGCTTAAACAGGTAAAAGCGGTTCAGGGGGCGCTCTCAAAAATCAACGAGATAGTGTTGCGCTCGCACATCCGCGACCACGTCGCCACCGCCGCGCAACGTGGCGACACCGAGCACGTGGTGGATGAGCTTATGGAGGCGCTCAAGTACCGCGCTTAAACGACGTGACACAGGTAAATAACGTGGCCCTGGCGCTGGAGAACGCAGTCAATCCTCCAGCGTCTTCTTTGCTCACGTGACGCAGATGTCGGGGTGAACTGAGGTGGGGGCGAGGGAGTAGGGTGACAAGGAGAAAGCCGAAAACTTATGCTACCCTTCTATCCCCGCCGCCCAACATCTCACACTAAACGAATCCTGGACGACCCCTGGGCACATTCTGAAGCCCGTGAGCTGCACGGGGTTATCGACTTTATTGTGTCTTAACAAAAATCAATTAACATCACCCTTTGTAAAGCGCCGCAAACCGCTCGAGCGAGTTTGAAGGGCGCAGTCTCGGCGTTTATTTGGAGATGGGACGGAATCTAATGCACCTTTCACGCAGGCAGTTTCTTAAACTTACGGGTCTCGGCGTGGGTGCCGGGCTCCTCGGCGGGCAGCTCGTGCCCGGTGTTGGCTTGGCTTCGGGCGTGGCGAGCGCGTTCCCTACGCCGACGGATATAGGCGAGCGCAGCGGCAACGAAGTGTTCTTTGCGCTCGAGGCTAAGGCGCACACCGTCCAGATAGGAGGCCGCCAGGTACAACTCACCGCTTACAACGGCTCCTTTCCCGGACCCACGCTGCGGATGCGCGAGGGGGACCAGGTGCGCGTCGCCTTTACCAACAGCTTGCCCGAAGAGACCAACCTGCACTTTCACGGCTTGCGCGTGCCGATGACGCAGGCGAACAGCGAGACGCCCTTCCGGCGGGCCGCGCCCGGAGAAACTATACTTTACGAGTTTCCCATTCCCGCGAATTCCGCCGGTACGCACTGGTATCACCCGCACGCTCACGGCATGGTCGCGCCTCACCTGTTTCGCGGCTTGGCCGGAGCCATCATCGTCGAGGGGCCGATGGACACGGTGTTCGAGGGGCTGCCCGAGCAACTCGTCTTGCTCAAAGACTTTACCTTCGGGGCCGACGGCACCATCTCCGAGCACAGCCCAATGGACTGGATGATGGGGCGCGAGGGGAACCTGCTCACGGTCAACGGTGCCGACTTGCCGCGCCTCGAGGTTGCCGACGGGGTGGTGCGCTTGCGCCTCGTCAACGCGAGCAACGCCCGCTACTACCGCCTCGTTCTGCCGGACGCCAGCATGACGGTTATCGGCACCGACGGCACCTATGTTGCCAAACCCTACAGCGCGACTGAATTGCTTTTGGCTCCGGGCGAGCGTTACGACGTGGTCGCGCAGTTTGCCAAGGCGGGCCTTTTCAACCTGACCACTTTGCCCTACAACCGCGCACCGGAAGACATGGAAGACATGGTCATGGAGCGGCCCGAAACGGATGATATGGCAGCGGAAAAAAACCCCGGCGGGACGGACATGGGCGGCATGAACATGGGGGGCATGGACATGAGCGGGATGGGCGCGGGCGGGACGGATATGGATGCCGACGCACAGGGCACACCGGACTCGAGTCAAGCTCCGGACGCTGGAATGAGCATGGGCGGCATGGACATGGGGGGCATGAGCATGAGCGACCCAGAAGTTATGAACGCGTCCACGGGGGTCGCCGAGCCTACGCCGCTCATGGAACTTTCTGTCGCGGCTCCGGGCACGTTCCGCGCGCCCACCGATCTCTTGCCTATCAAGCCGCTGAGCTTGCAAGACGCCAGCACAACCCGCCGCATCGTCCTAACGGAAGACATGGCGGAGCTGGAGTTCTATATCGACGGTCGGATGTTCGACGTAGGTCGTGTTGACTTCGCGCCCCAACTGGGCACGGTTGAACACTGGGAAATCGTCAACGAGACGGGCATGGACCATCCCATGCACCTGCACGTCTTCCCCTTTCAGGTCTACGCGCGTAGTGGCGTGCGAGAAGAGCACCTTGCGTTTAAGGACGTTGTCAACGTCCCGGCGGGCGAGAGCGTCGACATCCTCGTGCCGTTCGAGGACTTTGGGGGCCGCACGGTGTTTCATTGCCACATCGTCGAACATGAAGACCTCGGGATGATGAGCATTGTAGAAGTCAAGGCTTAGCCCTTGGGTAAGGCGCTCGGCAACGCCACAAAGCCGAGCGCCCTTGTAGCGCTGATGTCAAGGCGCTCGAGCCGACTCTTGCACCGTTGTATGGACGGTTGAACTTTGCAACAGCTTGGGCTATACTCAACTTATTTACCCACCCCCCCTGGGGTGGAATAAGAAGAAGTTGGAGGAAGTAGAGCAGTGACCACTAAAGGAGACAGTATGCGCACCGTCCAGATTGGCGTACAAGGCATGACCTGCGCGAGCTGCGTAGCTCGGGTCGAGCGCGCGCTAAAGAAAGTAGAGGGCGTGAGCGACGCGGGCGTCAATTTAGCCACCGAACGAGCGAGCATCAGCTACGACCCGGAAAGAACGGACCTCGGCACGCTGCTCGGCTCCATCGAGCAGTCGGGTTACGAAACCCTAAGCGCCGAAACGAGCTTCGGCGTGACCGGCATGACCTGCGCGAACTGTTCCTCCCGCGTCGAGCGCAAACTGGGCAAAACCGAGGGCGTCTTAGAGGCCAGCGTCAACTTGGCGACCGAGCGCGCCACCGTGCGCTACCTGCCGGACGTGGTGAACGTGCGCGACTTGCAGGGCGTGGTAGAAGAGACCGGCTACGGCATTCTCAAAGAAGCGGGTAAAGACCGGGTAGACACCGAACGCGAAGCGCGCGAAGAGGCCTTGCGCAAGCTCCGGCGCGACCTGAGTATTGCCGCTCTGTTCACAACGCCGCTCGTGTTGTTCGTCATGCTGCCCATGTTCGTGCCCGCCCTGGAAGCCCGCTTAACGGGCGCTATCGGGATGCAGACCTTTTTCCTCGTCTCGTTCGCGCTCGCGTCGGTGGTGCAGTTCGGCCCCGGACGGCGCTTTTATAAACCCGGCTGGAAAAGCTTACGTGCGGGTTCACCGGATATGAACAGCTTGGTGATGATTGGCACCTCGGCGGCGTACGGCTACTCGGTGGTGGCGACCTTCCTGCCTCGGATTCTGCCCGCGGGCACCGTTCACGTCTACTATGAGGCGTCCGCCGCCATTATCACTTTGATTCTGGTCGGTAAGTATTTGGAAGCCATCGCCAAAGGGCGCACGAGCGAGGCCATCAAGAAGCTCATGGGCTTGGGGGCCAAAACGGCGCGGGTTGAGCGCAACGGTGAAGAACTCGAGCTGAGTATCGACGAGGTGGTGCCGGGCGATGTGGTCCTGGTGCGCCCCGGCGAAAAAGTGCCGGTTGATGGCAAGGTGCTTACCGGTTCCTCTTACGTTGACGAGTCGATGATTACGGGCGAGCCCGTGCCCGTACAAAAAGCCGAGGGCGACGAAGTCGGCGGCGGCACCATCAACAAAACCGGGGCCTTCCGCTTTCGTGCGACCAAGGTGGGGGCAGACACCGTCTTGGCGCAAATTATCAAGATGGTCGAGGACGCCCAGGGTAGCAAGCCGCGCATCCAGGCGCTCGCCGACAAGGTCGTGAGCGTGTTCGTGCCCGTGGTGCTGGGTTTGGCCGCCCTCACCTTTATCGTCTGGATGATGTTCGGCCCCGCACCCGCGCTCACCTTTGCATTGGTGAACACCGTCGCGGTGCTCATCATCGCCTGCCCCTGCGCGATGGGCTTGGCGACGCCGACCTCCATCATGGTCGGCACCGGCAAGGCCGCCGAGATGGGCGTGCTCTTTAGAAAGGGCGACGCGCTGCAAAGCTTGCAAGAAGCCCGCGTCATCGCGCTCGACAAGACGGGCACCCTGACCAAGGGCAAGCCGGAGCTGACCGACTTCGTGGTGCAAGAGGGCTTCGCCCGCGACGAGGTTTTGCGCTTAGTCGCCGCCGTCGAAACCAGTTCAGAACACCCCATCGCCGAATCCATCGTCCGGGCAGCCAAAGACGAGGGGCTTACCCTCCCCGCCGCCACCGACTTTAGCGCCACCCCCGGCTACGGCGTCGAGGCGCAGGTTGAGGGTCACAAGGTGCAGGTTGGAGCGGACCGCTTTATGGAGAAGTTGGGGCTCGAGCCTTCTACGTTCGAAGGCGAAGCGGGCCGCCTGGCCGACGAGGGCAAAACCCCGCTCTACGCCGCCATCGACGGCAAACTCGCCGCGGTCATCGCCGTGGCCGACCCCATCAAAGAGGCGACCCCCGCCGCGATTCAAACCTTGCATGATTTAGGGCTCCGGGTCGCCATGATTACCGGCGACAACCGACGCACCGCCGAGGCCATCGCCAGGCAACTGGGCATCGACGAGGTTTTGGCGGAGGTCTTACCCGACGGCAAGGTGGCGGCGGTGAAAAGACTCCAAGCCGAGGGCGGTAAGGTCGCTTTCGTCGGCGACGGGATCAACGACGCGCCCGCCTTGGCGCAAGCCGATGTGGGCTTAGCCATCGGCACGGGTACGGACATCGCCATCGAATCCGCCGATGTCGTGCTCATGTCAGGCGACTTGCGCGGGATTCCCAACGCGCTCGCGCTCTCGAGGGCCACCCTAAACAACATCAAGCAGAACCTCTTCTGGGCCTTTGTTTACAACACCGTGCTCATCCCGGTGGCGGCGGGGGCGCTCTTTCCGGCTTTCGGCATTCTGCTCTCGCCGATCCTGGCGGCGGCGGCGATGGGCTTGTCCAGCGTGTTCGTGCTGACCAACGCGCTCAGGCTCAGGCGCTTTACGCCGCCCATGCGGGCCGAGGCCGAAGCGGTAACGCCGCGCGAGACGCAACTCGCCACAGCGTAATGTTCAGTTTGCCCGTCTCCAGCGAAGATAAGACTCTCGTGGTGGGCGGATACGGGTTAGTCGGCAGTGTGGTATCAACCTGGTTCGCCAAGCGTTATTCGGGCAAGGTGATCGCTGCCGGGCGGCGCTTCGAAAAGGCAGTCTCCCTCGCACATAAGCTGCCAGGGAGACTGCTCCCGTTACGCCTAGACCTTGATGACCCAAAGGCGCTCGAGCCCGCTTTAGACGGCGTGAAGCTTGTTGTTTCTTGTGTCGAGCGGTCTGACAGCGTCTTGGCTCGAGCCTGTTTTACGCGAGGCGTTCACTTTATAGACGTCAGCGCCTCTTTTAAGAGTCACCAGCGCGTCCTCGCGCTGAACGATCTTGCTTATCAGCAGGGTGCGGCTGCGGTCGTGGGTTCGGGGCTTGTTCCCGGTTTGTCAAACCTCTTGGCGGCCAATCTTGCCCCCAGAGTCTTTCGCCCTACGCGGCTCGACGTTCACTTGATGCTCGGCCTCGGCGACGCCCACGGTGAAGATGCTCTTCGCTGGCTCGTCGCTGCCGCTGACCACCGCTTCAGCGTGCAGACCCGTTACGGACTTCAGGTTGTCGAGAGTTTGACCGACCCCAAAAGCGTTACGTTCCCCGGCGAGTCACGCCCTCGCACAACCTACCGCTTCGACTTTGCCGACCAACACGCCCTGCCCACAACAGTAGGCGTGTCAGGTGCAGCCACACGGTTATGTTTTGATTCGCGGTGGCTTACGCGTCTCCTTGCGGGTCTCAAGCGCTCAGGCTTACTGAGCGGCCTCCAAAGGATGCCGCTAAAAGCCATAACCACGCCTTTGGACCGCCTCAAGCTAGGGAGCAACCGCTTTGCTCTAGTCGTCGAGGCTCATGAGGACACTGCTCCCCATACGAGGGTGAGGGCCGCTGTAAGGGGGCAAAACGAGACGTATATCACCGGGATGGTAACCGCGTTCGTGGCTGATGACCTCTACCGGGGCCGGATTGCGCCGGGTGTCCACCATATTGAACAAGTTGTGCAGCTCGAGCACCTTAAACAACCGCTCGAGAAGGAGGGGCTAATGTTTTGGTTAGATGAAACGGCTGATAACAAGCAGTGGGGGTTGGCGGATGTTTTCTAAAAAGTCACCTAAGCCCCCGGTTACGCTTTACACCACTCCCGGCTGCGCCGACTGCGCGGCGGTCAAGCGCTATCTGGAACACAAAGGCGTTGCGTTCGAAGAGAAAGACGTAAGCAGGAACCCGGCCTGGCTAGACGAGATGAAGGAGGTGTCGGGCGTGCGGATTGCGCCGGTCACGCTTATAGGTAAACAAAGTTTCTACGGCACCTTCGACAAGCAAAAGCCGGGGTTGGAGCGGGCCTTGGCGGGCCTGGGGGGGTAGAGCATATGGCGAGCCAGCATGTTCTTCTGGTTGAAGATGACAGGGACAGCGCCGACATCATGCGCCGCTACTTAGAGCGCGACGGCTTTACGGTCAGCGTCGCCGGGGACGGTCCGAGCGGTTTGTCGCGCGCGCTCGCCGACCCGCCCGCCTTAATCTTGCTCGACTGGATGCTGCCCGGCTTGGACGGGCTCAGTCTCCTAAAGCGGGTGCGCGAGGCGCGGCGAACGCCCGTGATCATGCTTAGCGCCAGGGTCGAGGAGGCCGACCGCATCCTGGGGCTCGAGTTCGGCGCGGACGACTACGTGGTCAAACCCTTTTCCCCGCGCGAGGTGGTGGCGCGGGTGCGGGCAGTGTTGCGCCGCTGCGACGGTAGGGGGGAGGGTGACACTGACGGCATTATGGACAACACTGTGGACGACACTGTGAACGTGGGAGGGCTCACCCTCGACGCGGGTCGCCGCACCGCTCTTTTTGACAGCACCTACCTGAACCTGACCACCCTCGAGTTCGACCTGCTCTACGCGCTAGCGCGACCTCCCGAACGCGTTTTTACCCGCGACGAGCTGCTCGAGCGGGTCTGGGGGGCCGACTTCTCGGGCGTGGACCGCGTGGTGGACGTTCACGTTTCAAACCTCCGGGTGAAGCTGGCCGAGGTTGGGGGGGCGCATCTGCTGGGGACGGTGCGCAACGTCGGCTACCGGTTATGTACCCGGTAATGCACGGGTGGCGAACGGGGCTCTTCCCGCGGCTGTTCGCCGCGTTTCTGCTGGTTATCGGGGTGACCGGCGTCACCCTGCTCGCCGCGGCACTCTCGCTCGGGCCGGTGCTGCTAGAGCGTCACTTGGAGAGCATGAATCTCGCTCTTACCGGAACCTCCCCCGGCGCCGCGCTCATGCTCTCCGACTTGCGCGCGAGCTACCGCGCGGCGCTGAGCGGCTCGCTCCTTTGGGCGGTTGTGGTGGCGGTGCTCGTAGCGGGGGTGCTGGCGCTTTTCGTCACCTCGCAGGTGGTCGCGCCCCTGAGGCGGTTGCAAAACGCAAGCGACCGCATCGCGCGGGGGCACTATGACGAGCGCTTAGACCCTGTCGGCCCCGGAGAAGTCAGCAGCTTAGCGCGGTCTTTTAACGACATGGTGGGGACACTCCAGGCGGGCGAAGCGCAGCGGGTCGAACTGGTCCGCAACCTCGCCCACGAGGTCCGCACCCCGCTGGGCAACCTGCGCGGCTACCTCGAGGGTTTGGAGGACGGGCTTTTCGCGCCCAGCGAGGAGACGTTTACCGCCAGCAAACGACAGGTAACAAGGCTCGAGCGCCTTTTAGACGATTTGTCGCTCTTGTCGCGCGTCGAGGCGAAGCAAGAACCCGTTCAGCCTGTGGCCGCCTCGCTCGAGGAGATATGCTCACGAACCCTCGGGGCGGTGCGCCCGCAGTTCGTCCAGAAGGGGGTGACGCTCCGCTGCAAGACGATTCCGCCCGACTTGACCGTGTGGGCTGACCCCTTACGCACTGAACAGGTGCTCACCAACCTGCTCACCAACGCGCTAAGGCATACGCCCGCAGGGGGCGAGGTGGTGTTGTGGCACAGCCTCGAGGGGGATGAGGGGGCCGCCATGCACGTGCGCGACAGCGGCGAGGGCATTCCCCCCGACGCGCTCCCGCACGTTTTTGAGCGCTTCTACCGCGCGGACACGTCTAGGCAAACATCTAGGCAAGGAGACGGCGGCAGCGGCATCGGCCTCACCATCGCCAAATACTTCGTCGAGGCGCAGGGCGGGCGCATCTTCGCGCAGAGCCGTCCAGGTGAGGGAAGCCACTTCTGGTTCACGATGAGGCGCGCGTCAGAGGGGCCGGGGCTTTATCCGGGCTGAACATTTATTTGTGAGACTGCGCGCCTCTCGTTGCAAACGGCTAGGTTTAAGGACAGCCAGGTTTCAAAGACGGTGAGAAAGAAGACGTTAAAACAGCGTCGTCGATATATCGCAACCCGCCCTCAAGGCGACCCACCCGAGGCCATAAGAACTTGTCGAGCGCATCATTCAGAACCAGGCACGAGAGATAGCCAAGTATCGGGGACGGCTCGAGCAGTAAGCCATCTGCCGCGCGCTACGTAGCGCGCGGCACACTCTTTCTTTACGCTTCCTTGACATGCCCTTAAACCAACACAACATCCCTCTTTTATGCTGAGCTGTGAGGGAGGGACGTCAACGTGACGCAGATAGGATTTGGGTGGATGTGGATGCTCCTGCTCCTCGCCGGGACCATTGCGCTGGCGGTGTGGCTGATCCGGCTGATGTTTCCGCAGGGCAGTCCGCCTGTTACGCAACCAGAGAAGGATGCTCTGGACACCTCGCGCCGCTACACCCAAAGTGCGGGCGAACCAGGGCAGGAATCCTCCGCAACGACCAAACGGCGCTACACCAAGGGTGAAATAAGCTGCGGGAAACATGAAGTGCGCAAAGAGGATGTAGAGCAAGGTCGGCAAACAAGCAACACGGGAGAAACGTGAAGAAATCTTTTATTGACCGTTATTTTTGGCCCGGTCTCGTCGCCATCGTGGTGGTGGGCGCGCTCGCCAACTTGTACGTCTGGACACGTCCGGTGGGGGGCGGGGCTGAGTCAGTCCAGGCCACCACCGTATCCGCTGAGACGCTGTCCTTGGGCGCGGACCTCTACAGCGCCACCTGCGCGACCTGTCACGGGGCGCAGGGTGCGGGACAGGGGAACGTACCCGCCTTGAACGGCTCGCAGCACGCCTGGCACCACTCGGACGAGCAACTCATCTCCCAAATCCGCCAGGGGGGCATGGGAATGCCCGCGGTGGGGGCGGACTGGAGCGATGAGGAAGTGGACGCCGTCGTGTCTTACATAAAAGCGTGGTGGACGCCGCAGCAGCGCGACGCGCAAGCGGGCACCTTGGGGGAGTAGTTAAAAAGCGCGTCAAGAGGGGTAAGAAAGTTACAGGAAGACAGGGAGGGGAAAGATGGTCATAGGGGAATTTCCGTCGGCGGAAGCAGCGTGGGACTTTACGGAAGAGGCGCGGGCGTCGGGGCACAAGGTCAAGATCACGGACACAGCCCGGCCCGTGACCAAACGGGCGTTTTGGACGGCGGTACTGTCAGCACTCGTGTTGGGCAGTCTTTTTGGCGTTCTCGGGGCGTACGCAGAAGCGGGGGTGGTGGGGCTGCCGCGGCTCGAGCCCCTCTTCGCCGCCCCCGTGGGCGCGGTCACGGCATTTTTGGCGGTGTTCGGCGGCTCTTTGGGCGCGCTTCTGGGTGGTCTTGCCACATTACAGCCCGCACAACGCCACGCCGCGGCGGTTCACTACGTCACGATGGAGGGAGACGGCGACGGGCTCAAAGAGGCCACGACACGCCACGGCGGCACCTTTGTCGAGGACCAAAGGCTTCCCGAAGCCGAGGTCCGCGCTTATGGTGGTAAGGGCGGGCGACCTTCGCTCAACCGCTGGTTAGCATGGCTCACCAGCGTCCTCACCACGGGGGTATTGCTGACCGGCGCGGCGTATATCTGGTTTTTGTCGATGAACTACGGTAACGGCTCGGACCAGGATACGCGCATCGGCTACACCATGAAAAACGTCCAGCGCGTTCCCGCCGATACGCCCGAGGAGACGGGAATCGCCGTCGCTGAAATGCTGGGTGGCGACACGGTAGCCGCGCCCGCCGACCCGCTCGCCGCGGCGCTCTTGGCCCCGGTGGCGGCGGCAAGGGGACAAACGCTGGTGTACGGGGGTGGGAGTAGCGGCCTGACTAGCGAAGACGTTGCGGCGACCCGCTCGGCACTCCTTGCTCAGAGTCCCGTGGCCGTGGTCATCGCCGATACCGAGCCCGCCTACGCGCTGCCCGCGGCTTACACCGCCGCGCACTTCCGCGCGCCCGTTTTTACCCTTTCAGAGGCGTCAAACGCCTTGGCGGGTGTGACAAACAAGCTCATCTTAGTGGCGGCACCCTCACGGTTGGTGGGTGACGGGGCGCTCGAGTCCCTGCGCACTTTCGGCCCCGTTGAACGTGTGGCCGACAACGGCCTCTACCGCCACGCGCTGATGTGGGTGGAAGGCCGCTGGGGCGACTTCGGCTGGGGGATAGACCAGAACTTTGACCGCGAGGGCTACTACTATTACACGCTTGCCAACCCAAACGACCCCGGCTTCGCCGCCGCCGGACTGCCGATGAGCTACTTGGGCAACTACGGCCCGCTGCTCTACACGCCTCAAAAAGACCTGGAAGAACTCACCGACCAGCACTTCTGGAGCGTGTCGCCCGACTTTTTTGTGGCCCCTTCCGACGGCCCCTTTATGAACGTGCGGGTGGTGGGGGGGCCGGAAAGCGTCTCGTACAACGCGCAGGCGCGGGCCGACCTGGGCCTGGAAACCCACGCCTACCGCCAGCAGGCAGAAGGCGCGAGCGGCATGGCCTTGTTGGGCTGGAGCTGGTTCTTTGTCGGTTTGGCAGGCGCAATCTGGGCGCTCTTCGCCATGCCCGCGCGTTTGCCCGAGAGCGGCTTCTATCCGCGGCTCTACTGGCCGTTGTCGATGCTCCTGTTGGGGCCAGTCGGCATCATCGCCTTTTTTGTTTCCTACCAGGGCAGGCCCGTGAACACAGACGGCGAGGTGGCGACGTATGTCCGGCCCACCTGGGCGCAGGCGGTTTCCGCGACCATCATGGGGATGGGCATCGGCATGGCGCTGATGATTGCTTCCATGTACCTGTTCCAACTTAACGGGATGCCGCTGTGGACGTGGCTCGAGTTCACCCCCCTGTTCTGGCTGGGCTCGCCGATGGCCGCCTGGATGTGGTTCTTGATGGTCGCGCCCGCCGTTCTTATTTCGACGTTCCTCTTTATGGGGCCGATGATGAGCGAGATGCACGGCGTGAGTTACGGGGGCGGCGTTCGTAAAGCCTTTCCGGTGGTGGCGCTTTCTATGATCGCCGCCTCAGCAGGGATGTGGACGCTCGCGTGGTGGTGGATGAACTGGAAAGGCCTGATGAGCGAAGAAGACCTCTACCTTTGGGTCAGCCCTTTGTGGTGGGCAGCTTTTATGGGCTTCCTGACTGCGCTGATACCCAACTACCTTATGGCTGTGCGCGGCTGGAAGAACGGGGGGATATAGATGATAAAACCTATTTGGACTTTTTTGGCCGGAACGCTGGCACTGCTCGTCGGGGTGGGCTGGATTTGGCTCACCTGGGACCCGCAGGGAACGCCCCTACAGGTCAGCGCCACGCAGGCGGCCGACCTGCTCGACTTGACCGGCACCACGGCGCGGCTTTCGGGTGAGAACGACTTCCGCACTGCCGTGGCTTATTCGCAAGCCGTCTACGCCGCCGCCCAAGACCAAGACCGGCCCGGCGCGGTGGTGCTGGTCCGCGACGACGACCCGGCCACCGCGGTCGCCACTACGCGGCTGCAGCACTTCCCGGTCAACGCGCCGATGCTATTTGTTACAAGCGGCGGTACGACGTTGCCTCAAGAAACGAAAGACGAGTTGGAGCGTTTAGGCCCCGAGGGCGTGATGATGGACAACAACGTGCAGGTTTACCTCATGGGCGACATCAACCCAAGCGTCGCCGCCGAGATAGAGAGCGACCTCGGCTTGCGCACCCGCCGCATTTACGCGCCCAACCCCGTCGCCTTTACCGAGCAGTTAGACGAGTTTCTGGCCGTGCTCGACTCGAACCACGAAGACCCGGTCTTGATCGGCGACCTAAACAACTTAGCGTATTCCTTTTGCGCGTCAAACTGGAACGCCCACATGGGCCGGGGCTTCGCCTTTGTTACCGAAGACGGCATCCCTGACGCGACTAAACGCATCTTGGAGCGCCGCGCCCCTTCGTACCCCTACATCTACGTGTTCGCGTCCGAAGAACTTATCGGCCAAGACGTCATGGCCGAACTCACCCGCTACGGCCACGTGCAGCGCATCCCTGGAGGTTCGCCCCAAGAGATGTGCGTGCGCTGGGCGGGCTACAAGGACGCGGGCAGAGAGTTCGGCTGGTGGTTCGGCGAGACCACGCGCGAGGTCGGCTGGGGCTACGCCGAGCCGGGCCACAACACGCTCCTCGCCAACCCGTCGGATTGGCGTGAGGTGGTGCCGTCAGGCGTGCTGTCGCATATGGGCAAACACGCGATGCTGATGCTGTTAAACGAAGACGGCTCGATTCCCGAATTGGTCAGGAGCTACATGAGTGGACCGTTAAAGCCAACACAAACGCATCCGAGTCAGCAAATATTCAACTTCGCCTGGATTCTGGGGAACGAAGAGGGTGTTTCAAATGAGGTGATGCGCGAATATTCGGAGATACTCGAGGTCCAGGGGTTGCGCTCGAGTGATAGTCAAATCCAGACGGCGGGGGCCCAAGAATAGCTAAATTCTCGGGGGGTGCAGCATATGTAAAAGGTAAAGAACCGAACCGACCGCGGTCATACGACCGCACCGAAACAAAAATAGACATGTAAGTCATTCAGCTTTGGGGAGGAAAGATGAAACGAGTATTAACGATAGGAACACCCTTGGCGTGGCTGTGGGTCACGGCGGCCCTGGCGCAGTCGTCTGAACCACAAGCGCAACTCCAACTGCTGGCCGAGGGCTTGACCGCGCCCGTCGCGGTCGTGGCCGCGCCGGACGACAGCGGTCGCCTGTTCGTGGTCGACCAGATCGGCGTCATCAAAACCATGTCGGCGGACGGGACACTTGCCGACACGCCGTTTTTGGACCTGCGCGACAAGTTGGTCGAGTTGGACCAAGATTACGACGAGCGCGGGCTTCTGGGTCTGGCGTTTCACCCGGACTACGCGCAAAACGGGCTTTTTTACGTGTACTACAGCGCGCCGTTGCGCGAAGGCGCACCCGAAGAATGGAGTAGCACAAGTCACTTATCGGTGTTTCAAGTGTCCGGTGACCCCGAGGTAGCGGACGCCACCTCCGAAAATGTTTTGTTGGAGGTCGATGAGCCCCAACTCAACCACAACGCTGGACAAATCGTCTTCGGGCCGGACGGTTACCTGTACGTTCCCCTGGGCGATGGCGGCGGGGCCAACGACGAGGACATGGGCCACGTCGACGACTGGTATGAAGCCAACGACGGCGGCAACGGCCAAGACCTGAGCACCAACCTGCTCGGCACGATTTTACGTATCGACGTGGATTCGCAGACCGGCGACAGAGCCTACGGCATCCCGAGCGACAACCCGTTCGTCAGGCAACAAGGGGCTGAAGAGGTTTGGGCCTACGGTTTCCGCAACCCCTGGCGCGTCACGTTCGACTCGCAAACGGGCGACCTCTACGCCGCCGACCTGGGCCAAGAGCTTTTTGAGGAGGTCGACCTCGTGCAAAAGGGCGGCAACTACGGCTGGAACGTTAAAGAGGGCGCGCACTGCTTCAGCACGCAAAGCCCCGAAGAGCCGCCCGCCGAGTGCCCTAGCAGCACGCCTGACGGCGCCGCGCTCATCGACCCTGTGTTGGAGCAAGACCACGAGGTAGGCATCGCCATTATCGGCGGCGGCATCTACCGGGGCAGCGCCATCCCCGGTTTGGAAGGCAGGTACGTGTTCGGCAACCATTCCGTTTCCGAAGACGAGCCACACGGCAACTTGTTGGCGGCGAGCCCGACGCAAGACGGCCTGTGGTCGTTCGAGCCCATCAGCTTGACCTCGAGCCCGGACGGGCTGCTCGGCGAGGAGGAGCGGCTGCTGTCGTTCGGGCAGGATTTGAACGGCGAGCTGTACGTGCTCACCAAGTCCGTCGAGGGTCCCAAGGGAAATACCGGCAAGGTCTACCGGCTCGCCGCAGCGCAGTAAGGGGGCTTAGGGGGGGTGGAAGCATGTGAGAGGTCGGTAGAACCAAAGCGCGCCTGTTTCGGGCCAGAAGCCGCAAGTAAACCCAAGGAAAAGGAGTCATCCTCTAAAGGAGAATGAAATGCCAGCGATTCAAGAGATGTTGAGTACCCACCCGCAACAACCCCAAATCAGTATGGACACGCTCACCGAGTGCATTCAAGCTTGCTTCGAGTGCGCCCAGGTCTGCACAAGCTGCGCCGACGCCTGCCTGAGCGAGGACATGGTCGCGGACCTGCGCTACTGCATCCGCACCAACCTCGACTGCGCCGACGTCTGTAACACCACGGGCCGCGTGTTGGTCCGCCAGACCGAGCCAGATTGGGGCATCATCCGCGCCCAGCTTCAGTCCTGCCACGTCGCCTGCAAGGCCTGCGGCGACGAGTGTGAAAAGCACAAAAACATGCACGAGCACTGTGCGGTGTGCGTGCAGTCCTGCCGCCGCTGCGAAAAGGCGTGCGAGAGCCTCCTGGCGGCCCTTCCAGCCTAAGCTTCTCGGCAGCGTGAGCCGCGCGGCTCACGCTGCCCCTTCTCTTTTTTCTATTTCTATTTTTAGAATTTTTAGAGGGTTACATTGTGCGAATAAGCGCTCGAGACGTATCTGGTACACCCGTCCCAGCAACCCTACAGCGTCAGCGAGGAGAGACGATGAACCCCACAGAACGGCACGACGACTGGACCGACGAACTCACTCAAGAGCCCCACGTCCGCCACGCCGACCACAACGCGCAGGTCACGCCCGAACACGGAGGGCGCGGAGGTCACGAGGAGCACGACAAACATGTGGGACACTCCCCCGAGGGCTTTCGCAACCGCTTCTGGCTGTCGCTCGCCTTGACCCTGCCCATCCTTTATTTTAGCGACCAGCTACAACTCTGGCTGGGATATACAGCCGTGGCGTTCCCCGGCAGCGCGTGGGTCAACCCTGTGCTCGGCACGGTGCTCTTTTTCTACGGCGGGCTGGTCTTTTTGCGCTCCGCCCGGCATGAACTCGCGGCGCGGCTTCCTGGCATGATGACGCTCATCTCGCTCGCTATCACCGTGGCGTACGTTTACAGCATGGCGGTGGCATTAGGCGTGCCCGGTATGCCCTTCTTTTGGGAGTTGGCGACGCTTACTACGATTATGCTTTTGGGTCACTGGCTCGAGATGGCCTCGGTTAGGGGCGCGTCAAAGGCCCTGGAGAACTTGGCGGCGCTCGTGCCCAACGAGGCGCATAGGCTTATGGGAGGTCGCGTCACTGATGTTGCGGTTTCTGATTTGAGAGAAGGCGACAAGATTTTGATTCGCCCCGGCGAACAGGTCCCGGCGGACGGCGAGGTGGTGGACGGGCGCTCGTCGGTCAACGAAGCCTTTCTGACGGGTGAATCGCGCCCGGTCTCCAAAGCCAAAGGGGACGAGGTCGTCGCGGGCGCGGTCAACGGGGAGGGCGCGCTCACCGTCGCCGTCAGACGCACGGGCGACGCGACCACCCTTTCACAGATCCAGCGTTTGGTCGCGGAGGCGCAGGGGTCGCGCAGCCGCTTTCAAAACTTAGCCGACCGCGCGGCGGGCTGGCTCTTTTACATCGCGCTGGGCGCGGGCGCGCTCACCTTTGTGGTGTGGCTCTTTGCCACCGGGAGCCTACAAGAGGCGGTCACACGCACCGTGACCGTGCTCGTGATCGCTTGCCCGCACGCGCTGGGGCTCGCCATCCCTCTGGTGACCGTGAACGCCACCGCGATGAGCGCGAGAAACGGTATTCTGGTGCGCAACCGCGAGGCCTTTGAGCGGGCGCGCGACATCCGTACGGTCGCCTTTGACAAGACGGGCACGCTGACCGAAGGCGCATTTGGCGTAAGGGAAATCTACACCGACGGCTTTTCGGAAGCCGAGGCGTTGGGGCTTACCGCCGCGCTGGAGACGAAAAGCGAACATCCCCTCGCCAAAGCCGTGGTCAAAGAGGCCGACGAGAGAGGCGTGTCTTACGGCAGCGCCGAGGCTTTCGAGGTGGTGGCGGGCAGAGGCGTGGAAGCGAAACTGAACGGCGTGTCCTACACCGTGGGCCGACCCGAATGGATTGGGGAACGGGGGCTCGAACTCTCCCCCGCCCTGCGACGCGGTTTGGCGGAGGCCGAAGGGCGCGGCGAGAGCGTCATCGCCCTCATGAGCGAAACCCAAGTGCTGGCGCTCTTCGCCCTCGCCGACCGGGTGCGTGAGCGCGCCAGGGAAGCGGTCACCGCGCTGCAAAACTTAGGCGTCGAGGCCGTGATGATTACGGGCGACGCGGAGGCGGTGGCGCGAACCGTCGCGGCGGAACTCGGCATCACCCGCTTTTACGCTCGAGTGCTGCCGCAAGACAAGGCCAAAATTGTTAAAGAGCTTAAAGAAAAGGGGCCGGTTGCTTTTGTGGGCGACGGCATCAATGACGCGCCCGCGCTTTTGGAAGCCGACTTGGGTATAGCCATCGGCGCGGGCACGAACGTCGCCATCGAGTCGGCGGACTTGGTTTTGGTCGAAGACGACCCCGAAGACGTGCTGGCCGCGCTCAAGCTCTCGCGCGCCACCTACCGCAAGATGGTCCAGAACCTCTTCTGGGCCACCGGGTATAACGCGGTCGCCATCCCCCTAGCCGCGGGGGTGCTCGTGTGGGCGGGGTTTTTGCTCTCGCCCGCGGTGGGGGCGCTTTTTATGAGCCTGTCGACCGTCGTGGTCGCCGTCAACGCCGTGACGTTGCGGCGGGTGAACCTCACGGCAGCGTAGTGGGGTAGGGCAGCTCGAGCTGACCCGCGTCCTCGAGCTTACGCACGCTGAACAAGACGGAGGCGCGGGCGGCTCGTGCTACGTCTTCGTGCCGGTCGAGGAGCTGCGCGTCTTCATCAATGAGGTTATGCGCTTGTGCAAGGAAGTCGCCTATTTACAAGAAGCGCTCTACTCTGAAGAGCGTCACACGGTCCGGTTCCGGCGCGAGCACGACTGCTCCTGAGCGAGCCTCCTTGCCAGCCACACCCGGAATAAGAGAGCGCCAGCTCCTGTTGCCTCACCGTGAGGGGCTGGCGCTCGGTCTCGTAAGGATACACATGATTACAGGCCACACCCTCGGTCTGGTGAGGAACGGGCAACATGAGCACCTCCTCGGTCATGGGCTTGGTCTAAAGGGGTAGGGCGTGGCGGTGTAGGCCATCGCGCCCCGGCTGCCGCCTTACCTGCCTCAGCCTCGAGTGACCTCGAATGTCCCCTGCGCTCTGGTTCACCTTCTTCCTATCAGTCCCGCGGCCAGAGGACGACGCAGCTTTCCCCCACCCCCAGCGCGGCCACAACCTCTTCACCGAAGCCTTGTTCTTCCAGCGCGGTCGTCAGCCTCGTATACTTCACCTCGTCGCCCTCGGGACCCCAAGACAGGTACACCAGGTGAGCGGTCTCTACCCCCGCACATAGGCTATAGCGCTCCTCGTCCACGTAACGCTGCAACACCACCTGTAGGGTGTCTTCCACACCTTCTAGTCGCTTCTTCAGCTCTCCGACGGTCACGCTTTCTCCCCAAGTCTCGAGGGCGAAACCTCGGCTGACATAGCTCCCCACGCTCGCGTCTTCGAGCCTCTACTCGGCTGTTTCACGGCCTCGCATCCTTTCGCGCACGAGCGCCTCCACCTGCTCGGACATGTTCCCATGCCCCTGTAATCTGCTCAAGCTGAGAAAGCGCCAGACTTCCTCGCTAATGTAGAATGTCACCCTCTTATTTCTCTCCTCTTCGGCTTCTTCTGGCAGAGTCTCGTCCTGCTCGCGTCGTACGTCCTCAGGTGGTGCGTCCTCAGGTAGAGCCTCGGCAGGTCGTTCATCAACCCGCGGTGCGTCGGCAGCCTCCCCCTGGCCTGGAAGTCGTATTTGCTCAACTATCTGAACATCCTCCTCCGGCCCGAGTCTATCCTCCCCCCGCTCATCCCTCGCTACCAACCCCTCCTCCCGCTCCCGCAACGCACGCTTTTCTGTAAGACCTTCGACCGCGTTTGTCAACGCGTCGAGCCGCGCCATCACTTTCGCCTCGAATGAAGCGTTGGGGTTTTGGGACGCGTCTTCTGCGCCACGCAGGCTCTCTCGCACCCTCTCGAACGCCCGCTCGAGGGTCGGTGCCCGCCCGCTCTTTTTCAAAGCTCTGGCGGCCTTGAGGCGTCCCAGCACCTCGTCGCTGTACATCCGCCCGCCGTTACGCCGCGTGATCCTACCAAACACCGCCTCGTAGGCTTGGGCGTTGCGCCGCAAGCCCGCCATGCTAAGCCCCAGCTTGCGCGCCGCCTCGCGGGAAGACCAGTCCTTCACCGGCTAAACCTTGATAGAGGGCGGCTGCGGCGGGTCGAGCGAGGGGGCATCTGCTCTGGTCGCCTGAATATCCAGCTCGCCCCAGAATTCGCTCTCATCGTAAAAAACAAGGCAACCTTGCGCCTCCAGGCTCGAGCCCTCACTCACCCCCGGACGCCCCCCCGAAGTTCATGGCTAGAGGCGTCTGCGGCAAGTCGAGCACATCCACCGTCGTCAGGACGACGCTCGTCCCCGCCAAGGTCGTTACCGCGTCCACCTCGACTAAGTTCAGCCCCGCCTCCAACGCCAGCGCCGTCTCGACCTGCGCGCCCACGCTGTTCTCGCACTGGCCGCTGCCCGCCACCGCGAAGGGCGCTCCCGCGTACAGCAGCGCCCAGAACAGGCGCTGCCGGAGCGAATCGGAAGTCCTGACGCTCGAGCCGATGTCGAGCGAGCCCCAGGGCTCCCCGTCGGCAAAAAGGAAGAAGTTCAGCAGGACAAGCTCGGCCTCGGGCGGCGCGACAACGGGATTCACGCCAGGGCAGTAGGCGAACAGGGTCACGCTGGCGGGCCGGTAGAGCGCCTCCGCCCCCTCCGGCAGCGTCTCGGGCAGCCGGTAGGTCACCTCGCCTGTGTCACTCACCGGGAAGGAGAGAAAGGTGACCAGCCGGTTCTCGGGAGTAGGGGCACCCAAGCGCACCTCGCCCTGCGCGCCCTCGGGCCAACCCTCGGGCGGCCAGGGGGAGAGGCGGGTGGCAAAGGCTAGGTCTTGTGCCAAGGCGGAGGAAAAGCATAGGAACAAGAGGAGTGGGAGGATAGCAAAGAGGTATGAAGGGGAAGCAACACGACGTGAAAAGGTGGTTCCTAATTCCGAACCGCTTGCTGAACCCCTGACGAAAATGCTCAACCGACGTTGCATCGCGTCTCCTCCCACGCTTTAACGACGCTCCCCTTGCTCCCGCGCTTTAGTAAGTTTGGGTAGCGGTATCTGTTTCGCCCTGTACGGCCTGAGCTTAGAAGCGGCGTCACGTCTTACTCCAGGGGCTCGAGCACGAAGCGGTAGCGCACCAAGTTGGTATCCGCCACCCGCTGGTTCGCTCGCCCCACCACCCGAATGAGATAGTCCCCGTCTTCAGGCGGGGTGAAGTCGATCTGGGGAGGTGTGCCGAAGGTGCCGTAAATTGAGGAGGTCTCGAGCGGCGTTTCCTGCCCCGCCCGGTAGAACTCGACCACGTAGGTGCCGTTATAGCGGGCGTCCGGCTTGTCATAGGAGAACGAGAGCAAGACGGGCTGGTTGAACGTCCCCGCGAAGCGGTAGGTGTCAAACGAGTTGCCGGTCACCGCGCCCTCTGCGGTCTCGCCCAACGTCAGCACTGTTGGCTCCCGACGCGCCTCGGGCGGGCCGTTGAAGTAGGTCAGGCCGACGGTGTAGTCGACCACGTCTTGCTGCCCGACGATGCGCAGCACATAGTCGCCGTCCTCTAGCGGGGTGAAACCGACCAGCGGGTCTCGGGCGTAGGTGCTTTGGTTGAGGCTGCTATAGAGGGGCGTGTCCAGGTCGTCGGCTTGGTAGAACGAGAAGCTGTAGAGGCCGTTGCGTCCTTCTTTGCCCGTGCCGGTAAAGTCGAAAAGGAGCGGCACGTTCTCGAAACCGACGAAGCTGTAGTCGTCAAAGGCATCTTCAGCGACCACACCTTCCCTGGTGAGACCGGGGGCGATGTCGCTCTCGTCTATCCCTCCCACCGAGGTGTAGGTGAGGATAACCGCCGTGATCTCATCTCTCACCACATCGACAACCGCCTCGGCTTGTCCCGTCGTCTCTACACGTGCGGTGTAGGTCAGCCCCTGATAGCTCACCGGCTGGGCGGAGAGGGTGTAGGAGCCTGTCCGCAGGTTCTGCAAGGTTTGGCTGCCTGTCAGTGTTGCCCGGTAGTCTTCCGGACCCACCACGGTGACGCTTGCCTCCACCTCCTCGGGCAGGCCCTGGACGGTGAGTTGGAGGCTGCCAACGTCCTCCCCCGTGACCGGCGGTGTCGTCTGCCCGCCGCACGCGCTCATGAGCAGGCTCAGGAGTAGGAGTAAGAAAGTTCTCGGCAAAATGAAAGTTCTATCCCTGTGGCGTGGGGCTCGAGAACTGGCTCGGTTCGCCCATCTGTTCTGGCGGCTCGCGTTTCTTTTCATCATTCTCCCCTTCTCCTCAAGGCTTTGTTCTTTAGGTACTCGTTCCTAAATCTCGACCTCACTACTATACGACAAATTTTGTCGTTCTTTTCAAGAGGAAGTCTCGCCATGATGCGTAGGTGTCTGAGGACGAGGTCTATCTGGCGGTGGTGCGCAAGCGGGTAAGGGAGGCGCGGCGCCGGACGAAGCTTAGTCAGGAGCAGGTGGCGGAGCGGGTCGACGTCACGTTGCGGCACTACCAGCGCTACGAGGCCACAACAAAGCCGGGCTTTAACGCGTCGCTACTGACCCTGAGGGCTATCGGGAAGGTGTTGGGCGTCGAGATTGACGGGCTCGTACGGGAGCCGTCGCTCGAGGAGACTGCGGAGGTGAAGGAATTTTCTAAATAGCTAGACACGAACGTTCGCTGGTCCTGATGTTACCCCTTCTATACTTTAGTCACACCGAGGGGCATACTCTAAAGCACAACTACCATCTATAACTGCTTAGACATAACGAACTAAGCAGCCAACTGACATTAAGAATTAAGACCAACGGACGCTTCACGATACTGCTTAGAACTTTGATAAATAACCCACAGCTTTAGATCGACGTCTTGCTCCTTGGCTAATTCTTTCACGTGCTCAAAGCACTGCTCCCCATTACTCGAACGTCGCATATCGAAACAGCACAGGGCGGAAGCCAGAGCATGTCTATCCCTGCGGTATTCAGCAGCTTGTATAACACCCGATTCGATCCATTTAGACACTTCTCGTTCACGAACAGCAATGCCGCCACTTCCGAAGCTGCGAAGCACCTTGAGTTCAAGAATTGCATGAACTATAATTTGCCCATACCCTTCCGGGTGGGGTTCTTCAACTAAAATGTCCAATCTTCCACCGGGAGATGGCTGTTCCGCTCTAACTGTACAGTTTGGAAATGCTCTGGTTAGACCTACATGTAAGCAGTTTTGTATCAAATCTTCGGCCTTATCGGAAGGCCATCCCTTTTGGCTGTCCTTCCACAGTTTGGCAGCTCGCAGTTGTGCATCAGGTGTAACAAGGTGTTTTCTGTAAATTGTATCGATTTCTTCATAAATCTGTTGCAAAGAGATGTCACCGAAGCTTACTTCAACGATCTCCACAAAGTCTAAATTGTTTACTCCTGCCGGAAAGAAACGAACTTCGGAGATGTGGGGACGGGGGTCAAACGTTATAGCTGGTACATCACCGAGCAGGAGTGTATTTGAGATGATATGAAACAGTTCATCGTCGTCGTGTTCAAGATCGATGTAGTATCCAGAACTTACTACAGCATTTACAAACCAGAGTCGTCCAGCGACTGCCGTAAGCCCGTTACTAAGCATAGGCACTCGTTTTGGCTTCATAGCTCCTGTATACCTACGCGGTGTTGGTTGTAAAAGGAAAATTCCCAATTTAGGAGGGTCTGGCTCCGACCTGGCGGCCTCCAAACTCCGCCGCCGAATAATTTTTGCAACTCTCGACTTAAATCTTATTTCTTCCGGAACGTCCTGATCGGCACCGATACCTAAGTGTTCACGAACTGTCTGCTCAAAATCATCATCAGCCCAAAGTCCTAGCTCTAGTCTATTTTTGTTGTTCGCCATGCAATCTCATATAAAGGTGCTGGACGTAAAGGTGGAGCATTTCACCGCGTGTCGCCCGAGCCCCACTCGGAAGAAGGTTCTCAAAATAACGAGCAGCATTGGCGCTATAGTTGACACTCTTCCATTCAGCAAAGTCCACAACGTTACCTCTGTCAATAATTGGGTCAGCATATGTGGCATCACTGGCTGTCGCACGTTCGAGCTCGTCGTCACTTAACGCAGCGACAGCATATGCGAGTTCCTGGAGAAAGGCTAAAGCCTCTTGCTCACTCTCAAGCTCCTGAATATAGCTAAGAATTCTATCTGCAAATCTGCGGTGGAGATGATACGAACCCTCGAGGCGCCAACGCTGCTCCTCATTAAGGACGTGTGACACATTTGAAATGCAAACCACGCCCATACCAACCAAACGGTCGAGATCGTGCTGTAGTACAGGATAAAAGGGGCCACCACGACGCTTAAGCACTTTGCCCTCCAGCGCCTCCATACTCCAAACAGGTGACAACACATTTGACAGATATGCGAAGGTGTGGAGTTGGAGAATCGGCATGGGTGTGAGTCCAGCGTTCTCCGCGGCATCAAGAAGAATAATGAGCCGCACCTGGCGCCTGAGCGTATCGATATGACGATCCGACTCTGTCGAACCACCAGTGACCATCATGAACTCCCTATAGTAGGAGAGCCCGCCATTAATCCTCCAAGAACCTCTTCGTACTTGTCTCGGTGCTCACGCACAGCAGCAGTTGGCGCCGCAAGTTCAATGAGGTTGATAACACGACGGGGACGGTCATCAACTGTAGTGGCTTGATCTATAAGGCTCGGGATAAGCTTGCCTTCCACTAGATTTGAAGTGATAATCATTCTGTTGCCTAGCTCCGGGTCTGCAAACCTTGAAAGTGTTTTCGCCGCTCTGGGCGCGAAAACCGCGTCAAGGGAAGATTCCGGCGCGTCAATGACTAAGCTACTCCCACTGTCGCTGGCAACCGACATCAGCGCCATTCGAAAGGCCAGATCAATAAATTCTCGCTGACTCTCTGACACTTGTTCCGGTTCGCTTCGCCGCACTGGTGAAATGAAGTCGGTCCCGGTCATTTCGAGTTCAAAGGCTAGGAACTCGATAGGAATATTGCTTCCACCTATACCGACCGTATCCCTCTGTGATGACCAGGTAAGTCGGCATTGCTCAAGAAGGAAACCCTCTGCGTACTTGTCGAAAGACTCTTTTATCTCCTGCGCCGATCCGACAATATCACGCTTAACTGAGTCCACAAATCCTTTAAAGTTAGTGCGCTTTATCCTAAGTTGCTCTTTCATCTCTTCGACACGACCACGCATTACTGATAGGTCGGCTCGCTGCTTATGTAGCTCAGCTTCCTCAGGCGGCAACTGTCTAACCAAATATTCAGCTCTCTGCGAGCGTTCGCGCAGTCCTTTTTCACACTCTGCAAACCGCGAAACGTAGGAGTTGTAAAGCTCCTCAGCTTGCTCCAGCGCTAAGCGCGCCTCTCCGAGTTCGACTGCAAACTGTCTCAACTCTTCAGTCGCTCTCGCAATCGTTTCAGTATTTTCGGTTGGCTCCTCTGAAGAGACAAGGTTAGAACCACATACTACACACTGCCCACGCTCAACTCTTGAAGAATAGTTAGCCGCCGCTTCCGGTACATGATTTCCACACACAAGACAGTCCAGCTTTGTTAGGAGCTGGGCGTATATATACTTAGCGGTTTCTGATTCATTCGGAAAGCGAGCTCCAATGGATAAGAGCTTGGCCCTCTCGATGCTACGATACCTCTCTTCGTACTCTTGCTCGGCCTTCAACACCTTTAAGCGGGCGTCTTGGCGCCTTCTATCCGCTTCCAGCACTTCACCAGCGAGGCGCTCACGTTCCTGGAAGGCCACTTTTTGCTGCTCCTCCAAAGCACTAAGCTCAGTGCGGACATCACGTTCACTCTGCACCTCTTTCTCAGTATTCACAAGCGCATTTTCTTCACGATACAAGGCCGCACTCAAGTTTCGCATACGGCTATCTAATTCAAGTATTTCTCTCTCATCCTTAGTCCATTGCTTCGCTGTGGTGACAGGGAGACACAAGACCCGAAGGATTTGACGTTGTGCTGATGGGTCCCAGACGAGCGCGCGCCGGTCTTCGAAGTAAAAGGTTAGGTACCGTAGGAGCAGAATCCAATCGCTAAAGGACCAAACACCTGCCAACTCCGGTATTTTGCTATGGAACGACCTTGGGTCATCAGTCGACATTTCCTCATCATCAACTCCAAAGTATGTGAGGTTCAGATTGTCTAGCTGGCGTTCTACAGTTATATTATGTGATCCCAATTGGAAAGACAGCCGCGCCGTTGCGTGACGCGCGTTATCCATCACACGTCGGGCGAAAGTTTGGCGAGTAGCAGTTGGAAGTCGGGTCGGGACGAGACTGGCAGTTCCTAAACCTGTTCTGTTTGCCGAGAGTCCCTGTATATCGAAGGGTCCCGTGAGAAGCCGATAGAGAATAGTTATGAGAGTTGTTTTGCCAAGACCGTTCGTCCCGAGAACAAGAGTCAAGCCCGGTTGAAAATCTACACGTAAACCCACACCTGCTTTATCAGCGCCAGGATAGAGCCCGTAGTCCTGTATGTTTAAGGAGTTGAAAATTGGAAAGTTTGCCATTTCCCTCTGACCAAATTCTTACACAAAATCAGCACTAATGATATGGCTTTACGCCCTCTTCGTTAGAACGTAAAGTGGCTACGGCTTTTTCATGACAACTAAGCTTTCTCTTAAGAAGGCTTTGCTTTTTGTCCTGCCGTTTCTATGACGTAATTCGTAAAGTTCAGGCATCTCAAATCCTACGCCACGGGCAAGCTCGAGCAGCAGTACGTCCGTCGCTATAGGTAGCATTTTGTGCCGGGAGTTGGCTACGTTGAAGGCGAGTAGGCCGCCGGGCATCAGGACTCTAAACTGTTCGCGCAAAGACAGGTACATATCCTCAAAATAACCTGTGAAGATATCAGCCATGTCTTTCTTTGTCTCTCTGGATAGTGCTTCCGACTGGCCCAGCAGGTCAAGAAAGGTAAAAACTTTAGCGGAGCGTTCGTCCCAATCAGGCATGGCCTTCCTGGAGAACTTAAGAGAAGGATGAGACCTTATCGTGCCACGCCGCAGTTCTCTCCACGCTTCGTCATCCGAAAGCAGACCTAAAATCCACAGCTCAATCTTGTAGACCTCGCTGTAGTCAAAATTGTTTAAATAAGGAGGGGAGTAAAAAACAAGGTCGAAGCTGTGATCGTCCAGATCATGTGATCTATCATGCTGATCTGTTAGGTCACGAAAGCAAATAGAGGTGCCTCCAAGGACCCTACTTCTGCCAACCTGAGGGATCTGTCCGCTCTGAACAGCCGTAGCATCCTCCAAGATTTCTCGCCATTTACCCAACAGGACATCCCGGATGTTTTTACGCGCTTTTTGCGTGTAACGCAGCGCACGCCCATCTTTTCTAAGGTTGGCGATCTCTTGCGCTGTCCACGCGATGCCGAGTAGAAGAGCGTCCTGCTCCGGATATGTGAAGTTGTTTTTGATCCATTCTCTGACGTTAACAAGATTCTGAACGTCGTCAACATCGAAATACTTGGGCTCATTGAGCGTACTTAGGGTAGGCAGTTTTGTACTGGGAAGGTTACGCCATTCAGGCAGAGCGAGCGCACTTCCGAGATTTTTAGGCTGCAAATCTGAAGCCGCCACCTTCACTCTAGCCGCTAGGCGGATAAAAGGATTATATTCAATCTGATCAACGTCGTGGCCCAATTCTTTGCCAACGACACCTGTCGTACCTGCCCCAGCATAAGGGTCGAGAACTCTCAATTTTTTCACGCCAAGTCTCTCTTTAGAAATTTCAAACACCCAAGCGACAAATTCCGGGTCAAAAGATTCCTTAAGCGCATACCATCGGTGGATCGGGCGCATTTTGGTTTCCTGAGGCGTTACCCATCTCTCCTTGTTCTGCAACCGCGTAACTTCCACCCCTTCTTGAAGCTCTTTATAAAAGCTATCAAGTCGTGAAACCTCATCCTGAACGATTTTCTCATCAAGCTTCTGACTCAAGGTACTCTCCTCAGTAAGCAATTCTCCCCTCAAGTGTAAAAGAACAAAATTCACACCGGTAGATGCAAATGTACCTGTTTTTTGAGCACCTACGATAACCCTTACCTTGGCTCCAATTCATTAAGTAACTTCGAGTAGCTCGCTCACGCTTAATCCCAATGCCTTCGCCACCTTAAAGAGCGTCGAGAGCGTCGGGTCGGACCTCGCAGTCTCCAGATAACTCACGTGTGTGCGGTCAATATTGGCTTCCTGCGCAAACTCCTCCTGGCTGAGGTTCTTGTCCCGCCTCAGTTCCTTGATTCTCTCTCCGACTTTCCGGTTGTATGCCTCAAACTCTGGGTCTCTGCGGCGCTGGTAGTTGCGTTCTGCCATGCTCCTATCGTGCCACACGCTACCCCGGCTGCCGTGAGAACCGACAGAAAGACTATTCCTCGACCTCCACCCGCACAAGCTCACTTGGGTCGGTGCCCAGCGCTCGAGCAATCCAAAACAGGTCCTCGAGGTAAGGCTCACTCTCACCTTCCTCGAGTTCTCTCAGCCGCTCCGGGCTGCGAAAGGTTTGGGTAGCAAGGGTCTCGAGGTCGAGGTCGCGTTGACGCCTGAACATCCGAATACGCGCGCCCACGGCGCGGATGAAGCTTTGCTCGTGAGGAGTAAGGCTGTTCATAAAATCACCTTACTTATCATAAAGTTGATTATAGTAATAAACATTAGAAAGATAGTGCTGAGTCTTTTGAACGCTCGTTTGCAACTAAGAGGGTGTCTAGGAAGATTCGGCTGGAAATGCACAGCATCAGCCAAGCCAGGTCAGCGGGGCAATATCAGGTAGCGTTTTTTAACGAACGCCTCAAAGCGCTTGAAGATAAGCTAGACAAAGAT
This sequence comes from Trueperaceae bacterium, assembly GCA_965214995.1. GTDB lineage: Bacteria > Deinococcota > Deinococci > Deinococcales > Trueperaceae > CBDCCT01. Next base: position 1,268,773 of record CBDCCT010000002.1, read on the forward strand.
AGAAAGAAAGATAGCCACAACAGTAGCAAACCTCCGTCGAGCGATCCCTTCAGGAAGACGAAAAGCTTTAAAAAGAAGAGCGACGAAGCCACAGAGGATCGAAAAGGATACATTCCGGTGCGGCGTTCATGCCAACTTAGCGAGATAACTGCCTAAAGACCCGCTTCGCCCAAGCCTTCGCTTTGCGTGTCATGTGCGGCAACCGACGAATGTCAATCTTTTCCTCCTCCTGCACTCTCGTGAGTTCTTTAAGGTCCCACCAATAACTTGGGTTGAGACCCTCCTCGAGGATTTTAGCGATCACCTCCTTGAACGTCTGCCAATCTTCACCTCGCCCAGTAACAACTAACGTCGAGAGAGGTCGATTCAGTCTCTCACCGAATTCAATCAGCCAACGGGGTGGCGCACCTTCGTTGCTGAGGAGAACTACCGCGTAAGGCCGCCAAAGCTCACGGTTTACACCCTCTAGCGTCTTTGGTCCCATGCGGAACTGTATATCTACTGCCGGATGTTGCACCTTCAGTTGCACCAGCATCGCCCGAAACTCGTCCAGCCCATCCTCTTGCGGCGCGGTCCAGGCTTCGCTCGCTAACCAGTTCGGTTTCTCGAACGGCGTCGATTCTTCAATGGTTTTGCCAGCTTTTATTCCGGCTTGAGGTACGGTTCCGCTCTGTCCCGTGTCCGCAAAGGACACGGTGCGTTTCTTGCCGCCCTTCGGCAGTATCACGGTAGGTCTCGTTCCCTCTTCCTGCTCGCCAATGTTCTCAATGTTCAGGCTCGAGCGTTCGCTTAGTGCGCCCGAGGGAGCGGGTATTTTATTATAGGCGCGTGGTAAATGTGAAGCCGGGGCTTCCGTATCAACCGTATAGCCTGTAGGTGTAAGAACGTTTTTCGAGGTTCTCGACGTCGGCAGAGTCAGGGCGCGTTTAGGAAACAGGGGATGTCGGTAGGTCACCCGCTTCACAGGCAGCGCTCGGAGCGGCTCCGCTCGCACCAACTCCTGCACAAGGCGGACGGTACCGCACATAAGGACGCGCGCCTTCCAAACGGCGTGGAGGTCGGGCAGAGAGCAGGTCAAGGGTCCTGACGGATTTTCCATGAGCCCGAGAGCGACGCTACGGAAAGCGGTCTCGAAAGAAGGGTCGCAGAGTAGTCTAGCTAAGAGCGTGAGAAACGCTTCACGCTCTCTTGCGAGTGTCGGAAGCTTAAATGACGCGCTGAAGCGCAGTTCAAGTACGTCGCCGTTGATGTCGCGCTCGAAGCCGTTGAGGAAGTTCGCGTCGAGCAATCCGGTTGTCACCACATCATCTCGTGCAAACAGCCCCTGGAGAAAAACCAGGGTGGGTAACACGACTTTGTTAGATTTTTGACCTGGCAGCGTCCATACCCAGCAGCGTTCTTGCCAATAGTTGGGTTTGTAAAGACGGTAGACGTCTCTCGCTAATACCGAACGGGCGGTGACGAACTCCGGCTCGCTCGCCTGGGAGAGGTTGATGGAGGCGAGTGGCGCGGCGAACCTGGGCATTGGTGCGGCGTCGCGGTAGCGTTGCCCGACCCTCAGCAGAGGCAACATCGCCCAGTCGAACTCAAGGTCCTCAACTTTGCCTTTGTCTGAGCGGAACAGTCCCGAGAAACGCCACTGAGCTTGCTCCCCAGCCATTCGAGGTGAACTTAGCCAGAGGAGTGTCGCCGCCTCTCCCTGTTCAAAAGGCCAAGGTTTAATCCGGAAGCGGGGCTTGGTCATGCTGCGGGCAACTCGTAATGGTGCTTAACGGACGCCCAAGCTCGCTCAAAAGCATTGGCAACTTCAGACTTCTCCAGCATCTCAGGGCGTAGGCCGCACAGACGCGCGAACTGCCAGCGTGGAACCTGCCCGCCGGACTCGCGCAAGTGGGAGGATGCCAAGCGAATGCGCCTTACTGCGAACGCTTCGCGGGACTCCATAATTTCATCCAGAACCACCTTGCACTCAGGTAACTTGTTCAAGTTCTTATCGAGCATACCCGCGTAACCGATCATGCGCCCGAGCCGACTGCGCGTCAGCCTTACAGGTTTCGCTTCCGTAAGCACCTGTAGGGCTGCCCTGCGTAAGAGGTGGGCGAGGTCAGCGTCTCGCCGCGCCCAATCGACGCGGGCGGCGCTCGCTCGAGGTGTACGGCGCGTAGGTTTATTCTCGTCGAACCAGGTTCTGTCGTTGCGGTACAGCCAGATGTAGACGCCGGGGAGATCCGCGCGAAGCGCTTTGATCGAAGCGTTCGGACGCTTGTCCTTCATGTGGAACCAGGCGTCTCGGTACGACGCACGCCGCTCTGCAAAAGCGACCTCCTCGACTTCAGGTCGAACTTCTTCCGGCGTTACCGCGTTCTCCGCCCGACTGCCAGAACGCTCATAGGGTAGACCGAGCGCCGCAGCTTGCTTGCGCACAGTGCGCGTGTCGACGCCGAGCCTCCGCGCGAGTTCCCGTAGCGAGAAGCTAGGGTCGTACCAGCCCTGCTCGAGCACTTGCGACCACACCGATCCAAACGCCGCCATGCGGTCGATCCGAAAGGTGTCGCTCGGAGTGCGGTCAGGACCGACGCGGCGGTAGCTAAAGCCGCAGGTACAGGTAAAGGTGCCGATGGGCTCACGCGCGTTCCGGGTGTACCCTACTTCGACCTGTGCGACACGCCGTTCACCGTAGTGCGAGGCGGCGCGGTTGAGGCAAGGCCAGGGACCCTCCCCGAAGAACCGAATAGGCATTTGCAGCACATCACGGTCGGTGTCTAGGAAAGCCTGTAATAGCAGGTGGTATAGGGGGTGCGCCACCGTGCGAGGTTTGCGTAGGAGCCGCAGCAGCCAGCCATCTACTGGAGGCACGCCCAGCCGGTCACGCAGTTCCTCCGGCAAGAACGTCTCGATGTCCTGCCGCAACGCCTCGAGGCGCAGACGACCGCTGTACGTCGCCAACCTCCGCTCAGCGAGGGCGTTTCTGTAGTGTGAGCGCAAGGCGGCTAAATCGAATTCAGAGGTCGGACTCGTTGCTAAAGCCTGGGCGCGTTGTGTCAGATCGAGGATGAGCGGTTCGTTTTGCGCCGACGACAGCCGTCTGGCGAATCCGCCGTACGGGATCACCGTCTCCGCCGCGGCAAAGGCGTGGCGCATCACTGGCGCGGGCAGCACGACCTCACTTTCCTCCAGCCAGGTCCCATGAGCCTCGCAAGCGAGCACGCCAGGGAGCTGATGTGACCGGTGCCAGTAGGCTTCCCTGTAGCGTCGGCGCTCCCGGCTCGCGCAGACCGGGCAATAGCGCAAGGCATTCAGAGCAGGTCCACGCGCCGCCATAAGTCCGAGGAGCCCGTGCGGAGACCCGTCCCCTCGCATCGCCTCTCTAACCTTTCGGCGGCGTTCCGACGGTTGGAAGCCAACGTAATAAGGGAACAGGGTGTAATGGTCGATCATCTCATCCGCGCTTAGCCCGCCGAGCGGAGCCAGCCGTTCGGCGAGTGAGCCGAGGTGGGTTGGCAGGTCGGCGACTGCAATCACCGTCGTGCGCCCGAACAGATCGTGCAAATTCGTTTTGAGGTTGCTGTAGCCGGTCAGCCGGGCGTAGCGGGCGAGGAGACTGTAGAGCAACTCGTCCTCGTAGGGCGATGGGAAGAAGGCGAGCACGCTACACCCCGAACTCGAGCGGGGGGCGTACATAATCCGCCTCGCTCAGCGCGTCTCCGCCGTATATACCGCGCGTGAGGGCGTCCTCTACCAGTGAAGTCAGAACCGGAGTCGGCGCTGCACCTGCGGAGCGTGGAGGCACAGGCGGTGCGGCATGATTAGCAGACGCTTCTAATCTTGTGTGCGCAAACTTTTTCTTTTTGTTCGCCTCTTCGCGGGCACGCTCGACGTCGAATTTAACGTCGTCCACTTTGGCGAGTACATTTGGGTCGTTAGTCCTAATTGCCTGAATGATCTCACGCGCCTTACCGAAGGCGTCCATTGCAACAATTCGAACGAGGTCTGGGGTAAGTTGCTCCAAGCCAGTGTTGATGGCGCGTTCTTGGGCGATCATGAACATCTTCACGGCGAAGTCGGCGATGCCCTGCGATTCTTCATAAAGTGCGTCGTTCATGTCCTGAGGCACCCCCTTCATCTTCTCGCCTTTAGCATCGACGCCGGTCTCGAGTTCCGAGGGTTTCTGAACGAACTGATAGCGCCATAGAGAGCGTAAAAAGCGGTTCCACTCCCCGCCTTGCGTCATGCGCCGCCAATCCCCCTCACCCTGTCCCGCATTGCGGCGCATCTGCCAGAACGCCGCGTTGAGAATCTCCTCGGCACGCGGCGTGCCGATCAGGATAACAGGGAGCTTAATGGTGTTCACCAGTTCGGTGAACCAGTGCAGCATCTGCTCCTGCCCGCCACTTTTCTGCTTGCTGAGGTACTGAATTTCGTCGATGATGAGTAGCCCGATGGACTGCAACGCGGCGACGCGGGCCATGTCGGGGAGCATCTCCGTAGCGGTGCGCTGCTTGCTGCCCTTGAAGCCGTACCTATAATAGTAGCGCGTGCAGCCCGTCATGCGGTCCACCGCCTGGAAGAAGTTCAGGCACAGCGACTTGAGCGTCCCGTCGTTCGGGCAGTCGAGCTTGAGGAACACGATCTGCGAGCGCGTCAGAGAGTGGTCGCGCCCGAAGCTGTCAATATAGGTCTTATGGATGAGCATCTGCGGGTAGGTCCGCATGATGGCGTTCATACCGATGGTTTTGCCGATGCCACCGATGCCGATGATGGAGAATCCCAAAGCCGAAGGTGGCTCGTGGGGTGCGACGCCGTACTTGAGCTTCTCTGCCAGCTCGTCGAGTTGCTGGTGGAGACGGTTCCAGCCGAGGTCTTTGATAGGGTTACGTGCGACGTAGCCGTCACGAATCACACGCGCCACGCGCTGCTGCAACAGCAGGTGGTTCTCCATCGGCGTGAAAAACTGTAAAGCGCGTTGGATATACATGAGCCGCAAGTGTTTGGGATGCTCGCGCAGCTCCGGGCTTTGCGGCGGGAAGAAGCGAACGGCACGTGCGAACTCGTCGTCGGTCAAGATGCCGGGTAGTGCCTCGATCAAAGGGTTGTCACGCCAGGTGTCGTTCTCAGCGAGGGTATACTCTGCTTCGTAGATGCGGCGTGCTCCGTCAGGTTTCAGGGCAGAGAGACTGTCGAGAGACACGATTAATCCTCCACGAGTGCGTCGAGCGCCGACGAGACGCTCTCCGCGAATAGGGGGAGGCTCGGCTTCATCGGCGGTGCATGGGGTGAGGCTGGCGCGTTCACAAGTGCCTCGAGACGCTCGCTGAGCTTCTCCGCCTGCCGATTCCCGGTGATGCCGCGGACCCGTTGCGCGTTCGACCCAGCGGTAGGGACGAACGCGGCGCGATCTTTGGCTCCCTGAACGATCTGCTCGATCTGCACATTCGTCTGAATACGCGCCTGCCGCCTGGTGCCCTGCTCGCGCCGACGGTAAAATTCTTCGAGGTAGCCCTCCAGTTCCAATTCAGCCCACGGAACGCCGCCCGACGCGCCCGCACTGGGTATCTCCTCACAGCGAATGAGGTCCTTGTGGTCCCTGAGTTGCAGCCACACGTGCGCACTTGTCCACGGGTCGTAGGTAATATCCATGCGCCAGGTGCCGCTTTGACGCGCCTTGGCACGCCACTTCCGCTCCTCGATGTAGGCGCAGGTGTAATACTGGCCGCCGTAGCGGAGACCGCGCGGGGTCATCGTGGCTTTCGCACCCGGCAGCAGCTTGCGCCGCACCACCTCGGGGGCAAAGTACCTGAGCGCACCGCTACGATGCTCGATGCCCCAGTGCCACAGTTCCAACGGGTTGGCACGTACCCGCATCCGCACCATGTCAGCGTCTTTAGGATAGCTCTTGATGAGCGCGTACTGGTTATGCTCGAGGAAACAGAGGGTGAGGATTTTGCGCAACTCAGCGAGGGTGAGAGCGCTATCCAAGCGGTAGTCCCTGTCGCCGCGCACGGTTCGACGCACCGCAGCAGGCAGCCAGTGGATGACGCGCTTGTTCGTCAGACCGAACTGCCGCTCGACGATTGCCTTCCAGTCCGCGCGGTAGGGCGGTGTGTTCGCGGCATTGACGCCGAATCCTTTCACTAGAGCGTCCGAGGAGGTACTCTTCAGCTCGCCGCCGTCGCCCAGTACAGCCTCGGGGAAGTGCTCCGTCGGCCAAATGTCAGGGGTGATGGAGATATCGAGCGAACGGCAGAACGCGACCTTGTCCATCGCGACATTCTCAAAGGCGAGTACGGCGCTCATCCAACTCGGCCCCTCGAGCCCAACCGTGAAGCCAACGATGAGGCGGCTGAACTGGTCGACGACGACATAGATGACGGGTCGCCCGACGATTAGGCGTGGGTCGCGCGAGGACACCAGGTAAACATCTCCGATGGTCGCGTCCACTTGATAGACAGCTCCCGGTCGGTTAGCGGTGGCAGAGGAATCGCCGCGCATTGAACGGTGCTTAAGGTTGTACGCACGCTCGCCCTCACGCTTACGGATAGCCCGGTCGGGGTCTTTCGCTTTGCCATACCAGTATCTGAACTGCACCAAGGTAGGGAGTTGATCCTCGGGTAAGAGGATGGGGACGCGCACGCCGTTCGGCAAAACCTCGTGACCGTTGTGAAAGTATTTGCGGAGCCCCTTCTCAAAAGCGTCTTTCTCGGTCAGCCCCTCCTTGCTCTCGAAGAACTCTTCACCTATCTTCACGAGCAACTCACGGATGCGCTCGTCGACATTGATGCCCGTAACCTGTCCGGTCACGTCTTTGACGAGTGTCGGGCGACCACGCCGCTTGCTGTGGTCAACGTCCTCTGTGCGGTCCTGGCTGTACCCTCCGGATTCCTTGTAGCGTGGGATCAGCGTATGGAGCGTCTGCCCGCCCTTCCAGTAGCGGTAAAGGAGGGTGTAGATCGTCGGTTTAGTGGCGAGCCCCTGTTCCATAATCTGAGCGATAAGCCGACCACGCGCTTTGCGGTCATACATGCTTGTCCCAGCCTGCACGACGGGCTCGAGAATCGTCCAGGCGCGGTCTCGTCCCTCATGCTCCGCTGCCGTCAGTTCGTCATCGTCGCGCGGCAGGGCGAGCCAAGGGTCGTGCCTGAGCAAACGCATGGTGCCGCCGTCGAGTTCGGCTCTGAGATTAGATAACTCGAGCCAAACGGGTTGGGCGCGGCCCTTCTCCTTGATCTCAATAACGACGACAGTGTTTGCTTCACTGCTTATGTGCAGGACGCGCTCGGTGCGCATCACGCCGTCCTCGCGAGTTTCGATGAGGACGTTCTTGGTGAGGTACATAGAGCCTCCTAACCCTGCTGCAACACAAGCGGTTGAGCGGGGTTGATGCGTTGGGTCATGTCCACCTGCCACTGCCGGGTCGCAAGCAAATGCCGAGCGAGCGCCAGAAAGCTCCCGCTCGGCAGGCTGAAGTCGTCGTCGCAGCGGCGGGCAACACGGGCGAGGGCGTCGGCGCTGGCTCGGACCTCGCCGGTGAGGTAGCGGATGAGGGCGGGTAGGTCGTCCACGTTGAAATTGAAACCCTCAAGTGTAAAGTGCGGGTGCAGCCACTGGATATTTTCGACTAGGGCTGACGGGATATCTTCGGCGATGACGATGCCCCAATCCGCGCCCTGTTCGAGCCAGTACACCCGCTCGATCTCGAGCTTCTGCAACACCCGCTCGTTGTCCAGTTCGTCCGCTTCTTTAATCGTGCGCACGACCCATCGTCCGTCGTTAAGGACGATGAGGAAGTCGGACGTCATGATCATATAATCGCCGCCCGGTGGGGCGGGGTGTTTGAAGTCGAGTTCGGCAGCGATGCGTTGGGTTTCTTCCAAAGGCCAAAGCGGATACTGCTCGCGGATGTCGACGACCTGGGTCGCCCACTCGAGGAGATAAAAGTAGCGCAACTCATTCAGGCTCAGAAGGTGATGCACGCGCTTTGACTTCCAACCCAAGGGGCGGTTGGACTGACCGCGCGAAGGAACATCCCGAACGCTCAGCCAAGGTTGGTAGAATTCGCCCTCGCCTTGACCTCGCCCCTCCTTCCAACGTTTTTGAATGGCTTCCTTGGTGAGGCCTCGATTGCGTCTTGCCATACGATACAACTCCTAAAACAAAGAACTGAGCGCACCTAAGCTCGCTCAGTCTATTTGGGAGTCGTTGTGGGGATGTCCTTTACTAATGCGAGTGGTTGCCTACTCCTATAGTAAACAACTTTTTTATTCTAGTAAAGAACTTTTTTATTAGTAAAGAACTTTTTTATTTCTTTACAACACGCGGTTTTGCTCGTCAACCTAGCTATTCTACGGTCACACTTTTGGCTAAGTTGCGCGGCTGGTCCACGTCGTGACCGAGGCGTTGGGCGGTCTCAAAGGCCAAAAGTTGCAGCGGCACCACGTTGACGAGCGGCGACACCAGCTCGTCGGTGGTCGGCACGGGGATAACGTAGTCGGCGTGGTTCTTTATCTTCTCGTCACCCTCGTTGGCTAGGGCGATGACAATCCCGTCGCGCGCCCTCACCTCCTGCAAGTTGGACACGGTTTTTTCGTAGAGCGCGGAGGCGGTGGCGACCGCGACCACGGGCATGGTGGCGTCGATGAGCGCAATCGGGCCGTGCTTCATCTCGCCCGTGGCGTAGGCTTCGGCGTGGATATAGGAGATTTCTTTGAGCTTTAAGGCACCCTCTAAGGCGGTGGGAAAGTTGATGCCGCGGCCCAAAAAGAGGTAGTCGCTGTGGTTTTTGAAGCGTTCCGCGATGTCGGCTATGTGCTCACGGCTAGAAAGCGCCTCCTCAACAAGCTTGGGCGCGCCCCGTAAGGCGCGGATGAGTTCGGCCGCTCGAGCGTCGCTCAAGGTCCCGCGGCTCCGGCCCAGCCAGATGCTGAGGAGCTCAAAAGCGGCGACCATCGCCATGTAGGCCTTCGTGCTCGCCACGCCGATTTCGGGGCCTGCGTGGATGTAGAGCACGTCGTCCGCCTCGCGGCTGATGGACGAGCCCTTGACGTTGAGGACGGCTAAAGTCTTAGCCCCCCCGCGCTTGGCTTCGCGTAACGCCTCGAGCGTGTCGATGGTCTCCCCCGACTGCGACACCACCACGCAGAGGGTGCGGGCGTCCAGCACGGGCTCGCGGTAGCGGAACTCGGAGGCCACCTCGACCTCGACGGGGAGGCGCGCCAAGCGCTCGATGAGGTATTCGCCGACCAGCCCCGCATAAAAGGCCGTTCCCGCGGCGGTGATGACGACGCGGTTGATGTCCGTGGGCTCGAGCGAGAGGTCCAATGTTACGTCCGTGCCGTTGCCCGCGAAGCGGCCCCCGAAGGTGTTTTGCAAAACGGTGGGCTGCTCGTAAATTTCTTTGAGCATGTAGTGCGAGTAGCCACCCTTTTCGGCTCCTTCGGCGTCCCACTCGATGAGCGAGACCTCGCGCTCGAGCCGCCCGCCCGCAAAGTCGGTCACCGTTACGCCCGCTTTGGTAAGGAGCGCTAAGTCGCCGTCGTGCAAGAAGACGACCTCGCGGGTGTAGGGCAAAAGCGCGGGCACGTCGCTGGCGACGAAGTTTTCGCCCTCCCCGAGGCCGATGACGAGCGGGCTCGTCGCGCGCGCCGCCACGATGAGGTCATGCTCGGCGTGCGACACGACCACGGCGAACGCGCCCGTCACCTCGCGTAAGCTGGCGCGCACCGCCCCGGCCAGGTCCCCGGCAGCGCCCCCCGCGTAATGGTCCTCGATAAGATGGACCATCACCTCGGTGTCGGTGTCGGATAAGAAGGTGTGACCGCGCGCGAGCAGCCGCTCCTTGAGCGCGACGTAGTTTTCGATGATGCCGTTGTGAATGACCGCCAGCTTGCCGTCTTCGGACAAGTGTGGGTGCGCGTTGGCGTCGTTCGGCCTGCCGTGGGTGGCCCAGCGGGTGTGGCCCATCCCGAGCGTGCCGCGCGGCGGGTTCGCCGCCACTGCATTTTTGAGATTAACGAGCTTGCCCGCCTTTTTTACCACGCTGAGGGACGCCCGCCCTGCCTCCCCGTCAGCGCCCCGCGGCGAGACGACCACGCCCGCCGAGTCGTAGCCGCGGTACTCGAGCCTTTTGAGCCCATCCAGGACAACGTCCGTCGCCTGCCGGTATCCTACGTAACCCACGATGCCACACATAACACTCCTTTCGGGGCCACGCCGCAACGGCTTCAAAAGCTCGCTACAGCACGACGGCCCGCCTTGAATGACGTTGAGTTTGTGTTTTTTACGTTCGTGTGGTCGGGGGGTCAGCCCGGTGAACCTTTTTGTTGGCTCGAGTGAGAGGTTCGGTCTCAGGAGGGGCCCGCAGACTTGTGCGCCCTGTCAGCTTGAGTTAAGCCTTGGGACGCGCTCGCATTTTCCGCTCATAAACTTCTGTTTATAAAAGAGCGTTATCTCCGGGGCAGGCCCGGAGCCCTCCGCCTCGTCACCTAAACGTGCTGGCTCGCCCGCAGTCCGGAAACTGCCAGCGGCGCACAACACCTTTAGGGCTTGCGCTTTCTCGAGAATATTTTTTCCCTTAGCCTCCCTCCCAGGGTCTGCCGACGACGAAAAAGCCGTGGAGACGTGCCAACGTGCCGGAGCGCGCCGGGGGGATGAGGCCTTGGCGCTCGAGCAGCGGATAGAGCAAGATATCACGCCCGAGCTCGCCGAGGCTCGAATTTGCCACCGCCGCGCCGCCTATGGGCAGGGTGCGGGGCGGGTAGACGATGCGGTTGTTGAGGTCGCGCCCGATGGGCAGCGCCGTCACGAGCGCCAGAACCAGGGTGAGGCCGAGCAGGAAACCGCCCAGCCCGCCCAGAAGGGAGCCCCAGACGCGCCCGAGGTGCCACTTGTGTCCGTAAAAGCGCAGCGCGAAGCCGAGGCCGAGCCCCAAGAGGAGCGCGAGGAGGAGCGCGGCGGGGACGCTTCTTTGCGCGAGGAGCAAGAGGGGCCTGAACAAAAGCACGCCCCCGAGCCCGATGACGAGGCCCGGCAGCCTGCGCTGCGCCGCGAGCGCGGTCACGGCGGCGATGATGAGGAGGAAAACGAGGTCTACCCAGTTCACTATGCTCCTACGGGCACGTCCGAGCGTTTTCAGGGAGGCTTTGCGCCTCCCTTAACGGTCGCGGATAGTGTAGCCCGCGCCCCCAAAGGCGGCGATAACATTCCTCATAAAGCCGTCCACCTCCTCGTCGCGGAGCGCGCGCTCGGGGTGCCTGAAGCGGAGCCGCAGGGCGACGCTGCGTTCTCCCTCACGGATGGGCGCGCCCTCGTACACGTCGAAGGGCGTCACGGTTTCCAAGCGCGCGCCGCCAGCATCACGCGCGACATGCTCGAGCGCCGCGTACGTCACGCTTTTGGGCGCGACGACGGCTAAGTCCCTTTCGGCGTAGGGCTGACGCGCGTAGTCTTGGAAGGCGATTCTTGCGGTTTTCAAAGGCAATCGCAACTCAGCCAAGTACGTTTCGGGCAGCTCGAACGCCGCGGCCACGGCGGGATGCAGTCTACCCGCCCAGCCGATACACTCCCCCGCCCACAGCACGGTTGCGCTCACGCCGGGGTGCAAGGGGGGGTGGAGGTGGGGCTCGAGCTTTACTTCAGCGCCCAGGGTTGCCGCGAGGCTTTCCAAAACGCCCTTGAAGGCGTAAAAGTCGAGGGGTCGCGCGCCCTGCCAGCCGCCGCCCTCCCACGGCCCCCGCGCGACGAGACCCAAGCGCTCCTCCTCCCCTTCACCAAACACCCGGCCAATCTCGAACAGGGCCAGCCGCTCCGCCGCGCGGTTCGCCGCCGCGGCGTTAAGGAGCCCCGGATAGAGCGTGGTGCGAAGCACGCTCCGCTCGGCGCTGGGCGGGCTCTCGAGCCGCACCGCCGCCTCCGGCGCGTGGGCGCGCGCCGACTGTTCATCGCTCGTGAAAACATAAGTAATCGTTTCCTGCCAGCCCATCCCCGCCAGCAGGTTGCGCAAGCCGCGGTGGGTCGCGTCCGTAGGCGGGGGTACGAAGTGCATCGCCGGGACCGTGACGGGGATATGGTCGTAGCCGTACAGGCGCGACACCTCCTCGATTAAATCCTCCTCAAAAGCGAGGTCGAAGCGCCAGCTCGGCACCGTCACGCGCCAGTCGTCCTCTCCTTTGCGCTCGAGCTGACAGCCCAAGGCTTCCAGATACCGCGCCTGCGCCTCCAAAGGAACGTCCACCGCCATGAGAAACGCGACGCGCGAGGGGCGGAATTTTATCGTTTTGAGGGGCGCGTCCCCGCCCACTTCCGTCACGCCCGGATGGACGCGGCCCCCGGCAAGCGCCGCGATGAGGTGCGCCGCTCTCGCCGAGGCTTTCCGCGGCAGGTTCGGGTCCACGCCACGCTCGTAACGGTAGCTCGCGTCGGTAGAGAGGCCGAGCCTTTTGGCGGCCTTGCGAATGGTGACGGGGTCGAAGTGGGCGACTTCCAGAGCCACGCTGGTTGTCGCAGGATTCACGCTGTGGTGGATCCCGCCAATCACGCCCGCCACGCCGATGGGCGTGGTTTCACCTTTGGCTTCCTCGCCCGACGCGCGCGGCATGGTGATGAGGAGGTCGTTTTCGCCAAAGGTCAATTCTTCTTCGTTAAGAGCCACAAGCGTCTCGCCCGCGTGCGCGCGGCGCACGACGATGGTGTGCTCAGCGAGCCCGCCTAAGTCGTAAGCGTGCGAAGGCTGGCCCAGTTCGTAGGTGACGTAGTTGGTCACGTCCACCACGTTGTTGCGCGGTCTCAGGCCGATTGCTGCCAAGCGGCGGAGGAGCCACACGGGGCTCGGGCCGACGGTAATGCCTTCGACGCGCTGAAGCGTAAAGCGTGGACAGGCTCCCTCGTCCCGGACTTCTACCCTTAGGCCATCATCAAGCGTAGGGTCAGCGAGGGGCGCGTCCGCGGCGGGGTGACGGTAGGGGACGCCCAGTTTTGCGGCCAAATCGCGGGCCACGCCGAGCACCGAAAAGGCGTCGGCGCGGTTGGGGGTGATTTCCAACTCCAACACCACCTCCTCCGGCCACAGGTCTTGAAGTTCCGCCCCCACGGGCGCGTCCGTACCAAACGCGATGAGCCCGCCCGCGTAGTCGTAAAGGCCGAGCTCCCTGGGCGAACACAGCACGCCGTTACTCTCGACGCCCGTAAAGTCGCGTTTCGTCACGTGCAGCCCCACCGCCGGGAGCTCCGTCCCAGGTTTGGCGAGCGCGGTGTGCAGCCCCACCCCTGTGTTGGGCGCACCCGTGACGACGGTGTAGGTTTCGTGCCCGTCCGTGACCACCGCGCGCAGAAGATGCTCGGAGCCCTCGACGGGCGAAACCTCTAAAACCTCCACCACGACCACGCCGGGCGGCGCGGCGGGCAAGGTCTCCACCCCCTCCACCCCCAGCCCGATGTCCGCCAACAATTCGGCGGTTTCCGCAACGGGCGGCAGGTCGGGTAGGAGTTCAGCGAGCCAACCGTAAGGAACCTTCACCGGGGACCTCTTCTCAAGTCAAGAAAGCTTATGTAGATTGGAACGCCTCGCCTCACCTTCACAGCGCGCCTCTAAACTGCTCCAAGACGCGTAAATCGCCGCCGTAAAAGTAGCGGATGTCGGGGACGCCGTAGGGCACCAGCGCGAGGCGTTCGATGCCGAAGCCAAAGGCGAAACCCGTCACGCCCTCGTAGCCCACCGCCTTGAAGACGTTGGGGTGGACCATGCCGGAGCCGCCCAGCTCGAGCCACCCCTCCTTGCCCGTCCGGGGGTTCGTCCACCAGACCGAAAACTCCGCCCCCGGCTCGACAAAGGGAAAGTACGCGGGCTGGAGCTTCGTGCGGGTGCCCCTGCCGAACAGCGCCTCCGCCATCTCCTGGATTGCGCCTTTAAGGTCGGCCATCGTGACGCGCTCGCCCACGACGAGCGCCTCGAGCTGGTGGAACTGCATCTCGTGCGTGGCGTCGACCGCCTCGTTGCGGAATGTTTTGCCGGGCACCACTACCTTAAAGGGCGGCTGGTGCGTTTCCATATAGCGCACCTGCATGGGCGAGGTGTGGGTGCGTAAGAGGCGGCCGTCGGTGGTCCAAAAGGTGTCTTGCAGGTCGCGCGCGGGGTGCCAGTCGGGCGTGTTGAGCGCGTCGAAATTGTGAAACTCGTCTTCTAGCTCGGGGCCGACCACCACGTCGTAACCCATGCCCCGGAACACGTCAGTGAGGCGGTTGGTGACGAGCGTCAGGAGGTGTAAGCCGCCCGCGCCGCGCCCCGTGCCAGGCAGCGTCACGTCCAGGCTCTCGCTCTCGAGCTTGCGGTTGAGCGCGTCTCGCTCGAGCGCCTTCTTACGCGCTTCAACGGCCTCTTCAAGGGTCCTTTTGAGAACGTTGATTTCCTTGCCCGCCTCTTTACGTTCTTCGGGCGGGAGGCCACCGAGACTTTTGAGCCGCCCCGTCACCGCTCCCTTTTTGCCGAGGTACTTGACGCGCACCTCTTGCAGCGCCTCCAGGGTGGGCGCGTTGCTGATTTCTTCTAAAGCTCTCTCCTGCACCGTTGTCTCCTTTTTTCGGTAGATACATGACCGAAAGCACAAAAAAACACCGCCCGGTGGGGCAGCGTCAAAGATGCACGAACCTGTGGAGGGTTCGCGCTAGTGAATAAAGGGCGAAGCTAGGCGCTTCATACGGGAATTGTAGCCCGCCTCCCGCCCTCTGTCAATCTAACCCGCCAATCCGAGCTGTCAGTCCAAGGAGATACCACATCCCTCTGACCCTCATACGCCGTTAGCACACGAACCGAGCCTTTGAATACAAACGGGTATGCAGTGTGAACTCGAGCGCTCTAGCGCGTCAGGCACGGTTTGTGTAAACCGTGTGAAGTTGTGTACAAAAGTTGTGATATACACCCAGGCTTTTCATCCCACGTCGGCTACACTGGGGGTCTCTAAGGGGAAAGGGGAAAGGATTAACGATGAACGGAAAACGCTACGTTGTTGAACTCGCGTCCGAGGCCCAGTTAACAAGCGTGCCGCTCGAGCAGCTCGAGCTCGCTGTCTGCGTCGCGGGGGACGGCGGGTCCTGCCTGCTCGTCTACCGGGACAATTTTATCGCCTACAAGGTCGCCGCCTTGGCGGGGGGCCGCGTCGTCACGGCTCAGGTCGTGACGGAGACCCCGGCCAAAAGCCGGAAGCGGGACGCGCCCTGCTTGGGCGACGGGATGTTCTTGCGGCTCGAGCCCGCCGCGGCGCAAGGTGTCCACGCGTAAAGCAGGGCTGAGTCCGTCTTAAGGGGGGGCACGCCCTCCCTTTTTTGTTTTTGCACCCTGCTCATCAAATTAAAACTAAGGCGTTTCGCCGGAAAACACATCGCAGAACCAGCGCCCGCCGTAGGGCAGCGCGTCGTAAAGAAGGTCTCCAGAGACTCGCGCGTCACCCCACCCTCTGGCCTCCGCCTCACTCTCGAAAGGCCCTACCATCACGCTTAACGGCGCGCGCCACGCGTCCGGCGGGATGGGAAGCCCAAACTCGCGGCGCGTCCCTTTAGCATCGCTCACGACGCGGTAGTAGGCGAACACCCCGCGGAATTCGGGGCGCTGGATGGTCCTTTCGAACGCGTCGTCTAAGGTTCTTAAATCGTCGTCCGTCAGTGGCGGAAACACGAGCAGGCCCAGCGTGCCGTTTGGGTCGGATGGTAAGTCGAAAGCTTGATGGTCGGGAAAGTGCGCGAACAGCGTTTCGCCCGCTGCACCCAGCAGGGGCGGCGACACCCTCAACAAGTGCTGCGCGTTGAGCATCGCGTAAGCGGTCGGGTCGTCGCGCTTAAGAGTTTCTAGGTCGAGCCCCGCCGCTTCTGCGCGCCGCCTCACGGCGGCACTCGGGATGTGGTTGCGAAGCGCGTCGGTCATAAAAGACTCTACCGCATACGGTTTTTAGACAGTCCCTGTACAACCCCTGACGTACAGCGCGCACGGCTCCGTTGGGAGGAGGCCGGACCGTGGGCCTGAAACGTGGCTCGAGCCGTCCCGACGGGTTTTACAAGAGCCACCGAGTCGCGCTTTATTTTATGAAAACAGGTTTATGAAGATATGGTGACGCAGGTTGTAATTTCTCACTATCTCTTCGGAATCCTTTCTGTTAGGCTCACGCATGAAAGGAGTTTTATGATCTGGCAGCAAGTCGTATCGAAAACCGTCCTTGGCGTCGTCGCTGTGGCCGCGTTCGCCACCGCCGCCGCGCAAGACACTCAAGACAATGTGGTCATCAGCCCGCAGTCCATCGTGGTCAACCCCAGCCCGTCTTTCGATGTCGAGGTGTTCGTTGATAAAGACACCTCGGGTGAGGCCACACCCAGCTACAACATCGGCGAGAGCATCCGCGTCGGCGTCAGCGTCTCGGAAGACGCCTACGTCTACCTCTACAGCGTCCACTCGGACGGCTCCATCGAGCAGATTCTGCCCAACCGCTTAGACGACGGTCGCAACAACTTTGTCAGCGCGGGCTCTACCCGCTATTTCCCGCCCCAGAACGCGCGTTACACCTTTGACGTGGGGGGGCCGCAGGGTTTGGACAAGGTCATCGCGGTCGCCAGCCGTGAGCCTTTGGACCTGAGCACCTTGCGGGGCTTCTCGCAGTCGGGTGACTTCTCCACCAGCGACCAGGGTGAGGACTCCTTTGCAGAAACGCTGTCCATCGTCGTGCGGCCCGTTGCGCAGGAGGACTGGGTGAGCGACACCGCGCTCTTTTACGTTGGCACCCCGGCCAGCACCCCGGCCTACGGCACCATCAGCATCACCTCGAATCCGAGCGGGGCGGCGGCGTATGTGGACGGCTCGTTCGTCGGCTACACCCCGGTGCGTTTCGGCACCCGTAGGGGGCAGCACTCGGTCAGAGTCGAGCGGGAGGGCTATCAGAGTTTCGAGACCACCATCAGCTTGAGCGGTAACGCCACCAGCGTGGAGGCCGCGCTTGGCGGGGCGCAGACTCAACCCACACAGCCCACCGGGACGGGCGCGCTTTTCATCCAGTCCAACGTCGGTGGGGCCGAGGTCTTTGTCGACGGCGTTTTTGTCGGCAACATCGCCGACGGCAGCGGGCAGTTGCGGGTCAACAGCGTTGAGTCCGGGAGCCACACGCTGCGCATCACCGCGCCGGGCTTTTCGACGGTGGAGAGAACCTTTACCGTCACCCCCGGCCAAACCACCCGCATCGACACGGCGCAGAGGCGACAGTAGCTTGAAGTTCCCCGTCTAGCCGCGGTAGGTTAGACGCCACAGGTAGAGACGTTTACAAATTACAAAGAGGAGGCGAGAGCGGTCAATGCGAGACCGTCAGCGCCTCCTCGAACGTTTGGGGCAGACCCGGCGCGTCCAAAATCTCCCCCAGCGCCGCCATCAAGCGAAGGTAATGTTCGGGCCGCGCGTTCTCGCCCATCAGGCCGAGACGCCACAGTTTGCCCGCGGTCGCGCCGAGGCCGCCCGCGACGCTGATGTGATGGTCGTGTCTGAGCGCGTGACGCACGCGCGCGTCGTCGAGTCCCGGCGGGAGCGTGACCGCCAGCACGGTCGGCAGGCGGGTGGGGGCGGGAATCGCGGGGGAGAAGCCTACGCTTTCCAACGCCCTTAAAGCCGCCTCTCCTACTCGAGCCACGCGCGCGGTGCGTTTGGCGACGCCCTCCTCCAGGGCCGCCCGAATCGCCTCCCCCGTGGCCCAGTGCAGGTTGACGGGCACGGTGTGGTGATATTTGCGGCCCGCCTCGCCGGGCTCCCAGTAGTCTCTCATGCCCGACACGTCGGCGTACCAGGTGCTGACGGGCGTCGTGCGCGCCGCCACCTTTGAGAGCGCCCCTGCACTAAACGCCACGGGCGCGAGCCCCGGTGGGGCCGAGAGGCACTTCTGCGAGCCCGTGTAGGCGTAATCCACGCCCCAGGCGGCCATGTCGAACTCGAGCATCCCCACCGTCGTCACCGCGTCCACGGCGTAGAGCGCGCCCACTTCTCGGGCAATCTTGCCCACCTCCCGCACGGGGTTGAGTACGCCCGTGCTGGTCTCGCCGTGAACTATTGCGATGAGCTGCGGGCGGGTGCGCTTCGCGGCCTCGCGCACCACGTCCACATCCACAGGCGACATGGCGGGAAAGCGGACCGGCGTCACCTGCGCGCCGAGCCGCGTCGCCATCTCGATTTTACGCTCGCCAAAGACCCCGTTGGACACGACCAGCACGCGGTCGCCGGGCTCGAGCAGGTTCGCCAGCCCCGCCTCCATCCCCAGCGAGCCCGTGCCCGACAGGAGCGCGGTAAAGCTTCCCGGGGCCGTTTTGTAAAGCGCGTGCAGGTCCGCGACAACGCGGTCGTTGTAGGCGAACACCTCCGGGTCCATGTGGCCGCGCATGGGCCAGGCCAGCGCCGCCGCCGCGCGCGGGTGCAGGGGCGTGGGGCCGGGGGTGAGGAGGAGAACGGGTTGGAACATGGCGCACATCCTTTGAGACTCGTTTACGGCTCGTCGTTGGCCGTCGGGCCAAAATAAAATGACCGCGCCCGGGGGCGGGTCAGAAACCTTGCGGTACGCAGCAACATACCGCTGGCTAGAAAGCTCGAGCCTTTCGCATCATGCTGGAGTTTAACCGGGAGACCGGGGGGTGTAAAGTCTAATGCGTCACAGGCCGGCGAACGTCTCGGCGCGTTTTTGGCGCCGCTCCCTTTTGTCCGCCCCCGCCGGGCAGTCAACCGAGCATAAAGAAACATCCCGGGGTTCAAAAATACCACGCCCCTACACGAAGGGGAGGATATGATTTCAAGGTGAAAAGCAACTTTCAGACCGTGCTGGACCGTTTGCCGTTGGGGCGCAGACCGCCCGAACCCGAGGAGGTCAAGCCCGCCGAGACGGGCGGGCTGGGCACCTTCGGGGGCGTGTTCACCCCGTCTATCCTGACCATCCTCGGCGTCATCATGTACCTGCGCTTCGGCTGGGTGGTGGGCAACGTCGGGCTCATCGGCACGCTTGCGATTGTCACGCTGGCGACCTCGATAACCTTTTTGACGGGGCTGTCCATCTCGAGCATCGCCACCGACCAGCGGGTCCGCATCGGCGGGGCCTACTATATGATTTCCCGCTCGCTGGGCATCGAGACGGGGGGCGCGGTCGGGATTCCCCTATATTTCGCGCAGGCGTTATCCGTGGCGCTCTACACCATCGGCTTCGCGGAGAGTTTGGCGATTGTATTTCCCGACCTCAACCAGCGGACGGTGGGGCTCGTGACGACGGTTCTGGTCGCGCTGCTCGCGCTCTTGTCGGCCAAGGCGGCCATCCGGGCGCAGTACGTCATCATGGCGGCCATCGCGCTGTCGCTCGTGTCTTTCGTGTTCGGGCGGCCTGTCGAAAGCACCGAGATTGAGCTCTTCGGCGCCGCGCCGCGCTTGTCCGAACCCTTTTGGACCGTGTTCGCGGTGTTTTTTCCGGCGGTCACGGGCATCATGGCCGGGGTCAACATGTCGGGCGATCTCAAGGACCCGCGCCGCTCGATTCCGCGCGGCACCCTGGCGGCCATCGGGGTGGGCTACCTCATCTATATGGGCCTGCCCGTTCTCCTGGCCTTGCGCGCGGACGCCACCACGCTCATTGACGACCCGCTCATCATGCGCAAAATTGCCTTTTGGGGCGACGCCATCCTTTTGGGCGTCTGGGGGGCGACGCTCTCGAGCGCGGTCGGCAGCATCCTGGGCGCGCCGCGGGTGTTGCAGGCTCTGGCGCGCGACGGCGTCCTGCCCCCGCCCCTGCGCCTGCTCGGTCGGGGCAGCGGCGCGGGCGACGAGCCGCGTATCGGCACCGCGTTCACGCTGGTGATCGCGCTCCTGGCGGTTTATTTCGGCAACCTCAACGTGATTGCGCCCATCCTGACGATGTTTTTTCTTACGACTTATGGGGTATTAAACGTGGCGGCGGGCCTCGAGCGCTTTTTGGGCTCGCCGTCGTTTCGGCCTACCTTTAGCGTTCACTGGGTCTGGTCGCTCTTGGGCGCGGTGGGCTGCGTGGCGGTGATGATCCTTATCAACCCGCTCGCCACGGCCGTCGCCGCGGTGGTGGTGGTGGGCATTTTTATCTGGCTCGAGCGCCGCTCGCTCCAAACGACCTGGGGCGACGTGCGGCAGGGCCTGCTGATGGCGGTGACGCGGGCGGGCTTGCTGAGGCTGGAGGCGGCGGACCCCAAAAACTGGCGGCCCCACCTCCTGGTGCTCTCGGGCGCGCCCACCAAACGCTGGCACCTCATCGATTTTGCCAACGCGCTCACCCACGACCGCGCGCTCATGACGGTGGCGACCGTGCTGACCGACGCGGGCGCGGCACCCGAGCGGCAGACCAACCTAGAAAGCACCATCGACGAGTATCTGGAAAAGCGCGGCGTCCAGGCGCTCCTGCGGGTGGTGCGCGCGCCCGACGCGTTCGCAGGCGCCGAAAAGCTCGTCGACGCCTACGGCCTGGGCGCGCTCGTCCCCAACACCGTCCTTTTGGGCGGCAGCGAAAACAAGGAGTCGCGCGAACGCTACTGCGCGATGCTGGCCTACTTTCACCGGGCCGAGCGCAACCTCATCATCATCCACGACGACCCGGAGCGCGGCTTCGGCGCGCGCAAGCGCATCGACGTGTGGTGGGGCGGCCTCAAAAACAACGGCAGCCTGATGATGACGTTGGCCTACCTCTTGAAGACCAGCCTGAGCTGGCGCGGGGCGGAGGTGCGGCTCAAAATTGTGGTGCCGACCGCCGCGGGCGCCAAGGGTGCGGAGGCCAACCTGCAAGCCGTCGCCGCAGGCTTACGCACCGGGGCCGTTCCCGAGGTGATCACGGCCGACGGGCGACCCTTTGACGAGATATTAAGAGCGTCATCCGAGGGCGCCGACTTGGTCTTTTTGGGCATGAAAGAACCCGAAGCCGACTACGCGCGCTACTACGAGGGGCTGCGCGCGAGAACGGCGGGCTTGCCGACCACCGCGTTTGTCCTGGCGGCGGAAGACTTGGAGTTTGGGGAAATTTTGGTTCCTTAAGGCTCGAGCCCCCTTTCAAAGCAACTGTGACAAAGGCTTATGGTCTTGCTGTAAACCCCTCCAGGCGTGCTCGCGATAACATCCACTACCGCGCCCTGTAGCGTCGTGGCCCTTTCTCCCACACGAGCAAAGTTTGCGAGCCAAAACGCAGAATCATGCAGCTAGCGCTTCCACACAAGCCTGTCTGCAGCAACGCGTGCGAACGGACTCGAGTAAAGATTAGGGCGGTACAGCGGCGCACGGAAATGCCGGGCAAGAGCGTCACGCAGTAAAAAAGAACATGCTCTTTTTGCAAAGCATGTTCCGGTCGAATCTGGTAGCGATGGGCGGACTTGAACCGCCGACCCCACGATTATGAGTCGTGTGCTCTAACCGGCTGAGCTACATCGCCGCGCAGCACGCGCTTTGTGCGTTTTTGGCCTCAAAAAGCTCACCCAACACCCAGCACGCGATTATATCCAGTCATTCCCGATAATACAAGGGGCGAATTTTCTTGCTTGGGTTCAGCACCAACCGCCTGCCGCAGACTTTGCACTGGTAACGCTGTTTACTACTGTGAATGTGGCCGTCCTTGACGGTCTGTTCGCTTTCACAACCGGCACATGCAGTCGTCCTCACCATAGAACATTGGTTGTGGGGGATTACCCCTCGCGTAATCTTAAAGGCCCCCACCGTTTGGTGGGGGCCTTTTTCACGTCCCTGACGTTTCTTCTCTGGCTCCGCGACCTGGATTCGAACCAGGGACCATTCGATTAACAGTCGAACGCTCTACCGCTGAGCTATCGCGGACCGCGCGCCCCTAAGGGCGAACGTTATCTTAACAAAGCTTCGGGGCTTTGGCAAGCCTTTAGCAGTTCCACACACACTGAGACAACCCTCCGCAGGTATTATCTCTCGAGTGCGCTTGAGGACGTTGCTTTACAGTCCGAGTTCGCCTCAAACAGATACTACCTGCTACTCAGAGCTGCTCTAGGTAGGTGTAGCCCACAAGTTCCGCGTCGTAAAGCGAGAGGAGCGTCTCGCCCTCTTCGGGCGTGAGCAAGCCCGTCGTCGCCGCCTCGCCGATTTCTTCTTCGAGCCAGCCGTGGAGTTCGGGGGCCTCGTAGCCCATGTTCTCTATCACGCGGCGCGCTTTCTGGCCGCCGACGAAGCGCTCGAGCACGAACCCCCCCTCCCCTGTGACCCGGACGTGCGCCTCGTTCACCCGGCCAAAGAGGTTGTGCGCGTTCGCCAGCACGTCCTGATACGCACCCGTCAAGAAAACCCCTAAGTCATAGGGCTCGCCGGGCCGCAGTTCGTGGAGCGGCAGCGTGTCTTTCACGTCGCGCAGGTCGACAAATTTGCTCACCTTGCCGTCGCTGTCGCAGGAGATGTCGACCAGCGTGGCGTCGCGGGTGGGGCGTTCGCCCAAGCGGCGCAGGGGCATCACGGGAAAGAGCGCGCCGATGGCCCAGTGGTCGGGCAGGCTCTGGAAGAGCGAAAAGTTACAGATGTACTTGTCCGCCAAGAGCTTGGGCAGGTCCTCGAAGTCGTCGGGCACGTAGTCTAGGTCGCGGACCACCCGCGCCACTCTGAGCAGAATCTGGTTGTAGAGGCTCTCGACGTGCGCGCGCTCCAACAAACTCAAATAACCCAAATCAAAAAGGTTGTGCATGGTGTCTTTGTTATCCTGGGCGTCGTGGTAGACCTCGCGGTAGGTTTTGAGCGTAACGTTGTCCAGAAGTTCGCGCATGTCTTTGACGAGCGCGTGGGTCTCGCCCGGCAGGGGCGGCAGTTCGGGGGGGTGCCGCGTCGGGCCGATGGCCCCCACCACGGGCACCACCACCACCGCGTGGTGCGCGGTGAGCGCGCGCCCGGACTCGGTGACGACTACGGGATGAGGTGTCCCGACCTCGTTGCAGGTTTCCAAAATAGTGTAGACGACCGTGTCGGCGTACTCTTGCAGCCCGTAGTTGGCCGAGGCGTAAAAGGTCGTTTTGGAGCCGTCGTAGTCGACCGCGAGCCCGCCGCCGACGTTGAGGTAGGCGACCGGGACACCCAACTCGCGCAGTTCCACGTAGGCCTGCGCGGCCTCGCGCACGGCGGAGCGAATTTTACGCACGTCGGTCACCTGCGAGCCCACGTGACAGTGGAGCATGTGGAGCGTGTGGAGCAGCCCGAGCTCGCGCAGGCGCTCCGCCGCGCTTACGATTTCGCCCGCGGAGAGGCCGAACTTGGCCCGGTCGCCCCCCGAGGCCTCCCACTGGCCCGAGCCGCGCGCGTGAAGCTTGAAGCGGACGCCGATGGCGGGCTCCACGCCCACCTCTTTACTCAAGCGCAAGACGCGCTCGAGCTCCTCCAACTTCTCCAGGGTGATGACCACGTTCTTGCCCAGCTTGCGCCCCCAAAGCGCCAAACGCACGAAATCGTCGTCCTTAAAGCCGTTGCAGCACAGCAGCGCCTCGGGGTGGGTGTCTTGCACCAGACAGAGCGCCAGCTCAGCCTTGCTCCCGGCTTCCAGGCCGGTGCGGAAGCGCGCGCCGTACTCCGCAATCGTCTCGACCACCACACGGCGCTGATTGACCTTGATGGGGAACACGCCCTGATAGCCGTTCCCATAGCCGAACTTGTCCGCGGCCCTCGAAAAAGCGCCGTTAAGCCGCTCCAAACGGTCCTCGATAATCTGCGGAAAGCGCAGGATCATCGGGAACGACTCGCCGCGCGCGCGCAACCCCGCCAGAATGCTCTCCAAAGCCACGCTCGGCCCGTCCTTTTGACCCGACACGCGCAAGTTCCCATCCTTGCCCACCTGGAAGTGACCCGCGCTCCAGTAGGGCACGCCGTAGAGTTCGGCGGCGTCGCTCGTGGTAAAGCGGGTTTTATCGATGACTTTGGGCAAGGTCGACCTCCAAACGGATTTTGAAAAAGCGCGCATGTGTACTGTTACTGCGTACTGTTGCTTATAAATTTTGTGGGACGTTGTGGGGAGGGTGACGCACGCGTCTTAAACCACGCGCTCGAGCGTCCCCAGACCTCGACAACCCAACTAGGCTAGCACGCCGCGGGTCCCGGGCATAGTTGTGCGCCTGTCAATCTCCGGTGAACTTTTGGTGTGTACAAAGTGAGCCCCAGACCCAAGCCGTAACATTGTCCCGCGCGGCTCCGAAAATCGTTGTCACCTTCTTCATCTGTGGTTTAATGATTGAGCCTGTAGGGTGAAATTTTTTACAAGGAGGTGGAGGCAGCGTTTACCCCCACAGCACCGTGTACAGCAGCACCGTGTACAGCCCGACGGTCGTGTGATCAAAGGATGACCAGAGGGCACCACCACACACCCGTAACGGAGGTTTAGTAGGCACATCGATTAGCCATACAAGTCAACGTATACATCATCCGCTTTACAAGGGGGCGCTTTATACACACGTTTCACTGTTGTGACGAGCTTTATAACGCAGGTTGTTACGACACAGCTTCTCGAGCCAGCAACACATGAGGTTGTTTTACCGCAGCGGGAGAGATGACTGCGGTGACCCCGCCTCTTGTCTTGACAACGCCCGGCAGTACCCCCCAAACCCTCTCGACCGCGCAATCTGCAAAGGAGACGTATGCCTAACGCAAAGAAGAGCCTAGCGCAGCGAGGATGGCTTTTGGCCCTCCTTGTGGGCGTGATGGTCACGCTCGCGGCCTGTAGCACCGACGAGGTGCCCGAAGCCACCTCCGGCCCGGCCAGTTTTGAATTCGCCGTTGACCCGGTTACCCAGACGCTCACGCTCGTTAAACCTGACAAGGGGTTTGCACCCCAGCAAGAAACCGCCCCCGGCGAGGCGCGGGTGCTCCTGCCGAACGAGGAGATCATCCTCGCGTCCATAAGCGCCGAGTTTCTGGACGACAACGAGGTTGTGGTTGAGGCCTCCTTTACTAACGTGACCGACACCCTCGCCTTTCTTCAGCCCTTTTTCTTCACCGTTAACGAGGGCACCGAAAATATCGTTTCGTCCGAAGAGCCCACGGTCACGGATGACGATCTGGGCGGCGACGGCGTGTTGAGCCCGATGGAAACGACCTCGGTGCTCACCTTTAGGGTGCAGCATAGCGGCGAGCGGTTCACCTACTTGGTAGACGCGAACGCGGTCGTTAAAGCGGCGACGGGCGCGGGCACCGGCACGGTCTCGGGCTACGTCGTCAACCGCAAGGCGGGCACCGCGGTCGAGGGCACCACCGTCAGCGTGGAAGGTCTGGGCGAGGTCGCCACGACGAACGAAAACGGCTTCTACTCCTTTGAAGCGCCCGCGGGCCTGCACACGCTCGTCTTTACGCAAGAGGGCTTCGCGGAATCGCGCGTCGAGGGCCTGGCGGTCGAGGGCGGCGAGGACACCGAGTACAGCACCATCCAACTGCAAATCTTTGACCCCTTCTTGCCGGTCGAGGCGCCCGACCTATCGGTGAACGTGGATAACGGCGACCTTTTGACGGGCGACGCCGAAAACAACGCCTTTACGGTGACCGTTAGCGGCGAAGTCGTCAACCCCAACGTGAACGGCTTTACTTTTGTCGACGTGTCGCTCTCTCAGCCGGGCGGCTCCTCGGGCTACCTCAACCAGTTCGTGCCCCAGGCGCGCCTGTTCAGCTTCGAGGGCGGCCCGACCGAGGTGACCCTGTCGGCGTCGGGCTTTAACAACGCCACCACGCTGCACGTGATTGGCTACGACCTCAACCAGAACCGCACCGAGCTTATCCGCTACGTGACGGTGAACTCCAACGCGAACGTGAGCGCCGACTTAGGCGACATTGAAGAACTCTTCGCGCAGGCCGTGACCTTTGGCGACACGGGCGTGTTCGGCACCCAGAGCGTGAGCGCGCAGGGTGTCGGCTTAGCCGAGGTTGCGGGACCGACCGCGAGGGATGTGCTCGAGGCCGCCCAAACGGGCAACCTCGATACGCTGCGCGAGCAGGCCGAGAGGCTGCAACCCGGTGTCTCCGCCCAAGGTTTCTTGGATGAAGCGGTTACCTGGGTGGACTTAACGTATGAATACGACTTTTCCGAGGCCGACTTTCCCGCCGCCTTTGAGGTGTTTCGCAGGCTCGAGGGCGAGAGCGACTTCCGCTCCATCGGCCGCGTGGGCCTTGGTCAGGCCTATATTGGCGACCTCTTTAGCGTCGAGAACCCCGAAGACGCGCAGGCCCCCTTCTTGTTCGGCTTCCGCGACGCGTCACCCGCGTTGCAGTCGGGCTTGACCGCCACCTACCGCGTTGAGGCGGTCGCGGGTGACGAGCGCGCGGTGTCGGACACCGCCAGCACCACCCCGCTTCCCACCTTTTTCGTGGACGCCCTGAACCCATCCAACGGCGCGACGGACGTGCCCGTGCTACCCACCTACGTTTTATCGTTCGAGAACCGCAGCGACCTGGTCTTCTTCGGCGTCATCGTGCTCGACCGCGTCCACGCCGACGACAACTTCGTCGAGTGGCTCGCCGCCTTTTTCCTGAGCGACGACCCCGCGCAGACCACCGTGGGCATCCCCCACAACTTCAACGGCGCTGCAACCACCGAAACCTTGCAGCCCTACCACGCGTACGACTGGCAGCCCGTCGCCATCACCGCCCGCGCCGACTTTTCGGCCCTTGCGGTCGCCGCCGACTTTTTCGATCTCTTCGGCGTCGGCTTCGGCGTCGAGGACGGGCCCGTCAACACCTTCGTCACAGGCGACGGTCAGGAGGACTAGATGAAACCGTTACGTCTTTTCGCGGCGCTCGTGCTCGTGCTAGGGCTGGCGGCCTGTAACATCGGCCCCAGCACCCCCAAGCAGGGGCGCACCAACGCACCTCAAGTTGATATCGACCCCACGCGCTCTTTTGTCGAAGGGCAACTCATCATCGGCTATCAAGAGGGCGTGGATCCCGCCAAGGTGGCCGCCATACTCGGCGCGACCGTCCTTACGAACTGGCCCGAAATCAACGCGGCGCTGCTCGACCTGCCCGCGGGCCTGGCCGTCCACAAGGCTGAGGCGACCGCGAAAGCGCTCGTCGGTCTGCGCTACGCACAAGCCAACAAGGTGTTCTGGACCGACCCCGTTCCCGCCTCCGGCGTGAACCCGGCGGGTTTGAGCACCAACCAACTCGGCATCGACCTAGACCCCGCGTATGACAAGCAGTGGATGCACCGCCAGATGAACACGCTGGGCGCGTGGCAGCAGGGCGCGACCGGCGCGGACATCCGCATCGGCATTCACGACACGCTGGTGGACGTTCGCCACCCCGACCTGCAAGCCAACGTCTTCTTCCCCGGCTTTGACGGCTTTGATGAATCGCTGATCATGCCCGACACCCCCTACCGCGGCGAGGAAAACCACGGCACCGCCGTGGCCGGCACCGCCGCCGCAGTGGGCGGCAACGACTTAGGCGGCTTAGGTATAGCTTACGACGCCGACATCGTGGCCTTGGCGATTGACGACCCCGAAACGGGCGGGCTCTTGCTCAACGCCATCGTCAACGCAGCCATCTTTGCGGTGGACGGTCCCGACGGCGAGCCCGGCGGCGACGACCGCGCGCCCGGCACCGACCCCGAGACGGGCCCTTACGTCCACATCGTCAACATGTCCTGGGGCTCCTCCGGCTACGACCAAATCGTCAAAGACACGATGGACTACATGCTCGCCTTTAACGTGACGCTGGTGACCTCGGCGGGCAACACGCCCACCCAGGGCTTCGCCGAGCCCGCCTGGCACCCCGGCCTCATCGCCGTGGCGGCCACGCGGCCCACGGACGAGCGCACGGGCTTTTCCAACCGCGGCCTGCACCTAGAGGTGGCCGCGCCCGGCGAGGACATCTGGACCACCACCACCCGCTTCTGCGCGTACGAGAACTCGTGCGACCCGGATAGCCCGGAGAACGCCTACATCTTTATCAGCGGCACCTCGTTCTCGAGCCCCGCCACCGCGGGCGCCGCCGCGCTCATCCTGGACGCCAGCGCCACCCGCGACGCAGAAGGCAACATCACCGACATCAACCTAGACCCGGCGCAGGTCCGGCGTATCCTGGAGACGACCGCGTTTCAGCCCGAGGGCGGCGAATTTAACGTGAATTTGGGCTACGGCATCGTTGACGCCGAGGCCGCGGTGGAAAAAGCGCTCGACGAGAGCCAGTGGCCCGAGCCGGGCGGCACGCTGGTGGTCAGCGCCGTGGTGGCGGACGACCCCGACATCGTGGTTCCCAAGGTGGGCCTGACGCTTCTGCCGCTCGACGTTTCCGGCGAGGTGCCCGCCGAGTACACCCAGACGAGCGACGGCATCCTCTTCCCGGGCCTCCAGGGCGTCGGGCTCTACCAAGAGGTGAACCCCGGTCGCTACCGGCTCCTCGCCAGCGGCCCGCACGAAGCCACCTTCGGCATCCCGATCGACACCTTTGAAGAGGACGTGACCGTCGAGCCGAGAGGCCCCAATGACGAAGACGCCGACTTTGTGCTCGTCCCGCTCGACATCACGCCCTTCCAGGACCCCTTCGAGCCCAACGACAGCGTAGGCGACGCCGCCCCGGTGGACGTGGGCAGCACCGCGCTCGCCAACCTGTACAACCCAGAAACCGGCGCTGACACCGACCTTTACGCGATTCAAGTCGAGGCGGGCGAAAGCTACCGCGTCAACTTAGAAACGGTCGCGGGCAATTTCGACACCTTCTTGCGCGTGCTCGGCACGGACGGCACCACCGTTATCGCCGAGAATGACGACAACCAAGACACCACCCTAGGGACTGACTCGCTCGTGACGTTCACCGCGCCCGAAACCGGCACCGTCTACGCCGAAGTCACCGAGCTGACCGGCGCGAACACGCCCTTTAACCTCTACGCAATGGACGTGGCCCTCTTTATCGGCACCGAGGATGAGCCCAACGGGACCGCCGCCGTGAGCGGCACGACCATCGAGAACGTGGACTTCACCACGGCCCAGAGCGTGCCCCTCGGGGTGGCGCTGGACGCCGCCATCGGCGAGGTGTCCGACGAGCCCGAGACCATCGACCCCGACCCCACCGACGCCGACATCTTCTCGGTCGAGGTCGAGGCGGGCACCACCATCGTCGCCGACGTTGAGACGCTTACGAGCGGCGCGCCCGACACCCTGCTCGCGCTTTACAACGCCGACGGCGAACAGGTCGCCTTTAACGACGACTTCACCGGCCGCGAGTCGCGCGTGTTCTACACCGCCGAAGAGGGCGGCACCTACTTCGTCGTCGTCGTGTCCTGGGACGCCGCGGGCACGAGCGGCACCACCGGCCCCTACGGCCTCATCATCAACTCCTTCATCAACCCGCCGACCGAGTAACCCTTAGGGTCTCACACAAGAGCCTCACCCAAATGGGTGAGGCTTTTTTTGTGCAGGCAGCTTTTGGTTTGAGACGGTTTTCGTTCCGACGCTTATCCGCCCACCACCTCGCCGCCGTTGGGGTGGATCGTCTGCCCGGTAATGTAAGAGGCGTCGTTCGAGGCCAAAAACACGTAGCTCGGCGCGATTTCTTCTGGTTGCGCAGGCCGCTTCATCGGCACGTTCTCGCCAAACTTGTCCACCTTTTCTTTGTCGAACGTTGAGGGGATGAGGGGCGTCCAGACGGGCCCCGGCGCGACCGAGTTGACGCGGATGTTCTGGTCCGCCAAGTTCTGCGCCAAGGAGCGGGTAAAGGCAACAATCGCGCCCTTTGTCGCGGCGTAGTCGAGCAGGCCGGGCGAGCCGCGAAAGGCGGTGACCGAGCAGGAGTTGACGATGGCGCTGCCCTCGGGCATGAATTCCAATGCGGCTTTGGTCATGTAGAACATCGCAAAGATGTTCGTGCGGAAGGTGCGCTCGAGCTGCTCGCTCGAGATGTCCATGATGCTCTCCCGCGGGTGCTGTTCGGCGGCGTTGTTGATAAGGATGTCGAGCCGGTCAAACTCGGTCACGACCTTTCTCACCGCGTCCTGGCAAAAACTTTCTTGACCTATGTCCCCCGCGAGGAGCATACAGCGCCGCCCCTCCTGCTCGACCTGCCGCCCCGTCTCCTCGGCGTCCTCGTGCTCGTCTAGGTAAACGACCGCCACGTCCGCGCCCTCTTTGGCGAAATGCACCGCCACCGCGCGGCCAATGCCCGAGTCGCCGCCCGTGATGATGGCGACTTTGTCCTGAAGCTTGCCGCTGCCCCGGTAGTCGGGATTTTCAAAGCGCGGCCTGGGCGTCATCTCGCTCTCGAGCCCCGGCTGGCGGTCCTGGTGCTGCGCGGGTATGTTGTTATCGTCTGACATGGTTCCCCCTCGTGATGGGGTGAGCTGAAGCTGGTCTCGAGTCCACTAACGGTCAAACATCAGCGTCTCACCCTCTGCTTATATTCTGGGCGCAGAGACCGAAAAGCAAATACGAAGGGGCTTACAGTAAGCCTTTTAGGCCTTGGCTCGTTTCCGTCTTCTCTCCGACACCGTCCCCTCGCGCACCACCTGCCGCATCAGGAACACGTAACCGACCACGCCGATGAGCGCGAACGAAAACCACTGGAGCGCGTAGGACAGGTGCGGCCCCGGCTCCAAGTCGGGCGGGGGCGGGTGTACGGGCAGCGTTCCCGTTTGCGCGGGCGTTTGCGTGGTGAGTTCTAGGTATAGGGGCTCGAGCGTATACGGCATCTGCTTCTCCAAACGCACCGTGTCCACCCAGGCGACGGTTTCTAAACGCCCTTCCGCCGGGTCTCTGGGCGAGAGACCTCCTACCGGTATCTGGCGCGGGAAGAGGATGCCCGTCACCTCGACCATCCCCTCCGGCGGCGCGGCTTCGGCAACGGGCGGTTCATCGAGCGCGTAGGGCACCCAGCCACGGTCCACGAGCAGCGCGCGGTCTCCCTCCAAAACCAGCGGCGTCAGCACGTGATAGCCGGGGTTGCCGTCCAGCGCGCGTGAACGCAGCAGCACCTCGTGTTCGGGGTCGAAGCGCCCGGAGAGCGCCGCGCGGCGGTAGGCGACGGCGTCGCCCTCTTCGGGGGGGGCAGAAAGCGAATACTGGGATGTCAAAGTTTCAAAGGGGCTGGGGGAGGCCTCGAGGCGGGCGGTAAGCAGCGCGTTGTAACCCTCCCGCTCCTCACCCCGCCTGAGTTGCCAGAAGCCGAGGGAGACAAAAAGCACCACCAGCGCGAGCGCGAACACGTGACCCACAAGCCAGCGCGGTTTAAGAAGGGTGGCGTAAGGTGACAAGATTCTCCAAAAATTTTCTGTAAAAGCTTGGATAGCCCTACAAGAAAACGCGGTCCAAAGCCATACTCAAGAAAACCAGCGCGAGGTAGGCCATCGAATATTTATATAAGCTCAGCGCGGTGGGGCGGTCGATGGGCGTGTCCGCGCGCGCGAGCACGAACAACCTAAAGACCCGCAGCCCCAACACCACGTTGAGCGCGAGCGCCGCGAAAAAATAGACCGCGGAAAACTCGCTCATCGCAAAAGGGACGAGCGTCAGCGCGACGGTCAAGACCGCGTACATGACCATCTGCATCACGGTCGCGCGCTCGCCAATCACGCTCGGGGCCATCGGCACGCCCACCGCGGAGTAGTCGTCTTTAATCATAATGGCGAGCGCCCAGAAGTGGACGGGCGTCCAGGCGAACACGAGCGCGAACAGGAGCCAGGCCAGGAGGCTCAAGTGGCCCGTGACCGCCGCCCAGCCGACGAGCGGCGGGATCGCCCCCGCCGCCCCGCCGATGACGATGTTTTGCCAGGTGCTCCGCTTTAGCCACATCGTGTAAATAATCACGTAAAACGCGATGCCCGCCCACGACAAAAGCGCCGCCAGCACGTTCGAGGTGAGGGTAATTACCAGAAAAGACGCGATGGTCAGGGCGACGCCGAAAAGAAGCGCGTGGGGCGTCGGCACCACCGAGGTGACGGTAGGGCGCTTCGCGGTCCTTTTCATGCGCCCGTCGATGTCGCGGTCATAGACCATGTTGAAAACGCCCGCCGCGCCCGCGGACATGTAGCCGCCCACAATCAAGCCGAACAGCGGCAACCAGCCGGGGAAGCCCTTGGCAGCAATGAACATCGCCCCCACCGTGGTGAGGAGTAAAAGGCTGATGACTTTGGGTTTGGTCAGCGTGATGTAGTCGCGCAGGGTGGCGCGGACGGGGGTGGACTGAGTATTTGCGGGAGTTGTCGCTTGTATTTTCACATCACGCCTTTTCGGGGCCCACTCGAGCCGCAAACGAGGGTTCAGGTGAGGGGGCATCTTGCACAGGTTGTTGCCCCGTTTGTTGAACCACGCTCCTAGACTCCCCAAGCGCGTATACGCTGAGCGCGGCAAGGAGCGCAAACGCGAGCGTCGCCATCGTGAGGTGAAGGAGCTGCAAGGGGATGGGAGCCATAAGGGTTACGTTAGCGGTACCGATAACAAGCTGCGCCACGTACACGCCGAAAAGAGCCTGAGCAACGCGTTTAGCCGCGCCCACGGGTTTGAGCAGCCAGGACAGGCCGAGGCTCAAAAAGAGATAAATTCCCACCGTAATAGCGAGAACCGGATGCAGAATGCGCAGGCGAATCAGGGGGTGCGCTTCGGGGTGAAAGTCTTGGGCCAAACCCTCGCGGAGGCTCGAGGCCGGAAACATCGTGTCGCCCATCGCCGCGATGCCGCCCGAGAACATGAGCAAGAGCATCCCCGCGAGACCCAGACCGAGCACGGTAGCCAGCAAGCCCTGTTTACGCACCCGAAGCGGCCACAGCCCCCTGCCCTCCTTGGCGTAAATCACCGCCCCGGTGAGCGCGCCCACCAGCAGGAGCGAGTTGACGAGGTGCGCCGAAACCATCAGCCCCCTCGCCACCGTCGCGTTGTCCCCCGTAAGGCCGAAGAGCACCGTGGCGGCGCCCAGGAGCGCTTCGGTGAGGAGAAAAAAGAAGGCCGCGAGCGAGAAAACCCATAAGCCCGGATTCTCTTTGCGCCCCCGAAAAGCCCGCACCAAAAGCCAGGCCCCGAACCCCAGAATCACGAGCGAGAGCAGGCGGTGCGAAAACTCGATAAGCGTTTCCGTGCTCGGCGAGAGGGGCACGACCGCGCCGTTACAGGTCGGCCAGTGCGAGCCGCAGCCCGCGCCCGAGCCCGTGGCCCGGACCACCGCCCCCTGGATGATGAGCGCCCAGGTGGCGAGCGCGGCCGTCCACGCGAGCGCAGGTGTTGACACTTTAGGCATGGTCCCCCCTAACACGTTTCAAACGACCGCCGAGACCTCCACGCTTTTGCAGCCTCGCCGACTCGGCTTTGACTGCTGGATGGGTAGGTTGACAAGGCGGGTGAAAAGAAGCACGACTCTCGCAAAGTAGGTAGAGTATAAACCGAACCCTGGAGGACAATTGTCCTCTGTTATCCTCTCGCTGCTCTGTGGGTCGTGCGCCCTGCGAAGTTGTACTGCAACAGGTTGGAGTTTTTGCTCGAGCCGCCCCGACAACCAAAAGCTTTTCTCCCCAACCCTTTACCGTTCTCGCTTCGTTCGGACCTCAGTTCAGACCTTGGTTAGGACCTCAGTTCGGACCTTGGTAAGGGGGCTTTTCCAAACGCATGTGGAAGCGCCCTTAGTTCGCGTCGGGAAGAAATATGTTTGGGTAAACAGGTCGCGCGGACACAGCGGCAGAGCGCAGGGGTTACACTAAGCCCCATGCGACTTCTTGCCCTTTTTGCCCACCCGGACGACGAACTCGGTTGCGTCGGCACCCTCGCCAAGCACGCGAAGCGCGGCGACGCCGTGATGCTCGCCTGGACGACGCACGGCGAACTGGCGAGCCAGTTTTTGGACGAGTCCGAAAGGGAGGTGCGGCGCGTCCGGCAGGAGCACGGCGCTCGGGTCGCCGAGCGCGTGGGCGCGGAGCACAAGTTTTTCGACATGGGCGACTCGCGCATGACGGGCACCCGCGGCGAAGCCTTGGACGTGGCGCGGCTCTACGCCGAGTGGAAGCCCGACGCGGTTCTCACCTGGAGCGACGACAACCCGCACCCCGACCACCGCATGACCGCCAAAATCGCCTTTGACGCGGTGACCCTGGCGCGCATCCCCAAAATCATCAACGAGGGCGTCAAAGAAACGTTCGAGGCCCACCGCAAGCCGGTACGTTTTTACCAGTACGCCTCGAGCGCCTCCCCAAGACCTTACGTTCATGTGGATGTCGGCGACGAAATCGAGCTTTGCACCGAACTGTTCGCCTTTTATGCCGACTTTTATAAATGGACTTATACACCCGAGCAGTTCCGCGAGTCCAGGGCCGTGTTCGGCCGCGAGTCCGGCGTGAAGTTCGCCGAGCGTTTCCAGGTCCGGCAGGCGTTCGCTCCCGCCCGCGCCTTTTTGGAGTGAGACTTTTTGGCGCGGGTATCAAGAAGCATCAAAATGAGGAAACGGCTCGAGTCTCGGTTTCTCAACCCAAGCTCAGCACAACCCTCTTGATGCCCACATTTCGACGCCCGCAAGGCTCCCACACGCCGCTCTCACAGTCTTTG
The DNA here is from genome assembly GCA_965214995.1 of Trueperaceae bacterium. GTDB lineage: Bacteria > Deinococcota > Deinococci > Deinococcales > Trueperaceae > CBDCCT01. The sequence goes on from CBDCCT010000002.1 coordinate 1,303,255, forward strand.
GTCATGATAAAAGAAAGCCGAGTGGTGCTCGCAAGCGCTTGTCAGCGCTCCGAAAAGCGGGTTAAAATGCCACGATCTAGGCGCGACCCAAAGCGCGACGGCAGAGGCCGTGACGGAGGATATGTTGATACGAGTTCGTTGTATTCTGCTGTGTTTTCTGCTCTTGCCCTTGGCTCTCACCCTGTCCCTTGCGGCGGCCCAGACCGAGCCGCTAAGCGTCGAGGAGCTTGTTACGGAGGCTAACTTCTACCTCTCGAGGGGAAGCTGCGAGCTGGCGCAACTCAGGTTTCAGCAAGCCTTGGAGCGTGAGCCTGCCAACACGGCCGCCGCCATCGGCAAGGGCGACGCGTTGGTGTGTCAGGGCGCGTATGACCTGGGCATCCAGGAGTACCAGAACGTCATCTCGAGCGACCCCAACAGCGTCAGGGCCTACAATCAGCTTGCCATCGCCTACCAAAAGCAGTATGTGAGCGACAGCCAGCGCTACCCCAACAGGCTGGTGGACGCGCTCCAGGCCATCACCACCGCCGAGCGCCTGGGGTCCAACCCCGACGTAGCCAACACCAAGGGGGTGATTTTGTACCAGTCGGGCGACTACGCGGGCGCGCAGACCGCCTTTCAGAACGCCATCAGCGGCGCTTCTGAAGATACCTACAGCGCCGCCGACCGCGCCGCCATGCAGATTAGCTTAGGCAAGACTTACCGCCAGTTGGGCCAGTTGCAGGAAGCGGAAACCGCCTTTAAGCGCGCGGTCACGCTCAATCCCACGAGCGCGCAGGCGCATAACGAACTCGGTGACACATACTTTAGGCTCGAAAACTGCGAAGACGCCGAGTTCGAACTCACGCAGGCGACGAGTTTAGACCCCAACAACCTCTCCGCGGCGGCCAACCTCGGCATCGCGCTTTTCGAGTGCGGCGACGTTGGGGGTTCTGTGCCCCACTTGGAACAGGCCATCAAACTGAGCGGCGGCAGCTTGCCCCCGCTCTACACCTACTTGGCGCGCGCTTATCTTCAGCAGGGACGCGTCGCGGACGCGGTGCCCCAGGCACAACAGGGCGCGCTCCTGCCGCCCGTGACCGCCGAAGGCTTCTACTGGCTTGGACAGGTTTATGAGGCGCGCGGGGAAGCCGGGGACGCCGCCAGAGCCGCGGAAGCCTACGGGCGCGCGCTGGAAATAGACCCCGAGTACGGGCCGGCGCGCGACGCGCAGAGCGCCCTGCGCTAAGTAGAGGGCTAAGTAAAGGCTTACGCTAGCCCGAGCTTTATGCCGGGCTCGAGCCGTCAAACCACCATCAAGCACCCCCGGCGTTAAACCGGGGGTGCTTGCTTGGAAGAGAGGGCGGGGGGTTCAGGTTGGGATGCATAGCGCCCGCCCAATCTCAAGATACGAGACGCCCCCTTACAAAACTCTTACGGGTTTGTCACGGTTTTCTTACAAATTGGAGCCCCGTATAGACGCTTCAACTCCCCTGTAAACGCCCCTCGAAATCGTTATAGTCATGCGGGGTGGGTTAAGCAGCTCGCCCGAGAACGGTACTTATGCAAACCATCCAAGAACTCGTTGACCTTATCCAGCTCGAGCCCATAGAAGCTAACCTCTTCAGGGGCCACAACTACCAAGCCCCCTGGGGGCGCGTGTTCGGCGGTCAGGTGCTCGCGCAGTCGCTCCACGCGGCCTATCAAACGGTGTCGGAGGACCGCGCGGCGCATTCCGTTCACGCGTATTTCATCCTGCCCGGCGACATCAGTACACCCATTGTGTACGAAGTAGACCGCATCCGCGACGGCGGCTCATTCACCACCCGCCGCGTGGTCGCCATCCAAAAGGGCCGCCCGATATTCAACATGTCCGCCTCGTTTCAGCTCGAGCAGGCGGGGCTCTCCCACCAGACGCCCATGCCCAAGGTGCCGCCCCCCGACGCGCTGCAAACGGACGTGGAACTTTTGGAGACACTTAACGGCGACGTGCCCAGAGCCTTGAGAGGCGCGCTCATCCCGCGGCCCATAGAGTTTCGCCCGGTCGAAACCTTTGGCGAGGACAGCGCGTATCCGCCCATCCGCCACATCTGGATGAAGGCCAACCCCCTGCCCGACGGCATACGCTTGCACCAAGCGGTCTTCACCTACGCGTCGGATTACGACCTTTTGTATACGGCGCTGCTCCCCCACGCTGTGCAGACGCACAAGGCGTTGCAGCTCGCCAGTATCGACCACGCCCTGTGGTTTCACCGGCCTTTCAGGATGGACGAATGGCTCTTGTTCGCGCTCGACAGCCCCAGCGCCTCGGGCGGGCGCGGCTTCTCGCGCGGGAGTTTGTTCACCGAGGACGGGACCCTCGTGGCGTCGGTGGTGCAGGAGGGGCTGGTGCGGGTTAAGAAGTAGGGCGGGGGCTCGAGCCATGTGCGGCGTCCTCACAGATGTTCTTAAAGCAACGGAGGCTCGAGTCTTTGTATGTTTTGTTCTCACGCTTCACAGTCTTCAGATGACGTTCTCCCGGTATGGTAAAACTGGAAGCGCCCGCAAGGCTCAACTTATGCACCCCCGTACGGTGCTAAATTTTTTATGAGGAGAACGTTTTATGTCAAGAAGCACCCACTCCACCCTTCGCCTCGCCCTCGGCTTGCTGCTCGCGTTTCTGACCTTAAATTTTACAAACGCGCAGACGCAGTATGGAGATGACTTCGTCTACGGCGACGCCCGCGTCGACGCGCCCGAACTCGCCGCGCGCGGCCCCTATCACGTCGGCGTGAGGACGCTCGAGATTATCAACCCCGACCAGCTCGACATTTTGAGCTACAGCGAGACGGACACGAACCCGCGCTATGACCGGGAGTTGACGCTCGAGGTCTGGTACCCTGCCGTCATCCCCGCGGGCGAAGAGGAACTCACCACCTACACCGACGTGCTGGGCACCGGCCCCGACAACCCCGAGCGGCCCAACACGCCCTTTGAGTTTGCCGGGCGCGCTCTTAGGGACGCGGAGCCGGACGCTTCAGACGCGCCCTACCCCTTGGTCATCGTCTCGCACGGCTACCCCGGCTCGCGCGTGCTCATGACCTACTTGACCGAAAATCTGGCCTCCAAGGGTTACGTGGTGGTCGCCATCGACCACACCGAGTCTACCCACGGCGATAAAATCGGTTTTGCCAGCACCCTTCTCAACCGCCCGTTAGACCAGTTATTCGTGCTCGACCAGATGGCTGAAATGGGCGCGGCGGACTCCGGGAGCTTTCTGTCGGGTCTCGTGAACGCGGATAATACCGCCCTCATCGGCTATTCGATGGGCGGCTACGGCGTGCTCAACGCCGCGGGCGCGGGCGTTAGCGAGGCCATCGTTGGGGCGCCTTTCGTGCCCGGCGGCGAACTGGCGGCGCGGCAAACGGGCAACTATGAGGTGGACCCGCGCATCAAAGCGGTCGTGGCCTTGGCCCCCTGGGGCGGCGAGGCGGCGTTGGCGGCCGTCGGCGTGCCCGGCCTCTCCTTTTGGGACGCCGACGGCTTGGCAGGTTTGGAAGTCCCCACCATGTTCATCGTCGGCAGCGAGGACGACGTGGCGGGATATGAGGGCGGCGTGGAGTCGCTTTTCGAGGGCGCGGTCAACGCCGAGCGTTACCTGCTCGTGTTCGAGGGTGCCCGCCACAACGTCGCGCCCAACCCCGTGCCCGCCGCTGCCGAGGCGAACTTCGACGACTACATGCACTACGCCGAGCCCGTCTGGGACAACGCGCGCATCAACAACATCAACCAGCATTTCGTCACCGCCTTTTTGGGTGAAACCCTCAAAGGCGAAGACTACGAGGACTATCTGGACGTAACGCCCGTCGCCGCCGAGGGCGTCTGGTCGCTTCAAGAGGACGGCTCCCCCACCGAGGAGCACAGCTACTGGCCGGGCTTCGAGAACCGGACGGCGCTGGGCTTAGAGCTCTACCACGCCTCGCCCCAGTCGAGCCAGTAGCTCACGCGCCCCACAAACGTTGTCGCCCGGTCACGCGGTTGGCCGGGCGCGTTCTTTATAAATGGGCTATAAAGAGATGTGGTCACCTTTTTCGTGTTGGTCTTGCTGGGCCTCGTGCTGCTTTTTGCCGGGCTCGAGCTCCGCTCGCGCTACCGGGCCGAGGTCGTCGTCGGCTCGGAGGAGTGGAGCGCCCACCAGTTGCGCCTGCGGGAGCACGTGGACGCGTTGCCCGACGGGGAGGACGAACCAAAACGTGAGGCGTACGAGAGGCGGCTCGAGCTGGGCGCGGCGCGGGGCGTTTATGCCGACGAGGAGGAACGGAGGCGGGCGCAATCCTTGAAGCTTCATCAAAACCTCTACCACCGCCGAGAACAAACTGACCTCTCTCAAGCGCTCCACCGAGCGCGGCAAGATGAGTAAATCTTGCGGGAGCAACGCCGTACAATCTCTTATGACCAGCTTTGACGACATCATCTTAGGCGGCGGCGCGTCCGGCCTGAGCTTGGCCTACCATATGACGCAAGCGGGTCTGAGAGACCGGCGCATTTTGCTCCTAGAGCGCGCGCCCAAAGAGGGTCACGACCGTACCTGGTGCTTTTGGGAAAAAGGAGACGGTCCTTTTGAGGGGGCGGTACACCGCCGCTGGGAGCATCTGTGGCTGCACGGCCCCGGCGGCTCGCAAAACTTAAACATCGCGCCCTACACCTACAAAATGATTCGTAGCGGCGACTTTTACGCCCTGATGGATGACTGGTTTGAGCGTCACCCCAACGTCACGCGGCTCTACGGCACCGTTACAAGGGTGGAGGAGCACGGGGACGGCGTGCGCGTGTGGGTCGAGGGTGAGGCTTTTGAGGGGAAGTGGGCCTACAACAGCTTTTACACGCCGGAACTGGCGCGGGGCGGCTCGAGCCGCCTCCTCCAGCACTTCCGGGGCTGGGTGGTCGAGACAGACGTTCCTACTTTCGACCCGCAGAGCGCCACGCTGATGGATTTCCGGGTGGCGCAGCAAGGGGAGGTGCGCTTCGTCTACGTGCTCCCCTTGGACGCGCGCCGCGCGCTGGTCGAGTATACCCTGTTCTCTCACCAGCTCCTTCCGAGCGAGGCGTACGCCGCGGGGCTGGAAAGATATCTTGCAGAAGTTCTGGAACTGGATAGTTACCGCGTCCTCGAGCGTGAACACGGCGTCATCCCCATGACCGACGCCGTGTTTCCGCTCCGCCTCTCCCCTCACGTGCTCACCATCGGCACCGCGGGGGGCTGCGCCAAACCCTCGACCGGCTACACCTTTAGGCGCATCCAGAAGCAGTCGCGTCGCATCACCCGGCAACTTCTGGGGACCGGGCGGCCGCTCTACACCCCCCCACTTTTGGACCGCTACCGCTGGTTGGACAGCGTGATGCTGCGGGTGTTGGCGACGGGGCGACAGGACGGGGCCGAGTTTTTCTGCGACCTGTTCCGGCGCAACCCCGTGGAGCGGGTGCTCGACTTTCTCAACGAGGACTCCACCCTCGCCCAAGACTTAGCCCTGATGCTCACGGTCGACGACAACGCGATGTTCGCCGCGACGGGGCTCGAGGTCACCGCCGCGAGGCTCAAACGCGGCGCGCGTTATAGCTCTTAGCATCCCGTTTGAAGGGAGCGCGGTTTATCGACCCCTGTGTGGCACGGAAGTTGAAGGATGCTGTCTGCGCTGAATCCCCTCAGTATTTGTGCGATCCGCTGTAAAAAAGAGGAAGTGATGCAGCGCACCGTATCGCTGGCGTGTTGGGTTTGACGCTCGCTTGGGCGGGCTCGAGCGTCGCCACGCGGTTTTGGATGCTACCTCGCCGTCACCGGAACCCAAGTACGCCCACGTGCGCCGCCATAAAGCGTGCTCGGGCGGATCAGCTCATCCTCTTCAAGCTGCTCCAACACGTGCGCCGTCCAGCCGCCCACGCGCGATATGGCGAAAATGGAGGAGAACAGACGCGACTCTAAACCCACACCGTGCAAAACGAGCGCGGTATAAAACTCCACGTTCGTTTGTAGAGAGAGATTCGGTTTGTGCTGTTTGAGGGAGCGCAATACGACACCCTCAACCGCCTTGGCATCTTCATAAAGCTGAATGCTTTCTGCTCCAAAAAGCGCCTCCGCCGCCTTGCTGAGCACGTCGGCCCTGGGGTCACGCACCCGGTAGACGCGGTGGCCGAAGCCCATGATGCGTTCTCCCTGAGAAAGCCGCTCACCCACCCAAGCTTCAGCCTCTTCCGCGACGCTCCGGCTCGAGCTCTGGGCGCGCTCCTGAATCTCGAACACCATGTCCATCGCGGGACCCGGCGCGCCGCCGTGGAGGGGGCCTTTGAGCGCGCCCACCGCGCCGACCACCGCCGAGATCAGGTCAGAGCGCGTACTGGCGATGACGCGCGCCGCAAAGGTCGAGGCATTCATACCGTGATCGATGACGGTGTTGAGGTAGGTCTCGAGGCCCCGCACCACCGCCTTGGGAGGTGCCTCGCCCGTCAGCATGTACAAGAAGTTTTTGGCGTGGCCGAATTCGGGGTTTGGGTCAACGGGCGCGGCCCCGTGCAGCAGACGCCAGTACGCCGCGAGCACCGTCGGGAAGCGAGCGACGAGGCCGAGGGCGCGTTTTAGCGTGGCCTCTTTGGACATATTTTGGGGGTCCGAATTGACCAAACTCAGCGTATCCACGCCCATGCGCAAAGCGTCCATCGGCGGTAGCCTGCGGTTGGCGGCCTCTCGCAACACCGTCAGCGTCACCTCGGGTAAGTTACGGTTGGCGGCCATCTCAGAACGAAAGGTTGTAAGCTTGCTCTCGTTCGGCAAGCGGTCGTGCCACAGCAAGTACAGCACCTCTTCATACGTCGCACTGGGTGCCAGTTCCTCCACCGGGAAGCCGCCGATAACCAACACCCCCGCCTCGCCGTCAATCATGCTCAGGCGCGTTTCGGTCAGCACGACGCCTCTTAGTCCGTGGGCGATGGTTGTCATGTGTGCTCCTTTTTGCCTCTGAAATTTTTGGCTAGCAGGCTTTAAAAAGTGAAGGCTCGAGCCTAATCCGCGCCCGCGGGCACGTTTTGGTCAAAGGGCCAGGGGCTCGCGTCGAAAAGGGGTCTGGAGGGCTCGAGCGCCCCCCGCAGCGTGACCAGCAACTCGGGGTGGACCAGCGTGAGGTGATAGTCGGCGCTCCTGTAAGCTTCTACTGTGCCCGGCACACAGCGAAAACGCGCCCCCAGCAGGACTTCCGCCCGCTCCGCCAGCGCCGCCGCCGCCAAAGGAGTGTGCGCCAGCACAGCAACCTTTAGAGGAGCGCGCCGCCCCCGCAAATTAACCTGCGCGGCGAGGAGTTTGACCACCTCGTTCGCGTCCAACCCCAACGTCGCCACGTCCTCCGCAAACCCCGCCGTGAGGTGGACGGCCAAACCCTCCTCGGCGGATTTAGGCGGCGCGGGCGCGACGCGCGTGCCCGCCCGCCGCCGCTGCACGAGGTAGCCCTCGGCCTCGAGCGCCCGGTACGCCGCCGCCACGGTGTTGTAGTTAATATTTAACTGTCGCGCTAGCTCATTGACCGTAGGCAGGAGGGTATCGGGTAGGAGGTCGCCGTTGTGGATGAGCACACGGACTTGCGCGCTAATCTGTTCACCTATTGGGATAGGGCTTTGCTTATCGAGCACTATATCCATGCGCCATATTAACCACCTAGCTAGTTAAAATCAAGGGCCGGTTTCGTTACCGCTCTCCTTTTGTCAGCTCTCACTATCGCCTCTTTAACATTTTGCAAAAGGAGGAGTGATAAGCTTGAGGCGTGCCCGGTATAGACGCTCCCCTCGGTGTTTTCGACTCCGGCGTGGGCGGGCTTACCGTGCTGAGCGCGCTGCAGAAAGCCTTACCCTTTGAACAGTTCATCTACCTTGGCGACACGGCGAGGGTGCCTTACGGGGGCAAGCCGCTCGAGATGGTGCGCACGTTCGCTTTAGAAATTTCCCACGAACTTCTCCGCCGGGGCGTCAAGGGCGTCGTCGTCGCCTGCAACACCGCCGCAGCGGCGAGTCTGCCCGACTTGGCCGCCGCGCTGCCCGTGCCCGTCTGGGGCGTGATCGAACCGGGCGTGGCCGCGGCGCGGCGCGTGGTGTCTAAGGGCAGAGTCGGGGTGCTGGGGACGGTGGGGACGCTCCGCTCGGGGGCCTACCAGCGGGGGCTCAAAGCTGCGGGTTTGGAGGTTTGGGCGAAGGCCTGTCCTTTATTCGTGCCGATTGTCGAGGAGGGCGTCGCGGACGGGGCCATCGCCAAGCTTGTTGCGGAGCACTATTTAGGAAACCGCCCGGCGTTGGGGGCCGTTATTCTGGGCTGTACCCACTATCCCGCGCTCAAAAGCGTGTTGCACGAGACTCTGGGGCCGACGGTGGCTCTGCTCGACTCGGCGGAGGAAACGGCGAGCGTCGTCGCGCGGGACTTACATACCCTTTCCCTCGCCCGCCCCGCCACGTCAGCCGCGCGTGGCACCGTTCACCACCCTGTCTACCACCCTGTCCACCACCTAGTCAGCGGCGACGTGCCCTCCTACCTCCACACCGCTAGAATCCTCGGCGGCCCCGCCGGAACGGTCGAGCGCATCCACTGGCGCGGCTCGGACACCGAAGAGAAGGGCGTAACGGGCATGTTTCATACCGACGCGTTTGACGCCAAGGGTGAGCTTGAGACCCTGATAGACTCCTATAAAAAGTTATGAGACCAAACCATGAGACAAAACCGGCTTGACCAGCAGGTAAGAGACATCACCGTGACCCCGAACTACAACCGCTACGCCGAGGGCTCGGCGCTCGTCGCGTGGGGGCACACGACGGTGTTGGCAACGGTGAGCATCGAGAATAAACTGCCGCCGCACCTGCGGAACAACAAGGGGCAACGCGCGGGCTGGCTCACCGCCGAATACGCGCTCCTGCCCCGAGCGACGCACGAACGTTCCCAACGCGAACGGCTCTATTCGGGCGGGCGCACGCAGGAGATTCAGCGGCTCATCGGGCGCGCGCTAAGGAGCGTGACCGACTTGTCGCTTTTCGCCAACAAAACCTTGACTGTAGACGTAGACGTGCTCCAGGCGGACGGCGGCACGCGCTGCGCGGGCATCTTGGCGGGCTACGCCGCGCTGCACGAGGCGGCGAACCGGCTCGTGCATGATGGCAAACTCAACGAGTGGCCGCTCACGCACGAGCTCGCCGCGGTGAGCGTCGGGGTGGTGGCGGGCCGCGTGCTCGTCGATCTGGAATATAGCGAGGACGTGGTGGCCGAGGTGGACCTCAACGTGGTCGGCACCGCCGACGGTGCGCTCGTCGAAGTCCAGGGCGGCGGCGAGGAGCGGCCCGTCCCCGCCGAGCTGTACGTGGGGCTCGTGGCCTCAGGTCTCACGGCGGTGGGAACGATTCTGGAGCGCGTCCGCCCGCAACTCGCATGAAAGAACTTGTGTTGGCTACCGCCAACGAGGGCAAGGTGCTCGAGTTCCGCCAAACTCTAGCAACCACATCCCTCACCCTCCTGTCCGCCTCCGAGGCGGGCGTGACGGCGTTTCCCGAGGAGACGGGCGGGAGCTATGAAGAAAACGCGCTCGGTAAGGCCGCGCACGTAGCGCTCCGTACCCGGCTGCCAAGTTTGGGAGATGATTCGGGGCTCGAGGTGGACGCGCTTGACGGCGCGCCGGGTCTCTATTCCGCGCGTTTCGGCGGCAAGGTCGGGAGCGGCGAGCGTATTGCCTACCTTCTCGCCAAGCTGCGCCGGGTGCCGAAAGAGGCGCGGGGGGCGCGTTTTGTCTGCGTGCTCGTGCTCGCCACACCCAACGGCGGGATGTGGACTTTTCGGGGGGAGAGTGAGGGAAGGCTGCTCGAGGGCCCGCGCGGCGAGAGCGGTTTTGGTTACGACCCCATTTTTTACTCACCCAAACTTGGCAAGACCTTTGCCGAGGCCACGCCCGAAGAAAAACGCCGCGTGAGCCACCGGGGGCGCGCGCTTCAAACCTTCCGCGCTTGGCTTAGCACACCCCAAGCTGCAAAAGTGTTTGAGGAAGGAGCGCAGTAGAACTTACCAGCTACTATGGTTTTCTAACTCACCCCTTCGCCCTCTCGACCAGAGCCGCGAGTCTCTCTTCAAAGCTGAAGGGGCCGAGGGGCTCGAGAACAATTTGCCGAAAATCCTTATGGCCTGGGTTGAGCAGGACGTTATGACTTTCGGGCGCGACAACCGACGGGACGCGCAGGGCTGCGCTCTGCGCCTCGCGGACCCAGGCGTCACCGTACGCCCGCGTGGCCTCTTTGCTGTGAACGTCCAGGCCAGCGGGCGCGTCAAGCGCGAGTGCCTCGGCAAAGGTGCAGCGGTAGAGGCTGTACCCCTGCAAGCTCGCGTAGACCTCCCAGCCCGCCAAGATTTCCAGCGCGGCCAAAGCGGCGTGTTCGGCTGTATAGACCATAAACGTCCCCTCACCATTCCAGCGCCCCGGCGCGCCGCGCGGTCTAAAGGCGGCGCTCGAGCTTTCGGTAAACGCTAAGCGGTACGTCTTCAAAACATGTCCTCAAAGGTATGTTCTCAAAGAAAAGTGCCGTCCTCCAAGGCGGTGAGCATGTTCTGGAGTTTGCCGACCCCCACACGCGTGGCGAGCAGGTCTATGGGTCTAGCCCCGTCCAGCGCAACCTTAGGGCTAACAAACCACGCCTCAGCCCCCGCCTGCCCGAGCACGCTTGCCACGCGGGCGAACAGGGTCAAGGCGCTGTGGGTGCGGTCTAAGAGTTCAACGTTCATCGCCGGGTTCTTGCTCTTGCGCGAGCGGCTGATGCCCAGAACGCCCAGCGCCTCGGTCTTGCTGACGCCGAGCAGGTCGGCGAGCCGCGCCAAAACCCTGTCCACCGACGGCTCGCCCACCGTGGTCTGGTTGAGAACGGCGTCCGCCACGCCCTCCGGTGTTGTAGACAGCACCTGCGCGAAGAGGGCGTCGCGGGTTTGGGCGAAAGGAATCTGTGCCATGTTCAACACTGTAGCATGAACTTTCAACGTTACCTAAACCTGATCGGTTTGTATAGATTCAGAAATGTGTCAGCGTCCTCACTACGGGGACAAAAGTTTAAGACAGTGGTTGAGGCTGATGGGCGCGGGAGAGTTACCGGCAAGAATGGCTGAACGTAAAGCGTCAAGACCGCGCCTAAAGTAGCTTTTGGGCAGGTAGCCATGTGCTTTTACTCTGAGCGGGCGCTGCTCATAACACCACTCACCCACCAAATGAGCCCAAGTAAAAGCGAGTGCTAAAAGGGCTAGCAGCGTGTTGAGCCGCGCTGGGGTAGTCAAGTGGGTGTCTTCTAGGTTGAAGCCGCGCGTCTTGAGAGCGGAAAAGAGCGTTTCAATTTGCCAACGTTTTGAATAACGTAGTAAGGCTTTGTCGGGTTCGGCGTTGCAGACCAGCACCACCAATTCGCCCTCCTTGCTTTTAGTCACGGCTAGGTGGAGGTGTAAGTCGAAGACCCGGCAACGCTTGGGGCAGATGTAAACCTCCTGGGGTTTGAGGTGGTCATAGCGTTGTTTGGCTGAACGGCTTCGACCTTTTGAGCCGATGCCGGTGTTGTTACGCACCCGCATCACGAAGACGAGCTTACGCTGCTTGAGACCTTTGAACCAGTCGTTACCTGTAAACTCCCTATCCGCCACGATAGCCTCAACATTCTCGGCTTCAACAAGCGTCAGTACCTTATCTACCAGTGCCAGGCGCTCTGCCGTATCGCTGTTGCCCTTCTTGTCGAGCAACACCCACAGCAACGGGAAAGCAAGTCCCTTGTAAGCCACTCCGAGCATCAAGATGTTGATGCAGACGCCGCCCAGCTCCCAGGTGGTGCGGTCGAGCGTCAACACCAAGCCATCCCTAATAGGCAACAACGCCAACATCAGCCGCGCAAAACACTCGCCCTCTAGGTTCACCGTCCCGAAAAACCTTTTGATGCGCTTTTCGTTCGACTCCGTTAGCACCCGCGGATTCAGCGCGCTCGCTACCGTCGTCATGCTTACCCCACGCACCACGACGACCGCCATCACAAATTTGGCGATGAAGCCGATTCTAGCCCCATGCAGAGGTAGATACGTTTGCAGTTTCTTCTGAAGTTCGTTACGCTTGTGCATAAGCCAGTCCTTTGACAGTGGTTTCGTTCGCACCTAAACTATGTCATAGACTGGCTTATCTCGCTTTTGTCCCGGTAGTGAGGTCAGCGTCCTTTGCAGCAACTGGTTGAAGAGGTCAAAAGGGTTGCCCTTTGTAATACTGATTCATTTTCTGCGCATGTTCAGATGAATAGACGCCTAATTTTTGTGCCAGAGTTGTTGCGAAGTCAACATAGCCATTGGGCATTGCGGTGATAATGTTCTCGCTCTCAACGCAAGGCAGATCGATATACTCTGACTTTTCCCAGAACCTTGCGGTAAATTTGACAACTTCTTCTGGGGCATATTTGGTGGTGTAGTTATGGGTCACCTGATGTCCTTGCAATATTCCACTGTCAGCAAGAACTACGACACCAGCACAAATGCCCCCGATAACCAAGCCCACAGCGTGAGCTTTTGAGACAAGTTCTCGCACCGCAACCTCACCAACGATGCTATCTGGATTTCCACCTGGCACGAGTAAAGCTACATAGTTCTCGAGCTGGACATCATTAAAAGACAAATGAGGTTCTAATTTCAAACCCGAAGCGTCGGTATGAACAGCGTTATTGGTCGTTACAACTTCAACGGGAAAGGCTTGTCCAAGAATTTCAACAGCCAGCATCGTCTCAAAGGAGATGCAGCCTGGGTAAAGCATAAGCAAAACTTTTTTAGACATGGGCACCTTTCACAGAGGGCTTTAACGACCCAAGCTCAGCCACGCCGGACCAGTGACGTGATCCGCGAAAGCGGAACTGCCAACACCAGCCGACATTGGCTGCAGCGGATAGTTAGGTGTCACATCAAATAATCTCTTGGATTTCAGCATTCTGCTGCGCCAGATACTTGTTTAAAAGTTCCCACCGCTTGAGACGCGAACTATGGTAGGCATCACACAACGGCTGCACCGCGTCGCGTTGCGAATCGTCCATCTGCCTCAAACTTGCGATAATCACTGCTGAATCCAAATCCCCAATGCGCTGCAATGTATCACCCAGCCATGCCAATTCTGCTTGGTGTCCGCCGCTCAACAAATAATCCGCGAAATCTCCCTCCATCTCATAATAAATGTCGAGGTCGTTCACAACAAAAACATCTCGCTCAAGCGAAGAAAGAGACTCAAAACTTTTGAGGCCACGATTATAAAGCTCTATTAGGTTGAGGCGCGTCATACTTGACACCTAACGCTTGAGATGACGTGGGGCGAAACCGCCACCAAGCCCGTTAAGGTTTAACGGACAAGATTGATAACAAAGTCGCTGTTTCGCCCTCACGTCCATTGATTTATTCGATGCCGCCGTCATTCACAATGCGCTTTTAATAACTTTTTCATACTCGACCTTATCAAACACGATGGAATTTAGACTTTCATATCCGTCAAAATATACTTCGTCAAGGTAATTACTCTCGTATCCAAAATCACGCCAAATGATTTCATTTCCAATTTGCTCAATCACTGCCGAAACTGCACCGCAACCTAAACCACCACATTCAGGACGAACATACAAGCTACGCCGATTATCTGGAAAGTCAGAAGGTTCTTCAAGCAAAAGCCGACGCACAGATTTTACGTTTTCTTCGGCAACAAACCAGCCAAGCGGAGAAATTAAATCGCTGTCAATAATCTCCGATAAAGGCTTATCGTCAACAACAAAATCAAGAAAATCGCGCTGTGTTTTGCCTCCGCCACCTTCACGGCGTTTCCACTCCAGACGAAGAACTGATGTTTTCACGTCTTCTAGCATATCACTACGAGGCATCGAACTATTGATTATCAGACATTTGTCCAATAAAATTCTTGTAAGGGTACTTTTGCGACAAGCTGGGGCGTAACTCAGCCTCATAGCTATTCGCCACAATCCCCTCTCATGAATGATGTCAGACATACGCTACATCTTAAACACTAATGATGTTCCCTAAATTTGCACCGTCACCCGCGCGCCGTCGCCCAACAGATGCACCGCGTCTGAAAAACGCAAGACCCGCGACTGGTAGCCCATCGAGACGGTGTGGGTGCGCGCGCCATTTTTGAAAAAGCGCACGCCCTTCAAGATATCGCCGTCGGTAATGCCCGTGGCGCTAAAGACGATGTTGTCGCCCGGCGCTAGGTCCTGCGTGCTGTAGACCCGCTCGGCGCTCGCGCCCATCGCCTCGAGCCTCTCCCTTTCCCCATCATTACGCGGCTTGAAGCGCCCTTGAATCTCGCCGCCCAAACACTTGACCGCCGCGGCGGCGAGCACGCCCTCGGGCGCGCCGCCTATGCCCATGACCGCGTGGACGTTGGTCCCGCGCACCGCCGCCGCGAGCGCCGCGATTACGTCGCCGTCGCCGATGAGCTTGACGCGCGCCCCCGCCTCACGCACCTGCTTGAGCAGCGCCTCATGCCGCGGGCGGTCCAAAATCACGATGGTGAGGTCTTCGACCGCGCGGTCCAAGCTCTGCGCGATGGCGCTCAAGTTGGCCGCCACCGGCCAAGTCAAATCCACCTTGCCCACCGCGGGCGGCCCGACGATGAGCTTTTCCATATAGGTGTCGGGGGCCTGAAACAGCCCGCCCTTTTCGGCCAGGGCGATGACCGCGACCGAGTTGCTCACCATCCGCGCGGTGATGCCCGTGCCCTCGACCGGGTCCACCGCGATGTCGATTTTCCACGCGCCCTCGCCGCCCCGGCCCACCTTTTCGCCGATAAAGAGCATCGGCGCTTCGTCGCGCTCGCCCTCGCCGATGACGATTTCGCCGTCGATGTCGAGCTCGTTCAGAACGCGGCGCATCGCGTCGGTGCCGGCCTGGTCGACCAAGTCCGAGTCGCCCTTGCCCGCCACCCGGCTCGCGGCAATCGCCGCCTGCTCGGTGACGCGCACCGTGTCGAGCACCAGCGCCCGCTCCATGTCCATCGCCGCGCCCCTTTTCGCACCAGAAGATTTTGCTTTCCCCTTCGCCGCCTGTTTGGGTGTTTTCTTTGTGGCTGTCATTGGGCCCATTGTGACACAGCAGCCCAAAGGGGCGCGCGTTGTACCTCTCTTTTCTTTGGACGTGGCTACCAGGATTCCTCAGAGCGGTTTGCATGAAAACCGAGGGTGCCTAAGCGCAAGAACGTCTCCTAAATTACGTTACACACGGTAGTTCTTAAACTGCGTCTCCCCTAAATGGAATGCCTCCTACTGTTAGTAGCAAGAAAGTGACTACCTTTAGTGGTAAAATAACGCTATGAAACCGAACCAGAAGATAAGCATTAGCCTTTCTCAAGACCTCCTCCAGTACGCCGAGACCTACCGCAAGACGCACGGCTTGTCCAGCCGCAGCGAGGTCGTCGCGCTGGCCGTTAAAGCGTTGCGTGAGCGTGAACTTGCGGATGGGTATAAAGCGCTCGCGGAAGCGTACCGCCGTCGGCCCGATCCTCTTGTTGAGGTGGGTATCGAGGACGGGCTCGAGCCCAGCACCGAAGAAAATTGGTAGCGCTCAGGCGCAGCGACATCGCGCTGGTTGATTTCGCCCCTGCGCGTCAAGCGGAAGCGAATTACACGCGGCCCGCCGTTGTCGTGACCAACAATCAGGCCAACGCGTTCTCACCAGTTGTCACCGTGGTCCCTCTTACCAGCAACGTTGAAAGCGTCTACCCCATGCAACTCTTTTTGCCAAGCAACTTAACAGGGCTGGACCGGGACAGCAAAGCGCAGGTTGAACTCATCCGGCACGTTAGCTTAGGGCGCGTGCTAAAGGTTCTGGGGCAGGTGCCTGAACGCTTGATGAATGAACTCGACGGGCGTCTCCGCGAGCACTTGGCCTTGTGATTTGACTCAGCGCTCTATCTGGACGCGTTAAACATTTACGCAGGCGGGTCCGTTTTACTCTGGTGCCGCGCCTCCATCTCCCCCACCACCTCCCCCAGCCCGACCCCGCATTCGCGCAACATGACCATAAGGTGAAACATCAGGTCTGCCGCCTCGCTTACTAACTCATCGTTCTTACCCTCGAGCGCCGCCACAATGCTCTCCCCCGCCTCCTCGACCACCTTTTGCGCCACGCGGCCCAACCCCTTGCGGTGGAGCGAGGCGACGTAAGAGCCCTCGGGTAAATCTTTCAGGCGCTGGTTGATGACGTGCTCGAGCCCCGCCAGCGCGCCCAACGCGGGGGGTGAAACTTCCTCACCCCCCCCATTACCCATTGTCCGGTAGAAGCAAGAGCGCGCCCCGGTGTGGCAGGCGGGGCCGGTCTGACGCACGCGGTAGAGCAGCGCGTCCGCGTCGCAGTCCACGCGCACCTCGGCGACTTCTTGGGTGTGACCGCTGGACGCGCCCTTGCGCCAGAGTTTGTTTCGTGAGCGGCTCCAGTAGTGAGCCTGGCGGGTCTCCAGCGTTTTGTCCAGCGCCTCCTGGTTGGCGTAGGCGAGCATCAGAACCTCGCCGCTTTCTGTGTCTTGAGCAATAACGGGAACGAGACCATGTTTATCAAAGTTCGGGGTGGGTAGCGCGTCCATAGAGCCAGTCTAACGCCGGGTGAGGGAGTTTGAGGATGGGAGAGATGCGCTCGAGCATACTCTAACTGAGCAGGAAGGCCTAAAACGCGCTTAGCCTCCTCTCCTGAGCTGACGATTTAGAGCAAGGGCTACATGCCGCACCCACAGTCAGCACCCGGTAAACCTTTGAACGCCCCGAATGCGTAGCCGCCGCATAAGCTCTTTGATGCTAACTAAAAGTTCGTGTGCAGGCGTGAATTTTCGGCCTTTGCTTTTTCACCGCGCTCGCCCTTGCCTCCCAAGCAAACGCACGAACGATTGGACAGAAAGCCCGAATTTTGTACTCAGTCCAATATGAGCGTTCAATTTTGGCGTATACTCCCTTTAATGTACTCTGTTATCCGTCACGTTCATTAGCCGCCACATTCACCACATTCAAAGGAGGCCATCATGGCAGTAGCGGACCGCAGCACCACCGGCATCACCCCCAAGAAGGGCGGGAGTTTTCTCATCGAACGCCACGCCGCCAAGGACGTGCTCATCCCCGAGGCGTTCGACGACGAACTGAAGATGATGGGGGGCACCGCCGAGCGGTTTGTGGAGCGTGAAATAGCGCCAGTGTTGGAGGAGCTCGAGGCCCTCTCCTACGACCTCTCGGTCCAAAAGATGCATAAGGCGGGGGAGTTGGGGCTTTTGGCTGTAGACGTACCCGAGGCCTACGGCGGCCTAGACGCCTCCAAGGCGGCCTCGATGTTGGTGACCGAAAAGCTTTCGGGCGCGGGCTCGTTCAACGTGACCTTCAACGCGCATACGGGCATCGGCACCTTGCCGCTCGTTTACTTCGGCACCGACGCGCAAAAAGGAAAATACCTCCCCGAACTCGCTTCTGGCGAGATGATAGCGGCCTACTGCCTCACCGAACCCGGCTCGGGCTCAGACTCTCGCGCCGCCAAGACCAAGGCGGTTTTGAACGAGGCGGGCACGCACTACGTCCTGAACGGCACCAAGATGTGGATTTCCAACGCGGGCTTCGCGGACCTTTTTACCGTGTTCGCGCAGATTGACGGGGACAAATTCAGCGCCTTTCTGGTCGAGCGGGACACGCCGGGCTTAAGTTTCGGAGCCGAAGAGAAAAAAATGGGCATCAAGGGCTCCTCGACGCGGCAGGTGGTGCTTTCTGACGTGTCCGTACCCAAGGAGAACCTTTTGGGCGAGATTGGCCGGGGCCACATCATCGCCTTTCAGATTCTTAATGTTGGCCGCTTAAAGCTTGCGGCGGGGGCCATCGGGGGCTGCAAAGAGATGGTGCATCTCGCCGCCGCGCACGCGACCGAGCGCGAGCAGTTCGGGCAACCTATCGCTAACTTCGGCCTCATCCAGGAGAAAGTCGGACGCATGTCCGCCGACACCTACGCATTGGAAAGCGCCGTCTACCGGATGACGGGCGCGCTGGACGAGAGATTAGTAGGTAAGGAAGAGGCGGAGCGGCTCGAGGCCATCGACGAGTACGTGGTGGAATATTCATTCATCAAGGTGGCCGGGTCGGAAATCCTGGGCAGCACCATCGACGAGACCTTGCAAATCTACGGCGGCATCGGCTTTAGCGCGGACTACCCCGTCGAGCTCGCCTACCGCAACGCGCGCATCAACCGGATTTTCGAGGGCACGAACGAAATCAACCGGCTGCTGACCACGGGACAGCTTTTGAAAAGGGCGATGAAGGGCAGTCTCGATCTAATGAGCGCCGCGCAAGGGGCGCTCAAGGGGGAGCCTGTGACGGACCTTGACGCGCCGGACGAGCTTAAAAAAGCTTATCTGGCAGTAGAGAATGTAAAGCGCGCGACACTGCTCGTGGCGGGTCTGGGTGCGATGGGGTATGCGCAGGAGCTCGAGAAGGAGCAAGAGGTCATGGCCCGCGTTGCCGACATGGTCGCGGCGGCTTATCTTGCCGAGTCCGCGCTCCTGCGCGCCGAGCGGCTGCTGGGCACGCCCAAGGGCGAGCGGGCGGCGCGGCTCTCTCGGCTCTATACCTTTGAGGCGGTGGACCGCGCCCGCGGTTACGCCACCGAGGCGCTGCGCCGCATCCCCAACGGACGCTCCATGCTGGGCAAGTTGAACGCCTACCTGAGCGAACACGGCGAAGACCTTATCGGGATGCGCCGCGAGGCGGCGGGGGACGCGTTTGAAGCGAACGGGTATCCTTTGGCATAGGAAGCCATCAAGAAACAAAATAAGCAGGAATAGTGAGAAGCGGGGCGCGGCGGCGCTCCGCTTCTGCGTGCGTTTTTTGGGTTTACACGGAGCCGCGAACGTGCAGCGACCTGAGGGTGTAAACTAAGCGCACGATGCCTGTGATTACCTTTGTTCTAGCGCTGGGCATGGCCGCGGCGCACCTTTTGGCGCGGCGTCTGCGCTTCTTGTCGGTCACGCCCCGGAGCCGCTGGCTCTCGGCGGCGAGCGGCGTGTCGGTCGCCTACGTGTTCGTCCACATCCTGCCCGACTTGGCGGAGCACCAGACGGCGCTGGCAGAGGTCGCCCCGCTGGGTTTTGTAGAGCACCACGTTTACCTGGTCGCGCTCGTGGGCTTAGCCGCTTTTTACGGGCTCGAGCGCCTCATCAAGCGTGACGACGAGGACGGCAAGCGCAACCCCGGCGTGTTCTGGCTCCACATCGGCTCGTTTACGGTATACAACACGCTAATAGGTTACCTGCTCGTCCACCGCGAGTCGCCGGGTTTGGAGCCGCTTTTTTACTTTTTCATCGCGCTGACGCTGCACTTTTTGGTCAACGACATCGGCCTGCGCCACGACCACAAGGCACTCTACGACCACTGGGGCCGCTGGATTCTCTCCGCCGCCGTGCTTTTGGGCTGGCTCGTGGGCGTCTTAACCGAGATAGACGAGGCGGCGCTGGCGGTGCTTTTCGCCTTTTTGGCGGGCGGAGTCATTCTCAACGTGCTCAAAGAAGAACTGCCCGAGGAGCGACAGAGCCGCTTTTCGGCCTTCTTGTTGGGCACAGCCGGGTACACGGTTTTGCTGCTTTTGTAGGGGGTAACATCCCGTTTTGTAGGGGGTTAGCATCCCGTTTTGTAGGGGGTAGCATCCCGTTTGAGAAGATATGATTTGCACGTCATCGTCTAGAAATTGTCTAGAAAACAGTTTAAAAGATGTTACCTGCGTTGAGTTCAAGGGTATTTCACGCTCAAGCCTTTACGCACCGTTTCGGGGCTAAAGCGTTAGCCCTTGGGACGCCTGGGCTTGTCGCTGGGTTGTCCTTCACGCATGAAGGAGTATACTGGACGGCGTAGCAAAAACGCTTAAGTCTCGAGGGGGATTTTATGGGAATTTTAGAACTCGCCATCATCGCCGTGGTCATCGCCGTTATCGCCGGGGCGCTGGGCTTTTCGGGCGTGGCCGCGGGCGCGGCCGCGGCGGCGCGGTGGCTTTTCGGCATCTTCTTGGTGCTCGCCATCATCTTTTTCGTCCTGCTAATATTCGGCGTCACCACCATCTTTTAGACTTCGTTTTTGAGCGCTGCTCTGAGTTGAGAAAGGAGACGTCATGGAAACGGTCGTCGGCATTTTTGACAATCAGCTGGACGCCGAAAAGGCGGTCAACGAGCTTGACACGCTCAACCTACCTGCGGACAGCATCCGCGTCTTGCGGCGCGGCGACGCGGACGGAGGCGGGCTTTTCTCGAGCTTCACCAACGCCTTTAGCAGCGGCAACGACCCCGTCAGCAACGAACTCACCCGGATGGGCTTGTCGCGCGAGGAGGCCGAATTCTACGACAAAGAACTTCACGATGAGGGCGTGCTCGTGGCGGCGCGGGTGTCCGAGGACGACCACGCGCGGGTGATGAGCGTTATGCGCGAGGCCAACGGGGTGACGCGCACTTAGGCTCGAGCTTTACACGGCGAGTAGAACTTGAAGGTGAGAGAAGAGACACCCTTTCGGATTTTCTCTCTATTCCTCCTTGCTAAACCCCGGCTCCTCCTGGGGCGAGAGCACCGAGGCGGCGGTGGAGGCGAGCACGCCCAAGATGATATAGCCCGTAAAAGACTCCATCGCCGCCAAAATCCGCCCGATGCCGACGGGATAAAAGTCGCCGTAGCCGAGCGTGGTAAAGGTGACGACGGAGTAGTAGATACAGGTCGAAAAAACGTGGATGGTCGGCGAGCCCTCGGTGGTGTTGTCGATGATGCCCAGCTTTTGGTACATCGCGGCGAAGGCCAAGACGAGCAGCGAGAGGTTGAAAAGGGCCAGGAGGCCTTCGCGCAAAAAGTGCTCGGTACCGCCAAGAATAGCGCGCACCCTTGAAATGAGCAGCCACACGAAAGCCATCACGAACACCGCGCCAAAGGCCACGATGCTGATCGACTGCGAGATGCCGTCGGGCAGGATACGCGACAGGCTCACCCATAGACCGCCGAAAAAAAGAAAAAGCAAAAAAACACCCGAGGCAGCGAGCGTTTGTTTCATCCGTCCCTCCTCTGGGCCGCTCGAGCGGCCATAAAGTTTCAACGCGCCCCGTCCTGAGCGCCTGACTCGTCCCCCAACCGCTTTCCCGGACGGCGCGCTTACGACCGCACAGTATCACCCGCCCGCCCTCGTCGCGGTGATTTTTGGGGCAAAAACAAGCGTAAAACGTGCGCCGCACGCCGCGCACACCTTTCAGCGTGCGCTTAGACTAAAGGAATGACAAACCTCGAGCCGAACCTTTATATAACCGCGACGCGCCACGTGCGAGACGTGTGAACGGCCTCGAGTCCCCCGTGCGCGCCCTCATGGGAAGCGCCGCGCGCCGTCCCAAACTCACGCTGCTTTGGCTCCTCGCCGTCACACTGTTTTTGGGTGCAGGGCTCTTTCGGCTCGAGTTCCGCACCAACCTCATCGACTGGCTGCCCTACGACAACGCCAACGTGCGGGCCTTTGAAGGGGTGGTCGAGCGCGTGGGCGGCGTGACCAATCAGGAGCTGGTGTGGCTCGAGCTCGACCCCGCCAAGGCCGATGCGGCGGGCGTCACGCACATAACCGACGAGGCGGCCGTCCGGGCGCAGGCGGAATTCGCCGCGTTCGTGCGTGAGCGCGTGCCCGAGGTGCGCGCCGTGTTCGGGCTGCCGCAGTGGCTGGCGCTCGCCAACTACGTGTCGTCAGAAGACCCCACCGGAGATGTCACGGCGCTAAGGCTGCCGGAGGACTCCGCGACCTTCCGGGTGCTCTGGAGCGCGCTCTGGAACACGCAAAGAGACCTCTTGGAGGCCACGCTCTCCCGCGACGGCGCGGCCACGCTTCTCGGCTTTACCGTGGAGGGCGAGCCCCTGTCGAACGCCTCGCGCGATCTGGGCGTAAAACTCGTCGAGGCGGTTGACGCGTACAAAACCTGGGACGGCAAGCGCTACGACCTCTTCCGAGAAGATTTAATGACGCCCCTCGGGCTCGCCTCAGGGCTGGCGCGGGTGGATGAAACGCTCTCACGCGAAAGCCGCGTGCTGGTGCCCTTGGCGGGGCTGCTCGTCGTGGTGCTTCTTTTCTTCGCCTTTCGCTCCTTACAAACCGTGGGGGTCGCGGTCGCCTGTCTCGTTTTGGGATTGGTGTGGACGTACGGCCTCATGGGTCTCGTGGGCGTCGGGCTCAACATCGTCACGGTGGCGCTCGTGCCCCTCCTGCTGGGGAGCGGCATCGACTACGCGATTCATTTGCTCAACGCGTACGGGGCGGAGGGGGCGCTCGAGGCTCCTCCGGGCGCGCCTCCTGACGCCGACGCTCCCGCCGACACGCCTCTTCACGCCGTGGCCTCCCGCACGGGCGTGGCGCTCGTTCTTACTTCGCTGATTACAGTCGCCGGGCTCCTGTCGCTCCTCCTGTCGGGCATCCCCGGCATGGTGCAGCTCGGCCTTTTCGCCGCCTTTGGGATGACGGCCTCCACGCTCCTCGTGCTGACGCTGCCGCCCGCGTTTTATGCGTTGTGGGGCGGGAGAAAAAGCGTCCCTTACGCGCCCTCGAGCCCCATGCGTCGCCTCATGCTGGGCGTGGCGCGCTTCCGAACCCCCGCGGCGCTCCTCGTCGTCGGCCTCACCGTCGCCGCGCTCCTCATGCAGGGCCGCACCGTCTACCAGCTAGACGTTATCCAGGGCAACTTTCCCCCGTCCGACCCGGTCGCCAAGGCCGTCGCGCGGGCGGGCGAGAGGACGGGGGGCGCGTTTCCGGAGTTCGTCATCATAGAGGGCGATTTGACCGACCCCGCGCTGCTCGCCTATACAAGCGCGCTCGAGACCCAGCTTCAAGAGACGCTGGGCGAGGGGACGGAGGTGGTGAGCCTGAACCGCATCTTGGGCTCTTACGAAGTGCTCAAAGACGGTGTAGCCCCCGCCGTGCGGCGTTTTCTCTTAGCTGGCGGCGACTTAAGCCGGGCGGCCCCGGACACGCGGGAGGAGATAAGAGGCGCGCTCACCACGATGCACTCGAGCCCCGCCTGGTCGCCTTTAGTGAACGTCATGACGAGCGCCGACCTAAACTTGTCGGTCCTCATCGTCAGGCCGCCGGAGTCCACAAGCTCGCTCGAGGCGGCGGAAACGCTTTATGAGCAGCTTGGCGAGGTGCTCGAGGCGACGCGTTCCGCACAACCCGAGGGCGTGACGACGCACTTTCTGGGCTACCGGACCATCACCTACGTGTTTATCCAGTCGAGCTTGTTCTGGATGCGCGTCCTTTTCGCCGTGTCGCTCGCGGTGGCCGCCGTGCTCCTGTTCGTCTTCACCCGGAGCGTGCGCGCGGTCCTCACCGTCGCCCTCGTCATGGTCGTAACAGGCGTGTGGTGGCTGGGTCTTTTGCCGCTGTTTAACATCTACATCTCCGTGTTTCTAATTTTTCCGGTTGTGTTCATCGTCAGCATCGGCTCGGACTACGCGGTGCATCTCGTGTGGGGCGTTCAAAAAACGGGGGACGCGGCGGGCGTCTACGGCGCGACCGGCAAGGCCGTACTTTTTTCGGCGCTCACCAGCTCGAGCGTCTTCTTTCTTTTTGCCACAATGTACTTGGTGAGCGTGACGCAGGTGATGCTGTCGGTGGGGCTGGCGGTGGTGGCGACGTTTGTGGGGGCGGTGCTGTTGGTGCCGTTGTTGATGGGCTCGAGGCAGTAGTGGCCGAACGCGACGCTGTTTACTTAGACAAGGACGCCAAGGCGCTCCAGCGGGAGATGTTCGGTTTGCTCAAGACGTACCTGCAAAAGTGGGGGCGTAGCCTTACATCATGCAATTGGGGATGGCGCGGCCCGAGGAGGTTTAAGTTCAAGATGCACGTTGACACAACCCCTATATTGGTTGTATAACTAGGGTATGGAAGATGTTAAGATAACGCGGAACACCCTAAAGCTGCTTAGCGTCTTTGTCAACAATCCAATAACTGACTTCTATGGGCTCGAGCTTTCCGAATTAACGAGAGTGGCTTACGGCTCTCTTCTCCCCCTTCTCATTCGCTTGGAGGATGCGGGCTGGTTGGTGGGCGAGTGGGAGAACATTGACCCTGTTAAAGAAGGTAGGCCGAAGCGCAAATATTTCCGCTTAACAGAGGATGGGATGACGCGTGCTGGTGAGCTTGTTGATAAAGAAGTGGCTTTCTTGTCTGGGAAGATGCGCCCGGTGACATCGTGAAGATTCTCAGCGTTATTTCACAATGGGCAAGCTGGCTTATAGCATTTCTATTTAGCGCTGCGGCGTCGGGTCTTATTTGGGACGAGATGAGCCATCAACTTGTTAAGCGAGGTTGGACGCAAAAACTCTGTCACCTGCTAATCAAGGCTGGAGCCAGAGCGATACCGCATGAGCAGCGCAACGAGTACATTAGGCAATCTTTAGGCACTATCGAAGAATTGCTATCGAATAAAAGGCATTTAGCGGCTGTTAGAATTAGCATTACATTTGCTACGACTTTAGAAGCACAAATGTATATGTTCGCTTATGCCACATTGTGGTTAAGTGCATTCACAGGTGCCTCTTCTGTAATAAGTTCTATAGTAAGTACAGTTGATTTACGGGAGTTATCTTTAGCTATCCCTCGTTACAAAGCTGAAAATGCGGTACTCTCTATGGGAGCTTCTGGAATCTTCATGCTCTGGTACGTTCATCTATTGAAAGGTTCAGTGGCTTTCCCCACTATTCATAAGTTTTATAAACTTTCTAGATGGCTACTCTCGTTCTTAGGGTTTGGATATGTGTTTTGGCTGATATACGGCGTCACTCACATTCCCGCTTTGTTTGAAGACGGGTATATGTATGCTGGCTTTCTTCTTTCGATACTGTCATTTTTAAGTGTCTTTTGGGCTGTGACAACAGCGGCCTGGTTACAGAGCCAATTCAGAAGCTTATAAGCTGTAGAAGCGTATATGTCAAGAGCTAAAAAGGCTCTTTCTTGGAATGTAGTAGAGGTGTATAGCGCCTCAAGTCTCGCACGTTGCCGACCACCACGCGGCCCCCGTGCTCGAGCCAAGCGTGCGCCTCGAGCCCACCCTTATCCCCTTTAGCAACCCCGATTTTAAGGTCGGCGGCGTGACGGTGACGGGTAAACAGCACCTGCGCGGCCAGCGCCTGCGTGAGGCAGGTTGCGTGAGGCACCCCCTTACTCGCCGCGCGCACGGCC
This sequence comes from Trueperaceae bacterium, assembly GCA_965214995.1. GTDB lineage: Bacteria > Deinococcota > Deinococci > Deinococcales > Trueperaceae > CBDCCT01. Next base: position 1,328,471 of record CBDCCT010000002.1, read on the forward strand.
CAGGCGATTTTTCCAACGGGCATTTGAACCTTTGCATGGGGCAGCGCACGGCTCAGCCGCGTTAAACGCTGCCGCAGGGTCTGAAACGGGACGAGCCACAATCCCAGCCGTACGAGCCAGAGCAGGAAAAAGGCGTGCAGCAAGAGGGGCCGCTCGCTCCCCGGCAACCGCACAAAGCGGACGAGTTTACGCACCCCTCACCCCGTTCACGCCTTAACCTCGACCACGCCCGCCGCCTCGAGAGATACAAGGAGTTCCCGCAGGTCCGCCTCACAGCGTTCGGGGGTTACGTCGTAGGTGTTGAGGAGAGTTTCTTTAATCGCGCCGACGGTCCTCGGCTCCTGAATCATCTTCCAGACGGTTGCCCCCACCGCGTCGAGGCTATAGTATTTGCCCGACTCGAGGTTGAGAATCACCACCTCCCCCGAAAGCTCGGACGACATCTGCTCGGGCGCGGCAACGACAACGGACGCGTCTGATAGTTTCTGCTGAGTTTCTTCCTTGGGCATAGTTACCCCTTTACTAAAGTAGTCACATTTTACTCGCCGGAAGTTGCCTCGAGGCAGGGGCTGTCACAAAAACGCTAAACAAAGGTAGCAAGCTGCGAGAGCGTCTTTTTAGTAATTCTCGGCACCTGCGCGCCGTCAGCCGGATAGCCCACCACCAAGAGCACGAAGGGCCGCTCATTGGGCGGGCGGTTCAGGATAGTGTTGAGAAATCCCATCGGGCTCGGCGTGTGGGTCAAGCAGGCCAGCCCGGCGTGGTGGAGCGCGGTCACGAGCAGGCCCGTGGCGATGCCGACGGATTCGGTCGCGTAATAGTGCTTGACTTTGCGCCCGTCCTCCCTTAGCCCGTAGGTCTGGGCGAACACGGCGATGAGGTAGGGCGCGGTTTCAAGAAAGGGCTTGTTCGCGTCCGTGCCCAGGGGGGCGAGGGCCTCGAGCCAATCATCGGGCGCGCGACCCCCATAAAAAGCCTTTTCCTCAGCCTCCGCCGCCTTGCGAATTTCCGCTTTGACCGCAGGGTCTGAGACCACCACGAAGTGCCAGGGTTGCAGGTTCGCGCCGTTGGGCGCGGTGCCCGCGGTGAGGAGGCAGTGCTCGAGCACCTCCCGCGGGGGCACCGTGACGCTAAAGTCGCGCACTGAACGCCGACGTTTCATCTTTTCGTAAAATTCGTAAGCCCGCGCCCTCATCTCGTCGGGTGGGTAGAGGTGGGGCTCGAGCCTCACAAACTCGGAGGTGTCGGCCATGCGTTACTATAGCGTTTTCTTTCCCGCACGCTTCTAGGATAAGATGGTTCATTCACGATAGGGAGGCAGCCATGAGCGTAAAACGCCCCTCATTAACGGTAGGCATCGAAGAGGAATATCAAATCATCGACCCCGAGACGCGGGAACTCAAAAGCTACATCACCCGCTTTCTGGAAGGCAACCGCAGCACCTTGCGGCAGCTCGACCTCAAGCCCGAGCTGCACCAGAGCATCGTCGAGGTGGGCACCACCCCGTGCGAGAGCGTGCAGGAGGCGAGGGACGAACTCATCGACCTGCGCTGTAAGGTGAACGGCTTGGCGGAGGAGGGCGGGGCGCGCATCGCGGCGGCGGGGACGCATCCTTTTTCGAGCTGGCAGAGCCAGGACATCACCCCCTTCGAGCGCTACGAGGGCATCTTGGAGGACATGCAGGACTTGGCGCGCAAACTCCTCATTTTCGGGATGCACGTCCACATCGGGATTGAGGACCCCGAGTTCGCGGTGGACGCGATGAACACGGTGCGCTACATGGCCCCGCACGTGCTCGCGCTCTCCGCCTCGTCGCCCTTCTGGGAAGGGCGCGACACCGGCCTCCAGAGCTACCGCAGCGCGCATTTCAAGCACTTCCCGCGCACGGGACTGCCTATCGAGTTTACTTCGCACGCGGACTACCTCAACCTCATCGACACGCTCGTCCAGACGGGCTGCATCCCCAACGCCTCCAAGCTCTACTGGGACGTGCGCCCGCACCATACCTATCCGACGCTCGAGTTCCGCATCTGCGACCTCTGCACGAGCGTGGACGACGCAGTCTGCTGCGCCGCGATCTTTCAGGCGCTCATTTTGAAACATTACAAGATGCGCAAGGACAATATTACCTTTCGCCGCTACCCGCTGCCCATGATTGAAGAGAATAAGTGGCGCGCGGTGCGCTACGGGATTCACGGCAAATTTATCGACTTCGGCAGGCGCGAGGAGCTGCCTGCCAAGAGACTTTTAGAAGAACTCGTCGAGTTTGTAGACGATGTGTTAGACGACTTGGGTACGCGCAAGGAGGTCGAGCACGTGTTTACCATCTTGGAAAGAGGCACCAGCGCCGACCGGCAGTTGGCTATTTTTGAGGAAACGGGCGACCTCAAAAAGGTGGTGGACTGGCTCGTCGAGGAGTCGATGCAGGGGTGCGAGCTTTGAGCGTTGTGCAGTTCGTACTGGGTTCTATTGAATGACAAGACGCATCCGGCTCAAAACCGATTCCTCAGCATAGTTCTCACTTCGCTCAGATAAATTCCCCCTGAAAGAAACTTGAATTTGTTCCCTCCTTGTTAAGGGGGGCTAGGGGGGATCACCCTCAATCCGCCCGCACCGTCCTCTCCCGCGCCCAATCCCTAAGCGCCTGAACCTTCTCGTGCATCGTCTGCGACAGGGGCCGCGTCAACTTCACCTCGTCCAACAAAAGGGCGTCGGTGAGGTCTCCCCCGTTAGTAAAAGCCGTGTAGAGCCCCGACACGATGACGCCCTCGATTTCCGCGCCGCTAAAGCCAGCCGTCGCGGCGACCAGGCGGGGCAAATCGAACGTTTCGGGCGCGCGCTTGCGCCTCTTCAGGTGAATCTTGAAGACAGCCTCTCTCGCCGTTTCGTTGGGCAAATCGACAAAAAAGAGTTCGTCAAAGCGCCCCTTGCGCACCAGCTCGGGCGGCAGCGTGTGGGCGTTGTTGGCCGTGGCGACGACGAACACGTCGCCACGGCGCTCCTGGAGCCAGGTGAGAAAACCGCCCAGCACGCGGCTCGAGACGCCCCCGTCAGCCTCGCCCGCCGCTCCGGGAGAGGAGAAGGCCTTTTCGATTTCGTCAATCCACAGCACGACCGGGGCCATCTTTTCGGCCACCGCCACCGCCCGCGCGAAGTTGCGCTCGCTCTCGCCGATGTATTTGTTGTAGAGCCTCGAGGGGTCCATCTTGAGCAGCGGCAGGCCCCAGTCGCTAGCGACCGCCTTGGCGCAGAGGCTTTTCCCGCAGCCCTGGACGCCTAAGAGCAAGATGCCCTTGGGAAAGGGCAGCCCGAACGCGGCGGCCCGTCCGGGCTCTCTGATAATGGCGCGGCGCTTTTCCAACCAGCTTTTGAGCCCGCTCAGCCCGGCTAGCTCGGTCATGGTCGCTTCGGCGGGGTAGTACTCGAGCAGCCCCTCACGCTCAATGATGGCCCTTTTGCCTTCCGCCACCCGGCGGATATCGGCGGGTGAGAGCATGTTGTCCTCGACCATCGCCTTGGTGAGGATCTTCTCGGCCTCCAAAAGCGTGAGGCCTTTGAGGTTATTCACCAGCCGGTCCAGCTCCTCGCGGGTCAAGTGAACCTCGACGTGCATCCGCGTTTTGAGGTCGCGGTAGATCTGTTTGATGAGGTCGCGGTACTCGCCCTCGAGGGGCGGCGGCAGCGTAAGGGTGGCGCTCATCGCCCTCAACGTCTCCGGGACGTTGCACGCGCCGCCCAAGATAATAACTGCGCCGTCACCTTTCGTATACTGCTCCGCCGCGTCCCCCAGTTTGGCCGCGAGCACCCGGTCCTCTAAATCGTGTCCCAAACCCACAAAGCAGTAGAGAGCGCGGCGCTGCCACCTCTCTATCTCGGCGAGCGCCTTGACGGGCTCCAGCGTGTCAAGAGAGGCCGCAAGCTCAAAAGACTCGCGCAGCCCCTTCGTCCGCGTCCAGGTGTAGAGGGGGAGCTTCATGCGGTCGGCGAGGTGCTCTAACAGACCCTCGGCGCGCTCCCTCTCGTCGGTCTGCAAAAAGATGAGCGGGTAACGGGAGCGTAACAGGAGTTCTAGATCGCTCAGAAAAGCGTCGGCTGCGGGGGGTGTACCAAAGGCGGGAGGGCGCGCTTGCGTCACGTTGTCAGCATAGACGCCGCGCCCGCGCGGGCGTGAGAACTGCTTCATACAGCAGGAACACCCTGGTTTGAGTTAAAGTCAGTTTATATTCTGCCGTCGCTAGGCAGCGGACTGCGTAACTAAGACGCAGTTACGGTGATGATATTTGCGTTGAACAAGCTCAACATTTTTGAAAACCGCTACAGTCGTTTTTGAGGGGCTCGAGCCCGTTCGAGAAGACTTTACAAATCTCCACAGAACCCGCCCAATGCGAACTTTCCCCCTCCAGCGCCCCAAAACTCCCGCTATACTCGCGGCATGTTAGAACCGTCGCTCGAGCTCTACGGCGAAACCTACGACCAGGTGGACGTGATCTTAAGCGACCTGCTCGTCAAAAGTCGCGCGCGTTACGCCATGATCATCGACCTTAAAGGTTTCGTGCTCATGCATAGCCGCGCTCTCTGGGCGCCCAAGCCGCCCTCGCTCGACTCGCTCGCCACGCTCGTGGCGTCCAACTACTCGGCAAACGCGGCCATCGCCAAGCTTTTGGGCGAGCCCGGCTTCCGGGAGACGGTGCAGCAGGGCGAGGAGATGGGCACTTATCTAGAAGAACTCGGCGACGAGGCCCTGTTGGTGACCATTTTCGACTCGTCGGCGGCGCTGGGCAAGGTCAAGCTTTTGACCAAACGCGCGGTCGAAGAGATTCGCAAGGCGATAAGCTCGAGCACCGCTGAGGCCCCCACCCTGACCTTTGACGCCTCCTGGAGCGACTCCACCGGGGCGCTATTCGACGGCCTCTTCGCGGGCGACCTTGACGACTTTTCCAACGACCTCGAGGTCGATATCCCCAGCGACGTATTAGGTGGCGACAAATGAGCACGATCAACTTTTCCGCCCGCGAGATCAACTTCAAAATTGTCTACTACGGCCCCGGCATGTCGGGCAAAACGACTAATCTCAAGAAAATTTACGAGCGCGTCCCCGCGAACTCCAAAGGCGAGATGGTGAGCCTGGCAACCGAGGACGAGCGCACGCTATTCTTCGACTTTTTGCCCCTCGATTTGGGCCAGGTCAACGGCTTCAAAACCCGCTTCCACCTCTACACGGTGCCGGGGCAGGTGTTCTACAACTCGTCGCGCAAACTTATCCTCCGCGGCGTGGACGGCGTCGTCTTCATCGCCGACTCCGCGCCCAACCGCCTGCGCGCGAACGCCGAATCGCTGCGCAACCTTCGCGAAAATCTGAAAGAATATAACCTCACCTTGGGCGACGTGCCCTATGTAATTCAAATCAACAAGCGCGATCTGCCCGACGCCGTGCCCGCCGAGATGATCAAAAAGATTCTTGACCCCACGGGCAAGGTGCAGTTTTACGAGGGCGTGGCCGCCAAGTTTCAGGGCGTGTTCGAGCCCCTGCGGGGGGTGTCGAAGCTGGTGCTCGAGAAGCTCGCCCAAACGACCTAAGCGACAACGTAAAGGCCGCCCCTCGTTGCCGCGTCAAACTATTGCTTAGCGAGCTCTACCGAAATCACGACGGTTTGAGAGGTCCCGTCGGCGCAGGCGAGAGCTTGCGCTTCGGTCAGCGAGCCTGTGAGCCTCGAGCCCTCGAGTTGCAAATTTACGTCAAGAACGGACGAACCGCCTGAGCCGACGTTGTTAGGATAAGTGACTGTGCCGTCAACGCCGCCGGAGGCGGTAACCTCACCCTCAAAGGTGCCTGAGAGCCGCCCGCCGCCGCTTTTGTTTTGGATGGTTGAGGTTCCCGTTAGAGCGTCGTCCGTTCGGGTGAAGGTAAAAGAAACGGCAAACGTGGTGGGGAGGGCGCAGATGACCGAGTAGGCAGTCTCATCACGCCACGTCCCTTGAAGGCTAAAGGCCTCCGGATTTCCGCCACACCCCCCCAAAAGCGCGACCAAGGGAAGGAGAACGAACGACAATCCTTTCATGTTGCACCTCCGAACGTTCTCATTCTAGGGGAAGCGCGGCGGCGCTGCAAGCTTGTTGGACTCGAGCGCTCTCCCCCATTTTCCCATGTTATCGTCAGAGAACGATGAAACGAACGCCTCTTTACCCCGCGCACCTTGAGCACGGCGCGCGGATGGTGGACTTCGCGGGCTGGGAGATGCCCATTCAATATGAGGGCATCGCGTCCGAACACCTCGCGGTGCGCCGCGGCGCGGGCCTTTTCGACGTGAGCCATATGGGCGAGGTGCGCGTGACGGGGGGCGGGGCCGTGGATTTTTTGCGCTTCGCCACCCTCAACGACCCCGCCAAACTCACGCCCGGACGGGGTCAATACTCGATGCTGCCCAACGACCGGGGCGGGCTTATTGACGACCTTTACATTTACTGCGAAGGCGAAGGAGATTACCTCGTGGTGTGCAACGCCGCCAACACGCCGCAGGTGGTGCCGCATTTACAGGAGTTGGCTAAAGATTACGATGCGCGAGTGGTGGATGCGTCGGATGACTGGGCGCTCCTAGCTTTACAGGGTCCGCAGGCGGAGGGGCTGCTCGAGCCTTTAGTTAGTGCAAATTTGGGTGCGCTCAAGAAGAACCGGATGCTCGAGACCACGCTTCAATCCGCCCCTGTAAAAGTCGCCCGCACGGGCTACACGGGCGAGGACGGCTTTGAAATCTTCTGCTCCCCCGACGACGCACTGGGGGTGTGGGAGAGGCTGACAACGGCGGGCGCGGTTCCCTGCGGTTTGGGCGCGCGCGACACGTTGCGGCTCGAGGCGGGTTTCCCCCTCTACGGTCATGAATTTACCGGGGAGACAAACCCGCGGTGCTCGAGCTACGCCTGGGTGGTCAAGGACAAACCTTTTTACGGGCGTGACGCGCTCTGGGACGGGGCATGTGAAAGAAAGCTGGTGGGGCTCGAGCTAGCGCAAGGTATCGCGCGTGAAGGCTACGATCTCTTCTCTAGTGGGAACCTCGTCGGCAAGGTTACATCCGGGACCGTTTCGCCGCTCACCAAAAAGAGCATTGCGATGGGCTGGGTGGACGCTCAGCACGCGGAAACGGGAACGGCTCTCACGGTCGAAATCCGCGGGAAGCACATCCCGGCGACTGTCGCAGACCCTCCCTTCTACACGCCCTAAATCGCCTATGCTGGGGAAAGGAGACATCAATGAACACACCCGAAAATCTCAAGTACAGTGAGACCCACGAGTGGACCCGTAAAGGCGAGGGGGACGTGGTCACGGTCGGCATCAGCGACTTTGCTCAAGACCAGCTTGGCGACGTGGTCTTTGTCGAACTGCCTAGCAAGGGCAAGACCGTCAAGGCGGGCGACGCGGTGGCGGTGGTGGAGTCGGTCAAGACCGCCTCGGACATCTATGCGCCCGTGTCGGGCGAGATTACCGAGGTGAACGGCGACCTCGAGACCTCCCCCGAAAAAATCAACGAATCACCCTACGAGGACGGCTGGCTCTTCAAGATTCGCTCGAGCGACGCGGGCGAGTTGGAAGGGCTGCTCGACGCGGACACATACCAAAAAACCGCGGAGGCGGGATGAACTATCTGCCGCACACACCTGAAGACGTGGCTCGAGCCCTCCAGACCATCGGCGTGGAGACGCTAGACGACCTTTTCAAAGACATGCCCAAGGCGCTGCGCCGCCCCGAGATGGACCTGCCCGTCGGCTTAGACGAGGTGAGTTTGATGCGGCACCTCAAAGAACTCGCCGCCAAAAATACCGTCCAAGGTCCCAACTTCTTGGGCGGCGGGCCGCAACGCCACTTCATCCCCTCGGTCACGCCGCACCTAGCGATGCAGAGCGAGTTCGTCACCTCGTATACGCCCTATCAGGCGGAGGTGGCGCAGGGGATGTTGCAGGCCACCTTTGAGTACCAGACGATGATGTCGGAACTCACTAATCTGCCCGTCTCGAACGCGTCCATGTACGACGGGGCGAGCGCGGTTGCGGAGGCGGCGCTTTTGGCGCTCCGGCAGACCGGGCGGAACCGGGTGATGGTGTCTCAAGGCGTCCACCCTGAGACGCGTGAGGTTTTAGCGACTTACTTAAGACCGCTCGAGACCAAGATTGTGGAGGTAGCGCTCGAGGACCTGCTCACGCCCGAGCTAGACGTGTCTGACGATGTTGCTTGCGTCATCGTCCAGAATCCCAACTTCTTAGGCTATCTCGAAGCCATGCCCCGTTTTGCCGAGGCGGCGCACGCGGGCGGAGCACTCTTCATCGCGGTGGTGGACCCGCTCTCGCTGGCGCTGCTCAAGGCTCCCGGCGACTACGGGGCCGACATCGCGGTGGGCGACGGGCAGACGGTGGGCAATCCGGTCAACTTTGGCGGCCCCAGCTTCGGCTTTATGGTCGTGACTGAAGCTTTGTTGCGGCAGCTTCCGGGGCGCATCGTCGGGCAGACCACCGACGTGGAGGGCAAGCGCGCGTTTGTGCTTACCCTCCAGGCCAGGGAGCAGCACATCCGGCGCTCGAAGGCCAAATCCAATATCTGCTCGAACCATCAGCTCGCCGCGCTCATGGCGGCGGTGAACTTGTCAGCGCTGGGGCCGCAGGGTTTGCGAGAGGTCGCCACGGCGAGCGTCGGGAACACGCACAAATTAGCCGACGCGCTTGACAGTGCAGGCTTTGAGGTCTTGGCAACTCCGCACTTCTTTAACGAATTCGTGATGCGCTCGCCCCTCCCGGCGGCGGCGCTCCGCAAGGCGTTGGCCGGGCGCGGGATTCACGCGGGCGTGCCCGTGCCCGCGTCCTATGGTCTCGGCGACGCGGTTCTCCTTTCCGCAACCGAATTGACCACAGAAGCTGACATAGGCGCCCTCGTCACCGCGCTTAAAATTGAACGCAGCGCCCGCCCGTTGGAGGCCGTTCATGGCTGACGTGTTGACCAAACCCGCTGAGACTGTGCAGGACACAAAAGACTTCCCGCTCATCTTCGAGCGTTCCAGAAGAGGCCGCCGCGCCGCCCGTCCACCCGAACCCAAAGAGGTAGATGTGGCGGCGCTTTTGGGAGAAGAGAACCTGCGGGACGCGCCCCCACGCCTTCCCGAGGTGTCGGAACTCGAGCTCGTCCGGCACTACACCGGACTCGCGCACCGGCAGTTCTCGATTGACGGCAACCCCTACCCGCTGGGAAGTTGCACCATGAAGTACAACCCCAAGGTCAACGAGGAGGCGGCCAAGCTTTTTGACGAGCTTCACCCCTACCAGGACCCGGACACGGTACAGGGCGCGTTAGAGCTCCTTTACAACCTCCAGCACGCTCTTGGTGAAATCACCGGCATGGACGCGGTCAGCCTCCAGCCCGCGGCGGGCGCGCACGGTGAGCTCACGGGCATCCTCATCATCCGCGCTTTTCACGAAGCCAACGGTGAAGACGCGCAGCGCCGCGTGGTCATTGTGCCCGACGCGGCGCACGGCACGAACCCCGCCACCGCCGCGATGGTCGGCTATGACGTGGTGGAGGTGCCGACGGGCGAGAACGGCGAGGTGGACTTGGACGCCTTTAAGGAGGCGCTCGGCCCGCACGTCGCCGCGGTGATGCTCACCAATCCCAACACGCTGGGGCTTTTCGAGACGAACATTTTAGAGATTGCACGCCTCGCGCACGAGGTCGGCGCGCAACTTTATTACGACGGGGCCAACACCAACGCCATTGTTGGCCGCGCCCGGCCCGGCGACATGGGTTTTGACGTGGTGCATTTGAACCTCCACAAAACCTTTACGACACCCCACGGCGGCGGCGGTCCCGGCACCGGACCCGTGGGCGTCAAGGCGCACCTGCGCGACTTTCTGCCCGCGCCTCTTATCAAACGTGAGGGCGAACGCTTCGATTTCGACTACGACCTGCCCCGCTCGATTGGACGGATGCGCTCCTTTTACGGCAACTTCGGCAACCTGGTACGCGCCTACACCTACATCCGGGCGCTTGGTAAAGAGGGGCTTATCGGCGTCTCAACGATGGCGGTCCTTAACGCCAACTACCTGCGGGTCAAGATGCAAGAAGCCGGTTTCAACATCGCTTTCGACAGGCTCAACATGCACGAGTTCGTCGCGCAGCCGCCCAAGGGGCTCAAAACGCTCGATATCGCCAAGGCGATGCTCGACTACGGCGTCCACCCGATGACGATGTATTTCCCCTTAGTCGTCAAAGAAGCGATGATGGTCGAGCCCACCGAGACGGAGTCGCTCGAGACCTTAGACGCCTACGCAGACGTTCTCATTGACATCTTGAAACGCGCGCAAGAAGACCCCGACTTTCTCGAGAACGCTCCCTACACCACCCCGGTACGCCGCTTAGACGAAGTGAGCGCCGCGCGTAAGCCCGTGTTGCGTTACGCTCCGGACCGTTGACGCTGCTTTTGGCACTCTGGACCGCTTTCGGGGGCTGGCTGCTCCCGCTCGAGAACCGCCTCGTCTTTTTCGGCGCGCGCCCCGAGTCGCGTACGCTCACCGCCACGCCCGCCGACTTCGGGCTCGAATATGAACGCCTTGATTTGACGACCTCGGACGGCGTGAAACTGATGGCCTGGGCACTCCCCCACGCTGAAACCGCGCCCTGGCTCCTCTATTTTCACGGCAACGGCGGGAACGTTTCGACCTATCTGTCGTTCACAAGCGCTTTACACAATCTCGGCTTTAACGTGCTGATGCTCGAGTACCGCGGCTACGGCGAGAGCGAGGGCGTCGCCAGCGAGACGGGGCTTTTCGAGGACGCGCTTACCGCTTACCGGTACTTGATTGAGCGGGGCGTCCCCCCGGAGCACATCGGGCTGTACGGTTTCTCGCTCGGCTCGGGGGTCGCGGTCGATTTGGCGAGCGAGGTGGAGGTGGGCGCGCTCGTCGTTGAGGCGGGTTACACCTCCATCCCCGACGTGGCTAGGGAGCTCTACCGGGTGGTGCCGCGTTTCCTGCTGCAAAACCGCTTCGATTCACTGGGCAAGATCGCGCGGGTGGACGCGCCCGTCCTCTTTATCCACTCCCCGACGGACCGGACGGTGCCTTTTGCGCAAGGCCGAATGCTTTACGCGCTCGCCAAGGAGCCAAAAGCGTTCGTGAGGATGCAGGGCGGGCACACCGAACTGCTCAACGGTACGCCTGACCGGGAGGTGCTGGGGGAGATTGGGGGGTTTCTCGAGCGCTATCTAAACCAGTAAAACGGAACAAAAAGGGCGCGGCGGTTCGAACCGCCGCGCCCCAGCGCTTACCTTGTTTAAAGCTAGTGACAGCTGGCAGACTCTCCGTCGGGCGCGGCTCTGCCGTCCGTCCGGAACGAGCTGCCGCAGCCGCACGCGCTCGTGGCGTTGGGGTTGTTGACGCTAAAACCGCCGCCCATCATGTTCTCGACATAATCGACCTCGGAACCCCTGAGCAGGGGCAAACTCATCTTGTCCACCACGATGCGCACGCCGCGGTCTTCAAAAAGGTTGTCGTCTTCTAACATGCGGTCGTCAATCGCCATCCCGTACGAGTAGCCGCTACAGCCACCCGACTTGATGAACACGCGGATGGCCGCGCCCTCTTTGCCGTGCGCCGAGAGCAGTTCGGTCGCCTTTCTCGCCGCCGCTTCCGTTACCGTCATGTCTCTCTTTTCGTTTTGCACTGCTTGCATGTGCAGCCTCCTATAGCAGGTAGCATCTGGTTTGAGGGAGATGCAGTCTGAAAATCACTGTGTAAGTAGTTTCAGAGACGTTCTTGCGCTTAAGCACCCTCAGTTTTTATGCAAACCGCTGTAAAGCGTAAGACGCTTTTATTATTTATAGCACGGCGGAGACGCGCCCAAAGTAGACTGACACACTCGGCCCGGGCCCTTATCAACCGCACAAGCGAATTCACCCCGCACTGAGCCCTATGCTGTAATACGTTCAACGGCTTTCGGTGTCGGTGCGGCGCTCGAGCCATCTCAAGACGCTCGAGGCCCCCAGGGTGAGCGCGATGTAAATAATGGCGGCAGTATTATAAGGAGGTATATTGTTAAGTCTCGCCGTACCAAACTCCTGCGCTGAGCGAAAGATATCGCGTGTACCGATAACCGAAACGAGCGCTGTGTCCTTAAACATAGCAATGAACTCGTTGCCAAGCGGAGGTATAATAATTTTAAGCGCTTGAGGTAAAATGATGAAGCGAGAGACTTGCTGACCAGATAAGCCGAGGGCCTTGGCCGCTTCACGCTGCCCTTTGGGTACAGCCTGAATGCCTGCTCGAAAGATTTCTGCCATGAATGCAGCGTAGGCAAAACCAACCGCCAAGGTACCTCGCTGCAAATTACGCAAAAAGCGGTTGTCAGGCTCGAGGAGCAGCCCTAAACGTCCTAGTTCACCTGGTAAAACTAAACCGATAAAAACGATGAGCACAATCATGGGGATGCCGCGCACGATGTCGATATAGAGTTCGGCGAAGATGGCTAGCGGGTGCTCGCCGCTCTGCCAGCTCGCAAAGGTCAGCAGCAAGATGATAACGCTTAGCGCCCACCCGAAGGCGATGAGGTTGCGCCTCGAGGTCGGCAACACCGAAGCTTCCCACAGCACGAGCGCGCCCTCCGGCACCACCTCGCGCGGCACGAGCGCGCCCGTGTAGGTTCCCGAGGCCACGCGGTCCAAAGCGGCCTGAGCGTCCGGCACCGCCCGAAAAGAGCGCTCCGGCGCGCCCTCTTCATAGGTGCCTTCACGCACCGCGTCGCTTAGCGCGTTGGGCGTGCCGCTGACAATGGCGACCGTGCCCTCCGCCTCGCCGATGAGCACGTACTCGTGACGCGGCAGGAGCAAAAGCGCCCCGGCCGCCGCGCCAAAGAACAAGCCGACAACAAGAAAGGCGAGAACGCTGCGCGGCCCTCCCTCCAAAAACTGCAAGCCCGCGATCACCAAGCCCCAGACAAACGCGAGCGTGTAAGCTGTCAGCGTGAGCGTCACGGTCATGGCGATGCCGGGCAGAATAAAGCGCAGCGCGTCTTGATAGGTGTCGTTAAAGATGAAAAGGTAGATGAAGAGCGGCAGAAGCGCCAAGAGAACGAGATAACTGGGCTTGATGCGGCCCAGCAGCCTGTCGTAAGGGCGTGTCAGCCCCGTTTGCACGCCTTCCGAGAGGTCGGGTTTGGAAGAGGTTGACATACAGAAGTCTACCCGAGTTGGTTGCAAAAGAGAAACGCCCTACTTTAAGCGTAGGGCGTTTCTGAGTCCTTTGGTTTACTGGCTGCTCTCGGCGTCACCGAGGTTGTACTGGGCACGAAGCTCGTCCAGGGTTCCGTCCTCCTGAATCATGTCGAGACCCGCGTTAAAGGCGTCAATCAGCTCATCGCCCTCTTGGAACACAAAGCCCAACGGCTCGCCGTCGGAGAGTCCGCGGATATTGACTACGAGGTCGCCCGCGTACTGATCTTCAAACTCCGCCGCGGTGATGTCGTCTAAGATAACGCCGTCCACGTCGCCCTGAAGAAGCGCTTGCACGGCGCTGTTGAAGTCGTTATAAGAGACGGTGCGGTCTTCGCCGACGAGCTCGAGCGCCAGATTATAGTTCGTCGTGCCGAGCTGCGAGCCGAGCAAAAGTTCGCTGTCTTCGGCGGTGAAATCTTCGGCGGTCAGCGCTTCGTTTTCGGTGGTGGTGGCGATAGCCTGCTGAACAAAAATGTACGGGTCGCTAAAGTCCGCCGTCTCGTCGCGTTCGTCGGTGATGGTCACGCCCGAAGCAATCATGTCGAAGTCTTGAAAGGTTCCCGCGCCAATAGCCGCGACGAGGCCGTCCCAGGCGTAGGTCTGGAAGTCCGCTTCGCAATTGATGCGCTCGCAGACGGCGTTGACCACGTCCACGTCGAAACCGACGATCTCGCCCGCGTCGTTGACCGTCTCGAAAGGCGGGTACGTCGTGTCCGAGCCGACGATGATGACCTGCCCGCCCAAATCCGGCGCGTCCTGGGCGGTGGCGAGGAGGGGAACGAAAGCGAGGGCGAGGATAATGAACAATCTTTTCATGCAGTTCTCCTTTTTGGGGTTCAGTAACGGAATGCTCTCAAACCGTACACACTTAAACCTTCAAACCTCTTCTGTGAAGTTCTTCACGTTAAAGCATACCCGAGGGTGCGCGGGGAGCGCAAGGGGAACCGTTCACCCGTTCTTTAGGTTTGGGAAAAGTACGAGGTCAGTCTCACATGCGTCACAGCTCGAGCGCCTAAACTGTGCTTTAATTGTACTGGGTATAAAATTTTTAGGACGTTCAAAAAGACGGTCCCGATGTCCGGTAAGTGGTTCGGTAAATAGTCCGGTAAATGGCGTTTTAGCAACAGGTCTCGGCAACAGGTTCTAGTGCAGAGTTAGGAGCATTCCCAATGACGATGGCGCGAAACCCAGAACGCTCAGCCGTGCCCAACACGAGAGCCGTGCCTCACAAGCAAAAGGTTTATACCGCGCCCCCGGACAGCGGCGAGGCGGTGCTCGGGCGCACGCTGCCCTCGCTTCTCAATGAGGCGTGCGAGAAGTGGCCCAATCCAAAGGCGCTCAACGAGCGTGCTGAGGGCGGATGGCGGTCTTTATCCACCGAAGACTTTAGGCGTCAGGCGCAAGAGGCGGCCTTGGGTCTGCTCGAGCTCGGCCTAAAGCGCGGCGACCGTGTGCTCTTCTACACCCACAGCGACCTGTCGTTCTGCGGGCCCGACATGGCCTGCCTCAGCGCCGGGCTCGTGAGCGTGCCTCTTTACCTGACGCATTCGGAAGGGGCCATTCGTCATATTCTCGAAGAGGCAGAAGCCAAAGCGTTAGTCGTTTCCGACGAGACGCTTTTCGAGGAGATTGAACCCTTGCTGGACGCGGCGCGGGGGCTGGAAACCGTTGTGCTGATGCGTCCTACGGACGGGGTTGCTAGAACAGAGACTCTCGAGCCGAACCTCGTCACCTGGGAAAGTGTACGCGAGCGGGGACGCGCAGCCCACAAAGACGTTGCGGAGGCCGCCGCGCGTCTCGAGGCGCTCCTCTCCCCCGCCGACTTGGCGACGCTCATCTACACCTCCGGCACCACGGGGCGGCCCAAGGGCGTGATGCTTTCCCACGAAAACTTGAGCTACAACGCGCTCACCGCCTTTTCGGGTTTGCCGGAGATAAAGCCAGGCGAGGAGGTGGCGCTTTCTTTCTTGCCCCTCACGCACGTGTTCGCTAGGGCGCTCCACTACGGCTACGTGCAGCGCGGGGTGGCGGTCTATTTCGGCACGCCCGACAGCCTCCGCGAGGATTTTAAGGAGGTCAAGCCGACGCTCTTCGCCTCGGTGCCGCGCGTGTTGGAAAAAGCGTACGAACGCATCCTGGCCGCGGGCGAGGCATTGACCGGGGTCAAGCGGGGGCTTTTCGACTGGGCCTTGGAGCTTGCCAAGGCGTACGACGTGACGCGCGAACCCGCCGGGCGCTACGCCTGGCAGCTCCGGCTGGCCGACCGGCTCGTCTTGTCCAAGTGGCGCGAGGCGTTGGGGGGCCGGGTACGCTTTGTGATTGTGGGAGGCGCGGCCTTGCGCGGCGACCTCGTCAACCTGTTCGGCGCGGCCAAGGTGAACGTGTTGCAGGGCTACGGCCTCACCGAGACGAGCCCGGTCATCACCTACAACCGCCCCAACCACAACCGCCCCGGCACGGTCGGCGTGCCCCTGCCCGGCGTCGAGGTGACGCTGAACAAAGAGGGCGAAATCCTGACACGCGGCCCGCACGTCATGGGGGGCTACTACAAAAACCCCGACGCGACGGCGAGGGCGGTTGACGCGGAGGGCTGGTTTCACACGGGCGATTTGGGCGCGTTTACCGACGACGGCTTTCTCACCATCACGGGCCGCGTCAAAAACATGTTCAAGCTCTCGACGGGCAAGTTTGTCATGCCGCAGCCCTTGGAGGCGAGGCTCGAGGCCGACCCCCTGGCCGAACACGCGCTCGTAGTGGGCGACGGGGAAAAGTACTGCGCCGCCCTCGTTTTTGTAAACCAAGAAGCTTTGCAAAACGCCGCGCGACGCTGGGGAGAAGATGCCGGACTCGAGGGTGAGAACGTGCGCGCGCACTTTAGAGACCTCATCAAGGCCGCCAACGCCGAGATGCCCCACTGGTCGCAGGTCAAAAGGGCGGTACTTCTAAGCGAAGACCTCACCATTGACAACGGCATGTTGACGCCCACGCTCAAAGTGCGCCGCCCCAAGGTTTTAGAAGAATATAAGGCGTATCTTGAAGGAATCTACCGGGGCGCGCCGCAGGGGGAAACGCAGGGCGTGGTGCTCGAGATTGACTAGAAATCTAAAGAGATTGAGGAGACCAAGGTGATCAAGGACATGGGCCGGATGGCCGCGCTTATGGGCAAGCTCGACCTGAAAAAGATTGACGAGCTTTCTCAAAAAGTGGATTTGAACGAACTGGTGAGCATGGTGGCTTCTTTGGACGAGGCCACGCTAAAAAATATGATGAAGATGGCGCGGCCCAAGGGCAAAGAACCGCGCGCACTGCCGCCCGTCAACGGTGATTTTTACGGCATCTCGAGCCTCCTAACCGAGCGTCAGCGCAACGTCGCGGCGCGGGTGCGCGCCTTTATGGAAGGCGAGGTGCAGCCCATCATCAACGACTATTGGCAGCGCGACACCTTCCCCAAGGAGTTGCTGCCCAAGTTCCGCGAGCTGGACCTCATCAAAGAGATTTTCGACGAGAACGGCGAGCGCACCCCCGACGCCTCGGTGATTGAAGGCATTGCGACGATGGAGATGGCCCGCGTGGACGTGTCCACCGCGACCTTTTTCGGCGTCCACGCGGGGCTGGTGCTGAGCAGCCTGCTTGTCGGCGGCTCGGATGAACAAAAGCGTGAATGGGTGCCCAAGCTGCAACGGATGGAAATTATCGGCGCGTTTGCCTTGACCGAACCCAAGGTGGGCTCGGCGGTGGCGGGCGGTTTGACGACGACCTGCCGCCGTGAGGGCGATACCTGGGTTCTTAACGGGCAGAAGAAGTGGATCGGCAACGCGACCTTCGCCGACGTGGTGGTGGTATGGGCGCGCGACGAGGCGGACGGACAGGTCAAGGGCTTTCTGGTCACCACCGATAACCCCGGCTACAGCGTCGAGAAGATGACGGGCAAAATCGCTCTACGCGCCGTCGAGAATGGCCTTGTTACCCTCACCGACTGCCGTGTTGAGGAGCGTAACCGTTTGCAAAACGCGCACTCGTTCCGCGACACCGCCAACGTGCTGCGCATGACCCGCGCCGGGGTGGCGTGGCAGGGGGTGGGCTGCGCGATGGGGGCGTATGAAAGGTCTTTGGAGTACGCCCAGACCCGCGAGCAGTTCGGGCGCGCCATCGGCAACTTTCAACTCATCCAGAACCACTTGGTCCACATGTTGGGCGACGTGACCTCGATGCAGACGATGTGCCTGAGACTTTCGCAGATGCAAGACGCAGACGAGATGCGCGACGAGCACGCCGCCTTGGCAAAAGTCCACACCGCCGCGCGCTGCCGCGAGGTGGTCGCCAGAGCGAGGGAGCTTCACGGTGGCAACGGGATTTTGTTGGAGCACGACGTGGCCCGCTTCTTTAGCGACACCGAGGCCATTTACTCGTACGAGGGCACCAACGAAATCAACACGCTCGTCGTCGGGCGCGCCATCACCGGGTTTAGCGCGTTTGTTTAGGTCTCAATTGGCAACAAGAAAAGAGGAGCGCTTGAAGCGCTCCTCTTTCGCATGGTTCTGTCTAAGTTCCTTTAAGATTCGCCTATCGTGAAGGAAACTTTTGCGTTGATGCGGTACTGGGTAATCTGGTTGTTCTCCACCACCGCCTGCATCTCTTTCACATAAATCGACTCGATGCCCCGCACCGACTTGGCGGCCTCGTCAAGCGCCACTTTTACGGCGTCGTCAAAGCTCGTCGGCGACTGCGCTAAAACTTCAATCACTTTTACAACGGACATGTGTTCTCCCCTCCGGATGAAGCGCGTGCGCCTCCCCTTAAAAAGACAAACTTCCCGTGATGCTTTGCTTAAACAGCCTTCACGGTTTGTCCCCTGCATCCTAGAGGCTGCGTCCAAAGGGGTTATGTGACGCGGCCCGCAATCGGGCGTGACAGGCTCGACGGTCACGTTCACTAGCGCCAGTCCCACCACGCTTCTCAGGCGGAAACGTTGTAGTATGCGCTAAAGGTGTTTGTCCCACCGCACGCTCTCGGGGGGGAAACGGCATGGCGCTTTTCAGAAACCGCAGCGACGCGGGCGCGAGGCTCGCGGCCAAAGTGAAAGCAGCTGGGTACGGCCCGGACGTGCTCGTCTTGGGCTTGCCAAGGGGCGGCGTGCCCGTCGCCTTTGAGGTGGCGGCGACGCTGGGCGCGCCTTTGGACGTGTTCATCGTGCGCAAGCTCGGCGTGCCGGGCCGCGAGGAACTGGCGATGGGGGCCATCGCTTCGGGCGGGGTGCGGGTGCTTAACGAGGACATTATTGACAGC
Organism: Trueperaceae bacterium; assembly: GCA_965214995.1. GTDB lineage: Bacteria > Deinococcota > Deinococci > Deinococcales > Trueperaceae > CBDCCT01. The sequence continues at coordinate 1,346,998 of CBDCCT010000002.1, forward strand.
TTACGCATTTCCGAAAAGGATATAGCGCGCGTGGCCGAGCGGGAGGGGCTCGAGCTCGAGCGGCGCGAACGCCTCTACCGCGGCGAGCGTTCCTTCCCCGAGCTGGCGGGGCGCACGGTCATCTTGGTGGACGACGGTCTCGCCACGGGCGCGAGCATGAAGGCGGCGGTGGCAGCCTTGCGGCAACGGGAGCCCGCCCGCACCGTCGTCGCCGTGCCCGTGGCCGCGCCCGAGGTCTGCGCCGAATTCCGACGTGAGGTTGACGAGATTATCTGCCTGGAGACGCCGCAACCCTTTTACGGGGTGGGGATGTGGTACGACGCTTTTCCGCAAACGGGCGACGAAGAGGTGCGTGAGCTGCTGGAGCAGCCTTTGCAGAAAGGGTAAAAACGACGAAGAACGACGGGGGGTAAGATGAGACGGGACGGTTTAGAAAATAGCGATGTACTGGCCGAAAGGGTACGGGAACTTGCCCAGCCTCTGGAGGACGCGGACGACCTAGACCCGCTTTTGGAGCGCATCGGCGACGCCAAATACGTGCTCCTGGGCGAGGCCTCGCACGGAACTTCCGACTACTACACCTGGCGCGCGCGCTTGTCGAAACGGCTGATCGAGGAGAAGGGCTTCTCGTTCGTCGCCGTCGAGGGCGACTGGCCCGACTGCACCCGCGTCAACCGTTTTGTCAAAGGCTATGGGGGGGAAAGCGCGCGGGAGACGCTTCGCGCTTTTTCTCGCTGGCCCACCTGGATGTGGGCGAACTGGGAGGTCGTCGCCTTTACCGAGTGGCTGCGGAACCATAACGAAGGGCTCTCTGACGATGAAAAAGTCGGCTTCTACGGTCTCGACGTCTACAGCCTCTGGGAATCTTTAGAGGCGGTGACGGACTACCTCAAACGCACCGACCCGGAAGCCTTGGAAACCGCCAAACGCGCCTATAAATGTTTCGAGCCCTACCACGAAGACGCACAGGACTACGCCCACGCCACCGCCTTTGTGCCCACCTCGTGCGAGGCCGAGGTGGTGGATTTGCTCACCACGCTGCGCCGCAAGGCGCAAACACATGACGACCCCAAAGCCCATTTCAACGCCGAGCAAAACGCTCGCGTGGCGGTGGACGCCGAACGCTACTACCGCGCCATGATTCGCGGCGGCCCCGAGTCGTGGAACATCCGCGACCATCATATGGTGGACACGCTCGAGAACCTTATGCAGCACCACGGTCCTGAATCTAAGGCAATTGTCTGGGAGCACAACACCCATATCGGCGACGCTCGAGCCACCGACATGGCCGGGGCCGACATGGTCAACGTCGGCCAGCTCGTGCGCGAAAAGCACGCTGCTGACGACGTGGTGCTTGTTGGCTTCGGCTCGTTCGAGGGGAGCGTCATCGCGGGTGCGTCCTGGGACGCGCCGATGGAACGTATGTCCGTGCCGCCCGCTCGAGAAGGAAGCTGGGAGCGCGTGCTGCACGAGGCCGGGGTAGGCAACGCGCTCTTTATCACCCGTGACCTGCAAGGCGAGATTTTCAGAACCCGCCGCGGCCACCGCGCCATCGGCGTGGTCTACAACCCCGCGCGCGAACGGTACGGCAACTACGTGCCGACGACGCTGCCGGAACGCTACGACGCGTTTTTGTACCTCGACAAGACCTCGGCGCTCCACCCGCTGCACATGGAGGAGACGACGCAAGGGGAGCCGCCCGAGACTTATCCGTGGGGGATGTAACGCAAAGGGCGCTTCACAAAGCGCCCTTTGCGGTTGCATTTGAAACGGTGTCACCCTACGCGGGAACGGCACCTCTGAGGGTTCCGATAAGGCTGTCAAAAGGCTTGACGAACTTGTCGACACCCTCTTCTTCCAGGGCTTGCGTGACTTCGTCTATGTCCACACCCGCCTCGGGCAGACGGGCCATGACGCGCTCCGCGCCGCCCAGGTCCTCCTCGAGCCGCGCCGCCGGGCGTCCGTGGTCGCGGTAGGCGTCCATCGTTTCGGGCGGCATGGTGTTAATCGTGTCGGGGCCGATGAGAGCTTCCACGTACTTCACGTCGCTGTACTCGGGGTTTTTGGTGCTGGTGCTCGCCCAAAGCAGACGCTGGGTTTTTGCGCCTAAAGACTCGAGCTTCTTAAACCGCTCCGAGCCAAATACCTCTTTGTAGATTTCGTACGCGAGCTTCGCGTTGGCTATAGCCACCTCGCCGCGGAGTTCCTTGGCGACCTCGGCTTTGTGGCCCCCCTCTTGGACGGCGGCGTCGAGCTTTTTGTCCACCATCACGTCGATGCGGCTCAAGAAAAATGAGGCGACCGAGGTGACGTGCGTTAAGTCCTCGTCCCGCGCTGCGCGCTTTTCCAAGCCCTCCACGTAAGCCTCGGCGACCTTGCGGTAGCGCGGCAGGCCAAAAAGCAACGTCACGTTGACGTTGATGCCCTCGTCGGTAAGCTGCGTGATGGCGGCTAATCCCGCCTCGGTGCCGGGCACCTTGATAAAGACGTTGGGACGCCCCAGCTTGCCCCACAAGCGCCGCGCCTCCTCGACCGTCGCCTCGGTGTCGTGCGCCATGTGGGGCGAGACCTCGAGGCTCACGAAGCCGTACTTGCCGTTGGAGTCGTCGTAAAGAGGCCGGAGCACGTCGGCGGCGCGTTGGATGTCGTCAATCACGATGGCGTCGTAAATCGCGTCCACGTCCTTGCCCTCGTTTGACAGGTCACGAATCACGTCGTCGTAGTCGCTGCTGTCGGCAATCGCTTTTTGGAAAATCGCCGGGTTCGAGGTGACGCCGCGCAAACCGTCGCGCTCGACCATTGTCGTGAGTTCGCCGCGCTCGAGCATCCCGCGGCTGATTTCATCCAGATAGACCGACTGGCCGAAGTCTTGAAGTTTCTTGAGTGGGTTCATGATTTCCTCCTTGAGAATGCCTTTTAGCCTCTAATCAGGTTTAGGATAGGCGTCTCAAGGAGAAATGTCCATAGACCTCACTACGGTCGTTGTGGCGAGTGAACCGTAACCCGTGGTTAATGATGAATGGTTAGAGAGGGGGTAAGTGGTTGTCAAACCTCTACAGCCCATAAGCGGCGAAGGTGTCGCACGCGTTCGGGTCGCCCGTGTCAAAGCCGGTCGTGAACCACCTCATGCGCTCTTCCGAGGAGCCGTGGGTAAAGGTTTCGGGGTTCACGCGCCCGCCGGCCTGACGTTGCAGGCGGTCGTCGCCGACGGCGGCGGCGGCGGCGAGACCTTCTTCTAGGTCGCCGCGCTCGAGGGCGATATCGTCGTCCGTTCTCCCCCGCTCCCCGTAAGAGCGCCCCCACACCCCGGCGTAGCAGTCGGCTTGCAGCTCCAAGGCTACCGACAGGTCGTTGGCCGCGCCCGGGTTGGCGCTTTGCAAACGCCTTACTTCGTCCGCGGTGCCGAGTAAGTTCTGCACGTGGTGCCCGATCTCGTGCGCGAGCACGTAGGCCTGCGCGAAGTCGCCAGGCGCGCCGTAGCGGCTCCTTAGCGCGTCGTAAAAAGATAGGTCGAGGTAAATGTCTCCGTCTAGGGGACAATAAAAGGGGCCGGTGGAGGCGGGGGCAAAGCCGCAGCCGGACTGGACGGCGTCGCGGTAGAGCACCAGCGTGGCGTCTTCGTACTGAACGCCGCTCCCCTCGAACATCGCCGCCCACGTCGCCTGCGCGTCGTCGAGCACCGCCGACACGAAATAGACCGTCTCCTCGTTGTCCGCGCTCCCCGTGATGGCGGGGGGCGAACCTGTGTTGGGCGTGGGTGTCGGACCGCCAACCGAACCCGAACCGCCGAGAAGGCTAAAAAAGTCCACCCCGAACACCAAAGAGAGCACCAGCAGCACCAGAAATCCCCCGACGCCCACCGGCACGCCCACGCCCCCCGAGCGGCGGCCTCCCCTACCCCGGCGGTCTTCTACATTACGGCTGCGTCCTCTGTTTTCCCATTTCATCCATCCATAGTAGATGAGGCTTGCTCCCAGGATGCAGCAGGCGTCACAAAGGGATGGAAGCTCGCGTCTCCCTTGCAGCGGAGACGCGCGGTTTTTGTGGATTGGCTCTGCTCGAGCACGCCTACGCAGGTACGAACCTCCAGAACCGTCTCGTACCGGGCCGAAAGGGTGGAGCTTTGGGAGCCAGAGGGGAAGAATTTCACTTCGGCGCTACCGACATACCCAAGAGTGCAAATTTTTATAGACACAAACATCCAAACCTGTGACGTGTGTGTACACCCCTTTCAAGGGCAAGTGCTAAAATCAGGGCGGTACCACGCCGCTTTGTATATTTAGTTACCGGTCCGGTGACTCACGCGCTCCGCCGTACACGTTTGGTGTCTCGAGACCGTGTTCTGGGCGCGTGCTGGCAAGGTGCCCGTCTGGTAAGGGGGTGAGAAAGCGCAGTTGCAGTCCGTCGTCACGTGTTCTACCGGGAAACCCAGAAGCCAGAGCTAGAAACCAGATTCAGAAAGGAAAACATGGACCTACAAAAGATGTTAAGCGCCAAAGTCAACCGCCGCAGGTTGCTCTCCAACCTAGGCATGATGGGCGCGGGCGCCGCCCTCACCGCCTGCGGGCCGCAGCTCCTCGCGCAGCCGCCGGAGCCGGCGGATGTCGATCTCGCCATCCTCAACTTCGCGCTTAACTTAGAGTACCTAGAGGCCGAGTACTACCTCCGCGGCGTGTTCGGGGAGGGCTTAGAAGCGCGCGGCGTGGACGTGGGCGGCGCGGCTGCGGGTGAGGTCATCGGCGGCAGCCAAGTAGATTTTGACAGCGCCAGAAACCGCCAGAACGCCACCGAAATCGCGCTCGACGAGGAGGCGCACGTCAAGTTCTTGCAGAGCGTGATCGCCGGGAATTTCGGCCCCGACGCGGTGGCACCTCGCCCCGCCATCAACTTCACCGACGCCTTCAACGCGGTGGGTGCGGCTGGGGGACTGGACAGTTTCGACGCGTTTGGGAGCACCATCAACTTTATCCTCGGCGCCTTTGTCTTCGAGGACGTGGGTGTGACCGCCTACAACGGCGCGGCCCCCCTTATCTCCAACAAGACCTACCTGGGCGCGGCGGCGAGCATCCTCGCGGTCGAGGCCTACCACGCGGGCGACGTTCGCAACGTGCTCTTTAACCTAGACGGCCCCACGGGCGACTTTGCCCGCACCGTCGCCGACGCCATCTCGGACGCCCGCGACGCGCTCGCCGGCCCCGACGATGACGACCAGCCCCCGGTCCACGAAAATCCTTTCGGCACGATTGCCAACATCACGCCGACGAACGCGAACGCCCTCGCCTTTGCGCGCACCCCGCGCCAGGTGCTCAACATCGTTTACCTGTCGGCGGGCGCTTCCCAGGGCGGCTTCTTCCCCAACGGCATCTCCGGCGACTTCTCGGCGTTCGGCCTCTAACTCACGGCTTCAGGCAAGGTATTCTGCCAAGCTTAGCAAAGCCCGCACTCCCGCCTTCTCGCACCTTTGGAGGATGTGAATGAAAAAAATGTACCGTAAGCCGCAACTCAAAAAGTTGGGTCTGCTAAGAAAGCTGACGAAGTTTTCTTACTGATTGCATAAATTGACAACCGAGCGGGAGACTGGCAAAACATTGGTCTCCCGTTTTTATTTACCGACAGGGCGGTATATTTTTTGGGCTCGAGCCTCAGCCCGGAAAGCGGTAGATTTCTTTGAAAAGCGCGGGGTCTTTCTCCAGATAAGGCGCGCCGTCCTTGACGAGCCAGCAGTGCCCGGCGAACGCGCCCTCGGGGCTGCCCGTGCCGAAACAGAGCGCCACGTCCACGCCCGCACGCCTCAAAAAGTAGAAGAGCGTGAGCCCGCGCGCCAGGCAGTCGCGGCGGGCCAGGGGTGCCCTCCTGATGACCGCCCCCACGTAACTCACCACTTTTTGCGCCTCCTCCGGACGGTAAGGCGCTTTTGTGTTGGGTCGTGTGTCGAGCCGGGGGAGGAGCGTCGGCAGGGGCACCCGGCTCAAGAGGGGCACGGACGCGGCAAAGAGATAAACGCGTAGCAGCAGAAAAACGTCGCCCGGCGTGCGCAGCTTTTGGAGACCCTTTGGGTACTTAAGCCTCGAGGAGGTCCGCACCGGCAAGCTCCTCGAGCACCTCATGCACGTCCTCTTGAATCGTCTCCCGCGGCGCGTCGTACTCGCCGCAGAGGAGGGTGACGATGTCCCTTACGCTGTTCGAGCCGTCGCAAAGCTCCCACACCCGGCCCCCCACCTCGTTGAGCGCGTAATACTGCCCGTCTTTGAGGTTGAGGAGCACCACCGTCTCGTCGGCGTCCTGTTTGATGATGTCGTCTTTGCATTTGGGGCGTGCGTCGGCGTTCATGATAGGGGTCTCCATCACTCTCTTATACCGGCCTCTCTCGAGCCTGGATGTGCAGACTTTCACGGGGCTGGGCGGGAGGTGAAAATACCCTCTCCCCCGCTCCGTACCACCAAGAACACGCTAAACCACAGGCAGCGTCATCAAGTTCTGAATGCTAATCTGCCCCGCCAGCACCCGCGCCGCCTTGCGCAGCGCCTGCGCCTCGGGGCTGTCGGGCTCGGCCACGACGAGGGGCGCGCCCTTATCGCCGCTCTCGCGCACGCGCCGCGTGATGGGAATTTCGCCCAGGAGCGGCAGCCTTTCTTTTTCAGCAAAGGCCGCCGCGCCGCCCTGACCAAAAATATAGTCGCGCGAGCCGTCGGGGAGCGCGTAGTAGGACATGTTTTCGATGACGCCCAGGACGGGCACGTGCGTTTTGCGCATCATCGTGTAGGCGCGCCGCACGTCCAAGAGCGCCACGTCCTGCGGCGTCGTCACCAGCACCGCGCCGGTTAGGGGCACGAGCTGCGACAAGGAGAGTTGCACGTCGCCCGTGCCGGGCGGTAAGTCAACGATGAGATAATCCAATTCGCCCCAAACCGTCTGCTTGAGAAGCTGCGTCAGCGTGCCGTGGAGGATGGGGCCGCGCCAGGTCAGCGCCTGGCCGTCCTCGACCAAATTGGCGATTGAAATCACCTTGACGCCGTGGTTGCGCAGCGGGATGATATTTTTTTCGTCATCCGCCATAAGGCGCTTGCCCTCGACCGAGAACATTTTGGCCTGCGAGGGGCCGTAGATGTCGGCGTCTAAGAGGGCGACGGCGACGCCCTCGAGCGCTAAACTCGCCGCCAGGTTGGCCGCCACCGTCGATTTACCGACCCCGCCCTTGCCCGAGCCCACCGCGACGATGTTTTTCACGCCGGGCAGCCCCTCTTGCGGCGCGCCTCTCACCTGCGAGCCAAAGGTGATAGCCACGCTCTCGACGCCCCGCACCCGCCCGACCGCCGCCCGCACGTCGGCCTCGATTTTGCCTTTCAGGGGGCACGCGGGGGTGGTGAGGTCTATCTTGAGCGCGACGCGGCCCCCGTCAAGCGTCACGTCCTTGACCATCCCGAGGCTCACCAAGTCCTTGTGCAGCTCGGGGTCGTTCACCGTCTTTAGCGCCTCTATGACGGATTTTTCGCTCAGGGTTGTCATAGGAATAAAGTAACACGGCTCCTCGAAAAGGCGTGTCGGGGACTCTGCGACGTTCGGGTACTGTGCCAAGCGACAGGTCGCGCGCCGCCCCAAACGCGGGCTCCGCGTGAAGTCACTTGGGCTATACTCTTTTTGTGGTGGTCTTTGTGGTTGTAACGGATAAAAAATCAACGTCTTTTATACCGGCGCGACGCGTGCGGGTCCGTCATGGACCATAGCCTGCGCTACCAGGCCAAGCGGCCTTTTGCCGCCTGGGGCTCGGTCAAGACCTTTGAGGGGGTCGACCCGCTCACGGGGCTGCCCGTGCTCATCTACCGCTTCCCGGCCCGCCCGACGCTGGCGGTGGGCGACCTCGATTCGGAGAACATCCCGGGCGTTTTGGCGAGCGCTTACGACGGCGAAGGGCGTCTTGTGGTGGCCTACTCGCGTGAGTATCAGCCGCTCGCCGGGCCGTTGCCGCCCGAAGAACTCATGCCGCTCGCCTTGGGGAGCGCGCGCGCGCTTCTAGACGCGGCGGAGGCCGGGGTGGTTCACGGCGACATCCGGCCCGAACGGTTTTTGGTCGCGGGCCAAGACCTGCTGCTCGAGGGCTACGGCGTCGTCTGGGACGCGCCGAGCGAACACTACCGCGCGCCCGAACTTGATGGCGGGCCGCCGAGTCCCGCGGGCGACGTGTACGCCTGGGCGGGGGCGCTGCGCGACGCGCTGGGGGGCGAGGCGGAGGGTGGGGTGCCCGAGCGGCTCGAGCAGCTTTTCAACCACTGCTTGTCCGTTGACCCGGAAGACCGGCCCAGCGCCGAGGCCATCCACCGGGGGCTCGAGCTCCAGGTCGAGAGCCTGACGCGCGCGGCAGCGGCGGTTTACGCCCCTGTGGGTGTGGGCACGGGCGGGGGCGCTCCTCCCACACCCCCGCAAGCGCCGGAAGACACCGAACCCATCCTTATCCAAACGGACTCCGGCACGCCCCAAGCCCAGCCCAGCCGCGTCACGGGCGAACAAAAACGAAGGGAGCGGAGCGCGGGGGACGAGGAGGTGTTCGTCCGGGACCTGCCGCCGGGCGGCGTCTACCGCGCGGGCGTCGACGAGGACTCGAGCCCCCCCGCCCCCTTCGAACCCCCTCCCGACATCTCCTTGGACGACGAGCGGCGGGGCGGCAGACGCCTTATCCTGCTCGTGGCGCTGCTCGTCGGCGCGGTGGTGCTCGCGGTGCTCGCCTTTTTGGGGCGCGACAGGGACGTGGCCGCGCCCCAAAACACGGCGGGCCCCACCTACGTCCTCAGGGTTTCCGTCGAGCCTAGCAACGTCGCCAACGCGGTGCTCTTGACCGTCGTAAGCCCCGACGGCTCCTCGCTCAATACGGGCGACGAAATCGCCTACGTGCCGGGCCGCGCCCAGCTCGACGCCGCCGGGGTGTGGCGCTTGCAGGCGAGGTACCAAGACCGGCTGTCCGCCCCCGTGAGCGTCACTGTGCCCGAGGAGGCGGCGGTGACGCTCACTTTTCCGGAGGTGCCGGGGTCTAGTGGTGAGTGATGAGGGGTCAATGGATAGTGGCTGGTTTTCTGAGGGGGGCTCGAGAGAAGCTCCGGGTTTGTGTGTGGTTGCAGCAAACTCTAAAGTGAGGGTGTAAAAACGTCATGTCAAACGTTACTCCCGGCACCGCCGCGCCCGGTGCTCCGACCGGTTTGCCCAGCATCGTGGTGCTCGACTACGGCTCGCAGTACACCCGGCTCATCACGCGGCGGCTGCGCGAGTTCGGCGTCTATTCGGTGATTTTGTCGGGGAGCGCGACGTTGGCGGAGATTGAGGCGGCGCGTCCCAGGGGCGTGATTCTTTCGGGGGGGCCTTCAAGCGTTTACGACGCGGGCGCGCTCGGACTGCCCGAGGGGCTGCTCGGGTCCGGCCTCCCGCTCTTGGCAATCTGCTACGGGATGCAGCTCGTGGCGCTCGCCGCCGGGGGCGAGGTGGCGCGTTCCCCGGTGCGGGAGTATGGCAAGGCGGTGTTGCGGGACTACGGCGGCGCGCTCTTTGGGGGCGTCGAGGGCGAGTTTGTCGCCTGGATGAGCCACGGCGACGCGGTGGTCACACCGCCGCCGGGTTTCGAGGTCGTCGCCGCCACCGACGACACGCCGGTCGCCGCGATGGAACACGCCGCGCGCGGCGTGTTCTGCTTGCAGTTTCACCCCGAGGTGCGCCACACGCCCAAGGGGGACCGGCTCATCGAAACCTTTATCGGGCGCACCGGCATCTCACGCGACTGGACGCCGCAGAGCATCGTGGACGCGCTCACCGAGGAGGTGCGCCGCGAGGTCGGGACGGAGCGCGTGCTTTTGGGCATTTCCGGCGGGGTGGACTCGAGCACCCTCGGCCTGCTTCTACATCACGCTTTGGGCGAGAGGCTTTCCGCCGTGTTTGTCGACCACGGCCTCCTGCGTTTAGGCGAGGCCGAGGAGGTTGAGGGGGCACTACGCGACCTGGGCGTCAACCTCACCGTCATCGACGCGTCGGAGCGTTTCTTAACGGCGCTGGCGGGTGTGAGCGACCCGGAGGAGAAGCGCAAAATCATCGGCCGTGAATTTATTGAAGTCTTTACCGAAGAGGCCAAGGCGCAGGCTCGAGGCGGCAAGATTAAATTTCTGGCCCAAGGCACGCTCTACCCCGACGTCATCGAGTCGGCGGGCGGGCACGGCGCGGCCAACATCAAGTCGCACCACAACGTCGGCGGGCTGCCTAAAGAGTTGGATTTTACGCTGCTCGAGCCCTTCCGCACCCTCTTCAAAGACGAAGTGCGCGAGATTGCTCATACCCTGGGCTTGCCCCCGCACCTGCGCGACCGCCACCCCTTCCCCGGCCCCGGCTTGGCGATTCGCTGCCTGGGCGAGGTGACGCGCGAGCGGCTCGAGACGCTGCGCCGGGTGGACGACATCTTTATCAGCGCGCTGCGCGAGTTCGGTCTTTACGATGAAACTTGGCAAGCGCTGGCGGTCTTGACCCCGCTACGCTCGGTCGGGGTGATGGGCGACGGGCGCACCTACGAAAACACCGTGGCGCTGCGGGCGGTCTCGAGCACCGACGGCATGACCGCCGACTGGACCCGCTTGCCGCACGACTTTCTCGCGGTCGTCTCCAACCGCATCGTCAATAGCGTGGCCCGCGTGAACCGGGTGGTGTATGACATTACCAGCAAGCCGCCGGGGACGATTGAGTGGGAGTAAATTACAAACGAGGGATGCGCGTTAAAGCCGTACAGGACTGAGCAACAGGAAGTCAAAGGCGTTACGGCTCCCGCACAATCTTTTCTATATCGTCACCCAAGCGCGTAAAGTGTTTGCCGTTCAAGGTCAGCAGCACGTCGGCCTTGGCTTTGAGGGCGGCCTGGGCGTGCAGGGCGTCATAGATGCCGCCATCAAGTAAACCGAGCGACGCCATACGGTCTACAGCTAGCCGGTAATCTTTTTGGGTGAGGGCAACGAGTATAAAGTGCTCTTGCAGATAGTCAAGCACTTCTTTTGCTTCGGCGGGGCGGACGCGCGGCTTGTGAGGTATGCCTGTCAGAGTGGCGTAAAGTTCAGCTAACAGGTGGATACTGACAATACCTTGGTCTTTCCCTTCTATACAGCGCCTCAGCCGCGGAAACGCTACCTTGTGATGCTGATGAGCCACGACGAACGCAGCGAGTAAAACATTGGTATTAAAATAAACGGTCAATCCTCGCCGCTACCTTCCAAGGTGACTTCATCACGCTCTTGACGCATCTCCCGCACCCAGTCAACATCACCCTTGGGCAACGTTCCTTCGAAAACGGGGATGTTCCCCTTTTTTAAGGGTCGCACCTTAGTTCTTAGGCCTCGAGCGTCACCCTGTAGCCCTCCACGGAAAGCTCGAGTTCTTGCCCCGCCTCGAGCCCCAAAAGCTCCCTAACTTTTTTAGGAATGAGCACACGGCCAAAGGTGTCAATTTTTACACGCTTCACTTTTGCAGAACCCATATTGGCAATTCTAGCAAAGGGTTGGCAAAAACGTCATCCTGTCGAGAAATTTGTTATGGACTAAACCGCCCGCTTGAACGGGTAAATCTCGAAACTCTGCCACACCCCCTCGAGCGTATAGACATCATTTTGTAGAAATTCCTCGAGCGCATCTCTTGAGTCCGCCTCCACCAGAAGCGCAGAACCAATCATCGCTCCCTCATCGTTAAGCAGTGCGCCGCCCAACTGCACTATTCCGGCTTCGACGGCGGGCTTGATGGCCTCTAAGTGCGCGTCACGCACCCGCTGACGGCGGGCAGAAGCTTCAGGGTCGGTACCGTCTTTGGCAATCACAAGGAACGTCACAGTGTTCTCCTCCTCTCTCTACTTTAATGCGTGAAGAAACACAACGCACACCAAAACAAATTTGATACAACCTCACTCATATCTCTTGACATTGCCATACCACGTTGTTATACTCTCTCCTAGTGCAAGTGTCTTGCGTGGGGGCGCATGAATCTTTACAACATCCCAGCCAAAACCCGCCGCAAGACCTACGCAACACCATTAACCATTTAAGGAGACATCATGGCAAAAGCAGTCGGTATCGACTTAGGCACCACGAACAGCGTGATCGCGGTGATGGAGGGCGGCGAGCCCACCGTGCTCGTGAACAGCGAGGGCAACCGCACCACGCCGTCGGTGGTTGCGTTCAAAGACGAGCAACGTTTGGTCGGGCAGGTCGCCAAGCGGCAGGCGGTCTTGAACCCCGCGGGCACGCTTTTTGAGGTGAAGCGCTACATCGGCCGCACCTGGGACGAGGTCAAGGAAGAGGCCGAGCGTTCGCCCTACGAAGTCGTGCGCGGCGACGACGGCGGCGTGCGTTTTGTCGTGGGCAACAAGAAGTACACCCCCGAAGAGGTCTCGGCGATGGTCTTGCGCAAGCTCGTTGACGACGCGTCGGCGACGCTGGGCGAGAAAATCACCAAGGCGGTCATCACCGTGCCCGCGTACTTCAACAACTCGCAGCGCGAGGCAACCCAGAACGCAGGTAAAGTGGCGGGCTTGGACGTTTTGCGCATCGTCAACGAGCCCACCGCGGCGGCCTTGGCGTACGGTTTGGAGAAAAAAGGCAACGAGACGGTCTTGGTTTTTGACCTTGGCGGCGGCACCTTTGACGTGTCGGTCTTGGAAGTGGGCGACGGCGTCTTTGAAGTGCGCTCAACCTCGGGCGACACGCACTTAGGCGGCTCGGACTTCGACTACGCCATCGTCAACTGGCTCGCCGACGACTTCAAACGGGAATACAACGTCGACCTGCGCAAAGACAAGCAGGCGTTGCAGCGCCTCCTAGAGGCCGCCGAAAAGGCCAAAATCGAACTCTCCGGCCTCCCCGAGACGACCATCAGCCTGCCCTTTATTGCGATGGACCCCGGCTCGAACGCGCCCTTGTACTTGGAGAAAAAGCTCACGCGGAGCAAGCTCGAGGAACTCATCACCCCGCTTCTGAACCGCATCCGCGGCCCCGTCGAGTCGGCCTTGAAAGACGCGAAGCTCTCCAAGAGCGACATCGACGAGGTGCTTCTGGTGGGCGGCTCGACCCGCGTCCCGGCGGTGAAAAAAATCGTCAAGGACATGCTCGGCAAGGAGCCCAACCAGTCGGTCAACCCGGACGAGGTCGTGGCGCTGGGCGCGGCCATCCAGGCGGGCGTGCTGACGGGCGACGTGGAAGACATCGTGCTCCTCGACGTGACCCCGCTCTCGCTGGGCGTCGAGACCAAAGGCGGTGTGTTCACCAAGCTGATTGACCGCAACACCACCGTGCCTGTTCGCAAGGCCGAGACCTTCACGACCGCTGAAAACAACCAGACGGGCGTCGAAGTCCACGTGCTCCAGGGCGAGCGCGCGATGGCGGGAGCCAACAAGTCGCTCGGCCGCTTTAAGTTGGAGGGCTTCCCGGCCATGCCCGCAGGCGTGCCGCAGGTCGAAATCACCTACGACATCGACGCCAACGGCATCTTGAACGTGACCGCCAAGGAGAAGTCGACGGGTAAGGAAGCGTCCATCACCATCCAGAACACGACGACGCTGTCCGAGGACGAGGTCGAACGCATGGTTCAAGACGCCGCCGCGCACTCCGAGGAGGACCGGAAAGCGCGCGAGTACGCCGAGGCCAAGAACACGCTCGACAGCCTCCGCGCGCAGGCGCGTAAGCTGGTGGAGGACTCGAGCAGCGCCCCCGACGACGTGAAGCAGCCCGTCATCCAAGCGGCCGACGACGCGGAGAGCGCGGTGAATGGCAACGCGCCCAAGGAGCGGCTCGAGGAGCTCCAGCGCACCCTCACCGAGAGGATGCAGGCGTTGCAGAACGCGTCGCAGGAGAGCGCGGACACTGGAGCCGACACTGGGGCCACGCAACCCCCCACCGAAGATGACGACGTCATCGACGCCGACTTCAAACCCGCGGGGTAGATGATGGCTAAGATAGATGATCTGAACCAAAACCTAGAAGACGTACAGCCGAACGAAACGGCGCGTGGCGAGGGGGAAACCCCCGCCGCGCCCTCTCAAGAAACTCAAAACGGCGATGAGGTAGAGATTTTGCGCGGCGAACTCGCCGGGATGCAGGCGCGGCTTGACGAACAAAAAGCGCAGACCGACGAGATGAAAAACCGCTATTTGCGGGCCAGGGCGGATTTGGAAAATTACCGCCGCCGCAGCGCGCAGGACTTAGAGCGCGCGCGTGAAGCAGGTCAGGACAGCGCGATTTTGACCGTCTTGACCGTTTACGACGACCTGGGCCGCGCGCTTGAGGTGGCGGGCGACGATCCCGGCAAAATCGTCCCCGGCGTCGAGGCGGTGCGGAGCGGGCTCACGCGCAACTTGGCGGCTCTGGGCATCAAAGAAGTGGGGGCCAAGGGCGACGCGTTCGACCCCGACCTGCACGAGGCGCTCTCGAGCCAACCCACCAACGGCGAGGCGCAAGACGGCACCATCGCCGCGGTGTACCAGGTGGGCTTTGTTAAAAACGACCGCCTGGTGCGGCCAGCCCGCGTCGTCGTCTACAAAGACTAAGGAGGCGCGGTGGCGGCTTACAAAGACTACTACAGCACGCTCGGCGTGCCCAAAACGGCCACTCAAAAAGAGATTCGCTCGGCCTTTCGCAAGCTCGCCGCCAAGCACCACCCCGACCGCAATCCCGACGACTCCGAGGCCGAGGAACGTTTCAAGGAAATCAACGAAGCCTACACGGTCTTGTCCGATGAGGAGAAGCGGAAGTTTTACGACCAGTACGGCTCGACGGACGGGCGGCCCCCGTTCGCACCCGGCGCGGGCGGTTTCGGCGGCGCGGGCGTCAACCCCGAAAATTTGGGCGACTTTAGCGACTTTTTCCAGACGCTTTTCGGGGGCGGCGGGGTCCGTTTTGGCGAGGGGCGCTTTAGTGAGGGGCGGGGCCGCACCGTTTTCACGGGCGGCGCGGACCCCTTTGGCGGCTTTGCGCAGCGGCAGCCTCTCCAGCAAGACGTCGAGGCAACGCTGACCGTCGGCCTCGAGGAGGCCTACCGGGGCTCGAGCCCGACCATCGAGGTGGAGGGTCGGCGCATCGAGGTTACTCTGCCCAAAGGTGCCAGAGACGGCTCGAAGCTCCGGCTGCGCGGCCAGGCCCCCGGCGGGGGCGACCTCTACCTCACCATCAAGCTGGAAGAACACCCGCGCTTTCATCTAGAGGGCGACAACGTGCGCGTCACCGTCGACGTGCCCGACTACCGCGCCGTGTTAGGCGGCCCCGTGCGGGTGCCGACCCTGGACGGCGAGGTGGAGATGACCCTGCCCAAGAACAGCGGAAGCGGGCGCGTGTTGAGACTGCGCGGTCAGGGCTGGCCTAAACGCGACGGCACCCGCGGCGACGAACTCGCCGAGGTGCGCGTGATGATTCCTCCCAAAGCCAGTCAGGAGCAGCTCGAGCTCTATCAAAAGCTCGAGGCGCTGGAAAAGCCCGCCCAACCCGAGGCCGCTGTATAGAGGCGGCCTTTTTTCTTCACCTTTGTTCATCTCGCCCCACACCGCTTCTCACCTCCTGCGTGATAGTGTCAGATGGCAAACGTGACATGACAAACGCACGTCAAGTGCTTAAAGAAGGGATAACCAAATGAAACGTACAACAACTGCGGGTTTCATACTCGCGCTTTTCGCCCTCATGAGTTTGGGAACGGCCCAAGAAGACGCCCCGGCCGCGCTCGACCCCGTCGTCATCCAGGTTGGCGACGAGGCGGAGACGCTGAGCACCTTTAACAGGCGCTTCGACATCGCGCTGCGCAACGTGGCCGCGCAGCAGGGCGTGCCCCTGGACGACGCGGCCCGCGCCCAGTTCGAGAGCTTCAAGCCCGTGTTTTTGGACCAGCGCGCCACCGAGCTCGCGCTGCTTCAGGAAGCGCAAACGCGCGGCATCACCGTGAGCGACGAGGACGTGGACGCGCGCGTCGCCGAGGCGCGCGGGAACTTCGACTCGGATGAGGCCTTTGGGACGGCGCTCGAGGAGGCGGGTTTCGCCGACGAGGCGCAGCTAAGGCAAACAGTCCGCGATACCGACACCGTCCAGGCGGTTATCGACGCGCTCCGCGAGGAGGTCGAGGTGAGCGACGAGGAGGTCGAGGCCTACTACAACGAAAACCAGGCCCAGTTCGAAGCGCCCGGGCAGGTCTGCGCGCGCCACATTCTGGTCGAGACCGAGGAGGAGGCGCAGAACATCCTGCAAGAGCTTGAAGGCGGTGCCGACTTTGCCGAAATCGCCCAGGAGCGGAGCACCGACCCCGGCAGCGGCGCGCAGGGCGGCGACTTGGGCTGCTTTACGCAAGACCGCATGGTCGCGCCCTTTGCCGAGGCCGCGTTCGCGGCGTCCGTAGACGAGGTCGTGGGCCCCGTCGAGACGCAGTTCGGCTACCACCTTATCAAGGTGTACGAGCGCCGCGAGGCGGGCGCGCAGCCCCTCGACGAGGTGCGCGACGCCGTCCGCCAGGGGCTCCAAGAGGAAGGCTTGAGCGACCGGATCACCGCGCTCCGCGAGACCTACGCCGTCCAGACTTTCCCCGAAAATCTCGGCGTGGGGGCGACGGGTGGCTCGGAAACGGGCGGCGTGACGGGTGGCGCTGACGCGACGGGCGGCGCAGGAACAGGCGGCACGGGCGACCAGTAGGGTTCTGCAAACGCTCCAAAAGGGCGGGGACGGGAAGGCCAAAGCCTTCCCGTCTTTTTTGCAGGCCCCGCGCTACCCGCAGGTCGCTTGCAAAAGCGCGTTAGCGGTTCGCGGCCTCAAGGGTTGGGGCAGAAGTGGCCGCGGCGACGCTGCTCGAGCTCGGCTGGAGGTCGGCAATCCTCTGCCCCTCCTTGATGGCGCCGAGATCGGGCGCTGCTCCCCCGTAGGACAAGCCGACGTTCACGCCTTTGTCTATTACGGGGCCGCTTTCGCTCGGCTTAAGAAAGAAGGGGCTTGACGGGTCAAGGCTCATAAACTTCGGGTTGGCGATGGACAAGTTCCAGGTGTTCTTCGTCTGAACGGCCTCGTCAATCACGCCCCGGCTCTCGCCATAGGAGATGTTGTTTTTGAGCTCGTTGTTGCGGTAGTAGCGCGCCACGTAACCGCCCGACCCGTTGCTCCAGGAGGTGTTGTTATAGAACGTGCGCGACCAGCGCCGGGTAACAGGTGGACGACGTCGGGGCACGCCCGGCGAATCTGGGCGTAGAGCCCCAAGCAGCGGGGGGCGAGGACGAGGCTCTTAAGAAGGTGCTCTAGGTTCGCGTGGCAGTGACGAAAAATCAGGCTCAGCAAGCGCAGCGTTATGTGGGGGTGCAAAAGGGCGTACCCGGCGCCCCCAACCATCTCCAAAACGTTCCCGTAGCTCACCTCGAGGTCGTCTTGCGCTTGCTCACGCAGCCTCTTGGTCTCGCGCGTAGCCGGCCTCAGCGAATGCACCGACACGCGCGCGCCCAAACGCCGTAGCGCCTTGACGTCACCCGCCGCGAACGCCTCCGAAGGCGCGGGGTAGAGCATCGTGAGGTACCAGACCTCTAGCGGACGGGCTTGTACATCCATACATCACACCTTCACTCCGGTCGAGCGACGCTGGCTGGGTTCTCGTCTCTCTGGGGCGTGCGCACACGAGGGCGAAACTGCAAGGATTACGAGGCTCTAACGGCCAAACCCGACTTGTACTGGCCTGAATGCTGACGCTGGCGCGAAAGGCGATTCTCAAACGTGCCAAATGCAAGGGAGACGAGCCTCTTTTGTCGAACTTCTTTTGTCAGACATTCAGAATAGACGTAATGTGCCTGCCTCTTTCGGTTCTGCCTTTTGTTGCGCGCGACCTCTCACCACTTAAACACGTTTTAGCACCTCGGCGGGTACAAGCGTCACAGTCGGCCTTTTTGGAAGAGCGCGAGCGGCTCGAGAGCTACCTTCCGTCACACCTGACGCCACCCCCGCGACTTTGCGGTAGCCCTGGCGCTGTCACACTGTCACACGGGGGTCTTGCAAGTTGCTTTCTTTGGGGTTACTATAGACCCTGTCCTCGAGAGTTGCATCTCCGCACCCCGCTGCCCCCCCGGCGGAGATCCTCTCAGGACTTTTCTTTTGCCCCTCTCATAGCAGGAAGCATCCGTATATTAGGAGAAGCGAGGTGTTGCCCAGGTAGCATCTGCTTTTCTAGCCAAGACCAGAACTGCACACCTCGCCTCTTAGGCTACGCTGCGATTGCCTGATACCAAGAAGCTTTTTAGCCCCATTTGCGGATATGCACAGCAGCGAGCACCAACCTAAGGAGGTTGTATGGTCATTATAGGCATAGACCCGCATCCGGGCAGTCACACCGCGGCGGCCCTAGACAAACAGGGAAAAGTGCTCGGCCACTGCACGGTAGCCAATACAGGAGAGGGCTTAGCCGAACTGGCGTGCTGGCTCGGGCGCTATGAGGTTGAGGCGTGTGCGGTTGAAGGCGCGAACAACCCTTTCTCAAAGGCGTTGAGTCGGGGTTTGTCGCAAGACTATCCCGTCGTCGATGTCAGCCCCAGCTTGACCAGCCAGTACCGTAGTAAGAGGGGGCACAAGAAGAGCGACGAGGTTGACGCTGAGAACGTCGCCAGGGTTGTGCTTGCCAATCCCGAGCTGAGCCGCTTTGAACCGCGCGCAAAAGTAGAAGAACTCAAGACGCTGACCCGAACAAGAGACGCGCTGGTCAAACAGCTCACCGCTCACCGGCTAGGTTTGCGAAGCATCGAGCTCGAGAGCGCTCGTGAGGCACTGCGCGCTGTGGTCGAGGTACTGCTCGAGCAGATTCAGCGGCTCGAGGGCGTGATGAAGCGCCTTGTTAACGAACTGATGCCCGAACTTCTAAGCGTCCAAGGTGTCGGGGTGGTTCACGCCGCTATCCTCTTAGCCGAAGCAGGCGATGTCAGACGCTTCCGCTCTCAACATGCGTTTGCTATGTTCTCCGGCTGTGCTCCGGTTGAGCGCTCCTCGGGTGGACAGCACAGAAAACAGCTCAACATCGGCGGCAACCGTCGGCTCAACCGCACGTTTCATATGATGGTGCAGGTGCGCTCGCGCTGTGACAAAGCAACCAGAGCCTACCTCGACAAAAAGCAACAGCAGGGCAAAACGCGCAGAGCTGCTTTCAGGTGTCTCAAGACCCATCTCGCCAGAGAACTGTTCCGCTTCATGCACCACAACGTCAGGACACATCCACAAAGGTGGACAACCTCTTGACAAAGATATACCAAGTTCTGGTCTGAAGGAGATGCAGTCGACAAGTTACCGTGAGAAACCGGGTTTAAGATGCTGTCTGCCTGGACACCCTCAGTATCTACGCCGTCCCCTCTCATAACCCCTAAACTTGGAACACGCCCACCTTAAGCTCGTCCATGTGCGGGTTCTGCGCGCAGACCTCGAGCGCCCGGATGAGCCTGTCGCGCGTCTCCAAGGGCAAAATAATCTCATCCACCCAGAGCCGCGCGGCGGCGTAACGGATGTCTAACGCCGCGCCGTAGTCCGCGCGGATTTGTTCGTACAGCGCCGCTAAGTCCTCGTCGTCGGGTTCTTTGCCCGCCCGCTTGAGCTGCGCCGCCTGGATGTCGAGAATCGTCTTGGCCGCCTGTTGCCCGCCCATCACGCTGTATTTGGCGCTCGGCCAGGCGAAAATGAAGCGGGGCGCGTAGGCCTTGCCGCTCATCGCGTAGTGGCCCGCGCCGTACGAGCCGCCCAAAATCACGCTAAGGCGCGGCACCACGCTGTTCGACACCGCGTTGACCATCTTCGCGCCCCGCCGGATGATGCCCCCGTGCTCGCTCTCGCGCCCGACCATAAAGCCGTTCACGTCGTGCAAAAAGATTAGGGGCACGCCCGCCTGGTTGCAGTTGAGGATGAAGCGCGCCGCCTTGTCCGCCGCGTCCCCGTAAATGACGCCGCCCACCTCGAGCCGACCCCTAGACTTGACCGCCGTTTTCTGGTTGGCGACGATGCCGACCGGAAAGCCGCCCAAGTGCGCGGTGCCGCACACTATTGTCTTGCCGAATCTGGCTTTGTACTCGTCAAAGCGCGACCCGTCCACGAGCCGCCCGATGACCTCGCGGATTTCGTAGGGACGGCTGCCCCCCTCGGGCGGCACGACGCCGAGGAGGTCTTCGGGCTCGAGCGCAGGCTCCTCCACCTCCCGCCGCTCCCGCGCCCACGGGGCGAGCGTCGCGGGGGCGTACATTTGGGCGAGATTGCGGATGCGTTGGAGCGCGTGCGCGTCGTCGGGCTCAAAGTAGTCCACGGTTCCCGCGATCTCGGCGTGCATGGCCGCACCGCCCAAGTCTTCCGAACTCACCTCCTGGCCGATGGCCGCCCTTACCAAAGCCGGACCCGCCAGATAGAGCCCCGAGCCCTCGGTCATGATAAGCGTGTCGCACATGACCGGCAGATACGCACCCCCCGCCACGCAGTTGCCCATGATGGCGGCGATTTGCGGGATGCCCAAGGCGCTCATCCGGGCGTTGAGATAAAAGACGCGGCCGAAGTCGTCCTGGTCGGGGAAGATCTCGTCTTGCATGGGCAGATAGACGCCCGCGGAATCTACGAGATAAATCGTCGGGAGGCGGTTCTCGAGCGCCACCGTCTGCGCCCGAATCACCTTTTTGGCGGTGATGGGAAAAAAGGCCCCCGCCTTGACGGTCGCGTCGTTGGCGACTATAAGCCAGTCGCGCCCCGCCACCCTGCCGACGCCCGTCACCACGCCGCCCGAGGGCGCGCCGCCCGCCTCCTCGTAAAGCCCGTCGCCCGCGAACTGCATGAGTTCGTTGAAAGGTTCCCCCGCGCCTAAAAGCGCCGCGACGCGTTCACGCGCGCTCAGGCGATTTTTGCCGTGCTGCCGCGCCAGGGCCCGCGCGCCGCCGCCCTCGGCAAGGCGGGCGCGGTCCTTTTTCAGGCTCTTCTCGAGCGCCGCCCACGCCTTTTTGTGCGCGTGGAAAGGGTCTTTACGCCTCTCTTCTAGGGAAACACGGCTCTCCAACACGTTCATTGTTTCGGGCTTCGCCTTTTTCATGCGCGCCGCGCTCTGCCGCGCGCTGCCGTCTCGAGGGTGCGTCCTCTCAAACCCGGTAAGAAACCGACCCTTATAACCTCCCCCGTCCCATCACATGTTAAAAGCACCGTGTTACGCCTCCCCCGCATTCGTCCTTACTGATTAGCATCACGCACCTCCGCGTGTTTGGGTGATTTGGAGAGCCGCTCGAGGCCCCCGCAGACCCATAAAGTCTACAGCGCAACCCTGTGGATATCCCGCGTCCCTGTGGATAACTTCCTGCTATTGACAAAGGGCTGACATATTTGCTAGAGCGCCCCAAAAGCCCTGCAGAGCGAGAATATACGTCCTACACATGCTTTCTCCGCAAGAGGGCCAGTTTTTACGTGACCGTGCGCGCTTCTGGAGTTATCCACAGGCCTGTGGATAACTGTGGATAACTGTGGAGGGGGCGGCGGCGCGCGCAGCGCGTACAAAATCTTGTATCTTCCGCACGTCTTTGACGCCCAAGCTTGACTCCACCCCCGAAGAAACGTCTACCGCGAAGGGTCGCAAGGCGGCAACGCCCGCCGCCACATTGTGAGGCGACAGCCCACCCGCCAGAACGAGATGAGTAACGCCCCGCAGCGACGCCGCGCGCTCCCAATCGAAGGGCGTACCGCCGCCGCCTTTGGGCCCGTCGAGCAGCACGGCGTCCGCCGGGAACGCCCCCAATTCCTCACGCGTCAGCTCCTCCCGGAACGAAAACGCCTTGACCACCCGAACCTCTTCGCGTAGCGCCGCGGCGTACGCCGCTCCTTCGCGTCCGTGAAGTTGGACGGCTGTAAGCTTTAGAAAGTGCGCGGCCTCGAGCACGGTTTCAAAGGGAGCGTCCACAAACACGCCCACGCGCGCGGTGGCAGAACCCACCGCCGCGCCTATCTCGGCAGCCCGCCTTAAGCTGACCGAGCGCCCGTAGCCCGGAGCCAAGATAAAACCAATCGCGTCCGCTCCCGCCGCCTCCGCCGCGCGGGCGTCTTCGGGGCGGGTGATGCCGCAGATTTTTATTTTCATGGTGTCACTAAAGCTCCATAACCATTATACTTACTAGCTGACGCCGCTAAAACGCCGCCCGCAGATGCGTAATTTGGTGACGCGCCTCCGTCCCACTTACCAGAACCGCGTCGAAGCGCAAGGGCACATCGTCGTGGCCGTAGGTGCGGCTCAAGTAGAGAAGCGCGGCGCGTCTCAGACGTTTTATTTTCGTCGCCGTGATGGCCTCCCCGGCACTCCCGTAGCGGTCCCCACGGCGCTGCTTGACCTCGACAAAAACGAGCGTGTCGCCGTCCCTTACAATCAAATCCACCTCGCCGCCGCGGACGCTGTAGTTTTCGGTTACGACCGCGTAACCCTGCGCCTCTAAATGCCCGCGCGCTACACTTTCGGACCAGTGGCGGACCATAGCGCGACCCAGCCTAGCGGGGCGTCACCTCGAGCCGCGCCGCGTCGGCCCAAAGACCTTCTAAATCGTAAAAGTCGCGCGCTTCGGGGCTCATAATATGCACGATGACGAAGCCGTAGTCCATAAGCGTCCAGCGGGTCGAGGGGCCTTCGACGCCCTTGGGCATCACGCCCATCTCTTTCAGGGCTTCTTTAACACCTTCCTCCATCGCCTTTAGTTGCAGGGCCGATTCGCCCGTGGCGACAATAAAGTAGTTGAGCGTTTCCGAAGAGGCGCGCAAATCGAGCACCACGATGTTCTTGGCGCGCTTGTCGTCGAGCGCGTCCACGACGCGCTGCACTTCTTGGGGAATGCCGGTCTCGGTCACGTTTGTTGTAGTTGCGTCCATTTTGGTTATATTCTCAGTTGCGTCTATCGTTCGCCTCCTTCGGCCAAAGCCTGCGCCAGCGCGAAGTTTTTCGCGTCGGTTCCTAGCACGAGTTCCATACGGGTGGGGGTGCCGTCAACGGGTTGGAGTGAATCTATTTGTTGCTTGCTCACGCCGTGAAAAAGCGTGGTGTAGTAGTCGGCCTCGCCCCAGGCGGGGGCGGTGACGAGGATGCGGGTCGGCGCGGGGTCGGCTGAACCCTCGCGGACGGTAAGATTTTCCGCGGGCACGCCGAGGCCAATAAGGTAGGTTTGGATAGCCCGCTCCAACCCCGGCACCCCGCTCCGGTTGGTAATGACGAGGGGCGTGTCGGGTGCCTCAACAAGTTCGCGCGCCTCACCGCCAAAGGCGTCGGCGACGAACGCCTCGACCGCCGCGCGGTCAACACTCAGAACGTCCACGGGGTCCCCCTGCCAGGTAATGCGCCGCTCGCAACAGGTCGGCAGCGTCGCCACCTGACGAATTTGCAAGTTGGGCAGGCGCACGAGGAGCTGGCGGAGCAGCGCGGGGGAGGCGTTCGTCTCGACCTCGTCGAAGTAAGTCGTGACGAGCGCGGGCACCTTGCCGACCGCGCGCACGTTGAGCTCTTTGAGGCGTGCGAGCAGCGCCAGCGCCAGGGTCTTGACTTGGTCGATACGCGCCAAATCTCCCCGCGCCGTATGGCGGTAGCGCACGAAGTTGGCGGCCTGTTCGCCGTCAAGTCTTTGCGGCCCGGGCTCTAAGTGAATGTGCAGCTTGGCCGCGTAATCGTCCCAGTCCATCTTGTAAGGAACGTTGACTTCCACACCGCCGAGCGCGTCGACAAGACCCTTGAAAATGTCGATGTTGACGACCACGTAGTAGTCGACGGGCAGACCCACGAGGTCGCTCACCGCGTTCTTAAGCCCATCAGCCTCCCGGTAGTAGTACATCGTGTTGATTTTGGTGGACCACTCGTCGAGCCAGATGTCGCGCGGGATACTAATGAGCGTCACGTCGTTGCCCACAATGGATGCGTATAAAATCGTGTCGGTGTTGGTGCCGTAGGCGGTGCTTTTGGCGTCGTATGTTCGCCCGACCACCCTGCCCTGCTCGTAAATGGGGTCGCCCGCCAAACTCGTGTAAAAAACGTCCCGCCCCGCCACCACAAAGCTCGCTTGAAACTCGCCCTCTTCAACATTGAGCACCCGCCTGGTCTCTTCGTCCAGCACAGTGCGCTCTACGTCTCTGGTGAGCCAATAGCCCACCAGCCCCCCGAGGGCTACCAAGATACCCAAAACCTGCAACAGCCGAACGCTACGTAAGTTCACAAATCTCTTTATACACCCTCAGCGTGGCGGGATGGACGGTTTTGCCCCTGTCGCGGAGGTACTGGACTTTAGAATCGACCGCGCGCTGATAGGCCCTGAAGAGGTCGCGCATCGCCAGCTCGCGGATGTCGTCGTTGACGCCGCGGCCCGGCTCGGACACGTCGGCGACGTAGACGGCCATGCCCACGCGGTTGTCGTGGGCGACGCCGAACACGTGGCCCTCGACGGCGTCCAACACGCGCCCGTCGTTGACGCCCCAACACTCGGCGAGGCGGCGTCCGGCGCGACCGTGTAAGGACATCGGGTGCTCGCGCTCTAAAGCGCTTTCGGGCGGGGCAAGTTTGAACATCTCTTCCGGTGAGAGGTCGCGCGCCGCGTCGTGGAGCACCGCGGCGAGGCTCGTGGCGCGCAGCTCGCCGCGTGAGAAGTCGTTGGCTAGCGCGATGGTCTCGGCCAGGATGGTCACACGCACGATGTGCTCGAAGCGCCGGGGCGTGACCGTCGCCCGCACGCGCGCGCAGTAGGGCTCGATGCTAGCCCTGCTGCAAGGACTGTTCACGGTAAAGATGGTGTTTGACAAGGTAGCTCTCCAGGGCTTTGGGAACGAGGTAACGGACGGGACGACCTTCGGCGAGGCGCGCGCGCACCTCGGTACTCGAGACCTCGCACAGCCTCGTGTCTAGAACCTGCACCCTCTCCCGAAAGGGAGACCTTAACACCTCCAGAGTATACCCCGGCCTCGGCGCAGCCACCATATTTACGGAGTGTACAAGCTCCTCGGCCCGGTGCCAGGTGTGAATCTCACGGTAGGCGTCTGTGCCAGTGATAAAGAAAAGTTGGGCCTGCGGGTGAGCCTCGCGCACCTCGGTCACGGTGTCAAAGGTATAGGAAGGACCGGGGCGAGCCAGTTCAAGGCGGCTGACAAAAAAGTTAGGGTGGTCGGCGGTGGCGATAACCGTCATGTCATACCGCGCCTCCGCCCCCGCGACCGCGGGTTTGTGGGGCGGGGTGGGCGACGGCAGAAAAAGGAGGCGGTCAAGGCGCAGCGCCTCTAGCGCGCCCTGCGCGACGAGCAAGTGACCGATGTGAGGTGGATCAAAGCGTCCTCCAAAGAGCCCCAGCCGCATAGGCGAGTAGTGTACACCATTCCAAAGGGCCAAGAGGTCTATATCGGACGATTTACCTAAAGAGTAAAGTACAACGCGAAGCGCAGCTCAAAGGGCGTAGGGAGCGGAGGAGGTGGGGAGGTAGGGAGAACTCTGTCTCCCCATCCCCCTACTCCCCACCTCCCTATTCTGCTTTTACCTTGTCCTCGTCAAAATACTCGAACACGGCCCCGCCAATTATCACGTCGTCGCCGTCTTGTGCGCCCGCCTTTTTGAGGAGCTTGTTCACGCCCAGCGCGGCGAAGTGGTGTTGCAAATAGGCGACCGCGTCGCGGTTGGCGGGGTCGAAGCGGGACACAAGGGCCTCCAACTCCTCCCCGCGCACCCGCCAGCCCGTTCCCGACGGGTCGCGCTCGACGCGGGCGTGGTCGAAGGTGACGCGCTCCGGCTCCGAAGCCTGCGCCTCTAAACTAGGCCGCGCCGGGAGAAGTTCGAAGAGCGCGTCGCGGAGCGCGTCCAAGCCCCGCCCCTCGAGCGCCGACACCGCCAAAACAGGCAGACCAAAAGGCGTAAGCTTAGACACTTCTTCCTCGACTTCGGACGGGCTGGCTAAGTCCGTTTTGTTGAGCGCGACCAGCGAGGGCAGCTCGAGCAGCTTGGGGTCATACTCGCGCAACTCCTCTTGAAGAGACTCAAACGTCTTGGCAGGCTCGCCCGCAATGTCCAAGACGAAGACCAAGAGGCGCGTCCTCGAGATGTGGCGGAGGAACTCCAGGCCCAGCCCCTTGCCCTCGTGCGCCCCCTCGATGATGCCGGGGATGTCGGCCAGAGTGAAACGCTCCAAATCCCGCTCGACCACGCCCAAATTAGGGCTCAGGGTCGTAAAAGGATAAGAAGCGATTTCCGGCTTCGCGTTCGACAGGGCCGCCAACAGGCTCGACTTGCCCGCGTTGGGATAGCCCACCAGCCCCACGTCGGCGATGGTGCGAAGCTCCAAGCGGACCCGCCGCTTCTCGCCAGGAGTGCCGTACTCGGCAAAGCGCGGCGTCTGGCGCTGCGCGTTCGCAAACGACGCGTTGCCCCGCCCCCCGACGCCGCCCCCCGCGATAAGCGTTCGCTCGCCCACCGTAACAAGGTCCGCCAAAACGCGGCCCGTGTCGCGGTCGCGGGCGGTGGTGCCGACGGGCACCTGGACGGTTAAGTCCTCTCCCCCGCGGCCCGCCTTGTTGCGCCCCTCGCCCTGACCGCCCGTTTGCGCCTTATAAAGGCGCTTGCCCACGAGACGGTCAAGCGAGGTCACGTCGTCGATGGCCTCCAAATAGACGCTGCCGCCGTCGCCCCCGCGCCCGCCGTCGGGTCCTCCCTTGGGCATGTACTTGAGGCGCAAGAACGACATGCCGCCGTCGCCCCCTTTGCCGCCTTGTACGGTGATATCAAGCACATCACGAAAAGCCACCTGCGCACCTCATCCTGCACATTTTATCGCCAGAGTCCCGTCGAAATCCACCCAGTCGTGAGCCCGTTGCTGCTCGAGCATATTAAAAACAAAAAAAGGCGCGAGCCGATGAGCCCGCGCCCCTTTGCACCCTCGCCTCTTTAATCTGCCGAAACCGCGGGCTCCGTCTGCTCGATGCTGATAAAGCGCCCCCGGCTGCCTTTGTTGTGAAAACGCACCACGCCGTCACGCATGGCGAAAAGTGTGAAGTCGTTGCCCTGACCGACGTTCTGGCCGGGCTTAAACTTGGTGCCGCGCTGGCGGACCAGAATGTTGCCCGCCGCGACGACTTGACCCTCAAAACGCTTGACGCCCAGACGCTTCGACTGGCTGTCGCGCCCGTTCTTCGAGCTGCCTACGCCTTTTTTGTGTGCCATTTCAGACCTCCTGCCGGACTAGCCAGCGATTTCTGTAACGCGGACCTCGGTGTAGGGCTGGCGGTGGCCGTTCTTGCGGCGATAGTTGGCCTTGGCCTTGAACTTGTAAATATAGATCTTGTCGCCGCGACCGTGCGAGATGACCTCGGCTTTGACGCTCGCGCCGTCCACCAAGGGTGTACCGACCCGGACTTCACCCTCGCCGTTGCCGCCTGCACTACCACCAAGCATCATCACGGGCAAGTCGACGGTGTCGCCCGGCTGCGCCTGCAAAGACTCGAGCCGGAGCACGTCTCCTTCTGCCACGCGGTACTGTTTACCACCGCTCTGAACCACTGCGAACATCCTTAACCTCCACCTGCGGGCCGTTGGGCGGCCAAACTCGTGATTTCTTGCGTTACTTTCTGCTACTTTTACATGGCTTTTTACACTTTTTACACAGCAACTCCTGGGTTTGCACCCAGGAGCGCCGGTTCTTGGTGGAGCTGAGGGGATTCGAACCCCTGACCTTCTGAATGCCATTCAGACGCGCTCCCAACTGCGCCACAGCCCCAAATAGCCAAAGCCGAACCCCAGTCTATCGGCTCGGCAAGGCCGTGTCAAGCAAACTCACGACCTCGCCAAACTTTGCCTTACTCTTCCCTCGCCGCCCTCGCCTGCGCGCGGTCCTCTTCCTGGCGGCTCACGTCGGTCTTGAGGCGCGCCGCCTTGCCGCGCAGGTCGCGCAGGTAGTAGAGCTTAGCGCGGCGGCTGCGGCCACGGCGCACGATGTGAATCGCGTCGATGAGCGGCGAATGCACCGGGAAGGTCCGCTCGACGCCCTCGCCGAACGAGATTTTGCGCACCGTGAACGACGAACGCGCGCCCTTGCCGTTCTGGCGGGCGATGACCACGCCCTCAAAGGCCTGGATGCGCGAGCGGGTGCCCTCGACCACGCGGTAGTCCACGCGCACCGTGTCGCCCGTGTCGAATTCGGGGATGTCGTCCTTTAAAAAGGGCTGCTCGATGGCGCGCAGAATCGCGCCTTTGTTGTACTTCATACCGTCTCCTATCGCTCGAGTGGAGCAAAGTCACTGCCATTTGACCGTCAGATTAATTAGATAAAAATGCATCGGAACGCTCGAGGCCGAAGCGCCTTTAACCGCTACTCATCAATAACGAGCGCAACCGCCCTCGGCACAACCCAAAAACTATAGCGCACCCGCGCCTTCTATGCAAGCCTATGTAGAACCGCGCGGGCGCGTCACGGGCTTGATTCGGCATTTTTAGAACCTTGTTAGCACCTTGCCCGAACGTTGAGAAGGGGCGAGCGCGTCCGAAAAGCACGCCAACCGTCTCCTGAGCGCTTTTCTGGCTTAGCACCAGACTTTAAGGTGAGCCCATGAAGCTACGCTATTTAGGCTACGCGGCCCAAAACCTCACCCTGGCGCGCACGACCAACCGGACCCTGCGACTCGCCAACCTAGACGAGCGGGTGGCGGGGGTGATTGAGCAGAATTTGGCGGACTTGCGCGCGATTCTCGAGTGGAACTTAAGCCACGGCATCCGCTTTTTCCGGGTGGGCTCGAGCGTCATCCCTTTCGGCTCGCATCCCGATTTTCCCTTGAATTGGGAAACGCGCTTCGCGGACACGTTAGAAGATTTGCGCCGCTTTATTGAGGAGCACGACCTGCGCCTCTCCATGCACCCCGGCCAATACACCGTCCTCAACTCTAATAATGAAACCGTCGCCGCGCGCGCCTCTGTTGAACTCGACTATCACGCGAGGTTTTTGGAACGCGTCGCGCCGGAGGGCACGCTCACGCTGCATATAGGCGGGGCCTACGGCGACAAGGCGCGGGCGCTGGAGACGTTTCAGGCGAACTTTCAGCGCCTCCCGGAGCGGGTCAAGACGCGGCTGACGCTCGAGAACGACGACAAAATTTTCGCGGTAGATGAAGTGCTTTATCTCTGCGAACGTTTAAGCATCCCCGCGATTTTCGACTTTTTCCACCACGCCTGTCATCCTGGTCAGGGTCCTTGCAAGGACGACCTGACGGGCACGCTTCAACGGGTGGTGGCGACCTGGGAGGGGCGCGTGCCCAAGTTTCACCTCTCGAGCCCCCGCGACCTCTCCACCGCGCACGCCGATTTCGTGACGCGCGAGGATTTCGAGAGGGCGCTTCGGAGGATGCAGGAGGTGAACAGCGATGAACCGTTCGATCTGATGCTCGAGGCCAAGGCCAAGGAGCAGGCGGTGTTGGGGGTGATGCGTTTTTGGGAGGAAGGGCTGAGCGGTGAGTACGCCCTGAAGATAGATGAGCGGGGCGGTGGACGAGTGGGAGGCGTCGGGTGAGGCGTGAGACAAAACGGCTGGGAGCGGTGTAGACGCCAACGAGGCGTGGTGAGAGCCGAATACAACATGAGATATACTGCGAGATGTTCTATAAGTTTGGTTTAGCCTCACAGTTTAGCTGGGTACAGCCGTGACACCTCGAGCCCTCGTCACCCTCGACGCACTGCGTTTTGCGGTGGACGTAGCCGCGGGACGAAAACCCGGCACATACCTCTTCAAAAACGCGCGCGTCCTCAACGTCTTTACCGGAACGGTAGACAAAACGCATGTGCTGCTCGCGGGGGAGTTCATCGCGGGTGTGGGTGAGGTCTTTGAGGAGGCCGAGGCTGACGAAAGAGTGGATTTAGCGGGCCACTACCTCGCGCCGGGCCTCATTGACGGGCACGTCCACCTCGAGTCCTCCTTGGTCACCCCCGCCGCCTACGCCGCCGCCACCGTCCCGCGCGGCGTGACGGGCGTGGTCTGCGACCCGCACGAAATCGGCAACGTGGCGGGGGTGCCGGGTATCCGTTGGCTGCTGGAAAGTTCGGAGGGCTTGCCTTTAGATGTGTGGGTCACGGCGCCTTCTTGCGTGCCCTCGACGCCGCTCGAGACCTCCGGCGCAACGTTGGGTTTAGAAGAGATTGAAGAATTGCTCGAGCACCCCCGCGTCGTCGGCCTGGCCGAGCTGATGAGTTTCCCCGCGCTTATCGGTGGGGACGAGGGAGTTTTGCAAAAGGTGCTCCTGGCCGAGGCGCGCGGGAAGACGCTCGAGGGGCACGCGCCGGGGCTCACGGGGCGAGATTTGCAAGCCTATCTGGCCGCCGGTCTCGCCTCGGACCACGAGGCGACGACGCTCGAGGAGGGTCTCGAGAAACTCCGCGCAGGTCTCTTTTTGATGGTCCGCGAGGGCTCGGTGACGCGCAATCTGGCCGCGCTTTTGCCGCTCGTGGACCCCAAGCACGGCGACCGGGTGGGCTTCGTGACCGACGATAGGCTGCCGCACGATTTGCTCGACGAGGGCGGCGTGGATTGTCTCGTACGCGGGGCGATTCGGGCAGGGGTGGACCCCGTTTATGCGGTGCGCTGCTCGAGCCTCAACACCGCGCGCCACTACCGCCTGCCCCGGCGCGGGGCCATAGCGCCGGGTTACTTCGCCGACTTTGTAGTGATAGACGAATTTGAAACGTTTCACGCGGCGGAGGTTTGTAAGGACGGGGTGCGGGTAGCGGCGGGGGGCGAACTCATCACGCCTCTCGTTTCAAAAAAGGTAGACGATGCCGCCGTTCGGAATACGGTGCGGCTGCCCGAGCTTACGGAGGCGTCGTTTAGGCTCCCTGCCCCCCCCGGTCAGGTTCGCTGCATCCAGCCCGTGCCTTATCAGGTGCTTACCGAAGAGGTGCGGGTCACGCCCAAAGTCACGAACGGCGAGGTGGTAGCAAACACGGAAAACGACCTCCTCAAACTCGTTTGCGTTGAACGCCACGGCAAAAACGGCGGGATTGGCGTGGGGCTGGTGACGGGCTTCGGCTTGAAGAGGGGCGCGCTGGCCTCGACGGTGGGACACGACCACCACAACCTGCTCGCGGTTGGCGTGGCTGACAAGGATTTGCTGCTCGCTTGCCGACGTTTGGAAACTCTCGGCGGCGGCTTCGTCGCGGTGGCCGAGGGGAGCGTTCTGGCCGAACTCCCGCTGCCTTTGGCGGGCCTCGTGACGGGCGAACCCTTGGAGAGGGTGCGGGAGAAGTTGGACGGGCTCGAGCGCGCCGCCGCCACGCTCGGCAACCTCCTCCCCGCGCCCTTCATGACCTTAAGCTTTCTCGGCCTCGCCGTCATCCCCGCCTTGCGTCTCACCGACATGGGTTTAGTGGACGTCATGAAGAGCGAGCTTGTGCCCTTTAGCGTTTCTGACTGAACGAGCCTGTACAATAAGCGGACACCATGACGACGCTCCTCCGCGCCCAGATTTTCCACACGCCCAAAAGCCCCTTTGAGGCGGCGGGGGCGCTCGAGTGCTTCTCCGACGGCGTACTCGCCTTTGAGGGCGAGAAGGTTCTCGCTGTGGGTGATTATGTCCGGGTAAGCAAAAAGTATCCCAAAGCCGAAGTTTTAGACCACCGGGACGCCTTTTTATTTCCCGGTTTTGTGGACACGCACGTCCACCTGCCGCAGCTCCCGGTCATCGGGGCGATGGGCTTAAGGCTGTTGGAGTGGCTCGAGCGACGGACCCTACCCGTCGAGGAGCGTTTCGCGGACGAACAGTACGCGAGAGACGCGGCCCGGACTTTTCTGTCTCACCTTGTCAAGAACGGCACCACCACGGCGCTCGTGTTCGGCAGCCATTTTGCGGGGGCGATGGATGTCTTTTTCGAGGAGGCCGAGGCGTCAGGGCTTCGCATCACGGCGGGGCTGGTCGTCTCGGACAG
The DNA here is from genome assembly GCA_965214995.1 of Trueperaceae bacterium. Lineage (GTDB taxonomy): Bacteria > Deinococcota > Deinococci > Deinococcales > Trueperaceae > CBDCCT01. Next base: position 1,378,897 of record CBDCCT010000002.1, read on the forward strand.
GAATCTCACCGAAAAGCTGCACCGCACGCCGGAAGAAGCGTTTGAAAGAAGCCGGGCGCTCATCCAACGCTGGCACAACCACGGGCGGCTGCGCTACGCGGTGACGCCGCGCTTCTCCCTCTCCTGCACGGACGCGATGTTGGAGGCTTGCGGCGGTCTCCTTCATGAAGCCCCCGACCTCCTTTTTACAAGCCATTTAAACGAACAGATTGAAGAGATAGGCGCGGTGCTACGGCTTTTCGACGGCGCACGCGATTATCTGGCAACGTATGACGCGCACGGCCTCGTCACCGCGCGCTCGGTGTTCGCGCACAACGTCCACGTGTACGACCGCGAGTTGGAACGGTTGGGGGGGGCGGGCTCGAGCGTCGCGCACTGCCCGAGTTCTAACATGTTTATCGGCTCGGGGCTTTTTCCGATGCGGGCGCACCTGCGCTACGGCGTCCCCTTCGCGCTCGGTTCGGACGTGGGCGGCGGCACCGGCTTTAGCCTTTTTAAAGAGGGGCTGATGGCTTATCAGACGCAGATGCTCCGCGAGGACGGTTACCTTTTGAGCCCCGCGCATCTCCTCTACCTGGCGACGCTCGCGGGCGCGGAGGCGTTGGGGCTGGGGGAGAGCGTGGGAAGTTTCGCGCCTGGCAAGGAAGCCGACGCCGTTTTGGTTCGTCCGTTAAGGGGGAGCACGCTTTCGGCGGTGCTTGCTGACAGTCCTTCTCATGAGGCCAGCCTGGCCGCCGTCTTCACGCTGGCGAGAGAGCACAGCGTGGCGCAGGTTTATGTGGGAGGCAAAGCTATGTTGGGAGACGTGTGTTAGTCCACCTCATCGCCGACTATGGGCATGGCGATTTAGCCTTCGCCGAGGTGGTGCAACGCCTAAAGCGCCACCTGCCGGAAGCCGAACTCACGCTAACGCCCGTGCCGCCCTTTGCCACGCTCGCGGCGGGCTTTTGCGTGGCGCAGCTTGCTCTCAACGACGCGCCCGAGGGGACGGTGATTTACCACAACGTCGCGCCTCGAGAGGACAACGGCGAGGCGCGGCAGAATAACGCGGGCGAAAGGCTCGCCTACGCGCGCCTGCCGGGCGGCGTCAAGGTGGTGGGGGTCAACGCGGGCTACGCTTTCTCTTTTCTAAAGGATATTGCCGAGGAGCTTTGCTTTGTAGCCGTCGCGGCGGAGGGCTCGCAGTTCCGCTCGCGCGACCTCTTCCCGCCTCACGTCGCGGCGGTGGCGCGGGGTGACCCTAGCGCGCTGGCCGAACGGGTCCCCCCCGCCGATGTTCCTGATGTGCCGCGCGCCCGCGTCGCCTACATCGACGGTTTCGGCAACCTCAAGACAACGTTCCGGTTTGAAGAGGTGGGGCGGGAGGTGGGCTCGAGCCTGACCCTCCGCATTGGTAACGTTACACAAGAGGCCTCCCTAAGCGACGGCTCGTTTGCGGTGCCCGAGGGCGCGCTCGCCTTTTCGCCGGGGAGTAGCGGCTGGAGGGTCGGCGAAACGCAAATCCGCTGGATGGAACTTTTTTTGCGTGGGGGGAGCGCCTGGGACACTTTCGGGCGGCCCCCCGTGGGCAGCGCCATCGAGATTAGCTGAGCAGCTTGGAAGGGCGTGACGTCACTATCACGCCCGTGACACAGCGTCAGCTCTCGGCCTGTTGGTAAATCTTCATCGCCTGCTGTAAGAACGCTCCCTCCGCCTCGCTCCAGGGCAAGGCCGGGGGCTTCTCCGCCTCCGGCAGCGCGTCGTAGTTCTGCCACCAGGTTTTGAGCCCCGCCGCAACGTCCGGGTCGCCCCGGGTAAACGCAGAAAGCAGCTCCACCTGACGTTTTGCCGCCCTCTGCCCCTCCGGGCCCGCCGGGTCCGCGCCCTCCGCGACGAGCCGCCTTAGGTCGGCGGCGAGCTCGGCGTAGAGCGCGCCGATGTGTTTTTGGTCCGCCTCGGTCCAGGTGGTCTCGGCGAGTTTGGCCTTGGCCGCGTCCGAGTAGGACCTTTCGCCGAGCTCTCTTATAGTCCGTTGCTCTTCGGGGGTGAAGTATTTGTCCACCCAGTCTTTTTTCCGTTCCATCTGAATCACCTCAATGATGTGTACAAGGGCTTCCCAGTCATGCGTGCCTGCCTCTAATAGCGCTTCTGTATGCTCAATGGCGCGGACGATGGCGTCAATTTGGGACCGCCGGTCCTGCATCATCGCCTTCTGTTTAACGAGCGTCCGCCCCAACGCCTCGGGCTCCCCCGCGAACGCCCTCACCTCTTCCAGCGTGAAGCCGAGAAATTTCAGGGCCAGGATTTTCTGCAAGGTGGCGAGGTCGTCGTCGCTGTAGAGCCGGTAGCCCGCCTCCGAAACCCGCGTCGGCGATAAAAGCCCCTCGCGGTCGTAAAAGCGCAAGGTGCGCGCCGAGACGCCCGCCTTTTGCGCGAACTCGCCCGTGCGGTAGAAGCGCAAGGCCCTCCTCCTTTCAAGGGCAGTATGAAGGATGACGTAACGTCAAGGTCAAGCCCCGGTCGGTTCCGGTGCTCGAGCCGCACCACCATACAGACGTTGCAAAAAAATTCATGCCCCAAAATAAGCACACAAGTCAAGCACACGACACCTTTTTACGTCCGGCGAACCTACATTGGTAGACATGCTCGAGATAAAACTTCACGCCGTCCATATCGGCCGCCCCCAGACCATCACCGACGAGCGCGGCACCTGGCGCTCATCCATCTTTCGCGAAAAGGTCGCCGGACCCATCGCGCTGGGCGAGCGTGGTTTGGCAGGCGACAAGGTGGCCGACACCAACCACCACGGCTCGCCCGACCAGGCGGTGTGCTGTCACTCGCTGGCGCATTATGCGTATTGGAATCAAATCTACGACTTACAGGGTGACGAGGCGCTGGGGCCGGGCGGGGTGGGTGAGAACTGGACCCTTACGGGGGCGCTCGAGCCCGACCTCCATATAGGCGACACCTTCAGGGTGGGCAGCGCGCGGGTGCAGGTAAGCGGGCCGCGCTTTCCCTGCGCCAAACAGAACCGCAAGCTGGGTTTGCCCGACCTAATGAAGAACACGGCGGACACGCTGCGCACGGGCTTTTATTTGCGCGTGCTTTCTTCCGGCGTGGTGGAGGCGGGGGACGTGTGGACGCTCGAGCACCGTCCCCAACCCGAACTTACGCTTCACGACGCCAACGCCTGCGTTCACCACGCGTTCGACCCCGAGCTCGCGGAGCGCCTGTTGAACGCGCCCGAACTCGCGGAGGGGTGGAAGCATATCGTCGGGCTCAAGCTGAAAAAGCAGTAGGGGGCGGAGGAGGTGAGGAGGTAGGGGGAATCTTTAGGGTCTTTGGAGGGTGGGGCTCGAGCCGTTCACACCAACCAGCAGAGTCAAACGTTTTTCTGAGACTGCACATGTCCGCCCCTTAGCCTTCTCACCGCTACAGGGGTATACTTCGCAGCGATGAAACAGACCAAGTATATTCTTATCAAACTCGTTATCGGCCTTTGCGCTCTCACCGGCTTTGTCGCTGCCGCCCAGAGCGCAGGAGACGTTACGCGCCTCGTCGTCCTCCCCTTTGACGCGTCGGGTCCCGCCGAGGTCTACCGGGCGGGCCTCGCCACCGCGCTCCAGCGGGGGCTCAACGTGGTGGACGGTGTGTACGCGCCGCCCGTCGGCGACGCGCTGCTGGTGTTCGGGCGCTTGAGCGACCAGAATAACGTGAGCGCCGAGGCCGTGGCCGAGGCGTTCGGGGCCTCCGCCGTTGTGAGCGGGCGGGTCACGTTGGACGGCTCGCAGGCCACCATGCTGCTGGGCTTCGCGGGACCCGCGTACCCGCAGGTGGTGGAGCGCGCCGTCACGGCGAGCGCGGACGACCCGGCGGCGCTCGTGGCGAACGTGCTCAACGCGGTGGTGGACGAACTGGGGTTGCGCCTCGGCGGCGGGGACCGGCAGGAACTCGACGCGGTGGCCGCGCAAACGCCGTCGCCGCCCTCGCTCGGCGCGGTGGGCGAGGCGTCGTTGCGCCTGCCGGCCCTGGACCCGGCGGCCTTGGAGGCCGCGGCGAGTTTGGACGGCGGCTCGAGCTGGGTCCTGTCCGAGCGGGCGCGGGCGCTCCTCTTAAGCGGAGACGAGGCGGGCGCGCTCTCGGCCTCGCTGGCGGCCATCAACGCGGCACCGCAGGATGTGGAAGCGCTCGTCACGCGCGGCCTGATTTTGCTCGCAACCGGCGACAGCGCTACTGCGCGCCAGGCGTTCGAGGCGGCGCGGCTGCTCAACCCCGCGCACGCGCTCGCGTTGCAGGGTCTGGGCCGCACGGCGGCTAGCCCGGCGGAGGCGCGGGCCGATTATGAGGCGGCGATAGACGCCTACCCGCGTTTGGTCGAGGCCTATCTAGATTTGGCGGCGCTCGAGGCGGAGGACCCGCGCCGCGCGCTCCAGACCCTGCGGAGCGCCGCCGACCGGGTGCCCGACTCGCTGAGCTTAAAACGCGCCTTTATCGGTCTTGCCATCCGCCAGGGCGACCCCGCGGGCGCGCTCTCGTACCTGCAAACGGAGCTTCAGGACGAGGCGTCACGCTCGCCGAGCCTCTACGCGCTCGCGGCGGGCTTGCCGAGCGAATACGGGACGCAGGCGCTTTCGATTGTCCGGGAGGGCCGCACCGTCTACCCCGACGACGCGACGCTGGCGCTCGCCGAGGCCTCGCTCTTGTCCGAAAGCGGCGACGCGGCGGGGGCCGAGCAGGTGCTTCAAGACGCCTACAGCAGAGACCCGCAGAACGCCGCGCTAGCCAACGAACTCGCCGTCGCCCAGGCGCGCGCCGGAAATTTGGAGGCGGCCCGGGCGACGCTCGAGGCGGTGCCCGGCGTGTCGAGCGGGGGCAGCGTGGCGTTGGGCGTCAATCTGGCGCGGCTTTACTTGCAAGCGGGCCAGGCCGAGGGGGCTATCGATACGCTCGAGCCCCTCTTGACGCGCGCCCCCGACGACGCGGAGGTGTACGCGCTCTACGGCACCGCCTTGGGCCGCGCCGGGAGATACGACCAGGCGCTCAACGCGCTCGACCGGGCGCTCGAGCTAGAGCCGGACAACGCACAGGCGACAAGCGCACGCTCCGCCGTCGAGCAGCAGCGTTCGCTCACCGGGGGCGAACGCCTGGCCTACAGCGGCGACACCGCCGTCGCGGTCAACGAGGGCCTGAGCGCCGTTGAAGCGGGCGACTTCGAGGCGGCCGCCGGCGCCTTTGGGCGCGCTCGAGCGTCCCTTGGCGAGGGCGCTGAGGACGGCTTCCTCTCTTTTTACGAAGCCTATTCGCTCCAACGGACGGACCGCGTCCGCGAGGCCATCCCCCTCTATGAACAGGCCTTGGAAGATTTCGCCGACAACGACACGGTGCTCAACAATTTAGGCTACGCCTACGTGCAGACGGGGCGCTTTGATAAGGGGCTCGAGTACCTCACCCGCGCCATAGAGGCCAACCCCGACAACAGCCAGGCGCAGCTCAACTTGGGCGGCGTCTACTATCAGCTCAACCGTTACGCGCAGGCCGCGGAGGCCTGGGAGCGCGCCGTCTCCTTAGACCCCAGCTTGGCGGAAACGCTCACCCCGCTGCTCGAGGACGCGCGCGAACGAGCGGGTCAGTAGCCCCTAAACTCCCCATCTCCCCACTTTTCAACTCTGACGGCGGAAGAGTAGACCCAAACTTCAGCGGGTTAGACTATCCCCATGAGCATTCGCCCCGAGGTCCGCGCCGCGCCGCCCTACCACTTCACGGCGCGGCCTTTCACCGTCAAGCTCGACCAGAACGAGTCGCCCTACGATTTGCCGCCCGCGCTCAAAAAGCGGGCGGTCGAGCGGCTTTTGGAGCTCCCCTTCCACCGCTACCCCGAGATGGGAGCCGAGAGCTTACGCGCCGCGCTCGCCGACTTCTACGCCTGGCCCGAGGCGGGCGTGCTCGTCGCCAACGGCTCGAACGTGCTTATCCAGGCGCTCGTCGCCGCCTGCGGCATCGGGCGGCGGGTGCTCACGGTCGCGCCGACCTTTTCGGTTTACAGCCTCCAAGCTCACCTCTTGGGCGCCGAACTGACCGAGCTGCCCCTGCGCGAAGATTTCTCGCTTCCCATAGACGACCTGCTTAGGGAGATGGAGCGAGGCTCCGGCGTCCTCTTTCTCGCCAACCCCGCCGCGCCGACAGGTAACCTCATCCCGGAGGCGCAGCTGGTAACGCTTATCGAACACGCCGCACCACGTTGGACTGTGGTCATTGACGAGGCCTACCACCAGTTCTCGGGCAGCGACGCTCGAGCCCTCGCAAAACGTTACCCCCACGTCCTGAGCCTGCGCACCTTTAGCAAGGCTTTTGGGCTCGGCGGCGTGAGGCTCGGTTACGCCTTGGCTCAACCCGCGCTGGCTGAGCAAATCGGCAAGCTGCTCCTCCCCTTTTCCGTCTCGGCGCTGCAAATCGCGCTGGGGGTGACGGTGCTGGAGGACGCGGGGTACCTCGAGCCGCGCATCCGGGAAGTTGAGAGCGAACGCGCCAGAGTTTACGACGCGCTGAGCACGCTACCTGGTGTTCACGTTTATCCGTCGGTGACAAACTTTCTCCTCTTTCGTGTAGGAGACGCCGGAGCGTTTTATAACGGCCTCCTCGCCCAGGGCGTCCTCATCCGCCGTCAGGACCACCTGCCGGGGCTTACCGGCTGCTTGCGCGTCTCCGTCGGCACGCCGGAGGAGAACGGGGCTTTCTTGGAGGCGGCGCGGCGGGTGGCTCGAGAGCTCGGGGCACAAGAACAGGAGGTCGCGCATGGCTAGCGAGTCTCTGGAAGTGGCAACGACCTCGAGGCGCGCCACCATCAAGCGCGACACCCGCGAGACGGGGCTCGAGGTTTATTTAGACTTGGATGACGCGCCGGGCGGCGAGGCGAAAACCGGACACGGCTTTTTGGACCACATGTTGGAGCAGCTTATCCGGCATGGCAAGTTTAGGCTCGACGTGAGGGGAAAAGGTGATTTAGAAGTTGACGTTCACCACCTGGCCGAAGACACGGGCATCGTCTTAGGGCAAGCCTTCCGGGAGGCGCTGGGCGAGCGGCGCGGCGTCGAGCGCTACGCCGACGCCTGGGTGCCGATGGACGAGACGCTGGCGCACGTGGTGGTGGACCTTTCCGGGCGGCCCTTTCTGGCATTCGAGCCCGCCGGGTTTGAAGGCTCATGCAACGGCTTCAACGTCCACCACCTCCGCGAGTTCTTACGCGGCTTCTGCAACCACGCGGGCGCGACGATGCACGTGCGCGTCCTCTCAGGTGTCGAGACCCACCACGTGAGCGAGGCTGTCGTGAAAGCCTTTGCGCGCGCGCTCCACCAAGCCACCCGCGTCACCTCGGACGTGCTCCCCTCCACCAAAGGGATGCTGTAAATGAAAGGCGTGCTCATTGACTACGGCGCGGGTAACCTCCACAGCGTCCACAAGGCGCTTTTGGCGGCGGGGCTTGACGCCGAGCGCTCCGCCGACCCCAGTAAGGCCGCCCGCGCGGACGTGCTCGTCTTGCCCGGTCAGGGTCACTTCCGGCAGGTGATGGAGAGGTTTTTGGAATCCGGTTTCGAGCCGGTGGTGCGGGCGCATCTAGCGGCGCGAAAGCCGTTCTTGGGTATCTGCGTAGGGCTGCAACTGCTTATGGAGAGTTCCGAGGAAGCGCCGGGGGTGCCGGGTTTGGGCCTCTTAAAAGGAAAGGTCAAACGCTTTGACGACCCCGCCGTGAGCGTGCCGCAGATGGGCTGGAACGAGATTCGGCCCTTTGGGGAGCCTGCGCTGCTCGAGGGCCTACCCACACCCATATTCGCCTATTTCGCCAACTCCTACTATGTTGAGTTCGCCGACGACGGCCTCGGCGGCTCTTTGGACGGCGTGCCCGGCGCGGTGACCGAGTACGGGCACACGCGCTTCAAGAGCGCCGTGTCGCAGGGACATTTGCACGCGACACAGTTTCACCCCGAGAAGAGTCAGGAGGTGGGGCTCGCCATCCTGCGAAACTTCCGCCGCATCGCCGAAAGTCTCCTGGTACGTTAGCAGCCTCCCTGAGCGCGCCTCACGTTTCAGATGCTTGGTACATCACCTGACGCGACCGCGAACAGAACCCGGAAGCCGAACTAAAGGATGCTGACGACGTAACTTTCCCTGTCCGTGAGGCTAAACCCGACTGTAAGAAGCGCCCTTTCAGGAACCAGCGAGTCTTCGGTAGGCAGAAACGTCACCTCCCCGCAGCCCAACGCCTGACACGCGCCGAGCGCCTGCTCCAACAGCGCGTGGGGCACCGCGCTTCCTTCCCAACCGCGCCGGACCACGAGCCGGTCGATGAGCCCGCCCGGCGCGTCGTCGAATAGACCCCAGCGGGTCCAGAGGGACACAAAGCCCAGGAGCCCCCGCCCGGTCTCCCCTTCGGCCACCAGGAGCGCCGTGCCCGGTTGCGACAGGAGGCGCAGCAGGTTGGTGTTGAGCGCGCCCTCAAGGTCGCCCGCCAGCTCGAGCTCACCCAACAGCTCAGCCAAGAGCCCGGCCAGCGCCTTGTGGTCAACGGGCCTCGCGGCTCTTACGGAAAAATTCACAGGAGTCACTTGTGTATCATACTCAACGCCGCGCGGGGTATGATGTGCGGGTGGTTCTACGGCGCGCTGTGCCCCTCTCTTTTATCCTGCCTCTCGCGCTGCTCCTCATGTCGGCGGGGGCGCAAGAAGTGTGGACGATTCAGACGGGCGCGTTTCGTGACCCCGCGGAGGCCCGCGCACACGCGCGCAGCTTGGAGCGGCTTGGTTTCAACGTCTATACGGAAACCGCCACGCTCGGCGGCACGCCCTACGTGCGGGTGCGCGCGGGCTGTTTTTTGGACAGGTCGGGGGCCGAGGCGGTGGCGCTCGAGCTCCAGCGAATCCTCGGCGAGGGGGACGTGGCCCCCTTGAGCCCGGACGCGCCCGCGCTGCCGTGCGCGACGTTTGAGGTCGGTTTTCAGCGGCCCGAACGCTGGAAGGTCGTGTCGCGTACGGAGGAGGCGGTTCTTTTTCAGGTAGAGCTCGGAAACCACCGGGGCTATGTCGCGTTTGAAGAGAGTTCGGGCGCGTCCACCGGGCGGTGGCGGGTGCTCCAGGAGGGCGAGCGGGCGCGCTGGGGCTCGCGGGACCCCGACGCGCGGGGCGGAACTGAGGACCTGCGCGGCCAGCCTTTTCGCGTGAGCGCGCAGGGCGACCTTCTCCGGGCGCGCACGCTTCGCGGCGACGACCTCGTCATAGGCGCGGGCCAACTTCTTTGGCAGGGCGACCGGGTGGTTGTGGTGCAAGTCGGGACTATGATGGTTGCTATCCGGATTGTAGCGAGGCCGCGTTAGACTGTGAAGGACTTATGGACATGACGAACTGCAGCAAACCCGTACGGTGGCCCGAATGACGCGAGAGGCTCGAGAAGACGCAGCCAACGAAGACGCAACCGGCCGCGCGGCGCAAAGCGCGTTGCCCGGAGAATCTGGTCGTTTCGTGGTCCTCACGGGCTTGAGCGGCGCGGGCAAGACCACGGCGCTCCACGCGCTCGAAGACCTGGGCTACTTCACGGTCGACAACCTGCCCCCCGCCCTCTGGCCCGAGCTTGTCGCCTCGCTACGGCGGGAGGGACAGACGCGCGTGGTCGTCGGGGTGGACGTGCGGGGTCGGGCATTTTTGAGCGGCGTGGAGGACGCGCTGCGGGCGCTTCAAGACGCAGGCATAAGGCCGGAGATTATTTTTCTCGAGGCTTCCGACGACGTGCTGGTGGGGCGCTACAACCTGACCCGGCGCACGCATCCGTTGGGCGACGCACCCCTGTCCGAAGACATCACCAGCGAACGGCAAACGTTAGGGCCTCTGCGCGCCCTCGCCGACATGGTTTTAGACACCTCCGCCTTTTCCGCCCGGCGGCTCACCGACGAGCTGCGCGAGCGCTACGGGGGCGAGAGACGCTTTCACCTGCGGCTCGTGTCGTTCGGTTTCAAGAGGGGCGTGCCCATCGACGCGGACAACGTATTCGACCTCCGGACGCTGCCCAACCCCTTTTACGACCCCGCGCTTCGGCCCCTGGACGGTCGAGACGCGGCGGTGCAGGCGCATGTGTTCTCGCCCGAGGGGCTGGCCTTTTACAGCGAGCTGCGCAATTTTGTCAAGTTTTTAACCCTGGGGGCCAGGAACGCGGGACGAGGGAGTTACACCGTCGCGGTCGGCTGCACGGGCGGTCAGCACCGCTCGGTGGCGGTGGTCGAGCGCCTGCACCGCGACCTAGCCGAGACCTTTGCCACCCACACCGACCACCGCGATGTTGACGAGGCGCTGGCGGAGCATGGGGCGGAACACGGGGCGGTCAAGCCTGAGACAAAAGCTCAGCAAAACGGGTTAATCGAGAACGCCACGCCGGGGCGGGAGGCGTGAAGGTGGCGCACGTGAGCCGCATACGCCACCTACGCAACATGCGCTTTTGGCTCGTGCCCGGCATGGGCGTCAAGCGCCACGTGGGCGTCGCGGTGCTAGGCGCGTTCCTCGTCGTGGCGGGCCTTGGCGGGCTCCTGTTCTGGGTCTTGCAGGACAACGCTCAAGCGCTGGGAGCACCCGTCGCCACCTTTTTGCTGAGCCCTACCTGGGAGCACTTTGGGGGCTGGGGTTCGCTTCTAACGGCGCTGGTCGGTCTCGGCGTGGCGGTCGCCGCCCTGGGGAGTCTCAACCGCTCGCTTTTGGCCCACTGGATGCCCCAGCCCCGCGAGGCCGCCGCGGTGCTCCACCGCCGTTTATCGCTCGCACGGGGGCCGCGCATCGTGGCGTTCGGGGGGGGCACGGGTTTGTCCAACCTCTTGCGGGGTTTGCGCGAACACTCCTCAAACCTCACCGCGGTGGTGGCGGTCTCGGACGACGGCGGCTCGTCGGGAAGGTTGCGCGACGCCTTTGGGATGCCCGCGCCCGGCGACTTGAGCGACTGTCTGGCCGCCTTGTCAGACCACGAATCGCAGGTGAGCCGGCTCCTCGAGTACCGCTTCGAGCGCGGCGGCGAGCTCGCCGGGCACACCTTTGGGAATCTCATCATCACCACCTTAACCGAGGTCGAGGGCGACTTCGCCGAGGCCATCCGCGCGCTCAACCGGCTCCTAAACCTTACCGGCACCGTCTACCCGATGACCGCCGAGCCGGTGAGCTTACGCGTCGTCAAGCGCTCGGGCGAGGAGGTCGCGGGCGAGAGCCGCGTCCGCGAGGTGGGAGGCGCGAGCCAGCGCGTGCGGCTCGAGCCCCCCCGCCCCGCCGCCCTGCGCGAAATTTTGCGCGCGGTGGCCGACGCCGACCTCGTCGTGCTGGGCCCCGGCAGCCTCTTTACGAGCACGCTGCCCCCCCTGCTCGTCCCCGAGACGCGGCGCGCGCTCCTCCGCACGGAGGCCCCGCTCGTCTACGTCTGCAACATCATGACCGAGGCGGGCGAGACGGACGGCTTTAGCGCCTGGGACCATATCGAGCATCTGCGCGCTCACCTGGGCCGCTACCCCGACTGGGTCGTCGTCAACGCACGCCCGGTGGACGAGGCGCGGCGGGCGCGCTACCGGGAGGAGGGCGCGGAGGTCGTCGCGTGGGACGAGGAATTCTTCGCGCGGGCGGGCGTCAAGGTCGCGCATTTAGACCTCTTAAGCGACGGCCCGCACGCCCAGCACGACTCCGCCGAACTCGCCCGCTGGCTCGTCCGCTGCGCCCAGACCGCTCACACCCAAACCCGAACCCGCGCCCGAACCGACAGCCTGGAGACCGCATGAGCGCCACCCCCTTTTTCAAAGCTCTAGCCACGCTATTCGTCCTTTCGCTCCCCTTTTCGCCCCTCGCGCGCGGGACCGCGCCCGACCCCGCGGGCGACGCCGTCGGCAACGGCAGCCTGGTTTTGCCGACGGCCCCCGTCTACCGCAAAAACGCGTTCGACCTGCTCGACGTCACCCTGCAAGACGCGCCCGACTTGGCGCTCGACGTGACGATGGCGAGCCTCGACAACCCCTGGCGGCTGCCCAACGGCTTCTCGCTCCCCGTTATCGAAATCTATCTGGACACGGACGCCGGTACGGACGAAGGCGCGGGACGAACCGAGCTTCTTCATGGTGAGGCGGGCTCACGAATGAGCCTGCCCGCGGGCGCGGCCTGGGACTACGCTTTTTATATAACCGGCGACGCCTTTCGGGTTTTCTCGAGCGGGGACGGCGAGCCCGAAGAGATTACCGGGGACGTTGGCGCGACCCTTGCCGTAGAGGGAAACACGCTCCACCTCGTTACCAACCTACCCCGCCCGGCGCGCGCGGACCTCTACGCCGTAGTTGGCTCATACGACCCCCTGACCGAGAGCGGCTGGCGGCCCGTGACCCGTACACCCTCGCCCGGCACGCTCTCGAGCCCCACCCAGGTGGTGCGCGCCGTCGACGTGCTCGCCGACACCTGGGAGGCGCAAGAGGGGGCCATCAACAGCGGCGCCTTGCCCCGCCCCGCCAGGCGCGCGACCTCCAACGACGGCTGGCTCCTCTTGAGCGCCGCGGGTCTTTTGCTGAGTTTCATAGGTATCGGCCTCCGCCTGTGGACGCGCAGGCGGCGCACAAGCCCCACACCTGTAGAAGCACCCTTGCTGGAAACGCCTATGTGGGTGCCAGAAGACGGGACTGCACCCCAAGAACCCATAATTCAAGAGACTGTACAAGAACCTGCACTTCAAGAAGCTACTCAAGACACCCTGTCTCGAGAACATGTGCTTCAAGAACATGCACCTGTCCCTGTGAAAGAGCAAGAACCTCCCGCCGCACCTTCTCCGTCACCCCTTAAGCCCACCGACGGCATCCCCTTGCTCGAGCTCCCCCTCTACACACCGACCATCGTCGGTGCCTCGAGCAACTTGAACGTTAGAAAGCCCCTCGCCGAAATGCCAGAGGTGCCCGGCACCGAAGCACCTGCTACGCCGGAAGTACCGACACCGCTCGAGGCTGCACCCGCCGCGCCCCCACCACCCCACCGCGACGCTTCTCACGACCCCCTGAACACCTTTCGCGCGACGCTAAACGACGAGCCGCCCGACAGCGACTGGCTTATTTGGTCCGAGAGCGGTTCAGAGGCTCGTAACAGAACCAGGAGAATGAAGAAAGAGTGAAAGCGCGCGTAAAATGGCAGACGGATGAGCGCGTGCGGGTCTCTATACTGTGAGGCGTTGCGTCTCTTTATGAATACATCCACATTTGAGGAACGTGGCAAGGAGTATAAAAGAATATAAACACCAGCAGCACAAATGAATGGAGGGTGGGTATGAAAGTCAACAGGTGGACGGCAAGCGCGCTCGCAACCCTGGCGATGGGCGTCCTTATGCTCATAGGCAGAACGTTCTTTACCGCGCCGCTACCCCCGGAAATGCTTTTCAACTTTACCGCGCGTTTTCTCGGGGTGCCCTGGGTCTTCAACCTTATCCACAGCCTGCCCGGCGGCGTCGACGCCTACGCCAAATATGTGCTTTTTGGAACCTCGGTCGTCATCTTTTTGGGGGCGTGGTTTCTTATTGGCGGCTTCTATCCCGTTCTGCAACGTAAACTCGGCGCGTGGGGCGCGGACGCGTTCTACACCGTCGTAAGCGTTCTTCTCACCGGGCTGGTGCTCCTGCCGATTCAGGGGTTGGGGCTTTTCGGGCTCTCAAATAACAACTTCCAATACCCGCCGCTCGCTTCGGTTCTTTGGTCGGCCGCGTTCGGGCTCGTTTTTGCCGCCACGCTCCACCTGCTCCACACCCGCCGGGGCCACGTCTACCGTCCCGAGCGCCGCGAGAGCCTGCGCACCCTCGCCGTGGGCGCGGCGCTGTTGGGCGGCGCGGCTATCTTCGGGCGCGCGGTGCTCGGCGCGGCGGCGCGGGCGCAGAGCGCGGTGGCGGGGCTTGCTGAAGCGCTCCTCGCGGCCATCTCGCCCTACATCACGCCCGTCCCGGAGCACTACGTCGTGTCCAAAAACGTCATCAACCCGGACGTGCCCGAGGCGCGTTGGTCGCTCCAGATTACGGGCATGGTCGACAATCCGCTCACGCTCTCCCTATCGGACCTCCAGGCTTTGGAGACCGTCGAGCGCCCGAGCACGCTCACGTGCATCTCGAACCCCGTCGGGGGCGACCTTATCGGCAACAGCGTGTGGACCGGGGTACGCTTAAGCACGCTGTTGGAACGTGCGGGCATCCAGGCGGGCGCGACCGAACTGATTTTGCGCGCCGCCGACAACTACGCCGATTCCTTCCCCATCGAGGCGGCGATGGCTGACGGCACAATTGTCGCCTTCTTACAAAACGGCGAGCCCCTAACGCGCGACCACGGCTTTCCGGCTCGAGTGCTCGTCCCCGGCATCTACGGCATGAAGAACGTGAAGTGGGTGACCGAAATCGAACTCGTTAGCGAGGATTTCCAGGGCTACTGGCAGACGCGCGGCTGGAGCGACACCGCCATCGTGCGCACGATGAGCCGCATTGACACGCCCACGGGGGTGCCTCTGGATGACGGCACCGTGGCGGTCGGCGGGGTTGCCTTTGCGGGGCTCCGGGGTGTCCAGGGCGTTGAAGTCTCTGTAGACGGCGGCGACACCTGGCAAGAAGCGCAGGTCGCGCCCGCGGTGAACGAACTCACCTGGAACCTCTGGGGCTTTTCCTGGGACGCGGAGCCCGGCACCTACGAGGTGCTGGTGCGCGCCATCGACGGTACCGGCGAGGTGCAGACCGCCGAGCGCGAGCGCCCGCTGCCCGACGGTGCCACGGGCTACCACACCGTGACGGTGCGCGTGGGCTGAGTGGCGGAAATTGTAAAAAATGAGGCCGCCTAAAACGCGGCCTCATTCTCTTGGTTACAACAAAATCTTGGTTGCAACAAACATTTATGCCCTGCTCGAGATGGTCTCTCTTGGCAAGGGCGTAATAAGGTTACTGCCCGCCTGTGGCCTCCTCAAGTTCTTCCAGCACCAAATGCACCGCCACAACCTCACCCGCACGCACCTCAACCTTAC
The DNA here is from genome assembly GCA_965214995.1 of Trueperaceae bacterium. Lineage (GTDB taxonomy): Bacteria > Deinococcota > Deinococci > Deinococcales > Trueperaceae > CBDCCT01. The sequence goes on from CBDCCT010000002.1 coordinate 1,393,902, forward strand.
CCTCGGTCAGGCCGTACCCCTCCGCGGTGGCGGCCACGGAGTAGGGACCGGACTCGAGCTCGCTCAGCGTCAAATTTTCCAAGATGACGTTGCCGATAAAGTCGCGTAAGTAGCCGTTGGGCCCCGTGACGTTGAGTTCCGCCTCGTCAGGCAGGTTGGTGGTAATCATCAAGCTGCCCGTGCCGTCGGCCTCCTCGAGCGCCTCATACGCCCCCACCTGGACCTCGCCGTAGGGGGCATAGTCGCCCAGGTCGTAGTCAAAGTCGGAGATGGGCACGAGCCGGATGTCGACAAAGCCCCGCTCGCCCGCGCGCACCTCGATTTTGCCCTCGGCAAGCTGCATCCCTGTGGCCGTTGCCGCCACCGAGTATTCGCCGGGGGGCAGCTCTTGAAGCACGGTCTCGCCATCGGTCTCGAGCTCGCCGTCGGCCCTTATCCCGTCCGGCCCCGTGAGGTTGACCCGCGCCCCCTGCCCGCCGGGCGTGGTGGCGACGAGGACGAGCGTACCGGAGGCCGCGTCCGCCTCGAGAGCTTCGTAACGTACGACGCCGATTTCACCAAAGGGCACCGTTTGCGTTTCCAGGGCGGACTGCGCGAGGGTTGCGCCAGAGAATGCGAAAAGGGTCGTGACGAGCGTGGCTAGAGCGAACAGGCCGAAAAAACGAATCATAAGTACCCTTCCTAAAGTGTTCACTCAGGGTATGAGGCCCAAGGAGGCGTTACCGTAAAGCCGCACGCACTGTTGCGGCGCTCGAGAATCGGTTTGAAAACAGCATGAGACAGCAAGGGTGGGGACACCTGCTGTCGGTTGACTCGAGCCGTTTATCAACCCAAAGCGAAAGGCTTAGTCGCCGGGGGCCGCCACCGGCTCCGCCACAGGGTCCGTTGTCAAGGTGACGCGCCCGCCCAGCGAGCGCAAACGCTCGGCAATCCTCTCGTAACCGCGCTCGATGTATTCCACCCCGGTGATGCTCGAGGTGCCCGAGGCCGCGAGCGCGGCGACTAGAAGCGCGCCCCCCGCGCGGATGTCGGCGGCGTGCATGGCGGCACCCCGCATCGCGCCGCCTTCTATGGAGAGCGTGCCGTCGCAGAGCCCTAAGCCTACGCCCATCTTGGTGAGCTCGCTCACGTGGGTAAAGCGGTCGGGGTAAACGTGGTCCGACACGGTGGAGACGCCGGGGATGGTCGCTAAAAAGGCGCTGAAAGGGGCTTGTAAGTCGGTCGGAATGCCGGGGTACGGGGTGGCGGTCAATTCGGCGGGCTTTAGGGGACCGGAGGCGTCAACCGTCAGCGTGTGATGGCCCGTTTCCAGCACCCTGACACCCGTCTCCACGAGTTTGCCAATGACCGCGCGCAGGTGGTCGGGGTTCACGCCCTGCAAGGTGACGCGGCCCCGCGTGGCGGCGGCGGCGAGCATCAGCGTGCCCGCCTCGATGCGGTCGCTCAGCGGGCGGTAGGTCACGCCGCGAAGTTTTTCTACGCCCCAAATCTCGATGGTTGAGCTTCCCGCCCCCGAGACCCTGGCACCCATCTGGTTGAGCATGACCGCTAAGTCGGTTACTTCGGGCTCGAGCGCCGCCCCCTCGATGACCACGTGCCCCGCGCCCAACGCGCTCGCCAAAATCACGTTTTGGGTGCCGCCGACGGTAGGAATCTCGAACACCACCCGCCCCGACAGGGGCCGGGCGCGGCAGGCGTAAAAGTCCCCGCCGGTCTCGCTCACGATGGCGCCCATGTCGCGGAACGCCTTGATGTGCCGGTCCACCGGGCGCGGCCCAAAGGCGCAGCCCCCCGGCATCGAGATGCGCGCCTCGCCGCAGCGGCCCAGGAGCGCGCCCATCGCCACAAAGCTCGCGCGCATCTTGCTCACCAAGGCGTAGGGCGCGTTGCAGTCGGTGAGCTCACGCGCGTGGAGGTGGAGGTCGTGGCCCTCCCAGGCGACCTGGGCGCCGAAGTGCTCGAGCATCTCGCACATGACCCCCACGTCACTCAGCCTCGGCACGTCCTTTAGGACGACCGGCTCGTCGGTCAGGAGCGCCGCGAGGAGAAGGTAAAGCGCCGAGTTCTTCGCGGTGTGAACGTCGATGGCTCCGGACAAGGGGCAGCCGCCGGTAATAAGGAGCGTGTCGTGGTGCGTCATAGGTTCCTCTGTTCTACGGCAAAAGTCGGCAGGTCTTTGTGCAAGATTCGACAGGGGCGCGGCGAGTGCATTTTTTCAAACGCGCCTTGGTTCTTGAACACGTCAGTATGTGTCACTTACACAACTTACACACATTTAGTCTACGTGTGTGTTAGAGTGTTGTCAAGTTCCGGAGTGAGAGGCGCATTTAGCACCCCAGACTTCGGAAGAGGCAAAGCGAGCGTACCAGGTGCGCCCGCGAGGAGGTCCGAAATGAGCACAAACGACGTGACGCGCTCAGGATAGCCCGGAGAGTCGAGACGGAAACCGAAACTGTAAGGCCCAGGGAGGCGTGCGGTGCCAAAACGCGAGAAGAGCAAGAGGTTACAAGTCGTCATCACCGAAGAGCAGGATTCTTTGCTCACCAAAACGGCTTACCAGCTTTCCAACCCCGAACGCATCTATTCCAAGTCCGAAGTGGTGCGCATGGGTATCGAACTGCTCACCCGCGCCGTCGAGGAGGGCAAGCTCGACCCGAAGGTGCTCGAGTCGTTAGAGGAGTGAGCGCCTACAGGTTTCTACATTCACCGCGCTTATAAACTGCTCAGGAGTCGGCTTTCTGACAGGTGAAAATACCGTAAGGAGGCGGGCCGTACATGATGAGCGCGAACTTGCCAACCTTAACCTCGTCGTTGTGCAGGTGAGCAGCTTCTAAAATGGCCTGGTTCAGCGTTTTTGTGTTGGCAAAGTAAGACGTGCTGATGGATTTGGGTTTACTGCCAACCGTTGTAACTATCATGTTGGGCTCGCCGAAAAACGTAGGGATAACATCCACTTCGGTAACATCTGCCCACACGATGGACTGCTCTTTGTTCCACGTTCTAATTTCCAGCGTATCCTCCGAGATTTTGTAGTTGTCGGTGACTCGAGTAACAGCCCCCTGTATCATCAGGAACCCAAGCGCAAGGAAGGCTAAAGACCACCAAACGCCAGTTTCACCAGTCAACATGCCCCTAATTCCAACATAAATCCCGGAACTTCCAACAACTGCCCAAAGAAATGTTTTGATGTGCTGTACCCAAGTACGACGCGGTTCTAAATGAAGATTTATGTAGTTCGATTGCATGATCTATCAAATCCAAACGCGCTTTTTGGTTCCATCAGAAAACGCACTACTCAAGGGGCACATACCGATTCACCAGTTCACGCGTTGGTCAGTAGGAAGCGGTTTATACTTTAGACGTGCTTCTCTTTGAAGTCGGCGAAGTCGTCGACCAGCGTTACGAAATCACGGGACCCCTGGGGCAGGGCGGCATGGCGCAGGTGTTTCGCGCCTACGACCGCATTCTGGAGCGTTCGGTGGCGCTTAAAGTCTTGCGCCCGCACCTAACCGAGATGGACCGGGAGCGCTTCCGGCGCGAAATCAAGACCTTGGCGCGCTTGTCTCACCCCGGCATCGTCAGCATTTACGACCTTGGGCGCGGCGCGCACGTGTATTTTGCGATGGAGCTTGTGGAGGGCGGGCTGCTTACCGATGTGGGGCCGCTCGAGGCCGACGTGGGCCCGCTCACCGCCTTTTTGGAGAGCGCCGCGACGGTGGCCGAGACGCTCGCTTATGTTCACACTCAGGGCATGGTCCACCGCGACCTCACGCCGCGCAACATCCTCATGACGACGCAGGGCCAGCCCAAGGTGATGGACTTTGGGCTCGTGCAGCTCGCCGAGGTGAGCAGGCAGCTTACCCGCACGGGCTTTACCCTGGGCACGCCGCAGTACATGGCCCCCGAACAGGCCAAGGGCGGCTCCATCGGCCCCCACACCGACCTCTACGCGCTCGGCGCGGTGCTCTACAAGGCCGCCACGGGCGTGGCGCCCTTTGAAGCGGAGAACGACCAGGCGGTGCTCTACCGGCACGTTTACGAGGAGTTGACGCCGCCCCTAGACCTCAATCCGGCGTTGCCGCCCGATTTGTCAAGGCTCATCACGCGGCTTCTCGCTAAAGAAGCCCACGCGCGCCCCGCCTCGGGTTACGCGGTGGCGGAAGCTTTAAAAAGCGTACGTGCGCAAGTCGAACGCGGGGGTACGCACACCCGCCTCGGGGGTCCCGGCGGGCATGGTCGGCTCGCGCACGGTCCTGTAAACCCGCAGGGCTTGCAAAAGGTGTGGCAAACCGACCTCAGCGGCGGTCATCGGGGCGGGGGTCCCCAGTGGCCCGCCGCCGTCACCGCCGCCGAGGGCTTCGTGCTCTTGGGCCTGCGCAGCGAGGAGGTCTGCGTGCTGCGCCCCGCCGACGGGGGCGTCCACGCGCGGTTTGGTGCCGACGACGAGGTGAACAGCGCCGTCACGTTTCATCAGGGCAATCTCTTTTTCACGAGCCGCGACGGCGCGCTCTACGCGCTCTCCTGGCCCTCGGGCCGTCGACTCTGGAGTGACGAGGGCGCGGCCGCCGTCGGCGTCACACCCTACGGCGCGGACCTCTTGGTGAGCACGCGCTCAGGTCTGGAGCGCCGCACGGTGGCGGGCGAACGGCGCTGGGAGCATCCCGCGGAAGGTGCGTTAAGCGCCCCCACCGTGAGCAAGGGGAACGCCTACTTTGTGAGCAGGGACGGCTGGCTGCACTGCGTTGACCCCGCCACGGGCGAGGGAAGGTTCAAGCTCGAGCTCGGCACCGTCGCCGCCCCCCCCGCCGCCCACGCCTCGCGGCTGCTGCTGCCCGAACGCTCGGGCGATTTACACGCTTTTGACGTGAACACGCACGAAGTGCTCTGGACTTATGACATGGAAGGCCCCCTCTGGGCCTCGCCGCTCGTGTGGGAGGGGCGCGTGTTCGCCGCGTCCTGGGCGGGGGTGATGCGCTGCTTGACACTGGAGACCGGCGACGACCTCTGGGCGGTTGACGTGGAGGGCCGGGTGACCGCCGCCCCGGTGGTGGCGAGCGGCGTGCTCTACGTCGTGACCGAAGAGGGCCGGGTGCTGGCGCTTGACGGCCGGAGCGGTCGGATTTTATTCTGCGACGAAGTGAGCATGAGCCCCGTTCAGGCGAGCCCGCTCATCCTCAACGAGACGTTGTTGGTGGCCGCGCTCGACGGGACGGTTCATGCGTACCGTTAACACGCCTCGTCGGGCTGCCGAGAGCGGCTGACAAAAGGCTGACACGAAACCGTAACGATTGAGAGAGCGACGGGTGAGGCGTAACTGGGTGCTCAAAAGGGCTTTGGCTTGTTCAAAGCCCTGTGTTAGACTCTACTCGCACGCTCGAGAAACCAATAATTAGGAGGAAAGTATGAAACGCTTGATCATCATGGTTGCACTGGCAACCCTCGGCTTGGCCGCGGCCCAGACCGAAATCGAATTCTGGCACGCCTTTGGCGACGAGGCCCGGAGCGGCTGGATCGAAGACCGCGCGCGCGAGTGGAGCGAGCAAAATCCTGATTTCGAAGTCGTGGTCGAGAGCCGCGGCTCCTACCGCGACACGCTCAACGCCGCCGTTTTGGCCGCGCGCCAGGGCGAGCCGCCCCACATCGTGCAGGTGTTCGAGGTCGGCTCGCAGCAGGCGCTCGACTCGGGACTGTTCGAGCCTATCGGCAACATCGGCACGTTTGAGACGAGCGACTACATCGAGCCCGTTTTGAACTACTACACCATCAACGGCACGACGAACTCGATTCCTTTTAACTCATCCAACCCCATTCTTTACATGAACGAGGACATGATGCAGGAGGCGGGGCTCGACCCGGAGAACCCGCCCGCGACGTACGAGGAAGTGCTTGAAGCCTGTCAAGCCGCCGAGGAAGCGGGCGTCGAGGGCTCCTGCATCGGCTTCAACCTGCACTCGTGGTTTTTCGAGCAGTGGATGGCGGAGCAGGGCGCGCTTTTAGTGAACAACAACAACGGGCGCGACGGGCGCGCCACCGAAGTGTTGTTGACAAGTGACGCCGCCAAAAACATTGTCAACTGGATCAAAACGCTTAACGACAACGGCTACTACACCTACACGGGCACCTTAGAGGACTGGGACGGCTCCGACGCCATCTTTACCGAAGGCCAAGTGATGTTCCACATCACCTCGACCGCCAACATTGGCAACATTGTCGAGGCGGCGAGCGGCTTTGAGGTGGACACGGCCCCCTTGCCTATCCCCGCGGACACCGAGCGCACGGGCGTGATCGTCGGCGGGGCGAGCGTCTGGGTCATGGAGGGCCACCCCGAGGACGAACTGACCGCCGCCCGCGACTTCATCCTCTACATGACCAACACCGAGAACATGGAGAGCTGGCACAAGCTGACCGGCTACTTCCCGGTGCGCAACTCGTCGATTGACGAGCTCGAGCAAGAGGGCTGGTTCACCGAGAACCCCCGCTTCGAGGTCGCCTTTGACCAGATGCTGTCGACCGAAACCGTCCCCGCCACCGCGGGCGCGCTCATGGGGCCCTTTCCCGAAATCCGCACCATCATCGAAGAGGCCATCCAGAAGGTGCTGAACGGTCAAGAGGTGGACGCGGCTTTAGAAGAGGCCAAGCGTTTGGCGGACAACGCCTTAGAGCAGTACAACAGCAACTTCTAAACCCTTCGGGCGATATGTGCAGGGGCGTACGGTTGTGCGCCCCTATTTTTTGACAGGTAAAAGGTGTTGTTTCTTTTGAGCTTATTGGACTCGAGGACGCAGTTTCAAAAATAGTTATGTGCGGTCCCGAACATCCGTAAACGCGGTATGCTGCCCCTATACCCTTCTGGAGACGCCCATGCAGGAAAATACCGTTTTCAAGAGCCGCTGGACCGCCCTGCTGCTCCTCCTCCCCTCGCTCCTCATCCTCACCTTTTTCCTCTACTATCCCGCCATCCAGTCTTTTGTGGTGAGCCTCTACCGGAGCAACCTCATCTTGGGGACGCGGCGCTTTATCGGTTGGGAAAATTTTACCGACCTCTTCGCGGGTCCCCTAGCGCCTATGTACCGCCAGGTGATCGTGCAGAGCCTCATTTTCAGCACAGCGGTGGTGGTGTTGGGGCTCTCGGTTTCGCTCGCGCTCGCCCTTCTCGCCAACCAGCCCGTGCGCGGCGCGCGCGTGTACCGCCTCCTGCTCATCTGGCCTTTCGCGCTCTCGCCTGCGGTCGCGGGCACGATTTTCTCGTTCCTGTTCAACCCCGAGGTGGGCACGGTCAATCAGATTTTGGGCGCGACCCTGGGCATCCAACCCCGCTGGCTCGACACGCCCGTGCTCACCTTTATGCTGGTCGTGGCCGCCGCCATCTGGAAAAACATCGGCTACAACGTGGTTTTTTATCTTGCCGCGCTCCAGAACATCCCCGGCGAACTCGGTGAGGCCGCCGCCATCGACGGCGCGGGGGCGTGGGGACGGTTTTGGTCCATCACCCTGCCCCTGCTGAGCCCGATGACCTTCTTTCTGGTCTTCACCAACCTCACCTACAGCTTTTTTGAAACATTCGGAATGATTGACATTTTGACGAGCGGCGGACCCGTCGGCCCCGCGCCCTTAGACAACGCCGGGCTCACCACCACGATGATCTACCGGCTCTATACGGACGGCTTTGGGGGCTCGGGGAACCTGGGTTTCGCCGCCGCGCAGGGCGTCGTGCTGCTCTTGACCGTCGCCGCCATCACCGCGTTGCAGTTTCGCTACGGGGGCCGCAACGTCCACTACGGGGGCGCGTGATGCGCGCCAAAAATACCTGGGTTATCCACCTGCTCCTCATTATCGCCTGTTCCGTCGTCTGCGCGCCCATTTTATTCGCGCTCATCAAGGCCACGCAGACGCGGGCGGTGGTGGTGTCGCCCTCCCTGGTGCCCGGCGGCGAACTGTGGAACAACGTCCGCGCGGTGTGGCAGGGGGCCGATTTGGGCATCTTTATGCGCAACTCGCTCCTTATCGCCGTGGCGGTAACGGCGGGTAAAACGGTGCTGTCTTTGATGGCCGGGATGGCACTCGTTTTCTTTCGGGTGCCCTTTAAGCCGTTCGTGTTCAGCTTTATTTTGCTTACCCTGATGATGCCTACAGAAGTGCTCATCGTCGGGCTTTTCGACGTTGTCTCCAAGCAGCCCCCCGAATCTTTGGGCGAGCTCTGGGCGTGGGTGCGCAATCCGCTGGCGCTCCTCACCCGGCCCACCGAGTACGGCCTGGGCTGGGCCAACACCTACTGGGCCATCATCGTGCCCTTTTTGGCCTCGGCGACGGGGACGTTCCTTTTCCGCCAGCACTTCATGTCCATCCCGCGGAGCCTGGCGGACGCGGCCAAGATAGACGGCGCGGGTCCCTTCCGTTTTCTTACGAGCATCCTCATCCCAATGAGCTGGAACACCATCGGCGCGCTCGCGGTGATTCAGTTTGTTTATGTCTGGGACCAGTACCTGTGGCCCCTGGTTATCATCCGCCGGACGAACAAGCAGGTGATTCAGGTGGGGCTCAACCTGATTATCAGCACGGGCGAGGGGACGCAGTGGGGGTATGTGATGGCGGGGGCGCTGCTGGCGCTGCTGCCGCCTTTGGTCGTGTTCATCATTTTGCAGGAGCAGTTTACGCGGGGATTTGCCTTGTCACAAGAGAAGTAGAGTCACAGGAAAAATAGGGGTTGCGGGAGAAGTAGGGAACGGGAGAGAAGGGCACTATACCTGGGTTCTCAGAAATTTTGTGACGGCCTCGAGCAACCCCCCCAACGAGAGAGGTTTACTCATATAGCCGTCAAAACCCGCGGCCAAAAGCGCCGCCTCATCCCCCGGCATCGCCCGCGCCGTGACCGCGATGACGGGCGCGCGGACGCCCGCCTCGCGGAGTTGCGTGAGCGTGTCAACACCGTTCACATCCGGCAGTTGGACATCCAAAAGAACGAGGTCTGGCAACTCTTTTACAACCTCCTCGAGCGCCTCTCCCCCATTCACCGCTGTACGAACCGCGAGATCGTGAAGCTCCAAGGCGTCACGTATCAGCCGTAAGGTTTTTTCGTCGTCGTCAACCACCAAAACGGTCTTCATCTGCCCCTCCGGTACGACCTGCCCCTTCTGTAATACCGACTCTTCTAAAAATTGGATTCCTCGCCGTTTGGGGCGCTCCGCCCCCTCACGCCGGGCGCGCGCCCTCTTCCAGAAGGGCCGTCCGCTTCACGCGCACGTTGTCGAGCGCCCGCGGCAGCGAGAAGGAGAAGGTGCTGCCCTCGCCGGGGGTGCTTGTGACCCGCATGTCACCCCCGTGGAGCTCGACCAGACGTTTGGAAAGCGCGAGCCCCAGCCCCGCGCCCTCGCGCCGCCCTGAACGCGTCGGTGAGCCCACCTGCGCGAAAGGCTCGAAAAGCCCTGCCAGGTCCTCTTTAGCAATGCCTACGCCCGTGTCCGTCACGGCGAAGGTGACGGCGTCGGCGTCGGCTTTTAGGGCGAGCGTCACCCGGCCCCCCGGCGGCGTGAAGGCGACCGCGTTGGCGAGCAGGTTGAGGAGCACCTGTTTGAGCTTGAGCGGATCGGCGAAGAGGAGGGGGGCCTCCTCGGGTAGGGCGGCGTTTAGAGAAAGGCCGCGCTCAGCCGCGCCTTCCCGGAGCAGCGTGAGCGCGCCCGCCGCCACAAGAGAAGCGTCCGTTACGCTTTTGGAGAGCGCCAGCTTGCCGACCTCGAGCTTCGAGAGGTCCAAAAGGTCGTTCGTAAGCGAGAGAAGATGCTCACCCGATTCGCGGATGTCGCGGACGTAGCCCCGCTGCTTATCATTCAGAGGCCCCACCCGCTCGTGTTGCAAGAGCTCGGCAAAACCCAGAACCGCGCCCAGCGGCGTGCGGAGTTCGTGCGACACAAAGGCGAGAACATCTGTTTTGCGACGGTTGGCTTCTTCGAGCGCCCGGTTGGCGCGCTCCAACTCGCGCCTTTTTTCCTCTAGCGCGAGCTCCGCGGCCCTACGTAGGCTCACGTCGCGGAGCGCCGCCACTCTGACCGTGCGCCCCTCATAAGAAACCGTGCGCCCCAACACCTCGACGGGAAAGGTCGAGCCGTCCTTGCGCCGCGCCCTCGCCTCGTAGGGGGCGGCGCTGTTCGTACGCATCTTCTCGAGGATGCGCGCGCGGTCCTCGGGTGCGGTCAGCTCGAGCACGTTCATGCCGGTGAGTTCATTCGCAGTGTAGCCGGACATCTCGACGGCGGCTCTGTTCACATCCACAATAACGCCCGCATCGTGAATCGCCACGCCCTCAAAGGCGACCGACGCGAGCGTCCGGAAGCGGGCTTCGCTTTCTTCCAGAGCGGTGTCACGCCGCACGCGGCTCAACACGCCGCCGACGCGCCCTTTCACCCGGTAAAGGGCATACACAACCCCGGCGCTCAGCAAAAGCCCGCCGAGAAAACCGGTGAGCAGCGTGACGAGCAGCACGCTGGCAACACCCACCAAGCCCAGCATGAGCAACGTCAGAGGCAAAGCCACGAGTAAAAACAAGATGAAAAAGAGGAGGGCCGCCCGACTCGAGCCTCCCCACATGCCGGAACGCCCCCACGCTCCCCTGTTTGTTCTTTTCATATGTACCCCCTTGAAGCCCCCATACCTGTGCCCGCTGCTCTTTAGTGTAACGCCGAGACCCTCGCGCTCTGTCAAGCGTTTGACACGGCGCGACCCAGTGCTACATAGGCCGGGACATAGGCGACGCCCGCGTCGCCTCGGCGAGCACGGCCTCGAGCGCGGTTCTCTCTAAGAGTCTTGTGTCGGGTTCCGCCGCCGTCTCTTCCTTACGCTCCGGGTGGGGCGCGACTTTCCAGAAGAGCGGCAGGGTTTGCGGCCAGGACTCGAGCAGCGCCCGCGCTCTCTCGCTCCCGGTGAGCGCCAGGTGACGCTCCACCATCGTTCTGAGAAGCTTTTCGTCCAGGTCGTCCCTCACGCGTTCCAACCCCACCATCCCGCCGTTTACATGCGCCGCGAAACTTTCGTCCTCGTCCCACACGAACGCCGCGCCGCCCGACATGCCCGCGCCGAAGTTGCGCCCGGTAGAACCCAGCACCACCGCGACGCCCCCCGTCATATACTCGCAGCCGTGGTCGCCGCAGCCTTCTACGACGGCAAGCGCGCCCGAGTTGCGGACGCAGAGACGTTCGCCCGCCCGGCCCGACGCGTAGAGGCTCCCCCCGGTCGCGCCGTAGAGAACCGTGTTGCCGACAATCGCGTTGCGGTGCGGCTCGCGCACCCCCGGCCCCGGCTTGACCACAATTTCGCCGCCGTACATCCCCTTGCCCACATAGTCCTGCGCTTCGCCCTCCAACAGAAGCGTCACGCCGCGGTTGTTAAAAACCCCAAAACTCTGCCCCACGGTGCCCGTCAGGCGCACCGTCAGCGTGCCCGGCGGCAGCCCCTCGCCGCCGTAGCGCCGCGCGATTTCGCCCGAGAGCCGCGCGCCGACTGAACGCTCGCGGTTGGTGACGGCGTAGGTTTTCTCTGAAGCCTTCCCAATATCAACAGCCCCCTCAAAGTCGCGCCAGATGATTTCGTCCAAGGGTGGGCTCTCCTCCGGGCGGTCATTGTGGCGCGCTTGCGACCTGCGCGCCTGCGTCCCGCTCGGATCGGGGTCAGCGAGCACCGCGGAGAGGTCGAGCGGGGCCTTGGGCAGAGTGAGGGGTCTGGGCTCGAGCAAATCCACCCGCCCGACCACCTCGTCTAGGCTCCTGTAACCCAGTTCGGCAAGAATCATCCGCACCTGCTGCGCCACGTAGACCATAAAGTTGACGACGTGCTCCGGCTGCCCCGGATATTTCGCGCGCAAATCCTCGCGCTGCGTCGCCACGCCTACCGGGCAGGTGTTGAGGTGACACTGCCGAATCATCGCGCAGCCCGCCGCCACGAGGGCCGCCGTGCCGAAGCCGAACGCCTCCGCACCGAGGAGCGCCCCAACCATCACATCGCGCCCCGTTTTCATCCCGCCGTCCACGCGCAAGGTCACGCGGCCCCGCAGCCCGTTCTCGACGAGCACCCGCTGCGTCTCGGCGAGCCCGAGTTCCCAGGGCACCCCGGCGTGCTTCACCGACGACAAGGGCGACGCGCCCGTGCCGCCGTCATAGCCCGAAATCTGGATGTTGTCCGCGTAGCCCTTGGCAACCCCCGCCGCGATGGTCCCGACCCCCGCCGTGGCGACGAGCTTGACCCCGACGCGCGCTTCTTTGTTGACACGCTTCAAGTCATAGATAAGCTGCGACAGGTCCTCAATCGAATAAATGTCATGGTGCGGCGGCGGCGAGATGAGCGTGACGCCAGGGACCGAGCGGCGGATGCGCGCGATGTCTTCCGAGACTTTATGTCCCGGAATCTGTCCGCCCTCGCCCGGCTTAGAGCCCTGCGCCATCTTTATCTCGAGTTCGTCCGCCGACACGAGGTAATCGGGCGTCACGCCGAAGCGCCCCGAGGCGATTTGCTTGATGGCGCTGTTCGCCCTGTCGCCCGCCTTGGGGTGCCAGGGCGCGCGGCTTAAGTCGGGCCGGTCCGTTTCGTAGGCCCTAAAACGCACCGGGTCCTCGCCGCCCTCGCCCGAGTTGCTCTTGGCGCCAAGGCGGTTCATCGCCACCGCGAGCGTTTCGTGCGCCTCGCGCGAGACCGAGCCGTGGCTCATCGCCTGGGTGGAGAAGCGGGTGACGATGCTCTCGACGGGTTCGACTTCGTCTAGCGGCAGGGGCGTCTCGGCGCGCTTGTACTGTAAGAGGTCGCGGAGGTTGCAGGGGGCGCGCTCGTCCACAAGCTTTGAATACGCCTCATACGCCTCAAAACTCTCCGTCCGCACCGCCTTGTGGAGCGCTTTGAAGACGAGCGGGTTGAGCGCGTGGTATTCGCCCGCCTTGCGGAAGCGGTACACGCCCCGGTCTTGCAGGGCAAAATTTTCACCGTAAGCCTCGGCGTGAAAACGCAGCGCGTCGGTGGCGAAGACCGTTAAGCCCGCCCCCCCGATGCGGCTCGGCGTGCCGACGAAGTAGCGGTCGATGACGCTTTGGTCTATCCCAACCGCCTCGAAAATCTGTGCGCCGCGGTAGCTCGACAAGGCCGAAATGCCCATCTTAGACATAATCTTTAAGAGACCCTTTTCAATCGCCTTGCGGTAATGCGTCACCGCCTCCTCCGGCGAGACGGGTTCATCGCGGCGGGACGCGCTGGGCACGTCTCGAGCGGTCGCGTAAGCCAAATAAGGATGGACGAGTGCCGCGCCGTAGCCGATAAGACAGGCGTAGTGGTGGTCTTCGCGCGGCTCGCCCGTGTCGCAAACGATGGCGGCGCGCGTCCGCAACCCTAAGCGCAAGAGGCGGTGATGAACTGCCGCGGTGGCTAGGAGCATGGGCAGGGGTGCCCACGCCTCACCCACGTCACGGTCGGACAAGATGAGGAGACCCGCGCCCGCCCGTACGGCGCGCTCGGCCTCGTCACATAGGCTTTCCAACGCCCCAGAAAGCCCCTCCGGCCCCGCCGCCACGGGAAAACGCGCGGCCAGGGTTTGCGCCCCAAACGCTTGCTCCTTCAGCCAGTCCAGCTCCTTTTGCGTAATGAGCGGCGAGGCAAACTTCATCACCGCGGCGGAGCTTTCGTCTTCCTCCAACAGCCTCCCCCGCGGCCCCACCACCGTCTCCAACGACATGACCAGGCGCTCGCGCAGCGGGTCGATGGGCGGGTTCGTCACCTGCGCGAAACGCTGCTTGAAGTAGCGGTAGAGGCTCTGCGGCAGCTCTGAGAGAACCGCCAGCGGCGTGTCGTCGCCCATCGAGCCCACCGGGACGGCGCTGTCAAAGACCATCGGCTCGAAGATGCGGTCGTAGTCTTCAGAAACGTAGCCGAACATCTTTTGGGTGCGCGAGAGCGTGCCGGGTTCCCACGCGTCCGGCGCCTCTTCAACGTGGGGGGGCCGCAGCGTGCGCGTGTCCATCCACCTTTTGTAGGGCCGCCGCGCCGCGTAGCGCGCCTTGATGTCGTCGTTGTACAAGAGGCGCTTTTCTGCCGTGTCCACCGCCAGCATCATGCCGGGACCGAGTCGCCCGCGCTCGACAACCTCTTCTTCTAGCGGCACGATACCCGCCTCCGAGCCCACCACCACCGTGCCGTCCTTGCCAATCCAGTAGCGTTGCGGCCTTAAGCCGTTGCGGTCCAGCCCGGCCACCGCTATGCGCCCGTCGGTGAGGGCCAAGGCTGCGGGGCCGTCCCAGGGTTCCATCAGCGTGGCGTGGTAGTCGTAAAAGCCGCGCAGGTCGGGGTCTAAGTCGCCCGTCTCCTCAAAGGCCTCGGGCACGAGCATCATGAGCGCGTGCGCGGGGTCGCGGCCTGAGAGAACAAGAAGCTCGAAAGCGTTGTCGAGCGCCGCCGAGTCGGAGCCGCCGGGCTCGATGACGGGCAGGATTTCGGGCAGGGTCTCGCCCCACACGGTGCTCGAGAGCACCGGCTCGCGCCCCCGCATAAAGTTGACGTTGCCCTGAAGCGTGTTGATTTCGCCGTTGTGCGCGAGAAACCGAAAAGGCTGCGCCAGCGACCAGCGCGGCATCGTGTTGGTGCTGTAGCGCTGGTGGAACACGGCGACGGACGTTTCATAAATCGGGTTGGCTAGGTCTAAATAAAAAGCCGACAACTGCGGCGCGACCATCAACCCCTTGTAAGAAAGCGTGCGGTGCGAGAACGACGGGATGTAAAAGCGGCCCAGGTTAGCGTCCCATAGAGCATTTTCAATGCGCTTGCGGGTGAGGTAAAGGAGCCTTTCAAAGGCGTCATCGTCCAGACCCGCCGGGCGCTTCATCAGCACGTGCCGCAGGATGGGCCGCCGCCGCCGCGCCTCCTCGCCCAGCGCGTCGTCGTTGATGGGCAGGTCGCGCCAGCAGAGGAGCTCGAGCGCCGACCCCGTAATCACCTCGTCAATAAGCGCGTACATCTCTTCAACCGGGGCTTCGTTGGACACAAAAAAGACGCCGACGCCCAAATCCTCGTCGCGCCCCAGCGCTATCCCCCGCGCCGCCAGCTCGCGCCGAAAAAGCCCGTGCGGCATCCCCGTGAGCACCCCCGCCCCGTCCCCCGTAAGACCGTCCGCGCTCACCGCCCCGCGGTGCGAGAGGTTGCAGAGCGCGGTGAGCGCACGTTGCAGCGTCCGGTGACTCTTCCGACCCTCGATGTCGGCGACGAAGCCCACCCCGCAGGCGTCGCGCTCTTTCGGCCAGGCCAGCGTCTCAACGTCGGAATATCTCATGGGGCGCATAGCACCTTTTTGGGCGTCGTTCATGGTGTGGGTCCTCTCTCGCACGTGCCTGAAGCCGGTAGCAAATCAACAGCGCGTTGCTCTAAGCGCGACTTTTGGGGAGCCCCCACACCCTCAGCCCTGTTGGTCCACCGCAAGAGCATACAACGCAGCGTAATCTTTAACGGGACGGCCCCTCGAAAGGTATCGGCCGTGAGGTTTAGTATAGCGTCTCCCGCGGCGGAGTGTCAATTTTTGAGGAGATGATAGCACCCTCTAACACCGCTTCTTTTGCTAAAGGACGTTATGTCGACGTTTTTGGAGGACTCGAGCCTCAGAAAAACAGCCTTCAATCGAGAACTACCGCTTACGCATACATATACAAAATGATATGCAAAACAAGGTACCTCAACCTTTAAGAAACCGTCACCGCCCCCGCCACCTGCGGCACCACCTCGTCCTTGACGAGCTTGTATTCGATAGCGTCAATCAGCGCCTCATACGACGCGTCGATGATGTTGGTGCTCGCGCCCACCGTGCCCCAGGTGTCGCGCCCGTCGGTCACCTCGACGAGCACGCGCACCACGCTGGCGGTGCCCGTCTCGGGACCTGAAAGCACGCGCACCTTGTAGTCGGTCAGTTTGAGCGTGTCCAGGCTCGGGTAAAAGCGCACCAGCGCCTTGAGGAGCGCCGCGTCGAGCGCGTTGACGGGGCCGTCGCCGGTGGCGGCGGTGTGCTCCAAGCGCCCCCCCACCTCAACTTTGATGGTCGCTTCACAGACGGGCTCGTTGTCCGTGTCGCGCTTGTCGATGTTGACGCGGTAGCCGTGCAGGACGAAGTAGGGTTGGTACGCGCCGCGTACTCGCTTGTTCATAAGCCTAAAACTCGCCTCGGCTCCCTCAAAGGCGTAGCCGCGGTTCTCGAGCTCCTTTAGCCTTTCCAGCACCTCCCGCACCGCCGGGTCCTTCGTATCCACCACCTCCCCAAACTCGCCCGCCTTGGCGAGCAGGTTGGCGCGGCCTGACAAGTCGGAGAGGAGGATGCGGCGCTGGTTGCCGACGCTCGAGGGGTCAACGTGCTCATACGTTTTGGGGTCCTTGTTGACCGCCGACACGTGGATGCCGCCCTTGTGCGCAAAGGCCGTATCGCTTACGTACGGCGCGCGCAGGTTGGGTTGCAGGTTGGCCCGCTCGTCCACATAACGCGACAGCTCGCGCAAGCGGCTTAGGTCTTGGGGCTGCTCATATCCCAGTTTAAGCACCAGATTGGGGAGGATGCTGACCAAATTCGCGTTGCCGCACCTCTCGCCGTAGCCGTTCACCGTGCCCTGCACCTGCGTGGCCCCCGCCTGGATGCCGGAAAGCGAATTCGCCACCGCCAACTCGCTGTCGTTGTGCATGTGAACCCCGACAGGCACCCCAAATCGCCCACAGACCTCCCGCACACGCTCCCCCACCGCCTCGGGCAACGACCCCCCGTTGGTGTCACAAAGCACGAGCCTATCCGCCCCGCCCTTGACCGCCGCCTGGAGTGTGGCGAGTGCGTAGTCCGGATTCGCCCGGTAGCCGTCGAAAAAGTGTTCGGCGTCGTGGATGACGATTTTGCCCTGCTGTTTGAGGTAACGCACCGAGTCCTTAATCATCTCGAGGTTTTGCTCCAGCGTCGCCCCCAACGCCTCAACCACGTGAAAATCCCACGATTTGGCGACGAGCGTCACCACGGGCGTCTCGGCCTCCAGAAGCGCCCGGAGGTTGGCGTCCTCTTCAACCATGCTGTTCTTGTGCCGCGTCGAGCCAAAGGCGGCGAGCCGCGCGTGCGCCAGCGTCACGCCTTTCATCAGCTCGAAAAACCTAACGTCTTTGGGGTTCGAGCCCGGCCAGCCGCCCTCGATAAAGTCCACGCCGAACGCGTCCAGACGCTTGGCAACGGCGACTTTGTCCTCGCTGGTGAGGGTGAAGTCCTGGCCTTGGGTGCCGTCGCGGAGGGTGGTGTCGTAGATTTCGACCATTTTAAGCGGCATAAGTTTTCTCGAGCGCAAACTCCACCGCCGCAACCGCGTGAAGCGTCGTCGTATCAAAAACGGGCACAGGGCTGTCCTGCTGACTCACAAGCAGCATAATTTCCGTGCAGCCCAAGATGATACCTTCGGCACCGCGCTGAGCCAACTCGTTCATAATGTTGACGTACTGAACTTTCGAGCCGGGTAAAACTTTACCCTGACAAAGCTCGTCATAAATAATGCGGTGAACAAACCCACATTCTTGCGTTTGGGGAACAACGATCTCTAGGTCAAACTTTTCTACGAGCCGCCCTTTATAAAAATCTTGCTCCATCGTAAACGCCGTACCCAAAAGCCCAACCCTTTTCATCCTCTTGTCTCGAATCTTCTGCGCGGTGGCGTCGGCGATGTGGATGAGCGGGATGTTGACCGCCGCTTTAATCCTATCGGCGAGCTTGTGCATGGTGTTCGTGCAGAGAACGACGCAGTCAGCACCACCCCGCTCTAAACGTTCTGCCGCGTCCACCAAAACCGCCGCCGCGTCGTCCCAACGCTCGGCGTGCTGCATCCTCTCGATGTCGTGAAAGTTTACCGTGTACATGAGGCTTTTTGCTGAGTAGAGCGGGCCGAGGCGGTTTCTCACCGCTTCGTTAATGATGCGGTAATACTCCGCGCTCGACTCCCAGCTCATGCCGCCGATTAGACCGATGACTTTCAAAGTTGCCTCCAGAAGGATGCTTTGCTTACGAACAGTTGAACTCGAGCTACTCAAAATCCTTCACTCTACCGGAGGAATACCCAAGTCCTTACAAATCTTTTTGACAAGCGTGTCTTTAACCTCCGTGTGTCGCGGTACAGCCAAGCGTTTGTTTTGAGCAGGGTTAATCCACCAGGAATGACTCCCACCCTCACGTAAAAGCTCGCAACCGTTCGTCCTGAGATGCTTAACGAGTTGACGCCTCTTCAAACAGACACGGTTTCTTCGGTGAAGTTGTCACTCGCGGCGTCTCTCGCATCCTGCCGGTTGAACTCGAGAGCTTCTGCAAGAATGACTTTCAGACTCTCCAAAAGCTCGCCTCGCGTTTTTTCTTGAGCATTGACGCCGGGAATCTCCTCAATCCAACCTATCCACCAATCATCCTCTTGTTGAAGTATCGCCGTATATGTGTTTGCCACTGTATCGACCTCGGGTTACATTCTACTAGGTGACTGTGAAATCTCGAGACATAGAAGAATGATTCTTCTAATCACACGCGCTTCCTCCGTAAACTTCCGTCGCCCTCCGAATTACAGGCTCCGCCGCAGTATCTGGGACCGGAAATACTTTCGTAAACTTGAACGCGTAGGCGCTCTCGCCGTGTGTCTGTATATGCTCGAGCCTCCCCTTAGCCTCCTCAACCGTGGGAACGTGTCCCGCAGGAACCCACCAAAGCGCGTAATAAACGCTGTCAAACCTCTCGAACCACGCTTTGCGCTGTTTGACGAACGCGACGTGCTGACTCTCGTAAACGTATCTTTTCAGCGCTTCAACGCTCTCCCATACCGACATGTTGACAATCAGCATGGCGTCGTCGAAAACTTGCAGGCTGGTCGCGTCGCCCACGTCAGTTTGTAAGCGCCAGACGAAACCAGGGGCGTCGTCGGCGAGAGCGTTGATGGGTTCTAAGCCCGCCACGAAGCCCTGCATGAGAGGGTCGTTTAGGGGCGCACGCATCCGGGCGATGTTTATCTGGGCAAGGTGGTAGTCGGGCGTCACGGCGTCGCCATGCCGGGCTGGTTCACCCTCACCCGCCCCACACCCGCCGCGAGTTTATTGAGCACGTCCACATAAGCCAGCACCGACGCGTGAACCACATCCGTCGAGATGGCGCGCCCGTGAACGATTTGCCCCTCACTGTTAACGCGAATCGAGACCTCGCCCAATGCGTCGGTGCCCGAGCCGATGGCCTTGAGGTCGTAGGACTCCAACACAAACGATATCGGCGTAATCTTTTTGAGCGCCTTGAACGAAGCGTCCACCGGGCCGTCGCCCAAAGCGGTCTCCTCCATTGTGCCTTCGGGCGTGCTGAGCCGCACCAGGGCGGAGGGCGTCATCCCGCCCGTGCCGGACTGGAACTGGACGTGCTCGAGCCTATACACCTCGTCAATCCGCGTCGTCTCCGCGTCGATAAGCGCGCGGATGTCGTCGTTGGTAATCCGCTGCTTGAGGTCGGCCAAGTCCTTGAACTGCTTGAAGAGCGCGTTGAGCTGTTCATTTTCCAAATCGGTATAGCCAAGTTCGGTCAGCCGCTGCCGGAAGGCGTTGCGGCCCGAGTGCTTGCCCATCACCAGCACGCCCGCCTCGCGCCCGACGGTGGCGGCGTTCATAATTTCATAGGTGTCCTTGTGCTTCAAAACGCCGTCTTGGTGGATGCCCGCCTCATGCGCGAAGGCGTTGTCGCCGACAATCGCCTTGTTGGGGGGCACCACCATGCCGGTGCGCCTCGAGACGAGCTGCGACACGAAATAAAGCTCGCGCGTGTTGATGCCGACTTCAGCCCCGTAGTAGTCGCGCCGCGTGTAGAGCGCCATCACGCATTCTTCCAACGAGGTATTCCCCGCGCGCTCACCGATGCCGTTGATGGTGCATTCAATCTGCGTCACACCGTTTTCCACCGCGGCCAAGCTGTTGGCAACCGCCAAGCCCAGGTCGTCGTGGCAGTGGGTCGAGATGGTGACGTTCTTGGCTTCCGGGACGCTCTCAAAGATGTTTTTGATTAAAGCGCCGTACTCCAAAGGTGAACCGTAACCCGTCGTATCGGGGATGTTCACCGTCGTCGCGCCCGCCGCAATCGCGGTGCGGACGAGCTGGTAAACGAACGCGGGGTCCGCGCGCATACAGTCCTGCGCGGAGAACTCCACGTCGTCGGTAAAGGTTTTGGCGAAGCGCACCATCTCGTCGGAGGTTTCCAGCACCTCAGCCTCGGTCTTTTTGAGCATGTACTCGAGGTGAACCTTCGACGCGCTCGTAAAGGTGTGAATGCGTCCCTTTTCAGCTGGTTCTATCGCCTGCGCCGCCCGCTCGATGTCGGCTTTGTGCGTACGCGCCAAGCCGCAGATGACCGGCCCCCTGACCTCGCGCGCAATCTGCCGCACGCAGTCGAAGTCGCCGTCGCTGGCAATCGGGAAACCCGCCTCGATGATGTCTACGTTGAGACGCGCCAAGGCGTGCGCAATCTCGAGTTTTTGGAGCGTGTTCAGCGCGATACCGGGCGCCTGCTCGCCGTCGCGGAGGGTGGTGTCGAAAATCTTGATATAAGCCATAAGAGAGTCCTTT
Source organism: Trueperaceae bacterium (assembly GCA_965214995.1). Classification (GTDB taxonomy): domain Bacteria; phylum Deinococcota; class Deinococci; order Deinococcales; family Trueperaceae; genus CBDCCT01. The sequence goes on from CBDCCT010000002.1 coordinate 1,414,494, forward strand.
CAGAGAATAGAGAGGTTCAAACCGTCAGCCACAGGAACAAAACCTAACGTAGTCGGTGGTTGTTGCCAAGCCTGCGGTTTAGATGTCTTTGCGGGCGCTCGAGCCTCATCCCCAGCCTCCTAAAAGGTCTCTAAAAGGTCTTCTCTAATCACTCACCACTAATCACTGTTTTAACCACTTTTCCCCGAAATAAACGGCATCATCTTCCGCAACCTCCGCCCCGTCTGACTAATGGGATGCGCGTCGGTGTTCTTGCGCCCGGCCTTGAGCCGCGGCTGACCCACCACGTTCTCGGTCAGAAAGTCCTTGGCAAACTCGCCCGACTGGATTTCTTTCAAAAGGCGCTTCATCTCGCCCTTCGTCTCGTCGGTGATGATGCGCGGCCCCGCGCGGTAGTCGCCGTATTCGGCGGTGTTGGAAATGGAGTAGCGCATCCGCTCGAGCCCGCCCTCATAAATCAAATCCACAATCAGCTTCATCTCGTGGAGGCATTCAAAATAGGCGATTTCGGGGTCGTAGCCCGCGTCCACCAGCGTCTCGAACCCGGCTTGCATAAGCGCGGTCACGCCGCCGCAGAGGACCGCCTGTTCACCGAAGAGGTCGGTCTCGGTTTCTTCTTTGAAGGTGGTCTCGAGCACCCCCGCTCGAGCCCCGCCGATTGCCTTAGCGTACGCGAGCGCGGTTTGCTTGGCCGTGCCCGTGGCGTCCTGGTAAATTGCCATCAAGCAGGGCACGCCGCCGCCCTCGGTATAGACGCGGCGGACCAAGTGACCGGGACCCTTGGGCGCGACCATGAACACGTCGACGTCTTTGGAGGGCGCGATCTGGCCGAAGTGGATGTTGAAGCCGTGGGCGAAGAGGAGCGCGTTGCCGGGCTCCAAGTTCGGCGCAATCTGTTCCCGGTACACCGCCCCTTGTACCTCGTCGGGAAGGAGAATCATCGCCAAATCGCCCGCCTTGGCCGCGTCGGGAACTTCCGTGACCTTGAGGCCCGCTTCTTCCGCTTCGGCCCAACTCGAGGAGCCCTTCCGCAGCCCGACCACCACGTCCATACCAGACTCTTTGGCGTTCAAGGCGTGCGCGTGCCCCTGCGAGCCGTAACCAATCACGGCGATGGTTTTGCCTTGCAAATGTTCTAAGTTCGCGTCGCTGTCGTAATAGATGTTTGCCATGTAGGGATGTCTCCTTGGAAGAATTGAAAATAAAGAAGGGAGAATGTATCAGTAAAACGCTTACGCTACCTTGACCGTTACCGGCTTTCTAACTTTCGCGTCCACCGCGCTCCTTGTGAGCGCCACGCGGCCCGTGCGGATGAGTTCGATGATGCCGAAGGGGCGCATCTGCTCGACGAATGCGGTCATCTTGCCCTCGTCGCCCGTGACTTCAAACACGAGCGCGCCTCTGTGAACGTCCACGATGCGGGCGCGGAAGTCCTGGGCGATTTGGCGAATTTCGACGCGGTCGTCGGGGGAGCTTACCGCCACCTTGAGGAGCATGAGTTCGCGGTCTACAAAGGCGGCCTCGGAATGGTCGATGACTTTAATCACGTCCACAAGCTTCTGGAGCTGTTTTTGGACCTGCTCGAGCGTTCTGTCCTCGCCCGAGACGACGAAGGTGGTTCTCGAGATGCCCGGCACCTCCGACTGCGCCACCGACAGCGATTCGATATTAAAGCCGCGCCGCGCAAAAAGCCCCGCAATCCGCACCAGCACGCCCGGTTGGTCGCGGACGGTCACGCTCACGACGTGTTTATGACCGCTGTGTTTGAGGTCGCTCACGCGGGTTCCTTATCCTTGTCGCCGTAGATGACCGCGTCGTAGTCGCCCTCGGGCTCTTGGTCGCCAATCATCATCTGGTCCACGCCCGCGCCCGACGGAATCATCGGGAAGACCTTTTCGGCCTCGTAGACGAAGAAATTCATCACCGCGGGCTTGCCCTTCGCCAGCACCTCCGGGACGAGCGCACGCGCCTCCTCGCGGGAGTGGACGTTGTAGCCGTCAATCCCATAGGCCTCCGCGAGCTTGGCGAAGTCGGGGTTCGAGTCGGCCAAATAGACCTCGCTGTAACGCTCCTCGTGAAACATCTCCTGCCACTGGCGCACCATGCCGAGCACGCCGTTGTTGCAAATGGCTATCAAAATGGGAAGCTGGTGCTTGTAAATCGTCGCCAACTCCTGAATGTTCATCTGCACCGAGCCGTCGCCCGCCACGCACACGATTTGCTCGCCGGGCCGCGCAAAGGCCGCGCCGATGGCGGCGGGCAGGCCGAAGCCCATCGTGCCCAGGCCCCCCGAGGTGAGCCAGGTGCGCGGCTTGTTGGTCGGGAAGAGGCGCGCGGCGAACATCTGGTGCTGGCCGACTTCGGTGGTCACGATGCAGTCGCCGTTTGTGGCGTCGCGGAGGAGTTCGATGACCTCTTGGGTGACGAGCGGCTTGTCGCGTTTGTAGCGTTCGGGGTAGCGCGATTTCCAGGCGTTGAGCTGCGCCCACCAGTCGTCTAGTTGGAGGGGCTCGAGCGCCTCCCCCAACCGCGGCAGCACGTCGCGCAGGTCGCCCACCACGGGCACGTGCGCCTTGACGAGTTTGGAAATCTCGGCGGGGTCGACGTCGATGTGGACAATCGTCGCCTCGGGCGCAAAGCGGCGCACGTTGCCCGTGACCCGGTCGTCAAAGCGCAGCCCCGCGCCGATGATGAGGTCACAGTGGCTTATCGCGTGGTTCGCGGTGACCGTGCCGTGCATCCCCGGCATCCCCAGCGCGTTGGGCAAACCCGCCGGATACGCGCCGATACCCATGAGCGTGGTGATAATCGGGACGCCCGTCCGCTCGGCAAAGGTCATCACCTGTTGCGCGGCCACCTGCCCGCCGCCCCCCACCATCATCACGGGCCGTTTTGCTTTGCGGATGGCCTCGGCAGCGCGCTTAATCTGCCCCGCGTGACCCGCTACCGTGGGCTTGTAGCCGGGAAGGTCAATGTCTACCTCAAAGTCGCCGGTAAAGGTTTCGTTTTGAATGTCCTTGGGGATGTCGATAAGCACAGGGCCGGGTCGTCCTGTCGAAGCGATGTGGAAGGCTTCTTTAACGACGCGCGGAATGTCGTTGACATGTTTGACGAGGTAGTTATGCTTGGTCACCGGCCCGGTGATGCCGTACACGTCCGCCTCCTGAAAGGCGTCGGTGCCAATTAACGACGACGGCACATTGCCCGTGACCGCCACCAAGGCTGAAGAGTCCATATGCGCGGTGGCGAGGCCCGTGACCAGGTTCGTCGCGCCGGGGCCGCTCGTTGCAAAGACCACGCCCGGCCTGCCGCTCGAGCGGTAGTAAGCATCTGCAGCGTGCGCCCCGGCCTGCTCGTGGCGCACCAGGATGTGTTTGATGGGCGAATCATAGAGCGCGTCGTAGACGGGCATAATTGCGCCGCCGGGGTGACCGAACACCAGCGTGACGCCCTCGCGCTCGAGCGCCTTGAGCAAAACCTCAGAACCTTTCACAGTAACCTCCACTTTCGTTACGCGCTTTGTTACATGCTTCTCTGTATCACGCCTAGCACACTAAAAAACCCCGCCAATGGATGTGGCGGGGTGTGTGAACGAACCTCTGTCAGCCTAGCCGACGACACCCCTGCAAGGTAGAATTAGAAGCCCATAAATAGTGTGGATGGGGGCGCTCATTAAGCGTGAGTATAAGGGAGGGCGCGAGGGGTGTCAAGCGGCTTTAGGAACGTGCATCCTGGTCAAAAATAAGGGTAGGATGAGGAAAGGCTGCTGGGGCGCTGTTAACTTTTTCTTTTTCGCTCACCCTCCTGTGTGGTACCTAGTATGCTACAAAACGCTGTGTAAGAAAGCGAAAGCGCTTTTCGGGCCACGTTGACAGTCGCTTCATTAAGGTTCTACAATCGCGCAAGCGGGCGGCTTTCGCTTCAGGAGGTGCACCATCGAAACGTTACGTGTCTCGGGAAGTTCCCGGCCCAACTCGGTTGCGGGCGCTATAGCCGCGCTTCTGCGGAGCGAGAGCGAAGTCGAGGTTCAGGCCATCGGGCCGCAGGCGGTCAACCAGGCGGTCAAGGCCATTGCGATTGCGAGGAGCTACATCGAGGGGGACGGCTTGGACCTCTCGACGCAGCCCGCTTTTGTCAAGTTGGAGCTGCAAAACGAGGAGCGCACCGCCGTGCGCTTTAGCGTGCGATCGCATCCGCTCGAGCCGGACCGGGCGCTCGAGTCTTATGAGGATGAAGAAAACGAAGAAGCCTACTGAGAGAGCTTCTGGAGCCGAAAGTCAAGTCACCCTACTCACAAGTGTTTCACAAAATCTGAGTATACTTATATCAGATGCGTGCCTCATCCGTAAACTTGTCTGGTAAAATATATCCAGTGAGTTCGGTGGGGCTCGAGTACGGCGTGGCCGAAGAACATGGAGTGAGCCACGCGCACGCTACACTTGAACCATCTCATTCGCGGAGGTAACAGGAGAACATGGGAATTTACGGTTACTACATCATCGGCATCGTCGCTTTTGTCGCCAGCATGGCAATCCAAGGCTGGCTCAAGGGCACCTACAACAAGTGGATGAAAGTCCGCAACACGTCGGGCTTAACCGGGGCTGAAACGGCCAGGGCCATCCTCAACGAAAACGGCTTGCACGACGTTAAAGTCGAAGCGGTCAAGGGGATGCTTTCAGACCACTACGACCCGCGCACCAAAACGGTGAGGCTGTCCGAGGGCAATTACGGCTACGCCAACGTGTCGGGCATGGCCGTGGCCGCGCACGAGGTCGGGCACGCCATCCAGCACGCCAAGGCCTACGCGCCGCTGCGAATCAGGACGGCTATCCTGCCGGTCGCCAACATCGGCTCACAGTTCGGCCCGATGCTGGCGATTTTCGGCATCATGCTGGGATTCACCGGGCTCTTGCAGATTGGCGTTTTCCTCTTCGCGGGTGCCGTACTCTTCCAACTCGTCACGCTGCCCGTCGAGTTCGACGCGAGCCGCCGCGCCCTGGTGCAGCTCAACAAGCTCGGGCTGGCGACCTCGGCGGACACGGGCGGGGCGCGCAAAGTCCTGACCGCCGCCGCGATGACCTACGTGGCCGCCGCCGCGACCTCGATTGCTTACCTTCTTTACTTCATCGGCTTGAGCCGCGATTAAGCCATCAGCCAGGCACGAAAAACCGCTTTAGACGTTCTGCGCCGCGTTCACCGCGGCGCTTTTTCCGCTCCGGCCTTGAACAGCGCGTTAAACCGAAATGATTTATCGGGCCAGGACCGCGCCTTTGTCACCGACCTCGTTTACGGCGTGCTGCGTTACGAGATTTTTTTAGATGCGTGTCTGCGGCCCCTTCTTAAACGCCCCGACAAGCTTCCCCCGGAGGTGTTAGACACGCTCCGGCTGGGCGCTTACGACATTCTCTTACGTGATACGCCCCGCCACGCCGCTGTTCATGAGTGGGTGGAGGTCGTTAAGGGTACGCATCAAAAGCTCTCGGGACTCGCCAACGCGGTGCTGCGCCGGGTGAAAGTTCCGGACGGGCTCTCCGAGGCCGAGCGGTTGGGGTTGCCGGGGTGGCTGTTGGAGGAGTGGCGAGGACTTTTTGGAGAGGACAGGGCCGCCGAAATCGGCGCGGCGCTCAACGAGCCCGAACCGCTTTGGCTGCTCTCGTACCACCCGCAAGCCTCCCACAGCCTTTTAGAAGAGGGCTGCGAGGTGCGGCTGGGTCCCGTCCAGGATACGCTGGCGGTGCGGCCCGCCAAACCGTTGGGGGAGCTTACGGCTTTCAAGCGCGGCTGGGTGCAGCCGCAGAACCCGAGCTCGACGCTGCCGGTGAGGCTCTTGGAGCCCGAGCCGGGCGAGCGCGTGCTGGACCTCGCCAGCGGGAGCGGCGTCAAGGCGGCGCAACTCGCGGCGGCGGGAGCGCGGCCTTTGAGCATTGAACTGTACGAGGAGAAGTTGGCGCGCGCCACGCGTAACTTAGAGCGTTTAAATCTCACCGCCGAGGGTATGGTCCACGACCTCACCACCTTGCCCGACATCCCCCCCGCCTCCAAAGTCCTTCTCGACGCCCCCTGTACGGGCACGGGCACGCTGCGCGGCAACCCGGAAATCCGCACGCGCGTTTCTTTAGAAACCGTCGAGACGCTTGCAGAACTTCAGCGCTCGCTCCTCCACACCGCCGCCGCGCTCACCGCGCCGGGCGGCACGCTTCTTTACGCGGTCTGCGCGCTTACCCACGCCGAGGGCGCGGGGATGACGCGCTGGTTTCTGGCGTCGCACCCAAACTTTGAGGCGGAGCCCTTTTTGATTGACCTGCCCGCTGCAAGCACGCCTGAGGGGTCTTATATTTTGCCGCTGGGCGGGTTGGACGGGTTTTTTATCGCCCGGTTGAGGCGTCGTGATGAGTAACTAGAAAATCGCTGTTAAGCTTGAGTCTGTGGCGGATTTGCAAGAGCTGAGCAGCAACGTGTACTACCTCCCCGGCGGCGTCAACGCGGCGGTGGTCGGTAACGGGGACGGCGAGGCTTTACTTGTAGACACGGGCGGCGACAAGGACCACGGGCGGCGTCTCAAAAAGGCGTGTGACGCGCTGAATGTAAAACCTGTTGCTATTCTCAACACCCACTCCCACGCGGACCACTACGGCGGCAACGAGTATTTGGTCAGGAACTTCGGCCTGCCCGTTTACGCGCCGCCCTTTGAGGCGAGCATCATGCAGAGCCCGCTGCTCGAGCCCGTCTACCTCTTCGGCGGAGCGCAGCCGCCCAAGGAAATGCTCTCCAAGTGGCTCCTCGCCAAGCCTTCGCCCGTAGACGCGCTGCTGAGTCCGGGGCGGCTCGAGCTTCACGGCCTCACCCTAGAGATTTTCGACACCTCCGGCCACGCCCATACCCACTATTCGGTGGGCGTGGGCGACATTTTGATAGCGGCGGACGCGGTGTTTGGCGGGAGCGTGCTGGAAAAGTACCCGCTGCCTTTCGGGCAAAACGTCGGGCGGCAGGTGGAGAGCGCGGCGCGGGTGGGAACGTTAGGGGCAAGGGTCGTGCTGCCCGGCCACGGTGAGCCTACCGAAGACGTGGCGGGGCTCGTTGAGGCCAATCTTGCCGCGTTTGAGAGGGCCACAGATGCGGTTATGGGCGCGGTGGCCGAGGCCGCAACGGGCGTGGACATCGCCACGGTGCTCGCCCGCACGAGTGACGCGCTGGGCGTCGTCATGACCGACCTCCCGCGCTATACGCTCAACCTCTGCACGGTCATGGCTTACCTGAGCTATCTGCTCGAGGAGGGGCGGGTGACGCTCGCTTTGGAGCACAACGCGCTGCGCTGGTCTCGGGTGTGAATTTTCGCACGTCTTTATAAGGTCTATAGGGATTTGGGCGCGTCTCACTGTTTTTTCGCCCCGTCGTTCCTAGAGTAAGGGTGAAAAGGGGGAAACATGAAACTCACATCCTTACAAGACGTTTTCGAGCACCAACTCAAAGACCTCTACAGCGCCGAGGATCAGCTTACCCAGGCGCTACCCAAGATGGCCGAGAAAGCCTCCTCGCAAGAACTCAAGAGCGCGTTTCAGCAGCACCTCGAGCAAACGAAAACCCAGCGCGACCGCTTGGAGCAAATCGGCCAGATGGCGAACATCAGCCTCCGCGGCGAGAAGTGCAAGGCGATGGAGGGGCTTATTAAAGAGGGGCAGGATTTGCTTTCTGATAATGAGCCTGGGGACGCTCTGGACGTGGCGCTTATCGCCTCCGCTCAGCGCATCGAGCACTACGAAATCGCAGCCTACGGCTCCACGCGCACCTACGCGAAGCGCTTAGGGCACACCGACGCCGAAAAGCTCCTTCAGGAAACGCTCGACGAAGAGGGCAACACCGACAAAAAGCTCACGCAGATTGCCGAGAACACCGTGAACAAAGAGGCAATGCGGAGCTAGCTTCAACTTAGTACAGACTCGACAGCCCGACTCAGGTCGGGCTTTTTGTTTGGTTGGTGCTGGACTTGGAACCGGAATTTTCGGGTGAGAGGGAGAGAGCACATTCGAGTTCGTCCAACCGCTCCCCAAACATTTCGCCGCGGACGTTTTTGACCTCCCGAAACCCCAGGCGTTTGTAAAAGCCCCGCGCCTTGTGGTTCTCTACCGCCACGGTGAGGCACACTTCACGCAGCCCCCGCGCGCGGAACCACGCCTCAGCACCCGCCCACAAGCGCCGCCCGTGGCCCCTGCCCTGCGCCTCGGGCAGGAGGTAAATGGCGTTTAGGTAGCCCGCGTCGCCCTGCGCCCTAAGCCGCACGTAACCAAGCACTTCACCCGCCTCCTCGAGCACCCACAGCCCGCCCTCCGAACGGGTACGCTCGAGCGACAGTTCGCCATAAGCCCGTTTTAAAAACGCATTGACAGCGCCCTCGCTCAAGATGCCGCGGTAGGTGTCGTGCCACGTTACGCGCGCCACCGCCTGCACCGCCGCCACGTCCTCACGTGTGGCCTCGCGGAAAATGGGCTCGAGGTTCGGTGGGCGTTCGGCGGGCGTTGTCATGCGCTACCTTACCCCAGCAGCACAAATTTCCTCAGTGCAACACGCAGGACTTTCACTCGCCGTCAGTGTAGTTTGGATTCGGTGGTGAGTGGTGAGTGGCAAACGGGTATGCTTGTGGGGTGACTGACGTTCAGACGCTCCGGGAGAGGCTGAGTGAGGCTCGAGCCGCCCACGCCCCGCCTTCTGATGAGACTATCCTCTTGGCCGAGCATCACCCCGCGCTGTTTTCCGAGGTGGCGAGCGCGTGGAGCGAGGCGGGGCGGCTGCGCGAGGCGCTCTCGTGGTCCTTGCGGGCGCTCGAGACTGCTCGAGCCGCCGAACGCGCGTCCCTGCTCACGCGGGTGGGCATCCTTCGGGTGCGGTTGGGCGACCTCCGGGAGGCGCTGGACGTTTTGCGGAGTGCGTTGGAGGAGAGCGACAACCCCTATAGCGCCTTGCAGCTCGGCAACACGCTGCGTTACCTCGGCCTTTATGAAGAGGCTGAGGTATATCTTGGACAAGCCTGGAACGGCGCCGAGTCCACAGGAGACGGCGCGCTCGCCGTGGCGACCTTGTGCGCGTTAGGCGAGGCGGCGCTCGACCAGGGTGAGGGGCAGGCGGCGGCGGAGCTTTTCGGCCGCGCCCTGGGTTTGACCGAGTTCTCGAGCGACGACCGCTTGACCATCACGCCCCTGGCGGGGTTGGGCCACGCGCACGCGGTCTGGGGCTACCCGGCCAAGGGGCGGGCGGTGGCGCGGCGGGCGTTGGAACGCGGAGAAAGCGCGCATGACCGCGTCGGCGCGGCTCGAGCCCTCCTCGCGCTGGGCGTAGCGAGTGAGGACGCCGCTATCTTGGAACGCGCTGAACAGGAGGCGCGGGTCGCACCTCACGCACCGCTCCAACTGCGGGCATGGGTGGCCCGGCTCGAGCTTCGGCCCGACGAGGAAATAGTGGACGCGTTGGCGCTTGCCAAGAAACTCGAGATGCACCCGGACGTGGCGAGGCTCGAGCGCCTCATGACTCATGAATCCAACAAAAAGGCTACCCATGTCTGAAATCATCACCCCCGAAGTCATCGCTGTTTTCGGCGCTTCCGCAGCGGAACCGGGAGACCCAGAATGGCGGGAAGCCGAGACTCTGGGGGCCGCCCTCGCCAAGGCCGGGTTCGCGCTGGCGACGGGCGGCTACGGCGGCCTGATGGAGGCGGTGAGCAAGGGGTACGCGGAAGGCGAGGGCGAACACGACATTATCGGCGTAAGCGCGCCCAGGGTGTTTCCCAAACGCGCGGGGGTTAATGCGTACGTGGCTCGAGAAATCACGGCGGAGACGCTGTTAGAGCGCATCCACCAAATCACCGACCTTTCGGCGGCGTCGGTCGCGCTGCCCGGTAGCGTCGGCACGCTTACCGAAATCATGGTCGCCTGGAACTTAGCCTTCGTCGCGCCTTTTTCGGACGCAGCCCCAAAACCGCTTGTGACCGTTGGCGAACGCTGGACGCGTATCACAGACTTTCTGGCGGAAGAACTTCACATCTCGCTCGAGGGTGTTTACGGGGTGGAGGGCTCGAGCGCCGTCGTTCCCCTTCTCCACACGCTTTTGAACTCTCAGCCCTCCTGACGTTCCGCCCTATTCGGCCTCCCGTCAGCCACCTTACGGTAGAGAGGCGGCTTTTGCAGTTTACTTAGGGCTATGGACTGGGAACTACCCATAATTGCACTCCGTACGCAAGTGGTGCTGCCCCGGACGCTCGAAAACGTGGACGTGGGCCGCCCGAAATCCAAACGTGCGCTCGAGGAGGCGCAGGCCGCGGACAACCGCGTGCTGCTCCTCACCCAGCGCGAACCCCGCGTGGACGATCCCACGGGCGAAGACCTCTACGACGTCGGCACCCTGGGCGTCGTCAAGCAAGTCATCCGCCTGCCCGACGACACCCTGCAAGTTCTTGTCGAGGGCCGCGAGCGGGCGCAAGTCACCTCTTACGTGCCCGGCGGCTCTTTGCGCGCGAACGTCCGCACGCTGCCCGAGACGAACGCGGGCGACGAAACGCGCACCAAGGCGCTTATCGAGCAGACCAAAACCGCCTTCGCGCAGTACACGCAGCAGAACAAGAACTTGCGTCTGGACTCGTTTCACCTAGAGAACTTGCGCGGCCTCAAGGACGCGGGCGCGTTGGCCGACATGGTCGCCAAATACAGCACCTGGCCCGTTGAAGACAAGCAAGCGGCCCTGGAAGAAACGGACGCGGTCAAGCGTTTGGAGCTCGCCTACGGTTTCCTGTCGCGCGACCTCGAGCGCTTCGACACCGAGAAACAAATCTCGGCGCGCGTCAAGCAGCAGATGGACTCGAACCAGCGCGAGTACTACCTGCGCGAGCAGATGAAGGCCATCCAAAAGGAACTCGGTGGCGAAGAAGGCGTGGCCGAAACCGAGGAGTTGCGCAACAAGGTTGACGAGAAGGGGATGCCCGAAGAGGCCAAAAAGCGCGCCTTGAAGGAAATCGACCGCCTGGAGAAGATGCCCGGCGGCTCCCCCGAGGCGACCGTGGTGCGCACCTACCTGGACGTGATGTTGGAACTCCCCTGGTCCGAAATGGACGAAGAGCACCTAGACGTCGCGCACACCGAGACGATTCTCGATGAAGACCACTATGCGCTCGAGGAGCCCAAGGAGCGCATCTTAGAGTTCTTGGCAGTCCGCCAGCTCACCAAAGATATGGAAGGCGCGAACTACAAAGCGCCCATTCTCTGCCTCGTCGGTCCGCCCGGCGTCGGCAAGACGAGCCTGGGCAAGTCCATCGCCCGGAGCTTGAACCGCGAGTTCGTGCGCATGAGCTTGGGCGGCGTGCGTGACGAGGCCGAAATCCGCGGTCACCGCCGCACCTACATCGGTTCCCTGCCGGGCCGCATCATCCAGGGGATGCGCACCGCGGGCAAGGTCAACCCGGTCTTTTTGCTCGACGAAATCGACAAAATGACCGCCGACTTTCGCGGCGACCCCTCGTCGGCCCTGTTGGAAGTCTTGGACCCTGAGCAAAACAACACCTTTGCCGATCACTACTTAGAAGTGCCCTACGACCTCTCCAAGGTCATGTTCATCACCACCGCCAACACGCTCCAGACTATCCCGCGGCCCCTCTTGGACCGCATGGAGGTCATCCAGATCTCGGGCTACACGTTAGACGAGAAGGTCGAGATCGCCAAGCGCTACCGCCTGCCGCGGCAGCTCAAGGACCACGGGCTTCAGGACAAGCTGGAAGTGAGTGACGAGGCGCTGCGCAAGGTCATCACCGAGTACACCCGCGAGGCCGGCGTGCGCAACCTAGACCGCACCATCGCCAAGCTCGCGCGCAAGTCGGCCAAGGAATACTTAGACACGCCGTGGGAGGGCGTGCGTACCCTGGACGAACGCGCGATTCGCAGCCTCCTGGGCGTGCCCCCCTTCCGCGACGACAAGGCCGATAAGGAGCCGCAGGTCGGGCTCTCGCACGGCCTCGCCTGGACCTCGATTGGCGGCGTGACTTTAGACATCGAGGCGGTGGCGGTGCCCGGCAAGGGCAAGCTCTCGCTCACGGGCCAGTTGGGCGACGTGATGAAGGAGTCCGCGCAGGCGGGCATCGCTTACCTGCGCAAGCACAGCGCGCACTTCAACATTCCCGAAGACTTTTACGAGAACCGCGACCTGCACATCCACGTGTTGGAGGGTGCCACGCCCAAAGACGGCCCCTCGGCGGGCATCGCGATGGCGACCGCCGTGGTCTCGGCGCTTACGGGCCGCCCGGTGCGCGGCGACATCGCCATGACGGGCGAGATCACCCTGCGCGGGCGCGTGCTGCCCATCGGCGGCGTGAAAGAGAAGCTCCTGGCGGCGCATCAGGCGGGCATCCAGCACGTCATCATCCCCGAGGCCAACGAGGCCAACCTGGAGGACGTGCCCGACGCCATCATGGACGAACTCACCGTCACGACGGTCAAGAACTTTACCGAGGTGCTAAACATCATGCTACAAGAGGAAGCGGCGAGCGACTTCGTCCCGCCCCCCAGCGACGACGTGACTGGCGCCTCCCCGTCCGCGCAAGCTTAAAGCTGTTCCACACCGTAAGTATGAGAAACCCCCGGTTTTGTCACCGGGGGTTTTGCTAGGGTAGGAGCTTATGAAACGCCTCATGTCTCTTACGTTCCTGCTCTTTGTATTGACAGCCTGCTCGTTTGCACCCGTGCGCATCTCCATACAAGACGTCGTCTTGCCCGCCCAGAGCAGCGGCGGAAACGTGTGTTACGTCAGGAGCAACGAAAGCGCGCCCGCGAACTTTAGGCGCGCGACGTACACGGCGAACGCCACCTACGAGGCGGAGTCGCTTATCGGCTCGCCCGGCCCCGTCACCTTCCGCGTCTACGGGCGCGTGGTCGCGCCCGTGGGCCGGGAGGGCAGCGACACCTTTTGTGCGCCCGTAGGCGCGGGCGACACGGTGCTCTCCGACGCGATTATGCTCGAGCCCGGCGAAACCAAGCGCATCGAGATCGGCGGGCGCGACTACGGCGGCGAGCTCTCTGACCTCGTCGCCAACCCGAGCTACTATTTGGGGGCGTCGTTAGAGGGCGGCAGCGTGCTCAACAGCGGCGAGCAGATCACCCTGACAGACGGCGTCATAAGCGTGAGCTTTTAGAGCGAACTGCATCAGTAAACCCGCCCCACAAGAGAAACCCCTGTAAATCACGTTAAGATGCCCCTGTGAAGGCGTCTACGTGAACCTTACACCCACCGGAGAACGCGCCAAAACGCTTGGCGCGTTCTACACGGACCGGGCCGTCGCCGACTTTCTGGTGGCTTGGGCCCTCCGGTCGCCCCATGACCACGCGCTTGACCCAAGTTTCGGCGGCGGGGTGTTTTTAGAGGCCGCGGCGGAACGCCTCGAGCACCTGGGCGGCGACGCGCGCAGCCTCTACGGCGCCGAACTCGACCCGGAGGTTTATGCGCACGTGTCCAGTTCGTTGGCGGCTCGAGGCCTGCCCCCCCAGAACCTCAGTCAGGCAAACTTCTTCGACGTAGACGCAGGTACGGGACTCCTTCCGCTAGACGCGGTGATAGGCAATCCGCCCTTTATCCGCTATCAAAAGTTCTCGGGTGACGTCAGGTCCAGGGCGTTAGCGCGCGCGGAGGCGCAGGGCGTGCTGTTGAGCGGGCGCTCGAGCGCCTGGGCCCCCTTTCTCGTCCACAGCATTTCCCTTCTCAAACCCGGCGGCAGGCTGGGCATGGTCGTTCCGATCGAACTCGGCCACGCTGGCTACGCGCGCCCGGTGCTGCGCCACCTCACAGAATCGTTCGGCTCGATTACGCTGCTCACCTTTAGAGAGCCTCTTTTCCCCCACCTGAGCCAGGACACGCTGCTCGTCCTGGCCGAGGGACGGGGTGCCGCTTTTAAGGGGCTTTTTTGGCGCGATGTTGAGTCGGTGCGGGCGCTCGAGCCTTCAAGTACGTTTTTACAAAAAATAAGTCGCCTGGACACGCCCGCACTTCTTAACGGAAAAGACAAACTCGTCAGCTATTTTTTATCCCCGGACGCTCGAGAGCTCTACCGGGAGCTGGGCTCGAGCGGGCGCGTCAAGCGGCTCGGCGAACTCGCCGAGGTGGGCATTGGCTACGTTACGGGGGCCAACAAATTTTTTCACCTTGGCAAAGAGGACGTGGCGAGCTGGAACATTCCGCAGAACTTTCTACGGCGCGCCGTTTTTCGGGGAGGCGCGTTTCAAAGTGTCCGTTTTGGGTGCGAAGATTGGGCTGAGGGGGCAAAAAACGGCGACGCCGGGTATCTGCTGGACTTGAGCGTCCATCCACCTGAGGACCCTCTGCCGGAGGGGGTGAGGCGTTATCTCGAGCACGGCGAGGCGGCGGGCGTCCATAGGGCTTACAAATGCCGCATCCGCTCGCCCTGGTACGTCGTGCCGCATGTGCATGAAGCCGACGCGTTCCTAACGTACATGAGCGGTTCAAGACCTCAACTGGTGACAAACGACGCGGGGGCGGTTGCGCCCAACACCCTGCACGTCGTGCGTTTGCGTCCCCACAGTCCAGTATCGAAAAATATGTTGAGCGCGCTCTGGCTGAGTTCGCTCACGAGTTTGAGCGTGGAGTTGGAGGGCCACGCGCTGGGAGGCGGGCTGCTCAAACTCGAGCCGACCGAGGCCAGGCGTGTGCTCGTCGCCCTTCCATCACATGGGGACCTGGCGGAACTAACGGAGGAGCTTGACGCCCTCTTGCGCAAGGGAGAGGGCCGCGCCGCCCGAGGGCGTGCGGACGAAGTCGTCCTGCAAGGGGCGCTCAAGCTGAGCGCCCGCGAGTGCGAAAGTCTGCGCGAGGCGGCCCGCACGCTCCGCGCGCGCAGGTGCAAGTAAAGAAGGTGACGAGGAGGGCGGCGTGCGCGTCTAGCCCCCCCGCCGCCGGACGCCGTCGAGCCGGAACCAGCGGTAGCCGTAGCCCTCGAGCTTGACCTCGTGCGAGCCGCCGACGTTCTCGTAACGCTTGTCGCCCAACAGGTCGATGAGGTCGCGCGCCTCGTAGTCGCTTAAGTCGAGGGTGACGGCGCGCGCCTCTCCGGAGAAGTTATGCACCGCCAGCACCGCCCCGCCGCGCCAGGCGCAGAGGTGGGCGAACACGGCGGGGTCTTGAACGTCCAAAATGCGCGTTTTCCCCCAGCCGAACTCGGGGAGGTCGCGGCGCGCGCGGATGGCCCGCTCCATCCAGTTGAGGAGCGAGTCGGGCTCCAAGCGCTCGTCCGCCACGTTGACCTTTTCAAAGCCGTAGGGTCCCCCCTTGATGGGCGGGCGGATAAGCTCCCCCTCGGGCGCGGTCGAGAAGCCGCCGTTGGGCTCGCCCGACCACTGCATGGGCGTGCGCACGCTGTTGCGTTCGTCTAATTCAAGGTTGTCACCCATGCCTATTTCCTCGCCGTAGCGCAGCACGGGCGTGCCGGGCAGGGTGAGCAGCAGGCTGTGCGCCAGCCGCAGCTTGCGCGCGTCCCCCAGCATCGGCGGCAGGCGGCGGCGGATGCCGCGGTCGTATAAGCGCATGTCCTCCTCGGGCGCGAAAGCCTCGAAAACCTCCTCGCGCTCCCCCTCCTCGAGCCTTCCTAAGTCGAGCTCGTCGTGGTTGCGCAAGAAGTTGGCCCACTGCCCGGAAGGGGGGATGTCTGGGGGTTCATGAAAGCCTTTCTTAAGCGGCGCCGCCTCCTCCCGCGCCAAGGCCAAAAAGAGGTGCTGGTTGAGCATGAAGTTAAAGAGCATGTGGAGCTTCGTGCCGTCGCCGAAGTAGTCGGGCACCCGGTCCATCGCCACGTTGGCCTCGGCCAGGAGGATGGCGTCGCCGCGCCGCCAGGATAGAAAGTCGCGGAACTCGCGCAGGTAGTCGTAGGGCTCGTCCACCTCGATGTCCGCGGCGGTCCCCTCGATGCCCTTGAGCTCGATCACAAAGGGCGCGGCGTCTACTCTAAAACCCGAGACGCCCAGCTCGAGCCAAAAGCCCATGATTTTGCGAATCTCCTCGCGCACCTCCTCGTTGGCGATGTTGAGGTCGGGCTGGTGCTTGTAAAAGCGGTGCAGGTAGTAGGCGTCAACCCCCTCCTCATAGCTCCAGGTCGTCTCCTGCACGCCGGGAAAGATGACGCCCTCGTCGGCATCCTCGGGCTTTGTGTCGGACCAGACGTAGTAATGGTGGTAGGGCGAATCTCTATCTTGACGCGCGGCCTCGAACCAGGGGTGCTGGTCGGAGGTGTGGTTGATAACCAAGTCGATGATGACCCGGAGCCCCCGCTCGCGCGCCTCGGTCATGAAGTCCACGAAGTCGCCCAGCGTGCCCAGGCGCGGGTCCACGCTGTAGTAGTCCATCACGTCGTAGCCGTTGTCGCGGTTCGGCGTCGGGAAAAAGGGCAGCAGCCACAAGCAGGTGACGCCTAACCCCGCGAGGTAATCCAGGCGCGCGGTCAAGCCCCCAAAATCCCCGACGCCGTCGCCGTTGCCGTCATAGTAGGTTTCGACGTCGAGGCAGTAGAGGACGGCGTGTTTGTACCAGAGGTTGCGCTTCATTTTCTCTCACCACACAAAGAATGATGTGGGAACGGAACCGACGCGCTCGAGTCTCCCGCCCCTTCTTCACACCTCTCTTGTAAGAAAACTGCGCCTAACACGTTACTCACTTCCTGAACGCGGGCAGCACGCGCTCCCCAAAGGCGTCGATGAATTCTTCCTGGTTGCGGCAGACGTTATGGACGTACACGCGCTCGAAGCCGAGTTCCCTATCCTCTTGTAACCAAGCCACGTGTTTGTCAGGGTCGGCGGACACGCGCACCTTGTCCTTGGCATCCTCGCGCCTCACCCGGCGCGCGGCCAAGTCGAACTGTTCGGTGGTGCGGAGTTCGGTCAAGACCGCAGAGCCGAACATGTTGGTGCGCCACTGGTCGTAGGCGCCCTCGAGCGCCTCGTCGTCCGTGCGCGCGTAGGCGTGCTTCGCCTGGAGGTACATGGGCTTGCCCTCGCCGCCGCCGCGCCGGAAGGCTTGGGCGACTTCTTTGAGTTTTTCGGGAGGCCGCGACACCGTAATAAAACCGTCCGCCCAGCCCGCTACCCACTCGGCGGTCTCGGGCGTAACCGCGGCGGCAATTACGGGCGGGGGCTCCTCGGGCAGCGACCACACGCGAGCGTTCTCCACGCGGATGGTGCCCTCAAAGTCTACACGTTCGCCCCGCCAGAGGGCGCGCATCACCTCGACGGACTCCAACAACCTTTGGTTGCGCTCCGGCTTGGTGGGCCAGCGCTCCCCGGTGATGTGCTCGTTCAAGGCTTGCCCGCTCCCCGGCGCGATCCAAAAGCGCCCCGGAAACATCTCGGTGAGCGTCGCGGCGGCCTGGGCGATAACGGCGGGGTGGTAACGGCCCCCCGGCGCGTTCACCACGCCAAAGGAAAGATTAGTCGCCTGCAACGCCGCGCCGAGCCAGGACCAGGCGAAGCCGCTCTCGCCCTGCCGGACGCTCCAGGTGTGGATGTGGTCCGAGCACATCGCCGCGCCGAAGCCCGCGGCCTCGGCGCGCTGGACGAGTTCCAGCAGCGCGCTCGGCGCGAACTGCTCGTGCGAGGCGTGGTAGCCGATCAGCATGTGAAGCTCCAGAGTAACGCTCTAAAAACCATGTTGATCTGAATGAACATTGTTCCTCCCCCACAAAATACAGACGCAGTAGGCATTTTGTGAGGCAGTATAACAGCCCTCGACAAAATCTTTAGAGCAGGCTCCGGTAGAACTCGAGCGTCTCCTCCGCCACCGCCCGCCACGAAAAGCGTTCCTCGACGCGTTCACGCGAGGCCCTGCCCATCGCCGCCGCGCGCTCCGGGTCGTTAAGAAGCTCGTTCACGGCCTCCGCCAGACCTTTTGAAAACCGCTCGGGGTCCTCCGGCTCGAAGTTTTCGTCCGTCTCCCCCAGGGGCACGAGCAGCCCCGTCTCCCCCGGCACGACGATTTCGGGGATGCCCCCTACCGCGGAGGCCACCACGGGCGTCTCGCAGGCCATCGCCTCCAAGTTGATGATGCCGAAAGGCTCGTATACCGACGGGCAGACAAAGACCGCCGCGTGGCTGTAGAGGACGATGATGTCGTCTTTGGGGACCATTTTGGGAATCCAGACGATATTTTGTTCGCCCCCCCGCGCTCGCTCGACCGCGGCGGTCATCTCGAGCTCTATCTCTTTGGTGTCGGGCGCGCCCGCGCAGAGCACCACCTGCACGCCGGGTTGAAGGTGCTTAATTGCGTTCACGAGGTGCAAAATCCCCTTCTGCCGGGTGACGCGCCCCACAAAGAGCACGAACGGCACCTCCGGGTCCACGCCGTAGCGCCTTAAAACCTCCTCGTCAAAGGTCGGGCGGTACTGCTCGGGGTCGATGCCGTTGGGGATGACGCGAATCCGTTCAAAGGGCACATCATAAAGCTCATGCACGTCGCGCTTCATCGACTCGGACACGGCGATGACGCCGTCGGCGTTCCCATAAGCGGTCTTTTCAATCCAGGAGCTCGCATGGTAGGCCGCGCCCAGCTGCTCGACCTTCCAGGGGCGGTGGGGTTCCAAAGAGTGCGTCGTCAGCACCAGCTTGGCCCCCGTGAGAGGTTTGACGAGCAGGCCCGCAAGGTGCGTGTACCAGGTGTGACAGTGGGCGATGTCCGCCTCCTCGACCCGCCCCGCCATGATGAGGTCGCGCTGCAAGGTGTCCATGAACTTTTCAAAGCGCGGGTCCGCCACCTCGGGCACGGTCTCGGGCTTTACACCTTGAACGGTGAGGTTGCCTTGCTCCTCAGACTGGTCGCCAAAGGAGAGCACCCGCACCTGGTTCGCGCCCTCTTCCAGACGGACGAGTTCGCGCGTGAGGTACTCCACGTGGACGCCCGCCCCGCCGTAGATGTGCGGCGGGTACTCGTTGGTCAGGAGCGTGATGTTCATGGTGGACGTCCTTTCGTAAAGGGGTGTGGCTGGTTCTTAACGGCGTGGGGCTCGAGCAACCAGGCTTAGAGACAATGGTAAGCATCTACAAAAGCACCTTCATTCTAACGTTCTTTCCCAGACTCCTTCTCACCAGGCTGCTTTACCACGAATTGACCACGGTGAAAAGGTGAGCAAAACCACCGTATCTCATGAAGATATGAAATTTCTCACACCCCGATGGGTTTCACTCTTTAAGCACTAGCGAGTGAGGTGGGCTCGGCTGCTTGACCGCGCTCCCTCACTCCGGCCAACGAGCACACAATCCGGGAGAAAGACCATGAGCCACAAGTTAGCCCTGTTGGTGCCGCTCGCGCTGCTGACCGTCCTGTTTTTTGCGACCCTATCCGGTACGTCGGAGGCCGAACCCGGCCCCATCCCTCTAAACAGAATCACGGCTTACAACGCGGTCGCGGGCCAGACCGACGCGACGCCCCACATCAGTTCCTGCGGGCCGACCCTAGACAACCAAATCGCGGTGAGCCAGGACCTCTTTTTCGCGGGCCGCACCAAACACCTCTGCGGCAAACGCGCGGTCGTCGTGACCGCCGACGGCCGGGAGTTCGAGGGCGTCATCAACGACACGATGAACCGCCGTTACAAAAGTTCTGCGGATATCCTTTTCCAGAATTATGGGGACGCGAAAAGGTTTGGGGTGAGCGAAGGGTATTTGCTTATCAACCAGTAGGGTTGAGCCCTGCGTAGATGTCTGAAAGCTCGAGGAAAGCCCCCAAGCGAGCAACGGGCACCTCTCCTTCATCCTCCCACACCTGCACCTGCCAGCCCTGCGCTGTGCGGCTGTAACCCTCTATACGCCGCTTTTCGGTATCTATCAGAAGATAAGTAAGGAGGCTGGGCAACGTTAGATAGGCGTCCAGCTTCTCACGCCTGGCTATAGAAGCCGTAGAGGGCGAAAGGATTTCGGCGATGAAGCAGGGCTGCGTTTTGTAGTAAGGGTCCGGGTCTTCAGCACAAACGACCATAACGTCGGGGTAATAGAACCGTTCGTTTACATACACCTTCATGTCGTTCACGTAAACCTGACAGCCGCTCGCCCGGCTCGGTTCGTAAAGTCGTGCGATGAGGTTGACCGCGACGCGATTGTGGCTGTCGCTCGAGCCGCCCATCGCGTGGAGGATGCCGCCCACATACTCGTGTTTGATGGGGGAATGGCGCTCGAGCTCCAGATACGCCTCAACGCTCAAACGCTCGAGCCGTTTCACCGTGCTCATACCTAAAGTTTAGCACTCACTCAGCGCCGCTTCTTAGCCAAACTCGGCGGCATTCTCATGCGCCTTTCGGCGTCGCGGGCGGCCAACATCGCGTTGATTTCGCGCAGCTCGGCGTAGTAGTGCCCGAGCTTTTCGGGCGGCAGGTTCGGGTCGGTGAGGTAGCCGCTCACCTCCTGCATTCTTTCTAACAGGTGCTTGCGCTGGCTCTCTTTTTCGCCGTCTAAGTAGAGTTCGCGGAGGCGTGAGAGCGACTTCTGGATGTGCCCCTCGACGTCAATTTTGCGTCCAAATTCCTCCTCGGCGGCCTCCTCCTGCGAGAAAAGCCGCTCGAAAAGGATGCGGCCCTCGTCGCGCTCGCGGTAGCGCCCCAGGATGGCGCGGTCGTCGTAGTCGCATTCCTCGCAGATGGCGTGAAACTCGCGTAGGAGGGAATCACCCGCGTCGAGGGAGGGCGGTAGGGCGGCGGAAAGCAAAAACAAGCGTTCGCGGAGCCGGGCGGGCTCGAGCAAGAGCAAAGCAATCACCTCCAACTCGATGACCGCCACCTGCGAACTCCCCCCGCGGGCGCGCTGCATCCCCTTGACTTGGGTTGTGTCTAAGCGGCGCGTGCGTTTGGAACTCACCCAGTCGTCCAAGCGCGCGCCGTCAATCTTTAAGTGGTCGATGACCAAACGGCGCATTTCGGCGGCTACAGGGTCGAACACGTCGCGCGGCCTTAGCGCGGGCAGGAGTTCTTGCAACACAGCTTTTTTGCCCTCGAGCCCGTCCACGTTATGTTTACCCATGACCGTCTGAAAGCGAAACTCAACCTCGGACAAGCCTTCGCCCAGAGCTTTCCGAAACGCCCCGATGTGACCGCCCAGCACCGCGTCGGCGGGGTCTTTGCCGTGGGGCACCCGCACCGCCTTGACCAGAAACTGGCGGCCCACGGACTGCTCCAAACCCGACAAGACCGCCCGCCCCCCCGCCTCGTCGGCGTCAAAGGCGAGGTAGAGCCGTCCGACATCGAGGCGGCTTAAGCTTTCCGCCTGCTCGCCCGTCAGGGTCGCGCCCAAGCAGGCCACGGCGTTCTCGAAGCCCGTCTGGTGGAGCGCGATCACGTCCATATAGCCCTCGACGACGATGCACTCGTGCGAGGCGCGAATCGCCGCCTTGGCGCGGTCCAAACCGTAGAGGAGTTCGGCCTTGCGGAACACGTCGGTCTCGGGCGTATTCATGTATTTGGGCATACTGTCGTCCAGCACGCGACCCGAAAAGCCGACGACGCGGCCCAGGTAGTCCCTGATGGGGAACATCACCCGGTGGCGGAAACGGTCGTAGCGCCGCCCCGAATCAGCTTCGGCGATGAGGCCCGCGTCCAGGAGGTCCTGGTCCGATATCCCTTTGTGGAGCGCGTGCTTGAGCAGGCCGTCCCAGCTCTCGGGGGCGTAGCCTAAGCCAAAGGCTTCGACACTCTCCAACGTCAGCCCGCGCCCCAACAGGTAATTCTGCGCCAGCCAATCTCGAGCCGACAGGTGCGACTTGAAATACTCCAAGGCGAGTTCGTTTACGTCGTAAAGGTCGCGCCGCCGGCTGTTTTGGGGACTCGCGGACGTGACTTCAATACCCGCCCGGTGCCCCAGGGTTTGCAGCGCCTCGAAAAAGTCCACCCCTTGCTCGCGCATCACGAAATCGAACACGTCGCCCTTGGCCCCGCAGCCGAAGCAGTAGAAAAAGCCGCGCTCCTGGTGGACGTGAAACGACGGGGTCTTCTCGCCGTGGAAGGGGCATAAGCCCTTGTACTGCCCCCGCCCCGCCGGTTTGAGCGCCACGGTCTCGCTCACAACCTCGACGATGTCGAGGCGTTGGCGGATGCGCTCTTTGGCGTCGCTGGAGGTGGGCATGGGGGGCTCCAGAGGAGGTGGGCGGACAAACTTCTTCGGAAGGTGAGACGGGCTCGAGACTTCTTGGATCAAGGGCGCTCGAGTGTCAGGTAAGTCCGCAGTCTAGCATGTCGGGTGTTGTCAAAAGAGAGCTTGGGGCGTCCCAAAACGCTCACCGTAAAGACACACGTCTAAAGAGCGGGAGAAAAGCCCGTCCCCGCCACGCCTCCGCCCCGGCTGCCGATGTTAACCCTGTGTACTCGCTGGGGTCTAAACTCCCGCCTCCTGCGGATAAAGCGGCAGGTGCCCCAGCGAAATCACGTCCTCGCGCTCGTCGCCCTCGGTAAACACGGCCAAGGTGGCGACAACTTCGCCGCCAATCTCACTCAGCAGCTCCGACAGGCTGCGCAACGTGCCGCCCGTGCTCACCACGTCGTCGATGATGGCGACGCGCTTGCCCCGGATGCGGTCAACATTGGCGCCGTCAATGACCAACGTTTGCGGCTTGCCCGTGGTGATGGAAAGCACGCTTTTGGACACGGCGTCCACCATATAGGGCTTCTCGGTTTTGCGCGCAACTACGTAAGGGATGCCGGTGCGCACGCTCATCGCGTGGGCTAAAGGCACCGCCTTTACTTCAGGCGTGACGAGCACGTCCACGCCGCCCGGCATCTTCGCGCTAAGCGCCTCGGCGGCGGCCTCGGTCAGGGCGGCGTCGCCCAGGAGGTTGAGGAGCGCCACGGACACCGCGCCCACGCTGACGACGGGCAGGTCGCGGTGCTCGGGGCCGATGTGAATAGAATGCGTTTTCATGAGTTCTCCCAACCGTGCTCTTTCTAAGGGTCTTGGCCGAGTTTTTTGGTGGAGCCTCGAGCTGGTTTACTCTACCAAACTGTTTCTTAAAGCATCACTTCTTTTTGAAACCGGAACACCCTTAGAACACCACCGTCTTGTTGCCAAAGACGAGCACCCGGTCCTCCAAATGTGCCGCCACCGCTCTTGCCAGCACCGCGCGCTCAATCTCGCGCCCGACCCGCACCAAATCGCCCACGTTGTGGCGGTGCGACACGCGGCGCACGTCCTGCTCGATGATGGGACCCTCGTCTAAGCTCTCGGTCACGTAGTGCGCCGTCGCGCCGATAAGCTTGACGCCGCGTTCATACGCGTGCTTGTAGGGATTCGCGCCCACAAAGGCGGGCAAGAACGAGTGGTGGATGTTGATGATGCGTTTTTCGTAGCAGTCCACAAAACCGCCCGTGAGAATCTGCATGTAGCGCGCGAGCACGACGACGTCCACCTGGCCCTCGAGAAGCTCCAACACCTGCGCCTCCTGCGCCTCCTTGGTCTCCTTGGTCACGGGAAAGTGATAAAAGGGCAGGCCGAACCCTTCCGTCAACTCGCGCAGGTCCTCGTGGTTGGACACGACAAAGGGAATCTCCGCGTCGTACTCGCCGCTTCTCGCGCGCCAGAGGAGCTCGAGCAAGCAGTGGTCGTATTTAGAAACCATCACCGCCATGCGCTTGACTCTATCGGCGTAGGCGATACGCCAGTCCATCCCGAAGGGCTTGGCGACGACCTCGGCAAAGGCGCGCTCGAGCCCCGCCCGGCTCACGTCCAAGCCGTCAATCCGAAACACCATCCGCATAAAAAAGGTGCCGCCCGAGGGGTCGGTCGAGTGCTGCGAGGAATCGAGCACGTTGGCCCCGTGCGTGTAGAGAAACTGCGAGACCGCCGCGACGATGCCGGGGCGGTCGGGGCAGGAGATGAGCAGGCGGGCGGTGTTGGCGTCTCGAGAGGGAGCGGGAGAGGGCATGGGGGAGTAGCATAACGCAAGAGGGTGGGGAGGGGTTAGTGGTGAGTGATGAGAGAAAAGCGTTGGGTGGTGCCCCTTTCATCTCAGTTCTTATCCCTCTCACAGGGTAGACTCTCCTATGGCACACATAACGCTCAGCGGCATCATCCCCCCGGTTCCTACGCCTTTTACGCGGATAGGCGAGCTTGACTTAGACGCGCTTCAGAGGCTTATAGGAGCGCTCGAGCCCGAGGTGGACGGTTTTGTCATTCTGGGCTCGAACGGCGAGGCCGCCTTTTTGAGCGAGGAGGAGCGGCGGCGGGTGCTGGAGAGTGCTCGAGAAGCCATCCCCGAAAACAAAATCATGCTCGCGGGCACGGGCGGCGAGGCGACGCGGCTGGTGGCGGCGCGTAACGAGGAGGCCGCCGCGGCGGGCGCGGACGCGGCGCTCGTCCTGCCGCCTCACTACTACAAGGGCGCGATGACGGACGGGGTGCTCGCGCAACACTACCTCACGCTGGCCGACTCGAGCCCGTTACCCTTAATGCTCTACAACATCCCCGCCGCGACAACGCTGAGCCTTTCGCCCGCGCTTGTCGGGACGCTCGCTCAGCACGAGCGGGTGGTGGGGCTCAAGGACTCGAGCGGCAACATCATGGCCCTCACCGAGATTATGCGCCACGTGCCCGCAGACTTTACCGTGCTGACCGGCAACGCGCCCACCTTTGTGCCCGCGCTTTCTCTGGGTGCCAAAGGCGGCATCCTGGCGGTGGCGAACGTGGCGGCGCGGGCGTATCGGGGGATGCTCGAGAGCTTTTCGCGCGGTGATTTAGAGGCGGCGCGGCGTGCGCAACTGCGTTACAACCCGCTCGCGTTGGCCGTGACCGCGCTCTACGGCGTGCCGGGGCTCAAGGCCGCGCTGCGGGCGCAGGGGCTCCCGGCGGGCTATCCACGAGCGCCTTTGCAGGATGTAAGCCGTGAGGCGGAGGAGAGCATAAAAAGCCTGTTAGCTGCACAAGAAGACCGTTATGAGCGAGTTGGATGAGCTTATTCGGGATTTCAGCCTCAGCGCGTTGGCCGTGATTGGCTCGAGAGCTCGAGGCGACAGCGGCAACTTTTCGGACTTAGACCTCATCGGTGTGGGAGAACAGCAGGCATTTCATAAGCTCACACATTTGCAGCACCACACCGAGCTTCATATCTTTACCCACCCCGCTGTTTGGAAACAAAAACCTAGCTGGTGGTACACGCTCGAGGACATGAAAATCATTTTGGACGACGGCTCTTTTGCTAAGCTGCTCGAGCTTTTGCCCGTGTGGCGTGCTGACTACAAATCCGACGCTTCGGATGTCGAGAAGAATCGCTACTGGCTCGAATCCACAAGGCGCAAACTGCAGAATAGCCATACCGAGGAAAAGATAAGCTACGAAGTCGCTACAGCTTTTTGGCAACTCCTGTCGGGTCCCTTTCTCGTCCGCGACATGCCCGTACCCGCGAACTCTGACATGTTCAGGCTTGCCCCTCAAGTTATCGGTGACGCCCGGTTTAACAATTTGCTGACGGGTGATTGCCTGAAAAGAAAAGCGGTTGCTTTAGAGATTATTGACGAAGTGACTTGTGCATCCAACTAAACGTTGAGTTGCCGTTCTCAGCCGGACGACGGGACGCGGTAAGGTAAAAGGGTGCGCGTTATCAGCCTCAACTTAAACGGCGTCCGCGCGGCGTTCCGCAAGGGCCTGTCCGAATTTTTGGCGGCGCGCGACCCGGACGTGCTCTGCGTCCAGGAACTCAAGGCGCACCACGCGGTCATTCCGGCGCTGCCGGGCTTCGAACACGCCCACTGGCACCCCGCCGAGCGGCGCGGGTACAGCGGCGTCGGCATCTTGTCCAAGAGAAAGCCTGACAGAGTGCTGGTGGGCATGGGTTGTGAGGTTTACGACCTCGAGGGCCGCGTCATCCGCGCCGACTTTGGGAATCTGAGCGTGCTGAGCGTTTACGTGCCGTCGGGCTCGAGTCAGCCCGAACGCCAAGCGTTCAAGATGCGCTTTTTAGAAAGTTTTAGAGAGCATGTTGCAAACCTTCTTTCAGAGGGCCGGAGCCTCCTCCTTTGCGGCGACCTCAACATCGCACACCGCGAGATTGACCTGACCAACTGGCGCAGCAATCAGAAAACGAGCGGCTTTTTGCCCGAAGAGCGGGCGTGGTTTGATTCCTTCTTAGCACTCGGTCTGGTGGATGCTTACCGCGAATTCGTTGGACCCAACACGCCCGTCTATTCTTGGTGGTCGCTGCGGACGGGGGCGCGCTCTCGCAACGTGGGCTGGCGGCTCGATTATCAACTGGCGACGCCGGACGTGGCCGCCAAAGTGTACCGGGGAATTGTCCCGCGCGAGCCGGTCTTGTCGGACCACGCGCCGGTAGAGCTCGAGTACGCCCTAGACCTTTAAAAACGTTTAAAGCCTCGGCGGTAAATTACAAAAAAGGTGCGAGTAAGCCGGTAGAGTGCCCTACGTGACTTCGCTGTGATTCCCTCTCTTTTGCGCCCCCACCTCCCCATGTTCAGCCGCGTCTGGCGTCTCGCCTTTCCGGTCATCTTAGCCAACCTGATGCAAAGCCTCGTCAACGTCGTTGACGTGTTCATGGCGGGGCGGCTGGGACCCATCGAGATCGCCGCGGTCGGCATGGGCAATACGGTGCGGATGCTCGTCTTGGTCGCGGTCCTGTCGGTCACCGCGGGCTCGATGGCGCTGGCCGCGCAGGCCAAGGGGGCACGCGACCCCGCCAGGCTCTCGTTTGTCACAAAGCAGTCGCTCTCGCTCACGGTGCTCTTGGCGCTCGTTCTGAGCGTTGTCGGCTGGTTCGCCGCGGAGCCGCTGCTCACGTTTCTCAACTCCGACGGCGATCCGCGGGCGGTCACGTTGGGAACGACTTACTTGCAAATACTCTTCGTGGGTACGGTTTTCTTGGTCGGCAACTTTTCTATCAACTCGCTCATGCAGGGCGCGGGCGACACGGTCACGCCGCTTTATTTGAGCGGCGGCATCAACGTGCTCAATATCCTTTTTAACTACCTTTTTATGTTCGGTCCCGGCCCGCTGCCTGAGTTTGGCGTGGCGGGCGCGGCGCTGGGGACGGTTTGTGCGCGGGCCATCGGTGTGGGGGCGGGGCTCATGATTTTTTACAGCGGCAAGAACGTGATTCGGCTCCTCCCCGGCTCCTACTCACCCAATTGGCGGATGTTTGGCGACATCTTAGCCATCGGCGTGCCCTCGGGGCTGCAGGGCGTGGTGCGTAACAGCGCGCAGTTGCTCGTTCTGCGCATCGTCACCTCCACCGCGGCGGGCACCTACGGCGCGGCGGCCTTGGCGATTGGCTTGCAGGTCGAGTCGCTGGCTTTCATGCCGGGGCTCGCCATCAGCGTGGCGGCGACGAGCCTGGTGGGGCAGGCGCTCGGGGCCTGGCAGGTCGAGGAGGCGCGGGCGGAGGGCAACGTCGCGCTCGCGCTGGGCGTGGTCGTCATGTCCGCCATCGCGGTGCCCCTTTTCATCTTTGCCCCCACGCTCGTCAGGCTTTTCGAGCCCAGCGCCCACCCGACGGTCGTCAGCGCGGGGAGTTCGTACATCCGCGTCAACATGCTCGCGCAGCCCATTCTGGCCTTTGCGATGGTCGTCAACGGCGCGCTGCGCGGCGCGGGTGACACCCGGCCCGGCCTCGTCGGGACGATTATCGGCCGCGGGATTATCGTGGTCCCTCTCGCGTACGTTCTGGCGCTGCCCTTGGGCTTTGGCGTCGTGGGGGTGTGGTGGGCGCTCTTCGCGGGCACCACGGTTCAGGCGCTCTACGTTTGGTTAAGGTGGCGGCGCGGGCGCTGGGTGGGGGTGGCGCTGCATAAAACGTCCCTCTACCGCCGCCACCTGCGGGGCTTGCCCGAAAGCGCGCAGCGGCGTTTTCTCGAGACCGTCCGCACCCCTTTGATGGCGCGCGACGACACCACGGAAGAGGTGAGCCCGGCGGGCGTCGTCTACGCCGCGCCGGGCTCGGTCGTGAAAATAGCGTTTACGGGGGACGATTACACGGTGTCGGAAACCGGGCCGGAGGAACAGAGGGTTCCAAGGTCGGAACCCGCCCCTCGAGCCGCCCCCGCTTACCGCTGAGGCTCGAGGTAAGGCGGCAAGTTTACACCCTAACTTCCACACAAACACTGCACCCCAAAACCTCAACCAAAAGACCCCCACCCGCACCCCCCCGTGGTACCCTAAATTTTATGGAAGGCGACAGCGCTCTAAGACCCCGCACGCTGGACGACTACGTCGGGCAAAAACGGCTCAAGGAAAAGTTCCGCATCTATTTAGAGGCCGCCCGAGGCCGCGGCGAGCCCCTGGACCACGTGCTGCTCTATGGACCTCCAGGTTTGGGCAAAACGACCCTGTCGCACATCATCGCCAACGAATTAGGCGTCGGCATCCGCGTGACGAGCGGCCCCGCCATCGAAAAACCGGGCGACTTAGCCGCCATCCTCACCAACGCGCTCGACGAGGGCGACGTGCTCTTTATCGACGAAATCCACCGCTTAGGCCGCGTGGCCGAGGAGCACCTCTACCCGGCGATGGAGGATTTCAAGATTGACATTATCCTGGGCCAGGGACCGGCGGCGCGCACCATCCGGCTCGACCTGCCGCGCTTTACGCTCATCGGCGCGACCACCCGGCCGGGGCTCATCACTGGGCCCATGCGGAGCCGTTTCGGGATTATTGAGCACTTGGAGTATTACACCGACGAGGAATTGGCGGGCGGCGTCATGCGCGACGCCAAGCTCTTAGGCTTCGGTCTGGAGCCCGACGCGGCTCTAGAAATCGGCCGCCGGGCGCGGGGCACCATGCGCATCGCCAAGCGCTTGTTGCGCCGCGTGCGCGACTACGCGGAGGTCGCGGGCGAGGAGACGGTGACTTTGGCGCGGGCCAAGCACGCGCTTAATGAACTCGGCATAGATGAACTTGGGCTCGACGCGCGCGACCGGACGATTTTGGAGGCCATGATCTGCAAGTTCGCGGGCGGCCCGGTGGGCGTGGGCACGCTCGCCACTTCTGTAAGCGAGGACGGGGCCACCCTGGAAGAGGTTTACGAGCCCTACCTCATCCAGCGCGGTTTTATCAAAAGGACCCAGCGCGGGCGCGTCGCCACGGAGCACGCGTATCATCACCTGGGCTACGCGTACCGGGGGAGCGCGCAGGAGGGGCTTTTTGAGGATGATTTGGGTGAGTTGGGCGACTCGAGCGAGGCCGCCTAAGCCGCACCAACGAGATTCATCCTCGGTTGGTTAGAGCCAAGCCAAAGGTGCTATTGCTCGAGCCCTCTACACGAAAGCGGCTCCCGTTGCGTCACTTGACGCCGGATGGTGACAACAGCCGACACCGGGGCGTCGCAAGACCGCAACAAATCGTAAAATACCCATAAAACCAAGGGGCTGATGGGGTGTCCTTAACAAGCTGAGGGGCGCGTCGGCCCTATACTGTTTGTGATGACGCCATGACGGAGGCTCTCGACCAGGCGCGGCGGACGCGAGGCGCTCGAGCCGAAACCACCAACACCATCAAAAAGGCCAACGCGGGGGCAACCCTGTGATTCAGGGCTCTTTGCGCGACGCGCCCATCTCCGACGTGTTCCAAATAGTCGTGAGCGGCCTTAAATCGGGCGTGCTGACGGTGGTGCGCAAGGAGAGCCGCGCCCGGCTCTATTTTGAGGGAGGGCGCTTGCAGTACGCGCACCTCTCCCCCGGCCCTCACTTGGGCGAGATCATGGTGCGCTTAGACCTTTTGACCGCGCACGAGGTCCAGACGCTTTTGCTCAAACAAGCCTCGCTGAGCGCGCCCGGCGGGAACACCCCGCTCGGGCTCATGGCGGTGCGCGAGGGTCTCATGGACGAGGCGGGCCTCAAGGAGTCGCTCAAGGCGCAGGCGCTCGAGGTCATGACCGAACTCGTCACCTGGAAGAGCGGCGCCTTTTCCTTTGCCGAACGTTCGCCGGAGGCCGCGGGGGCGCTTAGCGAGCACGCCCTGGACGCGATGGGGCTCCTCTTGGAGACCGCCGGGCGGCTCCACGCCTGGGAGGACGCGGTCTCGGCGCGTACCGTGTTCGAGAAGTCGGGCGACCCCACCAAAGTCGCGCTGCCCAAGGGGGGCTGGGAGGTGCTCGGCTACGTTGACGGCAGGCGCAGCGCCCGCTCGATAGCCGCGGAGCTCGACCTGCCCGAAAAGCAGGTGTACCTCATCCTGTTCGAGTTGGAAACGAAGAACGTGATCCAACCCGCGCCGCTCGCCCCCGAGACGCCCGTGGTGCTGTTCGTGTCGCCCTCTTCCGCGCTCCAGCGGCTCGTGCGCCTCACCTTGCAGCGCGCGCGGCTCGAGGTCCTCTTGGCCGACGATCCGGCGGAGGGCCTGGAAGCGCTCCGCCGGGCGCACCCCAGAGCCGTCGTCGTCGACGACGGCTCTGGTAACGACGCGGGCGCGGCGTGGGCTTTCGTCAGGGAGTTGCGCAAGCTTTCCGGCGGGGGCCATCTGCCCGTGCTCGTCCTTACCGAGGGAGCCGTCAGGAGCGGGCTGTTGGAGCGCCTGCGACGCCCCAGAGCGCTCACCCTGCCCAAGCCCTTTCACGAGATAGACCTGCAGCAGAGCGTCGCCAAGATGGTCGGGCAGTCGCTGACCTAACGGCGATTCGCACAAAAACCGAAACGCTTATACAGCAAGAACGTCTCCTAAACTTCGTCACACACAGTAACCCTCGAGCTGCCTCTCCCTCAAAAGGGATGCTATTTGGGCAACACCTCGCTTTTCCCAAACGTACGGACGCTACCTTTAGCAGGCAACACCCTGGTTTGCTACACACTTGCTTGAAAGAACACAGGCGAGCACGCACGTCCGGGGATGATGCCTGCGGGGAAGCGTTGCTTCGCATGGCTTCGCCCAAGCAACGTTATGTGGAACTGCCACTGCTATGAGGCGTGACGAGGGAAAAGCCGCGCGCCCCACGTTCCTGCGGCGCTTTTCGTGCGTAAGCTGACGTTCGGAGGTTGAACATGACCGATACGAACGGTGCAAAAAGCGGCGGAGGCGACTACAGCGGCTCCGAACTCGAGGCCATCTGGCAGGAGTTCCAAAAGGAGGGCGAGGAGACGAGCTGCCCCGCGTGCGGCGGCGAGGTTGACGTGACGCTCGACAACGACCCGGCAGAAGGCGGGGGCGGGGGCGGCCCGCCCGAAGTCACGATGAAATGCACCAACTGCGGGCGCGAGGGCGAGTTTCGTCCGGGCGCGGACGTTTACGGCTGGAAGGAGTGAACATTCGCGGCGTCATCCTCGACGTGGACGGCACGCTCGTCGACTCCAACGACGCGCACGCGCGCGCCTGGATGGAGGGGATGGCCGAACACGGCTACGACGCGTCCTTCGAGACGGTGCGGCCCCTCGTCGGCATGGGCGGCGACAAGCTTCTCCCCAAGGCTATTCAGGTAGACGGGGAGGGCGAGGAGGGCAAGGCCATCGACGCCCGCCGCAGCGAGATTTTCCAAACAAACTACCTGCCCCGCCTGCGCGCGTTTCCGCAGGTCCGGGAGCTTTTGACCTTTATGAAGGAGCGCGGGCTAAAGCTCGTCGTGGCGAGTTCGTCCAAAAGGGAAACGCTGGAGGCGCTGCTCGAGCTCGCCGGGGCCACCGACCTCATCGAGAGCAGCACCTCAACGGACGACGCGGACGCGTCCAAGCCCGCGCCCGACATCGTGGGAACGGCGTTGGGGCGTCTGGGCTTGCCCAAAGACGCCGTCGTGATGCTGGGCGACACGCCCTATGACGTTGAGGCGGCCCAACGCGCCGGGGTCTCGCTCATCGGCTTGCGCTGCGGGGGCTGGGACGACGCGGGGCTCGAGGGAGCCGTCGCCGTTTATGACGACCCCGCCGACCTGCTGGCGCACTACGACGCCTCGCCGCTGGCTTCGGATGGTTGACCAGGCTTTCTGACCGCCGGAGGGGAACATCAACAGAAATCGCGGGCTTCTTGACGAGTTTGGGATGCTCGAGCCCCCAATCCCGACCCTTTTACTGGTTGTTGTTCGGAACGATTCCGAATAACATGGGGCCATGCAAACGCCCGATGTTCCTACGCAACAACCGGAAGGCCCCGCCGACCACGCTTTCGTGCTCCAGGTCGTGCAGCCCGCGCTGCTCGGGCTCATGGACGGCTCCGTCTCGACGCTCGCGCCCCTTTTCGCCGCCGCCGAACTCACCGGTAACCCGTTGTCCGCCTTTTACGTCGGGACGGCCGCCGCGGTGGGCGCTGGGATAAGCATGGGGCTCGCCGAGGCCTTGTCGGACGACGGCGCGGTGTCGGGGCGGGGCAACCCCTGGGTGCGCGGCGCGATCACCGGGGGCGCGACCATCGTGGGGGGGATGCTCCACACCTTTCCCTTTCTCCTTAACCACTTACAAACGGCGCTCTACCTGGCCTACGCCGTCGTGACGCTCGAGCTTTTCGTCATCGCCTACATCCGCTACCGCTACATGAAAAGCCCGCTCGGCCCGACCATTTTGCAGGTCATCGTGGGCGGCGGCATCGTGTTCGGGGTGGGTCTGCTGCTGGGTCAGCTCGGCGCGGGCTGAGCTAAGGGTTGCGTAGGCCCATCCGCCAAGTTGTGAGGTAAACCGCGCCATACTGTAAGACATGCAGCTTTCGCTCGTTCCGCTTATGGGACCCCTCCACCTGCGCTTTCCGCTCTACAACGCGGTGAGTGTGCGCGACAGCGTGGCAGCGTTCAAGCCGGACGCGCTCGCGCTTACCCCGTTGGGGCCCGGCGCCCTAGACACCTCCGCCTGGCAAGACACGCAGGAAATCGCGCTGCCGCTTGCGGTAATCCCCTGGGCCAAGAAACGGGGTCTGCCGCTCTACCCGGTGCTCGAGCCCTCCCCCGACGAGGGCGCCGAGCGGGACTTCCGGCGCTACGCGGCGCAGTACACGGAGGCGCGCAGGCTGCTTGGCGAGGTGGACGCCGCGCTGCGGCCTTTGGAGTCGCTGCTCGAGTCATCCTTGAATCTAAAGCGCGTCCAGAACGAGGTGCTGCCGCTCCTGCGCGACTACCAAACCCTGCGCGAGGCGCGCTTGGGTGACGGCCCCGGCACCGACTGGCTGCGCGGACGTCTCGAGCGAATGGCGGCGCGGGTGCTCGCGCTCCCGCATGAACGCGTGGCGGTCTTGGCGAGCGCCGAGCACATCCCTTTTTTGGAGGACGCGCTTAGAAGTCACGCCGACCTCGTCCCCCCGCCCGACCCCGCGCCGAGCGACGAGGCGCGGGAGCGGAGCCTTTTGGACTTCGCCTTTCGCGGCGAGCCGCCCGAGCCGGGCAACGTCATCGCCAAACTCCGCACGCTTTCCCCCCCGGAAGCGCGCTATCACGAAGCCAACCTGCTCCTCGCCAACGGTCACCTCGCGGAGGCGCTGGCGGTGCTCGAAGGGGCGTCGCACGGCGACTTTAGCCGACCCTACTACCTACCCGGCTACCTGCTCTCGCGCTTGGGGCAACTGCGCGACCTAGCGGGCGAGCGCACGGGCGCGTTGCGCGCCTACCGGGGCGTGCTGGCGCTGGACTGGGTGCCTGCCGAGGCGCGGGAGGCGGCGGAGGCGGGGCTACGGGCACCCTTTGAAGCTTTTGAGGAAGTTTCGTAACAGATGCAGCTCAAGCGCTACAAAAGGGATTTTGATTACTCCTACGCCTTTGGGACGTTTCCGGTGCTCGAGCTCCTCACCCACCGCCCCGAGAATGCGCTGCGGGTGGTGACACATTCCAAAGGCGCGGTGAGTTCTGGAATTGACCGGATTGAAACTCTGTGCGGTCGCCACCATGTACCTTTCGAGGTGAACGACAAGCTCGTAGAGAGGCTGTCGCACAAGGGAAACGTTTACGTGTTCGCGGCGTTTGGAAAGTACGAGACCGGGCTCGAGGCACACACCAACCACCTCATGCTCGTGAACCCTGCCGACATGGGCAACGCGGGAACCATCATGCGCACCAGCCTCGGCTTCGGCGTGCGCGACCTAGCGCTCATCCCGCCCGCCGTGGACCCCTTTAACCCGCACGTGGTGCGCGCCTCGATGGGCGCGCTGTTTGCGCTCCGCACCGCGGTGTTGGGCGTAGAGGCTTACAGGGAGAAGTTCGCGCGTCCGCTTTTCCCCTTTATGCTTGGGGCCGCAGCGCCGCTTCACGAGGTCCGTTTCCCCACGCCCTGCACCCTCGTTTTCGGTCCCGAGGGGCCAGGGCTGCCCGAACACTACCAGACCTTAGGGACAAGCGTCCGCATCCCGCAGGACCCGCGCGTCGAGTCGCTCAACCTCGCCGTGGCGGTCGGGGTGGCGCTTTATGAGATGACGAGGGGGCGCGTTTAAACATCAGTCTAAATATCAAATGTGTGGTGACTAAAACGGGTGTAGCCTTCTAATCTTTCACTCTCTTAGCCTAATGAAGAAACATGTTGCAGGTACACACCAGGAAGTGTACTAGCAAATTATTGTGTTTTGTACTACAATACAAAAAATGTCACTTTTGTTGCCCCGCCTCATCCTCGTCGCGGTGCTCCTCAACCTGCTGAGCGTCGTGCCGGGGGGGGCGCACCTGACGTTGCCGCTCTCGGCGGCCCTCGCAACCGCGGTGCTATTCGGGGCGAGCCGCCGCCCAGCGCCACGCCGCGGAGCGTGGCGCTGGGCGGCGTGGGGGAGTCTCTTTTGGACGCTTGAAGAGACGCTGTGGGCGCTCGCGCGTTCGCTCGGCCTTTCGGGAACGGTTCTTTTTACCGACGTCCTATATTTCGTTGGGCTCGCGCTGTGGTTCGTCGCGGTCTACCGCGCTCCCCTGCGGGCGAGGCCGCGGTGGGGGCTGCTCGTGGCGCTGCCCGTCATTGTTTACGTGGCGTGGGGCCTTCTGCAAAACCCGCGCCTGGCGGTGGTGCTCCATTTTCCCTTGCTCGACATCGCGCTCGTTCTCGCCGCGCTGCCGCTTCTGGAGCCCATCTTTCGCGGCGAGGCCCCCGAGGGCCGCGGGCTCTGGTGGCTGGGCCTTCTTTTACGCGCTCTCGCGGGCGCGCTTTTCGTCCCCTTGGAAACGAGCTACAACGTCACCTTTTTTTACATGATTTGGGTGTTTGGGTACACCTTCATCGCCGTGGGCGCGTTTTTGGAGCTCCGGGATGGTGCTCAGGGCGACAGAGTGGATGACAAAGTAAACGACAGGGCGGGCGGCTCGCTCTTGCCCACGGCGTACACGCTGCTGAGCCTCGAGGCCGTCGCCGCGACCGTGCTGGGCCTCCTCTACGGGGGCGGGCGTGCCGCGCTGAGCGCGCCCACCAACGTAATCGTGGCGGCGCTGCTCCTAGGATATCTTCTCTTCGTCGGCGTGATGCTCCTCGTGGCGGCGGACCGCCGCCGCAGGAGGCGCGCGGAGGAGAAGTTGAGGGGCTGGGCCGACCTGCTGGAAAGGCTTATCGAGTTTTCGCCCGCTGGGGAGGACACCCGCACCGTGTTCCAGGGCCTCTCGGCGCTCCTCAAGCCTTCTTTCCCCCAGCTCCGCGGTCTCACGGTGCATGAAGCCGTGCCCGCGGATGCGCTTCCGGATAAAGCCTCGCCTAAAACCTCGAACAAAACAAGGCCGGGGAGAAGCGGCGGGTACGCCTTCCCGCTCGTGGCCGGAGGTACCGAACTCGGCCACCTCCACTTCGATGAGCCGCCCCAAAACCCGGAGGTCTTAGCGGCGCTCGCGCCGCTCGTGGCGGGCCGGGTGCGGGGGGTCTTGTCGCACGCGCGCTCGCATGAGGAGGCGCTGACCGACCCCCTCACGGGGCTGCTCAACCGGCGCGGGCTCGAGGCGCGCGCGTCAACCCTCGTCGCCCTCTCGAGCGGGGGCGCGCAACCCCTGGGCGTCGCCATGCTCGACCTGGATCACTTCAAACGCGTGAACGACGCGCACGGGCACGCAACAGGGGACCGGGTACTCGTACGCATGGCGGACATCCTGAGGCGCAACATCCGCAGCGGAGACTTAGCCGTGCGCTGGGGCGGCGAGGAGTTTTTGCTCGTTCTTTGCGGGGCCGACGCTCAAAAGACGGAGGAAGTGGTCACGCGCGTCCAGGCCGAGCTGCGCGGCGAGCGGGTCCCGCCCGTCGACTGGCCCCTCACCCTGTCGGCGGGGCTCGGCGGCGGCGTGCTCGAGGGTAACGCGGATGGCGACGCAGATAACAGCGCAACCCTCCTGCGGTGGCTCGGCGAGGCCGACGCCGCGCTTTACGAGGCCAAACGCGCGGGCCGCGACCGCGTCAGCGTCGCCGCGCCCGCGCAGGCTGAGGGAGGCGCGGCAAGGGAGCCGAAGCATCTGAGGTGGGGGGAGGGCTGAAAGCCAAACCACGTGCAGGCTTCACCACGGGCTAAAACGACGGCGTAGACTGGCGTCCGTGACCCCTCCCGCCCTCTCGCCCCGGGAAAAGCTCGGCTACGGCGTGGCCGACTTCGGGGCGTCGTTGACCTTTGTGGCGGTCAACACCTGGCTCCTCTATTTTCTGGTCAACGTGGCCGGGCTGAGGCCGCTGGAAGCGGGCGTCGTCTTCGTCGCCGGACGCCTCTTTGACGCCCTGCTCGACCCCGTGATGGGGCTGGTGAGCGACCGGACGAAAGGGCGTTGGGGGCGGCTGCCCTATATCCGGCTGGGGGCCGCGCCCCTGGGCGTCTCTTTCGCGCTGCTGTGGTTTGTTCCGGGCGGGTCCGGGGGTTTCACCGTTGCGCTGCTCGCGTTCGGGCTCTTTTCGCTTCTTTATACGGTGGTGCAGGTGCCCTATTTGGCGCTCACGCCGGAACTCGCGCCCGGCTACGACGAGCGCACCGTCTTAAGCGCCTACCGGGTCGGCTTCGGCGTGCTCGCCTCTCTCCTGGCGGTGGCGCTGCCGCCCCTTATCGTCGCCTCCTCCGGCGACGCCACGCTCGCCGCCTCGGGCGGGGCGGGCTGGCGCGTGATGGGCGCGGTTTTCGGCCTCGCGGCGGCGGCCTCTTACCTCATCATGGCCGCGTCGGTGCGGGAGCCTGTGCGGGAGTTCGCTCGAGCGTCCGAAAACAATAGTGAGAGAACGCGGAGACCCGTGCGGGTACTGGCGGAATTGCGCGCGGCCTGGCGCGTCCACGGCTTCGCGCCCCTGTTCGCGCTCTTCATCATGGTTACGGTGGGGCTCATGATCGTCAACTCGGCTTTGCCCTTTTATCTGGAGTCGGGCCTGCGGCTCGCCCCGGAGCAGCAGCCCCTGGTGCTGGGCACGCTCTTTGGCGTCGCCGTTCTCGCATTTCCGGTGTGGACTTTCGTGGCTTCGAGCTTTGGCAAACGCGCGGGGCTGGCGCTTGGGCTCACGCTGCTAAGCATAAGCCTCGTCCTAATCACCCTCCTCGCGCCCGCTGGCGGCTTAGCGACTCTCCTGACCCTCGTCACGCTCGCGGGCGTCGGCCTCTCCGCGGTGATGCTTTTTCCCTGGGCGATGCTGCCGGACGTGCTCGAGTTCGGCGCGTTAGAACCCGGTGAGGGAGAAACGGAGCGCGCGGGCCTCCTCTACGCGCTTTTCACCTTTGGTCAAAAGCTGGCGGGGTCTTTGGGCGTTTTCGCCAACGCGCTCGTGGTCTCTCTTTTCGGCTATCAGCCGGGCGTGGCCGAGCAGAGCGCCCGGACGGTGACGAGCTTGGGGGGGATGGTGGGTCCCGCCGCCGCGCTCGCGTTTCTCGTCGCGCTCGTTCTCACGCTGCGCTTTCCCATCACCCGCGCCACGCATGAGGCGGCGCGGGCGCGTCTTAGGGACCGGAAGAACGTATGAGAGGCTCCACACGACGTTTTGAAAGGCGGCACGTTATACTTGTCCAACTCACCTTTACTTCATGTGAGAGTTGTTTGGGTGAGGCGGGGAGGCTTTACAGCGGTTTTCATTCGTACTGGGCGAGTTCAACGCAGGTATCATCCCCAAAGTGGGTCCTAGACAGTAACTCGCAAACTGAATTTCGCTCAAACCAGATGATACCTGCTATAGGGAGCTACTTTGCGCGAGCTACTCTACAACGCGGCGGACCACTTCAAAAGCGGCAAGGCGCTGGCCGAGAGGGGCGACGTGCGGGGCGCGTTGCGCTGCTTTGAAAGCGCGCTACGCGACCTTCACGCGGTCAAGCCGCAGAGGATGCGCGACGTGCTCTTGGCCTATGTTCACCTCTCGCGCTACGAACTCGCGGCGTCTCTCGACCCCGTGCTCGCCGAGAGCGACCTGCGGCTCGGCTACTCCTACGCCCGGACCACCGGGGAGCCCGCCGTCCGCAAGCTTGCCGAAGACCTTTGGACGGCGCACCTGAACACGCGCGGGCACCGGGAGGTGCAGACGGTCGGGCGGGATAGGGGGGACGGCAAGAGAAAGCGGAACTTCACCAAGCCCTGAGCCCCTTTACGCCGAAGCTTGTTACACCCTAGTCCTGTTACGATGGCGCTATGTCCGAACCCCTATCCAAACCCACACCCGAAAGAACCCGCGAACCCTTCCGCACCCTCCTTGACGCCGCCTACGCCCAGGAAGAGGCTTACCTAGAGACCCTGCAAAGCCTGGTCGCGCTCGAGTCCCCCACCCACGACAAAGGGGCGGCCAATACACTAGCCGACCATCTCGAAAATCTCCTCCAAACTCAGAACTGGACGACCGAACGCCACGCGCAGGAAGCCGTCGGCGACCACCTCGTCGCGCGCAAGAACGAAAATGCACTCGGCACATCCACGCTGCTGCTGACCCACTACGACACGGTTTGGCCGGTGGGCACGCTTCAAAGGATGCCCTACCGCCGAGACGGCAACCAGGTCTACGGCCCCGGCGCGCTCGACATGAAAGCGGGCGTCGCCACCGCGCTCCACGCCCCCAGGCTAGCGGACGCGTCGGGACTTTCCCTCGCAGGCTCCCTCACCCTGCTCCTAACTTCCGACGAGGAGACGGGCTCGCTGCACTCGCGCGAGCTTATTGAGAGCCTGGCGAGGGAGCACGACCGGGTGTTCGTGCTCGAGCCCGGCCGCGACGACGGCGCTTTGAAAATAGGCCGCAAGGGCACGGGCGGCTTTATGGTTCGTCTCGAGGGCCGGAGCGCCCACGCGGGCAACGACCCCGAGCGGGGCGCGTCGGCCCTGCGCGAACTCGCGCACTTTCTCCTTTTCGTCGAAGGCTTTAACGACTTAGGAAAGGGCACCAGCGTCAATTTGACGGTAGCGCGCGGCGGCTCGGTGAGCAACGTGATCCCCGAGGAGGCTTTTGCGAGCGTGGACATGCGCGTCCTTAAAGAAGAGGAGGGCGAGCGGGTGGCGCGCGCTGTATTTGGCTACGCGCCTAAAGACGCGCATGTCAAAGTCACCGTCACGGGCGGGCTCAACCGCCCGCCCTTAGAGCCCAACGAGGCCAACCAGACGCTTTTTGAGAAAGCGCAGGCGTTGGGGGAGGCGATGGGGCTAACCTTTGAGGGCGCGGTCGTCGGCGGCGGCTCGGACGGTAACTTTACTTCGGCTTTGGGCGTTCCTACCCTGGACGGCCTCGGCTCGGCGGGCGAGGGTCCGCACGCGCGGCACGAGCACATTAGGGTGAGGGAGACGTTGGAGCGCCTGGCGCTGCTCACGGCGCTGCTCACCCAAGCGGGCTGAACCGGGCTCGAGCGGCGGGCAAACGCGCGCTGTCGCCAATCCTCCATCCTCTACATTTCGCGCGTGATAGCGTAAAACGTGTCCGTCGTTCGTTCGTATCCTTCAACCAAACCCGCTTATGCGTTCTGGCCCCAGGCGCTCGTTGCCGCCCTATGTGGCGCGCTTCTAAGCGCCGCGCTGCCCGCTGTGAGCCTTTGGCCCCTCGGGCTGGCGCTGGTGCCCCTTTTTATCCTGGTGGCGCGCAGCGAACGCGTCAAAGACGCCTTTGGCTTGGGGTTTTTCTTCGGCCTCGCCTTTTTCGGGCTTTATGTTTTCTGGCTGCCGCAGAGTTTTACCGTCCTCTTCGGCCCGGTCGCCTGGATCATCTACCCGCCGCTGGTGCTCGTGCTGGGCGCGTTTTGGGGCGTTGTGACGGGTCTGAGCCGTTTGTTGGGGCGGCGCGGCGCGGGTACGCTGTGGCTCCTGCCCGCCTTATGGATTCTGATGGAGTGGGCGCGCACGCAAGGGGTTTTCGCCTTTCCCTGGGGCACGCTCGGGTACATGTGGTTGGGCACGCCCGTGGCGCAGCTTGCCGACATCTCGGGGGTTTACGGCCTGAGTTTTCTCACCGCCGCCGCCTCCTCGCTCCTCGCCGCGCCCTTTGTCGCCCAAGACAAGGTGATGGTCTGGCTCCCGCCGCTCGTCGCCGCGGTGCTGCTCGGGCTGGGCTGGCTCGACGGCCTGAGCCTGCTCAGGGAGACGGTAGCGCCCGCGACTCAGACGGCCTTGCTCGTTCAAGGCAATACCGACCCGCTGGGCCGCGCGGAGGGGAGGGTGAGGGACACGGATGTGTACTTAGAGCTCACCCGCCAAGCTCTAGCCGGGGCCGAGCCGGTTGACTTAGTAGTTTGGCCGGAGGGGGTGGTGTTTGACTATCCCAACTTAGAGCTTTCCGACCTGGAGGGAGTGCGCCGCACCATCCAAGAGAGCGCGGGCGGCGCTCCGGTCGTGACGGGGGGCGTGGCGACAGAAGGTAACCGGGCCTATAACAGCGTCTACAGCCTCGCCAACAGTCGTGTAGTCGACCGCTTCGACAAGGTTTATCTGGTGCCTTTTGGTGAGGCGTTCCCGCTTATCGGACCGCTCGAGGGGCTCTACCGCGTGATTTTCGGCTGGTTCGGCTTCGGCTTGTTAGACAGCAGAACACCGGGAAGCACGATCGAGCCGCTCGAGACCCCCTTCGGCCCCACCGCCGTCTACATCTGCTACGAGTCGGTCTTCCCGCAGGTCGCGCGCCAGATGGTCAGGCGCGGCGCGGAGGTGCTCATCAACATCTCCAACGACGCCTGGTTCGGGCGCGGGCGCGGCGCGGAGCAGCACTTCGACATGGGCCGGATGCGCGCCATCGAGACGCGGCGTTACCTCCTGCGTGACGGCAACAACGGCGTCACCGCGGTTATCGACCCCTCTGGCCGGACTGTAAAGCGGTTGCCGCGCGCCGAGGCGGCCACGCTGCGCGCCGACTACGGCTTGAGCGACGTTACGACCCCTTACGTGCGCTACGGCGACGTGCTCGTCCTCGCGCTGGCCGTTTTCGCGGCGGGCTTCGTGGTTGTGCGCGTTTTTCCCTCCTGACAGCAGGTATCATCCCTTTTGAAGGGGGCACAGTCTATAGGTTGCTGTGTGAGACGGATTTCAGAGATGATGCCTGCGCCCGATCACCTCAGTCTTTAGGCTATACGCTGTAAGGACGCGTCACTTCCGCTTGCGCCGAGGGGCCCAGTAAAAGCTGGGTCGGCCGTTATGAAAATAAAAGTGCAGACCAAAGGGCAGCCGAAACGTCTTGGTAAACCCTTGCGTCCCGGCGCTCGTGTACCCGCCCCTTTTATCGTACACGCCGAGGTTGACGCCCCGGCGGCTAATCTCCAAAAATCTCCGCTTGCCGATGGGAATGCGTAGGTACATCGCGCCTCCTGTTCAACGCATCATGCGGCGTGGGCTGGCCCAATCATAGAAGCCAGCCCACCTAACGCACGTACTTTAGGCTTAATCTAAAGCACGTAGCGGCTTAAGTCCTCGTCCTCGACGATGTCCTCGAGCTTGCGCCTCACATACTCCCCGTCAATCGTCACGGTGCCCAAGTTGGTCCCGAAAGACACGTCCTCCAACACCGTTTCCAACACCGTGTGCAACCTGCGCGCGCCGATGTCCTCGACCTCGCTGTTGACGCGCTCGCTGTATTCGGCCACCGCGACGATGCCCGACTCGTCGAAGCGGACGTGGGTGCCGTCCACCGCCAAGAGTTCTGTGTACTGCTTCGTCAGCGAGTGCTGCGGCTGGGTGAGGATACGTTGGAAATCCGAGGCGGTGAGTTCTTCCAACTCAACCCGGATGGGAAAGCGGCCCTGAAGCTCGGGGATGAGGTCGGAGGGCTTGGAGACGTTGAACGCGCCCGCCGCGATAAAGAGCACGTGGTCGGTTTTAACCTGGCCGTAGCGGGTGTTGACCTGCGTGCCCTCGACGACGGGCAAGAGGTCGCGCTGGACGCCCTCGCCGGAAACGTCCGCGCCGCTCGTGTTGTCGTTCCCGGCGACTTTATCGAGTTCGTCCAAGAAGACTATCCCTGAGTTTTCGGCGCGGAAGATGGCCTCGCTCGAGACCTCGTCGCGGTCCACCAGCTTGTCGGCCTCCTCGCTCTGCAAAGCTTTACGCGCCTCGCGGACGCTCGTCTTGCGGCGCACGCGCTTTTTGGGCATGAAGTTCGACAGCATGTCCTGGAGGTTCGCGCCCATCTCCTCCATGCCGGGCATCATCATGGGGCTCGGGCGCTCGTCTTTTACCTCGATTTCGATGGGGCGCTCCTCCAACTTGCCCGCGCGTAAAAGCTCGCGCATCTTGTCGCGGCCCTCCTGCGTCCCGCCGGGCAGGAGGTAGTCGAGGAGGCGCTCTTCGGCGTTATGCGCGGCGCGGTCCTGGACGCGCTCCAACTTCTCCGCCTCGACCATCACGTAAGCCGCTTGGGCCAAGTCGCGGACGATGGATTCGACGTCGCGCCCGACGTAACCGACCTCGGTAAACTTGGTCGCCTCGACCTTGATAAAGGGCGCTTTCGCCATCCGCGCGAGCCGCCGCGCGATTTCGGTTTTGCCGACGCCCGTGGGGCCTATCATCAGGATGTTTTTGGGCGTGACCTCACGCTGCACGTCCTCGGGCAAGCGGCGGCGGCGGTAGTGGTTGCGCAAGGCCACCGCCACCGCGCGCTTGGCCCGGCTCTGGCCGATGATGTGCTTGTCAAGTTCGGCGACTATCTCTAAGGGCGTCAAATCCAACATCGGGCTGTCTTTGGGGGCTTGTACAAGGGTCTGACTCATGCTTCGTCTCCGTTTTTATCCTGTTCGTCCGCGTCACCACCGACCGAAAGCACGGTCGCGTTGCCGCTCGTGTAGATGTCGATTTCGGCGGCAATCTCGATGGCTTTTCTGACGATGTCCTCGGCACCTAAATCGGTGTTTTTGAGCAGCGCGAGCGCGGCGGCCTGCGCGTAAGGCCCGCCCGAGCCCGTGGCAACGACGTTCTCGTCGGGCGCGACCACGTCGCCCACGCCCGTCAACAAGAGGATGCGCTCGCTGTCCACCGCGATAATCACGGCCTCCAGATTTCTCAGCATCCTGTCCGTGCGCCACTCCTTGACCGTCTCGACGGCGGAACGTAAGAGGTTGTTTTTGTAAGACGAGAGGTAGCCCTCAAACTTTTCCAGAAGCGTAAACGCGTCGGCGGTCGCGCCCGCGAAGCCCGCCAAGACCCCGCCGGAGCCGAGCTCGCGCACCTTGACCGCGCCCCGTTTCATGATGGTGTCGCCCAGGGTGACCTGGCCGTCCCCGGCGATGGCCGAGACGCCGTCTCGGTGGACCGCCACGATGGTTGTGCCGTGCATCCGTTCCATATAGGCGCAATGGTATCAGGCTGGTTTGAAAGGTATGTAAGGCAGGTTCCGCGAGGTTCCACTTCTGTTAAGGGCTCGAGCGTCCAGAAGAGAAAGGCGCACACGAACAAGCCCCGGATTTTGCAAGCACCTCTTATACTGGAGAAACAAGGAGGTGGCTGATGGTCACTCAAACAAAATCAGTAACCGCCGACGAACTCCTCCACTTACCCAGCGACGGCTACCGCTATGAACTCGTAAAGGGGGAACTTAGGAAGATGGCACCCGCAGGTTACGAACACGGTACGCTCGCCGCAGTCTTCACGGGCTCGCTCGTCACATATGTCCGCGCTCAAAAGTTAGGAACGGTGACAGCCGCTGAAACCGGCTTCAAGCTCGCCACCGACCCCGACACCGTCCGCGCCCCCGACGTCGCTTTCATCAGTCAAAAGCGTTTGGACGAAGTGGGACCTGTCAAAGGCTACTGGCCCGGTGCCCCCGACTTAGCCGTTGAGGTCGTTTCGCCCAGCGACCTCTACACCGAAGTGAGCGAGAAGGTCGCCGAGTGGTTGAGGGCG
The DNA here is from genome assembly GCA_965214995.1 of Trueperaceae bacterium. Classification (GTDB taxonomy): domain Bacteria; phylum Deinococcota; class Deinococci; order Deinococcales; family Trueperaceae; genus CBDCCT01. The sequence continues at coordinate 1,458,582 of CBDCCT010000002.1, forward strand.
GGCTCACGCATGGTCGTGGTGGTCAACCCGCGCAATCAGCAGGTGCTCGTTCATTCCCCTACTCAGGTAAAGGTTCTGGGGGTGGACGATACGTTAGAGGGCGCTGACGTCGTGCCGGGCTGGCAGCTTCCTATAAAAGAGCTTTTTAGCAGCTAGCGAGGTACGTCTCCAACTCCTGCGCCCGCCGCGCCGCGGTGTGCTCTCGCAAGACCCGCGCCCGCGCCCGCGCGCCTAGCTCACGCCGTTCGGTTTCGGGAAGCTCTAAGTAGCCGAGGACGTCCTCAGGCGTCTCAGCGAGCAGTATCTCTTCACCGGGGGTAAAAAAGGTCTCGAGCCCCGCCCAACTATCGCTGATAATCGGTACCCCGCAGGCCGCCGCCTCGAACAGGCGCACGCTCGGGGCGAAACCAGCCCGCACCATGTCGGCGCGGGTGACGTTCAGGGTGAAACGCTGCGCGTTGTAAAAGCCTCGGTGCTCGCTCGGCGGCAGGTGCTCGGCTCTGGCGACGTTGGGGGGCCAGTCTATATTTTCAGGATATTGCGGCCCAGCTACGATGAAGCGCCTTGTTGGATGGCGGCGCGCAGGCTCGAGCAACAATCTTTCTAGAGGCCCCTGCCGGTCTTCGCTATAGGTGCCGAGATAGCCCAAGTCCCAGGTTTGTGGGACATCTTCAGGATAGTAAAGCTCCGGGTCAACCGAGCAGTAGAGCGGCTTGGCGGCCCTCGCGCCGTACCCCCTTTCCAAACGCTCCAAAGTGGGGCCGCCCGTAAACGACAAATAGAGGTCATAGCACTTGATAAGGTCGGGCGACAGATATTCGTAGTCGCCGCGCTCGAGCTTGGCGAGCGTGACGGGCGTGTCGATGTCGTAAAAGGCGCTGAGGCCTTGGGCGTTTTGCGTGACGTAATCACCCACCTCGACCCCGTCCGGCACGTACGAGCCCACGATAACGGCGTCGGCCTTTTCGATGTCGAGGCCGAACCGCGCTTTCAAGTCGTCCAGGCTCTCGTACAGCTCGGTGCGGCCGTAGGGCGGCCTCGGCAGGTCGCGGTGCGCGGCGTACCAGGGCACGTCGCGCTCCAAAAACAGGACCCGGTGCCCACGCTTGACGAGTTCGCGGACCAAGCCCCGGTAGGTCGTGGCGTGGCCGTTGCCCCACGAGGAGGTGATAGACAAGCCGAGGATGACGACATTGAGCGTCACGGATTCACCCGCTCGAGCCCCGCGGCGTCCAAAACTTTAACAAGCGTCTCGGCGCGGTGGGCGTAGGTGTGTTCAGAAAGCATCCGCGCCCGCGCCCGCTCACCGATAGCCCTCGCCTCATCCAAAGTCAGACGCTGCACATGCTCTGCAACCTCCGCGCCGTCGTGAGCGACTAAGACTTCCCGGTCGGGCTCTAAAAACAGCTCAATCCCCTCCCAGGCGTCGGTGATGAGACAAGCGCCCGCGCCCACCGCCTCGAACACGCGGGTGGCGGGCGAAAAACCGTAACGCGCCATGCTCTCGCGGCTGATGTTCAAGACCGCCTTGGGCGTGCAGTTAAAAGCGTTGTGGTTGCTCGTATACACGTGGCCGAGGTAGTGGACGTTATTCGGCATGGGTTTATCGCCCCAACCGCTGCCGCCAAATAAGAAGCGCTCATCGGGCAAAGCGGCGGCCGCCTCTAAGAAAAACGCTTCGACCCGCGCCTCCCGGTCGGGCAGGCGGTTGCCGAGAAAGCCGAGCGCGCCCGCGAAGGTGGGGTCGGGTGGCACTGGGTGGTGCGTGGTGGGGTCGAGCGCGTTGTAAATTGGCACGCAGCGGCGCGCGCCGAGCTTTTCGTAGGCCCCCACCACCGGCTCGCCGCCGCCGTAGGTCAAGACGAGGTCGTAGCGGGGCACGAGGCGGTGAAAGGGGTCGGCGGGGTCGGCCCCCAACCGGTCGAGCGTCGCGGGAGCGTCCACGTCCCAAAAGGCGACGAGGGTGTCGGGGCTTTGCAGCTCGAGCACCCCGGCCTCCAAAGCTTCATCGAACACGCCCACGCCGCTTGCCTTGATGACGAGGTCGGCACCTTTAGCGCGCTCCAAACTCCGCCGCACGACCTCCTCGGTCGGCTCGTACACCACGACCTCCGCCCAGTCCGGGTTGGGCAAATCGCGGTGCTGTTGTCTTTCAAAGGCGTCGGGCTCGAAAAAGGTGACGCGGTGCCCGCGCGCGTGCAAGGCACGGACGATGCCCCGGTAGTAGGTGGCCGCGCCGTTCCAGTAGGCCGAGACGAGGCTCGAGCCGAAAAAAGCAATTTTGAGGCCGGTCACGCTGCCCTTTTCAGGTCGGTCTTCACGCCAAGTTCCCGGCAGATGCCGAGGAGTTCTTCCACCCGGTGCGCGCAGGTGTGGCGGGCGAGAATTGTGTTGCGGCCATGCTCGGCTAAAGACTGCGCTAGTTCTGCGTCGTTCAAAATCGCGCGCAGGTGCCCTTTCATCTCGTCGCCGCTCGAAGCCACCAAAAAATCCTTCCCGGGCGTAAACAAACCCTCGGCGTCGTCCCAGGGGCTCGAGACGAGCGGGATGCCGCAGGCGAGTGCCTCGAAGGGTCGGATGGTGGGGATGCCGGGCAGCGCGCGCGTGTAGGGGCCGCGCGGCACGTGAACGGTGACGCGGTAGCGGGCGAACACGTTTGGCGCGCGGGTGTTGGGCAGCCAGCCGCCGTAGCTTATCCCGGCTCTAGCAAGCGCCGCCCTGGCCGCGTCGGGATAGCGCACGCCGTAGACGCGCGCCTTGAGCCCCAAGGCTTTCAGGGGCTCGAGTAGAAATTCGTGCAACTCGGCGGTGCGCTCCTCGTCGCCCCAGTTGCCCACCCAAACGAGGTCGCCTTCATACGGTTTGCCTTGGGCAGGATGAAACACACGCGTGTCAGCCGCCTCGTGCCAAGTCCAGGCGCGCGGCGTCCAACCCCTTTCCAAATAGAGCGCGCGCAGAACCTCGCCGAAAGCGAGCACGCCGTCGTAGTGCTCTAAATCGTAAGCCGCCATGCTCTCGGGCGCGGTGACCGCGCGGTGGTGGGTGTCATGGAAAAGCAGGCGGTAGTGCGGGTTTTTGGCGTGGTGCGTCCCGACGCGTTTGACGAGTTCAGGGTCGTTCCACTCGTGGACGAGGGCGAGGTCGGCACTGTCGAGTTCTTTGTCTAAATCAAGCGTGCCGAGGTCGTAGCGGTGACTCTCGAGCTGCGGGTAAACCCGGTGAAATTCGTCCAAAGCCGCCGCGCCGTGCTCGAGCAGCAGATTCTCCAGGCTCCAGGCGTTCCGCGGCTCATAAACGCGCACCTCAGCCCCGCGGCGGACGAGCTCACTCGCCACGCCGCGCAAAAAGTGGGCGTTGCCGTGGTTCCAGTCCGACAAAAGCGAGTGGTAAAAAAGGGCGACCTTCACGCCGCCACCCTCTGCAAACTTCTGTAAACGTCCAGGTAGCCCGCCGCCATGCGCTCTAAGGTGTACTCGAGCGCCTTCTCCCTTGCTCGCAACGCCAACGCCTCCCGCAAATCGGGGCGTGCAATCAGGTGCGACAGCGTCCGCTGTAAGGCTTCCCGGTCGTCCGGCGCGACAAATAAGGCCGCGTCGCCCCAGACCTCGCGCAAACTGGGGATGTCGCCCAGAACGAGGGCGCAGCGGGAGAGGGCGGCCTCGAGCACCGACAGCCCAAAGGGTTCGTAGCGCGCGGGCAGCGCATAAATCGACGCCCGTCCGAGAAGGTCCGCCAGCGCCCGTTCCGGCACATGCCCGAGCAAGGTCACGTTGTTAAAACGCACCTCGCCGCCGCCGGGACGCGCGGCGTCGCCCGCCAAGGTGACGGGCCACTCGAGTTCAGGCGCGCCCGCCGCAAGCGCCGCGAGATTCTTTGCCTCGTCCCACAACCGGCCCGCGGCCATGATGAAAGGTTCTTTCTCGAGCGGCGCTAAGAATTTGGCGCTACGCCCGTTATGAACAACGCGGCCTCGACGCAGGGGGCCGTAGTGGGTCTCGAGCGCGTCCAACATCGCCCTCGTCGGGGCAACGACAGTGTCAGCCGCCGCCAGCCCGGCGCGCACCGCGTCGGCGTAGCGCGACCACTCGCTCGGGGGAGTTTCGCCTTTCACCGCCGCCCACCACGACAGCACGCAGGAGTGGCCCACCACGAGCGTTGGTGCTCTCCAATTCAGGGCGGCGTGCGCGTAGCCGTTCAGGTGGATGAGGTCAGGTTGCAATTCCTTTTCAAGCTCGAGCAGCCACGCCCCCGCCGCGGCCACGTCCTCCCAGGGAGAGTCCATCCACTCGAGCTTGTAGCTGCTTTCAAAAAGATTCAAATTGTCAAGACCGTTCGCCGCTTCTCTTTGGGCGGCACTCAGCGGCGCGCCCATCGTCGCCAGCGCCACCGTAACGCCGTGCGGGCCGAGGGCGCGAGTGAGGTCTAAGGCGTAAGTCCACACCCCGCCCACCGTGTCGGCGGTTATTAAAACTTTCACAGCACCCTCATAGCGTCACGAGCGCCTTGAGAAAACCCTCCGGGCGCGTGCGCATCATCTCAAAGGCGGTGCCAAGGTCGTCAAAGGCGAAGGAGTGGGTGTAGAGGGGCGCGGGCTCGAGCAAGCCCGCCGCCACCGCCTGAGCCGCCCGCTCCATCCCGCCGACATAACGTTCCTGCGCCCGCTCGTGGGCATTAACCACATCGAGCCCGCGCCAGCCCCAGAGTTGCAGGTTGACCTCGCGCAGCCCGTCTTGGTGGTAGCCCGCAATCACGAGCCGTCCTCGTTCTTTGGTGAGTTCGCCCGCGAGCGTGAGCGGCCCTTGCAGGCCCGTCGCCTCGACCACGCGGTCGCAGAGTTCGCCGCCGGTCAGTTCTTTCACCCGGTCAATAATCTGATAGTAATCGTCTAACTCGAGCGTTTCCACCGCGCCCATCTCGCGGGCCAGTTCCAAAGCGAACGGCCGCCTCGAGATGGCAACAACCCGCGCCCCGGCCCGCGCCACAAGTTGGGTCAGCAGCGCGCCCATAAAACCGACGCCGACCACCGCCACGTGTTGCCCCGGTTGAATGTCGCTCCGCTCCAAGATGTTTAGCGCGCAGCCCAACGGCTCGCCGGGAAAGGGCGCATTTTTTAGAGCCTCCGGCAACCTCACCACCGCGTCGGCGGGGGCGGTGTCGTATTCGGCGAACGCGTGGTAGGAGAGGAGCGCCACCGCGTCGCCGACGTTCAGACCCGTCACCCCGTCGCCCTTCTTGTCAACCACACCCCAACCTTCATGACCGGGCAAACCCGGTTCGGTGGGATAGCTGAACCATTCGCGGCCCTCCCACAGGGGCAGGCTCGAGCCGCACACGCCGCATCCAGAGAGCCGCACGCGCACCTCGCCGGGGCCGGGGTCGGGCACGGGCACGTCCGCAAACGTCATCTGCCCCGGCGCTTCAATAACGGCGGCGCGCATGGTGTGTGCGCGTGTCACGCTTGTTTTACCAGGTGAGGCGCATTCAAACCGCGCGACTCGAGCAGCCATTCGTAAAGTTTTCGCACCCCCTCGCGCACGCCTGTCCGCGGGCTCCAGCCGGTCGCTTTACGAAACTTGCCCGTGTCCGAGACATAGTAGCGTTGGTCACCGAGCCGCCAGGGCTCGAGCTTGTATAGGGGCTTTTCACCCTGGAGGTGGGCGATGAGGTCGAGCAGCTCGAGCAAACTCGTCGTATTTTCAGGCCCGCCGCCGATATTGAAAGCTTGACCCGACAAGCTGTCGACGTTCTCCAGAGCCAGCAAAAACGCGTCCACCAAGTCTTCTACGAACAAAATATCGCGCACCTGCTTGCCGTCGCCGTAAAGGGTGATGGGCCGGTTCTCTAAGGCCCGGATGAGAAAATGCGCCACCCAGCCCTGGTCTTCGGTGCCGAACTGGTGCGGCCCGTAAATGCAGCTCATGCGAAAAACCGCGGTTCTGAGCCCGTAACTTCGCGCGTAGTCGAGCACGTACTGGTCCGCGCTTCCCTTGGAAACGCCGTAGGGCGAGTGAAAGTCGAGCGGGGTGCGCTCGGACACGCCGCTCGCCTCGGTGAGCGGGTCGATGGGGACGTATCGGGTGGCCTCTTCGATAAGCTCGAGACCGCCCAAGTCGCCGTAAACTTTGTTTGTTGAGGTAAACACGAGCGGCGGCGGTTCGTCAAGCTCGCGCAGGGCTTCTAGCAGGTTGAGCGTGCCCGTGAGGTTGACGTCAAAGTCGAAGCGGGGGCGCTCTAAGCTCGTTGTCACCGCCACCTGCGCCGCCAAATGAAACACGGCCGACACTTCCCCGACGAGGTGCCGCCATGCGGAAGGGTCGCGGAGGTCGGCTGTCTCGATACGCACCGCGTCGCCGTGCGTGCTCTGCAACCAACGCAGGTTTCTTTCGACGCCGGGCCTCGAGAGGTTGTCGAGCAGCAGCACTTTGCAGCCTCTCATCAAGAGCCGGTGCGCGAGGTTCGTGCCGACGAAGCCCGAGCCGCCGCTGATGAGCACGGGCCTAGGTCCCAAAAAAGCCTTGGCTGTGGTCTGCGCTAGCGTCATACCGTGAGCCCGCGCGCCACGAGTTCGCGCCGCGCGTCGTCCACCCGGTCGATTGATACCTGGCCCTCGAGCCACGCGGCGAGTTCGGCAAGGCCCGCTTCAAAGCTCACCTGCGGCGCATAGCCGAGGACAGCCCGCGCTTTCCCGATGTCGGCGAAGCAGTGGCGGATGTCGCCGACGCGGTAGTCGCCGGTCACTTCGGGGAAGATGTGTTCTTTATTGAGCGTTTTCGCCATGCGCTCGGCGACGTTAAGCACGGTGGACGCTTCTCCGCTGCCGACGTTGAATACTTCCCCGGCGGCGGCGGGGGTCTCGAGCGCCAACCGGCCCGCCCGGGCCACGTCGCGCACGTTGACGAAGTCGCGTTTTTGGAGGCCGTCTTCGAAAATGAGCGGCGGCTTGTTGTTGAGGTAGCGCGAGGCGAAAATAGCCAGGACGCCCGTGTAGGGGTTGGACAGCGCCTGGTAGGGGCCGTAGGCGTTGAAAAAGCGCAGGGCCACCGCCTCGATGCCGTAGGCCGCGCCGACCGTGAGGCAGAGCCGCTCCTGGTCATATTTGGAGAGCGCGTAGACCGAGGCGAGCGCGGGCGCTTTCGTCTCGGGGGTGGGGACGGGCTCGAGTTCTTGCCCCGCCGCGTTATGGAGCTCCCAGTCGCCGCGGCGCAAGTTGGCTTAACGTTCTCGAAACGTCGCCGTAGCACCTGCCCGCCGCGTCCTGGTAGAGCCCTTCGCCGTAAACGCTCATGCTCGAGGCCACCACGAGGCGCTCGACCGGATGTTTGGTCAAAGCTTCCAAAAGCGTCGCGGTGCCCAGGTTGTTCACCCGCGTGTACTCGACAACCTCGTACATACTTTGCCCGACGCCGACGAGGGCGGCCAAATGAAACACGGCGTCCACACCGCGCAACGCTCGCCGTACCGCGTCGCCGTCGGTGACGTCACCCTGAACAAGCTCAACCTCCGGGCTTAGGTAGCTCGGGCGCTGCGTTTTCCCGCACTGCTCGTACTGCTCGCCGTGAACCTGCGGCGACAGGTTATCGAGCGCGCGCACCGCGTAACCCTGAGCCAGCAACTCGTCGGCGAGGTGAGCGCCGATAAAACCGGCGCCACCCGTGATTAGGACTCTTTTGGATGTCAACGCTTTCCCCCCTAGCTAGAAAGACGGACTTGTTTAGAGTCTAATAAGTAATGTGAGACTACAATTCAGCACGTCTTACAGTGTTGAAGAAGCTGTGACGAGGGAGGTTAAAGTAAGGCGCTTCTATCATGTTTTTGGGTGGTCGCCAGGCCCGCCTTTGATACGTGGCTAGGGTGACTAAACCTCTCTACGCCCGGTCGCGGCGAGCAGTTCGGCCCGGTTCCAGGTGCTCACGCAGGAGGGGTGGTCGGGGTCGGGCTCGCAGAGGTAAAACTCGTGCGCCGGTTCGGACGTGACCTTAAGCCCCGCCGAGCGCAGCAGGGCCCTGACGCCCGCGTGGTTCGCCGCCCACCAGTTCGTCGGGTCGCCGCCGAAGGCGTGCTCAAAAAAGGCCATCTTCGGCCAACCCGGCTCGAGCAGCGCTTCGCGGTCGTTGATGTTGTCAATCTGGATGTTGACTATATCACTGGGCGTCTCGCCGCCCGGCATCGTGAGCGTCTGAAACACGAGCTGCCGCCGCACCTTTTGCGCCACGATGTCCAGACCCAGCAGCGGGTAGCGCAGGTGATAAAACACGCCCATGAACAGCACGAGGTCGTACTTGTCTTCCGCGTGAGCGAGGTCATAGACCTGCATTTGCTTGAAAGTAACTTTGTCTTCAAGACCGTAATGCCGCGCCGCCCACTGAGCCTGCTTCAAATAGTGAGGGTCTGAATCAATACCGGTAACATCCGCCCCGCGCTTGGCAAGTTCGAAGCTGTAAAACCCGGCGTTGCAGCCGATGTCGAGCGCGCGCCATCCCCGCAAATCCGCGGGCAGGTGGGGCGCGAGGTCGCGCCACTTGAACGCTGGAAAGTCGCCCAGAAAGTGCTCGGGCGCGGTCTGCGTCCCGTCCAGCAGGTGCAGGTTGTGAAACCACGGCCCGAGGTCCACAATATCTTTGTATAAATCTGCTTGTGAATCTCCCGTCATAGCGAGAAGCTTACCAGAGGGCGACGGGGTGAATGCGCGGGGACGGGCGACCGCGTTGAAGGGACCGAGAAGTCACGTTTTTAAGAGCAGGATGAACAGCCGAACCGCCACAACGTTTTCAAATGAGTGGTCTGTCCGTCGAGCACAGTAGAAACACAGAAAGGTCGCTTTGCGCCTCACGGCGTGAAGCGACCTTCTCGAGTCCCTATTGACTAGCGCCAGGGAAAGCCAAGCTTACGCCAGGGGGAGCGGAGCTCGCGGAGCACGTCGCGGGTGCGCCAGGCGTTGGTCTCTTCTACCGGGCGCAGAAAGCGCCAGGCCTGAACGCGCAAGAATCCCGAGAGCACAAAAAGCGTGTGATAGCCCGTCCAGGTGACGCCGAAGGGTTCTAAATTAAAGCTCAAAAAGAGCGTCAGCAGCGGCCCCGACAAGAGCCCGCCCGCGAAGCCCGCCAACCCGGTGGCGAGGCTGTAGACCGCGATAAAGGCGGCGCGTTCGCCCTTGGGCGCGCTCGAGAGCGCCAGGTTAAAAATAGCCGGGCCAATCGCGCCCCAGGCGAGCGCGTCAAAGACCGCGCTCGCCCAGATGAACTCGAGCCTTCCCGTAAGCCCCGCCAGAATCCAGCACGAGGGCAGCGCCGCGCCCGCCAAAACGGTGCCCACCGCCAGCACCACCTTGTTGCCGAAGCGGTCGGCCACGCGCCCCCACTGCGAGGTGGTCACCAGCGCGCAGGTAGAGGCCACCGCGCTCCAGATGGCGATGTGGGTGAAATTCATCTTCAGCTCGCCGATAAAATAGGGAAACACAAAGGGTGCCGACAAGAGCACCGCGCCTTGCCAGTAGACCGCGAAGAGAAGAAAGCGCCGAAAGTTCGGCTCGCGCAGGGGCTGCGCGACCACGTCACGAAGAGAAGCGCGGTGCACGGCGGCGGGCGGCTCGTAGTGAAAGCCGTAGAGAAGCACCCCCAGGAGCGCGCAGACGACCGCCACCAGGATGACCACCTGGAAGTTCACGGGCGCGGCGACGTGATCTAAAAACCAGCCCGCGCCTAAATTCGCGCCCATGCCGACCATGCCCACCACGCCCGTGCGCAGCCCGAAATAGCGCCCGCGCCGCCCGTCGGGCACCACGTCGCCCATCCAGGCGGCCCAGAGCGTGCCCGCGCTCGCTTGGAAGAGGCTCGAGACCATAATGAGCGCGACCATAAACGAGGGCTGGAGCGCGGCGGGCACGCCCAAGAGGGGCAGACACGCGGCCAGCAGCCAGAGCCCGCGCCCGAGGAGCGAGGCGGCGATGGTGAGCCCCTTGCGCCGTCCCGCGAGCGCCGCGAGCCAGGCCGCGAGCGGGCTCATCACCTGGGCCAGGAGGGGCACGCTCGAGATGAGGCCTATTTGCGTAGGCGACGCGCCCAAAAAGAGCATGTACCCGATAAGCACGCTCCCCGAGGTCCAGTTGAGGAAAATCTGCGTGATGCTGCCTTCAGCGACCGAGAGGCGCAGGGTGCGCTCGGTGGGGTTGGCTGCGGGATTGGCTGCGGGATTGGCTGCGGTTTGTTGGGAGCGTTGGGGGACTCGACCAAGTTTGGGGCGGTAGGACTTAACGAAGGTAAACATAAGCGAAAGAGAGTCTAGTTCTTTTCCGTCAGGAAAGCTACCCCCTTCGTGGCGCGAATTTCACATCTGTGACCCGTTTTGTGCGGGTTCCAGAAAAGCCACACCGTGTCGGCTGCTTCACGCCCCGCCGCGCACCCTGAGAAGCTGTTTAGCAGCGCGTAGGAACTCCCAAACCCGGTGGCTCAAGAATCGCCCCAAAGGAGGAACGTCCTAAAACGTTCTTCGGCTACCTTTTGTTTTTATCAAGGTCGTCAAGAAGAGAAAATTGGTCGCGCCAGACATCACCCCCACCGGAGGTGGTGAGTTTCCACGAGAAGCCAGACCCGGCGCCGTCGTTAGCGGTGGTCGCTGAGCGGCTCGAGCTTCACTTAGGCGGGCCTCAAGTAACCTCTTACAGATTCAATAACCACCCTAAGACGTCAACCCCCGCGCGATCACCACCCGCTGAATCTCGTTCGTCCCCTCGTAAATCTGGTTGAGCTTCACGTCGCGCAACAGTTTTTCCACTGGATACTCGTTTACGTAACCGTAGCCGCCGTGAAGGTTGATGGCTTCGTTCGCCGCCTCAAACGCCATGTCCGAGGCGTAGCACTTGGCGATGGCCGAGGCTTCGGTGTGGGGCCGGCCGCAGTCAACGAGCCAGGCGGCGTAGAGGGTCTGCCAGCGGGCAGTCTCTAAACCCATCTTCATCTCGGCTAACTTGAACTGGATGGCCTGCAAGGTGTTGATGGGCTTGCCAAAGGCCTTGCGCTCGGCGGCGTAGGCGACCGACTCGTCGAGCGCCCGCCGCGCCACCCCGACGGAGCCCGCCGCGACGGGGATGCGCGTCTTGTCGAGCGTTTTCATCGCAATCCTGAAGCCGTCGCCGGGTTCGCCCAGGATGTTTTCTTTGGGCACGCGCACGTTGTCGAGGATGAGTTCGGCGGTGTAGGAGGCGCGCTGGCCCATCTTGCCGTGAATTTTCTGGTGAGAAAAGCCGGGCGTATCTTTTTCGACCACCACCGCGAGCGTGCCGCGGTGCCGCTTTTCGGGGTCGTGGGAGGCGAACACGACGGTAACGTCCGCCAAGCCGCCGTTGGTAATCCACATCTTGTTGCCGTTCAACACGACGTCGTCGCCGTCGAAGGTGGCCCTGGTCTTCATCGCCCCCGCATCGGAGCCGTTGTCGGGCTCGGAGAGCGCAAAGGCCGCGAGCTTGGGGCCCGTTAAAAGAGGTTTGAGAAAGCGCTCGTGCTGCTCCGGGCTCCCCGCGACGAGGAGCGGCGTGATGCCCAACTCGGAGGCCATCAGGATGGTGTAGATGCCCATGCAGCCGTAGGCGAGTTCCTCGCCAATCACCACCTCGTCAATCATGCCGAGGCCCAGGCCCCCCACCGCCTCCGGGACGAGGACGTTGAGCAGACCCAGCTCGTGCGCCTGCGCGACGATGTCCTCGGGAAAACTCTCGTCGCGGTCGTGCTGGGCCGCGTTGGGGATGATGACGTCCCTGGCAAACTGCCTCGCCAAAGATTGAAACTGCTTTTGTTCGTCGGTTAAGTCGAAGGAAATCATGCGGGCTCCTCTACGAATGTCAACGTGAACGTCATTTGAACTGGTTAGGCGACTCGAGCGCCAAACAGCCCCTCCGGGTCCTCCTCCGACCACGCCCACGTGAGAGAGGGCCGCGGGGAGCGCAGGAGAAAGGGGGCGAGCGTGGCGCGTTGCGGGCTGGGCTTGACGCGAAGGGGTTGAGTTTTGGGGAGCGTGAAGCCCGGAGTGGGCGCCGCGCCTTTTACGAACCCCAGCAGCTTGCCCTCCAAGTCCCACAAAAATCCGCCGTCAAACCAGGCGGCGGGGGCACCTCTGACATCCGCCACCCTTTCATCATTCACAAACCCCAGCGGCTCGTCGCGCAGGTTATAGACCACGCCCGCGCCCGTGAGGTAGAGCCGCGGCGCGCCGTGACGGTCGTAAATCACGCGCCTCACGCCCGGTCCCTATCGCGGTAGATTTGCCGCCCGATGACGACGCGCTGGATTTCGCTGGTGCCCTCATAAAGTTCGGTCACGCGCGCGTCGCGGAAGTATCGCTCGACGGGGTAGTCGCGCACGTAGCCGTAGCCGCCGAAAACCTGGAGCGCGTCGTGGGTGATGCGGTTGGCCGCCTCCGACGCGAAAAGTTTCGCCATCGCGGCCTCTTGCGTGACCCGGTAGCCGCGGTCTTTGAGCCAGGCGGCGCGGTAGGTTAGCAGGCGGGCGGCCTCGAGCTCCGTCGCCATGTCCGCCAGCTTGAAAGAAATCCCCTGAAAGTCGCGGATGGGCCGCCCGAACGCCTCGCGCTCCGCGGCGTAGTCGCGCGCGGCTTCAAAGGCCGCTCGAGCGATGCCCACCGCCTGCGCCGCGATGCCGATGCGGCCCCCGTCCAATGACGCCATTGCGATGATGAAACCCTGCCCCTCCGGCCCGAGCAGCGCCTCATCGGGCACGAAGCAATCGTCAAAGGTGAGCGTGGTGGTGATGGCGGCGTGTTGCCCGAGCTTTTCCTCGGGACGGCCAAAAAACATGCCTTTCGCGCCCTTTTCGACCACAAAGCACGACACGCCCCGCGCCCCCGCGCTGGGGTCCGTTTTCGCCATGACCAGATAGATTTGCGCCTCGCCCCCCGAGGTGATCCAGGCTTTCGTGCCCGAAAGCCGGTAGCCGCCCTCGACCTTGACCGCCCGTGTCTTCATCGCCGCCGCGTCCGAGCCGCAGTGGGGTTCGGAGAGGCAAAACGAGCCTATCCACTCACCCGAAGCCAATTTGGGGAGGTAACGCTCCCGCTGCGCTTCGCTACCGTACTCTAAGAGCATCGTCTGGGGCAGACCGTTGGTCACGCTCATGATGGTGCCGTGCGAGGCGTCGGCGGCGGAGATTTCCTCGAGCATCACCACGTAACTCAGCGTGTCCAGGCCCGCGCCGCCGTATTTTTCGGGCGTCATGATGCCCAAAAGACCCAGCTCGCCCATTTTCTTGAGCGTGCGCCAGGGGAACTCGGGGTGCTTGTCGAGTTCGGCGGCGCAGGGGACGATTTCGCGCATAGCGAAATCGCGGACGGTGTGCTGCATCATCCCCAATTCGTCAGGCAAGGAGAAATTCACGTGATGGGTCCGGCGCCGACTTTGGGTGCTTCTGCGTTCAAAAAAGGTGTGTTAAAGCGTGTCATTGGCTCTGAGTATACCGTCTCCGCGCCCCTCTTAGCGGAGGGTGACGGGTTATTTGCCGGGCAACAGTCCGGGTGACTTAGAGCGTGAGGTGACCACTCTGGGTCAAGGCTTGCGCCAAAAGGCCCAAAGCGGTAGCTGCGGCGAGCGCACGGCACCTACAGCGGTTTGCATAACAACCGAGGGCACCCTGCGCAGGTGTCATCTCATAAACCACGTTCTACACATCAGTCTGCCTCCCGCTGCTCACACAGACCAGACGCTACCTGCTATAGATAGCGGCGGAGCCCCGCTCGGCTTGTCTGGTACCGCACCTTAGGTCCGCCGGCCCTACTCGCCCAGTCCTACCGGCGCAGGCGGCACCAAACCAGGATCGAGATCGCCCGCGACAAGCGCCGTGGCTACCCTTTGCGGTTGTGGTTCTGGTACCTCTACACCATCGCAATACAAACCGGCGTGCCCAGCTCGAGCCTCTCCCCCGTCGGCTCGAGCCTGCCCGAGGAGGCGTCCAGCCGGTAGGACAGCAGCGCGTTCGTTTGTTGGTTGGCTGCAACCAGCAGCTTGCCAGAGGGGTCGAGCGCGAAGTCTCGAGGGACTTTGCCGCCCGTGGACGCGTGTTGCAGCGGGTTTAAGCGGGCCGCCGCTTCGTCAAAGGCGAACACCGCAATGCTGTCGTGCCCCCTGTTTGAAGCGTAAAGAAACCTGCCGGACGGGTGAATGCGAATCGCCGCGGCGGTCGTTTCTCCCTCAAAACCTTTAGGCAGCGTAGACACTGTGTTTAGCAGCTCGAGCCTGCCCTCTTGATGACGGAACACGCTCACGGTCGAAGCGAGTTCGTTGAGCACGAAAATATACGCGCCGCTCGGGTGAAAGACTAAGTGGCGCGGCCCCGCGCCGGGGGGCGTTTCGGTGCTGCTTAGGGGCTCGAGCTTCGCCGCCTGCTCGTTCAAGCGGTACGCCTTGATTTCGTCCAGGCCCAGGTCAGCCACAAAGAGCGCCCTGCCGTCCGGGCCGAACACCGTGGCGTGGGCGTGGGGCCCCTCCTGTCTATCGGCGTTCACGCTGCCGCCCTCGTGCTGCACGCTGTCGGCCTGCTCAGCCAGGCTGCCGTCTTCCACGGGAAACAGCACCACGTTGCCCGAGCCGTAGTTCGCCACCGCCAGAAATTTTTCGCTCGCATCTAAGGCCAAATGACAGGGACCCTCTCCCGTCATCCCCTGGGTGTTCAAGTGCTCCAGACTAAAATCATCGTTGACAGCAAAAGCCGATACGGATGGGCTATCCGCTCGGCCCGTTTCGTGAACGGCGTAAAGATGCTTTCTGGCTCTGTCAAGCGTTAGGTAGGTGGGGTTAGTGATATCCTCAAAAAGGCCCAGAAGCTCCATTTCACCCGTCGCGGGCTCGAGCCTGCACGTGTAAATCCCCTCGCCCGTCGCCCGGTACGTCCCGAAATCCGCCTTTGTATAAGACCCGACGAAAAACATCTGACTCACGTCCATCACCCCGTTCGTTAAGCTCTTTGCTGTACCTGGCTAAAGCTTCGCTTGCTTAAAACCTGATACACGCTGGCTCAAGTCAGGCAGCTCGCCCAGATACGGTACACTGAACGCTCGCCGTTTGCTACCCTTTACAGCGTGCTGGACCTGCACGAGAGAGAAGTTGTGGTCTCCAAAACCCCTGTTGCCTTGGGGCACCCATAGATTCGAGAAATAAGCGACATAAACCGCGTGAAGACGAGTGACATCTGAGGAGGGACCGCCCCGTGCCGATTACCATTAGAGACGTTAAGGTCATCACCACGCAGTACAACAAGCAGCGCCTGGTGATTGTCAAGGTCATGACCAGCGAAGACGGGCTTTACGGCTTAGGTTGCGCCACCTTCACGCAGCGCTTTCACGCGGTCGTGGCGGCGCTCGAAGGGCACATCATCCCCTTTGTTTTGGGGCGCGATGTGTCACGCATTGAAGAGCTCTTCAACATGATGATGGTGAGCGGCTACTGGCGTAACGGGCCCGTCCTAAACAACGCCATTTCAGGTATCGACACGGCGCTCTGGGACATCAAGGGCAAGCTCGCGGGGATGCCCGTGTACGACCTCCTGGGCGGCAAAAGCCGCGAGGCGGCCCACGTTTATGTTCATGCTGACGGCAAAGACCCGCAGGAAGTTACCGATAACGTCAAAGCCTTTCAGGAGGAAGGCTACCGCTACGTTCGGGTGCAAATGGGGGGTTACGGGGGTAGCACGGATATGTCCGGCTTCGGCCTCGGTAAAAATAAAGGTAAAAACAGGGGGCGGGACAAGGCGGCCGAAACCGTTCCCGCGCGCCCTACTGCTGGCATGGTTAGACCCGAAGGTGCCCCGCCGGGCGCTTACTTCGACCCGAAGGTTTACGCGCGGAACATGCTCCGCATCCTCGAGCACGTGCGCAGCGAGGTCGGCCCGGAACTGGAGCTTTTGCACGACGTTCACGAGCGCTTAAGCCCGATCGACGCGGTGGGGTTCGCCAAAGACGTCGAGCCTGTCAAGCTTTTTTTCTTGGAGGACGTTCTCGCGCCCGAGGACCTCGAGTGGTTCGGGCGCGTCCGGCAGCAGACCTCGACCCCTTTGGCGATGGGCGAACTCTTCAACAACCCGCGCGAGTGGGGGCCCTTAATCGCGGCTAGGCTCATCGACTTCGTCCGGATGCACGTGAGCCAGATGGGCGGCATCACCCCGGCGCGGCGCGTCGCCTCGTTCGCCAACCTTTACGGCGTCCGCACCGCCTGGCACGGGCCCGCCGACACCTCGCCCGTGGGTCACGCGGCCAACTTGCACTTAGACCTCTGGGCCCCCAACTTCGGCGTGCAGGAGTGGTGCCGCTTTGCCGAGCCCACGTACGACATGTTCCCCGGCTTGCCCGAAGTGAGAAACGGCTACATGTACCCGAACGACAAGCCGGGCTTGGGGATAGATATTGACGAGAAGTTGGCCGCCAAACATCCATGCGAAGACTTTGTCGAAGCGTGGACGCAGACCAGGCTGCCGGACGGGAGTCCGGCCAGGCCGTGACAGTTCCTGGCGCTTTACATCCGAAATGAGCGGGGTTGCAGGCGGAGTTAGGCGTGGCGGTCATGTTCATCACCCACGACATCGCCGTCCGCAACACGTCCGGTAAAGGCACAGTAACACCGTGGGGCTGCTGCGCTCTGCTGACCAACCCCAGGACTCACAGGTTCGCTATAGTAGCCCAATGGACAGAGAAACCTCCTCTACCCCCGGTCAAGGCAAGGGTCAACCCGCGTGCTGCTCCGCGTCACGCCCCGCGTCGGCGGTCAAGACCCAGACTTTGACCAGGCATGACCTGAGAGGGTCAACCGACGACATGGTCCACCTTGCAGGGGGCACTTTTCTCATGGGCACCGATGACCCCACCTTCCCCACCGACGGCGAGGGGCCCGTTAGAGAAGTGACGCTCTCCCCTTTCTGGATTGAGCCTCACGCCGTGACCAACGCGCAGTTCGCAGCCTTTGTCGAGGCGACAGATTACCAGACCGAGGCCGAGCGCTTCGGCTGGAGCTACGTGTTCTACGGCTTTCTGCCCGAGGGCTTCCCGCCGACCAAGGGCGTGGCCCAGGCTCCCTGGTGGCGGCAGGTCTATGGTGCTTATTGGAGACAGCCCGAGGGTCCGCGCTCCTCAGTTCAAGACCGTCCCAATCATCCGGTGGTCCATGTGTCCTGGAACGACGCGGTCGCCTATGCCAACCATGTGGGCAAGCGTCTGCCGACCGAAGCCGAGTGGGAATACGCGGCGCGGGGCGGGCTCGAGCAGCACACCTACCCCTGGGGCAACCGCCTGGTGCCCAACAAAAAGCACCGCTGTAACATCTGGCAGGGCACCTTTCCGAGCAAAAACACGTGCAAAGACGGCTACTTGGGCACCGCTCCGGCGGACGCCTTTGAGCCCAACGGCTACGGGCTTTACAACATGACGGGCAACACCTGGGAGTGGTGCGCGGACTGGTTTAGCGCCGAGCATTTAGGGGACGAGCCTCTTGTCAATCCCCTGGGACCTGTGGGGGGCCAGAGCAAGGTAACCAAAGGCGGCTCTTACTTGTGCCACGCGTCGTACTGCAACCGCTACAGAGTGGCGGCTCGCACCTCCAACACGCCCGACAGCTCCACTGGGCACATGGGCTTTCGGCTGGTGCGGGATGTATGACTCAGGTGTGGCTCGAGCGGCGCGGCGCTGCCGGTTTCAGCGAGGTGGTGAAGCCTTTTTGTTGACGGCTTGCGACAGAAGCTGTAGAGCCGGGGTGCGGCGCTTGCGAGCCCCCAAGGGTTCGGCAGGTACGAGTGGGAGGCGGAAAAAGGTGTGGGCGGCGAGTCGAGCGCGGCTTTGGAGCTCGAGCCACGCAGCTCATTAGGGCGTCGTAAAATCTACGTTATCCGGTGGAGGCATGATGGACTACGGTAAAGTTCCCGGCATCGACAAGCAAGTATCTCGGCTCGTGCAAGGCACGGTGATGGTGAACGGCAGCGACTTAGGAAGAGACTTTGAGCTGCTCGACGGGGTCTATAAGCAAGGCTGCACCACCTTCGACACTGCCCACGGCTACGGGGAGGGTGCCTGCGAGCGGGCTTTCGGTCGTTGGCTGGAAGCGCGTGGGCTGCGCGACCAGGTCGTCATCCTCGGCAAGGGGGCGCACCACAACGAGGACCGCAAGCGGGTCACGCCCTTTGACATCGAGGCGGACCTGCACGACTCTCTGGCGCGCTTGCGCGTCGATTCCATCGACCTCTACGTGCTCCACCGCGACGACCCGTCGGTGCCGGTCGGGCCTATCGTGGACGTGCTCAACAAATATCTCGAGGAGGGCCGCATCCACGCCTTTGGCGGCTCGAACTGGTCGCATACACGTGTGGCCGAGGCCAACGCCTACGCCGAGCGCAACGGCTTAACGCCCTTCGTCGCCAGCAGCCCGAACTTTAGCTTAGCCGAGCAGGTGCAGGCCCCCTGGCCGGACTGTGTCAGCATCAGCGGCGTTCAAGGCGAGGCGGCCAGGGCGTACTACCGGGGTACGGGGCTGGCGCTCTTTACCTGGTCGAGCCTGGCAGGCGGCTTTTTCTCGGGCCGGTTCCGGCGCGACAATCTGGAAAGTTTCACCTCTTATCTGGACAAGCTCTGCGTGAGCTCGTACGCGTCCGAGGCGAACTTCGCGCGGCTCGAGCGGGCCGAACGTCTGGCCGCGGACAAAGGCCTAAGCCTGCCGCAGGTGGCGCTCGCTTACGTCTTGAGCCAACCCCTCAACATCTTCGCGCTCGTCGGCTGCGCTACGCCTGAGGAATTCGAGCAGAACGTGGCGGCGCTACGGGTCGAGCTCACGCCTGATGAGCTCGCCTGGCTCGAGCTGCGCGCCGCGTGACCTGCGACGCGAACCAGCCACGTGGCGCGGGCGTTCCCAAGTGGCGTTCGGTCAAGCGCCCCCTCGAGCCCCCGCCGCAGCCGCCTGCGCCGCCTCAGACACGTGATGAAGCTCTTCCGCTCTCAAGCGCCGCACCACCCCCCGGCCGCGGAAGGCGAGCCACGCCACCCCCACCGCGCTGCCCGCGACAAAGGCGAAGGTCGCCACGAAAAGCCCCGGCAGCGTCCCGAGGCGCACGCCCGCCACGAGCAGCGCCACGCTCGTTAGGAGCGACAGCGCCACCGACTGGGTCACGTACTGCGTCTTGCCCCCGTAAACGATAACGCCCTGGTAGAGGTTCTGGTACACGGTCAGCGCGGGCCACAGCAGCGTGAGCAGCAGCCCGCCGCTGGCGAGCGTCACCAATCCCGGCGTTAGCCCCATGACCGCGCCGAAAAAAAGGCGCGAGAGCGGGCTCAGCGCGACGAGCAGCAGCACCCCGGTCATGGCGAGGCTCAAGAGGTGCGAGAAGCGTTGCAGGCTCTCCCACGCCCCCTCTCGCTCGAGCGCCGCCACCACCACCTCGTTGTAGGCCATGCCGAGGCCGCGAAAAAGGAAAAGAAACGCCATCAGCACGGGCCACGCCGCGAGCGACTCGAGCGCCTGGGGCATCCGGGCCAGCGCCGCGCTGCCCAAGGGCTGCGCCGCCAGGATGAGCAGGCTGGTTAGGGCCAGGGGCGTGTAGAACCGGTAAAAAGCCCGCCAGGACAGGGGCGCGCCCGCGGCAGGCAGCGCGGGCAGTCGCGCCCTGACCGGGCGCACCCGCCAGCCTATAAAGGCCGCCTCGGCGAGCACGCCCCCGGCGATGCCCATCGTGCCGACCACGATGCCGGGAGCGCCTAAGAGCAGTCCTCCACCTACGCCCAAAAGGATGGCGAGGAGCCTGAGCGCGGTGCCGACGCCCACCGCGAGAGAATGACCCTGACGGATAAGCAGACCCTGGTGAAAGCGGCGGTAGGCGATGCTCCAGGTAAAGGGCAGCATGACCATGAGACCCCAGCGGGCGGGCTCGACCACCGCCGCGGGGGGCTTGAGCAGCCCGACGACCACGAGGTCATATAGGGGCGTAAAGGCGAGCAGCGCGTGCAAAAGCGTAAGAAGCGCCCCGGCGCGCATCATGAAGCGGTAGAGGAGCCCGTAGGCCTGCTCGTGCTTGCTCAGCGCGGTGGAGGCGGCGAGCAGCATGATGATGGGCGCCTCGATAAGCAAAGCGAGCGGGAAGACCACGCCGCCCAAGGCCGCCAAGTTGACGGCGGGGTCGGCGAGGCGGGCGATAACCGCGCCGACGACGGGCTGCTCCAAGCTCATAAAGAGCCAACTGGCGGCGAGCGGCCACCACGCCTTGAGGATGTGGGAGAGCGGCAGAGAACGCATACCCGCACAGCCTACGGTGGCGCCCGGGCGAGGCCGAACGCGCGCGATACATGCCGTAGCGTTCGTGTCTGATGACCCTCATGACGTCTCCTTTTTGTTTAGGCGTTGGGTTTGGCATTATGGTTCAAATGATAGAGGCAAGCGGGTGCTGGCGTACAGCTACCAAAGTATGACGCTCAGATTTGAGCAGCTATGGTTGCAGTATCAATGAGGTACCAATGAGGTACCAATGAGGTACCAAAGTGCTGTTTTGAACGGCAGCTTAAACCAAGTCTAGGGCTCGAGCCTTCGCCACCACCCCGGTTCGGCGCTGCACTAGCAACGCGCCAAAGACGTTGCGAAGGTAGCCAGGAAAGCGTGACGCGGGCGTGACAGGGGCGTGACGGTCACCCCGCCAGCCGCGCCAGGTTAGGCTGCGGGGCATGGCAGAACTTTTTCTAAACGCGCTTCTTATTTTCGCGCTGCGCATCGCCGACGTGTCTATCGGCACCGTGCGCATCGTGACGCTCGTGCGGGGCCAGCGGCGCCTCGCCGGAGTGCTCTCCTTTTGTGAATCGTTCATCTGGCTCTTAGCCGCGGCCCAGGTGCTCACCAACCTTGACAGCGTCTTAAAGATGGTCGCCTACGCGGGCGGCTACGCGGCGGGCACGATGCTGGGCTCGACGGTAGAACGCTGGATTGCGATGGGCGACGCGCTGGTGCGCATCGTCTTGTCGAACGACTCGCCGCCGATGGCCGAGGCGCTAAGGAGACGAGGGCTCTACGCCACCGTGGTCAACGCCGAGGGACGCGACGGCGAGGTGCGCATCGTGTTCAGTGTGGTGCCCCGCAAGCGCGTGCCGGAGGTGCTTCGCTTAGTCCAGGAGGTGAACCCGCAGGCGTTCGTGACTTTCGAGGAGGTGCGGCGGGCGGCGGGCGTGCTGCCCGCGGCGCGGGTGCGCAAGTAGCGCAGGACGTTCGTCCGAGCGCTTCTGGCCGCGCCCAAAGCACCGTCATCGCAAGAGGTGAGAGAGAGAGGTGCGAGAAGCGCGTCCCTCAGCGCTACAGCCGCAGACGGCGCCCTTTAGGGCGAGGCCGCGCGCCCGGCACGTCGGGCCGGCTCGCCACGCGCGCCAAGCTGCCGCGGTTGTCGGCGACGAGAAAGTAAGCACGCTCAGCCAACCAGGAGAAACCCGGAACCGTCCACAAAAACCGCAGCGGCCACACCCACGGCAGCTTCGACACCATCACCCGCAACGCCTCCCCGGCTTTATAGACGGAACCGTCCGGCGCGACCACGTGCAGCGCCCTTTCGGCCTCGGCGCGGGGGATGCCGAAGCGCTCGAGCACGCCCGGCGTTTGGAGGGCGACGGGCTCGAGCCGCCCCCATTTATCAAGCCGCCCCGCCACCGTTACCGCCCAGCGGCAAAAGCCGCAGTTGTCATCATAAAGCACGAGCGTTTTCATACCCCAAAGCCTAGCGCGCGCCGCGCGCCCCGTGTCCCCCCCGACTTACGAAGTTTGTCCCTTTGCTCGGAAGAGGCTAAACTTGAGCAAAAGAAATCGAGGTGTAAGGTGAAAGAAGAGGTGTGAGGTGAAAGAAATCGAGGCATATTTTCCCAAAGACTACCTAGCGCGTCAGGGAGGGTCGGTTGACGAGGTGATGCAAAAATTAGAAGCGGGCACGGCGCGTTTTTCGGACGCGCTCGCCGCCGTGAATGAGCCCGCCTTCCATACACCCGCGAGCGAGGGCAAGTGGAGCCCCGCCGAGATCGCCGACCACGTGGTCCGGGTGAACAAGCTTCTTACCGTGACGCTCCGGCGAACGGTGAAAGGCCTCGAGCCCCTCGCCCTGCCCCGCGGCAAGGTCACGAGCGAGGGGCGGCCCATCTCCCCCGAGGCGGGCGTGCCCGAGCCGGGCCGCTCTCTGGAGGCGCTGCTTGGCGATTTGCAGCGCACCCGCGAAGACCTGACCGACGCGGCGCGGGAGGCGGAGGGCCTAAACAAGGAGAACGACCTCTGCATGGTGCAGCCCTTTTTGGGGCCGCTGAGCGTGCTCGAGTGCCTGCAACTCGCCTCGTGGCACGTGCGGCATCACCACAGGCAGTTGCCTGGTGAGGCTTGACGGTTAAAGCAGTTTGGCGACGAGCGTGTGGTAAAAGAAAAGCATGATAGACGCCGTTATCTTCGACATGGACGGGCTTTTAGTCGATTCGGAGCCCGTGTGGGACCGGGCGCGCCTGGATATGGCCGCGCGCCTGGGCAAGGACTGGAACAAAGACGACCACCACGCCATCATGGGCACCAGCACGCAGGGGTGGGTGGACTACATGATCAAGCGGTGGGACTTAAAGCTTTCGCCCGAAGAGGTCGAGGACGAAATCGCGGCGCGCATGGTCGCGCTTTACGAGCGTGAGATTCCTTTTCTGCCCGGCGCGGTGGCGGCGGTGAAATTGGCCTCGGCAAACTTTCCCACCGGCCTCGCCTCGGGCTCCATCCGCAAGCTTATCGACTTAGTCACCGCCGCGCCGGAGGTGGCGGACAGGTTTCGGGTCATCCTCTCCGCGGACGAGGTCGCGCGCGGCAAGCCTCACCCGGATGTTTACTTGGAAGCCGCCCAGCGGCTCGGCGTCAAGCCCGACCGGTGCGTCTGTCTGGAAGACTCTTCGAACGGCATTCTGGCGGGCAAAAACGCGGGGCTAAAGGTCGTCGCCGTGCCCGACCCGCGCTTTCCCGCCCGTCCCGAGGTGGTAGCGCAGGCGGACGTGGTGTTGGGGTCACTAGAGGAGGTGTCGCTCGAGCTTCTTAAAGGGCTGTAGAAGCCGCTGGAAATTACGTTTCGGGGGCTCGAGCCTCAGTAAATTATGGATGCGGCGCATCATTTTTATAGACCGGCGTAAAGTTCATCCACAACCAGCGTGAGGTCCAAACAAGGCAGCGTCAGCGTCTCCCCCGCTTCTTTTACTTCGTAACGCCACCCGTCCTCCTGACGGCGAAACATCTCCAACCGGGGTTCGTTTTGGCTCACCAGCACGTAGCCCTGAAGGCTCGGCAGCTTGGCGTAGTTGCGCAGTTTTTCGCCGCGG
Organism: Trueperaceae bacterium; assembly: GCA_965214995.1. Lineage (GTDB taxonomy): Bacteria > Deinococcota > Deinococci > Deinococcales > Trueperaceae > CBDCCT01. Next base: position 1,481,907 of record CBDCCT010000002.1, read on the forward strand.
TCAACCGCCTCTGTCGAGTCGGAAAGAACTTCAACGATGAGGCACGGCTTCCTTTGAACATGGGTATCGTCATCGCTTTCGTCGCAGGTGACGAGAACATCCGGGTAGTAGCCTACGTTGTCCGGCGTCCGCACTTTCATATCAGCCATGAAGGTGCGGCATGTTCCAGTTTCCGCGGCCAAGAGTCGCGCGGCTAAGATGAGGGAGAGTCGGTTGTGGCGGATACTCCCCCCAGCCATCATGAACAGTTGACCGTCTACAAACTCGTGCTTGACGGGGCTCGTTCGCTCGAGCTCGAGGTACTCGTCAAAGGTCAAGCCCGTACGGACGGGTTCAGCGGTGCGCGGCATTCTCTAGTATAGACCCTGACTGTTTGACAAATCCTTTGTCTTTTTCAAAACCTAGCTCCACACCAAGACCGTACTTTGACAGTAAATATGAGTTCTGAGAAAGCTGCGCCAACATACCGGATAAAGTTTTAGCCTTTGCCACCGCAAACGTTGATATGCGAATGGCTGGTTTAGGTGTTGGGCCGAAACTCCTCCAGATAATCCCCTAAAGAATTAGTTGACATCTCCTAAAGAATTAGTTTATATTGGGATGAGGATGCTTCTGCCGAGCAGACGTGCTGGGGCTCGAGCATCGTGTAATGAAAGTTGTGAGAATCTTGAGAGGTGGTTATGCCGAGACCCAAAAGTCCAGGACCGACGGAGCGAGAGCTGGAAATTTTGCAAGTTCTTTGGGAAAGGGGCGCCAGCACGACGAGAGAGGTTCACGAAGAACTCAACCGGGGCAAGAAGCGCAAGACCGCGTACAACTCTGTCTCGACCATCCTTTCCATCATGCTGGAAAAAGGTCTGGTCAGCCGCGACGAATCTTCGAAAAGCCATGTTTACCAGGCGGTATATGCCAAGGCGGATATGGAGCAAAAGCTCGTCAGAAGCTTTATCGACAGCGTTTTTGGGGGTTCTGCCATGCGCCTCGTGACGCGGGCACTGGACGTCAGCGCGACCTCTCGAGAAGACCGCGTGAGGATCGAAAAGCTCCTCGAAGAGATGGAGAGAGCGGAGGGAAATGATGACCCTAAGTAGCCTGTTAACGACCCCCATCGCCCAGAACCTCGGCTGGACGCTCCTTCACTCCCTGTGGCAAGGCGCGGCCTTGGCGCTCGTCTTAGGCCTCATCCTCTACAGCTTGCGCTCGAGCCCCACCCTTCGTTACGGGGTCGGCTGTGTGGGCTTGGCCGCTATGGTCGCTTTGCCCCTCATCACCTACAGCACCCTCGCCCCTTCCGCAAACCCTGCTTATACGTTTGTAGAGAAGGTGGCGACGACAGATAATGGAGCCGCCCCGCCCCAACGACACCGGTACGAATCAGTAGCGACCGAAGGGGCTGCTGAACTCGAGCTGCCGAACACGGCGGACTCAACGATAAGCGCCCCGGCGACAGCCCTGTCTCGCACCCTGAAAGGCTATCTGCCTTGGTTGGCTGGTCTGTGGTTGGTCGGCGTCGTCATCTTGTCGGTACGCTTGATAGGGGGGCTCGTTGTGAGTCAGAGGCTCAAAACCCGCCATACCCGCCCCGTGTCCAAACGGCTGGAGGCGACGTTGACCCGTCTCGCCCGCAGGCTCGACCTGAGGATAAGACCGCAGGTCCGTGAATCGCTCGTCGTTACCGTTCCGCTGGTCGTCGGCTGGCTTAAACCCGTGGTTCTTTTGCCCGCCAGCGCCCTGAGCGGTTTGAGCCCGAGAGGGCTCGAGCTCGTCTTGGCCCACGAACTCGCCCACATCTCCCGCCACGACTATCCGGTCAACCTGTTGCAGTCCGTCGCCGAGACCTTGCTCTTCTACCACCCCGCGGTCTGGTGGCTCTCGAGCGTCATACGACAAGAACGCGAACACTGTTGCGACGACCTGGCGATACGCCTTTGCGACAGCGACAGGCTCGGCTACGCGCGAGTTCTCTCCCAACTCGACGGTTTACGCCCCTCGAGCACCCTCGTTACGGCGGCCAGCGGCGGCTCTCTCCTAAAACGCATTCAGCGTTTGGCGGGTCGGCCCCTCACGCACAACTCGAGCGGGTGGTTCGTCGCGCTCGCTCTCCTGCTGGTGCCTGCTTCCGTCCTCTCGGTCGCCACCGCCCAGGCCGAACTGCCCGCACAGATTGAGGAGAATATCGACGCCTTTGTCGAGGGGCGGCTCGACGCTTTCGGTGCGCCGGGTATCCAGGTGGCCGTGGTTCAAGAGGGCCGGGTGACCTTCAACAAGGCATATGGGTATGCCGACTTAGACGCGGGAACGCCCATGACCGTAGATACTCCGGTGCGCTTGGGAGGGGCGAGTGTCAGCCTTACCGCGGTGGCTGTCATGCAGCTTGTCGAGAGAGGGCTCATCGACCTGGATGCGCCCATGACCGATGTTCTCCCCTGGTTGGCGTTCGAGGCCCCCTCCCCCGTAACGCCGAGGCTCATTATGTCCGGGGAGGTCTCCCTGCCCGACCCGGCTCGCCCGACGGGGCTGCTCGACCGCTTTTCGGCCGACGTACCCGACACCAAAAGGGCCTACATCGAAAGTCTAATGGTCGACGGTCGCCTCCCACGAGCGCAAGGGGCTTCCGACTATCCGTCGGCGAGCAACTGGATTCTGATGGGCAGCCTTATCGAAGCCCTCACGGGAGAACGTTTTGAGGCGTACATGCAAGAGGCCATCTTCGACCCTCTCGGGCTCGAGACCGCGACGTATAGCTTGGCCGAAGCTCGAGCAGCAGGACTCAGCACGGGTTACGTCTACACCTCGGATGGCGGCCCCGGAGCGAACCTACAGGCGCGTGCGCTTGTATTGCCCGAGGTGTACAACTCCGCTTACGGCGTCATCATGAGCAGCCGAGACGCGGCCAAGCTCCTCATCACCTACCTGAACGAGGGAACCTACGAAGGCACGCAGATTTTGACCCCCGAGAGTTTCGAGACGATGTGGCAACCCGCAAAGGGATGGTTGAGCCGCCGCATCGCGGGGCAACGCGTTATCGCCAGCGTAGGCGCTCTCGAAAACAGCAGCGCCTTTATCGACCTCCTGCCGGACGAGGATTTCGGCGTCGTCAGCCTCGCCAACGTCAACACGGGCTCGAATGCCAACCCCCATTTCCAGGTCGCGGGCAGCGTGAGCATGGCGCTGGCCCTGTTGGGGAATGATGAACCCTTCCAAAGCTCCTACCGACAGCCGAGCACGCGAGAGTCTGACGGAGACATCTTGGAGGGTTACGCAGGCACTTTTTCATCGGCGGTGGGTGACATCGAACTGCGGGTCGAAGAGGGAAGGCTTACAGGAACTCTATTCGGTTCAGAAGTCGGCCTGGTTCCGACAAGCTCCCTGAACGGCTTTCTTATCGACAGCCCCTCCGAGGCGCTCGACGGCCTTTCTCTCGAGTTCAGCTCTATGGACAGCGGCAGGTTCAGCATCCTCCGACTCGAGGGCAGGCAGTTCGCTTACCGAGTTGAGTAGACAGGGCTCGGGCGTCCGCCCGAGCCTGAGTCGACAGCCTAACCGTCGGATGGCCGACGGTTAGGGCTTTGGTAGGCACGAGATATACAGTTTGCATAAACACTGAGGATGTGTAAAGACATACGGTCGATATCTCGAGGCTGAGCTTTACAAACCGTCTAAAGCGTCCTCGAGCCCGTCCTCAAACGTCTGGACAAAAAGGCGCTTGAGGGAGGCCTCATCCCGAAGCTCGCCGCGCCGCTCGACGCGCAGCCTCACGCCCGACACGCCTTCTACGTCTCCCCTGCTCGCGAGATGGCGGGCGGCGCGTTTGGTGGCCTCGAGCTCGCTGCGGGTGGGGAATGTTAGGGTGTCGCGCTTTAGCGCGCCGCTCGGGGCCACCAGCACGCACTCGACGGCGAGCTGGCCGCCGCGGGGGCGCAAGAAAATCTGTTCAACTTCATAACCGGAGCGCACAACGGAGCATAACCCGGCGTCGTGAGCAGGCGCGGGGACCGGTCGGTTTTCGCTAAGTCCTGTCCAGCTCAAACGCGCTGTGTACGGCGCGTAGAGCCTCCTCGGCGTGAGTCGCGGGGATGACCACCGAGATGCGCACCTCGCTCGTCGTAATCATCTCGATGTTGGCCCCCGCCGACGAGACCGCGCCGAACATGGTGCCCGCCACGCCCGGCGTCGAGCCGATGGCGACGCCCACAATGGAGAGCTTGGCAACGTCGGGGTCCACCTCGGCGTGGCCGCCGAGCTCGCGCAGCACGGGCTGGACGGCCTCGAGCGCCTCCGCCACCCCGTCTTTATGCACCGTAAAGGCCATCTGCTGGCGGCTCGCGTTGTCGCCGGGCACGCCCTGGATGATCATGTCGGCGCTCAGGCCCGCGCGCCCGAGCGCCCCGAAAAGCCCCGCCGCGACGCCCGGCGTGTCGGGCAAACCCAAAAGGTTGATGCGCGCGTGGTTGCGGTCGAGCGCCACGCCCGTGACGGGCCGGTCGGTTTTCATCGTTTCCTCCGCGTTGAACTTGCCTACTAAAGTGCCGGGGTTGTAAGAAAAGGACGAGCGCACGTGGATGCGCACGCCGTAGCGCCGGGCGTACCAGACGCTCCTGGGGTGGAGCACCTTGGCGCCCAAGGAGGCGAGCTCGAGCATCTCGTCGTAGTCAATCCGCCCCAGCTTCGTCGCCTCGGGGATGAGGTGCGGGTCGGTGGTGTAAACGCCCTCGGTGTCGGTATAAATTTCGCACTCGTCCGCGCCCAAGGCCGCCGCCACCGCCACCGCCGTGGTGTCCGAGCCGCCGCGGCCCAGGGTGGTGATGTTGCCACGAACGTCCGCGCCCTGAAAGCCCGCGACCACCACCACGTCGTCGGTCTCCAAGGCCGCCAACATCCCCTTGGGATTCACTTCCAAGATGCGCGCGCCGCCAAAAAAGCCGTCGGTCAAAAAGCCCGCCTGTTGCCCCGTAAAGGAGCGCGCTTTTAAGCCTAAGCTCTGGAGCGTCATCGTGAGCAGCGAGGCGGACTGGAGTTCGCCCGTCGCCATCAGCAGGTCCAGCTCGCGGCGGCTCGGGCGGGCGGTTACTTCACGCGCGAGCGAGACGAGCCCGTCGGTGGTGCGGCCCATCGCCGACACCGTGACCGCGACCTTGTGGCCGCTCTCGACGGAACGCTGGACGCGCGCGGCCACCTTGCGGATGCGCTCCAGGTCCCCCACGCTGGTGCCGCCGTACTTTTGGACAACGAGGGTGAAGGCGCTTCGGGGAGTTTGGGCGCTGGACCGGGCGTCAGGTTGATTGGCTTCTGAGTACGACAAAAGGGTCTCCCACTTGACGCGCTCGAGCGCGCACACAAGAGAATACAAAAAATCGCGTATGGCGTGGGAGAAATGTATCCAACGGCGGGCGGAAAGGCGTCATGGTAAAAATTAAAGTATGCCCATCCCCTCTCGCCCCCTCCGCGTCGCCGTCATCGGCGCGGGACCCGCGGGCTTTTTTGCGTCCGACGCGCTCCTCAAATCAGACCAAGCCGTAAGCATCGACCTTTTTGACCGTTTGCCGACCCCTTACGGCCTGGTGCGCTACGGCGTCGCCCCCGACCACCAGAAAATCAAGACCGTCACCAAGCTTTATGAAAAAACCCTCACGGACCCGCGGATACGCTTTTTTGGCAACGTCTCTTTCGGGCGCGATCTGGACCACGAGGCGGTGCGCCGCCACTACGACGCGGTTGTCTACACGGTGGGCTCCCCCACCGACCGCGCCTTGGACATCCCCGGCGAAAGTCTGCCCGGCTCCCTCTCGGCCACCGAGTTCGTCGCCTGGTACAACGGTCATCCTGACTACGCGGACCTTAATCCCGACCTGAGCGCTGAAAACGTCGCGGTGGTGGGGATGGGCAACGTCGCGGTGGACGTGGCGCGCATTCTGTCGAAATCAGTAGATGAACTTGACAAAACCGATATCGCCGATTATGCCTTGGAGGCGCTCGCCGAGAGCCGCGTGAGAAACGTGTTCATGCTGGGCCGCCGCGGCCCGGCGCAGGCTAAATTCACGACCAAGGAACTCCGCGAGCTGGGGGAGTTGCAAATAGCCGACCTCGTGATTGACGGGGCGGCGCTCGAGTTAGACCCCCCAAGCGCCGCCTCCACCGCAGGCGACCCCGTCGCCCTCAAAAATTTGGACATCATGCGCGACTTTGCCAAGGGAGAAAGGAACGGCAAGCCGCGGCGTCTCCACCTCGTTTTCTACGTGTCCCCGGTTGAGATTTTGGGCGAAACGCGGGTTGAGGGGCTACGTTTGGAGCACAACCGGCTCGAGCCTACCCAAGGCGGCTACCTCAACGCGGTCGGCACGGGGAAGTTTGAGACGCTCCCTGTCGGCATGGTGCTCCGCTCGGTGGGCTACCGCGGCACCGCGCTGCCGGGCGTGCCTTTCGACGCGCGGCGCGGCGTCATCCCCAACGACGGGGGCCGCGTGCTCACCGCGCCGGGGGGCGAGGTCGTGCCGGGCGAGTACGTCGCGGGCTGGGCCAAGCGCGGCGCGAGCGGGGTCATCGGCACGAACAAGGCCGACGCGGTGGAGACGGTGGCGCGACTTCTGACGGACGCCCCCGCCCTGCCGCGCGCGAGCGCCGAGGCCGCGCATCCGCTCGCCGTCAACGCGCTCCTGCGGGCGCAGGGCGTGACTTATGTGACCTTTGAAGACTGGCTGGCGCTCGACCGCTTCGAGACGGACGCGGGCAAGCGGGGCGGGCGGCCCCGCGTCAAGGTGACGCGGCTTGCGGAAATGCTGCGGCGCGCGCAGCCGGAGTTGGTCGAGTAGCCTGTAGCTGCTACACTCTCCTCATGCCCGACACCCCCACCCCCCTCAGCGACGCGGAGATGGAAAAGCTCAAGACGCTCGCCCGGCTCGAGCTTAGCGCCGACGAGACGCAAGCTCTTAAAGAAGACCTCAACAAAATCTTGGAGTCGTTTGAAAGCCTTAAAACCCTCCACACCGAACACGTCGAAGAACTCGTCAGACCCACCGTAAGCGCCAACGTGTTCCGTGAAGACGCGCCGCGCGCGCCCTTGGAGCGCGACGAAGCGCTCGGCCTGGGCCGCGAGGAGGACGGATTTTTCAGGGTGCCTCGTACCCTCTGAAGGCTGGCGGCGAACTTAGCGGTAGCCGTACGCCTAGGCGTGCCGCCTGCACAGCTAAAATCAGGGCGAAAGCTCGCTGGCACGCAAAGTCAACCTCATTTTCCTCACGTATCCCCACCCCCTCCACACTTTAGCCCGCGCTATAGTTCGGCTTGAAGTTTGTGCCTATTGTGCAATAATGCACCTAGTAGGGACACCGCTCAGGGCATAAAGAAAGATCATGTATCGCCACAGAATGAGCAACCCACTCAAGGAGGATAACCATGAAACCATCCAAACGCCTTTTGAAACTCTTGCGGCTCGCCGCCTTTGCGCTCCTGCTCGGCCTTGTCGCGGCGGGCTGTGGTCCTAATGAGGACGACGTAGAAGTAGAAACAACCCCCCCTGTTGTGGAAGAAACAACCCCTCCCGTCGTTGAGGACGAAGTAACCGACGAAGCAGAAGAGGTCATCATAGACGAACCCGCCCTGACCGGCGGCGACACGGGCGGCGAAACCGAAGGGATCGACGTGGACGTCGCCGGCGAAACAGGCGGCGAGACCGAAGAGATTGACGTGGACGTTACCGACGAAACAGGCGGCGAGGCCGAACCCGTCGAGGTCACGGGCGGCGACACGGGCGGCGCGTTGCCGGGCGAAGCGACCGACACCGAAGTCGCGGGCACCACGGAACCCGCTGCGTTAGGAGCCAACGCCACGGCCGAGGAGCAGGTGCAGGCCGTCGGCGCGGTGATTAGCAACCTCGCGCAAGCTGCCGAAGGCGGCGCGAGCGGCGCTACGGGCGGACAGTAACGTTCAGTAGACACACCCACAGCCAAACGACGAACCCGGCATCCTTGAGATGCCGGGTTTTTGATTACGTTAAGCTGCGTTATAATTTTCCCGTAAAGGTGGCGGTATACTTGACCCCATGACACATAGCGGCTGGACAAAAACCAAGTATAGGTGGCTCACCCTGGCGCTTTTTCTCCTCTTCGTGGGCCTGCTGACGAGCTGTGGCGGGCGCAGGCTCGACTTTAGCAGGTCGTCCGTCGCCAACCCCGACGAAGAGGTCTACGGCACCGCGGTCGTGGTGCCCCCCGGTAATCGGGTGGGCGACGTGCCGGAGGAAATCGTGAGCCTCTACAAACAGCGCGTTCCCAATCAATACAAGGAAAAACCTCTCTGGACTTTTTAAATTTTTGAAGTCCCTTAAGCCTTCACTCCTTCGCTACGCTTCGGACTCTCCCAAACTCACCAGCCGCGCCTCGGCGAGCGCGGCCACGAGCCTTGTCACGCTCTCCTGCGCGCGCGCCTCGGTCACGTCGTACTCGGCGCTTAAGAAGCGGCTTATTTCTAAGAGCTCGAGCCCCCGCGCCAGCAGAACCCACACGCGCGCGCCCGTCTCGTTGAGCTTGAACTGCGCCTTGGTCTCCAGGTGCAAAAGCACCGCGCCGTCCGGGAGTGCGGTAAAGAGCGCGTCAGGGTGGAGCGTGGCGGTGGTCGTAGAGCTTGGTACCGAAGTCATGAGACAGATACCGCCGAATCATTCGGGGTGTCTTCCGGGGCGTCCCAGCGGAGCGGGGTCCAGGGGTTGTTGGAAAAAGCGTCCAGCCAGTCCACCTTTTTGAACGCGTTCGAGCAGTACCAGCAGGGGAAAAAGTCGGCGTCTTCAAGACCGCCCGCCTTGAGGCGCGCCATTTTGGCTGCGTGGAACGCTTTATTTGCGGCCTCGAGCCTCCCCACTGCCTCTTTAAAGGAGACGTGGCGCAAGTCGCCCGCCACGTCGCCGTTGCCGACGCCCTCGCCGTGGCTCGACAGGTGGCAGCATTTGGTGAGAAAGCCTTTACAGTCGATGTTGATTTCTTGCATGTGCAGCGGCGCGCAGGGGAAAAGCGAGGTGGTGTGGTGGCCGGGGGCCATCGCCACGGGCAGCGCGTGCGCGTCTCTAAGCGCCCAGATTTCCGCCTCGACCTCTTTGCGCTCTTTGGGCGAGAGGTCAAAATCCTGCGCGGTCGTGAGGGGCGAGGGCATGAGGTGGCCGAAGCGGAGGCCACGAGAGCCCAGACTCGTCGCAAGCGCCACCATCTCCCCCAGCTCGTGCCGGTTGTGCCCCGTGACGACCATGTTGTTTGAAAAGGGGATGCCCAGCGCCGTACACACGCTCATCGCGCCCAAGACCTTGCGGTAACTCCCGCGCCCGCGCAACCGGTCGTGTGTTTCTTCACGCGCGCCGTCCAAGCTAAAGGTGATTTGCGAAAGTCGTTCGCGGTAGGGCAACAGCTTAGGGTAGGTGGTCGCAAAGTTGTAGCCGTTGGTCACGAACGAGAACTCATAACCCGCCTCAAAGGTGCGGCGCAGCACCTCCTCAAAGTGCGGGTGGATGGTGGGGTCGCCGCCCGTAAAGGTGAGGTGGTCAAAGCCGTGCGTTTTGGCCTCGTCCAGGACGTGTTGCAAAAGCGCCAGCGGCAGGTCGTCGCGTCCGCCGTGGCGGCCCGAGAAGCAGTGCTGGCAGCGCAGGTTGCAGCGGTTGGTGAGTTCGATAACGATTCTAGCCATGACGACCTTTCGGGGGGTCCTGTAGGATGCGCTGGAGAAGCGTGGACACGGCGGATTCAGCGTCGGGCTCGAGCACGTCCCGGCCTGAAAGAAAAAGGTAGGCGCTCGAGGTCTCCACGAGCCTCTTCAAAACACCCAACTGCACCCTCGACACCGCCTTGTCGGTCATGATACCCGCGCTCCCCTGCATAAGCGCGACCAGCGCATCGGTTTGGCTCATGGGAACGAGTTGAGAGGTTTCTTGCGGCGCGACCTGGGGAAACAGGAGGAGGCGCGGGCGGCAGGAGGGCGCAAACCCATCCGGAAAAGCCACACCGATGTCGAGCACACGCTTTCCCTGGGCGCGGTAAAGAAGGGGGGCCTCTTCGAGTTCGGGAAAGCGCGCCACCGTCTCGTCCGTGCAGGAGAAGCCGCGGCGAAAGGCGCGCGCCTCAACGCCTCCCTCACCCTCACTCTTGTTTTCATAAAGGAGCGTCGCGTCGTCCGAGCCGTAGCGCCAGCCCGCGCGCACGAGGCTCAACGTCAGCGTTGTTTTGCCGGAGCCCGACTTTCCGATGACGAGCATGTCGCCGTGCTCACCCGCTAAACCGTTTGCGTGGAGGCCGTAGAGGCCGCGCGGGCGCAGGAGCATGAGCAGGCTCAGGAGAAAAAACTCGCGCTGATGGTAGACGCTTCGGGAGAAAAACTTTTCGTCGAGATAGCCGGTGCCGAGGCCCTTTGAAAGTTCTAAATCCAGCGCCGACCCACCACAGGAGAGAAAAAAACCGCGCCCAGTCTTTAGCACCCGGAGCGGCGGCGCGTGGTAGACCTCTTCACCCTCGAGAGGCGTTAGGGGACGCGTTCCGAAATGTAGATGAATACCCGCTTCCTGGGACGGAACCTCGTCAAACACAAAAAGCTGCCGCCAAAGCTCGGTGACACCCGCGGCGTCCTCCGGCTTTTCGCAAAAGAGGCTCACACCTACGCCCTCAAGCGCGTAATGAGAGCCCGCGGCCTTTTCGGCTGAAGGTTCGCGGCCGAGTGTGAACATTGGGACAGTTTACGGCGAAAAGGTGCCGAAGGGGTCCCGAGGCGTCACATCCCGCGCGCCGTCTCGCGCGCCGCCGCGTCCAGCAAACGCGGGCCTCTCCCGGCCTCCTCCGCGCCGCCGCACGACCCCACACCAGGAAAGGCTCTACTCTACATAAACCGGCTCGAGGCTGCCTTGAAGGGCCTCATACGGCACCGTCACAAAAAAAGGCCACTGCACGTACGGCCCGACCGCGTAGGGCGCAAAGACGAACATAAGCCCCCGCTCGCCAAGCGTAAAAACCTCCAACTCCTCCTCGCCCAAAGCCGAAACGGTGCCGTCCACCACCCAGGCCGCGCCTTGTCGGCGAAGGTCCCCCAGCACGTAGTCGGTCACGCGCGAGAGCGCCTCGTCGGCCGCCCCGGGCGCGAAAAGGTCGCGCAGCTCCAGGCGCGTCGGCGCGCCGTCCTCCCACAAAAAATTGAGCGCGTAAAACACCGTGTTCGGGTGAGCGCCGCCCGTGTAAACGGACGTTGTGCCGAGCAGGCTCAGCACCCGGGGCGTGTAGCGTTTCGTCTCGAGGGTTTCGTAGCGCGTCCAGGAGTAGTTCAGTTCTTCGGAGGCGGCGAGCGTCTGCCCCTCACGCACGAAGCGCTCAGCGGGCGCCACCGCCTCCGCCCGCAGGCGTTGGTTGAGTTCCCGCCACGGCGACGCGGTAAAAAACGGGTAGACGCTCTCGGCCTCGAGAAACGCGCCCTGCTGCCAGCTTTGCGTCATATACTCGGCGACTTTGTCGAGCGAGAAAAGCGCGACCTTCCCGTCTTCGGTAAGGGTGCCGGTAAGGCTGGCCGGAGCGTCCGACCAGGAAACCGGTAAGTCGCCCTCTATCTTGACGGCACCGTCCGGCGTCCGCAGGTTTATACTCCCATCAATCCCCACAGAGCCGTCGAGGCGGCGCTCTCTCCCCACCCCGAAAAGCCGCGCGGTCACCTCGTCGGCCTCCAAAGAGCTTTCCAAAAAGAGGTCGAGCCGGAGCGTGTGGTCGCCGAGCGTACCGACGAAGAGGTAGTGCTCGAGAGAAAAGTTCGAGTTCTGCGCGCCCGCAAAGCAGAGCAGCGCGAGAAGGGGAAGAATTCGTTTCACTATGCGTATCACACAAGTCATACAACGTAGGAAGCCACATGGGGCTAAGGGCTGGCTACTCGGCTCGTACTAACCGGCCAGCCAGCCCCCGTCGACGTAGAGCACCTGACCCGTCACGTAGGCGGAAGCTCCAGAGGCGAGAAACACGGTCGCCCCGGCTAGGTCCTCCGCCACGCCGGGGCGTCCCATAGGGATGCGCGAGAGCACCCAGTCGCGGCGCTCTTCGTCTTTGAACAGCGCGTCGGTAAGTTGCGTGTGGAAGTAGCCCGGGCCTATGGCGTTCACGCGGATATTTTGGGGCGCCCACTCGACCGCGAGCGTGCGGACGAGGCCCAGCAGGCCGGACTTCGAGGCCGCATAGGGCGCGGTCTGCGGGATGCCGATGTCGCTCGTGAGCGAGGCGATGAGGATGACGCTGCCCGCGCTCCCCCGCGCTTGCAGGTGTTTGGCGACCTCGCAGGAGAGGAAAAAGGCGGCCTTGAGATGTACGCTCTGGACGCGGTCCCACTCGTCGGGCGTCACCTCGAGCGCGGGCTTTCTCACCTGGATGCCCGCCGCGTGGACGAGGATGTCAACTTTGCCGAGTTGTTGGATGACCTCGAGCACCAACTGGGGAAGGCTGGTTACATCCTGAAGGTCCCACGGAAGCGCGAAATACCGTCCGCCGTAGGGCTGAAGCCGCTCGAGCGTATCTTGAAGCTCTTCCTCCGACCGGCTCACCACCGCCACGTCCGCGCCTGCGCGCGCGAGCGCCTCCGCCATGCCCTGCCCCAGCCCGCGGCCCCCGCCCGTGACCAGGGCCGCCGAACCGCTTAAGGCGAACATCCCGGTGCCAGCTTTGGGTTTAGTCATGCGCGTGCTGCTCCCGAAGGTGGTTGCGAGAGGCGGCTCGAGCCCTCACCGCCGCCCGTTTCCCACAGGTATTTTTTTCGCCACAGACACATTTCAAGCGACGTGCCCCAATCTCTTTGCGACGTACCCGCCGATGTCCCCCGCGAAAAGGTGCTCATAAAGCTCGAGCAACCCCTCGCGCTCGACCGGAACCGGGTTGTTGGGGCGGGGATACCGGCTCAAACACTCGTCCACCATCGCGGGCAGGTCCCGACGTTCGACGCCCACCTCTTGCAGCGACGCGGGAATCCCCAGCGCCTCGTTGAGAGAGGCGAGCCAGTGGACGACGTCGCTTGCGTTTTCCGCTCGAGCCCCCTGCGGCAGGAGTTCAGCAACACGCTCCATCTGACCGTTCACGGCGCGGGCGTTATACGCGGCGCAGTAGGGGAGCGCCACGGCGCAGGTGACGCCGTGGGGTAACCCAGCACGGTTGGCGATGGTGTAGGCGACCGAGTGTCCCAAGACAACCCCCGCGTTGAGGCTCAAGCCCGCTTGGTACGCCGCGAACAGCATGGCGCGCCTCGCCTCGAGGTTGGAGGGCTCCTGGTAAGCGACCGGCAGCCAACGCGCGATTACGCTCACCGCGCTCAAGGCGGCGGCGTCGGTGAAGGGGGTCGAGTTTTTGGACATGAGCGCCTCGAGGGCGTGACTCAACGCGTCGATGCCCGTTGAGGCGGTGACACTAGGCGGCAACGACAGCGTGAGGTTCGGGTCCAGAACCGCCGCCGCCGGGACGAGTTGCGGGCTCACGATGATGGCCTTTTGGCCCCCGACGGACAGCATCGACACCCGCGTCGCCTCGGCCCCGGTGCCCGCCGTGGTCGGCAGCAAGACGAGCGGCAGGGGCACGCGCTCAAAACGAACCGCGCCGATAAAGTCACCCACCTCGCCCGCGTTCGTGGCGAGCGCGGCGGCGAGTTTCGCCATGTCCATCGCGCTGCCCCCGCCGAGCCCCACGACGGCTGTATAAGGGGCGGCGCGTACTCTTTCAATGAGACTTTGCACCACCGTCAGCTCCGGCTCACCGACCACGTCCGAAAAGGTGTCTACCTCAAAACCGTTCGCCGTCAGGGACGCCTTGGGAACTTCTGAAAGCTCGAGCCTCACCACGTCGCGGTCTGCGACCATGAGAACGCGCCCGCCGGACACGCCACCATTCACGCCGCAGTCGCGGAGCACTTCGTGGAGTTTGGCCGCGGCGCCGTCCCCGAAATAGAGCCTTGCCGGGCCGAGATATGCGCTCATGTCTGCGCCCTCAAAGCTCAAGTCCACGCCACCACTCCCGTTCCTACTTCCTACGAGGTCAATCCGAGGTTGCCAAGCATCCTGAAAATGCGTCTTAAAGGAGTCGGCCATGACGAAAAACGAGTTCTGCGTCCCCGAAGCCTTAGACGCTAACGCTGTCTTGTCACGCGTCACTATAGCAGCCGCGCACCTTTGGGTCAGGATTTCAGCGTTGGGCTTTGAGCTATAGTGGGTCATGAGGCAACAAACTTCGACAGTCAGCCCCGCCATGTCATGACCGCCTATGACCTCACGGTGATTGGCGGCGGCATCGTCGGGCTGGCGACCGCGCTTGCGATTACGGAGCGGTATCCGAACCTCAAACTCGCGCTTGTCGAAAAAGAGGCGGAGGTCGCGCGGCACCAGACGGGCCGCAATTCGGGCGTGGTCCATTCGGGCATCTACTACAAACCGGGCTCGCTCAAAGCCCGCCTGTGCGTGCGGGGCGTGGCGCTGCTACAAAACTTCTGCCAAAGCCACGCGCTGCCGTACGAGCGCGTGGGCAAGGTGATTGTGGCGACGCATGAGCGGGAGTTAGGGGGGCTCGAGGCGCTCCTCACCCGCGGCGTCCAGAACGGGGTGCCCGACCTGCGGCTTGTTGACCCTACCGAGCTAAAAGAGATTGAGCCGCACGCCGCCGGGCTCAGGGCCATCCACTCGCCCCACACCGCGATTGTGGACTACGGCAAAATCGCCCAGAAAATCGCGGTGCTGCTTCGGCAACGGGGGGTGCGGCTCGAGGCGGGCTCGCCGGTCACGGAGATAAAGGCGGACCCGGCGGGTCTTTGCGTCACAACCTCTAAGGAAGAAATCCACACACGCACGCTTATCAACTGCGCGGGACTTCACGCCGACCGCGTTGCGCGCATGAGCGGCCTTACGCCGCGCGTGCGCATCGTTCCTTTTCGCGGGGAATACTATTTTCTTAAACCTCACAGGCGCGACCTCGTCCGGGGCCTCATCTACCCCGTGCCCGACCCAGACCTGCCCTTCTTGGGCGTTCACTTTACCCGGACGGTGGACGGCGAGGTCGAGGCCGGGCCCAACGCGGTGCTCGCTTTTGCGCGCGAGGGCTATTCCTACGGGGTCGTCAATCCCGCCGACCTGTTAGACACACTCTCCTTTCGCGGGTTCTGGGGGCTTTCAAAACGCTTCTGGCGCACGGGCGCGTACGAATACTACCGCTCGCTCAGTCCGAGGGCGTTCGTTGCCTCTTTACAAAAGCTCGTGCCCGCCGTGACGCTGGCGGACGTGCGCCGGGGGAACGCGGGGGTGCGCGCGCAGGCGGTGGACGAACGCGGGCGGCTCGTTGACGACTTTGCGGTTGAGGAGACGGAAAACGCGCTCCACGTGCTCAACGCCCCCTCGCCCGCGGCGACCGCGTCGCTGGCTATCGGCGAAAGTCTCGCGGAGCGCGCGGGCGGGCTGTTGGGGCTCAACTAGATTTTGGAAGCGTCAGGTTGAGGGCTCGAGCCCCCAAAAAATCACACGAAAAAGGACGCCATGAAAACAAAAGCCGCCATCCTCCACCAGACGGACGCGCCCCTCGTCATTGACGAAGTTTCCCTCACGCCGCCGGGACGTGGCGAGGTTCTGGTCGAACTCGTCGCCGCCGGGCTCTGCCACTCCGACTTGTCCATCATCAACGGCTCATTGCCGCACCCGCTGCCCGTGGTCTTGGGTCACGAGGCCAGCGGCGTTGTGCTCGAGACGGGGCCGGACGTGACCGACGTCGCGCCGGGCGACCACGTGGTGTTCTCCTTTGTGCCGACGTGCGGGCGCTGCCTGCCTTGCGTGTCGGGCCGGGGCGCGCTCTGCGAAAGGGGCACGGCGGCGAACGCAGCGGGCACGCTGCTTTCGGGGGCGCGTCACTTACGAACGCAGGAGGGGGCGTGCCACCATTTTCTCGGCGTGTCGGCGTTCGCGGGAGTCGCGGTCGCCGCGCAGGAGTCGCTGGTCAAGATTGACAAAAGCGTGCCGCTCACCGACGCCGCGCTGTTCGGGTGCGCGGTGGTGACGGGCGTGGGCGCGGTGGTGAACACGGCGCGCGTGGAGGCGGGCGCGTCGGTGGTCGTGTTTGGCCTGGGCGGGGTGGGCTTGAGCGCGGTGATGGGCCTAAAAGCGGTCGGCGCGCACCCCATCGTCGCGGTGGACCGCTTGGAGGAGAAGTTGGGGCTGGCGCTCGAGCTAGGCGCAACCCACACCGTCAACGCCGCGCAGGTGGACGCGGTCGAGGCGGTGCGGGACTTGACAGAAGGCGGCGCGGCCTATGCGTTCGAGAGCGTCGGCAACGAACACGTGATGGTTCAGGCTTACGAAGCCACCCGGCGCGGCGGCACCACCGTCAGCATCGGTTTGCCCCACTACAGCAGACAGTTTTCCGTTCCCGCTTTAAGCATCGCGGCGGAAGAGCGCACCATCAAGGGCTCGTTTATGGGCTCGTCCGTCCCGCGCCGGGACATCCCGCGGTATATTGCGATGTACCAGGCGGGGCTCTTGCCTGTCAATAAACTTCACACTCACACCTTGACGCTTGATGACATTAACGCAGGCTTTGACCGTTTGGCCCGCGCGCAAGCGGTCCGTCAGCTCGTGACGTTCGCCTAAATGCCGCCCAAGCCGCAAATCACCCGCGACGCCTATCCGCACGTGACGCCCCTGCCGACCCGCTGGCTGGACAACGACCTGTACGGGCACGTCAACAACGTGCTTTACTACTCGTTTTTCGACACGGCCATCAACCGCTACCTCGTAAGCGAGGGCGGTTTGGACATTATCAAGAGCCCCGTCATCGCCTTTGCTGTAGAAACGCAGTGCCAATTCATGCGCCCGGTCGCCTTTCCTGATGGGCTCGAGGTCGGCCTGCGTGTGGGGACGTTGGGGCGCTCGAGCGTGCGCTACGAACTCGCCATTTTCAAAGAGGGCGAACCGTACGCGGCGGCGGCGGGTTACTTTGTCCACGTGTTTGTCGAGCGTGCGACGCAGCAATCCGCACCCATTCCGCCGGAGGTCCGGGCGGCGCTCGAGAAGCTACAAATGCACGTATGAACATCACCTTCCTAAGAGTCCATCCGAGCAACCCTATAGCCACGAAACCCACTACGGAGGTAAACCATGCAAAACGGTATCGGCGGCCTTCACCACGTCACCGCCATCGCGGGCGACGCGCAGCGCAATCTGGACTTCTACGCGGGCTTTTTGGGGCTGAGGCTGGTCAAGAAAACGGTCAACTTCGACGACCCGACCACCTATCACCTCTACTACGGCGACGCCCTGGGAAGCCCCGGCACGATTCTGACCTTTTTCCCCTGGGCGGGAGCGCGCCGCGGTCGGCGCGGGGTCGGGCAGGCGGTCACCGTCTCGTTCGCGGTGCCGGGAGCGTCGCTGGGCTTTTGGTTGGGGCGGTTGGCCTCGAGCAACACGACCTTTGAGAGAACGGAGCGTTTCGGCCATCCCGTGCTGGCGTTTGAGGACCCCGACGGGCTGAGCTTGGAACTCGTGGCTCACGCTGAGGCGGGGGATGTCGCCTCCTGGGAGGACGGGCCGGTCGAGAGCACGCACGCCCTGCGCGGCTTTCACAGCGTCACTCTGTGGGAAGAGGAGGTTGACGCGACCGCCGACCTTCTCACGACGCGCCTGGGTTACCGCCCCGTCGCGGAAGAGGGGGGCGTCCACCGTTACGCCGCGGGCGAGGGTCCGGGCGGGCTGCTCGAGCTTCGCCAAACCGAAGGATTCTGGCCCGGCGCGTCGGGGGCGGGCACGGTTCACCACGTGGCCTTTCGCGCGGCGGACGACGGGGCGCAGCTCGCGCTGCGGCGTAAGCTTGTGGAGGATGGGCTTGGGCCAACGCCCGTCATCGACCGGCAATACTTCCACTCCGTTTACTTCCGCGAACCCGGCGGGGTGCTCTTCGAAATCGCCACCGACCCGCCCGGCTTTACGGCGGACGAAGCGCCCGACGCGCTCGGCACGGCGCTCAAATTGCCGCCGCAGTATGAGGGGATGAGAGGTGAGCTCGAGGCCACCCTGCCCCCCCTGCACCTACCAGGTGCTGAGCCAACGCCCACACCCGGGGAACCTGAACTCGGCTTCGTCCACCGTTGGCTCCCGCGAGAGGACGCCGCCACGACCCTGCTGACGCTCCACGGAACCGGAGGAGACGAAAACGACCTCGTGGCTTTGGGGCGGATGCTGGCACCCGACGCCTCGATTCTCAGCCCGCGCGGTCAAGTGCTCGAGCACGGGCTGCCCCGCTTTTTCCGCCGCCTCGCCGAAGGCGTGTTCGACGAAGAGGACTTGAAAAGCCGCGCGGGGAAGCTTGCGGATT
This sequence comes from Trueperaceae bacterium, assembly GCA_965214995.1. Taxonomy (GTDB): domain Bacteria; phylum Deinococcota; class Deinococci; order Deinococcales; family Trueperaceae; genus CBDCCT01. The sequence continues at coordinate 1,500,227 of CBDCCT010000002.1, forward strand.
TTGTACAGGAAGCGGCTGAAGTTTACGGTTTCGACCCCCAGAACGTGTTCGCCGTGGGCTACTCCAACGGCGCGAACATCGCCTCGGCAACGATGCTGCTGCACCCGGGCGTGCTCCGCGGCGGCGTACTTTTAAGGCCGATGGTGCCGTTTGAATTGGACACGCTCCCCGACCTCTCAAGCGTGCCGGTCTTTCTAAGCGCGGGAAAGCGCGACCCCGTCGTGCCGACGGACAACGTCGAACGTTTAGCCGCCATCCTCGAAGCGGCGGGCGCGGCGGTGACGCTGCATTGGGAGGACGCGGGGCACGGGCTGACCGATGCGGAGTTGCGCGAGGCGGGGCGCTGGCTGGCGGGGCTCGAGGGCGTAAAGACGTGATGACGACACCCGTCACAACCTAAACATAGGGACAAACGCGGCAGAAGAATTCAGGCGTGAATTGGCCCGGTTCGTCACATAAACATGTGGCAGGTTTTCGGAAAAAGTAGAGGCAAAGCGATGTGCCTCTGCTTTCGATTAGTCAAGCCGCACGCTGTAGAGCATCGCGTGGCAGTTCTCGCGGACAGCCACGTCCACCCCGCCGAGCCTTCCTAACCATTTGGACAAGTTGAGCTCCGTGTACCTATCGACCTATGCCTCGTTGTACGCCTTGACGGGCGCTACAGGGTCGCTGAAGCCGACTTGCGCCGCAACGTCACCGAAGGTCACGCCTCGAGAGGATTTCCTCAACCACCGCAGCTAAGGTGGGGACGCTGACGGGCTCGAGGCTTTGGTCGAAACCGCTCGGAGTGAACGCCTCGAGCCTACGCCTCGCCGCCTCGCGGGTCTCGAACATACTGGCGGGATGGTTTACGGCCAGCTGAAGGAGACGGGCCGCACGCGTCTCGTCCGCTTGAAGGTCGGCAAAGTTCACGAGCAGGTGGAGCGCCGCGGGTAGCGAGTGCCATTCTTGGGCAAGGTTCAGAGCCTGCCGGAAATACTCGGCAGCTTCCGCCCTGTTGCCGTTGGCAAAAGAAATCTCGCCGAGTTGTTGGCGGCAAAAACCGTCTATCCAAGCGTGTTCGCAGGTTTCGCGGCGGTGCGCTTTGAGATGCTCCCAAGCTGCTCGGCTCAGTTCGGCTGCGTCGGTCAGGCGGTTCTCTCTGAGCGCTATGGCAGCCAACGTTTGCAGGATGTCGGTTCTCAAGCCGAACGGGTCGGGGCGCTGTTGGTTTAGCTCGAGCGCCTCATCCAAGTACCGCGTCGCCTCACCGAGGTCACCGCGCAAGAACGCCAGCCGCCCCAGCCCCCAAAGAGCGTGGTCGAGTTCCCACGCGCCAAAGCCCGGCTCGAGTCCCTCGCCAATGCCCCGCGCCTCTTGGTGACACGCCGACGCTTCCTCAAAGTTCCCCCAATAGCTCTGCGTTCTGCCCTGCAAGTTGAGCCACCACGCCAAACGAAAAGCCATGCCCCGCGCCCGTTCGATGCTGACGGCTTCGCTCAGATGTTGGCAGGCGTCTTGGTACGCTCCATGTGTTTGAGCCAAGTAGCCTGCTAGATTGCTGAGGCTAAGGGTGAGCCCGAAATAGCCTTCAACCTCTCGAAAGAGTCGGATGCTTTCCCGCAAATGGGTTTCTCTCTCCTGGGGAACTCGGCAGTATGGGGAGATATTTACGAGCGCCCTGGCCTCATGGTAAGCGTCACCGACCTCCCGAAAAAGTCTAGCGCACCTGCGCCAGACGGCTTCGGTTTCGTGACTCGGTTTAAAAGTGTATGCGTAACTGAGGCTGAGGTACTCGAGCGCCAACGCCTCGTCATGTGTTGCGCGGTGCTTTCGGAAGATGGCGGCGCTTTGCTCGAGAATCTCAGCGCCTTTAAGGAAATCGGTTTGCCAATTGTGCAAGTAGCCTAAGTTTCGTAACATACGCCCGTGAACGACGCTCCGGCTTTGCAGTCGGTTGACGGCGTAGGCAAAGAGGACTGCGCCCTCGTGGTAACGTCTTTTGTAGCTGTAAAGCTCGAGCAAGCCCTCACTGGTCTGATCGAGCAGGTCTTCGCGGGCATGGTCGGCGGCCCAGAACCAGGCGGCGCGGACGTTGGCGATATCTTTCTCGAGTTCGGCGTGGACCTTCTTGGCTGCCATACTTTGGTGCAAAGCTTCTCGCTCATACATAAAGGCGGCGAAGTAGCCCGCGTGCTTCTCCTGCGTTTGAGAGAAGCTTTCGGCCTCACCCTCGGCTTTTTCTCGCACGTACTGCCACATCAAAGGATGCTGTGTAAAACGCCCCGAAGCCTCGAGGCGCAAAAACGACTTGTTGCCCAAAGCGAGCAGGAGCGGCAGGCTCACCTCGGCAACCTCCCCGGCGGCCTCTTTGGTAAAGCCCCCCTGAAGAACCGAGAGCTTGCGCAAAGCCGCTTGCTCATTGGCCGAGAGGCGTTGCCAGGAAGTTTCGAACACCCGGCGCACGTCGTGGTGGCGGGCGGGCAGGTCGCGCAGGGACGACTCGAGCAGGTCGATGCCTCGCCCTAGTTCCGCCGCAATCTCGTCCACGCTCAAAACGCGCAGCCAGCTCGCGGCCAGCTCGAGCGCCAAAGGCATCCCGCCGACCAACCGACAGATGCGGGCGACGGCTCGGGTGTTGCCCTTTAGGGTGAAGTCGGCTCGAGCCTGCTTAGCGCTCTGCACAAAGAGCGCCACGGCGTCGGTCTCCTGAGCTGTATCATCCGTCTCGGGTAGGTTCATGCCGGTTAGGTCGTAAAGCCATTCGGCGTGCAAGTTCAGGCGTTCGCGCGAGGTCACCAGCAGCTTGAGCTTGGGGGCTCGCCCCAGCAGCTTTGCGACCAAATCAGAGTCGTTCAGCAGGTGCTCGAGGTTGTCCAGTACCAGCAGCAGGGTTTGACTTTGCAAATACTCGAGCAGTTGTTCCTCAGGATGTTGCGGGCCGAAAAAAGAGAACGAGAGAGCGTCGGCGACGGCGGACACCATCAACTCGGGCGACCCCACCGTATCGAAGGGGACGAAACAGACGCCGCCGGAAAAGTCGGGGGCTAAGCGCCCGGCAGCCTCGAGCGCCAGCCGCGTTTTGCCCATGCCGCCGGGGGCGACGATGCTGAGCAACCGACAAGCGGGGTCTCGGAGCCGCTCAGTTAGCTTAGCGATATCCTGTTCGCGTCCGACGAAGGCGGTAGTTGGTATGGGCATCTTCAGATAGGGTTGGTGATGGGGCTTGGCTCGCGTCGCCGTTTCGGACACTAAGTTTGCGGTCTGCCCTTGGCGTATGCTCCGGACGAGTTCGAGCGTAAGCTGCTCGGGCTCGCCCCCTAGCTCACGCTCCAGGGCGCTCTGAAACGTCTTGAATACGCCGAGCGCTTCGGACGTTCGGTCAACCCGGGCCAAGGCTCTTAGGTAACGCCTCAGCACCTCCTCGTCCAGCGGGTCAGCTTTATGCAGGCGAGCTAGCAGTTCGGCCACCTGCGGGGAACGTCCCTCCGACTCGAAAACCTCGGCGAGCTCGAGCGCCGCCTTACGCCATTGCCGCCCCAACTCGGCGCGCTCGAACGTCAGCCAGCTCTCGAACTCGGGGACGAAGGGGAGCTTAAAGCCTGCGAGCAACTCTCCCCGATAGAGCTGCACCGCTTGTGCCAGACGGTTTTCCGAGAGCGCGCGCCTAAACAGCTCCGCGTCCGTGCGAACCTCCCAGCGCAGGCGGGTCGGCTCGATCTCGAGCCCTTCGGCGTACGCTAAGCGCCGCAGCTTGGTCAAGAGCGGCCGGAGGTTCTGACGCGCTCTACGCTCTTCGGTGTCGGGGTAGAAGAGGTAGAGCAGATCGTCCCGGCTCGCCCAGCCCGGCTGATAGGCGAGGTAGTACACGAGCGCTGTGAGCTTGCCGGGAGCGGGCTCGAGCCAGGTGTCGCCCCGTTGAACCGCGGGCGTCCCGAGCAGGTTGACGTGGGGCGTCATGTCTCAGTGTAGTCAAGGTGGCGCGAGCTTTCCAGTTGATCTGAGCTTGAGTCCTTACAACGCCGAGGGTGATGAACAACGCTTGTCCAGGGCGTAGAGGAGCGCCGCCACGATGAGCGGGATGAGCACGAGCAGGTTGTAGACGAAGTGCAGCTCGAGCCGCGGGAACAAGCTCTCGAGCACGCTCGTCTGCACGGTCGCGCCAAACAGGTAGGCGCCGGTCAAGTATTGGGCTTGTAGCAGGGTGTGCTCCAAAAAGTGCCAGCTTTGAAAGGCGAGGGCTGTAGCCCACCAGAACCTCGCCCGACCCCCAAAGCCGGGCAGCAGTAGGATCAGCCCCGTTAGTTGCAGCGAGTTGTAGCCCGTATGGAGCCACTCCGAAGACGCCAGACCCGGGAACCACTCGCCCAAGAGCCCGCCCGCAGCCCGCGGCGACCAGCCGAAAAAATAGACTTGCGCGAGCTGCGCTATGTGCTCAGCGAAGTGCAGCGCCACGAGCGACAGATAGAGCGCCAAAGCTCGGGCGTGCCGCACGCCCTTGAAAAGGGTTGCGTAAGCGGTCGGCTGCATTTCCACCACGCGTCCTTTCACGCCCTTGTAGGGCCGGCGCGCCGGCCCTACTAATACGTTTAGTTGCCCGTTATGTCCTAGTTGCCCGCTAGGTCCGCCGTCGTCGGCAGCAGCGCGAAGAGCTGGATGTGCGCGTTGTAGCCGAACTGTCCCGGGTCGAGCCCGTAGGTCCGGCCGTCGCTGTGATAGTTGAGCGCCAACATACTGCCGACCTGCGCCGTGCTCGGCTGCAAACAGGGGGCGGACTCGAGCGTGTAGACCGCGTTGCCGTTCTCGTCCGCGAGAACGGCGTTCTGTGACCCGTCCCTCGCGCCTAGAGGCAAATTCATGACGGTCAAGGGCGAGGTGGGCGGCAAGGCGAGAAAGGAATACCAGAGCGTATAGACGCCGTTAGGGATGAGGTCGCTGAAGGTAGCGCTGACCGTGGCCGACTCGCCGCTGCAGGTGATCGTAGCCTCTCCGCTAGCGGCCAGCCAGTCGCCCAACGTTACCCCCAGTGGGACCCCTTTAGGAAACGGGCCGACCGCGTCCGGGTTGGTCGGGTCGTGAAGTTTGCCCTGGGCTGACGCGTAGAGCAAGGCGGTCATATCGGTGTCTTCGGCGGTAGCGCGGAACACGCCCGCCACGCCCTCGTGCTCCAAGTGGACGTCCTGCTCGGCGGCCATGCCCGCTTGTAGGTGGTTGACGAAGGTCAGGTCGAAGGTTTGCGCCGAAGCCCGGCTCTGCTGCTGGGAGGCCCGATTCGCACGCCTGACGTCCCTCATCTCCTCCTCAAAGGTCTGGGCAAAGGCGAACGAACCCCACACGAACACGAGCGCTAGAATGGTGACGGCTTGCCTCTTCATGGCTTTCTCCTCTCTTAGCAGGTGTGGCACCTTGCTAGAGTAGAAAGATAGAAAAAGGGGCGTTGCCTGGGCGTTGCGTGGGTGTTCCTCGGTCCTTATGCGCCCTCGTGAAGTATTACGGCGGTGAGTTCTTATGCGGCAGACGCGCGCAAAACTTGCACAAGAAACAAGCACAGTTTTTTGAGATCGCCCGCCTTTCGTTTTTCACCTCAACTCAACAGTTGTCAAAAGGCGAGAGAGTCTCCCAAACACTTTACTTTAGGTTACAAAATAGGGCCGCGTCCTTACTTTACGCTGCCAGAAAAGGTGCAGAGGTGCAGTCAACGCTTCACCCAAACCTGTCTGGAGGATTGCTTGCGGAAGTGTATAGAGCTGTAGGGCGAATGGGACACGGCATATTGGCTGAAAAAGAAACGGGGGAACGATGATAACGCTAGAAGGCACGTCCAAACGCGACGCTGACGGCGCAACCCAATCGGGCAAAAGCAAAGTCGACAAAATGTTGGTGACTTTAGAGGTGAACGGTCAGCCGCACACGCTGGCGCTCGAGCCCCGGCGCGTTCTACTTGACGCTCTGCGGGTTGACCTCGGCTTTACGGGCACCAAAAAGGTTTGTGAAATGGGCAACTGCGGGGCCTGCACCGTGCATCTGGACGGTGAGGCGGTCTACTCCTGTCTCGTCTTAGCGGTTGAGTGCGAGGGTAAAGAAGTCTTGACCATCGAAGGCGTGGCGGAGGGCAGCGACCTAGACCCCATCCAAGAAGCCTTTGTCGAGGCCGACGCCTATCAATGCGGCTTCTGCACGCCGGGCCAAATCATGAGCCTAAAAGCTCTGTTTAACGAGACGCCCGCGCCCGACGAGGCGCAGATTTTGCGCGCGGTGAGCGGCAACCTGTGCCGTTGCGGGGCGTACCGGAACATCTTAGAGGCCGCACAACAAGTTTCTAGGAAGGGGGCAGGCAATGGCGACTAAACCTTTGGATTTTGAGACTAAAGAACAAAAAGAGGGCGAAAAAACGCTTCTCACCGTTCCGCAGCAGAACGTTCCGTCGGATTGGGAAGAGGTTGACTTTGAGACCGTCGGGCGGGGGGTTCCGAGGCTCGAGGGTCCCGCCAAGGTCACGGGCCGCGCCCGCTACACCTATGATGTTCACTTGCCGGGCCAGCTTTACGCGGGCGTGCTGAGAAGCCCCCACCCGCACGCGAGAGTCACGAGCGTTGATACCTCGCAGGCCGAGGCCCTGGCGGGCGTACACGCGGTGCTGTCGAAAAACGACGCTTTGAACATTGACTGGTATCAAGAAAAAGCGCCCCTCTTCGGCGACACGGTGCGCTTCATTGGTGACGAGGTCGCCGCGGTCGCCGCCGAGAGCGAGGAGGCGGTCGAGGACGCCCTACGCCTGATTAAAGTTGAGTACGAACCGCTGCCCTTCGTCGTGGACATGGCGAAAGCCTTGGATGAGGACGCGCCCAAGGTCCACGAGGACGGCAACTTGATGGAGGAGCCGGAAACCTACGAACGGGGCGACGTCGAGGCGGGTTTGTCGCAGGCCGATGTCACGGTCGATGAGGTCTACACGACGCAGACGGCGCTGCATAACGCGTTGGAAAGCCACGGCACCGTCGCGCACTGGCAGGGTTCTCAGCAACAGGGCGAGGAGCTGACGCTTTATGACTCCACCCAGGGCATCTTCGCGGTGCGAGACGGGATAGCAGAGAAATTGGGCCTGCCCCAGAACCACGTTCGCGTCGTCAAGGAGCACATGGGCGGCGGCTTCGGGGCCAAGCAGGTGCCCTGGAAACAGGCGGTGTTCGCCGCGCTCTTGTCTAAAAAGTCGGGCCGCCCGGTGCAGCTTATGCTCGACCGTGAGGGCGAGAACTTAGCCACCGGCAACCGCAACCCGACCCGCCAGCGCGTGCGGCTGGGCGCGAAAAAGGATGGCACCTTGACGGCGATTTCTGTAGACATTCTCGTCACGGGGGGCGCTTACAGCACCCCGGGCGAAGCGAGCAACGTCGCCGGGCTTTACCAGCACCTCTACAAATGCGAGAACGTCAAGACCGAGCAGACGCGGGTTTACATCAACGCGGGCCCGGCGGTCGCCTTTCGCGCGCCGGGCTATGTGGAGGCGTGTTTCGCGCTCGAGTCCGCCATCGACGAACTCGCCAGAAAACTTGACATGGACCCCATCAAGCTGCGCCGTAAAAACTACACCGAGCGCGACCAGAAAAAAGATTTGCCCTGGTCCTCGCCCGACGGCTTGCGCGCCTGTTATGACCGGCTGGAGGAAGCGTTCGGCTGGCAAGACTACCAAAAGCCCGCACCCAACGGCCCCAAACGCCGGGGCGTCGGCGTCGCGGCGCACGAGTGGATGGCGGGGAAGGGTAACCCGCCCGCTTACGCCTTTGTTAAAATCAACGGCGACGGGGGGGCCGAGGTCGTCACGGGCACCCAGGACATCGGCACGGGCAGCCGCACCACGCTCGCGCAGGTTGCCGCCGAGGCTCTGGGGCTGCCCTTTAAGGACGTACGGCTACGGCTCGGCGACACCGCGACGGGGCCTTACGCGCCGACGAGTTCGGGGAGTTCCACCGTGCCGACCGTCGCGCCCGCCGTGCGCGCCGCCGCGCTGGACGCGAAAAAGCAACTGCTCGAGGCGGCGGCGACGCTGCTCGAGACCCAAGCCAAAACTCTTTCCATCAAAAACGGCGAAATCAAAGGTGGTAAAGAAACCCTGAAAGTCTCAGAAGTCATGCAGCGTCTCTCGCCCCACACCATCCAGGGCCACGGCGCGCGCCACGCCAACCCCGAAAGCACCTCGGTTCGCCCCTTTGGCGCGCAGGCCGCCGAGGTCGAGGTGGACACGGAAACGGGCGAAATCACCGTGTTGCGCGTCGTCTCGGCCCCCGACTGCGGGCGCATCCTCAACCCGAAGCTCGCCCGCAACCAGGTTATCGGCGGGGTCACGCAGGGGATTGGCTTCGTCTTAACCGAAGAAAGGATCGTGGACGCGAACCTGGGCGTCGTTCTAAATGCCGACCTAGAAGAGTACAAGATTCCGACCGTTGCCGACGTGCCGCCCACCGAGCACGCCGAGGTCAACCTGCCCGACCTGAACGCCAACCCGACCGGCGCGAAGGGTTTGGGCGAGTTGCCCCTCATCCCGGTTGCGCCCGCTATTGCCAACGCGATTTTTGACGCGGTCGGCGTGAGGTTGCGTGACTTGCCGCTGTCGAGAAGTCGCATCATTAACGCGCTGGCGAAAGGGGAGAAAGCGTGAGGCCGTTTGAATACTCGAGCCCCACCCGCGCCGACGAGGTCGTCAAACACCTAGACGCGTTGACCCGCCCCTACGCGGGCGGCACCGACCTGCTCACCCGGATGAAGGCGGACATTGACGCGCCCGACCAACTCATCGATATCAAAAATACCGACCTGCCGGAGGGCCTCGAGGAGACCGGCGAGAGCCTGAGCATCGGCGCGCTCACCACCCTGACCGACATTGAGATGAACCCGCTTCTCAAGGAGAAGTACACGCTCCTGCACGAGGCGGCCTCCCTGGCGGCAACCCCGCAACTGCGCAACCGCGCCACCCTCGGCGGAAACCTCTTGCAGCGCCCGCGCTGCTGGTACTACCGCAATTCGCACATCAATTGCTGGCTCAAGGGCGGCGAGACCTGCCCGGCCAAAGAGGGCCGCAACGAACACCACGCCCTCTTTGGCGACAGCCCTTGCGTCGCGGTGCATCCGTCGGACTTGGCCTCCTGCCTCACCGCGCTGGACGCCAGCGTGAAGCTGCGCGGGCCGGGGGGCGAACGCGAGTTGGCGCTCTCTGACTTTTACAGAGAGCCCGAGGCGGGGCGGCGGCAAGAGACGGTCATTGAAGACGACGAACTCATCTTGTCCGTCAACGTACCGGCTTTACCCGAGGGTGCTGTCAGCACCTACCTAAAAGCGATGGACCGCAAGGTCTGGGCCTTTGCGCTGGTGGGCGTGGCGGCGGTGCTGCGCGTTGAGGGCGGGACCGTTCAAGACGCCCGGCTCGCGCTCTCGGGCGTCGCCAACATCCCCTGGCGCTTGTGGGACGCCGAAAGGGAACTCGCCGGTAAAGAGGTAAGTGATGAACTGTTCTCCCGCGTTGCCGAGACCGCTTTAGGGGGTGCGGAGGCGCTCGAGCACAACGCCTACAAAGTCCCGCTGGCAAAACGCCTCATCAAACGGGCGCTGACTGATTTGGCAGGAGCTTAAAGCTAAACAGAGCGTCCGGCGGAAATCTCCGTTGCCCACCCGTTGTAAAGACGCATCATCGACTACCCAAAGAAAAGGACATAGCATGGCAAACGAACTACAGGGCAAGAAAATCGCCATCCTCATCGCCCCCAAGGGCACCGAACAAGTCGAGTTTGAAGAGCCTAAAAAAGCGGTTGAGGAGGCCGGGGCCAGCGTCACGGTCATCAGCGCCGAGACGGGCACGGTGCAGGCGGTAAACAATGACTTAGAACCCGGTGACAGCTTCCAGGTGGACAAAACCTTTAGTGAGGTTTCAGCCGACGACTTCGACGGCCTCGTCGTGCCGGGCGGTTGCGTCGGGGCGGACAAGCTGCGCGGTAATAAAGACGCGGTTGCGTTCGTGCGGGGCTTTTTTGAGCAGGCCAAGCCGGTCGGCGTCATCTGCCACGGCCCCTGGACGCTGGTCGAGGCCGACGTGCTGCAAGGCCGCAAGCTCACCTCTTACCCGACGCTGCAAACGGACATTCGCAACGCGGGCGGCGAGTGGGTCGATCAGGAGGTCGTGACCGACCAGGGTTTGGTCACCAGCCGCAACCCGGACGACCTGCCCGCGTTTTGCGCCAAAATCGTCGAGGAGTTCGCTGAGGGCAAGCACAAGGAGCAAGCCAGGAGCGTGTGAGTTTGTTCGGGCCAGGACATTAAGTCACCCTGACGCTCGAGACTGTCAGGTAGGGTGTCGGAACATCTTTTGAAGCGTTCCGACTCTTTCTTTTCTCACGCGAACAAAGCTCGTCGGTAAGAACGGAGCCCACATGAGCGCCCCTGTTTCCGAGCGTTTGATTTCAAAAACCGTCAACGTCAGGGACTCGTTTATGCATTACCTCGAGGCGGGCGAGGGCGACCCCGCCTTGTTCTTGCACGGCAACCCCACCTCGTCCTATCTGTGGCGCAACGTCATCCCGCACGTCGAGGACAAAGGCCGCTGCATCGCGCTCGATCTCATCGGCATGGGCGGGTCGGGCAAGCCAGACCTTGATTACCGACTGGCCGACCACATCCTCTATGTAGACGCCTTTATCGACGCGCTGGAACTGGACAACCTCACCTTTGTCATGCACGACTGGGGCGTCGCCCTCGGGCTGCACTATGTAACGCGTTACCCGGAACGCGTTAAGGCCGTGGCGTTCATGGAGGGCCATCTTCACACCATCAAGCGTTGGGACGATCTTGACGAGGGCTCGCGGGAGATGTTCAGGAACCTGCGCGCCGAGGGCGTCGGGGAGAGAATGGTTATTGAAGAAAATTTCTTCGTCGAAAAGGTGCTGCCGGGCGGCACGCTGCGCGCGTTGTCCGAAGAGGAGATGGACGCCTACCGCGCGCCCTATTTGGAAAAAAGCGCCCGCAAGCCCGTCCTCCAGTGGGTGAGAGACATCCCCGTCGCGGGCGAACCCAAAGGCGTCGCCGAAATCGTGAACGGGTATCAGGCTTTTCTCACCACCTCGGACATTCCCAAGCTCCTTTTATACGCCCGTCCGGGCGCGGTCGTCGGCGCGGCGGAGGTCACGTGGTGCAAGGAGAATTTGAGCAACTTAACCGCGGTTGACGTGGGTGAAGGGCTGCATTTCTTGCCCGAGGACAGGCCGGACGACATCGGCAGGGCGCTGGGGGAGTGGCTCGAGCGCCTGAACCGCTAGGCCCAGAACCGGGTTAAGGGGTGACGCTTCCAAAAGGCTCGAGGGACGCGGAAGCTATATCCGAGCGCACGACTCGACATTACCCTCAAAAAACGTGTATACTGAAACTCGGAATGAGTCCTAAAAAGGGCAAGAGAAGCCCTTACGAATCTCTGCGTAACTATCCGAAAGAACAGCTACAACAGGTGAGGTGCTTGATGAGTGACAACAAGTTAGAAATACGAAATCTGCACGCCAACATCGCGGGCGAGCCCATCCTCCGCGGGGTTGATTTAGTCGTGCCGCGCGGCGAGGTCCACGCGCTGATGGGACCCAACGGCTCGGGCAAGTCTACGCTTGCCAAGGTCATCGCGGGCGACCCCGTGTATGAGGTGACCGAGGGCGAGATTTTGGTGGACGGCGAGAACGTGATGGAGATGGAGCCTGACGAGCGCGCAAGGGCGGGTCTCTACCTGGCCTTCCAGTACCCCGTCGAGGTGCCCGGCGTGTCGATGGCGAACTTTTTGAGGCTGGCCGTCAACTCGAGGCGCGACGAGGACGACGAGGTCGGTGTGATGGAGCTTTACACGAAGATTCAAGACGGCATTAAGACCCTCCAGTGGGACGAAAACATCGTCGAGCGCTACCTCAACGAGGGCTTCTCGGGCGGCGAGAAAAAGCGCAGCGAAGTGTTGCAGCTTCTCGTCTTAGAACCCAAATACGCCATCCTGGACGAGACCGACTCCGGCTTGGACGTTGACGCCTTAAAGACCGTGTCGCAGGGCGTCAACGCCGCTCGCGGTCCCAACTTCGGCGCGTTGGTCATCACCCACTACCAGCGGCTTTTAAATTACATCGTGCCCGACAAAGTTCACGTGATGGCGAAGGGTAAAGTTATCAAAGAAGGCCCCAAAGAGTTGGCGATGGAGCTCGACCAGAAGGGCTACGACTGGGTCCGAGAACAAGTGGGCGCGTAGGTCAGATGACCGGGAGGAAAACGTGAAACACCTTAAAACAGCTTGTTTGATGGTAGCAACCTTGATAATCACGCTCGGTGCGGGAGCCGCCGCGCAAGCTCCCTCGACGGACGTTCTCTTGGTACCGCTCCCGGCTGAGGGCGACGCACCGACGACCGTATCGGCGGACGACGTCACCTACCTGACGGACAACGACACCTACGACAACCAACCTTCGTTCGTGCCGGAGAGTTCGGCCATCCTTTACGTTTCACAGGACGAGACGGGCCAGACTGACATCTACCGCTACGACGTAGCTTCCGGCGAAGCCGCGCGGGTGACCGAGACGCAAGAGAGCGAGTTCTCGCCTCGGGTTACCCCGGACGGCGAGCACATCACGGCGGTGCGCATCGAAGCGGACGGCGTGACCCAGCGCCTCTGGCGGTTCGACCTCGAGGGAAACAACGCTCAGCCCAGCCCCGAGAACGTTGACCGCATCGGCTACTACGCCTTTGTGGACCCCGACAATTTAGCGCTCGTGCGCGTCGACGAAGAAACGAACGGCTTGCCGCTCAGCCTCGACCTCACCAACCTCGAGGGCGGCGAGACGCGGCAGCTCGCCAGTGATGTGGGCGTGGGCGTACAGAAGATTCCGGACGAGGCGGCGGTTAGCTTCGTGCAGCGTCTCGAGGACGGGAGTTCGGCGATTATGGTTTTCGACCTCTCGAGCGGGGAAACGCGTCAGCTCGTTCCTACTTTGCCGGAAGTGGACGCGCACGCCTGGATGCCGGACGGCAGCCTCATCGCCGCACAGGAGAACGTCGTCTACCGTTGGCAAGAGGGGCAAGAAGGCTGGGAGCCCTTTCTCGACTTTGGCGAAACCGACGTGAGCGGTATCAACCGCCTTGCCGTAAGCCCCGACGGGAGCCTTTTGGCTTTCGTCATCTCTAAATAATCTCTGAGTTAAGAGAGGAACATCATGTCTGACGCAGCCAACTTGCAAGGGATGCAGCACGAACGGCAGTACGACTTCGCGCTGCCCGAGAACTACTTTTTCCGGTCTGAGAAGGGCCTTACCAAGCGCGTCATCGAGCAGATTTCGTACCACAAGAACGAGCCCGAGTGGATGCTCCAGTTTCGCTTGAAAGCGCTCGAGATTGCTGAGAAAAAGGGCCGCCCCAAGTGGGGACCCGACCTCGCTAAGCTCAACTTCGACGACATCTACTTCTATATCCGCCCGCAAGACCGCAAGGGCACCAACTCTTGGGACGACGTGCCCGAGGAGGTGCGCGAGACCTACCGCCGTTTGGGGATTCCCGAGGCGGAGCAAAAAGCTCTAGCGGGCGTGGGCGCGCAGTACGAGTCCGAAATGGTCTACCACTCGCTCAAGGAGGAGTGGGAAAAGCTGGGCGTCATTTTCGTTGACACCGACACCGGCCTGCAAAAGTACCCGGAGTTGTTCAAAGAATATTTCGCCACCGTCGTCCCGCCCGAAGACAACTACTTCGCCGCGGTCAACTCGGCGGCGTGGTCGGGGGGCTCGTTCGTTTACGTGCCCGCGGGCGTTGAAATTGAAGTGCCTCTGCAGGCGTACTTCCTGATTAACGCGCAGAGCATGGGCCAGTTCGAGCGCACGCTCATCGTCGGCGAGGAGGGCTCGAAGTTTCATTACATCGAGGGCTGCACCGCGCCGACTTATAACAGTGATTCATTTCACTCGGGCGTGATTGAGATTATCTGTAAAGCCGACTCTCAGGTGCGCTACTCGACCATCCAGAACTGGTCACACAACGTCTACAACTTGGTCACGCAGCGTGCGCTGGTCCACCGCAACGCCTCGATGGGCTGGTTGGACGGCAACTTGGGCTCGAAAATTACCATGAAATACCCCTCTTGCTACCTCGTCGAGGAGGGCGCGCGCGGCGAGGTTTTATCCATTGCCTTTGCGGGTAAGGGCCAGCACCAGGACGCGGGCGCGAAGATGGTTCACGCGGCCCCCAACACAAGTTCTTCCATCGTCTCCAAGTCGATTTCCAAAGACGGCGGCAGAAGCTCGTACCGCGGCCTCGTGCAGATTCACGAGGGTGCCACAAACGCCCGCAGCAACGTCGAGTGCGACGCGCTGCTCTTGGACGAACGCGCCAAGACCGACACTTACCCATACATCGAGATCAACGAGAAGAGCGCGCACGTCGGGCACGAGGCGACCGTCTCGAAACTCAACGACGAGCAGATTTTCTACTTGCAATCGCGCGGGTTGGAAGAGGACGAGGCGGCGGCTCTGATTGTACGCGGCTTCCTGGAGCCCGTGGCGAAAGAGCTGCCGCTGGAGTACGCGGTTGAACTCAACCGGTTGATCGAGCTCGAGATGGAAGGAAGCGTCGGCTAGAGGTGATAGAAAGCGTGGGAAATAAGAAATTCCCACGCTTCATTTTTCTGCAGAATAAACATAGGCAGGTGCGAGAAGAGTTGAAAAAGCGTCTCACTCATAGTATTGTCTACGCTAGAGCTCGAAGTGAAAGGAAGTGCAAACAGATGAAGACATCACGCGTTTTGAAGCAAGCTTTTTTTTTGGTCTTGACGGCTCTTGTCCTGGCAGCCTGTGGCGGGGGAACACCAGGCCCAGGCGGGGGCGGCGGTGACAACCCTCCAGGCACCTCTTTACAAGACCTGAACGGAACCTACAACGGGAGCTTTATAGTTAGGGATGAGACCAACGACATTTTCATTGACGGTTTGACAACCTTTACTGTTACGAACGGGAACGTGTCAGGCACCTTGACATCCGGTAATCAGTTTGACTTTGAGGGCGACGTAGGGGAGTTGAGTGGCACGGTGGCAGCAACTTCCAATTTTGCAACTTACGACTTTGACGTAACCATTGACTTTGCAACTGCACCCGACTACACTGCCGCGGGTACAGGCGTTTATAGTTCTGGAGACAAAGCACTCGCGGGTAGCAACATGACACTGAGGCGGGACGGTACGTTTGTGGGCGATTTTCTGATCACAGGAAACAAAGAATAAAAGTGGCTGTTCAAGAAACCCTGAACTTCACTGAGGCTGTTGAAACCCTAGCTAAAAATTACAGCGAACCCGATTGGCTCGTTGCGGAGCGCCGCGCGGCGCTCCGCTCATTCGAGGCGCTGCCCGCCCCCACCAACCGCGACGAGGTCTGGCGCTACAGCCAGTTAGGGCGTTTTTCACTAGAGGGCCTGGAACTCGTTAAAGAGCCCCGCTCCCGCGAGGTCTCAGACCGCATCCACATGCGCATCACCGACTCGGACGCCGAGGGCGTTTTGGTCCACAAGGGTCCCGAAGTCGTCCACCGCGACTCAAAAATCACCGAGGCGGGGGTTATTTTTACGGACCTCCGCACCGCGCTCCGTGAGCACGAAGATTTGGTGCGCGAACACCTTTACAGCGCGGTTAACGCGACGCAGACAAAGTACACCGCGCTCAACGCGGCGCTGTGGGAAAACGGCACTTTCGTTTACGTGCCCCGCAACGTCGAGGTGGCGCTGCCTCTGGGCGCGTTCACCACCGCCGACCGCGGCGGCCTCATCACCCCGCGGACGCTTGTGGTGGTGGACGTGAACGCCAAAGTCACCTATCTGGACGAGTACACCAGCGAGCCCTTTGACGAGCGCTTGGTCGTCTCGGGTGCGACCGAGATCATCCTCAAAGACGGCGCGGGGCTGCGCTACGTGTTGCTCCAGAACTGGAGCCGCGACGTGGTGCATATTAACAAGCTGCGCGCGCACTTAGACCGCAACAGCCGCCTGGAATCCTTGACGGTCAGCGTGGGAGCCGACGCGGCCAGGGCCGAGGTCGAGTGCATGTTGGAGGGTCCCGGCGCCGACTCGGAAATGCTCGGGCTCTACTTCGCCGACAAGGGCCAGCACTACAACCAGTACACCGTGCAGCACCACGCGGCGGACCACGCGCACAGCGACCTGCTCTTCAAGGGCGCGTTGCGTGACGCCTCGACGGCGGTCTATTCGGGCATCATCCAGGTGGACGAGGGCGCGCAGAAAACCGACGCGTACCAGACGAACCGCAACCTGCTCTTAGACGCCGAATCCGAAGCTGTGAGCATTCCGCAGTTGGAAATAGCCGCCAACGACGTGCGCTGCTCGCACGGCTCGACCACCGGCCCGGTGCCCGAGGACCAACGCTTCTACCTCATGAGCCGCGGCCTGCCGCCCGAGGTCGCCGAGCACGTGCTCGTGACCGGCTTTTTGCACGAGGTGATGGGCCGCGTGACGCTGCCCAAGGTGGCCGAGTACGTCGAGCGGGTGGTGCAGGCCAAGCTGGGCGTGCCGGGAGTGACCGAAAAGCTTTAGGGGACTCGAGAGGGAAACGCTTCCCTCTCGCCCCTTTTCTCTCACCTTCGACCTTTGAAAGGAACACCGTGGCGCTAACAGAAGGACGCGTGGCCGTGGGCGCCGTCGAGAGTTTTCCCGAGGGCTCCATGCGCGCGGCGCGGGTGGGCGAGCAGGACGTGCTCATCATCCATCAGAACGGCACCTTTTACGCCCTGCCCGATCAGTGTACCCACGCAAAATACCCCCTGCACGACGGCGAACTTTTGGAGGGCGCGGTGAAGTGTCAGTATCACGGAGCCAAGTTCGACCTCTCAACAGGCCGCCCCAGCCTCCCCGCCGTCAAAAAGATTCGCCTTTTTGAAACGTCGGTTGAAGACGGCGAAGTCTTTGTAGTGTATCAAGAGGTTTAGACTCGGCTTCGGGCCTCGGCAAAAGCGTTAACTTTTTCATAAGGTGGACCAAGGCACCTTCTTATAGTTACCTTTGTGTGCCCGGCTCAAGTATCCCCAAAAAGAACCTTCTACCGTGTCTCTAGCGAGATGAACGGAACTTCCGGGCGCTCGTGGAGCCGTGTTCGTCTCTTGCAAGAACTCTCATGCCAGCTTCACATTTCCCTGTGATACTGCGCCTGGAGGACGCGCTCCGTCAAGAGTGAGAAGGAGGTGTAAGCGCCTGACGCGATCCCGCACGTTATTTTGGGGGGCACGCCCCAACCACATCCACGCAGCACATAAGCCCTAAACCCCTACAGGAGGTAGAATGAAAAGATTAATCCTAGTTTCCCTCGCCGCGCTTCTGGCAAGCGGCGCTTTCGCGCAGGACGCGCCCTTCCCGGACATCCCGGCGGGCCACTGGGCGAGCGACGCGGTCGCGCGCATTGCCGACTTGGGCATCGTCGTCGGCTTCCCCGATGGGACGTTTCGCGGCAACGAGAGCTTCACGCGTTACCAGGCGGCCCTGGTCATCTCCCGCCTGCTCGACGTGATTGACCAGCAGATGGCGAGCCAGATGCTGAGCCAAGAAGACCTCGACTCGCTCCGCAACGCGGTTCAGGAACTCGGCTCCACCGTGGACTCGCTGAGCAACCGCGTGAGCGCCTTGGAGGCCGACCAGCAAGACATGGCGGCGCTGCAAGCGCAGATCGACAGCTTGACCGCGGAACTCGACGCGCTGCGCCAGCAAATAGCCTCAGGCGAACTTCAAGGCCCGCCCGGCCCGCAGGGACCCGAGGGTCCGCAGGGTCCGGTGGGTCCGCAAGGTCCTGAAGGCCCGCAAGGCCCCGAGGGTCCGCAAGGCCCCGAAGGTCCGGTGGGTCCCGCAGGCCCCGCAGGTGAAGCGGTCGAGGTGCTGCCTCCCGCCCCCACGCCTGACCAGCCCGACGTGATCGACGAGATCGTCGTTGACAGAGACCGCGGCCCCTTCTACATCGGTCTGGGCGCGTTCAGCGAGCTCAACGACCGCATCGGTGCGCGCCTTAACATTGGTTTGGACCGCGCGATCGCCGGCTTCGGCCTGCGCGCCACCGCCGATTATGGTCGCCAGAGCACCTTTGAAGAGGGCACCATCACCGGCATCGGCTACCTCACCTACACCCTGGGCAGCGGCGGCTTGCGCGGCTACGTCGGGGCGGGTGCGGGTTACACGTATAACCTGAGCAACTCGCTGCAGGCGAACGATGGCCTCTTCGCGGCCGGCATTCTGGGTGCCGAACTCGGCCTCACGAGCAGCCTCGGCGTCTTCGCTGAGGCGGGCGTCGACTACTACTTCGACGACAACGCCGCCTGCGACGTGACCAACACTTGCGGGGAGTACGACTACGACCAAATCTACCCGACGGTGAGCGCGGGTATCACCTTCCGTCCGTAACAAGCTAGATAGCTAGAAGTTGTTTCACCCTCGAGCTTTGGGCTCGAGGGTGATTTTTTGCCCTTCAAACTTCCAAGAGCACCGTGACCCTTGCCTGAACATGCGCGGGCGCGAGCCCTTCGCTGGTCTTGAAGCCCACGCCGACGCGGTCTTTGGACAGCTCCAACAGCTCCGCCACCCGCGCGGCGATCGCGGCGCGGTGCGGCCCGAGCTTCGGTCTGTCGAGGGTGACGACGGCGGCCACGTTGAGAATTTGAAAGTCGCCCACCTGTTCACGCAGAAGCCCCAGCACGCGCGCCAGAATCTTTGTGCTCTCTATATCTTTAAAATCAGGATCAGACGGCGGAAAATACTGTCCGATATCGCCCAAAGCAAAAGTCGACAGAAGCGCATCAGAGAGCGCGTGCAAGAGCACGTCCCCGTCGCTGTGCGCGGCGGCACCGCGGGGGCTTTCGACGCTCACCCCGCCAATCAGGAGAGGCCGCCCCGCCTCCAGCCCATGCGCGTCCTCACCAAAGCCGATGCGGTAGCCTGCGCTCATAACACAAATTCTACGCTACTTGCTCACCTCAACAGACCGTGCCACAATCACCTTCATGTCTCCCACGCTCGGCGTCGCCACGCTAGTTGGTATCACCCTCGTCTGGGGTACAACTTTTGCCATCGTCAAGGGCGCGCTTTCCGACATCCCCGCGCCCCTCTTGCTCGCGCTACGTTTTTTTCTGGCCGCGCTCCTGCTGAGTTGGGTAAAGCCGCAGCGGCGCGCGCTCATGCCGGGGTTGATTCTAGGGTTGTTGGCTTTTGCCGGTTTCGCCACCCAAACGCTCGGGCTTACCCTCACCACCGCCTCCAAAGCGGCTTTTATCACGGGGCTAAGCGTTATTCTCACGCCCCTGGTCAGCGCGGCCTGGTTTCGCAACCGCGTGCCGCTACGCGCCTTTTTGGCGGCGCTCGTGGCGCTTCTGGGTTTGGGGCTGATGACGGTCACGGGTGAAAGCGGCGTAAGTAAGGGCGACCTGTGGGTGCTCGGCACCGCGCTGGCATACGCGCTTTACATCGTCTACTTGGGTGAGGTCGCGCCCAAACATGACGCGCTGGTCTTGAGCAGCCTCCAGCTCTGGACGATGGCGCTCCTCGCCTGGCTCTGGGCCTTGCCGACGCTGCCCGCGCTGCGTGAGGTGTCACCCCAAACCTTCCTAGCCATCGCCTACTTAGGCGTCGTCGCCACAACGCTGGTCACGGTGCTGCAAACCTACGCGCAGCGGGTGGTGCCCGCGTATTTGGCGGCGCTTATCTTCGTGCTCGAGCCCGTGTTCGCCGCGCTTTTCGCTTACCTGCTGCTGGGCGAGGCGCTGGGGATGTTGGGATGGCTCGGCGGCGCGCTGGTGGTGCTGGCGATGGTGGTGAGCGAGTTTAGGTTCAAGCCGCGGGTGGGGCGGAAAGCTCGAGCCTTAGGAGATTGAGCCAGCCAACGGGGTTGTGTTGAGGTGAGTCCCTGAAAAAAGTAGGATGAAGCTCTACAGGAGGAAAGATGCCCGAACCCACCACGCTCGCCCTGTTCGCCCTCGCCTCGTTCGTGCTCATCATCGTTCCAGGACCCGCGGTGCTCTACGTTGTCGCACGGAGTTTGGAGCAAGGCCGCGCGGCGGGGCTCGTGTCGGTGCTCGGCGTGGGCACGGGCGCGCTAGTTCACTTTATCGGGGCGGCTCTGGGTCTTTCGGCTCTTCTGGCAACCTCCGCGGTGGCCTTTTCGGTCGTCAAGTTTCTTGGAGCTGGCTACCTCATCTATCTGGGCCTGCGCACCCTCTTCTCGCGCTCCGCGGCGCACGGACCCAAGACGCTGCCGCGGCTCCCGCTCCACAAGATTTTCGTACAGGGAATTGTCGTGAACGTGCTCAACCCCAAAGCCGCGCTCTTCGCGCTCGCCTTTTTGCCGCAGTTTTTGGACCCCGCGCGTGGCGCGGTGGCGCTTCAGGCGCTCGTGCTGGGCGCCGTTTTCGTGGCAATTGCGTTCGTGAGTGACGGCCTTTACGCGCTGCTCGCGGGCAGCCTCGGGGTGTGGCTGCGGCGGCGTCCGGGTTTTCTGAACGTGCAGCGTTACGTGTCGGGAACCATTTATCTTGCGCTGGGCGTGGCGACGGCGTTTATGGGCTCGAGCAAGAAATAAACATCAAAACGTCCTTCCCTCTGTTGCTCGATACGGAGAGGGTGCTCGAGCGCCTTTCTTACTGAAGCTTAAAGCTCGAGGGGCAGAGGTTCAAATCCGCCTTAGCCAACCTCTCCAACCACCCGCGCTATAGTTGTAGCGTGGAAGAGCGCATTGCTGTTGACCCAGCCATCTGTAACGGACGCCCGACGATTCAGGGAACGCGCATCACGGTGCAGACCATCCTCGAGTTTTTGGGGGCAGGCGATTCCGTAGAGGACATTCTCGCTGAATACCCAAGCCTCACGCGCGAGGATATTCTCGCAAGCCTGCGCTATTCTTCTCGCCTGATGGCAAACCGTTTCACGCTGGAAAGGGTTGCGTGACGGGTTTTTTGTTTGACGAGAATCTGCCCCATAAGCTTCGCTTTACACCTTCACTTCCTGTCACACACGCTCGAGCCTTGGGGAGAAACACCAGCGACACTGACCTGTGAACTACGCAAAGACAAACCATCTAATCATTACCAAAGATGCAAATTTTTCGGTTCGTATTTTGATGACAGAGCCACCGCCGAAAGTTGTACACCTGCGGTTTGGCAACTTGCGTCTAGCGGCGTTTCATATGCACTTGGCTCATGTTTGGCCGCGCGTCGAAGCGCTTTTGGAAACCAACAAGCTTGTGAGTATTTACTTAGACCGCTTAGAGGCAGTGGCCTAAAGGCGCGAGTCTTGAGCTAGGTAAAGCTCGAGGGCGAGGACCGTCACTTCAACAAATCCCCGCCCCTGACACCCGCTCTTTACCCCGGCTGCATCAACTTCTCCACCACACTCTTGTCTTCCAACGTACTAATGTCCCCCGCCGCTTCCTCCCCCGCCGCGATGTTGCGCAGCAAGCGGCGCATGATCTTGCCGCTTCTCGTTTTAGGCAGGGCGTCGGCGAAGCGGATTTCGTCGGGCTTGGCGATCGCGCCGATCTCTTTGGCGACGTGGTTGCGGAGTTCTTTGCGCAGGTCTTCGGAACCTTGCTGGGTGCCCTCGAGCGTCACAAACGCCACAATCCCCTGCCCCTTGACTTCGTCGGGCCGCCCCACCACCGCGGCCTCCGCGACGGTGGGGTGCGAGACGAGCGCCGACTCGACTTCCATCGTGCCGAGACGGTGTCCCGAGACGTTCACCACGTCGTCCACGCGGCCCATAATCCAGAAGTAGCCGTCCTCGTCACGCCGCGCACCGTCGCCCGCGAAATAGACGTGCGGGACCTCGGACCAGTATTGCGCGCGGTAGCGGTCGTCGTCGCCATAAACCGTCCTGAGCATCGAAGGCCAGGGGCGCTTGAGGACCAAATAGCCGCCGTCGTTTGCCGCCTGCTCAACGCCTTCCACGTCCACGATGGCGGGCTCCACGCCGAAAAAGGGCAGCCCCGCCGAGCCCGGCTTGGCGACGTGCGCGCCGGGAAGCGTGGTAATCATGATGCCGCCCGTTTCGGTCTGCCACCAGGTGTCTACAACAGGGCAGCGGTCCCCGCCGATGACGCGGCGATACCACATCCACGCCTCAGGGTTGATGGGTTCGCCGACGGTGCCCAACAAGCGCAGGGAGGATAGGTCATGCTTCTTAGGATGCTCGTCACCCTGCTTCATAAAAGCGCGAATCGCGGTGGGGGCGGTGTAAAAAACCGTCACCTTGTACTTGTTGACGAGTTCCCAAAGACGGTCCGGTCCGGGATAGGTAGGTGCGCCCTCGTACATCACCTGGGTCGCGCCGTTGAGCATCGGCCCGTAAACGATGTAGGAGTGCCCGGTAATCCAGCCCACGTCGGCGGTACACCAGAACACGTCGTCGTCGCGAAGGTCGAAGACGTATTTGGTTGTCAGATAGGTATAGACCATGTAGCCGCCCGTGGTGTGGAGCACGCCCTTGGGCTTGCCCGTCGAGCCCGAGGTGTAGAGGATGAACAAGGGGTCCTCGGCGTCCATCGGCTCGGCGGGGCACCCGTCGGACGCGTCCGCCACCGCCTCGTGATACCAGAAGTCGCGGCCCTCTTTCATGGTCACGTCGGTGTCGGTGCGCTTGACGACGAAGACGGTTTTGACGCTCGGGCAGCTCTCCAACGCCTCGTCCACCGCGGGCTTGAGCGGCAGGACGCTCCCGCGCCGGTTGCCGCCGTCGGCGGTGATGACGGCGACGGCCTCCGCGTCGTTGATGCGGTCACGCAACGCCGCCGCGCTAAAACCGCCAAAGACAACCGAATGCACCGCGCCGATGCGCGCGCAGGCGAGCATGGCGACGGCGGCCTCGGGGACCATCGGCATGTAAATCGCTACCTTGTCGCCCTTGCCGATGCCCTTGGCTTTAAGCGCGTTGGCGAATTTGGACACTTCACGAAGCAGTTCGCGGTAGGTCAGCGTGCGCGCGTCGCTCGGCTCGCCCTCCCAGAGGATGGCGGTCTTATCGCCGTGCCCCCTCTCGATTTGATAGTCCAGCGCGTTGTAAGCGAGGTTGGTTTTGCCGCCGATGAACCACTTGACGAAGGGTTCGTTCCACTCTTGCACCCTCTGCCAGGGCTCGAACCAGTGGAGTTCGCCCGCGACGTCGCTCCAAAAGGCGTCGGGATGCTCGAGCGACCACCTATAAAGCCGCTCATACTCCCCCGCGTCACTTATCCTGGCCCGCTCCCTAAACTCCTCGGACGGCTCAAAGGAGCGCGCCTCCTGCAAAACCGATTCGATGCGTTCGGACATCCTTCCTCCCTCGTTGAAACTTGTCTCAGTTGTTTTCGAGTTTACCCCACAAACCTCCTCCACACCTCGGCCCCATGCTTGACGTTCTGTTTTCATGCGGTTAGGATGGAACATCTTTCAGGCAATGTGTTTTAGGCAATGTGCGCTTCTGTAAATTTTTTAGGTTTCCCGTGGGCGAGAAAGGTAGCGGTGGATGGCCGAAATTGAAGCGTTGCTCGGTGAACAGACGGTGGTCCGGCCTCCGGCGCGGGTGGCGGGAGCCGCCAAGCTGAAAAATTATGCGGCGGTCTATAAAACGTCCACCGACGACGACGAAGCCAACAGCGCCTTTTGGGAGGAGGTGGCGGGACGCTTTCGCTGGGGCAAGCTCTGGGAAAGGGTGCGCGACTTTGACGGCGTCAACCACCGCTGGTTCGTGGGTGGGGCGACCAACATCACCCTAAACGCGCTCGACCGCCACGTCGAAGAGGGGCGGGGCGACAAAATCGCCTACATCTGGCTGGGTGAAGACGGTTCGGAGCGCGTCGTTTCCTACAGGATGCTCCTGCGGACGGTCAACCGCCTCGCCAACGGGCTTAAAAGTCTCGGCGTCGCCAAGGGTGACCGCGTGGTCATCTACATGCCGCTGACCTTGGAGGGCGTCGCCTCGATGCTCGCCTGCGCGCGTATCGGCGCGGTCCATAGCGTCGTCTACGCGGGTTTTGCGGCGGGCGCGTTGCGCGCTCGTATCGAGGACGCAGGCGCGAGAGTCGTTATCGCGGGGGATGTGGGTTACCGGCGCGGCAAGACGGTGGACCTGGGGACGATTGTCGGGAACGCGGTTAAACCCTTGGACTTTGTCGAGCACGTCGTAATGTTCCGGCGCGAGAGCGGGGATTTAGGCCCCAAGGAGGTAGCTTTCGAAGAGCTTCTAAAACACTCCCCCCACTGCGAGCCCGAAATGGTGGACGCCGAGCATCCCCTCTACATCCTCTACACCTCGGGCACCACGGGCAAACCCAAGGGCGTGGTGCATGTTCACGGCGGGTACATGGTCGGCACGGCGTATCACCTGGAAACGTTTTACGACCTCGGGCCGGACGACGTGTTCTGGTGCATGAGCGACATCGGCTGGGTGGTGGGGCACTCGTATATCGTTTACGCGCCGCTCGTCGGGGGCGTGACCACCCTGTTCCGCGAGGGCGCGCCCGACACGCCCCACCCCGGCGTCGCCTGGGAGATTGTCGAGCGTTACGGCGTGACCGCGATGTTCACCGCGCCCACGGCGATACGCATGTGGATGCGTTTCGGTGAGACTTACCCTGCTCGGCACGACCTCTCGAGCCTGCGCGTCCTCGCCGTGGCGGGCGAGCCCCTCAACCCCGAAGCCTTCCGCTGGGCGCAAGAGCACCTGGCGGGCGACCACGGCTTTGTGATGGACAACTGGTGGCAGACCGAACTGGGCGGGCCGACGCTGGGCACCTTAGTGACGCAGGAGCACAAACCCGGTTTCGTGGGGCGGCCCCTCCCCGGTGTCGAGGCGGAGGTGGTGGATGAAAACGGCGAGCCGCAACCCGCCAACACAGGCGGGCTCTTGGCGCTCACGCGGCCCTTCCCGCACATGCTGCGCACGGTCTACGGGGACCACGGGCGTTATGAGGCGGCTTGGTTGAAACCCGGCCTCTACTTAACAGGCGACGTGGCAGTCCGCGACGAAGAGGGACGCTTTAGCGTCTTGGGCCGCGCGGACGACGTGCTCAGCGTCGCGGGGCACCGCATCGGCACCGCCGACGTGGAGTCCGCGCTCATCTCACATCCCGCCGTCGCCGAGGCGGCGGTCATCGGCGTGCCCGACGAGGTCAAGGGGGAGGCCATTCACGCCTTTGTGACGCCGCGGCAGGGTTTTGAAACGGGGGACGAACTGCAACGGGCGCTCATCCGCCACGTGAGGAACGAACTCGGCCCCATCGCCACACCCGCGGAGGTGACGTTTGTAGAGAGCTTGCCTAAAACCCGGAGCGGCAAAATCATGCGCCGTTTGTTAAAAGCGCAGGCGCTCGGGGAGGACCCTGGGGATACGTCGACGCTCGAGCGCTAAGTGTAGCTATGCCGTAAAGAGCAAACCGACTGAGGAGACCGGTGTATATCCTCCGAAGACTGTTGTGGGTGGACTGCACCGCTGGCGCGCTCGCCGGGGTGGCGGTGATAACGCTCAGCGGGTGGCTCAGTCAGTTGCACGCGCTGCCGCGAGGACTGCTCCTCTTCACAGGCGCGGTCAACTTAGTGTATGCGTCCTACTCCTTCTCGCTCGTCGTCCGAACCGAACGGCCAAAGTACCTCATCTACCTGCTGGTGTTCGCAAACCTGACCTGGGCCGTCATTTGTCTGAGTCTGGCGGTAATCTTCTTGGAATCAGTTACGCTGTTTGGGATCGGGCACCTGGTCGGCGAGGCCGTTTTCGTCGGCGGTTTGGCGACTTTGGAGTGGAGCCAACGGGAGCAACTCCTTACGGCGGCCTGACCACCGGTCTGCTTACATCCGTCTAAAGCGCCAAGAATTCGCGCTGTAATTCCTCGCTCGAGAGCACCTCGTCGGGCACGCCCGTAAAGACTATTTGCCCCTCGTCGATAATCGCCACACGGTCAGCGATTTGGAGCGCCGCCACCGCGTTCTGCTCGACTAGAATAATGGTCAGCCCGGCCTCCTTCATGGTCGCCATGATGCCCTCGATTTCGCGCACAATTTGCGGGGCCAGTCCTTCGTAAGGCTCGTCTAACAAGAGCAGCGAGAGGTCTCGAGCCAAGGCGCGGGCGATGGCTAACATCTGCTGCTCGCCGCCCGAAAGGGTGACCCCCTCCTGACGGCGGCGCTCGGCGAGGCGCGGGAAGTGTTCGTAGATGCGCTCCAAAGGCCAGCCGCTGCCCGGCGCGATCTGCGCCAGCGTGAGGTTTTGCTCGACGGTCAAGCCGGGGATGATGCGGCGGTCTTCGGGCACCAGCGAGACGCCGCGCTGCGCCGCTTTGTGGGTGGACAGCGGGTGGATGGCTTCTCCTTTGAGGTAGATTTCGCCCCCCCTCAGGCTGGGTTGGGACGCTCGAGCGACGGCGCGCAAGGTGGTCGTCTTGCCCGCGCCGTTGCGACCCAACAGCGTCAAAATCTCGTTTTCGGCGACGCTGAAGGAGATGCCTTGCAAGATGTGGCTGTCGCCGTAGTAGGCTTGCAAGTCACGGCACTCGAAGTAGGCGCGCGCGCTCACAGCTCCACCCCGCCCAGATAGGCTTCTTGCACGGCCTCGTCATTTTTTACCTCGTCGGGCGTGCCGTGCGCAATGACGCGGCCCTGGTGCATGACGGTGATTTCGTCGGAGAGGGAAAAGACCACCTTCATGTCGTGCTCGATGACGACCTGGGTCATGCCCTTTCGTCCCAACTTTTGCAAAAGTTCGATGGTCGTTTGGGTCTCCTGTTGCGACATCCCGGCGGTGGGCTCGTCCAAAAGCAGCAGGCGGGGGCCGTGCGCCAGGCAGATGGCGAGCTCGAGCCGCCGCTTGTCGCCGTGCGAGAGGTGACCGGCCTCGAGGTCGGGCATGTTGTCTAAATCCACCTCGGCAAGCGCCTCCTCGGCGGCGGCGACCGCGTCTCGGCGGCGGGCGGGTCGCTGAAAAAAATTGAAGCGGAAGGAGCCGTCGCGCGCCGCCAAGGCGGCGATGGTGACGTTGTCCAGAAGCGACATCGCGGGGTAGATGGCGGGGCTCTGGAACACCCTCGCCACCCCCATCTGGTTGATTTCAAACGCCCGCCGCCCCACGATGGAGTGGCCGCTGAAAACGATATCGCCGCTGTCGGGCCTCAAGCTGCCGATGAGCAAATTGAGCAGCGTGGATTTGCCCGCGCCGTTGGGGCCGATGATGCTGTGGGAGCTGCCCTCGTGTACCTTTAAGCTCACGTCGTTGGTGGCGGTGAGGCCGCCGAAACGTTTGAAGAGGCGATTCACCTCGAGCAGGGCCATTCACGACTCCCTGGCGGGGTCTGGACTGGGGGCGTCTTGGCTCTTTTTGGCGGGAACCGGCGCGCCGTTGCGAGACCGGAACAAGTAGCGCAGGCTGCCGACCACGCCGCCGGGCAAAAAGATGACGAAGCCCATAAAGATGAGGCCCAAAATCAGGTTCCACTGCCCGGTCACGGCGGAGAGGACGTTTTCTAAGTACAACACGATGCCCGCGCCGATCATCGGGCCAAAGAGCGTACCGACCCCGCCGATAACCGACATGATGACAATTTCACCGGAGGTGGTCCAGTGCAAACTTTCGGTCGGCACGTACGTCTCATAAGCAGCGTAGAGCGTCCCGGCGAGCCCGGCGTAAAGGCCGCTTATCACAAACGCCATCAGCTTATAGCGAAAAACGTTGACGCCCGTAAAGCTGAGCCGCGTCTCGTTGGTCTTGATGCCGCGCAGGATGAGCCCGTAGGGCGAGCTTTTGATGCGCCGGGCTAAGTAAAAAGCCAGCAGCGTCCAGGCGGCCACGAACGCGTGCATCCCGTAGCCCTCCAACGGCGTCCCTAACAGCTTCGGACTGGGGATGCCGGTCAAGCCGTTGTCGCCGCCCGTCCAGGTTTGCAGGGGCGAGAGCACGAGGTAGTAAAACATCTCGGCAAAGGCCAGCGTGAGGATCGCAAAGTAGATGCCGTGCCGCCGCAGGGTGATGAGGCCCAAGAGCCAGGCAATCACCCCCACCACCAGCACCCCGAGGAGCATGGCGATGAGCAGGCTGTTGCTCACGTGCAGCAGGTAGTACCCCGTGACGTAGGCACCGAGGCCCCAAAAGGCGGCGTGGCCGAACGAGAGCAGGCCGGTAAAGCCGATAAGGATGTCGAAGCCGAGCGCAAAAATCCCCCAGATGAGAAAGCGCGTCGCCAACTGCTCATAAGCGCCGATGAGCGGCATGAGCCAGGGCAGGGCGAAAAACACCGCCGCCGCGACGCCCATGATGACGAACTCGCGTGCCGGAGAGGCGGACCTGTTGGGGGTGCGCCGCCGACTCACTCGTGATACCCCTGCATCCCGAACAAACCGCGCGGCCTCCAGGAGAGCACCACGGCGGCGACCAGATAGATAATCACCTGCGAAATGGGCGGATAAACGAGCACCGCCAGGCTCTGCGCCTCGCCCATCAGCAGCCCGGCCAGAACCGCGCCGGGAAGGCTGCCCATGCCGCCTATCACGACCACCAGGAACGACGGGACGAGCACGGCCATGCCCGCCTCGGGATTGATAGAGTAGGCGGGGCCGCCCATGATGCCCGCGATACCGGCCAGAAGCGCGCCGACGCCGAACACCAGAGTAAAGCGGCGGGTCACGTTGATGCCCAAAAGTCGCAGCATCTCGGGGTCGCGCATCCCGGCGCGGATCACCAAGCCGAAGCGGGTAAAGCGCAACAAGAGGTAGATGGCAAGCACGACGACGATGGTCACGACCACAATGACAAGCCGCCAGGGCGGGTAGTAGCCGATGCCGATGTCGATAGGAATCATCCCCCATTGGGGCGGCGGGAACTGCCGGGTGGTGCCGCCGAAGAGGGTGCGGGCGATTTCTTGCACCACCAGCGCCAGCCCGAAGGTCACCAGAATCTGATCGGTCACCGGGCGTTTGTAAAAAAATTGGATGAGGCCGCGCTCGAGCACCACCCCCACCAAAAAGAGACCGAGCGGCACGAGGATGATGACCCACCACCAGCCGAGAGAACCTGCGACGACCACGCCCGCGTAAGCGGCGACCATATAGAGCGCGCCGTGGGCGAAGTTGGCGACACCCAGGGTGCCGAAAATAAGCGTCAGGCCGAGCGCGATGAGCACGTAAATCGCGCCTATCTGGAGACCGGTGAGCAGTTGCAGGGCGAGCTGAGCGGGTTCAATCATAAGGACCAGGGGGACGCCCGCCGCGTACTAGCACGGGCGGGCGTCCCGACCGAGGCGCTTAGCCCGGCTCGTACGCGCCTAACTCGCCGGGGAAAAAGTCACACGCGTAGTCGAGGCTGGCGCGCGGCACCTGCTCCACGATGTTGAGCAGGTCGTATTCGCTTGAGCGCTCCGAGGGCGCCTTGCCCTGCACCACCACGATGTCGTGAAAAGCTTGGTGGTCGCAGCCGCGGTAGAGCAGCGTGCCGGGGCCGACGCCCTCGACCTCGTAGTCCTCGAGCGCCCTGATCACTTCGGGCGGATAGAAGGTGCCCGCGCGCTCGACCGCGTCGGAGTAGAGGATGGTCTGCACGTAGGCGGTCTGCGCCGAGTTCGAGGGCGGGAAGCCGTACGCCTCCTCAAACGTCCTGGTAAAAATCGCCGAGGCCGGGTCGTCAAGCTTATAGTCCCAGTTGGCGGTGCCGTAGATGCCCTCGATAGAGTCGCCCGCGCCCTGCGCCATAAGGCGACTAAAGAGCGGCACCACCACTTCCATCCTCTTACCGTTCACGTCACGGTCGCGCATCCCGAAGCGCACCGCCTGGGTGAGCGAGTTGACCATGTCTTGGCCGTAGTGGTTCAGCACCAGCACGTCGGCGTCGCTGTTTAGCACCGCGGTGAGGTACTGGCTGTAGTCGGTGGAGCCGAGCGGCGTCATAATGTTGCGGACCGTGCTCCAACCTTGGTTTTCGGTGGACGATTGCATCGACTCGAGCTGGGTGTGGCCCCAGGTGTAGTCGGCGGTAAGGTGAAAGGCGCGCCGGTCCGCGCCGTAGGCGTTGGACAAGATGGGGCCCAGGGCCTGGCCCGACATGTAGGCGTTGAAAAAGTGCCTAAAGCCGTAGCGCCGCCGGTCCTTGCCGGTGGTGTCGTTCGAGTGCGACAGCCCCACCATGTAGATAACGCCGGTTTCTTGCGCCAGGTACTGCTGCGCGATGGCGACGGCCGAGCTCGAGCAGCCCGAGAACATGATCACGTTGTCGCGCTCGATCATGCGCCGCGCCGAGGCCCGCGCCGCGTCCGGGTCGGTCTGGGTGTCGCCCTGCACGAAGGTCACTTTCTTGCCCAGCACGCCCTGCCCGGTGAGCGATGAGGGTTGGAGCGTCTCCAGCATCCCGCCCCCCTCGTTGAGGTGTTTGACGGCGAGCTCATAGGCGCGCAGTTCGTCGGCACCCTCGTCCGCGTAAGCGCCGGTCAGGGGCACGTTGAAGCCGTAGACCACATTAGGACCGTTGACGGGGAAGTTCCCCAAGGCCGGATAGTCCTGGGCGAAAGCGAAGCCGCCGAGACGGCCCGTTAACGCGAGGCCGCCCGCGACGCCGACGCCCGCCTTGATAAAGTTGCGGCGGCTGAGAGGGTTTTTAGCTTCCCCGCCAGCGCCGGAACGCTTCTTTATGGCCGCCTTTTGCTGAGAGGGTTTTTTTGTGCCATCGTCGTTCGCCATGCTCATACCTCCTCGGTACATTTGGCCTTACCCGGCTACGCGCATCACAACTGATGCAGCAACTAACGCAGCCGCGCAGAGCGGCAACCCTGCGTATACAGCAGGTAACACCCTGGTTTAAGCGAGATTCAATCTACAAGGTATCGTTTAGAACAAGGTCTAAAGAACGGTACCTGCGCCGAATCCACTCTACGTCTCTGGAACCCGCTATATTTTAGAGCGTTCACTCTGCCTTATAATTATACCTCATAATTATAAGTGTGATGCGGGTTGTTTGAACCTGCGCCTACACCACAGTTTCAACCACAATTTCAGGCCACAGTTTTTCAGACCGTAGATTGCCGGGATGTGTTGTTACTTCACCTAACAGATGAAAGTTGTAGGAAAATGAAAGAAAGGCGTGAGGAGGCTCGAGCAGTACACTCACTCATGACCCGCAGACGCCGCATCTTGACCCTTCTCGCCGCCCTGCTCGCCGTCTGGCTTGTTATTACCTTTGCCTTGTTCCTCGCCAACAACGTCCGAACCGAAGTGAACCTCTCGCCCACCGAAGCCTCCGCCGAGGCGACGCTTGGCGAACTGAGTTGCCGCAAAACGCTCAGCCGTTCGCTTCCCTTTTTTGAGTTGATATGCACTGAGGTCGAGGTTGAGCCCTGAATCGGTTTAGCAGGAGGTTTAATATTCAAACTGGTTCTTGACAAAAACTTTTGATAGGTATAAACTCTCCACAAGGTTTGAGAATCAAACCGCTCAGGAGGTTGCCATGACACAGCTTAGCCGCGTCCGTTACGTCTCGCAAAATTACCGCAACCTTCGGGGGTTGAGGCTGGTTCCGCTCAGCATTGTGTTCCTCATCGGCAGCTTCATGATGTTTGACTTTATCCATGACCTCAACTCTGCACAGGGCGGAATTCTGCTGCCTCTCTTCTCCATTCTCGGCTACAGCGCCCTGGACTTCTGGTACGACAGACGCTACGGGCGAACCGGGGAGCGGGCGCTCGAGGGCTTCTGGCACGGCGCGAAACGCGTATGTATTCATCTGGTAATCGGAGCACTTTTTGCTGCGGGAAGCTCCCTCATCCTCTCCCTCGTTGTCGGTATTGACTACGCACAGCCTTGGGTGGGTGCCAGGGGACTCACCATCGCCGGTGGTTACCTGCTCTTTCGCTGGTACTTAGCCGGGCAGCGCCTTCACCACCTGCTCGCGTTCGGCGTCCTTTTCACGATGAGTTTGCTTCCTCTGGTTGGTGTT
Organism: Trueperaceae bacterium; assembly: GCA_965214995.1. Lineage (GTDB taxonomy): Bacteria > Deinococcota > Deinococci > Deinococcales > Trueperaceae > CBDCCT01. The sequence goes on from CBDCCT010000002.1 coordinate 1,532,153, forward strand.
CAGGCGGCGCAAATCGAGTGGTTCAATCAGGGCTACTGGCTTTTCACGATAGGCGTGCTCCTGCTGCTCACAAGCCTCGCTGACCATTTCATTTTGACGCGCACCCTCAGACCCGTTGCGCGTGAGGAGGCCGAACATGAGCACACCTTTTGAAAGCCTCGCCGACCTCGACCGGCTCTTGCACTCGCCGCCGCGCCTAGCCATCCTCACCGCCCTGGCCGCCTGCGAACGCGCCGACTTTCTCTTTTTGCAGAGCCTCACGGGGCTGAGTAAGGGCAACCTGTCGAGCAATTTGGCGCGGCTCGAGGGAGCCGAACTCGTCGAAATCGAGAAGCGCATCGTGGACAAAACCACCCGCACAACCGCCCGCCTGACCCCGAAGGGACGCGGGGCTACCGAAGAACACTGGCAGGCGTTGGAAACGCTGCGGGAGCGGGCGCAAGCGTGGCGTCCGGAACTTCAGCCTGTGAGCTAAACGTTCCGCAACGACTTCGCACGCGGCAAGCGCCAGAAGTCGGCGTTGAAAATAATAAAGACGGTCACGACTTCCAAGCGCCCCGCATACATGTCGAACGTCAGCAGCGCGCGGCTTACGGGGTGCAGGTCGGCAAAGTTGAGCATCGGCCCCACCGAGGCGAGCCCCGGCCCGATGTTGCCGATGCAGGCAATGGACGCGGTAAAGGCGGCGACGAAGTCCGCGCCCAAACTGACGAGTGTCGCGGTGGAGAGCGCAAAAAGCACAATGTACAGCGTGATGAACGCGGCCACGGCGCGCAGCACCTCCTCGGGCACGACCCTTGAGCCCACGCGCACGGGCAGCACCGCCCTGGGGTGCAGGGCGCGGCGCACTTCTCGAGCCGTATTTTTGCCGATGATGAGCCAGCGCACCACCTTGACGCCCCCCGCCGCGCTGCCCGCGCTCCCGCCGATAAACATGAGGACCAACAGCACCACCTGCGCCCGCTCGGGCCAGAGCGCGAAGTCGGCCGAGGCGTAGCCCGTCGTGGTGAGGATGGAAAGCACCTGAAAGACCCCGTGGCGCGTCGCTTCAACGGGGGAGGCGTAAACACTCCCCAGCGCGAGGGTGAGAAAAACGGTGGCGACGAGGCTGATGAGCATATAGGCGCGAAACTCGGCGTCACGAAAGAGGGCGCTGGGTCTGCCCGTCACCGCGCGGTACTGCAACGCGAAGTTGGCTCCCGCGAAGAGCATAAACACGACCGCCACCCAGTCCAAGGCGGGATTCGCAAAGCCTTGAAACGAGAGCCCGTTGGGAGAAAAACCGCCCGCCGCAAGCGTGGTAAAGGCGTGCGCGATGGCGTCGTATAGAGACATCCCGGCCAGGGCGTAGGCGAGCGCGCAAAGAACGGTCAGCCCGACGTAAACGAGCAGCACCGCGTTAGACGTATGGCGCAGCCGCGGGGTGAGCTTGTCTTCGGTGGGGCCGGGGGCCTCGGCGAAAAAGAGCTGCCGCCCGGCGATGGCTAAAGTCGGGAACACCGCGATAAAAAGGACGATGATGCCCACCCCGCCGACCCACTGGGTGAGCGCGCGCCACATGAAAAGACTTTTGGAAAAGCTCGAGAAGTCCCGCAACACCGTCGCCCCCGTGGTGGTAAAGCCGCTCATCGACTCGAAAAACGCATTCAGCGGCGTGAAACCGCCCGACACGACGAAGGGCAAACCGCCGAAAAGCGGGATAAACAACCACAGCAGGAGCACCCCGACGAGCGCCTCCCGGCGCGTGGGATCCGCGTCACCCTTGCCGAGGCGCATGAGGAGCCCCCCCGTCAAGGCCGACGCGAGCGCGGTGGCGGCAAAACCCGTCCACGGCTCGCGGAGCGCGAGCGCGTAGATGAGAAAGAAGAGCATGACGAGCGCGAGGCCCGTCAGACCGATGCCGACGATGTAGGGGGCGAAGCGACCGCGCACGTGGGGTATCTTATCGTTTCTGGGGCTATTCAAGGGGTGAAATAGCGGGCGTCAAGCGTGACGCCTCATGTAATCAAGACTGGATGCGGAAAAGGTACTGTACTACAAGAAGCTCAGACGTTAGGCGCTCACCCGCTGCGCCTCGAGCCAACTCTCCACCGCGTCCACGTTGTCGGGCGTGGTGACGATAAAAAGATGGTCGCCGTGTTTGATTTGCGTATTTCCGTGCGGGACTATAACCTGCTCGCCGCGCAAAATCGCGCCGATGAGGCTCCGCGGGGGCGCGCCCAAGTCCCTCACCCGGCCCGGCTCGCAGGTTTCGGGGTAGGTCACCTCCATCACCTCGGCGCGGTCTTCGATGGAGGCCAGGTGGTCCACCTCGTCTAAGTGGAGCCAGTTGAGCACCTCCTGCACCGCGGCGGTGCGGGGCGTCAAGGCGATGTCGATACCCACACGCTCGAAGGTGCGCCGGTTGCGCGCGTGGCCCACGCGGGTGATGACCTTGGGGATGGCGAGCTGTTTACCCAAGAGAGACACCAGCAGGTTCTTGCCGTCGTCGTCGGTCACGGCGATGAGCACGTCCGCGTCCTCGATGCGCTCTTGCTCTAAAAGCTCTAAGTCGGTGCCGTCGCCGCGCAGCACCAGCGCCCTGGGGAGGTGCCGCGCCAACCTTTCGCAACGCGCCTCGTCCTGCTCGATGATGGTGATGTTGGCGCGGACCTCCTGGAGGCCCTCGGCCACCATCGAACCCACGTTGCCCCCGCCGATGATGACCACGTTCATCGTGCGCTTCTTGGGCGCGAAGCGCGCCTCGACGGTGCGCATACTGCCCGCGGTGCCCATAAAGACAACCTTGTCGTCCGGGCACAGGACCGTTTTGCCCGAAGGGATGATAAAGCTCTCGCCCCGAATCGAGCCCACCACGAGCGCGCTCTCGGGCAGGTTCGCCTCAAACAGGGGTTTGCCGACGAAGGGGTCGCCGGGCTCGAGCTTATATTCCAACAGCCTGATGCGCCCCCCGCCGAACGAGGCGCTGTCCAGAGCCCGCGGCACCCGCACGATGTTGACAATCTGGTGCGCGAGCGTGCGCTGGGGCCACAGCACCCGGTCAATGGCGAGCCCCACGCCCTCCATCGCGCCCTGGGGCGAAAAGGCGTGCAGGTAGCGCTTCTGGGTCACAAACGCCATCGTCTCCCGCGCGCCAAGTCCCTTGGCGGCGAGACAAGCCAAAACGTTCACGTCGTCGTTGGTCGTGCAGGCGATAAAGGCCTCGGCTTGCGCCGTGCCCACGCCCCGCAAGTCCTCGGGGTCCGCGCCGTTGCCGACCATAAAGCGGACGTCCATCGTGTCGAAATTCTGGCCGCGGTCCTCGTCGGTGTCGAGGACGGTGATGTTGTGCGAGCGGTGAAGGGCGTCGGCAATCTGCGACCCAATTTCGCCGCCGCCGACGATGACAACGTTCATACCCCCAGCATACTCGAAAGCGCCTCCCTTACAGTGCAGTGGCGCAGCACGAGCGTGCGGCAAAACGTGATTGTGCAAAATTGCCGTGGACTATTGTTCAAAACCCACAAACTTGTGGCCCGCGTGGGCGGAGCGTAGAGAGGCGGACGTTCCGCGAAAAGGGAGCCTCCTCCACCTCATCTGTTAGATTGGAGGCAGTCATGCCCACCACCAATCACACCTGCGGAGCCTGCGGGCGCACCGTCCACGCTCACATCAAGTCCCCCATTAAATCTTCCGTTAAACAAGGCCTCTGCGACGGGTGCCGCGACGCGCAAACGAGAACGCGGGAGCGCGGTAAAGTTGACGCAGCCATCCGTAATTTGCTCGAGCGCGACGACGTGCTTATCCTTGACACCGAAACCACGGGCACGGGCAAACGGGCCGAAGTCATCGAAGTTTCGGTCATCAACACGAAAGGCGAGACGCTGCTCGACACGCTCGTCAAGCCCAAAATCCTCACCATGAACCCTTTTGCAGGGCGCGTCCACGGCATCACCCTGGGGATGCTCGCCGACGCACCCACCTGGCCCACCATCCTGCCCGCGCTCGCCGACTTGGCCGACCGCCGCACCGTGCTCGCCTGGAACGCGCCCTTTGATGCCCGAATGCTGCGGGGCTCTTCCGCCCTCTGGGGCCTCTCCCACCCGAGCTGGCTTTTCGTCTGCGCGATGCGCCTTTATGCGCGCAAACACGCCACACGCTCTCGAGGCCTCCACAAAGCCGTCGCCGACGAAGGCCTGACGCACCTGTTCGACCTCCACAAGAGTCACCGCGCGCTTGGGGACGTAACGTTTGTGCTCGAGGTGCTCAAGTCAACCTCTCGAGCCGAGATTTAGGTAGCGCCAGCCGTTGACGCGCCCTCCCCCAACCCTTATGCTTAACAGGTTTGCGTAGTCTTGCAACGCCTTGTGTGCCCCTGGGATTTAGGATAATCAACGTTACAAAGGGTAAACGTAGGTTCTGAGTACGGGATCGAGCGAGGAAGCAAGCTACTCACGGGTCAACGCGGTGATTTTTGACGAGCCTTTGGGCTTGGACTAAGTTGCACATTTTTGAGCCTTGACCCTCCCGGAAAGGAAAACAACATGTTTACCGACTTTACGCTCCCCGAGCGGGTGCTTTCTGCGCTCGCCGCCAAGGGTTTCACCACCCCCACCCCCATCCAAGCCGCCGCCCTGCCTCACGTGCTGGACGGCAAAGACGTGCTCGGTCAGGCGCGCACCGGCACGGGCAAGACGCTGGCCTTTGGCCTGCCGATTGCCAGCCGTCTGGAAACTGACTCTACCAGGGGCCGCGCGCCGCGCGCCTTTATCCTCACCCCGACGCGCGAGCTCGCCTTGCAGGTGGCGAGCGAGCTCGAGTGGGCCGCCCCTCACCTCAAGATTGGCACCGTCTACGGCGGCACCGGCTACGGCTTGCAGGCGAGTATGCTCAAAAAGGGCCTAGACGTCGTTGTCGCCACGCCGGGCCGCGCGCTCGACTATCTCAAGCGCGGCGTTTTGGATCTCAGCGCCGTTGAAGTGGTGGTGCTGGACGAGGCCGACGAGATGCTGTCGATGGGCTTTGAGGAGGACGTCGAGACTTTATTAGCCGCCACGCCCACTCAGCGGCAGACGATGCTCTTCTCGGCCACGCTGCCGGGTTGGGCCAAAAGGCTCGCGGGTGTACATTTGCGCAACCCCGTCCACCTCAACCTGATTGGCGAAGAAGAAGTCACCTACCAAGAACTCGCCATCGAGGCACCTCTCTCGAGCCGCCTGGGCGTCCTCTCCGACCTCCTGCACGCGCGCGCGGGCGACAAGGCCATCATCTTTACTCACACCAAGGCCGAAGTGGACCGTTTGGCGAAAGACTTAAACGCCAGAGGTCACGCCGCCGAGGCAATTCACGGCGACCTCAACCAGACGCAGCGCGAGCGCGTGATTGGCCGCTTTCGCGCGGGACAAGTGAGCGTGCTTATCGGCACCAACGTGGCCGCCAGAGGCTTAGACATCCCCGAAGTCGATTTGGTCGTTCACTACCGCATCCCCAACGAGACCGACGCCTACCAGCACCGTTCGGGCCGCACCGGGCGGGCGGGGCGCGCGGGCACGGTGGTGCTGCTCTACAGTTCCAAGGAGCGCCGGGCGTTGTCGATGCTCGAGCGCGCCGTGTCCCGCTCCTTTGAGAGAATCGCACCGCCCACGCCCGAGAGCATCCAGGCGGCCAAACTGGGCAACCTCATCCATAACGCGCAAGCCCAAAGCGCCGACGACAAAGCGCAGTGGCGGGAGGTGGCGCAGGACTTTGTCGAGCGCGGGGACACGGACACGCTCGCGGGACTCTTAGCGCTCCTTTTGGGCGGCGCGCCCGCTCCGCGCAGCCTGCTTACAGGTGAAGAGGAGTGGGTGACGCTCGAGCTTACCGGCCCCCTACACAACGTGGCCCAGGTGGTCAGGCTCCTTAAAGAGGCGGGCGCGGGCGAGCTTGGCCGCATCCAACTCTCCCCCACCGGGGCTTATGCGGACGTTCGCCCCGGCACGGTGGACGGCCTCTCCACGGACTTGAACATCAAAAAGGCCAGGGGGCCGATTGCCACCAGCCCCGCGCCGAGAACACAAGGCAAAGGAAGTAAAGGGCGCGGTTCCCGCAGGCGGGGTAACGAAGCTCGCTACCGATAACGCTCATCGTTACGCTGTTACGCTTTTAGAGAGACAGGACGAACCGTAGAACCAAACGCGGTGCTTATTCCAACAAGCACCGCGTTTGGTTGCTTTCCGTGGGCGCGCACCTACCCCAGATGACAACGCGGGTGTAGGCTAGGGCATGTTGCTCGCTTTTGACCTAGACAACACTATCATTACTCAAGACAACCGGCTTCCCAAGAGCATCCACCACGCGATTGACGCCTCGAGAGACGCGGGCCACTTCGTCACGGTGCTCACGGGGCGCACCAAGGCGTCGGCGCTGCCCTTTCTGGAAGAGTTGGGCGTCACAGAGCTCTACAGCGTGAACCACGGCGCGCTCGTCGTGGGTCCCGACGGGGAAACCTTGCAGCGCGTGGTTCTAGACGCGGAGCGCGTGGGGGTTCTTCTGGAAACATACAGCGAGGTGCCGGGGCTCGAGTATTCCTGCGTCGTCGGCGACACGCTTTTTGTACGCGACCCCGACGACAAGCGCTGGAACTGGGCGCACACCCTGGATCAGCGTATCGCGCCCTTTACAAGCTACAGCGGCGAGGACGCCGACAAAATCGTCTTTAGCTGCCCCGACACGGGCGTCGGCATCTACAAGGAGATAACGGAAAGGTTCCCCGACTTGGTCCTCTACCTCTGGGAAGACCACTTTTTAGAAATCACCGGAGCGAACGGCCACAAGGGGGCCGCGCTCGCTCTTATAGCCGAGCGCCTAGGCGTGCCGCAGCGCGACACGGTCGCTTTTGGCGACGGCGTCAACGACGTGACGATGATGCAGTGGGCGGGGCACGGCGTGGCGGTGGGTCCTTTCGTCCACCCCGACGTGCTGGCCGCCGCAGATGAGCACATCCCCTCCCCGGAAGAGGACGGGGTGGCAGAGTGGCTGGGGGCGCACGTGCTTACGGTAAATAAACGCTAACGGGTACAGAGCTCGAGCCCAAACGCTTCATAAGGTTCAGTGAATAGAACGTGACTTGCTCGGGGTGATCCCCCCTTAGCCCCCCTTCGCAAGGGGGATTTAGGGGGATTCTCTAAAGTGCGCCGAGTTCAACTCTGCAATAACGCAACCCGTAAAGGTACGGAGGGTTTGCTAGGCCTTACTCTTAAAAACTGTCACCTCTTGTTCCGGCTCACCGCCCATTGGTTGTCCATTTAACGGAAAACCGGCCGCTCCTGCTCGAGACTTGACATAACAAATCACACAGAGCGCGGGGGCGAATCCGGGGACGTGTGTCAAGGATGTGGTTTGGCTTTGGAAAGGGGAAACTATGAGAATTTGGCTGTCCGGAACCCTTTTACTCCTCACGCTCGCCGTGGGCGCGTTCGCGCTTGCGCAGATGGACGGGAGCGACGAGGAAATAGCCGCGGAGGTCTGGGAGATGATCAACAACCAGGCGTACGCGTTCACCTGGCACTACGAGACCGAGCCGCCCCCCGGCTTCTACCGGGGCAACGCGCCCCACGGGCTCGTGCTGCGCGCGTTCATGAACAACATCGCCTTTGACGCGGTGCAAAATACGCTCGGCGCCTTTCCCCCGAATTCGGTCATCGTCAAAGAAAATCATCTCACGGAGATGGACGCCGACGCCAGCGCCACCGACGATAGCTCCGACCGGAGCGTGCCCAACTTCGAGCCCAACCTAGAATCCACCACCGTCATGGTCAAAATCGCGGGTTACAACCCCGAGGCGGGCGACTGGTTCTGGGCCAAATATTTGCCCGACGGCTCGTTGGACGCCGTCGGCAAGCCCGCTGGCTGCATCGGCTGTCACGGTCAGGTGGCGGACAACGACTGGGTTTTTGACGCCATCGTCACGTCTGAATAGTTAACGCGTAACCCAAACACGCAAAAAAGGACGGACACGAACAGTCCGTCCCTTTTTGTCACTCCTTGATGCACCCTAAGCCTCGACCCCGCCCGAGCCCCCCTCGAAGTCGGACATGGCGGCCACGTCCACCACCTTTTGGGCGATAAAGAGCGGCGCGTCCACCCGCACCGCCAGCGCCAGCGCGTCGCTCGGGCGGCAGTCGATGTCGTACTCGATGCCGCGCGCCTCGAGCACCAGCTTGGCGTAATAGGTGCTGTTGGCTAAGTCCGTGATCTCGATGCGCTTGATGCTCGCGTCGAGCATTTCAAGAATCGACAGCATCAGGTCGTGCGTTAAAGGACGAGGGAATTTCTCCTTGGCCCGGCCCGCGGCAATCGACATCGCCTGGAGCGAGTCGATGCTCATGTAGATGATGTCGCCCTCCTCGGTCCTTAGGAGCACCAAAATCTGGTTGCCCTCGCCCGCGACCGCGATGTCCTCGAAGGTGGCTTTTACCATGCGTTCACCATGTATTCACCATGCGTTTTCCCCTGTACACGTCATAAGCACAGTGTAACGCGGCGGGCGGTGAAAGTGTCAAAAAGGTGCGTCAGGGCTCGAGCCCCCGCCATATCCGCGCAACCGTCGTATGCAGAAGCGGCCAGAGCGAAATCCGGCGCAGCTTCTCGGTTTAGCGCGCGGCTTGGGAGGTAAGCTCAACGAGACTGGTACACTGCCCCTATGTTTGAGCCCGTCATCGGCCTCGAGATTCACCTAGCCCTCAAAACCCGCACCAAGCTCTTTTGCGCCTGCCCCGCCGACTCGTTTGGGCTGAAGCCGAACGTCTCCACCTGCCCGGTCTGCTTAGGGCTGCCCGGCTCCCTGCCCGTGACCAACCGCGAGGCGGTGGAGAAAGCCGTCATGCTCTCCCTGGCGCTCCACTGCGAGGTGCCCGAAAAGACGCAGTTTCACCGCAAGAACTATTTTTATCCGGACGCGCCCAAGAACTACCAGATTTCGCAGTTTGATAAGCCTGTGGGGGCGGGGGGGTGGCTCGAGCTCTCAAACCGCCGCATCGGCATCACGCGCTGCCACTTAGAAGAGGACGCGGGCCGACTCGTCCACCCGGCCTACGCCGACTACAGCCTGGTGGACTTTAACCGCGCCGGAGCCCCCTTGGTCGAGATGGTCACCGAGCCCGATTTACGCACGCCCGAGGAGGCGCGGGATTTTTTGAACGAAGTCCGCGCCATCGCCCAGGCGCTAGGCGTGTCCGACGCGAACCCCGAAGAGGGCAAGATGCGCGCCGACGTGAACGTGTCGGTGCGGCGTCCCGGCGAGGTGTTCGGCACCAAGGTCGAGGTCAAGAACTTAAACTCGTTCAAGAGCGTGCAGCGGGCGTTGGAGTTTGAAACGAGGCGGCAGAGCCGGATGTTGGAGGACGGCGGCACCATTGAGCAGGCGACGATGGGTTGGGACGACGGCGGGCAGAAAACGTACCTCATGCGCACCAAGGAGGGCGAGGCCGACTACCGCTACTTTCCCGAGCCCGATCTGCCGCCTTTGCACATCACCAAAGCCTGGCTGGATGAGGTGCGCAACGGAACGCCGGAACTGCCCGAGGCGAAACGCGCGCGCTACATGGCGCTGGGCGTGCGCGCCTACGACGCCGACATCATCGCTTACGACGTGGCGCTGGCGGAATTTTTTGACGCCGCGCTGAAACGTTACCAAGGCGAGCCGCAGATTTTAGCTAACTGGCTCAACGGCGACGTGACGGGCTTTCTCAACGCGCAAGAACAGGATTACGTTTCCAAACTCACGCCCGAACATCTGGTCACGCTGGTGACGCTCATCGACGAGGGCACGATTTCCGGCAAAACCGCCAAGGACCTTCTGCCCGAGGTGATGGCGGGGGGTGAGCCCAAGAGCCTCGTCGAGACGCGCGGGCTGGGGCAACTCACCGACAGCGCCGCCGTCGCCCAGATCGTCGACGCGGTGATGCGCGACAACCCGGCGCTGGTCGAAAGCGTCGCGGACAATCCCAAGGCCGTGAACGCGCTTCTGGGTCAGGTAATGCGCGAGACCAAGGGCCGGGCCAAGCCGGATTTGGTGCGGGAGATTCTCAATGAGAAGCTGGGGGTAGCCGAGGGGGTTTAGACCCGCCCACGAGCTTCTCAAAGTTCGGGCTTAGGGCCTGGGCTTCCGGCAGCCACACGTGATGAACGGTACGAAACCCAACGAAGCGCAGGTTTATTTACGAAATCTGTCCCGACAGGTGCGCCTACGCCAACGACGACTGGCGCGAGCCCCCCTACCCCAAGAGCACCAAGTCAACAGACTACCTCAAGATTTACACGCAACACTTCAACGCCGCTGAACTCAACTCGTCGTTTTACAACATCCCCGGCATAAAAGCGTTCGCAGGCATGGAGCGTCAGAGAAACTTGGCAGATGACCTATAGCAGATGACATATAGATGACAGCCTATTTATAAACTGCCATCTATGAATGACTTGTCCGACAAGCTCAAGGTCCTCGCAGACCCGACCAGGTTAAGCATCCTAGAATTCCTGCGCAACCCCGTCCAAAGCTGCTGCTCCCGCGAAGAGGGCGTGTGCGGCTGCGACTTGGAGACCTTTTTGGGGCTCAGGCAGCCCACCATCAGCCACCACATGAAGCAGCTCGAGCAGTTAGGTTTCATCACTGCAAAAAAGCGCGGGCGCTGGGTGTTTTATGAGCTGGCGCCCGCTACGTTTAGAGCGGTCAGAGACGACCTAGAGAAGTTTGAAGCGGTAGCAGAGGAGCGTGTTTAGGTGCGCCTGCTCGTTTTATGTACCCATAACTCCGCCCGCAGCCAGATGGCGGAAGGGTGGCTCAGACACTACGCGGCTGAGCTCGGCCTAGACGCCGAAGTGTTCTCGGCGGGAACGGAGAAAACGTTTGTCAAGCCCGATGCGGTGACGGTCATGAAAGAAGTCGGGATTGATGTGAGCCGCCACACCTCCAAAGCCTTGGCCGAGCTGCCCGACGTTGGGTTCGACGTGGTGATGACCGTTTGCGACGCTGCGAACGAAGCGTGCCCCGTCTACCCCGCCACAACAACCCGCTTGCACGTCTCGTTTCCCGACCCTTCGGGCGAAGGGCTGGAAAGGTGGCGCGAGGTGCGCGACGCCCTGGGCGAGGGCTGCAAGATTCTTATTGAGACGCTCGAGGCGGGCCGCGTACCCACAGAAGACGCGCTGACGCCGCGGGTACCGATGTGAGTTTTAGAATCTGGCTGGCCGAATTTATCGGCACCTTCGCCCTCGTGTTCGTCGGCATCGCGGCGCTGGCGTCGGGCGCGGGCGGGTTGGCCGTCGCCCTGGCGTTCGGATTTACAGTTGCCGTTATGATTGCGGCTGTGGGCGCTCTTTCCTTTGCCCACTTCAACCCCGCCGTGACGGTCGGCTTTTGGGCAATGCGGCGCATCGGCTTTCGTGAGCTTCTGCTCTACTGGAGCGCCGAACTTTCGGGGGCGGTGTCCGCCGTGTTTTCCCTGCGGCTCTTTTACGGCGCGGAACGCTTGGCTCCCGTCCACTACGGCGCGACCCTGCCCGCGGCTGACGTGAACGTTTTCCAGGCCGTCGCCATCGAAACCATCCTGACGTTCTTTCTGATGTTCGTGATTGCCGCCTGCGTGATTCAGAAACAAGCGCAGGCGGGGCTTTATATTGGTCTCACTGTGGCTCTTTGCGCCGTCGCTGGCGGCACGCTTACGGGCGCGTCGATGAACCCCGCGAGGAGCTTCGCGCCCGCGCTGTTTGGGGGCGACTGGACGCATCACTGGCTCTACTGGCTGGCACCCATTGCCGGGGCGGTTCTCGCTTCGGGCGTCGCCACGTATCTTTGGCGGCCCGAGCTCGAGCTAAAAGCGGGGCAAAGTCCAGCCCTGCAACAGGCTGGCGACTAAAGGTCAATAAACTTGAACCCTTGCCTCACTAGTTTTGGTTATAGCCGAAACTTCCCCGCGTCAGCAGGGCTTCTTTCCAATAACCCTCTCTCTGGATGATGACGCTGTCGTTCGTTTTCATGGACCGGTACTCGAGCAGCGAGAACCTAAAGTTCTTTCTGGCGTACTCAAGGCCCTCCTGAGCGACAAGCTTGGTGAGCTCGTCGTTCCAGCCGTGGCCTGTGCCGATGTAGCAAGCCCACCGAGACCAGAGGCCGAAATCACCATAGGCGGAGCCCACGTACTTCTTGCCGTTGCTCTTGTCAGCAATAAGATAAACGCCCTTGACGTTCTCTAGCGCGGCCTTCCAGTCACTCTTCTGGTTCTTGTAGACGGCTTCTAAGCGGGTGAAATCGTGATTGATGTTTTCGTACCCACAGAAAACGTCACCCGAATAGGGCTCTTTCAAGATTTCCGAGACCAGAATTGAGGGATAGTAGTTCTCGAGCTTTAGCACGCGCGCGCGGCCAGGGCGCTTCAGTTTGACCTTGAGCCTGCCGATGTAGTCTTGTGTGCCAGGGTCTAAAGCAATCTCGTAGCTGTGTGCGTAGTTCTCCGGTTTGCGCGACAGCACGCGGAAAACGCCGCCGAAAAGCCAGGTTCCGGGCTCGTGGTAGAAGTCAATGAGGGAAAAAATATAATCGCGGTTAAATTCGTCTTTCGCGCTGCGCCACCGGTTCCAATCGTTCCACTCCGCCCTATCGCGCACAAAAACTTCAAGCGGCTGGACATCCTGGTTCCAGCAGGCGAGGTGCAACTTAAACTTTGTTGGGTCACCAATGTTGATAACGTCAGAAAGGGCTATGCTCATGACGTGCCTCCTGTCTAGCGCAGAGAAACTACTGTATGTACTCTGCTCCCCATTGTTACGAGGAGGTTCAAGCCGTTCATGGGTCCCAACCATCTTGGCACCGTTGAGAGCGTTATGGGTATAAATTGTTCCACAGAGAAATCACGATTTGTCTTGGCTACGTAGGAGGAAGGTTATCTAATGGAACTCTATCTCGGCACAGGCGGCTACTCCAACGACGACTGGCTCGGGCTCCTCTACCCCGAGGGCACCAAGTCGGCGGACTACCTAAAGATTTACGCGCAGCACTTCAACGCTGTCGAACTCAATTCGTCGTTTTACAACATCCCCGGCACGAAAGCGTTCGCGGGCATGGTCCGCAAGAGCGAGGGAAGGGTGCGCTTCGCGGTCAAGCTGCACAGGTCGATGACGCACTCACGCGACGCCGACGAAGAGACCTACAAAAGGATGCTCGAGTCCGTCCACCCCTTACGCGAAGCGGGGATGCTGGGGCCCTTTTTAGCGCAGTTCCCCTACTCGTTTCACCGCACGGCGGACAACCGTAAGTACCTGATGGACTTGGTGAAACACTTTGAAGATGAAAGGCTAGCGCTCGAGTTCCGCACCGACGACTGGGATTTAGGCGAGGTGCGCGAGTCTCTAAAGGAGTTTGGGCTTATATACGTGAGCGTGGACTACCCGCCGCTGCTCGGCCTGCCCGCCTCGGGCTTGCATCTGACAACCGACACCGCCTACATCCGCCTCCACGGGCGCAATCAGAAAACGTGGTGGGACGGTAAAAGCGCCGCCGAGCGGCATGATTACCTCTACACCCCCGACGAGCTAAAGACGTGGGTCCTCGCCATTGCCGAGCAGCAAGGCGCGCTGAGTCAGGTTTATCTGCTCCTGCAAAACACCACCAAGGGTCACGCGCTCAAGAATTTGGCGATGTTCAGAGAGCTTTTTGACGAGGTGGGGCTCGAGGCTCCCATCAACCCTTAGCGACTCCTTAGCAACTCCCCAAAAACAACAATGCGTGCTGCGTAGCAGTGTGAAAGCGTCATTTGGATTACGTTTGAGAAAGGTGAGTTTACCCTAATACTCATCACAAAACTTTGAAAGGGGGAACAGCGTGAAGGAGTCTTTAAGACAAGCCGCCTTGCCGGGTTCTTTAATGAACACTGTCAGGTGCGTGCTCATAACGTCTCTATTGATGCTTGGGGCGGCGCTTGCGCAAGACGTGGGCGACCTCGAGATCGTCGTCGTGCCCGCGGAGGCCGTCATTACCGTGACGGGTCCCGACGGTTACGCGGAGACGTTCACAGGAAGCCAGACGTTAGAGGGTTTGGTGGTCGGGACGTACATCATCGCCGCCACACTCGAAGGATATCAACCCATTGAAGAGAGGGTCGAGGTGGTGGCGGGCGGCCTCGCCACGCTCGACACCGAACTGCTGGCGGTAGGCGCTTTAGAGGATGCCCAGACCGTCCCCGCCGAAGTAGACGCAACCATCGAAGTGCCCCAGGGTCCTCCCGGTCCTCCAGGACCCATCGGCCCGAGGGGTCCCGCAGGTTCGCCCGGCCCTCAGGGTGAAACAGGTCCTCCTGGTCCGCAAGGCGAAACCGGCCCGCCTGGTCCACAGGGTGAAACCGGCCCGCCTGGTCCGCCTGGTCCGCAGGGCGAACAAGGACCGCAAGGCGAGACCGGCGCAACGGGCCCGGAAGGTTCTCCCGGGCCTCAAGGCGAGCAGGGTGAGCAGGGCGAAACAGGTCCTGTCGGTCCTCCCGGGCCTCAGGGCGAAACCGGCGGGGCAGGTCCTGTGGGTCCTCCTGGACCGCAGGGTGAAACCGGCCCCGTGGGTCCTCCTGGGCCACAAGGCGAAACGGGCGGCGCGGGTCCGGCGGGCCCTCGAGGCCCGGCAGGTGCTGAAGGTCCCCGCGGTCCGGCGGGTCCTCAGGGTGAGATAGGCCCCGTGGGTCCGCGCGGCCCCGAGGGTCCCGAAGGTCCTTCCGGCCCTCCTGGGCCTCAGGGTGAGCAGGGCGACACGGGCGGTGTCGGCCCCGCGGGTCCTCCTGGACCCCAAGGTGAAGAGGGACCGCAAGGTGAGACGGGTCCCGTGGGTCCTCCTGGGCCACAAGGTGAAACCGGCGGGGCGGGTCCTGTAGGCCCTCCTGGGCCTCAGGGCGAACAGGGCGAGACGGGTCCTTCCGGCCCTCCCGGCCCTCAAGGTGAGCAGGGCGAAACCGGTGCCCGTGGCCCGGCAGGTCCGCAAGGTGAAACGGGCGGGGCGGGTCCTATCGGCCCCGTTGGCCCTCAAGGTCCGCAAGGTGAGCAGGGCGAACAGGGTGAAACCGGTCCTCCTGGCCCTCCCGGTCCTCAGGGTGAAACGGGTGCCCGCGGCCCGGCAGGCCCACAGGGTGACCAGGGTCCGGTGGGTCCGGTGGGTCCGGAAGGCCCTCGAGGTCCAGCCGGTCCAGAAGGCCCCACGGGTCCAGCCGGAGCAACGGGTCCGGCGGGTCAACGCGGCCCGGCGGGTCCAGCCGGTGTGCTCGGCTACGAAATCGTAAACAGCGGCGCTGTCTCGGTCGAGGCGCTCACGCCAGCCGAGCTGGCGGTGGAGTGTCCCGACGGCAAATCGCCGGTCGGCGGCGGCGTGCAGGGGGCTTTAGAGCTTAGGGTCTACAATTCCTACCCCGACGGCGACGCCTGGCAGATTTCGCTCCAGAACGACAGCACCGAGACGCAGAGCTTTACGGCGTACGCCATCTGCGTCAACACGCAAGACGTCGAGCGGACGACGGTTGACGCCGAAGCGGACACCGTCATGGTCGGCGTCATGACGGGCGGCGACATGACGGGCGGCGCGATGACGGGCGGTGCCACAGGCGGCGCGGCAACGGGTGGCGCTCAGACGGGTGCCGCCGTGAGTGGCGCGGTCGGTGGTCTTGACCTCGTCGTTCCTACGGGCGCGGTTTATGTGGTGAGAGGCCCCGGCGGTTTTGAGCAAGAGCTTACCGGCGGCCAGCAACTGACCGACCTCGAGGCGGGCGTCTACACCGTCGTCATCGCCATCGAGGGCGAAAGCGTCGAGCGGGAAATCGAGGTCGTCGAGGGCGAGACCGCCATGCTTGACGTCACCGACGTTAGCGTCACGGGCGGCGCAACAGGAGGTGCTCAGACGGGCGGCGCTGCAACAGGCGGCGCGACGGGTGGCATGGGCAACCTCAACGTCACGGCGACTACCGACACGGCTTTCGTCATCACCGGTCCCGGCGGCTATGAAGAAGAGCTCACCGGCAACCAAGAGCTGACCGAGCTCGAGGCGGGCGTCTACATCATCGTGGCGACCGTTGACGGCGAGGAGGTCGAAAGCGAAGTGGAAATCGTGGAGGGCGAAACTATCGAACTAGACCTTCAGTAGAGGGTCGGCGAAAAGCCATTCGCACCCACACTTCACTTGGAGGACGTCCTTAGGGGCGTCCTCCTCGCTTCGTTTGGTAAGCACAAAAGCCCGCGAGTTTCCGACGAGCCTTCATAATAACGTCATGACCTACGAAGGATTCAAGGAAATGGTTGAGGCGATGGTCGAGGAGATACCGGAGGAATTTCTACACGGTTTGCAGGGCGTCCACGCGCTCCCGCAGGCGAGGCGCGAAGAAGATTTCGAGGACGTATACCGTTTGGGCGAATATATGGACCCCGGCCCGGAGAGTTTTCTGGGCGGCAACGGCGGGCTGGGGCGACAGGTGGCGCTTTATTACGGCTCGTTCGCGCGCGTGGCGGAGGGCGACCCCACGTTCGACTGGGAGGCGGAGGTCTGGGAGACGCTGACCCACGAACTGCGGCACCACGTGGAGTCTTTGGCGGGCGACGCGAGTTTGGTTGAGGAGGACCGGCGGCGGCAGGAGGGATTCAAGAGGCGCGCCAAAGGGGAACGTTAGCGTTTACAGCGGTTTTCATCGGTATGCACGCCCTGTGGGTACCAAGTCTGCGACGCAGGTATTATCTCTTAAACTACCTTGTAGACGGTGAAACACAAACTGAGCCTCGCTCAAACCAGGGCGTTGCCTGCTGTCAGGCGGGTACGAGGTCAAAAACAACCAGTTCCGCGCGGCAGTTTAGGCGCACCGGCAGGAGGCTAAAGCCGAGACCTCTCGACACGAAACCCTGCGCCGGGGCCTCCACCCACCCTTCAGCGAAACGCGTGCCGTATCTCGACGAGGTCACCAGCGGCCCGACGCCGGGCAGCTTCACCTGGCCGCCGTGCGTGTGACCGCAGAGCGTCAGGCCCACGGCGGCGGGCACGCGGGGGAGCACGTCGGGGTTGTGGCTCATGAGCAGGGTCGCGGCCCCCTCCGGCCTTTGCGAAAGGGCCGCAACCAGGTTCGGTCGCCCGTACAAAAAGTCGTCGAGACCGGCCAGAAAGAGGTCGTCTCGCAGCCTCACGCCTTCGTTCACCAGCACGCGCACCCCGGCCCGCTCTAAATGTTTGCGGACCCCCTCGAGCGGGAAAAAATAGTTGTGATAGTCGTGGTTGCCCCACACCGCCCACACGCCGAGCGGCGCGTTCAGGCGCGAGAGCGCCCGCGTGAGCAGTTCCAAACTCCCCCACCCCCGCGTGTCCACAAAATCCCCAGTGACGAGCACCAGGTCGGGCGCTTCGGCGCGCGTCGCCGTCGCCCACTCTTCGAGAGAACCCTCCTGGATGTAGAGGCCGTAATGCAGGTCGGTGAGGTGCGCCACGCGCACGGGCGCGCTCAGCCCCGCCAAAGGATGGCGGTAACGGTTGACCTCGAACCGGTAGCCGTCCGCCAGCCCCACCCCCGTGAGGCCAAACCCGCCCGCCGCCAAGAGGGCCAAGAACTGCCGCCTCGAGAGCGTGGTGGAAACATGGTCTTGCACGGCTCGAGTGTACGCCCCGCCGCAGCGCTTACGTTCGGAGTCATCACACTTTTTTGGAGACGTTTTCAACCCTTTTCATAACGTTCGCGCTTATTTTTTCCAGAGGCGCGCAGCGTAGCGGGAAACTCGGTATTTTAAAGATTTTCGCCGTAGCCCCCAAACATCACATCGTGCGGCGCTATCATTTCGCCAAAAGCGTGTAGGGCGGGGGGCAGCTCGAGCGCGTCCGCGTTGAAATTCATGAGGTACCGACGCCGCCCGCGGCGGCTTAAACGCAGGCCCTCGGGAAGCTCCAACAGCGTGAGCCCCGCCGCCTCCAAAACTTCACGGAAGAGGGCCTGGTGGAGCGCCAAACTTCCCCACATCCCCAGCGTGGTACAAGTGCCCGCCTCTAGCTCCTGCCGCGTCACCGCCGCGGTGCCCTCATACGCGCTTGTAAGGTACGTCGCCCGCACCTCCGCGGTGGTCGGCGTCAGCAGGTCCGCCCAGGTGGCGTAGGGGTAGCGTTCGCCGTTGTGTATAACCTCGCCGCTCGAGCCGGGCCGGAGCGCGTCCACATAGTCTATGCGCACGCCCATAAGCGTGCTCAAAGGGCCGGGCGCGGGGGCTTGCGCGATGTTCGAGAGTGTTTTGGCCCCGCTCCGGGGTCCGACAACAAGCCGCCCGCCGCCCTGTACATAAGCCGTGAGATGCTCCGCCAGCGCGTCGTCAACGAGGTGAAGCGCGGGGGCAAACACGGCTTTGTAATGCGCCAAGTCACGCCGCGGATGCGTGATGTCCACGTCCAACCCGAAACCGCGCAACGCCGTGTAGTAGTCCCAAAGCAGCGCCCAGTAGCTCCAGCCCTGCGCGTGCGGCTGGAGGTCCGTGGCCCAGAGGTTTTCGTAGTCGAAAAGCAGCGCCACCGGGGCGCGAACCGCGCCGCCCTCTTCTCTTTCCCCTGCCCCTAACTCCTCAACCACCCGCCTCGCCTCTTCCGTCGCGCGGTCAGGCGAGCCGTCGTGCAGGTTCAGCCCCGCGTGCATGAGTTCTTGCGCGCCCTTAGCGGCCCGCCAGCGGAAGTAGGCCACCACGTCGGCCCCGTGGGAAAAAGCCTGATGCGACCAGAGCCGCACCATCCCGGGCGCGGGCAGAGGGTTGGACGGGGCCCAGTTCACCCTCCCCGGCTGCTGCTCCATCACCCAAAAGGGGCTGTCTTTCGCGCCCCGGTAGAGGTCGTGCATGAACGAGACCAAGTCGGGGTGGCCGGAGCGCATAAAGCGGGCTTTTGTTTCGGCGGGCAGCCAGCTCGTCTCGAGCATCCCCAACGGGTAAGAGTCCCAGGTGAGGATGTCCAAGTCTTTTGCGAGTTCAAAATGGTCGAAGTCGCCAAAAAACATCATCGCGTTGTGGGTGATGGGTCGGTTTGAATACTGGCGAATAATATTCGTCTGGAGGCGGTTATAAGCCACTACGGAGTGGGACGAGAAGCGGCAAAAGTCGAGGCTGTGGCTCGGATTGGGCTCAGTGACGGTGAGGTTGGGAAGCTCGATTTCGTCAAACGCGCGGTACTCCATGCTCCAAAAGACGTTCCACCACGCCTCGTTGAGCGCGTCCACGGTGCCGTACTTTTCCTCCAACCACAGCCGAAAAGCATCCCGGCAGTTGCTACAGTAGCAGCGCACGGTGTCGTGACAGCCGTATTCGTTGTCGGTCTGCCACGCGCCGACCGCCTCATGGCTGCCGTAACGCTCCGCCAACAGGGTCACGATGCGTCTTGTTTCTTCGCGGTAACTTTCCGAGTTGTAGCAGTAATGCCTGCGCGAGCCGAAGCCGCGCGTTTTACCGTCCGCGTCTACCTGCAACACGTCGTCATAACAGTCGATGAGCCACTTTGGCGGGGTCGCGGTGGGGGTGCCCAGCACGACCTTTAGTCCTTCGTTTCCCAGAATATCGACCGCGCGGTCGAGCCAGTCGAACTCGAGCCGACCGGGTTCGGGCTCCAAACGGCTCCAGGCGAATTCACCCACGCGCACCCAGGTGAGGCCCTGGGCCTTCATACGTGCGGCGTCGGGTTGCCAGGTGGTTTCATTCCAATGTTCAGGATAGTAGCAGACGCCAAGATTCATGCCGCTCATGCTAACAGGCTGTGCGCTCGAGAAGGCTCTCTGACATTTTCACACGCCGCCTTGGTTGGTCTCGAGCCTTAAACCTCCTCCCCCGACACCCCCCGCAACGCCCGGATTTCCTCACGCAATGCCGCTATCTCCGCACCCAGAGCGGCGACGTCCGCGCTTCCCGCCACCTCGCCCTCGTTATTTTCGGCGTCCCGGCCGATAAAAAAGCTCGCCAGCGTCGCGGCCACGTAGCCGAACACACCAAAGGCGTAGAGCGCCAAAACGAACGTGAGGATGCGGCCCTCAAGCGTCTGCGGCCAGTATTCGGAGCCCAACGTCGTCATCAGCATGGCGGTCCACCAGAGCGCGGACCCGTAGGAGTCGAGGCCCAAGCCATTCTCAAAGGCGTACATGCCCGCCGCGCCCGCGAAGGTCACGAGCGTGGTCAAGAGCACCACGTAGCCGAAGCCGCGGCGGCTCATGGTCGCGCTCAGGGCGCGCATCCCGCGGTTGATGGAGGTCACAACGCGCACTAGGCGCAGCCCCCGCGCGGCACGAGCAGCGCGCAAGACCCGCACCACGCGCGCCACCCTGAACACGCGTAGCGCGGGCACGAGCAGCGACACCGCGGTAAGCCAGTTGCGGCGCAAATAACGTCCCTTGATGGGCGCGAGCGTGAATTTGAGCGCGAAGTCGAGGACGAACAGAATCCAGATCACCGTGCCGACGCTCTCGAATAGTCTGTTCGCGCCCCACACGAGTTCCATGACGAGCAGCGCCAGCCATACAAAACCCAGAATCAGCATGGGCAGCTCGAGCCAATCCTCTAACCGCGTCAGGATTTCCCAGCGTTCGTGCTCGAGCGTGCGCTGTTCGCTTTCACTTACCTCCGTTTTGCTTTTCATGTTGGAAAGCGTACCTTGTAGCGCGTTTTCAGCAAACATGGGGCGCTGTCGAGGCTACTGATGAAGCGAAAGCACACACTCCCGAACCGGCCTCGCCACAACTGAGCGTGGTAAAGTCATACTATGAACCACAAAGTAGGACCCGAGGGTCAGGTCGTTATCAAGAAAGAAATCCGTGACAAGCTGGGCGTGGAACCCGGCTGGGTGGCGCTTCAGTTTTTGGTGGACGACCACGTTGAAGTCTATTTTCTCCCGCCCGAACATGAGCGTTCGCTGGCCGGCAGCCTCTCGAGCTACGTGAAAAAAAGCCTGCCGACCGCGGAAGCGTTGCGCGAAGCGCGCGAGGCCGCGTGGGCTGAAGCGGCGGAGGCGTTTGGAGAGGATGCCAAGGGCTCGAGCATGAGCGTCCAAGAATTTCAAGAATAGCGTGAAAACGTTCGTTGACACGAGCGTGCTCGTGCGCTACCTCACCGGGGACCCGCCTGAGACGTTAGCCGCCGCACGGCGAGTTGTGGATGAGACCCCGTCGCTGCTCGTGACCAGCGTGGTTCTCGCCGAAACCGCTTACGTCCTCCAATCGTTTTATAAGGTGCCGCGAGCGGCGCTGGTCGACAACCTCATAGACCTGCTGCGTAAAAAGAACCTTGGCACGTTTTGCCTGGACAAAACCTTGGCTGTTCAGGCGCTGCTGCTCTGCCGACCTTCAAAGCGCGTCTCGTTTGCCGACGCCCTCCTCTGGGCGGTCGCGCGTTCGGCGGGTGACGGGGGTGCCACCATCTACACTTTCGACGAGCGGTTTCCGGGGGAGGGTGTGGAGCTAAAAGGTTAGTTGGAACCGCAGGAAGCCCTTTACAGCCCTCTGAACGCGTTATTAAAGGGACAAATGTCCATTAGCGGACGCCCAAAAAGCGCGTATGATACATACTTAACGTGATGAGCGTGCGCCCGTGACCCCAACCCTACCGCTGGCCTTTGTGGCGGGGGTGCTGTCGTTCCTGTCGCCCTGCGTGCTCCCGCTCGTGCCGTCGTATTTGGCTTACGTGGGCGGCAGCACGGCGACCGGAGAAACGCGCCGGGCGCTCACGCTGCGCAACAGCCTGCTCTTTATCCTGGGCTTCTCGCTCGTTTTTATCGCCCTCGGCGCGTCGGCGAGCGTGCTGGGCGGGCTTTTGAGAGAGCACCGCCGCTGGCTTGTCCTGTTCGGCGGCGTCTTAGTCATCTTTTTCGGCCTGGTGATGCTGGGCGCGTTCAAGCTGCCCTTCTTATACCGTGATGCGCGGCTGCGTTTCGGCGGCGACAGCAGCACGCCCGTGGGGGCGGTGCTCCTGGGGATGGCCTTTGCGGCGGGCTGGACGCCCTGCATCGGCCCGGTGTTGGGCGGCATCCTGACGCTGGCGGGGGCGTCGGGCACCTTGGGGTACGGGGTGGCGCTGCTCTCTTCTTACGCCTTAGGTCTCGCCCTGCCCTTTTTCCTGGCGGCGCTGGCCTTGGAGCGTTTTTTGGGTTTTTCTAAATCGTTCAGGCGTCACCTCGTCTGGGTCGAGCGCGCGGCGGGGGGGCTGCTCGTCGTGGCGGGCGTGTTGATGTTGACGGGCACCTACACAAGGCTTAACATTTACCTCAACCGTTTTGTCCCGGACTGGCTGTGGTCGCGTTTATGACGGCTACACCACCCGCCATTGAGCTTGTCGACCTCTCGAGACGCTACGGCGCGCACTTCGTGTTGCGCGGCGTGAATCTGCGCGTGTCTCCGGGCAAGGTGGTGGTGCTGCGCGGCGGCAACGGCGCGGGCAAGACGACGCTGCTAAGGGTGCTCTCGACGCGGCTCAGGCCGAGCCGGGGTAAAGGCCGCGTGTTCGGCTTCGACCTCGCCAAGGAGGGGCACGAGGTCCGCAAGCGCGTGGCCTATCTCAGCGTGCTGGGCGGCGCTTACGGCGCGCTCACGGCGCGGGAGAACCTGGCGTTTTCGGCGACGTTGTACGGCAAATCTTTGGGACGCGGAGAGGTGGAGGCGCGGCTCGAGCAGGTGGGCTTGATTGAGGCTCGAGACAAGCCCGTGAGGACCTTTTCAAGTGGAATGAAAAAGCGTCTGGGCGTCGCCCGCTTGCTCCTGTCGGACGCCGACTTGTGGCTTTTGGACGAGCCTTACGCGGCGCTCGACGAGGACGGGCAGGGGCTTATAGAGGATTTGGTGAGAGACGCCAAGGCGGAGGGGCGCACGGTTGTGATGGCCTCGCATGACTCGGGGCGTAGCCGAGGATTGGCGGACAGCGTATTGGGGCTCGAGCACGGGCTCTTAAGCGTCTATACACCCGAACCTGCACAAAAGCCCCTTCAAGAGGTGCAGCGTGTCTGACCTGACACTCGTCCTCGCGGTTGCGCGCAAAGACTTGCGGCAAGAGGTCCGCAGCAAGGCGGTCACGGTCGCCACACTCTTTTTCTCGGCCATCGTGCTCATGATTCTCGCTTTTGCGGTGGGGCCTAGCCCGGCGGCGCTTGCCAACGCCGCGCCCGGCGGTCTCTGGGTGGCGCTCGCCTTTGCGGGGACCATCTCGGCGGCGCAGGCATACGCGGCGGAACTCGAGGACGGCGCGTTAGAGAGCCTGCTGCTCTACCCCGTCCCGCGCGGCGCGCTCTACTTGGGCAAGCTCTTAGCCAACTGGGTATTCATGAGCGTGCTGGGCTTGGTGATGGTGCCTCTCACCGCGATTCTTTTCGGGGCGACGCTCGGTGAACACCTCCTCTGGCTCCTCGTGACTGTTCTTTTGGGTACGCTCGGCTTTGCGCTGATTGCGACCTTTTACGCGGCCTTGACCGCTAACTTGCGGGCTCGAGAGAGCCTCTTGCCCGTGCTAATGTTCCCCGTGGTGGTGCCCGTGCTCCTTTCGGCAGTCCGGGCCACGAGCGAAATCGTGCGGCTGGGCGACCTCGGAATCGCGCAGGACTGGCTACAATTGTTGGTAGGGTTTGACCTCGTTTATTTCGTCGTCTGCACGGCTATTTTCTCTTTTGTGGTCGAAGAGTAGCGGCGGTGGGTCAAATGGCGAACGGCAGAGACCTTAAGAAACACTCTACACTCCCTTATAACCTGTTAACGCTGCGGGTCACCGCATGGAGGAGAGAGGTATGAAGACAACAGCACGCACGTCGCGTCAAAACACGCGGCCCCTG
Source organism: Trueperaceae bacterium (assembly GCA_965214995.1). Taxonomy (GTDB): domain Bacteria; phylum Deinococcota; class Deinococci; order Deinococcales; family Trueperaceae; genus CBDCCT01. Next base: position 1,555,929 of record CBDCCT010000002.1, read on the forward strand.
TGGCTCAACGCCTTTGGGCTTTTGCTTCTTGGTCTGTTTGGTTACGGCGCATACCTGGCGCTCGTCGCCTCGCCGCCCGACGTGCAGCAGGGGGAGTTGATTCGGGTGATGTACCCGCACGTCGCGGTCGCCTGGATTTGTTTTGTGGCGGTGGGCGTGACGGCGCTTTTCGGCGCGCTTTACCTCTGGCGCGGGCGCAGAATCCATGACGTTATTGCGGTAGCGAGCGCCGAGCTGGGCGTGCTTTTCGGCGGCCTCACGCTCCTGGGCGGTATGACCTATAGCAAGCCAACGCTCAACACCTTTTGGACCTGGGACGCCAGATTCACCACCACGGCGCTGCTCTTCTTTTTGCTCGTCGGTTATTTCATTGTGCGGGGTCTCGTCGAGGACCCCGACCGCCGCGCGAGAGTCGGCGCGGTGGTCAGCATCATCGCTTTCGCTGACGTGCCGATTATCTACTTCGCAACCGAGTGGTGGCGCACGCTGCACCCGCCGCTCTCCATCCAGCTCGACGGGGGCGGCGTGACGATGGACTCACGGATGTATTACGTCCTGCTCTTTAACGTGGGGGTGGCGGCGCTCATCTATATATACATGATGATTGAGCGCGTCCGCATCGGGCGGTTGGAAGCGCGTTTGGAAGAAACCAAGGAAAGAGAAACCGTGACCCGTGGGGAGGTCGTTCATGTTTGACGCAATTCCGGATTGGGGCTGGGTGGCCGCCGCTTGGGGCGAGGTCGTCTTGGCTTATATAGGATATCTGTTTTACTTGCGCCAGCGCGCGAAGCGTCTCGAGGAGGCGTCATCAAACGCTTAATCTACGCGCTCGCCGGGGTCGCGGTCTTGGGCGTCGCGGGCTTGATGGTCTACCAGGCGCTCTCCTCGAGCCTCGTCTACTTCGTGCTGCCGAGCGAATACGCCGCCAACCCGAGCGAGTACGCGGGCCGGCGCTTGCGCCTGGGCGGTCTAGTCGAGGCGGGAAGCGTAAAGTATGACGACCAAAATTTGCAGCTCGCCTTTGCCGTGTCCGACGGTGTAAAGAGCTACCCTGTGCATTACAAGGGTGCTCCACCCAACCTTTTTAAGGAGAATACCGGCGTGGTGGTCGAGGGCGGTTTCGACGGGACCACCTTTCAGGGCGACAACCTGCTCATCAAACACAGCGAGGTTTACGAGGCACCCAAAGACGGGGAGCCCATCGACCTAGAGAACTTACGGGACACGCTTCAGTAGCGTGATTAGGCAAGCGGAGAGAGATGATTGACCTGAGTTTGGGACAACTGGGCGGCGCGAGCGTCGTCTTGGCGAGCGCGCTCGCGCTCTACGCCGCCGTCACGGGCGCGCTCGGCGCGTGGCGGCGCGACGCGCGGCTGCAAACGTCGGCGCGTTACGCGGCGGTGGCGGTTTTCTTGGCGATGACAACGGCGTTTATGGCGCTCGAGGTCGCCCTCCTGACAAATGATTTTAGCGTGGACTATGTGGCGCGGCACTCGAGCCTCTTGGCCCCCACCTGGGTCAAGGCGGTGATGCTGTGGGGGGCGCTCGAGGGCTCCATCCTGCTCTGGGCCTGGCTCCTGAGCGCTTACACCGCTGTACTCGCCCTCATCACGCCCAACACTGCGCTTAGGCCCTGGGCGCTAGCCATCATGCAGGGCGTGCAGCTCTTTTTCATCGGCGTCATCGCCACCATCGCCAGCCCCTTTGGCGCGGTGCCGGGGGCGCAGTTCCTCGGCCCCGGTCCCAACCCGCTCCTCCAGAACCACTGGATGATGGCGGTCCATCCCGTGCTGATGTATTTGGGTTTCGTGGGCCTCACCGTGCCTTTTGCTTTTGCGATGAGCGCGCTTATCACCCGCCGCCCCGGCACCGAATGGATGAGCCAAACGCGCCGCTGGACCCTCACGGGCTGGGGCTTTCTCACCGCGGCCATCGTCGCGGGGGGCTGGTGGAGCTATGAAGTTTTGGGTTGGGGCGGCTACTGGGCCTGGGACCCGGTCGAGAACGTGTCCTTTTTGCCCTGGCTCACCGCCACCGCCTTTATCCATTCGGTGCAGGTGCAAGAGCGCCGCAGGATGCTCAAGGCGTGGAACATTTTTCTTATCACTTTGACCTTTTCTCTGTCCATTTTGGGCACCTTTTTGACGCGCTCGGGCGTGCTGTCGAGCGTCCACGCCTTTGGCGACGGGCCGGTCGGCCCCGCGTTTTTGGTTTTTTTCATTGTGGTGGTGCTCGCCTCATTTAGCCTTGTCGCCCTCCGCTGGGACGGCGTGCGCGACCACGCCGAGCTCGACTCGCCCGTGAGCCGCGAGGGGAGCTTCCTGCTCGGCAACGTGTTCTTTCTAGCCATCGCCTTTGCGGTGCTCTTGGGCACGCTCTTCCCGCTCATCGTCGAGGCGATTACGCAGGCCAAAGTCACCGTCGGCGCGCCCTTTTTTACGCGCATCAGCGTACCCATCTGGCTGGCGGTGTTCGCGCTTATGGGCATCGGGCCCCTTTTGCCGTGGCGGCGCGCGGAAACGCAGTCCTTGCTCAAGAACCTCGCCCTGCTCACCGGGGGCGGGCTTGTCGCAGGACTTCTCGCGTACGTGCTGGGCGTCCATAAAATCTACCCGCTCCTCACCGTGGCATTGGCGGGCTTTAACATGGTGAGTCTAGGGCTTCTCATTACGGGCGCAATTCGTCCGCGGACGCGGCTCACGGGGCGGAGCACGCTGTCGGTGTTTCGGAGTTACGCCGTGGAGAACCGTCGGCGCTTCGGCTCGATGGTCGTGCATTTTGGCGTCATCGTCGTCGCGCTGGGGATTGCGGGGAGCGGCGGCTACCGGGTGGACGAGCTTTTGAGCGTGCCCATCGGCGGGAGCGTTCCCTTTCAGGGTTACGAGCTCACCGCCACGGACAAGTTCATGGACCGCCTGCCCGACCGCGTGAGTGCCGGGGCCATCATCGAGGTGTCGCGCGGAGACCGTTTGCTCGCCACCTTACGGCCCCGCATCAACGTCTTCACCAACAACCCGCAGCAGGAGGTGCCGACGCCCGCGGTGCTCTACCGGCCCCAGCACGACGTTTACTTGAGCGTGGCGGGTCCCATCGGCCCTCAGACGACGGCCGTCCCCTTGCGGGCGGTGCAGAGCCCGCTCATCGCCTGGATTTGGGTGGGCGGCCTCATCATGGTGCTGGGCACCGCGTATTGCCTCCTGCCGCAGGGGCGTCTCGAGGCGCAGCGCAGAGAGGACAGAACGGTGCGGGCGTGAAGCGGCTCGCCGTCGTCGTTGTTGTCGTGGCCGCATTGGGGGCGCTGTTCGCCTTTGGGCTCAGAAACCCGGTGGACCGCGACATCCCCTCGAGCCGCCTCAACCAGACCATGCCCGCCTTTGAGATGCCCCTGTTCGAGCGCTACGCGGAAACCTACGGCCCCACCTTCGAGGTTTCCGACAACTTAGGCAAGCCGATGGTCGTTAACTTCTGGGCCTCGTGGTGCGGCCCCTGCGAATATGAAGCGCCCGTTTTAGAGGCGGGCTGGCGCGAATACGGGGACGAGGTGCTTTTCGTCGGTGTGGACACCCAGGACAGCGCCAACGAGGCCAACGCTCGAGCCTTTCTGGAGCGTCACGACCTCACCTTCCCCAACGGCAAAGACGAATCGTCGCGTATCGGCATCGACTACGGGCTTTTCGGCGTGCCCGAAACTTTCTTTATCCGCGCGGACGGCACGCTTGCTTATAAACACGCGGGAGCCGTTACGCAGGCGGTGTTGGATGAGCAGGTAGGAGCGTTGTTGCAGTGATGAAGGTTGGAAAATCCTCCGCAAGACTGCGGTGGTTCTTAGTCACAGTTGCACTTCTCCTCGTCGGTTTGGCAAGTGTGGGGGCGGCGCAGGAGGTGCAGCTCGAGAGTCGCGTCTTCGATATCGCCAAACAGCTCCGCTGCCCCACCTGCGTGTCGTCGTCGGTGGCGGACTCGAACGCGCCGATCAGCTTGGAAATGCGCAACATTATCCAAGAAAAGCTCAACGCGGGCGAGAGCGAGGGGGACATTCTCGCGTACTTCCAGGGCACGCACGGCGACTGGATTCTGATGAACCCGCCGCGGCGCGGGATCTACCTGCTTGTGTGGGGCCTGCCCGTGCTCGCGGGGGTGGCGGCGCTGGGGCTGCTTTTCGTGTTCGTGAGGCGCTGGACGCGCAGCGCGAGCGCGCCCGTGGAGGACGTGAGCAAGGATGAGCTCGAGCGCGTCCGTACCCTCATGGGGGGCGAGGGCCGCTGATGCTGAGCACGCTCCTCATCGTTCTGGTCACGCTCTTTTTATGCGCTTACGTGGCGGTGCCCCTCCTGTGGCCGGGTCAGGCCGACCCCCTGCCCGACTTCCGCGACCCCGTCACGCAGGATTTGGAGGAGGAGCGCGACGCCCTTTTTCGCGCCATCCGTGAACTGGACGTCCGCGAGGACCTGCCCGAGGCCAGGCGCGCCGAACTCCGCGCCCGTTACGAGGCCAAGGCCGCCAAGGTCTTGCGCGCGCTCGACGAGCGGGAGGCGGCGCTCGCGGGACGGCCCGTTGTGACCCCGGCCCCGGCTCGAGCCCGCCGCGCCCCCGTCGCCGCGCTCTCGCTGCTGGGTCTCATGGGGGTGAGCGCGCTCCTGCTGGGCGGCTACGTCTTGCCGCGCGTGGGTGAGCAAGCGACCGTCACCACCGCCGACGCTGGGCAGTTGGCCGCCGCTCGCTCGCTCCAGACGCTTCAACGCGCCGCCGACCGCGACCCCTCGGCGGACAATCTGCTAGCCCTCGCTGACGCCTATTGGCAAGCCGGAGAGGCCGACGGGGCCAAAACTGTGTACGAGCGCATCACCAACGAAATCACGCCCGCGCCCGCGCTCGCCTACCGCCGCCTCGGCTTTTTGGCGTTGCAGGATGACTTAAACGTCGCGCTCGCGTATCTCCAAAAAGCCAAAGACGCCGACCCGAACGACCTTGACACCCTCTTCGCGCTGGGTGAGGTCTACTTCGCGCTCGACCGGACCGACGAGGCTGTAGATTCGTGGAACGCCTTTTTGGCCGCGCCCGGCGGCGCGGGTAACGCGGAGGTGGAGGCGCGGCTCGAGACCGCGCAAGCCGTCGCCCCCCTCGTCGCGGCGGTCAACAACGACCCGAGCGAGGCCAACCTCGCGGCGCTGGGCGACTTCTACTGGTCGCTCGAGGACCGCGAGCGCGCCGCCAACGCCTATTTCCGCGTGCTTACCGAGGCGAACCCGGAGAACCCCGTGGCGCTCTCCCGCGTCGGGCAGGTGCTCTTTTTCAGCGGCCGCACCGACGACGCGGTGGCGGTGTTGGAGCGCGCCCGCGGAGCCGATGATACGGACCTCCAGACGCTCCTCTTTCTGGGCAACGGCTACTTTACTCTGGGCGCTTATGAGCAGGCCATCGGCGCGTGGGAGCGTTACGTCGAGGTGGCGGGCGGCCCCACCGCGGCGGGCCGCGTGCCGAGCCTGATTGAGGACGCAAGGGCGCGACTCGCGGGAGGCACGACGGGCGGGACGAGCACGAGCGACGCACCTGCAAACGCCGCACCCAGCGCTGTCGCACCCAATGAATCCAATGAAACTGTCATGACTGTCTCGGGTGAAGGCGTCTACGCGGCGCGCTGCGCGGGTTGTCACGGGGCGGCGGGCGGCGGGGGCGCGGGACCCAAGCTGGTGGGGAACGCTCGAGCCGCCGACACGGACCGTCTCACGCGCGTCATCCAGAATGGCCGCGGCATGATGCCCGCCTTTGGAAGTGTTTTAACCAAAGCTGAGTTAGAAGCAGTAGTGCAGTACGTTTCCGGGACGCTCTCCCAGGGGGAGCCGTCGCAAGCGAGCCGACCGTGAGCAGGAGCGAACCTCAGCCCGTCGGGCCGTCTACCGAATCATCCACCGGCCCGACTCGCCGCACCTTTTTATCTTGGCTCTGGCGCCTTCCCGTCATCGCCGCGTTTGGAGCCGGGGTAGGGAGTTTTTTGTACGCCTACCGCGTCCACTTCGGCAAAGAGCCGCCCGCCGCCGCGCCGACCTTTGAACCCGTCGCGCCCCTCCCCGTCGCGCCGCTCTCCAGCCTCTCCAAACCCTGGGACGCCGCCGAATTTACCGTTGCAGGTCTTCCCGCCATCGCGCTGCGCCTGCCCGAGCCCATCCCCGGCGGCTTGAGCGTGGACGGCGCGCACTACGCCGCCTTTTCGCGCGTCTGCACTCATCTGGGCTGCACCGTGGCCCTAAACCGCGATCCCGACGCTGTCGCCTTTGCGTTCAACTACCGGCCCCCGGAGCCCGCGCTGGTCTGCCACTGTCACTTGAGCGTCTTTTTGCCCGAAGAGGGAGGCAAGGCGGTGAGCGGCCCGGCGGTGGAGCCGCTGCCGCGCGTCGGGCTCGAGAACCGCGAAGGCGTCCTCACCGCCGTGGGAATCGAGCGCAAAGTTTAATCCCATACCAACGCCGCACGTCCCGAAGTGAACAGCCTTTTTGAACTCGAGCTTCCAAAAAACCACCCCGCTCAACGTTGAGCGGGGCATAGATGTTCCGACTTTTACGGATAGCACTACCGGTTTTCTTCACCCGGCACATCCGGCCACTCCGGGTTCTCGACAAACAGGGTCGGGTCGATTTCATCAAACCCGATGTCCTGCTCGTATTTGTTTATCTTGCCGTGCAAACGCCTCACGTCACCCTCGACTAAACCATAGTCAAAGGAGTCCCAGATGGCGGTAAGCTGCGTGTCGCCTTCGTTCGTAGGGACTAAGCGCGTGTTTTTGATGCCCGCCTCGAGCGCCTTGCGGTTCTCTACTCCTAAATTCTTAAACACCACCTGCACCACGTCGCGCGCGTACTGGCGCGGCCCGTAGATGCCCGCTTTATAAACCGCCTCGTTAAACGTGTCCCAATCGGGCACAATCAGAGATGCGGGCATGGCGAAGTGGTCGAGCACGTCTTTCATCGCTTCTAGGGTCCGCTGCGGGTAGTAGTAAAGAAAGAGCCGCACGCCCTCTAAAAAGAAGTTATAGTGCGCCGCCTCGTCCACCGCGATGGTGGTGGCGACCCTAGCAAGCACCGGGTCGGCGTCGCCCTTGTGGTGCTCTTTGTCGGACTGGCCTCTGGCGATGTTTGCCAAGTTTAGGTAGTTAAGTTGCGTGGCGCGCTCCTGGAACACGGTGTAGATGAGGTTTCTTAGCGCGTCGCCCTCCCAAAGGCTGCGGTGCGTGTTGGCGCGGAGGTCGTGCTTGTACGCTTCCAAAAACTCGGGGCTGCGTTGTCTCGAGAACAGCACCGCGTTCTCCCAGGTGTCGGCGTGTTTTTCCTCTTCCGAGCCCCAGCGAAGCTGAAAGTGGCTCCGCCCGTGGCTCCTGCGTACTAGATTGAGGATTTCGTCCACGTAATCGGGCGTGTAGTATTCAACCGCGAAAAAGCCCTGCAACACCCGGACGAGCGGCTCGGAAAAGTCCTGGCGCAGCTTGCGCCAGTCGAAAGACTTGTCCGGGTTCCAGTTGCGCGTCTCCTGGCTGCGCGCGGTGTACCAGCGATATAAGCCCAGAAAGCCGCGCTCGATAAGGCGGTCTTTTTGCGCGTTGCTGAGTAGCGCGGCGGGGGTTCGCGGGCGGTCGTGCTCGGTAATGTAAAGAGGGGGCGTAAGTGTGTCCATTTAGCTCCTTTATAAACTCGTTTTCAAGACAAATACACCATAAAAAGAGGGCAAATCATCCCGATTTGCGGGTGAAATTCAGGCAGTGTATCAAACCCCACACCCCAGCGAAGCGTAAGGCTTAACATTGAAATTGCTTCCCCCGGAGTCCTTAGTATACCCTGATTATTCGTACTGCCGTGTAACCCTGCTTCCCAAGCCCGTGAGCAGTTCGTAAGAGATGCTGCCCACCCGCCGCGCCACCTCTTCCGCGCCGAGCGCGCCCGGCCCGAAAAGCGTGACGCGGTCGCCGGGTTGCACCTCCAAGTCGCCCACCTCGACCATCATCTGATCCATACAGATGCGCCCGACCACGGGCCACTTTACGCCCTGAACGAGCACCTCCGCCTTGCCGCTCAGGGCGCGCGGGTAGCCGTCGGCGTAGCCGATGCGCACCGTGGCGACGGTGGTGTCGCGGGGTGCGGTCCACTGCGCGCCGTAGGAAACGGTCTCGCCCGCGCGCACTCTTTTAACAAAGGTGACGGGCGCGGTGAGGGTCATGACGGGTTTTAGGTTCGGCTCCAAAGCCGTTGTCACGTCGCTCGAGTGATACCCATAAAGCGCGATGCCGGGGCGCACCAGGTCGAAATGCGCGTTTTTGTAGGCGAGCAGCGCTGGAGAGTTGGCGGCGTGGGTGAGGGGGGGCTCGAGGCCGTCACGCTCCAAGGCGGCGAGAAAGCAGTGGAAGTTGTCAATTTGGCCTTCTGTAAAACGCCTGTCCGCCCCGTCCGCGCAGGCGAAGTGGGTCCAGACGCCCCCCAACGCCACGCCGCTCGCCCGCTCAACTTTTCTGGCGACCTCTACAGCCTCACGCCAAGGCAGACCCAGACGACCCATGCCGGTGTCCACCTTGAGGTGAACCCGCGCCTCCACACCCACCGTCCGCGCGGCCCGTTGCACCGCCTCGAGCGACACCTCGTCCGCCACGGTCAGGGCGACATCGCGGTCTATCAAATTCTCCAAGCCCTCATACACCGGGCTGAAAATGAGAACGCGCCCCGCCAGCCCCGCCGCGCGCAGCTCGAGCGCCTCATTGGGCGTCGCCACGCCGAACCAGCCTACGCCGAGCGTCTCTAAATGCCGGGCAACCCGGGGCGCGCCGTGCCCGTAGGCGTCCGCTTTGACCGCCGCGAGCATCTGGGTGTGGGGCTCGAGGTGACGCCGCAAGAGCGTGACGTTGTGCCCTAACGCACCCAAATCAACCGTGGCCGTAGGCACTCGCTACCTTTCAGTTGCCGAACGCGTCTTGCAGCGCCCCAGCGGCGGGCTCGCCGCTGGCGGTGGTGACGCCCTCCACCCAGCCCGTCACCACGTCCAGGTTCTCAGAAATCCAGTCGCGCGCGACCACTTCCGGGTCCTCACCTTGGCGGCTGTAGCGGTCAACCCAGCCGTTCTGAATCTCCGGCGTGACCGCAAACTGCTCAAAAAATCTTGTGAGGTTCGGATTTTCGTCTGCGAACGCCGCGTTGAGCGCCGTCGCCACAAAGCCGTCGCCGCCCCAGACGTTTTCCGGGTCGTCTAAATAGGTAAGGTCATAGACCGCGTTCATCCAGTGCGGGCTCCAGGCCAAAAAGACGATGGGCTCCTCTCTCTGATAAGCCCGCTCGACCGCCGCGAGCATCCCCTCGGTGGAGGATTCAACGAGCTCAAAATCCTGTAGGCCGTAGGTGTCGCCCTCGATCATGTCCAGAATGATGGTGTTGCCGTCGTTGCCGGGCTCGATGCCGTAAATCTTGCCGTCAAACTCGCCCGCGTTGGCTGCCAAATCGGCGAGCGAGGTGACGCCCGTGTCGGCCACAAAGGTGGGCACGGCGGGGCGGTAGACGGTGGGCTCCAGGTTGCGCGCCGCCAGCGTGACGGAGCCGTCGCCCGTGTCGGCCAGGTAAGGCTCGACCAGCGCGTCCATGCTGGGCCGCCAGACGCCCAGAAACACGTCCAGATCGCCTTCGGACAGACCCTTGAGCACGATGGGCACGCTTAGCGCCTGCGTCTGCGCGTCGTAGCCGAGCGTCTCTAAGACGGCGGCGGCGACCTGTGTTTTGACCGTGACGCCGGGCCATTCAACGTAGCCGAAGCGGACCGTCTGCGCCGCCGCGAGGGGCAAAGAGAGGGCGAGCGTAAGCGTGAACAAAAGGCGTTTCATTTTTTCTCCTTTAGCGTCATTTCTTTAGAACCGTAACGCGTAGCTTTGTGACGTACGGGCGGCAATTCTTGGAAAGTTAGGGAGACGCTAAACGCCGGCCCGTAAGCTATCCCCGCGTCTCCAGAGCTTGTGGATGATAGCCTCACAAAGTTACCACGCCCCCCCGCACGCGGTAGTCTCACGTATGTACCGTGACGAGGGGCACCCAAGGAGCGCGTTTGAACAAAATCGTCCTCAGCCACGTGTCGAAACTTTTTGGCCCACGTCCTCAGAGGGCGCTCGAGCGCCTCGCCGAGGGTGCGAGCAAGAGCGAGGTGCAGCGCGAACTCGGCGGGGTGGTGGGCGTCTACGACGCGTCGCTCTCCGTCGAGGCGGGCGAGACGTTCGTGCTGATGGGGCTTTCGGGGAGCGGCAAGTCGACCCTGCTGCGCCTTGTGAACCGGCTGCTCGACCCCACCGCCGGGCGCGTCACCGTGGACGGCGTGGACTTAACACGCTTGAGCGGGCGCAAGCTGCGCGAGTTCCGGCGCGAGCACTTCGGCGGGATGGTCTTCCAGCACTTCGCGCTCCTGCCCCACCGGACGGTCCTCCACAACGTCGCTTTTGGCCTGGAGCTTCAGGGCGTGCCCAAAAAGGAGCGGCTGATACGTGCGGGCGAGATGATAGGGCGCGTCGGCCTGGGCGGGTTCGAGAACAGCCGGCCCGACACGCTCTCCGGCGGGATGCAGCAGCGCGTGGGGCTGGCGCGCTCGCTCGCGCTGGGGGCCGACATCTTGCTCATGGACGAGCCCTTTAGCGCGCTCGACCCGCTTATCCGCCGCGAACTGCAAGACGAACTCTTAACCCTCCAGCGGCAGGTCGGCAAAACGCTCCTGTTCGTGACCCACGACCTCAACGAGGCGCTGAGGCTGGGGGACCGCGTCGCCATCATGAAGGGCGGGCGGGTGGTGCAGGTCGGCACGGGCCAGGAAATCATCGCGCGGCCCGCGGACGCTTATGTGAGCGCCTTTACCGAGGGCGTGGACCGGCTGCGCGCGCTCCTGGCCTATACGCTTATGCAGCCCGCGAGCCGTTTGGAGACGACGCTCGAGGTCGGCGTCTACACCCCCTTAAGCGAGGTGGTCGCCGTCGCCGCCAAAGAAGACGCGCCCGTGGCGGTCAAAGACGCGCAGGGCGATACGGTGGGCGTCATCACCAGAGACGCGCTGCTGGAGGCCTTGGCGGGCGTTTCTGCGGGAGATTCTAAAGAAGCCGCGTTTCTAAAGGGAGAACGCTAGTGTGGGAGCTTTTTAACACGTGGTGGCAACGCGGCGTGCCCCTGGGTGATGTGGTCGAGCGCGGCGTTGACGGGCTTTCCGCGGCCTTTCCGGGCGTTTTCGACGCCTTTAACGCGGGCGTGCTGTGGCTGGTCGAGGGGGTGGTGTGGGGGTTGGGGCGTCCCCATGCACTCGTCATTGTCGGCCTTTTCACCGCGCTCGCCTTTTGGCTGCGCGGCCCGCGCACCGCGCTTTTTACAGCGTTAGGGCTCCTCCTCACGCTCAACATGGGGATGTGGGAGGCGTTCGTCGACACCCTCGCGCTCGTCGGAGTGGCGGAAATTTTCGTCTTGCTCCTCGGCCTGCCGCTGGGCGTCCTTGCCGGGACGAGCCGCGCGGCGGAGCGCTTGACCGAGCCGCTGCTCGACTTTATGCAGACGATGCCCGCGTTCGTCTACCTCATTCCCGCCGTCGTGTTCTTCTCCCTCGGCGTAGTGCCGGGGGTGGTGGCGACGGTGATTTTCGCGCTGCCGCCGCTCGTCAGGCTCACCAGTTTGGGCCTGCGTGGGGTGCCCAAAGACCTCATGGAGGCGTCCGAAGCCTTTGGCGCGACGCCCACGCAGCGGCTTTTCAAGGTGCAACTCCCCAGCGCCTTGCCGAGCATCTTGGCGGGTGTGAACCAGTCCATCATGCTGGGGCTGTCAATGGTTGTTATCGCCGCGCTCGTCGGGGCGGGCGGCCTGGGCGCGGAAGTTTTGCGCGGGGTGAATACGCTCAACATCTCCCTGGGCTTTGAGGCGGGGCTCGCCATCGTCATCATGGCAATCGTTTTGGACCGCCTCACGCAGGGGCTCGGGGGGCGCAAGCGGGAGTGAGTGGGGCAAAGGGGAGCGTGTCCGCAGAGTTTCCAGAGCACGCCGACACTGAGAGCAGGCGGGGACCTTGGGCGTTTGTTACGCTCCTCAGCCTGTTGGCGACGATCGTGTTGTGGATACCGCTCGAGCAGTGGCTCTTGGGCGGCGTCTCCGCAGCCATCTTTGCAGCGTCTCTTGTAAAAGAATCCCCAACCCGCAGATTGCGTTACGGGGCGCTCGCCTCCGCCGTCCTCGTCCTCACCCTAGCGCCCATCAACACGCGCACCGACAACCAGCACTCGCTGACGATGGCGCTCTTTTTCTTAGCAGCACTCGTCCTGCCCACGGCTCTTTTGTGGCGACAAAACATCATCACCTTTAAATTCTTGCCCGACCGGCTCGACTGGGTGGACGTGGCCTATACCCTCCTGTCCGTCCCGCTCGCCTGGGGCGGCTTCCGGCTCTATTTCGGCGTGCTGAGCCCGGAGGTGCCCTTTAACTGGACCTTGCCGCCCACGCCCGACAACGAGGAGCTCTTGCGGCTTTTTCTGGGCATCAACGCGGTGGGCATCTGGGACGAGCTCTTTTTCGTCAACATCGGTTACGCCGTGCTGCGCGCCCTTTTCCCCGCGCGCGTCGCCAATCCCGCGCAGGCGGTGCTTTACACCGCGGTGCTCTATGACATGGCCTTTACGGGCTGGGGGCCGCTGTTCGTCTACACGCTCGCGCTCACGCAAGGGGCCATGTTTGAACGTTCAAAGGTTCTTTTGTACGTGCTCGTGGTCCACCTCATCGTGGATTACTTTCTTTTTCAGGAGATCGTGTCGGCGTACTATCCGGGGCTCTCGGTGTGGTGGCACTAGGGGGTAAAAAATTATCCAGTTTATGTAGGTCTCACGGCGAGGTTTGAGCGCTGCAGAAGCGGATCGGGCAGAATCTCGAATTGCCTCGCCAGGTTGCTTACGCGTGAGAAGGCCCGTAAAGTCACATAAGCGGAAGACAACTAGGTAGCAGTAAAGCTATGCTTCTACTATGAGACAGATCAACTTAAAAAGCGACCGTGTAGCCGCTTTGCTCGAGCAGATCGCGCAGCGGACAGGCGAAACAAAGGTCGACATCGTCACAAAGGCGCTCGAAGAGCGCTTACAGGAGCTCGAGGCAAAAGACCGCGCAACGCGCACGCTCACGTGGCTAAAAACAGCTGTTTGGCCAAACCTTCCTGAAACAGAGCGCGGCGAGGCTCCTTCCAAAGAAGAGCAAGAAAAACTGCTCGGGTTCTGATGGTCCTCGACAGCAGCGTTCTCCTGCAAATCCTTTTTGAAGAGACCGGTGCGGACGAAGCCGTACTCGCTCTGGGACGAGCGCCGAGTCTGATCATGGCCTCCCCGACCCTATTAAAAACAGAAATTGTCCTCGGGACAAGGCGGGGTTTCACGTCGGGTGAGGTTGCAGAACTTACCCTGCGTCTTGGGGTTGAGCTGCACCCCTTTACTGCTGAGCACGTCGTTGAAGCAAAGTTAGCCTACGCGCGCTTTGGCAAAGGGCAGGGCCACCCGGCGCAACTGAACTTCGGTGACTGTGTGAGTTACGCTCTGGCCAAAGTTTCGGGACGTCCACTCGCTTTTAAGGGAGAGGACTTCAATCTGACCGACCTCGAAACCGTAAAGCTAGGTTAGGTTGATAGGTGCCAAGTTCTGCATAAGACGCGCGCGTCTTATGCAGAACAAAGACGAAGACTTTTCACCCAACGCGCTGCGGAACCCGGAGCTCGAGAGCAGGCTCGCCGAGACTCGGCACGCCCGTTCTGCTCGGCCTGCTGCACGGAAGTCGCGGGAGACCCCACCTTGTTTAGACCTTGTTTAGACCTTGTTTAGACCTTGTTTAGACCTTGTTTAGACCTTGTTTAGACCTTGTTTAGACCTTGTTTAGACCTTGTTTAGACCTTGTTTAGACCTCGACCAGGGCCACCGCCTCGATTTCGATAAGCACGTCCCTGGGCAGCCTGGCGACCTCGACCGCGCTCCTCGCGGGGGGCTCATCGGGGAAAAATTCCGCGTAGACCTCGTTCATCTGGGCGAAGTGGTTCATGTCCTTGAGAAAACAGGTGCATTTGACGACGTTTTTCAGGCTCGAGCCCCCCGCCTCCAGAACCGCCCGCAAGTTCGTAAGCACCTGCCGCGTCTGCGCCCCAACGTCGCCCGTTTCCAGGGAACCGTCCGGTAGGAGGGGAATCTGACCCGAGGTGAAAAGCAGGCCGCCCGCGCGCACCGCCTGCGAATAGGGGCCGATGGCGGCGGGGGCTTCGTCCGTTGACACGACTCTTCGTTGCTCGTTCTGCATAACGCCTCCTTGGACCAGCCTACCGCGAAAGCCGGGTGGCTCGAGGCTAACGCAGGCTAAAGAAGACGAACAGCAGGACCAGATAGAGGCAGCCCAGAATCCAGAAGCGGTACGGGTACAGTGGGTGACGGCGCAGCTTGGAAAAGGCGTCGATGAGCGGGAAGGCGTCCTCAACCTTGCGGACGCCGCTCATCGTCGCGCCGAGCGCGACCGAGTTGGGCTGCGTAGTGGGGAGCGCGTACTTTTTGGGCTGGGGCTCGAGCCTGTCAACCAAAAGCACCACCGCCGTCACGTTGTCGGGACTCCCCCGCTCGTCGGCGAGGGCCAGAAGCCGCGCCACCGCCTCCTCGGGCGGATGCTTGCTCACGACGTCCGCGAGCGTCTCGTCGCCCAAAAGCATGGTGACGCCGTCGCTACAGAGCAGGATTCTGTCCCCCTCCTCCACCTCAAAGTGCGACAGGTCGAGCTTGATTTCGGGTGCCGAGCCCAACGCGTTGGTAATCACGTTGCGCCACTCGTGACGCCGCGCCTCCTCTTCGCTCAAAATCCCCTGCCGCACCCGGTCGGCCACCCAGGAGTGGTCCTGGGTAAGTTGGCTTATCGCGCCCCCCCGCACGAGGTAGGCGCGCGAGTCGCCGACGTGGGCGACCAAGCCCACCTGGTCGTCGAGCAAGACCGCGGTGAGCGTGGTGCCCATGCCGTAGTGCTGCGCGTTCTCGCTCGCATAAAGGTAGATGCCGCCGTTGGCCGCCTGCACGGCCCTGGCGATGGCCGCGGGCGGGTAGATCTTGGAGCGCGAGAGTTCGTCTCTCACCACGCTCACCGCCTTTTGGCTCGCCACCTCCCCCGTGTTGTGGCCGCCCATGCCGTCGGCGACCACCGCCAGCACGCGCCCGCTGGGAAGGTCGCCCACCCAGAACGCGTCCTGGTTGAGCGCCCGGACGCGCCCCGCGTGGCTCGAGCCCGCCCTCCGGACCCCCGTCCCGTCGGGTTTGGCTGCGGGTTGCTTCTCGGTTTTCTCTGCCGGGTAGGGATGCCCCATAACCGCCATTATAGCCCCCACGCTCCCCGGCGGGCGAACAAAAATCCACAGAAAAACCGTCTCCAGGGGCAAAGATATTTCTAACCAGTCATATTTTTAACAAGCGTTCTTGGAGGCGTAAGGGTTTGTGAGGCTGGGGCAAGGGAGAGAAGGGTTTAGGCACATAACCCCCCCAAACCCCCACCTCAGCCAGCGGGTGTAAAAAAGCATACAGCCGCCCGCACCTGACGCTTTCATTTCAAACACGCGGTAAAGTAATCCTATGCGTACATTTACCGTAGCCGTTACCGCGGCTGTTGTTTTGTTGGTAGGAGGTGTGGCGGTTCTTTGGGGGCTCGGCGTGGTGCAGGTTGACTTCGGCAACCTGGGCCGCGAGACCCGCGAGGCGCGCGCCGCCAGGGAGTTTTTCAACGTGGTCCAGACGAGCGGGCTGGACGAGGTTCAGACAAGTTTAGCGGCGGGGGCCGACGTGAACGCCACCGACGAGAGCGGGCAGACGCCCCTCGTCTACGCCGCGGGCGCGAACACCGACCCGAGCGTGGTCGAGGAACTGCTTACCGCCGGGGCCGACGTGAACGCCCAGACCACCGTAGGCTGGACCGCGCTCATGGTCGCCGTGCGCGACAACCCCAACCCGGAGGTGCCCTTAGAACTCCTGCAAGCGGGAGCCGACCCCACGCTGCGCAACGACGAGGGCAAGGCGGCGCTCGATTACGCCTTGGACAACGGCGTGATGCGCCGCTCGAGCGTCCTCCCCGTCTTGGAAAACCTCACCGACAAACCCTTCGACCCGAGCTGGCCGAGCGGCTTTATCCCGCCCGTCGAGGGCGCGACTTTTTCTTCAAGAGACACGCACCTGCCGGGCTCGAGGCGCGCTTACCGCAACGGCTACCACGAGGGCTTCGACTTCTATAACGGCGTGGTGAGGGTGCCCATCACCTACGGCACGCCCGTCGTCGCCACCGCCGACGGCGTGGTGAGCCGCGCCGACCACGGCTACGTCGAGATGACGCCCGAGGAGTACGACGGCCTCATCAGCGACGCCCAGAACCAGCCCGTCACGCCCCAGAGCACGCTCGACGAACTGCGCGGTCGCCAGGTGTGGATAGAGCATCCCGGCGGTTTCGTGTCACGTTACGCACACTTGTCTAACATCCCCGACACCATCAGCGTAGGCACGCGCGTCACCGCGGGTCAGGTGGTCGGCTTCGCGGGCAACTCAGGCACCATCGAGGGGGTTTCGGGCACGCAGGACGACCCCCACCCCCATTACGAGCTCTGGCGCGGCGACGAGACCTATTTGGGTGAAGGCTTGGGGCCCGACGCGATTTATCCGCTCGTCGCGCAGGTGTTTGGGGAGGGGGCGCTGCCGCTTCGTCGGGAGTGAGTTTAGGCCAAGCATCAGAGCTTGGGGCAAGCGGGCTCGAGTGCCAACGCAGCCGCGCAACGTCCTGTAGACTAACAGCATGATTGACCTTCGTTCGGACACCGTCACCCAACCCACCCCCGCCATGCGCCAAGCGATGGCCGCCGCCGAAGTCGGCGACGACGTTTACGGGGAGGACCCGACCGTCAACCGCTTGCAAGAGACGCTGGCCGAAATGGCGGGCTTTGAAGCGGGGCTGCTTATGCCCACGGGCACCATGAGCAACTCCGCGGCGCTCGCGGCCCACACCGAGCGCGGGCAGGAAGTCATTTTGCCCGAAGGCGCGCACATCTACGAGTACGAGTTAGGCGGGCTCGCGGTGGTGAGTGGCCTCGTGCCGCGTCCCGTCGCCGCGCCCCTGGGTGTGCCCACACCCGACGCCATAAGGGGCGCGATTCGCCGGAGCGTCCACGCCGCGCCGCCGGGGCTTATCGTCTTGGAGAACACCCACAACCACGCGGGCGGCACGGTCGTGCCCTTGGAGACGTGCCGGGCGGTCGGGAGGCTCGCGCGTGAGGAGGGCTTGCCTTTGCATTTGGACGGGGCTCGAGCCTTCAACGCCGCCGCCGCGCTGAATGTTCCCATTACCGAACTTTGTGAACCTTTTGATTCGGCTTCCTTGTGCCTCAGCAAAGGACTCGCCGCGCCCGTGGGAACGGTGCTGTTGGGCTCGAAGGATTTCATCAAACGGGCGCACCGCTACCGCAAGATTTTGGGCGGCGGGATGCGGCAGGCGGGGGTGCTGGCGGCGGCAGGACTGGTGGCGCTGGAGACAATGGTGGACCGGCTTGGGGAAGACCACGTGCGGGCGAAAAGGCTGGCGGAGGGGCTTGAGGCGCTCCCCGGCGTCACGCTCGACCTAAACACGGTGCAGACCAACATGATTTATTTCAGCGTGGCGGACGCGCCCGCGCTAGCCGCGGCGATGCGGGAGGCGGGGGTGCTCTGCAACGCGCTGGGGCCGCGTACCGTCCGGCTCGTGACGCACTACGAAGTGAATGATGAAGATATCGAGGAGACCCTGCGCGTGACTCGGCGGGCGCTGGAGGCGCGTCAAGCTGTAGAGGCGTGAGGCGTGTTTTCTTACTCGCCCATCCCGCGGGTCATTCGCTGAGCCCGGCGATGCACAACGCGGCGTTTGAACATTTGGGTCTCGAGGCTACTTACGAAGCGTTCGAGGTGCCCCCGGCGGCGTTGCGGGAGGCGGTCTCGAGTCTGCGCAGCGAACAGGTCCTCGGGGCCAACGTCACGGTGCCACATAAGCAGGCGGTCGTACCGTTTCTCGACGCGCTGAGCGACGCGGCGAAAGCTATCGGCGCGGTCAACACCGTTGTCAACGACGGCGGGCGGCTCATGGGTCACAATACCGACGCCGCCGGGTTTTTGCGGGCGCTTGTAGAAGCTGACTTCGGGCCGCGGGACAAGCGGATGGTGGTCTTGGGGGCGGGGGGGGCGGCTCGAGCCGTCGTCTACGCGCTGCTCACGGCGGGGGTGGCGGAGGTGGGCGTTTACAACCGCACGTCGGCAAAGGCCGAAGAACTAGTGGGCGCATTTTCTCCTTTTGGAACTGTGGACGTTGTCGAACCTGGCGACTTAGACGCGCGGGTGCGGGGGGCGGACGGGCTCGTCAACACCACCTCTGTCGGGATGGCGCGCGGCGGGCACGACCCCGACACCTCGCCGCTACCGGGGGCACTGGTGCCCTACCGGGGTTTCGTCTGCGACATCGTCTACCGCCCACCTAAAACGCGGCTCCTCAAAAACGCCGAGGCGATGGGTTTAAGAACGCAGAACGGCCTGCCGATGCTCGTCTACCAGGGTGCGGAGGCCTTAAAACTCTGGACGGGTCGTGACGCGCCTGTGGAGGTGATGCGGCGGGCGGCGCTGAACGCGCTGGCGGGTTAGTCGAGCCGGTTAGCTAAGCACCGCGCGTTCTTGACGGTCGCGCACGTCTAAAAGAACGGAGTGCGCCGTATAAAAGATAGGGTACACGAGCGACACGTAGAGAAACGCATTTCTTAGGGCTCCCGCGTCCAAAAAGAGCGCGACGAGGCAGGCTATCCCCCACACGGCGCTGAGACCGAAATGCAGCAGGCGCGAGCGCCGGAGGCGGCTCACGTAGAGAAAGCGCACGGGGATGAACACCAAAAACGCGAGCGCCACGACCAGCACGGTGTTGAGTAAAGGCGGGCTCGAGAGCAAAAAGAGATAAAACACCACGATGTTCCAGTAAGAAGGAAAGCCGACGAAAAACCCCGCGGAGGCGAGCTTAGCGGTCGTGCGCGAAAAGCCAAAGGCACTCGCAAACATCACAAAGGTGATAAACAGCGTGGTGGGCTCTAGGAAAAGCCCCGTTTGGAGCGCAAACAGCATGGGCAAAAACACGTAGGACAAAAAATCCACGATGTTGTCCAGCGTGCTCCCGTCGATGCCCGCCGCCGTCTCGGTCACGCGGTACTTGCGAGCCAGCGCGCCATCGGTCGCGTCGATGATGATGGTCACCGCCATCGCCATAAGCGCGGCTTGGTAACGGCCCTCCAAAATCCACTGCGTCGCCAGCGCCACAAAGATGAGCGTGGAGGCGGTGTAGCCGTGAACTAAGTAGCCGCTGATGCGGGGGTCGACGCGGGGCATTGTGGCTTACTGTACCAGGACGAGGCGGGCGGAACGGTGAAAAACCAGCTTTTCAAAAGGCGTGACGGTTTTGGGTGTGACTTTATGACTTAAGGCGCGGTGGCGGCGGTGGCAACGCTCTGGAGCGTGTCCGCGACGTTCTCCAAAATGGCGTCAACGCCCGTCAGGTGGTGGCGTTCGGCTAAATACATGGGGTCGTTGTAGGCGACGAAAACGCCGTCGTTGTCTTGATAGACGAGCATCTTTTGGGGCAGGTCGATGGCGACGGTGCGTTCGGCCTGCATGAGCGGGGTGCCCGCCGCGGGGTTGCCGAACACGATGAGCAGCGTGGGCAGGAGGCCGAGCCCCGCCTGCGAGGCGTTCCTGCTGTGGTCGATTCTGTCGATGATGGTGAGGTCGTTTTCTCTTAGGGCGGCCTCGAGCCGCGACCGGGTCTCGTCAAAAGGGTGGGCGCTCCTCATGACGACGAGGCCTTCCACGCCCCCCGCGTCCGCTGGAGCCCCGCCCGTCCCGCCGCTCCCCTGGGCGTAGGCAAGAGGCAAGAAGAGGAGCGCAAGGAGCGCGTAACACAGGTGCTTCATCATGTTTATACCTCCGTTCTCACGCTAGCATAAACACAGACGTACTCGCTCGAAGCGGGTTGCGCCGCAGCGCTTCCCCGACAGAGGCCAGGTGTGGCTGAGCGAGGCGGTTGTAAAGCGGCTGCCCTGAGCAACCACCCCTGCCGAACTTGAACGGTGTTTGGCAATCCATCGTCTCCTTAACAAGGGGGGACTGAGGGGGATCTTTGTCTGACCAGCTTTACAGGGAGTTGACAGGGCAAATCCCCCCGACATCTGGTTCGCCTCCAAAAACTCCTGCACGCGCTCGTCACTTTACATTTCTATGGGATAAACGCCCGCAGGGCGTATACAGGATAGCGCCATCGTCCGTTTTTTCAGTGAGCAGCATAGAGTCACCGCGAAGACCCAGCGCGCTGATAATCTTGCGCGGGATGATAACTTGCCCTTTCTTGCCAAGTTTAATAACGTCTGTGACTCCAGTGTAGCAAAAATCCGGTTTGCCGGACTTTCAAACTTAGCGGCGTTTCAAATGCTTCGTTTGCAGCCGAGTTATGATGAACGCAACATGGAACACATAGACATCACCCTGCCCGCAGAGCTCAAAACCCGCGCCGAAACCTTGGCGCGTGAAGAAGGCGTTTCGTTAGAAGAGTTTGTTCGTGAACTGCTTAAAGCGCGTTTGCAAACTGCCGAACCCGACCCCTTCTTTGCCGACCACGAAACGTTTGATGGAGATGTGCCGAGCGATACCGCTGCTAACCACGATAAATACCTTTACGACGAGTGATCTTTATAGACACAGGAGCTTTTCTGGCGCGTTACCTGGAGCGCGACCAGTATCGCAAAGAAGCAGCCGGTTTGTGGCGGGAGTTAGACCAAACTAGACCTACACTTTTTACCAGCAACTTTGTGCTGGACGAAACGTTTACGCTCCTAGCACGGCGCTCGAGCTACGCCTTTGCAGCCGCGAAGGGTAGGACGATTTTCGCATCGAACGCTTTTGTTATTTTGCGCCCCTCCGCCGAAGACGAGTTAGCCAGCTTAGAACTGTTTGAAAAGTACGCCGACCAGAAGATAAGCTTTACAGACTGCGTTTCCTTTACACTTATGCGCAAAGTTGGGTTCAGCCGGGTTTTTACTTTTGACAAACATTTCCGCTGGGCAGGGTTCGAGGTCATCCCGGCATGAAACGCGTAGCCATCGTTGGCGGCGGCGTGTCCGGCCTCACCACCGCGTATCTGCTCCAACAAAAGCGGCCTGAACTCGAGCTTAAAGTGTTCGAAAAAGACGCCGCGGCGGGCGGCAAGGTCAGGAGCAGCCATTCAAACGGGTACACGGTCGATTGGGGTCCCAACGGGTTTCTGACCAACGTTCCCGAAACGGTGGAGCTTGCCAAGTCGCTTGGCTTGGAGAGCGAATTACAACCCGCTTCGGACGTGGCGAAATACCGTTTTCTCTACAAAAACGGCGGCCTGCGGCCCCTGCCCCTCTCCCCGCCAGCTTTTTTGAAGAGCGAACTACTGTCGCCCCTAGGCAAGGCGCGGGCGGCGCTCGAGCCCTTGCTCGGCAAGGCCGTAACGCAGGAGGAGACGGTTCACGGCTTTTTCGTGCGTCACTTTGGTAGAGAGGTAGCCGACGCCTTTGCGGGACCCTTGGTATTGGGCATCACCGCGGGCGACGCGAGGGAGTTGAGTCTGGACGCGCTCTTCCCGCGCTTTCGGGCGCTCGAGGCCGAGCACGGCAGCCTCGTCAAAGCCCTCATCAGCGCGCAACGAAAGGTGAAGAAGGCCAACAAGGCGCAGACGGGCCGCCTGACGAGTTTTCGGGGCGGGGCTGGGCGGCTTGTGGAGGCGTTGCGGGAAAATCTCGGGGAGGTGGTGCGGACGGGTTTGGAGGTGAGGAGGCTCGAGCCTCAGGGGGCGGGATACGCGCTCGAGCTTTCTTCAGGCGAGACTTCCCACGCCGACGCGGTGGTGCTCGCCACCCCGGCTTTTGTGAGCGGGGCGCTCCTCTCCCCTTTTTTGCCGGAGGCTGCGGCGGCACTCTCAGAAATCCCTTACGCCGACGTGCGCGTGTTCGGTCTCGGGTACGACCGCGTGGACGTGCCCAACCTGCTGGGCGGCTTCGGCTTTCTGGTGCCCAGAGGCGAGGGCGTGCGCGCGCTGGGGGTGCTCTACAGCTCGAGCATTTTCCCCGACAGAGCGCCGGAGGGTAAGGTCTCGCTGCGCGTGATTGCCGGGGGGAGCGTGGACCCCGGATTTGCGGAACTGTCCGACGATGAGGCGCTGCGGGCGGTGCAACGCGATTTAGAGCTCACCTTAGGCATTACCGCGCCGCCGGAGATGCTCGAGCACGTCCCCTGGCCCAGGGGCATTCCGCAGTATCTTCTGGGCCACGGCGCGCGTGTCGAGACGGCGATGAAGGCGACCGCCGCGTATCCCAGACTCTTTCTCACTGGCAATGCCTATTACGGTGTGGGCGTTAATGACACGGTTAGAGACGCACACCTCATTGTGGACGCACTTACTAAACTCTAGCCTTACAACCTAGCCGCCCCGCCAGACCACGCTGCCAAGGATGTACACGTCGTCCTCGTTACCTAGCACCAAGTTCGGGTGCGCGGGGTTCACGGGGTAGAGCACGATGTCGCGGCCCTCGACCTTGTAGCGCTTCACGACCATTTTTTCTTCGGTAGGCCACCAGGCGACCACCACGTCGCCGGGCTGGGGCTTGCGGTGCGTGTCGATGGCGACGTGGTCGCCCGGCGCGATGTTTTTTTGCACGCGCTGCGCCTCGTTCGAGATCATGCAGTCGCCGTTGACGAGGTAGACGCGGACGTTCTTGGGGTCTACGCCCTTGGCCCTGAGTTTTTCTTTGGGGATATAGGTCACCTCGTCGTTTAGGGGTTCGGTTTCCGCGTGGCCTGCCGAGACCGTGCCATAAACGGGAAAGGCCGCCCAGTCGGGCTGGACCTCCAAACGGCTCGCTGCCGCCAAGGCCTCCGCCTGGTCTTGGGAAGAAAAGGGTAGCTCGAGCCCCGTCGCCTCGGTAAACTCGTCCAGCGTCCATTCCAGGGCGCGCAGCAGCGCGAAGAACTTGACCAGTCCCAATCCTTGCGTGGGATGCACCAGGCCACGCTCCAAGCGGCTCACTTCCGTCTGATTAAGGACTCCCTCCGAAGCCTCAACCACGCCCCCCTGTGACCTGCCGAGCGTCAGGCGGCGCCCTCTCAGGGCCTCCGCCCAAGCTATGTTTTTGTCTTTACGGGTCACCCTTTCCGCTCCTTGCATAACCACACCTTTCTTAAACGCAAATAAGCAATATGAATTATATCACATCTAGGCTACGCATATTGACTGATGCTGAGCTGTGCGAGTAAACTACTTCACAAGTTAGTCAATCTGACTAACTTGCCTGAAAGGGGGAGTCGGTATGAAACTTTTCGGAACTTTTGTTATTACCCTCCTGCTCATCAGCCTGCTCGGGCTGTTCGTGTGGGGCTGGTACAGCAGCGAGAAAGTTATCCCCGAGTTCGTCTTTAGCGGCTTGCTCGGGCTCGTGGGGACGCTCATAGGCTACGTGTGGCTGAGAGACCGGCACAGGGAGTAATTTCACGTTTGACAAGTTTGGTGCAAACCCCGAAAAGAATGCTAAGATGGGAAGCTGCCGGATGAGCTAGGAACCATGCTGGCAAGTTTGAGCGAAAGGAGGTGACACATGGACGAAGTGACAAACGAAAACTTAATGGACGAACCCACGGGCAGCGTAGACGTGAGCGCAGCCGAGGGCGGCGAACACACGTACGACCTCAACGTGATTTTGGACCCCAACCTAAACGAGACGCAGGTGCAAACCGAGAAAGACGCGGTTGTCTCACAGGTCGAGCGGGCGGGGGGTGAGATTTTGGAGGTCGACGAGTGGGGTAACAAGCGCCTTGCGTACGAAATTCGCAAGGGACGAGAGGGTTATTATATTATTTATAACCTTCGCTTGCCCCTAGAAGCGCCCAAGGTGGTTGAAAACAACCTGCGCCTGCGCGACAACGTCATGCGCGTGCTCGTGACCCGCAACCGCCCCGAATGGCGCACCCTCAAGCCCCGCGAACCAAGGGGCCGGGGGGAACGGCAAGGGAGTGAACGGCAAGGGAGTGGACGGCAAGAGCGGCAAGAAGCCCTTTAGGACTCGCACATACAAGATATAGCGCATCACGACTTTAACGGAGGAAAAGAAAATGGCTCGAGGCTTCAATAATGTTCAGTTGGTCGGTACCCTCACCCAAAAACCCGAACTCAAGTACACCGCGGGTGGCTTGGCGATTCTGGAACTCAACCTGGGCGGCAACGACCGCGTGGTCGGTAGCGACGGCCAGACGCGTGACCTTGCCTGGTACCACCGCGTGTCGGTCTTTGGCAAACAGGCGGAGTATCTGGTTGAAAGCTTAGACCAGGGTACGCCCGTGTTCGTGGACGGCAGGCTCAACTACCGCGCGTGGGAAGATAACAACGGGCAAAAGCGCAGCGCTCTGGGTATCAACGCGTCCCGCGTAGAAGCGCTGACGCACGGCACCCGTAAGGGCGAGGCCACCGTGACCGACGCCAAGGGGCAAGAGCGCCTGACCGAGGCGCTCAACCAGGTGACGCTCATCGGCAACTTAACCCGCGACGCCGAACTGCGCTACACCCCGGGGGGCGACGCCGTGGCGCGCTTTTCCGTCGCGGTTAATGAGCAGTTTCGTGACCGCAACGGTCAGGACCAAGAGCGCACCCATTACGTGGATGTGGACGTCTGGCGCGAACTCGCCGAGGCGTGCGGGGAACTCGCCAAGGGCGACCCGGTGATGGTCGTGGGCCGATTTGTCACGGACAACTGGACCGACAAGGACGGCAACCGCCAGTTCAAGGACAAGATTGAAGGTTCACGCGTTGAATTTATGACCCGTGGCCCCGGTGGTGGTGGCGCCGGTGCCCGCCCTGCAGCGAGCCAAAAGGCTCCGCAGAGCGTCCGAGGGGGTCAAAAACTTGATATTGACGAGGAATTTCCACCAGAAGAGGACTTACCCTTTTAGATGGCAGAGCGTAGAAGAGGAAACAGCAGGGACAGAGACAGGGACAGAGACAAGCGCGGCGGCCGCAGGAGCCGCCGCCCCAAGGTCTGCCCCTTTTGCACGGGCGAGCAGGAAGTGACCGCCTACCGCGACGGCAGGATGCTGCGCCGGTTCATTTCGGACACGGCAAAGATTCTGCCGCGCCGCCGCACGGGCGTGTGCGCCAAACACCAGCGCCGGCTGGCGACGACCATCAAGCGCGCGCGGGTGTTGGCTATCATCCCAATCACGGAAACGCTGGTGCGCAAATGAACGTGATTCTGCTCGAGCCCGTCGATAACTTGGGCGACGCGGGCGAACAGGTCAAGGTGCGACCGGGTTATGCGCGCAACTACCTCATCCCGCAGGGGCTGGCGCTGCTCTCGACAAAAGCGAATCAGGCGGAGCTCGAGGCGAGGCTTTCGCAGCGCGCCAAGCAGCTTTCCGAGCGCAAAGCGGACGCCGAACGCCTCAAGACGTTGTTAGGCGACGCCACCATCGAGCTCCAGGTGCGCGCGGGCGAGGGCCGCATTTACGGCTCGGTCGGGAACGGCGACATTGCCGAGGCGCTGGCGAGAACCTACGACGTCGAGGTGGACCGCCGCAAGATAGACCTGTCCGAGCCCATCAAGACGCTCGGCGAATACACGGTGGTTTATAAACCTCATCCGGAAGTGCCCATCGACCTCAAGGTTGTGGTGAGCGCCGAGGAGGCTTAACGACAGTCTGAACAATTGTCAACATGTGCTCAAGAAACGGCCGCCTGAGGGCGGCCGTTTCTTGGTTCTAAACTTTTTGAGCTTTGGGTTTAATGCGAGCCGGGCGCTAGGTGCTCGACCCGGATGAAGTTGGTCGTGCCCCGCATCCCGAAGGGCACGCCCGCGGTGATGACGTAGCGGTCGCCCGCCGCGGCTATGTCCGCCTGCCGGATGCCGCGGGCCGCCACCTCCACCATCTCGTCGGTGTTGTGGATTTCGTCGGTGAGGTAAGGGAGCACGCCCCAGACGACGCTCATCTGGCGGTAGGCGCGGTCGTTGGGCGTCGCGGCCAAGATGGGCGCGGCGGGCCGGTTGCGCGACACGCGCATGGCGGTGGTGCCCGACGAGGTGAAGGTCACGATGACCTTGGCCGACAGGTTAAAGGCCATCTGGCAGGCACCCAGCGAGACCGCGTCGGCGGTGGTGT
Organism: Trueperaceae bacterium; assembly: GCA_965214995.1. Taxonomy (GTDB): domain Bacteria; phylum Deinococcota; class Deinococci; order Deinococcales; family Trueperaceae; genus CBDCCT01. The sequence goes on from CBDCCT010000002.1 coordinate 1,582,159, forward strand.
CGTTGGGTTTTGGGTAGTGCTCGCGCATATCTTTTTGATACTTCTGGTCCGCCTCGACGGAGCGGGCGATGCGGTCCATCATCCGCACGGCCTCTTCGGGATAGCTGCCCACCGCGGTTTCGGCGGAGAGCATGACCGCGTCGGTGCCGTCGTAAATCGCGTTCGCCACGTCGCTCGCCTCGGCGCGGGTGGGGGTGGGGTTGTTAATCATCGACTCCAACATCTGCGTCGCGGTAATGACGGGCTTGCCCGCCTCGACGCAGGCGCGGATGAGGCGTTTTTGGATCAGCGGCACGCGCTCGGGCGGCATCTCCACGCCTAAGTCGCCGCGCGCCACCATGATGCCGTCCACCTCGCGCAGGATTTCTTCAAACCGGTCCACCGCGCTCGGCTTTTCTATCTTCGCCATCAGCTTGGCGCGCGAGCCCGCGCGGGCGAGATAGTGACGCGCCAGGAGCAAGTCGTCGCGCGAGCGCACGAAGCTCATCGCCACCCAGTCCACGTCAAGCTCCGCGCCGTAAATGAGGTCTTCTACGTCCTTGTCGGTCAGGGCCGGGAGGCTCAAGTCGGCCCCCGGGATGTTGATGCCCTTGTTGTTCGACAAGGTGCCGCCCAACGTCACCTCGGTTTGAATGGTTTCGTCTTTGACGGCCGTGACCCGGAGCGACAAGCGCCCGTCGTCCAAGAGCAGCACGTCGCCCATCTTGACGTCGCTGTGGAGGTCTTTGTAGGTGACGCCGACGCGTTCGCGGTTGCCGGGGCTGTCGTCGCCGCAGGTGAGGTCGAAGGTGTCGCCGGGCTCGAGCACCACCTTCCCCTCCTCAAAGGTGGCAATGCGGATTTTTGGGCCCTGCAAATCCTGAAGCACACCGACCGGGCGACCCAGCCGCCCGCTCTCCTCGCGGATGAGGTCGATGTTGGTTTTATGCACGTCCCTGCTGCCGTGCGAAAAGTTGAGGCGGAACACGTTGACACCGGCTTTTATGAGCCCGATGATGCGCTCCGCCGACGAGCTCGCGGGACCCAGGGTGGCGACTATTTTGGTACGGCGAAAGCGGGTCACTTAAAAGCCTTTCTGCCCAAGTAACGCGCCGATTCGCCCAATTCGTTTTCTATGACGAGCAACCGGTTGTATTTCGCCAGACGGTCGGAGCGGCTCGCCGAGCCCGTTTTTATCTGCCCGGCATTGACCGCCACCGCCAGGTCGGCGATAAAGGCGTCCTCGGTCTCGCCGCTCCGGTGGCTTATCATCGCGCGGTAGCCCGCCCCCTTGGCGAGTTCGATGGCGTCTAACGATTCGCTCAGCGTGCCTATCTGGTTGACCTTGACGAGAATCGCGTTGCCGACGCCCTCGTCGATGCCGCGCTGCAAACGCGTCACGTTGGTGACGAACAAGTCGTCGCCGACGAGTTGGCACCTGTCGCCGATTTCGCGGGTGAGTTTGGCCCAGGCCTCCCAGTCGTCCTCAGCTAAGCCGTCCTCAATAGAAATGATGGGATAGTTTGCGACCCACTCGGCCCAGTAGGCGACCATCTCGTCGCTCGAGAGCGTCTTCCCTTCCGCGCGGAGGTGATACTGTCCATTCTCGTAAAATTCCGTCGAGGCGGGGTCGAGCCCTATCGCAATCTGTTCACCCGGCGTATAACCCGCCTCTTCAATCGCGGTGAGGATGACCTCGAGCGCCTCCTGGTTGCTCTTCAAATCGGGCGCAAAGCCGCCCTCGTCGCCGACGTTGGTGTTGTAGCCTTTGCTTGAAAGCACCTTCTTGAGCGCGTGAAAAGTCTCGACGCCCGCGCGTAAAGCGTCCGAAAACGTGCTAAACCCGACCGGCGCGAGCATAAATTCCTGCATGTCTACGTTGTTGTCGGCGTGCTCGCCCCCGTTGATCACGTTCATCATCGGCACGGGCAGCGTTTTGCCGCCCACGCCGCCCAAGTAGCGGTAGAGCGGCATATTTAGGGCCGCCGCGACGGCGCGGGCGCTCGCCAGCGACACCGCCAGAATCGCGTTCGCGCCGAGTTTGCCCTTGTTCTTGGTACCGTCAAGCTCGAGCATCCGCGTATCCAGTCCCGCCTGGTTCGATGCGTCAAAATCGATAAGCGCGGGGGCCAAGGTCTCGTTCACATTCTTTACAGCTTGCGTCACGCCCTTGCCGCCGTAGCGCGCGCCGCCGTCGCGCAGCTCGACCGCCTCGTGCGCCCCCGTCGACGCGCCCGAGGGCACCGCCGCGCTGCCCGACGCCCCACCCGCCAAGCGGACGGTGGCGCCCACCGTGGGGTTGCCGCGCGAGTCCAGAATTTCCAGTGCCCGAACCTCTTCTATCCGGGTGGCTTGCTTATCGGTCATACGTGCTCCCTCGAGTTGAACATCAGAATGCGGTTCGTAGAACGAAAAATTATAGTGGATAGAGTCACGGGGTGCTCGAGTCGCTGAGCATCAAGGTAGGCAGTGTTAGAACGTCCGCGTCAAAGCTCGAGCCGCGCCACATCGCGTTGGGATCACGTCCTTCAACGGCCCCGGACAGTGTACACCAGTCCCTTGGGAGTCTCCCCCACTCAGCCCGTCCGCAAGGGCACGACCATCGCCAGGTAAGCGGTGTCCTTGAGGCTCGACATCACGCTCGGCGTGGTGGGGCCCGAGAAAGAGAAGCGCAGATCGCCCTCCACGGGAGAGAGCGCGTCAACCAGATACTTCGCGTTGTAGGCCAGGGCTATCTCGGACTCGCTCCCCTCCTGGGCGACCTCCAGCGCCTCCTGAGAGCGCCCGTAACCCCCCTCGGCGGTAATCTGTAGGCTTCCGTCCTTGATAAACAGGTCGACGCGGTTGTTGGTCGTTTTATCCGCCACCACGGCCACCCTCGAGACCGCCCCCTCGAGCGCCTTCGCGTCGAGCGTCACCGTGACGGGGAAAGTGGAGGGAATCACGCGCTCGTAGTCCGGGAATGTCCCTTCCATGAGCTTGAGGTTGAGCTTGAAGGAGCCGCTCGAGAGCGAAAGCTGACTGTTCCGGAGTTCCAACGCCGTCTCCTCGCCCGTGAGCACTTTGGTGAGTTCGTCAACGCTGCGCGCCGGGATGACGAGGTCCGCGTCCAGCCCGCTGCTCGTCTCCAGGTGATAGTAAGCCAGCCGGAAGCCGTCGGTCGCCACCGCACGTAGGCGGTTGTCTTTGAGCTCGAGCTTGACCCCCCGAAAAATCGCCTGGTATTCGGCAACCGCCGCGGCGTAGCGAACGTGCGACAGCGCGGTCGAGAGCGTCGCGCCGTCCAGTTGGCCGCTGTAGGATTGTGGGAACGCCAGCTCGGGCGCGCCTTCGCCGTTCGCAAGCTGAAGTTTGGTCGTGTAGGAGCCCGAGCGAATCTCAACCTCGTTCTCGCTAAAGTCAAGCTCGACGAGTTCGCCGGGCAAGGCGCGCACGACCTGCCCGAACACCTGCGCGGGCAGCGCAACGTGCCCCGCGCCTTCAACGTCGGCCGCGAGGCTCGCCTGGATATCTAGCTCCATGTTGCTGCCGCTAAAGACGAGTTTGTCTTCCAAAAGCTCGAGTTGCAACAAACTCAGACCGGGGTTACTGCTTCTGTTGGGGATGATGCGCTCCACCTGGGCCAAAGCATCGGCCAATTGTTTCTTTGGAACGTGAACTCTCATAAAACCTCCTTAGACGGTGGACGGAAACGTAACCAATTTTTAGAAAGAACCCTCTCTATAGTAGGGCCTGTGGAAACTGTGGAAAACCGCACTTTACCTCCTCCAGGAGCCCAAAGTGCCTGTGGATAATTTTGTGGATAACTCGCCCTTGCCTGTGGATAAACCCCTGAGTTATCCACAGCTATCCACAGGGGGTGTGAAAGGCGAAGTTATCCACAGGTTGTCCACACCCTTATCCACAGCTTATCCACAGACTTATCCACAGGGCAAAGAGGTATTTTTGATAGTTTTATGAGAGAATGTGAGAGAAATAGCTTCTTTTGACTCGGATTTTGGGTTATATTAGTGAGTTTTACTTCTCGCACCCTTTGAGCTATTTTTTCTGATTGTCTAGGCTCCAATTTCATCTAAAGCAAACCTTCCCTTATGCCCCGAATTTTTTCGTAAAGTTTATCGTCCTCCTTGAGTTGGTCCGTCACCTTTTGCACCGCGTACATCACCGTCGAGTGGTCGCGCCCGGAGAAAAACTGGCCGATCTCCGGGTACGAGTGCGGGGTGAGCTCGCGGATAAGGTACATAGCGACCTGCCGCGGCACCACCAGCTCGTGACGCCTGCCCTTAGAGCGAAGGTCGTCCGACTCGACCTCGTAGTGGCGCGCGGCGGCGCGCAGGATGTCTTCCATCGTGAGGTTGAGCTCGCCGGGCGTAAACACGTCCGATAGGGCCCTCGAGGCGGTCTGGCGGGTGAGCTCTTCTTGGTTCATGCTCGCGTAGACGATAACGCGTACCAGCGCGCCCTCGAGCTCGCGGATGTTGGAGGTAACCTGCCGCGCGATGAAGTCGGTGACTTCCCCGGGCACCTTGACGCCCCGATACTCCGCGTTCATCTTCAAAATAGCGATGCGCGTCTCCAGCTCAGGCGGGTTGATGTCGGTGATGAGCCCCCACTCGAAGCGGCTGCGAATCCGGTTGTCGAGCGTAGGGATGTCCTTGGGCGGTCGGTCGGACGAGAGGATAATCTGCTTGCCCGACTCGTAAAGCGCGTTGAAGGTATGGAAAAACTCCTCCTGGGTGCGCTCCTTGCCCGCGATGAACTGCACGTCGTCGATGAGGAGCAAGTCGATGCTGCGGTAACGGTCCCGAAAGGCGGTCATCTTGTCCTCGCGGATGGCGTTGATAAGCCCGTTGGCGAACGTTTCGGTCGTGACATATTCTATATGAAGATTTTCGAACCTCTCCCCTACCGCGTGACCCACCGCGTGCATGATGTGCGTTTTGCCGAGCCCGGCTTCCCCGTAGATAAAGAGCGGGTTGTAAGCCCGGCCCGGTGCCTCGGCGACTGCAAGCGCCGCCGCGTGGGCCAGATTGTTGTTGGGGCCGACAACAAAATTTGAAAAGATATATTTGGGATTGAGCTTTGGGCGGCTCCCTCCGACCGTGCCCCCGGGCGGACCCCCTTGCGGCGTGGGCACGCTGTTAGGGGGGACGTTGCTAAACATGTCCTGCTGTTCGGTCGTCTGAAAAGGCACCACCTGAAACCCCACCCGCGGCGAGGCGGCACCCAAATCCTTGAGCGCCTGCTCGATGACGCCGCCGTAGTGGCTTTTGAGCCAGTCTCTGGCAAAAGAGTGGGGCACGCCAATCATAAAGGTGCCGTCGCTAATCCCCAGGGGTCTTACTTGTTTGAACCAGGTGCGAAACTCCACCTCGGGGATTTTGTCCCGCACAAACTCGAGAATGTCTTCCCAGATACGCCCCTCGGGCCCTAGCATGATGAGTTTCCGCTTCGCCTTTTCACACGTCAGTTTAACAGATTGCCGCCCCTGACTAGCAGGAGCTTGCGCTGAGGCTTCATGGGCTGTGCGAAAGGGTTTTGTACGCGAAAAACTCTGTGGGCGTGTTTTTATGGTGTGGATGATTTGGGAAAGCTCGAAAGTACGAAACAAGCTCGGCGGACCCATTTCGTTAGAGGCAGGGGAACAACTTTTCGCGGTGTGACTGAAAGACCTACAGAGATTGTGGGCACTACCCTGTATAATTTACTGTGTATTAGCCGCGCTACTCGAGCGAATCGGGTCGTGCATAAATGACGCTTTGAACGATCATGTAGTTATCTGATACTTATTTATCGGTGGAACGGGAGTAGCTTAAAATGAAGTATGGTGCCAGTACATACGACGTTGTCGTAGTGGGTGGAGGGCACGCGGGCATCGAAGCCGCGCACGCGGCGGCTAGGTTGGGGGCCGCCGTCGCCCTTGTTTTACCCAATCCGGACAAAATTGGCTTGATGCCCTGCAATCCGGCCATCGGCGGTCCCGGCAAGTCGCAACTCGTCTTTGAGTTGCACGCGCTGGGCGGCGTGATGGGCCGACTGGCGGACGAAACCGCCATTCACGCGCGCACGCTCAACGCGAGCAAAGGCCCTGCGGTGCAATCCTTACGCGTGCAGAACGAGCGAGACGGGTACGCGGCGGCGGCTCGAGCCCTCATCGAGCAAACCGCGGGTGTGGACATCGTTCGGGCGGAGGTGGCGACCACCGGAGTTTCATGTGACGGCACCCACAACCGCGTTTCGGGCGTGAGCCTCACCGACGGTCGCACTTTGAGCGCGCCCAGCGTCGTTCTTTGTACGGGCACCTTTTTGGCGGGCGTCGTCTGGTATGGCAAGCAGAAGCGTCCTGCGGGGCGGCAGGGTGAAGCTCCCGCGCGGCACCTCTCGCACAGTTTGAGGGCGACGGGGCATACGCTGCTGCGTTTTAAAACGGGCACGCCGCCCCGCATCCGCGCCGACTCCGTCGATTTTACGGTGCTGGACGTGGTGCCGTCCGACCATCCCGCGCGCTCCTTTACGGGTCGGCCGGGACCCAACATCAGCGCCTGCCCAACCTGGCTTACACATACGACCCCCGCAACACACGAACTCATCGGGCGAAATCTCGAGCACTCCGCCATGTACGGGGGCGAAATCGAGGGTCAGGGGCCGCGCTACTGTCCTTCTATCGAGGACAAGGTGGTTCGCTTCGCGGACAAAGACCGTCACCTTCTTTTCGTCGAACCCGACGGCACCGAAACGAGCGAGGTATATCTGCAAGGTTTCTCGAGTTCCATGCCGCCTCACCTCCAGGACGACATGATTCGCACCCTGCCCGGTTTCGAGCGGGCGGTGGTGCAGCGCTACGCTTATGCGGTGGAGTACGACGCGCTGGACCCTACGCAGTTGGACACGACGCTTATGTCAAAAAAGCTCACGGGCCTCTTTAGCGCGGGCCAAATTAACGGCACCTCCGGTTACGAGGAGGCGGCCGCACAGGGTTTCATCGCGGGCGTCAACGCGGCGAGGCACGCGAATGGGGAGACGCGCGTCACGTTGCGGCGCGACGAAGGTTATATCGGCGTGCTGCTCGACGACCTCGTGAGGTGGGGCATTGACGAGCCCTACCGTATGTTGACCTCACGCAACGAGTACCGTCTCCTCCATCGCCAGGACAACGCGAATGAACGCCTGCTGCCCGTGGGTCATGCGTGGGGCTTGGTCGGGGCGGACGCGCTGCGGGACCTACGAGCTTCCGAAGCGCGTGTGGCGGGTGAGGTGGCGCGCCTCGAGTCGACGCGTCTAGAGGGTGCTCTTGCCAGCAAGGTGCTGTGCCGCCCGGGCATGAGCTACGAGGACGTGGCGGCGCGTGTAGGTTTGGGGAACGCGGCTTTAAGCGCGGACGAGAAGCGTAAAGTCGAGATTCTGATCAAATATGCCGCCTACATTGAGCGCAGCCGCAAGGAACTCGAGGCGCGCAACGGGTATGAAACGGTAAGCCTCGACGGGTGCGACTTCGCGGGTGTTGGGAGCTTGTCCAGAGAAGGTTTCGAAGCCCTGACGCGGCATAAACCCAAAACTTTGGGAGCCGCGCAGCGCCTGCGAGGAGTGCGCGACAGTGATGTGACGGCGCTTTTGATTCATACTAAGACGAAAAATGTTTCACGTGAAACAGCGCGTGCGGGATAAACTCGAGCGCTACAAGACGCTGGTTCATACCTACGCCCCTGCGCTCGACCTGATGTCGAGCGCGGGTCTGGCGGGGCTGGAAGGAAAAATAGCAGAAACCACCCTCTACGCTGAGGCGTTGCTTCGCGCCGACTTTGCAGCGGACTCGCTGCTCGACGTGGGTTCGGGTGTCGGGCTGCCCGTGATTCCGCTGGCCGTGAGGCTGCCGCGTGCAACCTTCTACGCGGTAGAACGCCGCAAGCGCCGCGCCACGTTTCTTCGCCTTGCCGCGGCTCAGCTCGAGCTTTCTAACCTCCACGTCGTAGAAGCCGACGTGAAGGAAGTTCAGCTCAGCCCGCTTTCTTTTTTCACCGCGCAGGCGGTCGGAAGTTTTTTGGAGGTTTACCGTCTTACGTGTCATCTTCATGGTGATCAGGTAACTTTTGTCTCGAGACGAGGCCCCGACTGGAGAAACGAAATTGCCCCTTTAGAACGTGAGTTCGGCACACCCATAAAGACAGTCTGCGATGACGCGCTCGCCTCTCATGGTAGGCTGGTGGCGCTGGAACTGCCTGGAGGACGCGGATGCCGACCATTGGGGTGATCAATCAGAAGGGTGGCGTGGGCAAAACCACGAGCGCCATCAACTTGGCGGCAGCCTTGGCCGAACGCCGCCGCATCCTCCTCGTTGATTTGGACCCGCAGGCCAACGCGAGCAGCGGCTTGAGCGTGCGCGCCCCCGAAACGACGGTTTATGACGTGCTCATCGGCGAAGCGTCCGCCAGGGCGACCATCTGCCGCACCACGAGCGACAATCTAGATCTCTTGCCCGCCTCGCCCGAGTTGGCGAGTGCCGCTTTAGAGCTCGACGCCACGAGCGACAACATGAAGCTCCTCTCAAAGGCGCTTTTGGGCGCGCGTCCCAACTATGACTTCATCCTCATCGACGCGCCTCCTTCGATTGGCGCGCTCACGCTCAACGCGCTCGCCGCCGCGGACATGCTTATTATCCCGCTCCAGACGGAGTATTACGCGCTCGAGGGCATCGCGGGGATGATGGACACGGTCGAGAGAATCCGGGGCGCGGTCAACCCTGGCCTGAGTGTTTTGGGTATTCTACTCACTATGTTCGACGCTCGCACCCGTTTATCGCAAGAAGTCGAGGAAAACGTGCGAAATCATTTTGCTGACCTCGTCTTTCAGACCGTCATCCCGCGTAACGTTCGTTTGGCGGAGGCACCCTCGTTCGGCCAGCCCATCTTCCAATATGCCCCCGCCTCATCGGGCGCTGAGGCTTACCGACGACTTGGAGACGAGGTGCTAGACCGTGTCAGCAAAGCGTAGGGGTCTGGGACGAGGTTTGGACGCGCTTTTGCCCAAGGTGGAGGGCGGGGTTCAGTTGGTGGAACTGGGGCGCCTACGCGTTTCCGCCTACCAGCCGAGAAAACGCATCGACCCCGCCGCCATCGCCGAACTGGCGGGGTCGATAAGGGAAAAAGGTGTGTTGCAGCCCCTCCTGGTGCGCCCTAAAGAAGATGGTTATGAGATCGTGGCGGGTGAACGTCGCTTCCGGGCATCCCAAGAGGCGGGGCTCACGACGGTTCCGGTCATCGTCAAAAGCTTGAGCGACCGCGAAACGCTCGAAATCGCCATCATCGAAAACCTGCAGCGCGAGAACTTGAGCGCGGTGGAGGAGGCGCGCGCGTTCAAGCAACTTATGGAATTTGGGCTTAGCCAGGAGGATGTGGCGACGGCTGTGGGCAAAAGCCGGAGCGCGGTGGCGAACACCCTGCGGCTCCTTAAGTTACCCGAGGCCGCGCTCGAGGCTTTGGAGGACGAACGCATTAGTGCGGGTCATGCTCGGGCCATCCTGGCGCAGCCGACGGAGGACCAGGCGTGGGCGCTCGAGCAGATTCTGGTATCCGGGTTGACGGTCAGAGAGGCGGAAAAGTTAAAACGCAGAGAGAGGCGCGAGAAGAAGCTTGCTGGAAAAACAGACGGACGTTATGTCCAACTCGAGACCGACCTGGCGAGACAGTTGGGTACCAAAGTCAAAGTCGCGGGTGGGAGCAAGGGACGCATTGAGCTTCATTTTTATTCGGAGGAGGAGCTTGAGCGGCTCCTCGAGCACCTGGGTTACAGAAGCTAGAGTATGTTCCCCCGTGTTTCACGTGAAACATTACCGCTTATCAATTATAGCCATCCACCCGTTCTAAAAAAGCAAAGGAGTTTTCTATGAATTCACCCTTAAGAGTCGCGGTCACAGGCGCAGCCGGACAAATCGGCTATTCCCTACTTTTCCGCATCGCCTCGGGCGACATGCTTGGCAAAAATCAGCCCGTCGTCCTACAACTTCTGGAAATTACCCCTGCACTAAAGGCGTTGGAGGGGGTAGTTATGGAACTTAGAGACTGCGCCTTTCCGCTTCTGCACGACATCATCACCTCGGATGACGCCAACGTCGCGTTCAAAGATGCCGACTACGCCCTGCTGGTGGGCTCGAGACCGCGGGGTCCGGGGATGGAACGCAAGGATCTGCTCGAGGCCAACGGTGCCATCTTTACGGGGCAGGGGAGGGCGCTTAATGACCATGCAAGCCGGGATGTGAGGGTTTTGGTTGTTGGCAACCCGGCCAACACGAACGCGCTCATCGCCATGAGGAACGCACCCGACCTTCGGCCCGAGCAGTTTACGGCCATGACCCGACTGGACCACAACCGCGCGTTGAGTCAACTCGCACAAAAGACGGATGCGCAGGTGGACACGCTCAAAAAGATGATTATCTGGGGCAACCACTCGAGCACCCAGGTCCCCGACCTGAGCCACGCCACTGTTGATGGACGACCCGCCACCGAGCTAGTGGATGAGAAGTGGGTAGAGGAGGACTTTATTCCCACCGTTCAAAAGCGCGGGGCCGCCATTATCGAGGCGCGCGGGGCCTCGAGCGCTGCGTCGGCTGCGTCCGCTGCGGTCGACCATATGAGAGATTGGATGAGGGGCACGCCCGAAGACGATTGGACCAGCATGGCCGTTCCCAGTGACGGTTCTTACGGTGTGGCCGAGGGCATTCTTTATTCGTTCCCCGTCACGGTCAAAGACGGCAACATTAAGATCATTCAAGGGCTCGGCAGAAACGACTTTATCGAGAAGCGCATGAAGCTCACCGAAAAGGAGTTGCTGGAGGAGAGAAGCGCGGTTGAGCAGCTTCTTTGAACCTTCTGGGCGAGCAGGGGCGCGCGGGTAGAGGTCCGTGCGCCTTTGTTGCGGCAGCCGTACCCCGGCGGCTAAGTTCGGAGTCGTTCCGACGAACCCAAGTTTATGCTAAGCTAACCCCGTCGCTGTGCGGCGACAGAGAGGCGGCACCAGGCGGGCATGAGCGAATCCGAAACGCACGCTTTACGCGACCTTCTTAAAGCTCACGGTTTGCGGTACAGCAGGCCTCGAGAAGCCATCTTGAGTTTCTTTAGAGAACGACAGACGCACGTGAGCGCAGAGGGTCTTTACACCGTATTGAAGCAGCGTGGCGAAAATTTAAGCCTGTCGACGGTGTACCTCAACCTCAACGTTCTCGCGGGCGCGGGGCTCGTGCGCGAATTTGGCGGCGTCAGCGGAGGCGCGCTTTATGACAGTAATATCGAACCACATCACCACCTTCTTTGTAAGAAGTGTGGCGCGGTTCTCGACCTGCCCGTTCCCCATGTTGGCGGCGTTTCCCCCTCGAGGTTTCTCAAGGAACACGCCGAGGAAGCGTCGGGCTGGCAGGTGGAAGAGCCGACGCTCGAGCTAAAGGGTGTCTGCCCCGACTGTAGATGAGGTTTTGCAAGTATGGAGCTCGAGCCCGCGGTTGCGCGAAGCTCATCCGCGAACAACGCGTTTGTCTGCGTTTGGCAGCACTTCCAAACCTACCCAGGTAACAGAAAAATCACGGCCGTGATTGCCACGAACGAGCCTATCGTGGTGGCAACAACGGCGCGCGCAACGCTCTCGTAGTCGCCTCTGACCTCCACGGCGATGACGAACATGGTGACCGCGGCGGGCATCACGGCGCTAAGAACCAAGACGCTTAGGTCGAGCGTCTCCAGGCCCAAAAGGCGTCCCACGCCGTAGGCGATAAACGGCCCCGCCAGCAGCCTCAAACCCAAGCTGCGTACGGCGGCCCCGCCCACAGCCCACACCCAAGAACGGTGCATCTGGATGCCTAGCGACAACAGCATGATGGGGATGGCCGCGCCCCCCAGGAGCGACACGCCTTGCGTGAGGCTCTCTGGAAGATCGAAATGTGTGATGTTGACCGTCAGCCCAGCCAAAGCCGCCCAGATAGGCGGGAGCTTGAGTGCCTCTTTGAGCCTGCTCCCAATCGCGCCCCCGCCAGCGAGCACCGTCGGCCCGACGGCGAACATGACGACGAGCGACACCACGAAAATGACCACGGCGCGCTCGAAGCCCGCCGCTCCGTAGGCAAAAAGGGTGATAGGCAACCCCATGTTGCCCGTGTTGCCGAAGAGGCTGGTGACGACCACGCCGCGCGTCTGCGCGGCCGTCAGCCCCGCCGAACCGAAAACGGACACAAAGCCCAGAACGAGCAGGTAGAGAAGATACGCAGCCGCGATGAGAAGCGCCGCCTCGAGACTCAGCGCCGTCTGGGAAATGGCGTTAAACACCAAGGCGGGGATAAGGAGATAGACGCTAAGCCGCGTCAACGTCTCCATATCCAGGTTGGGAAAGAGTCTGTCGGCCAGAGCGCCGAGGCCTATCAAGAAGAAGGTGGGAAACACCACCTCGAGGGCGGTCTGAAGAGCGGTCATACGCACCAGCGTACCTGAAAGGCAAAAGTAAGATGTAAAAGGTTAGGCAGCGTCAAAAAGAGAGCAAGAAGCAGAGGGTAGAGGAGAGTCCTTTTTTCCTCTACCCCGCCGCCCCACGCAAGTTTGCCGCAAAAACCTCGTTCGTCGGGGCGAAAACGGTAAAGGGTCCCTCGCCGCTCAGCACCTCTACCAGCTCGGCCTGCAAAAGGGCCAGCGTGAGGGTGCTGAAGTCTTCGTTGCTCGAGGCCACCTCAACCACCGTTGCGGGAGGCTCCGTGACGCCCCACGACACCCTACCCATACTCTGCGCCAGAACTCCGCCCGCCGCTAGCATGAACATAACAATCGACAACATAAATTCCTTCATTTCGCTTTCCCTCCGAGTTTTTGCCGAATTGTACGTGACTGTTACAGAGGAGTATGGGTGGGGGAGAGGTTGTAAACCAAAGTGAATCGTACAAAGCCAACTCAGTCTCTCCCAGACATTTGTACTTGCAGCTCTATGCATTCGCTCGAATGCAATACTAATTTGAGGATTTTTATATATGGTGGTTGAAGGTGACAAAATAGTACAGATATGGGCTTCTCTAGAAACAAATGTAAAATAAAGCTTGACAATATATAAATATTGGATTAACATTTCATTCAGGAGGTGCGTGATGTTTTCTCCGAATCCCGTAGCGGAACGAGAAGTTCACGAGAAGCTTGAATGTTACAGGCGTGAGGCGGATGTGGCGCGTTTGATTATGCAAGGGGCCGTGAACAGGTCCTGGCGAGGCCGTTCGGCTGAATTCTTGTTTGCATTGGCGGAACGGCTCGAGCCGCAAGCCGCCCCCTCCAAAAAAGCGAGGACGTTATGAGCGAACAAGACCGCGTGAGAGCCCTGTTGGACGAAGGGAAAATCAGTCAAGAGGAAGCCGAGGAGCTTTTGGAGGCGTTGGGCGACAAAGACGAGGCGGAGGTTGACGTCGCTGGGGAGGTGGCTCGAGAAGAGGGCGCGAAGGACGAAAGGGTTGGCGAACCCCCATCGCCACCCCCACCGCCCCCTCCAACCGGCGCAGCCTCGCCACATGCAGCCTCACCAGACGGACGGGGGCCTGACGGTCTGCACTGGGTCCGTGTCGTCATGTTCGCGGGCAACCTAGAGGTCCGGGTTGACGGAAGTTTGGAGCGTCCCACCACGGAGGGCGAGGTCACGCTGACGCAGGAGGAGCAGAATTATGTGGTGCGGCAGGTTCGGAATGGGTCCGTTTTAACTACCCCCTTAGGCCCTCGAAGGAACGTAGAGGTAACCCTGCCCGCGGGCTACGGGCTGGACCTCGACCTGAAGGGTGGCAATGTAGACCTTTACGACGTGCCCTTTTTGAAGGGCAAGCTGTTGGCGGGCAATTTAGACGCAAAGACTTTAGGAGGCATCCATTTGGACATGAAGGCGGGCAACTTAGACGCGTCGCTCAGGCTGACCGAGGGCGAGCACCGGCTCGACTTAAAGGCGGGCAACGGCGAACTCCGCTTGCTGCCGGGCTCGAGCGTCGCCGTGTCGGGCGAGGTTAAGGCGGGGGGCGTCGAGACGAAAAACGGCCTGTTTACCTTCGAGCGTGGCCTCACCGGGGGCAGTTTTCGGGGCACCGTCGGCGAGGGCCGCGCGAGCCTTACGATCAGCCAGACGGCGGGTAACTTAGAGTTGGCGGTACAGGATGCCTCCTAAAACGAAAACCAAAACGGAAAAATTGCCCATGCCCACCCACGCGCCCGTGACCGGCGAGCCGCTTGTAATCACCCGGCTCGAGGCTGCGGAGAGCGGCATCACCGTCGAAGGACGCTTCACACCCAACGAATTCGCGCTCCTGCCGCCCGAGCACCTGGAATTTTTACGCCTTTTTGTCAAGGTGCGTGGCAACCTCAAAGAGGTCGAGCGCGTGCTGGGGCTCTCGTATCCCACCATCCGCCTGCGCTTCGAGGGCCTGCTCAAGGCGCTCGGTTACGAGCCTTTGGAGGACGTGCGGAGCGAGCGCACGGAAGTGTTGGAAGCCCTGGAAAGGGGGGAGATAGACGCGGGTGAAGCGACCGTGAGGCTGCGCGCTCTCAAACGTAAAGCTTGACCAAAAGCGTTTGATGGAGTTTCTCATCGCCCCGCTTGCTTTTTCCCGGTGAGGCCTCCGCCTCCTTTGCCCCGCACGACCTTGCGCGGTGTTATACAAGGTTTTTGCGGGGTTTCGTTATACTGCGTATTTGTGAAGGTAGACTACTACGAAACCCTAAAAGTGGCTCGAGACGCCGACGGGACGACCATAAAAACGTCCTACCGTAAACTGGCGCTCCAGTATCACCCCGACCGCAACCCCGGCGACGCGGCGGCGGAAGAGAATTTTAAGAAGATAAACGAAGCCTACGCGGTGCTCTCAGACCCCGAGAAGCGCGCCCGCTACGACCGTTACGGCACCGCCGACCCGCAGGTGGGCGTGGGCGGCGACATCTTTGATATCTTCGCCTCGGTGTTCGGGGGCGGCTTCGGCGCGGGCGCGCGGCCCCGCCGGGGTCAGGACGGGGAAGACTTAGAAACGAGCCTCACGATTACGCTCGAGGAGGCGCGCGTCGGCGCTACCGTCACCACCACCGTCTCGCGCCTTGGTACTTGTGACCGTTGCGAGGGCTCGAGGGCGGAGCCGGGCAGTGAAGGCCGCAAAACCTGCCCGACCTGCCGGGGCGCGGGCGCGGTGCGGGCGCAGGCGCAATCTTTTTTCGGCACCGTCGTGACTAACCAGGTGTGCCCGCAGTGCCGCGGCCTGGGTGAGGTTATCATCACCCCCTGCGGCAAGTGCGTCGGCAGTGGCCGGATGCGGGTCGATGACGAGGTCGAGGTGGGGCTGCCCAAGGGCATCGACGGCGGCTACCGGCTGCGCCTCACGGGCGAGGGGAACGCAGGTGTAGACGGCGGGCGATCCGGTGACTTATACGTCTATACGGAGTTGGAGCCCCACCCGCACTTCACGCGGCAGGGCGACGACCTGCACTACCGGCTCCCGCTCGGCCTGGTGCAGGCCGCGCTCGGCTGCGCCTTTGAGGTGCCGACGCTGGACGAGCCCGAGGTGCTCAACGTGCCCGCGGGCACCCAGCCCGGCACCGAGTTCCGGCTGCGCGGTAAGGGGATGCCCCGCCTCCGGCAGGTCGGCACGGGCGACTTGGTCGTGACCGCGGGGGTCGAGGTGCCCAGAAAACTGAGCCCCAAGGCGCGCGACCTGCTCCAAGCCTACGCCGAGGAAGTGGGCGAAACCGTCGAGGCACACGAGACGCTTTTGGAGCGCGTCCGGGGCTTTTTCAAGAAAAAGGGCAGGGGAGAGGGTAGAGCCGATGACAAAGCAGACAGAGCAGAGGACACGGTGGAGGCGCGGGGCTAGAAGCTTTCAAGGCGCTGGGTTTTTGGGAGAACATGTTTAGGAATACGGTTTCACGTCTTTTCAGGCACCTGATGCTCGAGCGTCCCGCCAAGAGTCGCTCTTTGGGCGAGTTGACTGCGAAGCTCCAAGCATCGGGGGAGGAACTGGCGCGGCGCTTCGCGGGGGCGAAGGGTAGTGAAAAGAACCGCGACAAGCTGCGCCACATTATCAGCATCGAGCGGTGGGGGCAGCGGCGGCTTATGGTGGGATTGGGCGAGCCTTTTGTGGCGGACGAGAGCCGCGCCTACAAACCCGAGCCGCAAACCGGATGGGACGCGCTTCAGGGGGAGTTTTCACAGACGCGTAGGGAGACGCTTAGGATAGCCGATGCGCTCGCTCAAAAGGGTGTTGACCCCACCGTGACGGTTTCGCACAATCAATTTGGCCCCCTGACCCTGCGCGGTTGGCTGCGTTATCTGGAAACTCACGCGTCGTTTGAGGGCAAAAGAATTCGTTAAGGTTGTCCGGCGTAAGGCTCGAGCCACCCCACCAGCGCCTCTCGAGCCTCTTCACCAAGGTGAGGGACGAGAACCGCGCCGGGCTCTTTCCGGAACCAGGTTCGTTGCCGCTTGGCGTATTGAAGAGTCGCTACTGTAACGGCTTCTTTTGCTTCGTCCAAAGACATTTTTCCTTCTAGAAACGCCGTCACCTCTTTGTAGCCAATGGCCTGCACCGCAGTCGGCCTCTCAGGAAAGCGCTTCAGCAACTCCCGCACCTCTTCGGCTAAACCCTGTCTAAACATCTTTTCGGTGCGCGCTACGATGCGCGGCTCGAGCTCTCCCAAAGGCGGCAGCAACACCCTTTTGTCGTAAGAAAAGCGGGGCGTCGTCCGCCCGAAACTCTTTGGCGCGCGGCCCGTTGAGCGGATAATCTCGAGCGCCCGCACCACCCGCCGCGGGTTGTGTTGGGCGCGCGCGGCGTCCTCGGGGCTGAAGGTCTCGAGTTCCCGTTGCAACGGCTCTAAACCCTCACGCTCAAAAACCTCCCACAGTTCGGCCTGCCGCGCGGGGTCCGCCGGGGGCACCATCGGCAAACCTTCCGAGAGCGCCCGGATGTAAAAGCCCGTGCCGCCAACCACGAGGGGCAGCGCGCCCCGCGCCCGCACCTCCTGAACGGCGCGCTCCGCCAAACGAACAAAATCCGCAACGCTAAAAGGTTCATCGGGATTCACCACGTTGATGAGGTGGTGGGGCGTCTCCTCCCGCTCCTCCTCCGTCGGCTTGGCGGTGCCGATGTCCATGCCCCGGTAGACCATCATGGCGTCGGCGGAGATGATTTCTATGGGAACCTCGGCGCGCACTGAAGCCTCGGCAAACTCCAAGGCCAGCGCGCTCTTGCCCGAGGCGGTGGGACCGGCGAGAACGGGTACTTGGGTCACGGGCGCGTCACAAAGCTATTTTAGACTTTCTGCGTCTCTCAAGGTTTCGTGCCCACGGTAACAGCGTTCACGCGGGAGGGTGCTACACTCGGCCCTATGGAACTGGACAAGCGCGACCCCGGCGACGTTCAACGCCTCTTGGAGCTTCGTGACCGGGTGGGCGAGTTGCGTCAAACCTTGGGCGAGGGTGAGGACGTGCCCAGGATTGACCTGCTCGATTTCGGTGACGCCTTTGAACTTGTGGTCGAGGTGCCCGGCGTGTCGCAGCGCGACCTCGAGGTGGCCGTGCAAGGCCGCTCTGTCACCGTCGCGGGGCGGCGCGCGGCGCGTGAAGAGCACGCGGACGTTCTTCTGGCGGAGCGCCCCGGCGGCCACTTTCAGCGCACCGTCACCCTGCCTGGCGAGGTTGCCGAAGAAAGGGGCAGCGCCCACCTGCGCGAAGGGTTGCTGCGGCTGCACCTGCCCAAACGTTGACGCCGCCCCGTCCCGTCAGCGTCCCCTTTCCCGTCGCGCCGAGCTACCGAATAAAACCGGACATGACGCACTTGGCCGAGCCCGAGGCGGGGCATTTCGTCGTCGACGCGGCTTTTGAAACGTATATAGAGCAAAAACTCGCGCTTCTGGAAACGTACTCCGGCCTCTGCCGAGCGGTTGTGGAGGATGCGGATTTAGGTCTCGGCGAGGCGTTGTGGTGTGCTTTCGAGAGGGTAGCGCAGGAGCACCCGTCGCTGGTGGAGGTGTCGCCGAATAAAGTAACGCTTCACGCGCTTGGCGTGCGTCTTCACGCGCGAACGGCTAAAGAGAGGGTGGTGCCGGGGCTCGAGCCCCTCCATAGCGCCCTTTTTCCCGCTCTGGGTGAGCGCGTTTTTGCTCATCTCGAGGGGCAAAGGGAACACCGTTTGATGGATGCCCTCGCGCTCACCGTACAAGAAGATTACGTCGTCATGCAGGCTGACCGGGCCGAATGCCTGCACGTCTGCTTCCCGAGCCACTGGAACCCGGCGGCGCGCGTGGGGCAGAGTTTCGAGGAACTGCACCGCCCCGTGGCGCACGGCGAGGTCTTGGAGCGGGCGGGACCCAACGTGATGAAAGCGCTCCTCACCAAGGGACACTTTGTGCGCTACGTCTGGAGCCTGACGGCGGACGACGGGCTCAACCAGAATCCAGACCTACCCAGACGCCCAAACCCTATCCTGCCGCTTGAAACTCCCGCCGCCCTTGCTCAGAAACTCACCTTCCGCGTCGAGCGACAAACGACGCGCGCGCTGCCCGCGCTTGAGCGCTTTATTTTCACCGTCCGCATCTTTACGCAGCCGCTCACCGAGGCCGCGTGCAGTCCGGAGAGGCGGGGGAGGCTCGAGCGCGCCCTCCTGTCGATGGACGACGCCCTGCTTGCCTACAAAGGGCTCACCGCCCTGCGCGTCCCTTTACTCGCCTGGTTACGCTCCTTTGATTCCTAATTTTCTCGGTCGTACTCGAAAACCGCCTTGACTTTCTCGCTGACCACCACGTCGTTGGAGTCGATGTCGTACTCAATGACGCTGCCCTCGACCACGTCGTCGCCCTCCTGGCTGCGGGCGGGGGAGCCGCGCAGGATGGCGACGCCCGCTGCCTCGTTGTACTCGAGCGTGTCCGCGCTGCTCACGCGACCCTCCGAGGTGGTCTGGACGTTGCCGCGAAAGGTGCTCACGTCCTCGTCGCCGTCAAAGGTGAGGCCGTCGTCGGCGGTCACGCTGAGAGCCGGGGAGTCGCCTTCGGCGGTGCGCTCGAGGGCGACCGGCCCGCTCAAATCTCCCTTTCCTGTAGCATTATCATAATTTAACAGCGTGCCCTTGGTGGTGCTGCGCCCCTGCTCGATAGTTACGTCCGCCGCGGTGCTCCGCTGGACGTTTTCGGGGCAGCGGGTGTCGTTAAGCTCCAAGGAGCCGCCAAACATCTCTATCGTCTCGTTTTCGGCTGGCGTATTGGCGGCACCGCCGCTTCCCCCACCCTCCGCCGTAGGCTTATCAACGAGTGCGACCGCCGAGGTGATGCGCATGTCGTTAATAAGCATCTCGACAAAACCCGGCGCAGGCGCGAGAAAGGTGCTGACCCTGACCTCGTCTTTGCAGTTGGGGTTGCCAAGAATAAACTGAGCCCCCTCAGCGTCCGCGGCGTTCTGGATGATTTGGATGGGGTCATCGTTTTCGCGCGCGATGGTCAGTTTGGGGCGCAGGTCGGGCTCTGGAGCGGTTTCTTGGGCGAGGCTCGAATCAACCCACACGAACAAGACAACAGCCGCGGCTTGGAGGATGTGGAGACGCTTGATCACGCTACCTCATAATAACGTTTATGGCTGCGTTTCGCTCGTAAGCTCAAAAGCCGCCTCGTCGCAGATGCTCGGCGCAGAAGCGGGGGGCACCTCGACCACGTCGATATCGGTACGCTGCAAGAGCCTCACGCCAGATAAGGTAATGCCCTGCGCCGCGTCCACCGAAACCGCGGGGTTGCCGATGATTTCAGCCACGGAGGTGGCGTCGTCAAAGCACACCACGTCGCCTGTGGAGGTGATGTCGCCGTCTACGGTGGTGACGTTGCCCCTCGAGAGCAGCTTGTCCTCCTCGGTTAAAACCCGCACATCGTCGCCGTCGATGGTCAGCGTGTCGCCGTCGTCGCTCTGCCGCGTGAGCGTCACCTGCGCCCCCTCGCTGGTGAGTTTCGCCAAGTTGCGGTCCTCTTCAAATACGAGTTCGTCGGCCACCGCGCTCTGATTGCCGCTCTGGAGCGTGACGTTGCCCCGGCTCGTGCTCACGTCGGTGTCTACGTCAAAAGTCACCTCGTCGGCACCGATATTGACGGGGTCGTCCTCCTCGTCCGTGGGCGCGACGACGATGGCGGCGGGGCCTTCCATGACGCCCAAGCCCGTAGTCTCGCTGTAGACGAGGCCGGGCCCGTCGGCCTCCAGGCGCCCCCGCTCGACCCGCACCCCGTCTGTAAATTCGGCCGTGCGCTGCCCCTCGGCCTCCGCGATGAGCACGCCCTCGGGCGCGGCAAGCCGGGCGTTGGACGCGTAGATGAACAAGTTGGACACGGTCGCGGTCACGCCCTCCGGCTCGGGATGATTATAAACGAGGGGGCCGTAACGCAGATTCTCGCTTCTTTGCGTGCCTCCTTCCGAACGAATGGTGATGATGCGCTCGCCCACCTCCTGCGCGAGGCTCATAGCCAGGACCACCAGGGTTATAAAAGGAATTATTTTGCGCCACATGGTTGCTCCTTGTGCGGGTTTAAGAACCGCCCGCCGAGTTGTCTTCAAATTCGTTGCAGGAGACGGTGCCCTCGCCGCCCGCCTCGTAGTCGCTAAGGTCGAAGTTCATCCGCACCCGCTCGGCGTGGTTACAGCTTCCCAAACCCTTGCCCGTGTAGTCCAGAATGGGTATCTCAAACTTGCCCCTGGCTTGGTCGATAAAAACGCCCTGGCCGCCGCTTCCTTGCATGTCGAGGTCCCACTCGGCCTCGACGAGATGCACGAAAATTTGCTCACCCCGCAGATTGTCTTGTGCGTCGATGACGACTTCGTCAGACTCTAGCGTAAAGTCCGTTTCTCCGCCCACCACGCGCTCGCTGTCTTCCAAACTGTAAAGAACCGACTCGCGGCTCGTCGGGTTGTAGTCCACCCGCTGAGAGCGAAAGTGCCAGACCGCCTCGGGGTCGGCCTGCGGGTAGAGGGTGACTTGGGCGTCGTCCAACACGATATCTTCCCCCGGCACCACGCGCTCTTGACGGGGGAGGAGCGCGAGCACCACGAGGAAGACGACCACCGCGCCCAGGGCGACGAGCGACAGCCTTAGCACGCGGGCCTCGAGCTTAGCCCCAACCCCTCAGCCTCAATATATTGGGATTTTAGTACACCTTTCAGCACAGTGTCAGCCTACCAGCGCCGAGCCATGAGAAGCGTGACGGAGGCGTAAAGTCGCCCTAAGAAAGGGGTCGGGAGGGAGCAAAAGAGACATTTCACACAAAAATCTCGGGGCGTGCTACGATGAAAAATTGACGCGGTATTACGTCTCACCATAGTTTGAACTCCGTACTGCTGCGGTTACAGCGTCAGGCGCAGGGTACTAGCGGTGTATTTGAATGCTGGCCGCGCGATGGCGGACGAGGGGCAAGGGCGCGTTATAAGGAGGCGTGATGGCTGAGGCAAACATCAAAACCGGGGGGCGTGGCGTGGACGCCGCGCGGCCCGTGACGCCCGCGTGGCTCGAGACGGCCCCCATCCAGAACTTAATCGCGTCGGGTGAGAAGTCGGGCACGCTCAATACGGAAGAGATCAGCGCCGCCTTCCGTAGCGCGCTGGAGGCGTTAGGGATCGACGGCGAGAGCGAAAACTTTGAAGACCTGATGAAGGTGCTGGAAAGCAAGGGCGTCGACATCGCCGACTTAGCCGACGACGAAATTTTGGATGGCGACCTTGACGCCGACGATGCCGACGGCGACGGGGAGGACCGCGAAGCGCTAGAAGCGCGCGCCGAGGCGATGGCGGGCCCGCGGCTCTCGACGCAGGACCCCGTGCGGCAGTACCTGCACGAGATTGGCCGCGTCAAGCTCTTGACGCTCGAAGAGGAAATCTCGCTCGCGCGGCGCATCGAGGAGGGCGAGGCGGCCTTCGCGCGGCTTTCGGAGGATGGGCTCGGGGGCCGGACCAAGCGCAGCCTACAACGCGTGGTCGAGGACGGCGAGTGGGCGCGGCAGGGGCTTATCGAGGCCAACTTGCGCTTGGTCGTCTCCATTGCCAAAAAGTACACCGGGCGCGGCCTGTCGTTTTTGGACCTCATCCAAGAGGGCAACGGGGGCCTCATCCGCGCGGTCGAGAAGTTCGAGTACCGCCGCCGCTACAAGTTCTCCACCTACGCGACCTGGTGGATTCGCCAGGCCATCAACAGGGCGATTGCCGACCAGGCCAGAACCATCCGCATCCCCGTCCATATGGTCGAGACCATCAACAAACTTGCGCGCACCGCGCGGGGCTTGCAGCAAGAACTCTCCCGCGAGGCCACCTATGAAGAGATCGCCGACGCGATGGGGCCGGGCTGGAGCGCGGACAAGGTCGAGGAAGTCTTCAAGGTGTCCCAAGAGCCCGTCTCGCTAGAAACCCCCATAGGCGACGAGAAAGACTCCTTTTACGGCGACTTCATCCCCGACGACAACATCGAGACGCCCGTGGATCAGGCCAGCAAAACGCTCTTAAGCGAAGAGCTTGACAGGGCGCTCGGCAAGCTCACCGAGCGCGAATCGATGGTGCTGAAGCTCCGCAAAGGTTTGGTGGACGGGCGCGAGCACACCCTGGAGGAAGTGGGCGAACACTTCGGCGTGACCCGCGAACGCATCCGCCAGATTGAGAACAAGGCGCTGCGCAAGCTCAAATATCACGAATCGCGCACGCGCAAACTCCGCGACTTTTTGGACTGATTGGGCTGAGGGCTCGAGCCCTTCCCCACATGCGCGCAAGCCTGTGGCGAGGGAATCTCCCGTTTTGAAAGGGACTTTATCCAAGCTTTTGTACGCAGTTTAGACGCTGTAGCGCGCCAACATCGCGCAAACTTTTCCGTCTTTTCCGTTAACGCACGCTTTGGGTAACCCCGCCCGCTACTCGAACGACACACCTTTGACCGTGTACTCGACCTCGCGGCGGCCGAGTTGAAGGGTCACCCGGTCTCCTTCTTTTTTGCCCATAAGTTTTTCGCCCAGGGGGGATTCGTCGGAGATGCGGCCCTCGAGCACGTCTGCCTCGTGCGTGCCGACAAGGTGAAAGGTGGTGGTTTCACCCGAAGCGTCCTCTAGCAAGAGGCTGGCCCCCAACCGGGCGACCGCGACGCTCCCCTCCTTGTGCTCGACCACCACGGCGCGGTGCAAGATTTCTTCTAAGTCCGCGATGCGCGCCTCGTTGGCGCTCTGCAACAAGCGCGCCTCGTCGTAAGCCGCGCTTTCCCTGAGGTCGCCGTCGGCGATGGCGGAGCCCATATAGTCGGCTAGCTCCTGGCGCTTTTCCTCCTTGAGATAACGAAGCTCCTCCTTGGTCTTTTCCAGTCCCTTTGGGGTAAGGTAGATGGGTTCTCTGGACACGAAAAGCCTCCTTTTAGAAACGCTCCCGAACCGGGAAGGTTCTAAGAGTATAAGCTCAATTCGCGCCCACGGTCTCTTTTTGCTGGACAGGGCAAACGTCCCTTGCTACAATATCCTTCGCGTCGCTCGTGACCGACGTGGGGGCCCTTAGCTCAGTTGGTTAGAGCAGTCGACTCATAATCGATTGGTCGCTGGTTCAAGTCCAGCAGGGCCCACCATCGCGTCACAGACGTAAGAAACGCCCCGGATACTCTGGGGCGTTTCGCCTTTTGTGTGCCTATAGTGTGCCGCTTAGTTTGGGAGGTGTTCGCCCGCGCTCGCCGGGGTACTGAAGAGCAGCGCCTCGAGCTTTTCGGCGGCTTCCTTCTGCATGTTGGGTAGCACGTGGCTGTAGGTGTTGAGTGTGATGGTGATGCTGCTATGCCCCAACCGTTCAGATACCACCTTGGGATGGACGCCCGCCAGAAGCAAGAGGGTCGCGTGCGTGTGCCGAAGGTCGTAAAGGCGCACGCTTTTGGGTAGACCTGCTTTCTTGAGCAGCGGCTTGAAGTAGTCCTTCACCACCCCATCCTCATGTTTGGGGCCACCGTTGGGGCTCGTGAACACTAGCGGCTCGTCTGCATCTTGCTCGAGCTGCGCCGTCATGTGCTCGCTGAGGAGAGGCACGAGGCTCAAGGGGAGGGGAATCGTGCGGCGTGCGTTGGGCGTCTTGGGCTCGTCAATCAACCATTTGCCCTTGATGCGCCTTAAGCCGCGTCTCACCGTCAGCGTCTCTTTGGCAAGGTCTATATCCGTCCAGTAGAGCCCTAGCGCCTCGCTGGGGCGTAGGCCGGTGCTGAGGAGCAGGCTGAAGAAGCAATACCACCGGCTCTCTTTGGCGGTCTCGAGAAAGCGGTTCGCCTCCTCTTGCGTGAGCGCCCGCACCTTGGATTCCGATTGTCTGGGGAGGTCCACAAAGTCGGCGGGGTTCTGGTTGAGCATCTGCCACTTCACCGCCTGGCTGAGGGCGTTTTTCAGAACGGCGTGCGTGTAGCGTACCGAACTCTTGAGCCCGCGCCCTTGCATCTCGCTGTAGAGGCTTTGGATGTCTACAGGCTTAATCCTGTCGAGCCGCTTAGCGCCCAGAACGGGGCGCACGTTGCGGCGCAGGGTCGCGGCGTATTCGACGTGCGTACCCTCACGCACGCGGGGCTTGACGGCGGTTTCGAGCCAGTGGTCCAGATACTCGTCTAGGGAGGTGCGGGAGGGTTCCGCTAGGGTGCCTAGGTCCTTATCGCGCAGGAGCTTGTTAAGCAGCGCTTGGGCGTCTTTCTTTGCGCCCTTCACCGTCCGGTTTAGGTACTTGCGCTTGCCGTTCCCGTCGCGCCCTATGTAGACGCGCACGATGAAGTTACGCTCACCGCGTTTGATGATTTGTCCGGCTGTGCTAGCCATCGCCTAACGCTCCTCTCTTTGGTACTCGAGCAGGTCGCCCAATTCAAATGTCTTCCCGGTCATCCGCTCGAGAGTAGCGATGAGGGTATCTAACACTTCCAGGTCAGGGCGTTTCGTGTCGCCCTCGTACATGGTGCGGATGGTGTTCATAGCTACCCCGCTCTCTTTCTGCAATGCGTAGCGGGTTATGCCTAACGCGTCAATCGTCTCTTTCAGTCGCCAGCGAATCATAGGTTCAGTATATGTCATATTCATAAGGTAGATAATATCACACGAATGAGATATAGTCAATACCTTGACATGTATTCAATAGTGTGATACCATAAGAGCACTAAAGGGTTAGCGCCTACCAAGCAAACAAACCCTTTAGGAATCTGAAAGGAGATTCAAAATGGACTTTACCAAGCTTATCACCCGCAATCAATACGAACGCTTAGCCAAGGTCAAAGGATACAAGAACGCTTACCTGCTTTCGTTTGAAGAACTCGAGCGCATCGCGGGCGAGGGTGAGGAGGAAGCGAAAGCCCTATACAAGCGGGCTCAGGAGTTAGAGGCGCAAGAACGCGCCTCTCTCCCGGCCTCTTGGGTGCTCATCCCTTCCGGCTGTGATGTCGAGGTCATGGCAGACCGGGAAGAGGAGTTACAAGCCCTCTTTACCGAGTTGGCAGAAGAAGAGGTGCTCGAGCAAGAGTGGAAGGTAGCGGCGTGATGGCCGCTCCTTCTCTCTCCCTCCAATTGGAAACGGCGGCGGGTAGTCTGAACGATGCCAAAGTTCAACACTTAGGCGCGGTAGTCGCACACGCGGAGGCTAAGCGGGCTTTAGAGCTTGCACAGGCCCGGATGCTGTGCGATGGGGTAGACGGTAAGAACGCCGAACAGCGTAACGCGGTGATAAGGCTGGAGCTTTCTCCCCTACACGACGCCTTAGCAGGAGCAGAGGACGCCTTAGCAGAGGCGCGCTGTAGTCTCGAGTGCGCCCAGCTTGAATGGGACTTGGCGCGTTACACCGTGCGGGCTCTGGAGGTGGGGATGCCAAAAGCGGCGGCGTGAGCCGACATTAAGCAGTTGAAGACTCTAGCCCTAGCCTTGTGCTAGGGTTTTATACTGATCGTCACCCAAGGAGATGTTTTACCAATGCCAACTCATGTTGTTTATATTGATGATTCTGGAACAAAGGAATACGCTGCTAACAAACATGAGTACGGCAGAGGGAAATCCCGGCATTTTGTCTTTGGCGGGGTTCTTATTTCTACACAAGAGTCTGGAAATCTTACGAGTAAAATCGTTGCCAAAAAACTCGAGTATTTTGGTACTGAGTCCGTAGAAATCAAATCTAACTGGCTCAGGAGACCCCTAGAAAGAGAAAATCGGTATCTAAAACGATACGACCTTAGTGAGTCAGACCTCAACGCATTTATTGACCACTTTTACAGCGCGGTCTTGGAGGCTGATTTAATGTTAGTAGCGGCAGTAGTTGACAAAATTCATATGCAGGAGCATTACCCTAAACCGTGGTACCCTCCAGCGGTTGCGTATGATGCTTTGTTACAACGGGTGGAAAACGAGCTGCACCATGTTGGTACAGCTTCAATCAATATAGATGATATGACGGGCGCAACCCCGTGAGGTAATCAATATAAAGCCAACCTTCTTAGACAACACGAGCGACTTAAGCAGTATGGTTCATCTTTAAGGCCGGGCTTCAAATACACGTGTATTGACGGTAGGCTCAAGTTTGTAAACTCTGCACACTCTCACTTAATTCAGGTAGCGGATGTAGCAGCATACAATGTTTATAGGCAGTTTACCGATCATGGGGATGAGTGGGAAAAAAATGGTTTGGCGACGCTACCAGCGTATGACCACTTCAAGCGTTTGGAATCGAAGTTTAGGCAAGATATGTCAGGAAGAATCCAAGGCTATGGTGTCGTGAAAATTCCAGTCAAAAATAAAATTTATTGGGGGGTTGAAAAATAAAAAGGCTGTGCCTTAAAACCCAGCGTCAGTTCGCGGGCGGTCCCCTGGACCGGGAGCAAGCGCTCACTTTTGTACACAGCCTTATATAGTGCCAATCATAAAGGGTTAAAAATTAGTTTGTGTGAGAAACCTTACATTTGAGCTTTACTCGAGCGGCCACCCCCCCGCCTCATTTATCACCTCGTCAATTTCTTTCATGGTGCCGATGGTCTCGAAAAGCGCCGACACGATAAACCCGTAGTGCCGCAGGTCGTCAAAGCTAAGCGTGCGCCCCTTGCGGTCCTTGAGCCACTTGTGAAGCACCTGGTAGCCGCCCACGTAAAACTCCCAGACCTCCGAGGGCACCCCGTCAAAATACTGCGTGCTGTTGATATAGACGCGCCCCGTCCTGCCGCCCTCGTCTTCTTTAAAACTCACCTTGTCCACCACGTTGTCACCCTCAACCGGGTACGAGGTCATCACGCTACCCACCCGCTCCATAAGGTGCAAAGACACGAGCGTTTCACCCTTAGAAACGAGGGAGCGGAAAAGCTCAGGGCTACCTGTTAGCGGCACCCTCGGAAAGTCAATCTTCAAGAACTCGGCATAGCGCGCGCGGTAGGTGGGGGAGTGGAACACCGCGTAGATGTAAGCAAAAACGTCTTCAGGTCCAAAGGTGCTTTCCAAGTCGCCCTTGCCGTCGTCCACAAAGGTGAGTTCTAAGCGCTTTGACAGGTCCTCGAGAAAGGCCGGGGCGAGGTTGGGGCGGCGGCCTCCGGGGTTGGGGGTGGGTTGGTCGAAGAGGGTGCTAGAGGAGGTGTCGGGGTAGAGATAGAGAGGGAAGACATTCACCCCGCCCCGTCTAAAAACGTTTGTATCTACTGGGTCTCGTGACGTGACAACAAGTGCCCATTGAGGATCGTTGACTGCTAAGCCCTGTCTACCTAGCCCTAAAGCAATGTTGTCTCTGTTAAGCAGGTGTCGCATGATTTCGTTTCTGGGAAGCTCAACCACAAACTCATGGTGAAAGTATGTTCGGAAGTCATAGGGGCGGTACAAATACTGTGTGAAATAGACAGTGTAATCTTCTACTCCAGCTAAGTTTTTTCTGTTTTGACTCAATTTCCAGTCTCTCGTGTCCTTCAAGCGAAACTTTTCAGAAATCAGTTGATCGGGAATAGAGGAATCTCTAAACTCAGCAATCCTTTTTTGCAAAGCGCTCGCCTCTAAATCCACAACAAAATGATCTCTATGTGTTTTGACCCCGGTTGAGGTGTTTTGCCAGATGTTAAGTGTATGCCAATAGCTATCGTATTCAGAAACTAAATTTTTATCTCTGTGGGTAAAGGGATAGAACGGACTTCCTGGTTCTATCTCTGTCCACTTCGTAGTTGATACATCATTCTCCCAAAGCATCTTATACTTTCCCTCTCGCACTCCATAAAGATCGGCACGGTAGATTCTTGGTTCTCTTTTGTCACTCAGTCTTCTGACAAACAAGCCAACCGTCACACCCTGCTGAATGTCAAACACGTTTTGGTCTGGGGAACCGTCGGGCGCGGTCTCTTTCTTTTTAGTGCTGCCGTGAAGGTCGAGCAGGTATAGGTCATCAAAGGTGTTCATAAGACTCTGGCGCATCCCTCTGAAGGTGGGGTTGTCGAGGTAGCCGTTATTGCTGACAAAGGCAAGAACACCATAGCCCGTTCTTTCAATACGCCACTGAGAGAAGCGGATGAACTTCACGTAATCATCGTTTAGATACTTAGGGTTGCGCTCACCCAAGGGCTCACCGTCTACCTTGAAATAGTCCTCTGTCTCTTTACCCGTCGTGTTGTCCTTACCGCGCAAAAGGTCACGTATCCATTCCCCATTGTTTGCTGAATGTCCGGAGTACGGCGGGTTCCCCAGCACCACCATCACGGGCGCATCCTGCTTGACTTCCCCTGCCTCCTGACTCTCCCTGGCGATGGCCTGCCCGAAGAGCGGCAAGCTCGGGAACGCCTGCGCCTCCTCGAGCGCGTTCGTCAGATAAATCTTTAAGCGCTCGTCACTCCCAAAGTCATAACCTAGCTCGGCAAGCTGCAAGCCCAGCTTCATGTGCGCCACCGTGTAGGGGGCCATGAGCAGTTCAAAGCCGTACAGCCGGGGGAGCAGGTGGTTCTTCACATAGCCCGACCACATCCCCCTGTTCCCGCCCGTCTGCCCCACCACCGTTTGGTGTATCTGGTCGATCACCGCGTGTAAGAACGTCGCGGTCCCGGTCGCGGGGTCTAAGATTTGCACCCTGTGAACGTCTTTGGTTTTGCGCTCTTTGCTGCTCTGCCGCTCCGGGTCCACCACCCGCACCATGCTTGTGTCGGCTAAGCCGTCTCTTAGCTTAAAGTCTTTCTTCAGGATGTGGTCAACGCTCCGCACGATGTAAGACACGACGGGCTCGGGGGTGTAGTAGACGCCTCGAGCCTCTCGCATCCTCGGGTCATAGGCGGCTAGAAAGGTCTCGTAAAAGTGAACCACCGGGTCCTCGGTACGCGTGCGGGTGCCGAAGTCTTGCAAAATCGCGCCGATGTCGGCATGAGCTAAGAGATTGACCAAATCATCCACAATCCAGTCCACGCTGGACTCGAGTTCAGGCCCCACCATCTGACGAAACACGGTGCGTAAGAAGGGGTTGGTCTTGGGGATGTTGTAGGCGGCGCGGTAGCGGTCAAACGGCGGGGTGAAGTTGGGGCTCGTGCGGGCGGCGAACATCCCGTAGGTGATGGTCTGGGCGTACATGTCCGCGAACTGTTCCGGGGTGAGGTCCTGAATTAGCACCTCCTTGAACGCCTTGTACTGGTCGTGCAAGGGGTCGGGCCGGTCGTCGGTCAAGTCCTCAGCATTAAAGGCTTGCAAGATGGTGTGGCGTATCTGTTGCGCTAACGCGGCCATCTTCTTAGCCAGCGCTTCAGGGCTCCCGATGGTGGGGGCGGTGACGTTCATGAAACCCTGGAGAAGCATCTCGAGGTCTTTAGCTCCGGTGGGCTCGGCTACCAGCCCTTTACCGTTCACGCTCGCCAGTTTAGCGGTGAGGCGGTGCTGTCCTTCGACATACCAACGGAACTCGAGGTAGTCGGTAAGAATGAGATTACCCAGAGAATCCAAATAGCGCCCTAGCTGTTCGCTCTTTTCTGTTTTATCCAGAGACACGCCGATGTCTTTGGCTTCGATGTAGCCAAGGGGCGTCTCGCCCTTTGTCACCACATAATCAGGTGCGCCCGCTTTGATGCGTTTGGGTTCGTTAGTCGCCACTACATCAGGAAATAGGGACTCGAGCAAGGTCTTCAAGGTCGAGCGGTAGGTGTGCTCGGTGGCGTTGCCTCTTTTGAGTTCACGCTCGAGCGTCCTTTGGTAGTCCTGTAGCTGTGTCACGGTGTCCCCTTAAAGCTTGGCTGTGTCTCAAGTTTAACCCGCCGTAGGGGAAAGGGAGGGGGATGTGCGAAAGTCACGCGGGAGGTGGGCTCGAGGCGCGGCTAAAGCTGAAGGGTTCGTATTTCTAGCTAGCATCTCCATGAGGTCTCACCATTTTCGACATCTCCATGAGGTCTCAAGTTTTTCATAACCCCATGACAAATGCGCTTTGGCTGGCACCCCATGACAAAGGCCCGAACCGCCTTTAGAAAATGCGTTCTTTGGCACTCTTTTTTAGGTGTGGAAAAACCGAATAATGACGCCCTTCTAACTTCCTTTCCTCTGTGCGTACTGTGCGGATTAGAGGTTACTCGAGCCCTCTGTGACGAAGTAAAGAACCCCCAGCACAAAGCCGGGGGCGTCTTGGAAGAGGGGCGGGGGTGTGAGGTTGTAACGCACAGCGCCCGCCCAAAAAGAGTGTAGAAGGAGGGCTGTCACAGCATCCTTACAGTTTTGCCACAGCTTCCTTACAACGTCTTTTTGAAAGAGGGTTCTTAGTTTCCTTCGGTTATCCTTAACTTATGGAAAAAGGTTTAGTTACATTACCTGGCTTGAAACTAAATCAGTACGTGCCGCTCATGCGAGGAAAGATGGGTGAGTATTCAGCACTTTCAAATCTGTCTACCACGGTCAAAATGGACATGCGCCCTTTGGTGATGTTGCCCGCAATTGAGCGGGATAAGGCGGGTGAGAATCCTAAACGTTCTTTATCAGAACATTTGGAATACCATGCCCTTAGAATCGCTGAGAATTGGGGACCAGAACTCCCAATTTATGTGGACGTGCGCAGCGTTGACGGCGAGACTACAGATGATGGGGAAGAAGCTCTTACCACGCTACATACAAAGCTTTTGGAAAAGGATATTAAGGGGATTCCAGCGGCGACTTTAATTCAAGCACAAAGGCTTTCGTCGCAGCTCAGGGACACGATACAAGCGTCTGGGTTATGCCTGATTTTGAAACAAGGCGACTTTGATGACGATTTTACCCTTGAGAAGAGGGTCGAAAGTGTTTTATCTGCGTTACGGGTAGAACCATCACATGTTGACCTACTTATAGATTGTGGTAGCTTCCAAGCCGACCAAACGACCTTAGTCACTTCGGCGGCAGTTGCGTTTATTTCAGTTATCCCGCATGTTGAAGCGTGGCGCTCGCTTATCTTCGCTGCAACAGCTTTTCCACAAAGGATATCAGACGAGGTGGATTCTAACTCAATTGGATTGCTACCCCGCTCTGAATGGAAAATATGGAGGTCACTTCAGAAGCGGAATCTGCCGCGCAAGCCAACCTTTGCCGATTACATTGTTGACAATCCTGACGCGGCTTTAGATTTCATACCCGGTATGCAAGTTCCAGTTACCCTTCGTTATACAACAGAGGAGGATTGGTTGATTCTTAAAGGGGGCACGATTCAGAATCCTGGAAACGAACAGTTTTACGACCTCTGCAAGCAACTAACGCAGCGGCCTGAATTTAAAGGGGAACACTACAGTTGGGGTGATGAGGCAATTTACAGACGTTCTCATGAGCAAGAAGGCCCTGGCAATCCGCAAATCTGGCGGAAAATTGCGGTCAATCACCATATGACCCTA
This sequence comes from Trueperaceae bacterium, assembly GCA_965214995.1. Taxonomy (GTDB): domain Bacteria; phylum Deinococcota; class Deinococci; order Deinococcales; family Trueperaceae; genus CBDCCT01. Next base: position 1,613,933 of record CBDCCT010000002.1, read on the forward strand.
GTGACACGGCAGTTGTCCAGTTTTGACGGTTCTTAAGTTTGCGCCGAACAATTGCCGCTAACGTGTCAAGTTCAACCTCACTTGCAAGCCTTTTCCAGAGCACCCGCCTTGGCTTAGTTCGTATACCTCCGTCTAAGCCGAGGTGGCTTAAGACATCCAAAGCCTCTTCTCGCCACAAGAGTTGAACAAGGGAGTACGGGTCAACATCAGAGTTGCGTAGTGAATCCCGTGTAAGATCGAAAGCTATTTTCCCATTTACCAACTTGGCTTCTATCACTCCCCACCAAGAAGGGATTACTGTCATAACGGCTGCAACATGTCTGCTAGCAGAGAGCACAGTTACGTAGTCAAACGTGGTGCTGTAAAGCTCTACCTGTCGGGGTAATCGTACTAGAGTGTCTTTGGCACTCTTGATTTCAAATCCGTTTATGTAACCGTTAATTACAGCTACATCAACCCGTGCTGAGCCTTGTTGTAATCCCATCTCTTCGACAACAAGCGTATCCGGCTCGCCCTCATGCTGCTCTCTTAGGCGGCTTCTTAACACTTCTCGCACATCCCGATCACGCATACATTGACTCCTAAGGTAGCACGTCTTGTGCGCGATACCAAACTTTTAGGCGGTTTATAAAAAATATTCTCTTTCCATGATCTACCTCATTTGTCCCGCTTCACCCGAAGACCCAAAAACCCACAAAACCCCGTCTCTGTCCGCCCTTTTAGAACTTCCTGTGCATAGGTTCGGAAAAACGTTTCTTTTGCATGGGGTTTCAAGAATTGTCCCGCTTCTTTCTGGGTAGGTGAAAGGGTTTGCCCGTTTCCAGCAGCTTGTTATAGCGCCTCAAAATCTCCGTCAGGTAAGCGTCACTCTCCGCCAAGCTCGCCTTGTGTTTTTCCTTACAGCCGTAGAAGGGGATAAGCTCGAAGCCCAATTGCTCAGCTAGCAGTTCGAGCGAGTGAAAGCCGCACTCGTCACAGAGGAGATGGTTCATAGCTAGCCCGGCGGATGGGTAAGCCGGTTTGCACAGGGGACAATAGAGTAACTGAGCGCGCCCGCATTTAACGCTGAACTGCCACAGGTACTTATAGAAGTCTTCTCGAGTAATTTCACGCGGCGGTTCGTAACCGAAGTGCAGCGGGTGCCGCCCCTGATGTCTGGAAAGGCTCGAGCGCTTCACGCCGTAACGTTCCTCTAGCTTGCGTAAGGACACGCCCTCGACAAGCGCCGCGTTAATCTCGTATAGGTCCGGGTGCTGACAGATGGTACAGGCTCTCGCCATCGTTTCTCCTTAGTTGACTGGCTCGGCTTGCCACGCTTCGTAAACCTGCCAGAGGCGGCGCAGCGCCTCCTCACGGTCGCCCGTCAAGTACGCCGCCGCCCACGCCAGGGTGTAGCGGGCCGGGTCATGTACGCCTTTGAGGGTGGCCTGAAGTTGTGATGAAGACGCGGCCCTCACCAGCCGCTCGAGCTGCCAAGGCAACCGGGGCACGCCCGCGCCTCCCGTCAACTCTCGCAACAGGTCCGGCTTATGGTTACGGATGAGCCTCCGGTGTTCGTCGGTAAACGTCCCTTGCGCCGCCAGCCTCGGCTCGAGCACGACCCCCTCACGCTCCAAGGTGCTCAGGATGTCTCGAGGGGACATTAGAACTCCTCCCATTCGAGCGCTTCATCTTCTTTGACCGCCCCTAAAGCTTTCCCATGAGCTTCTTGAACGCCTTGAAGCTTTCCTGTCTGTGACGGCGTTTCTATGGTGTCATTCAAGGGGTTCATATGAGCGTCTTGATGGGTCTCTTTTTTGCGCGTGTCTGACGGCGTTTCTTCAAGAGGTTCAAGGGGCTCATTTTTTGGCTCTTGGGCGTAGCGCCGCGTTACCTCGCTCTCGCTTTGCACGATAAGCTCGCCCTGTTCGTCAATACTCACGAGCTGGGCGGGGTCGTGCCAGTACCATTCACCCTTACCCCGCTCCTCCCCGCTCGGGTTGACGCGGGTGCTCTTGACGCCTAACTCCTCTTTGGCACGCTTCAGGGTCGCTTTGCTCACGCCCTCCTCTCTCGCTTCAGACTGCACGTCTTTGGCCTTTTTCGGCCCCTCGTCCAGCAAGAGCCTGATGAACGCCTTCGCCTCCTCGAGCTTGTTTTCCGCGCCGTCGCCCGTTTCCCGCCTCACGGGGGTAAAGGCCACGTCTTCAGGGGTCGCCTCACTTAAGCCGAGCCACACGAGCCGCCCCTCCTGGATGTCGTACACGAGGCTCGAGCCGGGCGGGGCTAAGCTGCTCTTGACGTGCGCCACCACCCGCTGTTCGCCGTGCTTGCCTACCACGAGCTGCGAACGCGCGAAGGCGGTGAAGTCAACGCTGCCCAAGCCCCGGAGTAGGGCGCTCCCCTTGTTCGACTTGTTGAGGTGCCTCACGCCCAAGACGGCGCAACGGTAGGTTTCCGCTAACTCTCCCAACTTAGCCAAGATGGGGCGTACCTCATTCGCCCGGTGCATATCTGTGTCCGCGCCCAAATAACCCTGTACGGGGTCAACCACGACAAGCTTAGCCCCCGTCTGTTGCACCGCTTTCTCGAGCACGTCAATATCTTTTAAGGTGAGCGCCCGCTGGACCTCTTCACCGTTGAACACTTCCGTATAGCCCTGTAACACCGCCACGCGGCTACAGTCGGCACCCGCCGCCACGAGGCGGGGTTTGAGGGTGTCCGCTAGCCCGTCCTCTGCGGTCATGTAGATGACGCTGCTAGGGGGAACCGTCGAGGGGGTGAAGCTGAGCGTTTCGCCGTCCCCCTTGGGCCACTTGCCGCCATGCGTCACGGCGGCGGCGAGGGCTAAGCAGATAAAGGTCTTGCCTAAGCCGGGGTCGCCCTCGAGAAGCGTGAGTTTGCCTAGCGGGATGTAGGGGTGCCATAAGAAGCTCACCTCTTCCGCCTCTACCGTGTCCATAAACACGAGCTTGGGCGTGCGCTGGGGCTTTGGGGCGGTTTTCGCGTTCCCCTTGGTTTGGGCCTTGTCCCTTTTGAACGCGGGTAAGCCGATTTCTTCTCGAGCCATGTCTAAGGCCGCCCTCCATTCGCCGCCCGCCTCCAAAAGTCTTAGACAGTCGAAAGCGTCGTGCGCGTAGCCGTCGTTTAGAACGTCGCCCGCGTGGTGACTGTAGGCCCTGCCGTCCAACAAGCTCACGCCGGGCGCGCCCGTTTTAGAGGAGGGGGAGAGGTAGCGGTCTCGCACGCGTCTGTAGCCGTTGCGCTCGAGCACCGCCTCGACCTCTACCGCCTCGTTAAAATGCTCGATCACGTCCTCTGTCTTTCTGTTCGCTTTCCGGTTCGCTACTTTGGGCGGCGTGTACCAGGGTGACGCCGCTTGCATCAGGGGCTCGAGGTCCCGCCAATGTTCGTAAAGCTCCCTTAGTTCCTCCGGTAGCAGGGGAATGGCTTCGTAACTGTCGGGCGGCTCGAGCAGGGCGTAGGGCACGCCGGAGGGGTGGACGCTTGGAGGTAGCGCGTCCTGACCGTTGGCGCGTAGCTCGAAAACGGTGATGCTCTCGGCTCGGTCTTGCGGGTTAACGAACTTGAGCTGTTTGATGTGGGGCTCGAGCCCGTCGGATAGCCGGTAAAGAGGTTTCAGGCTGTTGGGCGTCTTTATCTTGGGGCCGGGGGCGTTTAGCAGCACCTCGAGGTCAAGCCCGATGCTGCTTAGGGCTTCCTTGGTTAGCTCGGAACAGTCAACATCTAAAACGACGGTGCCGCTCGCCTTGTGGTGTAAACCGACCCCCTTACCCTCGAGCCGCGCCATTCCCGCCTCGTCCGTGACAGGCCGGTTCTGCCAGTCGTGACCTACCGGGCGCTTTTCGTTGGGATGCAAGGGCACGAGCGCCAAACCAAGCCGTAGGTAATCCGAGGGGGTCATGTCGCCCGCCTTGGGTAGGGGAGTCGTCACCGTTAGTTTTCCGGCTCTTGACGCCAGCCGCCGGGTAAGGCTTCGCCGCCCGCCTCGAGCCACGCCTCGAACTTGTCGGGGTCAAAGCGGACCTTGCGCCCGAAACGGACGAGGCCGCCGATCCGGTCTTGTCTGGCCGCTTCATAAACGGTGCTCAGGGGCACGTCCAGGCGGTGCGCTACGGCGTCGGGTTTGAGGAGCTTTCTGGGTTTGGGGCTTTCAGGTTGCATGGCTGGTTTCACCTCCGCGTAATTGACTCACCCGAAAAGGGTACGGCGGGAGGCGGGGGGCGGTGAACCTACTTAAGGGTTTGAGCGTTTTTGGCTACCTTAAGTAGAGGCAATCCTACGCAAAAACCCATAAACAGCCCCCTTCTTGAGCAAACATTCACTCTAAAGAAAAAGTTACTTCTGGCTGCAAATGCCTTAATAATTAAGGTATAATATTACCTTGACTGAAGCGGGGTGAAGAATAGCTCTCACTATTGTTATCCGCCCAAGTTACAACGATGATTCTGGAGTGGAATGGTTTATGATGGGGCGTGAACTTGCTGGGATGGTAGATAAAACGGAGGCAGAGATATGCCTACAGTTTTAGCTAAGGTACTTTTATTTGTAGGTGCCTTATGGCCTTTCGCTTTCATCTATGGCCTCTACAACGCTTTTGAGGGTAAGATAATTATGTCCATCCTTTACCTCAGCGGATTTGTTATAGGGGTAGTGGCGACAGGGATGTATCTAAAGATTGTTCAATCGCTTAATCCAATTTCTGTCAAAATAGAGTCTGTAGAAGGCATCCCGGAGCAACCCGTAATCTACCTTGCTACCTACGCTATTCCTTTGGTAGGGCTTCTCACTGAGGAACTTGCACAAAATTTACTGCTAATCTTATTTTTTCTGACAATGGCCTTTTTTTATGTTCGCAACACTCTGGTTCACATCAACCCAATTCTGCACTACATGTACAAGAAGGTTTACAAAGTGGGCACGGCTGGTGGATACACGGTAACTCTCTTATCAAGCAGGACTGTCAAGCCGGGTGATACAATCCTGATGATCAAAATCAGCGAAAGCTTACGTATCGCTAAGCAGCCTGCAAACAGGAGAGTAGAAAGTGGCAACAGAACCCGAAGAGATTTTGCAGACCGTACTAACCCACGACTATAAAGATTGGACACTAAATATCTGTTTGGCTGCAAGGCCCGAATCAGAGGATGACACACTCCCAGAATTTCAGATTATGGGTATCACAGATATGGTGCGGGCTGAGTTCGGGCGCACTATCGCATCGTTTACGCGTAGCAACCTGCGGTGGCTAACGAGAGATCGCTTAAGCGTGAGCCCGTATGACCCAGGCTCCGCATCTTCTAAATATGCGATTGAGTATTTAGATTTGTCCGATGCGCACGCAGGCACGATTAAAGAACAGCTGGCCAAGCTTCAGCCTGTAGAGTCAGTTAACCAGTTTGCTTCCGAAAAGAACTTTATTGAAAGGCTCCGCTACTACGTGTTAATTGCTGAACGTGAGGGATTTGATCCTGTTTATTTCTTCAGACAGTTTACAGAGTCTCAGGAACTTGGTAAGTCAAAACTTTTTGGTCTGTTTCTACTCAACGGATATTACGATGAGTATAAAGAGCTTTTCTTCATCTTTGACAAGGGGATTGACTGCGTCTGCTCTCAAGGAACTTTGTTTGTTTCAAACAAAATGAGGTTCCAACAGATTTTCAGCTTAGACGACGTTATTAAGGAAATTGCCTCGGAAGTTATGACAAGACTAGAAAAGGTGAATCTTATTTCTGACTATGAAAAGATGAAGGAGGACCTCGGCAAAAATTTCCCCCTTACGCGTAAAGTGGCCGGGTTGTATGCTGCGGATCATTTGGATACGTTAGAAATTGGACACCTACAGAGCGAGCTAAAACGAGTTCCCACCCTTAACGCGGCTATAAGCGTTGAGAACGGTCAAATTATCTATTCGTTGAAAAGCCTTCCCGAAATAGTACGACTTATAAGTGGGGACTATTACAAATCAGAAGTTACTCGCAAACAACATCTCGCAAATTCAAAGAAGCTGGTGAAGTAGCTTATTACAGCTTGCGTAAAGTCCTGCTGAGTTCCAAATCCTTGCCAAAAAGTAGAAAATGACCTCAGTCAGATGCTATTTATACCGATAACTCAATAGACTTAGCCAGCTTATTCACCGCCTTAGACACAGCCTTTTCAGCCTCGAGCAGCTCCGGCCCCTCTTTCCCTGTAGAAGCCTCCCGAGAGACGAGCGGGGGCACCTCCCCCACATAACGCAGTAGCTTGTCCCTCGCTTCCTGATCCGTCCAAACTTCAGCAATCTCCTTATTCGTCATGCCCGCCAAGCGCCAAAAGAGCCAGAAGTAATGGTCAAGCTTGCTCACTGTCCTTGCGCGCTTCTTGGGTACGGGTTTCCAGCCCTCAGCTTCTATCGCCTCTTGCACCGCGTCGAAGTGCTCCCTTAGCCGCCGCTCGAAAAGCTCGAGCAGGTAAGGTATCCGCTCGTCTGCCTCCGCCCGCGTCTCGCGTGAGGGATCATAGTCGAGCGTGCGGTCTTTGAACGCTTTGATGAAACCTCTGTCGAGGGCTTGTATGGAAGGGGTGTCAGGGGCTTCTTTCAAAAGGTGCTGATACCTCGGCACGCTCATAAGCTCAAACGAAAACTCAGGCGCGTTCGGGCTTGCCCACGTCTCGGAAGTTGCCGCAAGGGTGTACTCCTCATAGTGTTCAGGAGCAGGGATGTACACGCTTAAGCGCTGCGCTTCCTCCCTGTGAAAGAATTTGCTGTGCTCGAGCGCCCGCCCAAAGGCCCACTTCTCGAGCTGAAGGTTCAGATGGGAAAAGTCGTCAGCCCAAGCGTACAGAGCGTGAGCTATCTCGAGCGTCAGGTCAACCTGATCGGGCTCGTTTTGTCTATGGGCTTCATACCCCTCTGGCTCCTCTTTATAAAGGCGATAAAGGTGAGCCAGATACGGGGCGGTGAGGGAGGCGTGGTCCCTGACCTCATCAACGAGCGGCCCCACCATCTCGTTCAAAGCCTCGGTGACTTCGGGGTAGTGCTTGCGCACCACGTCAAAGAAGATGGCCCGGTCGCGTTGACGTACCAGGCTCTCGCTCGAGGCGGGGTTGTAGTACCTTACATCTTTGCGCTTTTGAGCCACCAGACGCGAAAACTCCCCCTTTTTCTGTGTGCCTATAGTGTGCCAACTCTGCAAAACGGCCTGTTTTGGACGTACTCAAGTCAGCTACCACCATAGCAGATTCGCGTCTCTGACGCTCTTAATATACTCGCCTCACCTCAGCTAATGGGGGTGAGGCGTATAATCGATCGGTCGCTGGTTCAAGTCCAGCAGGGCCCACCAGATATAGGACGCGCTCTGAAGTTTTGGGGCTGCGTCCTTTTTTCGTTTTTTGAACGGCTGTCAGCGCCCGGCGAGAGCCCGCCGGAGTCGACCACGGCAGCGAAGTCGGCCGCTTTGCTCCGGGCGCCTCAAACTCACGACGCGCGCCTTACGTTCTTCTCCAGGGCCGCGACCGACAGCATCGTGCCCTCTAGGCGCAGGGTGCTCTTGAGCTCGTCCAGCACCCGGTAGCAGACGGTCTCAGGGCCTTCGTAAAGGAGCGTGACCGCGCCGCCCAATTCGGACAGAAGCTTAGACGCGTCCCCGGAGGGCTCGAGCCGGATGCGCATTCCGGTGTTTAAGCACAAAAGTTCGCCCCGGAAGGTCTCGAGCCAAATCACCGGCCATACCCCGTTTGCAGCGCCCCAGGCACCGTCCAGATGATCTTCGCGGCAACGGTCGGTTTTATTTCTGTTCCTCGGATATGCGCATGAGACACGGCTCCTTTTTAAGGCTTACAGCGGATTGCATAAAGACTAAAGCGATTCAACGCAGGTCTCATCCCCGAAACTCCGTTACACACAGCAACCCCTGGACTATATTCTCTTCAAACCAGGGTGTTCCTGCTATAAAGTCGGCGTTGCCACCCCTCAAGGCTTCCCCAGGAGCCGTATGTTAATCCATTCTCACCCGCTACACCTGTTAAATCCGTAACGTCTTAGCCGCGGCTCCGAATGACCCCGCCGCCCAAGAGTCTGTCGCCGTCGTAGAACACCGCCGACTGACCGACCGTCACGGCGAACATGGGCTCGTCAAAGGCCAACGCGAAGGTGTCGTCGCCCGTGAGCGTCAGCGTGGCGGGGACCGGCGCTTGGCGGTAGCGCGTTTGCGCCGTCACGCGCGTGGGCAGCGTGTCTTTATCCGCCAAAAGGTTCAGCTTGTTCGCCTTTAACCCGCTCCAGTGGCACATCGCACGACTTCCAACGATAACCGCGTTGTCTTCGGCGCGGAGCTTGAGCACGAACCTCTCCAAATGCGAGTGGTGAAGGCCCAAGCCTTTTTTCTGCCCGATGGTGTAAAACTGCACGCCCTGGTGCCTGCCAATCTCTTTGTAACCGTCCGACGCGTCTAGGATAGGGCCGGGGTTGGGCGCGCTCTCCTCCAACAGATAGTTCTTGACCGACGAGGAAACAAAGCAGAGCCCGTGCGACGAGGCTTTATCGGCGGTGGCGAACCCGCGCGCCTCGGCGAGGCTTCGCACCTCGTCTTTGGTGAGGTCGCCCAAGGGAAAGAGCAGGTAGGGCAAAATCTCGCGGGGAAGCGCCCAGAGAAAGTATGTTTGGTCCTTGCTGTCGTCCGCGCCGCGGTGGAGTTCCGGGCCGTCGGGGCCGTCCACGCGCCTGACATAATGACCGGTGGCGATGAAGTCGCTCCCCAGCATCTTGGCTTTTTGCAAAAATGCGCCGAACTTGATGTCGCGGTTGCACCACACGCAGGGGTTGGGCGTCTCGCCCGCTTCGTAGGTGGGCACGAAGGGGTCGATCACGATGTCAGCGAACCTGTCGCGGTAGTCGAGCAGATAGAAGGGCACGTCGATGGCGTCGGCGACGCGGCGCGCGTCATAGGCGGCGTTGGGCGAGCAGCAGAGGTCAAAAGCGCCCGCAGGCCGCTCGTCGGGCCAGAAGCGCATCATCGAGCCCACCACCTCGAAGCCGCCCTCTTGCAACAACGAAGCCGCCACCGACGAGTCGACCCCGCCCGACATGGCGCAAAAGACGCGGGGGCGGGTGGGGGCGGGCTCGAGCCCGTTCACAGGCTCGTTAAGGCAAGCGTTCACAGTGAATTAGTCTAGCCCATCCAAGTGGGCGCGTGCGAAAGCCTCTTACAGAGTAGGGGCTTTTCCACACGTTCTTTGGGAACCGTTGCAGATTTGTGCGTAACGCAAGAAAGCCGTAACGCCAAGAAGCGAGGGGCTGAAACGAATGCAGGCCGCTACCCCTACAACGCTCGGCTTTCAGACGGGAACGGGCTCGAGGGGCGCTTCGGTTTCTGCGGTAATGTCTTCCGTCACTCTTTCGGCGGTTATCTTCTCAGCAATGTCCGCCAGCGCGCGCCGCGCGTGGACGAGGCCGTTCTCGATAAACACGTCGCTGGTGCGGGTGCCGAAACCCGCCGAGCCAATCAGATAGAGGCCGGGCACGGAACTCTCAAAGGTGTCCTCGTTAAGCTCCGCGGCGTAGGTCTCGGGGTCTAGGTCCGCGCCGATTTTTTCCAAAAGCGTCGGCGAGGCGTAGTAGCCGGTTAAAGCAAAGGTGAAGTCGGTGGGGATGCGCAAAATCTCACCTTCCCGCTCGGCAACGACCTCCGTTTCGGTAATCTCTTTGACCACCGTGTTGAAGTGCGCGGTGATGCTGCCCTCCTTGACGCGGTTTTCCAGGTTGGGCCGAATCCAGTACTTGAGCGAATGGCGAAAACCCTCGCCGCGGTGAATCATCGTCACCCTCGCCCCGCCCCGGTAGAGGTCTAAGGCGGTGTCCGCGGCGGAACTCCCCGCGCCGATGATGGTGACGTTGCGCCGCCAGAAAGGGTGTGCTTCGGTATAGTAGTGCGACACGTTGGCGCGTTCCTCGCCGGGCACGCCCAGCCGTTTGGGGTTGTCGAAGTAGCCCGTGGCGAGTGCGACTTTGCGGGTGCGCAACGTCTCAGTGGGTCTTTTGTCCGGCTGCACAGTAAGTTCAAAACCGCCCGGCACGCGCCCTAAGCCCGAGACTGCCGCGAAGGTGCGGACGTTCAAAGCCTCGTTCTGCGTGACCTTGCGGTAGTAGTCGAGCGCCTCTTTGCGGGTCGCTTTATCGGTCGCGGTGACGAAGGGATGACCGCCAATCTCGAGCCGCTCCGAGGTCGTGAAAAACGTCATGTAGGTCGGATATTCAAAAATGGCGTTGACCAAGCAGCCTTTTTCGAGCACCACGTAATCGAGCCCCGCGCGCTTGGCGAGAATGGCGGCCTCGAGCCCGATGGGTCCCGCGCCGATGATGGTGAGATCATACATAAAGGGGATGGTAGCAAAAGGGCGTTTGGGAGGAGATAGCAAGGCTTACAGAACGCTTGTGTGGTTTCTAAACAAGGCTGCTGGGGCAGAGCGCGCTCAGGGCGCAGCCCGCGCAGTTCGGCTTGCGCGCGAAGCAGACGCGGCGACCGTGCAAGATGAGCGCGTGGTGGAGAAAAATCCAGTGGGATTGGGGGAAGAGGCTCTCCAAATCCGCTTCCACCTTGTCGGGATTTTTGTGATTTGAAAACTCGAGCCGCCGGGCGAGCCTTCCCACGTGCGTGTCCACCGCGACGGCGGGCCGCCCAAAGGCGTTGGAGAGCACCACGTTGGCCGTCTTGCGCCCGACGCCGGGCAGCGTCAGGAGCGCGGCAAAGTCGTTGGGCACCTCGCCGCCGTAGGTTTGGGTGAGCCGTTGGGCGGTGGCGACGAGGTTTTTGGCCTTGGTCTTGAAGAGCCCGATGCGTTTGATGAGGGGCTCGAGCGCCTCCGGCGTGGCCGCGGCCAGCGCGGGAGCGTCGGGGTAGCGCGCGAACAGGGCGGGGGTCGCGGCGTTCACGCTTTTGTCGGTGGCCTGGGCGGACAGGATGGTGGCGACGAGGAGTTCGAAGGGGGTGGCGTGCTCGAGTTCGGTTTTGGCGTCGGGGTAGAGCTCTTCAAGGCCGCGCAACACCGCCTGAGCCCGTTTCTGAAGGTTCTCTTCGTTTTCTCCTTTTGACGACGTGGTTTCTGAACGTATATCTGAGGACATAAGTTTTATTGTACCGAGCGCAACCACGCGTCACACGGCTCAGAGCCAAGGACAAGTAACAAATTTTCCAGCGGGCGCGCTTGGGGGCCGCTAAACTGGGCGCTAGATTAACGCCAGTCAGGGCGCAACCCGGAGGAAAGAATGCCAGTATATGAGTACAAAGCGAGGGACCGTAGCGGCAAGATGGTCACCGCCACGATGGAAGCGGGCTCGCAGCGCGACGTCGCCTCCTCGCTACGCGAAAAAGGCTATTTCATCAGCGAGATCAGAGCGCCCAAAACGGGCCTCAACGCCGACCTCAAACTCCCCCCCTGGCTCGACCCGAGCGGCAAGGTCACCCCGCGAGACGTCACGGTGTTTAGCCGCCAGTTCGCCACGGTCATCAACGCAGGTCTGCCCGTGGTGCAGTCGCTCGCCATTTTGCAGCGCCAGGCCGAAAAGCAGGGCCTAAAGAATGCGCTCAAAAAAATCCGCGAGGACGTCGAGACGGGCTTGCCCCTTTCCGAAGCGCTCGCCAAGTTCCCCAAAATTTTCAACCGTCTTTACATCTATCTGGTGCGCGCGGGCGAGGTCTCGGGCAACTTGGACGGTATCTTAGAACGTATCGCCGCGTACCAAGAAAAGCAGGCGGCCCTCCGCGGCAAAATTCGCAGCGCCCTCACCTACCCCGTGGTGGTGCTCGTTATCGCGCTCGCCGTGACCTACTTTTTGCTCACGGCCATCGTGCCACAGTTCGCAAGCATCTTAACGGGCCTTGGCGGTGATCTGCCCCTCATCACCCGTATGCTCATGGGTATAAGCGATTTTTTGCGTTCTAAATGGTGGCTGCTCGCGCTCCTGAGCGTCGGGTCGTTTATGGGCGTCGGCTTTTACTACCGCACACCTCAAGGCCACCATATGATTGACGGCCTTTTACTCAAGGCGCCCGTGCTGGGCACTTTGATCCAAAAAACCGCCATTGCGAGTTTTTCAAACACCTTTGGCTTGCTCTTAAAAAGCGGCGTCAACATTATCGAGTCCATCGAGATTACCAAGGGCACTTCGGGCAACGTCATTGTCGAGAACGTGCTCGACGAGGCCAAAGAGGGCGTGCAGCGCGGCGAGCAGATTAGCACCACCTTGATCGAGCACCCGCGCGTGTTCCCGCCCCTGGTGAGTTCGATGATAGCCATCGGCGAGGAGACGGGCGCGGTGGACGGGATGCTGGAAAAAATCGCCATCTTTTACGAGCGCGAGGTGAACGAGGCGGTCGAGGGGCTTACTGCGGCCTTAGAGCCCCTGCTTATCGTGTTCTTGGGCGGCGTGGTCGGCTTTATCGTGGCCGGGATGTTCCTGCCGATGTTTGCGATCATTGGGCAGTTGAGCGGCTAATTTTGCAGGGGGTAAGTTTATTCTTGCAACAGTAAAGGGTGCAACTCAGTGAGCGGGGGTGATAAAACAGAACGATGACAACAGACGCAGAGCAAAGGGTAGAAGAACTGGACGCCATCATTAGAAGCATTGTTGCGGAGATAAAGCAGGAGCTAGGGACGCAAGCGAGCGTGAACGAAATAGAAGCGGCTTTACTCAAACGCCAAAGTAGCTTAATGAGTCGCCTGATGCAGCACCTGGTACAGAGCCAGGATTTTCCCCCCTCTGGTACATAAAAGCGAGGGTTGGCATAAAGACGGACGCGGCGAGCTTGAGGTCAAGCACTTCTGGGGGAGCGTGCGCGTACCCAGTCAAAGGTACGAACACAAAGACGGCAGACATTGCGTTACGGGCGAGCCCTGCCGTTGCCAAGTCGCCCTGGACCCAAACTTAGACAGCAGTGGCTGGACCGCGGGCGCGCTAAACGTGATGATGCGCCTGAGTAGCGCTTTGTCGTACGAAAAAGCAGTGGAAGTTAGCCGTGACTTTGAGATGTTGCCCGGCATGAGCCGCGCAAGCTTGGAACGTCTGACCCAACCTTACGCCAAAGCTTGTCAGGCACAAACGCGCGAACTGTTGGACACAACCAGAGATGCGCCTTTGCTAGCAGGACGAGGGCGGAAAGTGGTGCTTGAAGTTGACGGGGTGCGGGTGCTCGAAAAAGCTCAAGACGGCGTCTGTGGCGGCATTGAGATCAAGAGTGCGGTTATCCACCCGGTGTCTGCACCTCAGCAACGCGCCCTTTTGGCCGATGTTTGTGAGGCGACAGCGTTTACCGACCAAGTAGCGGGGCTGATGCGTGAAGCAGGTCTGAGACAAACCGATGAAGTCGTCGGCCTGAGCGATGGCGCGAGTTGGATCAAAAACCTTTACGAGCATCTTGGTATCCCACACATCATCGACGTCTACCACAGCAGTTCCTACCTTGATACCCTTATGGAAGCCCTTGCTTGGGATGAGCCGCAGCGTGCCACCACAAGAGCGCAGTGGTTACGCGGCGAGATTGATGCTGCGGCCTGGCTAGATGAGCATACACACGACTCAAACCTCCGGTTTAGTCAAGACGAACCAACCTAAACTGCCTTGCGTTATCTTCATGAACGTCAGCACCTCACGAACTACCCCCACTACAGGGAGCGCGGCTTACCCATCGGCTCCGGACAAGTCGAAGGCGTCAACAAGAGCGTCATCGGCTTTCGTATGAAACAGTCCGGGATGCAGTGGTCGCGCCCTGGAGCAGGTCGTATGGCCTCTTTAAGAGCTAGGCGTTGTTCAAAACAGCCGCTCGTCTCCCATGACACCATAAGGCACCACGCCTTTTCTTCCCCCATTGGCTGAGTTGCACCCTCAAATAAGGATAGTCCTACAAAAGTCGTATGGGGTAAAAAGAGAAGGGGTAGGTTAGGTTTGTGGAAACATTCACCTACCCCAAAGCCAGCTTACTCCCTGTAAGCTGCCCGAACTGCAAGCTTCAAAAACCAGAGCACGGCGGCTACCGACTGCGAAAGTTGCGAGATGTGCAAGGCGTTCGGGAGGCCAAAGTGATGAAGGTACGCTGTAGAGGGTGCCTCAAGCTCCTGTGCTGTATCTATCCTCCTGAGGTGCCCAGAGCCAAATGGTACAGCTCTAAAGTAGAGGGTATCTTTGCAATTTTAGATGTACATGGCGTCGATGAAGGCTGTGCCGACGAGATAGCGGCCCATCTCGGCTACCCCATCAAGCCGCAAACACGAGCAAACTGGCAGGCGTTGCGCGGCTGGCGTGTTGAGCGTTTAGTCGCCAAGGTCGAGAAAGAGCCGGAGATAGCGAGTTTGGATGAGTTCAAAGTGGGTGGGGGTTGGGCCTACACCCTTACGGACGTGGCGAGTCAAGCGGTGCTGGGCTATGCGCTTAGCCCCAAACGCAGCGAAGAAGTCGTGCGTGACCTGGTCGCCGAGCATCATCCCAAAGCCGTTATCAGCGACGGTTGCCAAGCGATTCGAGCAGCTTGCGAGTGGTTCGCCGATACGCCTCATGGCCGCTGCTGGTTTCACGTCATAAAAGATGTGCTAACCCACTTCACCAAAAAAGAGCGAAAGGGTGTTGCTTTCAGCCTGCGCTGTTTATATGAACAAGACAGCTTAGAAGATGCCGAGCGGTTTCTCCAGTTCCTCGTTCAACGCTACGGAGCCGCCAAACTTAAAGCACTCCTCAAAGCTTGGCAGGGGCTCAAGCTCATCTGGCTCCATCCCGACATGCCCTTAACCAACAACGCTTCGGAAAATCTCTACCACGGAATCTGGAGGCGTACGCGTAAAAGAGTCGTTAAAGCAGACCACCGCTTGACCGACTGGCTCAAAGAGGCACTTTGGCGTTGGAACCATCATCTCATTGACAAGAAGTCTCCTTGGCAACGCTTCTCCGGCCAGTCCTCTCCTCGCTGGTTGACTACGCTGCTCTTTCCCCTGGGCAGGTCATACGACTTTTAGGGGTCTATCCAAATAAGCCAGCCCTTGACAGTCTCTACTAAACCGTATACAGTATGCAACAAAGCGTAACTGAATAATCTTGCCAACGAGCCATTTACTCGTGTAGAGAGAGTGATTTTGCGATTGTGAGCGCCTTTTCCACCATTAGCCCCGTCAACTTGCGTGACGAGGTCGTCGCGCAGGTACGCACGGCTATTATCGAGGGCCGCCTCAAACCCGGAGGGCACCTCGCGGAAACGGCTTTGACCAAGCAGCTTGGCGTAAGTCGCACGCCGGTTAGAGAGGCGCTTATTTTGCTCGAGCGCGAGGGTCTAGTCGTGGCCGAGCCAAACCGGGGGGTGTTCGTCCGGGTCTTTAGAGAGGGGGACGTTGACGCCATCTTTTCGATGCGGACGACGCTCGAGAATTTCGCCGCAGAGCGCGTGATAGATGATCTGACCCAACGCGATTTCGAGCAGCTCGAGCAGCTCACCGAAGAGCAAAAGGCGTTTATCGAGCAAAGCGACTTCAAGGGGGTGCGCACCACGGACATGGCTTTTCACCAATATCTGATTGAACGCGCCGACCACCCCCTCTTAGCGCGCGCCTGGGGTGAACTGGTCGCGCAGATTGCCGCAGTTTTGTATCTTCGTGCCGAGGCCATCCCTAACTACGACGAGACGATGGCGACTAGCGACCATAAAGCTATCTTGGAAGCGTTTCGGGAGGGAGACCTAGAGGCCGTCAAAGCGCACCACGGGCGCATCAACAAGCGTGTGGCAAGCGAGTGTCGCCTGGGGGTAAGGGAGGTGGTGGCGTGAGCTAGCGTTGCCGCACGTTCGCCACACGGTAAAAGACCAGTCCGTAACATCACGTGTCGTCGTTCATTCAGTCGTCATTCAGTCGTCATTCAGTCGTCATTTAAAGGAGCGTAAAGCATGAAAAAAGTTTTGCACATCGGAATGTTTTTGAGTCTGCTGATGCTCGCCGCCGCGGTGAGCGCGCAGAGCGTCTGCTTCGCCTATCAAGACTTAGAGACGGAGTTCTGGGTCGCCGGGCACCGCGCCATGACCCAGTCGCTCGAGGAGCAGGGCGTAGAGGTGATTGAGCGCAACGCCAACGAGGACGCCAACCGGCAGTTGGAGCAGGTCCGCGACTGTATCGCCCAAGGCGTCGACGGCATCATCATCATCCCGCAAGACGGCGCGAGCGCGATTACCATTATCGGTGAAGCGAACGCCGCAGACGTCCCTATCGCCGTTTTCAACCGCCCCCCGAACCCCGACAACCCGAATAACGCCGTCGTGGTGGTTGCCGACAACGTCACCATCACCGAGCAGGCGGTCGAGCACTTGGCGGAGCAGGCGCGCGAACTCAACCTAGACCGTAAGGTGCAGCCCCTCATCATGGTGGGCGCTCTGGCCGACACCAACGCCATCGGAAGGCGCGAGGGCTTTTTCAATGTGATTAACAAGTACCCCGACCTGTTCGAAGAGCCCATCGAGGTGCCGACCAACTGGGACGCCAATACAGCGTTGGCGAACCTGGAGAGCGCCCTCCAAGCCAACCCGGACGTCGATATGATTTTCACCTCGTCGGACTTCCTCTTCCCGCAGATACGCGCGGCCTTGGCGCAGCGCGGCATGTGGGCGCCTATCGGCGACCCGAACCACGTGATTTTGGGCGGCTTAGATGGCGACGTCACCGCGTGCAGGCTGATGAAAGAGGGCTATGTGGACGCGACCGGGGTGCAAGACCTCTTCTTCGAGGCGGACGCGACCGTTTCGGCGCTCTTGGAGGCCATCGAAGCGGGCGAAACCCAACCCAGCGAGCAGATCGACGACCCCGGTTTTGCGCTGACCCAAGACAACATCGGCGAGCGCGAGATGGACATGTGGGGCTGCGTCCTCTTGGCCGACCAGTAAGACTGGGACAAAGGGGCGGGGCAAACCCCGCCCCTTGAACCCCTGCGACATGAAGACTGTCTTATGAGCACCGCCTTATGAGCACCGCGAAATCCTCGCCAGTCACGCCGCCCCGCACGCGGCGCGAACGCTTGGGCGAGCTGGGCCGCCGTCTCATCGTTTCGGAGTACTTCGTGCTGCTCTTGGCGGGGCTCTTGTTTCTCGTTCTGTGGCCCTTTATCCCGCGCTTAGCCAGCCCGCAGAACTTAGCGAACATCGCCTCGAACATGTGGCCGCTCTTAGCAATTGCCGTGGGTCAAACCCTCGTGCTTATCACTGCGGGTATCGACCTATCCCAGATTGCAGTCATTGCGGTAACGAGCGTGCTGGGCGGCGCGGTGATGACTGGGGCGGCCAATCCGGTGCTGTTTGAGCAGTCGCCTTTGTGGGGCGTGCTGCTCTTTGAAGGCGGCGGCGTGCTGAGCGGTAGCCCGCTGGCGGTGCCCGTGGCCTTGGTCGTCATGCTGGCGCTCGGCGCGCTGATTGGGCTTATCAACGGCGTGGTCATCGCCAAGGCCAAAGTGCCGCCCTTTATGATGACGCTGATTTCGCTTATCTTCTTTAGCTCGCTGGCGGTTTATTTTACCAGGGCCGAAAATATCTCGAACTTACCGGGCAGCTTTACCGCTTTGGGCCGGGGCAACCTCTTACCGTTTATCAGCTACCCGCTTCTCATCTCGCTCGGGCTGGCGCTCGGCGTGGGGGTGCTGCTAGGCCGGACGTCCTTTGGGCGCTGGGTTTACGCCATTGGTCAAAACCCCAAGGCGGCGGTTATTTCCGGGGTGCCAGGCTCCCGCGTCCTCATCTTGGTCTACACACTAAGCGCCCTATGCGCGACCGTCGGCGGGATTCTTTATTCGGCGCGCTTAGGGCTGGGGCGGCCCGGCTTCGGGCAGGGCTTCGACCTGCTCCTGGACGTCATCGGCGCGACCGTCATCGGCGGCACGAGTCTGTTCGGGGGGCGCGGCAAAATCCTCTGGACGGTCTTCGGGGTGTTGCTGTTTGTGCTTTTAACCAACGCGCTCAACTTGCTCAACCTGTCTTACTTCACCGTCAACATCGTCAAGGGCGGCTTTATCCTCTTCGCCGCGCTACTCGACGTGGCGCGTAAGCGGCTCTTGGCGGCGTAAGGTATGAACATTTTGTCTTTTGAAAACGTCAGCAAGAGCTTTTTTGGCGTGAAGGCGGTTGACGACGTGAGTTTCGACCTCGAGGCAGGGCGGATCTTGGGGCTCGTTGGGGAGAACGGGGCGGGCAAGTCAACTTTGATGAACTTGCTCGGCGGCGTGCTGCAGCCCGACGAGGGGCGTATTGAGCTCGCCGGAGAGCCCTACACGCCCAAAAGTCCGCGGGACGCGAGAACGGCGGGCATCGCCTTTATTCACCAAGAACTCAACTTATTCACCAACTTGAGCATCGCCGAAAACCTCTTTATCGACAACTATCCGCGCGTGGCGGGTTTGCCCATTTTGAACGGGCGGGCGATGCGAAAGCGGGCCAAGCAAGCGCTCGAGGCCGTCGCTCTGGACGTGCCGTCTTCCGCTCGAGTCGATACGCTGACGCCCGGTGAGCGGCAGCTTGTCGAGATCGCCAAAGCGGTGGGCGCCGAGGCGCGTATCATCATCTTTGACGAGCCGACCACCTCGCTCACGAGCCGCGAGACCGAGCGGCTTTTTAAGATGTTAGAGCAGCTCAAGAAGGGCGGAACGACCCTCATCTACATTTCACACATCCTCTCAGACGTGCGAAAGTTGGCCGACGACATCATGGTCATGCGCGACGGCGCGTTGGTCGAGAAAAGTGACGCGGCTGCCTTCGACACGCGCCGCATGATTTCGCTGATGGTCGGGCGCGACATCGAGCAGCTTTACCCGGCTAAGGGCGAAAGGGCGGTGGGTGAGAAGGTGCTCGAGGTTGAGGGTCTCTCCCAGAGCGGCGTCATCCACGACGTAGCTTTTGACCTGCGAGCCGGAGAGGTATTGGGCTTATTCGGTCTGATGGGCGCCGGGCGCAGCGAACTGGCGCGTATTCTCTTTGGCTTAGACCCCTTTGAGCGCGGGACGCTGCGTATCGGCAACCGGGACGTAGGCAAGCTGTCGCCGCGCGAGGCCATCGACTTGGGGCTCGCCTTTGTGACCGAGGACCGCCGCGAGGAGGGGCTGATGATGAACGCCTCGATTGCCGAAAACATGAGCTTGGTGACCGTCGGCGACTTCGCCAAAGGCCCGCTCGGTCTGCTCGATAAAGCGCGCCTAAAGGAGCGCGTCAAAAGCGTCGGCGACGACCTCAAGCTCAAAACGCCGGGTTACGAGCAGCCGGTCAAAACCTTGAGCGGCGGCAACCAGCAAAAAGTGGTGCTCGGCAAATGGCTGGGTGCCAAGCCGCGCGTCTTTATCATCGACGAACCGACGCGCGGCGTCGACGTCGGGGCGAAGTATGAAGTCTACACACTCGTTCACGCGCTGGCGCGTGACGGGGCGGGCATTTTGTTTATCTCCTCGGAGTTGGAGGAACTCTTAGGCGTGTGTGACCGGCTGCTGGTTATGCGTAACGGCGAACTGGTGGCCGCGTTCGGGCGCGAAGACTTCGACCAAGAGCGCGTGTTGGCGGCGGCTTTTGGTGAGACCGTGCAGAAGGAGCCAGTGTGAGCGTCCGTGACCGCGTGCTCTTGTGGGCGCTGCGTTACAGCCCTTTCATCCTCTTCTTGATTGTGCTCGTCACCTTCGGGTTGCTGTCGCCGCGCTTTTTGCAGTGGAGCACGTTTCTTTTAATCCTTAATCAAGCGTCTTACATCGGCATTTTAGCGGTCGGTATGACGTTTACGCTTCTGACCGCGGGCATCGACCTGTCGGTCGGCAGCATCATGTACGTAGCGGCGGTGGTCGCGGGGGCGCTGTTTGGAGCGGGCGCGCCTATCTGGCTGGCGCTTCTGGGTTGCCTCGTCACAGGGGTCGCTTTCGGGGCGGTCAACGCTTTTTTTATCACCCGCTTTAACGTGATTCCTTTTATCGTCACCTTGAGCACGCTTATCGCGGGGCGGGGGTTGGGGTTGGCGATGACGCGCTCGAGGAGCCTCAACCTACCCAACAGCATGTTCCAACTCTCCTCGCTGCGCCCTTTGGGTATCCCGATTGCCGTTTACGTCTTCGCGGGCGTGGTCTTGGTCGCCACGCTCGTGTTGCGCTACACCCCACTGGGTAGGCACATCTACGCGGTCGGCAACGACCCGGAGGCGGCTGAAAAGGCGGGGCTCAGCCCCAAGCGCACGACCGCTTCGGTCTATCTCATCAGCGGCTTCTGCGCGGCTTTGGCGGCGTTTGTGTCCATCTCGCAGCTCGGCATCGTCAACCCGAGCTTCGGCAACGCCGACGAACTCGACGCCATCGCCGCCGCCGTGCTGGGCGGCACGAGTCTTTTCGGCGGGGTCGGCAGCGTCTTTCCGGGCACCGTGTTGGGCACGCTCCTGATTCAGATGGTGCAGTCGGGGCTCGTCTTTACGCGCGTCGACATCTTTGTGCAGCCGCTGTTTCAAGCCTTGGTCATCTTTATCGCCGTGGTGATTGACAGCCTGCGTAGCGGGCTTCTTACCAAGTTGGGTCGCCGCACCATCCGCAAAGAGGCGGCGCAGGAGGGGGGCTGACATGGAACAAAAAGATATGGAACAAAAAGATGCGGACAGCCGCCCGGACGCGTGTTCCGTGGACATCCACGCCACCGCCTTCGCCGCCGACCCTTACCCGACCTACACCTACCTGCGTGACCGCTGCCCCGTCATGCATAGCGACCTGTACGGCGGGTTTTGGCTGCTGACCCGCTACGGCGACGTTAGAGAGGCCGCCCTCGACTGGCAAACCTACACCTCGAGCGTGCCGGGCGTGACCGCTCTGCCCATCATCACGCACCGGAGCGAGCCGCAGCTGCCGCTCGAGCTAGACCCGCCCGTTCACGCCAAGTACCGCCGACTGGTGAACCCCGTGTTCTCCAAAGCGCGCATTGACGCGCTCCGTCCCGAGGTGGAAGCTGTTGCTGAGGGGCTGCTCGAGCGTTTCGTTGCCGCGGGCGGCGGTGATTTCGTGAGCGCATATTGCGTCCCGCTGGCGACACAGACGCTCGGGATATTTACCGGTCTACCGAGCGAGGACGGGGCGCGCTGGGCGAGTTGGATAAGCCGCATGTTTGGCGTTCATGACCCAGAGGACGCGCGGCGGGCCACCAGAGAGTTCGGCGCTTACATCGACGACCTCATTTCAGAGAGCCGTGCGTCACCGAAAGACGATTTTTTCGGCTTGCTGGTGTCTGCCGAGATGGGCGGCGAGGCGCTCAGCGACGCGGAGATTCACGCCTTTGGCACCCTCGTATTCGGGGCGGGCTTCGAAACGACCGCCGACGCCCTGTCGGTGATGCTCTATCACTTAGCGACCCATCCAAACGACTTTGAACGCTTGCGCGCCGAACCGAACCTCATCCCTAGCTCCGCCGAAGAGTTTTTGCGGTTTTCGAGCCCCATTCAAATCTTTTGCCGCAACGCGAAGCGTGAACTCGAGCTTTATAAGCAGACCGTACCCCAAGGGGACGTCATCGCCCTCTCCTTCGGCTCGGCCAACCGCGACCCCGAAACGTTTGATAGACCTGATGAGGTTGACCTCTCGCGTCACCCTAACCCACACCTCGCTTTCGGCGCGGGGGCGCATCTCTGTTTGGGCGCGCCGGTGGCGCGGCTCGAGCTGGCGGTGACGCTTGAGCAGTGCCTCAAGCACATCAGCAGCTTGACGCTCAAAGCTCCGGCCGTGTGGAAAAAGCGCGGTGACCGGCGCGGCTTGGCCGAATTAGAGGTCCGCGTGACACCCAAGCGTGGGGCTGAGACGGGGGCGACGTGACCAACGAGAAGCCCTACCTCCTTCGCGCCGGTTCCGTTCGTGCGACCTTCGAGCCGAAAACCGGGTTTTTGCGCTACCTCAAGGTTGGCGAACACGAAGTCCTGCGCGGCATCTATGCGGCGGTGCGCGACGCGAACTGGGACACGGTGCCCGGCGTTTTGGAAGATGTGGAAATTGATGACCAGGGCGACAGTTTTGAGGTGCGCTTCACCAGCACCCACCGAAAAGACGACATCCACTTTGTCTGGCAAGGTCGTGTCACGGGCGAGCCGAGCGGCAGAGTTACATTTACGTTTGAGGGAGAAGCCAAAAGCACCTTTAGGAGCAACCGCGTCGGCTTTTGTGTTTTGCACCCCATGAACGCGGCGGGCGCTACGTGCGTGATTGAACACGTAGCTGGTACAAAAACCGAAGGGCACTTTCCCAAAACCGTCTCGCCCCATCAACCGTTTAAAGACGCTCGCAGCATCGAGCACGAAGTGAAAGCGGGGCTATGGGCGAAAGTCACCATGCAGGGCGACACCTTCGAGACGGAAGACCAGCGCAATTGGACGGACGCCTCGTTCAAGACCTACTGCACACCTTTGGAGCAACCCTTTCCGGTGACGCTTCAAGCCGGGACGAAGGTAGAGCAGAGCGTCACCTTAGAGCTTTCTGGCGCCGTCCCGGATGATATGAGTAGCAGCCAGGAACTTAGGGTCACGTTCGATATGAACACCAGTTCGCCGTTGCCGCATCTGGGCTTGGGCGTAGCGCGAGAGTCTCTAAGCCAAACGCAACTAGAGCACTTAAAAACGCTCAACCTCTCGCATCTGCGATTCGACTTGGATTTGGGGGAAGATTACACGCCCCGCCTCGAGCAAACGACCAAAGAAGCCGGGGCTTTGAACCTTGGGCTCGAGCTAGCCCTTCATTTATCAGACAACGCCGAGGCCGAACTCGAACGCTTTAAACGAGTGTTAGACGTTCTAGCCCCCCCCGTGGCGCGCGTCCTGGTCTTTCATAAAGATGAAAAGTGTACGCGGGAGAGGTGGCTCAGGCTAGCCCGCGAACATCTCCCAAACATGCCGCTAGCGGGTGGCACCGACGCCTTTTTTACCGAACTCAACCGCGAGCGTCCCCCGGTAACTGCGCTCGACCTCGTGACGTATTCTCTTAACCCACAAGTTCACGCCTTTGATAACGCTTCGTTGGTTGAGACTTTGCCCGCGCAAGCGGTCACGGTGGAGAGCGCCGCAACGCTCGGTGCGGGCAAGCCCGTCATCGTCAGCCCCGTCACGCTCAAGATGCGTCACAACCCGAATGCGGCGGGTGATAAGAGCTTGAGCCTCGAGCAGCAAACCGACCCACGACAAACGTCACTTTTCGGCGCGGTCTGGACGCTCGGAAGCCTCAAGTATCTCACGGAAAGTAGCGCCGCGAGTCTGACTTACTTTGAAACGACCGGCCCCCTCGGTGTGATGGCCGCTCAGGAACCGAACGTTTACCCGATGTTTCACGTTTTTGCCGATGTGGGCGAGTTTAGGGGCGGCGAGGTGCTGGCCTCAAGCTCGAGCCACCCCCTTGAAGTCGAGTGCCTGGTGCTCAGAGAGGGAGAACGCCTCCGCCTACTCCTTGCCAATATGACAGGTGAAACGCAGACTGTCACCGTCAAGGATGTGAACGGCACTTTTGGAGGGCGTGTGCTGGACGAGACGACGGCGGAAGGGGCGACGCTCGAGTCTAAGAGGTTTCGCTCACACTTCCCCCTAACCTTTGAAGCGGACGGTGACTTGAGCGTCACGCTGAACCCTTACGCCCTCCTCACCCTGGACGGCGCGGCGTGAAACGCGGCGCGCTTCTAGGCTGCGGCTTTTTCGCCCGCAATCATTTGCACGCCTGGGAGCTGGTCGAAGGTGCTGAAATCGTCGCCGTTTGTGACGTAGACGAAGCGAAAGCCAGAGCTTACGCGGAGAAGTTCGGTATCGCCAAGGCTTACGCAGACGCCAAAACGATGTTGGAGGCCGAACCCCTCGACTTTGTGGACGTCGTTACGCAAGCGCACACCCATCTCGAGCTGACCAAGTTAGCCACCGAGCATAACGCCAACATCATCTGCCAGAAACCCTTGGCGCCGAGTTTGGAAGAGGCTCAAAGGATTGTCGAGATGACTAACGACGTTACCTTCATGGTTCACGAGAACTTCCGCTGGCAAAGGCCCATGCTCGAGTTGAAAAAGGCCGCCGCGGAGTTGGGCGAACTCTTCTTCGGCCGTATCCAGTTTAGGAGCGCCTTTGACGTTTACGCGAATCAGCCTTATCTAGCCACGGACGAGCACTTTATCATTTACGACCTCGGCGTCCATCTTTTTGACCTGACACGCTTTTTTTTCGGCGAGGCCGACACGCTTACCTGCCACACGCAGCGGGTGAACCCGGACATCAAAGCTGAGGACGTCGCCACGGCGCTGCTAACGATGAGAAGCGGCGCTCATGTGGTGGTGGACATGAGTTATGCGTCAAAGCTCGAGAGGGAGCTTTTCCCGCAGACCTTGGCACACCTCGAGGGCACCAAAGGCTCAGCCACTTTGAAAGCCGACTACCAACTCTCTGTAACCACCGCAGCTGGAACGCGTCATATCGACGCTTCACCGCAAGTTTTCGACTGGGCACCTGCGCCAACCGCCATTCCCGAAAGCGTGCTGAACATTCAAAAGCATTACATTGTCTGTTTGGAAAACGGCGAGACGCCAGATACCTCCGGGGCGGATAATTTAAGGACGCTCGAGCTGACCTTTGGTGCGTACGCGTCTGCCGAACAGGGAGCAACGCTTACTATCGGGGACAAACCGTGAGCGAGCGGATTCTGGCGAGCTATCTTGTTGAGACGTCCCACGACCCTCGGCGCGCCGCCGAGGTGATGGCGGGCGAGCAGTCGGCGGGGACGTTTGTCAAGGTGCCGGGGGAGAGCCCAGAACTGCAGGGGCGCTACGGCGCGCAAGTCGAGCGCGTCAACGTCGTAAACGAGGTTTCCGAACCGTCTCTGCCGGGCTCTAAACCCCCCGAGGGTGCGTCCTCACTGACCTACCAGCAAGCCGAGGTGGTGCTCTCGTTCCCGCTCGATACCATCGGCACCTCGCTCACCGGGCTGTGGACGGCGGTTGCAGGAAACCTCTTCGAGTTGAGCCCATTCTCGGGGCTGAAGTTGACGGGGCTGACGCTGCCGCCAAGCTTTACAAGCGCCCACGCGGGGCCGCAGTTCGGCGTTGACGGGACGCGGCGGCTGGCAAACGTGTACGAGCGCCCGCTTCTAGGCACCATCATCAAACCGAGCGTCGGTCTGTCGCCGGACGAAACCGCGACCCTGGTCAAAGACCTCTGCGCGGCGGGGCTCGACTTTATCAAAGACGACGAACTGCAAAGCGACTCGCCCCACTCGCCTTTTGAAGACCGGGTCAGCGCCGTTATGCGCGTGGCGAACGACCACGCCGACAAGACCGGCAAACGGGTGATGGTCGCTTTTAACCTCACGGGCGACCCAGACGCCATGCGGCGGCGGCACGACCTGGTGCTGGCACAGGGCGGTGCCTGCGTGATGGTCAACATGCTGGCGGTGGGCCTCGCCGCTGTGGAAACTTTGCGCCAGCATAGCCAACTTCCCATCCACAGCCACCGAGCGGGCTGGGGGATGCTCTCGAGACACCCCCTTCTCGGCATGAGCTATCCTGCCTTTGCCACCTTTTTCCGCTTGGCTGGCGCAGACCACCTGCACGTCAACGGCCTGCGCAACAAGTTTTGCGAGGACGACGCCTCGGTTATCGCTTCGGCCAAAGCTTGCTTGAGTCCTTCAAACGGCGGGGGCGAGGTCATGCCGGTGTTCTCTTCAGGACAGTGGGCCGGGCAAGCGCCTGACACCTACCGCGCGCTCGGCAGCGCCGACCTGATTTATTTGGCGGGGGGCGGCATTATGGGGCATCCCGACGGACCTGCTGCGGGCGTCAAAAGTTTACAGGAGGCGTGGCAAGCGGCGCTCGCGGGCGTTCCTTTAGCTGAGCACGCACAGACTCACCCGGCTCTAGCGGGCGCGCTTCACAGGTTCGGCCCATGAGCTACCTGCTGAGCTTTTACGGCGACGACTTCACCGGCTCGACCGACGTGATGGAGGCGCTGACCTTGGGCGGCGTGCCCACCGTGCTCTTTTTGGACAAGCCCACACCGGAGCAGTTGGCCGCCTTCCCGGACGCCAAGGCCGTCGGTATCGCGGGCACGAGCCGCGCCATGACGCCTGCGGAGATGGACGAGCGTCTGCCCGAGATGTTTGAGGTCTTGGCGGCGCTTAATGCTGAGTTCTGCCACTATAAGCTCTGCTCTACCTTCGATTCGTCGCCAGGCGTGGGGAGTATCGGGCGAGCGCTCGAGCTAGGGCTCGAGCAGTTTCCCCAAACCTTCGTGCCGCTCATCGTGGGCGCGCCGATACTAAAGCGTTTTGTGGTTTTCGGCAACCTGTTTGCTACCGCTGACGGCGTAACCCACCGGCTCGACCGTCACCCGACCATGCGCCGCCACCCGGTTACGCCGATGTCAGAAAGTGATTTGGGGTCGCACCTCGCTGGGCAGACTAGGCTCCATACCGACCTTGTTGACGTGCTCACCTTGGCGCAAGGGGTAGAGGCCAGTTTTGAACGCATCAGCGCGTCGGAAGCGGAAGTTATCTTGTTTGACACGTTGGACGACAGGCACCTCAAAACCTTGGGTGAGCTTCTGTTTCGTTTGCGGGGGTTGGGCGTCCAGTTTGTGGCGGGCTCTTCGGGGCTCGAGTACGCGCTTGTCGCCCACTTGCAAGCGCGAGGCGACGTGACGAAACACACCACGCCGCCGCACGTCGCCGAGGCTGAAACCGTCATCGTCATGTCGGGCAGCGCCGCGCCCGCCACCGCCGCCCAAATCGACGAAGCCGAGCGGCGCGGTTTCAAAACGTTTCGTATCGATTCACCCGCGCTTATCCATCCCGAGGGCCGCAAGCGGGAGCATGAAAGGCTCAAGCGTGCGGCTTGCCAGGCGCTGGGGCGCGAGCAAAGCGTCATCCTTTACACCGCGCGTGGCCTGGACGACCCGGCGCTCTCTCTAACCCGCGCCGCCGTTCAAGACTTGGGTTACGAATCCTCGGACGCCGGGCGTTTGCTCGGCGCGGCGCAAGGCGAACTCTTGCGAGACCTACTAGAGACCACAGGCGTTCGGCGTGCTTGCGTCGCGGGCGGTGACACCTGCGGTCACGCTGCGGCGCAGTTGGGGCTTTACGCCTTAGAGCTTCTAAAACCCATCGCCCCCGGCTCACCCTTATGCGTAGCCCACGCAGATAACCCGACGTTTGACGGACTCGAGCTAGCCCTAAAAGCCGGTCAAGTCGGCCAGGCGAACTATTTTCGTTTGGTGAAGAGCGGAAATGCCGGCTAGAAGAAATGATCTTCCACGCCCATAAAGGGCACTGTGCCTTTCTTCGTTAATCTTCAATTTTTTAAGGAGGAGCTATGTCAAACAAGCAAGCCACCATCAACTTAGCCCTAATGGGCGCGGGCGGCAAGATGGGCTGCCGCATCACCGACAATATCAAAGACGCGCCCCGGTACGCGGTTTCTTACGTTGAAGTGAGCAGCGAGGGCGAGGCGCGGTTGGCCGAGCGCGGCGTCAGCACCACGCCGCAAGGCGAAGCCTTGGCGCAAGCCGATGTGGTTATCCTCGCTTTGCCGGACAGGTTTATAGGCACCATCACGCAAGACATTGTGCCGCAGCTCAGGGCCGGGGCGATGGTGATGAGTTTAGACCCCGCCGCCGCCCACGCGGGCGTCATCCCGCTGCGAGACAGCTTGAGCTACTTTGTGGCGCACCCCTGTCACCCGCCGCTCTTTAACGACGAGGTGGACGAGGCGGCGCGCACCGACTGGTTCGGCGGGATTCACGCCAAACAGCATATCGTCTGCGCCTTGCACCAGGCCGCGTCAGGCGAAAACGCCGAAGAGGTTTACGCGCTAGGCGAGCGGGTCGCCCGCGCCATCTACGCACCGGTAATGAACAGCTACCGCGTCACGGTCGAGCAGATGGCAATGTTAGAGCCCGCCCTGGCCGAGACCTTCGCCGCGACCTTGGTCACCGCGATGAAAGAGGCGCTAGACGAGACGGTGAAGCTGGGTGTACCTGAGGAGGCTGCTAGGGAATTTTTGTTCGGTCACGTGCGTATCGAGATGGCGATTGTCTTTGGGTTCGCCGGGTTCCCCTTCTCCGACGGGGCAAAGTTGGCGATCGAGCAGGCTTACGAAAAAATCTTCAAGCCCGACTGGAAGGAAAAGATTCTCGACCGGGAGGCGCTCAAAGAGAGCGTCCGGCAAATTACGCACCAGGCGTGAGACTGGGCTTAGGGTCGTACGCTCTGGCTTGGGCCATCGGCGTGCCCGGTCATGAGCCGGAGAGGCCGCTAGACGTGTTCGGCTTCCTTGAGCGCGCCGCTGAGCTTGGCTTTGACTTGGTGCAGATTGCCGACAACTTGCCACTTCATAGGCTAAGCGAGGACGACTTAGGACAACTCAAAAGCCTCGCGCGGCGCTTGAGTATAGATATCGAAGTGGGTATGCGTGGCCTTACCGGGGGGAACTTGGAGCATTACCTCGAGCTAGCCCAGTTTTTCGCGTCCCCTTTGCTGCGCGTGGTGGTTGACTCAGAGGGGCACCACCCCAATCTCGACGAAGTGGTGAGCACCGTCCGTGAGGTTTTACCCCAGTTCGAAAAGTCTGGCGTCACCTTGGCGGTCGAGAACCACGACCGGTTCAAAGCGCGCGACCTGCTTGGCATTATCGAAGCCTTAGACAGCCCCTTCGTCGGCGTTTGCTTAGATACCGTGAACTCTTTTGGCGCGCTCGAGGGGCCTGAAGTTGTCGTGAAGACGCTTGCGCCCTTTGTCGTCAACTTGCACATTAAGGACTTCGAAGTTCGGCGCGAGCACCACAACATGGGCTTTCGCATTGCAGGCACTCCGGCGGGTCGAGGGAGCCTAAATATTCCCTGGCTCGTCAAGACGCTTGAGACAAAAGCGCGCGAGGCCAACGCTATTTTGGAGTTATGGCCTTCGCCAGAGCGTAGCGTCAGCGAGACGGTTGAAAAAGAGTCTGAGTGGCTAAAGCAGAGCCAGCGCTACTTGAAGGGGCTGCTCGAGTAGGAAAGTAGGAGGTTGTATACACACTGCTGGCATCAACCGGTTTGTCGGTACATGCAGGCGAGAAGGTGATGGTTTTATGCAACAGACGCGCCCGACAAGAACTTAACGTTGAAGGGTAAGCACGGAGCTTTCTAAGGTGCTGCACGACTTTAAAGAGCGACAGTAGGGTGGAACGTTTAGGTTTGCGTACGGGCCAACTCACGCCTAAGCAACCTGGCGAGGCGGTTTGAAATTCTGCCCGATCCATTTCCGCTGCAGCGCTCAAATCTCGCCACAAAAACTGTGTAAATGTATCTGTATAAGTGTATAAAGAATTCGGTCGTTTTAAGAGATTGCAAAAATAGCTTTACCATTTCACTGCAAATTAGGTTTTACACATTTCCAGATAGGGCGTCTGTCACGCACCACTGTTGCAGGGTTGAGCTTGATCCCTACAGTAGGGAGCATAGTCCTCTTTGCAATCATAAATTCAACTTTGTAACAACTTTGCAGTCCGTGATAAGCTATCTTTGCGGGTGTTTGTCACGCATTACTGTTGCAGGATTGAACTTGACTCCTACACCAATTCCTGCTTATGTTTTACCGCTTCTGGGAAAATTCTCTGGGGCACCACCCACCTGTCATTTTTACGGCGGACCTGCTCTGCCGGGCTGGGATAAATGACTTTGTCAACGTTAAGTGAGGAACGGCTAGCATGAAACTCGGCTACAGCACGCTTGGTTCACCCAAATGGTCCGTTGAGCAGGTTGTCGAGGCGGCTTTACGGTTTGGTTACGGTGGTGTGGAATTGAGGATGATTCGAGGTACGGTAGACCTCTACACACTTCCCGAGTTCAGGGGCGAGCGCGTCAGCGAGACGCGAAAGCAGTTCGAGGATGCCGGTGTCGAAATAGTCTGCGTCGATACCAGTGTCCGCTTGGCTTGGCTGGCAGGGTCTCGGCGCGAAGAGCAGCTCGAGCAGGCCCGGACGATGTTCGGCTTGGCGCAAAGCCTCGCCAGTCCCTACGTCAGGGTGTTCGGCGGCGAGCTCGAGGACCCCGTGGCCGGCCAGGATCATCTCGCTGTCTTCCGCGAGCAGTTCGCAACGCTTGCCGAACTCGGTGAGGAGTTGGGCGTAAAAGTCCTGTTGGAAACGCACGACAGCTTCAGTACGGGCAAGTCGGTAGCTGGCCTGTTGGGTGATGACAAGACAGAGAGTTCCGCCGGTGTGCTCTGGGACGTGCTCCACTCCTACCGTCATCAGGAAAGTTTCGAGGAGACGTTCGCCGCCGTCGGTCCATATATCGAACTCGTCCACATCAAGGACTCCGGGTCTTTCTCCGACGACGCGTTCGATCTAAAACTCGTCGGTGAGGGCGTCGTGCCCATCAAAGACGCCATTGACCTGCTCATGCGTAAAGGGTACGAAGGCTATCTCAGCTTCGAGTGGGAAAAGGGCTGGCACCCCGAACTCGAGGAGCCGGAAGTCGCGCTCCCACACTACGCCAAAACCATGCGCGAGCTGTTGAAAGCGCTGTCCTAATGCGCATGGCGCTCTCGTCGATACCGACGCCCCGACCCGGGCATCGGCGGAACGAGGGAGAAGTCGGCTGTTTGTTCTTCGGGTAGCCAAGTACGTCCAAGCTGAAAATCATTGATTTTCAGTTAGCGTTTAGCGGTTATGGACTGCAGGATTCAGTCTTCATCAATCGTGTTTTTCAAATGGGTTGTACTTGGTTGTGGATTGTCTGAACCGGACGGAGAATGCCATGTGTCAAGACAACACTTTCGAAGCGGCAGACCTTTGTTTATTGGCTCATGTTTATTGGCTCATGTTTATTGGCTCATGTTTATTGGCTCATGTTTATTGGCTCATGTTTATTGGCTCAAGAAAGAGCCGACAGATGGTGACCGCTGAGCACGGCTGCTTGTGTCACAGCTCTAACGCCTCCTCAGACGTGCTGCGTCCGGGGTTGACATAATCTAAAAGGAAAAACCAAAAAGTTATCGGAAAGGAAACACGGTTATGCCAAGCGAAGCCGTCCGAGAAAAAAATGTTGTGGTGGGAATTGCCGGATTGGGTCGTAGCGGTTGGGCCATTCACGCGCTGACCTTCCGGCAAATGCCTGCACGTTTCCGCGTGGCTGCAGTCATGGACGTAGATGCGGAGCGGCGTACCGAAGCGGAACGGGCCTTCGGCTGTCGCAGCTATGACCGCTTCGAAAACCTGATCGACGATGATGAGCTGGAGGTCGTGGTCATCGCCACGCCCAGCCGATTCCACACCGAGCACGCCGTTGCGGCCATGCGGGCAGGCCGGCACGTGGTCGCCGAGAAGCCGTTCGCCCTCACCCCGGAGGATGCCGACAGGATGATCAGCGTCGCAAAGGAGACGGGCCGCATTCTTGCCCCGTTCCAGAACCGTCGCTACGAACCGCATTTTCAGAAAGTCAAAGAAGTCATCGGTTCCGGCGTTCTCGGGGACATCATCCAGATTAAAATGGCTTGGCACTCGTTCGCGCGTCGTTGGGACTGGCAAACGCTCAAAGAGTTCGGCGGTGGCCTGCTGAGTAACAACGGCCCGCACCTGCTGGACCACGCTCTCGAGCTTTTCGGGTCGGCGCGGCCCGAGGTCAAAGCTTACCTGAGCAATGCCCTCAGCAGCGGGGACGCAGAGGACCACGTCAAGGTCATCCTAAGTGCGCCGAGCGCGCCCACCATCGACATCGAGCTGACGGCGGCCTGCGCCTACCCCCAAGACCGTTGGCACGTGATGGGCACAGCAGGCGGACTGCGCGGGACAACCACACGACTCGAGTGGAAGTGGGTCGACTGGAGCAAGATGCCTGAGCGCCCCGTTCAGCGCATACCCACGCCCGACCGCAGCTATAACCAGGAGGTGCTCGAGTGGGCGGAGGCGTCCTGGGAAGGCGCAGAGGACTATGTCCGCGAGTGCCGCCGCTTCTACGAGGATCTGCACGCCACTTTGCGAAACGGAGCCCCCCTCGCAATTACCCCCGAGAGCGCCCGGCGGCAGATTTCGGTTATCCGGACATGCCGCGTACAGTGCAGTCTGTAATGCCGGGAAGCCTAAAATGCACATGAACTGAAGCTTTTGCGGGCCAAAGAGAGGTAATGCAACGCGGAGGGTGAAAAGAGGCCCAACCATGAGCACTATCAAGTTGAAGCCCGGCAGGGCGTTGATCACGCCGTAAGGATCACGAAAGGCGACCTCGCCGAACGCGTGGGTCAACACGTCGGCCGCCGCCCCGAGCACCGCCAATGTTTCGTTCATCGTCAGACCGGCGTAAGCAAAGATTCTGGCGGCCACCGGGGGCGTGACGCTCTCCGCCGTCAGCCGCAGCCTGGACGCGTCCGAGGGGTAGCCGTCACCCCGATGATGAGAGCACAGAAAGTGTGGGGGGCGGGGTTGGTGACGCAAATTTACATGATGAGCTGAGGCCCGAGGCAGAAAACGCGTACCGAGAGGTTGTTCTCCGGGACGTGAGCCCGGTGGTCTGGCGGCGCGTGCTCGCGCGAAGCGACACCACGATTGGCTCTCAGCCTTGGACGTGGTAGAAAGCTGTATGCAGCTTTCACGGAGTCAGCTCGAGCCCTTCATGTCGCCCTACCTTAGCGGCGGGTGGCGCCAGGACGAGGTCGTTCTTACCAAAGTAGTGTTCGAGCCAGGGCGCATCACCGGCTGGCTCGACGTAGAGGCGCACTTTATGCCCGGCGACGGCGCGTTTCATCTCACCGTCCCGGTAGCCTTTTTGTGGACGGCGCAGCTCGCCATCATCTACGCCTGTCTCGAGCACGGCCTCTCTGAAAAGCCCGGCGAGGTCTACCTCCGGGGGATAGAGCTCCAGTGCCGCGGGAAAATCTCGGACACGAAGGACATCCCCCTGAGTTTGGACCTCCGCTCGCGGCGCTACCTCAAGGAGGGCGTTTACTACGTGGGCGGCATCGACATCGGCCAGGGGGCGTTTGTGGGAGAGGGAAAGTTCGTCATCCCGATGCCGGGCGAGCACCGCAAAGGCTGACGGTGCCGGGCGGCTCAAGTGAAAAGAAAATCCGCGCGGCGGACCTCCGCGCCTACGCCGCCGAGGGCGCTTCCGCGACCAGCGAGTATGTGGAGGTGGCGCCAGGCGTCGCCTTGCGGTGCGTCCGCTTCGCGCCCGCAGCCGACGCGGCGCTCAGTACGACGCTCGACACGACGCTGCCGACGCTGGTCTTTGTTCCGGGCTGGATATCTTTGTTGAACACGTGGCGGCACTTTCTCCCCCACGTCACCTCGGAGTTTTCCGTGATCTACGTTGAATCGAGAGAGAAGAGCAGCTCAAAAGTCGAGGGGCGGGTGGGCTTTGCGGTGGAGGACCTCGCCTCGGACCTCGTCCGGGTTCTCGAGCATTACGGGCTTGAAGAGGGGTCTTTTGTGCTCGCGGGCTCCTCCCTCGGCGCCACCACCATCGTCGAAGCGCTCCCCTTTTTGCCCGGCCAGCCGGCCGCGGCGGCGCTCATCCTCCCCAACGCGGCCTTTGATTTACCCCCGTACGCGCGGCTGTTGCGCTTCGTCCCGCACGCTCTGCTGCCGTCACTCAAACACCTCGCTCGCTGGGTGATGTTTAGAACCAAGATAAACCCGGAGGATGTCGGACAGCAGGAGCGCTTTGTGGCCGCGCTGGGCGCCGCCGACGCGGTAAAGCTCAAGGAGAGCACGCTGGGGGCGCTTCGTTACCGCATGAACCTGGAAGACTTGAAGCCGCTCCCTTACCCCAGCCTGGTCATAGGCGCCAGCAAAGACAGACAGCACGACCAGGAGGCCGTCCGGGAGATAGCCGCGGCGTTGGGGGCGCAGTACGAAGATTTAGAGACGTTTACGGCGAGCCACAGCACCGCGGCGGCTCGAGTCCTCGCATCTTTCGTTCAGAAGAACCTGCAACCCACTCTTTACCGTTGAGCGGCAGGGAAGCTTTGGGTTGTGTCACGCGGCCCGGCGTGGGGCTGAACCACGTCTTAACCCTCACCGCCTCTTCGCCGTCTAGGGCGAAGTGCAAGTGTCGACTCCCCGCGCGCCACAAGCGGCTTGCTGCCGAGCACCTCCACGGGCGGCGGGTCGCTCGAGCCGTTTCGCGCCTCCCCGACCACTTCCTCGCCCCCACCGTCTAGGGTGACGATGCCCGCGGTGCCCCCGAACTCGCCCGTTATGAAGGCTATGTGGCGGTAAGACTTCTGTCAGAGGGCGCGCGCTACCTTGGCGTTATGAATATTTTAGAAGGCGTCACAATACAAGAAGATTTAGGCGCGTTTTCGGCGTTCGAGCTCGAGGCGCTCATCGCGCGGTGCGAGGGGGCGATTTTCGCGGGCATCTCTTCTCACCAAGACGTCGTCACCCTCGTTGACGCCGAGGCCGAGCTGCAGCGGCGCGAGAGAGAGGCGTTCAGGCACTCCCAGCGAACCGAGAAACAGCTTAGAACGTCGCGGACGGGAACCGGCGACAACGGCGCGCTCGTCTTGTAGCGCGCTCACCCGTCGGGGCGTTGTCAACGCTTTCAAACTTTCGGGTGCCGACGGTCTCGAGAACAGCCCGGACCGGCTCGAGCCCCGACACGACGAACGTCACCAACCGGGACGCTGTAAACTAAACCATGCCGCTCAAAGACAATTTTTTAACGCGCGCGACCGAGATGATGACCAAAACCATCACGACGGTCACGACGCTCAGAGACCGGGCGCAGTTCGACGAGGCTTTGGCCGAAATCAACCGCGCCTACCGCGCCAACACCGGCTCGGGACGCGACATCATCCACCTCCTGCCGAGCGAACAGCTTATCGACCTTTTGGGCTCGTCGGGCACGGTGGACGCCGAGAAGTGTCTGATTATCGCCGAACTTTTGCGGATTGAGACGGAGGTCTTGGCGGCTCGAGACGCCCAAGCCTCGCCCGCGCTCTCCCTCAAGTCGCTCGATTTGCTGCTCGAGGCCCTCTTGGCCGAAGACAGTCTCGTCCCGGATTACGCAGGGCAGGTTACGTCGTTAGAAGAGACTTTGGAAGACTACAGCCTGCCCCCCGGTACGGAACGCCGCCTGTTCGAGTTTCACGCCCTGCGCGGCGCGTACGCCGAGGCCGAAGACCGGCTTTTCGGGCTGCTCGAGAGGGGCCCCGACCCCGAACTCCTCGCGCGCGGTCGCCGCTTTTACGGCGCGCTCCTCGCGCAGTCTGATGAGCTTTTGGAACGGGGCGGCCTGCCGCGTGACGAGGTGGAGGAGGGGCTGGCGGCGCTTAACGGGAAAGCGTCCGCTTAAACCCCAGGGCGGCTCTCGAGCGCGTTACACTTACAAATATGGACCATAACCGCTGGGCCTCCGAGCGGGTGCGCGCGATGCCCAAAAGCGTCTTCAACACGATGGACCGGGCCAAGAGCGTGGCCGCGGCGAAAGGACTCTCCCTCATCGACCTCTCGGTAGGTTCGTCCGACCTGCCGCCGCCCGAGGTCGCCCTAAAAGCCCTGCGCGAGGCGACTTACGACCCTGAGACCTACGGCTACTGCCTGCCCTCGCGCACCCTGCCGCTCCGGCGGGCGGTCTCGGCGTGGTTCGGGCGGCGCTACGACCTTGCTATCGACCCCGAAACGCAGGTGCTGCCGCTGATTGGTTCGCAAGAAGGCTTCGCCAATCTTCTCCTGGCTGTGACCGACCCCGGCGACCTCATCCTGGCACCCGACCCCGGCTACCCGTCTTATTACGGGGCGATGGCGCTGGCGGGGCTCGAGCTCGCCACCATGCCGCTTCTCGCGGAGAACGGTTTTTTGCCCGACTTAAGCGCCCTCGGCGAGAAGGCGGCGCGCGCCAGGGTGATGGTGCTCTCCTACCCGAACAACCCCACGGCGGCGGCCGCCACGGACGCGTTTTTTGCGGAGGCGGTGGCCTGGTGCTTAGCGCACGGCGTCCTGCTCATCCACGATTTTCCTTATGTTGACACCGTCTACGGCGACTACCGCGCGCCCTCGGTGCTGACGCAGCCGGGCGCGCTGGACACGGCCGTCGAACTCTACAGCCTCTCCAAAAGTTTTCACATGGGCGGCTTCCGCCTGGGCTGGGCGGCGGGCAACGCCGACGCGGTGGCGGCCTTGGCGCAGGCGAAGAGCGCGATCGACTTTAACCAGTATCTCGGGATGCAGCGCGCGGCCGTCGCCGCTCTTGACGCGGGCGACGAGGCGCTGCGGGCGGCGGCGCGCACCTTTGAGGCGCGGCGCGACGCGCTGGTGGAGGCGCTCAACGCCGCGGGCTTGCCGACGCCCCTGCCCAGAGCCAGCATGTACGTCTGGACCCCTCTTCCCGCGGGATTGGACGATTCGTTCGCTTTTGCCGTGGCCCTGGCGGAGGAGACGGGCGTCTGCCTAGCGCCGGGCCGCGCCTTTGGCGAGGAGGGCGAGGGCTTCGTACGTTTCGCCCTCGTGCGCGAGCCCGAGGCGTTGCGGGAGGCCGTGGCGCGGCTGCGGGCGTTCTTGGACCAAAGTAGATTGGCGGTTTAGACGGGCGGGTTAGAGGTCTCATCCTCCCCTTCTATGAACCTTTTGTTGGTTGTTGAGGGCGCTGAACGTACGGGATGAGTGGCGACTGAACGCTTTCGTTTCCTTTGCAGCCGCCGCACCTCCAGAAAACCTTGTAGATTAATAAAAAAGTGCGCGAGCAGCGCCGCCCACAGGCTGCCCGTGTAAAGCGTCGCGTAGCCAAAGGCGAGCCCGGCGACAAAGGTGTAAGCCGTGTAGCTCCAGCCTTTAAGCGGCGCGGGGTGCAGGAGGCCGAAAAGGAGCGCCTGGCCCCACACGCCGACGAGGGGCAGGAGCGCGCCGCGGAAAAAGAGTTCTTCGGAGAGAGACGTCACCGCGGCGAGGGCGAAGGCAAGGGGCAAGGAGATGGTAAAGCCCGCGAGCGCGCGTTCTAAAAGCTTGCTGGCGAAGCGGAACGAGGGGAGGAGCTTCTCGAGCCCCCACGCCCCGCCAAGGAGGCCCAGTATCAGGGCGGCGGCGACGAGCAAGACCGTGAGAGGTCCCGCGTCGGCCTCGAGCCGCAGCGGCCTGTAAAGGAGCCACAGCGCGCCCAAAAGGCCAAACAGCAGGCTGGGCGCGAAAACGAGGTAGCGTGCTGCTTTTTTCCTAAGCATAAGGACAATTTATCAGCTTTTGTCAGACTATCGGCTTCTTCTCATTTTGTAGCGTCACCCACAAAACTGACGAGTAGGGGGGTCTAGATTATAGGCCTAGTTAAACAGGGGCAGAAACAGTAGGCTGCGCAGCACGAGCCTCGTCCGGTTGTACGGCTGGACGAGCGGTTTCTCTCAAAGGAGGAGGCATGAAGCAGTCTAGGCTAAGCTCACCAATCCCTAGCCGCAGGCAGGCGGGACAGACGACGCTATGGGTCGTCATCGCTGTTGCCGCTTTGGTCATCATCGGCATTATCCTCTGGTCCAACCGGCGCACCAACACCATCCGACAGCAGAGCACCGAGCAAGTCACCACGCTGCAAGGTCAGATTCGCGGGGCCGAGGCCAGAGCCCGCCTCTCCGCGCTCAAGGCGAACATCCTATCGGGGCAGGCGGCGGAAGGGCTCGACAGCCAGTATCAGGAGGTTCGCGCCGGGCTCGAGGAAGGTTATGCAAACGCCGAGGGTGCAGCCGCCGAGACATGGACCGCCGTCCAGGGCGACTTAGACATCTTAGGCGACCAAATCCGCGAGGGCAGCGGCGACGCGGTCGCCACCATCGACCTCATCATCGACCGAATAAGCCAATAGGCCTCCATAGAGGTTATAGACGTTGACGTGCGTTGCTTACGTGCATAGCTTCATCCACAAAAGGAGATGGACGATGAAACGTACTGTTTTAGTCATAACGTTGACCTTCACTACGTTAACCTTCACTTCCCTTTTCTCCCTGGCCTTTGCTCAGGAGGGCCAAACGCAAGCGGCTCAGGTGACCGCCATAAGGGTTGCCCACTTAGCACCCGATGCGCAAGAGGTAGACATCCTGGTGGACGGCGAGGTGGCTTTTGCGGGCGTGGGAGCCGGGACGGTGTCCGGCTACCGGCTGCTGCCCGCAGGGGAGCACCAGCTTGAGGTGGTGCCGCTGGGCGGCGTGGCCGAAGTGCCCGCGGCCACGGGTGGTGTGGGGGTTGCGCCTACCACGCCCGGCGCTACAGGCGGCGTCGCAGAGCCCGCAGGCCCCGTGCCCGTCACGCCGCTCGTCAGCGCCACCATCACCGCCGAGGCTGGTGGCTACTATACGGTCGTGGCGACGAGTGCTCCCACGCAAGGCGCTGCGACGGGAGGTGCAGAAGTTGACGTAACTGGTGGTGAGGTCGCGGGCGAGGTAGGGGCACCCGTGAACCTCGAGCTCGCCGTCTTCACCGACCCCTTGACCGCCCTGCCGCCCTCGGGCCAGGCGCTGGTGCGCGTGGTTCACGCCTCGCCCGACGCGCCCGCGGTCACCATCGTGGCCGCGTCGCCAGAGGAGGTGCAGGCGGCAGCCACGGGTGGCGTCACAGGCGCGGGTACCGGGGGCGTCGCGCCCGAAGGTCCGCAAGCCATTCAGGGTCAGACCCTCGTGAGCGGCCTCTCCTACAACACCGCCAGCGAATATGCCGCCTTGCCCGCGGGCTCCTACCAGTTGCAAGCCCGGACCGACGACGGCACGGTCGCGCTCGACTTGCCCGACACCCTTATCGACGCTGGTACCGCCTACACTTTCTACATCTTTGGCAGCGTGGTAGAGGGCACGCTTTCGGCTAACGTCTCGGTGGACGCCCTCATCGCGCAAGAGCTTGAGTAAGCGCCTTTACACCCAAGCACAAGAGCCTCCTTAGTGGAGGCTCTTCTTTGGATTCCTTTCAAACACATCGGCGCGGCGCATGGCTCAGCGGTTGGCGCAATCTGACGCGGTTCGCTGTCCTTTTCATGAAACCGCTTGCAGCGCCCCCAGAAACCGCCGCACCTGCCGGGGTGTCCGCAGGCGAACGACGGTTTTGTGAGGCGCGTGGTGCTCGAGCCTCCTCAAAACCTCGGGCCGCCTTTTTCGGGGATAGTTCCAGACGTAGGCGAGAAAGGGCCAGTCGAGCCGTTCGTGACAGCCGGGGGCCATGTCGGGCCGCGCCCCCTTTCGGTAGGTCATGACCCGCTTGAACACGCGCCACACGCAGAGGAGCCGGGGCATATCGAGGAAGATGATGGTGTCGGCAGCCGCGAGCCTCATATCCATCGTGCTCCCGTAGTTGCCGTCCATAATCCAGCGCTCCCCCGCCAGCAGACCCTTTTGAAGCTCCGCCCACGCGCCCTGCGGCGTTTCCTGCCAACCGGGACGCCAGTAATGCACGTCGAGGTGGGTAGGGGTGATGTTCAAAATGTCGCCCAGTTCACGCGCAAAGGTTGACTTGCCCGCCCCACCCGAACCGATGACGGCAACTCTTTTCATGGTCCTTTTTATGAGTGTGGGGTCAGGCATCAGGCAAGAAAATCTAACTCGAGCCCCACACCCCGCGCCTCAGCCTTTTCAAAAACCTCCCACGCAACCACCAGGTCCTGCCACGCCAGCCCCACGCCGCCGTAGATGGTGACGTCGTCCGCGCTCGAGCGTCCCGGCCTGGCGCCCGCCACGACCTCGCCGAGTTCGGTGTGGGGCGTATCGGGACCCAAACCGACGTTGCCGAGCGCACCCATGACAAGGGCCAAATCGCGGTCGTCGCAAAAAAAGCGGGACGCTTGAATAAGTTCCGCGCTCACCTCGGCCTTGCCCGGCTCGTCGGCACCCAGGGTGGTAATATGTGCGCCCTCCGGGACCATGCCCGGAAAGAGAAAGGGCGCAGTGGACCACGTGGCCGTCACGACGATGTCGGCGTCCATGACCGCTTCGGCGAGGGAGTCAGCGGGAACGAGCTTGGCGGGAACCTCCTCGGCCATGCGCCGCACGAAAAGGCCGGTCTTAAAGGGCGCGGTGTCAAAGACGTTCACCCGCTCTATGCGGCGCACGAGCCGCAAGGCCCGCAGCCCCCACGCGCCCTGCACTCCCGCCCCGACGATAGCCACCCGCGCCGCGTCCTTTCTGGCGAGCACGTCGGCGGCCACCGCACCAGAAAGCGCGGTGCGCACGGCGGTCAAGAGCCCCGACGCCATCACCGCGAGGAGCGCGCCCGTTTGGAGGTCGTGAAGGAGGACGAGCCCGCGGATGGCGGGGTCTTGACCGGGGAATTTGGCGTGAACCTTGGCGGTGTAGGCGGGTATGTGCGGCAAGAGGCCGGGAAAAAGCACCGTGGCGCCCTTTGTAAAGCTTTCGGCGTCCCCACCGGGCAGCGGCGAGCGGGCGCGCTGCGCGGGGAGGGTGCGCTCTAAAGAGTAAGCTTTAAATCCCTCACGGAGCTTGGGGAGAAGGGTAGTAAGGGTAGCGGGCTCGAGCAGCCCCTCAACGTCAGAGTGAGTAAGAAGAAGGGCCATACGGGTAGTTTACAGACTTACGCCGGGCCTCGAGCCAGACAAAACGGTTCAGGACGCACGTCGCTTTTCGGGGCAAGAGGATAAATTAAAAGAGTTGGGGGGATTTATGTCAACGCAAACGTTTGTACGGCGCGTCCTTATCGTTCTGGGTCTGGGGGCGCTCGCGGTCGCGCTCGCCGTGGCGCTGTGGCGCGCTTCGGGTATTTTTCTGCTCGCTTTCGCGGGGCTTTTGCTCGGCGTCCTGTTCCGCACGCTCTCCCATCTGCTCGAGCGCTACGCCCGCCTGCCTCGAGGCTGGTCGCTGGCGGCGGCGATTGTGCTGCTTTTTGTGCTGCTCGGCCTTGTGGGGTGGCTCGTCGGGCCGCGGCTCGCGGGGCAGGTGGACATGCTGTTTACGAGTCTGCCCACGTCCCTAAGCGGGCTCGAAAATCAACTGAGCCGCTACGGCTGGGGGGAGCGGCTGCTCGAGCAGGTGCCGGTAGGAGACGCGCTGCCCACCTCGAATCTGCTCTCAAGCCTCACCGGCACGCTGTCGACGCTGTGGACGGTCGTCCTGCACATCATTTTCGTGTTCTTTCTCGCCGTCTTTTTCGCGTCCGAGCCGGGGCTCTACCGGGGCGGCCTGCTGCGGCTCGTGCCGAGCGCGCGGCGGGAACGCGCGGGCGAGGTGGTCGGCGAGGTCTACGTCACGCTCCAGGCGTGGCTTTTGGGCAAAATCATCTCGATGACGGTGGTGGGGCTGCTCACCGGGCTCGGGCTGTGGCTCCTAGGGATGCCGCTCGCGCTCACGCTGGGGGTGTTGGCGGGGGGGCTCGAGTTCATCCCCTTTTTCGGCCCCTTTTTGGCGTCCGTGCCCGCGATTCTCCTGGCGCTGGCCGAGAGCCCGCTCCAGGCGGTCTATGTGGCGCTCCTCTACGTCGTGGTGCAGCAAATCGAAGGCAACGTCATCTTGCCCATCGTCCACGAGCGAACGGTCGACATGCCGCCCGCGCTCACCCTCGTGTCCGTGCTCGTCGCGGGCGGGCTTTTCGGTTTCGTCGGTCTCCTCGTCGCCACGCCCATCATGGCGGTCGGGCTCGTTCTGGTCAAGATGCTCTATGTGGAGGACGTGTTGGGCGAGCGCGTGAAGCTGCCCCAAAGCCCCGTTCCTTAGCGCCTCGCTCTCCCTGTCGCGCCTAGTCAGCTGGTATGCCCCGATAGGTTTTGGGAGAAAAGCCGCCGCCCCCGGTGTAGAAGAGGGTGCCGCCGACCACGCCCGCCACGCCCGCGTTGCCCTCACTGGGCAGGGGGGTGAGCTCGGTCCAGGCGTCGGTCGTGGGGTCATACGCTCTCACGTTCTTGACGTGCCGGGTGTGCGCCTTTTCTCCGCCGACGACGATGATGCGGTTCTCCATCACAAAGGTCGAGGAGGCGTGGTGCGACAAGCTCTCCGGCAGGTCGGCCACGCGCGTCCAGGCGTTCGTGGCGGGGTCGTAGCGGTGGACCAGCCGCTGCGTTTTCGCGCAGCCCTCGTAGCAGTATTGCCCCCCGACGGCGTAGATATGGCCGCCCAGCACGGCGAACCCCATGTGGCTGCGGGGGTTGGGGAGAGGCGCGCGCGGCTGCCAAGTTCCGCCGTCCAGCGACAGCGCCCAATGGTCGGCCTTGTCTTTACGGTTGGTGTCGGTCCCCCCGAAAAAATGCAACTCGCGGCCTAAGCGCACGAGCCCACCGGAGCCTCGAGCCTGCGGCAGCGGCGGCAGGGGCGTGCTCCAGGTGTCGGTCTTGGTGTCGTACTTGTACACCGTTCGCGTCGCCACTTCGGCGCGGGTGCAGTTGGGTTCGTTGCGGTAGCCGCCCGCTAAGTAGATGTCCGCGCCGTCAACCGCGACGCCCGCGTGCGTCCAAGCCTCGGGCAGGTCCTTGATTCGCTTCCAGGTGTTGTTCGCCGGGTCGTAAACGTGAGACTGCGTGGTGGTGCAAAACGGGCTAAAGGAGGTGTAGCCTCCGAACACGTACATCTTGCCATTTGCCACGATACCTTGCGCCTCGACGCGCTTGAGAGGCGCGTTTGCGACGCCCTGCCAGGTGACTTTTGTGAACGCCGAGGCGGGCGGGGTGGGTTTGGACGCGGTCGGTGTACACGATGTTGGCGAGCCGAGAAAGAGAGCTTCGTGGACGCGCGACGGGCTTCCCCCCGCCTGGGTCTTGCCCCCCGCGGCGATGTAAACGCCGCCGTTGCAGACCGCCGCCTGGACGCCGTGCCGCGCGGTGGGCAGAGGCGTCAGCGTGCGCCAGGTGTTGGTCGCCGGGTTGTACGCCTCGACCTCGTTATGGGCCTTTCCCCCGCCTTCGCCGCCGATAACGAGAATCTCGCGGCCCAGCACGGCCGTGGCGAAACCGCCCCGTTCCGTCGGGAGGCGCGTCGGCAGCGTGGACCAGGTGCCCTTCGAGAAGTCATAAGCATCGACGGCGGCCGTGGTCTTGTTGATGTCTTTGTCGCGTCCTCCGATGGCGTAGAAGGTTCCGTCCACCACGGCGGCTTGGAAGTGGTCTCTCACGCGCGGCATGTTCGGAAGGCGTTGCCAACGGTTTTGCGCGGGGTCATAAACGTCAAACCACGCCACGGCTTTGGCCCCCGACCTGCCGCCGTTAAGCCCGCCTGCATAGTAGATTTTGCCGCCGTACACCGCGACGCCCCCCGCACCGCGGCCTCTGCCTGCGGGCATCGGCGCGCCTTGCCGGAACGTGTTGGTCTTCGGGTTGTAGATATACACGGTGTTGACGTTGGGGCCGGGCCAGCCGGAGAGCCCGCCGATGTAGTAGATGAGCCCGTCCACGCTCACGCTTTGGATGTGGTCTAGGTTGGCGGGCAGCGGCGCGAGGGTGCGCCACGCGTTTTTGGCGGGGTCGTACGCCTCGTGGAGCGTGCCGCCGCCCGCGAGGTAGAAGATGCCGTCAACCTGCACGTAGGCGACCTCTTGCCGGTCTCGAGAGCTAGGTGCCAGCGTCCGCCACGCGCCCCGCCCGCCCGCCGACGGCTCGGCGCGAACGGTGACGGTCACGTTGTCGTCCGCAGAGCGCTCGCCGTCGCTCGCCGTGAGGCGCAACACGTAGTGCCCGGAGGTTGAAAAGGCGGCGGTCGTTTGGGCGCGGGAGGCGTCCCCGAAGGTCACGGTGCCGGGTCCCTCGAGCTTTTGCCACTTTGTCGTCAGGACGCCCTGCGGCAGCCCGTCGTCGGACGCCGCGCCGCGCAAGTTCACCGTTGCGGGAAGGGTCACGCTCGAGTCGGCCCCGGCGTCTACGGTGGGTGCCCTGTTTACTTCGTTGCCCCCGCCCGCCTCGTCAACCACGGTGAACGTCACCGTGAGCGCCGTTCCCTTCGCGCCCGCCGCGCGGGCACCCGCAAAGGGCGTCGCCGTCAGGGTGTGGCGACCCAGAGAGGGCGTCCACGCGTAGTAGTCGC
Organism: Trueperaceae bacterium; assembly: GCA_965214995.1. Taxonomy (GTDB): domain Bacteria; phylum Deinococcota; class Deinococci; order Deinococcales; family Trueperaceae; genus CBDCCT01. The sequence goes on from CBDCCT010000002.1 coordinate 1,657,824, forward strand.
GCCCGCCGCCCCCGTCCCCGGCCAGCGCGTACGGCGCGGCGTTCTCGGTCCGGTAGTCTTTGCCGTCCAATGTAAAGCGCACGCTCCCCACCGGGGCGGCGGTGTCGGCGCGCACGCTCAAGCGGGTGCCCGTGCGCGCGACGTTGACGGTCGCGCCGTCCTCCAACGCGCCGAGCGGCGCGTCCGTGTCGGCGTTGATGAGGGTAAAGCCCGTTACGCCGTCGCTCGTGCTACCGCCTGCACCGCCATCTGCGCCACCACCCGCACCTTCATCCGCCGGAGGCGTGAGCGGGAGGACCTCCAAGGCAGACACCTTGGGCTGGTCGACGCTCGCGCTGAAGTCGATGGTGAGCACCTCGTCTTTCACGTCCACCTCGTACGACTTAACGACCGCCGTTGCCGAGCCGACCTCCCTGTTGATGTCGTAGTCGCTCAGTTCCGGCGTCCCGCCCTCCAAGTTGACGCTGAAAACGCGTTTGCCCGCCCCGCCGGGGCCGCCCCCCGCCGCGCCCCAATAGATTTCGGCGAAGTGCAGCTTGACCCCGTACCTTCCGGGGGACACCGGAACGTCGTAACGAAAGCCCCCCAAATCTCGCGTTGCCGAGTGCTCGGTTAGGTACAAAACGTCGTTGTCCGTGCCTGCTATCTGCGTCACTTTGGCGTTTTGGTAGGATTTGCCGCCGGAAACGTACCCGTCGGCCTCCCACCGCACGCCGTTGATCGTGACGGCCGGCCCCCCGGCGTTGATGCGCAGGGGCTCGAGCTGCGAGAGCGACAGGGGCGGGTTTTCGGCCGCCACGGGAGGCGTGCCCGCGGAATCGCAAGCGGGCAGACCGATGAGGAGGAAGAGCAAAAGAGATCGTTTCATCGGGTTGGGGCCTCCAGACCCCGGTTTTTGGTCCGGACGTCTCCGGTATGTTGTCACCCGCCTTCATTATCCTCAGCAACTCACCACAACGTCCACTGCCAGATGTCCACTGCCAAAGGCAACTACTGGCGACTCCTAAAGATAATGCTTGACTGCCGGGTCATGCTCCATATTTTTATGAGAGCTTGGGTTAGTGTACACGGTTTCTCGAGTTTTTACCAGGGCTTTTACCCCGGGTAAATGACCGCTCTGAGCTAGAAATTTATTCTCGGCTGGTTCAACGAGAAACAGTAAGCCGCAGCATATAAAAACGTGGAACGGCCCGTGAAGCGCTTCACGCTACGCCGACCAGCCCTGACGGCGGGCGTAGCGCCCTAGCGCCTCGGCGGCCTCGTCGCGCGTGCGCACGTCCCCCACGGCCTCCGCCTCTTTGAGAAAGCGCACCGCCTCGCCCACCTGGGGGCCGGGAGGGAGCTTGAGCAGCGCCATCACCTCACGCCCGTCGAGTAGGGGCTTCTGCGGGGGCGGCTCGCTGAGGATTTCCAACACACGCGCGAGGGCGGTGCGGTAACGCTGACGGCCCGCCTCGCTCGACTGCGGCCCCCGCGCCGCCTCACGGTCGGCAATCATGAGCTTTAGGAGGTCGGGCAGGAGTTCGCGGCGGCGGTGGACGAAGCGGCGCGCTTCTTTGCGGTTTTTGGGTAAAGGCAGCATGTGGTAGCGCACCAGCCCCTCGGCCTTGTGGACGGTCTCGCCGGGCTGGCGCAGCCGGCGCAGGAGGGTTTTGGCGAGGTCGCTCCCGAGCTTGTCGTGACCATAAAAGTGATAAAAACGCCCGCTCTCATCAAAACTCTTGGTCGCGGGCTTGCCGACGTCGTGCAGCAGCGTGGCCCAGCGCAAGGTGAGGTCGGCGTCGGGAAAGCCGAGCGTGAGCTGGCGGAGGGCTTCGGTAGAGTGCCCCAACACGTCCAGATGATGAAAGCCCCCCTGCTCAACGCCGCGCGCGGCGGCAAGTTCGGGCAGGTAAACGTCCAAAAGCTGAAGTTCTGCGAGCAATCCCAGCCCATGCGCCGCCCCCTCGCCCAGGAGCAAACGGTTGAGCTCTTCGCCCACGCGCTCCCACGCGGGCAGGGGCGCGTCGCCCGCGCGTTGTGCCTCGGCAAGCTCGCGGATGGCGGCGCTCGTCTGGGACTCGAGCCCAAACCCCAACCCCGCCGCGAGCCGCACCCCGCGAAGCGCGCGTAAGGGGTCGGCAAAAAGATTGTCGCGGCTCACCATCCGCAAGGTTCGCGCCGCTACATCCGCCCGTCCGCCCAACGGGTCGGTCAGCTTACCTTCCACGTCCGCAGCCATTGCATTAACCGTAAAATCACGTTCGCGCAAGTTGGCCTCGAGCGCCCCCTCCAACCGTATGTAATCCCGTGTCACGCCCTCACCCGCCACCACCCGCCAGTGCCCGCGGGGTTCATCGAGAGGAAAGACGCTGCCCGAGAGCGTGCGCGCCACCTCCCGCGCCGTTCCTTCGGGGTCGGCCACGAGCCAGTCGAGGTCGGTAAAGGGGCGTTCCAAGAGCGCGTCGCGTAGCGCGCCGCCGACCAGGTAACCCTCCGTTGGCAAGGGCGTAAACTGGTTCATGTCAACCGTAGTCACATCTTCTGTATTTTTGTTCCAGGCTCGAGCCAACCACTTCACGTTTCCCATTATATGAGCCCCGTCATATGAACCCTGTACCCCTAAAAATCGGCCTGACCGGCAACATCGGCTCGGGCAAGTCGACCGTCGCGCGGCTCTTTGTGGAACGGGGCGCGGCGCTCGTGGACGCGGACGCGCTCGCGCGTGAGGCGACGGCGGACCCGCAGGTGCTTGCAGATATCGCTACAAAGCTGGGTGACGATTTAGTAAAAGAGGGAGAATTAGACCGCGCCGCCACCGCCGCGCGGGTGTTTGCCGACCCCGAAGCTCGAATAACCCTCAACGGCATTATCCACCCGTGGGTGAGGCGCGAGAGCGCCGCACGGGTGGAGGCGCTTAGCACAAGACCCGACCCGCCGAGGGTGATTCTCATGGACATTCCTTTGTTGTATGAAAATGGGCTCGAGAGGGGCCTAAACGCCGTCATCGTGGTGAACGCGCCTCTGGTTACTCGGATAAAGCGTGTAAGCGCGCGCAGCGGCCTGAGCGAGGCCGACGTTCGCGCAAGGGATAAAGCGCAGCTTCCTTTGGAGGAGAAAGTGGCGCGGGCGGACTATGTGCTCGAGAACGGCGGCAGCTTAGAAGAGTTGGAAAAACAGGTCGAGGCGCTGTGGCGAGAGCTTAATACATCTTCTGAGTAGGCTTTTCATGTAACATCAAGCCGCTCGAGTTCTGCACCCCTTCTAAAGCTGTCGTTCCACCCGGTTTGGTCACCTTTTCACGCGGAAAATCCCGTAAGGGGGCGGTCCGTAGTTGTCGAGCAAACTACCTTTGATGCTGATATTGGGGTTTCCTCGAAAAGACGCTTCTATAACGGCTTTCATTAACCTGTGGCTGTTACCAAACATAATCGTTGAGAGCGACGTGGCCCTTTTTGTATTTTTGGAGTGAATCAAGACGTTGTAGCCGATAAAGGGGATGTAGCCGTAGCCGGGTATGACGGATATGGTGTGTACCTCTTTCCACCTAAGCTCTTTCTTTCCCCAAAAACTGTCCATGACCATACCTTCTGCATCCACGCTGACTTTGAGGGTGGAAAAGGTTAGCAAAAACCACACGAAAAGCACAAGCATAGTTATGGTTGCGAGAAATTCTTGAAGAGTAACGTTTCTGCCAGCAAAAAACTCCTTTATATTCCATGCTCCAACAGCTAGAGATATCCCAATTGAAATCACGAGAGGTACCCACACAGCCCCCTTCCTAGAAGAAACGGAACTTGTTCTGTCAACCCCTCTTTTCCGTCGGCTCTTGCTCAACATCAGAAGCTCAACCAATCCATTAGACTCACATAAATAGCACCAAAACACGCGAAACTTGGGAGTTTTATTCACTCCTGTCGTAATCAGTCCCTCCGGCAGTTGGTGACGCGTAACACCCCGCTGCGGTATGCTCTCCCCAGATGCTCCTGCGACTTGACCCCTGGGCGACGGAATACAACACCGCCTATCACGCTGATGTGGTTTCTGAAACCAAGGCGACGGTAGATGTCGCCATCGAGATGCCCCTCGAGAACTGGCGTCCGCTCGAGCCCCCCCGTCCCCAACCCCACTGGCGCGACCTGCTCTTTTTGGACGGTTCCCGCCGCGTCGAGGCGCGGGTGCTGCTAGAAGACGAGCAACGTCAGGTCGCCTTTGGCGCATTGGGAACTTACGGCGTGGGCGTCGTGTCGTGCTGCTGCGAAGGGAGCCGCCCTGCGCGTTTTGAGGAGCCGGAAAGCCTGTGGCTGATAGAACGCATCTGCGCGCTTTCGGCGGGGCGGACCATCGAGCAGTTCGTGGTCGAGGCGCTTTCCCCCTGTCTCGGCCCCCTCTGTTACGAGGTGCGGGCCACCAGCGAGCGCGACGCGGACGCGGTTGTGCGCAAGCTCCAGGTTGAGATGCGCGACGCCGAGGGACGTTTGGCCGCCACGCTCCTGGAAAGCTACCCGGACGCGCTCATCATCTGCGACGGCCCCCGGCCCTTTCTGGGCGACGAGTCCAACGTTATCGGCTACGTGAAAACGATTCACGACCCCCGCGTGGGGCCGCGCGAACTTGAGGTCGTCCGCGCCCTCGCCCAGGGCCAGCGTTCGCCCCTCTATGTCGTCGGCGGTGAGCCCGAGCGCGCCTATTTCGAGTGGTTTTTCAGGCTCCGCGACCCCAACCCGTGGCTCTATAGCCTAGCTGGCATGGTGCGCCTGCAAGCCTACGCCGGACCCGACCCGGCGGCGCGCTTAGCCGAGGTGCAGCACTTGGCCGACTGGCTCTGCCACGCCTTGCCGCGCTTCGCCTCCCGCCAGCACCAGGACCCGCGCGCGCCGCAGCAACTCCTGCCCGTGCGGGCGCTCGAGGGCGAGCTGGGCCGCCGCATGGGTCACGCGCAGATTGTGCGGCGGCGGATTATGCAGCATTTGGCAAGGCAGTGATGAGTGAAGCAGTGATGAGTGGTGAGTGATTAGTGGTTAGTGTTCAGGAGGTAGTGGGTTGATGCGTGGGCTCGAGCAGACCATCGGCATGGTTTTGGGAACGGAGGACGCGACGCCGCTTCAGTTCTGGTTCGCGGTCACCGACGGGGTCAAGGTGCAGCTTGACGACGTGATTGCAGTCGAGGTGGCGGACCCCGAGCGGGCGGGCGACGCGGTGCGCTTTTACGGGGTGGTGGACGCGGTGCGCCGCCGCTTCGAGGGGGTGCAGTTCGACGGGGACACCGCGCTCGTGGCCGAGGGGCTGATGCCCGCCAACGTCGCCTACGCCGCGCACGTATTGGTCACGCGGGTCGAGCCCGAAGACTTCATCCCGCCGGGTCCCGGCGACGCGGTCTTTATGGCAGCGGGCGAGGCGCTTGATAAAGCCTTGTACCTTGACAACATGGACGCGCCGCTGCCCGCGGGCGTGTTGCGTAACGGCGAGCCGGGTTTTATCAACTACGACTTTATCAGCGGCCAAAAGGGCGCGCACATCAACATCTCGGGCATCTCGGGCATCGCCACCAAAACGTCGTACGCGCTCTTTTTGCTCTACAGCATCTTTAACGCCTCGCACCGCGACACTAAAAGGCGGCTCGTGGGGACGGGCGAGACCAAGGCGATTATTTTTAACGTCAAGGGTGAAGACCTGCTCTTTCTCGACAAGCCCAACAACCGCTTTCACGCCGAGGAGGAGAAGTGGCGAACAAAGCGCCGGAGCGAGCGCAACCGCTTCGAGGTCTGCGACCTGCCCGCGGGCGCGTTTGAGAGCGTCGCGCTCCACGCGCCCGCGCGCGAGGGCTCGAGCGTGATGGCCGACGTGACCACGCGCGAGGGCGTGAGCCCCTACCTCTGGACCCTGCGCGACTTCGCCGCCGAGCGGATGCTTCCCTTTGTGCTGGCCGACCGCGACGCGATGACCAACCTGGGCTTTTTGGTGAGCCACTTGGAAGAACGCCTCGCCAAGCTCGCCGAGGGGCAGCGGGGGCCGGGGCTCGAGGTCGAACGTTTCAGCCACCTTGTGAATCCCGAGGGCGTCGGATTCGAAGAGCTTACCCCCATCACTCCCGAAGACTTCATGGCCCCCGACCGCCGCCGCGAGCTGCGCGGCGACACGGAGCGGCTGACGACCTTTGACGATTTGGTGAGCTTTTTGGAGTTCAAGCTGCTGCTCGAGGGTGCCGACGACACCGACGGCAGCAAAGGCGGCGACCGCCGCTGGACCGCCAACCAGGCCAAGGCCACCCGCGAGGCCTTTATCCGCCGCCTCCGGGGTGCCGCCAAACACGTCCGCCGCCTCGTCCGCGGCGACTTGTCCAAACAAGAAATCGCTCGCAGCAGGCTCGACATCTTAGACTCACCCAAACAAGTTCACGTCGTGGATATCCACCAGCTCGCCCCGCTCGCCCAGATGTTCGTCGTCGGCGTGCTCCTCAAGGGCGTCTTTTCTGAGCAGGAAACGCGCCGCCGCGGTCAAACCTTTATTGTCTTAGACGAACTCAACAAATACGCCCCCGCCGAGGGCGACTCGCCCATCAAAGACGTGCTCTTAGACATCGCCGAGCGCGGGCGCAGCTTAGGGATAGTCCTCATTGGCGCGCAGCAGACCGCCTCGGAAGTGGAGCGCCGCATCGTCTCCAACGCCGCCGTGCGCGTCGTGGGCCGCTTGGACGCCGCCGAGGCCGAAAGGAGCGAGTACCGCTTTATGCCCGCCTCGTTCCGGTTGCGCGCGACGATTCTGGCCCCCGGCACCATGATCGTCCACCAGCCCGACGTGCCGAGCCCGATGATGCTGCATTTTCCTTTTCCGGCGTGGGCCACGCGCAAGAAAGAGGTGGAGGAGGAGGTGAGTGATGAGGCGGCGTTGGATATTTTGGGGTGAAAATTGTGCTAAGTTTTGCTCAAGTTGTTCTGAAGGTTTTGTTGAATGAGGCTGTGTTATACGGTACAGCGTACATGTAACCACAAAGCATTCAGTGGTTTCTTCAAGAGGCGGCTTTGAAAGATTTGATTGGTGTTATGTATGGGCGCAGCGATCGCTGAGTTTCTTAAACAACCAACATTCACAACAGTCGTTGTAATAGTGTCGGTTTTCGTACTCTATTTTGCGCTAAAAAATTCTATGGAAAGCATCGTGAGTGATCGTGCAAGAAAACAAGATGCGATTTCAGAAAGATTACTACACTCTTTTCGCACTCAACACTCCTATCTATATCAAAAGCGAGCCGAAACAATGGAAAAGCTTTATGAGCTGCTAGTGAGCAGTCAACATGTAATGAAGCAGCTAACAGCTAAAGTACGTCCTTTGACAGAGGAGCAGGATGACAGAAATGATAATGCAGAAGAGTTAGCTGTAGCAGCATCCGCTGTTAAGGAATTAAGGAATTTGGAAACCTTTTATTTAGAAAAACGGCTGTTCCTATCTGACAAATTAGACAAGGCAACTGAGAGTTTTGTCGAAAGCTTGTGGAAAGCGTATGGATCGAAGAGTGCTAGTGGAGCTCGGCGAAAAGAGTGGGAGGAGAGACGGATTCGTTTGCGGAATCGAAACATTTCAGGTGTTCATACTCTTGACCACGAAGAGGATTTAGTGCAACAGTTAGCAGGACTCATGATAAGTAATGAAAACAGTGCTTATGAGTTAGTCTATAGCAAGGCTGATGAACTACTTGATTCAATCCGGATTGAGATGCGTGAGTTTTATGGTAATCTGGAGGAGGCATAGGCCTTACAACGCCAAAAGTGAGAAGGGTTTTAGAGATGTCTCAAACTGTCAAATCTACTCTATCAAAATTTTTGAGTTTGGGCCTTCGGGTGAAAGGGATGTTCAGGTATTATAGAAGATGCTTGAAACCGTGGCTACTGATAGCGATTTACAGTGCCATCCATTCATTCGCAATTGGTCAACCGCCAGTTGGGAGTCTTGAGTCTAACTTCTCTCTTTATATGCTTGGAGAACTCAACGCAACGCCAGTAGTTTGTTCTGAGCAGGTAATTTCTTACCAGATTTGCGCCAAGTTTTCAGGAACGTTAGAAAACTTTGTGAATTTGTGGGATGATAACGTTGCTTCTCAAGTTGTGCAAGAAAACTACTATATTCCACTGGACCAATCTACAAATTGGATTTCTGGCGAAAACAGCACCCTTGGATCAAGAGTTAGAGTTTTTCGCTTTCAAGATAAAAGACTTTGGGTTGGCATGAGCCTAGATAGGCCAGATGAGGAGATCAGCTTAACCTTTTTTCCTATGTGATTATGGATTACCGAGACCACATCACCATAACCCCAGAAGTGCGTAGCGGTAAACCCTGCATCAAGGGCACACGCATTACGGTCTACGACATCCTCGAGTACCTGGCTTCGGATATGACCGAGGAAGAGATTCTCGAGGACTTCCCAAGCCTTCACCGAGAGGACATCCGCGCGGTTCTGGAGTTTGCAGCGGCTCGAGAGCGCAGGTTGGCCTCACCTTTTGCCGCGTAAAGCTTCCTTTTGACGAAAACTTCAGCCTGCATCTCTGAGTGCTAAAATCAGCGTGTGAAGCTCGAGTGGAACGAAGCCAAAAACGGGCTCAACATCGAAAAACATGGGCTGGATTTCGCTGATGCCAAAGAGATTTTTCAGGCTCCCATGCTTACCGCACTCGACACCCGGCACGACTACGGCGAAGACCGTTGGGTTGGTATTGGTTCTCTCAGAGGTCGCGTGGTAGTGGTTGTTTTTACAGAACCGGATGAAGAAACCATCCGAGTTATCTCTTTGCGAAAGGCGGTGAAACGTGAGCGTACAAGATACGAAAGAGCCCTCGAGGACCGACTGGGCTAAGCTAGACAACATGACCGACGAAGAGATTGATATGAGCGACGCTCCAGAGTTGGGCGACGACTTTTTCGAACGAGCCACCTTCCGTATACCCAAGCCCGTATCCGTCGTTATCAAAGTTGACCCCGACGTGCTGGCGTGGTTCGAGGCTCAGGGTGACGCGTTTGAAAAGCGTATGAACGCGGCGTTGCGAATCTACGCCGAAGCGCATAAGTAAAATGCGGGGAAACCCAGTCGTTAAAGAAATTCGTGAAGTCCGCTTTAAGCTCGAGAGGGAAGCCGACAATGATTTGAATAAGCCTTATCAACGGGTGCTCGAGGTACAAAGCGAAATCAAAACGGGTCTTGGTTCAAAGCCGATTCAACAGATTTCGCAGCATGATTAAAGAAAACTACGGCAAACTAGGCGAAGAGGACGACTTCGATTTAACCTTTTGGCAAAGCCAACCCCCCGAAGTTTTGTTCGAGGCCGCCTTCGACCTCATTAAAGACTATCTACTCCTAAAGGAAGGCTATGCTGACGAGCCCCGACTTCAAAGAACTGTTGAGTCTTTTCAAAAAGCATGACGTTCGTTATTTGATAGTTGGTGGCTACGCCGAAACCCTTTCATCACTCTTGACCTGTACAAAAACCAACCTTAGACTTCCGACTATGGACTACCGAGACTACATCACCATAGATCCCAACAAACGCGGCGGTAAGCCCTGCGTGAGAGGGCTCCGAATCACCGTTTACGAAGTGCTCGACTACCTGGCTTCGGACATGACCGAAGAGGAGATTCTTGAGGACTTCCCCGACCTGACCCGCGAAGACCTCAAAGCGTGTATCGTTTTTGCGGCGGAGCGCGAGCGGCATTTCGCCACGGTGCCGCCTATGAAGTAAAGCTGTTTCTGGGTAGAACCTTCGGGCTCGAGCCTTACCCCCTCACCCCTTGCCCTTCTCAACACCCCCCATGTTATAGTCACCCCACCAGTTAGCTTAGGCGGGAGTGCATGGCGGCGTTCTGTCGTACCGAATCAAAGGTTGAGGCTTTAAGCTCTCTTCTAGCTTCTGCCGCACATCATCCTAAGCTGACCGAAAGCCGCGCCGATTTGGTAACGAGGGAGGTGACGACGAAGCGGTTGTAACTACTCATGTAGACATCACGACGCACTCGAGCTTTTCCCAAACGTTCCTAAGGAGGATGCATGAAACGAGGACTACTCATCACGCTGCTCACCGCCGCGCTTGTTATCCCAAGCGTGCTGGCCCAAGACGACGCCGTCACCATCCCCATGATCGTCAAGATCAGCGGCATCCAGTGGTTTGACCGCATGGAAGAGGGCGTCAACGAGTACGCCCAAGAAACCGGTATGGACGTCTACCAGCTCGGCCCGGCCCAGGCGGACGCGGCCTTGCAGGTGCAAATCGTCGAGGACATGATCGCGCAGGGGGTGGACGCCATCGCGGTGGTGCCCTTCTCGCCCGAGGCGATGGAGCCCGTTTTCGCCAGAGCGCAGGAGCAGGGCATCGTGGTGGTCACGCACGAAGCGCCAAGCCAGCAGAACGTGAGTTACGACGTGGAGGCCTTTCGCAACCGCGAGTACGGCGCATATCTCATGGACCAGCTCGCCGAGTGCATGAACGAGGAGGGCGAGTACGCGGTGTTCGTGGGTTCATTAACCTCGGAGACGCACAACGACTGGGTGGACGGGGCCGTTGAGCGGCAGCAAGAGGCCTACCCCAACATGACGCAGGTGGGCTCCAAAAACGAGACCTACGACGACGTGGGCCAGGCCGCCGACGCCGCGCGCGAGGTGTTGCGCGCGTATCCCGACATCAAAGGCTTCCAGGGCAGCGCCTCGACGGACGTGGCGGGCATCGGCCAGGTGATTGAGGAGCGCGGGCTCGAGGACCAGACCTGCGTGATGGGCACCAGCCTCCCCTCCATCGGCGGCCAGTACATCGAAACGGGCGCGGTGGACGCGGTGTTCTTCTGGGACCCCGCGCTGGCGGGTTACGTGACGCTGGACGTGGCGAATAAAGTTTTGAACGGCGAAGAAATTCAGACCGGCGACGACCTCGGCAAGCCCGGTTATGAAAGCGTGACCGTCGAGGGCAAGGTGATTTACGGTCAAGCGTGGGTCACGGTCACGGAAGAGAACTTGGCGGACTACGACTTTTAAGCTTTTCACGTGGGGGTGGTCAAGAACTACCCCCACAAACCTTTCTATAGCTCCTGCGTACAATCTATCTTTAACACCTGCAAAGGACTATTTTGTCACTCGTAAGCGTTCGTAACATCAGCAAGTCTTTCTCGGGTGTGCAAGCGCTCAAGGACGTAAGCATGGACATCGGGCGGGGCGAGGTCCGCTGTTTGGCGGGCGAGAACGGCTCGGGCAAATCTACGCTGATAAAGATTATCGCGGGCGCGCACCCGCCCGACGCGGGCGAGATTGTAATAGGCGAGAGGCGTTACAAGAGTTTGCGCCCCAGAGACGCCATCCGCGAGGGCGTGCAGATTATTTACCAGGATTTTTCGCTCTTCCCCAACCTCACGGCGGCGGAGAATATCGCGTTTAACCAGGAACTTGCCTCCGGACGGCGCTTTATGAACTGGCGGCGCGTGCGTAATCTTGCGGAGGAGGCTGTTGCCAAGGTGGGGGTGGACTTGGACCTAGACGCGCCGGTTGAGACGTTGCCGGTGGCAGACAAGCAGCTCATCGCCATCTCGAGGGCCCTCCTAGCCGACGCCAAACTCATCATCATGGACGAACCCACCACCGCGCTCACCGAGCGGGAGGTGCGTTCGCTCCTACAAATTATTGGGAAGTTGCAGGCCGACGGGGTTTCGGTGTTGTTCGTGAGCCACAAGCTCAACGAGGTATTCGAGGTGTCCCAAAAAATCGCCGTGTTGCGCAACGGCGAAAAAGTCGCCGACGGGGACGCGTCGGAGTTTACCTATGAATCGCTCGCCTACCACATGACCGGGCGCAAGCTGAGCGCGGCGCATGGGGTGGCGGGTGGCGGGGAGAGGGGGCGAAGTCTTCTCAGGGTGAGCAACTTAGGAGCGGGGGCGGCGTTTTCGGGCGTGTCGTTCGAGCTTCACCGCGGGGAGGTGCTGGGCGTGGCGGGGCTTTTGGGGTCGGGGCGGACGGCTTTAGCCAAGGCGCTTTTCGGCCTTCTGCCGATTGAGGCGGGGGGGCTTGAAGTCGAGGGCCGCCGCGTCGTCATCCGCTCGCCCCAAGACGCGCTGCGCGCGGGTATCGGCTACGTGCCCGAGGATAGGCTCACCGAGGGGCTTTTTTTAGAGCAGTCCATCGGGCGCAACATCGTCGTGAGCAAGGTGGACGCGCTCTCTCGAGCCGGATTTGTAGACGGGCGGGCGCTGCGCAAGGAGACCGCGCGCTGGGTGGACGGGCTCAACATCGTCACGCCGTCGCCCGCGGAGCCCGTCCAGAGCCTTTCGGGGGGCAATCAGCAGCGGGTGGTGCTGGCGCGCTGGCTTGCCACTAGACCTAAGATTTTGATTCTGAACGGCCCCACCGTGGGCGTGGACATCGGCTCCAAGGCGGACATTCACGAGATTATCGCGGACTTGGCGGGGGGCGGCATGGGCGTTATTATCGTCTCGGACGACATCCCCGAGTTGCTGGGCAACTGCCACCGCATCCTCATCATGAAAGCGGGCCGCGTGACCGAGGCGCTGGCGCGGGACGAGGTGACGGACGACTCGCTCGCGCAAAAACTGAGCGGTGAGGCTGCGGGTGAGGCTCGAGCCCCTGCAGAAGGGACACATGTCAAGGTTTAAGGCGCTTTTCAAACGCAACGAAACGCTCGTCGCGGCCATCATCGTCGCTTACTGCATCGTTGCCAGTTTTGTGAGCCCCGCCTTTTTCAGCCTCGGCACGCTTTTCGACCTCCTGCGCGGGAGCATCGTGATGGGGATTTTCGCGGTGGGGGTGCTCTTGGTGCTCATCTCGGGCGGCATCGACGTGTCATTCACCGCGGTGGCGGTTTTTTCGCTCTACGCGACGACAAAAATTGTTATCGCCACGGGGCTGGGCGACTTCTTCGCGGTTGCTTTTGTGCTGGCCTGCCTCATCGGTTTGGGCTTGGGGCTCTTTAACGCCGTGTTCATCGCGCTTTTCGGGCTGCCGACGCTCATCGTCACGCTGGGGACGCTCTCGCTCTTTCGCGGCTTCCTGCTCACCTTTGTGGGGAGCAACCGCATCACCCGCGTGCCCGACGGGCTGCGGGAGGTGTGGGGGGCCAAGCTGCTGAGTTTCACCACCGACAACGGCTTTTTTTACGCCCTGCCCACCGCGTTTTTGTTCCTGGTGGGCGCGGTAGTCTTGGTCTGGTTCATCCTCTACCGGACGATGCTGGGGCGGCAGATTTTCGCGCTGGGGGGTTCTCGAGTCGCGGCGGGGCGGGCGGGCATCAACGTGGTGGGGGTGCAGTTTTTTATCTACGGCTTTGTGGGGCTTCTTTCCGGCGGGGCGGGCATCATTCACGCGGCCTTGACGCGGACGGCGGACCCGTTTGACTTGGTGGGGCTCGAGCTGACCGTCATCGCCGCCGTCGTGCTGGGCGGGGCGCGGCTCACGGGCGGGCACGGCACGATTCTGGGGACGCTCTTGGGGGTGGCGCTTATCGTGATTATCAACAACAGTTTGATTCTGCTGGGCATCCCCTCGGTCTGGCAAAACCTGATTATCGGCCTCCTTATCCTCCTCGGGACAGGCGTCCCGGCGTACCAGAGCCTGCGGGCGGGGCGACGGGCGGGGGCGGTTTAGGTGCAGAGCACGTCGCAGGGCCGGAGCGGGTTCACGTGGCGCAGCCTCATTCCCAAGGATATTGGGCTGGTGCGACTCCTTTTTATCACCGCGGGTATCTTCGTCATCATGAGCGTAGCGCGTCCCGACGAGTTTTTTACGCTCAAGAACGTGCGCTCGATGGCGTTTCAGTTTCCCGAGTTTGCGATTCTGTCGCTCGCCATGATGCTCTCAATGCTCACGGGCGGGATTGACCTGTCCATCATCGGGGCGGCCAACTTGGCGGGGATTTTTGGGGCGTTTGTGTTGCGGATGGGGGGGCTCGAGCCCCCCACCGCCATCTTACTCGCCATCCTCATTGCGCTTACCACCGGGCTCACGGCGGGCGCGATTAACGGCCTACTCATCTCCCGCTTCGGCATCCCACCCATTTTGGCGACGCTGGGCACGTCGCAGGTTTATATGGGCATCGGCATCGGCCTCACCGGGGGGCGGGCGGTGTTGGGGTTTCCGACGGCATTCAGCGTCGTCGGCAACGGCTCGCTGGGACCCTTTCCGGCGCCCTTTATCATCTTCGCCGTCGCGGCGGTGGCGGTGGCGGTGGTGCTCAACCGCACGCCCTTTGGCGAGAAGATTTACATGCTGGGGACGAACCCGTTGGCGGCGCGTTTCGCGGGGCTCGACAATGACCGGCTCATCGTGCGGACCTATATGCTTTGCGGTCTCCTGTCTTCCGTCGCGGGCGTCATCATGATGTCGAGGGCGAACTCGGCCAAGGCGGACTTCGGTTCGTCGTACCTGCTCCTCACCATCCTGATTGCGGTCTTGGGCGGCGTCAACCCGTACGGCGGCTTCGGCAAGGTGGCGGGGGTGTTTCTGGCGGTGCTGTCGCTCCAGTTTCTCTCGAGCGGCTTTAACATCTTGCGCTTTAGCAACTTCGCCAAGGAGTTCGTATGGGGCGCGCTGCTCCTCATCGTCATTGTGATGAGCGTGGTGAGTTTGGGGAGGCTGAGACGCGGCGCGCGCGGGGGGAGCGGGTGAGGTGTGGTGTTAGATTGGCTGACAAGGAGGCAAGGTGAAAAAGATTCTCAACAAACCCGAAGATTTCGTGCCGGAGGTGCTGGACGGGCTTTTCAAGGCGCACCCCGATGTGTATTCTTACGCCGAGGATATTCACGCGGTGGTGCGAACCGACGCGCCCGTGGCGGGCAAGGTGGGGCTGGCGACGGGCGGCGGTTCGGGGCACCTGCCTGTTTTCTTGGGTTATGTCGGGAAGGGGATGCTCGACGGCTGCGCGGTGGGGGACGTGTTTAACAGTCCGAGTTCGGAGCAGATGTTGGAGGTCACCAAGCGCATCGACGGCGGCAAGGGCGTCCTCTACATCTACGGCAACTACGGCGGCGACGTGATGAACTTCGACATGGCCGCCGAGATGGCCGACCTTGAAGACATCCCGACCCGCACCGTTTTGGTCAAAGACGACGTGGCCTCCGCGCCGACGGAGGAGGCTGAGCGGCGGCGGGGTGTCGCGGGGATGGTGTTTGCGTTCAAAATCGCTGGGGCCAAGGCGGACGAGGGCGCGTCACTTGACGAGGTGGCGGAGGCAACGGAACGGGCTTTAGCCAACCTCCGCACGATGGGCGTCGCGCTCTCGCCCTGCATCGTGCCGCGCGTTGGCAAGCCCGGTTTTACCTTGGGTGACGATGAAATGGAAATCGGCATGGGCATCCACGGCGAACCGGGCATGAAGCGCGAGAAGTTGCAAAGCGCCGACGAAATCACCGAGCGTATGATGACGGCCATTCTGGACGACTTGAAACCGGCGGCGGGAGACCGCGTTGCGGTGATGGTTAACGGCTTAGGCGCGACTCCGCCCGAGGAGCTTTACATCATGTACCGTAAGGTTCACGATTTGCTGCAAGAACGCGACATCAGCGTCCACCGCGCGTATGTGGGCGAATACGCGACCTCAATGGAGATGGCCGGGGCCTCGCTCACGATTTTTCGGCTCGACGACGAGTTGACGCGCCTTTTGGATGCGCCCGCGCGGACGCCGTTCTTTACGCAGGTTTAGGATGATTGGCGGACAGGACGTGACAGAGGCGCTGCGGCGTGGGGCGGCGGGCTTAGAGGCAAAAAGCGACTACCTCACCGAACTCGACCAAGCGGTGGGGGATGGCGACTTAGGGATTACTGCGTCCAAAGCGGCGACGGCGCTCGAGTCCTATCTGCAAACGCCGCCGGAGGACGATTTAGGAAGCTACATCGCCTCGGCGGGCATGGCGGTCAACCGCGCCGCCTCCTCGACGATGGGCACGCTTCTGGCGACCGCCCTCATGCGCGCGGGCAAGGTTGCCAAGGGAAAGAGTGAGCTAACCCCCGAAGACGTAGCGGAAATGCTTCACGCCGCCGACGTAGGCATCCAAGAGCGGGGCAAGGCCAAACCGGGCGACAAAACCATCATCGACGCGCTCCATCCGGCGGTAGAGGCGTTTTCGGAAGCCGTTGAGCAGGGTGAGGGCTCGCAGGAGGCAGGAGAAAAGATGGTGGCGGCGGCGAGAAGGGGCCTCGAGTCCGTCACCCCTAAGCGCAGCAAAATAGGCCGCGCTGGCTGGGTTGGCGAGCGCACCGAGGGCAAAGTGGACCCCGGCTGCGCCGCGCTGGTGATTCTATTAGAGGCTGTTGTCGAAGGGACGAAATGACCATCAAAAAAATCGCGTATCTCGGTCTGGGCATCATGGGTCAGGGGATGGTGGGCAACCTCCTCAAGGCCGGTTACGACGTGACCGTGTGGAACCGCAGCGAGGACAAGACGGGGGACGCGGTTAAGAAGGGGGCGGCTCGAGCCGACACGCCCGCCCAAGCGGTGCAGGGGGCCGACCTCATCATGTACTGCCTCAGCAACGACGCGGCGGTGGAGGAGGTGGTGTTTGGAGAGGACGGGATTTTAGAAGGCGTGCAGGAGGGCCAAATTGCCGTGGACATGAGCACCGTCCACCCCGACCTGAGCCGCCGCGAAGGAGAGGCGTACAGTGCGAAGAGCGTTTCTTTCCTCGATGCGCCCGTGTTCGGCAGCAAGAATGAATCTGCTAACGCGGGACTCTGGATTATTGTTGGAGGAGAGAAAGAAGCGTTTGACAAGGTGAAGCCGGTGCTCGAGCACCTAAGCGAAACCGTTCACCACATGGGCGACGTAGGCAAGGGCGCATCAATGAAACTCGTGGGCAACCTCATCGTGGCGGCGCAGCTCGAGGCCCTGGGCGAGGCCATGATTCTAGCGACCAAAGCGGGCCTAAATCCGCGCGACGTGCTGGACGTGCTCCACGTGACCGACTTCCGCTCGCCCATCTTCGACGGCGTTGGGGGCGCGCTTATCACCCGCGACTTTTCCACCTCGTTCGCCTTAAAACACATGCTCAAAGACGCCAACCTCATCGCCCGCTTTGCCGAAGATTTGAATTCCCCCATCCCCGCCACCGTGAGCACCCGCGAGACCATCAAGGCGGCGGTCAACGGCGGCTGGGGCGAGGAGAACGCCTCGGCGATGATAAAGGCGCTCGAGCAGCAAGCCAACACCGAAGTTCGAGGCTGAGGTGCGCGGCTCATGAACGTTTCCGGCACCCCCACCCGCACCGTCTGGCTCTCGGACGCGCGCACGGTCAAAATCATCGACCAGCGCCGCCTTCCCCACGCGTTTGAAGTAACCGAACTTCGCACGGTTGACGAGGTCGCTTTTGCCATTCGGGAGATGCAGGTGCGCGGCGCGGGGCTTATCGGTGCGACGGCGGGGTTTGGGATGCTGCTGGCGGGGCTCGAGGCTGAGAACGAGAACCCAGACGCGTTTTTGGCGCATTTACGAACCTCGGGTGAACGCTTGATGGCGACGCGCCCGACGGCGGTGAATCTCGAGTGGGCGGTGAAGCGCCTCCTCAAAGCGGCGGAAGGATTGAGAAGCGTTGATGAGATGATTGGGGTGCTGCTCGAGGGTGCCCAACGCGTCGCCGACGAAGACGCCGACGCGTGCCGCCGCATCGGGGAGCACGGCGTGGGGCTCATTGAAGCCATCGCTGAACATAAAAACGGTGAGCCCGTCAACATCCTCACCCACTGCAACGCGGGCTGGCTCGCCTTTGTGGACCACGGCTCGGCGACCGCCCCCATCTACGCTGCCTTTGACCGGGGCGTCCCCCTCCACGTTTGGGTGGACGAGACCCGCCCCCGCAACCAGGGCGCGCGCCTCACCGCTTGGGAGCTTGGCGAGCACGGGGTGCCGCACACGGTGGTGACGGACAACGCCGGGGGCCACCTCATGCAGCACGGGCTGGTGGATATAGTCATTGTCGGTAGTGACCGGACAACCCGGACGGGGGATGTAGGCAACAAAATTGGGACCTATCTCAAGGCGTTGGCGGCTCGAGACAACAACGTCCCCTTCTACGCCGCACTGCCCTCCTCAACCTTTGATTGGGAGATGCGCGACGGCGTCCGAGAAACGCCCATCGAGGAACGCGACCCGCGCGAAGTCACCCACGTCGAAGGCTTGTACGACGGCGAACTCGTGAGTGTGCAAATCACCCCGCCGGGTTCACCCGCGCGCAACTACGGGTTTGACGTGACGCCCTCGAGACTCGTCACCGGCCTTATCACTGAGCGGGGTGTGTGCGAGGCGAGCGAGGCGGGTATTCTGGAACTTTTTCCTGAGCGTGACCATGTCTTACAAAGCGCTCACTGAGGCGTCGGTGTTGGGGTACGTCCGCGAGCGCCCGGCGTTGCGCGACGTTTTCTCCTCTTTCAACCTCACCGCCAGCGAGGTGGGTGACGGCAACCTCAACCAAGTTTTCATCCTCCGCAACCCTGACAAGCCGGACGAAACGGCAGTGCTCAAGCAGGCGCTGCCTTATTTGCGCGTCGCGGGCGATTCGTGGCCGCTCTCGCGCGAACGGATGCGCTTCGAGACGCAGGCGCTGCGGCTTTATAACGACCTCACACCGGGGCTTGTGCCTCGGGTTTACGACCATGACGAAGATATGTCAGTCGTGGTGATGGAGTTCTTGAGCGAGCACGAGGTGATGCGTAAACCTCTGGTGGCTCGAGAACGTTTCCCGGAGTTTGCTGAGCATATTTCGAGTTTTCTCGCCCAAACCCTCTTCCATACCTCCGACCTCTTCCTAAGTGGTGAGGAGAAAAAGGCGCGGCAAAAGGAGTTTATCAACCCGCACCTTTGTAAGCTGCAAGAGGATTTTGTTTACACGAACCCCTACAAGACCTCACCCGAAAACCAGTGGAACCCGGAACTCGAGCCCCAGGTGCAGGCGGTGCGGACAAACGGCCCGCTCAAAGCCGCCATCGCCGAACTTAAAAGAGAATACATGACCCACGCCCAGGCGCTCCTCCACGGCGACCTGCACACGGGCAGCTTGATGGTGACAGAAAGCGACACCAAGGTGATTGACCCCGAGTTCGCCTTTTACGGCCCGATGGGCTACGACATCGGTACGTTGTTCGCCAACCTCGTCCTGAATGCTCTCTCGCACACCGCCCACACCCTCGATGAGGCGGCGAGAAGGGAATATCAGGGTTATCTGCTGAACACAGTCCGCGACATCTGGAGACTTTTTAGCGACAAGTTTGAGCGGTTGTGGACGGCGCACCAGCAAAGCGACCCTGACCGCAAGGCGTACTGGAACTTTCCCGGAGGCGAAGAGGCATTTCGCGCTTACCGAGAACGTTACCTAACGCGCGTCTTGCAAGACAGCGCGGGGCACGGCGGCTGTGAGATGCTGCGGCGGATGATGGGCATTGTGAGCGTGTGGGACTTGAGCAGCGTTGAGGATACAAAAGCTCGAGCGGTGGCCGAACGTTTGGCGGTGCGGATTGGCTCGAGCTGGATAACCAACCGTTCACACATCACCACCATAGACGCGCTTCTTGACGTTGTGCGTGAAGAGATGGCGGGCCGTTCGGGAAATTCACAGTCCTCCGCCTCCGCCAAATCCGCCCTTCCTTTCACAGGCAAAGTCGCACTGGTCACGGGCGCGGCGAGCGGCATCGGCAGGGCGTGCGCTGAGGCTTTTTCCGAAGCGGGCGCGGCGGTGGTTGCGTTAGATATTCAACCTGATGTGGAAGCTATCTTTAGCGGTGAGATGAAAAAGGGCCTCATTTGCGATGTGACCGACGAGGACGCGCTACAGGAAGCGGTGGACGAGGCGGTGCGCCTTTTCGGGAGGCTCGACATCGTTGTGAGCAATGCAGGGATTTTTCCCGCTAGCAGGCGGCTCGAGGACATGCAAGACGACACGTGGTCACGAAGCCTCGAGGTCAACCTAACAAGTCACCAGCGGCTCATAAAGGCCAGCATCCCCCACCTGCGGCAGAGCGCGGACGCCACCATCATCATTGTTGGCTCGAAGAATGTGGCGGCGCCGGGGCCGGGGGCGGGGGCCTATTCGGTTGCCAAGGCGGGGCTCACGCAGCTTGCGCGGGTGGCGGCGCTTGAGCTCGCCGAAGGCGGCGTCCGCGTCAACGTGGTCCATCCCGACGCGGTGTTCGACACCGGCATCTGGACCGAGGAGGTACTGCAAAAACGCGCGGAGCATTACAACATGAGCGTCGAGCAGTACCGCACCAAAAACTTGCTCCGCACCGAAATCACCTCGAAAAGCGTCGCCGAGGTGGTGCTGGCGCTTGCGGGTCCAGCTTTTTCCAAAACCACCGGGGCACAGATTCCCGTGGATGGGGGGAATGACCGGGTGATTTGAGATGAGGAGCGGGGAGCGGAGGAGATGGGGAGTATTCTCCCTACCCTTCTACACCCCATCTCCCCACTACAAAACGCTTACCGCACCTCGCTACCGGAGGCGATGTCACGGTCTAGGGTCGCCACGCTCAAGCCGGTCTCGTCCTCCGCCGCCAGAATCATCCCCTGCGACTCGACGCCGCGCAACTTCACGGGCTTTAAGTTGGCGACGATGATGACCTTTTTGCCCGTCAACTCTTCGGGCTTGTACCACTCGCGGATGCCCGAGACGATGGTGCGCTCCTCCGCGCCGAGTTTGACCGAGAGCACCAGGAGCTTATCGGCTTTGGGGTGCGGTTTTACGTCCACGACTTCGGCGACGCGGAACTCGAGCCGCGCAAAGTCCTCAATCGTCACCTCCTCCTTGTGTTCTATCTCCTTATGTTCTACGTGCTTGCTTTCGGGTTTAGTCCCGTCTTCCGCCACCCTCTCCTCCTGAACCACCTCTTTAAGCAACGCCTCCAAATCAATCCGCGGAAAGAGCGGGTCGCCTGGCTTCGTCTGCGTGTCCGCGGGGGTGTCGCCCCACGTTGCGGCGGCGTTAAGGTCGTAATAAAGCGTTTCCAAGCCAAGCTGTTTGCGTAGTTCTTGGGCCTTATTTGGAATCACAGGGTCAAGCAGAATGGACGCGCAGCGCAACGCTTCGACGCAGGTATAAAGCACCGTGTCTAAACGCTCCGCCTTCGCCTCGTCTTTCGCCAAGACCCACGGCTGCGTCTCGGCGATGTACTTGTTCGCCGCGCGCACGCCCTCCAAAATGCTCTCAATAGCCCGGTCAAATTGCAAGTTGTCAAAAAACTCTGTGACGGTGCCGGGCAGCGCGGTAAAGGTGTCGCGCAGCGCCCCGTCAATTGGCAGAAGCTCCCCCGGCCCCTTGACCACCCCGCCACGGTACTTCCCGAGCATTCCCAAGCGTGCGGTTTAGGAGGTTGCCCAAGTCGTTCGCCAGGTCCGAGTTAATACGCTCGGCCAAACCCACCTCGCTAAAGGTCGCGTCCAAGCCAAAGGTCATATCGCGCAGCAGGTAGTAGCGGAAGGCGTCGTTGCCGTACTTGTCTTTGAGGTCCAAGGGACGCACCACGTTACCCTTCGACTTGCTCATCTTGCCGCCGTTGACCAGCCACCAGCCCGAGACGTTCAGGTGCTGATAGATGGGCAGGCCCGCAGCTTTGAGCATGGTCGGCCAGAACACGCCGTGAGGTTTCAAGATGTCCTTGCCGATAAAGTGTTCAACAAAGGGCCAATACCGCTCGGCCATCCCTTGCCGCTCTCGAGCGCCGAATAATAATTGATAAGCGCGTCGAACCACACATACGTCACGTGGTTCTCGTCCCACGGCAGCGGGATGCCCCACGGCACCCGCTCGCGCGGACGGCTGATGCTCAAGTCGCCGATGGGCTCGCGCAGGATGCCCAAGACTTCGTTTTTGTAACGCTCGGGCCGGACGAAGTCGGGGTTCGCGTCGATGTACTCGCGCAGCCAGGGGCGGTACTTTTCCATGCGGAAGAAGTAGTTTTCTTCGCTCCTGTACTCGAGCCTGATGTCGTGCTGCGGACACCGCCCGTCCACAAGCTCTTTTTCGGTGTAGTAGCGCTCGCAGCCCACGCAGTAGAGACCGCCGTACTCGCCGAAGATGATGTCGCCGTTGTCGTAGACGCGTTGGAGGATTTCACTCACAACCTTTTTGTGCCGCTCTTCGGTGGTGCGGATAAACTCGTCGTAGTGGATGCCCAAGTCGTCCCAAACTGTGCGGAACGCTCCCGAAATTCTATCGGTGTAGGCTTGCGGGGTAAGCCCCGCGGCCTCGGCGGCCTTTTGTACCTTCTCGCCGTGTTCGTCGGTGCCGGTCAGAAAGTAGGTGTCATCCCCTTTGAGGCGGTGAAAGCGCGTGACCACGTCCACCAGCGTCGTCGTGTAGGCGTGGCCGATGTGCGGCTCGGCGTTTACATAAAAAATGGGGGTGGTGGCGTAGTAGGTGGCTCGAGTTTTGGGGGCGTCCGGGTCTATCTTTAAAGGCTGTGTAGTCATCGTGTACCTCCATAAACAAAAAAGAAGGGCGCTTGCAAAGCGCCCTGTGACGGTTAGGTGGCGTACCTATCCGGCTCCAGGGCTCCTTTGCATCGTCCTTTTCACGAATAGGAGTATAGCAGATTGGCGCGTGAAGACGTAAACTTTGAAGTTGTTGAGCTGTGAACCTTGGGAGAATCTTATGGATGAGGCGCGCCAAACTTTCACAAAAATCCGTGAGGATGCCGAGCGTAACGCCGACGTTCTCGGCTTTGTTGTCACGGGTTCGCGTGGCAAGGGCTTAGAAAATGAGTGGTCCGACTATGACGCCGCAGTCTTTGTGGAGGATGCGGCGCTCGGCAAATATGAGGACGCCTATGAGCAAGCTCCGGGCGGTCACTTTTCAATCTTTACGCTCGAGTCCTTCAAAGACTACGCCGCGTGGGGAAGCGAGATGGCCTGGGACCGCTACGCCTGGGCACATCTAAAGATCGAGTTTGACCGAACAAACGGCGAATTGCAACGCCTGTTAGACGAAAAGGGCCGCGTTCCTGCCGAACACGCGAAGAAGTACATTCACGATTCTCTGGATTGGTTTATCAATCAGGTCTACCGCTCCATCAAATGCCACCGCGTCGGAGACGCCGTGGGTTACAGGTTGGAAGCGTCGGAACTCGTAAGGCCCTTTTTGCAGGCTGTGTTCTGTCTTCATGAGCGCCGCTTGGTCCCGTACCACAAATATCTTGAGTGGGAGCTCAAACACTACCCGCTCGAGAAGCTGCGCCTGTCAAGCAAAGAACTGGTCCATGACTTGCTTACCATCCTTGACAACGCCGACTACCGCGTCCAGCAGAAGCTTCTCAGGGAGGCCGAGCGTATTTTCCGCGCGGAGGGCTACGAGATTACGTTTGACGCGTGGCCTTACGGCTTGCCTTTTTGTCTGGGCTACCCGGATGTGACGGAATATTAGGCTCGAGCCCCGCCCGTTCGCCCTTGAGCCATATTTTCACCAACAACGTCGGCCAAACCCTTCCTCACGATGTTGCCACCATCGTACCCGGGTAAGGCGACAGTCAGAAGCCCCCGTTGGCGGGCTCCCGCCAAGGCCATGAGGGTATCTCTGGAGCTGCCGCTCGTCGAAAAAGGAGGCGGTACCTCATCTCTAGCCAAAAGGATCGTGATGCCGCAGGTAGAACAGCAGGTCGAGCGAGGGCGGCTTGACGCCCTGCGTGCGCAGGAGCACGGCGATCTGCGCCGTGTGACGCATCTCGTGA
Source organism: Trueperaceae bacterium (assembly GCA_965214995.1). Classification (GTDB taxonomy): domain Bacteria; phylum Deinococcota; class Deinococci; order Deinococcales; family Trueperaceae; genus CBDCCT01. The sequence goes on from CBDCCT010000002.1 coordinate 1,681,483, forward strand.
ATCATGACGTGCCACAGCAGGCCGTCCACCATAAACCGCTCCTCCGGCGCGTCGTGCGGCGTCACGACGCGCCTCAACGCGTCGTCCGTCAGCGTGGCGAGGTAGGCGAGGGTACTTTGCTCCACGGCCCGCCAGTAGTCCAGCAGCGTCTCGAGCGCGACCCCCGCGTAAACGGGGCCGCCCCCTGTGTCCTTCAGGGCGGGATGGTTCATCAGCACCGGCTCCTCGCGCAAGATGTCCTCGTGAATCCAGAAGTCTTCCACGCTGGCGGTGTGAAATACCAGGTCCTTGATGCAGTGAAACCGCGCGCCGCCCAGCAAGGGGCGGGACAGAACCTCGTCCGGCACGTTTCCCAGCGCGACCCACAGGTCTCGGCGGGCGCGGACGAGGTAGTCGTAAGTTTCGGCGATGGTCATTTGGACGGCTCCTTTTTGCCCCTCCATATGTTCCAGGTGAACGGCCCGGCTTCCTCGTTACCGGTCGGCCCGGTCGCACCCCCGCCCGGCACAAAGTCCTTCTTTGGCGTGGCTCGAGCGCCCACACAGGCCAAGTCACTTATTACCTTAATAAATAAGGTAATTGAGCATACGATAGTCCTTTGACGCTCGAATTGCAACCCCCATATGTATAGCTCGGTGTCTACCGCGGGCGTCTCGCTTGCCGAGAACCTTTTGCAGCTAGCGGCTCGAGTATCCCTCACGCCGCATCACTTACGTCTGTGGTGTATCCTCTTCTTACCTTACGTAGCCCTACCTAAACACAGGTGGGGCTTTTTCTTCAACACCCTTTAATGCAGATAGACCCCTAAAAGTCGTATGACCTGCCCAGGGGAAAGAGCAGCGTAGTCAACCAGCGAGGAGAGGACTGGCCGGAGAAGCGTTGCCAAGGAGACTTCTTGTCAATGAGATGATGGTTCCAACGCCAAAGTGCCTCTTTGAGCCAGTCGGTCAAGCGGTGGTCTGCTTTAACGACTCTTTTACGCGTACGCCTCCAGATTCCGTGGTAGAGATTTTCCGAAGCGTTGTTGGTTAAGGGCATGTCGGGATGGAGCCAGATGAGCTTGAGCCCCTGCCAAGCTTTGAGGAGTGCTTTAAGTTTGGCGGCTCCGTAGCGTTGAACGAGGAACTGGAGAAACCGCTCGGCATCTTCTAAGCTGTCTTGTTCATATAAACAGCGCAGGCTGAAAGCAACACCCTTTCGCTCTTTTTTGGTGAAGTGGGTTAGCACATCTTTTATGACGTGAAACCAGCAGCGGCCATGAGGCGTATCGGCGAACCACTCGCAAGCTGCTCGAATCGCTTGGCAACCGTCGCTGATAACGGCTTTGGGATGATGCTCGGCGACCAGGTCACGCACGACTTCTTCGCTGCGTTTGGGGCTAAGCGCATAGCCCAGCACCGCTTGACTCGCCACGTCCGTAAGGGTGTAGGCCCAACCCCCACCCACTTTGAACTCATCCAAACTCGCTATCTCCGGCTCTTTCTCGACCTTGGCGACTAAACGCTCAACACGCCAGCCGCGCAACGCCTGCCAGTTTGCTCGTGTTTGCGGCTTGATGGGGTAGCCGAGATGGGCCGCTATCTCGTCGGCACAGCCTTCATCGACGCCATGTACATCTAAAATTGCAAAGATACCCTCTACTTTAGAGCTGTACCATTTGGCTCTGGGCACCTCAGGAGGATAGATACAGCACAGGAGCTTGAGGCACCCTCTACAGCGTACCTTCATCACTTTGGCCTCCCGAACGCCTTGCACATCTCGCAACTTTCGCAGTCGGTAGCCGCCGTGCTCTGGTTTTTGAAGCTTGCAGTTCGGGCAGCTTACAGGGAGTAAGCTGGCTTTGGGGTAGGTGAATGTTTCCACAAACCTAACCTACCCCTTCTCTTTTTACCCCATACGACTTTTGTAGGACTATCTTAATGCAGGGTAAGAAGTCAAGGAGGCGCGATGATCCGAGAAGCTTACCTCGTCGCCAGCGGCGACTTACGCTTAGCCGCCAACCAGACCTGCTGGCCCGCCCAGGCCGAGATGGAGGGGCGCGTCAGAGACGCTTTTGCGGGGGAGGGCGTGACGTTGAAGCGCGCCCACCCTTTTGATAAGGGCAAAGAACACGGCTTTATTGACAGCCAGCGCATGGGCATGGACGTGTTCAACACGGTTCCCTTAGACGCCCCCGTCGTGGTGGCCGAGGCCGTGTGGCAGTATAGCCACCACGTGCTCGCCGGTCTGCGCCGCCACCGCGGGCCCATCCTGACGCTCGCCAACTGGAGCGGCGAGTGGCCCGGTCTGGTGGGGCTGCTCAACTTAAACGGCAGCTTGACCAAGGCGGGCGTGAGCTATAGCAGCCTGTGGAGCGAAAGTTTTACCGACGAGTTTTTTCTGGAGGGGCTGCGGCAGTGGCTCCGTGAGGGCAAGGTTGAGCACGACACCGCCCACGTTCGCCCCTTTGACCATGCCGATGTGTCTGAGGAGGCTCGAGCCCTGGGCTCAGGGCTCGCCCAAACCCTCAAAGACAACATGGCTATCCTGGGCGTGTTTGACGAGGGCTGCATGGGTATGTACAACGCCATTATTGACGATGAATATGTGAACCCCCTGGGCGTCTATAAGGAGCGGCTTTCGCAAAGCGCATTGGTCGCGGCCATGCGCGAGGTCGGGGAGCGTGAGGCTCGGGCGGGGCTCGAGTGGCTGCTGGCAAGGGGCACGTCTTTTGACTTTGGCGAAGACGAAACGACCGAGCTTACCGAAAGGCAGGTGTTGGAGCAGCTCAAGATGTACGTCGCCGCCGTGCGCATCGCCCACGCGTACGGCTGCGACGCGGTCGGCATTCAGTACCAGCAGGGGCTCAAGGACTTAGTGCCCGCTTCAGACCTGGTTGAAGGCTTGCTTAACAACGTCGAACGCCCCCCCGTTCACCACGCCGAAACGGGTGAAGAACTCTATGCAGGTCAGGCGCTACCGCACTTTAACGAGGTGGACGAGTGCGCGGCGGTCGACGCGCTCGTGACCAACCGCGTCTGGAAGCGGCTCGGCTTCGACCCCGCCACCACGCTGCACGACCTTAGGTGGGGCGAGCGCTACACGGGTGAAGGAATCGATGATTTTGTGTGGGTCTTAGAGATTTCGGGTGCGGCCCCCGCCTCACATTTCGAAAAGGGCTACGCGGGGGCGACGAGCTACCGGCAGCCCCCGATGTATTTCCCGCTCGGCGGCGGCACCCTCGCCGGGGTGAGCAAGCCCGGCGACATCGTATGGAGCCGCGTCTATCTGGCGGAGAACAAACTGCACGTCGACCTAGGGCGCGGGAGCGCGGTGGAACTGCCCGTTGAAGAAACCAGACGCCGCCTCGAGGCCACCACCCCGCAGTGGCCTATCATGCACGCGCTTCTGCACGGGGTGACGCGCGACCAGATGATGGCCCGGCACAAGGCGAACCATGTCCAGGTGGCCTACGCCCCCTCACCCAAGGAGGCCGACCGGGCGCTCGCGGTCAAGGCGGCTATGTTTGACGCTCTGGGTTTAACGGTCCACCTTTGTGGTGAGGTGGACCTTCCGAACGTCTGATCGGCGCGTGTCGAATGGGAGGTGGTGCGTTCTGTCGGCCTGTAGGCTTAGTTTCGACGTTCTGCTAAACGAAAGAGAGGGGCTCGTCAGGGGCGCGCGTCGGGCACACCACCAACCCCAGCGGGGTTGACCAAGAGCTGAAGAGTATCAACGGCTGGGTGCGCGAAGCCCTGCTCAGGGGCGGCCCCGGCCATAGCGCAGAGGTGGCAGCCGGAGCCAGGCGCCTTTAGGGAGAGGAAGCCACACCTGCTTTACACCCAAAAGCGTCGGGGCGTCCGTTGCCGCCTGGGCAAGTTTGCCTTGTCAGGCGTACGCTGACGGGGGGCTTTCCGGACAGCGACCCTTTGCTCCTTTTTCGCGCCTTCGATTGACAAACTCTCTGTAATCACTTACACTTTGTTGGCTATTTCTACAGTCGGTGACGAACGAGACGAGGACGACGAGCGGGCCGAGGAGGTGCAACACTGGCACCAGCGCATCATCGCCAGCACACTACGAGGAAAAAATCGTGGACGTGCCTACAGGATTTGGGCTTTGAAAAATTCAGTATGATCAGTATGAAAGGACCAACTTGTGAACATGCTTAAGCTAGCGGGGCTTGTGACGGTGTTGCTGCTCGGGGGTGCCCTGGCGCAGACCGACGACGTGACGGTGGGCCTCATTACCAAAACGGAGACCAACCCCTTTTTCGTCAAGATGAGAGAGGGCGCGCAGGCGAAGGCGCAGGAGATGGGCGTCGAGCTCCTCACCGCGGCGGGCTCGTTTGACGGGGACAACGCCGCGCAGGTGACCGCAATCGAAAACATGGTGGCGGCGGGTGCGGACGGCATCCTGCTCGTGCCGAGCGACCCGCAGGCCATCGTGCCCTCGGTGGAGCGCGCTCGAGACCAGGGCGTCGTCGTGATAGCCCTGGACACCCCGCTCGACCCCATAGACGCGTCCGACGCGCTTTTCGCCACCGACAACTACCAGGCGGGCGTGCTCATCGGCGAGTGGGCGGCGGCGGCGATGGGCGACACGGAGCCGGTCATCGCCACTTTAGACCTGAACCCCGGCATCACGGTGGGCTATCTGAGGCATAACGGCTTCCTGGCGGGCTACGGCCTGGTCGAGGACGCGGAGGCGCAAGAGGCCACCGACGACATCAGCGTGCCGGAAATCGTCTGCTCGCAGTACACGCAGGGCGATCAGTCCGCCGGGCAGACCGCGATGGAAAACTGCTTGACGGCCAACCCCGACATCAACCTCGTCTACACCATCAACGAGCCCGCCGCCTTTGGCGCGTACACCGCCATCCGCAACGCGGGTTTGGAAGATCAGATCACGGTGGTCTCGGTGGACGGCGGCTGCGCGGGGGTGCGCGGCGTTACGGACGGCCAGATAGACGCGACCTCGCAGCAGTACCCGCTGCGCATGGCGACGCAGGGCGTCGAGGCCGTCGTGGAGGCGGCGCGGGGCGGCGAGACGCCCTCGGGCTACGTCGACACGGGCGTGACGCTCGTGACCGACAACCCGCAAGAGGGGGTGCCGAGCGAAGACACGGAGTTCGGGCTCGCAAACTGCTGGGGCGACTAAGGCGTTTTTTCGCTTGGCCGGTGGAGATAAGGTTCGGCAAAACGCTGCGAATGAACCCGTAGGTGTAGGGCAACCCAGCGCTCTATCCTGTGCTCTACCTTGATTTATGAGTCGCGGCCGTTCTGCGTTTTTCCGGGCAGCCGCGACTCACCATATCTGCGCAAAGGATACGTTCACCTTGGCCAACACCCTGACCAAAACTCCGGCCGACGCGAGAAATCCGCTCGCGCGCTTTCTCACCGCGCCCGCCGTGGGCCCCCTGCTCGCGCTCGTCGCGCTCGGCATCTTTTTCGCCACGCAGAGCGACCGCTTCTTGACCGGGCGTAATCTTTCGCTGGTGGTGCAGCAGGTGATGGTGGTGGGCACGCTGGCGATAGGGCAGACGCTCATTATCTTAACGCGCGGCATCGACCTTTCGAACGGGCTCATCATGGCGCTCGGCTCGGTGTTGATGACGGGGTTGGCGGTCTCGAGCGGCGTCCCGGCGCTCCTGGCCGTTTTTCTGGGCGTCGCGGTCACGGTCGGGTTCGGCGTGGTTAACGGGCTGCTCATCACGCGGCTCGAGCTGCCCCCCTTCATCGTCACGCTGGGCACGCTCAACATCGCCTTCGCCCTGACGCGCATCTACACCACCTCGACCGTCGTGGGGCTGCCCGAGGCGCAGACCTTTTTCGGCGAGACGTTCGCCCTCTTGGGCACGCGCATCACCTACGGCTCGGTCCTGATGCTGCTGCTCTACGCGCTGGTCTGGTACGTGCTGACCTACACGCCCGTGGGCCGCCACATCTACGCCGTCGGCGACAACCCCGAGGCGGCGCGGCTCACGGGCATCCCCGTCAAGCGCCTTTTGGTCGGGGTCTACGCGGCGGCGGGGTTTTTCTACGGCGTCGCCGGGTTGTTGCTCGTCGGGCGCACGGGCGTCGGCGACCCGCAGGCGGGGCAGGACGCGAATTTGGAGAGCATCACGGCGGTGGTCATCGGCGGCACCAGCCTTTTCGGGGGGCGCGGCACCATCCTGGGAACGCTCATCGGGGCGCTTATCGTCGGGGTGCTGCGCAACGGCTTGCAGCTCATGGGGGTGCAGAGCATCTACCAGGTGCTCTTTACGGGCCTGCTCGTCATCATCGCGGTGGCTATCGACCAGCTCTCGAGGCGGGGGCGCGCATGAGCCAAAACGTCACGCGAAACCCGCAGCAACCACCTCAGGAAACGGCGGCTCAGGAAAATGGGTCCGGGCCCGTCCTCGAGGCGAGGGGCCTCGTCAAACGCTACGGCCAGGTCACCGCGATGGACGGCGCGGACTTTGACCTCCTGCCGAACGAAATCTTGGCGGTCATCGGCGACAACGGCGCGGGCAAATCAACGCTCATCAAGGCGCTCTCGGGCGCGCTCGTCCCCGACGAGGGCGACATCTACCTAAACGGCGAGCGGGTGCGCTTTCGCAGCCCCATAGACGCGCGCAGGCACGGCATCGAAACGGTCTACCAGGACCTCGCGGTGGCGCCCGCTTTGAACATCGTCGACAACCTTTTCCTGGGGCGCGAACTCCGCAAGCCTGGCGTGCTGGGCGCGGTGTTCCGCCTGCGCGACAAAAGGCGGATGTTGGCGCAGGCCACCTCTTTCATGAGCGACCTCAAGTTCCACATCCAGAGCATGAACCAGCCCGTCGAGACGCTCTCCGGCGGGCAGCGGCAGGGGGTGGCGGTCGCGCGCAGCGCCGCCTTTGCGGAAAACGTCATCATCATGGACGAGCCCACCGCCGCGCTGGGCGTCAAGGAGTCGGGCATGGTCTTGGACCTCATCCGCAAGGTGCGCGACAAGGGTCTGCCCGTTATCCTCATCTCCCACAACATGCCCCACGTGTTCGAGCTCGCCGACCGCATCCACATCCACCGCCTGGGCAAGCGGGTGGCGGTGGTAAGGCCGGGCGACTACAGCATGTCCGACGTGGTCGCCATCATGACCGGCGCACTGGAGGTCGGGGCGAAAAGCTAGCCCGGACGTACGGGTGTGCTTCTCTCAAGGACGAGGCGGTCTTCTGGCACTACGCGGGGCAGCTCCGTTACCGCCTCTACGCGGCGCAAGCCCCCAAACGGGGTGGTGAATTCTTCGGCGACTTCCCCCGGTTGTGGGAAGCGTTCGAAGACCTCATGGCGCGCGGCGAAGACATCAACGTCTACGCCTACTGCGACGTGTCCGAATACGCCGCCACGATAGACGAGGTGCTGGCGTGGCACGAAACCACTCCCTACGTCGGCGCCGCGCCGACCGACGCCACGACAACCCCGGCCGAATTCGAAGAAGCCAAAGCGCAAGTGGTTGCAGGTTTATATGATTTGCGCGCGTGGGCGCTCGAGAACGCCGACACCATCAAAGCGCAGCGCGCGGCGAACGGCATCGACGACAGCGTGGTTTGCGAATGACGGCTTTTGTAACGCGCCTTTGGCGTAACCCGGTACGCGCTTGCCTGCTCCCTACCGCCCCAAATGCCGACCGACCCGCACTCTCGTGCTAAACAAGCTCGAGTTCAACGACGACGTGACGCTCCGCTACAACTTCCACCCCAACTCTGAAACCCCACAGGGTCTTTGTCCGCCCGCCAACACCCACACCCTTGACTGGTGGGGTTCAGCCAAAAAAAGCCGGAACCCCGGCTTTTTTCTGGTGTCCGACTGTAACGTGAAAGGCGCTAGAGAGCCTTGAGCCTTTCGTAAGCCGCCTTGGCGCGACCGCGCACCGCCTCGGGATTGGAGCGCCCGCCCATCATCATGTGCATCTCCATGTGCTTGTCCACGTCGCCGAAGATGCTGTTCAAGACCTCAACCTCTTCGCGCGAGCGCAGCGAGGCGTCGTCGCGGAACATGGTGGTGTAGGCGAACTCGAACTGGCGGTCGCTGATGGCCCCGGAGAGGTACTGCTCCAAAAGGTTCCGGTAGGGCGTGAGGTCGCTTTTGGCACGGCTTGTTTCGCCGCTCGAGCCTCCCCCGCCACCAGCCCCGGGCGGCACCGCCGCGAAGCCCTGTGTCAGCGTCTCGGGCGTGATGTCCCAGTTGTCCGCGTCGAACACCGCCTCGCCGTCCCGGAACAAGATGACCTGGGGCGACTGGTGGGTGATGCCCGTTTTCTGCGCTACCAAGTTGCTCGCGGGTCGCGCCTCGACCACGCGGACGAGGCCCACCATCAGGTCCTCGCGGTTTTGCAGCTCCTCTTGCAGGAAGCCAAAGCCCTGCATCGTCTTATGGCAGGTGCCCGCCTTGAAAATCACGCTGGTCGGGTGCTCCTCGAGAAAGCCCTCGACGGCCTCCTCGCTCGTCAGATTGAAAACACGGTCTCTAAACATGTGACTCCTCCCTCCGTCTCATTCTAAGAAGCCCCCCCGCTTTTTTGTGTCGTGTGCGTGCTAAGGGGTGCGGGGTTGGGTCTCGAGCGCGTACCGTCGCTCGGTCACCCTGCCGGGCTGTTCGTTTTCTCGTTGACCCGCCCAACCAATCCTGTTAGACTTTGGGTCGCCCTGAGGGGCTTAACCGAGGGGCCGTTTAGAGATTATGGAGAGGTGTCCGAGTGGTTTAAGGAGCACGCCTGGAAAGCGTGTATAGGGGGTAACCTCTATCGAGGGTTCGAATCCCTCTCTCTCCGCCAGAGGCGCAAAGGGGAGCTCTTTTTGTGGGGCTCCTTCTTTTTGGGTGTTTGTACCTTGGTTTTTGGCGCATGTTCAGACTATGTGCAGCGGGTTCGGGCTTGTTGATGAAGTAGACACGGATGAGGTGCATCCTCTTTATGACCTGTTGGATACGCTCGGGACCCTTCTGCACAGCTACGAAAGAGCGCATCACAGCCCGCCCGATGTTTTAGGGAGGGAGATGCTGCGGTATTTCATGGAAGAACACGGTTTGGCTCAGTCCGACCTATCCGAGATTGGTTCGTAGAGTGTTAGGGTGTGGTGTCTGAGGTGCTGAGCGGTAGGCGTGATTTGAATGTGCGGCATGTTCGGCCGTTGGTTGAGCGGTTTGGTGTGTCGCCAGCGGTGTTTCCTTAAAGTTTTTGAAGAGAAAGGTTTGGGTGGGGTGGTGCTCGAGCTGCCACAGAACCACTAGCCGCTGCTTGAGGGTGTATGAGTAAAGCAACAGCCACCCAACCAGTGAAAGCTCAATACTGTTATCATGACGAATCGTTAAGAATCTTGTCATTAGGCTAATTCAAGCCCTTGACAAAACCTGTAGAATAGTCTAGCGAAAGGGGGTTAGAGTGAGCACGCCGCTACTACTCAAGCCACAACAGGTCAAACAACTTGCCTCGCCTCATTCTGCCAAACCTCCATATTTATACCGTTTAGCACAGGAAGCTGAGAGGCTAGCTAGGTTCGTTGAAGAGGATTGGGACGCTTTTTCAGATGAGATGAAGCATCTGCTGACTTGTCTTGCTTATGATTCTTTTGAGGAGACCCGCTTCTCACTCAAACGATCATTTTTGCGTCTAAGATGGTCCTGGACGGTTGCTTTTAACAATGAAGATGCTCTGCTTCAATATCGCGCTTCTTTTTCAAGGTTGAGAAACGCTGTACTGGAAGCTATAGAAAGCGAAAACAAAAGTTATCAAGATGATTTTTCAGAAGCACTATCATCTTTGAGTTTTGATCCTCACGCTGGTAGGCAGGTAAGATAAGAGTTAGGTAGTAGAGCGTATCACTCGGCTGATTTCTACGTCACTCGGTCTTTTCGGATACTCGGCGTGGGTATAAATCCAGAAGAGCTGCACGACTTTGTGATCTTCGCTAATTAGGTACATCAATCTGCCAAAACGAGCTAGCCCCTCCAGCCCGGGAGCACGAAAGTAGAATTTCCAAAATTCCCAGTCACCCCGCTGGGCGTTTGCGGGCCACGGTTCAGGCTCGAGCTTCTGAATGTCCGTTGTTATTTCGCGCGCTCTGGGTGGGTTTTCTCTAGGAGCATAGGCGAGAACTGTGTAAATGACTTCCAGAAGCTCATCAAACTGCTTCTTGCCTTTGGGATTCTTCTTGTAGTGAGCTTTGACAAGTTTTTCGTAGGTTCTTTCATAGTGTGGCAACAAGTTGACGCGGTAGGGGAAGTCATTGCTCACGCTTGGTTACCTCAGGTGAAAGATGAACGCTCAAGTTTTCGCTTAGCAGGACTTGCACTTGCCTAACTGAAGGTCATTTGCAAGCCAACCATGAGCAGCGGTAGCTACCTCGTCTAAATTCGTTATATCAACGTCTTTGTATATCTTTCCGACGAAGTCCGTAGGCAACTTTTCGATTGTTTTATCTTTCAAAAAAGCGCACCTACGACCTGTCATAAGCATTGCCCCAATTTCTATGATGAGGTTGTGGTTGAGTCCTCTCTCTACTGTATTTTCAAAAATGCCAACTCCATACTGGCAGGCCCACATGTGAGCAGCGACGTTGCCATGCAAATCGTCATCGATTTGGCGGTCTGATGCTAAATGTAATATAAGCCCGTGTTGGTCTACAGCCTCTCGTATGGCATCGACCGCGCCGCGAACAGGGTCATTTGTTTCCGAGGGATAGCGAGTCATGCAGAAAACGTTTTGCTCAAAAGGATATTCCTGCAAAAATCTGGCTATACCCGCTGTCCATTTTGCAGGAGCAAACGACGGAGCTACAACAGAATGGTGAACATATCCAAATTCGCTACCTGGTGAGCCCCGCAGCTCGGCTTCGATAGCTCCTGTGTCCAGCTCTCCGATAAGTTCTTCTACAGCTTGTCTACCAAGAGGTGTTAAAGACCAACCCTTACCGCTCCTTTGCTGCAGCGTGAGTTCTTCTCTCGCAAGTGCTTGAAGCTCACGAGGAATGTTTGTGGGCTGCGGAATATGCAGTGCTTCAAATAAACCCCCAATTTCGGAAGGACTGAACCAACCAGAGCCTTTTCTGAGCTCGAGAGCACGCCCAATTACAAGGACCTTGTCTCGAGCTCGAGGCAACTGCTGAATTGCTAAAGCTATACTTGTCCAGTTCAGGATTCTTCTCCCAAAGCAAACTTTCTGATTAAGTCTTTTGCTTCCTCGAGTGCTGGACGTCGAACTTTAAGCTCTCTCTGCTGCCCCTTACCTCTAGGACGGAGAGACTGCATAGACGTTATCGTCTTAGCAAAGTTTGAGCTATCAAACTTTCCAAAATCGTCGCATACCTCACGGACTTCGCTTACGGGTGTCCATTCTTCAAGTCCAGAGCATTGACGTGCCACGGTGATTAGCAGCGCGACCTCTTTCATCGCGCCCGCGGTAGATTTATCAAGTTGCTGAGGGCTGATGATCAGCTCTATTCGCTCGCCATCAGCATAAAATACATCTTTGATTTGCTCTAAAGGAAGTTCCAAAGAGTTAGCTAACGTAGAAAGTAAAGTACCGTCTTCACCTTGATCAGGTTGTGGTTCAACAGAAGCATCGCCTTGTCTGCGGCTGGTGGGACTAAAACCTGCCCCTTGATGCAGAATATCTAAGGTTTTTGCGAAAGCTACACCTCGTAAATCCTCCGAAACATTCGCCTCTTCAACAAGTCGAGAGGCTTTGACTAGTAGCTCTTTAACTTCAGTATCCATATGCTGTCTCCTCTTCTCGTAAAATTAAGTCAGGCTAATGTAACCGCTCTGTGCGCGTTTATTAATATCATAGAAGACAAAAGGTTTGTAGTTACTAATACTGCCAAAGCCGCACTACGCATCTCTTAAGAAGTTCTTGCATCTTTCTCTCCTTTGGCAAATGGAGTATTCGGATTGTGTGGTAGATGGAGGTCCATATGCCCACCTTTATCAAACAGCTAATCTCTACAACTCTATGGCATTTGCAGACATCAAAGACAAAATCAAGTCTTGAACAACTCTGTAGAAGATGCTAACATTCTGCCTCGTGCTAGTCAATACATACTTTGACTCATCTACACTTTTGCTAGTCTAAGGTATAGTGGTTAGGCCAATCTGGAAAAATTAGCTCACTAGCTCGAACATGTTTGTCAACAGGATAAGTTATTAATTTTAACCTTTTAAGATTCGCTAGCGCACGACTAAACGCACTCGAGCCCTCCGAACGGTTAACTCGCTTTGCAAGCCCTCTCCGACTCAAAGAAGAGGGGTGTACTTCGATAAGCTCTTCTAAAAGCTGGCGCTCATACAAGCATAAGTAGATAAACCAACGTTCGTGCAGGTCTGCTAGAGTCGTTGGCTTTTGGGGTACAGGTATGCTAGTACGTCCTTGCTCGGTAAGTGCGACATGTCCTCCCGAAGGATAAGTTACAAACCCTTTGTTGTGTAGAGCCGCAACGTGACGGCTGAACGCGCTTGATTTCGGACTTTGCTCAGAAAGCACCGCGAGCGTGGAGCGGTCAAGGCTGGGGACTTCCAAAAGCTCCATTTCTGCAAGAATGCGCAGAATGCGGTGTTTGGGGTCATCTGGAACTCGCTTAGATATTACTAAAGTGGCTCGAGATGAAGTTTTATCTACTGTATGCTTGTTCTGATAACGCGGAGTGGGTAAATTTCGCTCAGATTTGTTGAAATCAATACCATCTGAGAGGGAGTTCTGCAAGGTATGCGTTGGAACGAGCTGCGCTGACTCAACGATGACGTTATCCGCGAGTATTCGAATTTGCTCCAGTGTACTCTTTACGCTCGAAGAGCCAAACTTGACCGCTTTCTCTATTTCGCGCTTTTCTACCTTTTGTGGAATGCGTGAACGGGGAGAGATTTGAATTTCATTTTCTACTTCTTCGATGTTAGATGGAACACGCTGCTGGTTAAGTCGAAGTTGCTCCAAGAGGCTGCCCAACTTTTTGCTTGCAGGTGGAGTGGGAGGAGTGAGCTGTCCTGGTGCCGGATGTGTACTTTTGGTGGGGCCAGAGCGAACTTTCGTAACTTCTTGACTAAGCGCGGGGCCGAAAGCGAAGAACTCTCCAGGCTCGAGTGCTTTCAGTTTTTGCCTTTCTTGAGTATTAAAGCCAAGCTCTTCCGAAGCGCGCTTCATGTCATTACCCAAAGTTGTAAGGCCTATAAGGCGGTTTGAACACATGGCGAGAAGGTTTTTGTTCAGTAAAGCTAAACGTTGGGTAGCTACCACGAGTCCAAAACCTCGCTTGCGCCCACGCATTGCTAGGTCGGTCAAAGCATCAAGAGATACGCCATTAACTGCTTGAGGTGCTAGTGTCTGCGCCTCATCAACAACGACGAGGATGTACCGCCAAGCTTCACGTGAAAGGCTCATGAGACCGTGAACTACAGCAGCGCAAATGGCGTCACGCTCTGTTTCCCCAAATTCACTCAAGTCTAATATGATGTTGACGCCTTCTTCAATGAGAAGCCGCGCAGTGTTTTCTGCACTTTCTGGAGTGATGATCAAATCCCCGTCGCTAGCCGCGAGAATTATGTAGTCGTCAAAAACTTCACGAAGGGTGCGGAACTCTCCTTCAGGATCAACAATCAGGTGTTGCACATGTCCGTGAGTGCCCTCAATCAGCGTTCTGAGCAGCCAAGATTTACCGCTACCGGAATTACCTTGGATTGCTAGCCGGTGAATTAGAAGACGCTCGAGATTTGCAACAACACCTTCTTTATCACTTGGATTAAAAGATAGAGTAGGCGTAGTGCTTTTCATGTGCTCACCTCAGTTAAAGCAAGTCTAGCACGGTATTTGCTCGTTCTGCGGACCTTGAAAGACCTGTGTGCCACTCCTTCACCACCCGCTAGCATTTCCGTACAGCCGAGCTGAGCCCACTAAGCTGTATCATGAACGAAAGGCACTTTAATCTCACTGCACAGAAGGGAAGCCTATGCCCATCACCGAACTCACGGAGGCACTTTCACCCCTCTACGGCCCCCGCCTCCTCACCGGACCCGCGCAAACCGTCGCCTACGCCTCGGACGGGCTCACCGCGTTCCGCTCGAGCCCCGCCCTGGTCGTCCTGCCCGAGTCACAGGCGGAGGTTGTCGAAACGGTGCGCCTGTGTTTTGAACACGACGTGCCCTTCGTGGCGCGGGGCAGCGGCACGAGCCTGTCAGGCGGCTCGCTGCCCGTCGAGGGGGGCGTGGTCATCGCCCTGAACCGCCTCAACCGCGTGCTCCATTTAGACCCAAAAGCGCGCGTGGCGGTGGTGGAGCCCGGCGTTATCAACCAGGCGGTCACGAACGCGGCGGCGCCTCACGGCCTGCTTTATGCACCCGACCCCTCGAGCGGCCCCGTCTGCACCATCGGCGGGAACGTGGCGTTCAATTCGGGCGGGGCGCACTGCCTCAAGTACGGCATGACCGCCAATCACGTGCTGGGCCTCAAGGTGGTGCTGCCCGATGGCGAGGTGACGGAGCTGGGGGGCGACAGTCTTGAAATGGTCGGCCCCGATTTGGTGGGGATGTTCGTCGGCTCGGAGGGGCTTTTTGGGATTGCGCTCGAGATAACGCTGCGGCTGCTCCCCAAGGTGGAGGTCTACCGGACGGTCTTGGCCGCTTATGCGTCTCTCGCGGAGGCGGGGGAGGCGGTGGCCTCTATCGTCGCCTCGGGGCTGCTGCCCGGCGCGATGGAGATTATGGACCGTCTGGCGATGGACGCCGCCGAAGCGGCGGTCCACGCGGGCTACCCGGCGGACGCGCAGGGGCTGCTGATTGTCGAACTCGAGGGTCCCCAAGAAGAAGTTCACGCCGAGTTCCCGCGGCTCATGGAAGTCATCGAAGCCTCGGGCGCGTTTTACACGCGGGTGGCGGACGGGGGGCTCGAGCGGACCAAAATCTGGAAGGGCCGCAAGGGCGCGTTTTCAGCCGTCGGTCGCCTCAGCCCCGACTACATCGTCCAAGACGGCGTCGTGCCGCGCACCAAACTGGGCGACGCGCTCGCCGAAATCGAACGTTTGAGTAAGGAGCATTCTTTGCGCGTCGCCAACGTATTTCACGCGGGCGACGGCAATTTACACCCGCTGATTCTCTACAACGGGCGCGTTGAGGGCGACTTGGAACGCGCCGAGGCGTTGGCCGCCGACATCCTGCGCCTCTGTATTCGTTTAGGCGGTTCGATTACGGGCGAACACGGCGTCGGCGTCGAAAAGCGCGCCTTTTTGCCCGAGCAGTATAGCGAGAGCGACATGGAGGTCATGACGCGCGTCCGCGACGCCGTGGACCCCAAGGGTCTCGCCAACCGCGGCAAAATGCTCCCCGCCGCCGAAGCGCCCGTCTTGACCATGCACGGCCCGCACCCCCTCGAGTCCCAAGGCGTCATCTTCCGAGAATAGCTTTGTATGTTTCTTCTCACCACTAACCCCTAATCACTCACCACTTGGCATTTAAGGAGCACATGTCCGACGAACACACCCAGCGCATCCAGGAGGTGGTCAGAAGCGGCTCGAGCCTGCGCTCCGTAGGCGGGGGCAGCAAACCGGCGCTTTCTAAAGGCGGCAACTTGAATCTGTCAGGGCTGTCGGGGGTGCTCGAGTACGAACCCAGCGAATACACTTTTACGGCGCTCGCGGGTACGCCTTTACATGAGGTCGAAACGCTGCTTAGGGAGCACGGGCAGTACCTCCCCTTCGACCCGCCTTTTGCGGGCGCGGGCGCGACGCTCGGTGGCACGGTGGCGGCGGGCCTGTCGGGGCCGGGGCGCTTTCGCTACGGCGGCGTACGCGACTTTCTTTTGGGCGTCACCTTTGTAAGCGGCGAGGGGAAGCTCGTCACAGGCGGGGGCAAGGTGGTTAAGAACGCCGCCGGGTTCGACTTTCCCAAGCTGATGGTCGGCTCTTTGGGCGCGTTTGGCGTGCTCGTCGAGTTGACGTTCAAGGTGTTCCCGCGCCCCGAGGCGTACGCGACGCTGGACGTTGATATGGGAAGTTTAGAGGACGCCGTAAACGCCGTGCAAAAGCTCGCGGTATCGCCCTTCGAGCCCGCTTGTCTCGACTTCGAGCCCTCCAGACGCCTCCTCGTGCGTATCGGTGGGACTGCGGCGGCGCTAGGGGAGCGGTTGGGGCGTGTTCAAGCCCTCATTGGACGAGATGGTGAAGTTTTGGAGGGTGACGCGGATGAGGCGGTGTGGCGGGAGGCGAGGGAGTTTGATTGGGTTCCCGAGGGCCACAACCTTGTCAAGATTCCTTTGAATCCGCAGCGGGTGAGAGGACTCGAGCGCGCCCTCCCACCCTACGACGCACCCCGCCGCTACAGCGTGGGCGGCAACGTGCTGTGGCTGGCGTGGCCGGAGGGCGTGGGGGAGAGGGCGTTGGTGGCGCTGCTAGATTCTCTCAACCTTTCGGCTTTGGCACTTACGGGAACGTGGGAGACGCCGCTTTTAGGGGTGAAGAAAAATGCGTTCATGGAGAGAATCGTGAGCGTACTCGACCCGGAAGGGAAGTTCGCGTTGGGAGGGGCTTATGCAGCATAAAATCCCTGTAGAAAAAATCGGCCCTTTGGGCGAACCGATGGCCGAGGCCGTCGAAAGTTGCGTTCACTGCGGGTTCTGCCTACCCACCTGCCCCACCTACCGCGTGCTGGGCGAGGAGATGGACTCGCCGCGGGGGCGTATCTTTTTGATGAAGGAGACGTTGGAGGGGGCGCTCGAGCTTCCCGACGCCCTGCCCCACATCGACGCCTGCCTGGGCTGCATGGCCTGCGTGACCGCGTGCCCATCCGGGGTTCAGTACGGCGACCTGCTGACGCCTTTTCGGATGCGCGCCGAAGAGGAGCGAGAGCGCAGCACGTTTGACAAGCTCCTGCGGCGCTTTGTGCTCGAGACCCTGCCTTACCCCCGCCGCTTTCGCGTGGCGGCTACCTTGGGTGGGCTCGCCAAGCCCCTTCAAAAGTTCTTGCCGGGGCGGTTGGGGAAGATGCTCGAGCTCTTGCCGGAAAGCGTAAAACGCGCGCCGCCTCTCCCCGACGTCTACCCGGCGGAGGGGGCACGGCGGGCCAGGGTGGCGCTGTTGGCTGGTTGTGCGCAGCGGGTGCTCGAGCCCGACATCAACTGGGCCACGCTCAGGGTTTTGTCAAAAAATGGCGTTGAGGTGGTTATCCCTAAAGCGCAGGGCTGCTGCGGCGCGCTGGCCGCGCATACGGGCGCGGCGGGGCAGGCTGTAAGATTTGCTAAACACAACTTAACCGCTTTCCCCGAGGATGTGGACGCGGTACTGACCAACGCGGCGGGGTGCGGGTCGGGCATGAAAGAGTACGCGCTCTGGCTCAAGGGCGAGCCCGAGGAAGAGGCGGCGGAGGCGTTCATAAAGCGCGTGCAGGATGTGAGCGTGTTTTTGGCCGAGTTGGGCATCCATCCCCCCTCGCTCTCCAAACCTCTACGCGTCGCTTATCACGACGCCTGTCACCTCGCGCACGCGCAGGGCGTGACGGAGGAGCCGAGGAGGCTGCTCTCACAGGTGGGGGGGCTCGAGCTTCTGGAAATCCCAGACGGCGAAATCTGCTGCGGCTCGGCGGGCACCTACAACATCGAGCATCCTGAGATTGCTAGGGAACTGGGCGCGCGCAAAGCCGACGCCATCCTCGCTACAGGCGCGGAGGTCGTGGCAACCGGGAACATCGGCTGCATGACGCAAATTAGGACGCATCTGCGTGAGCGGGGGAGACCGCTGCCTGTCCTTCACACGGTGCAGCTTTTGGACCAGGCTTACGGGGAGGTTTAGAGGATTTAAGGTAGCGCTTTAAGTCGCTCCTGTGCCGACGCGCGTCAAGCACTTGACGGTTTGGGAGGCTGTGTTTCGTTAGGCTTCGTATGTAGAGCAAGCTAAATTTAGAAACTCACAAGCCTAACCAAAGGGAGCGGAAAATGAACATACGAAACGTAATGGTGGTGCTTTTTGCCCTCGTGTTGGCGGTTGCTTTTGCGCAAACGGAGGCTCAGGCGGAGCGGCCCACGTGGCAGGGGTTGGAACTCACCGACGCCCGCACCGGGGAAGTGTTTACATTGGGCGGCTTTGAAGGAAAAACGGTCTTTGTCGAGCCGATGGCGACCTGGTGCGCGAACTGCCGCCGCCAACTCGGGAACGTGAACGCCGCCAAGGAGGAAGTGGGCGAGGACGTTGTTTTTGTCGCGCTCAGCGTCGAGGGGAACCTCAGCAACGAGGCGTTGGCGGAGTACGCCGAAAAAGAGGGCTTTGACCTGCGTTTTGCGGTCGTTACTCCCGAACTCCTGCGCGCGCTCGTTGACACCTTCGGACGCGCCATCACGAGCCCGCCCTCGACGCCGCACTTTATCATCCGCCCGGACGGCAGCACGACGGACTTGGTGACGGGCATCGAGCCCCCCGACGCGCTCGTGGCCCAACTCTCCCAAACCGAGTAGAGAAGCGTGGGCGCTCTCCTTTCGGCCTTTTTGTTGGGCAACGGGGCGATTCTTACGAACGTCTGTATGCTGCCCCTCTACCCCGGCCTCATCGCCTTTTTGGCGGGCAACGCGAACAACGAAGGGGCCAGACGCGCGACGGGCTGGCTGGGGGTGCTCGTGCTGGCGGGCATCCTCACGCTGATGACCTTTGTCGGGCTCCTCTTATTTTTGCTGCAACGCTCTTTTGGTGCGGTCTTGCCCTGGCTCCTCCCGGTCATCTACGGCATCGTTATCGTGCTGGGCCTGGTGATGCTCGCCGGGAAAAATCCCTTTAACCGACTCGGGACGGTCCAGGCACCCCTGCTAAAGAATCCTTACCTGGCGGCTTATGTCTACGGCCTCCTGCTCGGCCCGATGACGCTGCCCTGCGCGGGGCCGATGGTTTTTAGCGCCTTTTTAGTGGGCGCGGGAAGTTTCGCGGTGCTCGCGGACGGGCTCGCCTACTTCCTCTTTTTCGGCCTGGGCTTCGGCTGGCCGCTCGTGGTCCTGCCGCTCGTGGCGCTGCCTTTACAACGGCGTTCGACGGGCTGGCTCACCCGGAACTATGGGCTGCTCACCCGGTTGTCGGGCGTGCTGCTGGTCGGCATCGGTATATTTGGGGTGTGGACGGAAGTCTTGCCCAATTTGTAGGGTGCTACCCGACCCGCCTCACGCCGGATTCGGTGACGAGGTGAGTCACAGGGATGTCGTGAGGGGCTTTAGGAAGTTCGGGGACCACCAGCGCGTCCGCCGTGACGCCTACGGTGAGGGCGTCAGAACGTAAAAGGGGGAGCAGGCGGTCGTAGTAGCCGAGCCCGTAGCCGAGACGCGTGCCGCGTTCGTCGAAGCAGAGGCCGGGGACGAGCACCAAATCTATCCTTTCAGGCGGTACAAGCTCCGCGTCGGCAAAAGGTTGGGAGTAGCCGAAGGGGTGACGCTCGAGCCCCCCCTCCGCCTCATGCAGCGTAAGTCCTCGTTGGGGTGTCTCGCCTGTGCGGGTAAGGTAAAACCGTTTGTTTTGGAGGGCGGTAAGGTCGAATTCGGAGCCGAACGCGGCGTAGGTCAGGACGTGCGTTGCTTCTTTGTAGGGGGGCCAAAGCTCGAGCCCCTCCACGATCCTCCCGCTCAGCTCACGTTTCGGCAGGCTCGCCCGCGTCTTCCTGGCCCAACGTCGCCACGCCTTTTTGGAGCTTTCTCGAGGGGGCGGGGGAGCGGACATGTAACCTAAAGTATAGTCTGCGCTGTTTTTCATTACCACGGCCCACAGGGCGAACGGGTACGTTTTTTGACTCTCCGCCTCTCCGTGTGTCTTTTTGGTAACACGCTCTAAGCAAAGCTGACGCATACTGGGGCATGGCAACCAAGACCACCACCCTGCACCACCTCGTTGGCAAACGCTTCGTCGCCACCACGCCCGAGGGGCAACGCGTCATGATTGACGGTGAGGCGCACGTGCCCACCGGGATGCGTCCGATGGACCTCCTCTTAAACGCGTTGGGCGGTTGCGCCGCATACGACATCGTCGAGATGATCGGCAAGCGCCGCCTGCGGGTTGAGGCCTACCGAATTGAGCTTTCCGGCGAGCGCGCCGACGGCACCCCCGCGCCCTTCACGCACATCCACGCCAAACACGTGTTCAACGTGCCCGGTTTGGACCAGGGGACCGCCGAACGTTTCGTGGACTTAGGCATGAACAAATACTGCTCGGTCGCGGCGAGCCTCAAGGCTGAGATTTCATTTGAGGTGGCGCTCGAGCACGAAGACGATTAGCTCCGACTAAAAGGTCACACCTTAGTCGAGAGGCTTCTGGTACTGTCCAAAAATGTTGCGTAAGTGTCAAAGGACTTGTGACCATCCCTTATGACCGTCATTTCCTCATGACTATCATTGAAAAACCCGTCGCGCCCGCCAACTTTCAAAACGGCAGAGCGGGCGAGCAGGTTGACCTCATCGTCATCCACGTGACGCAAGGAAGCAAGACGGCGACCGCGCGCTGGTTCGCTTCCCCCAAGGCCGGGGTGAGCGCACATTACCTCGTGACCCAAGAAGGAGAAGTTTGGCAGTTTGTACGGGAGGCGGACACGGCTTTTCACGCGGGCGTTTATGAAGTTAATCTGCGCTCAATCGGCATCGAACACGAGGGCGTCGGGGTAAACTATGCGCCCAACGAGGCGCAATTCGCCGCCTCCGTGAGGCTAGCGCGGGCGATTTGTGAGCGTTGGGGGCTCGAGCCAAGTGACGCCACCATCCAGCCCCACCGCGCGTTTCGGGCGACCATCTGCCCCGCCGACTTTCCGCTGGAGGCGTATATCAACATGGTGCAAGAACAATCCATGCCCAAGCCCAACCCAGAACCCGCCAACACGCCCGTGCGCATCTTCGACCCGCGCACCAATGAACAGATTGGAATGGGCACCTTGGTTGGGGGCACCGACAAGGTTTATCTGGCGACGCTCGAGCTAGACTTCAAGAAACCTTGAGCATAGTTGTTCACTTGCCAGGAAGTATTGACGGCATAGAAAAGTTCTCCCCCGCTCCCCAACTTCAAACCTAATCCTGAAAAAGCACGCTGATGCTCTCGTGATGATGAATGCGGCGGATAGCCTCGCCGAAAAGCGGCGCGACCGAGACAACCTCGAAACGTTCGGTGAGCGCCACGGGCTGCGTCTCGATGGAGTCGGTGACGAAAATCCGGCGGATGGGGCTCTTTTCGAGCTTCTTGATGGACCGCTCCGACACCGCCGCGTGCGTGACCGCGGCGTAGACGGCCAAAGCGCCCTCCTCGAGCAGCTTCTCGCCCGCGTCGACGAGCGTGCCGCCCGAGAGCATGAGGTCGTCGACCAGCAAGGCCGTCTTGCCCCGCACGTCGCCGATAATTTCCAGCACTTCGGCGTTCTCGTCGTGCGCGCTCCGCTCCTTGTCGCAGATTGCCAAGGAGGTGCCCAGTTTTGAGGCGAACTGCCGCGCTTTTTTGGCAAAGCCCGCGTCGGGCGAGACGACGATGAGCTCGGGCAAGTTCAGCTTTTTCACCGCGTCGCAGAGGAGCGGCAGCGCGTAGAGGTCGTCCACCGGGACCTTGAAAAAGCCCTGGATTTGCGGCGAGTGCAGGTCCATCGTGACCACCCGGTCGGCTCCCGCCGCCTCGATAGCGTCGGCGCAGACGCGGGCGCGAATCGACACCCTGGGCTCGTCCTTTTTGTCGCCCTTGGCGTAAGAAAAGTAGGGGATGACGACGGTGACCGAGCAGGCGCTCGCGCGTTTTAGCGCGTCAATCCAGAAAAGGAGTTCCATAAAGTTGTCGTTGGTCGGAAAGCCGGTGGACTGGACTAAATACGCGTGACGCCCGCGCACGTTCTCCTCGACGCGGACGAACAGGTTGCCTTCCGAAAAGCGAAGAACGTCGCGCCTGCCGGGCGTCACCCCCAGGTAGTCGCAGATGGCCTCCGTCAGCCTGGGGCTGCCCGAGCCGCTAAAAACGAGAATGTCGGTGTCGGTATCCATAGTTCCCCTCAAACCCACGTGGCATGTGCCGGTCCCATTCTACCTTTTGGCGCAGCCGCCGGATATGAAATTCATCCTCTTATAGAGGGGTCGCGGCTTCACAGGGTAAGAAAGCGGCGGGAAAAGGGTTGCGGGAGAAGGTGTTTCCAGAAGCCTGAAGAACTTAAAAAACCCCGGCACAGGGGGCCGGGGTTTTTGCCGCTACTACCCTTGGGTCACTTGAAGTTGCCAAAGTTCAGCGTGGGCTTGTCGCCGGGCTCGAGCGTGACGGTGAAGGTGCCCGAAGCCTCGAGGCCGCCGTTCGCGCGGACCGTCCTTTCTATCCAGCCGCTTGCCGGGGCTGGGATGCGGGAATATACGCCGGGCACGTCGGGCGCGGCGCAGCCTAAGCCCCAGCTCACGACGCCGACCTGTAAAAACCTGCCTTTTTCTTCTACGAAGAGCGGGCCGCCGGAGTCGCCCTGGCAGGCGTCCACCTCGCCTTCGGGTTTCCCGGCGCAGATCATGTTGTCGGTGATGAGCTCGCCCTGTGGAGGATTGCCCTCCAACTCTTCCATCACCCTGGCGTAGCTTTTGTTGCACGCCGCGTTCGAGACGATGGGAAGGTCTGCCGCCTGCAAACGGGCGGGCGCGTCGGCCGGGACGTCTCCGTCGCCGGGCGCGTAAGCCAGGGTGCTGCCCCAGCCCGCCACGGTCGCCACCCTGCCCGGCGCGGCGAGTTTACTTTCCTGTTGGCCCAGGAGCGAGATGCGCGGGCGCAGCACGCTCCGGTTGAGCTCGAGCAGCGCGTAGTCGGCGTTCTCGGTGCTGACGCTGTATTCGGGGTGCGTGTAAACGGCCCTAACCTGGACGAGCTCGCCCAAGTCCTCGGGCTTGGTGGCCTCGAGGTCGTCCCGGCCGAGGAGCACGAGCAGGTCGCTCGGTGCCCAGGTGACGGGCTCGAGGTCCTTAGCAAAGGTCGCCGTGACCGCTCCCTTGGCGAGCGCCCTGAGGATAGCCTGACCGCTTTCTAAGCTGACACCAACGGCGAAGGGTTCCGTTTCTTCTTTGGAAACCCCTGCAGGCTCAAAAGTTTCGTTTCGGCTGCCGCGTCTGTTGCCACCAAACGCACTACCCTCTGCTTCGGCGGGTTCGCGGTCGTAAAAAATAACCCCCACCGCGCCCGCGTCGGTCACGCTGAAATACTGGTCTTCGGGCGAACAGGTCTCGGCACCGTAGGGCATGACGACGACCTTGCCTCTGGGGTCGGGAAAGTCGTTCCACGGACAGCCCTGTTCGACCGCCATAAGTCTGGGCGTCGTTTCTCCCAAAGGAGGCGTCAGCAGCGACAGGTAGGGCACGTCTAGGCCGCTCGAGAGGGTAAGCGTGCCCACCTCGCTGTCAAGAACGAAACAATGCGCCGCCGAGAGCACCCAGCGCGAGGCGACGAGCGACGCGCCGCAGCCGAAGGCACCGCTCACGTCTTTGGGTACCGTCCCGTCCGTGAAGATGACGCCCGCCATCCAGGGGTAGGTCTCGATGGCGGCGTCGGTGCCGCCCACCACCTGAGGCGTTATGTCGCCGACGTCCGTTTTCGGATAGGTGTTGCTCCAGCCCAGCGGCAGAACCTGGGACACCGTGTAAGTGCCCGCCGCGAGGTCGTCAAAGGTGTACACGCCTTTCGCGTTCGTCACCGCCGAAGTCTCGCCCTCGTCGAGCGCGTCGTTGCCGTTCGCGTCCAAGAAAACGGTCCAGTCGGGCAGCGCGGGCTCGCCCGCTTCCCGCTTCCCGTTGCCGTCGAGGTCGTGCCAGGCGGTGCCCGTGAGGCTCGAGCCTGGCGTGGGCTCCGGCCCCGGGGGGGGCGTTGTCGGCACCTCCTCCCGCCCACACGCGGTGAGCAGCAAGAGCACTAAACATAGACTGCTTGAAAAAAACTTTACCATGCGCTGTTTCCCATCCTGTTCCGGTCATCCAAAGAGGATTTGCGGGGCGTTTGCACCGACTTTAGAAGAGGCTAACACGCTTTCTTGCGGGTGCGGTTTCGGCAAGCGCCACTTTTACAGCAGAGATATAGCATGTGAATTTTTCGGCATGATGAGAATGGGGAGGCACAAAACGGCACCTGGAAATTTGCTAGGCTGTAAAGATGGCAGACCCCGACCTGCGCGACCCGCAATACTACTTTAACCGCGAGCTGTCGTGGCTCCGATTTAACGAACGGGTGCTCGAGGAGGCGGTGGACGAAACCAACCCGCTTTTAGAGCGCCTCAAGTTCTTGGCTATTTTCGGCACCAACCTAGACGAATTTATGATGATTCGCTACGCGGGCCTCAAGGAGCAGGTCGCGGCGGGCATCGTCAAGCGCACCGCCGACGGGATGACGCCCCTAGAGCAGCAGCAGGCGATTTGTGAGCGTCTCCACCCGACGATAGACCTTCACCGACGCGTGTTAAGAGACCTTCTGCCCCTGCTGGCTGAGCACGGCGTCGTGTTGGTGCCGATGAGCGAGCTTAGCGAGCGTGACGAACGGGCGGTGGAGCAGTTTTTTGTGGACGAGCTTTTTCCCGTTTTGACGCCCCTGGCGGTGGACTCGGGCCATCCTTTCCCGCGGCTGCCCAACCTCTCTTTTTCGCTCATGTTGGAAGTTTATGACCCCGCGCAAGACGAGGTGCACACCGCCGTCGTGCAGGTGCCCAACGTGCTGCCGCGCTTTTTCAGGCTGCCGAACGTCAAAGACGAAGCCGACTACCGTTTTGTGCTCCTAGAGGACATCATCAAGGCCAAGGTGAACGCGCTCTTCCCCGGTCACGAGGTGAAGCGCGCGCACGCTTTTCGCATCACCCGCAACGCCGACATCGATATCGCCGAGGACGAGGCCGACGACCTCCTGCACGTGATTGAGGACGAGGTGAGGAAGCGCCGCTGGGGGGACGCGGTAAGGCTCGAGGTGAGCCGCGACATGCCCAAAGGCTGGCAGACCTACCTGCGCGACACCCTAAAGCTCAGCCCCGACGACGTTTACCGCATCCCCAACCACCTCAACGTGGGCGACTTCATGGAACTCGCACTTTTGGACCTGCCCGCGCTGCGCTACCCGGCTTTCGTGACGCGCCTGCCCACCGAATACCGGGGCGAGAACAATATTTTTGACGCGATTCGCAAACGCGACATCCTCATCCATCATCCCTTTCACGCCTTTGACGCGGTCTTGAACATGATAGAGCAGGCCGCCGAGGACCCGAACGTGCTCGCCATCAAACAGACGCTCTACCGGGTGGGCAGCCGCTCGCCCGTGGTGGCGGCCCTAGCCAAGGCGGCGGGCAACGGCAAGCTGGTCACGGCGTTAGTAGAACTCAAAGCGCGCTTCGATGAGGAAAACAACATCGTTTGGGCAAGAGAACTCGAGCGCGCGGGCGTCCACGTCGTCTACGGCTTTGCGGGCCTTAAAACGCACTGCAAGGCGCTTCTGGTCGTCCGGCGCGAGGGCGGGGAAATCCGCCGCTACGTCCACCTGGGCACGGGCAACTACAACCCCGGCACCAGCACCGTCTACACCGACTTCGCGCTGCTGTCGTGCGACTCCGATTTGGGCGCGGATACGTCCGAACTATTCAACTACCTCACGGGTTTTTCCAAGCAGCACGAGTGGCGCAAGCTCTGGGTGGCCCCGGCGACGCTGCGGGGCAAGGTTTTGGAGGCCATCGAAAGGGAAGAGGCACACGCCCTTGCGGGCCGTGAGGCGAAAATTCTTGCCAAGATGAACCAGCTTGTAGACCCTGAAGTCATCCGCGCCCTCTACCGCGCCTCGCAGGCGGGGGTGCAGATTGACCTCATCGTGCGGGGCGTATGCTGTTTGCGCCCCCATGTGCCGGGCGTAAGCGAGAATATCAAAGTGCGGAGCATCGTCGGGCGCTTTTTAGAGCACTCGAGGGCCTTTTACTTCCTAAACAACGGCGCCGAAGACATCTATGCGGGCTCGGCGGATTGGATGCAGCGCAACCTCAACAGCCGCGTCGAGGCGGTGTTCCCCGTTGAAGACCCGCATCTGAAGAAAAAAGTGATGCAAGTCTTTGACCTCATGCTGCGCGACAACGTCAAGGCGAGAGAGCTTGGCAGCGACGGCCGCTACTGCCGGGTCAAAAGGAGCCCCGGTCAGAAACGTCTCAACGCGCAAGAGAGACTCTTAGAACTTTCGGCGCGGCGACTCGCTCAGGTTGCTTGAGTTTTTCACTGGAGGTGTCCCGAATTGTGTGTTTGAAGCGTGTTTGCGTTGGTGATGGAGCCGGTTTAGAGCCATACACAATTCGTGGTACACCGCCCTTTCACTATGCCTGAAGCGGGCCGCGCGGCGCGCTCGAAAATCCCTCGTCTTCTTCGGCGGCACCCGCCGCGTAGCCGGTCTGCAAACCCATTAGGTACGAGAGCTTGAGCATAAAGGTGAGCATCTCGACGTCGCCTGCGTGGGCGCGCTCGAGCAGATACTCCGCCGTGCCCTCGGGCAGTTCGATGGCCTCTATTTCCCCACGGTGCTGCTCGCGCATCTCGCGTAAAAAAGCCGCGACGATCTCTTTACTCACGGCGTCCCGCCCTTTGCGCGCCCTGCGCTTCGTCCAGTTCATCCAACTGCTCATCCAACTGCTCATCCAACCACGTAATAATTGCCGCCGCGGTTCCCAAGTTCGTTGCCAGAGGCACCTCATGCACGTCGCAAATACGCATAAGCGCGGACACATCTGGCTCGTGGGGCTGGGCGGTCAGGGGATCGCGGAAAAAAATCACCGCCAACACGCCGTTTTCGGCGATGCGCGCCCCCACCTGTAAGTCGCCCCCCTGCGGACCTGACAAAAGGTGCGTGACGTGAAGTGTGGTTTTGCTCTCGAGCACGCTCCCCGTGGTGTTGGTGGCTAGAAGCGGAAACTTCTGGAGGATGTGGGCGTGGTCCTTGGCGAAGATCGCTAAGTCGAGTTTTTTCTTGTCGTGGGCAATGAGCGCAACGGCTTTCATGCTTTAGTTTACGGTACTTTGCTTGGGGGGGCTGTCTACAGAAGGTTGAAGACAAGTTATAGGTCTAGGTAAATTTCGATTAGACTTCTCCAAAATGAAATTTTTGCTGCCTGCCAAAGTTTCTTTATGCTCTAATCGATGACAGTCATGGAGATACACGAGACATATAGACAGAACTTCAAAGTAGACCGCGAAGGAAGAACAATATGGTTCCCTTACTCCTGTTTCGGCAAGGGCTACCTTCTCACTGATGAGGCTAAGCAAAAGATAGCGCGTCAGTATCGCAACCCCATGTGGTTCGTTTATGGGTTTTTGGCGTTTCTTGTCACTGACCTCATCTTAGTTTTCGCTCTGCATTCTCTTATTCCTATGTCTAAACTGATATTTTTTGTTCTTCTTATGTCTCCTGTTATTCCTGTGATGATTTGGGCGCGTCTTTGGGTTGACCAACTCACGGCTAACCTAACTGTTTCACCTATGAAAATGACTTTCGCCGAGTGGTTGGATTACGAGTTGCTAAAACAGTACAGCAATCTTGTTACTTTTTGCATGGTGAGCTTTTTCTTCGCGGCAATTTTCCCGTTTCTCATTGTGTGGGAAGCTCTTACCTGGACGCCTGATCTTCCGTGGGAACAGACAAACATTGCATGGGGGTGCCTTTTTGGATTTTGGCTGCTCTACATCACCATATTCGCAAACGCTCAAGTTTGCTGTCCTGCACAGCAAGCATCTGTTGTAAGCACCTTGCCAAAAGATTAAAACTAAAGAAGAGCCGATTTTTTGTTCAAGGGGGGTTGACATACTCTGAAGAAAAGGGTTACACTATTTTTTGCCGCCCAAAAAGGCGGCGAGCACAATGACAGGCGAATAGAAGTGATGAAGCATCCAAACGCGAGTCTCGTGTAAAAGCGAGAAAGCGCGTGTCTGAATAGCTTTTACTGATTCAGTAGCGTCTTTCGAGATGCTGCTTGAAGTACGGGTATTGTCCTTAGAGATGATACCTCTAAAGGTTAAGTTACTAAGGGCGCACGGTGGATGCCTTGGCAATCGAACCGATGAAGGACGTGGCTACCTGCGATAAGCCCCGGTGAGCTGGAAGCAAGCTTTGACCCGAGGATGTCCGAATGGGGAAACCCACGAGAGCGAACCTCTCGTACCCGTAACTGAATCCATAGGTTACGCGGAGGGAACCCAGGGAACTGAAACATCTAAGTACCTGGAGGAAAAGAAAGAAACCTCGATTCCCCTAGTAGCGGCGAGCGAAGCGGGAATAGCCCAAACCGAATCCTACGGGATTTGGGGTTGTAGGACCAGCAATGTGGACCGAAGCGTTTAGTCGAAGCGTACTGGAAAGGCGCACCAGAGTAGGTGAAAGTCCTGTAGACGAAAAGCGCGACGGCCTAGCTGGCACCTGAGTAGCTCAGGTCACGTGAAACCCTGAGTGAATCCACGGGGACCACCCCGTAAGGCTAAATATTCCGATTGACCGATAGTGAACCAGTACCGTGAGGGAAAGGTGAAAAGCACCCCGTGAGGGGAGTGAAATAGTCCTTGAAACCGTGCGCTTACAAGCAGTCACAGCCCTATGTTCTTCGGAACAGGGTGGTGGCGTGCCTCTTGAAGCATGATCCTGCGACTTACTGGCTGTGCCAAGTTTAAGGCGGTAGCCGAAGGCGAAGCGAAAGCGAGTGTGAATAGCGCGTTAAGGCGCAGTTAGTAGACCCGAAACCAGATGAGCTAGCCATGGCCAGGATGAAGCCTCCGTAACAGGAGGTGGAGGTCCGAACCCATTAACGTTGAAAAGTTCTGGGATGAGTTGTGGTTAGGAGTGAAAAGCTAACCGAATCTGGAGATAGCTGGTTCTCCCCGAAATAGCTTTAGGGCTAGCCTCGGGGGTTTACCAGTGGCTGTAAAGCACTGATTGGGCTAGGGGGCTTACCAGCTTACCAAACCCTGTCAAACTCTGAAGGCTACTGGTCCAAGACCCCGGGAGTCAGTCTGCGTGAGCTAACTTTCGTAGACAAGAGGGAAACAACCCAGACCGCCGGTTAAGGTCCCCAAATCAACGCTAAGTGGTGAAGGATGTGAAGACGCTAAGACAGCTAGGAGGTTGGCTTAGAAGCAGCCATTCCTTTAAAGAGTGCGTAATAGCTCACTAGTCGAGTGTTTTTGCGCCGAAGATGATCGGGGCTAAGCGTTGTACCGAAGCCGCGGCAAGGCACTGTCTTTAGGGCAGCGTCTTGGGTAGGGGAGCGTTCCGTAGGCCGTTGAAGCGCTACCGTAAGGAGGCGTGGAGGTATCGGAAGTGCGAATGCAGGAATGAGTAACGATAAGAAGGGTGAGAATCCCTTCCGCCGTAAGCCTAAGGGTTCCTGGACAAGGGTCGTCCTTCCAGGGTTAGGCGGGTCCTAAGGCGAGGCCGAAAGGCGTAGTCGATGGACAGCGGGTTAATATTCCCGCCCCACTTGTGTGGAGTGATGGGGGAACGCATTAGGATAGGCCAACCGGAGCTATGGCTATGCCCGGCGGGCTGCGAAGCTTGTGAGGACAGGAAAATCCGCCTCGCGTTAAGAGTGACGTAGTTCGGGAAGGCCCTACGGGGCTGATAACTGGTTGAATCCACGGTGCCAAGAAAAGCCTCTAAACGTTGAAGCACGAGTGCCCGTACCAAAACCGACACAGGTAGGCGAGTGTAAAAGCACTAAGGCGCGCGAGAGAACTCTCTCTAAGGAACTCTGCAAAATGGCCCCGTAACTTCGGGAGAAGGGGTCCCACGCGTACCGTTGGCTTTTAGCCTGCGGGAAGTGGGCACAGTAAATTGGCTCTAGCGACTGTTTACCACAATCACAGCACTCTGCAAACCCGCGTAGGGGACGTATAGGGTGTGACACCTGCCCGGTGCCGGAAGGTCAAGGGGAGCGGTGAGAGCTGCGAACCGAAGCCCCGGTGAACGGCGGCCGTAACTATAACGGTCCTAAGGTAGCGAAATTCCTTGTCAGGTAAGTTCTGACCTGCACGAATGGTGTAACGACTGGAGCGCTGTCTCGGAGAGAGACTCGGTGAAATTGAATTGGCTGTATAGATGCGGCCTACCCGCAGCAGGACGAAAAGACCCCGTGGAGCTTTACTATAGCCTGATATTGGCGTTTGGACCGATCTGTGTAGGATAGGTGGGAGACTGTGAAGCCGGGCCGCTAGGCTCGGTGGAGTCAATGGTGAAATACCACCCTGATTGGTTCGGACGTCTAACCTGCTTCCGTTATCCGGAAGGGGAACAGTGTTAGGTGGGTAGTTTGACTGGGGCGGTCGCCTCCCAAATCGTAACGGAGGCGCACAAAGGTTCCCTCAGTACGGTCGGAAATCGTACGAAGAGCGTAAGGGTATAAGGGAGCTTGACTGCGAGACATACACGTCGAGCAGGAACGAAAGTTGGTCCTAGTGAACCGGTGGTACCTTGTGGAAGGGCCATCGATCAACGGATAAAAGTTACCCCGGGGATAACAGGCTGATACCGCCCGAGAGTTCATATCGGCGGCGGTGTTTGGCACCTCGATGTCGGCTCGTCATATCCTGGGGCTGGAGAAGGTCCCAAGGGTCCGGCTGTTCGCCGGTTAAAATGGCACGCGAGCTGGGTTCAGAACGTCGTGAGACAGTTCGGTCTCTATCCGCTGTGGGCGCAGGAAATTTGAGGAGAGCTGTTCCTAGTACGAGAGGACCGGAATGGACGCACCGCTAGTTTCTCGGCTGTTCTACCAAGGGCATATGTCGAGTAGCTATGTGCGGAACGGATAAACGCTGAAAGCATCTAAGCGTGAAGCCGACTCCAAGATGAGATTTCCCATCCCGTTAGGGAATAAGACCCCCGGAAGACCACCGGGTTGATAGGCTGGGAGTGTAAGCGCGGCAACGTGTTTAGCTGACCAGTACTAATCGGTCGAAGACTTAACCTTTTGGACTCATACGAACGTTCAGACAGCTCATCACTTCTATTCACTGTCCTATTTTTTCTCTTCGTGTTTCTAGCGACGTGGACCCACCCGATCCCATCCCGAACTCGGAAGTTAAGCACGTCAGCGCCGATGATAGTTGGGGGGCAGCCCCCTGCAAAAGTAGGTCAACGCGGGGAGTTTATTTTCATAAGAGGTATCATCTTCGGGTGGTACCTCTTCCTTATGATTTCTGGTATTATCCTGATTGATAGATGATACCCCCCGTGGGAACATCCATTCTGAGGACGGATGATACTCCACTCGCGCGGGAGTAGCTCAGCTGGTAGAGCACTACCTTGCCAAGGTAGATGTCGCGAGTTCGAATCTCGTCTCCCGCTCCAGCAAAAAGCGCACACCTGATAGGGTGTGCGCTTTTTCATTTTCATGGTGACTTTTTTTCATGGTGGCTTTAGAGTAAATTTTTGAGGTCTCTATAATTCAGGTACAATACGAAACGTACTCAACTTTCCTGTCTTGAATTTTCTTACCCTGAGGACATCATGCCTAGGAAGGGAGCTTGGTGAACCGTACCGACAGGCTTTTGGCGATGGTGCTCGAGCTGCAAGGCCGGGACCGGGTGACCGCCGCAGAACTCGCCCGCACCTTTGAGGTCACCAAGCGTACCATCTACCGCGATATTCAGGCACTGAACGAGTCGGGCGTACCCGTCGTCTCGGCAGCGGGACAAGGGTACTGGCTGATGGAGGGATATTTTCTGCCGCCTGTTCCGCTCAGTCCTGATGAGGCCGTCATGCTGATTCTGGGCAGCGAGGTGATGGCGCAGAGTTTCGACGCGCAGTATCAAGAGGCGGCTAAGTCGGCGAGTCGCAAGATAGAGGCCCTCCTAAAGGGAGAGGTTCAGGAGCAGGTGACCTACCTCAAAGAAAACACTCGTTTTATCAGCCCGGACAGCAAAGTTCTCTCCGACGTGCCCGGCGTGTTACAGAGGGTGCGCCGGGCGATTCTCGAGCAAAAAAGCCTTCACCTGCACTATTTCAAACGCGCGGGCGGCTACCTGGGTGAACTGACCGAGCGTACAGTTGACCCGCACGGGCTCGTTCACGTCAACGGTGTCTGGATGCTTTCGGCTCACTGCCACCTGCGTGAGGCGATGCGGATGTTCAGGCTCGAGCGCATCCGGCAAATCACCGTTTTACCCGGAACATTCACGCGACAAGCGGATTTCAGCGTTCATAAGCTGCATGAGCCGCAGGTGCAGACGGTGACGGTGGACCTGCTTTTCGACGGCGAGGTGGCTCAGTGGGTGCGGGAGCGGCCCGCGTTGCAGCCGGGCAGCTACGAAGATACGCCGGAGGGTCTAAAAGTCACTCTTGAGGTCAATCATCCGGATGAAATACTGGGTTGGGTGCTGGGCTGGGGGGCGAAGGTACAGGTGCTTGGCCCTAAAAGCCTGAGGGAGCGCCTGAGAGAAGAACTTGAGGAGGTGCTCAAAACCTACTCAAGCGCCTACTGACATAGGGGTGTCACTCGCATACCCTAAATTTATGGGTAGATGGGATACCGGCTAGGCAGCCAAAACTTTCATCCCAT
Organism: Trueperaceae bacterium; assembly: GCA_965214995.1. Lineage (GTDB taxonomy): Bacteria > Deinococcota > Deinococci > Deinococcales > Trueperaceae > CBDCCT01. The sequence goes on from CBDCCT010000002.1 coordinate 1,713,951, forward strand.
CGCGGAGGTTCAACATGGCAAGCGCACTGAACTGGTTTGATATTCCTGTCACCGACATGAACCGGGCCAAAGCGTTTTACAGCGCGCTGTTAGGCGGCGAGCTAACGACGGAGGCGATGGGTGCGGAAGGCGCTATGGCGGTCTTGCCCTATCAGGACGGTGTCGGCGGCGCGCTGATGCAAGGCGACAACTACACGCCGAGTCAAGAGGGCAGCGTCATCTACCTCAACGGCGGTGACGACTTGAGCGTGCCCCTCGGCAAGGTCGAGGTGGCAGGGGGCAAAGTCTTGGCCGACAAAATGAGTATCGGCGAAAACGGCTTTATTGCTTTCTTTTTGGATACGGAAGGCAACAAGGTCGGTTTACATTCGATGAGCTAAACCATCCTTAAGGCGAGCCCCCGCAGCTTGATAAGAGACTGCGGGGGCTTTTTTCTGTGACATTGTCTGGGTGAGAGTGTGGGTGCCGTTAAAAAAGCGGCTGGCTCGAGGCCACCCGCTCCGCCGCCTCCACCCGCTCGAGCTTAAAGGTGCGGCTCTCCCCTCTCAAATGACAGAAGCCCCGGATGTGATGCCCATCGAAGGAGTGGACGTCAACCAACCTCTCTTGGGCGCTATAGGTCATTCTGATACTGTTTTTTGTCCTGGCCGCCTCGCGGAAAAGGGCGGCGAAGGGGCTTTCGGTGAATTTCATCGTCACTACGTTGTTGCGGCCACCTTTTTGAAAAAGAAGTTGGCCGTTTTTTTTGGCGTATTCATAAAGGTCACGGGTGAGTTTCACATCTTCCAAACAGTAACGCTCGAGCCCCGCCCAGTCGCCAGTGCGGTAGAACTCGAGCGCGTCTAAACCCGAGCCCAGTTTAGAAGCGCCCAGGGTCGCCTTGGCGAATGCGTTAAGACTTACCCGCCGCTTGATAGCCTTTTGCGCCTCGAGCATCAAGTCAACCGTCGGGAGGTCGTAAACCCACCCTCCCAACTCGGCGGCGAGCACGGGCCAGTCGAAGCCGACGAGGTTGAAGCCGACGATTTCGTCCGCCTCTTTGAGGACGCGCCTGAGCTCCCCGAACGCCTCCTCGCGGTAACAGACGAAGTGGTCGCCATCGTAGTGATAGACTCCCACCACGCTCACGCCTAGCTTGCTTTTGTTGTGAGGGCCGCCAACCTCGTCAAAAGAGCGTTTGGTTTCTATGTCTAAAACGAGGCGTTTCATGCTTGGTGGGTGGTTTGAACCTTCTCGAGCCCCAGCGCCGCCAGCAACTTTCCGTGGACGTGACCGTTCGAGGCGACGATGCGGCGTCCCATTTCATAAGGCTCACCCGACGGCCCGGTCACGGTGCCGCCCGCCTCTTGGATGAGGAGCACGCCCGCCGCCACGTCCCAGGCGTTGAGCTTGAGCTCCCAAAAGCCCTCGAGTCGCCCGCAGGCCACGTAAGCGAGGTCGAGCGCGGCGGCGCCGGGGCGGCGGATGGCGCGGCACTGGGGCATCACCCGAGCAAAGACCTCGACGTTCTCCGAGGCGGTGTCCGCCCGGTAGGCAAAGCCCGTCGCCAGCATCGCGCTTTTGAGGTCGCTCTCTTGCGTAACAAAAATAGGCGCGCCGTTAAGGTAAGCGCCTTCGCCCCGCGCGGCGGTGAAGAGCTCTTCGCGCGAGGGGTCATAAATCACACCTACCTGTAGGGTGTTCTCGACCTCGAGCGCAATCGACACGCAGTAAAAGGGAAAACCGTGGGCGTAATTGAGTGTGCCGTCGATGGGGTCGACAATCCAACGGTGAGAAGATTCGCCGCCCGGCTGCCCCTCCTCCTCGCCCAAGACGACGTGGTTGGGGTACGCGTCCAGCAGAATCTCGCGGATGCGCGCCTCGCACTCTTTGTCCACGCGGGTCACGAGGTCGGTAAAGGAGGTTTTGGTGCTGATGCCTAAGTCGCCGCCCAAGTTGTACTGCTGGATGCTGCCCGCAAGTTGCGCGGCCCGAACCGCGGTGTGGAGGTGATCTCTTTGCTGTTTATCCATGTGTCACTATACGCCAGGGGAGAGGAAGAAGCGTCTCTTCCACTTATCTGGTGAACCACCTCGAGCTCCTTAGCAAGTGGCCCTCGAGCGCGCGCAAACTTTCCAAATTGTGCGCCGGGGCGAACACATCTACATAAGGCAAAGCGGTCTGCATCCCACCTGCCGTAGGCGCGTAGCCCGCGCTGCCCGCCAACGGGTTGAGCCAGAGGAGGCGCGCGCTGCGGCTTTTAAGCGTGCGCATGGCGTTTTGCAACACGTCCAGTTCGCCCGTATCCCAACCGTCACTCACAATAATGACAACCGTTTTACGGTCTAGCAGCGCACTATGCCGCTCCAAAAAGGCGCGCAGGCTCGAGCCGATTTTGGTCCCGCCCGAGCGCCCCGGCATCGCGCGCCGCGCCGCGCGGATAGCCTCGGCGGGGCCGCCCGTTTGCAGGTGCGGCGTGAGGCGGTAGAGGTCGGTGGCGAAACCGAAGACCTCGGTGCGCCCGAGGCGGCGGAGTTGTACGAATGCGTAGGCGACTTGGAGCAAGAACCCGCTGTAAATCATCATCGAGCCCGACACGTCGAAAAGAAACAAGAGGCGCGTTTTGCCCAAGCTGCGCTTTTTATAGACAAGCTCGAGCGGCTCCCCGCCCCGCCCTAAGCTGCGCCGGAGGGTGCGCCGCACGTCCGCCACCTCCCCCTGACGCGCGCTCGCCCGGTAACGCCGTGACACCTTGGTGGCGAGCCGCTTCGCAAGCCCTGCGACGAGGCGCGACACGGCTGCGACTTCGTCCGTGCTCACCGCCGCGAAGTCAGTTTTAACGAGTGTTTCAAAGGTGCTGTAACCCGCGGTGTCCACCGTGTCGTCGTGCGTTTCACTTGCGGACCAGTCGCGTACGCCGGGGTTCTCGAGCCGCTTGGGCTGGGGAAGGTTCGGGGTGGGTTTGGGACGCGTTTCGTCGGGCGTCAACAAGCCGCCCCGCCAGTAGCGTTCAAAAAGACCGTCGAAGCGCCTTCCCTCGAGCGGACTCCCCACAAAAACGCCTCTGAGCGCCAGCCGCACCTCCTCCCGGTCGCTAAAGTCAACATAAGAAAGTGCCCGAAGCCCCAGCGCCACCTCCTGTGGCCCCACCAGCAGTTCGGCCTCACGCAGGAGACGGGCAAAGGTGAGGAGGTTGGCCTCGAGCGTGCCGGAATAAGGTCCTGTCATTACTGCATCACTTGAGTGCTGCTTCAATTTGCTGCCACGCCCGCTCGAGCGTGACAAGCTCCCGCCCCGGCTCGACCACGTTGAGCCCCCGCAAGAGCGCGTCCAGCCAAACGCTGCGAAAGCGCCGACCGTCCTCGTGGTGTTTGAGGAGCACGCTTACCGTAGTCTCGAGCACCTCCCTGTCCAAATTCTCCGCGTCTAACGCCACCAACGCCGCCGCCCAGTCGAGCGTTTCTGCGACGCCGGGAGTTTTCTCGAGCGACAGGCGGCGCAAGAGTTGCACAAAAGCGACGACGCGGGCGCTCAAGGTCTCGCCCAGCCCCGGCACGCTTCCTTTAACAATCTGCAACTCCTTGTCAAAGGGCGGATAGTCAATCCAGAGGTAGAGACAGCGGCGGCGTAGCGCGTCGGAGAGTTCGCGGGTGCGGTTGCTCGTCAAGACGGTGGTGGGGGGGTGCGCCGCGCGCAGGGTGCCAAGTTCGGGAATGGAAATTTGCCAGTCGGAGAGGAGTTCTAACAGAAACGCCTCGAACGCCTCGTCGGCGCGGTCGATTTCGTCAATCAAGAGCACGGGGGGCGCGGCGGCGGTGATGGCCTTGAGGAGGGGGCGCTCGAGCAGGAACCGGGGGCCAAAAATGTCCGCCTCACGCGCTTCTAGGGGTCTGTCCGCCCCCTCCGTCACGCGGATGTGGAGGAGCTGCTTTTGGTAGTTCCACTCGTAGATGGCGGCGCTCGAGTCGAGCCCTTCATAACATTGCAAGCGGATGAGGTCGGTGTGGGCGGCCAGGGCCGTCACCTTGGCGATTTCGGTTTTGCCCACCCCCGCGGGGCCTTCGATGAGCAGGGGGCGGCCCAGCTTGTTCGCCAGATGGAGGGCCGTGGCGGTGGCCCGGTCGGCGATGTAGCCGTGGGAGGCCAGGGTTTGCTGGACGCCTGAGATGTCGGGGTGCATTGGGTGTAGTGTAGCAGGTTGATGGGAGGCTAAGGATGGTTAGGCTGTTTTGCTTATTGCTTGCTCAGCATAGAAGTGTCCTTGTTTAAGGAACTGGTAATCTGCTTCAACTTCTTTTGTGAATGGATGTGCCTCTCCCAAAAACTCACGACATACTTCTAAAGCTTCACGCAAAAGGGGTTCGGCTTCGTCATAACGCCCCACCTCCATAAGCAAATTTGCTAAATTGCGGAGGCCAAGCGCGTGGTTTGGGTGTTCTTTACCGACAGCTTCTCTAACAATTTCTACCGCTTCCCTATAAAGAGCTTCGGCCTCGTCATACTGTCTTGTCTTTGTAAATAAAACTGCCAAATTATTAATGCTGGCGGCGTAGCGTGGATGTTTTTTGCTGAGGGTTTCTGCAAGGATGTTTATTACTTTTCGGTAGAGAGGTTCAGCCTCGTCAAAACGCCCTGTGCTTTCAAGAAAGCCTGCAAAGTTGTTGAGAATGAAGGCATATTCTGTTTGCTCTTCCCCCAAAGTTTTTTTGACAAGCTCTATTGATTCTTTATATAGAGGTTCTGCCTCATTGTAGCGTCCTGCGCTCTCCAATGAACCCGCAAGGACATTAAGGAGAGCGGCGTACCTTTTATCTTCTCTACCAAAAACTTTTTCTCCAAGTTTAACGGCTTCTCTGTAAAGGAGTATGGCTTCATCATAGTTAGCCGATTCATAGGAAGCGTGAGCTAAGTTGCCAAGGGCGTCTACCTCGAGTGCTTCATCCTTAAGTGTCCTTGCTACCGAGAGTGCCTCATGAGCTTCGGAAGCCATTTCTTTATAGAAGCCCAACTTATATAAAGTGTTAGCTAAACGTAAACGCGTGCGAACTACATAAGCTAAATCAGGTTTGTCCCGCTGTAGCTGTGATTTGAGAATTTTTCTGTAAAGCGCAACCTCCTCTTCCAACGATGTTCGTTCATAAGTATCGGTAAGCTTGAATACGCTGTAAGCTCCAGAAGCTTCTGCAAGCTCACCCCGAAAATCAAACACCCCGCTGCGCCACGCCCAAAAGTCCGGCGCGCGCCTCATCAACCTTACAAGCTGCTCCTCGCGCAGCCACAGCACCACCGCGTGCGGCGCGTCGGTAAAGGCTTCGCGTTGGATGTTGGCATAGCCCGCAAACTTGTCGAAGTCGCTTTTGCCTTCGGGTAGGCTGCTGCCCAAAAAGGTAAAGAAAATGGCTTGGCGGGGTTCTTTGGGTAGGTCTAAAAACGTTCTGACCGGGTTGAGGTTGTCGCCTTTGAGCGCGACTTGGGTTACGGGTAGCTTGAGCATTTCCCTTAACTTCTTAGCGTTTTCGCGCTGCTCCTTGGCGTCTCGGTACAAGGCAAAAGTGAGAACGAAAGAGTCGGTGGCCTCGAGCAAAATCCTTAGTTTGCGGTAGTCACGGTCTATGTCCATTTGAGTAGCCACGTTACTCCGTCAGCAAATCATCCACCAGGGGATTTACGTCGTACCAAAGCTCGTCGTTCTCGTACTCGAGGACACTCAAGGTGTGCAAGAGTTCTAAATCGGCTTTAACCGAAATGTCGTGACTTGCCCTAATATCTTTTAATTGTGCGCGCTGTTCATCACTTAGCACGCTTAGCATACGCTTAAACTCTTTTCTCTCCCTTGCGACGGCAGCCTCTACGTGCGAGACGCGTACAACGTTATCGCCTGGAACATCAACTTCTACACACGCATCTCTAGCGAGTTTGATAAGCTGGCGTGGCAAGCCGCCGCTATACGTCACGAGGAGCTCGAGGGCGGCGTCTTCTAAAAGTTCGGCCTCGAGGCGATTGAGTAGAATGGTTCTTAGGGCGGCTCGCCCGAATTCGTTGGACTCACCGTTTTTATCTTCGATTCTAAAATTTGGCAACGTGTAGGTGTCGCTGAAATAACCTTTAATGTGCATGAAGTCGCTACTTCGGCTGAGGGCGACGGGGAAAGTGTAGATGATAGCCAGATGGGGTGCGCTGATAGACTCGCCGTTGTCGGAAAAGATGGTTTTTGCTTTGCTTAAGTCTGTTTTATCCAAATCCTCCACCATACAGAGAACGCGTTTTCCGGTCAGTCTTTCTACATCTCTTGCAAGAGTATCCAGACCCTCGAGCAGGTCCGAGGTGCGGTGCTGGACCTTTTGGCGCACGAGGTTACGGGTACTGTGTTCGCTCTTAAAACGGACGCCCAACTGCGCGAGCCACGCCAACGCCCCGCCGACGCCTGCACTGGCTTCTCCGCCCCAAGTCGCCCCGCGCTCGTGCTGGACACTGGTGTCCCTCCCGAAAGACCATAAGCTCTCGAGCCGCGCCAGTGTCTCTCTCGACAAGGAAAGATTTTCGGCGCTCGCTTCCTTGGCTAGTTTGATTGCCATAGAAAGCAGCACGTCAACGTACTGTAGGTCGAACAGGTTGAGAACGTCTCTTACGGGGTAACGTACAACAAAGAACTCGTCGCGTAAGTGGGCCTCGAGCTTGGCTAACTCCGTACTCTTGCCGTTCCCTCTGTGACCTGTAAGCAAAAACTTTTGCGGGTAAGAAACATGGAGTAATCTGCCGATGTTCCTGACCGGGCTATACTCCCGCGCAACGTAAAACTGCTCCAATTCCCGAATATTCAGCGAGTGAACGGGCTCGAGGTTTTTTATGGCCTCGTCCAGGTTGGTTGCTTTGTGCTCGAGCAGTGCCACCCCCCCAATCTAGCACGGGCCTTTTTGTGCGACGGTCTTTCGGTTTGATGCCGGATGGAACGCCCTAAGAAAAAAGGGTGCTGCACATTGTCAGCACCCTTATGAACAATCCTTTGAACTTAGCCCGCACGCTCCCAGGCCTCGAGCAGCGCCCTTTTGGTATAGGTTCTAGCGAGCTGACGCCTATAGTCCGCGCCCGCAAAGGTGTCCTCCAGGGGGTCAACACCTTCCGCGGCACGTTCGGCGGCGGTGGCGGCGAGTTCGGGGCTGAAGGATTGGCCCGCTAGCGCCTCTTCCACCCCCGTCGCGCGGTAGGCTCCGTCGGAAATACCTGTGACGCCGACGCGGGCCTTTTTGACGGTGTCGCCTTCTTTTTCAAGCACCACCGCCACGCCGCAGACCGCGTAGCCCGAGGCGGGGTGGCGGAACTTTTGGTAGCTCGAGCCGCCCCTTGATACAGGCACGCGCAGTTCGACCAAAATCTCGCTTTCTTCCAAGGCCGTCTCAAAAAACCCAAAGAAAAACTCCGCCGCGGGAACCGTCCGCCTGCCGTTGGGTCCTTGCGCGACCATTTCGGTTTCCGAGGCGAGAATGGCGGCGGGAAAGTCCCCGGCGGGGTCGGCGTGAGCGACAGAGCCGCCGATGGTGCCCAAGTTGCGCACCTGGAGGTCACCGACGTGCGTCGCGGTGTGAGCCAGCACGGGCGCTCTTTCTTTAAGTAAATCCGATGTCTCAATCATGTGGTGCGTGGTGAGCGCGCCGACGGCGACCGCGTCACCCTCGTCGCGGATGTACTGGAGCGAACTCCGCAAACCTTTCATATCGACCACGTGGGCGGGGGTGGCTAAGCGAAGTTTCATGGTAGGCAGGAGGCTGTGACCGCCCGCGAGCAGCTTGGCGTCCATGCCGTGCTCCTTGAGGAGGCCAATGGCCTCTTCGACGGACGCCGGGGTGTGATAAGAAAACGCTGAGGGGTACACAAAACCTCCTAATCCGCCGCCTGCGCGGGCTGGGCGTTCTGGAGCGCCTGCCAGACCCGTTGCGAGGTAAAGGGCATATCCAGTTGCGTGATGCCAAAGGGTAGCAGCGCGTCCAGCACCGCGTTGGCCGCCGCCGCCGTGCTCGCAATCGTGCCCGCCTCGCCGATGCCCTTGACGCCCAGCGGGTTGTGCGGCGAGGGCGTGACGGTGTGGCCGAGTTCAAAGGACGGCAGGTGGTCGGCGCGCGGCATCACGTAGTCCATGTAGGAGCCGCTTAAGAGTTGGCCGTTGTCGTCGTAGATGGCACCCTCCAAAAGCGCCTGCCCGACGCCCTGCGCGATGCCGCCGTGTACCTGACCCTCGGCGATGAGCGGGTTGATTAAGGGGCCGCAGTCGTCCACCGCGACGTAACGCAGGAGCTTGATTTCGCCCGTTTCGGGGAGGAGCTCAACCACCGCGATGTGGGTGCCGAAGGGGTAGACGAAGTTGCTGGGGTCGTAAAAGGCGCTCTCTTCTAAACCGGGCTCCAGGTCTTCAGGGTAGTTGTGGCACAGGTGGGCCTGCAAGGAGATGTCCGTAAAGCTCACCGATTTGTCGGGCGAGCCCTTGACCTGGAAGGCGCCGCCGACGGCCTCGAGGTCGTCCTCGCGCGCCTCTAGGAGGTGCGCGGCGATTTTACGCGCTTTATCCTTGACCTTGCGGACCGCGGTCACCACGGCGGAGCCGCCCACCGCGGCGCTTCTCGAGCCGTAGGTGCCCCAGCCGAAGGGCATCTTGCCGGTGTCGCCGTGGACGATTTCGATGTCCTCCATCGGGACGCCGAGCTCGTCCGCGACAATCTGCGAGAACGCCGTCTCGTGCCCCTGCCCGTGCGAGTGCGAGCCCGTAAACACTTCAACCTTGCCGGTCGGCGCGACGCGCACGAGCGACGACTCCCACTGCCCCGCCTGCGCGCCCAGCGAGCCGACGATTTTGGAGGGGGCCAAGCCGCACGCCTCGATGTAGCACGACAAGCCGATGCCCAAGTAACGGCCCTGTTTGCGCGCCTCCGCTTGTTCTTGACGCAAATTTTGGTAGCCGAGCATCTCGAGCGCCTTGTCCAAAGCAGGTTCATAATTCCCTGAGTCGTAAGAGAGCGCCACCGGCGTCTGGTACGGGAACTCGTCCGGGCCGATAAAGTTCTTGCGGCGGAATTCGGCGGGGTCTTCGCCGAGTTCCTGCGCGGCGTGGCTCATCATCCGCTCGACCACAAAGGTGGCCTCGGGCCGCCCCGCGCCGCGGTAGGCGTCCACGGGCGTGGTGTTGGTGAAGACGCCCGTCACCTCGCAGTAGATGGTGGGGATTTTGTACTGCCCCGATAATAAAGTGCCGTAGAGGTAGGTGGGCACCGCCGGGGCAAAGGTCGTGAGGTACGCGCCCAAGTTCGCGGCGGTTTTAACCCGCAGACCCACCACCCTGCCGCCCTCGTCCACGGCCATCTCGGCGTGAGTCGCGTGGTCGCGCCCGTGCGAGTCGGTGAGGAAGCTTTCGGAGCGGGAGGCAGTCCACTTGACGGGCCGGTTGAGCCTTTTCGCAGCGTAGAGAACGACCACTTCTTCTGGATACTGAAAGATTTTCGAGCCGAAGCCGCCGCCCACGTCGGGACTCACCACGCGCAGCCGGTTTTCGGGGATGTTGAGGACGAACGCCGCCAGCATGAGGCGGTGGACGTGCGGGTTCTGCGAGGTGGTGTAGAGCGTGTACTCCTGCGTGCCCCGGTTGTACTGCGCGAGCGAGGCGCGCGGCTCTATGGCGTTGGGGATAAGGCGCTGGTTACGGAAGTCCAGCGAGACGGTCCTGGCCGCACCCTCAAAAGCCGCGTCGGTTGCTCCCTTGTCGCCAATCGACCAGTCGAAGCAGACGTTGCCTTTTGCGCCCTCGTGGACGGTGGTCGCGCCCTCTTCCAAAGCCTTGACGGCGTCCGCGACGGCGGGCAAGACTTCGTAGTCCACCCGGACAAGCTCGGCGGCGTCCTCGGCGGCGTAGCGGTCTTCGGCGACGACCACCGCGACGATGTCCCCAACAAAACGAACCGTCTCGGCAGCGATGGCGCGGCGCTCGGGAAGGTGGATATCTTCTAACAACCACCCCGTCGGAATGGGATTAATGCCCGCGTCCAGCAAATCCTGACCCGTGATGACCGCCACGACGCCGGGATGCGCTTCCGCTTCCTCCGCGTTGATGCCCTTAATCTTCGCGTGCGCGTGCGGGCTCCGCACCATCGCCGCGTAGGTCATGCCGGGCAGCGTCATGTCGTCTACATAGTTGCCCTGACCCGTGATAAAGCGCGGGTCCTCGCGGCGCTTGACGGCCTTGCCAACAAAAGTTTCTGCCATTATCTTCTCCTAATCCGCCGCGACGGGCTGCGACGCGCCCGCGCGCATTTTTTCGGCGGCGTAGCGCACCGCCCGCACGATGTTGTGGTAGCCCGTGCAGCGGCAGTAGTTGCCGTCTAAGCCGTGGCGGATGTCGTCCTCGCTGGGGTCGGGGTTGCGCTCCAGAAGCTGCACCGTCGCCATCATGAAACCGGGCGTGCAGTAGCCGCACTGGAGCCCGTGCTCCTCCCAAAAGCCCTGCTGGATGGGGTGAAGCTCGTTCCCTTGCGCTAAGCCTTCAACGGTGGTGAGGTTCGCGCCGTCGGCTTGAACAGTCAAGACCGTGCAGGATTTGACAGCGAGCCCGTCCATGAGAACTGTGCAGGCCCCGCAACTGCTCGTGTCGCAGCCCACGTGTGTGCCCGTTAAGCTGAGGCCTTCACGAATGAAATGCACGAGGAGCTGCCTTGGCTCGACCTCGCGCGTGTACGCCTTGCCGTTGACCGTTACCTTGACCTGTGTTCCCATGTATCCTCCTGTTCAGACTCTGGAACCTGACGCTCAAGCCGGGTAGCTCTGCGCCTCTTTGTCCAGACGCTCGAAAAACTGTCCAGCCAACTTTTTCGCCACGCCGCCCACCAGACGCCCGCCCACCGCGGCGAGACGGCCCGAGATCTGCGGCTCGCCTTCGTAGTGAACTACTGTGCTGTCGCCCTCCTCTTCCAGCCTCAAGCGCCCCTCGGCCTTGACGCCACCCGGCCCGCCCTGACCCTCGACGGCCAAGGTCATCGCTTCGGGCTCTTGCTTGTTGGTGATCTCGACGTGGCCTTCAAAGGTGCCGCGCACGGGGCCGACGCCGAGCTCGAGCGTCGCGCGGTAGCGGTCTTCGCCCTCCAACTCCATACTTTTCACGCCCGGCGTGGTTTTGGCGAGCACGTCCGGGTCTTGGAGCATCCGCCAAACTTTTTCTCTGGGCGCTGAGATGGTGTGCGAACCCTCGACCTTCATCGGGCCTCCTTTATGTGAAGCGGATTGGGTGACGCTGAGGCGCGGGGCCGTTGGATGCTGCGTCTCCAGACGTTACACAAGTATGGCTAAGCTACGTTGACAGGCCCAGCGTAACGCAAAAAAATGAAACCGTCAATGCTCGCGCCTGAGCGGGGCGCGCCGGAGGACGCCCGCTTAGCACGCTTCTTTAGAGGTGAAAGCACTGCTCGAGCATAAAAAACAAAAACCACTGTAGAAAATGCTACAGCGGTTTCAGGATACGCAGTCAGGGTGCTACCCAAACAAGGAGACTGTTGACTGACGGTGCGGGCTCAGCGAGACGCAACCGTCACGGCGGGCTGCCGCTCTCTCGTCCCCGCCTTCTCGGGTTCGGCGGCTTTTCTAGGGTTGACGATCAACCTCTCCTTGGGTTTTTCGTCAAGCCGCCTCAGGAGCGCGTCGGACTCGCGCTGCTGGGCGATATACACGTCCGAGACGAGCTTACCCGTCTTGTCGGTAATTTCGGCGGGCGAGGGTTCCATGTCGGTGATGAGCCTCGAGTGCCGGTCAAAGGTCACGTAGCTGTAGGCCCAGTTGACGAGCGCGTTCAGGCGGTTTTGGTGGCCGGGCAGGTAGACGAGGTGGATAAAAAGCCACGACAGCCAGCCCAAAAAGCCGCGAAAGCGCATTCCCAGAAACACCTTGGAGAGTTCGGCGACGCCCGCGTTGCGCCCGATAATCGCCATGATGCCCTTGTCAAAGTATTCAAACGGGTCGGTGGGCTCGCCTTTGATGAGCGCCTGAATTTGCTTGGCGGCGTGCTTGCCCTGCTGGATGGCGACCTGCGCGACCTGCGGGTAGAGCCGCCCCTGACCGTCCATTGCGCCCGACATGTCCCCGGCCATAAACGCGTAAGGGCGGTCGGGCAGGCTCAAATCGTCCGCGACAGCCACGCGGTAGCCCTTAGTGAGTTCAACACCCAAAGCCTCGACGAGCGGGCTCGCGCGGATGCCCGCGGCCCAGAGCAGCGTCTCGGTAGGGATGACTTCGCCGCTCTTGAGTTCGACCTCGTGTGCGCGCACCTCCGACACGGTGGTGCCCAAACGCACCTCGACGCCGCGGTCCTCGAGCACCCGCTGCGTATACTTTTGCGTCTTTTTGCTAAAGGGCGGCAGGAGCCCGTCCAGCATCTCGACGAGAATCACCTTGGCCTTGGTGAGGTCGAGCGTGGGGTAATCTTCAGGCAGGACCCGGTCAAAAAGTTCGGTCATCGCGCCCGCCATCTCGACGCCCGTGGGTCCGCCGCCGACGATGACGAAGTTGAGAATCCCCTCGTCGATAAGGCTGGGGTCGGCGCTCGCCCGCTCGAACTGCCGCAGCATGTGGCTTCTGATGTTGACCGACTCGGAGAGGCTTTTCAAGAAGTAACCGTGCTCTTTTACGCCCTTAATGCCGAAGTCGTTGTAAACCGCGCCCGCCGCGACGATGAGGTAGTCAAAAGAGACCACATCGCCGTCGGCCAGAACGACTTCTTTTTCGTCCCAATCAACACTTGTAACTGTACCCTGACGGAAGTTGAAGTTCCAAAAGCCCTGGAAGGTGCCGCGCACGGTGTGGGCGATTTCGTCGGGCTCGAGCTGCGCGGTGGCGACTTGGTAGAGGAGCGGCTGAAAGGTGTGGTAGTTGTGCTGGTCTATCATGAGCACGTCCACAGGTGCCCACTTGAGCGCCTTGGCCGCGTAAAGACCCGCAAACCCTGCGCCTACGATGACCACTCTCGGCTTCTTCTCCATCTTGTCCTCCTCGAACAGCAGACCCCGAACCTTGACCGCATTAGCACTTGTGCTAACATTCACAAGGAGATTATAGGCTCATCTGGTACAAATGTTTGTATCAGTGCTTTCCAAGCCAACTATAGTGCCGACCTTGGAAGCTTTAGACGTGGAGCTATAATAATGCCTGAATTCGAAACCATTTTTGCACAAGCAAATTCAAGAACCATTGAGTACAAGGGCAGAACCTTGTATCAAATGGATAGTTTTATCGTCAGGCCAGTTGAGAATCTCCAGCTTGTGTTTGAGAGGGCCGACGTTTATCAACGCCGCCAAGGAGTTTCTCTCAAAACTGATGGAACTATAGCGGTCAACGGAACCAAAGCACGACACGTGCATTTGTGGTATGACACTGCACCTCGTGAGGTTGAACTTGAGGTGCAATCGAACAACGGCGAGCTAAAAATTTACAACGTTTATCAGTCAACAAACAACCTCGACTTACACGCCAAAAGCCCCATACTCTCATTCACCAATGGAGCTGCTATGTTTATAGAAGAGCTTCCGAACGGTAAACGTTACTTTTGCAATGATGGTCGAGCAGATGATAACTTTACTGATCTCGTCTTTCGTCTTGAACGTGCTAATTGAACACAACTGTTCATAGCTTTGAACCAAGGCTATGGTAGTTGAAAACCTCGATGTACTCACCGCCGACACCGCCGGAGCATACTGAGCGACGGACTGTCGCAACCAGGTGTGTTGGGGATGTGAGGCATAAATGACAATGTTGCTGTCGATAAGCACTATCTGCCGGGCAACTCGCGCTCTTGCCGTCCATTCCGTTCCCAGGCCGCCGGGTCATCTTCATCGGCAAAGGTTCGCAAGGCAGCCAGTTTTTCCAAAGCCGCCGCCATCCGTTCCCCCTGAACCGTCGCATCTCTCTCAAGCAGAGTGACCTGAACCGGCACAACTTGCTCCTGCGCCTGTGCGGGCGCTTCGTCCTGCCACTCGAGCTGGTTACCTTTGAGTAGAGCGCGATAGGTCATCGGCATAGATAACTATACCACTGATGTCTAAGTAGGACTAAAAACGCTACGCAAGAGCTAAAAGAATCTTCCCGGCGTAAAAGGCAGCCTTTTAAGCGCCCGCAACGCCTCGGCAACGGGGGCGTCGAAGCCCCTGGCGAGTTCCTCCAGCGTCTCGCGCGCCTCGACGTCGGGCACCACGCCGCCGTCAAAGGTTTCGCCCGCGGCGCTCTGCATGTTGGCGACCGCGACCATGACCAGGGAGCCGTCGGGCAGCCTAAAGCCGCGCACCGCCTCCACGTTGCCCTCGGTGGCCTCGCCGATGACGGTGGCGCGGCCTAAGTTTTGCAGCACCAGCGCGGCGATCTCGCCCGCGGAGGAGTTGGTTTGGTTTACGAGAACTACCAAAGCACCTTGGAAGCTAGCGGGGTGCTCGAGCCTGTCATCCTTAAAGAGGTCGGCACCTTCTAAGAGGCTATGGCCCGCGTCCGCCTCGAGCCGGTACGAACTCCGCCAGACCACGCCCCCCCGGCTCACCGCCTGCGCCCAGGGGCCCTCGACAAACGCGCCCAAAACGAGCCCCAACTCGCTCAAGCGCCCGCCTAAGTTGCCGCGCAGGTCGAGCACGAGCGACCGCGCGCCCTGCGCCTGCAAGTCGGCGAGCAGCCGGTGGACTTCCTCGGCCACCTGGGGCGTGTTAAAGGTCGGCAGGTAGAGGTAGCCCGTGGTCGCGTCGAGCATTTCGGCCTGCGGCAGCCCTTGCACTTTGGCCCACTCGACGGGCGCGGGTACGAGGGTGACGAGGATGCTCTCTCGTTTGCGCTGCACCTCGAGCCTCACCTCGCCCGTGACAACCGCGCTGCGAAACGCGGTGCCCACCCCGTAGGCGCTCGCGTTGCGTACGTTCTGACCGTTCACGCTTTGGATAACGTCGCCCCGGTGTAGAACGTCTGCCGCGGGGGTGAGGGGATACACGCGCCTCACCACGATGCCGCTGCCGGGCAGATGCTCGTGGACGATGCCCAGACCCGGCGACGCCCTGCCTCGCGGGGTTTCATCTCTGTCATCCACATAATCGATCAGGCCGACCCAGCTCGAGTGGTGGTCGTCGAGCGCGCGCACCATCCGCGCCGCCACCGCGTCAAAGGCGGCGCGCGAGGGTGCCGCGAGTGCTTCGTCGCGGTAGCCCTCGGCCCAAGCGTCCCAATCTATAAACGTTTCGTTCCAGTAGTTGTCCTTAAAAATGTCTACCAAAGCGTCGAAAACGACCTCACGGCCCCTTTGTGTGGCCCACAAATCGCTGGGTGACTCGCCACGTAACTCGCCCTGGGCGAGCGCACCCGAGAGCAGCAAAGCGAGCAGCAGGAGAACGAACTGGCGCAAAGTTATACGGAACATAAGGAAGCTTAGCGCAGGAGGTGAAAGGACAGTGTGTAAGGTTTAACGTTGTTTGCGTTATTTATTCAACGTTTTTTGACGCCGGCCCTCCTAATCGCTCCCGCGCGCCTCGGCGGCCAGGCGCGCGGCCTCCTCGGCGAAAAATTTGTACGAGTCGTTGTCGGGCTCGAGCGCCACCGCGCGCCCGTAGGCGTCGGCCGCGCGGGCGTATTCCGCCCGGTCGAAATGAACGCGGCCCAGCCAGCCCCAGGCGTCGGCGTAGTCGGGGTTGGCCTCGGTGGCCCGTCTAAAGCCCGCCTCGGCCTCGGCGTAGTCGGCGAGTTGGTAGCTCGACAAGCCCTGCGAAAAGGCGCTCGCGGCGTCCGCGCCAAAGCGCGCCTGGTCGCGGGCCAAGCCCAGAAAGTAGGGGATGCGCGTGTCGTCGGGGTCCAAGGCCTGGGCTCTTTGCCAATAGGCGATGGCCTTCTGCGCCTGCTCGGACTCTTGGTAAGCGCGCGCCGCCCAGACGGCCGCGTCTTTATAGTCCGGGTTGGCCTCCAGGGCTTGCGCGAAAAGGTCGGCGGCCGCAGCAAACGCGCCCGCGTTGTATTGGCCCAGCCCCGCCTCAAAGGCCTGCGCGGCCTCCACGCCCCAGGTGAGCTGGTCCTCAGCCACATCTAAAAAGTAGCGCGCCCGCGCGTCGTCGGGGTTCGTCTCGAGCACCCCCTCCCACGCCGCCTTGGCCTCTTCCGAACGGCCCAGCTCGAGGGCGGTGCGTCCCGTCCACACCAGCGCCTCGGTAAAGTCGGGGTTGGCCCGGAAGGCGTCGCGGAAACTTGCTAGCGCCTCCTCGAGCCGCTCACCCTCATAAAAGGTAATCCCCTGCTGGAAGGCGTTGCTGGCCGCCACGCCGACAGAAAGCTGCTGCTGGGTCCGCTCCAAGTAATAGCGCGCGCCCTCGTCGTCGGGCGACGTTTCAACAAGTCTTTGCCAGTAGGGCAGCGCCTCTTCGGGTTGACCGAGTTCAAAGAAGATGCGGCCCAGCCAGAGCAGCGCCTCCCGGTCCTCGGGCACGCGCGCGTTGACGGCCTCGTAGTAGCCGAGCGCGCCCGCGAGGTCGCCCGCGCTGTAGCGGGCGTAACCGAGCCGGTTGCCGACCGTGCCCAGCCCCGCGCGCACGCCCGCGTCGAGCGCGCCGCCCGCGTCTAAGTAGCGGAGCCAATAGTCCCAGGCGCGGATGTCCCAGCCCACCGCCGCGTAAGTCTGGGCGAGAAAGCGCAGCGGCTCGGGCGCGTCGGGCGCTTTTTGCCGCGCCTCCTCACCCGCTTGAATGGCCTCGCGCCAGAGGGGCTGGTCGATGTTGTTGACGGTGTTCTGGTAGGTCGTCTGCGCCCGGCTGGCGAGCACCGTCGCCCGGTTGAGCGCTTCTTGCGCCTCGGGCGGGAGCTGCGCCGCGGCGCTTCCGATGAGCGCGCTCAGGCACAACATGAGGCACAGAATGAACCGAGGCTTCACCCGCGCCGCGTCCCTCCGTTCCTTTTTCATGCCTTTAGTGTACGTGACCCTGAAGAGTGAACATGTCGTATTGGTTTCTCTTCAGAAGGAACTTCGCGCAAAGTGTGAGAGAGGAGACGCAGCAAACTTGACAAAACCCGACTCAGGTTTCATAATAAAGAGACTATGGACGCCGAACGCTTTACCGAATCCGCTTTACAAACCGTCGCCAGCGCGCAGGAAATCGCGCGCGTTCGTAAGGAACAAAATATCGTGCCAGCGCACCTCGGGGCGGCGCTGCTGGCGGACCCGCAGAGCCCCGCCGCCCGCGTGCTCGAGCGCGCCGGAGGCGACTTAGGACAAGTTCAGGCCGCGCTTGACGCTGCCCTCAACAAGCTCCCCAAGGTCTCGGGCGGCTCGGGCCAGTACATGAGCCCGGAGATGGCTCGAGTCTTTGACGAAGCCGAAAGAACCGCCAAAGGCTGGGGAGATTCCTTCGTCGCCGCCGACGCGCTGCTTGTGGCGCTGCGCACGGTTGGCGGTGAGGGTGTGACGGCCCTGCCGGACGCTAAAGCGCTCCGCGAGGCCGCGCAACAAATCAGAGGGGGACGCACCGTGGACACCAAAACCGCAGAATCGAGTTTCGAGGCCCTTGAAAAATACGGCATCGACCTCACCAAGCTCGCCCACGACGGCAAACTCGACCCGGTCATCGGCCGAGACGAGGAGGTGCGCCGCGCCATCCAGATTCTCCTGCGCCGCACCAAAAACAACCCCGTTTTGATTGGCGAGCCCGGCGTGGGCAAGACCGCCATCGCCGAGGGCCTGGCGCAGCGCATCGTCAAAAAGGACGTGCCCGAGGGCTTGCAGGGCAAGCGCATCATTCAGCTCGACATGGGCTCGCTTCTAGCAGGCGCGAAGTACCGCGGCGAATTTGAGGAGCGCTTAAAAGGCGTTATCAATGATACCGTCCAGTCCAAAGGCGAGGTCGTCTTGTTCGTTGACGAACTCCACACCATCGTCGGCGCGGGCAAGGCCGAGGGCGCGGTGGACGCGGGCAACATGCTCAAGCCGCCCCTGGCAAGGGGCGAACTGCGTATGGTCGGCGCGACCACCTTGAACGAGTACCGGGCCATCGAAAAAGACGCTGCTCTCGAGCGCCGCTTCCAGCCCATTCTGGTTGACGAGCCCACGGTTGAAGAGACCATTTCCATCCTGCGCGGCATCAAAGAAAAATACGAAGTCCACCACGGCGTGCGCATCGCCGACCCGGCGCTCATCGCCGCGGCGACGCTCTCGAACCGCTACATCGCCGACCGGCAGCTTCCCGACAAGGCGATTGACCTCATCGACGAGGCCGCCTCGCGCATCCGGGTGCAGCTAGAAAGTATGCCCGAAGAAATCGACACCCTGCGCCGCCGCCGTTTGCAGTTGGAGATTGAGCAGGAAGCCTTAAAACGAGAAGAGGACACCGAGTCGGCCAACCGCCTCCTGCGCATCGAGGAGGAACTGCGCACCATCGAAGACCGCATCAGCCAGGCCCAATCCGATTGGGAGGCTGAACGAGGCATCCTGGACGAACTGCGCACCACCCAAGAAGAGCTCGACCAAGTCCGCACCCAAATCGACGCCGCCGAGCGCGACTACGACCTCAACCGGGCGGCGGAATTGCGCTACGGACGCTTACCTAAGCTCGAGCAGCGCCTGCGCGAGACCACGCAAAAGTTGGAAAACGCGAAATACATCACGCTCGAGGTCGGTGAGGACGAGGTGGCCGAGGTGGTGAGCCGCTGGACCAACATCCCGCTGTCGCGCCTTTTAGAAGGCGAGCGCGAGAAGCTGATGGGCCTGGAAACCGTGCTCCACGAGCGCGTCATCGGCCAGGACGAGGCCATCACCGCCGTGTCGGACGCTATCCGCCGCTCGAGGGCCGGTCTGGCCGACCCGAACCGCCCCATCGGTTCCTTTATATTCTTGGGACCCACGGGCGTCGGCAAGACGGAAACCGCCAAGGCGCTGGCGCAACAGCTCTTCGACACCGAAGACAACATGATCCGCATCGACATGTCCGAATATATGGAAAAGCACACCGTCGCGCGTCTCGTCGGGGCACCTCCCGGTTACATCGGCTACGAGGAGGGCGGCCAGCTCACCGAGGCGGTGCGCCGTCACCCCTACAGCGTGATTTTGTTTGACGAGATCGAAAAGGCGCACCCGGACGTGTTCAACATCCTCCTGCAAGTCTTGGACGACGGACGCTTAACCGACTCGCACGGGCGCACGGTGGACTTTCGCAACACGGTGGTCATCATGACCTCAAACATCGGCTCGCCGCAGATTTTGGAGGCCAGCCGCTCGGGCGCGGACTACGACGCCATCCGGGCGACCGTCTTCGAGCTTCTTCAGGCGCACTTCCGCCCCGAGTTCTTGAACCGCGTTGACGACATCATCGTCTTTCATGCGTTAGACCGCGAGCAGGTGCAAGAGATTGCGAACATCCAGTTGGGGCGGGTGCTCGAGCGCTTAGCCGACCGCCGCATCACCCTTAACTTGAGCTCGGGCGCGATGGAACAACTCGCCCGCGTCGGCTACGATCCCGTCTTTGGCGCGCGGCCTTTAAAACGCGCCATCCAGAGCCTCATCGAGACGCCCCTGTCCAAGAAAATCATCGCGGGCGAGATTCACGAGGGCGACACCATCTATGTGGAACCGGGCGCGCAGGGTTTCACCTTCGAGACGCGCGAGCCGGAGCGGATGCTCAGCTAAGCGCGTACAGCTTCGCAAGACAAGACCGGGTCGAAGTACCCGGTCTTCTTTGTTAGCCGGTCTCCGGTAGCCCACCGAAAAAATCCACCACGCCCGTCTCGAGCGAATACTCGGCCCCCACGACCCAGAGCCCATCCTTTTGGATGAGCCCCTCGAGAACCTCCGATCCGTGCCGCAAACCCTTCACCGAGGCGCGGATGTTGGCCCGAACCGCCTCCCGCACGAGCGCGTCCGGGCTCGCCCACTCCGTCCCCAACACCCCCTCCACCGCGGGCCGGATGCGGTCAACAATCGAACGCAAATTGGGCGAGCGATTCTCCGACGGACGTTTGAGTTCTTCCAAGGTAGCCAGAACGGCCCCGCAGCCGGAGTGACCCAAAACCACCACAAGCCGCGTGCCGAACGCTTCCGCCGCGAACTCGACGCTGCCCACTAAGGAGGGAGCCACGATGTTGCCCGCTACGCGGATGACGAACAAGTCGCCTAGATTCTGGTCAAAAACGATTTCTACGGGCACCCTCGAGTCCGAACAGCCGAGGATGATGGCGAACGGCTCCTGACCCGCAAGTAGTTCGCTGCGGCGTGTTCTGTCGGGGAACGTCCTGCCGTCTTGGGCGTCCGACGCGAAACGGCGGTTGCCTGCTTGTAGGCGCTCGAGGGCTTCGGGTGCTCCAATCATCGTTTCATCCTCAAGAAGGATAGCTGAATGGTCGTCAGAAAGCAATTGGTTGTGTGGTGTACAAGACACACCTCTTTTGGCGTAAGCTACACGGCTCGAGCCGCCATTGGGTGCTCGCTGCTAAATTCCAGCAAGTCCCACAGATTTCCGTAAAGGTCTTCAAAAACGGCAACCGTACCGTAATCTTCCGTTTTAGGCTCCCTCACAAACTTTATGCCCTTCGCCACCATGTCGTTGTAGTCTCTCCAAAAATCATCCGTGCTGAGAAACAAGAACACCCTGCCGCCGGACTGATTGCCGATAAAGGGCTGCTGTTCGGGCTTTGACGCTCTCGCCAGTAGCAAGGTTGCGCCGCTCGAGCCCGGAGGAGAAACCACCACCCAACGTTTATCTTGCTCGGGTTGGTGGGTGTCCTCGAGGACTGTGAAGTGAAGTTTGTTCGTGTAGAAGTTTATGGCCTCGTCGTAATCTCTGACGACTAGAGCGATGTGGGCGATGGATTGCTTCATGGGTTGGTTCTCCGTTGCGTCACTTGCGCCTCAAATCTGCGCTTTGCCGAGCGAAACATAAGAAAGTTCAACTTCGGCAGGCGTATCAATGATGCCAATTCTAGTGATGAAAGCCGGGGAAGGTAAGGCTTGCTTTTTACAGACGGAAAGGGCGCTGGCGAGCTCGGCTTCATCAGCAGGTAGAGCGAGAGAACAGTGGGGTGTCCAGTGGTCAACGCGGTAATAAGGCCCTAACCCTTGCCCAAAATTCACAAGTGAATGGAGCACCTTGCCTTGAATCTCATTTATCACCCCGGTGCAAACAACGCCAAGAAACAAAACGAGCGGGTCGTTAAGAAAAACGCCAACGTGCGAGAACTGGATTTCAAATGGGGATTGCTGAGCAAGTTCCCCGCTGAGATGCTTATTGAAGGCATGAACATCCAACGTTTCACAGACAGCCAACGTGACGTGTGGGCGATACGGGCCAAGGTGGAATTTTGAGGCGACGCCTTGCAAATGGAGTATGCGCCAGATTTCTCTGATTTTGTTCTCGGTTAATTCGTCAAACCATAGTGAAACAGCGAAAGCCACAGGTCACTCCAGCCCCTTTAAGGTTTAATGGGTAGTTGACGGGCGTTTATCCACTAGCATTGCGAATACCCGTTTTGCACGCTCCGTCACCTTCTCTCCGCCCTAATCCGCTGCCTCTTGACTCACCGCCTCAATCCTCACCACCACATTCCCAAAGGTGCTACCCCCGCCCAAATCGGTCAACCGCTCGCTGGTAAGGTCGTTCAAACTCTTCCCGTCGGGGGCCAGCTTGGGCCACCACTGCCCGAGCGCGACGAGCGCGCCCTCCACCGCGTCCTCGCTGACCAGGGTTTTGCGCAAGATACTGCCCTGGGCGCTCACGACCTTGTGACGCTCCCCGTGCCGGATATGAAAGCGTGCGGCGTCTCGAGGGTGAATCATCACCTGCGGCTCGCCGCCCGCGGCCTCTAACAAACTTTCGATGTTGCCCATGCTGGTGTTGAGCACGTGCGAGCCGGGGGGCGAAATCATGCGGAGCGGGTAGGCGGGGTTCGGTTGCTCTTCAAAGGTGAGCTGCCGCGGCGCGGGGGAGAAGCGAATCTTTTTGTCCTCGAAATGGCTGCCGTCGGCGTAGGGGCGAAAGTCGGCGGGCAGGTTCAGCCGGATGCTGCACTCTTCTTTGAGCCGCTCGAGGGTGATACCCCGCACCGAAGGATGGTCGCTGTTTAACAAATCCCTCGCCACCTCTTCCGCGCTCCAGGTGAGGGTTTCGTCCTCCAAGCCTAAGCGTTTGGCGAGTTCTGCAAAAACCCAGGAGTTAGGGCGCGCTTCCCCTCGAGCCTCCACCACCGGCTCGGCCCACTGCAAGTAGTAGTGACCGTAGGCGGTGTAGAGGTCGGGGTGCTCCAAAAAGGTCGTCGCGGGGAGGAGAAAGTCGGCGTAGTCGGCGGAGTCAGTTTGGAAGTGCTCCAAGACGACGGTAAAAAGGTCGTCGCGCGCTAAGCCCTTGCGGACTCGAGACGAGTCGGGCGCGACCGCCGCCGGGTTGGAGTTGAACACAAAAAGCGCCTTGATAGGGTTTTCGGTGAATTCTAAAGCCGAGGCGAGACGGTTCTGGTTGATGTGCCGCACCCCCGGCTTGATGAGATGCGCCCCCGCGTAGCGCGCCGTGTTGAGGCCGAAGCCGCCGCTCGTCGAGATGGCCGCCCCGCCGCCCTTATATTTCCAGGCCCCGGTGAGCGCCGGGAGCAGCGTGACCGCGCGCACCGCGTTGCCGCCGCCCTCGTTGCGGGTCATGCCGTAGCCGATGCGGATGAAAGAGGCGCGGGAGGTGGCAAAGGCTCGAGCGGTCTCTCGGATGCGTTCGGCGGAGAGCCCGCAGAGAGCCGCCGCGCGCTCTGGCGTCCATTCGGCGCAGGCGGCGCGGTAGTCGCTGAGGTCGTTAGCAAAGGTCTCGAGGTACGCTTTGTCCTCCAAACCCTCCTCCAAAATCACGTGCCCCATCGCCAGCGCCAAGGCCGCGTCGGTGCCTACATTGAGCTGCCAGTGCTCGTCGGCGAAGCGCGAGGTCTCGTTGCGGTAGGGGTCTACGTGGAGGATAAAGGCGCCATTTTTCCGCGCCTCTTTGAGAAACGGGGTGAGGTGGAGGTTGCTGCGTAGTGAGTTGATGCCCCAGAGGATAATAAATTTGGCGTGCGGCACATCTTCGGGGTCGGTGCCTACCTTGTGCGGCCCGTAGTTGGCTTCCCAACCCGCGCCGCCCGTCGCGGCGCAGATGGTCCACTCGAGTTCCGACGCGCCCAACGCGCGAAAAAAAGCGAGCGGGTGGTCGCGCTCAACCAAGCCCATCGTCCCGGCGTAGGAGTAGGGGAGTAGGGCTTCGCCGCCGTGTTCGTCAAGAATGTCCCGGAGTTTGGTGGCAATCTCGCCTAACGCCTCGTCCCAGCTCACGCGCTCGAAACGGCCCTCGCCCTTCGCGCCCACGCGTTTGAGGGGGTGCTCGAGCCTGTCCACATGATTTTGCCTTTCAGGATACTTGTACGTTTTGACGCAGGCAAAACCTTTGGTGACAGGATGCGCGGGGCTGCCCTCGAGCTTTATAACCTCGCCATTTTCAACCGTGATGAGCAGCGAGCAGGTGTCGGGGCAGTCTAGAGGGCAGACGGAAGCGAGTTTGGGCATGGCTTAGAATACTCCTTTATGGCGTTACCTACCGAACCCGCCCACGCATTGCCCTCACCGAATCCCGCGCAAAGAGTCGCTGCATGTACCGCGCGAAGGGGTAGCCGAGCCACACCAGGGGGTGCTGCGGTCTCGAGAGGGCCAACAAGTCGTACCAAACCACGCCATCTTTTAGCTCAACTAAAAACCGCTCCTCGCCCCGTTCCAAATGCCCCGGCAGCGTGCCGATGGCGAAGCCGTAGCGCGTGGGGGTGTCCACCACATAGACGACGCGGGCGGTGCTCAGCGAATAGAACCCTAAGTGACGGGCGAGGATGCCAAAAGTCGCGCCGGGTTCGATTTTTGAGGCGTGCGGGTGAAGCTCGAGCCAAGGCGCGCCGTACATCGCCCAAGCTTTCACCGCGGCTTTTGCGCTCGAGAAAGCCCCCTTATCTTCACCCAGCCTTGCTCGGTAGTGATCCACTTTGTACCCGGAAGGCGGGTGACGCAAGCGTGCGCCGGGATGGGTCAGGCCAACCTCACGGTACGAAAAGGGGAGGCGGCGCTGGGCCTCGAGCGCCCTTTCAAGGCACGTTTCGTTAGGACGGGTAGGAAAGAACAAGGGCTAACGGAGGTGCGTGCCGAAAAATTCCAACGTCCGCCGCCACGCGTCCGCCGAGGCCGAGGCGTCGTAAGCGCCCCCTTGGTCGTTGAAAAAGGAGTGCTTCGCGCCCTCGTAAATTTTGATGTCGTGGGGAACGTTCGCCTCGCTCAACTCGGCGTCCAACTTTTTGGCGGCCCCGGCGGTGAAATCTTTTTCGGGGTACGACCCCACCACCGGGCAGGCGCGTTTCACGGCCTCCAAAGGCCGCGGGTTCATGCCGTAAAAGGGCGCGATGGCCCCCAGCCGCTCGTCCGTGCAGGCCCAGGCGATGGCTAAGCCGCCGCCCATGCAAAAACCGATGGCCCCTACATGGTCGGGGTCTACGTCGGGCTGCTGCGACAAAAAAGAGAGCGCGGCCTTGAGGTTTTTGACGCCGCCGTGCACGAGCGAATTGAACAGCATCCCGCCCATAAACTGCGCCATGCAGAGCGCGCGGTTGCGTCCCGCGAAGAGGTCCACGGCGAGCGCCGCGTAGCCTTCGGAAGAAAAGCGCGAGGCGATGTCGCGGATGTTGTCGTTGAGCCCGAAGATTTCGTGAATCACCACCACGGCGGGGAAGGGTCCTTCGCCCTCGGGGCGGGCGTAGTAGGCTTCGAGTTCCCGGTCGTGTCCGGGAAAGGTGAGTTTCTGGGCGGTCTGGGCCATAGTTCCTCCTTTTGAAAGTTTAGCCCCCACGCAAACCTTTACCGTTCTGTGGCGCGGAAAGCTCGAGCCTCAACAGCCTTGGAGTTCCTACCGAGGAGCCAAGGAGAGCGCCACAACGTAAGGAACGGGACGGGCGGGCTCGAGGCCGAAAGGGTAGACTGGAGCGTAAAGCGTTACGACGTCAGCCGCGCTAACAACAGCGTCGAAAGGAAACCTATGGACTATGAAATCATCGTTATCGGCTCCGGGCCGGGCGGCTACCACGCGGCGATCCGCGCGGCGCAGTTGGGCAAGAAAACCGCGTGTGTCGAGCGGGAATATGTGGGCGGCGTTTGCTTAAATGTCGGCTGCATCCCCACCAAGGCGCTCCTGCACGCCGCCGAAGATTTGCGCGGGGCGAAGCACGCGGAAAGCTACGGCATCAAGTTTGGCGAGCCGGAGGTGGATTTACAAGCGCTCGACAAGTGGAAGAGCGGCGTGGTGAACAAGCTCACGGGCGGGGTGAGGAGTCTCTTAAAGGGCAACAAGGTGGATGTGCTCGAGGGCACGGCTCACTTCAAAGACCCGCACACCATCCAAGTGGGCGACAAGACCGTCACCGCGGACAAGTTCATCGTGGCGACGGGCTCGGAGCCCATCGAGATTCCGGGCTTTGAGACGAACGGTAGCACGATTGTCAACTCCACAGGCGCGCTCAACGTGACGGAGGTGCCCAAAAGAATGCTCTGCATCGGCGGCTCCGCGATCGGGCTCGAGTTCGCCGACATCTACCACGCGCTGGGTGCCGAGGTCACGGTGGTCGAGTTGTTAGACCACATCGTGCCGACGAGCGACGAGGACGTGGCGAAAGAGCTCGCCAAAACGTTCACCAAGCGCGGCATCACCCTCAAGACCAAAACCAAGGCGGTGAGCCAGAAAGGGACGAAAAAGGGGCTTGAGGTGGTGCTTGAGACCACCGACGGGAAGCAAGAAACGCTGACCGTTGACAAAATTCTCGTCGCCGTCGGGCGCAGGCCGCGCGCCAAGGGCTTTGGCTTGGAAGAGGTGGGCGTCAAGCTCGAGCGCGGCTTCATCCCCACCAACGACCACATGCAGACGAACGTCGAACACATCTACGCCGTCGGCGACGTGGCGCGCCCGCCCCTGCTGGCCCACAAGGCGATGAAAGAGGGGCTGGTGGCCGCCGAGCACGCTTCCGGCGAGCCGAGCGCCTACGACACCATCGTGCCGAGCGTGATTTACACGAGCCCCGAACTCGCCAGCGTCGGCCTGACCGAACGTGAAGCCAAGGAAGCGGGATACAACGTTCGGGTCGGGATGTTCCCGCTCGCTGTCTCGGGCCGGGCGATGACGCTGGGTGTGAGCGAGGGGCTGGTCAAGCTCGTCGGCGACGCCGAGACGGATTTGCTTTTGGGTTTTCAAATGGTAGGGCCGGATGCGGGGAATATTGTCTCAGAAGCAGTGCTGGCGCTCGAGATGGGCGCCACCCTGGAAGACATCTCGCTCATCCAGCACGCCCACCCGACTATCGCCGAGGGCTTTATGGAGGCCGCCGAGGCGGCGCACGGTCGGGCGATTCACATCGCCAACAAAAAGCGCAAGTAGCTTTGTTCTCTTGGTAAAGGCGGGTCGCAACGGCCCGCCTTTTTGTTTTGTAACGCGGCGTCTGCTATACTTGCAGGTGCCGGGTCTCCCGGCATCCTATGCGCGACTAAACCTTTCTCCAACCAGTTTTTGTGCGTGCGCTCAGCACGCGGGCTTCTTGACGTTGAAAGGTGACAGGTATGTCCGTTGCGCTTCAGGCGGAAGGGTTGACCCACCGCTACCCCGACCAACTCGACTTTCTTTTCCAATCCCTCTCCTTTTCGCTCTACGCTGGCGACAAGGTCGCCTTGCTGGGTGCCAACGGCGTGGGTAAAACGACGCTGTTGGGGCTCCTAAATGGTGACTTGTCTACCTTAGAGGGACAAATAACGCGTCGTGACGCGCCCTACTATTTACGTCAGGAGGATTTGCTTGACGGGAACGCACGCGTTCTCGACGCGCTGCTGGATTCGTTTCCTGATTTAGGCCCGCTGTGGGCGGAACTGCGCCGGATGGAAGAGGCGGGCGTGCCCGACGGGCTGCGCTATGCGGAATGCTTGGGCGCGTTTGCGGAGCGCGGCGGCTACGAGGTGCAGGGGCGGCTCGAGGCGGAGGTGGACGCTTTAGGCTTCTCGCCGGAGATGCTGACGCGCCCCCTAAGTGACCTCTCCGGCGGCGAGCGGCGGCTCCTGCGCTTAGTTGCGGCTTTTATGAAACCTCAAAGCCTCTACTTATTTGATGAACCCACCAACTACCTCGACGCGCGCGGCGTCCGCTACCTCGTGACGCGGTTGCGGGGCACCCCCGCGGCTTGCCTCATCGTCTCGCACGACCGGCGCTTTTTGGACGAGACGGCCACGGCGGTGTGGGAATTAGAGCGTGGGCAAATGGCGCGCTACCGCGGTTCGTACTCGAGCTTTCGCGCCACCAAAGAAGCGCGTTTTGCGGAAGCGGTGCGCAAGAGCCGAAAGCTGGGGCGCGAAATAGGTGAGCTTAGGGAGCAGGAGCGCACCTACAAGGTCTGGGGCGCGCGCAAAGAAAAGGAGAAGTCGGGCGCGGCGGACAAGGGCTTTATCGGCGCGCGCGCCGCGCGCCTCGCCAAGCGTGGCATCCAGGCCAAAGAGCGGTTGCGGGAGCGTGCGGAGGCGCTCGAGGAGGCGAAGCCGTGGGTGGAAAAGCGCTACACCTTCTCTTTCGAGCCGCCCGAGCTGCCGCGCGGCGTATGTTTAAGCGCGCGTTTTTTCAATTCTGAAGAGACGTCGCTGCTCGTCGCCTGGGGTGAGCGGGTGGCGCTAACTGGAGACAACGGCGTGGGGAAGACCACGCTGCTGCGTGCGCTGCTCGAGCCTAACGCAACCGGGGTGCATTGGGACACGCGCGCCGTCATCGGCTATCTGCCGCAGCGGTGGGACGACGCACACGACTTTGAAGCCGTGGCCGTGCGGTTTCCGCGTGACCAACACGACAGGGCGCGCACGCTGCTGGGCGTGCTTGGGGTAGGGGGTGAAACCTTTGAGGCCCCTCTTGGCGCGCTTAGTGAGGGGCAGAAGCGGAAGGTGCGGCTGGTGGAGGTTGTTTTGGGACACCCCAACGTGCTCGTGCTGGACGAGCCGACGACGCATCTCGACTACACGAGTATTGAGATGCTCGAGGCCGCCCTCGCAGATTTCGGTGGGACGATTCTGTTCGTAACGCACGACGCGTATTTGTTGGAGCGCATTGCCGAGCGGGTCGTCGAGGTCGCGCCGCCCGTACCCAAATAGACGGAAGTACCAAGAAGGACTGAGAAGTCATTTTCGACTCGGTACTCGCTACTTTCTTTACGTGTGATAGTCCGCGTTAATAGCTACGTACTCCCGGCTCAGGTCGCAGCCCCAGGCGACGCCCGCGCCCTCTCCGGTGCTAAGCTCGAGCTCCACCCTCACCTCCTCCGCGTTTAACTCTTGTGAAAGCGCCGCGGCGTTGAAAGCTTGGGGCGCGCCGCTATAGACGGTCACGCCTTGCAAGCGAATCGTAACCTCTTCGGGTCTAAAAACCGCGCCCGACGCGCCCGCAGCAATCAAAATGCGCCCCCAGTTAGGGTCGTTGCCGTGCGCCGCCGCCTTGACAAGCGGGCTCCTGGCGACCGCCCGCGCCGCCGCGCGCGCCTCCTCGTCATCCCGCACGCCCGTGACGGTGACGGTAAGAAGTTTCGTTGCGCCTTCGCCGTCTCGGGCAATTTGTTTAGCGAGACTTTGACAAACCTCCTCGAGCGCCTTGGTGAGTTCTCCCTCGTCGGCCTCGACTTGGGCGCTCGAGAACACGAACGCCATATCATTGGGCGAGGTGTCGCCGTCGACCGTCACCTGATTAAAGGAGCGCGCCACCACTTTGGGCCACAGCGCGCGAAGTCTTCCTTGTGAAATTTTTGCATCCGTCATCACAAAAGCGAGCATCGTCGCCATGTTCGGGTGAATCATGCCCGAGCCCTTGGCGACGCCTACGAGTCTCGAGCCGCTGGAGAGCACCACCTCGGCGGTTTTGGTGGTTAGGTCGGTGGTGAGAATCGCCCCGGCAAAGCCCGCCGCGTCGCCGCCGCGCTTTTCCATCAGGTCGGGAAGCGCGGCGCGTAGCTTCGCAAGCGGCAGCGTGTGACCGACGATGCCCGTGCTCGCGGTGAGCATCGCGTCTTTTGGGAAAGAAAATCCTGTGGCGGCGATTTTCGCCAAGCTTTCGTTGTCGTGCTCACCCTTTTCTCCGGTCGCGCAGTTCGCGTTGCCGCTGTTGACGACGACGCCGTGAACGGTCCCGCCCGCCTCGAAAAGTGCGCGGTTACGGTTTACGCAGGTGGCTTTGAGCCTGTTTGTCGTTGTGGTTAAGGCCCACGTCAGCGGGGTGGGGGAGACGAGCAGGGCTAAGTCGGGTTTGCCAGATTTTTTAATGCCCGCCGTGCCGCTCGCCGCTTCAAAACCCGAAGGAAGCTTCACGGCCACACCGCCTGAAGCTCTAGGCCAAGTGTTTCCTCAAAACCCATCATCAGGTTGAAATTATGAACCGCTTGCCCCGCCGCGCCCTTGCCCAAATTGTCAATCGCGGCGAACGCAAGAATGTGCTTGCTACGCGGGTCGAATCTCACGCTCATTACGCAGCGGTCGCTCCCGTAGACGGCTTTGGTTTGGGGCAGGTCCTCCTGCACGTTCAGGAGCGGTTCGCCCGCGTAATAGTCTCGGTAAAGGTTTAACAAGGTTTGGTCCTCAAGTTGTACGCCCGCTCTCTCAGGCCGAGTGTAACAGGTCGCTAAAATGCCCCGCGTCATCGGCGCGAGGTGCGGGTTGAAAGTGACGACGGGCTTTTCAAAGGCGGCGTGCGTTTTTAGCTGCCGCCCCATGAGCAAAGCGCGCCCCAGCGTGTTCTCGATTTCGGCGGTGTGGCGGTGGGTGCCTGCGACTTTATAAGGCTTGTAGTTTTCGTTGGCCTCTGAAAAATGAAAGCCTAGGCTGGGGCTCCGTCCTGCGCCCGACACGCCCGTGGCGACGTTGGCGATGACGTCTCGGCCCAACAAACCGTGAGCGGCGAGGGGGGCCAGGGCGAGGCTCGCGGTGGTCGCGTTGCAGCCGGGGGAGGCGACGAGCGTCGCGCCCGCAAGTTCGTGCCGGTGCAGTTCGGCAAGACCGTACACCGCCGCCTCGTAAAGCTCGGGGTGGGGGTGCTCGTGGCCGTACCAGTGCGCGTAGTCGCGGGGGGGCAGTCGGAAATCCGCCGACAAATCTACAACTCGTCTGCCTGCGTCCAGAGCTTGCTTAACAAGTCCCGCGGTAGCCCCGTGGGGCGTGGCGGTAAAGAGCACATCACAGCCTTCTATGACCGCGCCCGCCTCCTCAAACGTGAGGTCGGTGTTGGGGAATTGCGGCCAGCAGGCGTGTAAAGGCTGACCGAGGTACGCCCTCGAGCCCACCCCCGACACCTCCACCCCGGGATGCTTCAAAAGGCGGCGCAGGAGTTCCGCGCCGCCGTAGCCGCTCGCACCGAGGATGCCGACCCGTACAGGTGTGGACATCAACCCGCCCCAAGAAGCTGCAACAGAATCGCCTTGTGCGCGTGCAGCCGGTTTTCGGACTGGTCAAAGACGCGGCTGCGGGGGTGGTAGACCGCCTCCTCCACGCACTCCTCGCCGTAGTGCGCGGGCAGGTCGTGCATAAAGATGCCGCGGGGCGAGAGGTCGTCAAACCATTCGGGCGTGACCGTGTAGCCGCTAAAGGCTTCCCGGCGGCGCGCGGTGTCTTCTTCTTGCCCCATCGAAATCCACACGTCGGTGTAGAGCACGTCCGCGCCCGCCGCCGCCTCGCGCGGGTCGCGGAGGATGCGCACGTCCGCGCCCGCCGAGCGTGCCCGTTCTAAAATCCCCGCATCCGGGTCAAAACCCTCCGGGCAGGCGAGGGTGAGCGCGGTGCCCGCGTGCGCCGCGGCGCTAAGGTGCGAGTTGCAGACGTTGTTGCCGTCGCCCACAAAGGCAACTTTAAGGCCGCTAAGCTCCCCAAACGTCTCCTTGAGCGTCAAATAATCAGCCAAAAGCTGACAGGGGTGCAGCCTGTCGGAAAGTCCGTTGATGACGGGCACGTCGGCGTGGTGGGCGAGCTCGGTGAGCGTGGGATGCCCATAGGTGCGCGCCATGATGCCCTCGACCCAACGCTCTAAGTTGTAAGCCACATCTTTTACAGTTTCGCGCACGCCCCAGCCGATGTAGTTCTGGCTCAGCAGGACCGAGTGCCCGCCGAGCTGATACATGGCGATGTCAAAGGTCGAGCGCGTCCGCAAGGACTGTTTCTCAAAAATCATGGCGATGGTTTTACCCTCCAAGGCTTTCGGGCGCTCGCCCCGTTTCCAAGCCCTTTTAAGCTCTAAGCCGCTCTCCAAAAGCCCGTGAAACTCCTCGCGGCTCAAGGCGGCGAGCGAGAGGAGGTCGCGGCCTCTCAAAGAGTCAATGATGGTCGGTTTCAT
This sequence comes from Trueperaceae bacterium, assembly GCA_965214995.1. Classification (GTDB taxonomy): domain Bacteria; phylum Deinococcota; class Deinococci; order Deinococcales; family Trueperaceae; genus CBDCCT01. Next base: position 1,745,309 of record CBDCCT010000002.1, read on the forward strand.
ATCAGCCCTTCACGTGTAAAGGTAGCGGTGTTGCATAGCCCTCGAGCCCCGCAAGCTCTTGATAGTATATGCACCTGCTTGTATAAATCAAGCGTTTGGAGGTTCGGCGGCATGGTCGCGCCAGAGGTAACGAGGCGTTTTGCATGAACACCAACATCAAAGATGCCGCTCAACCTAGCTCATCTTCTCTAACCTCGCCTATTGGGAGGGAAGGCTCGAGCGCTAGCCCGCCGCGCGCAGCTTATTATGGTCCTCATGTTATGCAGATACACATGGGCGACTTGAACGGAAAAATCGCTTTGGTCACGGGCGCGTCTCGAGGCGTCGGCGCGAGCGTTTCTCACCTGCTGGCCGCGAGCGGCGCGGACGTGGTTATCAACTTCCGCAGCAAGAGACCGCGCGCCGAAGAGGTCGCCGCCTTGGTACGCGCGGCGGGTCGTCGCGCCTTTCTCGCCCAAGCCGACATCACCCGTGAAACCGAAATCAAAAACATGATGCAGGTTGCAGGGGAAGCTGGGCGAATTGACGTGCTGATTCTTTATGCGAGCGGAGGTTTGGAAAAAGACAGGCCAGCGGATTACGCGATGCACTTAAACGCTGTGGCTCAAGAACGTGTGGTCGATGTGGCTTTGCCGCTCATGCCGGAGGGCGCATCATTTTCGTGACCAGCCATCTGGCGCATTTTCACGGTCAAAAGCCGGTTTATGCTGCTTACGAGCCGGTAGCTGCCAGCAAAAAAGCCGGAGAGCAGGCTCTCCGCGCCCGAATCCCCAAACTCTCGTCCAAAGGCATCAGTTTGGTTGTCGTCAGCGGTGATTTGATTGAAGGAACGGTTACGCCCAAGTTGATGGAGCGCTCGAGCCGCGGCCTTATCGAGACGCGCCGCCAGCAGGCTGGCTCGCTGCCCACGGTTGAGGAGTTTGCTCGAGCCATCGTTGACACAGCCGCCAACCCACACCTGAAAAGTGGAGAGGTCGTCTTTGTCGGAAGCATTGAATGAAGTTGATACTCCCTAACGGCGGGTAGGTTTAGGCGTCATCTTGCGTGACTGAGATGGTTAGCTCACGCCTTGACAAGCACGGCGGGGGCCTATAGGCTCGAGGGATGTCTCAACCCGACGCCACTCTCAATGACGCCACGCTCCATCTGGCGAGCTTGCTTAAGAACGACCTCGGGACGGACGAGGTCGAGGGGTCGGGGCGGCTCATGCCGAACGACGACCTGCTCCAGGCGGACGGGCTCAGGCTCGAGTCGCCCCTCGCGTGGCAGGTCACGGTGCAGCGCACGGGCGGCGATGACGACTTTCTGGTGACCGGCTCCGTTTCGGGCGCTGCGGTGCAGGAGTGCCGCCGCTGTTTAACCGACGTCTCGACGGAACTTAGCGCCGACTTTATCTACCCGATGCTTTACAAGCCGGGGACGAAAGAGCTGACGCTTCTGGAAACCGACGAAGACGGCGAAGACACGCTTCTGTTCGGTCAGCCCGAGGTTGACTTTGCGCCGCTGCTCACCCAAATCTTTGCCATCGACCTGCCGCTTACGGTACTCTGTATGGAGGCGTGCCGGGGCCTGAGCGCCGACGGCGTGAATTTGAACGAGCACCCTGAGCATGAAGCGCCGCCTCAAGAGCAGAGGGAAGAGTCGCCTTTTGCGGTGCTCAAAAACCTCGAGCTTTAGCCGATATCCCGCACGAAGCCACCCAAGATGTTACTGTAATCTGTAAAGTTAAGGAGTCACTATGGCAAAACATCCCGTACCCAAAAAGCGCACCTCGCGCTCGAGCCGCGACGCGCGCCGCAGCCACCACGCGCTCACCGCGCCCAACTTAGTTGCCTGCCCCCAGTGCAAGGAGCTCAAGCCGCAGCACGTGGTCTGCCCCCACTGCGGGTCTTATGCGGGCAAGAAAGTTCTCGATATTGAGGCGTAAGCCCTCACACCAAAATTTCGGCTTACAGTGGGCTGCGGCAGCGCAGCCTATTTTTTTGGGTTGTAGCAGTGCGTCCCGTTCAAGCGAGATTTGGTTTACGTCTCACTGTTTGAGGCTTAGTCTAAGGGATGCTTACGCTAAACCCACCCAGTAGAGATAAAAAGTGCTATAACCAAGGCTCGAGGACGTGATGGGATGAATCAAAAACAAATCAAGGCGGGCATCACCGCGCTTGGGGCCTACGCGCCCGAACGTATCCTCTCCAACAGCGACTTAGAAGAGATGATGGACACCTCCGACGAGTGGATCGTCTCGCGCACGGGCATCAAGCGCCGTCACTTGGTCGCGGAGGACGAATATACCTCGCACCTGGCGGTCAGAAGCGTAGAAGATTTGGTCTGTCGGCATGGCCGGGAGAGCTTAGCGGGCGTGGATATGGTGATTGTCGCGACGAACACGCCCGACGCGCTTTTTCCTTCCACGGCGGCCTTGGTGCAGGGACATTTCGGCTTAGAAGCCGGGGCCTTTGACGTGATGACCGCCTGTTCGGGCTGGATTTACGCGCTTTCCGTCGCCAAGGCCTACGTCGAGTCGGGGATGCGCCGCAAGGTCTTAGCGATTGGCGCGGAGGCGCTGACCAGGATTGTCAACTGGGAAGACCGGAGCACGGCGGTCTTGTTCGGCGACGGCGCGGGCGCGGTGGTGGTGGAGAGGGTGCAAGCGCCTTATGGGTTTGAGTCGGTGGTGCTGGGCGCGGACGGGTCGGGGGCGAAACACTTGCACTCGAGGGCCATCGCGCCCCGTTTGCCCGACGGCACGCCCATGACCGACAAGCTCTACCAGAACGGTCAAGAGGTCTTCAAGTTCGCGGTGCGCATCATGCAGTCGGCCTCGCTCGAGGCCATTCGAGCGGCGGGGCTCACGGGCGACGACATCTCGCTCTTTGTCCCGCATCAAGCCAACTTGCGCATCATCGAGGCGGCGCGGGAGCGGCTGGGCTTGGATAAAGAGCGGGTGGTGGTGACGCTCGACGAATACGGGAATACGTCGACCTCGAGCATCCCCTTAGCCCTGAAACACGCGCTCGACGGGGGCCGCGTTAAAGACGGTGACAGGTTGCTCTTGGTTGCCTTTGGCGGCGGTCTCGCCTGGGCGGCGAGCGTCTTGACCTGGGGCGGCGTGACAGAAGGTGTGACGTGATTGCCGCGCTCTTTCCGGGCCAGAACTCGCAAGCGGTGGGGATGGCGAAGGCTTTTTATGACGCCTCTCCCGCTGCCAAACGGGTGCTCGAGGAGGCCGAGACGGCGATGCCCGGACTCTTAAGCATCATGTGGGAGGGTCCGGCGGAACGCCTGCAACTCACCGCGCACCAGCAGCCCGCGCTCGTGGCGGCGGGCGCGGCGGCGTATGAGGCGTATCTCGAGGCGGGCGGCGAAGCCCCCACCTACGGCGCGGGTCACAGCCTGGGCGAGTTCACCGCTCACGTCGCGGCGGGCTCCATAACGGTGGGTGAGGCGGTGGGCTTGGTCCACAAGCGGGGCTCTTATATGCAAGAGGCCGTGCCCGAGGGCGAAGGTGCGATGGCGGCGGTGCTCAAAACGGACGAGGCGCAGGTGCGGGAGGTTTGCGGCGACGTGCGCGCCGAGACGGGTGGCGTGGTCGAGATTGCCAACCTCAACTCTCCTGGCCAGACGGTCATCTCGGGTGAGGCCGAGGCCGTCGCCGCGGCGGGCACAAGGCTTAAAAGTGCGGGGGCTCGAGTGGTGCCGCTCAAGGTCTCCGCGCCCTTCCACTGCTCGCTCATGCGCCCGGCTGCGGAGCGGCTGGCGCAAGATTTAGCGCGCGTCACCTTCGCGCCGCCCAAGTTCGGCGTCGTCGGCAACGTGACCGCCGAGATTGTGGACGTGCGTAACGCGCCGCGACTGCTCATTGAAGGCGTCACCACCGCGGTGCGCTGGGCGGAGTCGGTGCAGAAGCTTAGGGCGTTGGGGGCCACGACTTTCATAGAGTTCGGCTCCGGCAAGGTCTTGACGGGCCTCGTCGCGCGCATTCTTCCCGACGTGAAAGCAGTCGCAGTGACTGATCCGGAGTCGCTCGAGGAGGCGGTATGACAGCCCAAAAAGAAGAGCGTAGGGTGCTGGTGACGGGCTCGAGCCGCGGCTTAGGACGCGCAGTGGCTTTGGAACTTGGGCAGCGAGGTTACGTGGTGGCGGTCCACTACGTCCGCTCCGCTGAGCCCGCCGAGCGGGTGGCTGAGGAGGTGCGCATCGGCGGCGGGCGGGCGGCGGTCTTCTGCGCCGACGTGTCGCAGCCGGACGCCTGTCAGGACCTCGTTAAAGCGGTTGTCAAAGACCTGGGCAGCCTGGACGTGCTCGTCAACAACGCGGGCATCACCAAGGACGGGCTCGCTTTGCGGATGAAGGAGGCGGACTGGACAAGCGTGATAGACACAAACCTCTCGAGCGCCTTTTATCTCTCCAAGGCGGCGCTACGCGGGATGCTCTCCAACAAGTGGGGCCGCATCGTCAATATCGCGTCGGTGGTCGGGCTCAAGGGCAACGCGGGGCAGGCCAATTACGTGGCGGCCAAGGCGGGACTCATCGGCCTCACCAAGGCGCTCGCGCAGGAGTACGCCGCCAGGGGCGTGACCGTGAACGCGGTCGCGCCGGGCTTCATCGCTTCGGACATGACGGAGGGGCTGTCGGAGGGGCTCAAGAAGAGCTATCTCGAGCAAATCCCCACAGGCCGCTTCGGCAGACCCGAGGAGGTCGCGGCGGCGGTGGCCTTTTTAGCGGGCGAGAGCGCGGCCTATATCAACGGGCAGACGCTCACCGTGGACGGCGGCATGGTGATGTCTTGACGCTCTTGACAGCCCTATGCTCTTCCAAAGGTGTGTTAGAATCCCAACGGTTTTATGAGGGGGGTATGTAGCAGGTATCATCTGGTTTGAGCGAGACTTAGTTTATGTGTCACCGTTTAAGATGTAGCTTAAGGGATGATACCTGCGCTGAACTCGCATATGCCAATATAAACTGCTATAAACGCGGGGCGGAATTGAGCTTTAGAGAGTTGCAAAACGCGCTTATGAGGGTAAACTAAACCATTCTTGTAGGAGGCTTTCATGAACGAGCAAGAGATTTTGGGGAAAATCAAAGAAGTCGTGGCCGACAAACTCGACGCCGACCCGAGCGCCGTGACCGAGGACGCGTCCTTTGTAGACGACTTGGGCGCGGACTCGCTCGACGTGGTGGAACTCATCATGGGCCTAGAAGACGAGTTCGGCATCGAGATTAGCGACGAGGAGGCCGAGCGCATCCGCACGGTGGGCGACGCGGTGCAGTTCGTCTCGAGTCAGAAGTAGTCTCACTCTACGTTGCGCCTGCCCTTTTGAAAAGGGTGCGTCAGGCTGTCAGTCTCGCCTACGGGTTGCTTTTGCTTCTTATAAATCCGGAGGGCACCGTCCAGCGAACAGCGATTTCTCCAACGAAAAGGTAAGCTTTTACTCTTATGAAACGTGTCGTGATTACAGGTCTCGGTCCGGTCACCCCCATCGGCGTGGGCGCGGCTGAGTTTTTGGCGGGCCAGCACGAGGCGCGCAACGGCGTCCGGCCCATCACCCGCTTTGACGCCGAAGGGTTGGGCCTAAGCGTCACCTTTGCGGGCGAGGTTGACGTGAACGTGGCCGACTACATTGACCGCAAGGAAGCCAAGCGAATAGACCGCTACGTCCAGTTGGCGCTGATTGGCGCTGATTTGGCGTTGGAGGACTCCGGTCTGACTCCCGACGAAATCGCGGGCGAGGGGACGGGTACGTGTATCGGCTCCGGGGTCGGGGGGTTAGAGACCTGGGAGGCACAGTCCGTCCCCCGCTTCGAGCGCGGCCCCATGCGGATGAGCCCCTTTTTCATCCCCATGATGATCGCCAACATGGCCGCGGGCCACGTGGCGATGCGCTACAACCTGCAAGGGCCGAGCAATTCCGTCGTCACCGCCTGCACCACGGGCGCGGCGGCCATCGGCGACGCGTTCCGGACGCTCCAACGTGGCGAGGCGCAGGTCATGTTCGCGGGCGGCTCGGACGCCTGCATCACCCCGATGGGGGTGGGCGGCTTTGCGGTCATGAAGGCGCTCAGCACCCGCAACGACTCGCCCGAGACCGCCTCTCGACCCTTTACCGCTTCGCGCGACGGATTTGTGATGAGCGAGGGCGCGGGTATTGTGGTGCTCGAGGAATTTGAGCACGCCAAAAAGCGCGGCGCACACATCTACGCCGAGGTGATAGGCTTCGGCACCTCCGCCGACGCGCACCACATCACCTCGCCCGCCCCGGAGGGCGCGGGCATCGTGCGCTGCGTGAACTGGGCCTTGAAGAGCGCCGGGATTGACGCAGAAAAAATCGGCTACGTCAACGCCCACGCGACGAGCACCCCGGCGGGCGACCGCAACGAGACGGTGGGCTTAAAAAGGGTGTTCGGCGGCAAAGACAAGGTTCCCCCTGTGTCCACCACCAAGTCGATGACCGGGCACATGCTGGGCGCGGCGGGCAGCGTCGAGGCGATTGCGAGCGTTCAGGCCATCGACACCTGCGTGCTGCCGCCCACGCGCAACTACATTGACCCCGACCCCGAGCTGGACCTCGACTACATCCCCAACGAGGCGAGGGAGGCTCGAGCGGACTACGTTTTATCCACCAACTTCGCCTTTGGCGGCCAAAACGCCGCCCTGATCTTTAAGCGCGTATAAAAGCTTCGGTAAGTCGCAGCAACCTCTACGACTATGCTGCAGGTGTTGAAGTCGCCGCTCCTCAGCAAGATCCCCCTAAATCCCCCTTGTTAAGGGGGACTTGATCTTGTTCCCCCTTAACAAGGGGGGCTAGGGGGGATCGGTTTTAAGCAAAGCGCTCCTTGTGATTCTCTGAGCTAAAGGAAGTTGGTATTGAGGCGCGGTGGGTTAGGCTGGCCGCGCCTCTTTTTGCGTTAGACTCAACGTCTACAGGAGGCCGCACATGAGTAAAGGACGCATCCCCTTAGAAGAACTCGCCAGTTTGCCCAAGGTTGCCGCGCTCAACCCGTCTTACAGCCGCGACAAGATCGGCTTTTACGGTGACAAGACTGGGCGCTTCGAGCTTTACACGCTGGATTTGACCACGCTCGAGACGCGCCAGATTTCCCACGGCGAGGTGCCCAAGGGACTGCGCGCGGGCTTTTCTTGGACTCGAGACGACACTTCTATCATCTTCGTCAAGGACAAAGACGGCGACGAGCAGAACAACCTCTTTCGGATAAACGTTTCTACAAACGAAGTGGAGCAGCTCGACGACTCCCCAAAGAGTCAGGAATACACGGGTCAGGTCGCGCCGGACGGGCGGCATCTGGCGGTGATGAGCAACCGCGAGGGGCAGATGAACGTCTACAAGTTCCATTTGGAGACGCTCGAGTGGCAACCCCTCACCCACTTTGACGCTCCCGCCTATGCAGGCAAATGGAGCCCTGACGGTGACTGGCTGGCGGTGGTCAGCAACGAGTCTGACAACCTGACCAATCAGGACGGGTATTTAGTCAAGGCGGACGGCTCTGAAACTAAAAAGGTTTTGAGCGTGAGTGTTGGCTCGCAGGACTCCTTAGACGACTGGCATCCCGACGGTAAACGCTTGGCCGTCACCTCCGACGCGTCGGGCTCGAGCCGCCCCGGCATCCTCGACCTGGACACGGGCGAGGTGCGCTGGCTGGGTGAGGAGGGGGTGGAGGAACACGCGCAGGAGTTTTCCGAAGACGGGAAGCTGCTCCTCACCATGCGCAATCACGAAGCGTCGGTCAAGCCGGTGCTTTATGAAGTCCAGACGGGTGAGGTGCGCGAGCTTGACCTGCCCGAGGGCGTGACGGGGAGCGCCTTTTTTGTGCTGGACGACGCCAAACTTTTGGTGCAGCACTCGAGCCCTGACCGGCGCGCGGACGTGCTGCTTTATGACCTCAAGACGGGCGACACTGAAGTTTTGATGGCTGCCGAGTACGGCTCGATTGACCCCGATTTGTTTGTAGGCGACGAGTACGTCCGCTACCCCTCGTTCGACGGCCAGGAGGTGCCTGCGCTTCTCTATAAACCGCATGGGATTGAGGCGGACGACAAGTTGCCTGCGCTGGTGATGGTCCACGGCGGCCCGACCTGGCAATATTTCCGCGGCTTTGATACCTACGCGCAGTTTTTGGTGGACCAGGGATATGTCGTGTTGCAGCCCAACATCCGCGGCTCGACGGGCTACGGCGTGAGCTGGCGCGACGCCAACATCAAAGACTGGGGCGGCGGCGACTTAGAAGACGTGGCGGCGGGTGCCGAGTATCTTAAAACGCTTCCCTTTGTGGACTCCCAACGCATCGGCATCTTCGGCGGGTCCTTTGGCGGCTTCATGAGCTTCTTGGCGGTGGTGAAAAAGCCCGACCTGTTCAAAGTCGGCGTGCCCTGGATTGGCATTACCGACCTGCACACGCTCTTCGAAGAGGACATGGAGCACTTCAAGTATTACTTCCGTCAGCAAATGGGCGACCCCGAAAAGGATTACGACCTGTGGCGAGACCGGAGTGCAGTCACGCACGCCGATAAACTTCAGGCCAAACTCCTCATCCTCCACGGCACGAACGACCCGCGCTGTCCCGTGTCGCAGGCGCGCACCTTCCGGGACAAAATCGTTGCGAATGGCAAACGGGAGGGGAGAGGTCCCGAAGATGACTTCGAGTATCACGAGTTTGACGACGAGGGGCACGGGCCGTCGGGGGACATTCAGGGGACGATTCGGACGTACAGGCTGCTGGCGGACTTTTTGGAGCGGCGGTTGTAGAGAAATGGGGAGATGGGGTGTAGGGAGGTGGGGAGAGATTTGCTCCGTCTCCTCCTTACCCAAGGGGGTGTGTTTTTGAAAAGTGAGGGATTATTCATAACGGGTTGCATGTTGAGTTCTACAAAAACAACTTTTGGTCCCGCTTCCCAACTTTTCACCGCGAGCCTCCTATGAAAGCTCGAGCCCTCGGCGTCCCCTTTAACGGCTCCCCCGGCCCCTTAAACGCCATCACCGACGTGGCGGGTGTCGAGGTGGGGCACTGTACGCTGATTTTGGGAGAGGGTGGGCTCGAGGTGGGCAAGGGTCCAATCCGAACCGGCGTCACGGCCATCCTGCCGCGCGGCAAGGTTTACGACCCCTGTTTTGCGGGCTGGTACGCGCTCAACGGCAACGGCGAGATGACGGGGACGACGTGGCTTGAGGAGTCGGGCTTTCTGGAAGGCCCGGTCATGCTCACCAACACCCACAGCGTGGGCGCGGTGCGAGACGCGGTGGTGAAGTGGCAGCATCAGCGGGGCTTGTTTGACCCCTTTTACGAGGAACTATTTTTTCTCCTGCCCGTCGTTGCAGAAACCTACGACGGCGTGTTAAACGACATCAACGGCTTTCACGTAAAAGAGGCGCACGTGTTTGAGGCGTTGGAGGGTGCCACGGGTGGCCCCGTCGCCGAGGGCAACGTGGGCGGCGGGACGGGCATGATTTGCCACGGGTTCAAAGGCGGGATTGGGACGAGCTCGAGACTCACGGGAGACTACACCGTCGGCATTTTGGTGCAGGCCAACTACGGGCTCAAAAGTCAACTCACCATCGCGGGCGTTCCGGTGGGGCGGGAGATTGGGGAGCTCGAGCAGCGTGGGCCTGAAAACGGCTCCATCATCGCCGTCGTCGCCACCGACGCGCCGCTGCTGCCGCACCAGTTGAAACGCTTGGCGCGGCGCGCGCCCTTGGGCGTCGCCCGCATGGGCGGTGTTGGCGGCAACAGCTCGGGCGACATCTTCCTTGCCTTTTCAACACATAACGCGGGCGCGGCGCGGCGGACGGGTACAGCTAACGTGACGATGCTCCCTAACGACCAGACGGACGGCCTTTTTGCGGCGACGGTCGAGGCCACGGAAGAAGCCGTCGCCAACGCCCTCACCGCCGCCGAGACGATGACGGGGCGGGATGGCGTGACCATTCACGCGCTTCCTCACGAGCGTTTGCGCGAGATTTTGAGGGCGTATGGGCGGCTCGAGGAAGCATAAAGATTCTCACAAACCGCGCTTCTCACAAACAGAACAGGTTTCGGCGTGTGCTAAAATGTCCCATGTTGCTACCTTCAACTTTTGCTCTGAGCCGTTCATGGTGAGGTCTTCATGGACGCTTTTGATTTGACTTTGAACGGCAGCGTAAAGCGCGTGACGGGCGTGTCGCCTTCTATAACGCTGCTCGAGTACCTCCGCCACACCGGACGCGTCGGCACCAAAGAGGGCTGCGCCGAGGGTGATTGCGGCGCTTGCACCGTGGCGGTAGTGGGGGAGAACGCGGACGGGAAAGCGTGCTATCAGGCGGTGGATTCTTGCATCGCCCCTCTTGCCGCCTTTGCCGGGCGCGAGGTGGTGACGGTTGAGGGGCTGACCCCCAATTTAAAAATGCTCCACCCCGTCCAGAAGGCGATGGTCAGGACCGGCGGCTCGCAGTGCGGCTACTGCACGCCGGGTTTTGTGATGAGCCTCTTCGCCGCCTACTACGACGGTCATGCGGACGACGGTGCGGTGGAGGGCAACCTCTGCCGCTGCACGGGCTATCTGCCCATCCGGCGGGCGGCGCGGTCTTTGCCACAGCCTCAACCGGATGACCCGTTCTTGAAAACGTTGGAAGGGGCTCGAGCCTCTGACGCCTCACGTTCTTACGAGTTCAACGGTCAATATTTTTTTCTCCCTGTGACTTTGGGAGAGGTTTTCGACCTGCTTGCCAAACATCCCGAGGCCGTCCTAGTCGCAGGTGCAACGGACTTGGGCGTCGAAATCAACAAATTCCACCGTCAGCCGCAGGTAATGGTGTCGCTCGAGCACGTCGCAGAACTTAAAAAGGTAGAAAACACCCCCGACTATGTAGAAGTCGGCGCGGCGGTGCCGCTGACGCACCTGGAGGAGGGGCTGCGCGGTCTCTTCCCGCCTTTGGACGAAATGCTCCGCTGGTTCGCCGCGCGGCAGATTCGCAACCGGGCAACCTTGGGCGGCAACCTTGCCACGGCCTCGCCCATCGGCGATTTGCCCCCGGTGCTGATGGCGTTGGATGCTGAATTGCGGCTCGAGAGCGCGGCGGGAACGCGGTGGACGAACGTCTCGAGCTTTTTCAAGGACTACCGTAAAACCGATTTGAGACTGGGCGAAGTTATCAGAAGCGTCCGCATCCCCAAGAATTTGCCCGCGGGCGCAGCGCGGCGGCTTAGCCAGGCTTACAAAGTTGGCAAGCGCGGCACCGACGACATCAGCATCGTGGCGGCGGCGTTCGTAGTGGATTTGGATGACGCTAAGCGGGTGATAGGGGCGCGGCTGGCTTACGGCGGCGTGGCGGCGACGCCTGTGCGGGCGTTGGAGGTTGAGAGGACGCTTTTGGGTAAGCCTTGGAACGTGGAGACGGTGCGCGGGGTGAAGAGGGAGTTAGGGCGCGCCTTCACCCCCATCAGCGACCTCCGCGGCTCGGCGGCGTACCGTCAAAAGCTCATTGTCAACCTGTTTGAAAAGTTCTTCTTTGAAACCGCTCAGGAGGTGAGCGTATGAGCAAGGCCAGAAGTCATGAGAGTGCGGCGGGCCACGTGAGCGGGTCAGCAGTCTATACCGACGACCAACGGCGGCCTACGGGGATGCTCTCGGCCTATCCAGTGCTCTCACCCCACGCTCGAGCGCGTATCACTAAGTTTGACGTTTCCGGTGTTTATGAAGTTCCCGGCGTCGTCACCGCGCTGACGGCTGAGGACGTACCCGGCAAGAACGACTCGAGCGCCCACAAGGGCGACGAACCTCTCTTGCCTCTTGACGAGGTTTACTACTGGGGCCAGCCCGTCGCGTGGGTTATTGCTGAAACAGAGGAGGCGGCGCGGCTTGGTGCGGGGGCGGTGGTGGCTGAGTATGAGACTCTTGAGCCCCTCCTCAGCATCGAGAAAGCCATCGAAGCCGACTCTTTTCACGGCGAGGCGCAGACCATCCGGCGCGGCGACCCGCAAGAAGCTATACAAAGGGCGGGACACAAGCTCGAGGGCGAAATATTCATCAACGGCCAAGACCATTTTTATTTAGAGACCCAAACAAGCTGGGCGCTCCCCGACGCCGAGGGCAACATGCAGGTCTACGCCTCGACGCAGCACCCCACCGAAACGCAAGAAGTCGTCGCTCACGTGCTGGGCGTCCCTAACAGCCGCGTCGTCGTGACCTGCTTGCGCATGGGCGGCGGCTTTGGCGGCAAGGAGTCGCAGGCGAACCCGTGGGCGGCGGTGGCGGCCTTGGCGGCGCATAAGACGGGGCGGCCCGTGCGCGTGCGGCTCGAGCGCGAGCAGGACATGGTGATGACGGGCAAGCGGCATCCGTTTTTGGGGCGCTACCGGGTGGGTTTTACGCGGGAGGGGGCGCTCGAGGGGCTCGAGGTCTCCCTCACCAGCGACGGCGGCTGGAGCAGCGACCTGTCCTTGCCCGTCATGGGCCGGGCGATGTTTCATATTGACAACTGCTACTTCGTGCCGCATTTGGAGGTCGTGGGCCGCGTCGCCAAAACGAGTAAAACGTCTCAGACCGCCTTTCGAGGTTTTGGCGGGCCCCAAGGGATGCTGGTTATTGAGGAGGTTATAGACCGCGTTGCCCGCACGCTGGGCCTGCCGCCGGAGAGGGTGCGTGAGCGCAACTTCTACTGTGGGGCGGGTGAAACAAATACAACGCACTACGGCCAAGAGATCGTAGATAACCGCATCCAGCGCGTGTGGGACGAGGTGCGGGCGAACGCGGAGGTTGAGGGGCGGCGCGAAGAGGTGGCCCATTTCAACGCCGCCAACCCTCACAAGAAACGCGGCTTAGCCGTCACGCCCGTCAAATTCGGCATCTCGTTCACCAACACGCCGATGAACCAGGCGGGGGCGCTTCTGCTCATCTATTTGGACGGCAGCATCCAACTCAACCACGGCGGCACCGAAATGGGGCAGGGGCTCCATACAAAAATGCTGGCGGTGGCTGCGCGCTCGCTTGGCGTGTCCGTGGCGCGCTTCCGGCAGATGCCTACTGCCACCGACAAAGTGCCCAACACCTCGCCGACGGCGGCGAGTAGCGGCTCGGACTTGAACGGCGGGGCGGTCAAAAACGCGTGCGAGACGTTGAAGGGGCGACTTGCCGGGGTGGCCGCGAAAATGCTGGGACTCAACGGACCCGAGGAACTGGTTTTTGAAGACGACTGGGTTTTTTCTCCTGGTGCGCCGGGGGAGCAAATTTCATTCGAGGCGGTGGTGAAGCGGGCGTACATCGAGCAGGTCTCGCTCTCCGCCACGGGCTACTACCGCACGCCCAACCTCCACTACGACTTAGAAAAAGGGCGGGGCCGCCCCTTCCACTACTACGCCTTTGGCGCGGCGGTGAGCGAAGTTGAGGTGGACGGCTTTACGGGCACCTTCAAGCTCAGGCGGGTGGACATCGTTCACGACGTGGGCGAGTCTCTAAACCCGCTCGTGGACCGGGGCCAAATCGAGGGCGGTTTTGTGCAGGGGCTGGGCTGGCTGACGATGGAGGAGCCCCTGTGGGACGCGCGGGGACGTTTTGTGACAAGCGCGCCCTCCACTTACAAAATCCCCACCATCAGCGAGGTGCCGGAGGCGTTTTATGTAAACCTGTTGGAGCGCGCCGCGCAACCCGGCGTCGTCTACGGCTCCAAGGCGGTGGGCGAGCCGCCTTTTATGCTGGCTCTATCGGTGCGCGAGGCCATCCGCGACGCGGTGGCGGCGTTTGGCGACGGGGGCGAGGTGCCGCTTGATTCCCCTGCCACGCCGGAGGCGACTTTAAAGGCAATAGAGAACGTTAGAGAGGCTTCTGAAGTCAAAACACTCGTGCCGGGCGATTAGTCCACCCGGTTAGGATGACGCGTATGGACGCAACGATAGAAAAACTCCTCGAGTCCCCCTCCTTGGTTCTTTACCTGCGGCGGCTCGAGGAGGTGCTGGCAGAGGAGCGGGGCGCACGCAAGCGTTTTTATGAGGAGATGACCGAGGGCGATAAAACCGAATTTATCAACGGAGAGGTCATTGTGCATTCTCCCGTTAAAAAACGCCACAACGACTGCGTCGGTAGATTGTTGAGTTTGCTGAACCCCTTTGTTCAAATGCGTAACCTCGGCTACGTAGGCTTCGAAAAGATACTCGTCCAGCTCACCCGCAACGACTACGAACCTGACATTTGCTTTTTCGGGCGGGACAAAGCACAGTCGTTCACGGGGGAGCAGATGTTTTTCCCTCCACCGGATTTTGTCGCCGAGGTGCTTTCGCCCAGCACGGAAGGCGTTGACCGCAGCATCAAGTTTCAAGATTACGCGGCGCATGGCGTTAAGGAATACTGGATAGCGGACCCCGACAAGGAGGTGCTCGAGCAGTACCTTCTGTCGGGAACCGCATTTGAATTGGCGCAAAAATCCGCCTCCGGAACCGTCAAGAGTCCAGTTGTTGAGGGGTTCGAGGTTCCGGTAAGGGCTATCTTTAACGACGATGAAAACTTGCGGACGCTCCAGAGCCTTCTGTTGAATCAGTAGCGTGGTGTGGCTCGACGGTATCAACAGCTTGAACGAACAAAAGATCTCCTTTTGCATTGTCACCATTGCCAAAGTGCGCGGTCACGCGCCGCGCGGGGCGGGGTGTAAGATGCTCGTGACGGCGGGGGAGGTGTACGGCAGCGTGGGCGGGGGTAATCTTGAACAGACCGCGGTAGAAAGGGCTCGAGCCCTCCTCAAGGCCCGCACCCAAGCCCCCGACCTATTGACCGTGACCCTAAACCCCCGAGGCGGCGACCACGGCGTCCAGTGCTGCGGGGGTGAGGTGACGCTGCTGTTGGAACCCGTCTATCCTCAGAAACCGCACGTGGCGATTTTTGGCGTGGGGCACGTGGGCTGGGCGTTGGCGGGGGTGCTGAACATGCTGCCCGTCACGCTTCATTTGATTGACTCGAGACCCGCTCAACTCGAAAAAACGCGCCTTCCTTCTGGAGTGGCTGAGGTGAGGCTCGAGTACGCCCCGGTGCCCGAAACCGCCCTCCCCGGTCTTCCCCCCGGCACTCACGTCCTCATCATGACCCACGACCACGCTGAGGATATTGCCATTCTTGACTCAGTTTTGCGGCGGGATGATTGGGGCTTTATTGGGCTCATCGGTTCCCAAACCAAGTGGGGGCATTTTCAAGGTGAGCTTAAAAAGCAGGGCTTTACGGACGTGGACCTCGCGCGCGTAACCACGCCCATCGGCCTTCCTAGCGTACCTGGCAAAAATCCGCAGGCTATTGCCATCTCAACCGCCGCGCAGCTTTTGGCGTACCTTGACCTGCTTGACACAAATTTCTGAGTGCAGCCTAAGTGTTAAATTGCTCTAACCTAACCCGAAAGGTGCTGATGACATGGTTAAAACACCCCAAGGCGTAGAAATCCATGCGCCCGTTTCCAACGAGTTTGAAGAAATCTTGACCCCCGACGCCCTCTCTTTCGTCGCCCAATTGCACCGAAAGTTTAACGGGCGCAGGCTCGAGCTGCTGGAAAAACGCCGTGAACGTCAAGAGAAATTTGACGCGGGCGAGCTGCCCGACTTCCTCCCCGAGACCAAAAACATCCGTGAAGGGGACTGGCAGGTCGCCCCCACGCCGCCCGACCTCGAGAACCGCCGCGTCGAAATCACCGGCCCGGTGGACCGTAAGATGATGATCAACGCGCTCAATTCGGGCGCGCAGGGTTTTATGGCTGACTTGGAGGACTCGCTCTCGCCGACGTGGGAGAACGTCATTCAGGGGCAGATCAACTTGCGCGACGCGGTGCGCCGGACGATTCGGCTCGAGGACGCCGCGCGCGGCAAAACGTACGAACTAGGCGAGCAGACCGCCACCCTGCTCGTGCGCCCGCGCGGTTGGCACTTGGTTGAGAAGCACGTGACCGTGGACGGCGAGCCCGTTTCGGCAAGCCTCTTCGACGCAGGACTCTACCTGTTTCACAACGCGCAAGAACTCTTAAGCCGCGGCTCGGGGCCGTATTTTTATCTGCCGAAGCTCGAGGGCCACCTAGAAGCCCGCTTGTGGAACGACGTGTTCAGTGAAGCGCAAGACGCGCTCCAAATCCCGCGCGGCAGTGTCCGGGTCACCGTCCTCATCGAAACCATTACGGCCGCCTTTGAAATGGACGAAATCCTTTATGAGTTGCGCGACCACATGGCGGGCCTCAACGCGGGCCGCTGGGACTATATCTTTAGCATGGTCAAGAAGTTCCGCAACTTTGACAACATGCTCCTGCCCGACCGCGCCCAGGTCACCATGACCGTGCCCTTCATGCGCGCCTACGCCGAGTTGTTGGCCCACACCTGCCACAAGCGCGGCGCGCACGCCGTGGGCGGGATGGCCGCCTTTATCCCGAGCCGCCGCGACGAGGAGGTCAACCAGCGCGCCTTTAAAAGCGTGAGTGAGGACAAAAAGCGCGAGGCCAGGCAGGGCTACGACGGCACCTGGGTGGCTCACCCCGACCTTGTGCGGATTGCCGAAAGAGCCTTTGACGAGGTTTTGGGCGACGCGCCCAACCAGAAGGACAGGGTGCCTGACGTTCAGGTGAGCGCCGCCGACCTTCTTAATACCGACGTGGAGGGCGGGGCCATCACCGAGGCGGGCTTTCGCCTCAACGTGGACGTGGCGCTGCAATACCTCAACGCTTGGCTCTCTGGCAACGGCGCCGCCGCTATTTACAACCTCATGGAGGACGCCGCCACCGCCGAAATCAGCCGGGCACAGCTCTGGCAGTGGATACAGAACGGGACCGAACTGGAAGATGGACGCACCGCCAGTAAGGAGCTTTATAAAGAGGTCCGAGAGGAGGAGTTAGAACGTCTGAAAACCGAACTTGGGGAGCACCGTTTTGACGAGGCGGCGGAGATTTTGGACGAATTGGTGCTGAACGATGAATTTACGGCGTTTTTGACCTTGAGGGCGTACGAGTATTTGTAGACGTTATACTTTACACCTTACTTGGTACTTTCAGCTTCCAGACGAAGCGAAGGCAGTCACCCGCTCGGGGTAAATAGGCGTCGCGCGGAGTGTTGACACTCCTAAAGGGGCGTGCTAGGCTAGCAAGCCGGACATCGTTGTGGTGTCTGGCGTGCCTCACGGGGGCAGCCTATAAGGATGCGAACGCCACCCTAGCTCAACTGGTAGAGCACCCGACTTGTAATCGGAAGGTTGTCGGTTCAATTCCGATGGGTGGCTCCAAAGAATTTAGAGGTAACACTCTCATTCATTTAGAGATGTTGGCGCTAAATTCAAGAGAGATACGCGTGGGTCGGTGCCCGAGTGGTTAAAGGGGACGGACTGTAAATCCGTTGGCTTCGCCTACGATGGTTCGAATCCATCCCGGCCCACCAGGAGAGTCTCGAGGTTCGCTCGCACTGTTGAGCGTAAGTTTGATGGATGTGGGGGGCTCGAGGTTGAGAAGGTATCAAAAAAGGTGTTCAGTAGAAGCTGAGGCTTTGAAGATGATACCTCTCTTGCGGGAGTAGCTCAGTTGGTAGAGCGTCAGCTTCCCAAGCTGAATGTCGCGAGTTCGAATCTCGTCTCCCGCTCCAGAGTTTTTGAGGTATCATCTCTGATTCACTTAGAGATGTCGGCTCAAAAACTCAGAGGTAGCATCTATGACTGAACCTATAGATGCTTGGCTGAAATCTTCGAGGTAACACCTAGTTTTACTTAGGGATGTTGGCTCGAAAACTTGAAAGAAGGGGTTCTGGTAGGCTCGTGTAGCTCAGTGGTAGAGCACTCCCTTGGTAAGGGAGAGGTCGACGGTTCAATCCCGTCCACGAGCTCCAAAAAGGAATAAAACCGAACACGGTCAGACTCGTCAGCGGCGAGCTGGCCTGTTTCGGCTGCAAAGAGAGAAAGGATTTGTAGTCATGGCAAAAAGCGTGTTCAACCGAACGAAACCGCACGTGAACGTAGGAACGATAGGTCACGTAGACCACGGCAAAACGACCTTAACGGCGGCCATCACCTTTACGGCGGCCGCGGCCGACCCTTCAATCGAAACGCAGTCTTACGACCAAATCGACAAAGCCCCCGAAGAGAAAGCCCGCGGCATCACGATTAACACCTCGCACGTCGAGTACCAGACCCCCGAAAGGCACTACTCCCACGTCGACTGCCCCGGTCACGCCGACTACGTCAAGAACATGATTACCGGCGCGGCCCAGATGGACGGCGCAGTTCTCGTCGTCTCGGCCGCCGACGGCCCCATGCCGCAAACAAGAGAACACATCCTCTTGGCCCGCCAGGTAGGTGTCCCCTACATCGTCGTGTTCATGAACAAAACCGACATGGTCGATGACGAAGAGCTCTTAGAGCTCGTCGACATGGAGGTGCGCGAGCTTCTTTCCTCCTACGACTTCCCCGGCGACGACATCCCGGTCATCAAGGGCTCGGCTCTCAAAGCCTTGGAAGCCCTGCAAGGCAACCCCAACATGAACCGCGGCGAGGATGAGTGGGTGGACCACGTGTGGGAACTCCTAGATGCCATCGACTCCTACATCCCCACCCCCGAACGCGACGTGGACAAACCCTTCCTGATGCCTGTGGAGGACGTGTTCACCATCACGGGTCGCGGCACGGTCGCCACGGGCCGGGTGGAACGCGGCATCGTCAAAACGGGCGACGAAATCGAAATCGTCGGCTTGTCGAACACGCGCAAGTCGATTGTCACAGGCGTCGAGATGCACCGTAAGACGCTCGACCAGGGCATGGCGGGCGACAACGTCGGTGTTCTCTTGCGCGGCGTGTCGCGCGACGACATCGAGCGCGGGCAAGTCTTGGCCAAACCCGGTTCCATCACCCCGCACACGAACTTCAGGGGCTCGGTCTACATCCTGCGCAAAGAGGAGGGCGGCCGTCATAGCGCCTTCTTCACGGGCTACCGGCCGCAGTTCTACTTCCGCACCACGGACGTTACCGGCGTGTGCACCCTACCCGAAGATGTAGAGATGGTGATGCCTGGGGACAACGTGGAACTCTCTGTTGAGCTCATCAAGCCCATTGCGATGGAAGAGGGCTTGCGCTTCGCCATCCGTGAGGGCGGCAGGACTGTGGGGGCTGGGGTCGTGACCCAGGTCACCAAGTAAGTGATAGTTTTGTGAGGTGCGGGGTCATTCTCATTCGCCTTGCACCTCACTTTTAGATAGCTGCCAACGCAGCCTCGAGGCCCCTCAAGACAATCAAGCCTCACCAGTTAGGAAGGGAAAAGTGGCAAGCGACGTAAGAATCATCCTTCAACTCGAATGTACCGAGTGCAAGCGCCGCAACTACACGACGCAAAAAAACCGGCGCAACACGCAGCCCAAAATCGAGCTGCGCAAGTATTGTCCCTGGGACCGCAAGCACACCACCCACCGAGAAGTGAAGGTTTAAGTGAAAGGCATTCTGCAGTATCTGCGCAATTCTCGAGCCGAACTTAGGCGCGTCACCTGGCCCACGCGCGACGAGGTCATCCAGTCGACCCAAGCGACCCTGGTGTTCGTGCTGCTCACCGCGCTCTTCTTGATTGTCGTTGACGGCGTGTTCGGCAACCTTTTGGCGCTTATCACGTAGCGTGTTTGGTTGATACGTCCTGCTCCGGATGTTATGGTTTTCACGCCCGCAACACCGGGTCTCAGAGGTAACCAGGACCGACTTACGCAAGCATAATGGAGTTTGGCTGTATGTTCATGGCTAAAAAAGCAAGGGAAGGGAGGATGATCCGCAAGTGAGTATCGAGTGGTACGCCGTTCATACCTACGTGGGTCACGAGGAGCGCGTTCGTGAGAACTTAATGCAGCGCGCCAGGTCCCTTGGCATTGCTGACAACATCTACCAGGTGGTGCTGCCCAACGAAGAGACCGTCGAGCACCGCGATGGCGGCAAAAAAGAGGTGGTCAAACGCAAAATCTTTCCGGGTTACGTGTTTGTGCAGATGGATTTGGGCGACAACCCCGACGAGCCGAATGAAGCTTGGGAGGTGGTGCGCAACACGCCCGGCGTCACGGGCTTTGTCGGCACGGCCACTCGAGCCGTTCCGTTATCGCGCGAGGAAGAGGCGCGGATGCTCACCACGCTGGGCATCACGGGGTCAAAGGAAAAGCCGCGGCTCAGAGTCTCTTTCAACGTGGGCGACATGGTGCAGGTGACCGCCGGACCCTTTTCAGACTTTACCGGCGTGGTGTCCGACCTCGATTCGGACAAGGGCAAAGTCAAGGTGTTGGTGTCTATTTTTGGTCGGGAAACACCCGTAGAACTCGATTTTTCGCAAGTTGTCAAGACGTAAGGCGAGGACGGGCTGAGGATTCCTTAGTCTTTCTAAACCTCGCGTCAAAAGCGCTTGGACCCCTTTTGCAGACGAGTGCTGCGTCTAACGGGGGAGCTTTAGGAGAGCATATATGGCAAAGAAAGTCGTCGGCATCGTTAAGCTTCAACTGCCCGCAGGGGGTGCGACACCCGCGCCGCCCGTTGGGCCTGCGTTGGGGCAGTACGGGGCTAATATCATGGGGTTTGTAAAAGAGTACAACGCGGCGACCGCGTCGCAAGCCGGGGCCATCGTGCCGGTTGAAATTACCATTTTTGCGGACCGCTCTTTTACCTTTATTACTAAAACGCCGCCCGCGAGCTACTTGATTCGCAAGGCGGCGGGCATCCCCAAGGGCTCGGGGGTTCCCAACAAGGAGAAGGTCGGCAGGCTCAACTGGGAGCAGTGTTTGGAACTCGGCAGAACGAAACTTTCAGACCTCAACGCCAACGACGAGGTGGCGGCGGCCAAGATAATCGCGGGCACGGCGCGCTCGATGGGCGTGACCGTTGAAGGGATGCCGACAGATGCCTAAACACGGAAAACGCTACCGCAGCCTCCGCGACAAGGTGGACGCCGCGCAGAGCTACGCGCCCCAGGAGGCGGCGGCGCTCGTGAAAGAACTCGCTACCGCCAAGTTTGACGAGACGGTCGAGGTACATGTGCGCCTCGGCATCGACCCGCGCAAATCCGACCAGACGGTGCGCGGCACCGTCGCCTTGCCCCACGGCACCGGGCGCTCGGTGCGCGTGCTGGCGCTTACTCAGGGCGAAAACGTGGCGGCCGCCAAGGAGGCGGGGGCCGATTTTGCGGGGGGTGACGACATGATCGCGCGCATCCAGGAAGGTTGGCTGGACTTTGACGCGGCGGTCGCCACGCCCGATATGATGGCGGCGGTGGGCAGCAAGCTGGGCCGCGTGCTTGGGCCGCGGGGCCTTTTGCCCAACCCGAAGTCGGGCACGGTGGGCCCCAACATCGGCGATATGGTGCGCGCGCTTAAAGCGGGCCGCATCGAGTTTCGCAATGACAAGACGGGTGTGGTTCACGCGCCCATCGGCAAGGCGAGCTTCGAGGCGGACAAGCTGGCGGAGAACTTCGCGGCTTTTCGGACGGCGCTCGAGTCCTCCCGCCCCGACACCGCCAAGGGCATTTTCTTACGCACCGTCTACCTCACCTCGACGATGGGGCCGAGCGTCCGCGTGGCGGTATGAAGTAAGCATCCCGGTGTGGCACCGTTTGCGCAAACGAACGGCGCACCTTGATTGAACAGGCGTTGGAGACAGCAGGGGCTTAGCCAGCTTAAAGAGCCTGCCGAGGCGCATGAACGAGCAAGATGAAGTAGTGGCGCTTCGCGGTCGCGGTTATCCGCAAGGTTTATAGAGAAAGAAGGTTTAGGGTGGCGAACCCTAGAAACGAGAGGTCGGTCGAGGCGTTGCGGGGGTTTCTCGCGGACGTCAAGACGTTTTTCCTCATCGATTACCAGGGGCTCTCCGCGGGAGAGCTCAACGCGCTGCGCTCGAAAGTGAGCGCGGCGGGCGGCCGTGTGCTGGTCGCCAAGAACACGCTCGTCAACGTTGTGTTGAGCGAGCAGGGGATAAGCGACTTTGGCGACAAGCTGCAAGGCCCCACGGCGCTGGTGCTGATTGGCGACGACCCGGTGGAGCCCGCCAAGGCGCTCACCGACTACGCCAAGGACCACGCAAGGGACCTGCCCGTCGCCAAGGGCGGCATGTTGCAGGGCAACCGGGTCGAAGGCGAGGCTTTGGCTAAGATAGCCAAGCTGCCGTCGCGCACCGAGCTCTTAAGCGAGCTCGTCGGCGTGCTGCAAGCGCCCCTGCAACAGCTTGTCGGCACGCTAGAAGGCGCGCCGCGGAATTTCGTATCGGTACTCACGAACTATTCGGAAAAACTTAAGGAGGAAGCGTAATGGCGTTTGACAGAGAAGCGATGATGGAGCAACTTTCGGGACTTACGGTGTTGGAGCTCGTCGACTTGGTGGAAGGTCTCAAGGAGAAGTGGGGCGTCGAAGCTGCTGCGGCCATGCCCGCGGGCATGATGATGGCGGCGGGCGGCGCGGCCCCGGCGGAAGCCGCCGAAGAGCAAACCGAGTTCACCGTGACCATCAAGAACGCGGGCGACAAGAAGCTCAACGTCATCAAAGAGGTGCGCGCCATAACCTCGCTGGGCCTCAAAGAGGCCAAGGACTTGGTCGAGGCGGGCGGCGTCGTGAAAGAAGACGTGAGCAAAGAGGAAGCCGACGACATTAGGGCCAAGCTCGAGGCCGCGGGCGCGACCGTCGAAGTCAAGTAAGTTAAACACGCCGGATGCACGCTCTGGAGTAAGCCCGTAAGCTGGCTTACTCCAGGCGCTCTCGAGCCGGGGTATGGTAATAGTTTGAGTTTGGGCACTGTTTAGATGTTTTGTGTCTGCACTGCCCAAATCAAGGAGGAAAAATGGCGCAGCACCGCACGTCTTTCACGCCACGGATCGCCTTATTTTCAGCACGTTCGGCTCGTTCGGGAGAAAACGCCCTCACGCCGCCCCTTACCAGAGCACGTTAGCTCGAGCGGCCTCGCATAACATTTTACCCTAGGAGAAGCTAACAAATTATTTTGTCCACACGAGGAGTACGCTGGCGTGTGTGGGCTAAGGTTCGAAGCTGTAGAAGGGTGCTCTTACGGCGGACAAAGAAATGGGACAAAAAGTGTGCCGCAAGGTCTCGAGGCGAAACCGTCTTGAGGCTCGTCATCGTTCGTCGCAGCATAACGTCGTACCGACGCCTACAGCGAGTTGTTTACTTAAGCCGTCTTTGACGGAACCCATACGGATTCCTGGGATCATCTTAGCATAAAAGCACACGGTTGCCTACGGGGTCCCGGGGCATTGCGAAGGATATAACTCATCAGCAGACCACCAGAAGGGGTGACGATGCGCGATATCAGGACGTTTGGCAGTATCAAAGAAGTGATCGATCTGCCCAACCTCACGGACATCCAGATCAGGTCGTACGACAAGTTCTTGCAGCACGGGACGGCGGCAGCAAAGCGCCAGAACCTCGGCTTGCAGAGCGCGTTTAAGGAAGTTTTCCCTATTGACGAGACCGAAAGGGGCCGTCAGACGGGGTTGGTGCTCGACTTTCTGGAATATACGTTAGAGCCGCCGGAATTTTCTCCCGAGGAGTGCCGAGAAAAAGACCTGTCATACCATTCCGGGCTTTTCGCCAAACTCCAGCTTGTCCACAAGGACACGGGGCTTATCAAAGAAGACCAAGTGTTTTTGGGCGACCTGCCGCTCATGACTGAGGACGGCTCCTTTATCATCAACGGCGCGGACCGCGTCATAGTCTCGCAGATTCACCGTTCGCCGGGCGTTTACTTCACGAGCGCGCCCAAGGGGATGGGCCAGACCCACACCGCGAGCATCATCCCGATGCCCAAGCGGGGGCCCTGGATTGAACTAGAGTTCGACAACTCCGACGTGCTGTGGATGAAAATCAACAAGAAGAAGTTCCCCTTTTCCCTCATGCTGCGCGTGCTGGGGATGGGCGACGAGGAAATCCGCGGGCTTTTCGCGGGCAACGAGAGCCTGATAGAACCGACCTTTGATAACGAAGAAGCCTCGGGCATCGGCGCGGACGAGGCGCTGCTGCGGCTCTTTACCGTGCTGCGCCCCGGTGACCCGCCCAAGGTGGACAAGGCGACCTCGTACCTTTACAGCCTCCTGGCCGACCCCCGCCGCTACGATCTAGGCGACGCGGGTCGTTTCAAGATGAACAGCAAGTTGGGGCTCGAGTTTCAACAAAGTACGCTCCTGGGCTTCGAGGACGGGCGCTTTACCGACTTTGGTCTCGTCCCCACCATCCAGTACCTCGTCAACCTGCAAGCAGGCGTTGAAGGCTACGGCGCGGACGATATCGACCACCTGGGCAACCGCCGCATCCGCACGGTGGGCGAGCTCGTCGCCGACCAGATTCGCGTCGGGCTCGGGCGGATGGCGCGCGGCGTGCGCGAGCGGATGCTCCTGGGCAACCCCGACGCGGCCACCCCGCAAAAGCTCGTCAACAACCGACCCATCGTGGCGGCCCTGCGCGAGTTTTTTGGACGCTCGCAGCTTTCGCAGTTTAAGGACCAGGTCAACCCCCTGTCCGAACTCCGCCACAAGCGCCGCATCTCGGCCCTCGGGCCGGGCGGCCTGACGCGCGAGCGCGCGGGCTTCGACGTGCGCGACGTTCACCGCACCCACTACGGGCGCATCTGCCCGATTGAGACGCCCGAGGGGGCCAACATCGGTCTTATTACCTCGCTCTCAAGTTACGCGCGCGTTAATGAACTCGGCTTTATCGAAGCGCCCTACCGCCGCGTGGAAGACGGGCGGGTCTCGAGCGACGTCGAGTACATGACCGCGCACGAGGAGGACCGCTACATCATCGCGCAGGCCAACACCGTATTGGACGAAGAGGGCGGCTTTGTCAACGACAGCGTGGTGGCGCGCAGGCTGGGCGACCCCGTGTTCGTCTCACCCGACGAAGTGGATTATGTGGACGTGTCGCCCAAGCAGATCATCTCGGTGCCCACCTCGCTCATCCCCTTTTTGGAGCACGACGACGCCAACCGCGCTCTCATGGGCTCGAATATGCAGTCGCAGGCGGTGCCTTTAATCAAAACCGACGCGCCCTTCGTGGGCACGGGCGTCGAGTCGCGCGTGTCGCGCGACTCGGGTACAGTCCTGTTAGCAACCGAAGCGGGCACCGTGCGCTTTGTCGATGCCAAGCGCATCGTAACGGAGAACGAGAAGGGGATTGAGAAGGAATACCTGCTCACCCGCTTCCAGCGTTCGAACCAGAACACCAACTTAGACCAGCATCCCATCGTGAGCGTCGGCGACACCGTTGAAGCGGGTCAGATCATCGCCGATGGCCCCGCCTCGGAGAACGGCCGCCTGGCGCTGGGCAAAAACATCCTCATCGCCATCATGCCCTTTGACGGCTACAACTTTGAAGACGCCATTGTGCTCTCTGAAACGCTCGTCCGTAGCGACGCCTACACGAGCGTTCACATCGAGAAGTTCGAGAAAGAGGCGCGCGACACCAAATTAGGGCCCGAAAAGATCACCCGCGACATCCCCGGACTTTCCGAAGCGGCCTTGCGCGACCTCGACGAGGACGGCGTGGTGCGTATCGGCGCGGAGGTCAAGCAGGGCGACATTTTGGTCGGTCACACCTCCTTCAAGGGCGAGACCGAGCCCACGCCCGAAGAGCGCCTTCTGCGCTCTATTTTCGGCGAGAAGGCGCGCGAAGTTAAAGACACCTCGCTGCGGGTGCCCCCCGGCGACGGCGGCATCGTTTTGCGCACCGTGAGGTTCCGGCGCAACGACGCCGGTGTGGAGCTCAAGCCGGGTGTGCAGGAGATGGTGCGGGTTTATATTGCGCAGAAGCGCCGCCTGATCGAGGGCGACAAGCTCGCTAACCGCCACGGGAACAAGGGCGTGGTCGCCAAAATCTTGCCGCCCGAGGACATGCCTTATTTGAGCGACGGCACACCCGTGGATTTGGTGTTCAACCCCTTGGGCGTACCCTCGAGGATGAACTTAGGCCAGATTCTGGAAACGCACTTAGGTCTGGCCGCCTACCGGCACGGCGTCTCGTTTGTGACGCCCGTGTTCGACGGGGCCAAAGAGGAAGAAATCAAGGATCTGCTCGAGGAGGCCGTGCAAAAGGAAATTGCCGAGCAACAAGAGGCGGGCTTTTCCGCGGACAAGCGCGAGGAGGGCGTGGTGCGGCGCTCGGCCAAGTTGGGCATCATTGAGCCCGACTTGTCTTTAGAGGCCGCGCAGCGCAAGCTCGCGCGCACGGGCAAGGCGGTCCTGTTCGACGGGCGCACGGGCGAGGCCATCGACGCGCCCATCGTGGTCGGCGTGATGTACGTGATGAAGCTCTACCACATGGTCGAAGACAAGATGCACGCGCGCTCGACGGGCCCCTATAGCCTCATCACCCAGCAGCCGCTGGGCGGCAAGGCGCAGTTTGGTGGTCAGCGTTTGGGCGAGATGGAGTGCTGGGCCTTGCAGGCGCACGGCGCGGCCTACACGCTCCAGGAGATGCTGACCATCAAGTCGGACGATATCGACGGGCGCAACGCGGCCTATGAGGCCATCGTCAAGGGGAACGACGTGTTGGAGCCCACCATCCCCGAATCGTTCAAGGTTTTGGTCAAGGAGCTTCACTCGCTGGGCTTAGACGTGCAGATTTTGGACAAGAACGACAAGTCGGTGGGCATTTTCGACGAGTCGGGGCGGGGGCGTTAGTGGCGGAGGTTCGGACCGGCTGGAAGGACATAATCTTCCAGCCCGCCGCCTCGCAATTTACCTCTCTTTTAAACGCTTCTACGAAGCGAAGGGACGTGCATGAGAGCATTTGATAAAGTACAGATCAAGATTGCCAGCCCGGAACAAATCCGCGGCTGGAGCTACGGGGAAGTCACCAAACCCGAAACGATTAACTACCGCACCTTGAAGCCCGAGCGCGACGGCTTGTTCGACGAGCGCATCTTCGGACCCGAAAAGGACTTCGAGTGCGCCTGCGGCAAATATAAGCGCCAGCGCTACGAGGGCAAGACCTGCGAGCGTTGCGGCGTCGAGGTTACCAAGGCGACGGTGCGCCGCTACCGGATGGGCCACATCGAGCTCGCCACCGCCGCGGCCCACATCTGGTACGTCAAGGACATCCCGAGCAAGGTGGGCTCGCTGTTAAACCTTTCGACGAGCCAGTTGGAGCAGGTGCTCTACTTCGCCAAATACATCGTCACCGACCCGCAGAGCGCGCTCAAAGACGGTAAGCCCCTGCGCCGCGGTGATTTGCTTACCGATGACGAATACCGGATGCTCCGCTACGGCCACCAAGAAACCTATTCGGTGCCGATGGGCGAGGCCGCGGTGGTGGCCGACGGCGATTACGTCGAGGCGGGGCAGAGCTTAGCCAAGGGCGTCAAGTCCAAGATGGCGGGTTTGGCGCAGTACCGCTTTCCCCGCAAGGTCGTTTTTGACTATCAGGAGGCGCGCGAGGCGACCTTGACGCTGCCCAGCAAGGCGTGGATTGAAGAGGAGAGCTACAAGGGCGGTCAGCCCCTGGCCGATCTCAATGACGATGTGGTTCTTCGCGCCAAGAAAGAGGGCGTCGTCGAGCTCCTGCCCATCGGCGCGGACGGCGGGCTCTTGAACCTCCGCGACATGGACGAGGACGAGATTGTCGCGTCCTACTTTCTTCCCGCCGGGATGGAACTCTCGACCGGCGACGGCGAGTTTGTCGAGGCGGGGGCGGAGTTGGCTCGAGCCCCCAAAGGCGCGCAGCTTTCTACGCCCAAAGAGGCGACGCTCAAGGTCGATAAAAACCGCAAGCGCGGGCCCGAACTAGAGCTCACCCTCACCGTCAAGTGGGCGCGCCGCGACGAACACGATATCAACCCCACCATGCACGTGCTCGTCGGCGATGGCGCTGGGGTGTCCGAGGGCGACAAGGTCGTGGGCGCCATCGACGCCGCCCAAGAAATCACTGCCGAGGCCGACGGGGTGGTTCACCTGGCCGAGCCCGCCTCCATCATCGTCTCGCGCGCCAAAATTTACCCCTACAACGACGAGCCCATCGTCGTCAACGGCGACCGGGTGGTGCCGGGCGATGAGCTGGCGGACAACGGCCGGGTCAAGGCGGACATCTCGGGCCGCGTCGAAATCGACCTCGTGCGTAGGCAGGTGCGCCTCATCGAGTCGTACGACTTCGAGGCCCGGATGGGCGCGGAGGCGGTGCGCGAGCTTCTGGATACGATTGACTTGAAGGTGCTCGAGGCCGAGCTGGTCGAAGAGATGGAGTCCCCGAGCCGTCACAAGCGCGCCAAGGCGAGAAAGCGTTTGGAAATTGCGCGTTCTTTCATCTCTTCGGGCAACAACCCCGCCTGGATGATCCTGGACGCCGTGCCCATCATGCCCCCCGCGCTGCGCCCGATGGTGCAGGTCGAGGGCGGGCGCTTCGCAACGTCTGACTTAAACGACCTCTACCGCCGCCTCATCAACCGCAACAACCGCCTCAAAAAGCTCATGGCGCAGGGCGCGCCCGAGATGATCATCCGTAACGAAAAGCGGATGTTGCAAGAGGCGGTAGACGCGCTTATCGACAACGGACGCCGCGGCAACGCGGTGGTTCACCCCGGCTCGGACCGCCCGCTGCGTAGTCTCACCGACCTGTTGGGCGGCAAGCAGGGCCGTTTCCGTCAGAACCTGCTGGGCAAGCGCGTGGACTACTCGGGTAGAAGCGTCATCGTGGTCGGCCCGCAGCTCAAACTCCACCAGTGCGGGGTGCCCAAGCGCATGGCGTTGGAACTCTTCAAGCCCTTTTTGTTCAAGACCTTAGAGGAGCGCGGCATCGTCTCGAACATCAAGAGCGCGCGCAAGCTTTTAGAACGCTACCGCGACACCCGCGACGAGATTTGGGACGCGTTGGAGGAAGTGATTCAAGACCGCGTGGTGCTCTTGAACCGCGCGCCGACGCTGCACCGTTTAGGTATTCAGGCTTTCGAGCCCGTGCTGGTCGAGGGCCAGGCCATCCAGCTTCACCCGCTGGTCTGCGAGGCCTTTAACGCCGACTTCGACGGCGACCAGATGGCGATTCACGTGCCTTTATCCGTCTACGCGCAGTCCGAGGGGCGCTTGCAGATGCTCGCCTCGCACAACCTGCTTTCGCCCGCGCACGGCAACCCGAACGTGCAGGCGAGCCGCGACATCATCTTGGGTCTGTTCGTGCTCACCCAAGTTCACATCGGTCGTAAGGGCGTCGGTAACACCTATGACAGCGTAAGCGACGCGTTGGCCGCCCACGCCGCGGGCGAGTTAGACCTCAACAGCAGCATCACCGTCAACGGCAAGGAAACGAGCGCGGGCCGCCTCAAGTACCGCTTCTCTTCGGTGGACGAGGCGCTCCTGGCGGTCGACCGCGGCGAAATAGACATGCAGGACGTGGTCACGGTCAAGATAGGTGGCGAGACGATGGAGACGAGCCCGGGCCGGATGTTCTTCGCGCGCTTCGTGCGCGAGACCCTGTCCGAGGACGGCGGCGAGGTGCCCGCCTCGATGATCCGCTACGACACCGCGTACGAGAAGAACGCCCTGCGCGACCTCGTGACGGACTCGTTCAAGCTCTTAGGCATTGAGCGCACCGCCAAACTCCTGGACGCGCTCAAGGACTACGGTTTCGAGCTCTCGACCACCTCGGGCATCACCATCGGCATCGACGACGTGGCTATTCCGCCTGCGAAGCGGGAGCTTCTGGCGGAGGCGCAGGGGAAGCTCGAGCGTATCGAGACCGCCTTTGAGCGCGGCTTTGTCACCGACCAAGAGCGCTACAGCCAGGTGGTAAGGCTCTGGAACGACACCACCGAGGGCGTCAAGCAGGCTGTGTTCGACAACTTCAAGGACAACATGCCCTTTAACCCGCTTTTTGTCATGGCGCAGTCCGGGGCGCGGGGTAACCCGCAGCAGATTCGCCAGCTCGCCGGGATGCGCGGGCTCATGGCGAAGCCCTCGGGCGAGACCATCGAGCTGCCCATCCGCGCGAACTTCCGCGAAGGGCTGGACGTGCTCGAATACTTCATCTCGACCCACGGCGCGCGCAAGGGCGGCGCCGACACCGCCTTGCGCACCGCCGACTCGGGCTACTTAACGCGTAAGCTCGTCGACGTGGCGCACGAAATCGTGGTCCGCGAGCACGACTGCGGTACCGCGGACTTTTTAGAAGTCCAGTTCTATACCTCCGAAGGCCGCCTGCGGCCCAAGAGCCAGGTGGAGATGAGCCTCTACGGGCGCACCTTGGCGCTCGACTTTGAGGTGGATGAGCTTTCCTACCGGGCGGGCACCATCCTCATGGACGCCGACGTCGCGGCCATCTACACGCGTCTGGCGGACCATCCTGAGGTCCGCAGCGTCGAGGTGCGCTCGCCGCTCGTCTGTCAGACCAGGGCCGGGGTTTGCCAGACGTGCTACGGCCTCGATATGTCCCTCATGCGGCCCGTGTCAATTGGCGAGGCGGTGGGCGTCATCGCCGCCGAGTCGATTGGCGAACCCGGCACCCAGCTCACCATGCGCACCTTCCACACGGGCGGCATCGCCACGGGCGGCGACATCACCCAGGGTCTGCCGCGCGTGATTGAACTCGTCGAGGCGCGTAAGCCCAAAATCAAGGCGGTCATTTCCGATCTTGACGGGGTCGTCGCCATCGACGAGGACGAGGACCGCTACCGCCTCACCGTGTCTTCGGAAGACGGTGACTTTAGCAAGGTCTACCGCATCGACAAGACCACCCGCTTAACCGTCCGCGACGGCGAGCGGGTCGAGGCAGGCGACCAGCTTACAAGGGGTGCGGTCAACCCGCACGACCTCTTGGAGTCGAGGGGCCCCGACGCCGCGCAGCGCTACTTGGTCGAAGAAATCCAGCGCGTCTACCGCGGCCAGGGCGTCTCGGTGCACGACAAGCACATCGAGGTCATCGTCCGGCAGATGCTCAAGTTCGTCGAGATTTTAGAGTCCGGCGACTCCGAGCTTTTGGAGGGCCAGACGGCTGAGCGCTTCGACGTCGAAGAGGTCAACGACCGCCTGTTGGACGACGGCAAGGAGCCCGCGAGCTGGAAGCCCGTTCTGTTGGGCATCACCAAGGCGAGCTTGTCGACCAAGTCCTGGCTCTCGGCGGCGTCGTTCCAGCACACCACGCACGTGCTGACCGAGGCGGCGGTCTCGGGCAAAGCCGACGACTTAGTCGGCCTCAAGGAGAACGTAATTCTGGGCCGCCTCATCCCTGCGGGTACAGGTTTGGAGCAAATCCGCAACACCCGCGTGGCCGACGTGCGCATGTTGGAACGTCGGCAAGCCGCGCCCGCCCGCGAGGCCGTGAAAGCGCCCGCGCGTCCCGCCGGGGAGAAAGAAAAACGCCCCGAGGCGTAAAGCTAAACCGAGAAAGTGTGAGAGGGCCGGATTCCGGCCCTCTCTTTTGTTATTCTCACCTATGTGATCGTCGGTCTCGACCCGGGAAAAAATGTGGGGGTCGCGTTTGTTAAGGATAATGAACTCGTCTACCGCAACATCATTACGTTGGAGGCGTTGAAGACGCTACACATCCCCCGCGGTGCGACTCTCGTGGTCGGGAATGGTACGGGCGCGGAGGGTGTCAAAAGGGTGCTCCGCGCGCGTGCCCTAGGTTTTGCGGTGGTGGATGAGGCGGGGACGACGCTCGAGGCGCGCGCGCTTTATTTCAAGGATCATCCTCCCAAAGGCCTGCTGCGCCTCCTGCCCAGAGGTTTACGGCCACCGCCCAAGCTGCTCGACGACTACGCGGCGTACGCCATCGTCCTCAGATTTCTTTGTCGTACCCGTTCAGAGGACGTTTGAAAATATAAAGTGGTTCATAAGTTGTTGTTCCTTGTTGATCGCGCCAGACGACCTGAACAAGCTCCCAACCTTCCCTGCCAAGTTGAGCAAGCGCACTCACGAGCGTCCAGTTGAGTTTCTGCCAATCCTCGAGTTGGACGCCGTCGATGCAGCGTACAACACCGCCGTCATCTTTGTTCCAGCGGCGTACAAGAAGTGTCTGGTACTCCCATTTCATAATGAACGAGTTTACAAAAACCGCTGGGAAACGTCCACACCACACGCTCAGCCACAACCGTTCAAAAGCTGTTTTCGCGAGAGCGCGACGTGGAGAAAGCTCAACGTGCCCTATTTTGTCGCCGTCGCCGTGTACATCAACAACGGCACGATCACGCTCGAGCCCGGCGTCAGCCTCGTTTTCGGTAGTGACGCCAGCGTGAATGTATAGGATACGGTCGCGCTCAAAGCAGTCGGCACACCCCAAGCCCCCATCCTTTTTACCGGGGAGCAAGACGTGCAGGGCTATTGGGAAGGAACCTCATACTTTGAGAATGGTTCGCGCGACAACGTTTTGGATCATGTTGAAGTGCGTAACGGCGGCAGCGGTTCCTACAGCGCAGGCAACATCACCCTTATCAGCGCGTTTGAACAAAGTTACGCCAAAGTCAGCAACAGCGTCATTAGCGGCAGCGGCACCTGGGGCATCTGCGCGGACGACGAATCAGTGCTCGAGCTCGGCCCCGGCAACACCTTTGGCAACAACGCGTACGGCGACGTAAGCGAGACCTGTGACTGACCAGCGCGGCACACTACTTTTGAGATTGTGCCTAAAAAGCACTTCTAAAACAGGTGTGAAGAATGTTACACTCGAGCAGCCACCGGAGCGGGCGCGAGCGAGAAGATCGGGACGTCATCCTCTTTCGGTGCAATTCGAGCAAAGTCGTTGACGGAAAGGAATTTTTCATGAAGCGTATGGGTTCACGGCTGCTTGGTTTTGCCTGCATTCTCGCCCTGGCGGCGTGCGGCGGCGGGGGGCCGGACGGCGGCGGAGGCGGCGGTATTTCGGGCACGGTCACCGCGCCCAGCGGTGTAACGATTGATGACACGTTCGTGTACGC
Source organism: Trueperaceae bacterium (assembly GCA_965214995.1). GTDB lineage: Bacteria > Deinococcota > Deinococci > Deinococcales > Trueperaceae > CBDCCT01. Next base: position 1,778,133 of record CBDCCT010000002.1, read on the forward strand.
CTGCTTTTTAGGAAGTTGTAACAATTCGCAGAGTAAGCAGCTCACGCTCACCGGGAGCGGCGGGAGCGCCCCGTACGCGTTTAGCGGCCTCGAGGCGGGCCAAAGCTACAGCATCATCGCCATCAAAGACGCCAACAACAACGGCGAGATCGACGAAGGCGACCACATCGGCGAGACGGAAGCGCTCGTCGTCGTGCCGGCCCGGAACGTCGACATCGTGATGGCGCGGGGCAGCAGTTCTATTTCGGGGGCGCTCATTTATCCCGGCTCCTCCCCCTTTGGCGGGGTGGCAGGAAAAGGCTCGGGCTTAGAGCCCCTGAGTATGCCTGACGATTTCGTCATCAGCCCTCAGAAAAGCAACGACCTGAACGCCAACCGCGCCGTAGAGGTTGTTCCCGGCGAGGTGCTGGTGAATTTCAAGGAGGGCGTCAGCGCGCAAGGGCTCGGCACTTTGCGCGTCGGCGGCGTTGAACTCACCGCGGTGCGCACGCTTGACTTGGGGCCCTCCGACCTGCGGCTCTACCGCGCGGGCGGTCTGACCCAGGCGGCCACGCTGGCTTTGGTTAACAGCCTGCGGGCGCGCCCCGACGTGGCGTCTGCTTATCCCAATTGGATTTTGCACGCCCTCAAGACCCCGAACGACGAGGCTTACCCCCTGCAGTGGCACTATGACGTGATGAACCTGCCCGCGGCCTGGGATATCGAGGACGGCACGAGCAGCCCGGTCACGGTGGCCGTGGTTGACACCGGCGCGGTGGGCCACCCGGACCTCATCGACAACCTGCTCCCCGGCTACGACTTCATCAGTGATCCGGCCACGGCCGTCGATGGCGATGGCCGCGATCCCGATCCTTTTGATGAAGGCGTCAATTCCGACTATCACGGCTCGCACGTGGCGGGCACCATCGCCGCGCGGACGAACAACGGCGGCGGCGTGGCCGGCGTGAGCTGGGGCGCCAAGGTGGTGCCCGTGCGGGTCCTGGGTGACGGCGGTGGCACCATCGTGGACATCCTCGACGGGGTGGCCTGGGCGGCTGGGAGGAGCATATCCGGCGCCCCCGCCAATTCCAACCCGGCAAGGGTCATCAACATGAGCTTGGGCGGCAACACTGGCGAGCCTTGCCCAGCCGAAATAAGCCAATTGTTCGGGTCACTGGTCGCCGATGGCGCTATCACGGTGGTGGCCGCAGGCAACGCCGACGAAGACGCCGCCACCTGGTTCCCGGCGAGCTGCGAAGGCGTCATCACGGTGGGGGCGACCGGGCCGCAGAACACCCGCGCGCCCTACTCTAATTATGGCGGCGTCATCGACGTGATGGCGGCGGGCGGCGACGTCAACCAGAGCTTTATCGTGGAGGGCAGCGAGTTTCCGGCGGGCGTGCTGAGCACCATCGCGGTGGAGACCGCGGACGGCCTGGTAGGCTCCTACGACTTCTACCAGGGTACCTCGATGGCGAGCCCGCACATCGCCGGGATCGTGGCCTTGATGCTCGCCAGAGAGCCCGGACTGGGTTTTAACGAGGTGCTGACGCGCTTACAAAGCGCGGCGACGCCCATAAGCTCGTGCAGTGAGGGCTGCGGCGCCGGTTTGGTCGACGCGGCGGCGGCGCTGAGCGGGCAGGGCGGCGGCGGACCCAACCCGCCGGCACCGCCTCCTCCCCCGCCGACGGAAGACCTCATTACCTACGTCGTGGCGTTCTACTGCACGCTGGGGTGTAGCGACTTCGACTTAGACCGCTCAAAATTGGTCGAGGTGGAGATCACCTCGAACACGGTTCCCTATACCATCCCCGACCTCGAGCCAGGCACCTACTGGGCGGCGGCGTGGCAAGACCTCAATGACAACGGCGCTGTAGATGACCGCGAGCCGTTCGGGCTATACACGGGTCCCAACGGAAACCCGGACCTCGCCGTGGCCCCAGGATCGTCCCTCACGAACGTGATCATCGTGATGCAGCCCTTTGCGGCCACGGGCCAAGCCGAGTCAACCTCGAATCCCGCGCCCGACATGAACGCTGCGCTTGCCGAACTTTTGGGGCGGCTCGAGCCCCCCGCTCGAGGGCGCTAACCACCAAGTTTGGGTGCGGTCGAATCAACCGCACCCGTCACAGTCACGAAGCAGGAAATAAAAAGAGCCGGAGCAAGTCCGGCTCTTTCACAATTATCTTAAAACGCTAATTTAGCTCGTCGTCCTCGCCCGCGTCCATCATGGCGCGCGCCTCTTTGGGGGTAATCCCCAGCACCGCGCTGATCTCGCCCGCCAGGAGGCGCAGCGCGCGGCGGTAGGCCTGACGGTCCAAGTCGGGCAAACCGCGCTCCAGGTCCCAGCGGCGCAGCTCGCTGCCTAAGGTGGCAATCTGGTAGGGGTCGCCGGATGAAAGAATTTCGGTCACGCGGCGGTGGCGGGCCGCCCACTGCTTGGGCAGGTTGATGCGGCCGTTGTTTAAGCGCTCCAGCACGCCCTGCACCTCTTCCTCGGTCAGGGCGGGTCGCAAGCCGGCGGCCTGCGGCGAGGCCACGGGCACGAACGCGCGCGAGGTGCCGTTGGGAAAGTCGACCTGGTAATACTGGTGGTCCGAACCGGCCACGGTGCGCGTCGTCGTCCCCGAGACGATGCCGACCCCGTAGGGCGGTAGCACGACCTGATCCCCGTTTTTGTATTCCTTGGTTGCTTTCAATCTGCACTCCCCTCTCATCAAAACAGCACTGCGCCGACGCTTTGGGCGTCGGCCTCAGTTGTCAATTGTGTCTGTGTGTTTCGTGCGGTCTTGCGCAACACGTTGAGGGCTCGCAAGATCACTCACGTGCGTAACTATACCATATTTCACAAGGCGGCACGTAGCATCAAGCAACGTGAGAAATTTGATAAAGCTTTCTCGAGGCCCATAGGGTTGTATCTTGCGAGGCCGTAAACCTTGAACACCCCAGGCCTCGCCTAGAGGGTTCCCGCCGCCCTCCTCGCGTTGCGCGTGCCCAGCGCGACGCCCGCGAGCAAGATGAGCGCGCCGATGATGGTGAGCGCGCCGGGCGTTTCGCCAAGAAAGAGCAAGGCCAGGCCTGTCGAGACGAGGGGCTCTAAGAGCGTCACCGTGGCGACGACCGTGGGGTCTAGGTATTTGAGCGCGTAGTTAAAGCTTGTGTGACCGGCGAGCTGCGGCACGAGCGCGAGGAGCAGAATCCAAAAAAAGGTCGCGGGGCTGTAGCCTGCATAAGAAAAGCCCAGAAGGAGAGGCAGGGGCAACAGCACCAGCGCCGCCACGCCGTAAGCCACGCCGATATAAGCCTGCAAACTCAAGCCCCGCGCCTGCGCGGCGCGCCCGAGCAAGTAGTAGGCGGAGACGGTCACCGCCCCCGCGAGCGCGAGCAGGTCGCCCACAAGGGGCGCGCTACCTCCTTGCAAGTCCCCAAAGCCGATGAGCGCCCCCCCCAACACCGCCGTGAGCGCGCCCAGAATCACCGTAAAGGCGGGGGCGACGCCCAAAAAGAGCCAGCTAAAGAGCGCGACCCAGAGCGGGCTCGTGGTCACCAGCGTCACGCTTGCGGCCACGCTTGTATAGGAAAGTGAGGTAATCCAGGTGGCAAAGTGGGCACCCAAAAATATGCCCGCGAGCACCGTGTAGCCTAGAGAGGCTCGAGTGGGCGCGCTCCTCCGAAGTGCCCGCAAGGTCCAGGGCAGCAGCACGAGGCTGGCGGCCACCATGCGGTAGGCCGCGACCACCACGCCGGGCGCGTCGGCCAAGCGGATGAAAATGGCCGCGAGACCAACAGAAACGACGCCGAGGGCGAGTATGAGAGAGAGGCGGGTGGGGGACGGCACGCCCCCCATCGTACCCCGGTCACCCACCCTGTCACTCAAACCGTAGAGAATGCGCGCCCCTTTGCGCTCACCCTTGCAATGCGCCGCCGGGCCGACTCTTACACTGGCGTTATGATTGAATTTCCGGAAGATTTTTTGTGGGGCGCTTCGACCGCGAGCTATCAGATCGAAGGTGCCTCGTACGAGGACGGCCGGGGGCGGAGCATTTGGGACACCTTTAGCCACACGCCCGGCCGGGTGAAAAACGGCGACACCGGGGACACAGCCTGCGACCACTACCACCGCTACGCCGAGGACGTCGCGCTGATGGCCGAGTTGGGTTTGGACGCCTACCGCTTCTCGACCTCCTGGAGCCGCCTACTCCCCGAAGGCCGCGGGCGGCCCAACCCCAAGGGCGGCGACTTTTATGACCGGCTTATCGACACGCTTTTGGAGGCGGACATCGCGCCCTGGCTCTGCTTGTACCACTGGGATTTGCCGCAGGCGCTCCAGGACAAGGGGGGGTGGGAGAATCGGGACATCGTCCACTGGTTTACCGACTACGCGGCCTATGTGGCCGAGCGCTACGGCGACCGGGTGGAGCATTTCGTCATGCTCAACGAACCCTTCATCACCGCGCTTTTGGGTCACCTGCTGGGCGTACACGCGCCGGGGCTCAAAAGCAAAGACGCCTACGCCGCCGCCGTCCACCATCAGAACTTGGCGCAGGGGTCGGCGCTCAAGATGCTGCGGGAAACTAACGAGCGTTGGAAGCTTGGCACCGTCCTCAACTTACAACCCGTTCACTCTGCCACGGACACGGAAGAGGACGCGCGGGCGGCGGAAATGTTCGACGCGTGGAGCAACCGCGCCTTTTTGGACCCGCTCTTTCGCGGGCGCTATCCGGAAGGGGTGAGGGGGGTGCTCGAGCCCTACTTCCGTGACGGCGACTTGGAACTTATAAAACATCCCGTTGACTTCTTAGGCCTAAACCTCTACACACGCACGCGCGTCCGGGCTGATAGAAGCGCCCCTCTGGGCGCGTCGCAGGCACCCCCGCCGCCTGACGCCACGCTAACCGACACGGGTTGGGAAGTTTACCCCGACGCGCTTTATGAACAGCTCATGGACCTCGCCCAGAACTACGACAACCCCACCGTTTATGTGACCGAGAACGGCGCGGCCTTTCCCGACGTGCCGACGCCGGACGGTCAGGTTGAAGACAGTGACCGTATCGCCTTTTTTGCGGGATATTTGGGGGCGCTCCACCGCGCGTTGGAAGCGGGCGCGAATGTAAAAGGTTATTTCGCCTGGTCGCTCCTCGACAACTTCGAGTGGGCGGAGGGGTACAGCAAGCGTTTCGGTCTCATCCATGTGGACTACCCCACGCAGCGCCGCACCCCCAAGCGTTCGTTCGAATGGTTCGGGGAACTCGTCCGCACCCACGTCATCCCACCAACCAGCGAGGAGGAATAACGGAACTCTGTAGGTCGCTCTACTTTGCGGACCCTCACGCGCGGCCTAACATTTCTCGAGGAGGTAGCGCAATGTTGCAAAACTGGAATCCGTGGGAAGAATTAGAGGACATGCAGCGCCGCATCGACCGCGCGGCGAGAGGGGAGAGAGCGGTGAGCACCTGGGCGCCCGCGACCGACATCGTGGAGGACACCGAAGGCCTGTTTATCTACCTGGACCTGCCCGACGTGGACGAGGGCAGCTTGGACGTAACCACCGAGCAAAGCAGCCTCACCGTCAAGGCGACGCGGCACTACAAGAAGAGCGAGTCGCAAACCGTCCACTACCAGGGGCGACCCAAGGGCGAGTTCAGCCGCTCCTTTAACATCCCCAACACCTACGACCTGAGCAAGGTGGAAGCGAGTTATGAGAACGGCGTGCTCAACCTTCTCGTCCCCCGCTCGGAAAGCACCAAGCCGCGCAAAATTAATGTGAACACGTCCAAGAGTAGTGGGCAGGGAAGCGGCAACGAAGAAGGGCGGAACAACGGCTAGAACGTCACTCTCTCGTTAAAAATTGAGGCGGGCACAGGCCCGCCTTCTTGCTTTGTCCGCGCGTTTGCTTTATTTTCGTAAGGCGAAAAAGAGCCAGGCCCAACCTGCAAGTTGCAACACGCCCCCAATAGGTGCCACCGCGCCGAGCCAAGTAACGCCGCTCAGCGCGAGAACGTAAAGCGAACCTGAAAAGATGACGCTGCCGACGAACAAGAGAAGCGCGGGGCGGTACGTGCGTAGCGGCAGCGCGCCAATAGCGAGCAGCGAGAGCGCGTGGTACATCTGGTAGCGGATACCCGTCTGGAAGGTGCCAAGCCGCTCAGGGGCAAGCACACCCGTGAGGCTGTGCGTCCCAAACGCGCCCAGCGCCACGCCCAGAAAAGCGAGCAGCGCCCCCAGTTGAGCGGCGCGAACGCGGGTCACGCACGTTCCTTTGCGAGTTCGACTTTGGAACCTTCCTGTGCCCCTTCAGCCCCGCGTGCATTGTGCTGGTGCGCCTGTAAGCGCCCGTCTTGAAGCTCCAACACCTCGTCCGCCCGCTCGGCGATTCTGGGGTCGTGCGTCACCACGATAACGCAACGCCCCTCCCTCGCCACCTCTTGCAAAACCGACAAGACGCCCTCGCCGCTTTTGGAGTCCAGGTTGCCCGTCGGCTCGTCGGCAAACACGACCTCGGGGTCGTTGGCAAGCGCCCGCGCCACCGCGACGCGCTGGCGTTCGCCGCCGGAGAGTTTGTAAGGGAGGTGCTTTGTGCGCTTGCCTAAGCCGAAACGTTCTAAAAGCGCCAAACTCCGTGCGCGTCGCTCGCCCGCTCCCACCCCGGCCAGCCCCATCGGAAAGGCGACGTTCTGCCGGGCACTTAGCACCGAGACCAGGTTAAACGACTGGAAAATAAAACCGAACTTGCGCAGCCTGAGTTCGGCGCGGGCGCTCTCGGAAAGCGTGTTCATCAGGACATCGTGAAAGTGCAGGGTGCCGCGCGTGGGCACGTCGAGCCCGGCGAGCACGTTGAGCAGCGTGGACTTGCCCGAGCCGGAAGGTCCCATAATGGCGGTGAGTCGGCCGCGGTCAAAGGTGTGGCTGAAGTCGACGAGGGCGGGAACCTCGCCCGAGGGGTCGCGGTAGATTTTGGACAAATGTCGCGCTTGGAGCACGGGTCAGCATATCCCGTGGGGGCGGCCCAAACTGCGACCTTTGTGACGGAGCAGGTTTTTGCCCTTTAGGCTCGAGCCACTTCCCTCCGTAACAAACTTGAATGTAAATATCACCGCAGGACTAATATTGCCCCAGCAGCCCCCTCGCCATCGCCCGACGCTCGGCGAGCTTGTACAGGAAAACGCCCAGCGCGAAGTAGACGAGGGCGTTCCCTAAAAGCAGCGCCCAAGCCGCACCCGAAAATTGCGTAAGCGTAACGCCCTGGGTCATCGCCTGACGAATCATCGACGCGCCGCGCACGACGGGCAGCGCCTCCAGATAAGGCGAAAGCGTGACGGGCACCGCCACGAGCGCGAAAAACATGAACTGCGCGATTTGCAACAGCGCCTGAACCTGCTTGAACACCAGCGCCAGCCCCGCCACCATAAACCCGACGCCTATCATGCAAGAAATCGTCAGGGCGAAGAGCGGGAGGAGCGTGAGCACGTCAAAGGCGAGCCACCGGCCCGCGGTGAACATACTCAAAACCAACACAACAATGATGATAACGAGGTTGACCAGCACCGTGCCGAGCATCCGCGCGAGGAGGATGCGCCAAGCACCCACAGGCGACATGTAAAGCTGCTCTAAGGTACCGCGCGTCGCCTCGGTGGTGATTTCCCAGCCGATGCCCTGCATCGCCACGAGCGCCAAAAACCAGAGCACCATGCTGACGATGAGGTACTCCGAACTCTCACCCGTCAGGTCGCCGCCGCCAACAACGCGGATGCCCAGGAAAAAAAGCAGAAAGATAGCGTAAAACGTGACAATCGTGCTGATGGTGTTGGGCAAGTAGCGCACGAGTTCGATGCCCACTTTGCGGACGTTGGCGACGAGAACGTTAACGGACGACATGAGGCTCCCGCTCGGCCACAAGCTTTCTAAACACGCTTTCGAAGTTGATGGTGGTCCGGTCAAGCGACTCGACCGGGGTGCGCGCCTCTTTCAAGATGTCCATGAGGGTGTAAATGTCCTCGCCGTGCTCTAGATTCACCCTGAGCACCCGCCCGGAGCCGTCGTGGTCGAGATTCACCACCGGAAAGCTGGCGCTAAGTTTTTCCCTCTGGCCCATTGTCAAGGGCGCGCCGAGCGTGACGTCGTAGGCGCGCGTCTGGAAGAGTTTGAGAAGATGACTTACCTTGTCGTCCACCACCACCCGGCCCGCGTTGATGATGACGGTACGCTCGCACAGGTCTTGCACCACGGCCATGTCGTGGGTGCTAATAATCACGGTGCGGCCCTCGTTTTGGGCGATGTCGCGCAGGAGCCGCCTCACCTCGTAGCCCGTCTCGACGTCGAGGCCGAGGGTGGGTTCGTCGAGCAGAATCACGTCGGTGCCAGCGAGCATCGCCACGGCGATGGCGAGCTTTTGCTGCATCCCGCGCGAGAGGTTGTTGACAAGCTCTTTTTCCTTGTCGGCCAGGCTGAACTGCTCGAGCAACCGGTCAATATCCGCTCTCGCGCCCCGCCTCGAGCGGCCCCGGTTGCCCGCGAAATACTCCAAGTTCTCGCGCACGCTCAAGCGCCAGTACAGGTTCCTGTTGCCCTCCAACACGGCGCTGATGTGTTGCAGGGCGCGCAGGCGCTGCCGCCCGATGTCAAGACCGGCAATCATGACGCTGCCCGCGTCGGGCCGGACGAGCCCGCACATCATCTTGATGGTCGTGGTTTTGCCCGCCCCGTTGGGTCCGAGCAGACCCAAGATTTCCCCCCGCCTGACCTCGAAGGAAACGCCGTCAACGGCTCTCACGGGCTCTTTGGCTTTACGCTTCCGGTAGCCTTTCGCCAGGTCTTTGACTTTTACAAGTGTCTGCATTTGCTTAGTAAATCTTATAACGTCTCGAGTCGTCTTCCTACCTTTGCAGGAGGCCGTTAAAGACCTTTCTCTTACTCCCGTGACCCTATTCTCTTGACATTGCCACCGCGACGGGCAGACGCGCGGCCCTCGCCGCGGGCAAGAAACCCGAAACGAGCCCCATCGCTAGCGCCACCGCCACCGCGAACAGCACTAGCCGCAACGTCAGCGCGGCCACGTCCAGGCCAATAAGCCCTTCCGTCACGCGATTGACGACGACGATGCCGAGCCGCCCCAATCCCACCCCGAAGAGCGCGCCGACGAGGCTCAGGAGCACCGACTCAACGAGAACAAGCCCGAAGAGAAAGCGCGGCTTGGCCCCCAGCGCCCGCACCACCCCGAACTCCTTGGTGCGCTCGAACACGCTCATCAGCATCGTGTTCGCCACGGCGATGGCCCCGACGATGAGCGAAATGGCGGAGATGCCCAGCCTGAGCACGTCGCTCACGCGGATGCCCTGCTCGATGACGCCCAGCACGTCGCCGCGGGTCTGAAAGCCGAGTTTGGGGAAGGCGGCGGCGAGCCTTTCCGCGGTCTCGGCGGCGCTCGCGGGGTTCGCCAGGTCGAGCGCCAGAAAGGTGACGCGGTCGCGGATGCCGATGGCGTCCTGGAGGGGTTTTAAGGGCACGAAAATGGTGTTGTCGGCCAAGCCGCCCTCGGACTCCGCCACGCCGACAATTTCAAAACTCGCCTCCGGGTTGAGGCGCAGCGTGTCGCCCAGGCCCAAGCCGCTCCGCCCCGCAGTCTGCGAGCCGATGACGGCGACGTGTGCGCCTTCGTCGCCCGCTTGGAGGGTGCGGCCCTCGAGCAGCGTATACCCGTAATAGATGTTGCTTATATCCTCCCCCGGCGGCAGCCCCTCGAAGATAAACGAACTGCTTATGCTCAGGCCGCCGCGGACGTAAAAAAGCAGGGGCGTGATGTTTTCTATGCCGTAAGTCGGGGCGGCCTCTCGTAAATCCTCCAGGTACGAGAGCGGCAGCTCGGGCACGGCGGTGAGTGAGGCCGCGTCGAAGGGGCCGTAGCTCACTTGCAGGTCGGGGCCGATGTTGCCGAGACCTTCCGTGTAGACCTTTCGTAAACCTTCGCCTAATGAAAGAAAAATCACCATCGAGCCCACCGCCACGGCGATGCCCAGGGCGGTCAGAAAGGTGCGGAGCGGGCGACCTTGGAGCGAGCGGGAGGCGAGAAACCAGACCATGCTACTGGGTCACGCTAAAACTCACGCTACTCGCCAAAGGCGCGGCCCAGCACCTGACCGCTGCCGCCTAAAGGCGCGCGCTCGCCGCCCCCCTCGGCGACGAGCACGCCGCCCGCGTTGCCCGCGAAGAGGTAGACGGGCGTCTCGAAGGTGAGCGTCTCGCCGGGCTCGACGTTGCGGTAGAGCAGCGTTTCACCCTCGCCCCTTGCCGCGCCTCCGTAGACCTCCAACCACGAGGTCGCCTCAGCGGTGACGGTAAGGGTGCCCTCGGCACCGGGCACCGCGCCGCCCGTGGGGGCGTCCGTATCGACGACCGCCCCGTCCACCACGGTGTCCGTCGCCGCGCCCGCGCCCTCGATGAGGGTGCCCCCCGTCGCGCTCTCCAGAGGGGTCAGCACCACCGAGAGGTTGCGGTCGTAGGAGAGGTCGATGGGCACCTCGTAGGGTTCAAAGCCCTCGAGGTTCACCCGCAACACGCGGTTCTCGCCCGGGGTCATGGGCGCGCGCGTGAGCGGGGTGGTGCCGGGAAAGTCGTAGTTGTCGATGCTCACTTCCGCGTTGGGGGGCACCGAGGTGAGGGTCAGGAATACCGTGTCCGCGGGAGCCGCGCCCGCGCCCGTGACGGACGTGTCCTGGGTTGAGGCTTGGCTCGAGGCCGCCCCCGCCGCCGCAGCCCTGATGGGGTCGGTCTGGGCCGCTCCGGCCTCATCCGCTCCAGCCCCAGTCTCCCCGGTTTCAGCCCCTGGTGTTTCTGCCTCGGCTTGTGTGCCCGTCACAGCCGCCGTATTTTCCTCAGTAGTCCGGGTGAGCCGCGAGTCTGAGGTGAAAAAGAGTTCGTTATAACCCCAGACCGCTACCCCGACGAGCACCCCGACGAATATCAAGCTAAGAAGGATGGTGACGATGCCCGCGCCCCCGTTGCCACGCGCCGCCCTGGGTTGTCGGGTCTGTTTACGCGGGCGCGTGGAGGGCGGCGTGATGGGTCGGGGTGCGTCGTTTACAGAAGACTCTGCAAGCTCGCGCTCACGGCTGTAACGCTCGAGCAGCCGCACGTCGTCTAAGCCCACCGCCTGCGCGTAGAGCTTGATGAAGTTGCGGGTGTAGACCTCCTCGGGCAGGTCGCCGTAGCGCCCCTCGTCGAGCGCTTTCAAATATTCCTTGCGGACGTGCGTGATGCGGGCCACGTCGCTTATGTCCAGGCCCTTTTCCTCGCGCGCCTCGCGTAGCACGTCGCCGAGCCGCTGGGGTCTGGGGGGTAAGGGGGCGGCGTCTCTCGGGTTCGTCAGGGGGGCATCGCTCATGGTGCGTCACCAATCTTTTGAGAGTTGGCTGTGAAACCGGCCTTGAACGTTGTGGGCGCGTCACATCCGGCTTCTGGTACGGCTTCTGGTTTCATAATTCGGGCCAGCGCGCGGGCTATCTCGGCGCCTAAGCGGGCGTTCTCTTCTAACAACCTGCGGTTGACCTCAACGCTGCGTCCGTTGGAGAGTTCGGCGAGCTTGGCGAGTAAAAAAGGCGTCAGGTCTTTGCCGCTTAAGCCTCTCCCTGCGGCCTCGCGCTGCGCCTGGGCGAGCCAGCCCTTTAGTTCGGCGGCGTCCAAACCCTTTGATATGGGTTTGCAGACGAGCGGCGAGCCGGGCAGACCGAGCGCGTGCGCCGCCTCAAAGACGCGCGCGACCTCCTCCGGGCTCTCGCAGCGCGCCGCCACGGGCAAAGATGTCTCGGGCACATGAAAGCCCGCTAAAAAGTCGGTCTGGTAGCCGAGCACGCTCACGCCTAGGCTCTCGAGCCGCTCCAGGGTCGCGCCTACGTCCAGAATGGACTTCGGCCCGGCGCAAACGGTCACAACCCTGTAGCGCGCGAGCGCTCCTAAGTCGGCGGATTCGTCAAACGTTTGGCCGCTCTCGTCCCCAGGCACATCGTCTCCGTGAACCCCTCCTATACCGCCCGTGGCGAACACTTTGATGCCGACGTGTGCCGCCGCGTGAAGCGTCGTGGCGACGGTTGTGCCCGCGTCCGCGCCCGCCGCCGCCAAAGCGGCAAGGTTCCAAAGAGAAGCTTTATGTACATCGTGCGTGGCGAGGTGCTGAAGCTCGTCCGCGTCGAGTCCCACCACGAGGTCGCCGCGCACCAAACCAACCGTGGCGGGAACCGCGCCCGCGGCTTCGACGACCGACTCGAGCCCTTCCGCCAGCGCCAAATTGTCCGGGCGCGGCAGGCCGTGCGTGACGACGGTGGACTCCAAGGCCACCACGGCCTCGCTGTGCTCGAGAGCGCGTTTAACGCGTGGATGGATGCGAAACATCACATGCACATCATACCTCACATCGGTAGGGGACGTTAGGGTTGATTTTAGGAGGCGCTGTTCGAGGTTTGCGTGTGCCTCACGTTTGGCTTTCTCCCGTGATACACTCCCGCGTGAACGTAGATGTCCCCGACCTCACCACCGTTGCGCCCTACTTGCAACAAATCTCTTTTGGTCTCCTCGCTGGTTTCGCCGCGGGCTACGCGCTCAAAAAAGTGGGCAAGCTCCTCGCGGTCGCGTTGGGGCTTCTTTTTATCGCCCTGCAAATTCTCGCTTATTACGGTTTTGTGACCGTGAATTGGACCGAGGTGCAGGAGCAGGTGGACCCGCTTCTGGAGGCAAATTCGCTCAACCGTCTTTGGCAGGGCTTAATCAACATCCTCACCTACAACATCACCTTCGCCGTCTCGTTCGTCCCCGGCCTCATGTTCGGACTCAAACGCGGCTGACGCGGTTACTTGAAACTTGCCAAAGCTGTGTGAAATTTTGCATAAAGATGCGCTGTGAGTCTCCGGAACGTATTTTGATAAAAACTTGAGTCAGCACGACTCAAGGGACTTGACAACGCGCCTTTCTTAACGTAGGATGAAGGCACTTAGCACTCGCCTGGTGTGAGTGCTAAAAACATGTAAATCACACGCCACGGAGGTAACACATGACACTCAAACCCTTAGGAGACAAGGTCGTCGTCGAAGTGATTGACGAGCCGCAGACCACAACGAGCGGCATCGTCCTGCCCGACACCGCCAAAGAGAAGAGCCAGCGCGGCAAGGTCGTCGCGGTGGGCACCGGCAAGGTGATGGACAACGGCGAGCGTATCGCCCTGGAAGTGAAAGAGGGCGACACGGTCGTGTTCGCCAAGTACGGCGGCACCGAGATTTCCCTAGAAGGCAAAGACCTGATGATCTTGAGCGAGCGCGACATCCACGCGGTCGTTGCGTAAGCGTTGCTCGACTACGTAAGACATAAGCAAACCCCGACAATAAAACGATAAAAGGAAGAGGTAGAACATGGCAAAAGACCTGATTTTCAAAGAAGAAGCGCGTCGCAGCTTAGAGCGCGGCGTCAACGCGGTCGCCAATGCGGTCAAAGTGACCCTTGGGCCGCGCGGTCGCAACGTCGTCTTGGAGAAAAAGTTCGGCTCCCCGACCATTACCAAGGACGGCGTCACGGTTGCCAAGGACATCGAGCTCGGCAACGGCTTAGAGAACATCGGCGCGAAACTCCTCATCGAAATTGCTTCCAAAACGAACGACATCACGGGTGACGGCACCACCACCGCGACCGTGTTGGGCCAGGCCATCGTCAAAGAGGGTCTGCGCAACGTGGCGGCGGGCGCGAACCCGCTGGCCTTGAAGCGCGGCATCGACAAGGCGGTCGAGGCGGCGGTCCAAGAGGTTCACAATATGGCGCAGTCCGTCGAGGACTCCAAGAGCGTTGCCGAAGTAGCCGCGATTTCCGCGAACGACAAAGAAATCGGCAACCTCATCGCCGAGGCGATGGACAAAGTGGGCCGCGACGGTGTGATTACCGTTGAAGAGTCGCGCACGCTTGACACCGAGTTGGACGTAGTCGAGGGGATGCAGTTCGACAAGGGCTACTTAAGCCCCTACTTCATCACCGACGCCGACACGATGGAAGCGGTTTTGGAAGACGCCTACATCCTCATCCACGAGAAGAAAATCTCGGCCCTAAAAGACCTCTTGCCCGTCCTGGAGCAAGTCGTCCAGACCGGCAAGCCGTTCTTGATTATCGCCGAGGACTTAGAGGGTGAAGCCCTGGCGACCTTGGTCGTGAACAAGCTCCGCGGCACGCTCAACATCGCCGCGGTCAAAGCGCCCGGCTTTGGCGACCGCCGCAAGGAGATGCTCAAGGACCTAGCCGCGGTCACGGGTGGCGAACTCATTTCTGAGGAGATGGGGCTCAAGCTCGAGAACACCCGCATCAACCAGCTCGGCCGCGCCAACCGCGTCCGCATCTCCAAGGACGAGACCACCATCATCGAGGGCCAGGGCGACCAAAAGGCCATCGAAGCGCGCGTCAAGGCGATCCGCACCGAAATCGACAACACCGACTCCGACTACGCCCGCGAAAAGCTCCAGGAGCGCCTCGCCAAGCTCGCCGGCGGCGTCGCGGTCATCCGCGTGGGCGCGGCGACCGAGACCGAACTCAAGGAGAAAAAGCACCGCTTCGAGGACGCGCTCTCGACCGCCCGCTCCGCGGTTGAAGAGGGCATCGTCGCGGGCGGCGGCGTCACGCTCATCCACGCCATCAGCGCGGTGAAGAATGTGGCCCAAAGCCTAGAAGGTGACGAGCGCACGGGCGCGATGATCCTCATGCGCGCGCTTGAAGAGCCCGCCCGTCAGATTGCCGCCAACGCGGGCGCTGAAGGCAGCGTCATCGTCAACGCCATCAAGAATAAAAACGACGGCCGCTACGGCTTCAACGCCGAAACGGGCGAGTTCGTCGACGACATGATCAAAGCGGGCATCGTCGACCCCGCCAAGGTCACGCGCACCGCGCTGCAAAACGCGGCCTCGATCGGCTCCTTGCTGCTGACCACCGAAGCCGTCATCGCCGACCAGCCCGAGAAGGACAAAGGGGGCGCGGGCGCTCCCGGTATGGGCGGCGGCATGGGCGACATGGGCGGCATGGGCGGGATGGACTTCTAAACGCCTCAGCCTACATAAGATGTGCGAGAGCGGCCTTCGGGCCGCTCTTTTTTGTTGTGCTGCACCCGTGTTGCCCTTCTGAAGGGTTGAACCTTTGTCAAAAGTGAGCGCTGTGGCTGGCTCGAGACTATACAGCCCGGTCTGAGCAGGGTGAGACGAGGGGAGCCCGCGGCTGTCTACTTTCTTGTTTACTTTTCTGAGGCGGTTAAAGGTCGAAAAGTCTCCTCCTTTATGCTAAGAATGTCTGTACCAGTAGAACGAAAGCGAGGGAGAGGCGTATGTCGAACGCAGGGCCTAACGGTTACGGTTCCAAACCATGCTAAGCGCTCGCGGGTTCAAGTCCTACCCGCTCCAGTCGGTGCTTATCATTCTGGCGGTCGCGCTCGGGGTGGCGGTGGTGACGGCGGTGGCGGCGACCTTCAACCAGTCGCTGTCACAGATGAACGGCGACGAGCTTTGGGGGCGGCAGATCACCTTGCAAACCAAAGAAAACGACCAAGCCGCCTTTTACAACGGCGGCGACGCCGTGCCCGTGCGCGAGGTTGGGTTACTGAACGAGGAGAAGGTGCGCTTGACGCTGGACGATTTGGCGCGGGCTCGAGCCGCCGCGCCGACGGCGGACTACGCGTACGTCTCGAGTTGGTACGGCTTTACGGTCGATGCGAGCGGCGATTCTTTCGACCTGGACGTTAGCGCCGTGATGGCGGATTATCTGGCGGCGGCGGACATAGAGGTTATCCAAGGAAGCTTGTTCAGCGAGAGTGACTTTGCCGAGAACCGCAGGGTCATGCTGCTTTCGGAAGGGACGCTCGAGCGTTTGGGCTTGGAGGGCGACCCGGTGGGCCAAAAAATCCAGGTCTCGGATTTTGGCGGCGAGAGCGACTACACCATTGTGGGCGTGCTCGAGGATTCCGAAACCGGCCTCTACGGCTCCGACACTCTTGTCCCTTATAAACCCGCCCCCTGGGAGGACGGTCTTCGAGAACTCACCTTCGCCGTCGATAACAGGGCCGACGTAGCGCAGGCCAGGGCGGAGTTGCGGGCCTACGCCGAAAAGACCTGGGGCGGGCGCGTCACGGTGAATTCTGCGGACGACTGGAACGCCGAGGGAGAATTCAGGGTAATAGCCCTCGTCATCGCCGCCTTTGCCTCGACCGCGCTCGCGGCGGCGGCCCTCAATATCATGAATTTGATGCTGGCGCGGGTGTTTAGGCAGCGGCACAGCATCGGCATCTTGCGCTCCTTGGGCGCGAGCCGCGGGAACATCCTCTGGGGGTTCTTGGGCGAGAGTCTGCTGCTGGGCGCCCTCGGCGGGCTGCTTGGGGTTGGGGCGGGCTACGGGCTTTATGTGGTGTACAACCGTTACCAGGTCGCCTTTTACGGCGACGATTTTGCAGGCTTTCTCACCGCGTTTCCGTGGTCCGCCCTGCTCATGGGGTTCGCTATTGCGCTAGCGACCAGTCTCATTTTCGGCTTTTACCCCGCCCTTCAGGCGTCGCGGCTGCGCCCGGTCGAGGCTCTACGGGAAGTTTGAGAGAGGTGTGAGATGAAAAGCGTTGGGCGGCGTTTCCGCAAAAATCCCCTAAGAACCATCCTCACCCTCTTGCAAATCGTGCTCGGCGCGCTCTCCATGACGCTGGCGCTGTCGGTTTACCTGGACGCGTACGCGCGGCAGAACGCGGTCCAAGCGGAGCGCTTTGATTTGATTGCGGGTTACAAGGATGAGGACGGCTCGAGCAGCACCTACGCGCTTATGGACGCGGCGGGGGCAGCCGAACTGCAGGGGCTCGCCCCGGACGTCGAGAAGGTCGCCCTCTACGCGCAGGAGTGGCGTCCGACCGTTGAATTGGGCGGTAAGCTCTACCAGTTCCAGGGAGGAGCCTACGTTGACAACGCGTACTTCAGCCTCAACGACGTCGGGGTGACGCGGGGCTCCTTATTCACCCAAAGGGAGGCCGACGCCAAAGAGGCCGTCCTGCTCCTTTCCGACGAGGCCGCCGACGTCTTGTTTCCTGATGCGGACCCGCTGAACCAAACCCTAAAGCTCATGCCCGATGAGAACTTGGGAACGTCCGCCGGTTCGCCCCAGACTTTCAGGGTTATCGGCACCTTTACGGAGGAAGCGGACCCCTACAGCGAGCAAGACCACGTCTACTTCCCCTCCTGGACTCAAAGCAATGTGATGGGCGGAGGCAGCACGCTCAACGTGCTCGCGGCGGCGGGGCGGGGCGACGCGGCGCGGGAGCAAGTGTTGAGCGCCGCGCGGCAGGTTTTCGGAGAAAGAGCACGCGATTGGCAACTGGAAGAGGGCAAAGACTTCTACATCCGCGAGATGGGCGAGCCGCCCTTTGGCGCCAGTAACAACCTGCTCGACCCCACGGTCGTGATGTTCGGGCTCTTCGGGATCGTCGCTCTCATCGTCGGCTCAATCGGGATTTTCTCGATCATGGTCGTGGACGCCCTCGAGCGCGAACGCGAGGTCGGCATCAAGCGCGCGCTGGGCGCGACAAAGGGGGGCGTGGTGCGCGAATTTGTGCTCGAGGCCGCCCTTCTGTCCGGCCTGGGCGGGGGGCTGGGGGCGCTCCTCGCCGCGCTCCTCATCCCGCTCTTGGCGCGCGGGGTGGGCGAGAACATCTTCTGGGGCATCACCCTGCGCTGGCAGCCCCTGGCGGCGCTCCTCGTCGTGGGGATGACGCTGCTGCTGGGGACGGTGCTGGGGATTTTCCCGGCGCTGCGGGCGGGCAGGACGAATCCGGTTCAAGCCTTGAAGGGAGCATAGGAGATGTTTAGGTTTCTGTCGCTCCGCAACCTCCTCGCCGCGGTGGCCGTCGCGTTCGGCGTGGGCCAAATTACCGTGACGGCGACCGTGCTCGACATCAACAACCAGTTCTCGAGCCAAATCGAGCGGGCGCAGCGAACGCGGACGCTCACGATGTGGCCCGGCGAGTGGAACCCCGAAGAGTATTACAGAGAAGACGGCACGGTGATACCCGTCCGTTTGGCGCGCGCCGAGAGCGGCCCGCCCGTCGCGCTCGAGC
Source organism: Trueperaceae bacterium (assembly GCA_965214995.1). Lineage (GTDB taxonomy): Bacteria > Deinococcota > Deinococci > Deinococcales > Trueperaceae > CBDCCT01. The sequence goes on from CBDCCT010000002.1 coordinate 1,796,203, forward strand.
TCGAGGATTTGGACGCGGCGCTCGAGGCGTCTCCCGCCGTTAAACAAGCGTATACACAAAGCAGTCGGGGCTTTATCAAAGACCGCTACGTTTTCGACGTTATCGCGGTCACGCCGGGCTACCTCGAGGCCTATGAGCTAAGGGTGAAAGAGGGGAGCCTCTTTAGCGAAAGCGACTTCGCGCCGCGCCGGGACGTCGCGCTCGTGACGCCGGATTTTTTAGCAAGATATGGCGTCCAGGGCGACCCCGTCGGCCAAACCATCACCAACGAGGGCGGCAGCGCCACCTACACCATCGTCGGCGTACTGAGCGAAAACATCTCTAACGCCGACATCATCTTGCCTTTCAGGATGATGTTCTCGAGCGAGCTGGGGCCGCTCTATTTCGTTGTTGAAGAGACGGACGCGCTTCCCCAAGCCAAAGCCGAACTTCAAGCCTTTGCCGACAAGCGCTGGGGTGAAGGCAAGGTTGGCGTGGCCTCTTATCTCGACTTTGGCTCTTTTAGGACCGTGCAACGCGACACACGGCTCATCATCGCGTCTCTGGCCGCGGTGGGCATCCTCATCGCCGCGCTCAACATCATGAGTCTGGTGCTGTCGCAGGTTTTAGGCAAAACCAGAGACATTGGCATTCTAAGGAGCGTGGGGGCCTCGAGGCGCGACATCATGCAGCGGTTTCTGGCCCAGTCTTTGCGGCTCGGGCTTTTTGGGGGCGTGCTGGGTCTCGGGATGAGTTACGCGCTCGTGCTGGTTTTTAACGCTTATGTAAGGAGCGCCGGGCAGACGGACTTTATCCCGCGGCTTAGCTTGTCTTTACCCACGCTCGCTCTGGGCTTCGGCCTCGCCTTTGTGCTGAGCCTGCTCTCGGGCGTCTACCCGGCCCTGCTCGCCTCGAGGCTGCGCGTGGTGGACGCGCTCGAGGGGGCGGCGTGACCGTTTTACGGAGCGTGCTGAGGCGCATGAGGCATCAGCCCTTACGGTCCCTCCTGACCCTTTTGCAAATCCTGTTGGGCAGCGCCGTCCTCACCCTCACGCTGTCGCTATACTTTAGCGCGCAACGTCCGCAGAACCAGGACGTGTTTTACCTCACTTCGGGCGAGATGCTGGAAAACTCTTTTACCTACACGATGATGCTGCTCGAGGGGGATTTCCCCGACCTTCTCGCCCTCGCGCCCGACGTAGAAAGCATCAGCGTTTACGAAACAAACGTCCGCGACTGGTCGGCGCAGTATCAGGACCAAAGCTACGAGTTTACCAGCATGGCCGCGGTAAGCCCGTCCTATTTCGACATCGTGGACTTGAGCCCGTCGCGGGGTCACTTTTTCGGCGAGCTCGAGCGCAGCGCCAGAGAGCCCGCCGTGGTCATCTCGGACGAAGCGGCGGGGATAGTCTTTGGTGAAACGGACCCTGTCGGGCAGGAGCTGAGGTTCAACAGCGGCCTCTACCGCGTCGTCGGCACCTTTGCGAGCGCGTCAAATGGTGACGATGTGTTTAACGCGCCGCCCGGCCTCTTCTTTCCCACCTGGCCGGGCGGCGCCGGGTTCGCCTACTCGAGCATCATCGTCAAGGCCAAAGCGGGAAGAGGAGAGGCGGCCAAGGCGCAACTTTTAGCCGCAGCACGTTCTGTCTACAAAAGCGCCATCGCGGCGGACGGGAGTGACCCGGAGACCTTTTTCTACACGAGTGATTTGGACGAGGGCGCGTACCCGCTCACCATGCTCAACCCGCTCTTCATCGTCCTGGCGATGTTCAGCGCCGTCGCCGTGGCGGTGGTGGCGATAGGGCTTTTTTCCGCGACCGTCACCGAACTCAGCACGCGCGGGCGGGAGCAGGCTATCAAGCGCTCGCTGGGGGCGTCTGGGGGGCGCATCCGGTTGGAGGTGGTGCTCGAGGCCGCCTTGCAAGCCGCTATCGGCGCGGTGCTGGGGGTGGGTCTGATTGCGCTACTTGTTCCTGTGTTGCGCGAGCGGTTTGCCATCTCGAGCACCCCCTTCACCTGGGAGCCCGCCGTGGCGCTGGCGGTGGTGCTCGGGGTGGTGCTGTTGGGGGCGGGCTCGAGCTTCGTTCCCGCCGTGGGGGCGAGCCGTCAACGAATTGCACAAGGTTTGGGGAGTGGTTGAAAGGGGCCGGTACGCCGCTTTTGTCCCTTCTCGAGCCCGCGTCCTAATTTACCAAACCGTAATAGTGAAGTTCACAAAGGCCCCAAAAGGTGCATAATAAATCATGACCGACCGCCACGAACCCATCGTCCAGACCCGCGCCCGGCCCAAGGGCGAGAAGCGCCGCTCCAACTGGTCTTTGTGGGTCTTCGTCGTGGTGGTCCTGGCCCTCCTCCTCACCGTGCCCTTCTTGCTGCTGCGCCCCCGCGCCGACACCTACCTCTTGCGCTCCTACGAAACCGCCACCGTCCAGACGGGCACGCTGCTTGACTATGTGCGCGGCACGGGCACGGTGGTGCCCCGCCTCGAGCGCTCCGTCGTCTCCCCCGTCGAGGGCACGCTGACTGAATGGCTCGTGGCCGAGGGCGACGAGGTCGCCGAGGGCGCGGTGCTCGGGCGGGTGAGCTCGAGGAGCCTGGGCCAGGAGGGCGCGGACGCGCAGAAAGAGGTGCAGGCGGCGGAACTGGCGCTGGAGAAGCTGAGGCTCGAGCAGGGTACAAGCGCCCGCACGCGTGGGCTTGAGCTAGAACGCGCCCAAACATCCTTGAGCGGAGCAGAGGCGGAGCTAGACACCACCCAAAGACTCTTCGACGCGGGCGCGGCGTCTCGCAATGATTTAGATACGGCCAAAGCGAAGGTTTCACAGGCGCAAGAAGAGGTGGAGAGCCAGACGTTAGCTCAACAGGACGCGGTGAGCGCTGACGCGCTTGCGACGCAAGAGGCGCAACTGAGGCTCGAGCAGGCGCAAGCCAAACTCGCTTCTGTAGAGGAGAAAGAGGCGGGGCTCGAGCTGAAAGCTCCCGTGAGCGGGCGGGTGATGAAACTCGCGGCGGCGGCGGGCGGGAGCGTCCAGCCGCAGGCCGTCCTCGCCACCGTCGCCAGTTCGCAGGACGTGCGGGTGAACGTCTCCATCCCCGAGGCGCAGGCGAGCCGGGTGAGCGTGGGTCAGCCCGCCAAACTCCGGGTCGGCCCCACCGACTTTGACGGCAGCGTCGTGGGGGTGTCCCCCAACGCCGAGGCGGGCGCGAACGGCCCCGTCGTGGGGGTGGCGTTGGGCTTCGACTCCCCGCCCCAGGACATCCGCATCGGCGCGAGCGCGAACGCCGACATCGAGGTGGACCGCAAAGAGGGGGCGCTTTATCTGCCCAGAGGGGCTTTTTTGAGCACCGGGGGCGAACGCTTTGTCTATCTGGTGAATGGTGACAGGGCGGTGCGCACCAACGTCTTGTTCGGGCTGGTAGACGGCAACAATGTTGAAGTAAGAGAGGGTCTCGAGCCGGGCGACAAAATCGTGAGCAGTTCGTACGAAGCTTTCAAAGAAGAGGCGGACATCAGCCTGGTCACGGAAGGGGAGATAAGGTGAGCGACGAGGGCGGCAAGAGCGACAGGGCGATGATAGAGCTTAGAGACATTTACAAGGTCTACAACATGGGCGACGTGGACGTGCCCGCCTTGGACGGCGTGGACTTCTCGGTGCGGCGTGGGGAGTTCGTGAGTATCGTCGGGCAGTCGGGGTCGGGGAAATCGACGCTGCTGCACCTCTTGGGCTGTCTCGACACGCCTACCTCGGGGGCGTATGAGCTCGAGGGCCACAACATTACCCACTTACCCGACAAAGAACTCTCGCGCATCCGCAACCGGCACTTCGGCTTCGTGTTCCAGGCGTACAACCTCTTGACCGACTTGAGCGCCTTAGAAAACGTCGAGCAGCCGCTCGTTTACGCCAAGGTGGGGAACAAGGAGCGCCGGGAGCGCGCCCGCGCCATGCTCGACAAGGTGGGGCTGTCGGACCGCGTGACGCACATGCCGAGCCAGCTCTCGGGCGGCCAGCAGCAGCGGGTCGCCATCGCTCGAGCCCTGGTGAACGGGCCGACCCTGCTCCTGGCCGACGAACCCACGGGCAACCTCAACACAGAGGCGGGCGACGCGGTCTTGGATATTCTCATTGACTTGCACCAGAACGAGGGGATGTCGGTGGTGATGGTCACGCACGACGCCCGCATCGCCGCGCTCGCCCCGCGGCAGGTCATCTTGCAAGACGGGCGCGTCGTCAGGGACGAACTGGAGGCGGCGCACGCGGTGCCCCAGCCGCCCGCCGCAACGAGCCTCCCCCGCGAACAGAGCCGCACACCATAGAGCTTTAAGAGTTCTATAACGAAACCGTACGACCTTCTAAACGCGAGCGCTCCGCCGCAAACACCATGAGGTGGGACTCGAGCGTCTCTTCAGGCCCCGAGAGCAAGTAGCGCGGGTCTTCCTCCGCCACCGCCCGCACAAAAGCCGCCATCAGCCCCGCGTCGCCGCCGCCGTGCCCCTCAAGCGCCGCGTCGCCCTCCAATCCTGCGCTGCTCACGGTGCGCTGCGTCCCGGTAAGAAAATCAAAGATATGAATGTCGGACCCGTCGCCCTGAATCTCGCCGCGCGTCCCGAAGATGCCGGTCTGCCGCGGCCTCATCTTAGTAAAACCGGTCATGGTAAACGACGCCGTTTTGCCGCTCGCAAACGCCATGTTGACCACCTGGTGGTCGACCACGTCGTTGTCGCACTCGTACACGCAGCGCCCGTAAGGACCTGTAGAAAGCGCGCGCCGCACGCCCTCCGGCGTCGTGTCCAAGGTGAGCGCGGTGAGCGGCATCCCCCTTTCGCCCTGTTCCGCCAGGGGCAAGTAGATGCGCTTGGCGGAGTAGGGACAGTGGGGTTCATATGCGCAGTCCAGGCAGCGCACAGCGTCACCTGCTTCGGGAGGTTTTGCCGACTCCTTGAAGTGAGTGAGCGCGCCGAACGAGGAGACGGCGGTGCAGCGTTCGCCCATAATAAAGCGAATCCAGTCGAGGTCGTGGCACGATTTGGCTAGGAGCATCGGCGACGAGGAGAGCGTGCTGCGCCAGTTGCCGCGCACGAACGAGTGCGCCTGGTGCCAGTGGCCGACGGGCTCCAAATGCTGCAAAGAGACGACCTCACCGACGACGCCTTCGTCGAGCAGCCCTTTCAGCGTTCGCGTGTAGGGCGTGTAGCGCAGCACGTGACCGACGGCGAGCATGACGCCGTGGCGCGCGACCGCCGCGACAATCTCCAAGCATTTGTCGGCGGTGGGGGCCATCGGTTTCTCGAGGAGGATGTGGTAACCCTTTTCCGCAAAGGCGAGGGTGGGCCCTACGTGCTCCTTATCGGGCGTCGCAACGACCACGGCGTCGGCGAACCTTTCCCGCGCGGCGACCTCTTGCCACGATGAAAAAATGGACGCTTCCGAGAGCCCGTGCGCTCCGCTCAACGCGTCTCTATAGTCGGCTCTGGGTTCCGCCACGGCGACCACCCGGACCTCGTCGGGATGACGTAGCGCGTAGGTCGCGTAGGCGTGACCACGGTTGCCCGCGCCCAAGATGATGATGCTTACAGGTCTTTTCATAGGATGCCCAAGTCCAGTTTCCTTATGCTACTCCTTTTCTTGTCTGAGAGATGCCTGCTGCCCGATACCTTGAAGAGGTGGGGCACCGCAAGCGCCCTACCGCCGCGGACGACGCCTTCTTGACAGCCCTCTCACCTTTTCTTTACACTGTGCTTCACACTGTAACGAACTTCACCCTCGAGCGCCCTTACCACCGGAGGCGTGAAGCGCAGCGAACACGGACGTTTCGGCTGGGCCGGAGTACCTGCCTCACATGTTGCTCGGTGGAGAGATGTTACCAGTGAAGGGTGCTCGGTAAACACGACTCAGTAAGACGTTTTTAGGAGGATGTTATGATTGGATGCCCGAAAAGCCCGCTAAATAACTCTTCAAAAGTGGTAGTTTTTCTCGTCCTGCTGTTGAGCCTGGGAAGCCTCGGCTTGGCCCAAGACGCGCCCAAAGCGGGCGGCACCCTCGTCGCCGCCTGGGCGCAGGACCCGGTCGGGCTCGACCCCCACGTGACGAGCGCGCGCTCGAGCATCGCCATCTTGGAAAACGTCCTCGACAACCTCGTGACCGTAGATGAGAATTTGGAGATTGCGCCCTCTTTGGCCGAGAGCTGGGAATTTTCGGACGACGGCCTCACCCTGACCTTTCACCTCCGGGACGGCGTGGTATTCAGCAACGGGCGGCCCTTCACCGCCGAGGACGTGGTTTACACCTACGAGCGCCTGCTCGACCCCGCCACGGGCTCGGGGAACGCGTTTCTGCTCGACGGCGTGACCGACATCGCCGCGCCGGACGCGCGCACGGTGGTGTTTACTTTAGAGGAGCCCAGCGCCGTGCTGCTCGGCAACTTAGCCTCCTCCAAGGCGCTGGGCATCATCGCGCGCGAGAGCGTCGAGGACGGCACCGTCAACACCCAGCCCATCGGCACGGGGCCCTTTACGATTGCCGACTTTCAGCCCGGCGTCAAGGTGATGCTCGAGCGTAACGAGGCGTACTGGCAAGAAGGATTACCGTACCTGGACGCCATCGACGTCCGCATCATCCCTGACGAGTCGGTGCGGCGTTCGGCGCTCGTCTCGGGCGATGTGGACTGGACGATTTCGGTCCCGGCGCAGAGTGTCGAAGAACTCAAAGCGCGCGACGACGTGGTGGTCGACGAGGTGCCCGCAGGGGCCTACTGGTATATCGGCGTCAACACCGAGCGCGAGCCGCTCAACGACCCGCGCGTGCGGCAGGCGATTGCCTACGCCATCAACCGCGACAACGTCGCCGCGGCGGCGGCCTTTGGCAACGCCCAGCCGACGGAAGACCCGATTCCCGCCTCGAGCCCCTGGGCCTCGGACTATTCGCCCTATGAATACAGCCCCGAGCGCGCGAGGGAACTCCTCGCGGAAGCGGGCTACCCCGACGGCTTCGAGATGGAAATCATGCCCACGACCCAGTATGAAGAGTCGGTGCGCGCCGCGCAGGTGATCCAGGCGGACCTCGCCAACATAGGCGTGCAGGCGGACATCCGCACGTTGGAGTGGGCCGAATGGCTGGAGGAGGAGGGCGCGGGCAACTACGACACCTACGTCTGCTCCTGGAACGGCGGCACCGACCCCGAGGACTACTTCTACGCGCAGCACAAGACCGGCGAGGTGTTCAACTTCACGGGCTACAGCAACCCCACCGTGGACGAGCTTCTGGAAGAGGGCCGCAGCACGCAAGATCAGGCGGCGCGCCGGGACATCTACGCAGAAATCAACCGCATCATCGTTGACGAAGCGCCCTACATCTACCTTTACAACCCGCTCGAGATCAACGCCTACAAGCCCTACGTCGAGGGCTACAGCACCCGACCCGACCAGGACATCCGCTTTACCGAAACTTGGTTAAACCGCTAGACCAAGCGAGCAGCGGTCAGCCTTTGGCTAGAACATGGCCTCTGGCTGACCGCCCAACCACTTCATGACCCTTCGTTACCTGCTCCAACGCCTTGGCACCCTCCTGCTTGTCCTCTTCGGCGTGTCCGTCCTCACCTTCGCCATCATCCCGCTCGTGCCCGGCTCGCCCGCGCGGGTGCGGCTCGGGGTGCAGGCGACCGACGAGACGGTGGCGGCGCTCGAAAAGCAGTTCGGCTTAGACCGCCCGCTGGTGGTGCAGTACGGGAGCTGGCTCACGGGTATCGTGTTACGCGGCGACTTCGGCAAGAGCCTGATTAGCGACAAGTCCATCACCGGGGAGGTGATGCGGCGGCTGCCGTCCACCTTGCAGCTCGCGCTGGCGGCGCTGCTGGTGGGCCTGTTCATCGCCCTCCCGGCGGGCATCCTGTCGGCTCTGAGGCCGGGCAGCAGGACCGACTTGGGGGCGTCTGTTTTCAGTCAAATCGGCGTGTCCATCCCGGACTTCTGGATGGGGATTCTTTTTATTTTGCTCTTCGCGGAAACGCTGCAAGTCTTGCCCTCGAGCGGCTACGCCCCCCTCTCGGAAGGAGTCGGCGCGTGGCTGGGTCATATTTTGTTGCCCGCCCTGACCGCTGGGCTCGTGAGCGGCGCGATTATGACCCGTTTTGTGCGGAGCGCGATGCTCGAGACCCTGGGCCAAGACTACGTGCGAACCGCGCGCGCCAAGGGTTTGGCGGAGCGCGTCGTCGTCAACAAACACGCGCTGAGGAACGCCTCGATTGCCATTGTGACGATCATCGGCTTGCAGATGGCGACGCTGCTGAGTTCCGTTGTGGTCGTAGAGATTATCTTCTCATGGCCGGGGCTGGGCTCGCTGGCGCTCAACTCGACCTTGCAGCGCGACTACCCCATGCTGCAAGCGTCGGTCTTGCTTTTTGCCACCACCTTTGCGGTTATCAACCTGCTTACCGACCTCTCTTATGTGTTTTTGGACCCGAGTGTGGAGTATGCGTAGAGGCGAGAGGTGGGGAGTGGATGTCGTGAACTTCGTAGGCGGGTGGGTATGAAATCCTGCTCGAGATTAAAGGATGTATGGCTCGAGTAGCGGCGGCTCGAGGCTCGGCGCGGCAGGAGTCGCGCGCTGGGGAGTTCTTGCGCCGCGCGCTGCGCCACCGCCTGGTGATGCTGGGGAGCGCCATCATCCTGGTGCTGGGTCTCGTCGCCCTCTTCGGCCCGTGGCTCGCCCCTTACGATCCGGTCGGGATGGACTTCGGTGCCCGCTTCGCGCCGCCGAGTTTGGCGCACCCCTTCGGCACGGACGACTTTGGCCGGGACATCTTTTCACGCATCCTCTACGGCGCGGCGGTGTCGTTCAGGGTTGCATTTATCGCCGTGGCAATTTCGGCCACGGTGGGCGTGTTTCTCGGGGCGATGGCCGGGTTTTATGGCCGCTGGCTCGATGAGGTCGTCATGCGCTTTATGGACATTCTCTTCGCCTTTCCCGCGGTGCTTTTGGCGATTACCGTGATGGCGATTTTGGGCCGCGGTATCGAGAACGCGATGATTGCGATTGCGATTGTGTATATCCCGATTTTTGCGAGAGTCGCCAGGGGAGCCGTTATTTCTGTGAGAGGCCGCGAGTTTGTCACCGCGGCGCGGGCGCTCGGGCAGGGGAACACGACAATTATTTTTAAGCATATTTTGCCCAACGCGTTAGGACCCATCATCGTGCAGACCTCGCTCTCGCTCGCCTTTGCCATCCTCGCCGAGGCGGCGCTGTCGTTTTTCGGGCTCGGCACCCAGCCCCCCGCCCCGAGCTGGGGCCGGATGCTCTCCGAGGGCCGCGCCTTTTTGCGGCAGGCGTGGTGGATGGGTGTGTTCCCGGGGCTCGCCATCATGTTGGCGGTGATGGGCTTTAACTTTTTCGGCGACGGGCTGCGCGACCTTTTGGACCCGCGCATGAAGAACGTGGGGCGCTGAGCTATTCGGCGGGACGTAAGCCCTCCACTTTTAGGCGTCGCGCTGCTTTCGGCGGGCGGGTTGGTGCTCGAGATAGCCCTCACCCGTGTGCTCTCGGTGGTCTATTTTTATGCTTACGTCTACCTTGTGCTCTCGGTGGCGGTGCTCGGCGTCGGGCTAGGGGCCGCGCTGGCAACCGCACGGCCCGCCTGGCGTCAGACTGAGCGGCTGGCCCTGTGGGCGGCGCTCGCGGGTCTTGCTGCGCTCTTGCTGACGGTTCTTGTGGTTTTTGCTGCAAGTTTGCCGCTCCGCCTCGTCGTCCTCGCGGGGGCCGCCGTGCCCTTCGCTTTTCTCGGGCTGGCGCTCGCCACGGCCTTTAGCACCTTTTCGCAGGAGAGCCCGCGGCTTTACTGGGCCGACCTTGGCGGCGCGGGTCTGGGGACGCTGCTCGCCGCGCCGCTCCTCAACCTGCTGGGCGGCCTTGATGGGATGCTGGCGGCGGCGGGGCTGCTCGCGCTGAGCGGGCTCTCCTTCCCTCGTCCGGCGTCCCGATTAACTGCGCCCTTGGTATGTACGCTCGTTTCGCTCGCGCTTTTTGGCAACCTCGCGTTCGGGTGGCTAGAACTCGACCTGCGTACGCTGAACACGCCCAAGCCGGTCCAGTCCCAACTTCGAGAGGGCGCAGAACTCATCAAAACGCGCTGGGACGCCTTCGCCCGCACCGACCTCGTCCGCCGCCCCGACACGGGTGCCTACTACCTCTACATGGACGGCGGCGCGGGTTCGCTCGTGCCCGACACCGCGCAGCCCGAAAAGTGGTGGGGGGACATCGGCAGCTTTCCCTTTCTTGCGGGCCGCCCGGAAAGCGTTTTTCTCATCGGCCCCGGCGGCGGGCTCGACGTGGCCCTGGCAAAGCTGGGGGGCGCGGAGGACATCGTCGCGGTCGAGGTCAACCGGGCGAGCGTCGCATTGGCGCGGGGGCTCGAGCCTCTCTTGGGCAACATCTACGGCGGCACCGAGGTCTATATCGACGAGGGCCGCAGCATCCTGCGCCGCCAGAACCGCCTTTACGACCTCGTCTTGCTCTCGCACGTCATCACCCAAGCCGCCGAGGTGCGGGGCTACGCGCTCGCCGAAAACGGCCTCTATACGGTGGAGGCTTTCGGGGATTACTTAGACCACCTGACGCCGGGGGGCGAACTCGCTGTCAAGCTCTACGACGAACTCACCCTGACGCGGGCGCTGCTCACCGCGCTGCAAGCCCTTAAAGAACGGGACTTAAGCGAGGCGGAGGGCGCGCGGCACCTCCTGGCCTTGCTCGACACCCGCGCAGAGCCGCCCATTCCGCTGCTCATCGTTAAAAAAGAGGCGATTGACCGCGCCGAGGCGGTGCGGTTGGCTCGAGCCGCCGAAAATCTCGGTTTCGCCCTCCTCTACGTCCCCGGCCTCCTGGCGAACCCGCCCCTGGACGGGGTCTTGGAGGGGCGCACGGGCCTAGAGGGCATCATCGCAAGCGCTGCCGACGTCAACCTGCGTCCGACGACCGACGACTGGCCCTTCTTTTACCTTTTCGAGCGCGGGTTGCCGGGTGCTTTAAAGCCCCTGCTCTACGGTCTCGGGGGAGGGCTCCTCTTCGGCCTCCTCGCGCTCGGCGTCCGGCAACGGCGCGTCACGCAGCCCCTCCCGCGCGCCGCGCCGCTTCTTTTCGCCGCGCTCGGCTTTGGTTTTATGGTCACGGAGGTCGGCCTGTTACAGCGCGTGGGGCTCTTTCTGGGCCACCCGACGCTGGCTCTGAGCGCGGTGCTCGGCACGCTGCTCGTGGGGGGCGGAATGGGCAGCCTGCTCGGCGGCAAACTGCCCCTGCGCGACACGCTCACGGTGGCGCTGAGCGGCTTCGCCGTGGCCGCCGCGCTCGCGCTTTGGAACTCCCTCTGGCCGCTTTCGGACGCCTTTAGGGGGGCTGAGATGCCGCTGCGTGTGCTTCTAACCACGCTCAGCCTCGCGCCGCTCGCGCTGCTTATGGGCGTACCCTTTCCCGTGGCGCTGCGGGCGGTGGGGCGCTCGGGCGAAGTGCACGTCGCGCTGGCCTGGGCGGTCAACGGCGCGGCGTCGGTCGTGGGGAGCGTGGGCGCGACCGCTCTGGCGCTGCTTTTTGGTTTTGAGAGCGTCGTCTTGAGCGGCGTGGTCGCTTATGTGGTGCTGGGGGGTGCGGCGCTGCTCTTTTCTAAAACAAGCTGAGGCTCCTTGGCTGGCGCAGGTTGACAGGGAGAGAACTACCGCTTCTACACCACCAAAGCTCCCCAAGCTTAACTGCATCTCGGCGCTCAGGGAGCGTGCGGTGCCTATAAGGTTAGTACCAGTCCGGCAACGCCTTTATGCTCACTATCCGTTTGGCAATAAGCGGCTCGTCTGGACCCCCGGGATGCGCAAACTCAACGGTCAGCTCGAGTTCTTGCTCTATCAGGTTGCCGAACTCGTCGCAGAGCGCCGCCGCACAGGTAAATTCTCGCCCGAAAGCGGGGTCATATGAGTAGATATCCTTGAAAAAAGAGAAGAGGCTGGGCGCGTCCTGGGTAATAATTTGGCGACGCATACCTTCTCCGACATATCCAGAAGGGAGAACGGTCTCGAGGCGCATTTCAAAGGTTGTACCCGGCGCAACCTTTTCTTTAGACTCGAGCCTGACAAGGTCACGAAACACGGACGGCGCATCTTGCAAACCCGAATCGGGCTTTGTCTCCTTGATGACAAGCTCGTAGCGGTAGCCCCATTCGTAGTCAAAGCCACCAATACCCGTAACGAGTTGCGTGTCCCCGTTTGGCTCTGTCATGACCATACAGAGCGTCTGGGAAAAGGGGTAAGAAGGCATAGTGCATTGCGTCTGGTAGCTTTCAATCATGACTGTTTTGATGACAGGAGGCTGGAAGAGTCCACAGCTTTGCAGGGTCAGGGAGAGGCCAACCACACAACCTAAGTAACAGCCCAGGTAACAAAGTTTTTTCATGGCAAAGCTTAGCACGCGAGCGTCTGCGGGCTTTTTAATCCATTTTTCATGCAACGGCTCCACCCGAACATCCTTCCTCGAGTCACGAGAGGGTTTAAGTCAAACGTGGAGGTAGGGCGTGTTCAAAATCGGCAGCTTTTTGCTTCTCATGGTGCTTCTCTGAGTATCCAACCGTTGCAGAAGGTCGTGCGCGCAGAACACATCAACCGCCGCCTCGCCCCTCGGAAACCGCCCTGCCCGGGTAGACAACGACAGCGACCGTACAAACGTCACCCTCTCCCGCCGCCTCGTCCGCCTCTTTTTCGGCAGTCGTAAGCGCCTCCCTCATCACCCGCACGACCGAAGCGTATCCCTCCCGGCTCAACCGCACTTCCGCCATGCCCAGCATAGGTTGGTAAGCGTGTGAAACGCCCTCGCCAAGGTCGAGCAGCCCGTACTCATCTGTATCCTCATCGGCCTCGCGTTGCGCCGCCCCAAAAAAGGTCTCAAGCGCGCGCGTAAAACCCTTTTGCAGCCCCTCGAGCAAATCTCCCGCCCCCGCCGTCACCGCCTCCGCCACAACGCCCAAGGCTTCTTTGCGAAAGCGAAACTTTGTGCTCACCCGCTGATACACCCGGCTGCGCCCCCTTTCGTTCACCACCCGCAGCAGCCCGGCCTCCGAAAGGCGTTTGATGTGGTAGTGGAGCCTGTTCGCGGGCACGCCGAGCTTTTTGGCGGCGGCGCTGGGGTTTAGGGGCTCCTTGAAGGTCTCGAGCAACGCGTACGTTTCCGCGTTGTGAAGGAGCTCAAGCCCTTGTTCGTCTACCGTGAATGGCACATTGTTTTCTGTCATGTCCTATTGTGTACGGAGGCGTTTTCAAATGCTAGCGGGGAATTTGAAACGGAGGTGTTTGGGTAGGGCTCGAGCGTTCTATAGCTCTGACAAAATTCATCATTCAAGCGTCACCACCCCTGTGCTAAAATACGAATACATGAATATCAGACATTCGATAAAACGGAGGTGTAGGCGTGGCAGACATTAGCAAAGTGGGAAAACGCGGCACCGTCGTTCTCCCGGCTGCGTTACGGCGGCTTTTTCATATCGAGGAGGGGGCGCTCGTCATCGCTGAGGCGCGCGACGAGGGCATTTTGATTCGGCCCGCTGTGGCGTTGCCGCTCGAGGTCTACACCCCGGAACGCCGGGCGGAATTCTTACTCTCCAACGCAGTAGATGACGAGGATTACCGGGGGGCGGTCAAAGCGGTGCGAGAGATGGGCCTGGACCCCGACGCGATACCTCACCACAAACCCTAGCTTTGGACACGGTTTTTCTGGACGCCAACGTGCTCTTTTCGGCGGCTTACCGCGCCGACGCCGGGCTGCGTAAGTTTTGGACGTTGGACGTCAAACTGGTGAGTTCGGCGTACGCCGTGGAGGAGGCGCGGAGAAATCTAAAGCCTTCGCAGCGGGAGGATTTAGCCAACCTGCTTAGAGACGTAGAAGTGCTGGGAATAAAGCAGTCACTAAAGAACATTTTAGATGTTGCCTTATCCGATAAAGACAGGCCTATTTTGTCCTCTGCTGTTGATGCGGGGGCGACGCATCTTATAACCGGAGACGTTAGACATTTTGGTCCGCTTTATGGTCAGCGTGTTAAGGGCGTGCTCGTTTTATCGCCTGCTGCATACTTGGCGGCCAAAAAGGCGGGTGAGTAGGGGCAGGGGCCTAACGCCGCCCCGCCCCCACCCTGGGTTTTTGCTGCTTCTGCCCCGGCACAGTCGCCATTTTAATCTCTTTGCCCTGCAAGCGGGCTTCGAGTTCCCTAATCCGGTCGCGTATGGCGGCGGCGCGCTCGAAATCTAGGTCTTCGGAAGCCTGCCACATCTCGGCCTCCAGAAGGCCCAACTCCTGCTTGACGTCGTCCATGACCAGCTCGCGCTCCCAGGGGTCGAGCTTGACCTCGGCCTCCTCGCGCTCCCCTTCGCCGCGAATCACGTCGTGGATGCGCTTGCGAATCGTCTCGGGGGTGACGCCGTGCTGTTCGTTGTAGGCGAGCTGCTTCTCGCGGCGGCGCTCGGTCTCGTCGATGGCGGCCTGCATCGCGTCCGAGACGACGTCGGCGTAGAGGAAGACCTCGCCCTTGACGTTGCGCGCGGCGCGCCCGATGGTCTGGATGAGGGAGCGTTCGCTTCTCAAGAAGCCCGTTTTGTCCGCGTCGAGAATCGCCACGAGCGAGACCTCGGGCAAGTCCAGCCCCTCGCGCAAAAGGTTGATGCCGACGAGCACGTCGAAGTGACCCAGCCGTAAGTCGCGGATGATGACCTGGCGCTCCATAGCGTCAATGTCTGAATGCATATAGCGCACCCTGAGCCCCTGCTGCGCGAAATACTCGGTCAAATCCTCCGACATCTTTTTGGTGAGCGTGGTGACCAGGACGCGCTCGTCGCGCTCAGCGCGCTCGCGGATGGCGAAGACGAGGTCGTCAATCTGGCCGCGGCTCGGCTTGACGGTGATGGCGGGGTCGATGAGGCCGGTAGGGCGAATGACTTGCTCGACGGTGTTGTCCGACAGTGCCGCCTCGCCCGCCGCCGGGGTGGCCGAGACGAAGATGACTTGGCCCACTCGAGCCAAAAACTCAGGCTCCTTGAGGGGCCGGTTGTCGAGCGCGGCGGGAAGCCTGAAACCATAATCCACCAGCGTTCCTTTACGCGCCCTGTCGCCGTTATACATGCCGCGAACCTGCGGGAGCATCACGTGCGACTCGTCCAAAAAGGTGATGAAGTCGTCTGGGAAGTAGTCCAAAAGCGTGTGCGGCGGCTCGCCCGGTTGCCGCCCGTCAAGATAACGCGAATAGTTCTCGATGCCGTTGCAGTAGCCCAGCGTGCGGAGCATTTCAAGGTCGTACATGGTGCGCTCTTTGATGCGCTGCTTTTCTAGGAGTTTGTCCACCGACTCGAAGTAGCGGAGCCTGTCGCCTAAGTCATGTTCAATCCGTAAGAGGGCGGGCTCGAGCTTGTCAAAGGGCGTGACGTAGTGCTTGGCGGGGAAGACGGTGGTAGTCTCTAACTCGCTCACTTCCTTGCCCGTCACGGGGTCTACCATCACCAGGCGGTCAATCTCGTCGCCCCAAAGCTCGATGCGTAGGGGCAACTCTTCGTAAGCCGCCCAGACCTCGACCACATCTCCTTTGGCCCTAAATCTCCCGGCGGCGAGTTCGATGTCGTTGCGCTCGTACTGCTGGGTGATGAGGCGTTCCAAAATCGCGTCGCGCGGCATCTGCGCGCCCACGCGCAGGAGCAGGTTGAGGTTCTGGTACTCCGTCGGCGAGCCCAAGCCGTAGATGGCCGAGACCGACGCCACCACAATCACGTCCTTGCGCGTTAAGAGGCTGCGGGTGGTCGAGTGGCGCAGACGTTCCAACTCCTGGTTGATGTTGGCATCTTTTTCGATGAAGAGGTCCCTAGCGGGCACGTACGCCTCGGGCTGATAATAGTCGTAGTAAGAGATAAAAAACTCAACTGCGGCGTCCGGAAAAAAGTCGCGGAACTCGGCGGCGAGCTGCGCGGTCAAGATTTTGTTGGGGGCCAGAACAAGCGCGGGGCGCTGCGTCGCCTCGATAATCTTCGCCATCGTATAAGTTTTGCCCGTGCCCGTCGCGCCCAGGAGCGTCTGAAAGCGCAGGCCGCTCTCCAGCCCCTCGACCAGTCCCGCGATGGCCTGGGGTTGGTCGCCTTTGGGGGTGTAGGGGGAGTGAACGGTGAGTGACATAAAGTCATTTTACCGTTCTTAGCTGTCAGGGCGTGTCAGGTATAGAGGAAAATTCTCGTGTCAATCTCAGTGTTGTCGAGACTTCAAAAATCCAACCATGCGTTGCGTTACACTGATGCCAAAGGAGGAAACACATGCCAACACGTTCAGCCAACGCTGTGTGGGAAGGTAAGCTGCAAAACGGTCAGGGCACCATGAAGCTCGGGAGCGGCGCGTTCGAGGGTCAATATTCGTTTCCATCGCGCTTCGAGTCGGGCAAGGGGACGAACCCCGAAGAGCTCATCGGCGCGGCCCACGCGGGCTGCTTTTCGATGGCGCTCGCCGCGGCCTTGGGCCGTGCGGGTTACACGCCCGAGCGCGTCCAGACCGAGGCCAAGGTTCACCTGGAAAAGGTCGGCGAGGGCTTCAAGATTACCAAGATAGAGCTCGAGACCGAAGCCAGCATCCCCAACATCGACGAAAACGAGTTTCAGGAGCAGGCGCAGGCCGCCAAAAAGAACTGCCCGGTCTCGCAGGCCTTGACGGGCACGGAAATCACGCTTAACGCCAAGCTGATGAGCCAAGCGCAGGCGTAGCAGTCGAAATTAACAGTCAAATGAAAAGGGAGAAAGCCGCAAGCCTTCTCCCTTTTTCGTCAGAGTTTCCAAAATCAATACAGATACTACAGTGGTGACTCAGGAGTGAACAGAAGAAGTTTTCAAAAGCTTTGTCAACTGAATCTCTACCGCGCCAGCACCCCAAAGGCCATCTTCAGGTAGTCCTTCAAGTTCTTCAGGAGATACACGATGAATTCTCATGGGCCCAAACGGATTTGAAGCGTTATATTCACGCCTCTGGTAATTCTGCAGTTCGTGGTTTATGTGAGCAAAAGCCAGAACAGACCAAGCAGCCCAATCCCACGGCACCTTCAACGTGTGAATAATGTTCCAAGTACCTTTTAAGCGCCCGAGGTCCCCAAACTTACAGATGAAAATTGCTTCGTTTGGGTCTCGGTTTAAGTTAATCGAAGAGCTATCTACCGTCTCAAGCCCAGGGCCGAAGAAGTACCCCAATACGCTGCCCTTGCCATCCAAACGAGCTATTAGACCTAGAGCGTAACCGCCTGATTTTAGGGGAACTACAAACCAGTCTCCCTCTTTGTACGGTAACTTCTTGCTATTCAAGACAGCGTTGCCTGCACTTCCCCTTCTCTAAACTGACGCTCGTAAAGGTTGCGGTAAAGCCCACCCTGCGCCATCAGCGCCGCGTGGGTGCCCTGCTGCGTGATGCGGCCCCCGTCAAGCACAAGGATACGGTCGGCGTTGCGTACCGTCGAGAGCCTGTGCGCGATAACAAAGACCGTGCGGCCCTGCATGAGCACGTCCAACGCCTCCTGCACCAGCGCCTCGGATTCGGAGTCGAGCGAGGAGGTGGCCTCGTCCAGGATGAGGATGCGCGGGTCTTTGAGGAGCGCCCGCGCAATCGCCACGCGCTGCCGCTGCCCGCCCGAGAGCTTGACGCCGCGCTCGCCGACGACGGTCTCGTAGCCTTCGGGAAAGCTCTCAATAAACTCGTGCGCGTTCGCGGCCGCCGCCGCCGCCTGCACCTCGTCGTCCGTGGCCTCGGGGCGACCATAGCGGATGTTCTCGCGCACCGTCCCCGAAAAAAGCTGCGTCTCCTGCGGCACGATGCCGATGTGGGCGCGCAGCTCGAGCAGCCCCAATTCCCTCAAATCTACCCCGTCCAACAAGATGCGACCTTCGCTAGGGTCATAAAAACGCGGGATGAGACTAACCAACGTCGATTTGCCCGCGCCGCTCGGGCCGACGAGCGCGACGACCTCGCCGGGGGAGGCCTCGAGCCCCACGTCTTGCAGCACCCAGTCCTCGCCCCGGTCGCCGTAGCGAAAATCCACCCCCTCGAACTGCACCCGGCCCCGGACGGCCTCGAGCCTGGCGGGCACGTCCTTCTCCTCCAAATCGCTCCGCTCGTCCAGAAGCTCGAAGATGCGCCTCGAGGCCCCGAACGACTCCTGGAGCTGGCTGTAGAGCGAGGTAAAGTTGCCAATCGAGCCCGCGACGGTCACGGTAAGAAACAAAAAGGCGAGCAGGTTTCCGGGCGGCAACGTGCCTGCGAGCACCAGCTGCGAACCGTACCAGAGCACGACGCCGATGCCCGTAAACATCGCCATGATGATGGACGGCACGAAAAGCGCCCGCACGCGCGCGCGCCGCACCGCCGTGGTGTAGGAGCGGTCGATGCCGCGGGCGTAGCGGCGTTCCTCGAGCCCCTCCGCCGTAAACGACTTGACCACCCGCACCCCCGTCAGCGCCTCCTCGGCGTTAGCGTTGGCGTCGGCCAACGCGTCCTGAAAGTCGCGCGAGATGCCGCGCAGCTTGCGCCCGAAGTAGGCCCCCGCGAGCACGACCGCCGGGATGATGGCGAGCATCACCAGCGACAAACGCCAGTCGAGCACGAACAGGATGGCGATGCCGCCGACCAGCGTCACGCTCTGGTTGATGAGCTGCGCCAGCGAGCCCGACACCGCACCCTGCAAGGTGGTCACGTCGGAGGTGAGGCGCGAGGTGATTTCGCCGACCTTGCGGGATTCGAAAAAGCGCACCGAGAGCGTCATGAGGCGGCCGAACACCGCCTTGCGCAAGTCGGCCACCACGCCCTCGCCGACCAGGCCGAGGTTGTAGACGCGCAAGAAGTTGAAAAACGCCTGCCCGACAAAGACCGCAATAAGAAGACCGCCGACGAGGTTAAGTTCGCCCCGCGTCGCCGGTCCGGCGTTTGGATCCCCCGCCCCGCGCAGCGCCCCCAGCCCGCCCTCAAAGGCGACGTTGAAAAGCCGCGCGACGAGGAGGGGGAAAAGCAAGAAAAAGCCGCCCGCGATAAAGGTAGCGACGATGCCGATGATGAGGCTCGAGCGGTAGGGGCGGGTAAAGCCGTAGAGGCGCCGCAACTGCTTCCAATCAAAGGCGGCGCGGTCTTCTCCGGCGGGGCGGGCGGCGCGGCGGAACATCTTCACAGTTTACTGCCTCGAGCCCGAACGCCTTGTCCTCTTTGTGACCCGTTGGGGGCGCGAGCTGAACAGGGATGTTTGAACGAGGACGCGCTGCGGAACGCTTACGAACCGCGGTAGACTGGAGACAAAGAATCTTAAGGAGCAACATGGAAAAACTTTGGACCCCGTCGCCCGAACGTATCGAACGGGCTTTCGTGACCGACTTTCGCCGCTTAGTTGAGCAGAGAACCAATCAGACGCTCCCCGACTACGCTGCGCTCCACGCCTGGTCCGCCGCGCAGCCCGCCGACTTCTGGGAGCTTTACGCCGAATACAGCGGAATTGCTTTTGAGACGCCGCCCGAAAGAATCATGAGCGACGACCCCATGCCGCACACAACATGGTTCGAGGGGGCGACGCTTAACTATGCTCAGGCGCTCCTTTTTCCTCCTGCGCTTGCCGACGAGAACGCTGCTGATAATACTACAGCCATCATCGCGGTGGACGAAGCCGGGCGAGAGCGCTCGCTTTCTTATGCGGAGTTGCGGCTCGAGGTCGCCCGCTGCGCTGCTGCCCTCACGCGTTCGGGTGTGGGTAAAGGCGACCGGGTCGCGGCCTACGTGTGCAATGTGCCCGAGGCCGTCATCCTCCTCCTGGCCTGCGCGTCAGTGGGCGCGGTGTTCTCGTCTTGCTCGCCCGACTTCGGCTTTGACGCGGCCCTGGCGCGCTTTGAGCAGCTCGAGCCCAAGCTCCTGTTCGCCTCCGACGGCTACTCCTATAACGGTCAGGCTTTCCAAACCCTGCCGACGGTTGCGCGTTTGGCGGAGGCGATGGAGGGACTCTCCGGTGTCGTCCTCATCCCTTACCGCGACCTCCCCGAGAGCGAAACCTATCCGGGTTGGCGCGGCTGGCTTGAAGACGCGCCCCCTTCTCCTTTGACCTTCGCCCCGTTGCCTTTCGACCACCCGCTCTGCGTCCTCTACTCCTCCGGCACCACGGGCTTGCCCAAGGCGATGGTCCACCGCGCGGGCGGGGCGCTGCTGACGCATCACAAGGAGCAGCGGCTGTATAGCGACGTCCGGCCCGGCGACGTGGTGTTTTACTTCAGCACCTGCGGCTGGATGATGTGGAACTGGCTTGTCTCAGTCCTCGCGCAGGGGGCGACCATCGTCCTTTATGAGGGCTCGCCCGCGCACCCCGATATGGGCGCGCTGTGGCGGCTCGCTGCGCGGCTCGGTGTCACGCACTTCGGGACCAGCGCGCGTTTTATCCACGGCTGCAAGGCGGCGGGGGTGGAGGTGCCTGAACTGCCCGCCCTCCGCGCCGTCATGTCCACCGGCTCGCCGCTCTCGCCCGCGGGCTTCCAGTGGGTTTATGAGGCGGTCAAACGTGACGTGCACCTGGCGAGTATTTCGGGAGGCACCGACATCGTGAGTTGCTTTATGCTGGGCGTGCCCACGCTGCCCGTGTACGCAGGGCAGATTCAGGGTCCCGGCTTGGGTGTGGATTTAGCCGCCTATGACGAGGCGGGAGAGTCCGTTCACAGCGAGCCTGGCGAACTCGTCTGCCGTAAGCCCTTACCCTCGATGCCGCTTCGTTTTCTCAACGACCCCAACTTTGAGCGTTACAAGGCCGCCTACCTAAATACCTACCCTGGCGTCTGGCACCACGGCGACCTCATCGAAATGACGGACGAGGGCGGTGTTGTCGTCTATGGCCGCTCCGACGCGACCTTGAACCCTGGCGGCGTGCGCATCGGCACGGCGGAGATTTATAGGCCGCTTGAAAACCTTTCTGAAATCGTAGAAGCTCTGGCGGTGGGCAAAAAGTCAGATGGCGATGAAGTTATCTGGCTTTTTGTCGTGTTGCAGGAGGGTGTAACTTTGGACGATGACCTCGAGAAGCGCGTCAAAACGCTTGTTCGTGAGGGCTCGAGCCCGCGGCACGTGCCCAAAAGGATTTTCAGCGTGAGCCAACTTCCGAGAACGCGCAGCGGCAAGGCGACCGAGATTGCGGTGTCAAAACTTGTCAACGGTCAGAGCGTGCCCAATCGCGAGGTGATGGCGAACCCGGAGGCGTTGGATGAGATTGTAGCGGTTATTGGTTAGGGTAGCTCGAGCACGTTTCAACCCAACTTGTTGAGCAGGTCACGCGCATGAAGAATGCGGGTCTTTCCGACCTTGTTGAGTTTCACTACGTCGTGCAGGTCGAGCGAGGCGAGGAAGTCGGCATTGCCTTCGAGGGCGATAGCCAAAATCAGGTTGTCGTCGGGATCGGGGGAGATATCGAGAACAGCGCGTGGCTGTACAAGCTCAGCCCTCGCCTTTAACGTGTTGACCATCGCACCGGCTTGGTGTGGTCGAACGACGCCCGAAAACTTAGACCTGCGGCTGACGTTACGGAGTTCGTCAAGTTGAGTTCTGGAGGTGAGAAGGGTGTAGCTACCCTCACGCCAGAGCCAGTAGAGGCGAGCAATGCCGGAGTGAGGTGTGATGAGAGTAGCAATAAAAACGTTCGTGTCGAGAACAATCCTCAACGCTTACGCTCACGCCGCGCTTCCCTCACACCCTCAACGGCAAGGCGTTCGGCCTCCTCTTCACTAAGCCCAGCCGCCTTTGGTCCAGGCTGCTTGAGTGCCTCATCCCATTCCGCCAACGCCAATTGCCGCAGCAGCGCTTCAAGCTCTTCCGCCCAACTTTGCCCTCGCCGCTGTTGGAAAAACTCAATTTGCTCCGCCAGTTCGTCGGGTAACTCGAGCGTTTTCACCTTTTCAGGATAGCACGCGTGGATGCCAGGGAAGACGAGGTTAAAAAAATAACGGAACCTGTGGGGATTTTGTCGTTGAGGGCTGGCGGGGGCTCGAGCGTGCTACAATCTCACAAACTGCGGCACAAATACCTAATAGGAGGACGCAATGCGTTATATCAGAGGTGCAGTCGTTTGTGTGTTTCTAACAACCCTGGGCTTCGCAGCGGCTCAGGAGGGCGGAACGCCTCTCTCGGCGGAGGAAGCGCGTAACGTCGAGGTGGTGCAGCGCGCCGTCGATGAGCTCTGGAACCGCACGACGCCCACCGACCCCTATAACGTCCAGTTCGAGCTTTACCACCTGCCCTTCGAGTTTCACGCCTATAGAGACGCGGAAACGGGCGGCACCCTCCACCGGAAATCCACGCCGACCTTTCTTAGAGACTTGCAGAGCAGCGTCCGCGTCGCCTTTCCCGACCTCCGGCTCACGGTGGACGACATTGTCGCCAGGGGAGACACGGTCGTGGTTCGTTACACGGCCGAGGGAACGTTCACTTATCCCTGTATCGACCTCGTCTGCGGCGTTTCTGCCGGACTGAAAGCGACCGGCGAGGAGGTGGAGTGGAGCGGCGTGCTGATGTACCGCTTCGAAGACGGCAAGATTGCCGAAGAGTGGCGCTTTTTCGATTGGGACTGGCTCGACTTTGTGACGCGGGGGGAAGCGCGCTGACCTAGCAGTATGAAGGCGTGGAAAGGGCGGGCACACGCGCCCGCCTGTTCACATCTATAGTTTTCACAGTATAAATTGTCAGCGCATAGATTGTCAGCCTCGAGCCCTCAGCTAGCCCTTGACCGCCCCCGCCGTCAGGCCATCCACAATGCGCCCCTGGAAGACGAGCACGAGCGCGACCAAGGGAATGGTGACGATGATCGACGCCGCCATGATCTCCCCGAACGGCTCTTGCCGTGGTATCTGCCCGGCGAACTTGGCGATGGCCACGGGCACGGTCTGGGCGCTCGTGTCGAAAGAGGTAAAGGTGAGCGCGAACAGGTATTCGTTCCAGGCCCCGATAAAGGCCAGCAACCCGGTGGTCACGAGCGCGGGCGCGGTCAGGGGCAAGAGGATGAGCCAAAAGGTCTGCATCATGTTGGCCCCGTCGACCTGCGCGGATTGTAGGAGCGACACCGGCAAGCCCTTAAAGAACGAGGTCAACACCCAGGCGGTAAAGGGCAGCGTAAAGAGCAGGTAGGTGAGCACGAGCGACACCAGCGTCGGCAGACTGAGAAAGCGAATCACCGCATAGAGACCGGCGAGAATGGCTATTTGCGGAAACATGGTCATCGACAGAATCACGTAGAGCGACAACGACTTGCCGCGGAAGCGCAGCTTGCCCAGCGCGTACCCGGCGAATGAGCCAACCAGGAGGCTCAGCAGGGTGGCCGACGTGGCGACGATGGTGGAGTTGAGCAGACCCCTTAAGAAGTCGGTGTTCTGGAGCACGACGAAAAAGTTGGTCAGGCTCGGGTCCCTCGGCCAGAGGGTCGCGGGCGCCAAGTTGAGCTCCGACCCGGTTTTGAGCGCCGACACCAAAGCCCAGTAAAAAGGAAACATCAGGTAGATGAAAATGGCGACGACCAGAATCCAGAAGAAGATGCGGCCGACTGTTTTACGCGCTCCTTTGTTCATTCTGTCTCCACGTTCAGCAAGCGAATATAGGCGAAGGCGAAGCCGAACAGGATGATAAAGATGACGACGCTCGCCGCCGAACTCATGCCGACGTCCCTGGCGGCGATAAGCTCAAAATAGGCAAAACTCGCCATCGACATGCGCTGCTCGCCGAAAACCACCTGGAACGAGTCGAAAACCCGCAGGGTGTCGAGCGTGCGGAAGATGAGCGCCACCGCCAGCGTCGGCGTCAGTAGCGGCAGGGTGATGGAGAAAAACTGCCGGATTTTCGAGGCACCGTCGACCTCGGCGGCCTCGTAAAGCTCTTTGGAGATGGTCGCAAGACCGGCCAGGAGCAAGAGCGCCATGAAGGGGGTGGTCTTCCACACCTCCATTGCGATGAGGCTGGGGAGCTGCAGGTTGACGGTTCCGGGAGAGTTGGAAAGAAATACGACGGGGTCGGAGGGATTGATAAGTCCCAGACGGCTTAAAAAGGCGTTGAAAAACCCTAAGTTGGTCGGCTGGAGCATCCACTCCCAAATGCGCGCCGAGACCACGGTGATAATCGCCCAGGGAACGAGCATGGCCGCGCGCATCACGCCTCGTCCTAAGAACTTGGTGGCGAGAACGAGCGCGATGATCATGCCCAGGATGGTCTCGAGCCCGACCGCAACGACGGTCACGACCACCGTGTCCCAGACGGCCCGGACGAAGTCGGGGGCGGTGGCCCCGAACACGTAGCGGTTGCCCGCAAGGCCGAAGGAGGTGACCTCGCGGTAGCGCAGAGGCTCGCGCGGCAGCACCCCGACCCAGCTCTCGTACTGCGGCACGCCGTCTTCGACCACCGGAACGCCCGCGGCGTCGAGCTCGCGGGGCAGTTCGCGGATGGTCATGCTGAGGAGTTCGCGGTAGTTCTGGAAGCCTATAAACTCGCTCGTCGCGTCCGCGCCGCTCGCGAAGCGGGCGTTGGTAAAGCTCTGGACGAACACCTGACCCAGCGGATAAATAGCCAGGCTGAAAAGGACGAGAAACGTCGGCGCGAGGAGCCAAAAGGCGGTGCGCTCTTCCGCTCTGGCGAGGTCGGACGGACCTCTCTTGGCTCTGGATGCGGCTCGCTGCGCTTGAGATTGAGCCACGCTGTCACCTCCTTGATGATGGTGCTGTTTGTACCTTTGTTTTATGCTCTTAATATTCTGTACTCTTACTAATGTACCGCGTAGCGCCCGGGTTCGTCTATAGCTGCGAAAGAACGGCGCGCGGCGTGACCGGATGCGGGCCGGAGGTTGGGAGCCTAAAAATGAAAGAGCCGGACTGGAAAAGTCCGGCTCTGGTTGCTTCTGACTGCTAAGCTTGTATCCCGGTCCTACTAGGGGCTACCCGTGGGAAGACCGGTGATGTCTTCTAGGTTGAGCTCGAGCTCGGCCAGGGAGTCCTCGGCGTCGGCCTGTCCGGTCAGCACGTCGTGGACGGCTGTAAAGAACGCGCGCGAGACTTCGTTGTAGTTGGGCGCGGTCACGGTCGAGGGGCGCGGCGTGGCGCTACGGAACACGGGCAGCAAGTCGGCGAACCAAGCCACCTCGGAGTTCAGCAACTCCTCGTCTTCGTAAACCGCTTCGATGGTAGGCAGATTGCTTCCTTCGATGGCGCGCTGAACCTGCTCGTCGTAAGAGGTGAGGTGAAGCGCCACATCGGCAGCGACGGCGGGGTTGCTGCTATATTCGGAAACAGCAATCTGCCAGCCACCCAAGCAGGCCGCGCGATCACCGCTCTCGCCTGCGGGCAAGGGCGCGATGCCGACGTTTCCGGCGATGGGGCTGTCCTCGGCTTGGCTCAAAGAGTAGGCGTAGGGCCAGTTGCGCATGAAAGCGGCGTTGCCGGCCGACCAGATGCGTCTCGCGTCTTCCTCTTGGAATTCGGTCACGCCGGAGGGCGAGATGGTGCCGACCCAACCGGCAGCCTGTTCAACCGCGGCGATGGCGTCTTCGTTGAACACAGTAATCTCACCCTCGGGCGAGACGATGGTACCGCCGCCCGCCGAAGCAACCCACTCGAGCGCGTCACAGGTGAGGCCCTCGTAGGAGTTGCCCTGCCAGGTAAAGCCGGTAAAGTTGGCGTTGCCCGCGCTCTGCTCACCCTCTTGGATGATCTGGGCGGCTTGCTCCAGATTGGCCCAGGTATATTCGGCGGGGTCTTCAGGCAGCCCGGCTTCGGTGAGCTGGTCGCTATACTGCTCGATCAGGTCCGTGCGGTAGTAGAGCAGCCCAGCGTCGGTAAAGAAGGGGATGCCGACGAGCTTACCGTTAACGGTGTTATTCTCGACGATGGCGTCGAAGTGACCCTCGACAGCCTCGGACACGCCTTCGTACTGCGATAAGTCCACCAAGTGCTCGGCCAAATCACCGGGCCAGATCACGTCAATCTCATAAATGTCGGCTTCTGAAGATTGCGCTTCGAAAAACTGCAAGTAGAGACCAAAGCGGTCGCTCGCGGACTCGGGACCTTGGATGAGCTCGACGTTGACGTTGTACTCTTGCCCGTCGATGGTGTGCGGGTTCTCCGCTTCGTAGCGGTCGATCGCGGCTTGCGCGAGCTCGAGTGCCTGCGCGGTGTTCCCGGTCACCCAATTCACGGTGACGTCCTCCTGGGCGTAAGCCACGAGCCCGAGAGCGAGAACGAATGGAAGTAGAAATCTTTTCATGCTTTCTCCTTTCGTGTATTTGCCAAACCCACCGCAGGTTTACACCTTAATTGTAGGCACTGTGAGCCGATTTTATGAGCCGGAGCCTCAGAAATATGTGAGACCCCATGCCTGTGCGGTCGGTTTGATGTTCGGACTATAACAGTTAGATTCCTCACAAAACAAGGGGTCAGCCCTCAGTCTTTCTTCATCTTTACGGGTATCCGCGCTTAAGGCGTCCCGACGGGCAGCCCGGTAATCTCCTCTAGGTCGGCCTCGAGAATCGTCAAAGCTTCTTCGGCGGTGGTGTCGCCGGTCAAGACGCTGTGGACCGCCTCGTAAAAGGCTTCCGAGACGTCGGTGTAGTTCGGAGCCGTCGCCGCCGAGGGGCGCGCCACGGCGTTCTCGACCACCTCGCGCAGCTCGCTCACAAAGGGGATGGCGTTCCCCACTTCCGGGTCGTCGTAAAGTTCCGTGACGGTCGGGGCGAAAGAGCCTTGCGTGGCGCGGAGCCGCTGCACCTCCGGCGAGGTGAGATAAGCCACCACGTCGGCGGCCACCTCGGGATGTTCGCTGTAGGCCGTTACGCCGAGCCCCCAGCCTCCTAAGCCCGCCGCGGATTGGCCTCCCTCTCCCGCGGGCAGGGGGGCCACATCGAAGCGGCCCGCCACCGGGCTGCCGGGGGCGCTGGCGAGGGAGTAGGCGTAGGGCCAGTTGCGCATAAAAGCGGCGTTCCCTGCCTGCCAGAAGTTGCGCGTCTCCTCCTCGGCGAAAGACAGCACCCCCGGCAGGGAGATGGTGTCGACCCAGCCCGCGGCGCGCTCGAGCATCGCCTGCGCCTGAGGATTGTTAACGGTGATGACCCCCTCCGGCGAGACGATGGTGCCGCCGCCGCTCGAAGCTATCCACTCTAAAGCGTCCACCGTGAGCCCTTCATACGCGTTGCCCTGCCAGACGAAGCCCCAAAAGCTCTCGTTGCCCGCCGCCCGCTCGCCCTCTTGAATGGTTTGCGCCATCTCTTCTAATTCGTCCCAGGTCTCGGGCGGACCGTCGAAACCATATTTGTCCAGCAGGTCGGTGCGGTAGTAGAGCAGCCCGGCGTCGGTAAACCAGGGGAGCGCCACGAGTTTGCCGCCGACGGTGTTGTTTTCTATCATCGTCGGGAAATAGCGCGCCAGCACCTCGTCGCCGACGTAGGGGGTCAGGTCGAGCATAAAGTCGGCAAACTCGCCCGGCCAGATCACGTCGAGTTGCATGATGTCGACGCCCGACTCCCGGTCGAAAAAGAGCGAGTAGACCGATAAGAGCTCGTCGGTCCGCTCCGGCCCCTCGAGCACCTCGATGGTCACGTCCGGGTGCTCCGCCATGTAGCTTTGCGCCGCCTGCCGGGTGAGCTCGACGCCGCTCGAGCCCCCCACCATGATAGACACGCTCACGTCCTCTTGCGCGACGCCTGTGCCGAAGAGCAGAACCGCCAAAAGAGCTCCTTGCAACTTTCTCATCTTAATCCCCTTTCCCGAAAACGGGCTACAGCTCGGTACTACCCCGTTCTCCGTCACTTCCGCGACCAGACGCGTCGTCCCGGTGGTGCAGCCTTGTACTGTTTCAACACTCGTATCTTAGCAGACTTTATAAGGCCCCTCGAGCATCAGGCTTCTACCGGTATATTTATGGAGAGTGAGCTAAGGAGCTTAAGTCCAGTACAAAAGCTCCGCCTTCGGGAAGCGTAGCGAGATTTCCCGTTCGAAAAAGGTGCGAAGCTCTCCCATCGTCTCCTTGTCGTAAACGTACTTGAGCCCGCCGAACTTGTTGCGCTTGACGCTGCGCTCTTGCTCATTCATGTCTAGGCTCGAGTTCGGGTACCAGCCCTCCAAGACTTCCTTGGAGCCGGGGGTGAAGCGGTGGCTGATGAGTTCAAAGGTGAGGTCGCAGGGGAGGTCTAAAGTCGCTTCAATTTCGTTAAAAAGTACCCCGTAGTGCTCGCGCCAGTCCTCGATGGGCATGATGGGCGCGACCACCAAGCCCACTGGGTAGCCCGCCGCGGCAAGCTTGCGAATGGCCTTCAACCGTGCCGACACGGGCGCGGTGCCGCCCTCCATGCGCGTGCTGATGGGCGTGGCGTTGACCGAGGCTCGAGCCCTGGTTTGCCCGTTATGCGGCAGGTCCAAAAGCCCGTCCACCGCGTCAAACTTGCTCACGAAGCGCAAGTGACCGTCAGTGCGCGTGCCGAAGTAGCGGATGCACTCCGAAAGACTGCCCGTAAGGTGCTCTAAACCCAGCGGGTCGGTGTAGCACGACACCTCAAAGGTGGTCGGGCCATCTTCGTATTCAGCTAAATGACTCAGAATCTCAGGCAAATTGGCGTACACGCGAGTCACGGGTGGGCCCGAGAGCGAACCCGCGAGGTAGCAGTATTGGCAGTGCGCGGGGCAGCCCTTGGCGAGGTGAAACTGCCAGTCTGCGGACGGGGGTATGGGCTGAAGCTTCATCATGCTGGGGGGCGCGTTCACCACGGCCAGGGTTTGTTTGGCTAAACGGTAGGTCTCCCGCTCGTCCTTGCCGCGCAAGCCCGTCACGCGGTTGCTGGGGAGCTCGGTGATGTCGAGCCCCAGCGCGGTCATGCGCGCGTGCATCTTCTGGCCGAAGGGCTGCTCGAGCGCGTCCGGGGTGAAGAGCACGCGCTTGGGGGTCCAAAGTTTGGGCTTGGTTTGACGAAGGGGACGTGAGGCGACTGTCGGGCGGATGGGCTCGGCTAGGGGCAAAAGTGGCTCCTTTGTGCGAGAGTTTCGGGTTGTCAAAAAGGGGTAAAAGGTGATGAAATTGTGCTTAAAATGTTCAGCTAACTTGAGCTTATTGTACTCAATTCCAAGCCGAAAAGCAAGGCGTCTAAATTACAGTTTGAGCTGTTCAGGACGGGAAAGGCTTGCCTTTTACTTGCGCATTTTCAGCGCTAGTCTCTAATTAGCCGACGAACGAAGCCCCAACGCTTATAGGGAATCTCTAGGAGGTCGGCAACCTGCCGTATGCGCTCAACGTCTTCTTTTGAAAGAGCTACATCAAATTCGTAAAGTTGAACGACAAGCATATTGAAGGCGACGCCAAACTCGTTGAAATCTGTGTAAGCTTTGACTTCATCAACAAGGTTGTACTGCATCCGCTCATTCAAAGCATGGACACCTGGATAATCACGAAAGCGTTCAGCTAGCTCCTCAACAACACGTTCCAGGGACAAACGACGTTCTTTTGGGTTGCGTGAGTCACGCTTCTGCACTTGGAATCTCCGTCACTTCTTCCCACCTTACCGCTTCGTCCAAAGCGGGGGCCTCGAGCTGCACGTGCTTTTCCCCGATGACGCCCTTGCCCTCCTAACTGCTCGGGCTTGGCGAGCCTTCCGGTGACGGCATCCTCACGCGTCTCGATCGAGAGATGTTTCACACCCGCACGTGTGGCCTTTCAAACAGCGTCCGCGCGTCTTTAGGCGCAAAGTGGGACTTATATGAGCGCACCCACGATTGTCCCCTTAGCCCAACGGTTAGCCGAAGAAAACAACGTCGACTGGAGGAGCTTAGCTGGCAGCGGCCCGGACGGCAGCGTCACCGAGGTTGACGTCCTCAACTATCTTGCCCGCGTGATGGCGGGAGAAGAGGACCTAAACCCCACCGCCGAGCCCGTTCCTGAAGGCATGGAGGCCTGGCCCGAGGAGGACGTCAGGGCTCACCAGGTCGCCCAGACAGTTCAGGAAGCGTCTCCCGAGCCCGCCAAGCCGCACGCCGAGGCGAAAGCGCCCTCTCCGGAACCTCAAGCGCCCGTCACCCCGCCCGCTACGTCACGCCAAGCGCCCCAGCCCCCCCAACCTCAAGCCGCGCCCCAGCCCAACACCCAGCCCGACGCCAAACAAGATGCCAAGCCCTACGTGAAAAAAGAGGCCTACGTCGCGTTGCTCCAGAAGCACAAGGCGCTCGCCGAGCAGTACACGGCGCTGACGGGCAAGCACGCGGCGCTCGAGGCGGAGGCGGCGCGCGTCAAGGGCGAACTCGCAACTTTCAAGTCCGAGGCGAAAAATCTCAAAGGGGAAGTGGCGACCCTCAAGGAGCAAGCCGGAACTTCCGCCAAGGAGCGCGCGGAGGCTGACAAGGCCATGAAGCGTCTGCCTCTGCTCGAGAACGAGAACGAGAGCCTCAAAACCGCGCTGGCCGAAGAGCAGGCCAAGGTGGCGCGGCACCGTAAGGAAGCCGAAGAGCTGAGCGCGGCCCAGAACAAGCGGCCCTGGTGGAAGTTCTGGGGTTAAAGAGGAAAGAGGAAAGGACTGAGAGAAAATCTGCTTTTCTC
Source organism: Trueperaceae bacterium (assembly GCA_965214995.1). Taxonomy (GTDB): domain Bacteria; phylum Deinococcota; class Deinococci; order Deinococcales; family Trueperaceae; genus CBDCCT01. The sequence goes on from CBDCCT010000002.1 coordinate 1,826,757, forward strand.
TCAGTCCTCAGTCCTTTAAGCTTCATCTTTCAGTTGACCTTGCGCGCCCGCTGCTTCAAGATGGGGTATGACCTCGTCATCTGAATCGTCACAACCACACGAAACGCTTGTCCAAAGCTTTGTAGACGCCAAGGCGAACCGCGCCCTCTTGTCCCCGCCCTCTTCGCAAGGCGACTTCGGCTTTGAAGAAGCGTACGGCGTGGGGGAGGCCCTGATGCGCTCTCGAGAGGCGCGGGGGCACCGCGTGGTCGGGCGCAAGCTCGGCCTGACCAACAAGGCGGCGTGGGGGCCCCTGGGGCTCAACGCGCCCGTCTGGTCTTATATTTACGACGACACCGTTCACTACCTCAGGGACGACACCTTTAAGCTGCCCTTGGCGGAGTTTGTCGCGCCCAAGCTCGAGCCCGAGATCGTCTTCGGCTGGCGGGGTGGGGGCGGGGAGGCGCGCGAAAGCCCCTGGGACATCCTCCAAAACGTCGCCTGGCTGGCGCTCGGGTTTGAAATCGTGGACTGCCACTTCCCCGACTGGCGCTTTCGCCCCGCCGACGCGGTGGCGGACTTTGGCCTCCACGGCGCGCTGCTCGTCGGCCCGGCGGTGGAGGTGCCCTCGGACCATGAAGCTCTCTATACGCAACTCGGCGGCCTAAAGCTGTCGCTGCGGCGTGACGGGGTCGCAGAAGCCCAGGGGAGCGGTGAGGACGTGATGGGCAACCCCGTGGCGGCGCTCGCCCACCTTGCCGACGCTTTGCAGGGCGTGTGGCCCCTGGAGCCGGGCGAGGTGACCACCACGGGCACGCTGACCACGCCCGCGCCCATCAAGCCGGGTGAACGCTGGACCGCCGTGCCCGAAGGTGCCTTGCTCGAGCCCCTCACCGTCTCGTTCGAGTAAGGCTCACGGGTCAACCTTCAAGCGCCGCGCGCCCGCCCAAAAACCCGAGCCAGACAAAGACCGTGAGCCAGTGGAGGAGGATGGGCGGCCAGAGCGAGCCGGAGGTCCAGACGGCGGCGGTGCAGGCCGCCCCGAGGAGCGTCACGAGCACGAGAAAGCGCGGGTCGGTGAAAACGGGCAGCGCCGCGGGCCTGAACAGCAGGGCGTTGGCGGGGTGTGACAGGACGTACAGCGCCAAGCTCAGCGCGGCGTAGGGGAGCGCCTTGGGCTCGCCCGGCCGGGGCAGGAAACCGCGAAACAGAGCCTCCTCGAGCCCGCTCGGCGCAACGAACAAGACGAGCCCGAGGCGAAGGTACGCCCAACTTAGGGGAAGCGGCGAAAACTCCACAAAACCGCTCCCGCTCGAGAACAGCGCGGCGAGAAGTGCGTAAAGCGCAAACACGACCCCGAGACGACGCCACGCCCTTCGGCTAGGCCAGGTGGCGAGGGTGAGGGCGAGTCTCTCAAGCACCCTCGTTCACGTCTGGCTGCCCCTGTTGCTCCCTTTGCACCGCCCGCTCCATAAGCCGCCGAATCCGGGGCACCATCTCGGCGGGGTTGGGGTGAAGCCCTTCCATCACGAGTTCGTTCTCAAAAAGTTGCTCGAGCATGAGCGGCAGGAGCGGGTCCTGGTCGTCCTCCCGGAGCCTCTCGGCGAGACGCTGGACGAGCGGGCTTTTGGGGTTGAGTTCCAGAATCTTTTTGGGCACCCTCGCCTCCCCACCCATGAGCCGCTGCACGCGGTACGCGCCCGCGTCCTCGCCCGCCGGGTTCACGAGCCGCGCCGCGCCCTCGGTCAGGAGCCGGCTCTCCCGCACGCCCTCGACCCGGTCGCCCAAAACCCCTTTGGCAAAGGCCGTGAGCGAGATGAAGTCCTCGCTCTTGGGCGTCTCAAGCCTCTTCTCTTCGGGTAAGGTCAGGTCGGCGTCGTTGACGTTCTTGAGCAGCTTGCCCTCGTAGCTGCGCAAGCTCATGAGCAAAAACGCGTCCACCGGGTCGGTGAAAAAGAGCACTTCCAGGTCGTGCTTCTTGAAATATTCCAGGTGCGCGCTTCTTGACGCCATTTCGTAGTCGTCGCCCAAGAGGTAATAAATCTCCTCTTGTTCAGGCTTCATGCGCTTCACATAACTTTTGAGTGACACCCAGGTCTCGGCGTCATGCTGGCTCGAGGGGAAGCGCAGGAGGTCCAGAAAACGCTCCGCACCTTCCGCGCGGGTGGCGACGCCCTCTTTCAAAAAGGGGCCGAACTCGCGGACGAGCGTCCCGTAGCGCTCGGGCTCCTCTTCAGCCAGGGTTTCAAAATCGCTCGCCACGCGCCCCGTCAACACCTTGCGGATGCGCGCCACCGCGGGCGTCGCCTGCACCGTCTCGCGCGAGACGTTTAAGGGCAGGTCTTCGGAGTCCACCACGCCTTCTAAAAAACGTAAATAGGGCGGCAGGAGGTCCTTGAAGCCTTCGCGGATTAACACCTTGCGGGCGTAGAGCTTGAGGCCGTACTCGTCAACGCGGCCAAAGGGGCGGTAGTCGCGGCTCGAGGGCACGAAGAGGAGCGCGTAGAACTGGATGGGCAGGTCGGCGGTGACGTGAGTCGTCCTGAGAGGTTCTTTGGGGTCGTAGGTGAGTTGCTGGTAAAACTTTGTGTACTTTTCGCTCTCGACCCCCCGCGGCGCTTCTCGCCAGAGCGCGCGCTGCGCGTTGACCTGCGTCCACGCCGCGCCTTGTTTTAAATAAATGGGAAAGGCCACGAAGTCCGAGTGGGTCTTGATAATGTCGCGCAGCCGGTAAGCCTCCGCGAACTCCCCCGCGTCCTCCTTGAATTTAAGGGTAACGGTCGTGCCGCGCTCCTCTTTGTCCGCCGGGCCGACCTCGTAGCTCCCCCCGCCGTCAGAGCGCCAGAAGACCGCCTCGGCCTCCGGAAGATACGAGCGCGAGGTGACGGTCACCTCGTCGGCGACCATGAAAACGGAGTAGAAGCCCACCCCGAACCGGCCTATCACGTCCGCCGTGCTCCCCGCACCCCCCGCGTTGAGTTCCTGCACCGCGTCGATAAAGGTTTTTGCGCCCGAGTGGGCGATGGTGCCTAGCGAGGTCACCATCTCGTCTTGGGTGAGGCCCAAGCCCGTGTCGCGCACGCTCAAGGTGCGCGCCTTTTCGTCGCCCTCGAGCCAGATGCCTAGCTCGGCCTGCGGGTCCCTTACCTCTTGCGTTTTGAGCGACTCGAGCTTGAACCTATGCAGCGCGTCGGACGCGTTCGAGACGAGCTCGCGTAAGAAAATCTCGCGCTCGGTGTAGAGCGAGTGGATGAGGATGTCCAAGACCTGCGCTATTTCGGCCTTGAACTCGATGCGTTCGGTGCCTCCTGTGCTCACGGTGAACCCCCTGCGGCGTCTTTGCGGGCGTTTCTAACCCGGTGTGCCGGTCACCTAAAGACTAGCGCAGCGGCCGGGGCGCTTCAAGGGAGGGCGCGGAGGGTGCCGAAGTCCGTATGCTTTTCGAACATGCTCTCCAAAAGAGGATGGCCCCGCGTGGGAAGCGCGGGGCCGGGGAGAGAAACGGGATGAGGTGGGAGGTCCTACATCCACGGCTAAGGTAGCAAGAGAATTCTTACAAGATTCTTACAGAGCGCCGACGCGGGTCCCTGCGGGCGTTCCTTCACAGAACCTTCATCGAAGTCCAAAAGCTCGCCGAAAGGGGGTCTACAGGTGTTGGCGAAGCGTACAAGTGACGTGGCGACGGCTCTTTTTGAGGCGTAATATACAAGCCTGGACGAAGCGCCAAGGGTGTAACGTAGCGTAAAGGCGTAGCCCCACGCATCTGGTAGCGTGAATCCGGAATTGTAGGTTATGTGCAACTGAATTTAGTTGGATACAGGCTAAATGCAACCGGACATGTCCCACTTCTACTTCGACGCCTTGCCTAAGGGCTCGCGGGAGGCACATTTGTGAAAAGGTTCGCTCTTCTCTTTCTCCTCACACCTTTTTTGTTGCTCGCTGGGTGTAATCCAGGACCCGGGCCGGGTGACAGAACTAAGCCTACCGTTCAGGTCGAGCTGGAAGGTACGACGAACGCCTCCGGGGCTTATGTGGATAGTGCCAAGGTGACTATCACGGCGACGGATGAGGACGGTTCAGGTGTAGCTGTCATCATATACAGCTTGGACGGCTCGAGTTTTCAAGCCTACGACCAATCCTTTACCATCACCACGCCTGGCGAGCACACCGTAAAGGCTCGAGCCAGAGACGATGCTGGCAATTTTGGTGAAAGCGAAAAAACTTTCACCATTACGAGAAGCAACGCGCCTGAGGATGCTGTTGATCCAACAGTCTCAGTTGCCGTAGACGGCACCACGGACGCTTCCGGCGCTTACCAAGGCAAGGCCACGGTCACCATCACGGCGGCGGATGAAGGCGGTTCCGGCTTGGCCGCCACCACGTACATTCTTGACGGCGCGCTTCCTGTTCCCTATGATGGTCCTTTTGAAGTCGCCACTTCGGGCCAGCACACGGTCGTCGCCAGAGCCAGCGACAACGCGGGAAACACCACCACAACGGAGCCCCAAACGTTTACGGTAGTGGGCGGAACCTCCCAGCCCGGCGACACCACCAAGCCGACCGTGTCGGCCTCGGCCAGCGGCGTGGAGAAGTCCCCCGGCGCTTACGAAGAGAGCGCCACCGTCACCATTCAGGCGGACGACGAGGACGGCGGCTCGGGCTTGGCGGAGGTGACGTACAAGCTTGACGGTGGCTCCTTCAAACCTTACAACGGCGCGTTCGAGGTTACCGGACTTGGCGAACACACCGTGGTAGCCAGGGCTAAGGACAATACGGGCAACGTAGCGGAAGACACCCTCACCTTTCAAGTTGTGAACGAGACGCTGCCGTCCGCGCCGCCCGCCAACAATGCGGCGATAGGCCTGGAGAATTTAGCAGGCGCCCCCTACGACGACCGCTTGGTATTTAACCGCATCCAGAACCCCCAGACCGGCGACAATCCTGATCCTAACGGTAACTGCTGCCCCCCGCCCAACGTCGTGCGCAACACGGCAACGGTGAAAGTGACCAACACCGGCGGCGCACCGCTCAACATCACCGCGCTGCCTATCAGCGGTCCCTGGGCCCTCGAGTCCGCTCCCACCCTGCCCGTCACCGTTCCCGTCGGAGAAAGCCTCGACCTGACTCTGAGGTTTATCGCCAACAACAAAGGCTCCAACGAGGGCGTCTACGAAGGCAAGCTCACCATCGTCTCGAGCGCCTCCGGCAACCAGTACCAGGCCGTAGGGCTCGGGGGCTTCTGGCAAGCTTTTTCCGAGCGAGGCTTCGAGCCCACGCTCGAGGAGCTAGTTGAGGTGTTTGGGTACAAAACGGTCATCACCAAGCCGGGCGAATTTCTCAACCAGGCCCCCAACAACCCGGCCGCCGACGACGGCGCGGTCGAGAGGGTGGGCGACGAGATTTTGGCTCCGTACTGGCAACGCGCGAACACCGGTCAGCCCGTGACCGTGCGCCAGCTCGCCGCGTACCACGGTCAGGGAAGCGTCGCGGGCGTTGCCTGGTTCGAGAAAGATGCTGGCTTTAACAAAAAACAGATCAAGCCAAAGGGCCTTTTCGCGCACGTGGGCGACGAGGCGCAGACGATCCTGCCCAGCAGAGTCGGGGGCGGCCTGGCGGTGGCGACCTTTGACCCTGTAACCTCAACTAACCCCGACGGGGTGTTCGGCTTCAAGGTGGACACCGAGTGGAGCAACTGGACCTTTAACACAGTGACCGACACAGGAGACGAAGATTGCCCTGACCGAAGAGAAGCCGACCCGTTGGTTGTGTGCGGTCACCACATCCGCTTCTGGCCGCTCAAGGACCGTTCCGGCAACGTCGTTTCCAACGCGTACCTCATGGGGATGGACTACTCCGGTGCCAGCATCAACTACGACTACAACGACAACCTCTACCTAGTGACTAATGTCAAACCCAGCGAGGAAGAGGTGCCGTATAGTTTGGATGTGGCGGGCAGCGGGTCCTATAAAGACAGCAGCGGCAACCTTTGGCTCAGCGACAGCGGGGTAAGTACCTTTACTCTTTTCACACCCTCGTCGGCCCCGGCTGAAAACCCGCCCGGTAGCCCCGACATCGCCAACACAACGGACGACGAACTCTATTGGACCTACCGCGGCAAGATAAACGGTGCGGCTCAAGATCAGCGCCAGCTGATCTACAACCTTCCTTTAAGCGCGGGCACCTACGACCTCACCCTTTACTTCGCGGAGCTGTTCTGGGAAGAGCCCAACAAACGCGTGTTTGATGTGGTGGTTGAGGGCACGCTCCGGCTTGATAACTTCGACATCTTTGCCCAGAGTGGCGGCAAGAACACGGCCATCACCAAGACGTTCAGCAACATCAACGTAACCGACGGCAACCTCACCATCGTCTTCGACCCCTCGGTAGACTTTGCCTCCATCGCGGCCATCAAAGTTACCAGATAAACCAGCGGAGTGATTCATGAATAGACTAACCAAGCTTACGGTTCTCTCGTGCCTACTTCTCACGCTCAGCGCCTGCGACATCTTTGGCGGCCCGACCGACCCGCCCCTCGAGCGTCCTACCGTAACAGGCACCTTGCCGAGCAACGGCGCAACGAACGTCTCGCGCAACGAGACCGTCGTCGCCAGCCTGAACCTTCCCAACGGCGACGTCAACAGAGAAACGCTCACCTCCAACACGGTCAGGCTCGTGCGTAGCGACGGCGTCCAAGTTCCCGCAAATGTCACGGCGACGGCGGACAAAACCATCACACTCGCGCCCAACGATTTGCTCGAGCCCAACACCCAATACCGTTTTGAAGTTACCAGCGGCATAAAGGACCTTGGGGGAGAGTCGTTCAGGCCTTTTACCAGCACCTTTACGACGGATTCGGGCGAGGCTGTCGAGCGCCCGTCCGTCCAGAGTTCGATACCCGCTAACGGTGCCACAAACGTTTTTATCGACGTAGACGTCACAACCAACCTCAGGCTTCCGGGTAGCGGCGTTGATAAGGACACGCTCACCTCGGCCAACGTCAGGCTGATCAAGGTGAGTACCGGCGTGCAGGTGGCGGCGGACCTCGGCTCCTCAGGCGGGAACGATGTAATTAACCTGTCACCCAGGAATTCGCTCGAGCCCAACACCGAGTACCGCTTCGAGGTGACGAGCGGCGTCAAGAATTTGGACGGTGTGCCGTTCAAGCCCTATACCAGCACCTTCACCACGGGAACCCAGAGCGGCAAATTGAGCGCCGTGGCGTTCAAAACCACCACCGTACTGACCGGTAACGAAAGAGACAGATGGACAACCCTGGTGGTGGGTCCCGACAACAAGCTCTACGCAACTACTGTGGACGGTCGTATAGAGCGTTTCACGATAGAGGCGGACGGCGGCCTGAGCAACCGGGAAACGCTGACGCCCTTTGGCGAGCCGCGCCTTCTTATCGGCCTCGCGTTCGATCCCAACGCCACGGCGAACAACCTCGTCGCCTGGGTGAGCCACACCCACTTCGGTTACGAAGAAGCCACCATCAATCAGCCCTGGAGCGGCAAGATCACCCGCTTGAGCGGCCCTGATCTGGAGACCGCGCAAGACTACGTGGTCGGTTTGCCCCGCTCTTTCAAGGACCACGTGACCAACTCGGTGGCTTTTGGCCCCGACGGCGCGCTCTACTTCAACCAGGGTGCCAACACCGCGATGGGCGCGGCCGACAGCACCTGGCGCTGGCAGCCCGAGCGCCTGCTCAACGCCGCCATGCTCCGCTTGGACATTAGCAAAGCCACCTCGCTTCCTCTCAACGTGAAAACGGAAGACGGCGGAACCTACAACCCGTACGCGCCTGGCGCGCCCCTAACCATCTACGCCAGTGGCGTCCGTAACGCTTACGATCTGGTGTGGCACTCCAACGGCCAGCTTTACGTCCCGACCAACGGTTCGGCGGCCGGGGGCGTTGTTCCCCGTTTCGACGCGTCTGACGCCTCGTTCAACGCCTGCAACACATACACCGGGCCGCGGCTCACCGATACGAACGCAGTAAACGCGGAGTACCTTGGTCCCCCAGCGGAACCCCGCACCGACGGCTGGAAGATAACCACGACGCAACACGATTGGCTCTTCCGTGTTGTAAAGGATGGCTACTACGGACATCCCAACCCCAAGCGCTGCGAATGGATTTTGAACGGCGGCAACAACGCGAACAGCGGCGCGGACACAGTAAGCCAGTATCCAGAGGGTACCCCCGCTGATCCTGACTACCGCGGCTTCTCCTTTGACTTCGGGGTTAACAAATCACCCAACGGGGTTATAGAGTACCAAAGCGGCATTTTCGGCGACAAGCTCAAAGGCAAACTGCTGGTCGTGCGCTACAGCACGGGTAACGATATCGTTATTCTTACGCCTGGAAGCGCGAGCCAGAACTACGATATCGTAGAAGAGCCTTTGGACGAAGCGAGTCTTAAAAATGTGGATACGGGTAAAGCCATCGGGTTTATCGACCCTCTTGATCTGGTCGAGAACCCCACCACAGGCGACATCTACGTGTCCGACTTCGATGAAGAAGGCAACAACCCGAAAATCGTGTTGCTACGCCCCTCAAACTAAACCTCATCCAAACTGTGTAGGCTCCAGGCTCCTTCGGGAGCCTGTTTTGCTGCAAGGGCGGGCCAACTCGGACCCTGTAAGCCCACCTTTACTTAGGACATCCCCGCGGGGTATAGTAACGTTCGGTCCGGACGGGTGCCGTAACAAGTTTTTCTGAGTCTCACCCGTTCAACGTGCCGAGATGGCGGAATCGGTAGACGCAGTAGACTCAAAATCTACCGGGGCAACCTGTGCGGGTTCGAGTCCCGCTCTCGGCACCATCTTTTCTATTTCCGTTCTTTTGAACCTTGCTCTCTTGAACCCCGTTTTGAACCCTGTTCTTTTGAGTCCCGTTCGCTTGAACGACGCTGGAGGCAACGCGTGTTTATTCTTTTCTGGGTTGTGTTCGTTCTGTTTATCCTTATGTCGGGTCTTCTCACCGCCATTATCCTCATGCAAGAGCCCAAGCAGGGCGGCTTGGGCGAGGGTCTGGGCGGCGGCGGCGGCGGAGAGTTTGGCGGTGCGCGGGGCACCGCGGGCGGGTTGCACCGCTTGACGGTCTGGGGCGGGATTATCTGGGGTCTATTGGCGCTCGCGTTGGCGGTGTTGCCGAGAACCTAAAGCTTCAGGCAAACAAGCGTGACGCCGTAGCCTCGTGCTGCGGCGTTTTTCTTTAAGGGTATGCTCTTTATAAGGTACGCTCCCGCCCCAAAAGGTGATGTTTCTTCAGAAGGTTAAACCACCTGCTTCATTGGTGTGTATATACTTGTTGAGTGTGCAGAAGCTCAACTGTTCGGGAACATGTTCAAGGCTGCGACGTTTTCTGTATACGAGTCTACGTCGAAGGGCGCGTTGTTGCACCCGTGCTGGAGGAGATGCTTGATTTTTCACCCCCGTCACGATAGCCTAATGTGCGACATTTCATAGCTCGCAACGGCGTTACCGGAGGCTTCGGTGCTAGAATCTGCTAGAATCACGGCCAAGGGACACGTCAAAATTTTTGGAGGTAACTGCATGAAGAGAATTCTGTTCGGCCTCGTTCTCCTGCTTGGCAGCCTCGCGCTCGCCGGGCCAGAGGACAACAGCCTCGTCATCGGCACGTCGCAAGAACCGGCGCTGCTGGCGGGGGATTTCCTCGACGTGGTGAGCAACCAGGCCATCAAGAGCGAAATCGAGTTGTATCTGTTCGAGCCCCTTATCCGCCTCGACATCAACGGCGAGAACGCCCCCGGCCTGGCGACCGAAGTTCCCACCGTGGACAACGGCCGGGTGCGCTTTAGCGACATCGGCGACGGCGAGCAGCGCCTGGAAATCGACCTCACGCTGCGCGACGACGTCACCTGGTCGGACGGCACGCCCATCACCACCGAGGACGTGCAGTTCTACTTCGACGTCGGTAAGGCCCCGGGTATGCCGGTGCTCACGCCCGACTACTGGGAGCGCTTGGGCCTGGAAGTCGCGGACGACAAAAACTTTACCGTCTCCTTCGAGCCCGCGTTTAACACCGACCTGATAGGGTCGCCCATCGGCTTGGCACCCGCGCACGTGATGCGCAGCGCCTGGGAAGAGACGACGGCCGCGGCCGCGGACCTCAACCCCGAAACGGACGCCGAGCGCCTTTCGGAACTCTACCGCGAATTCTTTACCCGCTTCGGCACCCAAGAAGCCATCAACGATGGGCTCATGGTCTACTCCGGCCCCTTCGTCACGGACCGTTGGGCCCCGGGCAGCGCCATCGAGCTTGTGCGCAACCCCGCCTACTTCCGCGAGCCTCCCGGCGGCAGCGACAGCTACGTGCAGCGCGTGGAGTACGCCTTTATCGAGGACACGAGCGCGCTGACTGTCGCTATTCTGGGCGGCCGCGTCGACGCCTTGTCGAGCGTCGGCCCCACCTTCGACCAAATCCGCTCGCCCTCCATTCTGGGCCGCGCGGAGGGCCGCTTCGACGTGTGGTTTATCCCCTCGCCCGTGTGGGAACACTTGGACGTCAACAAGTTTGCCGACAGCGTCGAGACCGTGGCCGACCTGCAGCTCGCCGACCCCCGCACGCGCCAGGCGCTCCTTTACGCCATCAACCGCGACAACTTGGTCGACGCCCTGTTCGAGGGCCTCCAGCCGGTGTCGCACACCTTTTTCAATCCCACGCACCCCTTTTATGCACCCGAAGTGACCGAGTACGACTACAACCCCGAGCGGGCGGCCGAACTCTTCACGGAACTGGGTTGGGAAATGGGCCCCAGCGGCATCTTGCAGCGCATGAGCGACGACGGGCGCGTGATTCCCTTTAACTTAGAGATCGTGACCACCGCGGGCAACGCCACCCGCGAGCGCGTCCAGCAGTTTCTCGCCGAGGACCTCCGGCAGGTTGGGGTCGACCTCCAGATCAACAACGCCCCCTCGAGCGTGGTGTTTTCTGATGACTTCATCTCGCGTGGCGTCGAGGGTACCTGGGACGGGATGTTCATGTTCGCCTGGGTCTCGAGCCTCGCGCAAGACGGCGCGCTCTACACCTGCGACAATATCCCCACGCCCGAGAACAACTTCACGGGCCAGAACATCGGCAACTGGTGTAACGAGGAGTACGACGCGCTCTTCGATGAGGGCGTGACCGAGTTCGACTTAGAGCAGGCCGCGGAAATCTACCAACAGATGCAGCAGGTCTGGGCCGACGAACTGCCCACCCTGCCGCTCTACTACCGTTCCAACCCGATGACCACCAAAATTGGTCTGCTCAACTACGTCACCAACACTTACGCCAACGGTTTCGGCTATCCCCCCGTCGAGCCTTATCTGGTGGGCTGGGAGTCGCTCGGCGCTGAACAGGTCTACGACCAGGCCGAGTACGCGCTCACCTTTGACGAGGAGTAATTCCGGCCTCACCTGCCTTACGCGTTTCATGGGCCTGCCACAGGGCAGGCCCACAAATTAACCAATGAGTGCTAGTGGGTGATATCTTAAGCTATGTTTAACTACACACTTCGCCGCCTCTTCCAAATGTTTCCGCTGCTGTTTCTGGCATCGGTGCTTATCTACGTGCTGGTCGCGTTGCAGCCGGGCGACCCGCTCGACGAGGTGCGCCGCAACAACCCGCGCATGACCACGGAACAGTATGCAATCTTGAGGCAGGCCTACGGGCTCGACCAGCCGACTTATGTGCGCTACTTCAAGTGGCTCGGGCGGGCCGTCCAGGGGGACCTGGGCAACTCGCGCGTTTACGGGATTTCCGCGACCGAGTTTATTTTCTACCAGCGTATGCCCAAGACGCTCCTCTTGACCGTCACGTCGCTCGTGCTCGCGCTCGCGGTCGCCATCCCGGTGGGCATTTTTTCGGCGGTGCGGCAGTATTCGGCCCCGGACTACGTGGTGACGTTTCTTACCTTTATCGGCTTTTCTACGCCCGTGTTTTTTCTGGGCATCTTGCTGCTCTATCTTTTCGTCATCATCCTGCCCGAGACGTTCGGCTTTCCCCAGTTCCCGACCGGAGGCGTTCCGAACGTGTTGTGGAGCGATATCGGAGCGGGTCGGGTCACCTTTTTGGGCTTTCTGGGCCAGTGGGCTTGGCACCTCGTTCTGCCGGTCGTGACCCTGTCGGCCATCTCGATGGCGGTCTGGACCCGCTTTATGCGCGCGAGTTTTCTCGAGGTCATCAACCAAGATTTCGTCCGCACGGCCCGGTCCAAGGGCTTAAACGAGCGCAAGGTGCTTTACAAGCACGCCTTACGCAACTCCCTCATCCCCATCGTGACGCTCGTGGGCCTTTCGATACCCAGCCTTTTTAACGGCGCGGTCATTACCGAGACGATCTTTTCTTATCCCGGCATGGGACGCGCGATCTTCGATTCGCTCATCAGTAAGGACTACAACGTGGCGATGGCGTCGCTCGTCCTTATCGCCATTTTGACGGTGTTTTTCAATCTCGTGGCCGACCTGCTCTATGCGGTGGTCGATCCCCGCATCAGGTACAGTTAATGGCCGCAACCTCTCAAGCGACCACCCAACCCCAGGCGCGCCAATCGCAATCCATCGCCGCGCTTGCCTGGCGCCGCTTCAGGCGTCACCGCCTGGCGATGGCCTCGCTCGTGGTCATCGTGCTGCTGGTGCTCATGGCGATTTTCGCGCCCTTTATCACCCCCTACGACCCCTTTAGCCAACCGCGCGGGGCGGACTTGGGCTCACAGTTTTTTCAGGCACCGAGCCGCCAGCACCTTCTGGGCACGGACGACTTAGGCCGCGACACGCTCTCGCGGGTCATCTATGGATCGCGCATCTCGCTCTTGGTGGGCTTTATCGTGGCCTTCTCGAGCGTCCTCATCGGCACCGTGCTGGGCACGCTCGCCGGCTACTTTTCGGCCCGCCCCTTCCGCTTTTATCTCGGTCCCTTCTCGCGTGAAGAGGGCGGCTGGCGTCCCCTTCCCTTTATCTTGTGGCGCGTGGCGAGTTGGGTGTTGCTCTACGGCCTCCTCTACTTCGTCGCCCGTCTCGCCTGGATCCTGGCGGGTGCTACCGTCCAGGCCGGGTTCGCCGGGGAGTGGGACCTCAACGCGGTGCTCTCGCTCCTCGGCCTCGGCCTGACCTGGCTGGCGGTCGGCTCGACGGCTGTTTGGGGCTTGTGGGGACAGTTTCGGCTCGACTTGGACGTAATGATAAGTCGGCTTATCGATTTTATGCTCACCATCCCCGGCCTGCCGCTGCTGCTGGTGCTCTCGGCCCTCCTGCGCGACCCGCGCACGGGGCTGGGCCGGTGGTCGCAGGCTGTTTTCGGCGAGGCCGCCTCGGTCTTTATTATCATCTTCATCCTGGTGCTCTTCGGCTGGATTACTACCGCCCGCCTGGTACGCGGGGCCATCCTGTCGTTGCGCGAGCAGGACTATACCAGCGCCGCCCACGCGCTCGGCGCGGGCGAGGGGCGCGTCATGTTCCGCCACTTGGTCCCCAACGCGCTCGCCCCCGTGATTGTCGAGGGCACGCTCCAGGTGGGCTCGGCCATCCTGGTCGAGGCGGCGCTCTCGTTCTTGGGCTTCGGCATCCAGCCTCCCGTGTCCACCTGGGGAAACATGCTTACCAACGCGCAGCAGTACATCTTTTTTGCGCCCTGGCTGGCCTTCCCGCCCGGCATCATGATCATCCTTACGGTGCTGGCTTTTAATTATGTGGGCGACGGGATGCGCGACGCGCTGGACCCGCGGAGTCAGCTCTAAGCTTCATGTAAGGCTCACTTTTAGGGTTTTGTAGACTCGACTGTAGCCACGGCTTGTTTTGATGGGTTAAGCTTAGGGGGCACACATTCAATACCCGACAGAAGCGTTCCAAAGGGGTGTTTCTTCGGGGCTAGGAGGACGTTATGAAAAGATGGTTTCTAGGCTTTACGCTCCTTGCGCTGTCCGGCGTGGTCTCGGCGCAGCCTTTCACCTGGCCGAGCGCCTGGACGACCGCCGACCCGAGCGAGGTGACGATGGGCGGTACGCTGCGCTCTTACAGCATCGGCGACCCGCGCACGTTCAATCCATTTGTCTCGGCTGAATCGACCTCGGTTCGTGACCAGATCATGCTCTACGGGCGCGGTGCTTATCACCCTGCCCCCGACCTCGGATGATTTCATCCCCTATGCCGCCGAGTCGTTCGAGGTTTCCGAAGACGGTACGGTGGTTGACGTCGTGCTCCGCGACGGCATCCGTTGGAGCGACGGCGAACCCGTCACCGTTGACGATTATTTGTTCCGCTACGAGGCCGAGACCGATCCAGATGTCGGCTCGAACGCTTACGACAGCTGGTTCATCGGCGAGGAGCAGATTACGTTAGAGACAACCGGCGAGAACAGCCTGCGCTTCACCTTTCCGGAACCCGACCGCGAGGCGCTGCCGGTCGTCTCTATGCGGCCCGCGCCCGATCATATCCTCGGCGACGTCTACCGCGAAGGCGGCGCGGAGGCGCTGCAAGCGGCCTGGGGCACCGAGGTTGACGTGAACGAAACCGTCTGGACCAGCCCCTGGGTACCGACCGCGTTCCGCCCCGGTGAGCGCATCACCCTCACCAAGAACCCTTACTTCGGCGAGTGGAACGTAGATGAAGCGGGCAACCCGCTCCCCTACTTGGATGAGTACAGCTTTTCCGTGGTTCAAGACCTCGACGCCGCGCTGAACCTCTACCTGGCGGGGGAGTTGGACATTTTCACGCCGCAGAACCTAGACGAAATTGGCGTCATTAACAACGCCATCCAGAACGGCGACATCGACGCGACGGTGCTCGAGAACGTGAGCCCCGTCGACAGCAGCCAGTTCATCGTCTTTAACTGGAACCATGAAGGCAACCCCTTCAAGGAAGAACTCTTCCGCGAGACGAGCTTCCGCCGCGCCATGAGCCACTTGGTCGACCGCGAGGCGATTTCCGAGCTCGTCTACGGCGGCACCGCCTCGCCGATGTGGTCGAACGTCTACCAGGTGCTCGACTTCTGGGTCAATCCCGACGTGCCCGAGTACGAATACAACCCCGAGGCCGCCGCCGAACTCCTCGCCAACATCGGCTTTACCGAGCGTAACAGCGACGGCTTCTTGGTCGACAGCGAGGGCAACGAACTCGGCTTCACGCTGGCGACCAACGCCGGGAACAACCAGCGCGAGCAGATCGCGCAGATCTTCGCCGACTCGGCGCGCGAGGCGGGCGTCAACGTCGAGGTGCAGGCGCTCGACTTCAACCTCCTGGTGGACCAGCTGCTTAGCGAGGGCACGGACCGCCCCTTCGACGCGATTCTGATTGGCCTCACGGGCGGCTCCCGCATCTGGCCCTTCGGCTCGAACGTCATCCCCTGCACGGGTAACCTGCACATGTACAACAATTCCGGTGAGTGCCTTGCGCCCCAAGAGCAGCTCATGGAGAGGCTCTACTACGAGGGTCGTGCGACGCTCGACACCGAGGCGGCGCGCGACATCGGCTTCCAGATTCAAGAAATCCAGGCCGAACTGCAACCGCAAATCTACACGGTGAGCCCGGCGCAGCACTACAGCTGGCTGAGCGGCGTCGGCGGCGAACACCCGAGCGAGTTCATCAATTCGCTCGTCGGATCGCGCGAGCTCGAGCTCACCTTCAAGAGGTAATCCCGCCCCTTTCAAGGGTGGCCTCCGGGCCACCCGCCTATTTTTTGAGCCGTTTCTCAACTTGGTTTTGACTATCCCACTGCCGGAGCGCCCCTTTGATTCCCTTTATCATCCGCAGGTTTATCCACCTCATCCCCACCTTTCTGGGCGCGACGCTGCTGGCCTTTTTTATCTCCCAGCTCGTGCCGGGCGACTTTTTCAACCAGATGGCGATGAACCCGGACGTGCGCCCCGAGACCATCGCCAGGCTGAGGGATCAGTTCGGCCTCAACGACCCCTGGTATATCCAGTATTTCAAGTGGATGGGTAACATCGTCACGGGCGACTTAGGCCAGTCTTTTGCGAGCAACCAGCCCGTGACCGCGGTTATTGTGCGCCCTATCCTCAACTCGATGGTGCTGGTCGTGCTTTCGCTCATAATGCTCTACCTCATGTCGATTCCCTTGGGGGTTTATTCCGCGGTCCGGCAGTATTCGCTGGGCGACCAGGTGGTCAGCACCGCGAGCTACTTCGGGCTGGCCATACCCAATTTCTTTTTCGCACAGGTGCTGATTCTCTGCATTTTTCTCTTGCGCTCCTTTACCCGCGAAACCTTCGGCTACAGCGAGCTTATCTTGCCGGTGGCGCAGATGACGAGCAGCGGTTACGACGCGCTCTCGCCGCTCGCCAAGGTGTGGGACGTGCTAAAACACGCGCTCATGCCTGCCTTTGTCATCGCCACCGCGGGGGTGGCGGGGTTTACCCGGGTGCTTCGTGGGCAGATGCTCGAGTACCTAGGCAGCGACTTTATCCGCACCGCCAGGGCCAAGGGCTTAGACGAGCAGCGCGTCACCTACAAACACGCGCTGAGGCCCTCCATCATCCCTTTCGTCGCAGGTATCGGCGGGATTTTGCCCGAACTCATCGGCGGCGCGGGGCTCGTGGAGCTCGTCGTTTCGTGGCCGGGCATCACGCCGACGCTGCTCACGGCCATCAACCGCCAGGACATCTACGTCGTCCTCGGGCTCCTCGTCGTCTCCACGCTGCTGCTCATGATAGGCAACCTCGTGTCCGACCTACTTCTCGCCGCGGTCGACCCGCGTATCCGCTACAACTAGGAGGCGGGCATGTCCGACGTTCCCCAAACGCCCTCGCGCAACGCCGGTGACACATCACTGGGCGCACCCGCCCGGGCGCGGAGCAAGAGCCAGGCGCGCATCGTTTGGGAGCAGTTCATCCGGCACAAGGCGGCGCTCGTCGGCGGCGGCATTCTCATCGTCATGTACATCATCACCGCCTTTGCGGGTTTTCTGGCCCCCTACGGCCTCAACGAGTACCGCCGCTTCCCCGTGACCGCCTTTCAGCCGCCCACCAGGGTACACCTAATAGACCCCGACACGGGCCGGCTCCGCCCCTTCGTTTACATCAGCGAGGCCGAGCGCGACCCGGTCACGCGCCAGCGGGTCTACGTCGAGAAGCCTGAAGAGGGCAAGTATCCCGTCCGGTTCTTCGTCCGCCGTCCCGAAGCGTCCTACCGCATCCTGGGGCTCTGGGAGAGCGACCTGCACCTCTTCGGCGTCGACGACCCGGCCCGCATCTTCCTTTTCGGCACCAACAACCTGGGCAAAGATGTGTTCTCCCGCGTGCTCTACGGCGGGCAGGTGAGCCTCACCATCGGCGTGCTCGCGGTCTGGGTCGCACTTTTTATCGGTTTGTTGATGGGCGGCGTCGCAGGCTTTTACGGCGGGCGCATCGACGATTTCGTGATGCGGCTCGTCGAGGTGTTCGCGGCCATCCCCGGTCTTTTCTTGCTCATCGTGCTCGCCTCGCTCCTGCGCGACCCCCGCAACCCGCTGGCGCAGACCTTTGGCCTCAGCATGAATTCCGCCCAGACGTTTCTCATGGTGGTCATTGTGCTCGGTTTTGTAGGCTGGGGCAGTCTCGCCCGGGTGATTCGCAGCCAAATACTCAGCATCCGCGAGATGGACTACGCCGCCGCCGCCAAGGCGCTCGGCGCGAACGACGCGCGCGTGCTCTGGCGGCACCTCATCCCCGCGACCGCGAGCTACGTCATCGTCTACCTCACGCTCGCCATCCCCGGTTTCATCCTGCTCGAGACGGGCCTCTCTTTTATCGGCCTGGGGCCGAGCGAGGTGGACACCTCGAGCTGGGGCATCATGCTCCGCGACGCCACCGACCGCGGCATCTCGATTCAGTTCGTGCCCTGGCTGCTCATCCCCGGCATCTTTATTTTCCTCGCGGTGCTCTGCTGGAACTTGGTCGGCGACGGGCTGCGCGACGCTTTTGACCCGCGCAAACGGCAATAGCTGTCTCCGGGGAGAAATATCGGGTACAATGAGTTCATTATAAGAATTCATCATGAGGAGTCAGAATGGCTACTGAGACTGAGCGACTGCTAGACGTCAAAAACCTAAAAACCTACTTCGACACCGACGAGGGCACGGTCAAGGCGGTCGACGGGGTGAGTTTTCACATCAGCCGCGGCGAGACGCTGGCCGTGGTCGGCGAGTCGGGCTCGGGCAAGTCGGTCACGAGCTTGTCGATCATGCGGCTTATCGCGCAGCCCCCGGGCCGCTTCGCGGGCGGCGAGATGCTTTTCGACGGCGAGGACCTGTTGAAGAAGACCGAGCGGCAGATGCGCAAAATCCGCGGCAACGACATCTCGATGATCTTCCAGGAGCCGATGACCTCGCTCAATCCCGTGTACACCGTGGGCGACCAGATAAGCGAGGCCATTGTGCTTCACCAGGGCAAGACGAAGCGGCAGGGCATGAAGATGGCCGCGGAAATGCTCGATCTGGTCGGCATCCCCGAACCGGGAAAACGCGTCAAGAACTACCCCCACCAGATGTCGGGCGGGATGCGCCAGCGCGTGATGATTGCGATGGCGCTCTCCTGCGGACCGCAGCTCCTCATCGCCGACGAGCCGACGACCGCGCTGGACGTGACCATCCAGGCGCAAATTCTGGACCTCATGCGCAAGCTCCAGCGCGAAATCGGCATGAGCATCCTGTTCATCACGCACGACTTAGGCGTGGTCGCCGAGATTGCCGAACGGGTGGTGGTCATGTATGCGGGGCGCGCGGTCGAGGAGGGCAACGTCGAGTCGATTTTCGCAAGGCCGCAGATGCCCTACACGCTGGGGCTCTTAAACTCTATCCCACGCGTGGACAAGGCGGCGGAGCACCAAGAAAGGCTCGAGGCCATCCCCGGCAACGTCCCCAACCCCCTTTATTTGCCCCCCGGCTGCTCGTTTCACCCGCGCTGCCGCTTCGTGGTCGAGGACTGCAAGGAGGACGTGCCGCCCCTGGAGGACACGGGCGGCGGCCACATGGTGCGCTGCATCCGCTGGCAAGACCTAGCGCTTAAAGAGGAGGTAGTGGCGTGACGGCTCCCAACACGGCTTCAAAGGCAACGGCCCACGATACAACAACCAAGTCCCGCACGGGCGTGGACAAGCGCGGTAGCGCCAAGGGCGACTATCTGTTAGAAATCAGGAACCTGCGCAAATACTTTCCCATCCGCGGCGGCATTTTTTCGCAGGTGGTGGGCAACGTCAAGGCGGTCGAGGACGTGTCCTTCACCATCAAGCCTGGTGAGGTGGTGGGCTTGGTCGGCGAGTCAGGCTCGGGCAAGACGACCGCCGGGCGGACGATTTTGCGCTTGCTCGAGCCCACCGCGGGCGAGATAATTTTTGACGGCGTGGACGTCGCCAAATTGTCCAAATCGCAGATGCGCGAGTACCGCAAAGAGATGCAGATTATCTTCCAGGACCCCTTCGCCTCGCTAAACCCGCGTATGACCGTCGGCGACATCATCGGTGAGGCGTTTCAGATTCACAACTTGGCGCGGGGCCGGGAGAGAGAAGCGCGGGTGGCGGATTTGCTCGAGCGCGTCGGTCTCTCGCCCAACCACATGCGCCGCTACCCGCACGAGTTTTCGGGCGGTCAGCGGCAGCGCATCGGCATCGCGCGCGCTCTCGCCGTGGACCCGCAGTTCATCGTCGCCGACGAGCCCGTGTCCGCGCTCGACGTGTCAATTCAGGCGCAGGTCGTCAACTTGCTCCAGGACCTCAAGGAAGAACTCGGGCTCACCATGCTCTTTATCGCGCACGACCTGGGTGTGGTCGAGTACATCTCGGACAAGGTCATCGTGATGTACTTAGGCAGAATTATGGAAGTCGCGCCCGCCAAGGAACTCTACGCCAACCCGGTCCACCCCTACACCGAGGCGCTGCTCTCGGCGGTGCCCATCCCCGACCCCACCGTCAAGCGCGAGCGCGTCATCCTCCAAGGCGACATCCCCAGCCCCATCAACCCGCCCTCGGGCTGCGTGTTCCGCACCCGCTGCCCGCTCGCCATCGACGAATGCGCCAAGGTGGTGCCGCCTTTAGAAGAAATCTCCCCCGGTCACTTCAAGGCGTGTATCCGGAGGCCGTAGGGAACGCGCTTTGTTGCTCCAGCTTACGCACCCGTGCCGAAGGGTTTGAAATACAGAAGGGAGGATACACAAGCGTCCTTCTATTCTCCATTCTTAACTTTGTGCCCAATTATGCATAGCACCCCCACTCACACCGTCCCCCGCGCCGCCCCGCACCCATAAACCCATGCCGAAAAAGAGCAAAAGACGCGCCAAACAGACCAAGCGCCGGATTGACAAGCGCGCGGAGCGGCTCGAGCGCCTTGAAGAGGCCAGGCCGCCCGCGGAAAGACTGCTCAAACGTATCGACCAGGAGCGGCGGCTCAGACATAGGCGCAGCGCGCCCGGCTGGTAGGGGTGTAGGGTCGGCTCGAGCGTGGTATGGTCGTCGCAACATTTTCAATCTTCTACCACCCAGGAGGACCTCTTGAAACTCACCTATCTCGGCCAGTCCGGCTTTCACATCCGCACGAACGGTCACGACATCCTCATCGACCCCTTTTTGAGCGGCAACGAGCTCGCCAAGAACAAGCCCGAAGACTTTTCGCCCTCGCACATCCTCCTTAGTCACGCGCACGGCGACCATTACGGCGATACCGAAACGATTGCCAAGCGCGCCGGGTCGGTGGTGGTGTCGAGCTTTGAGATTGTCAACTATGTGGGCCAAAAGGACATCAAGGGTCACCCGATGAACCCCGGTGGGCGTCACACCTTTGACTTCGGCGCGGTGAGCTTTACCCCGGCTTGGCACTCGAGCTCGTTCCCCGACGGCACCTACGGCGGGATGCCGATGGGCATGGTGCTGGACATAGAGGGCAAACGCCTCTACCACGCGGGCGACACCGCGCTCTTTAGCGACATGAAGCTCATCGGGCGGGGCGGGCTCGACCTGGCGCTGCTTCCCATCGGCGACAATTTCACGATGGGTCCCGCCGACGCGGTGGAGGCGGTAAAGCTTTTGGAGCCCAAAAGAGTCATCCCCATGCACTACAACACCTTTGAAGTCATCCAGCAGGACCCGGAGGCGTTCAAAAGGGCGGTTGAGGAGGAGACGGGGAGCGCGTGCACGGTGCTCGCCCCGGGTGAAACCTTTGACGTTTAAACGGGGCGCTTTGGTTTACACTGGCCTTTATGCCTCCTCATACCCTGTCCGGCTACACGCCTCCCGACTATAGCGTCGAGCAGCGGTTGGGGTCCGGCCAGACCTCGCACGTGTACTTGGCCCGGCACCCGCGGCACAAAGAAGTGGCGCTCAAACTCCCGCGCGACGACCTCAAGACGCAGCCCGTGCTGTGGCGTATGTTCGAAAACGAGGTGCAGATCACGCTCAACCTCAAGCACGCGAACGTGGTGAGCGGCATCGACGGCTACCCGACGGGCGACCAGGCTTACTTGGTGCTCGAGTATTGCGAGGGCGGCACGCTGGATGGGCTCTTGCTCGAGCGGGGTCTGTTGCCGCTCGAATGGGCCTACGCCCTCGTTCTGGACGTGGCGCGCGGGCTCGCCTACAGCCACGCCCGCGGCGTGCTGCACCGCGACGTCAAGCCCGCCAACGTGTTTTTGGACAACAGCGTGGGGCACGCTCGAGCCAAACTCGGCGACTTCGGCACGGGGATGTTTATGGCGGACGTGTCCACCGAGCGGGTCGGCACCGCGTTCTATATGGCCCCGGAAATCTTTAGGGGCGAGAATCCGTCCGTTAGAAGCGACGTTTACAGCCTGGGCATCCTCGCCTATGAGGTGCTCGCCGGGACGCGGCCCTTTCACGGGGACTCGTACGACGCGCTCATGATGGCGCACCTCTCGGGCCTGCCCAAGCCGCTCGCGCACCACCGCAAGGGCGTGGGCAGTCACACGGCCCGGGTGGTGGCCCAGGCGATGTCGCGCGACCCCGGCAGGCGTTACGCGAGCGTGGACGCGTTCATCACCGACTTCGAGAAGATCAGGGGCCGCGCCTCCTCCGCCGAGGAGTTTGCGCCCGTTACAAAGTCCGTGCCCACGGTTGGCCGTGCAGGGCGCGTTGTTCAGGAGAGTAAAGAGGGGGAGAAGGAGACGCAGCGGGGGTTTGCGCGCTGGTTTGGGCGGAAGAAGTCGTAAGGTTGGGTTTTTCTAAAGGACTTTTGACCCTCATGACCTCCCCCCTTATTAAGGGGGATCTTCTCCTACTGATGTGCCGCAACGTCAGTAAAGACGATCCCCCCAACCCCCCTTGTTAAGGGGGGCTTTGGTAGGACCTCGAGCTCCCACAGCGCCGAAACGCTCTTTACCTGACGCTCCCCTGACGGTCGGACGGGTGCAGCGCTCTCCACGAACGGCGGCACGCCCAAGGAATGCAAACAATGGTACGCTTTTCTCAGGAGGACGCACCTGTGACATTCAAGGTTGGCGACAACGTGGTGTACCCGTCTCAGGGGGCGGGGGTCGTGGACGAGAGGACGACGCGGGAGGTGCTGGGCGAAACGCACGAATATTTGAAGATTTCTTTTGTCCGCGGCGACATGGACGTGCTCGTCCCCCTCAGAAAGGGTCAGGAGGTGGGCCTGCGCTACACGGTGGGGCCAGAGGAAATCGAGGGGCTCTTAGAAACCATCACCAAGGCCGACCTTTCGCTCCCTACGCAGTGGCCGCCGCGCTACCGGGCGGAGCAAGACATCATCTCGGGCGGCAACGCCTATGAACTCGCGCGGCTTATCGGCGTGCTCGCGCAGCGCGACTTCGACAAGGGGCTGGCCGCGACCGAGCGTGAGATTTTAGAAACCGCCAAAACGATGCTGGCGAGCGAAATCGCGGTGGTCGAAAAGCTCAGCATGAGCGAGGCGCACGCGCGCATCAGCCGCACCATCGACACCAGTCTGGCCTAGCCGGTGCATAGGTCTTACATCCTTTTTAATGACAGTTCATTTCTGAACGCGGTGCGGGCTTCGCTTTCGGCTGGGCAAAGCTTTACCAGAAGCCCTCGTAGGAAGCTCCCGTAAAAATCAGGGTGAAAACGCCGACAAAATCCGAAGAAACCACGCCCCTTTACTCGCCCTCTCGCGTGCGGGACCTGCTGAACCGGCACGGCCTGCGCGCCGACAAGGCGTTCGGGCAGAACTTTTTGGTAGACGGCAACGTGCTGCGCGCGGTTGCCGAGGCGGGTGAGGTGGGGCGGGAGGACACCGTGCTCGAGATTGGCCCCGGCTTAGGCGTCCTGACGTTCGAGCTCGCCGCGCGCGCCAAGCGCGTGGTGAGTGTTGAACTCGACGCGCGCCTCCTGCCCGTTTTGGCGGAGACGGTGGGAAGCTTAGATAACGTGGAGATAGTCCACGAGGACGGGCTGCGCTACGATTTGAACGGGCTGCCCGAAGGCAGTTTGCTCGTCGCCAACCTGCCTTACAATGTCGCCACGCCGATAACCGTGCGTGCTCTCGAGTCTGCACGCTTCAAGCGCCTCGTTTTCTTGGTCCAAAAAGAGGTCGCGCAGCGCCTCGTCGCCCGACCCGGCGACGCGGCTTTTGGGGCGCTCAGCCTGCGCGTGCAGCATTACGGGAGAGTTTTTGTGGTGCGCGACGTGAAACCGAGCGCCTTTTTTCCCGCGCCCGAGGTGACGAGTTCGCTGGTGCGGCTCGAGGTGGACCCCGCCGCGCAAGCCGACCCTGCCACATTTAGGCTCATCGAGCTCGCCTTTAGGCACCGCCGGAAAACGCTGCAGAAAAACCTGATGATGGCGGGTGTACCCAAAGAAGAGGTGGAGGAGGCGCTGAAAGCGCTCGGTCTGGATGCGAAAATACGGGCGGAAAGGTTGACGCTCACCGACTTTCGTCGCCTCTCCGACACACTCTCCTGACCGGGCGGTGGTATTTTCGCTCAATTAGCCGTATACTGCCCTAAGCAATTTTTATGAGTTCGTGGGGGAAGGGCCGATGTGTAAGTTTTTTGTTGTTGGCGACGTGAGCGTCGACCAGATGTATTTTGTGAGCGAGCTGCCCGAGTCGGGCGGCGAGGTCTCGGCCACGCGCGCGGTGATGGAACCCGGCGGCGCGGGCGGCACCATCGCCGCCGCCCTGGCGATGCTCGGCCATGAGGTGAAGCTGGCCGCCCGCGTCGGCGAGGGACCTTTTTCCGACTTGGCGCTCAAGCACGTGCGCGCCGCCGGGGTGGACACGAGCCTCGTGCAAACCGACACCCGTTTGCAAACGAGTTCGGTCACGCTGCTCGTCACCCCCGACACGCAGCGCACCATGATCAGCGCGGGCGGCGCGAGCCGCAACTTAGACGTCGCCGAGCTCAAGCCCGGCATGATTAGCGACTGCGAGGCGCTGGTCATGAGCGCCTACAGCCTGATTGGCGGCTTGCAGCGCGAGTACGCGGTGCGCGCGCTGCAAGCCGCCAAGCGCGCGCGCCTGGTCACCTTCATCGACATGGGCTCGGGCGCGGTCAACGCGCTCCAGGGCCGGCTCATCTCGCTCGTGCGCGAGGTGGACTATCTGCTCATGAACCAGCAGGAACTCTATACCCTCACGGGCGAGTCCTCCATTTCGGACGCGGTCTCGGGGCTCGCGGCGGCGGGCATCGAGCGGGTCATCGTCAAGGTGGGCGCGATGGGCTCTATCGTGGTGACCCCGGAACTTACCGAGCTCGTCGAGGCTTTCGAGCTCGACAACGTGCTCGACACGACGGGCGCGGGCGACTACTACACCGCCGCCTTTGCGCACGGCATCATGGAAGGCTACGACCTGCACTACGCCGCGCGGCTCGGCAACATCGCGGGCGCTCTCAACACCACCCGCACCGGCGCGCAGAGCTACAAAGTAAGTGCCAAGGAGCTCGAGGCCTACGCCAAAAGAATGCTGGCCGTCGAATCCCTTTAGCACGGTGCGGTAGGATTAAGGTATGAAATCCACAAAATGTACGGGACTTCTTTGCATGTTCGCCGCGGCGTTCATGATGCTTGCCTCCCCAGTGAACGCGCAAGGAGACGCCCAGACCGGGCAAAGTTACGCCGCCCGCTTCGACAGCGCCTGGAGCCTCGTTGAGGAACGCTACTGGGACGTGACGTATGAGGGCGTGGATTGGGGCGCGGTCCGGCTCGAGTACGAACCCCAGGCCCTGGCTGCGGAGAACGACCGCGCTTTTTACAGCGTGCTCGAAAGAATGTACGGCGAGCTTGGCGACAACCACTCCGTGTTCGTGCCCCCCGACCGGGTCGAGGAGATTCGGCTCGAGTACGGCGATTTGCCCTGTCTGGGTGTATTTGGTAGCGTTCAGGGACAACGCGGCAAGATAGACTTTAAGCTTTTGGCTGCGGGCGTCGGCTACCTGCGCGTGCCCGACCTAGCCACCCCCGGGACCTCGCAGAACCTGCGGCGGGCGGTGCGGGACTTGCGCGATGAAGGCGCGCAGAGCTTCGTGCTCGACCTGCGCGGCAACCCCGGCGGCCGCCTCATCGAGATGATGCAGACCGCCGGGATTTTTACGAGCGGTTTCCTGTGGCGCACCCTTACCCGCTGGACGTTGCCGCTGCCCTACCCCGCGCTGGGGGCCGTCGAGACCGACCTGCCCTTGGCGGTCCTTATCGACGGCGAGGTCAACAGCGCCGCCGAGGGCTTGGCGGGCGCGCTCCAGGCGACGGGCCGCGCCACCGTCGTCGGCGAGAGGAGCGCGGGCAACGTCGAGGCGGTCTTGCCCTTTTGCCTCCGCGACGGCTCGCAGGCCTGGATTGCCACGGGCGTGCTGGCCCCCATCCGCGGCGCGACCTGGGAGGGCCGCGGCGTGGTGCCCGACATCGAGACGAAGCCGGACGAGGCGCTGGACGCCGCGGTCGCGTTTTTGACGGAGGGGCGGTAGGGAGCGGGAGTAGGGGAGAGGGCAGAGGCGACGCTCGCCCTCTCCCGTGCGCGCCACCTCTCCACCTGCCATGACTGAGACCCTACAAGCTGAGCCCGTCGCGCCGGGCGTCCTGCGCCTCCCGCTGCCGAGCCGCACGCTGCCGCCCTTCGACCACACCAACAGCTACTTGGTTTTTAACGGCGGCGTCGGCGTGCTCGTGGACGCGGGGAGCGACGCGCCGGAGGCGGTGGAGGCGGTGGAGGGCACGCTCAAAGAAACCGGCGTGACCTTCCTCAAGTCCGTCCTCCTCACCCACACGCACCCCGACCACGTCATAGGTGTGGCGCGCGTGCAGGAACGGTTTGGCGGGCCGCCCGTGTACGTCCACCCGCTCGAGCTGAGCCGCCTTGTTGACAAGAACATAAAAAACGTGCGCGCTCTTCCCGGCGACCGCACCCTCACGGTTGGCGACAAGGTGGTGCGCGCGCTCCACACGCCCGGTCACTCCCCCGGCCACCTCTGTTTTTACCTCCCCGACACCCGCACGCTCCTCGCGGGCGACGTGGTGGCGGGCGAGGGCTCGACCTGGGTGGGTTTGCCCGAGGGCGATGTGGCGGACTTCTTAAGGACGGTGGGCGGGCTGCTCGAGCTCCCCCTGGCCCACATCGGCCCCGGTCACGGCCCCATCGTCACGCGTCCAGAGGAGAAGTTGCGAGAAATCAAGGCGCACCGGCTGGCGCGTGAGGCGCAGGTTTGCGGGGCGCTCGAGGCCCGCCCCCTAACCCTTGCCGACCTCCGCCGCGCCGTCTATCCCGAGCTTCACCCGGAGCTTGACGGGATGGCCGAGCGCAGCCTGCTCGCGCATCTCAAGAAACTTATGAACGAGATGCGGGTGCTGCACTTGGGGAAGGACGAGGCGGGGCCTTACGCGCTCAGGCGTTGAGCCGTCCCTTTAATCCACAGGCGAACTGGAGACTGCCCACGTATTCTGGAAGTTTCCCGCCGACTTGATTTGGACAACCCGCACACGCCGCGCCAGCCACAGGTCGTGTGTCACTTGCTCGAGAGTGACCAGAGCCGCCCAGGCGACGATAGGGACAGAGGACGCGCCAAGGTTTAAGAAGGTGACAAGGGTGACTGCCGCCGAGCCTGTACCCTTTTCAGCGACAAATCAAGCTGAAGCGTGCTGCAACAGCACCTTTCGCAGCGCCTCCAGCGTCGGAGCCAGCGCCTCCACCCGTGTGTCCCGCGCCCGAAGCACCTCCAGGCTCTCGTCTTTGGGCGCAGGAATATTTAGCGTTTCCCCCACCACCTCCGGAAACTTGGCGGGGTGCGCGGTGGCGAGGCTGATGATGGGCGCGTCGTCACCCGTTCGTTCGCGGTAGCGCGCGGCGGCCTCGAGCCCCACCGCCGTGTGGGGGCAAGCCACATAGCTCGTCTCTTCATAAACCTTTTTCATACGCGCTCTAGTCGCTTTGTCCGAGATGCTCGAGCCCCAGAGGCGCGCCTCGAGTTCGTCTTTATCAAGAAGTGTATAAAGCCGCTCGAAGTTGCTGGGCGCGCCCACGTCCATCGCGTTGGACAGCGTCGTCACCGTGGGATGAAAGGCGTACGCCTCCTTGAGACGCTGTAAATAGGAGGGAAAAAAGTCGTTGGCGTTGTGCGCGGCCACGAAGCGGCGCACGTTTAGGCCCATCTTGGCCGCGAGCACGCCCGCTGTTAAATTGCCCAGGTTGCCGCTGGGGACGCAGAAAACCGGAGGTGATGTTTCGGACACTAGGCTCGAGCCCGCCCACAGGTAGTAAAGCATTTGCGGCAACAAACGCCCGATGTTGATCGAGTTGGCGGACGACAGCGGCACGCTTTTTAACGCGGGGTCCACAAACGCCTCTTTGACAAGCCGCTGGCAGTCGTCAAAGGCACCCTCGACGGCGTAGGCGCGCACGCCCGGTCGCGCAGCGATGAGCTGCCGCTCCTGCACCGCGCTCACCTTACCCCTGGGATAAAGGAGCACCACCTCGATGTTCTCCCGCCCGGCAAAGCCGTCCGCGACCGCACTCCCCGTGTCGCCCGAAGTCGCCACCAGGATGGTCACGCGCTCACCGCGTTCTTGCAGGGCGTGGCTCATGAGCCGGGCCATCGTGCGCGCGCCGAAATCCTTGAACGAGCGGGTGGGGCCGTGGAAGAGCTCGAGCACATAGACGCCCTCACCGAGCGCCACGAGGGGCACGGGGAAGGCGAGCGCGTCGCGAACCGCGGCAAGCCGCGCCTCGTCCGCCCCCAGCCAGCGCCGCAGCACCTCGGCGGCTAGGTCCGGAAACGTCTCAGCGTTTAGAGGGGGCTCAACGGTCGGTACGGCGTCCGGCACATAGAGCCCGCCATCCGGGGCCAGACCGTTGAGCAGCGCCTCTTCAAAGCTCACCCGATTTTTGTTGGGGTCGCGGGTGCTGTAGTAGCGTACGCTGTCCTTCTCCGTCCCTATACCCACATCACCCGTGTCTATCTTGGTCATTTTATACACTGCTTAGGGAGGGTCTTGGCCGCTTGCGCTCGCTCATCCAGCCGGTGAACCTCTTCCTGTTCACGTCAAGGAGGTTGAATTCCTGCGTGATGCCCCGACCCTTGTGGTCGAACCTCAGGGACAGGTATTTCCGCTTAGCGCCCATCAGCACCCCCTAAGACGCTCTGAGCTTGATTTCGCCGAGCTTGGGCGCGTGGTAGTCGGTTGGCGGCACCGCGGCGCGTGGCAGCGGGCTCGGCCCGGGTCGCCCCGCCACCGCGTCTATGAGATCGGCCAGCACCGCGCTCGCTGTCGAGGCCGCGCCCGCGCCCGCGCCCGCTATCATCACCTCGCCGACGGCGTCGCCGCGAAAGACAAGGCCGTTGCGGTTGCTCGCCGCGCCCGCCAGCGCGTGCGTGGCGGGCAGATAGACGGGGCGCACGCTCACCCGCCAGCGGCCTTCCTCGGGGTAAACGCTGCCAACCAATCTCACCCGGCCCCCGTCCTCCATCGCCTCCAGTACAAGCGCCGGGGTCAAGCCGCCGATGCCGCGCGTGTCGGCGCGGACCGCGTCCCAGGAGATGTCGGGGTCGAACACAAGACGCGCGAGCAGCGCGAGCTTGTGCGCGGCGTCGATGCCCTCCATATCCAAGCTCGGGTCGGCCTCGGCGTAACCTAAGCGCTGCGCCTCCGCCAGGGCCTCGTGGTAGTCGGCCCCGCCCTCGAGTTCGCCCAAAATATAGCTACAGGTGCCGTTCAAGATGGCGTGGAGCTCCAAGGGCTTGGAGCCCCGCAACACGGTCGTGAGCGGCCCGATGGCGGGCGTGCCCGCCATGACCGCGGCCTCGAAATAGAGGCGGCCCTCGCTTAAAAAGGGCGCGAACTCGTCCCACCGCTCGGCCAGCACCGCCTTGTTGGCCGTGACGACGCGCTTGCCCGTGAGAAGCGCGCGCAGCATGAGGTCGCCCGCGAGTTCCGTGCCGCCCATGAGCTCGACCACGACGTCGGCGCGTAAGGCCTCCTCGGGATCGGTGCAGAGGCGCTCAAAGGCGACCCGGCGCGGCTTGTCGGGGTCACGCACGAGCACCTTGACCACCTCCGCAGCCACGTCGTCTCGTTCTTCCAAAAGCCCCAAAAAAGCGGACCCGACCGTGCCCGCGCCCAAAAGTCCGACGGTCGTCAGCGGCTGCGTCATAGAGGGGAGGATACCACGGGCGGATAGCGCGCTCGAGCCGCGCCTCACTCGAACGCTTGCGACACGAGCGCGTCAACCGACACGTTCATGGCGAGCGTGCTGGCGCTCCTGCCGGAGAGGTAAAAGGTATAGACGGTGCCCGCCTCTATGGACGTGTCGGGGAGGTCGAGCACCGCCACGCCGTTCGCCGTCTGGACCTGGAGGTGGTAGGTGTCGGCGGCGAGGGCCGTGTAGGCGCTCGAGAACGCAAAGGGTAGGTTGGTCACGAGCGCGGGGCCCTCGATGAGCGGCAACGCCGCGGGGGAATCCGCCCCGCTTGGCGCGTTTTGGGAACCCTCCGGCGTGGCGACGAGGAGGACCGCGGGCGCGTCGGGCGAAACGTGAATCACGCGCACGAGCGCGTCGCCCGCGGGCGGAAAGTCGCCCAGGGTGTCGGTGAAGGTGACGAGCTCGTAGGCGCCGCCCGTGGCCTGCGTTTCGCTCGCAATCGTGCCGCGGACGAACGCGCCGCCCGTTTCTCCGGGGGCGGCTGCAAACGCCTCGTCAGGAACGTCCGCATCAGCGGTCTCGGTGACGACGATTGTATAGTAAGACCCGGCTTCGGTCGTGAGGGTGACGGCGGCGAGGGGCGCCGCGGATGAAGTGCCGCCTGTGGCTGCACCCGTGGCTGGATCGTCAGCGGGCAAGACCGTGAGCTGATGCTCGCCCGTCGGCAGAAGCGTGTAGCCCGTAACGAGGCCGGGCACGACCTCCGGAAACACCGGCTCCCCGTCAATCAAAATGGTGACGTCCGGGGCACCCGGCACAAGGTGAGCCACCCGCACAGCCGCCTCCGGGCCCGAGGCGGGTGTTGCGGCCTCCTCTTGTGCGGTCGTACTTTGAAAAAGCATAAAAACCAGCAAGAAGCTCAAAGCGGTGATGGCGCGGTTCATCATGTCCCCCTTTTTAAAACCCTGTAAATCTAAGACCTGTAACTCTAGTTTTCCAAACGTTCTAGAATATAGCGATTCCGCGTAACGTTGCTTGGGCGAAGCCATGCGAAGCAACGCTTCCCCGCAGGCATCATCCCCGGACGTGCGTGCTCGTCGATGTTCTTTCAAGTGAGCATATAGCAAACCCAGGTGTTGCCTGCTAATAGTAACAAAAACGCAATAAAAAAGAACCCCGCTTTTCGGCGGGGTTCTTCCTTACCCTCTAAACTTTAGCGAATCTGCTGCGCGACGAGCGCGTCAACCGACACGTTGATGGCGAGGGTGCCTTGGGTGGGGCTGCCAAAGGCGTAGAAGGTGTAGACCACGCCGCCCTCGAGCACCGAATCGGGGATGTCGAGCACGACGTTGCCGCCCTCCGCCGTTTGGACCTGGAGCTGATAGGTACCCGCGGGCACGGCGACGTAGTCGCTCGCGTTGCCCGTCGAGAGGCCCGACACGAGGGTCTGGCCCTGCACTTCAGCCTGCGCTTCGGCGGGAGCGCCACCCGTGGCAGCAGCGTCAGCGTCCGTCGCCGTGTCCGTCGCTGCGGCACCCGTTTGCACGGTCTGCAGCACGGTCAACGCCCCCTCCTGGTCGTCCGCGTCGAGCGCGGTCAGCGCTTCTTGAACGGACGCTTCGGTTTCCTGGAGCGTTACTAGCGCGTCGCCCTCGGCGGTCTCTATGTCGCTCTGGACCACCAAGAGGACCGCGCGCAGTTCGTTCTGGGCACCCGCCACGTCGCCCGCCTCGAGCGCGGCGAGCGCGTTCCCGACGGAGCCTTCGACTTGCGGCTGGTCGGCGGGAGCGCCGCCGGTCTCAGCGGCACCTGTCATGCCGCCGGTCTGCGCGGTGTCCGCTACTTCGGCACCGCCGGTCGTGTCTTCGGCTTGCTCGGCTGCGTCGCCCTGCACCGTCTGGAGCGTCACGAGCGCCCCTTCCGTGTCGTCGTTCTCGAGCGCCGTCAGGGCTTCTTGGATGCTCGTTTCGGTGCTCTGGAGGGCCGTCAGCGTTTCGCCTTCGGCACCCTCGAGCTGGGCCTGGACCGCCAGGAGCGCCGCGCGCAGGTCTTGCTGCGCCGTCTCTAGGTCGTTGCCCTCGAGCGCGGTGACCGCGCCGCTGACGTAGCCCTCGAGCTCGCCCTCGAGCTGGAGCCCGAGCAGCGCGGCGTGCGGGGCGAACGCCCTCAGCGCGCCGCCGAGCGGGCTTTCGCCTTGCGGCTCGGCTTCGAGCAGAATCTCGACGGGAACGACCTCACCCGGCGCGACCTCGACTTGCGTCTCGCTGGGCTGGTAGCCCTCGAGCGTCGCGGCGATGATGTATTCGCCAGGAACAAGCCCATCGAGCGTCTGACTGCCGCCGGTGATTTCCTCGGCGTAGCCGTCGGGTCCAGTAATGGTGACGACCGCCTCGGCGGGCTCGAGCGTGAGCTGCATACCCCCCGCCGCCACCTCGTCACCGCCTGTTACAGCGCCGTCCATCACAGCGTCGCCTTCCTGGGCCGCTTGCGCGACCACGTCCACAGCGGGCGCGTCAGGGGACGCGTGGATAATGCGCACGAGCGCCTGGCCCGCGGGCGGGAGGTCTAGGCTGTCTTGGAACACGAGAAGCTGAACGAGCGCGGGCGACTCGGGAAATGCCCCGGCTTGCGCTTCCGCGCCACCTGTCGCGCCGCCCGTGACGCCGCCCGGCGTCTCGGCGATCTGCTCTTGCGTGAGCGGCTCCAGGGTGAGGTCGGCGGCGAGCGTCTCGCCCGCCTGGGCCTCGACCTGCTGCTGGGCGCTCTGGTAGCCCACCAGGGTGCCCGCGATGATGTAGTTGCCGGGCGTGAGGGCTTCTAACTGCCGACTGCCCACAAAGCTCTCGGCAAAACCGTTGGGGCCCGTGACGTTGATTTCCGCTTGTCCGGGCGTCGCGCTTATATTAATGCGGCCCTCGAGCGCCTCTTGGGTCTGCGTGGCGACCACGGTGTAGTACTGGCCGGGCTCGAGCGTCAGCGTCGCGGTGGCGATGGCCGCGCCCTCCTGGACGCCTGCCGCATCAACCTCTGCATCAACCGCCGCGGCGTCCGTTACGACGCCCGCGTCGCCCAGCTCACCCTCCAACTGACCAAAGGTCTGCTCGGCTTCGTCGATGGACGCGAGCGCGACCACCGGGTCGGGCTCGTCTAAGGCTTCTTGGGCGGTCTGGAGCTGCTCTTGGACGAGCTCGAGCGTCGGCAAAACGGCTTCCGTGCCCACGCCGCCGACGTTCTGCACGAGCTGCTGCGCCTCTTCTATCTGGTCTTGGGCGAGCTCGTAGTCCTGCACGTTGATGGTCTCGCGGATGGTCGCAAAAAGTGTGGGCATGGCCTGCAGCGACTCCTGCACAACGGCCTGGTCCACACCCACGGCGGCGTCCGTACCCACCGCGTCCACCGTGGCGTCCGTTGTGGCGTCGGTTAGCGCCGTCTGGTCGTCCAGCAGATTAACCTCGACGACCTGGTCGCCCACCACCTCGACTTGCCGCTCGAGGGGCTGGCCGTCCAACTCACCCGCAAAGGTGTAGGTGCCCGGCGTGAGGTCGACCAGTTGCTGGTCGCCCACGAGCTCCTGGTTGTAACCCTCTGGGCCCGTGACGGTGTAGGGCGTCTCGTCGGCAAACCCCACGACGTTCGCGCCGCCCAGAGCGCCAACTTCAGCGCCGACCGCGCCCACGTCTCCTACAGGAGCCTCCACCTGCGCGAACGCCTCGCGCGCCTGAGCAAGGGCCGTCAGCGCTATTTCCTGGTCGGGCGTGTCGAGCGCCTCTTGGGCGCTCTGCAGGTTCTCTATCGCTTGCTCCTGCGCCACCGCGGAGGTCTCATTGAGGCCCACACCGAGGCCATCTAGAGCCTGCTGCGCCTCTTCAATCTGGTCCTGAGCGAGCTGATAATCTTGTCCCTCGATGGTTTGCTCGATGGTGTCGAAGAGCTGCGTGATGCCCGTTAGCGCCTCCTCACCCGCGACGGCCGCTCCTTCAACCGGCACCGCCTCCTCGACTTGGGCCTCTTGGACCTCGGCGGTCGGTTCCATCCCCCCGCCCCCCGCCGCGAGGACCTCCACGTCATACTGGCCCGCGGGGACGCTCACATAACCTGAGACCGTACCCGCCGCGAGACCCTGGAGCGCGGCCTCGCCGTTGAGGACGATATCGACGTTTGGCCCGTTCGGCACGAGATGCACCACGCGCACCGCGGCCTCCTGGGTGCCCTCTTGCGCCCACGCCACAGCTGACACGGTCAGAGCGGCGAACAGGCCCACGAGAAGCAAGACGAAAAACTGTTTTTTCATACCTTAAATTCCCCCTTCTTAAGAGAATCTTTGAACATCGCAACCATAGGGGTCACTTGGAACCGAGTGTATCAGGGATTGTGTGAATAGTCACCACCTCGCCATTTGGCCCCGATTTTTAGCTTTAGCAGGGCGCGTTCTATTCGTAACATAACACTTTCTGCAGAAACGTATTCACCGCACATTGGCGCGCTTGCCACGCCCGTCCCGTCCAAGGCGGGGAAACCCTCGCGTTTTGATGGGAGACGCTTGAGGCGCGCGCTTCTCGAGACCGACCCATGCAAGAACCTCCTCTCTCAGCCGCCCGCCTTAACACACGCTCGGTTTCGCGCGGTTATCTCAACACGACAGTTCAACAGGGTAATTTGGCACAGCGTAGCGGACCGGCTTCTACAAGGTCCCCCGGCGACCTTTTCCGAAAGCCCCTTACAGCCTAAGAAAGCCTGCCTAGCGAGTTTGCGTGGTGCCTTACAAAGGTGTGGTGGTTCACGCTTTTTCAGGCGGTACCGGGTACCGAGTGGGAAGTAACGAGTACAACTAGAGGCCTCTCTCCGCTGTTGGTCTGCTTGCCTTTTTTAGAAGCAGCACGTAGGTCCAGCTCGAGCGGTGAGACTTACGTATCACATGCGCTCTACCGGAACGGCTCTCGGCCCGCGGCGGCCGAAACGTCTGGCGAGCTCGAGCTCGCTCAGAACAAGCGCGGTAGGCCGCCCGTGCGGGCAGCTCCAGGGGGTGTCGCAACGCGCCAGGGCCTCGAGCAACGCTTGCGCGCTTCCTCCGGAGAGCGCGTGCCCCGCTCTCAGCGCGGGCAAACAGGCCAAGCGGCCCAGCACGGCGCGCCAGGCTTCCTCGGCGCTCGAGCGCCCCAGCGCGCCCTTGACCACGTCGGCTAAGAGCGCGGGGTGCGCGAGCAAAAAGGCGGGCACGGTCCTCAGCCGCCAGACGCCGCCGCCGAAGGGCTCGAGCCGCAGCCCAAAGCCCGCCAGCGCCTCGCGCCGCTCTTCAAAAACGAGCGCCTCCTCCAAAGAGAGCGGCAGGAGTTCGGGATAGGCGAGTTCGGCGGGCGTTTCCTCGCGGTAGCGGCGCGAGAGTTCTTCATACAAGACGCGCTCGTGCGCGGCGTGCTGGTCCACCACCCAAAGCTGGCCCTCGGCCTCGGCGAGCAAGTAGAGGTCGCGGAAGCGGCCCAGGTAGCGTAGACCCGGAAAGCCTGAGCGCGGCGCGGGCGCTATCCCCTCTCCTGCACCCTCCAAGGGGCGCAGGTCGGGTAGCGCAAGGGCGAGCGGGTGCGACTGTAAAACCTCCTCGACCGCGCGCTGCAAAAAGGCCGCGACGCGCGCCTCTTCCAAGAGCCTCACCCGCCGTTTGTCGGGCGCGGTGTTGACCAAGACCGTGTCAAAAGGAACGTTCAGGTTAAACACCCCCACCGGATGATGCCCCGCGCGCAAGAGTTCGCGGTAGCCTAAACTCACCGCCTTGAGCAGCGCCTCGGGCCAGTCCACCGGGCGACCGTTGACCGCCAACAGGAGGCGGTCGCGCCGGGGCCGGGTGAGTTCGGGGCGTGAGAGAAGGCCGCGGAGCCCCAAGGGACCCTCTTGCGCCTCCAACGCCAGCAAACGGTTCGCCGTCACCGAGCCCCACACAAATTTTGCCGCCTCGTGAAAGCTGCCGCCCGCGTAGTCCCAACGCTCGCCGTCGTCGGTCACGACCTTGAAGCGCACGCCAGGATGATGCAAAAGGTAGTGGGAAAGAAGCGAAAGCGCCCGTTTGCCTTCCGTGACAGGCCTTTCCAAAGCCCATAAACGCGCGGGCAGGTGCGCAAAAAGTTCAGTGACTTCGGCCTTCGTGCCTTGGGGCGCGGGGTGCTCCTCGAGCGTCTGCACATCCCCCTGCACCGTGAGGCTCGCGCCGCCTAACTGCCCCGCGGGTCGGCTCGTGAGCCGCAACTTGGCGGCGTGCCGGACCGCATAAAGACCCTCGCCGCGAAAGCCGAAGGTCTGGATGGCGCGTAAGGACTCGAGCTTAGACGTGCTGTGCGCCTCCGTAGCAAGAGGCAGTTCATCTTTGGGAATACCCGCGCCGTTGTCCGCAACCGTCACACCTTTGATGCCGCCCTCAGCAAGCTCGACCTCTAACCGCGTCGCGCCCGCGTCGAGCGCGTTCTCAAGGAGCTCTTTGAGCACGTCCACGGGCGCGCTCACGACCTCGCCCGCCGCTATTTCGCGCACCGTTTCGGGGGGGAGTTTGCGAATCATGACTCAATCACGACCCAATCATGACTTAAGAAACAACCATCCCCCTGGCCCGCTCCTGGAGGCGGTGGAGCAGGGTTATGGCCTCTAAAGGCGACAAGCGGCTCACGTCTTGGGATAAAAGCGCGTCCAGAACCTCTTTGGCGAGGTCGTTTTGGGCGGACTCGAGCCCGGCCATGACCGCGCGTGCCCTGGTCAAAACCTCCGCGGGCACCCCGGCGAGTTTGGCGACCTCCAGCCCGTACGCCTTGCTCGCCGGACCCGGCAGGACTTGATGGTAGAACACCAAACCTCCCGCCTCCTCTTTGGCGGCCACATGGTAGTTGCGCGCCGCCGCGAGTCGGCTCGCCAGGCCGGTGAGTTCAAAATAATGCGTCGCAAAGAGCGTGTAAGCCTTTACGCAATCGTGCAGGTATTCCGACGCGGCCCAGGCCAGCGCGAGGCCGTCGTAGGTGCTCGTGCCGCGGCCTATTTCGTCTAACAGCACCAAACTCTTAGGCCCCGCGTTCTGCAAGATGCGCGCGAGTTCGTCCATCTCGACCATAAAGGTGCTGCGCCCGCCCGCGATGTCGTCCGACGCGCCGATGCGGGTGTAGATGCGCTCAAAAAGGGGCAGCGTCGCGCATTCGGCGGGCACAAAGGAACCAACTTGGGCGAGGAGCGCGATGAGCGCATTTTGGCGGAGGTAGGTGGACTTGCCGCTCATGTTGGGACCGGTAAGGACGGCGAAACGCTCTCGAGCGCCCAACGAGGTGCTGTTGGGAATGAATGTGTGAAAACGCTCCACTACAGGATGGCGTCCGGCTTCTATCTCGAGCGCATGGTCATCCGTCAACGTCGGGCGGCAGTAGCCCCCCTGCGTCGCCACCTCCGCGAGACCGGCGTACACGTCAAGCTCAGCCAAGGCCGCGCCGAGTTCGCGCACCGCCTCGGCGCAGGGGGCGAGTTCGGCGCGCAACGCGCAAAAAACCTCGTACTCGCGCCCCTTGGCGGCTTCCTCGGCGCGCAGGATGGCCCGCTCGCGCTCGCGCAGGTCGCTCCGGGTGTAGCGCTGGCGGTCTTTGAGTGTCTGCACCGCGCGGTAAGTGTCGGGGACGGCGTCATAATAAGGTCGGGTGACTTCTAAGTAATAACCGAACACGTTGTTAAAGCCTATTTTGAGTGTTGGAATGCCCGTCCGTTCGCGCTCTTCGGCCTCCAACGCGGCAAGCCAAGCGCGGCCTGCTTCCCCCTCCGCACGTAAAGCGTCCAACTCACCGTCGAAGCCGTCGCGGATGAGGCCGCCGTCGGTCACCTTGAGGGGCGGGTCGTCCAAAAGGGCCGCCGCCACGCGCGCCTGCACTTCGGAAAGGTCGCCCATGCGTTCGCCGAGCCCGCCCAAGGCGCGTTCGGCGCGGCCCTCGAGCGCCCCCCTAAGCCCCGGCACGAGCGAGAGAGAACGCGCCAAGGCCGCGAGGTCGCGCGCACTCGCGGCCCCCGAAGCAAGGCGGGTGGCTAAGCGTTCCAAATCGTGCATCCGGTAGAGGCTTTTGCGCACCTCGCGCCGCAACGTCACGTCGCGGACGAACGCCTCGACGGCGTCCAAGCGGCCCTCGATAAGCGTTTTGTCCAAAAGCGGGTGACGCAGCCAGGCCCGCAAGAGCCGCCGCCCCGGCGCGGTGCGGGTCTCGTCCAACACGCAAAATAGAGTGCGCGTAGCGTCGCCCATCGCGGACTCGAACACTTCCAACGTTGCCAAAGACACGTCGTCAAGCTGCATATACGCGCCGGGGTCGTAGGGCAAAAAACGCGTGACCTGGGGCAGATGGCCGCGCTGGGTCTCGAGCGCATAAGAAAGCACCGCGCCCGCCGCGCGTTGTAAGGCGTCCTTCTCGAGCCCGCCCGGCACGGTGCCGAACTGCTCGAGCAACGTTCTCTTCACCGTCTGCGCCTCAAACCGTCCCTGCGTCAGCATCACCGGGAAACGCTTGCAGAACCCCTCCCGGAACTCGTCTTGCTCGCACAACTCGGGGGCCAGCAGCACCTCCGCCGGACGGTAGCGCCCCAACTCGTCGTAAAGCGAACGCTTGGCCCACAGATGCGTGCCCCGGAACTCGCCCGTGGTCACGTCCAAAAAGGCCACCCCGTAACCCTCGCCCGTCGCCACCGCCGCCAGATAGTTTGCGTCGGGGCGCAAGAGGCGTTCATCGGTCACGGTGCCCGGCGTCATGAGCTGGGTCACGTCGCGCTTAACCAGCCCGTCGGCCACCGCCGGGTTCTCGACCTGGTCCGCCACCGCCACCCGCACGCCCAAGTCCAGAAGCCGCTCGATGTAACCGTCCGCGCTCCTGATGGGGATGCCCGCCATCGGCGTGGTGAAGTGGTTGCTCGTCTTGTGCGTCAAAACAATCCCCATCGTCCGGGCGAGCTTTTCCGCGTCCTCGCCGAAGCACTCGTAAAAGTCGCCCACCTGGAACAGCAGGAGATAGTCGGGGTACGCCTCGCGCAGTTCGACGTACTGGACCAGCAGCGGTGGGAGGGGGCCTTTGCCTTCGCCCTTGAGGGTCATGGGGGTATGATACCGCTTGGAGGGGTGGTTGGGTTTAGAGGGACGTGAGGTGGCGGAGGATTAAAGGTTGCAGCGCCTAACTGAACACTTTACATAGAGTAAAGTTCGCACGCCTTCCAAGTTTCAAAGCGTAGCCTGACTACTGCGTCACCTTTAGTCTCTTTCATTGCCCACGTAAACCGTTTCGTTTTTTCTTCTGGATTTAAGTCTGGGAATGTTTTCAGCGCGTCTTCTAAAGATTGAAATTCCTGTACACCAAAACCAGTTTCAGAAATCTCCCCATTAGCTACACCCACAATAATCACAGGTTTTAATTCGGATTCGCCAGAACCAGCCACCTTACTTCTAGGTGCCACAGCCACATTGTTTTCTTTCCAAGCTAGTATGGCCCTGAGCAGTTCTGCGTGCTTTTCGGGATGAACTTTTGCAATTTTCAAATGTAAATCATGCTTCAAATTTTCTGCTTGTTGATGACATGATTCGCAGAGACAATACAGTGTGTCTTCCTCGTAATCCCAAGGTTCGTAACCTCTCGCGTAGTAACCGTGATGCACATGCAAGGTAGTAGTTTTATCACCGCACCACTCACATGTGAAATCGGCTCTTTGCATTGTCTCCAAGCGTTTCCGTTGCCACCTCGGGTCACGAAGCTTTTCAGCATAGGATTTGTGTTTTGTCATGAGAAATTTATACCAAAGTACCTTATCCTGTGCTTACAAAGCAGATAACCAACAAAATTCCTGTAGGGTATGTTGATACTTAGAAATGGGCGCGCAACCGTCTCAACCGTCACCGAGCCGTCATGGTGACGAACTCCAAGCGTACGCGCCTGACCGCTAAAGTGGCGGTACTTTCCTCTCACGCCCTCTGAAAAGTCGTAATCGTCGCGCAGGGTGTCGTCAGTTTCCCCTTTCATACAGCCTCCTTTCCCTTCCGTTTGCCTTTCGACGACTGATGATGCGAATGGCTAAATGTGTTTGGGTTTCATGGCTGTAGTTCACCTGAGAGGGGAAAGCGCCTAAGGGAGCGCTCGAGCGCCGTACGGCTCGATGCTCTGGATGATGTCGCGCTCGAGTTGTTGCGCGTGATGTAAGTCCCAGCGCGCTTGCAGGTTCAGCCAGAAACCGGCGGAGGTGCCAAAGAACTTGGACAGACGCAAAGCCGTACTGGGCGTGACGCCCCTGCGCCCGTTCACAATTTCGTTGAGTCGCTGATAGGGCACGCGAATGGCGTGGGCTAACTCACGCTGCGTAAGGTTCATGGGAATCAAGAACTCTTCAAGAAGCATCTCACCTGGATGGGTGGGTTGGCGTTTTGTGGGTACTCTAACCATCTCGAGCCCTTTCTAGTGATAATCCACAACTTCTACATCCTCGGGAGCACCGTCCTCCCAGAAGAAACAGATACGGTACTTGTCGTTGATGCGGATACTGTACTGACCCTTGCGGTTCCCCTTGAGCGCTTCTAAACGATTGGCAGGCGGAACTTTGAGGTCGTCCAAGGATTCCACAGAATCTAACTGGTCAAGTTTTCTGCCCGCCACTTTCCAAAGCGTTTCAGGAAGGGTTTTTCTTGCCGCTTTCGTGCTTTCGCCGTTGAAAATATCCTCTGTTCCCGAGTTTTTAAACGAGCGAATCACAATAACATGATAGCACGGTTGTCATGCTACTTGAGTTGGTTAACGGGTTGACGCTTTGGCTACGGCGTTAGGCAGGCTTTTTGGTGGATGGGCTCGAGCCCTATCTCATTTACTGCAAAGACTTGCTTTGTCGTATGCTCTACCCATGAATATTGTCATTTTCAACGGTGGTGAGACCTATGCACAGGCTGCCGGGGCGCTCCACCACTCGCACAACGTAGCCATTATCAACAAAGACGAGGCGCGGGGTTTTAAAGAGCATCAGGTCCTTTGAACTCGCGGCGGCACCCGGTCGGGTCACGGGGACGCTTCGCGCCGTACGTCCTGGGCGTGGGCCTATTTGGGGTAGCGCTCCTAAACGTCGTTTTCGGGCTTTACGCGCTGCTGTTGGACGAACCTTTTTTGGGGCACGCGCTGGCGGCCTTTTCGGGCGGCCTTTTCGGGGGCGCGCTCCTCTTTTTCGGCCACCGCGACGCGCAGCCGACGCGGCGCGAGGGGCTTATCGCTGTTACGCTGTTGTGGGTGGTGGTGACGGTGGTGGGCGCGCTGCCTTACAGGTTCGGCGGGGGGATGAGTTTGGTCAACGCGCTTTTCGAGTCGGCGAGCGGCTTTACCGCCACGGGGGCCACGGCGCTTGACAATTTTGGCAGCTTTCCCGTGAGTCTATTCATCTACCGGGCGGTGTCGCAGTGGCTAGGCGGCATCGGCATCATCGTGCTCTTTATCATCGTGCTGCCGCAGTTCGCCCTCGCCGGGCGGCAGCTCTTTTTCGCCGAGATGACCGGGCCGACCGAAGAAAGACTCACGCCCAAGCTGCGGCAGACCGCGGGGGCGGTGATGGCGGTGTACGGGAGCTTGACCGTGCTCTGCCTCGTCGCCTACCGGCTCGCGGGCATGACCTTTTACGACGCGCTGGCCCACACCTTTACCACCGTCTCGGCGGCGGGCTTTAGCCCGCAGGCGGAGAGCTTCGTCGACTACGCGCCCCGCATCGAGTGGGTGGCGATGACCTTTATGCTGCTCGCGGGCGTTTCTTTTGCGCTTTATATCCGCGCCTCGAGGGGGCGGGTCCAAGTTTTCTGGCGCAACAGCGAGTTCCGCGCCTACATTATCATTATCACCCTGGCGACGCTCTCGGTCACGGTGGCGCTGCGCCACACCTACGGGCCTTTAGAAGCTCTGCGCCACAGCCTCTTCCAGGTTGTCAGCATCTTGACAACCACCGGTTACGCCTCGGTCGACTACAACCTCTGGCCCGCGTCCGCGCAGGGGGTCTTGGTGGCGCTCATGTTTATCGGCGGCTCGGCGGGGAGCGCCGCGGGGGGCGTCAAAATCGTGCGCTGGCTCATTATCGGCAAGAACACGCGCCGCGAGATTCGCCGCGCGCTCCACCCCCGCGCCGTGGTGCCGATGCATCTGGGCAACGTCGCCGTGCCCGAAGACGTGCTGCGCGCCGTGGCCGCGTTCGTCACCTTGTTCGTGACGCTCACCGCCGGGCTGACTTTGGTCCTCACCTGGCTCGGCGCGGACTTTACCACCGCGCTGAGCGCCGCCGTCGCCTGCTTGGGCAACGTCGGGCCGGGCTTGGCGGGGGTGGGGCCGATGGAGAGTTACAGCTCGCTTCATCCCCTGAGCCAACTCCTCCTAAGTCTCGCCATGATAGCGGGGCGGCTCGAGATTCTAACGCTCTTCATCGTGTTCGACCGCCGCTTCTGGCGCTTGCCGCGTTTGTGAGGTGCGCCGCCGACCAGAGGAACGCTGGGCCCGTCGGGCGGCGGGCGCTTCTTTGTAACGCCTCTCATGAGGCGCGCGCCCGTGTTCTACGCTCTACAACAAGAAACTCAGTGTTAGAGGGAGTGACAGGGCGGAGTTTGGGCTTCAGAGGTGGCGCTGCTCGAGCTTGCCGGCCTGTGAACAGCGCCCATGAAACAGTCCCCTTCTGAAGGGGCGAAGTAAGGCGGGCGTCGGCAAGACCCCGGACTTTTTCTCGGCAGAAAGTTTCTGCCGAGAACTGCGGGAGAGGCGTTGTTGAGCCCTCTTCCGCGGTTTTGACAATGACCGTACTGAGCCCAACGGCCGTACTGATCATTAATTTTGCTCGAGCGCCCGGCTCGTTCGTCGTCACGGTAGCCGTTGGTTTAATTTCACAAAAAGCCATGACCACGTGTTTCGTTTGACATTTCTTATAACCCGGCCCGCCACACTGCCCTAAACTGCTTTTAGCTGAGGGGAAACCCCGCCCCTCGGAGGCGATGAAACCTGTTCCGCAACTTGGGCGCTTGGAACAGGTGGAGCCAGTAGCGCAACCGGCCGAGGGTGCGAGCGTTTTTACGTTCGCTCTCCACCCAAACGCACCGTGTTGTCACCTTGATCGGGAAGCCCGATCAAATTTCGCAAAGCGGGGTAAAGGAGAGAGAACAAGTTGAAATCGTCACGTCACACCTTTCACCCACTCACCCACACAAACCTGAGCTTTCGCGCCGCCGCCTTGCTCGCGGTTTTAGCGCTCCTTCTCGCCGCGTGCGGGGGAACCCAGAGCGTGCCGCTCGAGGTCGAGCCGGAAGCCGTCGTTAAGGATTTGGTCTTTAGCCGTTCGGCCAACCGTGCGGCGCCGAGCGTTTTAGACACGACCGTCGTATCGGGAAAAATCTACGTCTTTACCGCGCAAACCAGCGGCATCAAAAAAGTCGACTTTTTCCTCGACAACCCTCAACGTTCGGGAGCGCCGCAGGGAACCGACAGCGCCGCCCCCTTTGATTTTGCGGGCGCTTCGGGTGCGGCCGCCAGCCCGCTCGACACCGCTAAGCTAAAGGACGGCGTCCACGCCGTCACGGCGGTGTTTAGCCTGAGCAACGGGAGCACTAAGGTAGTCACCTCGACCTTTTTAGTCAACAACAGCAGCAAGTGGGGCGACACGCTGCTCGTGAGCGACGCTTCCTCGCGCTTGGGCGGAAACGTGCTTGAGGGCCGGACGGTGTCGGGCAACGTTCACATCTACGTGGTGCCGCAAGTGCGCGCCACGCAAGTTGCTTTTTACTTAGACAACCCCAAGCGTTCCGGCACGCCGCAGATGAGCGAGCGCTTCGCTTTTTTCGACTTCGCGGGCACGGCGTCAAACGGCGAGGCCAAGGCGTTCGACACGCGCAAGCTGAGCGACGGCAAACATACCGTCACGGCGGTCATTTCAACGGGCGGGGGCCAGAAGGTCGTCAGCTCGAGCTTCACGGTTCAAAACAAAGCGGGCGGCAGCGCCCCCTCGTCGCTGACGCTGACGCTTATCAACGCGGACACGAACAAGCCTATTGCGGGTTTTGACCCCATCCCCAGCGGCGCGATCCTTGACCTCAAAGCCTTGCCGACGCGGAACCTAAACATCCGGGCCAACGCCGCGGGGGCCGAGAGCGTCCGCTTCGAGCTCGACGGCAACGTGAGAGTCGAGAGCAGCGTGCCCTACGCCCTCGCGGGCGACACCGGCCAAAGCTTCAAAGCGTGGACGCCGAGCGTGGGGGTGCACAAGCTGACCGCAACGCCCTACGCCCAAGACTACGCCAAAGGCGCGGCCGGAACGCCCCTGACCCTCTCCTTTACGGTCGTCGCGGGGAGCGCCGCCAACGTCTCGCCCGCCCCCTCAACCGAATACAACAACCTCGAGCAGATTCACGTCGACGTCGAGCGCGGCTCCGACAAAAACCCCGGCACGGCGGAAGCGCCGCTCAAGACGCTCAACGAGGGCTTTGAGCGCGCGCTGAGCAACCGTAGAAGCGGTAAAGGTACACGCGTGCTGCTCTACCCCGGCACCTACCGCGAGAGCATCGACCGCTATTACGACTCCAACGGCCCCCTTATCGTCATCGAGTCCGTCGTGCCGGGCGAGGCCATCATCTCCGGCTCGGAAGTGTGGACGGACTGGAGCTGCGCCTCGGGCGTGTGCAGCCACCGCTGGCCCTACACCTGGGGTTTAGAAGCAACCAACGACAGCAACAAGAGCACGCTCTCGCGCAGGCGCGAGATGATCCTCGTCAACGGCGAGAACCTGGATCAGACGCTCTCTCAGTCCGATCTTACCGCCGGGTCGTTCTACGTTGACGAGGGCGCGGATAAAGTCTTTGTCAAACCCCCCAGCGGCGTCGACCTTTCCAAAGCAACCGTCGAGGTGGCGGTGCGCAAAAAGTTGTTCGAGGCCACCAAGCTGGACGATCTGGTGCTCAAAGGATTGGTGTTCCAGCACGCCGTCTCTATAGCGGTGCAGATTCAGAACCAGAAAGACGTACTGTTCGAGGACGTGACCATGCGGTGGAACGGTCACCGGAGCTTCCACCTCTCGCTCGCCACGGACGTCACCTTCCGCGACACCACCTGGACCCACAACGGCGGCGACATGGGCGCGTGGAAGACGCACAACCTGCGCTGGGAAGACACCGAGGATTCGTACAACAACTGGCGCGAGAAGAGGGGCAGAAAGGGCGAGTACGGCGGCGACGACAACAAGTTCTTCCTCGCCCACAAGGTCACGATTCTCAACCACAAAGCCGTCGGGAACTATTCGCACGGCCTCTGGCTCGACACCGACATGGAGGACGTGCTTATAGACGGGCTTTACGCCTGCAACAACTCCGCCAGCGGCTTCAAGCTCGAGGCGAGCGTCGGCCCCATCAAGGTCGTCAACAGCACCATGTGCAACAACGGCAGGGGCGGCATCATCGTCAACGGTACCCAC
Organism: Trueperaceae bacterium; assembly: GCA_965214995.1. Lineage (GTDB taxonomy): Bacteria > Deinococcota > Deinococci > Deinococcales > Trueperaceae > CBDCCT01. The sequence goes on from CBDCCT010000002.1 coordinate 1,871,725, forward strand.
AACCTCACCTTCGAGCGCAACACCGTCGAGAACAACGAAGACACGCAGCTCTACTTGTGGAACGGGCCGAGAGACTTCGTCAACTTTGAGACGGGCAAAGCGTACGTCCTGGAACTCGAGAACTGGACCGTCAAGAACAACACCATCCGGGGCAAGGGCGATCAACTCATGTGGAAGATTTCGGCAGGCACAACACCGTCGAAGCGGTTTTTTAGCACCTCCGACATTGACTACAACCGCTACATACAGCCGGACACCGCAGACGTGTTCAAAAACCACGGCCTCAAAGGTTTGCACATGACCTTTGACGAGTGGCAGAACTTGACAGGCAAGGGTAAGAACTCGAGCTTTTCCCGCTAGGAGCCGACCGCCTCCAGTATAGGTAGTGTGCCCTAACCTGAACAAGCGTTCTTCTACTTCACTCGATCTGAAGGCTGTTTGAGGATGTCACAAATGACATCCTCAAACATTTATGTATGGCCTCGTGCGTTTTACCACGAAAATAAAAACAGACAGACCTTTACGCGCTTTAAGGAGCTGGCAAGATACCGAGTAGAGACGCAGTAACGCCTTTTCATATACGATACATAGCTGGGTAAACTCGCACATAACCTCTCAGCCCCACCCCTTATGATGCCCTACGCCGTATAATGCCTCATGCCCTATGACGCTCTCGTCGTCGGCTCCGGTCCCAACGGCTTGGCCGCCGCCATCACCCTGGCGCAACAGGGTCTCAAGGTCGCGCTGTTAGAAGCCAAGGAGACCACGGGCGGCGGGATGCGCAGCGCTGAGCTTACGCTGCCCGGCTTTCAGCACGACGTGTGCTCGGCCGTTCATCCCTTCGCCGTGGGCTCGCCCTTTTTTCGCACCTTGCCCTTAGAGAAACACGGTTTGGAGTGGATCGAGCCCGACGCACCCCTCGCGCATCCTCTGGACGAGGGCGCGGTGGTTTTAGAGCGCTCGCTCAAAGCGACTTGCCGCGGTCTCGGCGCGGACGCGGCTACCTACCAACGGCTCGTTGAACCCTTTGTAAAGCGCTGGCAGGACCTGACGGCTGAGTTCTTGGGACCGCTCCTGCACGTGCCGCGCCACCCGCTCCTGCTGGCGCGCTTTGGAGTACCTGCGCTCCCGCCCGCGACGCTCCTCGGGCGGGCGTTTAGGGGAGAGGCGGCCAGGGCCCTCTTCGGCGGGCTCGCGGCGCACTCGGTATTGCCCCTGGAAGCGCTCGGCACCTCGGCGTTCGCGCTCCTTTTTGCGGCGCTCGGCCACGCGGTCGGCTGGCCCTTTCCGCGGGGCGGGGCGCAAAGCTTAGCGGACGCGCTCACCGCCCACTTCTGCGCGCTCGGCGGCGAGGTGCATACGGGGGTCTATGTTCGCAGGCTCCACGACCTGCCCGAGGCCAAGGCGGTTCTTTTTGACTTAGGCCCAAAGCAACTGCTAGAGATTGCGGGGGAGAAACTGCCACCAGGCTACAGACGTGCGTTAGAGCGTTTCCGTTACGGCGCGGGGGTGTTCAAGGTGGACTACGCGCTTGACGGCCCCGTTCCCTGGAAGGACGAGGCGTGCTTGCGCGCGGGCACGCTTCACCTGGGCGGGACGCTCGAGGAGATTGCTCTTTCCGAGCGCGAGTGGGCACAAGGGCGGATTCCTGCACGCCCTTACGTTCTGGTCGCCCAGCAGAGCCTGTTCGACCCCTCGCGCGCGCCGGAGGGCAAACACACGCTCTGGGCCTATTGCCACGTGCCCAACGGCAGCGCGGCGGACATGACGGAGGCCATCGAGGCGCAACTCGAGCGTTTCGCGCCAGGCTTTAAAAACCGCGTCCTGGCGAGACACACAATGAGCGCACCCGATATGGAGCGCTACAACCCCAACTACGTCGGCGGCGACGTGAACGGCGGCGCGGCAAACCTAAAGCAGCTCGTCAAACGTCCCGTGCTGCGCCCGCAGCCCTACAGAACACCCCTCAAAGGCGTCTACCTCTGCTCGGCCTCGACGCCGCCGGGGGGCGGCGTCCACGGCATGTGCGGCTACCACGCGGCCAAGGCGGCGCTGCGGGAGGTTTTCTGACACGTATTTTAGAGCCTGTGTGGTAGTCGAGGCGCGTAGACGGGACTTCTGCACGAAGTTACGAGCATGAAATTGCAAGATGTTCAGAGTTGTATGATGGCTACACCCTTATCGCCAAAGTAGGGGGGTGGCGCGGCAAAGTTGTTGTGGCGCCGTTAAACGCGAAGAGGAGCATTCGCCATGCTAAAAACAGCCAAAACACAACGAAAGAAAATTGTGGCGGTCACGGGCGTTTTCGTCCTCTTGATAGCGCTAAGTATTGGCCTATACTCAGCTCTCGCTGGTTCATTCGTCAGGGCGGCTTACGAAGGGCGGTCCTGGGAAATCATCAACCAGATCGTAGAACGCCACCGCAGCTACGCGCCCAACTTACGCAACCTAGAATATTATCAGGAGCGGATGGCGATGCTGTTCAACTTCTGGCTTGCAGCGCTCGTTGGAGGGTACGGAGTTGCTCTGTCCTTCGTTCTTACACGACCCGTCCGCTTTTTGGCGCGTTACTTCAACGAAACGTCGCATCCTGTCAACTTAGCCGTCTTCAGAATTGTCTTTTTCCCGTCCCTTATTGTTTTCACCCTGCTGGAGGCGCGACCGATCGAGTACAGCTCACTTCCGCGAGACTTCTTGGTCCCTCCCTTCTTGCTGAGCGGCGTTCTCAGCGTTCTTCCTATCAACCCCGAGCTTGCAGCTTGGACAATGCTGGCCTTTATCGTCGCCTGCGCCCTGGCGACGCTCGGGCTTTTCACTCGCGTAGCAACGGTGGCGGCTCTGCTTTTGGGACTATACGTTCTGGGAATTCAGCAGTTTTATGGGAAAGTTACCCATTACAATCACTTAATCTGGTTCGCCGCGCTCTTCGCGGCGAGCCCGTGCAGCGACACCCTCTCCCTCGACGCCGTTTACCGCGCGTGGCGGCACCGAGACGCGGCCCAACCGCCCGCTCCGAGCCGCCGCTACGGACTCCCGCTACGCCTCACTTGGCTTCTTATGGGTGTGGCCTACTTCTTCCCGGGGATGTGGAAAATTGCTGGCGGTGGCGGCGACTGGATCGCGGGGGACATTCTGAAGCAGCGGCTTCACAACAAGTGGCTCTCCTTAGACGAATGGACGCCCCTGATCCGCCTCGACCTTTTCCCGCTCGGCTATCATGTTCTGGGGGCGGGTACGCTGTTCTTCGAAATCTTTTTCATCGTGGCGGTTCTTTTCCCCCGAATCCGGCCCTTCGCCGCGGCGGCCGGATTCTCTTTCCACGCGGGCATCTACTTCTTCATGCGCATCGTTTTTTGGACGTTGATGGTGGCCTATGTAACGTTCGTAAACTGGCATTACCTCTTTAGGCGCGTGGGGGAGCGTTTCTTTCCCAGAGACGCTTTTCTTGTCTACAGCGCGGAGAACGCTCTACATTTGGGGGGCGTCGCAAGTTTGCGTGCTTTTGATCATTTTGGCCGCATCCGCTACCTCACGCACGCGGAAGCCGAAGAGGAGGCGCGGGCCGAACTTCGGGATAGGCTCGAGAGAACGGGAGAACATGATTTTTATTTCGTTGCCGACGGCGCTGTTCTCTCCGGAAGGAGAGCTTACGGCGCGGCGTTGGCTCGAGTCCCGTTCTTATGGCTGCTTTGGCCTTTTCTCGGGCTCGCCATTACCATCGGAAAGTGGCTTCATCAAAAGATGGCCGGAGCCGGTGCGACCGGACAGAAGCGCTCACGTGAGTTTTCGGGTGGATTCCCCAATTTTTACAGGCTCACAATGATCATAGGGATGGTCATGATTGTGGGCAATGCTGCTTTGGGGCTCTTTAAAATGGAAAAGGCCTGGCCCCTCGCCGCTTACCCGTCGTTCGCTTACGAACCGGGTCCCGTCATAGAGCGCGTGAATTTTGTTAAGCTTTCGGGCAACGGCGTTGAACAAGCAGTCAGCTACGAACCCTTTTTCAACAGGTACGGCGAGGGGTTCTGGCGCATCGTGAACCGCGCGCTCGACATGAAAGAGGGTCCGGCGCGAGATGCGCGGCTCGCCGAGCTATGGTCCGTCATTCAAGAAGATTCTCCTGAGGTGTCCTCCTCAGAAGCGGGTCGGTTTTATGTAGAAAGTGTCTATATCGACCCGGCGCGGTGGCCGGAAAACCCTATCGACCGCCGTTTGCTCGCTGAAGTTCAGCCCGAAAACCCTCTGGTTGAGACGCCTTAGCGCCGTCCTTTATTTCACCTTCTTGTTCAAACGTACCAGAACATTTGGGTTCACTGAGACATTTGGTTCCACGGCGCTTTTTTGCCCGTGAGCGCCTCGAGACGAGCGGCTTCGCTTTTATACATCTCCCGGAGAAACGCCCTTGCCTCCGGATCCATTTTTGGCTTGTCCGCACGTTGCAGCAGCACGTTCTCGCGCATAAACATTCTTAACGACCGGGGCACGACCAACCTAATAAATTCTCTCGCCGCGGACGAGGCCAGCAGCGCCCGGCTCAACCCCCCCCGAGGAACCGCGAAAGCATTCTTTTCCTCGAGGCGCACGCTTTGCGCAAACCCTGGGTCCACTTCGAGAAACGTAAAAATAGACTCGAGGGCGGGCACCGGGTCACTGATGAACGTCTCAAAAAATTCTACGTAAACGTTGTCGGGCGGGAAAGTAGCGAGGTAACGCTCTACCTGCTGGCAGTAGAAGCCCAGATCGGCATAAAGATGAGACACGCCCCACCCTTTATGTTGCCGCTCGTAGTCTTCCTTCACGGCCTGCAAAAAGGGCCTCTTTTCGGTGCCCTCGCGCACGTCGTTCAGATAGTGCGAATAGGCCCTTCCTACAGGTTCGCGCAACAAGATGATAATTTTGGCGTCCGGGACTTTTTCGTGAATGCGTTCGGGGGTTCCCGGGGTCCAAAGATAAGAGGTGCTCGCTTCGCAAAGAACCGCTTCTTGATGCGCGTCCTTAAAAAGCTTGAGATAATCGGCTTCATTTGACACACTCGGGAAAAAAGCCTTAAGTTCCGGTGTGGGGGTTATCTGCGAAAAGTGATGGGGTTCTTTAAAGGGGGACACGTAGATGTCCGGGTGCTGTTGCAGATAGTAAGCCAGGGAGGTCGTGCCCGCTTTGGCGGCACCGACGATAAAGAGGTTCGGCCATTTTTGCATAAGACTATCCTTTATAAATAGGCGTTCGTGCGGCGGTGCACGTGAAAACTGGTAGAAGTTTAGTCGCAACTTCGGAAAATATAAACGTTACGGCGAGCACTCCGACATGCACTATGACCTTATCAGGATTCTGGTGCTGTTAAAACCTTCGCACGAACATGCTTTAATTGGAAACCGCCGCGCTCTGTGCCGACGCCAGAGCCTTTTCGTAAACACTCATGAGCTGTGGATAGTTTGCTTCGGCTGTGTACTTGGCATCAAATTCGGCTCGAGCCGCGCGGCGCATCCCCTTAAGCTCGGCGGGATGGTCTAGCGCCCATTCAACCTGCGCCTCGAGCGCCGCCGGGTCGCCGGGCCTAAAATGGAGGCCGGTGCGCCTGTGCTCGACCAGGGAGGCCATGCCGCCCAGGTGGCTCGTTACCACCGGCAGACCCGCGGCGAAAGCTTCGACCAGGGTCATGGGAAAGCCCTCATACCATATTGAAGGGAAGATGAGCATGTGCGCGTTCTGCATAAGCTCCAACACGCTTTCCCGCGACTGACGACCCAGCCACTCGACCCCCGGAACCTCTTGGGCCGCCTTTTCGACGAGCTGCGCGAGTGGCCCGTCACCCACGATTTTGAGGGGGATGCGCGCGCCGAGCGTGCGCCACGCGGCGAGCAGAACCGACAGCCCCTTTTCCTTTGACAGGCGTCCCACAAAGAGCGCGTAGTCCTTTGGCGCTTCGGATACGGTCAGATTCGAGTCCAGGAAGTTGGGCTTGACGACGATTTTGGCCTCGGGCAACCCGCCTTCGACAAACTTTTCTCTCGCAAACTCGGTGAGAGCCACGTAAACGTCTATCATGTCCGTCCAGGTCCGGCGGGCACGGTGATACGTCAGCATGGAAGCGAGAACGCCGCTGGCCGCGACGCTGTCCCGGTAGCACGCGTGGACGACGCCCGGCCAGGGCGTTTTCCCTAAACAGTCTTCGCAGACGTGGCCGTCACGAAGAAAGGTGGCGGCGGGGCAGAGGAGGCGGTAGTTATGGAGCGTCTGCACGACGGCGACGCCTTCGGCCTTGGCGGCGTAGTATGCGGCGGGAGAAACGAGCGGCAAGGTGTTGTGGATGTGCACGACCTCTGCGCGCTCCCGGCGCAGGATGGTGCGGAGGTCTTTGTAGCTGGCGCTGTTCCAGAGCGTGGCTTTAGCCAAGGCAGCTTTGCCGTAGCGCGACACCTCGTCGTTATGAACCGTGTGGCGGTAAACGTGGTGACCGTGCTTCTCGAGCAGCTGCCCTTCGGCGGCGAACACCTGATCCTCGCCGCCGGGCTGCTGGTAATAGTTGTGCACCAACGTGACCCTCACGTTTCGTCCGACTCAGCCGGGCCAAACGCCTTTTGCCAGTCCAAAAGGGCCATAACGATGAGGAAAAGCCCGAACTCTATCGAGAGCCAGCCGCCCGCGCCCGAACTTAAGATGGTGGCGAACACCATAGCAACCCCGAGGCTGTAAATAGGTGCGTCTTGGCCGGCTAGGAGTTTGCGCCCTACGCCGAAAAACCAGCGCGAGAGCATGATGAACCAAACCAAAAATCCGAAAGCGCCGACGCCTAGTGCGACCTCTAAAAAACCGTTATGGATAAAAGCGGAAGAGGTCTTTTCCAAGCCGGTAAAAACGACCCTCGAGCCCACGCCAAACCCGAAGCCGGTCAGCGGTTGCCGCAGAAAAGTTTCCAGGCCGGCCAGCCACCAGCCCACGCGGCCCGTTAAACTCAAGAAGAGCTCGGTCGTCTGCCCGCGCCGGAAAAATTCCCAGAACGTGTCGGCGTAACTTGCCGCCGCGTAAGCGCCGAGGGGCAAAAAGAGGAGGCTGAGCAGGGGGCGCTTTACGAGCACCACGATGAGCGCCCCCAGCACGAGAGAGGCCACACCCGTACGCCCCTCCGTAAGGATGGGAAAAAGAAACCCGAAACCGACGAGCAAAAGGGCCAGGAGACGCTCGAGCAACCGCGGCTCACGCTCTATGGCAAAGGCCAAGGCGGAAAGCGCAATGACAGCGCCCAGCCGCGACATGGCGTTCGAGGCGAGCGCGGTAAAACCCGCCACCATCCGGTAGGAGTCGCTCACGCGGAGATAACCCTTAAATTGCTCGGGGGCGACAAAATAACCCACCAGATTGACAAAAAGGATGACGGCCGCAAAGCTCAAGGTCAGGAAGAACAACCTCTTGAGCCGCTTTTCGGCGTCAGGCTGCGCCGCCACCGCGAAAACCACAAAAAGCGCAACAAACAGTTCGAAAACTTTGCCCAAAGTGGCAATTTTGCCCACCGACCAAAGGGTCGAAAAAAGCGCGATGCCCAGATAGATTAAAAAGAGCTTGCCAACACCACCAACCCATAAACCGCGCTTCTCGCCCTCGAGCCAACCGTAGATATTGGGCAATACCAACAGCAGCGCCATGATCAACAAAGCAAAACGCACGATCTGGGCCGCGCCAAACCCCCCGGAGAAAACCTGGTCGGGCGTCAGCGTATCGACCGACAGCGTAGCCGACAGAGCAAGCAACCAGGCCACCTCAAAACGCCCGATAGCTCCTAGAAAAGATTTTAAGAAATGTAACGTGGGGGGTACAAGATGTACCGAAAATACCGCTAGCGTAACGGCTGCACCTACCCACCAGTATCCTACGGCAACCGTATACGTAACCATAGCAACGACAGCCGCAGCCAAAACGCCTCTGACCCAAAAAGACGGGGCTAGCACGCCCGTTTCTCCCATCTGGCGATGTGATGTTTGATGATCTGGTTCGCCTCTGGCTTTGGCACCAACCTTACGCGGTTAGCCACTTGGAGAGGTCTCTATTCACAAGGCCCTGAAGGTTTAGTATGTCTTCCCTAAACACCTCGACCAACTGTTGACGCGCAGGCGCTGAGAGTTTGGGCTTAGCGAGATTATTGTTTTTGACGGCGTGAGCGCCCTTGAGGATGCGCCGCGTTGCAGCTTCAGGCAGAACGGCTTCGGCGAGAGGACGCGCGCGCCTCAAGCTGTTGAGAAAAAGGTGCAAGTTTCTGCTCTTGGGAACGCCTGAAACGTTGGGCTTTAGGGACGTGTCCGGCTCAAAAGCAACGTCAACATCCAAAAACGCGAAGATGTCTTGCAAGGTTTTTAGCGGGTCAGCGCTCAAGTCTTCGTACAAGTAGACCTTGATTTGGCCCTCGTCGAAAAGGTCGTAGTAGCGGGAGAGTTGGGCGTAGTAAAACCCGTTCTGTTTATAGAAGAAGTCGGGCCACCAGTTGTTCTGGATACGCCACGGTTCCTTTTCCAGCGCTTCCAAAAAGTCACCTGCCGGCTCACGGTCTTCGCGCACAAGGTGCAAAAACCTGGAGTAAGCCCGGTCCACCGGATTTCGAAGAATGGCGATGAGTTTTGCTTGTGGCACGTAGTGGCGGATACGTTCAGGTGCTTGTGAATTGTAGAGGTAAGAGGGCGACGCTTCCCCCACAGCTTTGTAACTCTCAGTTCCTTTGAAAAGAGACTTATACTCCTCTAAGTCGCATATGGGCAACGCCTCTTTGACCACAGGACCCGGTCCCTGAAAAGAAACCTCTCGGCCCTCATAACCAAAAAACTGAGGCTCTTTAACAGCGCTCATGTAGACTTGAGGGTGCTGTCTAAGAAACTGCCACAGGGCGGTTGTTCCAGCTTTCTCCGCACCTATGATGATAAAGTTTGGCAGGCACATAGTTACCTCTTCCACAGGCTTCGGCAGCCTTTATCTATACAGCTTACCCGATTCGCTTTAGACGTTTCGCAGACAGCGTCGTTTGAAGATCTCGCCGTTAACTACAGCAAGAATTGCAGTTCGCCGCACGTCATGCTGCTCTTCGCAAGTCCCGTTTCAAACAGAATGCACGTGAAGCACTTCAGACTTCCCGAAATGCCCATAGCACTACTTTAAGACCTAAGGTTGAGAATGAGATTGAAATTCCTGACTTTTGATTTGAGAGGACGCGTCCACCCCCGCAGGTTTCTTGACTTTGCCCAACAACCTGTTAGCCCACTCGGGTCGAGACTGTGACATGTGAAGCTGCGGGACCAGCTTCTTCACCACCGAAACGGGTAAAAAAGACCCGGCCAGGAGCCACAAGCTCATAAAAACTTTCCATCTGGCACTGTGTCCTGAATATCTCCACTCCGCATTCAGACTTTTGAGAAGGAGGTCAAACTTCCTGTCAGACGCGACAGGGTGATCGCTGCCGTTAAGGCGGAGCGAGAAAAGCTTATTGCTTAGCGCTTCGACGTTTCGAGACATGGGACTGCCTGCTACCTGATAACCACGCAATTTCGCCTTTTCCAGCAGCAAGGGTTCTTTACGTGACGCGCGCACTACGCGGTCACGGAAGTAAATATCGACTGTGTCTGAAGAGAATGCGGCGTCTCGAGCGGAGCCGTTGCCCCCGTGCTGCCGGTACATGCCCAGCTCTTCGTCAATTGAACGTATGGTTCCGTAAAGAGGCGCAGTCAGGTTTAAATAAGCGTCCGCGCCGCGCCGCCACGTCTCCGCCGGCATTGGCATCACTTCAGCAAGAAAGGAGCGCGCAAAAGCGTTTCCGCTCATCGGCGGCGTTGTGTACTCCAACTTTAGCAACAGTTCTTCGGTAACGTCGCCACTGGGCATGGGAAGGGTCTGCCTGGGCATGGTGAGAGGAAGCGGTGAAAGGTTGGTGTCGCAGAGCCGCAGTCTAAACTGGAGCTTGACGTCCCCTTCCTTCCATTCCGCCATCACACGCTCTACCGCCCTGGGCAGGAGGATGTCGTCGGAATCCAGAAACATCACGACTTGACCGTGGCTGGCGGTGAAACCTTGGTTCAGAGCTGAGGCATGTCCCCCGTTTTCCTTGAAAATAGACGTGATACGGTCGCCGTAGTTGGAGATGACCGCCCGCGAGTCATCCGTGGAGCCGTCATCTACCACGATGACCTCGACGTTGGGGTACGTTTGTCTGAGCGCGCTCTCGATAGCGTCAGCGACATACGCTTCATAGTTGTAGTTACCAATAACGATGCTTACCAGGGTTTTTGTCATTACTCTGCTTCCTCATCCTCGTTCACTTTTTTGCCCGCACCTGTTGAACGTTTACCCGGCGGGACTTACCGCTCGTCCATTCTTGCACTCGGCTCGACAGCTTGCCCACCCATTCGGGCCGAGACTTGGGCACGAAAAACCACGGGATCAGCTTTTGCGCAGTAGCTTGGGGCGCAAGGGCCACGAGCATGAACCACAGGCTTGTGAGCACTTTTCCTCCGGCGCTGTCGCTTTTGTTGTATTTCCATTCGGCGATCAAGCACCTGTAGAGGAGCGCGAGCAGGGTGTCGGAAGGAACGGGATGGTCGCTGCGGTTGAGCTTGAGCGACGCCAGCCTCATCTTCATCGAGTAAACGCTTCTGTAAAGAGGGCTGCCCTCCACGGGGTGACCAAGTAAGGCCGCCCACTCGAGCAGCAAGGCCTCTTTGCGTATGTCGCGCGACACGTTGCGGCTGAACCATTTGCCGTCAATGGTCGACCCCGTCGAAACGTGCCTAAAAAAGCCGTTGTTGCCGTGAATGCGGTACATGCCCAGCTCTTCGTCAACCGAGTGGATGGGGCCGTAAAGCGCCGCCAGGGGAACGATAAAGCCGCCGTCGGCGCCCGACCGGTAGGGTTCTTCGGGCATGGGCATGACCTCGTCGAGAAACCAGCGCGAGAAAGCGTTGCCGCTCGTGGGCGGAGAGGGATATCTCAGATCCCAGAGCAGCTCCTTGGAGAGGTCGCCGCTGGGCATGTCCACCTGCTTGGCCGGGTGGGTGTCGGGCAGGGGTGTCAGGTCGCCGTCGCACAGACGGAGTCTAAACTGGAGCTTGGCGTGTTCGGGCCTGTACTCCCTGACAACGCGCTCTACGGCGTTCGGATAGAGGAGGTCGTCGGCATCCAAGAACATCACGATGTCGCCGCGGCTAACGGCGAAGCCCGCGTTGAACGCCGAGCCCTGCCCGCCGTTCTCTTTGAGAACGGGCACGATTCGGTCGCCGTACCCCGAGACAACGTCCTGCGAGCCGTCCGTGGAACCGTCGTCCACCACGATGACTTCCGAGTTGGCATAGGTCTGGTGAAGCGCGCTCTCTATAGCATCCCTGAGAAAGTGCTTGTAGTTGTAGTTGTCGATGATGATGCTTACCAACGGCTCTGCCATACATTGCTCCTTCACGTTTGTTACCATATTACGCGGTGAAGGCGGTGTTGGATGTGATGAGTGATCTGTGGCTAAAAAATTAGTTTGGTTAGAACCGACCCACAGGTCTGCTGCTCGTCTCAGTACGTCGTGGAGCTGCTATATGTTGCCCGCCGGAAAGCATAAGCTTTACCGCCCAGCACAGCAGCCACGGCGGCCTGTATGAACGCCGACGCCTGCCACGGCAGTCTTTTCCAGGTGCCCCGGTTGGGTTTTGTCCCGAACCAAAGAGCCTCTTTACATGTTTATGTTTAGCTGCTTGAGAAACCTGCGAAAGCGCCTGCGCGCCTTCATCCGTGCGGTGGATACCGCCTGGTCCAGAGCGTCGCTTGACAAAGCTTTGGGGCGAGGGCCCGGGCGGAACATCTCGCGCGTGTCCATACACAACACGGGGCGGCCCGACAAATTGGCGATGTCCGCGGCCCGGCCTGCGTCGCCTTCGATAAACATGCGCGCGCCGGTTTTTCTATAAACGTCCGCTTTGAAAGAAGCGTCGCCCGCTTCCGGTCGCGCTCCCTTTGCCGCTAAGATAAGCTCTTCGTACCGGACGTTGTGGTCTGCCAGCCACGCCTGTAGCGGGGCGCGGCGCGTCTCGGGGCCGCTCGAGACCAGCCACCCCACCGGCTTGGTCGGCAGATGCAGCGGCTCCACGTGGGCCAGGCGCTCAGCGTAAGCGTCTTCGTCGCCCTCAGACGCCTGCGGCTCGCGGTAGAGCACGTTCTCGACGGCCATACACGCTTCCGAGAGCCGCCCGTGGTGCATGAAATTCCACTCGAACACGCGGGGAACGGGAACGGCCTCGCCCGCGAAGTCGACGACGTTCTCGAAGTCCGGTTTTACATAAACGGCGGCGTAAAGAATCTTGTGCGGGAGCCCGGCCGCCCCCAGCCTCTCCTTGACCTTTTTGAGCTGGGCACCCGTGGCTACGCTGTCGTCGATCACGAGCACGGTTCTGCTCGTGTGAAGCAGGGTTTCTAGGTCCCGCCCCTCGAGGCGGGCGCCGCCCGCGAGCATTCGGCCCTGAATAAAGCCTTCTAGATCGGTGAGCGGCAAGTTGAGGTGCAAAGCCAGCAGGCTGCCGGCCAACAGGCCGCTACGCGGCACGCCTACGATGACTTCTATCTCTCTCGGGAGCCGGGACGCCATGCCCACTATCTGACTGTTGAGATCCGCCACGCTTCTATAGTTTACGGAACCGAAGTTCAGGTTCATATTCCGTCCAATCTAGCACGATCCGCTACGGCCTCTATAAGATTTGACACAACCCGCTAGTCAGAGCGGGTTAGCCGGAAACGCGCCCCAGACTTTAGGAGCGCGTGAGCGATCTCAACCCGAGGAGGGCGTAACGTACGGGCGCCACGAGGGCTTTCGTTTGCAAGATCCACACGCTGTTGCGCGGCAGGAGCACGGCGGAGGCGAGGTAGGCGGCCCCCACCTGCGCCGCGACCGTTGCGATGGCGGCGCCCACCCCCTCATACTGCGGGATGAGCACCAAGTTGATGCCGACGTTGATCACCAAACCCAGCGCCGAGGTGAAGAGGGAAAACTTGATGATGCCGTCGTTGATGAGGTGTCGTCCTCTGGCTACGCCCAAATAGGTGAACAGGTTCGCCCACACGTAAATGACGAAAATGGGTATGGAAGGAGCGAACTCGGGTCCGTACAGAGTCAGGATGATAAAGGGTGCCAAGGGCACCGCGAAAAGGATGATAAAATAGGCGATACTCGCGTTTAGATCGTAGAACTGTTGCAAACGCTTTGTGTAGAACTTAATGCCTCTTTCTTTACTTTTGATAAGCGAAGGAAAAAGGGAGGTGGCTATGACGATGGGGATAAAAGCGCCGTAATCCAGCAGGCGGGAAACAGCGGTATACAACCCCACCGCCGTCGGGTCCCCGGTTATGTGGCGCAGCATCACCACGTCGACGCGTTGGTAAACCAGCAGCATCATGCCCGAGAGCGCCAAGGGCCAACTCTCACCTATCAAAAGCTTGACGCGTCGCATGTTCGGCTGCCAAGACCTCATGGCGTTGCCTCTTCTTCTATAGTTGATAACGAGGCCGACGGAGGTCAGAACGGTTTCCAGGAGTATAGCGACGGCAAAAACGACGAGAGGGGCCTGGAGTAAAATAGCGCCGACCTTGAAAACACTCGTGATGAGGTAAGCGGTGCTTTTTGACCAGACCGTAAATTTCGACTGAACTTGCGACTGAAACCAAAAGTCAATCACGTAAAGAGCCTGAAAAATAGTTTCGAACGCGATAATTGCCACGAGCCAGCGGGACAAAATATCATCAGGCTGTAAAACCATTGTCAGGCCCACGGTCGTCAAAACAATAAAGCAGCCCCCCAGCATTTGAAGAAAAAAGGCTGTACCCAAAATCTCTTCTTTGGCGGACGGTTCTTTAACAAGGTCGCGTATGACGATGGTTTTTATGCCGAGCGTGGCGAACGCCCCGAAAAGCGCGACGAAAGACCGTGCGTAGTCCAAAATTCCCAGGTTTGCGACACCCAAATAGCGGGCGATCCACGCCCCCACGAGAAGCCCCATAATGACCCTGAGACCGTTGTCAAAAAAGAGCCAGCCAATGTTACTCAGAATTTTGCGTAACTGTGGTCGGTGTTCAATCCTCCTGCGGACAAAAGGGGGCAAGTAACGCAGCGTCGCCGTGCTCGCTTTTTGCTGATTCATGTTTTTGTAGAATTACTTTCCATATCTCCCCCTAGGGTGGTTAAAAGCGATTATAACGGCGGAAGACCTCCCGGCTGTTAGAAAGTCTCACAGCGGCATCTTAATCCCGCGGATGAAGCTTTTGTCCCTTTTAGCCCCTGCAGAACCGAACGGGCGACTCTGTGCCCGCTAACTCCAGATGTTGGTTTGTTAGGGTGCCTCGCCCTCTTTAATAAGCCTGTTCACCTTCTCCACGTCGCCTCCGGCTTTGCCTTGCGCTTTAGGCCCTCCGCCGACATGTAACGCACCTTGCCGAAGACCGCGCGCTCCCGCCAGGGCCGGTCGTGCTGGCCGAACACCCAGGCCACGTTGGCGAACGAGTTGGCGTCGCGGCCGTCCAAAAAGTATTTGTTGTTGAGGTAAAGCGTCGTCTGGTGGGCGTATTCGGGGGTGTTGGTCCACTCGAGAATCTTTTTGCCCCAGTACATCCGCATGTAGTTGTGCATGTAGCCCGTCGCGCGCATCTCGCGCATCGCCGCGTTCCAGTAGGGGTCGTGCGTCTCGGCGTTTTCAAGCTGCCCCCGCGTATAGACGTAGCGCCGCTCGTCGTCGCGGTGCTCGGCCAGGGTCTTTTTGGCCCAGTCGGGGAGGCACTTATACGCGTCGTAGTCGGGTTCATAGTACACGAAGTTCATCGGCAGCTCGCGGCGCACGATGAGTTCTTCCAGGTACGTCTCAATATTGGTTTCCGAAGCGTTCGCCTCGCGGATGCGGAGCGCGACGTACACGGGCGAAATCTGGCCGAAGTGCAAATATTTACTCATGTGCGACACGTCCGAGGTTTGGGGCTGGTTGCGGTGCGCGGCGTAGTCGCCAAAGCGCTCCCCCAAAAAGCCGTCCAGCCGCTCTTTGGCCCGCCCCGTGCCACCCTCGAAAAATTGGCTGACCGACCCGACGCTGCGGTCTAGCTTCATCGTGCGCAGGAGCGCGTCTACGTCGTTCAACTCGAGCCCCTTCACGCTCTCTTTGAGGCCCAGCGACGGCTTCTTTAACTTCACCTCGGGCAGTTCGACCAAAAACCGCTGCACATGCTTTCTGAGCTTGGGCCGCAACGTGCGCGCCGCGTACTCTTTTTTATCCGACGCCAGCTCGACGGGCACCACCACGTCGGACTCGACCTGCACGACGCGGCATCCCGCCTCCGCGGCCACCCGCTCGCGCCAGGCGCGCTGTGGGCGCAGGTAGCTCCGGTCGCAGACAACGAGCGAGGCGCGCGCGCCCAGCGCAAGCGCCACCTCGTCGGGCCGTCCCTTATGCAACACAAACGGGATGCCCCGCTTTTGGAGCGCCCCCTCGACATCTTGAAGACCCTCGAGCATAAACCGGTAGTGCCGCTCGTTGGCGTCGGGGTAGTCGTCCATGAGGCCGAAACCGACAAGCAACGGCTTGCCCAGTTCGTTGGCCCACGCAGCGGCGTACTCGAGCGCGTGGTTATACTCGCTCCGCTGCGACCTCTGCATCCAGTAGAGGACGTAATCGCCGTCCCGCATTTCTTTATCGTTGAGCGTCCCTACACGCTCCTCTTGGAGTCCCTCGAGCGTGCCCGCTATCCTGTCTGCCATGCCCGAGCCTACCGCCCACACGTTGCAGCACAGCAAGGGTCGCTACGTTGGCTGCGGCAAAACCAAGCAAGTCAGAGGTAGATGCGGCGGTAGCGCGCCAGCACGAGCGCGAACACGCCGTAAGCGATAAAGCCGAGCGCGACGAGGCCCAGGAGCCAGGGGCCGTAGGAGGCGCTCGAGAGTTCCCTAAAGGCCTGCCCCAACCCGCCCGCCTGGTTGGGATTGGACTGAAGCGCCGCCTGGATCAAAAACCAGCCAATCATCGCGTACACCACGCCCCTGGCCGCGAACCCAAGCCGCCCGATGCGCGTGGCCCAAGTTTCCTCGGTCCGGCTCATGCGGCTCAGCATGAGTTTTTCTTTGAATTTCGCGCTGTAAGCGCGGTAGAACTGGTAGAGCCCCACGGCAATCACGATGGCGCCGACGATGCCGACCAGCCACCGGCCAAAGGGCTGCGCCATAAGCCGGGCCGTCCAATCCTGCGCGCTCCCGCCGCCACTGCCGCCGCTGCTCGAGCCCAAAACGAGCCCCACCGCAGCCACCGCCAGTCCCGCATAAATAACGCCGCTCACCACGAAGCCCGTGCGTTTGACAATACCCTTCGCGTCCGAACCGTCCCCTTCTGTGTCTTCGGCGGCCATGACGAAGCGCCAGAGCGCGTAGCCAAAGAGCCCGACCGCGACCGCGCCGAGCAGAACCTGCCCGAAGGGCTGCTCGAGAATCGTCCTGAGCGCCCCGCGCTGACTCAGCGAATCCTCGCTCGAGCCGCCCGGCCCGAACGCCGCCCCGAGCGCGAGCCCGCCGACCACCATATAAACAATCCCTTTGGCCGCGTAGCCAAACCGCGCAAGCCACTTGACCCAGGGTTTGGCCCGCCCCTTCGCTCTTTGCGCTTTTGATGTGCTCATTCATTCTCCTTTAGATTAAAGTCCCTCGAGGTAACGCCGCTCGAGCCCGTTTTCGTGCAAGTGCTGGGGAGAGTATAAGCCATCTGGCGCGTTTCTCAATCTACTCGAGGCTCTCGCCACAAAAGCAAGAAAGCTCACCTTCACCAATTCTTTAACAAAAGCCTAAAGCCCTCTCCTTCTCATCCACCAGCCGCAGGTGTGGCGTATCTTATTGCTATCTCAAGATGTTCTCATCTAAGGGGGTGAGAGGGGATGAACGTTAAGGTTATGACTTTATCTCTCAGGAGGGTGGACGTGGGGCGGCGTGACCGGTAGCTGACGCGTGGGTCAGTGTCTATGGGGGTAGGTCGATAATAAACACTCTGAAAACAGAACGAAGCTCGAGGAGAGTAAGAATGAAACGTTTTTTTGTACCACTCATGCTGTTAAGCCTGCTTGTGCTCGCGGCTTGTAGCGACACAACGCCAGAAGTCACGCCCACACCGGAAGCCGCAGGTTTTCGCTTCAATGTCGACGTTGACAGCGGACAAGTCAGGATTACCGCACTACCCTCGAATAAAAACTGGCAGGCGCAGCAAACGGACGGGCCGCGAGAACTTCGGGCAGGGCGTGAAATTTCCGCTGAGGTCGTGCGGTCTCGCTTCGGGCCGAACAACACCCTTACCCTCGAGGCCACTTTCACAAACGTCACTGCCGAGAAGACTTTCTTGCAGCCTTTTTCCTTTAGGCCCGCGCTCACGCCTGAAGAAGGTAACTACGTAAGCTCTGCTGAACCCAATGTCACAGATGCGGACCTAGGCGGCGACGGCATTCTGTCACCCGGCGAGACGACCTCCGCACTCACCTTCACCGTCAAACATAAAGGCGAGAGTTTCTCCTACTTTGTTGAGGCTTACGCGGTGGAGGCGGGGGGGTGTGGTGACGGAACCAGGACGACGCTTCGAACGCAAGCGGACATAGATGCGCTCGCAGGATGTCGTGTCCTCAACGGAAGTTTGTACATCCTTACCGACGCTGCAACCCTGGATTTCTCACCTCTTGACAGTTTGCGAACCATCACCAAAAGCTTCTACTTTTCCTCCGCGGGCGGGTTTGAAGAGGGGAACGACTTTCTCACGGCTATCTCGGGGTTCAACGGGCTCGAGAGTATCGGCTGGGGTTTCAACATCTTTGGCTCCAGCTCCGGCAACCTCACCACCATCTCAGGTTTCGAGAAGCTCCGTAGCATCGGGACGGGACTCGATATCGCCGCAAATCCTGTTCTCACTTCCATTCCGGAATTTGGGGCGCTCGAAAGCGTGGGTACTTACGTTTCTGTCTTCAATAACGCTTCTCTCGAGACCGTCTCAGGCTTCGGAAAGCTCAGAAACGTGGCGGTGACCGGCGATCCTGCTGTTGAAGATGCGCTTTTTGAGGGCTTCAATTCCTTCTCAATCTCGCGCAACCCTTCTTTAAGCTCCATCTCCGGCTTCGAGAGCTTGGATGAGGTCGGAGGGGTTGACCCGCTCGAGAACGACTTTTCCATCTCAAATAATGCCACCCTCACCTCCATTTCTGGCTTTGACTCCCTCACCTCCGACGATGTTTTTGGCTCCGTTGTTGTCAACGACAACAACGCATTCAACTGCTCCGTCCCGCCTCAGAGCAATCTGCCCTTCCTGCCCGTTGACGAGTCGGTGGGCAACTTGGTGGACTGCCCGACGCGAGGTGGAGACGCTGTCGAGATAGACGGCGATGTGACCATTCGCTCTCAAGCGGATGTGGACGCGCTCGAGGGCGTGGTCAGCATTGGCGGAGACCTGGTCATCAGCGTCGAAACTGCGACTCTCGACCTCTCGCCCCTCGACGGGCTGCAAACGGTCGGGCGCAACCTGAGCATCACCGGCAATCCCTCACTCACCGCCGTCTCGGGCTTCGGGGCGCTAGAGGACGTGACCCTGTCGCTCGTTATTGCCGATAACCCCGCGCTCACCGCCATCCCGGAGTTCGGGAAACTCGAGACCGTCGGCTTCGACCTTGACATCTCCGACAACCCCTCACTCACCGCCGTCTCGGGCTTCGGAGCGCTCAGGGTCACCGGGCGTTTTATAAACTTCAACGTTAACCCCCGGCCCAGGTTCGTGATCTCGAACAACGACGCCCTTACCGCCGTCTCGGGCTTCGGAGCGCTCGAGGAGGTCCTCACGTCCTTTTCTATCATAGGCAACGCGTCGCTCACCACCGTCGCGGGCTTCGCGGACTTTGGCGCACAAGACGGCACCTTTATTTCGGACAACCCGAGCTTCGACTGCTCCGTCCCGCCCCAGAGTGAGCTGCCCTTCTTGCCGCTCGGCGCGAATACTGACGAGTCTGAGGGCAACCTGGTGGACTGCCCCGTTATCGGTGGGCTCTAACTCAAGTGACGTTAAACGACTGTGAACAGTCTAGCGGAATGTACAGCAAGGTTGCGAAAGGAGAAACCGTGCATCAACCCCAGCCCCAACAGGAGCGTACAGAAGACAAGAAACCTTTTGAGGAGCCCAAACTCACCTACCTCACCCCCAAACTCACCGAGCGCGGCAGCGTGCAAGAGAGGACGCTGCAAGGGTTCTTCGGCTCGTTCTCGCCGTAAGTGTTTCAAACGTAATTGGCGGAGTGGCTTTACGTGCCACTCCGCCTCCGCATTAATCCAAAATCAGGTAGTAGAGCGTGTTCTTAGTTGAAGTTCAACCAGTCGGGGTCAAAGTACTGCGCCCGAAATTCGGCTTCGCTGTGCGTGGTAGTGCCGCTGTTTAGGACGACTTTGACCTTGTCTGCCTTCAGAGTGTCGTGAGCCCCTCCTGGAGGGTTGTTGTCTTTCCAGTTGACCACCTCATTCCGCATAACCTGCAACTCAGTATTGGGTTCTACGTACTCGAAGACGAGTTGCTTGTAGGTGTTTCTCTGGATATCAAATCCTGACAACGAAGGATAGTAGTCTTGAGTCAGGTTGAAAGGGTTGAACCAGGTTCGCGTGTTGTTGGGATAATTACCGCGATGTGGACCATCTGCTGTTGCCACGATGCACCGGCTGTCCAACTTGACCTTAAAGATGCCGCTCATCGAATTGTCCCTTACGTGACACTTATCTACGGAGTCACAGTTGAGGTCATAGCCTGTATTGCCCACAAACGTGTTTCTGTACACCTCGAAGGGACCTTGGCTGAGCTCGAGGTTCATGCCGGCCGTGTTGTTCTTGAACGTGTTGTCGTAGATCTCGATATCCATACAGTCTGTGTCGCACCACCAACCAGGGCTTCTGTTCCCTTCTATCTGGTTTCGGCGTAGGACGAGACGACGAACCCCTAACGTCTTATTTCCAGTGTCCCAGCCGTAATGCCCCCACCAGTCGCCCCGCCAGTTGTTGAAATTTATCTCACCGTCTTCTACCAAACCGTCCCTTACCGGTTCGTCGGTAAGGCCGGAGAACCCGTTGTTGTTCAAGTAGCTGTTGCGAATGATGATGTTGTAGCCTGGAGCCACTGACACATCCAACCAAGGTTGACCTGTAAGTTGGACGCCCGCTTGTCCATTGTACCTCACGGTAATACCGTTGTAAGTCTGGCCGCTGTATGCGAACACCGCCGGTTGCTTCCACCGTGAGGCGGCATGTTGAAAGGTTAGACCCTCGACAAGCAAGTTCCTTGTTTTGGGAAGCTTCCATAAAGTCTCGCGCACACAAACCTCGACCGTGCCCAAACTTGGAACATCAATGTAGAGGTTGCCGTACGGCTCATCAACCTTGAAGGTGTTCGCCGTGAGCGTCGCGCCACGTTTAACTTGCGTTAGAAGTTGGCCGTTGTTAAACACGCACTCGCGACGTGTAATCATGGGATCATGCTCAGGTTTATCGGGTGTCTCTTCACCCCAGGTAAACCCCCAGGAGTGGATATGAGTGGCACCACCTGAGCTGGTGGGCGACCAGTTGGTGTAGATGTCGCTACCTGATACGATTGCTCCAGCACCTTTGACCGTAATCAGCGGTCCTGTAGAGGGGTCATTATCTATGACTGCCTGACGATATGTGCCCGGTGCGATGACGATATCCACCGCACCTTGGCTGCGGCTGCTTTGTGCTTTATTGATAGCGTTGCTGATGGTGGCAAGGGGGGCTGAGGAGGAGGTGCCAGGATTGCTACCGTCGACACCATTCGTTGCGACGTAGTAAGTTGTCACCGCCTGAGTGCTCAGCCCCTCCGCTTCTGGTGTCTGTACACCGCACGCTGCTAACGCAAGCAGCACCATGAGCAGAGACGCCAGCCCCAGCGAACGCCTCAGCCCTCCTTTCCTTGCCCCCATACGCAACCGCTTGCCCCCTACTGCTTTTCCCATACATCCCTACCTTTCCGGCCAGCCCGCGCCAGCCCTGAAAACGGCATGACCCAAACAGGATGCAGGCAAGAAGGAAGAGGCAAAGACGACGCGTGAAGAAGAAATCCCCAGCCAATCACGCCACCGGCTCTTCTTCAGAGTATTGAGCTTCTCCGATGCAGAGGAGTGTAGACCTAAAGTTCAAGAAAAGCTAGAGGGTTGGACGTACCCTTAGCCTTCATTAAGCTTCACGTTCGCTTGTAAAATTTCTTGCTTTTGTTCCTTTAGAAACGGTGATGGTGGCAGTACAGGCTGCTCGAGCAAGACCTTCTAATTCGTCACTGTTAAAAAAGTTTCTAAAGCTGGTTTGGGCTGAAATGGTCCTGCCTCCCTTACAGCTAGTCTGGGCACAGCAAGGAGGCAGCACCATTTCGGTCGGGCACACCCAGGTGTGGCTAAGCAGAGAGCCAGGAACAGAAAGGCTGATGAGTCTATATAATCTATTGAGGATGTACTGTCTACAGGGTCTATACAATCTATATGATACGCTAAGCTCTGTGAGCCAAGTCAAAACGGTAAGCGCCATGAACGCGCGCCAGCAGCTAGGAAAGCTACTCGACGACGTGAAGTTTAAGGGAAGCGAGTACATCATCGAAAAGAACGGTCAGCCTGCCGCCGTGATGATCCCGGTAGAGCGTCACCGGCAGTACCTGCAAACAAGAGAGAGCGACTTCAACCGAGTTGAAACCTTGCGGGCGAAGCTCAAAGGCGACCCGACCCTCGAGAGAGACCTCGAGGAGGCCGCGACCGAGGTCCGGCGCGGCTAGGGGTGCGCGCCTTGCTGGACACGAACGTCCTGGTGAGCATGGCGCTGAACCCGGACGGACCGTTCGCGCCCGCTTGGGCTGCCTGGCGCGCCGGACGCTTCGAGGTGGCGGTCTGTGACACGCTACTGACCGAAGCGCGTGAGGTCTTGGCACGACCCAAGATTGCAGGGCGGCTAAACGAGGCCGATGTGAACGCGCTAACGACCCTGCTTGACCGGCACACCCTCTCGTTCGAGCTGAGCGAGCCCTACCCGGCCTTTGGGGATGAAGACGATCGTTTTCTGCTGGCGTTGCTCGAGGCGAGCCGAGCAGACGTGCTGGTTACGGGGGACGGGGACCTTCAGGCCTTGGGTGAACACGCCGGGGCGATGATCATCAGCCCTGCGCTGTTTTTGGAGGCGCTGACGTGACGGCGTCTCGGACGGGGACACGCCGCTGTCGATGAGCGAAGTCAAACCTGAGAGAGGACGCTGTAAAAGTTTTTTGGCTCCTTTTCGCCGTAAGCGTTTCACCGTTGGAAAGCACCCTCGGCCTTGGTGGTCGGGGGTGTTTTGTGGGCGTAAGGAGCAGCCATGTTTGAAGAGTCTGATTTGGCTAAACTTTCCCTATGAACGCCAAACGCGTCCCCCCCAAACCCGACCAAGAATCCGTCTGGGACTACCCGCGCCCGCCTCGAGTTGGAAAGGTAAACAAGCGCGTGCGCGTGGTTTTTAACGGCGAAACGGTTGCCGACACGACCAACGCCAAACGCGTGTTGGAGACCAGCCACCCGCCCGTTTACTACCTCCCGCAGGAGGACGTGCAGATGAATCTCCTGACGCTCGAGCCCCGCACCACCGTCTGCGAGTTCAAGGGCCGCGCGGCGTACTGGGGTTTGGAGGTGAACGGTAAAAGCGCCTCCAGCGCCGCCTGGAGCTATCCGGACCCGGCGGCGGGCTTCGAGAGCATCAAAGACCATCTGGCTTTTTACCCGAGCAAAATGGACGTCTGTTTTGTCGGCGAGGAGCGCGCGCGTGCGCAAGAGGGCGACTTTTACGGCGGCTGGATTACCGAAAATATCGTGGGACCTTTCAAAGGCGGGGCGGGGACGTGGGGCTGGTAACGCGACGTTACGTTTGCTGATTCAAAGGTGGAACTTTTACGCGCGGAAAACTTGAACTTTCGCCACGGCGCTGCCGACACGCTGCGCGATGTGTCTTTGAGCTTGCAAACGGGCCAGAAGCTCGGGCTGGTCGGCCCCAACGGGTCGGGCAAGAGCACGCTGCTGAAACTCTTAGCGGGTAAGCTAAAGCCCGAAGAGGGGCGCGTGGTGCGGGCTCCGGGGCTGCGCGTCGGTTTTCTGAAGCAAGAGCTCCAGGCGGGGCGAACGCTGTGGGAGGTGAGCGAGGGGGCCTTAAGGTACGTTCGTTCGCTCGAGCGCGCCTTACGCGAGGAGGAGACGCGGCTGAGCGCGGGCGAGGACCGGCTGGCGGCGTACGGCGAACGCGTCGAGGCGTTCGAGGCGGCGGGCGGCTACCGCGCCGAGGAGGCGCTGCGGGCGACGCTGGCAGCCTTCGGCTTTGGCGAAACGCACTATCAGCAGGAGGTAAGCACGCTCTCGGGCGGCGAACACTCTCGGCTGGCGCTCGCCGTGGGCTTGGCGGAAGGGGCCGACGTGCTGCTGCTGGACGAGCCCAGCAACGGGCTCGACCTCGTGACGAAGCGTGCTTTAACTCGGATGCTCGAGAAAACCAACAGCGCTTTTGTTCTCGCCTCGCACGACCGGGCGCTGTTGGACGCGGTCTGTACGCATACGGCGCTGCTCGAGCAAAGCCGCCTCACCCTCTACCGGGGCGGGTACTCAGGTATGCTCGAGCAACGCGACCAAACCTTGCGCTCGCAGGAAAAAAGGAACAAAGAGCGCGACAAAGAACGCTCCAGGCTTTCCCGTACCCGCTCGAGGCTGGCGGGCTGGGGCACCCCGACGGCGGCGCGGGGGCGCAAGGCGGTCGAGAGGCGCATGGCGGGGCTCGAGGGGGAGAGAGGACCGTCTTTCCCAAAACCTCCCGAGCTTCGTTTGAAAACAGAACGCGCCAAGGGAACACTGCTGGTGGCGGAAAACTTAAGCAAAACGTACGGTGAGCGGGCGGTGGTTAGGGACGCGTCGCTGCGCATCCACGCGGGCGACAAGCTCGCGCTAGTCGGTCCCAACGGGAGCGGCAAGTCGACCTTGTTAGAGCTTCTTATGGGCGAGTTGGAGTCGGACAACCCGAAAAGCCGTTTGGACTGGGGCAAAGATACCAAGGTCGCCGTGTTCGACCAATTCAACCGGGGGTTGGAAAGCGACCTCGACCTGCTGGGCCACCTCACCCGCTACGTGTCGGAGGGACGGGCGCGGGGGCTCCTGTCGCTCGTCGGCTTTCGCGGCGAGGACGTAGGAAAAGTTCCGGCGGCGCTGTCCGAAGGCCAAAAAGCTAGGGCTGGGCTGGCGCTCCTCATGGCGGTTGAGGCCAACCTGCTCGTCCTCGACGAACCCGGCGAAGGGCTCGATATTGCGATGATTGAGACCCTCGAGGCGGCGCTCAAGGACACCAAGGCCGCCTTTGTGCTCGTGTCTCACGATGAAGCGCTGATTGAGGGGGTGGCGGAGCGGGTGCTGACGCTTCAAGAGGGCGTGCTCAAGGAGTTTCGCGGCGGGCTGGCGGGATACTACAGTGGGACGTTGCGGTTGGAGGAGGTGCAAGAACAAAGCGAGGGGGAGCCGGAACTCGAGGAGAGTGTGGAGGCGCGGCTCGAGCGGCTCGAGACGGAGCGCTTAGAACTCGACGAACACTTGCTCGACCCGTTCGGACTTTCCGAGCGGGAGGTGGCGAGGCTGGGGCGGCGCTACCGGGAGGTGACGGACGCGCTCTCCGTCCTCTACGACGCGCGGCTCCCGCCGCCGGGGCCGCGTTACAGGGTGCGCGAGGGCGCGGTGGAGGTTTGGGGGGACGAGGAGGGCGCGCGGGTCCTGTTCGGGAGCAACGCGGGCCTCGCCGTGACGCTGATTTTGCCGGTGTCAGAAGCGCAAGAGGGACGAATCGGTCATCTCGTTTTGAGCGAGCCAGAGGATGCTTGTCTTCTACCTTGGGCTCGAGAGAGGGTCGTAAACGCGGTCGCGCGCACCGCGTTCGAGCGTTTGGGGGTGCGGGCGTTGCAGCTCCAGACCTCTTTTGATTTGAGCGGGTCTCACTTTCGCGTTGCGGGCGGGGGCTGGTGGACGCTCTCACGAAAAGCGTATGAGGAGGCGGAAGGCTATGCACGCCCTACACCCCGGCGGGTGCGGCGGCTCGTGCTGCACCCAAGCTGGCCCGACTGGGTCGCCTACCGCCGCTGGAGAAAGCGCCACGCCAAAACCAGGTAAAGGTTGCTCGGCGTTCTCATGACGCGGGTGTTATACGATAGGTACGGTGACGAAGCGGCCTGCGGGCGCTCGAACGGGAGGCGTGATGACGGATAAAAGAGACGAGAACGCGGCGGAGCGCGAGGACACCCGCACCTTAGAGGAGACCTCGGCGGTGGGCGGGGTGCTTGACGGTAGTTTTGACACACCCAACCGTGATGAAGACGTGTCGCCCGTCGAGGCGGAGATAGCGCGGGAAAAGGACGCGGCGCGCGAAGAGGGGTAGTCTCTCGTCAGGACGTTATCGCGCTCGAGCCGGATGCTGACGGCGTGCGGGGCTCGAGCATGAACTCAGACAACAGGAGCGTCCATGCAGGTTCGCCCTTTCCAAGAACGGGATTACGCCGCCTTTGTGGCGCTTTACAACCTCGTCCACCCGGACGCCCCCACCACCGAAGCCGAGGCGCGGCATTTTGACGCGTCACGCCGTGACGACCTGCTCGTCAACGCGGTGCTCGAGGCCGACGGTCACCTCGTCGGGGCGCTGTGGGCGCTTGAGGACGGGGAGCGGGTGCAATTGGACCTTCTGCTGCACCCGGAGGGAGACGCCGCATGGAGAGAAGCACTCTACACGGAAGCACTCCGTCAACTTTCTGCTTGTCAGAAAGCCGTCGTCACGCGCGTGGGCGAGGACTGGGCCGCCTGGCGGGCGTTTTACGAAGCGGCGGGGTTTGTGGAGCTCGAGCGCCAGTGGGAGTCGCGCCTAGACGTGAGCACCTTTGACCCCGCGCCCTTCGCCTGGGCACCCCAGAGGGCCGCTCAGGCGGGCGTCACCTTCACCACGCTCGCCGACTTGCCCAATAACGAGGCGACGCAGCGCCTTCTGTACGACATCACCGTTGGCCTGCTCGAAGACGTTCCCTTCGCCCAGCCTCGAGCCATCTGGCCCTTTGCGGTGTGGCGGGAGCGCTCCTGGCTCAACCCGATGCGCCTGCCAGGAGGCACCTTTCTCGCTTTTTTCGAGGACGACCTCGTCGGGGTGAGCGAACTCTACCGGACGCAGGACCCGGCAAGGCTCAAAACGGGCATTACCGGCGTCAGGCGGGCGCATCGGCGCAAGGGCGTCGCCCAGACCTTGAAACTTAGCGCGGTGGCCTACGCTAAGGCAGCGGGGGCTGCGGAGATTTCCACCATGAACCACAGGACGAACCGCCCGATGCTCGCCATCAACGAGGCGATGGGTTTTGCCAAACAACCCGCCTGGATTACGCTGCAAAAGATTTTTGGGGACGCGTGAACCCACACCCTTACGCAGGTGAGCGTGACTCACGGGAGATGCAGGAGCTTCTTACCAAAGTGAGGCCCCCGAAATACCTCGGCGACTACCCGAGCGCCCCCGACTTACACGAACTGCTCCTCGTAGCCAACATTCGTGACGACACCGCTCTGTGGCGGGACGAGGACGGACGGCTTCTCGCTTATGCGTTGGTGGATGTTCGCTACCGGAACATCTACTTCGACATAAGACCCGGTAATGAAGACACGCTCGCACCTTACATCTTCTCTTGGGGTGAAGGGCGCATTCGTAACCATAGCGAGGACGGTTTAACGCTCGATACGGCCTGCCCCAGTGACTACACGGAACGCATCACCTTGTTAAAACGCCACGGCTTCACCGAACAAGAGGAAAAGACGCTGCGGTTGACGCGCGACTTGACCCGTCCCTTTGAAAAACCAAATTTGCCGGAAGGTTTCACGGTTCGCCCGCTCGGTAGCCACGAAGCCGCCGAGGCTGTGGCGCTCCACCGCGCCGCCTTCGGTACTGACTTCTTCACGCTCGAGGAGCGCCGCGCCATCATGCAAAGACCCGACTATGACCCAACACTCGACCTTGTGGTAGTCGCGCCGGACGGCACGCTCGCCGCGAGTTGCATCACCGAGGTAAATGAGGGCATTGGCTTTACCGACCCCCTAAGCACCCGTCCCGAGTATCGACGCTTGGGATTGGCTCGAGCCCTCCTCCTCACCGCCTTTTTCACGCTTAAAGAACGCGGCGTCACACGCGCAGCCCTCACCACGAGCAGCACCAACCACGCCGCGCTCAAAGCTTTCTCGTCCGTTGATTTCCAAACCGAATGGTCAAAAAGCTGGTTTGAGAAACCCCTTCTGAAAGAGAACATAACCTTATGAACATCCGACCCTTTAACTTCACCCCCCACGACTACGAGGCCGTGGCCGACATCTGGAACGCGGCCTACCCCGACCAAAGAAGCACCGCCGGGGAGATTCGCAAAAAGGACGAGACGCGACCCGACAAAATCATCATGCGGCGCTTCGTGCTCGAGGCGCAGAACGCCCCCGTAGGTTTCGGCGTTTTCCTAAACTCCGAAGACTCTTACCACCCGCAAAAGTTCTGGCTCACGCTGGCGCTGCGCCCGGAGCATCACGGCAGGGGCTACGGGCGGGGGCTTTATGAGCACCTGCTGAGAGAGCTCGAGCCCTTCCGCCCCACCGAGCTTTTCGCCTGGTCGCGGGAGGATTGGGGGAGGCAGACGCGCTTTTTTCTCTCTCGGGGTTTTGAAGAAAAGATGCGCTACTTCGAGTCGCGTTTGGACGTGGCGAGTTTTGACCCTAAGCCTTACGAGGGCTTGGAGGCGCGTTTGGCGGCGGAGGGCATCCTTATTCAAGACTTGCACGCGCTCGAAAAGGTCCCGGACTACAGGCGCAAAATCTACGACCTCCACACCACCCTCGACACCGACGTGCCGATGATTGGCCCCTACACGCCGCCCTCGTTTGAACATTTTGTGGCATCCCACTTCGAGGACGAGCGCCTCATCAAGGGCGGCTTTATCGTGGCGACTCATGGCGACGAATTCATCGGGCTGAGCGAGCTTTGGCCTTCCCCCGCCGACGCCGACCTCCACACCGGCCTCACGGGGGTGAGGCGTGAAGCGCGCCGCAAGGGGGTGGCGCTGGCGATGAAGGTGCGCGGCGTGGCGTTCGCCAAGCGCCACGGCGCGCCGAGAGTGCGCACCTGGAACGCCTCGCACAACCGGGGGATGCTCGCCATCAACGAACATTTAGGCTTTCAGAAGCGGCCCGCCAGCCTCGACTTTGTCAAGATTTTGGAGGACGGCACCCCGTGAGCCAGCCCACACGGTCAGGGCATGAAAAGACCTCCACGCGGTAGCGAGCCGTCTAGAGGGTGTTTGAAAGAGGCTCGAGTTCCTACCAAAGCCCCCCTTGTAAGGGGGGAGGCAATGGAATGTTCAAACATCCTCTACAAACGATACGCGTGAACGCCGGGCACTTCGGCCAGCACCCGGTTTCTCGGGACCAAACGGCCCCGTGTGGTGTAGAAACTGTTGCTCACAGGCGTCGTTGTGGCTTTAACCCTGAAGTCACGCTTGTGCTCGAGGAACCAAACACGCGTCCGCGGCATGGGCAGAACGAAAAGGTGGCGCGGCTCGATAAAGTAGTAAAAGAGCAAGTCGGCCTCGGTATAGAGAAAACACCCCGGTGTGTTCTTTTCGACGTTGCTGTGCGTTTCAAAAAAGAAGTTACCCGTGCCGTAGTACCGGTCGACCTTGACCTCGACGCGGTAGCCTTTGGGGTTTCGCTTTGTGGCCCACAACAAATCAACGTCAAGCTGCCTGTAACGCGCGTCCTCTTCCACGTTGACAACTTTAGTCGTCTCTTTGCGGGACGACAGCCACGTCTCGAGGTGCTTCGTTCCCAGACTCGCCAGGGTGTTGACGTCGTTAAAAGCGTACATCTGCAAACCTTTTGCCGGACTTGACTTCATGTTACGGACGAAGCAAACACCTCGTCTGCGCCTTCCCCAATCCACAGTAACCTTCAAACTTCGTAGTTACGCACAAGAATTTCTCTTACCGCGCCCCGCCTCGAGGCCTTGGCGTTAATTATACGGTTGGCGCTCACGCGTTCTATATAAAAGTCCCGGTAGAGGTCGTCGAAAAAGGGGTCGTCACCGTGGTTGGTGGGGTCGGAGTTGCTGAGCAGTTGCTTGACGCCCCGGCCGCTAAGCTCGCGGTACAGCGCGGCCAGGCGGCGCTGCGCGTCGTCGTCGAACGCGCCCGCTGCGTAAGACGTGTAAGCGGTAAAGGCCGAAGTCGCGCTGATGGGGCGGTAGGGCGGGTCGTAATAGACGAACGTTTTCTCGTCCGCCAGGTCCGCGACTTGCGCAAAGTCGCCTAAACAAATCTCGGTGCGTTGCAACGCCCGGCTCACTGCGCGCAGGCGCGCCTCGTTGAGGATGGCGGGCCTTTTGTAGCGGCCCCAGGGGACGTTAAAGTGCCCTTTGCCGTTGACGCGGAAGAGCCCGTTGAAGCAAGTTCTGTTGAGAAAAACCGTTTGCGCCGCCCTTGTGACCCACGCCGGACCGTAGCGGGCAAAGTCAAAGCCGCCGTGCGTTTCGTTGAAAGAAGCGCGAACCTCGTAAAAGAACGTTTTGCGGTTCTCCTCTTTCAAAGGGAGGTAAGCCGCCTCGAGCCCGCGCAGCGCCCCCACAAGCGCGCCCACGTCGCGCTGCACGGTGCGGTAGAGCACGATGAGTTCCGGGTTGGCGTCGCACAGGTAGATTCGCTCGAGCGTCCCGTAACACTTAACAAGGTCAAAAAAAACCGCGCCCCCGCCCAAGAACGGCTCGATGTACGTGGTGAGCGTGCCCTCCTCGAGCCCCCTCGGATAGCGCGCCCGCAAGCGTGGGAGGAGCTGACCCTTGCCCCCGGCCCACTTGAGTATCGGCGCGGCCTCGGCGAGCGAGGCGTCGGGTGCGGGGTCGTAGGCGATGGGTTGCATCATGACATACTCCCTCACGTCCCCCTAACTCGGCACGTCATGGGTACCGTCTCGGCCTCTCCACACTTCCCGCAAGGTGCGCCTGAAGAGTTCGTTCAGGGGTTCAAAGGAGAGGGTGCCCCCAGGCGTGTCCGCCAGCTTGGCGTCCAGCCGCGCATATTCTGTTTCGATAAAGTTGCTGATGACCTCGACCCGCGGCCCCTCGTCCAGCTCCTCGCCCTCACGCTTGCGCTCGAGCAGCTCTCCTATCGCCGCCTTTAGCGCGGGGTCCTCCACCATCGCCTCAACGAGCACAGGAAAGGCCATCGGCGCCACCCCGCGCCCCGCCTCTAGCCACTTGCAGGCTAAGAGCGGCCTCAAGACGTAGAAGTATTTCTTCGTCCAGACGCGCTCACCCTTCAGATATCCCCGCAAGTTCCCGCCCGCCATGTTCAGGTAGTGGTACATGCAGGCGCGCGGTGAGTAGTAGTCGGGCAGGAGTGCCCTCAACCTCTCGGTAAAACGCACATCTTCCTTATAGACGATGGGCGAGTGCAGCCACTCCAACAGGGGCGGGTTCGACTTGCGGAACAGGGCGAGCGCCTTGGGCAAGTCCCAGCCACTCAGGTCCAGGTCGGGCTCGAGCGCGTGTTCTATAACGTCGCGCCGCTTATCAACGGACAAATACCAGTCGAGCGGGCGCAGGTAGATGAAGCGCACGTCGTAGTCGCTATCTCTAGAAGGGAAGCCCCAGGCGCGGGAGCCGGACTCGACGGCGTAGAGGACGCGCACCTCCTGGGAGTGCTCGAGGCGCTCGAGTTCGCTTTGGATGTATTCCCGTTTAGCTTCGCTGATGGCGGTCATCGTGTTCCTGTCGGCAGGGAGGACGGATACCGGGTACGTTGGGTGATTCTAGCAGGTTGGTCTAAAATCTGTTCAGCACTTCAATGCTTACAAAAAGACCATCGAGCCGCGCAAGGCTTTAGAATAGCCGCCATGAACACCCACACCTTCACCCCCCGCCACTACCACACCACCCTCGGCTCACACGCACCCGTTTTGAGGGTAAAGAGCGGTGACACCATTGTCACCACCACCGTAGACGCCGCAGGCCAAGACAGCACAGGCGAACGGGTCACCCCACCCGGCAACCCGATGACCGGCCCATTTTCCGTTGAGGGCGCAGAGCCCGGTGACACGCTCAAAGTGAGGTTGGGGCGCATCACCCCCACAGGTGAATTCGGCTTCTCCTCCAACGTCGTCGCACCCAACGTCGTAGACCCCGACTTTGTCGCCAAGTTGCCCGAGCGCAGCCGCATACAGTGGCGGCTCGAGCACGAGAAGAAAACAGTTACGCCCGTTCTACCCGACTCGAGGCTTAGCGGGCTTACCCTCCCCTTTGCACCGATGATTGGCTGCTTCGGCGTGGCCCCACCCGGCGGACAAGCGATTTCCACCGCCACCTCCTGGACCCACGGCGGCAACATGGACTACCGCGGCTTTACGGAGGGCGTCAGCGCCTACTTCCCGGTCTTTGTGCCCGGCGCGCTCTTTTTCATCGGTGACGTTCACGCGCTCCAGGGGGACGGGGAGATTGTCGGGACGGGGGTCGAGGTGGCAAGTGAGGTGGTGTTTAGCCTCGAGCTCCTCAAAGGCAAAACCTGCACATGGCCCAGAGGCGAGGACGATACTCACATCTTCACCCTCGGCAATGCCCGGCCCCTGGACCAGGCGGTGCAGCACGCCACCACCGAGATGTTGCGCTGGCTCGAGGCTGATTACGTGCTGAGCCTCAAAGAAGCGTCCATCCTGCTCGGGCAGTGCGTTCGCTACGATTTGGGCAACGTGTTCGACCCCGCCTACACGATGGTTTGCAAGCTGCCCAAGCGGGTGCTCGCAGCCCTGGAATAGACCGTTCAAGCAATAGACCCCGCAGGGAGAGGCGCGAGGTCTTAGGGAGACGCGGCACGAGGTGCAAAGATTCCTCGCGTCCGTGCTTCACTCTAGCCAAGGGGGGCTTAAAGAACGCTTAAATTTGGGGGAGTAAGAACGGGATAAGAGACGCGTAAGGGTCCTGTGACCGCTCGCCCTCTACACTTCTTTTGGGCGGGCGATACGCACTGCGACCTCAAAAACCCCGCCCCTCTCTCCCAAAGGTTGAACAGCGCCCCCGTCGCCCAAGCGGGGGCGTCCTATTTGTGGCTTCGGCGCGGTTCGCACCGGCATCTAAAAAGGCAAAAAGCACCAAAAGAAAGAACCCCGCGGAGGAGGGCGCGGGGTCTTAGGGAGGAGGCGGAACGAGGCGTAGGGGGTCGCCCGAATCCGTAGCCTCATCCTAGCGGGGGCGGTCTTACAGAACCCTTACACGAACCCGGCTCCCGCGTGAGCTTTCCCACATCCCCCGCCCGCTCTTCTGTGGCGGGTTAAACTTGGGGACACAACGAAGTGCCGAGGGGACACTGTGACGGACAGCGTGACGCAGCTACAGGGCTATCAACGGACGCTCGAGCGAGCCCCCACGTTCTCGAGCCTGCCGCTCTTCGGTCAGGCCATCGCCAGGGAGAGCCAGGAGGCGGGGGAGGTGAAAGGGGGACGCGCCCGTGATGGTGGTGCTGGGCAACCCGCCCTACTCCGGGCACTCCGAAAACAACGGCGAGTGGATTCACGGCCTCCTGCGGGGCGTGGACACGGCGACGGGCGGGGAGACGGAGGACTATTTCAGGGTGGACGGCGCGCCCTTGGGCGAGCGCAACCCCAAGTGGCTGAACGACGACTACGTGAAGTTCATCCGCTTCTCGCAGTGGCGCATCGAGAGAACCGGCTACGGCATTCTCGCTTTTGTCACCAACCACGGCTATTTGGACAACCCGACCTTTCGCGGGATGCGCGAGAGCCTGATGAACACCTTTGACAAGATTTACGTGCTCGACTTGCACGGCAACGCCAAGAAGAAAGAGAGCGCGCCCGACGGCTCGCCGGACCAGAACGTGTTCGACATCATGCAGGGGGTGGCGGTCTGCATCATGGTCAAGGGGCCGGAGCGGTAAGATACGGTCATGACGATACGTGAAGAGATTCAAGAGCGCATCGCCAAACTGGATGACGCCGCGCTGCCCGCCCTCCTCGAGCAGCTCGAGCGCTTCGAAAAGCGGGGGCGCTTTTCGCACGAATTTTTTGACGCGCTGGCTTCCGCGCACGCGCGCAACAAGGACTTGAGCGGGGACGACGCGCTAAGACTTGCGACTGAGGCGGTAAATGCGGATAGACAAAGCCGCCCGTAGATGCGGGTTGTCATTGACACCAACGTTTTGCTGTCTGCATTCACATCACGCGAGGAATTACCTTTTTTCAAAGCTCGAGTCAAGGGTTGAATGAGCCGTTTGTGACTATCCCCAACACTCTCACCGAACGCATACGCGAAGCTTTCAAACTCGGACGTTACACGCTGCGCGTTCACGGCTTCGAGCGCATGGTTGAGCGCGGCATACATCCGCAAGCCATCCGGCAGGTCGTGATAACGGGACAGCCCATCGAATATGACGCAGCCGGCAGCAGAGGCGTTGACGAAAGCCTCCTTTTTAACGGCGTTGTAGGCAACAAACCTCTGCACGTGAAGGTTGCAGAACGCATCACCCCTACAGGCTACCGCCACTTTGTTGTCACTGTTTACGAACCCGACCCCGAAATTTGGCAAAACGGCTTTAGCCAAAGGAGACAGAGATGAACAATTACGAGGACGGCTTGATTAAAGTGAACAAAACCTACACCACCATCCTTAACGGACGCCCCGTCGTCATTCACAACGTTCCCATGCTGCAAGACCCGGACACAGAAGAGACTTTTCTGGCCCCCGACACCGCCGAAAAGCTTTACGACCTTCTGAGACACCCCGACCGCAAAGCAGGCGTGGTGAGCGCGGACGTTTACGAATGGCAGAACGGTGCGCAGGTGAACGCCTAGCATGGAGCCGCGACCATGACCAAAGCCAAAGTCTACCGCGCCGACCTCTACGGGCTGCGCGAGGGCAAATACGCGTACCTGTGGGAGAACGACGTTTCGACAACCCAGTGGGAAGAGGTAGGGCCGCAGACGCCGTTTTATCTGTTCGCAAAACAAGACGCGGACCTGCTCGAGGAGTACAAACGAGGCTGGAACGTCACGGAAATCATGCCCGTCAACGTCCTTGGGTTCCAATCGCACCGAGACAAGTTTGCTGTTGATTTTGACGAAGAAGTCGTAAGAAAACGCGTCCAAGAGATGCGAGCTTCAAACCTCACCGATGACGAGTTGAGGGCGAAGTATGGGGTCAAAGATAACCGTGACTGGCAATTGTCTGAGGCTCGAGCCAAAGTCAAAAGTGGCAAAGACTGGGAGCGGTTTTTAATTCAGTGTTTGTACCGCCCTTTCGACCACAGGTATTGCTACTTTAGCGAAGTCGCTATGGATTACCCCCGGCGCGAGCTAATAGACCATGTTTTTGAGCAAGATAATTTGTGCCTTTTATCCTCAAGGCAACAGGGTACGCTAGGCTATAAACACGCTTGGGTAGCAAAACAGCCTGCAAATGACTGTGTGGTTTCGACACGTAGCAGAGAGGCGAATCAAGTTTTCCCCCTCTACCTCTACCCCAACCCCGCAGCCAACACCCTCTTCGACCAACCCACCCCCAACCCCGGAGGCCGCCGCCCCAACCTCGCCCCGGCCTTTCTCGAGGACCTGTCAAAGCGCTTAGAACTCACCTTTGTGGACGACGGCAAGGGCGACTTGGAAAGCACCTTTGGACCTGAAGACGTTTTTGCTTACATCTACGCGGTGTTCCACTCCCCCACCTACCGCGCGCGCTATGCCGAGTTCTTGAAGATTGACTTTCCGAGGGTGCCGCTAACAGGTAGCCCTGAGCTTTTCCGCTCCCTCGTTTCTAAGGGTGAAACGCTCGTGTCTTTGCACCTTATGGAGCGGGTGGGTAGCGTGATGACCTCGTACCCGGTTGAGGGTGACAACGTGGTGGACAAGGTGAGTTTTAAAGAAGACGAGGGCGGCAGGACGGGGCGCGTCTATATCAACAGCACGCAGTATTTTGACGGGGTGCCCTCGGAGGTCTGGGAGTTTTACGTGGGCGGCTACCAGGTGCTTCACAAGTGGCTCAAGGACCGCAAGGGGCGCACGCTTAGCTTTGACGACCTGCGGCACTACGGGTTTATCGTGTCGGCGCTTTTCGAGACCATCGGCACCATGAAAGAAATTGACGAGGTGGTGGAGGAGCACGGCGGCTTTCCCCTCTCCTAGCCTTTTCATCAGTCCGTCCGGCGTGGCATTACAAGCGGCATTACAGATGGGGTTGCAAGCAATCTACTTGGCATTATCAGAAGCGAAAAAGCCGCGTAAAAGCGGCTCTGGGGGTGGTGCGCCCGACAGGAGTCGAACCTGTGACCTTGGGCTTAGGAGTCCCCTGCTCTATCCGTCTGAGCTACGGGCGCACGCGCACAAGTATTCTAACGAAAGTCCGGCGCGGCGCGCAAGTTCGGGTCAGGCGCTGATGGAGGGCAGCACGAAGCCGCTCTCGCCCCTTAGGTGCCGCGCCAGCCACCCGCCCGGCTCCACGGTAAACGAGGCCGCCCGCCAGTCGCCCGTGCCTTGGGTGTGGAGAAGCCGCAGGGCCTCTTCGTCTTTGGGGCCCCTCTTGAGGTGGAGCGCCGTGACAAAGTTGGCGGCGAGTTGCGCGGCCAACTCCCGGTTGAAAAGGGGCACGTTGGAAAGGTCGGCCACGCCTATTTTGGCGGTGTAGTCTGTGCCGCTCCCCACAACCTGCACGAAGCTTTCGATGGCTTGTAGGCCGAACTCGGTGAAGGTGTAAAGCGCCGGGTACGTTTCGCGTAAGGGGCCCCGGACGTAGTCCCTGGTCACTTCGACCACGTCCTCGACCGTGTCCAAGCACGTGCCTACCAAGAGCTTGTTCCAGTCGCCGTCGCCGACGACGAGGTGGATGTCGACTGTGCGCATGTTTCCTCCTATGACGAGAGCAAAAGACGAAGGCCGCGGAGCGCCGCTTGCGTTGCGTTACGGGAGGAGTCCCGTAGTTTATTTTAGGGGACGCTGGGTGGGGGTGACAAGACATTGGTCACGTTTCGGACGAGGCTAAAGGGAGAGTAAAAAAGTTTGGCCGGTCGCGGTTTTTTCTCTCATCCAGCCCCTTCAGTGGGGGCATGGGGCGCTTTAAGCTCGCGTCGTTCCCAACACTCCCTTGTACGAGAGCCCGGACGCTATAGTGAAGCCATGATTATCTACGGCAAAAACGCGGTGATAGAGGCGTTGCAGGAGGGCACGGTGGAAAGGCTCTTGCTGGCGCAGGGGCTCCAGCCGGGGACGGTCAAGCAGCTCGAGGCGCTCGCCAAAAAGCAGGACGTGCCCGTTGACCATGTGCCCCGCATCACCCTCGACCAGAGCCTCAAAACGACCCGCCACCAGGGGATTGCCGCCGAGTTGCCCGAGCTGAGTTACGCGGACCCGGAGGAGCCTTTTCGTCTCGCGGAAAAACGGGGCGAGCGGTTGTTGCTCGTGCTGCTCGACCAGATTAGCGACCCGCGCAACTACGGCGCCATCATCCGCAGCGCCGAGGTCTTAGGCGCGCACGGCGTGGTGACCGAAGAGAGGCGCAGCGCGCCCCTCTCGGCGGTGGTCGCCAAAACCTCGGCGGGGGCGAGCGCGCACCTGCCCCTGGTGCAGGTCAAAAATCTGCCGCGCTATATGGACGGACTCAAAGAACGCAACGTTTGGCTCTACGGCGCGACCGGGGACGCCCCCAATGAGCCGGAGGACATCGACTGGGACCGCGCGGCGGCGCTGGTGATTGGCTCGGAGGGTACGGGGATGCGCCGCCTGGTGCGCGACAAGTGCGACGACCTGGTGGGTTTGCCCATGCGCGGCAAGGTGGCCTCGCTCAACGCCTCGGTGGCGGCGGGGATTTTGCTCTATGCGGTGGTGCGGGCGCGGGGTTAGCCCCTATACCGCTATCCCTAAAGGGCAAAAGCCGCTACACTGGGCCTATGGCTAAGAAACTCAAACCCGACGCGCTTTTTGAGCTCACCTTCGTTTCGGACCCCGTGCTGAGTCTCGACGGCGCGCTCGCCGCCGCCGTTCACACGGTGATTGAGACGCCGGAGGAGGCGGCTGAGGGGGGCTCGAGCCCCCCCAAACCCCCCGCCTACCGCTCCGAAATCCACCTTTACGACCTTACAGAAGGTGGCTCACGTCCCTTTGTCCGCACGGGCAAAAGCAACACGCACCCGCGCTTTTCCCCCGACGGCGCGCACTTAGCTTTTTTGTCCAAGCGCGAGGAGGAAAGCAAGCCGCAGCTCTACCTCATCCCGCTCGCCGGGGGCGAGGCCGAAAGGCTCACGGATTACAAAGCCGGGGTGTCGGCTTTCGCGTGGCATCCGGCGGGGGACCGACTCGCCTTGGTGTCGCGGGGCGACTGGGAGGACGAGGCGGCGAAGGAGGGCCGGGGCCGGGTTATCGAGCGCATGTTTTACAAGAACGACGGGGTAGGGTTTCGTCCGGGCGAGCCCGCGCAGATTTATCTTTTTGACCTGGACAAGCGCAAAGCCAAACGCTTGAGCAAGCTCAAAAGCGACCCGAGCGGCCTTGTCTTTAGCCCCGACGGCGACGCGCTCTATTTTAGCGGGGCCAAGAACGTCGAGGCGGATGACCGCTGGGAGAGCCTCCTCTGGCGGCTGCCGACAAAGGGCGGCAAGGCCAAGGCGCTCTTCAAAAGCCCCGCGATGGCCGCCGCGCCGAGTCCCTCGCCGGACGGGGAGCATGTGGCTTTTTTTGCGCCCACGGAGGAAGGTAATTTTGCTTCGCCCACGGGGCTCTGGTTGGTGCCCAGCGGCGGCGGGGCGGCGCGGCTTCTTTCAAACGACGTTGACGCCGCGCCGAGCGTCGGGGGCGACAGCCGCTACGGCGCGCTGCCTAACACCCCGGCGTGGTCGGACGGGCGCACGGTGTATACCAACGCGAACAGGGAAGGGCGCAGCGGCCTCGCCGCGGTGGACATAGAGACGGGAAGCCTGAAACCCTTGAGCGACGAAGACCGCGTCGTGACGAGCTTTTCCTACGCGGCGGGCGCGTTCCTCTTTACCGCCGAGACGCCCCACCAACCGGGCGAACTCTTCTACCGCGAAAGGGCGGAAGGGCAGGTCGAGGAGCGCAGGCTGAGCGACGTAAATGCCGACTTCGTCGAGAAGTACCGCCTGAGCGAGGCGAGCGAGCATCACGTCCAAAAGGACGACGGGCTGGCGCTTACCTACTGGACGCTACCCCCCGCCAAGCCGCGCAAGGACAAGGCGCTGGTGCTCCAGGTCCACGGCGGCCCCCACACGAACTACGGTTACGGCTTCTCTTTCGAGTTTCAGCTTCTCGCCTCGGCGGGGTACGGGGTGGTTTACGGCAACCCGCGGGGGAGTTCAAGCTACGGCGCGGACTTCGCCACCGCCATGCTGGGGAGTTACGGCACCATCGACGCGGACGACGTGCTCGCCATCGCCCACGCCGCCAGGGAGGAGCACGGGAGCAGTAGCAAAGATGTGCCCATGCACCTCACGGGCGGGTCTTACGGCGGCTTTATGACGAACTGGCTCGTCGGCCATACGAACGAGTTTCGCTCGGCGGTCACGCAGCGCTCGATTTGCAACTGGCTGTCATTTTACGGCGCGTCGGACATCGGCTACCGCTTTGGCGAGCTGGAAGTCGCGGGCAACCCGTGGGACAACTTAGAGACCCTGTGGGAACAGAGCCCCCTCAAGTACGTTAAAAACGTCCGCACGCCCACGCTCATCATCCACGCTGAAGAAGACCACCGCTGCCCTGTCGAGCAGGCCGAGCAGTTTTTTGTGGCGCTCAAACGTATAGGTAAAGTGGACACCAAGTTTATTAGGTTTCCGGGCGAGGGGCACGAGCTGTCGCGTTCGGGAAGGCCCGACCGGAGGGTGCAGAGGTTGGAGGCGATTCTCGAGTGGTTTGAGACGCACGCCTAGAGGGTGCTTGGACATTCATGACCTCCCCCCTTAACAAGGGGGGACCGAGGGGGGATTCTCCCCACTGACCTTGTGGCAAATCAGTAAAGTAGATCCCCCCAACCCCCCTTATTAAGGGGGGCTTTGGTAGGAACTCGAGCCCCTTTCAAACACTCTCTAGAACTACCCGCGCTTCTCCCGTTCTCGTTTCTCTCTACCGCACGGACGTGTTCAAAGAAGAGAGCAAACAAAAAAGTAGGGCGCTCAAAAGCGCCCTACAATCTTCTGGCTCGACCCGGCTTAGTTGTCGTTGTTCCCGCCGGTCCCGCCGTCTTCTTCGTCCTCTTCGTCCTGCTGCACGCGAGCGAGCGTGACCTCAACGGTCTGCTCCTCGCCGTCGCGCAGAATGGTGAGTTCGACGGTGTCGCCCTCGCCGCGGCTGAAGATGAGGCTCTGGAGTTGGCTCGAGCTCGTGACCTCGGTGCCGTCCACCGCCAAAATCACGTCGCCGCCCGCGGGCACGGCCTGGCCGTCTATCATGACCTCGATGTCGCCGCCCCGCAGACCTGCGGCCTCGGCGGCGCTGCCGGGCTCGACCTCGCGGATGACCACGCCCTCCTCGGGCAGGTCGAGCCTTTCGCGGACGTTTTCGGGGTAGGCTTGCACGTCGATAATCCCCACGCCCAAGCGCGCGCGCGAGCGCACGTCGACAAAGCCGCCCTCCTCGAGCTGGGCAAGGTTGTCCACCAGGACGTTCGCGGGCACCGCAAAGCCTATCCCTAAGTTGCCGCGCTGCCCGCCGAAGCCGAAGCTGGGGATGATGGCGGTGTTGATGCCGATAAGCTCGCCCTGGGAATTCAGCAGCGGCCCGCCCGAGTTGCCGGGGTTGATGGGCGCGTCCGTCTGGACCAAGGGGATGTCCACCTCGCCGACGCCGGGGAGGCTGCGCGACACGCCCGAGACGATGCCCTGCGTGACGGTCGTCTCGAAGCCGAAGGGGTTGCCGATGGCGATGGCTTTTTGGCCCACCCTGATCTCGTCGGAGTCGGCGATGGGGATGGGCACGACCTCCCGCACCTCCTGGGGCACGTTGTCGGGGTCGGAGAGCTCCAAGAGGGCCAGGTCATACGTCTCGTTCGCGCCCACGACGCTCACCGGGTAGGACTCGTCGGACGAGGGGAAGGTCACGGTGATCTCGGCGTCCTCCCGCAGCGCCACGTCGTCCTCCTCCAAGGCCGCGCGCACCACGTGGTAGTTGGTGAGGATGCGCCCGTTGTCGGTGACCACGAAGCCGCTCCCGCTTCCCTCCTGGGGGCGGGGCTGCTGGGGCTGCTGGGGCTCCAAAAAGCGGCGGAACTCTTCCGGTATCCCCTCGAAAAACTCTTCAAAACCTTCCGGGATTACCTGCTCGCCCTCCACCGTGACGTTCACCGCCACCACGCTCGGGCTGTACTGCTCGAAAACGTTGATGGTGTTTTGTTCGTACTCGAGCAGCGCCCCCTCGGAGAGCCCGACATCCTGCGCGCCGCCCGTGTCGGACGCGCCTCCCGTCGTTTGCGCGAAGGTGTTGGTCGCGCCCAAATAAGCTACCGAGCCGGTCACGAGAACCAGCGTGGCAAAAAGGGACGTAAAAATTCTTGCCTTCATGTTTCACACTCCTGTAAATAATTGGGTTTCAAAACCCACAAAGGATGACGGTATCAACCCCCCGTGAACCCTTCTCATGGGCGAGGTTAAGACCATGAAGGGTTTTTTTCAAGAGCCCACGGAACAGTCGCAAGAATCGTCGGGGTCTTTTGTGTCAACGCTTTAAAAATTTAGCCCGGATGATTGGTTTGGGCACGGTTAAACGGGTTAAACGATCGTCGCCACCGTTTTTCTGCCGTGGGCGGCCTCGAGCAGCTCGCGCGTCAAACTTCCTAACTCCCGGTGCAGCGCGCGCATCGCTCCCCCGTCGCCCCAAAGAAAGGCGTCCAACGCCCCCTCGTGTAGCGTCCTTAGGGAGGTCTCGAGCGCACCCGTGTCGTCGCCCCTCGCCGCCATCGTGTGCAGGCAGAGCGACGCGGTTTGGACGGTTTCGTAGATGTGACCCAGCAGTTCCTCAGTGCTCATATGCCCCCAAATTTCATTCACAGTTACCATACCAAAAGGGCTACTGGTTCGTAAGGGGGGGGGGGGTACCTGTTTTAGTAGTATTTCATTCCCTACTCCAGAAGGTGAAGACCGCGTATAGTCTTCTCAAGCTTCTTCACCGGGGGGCAGTGTGGTGAGGAGAGCTAAGCAACCGTACCTGTTTGCGCGGCGTAGCCGCTCGAGCAGGTGCGTTTGTTTTGTCTAAGATACGAAAGCTACAGTGGTTTCATGAACCCGGTGTGTCAAGCGCTAGTATGTCAAACAAAGGCAGGCGGCCAGAGGTCCGGGCTGCTCAAAGGGCCGGAAAAGCTGCGTGGTGACACAACTGGCGACATAAGTTTGAGGAGCAAGTTTGAGGATGCTGAAAGCTTTGTGGGGCGCTACCGGGACGCGCGGGGTGTTGTGGTTCTGCGCCGTTTGCGGGTAGAATCCGCTACTCGAGGGAACAGCGAAGGAGCCCGACGTGCTAGTTAAAGAGTGGATGACCGAAAGCCCGCAGACCGTCACCAGCCGGACGCCTGTGTTGGAGGCGATGCAGATGCTCCGCGCGGGGGGCTACCGGCGGCTGCCGGTCTTGGAGGGCGACAAGGTTGTGGGCATCGTGACCGACCGCGACCTCAAGGAGGCCACCCCCTCGCGCGCCACCACGCTGTCGGTTTATGAGCTTAACTACCTCTTGAGCAAACTCACCGTCAAGGAGGTGATGAGCGCGCCCGCTTTGAGCGTCGCGCCGGACGACCCTGTGGAGCGCGCCGCGCTGATGATGGAAGAGCGCAAGATTTCGGGCTTGCCCGTGGTCGAGGAGGGAAGGCTGGTGGGCATCTTTACCATCACCGACATGCTCCGCGCCTTTGTGGCGGTGCTCGGGCTGCGCGAGGGCGGCACGCGCGTGACGGTGAGTTTGCCCGACGAGCCCGGTGTGCTCTCTCACGTGACCGAGGCGGCGGCCCCCGCCAACATCGTCGCGGCGGTGACCGCCGGGGTGCAGCAGGGTAAACGCCGCGAGGTGGTGCTGCGGGTGGTCGGCGAGGACGCGCAGAACTTTCCGTCGCGCCTTAAGGAACGCGGCGTTGACGTGTTGGACGTTCACGAGGATTCGCGCTAGATGGACGCACACAGCCTTCTCACCGCCGTGCGCGGCGGGCGCGTGGCGCACACCGGCTTTTTGGACCCCGACGAGGGCGCGCGGCTCGCCGCGTCGCTGCGCGAGGGCGGGGCGAGCGTCACACTTGACGGGGGCTACCCGGGCGCGCGGCGGCGGGTGCTGACCGCCTACCCCGAGCACATCCCCGAGGCCGACACGCCGCTCGCGGCGGCTTACGTGGCGGGCGTTCATGACGAGGCGGATTTGCGCGTGGCCTTGACAAGGGCCGGTCTCGCCGCCGAAACTTTGGGGGATATCGTGGCGCACCAAGACGGGCTCACGGTGGTCGTCATGCGCGCCGTGCTCGAGGAGGCGCTACGTTTAGAACGCGTCGGCCCGCAAAGGGTCGCGCCGCAGGAGGTGAGTCTGGACCGCCTCGCCTCGGGCCGCGTGAAACGTGTTCAGGTGGTGGTGCCGTCTTTGCGCGTGGACGCGCTCGGGGCCAAGGCTTTCCGGGTCTCGAGGTCGTACTTTTCCAAGGGCGTCGCCGGGGGCAAGGTGAGCGTCAACGGCGAACGCGCGGGCAAGTCGAGCGCCGCCGAGCCGGGGGACGAGGTCTACGCGGAAGGGTTGGGCCGTTTCACGGTTTCTAAGGTGCAGGGCGAAACGCGTAAGGGGAATCTCAAGGTGGAACTCGAGGTCGAGGAGGGCTAAAGCAACTCAGCCTTTGCGCCTCGAGGCACTCTCTACAAAGGACTGATAGGGGTGGGAAGAAGCGACGCCAAAGCCGGTAAAACCTCCCCAAGTGGCGCTTCTACTTTCAGCACCGCATCCCCGTCACCCCGCGTCGGTCCCTGATTGATGATGGCTATGGGCTTACTCTCTTGCGCGGCTCGAGCCACAAATCT
Organism: Trueperaceae bacterium; assembly: GCA_965214995.1. Classification (GTDB taxonomy): domain Bacteria; phylum Deinococcota; class Deinococci; order Deinococcales; family Trueperaceae; genus CBDCCT01. Next base: position 1,914,831 of record CBDCCT010000002.1, read on the forward strand.
ATAGCCCGAAAAGACCGTGAGCGACGAACCCACCACCAAGAGCGCGTCGGCTCGCTCAAGCATCTCGTACGCCCGCAGCACCCGCTCCTTGGGCACGTTCTCGCCGAAAAACACCACGTCGGGTTTGAGGACGCCCCCGCAGCGAAGACACCCCGGCACCGTAAAGCCGTCAATCAGCCTCTGCGGAATCTCCGCGTCGCCATCGGGGGTGATCTCGACCCCCTGCGTTTCAAGAGCCGGGTTCAAGACGAGCATCCGCGCTTGCAGCTTGCGCCGCGACTCGCGCGCCCCACAGTCCAGACACTTGACCGCCGCCAACGAGCCGTGAAGCTCGAGCACGTTGCGGCTCCCCGCCCCCTGGTGCAGCCCGTCCACGTTTTGCGTAATCACGCCGCCCACCGCCCTGCGCGCCTCCATCGCCGCCAAAGCCCGGTGCCCCCCGTTGGGCGCGGCCCGGTGAACCGCCTCCCAGCCCCGGAAGCTCCGCGCCCAGTAGCGCCTCCGCGCCTCCGCGCCGCCGACGAACTCCTTGTACCGCATCGGGTTGCGCGGTTTTTTGATGCTCTCGGGTCCGCGGTAGTCCGGGATGCCCGACTCGGTGCTCACGCCCGCGCCGGACAAGACGAGCACGCGGCGGCCCGCTAACAAGGCGGCGAGGCGTTGGACGCCGGGCGAGGCGGAGGTGTCGGGGGTAAGCAGGAGGTTCGGAGCTTGCACTCCAAAAGGATACGCGCTGCGGCGGGAACCATCAAGGCGAGGGGGCACGTTTCGCGGGGCTACTGCATTGAGGATGTTTAACGCAAATAGCGTCTCATGAACCCCGTCCCACACGGTAATTCGGTGACTGCATCTCCTTCAGATGCGACCTGCTACAGGCACCCGCTTTTCCTGCTCCTGCTTCATCCGACATGTTGGGACCGCGCCCCGCGGCAGCTTGGCTCGAGGGAGGTAAAGTTTCGTGGGCTCCCGCGCCGAGAGCTAAGCCGTCCAGTCGCCGAGCGCGCGGCGCGTGCTTACGATCTGCCCCAGGTGATACGCGTTATGGTCGGCTATCAAAAGAAGCTGCAGGAGGGGTGTGTGTTTCTCGTTTTGGGGAAGAGGCGCGGTGAGGTCGCGGCTCGTATCCTCGGCGAGCGCGACCGCCTCCGCTAAGTCTTCCTTGAAATTCCGCACCGTCTCCTCCCACACGGCTTCCGTCAAGTCCGCCACAGCTGAATCGTCCGGCCAGTAACCCTCGGGCCAGGGGGGCGGCTCCCAGGCGGGGTCCACGGCGTAGCGAAAAAGGTCCTCCTGGTCGATGCGCATGTGCTCTACGAGCTCCCAAACCGAGTGGAGGCCGGGGGGGCGCTGGGCTCGCAGGGTGGACCCTAAGCCCTCCAACACCCCGTCCAGCGTGAGGTGCGCCACGCCGCCCCTTAACAAAGAGACGAGCGCGGCGCGCAACGCGGCGTCGTTCACGCCCTGCTCCCTGTGATGACGTTGAAGGTGAGGTCGCGGGGTGCTAAAGACGACGCCAGAGCGGACGTCGGGGAACCCGCCGCGCCGCGGCTCACGAGGCGCACCAGCGCCCAGGCCACGCCGACGAGCACCGCAATGAGGATAACGGCGAGCACAACGCGCACGACTACCTGGATGGGCGAGCGGACCTCACCGGGCGTTTCTGGTTCTCTGGGTGGTTCTGACACGGGCGTCTCCTCTTTACTGTTTCTGGACGTCTTCTAAAGAATACTCAACCAACCACCGGCTCGTTGCCCGGCTTCCACTTGACGGTGCAGCCGACGGCGTAGGTTTCCGCTTCCGTTACTCGATTACCCGAGAGCAGCGCCTCCAACGCATCTTTAAGCTCGTGCGTCGTCACCGCCTCCGGCTCCTTGGCGTTGTCGTCAATGCGCCCGTGATAGGCGAGCTTGCGCGCCTCGTCAAACACCAAAACCTCGGGCGTGCGGACGGTGCGGTAGGCCTTGGCGACCTCCTGCGACGCGTCCCAGAGGTAAGGAAAGGGCAGTGCGTGCTCGGCGGCAAAGGCTTTCATGCCCTCAAAGTCGTCGTCGGGATAGCGTTCGGCGTCGTTCGAGTTGACCATGACGAAGGCCGCGCCCCGGTCGGCGTATTCGTTGGCGAGCGTTTTGAGGCGGTCCAAGTAAGCGAGCACGTAGGGGCAGTGGTTGCAGCCCTGCACATAGACGAAAACGGGTGCGCCTACGTCGGCAAGGCGGTGGGTCGCGCCGTCCACACCGGGCAGCGCGAAGTCGGGCGCGGGAGCGCCGATGGGCAGCACGTCGGGATGCGTTTTCATAAAAGCCTCCAGAGAGTTCTTTATATCGGGTTTTGCGGCCCCGTCTTGTATCGGAGGACATCGAGGGTTCGCGGTATTATCAAAGGGTGAACGTGACGGCAGGATGGAATAGAAAGGTGATGACGGTGAGGCGGCTATGTCCCTAAGTTTTCTGGCCCCCCAATTCTTGTGGGCGCTGGCGGCCATCCCGCTGGTGGTCGCGCTTCACTTCGTGCGGGCGCGCAAGAAGCGCTATGAGGTGTCGGCGCTCTTTCTTTGGCGGCGGGCGCAGGAGCTCGCGCAGCGGCGGCGGCGCTTTTCACCCACGCTGCTGCTCTTGCTGCAGCTCCTGTTCGTGACGCTCGCCGCGCTCGCCCTGGCGCAACCCGCCCTGACGCTGCGGAGCGCGCCCGACCGGGTGTTCGTCATCGACGCGTCGGCGAGCATGGCGGCGCGGGAGGACGGGGGAGAGACGAGGCTCGAGCAGGCCCTGAGCGAAATTGACGCGCTCCTCAGCGACGCGGGCCGCGTGGCGGTGGTGCGCGCCGGGCTCGGGGCCACGGTGGCGCTCCCCCTCACCGACGACCGGGCGGCGCTCCGCGAGGTGTTGGGGGGGCTCGAGGCCGCCGACGCGTCCGCCGACCCCATACGCGCGCTCGCGCTCGCCCGCGCGGTCGCGCCCGACGCCGAGCTGCACCTCTTTACCGACGACCCGCCGCCCAACTTAGAAACCTCCACTCAAACTGCCCAGAACGTCACGCTGCACAGGCTAGGCGGCGACGCGCAAAATCTGGGCATCAGCGCTTTCGACCTTCGTAACGGCCAGGCTTTTGTCTCGGTGGTCAATAACGCCCCGCGCCCGCAGGAAGTCGAACTCGAGGTCACGCGCGGGAACGCGCCCGCGATGCGGACGACGCTGCTCGTGCCCCGCGAGGGTCAGGCCAACGCCGCGTTCCCGGTGGAGGCGGTTTTGGGCACGGACACCCTCACGGAAGATTTTTACCGCGCGCACATCAACGTGCCCCCCTCGGACGCACTTTCTCTTGACGACGACGCCTATGTAAGTTCCCGCGCGCTCCGGGCGGTGGTGAGCCCGCCCTCGCCGCCCGTCGAGCGCGCCTTGGGCGTGGTGCCGGGGCTCAACTGGCGCGTTTCCGCTAGCCCCTCTCCCGGAAGCGCCGACGTGGAGGTCTTGACGAACGGCTTTCCAGCGGGCTTTGCTGAGGACGTGGCGGCTGGTTCGGTAACGGGGCGCTACTTTGTGTTCGCGCCGCCGAGCCCGGACGCGGTTTACGGGACGATTCGAGACTGGAACCGCGGCGACCCACTCTTTCGCTTTGCCGACCTCACCGAGACGCAGGTGGGTCTGAACCCGGCCTTCACCCTCTCCGAAGGCGACTGGCCGGAGGGCGCGTGGGAGGTGCTGGCGCAAACGGACGCGCTCGAGCCCGCCCTCCTGCGGCTCACCCAGCCCGACTTAAACATCATCGTCGCCCGCTTCCACCCCACCCAGACCGACATGGTGAGCCGCCCCGCCTTTCCCATCCTCGTCGCCAACGTGATGGACGCCTTTCGCGGCGAGGACCGGCTCGAGCTCGGCAGCCCCCTCCCCGAAGGAACAGTGATGCTCAACGGCGAGCCCACGACGTTGCGCCGCGCGACCGTGCCGGGCGTCTACGGCGTGGGCGACAGGACCTACAGCGTGAGCTTGCTTAGCGCCGAGGAGTCGCGGCTGCCCACGGGGATGGTTGGCGCAACCGGTCCGGAAACCGACGCAGCGGACAACGCGGGGGTGACGACCAGCAGACGGCAGCAGGGGCTGGCGTTCTGGCTCGTGCTCGCCGCGCTCCTTTTTCTCGTGGCCGAGTGGGTGGTGTGGACGCGCGGCGCGCGGGGGACGCGGGGGCGGGCTTAGGGCGACTCGAGCGCGCCCGCAACTTCAAAAGAAACACTCACCTCGTCATTGACCCTGACGCCGAAAAGCTCGGGGCGCGTCATGTCAAAGTCGCTCAAGGAGACCTCGAACGACCCCGTCGCCCGAAGCTCCGTCTCGCCACGTTCGACGTTGACGGGCAGGCTGATGGGGCGTGACACGCCGTGCATGGTGAGGATGCCCCCTAAGCTCACGGTGCGCACGGCACCCGCCGGCAGGGTGGCGGGGTCGGCGCGTAGCCCCGTCGCCACGAAGCGAATCTCGGGGTACGCGCCGGTCTCGAACACCGCGCGCCGCGCGTTGGCGTCCCTGATAAAGTTGCCGGAGTCGAACTCTCCCGGTTTGAGGGTTATCTCGAGCTCCAAACTCTGAAGATTCGCGTCGTCAAGCACGAGGTGCAGGCTTTCGACGGGCGCGCGTCCGCGCCAACTGTCACGCGAATCTGTAGCCTGGTAGGTCACCGTGCTCTCCGGCGTTGCCACCACCCTGTAGCGCGTGGCGAGGAGCAGGGGCGCGAGGAGGAGCAGGAAGCAGATGAGAAGACAGCGGGGGCGGAACATGGTTCATTATGTTCTTCTCGAGGCACCAGGGGGACGAGCAAGCGACATCACGGTCTCGCCGACGAACTCGCCGGACGCCAAAAGAGCCTGAAAACGCACCCTCTCAGCTTCGTTTACACCGTCAAAAGCGTAATCACCAAGGATACCCCGCTCCATGACACCTTTTACCTGAAACACACGTTGAGGTGAAGCATTTCATCACCCTCGCCGCCATGATTGGTAGCCTACAGGATACGGAGAGGAGCGCCACGAGTGATTCGGTCCGAACTAGGTCTGCCCATCGTCACCGCCCTGCTCGTGGGCGTGGGGCTCATCACGCTTTCCACCGCCGCGCCCGCCGACGAGTTCACCCGGCAAATCGCCTTTCTGGCGCTCGCCTTTGTGGCCTGCGGCGTGGTGTTCTGGCTCGGGCGGCGGCGCGTCGTGCGCTCGGCGTGGGCTATATATCTCGTCGCGCTCGCCCTGCTCGTCCTGACGCAGCTTTTCGGCACCGAGGTGAACGGCGCTAGGTCGTGGCTCTATTTGGGGCCTCTACCCGGCTTCCAGCCCTCCGAACTCGCTAAGCTTGCGGTCGTTTTAACCCTGGCTATCGTGTTGCACGAACGTCCTCTGCACGGCCTCGGTGCCTACCTATGGCCCGCGCTGCTCGTGGGTTTGCCCTTCGCGTTGGTGTTCTTAGAACCCGATTTGGGCAGCGCGCTCGTGATTGCCGCCGTCGGCGGGGGCGTGCTGTTGGTAAGAGGCATCCCGCGGCTCCACCTGCTCCTCCTTTTGCTCGTTTTCACAATTGCGGTGCCCACCGTGGTGTGGCCCAACTTAGCGCCGCACCAAAAAACGCGCTTGACAGCCTTTATGAATCCTGCCGCCGACCCCAAGGGAAGCGGCTATCAGGTTATCCAGTCGCGCATTGCCATCGGCTCGGGCGGGCTCTTGGGCAAGGGCTACAAGCAGGGCACCCAGACCCAATATGGCTTTATCCCCTACCGCCAGACCGACTTCATCCTCGCGCCCCTCGCTGAGGAGGGCGGTTTCGTGGCGGCGGCGGGGCTGCTCGTCCTCTACGGGCTGCTCTTCTGGCGGCTCGTGGCGATGGCCGTGGAGTGCCCCTTGGAGCGCGACCAACTGCTCATCGTTGGGGTGGTGTCTTTAATCGGTTTTCAAGTCGTCGTCAACGTCGGCGTAACACTGGGCTTGGCCCCGGTCACGGGCATCACGCTCCCGTTGGTGTCTTACGGTGGGACGAGTCTGCTTTCTACGCTCGTGGCGCTTTCAATCGCCTTTGTGGTGCATCGGGATAGATATGCGGACTGGTAGGACGGGGCTGTAAAGCTGGGGATACGGCGCTCTCCTCCCAAATTTGGTAGCTTGGGGTGAGAAAAGCCACAGACGCACGCGCGTGAAAAGAGGACGGACATGACGCAGAACGCAACCCAGAGCACATCCGAGACAGAGACCACGCAAGACACCGCCCAGCCGAGCAGAGACGAACTTTTAGAAGCGCTCAAAGTCGTCAAAGACCCTGAGATTCCCATCAACATCGTTGACCTTGGCCTCATCTACGAACTCACCGTCAAAGACGAGGGCGAGGTCGACATCGAGATGACGCTCACCAGCATGGGCTGTCCCGTTCAGGATATGATTCAGGCCGACGCCGAGCTAGCCTGTATGAGGGTCGAGGGCGTAAAAAAGGTGAACGTCGAGTTCGTCTGGTCGCCCCCCTGGACCCCCGCCAAGATGTCGGACGACGGCAAAAAGCAGATGCGGATGTTCGGCTTCAACATCTGACTCCAGTTCTGGCGAACTCTGCAAGCGCACCGTTTCCAGGTAGGGGAGAGTGGAGGGAGAACCAGCTTTTGACTTTACTCACCACCTTTCACTCACCACTCATTACTTGCCAGTCCAACGACGGCATCCGCATAGGTTGAGCCACACCTAAACCGTGTTCTTCCGCCGCCCCGCCCCCAAAAAGCCTCGAGCCGACGCCTGGCGCGCTCTCGCCAAAAAGCTCGAGCTTCTCGACGCCTCCGACGCCGAGCGGATGCTGCGCACGCTCCTCAATCTGGACAAGCGCATCCGCTTCGGCCCCATCTACTTTTTATCTTTAGGCGAGGGCGAGCGGCTTTTGCTGTTCGACTATGAAGAACCCGTGGGCGGCAGCCCCTACACCACAAGCGCCTGCCTCATCACCACCCGGACGCCTTTCTCTGCGACGTCTTTTAAAGCCTCGCGTAAACCCCACGCGGTGCTCGAGTCTTTGGGCGCGTCGGCGGCGGGCGGCGCGCCCGTGCAAATTTCCGACGACCGCGCCTTTAACGAGGCGGTGACGGTCTACGCAAGGGACGAGGCGGGGGCGCAGAGGCTCCTCACCCCGGAGGTCAGGGCGCTGCTCCGGCGCGCGCTTCTAACGCGCGAGGCCGCGCCGACGTTGCGCGTCGGCGAGCGGCACCTGCTCCTTTCCGCCAGGGCGCGCCGCGAGGTGCCCGTTACGTTGGACACATTGGAGACCTTCTCGAGCGACCTGTTAAGCCTCTACGCTGCACTCAAAGCCGCTCGAGCTTAGGAAAGCGCCCGCTCGGCGAGTTCGTATTCGCCTTTGTTGTCGAGCGGCGTGATAAGTTCTCTCGCCTTGGCCCCCGTTCTTTCCGCAGCGTCGGCGGCTAAGTCGTTCATGGCGGGGCGAAGAAAGCCGGTAAAGGACGCGTCAACCACGCCCTCCCCCTCTCGTTTAACGAGGTAGTAGGTGCTCGGCACGTGTGTAACGCTGTAGCGCTTACTCAGCTCGAGGTCTTCGTCAAAAACAACGTGCAGCGCGTCGAGATAGCCCGCCGCGTACGCTTCCACGCGTTCGGCCTCGCCTTGTAAAACCACAACGACATGAAGCTCGGGTACGTACTCCTTGAGGCGGCGCAGATAGCCCACGACGAGGCGGCTCGAGTGTATCCGCGGCATCCCAAAACAGAGCACGACCGGCGCGCTTTCCAAAAGCGTAGAGAGTTCTAACGCTGTCCTCGCCCGCGTTTGGGCGCGAAAATCGGGCGCACGCTCCCCCACAGCCAACACGTTCATAAATCCATCCTATCCTCCGCTCACTCCCTATGATACGGATGCCCCGCCCGAATCGTCTCGGCGCGGTAGAGGCTTTCTAGGAGCACGAGCCGCGCCAGTTCGTGAGGCAACGTGAGCTTGGACAAACTCCAGGAGGCGTCCACTCTCTCCTTTAACGCCTCGCTATGTCCCGCCGCGCCGCCGATAAGAACACTCACCCCGCTCACGCCGCGAGTCTCCAGGGCAGTGATGCGTTCTGCCAACACCACAGAGGCCAGCATTTCCCCCCGTTCGTCCAGACCGATGAGATAACCCTGCGCGCTCCCCAACAGCGCCTCGCTCTCCTGCGCCTTGATATTTTCAACGTCGCCCCCCCGCCCCTCGCGGAGTTCGCGCACCTCGACTTTGGCGTAGGCCGACAGGCGTTTGAGGTAAAAGGCGGCCCCGTCGCGGTAGAAGCCGCGCTTGAGCGCGCCGACGGCGAGCACTGTGTATCTCACACCGGGTACCTCAACCTAAGCGCTCGAGGTCAGGGGTTCTACTCGCTCCTGCTTGTCTTGCTCCTTGCCACCCTCGTCACCCGACGCTAAACCCAACTTGTTTAAAAACTCGTCGCGCTTTGATGTACGCATTCCCTCCAAGGCTTTGTGAAGCTTGTCCAGGTCGAGCGCGCTGCGCAGTGCGTTAAGTTCGCTTCTCGAGAACGAGCCGCCATAAAGAATGTGCTCTTCAAACGCCTCAAAGGCTCTTGGCGCGACCGCCTGCGCGAGCCGGGCCATCACGTCGCCGTAGGCGCGGATTTCATATTGCGCGTGCCAATCTAAGCGCAGGCGCAAGAAATGAAAAAGGTTGTTGAGGTCTATCTGCCAGTACATCTCGGTGTAGAGGCTTAACGGGAGGTTGATGCGGGCGAGTTCCCTTGCCACGCCGTCCTCCAACAGCCCCTCGTAAGTCGTGTAGGCGCGCCGCGCCTCCTCTTGCAAAAGACCAATCACCCTCTCACGGAGCGCTTCAGGCACCTCCTCGCCGCGCCCCTGCTTGTTGCGGCGCGACTGGTAACGCACTTCGGACGGGTCAGGCAGATAGAACTCGTCGCGCATGACCGAGTAGCGCCCCGAAATCTCGTTGAGCCGCGCCGTGCGGTGCCTTATCCACTGCCGCGCGACGAAGATGGGCATTTTCACGTGAAAGGTGAGAATCACCTGTTCGAAGGGCGAGGTGTGCCGGTTGCGCAGCAGGTAGTCAATCAGCGCCCCGTCCTCGCGCAGCGTTTTGGTCCCCTCGCCGTAAGACACGCGCGCGGCCTGTACGATGCGCGCGTCGCCGCCTAGATAATCAACCAAGCGGACGAAGCCGTGGTCGAGAACCTGAAAGGGTTTGTCGAGCACGTTTTCTGCTTCTGGAACCCGTATGTGCGCCATGCGGATTATTCTACCGTTATTTCTCACCGCTACTCCTTGAGGCCCTTTCCCAAGCCTCCGTTTATGACGGTTTGTGTGTGGCTCGAGCCCCTAAACCTTCATACACCGCGATGTAATTTTCTCACGCCGGACTTTTCGTCGCAACATCAGCCCTTCACGCGTCCTACACGACCATCCCAGCGCTACCAGCCACACGCTACAGGACCTCTTTAAGTGAGCTTTTTCACATCTTACGTCCCCCAGACCCCCCAAAGGATAAAGATTTTCTCATGTTGGTTTCACAGATTTGACATAAAGGGGCGGGTATGCGATACTTCGCATTGGATTTGCAACCCTGAACGGTCGCTTGGGAGGAGGTGAAACCACTTGAACCGGCCCGGCGGGGAGCAGGTCTCGGTAAGCCAAAGGGTAACAAGGGTGCGAGGAAACACGGTCACTCGCGTTTACGTGCTCTAAAAGGGTTTACCGCCGCACAAAATCTAAAGTTCAAGGGGTAAACCATGAAAAAACTTCTCATCACCGCCCTGGCTGCGCTAACGCTCAGCGGCGCGCTCGCCCAAGAGGCCTTCCCGGACATCCCGGCGGGGCACTGGGCAAGCGAAGCCGTCGCGCGTATCGCTGACTTGGGCATCGTCATCGGGTTTCCCGACGGCACCTTCCGCGGTAACGAGAGCTTCACGCGTTACCAGGCGGCGCTCGTCGTGGATCGCCTTTTAAATGTGATTCGCCAGGACATCGACGCGGCGAGCGCGCTCTCGCAGCAGGACATGGAAGCGTTGCGCAACGCCCTTCAGGAGCTCGCCTCCGACGTGGCCGCGCAGGGCGTCCAGATTGCCACCATCCAAGACAACGTCGCGTCGAACACGGACCGCATCCAGGCCCTGGAAGACCTTATCGCGGGCGGGGGCTTAGACGCTCAAGCGTTGCAGGACCTGCAAAACCAGCTCGATTCGCTGCGCGTCGCGGTTGACACCGCCCAGGCGCGCGCCGCCGCCGCCGAGCTCTTGGCGTCCAACGCGCTCGCCGCGGTGGAGGCGCTGCAAGACCAGGTCGACCAGAACACCGCGGACATCGCCGCCTTAAACCGCCTCGTCGCGCTTCTTAACGAGGACATCCTCGGCTTGGGCGCGCCGGATCTCACGGGTTTAGAGAGCGACATCGCCAACATCCGCGAGTTCGTCATCCTCTTGCGCCGCGACCAAGTCGCCTTGCGCGACCGCGTGGCGGCCCTGGAGGGTCAACTCGCCCGCCTAGACGATCTTGAGGCGCGCGTGGCGACGCTCGAGGAGCAGAGCCTCACCTTCTCGGGGAGTATCGGCATCGCTTATGAAGTGAGCCGCCTGAGCGGCGCGGAAAACGCCTTTGACGTTGACCGCATCTTCGGCCTCGGCATGGACCGCAATTTCGGCGTGACGCTGAATACGGACAGCGGCCTCGAGGAGTCGCTCTTCAGCGGCGACACCGCCGACGAGAACGCCGACGACGACAGGCTGGACGCGGGCGAGGTTGACCAAGACCGCGCGGACATCGAAGACCAGCCGGGCGAGTTGGAGCCGGTTTTCGAGCTCAATTTGGGCTTCGCGGTCGAGCGCGAACGCGGCTTTATCGGCCCCTTCAATGAGTTCGAGGGCAACGTCGCGCTTAAATTAAGGGAAGCCACGCTCATCGACCCCGACGTCGACGTCAGCGACGACTTCGACTTCACCGATGGCGACAACTTCTTTAGCGGCTACGTCTTCACCGTTGAAGGCTTCGAGACCACCTTCGGGCTTATCGGCGCGGAGCCGTTGCTCTTCCGCTTCGGCACGGATCCCGACGTCGAGTTCACGCCCTACGTGTTCGAGAGCCTGGGCCCTGGCTTTGCCGCGTTCGTCGGCACGCCCGACTTCCTGGCCTTCCTCCAGCCTACCCTGACCATCGCCTATGGTCGTTACGAAGAGGAAGGGAGCGACAAGCCAGAGGACGACAACTTCGAGCTGCCGGTTGACGGCTTCGGCCCCTTTGCCGACGCCTACTACCGCGCGGTTCGCGGCACGTTAAGCCCCTTCGAGGGCGTGGTGGGCGGCTTCTCGTACGCGCAGCTCACGGGCAACGCGGACGACAACGCCGACGCCGCGAACGACAACTTAGGCATCACCGTGTTCGGCTTGGACGCGGTGGCCGAACTCGGCATCTTCGAGATCAACGCCGAATTTGCGACCTCTTCTATAGACCCCGCCATCGACTTCCCCGTTGCCGATGTTGGGGACGAGACCGTCGAAGGCACCGATACCGACTGCGTCGTGGACGGCGTTCTTAACCCTGGCTGTACCGTCCCGGTCGAAAGCTCCACCCTCTTCTACGTCGAGGTCATGGCGGGCGACGACGACGAGCCCCTGCCCATCCCGCTCTTGGAGAGCGTGTCGGCCAACTACCGCTCCATCCCGCAGTACTGGGTGGGCCTTAGGTACGACGAAGAAACCTATCCTTACGACCTCGATCAGGTAGGTTTCGGCGCGGCGGCGACCCTGCAACTCTTCTTCGTCGAGGTCCAGCCCTTTATCGACTTCTACGACACCAGCACCGACCTAGACGGCGACGGTGAGGGCGACAGCGTCTTTGCTTTCGGCGTTCAGGCGGGGGTCGAGGTTTTCCGCGGCATCCAGGTGTTCGGCTTCTACAACGCCGCCAGCGTGAACGGCGAGCTTGTCAACAACATCCCGGGCTCGCTCGAGCGCGTCGAGGACTACGTCACGGGCTTCGGCGTCGGCGTCGAGCACGACGGCGAGGACGAGAACGCGCTCATCCCCGGCCTCAACTTCAGGTTCGCCTACGACATCGGCGACGGCGAAATTGCCTCCTCCGGTTTGGCGGCGGACGCGGAAGTGGTGCTCAATTTGGGCTTCCTCACACTCGCGCCCTACCTGAACTATGAGACCGAGGCGGACCCCGGTGCGCTCACAGACGACACCCAAACCTTTAAGATCGGCACGGCTTTAGAAACCGAGACGTTCGACTTCTTTATGCAGCCGCGTTTTATCGCCAACTTCAACTACCGCTCCACCAGCCACGACGACGTCGGCGTGGACGGCGTCGCTGCTGACGACTACACCGCCACCGAGTTGCAGTTCGCGGTCGGCGTGGGCTTCGACGAGTTCTTGTTCGAGAACAGCGCTTTGATCGCGCGCTACGGTGTTTACACCGGCACGAACATCAGCTTAGATTACGACCCGCCCGGCTTTGATGACGACCAAGCCACCAACATCTCCGAGGGCGACGTGAACAACGGCGTCACGCAGACCACCTCCGGCTTCGAGATCGGCTGGCAGTACTACGGCTTAGAGTTCGCCTACGGCGCTTTCTCCAACAGCCGCGGCGACATCGATACCGGCGGCCAAGCCTTCCGCATCGAGTACGAGGTGGAGTTCTAAACCTTCTGAAAGAGCTTCCACATAAAGTCTAGTCAGGAGAGCCCCGTTTCTGGGGCTCTTCTTTTGTTTTATTTGTTAATCTGGTGTGATAAACACGTTGAGCGACGCCGGAAGGATGGAAACATCGAAACGCGCCTCCGCCTCTAAAAGCTCACCTTCCATGTGCGCCGCGCGCGGCTCCTCCCACGCTATAGTGATGTGCCGCCCGGCGGTGAGATGCACCTCTGGATGATTCGTGTGCCGCCCTTGCATTACCCTTGCTAAGAGACCGGGAATCGCCCACCGCCCAACTTCACCCGCCACCACGAGGTCAAGCAGGCCGTCGTCCACGCGGGCGTCCGGCGCGAAGAGAAAACTTCCCCCGGTGCGGGGTCCGTTTTGAACGGACGCCAGGAGGGCGGGGCCGCGGTAGAAGGCTCGTCCGTCTACGTCTATGGTTGCGTGGGGGGTCTCGAGCTTTGATAACGTCCGCGACACCGCCCAGAGGTAAGCCGCGCGCTCCTTTAAAAAGGGTGGTGCCCCGCGCACGGTGTGCGCCACCTCAGCGTCGAAACCGACGCCCAGCGTGTTGACAAAGGGACGCCCGTTGACCGTGCCTGTGTCCACTCTTTTTGTACAGCCCGCAAACACGACCGCCAGCGCCTCGTCTAAGGTGCGGCGGCCTACGCCAAGCGCAAAGGCGAAATCGTCCCCGGAGCCCGCGGGCAGCACGCCCACCGTGCGGGTAGTGTTGATGCAGGCCCCCGCGACCTCGTGCAGAGTGCCGTCGCCGCCCAGAGAGAGGACGACGGCGTCTTCGGGCAGCGCGGCGGCGATACGGGCGGCGTGACCCGGCGCACGGGTGGTGTGGACGGTGAGCGGCAACCCCTGCGCCCTAAACGCCGCCTCAACCTGCGGCAGCCTCTGGAGCGCTCGCCCGCGCCCCGCCGTGGGATTGACGATGAGATGATGAGTCATGGACGGTCTGTTTTCCTAAACCATCCCATTGTACTCCCGATGTACGGCTCATGCGGATGCTCGTAAGTTAGCCACCCCCGCGTGTTGAGGTGCGCCCTCTTGCGTTTAGAACTGCGAGGTAGAGTTACTTTATGCTCACCCAAGACCTTTTCAACGTTTCCGCCGTCGCTGAACCTTTGCAAGACCTCCTGGACGTTGCCGCGCCGTGGGAGGTTCTGGCGCGCATCGACCGCTTTTTGGAGGGGCTCGAGGACGAACATTACACCACTCTCGGCGCAGTTCACGAGGCGGCGGTCCTCTCCGGACCCGTTTACGTGGCTCCGGGCGCGGTGGTCGGGCCGCACGCGTATATCGAGGGCCCCGCCTGGCTCGGCGCGGGGGCCGAGGTGGGTCACGGCGCTTTTCTGCGGGGCGGCGTCATTTTGGCCCCCGGGGCCAAGGTCGGCCACAGCAGCGAGGTCAAGCACGCGCTCCTTTTAGAGGGGGCCAAGGCCCCGCACTTTAACTATATTGGCGACGCGGTGGTGGGCCGCAACGTCAACCTGGGCGCGGGGGTCAAGTTGGCTAACTTTAGGTTGGACGGCGGGGTCGTCAAGGCGGCGGGGCGGGACACGGGTTTGAGAAAATTCAGCGCGGCCGTCGGTGACGACGTTTTCATAGGCTGTAACGCGGTCCTCGCGCCCGGCACGCTGGTGGGGCCGCGCTGCGTCATCTACAGCGGGGTGATGCTGCGCGGTGTGATTCCTGCGGACACCATCGTCAAGTTGCGCCAACCCTTAGAAAAGGGAGTGCTGGAACGGTAGTCTGGCGTCGCGCGGAAAAAACGCTGTTAAGAACCATCTCGGGTAACGCCTCTACGCCTTCTCACCGCTCGACCAGCAGGTCGGTTGGGGCTCGAGCCTCCTCAACCGCGTGACTAGCCGGTTTTGCCTTGAGCCGCAACTCTCTGGTCGCCGCGTTCTCGCGCTCGGCGAGCCGGAACGCTTGCGCTTTGCCAGAGAGGTACTGTTTGGGCCAGGGCTGAGGCTCAAAGCCATAGTGCGCGGCGGCGTGCAGCGTGAAATATGGGTCGGTGAGGTGAGGCCTTGCCAGCGCGACCAAGTCGCTGCGCCCCTGGAGCAGAATTGTATTCACCTGGTCCGGCGTGGTGATGCTGCCGACCGACATCGTGGGGATACCGACCTCATGGCGCACCCTGTCGGCAAAAGGCGTCTGGTACATGCGCCCGTAAACGGGCTTCTGGCCCGCGACCGTTTGCCCGGTTGAGACGTCAATTAGGTCGGCCCCGGCCTCTTTGAGAGAACGGGCGGCGGCCACGAGGTCGTCGCCGGAAAGCCCGCCGGGAAACCAGTCGGTGGCGGAGAGGCGCGCGGACATCGGCTTGGATTCGGGCCAGACCTCACGGCAGGCGCGGAAGACCTCGAGCGGAAACCGCATCCTCGCCTCGATGTCGCCCCCATACTCGTCTTCGCGGTGATTGGTCAGCGGCGAGACAAAAGAGGCGAGTAGGTAGCCGTGCGCCATGTGGACTTCCAACATGTCGAAGCCCGCCTCGTCGGCGTAACGGACGGAGCGCACAAAATCCGCCACCACCTTGTCCATGTCCTCCCGGCTCAACTCTTTGGGTTCTTGGCTCACGTCCTCCATGTAAGGCACCGACGAGGCCGAATAGACGGGCCAGTTGGCTTCGGGCAGCGGGTAATCCATCCCTTCCCACCCGACCTGCGTCGAGCCCTTGCGCCCCGCGTGACCGAGCTGCATACAGAGTTTAGTCGGGGTGTGGGTGTGGACGAAGTCCACGATACGCTTAAAGGCGTCGCGCTGCGCCTCGTTCCAGAGCCCCGTACAGCCCGGCGTGATGCGCGCCTCGGGCGAGGGGCAGGTCATCTCGACGAACATGAGGCCCGCGCCGCCCACCGCACGGCTGGTGAGGTGCTGAAAGTGCCAATCGTTGGGCAGACCGTCTTCGGCGGAATACTGCGCCATCGGGGAGACGACGACGCGGTTTTCCACCACCATCTCGCGCAATTGAAAGGGCGTGAATATGGGCGGGGTGCCGTTTTTGACCTCGAAGCCCCTCGAGCGCACTTCGTCCAAAAAGTCGTCTTGGACACGCGCGACAAACCCCTCATCGCGCAAGAGCAGATTTTCATAGGTGATTTGCTTCGAGCGCGACATCACCCCGAAAGCAAACCCCTCCGGCGACATCTCAAAGTAGCGTTCCATATTTTCAAACCATTGCAGCGAGACGTTGGCGGCGTGCTGCGTCTTCTCGACCTCCTCGCGGCGGTCCTCGTCAAAGGCGGCGAGCGCGTCGGGAATTGTAGGATTGTCTCGGAGGGCGTTAAGCAGCGCCACCGCGTCCTCCATCGCCAGTTTAGTTCCCGAGCCAATCGAATAATGCGCCGTCGCCTTGGCGTCGCCAAGGAGCACCAGGTTGTCCTTGGTCCAGCGTGCGTTGTTCACGGTTGGGAACTGCCGCCACAGCGAGCGGTTGGTTAAAAGCGGGTGTCCGGCGAGTTCGTCGGCAAAAATCTTTTCAATCTCGGTGGCGTATTCGGTTTCCGTCATCTTGTCGAACTCGAGCCCGCGGTGCGTCTCGGGCGACATCTCGATGACCCAGGTGCTCCGGTTCGGCTCGTACCCGTAGGCGTGCGCCAAGACCACGCCCGCCGGGGTTTGTTTGAAAAAATACTTGAACGCGTCAAGCTCCTTGGTTGAGCCGAGCCAGCAAAACATGTCCTGACCCAAGCTCACCTCGGTGCCAAAGTGGTCTTTGTAAGCCTCACGGATTCGGCTGTTGATGCCGTCGGCGGCGACAATGAGGTCGCTGTCGGCGAAACGAGACAAATCCGCGGGGTCGACCTCGTGGTTGAAGACCATCTTCACGCCGAGGTCGCGGCAGCGGTCTTGCAACAAGACGAGAAGCGACATCCGCGAGCAGCCCGCAAACCCGTTGCCCGCACAGCGCAGCGCGTGGCCCTTGTAATGCACGTCCACGTCGTCCCAGTAGACGAAGTTGCGGCGGATGGCTTCGTAGGAGGGGGCGTCGTAGTCTTTGAATACGCCCAGGGTCTCGTCGGAAAAGACCACACCGAAACCGAAGGTGTCGTCGGGTCCGTTGCGTTCAAACACGGTCACGTCGAACGCGGGCCACTCTTTTTTAGCGAGCAGCGCGAAGTAGAGCCCGCCCGGTCCGCCGCCGACGATGGTGAGTTTCATAATGCCGCCTCCTTGGTTAGGTAGCCCTTCATGCGTTCTCGCAACCCGTCCGGGATGGGTAAACTTCTAATCTCGCCCGCGTTGCTGACGTAGACGAGCGTTGCTCTAGCCCGCAGCCGCGCCTCTTCCCCGCAACGCGCCGTATATAAGAGGTCGAACGAGCTGGCACCGAGGTAGGTGGGCTCGAGCGTAAACACCAGGTCGTCTCCCAAGCGGCTCGGCGCGAGAAACTCAGCGCTAAGCTTTACCGTCGGCACCCCCTCGCGCTCGTCCGCGTGGAGCGCGCCAAAGCCCCGACCCATCTCCGCGAACCAGTCTTCTAAAAGGTCGTTCATCATCTCGAAATAGCGCGGGTAAAAGACGATGCCCGCCGGGTCGCAGTGGCGGAAGCGGACGGTGACGGTGCGGGCGAAAAGCACAGCTTGCGCTCCTACGCCCGTTCCCGCAGCACAAAGCGCTGCACCTTGCCCGTCTGGGTACGGGGCAAGGCGTCAACGAACTCGACCGCCCTTGGATACTTATAAGGCGCAATGGACGCCTTGACGTAGTCTTGAAGTTCTTTCACGAGCTCCTCACTCGGCGTATGCCCGCCCAGCACCACGAACGCCTTGACGATGTGACCGCGCACGGCGTCCGGCACGCCGACGACGGCGCACTCGAGCACCGCCTTGTGCGTCAGCAGCGCGTCCTCGACCTCCGGCCCGGCGATGTTGTAGCCGGAAGAAATAATCATGTCGTCGGCTCGAGACTGAAACCAGAAGTAGCCGTCTTCGTCCTCCAAATATGCGTCCCCGGTGAGGTTCCAGCCGTCCAGCACATAATCTTGCTGCCGCGGGTCGGCCAAGTAGCGGCAGCCGGTGGGGCCGCGCACCGCCAAGCGGCCTATCTCGCCCACCACCCGCTCGCCGTTCTCATCAATCACCTTGGCCTCGTAGCCCGGCACCGGCCTGCCGGTCGCGCCGGGGCGGACGGCGTCGCCCGAGGCGGAGATAAAAATGTGCAGCATCTCGGTCGCGCCGATGCCATCAATCAGCCTCAAGCCCGTCTCTTCGAGCCAGGCGTCAAAGGTCGCTTTGGGCAAGGTTTCCCCGGCGGAGACGCATTTTTTGAGGCTCGAGAGGTCGCGCCCCTCTTCTAACATCATCCGGTAGGCGGTCGGTGAAGTGAAAAGGACGGTCGGCTTTAGGTTTTCAACAGCCGAGGCCAAGTTAGAGGGCGAGGGGGCCTCGAGCAGCACCACGCTCGCCCCCACGCGTAGCGGGAACCAAACGAGCCCGCCCGTCCCGAAGGTAAAGGCGAGCGGCGGGGAGCCGATAAATACGTCGTCGGCTTCGGGTTTAAGGATGTTCGGCGGGAAGAGGTCGCAGACCGCCAGGATGTCGCGGTGGAAGTGGACGGTGGCTTTGGGATTGCCCGTGGTGCCGGAGGTGAAGGCGATGAGGCAGGGGTCGTCCGCGGCGGTGTCTACGGCGTCAAAAGTTGGGGACTGTTTAGCCATAAGCGCCTCGAGTTCCCCCGAGCCGTGAAAGTAGAGGGTGTGCTCGAGTTCCGCGCGCCTCTCGGCGGTGCGCACCATCTCGTCTTCCAGCCTTTCATCGCAGAGCGCCAGGCGGATGTTCGCCTTTTCCACCATGTAACTAAGCTCTTTGGCACGCAACAGCGGCATCGTCGCCACCACCACGCCCCCCGCCTTGAGAACCGCAAAATAGCACGCCACCATCATGGGGTTGTTCGCCGCACGCAAGAGCACCCGCTCGCCGGGCACCAGACCAAGCTCGTTGACGAGGACATTGGCAATCCGGTTGACTTGTTCTTGAAGGTCCCAGTAAGTCCAGCTCACCTCGTCGCTTTGGATGCAGGGGCGCTCGCCCCAACCGCGCTCTATAGCCTTGTCTACGAGTTCCACCGCCACGTTGAGCCGTTCGGGGTAGTCGAGTTTATCCAGATTGATAAAGTCCGGCCACGTTTCTTCGGGCGGTAAACTGTCACGTACGAACGTGTCCTTGTGCGCTGTGGCGCTACGCATAACCTATGTTACCTCCGAGCGGGAAAAAAGGACTGAGAGAAAAGTGTGGCCTCTACTTTTCTCTTTCCTCTTTCACCTCATCGCTGTGTGCCTTGAGCACCTGCTTGGCAATCACCTGCCCCTGCACCTCCGAGGCGCCCTCGTAAATCCGCAGGGCGCGCACCTCGCGGTACAAGCGTTCGACGGTCTCGCCCCGCCTCACGCCGCGCCCGCCGTGAAGCTGGACGGCGGCGTCCACCACGCGCTGCGCCGCCTCGGTGGCGTAGAGCTTTGCCATCGAGGCTTCTCTCGAGACACGCTCCTGCCCGCCGTCCTTGGCCCAGGCGGCGCGGTAGACGAGGAGGGCGCTGGCGTCAATCTCGAGCGCCATCTCGGCCAGTTTGGCCTGAGTGAGTTGCATGTCGGACAAGGGCGCGCCGAAAAGCTGCCGCGTCGTCGTGTGCTTCAGGGTTTCTTGCAAGGCGCGCCGCGCAAAACCCAGCGCCGCCGCGCCCACCGTCGAGCGGAACACGTCGAGGGTCGCCATCGCCACGTTGAAGCCACGCCCCGCCTCGCCAACTTGTTTACACGCGGGGACGCGGCAGTTCTCGAACACGAGCCGCGCCAACGGGTGCGGCGCGCTGGCGTCGATGCGCTCGGCAACTTTAAGCCCCGCCGTGTTTGCGTCTACAATGAACGTGCTCAGACCCTTTGCGCCCGGCACTTCCCCAGTCCGCGCAAAAACCAAATAAAAGTCGGCGATGCCGCCGTTTGAAATCCACGTCTTCTCGCCGTTCAGTACAAAATCCTCCCTGTCGCGTTCAGCCTTCGTCGCCATTGCACTCACATCCGACCCGGCTTCAGGTTCGGAGAGGGCGAAGGCGGCGATTTTTTCGCCCTTCGCCACGCCAGGCAAATAGGCCGCCCGCTGCTCCGGCGTGCCGAACAGGCTGATGGGGCCGCTCCCTAAGCCTTGCATCGCAAAGGCGAAGTCCGCCAGGCCGTCAAAGCGCGCCAAAGTCTCGCGGCTCAAGCAGAGCGTGCGCACGTCGAGTTTACCCTCGTTTGAGACGCAGGGCTCGAGCCACCCTCCCTTGCCCAACGCTTTTACCCAAGCGCGCACACTGCCGTCAACATCATCACCGTGAGGGATTTCGGCGGAGGTTTGGGCGGTCCAGGGCTCGAGGCCCTCCGCGTGTCGCTTATGCGCGTCGGTAAAGAAGGGCCACGAGAGAAAGGTGCGGTCAACGCCGGTCATTGGGATAATTTTCTCGCTTTCACAGGCTTCATCCTAGTTCCCCTCAAACACTGGCTTTTCCTTCGCCGCAAACGCTTCAAAAGCACGCACAAAATCTTCCGTCTGCATACAAATCGCCTGCGCCTGCGCCTCGGCCTCGATGGCCTGCTCTAGGCTCATGTTCCACTCCTGGTTGAGCATCGTCTTGGTGACGCCGTGCGCGAAGGTCGGGCCTTGCAGAAGCCGCCGCACCATGTTTTGCGCCTCGGAGAGCACCGCGCCGGGCTCGCACACCCGGTTATAAAAGCCCCACCGCTCCCCCTCTTCGGCGCTCATGCTGCGGCCCGTGAGGAGGAGTTCGGCGGCGCGCCCCTGACCGATGATGCGCGGCAGCATCGCGCAGGCCCCCATGTCGCAGCCCGCCAGCCCCACCCGCACGAACAGGTAAGCGACTTTGGCGGCGGGCGTCCCGTAACGCAAATCGCAGGCCATCGCCACCGCCGCGCCCGCGCCGACGCAAACGCCGTCGATGGCCGCCACCACCGGCTGCGGGCAGGCGCGAATCGCTTTGATGAGGTCGCCCGTCATGCGGGTAAAGGCGAGCAAGCTTTTCATGTTGCTCTTGGTCAGGGGGCCGATAATCTCAAACACGTCGCCGCCCGAACAGAAATTACCCCCCGCCCCGGTGATGACGACACCTTTAACATCATCGCTATACGCCAAGTTGCGAAACAGGTCGCGCAGTTCGGCGTAGGACGCGAACGTCAGCGGGTTTTTGCGCTCGGGGCGGTTGAGCGTGAGCGTGGCGAGGCCGTCGTCAACCTCCCACACGAAATGCTTGGCCTGATAATTCGCCATACGCATGTCTGTCAGGGTGAGGTCGTGCTCGCTCACGTCCCGTTCTCCAAGCTGCCATCTTTCAAAATCTCGTCCTCCGGTATCACCGCGGTGACTTCAATTTCAACTTTAGCCCGGTCCTCCATCAAGGCGGCCACCTGCACCATCGCCATCGCCGGGTAGTGCCTGCCCATCACCCCGCGGTAAGCGTCACCGACGGCTTTGAGCTTGGCGTGGTACTCGGTTTTGTCGGTGATGTACCAGGTCATGCGCACGACGTGCTCAGGCCCCGCCCCGGCCTCGGCGAGCACGGTCACGACGTTTTGGAGCGCCTGCCGCGTCTGCTCGGCCATGCAATCGCTCTCAAACTTGCCCTCAGCGTTCCAACCGACGAGCCCCGCCAAGAAGACGAGCCTTCCGCTCGCCGCTATCCCGTTGACGTAGCCCTTGGGCGCGGGCCAGTCCGGCGGCTGGAGTATTTGCCTCTGCTCGAGCCCCACCCTCGTCCTCCTTTGAAGTCTCACTCACCACGAGTCACCAAAACCACTAAGACGATATGACGGCCCACTTCTCTTCGCACCCTCCACCTTTACGCGTACATCCGTATCATACGCATTTGCGACCCCACTTTCAAACCAGACGGTGGGAGCAGTGGCCTTCAGACACTCGGCGTCGTCCGGTTCGAACCGAAATAAGCTCTTTCGTCCGGGACGTTGAGCCGACTTCGGGAGAGTTTAGCGGTCACGGCTCAACGACAGAAACGCCGGAGCGGCGTCGGCTCGAGCGGCTAGGCGTCCGAGACGCTGGGCGGGCTCCCCCGTGGGCCTTTAACGTGGGGGTGACGGTCTGCCAGCACGAACGGAGTCTTCCCGGCCCGCAACGTTACAATCTCTTAGAATAGAATCGTTTGAGGAGAAAAACATGCGCCTTATTCGTAACTGGGGCATCGGCACCGTCGCCCTTTTGTTGGTACTCGCCGCGCTCGGGGCCGTTACCGCGCTCTCGCTGGTGCGCGGCCCCTTTCCCCAAACCTCGGGCACGCTCCCCCTCCAAGGTTTGGAGGGGGAAGTCACCGTCCGCCGCGACGCCTACGGGGTGCCCCACATCTACGCCGACACCCCCCACGACCTCTTTTTCGCGCAGGGCTACGTACACGCGCAAGACCGCTTCTGGCAGATGGAGTTCTGGCGGCACGTGGGTCTGGGCCGCCTCTCGGAGATGCTGGGGGAAGACTTAGTCGCGAGCGACACCTTTATCCGCACCGTGGGTTGGAACCGCATCGCGGCGCGCACGCTCGAGTACTACGAAGCCGAGGAGCCGGAAGTTATGGCGGTTCTCGAGGCCTACAGCGACGGTGTCAACGCCTACTTAGCCGAGCACCGGGGCGACCCGTCGCTCAACCTGACCATCCTCAAACGGGTCTATGAGCCGTGGGAGATAGAGCCCTGGGAGCCGCTGCACACCCTCGCCTGGGGCGTGGTGATGGCGGACGACTTAAGCGGCAACTGGCGCGACGAGTTGCAGCGCGCCGCCCTCACCCAAGCGGTGGGCGAGGACTTGACCGAAACATTACTGCCGCTCTACCCCGAAAACCGCCCCGTCATCGCGCCGAGCGGTGCGGACACTGGTACGCAGCACACCCCAAGCCCAACTGACAGCGCGGGCTCCGGGCTGGACTGGGCGCGCGTCAGCACGAATTTGGTGGGTCATGCCCCGCCGCAGGGTTGGGTTTTCGGCTCCGGCAGCGGGATCGGCAGCAACAGTTGGGTGCTAGGCGGCGCGTTGACGGACACGGGCTTGCCCCTGCTCGCCAACGACCCGCACTTAGGCATCCAGATGCCCTCCATTTGGTACGAGGTCGCCCTCCACGCGCCCGGCTGGGACGTGAGCGGCTTTTCCTTTGCGGGCACGCCCGGCGTCGTCATCGGTCACAACGCGCGCATCGCCTGGGGGGTCACCAACGGCGCGGTGGACGTGCAGGACCTTTTTATTGAACGTATCAATCCCGACAACGAACGCCAGTACGCGTTCGAGGGCGAGTGGCGCGACGTGAACGTCATCGAGGAAACAATTCGCGTCAACGGGGGCGAGGCGGTCACGCTCGAGGTCCTGGAGACCCACCACGGCCCCATCATCACGAACCTGCGCGACGACCTAGACGTTCCCGTTGCCTTCCAGTGGACCGCCGCCGAAAAACCCTCCACCCTGCTCAAGTCGATTCTTCTGCTCAATCAGGCCGCCGACTACCGCGCGTTCCGCGACGCCCTGCGCTACTGGGACACGCCCGCGCAGAACATGGTCTACGCCGACGTGGAGGGCAACATCGCCTACGGGCTGCCCGGCGCTATCCCCATCCGGCGCAACGGGGACGGGCTGGTCCCCGTGCCCGGCTGGACCGGCGCGCACGAGTGGGTGGGCTGGGTGCCTTTTGAGGAGATGCCCGCGCGCCTCAACCCGCCCGAAGGCTTTATCGTGACCGCGAACAACGCCGCGGTGGACGCGTCGTTTCCTCATCTGCTCGAGCTCCAGTGGGCCGACGGCGACCGCGCGCAGCGCCTCGTGGACATGGTAGAAACCTTGCGCGAGGAGGGTGCCATCGGCATAGAAGACGTTGCCGCGATGCAGCTGGACAGCTACAGCCTGCTTTTCGAGAGCTACCGCCCCCTGCTGGCCGCGCTCCGCAGCGACGACCCGGCCATTCAAGAGGCGCTGGAGGTGCTGCGCGCCTGGGACGGGCAGATGCGGCGCGACAGCACCGGGGCGGCGCTGTGGGGCCTCCTCTTTATGCACCTGCAAGAGGCGACCTTGGCCGACGAGCTGGGCGACGAAGCGCCCGGCTACATCTCCAACCGCGGCGCGCCGCGCGTGCTCTTTCACCGCCTCGCCCATACCCCCGACTCGCCCCTGTGGGACGACGCCGCCACGCCGCAACGGGAAACGCGCGAGGACGTCCTCTTGCGGGCGCTTGTCTACACCCTGGGCTGGTTCGAAGAGAACGTGGGCGGCGCGCTGGAGGATTGGCAGTGGGGCGACGTTCACACCGCCACCTTTGTGAGCAGCCCGCTCGGGCAGAGCGGCATCGGACCCGTAGAGGCCGCCGTCAACTTAGGCCCCTTCCCGGTGGACGGCGACAGCAGCGCGGTCAACGCCAACGGCTGGAGCTTCGACGAGCCGGCCGCGGTCACGGGGCACGTCTCGATGCGGATGATTATCGACCTGGCGGACTTCGGGCGCAGCCGGGCGGTCCACTCCACGGGGCAGAGCGGCCACCCCTTTCACCCTCACTACGACGACCTCTTCAGGCTCTGGCAGGCGGGGCTCTACCACCCCATGTTCTGGACGGCGGAGGAGGTCGAGGACGCGGCGGCGGACACGCTGGTGCTAAAACCCGAGTAGGTGTAAAGGAGCTGGTTAGGATTGGGCACCTCAACTTATACCATTTTGCCTTGACGCTCGAGCGCAGCGAAGAAGTCAAGGACGAGGAGAGCGAGTGAAAAAGGAGGCGGGTTGGCGGTAACGGATGAGCAGGCGGGGTTTTGCCTGCTCAGTAACGAATGTCAACCCGTATGAGCTTCTTTTCTCGTCTCGCGACGTGTTATGGTGATCTACCAAAACGCGAAACGCTCATAGACAGCAGCGGAAGAGAGACTCACCCTTGTCCGTATCGTATGAAAACTCAAAAGTCGTGTTCGAAGGCATTAAACAAGCGGGCATCACCTCCCTGTCGGCGCTGCCCGAGACGTGGCTGATTCACCTCTTGCAACGCGCCGAGGACGACCCGGAGGTGAAACTCATCGAAGTCGCCAAAGAAGAGGAGGCCGTCGGCATCGCCGCGGGCGCGTACTTCGCGGGCGAGCCCCACGCTCTCCTCATGCAAAACCACGGCTTCTTGGCGGCAATCAACGCCATCGTCTCGCTCGCGCAACTCTACAGCGTCCCCTTATGTATGCTCATCGCTTTTCGCGGCCACTGGGGCGAGCCCTACCCGTGGCACACGCGCGGCGGCATCATTACCGAGGAGGTGCTGCGGGCGTTGGGGATTCCCTTTGAGAGGGCTCGAGACCCTCATAAAGTCGCCAAAAAGATACGCGAGGCTTACACCTTCTCGCAGAGCTCCTTGTCGCCCGTGGCTTTGTTGCTTACCAGGGATTTGATGGAGGATTAGGTGTGGAGGAATAAGTGGAACGCGCCCGCTGTTTAGAGGTCATCTATCCAGAATTGCAGGACAAGCTCGTCGTCACCATCATGGGGGCCTGCGCGCAGGAGCTTTATAACTTGGGCCACCGCGAGAATTTCTTTTACCTGCAACACGCGATGGGTCTTGCTTCGTCCATCGGCTTAGGGCTAGCGACCCACTTGCCCGAAGAGCGCATTGTAGTCTTAGACGGCGACGGCTCGGTGCTGATGAATCTAGGCACCCTGACCACCTTGGCCCGCTACCGTCCGAAAAACATGGTGCATATTATCTTCGACAACGGCAGCCTGCTTTCGACGGGCGGTTTCTCTTCGCACACGACCGCGGGCATCACCGACTTGGCCGCCATCGCCAGAGGCGCGGGCGTTGAACACGTCGCGTTTACAAACACCCCACTGGCTTTCGGTGAGGCCGTGCTAGACGCTTTTGAACGCGATGACTTTAGCGTCATCGTCGCCAAGGTGCGGGCGGTCGGGCCGGACAAGTACGGGATGGATTTACAGTTGCCTGAAAACGCTTTTAGGTTTCGGCGCTACATTCAGGAGCGAAAACGGGTTAAGCAACCCGTACCTGTAGATGTGTGAGGAGGAGGGCTCGAGACAAAGACGGCTCCCTTACTCTCCGACACCAAGAAAGGAATCTCATGTCTTCCCTCCCCACCCTCATCGAAGACCTCGCTTCGGGCAAGGTTAAAGTCGTTGACTTAAGCCAGCCCTTAGACCCTGACACACCCGTCATCGCCTTACCCGACATGTTCGCGCCCTCGCCCGGTCTCAGTGTCACCGAGATTTCGCGCTACAACGACGCGGGACCTGCCTGGTACTGGAACACCATCACGCTGGGCGAACACACCGGCACGCACTTCGACGCGCCGGTTCACTGGGTGAGCGGCAAAGATTTGGAGGGCAATACGACCGACACCATCCCCCCAAACAAACTCGTCGCCCCCGCCAACGTCATCGACGTGAGTAAAGAGGTGGCTGGGGATGAGGGCTTTTTGCTCACCCCTGAGCACATTGAAAAGTGGGAGGAGGAGCACGGCCCTATTGAGGCGGGTTCGTGGGTGCTGCTGCGGAGCGACTGGTCGAAACGGCAGGGGGCGGAGGCGTTTCTCAATGTCAAAGGCGACGGCCCGGTATCACCCGGCCCGTCGCCCGACGCTGTAAAGGCGCTCGTCGAGCGCGACGTTATCGGCTTCGGCACCGAGACGGTGGGCACCGACGCGGGCGCGGCGGGGGGCTTCGACCCCCCTTTCCCCGCGCACACGCTTTTTCACGGGGCGGGGAAGTTCGGGCTGGCGAGCCTGACGAACCTCGACCAACTGCCGCCCAAAGGGACGCTGCTGATTACCCCGCCGCTCAAGCTCGTCAACGGCTCGGGCAGCCCGTTGCGGGTGCTGGCGCTCGTGACCGCTTAGAAGTCTGTATGGCGAGTTTGCTCACGGTTGACGACCTGCTGGCGCTGCCCCCCATGCCGCCGGACGTCGCCCTCGCCTACGGCCCGCACGCGGAGCAATTTGGGCACCTCTACTTACCGACCAGCGCGGGGCCGCACCCGGTGGTGGTTTTGCTGCACGGCGGTTGTTGGCGGGCAAGGGTCGCCCTCACCTACATGGGCCAATTTGCCAGAGCCTTCACAGAAGACGGGGTGGCGGTGTGGAGCATAGAGTACCGCCGCCTGGACAACGGCGGCGGTTGGCCTCATACGTTTCTGGATGTCGCCAAGGGTGCGGATTATCTCAAGACGGTGGCGGATGAGTACGCGCTCGATTTGGCTCGAGTCCTCACCGTCGGCCACTCCGCCGGAGGACACCTGGCGCTGTGGCTCGCGGGCCGTCATAAGCTTAAGCCCAAAGATGAACTTTATATGGGGGAACCGCTCGAGCTTCGCGGCGTCGTCTCCTTGGCGGGTATTCCCGACCTCACCGAAGCCCTGAAGCAAAACATCTGCCCGGACGCGCCCGACCGGCTGATGGGTGGTGCGCCTCATGAAGTGCCGGAGCGCTACGCCCAAGGGTCGCCCGCTGAACTCCTCCCGCTCGGCGTTCGGCAAATCTTAATCCAGGGCGAAAGAGACGACACGGTGCCGCTGAGTTACGTTAAACTTTATGAAGACGCAGCTAAAAAGAAAGGTGAGGAGGTCCGCCTGATAAGCCTAGCCGACACCGGCCATTTTGAAATCGTCGTCGCCACAACAAAGCAGTGGCAGCGGGTCAGGGCAGCCGTTTTGGAGCTGCTCGAGAAAGGACACATATCATGAAATCAACCTTCACCGTGGGCCTCATCATCAGTCTATGTTTCGCTCTACTAAGCGTCAGCCTCGCCCAAGAACCCGTCAAAATCGGCATGGTCACCACTTTGTCAACGGGAGGCGGCTACTTGGGCGAACAGGTCGAAAAAGGCTTCAGGCTCGCCGTTGACATGCGCGACAGCCCCGTTGAGATTGAGCTTCTCGTCGCCGACGACGGCCTCGACCCCGAGACCGCCGTGGGTTTGGTCGAGCGCATGGTCGAGCGCGACGGGGTCAAAATCATGACCGGCTCGATTTTTTCCAACATTGCAATGGCGACGGTTCCGCGTTTGGTGCGCGAGGGCGTCGTTTACGTCTCCCCCAACGCCGGGCCGTCCGAACTCGCGGGTCGGGGCTGTCACCCAAACTACTTTAACGCCGCCTGGCAAAACGACAACCTGCACGAGGCGATGGGCCAGTACGTGACCGACCAGGGTTTTGAGAACGTCTATTTGCTCGCCCCGAACTACCCCGCGGGCCAGGATGCATTAACCGGCTTCAAGCGCTTTTACCAGGGCGACATCGCCGGGGAGGTCTACACTCAACTCGGTCAGACGGACTACGCCGCCGAAATTTCACAGCTACGCGCCGCGAATCCCGACGCGGTCTTTTTCTTCTACCCCGGCGCGATGGGCATCAACTTTGTCAAGCAGTACGGTCAGGCGGGTCTGGTTGAGCAAATCTCGCTGTTCGGCCCCGCTTTTTCGTTCGACGACACGCTGTTAGACGCGGTGGGTGAGGAGGCCGCCGGGACCTTTAACACCTCGCAGTGGTCGCCCGACCTGGACAATGAGGCCAACCAGGCGTTTGTCGAGGCGTACAAGGCGGAATATGACGAGTACCCGACGCTCTACTCGAGCCAGGGCTTCGACACCGCCAACCTCATCTTGTCGGCGCTCGAGAAGGTGAACGGCGACGTGGACGATACCGAGGCGTTAGTGGCGGCGCTCGAGGAGGCCGACTTTACGTCGGTGCGCGGTGACTTCGCGTTCAACACGAACCATCACCCGATTCAAGACATCTACGTGCGTCAGGCTTATGTGGACGACAGCGGCAACGTCACCAACCAGCTCGTCGCCAAGGTGTTCGAGGACCACGCGGACGCCTATGCGGCGGAGTGCGAGATGGGAAGATAACGACGTGAGAAGGCGCGGCGGAGTGGGGGAGACGGAGGGTTATTCTCTCCCTTCGCTTCCGCTCTCCCGCACGAACGGCAGCCTTACCCGTCAACACCCCCTTACCTGATGCTCTTGCTGCTCGAGCAACTCTTGAACGGCGTCCAGCTCGGCGTCACGCTGCTCCTCATGGCGTCCGGGCTGACGCTTATTTTCGGGATTATGAACCTTATCAATTTGGCGCACGGCTCGCTCTTTATGGTGGGGGCCTATGTGGCGGCCACGGTAAGCGCCGCCACAGGCTCGTTTTTGCTGGGGCTCTTAGCGGGCACCGCCGCGGCGGGGGTGACGGGGATGGTGGTCGAGCTTGTCGTCATCCGGCGGCTTTATGCGCGCGACCACCTCGACCAAGTGCTGGCGACCTTTGGGCTTATTTTGTTTTTTAACGAACTCGTGCGCGTCGTGTGGGGGCGGCAGCCGCTGCGGCTTGACGTGCCGTCCTGGCTTTTGGGGACGGTTGAGGTGGTGCCGGGTGCGCCCTATCCCATTTACCGGCTGGCGGTCATCATCGTCGGGGCGCTCGTGGTGGGCGGGCTTTACGGACTCGTGCAGCGCACGCGCTTGGGGATGTGGATTCGCGCGGGGGCGAGTGACCGGGAGATGATTGGGGCGCTGGGGGTGAACGTCTCGAGGCTCTACACCATCATTTTTGGGCTCGGGGCGCTGTTGGCAGGGTTGGCGGGCGTCGTCGCGGGACCCTTTCTCGCGGTTCAGTCGGGGATGGGCGAGAACATCCTTATTCTCACCTTTGTGGTCATCGTCATCGGCGGCATCGGCTCGATTCGCGGGGCGGTGGTGGGGTCGCTTTTAGTCGGGCTCACCGACACGCTGGGTCGCGCCTACCTGCCGGGTTTGCTCGCCCTCGTGTTGTCGCCGAGCGGGGCGAGCGCCGTCGGGGCGTCGCTCTCGGCGATGGCGATTTATATTCTCATGGCCGTGGTGCTGGCCTGGCGTCCGCAGGGGCTCTTCGGCGGCGGGGCGTGAAGCGCACCGTGACAAAGGAAGTGACGGAGGAGCAAAGCGCGCCGCGTCGCAGGTTCGGGGTGAACCGGGCTCGAGCCGTCACCCTCCTCACGCTTCTCTTGTTGGGCGTCGCGCCGCTCGTCGCTCAAAGCTTGGACCAAAGCTACCTCGTCCCCGTCCTCACCCGCGTCGTCATCTCCGGTTTGGCCGCGCTGAGTCTCAACTTCATCCTCGGCTACGGCGGCCTCGTCTCGTTCGGGCACGCCGCGTTTCTGGGGCTGGGTGCTTACACGTTCGCCATTTTGTCGCAGCACGCTTTTTACGAGGAGGCGTTTCTTGGCCTGAATGCTGGCCCCTGGATGAACAATGCGCTCGTCGTGTGGCCCCTGGCGATGCTCGTTTCGGCGATGTTTGCGTTTCTTATCGGCTTTGTGTCGTTGCGGACCAGAGGCGTCTACTTCATCATGATTACTTTGGCGTTCGCGCAGATGCTCTACTTTTTCTTCGTGTCGCTCGAGCCCTACGGCGGCGACGACGGGCTGTCGCTGTGGTGGGGGCCGAACACGCTCGGCCCCTTTGATTTGGGGAACCGTTTGACGATGTTTTACGCGGCTTACCTTTTGCTCGTCCTCTGCTTGTTCCTCTTCTGGCGCTTCGTCCACGCCCGCTTCGGGCGGACCCTGCGCGGCCTCAAAAGCAACGAAGGGCGGATGCGCGCGCTCGGCTACGAGCCTCTTCCTTACCGGCTTGCCGCGTTTTGCGTTTCCGGCGCGGTGGCGGGGCTCGCGGGCGCGTTGCTCGGCAACCAAACCGAGTTCGTCTCGCCCGCCCTGCTCCACTGGCCCCGCTCGGGCGAGCTTTTGGTGATGGTCATCCTGGGCGGCGTGGGGAGCCTTATCGGGCCGGTGCTCGGCGCGGCGGCGTTTTTGGGGCTCGAGGAAGTTCTCGTCTCGTTCACCCCGCACTGGCAACTCTTTTTCGGCCCGCTGCTCGTGCTGATTGTGCTCTTCGCGCGGCGCGGTTTGGGCGGGTTGCTGATGGGGGACGAGGTTGACTAAAACGTTGACCAAGGAGGCGCTGTTGCAGGTTACGGGCTTGCACAAGTCCTTTGGGGCGCTCTTGGTGACAAACGGGATAGACCTCGACCTTTACCCTGGCGAAATCCACGCGCTCATCGGCCCCAACGGCGCGGGCAAGACGACCCTGCTGGCGCAGCTCAGCGGGCAGCTAAGACCCGACGCAGGTCGCATTCTTTTAGAGGGGCGCGACGTTACGCACCTGTCTACGCCCAAGCGCGCCCGTTTGGGCGTCGCCCGCTCGTTTCAGATTACGGCGGTGCTGTCGGAATTTAGTGTGCTCGAGAACGTCGCCCTGGCGGTGCAGGCGCGGGCCAAACATCACTTTCATTTCTGGCGGGACGCGCGAAGAGATGCAAGACTTACGGACGAAGCGTTGGCGTTGCTCGAGCGCGTCGGCCTGGCCGCCGAGGCTCAAACCCGCGCTGCGAACGTGTCGCATGGGCAAAGGCGGCAGCTCGAGCTGGCGATGGCGCTGGCGACGCGTCCCAAGGTCTTGCTCTTAGACGAGCCGATGGCGGGCATGGGGCCGAGCGAAACCGAGACCATGACCCGGCTTGTCAAAGCCATCAAACACGACTACGCCACCCTGCTGGTCGAGCACGACATGGACGTGGTCTTCAGCCTCGCCGACCGCGTGTCGGTGCTCGTCTACGGCGCGCTCATCGCCACGGGGAGCCCCGCCGAGGTCCGCGCCGACCGGGAGGTGCAGCGGGCCTATCTGAGTGAGGAAGCGTGAGGGAAGCCTCAGCCACCTGAAATACAACAGCCTCACCATTAAAGGGTTGACACCTACGAAGAGTTTCGTGTACACTCTATCAACGAAACTCTTCGTAGGAACGCCTTGTGTCGGGAGGAGCCTGTGACGACGGTCAAGCCCACGGAAGCCGAGTTGAGCATCCTGAACGTTTTGTGGACGAGGGGCCCGAGCACCGTGCGCGACGTGCTCGAGCGCCTCGTCCGGGAAAGAGAAAAGGAGGTCGGCTACACCACCGTTTTGAAGCTCTTGCAAATCATGACCGACAAGGGGTTGGTGCTGAGAGACGACGCCGCGCGTAGCCACGTTTACAGGGCGGTGTACCCAAAAGAAGCGACCCAGCGGCTCCTCCTTACCGACCTGCTCGAGCGCGCTTTCGCGGGCTCAGCCAGCCAACTGGTTTTGCAGGCACTCCACACCCAAAAAGCCAGTCCCGAAGAGCTCGCCGCCATCCGGGCGCTCCTCGACCGCTTGGAAGACGCCTGATGGACGGGCTCATTCACGCCTTGGCCTGGGGCCTCCTTCATTCCGTCTGGCAGGGCGCGCTCATCTTGCTGGCGACGGTGCTGGTTTTGAAAGGCTTGACAAAAAGCAGCGCCCGTTACCGCGCGTGTTTGCTGGCGTTGTGTCTCATGCCGCTAAGCTTCGGGCTCACCCTCTTAGGCGCGGCGGCGTCACACACGCCCACCCTCGTTACGGGGGCCGGATTAGCGTCAAACGCGCCTTTACCTTCTTCGCTCGCCCTGCTCGAGCTTTACAACGTCTACGACCTCTCGCCGTACATCGTCGCCGTGTGGCTTTTGGGCGTGTGCGCCCAAGCGCTTAGAACCCTGGGAGGGACCTTTTATGTGAGACGCTTGAGGAAAAACACCCTGCCGGTCAGCGACGCGCTCAAAGAGCGGGTGCGGGTCTCTGCAAAAGCCCTCTCCCTTCGTCCCAACGTGGGTCTTTTCGAGTCCCGCCTCGTCAGCGTGCCCACCCTGGTGGGTTGGCTTAGGCCCGTTATCTTGTTGCCGACGAGCGCCCTGCGCGGCTTGACGAGCCGCCAACTTGAAGCCGTTTTGCTCCACGAACTCGCGCACGTCAAAAGGCGCGATCCCTTTTTCAACCTCCTCCAAACCCTTTGTGAAACGCTTCTTTTCTATCATCCCGCGGCGTGGTGGCTGAGCCGACAGGCGCGGCTCGAGCGCGAACACTGCTGTGACGACTTGGTCGTCGCACACACGGGCGACAAGCCGACCTACGCGCGGGCGCTCATGCGCCTGGAAACCCTCAAAAGTCCCTCGCCGCTTCTGCTCGCGGCCTCAGGAGGTCATCTTATGAACCGGATCAGCCGAATCTTGGGTCAACCCACTCCCAGAAGAACGCCCCACCTGCTTTTGGGAGGCGTTTTGGCGGCGGCGCTCCTGGTGGCGTGCGGCTCGCTCGGGGGCGGACAGACCACCGCCGACCACGACTATGCATCCGCCTGCTTCAACGCCAGCGTGAACACCGGGGGGTACGAAATACCCGCTTTCAACGAGGCCTCGGTCAAGGCAATGGCGAAAACGCTCGAGGCGGGCAGCAGTGCCGCGTTCGTAGGTTCCTGCACCCCTTCGTCCCTACGGTTCGATTACCTCATGCAGTTTGACGCCCAAAGCCTCTCCTGGAAAGCGCGACTAGACGCCGTGACGGGGGGCGGCAGGCTCCTGTGGCAGGGCCGTCTAGCAGACGCCATCGACACCAACGGCGCGTTTCAGTACACAACAGAACACTCGGCGCAGACTCTCCTGGAAGCGTTTTTAGCCAACCACTAGGCCGGCGCGCCCATCCGGGTTCAGTCACTACCCGTTGAACCCGGACGGGCGCTTTGTGTCCGTCCTCGGAGAAAGTCTAACGCTCCCCATCCTTGTTGGCTACCGCTTGGCTTCAGCCTTCACCCGCCCCAATGTCCTATGTAGGGTAGAGCATCCTGCACAGGGTGTACGTCTTATAGCAGTAGACAGTATTGTGAAGCTATGGTTCTACTGACGAGGTCGCTGAACACGCCTTATTTCCTACCTCCTGACTTTGTCTCAAAGCTCACCTCACCTTTCACCTCACCTTTCACCAAGTCGTCGCCGTGCTTCAGGTAACTGCCATCGACACCGCCTACGGCGCGTCGCAAGTGCTGTTCGGCGTGAGTTTGGAGGTCGGCGAGGGCGAGGTGGTGGGCTTACTCGGGCGCAACGGCATGGGCAAGACGACCACGGTGCGTTCCATCATGGGTTTGACGCCGCTGAGCAAAGGTGAGGTCAGCTTTGAAGGAAGTCTGATTAGCGCTCAGCCCCCTCACCGGGTGGCGCAGCGCGGCGTCGGGCTGGTGCCCGAAGGACGGCACATCTTCCCCAACTTAAGCGCCGAAGAAAACCTTGTGGCAACGGCCCGCAACGCGTTTAACCGATCCGACCCCTGGACCTTAAACCGCGTTTATGACCTCTTTCCGCGCTTAGCCGAGCGGCGGCGGCACTTAGGAAACCAGCTTTCGGGCGGCGAACAGCAGATGCTCGCCATCGGCCGGGCGCTCCTCACCAACCCCAAACTGCTCATCTTGGACGAGGCCACCGAAGGGCTCGCGCCGGGCTTGCGTGGCGACATCTGGCGCAGCGTGAGGCGGCTCAAGGCGGAGGGTCAGGCCATCCTCATCATCGACAGCAACTTACGGGAGATGCTGAGTGTCACCGACCGCAGCTATATCTTGGAAAAAGGGCGCGTCGTGTGGGGAGGCCCCAGCCTCGAGCTCGCCGCGCAGCCCGAGGTGAAGCGGCGGTATCTAGGCATCTGAAAGGAGCAGCGTGAGCGAACACAAGCGAGTCGCCGTCGTCACCGGGGCCGCGCGGGGTATCGGCTTAGCTATTGCCAAAGCGCTCTTAAGGGACGGTTTAACCGTCGTCGGTATTGATATTAACCACGAGGTTTTGGAAGAAACGGCGGAGAAGTTGGGGGGAGAAAATCTAAATTTTCTGGCTCGAGCGGCCGACCTCTCCCGCGCAAACGAAGTGACGCGCGTTTTTGCCGACATTGACCAAAGCACGGGCGGGCCGGACGTGCTGGTCAACAACGCGGGCACCTGCTTGATGGATGACTTTGTGGACATAAGCCCTGACGACTTCCGTAAACAGATGGCCGTCAACTTTGACTCCGCCTTTTACTGCTGCCAAAAGGCGATTCCGCGCATGTTGACACGGCCCGGCATCAAAAAAATCGTCAACATCTCGTCCAACGGGGCGTACAACTTCGACGTGTTCGACCCCGCGCACTACCGCGCTTCCAAGGCGGCGCTCGACAACCTCACCAAACATTTGGCGCGGCGCTACGCCAAAGAGGGGATTGCGGTCAACTCCGTTGCGCCCGCCATGACCCGCACCGACTTGTTCGATGTGGTGAGCCCAGACGAACTCGCCCAAGCGCTCGAGGGGATGCCGCGCGGGGAGCCGATGCGGCCCGAAGAGATTGCGGCGTGGGTGGCGTTTCTTGTGTCAAGCGCGGGAGACTGCTCGAGCGGCAACGTCATCATCCTCAACCAGGGGCGGGATGTGCGGTAGTGCGGCCACATCGAGTTACACCAAGTGCCTTTAGCGATTGGTTCAAAGAGGAAAAAGATTCCTGTGAGAACCGGTAGAACGATTCCAGTTGTTCCGGTCGGCCAACGATGCTTTACTTCGGGACAAAAAAGGTACATAAGCGCCTGAAGACAAGTTTTTGTGGTTTTTCTCAAGCCTATGACGTTCCAAAATTGGCTCTGCGTTCACAAACTCTTTTGCATGGGTGCTTACCTGCTTTTAAGGGCCCGGGTTTGATCGGGCTACGAGTTTTAGCGTCCCGTCTCACCTTTTTGGCCGCTTTTGTAACCGATCAAAAGGCTTTTTAGCGCCGATCCACTACGTCAAAAAGAGGCCCATCCACTCGAGGTCGTAGTAAACCCCGTCCAAAAAAACTTCCTTACGGAGGGTTCCTTCTCTAACGAACCCCCTTCGCTCATAAAGCAGGATGGCGCGGTGATTGTCCACCCTCACGCGCAGGTTGATTTTCTTGATGACGCGGGTTTGCCGCGCCCAGTTTAAAAGTGTGTCGAGCAGCCCAGAGCCCACCCCCTGCCCCCAATACGCCTTTCGCACGGACATACCCAACTCGCCGCTGTGCCTAACGCGGGACCTGTGACCCGCCGAAAAGTTGAGCGTGCCGACGATTTCATCCCCAGCCAGAGCGAGTAAGTAGACCTCATTATCAGACGCACGACACGCCCGCAAAAACTCCGCCTCTTCGCGTTCTGTGAGTTCAAACTCGCCGGGGCCAAAGGTCAGGTAGTCCGACTCGCCGGAGACGTTCTCAATATAAGTGAGAAGCGCCCCGGCGTCCTCGACTTCCGCTTCACGGATGAGGAGTGAGCCGTTCTTGAATTCATAGCTGCGCGGCTCCACGGTCACTCCGTTACCTTTACTCTTTCTGAAGCCTCTCCTGCACCAGCTCCTGCACAAGCTGCGGGTTCGCCTTGCCCTGCGTCTCGCGCATCACGCCGCCCACGAAAAAGCCCAGCAGCCCCCCCTTGCCGCCCCGGTACGCCGCGACCTTGTCGGGATTTTTGGCAAGAAGGGCGTCCACGATGGGCTCGAGTTTTCCTAAATCCGTGACCTGCTCGAGCCCCCGCGCTTCAACAATGGCCTTGGGACTCTCGCCTGTTTGAAGCATCACCTCGAACACCTCTTTGGCGATGCGGCTCGAGATGGTCGTATCGTCTACCAGCGCCACGAGTTCGCCCAAGTGCGCGGGCTTAAAGGGGAGGGCTTCAAGAGAGGTGTCTTTAAGGGCGCGCAAGAGTTCGTTGACTATCCAGTTGGCGACGCCCTGCGGGTTGTGGTGCGTCTCCAACGCTTCTTCAAAGAAAGAGGAAAGCTCACCCTCCGCCGCGAGGATGGCCGCGTCGTCGCTGCTCAGGCCGAGGTTGAAGGTGTAGCGCTCGAGCCTCGCACGCTGCTCAGGGGTAAAGTCCAGCGTGGGGTCGCGTTGCGCAATCTTGGTCGGCTCGGTTTCGCCTTTGGGGGCGTGTTCCTCTTGCGCCTGTTCTTTCGGCTGCACATCTTCTGTTTTAACGTCCCACGCGGATTTGAGCGGCACGATGCGGTTGAAAACGAGGTGCTGGGGCTCTGAGTCCGGGTCCCTCACAAAATAGCCCTGCCGCTCGAACTGATAGCGCGTCTCCTCGGCGTCCTCCGCCACGCTCGGCTCGACAAAGCCGTGGGTGACGACGAGCGAATCGGGGTTGAGGTAATCCGTAAAGGGCGCGTCGCCCGCGTCGGGGTTGGGGACGCTGAAGAGCCGGTCATAGAGACGCATCTCGGCGGGGAGCGCGTGCGTAGCGCTTACCCAGTGGATGGTGCCCTTGACCTTGCGGCCCTTCGGGTTTTGCCCCAGCGTGTCGGAGTCATACGAGCAGCGGAGTTCGGTCACGTTGCCCGTTTCATCCTTGACAACCTCATCACAGCGGATGACGTAGGCGTAGCGGAGCCGCACCTCGCCGCCGGGGGCGAGGCGGCGGAAGCCCTTGGGCGGCTCCTCCAAAAAGTCGTCTCGCTCGATAAAGAGTTCGCGGGCGAAGGGCACCTCGCGCGAGCCCTCCTTGGGAACGTCGTGGGGCCAATAGGGGGCTTCTAATGCCTCCTCTTTGTCTTTGGGATAGTTGGTGAGGACGACCTTGAGCGGGTTGAGTACCGCCATCACCCTTGGGGCCTGGGTGTTTAAGTCGTCACGGACGCTGTACTCGAGCAGCGCGGGGTCGGTTCTCGAGTTGGCCTTGGCGACGCCCACGCGGTTCGCAAAGTCGCGGATGGCCTCGGGTCTCACGCCGCGGCGGCGCAAGCCCGCCAGCGTCGGCATCCGCGGGTCGTCCCAGCCGTCCACGTGCCCGTCGCGCACGAGCGTGATGAGCTTGCGCTTGCTTAAAACGGTGTAGTCCAAAGCGAGCCGCGCGAACTCGTACTGATGCGGGCGGGGCGGCGTGTAGAGCGCGTCCACGAGCCAGTCGTAAATCTCGCGGTTGTTTTCAAACTCCAGGGTGCATAAAGAGTGCGTCACGCCCTCGATAGCGTCCGAAAGCCCGTGCGCAAAGTCGTACATCGGGTAAATCGGCCAGGCGTCGCCCGTGCGGTAATGGTGCGCGTGGCGGATGCGGTAAAGGAGCGGGTCGCGCATCTTCATGTTGGGTGCAGCCATGTCGATTTTGGCGCGCAGCACGTGCGTTCCGTCCGCGAATTCGCCCGCGCGCATCCGCTTGAAAAGGTCCAAATTCTCGTCCACCGA
Organism: Trueperaceae bacterium; assembly: GCA_965214995.1. GTDB lineage: Bacteria > Deinococcota > Deinococci > Deinococcales > Trueperaceae > CBDCCT01. Next base: position 1,952,503 of record CBDCCT010000002.1, read on the forward strand.
GCGCGCCCGGTAGGGGCTTTCGCGCCCCGGCTCGGTGACGGTGCCGCGGTACGCCCGAATTTCTTCTTCAGAAAGCGAATCCACGTACGCCTTGCCGTCCTCGATAAGCCGGAGCGCGAGGTTGTAAAGCGTCTCGAAATAGTCTGACGCAAAAAAGAGATTGTCGCCCCAGTCGAAGCCGAGCCAGCGGATGTCGCGCTGGATGGACTCGACATATTCCACGTCCTCGGTGGTGGGGTTGGTGTCGTCGAAGCGCAGGTTGCACGCGCTCCCGTAGTCCAGGGCCAGCCCGAAGTTAAGACAAATCGCCTTGGCGTGTCCGATATGGATGTAGCCGTTGGGCTCGGGCGGCCAGCGCGTCACGACGGAGTTATGGGCTCCGTCTTCCAAATCTTTGTCAATGATGTCGGTGATGAAGTTGGGGGTGACCGTCCGGTCTTCTTCGGCGGGAATTTTGGCGGCCGTGTGTGCGTCTGGGGCGTGCGTGCTCATGGTTTAGTGTAGCAGAGGCCGAGTTGGGCACGGGTAAGCGGGTCAAATGTAACGGCAGTAATGACCTATAGCAGGTATCATCTGGTTTGAGCGAAAGTTAGTCTGTGCGTTACTGTCTAGGACGTAGTTACAGTGATGATACCTGCGCCGAACTCACTCAATGTCAATGAAAACCGCTATAGTCCACTCGAGAGGGTGCGAAGCAAGAAGGGGTTGTAAGGCGGAAGGGTAAGTAAAAGGCCACAGCCAAGGACGCGCAGCGTGGGCCGCACTGCGGCTCACGCTGCGCAACGCGCTCAGGCAGGAACGGCGGCGAGCAGCGCCTCACAGGCCTTTTCGCAGCGCCTGCACGACCGGGCGCAGACTTTGCAGTGCTCGTGCATCGAGGCGTGCTTCTCGCACTCGTCGCCGCAGGCCTTGCAGGCGACGTGGCAGGCTTGCAGTTGCGCCCTGATGATGCCCCAGTCGGGCTCGGTCTGGCGCACCAGCGCGCGGCCCGTGGTGGTGCAGATGTCGGCGCAGTCTAGGTTGGTGCGGATGCAGTAGCGCAGGTCCGCCACCATGTCCTCGCTCAGGCAGGCGTCGGCGCAGCTCGAGCAGACCTGGGCGCACTCGAAGGCGGCCTCGATAAACTCGTTCAGCGTGTCCATGTTCACTTGCGGTTGCTGCGGGTGGGTTTGCAACATCTCTTGAATGGCTGGCATGGTTTCTCCTTTTTAAAACTGCATTTTTGGTTTGCTTGCGGCTTTTGACTTAAACAGACTCACGTTAGGCTCAGAGAGCCCTTACATGCCTTCACCCCCTAAAAGTCCCGCGATTCTACTGCGCCGCTGTCAGTCGGTAGACTTTGCCGGTGTCGCCCTTGGGACCCTCGACGGACTTGGTCAGCACGTAAAGTTCGCCGTCGCTGGCCTGACCAAACGACATCAGCCGCTCCTCCTCGCCTCGAGCGCGGACGGCCTGCTCGGCGAGGAGGAGCGGTGCGAACGACCACAGCCCTTCTTGCGACGGGGAGGCGACCAGCAGAATGCAACCGCGGCTTCGGGGAGCCTTTGGCCCTCGACAAAGGTGCCGCCGTGGCGTCTCGCGGTCTCTTCAAGCCCGTCGCCGTCCCTTCCATCGTGATGTAGTGGACTGCCGCGGCGTGCCGCTGCGCGGGTTTCAATGTGGCGAGACCGCCCAAAAGCGCGCCCAGCGAACCACCAAAAGCCGCTAAAAACGCCCCCACCGCGCCCACGGGGGCGGCGAAGAGGGGCTCGAGCCTCCAACCCCACCACCCCGGCTTCCGCATACGCCCCGAGAACGCCGAAAAGACTGCCCAGCACGAGGGCTGAGACCACCGCTGTCCCAAAAGACCGTTTCGCTACAGGTCTGGCGGTATCCGTGAGCTTGACCCTGTGCCCCGACGCCCGCGCCTCTTCCGTAAACTCCCACGCCGCTTCCGCCGACGGAAATTCCCCTATCACCATTTTTCCCCTCCCTGTTCCTGCAACTTTCTTACCCCTCTTGACGCGCTTTCTAACTACTCCCTAAGGTGGCCCGCTTGCGCGTCGCGCTGCTGCGGCGTCCACCACGCTTTGACATAAGACACGACGGCGTCTACCTCCTCGTCCGACCAGTCCGCCCCCACCGCGGGCATCGCCATGCCCCCCTGGCGGATTTGGGAGATGATTTGTTCGTCCGAGTGGTGCCAGGCGTGTTGCGAGCCGTTCATGTACGTTATCCCCCGAGGTCCACTAAGGCCCGCTCCAACCCCGGCTTTTGCCTGTCGAAGGTTCCGTAGAACGCTTTATCACCGACCACCGTCACCGGCGCGATGCGCACGCCCGAGACGCGCTTCATCTCGCCTATCCAGGCCTCGTTTTTGCTGACGTCTTTTTCTGTGAAGGAGACGCCGCGGGTCTCGAGATACCTTTTCACCGCCGCGCAGTCGGCGCAACCGGGGGTGGTGTAGAGGGTGACGGGTTCTTTTGTATCGAGCATGGATGTCCTCTCAACCAAGGCACGGGAGGGTGGGGAGCGCAGGGGATAGGGAGAATCTCCTCACCTCAAGCCGCCGCCAACTGCCCCTCGGCGGGCGTCGCCCGCTCGCCTTCGGCCCTCATGGGCGGCTTGAAGGTGCGCAGTCTGAGCGCGTTGGTCAGCACGAACACGCTGGACAGCCCCATCGCCGCCGCCGCCAAAATGGGCGAGAGCAGGATGCCGAAAACCGGGAAGAGCGCCCCCGCCGCCACCGGGATGAGGATGATGTTGTAAACGAAAGCCCAGAAGAGGTTCTGTTTGATGTTGTTCAGGGTCGCTTTGGAGAGCGCGATGGCGTTGGGAATCCCCCGCAGGTCGCCCGACATGAGAATCACGTCGGCGGACTCGATGGCGATGTCCGTGCCCGTGCCGATGGCTAAGCCCACGTCGGCTTGGGCGAGCGCGGGCGCGTCGTTGATGCCGTCGCCGACAAAGGCGACCTTGCGCCCTTCGGCCTGGAGTTTTTTGACGGCGTCCACCTTGCCGTCGGGGAGAACCTCGGCCAGCACCTCGTCGATGCCCAGCCCCCTGGCGATGGCCTCGGCGGTGCGGCGGTTGTCGCCGGTAATCATGGCGACTCGCAAGCCCAAATCGTGGAGTTTCTTTACCGCCTGCGGGCTCGAGGCTTTCACCGGGTCGGCCACGGCGATGATGGCGGCGAGGGTGCCGTCAATGGCGGCGTAAAGGGGCGTTTTGCCCTCGTCGGCCAGGCGGCCCGCCTCTTCGGCGAATACCGCGACCTCGAGCCCCAGCCTCTCCATGTACCGGTCGGCCCCCACCTGCACGGTGCGGCCCTTAACGGTCGCTTCGACGCCGAAACCGGGGACGGCGTTGAAGTTTTGGGTGGGGAGGGGCTCGAGCCCTTCCTCCTTCGCCGCCGCGAGGATGGCCTCAGCGATGGGGTGCTCCGACGAGGTTTCGGCGGCGGCGACGAGTTTTAAGACCTCGCGCCGCTCGAGCCCCGCCCGCACCACTAAGTCGGTGAGTTCGGGGCGGCCCTTGGTCAGCGTGCCCGTCTTGTCGAGCGCGATGACGCCCGCTTCCTGGAGGCTTTGCAGCGCGTCCCCTTTGCGGAAGAGCACGCCCAGCTCGGCGGCCTTGCCCGTCCCCACCATGATGGAGGTGGGGGTGGCGAGACCCATCGCGCAGGGGCAGGCGATGATGAGCACCGCCACCGTGTTGACCAGCGCGAAGGTCAGGGCGGGCGCGGGGCCGAAAATCAGCCAGAGGACGAAGGTGAGCGTGGCGATGGCCATAACGACGGGGACGAAAACGCCCACCACCCGGTCGGCGAGAGCCTGGATGCGCGGCTTCGAGCCCTGCGCCTCCTCGACCATTTTGATAATCTGCGCGAGCACCGTGTCCGCGCCTATCTTCGTGGCGCGGAACCGGAACGCGCCGGTCTTGTTGATGGTGCCGCCGACGACCTCGTCGCCCGCCCCCTTCGAGACGGGGATGCTCTCGCCGGTAATCATCGACTCGTCTACATAGGAGGAGCCTTCTACAACAGTACCGTCAACCGGCACCTTTTCACCAGGGCGCACCAAGACCACGTCGCCCGGCACCACCTCGTCGATGGACAGCTCCACGGTCTCCCCGCCGCGCACCACGCGGGCGGTTTTGGCTTGTAGGCCCATCAATTTTTTGATGGCTTCGCTCGTGCGGCCCTTGGCGATGGCCTCGAGATATTTGCCAACCAGAATCAAGGTGATGATGGCGGCGGACGCCTCATAGTAAACGTGGACGGTGCCCGCGGGCAGGAGACCCGGCAGAAAGGTCGCCACCACCGAGTAGCCGTAAGCCGCCGAGGTGCCTATCATCACCAGAGAGTTCATGTCGGGCGAGCCGTGCTTTAGTGAGGCCCAGCCGGGCTTGTAGAAGCGCCGACCGGGGCCGAACTGCACGACTGACGCGAGCACGAACGACACCAAGAAGAGCGTCTGCATGGGGATGACGTTCATGAGCCGCGCTTCCAGAGCGGGCACGACCATCGGCAGCATCACCAGGAGGAGCAAAGGAAGGGTAAAGACCGCGGCAACGGTGAGGTCGCGGCGGAGCGAAATTATCTCGCGTTCCCTCGCTTCGCGTTCGCTGTCGACGCGGTCTTTGCCGGCTTCCTCGAGAATCCCGTACCCCGTCCCCTCGACCACCCCGTGAAGCTCTTTTAGGCTCACCACGTCGGGCAAGTAGCGCACGGTGGCGCGCTCCGTCGCCAGGTTGACGCTGGCCTCCAAGACGCCTTCGGTTTTGGCGAGCTTGCGCTCGACGCGAGAAGAGCAGTTCGCGCAGGTCATGCCCGTCACACCGAAGCTCGTTTCACCACTCAGCGTCTCGTAACCTGACTTTTCGATGGCGGCGAGCAAAACGCTCACGTCCGTTCTTTCCGGGTCGTAGCTAACACTCGCGCGTTCGGTCGCTAGGTTGACGCCCGCGTCGTGTACGCCCTCGAGCTTTTCCAACTCCCGCTCGACCCGCGCCACGCAGCTCGCGCAGGTCATGCCCCGCACGCCGAGTTGAACGGTTTTCGTTCTCCCTTCCACAGTTTCTCACTTTCTTTTCACCCCAGGGGGCGAAACAAGCACGGTGCGTCTGGCAGGCGTGCCGCTTTTTTACTGCTCAGCCTCGAGGTCGTCAATCAGCGCCTTCATCTCGGCTATTTCGCTACGCTGCGCCTCGATGATGCGGTCGGCGAGGTCGCGGACGCGCGGGTCCGAGAGGTTGGCGCGCTCGCTCGTCAGGATGGCTATTGAGTGATGTGGGATCATGGCCCGCATCCACGACACGTCCTCGACGGTCGCCTGGCTGCGCACGAGCAGGAGCGAAAGCGCGAACAGGGCGGCGCTGCCGACGAAGATGCCTACGTTGGCCCGCTTGCTGCTGTACATGTTCAGCATGTACCCCAACATGATAACGGCCATCGCCGCGCCCATGAGGAGCGCCATGTAGACCCGCGTCTCGCTAAAAAACACGTGGTCCAGCCGGTAGGTGTTCAGGTACATGAGCCCGAACATCACGACGGTCGACGTTGCTATCATCGCGGCGAATCTTGAATACTTCACGGGTGTTTCCCCTTTTCTTAGCCAAGCTCTTTGTCGCACGCCCTTTAGGCGCGGTATTTGAGCGCTTCCATAAGTTCGTTCACAATATGCTCGGTATCGCCGCGCGCCGCAGCCGTCGCCACGTGGTCGCGGATATGCGCGCGCAGCACCGCTTCGTTGATCTTGGAGAGCGCGCCCTGGACCGCTTTAACCTGCTTGAGCACGTCCACGCAGTAGACGCTCTCGTCCTCCAACATCCGCAACACGCCCTCGAGATGCCCCTTGGCGCTCTTTAAGCGGAGCGCCGCGTTTTGACGCGTGGCGGGGTCCAAACGTAAGCAGGTTTCGTGAGTGGGGACGCGCTCTCGAGAGGTCTCGGCAGCGTTATCGGACATCATGAGGCGACCGAGGCTCCGTAACCCTCTTCTTCGACGGCGCGAACGAGTTTGTCCGCATCCGCATCACCGGTAATGCGCGCGACACCGCTGTTCAAATTCACATCGGCCTTTTGGACGCCCTCGACGGACTCGAGCGCATTTCTGACGGCGTTCTGGCAGTGGCCGCAGGTCATTCCTGTTACGTCAAGTTGGACCATAGTTTTCCTCCTCCAGAGCCCACCCCTGGGGGGCGGCGCTGATGATGGAGTTTATACCAAGTTTGGAAGAGCTCTTGTAGCATCGGGCTTGATATATTTGCAGAAAGGTGTTGTAAAAGATGCTCAGGTGCGCTTCCGAAAGCCGTCGTGGCTCATGTTGAGCATCTGCGTCACGCGAGCCTGAAGGTCCTGCCGTTCGGCAAAGTCGCCAATGGTCTTGGGGCTGGCTGCGAGTTTCTTCGCCTCCTTGCAGGCCGGACCGCTCAGCAGGCAGCATCGGGAGACACACCGGCAGCTCACCCCCGCCATCTTCGGTTACCCCGAGGTTTTGTTGTCCCAGGGTCTTCTTCAACCGCCGAAAACTCCACCCAACGCTCGGCCAACCCAGTCCCTTGGAGTCGAAGAGGTGTAAGCTTCAAAGCAGGCGGCTTAGCCGTCAAGTCCCACAAAGTGAGGCAACTCCACGCTTCAAGATGCTCTTGCCGACGCTCTGCGCCCCTTCTGGCATGATAAGCTCCGCCTCGCTCGACTTACCGGCTACCCGTTCACATAACTTAGCCACCCCTCAAACTCCGGCACCTTGCCCGACGCGACCGCGAGGTAGGTCTCGCGCATCTTAAGCGCGTACGGGCCCACCACGCCCGAGCCAATCGGGCGGCGGTCAATCGAGGTGACGGACGTGACCTCGGCGGCGGTGCCCACCATGAAGACCTCGTCGGCGGTATAGAGCTCGTCGCGCGTCGCCATCGTCGCCTCGACGGGGGTGCCCAGCCACTGCGCGATTTTGATGACCGAATCGCGGGTGATGCCGCGCAGGTTTATCGAGTGGGCGACGGGGTGAAGCACGCCGTCGCGCATAAAAAAGATGTTCTCGCCCGAGCCCTCGGCGACGTAGCCCTCTTTGTCCAGAAGCAGCGCCTCGTCAAAGCCGCTCTGCCGGGCCTCGGTGTTGGCTAAGACCGAGTTGATGTAATTGCCGCCCGCCTTGGATTTGGTCGGCATCACGTCGCCGGGGCTCCTGCGCCACGAGGAGGTCATGAGCTTGGCCCCCTTCTCGATCACCTCCTCGCCCAGGTAAACCCCCCAAGGCAGCGTCGCCACCATGAAATGCACCCGGTTGTTGCCGGGATTGACGCCCAACGACTCCGCGCCGTACCACATGAGCGGGCGGATATAGCAACTTTTGCGCTCGTTTTTGCGGATGGTTGCCAAGATAGCGTCGCTAATCTCGTCCGCCGAGAGCGGCGCGGGCATCCCCAAAATCTTGGCCGAGTCGAGCAGGCGCTGGCTGTGTTCGGGAAGTCTAAACACGGCGGCACCCTTGTCGGTCTCATAGGCGCGTATGCCTTCAAAAACGCTGGTGCCATAGTGGAGCGCGTGGGTGAGGACCGAGACGGTCGCCTCGGCCTCGGGGACGAGTTGGCCGTCGAACCAGACGAAGCCCGCCTCGAGCGCCGAGGTGCTGGCGGGGGCCGCTTTGGCTTTTGTTGTCGTCATCATCAACCTCCTGTGGCGTTCCATCATACGACGGGTTGGATGGGGGAGGAAGTGGCTTACAGAAAAAAGGGTGTACAGAAGGGAGTGGCAACCGTGAAAAGCCCTCGAGACGTCTCGAGGGCTTGAAGGCGTTTACAGCGCCCGGATTCCTACTTCTTCACGATGCTGAGCCCGTATTTGTTGAGACCCCAGTAAGACCCTACGCCGATGGTGTAGGTGCCCGGACTCAACGTTGGGGAGGTGCTGCCGGTACCGTGCAGGTAAATCAGCGCGTCTTGTCCGTTATACAGCGTTGCCTCAACGTTTCCCGTGGCCGTAAGACCTATCTCGACCTGCGCTTCCTGGTCGAGCGTAAATTTAAACCAGTCCACGTCTCCGTCGCCGACCAAGAGCTTGTCGCGCGCGAAGTCGAGCGTGACGGCGGACGCCCCCGCGCGGGTGTTGTTGGGTTCAAACGACGCGTCATCGGTCGTCTCCGCGGAAAGGGCGAGCGAATAGGCGAAACCTTGAGAGGCGGAGAGGCTCAGGCGGTAGGTGCCCGCGGGCAAGACGGCGAGTTCGGTGTCTCGGCTGCTAAGCCCGAAACTTTTTAATCTGGTGCCGGCGTCGGTATAAAGCACGCCCCCTAAGCCGTAGGGATAATCCGCGCTGTCGGTGCGGCTGAAGGTGACAAGGAGTTCTTTGGCGAGCGTGAAGGTGAACCAGTCCTCGTCGCCCTCGCTTACGAAAAGGTCGCCCGCGAAAGGAAGGGTGACGGGGGTGGGGGTGCTAAAGGTGTTGTTGGGCTCAAGGGCCGCGTCGGGCAGCGGCGTCACGCTGAGGCTTAGCGAGTAGGGGGTTGACGCCGCGTTCACGGCGAGCACCCGCAGGGTGTGGGACCCCGCTTTCAAAGCCCGCACGACGGGACGACCGGGGTAGAAGTCGGCGTGGGTTCCCGCAGCGCCGTCAAAGGCGTAGCGGAGGTCGTGGGTGTTGCCCCCGAGATAGAGCGTGACCACCTGTTCCTTGTCAAGCGTAAAGGTGAACCAGTCTTCGTCGCCCACCGTAAGGTAAGCGTCACCCGCGAAGCCCGGCGAGACGGGGGTGGCTTTGGCTTTTGTGTTGTTGGGTTCAGAGGCCGCGTCGGGGAGCGCCGCGGTGCTGAGACTCAGGCTGTACGCGCGGTGTCTTAAGCTACCGGAGGAGACCCTTAGGTAGTAGGTCCCGGCCTCGAGCCCCGCCGTCAGTTCGGGGTCGCTCCTATAGATGTCAACGGTGCCCAAGCTTTGAAGCGCCGAACCGAGCAGCCTTACCTCCGGAGCGTCATAATACCCTCCTGCGGAACCCCCAGCGGAACCAAGGCCGAGGGTCACAACCTGCGCTTTATCAAGCGTAAACGTGAACCAGTCTTCGTTGCCCCCGCGCAGCACGAGGTTCTGGCTAAAGTCCAGCCCGACGGCCGCCGCGTCTTCCGAGCGGTCGTTGGTTTCATAGGCGTCGTCCTCAAAGGTTTTGAGGGTGACCTCGAACGAAAGCGTGTTCTTCCGGTTCCAGCACACGACCTCTTCCTGGCTCGTGAGGCTTCCTTCCACGGCTGTTCCCGACACGGTGAGCGCGAGGTCGAACCTGACCGGGCGCTCGCCGTAAGCGAGCGTGGCGACGCCTGCAAACGCGCCCCCGCGGGTGAGGGTGCCCGCGAACGAGCCCGCCGCCTGGCTACTCCCGTCGTCGTCCACCATCTGCCACAAACCCGCGAGCGACCCGCTCTCCTGGGGCGCGTCGAACATGAAGGTGAGGCTCGAGCTCCCCTGGCCGCACATGCCCGTGGCGACGCCCGCGGCCGTCCAGACGCCCTCGACGGCGGGAAAGGCGGCGGCGGGCGGCACGACCTCGACGGCAAGAGAAACGCTTCCTTCGTTGCCCGCGGCGTCGGCCGCGCTCACGGTTATCTCGTTTTTGCCCTCCCGGAGGCCCGCGACCGTAAAGCTAAAGGTTTTCCCGCTAAGGCTGCTCAGCACGTCTTGCCGCGCGCCGCCGTTGAGGCTGTAAGAGAGGGTTTTGATTCCGGTGTCGTCGCTCACCGCGCCCATGATGAGGACGCTCTCTCCCGTGACCGTGCGCGTCTGCGCGTCCAGCAGGGCGAAGAGGGTGGGCCGGGTGGTGTCGGCGGCTGCGGGTCTGGACTGTGAACACGCCGCCAGCAGACCGATGACAAGTGCGGCGATACAGACGAGTTTTAACTGGGTTACGCGCATGGGTTCGGCAAACCTCCACATAAATTTGCTCCTCAACTGTAGAGGCTGCCGCGGTGTTGGGCTCAGAAATTCCACACATAGACGCGCGTAAAATTTTCGACTTTGGTCTTGGGATTCGCTCGAGCGGTTCGTCCAACCACTCACACAGCTCGAGGCCCGTCGCCCTACGGAAGAGGGGGGCTCCCGCGAACCTTGTGAAGCTTCCGCCCTTTCCCGCATCCCAATCTTGTACACTGACCCCTATGAACATCCTCGTCACAGGCGGCGCAGGCTATATCGGCTCCGTCACCACCGAAAAACTCATAAACCGTGGTCACCGCGTGGTGGTGCTCGACAACCTCGTCACGGGCCACTTAGGGGCGGTACACCCGGAGGCGGCGTTCGTGCGGGGCGACGTGGCCGACGCGGCCTGCGTGGCGAGGGCGGTGCGCGAACACGGGGTCGAGGCCGCGCTGCATTTCGCCGCGTTTTCGCTCGTGGGCGAATCCATGCGCGACCCCTTCAAGTATTTCGACAATAACAGCGCCGGGACGCTGCGCCTCCTGCAAACGCTCACCGAGGAGGGCGTAACACGCTTCGTCCTCTCCTCGACGGCGGCGCTTTTCGGCCTGCCCGAGCGCCTGCCTATTTCTGAGGACGCGCCTATCAAACCAGGCAGCGTGTACGGCGAGTCGAAGTGGCTCATCGAGCGGATGCTGGGCTGGCTCAAGGAAACCGCGGGGCTGGGCTACACCACGCTGCGCTACTTCAACGCGGCGGGGGCTTCCGCGCGTTACGGCGAGGACCACGACCCCGAAACGCACCTCATCCCGCTGGTGTTGCAGGTCGCGGCGGGGCGGCGGGAGGCCATCCAGATTTTTGGGGACGATTATGATACGCCCGACGGCACCTGCGTTCGTGACTACGTCCACGTGGAAGATTTGGCCGAGGCGCACCTTCTGGCAGTGGAGGCGCTCAAACCCGGCGAGGGTCACGCCTACAATCTGGGCAACGGGCAGGGCTTTTCGGTTCGGGAGGTCACCGAAGTCTGCCGCGAGGTCACGGGGCGGGACATACCCGCACACCTCGCGCCACGCCGCCCGGGCGACCCGGCGGCGCTAGTCGCAGACTCGGGGCTTATCAAACGCGAACTCGGCTGGACGCCGCGCCATCCCGACCTGCAAAGCATCGTCGCCTCGGCTTGGGCCTGGCACCAGGCGCACCCGGGAGGGTACGAAGAAGTTCCTGGGGATGCGGTGGCCGATACGGTTTCTAAGTAGAGCCGTAAAACAAACCCGCCGGGGAGAGCGTGCTACCCGTTCTGGATGCACGGTACCCGTACACGTCCGACCTTGCTGCGCTTTGACGGCTCGAGCCTCCCCTACAGGCCAACCTACCAGCCTACAAGCGTCGTACAACGGTCATACAATATTCATGAAGGCCCAGTCGGGCGCGCATTCTGCGCTTCACGACCCGGCGATATGTCATACTGGCCCCCTTCACCCCCAACGCGCGGGTGAACCAAATTTGCGTGATGCGTCGGCGTGCTAAGCTGGCGGTACCCGGAGGACGTGCTCCTATGACCATGAGAACGACCGTGACAACGGCCAGAAAACCCAAAGAAGCCCTTATGAAAAAAGCCTTGGCTCTCGCATTCTCCTTTTTGCTGGTTTCTCTCTTGAGCGTTCAAGCTCGAGCCCAGACCCCCCAAGAGGCGACGGTGGGCGGCTTGCTACAGTCAGAACAGCCCCTCCCGGAGGGGACGCGCGTGGGCGTTCACGTGGTGGACATGGACGGCGTGACCTTGGAGGAGGTCTCGAGCGCCGCCCCGGTGGCCGGTACCTTCAGCGTGACGACCGCCCCGCCGAGTTCCGAGCTGCTCCAGCCCCTTCGCGGCGGCGCCATCCCCCTGCCGGGGCTGCAAAACGAGTACCGGGTGAGCCCGGAAGGCGTGAGCTATGCGCGGGCGCTCACCAAGGTCTACGTCGACAACAACGGCAACGAAGCCTACGACAACCTGTCGCAAGACACCGGCTTTTTGGGCGTCGCCAGGGTGGAAGACCCGGTGGGCTTTTTCGTCCTCCTTTACGTGGACGAGCCCGCCACCCTATCGGGCCGCGGCAACGAGGTGCAATTAGAAGCGGGCTGGAACGTCTTTACCGCGCGTTTCCCCGAGGGCGGCGACCCTTTGTATGGCGCGAGCGAAAGTGTGGACGACGCGGTGCTCGACGTTATCGTCCCTTAACTGTTATTTAACTCTTTTGGCGGCCTCTCGACGATTCGCCCTTTTCCCGACCGAGCAGGAGCAACAGTGTCTGCGTTTTGTAGAAGTTCGTAAAGACACAGAAAGGACGTGCTGATGACGCGTAATCCCAGTGAACGGAGCTCGAGCGGTGCCAGAGAGGATGTCATCAGACAGGCCGCCAACGTCGTGGCCCTGGCGGTGACGATCTTTTTCAACGTGCTCGCCGTGACGCTGCCCTTGGCGGGGCGCACTACCGAGGCCATCGCCGACAGCTTCCGGGTGCTCGTCATCCCGGCGGGTTACGTGTTCAGCATCTGGAGCCTTATTTACTTAGCGCTCACCGTTTTCGTGGTGTACCAGGCGCTCCCCTCGCAGCGCGACAACCCCAGGTTGCGCCGCGTAGGTTACTTGTTCGTCGTCTCCTGCGCCTTTAACGTGCTCTGGCTCTTCGCCTGGCACTACCTGCAAATCGGTCTTTCCTTGGTGTTGATGTTGGGCCTGCTCACCACCCTCATTCTCATCTACGAGCGGCTGGGCATCGGCAAGCGCGAGGTGTCGAGTGCCGAAGCGTGGGCTGTCCGCGCGCCCTTTTCGCTCTATCTGGGCTGGATCACCGTGGCGACCGTGACGAACGTCGGCGTCCTCCTTTACGACGTGGGCTGGCAGGGCGGCGCGCGCTTTTGGGCGATGGTGGCGATTCTCCTGGCCGCGGGCGTCGGCGCGCTTCTTATGGCGCGGCGGCGTGACTTTATTTTCAACCTGGTGCTCATCTGGGCGTTTATCGGCATCGCCGCCAAACATTGGGACATTGCGTTCGTCGTCAACAGCGCGCTGCTCGCGGCGGCGCTCGTGGCGGCGTGGCTGGTGTACCGCGGTTGGGAACCCCGTCAAGAATCCCAGGGTCAAAGGGCGGGTTAAGCAGTCCGCTTTCTGAACCATTTTTCAGGCCGCGCGCCAGCCTCACCACATCCTCTTCTATCATAAGCGTTACAAGGAAACTTAAGAATTCACACGCTTTTCTAAAAGCTGAAAGGGACGAGTACCGACTGAGCCTACTTTCAACTCGGTACTTGGTACTCGGCACTCTTCAAACGCTCTGAAGAGGCATTCAACATCCTGCTGCCCTCCAAATACCCGTCAAACCATTGTGTGAGTCTGCTATATTACACATCTAAAGGCGTCGTAGCCTGTTAATAATGTCACAGGAAGCGCGGTCAACGCATGATTAACGGCAAGCAGCAGCGTCTCCCCGGGTTCTGGCTGCAAGAGGATGCGGGCGTCGAGGAGGCTGTGGTCTACTGTAGCCGCCTCACCAAGGCGCACTCGAGCACCTTTTACTTAGGCTCCAGGCTTTTCCCGACGGAGCAGCGCAAGGCGGTGAGCGTCATCTACGCGGTGTGCCGCTCCGGCGACGACGCGGTGGACGAAGCGCCCACGCCCGAGAGCGGGCGGCGTCGGCTCGAGGCGTGGTGGGCGCAAATCGAGCGGGCTTATGCGGGCGCGCCTGCGGCGAACGAGCCGTTGGAAATCGGTCTTTCCTGGGTCTTAGAGAACTACGCCGTCCCCAAAGAGGCGCTCGGCGAACTCTACTTGGGTCTCACCTCAGACTTAGACGCGGCGTGCCCTGAGACGATGGAAGATTTGATGCTCTACTGCCGCCGCGTGGCTGGGGTGGTGGGGCTCCTCATTTCGCCCATCGCGGGCTACAGCGGCGGTGCGGAAACGCTGCTTAACGCGCTCGCGCTGGGCCAGGCGATGCAGCTCACCAATATCTTGCGGGACGTGGGCGAGGACCTGGAGATGGGGCGCTGTTACTTGCCCACCGAACTCCTCCAAAAATATGCCGTGGATGTGGACGACCTGCGCGCCGGGCAGGTTACGGAAGGATACATCGCGCTCCTGGAGGAGCTTGCCGCGCTCACCCATAAGCTTTACCGCCTCGGTTGGCAGGGCATTCCTAAGCTTAACGGCGTGGCCGCGACCGCCGTGGGCGTGGCGGCTTTAAACTACGAAGCGATTCTGCGTAAGCTCCGGCAGAACCGCTACGACAACCTCACGCGACGCGCCCATCTCAAACCCTATGAACGCATCGCGCTCATCCCCAAAGCCTTTTATGACGTGTACAGCGGCGGGTCGGCTTGAGCGGAGCGGGCTCAACCTTTTTGTTTTCTATTGTTGACGCCAAAGCATGACTGACCGGACGTTTGACTACGACGTGATTACCGTCGGCGCGGGGCACAACGCGCTTATTACGAGCGCGTATCTGGCGCAGGCGGGCTACCGCGTCGGGGTGTTTGAAAGGCGCGACATCGTGGGCGGGGCGGTTTCCACCAAAGAGATCGTGCCGGGATATAAATTCGACTTGGGCGGCAGCGCGCACATTTTAATTCGGCTCACGCCCATCGTGGCGGAGCTGGGGCTCGAGGATTTCGGCCTCGAATATATCGACATCGACCCCCTCTTCTTCGCGCCCTTCGGCGACGCCGAGGAGGGCTTTAAAAACGTCTTTTTTCACCGGGACGCGGAAGAGACGGCGGAGGCGCTCGAGTGCCTCTTCCCCGGCGAGGGCGAGGCGTACCGGCGCTTTTTGCACGACTGGGGCCCTTTCGCCCGCGTCGTCAAAGACGTGTTCTTGAGCGTGCCGAGCCCCTTTAATCTGGGCAAAAAGATGATTTTTGGCCGCGGCATCCGCGGCGACTGGAAGCGCGCGCTGCCCCTCATCCTCAAGCCCTATGGTGAGCTTGTCGACGAATATTTCAAGGACGAGCGCGTCAAAACGCCCCTCGTGTGGATGGCCGCGCAGTCGGGGCCGCCGCCGACTGAGCCGATGACCTCGCCCTTTGTCTTGTGGCATCCCTTATATCATGAGGGCGGCATGGCGCGGCCCAAGGGCGGCTCGGGGGAGCTCACGCAGGCGCTAGAGAACCATATCGAGGCGCACGGCGGCGAGGTTCATGTGAACGCGCCCGTCGAGGAAATTTTGGTTGAAGGAAATCGGGGCACGGGGGTCAGGGTTGAGGGGCAGACCTATACCGCCAGGGTAGTAGTAGCGGGGACGCACGCGCTCGAGACTTTCGGCAAACTCCTCCCCGAAGCGCACCGCCCGCCCAACAGCAAAGGGATGCGCGTCGGCAACGGCTTCGGCGCTATCTTGCGCCTCGCCCTCGACAAGCCCGTGCGCTACGACGCGCACCCCGGCGACGCGGCGCGGCGGGCCTTGGGGCTCCTCTGCCGCGACCGAGCGCAAATAGGGAGCGCCTACGGCGACTTTATGCGCGGCGAGCCCGCCAAGGACCCGCCCCTCGTGGCGATGAGTTTTAGCGCCGTTGACCCCACGCTCGCGCCGCCCGGCGGCGAGGTGCTGTGGCTCTGGGCGCAGTATTATCCGTATGAGCTTGCCGGGGGCCGCTCTTGGGATGACGTCGCCGACGAGGTAGCCGAGTCCATCCTCGACACCTATGAGACCTACGCCCCCGGCACCAAGGCATCGGTCGTGGGGAGTCTGTTTCAGCACCCGGCCTGGCTCGAGCGCGAACTCGGCCTCTACCGCGGCAACGTGATGCACCTGGAGATGAGCCTGGACCAAATGTTCATGCTGCGGCCCTTTTTGGGCATGGCCGAGTACCGCACCCATCTTAAGGGCCTCTACTTAACGGGCGCGAGCACCCACCCCGGAGGCGGCATCATGGGCGCGTCGGGGCGGAACGCGGCGAGGGTGGTGCTGGGGGATTTGGAGCGTAAACGGGTATGAAGTGGGTAAAAGACAGTGGGGAGTGGGTAGTGGTGAGCAGAAGGTATGGTTAGGGACGTGAGCAGAGTGAGCAAAACGCGTGCTGCGACAGCCTTTTTTCTCTCAAACCTTTGGTCTTTCACCTCATGACCTACTGGGGTTTTCACCTTGTATTTACGCTGCCGCTGCTTATAGGGCTCGCGCTCCTTAGCGTGCGCGCGGTTCGTAAAGGGCGCGCGCTCTCGGGCGGACTGGGGCGGCGGACGGGGTTCGCAGTGGGGGCGCTTTTTATACACGTGCTTATCGCGCTCGTCTACACCACGCCGTGGGACAACTACCTCGTTTACCGGGAGGTGTGGGGGTATCCGCCGGGGCGGGTGCTGTTTACGGTTGGCTGGGTGCCGATAGAGGAGTATTTCTTTTTTGTTGTGCAAACGCTTATCGCCGGGCTCTTTTTGTTCGCGCTGGCGCGCTGGCGACCCCGTTGGGCGCAGGCGGAGGGGCTCGAGCCTGCTTTCTCGAGGTCTCTAAGAATAGGCGGCGTTGTTCTTTCTCTCGCCGTCGCCGCCGCCGGGCTCTTGCTCCTGCGTACCGAACGCGGCACCTATTTGGGGCTCATCCTCGTGTGGGCCGGGCCGGTGCTCGCGCTCCTCTGGGGCTACGCGGGCGACTGGCTCGCGGGAAAATGGCGGCTGACGCTAGCTGCGATTCTGTTGCCGACGTTCTACCTCTGGATAGCCGACCGCATCGCCATCGCGCTCGACATTTGGTGGATTAGCCCGGAATTAACCACCGGCTTCAAGCCGCTGGGCCTGCCCGTTGAGGAGGCGGTGTTTTTTCTCCTCACCACCACCTTTGTCGTGTTCGGGCTTACCGCGTCGCTCGAGCCCCGCTCCTTACTAAGGTTAAAGAGGCTCCGCGAACGCAAAGCGCGCTCTTGGTGGCGTCCCTTGTTGGTGCTGTGGTCGTTAAGCATGGTGCCGACGCCCCTGTTGCCCGAACTCTTCCCGGTGCTCGCCTACGTCAGCACGACGCTGCTGGCGCTCGGCATCCTGGGCTTCGCCTGGGAACGCTACGGCCCCCGGTCGCTCCTCCTCTTCGCGGTCGCTTTTGGATTTGGCTTGGTTGTTGAAACGGTCGGCTCCCGGACGGGCGTGCCCTTTGGCGCTTACACCTACACCGCGCCGGGGCCCGCGCTTCTGGGCGTGCCGCTCCTCGTGCTTCTAGGCTGGTGGGCCTTTACGCTCATCGCCGTCGCGGTCGCGCCGCGCTGGAAGGTGTGGGTCGCGCCCCTCGCGCTCGTGGCTTGGGATTTAGGCTTAGACCCGCTCATGGTCAGCCGGGGCTTCTGGCGCTTCGAGGCGGCGAGCCCTTACTACGGCGTCCCCTTAAGCAACTTTCTCGGCTGGTACGTGGCGGGGGTGGTGCTGGTCTGGATTCTGATGCGGCTCGAGCCCCGGCTCCGCACCGAAAACTCCCCCGACCTCCGGCTCATCTTTCTCGCCCAAGCTTTTTTGATGAGCGTTGGCCTGCTCTTTTTCGGCTTGCCGCTGGCGGCGGGGGTCACCTTCGCGGCGATGGGGCTCTTGCTCATACCCTCGCTCGTGGTTCGGCGTGCCTCGAGGCCCAGTGACACGTTACGCGGCGCACCTTAAAAGCCTCTTTAGGGACGAGATTGAGGGCTGGATTGCCAGGGCCTTACCCCTCATCATCCGCCGCTCGCTCCAGAACGGGCTGCACGGCGTGTGGGCCAAGGGCGACTGGGACGCGCTTCCCCCGGGCGGATTTATCATCGCGGCCAATCACCATTCCTGGTGGGACGGTTACCTGCTTTGGCTCGTCAAAAAGCGCACAAAGCGCCGCGTGTGCTTACTCATGGAGGGGCATCAGTTAGAGCGTTTTCGCTTTTTTAGGCGTTGGGGCGCGGTCGACCGCAGGGAGGTCCGCGAGGCGTTGCGCCGCCTCAAACGCGGCGATTTGCTCCTTATCTTTCCCGAGGGGCGGCTCGAGCCCCCAGGCCCCGTGATGAACGTTCACCGGGGGCTTGTTTTTCTGGCGACGCACGCCCAAGCGCCCGTCTACCCGCTCGCGCTGCGCGTGGCCGTGCGGGGCGCGCAGCATCCGGAGGCGTTTGTTGTGTTGGGGCAAAGGCTCGAGCCTCACAAAGCACTCCCACAAACCTATAAGGAGGAGGTGAGCACGCTCCTGTCGGGGCTCGACGCCTTTATCGCCCGAGCGGAATCCGAGGCCCCGCCGGAAGGGTTTGAGGCGTGGCTTAGCGGTAAAAGGAGCTTTCACACGCGGATGGGCTGGGTGGCGCGGCTGTGGTCTTAGATGTAGTTACGACGGTTCTTTTCGTTCTCGCCGCGCTCTTTTTGGGACTGCAACTCCTCACATTGCTGAGCAACTTGGTGTTTTTCCCGGTTCTTGAGTCTTCCCCTGGGGAAGTGGACGAACCGTTATCCGCCTCCATCCTCGTCCCCGCACGCAACGAGGCACACAACCTGCCCGAGACGCTGCCGCGCCTCTTGCAACAAGACGCCCTGCAAAACGCGGAGGTTATCGTGCTGGACGACAGCTCGACGGATGGAACGCGCGCGCTTTTAGAGGGGTTCGCGCAACGCTACCCGCACCTCCGCGTGCTTTCGGGAAAGCCGCTGCCGGATGGGTGGAGCGGCAAGAACTGGGCCTGTCATCAACTCGCCAAGGCAGCTTTGGGCGACATCCTCATCTTCACCGACGCCGACGTGTGCTGGGAACCGCAAACTTTAAAGACCCTTCTCACTTTTCGCGCGGCGCACGGGGCTGAGTTCGTGAGCGTGTGGCCGCGCCAGCTTACCGGCACCCTCGCCGAACGCCTCATGGTGCCCGCGATTGACCTTGTCTTACTAGGATTTTTGCCCTACTTAAGCGTTATATACTCCTCCCGCGCCGCCTTTTCTGCGGGCAACGGTCAGCTCATGCTCTGGACGCGCGGGGGTTATGCATGCGTCGGCGGCCATGCGGCCTTTCGGGGGGAGGTTTTGGAGGACGTGCGGATGGGCCAACGCGCTAAGGGCGTCGGCCTCCGCGTGGCGCTGGCGCTGGGAGGCCGGATGATGGCAACGCGGATGTACCGTGACGAGGCGGAGATGCTCGAGGGCTTCGCCAAAAACATCCTCGCGGCGGTTTCGGGAAGCCGCGCGGCGCTCTTGACGCTGGGGGTGCTCAACACCCTCACCTACACCCTCGCCTGGCCCCTGGCGCTCCTCAACCCCTGGTGGCTGCTGATTGGCTTGGGTGGGCTTTTACAGCGACTACTCACCTGCCTAAAGACGCGGCGGAGCCCGCTCGAGGCCCTCCTCCAGCCCTTCCTGGTCGTCCCCCTCTGGCGCGTGAGCGCGCTCGCATTGCGGCGCAAGGGCTACCGCTGGAAGGGACGGACCTACGCGTGAGGGGCACGGCGCTGGTCTTAGGGGGCGGCTTCGCGGGCCTGTCGGCGGCCATCCACCTGGCGCTTGCGAGTTTCGAGGTGACGCTTCTGGAGGGTCACGCCGAGGTCGGGGGCAAGGCGGGCGAGGTCACGGGTGAGGGCTTCCGCTTTGACACCGGGCCGAGCGTGCTGACGCTGCCGGGGGTGCTTGAAAATCTCTTCGCCGCGGCGGGAGAGAGTCTGCCCTTTGAGCTTCACCCGCTCGAGCCCCTCTGCCGCTACCGCTTCCCGTCGGGCCGCGTCTGGGACGTGTACCGGGACGTGGAGAGGACGACCGCGCAACTGAGTGCGGCGGAGGCGCGCGTTTATCAGAGTTTGCTCGCCGAGGCTAGGACACTTTACGAGGCGGCGGCCCCGACCTTTGTTTACGGGAGCGCGCCGGGTCCTCTGGACCTCCTCAAATACGGCCTCAAACATGGCTTGAAAGCGCATCCTCTAAAAACGCTGCCGGGGCTGCTCGAGCGCCACGGCGCTGTGGGCGACCTCAAAAACTTTTTCCTGCGCTTCGCCACCTATTTCGGGGCCGACCCCACCCGCGCCCCGGCGGTGCTCCACAACATCGCCTGGGTCGAGTTGGGATTGGGCGTGGTCTATCCGGAGGGCGGCATCAAGCGCGTGGTGCGGGAGTTGGCAGCGTTGGCGACGCGTCTGGGGGTGGATATAAAAACGGGGGCGTGGGTCGAGAGGCTCGAGCTCGTTTCAAACAAAGTGCGCGAGGTGCAAACGAGCGCGGGAAACTTTAGCGCCGACGTGGTGGTGTCGTCTTTGGACATCGTCAGGACGCACAAGCTTCTGGGCAAGCGGACGCGGTTGGAGGGGCTCGAGCCCTCTCTCTCGGGCTTCGTGCTCCTGTTGGGCGTCGAAGGCGCATCACCCGAACTCGCCCACCACACCATCCTTTTTCCCGAAGACTACCCCGCCGAATTCGCCGCCATCCGCCGCGGTGAAAGACCCCGCAACCCGACGCTCTACGTGTCGGTAGGCGCTAAAACCGACCCGTCGCAAGCCCCGCCTGGCTGCGAGAACCTGTTCGTGATGGCGAACGCGCCCGCGTTGCCGGTGGGTGCCCCGTCGAAAGAGGCGGATGCTTACGGGTATGCCGACCATCTGCTCGAGGTGCTCGAGCGTCATGGTCTCCCCCTGCGCGACCGGATACGCTTCCGCCACACCCTGGGTCCCGACCACTTAGCCACCCTCGCGCACCGCGGCAGCATCTACGGCGCGGCGCCCCATTCGCTCTTGCGGACGCTTAGGTCTAAAGGGGCGGTGCGCGGGGTTAAAAACCTCTTTTTGGCGGGGGGCAGCGTCCATCCGGGGGGCGGCGTCCCGCTCGCGCTCCTGTCGGGAAAGGGGGTGGCGGCGCGGGCGGGGCGGTACAAACGTTCGCGCTGATGAACCTACACAAAGGCTTGGCGCTATACTGTTTGAAATGCTTTCTACGCGGAACGCCATCGACGCTTTGCTCTGTAAACGTTGGTTATTCGCTGAGACCTGACTCTAATGCAAGAGTTTCACGACCTAATCAACACGCCCGAAAAGGTGAAAGAGGTGCTCGCGGGCAGTCACGTTACAGGTGACGCGGTTGAATTTACCTACTGGTACGACCACCGCTCCCCCGTCGTGAAAGCTATCAACCGTTCCGGCACCGTTTTGGACGTTGGTTGTGCCAACGGCTTTCTCCTACGCTGCTTGATTAAATGGAGCAAACACAACCTTGTGCCTTACGGCGTCGAGCCAGACAAAGCCCTGCTTGACAAGTGCAAAACGATGTTTCCGGGACTCGAGCATCATTTCGCAAAATTACCGCTTCACAAACTCGAGCAAACCAAACGTATGGGTTTACCCGAAAGGTTCGACTTTGTTTATTGGTGCGTCTGGGACAACTTCCATTTTGACGACAAGCGGTTTGACGGCTGGCTCGAGCGAGCTTATGGCGCTGTTAAAGAAGGCGGTCGTCTCATTCTCGGCTTTTACGACGGCGACCTCACGCCTATCAATAAGAAAATTGCTTGGCTCAACAAAAACTTTCGCCGGGTGGAAAACAGACTCGACAGCGAAACAGAAGAAGTCTTTGTGTGGTTCAATAAGTGATTCAGCTTGTAATGTACGGCCAAGGACGCTGATTACGTTATCTTATAAAAAAAGAGAGCGAGATTGTCTCGCCCTCTCTGTGTTTCACTTAACTATAAAACTATAAAGTGCTTGCTTAGCGCCCTTCCCAGTATGGGGTGTAACCGTAGTGGTTATGGACTCTGCTGCCCCACTCGCGGTTGGCCGTGTCGGGCCAATCGTTGGCGTCGAAGCCCTCGGCGTTTTTCAGCGTCTCTTTGTCCACATTCAGCACCAGGTTGTGGTTCTCGCGGTCGATGGTAAACGCTTCTGCGGGCACCGCAAAAAGCTTGTTGCCCACGTTCAAGAATCCGCCGAAATCGAGCACGCCGTACGCGATACGCCCCGCTTCAAAATCTAACATCACATCTTTCAGATTGCCGATTTTTTCGCCCTGAGCGTTCTTAACGGTGTCTCCGATAAGCGTGGTGGCGGACAGGTTGGTATTGGTTCTATTCACGGTGTTATTCATAGATGCCTCCTTCGAGGTCAGAAATGCTTTCATTTGTTAATCAACGGCACGAAAAATTATGTGCTGCGGGGAAACCTTTTTCCCTCAACAACTTTATGTTAGTGGGTTTGTTCTCGGCATCGTAGGAGGCAGCCTACAAACTAAATGAGTAAAATTAGCGTCAGGGACGAAGAAGATGCTGCTCGAGGAGGTAGAACGGCCATCTCCCAGAGCGCTTTTCTGGTGTCGCCTCGAGCGCCTAGCGCCGCGTATTCTGAACAAGCTCCTCCAAAAGCTCCAAGTTCCTCCCGAAGCCCACGAGCACCGCGCCAACGACAACGCCTCCCGCCACGAGAGCAAGCGCAAACAGCCAGCCGGGCAATGTGACGACCACGTCCTGCGCACCCATAAACAGCCATACGAGTCCCCCGAGAACGCCGGTGATGAGGGCGACGTAGCCGAGTCCCTTGAGTACGGCGGGCGTTCTCATGCTTCCCGCAACCTTTCTCGTTCGGCCTTGGAGAGTCCTGCGCCCACGAGCTCATAGGAGCGGTCGATAAGCTCCTGCACCAGCGCATCGGGCAGGCTGCCGTCCAACCTGACCGTGTTCCAGTGGCGTTTGTTCATGTGGTAACCGGGCGTGACGGCGTCGTATTCGGCGCGCAGAAGCTCCGCCAGACCGGGCTCGCACTTGAGGTTGACGGTGAGCGGGTCGGCCTTACCATCGGGGGTGGTTCCCGTAATGCCACAAAGCGCGAACATCTTGCCTCCAACCTTGAAAACGAGCGTGTCGGGCCCGAAGGGCACATCCTCCCGGCACCCCGGTTTGGTCGCGCAGTAGGCGCGCAAACTTTGGAGCGTCCGCAGGGTCATAATCGCCCGTAAAAGATTTCGGTGGTGTACAAAAAGCTCACCACGCCGTCCCGCTCATGCGCGTTGAAAAGCTTGCGCAGCGTCTCTAAAAAAGGTTTGTGCTGCGCCTCTCCCGCCAGAGGCACGTAAGAGGAGGAGAGGGCGCGGCCTTCAAGGCCCTCATAATCAAACGTCTGCGCGTTCTCCAATGTAAGCCTCTGCACCTCGCGCGGCGCGAAAAATCGGGCGATGGCCTCCCGCCCGGCGTTGTCCTGATGATTGACCGCCGCGTAGTCGGGGGCGAAGCGGCGCAGCGCCTCCTCGTAACCCTCCAAAAAGGGCGTACCCTCCCGCTGGCGCGAATTCCAGACCAGCACGACCCAGCCGCCGGGCTTGAGGATGCGCCCGAACTCCGCGCGCGTCTTGTTAACATCGAACCAGTGAAACGCCTGGCCTGCGCTCACAAAGTCCACCCAAGCGTCCGGCAGCGTCGTCGCCTCTGCCGTGCCTGCTACGCTTGTGAAGGTGGGGTAGGGCTCGAGCAGCCTCTCCGCCGCCCCCCGCATGGCGTCGTTGGGCTCGACGCCGTAGACGCGGTTGCCGTTGCGCAAAAAAAGTTCACTCAGCGTGCCCGTGCCCGAGCCTACATCCGCAATCACGGAGGCGGGCGTGAGGCCGCACGCGTGCCTCAACTCCTCGATGACCTCCGCCGGGTACGAGGGCCGGTACTTGACGTAAGCCTCGACCCGGCTGGAAAAGCGTTCGGTTGATGTCACGATTCCTCCCCAAACTTACCTTAGATTAACCGCAGCTTGAGCCACGCCACAGAGCAAAAAACTGGGTAGACTGGCCTTCGTGTCCCTCACGCCGCCCCGCGACCGCGCCCTCTCGCCCGCCCAGTTTATCGCGCTGTCGTTTTTGGGGGCGATCGCGGTGGGCACGCTTCTCCTGAGCCTGCCCGTGTCGCACGCGGCGGGCGAGAGGGTGGGCTTTCTCGACGCGCTTTTTACCGCAGTGAGCGCGGCCTGCGTGACCGGGCTCGTCGTGGTGGACACGGGGAGCGCCTACAGCCGCTTTGGTCAGGTCGTCATCATGCTGCTCTTTCAGCTCGGCGGCTTGGGCGTGCTCACGCTGGGGACCTTTTTAGCCTACGCGACGGGGCGGCGCGTGGGCTTTGGCGGGCGGGTGCGGTTGCAGGCGCAGGTGAACGTGCTCGAGCCCGGCGGCGTGCTCCGCTTGGTCCGCGCCATCCTCCTCCTCGTGCTCGTCACGGAATTCATGGGGGCCGCGCTGCTTTACGTCCGCTTCGCGCGCGTCGAGGGAACCGCCGACGGGATTTTCTACAGCCTTTTTCACGCCATCAGCGCCTTTAACAACGCGGGCTTCGCGCTCTACCCCGACAGCCTCGTGCGTTTCGTGACGGACCCGCTCGTCAACTTTGTGGTTATCGCGCTTATCCTTTTGGGCGGCCTCGGCTTCGTGGTGATTCTCAACCTCCTGGCCCGCTTCCGGCAGAGGGTGCGCACGCCCCTGAGCCTCCACACGAAGATGGTTTTGAGCATCACAGGTTTTCTCGTTGCGGTGGGGACGGTGGTGTTTTTGGTGCTCGAGTGGAACAACCCCGCGACGCTTGGCGCTTTGGGCTTGCCGGGCAAGCTGCTCGCCGGACTCTTCCAGTCCGTCACGCCGCGCACGGCGGGGTTCAACACGCTCGACTACAGCCGGATGGAAACCCCCAGCATCCTTTTCACCGCGCTGCTCATGTTTATCGGCGGCAACCCCGGCTCGACGGCGGGCGGCATCAAGACGGTCACCTTTTTTGTGCTCGCGGCCAACGCCTGGAGCGTGGTGCGGGGCCGGGCGGAGCTCGACCTGTTCGGGCGGCGCATCGCGCAGAACACGGTGGTGCGCGCGGGCGTCATCGCCTTTGGCGGCGTGATGGTTTTGGGGGCCGCACTGACGCTCCTCACGCTCACCGAGCCGGAGGGGGCTTTTTTGCCGCTCTTTTTCGAGGCGGTCTCGGCCTTTGGCACGGTCGGGCTCTCGCTGGGCATCACGGGGAGCTTAAGCGCCGCCGGAAAGTGTGTCATCATCGTGCTTATGTATCTGGGGCGCATCGGACTGGTGACGTTTGCGTTGGCGCTCGTGGCGGAACCCCCCGCGGGCGCGGTGCGCTATCCCGCCGAAGAGGTGGTGATCGGCTGATGACGGGGCAGTTTTTGGTGGTGGGCGTGGGGCGCTTTGGCTCGTCCGTGGCCCAAACGCTTTATGACCTGGGTCACGAGGTGGTGGCGGTGGATAGCGACGAGGGCGCGCTCGAGGAGGTGATGGACCGCGTGTCCCACGCCGCGATTTTAGACGCGACGGATGAAAAGGCCTTAAGAAAACTCGGGGTCGAGCACTTTGACACGGTCATCATTGCGATTGGCGAGAACTTAGAGGCCAGCATCTTGGCAACCGTCGCCGCCAAGGGCGCGGGCGCGCGGCACGTCATCAGCAAGGCGAGCGGAGGGCTCACCGCGCGCGTGCTCGCCAGCGTCGGGGCCGACGAGGTGGTGCGCCCGGAGCACGACATGGGGATGCGGCTCGCCCGGCAACTGAGCGCGCCCAACATCATCGACACCCTGGAGCTGGGCGCGGACCACAGCGTCGTCGAGTTCGAGGTGAAAAAGTTGCGCGGCAAGCTCGTCGACCTCAAGCTGCCCAACCGCTTCGGCGTCCAGGTTATCGGCGTCCGCCGCGGGGGCGCGCTCACGGTGAGCCCGGGCGCGGACTTCGAGGTCAAGTCGGGCGACCGGGTCATCGTGGTGGGGAGCAACCGCGACCTGGAGAGGCTGCGGGAGCGGCTGGGGGACTAGGGGCAAGTGGTTGGTGGTGAGTGGTGAGTGGTTGGAGGAGGGGGATGGGAGATGGATGTAAAGGTTGTGGAGGGCGTTGTTAATTTCTTTTTCGCGGGTGTGTTCGCTGATGTGAACTACACGGTTTTGGAACCTACGGTATGACCCGACAAGGAACAGGCTGACGCGATGCGAAAACCGCTGATGCGACCCGCTTACGCCGCCGTGTTGTGTTTGGCGCTGCTTTTCGGCGGGCTCGTGCTCGACCTCACCACCACGCAGGGTCTCGTGGTCGCCATCATCTACAACATCCCCATCGCGCTGTCGGGGCTCGCGCTGTCGCGTTCTTTAACGCTCTGGACGATTGTGCTGGCGCTCACCGCCAACGTCGCGGCGGGTTACGAGAACGCCATTTTGTTGCAGGGCTACGACGCCGTCACCCTGCTCAACCGCGCGCTGGCCGCGCTTTCGTTCATTCTTGTGGGCGTCATGACCTTAGCGCTGGATAGAGCCTCGGACGAGGTGACCGCACTGGCCGACAAAGAGGCCGAGGCGGAGCGGGAGCGGCGCTTGCGCGGGCTCATCGTGACTTTGAGTAGCGCGCGCACGCCTGAAACGCTGCTGACGCGCGCCGTCACCCTTTTGCGCGCGCTGTTGGAGGCGGACGCTGTGGTCGTCGCCGCGCTCGAAGGCGACCACTTCACCACCCCGCGTTACGCCGAGCCGGCGGACGCGGGCGTCGCCAAGCCAGGCTCACTGGCGTCGTGGGCGGTGGACGCCATCCCGGCGACCGACACGCCCGTCATCACGGTGCGCTCCGAGCGGGGCGTGATGACGGTGGGGCGCTGGCGTCGCCCGCGCGCGAAGGACGGTGATGAAAACGGCGGCAAGGGTGACTTCATCGTCATCGCCACCCGGCCGCGGGCGAGAGACGCCTCGCTGCTGTTGGGTGAGGCGCTCAGGGGCCTCGAGCCCCTCCTCTCGCGCGCGGAGCCAACCGCTCCCGTCTTGGATGGGGCGCTCGAGGAACCAAGCGAGATGGAACGGCGCTCATAGCTTCTTCGCCGCTCTTTTTTAGCTGTAAAAAGGTACCCGAAATGCTAGGGTAGAAAATGGACTTTGTGTCGTCTGAAACGAGAAAATCTGGACTAAAAAAGCGTATAATTTAGGCATGAACAAGGCGAACGTTAATGACTATGAACGTTATGTCGGACAGCTCCAAACCATCCACAAACTGCGCGACGAGTTGGAACTCGAGCCCGAGGCGTACCGGGGTCTGCTCTACCGGCTCACGGGCTCGCGCTCGGCCAAATTCATGACGCCCGCGCAGCGCGACAAGGTCATCTCGTTTATGGCGCTGCACAAAGACCTAGACGAAACCGTCGCCAAGGCCGAGGCCGCGCGGGCGCGGCTGAACTCCTCTTTTACGGGCGACGACAGCGAGCCGCCCTTCCAAAAGGACGTGTTTTTGGATGGCCGGTTCCAGACGCGGAGCGCCGCCTCCATCGAGACCCTCGTCGGGACGATGCGCGCGCATCACGGCGACGAGGTGACGCTGACGGGTGTGCGTGAGGAGCGCCTGGGCGGCGCGACGCGCTTGACGCTCGAGTTCTCGAGCGCCGCCGCGCCCGTGATCAGCGCCAGGGCCGCGTGAGGGCGACCTCATAAAACAAAAAAGGCGAGCTTTGAAGCTCGCCTTCTTACGTTGGTCCTCTCTTAGCCGTTACTGGCGCCGTTGTTGACCGCGATTTTTCTCGCCTTGGCCTCGGCCACCTTGGGCATCGTCAGGGTCAAGAGGCCGTCGTTGATGTTGGCCTCGACCTCAGTTTTGAAAGGTTGGGAGGTGCGGCGACGGCTGAACACTCTCGAGCGGGAGCGGTTTCTCGCTTCCTGGAGACGCTGCAAAGACCGTGCAAAAACAGCAAAATCCGCCCCGGCTCGAGCGTCACAGGTCGCAAGCGGGGGCGGCTAAGGAGGTGCAGGGGTAGTGTACGTCGGTAGCGCAGCGCGCGGCGTGAAGTATTGCATTTGCTCCACGACGCCCCGACCTCAACGGTCCCGCCCCGCCTGCCGCCGCATCTGGGACACCGCCGCGCGCAGGGCGACGCGCATGTGCTCTAGAGCCTCGGCGAGGTCGCGCATCTCGTCGTTTCCGCGCAGCGCGACGGGTTCGTCGAGTTCTCCCAATGAGAGGTGATTGGCGGCCGTGGTGAGAACGCGCAGCCGCCTGGCAAGGCGCGACGCGAAGAGGACCACGAGGAGGGTGCTGAGCACCAGCACGCCGAGCACCACGAGCAACAGGGGGCGCACGAACCCGTCGAGCAGCACCGACGCGTCCGCGTCCAGCACCACCTGCACCGTGCCCGCGTCGCCCAATAGGGGCGCGCCGACGAGCAGCGCGCGGTCAAAGCGCCGCGTGCGCGCCTCCAGAGAGGCCGAAAACGCCTCCGCCGACTCCCCAAAATCGCTCGCCCGGAGCGTCGCGGGTGCCGTCTCCCGAAACCAGGCTTCCGGGGGTGCTGGGCGTTCGGGAGGCCAAGTCAGCGCCAGAGGCCGCCCCGAAGCGTCCGTTAAAGCGACCCCCACCACGCCGCGCAGCCCGGCCTCGTTGAGGCGCAGCCGCCCTGCGGCGTAGCGGACAGCCTCCTCGTCCAGCGTGCCCCCGACGGCGAGCCCATTTTGGGCAATGGCGGCGCTCACATCCGACGCTATTGTCAGCGCCAGCGCGTCGCCCCAGGAGGCGAGCAGCGCGTCCTGCGCCCCGACCGCCCCGAACCCGACGTAGAGCGCCGCCCCCGCGAGGAGCAGCACGGGCAGGAGCGTGAGCAGGAGCAGCTTGCCGCGGAGTGAGAGGCGGCGTGCGGGTTTTGTATCAGGGGGCGGGGTGGTATAGGAAACCGCGCTCGAGCGCGGTCTGGCCGGTGCTGAACCCGGTAGAGGCGCGGGGGGCGCATCAAACTCGGCGGGGGCCGCGGGCACCACCTGCGCGGGCGCGCCCGCCGCGGCCAGGATGTCCGCCACGCGCTGCGCCTCACCACGGGTCGTCGGCTGGGTCACGACGCCGGGGCCCCTGGACAGGAGCCCCTCGAGCCGGCTCGCCTCGGTGCGCAGGAGCGGCGCGGCGCGTCCGGCCACGGTGCGCGCGGGCACCTCGAGGGGCTCCGAAAGGCGGACCACGTACTTGCTCATGCACGTTTATGCTATCGCAAACGCCCGCGTTCTGTGTTGAAGGCGCGGGCTCGAAAGCTCGAGGCCCCGTAGAGGCGATGTCGGCAGGCGTAAAAATCGAGCTGGACCAAAGCGTAACGTGCAGTAGATAGCGCCCGGTAAAGTGGCGGTTCTTCGAGCACAAAGCATTAAGCTGAATGTGTTACAAGCGCACTCAGGCTCGAAGCGCGGCGCGACACCATCCCGAAACCGGGGCTTGTTAGACTAAAGGGGTGAACGGCGCGCTCCTCCACCCGCACGACCTCTACCCCAGGGGCGGCGGCACGCCTTCTTTCAATCTCCTAGACGTGCGCGCGCCCGTCGAGTTCGCGCGCGGCGCGATGCCCTTTTCTCTCAACGAACCCATCCTCACCACCCACGAGCGTCACCTCGTCGGCGTCCGTTACAAGGAGGCGGGGCAGGCGGCGGCGGTCGCGCTCGGCCACGAGCTGACGGACGCCGCCCTGCCGGAGCGCGTGGCGCGCTGGCGGGCGGTCTGCGCGGAGGGACCCACCGCCGTGACCTGCTGGCGCGGGGGTTTGCGGAGCGAGCTCGCCACTAAGTTTATCGGGCGGCCCGAGGTGCGCCGGGTCGAGGGCGGCTACAAGGCGCTGAGAGCGTTTGTGACGGCCGAGGCCGAACGCCTCGTCCCCACGCGGAGGGCGCTCGTGATCGCGGGGCTCACGGGCACGGGCAAAACCAAGGTGCTGCGGGAGGTGGATCGTGCGAGTGCGAACACCCCCGCACGCGACATCCTGGTGCTCGACCTAGAAGCCGAGGCGAACCACCGGGGCAGCGCCTTTGGGGAATTGGGGCCGCAGCCGAGTCAAGCGACGTTTGAGAACTCATTGGCGACCAAGATCGTGCTCTCCGGGGCGCGCTGGCTGGTGCTCGAGGACGAGTCGCGCAACGTGGGCGAAAGGCAGATTCCCGACGCGCTCTTTCACGCTGTTCAAACGAGCCCTATGGTGCTGGTGGAAGAACCTCTGGAGCGCCGCGTCGAAAACATCCACCGAGATTATGTGCTCGGCCCCACCCGCGAGCGGGGGGTGGAAAGCGTGCGGGCCTTT
Organism: Trueperaceae bacterium; assembly: GCA_965214995.1. Classification (GTDB taxonomy): domain Bacteria; phylum Deinococcota; class Deinococci; order Deinococcales; family Trueperaceae; genus CBDCCT01. The sequence goes on from CBDCCT010000002.1 coordinate 1,982,333, forward strand.
CTCGAGTCCCGGCTCCTCCGGCTCAAAAAGCGTCTCGGCGGCCCCGCTGTGGCGCGCGGCGTGGCGGCGCTCAACGACGCGGCGCGGGGTGGGGCTTGGCTCGAGCCCGCGACCCACCGCGCCTGGATCGCGCCGCTCTTAACCGACTACTACGACCCGCTCTACCGCAAAAGTTTAGAACAAACAGACCGCCGCGTCCTCTTTAGGGGCGCGCGTGAGGAGTGTGCCGCGTGGCTGACGCAGTTGCCCGCCCAAACATCCCCATCCGCCTGACGCAGACCGTCACCAAGGGCGGTTGCGCCGCCAAAATAGCCGCGGGCACGCTCGCGGGACTCCTCGGGGCGCTGCCCCGGCAGGACCACCCGGACCTGCTCGTCGGCACCGACTTTTTGGACGACGCGGCGGTGTGGCGGCTGGGGGACGACGCGGTGATGGTCCAGACGCTCGACTTTTTCACGCCCATCTTGGACGACCCTCAAGACTTCGGCGCGGTGGCGGCGGCCAACGCGCTCTCGGACGTGTTTGCGATGGGCGCGACCCCGACCACCGCCTTGACTATTCTTGCCTATCCCTTGGACACCCTCCCGCTGGACGTGTTGCGCGGCCTCATGGCGGGCGCGGCGGAGAAAATCAACGAGGCGGGCGCGCGGCTCGTCGGCGGGCACTCGATAGACGACGACACGCTCAAGCTCGGCTTTAGCGTGACCGGGCTCGCGCACCCCGACCGGCTCTGGACGAACCGCGGCGCGCGCGCGGGCGACGCGCTGATCCTCACCAAGGCGGTCGGTACGGGCACGCTCACGGGGGCCCTCAAAAACGACGAGGTGAGCTATGAAGACATCAGCGAGGCCGTCGCCTCGATGAAAACGCTCAACCGGCTCGAGCTCCCCCCCACCTTGCACAGCGCGGTCCACGCCGCCACCGACGTGACGGGCTTCGGCGTCCTCGGCCACGCGCTTCACCTGGCGCAGGGCTCTAACAAAACCCTAAAACTAAGCGCGGGCGCGGTGCCGCTGCTCGAGCACGCCGACAAGACGCTGCGCCGCAACATCCTCACCAAGGCGCACCGGAGCAACACGGCCTACGCTGAGCCCCACACGAGCGGGCGGGGCGACCTCAGCGACCTCCAGTGGTGGACGCTGGTGGACCCGCAGACGAGCGGGGGCTTGCTCTTGAGCGTCGACGAGGCTCGAGCGGACGAGGTGTTGGGGGTGATTCGGCCCGCTTTTCCTCGAGCCGCCGTCATCGGTTCCGTGAGTGAGAGGCAGGAGCGGGCGCTCAGCGTCGGCGTCTAAATGACCTTGCGTTCCGGCACGCGCTCGAGCAGTAGCGGACGTATCGTCATACCGTAAGATACGCTCTTCCCAAAGGTCGGTCAACGTGAGGGCGCACCCGCGCAACTTTTGGCTGTCGTTGAAAATTATTGACAAATCTTAGGCTCGAGGGTGATGCGACTAAGGAGTTCGGCGGCGCTCACAGGGTGCATTCTAGGACAGTAGGGCTGTGAAAAGCTTGGGCGTGGGTTCAAGTAGGTTTTCCTCGAGCCCCTCAACTTAGCCGCGTAGAATCAGAAATCAAGTCAACCTCACGAATATATGCTCGTTTAGCAGGTTTTAAAAGGGGATGAAGCAAAAAATCAACCCTCATCCGCGAGCCGCGCGTCGAAGCGGAAGGGTCGCGGCGCCTCAATGTTCAGTTCAGAGAACTGTGGATGAGCCGGATTGAGAAGATAATTTCGCTCCTCGGGCACGATCACACTGGGAACGGCCAGGGCAACGCTAGCGTGAGCCGTCAGCCAGGCGTTACCGACGCGGCGCGCGCCTCCGCTCACCGCCCGCGCCCGCCAATCCTCGGGGAGATTTTCGGCGCGCAGCTCGAGCACAAGCGCCTCGGGAATGGAGAGTTTGAAAGAGACGTAATCCCGCTCAAAGCGTCGCCTGTCCGCATGGACGAGCGTTTCCAGCGCGGCAAGCGACAGGCTCGAGGAGACGTAAACAGCCCGCAGCCCCGGCGAGTTCCAACGCCCGCCGAAAAGACGCGCGCCCTCACCACCAAAAGCGTCGGCCTGAGTGCTGTACTTGGGCCTAACGAGCCGCCAAGCCGTGAGGACGCTAGCCATACAAACAGCGTCAGAGGTAGTTTGATAGACTCAACTGTAAACGCCGTAATCAATCCGCCCGAGCAGGTTTTCGACTTCTCTGGCACCAATTTCCGTGTCGGCGTAGTCGAGCGGCGTAACGTCGCCCAAACTCAAATTAGGTGTTTTGAGCCAAAGAGCCCCGTCGTTCACGTTTTCGAATACCTGCGTCGCGCGCTCGAGCAAGGTGGCAATCCGGAGGACGTGTTCGCCCTCTTCAAACGTCAATTGCCCGGCGCGTTTGCGGCGGGTCAGGGTCGTGCCGCTGATGCCTGCCAGCTTCGCCAGCGCCGCGTCGCTCAGCTCGAGCGCCTCGGCCAAGGCGCGAAAAACCTGGATAGGCAGGCCGCCCTTGACGGCTTTGATGAGGTCGTGTGGGCGCTCCGCAAGGCCAAGGTTGTGAAGCACGCTCTTTGAGGGCTCGAGCGGGGGGATGAACGCGTCCATGTGGCTATTTTAGCACGGCCATATAGACCAGCCCGACGTGTGTTGTTTCACCACAGCGTGCTTGCACCGTAGGTTTTAATAAACGCGTCGTTGGTGACCAAGGTGAGTTTTTCCAACTCCGCCTGAACGACGAGCAGCCGGTCAAACGGGTCGCTGTGGTGCGAGGGCAGGTGATATTCGTGTACGGCGTGCGTCAGCGTGATAGGAAGTACACCGAAAGCGTGCCGCTGCACCATGTGCGCCATGAAGAGGTCCGGCGCTTCGGGTAAGGGCAACTTGCCTAAACGCGCTTTAATCGCTATCTCCCACCCGTTGACGGCGCTCACGAAAACTTCATTTGCGGCGCTCGCTATCGCCCCTCTAGCGTTCTCGGAGAGCCGCGGGTCGTCCGCCGTCCACCACAAAAAGGTGTGCGTGTCGAGGAGCAGCCGCACTACTCGAAGGCTTTGAGGACATCGTCAGGTAGCGGGTCAAAGAAGCCTTCCGGCACGACAAGCCCTTTCGCTCCCCCAGGCGTACGCGCCCGCTTCTGCGTCAATGGGCAGAGGCGTGCAACGGGTTCGCCCGCTCGAGCAATGATAATCTCCTCGCCCAGCGCGACCCGCTCGAGCAGCTTGGAAAAGTGCGTTTTGGCTTCGTGGATGTTGACCAGAGTGCTCATAGCACCAGTATAGACTAAGTAGCGGACTAGGGTGCGGCTACGGCTAAAACCGCTTGTAGATCTTAGAACTCTAAACTCGAGCGTCGTTTCCTGCGCAAATGCAACAGCCTTGATGACATAGGTGAGCATGTCTCACAGGTAAAGCTCGTCTCGCTCAGGCAGCTTCATAAACTGTCTGAGCATCTTCTAAAACGTGTGGCAGCAGCAGGGGGTGGAGCCCCCCCGGTGTGGTTACGTCCACGCGCCGCTCCAAGATGCGCTCCAACTCGTTACTGAAAGAGAAAAACGCGTAGCCCGGTATTCGGTTCGGTAAAAACTCGAGGAGCACATCAACATCACTGTGAGCATCGAAACGGTTTGTAATGACCGAGCCAAAGAGAGCCAGACGCTTCACGCCGTGCTTTTCACAGAACGCCCGGAGGGCGCGTTGCTGAGTCGGGGAGAATCTGTCGCCCGGTGTCATGGCTAGAGTATAGCGTTGCCAGACTCCAAACAGTAGGAAACGCGCCCGCTAATACCGGCGTCTTACGGCTGTTGTTGAGAATCGTTGGTAAAGCTCGGGCTCGAGGATGATGCGGCTGAGAAGGTCGGCGTCTTTATAATGCCTTTAATACGACTCATTAAATGATTTGCGTGGGTCGGCTACTCTCCAAGCCGTTTCTTCTTTACGCGCAATTTGATAAACCACAGGTTCGCCTGTTCTAGGATAAAACTCAACATAGTGGTAGCTGCCAAGACTAAACATCTTGCTGCTAAGAATTTGGGTGTTCGGACAATCCATGTGAAACTGCTTTTTCGCTAAACGCGCGCCCCCAACACGAAAACGGTAAAAGAGCCAGCTCAACAAAGCAACAGCAACGGACATGAGAATGTAGGTAATGGCGACGATTGAGCCACCACCGGGAAAGAAGATGTAATCACCTATTCGTAACATACTGCTCAAATTTTAGGTATTTAACAGTTCATTGGCTATTATTTTCTTCGCAGTTCAAGCAAAATCTGTGCCCAGGTCTAAAGCTCGAGCCCCCTACCCCCACCCACCAACACCAAATTATCCCGATGAATCACCTCATCATAATCCTTGTACCCCAGCACCGCCGCGATGTCCCGCGTGTGCCGCCCCCTAATCCTTAATAGCGCCTCGCTGCCGTAGTTCGTCAGCCCCTGCGCCACCCGCGCCCCACCCTGCACCACCGCCACCGCGTCGCCAAACGCAAAAGTGCCCGAGACGGACAACACGCCGCTCGGCAGGAGGCTACGCCCCGCTTGGAGCGCACCATACGCGCCCGCGTCCACCTCGACTACGCCTTTGGTGGGTTGCCTGGCGAGCCACGCTTTGCGCGCGGGCGGGTGCGCGGCGGCCAAGAAGCGGGTGCCGCGCACCTCGCCGTGGGCGAGCGCCTCGAGCCCCGCCCCCCCACCACCAATAATGAGCGTTTCAATCCCAGCGTCCGTGGCAATCTCCGCCGCCTGAAGCTTCGTGACCATGCCGCCCGTGCCGCGGCCCGTCCCGGCCCGCCCGCCAAGGTGCCGCACCTCGGCGACGCGCGCGACCTCTCCAACGCGCGTCGCCTCGGGGTGCGCACGCGGGTCGGCGGTGTAGAGCCCGTCGATGTCGGTGAGGATCACCAGCGCGTCGGCGTCCATGAGGTAGCCCGTCCAGGCGGAGAGGGTGTCATTGTCGCCGAACTTGATTTCACTGGTCGCCACGCTGTCGTTTTCGTTGATGATGGGGACTGCGTTGAGTTTGAGGACGGCCTCGAGCGCGCTCTTGGCGTTCACATACCGCTCGCGCTCGCCAATGTCCGAGGCGGTGAGCAGGAGTTGCGCGACGGGAGAAGGGGCAAAGGCTCGAGCCCAGTCGAGCATCAGCAAAGCCTGCCCCACCGCCGCCGCGGCTTGCTTGTCGGGTAATGTTAAGGGCAACGACAGCCCCAGCCGCTCGCGCCCCGCCGCGCCCGCGCCCGATGAGACGAGCGCCACCTTACAGCCTAGAGTCTCACGCAGCACCCCGACGCCTCGAGCGATGGCCCACATCAAGGGCGGGTGGATGCGCCCCGAGAGGTCAGTGAGCGAACTCGTGCCCACCTTGACCACCACGCGCCGCCAGTTACGAGGCATGGTCAAGCCGCACGCGCTCCGCTTTCTCGACGCTCTGCCGCGTCCACGGCGGCGTTTCGGGATGCGCGGAGACCTCTTGCGGCGTCATCCAGCGTACGTCGGCGACCTCGTCGGGAAGGGTGACGGCGGGTTCACCCTGAAGGTAAGCATAAAGAAACACCACGTCCACCACGGGCTCGCCGTCGTCGGCGACAAAGGCTTTGCTTTCTATGTAGGCGAGCACGTCAACCTTTAGCCCCACCTCCTCGAGGATTTCGCGCTTTAGGACCCGCTCGAGCACCTCCTCCCCGATTTCGTCGTGCTCGACCTTGCCGCCCGGCAGAGACAGCGTCCCCGGCGCGTGGCTCTCTTCCGCGCCGCGCACAATCATCAAATAGCGGCCTTCTCGGAAAATCGCGCCCTCGACGTTGACGGTAAATCGGGGGGTCTTAGACCTCATCGGCGTAAGGTTGGAAATCCTCGGGAATCATCGTTTTAGTCACGTAGAACCTGTTTTCCTCCGTTTTAGCTAAGCCGTCGCGCTCCAACTGCTTTAAACTCGCCTGCACCTTGCCCTGCACCTTGCGTAAAGAGGCCTCTTCCCAATCCTCTTCGGGCCGGGAGAGTGTCAAAAAGGCGCGGTGGAAGCGGGGGAGGTCGTCTAGGGGGATGCGTTGCTCGAGCCCGCCCCAGTCAACCCAGTCGTGTGTGTCGGTCATGATTTATGCTACCGGGTTTTTAGGACCTCGAGACGGAGTAGTTGGGCGCATCCTTGGTGATGGTCACGTCGTGCGGGTGGCCTTCTATCAGACTTGCTTGAGTTACCTTCACGAACTGCGCGCGCGCCTGCAAGGCGCTAACATCCGGCGTGCCGCAATAGCCCATCGCGCTCCGCAAGCCCCCTACCATCTGATAAATCACGTCACCGACGGGACCCTTGTAAGCCACCATGCCCTCGATGCCCTCGGGCACAAGCTTTTTGGCATCCTCCTGGAAATAGCGGTCCGCGCTGCCCCCGGCCATCGCGCCGAGGCTGCCCATGCCGCGGTAGGCCTTGTAACGCCGCCCGTCGCGCAGAATCGTCTCGCCCGGCGCTTCGGTGGTCCCGGCCAGCATCGAGCCGACCATCACGCTGTCCGCGCCCGCGGCGACGGCCTTGGGCACGTCGCCCGTGGTCTTGACGCCACCGTCGGCGATTAACGGCACCCCCGCCCCTCTCGCCACGTTCGCCACCTCCATAATCGCGGTAAGCTGCGGCATCCCGACGCCCGTGACCACGCGCGTGGTGCAGATGCTCCCCGGCCCGATGCCCACCTTGACCGCGTCCGCGCCCGCTTCAATCAGGGCTTCCGCCCCCTCGGCGGTGGCGATGTTGCCCGCGACCACGTCTACCTCGAAGCTCTCTTTGAGGTACTTTAACGCGTCCAAAATCCCCTGCGAGTGGCCGTGGGCGCTGTCTAACACGAGCGCGTCCACGCCCGCCTTGACGAGCGCGGCGGCGCGCGCCTCCAGGTCTTGCGACACGCCCACCGCGGCGGCGACGCGGAGGCGGCCCAAGCCGTCCTTGGCGGCGTCGGGGAACTCGAGCTTCTTCGTAATGTCTTTAATCGTGATGAGCCCGCGCAGCTTGTAGGCCTCATCCACCACCAAAAGCTTCTCGACTTTATGCTTTTTAAGAATGTCGCGCGCCTGCTCGAGCGTCGTCCCCACCGGCACCGTCACCAGGTTCTCGCGCGTCATCAGGTCCTCAACCTGTTTGCTGTAGTCGGTCTCAAACCGCAGGTCGCGGTTGGTGAGAATGCCCTCGAGCCGCCCGTTACTCTCCACAATCGGCACGCCCGAGATGCGGTACTCGCGCATCAGGTCCTCGGCTTGTTGCAAAGTCGCGTCGCGCGTTAAGGTGATAGGGTCAACGATCATCCCCGCCTCGGAACGCTTGACCTTCAAGACCATTTCGGCCTGCGCCTCCACGCTCATCTTTTTATGCACCACGCCGACGCCGCCGAGTCGGGCGATGGCGATGGCTAGGCTCGTCTCCGTCACTGTGTCCATCGCGGCGGAAACGATGGGGATATTGAGCGCGACGTTGCGCGAAAAGCGCGTGGCGATGGCGACATCCTTGGGCAAAACTTCGGAGTGGGCGGGGACCAACAGAACGTCGTCAAAAGTAAGGGCTTCGCCGCGAAATTTGGTCGGTTTGGTCTGTGTGTCTTGTCGGCTGGCAAGTCTGGTCATGTCTACCTCGCTGCGTAAGTCTTAACCGACGATTATAGCCCACTTGCGCCCTCGAGGGTCCCTTCACTAAACTTGGTAAATCGCAGAGGGTGTTTTGCTCAAAAGCGATCCCCCTAAATCCCCTTATTAAGGGGGACTTGAACCTGTTCCCCCCTTAATAAGGGGGACTAGGGGGGATCAAGCTGAAGGTGCAGCCTAAGCGCCCCCAACCACCTTTCGGCTAATCTCACCGCCCGGCCCGTGCGGTCGGTCGGCACGTGGACCGTCTCGGCGCGAGCCAGCAGCGTCTCATCGTGGGTGCGGGTGAGGGCGTAGCGGTAGCGGAAGCGGCGGCTTTTGGCCTCGAGCAGCTCCGTCCGAATATAAATCTCGTCGTCGAAGCGGGCGCTGCTCCGGTAGTCAATGGTTAAGCTGCTCACCGCCAGGTTGGTCCCCGACGCCTCGATGTCGCTGTAAAGAATCCCGCGCTCGCGCAGCCACTCGACGCGGGCGGCCTCGAGCCACACCACATGCGCGCTGTGGTGCGCGACCCCCATCCCGTCCGTTTCGGCAAAGCGCACCCGCAGCTTCACGGCCTCACACTACAAAACATCGGCGGGGTTGGTGGAAAAGCTCAGCTTGGGCGTCTTTTTTAGTTGCATCTCATGGGCCAGCTCGCGCTGCAAAAAGCCGCTCGCGCCGTTGAGGGCCTCTTCCATCTCCTCGAGTTCCTGTGCGTCACCCAGCGCGCTCACCAGCACCTTGGCCTGGGAGAAGTCGGGATTAAGCCGCACCCGCTCGACGGTGACGACGATGGGGATGCGCGGGTCCTTGAGGTCTCGGATAAGTTCAGAGATATGTCTTCCTAAATCTCGTTCGTGTCGTTCGCTCATCCGCACAGCATAACGAACTTGGCAGGGAAAATGCGTTTTAGTAGGATGGCGTCATGCAATTTCTTGTCAAGATACTTCTTTCGGCGCTCATTATTGCGGGCGTTTCGGAACTCGGCAAGCGCTACAGCCTCTTCGCCGCCGTTCTCGCCTCGCTGCCGCTCACTTCCGTCCTCGCGCTCTCTTGGCTCTACTGGGACACGCGCGATACGGGGGCGGTGGTGGAGCTGTCAAACGCGATTTTTTGGGTGGTGCTGCCCTCGCTGGTCTTTTTCCTCGCGCTGCCCCTCTTTTTAAGAGTGGGACTAGGCTTCGTCCCGGCGCTGCTCCTCGCCATGACGGTCATGGCGGTGTTCTACTTCCTCTACCTCTGGGTGCTCGGCCTGTTCGGCGTCAACCTCTAAAGTTTCCAGTGACGCCAGATGAACCTTTAGGGTCTCGTAAATCTTGTGGTCGAGCCGGGACAAAGCGAGCTTGGGGAGGTGTCCGACAGCGACAAAAGCCCCATCCTCGAGCGGACTGGAGACGAGCACGGGCGTCGCGGTAATCTTGAAATGAGTGTAGGCGTGCGTGACGCTCCCCAGCCGCTTGCCCTCCACCGGCTCCTCCGACAGCGGAAAGCCCCACAGCCCGCCCAGCATCTCATTTTCTCCCCGTTGCCTCAGCCAAAGCCGCCCGTCCTCCATCTTGACAAGGGCGTACCGCTGGATGTGAGGAGGCTTCTTCTTTGGTTTGACGGGAGGAAACTCGGCCACGCGGCCCGCCCTGAACGCTTCGCAGGACCCGGACACGGGGCACGCGTCGCAACGGGGGGCGCGGGGCGTACACACAAGCGCGCCCAACTCCATCAGCGCCTCGTTGAAAGCGCCCGCTCGCCCTTTTGGTAAGTGGGGCAGCAGCTTCGCCTTGACTGCTTTTTCTGTTGGCTGAGAGAGCGTGAAGAGCCTCGAGGCGACGCGCTTAACGTTGCCGTCCACCGCCAGCACGTCCTCGCCAAAGGCGAGCGAGGCGACGGCGGCGGCGGTGTAGGTGCCGAGACCGGGGAGGTTGAGGAGTTCGTCGTAGCGCCTTGGAAGTTCCCCGCCGTAGTCTCTCCCAACCGCCCGCGCCGCTTCGTGCAAAAACCGCGCGCGGCGGTAGTAGCCGAGGCCCTCCCAGGCTTTGAGCACGTCATCTAAAGGGGCTGCGGCGAGGGTTTGAAGGGTGGGAAAACGCCCCAGCCAAGACTCAAAGTAAGGCACCACCGTCGTCACCTGCGTTTGTTGCAGCATCACTTCGGCAACGAGGACGCGGTAGGGGTTGCGGTCCCGCCGCCAGGGCAGGTCGCGCCCGGTCTCCCCAAACCAGTGTAGAAGCGCCTCCACATTTGTTACGCTACCTAAGCAGGAGCGTTGTCGCGGGCGCGCCCGCGACACGGGTGGGGGTGCGTTGCGGGGTGACTAGGTGTTAAACTCGTTCAAAACGCGAGGTGACCGGGGTCGCAACGAGCCAACCGCAGCGGGGGGACCGCTAGGAGACGGAGTGCCCAACAGCAAAGACAAGTCCATTGGCGCGAGCTTCCAATCGCAGACCAAGTACCGCCGGGGCGGGCTGCCGGGCAAAACGGGCAAGGCGGTCTCGGCCTACAAGGTCTACGCCAACCCGTTGGAGGTCGACGCCTTGCCCGTCCCTGACCTTAAAGGCGGCAAGGGCCTGTGGTCCGCGCTCGCCACCACCCGCGCGAGCATCCCCGAGGGCGGTCGGCTGCGCCAGCGCGACGTGTCGCAGATTCTCTGGGCCACGGCGGGTTTTACCTACGGCGGCCAGCGTACCCGCTCGAGCGCGGTGCCCCTGCCGGGGGTCGAGACCTACCTCATCGTCAGGCAGGTCGAGGGGGTCTTTGCCGGGGTTTACCACTACAACCCGCGCGAGCATTCGTTGGAGTACCTCGTCTCCCACGACCCCTCGTTCGACCTCCAAGACGCGCTCTTAGGCGACACCGACATCGACGCCTGCGCGGCCATCATCGCCTACACGGGGCTGCCAAGTCGCATCGACGACGGGGCCAAGAGCCGCGCCTACCGCTACTTGTACCTCGAAGCGGGCGCGGCGGCGCAGTGCGCGGTGATGGCGGCGGTGGGCTTAGACCTGGTCGCCACCTTCCGCGCCGAGTTTTATGACGATGAGCTCGCGCGGCTCCTTCAGGTGGACGGGGCGAACGAGTTTCCGCTGGGTGTGGTGACGCTGGGGACGTGAGAAGCGAGAGAAAAAGGGTAAGAGAGGGCTTTTCTCCAGGTTACTGTCCGTTGTGACTTCTGAGCCAAGCACCGTTTTTGTCTACGGCACCTTGAAGCCCGGCGGGAAGAATTTTCATGTGGCAAAGCTTGGCGGCGCGTTCTCGGTGAGGGAGGCTTATGTGGAGGGGATGCGGCTCTACGCCCTCGAGCCCGAAGCCTACCCCGCCATGATTCCGGGCGAGAGGCGGGTTCACGGTTTCGTGCTGGATTATGAGGATGTAGGGGCGGCGCTGCCTCACTTGGACGTGCTCGAGGGCTGCGACCTCTCCCCGCCCCTCTACCACCGCGTTCTTGTGAAAATTTGCCCGACAGGGGAGACGGTCTGGACCTACCTCTACGCACGGCGGGAGCGGCTGAGCGCGCCCGGTGTGACCCTCTTGCTTGACGGGATTTGGGCGGTATAGGCGACTTCTAAAAATGTGGTTTTTGGAGGTTTTTACTTAACAATTCAAGGCGGGCGAAAAAGCCAGTTTTGTTTGTTACACGAAGCTCGAGTTCGACCTACAAAAACAAAGAGGAAGCTCGTCCAGCACGTAATTTCCTCGCTTGACAGGTGTGAATTGACAGCGTAAAGTAGCCCTCGTGAAGGCGCTCCGAAAACCGCTTGGCTGATTCCGTACCGGCGTCCCTGGCGTGCGAGCGAGTGCCCCCTTCAAAATTAAGGGTTTTGGTGAGGCGTCTTGCCAACCCGACCGGAATTGTGAAGTTTTCCTCGAGCCCCCACCCAAAAACATCTTCAACGACAGTTCACGTTCACCTTCAAAGGAGTTAACCATGTGTCCAGAGTGCGGTAATAGCGTCGAGCAAGAAGGCCTGGAAAGAGGCGAGCTCATCGTCTGCGACGAGTGCGGCAGCGAGTTGGAGGTGGTGGAAACGGACCCCCTGAGGCTCGAGCTTGCCCCCGAAGAAGACGAAGATTGGGGCGAGTAGTGCCGGTTTTAGAACGCCCCTCTCGTGCCGGGCCGCGCGTCGCGGTCCTGTACGACCGGCTGCGGCCCGAAGAGCGGATGCTCTTTGAGGCGTTTGGGCGCGAGGGTGTCCCCTTTGAGAAGCTTTACGCCCCGCAACTGAGCGCCGACTTTGGCGACATGTCCGCGCTGGCGCGCTTTGACGTGGTCTTAGAGCGCTGCGTGTCCCAAACGCGCGGGCTCGCGCTCAGCCGCGTTTTCGAGGCACTCGGCGCTGTCGTCATCAACCGGCCCGCGGTCATCGAGACCTGCGGCGACAAGGGGGCGACGAACGCGGCGCTGCTAAAAGCGGGCGTCAAGACGCCCCGCACCGGCCTCGCCTTTAGCAGCGAAACGGCGTTGGAACTCTGCGAACGCTTCGGCTACCCCGTGGTGATGAAGCCCGTGGTGGGCTCGTGGGGCCGGATGGTCGCCAAGCTTAATGACCGCGACGCGGCGGAGGCGGTTTTGGAGCACAAGGAGACGTTGGGTGGCCCCGCGCACAAGGTTTTTTACGTTCAGGAGTTCGTCGAGAAGCCGGGCCGCGACATCCGCGCCTTTGTGGTGGGGGATGAAGTCACCGCCGCGATATACCGCCACTCGGCGCACTGGATAACCAACACGGCGCGGGGCGCGGTGGCGACGAACTGCCCCATTTATGACGAATTAGAAGATGTATGTCTGCGCGCGGCGCGGGCGGTGGGCTGTGGGACGGGCGGGGTGGTGGCGGTGGACGTGCTCGAGAGTGAGCGCGGCCTCCTAGTCGCCGAAATGAATCACACGATGGAGTTTCGCAACTCGGTCACCACGACGGGGGTGGATATTCCTTTGATGGTGGTGCGGCACGCGGCGGCGCAGCTTGTTCAGGCTAGGTGAGCTCGAGCCTGACCACCCTTTGTCAGGAGTTCGATGTCGAGAAGGTCGCGGGGTCTGCCCGCTGCTCGTTTGGTCGTAGAGGAAGCACCAGAGCATCTTCACTGGCCTGACTTAGATGTTGATTTGAGTTTGGCGATGATTCGAGAGCCGGAGAAGTATCCGTTGGTTGCTAGGTAAGCTCGAGCCGCGCCTTAGGAACAAGAAAGAGGCTTTAGGGCTCGAGCTTTATTTGGGTGTAGCTTGCGGGTCGAACGGCCTCGAGCGCCGCAGAAATAACATCAGGCTTGGTTTGTATTTTGGGCCAACTGGTGGTCATCAGTACGATTATAGCGATGGTTCTTTTTGCTAGGTTCTGCTGATAGCGTAGGTTTTGGTCGGTTGTTATCAGCACATCAAAGGTAGCTTTCTCAGCCGCTTCGATGAGTTCGCCGTTGTTGAGTTCGTTCCAGCCCAACTCAAACGCCGTAGAAATCTCGTGCCCAGGCAGGTGCTTTCGTAGAGGCAGAGGTACACCCTGGTCAAACAAAATCTTCACCCTTTAGGCTGCTTCTAAGCTGCGGCTGGTGTGCTCCAGAACGGCGTCTACTTGTGCTTTGGTCACGCCAGGGAACCACGCCAAAAAATCCTCTACGCTCGCGCCGTCTTCAATGTTTTCGAAAAGGGCTTTGACGGGCACACGCGAGCCCTTGAACACCCAGGCACCGTTGAGCTTTTCAGGATGACGTTCAACTGCAGGGCAGCTTGACCACTCGAGCACCTTGATACCAACTTTCCTTTGAATTGCTCGACCTTAGTCTCTTGTAAAGATAGTAGCACGCCCTAAGCCGCGCCTTGGGGATGAAAAAGAGACTGTGGGGCTCGAGCCTTGTTTAGTGACCTTTGCAGCACTTGGTTAGGGTGCATGTTTCGATTCTTTGGGTATCTTGACAACAGGTTTGATACGTTTAGCAGGAAACGACACAAAGGTTTTGTCACTCTGCTCTTCTTGACGTTTAAGGTCGGCGAAGATAGCTTCTAAGTCGTAGTTGAACTTTTTGGCGTGTTCCTCACGTATACGTCTTACCTCTTGAACGATCGCGTCACTCATCCCTTACCTCCTTTAACTCTTCAGGTGTACAAATTACAGGGGGTTCGTAGCCCTCAGCACGGCAGAGCGCTTCAATCCTACTGCGCGTCACGGCGTTGGCAATATGTTTGAGGTTCCACGTCATGAGGTAATCCACGCCGTTGGTGGTGGCAATGGCGATATGTGCTGCGTCTTCAGAAACCCTTTGCGGCACTAGCTCCTCACGCATGATGCTTTGGGCTAACGCAAGGGCTTCTTCGCTCGTCGGCAACAGCGGAATGCCGTGCAACGCTTCGAGCCGCTTCTCCGCGGCCCCAACGTCACCGCCCCCCGCCTCTTGATGGACAAGCTGCGAAACAAACAAGTCGAAATGCGGACGCGTGTCGAGCCACCAGTCTTGCGTGATTTGCTGGTAAGCAGCCGTAACCAAATCTCGGCTTGGGCGAGCCGTGAGATAACTGATGATGGTCGTCTCTAAGTAGACCTTAGGCTTCACAGCCCGATTTTACTACAGGTGCTAAAGGTGGAAGGACGTAACGACTCAAGCTCAGGATTTGAAGGGCTTGAGCACCTTGATACCAACTTTCCTTTGAATTGCTCGACCTTAGTCTCTTGTAAAGATAGTAGCACGCCCTAAGCCGCGCCTTGGGGATGAAAAAGAGACTGTGGGGCTCGAGTCAAGACAAAAAGAGACGCCACGCTTTATGCAGTTCGGCCTCGCGGCACCGTCTCAAAGCCCGCTTGACTGAAGTGTCTGTCAAAGGTCAGGGCCGCAACGATAGCTTGCTCTGCCATCACGACGAAGGAGACGCAGTCGGTAAACGAATACCTTTTGTCTTGATGCTCCCGGAAGTACCGCCAGCCTTTTCGGAAAAGCGCCTCGTCCACTTGCAGCACATGAACAGCAGGGCTTTGTAACAGCCTTTGGCCTACCTCTACAGCTTTGACGTGATGGTTGCGGCTGTTGAAGAAAGTTACGATTTCGTCAAATACATAAGAGGTAGTGATAATAGGAGGTAATGACGCGCTAAAGCTTTGCCAGTGAGAGAGGGCGGCGCGGTGGTTTTGGTCGTTGGCAAGTTCTAGCGCAAGCACGTAACCAGTGTCCAGAAAAACGGGATTCACGGGTACAGATAGGCGTCATGGTTTTCTGAAGCGTCCGTTGCGTCGTCCTCGAGAGGCTGGGTGCCAAGCTGAAGGATGGGGTCGGCGCGAAGTGGGACGACGAGAATACCGTCTTCTTGTCTGCGAATTTCAACCGCCTCGACCCCCTCGAGCCAAGCTTTGGGGATGACGACGCCGTCTTCGGTGACTCGAGCTTTCATACCATCATCATACTGCGTTTACTGGCGAAGTGAGGCTCGAGCCGCGCCTTGGGGTGAAAAAGAGGCTTTGGGGCTCGAGCTTTCATGCTTGCAGCATATGCCGAACTCGTGGTGAATTTTTGGCGGGATGCTTCAAAACCCATTGAAGCGCCTAGTCAAGGCGCGTCTGCTGAAAAGCTGTCAATCTTTTGAAGCCTGCTAACCGCTTCTTCTCCTGAGGCAACCAAAATATCGTCATGATTTAAACACAGTAACCACTCGAATTTACGATGGACGATGTAAAACTCAAAGCCAAACATTTCCCAAAAAAGTTTGTCAATAGCGGCTATTGTTCCTTCGTATAGCCAATACTTTCCCACCTTCTTGTTTCGGTAGAAATCTTCGGCTACGAACCATATAGATTCAGTGGGTGGAAAAAGAGCACTAAATTTGACCTGATTGTTTACGATTTGCCGCGAGAAAGTCGGTTCTTTAAAGTTTCCCCACCACCATTCGTAATCAAGTCCTTTGGCACCTAGATTGGTGCGCTCATCAAGAATCCGAATCAAAATATCCTGGTACTTCAAGTGACTTACTAGACGTAGCTCATCGGGCGTGATGCTCGCGTCCACTATCGCTTTTTGAATTTCGTCCCGCATAGAAGGTAAAGAGTTTGCCATCTGACTACATCACCTCTAATTTTGGTTACACCATAGAGAGTGGCGTGACACCTTGAAAAGTGTTACGCCACTCTCAGCCCTAAGCCACACCAGCCTTTTGCATCGCCTCCATCATCGCATCCCCCATATCCGT
Organism: Trueperaceae bacterium; assembly: GCA_965214995.1. Classification (GTDB taxonomy): domain Bacteria; phylum Deinococcota; class Deinococci; order Deinococcales; family Trueperaceae; genus CBDCCT01. The sequence continues at coordinate 1,998,064 of CBDCCT010000002.1, forward strand.
CGGCGTAGGCGCGACCACCACGCCCGCCCCCTCCAGGGCCGCAATCTTATCCTCCGCCGTGCCCTTACCCCCCGAAATAATCGCGCCCGCGTGCCCCATCCTTTTGCCGGGCGGCGCGGTGGTCCCCGCGATAAACGAGGCGACGGGCTTGGTCATGTTGGCGGCAATCCAGGCCGCGGCCTCCTCCTCGGCGGTGCCGCCGATTTCGCCGATCATGATGACGCCCTCCGTCTGGGGGTCGGCGTTGAAAAGCTCGAGCACGTCCACAAACGAAGTCCCGTTGACCGGGTCGCCGCCGATGCCGACCGCCGTCGTCTGACCCAAACCGTTGTTGGTGAGCTGAAACACCGCCTCGTAAGTCAGCGTCCCCGAACGGCTCACGACGCCGACGCGGCCCGCTTTGTGAATATAGCCGGGCATGATGCCGATTTTGCACTCGTGCGGCGTGATGACGCCGGGGCAGTTAGGGCCGACGAGCCGTGTGTCGCGGCCCTCCAGAAAACGCTTCACCTTGACCATGTCCATAATCGGGATGCCCTCGGTGATGGCGATGACGAGCGGGACGCCTACGTCGGCGGCCTCCATGATGGCGTCGGCGGCGAACATGGGGGGCACGTAGACGACGGAGGCGTTCGCGCCGGTTTGCTCGACGGCCTCCCTGACAGTGTTGAAAGAAGGCAAATCTACGCTGTAGGTGTCGGGCCGACCCGGCACGCCGGAGTGGTCGGTTTCGCCCTCGAAGTGGACAGTCTGCCCGCCTTTGCCGGGACGCACCGCCCCGACCATCTGCGTGCCGTAAGCGATGGCCTTGTCCGTGTGAAACGTGCCCGCTTCGCCGAGACCCTGGATGATGACTTTGGTGTCTTTGTTAACGAGAATGCTCACTGGGCCAGCTCCACAATCTTTTTCGCCCCGTCTTTCATGTCGTCGGCGCTTATTAAGCCGTCGATGCCCGCGTTTTTGATGATGTCTTTGCCCAGGTCAACGTTGGTGCCTTCCAAGCGCACGACCAGGGGCACCTCGAGCCCGACTTGCTTCACCGCCGCCACCACCCCGTCGGCGATGGTGTCGCACTTCATGATGCCGCCAAAAATATTCACGAAAATCCCCTTGACGTTGGGGTCTTGGGTAATAATCTTGAAAGCCGCGGTCACGTTCTCGGTGGTCGCGCCGCCGCCCACGTCCAGAAAGTTGGCGGGCTCGCCGCCCACTTCTTTGATGGTGTCCATCGTCGCCATCGCCAGCCCCGCGCCGTTGACTAAGCAGCCAATGGTGCCGTCGAGTTTGATAAACGATAAGCCGTACTGGGCGGCCTCGAGTTCGGCGGGGTCCTCCTCGCTCTCGTCGCGCATCCCTGCGACATCTTTGTGACGTGGCAGCGCGTTGTTGTCGAAGCTCATCTTGCCGTCCAAGGCCATGACCTTGCCGTCTTTGGTGACAACCAGCGGGTTGATTTCGACTAAGTCGGTGTCGAGTTCGACCGCCGCGTTGGCGAGGGTTTTCATGAACTTGACGCCGTTTTTGAACGCGTCACCGGAGAGCCCTAAGCCAAAGGCAAGTTCTCTCGCCCCAAAATCGGTGAGCCCCACGCCTGGGTCGATGGTGACGCGCAGGATTTTTTCGGGCGTGTGCTCGGCGACCTCCTCGATGTCGGTGCCGCCCTCAGTCGAGGCCATGACGATGTTGCGGCCTTGCGCCCGGTCCAGCACGACCGACAAGTAGAGTTCGCGGTCGATGTCGATGCCCTGCTCGATGTAAAGCTGGTTGACTTTTTTACCCTCCTCGCCCGTCTGAATGGTGACGAGGGTCGAGCCCAACATCTTTTCGGCGAGTTCGCGCACCCGCTTTTCAGTTGCCTCGAGGCCGCCCTTAAGCCCGTCCGTCACGACGGTGACGCCGCCAAGGTCGGGGTGCTCTTTGAAGTGACCCTTGCCGCGCCCGCCCGCGTGAATCTGCGACTTGACGACCACGACCTTGTTACCCGTTTTCTCTATCAGAGGCCGCACCGCCGCCGCGGCCTCCTCGGGCGTCGTCGCCACGCGGCCCTCGGGCACGGGGATGCCGCGGGCTTTCATGAGTTCTTTGGCTTGATATTCGTGGATTTTCAAGGTAAACCTCCTCTTAGAGGTATCATCTATAATCTACAAGAGATGCCCTCCAAAACGCTCTAGCCTACCGCGGGCGCACCGTCTACGCCAAGTTTTGCGTTGGCACGCGTACAACTCGAGCGGACCGAATGCTTGTTCTCTCAAATGTGATTTTCCGCAAACCTGGAGGTGGGGCCTCGAGTATCCTACCTCCATGATTCGCACGGCCATCCTGACAGTGAGCGACAAGGGCTCTCGAGGGGAGCGCGCGGACGCCTCGGTAGGGGAGATACGCGAGCTTTTAAGCGCGGGTCCCTTTACCGAGGTGGACTACCAGATCGTGCCCGACGAGCAGGCGGTGATTCGCTCGAAGCTGCGCGTTTGGTCCGAGGGCGGCGGGGTGGACCTCATTTTGACCACCGGGGGCACGGGGCTGGCGGCGCGCGACCGCACGCCTGACGCGACTTTGGAGGTTATCGAGCGCGAGGTGCCCGGCTTGGCCGAACTCATGCGCCTGGCGGGGATGCAGAAAAACCGCAAGGCGTCCCTCTCCCGCGCGGTCTGCGGCACCCGCCGCCAAACCTTGATTGTGAACCTGCCGGGCTCGCCCAAGGGGGCCAAGGAATCACTCGAGGCCATCCTCAGCGTGCTGCCTCACGCGGTGGACACGATGACGGGCGAGAAGCGCAGCGCGCCGGAAGCGTGGCATGAGTGAAAAAGGGGTTAGGCTCGAGCCTTCAAATGCTCCTGCCAGTCAAAACCCTCACGAACCGCGTCGGGTGACGGTATCACGTCTAACCGTATACACTCCTCAACCGCGCACAGCTCGGCGTCGCGTTGAAAACCTAGAACCGCCTTAATTTCGTCCCCTTTGACGTAGTACGCTAAAAACTCGCGCGCCTCCAAGTCGCCGTCAAGCACCACCTCGTCCCAGTCTTCGGCGTGCCCGACGTAGCGCAGGCCCACGCCGTGCTGCTTGCTCCAGAAGAGGGGCACGCCGTCGAAGTTCACGTCCTGCCCCAGCATGGCCCTTGCCGCCGCAACGCCCTGTTGCATCGCCACGCGCCAGTGCTCGATGCGGACGCGCTCGCCACGGTACTCAAAGGCGGCAAGATCGCCCGCGGCGTGGAGACCGTCTCCGCCCGCCACGCGCATGGCCGCGTCTACGGACACGCCCCCGTCGTCGTTTTTGGGCACGCCTTCTAAAAAGTCCGTCGCAGGCTCCACGCCGATGCCGACGATGACTGTGTCGGCTTGGAGCCTTTCCCCCGTGTTCAGCACCACGCCCTCTATTTGTGTCTTGCCCTCGAGCCGCTCCACCTGCGCGCCCTCCTTAAAGACCACCCCGTTCTCCTCGTGCAGCTTTTGAAGCATTGTTGCAACATCCTCACCAAAAAGGGAGGCAAACGGTTTTGACCGCGCGACCACCGTGACCTCTGCACCACGCGTCCTCGCCGAGGAGGCGCACTCCATGCCGATAAAGCTCGAGCCCACGATAACCACCCGATTTCCCTCGTTAAGTTCGGCAACAATACGCTCGCTGTCGCGGAGGCTCCGCAGGGTGAACACGCCGGAGAGGGTGCTGCCGGGAACATCCAGGGTGCGGGGTTTGGAACCGGAAGCTAAGAGGAGCGCGTCGTAAGAAAGTGTGTTGCCGTCTGCAAAAGTGAGCTTTTTGGCTGAGGGCTCGAGCCGCGTCACCCGCCGCCCAAGCATGAGGTCGATGACGTGGGTTTGGTAGAAGGAGGGGGCTCGAGCCGGAATCCAGCCCATCGTTTTTTCTTCGGCCAGATAATCTTTGGAGAGCAGGGTGCGGTCGTAAGGAAGCGCGTCTTCCTGTGACACCATCACCACGCGCCCCTGGAAGCCCTCCCGGCGGAGCACTTCGGCGGCGGCGAAACCCGCCGCGCCCGTGCCCAGAATGACGAAAGTACGCGGGTCTTTCTCAGCGTCTGGAGAAGCCATCTCAGGCACGCACTTCTCCGGCGCGTCCTCCGGCACGGTGACGAAGACCTCGCCGTCCTCTTCCGTCACCTCAAAGGTCGGCTGCGCGTCCAGGGCGGGAGGTTCCAACAGCGCCCCCGTCCGCACCGAAAAGCAGGCATGGTGCCAGGGGCACATCACCCGGTCGCCGTTCAGAATGCCCTCGGCCAAGGGGGCGCCGTAGTGGGTGCAGTGGGCGTGAAGGGCGTGGTAGCGGCCCTCCACGCGGGCCAAAAGCACCTCTGTGTCGCCCACGGTCACGCTTTTCATTTCGCCGTCGTTAAGGTCATTTCGGTGTGCAACGCGCGTTTTCATGCGCTCAGTTTAGCCTGGGTTGCGTGGAGCGCTTTAGGGGGCGGCGCGCAGTTTTTGAGTGGTTGGCTCGCAGAAAAACGTCGCGCTTTTTAAATAAAAACCCCCGGCTTTCACCGGGGGTTACGAGAGGGCTTAGGGTTTGCTTACTACACGTTTATTGGGGCGGCTTGATCGACACCGTCTCTTCAACCGAGTAGGGCAAGAAGGGCTGCTGGGTGTCGTTGGGGTCGGCGTCCCAATCGACCGTCGCGGTCGCGGTGGCGTTACCGACTTTGTCGGCGTCTGCGCTCACCACGAAGATGGCGGTGAAGCCTACCGGGTGGTCGTAAGGGCCAAACGAGACCGTATCGCCGCTAACTGAGGTTGCGCCTAAGGTGGCGACGATGTTGCCGTCAGGGTCGAGGATGATGAGGTCGCCTTGTGTAAGCGTGGCGTTGTCGGCGCTACCAGCGTCGAGGGTAACGCTAAGCGTCGTGCGCTCGGCGGTGCCGTCTTCGTCGGCGGAGGAAAAGCCGCCGTTCTGGACCGAGAAGAGGTAGATGAACTCGTCGCCGCGCGTGACTACGCTCAGGAACTGGAGTTCTTCTGCGCCCAGGTCGTAGTTGCCCAGGTCGTTGAGTTCCAACCAGGCGTCTGCCGCCTCGAAGGAGAAGATTTCGGCGCAGTCGGCGATGAACGAGAAGCGCTCGCCGAATACGGCGCCCAGTTCCGCTTCAGCCACGCCCGTAAAGCCGTAGTCTAACAGCGCCCCGACGTTGCAGTCGCCAAGGTCTTGGCCCTGGTTCATGTTGCCCGCGGTCAAGGCCGCCAAGTTGATGTGGAAGTCCGGATCGAAGAGCTTGACGTTCAAGAGAAGCTCCGTGCTGCCCGTGTCGCCGCCGCCCATGAGGGGCACGGTGTCCCAAGCGACGGCCTTGTCGCCGAAGTCGCGCAGGTACGCCTCAAAGCCGGGCGGGGGGTTGTCGGGCGAGCCAACGAAGGTCGCGCTGTAGTCAGCGCTCGGCGTGACACCCTCGTCATCCACAATGGTGAGCGGGTCGGCGGTGGTGTAGTCCAGGCCGATGAGGAAGATGTCGCTCAAGTTCACATCGCGGGCGTACGGGTTGTCGCGCATAGAGCCGTCAAACTCGCTCGGGTATTCCGCGGCAAGTTCGGCGTAACCGGGGTCGGAGAGCGTGCGGTCGAGGTTCGTAATCGTGATGCCGAAGCGCGCCGCCATGCCGATGTCGAAGGGCAGGTCTTGCGGGTTTAAGAGCTCCTTGTTGATGTCGAAAATCGGGCGCACGGCGTGGATGATGACGTCGTCCTCGTTCGCGTAGCCGTCGAAGTCCACGACTTGCTGGGTGCCCTCGAAGAACCAGGCGGCGGTAACGTCGCGGAGCGCGCCGCCGTTGATGATCTCGTAGGGGTCGTCGTAGCAGACGTCGGTGTCGCCACGGTCGCCGTTGTCGTCACCGTCGTCGTCTTCGTTATCAAAGGTGAAGCCGACGGTGTAGAACTCGGACGCCGCCAAGTCCTCTTCGTCCACGCAGAAGCCGGGCTTCTGGCGCACGTAAACGTCGAAGGAGCGCGTGGCAGACTCGCCAGGGGCTAAGTCGCCGACAAACCAGGTGATGGCGTGATTCACCGAATTATAGGTGCCGCCATCAGTCAAGCTCGACTCGATGACGCCGAGTTCGGCGGGGAGGTCGTCCTCGAGCGTGACGTCCGTCGCCGTCACGTCGTCCGCTTGCGCGGGGCTGGTGTTGGTGACGGTAAGGGTGACCGTGGTGGTAAAGACGCTTCCCGCGGGCACCGCGTTGGCGGGGTCGAGCGTGTAGTCGATCTCGCCGTCGTTGTCTATCTCGGTCCCGGCGTCGCTGTCGTCGTCACCGTCAATCAGGTCCAAGTTGTCGCCGTACCAGGTCAGCACGTGGTTCTCGACCGTTTTGTCGATGTCCAGCACGTTGCCGATGTAGCGCTTGGTGACCGTGACGTCCTTGAGCGGGAAGTAGTAGGTGGTGTTGCCAAAGGTAAGCGCCGTATAGAGCACCGCCCGGACCGTCGCCTGGATGGGCAGGTCTTCGGGGGAGATGGAGTCGTTGGGCCGCAGCGAGAGGCTGCCGTCAAAGTCCCGGTAGCAGTCCGCGCCGGGCGCGATGGGGTCGATGAGCACCTCGCCGTCGGGCGCGGTGATGCCGTCGTCCAGATCCACGCCGTCCAACGTCACCACGTCCGCGCCCTCGGTCAAGGAGAAGCAGACGAAGCCTATCTCGTCGACCGCTATCTCTTCCTCCGGCTGCTTGGCGAAAAGGTCCACCTCGACGTTGAACACGTTGCGAAGGGGATTCTCGATGCGGTCGTTCGTGTCGAAGATGTTGATTTCTTCAAACGCCGACCCTGTGCGCATGTCCGCCGCCTCACCGTTTAAGTAGAGGTGCGCCAAGTTGTAGGGCACGAGCTTGAACTCGACCAAGGCCGAGCCGCCGTCGCCCTCCGCGGACACGACGATCCGCGCGACGTCGCCTTCGTCGGCGAACTCATCCGTGCCGAGCGAGGCGTAGAGGGTGAAGGTCGCCTCACCGTTCGCGTCGGTGTAGAGGGAGTCGCGGAAGGCCGCCGTGCTCAAGCCCTGCGTGCTCGAGCCCTGGGTGCTCATGCCGCCTAGCTCGGCGCAGCCGCGGATGATGGCGATGCGGTCGTCCATAAACTCCGACTCGGCGGTGTTGACGGTGAGCTGCGCACCCGCGACCGGATGGCCGTTGGCGTCGGTGGCCCGCACCGTCACGCATACCGGTTCTTCGGTCTGAGACGCGTAGATCATCACGTCTTTGTTGGCGTTGACTTCAAGCCTGGAGGGCAGCGCCACGCCGCCCATGTCCACGGCCGTCACGGCGGCGAGCGCGGCGACGGGGTCGGCGGGGCTCGGGCTTCCCGGCGTCCGGCCGGGTACCGCCTCGTAGTTCAGGGTGAGGCGGGTGCGACCGTTGGCGGTCACGACGACTTGCGCCAACGTCGGGTCGAGCAGGTTGGCGACGGGCAGGCCGTCGACCAAGTAGGTGCCCGGCTCGAGGGTCCATTCCCTCGACCCCGTGACCGCGCCCTGCCAGACGGTCTTCTCGCCGCTGGCGACGATGACGTCCGCCGTCTCGACGCCCGCGAGCGCGACCTCGAGCACGCCCTGCGCTGTCGGTTCAGTAGGGTCGACTTCTGGGCTTTGCTTACCGCAACTCGCCAGGACTAGCGCGAGCGCGACGAGCAGAACGGCCCATGACGAAACCTTATATTTACGCATACAGTCTCCTCTTTGCTGGGGATGGTGTGACGCGCGGCAACCGTGGCTTTGGCTGTGAATCCAGCCGTGGGTCACTGCGGGTCGTGGAGCACGCCCACTTGTGATGGTTGTGCAGCCTACATTTCGTCAGGGCTATGCGCTCGATACTTTTGCAAGCGTTGCGAAGGGTGAACGCCGTTTTAGCGGCTTCGGGAGCGTGGTCGCGTCCAGGCCATCACGCTTTTTAAGACGCCGCGTCCGCCTATCAGCCCGTACAGCTTGCATATCTAGGGTGCAAAACACCCGCACGAGTTCCTAGCCCCATCTTCCTCACGTAAATCTCACCTTCTTTAAACCAAGGGTAGAGGAGGGGAGGCGAGACGCCAAGGGACGGGTGTTCTAAGGCGTTTACGTCTTTGGTCCTAAGACCTCGGCACGTTCACGGCGCGCAAACAGCACGACGTTCGGTCGCTCAAACGAATGTCTGGCCCGCAACCGGATGGCGGCACGCATGGCTAGCCAAAGTTCTGACAAAGAAGATTTTGTGGTTGGAGATTTGCAGCCAGCGCCTCGAGCGGAACGCTGAAGCCAGGGCTCGAGCGCCGCACGCAGGTAAACGAGTGTTTACCGACTTTGATTTTCTACTACAACTTTGTTCCCGAGGTCCGCACGTGCTGCACGATAAGCTCCGTGCGGCTCTTCGCACCCAGCTTGTCTAAAATTTTGGAGACGTAAACCTTGACGGTCTTTTCAGAAAGCGTCAAACGCTGGGCGATCTGCTTGTTGGTCAAGCCCTCGACAATAAGGCTGAGCACCTGGTGCTCCCTGGCGGTGAGCGTGGGCGCGCCCTGCGACCGGACGAAAAGGCTTAAGATGGACCGCTCGGCCCAGACTTCTCCCCCGAGCACCGCGTAGACGGCGCTCCCCACGTCCTCTGCGCTCTCCTCGCCGCTCAGGTAGCCCTTATAGCCCGCGTTCAAAACACAAATCTTGTCCGAGTCCATCCCGTCAATGAGCGCGAGCGTGGGCAGGTCGGGGGGCAGAGGATAGGGCGGCTTGAGGGTGCGCAAGCTCCAGATGGCCACGTCCGCCCGGGACGGCTTGGCGGGTCCTGTGACGACCTTGAGCCGCGCCCGCCCGAGCAGCGTTGCCAGCGCCTCGTCGATGAGTTTCGATTCGGAGTGAACCCATATGGTCGGCATATCTAAAGCTCCTTAGAACCAGACGCGCGGCTTCGGCCGCGGGACTGTCGAAGCCCATCCCAGACGACGCTAGAAGATGTTCATGAACTTCATTATACTTAATTATAGTTTAATGTAAAACGCGTCAGCATCTTTGCTCGGTGTATCCGTCACAGACGCAGGTCCGTAAGAGGCGCTGCGCGGGGCTTAAGACTTCAGGCGTAGGTTCTCTACACCCCCCGACCCTGGACAAGAATGTCGCATACCCGCACAATGAAAGCCTCATAAGAGGTTCCGGCGCGCTTCCGGCACGTTCTCACGCGTCGCGCTCTCCCGGAGCACAAGCCAGAAACGCAAGGGAGTGCTTGATGCACGTCTGGGTGCGCTCATCTTCAAACGTGACCGCGGCGGCGCTCGCGGAACTCGTGAGAGCCAGAGGCTTTTTCGCCTCTACCCGGCGGGAGCCCATGAGCGAGGTGGTGCTGTGGGACCTTTCCGGGGAAGACCTGGTTGGGGAAAACCCTGTTAGTGACGGCCCCATGAGGCTTGGCGGACGCGCCCTTCGTCCCCTCCCCACGCTGGTGCTCGTTCTGGACGAGGCGGCGGGCGCGCGGGTGTTCAGACTGGGGTACCGCGGCTACCTCACGCGCCGCGCGGACGGGGAGGCGCTCGAGCGGGCGCTCCTGGCGGTGTCGCGGGGCGGGGTGTGGGCCGGGGATCATCCCCTTCATGAAGCGCCGCCTTGGCCGCCGGAGTAGACCGAGGAGAGGCGGTAGGGCGTAGCGGAAGAAGGTTGTCTTTGCAAAAGGCGTTTTGTACGGGTTGATGCAATCAGAGGTTCTTAGAGGAGCAAAGAGGAGGATGTTTTTATGCAGACCGTCCGTGACGAGGTCCCACCCGCCGTCAAACCTGTTGCCGGTCCCGTGACCAAGGAGGGTGCTGCACGTCTCCATTTCGGCGGGAGGGCTCATACGCCCGTGGTGTGGGTTCGCTCGCCTTCGCACCTCATCAACGAGGCGCTGGGCGCGCTCCTCGCCAAAGCGGGTTGCGAGGGGGAAAGCGGGGCCGAGGTGCCGCCTCACGCCGACCTGGCGATGTGGGACCTGCGGGGCCTTTCGCCGCCCTACCCGCTCCCGCCGGGCGTCCCCACGCTCGCACTCATCGGCGAGAGCGACGCGGCCAAATTGGGCGCGTTGAGCGTAGGCTACCGCGGCTACTTGAGCGGCGAGGAGGCGGCGGACGAGGTGGGGCGCGCGGTGCGCGCGGTGCTGCGCGGGGACGTGTGGGCGGAGCGCCGTGTCCTAAACCGCGTGTTGAACCGTCTGGTCACGTCAGGCCCTCCCACCCTGACGGAACGCGAAACGCAGGTTCTCACGTTGCTCCTCCAGGGACTTTCCAACAAGGGCATCGCCAAGCGCCTTGGGCTCGCCGAAAAAACCGTCAAGGTCTACGTCTCAGAATTGCTCTACAAGTACGAGTCGAAAAACCGCGCGGAGCTCATATTGCGCCACGAGCGGGAGCGGTCTTTCGAGCGCCGCGCCAAGGACGCCTCGAGGACTCACACCGGAGCGCCTTAGTGGGTGTTTGAGGAAAGCTCGAGTTCCTACCAAAGCCCCCCTTAATAAGGGAATTGGATCTATCTCTGACCGGCTTTATAGGGAGTTGACAGAGGCAGATCCCCCCTCACTCCCCCCTTGTCAAGGGGGGAGTCAAGGGGGAGGTCATGAGCGTCCAAACGCCCTCTGGGGGGCGCGTTCTTAGGTTGGGGAGGGGCGGTTCCGATTTGGCGGTATCTACCCCGGTTATGCTCGGGTCGTCTCGAGTCGGACGCATGAGCCTAACAACCGTGTATAACGGCTTTATGAACACTGAGTCTATGGGTGCAGGTACTATCCTCAGAACTACGTTCTGGACAGTACCCGTAAACTGAATACCGCTTAAACCAGATAATACCTGCTATACCTAGAGGCGTGGCTCTTTTTGCCTTTATTGTTTTTACGCTTCTTTACCTTGTAAGTATTGCGGGCATCATCCTGCCCGTGCTGCCCGGCGTGCCCGTGGCCGCGGTGGGCGCGCTTCTGGCGGGGTGGATGACCGGCTTTGAGCGCTTGGGCGTCACCGGGATTCTCTGGGTGGTGGCGCTGGCGGTGCTGTCAGGGGTGCTCGACTACGTGGCGGGCGTGGTGGGGGCCAAACGCTTCGGCGCGAGCCGGGCGGGGGTGTGGGGGAGCGTGATCGGCTCGCTCGTGGGCGTCATCTGGTTTCCGCCTTTTGGCTTTCTCCTGGGCGCGCTTTTAGGCGCGGTCGTGGCCGAAATCATCAACCGCCGCAGCCTCCAGGAGTCCGCGCGTTCGGGCGTGGGCGCGCTGTTGGGCACGCTCGGCGGCGTGGTGGCGAAGTTTTTTATCGTGATTGCGATTGGCATTATCGTGTTCCCGCGGCTCCTCTAGCGTTTTGGGCGCGTCTCGGCGTCACGTTCTAAGATAACGCGCGGCGCGTGACATTTGCCTCTGCCCGTTGCGTTGCGTAGCCAAAGGCGCGGCGGGGGAATATACTGGGGGCGTTTGTGACTGGGCTCGAGGCCCCCCACCCCGCTCAAGCTCCCTCACGGCTGGCTTGTTCACGGCTGATCAGGGGACAAGGGTGGGCGCGTAAGAACGCCTCGAGCTGTACGAAAGGGAATTTATGGACCCCATCATGCTCCAACTCGGACCGCTGGCGCTCCGCTGGTACGGTTTTCTCATCGCCCTGGGCGTGCTTCTGGGCACCTGGGTCGCCGTCAGGCTCGCGCCGAAGCGCGGCTTAGACCCCGAAAAGCTGCTCGACATGCTCGTGTACTTGGTGCTCGCGGGCATCGTCGGCGCGCGCTTGGTGTACGTGCTCACCTCGCCGAGCGCCTTTTTCGGCCCCGGCGGCGACCCGGTGTCGGCCCTTTACATTTGGCAGGGCGGCATCTCCTTTCACGGGGGCGTGCTGGGCATCGTGCTGGCGGTGTGGATTTATGCGCGCATCCACCGGCTCAACATGTGGGCTTACTTAGACGTGATGATGCCCACCGCGGCCTTTGGCATTATCGGCGGGCGCATCGGCAATTTTATGAACGGCACCGACACGGGCGGACGCTTGACGGACTGGCCCGTCGGCTTCACCTGGCCCGCGCCGGGCACGGACACCCTTGGCGCGTTCGGGCGTTTCGTGTTTGGCGACAACCTGTGGGCGTCCTTTAGGGGCGTGTGCATCCTCCCGAACGAAATTGTTTACAACACGACCCAAGCATTTTGTACCGGCGACTATGTGCGCGGCCCCGTCCACCTGACCCAGTTTTACGGCGTGGTCGTGGGCGTGCTCCTTATCTTTATCACCTTCTGGGCGCTCTCGCGCCGCCGCGCGCCGGGTTACGTGTTCTGGATGTTCGTCCTTTGGTATTCGGTGTTGCGCTCTGTGCTGGAAGAGACCTTCCGCGACAACCCGCTCTTCTGGAATCTTTACCTCTCCGAAGGTTTGAACGAGCCCGGCGTGGGTCTTTTCACGCTCACGCAGCTCGTGAGCATCCCGCTTGTCCTCGTGGCGCTCTACATGCTCCTGACGCTTTCCCCGACCGAAACCGACCGGGGCGAGCGCGCCCGCCTGGAGGCGCGCAGGCGGTGAGTGAACTCTCCCCGCTGGCCGTCGTGATTCTGGCGGCGGGTCAGGGCACGCGGATGAAGTCGGCGTTGCCCAAGCCTCTGCACGAGGCGGCGGGGCGTCCGCTGGTCGAGCACGTCGTGCGCGCGGCGCTGCCGCTAGAGCCCGCTCACATCGTTGTGGTGGTGGGTCATGGAGCCGACCTTATCAAGGCGCGGCTCAAGGGTTATCCCCTCACCTTTGTAATCCAAGCAGAACAGCGAGGCACGGGGCACGCGCTGCTCGAGGCGGAGGCGGCGCTAGGGGACTTCGGGGGCCGCATCATGGTGCTTAACGGCGACGGCCCTTTGCTCCGCACCGAGACCCTGCGCGCGCTCCTCGAGCAAACCGGGGAAGAATCCAAAACCGGGATGTCGCTCCTCACCTGCGAGGTCGCCGACCCGACCGGCTTGGGGCGCATCGTCCGCGACGGGGCGGGCGGCGTGGCGCGCGTTGTTGAGGAAAAGGACGCGACGCCCTGCGAAAGGCGCATTTCTGAAATCAACGCGGGCGTCTACCTGTTCGGGCCGGAGGTGTTCGCGCTCTCCAGGGGGCTCTCAGACCGTAACGCCGCCGGGGAATACTACCTGACCGACCTCATCGGCCTTTACCTGCGAGCGGGCCGCGCGGTGCGGGCGGTGCGCGCGAACGATGAGACGGAAGTCCTGGGCGTCAACGACCGTCGCGGGCTCGCCCAGGTTGACCGGCTGTTGCGCGACCGCGTCCGCGACCGCTGGCTCCTTGCGGGCGTGACGATGATAGCCCCCGAGCAAATTTTCATCGACGACATGGTGACGCTAGCCCCCGACGTGACGCTCTACCCCGGCGTGTGGCTGCGGGGCGAGACGGTGGTGGGGCGCGGCGCGGTGGTGGGGCCTTACGCGCATCTCGAGCACTGCCGCGTGGCCGAGAACGCAGTGGTCGCCCCACACACGGTCGCGCGCGACGAAACCTTTTACTGAAGCGTGAATAAAAAATAAAAAGAGCACCGGTCCTCGCAACAACGTAGGGGATGATGATTGCGAGAGAGCGTATTGAGAAGGTTGACCGGCGCTCTTGTCATGAGGATAGGCGATGGGCTCTTACAAAACTCTTATCCCCCAATTGCTAAGAAATTTTCCGCGTGCAAAAAGTTAGCAGCCAGCCCCGTCCTCTTTGCAGGGGTCGTGGCCCCAGTTCATCAGCGAGTAGCGCCAGCGGCTCTCTTTGATGTCGCTCTCGGGACCCTGCGCGCTGTGCCGCTTGATATAAGAAATCACCCGACCCATCATTTCATAGTCGTCGTCGGTGTAGTCGTCCACCTTCTTATGCTTAATGTCAACAATGCGCTCGCCGCTCTTGTGGCCGATGGCCTCGCCGTCGCCGCTGTCTTGGCCGACGGACTCGGATTCTTCGGTCTGGAGCCATTCTTCCAGCTCCTTGGGTGCCATGTTGACCAAATCGCCAAATTCCTTGCGTGTTTCCTTTTGTTCGTCCGCCTTGTTGTCTGCCACTGTCCATCCCCCTGCTCGAGCGAGTCGTCTCATGAATGTCATCTTGTAAACGTCGTCTCGTGAATCTTGCGCCTTTTGCGCAGGTTGGTTTAGCTGTAACGCTCCTCCTTAAAAGGGTCGCCGCGGTTGTGGTAGCCGTTGCGCTCCCAAAAGCCGGGCCGGTCGCCCTTCATAAACTCAATACCCTGAAGCCACTTCGCGCTCTTCCAGGCGTAGAGGTGAGGGATGAGAGCGCGGAGCGGGCCACCGTGTTCGACTGGGATGTCTTCGCCCTCCAGAGTGTGCGCCACCAGGCAGTCTTGCGCCAGAAAATCCTCGAGCCGCAAGTTCGTCGTATAACCGCCGTAGCAGTGAAACATCACGTGCGTCGCCTCGGGGTCGGGTTTCAGACCCGCCATGAGGTCGGTCGTCAACACGCCTGTCCAGCTCACGTCGAGTTTGGACCAGTGGGTCACGCAGTGAAAGTCGCGGGTGAGCGTCGTCTGCGGCAGCGCCATGAGGTCATCCCAGTTGAGGCGCGTTTCTTTGGTGAGGCCGTAGAGTTTGAGCTCGAGCTCCTCCTTACTCACGCGCGGCGTCGGGCCGTAGGTGAGGACCGGGAAGCGGTCGGTCACGCTTTGGCCGGGGGGGACTTTGGGGTTATCGGGCTCTTTGCGGAACATTTTGCCTAACATGACGGTCACGCTATCACGCGTTTGTTGTTCAAACGTTGGCCTAATCGACGGTTTGGCTGTTTTGGGTCACGCTAAAAAAGTTCATTTCGAGATGCTCCTTGGCTGCTGAACCCTCTCCTTTAGATATACTCGAGGCCGTGCCAGGCTTGAGGATCATCCTTGTCAGACCTAAAGAGCCCGCCAACGTGGGCTCGAGCGCGCGGGCGATGAAAAACTTTGGCTTGAGCGACCTTTTTCTGGTCGCCCCGCAGCGGCGGGTGGGAGCCGCCGCTTACGCGCTCGCCTCGCACGCAGGAGACGTGCTGGATGATGCTACCCACTGCGACACGCTTACTGAAGCGGTCGCAGGCCTTAAGCTCGTTCTCGGCACCACCGCGCGCCCGCGGGCCGCGGAAGGTCAGAGGGTCTACACGCTTAACGAAGCGGCCACCGCGCTACCCGCCGAGGGCGTCGGCGTTGTGTTCGGTCCCGAGGACTTTGGCCTCTCCAACGACGACCTCGCCCACTGCC
Source organism: Trueperaceae bacterium (assembly GCA_965214995.1). Taxonomy (GTDB): domain Bacteria; phylum Deinococcota; class Deinococci; order Deinococcales; family Trueperaceae; genus CBDCCT01. The sequence goes on from CBDCCT010000002.1 coordinate 2,013,223, forward strand.
AGGGCTACATCCGAATTCCCACCGCCGCCTACGCCTCGCTCAATCTCGCGCAGGCGGTGGGGCTCGTGGCTTACGAATGGTTTACAGCCCACGCGGAAGCCGCGCAACCAGATACCCTGACCGATCTAGCCCCCCGGGATGAACTCGAGCCCTTCTATACGCAACTTTTAGACACCCTGCACCTGATTGGCTATACCGACGCGCAGCGCGAAAGGAGCGCCGACCGCCTCTTCCGAAACGTGTTCGACCGCGCGGGGCTCTCGAGCCGCGAGGTGCTGGCCCTGCGCGGCCTGTGCCGCCAGATTGCGTGGGCGGTAAAGAAAAGTGATGAGCGGTGAGTGGGTAGTGGTTAGTCTTTTCTAATCACTCACCACTAACGGCTAACCACTCTCAAGCGAGTTCGAAACACTCTCCCTCTCCGCCATGCTCAAGGCGTGTTGGGGCTTGCTTCACCCCCGTCTCATGGGTGGTGGGGTATGTTGGGGGTATGAAAAAGGGATTTTTATACTTAGCGCTGTGTCTGCTGCTGGCCGGGGTCGCGCTGGCGCAGAACAACCCGGTGAGTTACCGGCTCGAGTCCTACGTCGTGAGCCAGGTGACGGGTGACGACGGGAGCCAAGAGGAAACGTTTACAGAGGCCGACTCCGCCCGGCCCGGCCAGGTGGTCGAGTACCGGCTCTTCGTCGAGAACGTGGGCGACACCACCTTGCCGCCGGGCACGGTGGTCGTGACGGGACCCGTTCCCGAAGGAACAAGCTACGTAGACGCCTCGGCCACGCCCACCTCGGACCGGGTGCTGACCGAATTCACCGCCGACGGCGAGACCTACGGCGAAGCGCCCCTCATCGTCACGAGTGGTACGGGGGGGGGTACGGGTGGAGAGCGCACTGCGGTCGCGCCCGAAGACTACACCGCGGTGCGCTGGACGCTCAAGCAGCCGCTCGAGCCGGGCCAGGAAGAGCCTTTCGTCTACCGCGTGACCGTTCAGTAGAAATCGACCTAACTTGATGAAGGCGTGAAAAAGAAATGATGGGGAGGTGGGAAGAAAAACCCGAACCGCCCCGTTTTCCTACCTTGACGCACACACCTGCGTAACGTATACGCTTTAGAGGGTGTTTGGACATTCATTGCTTCCCCCCTTAACAAGGGGGGACAGAGGGGGGATCTGCCTTTGTTACTGGCTTTGCGGCAGGTCAGGAGAGAAGATCCCCCAACCCCCTTACTAAGGGGGCTTTTGTAGGAACTCGAGCCCCTTTCAAACACCCTTTAGTTGAGATGTCCAGGCAACAGGGCGGGTGCGTCCTCAGCATCGGTCCTGACCCTGTTGCGCCCCTCCTCTTTGGCCCCGTAGAGCGCGGCGTCGGCGCGTTTGATAAGCGCCCCCAGCCCTTCACTCTGGTTAAACTCGGCCACCCCGAAACTCGCCGTGATGGGTCCGGCGGGTTCGAAGGGGTGCGTCTCGATAAGCCCCTTGAGCCGCATCGCCGAAAGGCGCGCTTCCTCCAAGCCGACCTCGGGCAAGATGAGAAGAAACTCCTCGCCGCCCCAGCGCCCCACGTGGTCGACGCTGCGCACGCTTTTGAAGAGCAGGTCGGCCATCTCGCGGAGCACCTCGTCGCCCACGTCGTGACCGAACGCGTCGTTCACGCGCTTGAAGTGGTCGATGTCCAAGAGCAGCACGCAAAAAGGGTTGCCGTAGCGCGCCGTCCGTTGCTCCTCTTCTGTCAACAGCATCTCCAGATGGCGGCGGTTGCTCACCCTGGTGAGCCCGTCGGTGTTGGCGAGATACGACATGGTGCTGGCGAGGCCCGTGTGAAGCTCGGTAAGTTTGGCGAAGGCGTTAAAGATGAGAATAAGGAGGCCGCTCGAGAAGTAGACCTGCCCCAAAGGGCGGAGTTCGCCCAAAGACTCACCGAGCGAAAAACGGTTGGCACCGTGAATCAACCCGACCGCGAGCGTCGCGCTAAAAAACACCAGCGACACCTCCTTGCCGCGGCGCACGCCGAACATAAAAAAGGCCAAGCCGTAGAGAATCGGAAACCAGTAACCAAACTCACCCAACTCGCGGGCGATGTCGGCGACCCCGTGGTCAAAGAGCAAAAGCAGGCTCAAGCGCGCCAGAAAATACGTGTAGACGCACACGATGAGGGACGCCTCGACGGCTCTGGTCGAAAGTTTCTTAAAGTACAAAAGAACACTTAGCGTGACAAAACAGCTTGCCACAAGAGGCCGCGCCACAGCGTCAAAGGCGACGATGCGCGCCATCGGCGACTCCAGAAACCAGGCGGAAAGAAAAAACAGCACGCCCAAAGGCAGGCCGAGCAAATAGGTTTCCCTCTTAAAGCCGTCCGCCGACTCGGCGGGCGTAAAAGCAGCCGTCGTTCCCATGTCTCTCCCGTGTGAACGCTCCCGGTTGTTACGACGTTCACCGTTCCCAGGCGTAGTGTAGGGGTAGGCGGCCAAACCTGCTATAAAAACCCTTGCGTTTTTTACCTTTTTTCGCCTCGTGGTCATTTACTCGTGGTCATTCAGGGGTATGGCGGCGTGAGCCCTCACCGGGGATATAAGACAATGGGTACACGGACGCGAGGGATAGACTACCCTCATGACCCAGCGCACCCTCCTCGCTATTTTCGCCCACCCCGACGACGAAGCCTTTGGCACGGGCGGCACGCTCGCCCGCTACGCCGCCGAAGGGGTGCGGGTGCGCCTCATCTGCGCGACCAGGGGCGAGTCGGGCAAGCTCACCGACCCCGACCAAGACGCGTCCGTGGGCATCGCCGCCTTGAGAGAAGGCGAGTTGCGCGAGGCGTGCCGGGCTTTGGGCTTAGAGCCGCCCGTGTTTCTCGACTATCACGACTCGGGCCGCCAGGAGCGGACCCAGCACCGCAACCCCAAGGCGCTCATGAACGTGGACGAGGGCGAGATTGAACTTGTGTTGAGAGAGCATATCGCCGAACTCGAGCCTACCCTCCTCTTGACCTTCGACCCCCACGGCGTCTACGGCCACATCGACCACGTCAAGATTCACCGCGCCGCTTCCGCCGCCTTTTGGTCCGCGGACGGTGTGATGAGTGCCCCGCCCAAGCGGCTTTTCTATACCGTTCTGGCGAGCGAGCGGATGCGGGCCATGCAGGAAACGCGGGGCCGCTCGCCCCTGTCCGAACTCGACCCCGGCGTCTACGGCGTGGATAAAGGCACATTCGCCGCCGTGCTCGACGTGTCGCCTTTCAAAACTCAAAAAGAGGCCGCCGTCCGGGCGCACCGCAGCCAGACGGGGCCGCAGTCGTCGTTTGCCGACATGCCCGAGGCGATGTGGCGGGAGATGTTTCTGAAAGAGACGTTTACGCTGGGAGGGCTCCGCGGGAGTTTTCCTGCTATGCCGGTGGACGACCTTTTCGCCGGGCTCTAGGCTGAGATTTCAAGTCAAATGAGTTCGCCCTTTTCGTCATCGAAACGGTACGCTGTAAGCCCTTTCACCGCCCCCAAACGTGCCGCCAAGTCCTCATCTTTGACAACCGCGTAATTCACGCCGCCGACGCGCACCGCCTGGACCAGCCCCTCGTTCGAGGCCCACTTCCAGAGTTCCATCAGGTCTTTGTTCTTGAGGAGGACGGTGCCGGTTAGGTCTCGAGCCTCAAACGCAGGATAAATCATGCTTCAGCTTACGCCTTATCTTGATAAAAGAGGCGGCTAAGCGCGTTTGGCGATAAACAGGACGCTCAAGTAAGGACGAGTGACAACGCCTCCATACGTCTCTTCGATGTGTTTGGCGACTTCCTCGAAAAGTTTTTCGCGCGTCTCGGGCTCGAGCGCTCGGTGGTCCGAGTAGGTGTTGAGCAGCTTGAGGTACTGCGCGGTTGTGTAGCGCCTTTCCCACGTGTAGGTTTTTACCTCGACCGGCTCGAAAAGCCCTGTGCTGTCGATGTATGAAGCAGTCGCCGCGATACTTTCTTCTGTCGAAGGGCCTTTGTCTGCTTTCGGTCCGAGCACGGCGTCGTAAATCGGTTGTACGGTGCGGTGAAAACCTGTGTACGGCTTGGGGTGAAGGTTTGAAAAGCGCGCGAAATGCCCGCCCGGCTCCAGAACACTCCCCACCTTGGGATACCCGACCTCGGGCGGGACCCAATGAAAGGCGGTGGCGGATATTACAAGGTCAAACTTGCCTTCAGGCTGCCAGTCCTCAAACGAGGTTCTTTCGACGCGGACTGACGGGTAGGGCTCGAGCTTCTCCCTCGCCATCGCTGCCATCGCCTCGCCCACATCGAGACAGGTCATCGCGTAGCCGCGCTTTGCAAAAGGCAGCGTTGCCTGGCCCGTGCCGCAGCCGATTTCTAAAACCTTGCCGCCTTTGGGCAGGGCGGAGATGCGGAGGATGTCTTTGGTAAGCGCCTCGGGGTAGCCGGGCCGCACCTCGTCGTAGTCGTGTGCGGCCTCGTCGAAGAGGGCGCGACGCACCGTTTTGTCGCCCTGCTCGCTCTCATGTAGTGGGGGAGGTTTCATCTTTTCCTTCTACTTGAGTTCCTTAGCGTTGAAAATGTCAACCACACTCAAAACCGCTCGCTCACCGTCTTCATCTCCATAAAGAGCCGCAGATAATCGGGGCCGCCCGCCTTGGCGTTCGAGCCCGAGAGCTTATAGCCGCCAAAAGGTTGCACGCCCACGAGCGCGCCCGTGATTTTGCGGTTCAAGTAGAGGTTGCCCACCTGAAAATCGCGGCGGGCCCGTTCCAACCGCGCCCGGTTTTTAGAAATCACCCCGCCCGTGAGCCCGTAAACGGTGGCGTTGGCAATCTCTAGCGCGTGGTCAAAATCGCGCGCTTTCATCACCGCGACGACGGGGCCGAAAATCTCCTCGCAGGCGATGGACGCGCTCTGCGGCACTTCGGCGAAGACGGTGGGCTGGATGAAATAGCCCTCACCCGCCGCGCGCTCGCCCCCGGTGACGAGGCGGGACTCGACCTTGCCTAGCTCGAGATAATGCATAATCTTGTCTACCGCTTTTTGGTTGATGACCGCGGCCACGTCCGGGTTCTCTTCAGCGGGGCCGACGGTAAGCGCCTCCACGCGCTCGACAAACTTTTGCAACAGTTCATCGTAAACCTCGTCAACGATGATAAAACGGCTCATCGCCGAGCACTTCTGCCCCTGGAAGCCGTAGCCACTTGCGGTTGCCGCAGCCGCGGCGTAATCCAGGTCGGCGGTCTCGTCCACAATGAGCGCGTCCTTGCCGCCGAGTTCGACGAACACCTTTTTGAGCCACTTCTGGCCCGGCTGCACCTTGGCGGCGCGCTCGTTGATGCGCACCCCCGTGGCAAGCGAGCCCGTGAAGTTGATAAAGCGCGTGCGCGGGTGGTCCACCAGCGCGTCGCCCAAGTCGGCGTCGTCGCCGGTAAGCAGGTTGATGACGCCGGGGGGGAAGCCCGCTTCGGCCACGCACTCCATAAACTTCTGCGCGATGATGGGCGTGTCGGGCGAGGGCTTGATGATGACGGTGTTGCCGACGACCACCGGGCCGACGGCGGTGCCCACGAGAATCGCTAAGAGGAAGTTCCACGGTGAGATGACCACGCCGACGCCTAAAGGGACCAGAAAAGAGGTGTTTTCTTCGCCGGGGAAATCGTAAGTTTCTAAGGGACCCTCGAGCCTCATCGCCTGCCGCGCGTAATACTCACAAAAGTCAATCGCCTCGGCTACATCGGCCTCGGCCTCGGGAAAGTTTTTGGCCGCTTCCAACGTTTCCCACGCGGACAGTTCCCACTTGCGGCGGCGCATCACCGCGGCGAGCTTGACGAGCGTGCGCGCGCGGTGGGCCATTCCAAGCCGCGACCAGTCTTCGTAGGCGTTCCAGGCGGCGTCCATCGCCTTTTCGATTTCTTTAGATTTGCCCTTGGCGGTCCGCCCCACGATTTCGTCCGGGTGGCTGGGGTTGCGGGACTCGAGCCAATCCCCCGTCGCCACCTCCTCGCCATTAATGACGAGCGGGTAGTCGCGCCCGAGTTCGGCGCGCACGGTTTTGAGTGCTTCTCGAAATGCCTTTTGCGGCTCAGAAAGCGAAAAGTCGGAGTAGGGTTCGTTGCGGTAAGGTTCAAAAAGTTCGTTCATGGGTTCTCCTGAAGCGTGTGAGTTACGCACGCTGAAACGGGTGAGCGGACTTGGACACAAGGCCCGTTGCTTTTAGACTCACATCCTGTGACGCTTCTGCTAAGCAGCGCCTACCCAAAAAGCCCGCGCACCACGAACATCAGGTTGGCGGGGCGCTCGGCTAAGCGGCGGCTAAAGTAGCCGTACCAGTCCTCGCCGTAAGGTACGTAGATTCTTACCCTATGCCCCGCGGCGACGAGGCGTTCTTGTAAGGCGGGTTTGACGCCGTAGAGAAGCTGGAACTCGTAGCGTTCGCTGCCCAGCCCGTGCGCTTTCACGTAGTCCTCGACCTCGCGGATGATGCTTTCGTCGTGCGTCGCTACGTTGACTTTAGCGCCGCCGTCGAGCCCGGCGAACGCCATCTCCCGGTAGGTTTTATCCACGTCGGCCATGTCCTGATAGGCCACCTCGTCGCTCTCGCGGTAGGCACCCTTGACGATGCGCAAGGTGGGCTTAGGGTCCAGAGTCAGAAGCGCGTTAAGGTCGTCTAGGCTCCTGTAGAGGTAGCTTTGCAGGACCGTCGAGAGGTTGTGAAAGCCCTCACCGTGGAGCGTCCGGTAAACCTGAAGCGTCCCATCCACAAAGGGATAGTTCTCCATATCGAGGCAGATGTTCGCGCCCACCTCGCGCGCTTTCTTAGCCACCCGCCGCGCGTTTTCAAGCGCCAACTCCGTACCCACGCCGAGCCCCAGTTGGGTCGGTTTCACGCTCATGTAGCGGTCCAGGGGCTCACCGGAGAGCACGTCCAGCGTGCGCAGGATTTCCTTCGTCATCGTCTCAACGCCTTCTCTGGTGTCCACGAACTCGCCCAGCAAATCGAGGATGCCGTGCAGGCCGCGTTTTTCCAGCTCGTGAAGCGCGGGGAGGGCATCCTCGAGCCTTTCGCCCGCGACAAAGCGGCCCACGCCGAGTTTCCAGCCTTGGCTTTTGAGAAAGCTCGAGATGGGCGCGGCGTCGGCGACGCCCAGGAGGCCGCGGCGGTAGAGGGTTTCAAAGGTCACCGGGACGCTCCGTAAGAACCGCGCAAGAACCCCACGGGTCAACGACTTTATCAACGACCAAATCTCTTTTCACACGCCATTCTATCCGACTTGCAGGGTGTCCCTTAAAGAGTCCGCAGCCACAAAAGACAAAGGGGTTTCGGAGTGCAACATCGCATATTCAGCTCCTCGAGCCTCTGATAAGCTCAGCCCGAGGGACGGCTGTTTATGATGAAACCGCTCAACATAGTATCGTTACGGACGTTATGGGCAACGCGCGACGCGCGTGAGGGGAGAAAGCTCACCGGTTGCGAGCTTCCCTTTGTTCCCTTTGGTAAGTCTTGCTTTGACAAACCTTGTGACGCGGACGTCTCACCCTCCCGTAGGCTTCGCTACGGATTTACACCTGAGTTTTTTACACCCGGGTTTGCCGTGAGGCCGCCGCGTCATCTTCATATGAGGAGCACCTTGCAGCGCACCGCCTTACATTCTCCTGCAAGCGACGACGCCACCCGGACGTCGTCCCGTTTTTCCACCCCTTATATTCCCGTTCGTCATCACGTTGCAACTTTCACCCGTAGACAAGCGTCGTTCACGCACTCTCAGGGGGCGCGGGCGTGAAAATTTTCCTCATCCGCCACGGCGAGACCGATTGGCAGCAGTTGGAAGCGCGCGGGGTGCGCGGTTTGGCGCGTTCGTTCGCGCCGCTCACGCCCTTGGGCCGCGTCCAGATAGACGCGATTGCCAACGATTACCGCTTAGAAGAGGCCGAGGCGATTCTTTGTTCGTCGTATGCGCGGGCGCTCGAGTCGGGGGCCCGGCTCTCCCGCGCGCTTAACAAGCCGCTTTACGTCGAGTTCGACCTGCACGAGTGGCTGCCCCAAAAGGACGGGGGCGGCGACGACGACGAAAACACGCTCGCGCAGGCCACCAAAGAACTCACCTACTACACGGGTTATTTCCCCTATCCCGAGCGCCGCGCGCGCCGCGAGCCGCGGCCCGAGACCCAAGAGCGCCGCGTGCCCGTGAGCGAGCGCCGGGTGCCGCCCCCCGAGGCCCGCACCTGGGAAACGCTGGACGAGGTCCGGGCGCGCGTCGTTGGGGTGTTGAGGCGTTACCGTCACCTTTCCAGCATCGTCTTGGTGTCGCACGCGGTCGTGATGACCAGCCTTTTGGGCGTGAGGCGGTCTTTCGAATACGCCGAAATCGTGCCCCTGGAGCTCGATCTGGACGCGGCGGTGGAGGAAGGGGAGAGGTCGGCTCAGCCGCTGGGCTCGGCGACGCTCGAGGCCGGTTGAGGTGCTGAGGCGCGCTAGTCTGGGGCGTTCGTGTCGGCGTCTGAAGGGGTGAGCAGGTGAGCCTCGAGCCTCACCCTCAACTCATCAGGAATCCTCTTGGGCCGCCCCGCCTCGTAGTCAAACAGCACCACCACCGAAGACATTTCGGCGGCAAGCTCCCCTTCCGCGCAAACCTCCTGGGCTAAAGTTACGCTCGAGTTGCCCACCCTCTCTACCCGTGTCAGCACGTACACGCTCTCTCTAAAACGCACCTGACGACGAAAGTCGAGCGCGATGCGGGCCAAGATGAGCCCGCTCACTTCTGCGCCTAAGTCGCTAAAAAACTCGAGGCGCGCGTGCTCGGCATAAAAAGAAAAGGCGGTGTTGTTGAGGTGTCCCAGCGCGTCGGTGTCGGCGAAGCGGACTTGGACGTTGGTGCGGTAGGGGGTCTGCATAAAGCTACCCTACCGCTTTTGGCTCCTTGAGCTTCTGACATCTTGGGCAATAGTGCGTGCCGCGCCCGCCGACCACGGTGCGTTCTATCGGGCTGCCGCAACGCGAACAGGGTTCCTCCGCCTGGCCGTAAGCCTCAAGCTCGCTTCTGTACGCGCCCACTTCCCCGTTGACCGTGCGGTAGTCCCTGAGCGTCGTGCCCTGCGCTTTGATGGAGGCCTCGAGCACGTCCTTGACGCACGTGACCAAGAGAGGAATCTGCCTTTTGGGTACCCGATTCGCCGGGGTCAGCGGGTGGATTTTGCTTCCCCACAGCGCCTCGTCCGCGTAGATGTTGCCCACGCCCGCGACGGGCTTTTGGGAGAGCAGATAGGTTTTGACGGGCGTGCTGGACTTTTTGAGGGCTCGAGCGAACGCTTCCGCGTTGAAATCATCCGATAAGGGCTCCGGTCCCATCGCGTGCAAGGTCGGCAGGCTCCGGTAATCGCCCGCGGGCACGACCAGAAAACGCCCGAAGCGCCGCACGTCCTGAAAATAAAGCGTGGGATGGTCGCCGGGGCTCAGCTCGAGCCTCACCCGCACGTGTTTTTCAAAAGGTTCGGGGGAAATGATGCCGGTCATGCCGAGGTGGATGACGAGTTCGTCACCCCTGTCTTTAGCACCCCTGTCAAGCGGTAAAAGCAGGAATTTTCCACGCCGATTCACCGCGGCGATGGTTCCGCCCGCGGCGCGCTCCAACCCCGCGTATTTGGGCCCCGGCACCGCGTCCACAAGTTCGGCGGCGAGGATAGTACGCTCCGTGAGCCAGGGCTCGAGTTCGCGCCTTACGGTTTCGACTTCAGGCAGTTCGGGGATAGCGAATCGTCCCTTCGTAGAGCGCCCGGCCAACAATCGCGCCCTCTAAACCAAGGCGTTCATAAATCTCTAAATCTTCATCCGCCGCGACGCCGCCACCCGCCAGGAGCGTGTGGGGGAACGCCTCACGCATCTCCCGCACCGGCTCCGGGTCCACGCCGCGTAGGGTGCCGTCGCGCGAGATGTCCGTATAAATCACCTGTGTGACGCCTTGGGATTCGACGCGCTGGGCAAGCTCGAGCGCCCCCACGCCGCTCGTCTCCCCCCAGCCTCTCACCGCCACGCGCCCGTCTTTGGCGTCTATGGAGACGACGATGCGTGAGGGTCCGAACTCATCTAACAGCGCGTTAACCATCTCGGGCTGCGTGACCGCCGCCGTGCCGATGACCACGCGGTCAACAAGCTCGAGCCAGGCTCGAGCCGCCTCTACGTCCCGCACGCCGCCACCCACTTCAACCTTACAGGCGACCTCGCGCGCGATTTCCGCAATGACCTCGCGGTTGTTCCCGCGCCCCGTGGCGGCGTCCAAGTCTACGAGATGCAGCCACGCCGCTTTCAGCCCCGCCCAGTGCTGCGCGGCCTCGAGCGGCTTTTTAAAATACACGGTCTCGCGCTCCGGGTCACCTTCGAAAAGCCTCACCGCACGGCCCTTCTGGATGTCTACGCAGGGGATGAGTTCAAACACTTTCAAAGTATAAGCGCGCCTTTTGAGAGAGGCTGAAGTATGCCCTACGTGGGTGTTCCCTAGCTAAGTATAGAGACGCATATGGGTTGGAGTTGACCTCCAAGGAAAAACAAATGACTATGCGTACCAACAACTGTGTATACTTCTGTTGTGTATGATTGGGATGAAGCGAACGAAGAGTACATCGCTTTGCATGGCTTAAAACCTGAAGATGTCGAGGAGGCGATGGAAGACCCGAATCGTTTTTTCATCCCGACCTATAACACACCGACTGAGCGCCGCTACGGTCTTGTGGGCGCTACGTCTGGTGGGCGTATCATCCGCGTAATTTATACCCTTAGGAACAGCGACTACCGCGTTGTAACCGCCCACGACGCAAGCAAACCCGAAAGGAGGCGTTACAAAAGATGATAAAGCGACCCAAAAAAACCGAAGACGGCTTCACTATTGTTTATAGTAAAGACGATTTGCCCGCGTTCAAAAGCGAGCGTCAAGAGCATGATTTCTGGAGTACCCACGTTTGGAGCGAGGAGCTTATGGACGAAGCCGCTACCCAAGACTTCCCCGCGCCGCCCGTTCGCAAGCGCAGCACCAGCACCTCGCTACGCCTCGATGAGGATACGCTAAAACGTCTCCGGTACCTTGCACGCAAAAAAGGCAAGGGCTACCAGACGCTCCTTAAGGAGTTCGTTGTTGAGCGGCTTTATGAAGAAGAGAAGCGCGAGGGTGTGTTGGGCTAGAGCGGTTTTCACAGCTATTCGCAGGCGTTTCTACAAAATAGCACACCTTTTCTACAAGATGTGCTATTTTTGTTCATGCGCCAATTTAGTATCAAAAGTGAGAAGGCTGCCGCGCTGCTTGACGCGGTCACACGACTTACTGGAGAGGGAAAGACGGAAGCGGTGATTCGGGCGCTCGAGCTTTACCAGGCCAGCCTGCTGGGGAACCGTGAAACGGAGGCGGTCATCCGCTCCCTTCGTGAGAATGTTCACGCTCATCTCAAACCCGAACACCTGGGTCACGCTCCTAGCAAAGAGGAAATCGAAGCCGAATTGGACATGCCTTGATGGTTCTCGACACCAGCGTCGTCTTGCATATCTTTTTTGGAGAAGCGGGCTGGGAAGAGACCCTAGCTTTCTTGCTGAAACAGCCCACGCGGCTCCTGTCAGCGCCCTCTCTTGTCGAAGCTCAGGCTGTCGTGGCGGGTCGCACAACAACCACGGCGGCGGAAGCCGAAAGGATGTTGAACATTGTCCTCGCGGATTTACAAATTGAACTGGTGCCCTTCAGCGTTGAGCAGGCGCACTTAGCGAGAGAAGCTTATACAACATTCGGCAAAGGACGGGGCCACAGAGCGAGGCTAAACCTCGGTGACGTGATGTCGTACGCGCTGGCGAAGGACTATGGCGAGGCGTTGGCGTTTGTGGGAGATGATTTTAACCATACGGACCTAGAAGTCGTGAAGCTTCCTCTTGAATAAATGATTGCATTCTTCGTCCGTGCGTCACCAGCTTATGGCGTCCGCTCGAGCCGCGCCTGAAGGTCCACCGTCTGAACGTTACACGCCCCATCTCTTACCCGCACGTTCTCCGCCGTCCAATCTTTATAACCGGGCTTTTGAACCAGAACGTCGTACACGCCGGGTCTTTCGTAAGTTTTCGGGTACATCACGAGGTTGTCAAAGGCGTTCAAGGGGTCCACGAAGGCACCGTCGCTGACCGTACCCGTCGCGCCTTCCGCCGCGGGCGCGCCCGTCTGCGCGTCGCGGACTTCGACGGTCAAATAGGGCAAGGCTATTGCCGGACAGACGCGGCTGCAACCGCTGAGAAGCGCACCAGAACCGAAAATGACGGACAAGAAAAACACCTTCACAGGGTTCCTCCTTCTTATTTTGCTCCCACCATTCTAGGGGAAGCCGCTTCGGGTGGCAAGGTCAGGCGCGTCGCGTACAGCCTCAGCACCTCCCCCGCCGCCGCCACAAGGCGCTCGCGCAGCTCCTCCGGCTCTTGCACCTCGACGAGGGGCGTGAGACCCAGAAGGAGGCTCACGGCCTGCTCGGCGTTTTCAAAGGTAAGGTGAAGTGCACGCCAGCCCGCCGCGTCCTCCTCTTGACTCGAGAGCGTTTCGCGCACCCACCCCCCAAGAACCCTGGGCAACACGTCCGCGCCCTCTTTGGACACGCGCAAAAGCACAGAGTATGTGGGGCGGCTCGTCTCAAAGTCGCGGCACCACGCGCTCCAGAACTCGGTAAGGTCGAAGTCTTGTGGACGCTCGAACGCTCCGCCTAGCTCGGCCTCCTGAATGCGCGAGACCCGGTAGACCCGCGTGCCCCGCGCTGTCTTGCCGACGACGTACCACACGCCGACCTTGGCGACCAAACCGTAGGGCTCGAGCACCCGCCGCCGCACCCCGCCGTCATCCGCGCAGTAGACGAGCTTCAAGCACCGCTCGCCCCACACCGCCTCTTGCACGGTTTGCAGGTGGGGCACGAGCTCTTTGGGCGCGAACCAGCGGGCGGTGTCGAGATGAACGCGCCCGCGCATCCCTTTAGCGCTGTGGCGGTGCATGGACGGCAGCGCGGCGGAGAGTTTGAGGAGGGCGGACTCGAGCGCCCCCCCGAGCCCCAAGTCCACCAAAGACCCCGGCACGCTTAAAGAAGAGAGCACCTGCGAAAGCGCCCGCACCTCCGCCTCCTTGAGCCCCGTGAGCCGCGTTTCGTAGCCCTCCAGAAGCGCCACCCCGCCGCCGGGGCCGCGCTCGGCGTAAACGGGCACGCCCGCCGCGGAGAGCGCGTCTAGGTCGCGGTAGACGGTGCGTTCGGAGACCTCGAGCTCCCTGGAAAGTTCTTTGGCGGTCATCTTGCCCCGCGTCTGGATGAGTAGCAGCGTCGCCAAGAGTCTGTCAGCGCGCACGTTCGGCCTCCTCTATTAAAACAGTGTACGCGAGGGAACCTGACACGGGGTGTCAAGAAAGGCCGGTTAGACTCGAGGCATGACCAGCTTAAAAGGAAAGGTTGCGGTGGTGACGGGCTCGAGCCGCGGCGTAGGTCGCGGTATCGCACTCGTTCTCGGCGAAGCTGGGGCGACGGTTTACGTGACGGGGCGGAGCACAAGGGGAGAGGCTACCCGCCCCGATTTGGCAGGGACAACAGTCGAGGACACGGCAGAGATGGTAAGCGCGCGCGGCGGTGTTGGCATCCCTGTTCGCGTGGACCATGCGGTAGATGCGGAGGTGGAGGCGCTGTTTGAAAGGGTTAAAGAGGAGCAGGGAAGACTTGATTTGCTGATCAACAACGCTTGGGGCGGTTACGAGGGTATGGACGAAACTTTTGACGCGCCCTTTTGGAAACAGCCGATAACACGCTTTGACAAGATGTTCACAGCAGGGGTGCGCTCGCACCTCGTCACCACGAGGGCCGCTCTCCCGCTGATGATGTCGGGGTGCTCCGGGCTCATCGTCAACACGACGCTCGAGATGGACGCGGACTTTTACGACCAGGCCCTCTTCTACCGCACCTCCAAACTCACCATCAACTACCTGACCTTTGGGATGGCGCACGACTTGCGCAAAAGAGGGTTCGACATCGCCATCGTCGGACTCGCGCCCGGCTGGACGCGCACGGAAGCGGTGGTGGCGAGTTTTGAAGAGGGCGTGCATGAGCCGGAGGAACTTAGCAAAACTCAATCCACCGAGTACACCGGGCGGGCGGTGGTGGCGCTCGCCACAGACCCGGACGTGATGAGCAAAACGGGTCAGACACTCAGAACGAGGGATGTGGGATCCCTGTACGGCTTCACCGACATTGACGGGCGAGAGCCGGTTTAGGAGCGTGACGATGCAACCTTTGAAAGACAAAGTGGCTGTCGTGGCAGGCGCAACCAGAGGCGCGGGGCGCGGTATCGCGGTTGAGTTGGGCGCGGTGGGCGCGACGGTTTACTGCACCGGGCGCAGCGTGCGCGGGCAGCCTTCGGATATGAACCGTCCCGAAACGATTGACGAAACCGCCGAGTTGGTCTCGGCGCGTGGCGGCGTGGGCATCGCTGTACAGGTGGACCACACCCAAGAGGACGAAGTTAAAGCCCTTTTTGAGCGCATCAAGGCGGAGCAGAATGGGCGGCTCGACCTTCTGGTTAACGACATCTGGGGTGGTGAAAAACTCACCGAATGGGGCAAAAAGTTTTGGGAGCTTGACGTTGCGCAGGGTCTCCGTTTGCTCGAGCGCGCCGTCTTCTCACACCTCATCACGAGCCGCCACGGCGCGCCGCTGATGGTGGCGCGTGGGGGCGGGCTCATCGTCGAAGTGACCGACGGCGACGGCCTCCATTACCGCGGCAACCTTGTTTACGACTTCGTCAAGGTGGGGGTGATGCGGCTGGCGACGGCGATGGCCGAAGACCTCCGCGATACGGGCGTGACCGCCGTGGCGCTGACGCCGGGGTTTTTGCGTTCGGAAGAGATGCTGGACGCTTTTGGTGTGACCGAGGAGAACTGGCTCGAGGGCGCAAAGCGAGACCCCTACTTCGCCGGTTCCGAAACACCCCACTACATCGGGCGCGCGGTGGCGGCGCTCGCGGGTGACCCGGATGTTTCTGAAAAGTCGGGCGCGGCGCTCTCGACGTGGGGCTTGTCAGAGGCGTACGACTTTACGGACGTTGACGGCAGGAGGCCGCATTGGGGGCGGTTTTTCGAGGAGATGAAGGCTCGAGGCGCACAGCCAAGCGGGCCCTAGACATGATTGGCAGCCTCAGTATCTTTGGGACGCACTATAATTAAGCCTCGAGCCAAAACTCGCCCGGTCAGACCCCCTTTGAAAAGAGGCTTTTATATCCTCCGCGCCCTAAGCCACGCTCAATCGAACGTTGACCACGCGGGGTTGAAGAGTTGCCGTCCGAACTCGGGCTCACTGTAGTAGCGGGTGCCGCTTCCGTCGTCCCTTACCAGCTTGACCTTCTCGCTCGCGGGTAGCGTGTTGTCGTCGTTGTTCGTCCACACCGCGGCGGCGCTCTCGACGCCCTCTTTGTTGGGTTTCCCTTCGCGCATGGTCTCTAACTCTTTGTCGTCGACGTACTCGAAAACAACCTGGTTATAGGTGTTCCCCGTGACCTCAAAGCCCAGCAGCGAGGGGTGGTAATTTTTTCTCAATTTAAAAGGGTTACGCCACGACTGCTTGCTGCAGTCGGCTCTGCGTCCGCGCGCCGAGATGCAACGACCGTCTAGGGTCACCTTGAGCGCACTCTCCATCTTGTTGTTCTTAATGCGGCACCGGTCCACGGTGGCGCAGTTGATGTCGTAGTAGGTGTTGCCGCTAAAGGTGTTGTTGTAAACCTCAAAGGGACCCTGACTGAGCTCTAGGTTAATGCCGACGCGGTTGTTGCGGAAGGTGTTGTTGTAAATCTCGACGCCCATACAGTCGGTGTCGCACCACCAGCCGGGGCTCATGTTGCCTTCGATTAAGTTGCCGCGCAGGGTGAGACCGCGCACGCCCAGGATTTTGTTCCCGGTGTCCCAGCCGTAGTGCCCCCACCAGTCGCCGCGCCAGTTGTTGCGAGACCATTCGCTGTTCTCGATGAGGCTGTTTTTCACGGCGTAACCCGTGAGGCCGGAGAAGCCGTTGTCGTTCATGCGGCTGTTGCGGATCACAAAGCCCTCGCCGAGCGCGTGAACGCCCGCTTGCGAGTTCCACCTTACCGTCACGCCGTCATAAGTCTGAAAGTCGCGCACGTTCACCGCCGCCCCGCCCCAGGGGGAAGCGGCGTGCTGGAAGGTCAGGCCCTCGACGCGCAAGTTCTTCGTGCGGTTGGCTTTCCATAGCTCGCTGCGCTCGCAAACCTCGACGGTGCCGAGGTTCGAGACGTTGATAAAAAGTCTGTTGCCCTTTTCGTCGACAAAGAACGTGTTCTCCTCGAGCCCGTCTCTGGCGCGCACCTGCCGGAGCAGGCGTCCGTCGTTAAACACGCATTCCTTGCGCGCTATCATGGGGTTCACGTCTTCGTAGGGGTTGGTCGGGCGGGCGGGAAAGCCCCAGTCGTACTCCCAGGAGTGCGAGTAGACGTTCATCCCCTCGTCCTCCCAGTCCGTATAAACCTCGCTGCCCGACACGACCGCCTCGGGCCCTCTGATGATAATGGGCGGGCCGTTGGAGGTCGTCCAGTTCTCGACGCTCTGGCGATACACCCCGGGTTGAACGTTGACCACGGTCGCGCCGCCCTTTTTGCGGCGCGCCTGCGCGGCCTCGAGCGCGCGGCCGATCGTGGCAAAAGCGGCTTCAGGCGTTTCGCCGCTGTTTCTGTCAGCCCCCCCGGTTGAAACGTAAAGCGTGCCGCTCGAGGGCGGCGGGGTAGCGGTAACGGCGGAGGGAACGCTAAAGGTGGCCTGGGGCGCCTGAACCGCGCACGCCGCCAGCACGAGCAGTAGCAAGGACGGATACGCCAGTTTGAGACGTTGTAGAACCTTTTTTCTTTTACGGGTAGCGGCCATGATTCATCAAGCTCCTGTTGAACGAAGAACGAAAGTCGAGGAGGATGTGGAGGGTTAACGATAGTCTTTACTACATCACAGTGGGTTGTCCGAAGTATTAAAATTCGCCCCAAAAGTATTCACCCATAACACATCCACAGACAGGGTCTGTGTCAAGGGCTCCGCTCATTATAAAGGGGTTCTTCCCCGTTGTATGTTCTTTATTCACGCGCCGCCGTTCTCTTTTTAGTCTTTTCAACGCGTTGAGCCGGAGACTCGAGCCCCGCCTATGAACTCAGCCTACGCCAGCCCCGCCCCCTCGCGCACCACCCGCGCGATGTTCGACACGTCCTCGTCGCCCAGGCCCCGCCCCACTAAGCCCGTCTCGAGCTGCTCCACATAGGCCGCGACGGGGACGGGGACGCCTAAAGCTCGAGCCGTCTCCAAGGCGATACCCAAATCCTTGCGGTGGAGCCGCGTGCGAAAGCCCAGCGGGTAGGTGTTGCGAATCATGTTGTCCGCGCGGTTGGTCAAGACCCACGAGCCCGCCGCGCCCCCCGACACGGCCCGGTGCGCCGCCTCGACGTCCACGCCCGCCGCCAGCGCAATCGCCAGCCCCTCGGCCACCGCCGCGTAAGTGCCCGCGATGATGACTTGGTTGACCGCCTTGGTTACCTGGCCGCTGCCGACGGGGCCAACAAAGGTGATGGTCTTGCCGAGGGGTTCCAACACCCCCCGAACCCGCTCCAGCACCTCCGCCTTCCCGCCCACCATGATGGACAGCGTGCCCTTTTCGGCCCCCTCGGAGCCGCCGGACACGGGCGCGTCGAGCATGTCTACACCTTTGTCGCCAAGTTTCGCCGCAATCTCGCGGGTGATCTCTGGGGAGATGGTGCTCATGTCGATAAGCACGCTTCCCTCTTTCATGCCGTGAGCGGCACCGTCCTCGCCCAAGACCACCGCCTCCACGTCGGGCGTGTCGCTCACCATCGTGAGAACTACGTCCGCGCCCGCCGCGGCTTCTTTGGGGCTCGCCGCCCGCGCCGCGCCCGCCGCCGCCACGGGCTCCTCGCGCTCGCGGGTGCGGTTATGAACCGTCACGTCGAAGCCCGCTTCAACCAACCGCGTCGCCATCGGCGCGCCCATCGTGCCCAAACCGATAAAGGCCACTTTCATAAAAAACCTCCTCCCGCCATTATGACCCCTTGGACGAAGTTCACAGGGCGGGTGCTATGCTCTGCTCATGCAGAACGCGCACCTGGACGCTTTGACTTACCCCGACACCCTCGCCATCCGCCCCAAAACCAACCTTGACGCCTCCCTGAGCGTGCCCGGCTCCAAAAGCCTCACCAACCGGGCGCTCATCACCGCCGCGCTCGCCGAGGGCGCGTCGGTCTTGCGCGGCGGGCTCGTCGCGGAGGATTCGGAGGTGATGGCGCGGGCGCTTGGTACACTCGGCATCCCGGTGGCGCTCGAGGGGACGACCTTTACGGTGCAGGGGCAGGGGGGGCGGATTCCTGCATCCGAGGCAGATTTAGACCTGCGCCTCTCGGGCACCTCGATTCGCTTTCTTACCGCGCTGGTCGCGTTGGGCAGAGGCCGCTACCGCCTAGACGGCTCCGCCCGGATGCGCGAGCGGCCCATTCAGGACCTTCTCTCGGCGCTTCGTGCGCTCGGCGCAACCGCGGCAACGGAGTTTGAGACCGGTTGCCCGCCCGTGGTCGTCGAGGCGCGCGGGCTTAAGGGCGGCGTGGCCGACATCGCCGGAGACCGCTCCTCGCAGTACCTGTCGGCGCTGCTCATGGTCGCGCCCTACGCGCTAGCCCCGGTGACGCTTACTGTGAAGGGCGAGCTTCAGTCAAAGCCTTTTATCGACATGACGGTGTCGCTGATGCAAGACTTTGGGGTGGAGGTGGCTCGAGCGGGCTACAAAAAGTTTGTTGTACAACCCTCCCGCTACGAAGCGCGCGACTACGCCGTCGAGGGAGACGCGATGGCGGCGGGCTACTTCTGGGCGGCGGCGGCCATCGTGGGGGGGCGTGTGAGGGTCGAGAACGTGGGCCGCAACTCCACCCAGGGCGACCGGCGTTTGGCCGACGTGCTGGGGGAGATGGGCTGCGGGGTACGTTGGGAAGCCTCAAGCTGCGAGGTCACCGCCCCACCGGACGGCGTCCTAAAGGGCGGCACCTTTGACTTAAATGACATGCCCGACCAGGCGCAGACGCTCGCGGTGGTGGCGCTTTTTGCCGACCGGGCGGTGCGCATCGAAAACGTGTGGAACCTGCGCATCAAGGAAACCGACCGTTTGAAAGCGGTGGCGACCGAGCTGCGCAAGCTGGGAGCCAGAGTCGGAGAGGAGCATGGCGCGTTGGTGGTGCATCCTTTAGCTCGAGCCCCTGTTCATGAAAATATCCACACCGACACCTACACGATTGATACCTACGGCGACCACCGCATGGCGATGGCCTTTGCGCTCGCCGGGCTGCGCCTCCCCGGCGTCGTCATCCGCGACCCCGGCTGCGTCGCCAAAACCTTTCCTGACTTCTTCGAGGTGCTTTCGGCTTTATGACCCGACCTGCTTTGTGACCCAATCCAGGTGCGTTCGCTGCGCTATAGTGGGGCCGATATGAACGGGAGTGGTGACGGAATGCACATGACGAGGCGGCTATGACGCAAACGGCGGAGCGAGAAGCGGACAGGGTGAGCGGCGTGGGTGACAAAACGGGCGGCGCGGGCCACGACGTCGTGACGATAGACGGCCCCGCGGCCTCGGGCAAGTCGAGCGTGGCGCGGCTCGCCGCCGGGCTCTTGGGCGTCCCTTACGTCTCGAGCGGCCTCCTGTACCGCGCGGCGACCTATCTGGTACTGCTTCATGACGTAGACGCGGCGGACGAGGCGGCGGTGCTGGCGCTCCTCGAAAAGCACGACGTTCTTTTGGACGCCCGCCTGAACGCGCCCAACCGCATCCTCTTGGACGGTCAGGACGTGTCGCAGGCGCTTCATACCGACCAGGTGGACGCGCTCGTCTCGAGCGTCGCGCGCCACCCCGAGGTGCGCGTGTGGGTCTATCGGCGGCTGCGCGAGGTCCGTGGGGCCTTTGTGATTGAAGGGCGCGACATGGGCCGGGTGGTTTTCCCCGACGCGCGGCACAAGTTTTACCTCACCGCCACGCCCGAGGTGCGCGCGGCGCGGCGGGTGGGGGAGAGGCGCGCGGGGCTCGCCGAGGTGACCGAGGCGCTCAAAAAACGCGACCTGCTCGACACGAAGCAGCTCGAGCCCGCCCCCGACGCCGTCCACTTAGACACGAGCGGTCTGACCATCGACGAGGTGGTCGCGCGCATACTTACGCACATCCGTGAGGACGCCTGAGCACGCGTCACATTGTAATAATGAGTAGGCGTTCACGCAACACCTCAACTCTCTCAGACTCCCAACCATGAATCCAGCCTTCACCACCCCCGCCCACGCGCTGGACCGCGTCGTCATCACCAGCACCCGCCACAAACCCGAGGCGCATCCCCTAGCCGAGGAGAGCGCCGAACGGCTGCGCGCGCTCGAGGTGGACGTTACTTTGGATTTGGCGGGCGACCTCCCCTTGGCGCAAGAGGCCGGAACAGACTTAGTCATCGCCATCGGCGGGGATGGCACGATTCTCTCGACCGCACGGCGTCTTGTCGGCACGTCCCTGCCGACGCTGGGCGTGAATTTGGGCAAGCTGGGCTTTCTGGCCGAACACAGCCCCGAAGATTTGCGGACGTACTTAGGAGGCGGGACGCCCGACGGCTGGCGCTTGAGCCCCAAGATGATGCTCCAGGTGAGCCTGCACGGCGCCGAAGGCGAAACCGTCCGCTACGCGCTGAATGAGTTTTTCGTGTCCCAGGGGGTGATGACGCGGCTCGTCAACATTGACATGGCGGTGGACGGCCTCCACGCCTCGCAGTACCGCGCCGACGGGCTCGTCATCTCCTCCCCGGTGGGCTCGACGGGCTACTCGCTCTCGCTGGGCGGCCCCATCCTGAGTCAGGGGTTGCGCGCGTTCGTGGTCACGCCCATCGCGCCGCACGCGCTCACGAACCGGCCCATCATCATCGAGGGTTCGTCAAGGGTGCGTTTCGAGGTCCACGGCCCGGCGGGCGAGCTGGCGCTCGTCGGGGACTCGCACGAGAGGCTCGAGCTGCGCGAGGGGGACGCCTTTACCGTCTCGAGCGCGCCCACCGATTTCGTGTTGGTGTCGTCAAGCAAGCGCACCTATTTCGACATCCTGCGTCACAAGCTCGCCTGGAGCCAAACGCCCCGGCTGCGCGGTACCTGAACGTGCGCCCACCCGCCACCGCTCCTGGCCCACCAAGTCGCCTGCCCACAAAAGAGCCCAAGGGCTCTCACCTTTGTAACGTAAACCCAAAAGTTGGCTCTGGGACGCGTCAAAACGTGTGTTAGCTTGCTGCCGCGCTGCCTCATGCGCGTCACGCTAGGGCCATGTCGAGACTACGACCGGAATTTTTCAGACGAGAGGACGAGCGCCCGGACGGGCAATTTTACCGACAGCCGCGCCTCGTCAACCACCTCGACGACGCCGCGCTGGGGCGGGTCGAGGCGCTTTATGATGAGCTTTTGCCCGCGGGCGGGCACGTTTTGGACCTCATGGCGAGCTATGAATCGCACCTGTCAAACAAAGTAGGCCGGGTGACGGGGTTGGGGCTTAACGCGGCTGAGCTCGAGCACAACCGCCGCCTAAGCGACTACGTCGTCTTCGACCTCAACCGTTCGGACAAACTCCCTTTCGAGACGGCGACCTTCGACGGCACAGTTTGCACTGTGAGCGTGCAGTACATGACGCGGCCCTCGGAAACGTTTATGGAGGTGGCGCGCACTTTAAAAGACGGCGCACCCTTCGTCGTCACCTTTTCCAACCGGATGTTCCCGACCAAGGCGGTGCTGGTCTGGCGCGCGAGCGACGACGAGGCGCACATCCGGCTGGTGAAACATTACTTCCAGGGCACCGCGGCTTTTGGCAAGGTCCACGTGCGGCGCTCCGTGCCGCGGACGGGCGACCCCGTTTACGCGCTGTGGGCCTTTAAGGAAAGGGAGCCGCAGCCAGGGTTTAACTAACGCCTCTTTTGCGCCGCGCACGCCCCGGCACAAGCAACGTATGATGCTAGAACGTGCGCGTCACCTTTTTATCCAACGGCTATGGGGAGGACGCGCTCGGCGCTCTTCTCCTTGACGAAATGCGGGAAAGATTGCCCGGAGCCCTCTTTGCCGCTTTTCCAACCGTAGATTCGGGCCGCGCCTACGAGCCTCTGGGGGTGCCTATCCTCGGCCCCCGTCAGGTGATGCCGAGCGGCGGGCTTTTGCTGCACAGTTCCTCGATGTTTTGGCAAGACATGCGCGCGGGTTTTCTTAAAATGACAAGTCGGCAGGTGGGGGCGTTGCGGGCCCTCGAGACGGATCTCCTCGTCATCGTCGGCGACGTTTACGCGCTCGCGCTCTCCACGTTCGTCCGCACCCGCGCGCGCTACTACGTCCAACCCCTCGTGTCGGTCTACCATCAGGGCGGCCATAGACGCGACCACAGACTCAACCGGCGTTTTATGGAGGCGTTTACGGGGCTCGAGCGTTCTCTCATCCGCCGCACCGTCGCCCACGTTTACGTGCGAGACGAACCGACGGCGGCGTATCTTGAAAAGGCCGGGCTGAAAAACGTAAGTGCCCTGGGTAATCCTATGCTAGACATGTTGGAACCGCAAATGGCGCTCGAGCTTCCCCTTACCTCGCCTGTGGTGGCGCTCCTGCCTGGCACACGCACTTACGCAGAGGCGTCACTGACAAACATGCTGGCGGCGCTCTCAAGATGGCCCGAGGCCGCGGGTCTCGTCGCCTGGGCGCGCGGGGGGCTGCCACAGGTGGAGGGGTGGGGGCTCGAGCCTCCCAAAAACACTGAATGTGTGGGCGTTTACGTGCGCGAGGCGCAACGGGTCTATGTGCTGAAAAACCGCTTTGCCGACGCCCTCCACGCCGCCGACTTAACCCTCGGCACGGCGGGCACCGCCAACGAGCAGGCGGCGGCGCTCGGCCTGCCCGTGGTCGCCTTTCCGGTGCCGCCTTTTTACACGCAAAGTTTTTTGGAGAACCAAAAACGTCTTTTGTCGGACGCGTTGACCCTAAGTAAACCAGAGCCGGACACCTTAACAGCAACCCTTAAAGAACTCTGGCACGACCGGGACCTTTATGAGAGGGCGGCTCGAGCGGGCCGCGAACGTATGGGCGAGCCCGGAGGAACCCAGGCCATCGTCGCCGACATCCTGCGCCGTGAAGGATTGGGTGAGTCCGTGACACTCCCCACCGCCCCACCGCCCTAACTCCCTATTTGGTCTTCTCGAGCCTCTCCCGCAAAAAAGCCCACACCGACGCCTCCTCGGGGTCTAACCCCTCGACCTTTTGAAGCGTCTTGGACACGTCGCCTTTAAGCACCTCCGCCAGCGAACCCTCCAAATAAGCGTCGATCACGTCGGGGTGGACGTAGGACTGGCGGCAGACAGCGGGCGTGTTGCCCAGGCGCTCCGCCACGCGCTTGATGGCCGCGACAACGTTCTTTTTGGCCTGCGTCTCGGAACCCGGCTCCATCTCCTGGAGCGCCACCGCGGTCAAGACCGTGCCCGCCCAGGTGCGAAAGTCCTTGGCGGTAAAGTCCCTCTCAGTAACGCGCTTGAGGTAATCGTTCACGTCGTCGGCCCCCACGTCGCGCCGCTCGCCCTCTTCGTCAACGTACTTGAAAAGCTCGTAGCCGGGCGTTTCCAGACATTCCTTAACGATTTTGGCAAGGTGCTTGTTTTTAAGCTCGACGTGCCACTCTTTGTTGCTTTTGCCCGTGAAGTCAAAAACAACCTTTTGCCCCTCCACCTCCGCGTGCTTTTTGCGGATGGTGGTGAGGCCGTACGACTCGTTCTCCTCGGCGTATTCGGCGTTGCCGACGCGGATGAGGGTGGTTTCTAGGAGTTCGACCACCGCGGCCAGAACTTTGTCTTTGGGCAGCCCCGGCTGCGCCATATCCCGCGCCACGCGCTCCCTTATCCGGGGTAGGGTCTCGCCGAAAGAGATCATGCGGTCGTACTTGGCCCGCTCGCGCGCCTCGCGCCACTTCGGGTGATAGATGTACTGCTTGCGCCCCCGGTCGTCGCGCCCGGTCGCCTGGATGTGACCGTCGGGCATCGCGCAGATCCACACGTCGGTGTATGCGGGCGGGATGGCGAGCGCGTCGATGCGGGCGCGCACCTCCTTGTCTTTGCCTTTTTTACCTAAACGCCCACCGGCGGGCGTCTCATAGGTAAAGCCCTTGCCCCACTTTTTGCGCCGGTAGCCGGGCTCCTCGTCGCTCACATAGCGCAGGCCGGCCGCCTCCGCGGAGGCGGCCGGGTCTGCCGAGGTGTTGTCGCTCATTTGCGCCTACTCATCCGAACTCTGGTGTTACGCCCGCGGGTCGTGGACGCGGCTCGCGCCGTTCGCCCCTAAGATGTCCACCGCCGCCCCCACATCGTCCGCGTCGGCCTTGACGACGATGAGCTTCGCGCCGTGCGCCACGCTGTTGTCCAGATACTCCCGCTCGTCCTCGGGCACGTCCAGGTCGTTGAACAGACCCGGCAGACCCGCAGGCGCGGCGGCGCTCCCCCCTCCGACAACCGCGCCGCCCGGCATACTGGCCCCCGCGCCCACAGGGACGGGCGGGTTGCTCCCCGCGGCGTTCCCCGCGCCGCCTTCGTTCTCAACCACCCGCGCCACGTCCAGCCCCGCGCGCTCGAGCTCGTCGAGCGCGCCGGAGAGGTTGCTGCCTTCGTCAAAAATGCCAATCACGGTTTTCATGGTGCCTCCTTCAGAAGGTACGTCTTAAAACGTTTTCACCCTAATTCTCACCATAACAACGCGCAAGGAAGCGAAACTATCGGCTCTACAACAAAGTTTTCGCTCTTAAGCTCGAGCCTATTTGCGCAGCGCGGCCACGCCCGGCAGCGTCGCTCCTTCTAAAAACTCCAAAGAAGCGCCCCCCCCGGTCGAGATGTGGTCAATCTTGCCCCCCAGCCCCGTGGCGTTAAGCGCCGCCACCGAGTCGCCGCCGCCCACGACCGTATAGGCGTTCAGCGAGGCAATGGTTTGAGCGAGCGCGCGCGTGCCGGAGTCGAAGGGCGGCACCTCGAACACGCCCATCGGCCCGTTCCAAAAGATCGTTCTGGCGCTCTCCAAAGCCTTTTGGTAACTGCTCACCGCCTCGGGACCGATGTCCAGACCCCTGTAGCCGTCGGGAATCGCGTTCGACGGAAAAATCTTTGTCTCGGCACCCTCGGTAATCTCACGCGCGCAAAGCGAATCTTCGGGCAAACGGAGGGTAACGCCCCGCTCTCCGGCACGCTTAAGCACATCCCGCGCCGTTTGAAGCGCGTCCTCCTCGACCAATGACGCCCCCACCTCGCCGCCCTGCGCCTTGAAAAACGTGTACGCCATCGCCCCGCCGATGAGGATGTCGTCGGCCAGTCCTAACAGGTTCTCGATGACGCCGATTTTGTCCGACACCTTAGCGCCGCCCAGCACCACCTTGAAGGGTGATTCGGGATTTTTGAGAAGCTTTGACAGCACCTCGACCTCGCGCGCCATAAGCTCCCCCGCCGCGCTCGACATGAGGAGCGCGACGCCTTCGGTCGAGGCGTGGGCGCGGTGCGCGGCCCCAAAAGCGTCGTTGACGAACACCTCGGCGTAGGCGGCGAGTTCGCGGGCTAAACCGGGGTCGTTTTTGGTCTCGCGCGAGTCGAAGCGGAGGTTTTCAAGGAGCGTCACGCTGCCCTCGGGCGCTTCTTGAACGAACGTGGCCGTTCTTGACGTGGCAGGCCCCTGCGCCTTGAAATAACGGACCTCACGGCCTAAAAGTTCGGACAGGCGTTTGGCGACGGGCTCGAGCTGATACTTGTCCTCCGCCCCCTTGGGCCTTCCTAAGTGGCTCATTAAAACGAGCGTCGCGCCCCCGTCAAGTAATCTTTGAATCGTCGGCAGCGCCGCGCGGATGCGACTGTCATCGGTGATGACGCCCTCTTTGAGCGGCACGTTGAAGTCCGCGCGCATGAGGACGCGCTTACCCTTTACCTTGAGGTCTCGCAGCGTTCTGAGGTCGGTGGTTGCGTTCATCGTTCGGGCCTCCCCCTAAAGAAAACCGCCGCACTTAAAGAAGCGCGGCGGCTCGAGTTCTTTTCCTTTACGCCTCGACGGGCAGGCGCTTACCGACGAGTTCGACAAGGTCGGCAACCCGGTTCGAGTAGCCCCACTCGTTGTCGTACCAAGAAAACACCTTGGCGAGCTTGCCAATCGCCAGCGTGAGGCTCCCATCGATGATCGCCGAGTGTGGGTCGCCGACGATGTCCGAGCGGACGATGGCGTCCTCCGTGTAGGCGATGATGGTGCTTAGATCCCCTTGCGCCGCTTCTTTGAGCTTGGCGTTGATTTCATCCGCGGTCACCTCACGCTTGAACATGATGGTGATGTCGCTAATCGAGCCCGTCGCGGTGGGCACGCGCAAGGCAGTCCCGTCGAAGTGGCCCTTAAGCCCCGGCAGCACCTTGGAGGTGGCCCGCGCCGCCCCCGTCGAGGTCGGGATGATGTTGATGGCGGCGGCTCTCGCTCGGCGCAGATCTTTGTGCGGAAAGTCGAGCACGTTCTGGTCGTTCGTGTACGAGTGGATGGTGGTCATTAAAGACGTGTCCACACCAAACGCCTCGTCCAGAATCTTCATCACGGGCGCGAGCGAGTTGGTCGTGCAGGACGCGTTGTCGATGATGTTGTGCGTCTCGGGGTCATAGGTGTCTTCGTTCACGCCCAAGACCACGTTCCAGTCGGGGTCCTTGGCGGGCGCGGTGATGATGACCTTTTTGGCCCCCGCCTGGAGGTGTTTGGACGCGCCCTCGCGGTTGGTAAAGTGCCCGGTGGACTCAATCACGATGTCCACGCCCAACTCGCCCCAGGGCAGCTCTTCGGGATTCCTAATGGACGTCGCCTGAATCTTCTCGCCGTCCACGATGAGGTTGTCGTCGTCGAAAGAAATCTCGCCGGGAAATTTGCCGTAGTTCGAGTCGTACTTTAAAAGGTAAGCGAGCGTTTCGTTGTCGGTGAGGTCGTTGACCAAGGCCACGTCGACGCCCCGCTCGTGCAGGACGCGGTAGACCTGGCGACCGATGCGGCCAAATCCGTTGATGCCTACTTTCATCTTTACCTCCTCAGGATTTAAGAAACTTCTAGGGGTGATGCACTCGGTGCGGTTTCACTAGGCGTACAAATCTTTACATACTCACGCTACACCCTACAACATCCTCATTCTAATGCCAAAAGGTCAGGGCGTCACAATGGGCTGGGTGACGAATTTGCAGGTGACCGTAAAGCCCGGCGCGTCACGGTTTCCTGCCGCTCGAGCATGAGGCGTTGGATGATGTAAGGAACCGGAGCACTTAAGGCTATGGCGGCAGCTTTCACCTTTCTGGACGCGCCCAAACGTGTAAAATGGCTTGATAAGCCAATCTACCCCCAGCTCACGCCCAACGCCTGCGGAGGCCCGATGCTCACCATCCCAGAAAAAATCCTCTTCCTCGCCCTCGCGGCAACGTCCGCCTACTTCGCCTTTATCGGCTTCAAACGTGTGGTGGACGTTGTCGGCCGCGGCGACCGGGGCTACTATGACCACTTCAGCGGCCTGACCGAGCGCCTGGGCGAGTCCATCGCCCGCACGGTCAGTCAAGTGACCGTGTTTCGCGCACGGCCCCTGGTGAGTTTTTTGCACTCGTTTATCTTCTACGGCTTTATTTTCTACCTGCTTGTCAACGTCTTCGACGGCCTCCGCGGGCTCCTGCCCGAAACGTGGCTGGGGGTTTTTCACGTTCCCTTTCTCGCCGCGCCCTACCGCCTCCTCGCGGACGTGCTGACGGTACTTATCCTCGTCGGGGTGGCGTACTTTCTGGTGCGCCGCTTCGGGACCAAGGACCCCCGTCTGGAGCAAAACGACAAGACCATGCTGCACGAGAAAGTCAAGGCGGGGCGCATCAAACGCGACTCGTTAATTGTAGGCGTGTTCATCTTGCTGCACGTCGGCTTTCGCTTGATGGGCGAGAGCTTCTTACTGGCTTCTGAAGGTTTGCGCGACCCCTGGCAACCTTTCGCCAGCACCTTGGCGGGCGCGTTCGGTTACGGCGAGAACCGCATCATCGGCTGGCACGTGGGCTGGTGGGGAGCGCTGGGGCTGATTTTGGCCTTTTTGCCCTACTTCCCGCGCTCAAAGCACCTGCACCTTTTCGGCGCGCCCGCCAAGTTCGCGCTCGAGCGCCGTCACCAAGACCTCTCCAAAGTGCCGCGCGGGGCCTTGGAGCCCATCGACTTCGAAGATGAGTCCCTAGAGCAGTTCGGGGTGGCGAAGTTAGAAGACTACCGCATGACCCAGCTCTTAGACCCCTACGCCTGCATCCAGTGCAACCGCTGCACCAACGTCTGCCCCGCCAACGCCACGGGCAAGGCGCTCTCGCCCGCCGCCATCGAAATCAACAAGCGCTACGAACTCAACAGCGTCGCACCTCTTCTTGCGAACGGCGAAAGCAGCCCGCGCCCTGTCATGGACTTTGTCTTGTCCGAAGAAGCCCTCTGGGCCTGCACCGCCTGCGGCGCCTGCATGGAAATCTGCCCGGTGGGCTGTGAGCCGATGTTGGACGTTATTGACATCCGCCGCGACCGGGTGATGATGGAGGGCGACTTTCCCGCGGAACTCGCCACCGCCTTTCGCGGCATGGAGCGCACCGGCAACCCTTGGGGCATCGCGCAGGACAAACGTGCGGAGTGGGCGGAAGGGCTTGACATCCCCACGGTTGAGGACAACCCCGACTTTGAAGTGCTCTACTGGGTGGGTTGCGCGGGCTCCTACGACCCGCAGGCGCAGAGCACGGCGCGCTCTTTTGCGAAAATTTTGGAGCACGCGGGCGTCAACTACGCGATTCTCGGCCGGGGCGAAAAGTGTACGGGCGACCCCGCGAGGCGCGCGGGCAACGAATACCTCTACTACCAGCTCGCCACCGAAAACGTGATGACGCTCAACGAGGTCCTGGTGGACGAAAAGCTTGACTCGAGCAAACCCAAGCGCATCGTCGCCACCTGCCCCCACTGCTTCAACGCGCTGCTGAACGACTACCCGCAGCTCGGCGGCGACTACAGCGTGGTCCACCACACCCAGTTGATTGACGAACTCATGCAGGCGGGCCGCCTCCCGCCCCTAGACCTCTCCGGCGAGGTGACGTTTCACGACCCCTGCTACTTAGGCCGCAACAACGGCGAGTACGACGCGCCGCGCAACGTTTTGCAGCGCGGCGGGCTCTCGATTAGCGAGATGCCCCGCAACCGCAACAACTCATTCTGCTGCGGCGCGGGCGGCGCGCAGTTCTGGAAGGAAGAGGAGGAGGGCGTGGAGCGCGTCTCCAACAACCGCTTCCGCGAGGCGGAGGCGACGGGCGCGCCCAAGGTGGCGACGGGCTGCCCCTTCTGTAAGGTGATGTTGCGGAGTTCTGAAGATGCGGAAGCCGAGGGTGCGCCTGAGGTGATAGATGTGGCGCAGATTGTGGCGGAGGGGCTCGAGCGCATCTCCCAAAGGCTGGGCAACGCCGCAGACTAACCGCAGCTTGGTGGGTCGTTCGTCGCAACTGCTCACCAAGCCGACCTCTTTAAAACTCCTTTGGACTTACGGTTTACAGGTCCGCTGACTCTTGCAAATCTCACCCTAAAGTGTGATGACACGGCCCTCCCGAAGCCCTACACTGCGCTCATGAACGTTCGGACGGAACCGGGCGGCTCAGATTGGGAGGAGTACATTATGAACGAAGCCAGGACCGACACGCAAGAAACCAGCGGAACCGCCAACCACACCAACACCGGGAGCCACACTGACAGCACCGTCGTGACCGAGGAGTACAAACTCAGCGGCGAGGCGGTCGTCTCCAAAGTCAAAGAACTCGTGCGCGAGGGCAACATCCGCCGCATCACGCTTCGGAACGACGAGGGCCGGACGCTTATCGAAATCCCTTTGACCATCGGCGTGGTCGGCGCGATTCTCCTGCCCGTCTGGGCGGCCATCGGCGCGGTCGCCGCGCTCGTCGCCAACCTGACGCTCTCGGTAGAGCGCAAAATGGACGCGCAAGAGCAAGACATGGACGTTCAAAAAGTTAGCGACCTGTCTTAGGGGCTCGAGCATCAATAAGTAAGGAGAACCATGAACAACACAAGCTTGCAAAACCTTTCACGCGGCCTTTTCCGCGGTCTGAGCCGCCTCTGGCGAGAGGGCAACCGCCGCCAGTTCGTGCTAAGAGGGAGCGACAGCCGCACCCTTTTGCGCGTTCCCCTAACGCTCGCGGTTCTTTTCGCGCTTCTTTTGCTCTGGAAGGCGGCCCCGCTCCTTATCGTCGCCATCGTCGTGGCGTTCGTGCTCAAGGTGGAGTTCGTCGTGACCAAGGAGGTTAGGCGCTCGGGAGGACCTGGAGCCTAGAACTGTACGCGCACCAGCGAACGGCGGTCTCCCAAGGCCGCCGTTTTCTTGAGGTGGCTCAACGTAAACCGACACCCTCGGCAGAAAGTACTTCCGCAGCTCGAATCTAATGGTTATGGTAATTTTGGGTATGAGATTGGTGGTTTTGGCAACTCTGTTTTTGTGGTCCGGTTGCGGCTTTTGCCAGCAGCCCCTGCCCGTGCCCCCGATAGCAGGTGAGCCTCCCGACATTGCCAAATATTACTACCCGGCAACCGAAGAAACAGAGTACGTTTATTTTCCGCAGCCCCCTGACATAGAGGGAGTATCTTTCAACGTCAACTACCGGATAAGTAGCAAATGTTTAGAGCTTGGGGCAGAAGATTTGGAGCGCCACCCCGACTATTCTGAAGAAATAGCGTCACCTTTTGTTGGCATGGCGAAGGGTTTACCCGATCTCGTGTTCAAAATCTGTCGCAGCGGGGGACCTTTTCCCCACGGAAGTTCAGAGGCGCGTTATTTATTCGCGGTGTCTGACGAGGGCAAAGGGACTTCCCTCATGCTCTCGGCTCTCAACACGTCCTCTTCCAGTTACGACTACTCGCCAAAAGACAAAAGGTCTTACAAAGGGGAGCTCGAGGTGAGCGACGGCGACTGGCGGCAACTCGCACCAGACACCTTTAGCTTCGTTCAAACGGTGAGGTACGTTAGCGAGCAGAAGCTGACGAACGCCGTTGAGGGGGTTGAAACGGTAGAGCAGGATATGTACAGAAGAGTTTTCAACCTCTTCACCTTTACCGACCAGGGCGTCAAGCGCACTATCCACTCGCTGCCGTTAGCAGACTACACCTGGACGGAACGAGACACCGCGCCGAATCTGACCGATCAATTATCCCTTGCTCTCGACTTTCCCGAGACGATTTCGGTCTACGAAAATAGTGAGGTGCTAAGCGACAGTCAACAAGCGTGGCTCGGAACTTTTTCGTTGGAAGTTGGTACTGAATGACGCTACCGGACGTACAGGGTCACGCCCCTTTTTGTATAAGCGCGCGCCCCTCAGACATCTAAAGTTCTGGTATACTCGTATGTTTTGAACGGGACTGTACACAACACCGCACCAAGAGACCCGGCATTAAAAGATACTTCACAGAAAAATACTGCACTGACAAAACCACACACTCAGTCACGCACCAAGCGAGCGTAATCCTCAGGGAGGCACGCCTTTGCAAGACCTCGTTATTCGCGGTGCCCGCGAACACAACCTCAAGAACGTCAATTTAGAACTCCCGCGCGACAAGTTTATCGTCTTTACGGGCGTGTCGGGCTCGGGCAAATCGACGCTGGCCTTTGACACCATCTACGCAGAAGGACAGCGGCGTTACGTCGAGAGCCTGTCAGCCTACGCGCGGCAGTTTTTGGGCCTCATGGACAAGCCCGACGTGGACTCCATCGAGGGGCTTTCCCCCGCTATCTCCATCGACCAGAAGACCACCTCGCACAACCCGCGCTCGACGGTGGGAACCGTGACCGAGATTCACGATTACCTACGCCTCTTGTTCGCTCGAGCAGGAAAGCCTCACTGCCCCATCTGCGGGCGGCCCATCGAAAGGCAGTCGGCGAGCGAGATTGTTGATAGGCTCTTGGAGCGCTTTTTGGACCAGCGGGCGCTGCTGTTGGCCCCGGTCGTGCGCGGGCGCAAGGGGGAGTACAAAAAGCTTTTTATCGACCTCAAAAAAGAGGGTTTTGCCCGAGTCCGCGTGGACGGCGAGGTGCAGACGCTGGACGAGGCCATAGCGCGTAACTTAGAGCGCTTCGAGAAACACGACATCGACGTGGTCGTTGACCGCGTCAAAATTACCGAAGAGGACCGCTCGCGCATCGCCGAATCGGTCGAGCTGGCATTGGTCAAGGGCGAAGGGCTGATGCGTGTTTTCTTGCCTGACCTAAACGCCGACGAACTCTTTAGCGAGCGCTTCGCCTGCCCGGAGCACGGGACGGCCTTGGAGGAGCTCGAGCCCCGCTCGTTCTCGTTCAACTCGCCCTACGGCGCTTGCCCCGCCTGCACGGGTCTGGGCAGTCGGCAAGAGTTTGACCCTGTGCTGCTCGTCCCCGACCCCGAATTGTCGATTGCCGAGGGGGCTATCGCGCCCTGGAGTGGGGGGCGGAGCGACAACGGCAAGGTGTTCTATTGGGACCGGCTGCGCGCGCTCTCCGACCATCTCAATTTCGACCTCCAGACGCCCTGGGAAGACCTGCCCGCCAAGGCCAAGCAGATGGTGCTCTACGGCTCGGGCGACCCCATCGAGGTCGTCTACAAGCGCGATGGTAAAGAGACAATGCGCTTCAAGGCGGAGTTCGAGGGGGTTATTCCGAACCTCGAGCGCCGCTACAAGGAAGCGAGTTCGGACTTTGCGCGCGAGAAAATTGAGGCGTTTATGTCGCTCGCGCCCTGCCCGCAGTGCAAGGGCACGCGGTACAAGCCGGAAGTTTTAGCCGTCACGGTGGCGGGCCGCAACATCGCTGAAGTGTCGGGGATGACGGTGCTCGAGGCCGAGGGCTTTTTCGCCAACCTCGACCTGCCCGAACCCGGCGGCGCGGTGGCGCGGCCCATCATGCGCGAGGTGGGGGCGCGGCTGGGCTTTTTGGAGAACGTCGGCTTAGACTACCTCACGCTCGACCGGAGCGCGAACACGCTCTCGGGCGGCGAGGCGCAGCGCATCCGCTTGGCGACGCAGGTGGGCTCGGGGCTGACGGGGGTGCTTTATGTGCTCGACGAGCCCTCCATCGGCCTCCACCCGCGTGACAACAACCGCTTGCTGGGAACCTTGTTAAGCCTCCGAGACTTGGGCAACACGCTTATTGTGGTAGAGCACGACGAGGAGACGATGCGCGCGGCGGACTACATCGTGGACTTAGGCCCCGGCGCGGGCGTTCACGGCGGGCATGTTATCGCCGCCGCGCCGCCCGAAGCGCTTATGGCGCACGAAACCTCACTGACGGCGGCCTACTTGCGCGGTGACAAGATCATCCCCGTGCCCGACGCGCGGCGCGGTGGCAACGGCAAAAAAATTAGGATTGTGGGCGCTCGAGAGCACAACCTCAAGAATGTGGACGTGGACATCCCGCTGGGCACCTTGACCTGCATCACCGGGGCGTCGGGGTCGGGCAAATCGACGCTGGTTCACCGGATTTTGCACGCGTCGTTGGCTCGAGACCTCTACCGGGCCAAGGAAATCCCCGGCACCCACACCCGCATCGACGGCGCGGACAACATCGACAAGGTTATCGAAATCGACCAGAGCCCCATCGGGCGCACCCCCCGCTCGAACCCGGCCACCTACACGGGCATCTTCACCGAAATCCGCGACCTCTTCACCCGCGCGCCCGAGTCGCGCAAGCGCGGCTACAAGGCGGGGCGCTTCTCGTTCAACGTCAAGGGCGGGCGTTGCGAGGCGTGCAAGGGCGACGGCACGGTCAAGGTCGAGATGTATTTCCTCCCCGACATCTACGTGCCCTGCGAGGTCTGTAAGGGCGCGCGTTACAACAAGGAGACCTTGGAGGTCAAAATCCGCGGCAAGTCCATCGCGGACGTGCTCAACATGACCGTCAACGAAGGGGTGGACTTTTTCGAGAACATCCCCAACGTCGCGCGTAAGCTGCAACTCATGCAGGACGTGGGGCTGGGCTACATCAAGATCGGCCAGCCCTCGCCCACGCTCTCGGGCGGCGAGGCGCAGCGCGTCAAGCTCGCCTCGGAACTCGGCAAGCGCTCGACGGGCAAGACGCTCTACATCCTGGACGAGCCCACCACGGGCCTGCACTTCGACGACACGCGCAAGCTTCTGGACGTGCTCCACCGCCTCGTGGACGGCGGCAACACGCTTGTGGTGATCGAACACAACATGGACGTGATAAAAACGGCGGACTGGGTCATCGACTTGGGCCCCGACGGCGGCGTGCGCGGCGGCACGGTGGTCGCGGAAGGGACGCCCGAGACGGTGGCGGCGCACCCCACCTCCTCGACGGGGGCGTATTTGCGTAAAATTCCGGCCATCGCCGGGCGCGCGCCTACGACCAGAGCGCCCGAGACCGTGACCAAAACCGTCGTCGAGGTGGCGTGACCCGCGTCCGCACCGCGCCGCCGCCCCAAAGCTTCATCATCGGCGCGTTTTTGTTTCTCCTGGCGGCGGTGTTCGCGGTGGCCCCCCTGCCCTTGTTCGTCCGGAGCTTAGGCATCGTGCTGGCGACGTATCTGGCGTTCTCCTCGAGCGGCCTCCCCTTCGCCTATGTGATTGCGCTCCTCGCGCCCCCCGTCGGTTTGGTGCGCGGCGACGCCGACTGGCTGGTGATGCTGCCCATTATGCTCGCCTCGGGGCTGTTGGGGGTGCTGGGCCTCGAATACGCCTGGCGCTACCCCGCGCTCCTCGTCTCGCCGCTCCTCACCATCGTCCCGCCGCTTTTTGTGTGGGCCGCGTCGCAGCGCGCGCTCTTCGCGGTGGCGCTGCCCTGGGGCCTCACGCCCGCGCTCTGGGTGCTGCTGCACGGGCTCGTCGCCTTGGCGGGCGCGCTCGTCGCGGTGGCGCTGGACAGGCGGCGGGAGCGGCTCGAGTCATCCTGACCCGAACGGCTCAATACGCCCTGGCGCGCACGGCTCGAGTCACCCCGACCCCACGCAGCGCGTTAGAGTAACCCTGTGAAAGCCAGACTGGAGACGCTCACTAAATCCCCGGCCTGGCACTTTGGCACGCGCCTCTTCCACCGCTTTAACGACTCGCGCCTCCCGCTCCTCGCCGCCGCGCTCGCCTATTACGCGGCCTTTTCTCTGGGTCCCCTGCTCTTGCTGCTCACGGGCGGGGTCGGCTTCTTGCTACGCAGCCGCCCCGATCTGGCCGAGGACGCGCGGCTCGCGCTCGTCAACCTCGTCGCGCAGATCACGCCGCCGCAAAACGACCAGGTGCAAACGCAACTCATCGAGGGGAGTTTCGACGCGTTGGAGCAACTCCTGGTCGAGGGTGCGCTCGTGCGGAGCGTGGTGTCGCTCCTCATTCTCATCTGGGCGAGTTCCAACTTCTTCTCCTCCTTGCAGCTCGCTTTAGAACTCATTTTCGTCTCGCCCCACCCCCGGAACTTCTGGCGCAAACGCCTGGTCGCCATCCTGCTCATCTTCACCGCGGTCATGGTGATTCTGGTCGAGGTGGTCGGCGGCTTCCTTTTCTCCTATTTGGACCAGCTCGTCGTGCTGCTCAACGACCTGTTCGTCACGCTCAACGCGCCGCCCTTTTTGTCGCTGCCCGAGCTCGGCGGCTTTCTCGTCACCTCGCTGCGCGCGCTCATCACCCTGGGCGCGTTCATCTTCTGCTTCCGCTTTCTGCCGCGCCGCTCGTCTTCGTGGACGGGCGCGGTGGCCGGGGCGCTTTTTAGCGCCGTGAGCATCTTGGTCATGCGTGAGTTTCTGGTGACGGTTTTCAATTTGGAGCGCTTCAACCTCATCTACGGCGTGGTGACGAGTTTGCTCGTGGTCTTGCTCTGGCTCTACTTCGCGGTGCTCCTCTTTTTGGTGGGCGCGCTCCTGGCCGCCGAGATCAGCGTCGAGCGGCGCGCGGCGCGGGTGAAGAAAAGTCAGAAGATAGAAGCCAATCAGTAGTCGGTTCGGTAGGAGTTTCCATGCCGACTCCCGAATTTTCGCTACCGACAGCTTGCCACCCAACCGAATTTCATGCTGCGTAAAATAAACTCTCACGGTATGATGCGAGGGTGGAAACGCTCACCAGACTCGTCCAGCGCAAGTGGTTTTACAACTTCGCGGTCTGGGCCTTTCGCCTCTACGCCCGGCTTGTGTACGGCCTGCACGTGTACGGCAGCGAGCACGTGCCCAAAACTGGGGGCCTCATCGTCGCTAGCAACCATATCTCTTCGCTCGACCCGCCCGTGATGGGCGTCGCGGTTCCTCGAGAGGTCAACTACATGGCGAAAAAAGAGCTCTTCGAGAACCGCTATTGGCGCACGCTCTGGCTCGGCCTGCGCGCCTACCCCGTGGACCGGCAGCGGGGTGACATGGGCGCGGTCAAGGAATCGTTGCGGCGGCTTCAGGCGGGCACGGCCATCGGCATCTTCATTCAAGGCACCCGCAACAAAGGAGACGCCAAGGCGTTAGGCGGCGCGGCTTTTCTGGCCCAACGCGCGGGGGTGCCCATCGTCCCCGCCGCCATCTTCCGCGAGGGTCGGGCTTACGCGGTGCGCTTCGGCGCGCCTCTCACACCTAAAGACAAGAGCCGTGAAGAAATGGACGCGCTTACCGGAGAGGTCATGAACCGCATTAACGCGCTGCGTCCGCCGCAGCCTCAGCGAGCCGTCGGACAAAATCCGCAGGAAGTGTGAAGTTTTTACTTTCCTCTCCTATGGTTCGCCAGCGTTTTGCTCTTGCAAGAAAGGTTGCATCACAGGCGAGCAGAACCGGAGAAACCCCGTCCCTGACGCGCGACGGCTCGAGCCCTCGAACCAGCACCCGTAGAAACCCCGTCCCCAGCGGGCCAAACCGAGAAGCCCTGTGAGGGACTTGCTTTCTCACGATTCACGTGCTACAGTACCCGCGAAGTCAAAATTAAGGGAGGAAACGCGATGGCTAAGGGAAAAACGATGTCTAAAGCCGACCTTGTGGACAAAGTCTCCGACGAAACGGGCATGAAGAAAAAAGACGTCAAAACGGTGGTAGACAGCGTGGTGGACCAGATCAGCACCCACCTCAACGACGACTACAAGGTGCAGCTCACGGGTTTCGGCACTTTTGAAGTGCGCGAGCGCAAGGCGCGCACGGGCGTCAAGCCCGGCACCACCGACAAAATCGACATCCCCGCTTCCAAATATCCCGCGTTCAAGCCCGGCAAGGCGCTCAAAGAGAAGATTAGGTAGACGTTTTTAGACCTTGTGGTGTGGGCGGCTCTTGGGGCCGCCTTTTTTTGGGAGAAAATATGGCTGTGAGTGCAAGCGTTAAAGAGGCGTGGGAGGTCAACAGTAGGGTCAACGGGGTGCTTCTCGAGCACCTCACGCCCGAGATGCTGAACGCGCAAACGCCGGGCGGCGGTTACACCGTCGCGCAGGGGTTGGCGCACATCTTCGGCACCGTTCAATACTGGACTCACCAGTTCGACGAAGCTCGCGTCGCCGCCCTGCCCGATTTGGACGACCTTATTGAAGAGGAAAATGCAGTGTTCGACTTGGAGCGCATCACCAACGTTAAAGAAAAAACCGAAGCGGCTGCGCTCGAGGCCGCCGAAGCCGCTAAGGGCGAGGGCGAACTGCCGCACTCGAGTCTCGACGCCTACCTCGTCCACATGATGGTCCACGACGCGCACCACCGGGGCCAGATTTTGCTCGCGCTCAAAACGGCGGGGCACCCTCTGCCGGACGAAAACCTGATGTGGGGACCCTGGCGCGGCGGGTAGCTTCTTTAAGCGTCATGAAACGTTTGCGAAAGGTGACCCATGAGCGAAGAACTGCGCAACTACAAGCATGGTGGCGCAAGGGCGCTGGTGCTTTTGCACGAAAAACATATGCGCGAGTGTTTGAGCGTCTGGAAAGGAACGAAAGCCGCCAAGGTTAACTTGCCACAAATAGACGACAAAAACTATGCGTCTCTGGAAACCTTACTGGGGCACGTTTTAGGCGCTGCGCGGGGCTACATGGTCTGGATATGCAAGCAACTCAATTTACCTGACCCTGGTATTGAGCCCGCCCCGGATGCCGCCGTCATCGAAAAGGAGGCGGACGCTTACCTCGAGCATCTGCTCGAGCACTGGCGGCTGCCCCTTGCCGAGGTTGAAGAGGAAAAGTTTTATTATCCTGAGTACGCTTCAAGTTCAGGAACGCACCACCACTGCATTGACGTGATGCTCGAGCACGCCGTCATGCACCCCATCCGGCACGAATTCCAGCTCAGGGAGCTTTTGGAGAAACAGAGCTAAAGCTTCTCCGCGTGTCGTGAGACGTTTGTTAAAATGAGCCAGCGTTTTACTCTTTAGACTTTTACACTTTCTTTTAGGAAGCCTTGACGCGCTACACTACTCCCAATGAGCCTTCTCGACATGATTGGACCCGTGATGGTCGGCCCCTCGAGTTCCCACACCGCGGGCGCGTGCCGCTTGGCCCTCTTAGCCCGTCACACCCTGCTGGGCGCGCCCAAGGAGGGCGAGGCGGTGCTGCACGGCTCGTTCGCCAAAACCGCCAAGGGCCACGGCACCGACTTGGCGCTCACCGCCGGGCTTTTGGGCTGTTATCCCGACGACCCGCGCATCCCCAACGCGTTTGAGGAGGCAAAAGAGGCGGGGCTCGAGATTTCTTTCAGCAGCAAAGACTTGGGCGACGTTCACCCCAACACGGTCCGCTTAGAACTTCGTAACGAGAGAGAAAAGGTGAGCGTGGTGGGCTCGAGCCTGGGCGGCGGTCTGGTGCGGGTAAGCAGCGTCAACGACTTCGACATCCTCTTCACGGGCGCGTACCACACGCTGCTCGTCGAGCACGACGACAAACCGGGGGTTATCGCCAGGGTGGCGCGCGTCGTCGCCGACGACGGCGTCAACATCGCCACGCTCCACTCGGCGCGGCGGCGGCGCGGCGGGCGGGCGATGATGTCGGTGGAGACGGACCGCCGTTTGGCGCAGTACGCGCTCGACTACCTTACACAGTTGCCCTACGTCCACCTGCTGCGCATGTTGCCCGAGGTGATGAGCGGGAACACCGGAGGGACAAGTGAGGGCGCGGAGCACGCGACCGTCGGGGGCACAGTGGCTGGAGATACGGCGGCTGAGGCCAGCGGGGTAGCCAGACCCAAAGAGGAGAACGTGTGACACTCAACGAGCTTGCAGGTTATCAGGGTCTCGCCTCCGAGGCGGTGTTGAATGAGGAAGTCGAGACGCAAGAGGAGCGGGAGGAACTGTTAGAGGCGATGCGCTCGAGGCTCTTAGAAATGAGGGATGCGGTGCGGCGCGGGCTCGAGTCCACCGCCCCCTCCCGCACGGGCATGGTCGGCTGGAACGCCAAAACCCTGTGGGACGCGCCCGACACCCTGAGTTCACCCTTGTTAAAACGCGTCCAGGCTTACGCGATGGCCGTCAACGAAG
Source organism: Trueperaceae bacterium (assembly GCA_965214995.1). GTDB lineage: Bacteria > Deinococcota > Deinococci > Deinococcales > Trueperaceae > CBDCCT01. The sequence goes on from CBDCCT010000002.1 coordinate 2,052,710, forward strand.
AAAACGCCCGCATGGGCCGCATCGTCGCCGCGCCCACCGCGGGGAGCGCGGGCACGCTGCCGGGCGCGCTTCTGGGCGTCGCCGACCACCTTGAAAAAGAGGACGACGCGCTGCTCATGCCGCTGGTGCTCGCGGCGGGGGTGGGGCAGGTCATCTCCAAAACGATGTTTATTGCGGGCTCGACGGGCGGCTGCGGGGCCGAAATCGGCTCCTCCGCGGCGATGGCGGCGGCGGCGGTGTGCGAACTTCTGGGCGGCGACGCCACGGCCGCGGTTCACGCCGCGACGATGGCGCTAATGAACACCATTGGCTTGGTCTGCGACCCCGTCGGCGGTTACGTCGAGGTCCCCTGTGTGTCGCGCAACGCCTTTTACAGCGTTCACGCGCTCGCCTCGGCGCAGCTTGCGCTTGCGGGGCTCGAGTCGGTCATCCCCCCCGACGAGGTCATTGGCGCGATGGCCTCGGTGGGCCGCCTTCTCCCCCCCGAGCTCCGCGAAACGGGCGAGGGCGGCGTGGCCGACACGCCCACGGGGCGGATGATTGCGCTCAAGATGGCAAAGTAAAACCCGGTCTGGCAACGTTGCCAGACCGGGCTTCTCTGAGTTTGTGGCGACCTTTGGAGGTCATCGTAGCGCGCGTTTGGGCTCCCGAAGCTCGGGCTCGAGCCGTTCGGCAAAGCCTTGGAGGCTGCGGGCGAACCTCGAGCGGGCACTCATCCTAACGACCGACGCCGCGAGCCGTGCGTGCTGCGCTTCAGACTGCCTGTCGCGCATGGTGTCCTGCGCCAGGCGGTAGAGCAAATGCGTGTTCATCTTTCTCCTTAGTCCGCCCCAAAAACGTTAGTGGCGGTTGGTCCAGTGTGTCCAGATGCGGGGTTGGCGCTCCCTGTCGGGGTAGGTTTCTTGGGGGCGTTCGCGCGCGGCGCGGCGGATGTCGCGGAGGTGGTGATGGGCCATACGAAGGGACAGGTCAAGGTGGAACATAAAACTCCTTTGAAGGTTTGTAAGTGTCAGGGTGGTGTCACGTGGGGCGTTAAAAAACCCCGGCGGATGGTGCGCCGGGGGTCTGTAAGCAGCGTCGCGTCGTCAGGTTAGAAGAGGCGCTTGGCGCTGCGTGACCCCGGCAGGCGCAAGGGTAGGTGTGGGTACATCACAGGTGAGACTTTTGGAAAAGCCACAGGCGATGAACCGTTTTTGGGAAATCTTAACCACTACGCACCTACCTTCCTGCCCAAGCTGGGCACTTCTCAAGTGTAACAAACTTTTGCTGAATATGCAAGTGTGTATGCAGCAACATGAAGGATGTCACTCGCTCTCTTTGTTCTGTTAAAGGAACCTAAAAAAAGAGCGCTGAAGCCATTTCAGCGCTCTCACCAAACCGAGTTCAACAAGCTGTGAAAACTACACCTATTGCACAGGGGAGACCGACACACCAGGAGCGGGTATTTCAGGAAACACCGACGTTATATCCTCTCCGCTCACCATGTCACCCAGCCAGGTGGTGAGGGGAACGCCGTTCACGCTCTCCGTGTAGAACTCGTCTCTGGGGATGATGCAGTGCGCGGTGCCGTCGTTGGGGTCGCCGTCCTCATCAAAGGTTGAGACGTAGGCGTAAAAGTTGTTCGCGCCGTTCTGGGCCCTGATGAGCTCGAGCGACCCCACCATGTTGTTGGACCACGCCGCACTGAGTTCCGCGGTCGGCGGGACCACGCCCGCCATGAGTCCGTAGAAATAGATTTGGACGTTGTCATAAAGCGTGTTGTACTGCGACAGCACGCTCTGGGGATAAAACTCGCCAATCTGCGCGTAGATGCTCGTCAAAAAGTTCGTTTGCAGCACGTCGTTCTCCTCCGGGTTGAGCCCAGGGATGAACGCAGGAAACGCGCCCTCGGCGTTCCACTGCGTGCGCACCTTGCCGACAAAATCGGCGGTCACGATGCCCGCGCCGCTGTCGCCCATCTGGTAGACGTTGGTGGCGGGATAGTGTTGCTTGATCTGCGGCATCCACATGACAGACCCGTAGGCCCCGGCGCTGCACCCCGTCACGAACGCGTCTTCCGGGGCGCTAAAGTTGTTGAACACCCAACCGAGCACGGCCCTGGCGTTGACCGCGCCCTTGTGGTTGACGGCAAGTGTATCTCCTTCAGGGGTCGTGTAGGTGGCGACGTTGTCGCCCCAGTGGATGTCGGCGGTGCAGTAGGGGACGAACACGTGATACCAGTCTCTAAAGGGGTTGTCCGGGTTGGTGTGGTCGTAAATCCCGCTCTCAAAACTCACGCTGACGGACGGCGTATAGGGCCTTTGGGGACCCGCACACGTGCCGTCGTCCCAGCACGCGCCGCCGCCCTGAAAGTCCACCACCACCTTGTTGACGGTGCCGGGGCGCACGTAATACGTGTAGGCCGAGCCGTCCGCGCAGATGGTCTCGCCTCCGGGCGTGAACGCCGTCCAGACGCCCGGCTCGAGCTCCGGCAGCGCGGGCTGCGCCTCCTCCGAGCTGCAGGCGACCAGCCCCAGCAAAAGCGCGAGCAGCCCCGTGAAAAACATCAAATAGTTCCGCATCATCATCTAACATCCTTTCCGGTTTTGACACCCAAGCGATGAACAGCGCCATTAAACCCCGCCCAAGCCCCGCCTGACAAGCCGCGCGGGCGAATTCTTTCCTCACCGCGCCGAGCAACATAAAGGGGTCCTTTCAAGAGTTTTGCACCCGCCCGGACGTTTTTTTGAGCGCCAGCATCCACAAAACGGGCTTTTATTTGGGCTCGAGTGCAAACACTTGACGAATAGCGTATATGGGTGTAAGATAGAAAAATCAACGCGCTGAAGGGCGCGCTTTTTTTGTGCTTTTCTGACGCCGCCGTTCTTGTAAATCCAGCTCTCGCTGCTCAACGGGTTTGGCGCTGGTGTTCTGACGTGCCAGACTCGGGGCGGGGCACCCGGTGGCGCGGCCTCAAAAGGGTCATACTTAGGGCGTGACGCCCCGGCCCACCGCCAACACGCACGACCTGGGCACCCTGCGGCGCGTGAGCGGGCCGGAGGAGGTCGTGCTCGCTGCGCCGAGCTGGGCGACCCGCGCGGTTTGGCTCTTTGGCGGCGCGGGCTCTTTGGTTTTTTTGTGGTCGGTCGCGCTGAGTCTGGGCTGGCTCGAGGTCACGACTGCGCGCGTGACGCTTGTCCGCGCGCCCCCAACGGCCGAACTCTTCTTCTGGCTCCTGCCGCTCCTCTTGTCGCTCCTATGTTTTGCGATGGCCGCGGGCGGCGTGCGGGTGGCGCTGTCGGACAAGGGGCTCGAGCTGCGCGGCCTGTGGCCGAGCCGGGAGCGCGCGGCCTACCCCTGGGAAAGGCTCCGCCACGCCCGTTTTTGGGAGGAGAGGACCCGGAGCCGCGAACGGCTTTTTGTGGCGCGCTTCGCTTTCGAGGGCGCGGAAGTCGTGTTCCGCATCGCCGACGAGAGAGTGTGGCGGAGTTTGCGCGGGCGGTTTCAGGAGGATGTCTGACACGAACGTCGCGCGGGAAATCCTTGGAAACGAAAGAACGCAGGCTCGAGCTAGACTCTCCTCATGACGGGAACGGTTATGAAAACGGGTGTTATCGGCGCGATGGCGGAGGAAATCGAACGGCTCAGGGCGGGGCTCGAGGGAGTTCAAGAGGCGCATGTGGGCGCGTTTGTGTTTTACGAGGGGGAGCTCGAGGATAAGCCCTTGGTGGTGGTGCGTAGCGGCATCGGCAAGGTCAACGCCGCGGTGACCACGCTGCTCTTGCTCCAGCGCGGCGTGGAGCGGGTCATCTTCGTGGGCGTCGCGGGCGCGCTCGACCCCGAGTTGAAAGTGGGCGACATCGTGGTGAGCACCGACGCAGTGCAGCACGACGTGGACGCAACCGCGCTCGGCTACGCGCTCGGCGAGGTGCCCGGCGAATCTCCCGCGTGGGCGGCCGACGAGGCGTTGCGGGAGGCGGCGCTGAGCGCGGCGGGGGAATTGGGTGGGGTCGGGGTGGTGGCGGGCCGGGTGGTGTCGGGCGACCAGTTTATCGCTTCGGCGGACAAAGCCGCCGCGCTCCGGGCGCACTTTCGCGCCGCCTGCGCCGAGATGGAGGGCGCGAGCGCCGCGCAGGTCTGCGCGAAATGGGGCGTGCCCTTCGTGATTGTGCGCAGCATCAGCGACACGGCGGACGGAACGGCCAACATAGACTTTAGAACTTTCACGCCCCTCGCCGCGGCGCGCGCGGAGGAGGTGGTGCGGACGATGCTGCGGCGGCTCTAGGGGTATACTCACTCCCAGCAGGGGAGTAGCCACCCGAAGAGGGGTTGCGTATCGTCAACACGGCGTCCTTTGGAGGTATCATCTCCAGGTTGTTGGAAGGTGGCACTTTCAGGAAATCCCGGTACGCAAAGCTAAGCAGGGGAGTAGCCACCCGAAAAACAGCGCGAGACCTGACGGCGGGCTTGGTGGCCCCTTCAGGAGGCGTTGGGTGGACGTACCGTTAAGTTTTTGGATCGGTTTTAATTTGTTCGTGCTGGCGATGTTGGCGCTCGACTTGGGCGTATTCAACCGCAAGGCGCACGCGGTGACGCTTAGGGAGGCGGGGGCCTGGACGACGCTCTGGGTCACGCTGGCACTTACCTTTAACGTAGGGCTTTATTTTGTGGCGGGGCCGCAGGCGGGGCTCGAGTTCCTAACGGGCTACCTCATCGAGTATTCGCTCTCGGTCGATAATATCTTCGTTTTCGTGCTCATCTTTTCGGCCTTTGCGGTGCCGCCCAAGTACCAACACCGCGTGCTCTTCTGGGGCATTTTGGGCGCGCTCATCATGCGCGGCGCGATGATCGCGCTCGGCGTGGTCCTAATAAGCCGCTTTCACTGGATCATCTACGGCTTCGGCGCTTTTCTGGTGTTCGCGGGCGTGCGGATGTTTTTTAGCAACGAAGAGGACACGGTGGACTTAGAAAACAACACCGTCCTGCGCTTTGTCAGGCGGCTCTTCCCCGTGACCGACGGCTACCGCGAGCAAAAGTTCGTGGTCCGCGAGGCGGGGCGTCGCATGGTCACGCCCCTGTTTCTGGTGCTCGTTCTTATCGAAGTCACCGACGTGATTTTCGCGGTTGACAGCATCCCCGCGATTTTCGCCATCACCCAGGACCCCTTTATCGTCTACACGAGCAACATCTTCGCCATCCTGGGCCTCCGCAGCCTCTACTTTTTGCTGGCCGGCATCATCGACCGCTTTGTTTATCTGCGCTACGGGCTGGCGGTGGTGCTCACCTTTGTGGGGGTGAAGATGCTCTTAGTTGACGTGTTCCACATCCCCACCATCGTGAGTTTGGGCGTGATTGTGGGGACGCTGGCCGTGAGCATCATCGCCTCGCTCCTCAGCAACCGCCGCGTCGAGACGCCCGACATCCCGGAGGCGCCGGGGGATGATTGAGTCTTGCCGTCTCGTCCCGAATCCAAGGAGGTTTTATGAAACGGTTTCTCATCCTGCTTTTCAGCTTCACAGCCCTTAGTCTCACAACCCTCGTGCTGGCGCAATCCTCAGGAGGCGCGGGGGCGGAGAATTCAGCCGAATTTACCTCGTTTGAAACCCTCTTTTTTAGAGCCCTTCGGGTGGTGGACGCGCCGTGCCCTACGGACATCTTCGGTGACATGTGCTATTTACACGACTACGATGACGTCTTTGATTTCAAGGAACAGTTCACCCTCTTGTTTTCGGAGAGCTTAACGGAAGTGGAAAGGTGGGCACTCACAAACGCTGAAATAGAGGGAGAGGAGGTCGAATTCTTCAGAGCCACCTACCGCTTGCCTGAGGGAGAGCCGTTCACGCTGATCTTCAGCCCGGGGTATATCTTTCTCGAGCAGTAGTCGTCCATCTCCCCACCGCCGCAAGAGGGTGAAAGGGGCGCTAAAACCGCAGCAAATAGAGCAGCGCCGCCGCGTCCCACGCCTGCGGGCGGCAGGCCACCGGGTAGGGGACGGGGGGCACGTCGGTGCGCTCATAACCGCCGACGAGTTCGGGGAGGCGCTTGTCGGCTTGAGACGCGGCGAGGTCATAAAGCGCCGCGCGGATGCGCGCGGCCTCCTCATGAAAACCGTAGCGCGCTAAGCCGCCCGCAACAAGCGCGTTGTCGTGCGGCCAGACCGAGCCGTTGTGGTACGACACGGGGTTGTAGCGCGCCTCCCCCTTGCCGAGCGTGCGGACCCCCCAGCCCGACCAGTTGGTAGAGGAGAAGAGCGTGCTAACGAGCGCGGGCGCTACGTCCTCGGGGACGATGCCCGTCCAGAGGAGCTGCCCCGCGTCGGAGTTTTGGACGCGCAGGGGCTTTTTGTCGCCGTCCAGGGCCATCGCGTAGGTTCGCAAATCCTCCAACCAAAACGCCTCATGGAACTTTACTTTAAGCGCGCCCGCCGTCTCACGCCACCTCTCGGCTTCGGCCTCTTCGCCCAGGGCGGTGTAGAAGTCGGCGGCGGCGTGGTAAGCGGCGTAGGCGTAGCCCTGCACCTCGCTCACGGCGAGCGCGCCCGTAGCCAGCGAGCCGTCAGCGTGGCTCATCGAGTCCCACGAATCTTTCCACGACTGCACCACGAGCCCCTTGCCGGGCTCGGCACCCCTAAACTCCAAAAAGCCGTCGCCGTCCTCGTCGCCGTCTCGCCGCATCCAGGCGAGCGCGGCCTCCCAGTGGGCCCTTAATTCTTTGACAAGCGCTAAGTCCCCCGTCGCTCCCCAAAGTTCACGCAGCAGCATCACGAACAAGGCGGTCGCGTCGATGGTGCCGTAGTAGGGGCCGAAAGGGACGCGGCCCGTGCGCGAGAGTTCGCCCTGCCGCAGCTCGTGCATGATTTTGCCGGGGGCCTCGGCGCGGGTGTCGTACAGCATCTTGCCTGGTGCCTCGTTCTGGGTTGCGCCCTCCCCGCCCTGATGGGCCGCGAGGTAGCGCAACGTGCCCTCGGCGACGCCAGGGTGCCAGGGGAGCATCATAAAAGCGGTCAGGAGCGAGTCGCGGCCAAAGGGCGCGACGTACCAGGGGATGCCCGCCGCGGGAAGTGTGCCGCGTTCGTTAAAGAGCAAAAGGGCGCGGAGGTCGTCAATGGCCCGTGTCAGGACCGCCTGATGGGTTTCGCCGTTCGCGCGCAAGTCGAAACCGTCGCGCCAGCTTTCGTAGGAGATGGAGGGCACGTCGGCCTCGAGCGGATTCTCAAGCTCGACGCTCACCTCAAGCCCCACCTTCTCACCGGGTTCAAGGTCAATGTCAAACGAAACACCGTCTTCCCGCACTTCACTCGCAGGTTGTGAAAAAGAAAGTTTAGTGGCGACAGAAAGCCCGTCTTCCGCCTTATAACAAAGCGTAAAATGCGTCTCATCTTTTTTAACCTTAGCGGGGGCACGCTCTAACCTCGTCCAGCCCCGCGCCTCGAACATGTCCAAAAAATCCGCGGCGAGGGAAAGCTCGAGGCGCAGAGTCTGAGCCTCCAAGCTCGTGTTTTCCAGCGTTAACGTGTCTACAAGTCCGCGCGCCGCAAGCTCGAGCCGCCGCCCCACCCCCACAAGTTGCGAGGGACCCTTGATAAGCGCGTAGTGCGCCTCGAAGTGGTCGGGCCGCGGCGCGTGGGCCAGGAGCGTCTCGAAGCCCTCCCCAAAACGCCAGGCGTAGGAGTTTAAAAAGCGCGTGTCTCGGTTGTACAGCCCATGCTCGCCCCCGGTAATCTGGCCGCCCGCGTCCGCGACGAGGAAGGTATAGTTTTCTTTCAGCACCACGTCTTTGCTCAAGTCCATAAGGTCCGCCTAAGATAAAAATTGACATAAGGGGGCCCTGACAAGGCTCGAGCCCCCCACGCCTTACTTCTTCCTGCTTACTCCTTCGACCCCCCGTACGACACGCCCTCCAAAAAGTAGCGCTGAAACACCACGAAAAGGATGATGATGGGCAGCGCGCTCATGACCGCGCCCGCCAGAATCAAACCCCAGTCGCCCGACTGGCCGTAGATGTTGCGGAAGGTCAGCAAGCCGATCGGCAGCGTTTTGATGTCCTCGGGCGTGGTGAGCACGATGAAGGGCCAAAAAAACTCGTTCCAGGCACCCTGAAAGGTGAGGATGGTCAGCGCGCCCAGCGCGGGCCGCGCCATCGGCAGGACGACGCGCCAGTAGCGTTGCCACTGGTTGGTGCCGTCGATCATCGCCGCCTCTTCGATTTCGCGCGGGATGGACTCGAAAAATTGCTTCATGATGAAGACCGCGCCCGCGCCCACCAAGCCCGACAGGATAACGCCCCACAAGGAGTTGAGCAGCGTCGGCTGGCCCCAGAGCCTCGACAACCCGAAAATCCCGTCGCGCAAGACGAGGTAGTTGGAGATAAAAATCACCTGCGCGGGGATCATCTGCGCGAACAAGATGAGGATGAAGATGAGGCCGCGGCCGGGGAAATTGAGCCGCGCCAGCGCGTACCCCGCCATCGAGGCGAAAAGGAGCGTCGAAATCACTTTGGCGGCGGCAATAAAGAACGAGTTCGCAATCCAGCTTAGAAACAAACTGCGCTGGGTGGTGATGCTCCGCGCCTCGTCGAACACGCGGCGGTAGTTGTTAAAGACGAAGCCGAGCGCGCCCGGCGCGACGTTGTCGTAGGACGCCACCCGGCCCCGGCGCTCGATGCGCGTCTGCGTGAGCGCCCCACGGACGAACTCCTGGCCCCTGGGGGCGGTCACGTCTAAGGGCAGCGCGTCCACCACGGGACCCTCGCCGGGGTACTGAATGCTCAAGCCGTAGGTCACAAAGGTGCCGGGCACCACCTCGCCGCCCACGCGGTATTCGCCCGCTTCTCTCGAGACCTCCTCGACGGGCGACACGGTCGCGTAGTCCGCGGCGTACTCGATTTGTTGCACCGCGCCCAAGCCCCCGCCGGGCCGACGGCGCGGCACCGCCGCCTCGGGCGTTTCGGGTTCCGTGCCCTCGGGGACGAAGTAGGTGAGTTCGAAGGGCACCGTGGCCCCCGGCGCGAAGCCGCCCCACCACCTGTCGCCCGCGCCCGCCGCGCCCAGTCTCGCCGCCGCCGACCAGTTGCGCGGGGAGAATTGCGGGATGGCGAGCGTGGGCGGGTACTCCAAGGGGTCGGTCTTGAGGCTCGAGATGGTCGCAAACAGCAAGGGGCCAAGAAAGATGATGGCGAAAAAGAGCATCACCACGTACATGATGCCCGCGCGTGCCCAGCGGCGGCGCGCCTGCCAGCGCTCGAACTCGCGCTCGCTCACCCAGCTCGGCCTGGCGTTAGGGGCGGTAGCTTGCGCCATCTCAGCCCTCCGACCGGATGAAGCGCCGCTGCAAGAGCACGATGAGGAGCGTTAGCGCGGCCAAGAACATCGCCGCCGCCGAGGCGAAGCCGACCTCGGGGAGCTGCGCGCCGGGGAACATGCGGGCGTAGACGAAATAGGCGAGCGTGATGACCGAACGCAGCGGCACCGCGCTGCCGAAAATCGCTACCTGGTCGAACATCTGCAGGGTGCCGATGAGCCCCAGCGTGACCACCAAAAAGGTCACGGGCTGCACCGCGGGGATGGTGATGTAAAAAAACTGCTGCACGGGCGTGGCACCGTCCAAGGAAGAGGCCTCGTACTGCGACTTGGGCACGTCCTGGAGCGCGGCCAGAAACATCAGCATGAAGGTGGGGATGGTGGTGAAAATGTTTTGAATCATGATGGCGATGAGAGGGACCGGCGCACGCAAGGCCGTAGGAAAGGCACCCGGCACCTCTTGCCGCGTCTGCAGCCACACGAAGTCTATGGGCGCGACCTCGCGCGGGGCCACCACGCCCGCGAAGGAGAGCGCCCAGGTGCCCGCCAGGGCCACGAGGAAAGAGATGACAAAGAGGGCCGGGTCGGTCCACCTGGCGGGCAGACCGCGGGAGCGCTCAAAGGCCACCTGCGCGATTTGCAGCACCGCTAAAATGCCGACAAACACGGCGATGAGCGGTAGGTACGAACCCACCTGCGTCGCCAAATAATTAAAAAGCCCCTGCCGCTGGTACATCCACAAGAAAATGAGGGTGATGACCACCGAAGAGGTCACGCTCGGCATGTAGTAGGCCGCGCGGAAGAAGTTGAGCCCGCGGATGTTGGTGTTGAGCACCGCGGCCATGACGAGCGCGCCAAAGGTCTGCACGGTGGTCACCACGGCGGCGAAAACGAGCGTGTTGCGGAGCGCGAAAAGAAAGCTGTCTTCGCGGAAAAGGTTGGCGTAGTTGCGCAAACCCACCCACTCGGGCGCGTTGAAAAGGTCGTAGTCGGTAAACGAAAAATAAACGGCGCGCACCGTCGCGTAGACGAAAAAAATACCCAGCGTGAGCAAAAAGGGCGCGAGAAAAAGGTACGCCGCGGTCATTTCCTGTTGTCTGGCTCTCAAAGCCACCACCTGCCCTTGGGTCGTTCGACCTCAAACAGAACTTTGGTAGAACCCCAATAGAACCCTAGCTAGAGGGGTGGAGGCGGCGAGGGCCGCCTCCGGAGATGCCTGTTGTTTATGTTTACTGCCTCGAGCGCTCAATGAGTGCGTTGAGCTCTTCCTGCGCGCCTTGCAGCGCGGTCTCGGCGTCCGCTTGGCCGGTCATCACCGCGGTGAGGGCGTTGGCGATGGGCGTGAGGTAGTCCGTGCCGACCGCGCCGAACTGGAAGCCCTCGACGTTGCCCGCCGTGGCGCCTTCAAAGATGGTCGCGTTGGCCTGCGCCTCGGGGGTGTCCTGGTCGAAGTAGGGGTTGTCGGCCAGGGTCTCGCGGCTGGGGATGGCTAGGCCTTGCTCCAACACGAACTGCTGCGCCTCCTCGCTCGTCAGGGCCTCAACCACCCGCACCGCGGCCTCCTGGTTGGGCGAGTCGCTGTTGACGCCCCAGGCGACCGTGAAGAGGTAGTTGCCGCGCTCGCCCGTGGCGGGGGATTGGGGCAGGAGCGCGGTGCCGTAGGGCAGGTTGGGCGCGTTGTCGCGCAAGAAACCGAGCATCCACGCGCCCTCGATGGCGACCGCGGCTTGCTCGCTGGCGAAGCAGTCGCCGGGCCAGCCCGCGGCGATGTCCGAAGGCTGCACCGCGACGCCCTCCTGGACAAGCCCCGTGTAGAAGTTAAAGGCGTCCACGAAGCCTTCGCTCGTCAGGTCGGCGTTGCCGTCTGCGTCAAATTTTTCCCAGCCGTTCGCAAAGGCGAACGCACCCTCGCGCGCGAAGTCGGCGGGCAAACAGATGCCGTACACGTCGTCGCCGAGTTCGCTCACCCCGCGGAGCTTGTCCGCAAAGGTTTCCCAGGTGTCGTCGGCGGTGGGGTACTCGACCTCGGCCTCGTCAAAGAGGTCTTCGTTGTAAAAAACCGCCAGCGTGTTGAAGTCTTTGGGGACGCCGTAGACCTGGCCATCCACGGTGTAGACTTCCACCAAATTGTCGAGAAAGGGGTCCGTGTCGATGACGCCGTCAAGCGGCAGCACCTTGCCCGTGGCGATGAGGCCGGGCGCGGTCGAGTCGGGCACATAAAACACGTCGGCGGCGGTGCCCGCCGAGAGCGCGTTGGTCAAGGCGGCGTTGTAGTCGCCCTCTAAAGGCTCGTATTGGACGGTGATGCCCTCGGCCTCGAGCTGAGCGCCAACGACCTCGTCCAAAAGCCGCTGGACGACGGCGGGGTCTTGACCGCCGTAGCCCATGATGCGGACGGTGGTCTGGGCAAAGGCTGCGGTTAGAAGCAGCGCCACGAGTGTCAACAAAACTTTTTTCACGTGTCCTCCTTAGAACAGGTTGAAACTTGGTAAAGGATACAAATGGGTTTGGATGCTGTGAATCACCGGGAGTAAAAACAAAAACCTTACGCCGCTACCACCTCCTCGAGCTGGTCCCGCGGACCACCAACTGAACGGGGACGGTTTCGTGTCTTATCGCGTGGCCTGCCAGCCCCTCCTTTAAGAGCGCAACCGCCGACGCCGCGACCCGCCCCACCTCCTGCCGCACCGTCGTGAGCCCCCCCTTTAAGCCCGCCCCGACCTCCGGCAGGTCGTCGAAGCCCACCACCGACACGTCCGTGGGCACGCGGAGACCCAAATCCTCCAGAGCCGCCACCACCCCCACCGCCACCTCGTCGGTGGCGGCGAACACGGCGCTAAACCGCCCTCCCCCTTCCCACGCCCCGCGCACCGCCCGGTAGGCACCCAACGAGGTGAAGTCACTTTCCAGCGGCGGGAGGGGCTCAAGCCCTCCCCCAAACGCCGTCCCAAACGCTTCTTCAAACGCGGTTAAGTAGCCGCGGTAGCGGTCGCGCGCCACCTGGTTGTGCATGGGCCCGCTCACATGGACGATGCTTTCGTGACCGAGCCGCAGAAGGTGCCGCGTCGCCTGGAGCCCGCCGTCAACGTCGTCGGGCGCGACCCAGCGCACGCCCTCCTGGTGGCCGAGCAGCACAAAAGGCACCCCCGCCGCCTGCAAATGGGCCACGCGCGGGTCGTCGTCGTGCGCGCCCAGCAGAATCACGCCGTCGGTGAGCCTCTCGGGCAGGCCGTCGGGGCGCGAGGGAATCTCCTCCAAGCGGTAGCCGTCCGACTGGAGTTCGTCCATGAGGTGCTCCAAGAGGAGCATGAAAAAGGGCGTGAAGCGGCGGCGGCCCGCGGCGACATGGAGACCCACGCGCACCGCCTGGCCGCGCGAGAGCGCCCGCGCCGCCGTGTCGGGGCGGTAGTCGAGGCGCTTGACGGTCTCGAGCACCTGCGAGCGCGTCTGCGGCCTTACCCCCTCGCGGTTATTAAGGACGCGGCTCACCGTGCCCGTCGAGACGCCCGCGGCCTGGGCCACGTCTTGAATCGTGGGCCGAGAAAGTGTGTCGGGCGTGTGCGACTTTGCCACTCGAGCGTCCATGTCCGCGTCCCTATTCATGGTCAAAAGCTTCAGAACCCCCCTTTTGTAACCGCTTACAGCGTTTGGTTCGTTTAGCTTACGCCCACCCGCCGTGGCTGTCAAGAGCCTAAGCTCATTCTTCATCGCGTATTAACCTTTTACCATCAGCTTCTGGCATACTCCAAGCGGGGCTACCGGCCCGCCCCGTGGTGACTTTATAAAAGGCTTTGTAAACGCTTCCAAAAACTAGGCGGGGCGGTGAGGGGTGTGCTCGAGCCAAGGCGTTAGATTAGACTATGCTCCAATATTCGCTGCTCCTCCTTGCTCCCGAAACGTTACGTTGGGAAACCCAACCGCTGCGTAAGCCTCTCGAAAACGAGGTGCTGGTGCGCACCCTTTACGGCGCGGTGAGCGTCGGCACCGAGGTGCCGCTCTACGAAGGCGCGTCGCGGGGGAGCGCGCCGACATACCCCAAGATGACGGGCTATGAGAGTTACGGCGTGGTCGAGGCGTGCGGCCCGGCGGTGCGTGTCCTCAAGAGGGGGGACAAAGTCGTCTCTTTTTACGGCCACCGGACGCACGCCAACAAGCCCGAAAACAGGTTCATCCGCGTGCCCGAAGGGCTCGAGCCCACCCTCGCCCTCCTCGCCCTCCTCTCCTGCGATGTGAAAAAGGGCATTGCAAAAGTTGCACCTGATAAAGAAGAACGGGTGCTCGTCACGGGCGCGGGCGCGATTGGACTTCTTACGCTTTTCGTGCTCAAAGCTCTGGGTGTTGAGGCTGTGGACGTGGTCGAAAGGTTGCCGGAACGGCTCGAGCTCGCCCGGATTTTAGGCGCAACGAACGCCTGGACGCCCGAAGAGGCTGAAAACGTAGAGGCCGTCTACGCCGTCGGGGTGGAATGCTCGAGCCGCGACGCCGCCTTCGCTCTCCTCCAGGACAAGCTCGTCCACAACGGGCGTCTCTGCGTCCTCGCCGACGGCAATCTGGAGCCCCTGACGCTGACGCCTAAGTTTCACGCCAAAGAACTGCGGGTGGTGGGCTCGAGCGACGGCGTGGACTATCCCAGTCATGCCGAATGGTTCTACGCCCTGCCGGAGCTGCCCAAGCTGGACGCGCTTTACGACCTCCGCATCCCGGCAACCGACCTACCCGAAACCTTCGAGAGAATGGCGCGCGGGAAGGTTCGGCCCGTCAAGGTTTTGGTGAGATACGAGGGTGCCTTTTAGCGGAACGCTGTAAGGGGAGCCAACAAAGCCCGACTCCTCGCCCGCTGGGTCACGCGTGCTATGCTCTCCCCTTGGTGGGAGGCTCCCATGCCCAAGCGCACGGATATCCATAAAATTCTGATTCTGGGCTCCGGCCCCATCGTCATCGGCCAGGCCGCCGAGTTCGACTATTCGGGCACGCAGGCCTGCAAGGCGCTGCGGGGGGCGGGGTTCGAGGTGGTGCTCATCAACTCGAACCCCGCGACCATCATGACCGACCCCGAGGTGGCGGACCGGACCTATATCGAGCCGCTGACGCTCGATTTCGCCGAACGGGTCATCCAGGCTGAAAAGCCCGACGCGCTCCTGCCGACGCTGGGCGGGCAGACGGCGCTGAATCTCGCCAAGGCGCTTTTCGAGGCGGGGGTGTTAGAAAAATACGGCGTCGAACTCATCGGTGCGAACTATGACGCCATCCAAAAGGGCGAGGACCGCCAACTTTTTCAGGCGGCGATGGCGAAGATTGGGATTAAAACCCCGGCGGGCAAGATGGTGGGGAGTCTGGAGGCGGGGCTCGAGTTCGTCCGCGAGGTTGGCTACCCAGCCATCATCCGGCCCTCCTACACGCTCGGCGGGACGGGCGGCGGGATAGCTTTTGATGAGGCCGAGTTTCGGGACATCGTGCGCGGCGGCCTCCACGATTCGCCGGTTCACACGGTCTTGGTCGAGCAGTCGGTCTTGGGCTGGAAAGAGTACGAATTGGAGGTGATGCGCGACACCAACGACACCGTCGTCATCATCTGCTCGATTGAGAACTTAGACCCGATGGGCGTCCACACGGGCGACTCCATCACGGTGGCGCCCGCGCAGACCTTGTCCGACAAGGAGTACCAGCGGCTGCGCGATTATTCCATCGCCATCATCCGCGAAATCGGGGTGGACACGGGGGGCTCGAACATCCAGTTCGCGGTAAACCCGCGTAGCGGCGAGGTCATCGTGATTGAAATGAACCCGCGCGTGTCGCGCTCGTCGGCGCTGGCAAGTAAGGCGACGGGCTACCCCATCGCCAAGGTGGCCGCGCTGCTGGCGGTGGGGTATCATCTGGACGAACTTCCCAACGACATCACCCGCGTGACCAAGGCGGCCTTTGAGCCCGCGATTGATTATGTGGTGACGAAAATTCCGCGCTTTGCGTTTGAAAAGTTCCCAAGCGCGCGCACCGATTTGGGAACTCAGATGCGTTCGGTGGGCGAGGTGATGAGCATTGGGCGCACCTTTAAGGAGTCTTTGCTCAAGGCGATGCGGTCACTGGAGCTTGACGTGCGCGACGAGGTGGGGGGGCTCGAGGTGGAAGCGCTTATCGCCCGCCTCACCCCCAACCCGTTGCGCCTGAGCGCGGTGTTGGAACTCCTGCGCCGCGGCAAGAGCGTCCACTACCTTCAGGAAAAAACGAGCATTGACCCCTGGTTTTTAGCGCAACTCAAAGAGATTGTGGACGCGGAGAACGAAATCCGCGCGCTGCCGCCCGTGGGTGAGTGGAACTGGGAACTCTGGCGCGAGGTCAAGCGCATTGGTTTTAGCGACGCGGACATCGCAAGGTTGACGAACGTTTCACCGGGCGAGGCTCGAGCGCTGCGTTTAACGCACCGGGGCGCGCCCGTTTATAAAACGGTAGACACCTGCGCCGCCGAGTTCGAGGCGCACACGCCGTACCACTATTCCACCTACGAGTGGGAGGACGAGGTGCGCGGCTCGGAAGCGCCCAAGGTGGTGATTCTGGGCTCGGGTCCCAACCGCATCGGGCAGGGGGTCGAGTTCGATTACGCGACGGTCCACGCGGTCTGGGCCTTGCGCGAGGCGGGCTATGAGACCGTTATGGTCAACTCGAACCCCGAGACCGTCTCGACGGACTACGACACCGCCGACAGGCTCTACTTCGAGCCGCTGACCTTTGAAGATGTGCTCAATATCGTCGAACGCGAGCAGCCCGAAGGCGTGATTGTAGGGCTGGGTGGTCAGACGCCTCTCAAACTCGCGGGTCCCCTCTCCGAGGCCGGGGTGCCCATCTGGGGCACGCCCGCGGAGGCCATTCACACCGCCGAAGACCGCGACGCCTTTCACGCGCTCTGTCAAAATTTGGGCATCCCGCAGCCCAAGGGCGGCGTGGCGACGCGTCCCTTAGACGCCCCAAAACTCGCCCGTGACATCGGTTATCCGGTGATGGTGCGGCCCTCTTTTGTCTTGGGAGGCCGCGCGATGCTTATTGTCCGAGATGAGGGAGAGTTGGGAGAGTATCTCAGACAAACCTACGCCGACCTGCCGGGCGAGCCAAGTCTGCTCATTGACTCTTTCATCGAGGGCGCGCAAGAGGTTGACGTGGACGCGCTCGGCGACGGCGAGCGCGCGGTGGTCGCGGGCGTCATGGAGCATATCGAGGGCGCGGGCGTCCACTCCGGCGACTCGGCCTGCATCACCCCGCCCGTGGCGCTTAACCAAGAGGTGCAGCGGACTATTACGGATTACAGCGTGAGGCTCACCAAAGCGTTGGGCGTGCGCGGCCTTATCAACATCCAGTACCTCATCAAAGACGGCGAGGTCTTGATTATCGAGGCCAACCCTCGAGCCAGCCGCACCGTGCCCTATCTTTCCAAGGCTATCGGGCATCCCTTAGCCAAGTACGCGGCGCTCATCGCGGCGGGGCGGACGCTTTCTGAGTTGGGCTTTACCGAGACGCCCGCGCCGGAGTTCTACAGCGCCAAGGAGGTCGTGCTGCCTTTTCTCAAGTTCCGCGGCGTGCTCCCCCTGTTGGGTCCCGAGATGCGCTCAACGGGTGAGAGCATGGGGATTGATAGGGACCCGTATCTGGCGTTTTACAAGGCGCTTTTGGGCGCGAACGTCAAATTACCCACTGAGGGGACGGTGCTCCTGCTTGGGGAGGGCTTGGAAGCCCTGCGTCATGAACTCGAGGCCCTAAACTTCCGAATTACCGACAACCCCGACAACGACTACAACTTGCTTATCGACACCGCCCACACCCCCGAGTTGCGGCGGGCGCTTACGAACGGCGTGCCCTACGCCACCACGAAAGAGGGCGCGGCGTGGCTGATTAAAGCCATTGCTGCCGCCAAGAACGCGCGCCCGACGGTCACACCTCTCCAAGCTCTGGGAGTGCGGGAGGGGGCGGGGGCCACGGCCCTCAAACCCTAAAAAGCGACTTTTTGCAAGGACGACTGTGCGCTCACCTCTTGCGCCCCGGCTTGGTGACGCCGCGTGTAAAACTCGTCCATGTACGTTGCCAGGTTGTTCAGGTTCGCCGCACCGCGCCACGCCACGTGCCCGTCGGGACGGATGAGAAACGCGGCGGGCTCGCTCACGCCGTACGCCTCGCGTAAAGCAGCCTGACTGGCGTCCACTACGTGGACCTGCGCCGCAACGCCGTAGTCGTTTAGCCAAGCTTCAGCCCCGGCCCGCTCCGCCTCCCCATCAGCGCCCTTGTTTACAAACAGCAGCAGGTGATGGTCTACACCCTGTAGCATGGAGAAGATACTCTCACCCGAATTGAGGTGCGCGTAGGGTGCCCGGTCGCCGGGCTTGACCCCTTTGGCGCTCGTGTCACCGCCCACCGCCGGGCTCTTGCGGTAGCCAATCCAGGTTTGCGAGAGAAACTTGAAAATGCCCTTACCGACGCTCTCGCGCGAAGCCAGACCCGTAAGGCGCGGCAGCAAAGCGCTGCGCAAGAGGTGAAAAGCGTAGTTCGGCGAACCGATAAAGGAGAATCCTTTGTCCGAACCGTTCAGCACCGCCTTGGCGACGGGCATTCGCTCGAGCTCGTAGCTTTCTAAAAGTTTCTCATCTGCCTGACCTTTCACCACGAGCGCGAGCTTCCATGTCACATTCCAGGCGTCCTGGATGCCCGTGTTCATCCCCTGCCCGCCCGCCGGAGAGTGGATATGCGCCGCGTCGCCCGCCAAAAAGATGCGCCCCACCCGGAACCTCTTGGTCATGCGGCGGTGGATGCGGTATTTGGAGACCCAGCGTGTGTCGGTAATCTTCGCCTTGACGACGCTGTGCTTATCTAAGATTTGTTGGATGTCTTCGCCGGTCAGTTCGTCTTTGGCCTCTAAAGCTTTCGGGATGCGCGCGATGATGCGGTATTGCTTGCTGCTGTAGCCGGGGCCGCGCATCGGGAAAAAGGTCAGCATCCCCTGGCGCGGCACCTGGACGTAGAACTTGTCGCGTGACAGGGACCACTCGAGGTCTACATCAGCCACGAACAGGGGGTCGGCGTAGGTCGCGCCGCCGAACTCCAAGGCCAGGGTCTTGCGCACGAAGCTGCTCGCGCCGTCGGCGGCGATGAGCCACTTGACTTCCACCGTCTCTTGCTGTCCGTCGTCATGACGCAAGCCGACGGTCACCTTTTCCTCAGCCGGTGTGAGCCTCACAATCTCGGTGCTGCGCTCGACGCCGTACGCGCCCCTGGGACCAGTTTGGTCGGCTAGGTCATCTAGTAGCATCTTCTCGGTCTTGTACTGCTCGTGAATCAGCAGGTAGGGGTAGGGTGAAACGTCCCTCCCGTCGCGCCCCAGCGCCATAAACGGCTTGCCGCCTTTGTTTATCGTGCCCTTGGTGATCAGGTTGAGGGCCTCGAGGGCTTGCCCGCGCTCCACCGCGCCCTCTGCCAGACCGAGCTTGTCCCACAGCTCCAAGGTGCGCGCCTGAACACCCAGCGCCTTGGACTTTTCGGCAGCCGCGGCGTTCTTGTCGATGATGCGGAAGTCCACGCCGTAGCGAGCCAAGAGCGTGGCGGCGGTGAGACCGGTGGGCCCGGCCCCCACGATGAGAACATCAACAGTATTGACCGTGCTGTTGACCTGCGGGCTGGCGGGTGTGGTGGTGGGGTTCGTTTGTATATTCATCTTGTGCCTCCTTTGTTTGACGCTTGTCTATTAAAAGACATGTGTTAAGCTAGAGCATCGGAGGAAGCGTCGTCAAGCACAAACGTTGCGACATGTCTAATTCTAGACGGAAAGGGCACAATGTCTACTTCAGGGTCTCGTTCACCCAGAGGAGCAAAAAAACCGGACCGGCGAACGCGGCGTTCGCAGAACAGGCTTTTCGGAGCGCTGATGGAACTCATCCGCGAGAAGCCTTTTGAGAGCATCACCGTCTCCGAAATCGCCGAACGCGCGGACGTGGCGCGGGCGACCTTTTACCTGCACTTTGACGACAAGGACGCGCTCCTGCTAAGCTCGCTCGACGCGCTCGTCGACACCATCATCGAAGAGGTCAGGCGGTTTTCTCGGCAAGACCTCCTCAGCGGCGTGCCGCATCCTGCTCTCGTCGTCTTTGAAGTCGTGCAGCGCGACCCCGAGCTTTTCCGGGTCATCCTGAACGGACAGAGCGGCAGCCTGATGTTGGCGCGTCTCCGCCACTACGCCGCGCAAACCGCGCACCAAGCGGTCGACACGCTGGGCATCACACCGTCCGTGCCGACTCACGTCATCGCCGACTTTATGGCGGGCGCGATGCTCTCGGTGTTGACGGGCTGGCTCGAGGACGACATGCGCACCCCGCCGGGCGAGATGGCGCGGATGTTTTACAAGCTGGTCAGGCCGAGTATCTTGGGGGCGCTGTCGCTTGGTGGGAGGGTGGCTCAGCGGTCATAGACTGCCGGGCCAGGGCTCACCCATCCCCCTTCTTCCAGGTGAGTTTTCTAGACGAGCCCACTCCAGTTCTGTCCGCGGTGTCGACTACGCGAGCCGTTACCTACATTCACTCGACACGCCTATTTAGGTTCCCTCCCGGCTCACCGTCTCGGCGGGTGCCGGTCCCGCCTCGGCCTCCTTGGGCGTGCCTTCATGCGTGCCCCGGACGCGCTCTAAACGGCGCGAGGGGAGGCGGTCGCGGAGCGATAAGGCGTAGCTCGAGAGGTGCAGCAAGCCTTCCGAAACGCCGTAGCGCAGGCAGAACTCGCCGTCGTCCACGCGGGCGACCATGTGGAAGGGGGCCTGGGCGAGGAGTTCGAGCACCCTTAGGGCGCGGTCGCGCGGCATCTGCACGTCGGCGACGACGTCCTCGAGCAAGAAAACGGCGGGTGCCTTCATCGCGGCCAGGCGGGTCAAGACCGCCGAGAAGTCGCCGCGCTCTCCCACGCGCTCCCCCACGGCGCGCTCGAAGCGCTCCAGGCCGTCCCCGACGAGCCCGCCCCCCTTGAAAAAGGGCTCCAGGTCAAAGGGGCTGACGGGCACCGTTCGCAGCATCCCCTGGGCGCGCGCCAGCGCCTCCCACGGCCACAGGCTCACGCCCGCCAGGCCCGCGGGCTCGTCCAAACGTTTGAGGTCGCGTTCCGCGCCGAACACCGCCAGATAGCCCGCACCCGCCGCCCGGCGTTTGTCCATGAGGCGCGCCCAGTCCACGCGCGCGCCCTCGGTGTGGAGGAGCGCGAGCACGCTGTACTGCCGCCGCCCCATGTCGGCGTGCGCCACGAGCTGGTCGTGCGAGGTGCCCTCCACGCGGTAGCCAAAGGTGAGGAGCGCCGCGCGGGCGCGGGAGTGGAGCGTGCCGTCGTGCGGGTGGACGGAGTTGAGACCCATGCCGGGGAAGAGCACGTCGCGCGGGTGGGGCGTCACGCTCGCGCGACGCTCGCCCCTTTCCCCCTCCCGCCCGGCCTCACCCGCGCGGGAGGGCCTGTCGGGCGTGCCCGGAAGCGCGCCCCAGCGCCCCCCGCGCTTTTCGAGACGCCCGTCGTTGCGCAGGAGCGCGCCAACGTCTAGGTCCTGAGGCAGGTCCGGGAAGAGCGCGCGGATTTCTCCTTCGGACAGGGGCGAGCCCATCTCGAGCAGCCTATCGACCACCCGCGACGCGGCCCCCGGCCCGGCGTAGTCGGGCCGCCGCGGCCGCGCCACGGGCGTCAGCGCGTAGTGACCGTCCTCGACGAGCTTGATAAGCACCACGTCGTTGACGGCCAGATGATGGTCGCTAAAAAAGTCGGAAAGCCCCGCGACGGTTCTGGGGCTCTGCATGGTGAGTTCAAACTCGGTCCCGCGCTTTGTGTCCGTGGCGCGCAGGGTGCCTTCACCGGGAAAAAGCTCCGACATGGCCTGGGGCAGGGTTAGCTGTCCTGTACGGAGGCAGACGCGGGTAAGGGAGTATTTAAAATCGGTTGGCATAAAAAAGCTCCCGTCACAGCGGCGTGAGGCGGCCGCAGAGTTGGTAAATTGGCGCGTGCGAGCCGTTTTACGAGGGGCTCAGCGTACGCGTAAGAGGTCATTAGCGCCAAGTGTACCAAACGGAACCCGAGTGTGCGCGAACTTTCAAATGAACCCGGTGAGGCGAGAGGCGGTGAGGCAAAGGTAGAAGCCGACTGATGAACGTTCATCAGTCGGGTTTGGCTCCTTATGGCCTAAAGATGTGGGGCTTAGGCCTAGACTGCGAGATATTTCACAGTAGTTGAGAGGGGGTATGGAGCGCTCGAGTTCACCCTCCCTCATCCGCTACTCGGTGACTACTTTATAAGTCCTGGGTCGCCAAAAACCAGCACGCGGCGCTTGCGCTTGCCCGTCCGCACCTCCGCCTCAGGAGCCTCGAGCTGCGGCGCGGCTTCTACTGGCGCTGCCTCACGCGGCGCAGAAGGTTGCGTCGCCCCTTTGGGTTCTGCCCTGACGGGTTCGGCTTGTGCGGGCTCGACGGGCTCGAGCTCGACCCCCACGCGCTTGTCCGGCGTCGTGTTCGACGAGGGGCGCTTGCGGCTGCGCCGCGACCTCCTGCCGGGAGCCGCCTCGCCCGCCTCGCGCTCGGCGTGCTTTTCCTCTTCGGGGCGCGCGGCGCTTAAAGGTGTTTTGAGGTTTTCTGGCGCGCGCCGTGCCCCGCGGGGGCGCTCTTCGGTTTCCGCCTCGGACGTTTCGGGCATCTCCATATGCGCGGGCATGAGGTCAATCTGCCGCACCGTCGGGTTGGCGTTGAGGATTTTGACGCCCGTGCGGTCGCCCAAGCGGTACTTTTTCTTCGTGTGCTTGCCCATGAGCATCATCGCGTCTTCGAGATACATGTAGTAGTCGTCCTCGAGCTGCGACACGTGCATGAGCCCCTCGACGCCGTTGGGCAGCGCCACAAAGATGCCGAAGTTGGTCACGCCCGTAATCACGCCGTTGAAGCTTTCGCCCAGGTGCTCCTTGGCCCAGAGCGCCTGGTAGTAACGGGTGAGGTCGCGCTCGGCCTCCTCGGCGACGCGCTCGCGCTCGGAAGCGTGCTCGGCGAGCGCGGGAAAGTCGCTCTTCATCCGCTCTTTTAGCGTGGGCGAGAGCCGGTGCTGGAGCATGGCGCGCAGCACGCGGTGGACGACCAAGTCGGGGTAGCGGCGAATGGGGGAGGTGAAGTGCAGGTAGTTCTCGAACGCCAGGCCGAAGTGACCCAAGTTCTCGGCGCTGTAGCGCGCTTGCTTTAGCGAGCGCAGGAGCAGCGTGTTGACGAGCTGCGCCTCGGGCTTGCCCGCGGCTTTTTTGAGCACGTCCTGAAGGTCCTGAGGCCCGGCGTGCTCCAAGTCAATCTCATACCCAAGCTTGCCCAGCGCCTTTTGCAGCGCCTGAATCTTCTCGGTCGAGGGGTCCTCGTGGACGCGGTACAGCGCGGGGATGCTGCGCTCGTCGAGTTCTTTGGCGACCAAGCGGTTGGCGAGCAGCATGAGCTCTTCGATAAGCTGCCGCGCCGCGTTGGGCCTGACCGGGGTGAGGTGCAAGGCGCCCTTGTCGTCCACATCGACCTTGGCCTCGGTGAAGTTGAAGTTCAGCGCGCCCTCGCTAAAACGCGCCTCGCGGAGCGTCTGGGTGAGGTCGAGCAAGACCTTGATGTCGCGCTCGAGCTTGAGCTTGCCCGAAGGTAAACGCCCGCCGTCGGCGAACTCCTGCACCTGGTCGTAGGTGAGGCGCGCGTCCGAGGTGATGACGGTTTCTTTGAACTTGACGCTCCTAACTTCACCTGCTCGAGTAAGGTCCACAACGACCGACAGCGTGAGCCGCGGCTGGCCCTCAACTAAAGAACAGATACCGTTCGAGAGTTCTTCGGGCAGCATGGGCAGCACGTCACCAGGTAGATAAACACTCGTCGCGCGCTCCAAGGCCTCGCGGTCTAGCGAAGTGCCCTCCGCGACGTAGTACGACACGTCGGCGATGTGAACGCCCACGCGCAACACGCTGTTCTTGCCGCGCCCGCTACGCTCCAAGGAAATAGCGTCGTCAAAGTCCTTGGCGTCCGCGCCGTCAATCGTGAAGGTGTTGACGGCGCGCAAGTCGGTGCGGCCTGCCAACATCTCGCCGGTCACGGTCTCGGGCACCGCCTCGGCCTCGGCCAGGGTCTCGGGCTCGAACTCGTCTTTTAAGCCGTACTTGACGATGACCGCCCTCGTCTCGACCTCGGGGTCGTCTTCGGTGCCCAGAAACTCCTCGACCTCGGCGAAGGGGTCTTTTTCGCCCGAGTCCTCGGGCCAGACCATGCGCCCGACGATGCGGGAGCCTGCCTCCAGCTTGCCCACCGAGTCGGGCGTCAAGAGGATGCGCTCGCGCAGCCTCTGCGAGTCGGGGCGCAGGATGGCGTAGCCGCGGGCGTACTCGAGCGTGCCCACCACCAGATTGTTCTTGCGCTCCAAGATGCGCACCACCTCGCCGCGCTTGCGCCCCCCATCGCTCGTCATCGGGTTGGGCCGCGCCATCACCTTGTCGCCGTCCCAGGCCCCGCTAAGGTGGTCGGCGGGGATGAACAGGTCTTTCTCGTCGCCCGCGTCGGGGATGACAAAACCGTAGCCGCCCGCCGTGACCTGCAAGCGGCCCAGCATCAGGTTCATCTCCTGCGGCAAGCCGTAGGTGCGCCGCCGGGTGCGAACGAGCCGCCCCTCCTCGGTCAGCGCGGCCAACTCGCGCCGCAGTTCGGACCTATCGCCTATTTTGAGTTCTTTCTGAAGGTCCTGGACGTGCCAGGGTTTTTCAGGGTTGTTTTTGAAAAATTGAAAAAGCGTTTCTCGCTCTACTTGCGTCATTACGCACAGTGTAACGCGTTTAACGCCCCCGCGGGCAACGGTAGAAAGCAATTCCCTCTCACAGCCACGTTACACCCTGCTCGACAGTCGGATTTTTCACAGGAGAATAGAAGCACGCGCGCTCGCTAGCACCGAGCTGTAGCACTAAGTCGTTAGCAGGCGTAAGGATTTTGTGACACTTCAAGCGCCATAATTAGAGCATGAACATGTCGCACCTGGGCCACCATCCAGAACCCCCTGCCGACGAGGCGGGTGTGCGTCGCACCTTCTATCTTATCGCGTTAGGGCTCTGCGTTCTTTCGGGCGCGCTGCCGGTCCTGCTCGACCCCGCCTTCTCCTGGTTCGGCTCCTTTTACGAAACGCTCGTCCCGCTCGTCCTGGGCGCGCTTACGGCGCTGGCGGTTCTCTTGTGGGCTCGGCCCGGCAGCCTGTCTTTTGTCGAGCGGACGCTGTTCGGCGTCGGGGTGGGCTACAACCTCGCGGTTTTTGCCCGAATTCTTTATATAGGTCCAGACCTAGACGTCCAGGGATATGTCGAGGTCTACCGCACCTTCTCGCCGCTCGTATACGTGTGGGCGTTTCTGGCCTTTGGCCGCCGCCGTGGGCTACAAACGTCGCTCTTTTTCATAGGAAGCGTGCTCGCCTTCGCCGTTCCTTATCTGTCTGGGCTCACCCCGGCGCGCGCGGACCACGACGTGATCTGGCCCCTTATCCTGAGCGTCCCGACCGTGGGCGGCGTCTATCTGGTGGCTTTTTACGCCCTTACTCACTTTTTGGAGGTGAGCGTCCGGGCGCGCATGGGCGCGGAGGCCGAAGCCAGGCTCGCTTACCTAGACCCGCTGACAGGGCTCCCCAACCGCCTGCTCTTCGACCAGCGTTTGGCTCGAGCGGTCGAAGCCGCCGAGCGCGGGCGTCAGGGTTTCGCCCTGGCGTTTATCGACCTCGACCGCTTCAAGACGGTGAACGACACGCTCGGCCACGGGGCCGGTGACGCGCTGCTCGAGGGGGTGGCGGCGCGGCTACAGGCCCCCTTACGCACCTCGGACACCCTGGCGCGCATTGCGGGCGACGAGTTCGCCGCGATCCTGCCTACCACCGCGTCCCCCGCGGCGGTTGGGGCGGTGGCAAGAAAGCTGCTCGAGGCCTTCGAGACCCCCTTCGACCTAGGGGGTGTGAGCTACCGCGCGAGCGCCAGCATAGGCTTCACGCTCTTTTCGCCCCTGAGCACGCCCGCCGCGCTGCTCGCCCAGGCCGACCGGGCGATGTACGTCGCCAAGCGGTGCGGCAGAAACGGCTATCACCTGTACGTTCTTGAAGCGCCTACCGAAGCGGACGTGTTAAGCGCCGCCTCAGCCTAGCCCCGGTCTCCGGCCAGCGGGACCAGCGCGGCGTGGACGAGGTAGCGCGTGCCTCCCCCGCTGCGCCCAGCGCGCCCGCCGTAGCGCTTTCCCAGGGCGATGAGCTCACGCTGAAACGCCTTGGCCTCGTCGGGCGGCAGGAAGATTCGGCGTTAGCCAAAGAGTACGACCTGCTCATCTTTGTCGAGCAGACCTTGCCTTCAAGCTTTTTCCCGTGACGGTCGTGTTCGGCTTCCCCGTAGAGACGGCGCGCGCCGCCGACCCCAGCGGCCGCTTGAGCGTGCCCCTGCTCCCCGGCTGGTCGGCGGAGGAGGAAGACGCGGGTTACACGCGGCTCACGAGTCCCAACGGGGGCGCGCGGGCGTATCTCCTGAGCCTTAAAGGGGGCGACACGGCGGCGGTGCTGGCGCTCCTTTATCCGCTCGAGAACGGCGGCATGGCGGTGGGGGCGCTCCGGCGGGAGGGTGAAATCAACCTCGTGCTGCTCGTGCAGGCGGGCGCGGAGGACCAAGTGCTGCCCGCGCTCGTGCAGGAGGCGCAGGTGGAGTGATTCGGCCCCCGCTTCTTCTCGATTCGTTAAACTGTGCTACGCGCTACCCTCAGAGGAACGGCGCGTACTCGAGGAGGCTTATATGTGCGCACCCAAGGTCATGGACTACGTAAGCAAGAGGCTAAACCGGCGCGAGCTGTTCAAACTCGCGGGAGGAGCGGCGGCGGGTGTCGCGGTGGGCGTGGGGGCGCCTCGAGCCTTTGCGCAAAGCGCCCCTTCGCTAAGCCTTAACAACCTCACCGACCTCACCCACACCCTCTCGCCCGACTTTCCCGTGTTTCCCGGTTTCGACCCCATGCAAATCAGAACGCTCGTCACGGTCGAAGACGACGGCTTCTACGCGAACCGTTGGGACATAGGCGAGCACACGGGTACACATTTAGACGCCCCCGCGCACTTCGTCGCGGGCGCAACCACCGCCGACGGCATCCCGGTGGCGGAGTTCGTCGCGCCTCTGGCTATCGTAGACATTTCTGAGAAGGCTGCGGACGATCCCGACGCGATGGTGAGCGTGGACGACCTTACGGCCTGGGAGGCCGAGCACGGCGAGCTGCCCGCGGGCGCGGCGGTGATGATGTACTCGGGTTGGGAGGCGCGGCTGTCTAACGACCCCTCGAGCTTTCTCAACCAAGACGGCCCCGGCGTGCCCCACTTCCCCGGTTTCTCCCCCCAAGCCGCCGATTTTCTAGTTAATGAGCGCGACATCAAGGGCATCGGCGTGGACACGCTCTCGCTAGACATCGGCGCGTCGCAAACCTTTGACGTGCATCTGACCATCCTGGGTGCGGGCAAGTGGGGCTTGGAAAACGTCGCCAACCTCAAGACCCTGCCGCCCGCGGGCGCGACGCTCATCGTCGGCGCGTCCAAAGTGCGAGACGCCTCGGGCGGCCCGGTGCGCCTGCTCGCGTCGTGGGAGTAAAAACCTCGCAGGATTAGAGACTAGGACCAGAAGTAAAGAGGCGCGTCCAGAATGCGCCTCTTTTGCGTTGGGTGCTGTGACAAAGGACTGTAGCGGTTTTCATTGAGTTGAGTCTAGCTGCGCAGATATCACCACATAAACTACGTGCTGGACGGTAACTCATAGACTAAATTTCGCTCAAACCAGATTACCTGCTATACATGAAGAATGCGGTCTTTGCGAAAATGCTACGGCCCGTTATAGGTCACGCGGTAGATGACGCCGTTGGTGTCTTCGGAAATGAGCAGAGAGCCGTCGTCGAGCTCTAAAAGCCCTGCCACGCGGCCGAAGTGCGCCATGCCGTCTTCGGTGAGCCAGCTCGAGACGAAGTCCTCAACCCCGACCGGCTCGCCGCCCTCGAAGTCCACGCGCACCACCTTGTAGCCCGTCGCGGGGTAGCGGTTCCAGGAGCCGCGCATGGTGACGAACGCGTCGCCTTGGTACGCCTCGGGAAACGCGTCGCCGTCGTAGAACTCCAGGTTGATGGGCGCGCTGTGGGCTTGGTAGACGAGCGCGGCGGGGACCGTTTCGGCCTCGCAGTAGGCTTCCATCGTCTCAAAGCCTCCGGGCACCGGGTAGGGGATATATACGTCCGGCTGAGACCGGCCGTAGCAGTAGGGCCAGCCGTAGTTGCCGCCCTCCAACAAGCGGTTGATTTCCTCGGGCGGGTCGTTGTCGCCGCGCCAGTCGGTGCCCATGTCGCCGCCCCACATGTCGCCCGTGTCCGGCTGCCAGTCGAAGCCCAACGTGTTGCGGAGGCCGCGGGCGTAGATTTCGCGCCCCTCTCCGTCGGCTCTCGCGCGCACGATGGTCGAATTTTCCTCGTTCGTCTCGGGGCAGGCGTTACACACCGAGCCCAAGTTCACGTAGAGCATCCCGTCGGGGCCAAAGTCCAGGGTGCGGTTCGCGTGCTGCCCGCCGTCGGGAAGTTCCATGATGGTGGTGAGGTTCGTGACGCCCCCTTCGGTTAAGTCGCCGCGCAACACCTCCTTGACGGTGGCGAGGTAGATTTGCCCGTCGCGCAATGCGACGCCGTGAACCCCCGGCAGGTCCGACGCGACCGTCTCAGCCTCGGCGAGCCCGTCGCCGTCCGCGTCGCGCAACGCGGCCACCTCGCCCGCGCTCTGCAAGGTGACGTAAATGGTGCCGTCGGGCGCTTGCGCCATCATGCGCGGGCGCTCCAAACCTTCGGCGAACACAGCGATTTCAAAGCCCTCGGGGAGCTCGAGCCCCGCGATACGCTCCGCCGTCGCCTCGCGCTGCGCAGGACTAAACGAGGTGCCGACGACGCTGTCGCCCACCGGGGGGATGGTCACGCTGACGTCTCCCCCTGCACCTTCTGCGTCGCCTCCCGTCTGGTCCGCCGACACGGGCATAATGACGCCGCAGGCGATGCGGTCGCCGCTCCCGCCGCCGGGGTCGGTCAGGTAGTCGTCGGGCTCCGCGTGGAGGATGATGGCGCTGCCGTCCGCGTCAAAGAGCGAGTTGGCGCGGCCCTCGGCGAGCGAGACGAGCAGCGTCTCGACTATATAGACCGCGTTGCCCCCCTCGAGCACGAGGTTGGGCAGGTCGCCCGCGTGCAGCCCCTGCGGGTTGAGAAAGCCGTGCTCGTCCCCGTCGGGGCTAAAGTGCGCGCCCGCCGCCTCGAAGGTGGGCTCGCACGCGCCCGTCTCGTGGATGTGAAAGCCGTGCAGCCCGTCCGCGGCGGCGGTAAAGCCTACTATTTCGGCCTCGAGCAAGACCGCGCCGTCCTCGCTCAGGGCCACGTTGCCGACCACGTTCCCGTCGGCGTCGCGCAACTCCGCGCTCGCCAGAAGCGGTTGCGCGAACGCGCCCCCGAGCAGCCCCAAAAACAGCACAAAAGCGAATACTCTTTTCATAAACTCCTCCCTTTGTGTTACTTACTCACCATACTGCTTTTACGCATCATCTTTAAGCGTGAGCCCACAGTCGGGCGGCTCGAGGGCGGGTCAAAACCGCCCTTATCCGCGGAACGAGCGGCGCAAAAGCCGGCTCGCGCTGAGGGCGGCTTATGATTAGAGGGTGAGCACGCCGGGTGACTATTTGCGGAAGCACGGGCTCGAGACCCGAGACCTGAAACCTGCGTCGGCGGGCACCGTCAACCGGGTGTTTATGACCCACGAGCACGTGCTCCGTATCGGGCGGGGCCAGCATCATCCGCGAGAGGCGCGGCTCGCCCTCGCCGCGCTCCATGCGGGCGTGCGTACCGCAAGGCCGGTCGCGTGGGGCGAGGACTACAGCATCTGGGAGCGGCTGGAAGGCTCGAGCTATGACCGCACACAGGGCTGCTCGCCCGCGGCCTGGCACGCGCTTTTGGACGACCTAGACATCCTGCACGCGCACCCGCTCGAGCCGCGCCCAGACACCCTCCCCGACTGGCGCGCGGACGCGGGTCTCGTCATGCAAAACCAGGAGGCCGCGGGCTGGCGTGACGAGGAGCGCGCCCTGTTGACGCGCGCCTTTGGTGAACCGCACCCCGTCCGTAACCCTGTTTTCATTCACGGCGACGCTTACGGCGACAACGTCCTGATAGCAAACGGCGCTTATGTGGGCCTCATCGACTGGGGCTGCGCGGGCTGGGGGCCGCTCGAGGCGGAGTGTGCGCCGCTCGAGGACGAGGCCTTTCATCTCGCGCTCTCGCGTTGGGACGGGCTCGATTTAGAATTTCTCTGGAAGCTCCGCCTCCACCTCCTCTTGACTGTCGCCTCGCTTGGCCGTGTCTCCTTTGAAACCGTCCGGGCGGCGCTAGAAGAAACCCGCTACTCCATCAAGACCTTGCCAAAATAGGGCCTCAGCACCTCCGGCACCGTGACCGTCCCGTCCTCGTTCTGACAGTTCTCCAGAATCGCCGCGACGGTGCGGACCATGCCGAACATGCTGCCGTTTAAGGTATGCACGAGCTCGGGCTTGCCCTTGCCCTGTTGCCCGCCCTCACGAAAGCGCGTCATGAGGCGCTGCGCCTGGAAGGTTTCAAAGTTGCTCACGCTCGAGACCTCGAGCCACCGCCCCTGCCCCGCGCTCCAGACTTCTAAGTCATACGTTTTGGCGCTCGCAAAGGTCATGTCGCCCGTGCAGAGCAAGAGGCGGCGGTAGGGCAAGCCGAGGGCTTCTAAAGACCTTTCCGCGCGCGCGGTCATCTCCTCCAACACCTCATAACTCGTGTCGGGCTGCACGAGTTGCACCATCTCCACCTTGTCGAATTGATGCACCCGGTTCACGCCGCGCACCTCCTTGCCGTAACTCCCGGCCTCGCGGCGGAAGCAGGCGCTGTGGGCGGTGTAGCGCAGGGGCAAGGCGGAGGCGTCCAAAATCTCGTCGCGGTGAAGATTCGTGACCGGCACTTCCGAGGTCGGGATGAGGTAAAAGCCGTCCGTGACCTCGTACATCTGCCCCTCTTTGTCGGGCAGTTGCCCCGTTGCGGTCGCGGAGGCCGCGTTGACCATCAAAGGCGGCAGGATTTCGGTGTAGCCCTCGTCGCTCAAAACGTTGAGCGAATACTGGATGAGCGAACGCACGAGCCGCGCGCCGTCGCCCCGAAACACCGGAAAGCCCGCGCCCGTGACCTTGACGCCCGCCTCGAGGTCTATCCACCCACGCGCCGCGGCCAAATCCCAATGGGGTTTAGGCTCGAAGCCAAAATGAGGCTTCTCGCCCCGCTCATGCACCACCACGTTGTCGTGCTCGCTCGAGCCGAAGGGCACGCTCGCGTGGGGGAGGTTGGGGAGTTCCAACATGAGCGTCTCCACCTGCGCCTCCAAGCTCCGGCTCCGCTCCTCCAACCTTTTCACCTCGTCGGCAAGCTCCCCCATCTCGCGCACAAGCTCGTCGGCGCTCTCGCCCCGGCGTTTGAGTTCGCCGATTCTTTTGCTTTCGCTGTTGCGCCGCGCCTGCTTCTCCTCCAAGTCGCTGCGCAGCAGGCGGTACTCCTCGTCTAACAAGAGGAGCTGGTCGAGTTTGGGTTCGGCCTGGAGACCTTTGGCGCGAATCGCGCGCCTTACGGTGTCGGGCTGGTCGCGGATGAATTTTATATCCAACATGAGGCTTAGGTTACACGAAATAGAGGCATTTATCATCGCACTCTGAAAACTCAAGCTCGTAGATTGAGAAGATTGAGTTCACACGACGTACTCTGTCCGTTAGGTAGGATTGCTGTGCTAGAACACCCAGGTAGCAAGCTGCCCTTTTACTCACAACGAAGTTTCATCGCAACCTACCTATTCTCTGGAACGCTGATAGTTCTTGCACTTGCTATATTCATTGGGTCGGTGAGAAGCCGTCAAGGTTTCTGGGTTGTCATCAGCACACTTATCGCTGTACTAATGATGTACGTGGCGACAAAAACTCTAACCCTTCGAATTGAGGTGACTTCTGCTGGTCTGAAAGTTCATCAGCTATGGAGAGAACATTGGATACCTTGGGATGCACTAGAAAGCGTTGCCGTCGTTTCCACTTTCGCTGACTCAGAGCATCTAAATTTGTGTTACGACACAAAGCGTCTTTCACTAGCCACAGGATTCTTAAAAAGTTCAAGTGATTTCAACAAAGCTTTAATTGAAGTCGCAGTCTCTGTAAACAGAAATATTAAGCTTAGTCCTTTAACGATAAAACTCTATGGAAGTCCTCCCTACGGCATATTCACCGACCGGAAAACGGACTGGTGAAATCGTCATTAGAGTCAACCTCTGCGAGTTGGTCGTCACTCACCTCAACTTGCTGACGGTCTCAAGCACCGCTCGAGCTACAGACCAACCACCCGCAGCACCCGCGCGTCAAAAGGCAGAGGGACGGGTTCCGCCGCTTTGGCTCGAGCAAAATCCGGATGTTCAGGGTTAATGACGAAGTTGTGTTCGGTGGGAGCGAGCACGCTTGGCACTTTAAGAACCAACGTCTCCTTACGGCTGAACCACGCATGACCAAGCCTCCGGGTACTCTCCGGCGGGGGGTCGGCCTGCCAGTCCTCCGGCAGTTCGTCCAGGGTGAGCGTGGTTAGACTGTCGGGAGGTAGCGTAACCTGCAACGCAACATACTGGTTGAGCATGTCTAAGTTCTCAGCGTGGGCCAGCACCTCCAAAAAAGCCAAAGAGAGGGTCTCGCTGGTATAGACCACGCGGACGCCGCGCACGTTCCAGCGTCCGGGGTAGCGGGCGCTGCCTTCCCCGGACAGGGCGGTCGCGGCGTACTGGGGCCGCGTGAGCCGCCAAACGTTCAAGAAGGGATGCCGTACTCGATTCGGCCCAAAAGGTCTTCAACCTCCCGCACACCCGGTTCCGTCCTGGAGAAGGTGAGAGGCGTTTCTCCTCCCAAAGCGCGTTTGGCTGTGCTCAGCCAGCGCCGGGCCGCCTCCAATTCGCCTAGCACCTGCACCGCGCGCTCGGTCAAAAAAGCCATACGGTAGAGGCGTTCGCTCTCCTCAACTGAAAGAGAGCCGCTGCGCTTGCGCCGGGCCAAGGTGCTGGGGGTAATTCTAAGAAGTTCCGCCAGGTGCTTTTCCGTCACGCCCAGGGTGTCAGCGACGCGTTCAAAGGCTTCTATATTCAGGCCTTCGTCAACGGCTTCAATCACGGTGAGGCGGTTCCCGGCGGTGAGCCCGAGAAGGTGTGACAAAACGTTGTACGGATTGCTGGTTATGTTGCTGGCTGCGGTTGTCATTAAACCTCCTAGTGAGTACCAAAATGACGGTTTAAGCTTACCATTTTGACACCTGTTTTACAACCGGAGCTACACCTACTCTGCCTCAAAAAGCCCCGTCTCTTTGCCGATGTGGATAGCACCCTCCGCCTTGAGCCGCCCCGCCAGATACGCCCTAAACGCCGCCACCTTCTCCTCAAACGCCGCCTCGTCCACGTCCTTGACGATTTTGGAAACGTTCATCGAAAGAACGTAGGCCACAAGCGGCTCCACCTCGGTCACGTCCAAATCACTCTCGAAACGGTGGAGGGTGACGTGGGGGAAGAAGGGCTCGAGCCGCGCCGCGCCGTTTTGGAGGGAGAAGGTTCTCGAGCCGAGCGCTTCCCGAAAAGAATGCTCGATGTCCGAACCCAAAAACTGCGCCTCCAAAGATTTAAGCTCTTGAAGATGCTCAGCGCCGTTCGTAGCAGCGTAGAACGTGCCGCCCGGCTTTAACACGCGGCGGACTTCCGCCAAAGCCTTGGGGATGTCGGGCACGTGGTAGAGCATGTGGTTGGCGATGACCGCGTGGAAGACGGCGGCGTCAAAAGGAATCTCCTGAGCGTCAAACTGACGAAAAGAAAAGGAGCGGTCGAGGTTCTGTACGTTCCGCTTCGCCTCCTCCAGCATCCCTTCTGAAAAGTCCGACAGCGTCACCTCCCACGTTTGGGGAACGCGGTCGGCGTTCTCCGTCCAAAGTTTTGCCGGGCCGCAGCCGAGCTCGAGCACCCGCGCATTAGCAGGTACATCGAGATGGTCGAAAACCCAACGGTGCCAGGGGTAAGATTCAGTGCTGAAGCGCTGGTGGAGCCTCATCCGCGCTTCTAAATTCGAGGCGTCTTTGTACTGCTCGGTCCTTAAATACTGCTGATTCGTCCACTCGGACATGGGCGCTCCTCACTCTTTGATGTGTAACTCCTTTTGCAGGGTACGTCACGCCTAAAAATGCGGCGTCCATTATACTCGAGGGCATGTCTTTGCCTGTGCTTGTCTCCACCCCTCACGCGTCGGGCTTCGTGCCCTTTCACCTCCTCGCCGAGATGTTGGGCACCGAGGTATTTGACAAAGGTGCGCGCGACAAACGCCTCGCTTATCTTTTCGACGAGGGCGACCCCCACACCGACGCCATCTTTTACGCGCCGGGCGCACGGCACTTGAGCGCTCTCACCTCGCGCTTCGTGGTGGACCTCAACAGGCCGCGCGACTACGGCGGTCCCAACGGCGTCATAAAACTCACCGACTTTCAGGCGCAACCGCTCTATCCGCCTGACTACACGCTGTCGTCCGAGGCCGCCGAGGAACGCCTCAGCCGCTACTGGGACCCGTACCATAAGGCGGTGGACGCGGCCTTGGCGCGTGATGATGTTTCTTTTTTTATCGACGGTCACGCGATGTCGCCCGTGGGCCCCGCCATCGGCCCCGACACGGGCAAGCTGCGCCCGGCGCTCACGCTCGTCACGGGCGGGGACGCGCGGGGGGAGCCCCTGGGGAGCGGCTACACGACGGTGCGCCCGCCCGTGGCGCGCGAACTCGCCGCGCTCCTGTGGCGCCACTTCCGCCCGGTCATCGAGAGCGCGCCCGAGGTGCCGCAGGAGGTGAGCATCAACGCGCCCTTTATCGTGGGCGAAATAATCCGCCAGCACGCCTCGCCGCTGCGCCGCACGTCCAAGCCGGGCTTTATGATTGAGGTGAACCGGGCGCTTTATCTGGAGCCCGTCGGCGAACGCTTGAGCCGCCCCATCCCCGGACGCGTCGAGGCGCTCAACGGGTGCTTTAACGCCTTTTTGGAGGACGCGGTGGGCTTAATGGCGCGGGCTCGAGTCGCGGCGGGGGCGGTTTAGAAGCCTCCCCATCTCCTTTATTTTTTCCTCACCGCACATCACACAAAAACGTGCCTTAGAATGACTCTTTAGAGGAGGTGCGTTATGGCGGACGCTGGAAATGATGGGGTCTTTGCGCCTTTGGCCGTGGTGCAGGAGGTGAAAAAGGCTCGAGAGGGCGAACTTCTGCGCCTCCCCAACGTGGTCGGCTTGGGCGTTGGTTACAAGCAGGTCGGGGGCGCGCGGACGGACGAGCTGGCGGTTATCGTTTACGTCGAGCGTAAAGCCGCGTCGGGAAGTTTGAGGGACGGGGAGCGCGCGCCGGGGGTGCTCGAGGGGCCCGCCCAGGCGCGGGTGGTGCCGCGGGAACCGCAGGAGGAGGCGCGCACGCTTGAACTTCCCGACATGCGCGTCCCCACCGACGTTCAGGAGGTGGGCCGGGTCGAGGCGCAAACCTTTGTGGACCGCGTCCGGCCCGTCAAGCCCGGCTACAGCATTTCTCATTTTGAGGTGACCGCGGGAACCTTTGGCTGTCTCGTGCGGGACGTCGCGCCGCCGCACGACATTTATATCTTGTCCAACAACCATGTGCTCGCCAACTCCAACGTGGCGGCGCCCGGCGACGCGGTGTTGCAACCCGGGCCCTTTGACGGCGGCACGGTGGAGGACGTTATCGCGCATCTTTCGCGCTTCGTGCCCATCTTTTTGGGCGACCCCGAGCGCTATAATCTTGTGGACGCGGCGCTCGCCAAGCCCCTGGACCTCCGGCTCGTCACCTCGTCCGTGGTCGGCTTGGGCACGCCCAGGGGCACCAGGGAGGCCGCGCTCGACCTGCTCGTGACCAAGAGCGGGCGCACCACCCAGACCACCACGGGCACGGTCACAGGCATCGACGTGACCATTGCAGTGAATTACGGCGCGGGCGTGGGCTACTTCCGCAACCAAATTCTCACCACCGCGATGTCACAGGGCGGCGATTCGGGCTCCTTGCTCTTGACGCCCGAGCTCGAGGCGACGGGCCTCCTTTTCGCAGGTTCCACAGAGGTCACGATTCACAATTCCATCACCGACGTGCTGATGGCGCTCGGGGTCGAGCTTATTACCGTTTGAAGGTTGGGAAGGTAAAAGATGGAAGACACTATAAATAAAGACACGGTGAGCGTTGAGAAGCTGCGGGTGCGGCTCGAGGGCGAACTCATGCGCTTGCCCGGCGTGGTGGGCGTCGGCACCGGGCGCAGTGGAAACGCGCCCTGCTTGGTTGTTTACACGTCGGAGCCCGTCGAGGCGGTGCAACCCCGTTTGCCGCAGGTGCTGTTGGCGTCTTCCGTGCAGGTCGAGCTGCGCTACGTCGGCGTCATCAGGGCGCAGTAAAGCTTAGTTGGGGAGCCGCGCCAGCCAGCGCCCAAAAAGAGGAACCACCGGATTGTCGCGCGCTGTTGTGATGTCGGCGTGGGTGAGGCCGGGCAGGACGAAGCTCGAGAAGGGCGAGCCCGCTCGAGCCACGGCGTAGGCGGCGAAACCGTCTAAGCTGGGCAGCAGCCCGCGGCTCGCGCCCAAAGCGAGGGTCGGCGTCGGCACCTCGGCGTTGGGGACGAAGCCCGGCTCGTCGGCCAGCGTCACGTCGAGCGCGAGGGTGTCGATAAGCAGGCGCACCGGGAAGTACCACTCGCTGTAGTTCGTCTCGGGCAGCGCCCAGGCCCGCACGAACGTTTCTAAGTCGGTGCGCTCACGCGCCGGGTCACCAGGTGTCCAGTCAACATAGTCGTAGCCGTCGGCTACTCCCACAACGCTCTTGCTGTAGACGCCCTCTAAACCGTCGAGCAGCACCGCCACCAGATTGCCGTTGAACTCTGCCCCAACCGCGTCGCCGATGGACACGCTGAAAATGGGCGAGGGGCCGTATTGGTCGTCGCGCGAGAGCCCGAGCAGGGCGCGGTTGGTGACGGGGAAATCTTCCAAGCCGGGTGGGGCGAGTTCCAGAGGTTCGAGGAGCGCGAGGAGCGCCTTGGCCTCGGAGCGGGCGTAGAGCGTAGGGGAGAAAGCAAAGGAGAAGTAGGGGTTGCCCTCGCCCGCCTCGAGCTCCGCCGCTGTCGCAATGAGCTGAATGGGCCCCACCGAGAGCCCCCGGTCGGGCCGCGCGAAGCCGCCCGTGCGCCCCAGAGCCCCGTCGAGCAGTACCAGACCGTCGATGTGGGCATAACCCGGGTCGGTTTCTTGACCCTCACCAAAATCATACGCTGCGTAAAAAGACACGAGGCTCGCGCCGAGCGAGTGACCGCCCAGAATCACGCGGGGGGCCTTTCCATTCGCGCTCTTGATGATTTCGTGGAGGTCGCGCAGGTGAACGTCCAAGCCCCAGTAGGCCATAAAGCGCACCTCGTCGGGCGGCACGGGCTCGAAGCCGTCCGCCTCGCCCGCGTTGGCGATGTAGAACTCGTAGGCGGGGGTAGGGTCGCCGGTCGCTAAGGTTTCAACCGCCGCGCGGCGGTCTTCTAACGCGTTGGCGCGGCGGTCCACCGCCCAGACCTCGAGGCCCGGAAAGCTCGCCACGAGGAGGCGCGCCAGCGGGTCAAACGAGGTCGCGCCGCCGAAGATACCTGGCACGAGCACGAGTACCGTCTGGGTCGGCTCGCTTTCGGCCACGTAGTAACGCAGGTAGTAAGAGCGGTTGTACCTTTCCGGCGTGTGCGGCTCGGGAAAGCCGGGAACCGTCACGTATTCCGTTTGCACCGCCTCCGGCGGCACGCGGGCGGCGGGCATGGACAGGTCAAGAGCGGGTTTGAGCGTCGGGAGGGGCATACAGCCCGCCAGCCCCCAAGCGAGCAGGGCGGGACCCAACCTCCATAAGCTTTTCAGTACGGCGCGGCGCGTCATGCTTCTATCATGCACAGCACTTAAAGGCCGCTTCCAGCGGTTTATTTACAGTGTGTAATGAGTAACAGTTTGACCAGAAAAATTTTGGTCCATACGTGGACCACGAAAACCAGGTAAAGCTTCAGTCCTCCTCGAGCCCCACCTCGAACTCTTCTCCGTCCACTTCAATCACGTCGCCCGCGCGGATTTTACGCTTGCGCCGCGTCTCGACCTCGCCGTTGACCTTGACCTGACCGCTCTGGATGAGCAGTTTGGCCCTCCCGCCCGTTTCTGCCAGACCGGAGAGTTTGAGCGCGTCATTTAGGGAGAGGGTGTCCTCGAGCATAGGAGGAGTGTACCTTGTGAGCGGGGGGTTCACGGTTTCTTCACACTGCCGCGAATGTGACCCCCTAGGGCTTTCATTTTTCACATGCTTCTGCCATAATGGGTTTTGGCACGCGATGATGCATTGACAAAGACCCCAGCGTGCTCAAACGCCGGTTTATCCTCCCGGCGTCCCCCTGCTCCCCCGCCGGTCGCCCAGACATTTGTGGTGGGGGAGCGCTTTTTTGAGCCTGAAGCTCTTCTCATAAACCTTCTCATAAATATGTTTTGGGTAGGCTCGAGACCGACGCGCCCATAGGCTATGTCTGGTGGGACGCTTCCCGCCTACGCCGCCCCCAAAACCCCCTCCTCCGTGGGGGCCGCCGGATAGGAGCCCAAAAACTTGACGAAGGCGGCCTTGCGCATGAGTCCGGTCATAGCCCGCTGCACCGCCTCGTCCTCAATGTGGCCCTCGATGTCAATATAAAAGAGGTAGCTCCAGGGCTTGTCGCGCCGGGGCCGGGACTCGAGCTTCGTCATGTTGATGCCGTACTTCGGAAACTCCTCTAAGCAAGCCACCAGGTCGCCCGGACGGTGCCGGGTCGCCAGCACCAGGCTCGACTTGTTGCGCTCGCTCGTGCGGGGCGCTTCGTCGGGACCCAAGATAAAAAAGCGCGTGTAGTTAAAATCCATGTCCTCGATGTTCTCGGCCAGAATGGTGAGACCGTACACTTCCGCCGCGCGGCGCGAGGCGATGGCGGCGCTCTCCCCGCCCCCGTTCTCTGACAAGAGCTTGGCGGCCCCCGCCGTGTCGAAGTCGGTCACGGCCTCGAGCCCGTGCCGCGTCAAAAAGCCCTGACACTGCGCCAGCGCCTGCGGATGGCTGTACACCCGCCGGACCTCCTCAAACTTCACGCCGGGCCGGGCCATCAGGTTGTGATGCACCCGCACGATTTGCTCGCCCACCACGTGCAGAACCGAGTCGGTCAGCAGGTCGTAGGTCTGGTTGATGG
This sequence comes from Trueperaceae bacterium, assembly GCA_965214995.1. Lineage (GTDB taxonomy): Bacteria > Deinococcota > Deinococci > Deinococcales > Trueperaceae > CBDCCT01. Next base: position 2,091,350 of record CBDCCT010000002.1, read on the forward strand.
AGCCCGCCAGGGAGTTCTCGACGGGCAAACAGGCGTAGTCGCACTCGCCCCTTAGCGCGGCCTCAAACGCCTCGGCGAAGGAGTGGTAGCCCGTGGCCTCGGCGTGGGGGGAGTATTGGAGGCTGGCCTGTTCAGAAAAGGCGCCCGCGACGCCCTGGTATGCGACTCGAGGGTGGGGGTTCATAGGGGGTGAGTGTAGCATTGTTGGTGGAGAGCGCGTTTGAAAGGTAGTGTGGAAAAAGGAGGAACTGTACGTGACTTTCGCTCTATACGCACTAGCGTTCAACAAGCTTGAGGAGGCACGTGAATTTATAGAAGAGGTTTTGGACATGAAGCTTTCTGCACACGAAAGCTCGTACATAGGTGAATATTACAGGTTTGGTCGTACAGGTTCCGAGGATTTTGTGCTTAGACTTAACCTTGACCCTATAGATGGAGAGCCAGCAGAAGAGGAGTTTTCGAGTTCAAAAGTATTGTTGTATATGAACAACGCATCACGCCACAAAGTTCTTATGGCGAAGTTAGAAGCCTTTCCGAACGTCGTGCATCTGTTGAAAGAAGAGGCTTTATAAAAGTTTAGTTCTTATCTAAGATGCGCTCTCCCGCTCCCCTCGAGCCCCCACCTTCAAACTCCTCAGCTTCAAATCCGCCACCTCGCGCCGCAGCCTCTGCACCTCGGCGTCGCTCGTATTCAGGTCGGTTTGCAGGCTCTCCAAACGCTCCAGCTCGCTCTTGACAAAGCGGGTGTAGGGGGCAATCGCGGCCTTGAGCTTTTCGGTGGCGCGCGCGAGTTCGCTCTCGAACTGCCCGCCGATGCTCTCTGCGAGTCCGTCGCGCAGGCTTTGCATCTTGTTGTGGAGGTCGCGCTTGGCGACTTGGCGGCGGCGGGGGAGGACCAACAAGCCCAGCCCGGCGATGGTTAGCCCCGCGACCACGCCCGTCACGTCGAGCGCGAGCGTATGCAAAACCGCCACGAGCGCCGCGCCAAGACCCACGCCGCCGATGCTCACCAGGCCGCTCTGCACCACCGCGCCCTGCAAGCCCTCGGCCAAACGTTGCGACTCCTCCCGCTCGTCAAAGCCCGACAGCGCCTCGTCGGCGCTCTCGCCGAGGTTGCGAATCAACAGGTCGCGGTCGTATTGAAACCTGCCCCCGACTTCGCCGATGACGCGCGCCTCGGAGGCCTTGCGGCGTTCTCCCACAAAGGTCATCACGTCTTCCCAGAGTTGCAGGTTGCGGTGGATAAACCAGTCCACCATCTCCGCCACGGCGCGGTCGATGTCGGCCTCCGCGCCGCGGATGACCCGCGCCTGATAGGCGTCGCGCATCCTTTCGTTGTTCACCAAATCGAACACGCGGCTCAGCTTGACGGTGTCGTCGAAAAAAACCTCGCCTCGCCGCTCGACTTCTAGCAGCACCGTTTTGATGCGCGTTAAATAGCTCTCGAACTCGCGGCGCATGTCACGCTCGAATTGGGCGAGCTGGCGGTCTACTTCGTCCAAGGTGCGGCGGTCGTCTTCCAAGAGCCCCAGCCGCTCCTTGACCACGCCCCGGTAGAGGCTGGTAATGCGCGCGGCCACGCCCAGCGGGTTTTGCAGCTTGAGACGGAGGCGTTCGCCGACGGCTAGGTTGCGCTCGATAAACGCCTCGAGCTCCCCCAACCCGGTGTCCTCCACACTCTCGCCCGCGCTCCGCGCCCGAAAGGCCCGCTTGGCCTCCACCCCGAACACCTCGGGCGTCACGCCCAACGCCTCGCGCGCGTGGTCGCGGACGAACGCGAGCACCTTGGCGCGTTCGCTCTCTTCTTCCAAAATGTCCATCTTATTGACGACCAGCACGATTTTTTTGCCCCACGAGGCGATGAGCTCCAGAAAGCCGCGCTCGGACTCCGTAAAGGGGCGGTCGGCGGAGGTGACGAACAGGACCAAGTCGGCGCGGGGGATGAAGCTTTCGGTGAGTTCTTGGTGCTTCTTGATGACCGCGTTCGTACCGGGGGTGTCCACAAGCGCCAAATCGCGCAGAATCGGGGCGGGGTACTCGCGGCGTAGGGTGAAGGGGCCCTCCTCGAGCGTCCGCTCCACCCCCCCATACGACACGATGGTGATGCGGTCGGTTGTCGGGGTCACGCCTTCCAACATCACGCGCTCGCCCAAAAGCGCGTTTAATAGGCTCGACTTGCCCGCGTTGTACTCGCCGCAGACGACGAGCATAAAAAGGCCCTCTAAGTCGTTCAGGGCGGTTTTGAGCTCCACCAAATCCCGCTCGGCGGCGTCCAAGCGGCCCAGCAGGGCGCGGAGGTCGGCGATCGCCGCGCGTTCGCGCCCCAGGAGGTCACGCGCGGCGTCGCTCATCGGGAGGTCCATAGGGGGCACGATATCACGGGGGTGGTGGAAGGCGCGTGTAGGAGTGGGGAAGGCCACAGTGGGGGAGATGGGACGTTCCTGCTGTTGCTCCTTTTATAGTTCCTTCAGTTTCACCTTGTTCAATTCAAGTCCATGACGTCCCAAGGACTACTTGTAGATTCATTCACCTCTTTATACAGGCTTAAATCACTTATTTCCCAAACCTCGTCTGCAAACATGAAACTCCAAGCGTCGGAATAGAACTTTCTTATGTCGGCTGGGTCTTGAAATGGAGACAACAGGTTATTAAGAGGTTTCCGTAAATCTTGATCTGATAGACTGTTAAGTGCATACTTCCACGTCGCTTTTAATCTTTCCTCAACTTCTGAGGGAAGTTCATTCCAGTAGGGTTTGACGTAGTTTTCTACGAGAAGACGGACGTTTGATTCCTCTGACATGTCAACCATATTGATATCGCTTGTTTCGTTGCCTTCAGCTATGTACCCCCAAATATGATCGAGCCAGTATTTGTTAACTATCACAACGGTCATCCCTCCTTGGTAAGTAATTCTGCGTGAAGCGCGGTGCCGGGTTTGTTGAAAAATCACTTTCAGAGAAGGTCTGCTGCTCGAGGAGCGCACGACAAGCTGATTCTTCATGAGCTTAAGAATCATCGTCTTGACAACACGCGCCGCGCGGCCTCGCGGTATGCTCTCGAGACTGCAAGACTTCAAGCTACCTTCTAAAGTATGACGAGTAAAAAGTGTAAAAAGTAAGGAGTGTGCGATGGACACGGTAACGGACGTTAAAACGGGCGGGGCGAAGGGTGCGGCGCTCGAAGAACTCAAAAAGCGCATGGCGGAGATGGCGGACCTCGGGGGCGCGGTGAGCCTGCTTTCATGGGACCGGAACACCTACATGCCCGTGGGCGGGGCGGCGACGCGGGCACAGGTGCTCTCGACTTTAAGCGGCCTTCACCACGAGCGGCTGGCGGACCCGCGCGTGGGCGAGCTTTTGGACACGTTGCGGGACGCGGGTTTTGACGAAAGGAGCGACGAGGCCGCGCTTGTGCGCGTGACGCAGCGCGAGTTCGACCAGGCGACGAAGCTGCCGCGCGACTTTGTCGAGTCGTTCGCCCGCGTGACCTCCCAAAGCCAGGGCGTCTGGGCCGAGGCGCGCTCGAAGTCGGACTTTTCGATGTTTGCGCCTGCGTTAAAGGAGGTGCTCGAGCACAGCCGCCGCTACGCCGACTATCTGGGCTACGAAGGGCACCCTTACAACGCGCTCCACGACCTCTACGAGCGGGGCTCGACGGTGGAACGCGTCAAAACCGTGTTTGCCGAACTCCGCGACGCCACCGTGCCTTTGGTCAAGGCCATCGCCGAGCGGGAAGGCGTGGTGAGCGACGCGCCCGTCCGTCAAACCTTTGATGAGAGCCTGCAAGAACAGTTCGGCGTCGAGGTGGTCAAAGATTTTGGCTACGACTTCTCAAAAGGCCGCCTAGACCGCACCGTTCACCCCTTCGCCAGCCAGATTGGCTTAGGCGACGTGCGCATCACCACGCGCTACGAGACGAACTTCCTCAACCCCGCCCTTTTCGGCACCATGCACGAGGCGGGCCACGCGATGTACGAGCAGGGTTTGCCGGAGGCGCACGCGCGGGACCCGCTGGGCCACGCCGTAAGCCTGGGCGTCCACGAGTCGCAGTCGCGGCTCTGGGAAAATCTGGTGGGCCGCTCCTACGGCTTCTGGACGCACGCTTACCCGCGCCTGCAAGAACTCTTTCCAGAAGCGTTGGGCGGGATCCCGCTGGATGATTTTTACGCCGCCGTCAACCGCGTCGAGCCGAGTTTAATCCGCGTCGAGGCCGACGAGGTGACCTACAACCTGCACGTGATGGTGCGTTTCGAGTTGGAGCTTGCGCTGCTCGAGGGCTCCCTCAACGTCGAAGACCTACCCGAAGCCTGGAACGCCAAATATCAAGAGTATTTGGGCGTCACCCCGCCGAACGACGCGCAGGGCTGTTTGCAGGACATCCACTGGTCTATAGGCCTCATAGGTTACTTCCCGACCTACACGCTCGGCAACGTCATGAGCGTGCAGCTTTTCGAGGCGGCGAAACGGGCACATCCCGAGATTGACGGCGAAACCGCCCGCGGCGAGTTCGGCACGCTCCTCGGCTGGCTCCGCGAGAACGTGCATGGGCAGGGTTCCAAGTTTGAACCCGCCGAACTCTTGAAACGCGCCACCGGCAGCGAACTGGACGCGGGGCCCTATATCCGCTACCTCAACAGCAAGTTCGGTGCGCTCTACGGGCTCGAGTAAAAACTCACACTCATCAAAACGGAGGAACGATGAAACGATTTCTAACCTTTACACTCGTCTTTTTTATGGGTGTTGGCGCTTACGCGCAGATTGGTCTTCCCCCCGAAAACACTTTGCAGGCGCTTGGAACTCAAGTAACGGGGGAGGGTGACGCGTACAGAGCGGGTGACGCGGAATTTACGCTCGAGACACGAGGCGGCGCGCTTTACGAGGTTTCGGGGGAGACGGCGCTGACGGACGCGGGCATTCAGTCCCTTGCCACCCTCGTCGGCGCGGCCACGGGTTACGGGGAGAGCATCGCCACGCCTCTGGCGGAGTTTCTGGGGGCCAGGGCGGGCGAACTCGTCGGCCAGGGTCCCGTCAAGCTGGCGGTTCAGGCGTATGAGCTTACGTTGGATGTGTCCGGTGAAGCTGTGTCCGGTGAGGCTGTGTCGGGCGGAGGCGCGTCCGGATTACAAACGACCTTTTCTTTGGCGCTCCAGGAAGTCCCGAGCGACCTTTTCCCCGCTGCCACTCATACTTTAGGTCCCGCCGACGCGACATACGTCATCCGCGAGTTTTCCGATTTCCAGTGCCCTTTTTGCGCCCAGTACGCAACCCAGGTGCTGCCGGGGCTCAAGGAGACGCTGCTCGAGCGCGGCGACGTGCGTTTCGAGTATCACCACTTCCCGCTTTCAAGCCTTCACGCCAACGCTGTGCCCGCCGCCGAGGCCGCCGAGTGCGTGACGGCGGCGAACGACCCGGAAGCTTTCTGGACCTACCACGACGCGCTTTTTGAGCGGCAGAGGGCGTGGGAGGGACTGGGTGACCCCGCCCCCTACTTCGTGCGTTTGGCGGAGGACGTGGGGTTGGAAACTGACGGGCTCGAGGCCTGCATCCAAAACCGCACCTTTGCGGACGAGGTCGAGGCGGCTTATCAAGCGGCGGTCTCGCTGGGGCTGCGCGGGACGCCGTCGGTTTTTGTCAACGGGTTTCGGGTGGAGAACTTTAGCGACCCCGCGAGCTACGCGCGGGCTTTTGGCTTGGTTGATGCGTTTTCTGGTGGAGATGCTGGCGAGGACATTAGCGGAGGCTCGAGCGGGGGCTCCAACTAAGGACGAAAGCAAGGCGTCGGGAAAAGCCGCGCGTCAAACGTTCGAAGGGAGACCGTAAGAGAGGGTGCTCCAGCCGCGCGTATCTTGGGTAAAGTGGTGGAATGGTCTTTGAGCCGAGTTCTGCAGAAACGTTTTTCGTGAAGGACAGGGCAAAGTTATAGTGAGTTTCCTTTTGTTGGCCGCGGTCCTGACGCCTTTTGTGGCGGCACCTCTGGCGGGACCTCTGGCGCGGTGGCTGGGGGCCAGGGCGGGTCTCGTCTTAGCGCTCGCTTTCGCGCCTGGGATTGCGCTCCTCACGCTTACGGACGCGGCCAAAGCGGCCCTGCCCGCGCTCGCTACTCTCTCTTGGGTGCCGGGGATCGGGCTCGAGCTCGGCCTGCGCGGCGATGGCTTCTCACTCATGTTTGCGCTTGTCATTTCCGGCATCGGCATTCTGGTGATGCTCTACGCCTCGGCGTATTTGGGCAAAGAGGAGCGTCACGGGCGCTTCTACACCTACCTGCTCCTTTTCGGCGGGGCGATGCTGGGCCTCGTGCTGGCGGACAACCTCGTCGCCCTGTTCGCCTTTTGGGAACTCACCTCGGTAAGCTCGTTTTTGCTCATCGGCTTCTGGGACTTCCGCAAGGCGTCGCAAGACGGCGCGCTCAAGGCGTTCGTGATTACCGCCGTGGGCGGGCTCGCGCTCCTCGCGGGCGTGATTCTCATGTCGCTGGGCGGGGGCAGCATCGACTTGTCAACGCTCGATATAGAAGCCCTGCGGGCGAGTTCCTACTTTTGGCCCGCGGTGGTTCTCCTCCTCGTCGCGGCCTTGACCAAGTCCGCGCAGCTCCCCTTTCACCTCTGGCTCCCCACCGCGATGGAAGCGCCCACGCCCGTGTCGGCCTATCTGCACTCCGCGACGATGGTCAAGGCGGGGGTGTTTCTGGTCGCCAAATTTGGTGTGTTATTTGCAGACACGCCTGTGATGAGCGTGATTCTTTACGTGGGTCTGCTGACAATGTTCTGGGGCTCGTACTTGGCGATTAGACAGAGCGACCTAAAAGCGCTCCTCGCCTACTCGACCGTGTCGCAGTTGGGCCTCATGATGGCGCTCTACGGCGCGGGGCACGCGTTCGCGGCGACGGCGCACCTCATCAACCACGCGGCCTTTAAGGCGTGCTTGTTTATGGTCGTCGGCATCATCGACCACGAGACCGGGAGCCGCGACATAGATAGGCTCTCCGGGCTGCGGCGCAAGCTGCCCCTCACCTGTCTTTTGGCGGTGCCCGCCGCCCTGTCGATGGCGGGCTTGCCGCCGCTGGGCGGGTTCATTTCCAAAGAGCTTTTTTACGAGGAGATGCTGCACGACGGCACCCTGCCGATTTTTATCGCGGTGGTGGGGAGCATCATGACCTTTGCTTATAGCCTGCGCTTTCTCAAGGTTTTTTTCGGTCCTTATGTGTGTGCCAAACCCAACGTCCACGAAGCGCCGCCCGCGCTGTGGCTGCCGCTGGTGCCGCTGAGCCTGGCGACGGTCCTTTTCGGCGTTTTCCCCGCGACCGCCACATGGTTTACGAACCTCGCCGCGCCCACCTTTGGGTATGGGGGCGAATACCTGGCGCTCTGGCACGGGTTTAACGTCGCCTTGCAACTGTCCATTCTCACTTGGGTGCTCGGGGTTGCGCTCCACCTCCTGCGCGGTCGCTTCGTCACGCTTCAAGAGGCGCTGACGCCGGGCTGGAACGCCAACACGGTGTACTACGCGCTTGTGAACGGCTTAGAGCGCTTTTCCTACGGCGTCACGCGGCTCACGCAGGGGGCGGGTTTTGCGGCGCATGTGCGGCTTATCTGGTTGCCCTTTGCGGCGGTGGGGCTGGCTCTGGGCTGGCGTTATTTGCTCCCCGTGGGCGCGCTCACGCCCGTGCCCATAGAGTTCTGGGTGGCGGCGCTGCTGGTGGTCTCGAGCGTTACGGGCGTGCTCATCGCCAAAACCCGCTTAAGCGCGCTCATCTTTACAGGTCTCGCCGGTTTCGCCTCGACCTTGCTGTTCGTGCTCCTGCGCGCGCCCGACTTGGCCCTGACGCAGCTCTTAATCGAGACGGTCACGGTGATTCTCTTTTTGTCGGTGTTCCGTTACCTGCCGCTACTGTCGCGCTACGGCCGCTCGCTCCGCGCGGCGGGTTTTGATGCGGTGCTTGCAGGAGGTGTCGGCGTCACGCTCTTTACGCTGCTCGTCGCGGTGCAGACGCCCGTCGGGGAGCGGCTTAAAGACTACTTTCTTACGGTCAGCAAGACGGAGGGCGGCGGCTACAACGTGGTCAACGTGATTCTGGTCGATATCCGCGGTTACGACACGATGGGCGAGATTACGGTGCTGGCGGTGGTGGGTGTTGCGGTGTACGCGCTTCTAAAATTGAGGGCGAGTGGACGTAACAGGGAGGACGAGGGCGGTGAATAAGTCCATCAAGACCGTGAACGTTTACCCCGCCAAGGATGCGGTTGCAAACGATAGGGGGCTCGAGGCGCACGTCACCGCGCCCCCCGCTCCCAAGGACGCCGCGGACCCTGCTTTGAAGGAGTCGAAGGACGCACTTCCCGAAATCTTCTTTCGCGTGCTCGCTCGGCCCGTCGTGTTTGTCCTCGTCGCGCTCGGGGTCCACCTCTTCTTGCGCGGTCACAACGCGCCGGGGGGCGGCTTTATCGCGGGGCTCGTCATCGCGGTGGCGTCGCTCTTGCTGCGCATGGCGGTTGACCGGCCGCTCCTGTCGTTCGCGCCCAAGGCGCTCATCCCCTGGGGGCTGCTTATCGCTTTCGTGACGGGCGTGGTGCCGATGGCGCTGGGGGAGCCTTTCTTGACGAGCGCCTTTGGCTACCTCCACTGGCCCTTTATCGGCGAGTTCGAATGGGCCACGGCGGTCTTTTTTGACATGGGCGTTTTTTTAATCGTCATCGGCGCGACGCTGACCATCATCGACCTCTTGGCGGACATGGGGGAGGGCTGATGGAACTGCTTTTGCCCCTGCTCGCGTCTCTGCTCGTGGCGGCGGGGGTTTATCTGCTGCTCTCGAGGGCCATCATCCGGCTCATCATCGGTTTGTCGATGATTTCTTACGGGGTTAATTTGAGTATTCTTTTGGCGAGCTCGGGCGGGGAGCTCGCCGCGCCGCCGCTCCTCAACCTGTCGGGGCCTTTTGTGGACCCCCTGCCGCAAGCCCTCATCCTCACCGCCATCGTCATCAGCTTCGCCACCACCGCGCTCTTGTTGGTGCTGGCGATGCGCGCCTATCAGGAAACGGGGACGGACCACATCCAAGAACTTTTGGACCGCCACGACGTGCGCACCGAAGAGCGCGGCTACGCCGACCCGGAGCACCCGTCGGTGTCGCCGGAGCGGGGGAGAAGGGACGAGCGGAAAGAGGCGAGGGAAAAGGGGAAAGAGAACAAAAAAGAAGGCCGAAAGGGGTCGGCGTGAACCTCGTCGCGTGGCCGGTGCTTCTGCCGCTCTTGGCGGGGGCGGTGCTCTTGCTCCTGCGGACGCCGCGGGTGAGGGCGCTTTTCGCGGGGGCGGCGGCGGCTCTGACACTCCTTGTAGACGGACTTATCGCCTGGCGCACCCTGTCGGGGGAGGTGCTGGTGGTGCAGATGGCGGACTGGCCTGCGCCCTACGGCATCACGTTGGTGGCGGACGGGCTTAGCGGGTTGTTGCTACTGTTGGGGGGGATAACGGGGCTGCTGACGGTGTTGTTTGCGTCCTCGAGCCTCCAAACCGGCCCCCGCCGCGGCCAGTCCGCGCGTCTAAACAAAGCGCGCGAGGCGTTCGGCACGCACGCGCTGCTCCAGTTTCTCTTTATGGGCGTCAACATGAGCTTTTTAACGGGCGACCTTTTCAACCTCTTCGTCGCCTTTGAGGTGATGCTCATTGCGTCTTACGGCCTTCTGCTCTTGGGCGGCGAGGTGGCGCAGCTCCGCGAGGGCTTCAAGTACGTGGTCATCAACCTCGTCGCCTCGGCCATCTTCGTGGCGGCGGCGGGACTCGCTTACGGGCTGTTCGGCACGCTCAACATGGCGGACATCGCCGTGAGGCTGCGCGAGGTCGGCCCGGATGCGCGCGTCACGATGGTCGCGCTTCTCTTAGCGCTGGTGTTTGCGACCAAGGCCGCGCTCTTCCCGCTCGGCTTCTGGCTGCCCAACGCCTACCCCGCGCCGCCCGCCGCCACGAGCGCCTTTTTCGCGGCGATGCTCACCAAAGTCGGGATTTACGCGCTGCTACGCGCTTTTACGCTCATGTTTCCGGGAGAGGCGGGGGCGCTTTCGGGGCTTCTCCTCCTTGCGGGCTTCACCGTCTTATTAGGCGGTTTCGGGGCCATTGCGCGGCAGCGCTGGCGGCACTTATTAGCGTTTGCGAACGTCTCGAGCATCGGCTACCTGGGCGTAGGCGCTTTTCTGGGCACCGCGAGCGGGCTCGCCGCTGGGGTCTACTACCTCGTCAACTCGGTTCTGGTCATTTTTGCGCTCTTCTTAATCGCGGGCCTGGCCGAAAAGCTCGCGGGCGAGGATTACCGTAGCGAGGGCCACCTGCGCGACTACCCGTGGCTGGGCGTGGGCTACTTCGTCGCGGCGCTCACCCTGGCCGGACTGCCACCCACGAGCGGCTTTATCGGCAAGTTCGCGCTTATCCAGTCTCTTTTCGCGCGGGGCGACGCGCTGGCGGTGGCGGTCGGGGTGGCCGCGGTGGTCACGGGTGGGCTGCTCCTTTACGCGACGGTGCTCGTGTGGCGAGGCTTTTTCTGGGGCGAATCGGACGCGGTTCACAGCGTCGCCCTGCCCCGCGGGATGGTCCTGCCCACCGCCGCGTCGGTGGCGCTGCTCGTCGCGTTGGCGGCGGCCAGCGGTCCCGTGTACAGCGTGTCAGAGCGGGTGGCGGCGCAGCTTCTGACCAACACGCAGTACATCAGCGAGGTGTTGCCCGAGGCTGTACGGGTAGTTGAGGCGCCGTCACGGGATGCGGGGGGGGAGTAATGCTCGAGCTCTTAACCGTCCTCTCGGTCGCCCTGCTCTGGGCCTTTTTGTCCGCCGACCTGACGCTCTTCAACCTCGTCGTCGGGGCGCTCCTGGGCCTCCTTTTCTTGAGCGTGGTCCGGCGCGAGGGCGAGCGTTCGTTCGGGGCGCGCTTGGTCGGTTTCGTCCGCTTTCTTTTGAGGTTCGTTTACGAACTCGTCGTTTCCAACATCGCCGTGGCCCTCTTGGCGCTCAAACCCCGTCCCCGGCTGCACCCCCACATCATCGCCGTGCCTTTAAGCGTCACGAGCGACGCCGCCATCGCGCTCCTTTCGGCGGCCATCACCCTCTTGCCGGGCACGGTGGCGATGGGCGTGTCCGAAGACCGCACGCTCCTTTATGCCCACGCCATCGGCGAGGCGGACGTGGAAAGGTCGCGCGACAGCGTCACGCGTATCGAGCGGCTGATTCTGGGGTTTATGACGTGAGGGGGATATCAAGTGGTGAGTGGGTAGTGGTGAGTGATGAGTAGAACTGAAACCCTTTCTTTTCACGCTTCTGCCTTTGGCTGCTAAAGGTGCGTAGGCTAAGACAACATAGGAGTATTTTATGGTCATCAACATCGCGCTAGTCTGCCTCTTGCTGGCTATTCTGTTGACCCTCTACCGCATCCTCAAGGGCCCCTCGTGGGGCGACCGCATCACCGCGTTTGACTTTTTGGGCGTCAATATCGCGGTTTTGATTGTCGTGCTGGCCTTAAAAACGGGCTACGCGGCCTTTTTGGACGCGGCGCTCATCGTGTCCATCTTGGGGTTTTTAAGCACCGTGGCGCTGACGCGGTACTTGCTCGAGGGCAAGGTGATGAAATGATATTCGCTCTTTTGGCCGCACAAGACAAGGCCACGGTGGAAACCGCCGCGGACGTGCAGGGCAACCTGCCCGCGGAACTGCTCATCATGTTCGGCTGCGCTTTTTTGCTCGCGGCGGCCATCGGCGTGTTCCGCTTTCCCGACTTCTACACCCGCCTCCACGCCTCGACCAAGCTCGTGACTTTGGGCGGTCTTGGCATCTTTATCGGCGCGGCGGTCGCCTTTGGCCCCCAACACCTCACCACGCGGGTGCTCCTCATCGCGGTTTTTTTCTTTCTCACCGCGCCCTTGTCGGGTTACATGATTGCCCGGAGCGGTTATCTGCGCGGGCTCGAGCCCTACAAAGAAGATACAAGCGTGGATGAATGGGGCGCGTGCGGGAGCGCCGAAGAGCCGCTTAAGGAGGAGGCGCGGGGGATGCCGGGGCGTTCTGCTTAAGCCCCAGAGTTTGTTCACTTTTCAGGTAAAGGACAGGTCCTCGGCCTCCTCAAAGTCGCCTACCCAGCTTCCGACCACGTCGTCAAAGAACCCTTCCGGCCAGCCCGTCCCCGTTTCCCGCGCCACTACTTCCGCCAAATACTTCGAAAGGCTCATGTTGTTCGCCCTGGCGCGTTCGCGCAACCTCGCAGCAACGTCGTTTGGTACGTACAGGTGTAACTGCGGCATCGTTTCACCTCACGCTCAGCGTAGCACATACCTCACATACCTTTTGGAAATCCAGCCGTTTTTGGGGTGAGGGTTGCGCCGCCAAACTTGGTAGAGATCTGTTGACCAAGAATGTTAGGACGAACCCGGCGCGGCTCAAGTTAAAAGGCGCGCAAATACGTCGGCGGGTACAGGATAACCGAACAAGTAGCCTTGCGCCTGGTTACAGCCGTGGGTTCGCAGAAAATCCGCCTGCGCCGCCCTCTCCACGCCCTCGGCGACCACGTTCAAGTTGAGGTTGTGCGCCATCGCAAGAATCGTTTTGACGATGGCCGCGTCGCTGGCGTTTTCGGGCGCGTCCCTCAAGAAAGAGCGGTCAATTTTAAGCGTGTGAACAGGCAGGCTTTTGAGACGGCTCAAAGACGAGTAGCCCGTGCCGAAGTCGTCGATGGAGAGGCGGACGCCCGCGCGGTGAAGTTCTGTAAAGCGGGTGACGTTTTCGCCCACCCCCTCCATAAAGACGCTTTCGGTAAGCTCCAAGGCCACGCACGACGGGGGCAGGCGGAGGCGCTCGAGGAGCCCCAACACCGCGTCCACCAACTGAGGGTGTTGCGCCTGCCGCGCCGAGACGTTGACCGACGTGTAAAGCTGCGTATGCCCCGCGTCGTGCCACGCCTTGGTCTGGGCGAACACCTGTTCCATCATCCAAACGCCGAGCGGAATGATAAGCCCCGCCGCTTCGGCAACGGGAATGAACGCGTCCGGCGGGACGGGGCCGCGCTCCGGATGCTGCCAGCGCACGAGCGCCTCCGCGCCGACAATCTTTTGCGCGCCCCCTTGCGCGTCGAGCGAGACGATGGGCTGATAATGGACGACCAGTTCGCGCCGCTCGAGCGCCCCCTCGAGCTCGCTCTCCAGACGTAGCCGCTCCAGCTGACCCCGGTACATGTCGGGGTCAAAGACCGCGTAGCTCGCCCTCCCCTGGGTTTTGGCGCGGCTCAGGGCGGTGTCGGCGTTGCGCAACAGGTCCTCGGGCCGGCTGTAGGGCGTCGTGCTCAGCGCGACGCCGACGCTCGCCCCTAGCTGCACCGCCTGCCGAAGATGAAAGGGAGAGGCGAACACCTCCTGGATGCGCTCGGCGACCCCCACGGCGTTCTGCAAGGCGTCGTCTTGAGAAGCGTTGACTTTGAGCAGCACGGTAAACTCGTCGCCGCCGAGCCGCGCCACCGTGTCGCCCGGACGCAAGCAGCGGCGCAGGCGACGCGCCGCCTCGACGAGCACCGTGTCGCCCGCGGCGTGCCCGAGCCCGTCGTTCACCCCCTTGAAGCGGTCTAGGTCGACAAAAAGAACCGCGATGGTCCCCTCGCCCTGCTCCGCTCGCTCGACGGCGTGCTCAAGACGCTCCAAAAAGAGCGCCCGGTTGGGCAGCCCGGTGAGCGCGTCGTGAAACGCCACATGACGAAGGCGCGCCGCGATTCGCTTGCGCTCGCTCACGAGCGCGCCGAGCAGGATGCCCAAAAGCGTGAGCGTCACCAGCCCGAACTGTAGCGCGAACCCCTCGACGCTGCCGATTTTAGGGAAGGTAAAGAGCGCGATGCAGACGTTCATAAAAAATGTCGCCGCCGCCCCCCACGCGAAGCCGTACCACCCCGCGACGAAGAGGAGGGGGACGAACGTGATGTAAGAGTGGTCCAGCGTGAGCGACTGGGGCAGCGCGTAGGCAAGAAAGGCCGCCAGCGCGAGAGCGCCCGCAAAAAGAAGGACTCTAAACACCTCCTTGTAACCCGGCGGGTGCCAGGCTGCTACCTGCGACTCCGCCTGCGGGTCGTCCACCTCATATAACTCTTCGGGCAACCTCTCATCCGGCTTTTCACGGGACGCCCCACTTGACTCCGGCACCTCTGATTTTGGCACCTTTGACTCTGGCACATCCAGCCCTGGCACGTTCGACCCTGGCACGTTTGACCCTGGCACGGCCAAACCCGACAAGGAGGTGTAGCGCAGCATGACCAGGAGCAAGGGGGCAAGCGCCCCCACGCCCGTGGCGTCCCCGGCCGCGAACTGGAACACGAGCGTGAGCCACCGTGACGGCTCGAGAAGACCAAAGAGCGAAAAATTGGTCACGCTCACGACGCTGCTGACGAGCGGCACCACAAGGGTGCCGATGAGCATAAACCAGCCCACGTCGCGCAGACGGTAGAGGCGCGGGTCGACGCGCAAGCGGCGCAAGAAAAGCGCGGCACCCCCGTAAACGAGCGAATAGGTGAGCGCGTGAATGAGCGAGGAAGGCAGGGGAAGCGAGGGGTCGTTAACGAGCTGCGCGAGCAGAACCGCCGCGAAAAGGGCGGGCAGGTAGCGCAGGCCGAACACGAAAGGGAGCACAAGGTTGAGCGCCGCGGGAAGATACCAGACCGACACGCCCGAGCCGATGTCAAACGCCTTGGAAACGGTGTCCAGGAAGAGATGGGAGAGGAGGTAAAGCGCCACGACGAGGGAGACGCGCCCGCCGCGCGGGAGAACGCGCCGTTTAGCCGCGGCCCAAGACGACGGGCCGTTCGTGCTCACGGTCTTGTGTCCATAGTCATTACCGACCTGTTGGGGGTGTCCTGACGTTCTACCCTGAGCCCCGCCGAGTTCGTTTCATACTACCCTCTAAAGGGGGTGACACCCCGGTTTGAGCGAAATTAACAAGCGCCTCGAGCCGCGCGGCTCGAGGCGCTAGAGGACGGGCCGCCTGAAGACGCCACCCCTCGCTGCATATGTGCGCTAGGGATTACCGAGCGGGTTACCTCCCCCTGCCGGGGCCGGGCCGGGGCCGACGGGTGCGTTTTGCCGCTCCAAAACGTACTGCACGTCACCGCTATAGAGGTTGACAGAACCGCCGCTTTGCTCGAGGGCAAACGTAAAACTCCCGTTCGGGCTCTGGAAGCTGCCCTCTAAATAAGACGCGTCCCCAAGGGCTTGAAAGGGATATTGGGTGCCGGATAACTCGATATAACCGCCCCAACCGCCGGGTGCCGCCGCCTGAACGACCACGGTGAGTTGACCCGCGTTGCCCGTATAGACGCCGCTCCAGGGGTCGCTCGGTTGTTGGGACAAAGGGGGCTGGGGCGTAGGGGGTTGGGGCGTGGGGCCCGGTGTCGGTGGTTGGGGCGCGGGCGGCTGAGGCCCCGGAGGCTGAGACCCCGGCAGTTGGGCGTCGTAACTCACGCGTTGCAAGCTGAACTGCTGCGTGGCGCCGCCCGGCACAGGTTGACCCTGAGGGTCTAGCTGCTGCAACGTCAACTCCAGCGTCCCGCCGTCGGGCGAGAGCTGCGCTTGAAAGCCGAATTGGTTTTGGGAACCCTTCAGGACGCCCTGCGCCCCCCTCTCGTCGCCCTGCCCCAGGAGCTGCATCTGCGTGCTCCCCTCGAGCATCACCCCTTGCATCATGCTCGGGCCGTGCTGGATAACCAGGGTGACCCCGCGCGCCTGGTCTTGGTAGGTGCCGGTAAAGTGAGACGCGAACGCGGCTGAACCCAAAACGCCAACAAAACTTATCAACACCGTGGCTAAAGTGCGTTTCATAAAAACCTTCCTTTCACCCTTAGCCTAGCCAAAGCCCGCTTAAATTCGACTTAAAAACCTTGGGAGTTACGGCTTTCAGAGCAGGGGAGCGACGGCCTCCCGATGTCCGCGGGTAAAGAGGGTTACCCCTAAAGAACCAACCGCACGTTGTGGCTCATACCCTTTTGCCTTGACGACTGAGCGAGCGAAAACAGCTACGGGTTTGCCCGCCCGTATGAATGAGCAGGCGGGGTTTGACCTGCTCTTTCATAAATGTAAAGCCGTATAAGCATCTGGAGCCAGAAAGGACCCACCCCTGACGCTCTGTTCGTCCCGACCTTACCCGCCCTCGCTGTTGTCAAATTCTGAGACGCAGTCTGGATCGTTCGGATAGTCCGTCCGCCCATCGTTGTCGTTGTCTACGCCGTCGCTACACTCGGGGTCCGACGAACCGCCCCCTCCGGAAGCCACTGCGTTTCGAGGTGAGGCTTTACGACCTGCGCCACATGCACGCCACGCTCCTGCTCTCAGCCGGAACACACCCCAAGATTGTGAGTGAACGTTTAGGGCGCTCGAGCATCCAAATCACCCTTGACACCTACAGCCACGTTCTAATCCAGCATGGGGCGCGAGAGCGCCGCGAAGTTAGAAACCATGCTTTTCTCCCGTAAGGACGAGGGTGAGCCTCTTTACAGCTGAGTGGACCACACAAGAATTTTGGACCACTATCGGACCACAAAAAGAGAAAATGGCTAGCTTCTAAAAGCTAGCCAAACCCCTGTTTTTGCGTCCCTGGCGTGGTGCCGAGAGCGGGACTTGAACCCGCACAGGCTTTCGCCCGACAGATTTTAAGTCTGTTGCGTCTACCGATTCCGCCATCCCGGCTTAGTGCGCGTTTCGGAACACTCACATTCTACTCGAGCAGTATACGTGCTCCCCTGGGGAGCGTCAACGCAGCACGGGGTCGCCGAAGTGACGCCGCGCCGTCTCCGCCTCCTCGTTGCGCCGCGCTTCACTCCAGCCGAGCGCGTCGCCGAGAAGCTGCGCGGCGCGTGGGACGGCCCTCTGGGTGGCGGCTTGGTCCAAAAACCCGAGCCGCAGCCGCCGCGCCAAAACGTCGGTGAGCGTACACGCGCCCTCGAGGCGGGCGCCGTAAACGACCTCCGCCTCTAGATAGGGATGTTCAGGCGACAGCCGCGTTCCCAAGCCGTCTTGTGCGAGTTCGGCCACCTTAAACGCCTGGTCGCCGTAAGCGCCGTTGAGGTGGCTCGCTATGTCTAGCTCGAGCCCGAAGCGTTCCTGCAAGGCCCCCGCCCCCGCGGGGCTATAGTCCGCTGCGCCGACGAGCTTCACCGTTTCGGTTTGCGAGGGCCGCTGAGGCGAGAGCCCGCCCAGCTTGACGGCCTCGTCCACCGTGTCGAGCGCCATCTTACGGTAGGTCGTCCACTTGCCCCCCGCGATGGTCAGCAGGTTGGAGGGGCTAATGTTAATCACGTGGTCGCGCGAAAGTCTGGCGGTGTCCGCGGCGCTCGGGTCGGACACGAGCGGCCTCAAGCCCGACCAGCTCGCCTTGACGTCCGCGCGGCTCACGGGCAGCGAGAAGTAGCGGTGGACGTGCCGGAGGATGTAGTCGATGTCCTCTTCCGTCGCCTCGGGGTTGGGGGTGATGGGGGCCGGGTGGTCGGTGGTGCCTATCAACGTGTGGCCGAGCCAGGGGAGCAAAAAGAGCACGCGCCCGTCCTCGGTCTGGGGGATGAGCAGGCCCGTCGCGGGCGGGGAGAAGCGTTCGTTGAGGACGATGTGCGCGCCCGAACTCGCGCTGAGCATCGCGGGCGCGTTGGGGTCGTCCATATGTCTCACGGCGTCGCTAAAGGGTCCCGTCGCGTTAACGACCACGCGGGCATTTATCTCCCAACCCTCGCCCGTCAGGGTGTCGCGGACGGCGGCCCCGGAAAGTTTGCCGTTCTCTTTGCCGTTTTCTTTACACAGCGCCGTCACCGCCACGTGGTTCGCCACCGCCGCCCCCAACGAGGCCGCGGTAAGCGCGATGGCGACGTTCATGCGGGCGTCGTCGAACTGGCCGTCGTAGTAAAGCACGCCGCCGCGTAAGCCCTCGGGCTTGAGCATGGGAAAGCGGTCTAAAGCTTCCTGGGCGTCCACAAAGCGGCTCGGTTGCAGCTTGGCCTTGCCCGCCAGCGCGTCGTAAAGTTTGAGGCCGGTCATGTAGTAGGGGACCTCGAGCCAGTTGTAAAGAGGCGTCACCAGCGGCAGCTCGCGCGAGAGGTGGGGCGCTATTTTCAAGAGGATGGAGCGCTCTTTGAGCGCGTCACGCACCAGGTTGAACTGCGTCCGGTCGAACTTTTTGACCGCCTGCTCTAAATAGCGCACGCCGCCGTGGATGAGCTTGGTCGAGCGGGAACTCGTGCCCGCGGAAAAGTCGTCGCGCTCGACTAAGGCCGTCTTGAGCCCGCGGCTCGCCGCGTCGAGCGCGACGCCCGCGCCCGTCGCCCCGCCGCCGATGACCAGCAGGTCAAAAAATTGCGTCTTGAGCGCGTTCAGGTGCTCCTCACGCTTCATCTGGTTTTCCTCACCATTACGCCTCACCCTCTTGTGATTCCGTCGCCCAATCCTTGGAGCGTTCCAACGCGCGCCGCCACCCCTCCAGGAGTGTGTCACGCGCGCTCCTCGTCATCTGCGGTTCAAACCGCTTTCCCTCCGACCACTGCGCGGCTATCTCTTCTTGGTCCCGCCAATAGCCCACCGCGAGACCCGCCAGATAGGCCGCCCCCAGCGCGGTCGTCTCGGTGATGGCGGGCCGGACCACGGGCACGCCCAACAGGTCCGCCTGGAACTGCATCAGCAGGTCGTTGGTCGACGCGCCCCCGTCCACGCGCAACTCTTTGAGCGGGACGCCGTCGCGCTCCATCGCCCGGACGACGTCGTTGACCTGATAGGCGACGCCCTCGAGCGCCGCCCGCGCCACGTGCCCCGCCGTGCTCCCGCGCGTGAGGCCCAGGAGCGCCCCCCGCGCGTACGGGTCCCAGTGGGGCGCACCGAGCCCCGTAAAGGCGGGCACTAAATAGACGCCGCCGTTGTCGGGCACGCTCCCCGCCAGCGCCTCGACCTCCCCGGACGAACGGATGATGCCCAGCCCGTCGCGCAGCCACTGCACGAGCGCGCCCGCGATGAAGATGGAGCCCTCGAGCGCGTACGTGACCGTGTCGCTGAGTTTCCAAGCCACCGTCGTGAGCAGCCGGTTGGGCGAGGGCACGGGCTCCTCACCCGTGTTGAGCACCATAAATGCCCCCGTGCCGTAGGTATTTTTGCCCTGCCCCTTCCTGAAACACGCCTGCCCAAAGGTCGCCGCCTGCTGGTCGCCCGCCACGCCCGCGACGGGCACACGCGCGCCCAGCACCTCCGACGCTGTCTCGCCGTAGACCTCCGAGGAGGAGCGGATGTCGGGGAGCATGGTTCGAGGAACCTTCAAAATCTCCAAGAGTTCGTCGTCCCACTCCAAGGTGCGGATGTTAAACATCATCGTGCGGCTCGCGTTGCTCACGTCGGTGGCGAAAACCTCGCCGTTTGTGAGTTTGTAGAGCAGCCAGGTGTCCACCGTGCCAAAGGCCAGCTCGCCCCGCTCAGCCCGCGCGCGCGCACCTTCAACGTGGTCCAAAACCCAAACGAGTTTGCTTGCCGAAAAGTAGGCGTCGAGCACCAGCCCGGTTCGTTCGCGGAAAAGTTGCTCCAACCCCTCCGCCTTGAGCCGGTCGATGTAGGGCGCGGTGCGGCGGTCTTGCCAAACAATCGCGTTATGCACGGGCTCGCCCGTTTTGCGGTCCCACACCAGGGTGGTCTCGCGCTGGTTGGTAATGCCCACCGCCGCAAGGTCCGAGGGAGAGACCTTGGCGCTCTTTAAAACCTCTCTGGCAACCTCCGCCTGACTCGTCCAGATGTCGCCGGGCCGGTGCTCGACCAGGCCGGGGCGGGGGAAAAGTTGCTCGAACTCTCTTTGGGCGCTCCCGACAATTTTCCCCTCGTGGTCAAAAAGGATGGCCCTCGAGCTTGTGGTCCCCTGATCCAGGGAAAGGATAAACGACATCAGACCTCCACAACTGACAAATCGTAACTGACACATGATGTTTCAAACTCTATAGTACCCGCCACAGTATACGTGAACCTGCGCGCCCGCTTGCTAAGCTCAGGGTTATGTTCAGCCGGCGAGGGTCTAAATACCGTGTCTTGCGCGAGATAGAGGGACTCGACGCCGAGCGCGACCACAAGCGCATCGCTTTTTTGAGTTCGACCTACGACTTCCCGTGGGATACGCAGCGCGCCCTGGAACTCGCGCTTTTGCGCACCTTTGCGGTGCCTAAAAGTTCCAAACTCCTGGTTGACACGCAAGAATTTACCAGGCGCACCCAGAAGCGTTACGACGACACGGTCATCATCATGAGCACCATCGGCTTTCATGGGCACAGCAGCGAAAAGGGGCGGCGGGCGATTCGGCGCATGAACCAGATTCACGGGCGTTACCCCATCCCCAACGACGAATTTCTTTACGTGCTCTCGACCTTTACCTTCGAGCCCATCCGCTGGAACGCTGCTTTCGGCTGGCGGCCCTTAAGTGAGAACGAAAAACGGGCGTCTTTTTACTTTTGGCGCGAGGTGGGGCGGCTCATGGCGATAAAGAATTTGCCGGAGAGTTATGAAGCGTTTGAGAGGTTTAACCGGGCGTATGAACTCGAGCACTTCACCTACAGCCCCAACAACCAGCGCTTAGCCGAGGCGACGCGCGACCTCTTTTTGAGCTGGATTCTACCCCAGTCTTTGTGGCCTTTCGGGCGGCCCTTTGTGTACGCGGTCATGGATGACGCGATGCTCAAAGCTTTCGGCTTTCCCCGCCCGCCCCGCCTCGTGCGGGCGCTCGTCAGGGGTGGTCTGCGGCTGCGGGCTAAAGTGCTGCGCCTGCTGCCGCCGCGTCGCGAACCCTACCGGCTGCCGCCGACGCGCACCTATGGGGAGGGGTACGTGCTCGAGGAGATAGGACCGCACCAAAGCGCCTATACTGACCCTGAGGAGACGCGATGAGAAGAGAGTTCGACGTTGTGATCGAGAGGGATTCGGAAGGTTACTACGTTGCGACCGTTCCCGCTTTTAAAAGTTGCTATACGCAGGCTAAATCGCTTGATGAGCTTATGGAGCGCGTGCGCGAGGCTGTTGAACTCTGCCTCGAGGTTGAGGGGCTAGAGGATGATGACCACCAGTTTGTGGGGATTCAGAGACTTGCCGTTGAGGTATGAAGCTTCCGGTTATGACAGGGCGAGAGCCTTTGGCGGCACTTCGCAAAGCAGGTTTTGAGGTCGTGCGAACGAAAGGTAGTCACCATTTTTTGCGCCACGCTGATGGTCGGACTACGGTTGTCCCCGTTCATAGAGGTGACACTATCGGGCCGGGGCTTCTGTCCAAAATCCTTCGGGACTGTGAGCTAAATAGAGAAGCTTTGGCCGAACTTCTGTAGTGAACTGGTAAGACGGTAAAGTGTTAACGTGCAACCCGAGGTTTTAGAAGCCGTCACCGCCATTCACGCGGCACCGCCCAGGGTGGTGCTCGAGTTCGCGGGCGCGGGCGCGCAGGCGCTCGCCTGGCTGCACGGCGTCGGAGGCTCATCCCGGACGGTGCTGGAAGCGACCGACCGTTACGCAACGAGTTCTCTTATAGAGGCAGTCGGCTTTACGCCCGAGAGCTTCGCTTCCCCCCGCGTGGCCGAGGCGCTGGCGGCGCGGGCTCGTGCGCGCGCGCGGTACCTGGCCCCCGGTGAACCGGTCGCGGGCGTGGGCTGCACCGCGACGGTTGCCACCGACCGCACGAAACGCGGCGAGCACCGGGCTTGTGTGGCGCTGCAAGGCGCGCTCGGGACCCTTCTCTATACGCTCGTCTTGACCAAGGGGCTGAGAACGAGGGGCGAAGAGGAAAGAGTCGTTTCCCTCCTCGTTCTGACGGCGGTGGCGCGGGCGTGCGGGGTCGAAGCGCCCGTCTTGCCGCTGGCCGAGGGCGAGGCCGTGGCGGAAACCTTCGCGCCCACCGAGGCGCTACGCAAGTTGGAGGCGGGCGAAGTGGGCCTGCTCGCCATAAACCCCGACGGGCGGCTCGAGAAGGGCGACACGCTACCAAACGCCGCGCTCCTGTCGGGCTCGTTCAACCCGCTTCACGAAGGGCACCGCGACTTAGCCGAGGTAGCAAGCAAGACGCTGGGGCAACCTGTCCTCTTCGAGCTGCCTCTCGTCAACGCGGACAAAGCGCCCATCAGCCTTTCTGAAGCCGAACGCCGCGCCGCGCAGTTTCTGGGCGTGGCGACGCTCGTGCTGACGTACGCGCCGCTCTTTAGCCAAAAAGCTACCCTTTTCCCGGGGAGCGTGTTCGTGGTGGGCGCGGACACGGCGGCGCGGCTCGTGCAGCCGGGTTTTTACGGCGGGGAAAAGGAGATGCGGCGCGCTCTGGGCGAGTTGCGGGCGGCGGGGAATCGCTTTCTGGTCGCGGGGCGTCATTACGACGGGGCGTTCACGACGCTGCGCGACCTCGAGCTTTCCGCCGCGCCGCGCGGGCTTTTCGAGGAGATTCCGCCATCAAGCTTTCGCCGGGACGTTTCCTCGACGGCGCTACGCGCGGAGAAAACGTCGGACTCAACACAGCCCCGGGGGCTACCGGAAAGGTAGGCTGGGTGGACGCGTGGACGCCCGGAGAGAATGATGCCAACGAGTCTCTACACGACTTTCATACTTTTTGTCGCGGTGTGCTTTTTTATCCTGTCGCAACGCGCGCCCGCGCCCGCCGCCCGCCCGCTCCCCCTGTGGCTCGCCCTGCTCTTTCTGCCTCTCACGTTCGCCCTTTCGCTGCTCATGTTTCCCTCCGACCCGGCGACGTGGTCTTTCGCCAACGTGGTCCTCTACCTCGCCACGCCCTCGCTCGACCCGCTGCGCCTCCTCGCGGTGACCGTCATCGGTGGGGCGCTCTTTTTCGGCGTCGTCTACCTTCTTTACGGCTCGAGGCCGAGGCGGCCCAAGCGGAAGTGAAAGGGTCCCTTTGAATCCTGCTGGTTCTCTTAAGTTGGTCATTTTCGCCCTTTTGCTTACGGCTCCCGTAAGTTTAAGTTCCGCCCAGCCCGACCTCCGGACGCTCGAGCCCGAGAGCCCGCAGCGTGCGCTCTTCGAGAAAACGCTGGCGGAGCTTCGGGAGGTCGCGCTGCCCGAGGGGGTGGGTGAGGTGGTCCAGAGCCTTTCCGAACCCTTGACCTTTTCTTTTGAGTGCCCGCAAGGGAGCGCGGTGGACCACGTTGCCGTCACCATCACCACCACGCTCAAGGCGTGGGACCCCGCGGCGGTCGAAGCGTCCGCGTCAGAGGGGCGGGGGAGCGAGTCGGGGGCCTATTTGTGGAACGGTTTTATAAGGACCGGCAACAACGAAACGACGATGGAATTTTCCAACGCGCTCCTTTTCGACCCCCGCGCGCTCGCCGAGCCAGAGGGGCCGCTCGACGCGCTTTCCAACCAGACGCTTGTCTACCACGAACTGCTCCACGGCCAGCTTTTGATAAACGCGATGAAGCGTAGCGGAGACTGGCGCGAGAGCGCGTGCGCGGGCGACGGCCCCAACCTAGACGCCGCCGACGCGGACCACGCGCGGATTCCGGCGCTCGAGCAGACCCTCGCCCAGACCCTGGCCGAAAATGCGCAGGACGTGTTCGCGCTCGCCGTCTCCCCGGAGGAGGCGGACGAGGAGGGGAATTTCTCGGTGGCGTTGGGTTCCGCGGAGGTGCTCCTTGGCGGCAGCCGCTCGGTCGGCGTGCGCTTCCTTTTCGACACGGGCAGCAACGTGCTGGGGGACGAGGCGGAGGTGGCGCTTGAGGGCGGGGAGTTAGTCGTCAAAGGAAAGCTTGCCGACCCCGCGCGTGCCGGCTTTGTGCTGCTGGAGCTCGAGCCGGGCGGATAATCCAGACTTCAGCCGGACCCAGGTTCGCGCGCTACACTTGAGCGTGCGCCGTTTCACCGTCCAGGGCAAAAACACCGGCTTCGCTTGCGTCTCCTGCGGGCGCGAGGTGCCGCCCTTAACCAACGGCTCGTGCCGCAATCACTGCCCCTTTTGCCTACGTTCTCTTCATGTAGACGTAAACCCCGGCGACCGCGCGTCGGACTGTGGCGGGGTGCTCGAGCCCGTCGCCGTGGACTATTCGGGTAAAAAGGGTTGGATCATCGTGAGCCGCTGCGTTCGCTGCGGCGAAGTCCGGCGCAACCGGGCGGCGCTCGACGACCCCGCGGCCCCCGACGACTACGACCTCCTCGTCGCGCTCAGCCAATCTCCCGCGGGGGGATAACTCGAGCCGGGGTAAGCTGAGCTATGAACCACATAAAGCTCTCCCGCGACGCGAACGCCCTAAGGATCACCCTCAACCGCCCCGACGTGTTGAACGCGCTCTCGCTCGAGCTTTTGGGCGAACTCCGCGACGCGTTAGGGGAGGCCGCGGACGACAAAAGCGTGCGCGCCGTGCTTCTTACGGGCGCGGGCCGCGGCTTCTGCGCGGGGGCCGACCTCAGCACCACCGGCCCCGGCTCAGACACAAAAGACCTTATCGAAACTTATTACAATCCCGTCGCGCGGAGCCTGGCGACGATGCCCAAACCCGTCGTCGCCGCCGTGAACGGCGTGGCGGCGGGGGCGGGGATGAGCCTGGCGCTCGCCTGCGACATGCGCCTGCTCTCGGCCAACGCCTCCTTTGCGGTCGGCTTTACCCGCATCGGCCTGGTGATGGACGCCTCGGCGAGCTACTTTTTGCCGCGCCTGGTCGGGCGGGGCCGCGCCTTTGAGCTCGCCTACAGCGGGCGCAGGGTGGGCGCGGAGGAGGCGCTGCGGCTCGGCCTGGGCGAGACGCTGCTCCCCGCCGACGGTTTTGGCGAGGCGGCGTGGGCGTTCGTCAAGGAGCTCGCGGCGGGGCCGACGCGGTCGTTCGCGCTCGTCAAGGAGCAGCTTGACGCGTCGCCGCACAACGACCTGGAAGCGCAGTTGGGGCTCGAGGCCGCCCTCCAAGCCCAAGCAAGCCAGACCGCCGACGTGCGTGAAGGCGTGCGCGCGTTCTCAGAAAAGCGTCCGCCGCGGTTTGAGGGAGAGTAACGTAAACTGTCCCTATGCCCGACACGATTTTCTATAACGGCAGCATCCTGACGATGGACGCCTCCCGCCCCCGCGCCGAGGCGCTGGCGGTGCGCGGCGGGCGCATTCTTGCGTTGGGCAAGGTGGAGGAGATGCTGGCGCTCGCGCGCCGGGACACGGAGCGTATCGATTTAGAAGGACGTTGCCTGTTGCCTGGTTTCCACGACAGCCACGTGCATTTGAGCGCCCACGGCTTAGAACTCTCGCGCCTCAATTTGTCTCACGCAGGGACGCTTGAAGAGGGGCTCGAGCTTATCAGAGAGCGCGCCGCCGAACTCCCCGCGGGCGAGTGGCTTTTGGGTTCCGGTTTCTCGACGAGCCGCTGGGACGTGCAAACACTCACCAAGGAACCTCTCGACCGCGTCGCCCCCCACCATCCCGTTTTTCTGCGCTCGCAGGACCACCACAGCGCCTGGGTCAACTCCGCCGCCCTGGCGCGGGCCGGGGTAGACGCAAACACGCCAAATCCGCCCAACGGCACTATCTTACGAGAA
The DNA here is from genome assembly GCA_965214995.1 of Trueperaceae bacterium. Classification (GTDB taxonomy): domain Bacteria; phylum Deinococcota; class Deinococci; order Deinococcales; family Trueperaceae; genus CBDCCT01. Next base: position 2,116,843 of record CBDCCT010000002.1, read on the forward strand.
GACGACGGCGAGCCGAGCGGGGGGCTGCTCGAGCACGCCTCGAACCTCATCGCCCGCGCCGTGCCGCCCCCCGACGACGCGACCCTGGGGGAGGCGGTGAGGCGTGCCGGGGAGGACCTGGCGCGTTTGGGCGTCACCACGGTGCACCACATGGCCTATGAAGCGCCCGACGGCTGGCGCATGACGGCGCACGCGGCGAGCCGCGACAACTACCCGCTCCGCGTGTGGGCCTGCATTGACCAGGAGAACGCCGAACACGCCGCCGCCATCGGGCTGGCGACGGGGCAAGGTGGAGACCGTTTTATGGTCGGGGGTGCCAAGTTTTTTGCCGACGGGGCGCTGGGGAGCCTCACCGCTTGGATGTTGAGTCCTTATAACGGCACCGACGAGCGCGGGATGCCCGTCCACGGACCCGAGGTGCTGGCCGAGCGGCTGCCCGTGGTGATAGCCGCGGGGCTGACGCCCGTGGTTCACGCCATCGGCGACGCCGCCAACCGCGCCGTTCTGGATGCGTTGGAGGCGACCAAACCGCTGTGGGAGGCGAAGGGCCTGCGCCCGCGCGTCGAGCACGCGCAGCACCTTCACCCGGACGACATCCCCCGTTTTGGAGAACTCGGCGTCATCGCCTCCTTGCAGCCTTATCACCTCGTGTTTGACGCGAAGCGCATTAAGAAGCTTCTGCCCGACCGTCTGGAGGGTGCCTACGCCACGCGCAGCCTTCTCACTGCGGGAGCGCCCTTGGCCTTCGGCTCCGACACGCCCGTCGCCGACCCGGACGTGCGTTTGGGCCTGCTCGCGGCCTGCCGCCGCTTGGGGGCGGACGGGGAGGTGCTGAACGGTCAAGAACTGCTCTCGCCCGACGAAGCGCTCTTGGCCTACACCCGCGGCGCGGCCTACGCCATCGGGCGAGAAGGGCGTTCTGGAAGGCTCCGCCCCCGTTTCGACGCCGACCTGACCGTTCTGTCGCACGACCCGCTGGTGAGTCTGGACGGGCTTACCGTCGTCGGCACGATGCTGGCGGGCGCGTGGACCCTGCCCCTGAGTTAATCCCGCCCCTGAGCCAACCTGGGCTTAGTTTGCTCCCGGCTCGACTTCCCCGCAGGCGACGGGCGTACCGGAGCCGTCGGGTGAGAGGAGCTCGAGGTGATGGTCGTCGTTAACGAGCGCGTCATAGGGCGCGTCTACCGTGGTGACGCTCAAGCCCGTCGCCCTTTCCACGTCGTTAAGCTGCACAACGCCGTTATCACCTACACCGCTACCTTCACGCCCGCAGTCGCCCGTGCGAAGGTGCGTAGGGTAAACGCTTCCCTGCACCGCCCCCGCCTCGCCCCGCAGCGTGCCCCGCACGGCAATGGTCACGACCGTCTGGTCGAGGCCGTAGTCGGCGAAGAGCACCGAGCCGCCGATGCCGCTCCCCCCAACCACCGACAGAGGATAACGAACGCTGCGGGCCGCGTCTGTGTTGTAGAGCGGCGCGGCGCGCGCCTCTGCGAGGGTTGCGGGGGCGTCCGCCGTAAGCGCGGCCAAGCTGACTTCTTCCGGCAGCAAAATGCTGTCTACTACGTGAATCACGCCGTTGGACGCTTGGACATCTTCAGAAGCGCCGACATCGAACTTAATTACCGTCGCGTCGTTGATGTAGAGCCGGCCCGACCTGACCTGCAAGCGGAGCCGGTCGCCGAACAGCGTGGGCGCGCTGGTGGCCTGAACCGCGTCTCTGGCGAGCACATAGGCGGGCACGATGTGATAGTTCATCACCTCGCGGAGGGCGCTCTCGTCGTTGAAGAGCGCCACAAGTTCCTCCTCGGGAAGAACCGAAAAGGCCGCGTCGGTGGGGGCGAAAAGGGTAAAAGGTCCTTCGCCGTTGAGCGTGTCGGCGAGATCCGCCTGCCGGAGCGCGCTCACAAAGGTGCTGAGGCTGGGGTCCTCAGCCGCGACTTGCAAAATGGTTTGACCGAACCCCACCGGCAAGAGGAGAACGGTCAACACGCCCAAGAGGCGCTTTAACATACCCTTTGAAAGATTTACACCGAAATGCAACATGGCGTCACCTATCCTGTTCATGAATGTGCGTAGGGGTCTTCGGCTCGAGTTTTCAGACTAGCGGTTTGACAGTGCGGGTTGACAGCGCATGTTGTCAATGTGTGTTGACGGTGTATATTTGACAGTACACAAGAACATCTAAACTAGATGTCTAAAGTTGGCGTTTAACCCGACCCGCTGTGTCACTCCCACGGCCCTACCCAAAGCTTACGCGTTCATCCGTGACTTACACTGGAGGCTAACGTTGAATGTTCTCCAACGATACACCGCCTTGTTTTTTGCTCCTTGGGCTATACTTGCCTATGTCATCTTCACTTGCAGCATCCCCCACAGCACACGTCAACCTTGCGGAACTTTTGGAGAGCGCGCGTGAGGCAAGCCGCGGCCTTGCCCGCGCGAACCGAAACGCGGCGCTCTTGGCGGTGGCCGACGCGCTCGAGGCCCACACCCACGATGTTCTGGCCGCCAACGCCAAAGACGTAGCGGCGGAAAAGCGCAAGGGCACGCCGGACGCGCTTGTCGACCGCCTCACGTTGAGTGAAACGCGCGTCGCGGACATCGCCGAGGCGGTGCGGTTAGTCGCTGCTCTGCCCGATCCTCTCTACCGGGTGCTGGACGGAAAAAGGCTCGAGAACGGCCTGCGCATCCAAAAAGTCACCGTCCCCTTCGGCGTCATCGGCATGATTTACGAGTCGCGCCCCAACGTGACCGTCGACGCGGCGGCGCTGACTCTCAAGGCGGGCTCCGCCGCCCTCTTGCGGGGTTCCGCCAACGCGCTTCACAGCAACCGCGCGCTCGTGCGGGTGATGCGAGGGGCACTTCATACGGTGGGTTTACCCGAGGACGCGGTACAATTCGTCGATTCCCCCGACCGCGCGCTTGTGACCGAGCTTTTGGAGGCCAGGGGCAAGGTTGACTTGGTCATCCCCAGGGGCGGCGCGTCGTTAATCAACCACGTGGTCGAGAACGCCAAGGTCCCAGTTATCGAGACGGGCGTGGGCAACTGTCACGTGTTTGTGGACGCTTCAGCCAATCTCGAGCACGCCAAGGCCATCATCCTCAACGCCAAGGTGCAGCGCCCCGGCGTGTGCAACGCCGCCGAAACGCTGCTCGTCCATAGGGAGGTGGCGGCGCGGTTTTTGCCCGAGGCGCTTGGGGCGCTCTCGAGCCAAGGCGTCACCCTCTACGCCGACGAGGCGGCGCGGCGGCACTACCCGGACGCGCATCCCGCAACCGAAAGGGACTGGGAAACCGAATACCTCGACTACAAGCTCGCGGTGAGGGTGGTTGAGGGCGTAGACGAGGCCATCCGCCACATCAACCGCTACGGCACCCAGCACTCCGAGGCCATCGTCACCGAGTCGATGGCGAACGCCCGCCGCTTCCAAGAAGAGGTGGACGCCGCCGCCGTGTACGTCAACGCCAGCACCCGCTTTACCGACGGTTTCGTGTTCGGCTTTGGCGCGGAAATCGGCATCAGCACGCAGAAACTCCATGCGCGGGGGCCGATGGGCTTGGCGGAGATGGTGACGCATAAGTATTTGATTGAGGGGGCGGGGCAGACGAGGAGCTGAGGGTGTTTTGTTGTGGGTGGTGTCGCAAAGCAACTTTTTAAGGCTTACCGGACGAATGTTTGATAAGCAGTAGTTAAGCCTCATAGACAGTCCCTCGATTGACTACCGGAGAATCGAATGCTTCATCACGTTGAAATATACGTCAGCGACCTCGAGCGAGCGACTAAGTTCTGGACTCCCTTCATGGAGAAGCTTGGTTATGAAGCGAAACGGTGGTCCGAAGGAATGAACTATGTTGCTGGGACAACCGAACCCTATCTGTGTATCCTCCAAGTTTCAAAGGAACACCTCTCGGCTGGGTATCACCGAAAGCGGGTTGGGCTGAACCACCTAGCGTTCAAAGCGAAGTCGCGTCAACATGTTGACGACGTGAGGGCGTGGGTCAAGGAATCTGGACATACGCTGCTCTATGATGACAGATACCCGTACGCCACAGCGCCAGATTACTACGCTCTATTCTGCGAGGACCCGGACCGAATCAAGCTAGAGGTGGTGGCCCCGAGTAAAATCTAACTAGGCGCTGGAAGGGATTCAAATTCGCCTAAACTGGAGCCAAACCAAGCATGTACCAAACAGACTACATCATGAGAACCATCAAGCAGTTCTCCGAAATGCTCGCAGCACTTCTGTTCGGTGCCCGCGCCAGGGGGCAAGAGCTAACCTTTAGCGACTTGGAAGAGCTCAGCCTCTCTTTTACAGGCCTTACTTTAGATACCCTTGTCGCCCTGAACGGTTCGCAGCTTGTCAGCCTCTTCTCAGTAGCAGGCTTAGACATCAACAAGGTTTACGTGAGCGCGAGACTGCTGCATCAGCTTGGCGAACAGGAACGTTCGGAAGAAAAGGCGAGCGCGCTAAAACAAAAGGCGTTGCGTTTGTTGGAGGTGGTGTACCAAAGGCTAGGCGGGTATCTAAACGAGGAACACGAGACGCTGACGCAAAGTTTGAGAGATACTTAACCGCTAATCGGACGGTGGCAAAATGTAAGGTGATGAAAGGGGAAAGAATGAAAGACGACGCTCGAGAAGATGCTCAACCAAGCTCACCAGAGGAGAGAACTTTTGAGGACGACCACGAACTCACCTTCGAGCACGGCTTCGGGGCGAACGAGGCGCTTCGTAAAGACAACGACAAGTCACTCGCCGACATCGCCGGGGTGAGCGAGGAGGACGTGCGGGAGGACTTGCTCGAGGAGCGTTCAGACGGCGAGGGGGACGAAGACGACGATTGAAAAGGCTCGAGGGCGCGTGGCACACGCCAAAAGGCGGTAGCAGGGCACTAGAGGTTCCAGCCTCCCGCCACCTCGAGCACCGCCCCCGTCACATAAGCAGCCTCGGGTGAGAGGAGATAGAGCGCCGCGGCGACGAGGTCTTCAAACCGCCCAGTGCGCCCCATTGGTAGTCCGTTAGGCACGTCCACGCTGTTCTCGACGATGCCGGGCGCGAGGACGTTGACGGTCGTCCCGTGCGCCGCCTCCGTTTTCGCCAGCGCCTTGCTGTAGAGAATCACGCCCGTTTTGGCGGCGCTGTAGGCGACGATGCCGGGCCGCGCCTTGAGGAGTTCCGCGCCCGCATAGCCCAAGTTGAGGATGCGCCCGCCGCCCCCCATGCGCATGAGAGGCACCGCCGCCTGACTCGTGTAAAAGGTGCTGTGGAGGTTCGAGGCGAACATCTCGAGCCAATCTTCCACCTTGTGCTCCTCCAACGCAACCCGGTGATAGTCGCCGACGTTGTTGATAAGCACGTCCAGCCCACCGAGCTTTTCATGCGCCTCTCTCACCAACGCCTGCGCCTCGTCCGGTCGGGTCACGTCGGCCTGTAAGATGGTACTTTTGACCCCGTGAGAGGCGGCTTCCGCAGCTACCGCTTCGGCTTCGGGTCGGCTCGAGCGGTAATGCACCGCCACGTCGTAACCCTCTTTGGCAAGCGCCAACGCGAGCGCCTTGCCGATGCCTTTGGCTGAACCTGTTACGAGTGCGGTGGGCACTAGACAAGCCTCCGGGTGAACTCAAAGTTCATGGCCTGCTACCTTACCACCCGCTGCCAACCCGGAGGGCGCAACGCTGCAAACTTAGAACCTTTATTGTGGGTTTGCTATGACCTTTCTTGGTTGGCTCATCGCCCTCGTTGCGCTGCTCTTCCTCTGGCGCACATTTTTATGGTGGCCGCGCCCCCTCCCCGGCGTGACGCGGCCCCCGCCCCGCCTCATCGGCCACCGCGGCGTGCGGGTGGGGGAGCCCGAAAACAGCCTCGCCGCCTTTCGTGCGGCGCTGGATGCGGGGCTTGACGGCGTCGAGTTCGACGTGCAGCGTAGCCGGGACGGGGCGTTGGTGATTTTTCACGACTTCGAGCTGCGGGGGCGGGCGGTTGCGTCGCTCGCCAAGGCTGACATCGAAGCTGATGACCCCAACATCCCCACGCTCGAGTCTCTCTTCAAGCTCGCTCACAGCTATCCGGGCACGCTCCTCAACTTGGAAATCAAGGCGCGGGGCTGGCGGACGGGGGGGCTCGAGCGCGCGGTGGTGCGCGCTGTCCGAAATTCAAAGCTGGAAAGTAGGGTGCTCATCTCGAGCTTTAGCCCCCTGTCGCTCGCGCGGGTGCGGCTGCGCGCGCCCAGGCTACGCACCGCGCTCCTTTTCGCGCCCGATTTGCCCCCGCTGTTGCGCGCTCCTTGGCTCGCGGGCTGGCTGCACGTGGACGCGCTCCACCCGCACCATTCGCAAGTTACCCGCAACCTCGTCACGCGCGCTCACGGGCGGGATTTAAGCGTGAACGTCTGGACGGTCAACGAGGTCGCGGAGGTGGCGCGCCTTTTGGCGCTCCCCGTGGACGGCGTCATGGCGGACGACCCCGCGCGGCTCCGGGAGGCGGCGGAGCGGAGTTTTTCACCGTAAAACATGACGCGAAGTTTCTCATCGTAAAAGCGCCCACCTGTCTTTAAGGTAGGAGTAATCCAGAGACGCGACCTCCTGTATTGCGGTCTCGAGAAGAGAACTTAAAACAGGGCTGAGGAAGTCTCAAGGCAAAAGTGAGACAAAGGGGACGAAGGTGAGAGGATGAAAGCCAAGTTCAAGCTCATCAGTTCGGCGACGGTGGACACCTTTGAAGAGCGGCTGGGCCGCTTCGTGGGCTCGCTCGGCGCGGACGACATCGTCGTGGACATCAAGTTTTCAACTGCCGTGGCGGGGGAGCGGGTCGAATACAGCGCGCTCGTCCACTACAAAAGGACCGAGGGCTGGGGCGACTGATGCCCCCCGCGAGAGAAGCCCAAATGAGAGAAACCCAGGTGAGAGAAACCCATCACCCTGGCGGGGAGGCTTACGCTAAAATGTCCGGGATGTCCGCGCCTACCCTCGTGCTCGCCGTTGACGACGACCCGACCAACCTCAAGCTCATCGAGATGAGCCTTGCGGGGGCGGGTTACGCGGTCCTGACCTTTGACCGCGCCAGAAGCGCCTTGGCCGAAATGCAAGAAGGCCTAAGACCCGACGTGATCGTCTCGGACGTGTCGATGCCGCTCATGGACGGCTTTAACTTCTACGGCAAGGTCCGCGAAATCCAGGAGCTGCGCGCGGTGCCCTTTTTGTTTCTGACCGCGATGGGCGAGCGCGAATATATCCGTTACGGGATGTCTATAGGCGCGGACGACTACGTGACCAAACCTTTTCAAAAAGACGAACTCGTGCAGGCGGTGAGCGTGCGCTTGCAGCGCGTGGCCGAACTCAGGCGTCCGCTCGAGGGCGCGGTCAAGGTCGAGGGCTTCGGCAACCCGTTGGTCGAGCGCGACGGCGAACGGCTCAACTGGGACTCGCTCAAGGCGCTGGAGCTGCTTTACTACCTGCTCGAGAACCGCTCGGGCGTGAGCACCTTTGAGGTGGCCGAGGCCTTATGGCCCGGCAAAACCGAGGCCAAGGCGAGCTCGTCGTTTCACACCACGCTCTATCGGCTCCGCAAGGTGATGGGGGGCGAACTCATCGAGTCGGCCAACCGCCGCTATTATCTTCACAGCAAGTTCAGCATCGACTACGACGTGGACCGCTACCGCGCGCTCTCGAAAGAGGCGCGCGAGACGGGGCGGCTCGAGCTTTACGCTCGAGCGGTGGGCCTTTACAAGGGTGACTTTTTGGCGGGCTTCGACTCCGAGTGGGTCGAGACCATCCGCATGGGCTTGTACAACGAACAGCTCACGCTGCTCCTCAGCGCCGCCGAAAGGTCCCAGAAAGCGGGCGAGTTCGAGGCGGCCACCCGCTTTTATCAGAAGATGACCGAGCACGACCCCTATAGCGAAAGCGCCTGGGAAGGCCTAGCAAACCTCTGGGAGTCGCGCGGCGACTTTCATAAAGCCGCGGAGGCGAGAGAACGCTTCGGCGCCGTTATGATGGAGATGTAAGTAACGAGAAAAGAAGAAAGTAATGAGGACTGAGGACTGAGTTAAAAGCAACGTTCTCAGTCCTTTTCTCTTTCCTCTCAATCCCGCTCTCGTCTCCGGCGGGGTGTTATGCTCGAGCCGCAAAGGGGACTTTATGTACAGCATCAACCTTGAAGGCAAAAAAGGCCTCATTCTGGGCGTGTCCAACGCCCGCTCGATAGCCTGGGCCATCGCCCAGCCTGTCGCGCAGGCGGGGGCGCGGCTGGCGTTTTCTTATCAGGGGGAGAGGCTTAAGGGTACGCTCGAGAAACTCACCAAAGACCTCAGCGAACCCGTGCTCTTCCCCTGCGACGTGACCAACGACGAGGAGCTGGACGCGCTTTTCGAGGAGGTCGGGACGCAGTTCGGGACGCTCGACTTCGTCGTCCACGCGTTGGCCTTTGCGCCTCCGGCGACCTTTGAGAGCCCCTTTTACCAGGTTTCGCGCGAAGACTGGCGCACCGCGATGGACGTGTCCGCCTATTCGCTCGTGGCGGTGGCGAGGCGGGCGCAGCCGCTCATGACGAACGGCGGCTCGATTCTCACGCTCTCCTACCTCGCCGCGGAGCGCGTCGTGCCCCACTACAACATGATGGGCGTCGCCAAGGCGGCCTTAGAGGCCAGCGTGCGCTTTCTCGCCTACGACTTAGGTCCCCAGGGCGTGCGCGTGAACGCGATTAGCGCGGGTCCCTTACGGACGATTGCCGCGCGCAGCATCTCCGGCTTTAGCGAGATGTACAGCCGCGGCGGCGCGTTGTCGATGCTCAAGCGCAACATCACCCAGGAGGAGGTGGCGGGCCTGGCCTTGACGCTCGTCGCGGACGAACTCGGCAGCGGCATCACCGGGGAGACGATTTATGTGGACGCGGGCTTTCACGCAGTAGGGATGTTTTTAGAGGAGTAACCGCCGCTTGGTGGGGGTTAGTATGAATTTAGAAGAAAAGAAAGTCAACGCTGTAACACTCCTCGCCGCGCCGCGCAGGATGACGTATGAGGAATTCCTCGAGCGCGACGAGGACGCGCGGGCCGAGTGGGTAGACGGCGAGGTGGTTTATATGAGTCCGCCATCCAGCAGACACCAGGACGTAAGCGACTTTTTGACGGCGATTTTGCGCCATTTCGTCGAAATTCACGATTTAGGCGCGGTTCGCTCCGCGCCCTTCCAGATGAAAACCGGGCCGGACCTGCCGGGGCGCGAGCCGGACCTTCTTTTTGTTGCCAAGGAGCATCTCGAGCGCCTCAAAGAAAACCGAGTAGACGGTCCCGCCGATTTAGCGGTAGAAATTATTAGTCCCGAAAGCCGCGCTCGAGACCGTGGTGCCAAGTTTTACGAGTACGAGGGCGGCGGCGTGCGCGAATATTGGCTGATTGACCCCTTGCGCAAACAGGCGGAGTTCTACGTGTTGGGCGATGACGGCATCTACCGCGCCGCACCAACCAAAGAGGGCGTGTTTGAAAGCGTGGTGTTAAAGGGCTTGAGGCTCGAGGAGGCTTGGCTATGGCAGGAGCCTTTACCGCCTTTACTCAGCGTGCTGAAAATCTGGGGTTTGATTTAGTCGCGTTTGCCAAACGTTTCCCGGCAGGAGCAAAAATCTAAGATAGAATCAAACGTGACTTTTCCCCTCTCCCGCCCCGCTCGTTTGGCCGTGTTCGCCTCCGGGCGCGGCTCGAATCTTGCGGCGCTCTTAGAGGCTTTCCCCCCCGGACATCCCGTCGCGTCGGTGCGTCTGGTCATCAGCAACCGTGCGGAGGCGGGGGCGCTCGAGCGGGCGCGAACGGCGGGTGTAAAGGCGGTTCATATCCCTTTTGGACGCGACCGAGAAGAGTTCGAGCGGGCGGCGGTGGGGGTGCTCGAGTCCGCCCACATCGACCTTATCTGCTTGGCTGGTTTCATGCGCGTGCTCTCGCCCGCGTTTGTCGCGCGGTACGAAAAGCGCATCCTCAACATCCATCCCTCGCTCTTGCCCGCCTTTCCGGGCTTAAGGGCGGTGGAGAGGGCGCTCGCGGCGGGCGTGAAGGAAACGGGCTGCACCGTTCACTTTGTAGACGCGGGCGTGGACACGGGTCCTACCATCGTGCAGCGGCGCGTGCCGGTTCGCGCCGCCGACACCGCCGACACGCTCGCGGCGCGTATTTTAGCTGAGGAGCACCGCGCTTATCCCGAGGCGGTGCGGCGGGTGCTTTTGGGTATGCCACACCCTGAGACGCGTTCATGAAGGTGCTCATCATCGGTGGCGGGGGCCGGGAGCACGCGCTCGCCTGGAAGCTCGCCCAGTCGCCGCGCGTGACGCAAATTCTGGCGGCACCGGGCAACGCAGGTATTTCCCAGTTGGCCCGTTGTGTGGAGGCGAACACGCCCGAGGCGTTGCTGGCGCTCGCCAAGGCGGAGGGGGTGGATTTGACGGTGGTCGGTCCCGAAGCGCCCCTCGTCGCGGGGGTGGTGGACGTGTTCGAGGCGGCGGGAGAGCGTATCGTCGGGCCTAACGGGGCGGCGGCGCGGCTCGAGGGCTCTAAACGCTTTGCCAAAGCCTTTATGACCCGGCACGGCGTGCCCACGGCAGCCTACGAGGCGTTTGGCGAACTTTCTGCGGCGCTTACGTATCTCGAGCACGCCCCCTTACCCATCGTTGTCAAAGATTCAAACCTAGCCGCGGGCAAGGGCGTGACGGTGGCGCGGACGCTCCAAGAGGCGCAGGAGGCGGTGCATGGTGTTTTGGTGCTCGAGGGGGGCGAACTCGTTATTGAGGGGTTCCTCGAGGGCCGGGAACTCAGCCTGATGCTCTTTTTGGATGGCGCGACTGCCAAGCCTATGTTGCTCGCGCAGGACCACAAAAGATTGTTAGAAGGTAACACCGGCCCCATGACGGGCGGCATGGGCACGGTGGCCCCAGTACCTCTCTCGAAGGAGCAATACAAAGAGGTGATGGATGAGGTTGTCGCGCCGACCTTGCGCGGGCTGCGGGCGGAAGGGCTTTTTTACCGAGGGATTCTCTTCATCGGCCTCATGGTCACGGCGGCGGGGGTGAGGGTGCTCGAGTACAACGTCCGCCTCGGCGACCCCGAGATTCAAGCTGTGTTGCCGCTCTTGGAGAATGATTTGCTGGAGGTGTTGGGGGCCGTTGTCAACGGACAACTGCACGAGACCACGTTGCGGTGGTCACAGGAAAGCGCCGCCTGTGTGGTCATGGCCGCGCCCGGCTACCCCGGCGCGTATGAAAAGGGCGTACCGTTGGACATCCCAGAACTAAACGACGTGACGGTGTTTCACGCGGGAACGGCGCGGCAGGACGGGCGGCTGGTGAGTTCGGGCGGGCGCGTGCTGGGCGTGACGGCGGTGGGCGCGGACCTCCGGGTGGCGCTGGGCAGAGCGTACGACGGGGTGGCAAAGATTGGCTTTCCCGGCGCGCAGGTCCGGCGTGACCTTGGACACGGGTTGACGGAAGAATAAAAGGGAAACACAACGTTGATTGCTACTAAAATGGCGCGGGGGCGGGCGTACACTGCGGATTATGTTAGACGACTTTGACAGGCTGAGCGCGGTGGACGAGAGCGGCTTCCTGGCACGGCTGTGGGCGCTGCCGGGCTCCTACGACGGCCCCGACGGACGCCGCGCCGAGCCCTACGGGCTGATTGGTTTTGGCGAGGCGGCTCCCCTAAGCCGCGCGCTGCAAAGCTGGGTGGACGCGCCCCTGGTGGTGTCGGGCACGCAGTTCATGCTGGCGTCGGGCTTTGACTACGGCGAACTCTCCACCCTTAAGCTAAATGCCGAGATGACCCAGGCGGAGGTGGTGGTGCTCGGTTACGCCGCCTATCAACCCAATCTCCACGTGGAGCAGGGCGTGCTGAGCGCCTACACCTATGCGAGCTACCTCGCCCACGCGACGGGTCATAGTGATGCGTTAGAGCAGGCCGAACGGGTGATGGCGAGCCTCCGCGACCGGCTCGGCCCCGAGGTCCATACGGACAAGAACCCCGCCAAAGCCCTCGCCTGGACGCTCTGGAACCGGGTACCCTTAATCGTGTCCTCTCGAGCCGACCGCGGCCTGCCGGGGCTCTTGCAGGGGGTGTTCGCGCGCGTCGGCAAACTTTTAGCCCTCACCGCGGGCGAGCACCCGCTGGGCGTGCTTTCTGGCGCGTTCGAGGGGCGGCACGTGCTGGGCGACGACGTGGTGGCGCTTATCGCCGGGCTCGAGGACGAGGAGACGCGGCTCTCGGGTGAAATCTTGGACACGCGGGTGGCGCAAGTCGAGCGCCTGTCATTACCTTTCGGTGGAGTGGGCAACAGTGTAGGCGAGGCGGTAACGGACCCTGGCGCGCGCGCGTTGGCGCTCTGGTACGCGAGCCTCTTCGTCGCGGCCTATGTGGCGATGCTCCACGGCCTTTCCCCGGAGGACAGCAGCGTTTATAGTGAGGTGAGCCGGGCGGTGGGAGCGGTTTAGGAAGCACCTGTTTCAAGAAGGAGCCGGTCAATAAAACTCGCTGTGTAAAAGGTAAGGTAAAAACCGTTATAGTGATGCAATCTGTTACGAGAACCGGGGGCGACAAAGGAGGCCACATGGGCATTTTGGAACGCATGAGCACGATCATCCGCGCGAACTTAAACGATATGCTGACCCGCGCGGAGGACCCCGAAAAAATCATCAACCAAACGCTGATGGACATGCGCGAGGCGCAGTACGAGGCGCGCATGGAGGTCACGCGCGCCATCGCCGAGGGCAAGAAGTTGGAGCGTGACTTTCAGGCTAACCAAAAGGAGGCGGGAGGGTGGCTCGAGAAAGCCGAGCAGGCGCTTAAGTCGGACCGTGAGGACCTAGCGCGCGAGGCTCTGAAGCGCAAAAACACCTCTCAGGACCTGGCCGAGGGTCTCAAAGAACAGCTTACCGCCCATCAGGGCATGGTGGAGCGGCTCAAGACGCAGCTCCGCGCGCTCGACGCCAAGATAGACGAGGCCGAGCGCAAGCGCCAGTTGCTCATTGCCCGGCAGCGGCGCGCGGAGGCGCAGGAGTCGGTGAATTCGGCTCTGTCCAAGACGGATACCCGCGCCGCCTTTGAGGCCTTTGACCGGATGGAGGGCAAAATAGTCTCGATGGAGGACAGGCTGAGCGCCCAGGAGGAACTCGAGGGCGAGAGAAGCCTAGACGACGAGTTCGCCGAGCTGAGCCTTGACGCAGACGTTGAAGAGGAGCTCGCGGGTCTCAAGGCGAAGCTCTCGGACGCGAACGCCTAAGCTCTCACGGTAGGTTGGTACGGTATGTCTTTGGCCCTCGAGTTCACGCTCCTTTTGCTCCTCGTGCTGGCTTTGGGCGCTTGGGGCATCGTGTCGGGGGTGCGCTCGAGCCGCCGTCAGGTGGGGCCGCCCCTCACGCCGCCCATGCTGAGCGCGCTCGCCCAGCCCTACCGGGGGCTGATGGGTGAGGCGCTTAGCGTCTACGACGACGTGGCCGCCCAGGCGGCGGGCGCGCCCAAAGCCCTGTCGCGCGAGTTAAACGATGTTGCGCTAAGGGTGCGCCTCTTGGTCGCGCGGGCGCTACCGCGCGCCCGCCACGGCACCGCGCTTGAGGGTTACTTACTTAAACTGGACCCTTCCGACCCCCAATACGCCAACACGAAGCGGGCGGCGGCGGAGGTGGAGGAGGAACTGCGCGGTTTTGTCGAGACGCTCCGGACGCTGCGCGGCAAGGTTTACGCGGTCTTGACCGACGCCTCGAGGCTCGAGGCCGACCCGCGGCTCGAGCGCGACTTAGAAGACGCGCTGATTGAAATTAGCGCGCTCGAGGAGGCGTTCGCCGAGACTCGAGCCGAGGTTAGGGGGCTTCCTTAAGGAGGATGTCCCAGGTTGCGGGCATGGGTAAACTCTTTTGCGTCAGCGACGGAACTAACAGGAAGTTATACGCAATTTGTGGTACACCGCCTCCTCAAAAGTGTTGGCCGCCTCAACACACGCGCTGGCTTCATCCATGCTGAGCGGGTTTAACGCGGCTCTCACGCCGTAGGCGTAGCTGGCTCATCTCCAAAATACGTTTTAGGCAGTAACGCGTAAACCGAATCTCGTTCAAAAGCGGTGATAGCTGCTGTAAATCCCGTATCTGAAAAACCTCACTTGGATGTCGTGGCGCTTGGGTTAGATTGCCCCTATGAACCCCACGTTAAAGTTCCCGCTCCTGCTGGCGCTGCTCGGCCTCCTCGCCGCCTGCGCGCCCTCCGCCGAACCGGAGCGCGTGACTGTAGAGCAGCTTAGCGGGCCCGTCTCTTTTTACCCGCACGAAACCGGGGCGGTGTGGCAGTATCTGCCGGACGGCGACCCCCTAAACGCCATGCGCCTTTTTCAGCAGGTCGAGGGCCCGACCCTCGTCCAGGGCGAGCTCTGGACGGCCTGGCGTACGGTGGGGCGCGGCCTCGACATCACCTCGCTCCGGCAGTACCGTGACGACGGCGTCTACTTGCTGCGCGAACTGAGGCCCGGCACCCAGATCACCTTCGACCCGCCCCTCCAGGAATTTCCCGCCGCGGGCGCGCTGCAGGTGGGCGCGTCTTGGGGCGGCGAGACGACCGCCAGCCTCTATTTTCCCCAGGCCACCGCGGACGACCAGAACGCGTCGCTGACGGTCGAATACACCTACGCCGTGGTGGACAAGCGCGGGGTCACCGTGGCGGCGGGAACGTTTGACGTGTTCGTGCTCAACTTTGAGTCCCGCACGCGCGACGCCGAGGGGCGCGTCCTCGAGACCCTCAACCAGGAACTCTGGTTCGCCCCCTTTGTCGGCGAGGTGCGCACCGAACTCGGTTACTTCCTGATTGAGACAAATTTCGCCTCGGCGCAGGCGGCGGTGGAGTAGCCCGCCGACCATGCAGGAGCATACAAAAGGGTGCCGCGCGGCTCTGCTAGACTTCGGTATGATTCACACCGTTCTGAGTACGTTTGGAGCCTCGCGCCCGTGTCCGTTCTAGAAGGCGTAAACAGCCCGGAGGACGTCAAGGCCCTTTCTCAGGCCGAACTGCACACGCTGGCCGACGAACTGCGTAGCGAGGTCATCCGCGTGTGTTCGCTGGGGGGCGGGCACCTGGCCTCGAGCTTGGGCTCGGTCGAACTCACCGTGGCGCTCCACTACCTTTACGACTCGGCGAAAGACCGCTTCGTCTGGGACGTGGGTCACCAGACCTACGGCCACAAAATCTTAACGGGCCGCAAAGACCGCATCGACACCATCCGCAAGCCCGACGGGCTTGCAGGATTCACCGCCACAAGCGAGTCCCCACACGACGCGCTCACCGTCGGGCACGCCAGCACGAGCCTCGCGGCGGCCTTGGGGATGGCGCTCGCGCGCGACGCGCGGCGGGCCGACTACGAAGTCGTGGCTATCATCGGTGACGGTGCCCTAACGGGCGGCATGGCGCTCGCCGCGCTCAACCAGATTGGTCACGTCAAGCCCAAGATGACCATTGTTTTAAACGACAACGAGATGTCGATTAGCGAAAACGTGGGCGCGCTCAATCACTACATGCACACCTTGCAGGTGCAGCCCTGGTTCCAGCAGGCCGAAAGGAGCGGCAAGGAGGCCTTGAGCAGTCTCTGGAAGCCGCTGGGCGACCTTGCCAGCCGTACCAAGGAGGCGACGCGGCGTTTTTTGGACCCCGCGAGCGCGAACCCCTTTCACGCGATGGGGGTGCGCTACGTGGGGCCCATCGACGGGCACGACGTCGACCAGCTCCTTTACTATCTCGAGCACGTGCGCCAGCTCGACGGCCCCACCATGCTCCACATCGTCACCAAAAAGGGCAAGGGCTACAAAATTGCCGAGTCCGACCCCATCACCTGGCACGGCGCGTCGAAGTTCGACCTCGTCAACCCCGTTCACGCGGGCAAAAGCTACCAGTGGTTCGACGCCTTTGGCGACACGGCCATCAAACTTGCGGACAAAGACGACCGCGTCTGGGTCATCACGCCCGCCATGCGCGAGGGGAGCGGCTTGGTCGAGTACAGTAAACGCCACCCCACACGCTACCTAGACGTGGGCATCGCCGAGGACGTGGCGGTCACCACGGCGGCGGGGCTGGCGCTACGCGGCGAAAAGCCCGTCGTCGCCATCTACAGCACGTTTTTGCAACGCGGTTACGACCAGGTGATTCATGACGTGTGTCTGGAAAACTTAGACGTCGTTTTCGCCGTGGACCGCGCGGGTTTGGTCGGCGGCGACGGCGCGACGCACCAGGGTATCTACGATATCTCTTTCTTACGCGCGCTGCCCAACATGTCGGTCGCCATGCCCAAAGACGCCGCCGAGATGCAGTCCATGCTCAAGACTGCGCTTAAACTGGGCGGCCCCAAGGCGGTCCGCTGGCCGCGCGGCGGCACCCAGCCCGCGCCCGACGCTCCGGTTGAAAGCTGGCCGGAACTCGAGTGGGGCCGTTGGGAAGTCCTCAAAGAGGGCCGCGACGCTTACGTGTTGGCGCTCGGGCCGACCATCGCATACGCCCTCGCCGCGACCCGCGACCTCCCTAATGTTGGCGTGGTCAACGCGCGTTTTATAAAACCTCTCGATACAGCCCTCCTGCTCGAGCTCGCCGCCTCAGCCCATGCGCTCGTCACCGTTGAAGACCACGCACTCGCCGGGGGCCTGGGCTCGGCGGTGGCCGAGACGCTCCTCGACCACGGCGCGTCGGTTAAGCTCAAGCGCCTGGGCATCCCCGACCAGACGGTGCCGCACGGCGACCCCAAGGCGCAACACGAGGTCCTGGGATTTGGACCCAGGGGTATTAGGCAGGCGCTGAGCGAACTCGGCGTCGCCCCGGCGAGGCTGCTCGAGGCCTCCGACTGATCTTCCCAAAACGCACGGGGCTGGGCGGCCCGGCGGTCCAAAAACGCATTGACAACACCCCTAAGCCTTGGGTATCATACCTTCCGTTTGCGTGGAGCCGTAGTGTAGCGGTTAGCATATCTGCCTGTCACGCAGAAGGTCGCGGGTTCAAATCCCGTCGGCTCCGCCACAATGGAGGTATCATCTTCAATCAGAAGCCAGTACCGTCCATGCAATCCAGAGGTACCGTCCAGTTCAAACGCGCTTTTTCCGTTGACGGATGCTACCTCTCGCGGCCAGATAGCTCAGTTGGTAGAGCACACGACTGAAAATCGTGGTGTCGGCGGTTCAAACCCGCCTCTGGCCACCAGTTACTGATATCATCAATAATATATTATTGATGATATCAGTAAATCTTGCCAATGTAGCTCAGAGGTAGAGCAATCGATTCGTAATCGATAGGTCGTCGGTTCAAATCCGACCATTGGCTCCAAAGAAAAAGCGTCAGGGACGCAAAAACTAAGCCCCCGGCATTTCACCGGGGGCTTAGTTTTGTCTTCACTACAGCCAATTTACCCAACATTCCGCACGTCATGCCTGAGAGTTTGGGATTTTAACTTTCAGTGCCTTCCTGAACGCATAGCTCTCATCCTTCCAATCGGACAGTAGCCTCGTGTATCTAATTCAGCGCATAAACTTTCACAACGTCAAAACTTGTGTGCGTGTGTGACGAGAGAAACGATAATTCGTAGATACGCTATACAAGGTGCGGAATGTCGGAAACATCACTGGCGGGTCTACCTTGGTGGCGGCGGGGTGCTGGCGTTGGATGCTGCTATGGCGGTCGAGCCTATCCCCTAGTTCTTAGCTGCTAGTTAGCCACTTGCCGAAAAAGAAAAGCAATGTGGTGGTTTACATAACACGGTAGGGGATTTTGGAAGATTTCACTCTAGCGGCTATATTTCGATTGGTTAAAAAGTTGTGGAGGCTACTTACAGTCAGGTGTTCATTAGGAGAAGGTCCCACGATAATATCTAAACGTTTATTTTGCTCCTTGTATTCAGGGTCCAAAGGGTTGTGTTTGGAGTGCAAAGGGAGTTGCAGGGAAATTTCCCAATAAGGTAACAAGGTAGTTGCCGTGGGGCGCCACCTAGCTGGTTTTCTATTGTATGGATACGGCCCGCCTATCAATCGCCATTCCTCCTCCTCACTAAACGACGCATCTTTCGCTCGAGGGGCGATAGTTACCACTTCACTATAAAGGTTTTGACTTACAATCACTTTCAGCTCTTCCCAGCTTTTGCCCTCTTCTTTTAACGCAAGCCGTTTTGATTTGAGCGAAGGTAACGATTGCTCAAAGATGCGCCTGATTTCGGAACCATCATAGATACATTTAACTAGCTCGAATCTACTATTTCTTGCAGCAGATTCTAAAGCCGAGAAAGGAAAGCCAAGAGAAATCCCGGCCTGTTTGCCATATGCTCTCCACTGACTCAGCTGGTTACCATTCTCTGTGAGCGAAAAAACAAAGGTGCGGAAGGCATGGAAATTTTCAACAGGGGGCATAGCAGACCGAAGAAATTCATCCGGGAAATCAAACCCCATCACGTGACGGTTTAGGACAAGGCGAGCAAACACATCATAGGCGTGTTTGACTTCACGATAATCGTTTAGATATTGGATTTGTGAGGCCCAAAGCGTCTCACTGTTGAGAATTTCATAGGCTCCGTTGATGTCAGTATAGTGATAAAAATATTTAGGCGTTGTGCTCATTCTGTAAATTCCCTCCTAAATCAGAAGCACTGCCATTGAGCGGCTGATGCTTATGGGTCTCTCTGACCCGTAACAAACGTGCGGACTCACAAGATGGACGGCGACAACCGCCGAAGCGGTCTGTCAATCTAACCTCGACAGTATAAGCTTTGCGCTTACACAGGTCAGCTCAAGCAACCCAGTATTGCTCATCTGCCATGAAGCCACCAGCTCAGGAGGTGGGGAACTTTGAGGGCGAGAAACCTTTGTGTTAGGTGTTCAGCCAACTTCCCCATAGTTAACCCGGTACACCCAGCCCTCACCCTCGAGCCATTCCACAAGCTCACCAAAGCCCGTGCGGTCGGCGTTCTTTGTGTTTTGCCGCGCTCGCTTTTCTACTCGAGCCGCGTCTAGCTCTCTTTGCACCTCGTGCTGCGTTTCCCTACGGCCTCTTGCCTCTCCCTGCGGGGTCCGTTTCAACATGATTTGCGCCCTCTATAAAAACAACTTGGACAGCCGTGATTTAATGGCTCGAGGTGAGCCTATGGCAAAAGGAACCCACGAAGCCGTCGCCGACGCGCGCAACCAGGACGTTCTGGTTTACATCAACGGTGAATTCTACCCCCGCGACGAGGCGAAGATTTCGGTTTTCGACAGCGGCTATCTGGTCGGGGACGGCGTGTGGGAGGGAATCCGCTTGCATGACGGCAGGTTTAGCTTTTTAGGGCGTCACTTAGACCGCCTTTTCGGGGGTGCCAAGGCCATCGACCTTGATATCGGCAAAAGCCGTGAGGAGCTGACCGCGGCGCTTTGGGAGACGGTCGAGCGCAACAAGATGACAACGGACGTACACGTGCGGCTGATGGTCACCCGGGGGAACAAAAAAACGCCCGCGCAAGACCCGCGCTTGACCGTTACCGCGCCCAACATCGTCATTATCGCCGAGCACAAGGTGGCCGACCCGGAAGTTAAGCTCGAGGGCGTTCGGCTTTTCACCTCGACCGTGCGCCGCCCGCCGCCCGACACGCTCGACGCTAAACTCAACTGCCACAGCAAACTGCACGAGGTGGTCGCCCTCATCCAGGCGCTCAAGGCCGGGGCGGACGAAGCGCTCATGCTTGATACGAACGGCGTGGTAGCGACTTGCAACGCCACGAACTTTTTTATTGTGACGAAGGGCGAGGTGTGGACCTCGAGCGGCCAGCACTGCTTGAACGGCATCACCCGGCAACTCGTTTTAGAACTCTGCAAAGCCAACGGCATCCCTGCGAACGAGCGCGACTTTTCCTTGACGGACGTCTACAGCGCCGATGAAGCCTTTGTCACCGGCACCTTCGGCGGCCTCACCCCCGTGGTGGCAGTGGACGGTCGGGTCATCGGCACCGGGCCGGGCGAGCTGACGGGGCGCTTGTCGGCGCTCTACAAAGGGGCGGTTGAGGATGAATGAGTGCCTGCGCCTCTCGATGTGGTCGGGGCCGCGCAACATCTCGACCGCGCTCATGTATAGCTTCCGCGAGCGCGCGGACACCGCGGTCGTCGATGAGCCGCTTTATGGTCATTATCTTAGGACAACCGGTGCAGCGCATCCCGGTAGGGAAGAGGTGCTGGCGACGATGGACACCGACGGCGCGCGCGTCGTCCGCGAGGTGCTCCTTGGACCCTGCGAAAAGCCCGTTTTGTTTTTTAAGAATATGGCACATCACCTTTGTGGACTTGACCGGAGCTTTCTGGGAGAGCTGACCCACGTGCTGCTGACCAGAGACCCTCGAGAGATGCTCCTTTCACTCGCTAAAAAACTTCCCGAGCCGACCCTGCGCGACACCGGACTCGAGGAACAAACGGAAATCTTAGAAACCGTTCTGTCGCAGGGCCGGGTGCCCGTGGTGCTCGAGGCCAAAACGGTGCTCACGAACCCCGAGGCGGTGCTCCGGGAAGCTTGTAAGCGGCTTGGCCTGCCTTTCGAAAGCGGGATGCTGCGCTGGCCCGCTGGACCTAAACCCGAGGACGGCGTGTGGGCAAAGCACTGGTACGACAGCGTCCACCAGTCAACGTCGTTTGCGCCCTACGAACCCAAGGATGAGCCCCTTCCGGAGCGGCTCGAGCCTCTCCTGGCGCGCTGCCTGCCTCTTTATGAACACTTGTCAGCCTACGCGGTACGGGCAGAATGACACTTAACATTTACGGTAGCTCTGTAGAAAAGGAACCTTTATGACGTTAGAAGTTGTTTCCCCCGAAGCCCTGGGTTTCTCATCCCGCAGATTAGAACGCGTCAACGACCTCGCGCGGCGTTACGTCGACGGCGGCAAGCTCGCGGGGACCGTGACGCTGGTGGCGCGGCGGGGCCAGGTGGTGCATTTTGGGGCGCACGGCCAGCGCGACCGGGAGGCCGACAAGCCGATGACGCGCGACACGCTCTTCCGCGTCTACTCGATGACCAAACCCGTGACCACGGTGACCGCCATGATGCTTTTCGAGGAGGGGAGAATCAAGCTCGAGGACCCTGTCTCGAAATTCATCCCGGCTTTTGGCGAGACCAAAGTGTTCGAGCGTTCGGGGCCGGGCGGTCCCGTGCTCGTCAAACCAAAACGCCCCATGACGGTGCGCGACCTCATGCGGCACACCGCGGGGCTCTCCTACGGCTGGTTCCACGACTCGCCCGTCGAAGACCTCTACCGCAAAGCGCAGCCCGTCGCCTCCGGCGTCACGCTGGCCGAAATGGTTGACCGGCTCGCGCAACTCCCGCTCCTCTACCACCCCGGCAGCGCGTGGCGCTACTCCCTCGCCACCGACGTGCTCGGGCGCGTCGTCGAGGTGGTCGCCGAGGAACCCCTCGACATGGTGTTTGCCAAACGCATTTTTGAGCCCTTGGGCATGGCTGAAACGGGCTTTTTCGTTCCCGAAGAGAACTTGGACCGCTTCGCCGCCGTGTATAGCCCCGTCGAGGGCTACCGCTTCGGCTCGAGCCTAACGACAACACCCGAGAATGCTTCTCTAGCACTTCTTGACTCACCAGAGCGCAGCCCCTTCAGGCTACCGCCTGCCTTTTTATCAGGTGGGGGCGGGCTCGTTTCATCCACCACCGACTACCTGCGTTTCGCGCAGATGTTAGCCGACGGCGGCGAGGGGAACGGAACACGTTTGTTGGGGCGCAAGACGCTCGAGCTTATGACCATAAACCACTTGCCGCCCAGCCTTTTACCCATCGGCATCGGCGTGGACGAAATTAGCGGCTACGGTTTCGGGCTCGGCTTTAGCGTGCTTCTCAACGTGGCCCAGGCCGCCGCATTAGGCTCGCCCGGTTCTTACGGCTGGGGCGGGGCGGCCACCACTTCTTTTTGGGTGGACCCGGTGGAGGAGCTCGTCGGGATTTTTATGACGCAGTTTATGCCCTCGAGCTTCTACCCGGTGGTGCAGGAGTTTCGGAATGCGGTGTACGGGGCACTGGTGGATTGAGAGGTGGGCTCGAGCATGAGCTGTATGGTTCTGCAATGGCGTAGGATGGGGCTATGACGCTCGAGCGACTCAACGTCACCCCCGCCCAGCTCACCGACTTTTGCCGCCGCTGGGAGGTGCGCGAACTGGCGCTATTCGGCTCGGTGTTGCGCGACGACTTCGGTCCTCAAAGCGATGTTGACGTGCTGGTCGAATTTTCCCCCGACGCGCGTTGGTCGCTTTTTGACCACGTGCGGATGCAGGACGAACTGAGTGAACTGTTCGGGCGCAACGTGGACCTTGTGACCAAAAAGGGGGTCGAGCGCTCCCGTAACGCCGTGCGCCGCCGAGCGATTTTGGAGGGCGCGCAAGTGGTCGATGTCGCAGCGTGACGTTGCACACCTTGTGGATGTTCTCGTGGCGGCTCGTTTGCTGCGGCGCTTTATTGAAGGTGTTGAAAAGGCTGCTTTTGAAGCGGACGAACTGCGGCAAGCTGCGGTCATAAGACAGCTCGAGGTCATCGGTGAGGCAACTAAGCGTTTCTCGCCCGCGTTCAGGTCCGCCCACCCGCACATCCCCTGGCGACAGATGGCGGGTATGCGGGACATCCTCATTCACGCTTATGACCATGTGGATTTAGACGAGGTGTGGAACGTCGCCACGCGCGAGCTTCCTTCGCTGATGGAGAAGATAAGCGCACTTCTGCCGCCTGGGACGCAGACGGAACGAGAGTAGTCAGTGGATTAAACCTCGAGCAGCACAACCTCAGGCTCATACGCCAAATTCGGCCCCAGCCACCGCTCAACCTCCGCCACCCGCATCCCCTTACGCGCGGCGTAGTTCTCCACTTGGTCCCTTTGAATCTTGCCTACTGCGAAATAGCGCGCTTCAGGGTGAGCGAAGTAGAGGCCGCTCACCGCGGCGGCGGGGCGCATCGCGTAACTCTCGGTGAGGGTGATGTTGGCGGCTTTCTCGGCGTCCAGCAGGGCGAACAGGGCGGGCTTTTCGGTGTGGTCGGGTTGCGCGGGGTAGCCGGGGGCGGGGCGAATACCGCGGTAGCGTTCGCGGATGAGGTCGTCGCGGCTCAAGTGCTCGTCCGCCGCGTAGCCCCAGTATTCGCGCCGGACGCGCTCATGGAGCCTTTCGGCAAACGCTTCGGCGAGGCGGTCAGCTAAGGCCTTGACCAGAATCGCGTTGTAATCGTCGTGCTCCCTCTCAAAAGCCCCGGCGAGCGCGTCCGCACCGTGGATGGCGACGGCGAACGCGCCCAGATAATCCCCCACCCCGCTCGTTTTAGGCGCGACGTAATCGGCGAGCGCCAGGTTAGGTTGTCCTTCGCGCTTTTCGCCCTGCTGGCGGAGGGTGTGGAGGACGGCGCGGACGTTCTGACGGGACTCGTCCGTGTAGACTTCTAAGTCGTCCCCCGCGCTGTTGGCTGGGTAGAAGCCGACGACGCCCTTGGCGGTGAGGAGCTTTTCAGCGACGATGCGTGTCAGGAGTGCTTGCGCGTCGTTGAAGAGGGCTCGAGCCGCCCCCCCCACCCCCGCGTCCTCAAAAATCTGCGGGTAGCGCCCCGACAGTTCCCAAGCCAGAAAGAAGGGCGACCAGTCGATATAGGGAACAAGGTCCGTGAGCGGGTAATCTTCAAAACGCTGGGTGCCGAGAGGCGGCGGGGTGATGGCCGCGTCCGCCCAATTGAACTGGGGACCGTTTCGCCGCGCTTCTTTCAAGGAAACGAGGTGACGGTCTGCTCCTCTGGCCTCGTGTTTGCGGCGCAAGTCCTCGTACTGCGCGCGGGTGTCGTGCTCGAGCCCCCCGCGCCCCTCCTCACTCACCGCCTTGGCGACCACGCCGACGCTGCGCGAGGCGTCGAGCACGTGGACGGTCAAGCCTGAATACTGCGGCGCGATTTTGACCGCGGTGTGGATGCGCGACGTGGTCGCGCCGCCGATGAGCAGCGGCAGCCTGAACCCTTGCCGCTCCATCTCCTTAGCGATGTGGACCATCTCGTCCAACGACGGGGTGATGAGTCCGGACAAGCCGATGACGTCCACCTTTTCGCGCCGGGCGGTCTCCAAAATTGTCGTGGCGGGAACCATCACGCCCAAGTCGATAATCTCAAAATTGTTGCAGGCCAACACCACCCCGACGATGTTCTTGCCGATGTCGTGAACGTCGCCCTTGACGGTTGCCAGGAGCACCTTGCCCGCGTGCTGGGCTTTCTTAGTACCTCCCAGAGCGGACTCCGCCTCGAGAAAAGGCTGCAAATAGGCCACCGCTCGCTTCATCACGCGGGCGCTCTTGACCACCTGCGGCAGGAACATCCGGCCCGAGCCGAAAAGGTCGCCCACCGTGTTCATGCCGCGCATCAGGGGGCCTTCGATGACCTCGAGCGGGCTCCCGCACTTCACCCGCGCCTCTTCAGCGTCGGCCTCGATAAAGTCGGTGATGCCCTTGACGAGCGCGTGCTCGAGCCGGTCTTCCACCTCCGCCTCGCGCCACGCCTCGCTCTTCACGTCGCGCTTGCCCTCGCCCTTGACCGTTTCTGCAAAGTCTAACAAGCGTTCGGTGGCGTCCGGGCGGCGGTTGAGCAGCACGTCCTCGACCAGGGTGAGCAGGTCGGGGGGGACGGCTTCGTAAATCTCGAGCATCGCCGGGTTGACAATGCCCATGTCCATCCCCGCTTGGACGGCGTGGTAGAGGAACGCCGCGTGCATCGCCTCTCGCACCGCGTTGTTGCCCCGGAACGAAAAGGAGATGTTGGAAACCCCGCCCGAGACGAGCGCGCCCGGCAGGTTCTCTTTTATCCACGCCGCCGCGCGTAAAAAATCGAGCGCGTACGCGCTGTGCGCCTCCAAGCCGGTGGCGACGGGGAAGATGTTGGGGTCGAAGATGATGTCGTGGGGTTTGAAGCCTTCGTTTAGTAGTACGCGATAGGCGCGCTCGCAAATCCCAATGCGCCTTTCAAAGGTGTCGGCCTGCCCAGATTCGTCAAAGGCCATCACGACCACCGCCGCGCCGTAGCGTTTAACGAGCCGCGCCTGCTCTCTAAAAACTTCTTCGCCCTCCTTGAGAGACAGCGAGTTGACCACACTCTTGCCTTGCGTGCGCTTTAAGCCCGCCTCGAGCACCGCCCACTTGGACGAGTCAATCATGACGGGCAGCCGCGCGATGTCGGGCTCCGCGGCGGTGAGGTTTAAGAAGGTCACCATCGCCGCCTCGCTGTCCAGCATCCCCTCGTCCATGTTCACGTCGATGAGTTGCGCGCCGCCCTCGACTTGGTCTCTGGCAACCTTGAGCGCGCCTTCAAAATCACCCGTGGTCACGAGCCGCGCGAACTTGCGCGAGCCCGTGACGTTGGTGCGCTCGCCGACGTTGACGAAGTTCGTCTCGGGGCGGATGACGAGGGGCTCGAGCCCCGCAAAGGCCGGATACGCGGGAACCTCGGGCGGCACGCGCGGGGGGTACTTGGCGGCGGTCTCGGCGAAGACGCGGATGTGTTCGGGGGTGGTGCCGCAGCAGCCGCCCAAGATGTTGACCCAACCCGCCCTAAGCCACCCCTCCATCACCTCAATCATCCGCTGTGCCGTCTCGTCATAGCCGCCAAAGGCGTTGGGCAGCCCCGCGTTGGGGTAGGCGCTCGTGAAGATGGGCGTTAGGCCGGAGAGTTCTTCGATGTACGCGTGCAGTTCTTTAGGCCCCAACGCGCAGTTGAGGCCGACACTCAAGAGGTCCGCGTGCGAGACCGAAATCCAAAAAGCTTCCAACGTCTGCCCTGAGAGCGTGCGCCCGCTCGCGTCGGTCAGCGTCCCCGAGACCATGAGCGGGAGGCGCGCACCACGTTCCTCCATCACGCTTTCGGCGGCAAAAAGCGCCGCCTTGCAGTTGAGCGTGTCGAACACCGTCTCGATGAGGAGCACATCAGCGCCGCCGTCCATAAGCCCGCGCACCTGTTCGCTGTAGGCGACGACGAGCCCGTCGAAGTCAATCGCCCGGAAGCCGGGCCGGTTCACGTCGGGCGACAAGGAGGCGGTGCGGTTGGTGGGACCCAGCGCGCCCGCGACGAAGCGGGGTTTGTCGGGCGTCGTAAAAGCGTCCGCCGCGCGCTTGGCGAGGCGTGCGGCCTCGAGGTTAAGCTCGCAAATCACCCCGTCGAGCCCATACTCCGCCAGCCCCACCGAAGTCGCGTTAAAGGTGTTTGTTTCGATAATGTCCGCACCCGCCGCTAAATACTCGCGGTGAATCGTCTCAATGGCGTCCGGCTGCGTAAGAACCAAGATATCGTTGGCCCCACGCAAGTCTTTAGGATGCTCTGAAAAGCGCGCGCCGCGAAAGTCGGCTTCAGAAAGTCCCAAGCCTTGAATCATCGTGCCCATCGCGCCGTCGAGGATAAGGACGCGTTTTTCTAGTTCGGCTCGGATGGGCGTCATGCGGGGTGAGGCTCGAGCCTCACGTCGGAAACTGTGGAATAGAGAGAAGATGTGAGGGGCTCGAGCACGTCCCGCACCACCTCCGTACGGCCTAAAGGATAAAGATGCACGCCGTCCGCGCCGAGTTCTCTAAGGTCGTCAACCGTCCTCTTGGCCCAGCGTAGACCCGCCGCTGCGCCTTCTGACTCGAGCGCCTCCACCAGCTCCTCCGGCACGTTGCACCACTTG
Organism: Trueperaceae bacterium; assembly: GCA_965214995.1. Lineage (GTDB taxonomy): Bacteria > Deinococcota > Deinococci > Deinococcales > Trueperaceae > CBDCCT01. Next base: position 2,143,501 of record CBDCCT010000002.1, read on the forward strand.
GCGACGTTTCGGGCCATTTTGGCACTTCGTAAGGGCAGCACACCGTAGAGCACGGGCGCGGGCGGCTTGCCGCCGAAGGGCTCGAGGAAGTGTAAAACCTCCTCAACGCTAAAAATCGGTTGCGTTTGGAACAGACTTGCCCCGGCCTCGAGCTTGGCGCAAAACTTCGAGTGCTCAACTTCTAAATCTTTGGCACCGGGATTTGCCGCTGCAACAATATTGAAGTCCGTTGGGCTGTCCAAGTCGCGCCCACGCGAGCAGCCTGAGTTTAGCGTTCTAACCACGTCAATTAACCCCAAAAGGTCCACCTCGAACACGCCCTTGGCGTCCGGATGGTCGCCGCGGGCGGGCGGGTCGCCGGTCAGCGTGAGGACGTTTTTGAGACCTAACGCGGCAGCGCCTAAAAGCTCGGCCTGGAGCGCCAAGATGTTACGGTCACGGCAGGTAAAATGAAATATTGCCTCCACCCCCGCGTCCCTTTCAACGAGGTGCGCGGCAACAACCGAGTTCATGCGGAGGTTCGCCATCGGCGCGTCGGTTAAGTTGACGGCGTGGACGTACGCCTTAATTTCGAGTGCCTGCCTAACAAGCTCACCCGCGTCGCTCCCGCGTGGGGGCTCGAGTTCGGCGGTCACGGTAAAGCCCTGCTTGATGCGCTCGAGCAGCCTCACAAGGGACCCATACAAGTGATGGACCTGACGTTGAACCTATTAATAATCACGTTCTAACCCCCTCCGGCATAACGCCAAAGCAGAAAAAAGGTTGAAGAAGGTCGTTAGAAGCGTCCTTCTCATCTTCCCGAACCCGCGGCCATCGTGGCCTGTAAGTTCGGCTGGAGGAAGCACCCACTTGTATGGAAGTTGGTTGCTGCGGGGTCTCGGGGCCAGGTCCCTCTCCCGCTCTCGATGAGGCCCCGAGCTTTCGTCTCGAGGTGCGTCCATTGTGGCCCGAAAAGGGCGTCCAGGTCAAGCGCGCGTGGCCTCCAGCTACGTCGAAGCCGTCACGCCACGTCGCTGCGCGTAAAACTCCAAAACAAAAAGATGCCGAAAAGAAGCGCGTAAACGGCCATGACCCAGACCGAGCGGCCTAGATTCAGATTGACGAACGCTGAGAAGATACTCCCCACGTCGTCCTCGCCAAAGACGCCGGCGACATCTCCCAAAGGCCACCTCGAGGGCGCGTAAAGGTTGGACGTGAAAAAATACTGCGGCAAATCCCTAAACGTGTTCTGAAGCTGCAACGCCTCCAGAAACGCGTTGAAACGGTTGATGCGGTCGAAACCGACCACCGTGCGGTAAAAGGCGTAGGCACCCTCGAGCAGCGCGGGCAGGAAAAAGATGGTCACAATAGCCAGGGGCAAGTTGCGGATGAACCAGATGATAAGAAACGCAAAAAGCATGGCGGCGAGGCCGAAAAGCCACTGTAAGCCGTAGAGGCCTAAAAGCTCGAGCCAATCTCCCCCAAAGGTGGTGGGCAAAAAGAGCATCCCTACCCCGCCGAAAAGCGGGCCCGCCAAAAACGAACCCGCAAAAAGCACCGCCAACACCGTCATGGCCGTGATGAGCTTGCCCACGAGCACCGTGACGCGGTTGGGCTCGGCGGTCAGCACCGTTTTCCACATGTTGTTGGCGCGCTCCTCGCCAATGAGAAGCGCGGCGATGAGCGACACGATGATGATGAGCAGGCTCGGCGAGAGGTTGCCCAGGAGGAGCAGGCCGTTGCGCGTAATCGCCGCGGGCGAGGCGACGAGGTTGACGATTTGGTTGACGCTAAACGCTTCCTCACTGTCGATAAAGGTGTCGCCGACGCGCGTCTGCAAAATCCAGCCTACCAGGAGCAGCAGCGCGGGGATGAGCACCCACATAAAGCCCGCTAAGATGTAGGTGCGGCGTTTGCGAAAGGTCTTGAACAGCTCGGCCCGAATCACGTTGGCTAGCGTCATAAACACCTCGAGCAGGGGAAGAAAGTAGTCTCCGACCAGCCCCCGACTTTTCCCCCCGAACGTTGCCCAAACCTCACGCAGGTTCTCACGATGGCCTGCCGTCCTCGCGCAAGAGGCGCAGGTAAGCGTCCTCGAGCGTGTCCTCCTCGCGCCGCGCCTCGAGCACCTGGACACCCCGCTCGGCAAGGCGCGAGAGCAGCGTGGGTGTCTCGTTCTGGGGCACGGTTGTGCGCACGCGTCCGGTCTCGAGCACACTTGCGGGATAGCCGAAGCCCTCCAACACGCGTTTAAGCGCGTCCGCGTCGGTGGCCTCGAGCCGGTACGTGACCGCGGCCTCGTCTAGGTGCTGGGTCAGTTTGCGCAGCGGGCCGTCGAAAAGCAATTCACCCCGCTCGACGACGAGCACGCGCTCGACGAGTTTCTCGATTTCGGCCAGGATGTGGCTTGAAATAAGAATCGTCACCCCTTCTTGCGCGGTGCGGCGCAGGTTCTCGCGGATTTCGGCGATGCCGACGGGGTCTAAGCCGTTGGTGGGCTCGTCCAAAAGCAAGACCTTGGGCCGCCAGAGGAGCGCCCTCGCCAGACCCAGACGCTGCCGCATCCCCTGCGAATAGGCCGAGAGCTTCTTGCCCGCCGCGTTCTCCATCCGCACAAAACGCAGCACCTCATCGATGCGCGCCTCGCTCACGCCGCCGTGCAGAAGAGAAATGTGCTTAAGATTCGAGCGGCCCGTCATGTAGGGGTAAAAGGAGGGCTCCTCGATCATCGTGCCCACCTCGCGCAAGCTCGGGCCGGGGGCGCGCTTGTCCAGAATCCGGCTGTGACCGCTCGTAGGCCGAATCAGCCCCGCCAGCATCCGCAGCGTCGTCGTCTTGCCCGCCCCGTTGGGACCCAAAAAGCCGACGATCTCGCCCTGCTGAATCTCGAAACTCATATCGTTCACCGCCGCCTTGCGGCCATAGCGCTTGGTCAGGTTGGTTGCCGAAATCGCGGACATGGGACTCCCTGCGGACTGGGATGCTGGCGTGACGCCGGTACCAGCCTACAACAAAACGTATTGGGGAGGTTGGGAGACGGGGGAAGCGTTACTCACCCTAACCTCTCTACACCCCATCTCCCCACTCTGCTTTGGCATCCCTGCTCATAAGGTCGCGGATGGCCGCGCGGGGCGGCTTGCCGTGGTAGATAACTGCGTGAACCTCGCGGGCGATGGGCAGCTCGAGCCCCGCCCCTTTCGCGTACGCGACCACCGCCCGCACCGTCGGGACGCCCTCGGCGGTGAGCTTGTCCGCCTCGAGGTCGGCGAGCGTCGCCCCCCGCGCGACCCGCACCCCGGCGGTGTGGTTGCGCGAGCCCGCGTTGGCGCAGGTCGCCACCATGTCGCCTAGCCCGGACAGGCCGTAAAAGGTCTCAGCGAGCCCGCCCATGCGTGTTCCCAACCGCACGATTTCCGCGAGCCCCCGCGTGAGGATGGTAGCCTTGGCGTTGTCGCCCAGCCCTAAGCCGTCACAGAGCCCCGCCGCCAGCGCAATCACGTTTTTCATCGCGCCCCCCACTTCCACGCCTGTAACATCTGAGCTTGTATAGACCCGGAACGAGGAACCGTTTAGCCATTCCTGTACAGCGGTGGCGAGCGTAGGGTCTTGCGAGGCTACGGTGGCGGCGGCGGGCAAGCCAGCGGCAATCTCTTTGGCAAGATTGGGGCCGGAGAGCGCCGCCAGCGACGCCCCCGGCTGATACTCGTGGATGATTTCGGTAAGGCGTTTGAAGGTGCCCGCCTCGAGCCCCTTGGCGCACGAGACAAAGGCGGGGGCGGGGGGCAGGCGCTCTAAAGTTTCCCTGAGTCCCTTAGTAGGCACAGCCATAAATACGGCGTGCGCTCCGTCAAGAGCTTCTACCGGGTCGGCGGTGACGTGCAAACTCTTCGGGAGCGCCACACTGGGAAGATAGGTGACGTTTTCTCCCTTTGCGCGTAGTTCTGCGGCGTGCTTAGAGCGGCGGCTCCAGAGGGTGACGCTGTGCCCCCTCTCGCTCAGCATAACCGCCAGCACCGTGCCCCACGCGCCCGCGCCGACAACCGTAAGCTTGATGGGGGCGAGCTTAGCGGGCGTCGGGTGTGCAATCTGCGCCATGCCCCAGCTTAGCAGGCGTGATAAAATAGCGCTCGATTTTGCCCGCCGGGCGACCCACACCACAATCTGGAGGATCTTGTGCCCACGTACGTTTACAAAAACTTGAAAACAGGTGAAACCTTTGAACTCACCCAGCGCATCAGCGAACCCGCGTTGACCATCCACCCCGAGTCGGGCGAGCCTGTGAAGCGCCTCGTCCAGCCCGTCGGCATCGCCTTTAGGGGTTCGGGCTTTTACGTGAACGATTCGCGCAAGAGCGAGTCCAAAGGCAAGGGCGATACCTCCGAGAGCAAGGCGGAGGGCTCGAGCAAGAGCGCTGAGAGTGGTGGCAAGGCCGAAGGTAAAGCGGAGGGTGCAGCCAAGCCAGAGGCCAAACCCAGCGGGGGTGAAACGAGCAAAAGCAAAGATTGATGGAGAAACGGTTTCCAGTTTACGGGAAAAGTTTTGCAGGTGACGAGGGCGCGCGGATTTTCAGCCTCGCTGACTGTTTCTGACTTTCCGCATATGAAGCCTGTTAAAGCGGCCTAGATGTAGAACGCCGTAGTAGGGAGCGAAAGATGCCTGCAAAACTGAGCACGGCGGAGGTCGAAGCCGCGCTGTCGGGTCTCGCCGGGTGGGAGTACAAAAACGGCAAACTGCGCAAAACTTTCGCTTTCAGCAGCTTCGTCGAGGCGTTCGGATTTATGACCCAGGTGGCGCTACACGCCGAAAGGATGAACCACCATCCTGAGTTTTTCAACGCCTACAACAAAGTGACCCTCGACCTCACCACCCACGACGTGGACGGGACGAGCGAGTTGGACGTAGAGCTGGCTAAGGTGATCGATACGCTCTGACTGCGCCCGGTCAGCACGCTTCGTACGTGCTTATTTACTCACCCTCCACAAAGCGCACTTTGAAAACTTCCGGCCAGAGCTTGCCGGTGATGAAGAAAGTATCGTCGTCCGGGTTGTAAGCAATCCCGTTTAGCACCGCGTTGGGCTCTAAAGCTTGCCGCTCTTCGGCTGAAAGAAGCCCGGAGGCGTCGATGTCGGCGACTACGTCTCCACTCTCCTTGTCGATTCTGACGATGCGGTTCGTGCGCCAGACGTTGGCGTACACGTCTTCGCCGACGCACTCGAGTTCGTTAAGCTCGGTCACGGGCGTGCCGCCCTGCGTTACCGCAATCTCCCGCACCGCCTCAAAGGTCGTGGGGTCGCGCACGGTGAGTGTCGCGCTGCCGTCGCTCATAAACAGGTTCTCGCCGTCGTAGCAAAGCCCCCAACCCTCACCCGTGTAAGAAAAGTCACCGACGGCGTTAAAGGTGCTCAGGTTGTACACAAAAGCCGTCCCGTTCTGCCAGGTAATTTGGATGAGCTTGTCATCAACGCGCGCCAATCCCTCGCCAAAATATTCGTCGGGCAAGGGTAGGATGCGCAGCACTTCCCCCGTTTCCGGGATGACCTCGCGCAATGAGGAGCGGCCTTGAATTCCTGTACTCTCGTAAAAGTAGTCGTTATAAAAGAGGAGTCCTTGTGTAAAGGCGTCGCTATCGTGCGGATAAGCAGTAAGCACCTGGGGCTCGAGCGTCGCCACCGCCCGCTGACAGCCGCCCAAACTCAGAACGACCAAGAGAAGGAGCCCGTAGAGGGTTTGCGTATTCACAAAAAGTTGCACCCTTGAATGATAACAGCTAGGGAGACGGGAGCATGAGAGCGGGGGAAGCTTCTCCCTAGCCCAGATTTAGCTTCTTCCTGACCACGTCCCACACCCGCTCGGCGAGCGTGGTTTCGTCAAGTAAAGCGTCCAGCACCGCCCAACTTTCGTCCCCACGCGCCTGCTCCAGGAAACCTTGCCGCACGCGGCGGTGAAAAGGGAGGTCGGCGCGCTCGAGCCTGTCTTTTTGCCCGCGCCCCGCCACGCGCGCGAGACCCGCCTCGGGCTCCAAGTCGAGCAGCAGCGTGAGGTCCGGGCGGACGCCGCCTGTGACGCGCTCGTTGATGGTTTGAATAAAGGAGAGCTCGAGCCCCCGCCCGTACCCCTGATACGCCACCGAGGCACCCGCGAAGCGGTCGCTAACGACAATCTTCCCGTGCTCCAGCGCAGGTCCAACCACCTCGTCCACGTGCTGCGCCCGGCTCGCCGAATAGAGCAGAAACTCCGCGAGCGGGCCGATGGTGAAGGTGGGCTCGAGCACTACTTGTCTAATGGCGTCCGCCGCGGGCGTGCCCCCCGGCTCTCGGGTGATGAGGGGCTTTTCGCCCCGCGCCGCCAGCCTCTCCCCGAGCCGCCGAATCTGCGTCGTTTTGCCCGCGCCCTCGGGCCCCTCGAACGCGATGAAGAAACCCGGGGACGCTGACCCCTCCCTCACAACCCCGTCGGCAGCAGGATAAACTCCGTCGCCAAGCCGAACTCTTGCCGCAGCTTGTCCGCCAGCAGGTTGACCC
>CBDCCT010000002.1:2155000-5838999 GCA_965214995.1 Trueperaceae bacterium
AGATGGTGGGGAAGCGACTCGAGTGCGATTTGCACTCATCAAATTCTGGTTAAAGGGGGAGTTCGTCTGGATTAGTTCTGGCTCGATGTGACTTTTGGTTGTGACGGCTAGTCAAGAATCTACAAAAGGAGGAACATGAAAAGAGTTCTATCATTGCTTCTGACGCTCGGCGTCATCGGTGGCCTCGCTTTTGCACAAGAGGACACCTTTGTTTGGCAAACGCTGTCGGGCGGTCCCGTCTCCCTAGACCCGGTGCGAGCTTATGACACGAGTTCGGGTGCGGTTCTGGAGAACGTTTACGAAACGCTCTACACCTACGACGTCGAGGCCATCGACGAGTTCGTCCCGCTGCTCGCCACCGACTACACCGTGTCCGACGACGGGCTGGCTTATACCTTTACCTTGCGCGAAGGGGTACCCTTCCACAGCGGCAACACCATGAGCTGTAAGGACGTCGAATACTCCTACGAGTACGGCTTTGTCAACGCCAACCCCGAGGGCGCGAACGTCTACCTCATGGGTGACGCGCTCCTAGGCCAGCACGAGGCGGACGGCAGCGACCCCGCCGCCTACCAGGAGGCCGTTTCGTTCGAGGATATCGACAGCGCGGTCGAGTGCCCCGACGGCCCCGACGGCATGACGGTGCAGTTCAACCTGCAACAGGCCACGCCCGCATTTATCGCCATCCAGACCTACACGGCGTTCAGCGTCATCGACAGCGAATATGCTAAGGCGAACGGCATGTGGGACGGCACCGAGGCGACCTGGACGGAGTGGATCGGCCGCGACGTCACGCAGGAGTTTTTGGACGACAACCCCAGCGGCACGGGTCCCTACACGCTCGTCGAGACGAGCGACCAGCAGACCATTTTAGAGCGCTTCGACGACTACTGGGGCTGGGCCGACTTAGCACCCGAGGAGATCACCGCGCCCGAAACAGCGGTGTTCCAGTACGTCGAGGAGCAGTCGAGCCGCATCCTGGCACTTCAGCAGGATGATGCGGACCTCATCACCGTTAATGAGCGTTCGGCGCTCGTCCAGCTCGAGGGCGCGCCCGGCGTGGAGATTTTGGAAGACCCCGACTGGAGCGTCGCGGGCAACACCATCGTCTTCTTCAACTACGACATCGACACCTCGAACAACGAAGACGTCGGCTGCGGCGAGCTTGGTTGCGGCATCCCGAGCGACTTCCTCGCCGATCCGGACGTGCGCCGCGGCTTTGCTCACCTCTTTGACCAGCAGGCGTATATCGACCAGATTTACGGCGGCGAGGGGACCATTGTCACGATGGGGATGCCGCGCTCGTTCCTGGGTTACGACCCGGATTTAGAAGTCCGCACCCTCGACTTGGAGCAGGCCGAGCAATACTTCCGCGAAGCCTTTGGCGGTCAAGTGTGGGAAGAGGGCTTCGAGTTCACGGCGCTCTACAACGAGGGCAACACCTTGCGCCAGACCGCGCTCCAGATCATCGCCGAGAACTTGTCGTTCTTGAACCCCGATTTCCGGATGAACGTTCGCAGCCTGCCGTGGCCCGACTACCTGGCCCGCACGGGCGAGAACAAAGCGCCCATGTTCGCCCTCGGCTGGGGCGCGGACTACGCCGACCCGAGCAACTTTATCGACACCTTCTACTCGGACACGGGCTTCTACTCGGCGCGCACCTCCATCAACGAGCCCGAGATGCAAGCGCTTATTGACGAGGCCAACGCGACGACCGACCAAGAAGCGCGCGCCGCCCTCTACAACCAAATCGGTGAGCTGCACTACGAGCTAGCGCCGCTCATCGTCATTCCTGAACAAACACCCTTCTTGGCTGTGAGCGACGATTTGCAGGGCGTGTACCGCAACCCGATGCGGAGCCTGCCCTTCCTCTTAAAGGACATCTCCACGAACTAAACCTTTCGCACCCAAAGGGGCGGTGAAAGCCGCCCCTTTTTCTAAGCTTGCTTTGTCTTACAAAATATCGGTTTACCAGCATGAGCTTTCATGTGGACACACCCAGGCTGCCAACCTGCTATCTTAATGTAATGAAAATGATGGTTTTACACTAAAGGGTGGTCTGTTAAATCTTTAGGGAGGGGTTCTTTTGTTTGCTTTTATCGTCAGGCGCTTGTTCTTGCTACCTTTGGTGTTTTTCGGCGTTACCCTCTTTATCGTGCTTCTCATGCAGGTGCTCAGCCCGTTTCAGCGCGCCGCGGCCTACGCCCAAACGGAAAACCAGGCGCGGAACTTAGACGCCATCATCGAACGCTACGGGCTTACCGACCCCTGGTATATGCAATACGGTCGTTGGCTGGGACAGGTTGCGCAGGGGAACTTCGGCTACTCTCGGACCAGCAGCGAGCCCGTGTTGACCACCATCCGCAACCGTTTTGCGCCGACGCTCGAGCTCTCCCTGCTCGCCTTTTTGCCCATCATTGGGGTGGGCGTCTGGCTGGGCACGGCGGCGGCTTTGAACCGCGACAGGTTGATAGACCAGGCGACGCGGGTCATCTCCATCGTCGGCTGGTCGTTGCCTACCTTTGTGCTGGGTATCTGGTTGCTCGTGGTGTTCTACGGCGGCTTCGGCATCTTGGAACCGGGGCGCATCTCGACCAACTATTTAGTCGAAATCGCCTCGGGGGGTTTCAGGAGCTATACGGGCTTGTTGACCATAGATTCCCTGCTAAACGGCCGTCTAGATATCTTTTGGGATGCGCTCAAACACCTCGTCTTGCCCGTGTTCACGCTGGCCGTGGTGTCGAGCGCGCAGATCATGCGCGTGATGCGCTCCTCGTTGCTCGATTCGTTGGGGCAAGATTATGTGAGAACGGCCAGGGCCAAAGGCTTGCACGAGCGAATCGTGAACCATAAGCACGCGCGCCGTAACGCGCTCATTCCCGTGATTACGCTGTCGGGCTTTGTGCTTATCGGTCTCATCAACGGCGTCATCATCACCGAGACAATCTTTAATTTTCCGGGTCTGGGTCAGTGGTCCGCTCAGGCGGCGGTTAACCTAGATTACGCGGCGGTGCTCGGCTTCGCCGTGTTCACGGCCATCGTCGTGGTGCTCGGTAATTTGTTGGTGGACATCATGTACGGGGTTATCGACCCGAGAATACGGTACGACTAATGGACACGCCGACCACCACACCCGCCGCCGCCCCCCAAGCGCGCCCCGTAGGCGCTCTGGGCCGCTGGTGGCGTTCGAAAACGATGAAGCGCTTTCGGCGCAACCCGCTCGCGCTGGTGGGCGCGGGTTTGCTCATCGCGTTCTTGCTGCTGGGCTTGTTCGCTCCCTTTTTTACCGTGCCCGACCGTTCCTGTTTGCGCGACATCGGCGTGTCGGCCAGCACCGTGGGCGACGTTCACAACCCGACCAAGGCGGCCTTTTGGAAGCTCATGGTCGCCGCGCCCGTGCCGAGTTCGCCCTACTATTCTTGTTACACGATTCCGCGCTCGAGCTTTTCCCCCGTCCCCCAAGGGCCCGGCGCGAGCGAGACGCTGCTCGGCACCACGAGCGGCGGCTACGACATCTACTACGGCCTCGTGTGGGGCGCGCGGACGGCCTTTTTTATCGGTGTGGCGGTGGTCGGCTTTGGTCTTATCGTCGGCATCATCGTGGGGAGTACCGCGGGCTACGTGGGCGGCTGGGTTGACAACGCCCTCATGCGCCTTATCGACGTGATTTTCTCGGTGCCCGGCATCGTCATTGCGATGGTCATCGTGACCGTGTTGGGTCAGAACCTCGTCAACGTGATGATCGCGCTCGCCGTCGTGCAGTGGGCGGGCTACGCGCGCATCTTGCGCGGCGACATCCTACGGGTCAAAGAGCAGGAGTACGTCGCTTCCGCCAAGGCCCTCGGCGCGCGCGGACCCGGCATCGTCTTCAAACACGTTCTGCCCAACTCGATCGGCTCGCTCGTCATCGTGGCGAGTTTGGACATCGGCGCGGTGGTATTAAGCGCCGCGGCCTTGAGTTTCCTTGGCTTGGGCGCGCCCGTCGGTTTCGCGGACTGGGGGCAAATGATCAACTTCGCGCGGAACTGGATTTTGGGCCCGCCCGGCAACCCCTGGGCCTACTGGTTCGTGTCGTTCTGGCCGGGGCTCATCATCGTGCTGTTCGTGATGGGCTGGAACTTGTTGGGCGACGCCTACCGAGATGTGCTCGACCCGCGTAGTCAGTAGTCGAACTAGGACGGCGATTGAAGTAAAGTAGCAGTCACAGTGAATCACGGGTGTCTTACTCAGAACAGATCCCCCTAAATCCCCCTTGATAAGGGGGACTTGCATTTGCTCCCCCCTTATCAAGGGGGGCTGGGGGGGATCGGGACGGGGCACTCTCGTTCTCAACGCAGTGCAGTAAGGGCAAGGGTACGGGCGCTTCTCCGAGTCAGGGTAAAAGAAATGTCGCCGCGTTTTCCTCTGTAACAGCGTCCTGAAGCGATGCGCCCCGCAGGGCGAGCAGAAACGCGGTGATGTCCAAATACTGTTCGTCCGTGAGGCGACCCGGCGCGTAACGGGGCATGGTGGCGCGCATATAGTGGAAGAGCGCGCCAGCGTCTTTGAGGGCGTGCAGCGTGCTCTCGCCGCGTAGCGCCGGGGGGGTGCCCAGCGAAAACATATTGTTGTGGATGATGGTCTTCTGATTCCACTCCCGCGTGTTGTTGGGTTTGTGGCACCTCTCGCAGTGGCGGTCTTCTTCGGGAAAGGCCGCTCTGGCCTCGTCAAAGCCAAGGGCGGTGGCCCCGTGGCAAACGGCGCACTTGGTTTTATAAAGCTCCTCGCCACGCGCTACTTGCTCGTTACTCGCAACTGATGGGACTGAGGGCGGTTCGTCACCCAAAGCGAGCGTGAAGAGGACGGCGAGGAGAAAAGAGAGGATAGGAAGCGCGTGACGCATGGAGCGAGTGTAGCAGATGCGCCTCGAGCCCTACCGCATCCGCGGGTCGAGCGCGTCGCGCAGGGTGTCGCCCAAAAAGTTAAAGGCAATCACCACCACCGCCACCGCCAGCCCCGGAAACACGCTCATCCACCAGGCCGAGGTGAGGTAACTCTGACCGTCGGCTATCATCTGACCCCACGAGGGCGTCGGCGGCTTGACGCCCAAACCCAGAAAAGAGAGCGTCGCCTCGCCGATGATGGCCCCGCCCACGCCGATGGTGTAGATGACGATGAGGCTTGGCAGCGTGCCCGGCAGGATGTGACGGAAGATGAGCCGACCAGGGCCCGCCCCCAGCGCCCTGGCCCCCTCCACATATTCCGCGTTTCGCAAACTCAGCGCCGAGCCGCGCACGATGCGCGCCACCCCCGCCCAGCCGACGATGCCCAAGGCAATATAAGCAGTGAGCAGCCCCGGCCCGATAGACACCGACAGCACGATGATAAAGAGAAGGCTCGGGAAAGCCTGCAAAATCTCGATAAGGCGGGAAATCACCGTGTCGGTCACGCCGCCGAAAAAGCCCGCTAAAAGGCCGAAGATGATGCCCAGAGCGAGCGAGAGGATCTGCGAGCCGAAGCCGATAAGAAGCGAAATGCGCGCGCCGTAGATGAGGCGAGAGAGTACATCACGCCCCGCGCGGTCGGTGCCCAGCAGGTGCGCCTCGCTGGGTGCCGCGGCTTGAAAGCCCAAACTTAAGTCCGGCCTGGTGGGGTCATAGGGCGCGATAAGGGGCGCGAACAGCGCCACCACGACGAGAATAAAGATGATACCTACAGCCAGCAGCGCGCCGGGGTCGCGGCGGATGCGCCGCCAGGCGATGCCGAAGGCCGACGACGGCGCGGCCTTGGGTTTGTTCGCTTCGGCGTCCAACGTTTGGCTGTGCGCCTCCGCGTCCACTAGCGCGCCTCCATCAGTCGTACCGTATCCGCGGGTCGATGACCGCGTAGAGAAGGTCCACCAGGAGGTTGGCGACGATAAAGAGTGTGGCGGTGTAGATAACGAGCGGGATCATCACGGGCAGGTCGCGGTTGAGGAGCGCCACCAAGCCGTAGCGGCCCATCCCCGGGATGTTGAAGACGTACTCGGTCAGGTAAGCGCCGTCGATAAAAGAGGCCAAGTCGAGGCCAATCACCGTGACGACGGGAATGAGCACGTTGCGAAAGGCGTGTTTGACGATGACCAGGCGCTCGGAGAGACCCTTGGCCCTGGCGGTGCGGATGAAGTCTTGACGGATGATCTCGAGCATCGTCGAGCGAGTAATCCGCGCGATAAAGGCCGCCGCGCGGGTGCCCAGCACAAAGGCGGGCAAGAGGTAGTAACGCAGCGAGCCGTCACCGAGCCCCGTCTGCGGCACCCAGCGCCACTGAAACACGACGAGCAAAATGGCGATGAGCGCGTACCAGAAAACCGGCACGCTGATGCCCGTAAGCGTGATGAACATGGCGATGCGGTCGAGGGGCGTGTTCTGAAACACCGCCGAGACAATACCAACGCCCACGCCGAGCAGCGTCGAAAAGGTCATCGCCAAGAGCGCCAGTTTGAGCGTGACGGGAAAGCGGGCGCGTAGGGCCTCGCCCACGGGCTCGCGCGTGATGATAGAGCGCCCCAGGTTTCCCGTGACGACGTTGCCCATGATCCGCAAATACTGTTTATACGCGGGCTCGTTGAGCCCCAAACGGTCGCGCAGCTCCTCGACCGCCTCGGGGCTCGCGCGCTGACCCAGAAGCTTTTGTACGGGGTCGCCGGGCGCTAAAATCATCAAAACGAAGGTGAGCAGGCTGATCCCGATGATGACCGGAATGGCCGCGAAGAGGCGTTTAATAATATAGACGAGCATCAGATAGTCACCACAAGCACCGGGTCATAAGGTCATGCAACTACAAAACAACCATAAAAGAGGAGGCGGCACCGCGCCGCCTCCTCCGTCAGAGCGAGGTTTATTCGCTGACTTCGACCTGCATAAACTTGTCGGCGTTGAAGATGGGGTGGTTGAGGATGCCCGTCACGCCGGGGCGGACCGCGTAGTAGGTGACGGGGTAGCGGATGTAGACCACGGGGATGTCCTCGACGACCCGTTGCTGCGCCTCTTGATAAAGGGGCACGCGCGCCTCCAACTCCGACATGGTCGCCGCCTCCGATAGAATCTCCGCCACCTCCGGGTTGCCGTAGCCGTAGCGGTCGGCGCCGCTGGCGACGTAGAGCGGGTGGAGGAAGTTGTATGCGTCGCCGTAGTCAGCGAACCAGGAGAGGTAAAAGGCGGGCGCGCGCCCGTTGATGGCCCCGTCGATGAGCGTGCCGAAGTCGACTTGGTTGAGCTCGGCGCGGATGCCTATTTCGCTCAAGTAAAACTGGATGGCCTCGTTCACCGCGATGGTCGTGGGCGTGCGGGTGGACCAGATGGTCAGGTCGAAGCCGTCGGTATACCCCGCCTCGGTGAGGAGTTGCCGGGCCATTTCCGGGTCGTAGGAGTAGGCCTGCAACTCGGGGTCGTAGCCCGCGAGCCCCGGCGGGATGGGCGAGTTGGCGAGCAAATCCTTGCCGTTAAAGACCCCGTCGATGATGGCCTGGCGGTCAATCGCCATCGCCACGGCCTGGCGAACCCGGAGGTCTTGGAAGGGCTCGAAGCTCTGGTTGAGCGCGAAGTAGTAGACGGCCAACTCGGGCAGCGTCTCGAGCATGTCCTCATACTGCGGGTCGTTGGTAATCTCGGCAAAGAGCGCGTCGGGCACCCCAGACACGTCTAAGTTCCCGGCCAAAAACTCCTGCCAGGTGATGAGCGGGTCGGTGATGATGCGGTACTCCACCCCGTCGATGGCGGGTGCGCCCGCGAAGTAGTCTTCATAGGCTTCCAGGGTAAGGCTCGAGTCGCGCACGCGGTCCGCCAACTCAAAGGGCCCCGTACCGACCGGGTTGCTCGACAAGTCCTCCCCCGCTTCCAATGCGCTCGCCACCTCTTTGGAGACGATATGCGCGGCGGGCATGGCTAAGTGAAAAAGGAAGGGCGCGTAGGGCTGCTCGAGCGTGATGCGCACCGTTTGCGGGTCGAGCACCTCGATGCCGCTAATGCCGTCGGCCTCACCGTTCACAAAAGCCTCGATGCCGCTTATGCCCGCGTCCTCGAAAACCCACGAGACCGGGCTCGCCGTGTCGGGGTCCACCACCCGCTCGAAGGAATACTTCACGTCCTCCGCCGTGAGGGGCGTGCCGTCGTGGAAGGTGACCCCGTCGCGCAGGGTGATGGTAAAGACGGTGGCGTCGTCGTTGACCTCGACGTTTTCCGCCAGGTTGGGCACCACGTCGGTGCTCTCATAGTCGTAGCGCATGAGGCCGTCGTAGAGTTTGGCGACGATGGAGCCCGTCTGCACGCCCGAGGCGAAAGCCGGGTCGAGCGTTTCCCAGTCCTCGCTCGTCGCCAGGTTGAGCGTCTGCGCGAGTGCGGGAGCCGCAAAAAGCAGCGCGCCAAGAACCAAAAGTAAAAGTTTCTTTGTCACGTATCCTCCTCTTGAATTGCGTTTCAAGCTGCAATGTACCATGTGACACGGGGCGCGCCAAGAGGTCGTGATGAGCCGCTTTCGGTGAAAGGTGAAGAAACGGCACGTCTACAAAAAGGGCTCGAGACTTAGTCTCGAGCCCTTCGACCTACTCCGTTAATGCTTATTTCCCCTTCTTCCCACCATCTTTTTTCCCGCCCTTTTTGTTCTGCACATCCTCCGGTAGGTCTTGTTCGTCCTCGACCATCTCCTGAAACCCCTCGCCGGGCTCCGCCCCTTCGGTTCCTACGGTCTGCGCGTCCCGCTCGCTAGGCGGCTCCGTCCTCTCGGCGGGCGCTTTTTTCGCACTTCCTGAAGGCTCGGCTTTGCTGTCGCTCGAGGCCCCCGCAGAGGCGGTTTCGTCCCCGCTTTCATCCCCGCCTTCATCCTTGTCGGGCGCGGGAACGGCCTCGACCCTGGGGGGGGTGTCGCCGGGCGCGGTTTCGCCAGACGTGCCGGGGGCGGGCGAGGCCGTGACCGTGGGCTGCGGCGCGGTCGCCACCGACTCGCCGAGCGTTGATCTGTTCGCCGAATCTCCAGACCGGGGCGTCGCGGAGTAGACCGCCGGGCCCGAGCCCGCCGCGCCCGCGGGGGAGGCTTCTCTGGAGCGGCGATTTTGGTTTTGCGCGAGCTTAACGAGCGCATAAACCGCGGCGACGATGACCGCCGCCGGGATGATGTACCTGAGCAAAAGCCACACGAATTCGGCAATCTCCATAAGCACAAAGCCTATGATGCCGAAAAGCCAACCCACAACCCAGACGAGGCCCGTGCCGATAACGAGGGCGATGAGTGCGAAAACCAACAGCTCGATGATTTCTTGGACGGAACGCTTCATGCCGCACAGTATAACAGAGTGGAGTAGGCAACCACGGCACATCGTGCCGCGCGCAGAGCACCGAGGCCTCCCCGCAGGTTCCGGGCGTGCGCTGAAAGGGGAGAACGTGGCTGAACCCACTGCCGACCGCCTGGCCGAGACCGAATACGCCGCCGTGTGCGACCCCGCGTTCACGAGAAGAACGCGCTTCGGCCGCTTTGTGGACATCCCGCAGTTTCCCGGCAGAAGGGACGCACATCAGCTTGTGGACGTGCGCTGCCGAGAGGACGAGATAGGGGAGATGCTGGCGGAGCTCGCCGACCTCTACCCCACAGACCTCCCTTTCCGTAAGCTCGCGGGGCACGACCCGGCGACGTTCGCGCATGTGGAGCCCGCGCTAAAAGAGAGGAACTGGTCCCTCGAGCGCGTCTGGATGATGACGCACCAAAAGCCGCCGGAACGGTTCCTCAACCCCGATGTTCATGTTGAGGTTGTCGCGCCTACCTCAGAAAATTTGAAACGCGTCTCGCCGCCCGAAGACTTCAACCCTGAGAGACACGCGTACTACCTCTCGCAAGACCCGCGCTTGGGTGGTGAGGTGCTGGTGGCGTATTTGGGGGGGCAGCCGGTCGGCTCGACGGGCTGGTTCGTCGTGGACGGGGTGGCGCGCTACCGCGCGGTCTACGTTCACCCGCAGGCGCGGGGGCGAGGTGTCGCCTCAGCGATGCTCCAGCACGTCCAGAATCACCCGGTGGTGCGGGCGCAGGACGCGCTCACCATTCACGTGGGTGAAGAGGGGCCGGTGCGGCTTTATGAGGCGTTGGGTTTTGTTAAGCACAGCCCCTTCTGGGAGGCGCTGCGAAAGCTCGAGTGACACCCAGCTCACGGCGGGCGCGGCCTTTTGGGGTCACACTGGCTTATGCGCGTTCTTTTTCTTTTGCTAAGCTTCCTGAGTTTTGGTGCTGCACAAGACGCCGCGAGCTTAACCCTTTCCCAAGGCTATACGGCGTCGGTGGTGGCGACGGGGCTCGAGCAACCCACCCAGATGACCTTAGGTCCCGACGGGCGGCTCTGGCTGGCCGAACTCTCCGGCGGAGAGAACGCGGGCACGGGGCAAATTGTTGCGCTAAACATGGCGACGGGCGAGCGGGAGGTGCTGCTGGACGGTATTTTTAAACCCACGGGTCTCGCCGTGCTGGACGGTGCGCTGTGGCTTGCCTCGGGCCGCGACCTGCTGCGCGCGCCGCTCACCGATGGGCGGCCCGGAACGCCTGAGACCGTGCTGCAAAATCTTCCCTTTAACGGACGTTCAAACGGCACGCTCACGGTCGCGCCGGACGGCGCACTCTTGTTCGAGACGAGCGGCAGCCGCCGGGGGAACGAGGCGGTAGCGGGGTCGGCGACGTTGTGGCGGCTCGAGCCCGCCAACCCCACGCCACAAGCTCTCGCCACCGGACTCAAAGGCGCTTACGCCCACACCTTTGGCGCGGGCGGCGTCCTCTACACCACCGAAATCGGCGACGACCCCGTGAACGGCCAGGCCCCGCCCGACGAACTCAACCGCGTCACCTCCGGCGGCGACTACGGCTGGCCGCGCTGCTACGGCGATAAGCAGCCCGCGCGGAACTACGGCGGCACCGCCGAGGGGTGCGCCGAGACGCAAGCACCGCTGGCGCTTTTCGCCCCGCAGTCCACCCCGACGAGCGTCGTGGTTTCACCCTTTGAGGAGGACGCGCTGCTCGTCGCCCTCTGGGGTCCCGCCACGCCGGGCGTGGTGAGCGTAAACACGGAAACGGGGGAAGTCACCCCTTTCGTTTCAGGTTTGCGAACGCCCCAAAGTTTGCTGGTTTTACCCGACAGCAGCCTGCTCGTGAGCGACTTTAGCGCGGGGGTGCTCTACCGGATTACTGGACCTTAGAGCCCTTTACCCTCGGTTGAAAGCTGTCAAAAGTCCGACGCGCTCCCTTACTGCCTCCATTGTGACTCGAGCCCTCACCCGCGCCCGCTCCGCCCCCTCACGCAAAACGTCCATGACCTCGTCGGGTTTCTCGCTAAGCTCCCGCCGCCGCGCCCTCGCCTCCTCAAAGGTGTGGTGAATCATCCGAACGAGTTCGCGCTTCGCGTCCGCGTAGCCGTAGCCGCCCGCGCGGTAGGCCGCCGCAATTCCAGCACGTTCCTCGTCCGTGGCGACGAGCCTGATAAGCGCGAAGACGGTGTCCCGCTCCGGGTCCTTGGGCGCGGCCAGCGGGGCCGAGTCGGTGGGAATGCTCATCACCTTGCGTTTTAAGGTCTCGCCTTTGTCGAAAATGTTGATGGTGTTGCCGTAACTCTTGGACATCTTGCGCCCGTCCAAACCCGGCACCACCGCCACCTCGTCCAACACGAGCGCCTGCGGCTCGGGGAATAGGGGCGCGTCTTGGGGGCAAAAGGTGCGGTTAAAGGCTCGAGCCACCTCCCGACTCACCTCCACGTGCTGTCGCTGGTCCTGACCCACAGGAACGTGCAAATCACGACGTGGAGAGTTGTACATCAAGATATCGGCGGCCTGCAACACGGGATAACTCAGCAGCCCGGCGTTGGGCGTACTGCCGCGGGCCAGCGCGTCCTTGTAGGAAACGCCGCGCTTGAGGATAGGCACCGTCAGAAGCGTGTTGAAAATCCAGGCGAGTTCGGTCACTTCGGGCACGTCGCTCTGCAAAAAGAGGGCCGCGTTGTCAAGGCCGAGCGCGAGGTAGTCGAGCGCGATGTCGAGGCTGTGGCGCTCGAGCCTCTCACGCTCATGCACCGTGGTCAGCGCGTGGTAGGTGGCGATGAAAAAGTAGGTGTCCGGGCTTTGCAGCTTGAGGTGCTGCCTCACCGCCCCGAAATAGTTGCCCAGGTGCAAGATGCCGGTGGGTTTCACGCCCGAGACGGTGGTGGCTCGAGCGGCGGGTGTCTGCGAAGATGCTTTGGTGGCGGGAACGGGTATCATAAGTGTCTCCGGTATCTGAAGCAAAGAACAAAAGAAAACGCGCCAGTCGAGGCTGGCGCGGGCGCGGTTTTAGAAAGCTATCTACAGCTAGCCACGACGCCATCGCCCACGGCTCCACCAGAGGGTGGTCCAGAAGGGGACGGTGTGGCGGTGAGAAGTCATTGAGGAGAGTGTACAGGAGGCGGGGCGCAACGTCAACGTTTTTTGCACCAAAAGGAGCTTCTAAAGCCGCCGTGGTACGGTTGATGACACACAAACGGATGGTTCAGCACCCCGCATGTGCAGGAGGCACCCATGAACAGACGCACCTTTTTAAAACTTTCAGCGGCGGGCCTGAGCACGGCGGCCCTCGCGCGGCTCCCGTGGGGGCGGGCGCAGGGGAGTGCGCAGGACCTCATCGTCGTGTCCAACGCGGGTGATGGGACGGTCAGCCTGATTGACCCGCACGGTTTAGAGGTGCTTAAGACCCTGCCCTTAGCGGGCGCTTACAGCTTCCCCGCGACGAGATGGAACTTTGAGCGCGACCTCGTCTGGTCGGGCCTCCCCGCCGGGCCCAACAACGCCGTGCTGGCCTACCGCCTCTCGACGGGCGAGCGGGTGCTCGAGCTTCCCACGGGCTCGAGCCAGAACTATACCGAGCTGACCCCGGACAGCCGTCACCTCATCGTTGCCGCGCGTTTTGTGGACACCTTTTTGAAGATTTCCGCCGACCCCGGCGCCCCCGATTTTGGGGAGGTCGTCACAAAAATCGAAACCTACGCGGGCGCTTCCCCTTGCGACATCACCGTGAGCGCCGACGGCCGCTACGCCTACGCCCCCGACCGCGGCGGGGACACGCTGACGACGCTCCGTTTGGACCCTTTCGAGCGCGTGTCTGTCACGCCGCTTGAAAGCAAAACGGACGCGCCGCTCGAGCCCTATATGGGCACCGTGTCGCCCGCCGGGGGGCATCTCCTCATTGAGAACGCCCCGGTCGAGGGCGGCCCGGACGCGGGCAGCGAGTCGGTGTTTGACCTGAGCGACCCTGCCCAGCCCGTAGAGGTCGCCAGGCTCTCGCAAAGGGACGGCCTCGGGCGCGGTCCCATCAACAGCGCCGTCACACAAGACGGGCGTTACGCGTTGGTCATCTGCCGGGATTCGTCGGAAGTGAGCGTGATTAATTTGGAAGGGTCTAAAGTGATGACCAACATCGCGTTACCGAGCGGGAGCAATCCGCTGATGGGGACCTTTGTTTATGGAGGAGATACCGACACGCTTTTCGTGCCGCTACCGGGGCGGGACGCGGTCGCGGCTGTGAACATTCCCGGCTTTGAGGTGACGCTCATCCCGGTGGGGCCGCGCCCGCTCGGCGCCGTCTACTTGCGCGCGCCCCTGCCCGAGAGGGCGGCGGTGCTTGAACTTGTTGGCACGGCGCTTGCGGCGGGTCGCACCTTTGCGGCGACTTGTCCTGACCGCTGCTGCGGCGCGCTCTAGGCTCAATTTAGCACCCGCGCCGAGTATAAAATTCCATAGCCTGAAAGTATAAAGGGATGCTCTGCTTGTTTCTATCTGAATTTGGGTAGGAGGATAGGAGGGCTTTCTGTAAATGTGAGGCTGACGCCGGATGTGACGTGGGATTATCAAGCACCCCTAAAGTGGATTGGCTTAGTACCTTATGCTTGCAGATGAACGGATACCGTCGTGATGAATTTAAAAGCACCCGTAGCGCACACACCAAGGAAAGATGACCCCGAGCAAAAGTGGCATGACCTTGAAGAACATCTGCTCCAGGTTGCCGAGCAAGCAAGAACCTTTGCTGAGCCGTTTGAAGCACAAGATGTCGCGTACTGGCTAGGGCTCTTCCACGACCTTGGCAAAATCAACCCACAGTTTCAGACATATCTGACAACTGGAGCGAGCAAAAAGGACTCAGTGCCCCACGCAGTTTGGGGAGCGGCCTTACTTTACTTCCAGATGTATCACCTACCCAAAGAGCGGAAGCTACTTAAAGATGAGGATGCTTGGCAACCGCTGGCTCTGCCAATCTTTGGTCATCACACGGGATTGCAAAATGCGGGAAACGCTTCTTCAAAATTACAAGAATTCGTTAATACTGAGCTAGCTGGAGATGGTGCGCTTGGCAAAATGGTTGCGTACCTTAAGGAGTTGAACATCAAGCTCCCGCCCATTGACCCTGCGACGTTTCCGCGGTCGTTTCACAAGGAGTTGTGGCTGCGTATGGTGTTCTCGGCTCTAGTGGACGCGGACTTTCTGGACACGGAAAAGCACTTCGACCCCGACAAGCAAGCGTCTCGCAGCCGGTGGCCGGGTGTTGCCGAGTTGCAGAAACGCTTTGAAGAAAGACGCGAAGCCTACCTAAGTAGCGCTGGCAAGGAAACGTCCGAGGAGGTAGCTCGAGTCCGGGGCGAGGTGTATAGGGCGTGTGTTGAGAGGGCGTCCCAAGCGCACGCCCACAACGTCTTCCGCCTGACCGTACCCACAGGTGGCGGCAAGACGCTCTCGGGGTTGGCCTTTGCCCTGGAGCACGCCGAACGCAGGAGCTTAGCGCGCGTCATCTTTGCGGTGCCCTACACCAGCATCACCACCCAGACCGCCAAGGTCTACCGCGAGGTTCTGGGCGAGGACGCCGTTTTGGAGCATCACTCGGCCATCCAGCTTCCAGACGACCCCGGTGAACGCCAAGACCCGCGGACGCTCCGCCGCCTCCTCGCCAGCGAAAATTGGGACGCCTCGCTCATCGTAACGACGACCGTGCAACTGTTTGAGAGCCTCTTCGCCCGCCGCACCAGCAAGTGCCGCAAGCTGCACAATCTCGCCAGGAGCGTCATCGTTTTGGACGAGGCGCAGACCCTGCCGCCCGAACTCCTTAAACCCACCCTGAACGTCCTGCGCCTTTTGGTCGAGCACTTCGGCGTGAGCCTGGTGTTTTGCACCGCGACGCAGCCCGCTTTTGCCGAGAGCCGCTACTTGGAGGACTTTAGAGACCTCAAGCCTGTCGAAATCGTGCCGAACTACGCCGAGCACTTCGCGCTACTCAAGCGCGTCACCTACGAGCGTCGTGAGGGCGCGCCCACTTGGGCCGAGCTTACTAGGGAAATCACGGAACTGCCTGAGAAGCAAGTTTTGGTCATTCTGAACAGTCGCAAGAACGCGCTGGCACTCTTGCAGGAGGTCCAAGGTAAGGGTGAGGCCGACCACATTTTCCACCTCTCGACGCTGCTTTGCGGGGCGCACCGCCAGAAGCTGCTCGAGGAGGTTACGCGCCGTTTAGAGCAGAAACAGCCCGTTCTGCTGGTTAGCACGCAAGTTGTGGAGGCCGGAGTAGACCTAGACTTCGAGACCGTCTACCGCGCGCTGGGGCCGCTCGACCGCATCGTGCAGGCGGCGGGGCGCTGCAACCGCGGGGGCAAGCGGGAGGCCAAAAACAGCCGCGTGGTGATTTTCGAGCCTGCGGGGGGCACAAATCCGAGCGGGCCGTACAGGGTCGGCATCGAGAAGGCACAACTCATCCTGCATGACGGCGACTTGGAACGCCTGCATCATCCGGCTGTCTACACCGACTATTTCAAGCGCCTTTTCGATGACGTAAACACCGACGCGCGCGGCATCCAAGCCATGCGCGAAGACCTCCTTTATGAGGATGTGGCGTCGCATTACAGGTTTATCGAGCCGACGGTCTCCGTCGTGGTGAATTATGGGGACGCCCTCGAGCGCCTCCGTGAGTATCAAAGCTGGCCCAGCCGCAAAACCTGGGGGCGCTTGCAGCCTTACCTCGTCAACCTCATGAGCTACGAGAAAGAGCGGCTTAGCGAGTGGCTCGAGCCTATTAACGAGTCCGAAAGCTTGTTCCTCTGGAGGGGCATGTACGACGCCGAGCGTCACCGAGGCGTTGTTGAAGCACTTTACGACCCCGCCGACCTGATTTTTGGAGGTGACTAATGCCGGAGAAAGCTCATGTGAGCGTCAAAGTGTGGGGCGACTACGCCTGTTTCTCTAGGCCGGAATTCAAGGTAGAGCGCGTTTCCTACCCCGTCAGCACGCCGAGCGCGGCTAGGGGCGTGCTCGAGGCAATCTACTGGAAGCCCGAGTTTCGCTATCAGGTGCGCCGTATCGGCGTGCTGAGACTGGGAAGTCAAACCGCCCTTTTGCGCAACGAACTCGACCGCAGGCAGGGCAGCGCCCCATTTTTCGTTGAGGACGCTAGGCAGCAGCGCTCGAGCCTCATCCTCAAAAACGTTTCGTACGTTATCGAAGCCGACATCATCCCGCTGCCGCGCGCCTACCGCTCAGACAACACCACCAATCCCCTTGAAAAGCACCGGGCTTGCTTTACGCGCAGAGTCGAGAAGGGGCAGTGCTTCCAAACGCCTTACTTGGGAACCCGCGAGTTTGCCGCCTTCTTCGCGCCAGTGGAAGATGGCGACAAGCCCGATTCAAACCTAAACCAAGACTTGGGGTTAATGCTCCTCGATATCGCCTTTGTCAAAAGCGAGCGCAACGAGCTGGACTTCAAGCGGCACGGCGAAACCGGCAGCGAGCGGGTTTCTGGTCATGCCCAGGCGGGTTTTTTCGAGGCGAAGGTACGAGAGGGTTGGCTCGAGGTGCCAGAGAGTAAGTACCACGAACTGTGGGGGTTGGAGGGGGTGCGTGTTTAGGGAATTGATAGCTGAGGCGGGAAGGCTACGAGCTAAGGCTGAGGATGGGCTTCCTCCAGTCGCGTACAAGCCGAAAACGCCGAAATGGATTATTGAGCTTACTCAGGAAGGCTTCCATTTACACGGTCCCTACACCAAAAAAGATGCGCTTCGACCGCTTTCCGCTCCCGACCGTCAACGCTCAGGGACACCAGGAGAAACGAACTGCAAGCCTTTCCTGCTGATGGATAAGGCGCTTTACTCTTTAGGGATTGCCAAAGCAGGCAAAGAAGGTGAAGCGTTGCTGCTACATAACGGGTACAAGCAGATATTGCTAGACGCATACGAGCGCACGCGAGAACCCAGTCTGAAATGGATTTTTGAGTTTTTAAGACAGCCTATTCCGAAGGAAATACGGGAAAAAGTCGAGCCGGATGATTTGGTGGCGGTTCGGACTGATGCCAATCAATTTCCGTTCGAGTTACCTGAAGTTCAGCACTTCTGGGCTGAGTATCTCGGTCAGGAGTTGGTGACTACAGACAAGGCGCGTTGTTTGGCCTGTGGCCTGGAAAAGCCTGTCGTCCGCATACTGACACGAGAACTCGTCATCATGGGTCAGAAGTGTCAAGTCACATCTTTCAATAAGGAAAGCTTTACCTCCCTTGGCCTTGCCCAAACAACCAACGCACCGCTGTGTTTTACGTGCGCCAATGATGTCATTGATAGTCTCGACTATCTCATACGCAGCAAACGCAACGCTTCCGTATTGACCCGTGACGAATCCAAGAGTGCGGTAAAAAGTCCGCTCAAAAACCAGTTGGCTATCTTCTGGCTGTCGCGGGAGTTACCCGCCGAGCAAGTGGGCGAGGTGGTGATAGAAGACCCCTTGGAGCTTCTGGCGGCAGCGGTTCAGGATGTAGCTCCTGGAAAGCCCCCGGCGATGCTAAGCCAAATCAGAGAAGTGCTCGCCTATCCTCACATGCTCAGGGCTCGTGGCCTGAATACTCTTGTTGACGATGCCAAGTTCAATTTGGCGGTGCTCTCGGCCAACAAGGGCCGCATGGTAGTTAGGGAGTGGTTGAGTGAGTCCGTCGGCGACGCGCTCGAGCGGTTAGACAGGTATGCAGAGGCGACCATGCTGATTGGCCCGTGGGGTGAACCGCCGCGACCCTTTACGGTGAGACAGCTTCTCCACGCGCTCAAGACGACAGATACCAACTTGCTCCGCCCACTTCTGCGAACAGCCTATTCAGGCCATCTACCGCCCCAAGGGTTGCTGAACGTAGCTACGCAAAGGATTCGTACGCTTTGGTCAACGGGGAAAGAGGAGGAGTACCTAAAGGAGCAGCAAAGGTTCTGGGACATTCACGCAGCTTTGGCAGCCGTCAAGCTCGTCGTGACCTACGGAAAGGAGCGGGCAACAACCATGAAGGAATTAGATGAGACTGAGCAGAGCGTCCCCTACCTGTGTGGGCGGGTGCTTGCGGTGCTCGAGGAAGCCCAGCGTCGGGCCAGCGGTCAGGATATCAACGCCACCATCATTGACCGCTTCTATTCATCGGTGGCGGCAGCGCCGGGTACTCATCTCACGCGCTTGCACAATCAGGCTATGAGAGCCCACCTTCCTAGCCTGCGGCGTCAGGGAAGGGGGTACGGCACTCTTTCCAACCAGCTTGGGCATCTGATGCGGGTGATTGGCGAAAACGGAGGCTTGCCGGACATCCTCTCGGTGCAGCAACAAGGAGAGTTCGGTATCGGTTACTGGAGTCAGCGCGTGACCTACCGTAAGCGGAAGGAACTAACCGACCATAACGAAAGCGGAGGAGGCAACAAGTGATACCAGAGGAAAAGCTCAACATTGTCACCCAGTCCAGCAAGCGCCACGAGTGGGTCTTTCTCTTCGACGTTCTGGACGGCAACCCCAATGGCGACCCAGACGCGGGCAATCTACCGCGCGTTGACCCCCAAACTAATCATGGCTTAGTAACCGATGTGGCGCTGAAGCGCAAGATTCGAGACTACGCTGCCCTTGTCTTAGGTCAGCCCATCTTTATTCAAAGCAAAGATGCGTTGAATACGCTCATTCTAAGGGGCTTTCGGGATGCTGGCGTAGAGCCCGCCTTTACGGAACTGACCGAACAGGAACTCGAGGACGAAGAATTGGTCGCCCGTTTGCAAAGCCTTGAGTCAGGATTCGCGCTTGATGACAACCAACTAATTTACACGGGCGAGGATGCTAAACTTAACGACATCAAGAAAAGGTTGTCCGAAGACCTTGATACCGAACAGAAAGACCTCAAGCGAAAGCTCGACGCGATTGCAAAGCGTCTCGCGGACGCCGCAACGGGAAAGAAGAGCATAAGCCCCGCGAAGCGTAGGGATGCTCGAGAAAACATGATTCGCGGCTTTTTTGACATTCGCATGTTCGGTGCCGTGCTAAGCACGGGCCTTAACGCGGGCCAGGTACGCGGCCCCGTGCAGCTCACATTCGCGCGCTCTGCCGACCCGGTTCTGGCCTATGACCTTGGCATCTCGAGGGTTGCTATTACCAAAGAGTCTGACAGGAAGCGCAAGTCTACTGAATTAGGTAGAAAGGCGTTGTTGCCCTACGGCCTCTACCGCTCGAGCGGTTTCTTCAATCCCTTTCTGGCTAGAACATATGAAGAAGGTGGCACCGGAGTTAGCAGCAACGATATGGAGCATCTTTGGGAGGCTCTCGTGAACCTCTTTGAATTCGACCATTCAGCAGCTAGAGGGCAGATGAATGTTCAAGGATTGTTCGTTTTCAGCCACGATTCCAACAAGGGGAACGCGCCTTCGCATAAACTGCTCAAGCTGGTTGAAGCCAAGAAAAAGGACGGCGTGGACGCTCCGCGCTGCGTCGAGAATTACGCTATCGCCGCCCCGGCTGAGGGTTCCTTAGAAGCATACGGATTTCCTGGAGTTACCTTAACGCATTTGGTCGTGGCGGATAACCTGCGCGTTCTCGAGCCCTGACATGGACGACCCCGTCCTCATCAGCGCCCTCCAGCACTACCTCTACTGCCCCAGACAGTGCGCGCTCATCCACGTCGAGGGAACGTATGACGAAAACCTCTACACCCTGCGCGGCAACCGCGCGCACGAACGCGTCGACACCCCCGAGCACGAATTCATCGCCGGGGTGCGGGTCGAGCGCGCCCTGCCGCTCTTTTCCGACAGGCTCGGGCTCGTCGGCAAGGCGGACGTGGTCGAGTTTTTGGCGGACGGTACGCCCTACCCCGTCGAATATAAAGTAGGCGCGCGCAAGCTCAGGGAGGCCGACGACGTGCAACTCTGCGCGCAGGCGCTGTGCTTGGAGGAGATGCTAGAGGTCACAGTGCCCGAAGGAAGCCTCTACTACGCCCGCACGCGGCGGCGGCGCGTCGTCGCGTTTGATGAGGCGTTGCGCGAGCGGGTCGTAACAACCACCGAGGCGGTGCGGGGGCTTTTTCATCAGGACGTGCTGCCGCCGCCCGTCGCCGACGACCGCTGCCCCAAATGTTCGCTCATAGACGCTTGTATGCCGTTCGCGCTCAAAAATTATGACGCCGGGGCTCGAGCCGCGCTCTTTGAGGTCGAGGCGTGAAGCAGATTCTCAACACCCTCTATGTGCAGACCCAGGGGAGCTACTTGCGCCTAGACCACGACACCGTCAAGATTGATGTTGAGGGAACCGCCTTCCCTCCGATACCGCTACACCACCTCGGGGCCATCGTGATGTTCGGCAACGTGCTGGTGAGCCCCTTTTTGCTCCACCGCTGCGCCGAGGACGGTCGCGCCGTGGTGTGGCTGTCCCGGAGCGGACGCTTTAAGGGACGCTTGAGCGGCCCCACCACCGGCAACGTGCTCTTGCGCCGCGCCCAAAACGGCGCGCTCGACCGGGCGGAAGCCACCCTGGACATCGCCCGCAACATGGTGGCGGGCAAGCTGCAAAACACCCGGGCGACGCTCATGCGCGCGGCTCGAGAAGCCCCCACGGAAGAGGACGAAAGCGGGCTGCGGAGCGCCGCCAAAGTTCACGCCGACACCATCAGAAAGCTGCCCAAGCTGCGCCGCCTGGACGAGGTCCGTGGTGCCGAGGGAGACGCCGCCAAAGCGTACTTTGCCGCTTTTAACAGCATGATTCGTACGGACAAAGAGAACTTCGTCTTTAGAGGCCGAAACCGCCGCCCGCCCCTAGACCCGGTCAACGCCCTGCTGTCGTTCACCTACTCGCTGCTCAAAAACGACTGTATAGGCGCCTGCGAAGGGGTCGGCCTGGACCCACAAATGGGCTTTTTGCACGCGCTGCGCCCCGGTCGCCCCTCGCTCGCCTTGGACCTGATGGAGGAGCTACGCTCGCCCTTCGCCGACCGCCTGGTGCTGACGCTCATCAACCGCGGCCAGATCAAAGCCGACGATTTTTCGCAACGTCCGGGCGGTGCTGTCGAGATGACCGAAGATGCCCGCAAAACGCTGCTCAGCGCCTACCAACACCGCAAACAAGACGAGGTGCCGCACCCGCTGCTCGCTTCCAACCTCCCCTTCGGTTTGGTTCCTCACGTTCAGGCGCGCTTTTTGGCCCGGCACCTGCGCGGCGACGCGCCCGACTACCCGCCCTTTGTGCAGAAAGCGTGAGTAGACCCATGACCATCCTGGTCGCGTACGACGTCAACACCGAAACCAAAGCGGGGCGACGCCGCCTTCACAAGGTCGCCCAGACCTGTAAGAACTACGGCCAGCGCGTGCAGTATTCCGTCTTTGAATGTTTAGTTGACGAGGCGCAGTACGAGGCGCTGTGCGCCAAGCTCGAGAGGGTCATCAACCCGCACAAAGACAGCCTGCGCGTCTACAAGCTGCACGGCGCGCGCGAGCAATTTTTGGAGACGTTCGGTTTAGACAGGTATACTGACTTTACCGAGCCGCTTATCCTTTAGACCCTTGAGCCCCTGCGCGAACCCCCAGTGCCGTCCAAAAGCCCGGAGGGTTCGCGCCAGCCGTTTTTTGCGTGACGGCGGGAACCCTGACAATCAAGGTGATGCACCTCTCACTGAAAAAAGGGCTCGAGCTGGGAGGTCCGCGAAAGGGTTGTGTTAGATTCCCTTGCTCAAGGCGTGTAGAATAGATAGCGTTTCACCCGCTCTTCGGGGCGGGTGTGGATTGAAACAGAGTGGCGGGAACCGCGGTTTCACCCGCTCTTCGGGGCGGGTGTGGATTCTGGGGAACTTGTGGCGGTTTCACCCGCTCTTCGGGGCGGGTGTGGATTGAAACACGAGGTCTGGTGAGGATCCATGGCCGTTGTGATTTGCCCGAGCCGCTCCTGGTTTCACCCGCTCTTCGGGGCGGGTGTGTGAAACCGAAACCGCGGGGGCGAGTTTCACCCGCTCTTCGGGGCGGGTGTGGATTGAAACCGACATTTTTTTGGCAACCCCGTGGCAGCGCACACAGTTTCACCCGCTCTTCGGGGCGGGTGTGGATTGAAACCCCTCGAGCTCGGGCACCCTGCTCTCGCAGACCAACGGTTTCACCCGCTCTTCGGGGCGGGTGTGGATTGAAACTCCTATAAGCCGCTCGACCATGCTGCTAAAGACGTTTCACCCGCTCTTCGGGGCGGGTGTGGATTGAAACAACGTGCCTGTTCGAGGCCCGGATGAACATTGAAACCGCTGCTTGCTCTCCGAAGGTCGTGGTTTCACCCGCTCTTCGGGGCGGGTGTGGATTGAAACGAAGATGGAGTCTTTGGGGTGAAACCCGGCCTTGCGCGACCGCGAGCGCATCTGGACGATTTTTGGTAGTTTCACCCGCTCTTCGGGGCGGGTGTGGATTGAAACATGGCGAACCTCACGCCTGGGCTCACGGTCAACCAGGTTTCACCCGCTCTTCGGGGCGGGTGTGGATTGAAACTACTACAAGCGGGTGGGGCGCTCGAGCGCTCGTTTCACCCGTCGGGGCGGGTGTGGATTGAAACAGCGTTGCGAGCGCATCCTTGAAATCCCCGGTCTGGTTTCACCCGCTCTTCGGGGCGGGTGTGGATTGAAACAAGCAGTGTGGTGGCCTATCCCGTGGTTTCACCCGCTCTTCGGGGCTCTTTGGGTTGGTATGCTTGCCTCTCTACAGGTCGGTTTCACCCGCTCTTCGGGGCGGGTGTGGATTGAAACAGGAACGGAGTGCTATATGTGGTTTGTCTTTAGGGTTTCACCCGCTCTTCGGGGCGGGTGTGGATTGAAACACATCGCCCTCATCGCTATACAAGCCGTCGTCCAAGTTTCACCCGCTCTTCGGGGCGGGTGTGGATTGAAACAAGTGGTACACCGGCATCTCCAAATCTTGTGGTGAGTTTCACCCGCTCTTCGGGGCGGGTGTGGATTGAAACTCGACCCCGGTATCGCCTGCTGCTACGACACGCTCCAGGTTTCACCCGCTCTTCGGGGCGGGTGTGGATTGAAACTTTGTGCTCGAGTGCATAGGTCACACTCACAGGGGTGTTTCACCCGCTCTTCGGGGCGGGTGTGGATTGAAACATGCCCTCGTAGTTGAGCAGCCTGAGAAAGCCCGGTTTCACCCGCTCTTCGGGGCGGGTGTGGATTGAAACACCGTGCCCGCGGGCGCGTCTTACACCTACAACGGCGGTTTCACCCGCTCTTCGGGGCGGGTGTGGATTGAAACAAAACTCGAGCCCTTATGGGTTTCTGTGTTTGGTTTCACCCGCTCTTCGGGGCGGGTGTGGATTGAAACCCTCCTGTCTAAAGGAGACTCTGGAGTGAGGTAGGTTTCACCCGCTCTTCGGGGCGGGTGTGGATTGAAACACGGTCGGCTAGCCTAGAAAAACTTTTGCACGTAGGGTTTCACCCGCTCTTCGGGGCGGGTGTGGATTGAAACCCAACTGTTAATGAACTAAAGCGCAAGCTAGATGGTTTCACCCGCTCTTCGGGGCGGGTGTGGATTGAAACTCGAAGCGATACAACACCTCGAATAGCCAAGCGTGTTTCACCCGCTCTTCGGGGCGGGTGTGGATTGAAACCGGCTCGAGGCCATGAGCTAGAGCATAGTTATAAAGTTTCACCCGCTCTTCGGGGCGGGTGTGGATTGAAACTAATCTCCTCGTTGCGCGGATAGCGTGACAGAAAGTTTCACCCGCTCTTCGGGGCGGGTGTGGATTGAAACATATATGTGGCCGAAAACGGCGAATGGCCTGGTTTCACCCGCTCTTCGGGGCGGGTGTGGATTGAAACACGTAGCTGTGCGGCTTAAAGTACATCCGCTTGGGTTTCACCCGCTCTTCGGGGCGGGTGTGGATTGAAACTGCCCTCGAGGGTGCGCTTTTCGGCGCGGAGGGCGGTTTCACCCGCTCTTCGGGGCGGGTGTGGATTGAAACCCCTCCGGCCTCACCAGGCGGTAGCCCCGCGCCCGGTAGGTTTCACCCGCTCTTCGGGGCGGGTGTGGATTGAAACCACCACGTTTTGGCGTTGATACCTGGGCCGAACGCAGTTTCACCCGCTCTTCGGGGCGGGTGTGGATTGAAACAACTACGGCCTTATCCTCGACGTGACCCCCCGTGCCGGTTTCACCCGCTCTTCGGGGCGGGTGTGGATTGAAACAACTGGTGGGCAGAGCACGTGCCTGATTTGCTCGAAGTGTCACCCGCTTTTCGAAGTATCGTGTTGCTTTAGCCGTCGCGGCGTCCAAATTTAAGCCAGCACACGCGCCAGCCTGTTTATACTCGAGTCCATACCCTCCCGCACACCCTCGGCTTGACGAAAGCGTGTGGGGCTCAGCTCGAGGTTGTAGACCCCTCCGTACCCAGCGTTTTCAAGCGCCTCAACGAACATTTCCAGCGGAACGACGCCTCTTGTCAGCGGCCAGTGCGTCTGACCCGTAGCGGACAAGTCGTGAATGTGGGTGTGGATGGTGCGCTCCAAAAATTCCTGCGGGGGCTCGAGCACCAGCCCCCGCTCCGTCACGTTGCGGTAAGCGTGGCCCAAGTCCCAGCAGAACCCGGCGCGCGGGTGGTCAATCTCCCGCCACATCCCTAATAACCCGTTGTAGGTGTAGCTCGGGTCTACCCAGTCTTTGGCGCGGTTGAGTTCCAAGGCGACGTTGAGCGGCAGCCCACGCCGATCCGCATCCTCCAGAATATCGCGCACCAGCCTGACCGTTTTTGCTTCGAGAGGCTCCATTTCACCCGCACGCGCCCGGTAGGCGTGGAGCGTCATCACCACCCCTTGTTGGTGCTCGGCGAACGCGTTCCAGAAACCGTTAAGGGGCGGGAAAAGGTCGTTAAGCGTATCCCCACTCACCTCCGGCGTGGTGCCGTGGAGGGTGATGCTGAGCCCCGCCGCCCACACCCGCTGTGCGGCGTTAAGGATGAGGTCGGGCGGCGCGTCCTCGCGGACTTTACGCAGCTCGACCGACGCAACCCCCTGGATTTTAAGTTCATTCAAAAAGGAGCCGGGCTCGCCGCAGGTTTTCAAGAGGAGCGCAGCCTCCTCCGACTTCGGGGTGCCCGCCAGGTAGCTCGGGGGAAGTGAGAGACCGAGCACGCGCTAGCCGAAGCGGCCTGAAATGTAGCGCTCGGTCACCTCGTGCTTGGGGTGCGTGAAAATCTGGTCGGTCGGCCCCTCCTCGATGATGTGGCCCAGGTGCATGTACACGGTGCGGTCCGCGACGCGCCCCGCCTGCTGCATGTTGTGCGTGACGATGATGACGGTGTAATCTTTTTTTATCTCGTTGATAAGCTGCTCGATGCGGTCGGTGGCGATGGGGTCGAGCGCGCTGGTGGGCTCGTCCATGAGAATCACGTCGGGCTCTTGCGCCATCGCTCGAGCGATGCAAAGCCGCTGCTGCTGGCCGCCTGACAGGCTTAAGCCGGGCGATTTAAGCTTGTCCTTGACCTCGTCCCAGAGCGCCGCGCCCTTTAAAGAACGCTCCACGAGCGCTTTGAGGTCGCCCCTATAGCCGTTGATGCGCGGAGAAAAAGCGACGTTGTCGAAGATGCTCTTGGGAAAAGGGTTGGGCTTTTGAAACACCATGCCGATGCGGCGGCGCACCTCGACCGGGTCGATGGCCCGTTCATAAAGGCTGACGCCCTCGTAGACCACTTCGCCCTCGACCTTGACGGACGGGATAAGGTCGTTCATGCGGTTGATGCAGCGCAGCAGGGTGGACTTGCCGCAGCCGGACGCGCCGATAAGCGCCGTGACCTGATTTTTGGGAAAGTTGACGGTGTTGCCGTGCAGCGCCCTAAAGTCGCCGTACCAAAGGCCGAAGCCTTTGATGCTGACGACGGCCTCGTCGTCGGGCACGGGCGCGGTGCGGACCGTTTGATGCCCCTCGAGTTCTTTATAACCGGGAAGTGCCATAGGGGTGTGGGCGGAAGTCGAACGTCAAAAGGTTCAGAACCTTTCGGTTCAAACTTCCTAATCCTTGACTCCTTTCGTGCTAGTGATGTTCATGGCTTTCAGAGCGTCTTGCTCGAGCCCACTCAACTTCACGCCTCACCACTTGCGCTCGAAACGCGTCCGCACCACAAAGGCGGCGAGGTAGATGGCGACCAAAATCCCGAGCAGGATGAGAATCCCCGCCGACGCCACGGACAAAAAGGCGTCCTGGTTGGGCAGGCCGAAGTAGGTGTAAATCTGCAGGGGCATCACCGTAAAGGTGTCTTTAAGCACATCCCAGCCGCCCGGCACGGTCGTCACGAGCCCCGCGCCGCCGACCAAGAGCAGGGGCGCGGTCTCGCCGATGGCCCGCGCAATCGCCAAAATCACCCCGGTGACGATGCCCGACACCGCATTGGGCAAGACCACGCGGCTCACGGTTTGCCACTTCGTCGCGCCCAAGCCGTAGCTCGCCTGGCGTAGCGAGCTCGGCACCGCGCGAATCGCCTCGCGCGCGGCGATAACGACCACGGGCAAAATGAGCAGCGTGAGCGTCAAGGCTGCCGAGATGACGCTGCGCCCAAGGGTGAGCGCGCGCACGAACACGTACAGACCCAGAATCCCGTAGACGATGCTGGGGACCCCGGCTAGGTTGCGCAGGTTCACCTCTAAAAAGGCGCTAAACCAGTTTTTGGGCGCGTACTCTTCGAGGTAAATCGCGCTGCCCACCCCGACAACCGCGGAGATGAGGAGCACCAGGCCGATGACCCACAGGGTGCCAATCATGGCGTTGTAGAAGCCCGCCATCTGCGGGCTCCGGGAGTTGCCGCGCAGCAAAAACTCGCGGTCCAAAGTCGGGTTCAAGAGCAGGTTGTAGCCCTCGGCTTGAGCCTCGGCTAAGAGTTCATCGCGGTTCAGGCGCCCTTGCAGGTAGCCGTACTGCTCCTCGATGTCGTCGCGCAGCGACCAGACGTAGACCTGGTCCGTTTCGCCGTTGGCGTAAGGGAGGTAATCCACGCGGTTGCGGCGGTTGAACTTGCGCAGCTCCTCGGCGTCCCCGAAAAGCACTTCGTTGGCCTCCGCGGTCTCGCCTTGAGCCAAAAGCTCGAGCCTCAGCGCGTCCCGGTCGTTTTCGACTTCGCTTGCGGGGAAAAGCTCGCCGCTCGAGGACGAGGCCGGGTTCACGAGCTGCCAGGAGACGGCCCGGTTGATGTTCGACGCGAACACGAACAAGATGAGCAGGAGTCCCAAGACCATCGGCACAAAGGTCACGGCGCGTAAAATCCCCTCGCGCCGCTGCCGCCGCTTTAGCCGGGCGCGCTCCTCGGAGCCCAAAAGGGTTTTCGCCGCGCCTCGCCCGTCGGACGGGCGGGAGGCGGAGGTGGGTACGTTGCGGCTCGAGTCCACAGGTTTCCTCACTCGTACTTCTCCGAAAAGCGGCGCACGACCTGCTGCGAGATGATATTCAAAAGCAGCGTGACCAGAAAGAGCGTGGCCCCGACCGCGTAGAGCGCTCTCGAGCCGAGCGAGCCCGCGGGCTGGTCGCCTTGCGCGGCGTTGGCGATAAAGGCGGTCATCGTCTCGACCGTATGGCGCGGGTCGAAGGTGATGTTGGGCAGCTGGCCCGCCGCTAAGGTCACGATCATCGTCTCGCCGATGGCGCGCGACATCGCCAAAATAAAGGCCGCGACGATGCCCGACAGGGCGGCGGGCATGACGACCTTGGTGACCACCTCCGCCTTGGTCGAGCCCAGGCCGTAAGCGGCCTCGCGTAAGCCTATGGGCACCGCCCGCATCGCGTCAATCGAGATGCTGCTCACCGTCGGCATGATCATAAAGCCCATGACGATGCCCGCGGAGAGCGCGTTGGACGTTTGCAAACCTGGCACAAAGGATTTGAGAATGGGCGTGAGCGTAAGAAGCGCAAAATAACCTAAAACGACCGTGGGGATGCCCGCGAGAATCTCCAAAATGGGCACGATGATGCGGCGCGTGCGCGTCCCGGCGAACTCCGCCAAAAACACCGCCGCGCCGAGCCCCAGGGGCACGCCCACGAGGAGCGCGATGGTCGTCACGAGCAGCGTGCCCACCAGCAGCGGCAGGATGCCGAAGTGCTGCTGCGCCGCTGAAAAGAGCGGCGTCCACTCGCGCCCGGTGAAAAATTCGCGGAACGTCACCGCGGGGTCGGCGAAAAAGCCCACGGTCTCGCTCGCCAGCGCGACGATGACGCCCAGGGTCGTGAGCACCGACACGCTCGCGCAGACGAGTAAGAGGAGCCTGATGACGTTTTCGCCTACGTTGCGGTTGGCGCGTCGGGTCAGGTTGGCGGGGGGTTTGACCATCATGTTCTCCGTACTTTATCAGGTACTTTATCCCGTGCGGTTTGCCGGATGTTTGAGTCTATCTGACGGCTTACAGGGTGGGATCTCGGAGGGCGGCTCGAGCCCATCCTCCCAAAGCAAAGCGAAAGACCTCAAATTTTTAACGCAAGGAACCTCCGGAGGGGTGCTCCGGAGGCCACGTTAGCTGGGGCGTGTCAACGGTATGTCAACGGCATGTCAACCGGCACGTCAACAATGCCCTTGGCTACTGACTGATCTTGCTTAGACCCTCTTCGTAGGTGCTGTCGTTAAGGAGCGCGTAGCCCGTGTCCGCGATGACCTCGCGGTTGTCCGGGGAGAGGTAGAACGTAACGAAGTCGCGCACGGCGGGGTTGTTCTGGAGCGCCTGGTCGCTCACGTAGATGAACAGCGGGCGCGAGAGGGGGGTGTAGGTGTTGTTCTCGATGTTCTCGACGGAAGGTTCGACGCAGCCCTCGCCCGAGTCGACGGCGACCGCCTTGAGGCGCTCCGTGTCCTCGGCGTAGTAGGCGTAACCCAGATAGACGAGCGCGTAGGGGTCGTTGGTGACGTTTTCGGCCAGCACCTCGTCCTCTTCGCTGGGGAAGTAGTCGGTGCGGCTCGCGTCCGCCTCGCCGACGATGGTCTCGGTGAAATAATCAAAGGTGCCGCTCGTGGTGGCGGGGCCGAAGAGGTTGATGGGCTCGTCCGGCCACTCGGCGCGGATGTCGCTCCACTGTTCCACAGAGGAATCGGGCGCCCAGAGCGTCTGAAGTTCTTCGGTGGTCATGCAGTCGACCCAGTCGTTCTCGGGGTTGACCGCGATGGTGAGCGCGTCAAAGGCTACGGGAATCTCGATGGGGTTGATGCCGTTGGCCTGGCAAGCCTCGATTTCGTCCTGCTCGATGGGGCGGCTCGCGTCGTTGATGGCGGTCTCGCCGTCGCAAAAGAGCTCGAAGCCGCCGCCCGTGCCCGTCGATTGGACGGTCACGTCGGTGCCCGTTTCGATGTTGAACTCTTCGGCCATGCCCAGCGTGACGGGGTAGACGGTCGAGGAGCCCGCGATGTTGATGGCGTCTTGCGCGAACGCGGCGGGGGTGAGAAGTAGAAGTAAGAGTGTGAGTTTTTTCATTCGTTCCTCCCGTACAAGAGGTTAACGGGAGCACGTCATCGCTTTGTCATGCAGGTCATGCAAGCTTCACGGTTGTGAGGATGGGCTCGGCGCTTCCGAATCACCCGCCCTCACCTTAATTGTTCCCTTTTTACCCTCACACTTTGGCTCCCTTACCCCTTTTTTCACCACTCCTCTTCAGGGGTGCCGCTACCCTTTGGCAGCGAAAGGAAGCGTAGGATACGGGGACCTTGGTCCGCAACCGCGCCCTTCTCTGGTTCTCGTCCCGGCCCCTCGTCAAGCTCTGGGCCCTGCCCACCACGCTCTCGCTCGACGCGCCCGCCGTGGCGCTCCTCTGGCAGGCGCTTTTCGCGCGCGCGTTCGGGGTGAGGCTCGAGCCCTACCACTACGTGCTCCTGGGTACCTCGGTCTGGCTCGTTTATGCGGCGGACCGCCTGCTCGACGGCCTGAAGTTTGACGGGCGCGCGCCCCACACGGCGCGTCACCGCTTCTACGCAACGCACCGCCGGGCGCTTTTCGTCGTGTGGCTGGGCTTGCTTGTGGGGAGTTTGGGGCTGGCTCTAAGCCTCACGCGCGCCGAACTGGGCTGGGGGCTCGGCGTGGCGGGCGCGGCGCTTCTTTACCTTTTGGGGGTTCATGTGCGCGTCCCTCTCCCTCTGTACGTGCCCAAGGAGGCGCAGGTGGGGGCGCTTTTCGGCGTGGGCGCGGCCCTGTTCCTCCTGCCGCGGGTCGGTCTCGGCGCGCTGCTCCTCCCCATGCTTTTTTTCGGCCTGCTCTGCGCGCTGAACTGCGCCTTTATCGCCCTCTGGGAAGCGCCCCTAGACCGGGCGCAGGGGCAGCCCTCGGTCGCTTTATGTTATCCGCGCATAGGTTTGTGGCTGTCGCCCCTCGCCCTGGGACTCGCGGGCCTCGCGCTCGCGGGCGCGTTTTTCGGGCCTCACACGCTTCTTTTATGCGTGGCGGCGAGCGCGCTCCTTTTGTGCGGGCTCGAGCACTTGCGCCGCGCGTTTTCCCTCGAGCCCACCCTCCTGCGCACACTCGCCGACGCCGCGCTGCTCACGCCCCTGCCGCTTCTCTTGTTGTGGCCGTGGCTGCTTTAGGGGACTTTGACGGCCTCGCGGGTGTTTACGAACGGCTCGAGCGCCTCGCCTTTGGTCGCGCCTTAGAACGTAGCCGAACCGCTTTTTTGGGGGAGCTTAGAAGCGCGCGCCGCGTGCTCGTTTTGGGTGAGGGGGACGGACGCTTCTTGAAAACTTTGCTGCGGGTCAATCCGGTGTGCTTCGTTGATGTGGTGGACTCGAGCCCCAAAATGGTCGCCCGTGCCCGGCGGCGTCTGGGCCCCAAAGAAGCCGACCGCGTGCGTTTTTTCGTGCGCGACGCGCGCGTGCTCGCGTTCCCGCCCCACCACTACGACCTCCTCGTCACGCTCTTTTTTCTCGACGTGTTTAACAAACCCACGCTGGCGCGCCTTGTGCCCGCGCTGGCCTCGAGCCTCCGGCGGGGCGGGTTGTGGTACGTGGCGGACTTCTGCGTGCCCGAACGGGGCTGGGGGCGGCTGCACGCGCTTTTGTGGCTGAGGCCGCTTTACGCTTTTTTTCGTGTGCAGACGCGCATGGAGGCGGCTCATTTGGTGGACCCCGCGCCGCTGCTTAGGGCGCAGGGACTCGTCCTCTTGCGAGAACGGGTGCGGCGCTCCGGCCTCCTCTACACGCGGCTTTATGTAAAAATTTGAAAAACCGGCTGACGGGATTGGGAACAGGAGCAAGCGTTCATGCTCCGTGACGCAAGATGATGCCGAGGTAGGCGTGGCTCTGCACGCCCTGTGCGGCGCTAGAGCTGGCTTTAGAGGATATCCAAGAAAGGCTCGAGTTCCTAAAGAAGCCCCCCTTAATAAGGGGGGTTGGGGGGATCGCCTCTTCCGATTTTGCGGCCAATCGGTAGGAGAAGATCCCCCCTCGATCCCCCCTTGTTAAGGGGGGAGGTCATGAATGTCCAAGCACCCTCTAGTCGGTAAAGCTCGAGAACAGGTTGTTCAGCGATTCGGCCAGCGTCGGGTGCGAAAAGGCGCTGTCGCGGATGGTGGTGTAGGGCACCCCGCCCATCATCGCCATCTGCAACACCGCCATAATCTCGCCGCCCTCCATCGTCAGAATCGCGCAGCCCAGAATCTGGTCCGTGTCGGCGTCCACCACCGCCTTCAAAAGCCCCCGCGTCTCGCCCGTCTCGATGGCCCTCGCCGCGCTGCTCGCTGGCATTTTGGCGATTCTTATATTGCGCCCTGCCTCGCGCGCCTCGCTTTCAGAAAGCCCGACGCGGCCCAACTGCGGGTCCATAAACACGGTGTAGGGCACGAGCCGGTCTTTGATGGATTTGTTCTCTCCGTTCAGCACGTTCGCCTTGACGACGCGGTAGTCGTCGTAAGAGATGTGGGTAAAGGCCGGGCCGCCCTTCACGTCGCCCAGCGCGTAAACGCCCCCGGCGGTGGTTTTGAGGTAATCATCCACGACGATGTTGCCGCGCTTGTCGGTCTCGACGCCCGCTTTCTCTAACCCCAGCCCCTCGGTGTTGGTCTTGCGCCCCGTCGCCACAAGAAGATGCGAACCGTGCAACGTTTTTTCGCCGTCGGGCCCCTCAACAGTCAGGGTGACACCGTCCCCACCCTCCACACGCTTGCCGTCGGTCTCGAGCAGCACAGCAATGCCGTCTTCGCGCAGGATATCCGCCACCGCGTCCGCTACGTCTTTATCTTCGCGCGCCAAAAGCTGGTCGCCGCGCTGGACGATGGTCACCTCGCTGCCGAAGCGCCGGAACATCTGGCTGAATTCGATGCCGATATAGCCGCCGCCCAAGATGAGCAGGTGCTCGGGCACCTCGTCAAGTTCCATCACCGTTGCAGAAGTGAGGTGGTTTACGCCGTCAAGTCCGTCCATAGGCGGGATGAGGGGGCTTTGGCCCGTGTTGATGAAAACCTTGTCGGCGGTGACGGTGCGAGAGCCGCCGCCCTCTAACGCAAGCTCGAGCCTCCGCTCGCCCGTAAAGCGCGCCTCGCCGCGAATAAAGTCCAACCCGTCTTTGCTCTTAATGCTCTTGAGACTGCCTTCGCGGAACTCCTCAACGACCTTTCTTTTGCGCTCGCGCACCCTTTTCATGTCCACCGACACGGGTCCGGTCTGGACGCCGTAGTCCGCCGCCCGCCGCGCCATGTGCGCGACCTTGGCGCTGGCGACCATCGTCTTGGTGGGGGTGCAGCCCCGGTTGACGCAGGTGCCGCCCACCTGCGCGCGCTCGACGAGCGCCACCCTTTGTCCCGCCTCCGCTAAGGCCCCCGCGAGCGGCCCCCCGGCCTGCCCCGCGCCGATAACGATTGCGTCATAATGGTTGTTGTCAGCCATAGATTCCTTTCCAAGTCGCTTTAATCTTTGACGTTCATCTACAGGTACTTTTACCCCGTCAAAGGTTTTACGTCTTGTTTTAAATTGCTCAGAAAACCGCCACAGATCATCTTTTCAGATCGTGCCGGACGGCTCCGTCGTTTCTTTAACGTGGTTTAACGTGGTGGATTGACATGGTGTCGCGGGCGAACGCGGCTCGAGCCCGCTCAGGTCTGCAACTGAACGGTGTCTAGTAGAATCGTTACCGGCCCGTCGTTGAGCCCGCTCACTTTCATGTCCGCCCCGAACCGACCCGAGGCGACGGGGAGACCCAAGGCTCTTAGTGCCGCGATAAAACTCTCGTAGAGCGCGTCGGCGTGCTCCGGCGGCGCGGCGTCTAGGTAGCTCGGGCGGTTGCCGCGCCGCGCGTCCGCGTAGAGGGTGAACTGGCTCACGACGAGCACGCCCCCGCCAACGTCCGTCACGCTCCGGTTCATCTTGCCCTCGGCGTCGTTAAAGACGCGCAGCTTGCTCACCTTGCGCGCCAAACGTTCGACCTCGTCGGGTCCGTCTTCGTGCGTAACACCGAGCAAGATGAGCAGGCCTGAGCCCGTCTCGCCCACGGTCTCGCCCGCGACCTCGACCCTGGCCCAGGCCACGCGCTGGAGAAGCGCGCGCACCTAGTTGCTCAGCCTTATTTCCGCGTCCGGCGCTTCCGAAAAGCGCTCGAGCCCCCCCCGCACCGTCTGAAGCGCCCGGTTGAGCACGTCGCGTTCTGTCTCGTCCAAGTTGCCCGCCGTTTTCTGCCCGAGCATCTCCAAAAGTTCCAGACTCCTCTGCGCGCTGCGCCGCGCCAGCACGCCGTCTCGAGCCATACGCGATACCAGCGGGCCGTCCGCCTCGCCCAGCGCCGCCTGCGCGGTGGAAAGAAGCGACTGGACGAGACCGATAAAATGCGAGTTTGCCATACGCGTAGGCTACCAAAAAGGGTCTAAGAGCTACAGCAAGCGCAAGTACGGAGTTCGCCCTGCGTTTTCGCTGTGGGTCTCGTTACTGCTAGAGACAAAGTCGAGAGTAAGAAGTACCGAGCACCGAGAACACTTTCAACTCGGTGCTCGGTGCTTTTTTCCTCCACGCAGCGATTCAAAAGCGGTAATAAAACTCCCCACCCCCCTAAAACAGCCCCTCTTGCTTCGCGTTGTCGATCACCACGTTGGCAGGCTTGGGGCCGAGCGCGTCGAGGGTCTCTTTGAGCGTTTTCATGTCCTCCCACATGAGCCACTTCGGCGAGTTGCGCTCGCGGCTCGGGTTGCGCAGCAGGTAGGCAGGGTGAAAAAGGGGAAACACCCGGACGCCGTGCCATTCGTACCAGTTGCCGCGCGTTTTGGTGATGCCCTCCTTCGTGCCCGCGAAAAACTGCGTCGGCACGTTGCCCAGGGTGGCGATGATCTGGGGCTTGATGAGCTTGATTTGCTCAATCAACAGGGGCTCGCTCGCTGCTATTTCGTCGGGCTTGGGGTTGCGGTTGCCCGGCGGGCGGTACTTGACGATGTTGGTGATGTAAATGTCGTCCCGGTGGAGGCCGACGCTCTCCAGAATCCGGTCGAGCAGTTGCCCCGAGCGGCCCACGAAGGGGCGGCCCTGGGCGTCCTCGTCCTCGCCGGGCGCTTCGCCGACGATCATGAGGTCGGCGTCAGGGTCGCCTTCGCCGAAAACCAGGTTGTCGCTTAAGGCCTCCAAGGCGGGCGGTTTGGAAGCTTTGGCCTCCTTTTCTAGTTGGGCTAAATCCACACGTCGCTCCCTTCAATGTCGCTTTTTACGGTTTTGTGGGTCATGATCAGCTTTAGGCTACCGGACATGACGCTGCCTCGACCTTCAAAGGGTGTCATTGGAGCGAACAAAAGAATAGTTGAAGGCACACGTTCCGGGTGCCGCACACGTTAGGGCGTGTGGAAGTCGAACGTAGCCGCTAAGAACACGTTTTAGAAACGCCGCTCCCAACCTTATAACGCGTTACAAAGGGCAACGTGCCGTGTTCGCCGCGCCTAACTTGTTTGACTAAACCCTAGGCCCTCTGAGATGCGAGGGGCGGGCGCTGGCTCCTCACTTCGCGCCGCACCTTGGGCTCCAGGCCAATCATCAAAAAGAAGTTCTCTAAAGCGTTCTCGCGGCCCTTGATGTCGGCGTGCTCGTCCTCAGCGGTGCCCGTCACGAAGGGCAGGTCGCGGTAACACCTCAGCGCCTCTTGCACCACGTCGCTCGGCGTGTCGCGTTCGGCTATTTCTGTGAGGTGCGCGTAGACGGTGCGGCGCGCCTCGGCGTGCTCGCGGAACACGTCGGGGTTGGCGGTTTCGGCCGCGCGCAGCACGTCTTGTTTGGCGATGCGCCGGTAGTGTTTGAGGCCCTTGATGATTTCGTCCGAACTGAGAACCACCCTTACGTCCATGTGTCTCCTTTCACGCCCGCGTGCGGCGTTTTCGTACCCGAAACTCTTGCACTGTTCGAACAGCATTGCGCCACTATAGACTCGAGGCAAGTCGCCCGCAAGACCCTCCTCGGCGTGAGCGGCAGGGTGAGTTGGATGCTGCGTGCGGGGGCGCTCCGGCGGCGTTGGAGTCGCACAAGACCGCCTTTGTGGGGGTGAATATAAGGACGTACATGACGTAAACGTATAAACGTGAAAACAACGTCGTGCGCCCTCACGACCCGCGCGTTAGGCCTCGAGCTTTCGCACCGGAACGGGCGGTTTGTCGCGCCCGCTTTCGCGCAGGTCGCCCCGGTAGCGGGTGAGTTCGGTCACGTCTTCGCGTTCGCTCGAGTAGCCGCAGGCGCGGCACTCGAGTTCGGTAAAGCCCTCCCAAAAGTGGTAGGTGACCGTGTCCAGACTTTCGCACTCGGGGCACGGGTCCTCGCCCGCAACGCCCTCGGCGTCATAATCGTTATGCTTCACTTTCAACCTCCCCAAAGAGAGTCTAAACCTCCTCGTGACGCGACAACGTGGTGTTATCTTGCGATTCTTCGGTAGACTGGGCTATGAACTTTCCTACTACGGACCCGGCGAGCGAAGCCGCGGCGCTTCCTTTGGATTGGATTCGCGCGCAGTATCCTGCTTTAGAAAGCGACACGCTCTTTTTCGACAACGCGGCGGGCGCGCAGGTGCCGCAAATGGTGGTGGCGGGCATTACTAGAGCGCTCACCACCATGAACGTCAACAAGGGCGGCGTTTACAGGGAGTCGCAACGCGTCACCGAGGCCAAGGAGGCGGTGCGGGCGCGGGTGGCGACGTTTTTGAATGCGCCGCGGCCCGAGAATATTGTTTTTGGTCCTAACGCGACCACGCTCGTCACGCTTTTGGCGGACGGGGTGGGGCGGGCGCTTGAAGAGGGGAACGAAATCATCGTGACCGGCTTGGACCACCACGCCAACGTGGACCCCTGGCGCAGCTTGGAAGCGCGTGGGGCTGTGGTCAAGACCTGGAAGCCGACGGGGGAGGAGGCGCGGCTCGAGCTTTCGGGCCTCGAGGTGTTACTTTCAGACAAAACCAAGCTCATCGCCATGACTGCTGCGAGCAACGCGCTGGGCACGCTTACGGACGTTCCCGGCGCGGCAAGACTGGCTCACGACGCGGGCGCGCTCTTGATGGTGGACGCCGT
This sequence comes from Trueperaceae bacterium, assembly GCA_965214995.1. Classification (GTDB taxonomy): domain Bacteria; phylum Deinococcota; class Deinococci; order Deinococcales; family Trueperaceae; genus CBDCCT01. The sequence goes on from CBDCCT010000002.1 coordinate 2,191,746, forward strand.
CCACTACGCGCCCCACCGCCTGCCGGACGTGGGGGCTTTGGGCGCGGACATGCTCGTGTTCTCTCCTTACAAGGTTTTTGGGCCGCACCTGGGCGTGCTTTATTTGAGCGAGAACGTGCTCGAGACGCTGCCCCACCACGGTTTAGCCTTTTTCCCCTCCGCGCACCCCATCAACTGGGAGCCGGGCACGCAAAATCACGAGGCCATTGTGGGTTTCGGCGGCACCTTTGATTACTTTGACGCGCTCTCAAGGGAGGTAGGGGCGAAAGGGTCGGAACGCGAAAGATGGAGCGCGGTCTACGCGGCTTTCGGCGCGCATGAGCACACGCTGGCCGAGCGGCTTTTGACCGGGCTTGCTAACCTTCCGGTGGAGGTTTACGGCCTGAAAACCCCGGAAGGCCGCACCGCGACGGTTTCTCTCAACGTAGAAGGCTACGCGCCGCAAGAGGTGGCTGAAAAGCTGGCTGAGCAAAACATCGCCGTGGCGAGCGGGCATTATTACGCCTACGACTTGATGATGAAGTATTTGGGTCTGGAAGCGCGCGGCGGCGCGGTACGGGTGAGCGCGCTGCACTACGATACGGTAGAGGAGATAGACAGGCTTTTAGAGGCGTTGGCGGGCCTTTAAGCGGCGACCTGACTTTCTTGCAACAGTTCTCGAGCGTGCGCCAACGCTGTATCTGTGACCGCGCCTGAAAGCATCCGCGCGAGTTCGGCCTCGCGCTCCCTCTCCTCCAAGCGCGTCACGCGGGTGACGGTGCGGCCCTCTTTCTCGAGCTTCTCCACGTAAAACTGCGCGTCGGCAAAGGCGGCCACCTGCGGCAGGTGCGTGACCACCAAGACCTGGTGCTCCTGTGCCAGACGTTTCAAAAGCGCGCCCACCGCCCGCGCCGTCTGCCCGCCTAAGCCGGCGTCCACCTCGTCAAAGGCCAGCGTCGGCTCCGACGAGCCCGTCACCACGTTGAGGCCCAGCATCACCCGTGAAAGTTCGCCGCCCGAAGCCACCGCCGAGAGCGGGGCGGGCGGCTCGCCAAGGTTGGCGCTGAAAAGAAAGGCGACGCGGTCGCGCCCGTGGGGGGTGTAGTCGTCTAGGGACTCGAGCCCCACCGAAAAGGTCGCGTCGGGCATCCCGAGGGGTTTGATTTGCGCGGTGACCTCTTTGGAGAGTTTCGCCGCGGCGCTCGCTCGGGCTCGGCTCAAGGTTTCCGCCAGCTCTGCTAATTCGCCATCCAGCGCCGCCCGCCTTTCTTCCAGCGCGCTGATGTTCGTTTCGGCGTTGGCAAGCCCCTCCAGTTCCGCGCTTATTTCCTCGCGGTAGGCGAGCACCGCCTCCACCGAATCACCGTACTTGAGCTTGAGACCTTCCAGCTTGGCGGCGCGCGACTCGAGCCGCTCCAACCGCCCCGGTTCCACGTCGAAGTCGCCCAAGAACGAACTCACCTCCTCGCTGATGGCCTGGAGGCTGGCGAGCGCGTCGTTCAGTTCGGCGGCGAGCGCTTCTAACGTTTTGTGAAAGCGGCCCGCGTTTTCCAGGTCGCGCGCCGCCGCCGCGATAAGTTCGGCCGCGTTGGGTTCGCCCTCCGCGAGCCCGTCTAGCGCGCGGCCCGCGCCTTGGACGATGCGCTCGGCGTGGCGGAGGCTTTCTAACTCGTCGCGGAGCGCGGCCTCCTCACCCGGCTTGAGTTTGGCGGCGTCGATTTCCGCGAGTTGAAATTCCAGCATGTCGAGGCGGCGCGCACGCTCGCGGCCCGCGCTGCGTAAAGTCTCCAACTCCCGCGTCACTTCTCCATATTCTGCGTAACGCGCGCCATACATCTTTAGCGCCTCCTGCGCTTTGTTGCTCAGACGCCGGTCCAAAAGCTTGCGCTGCTCCGCTGCGTTGAGCAGCGTTTGCGAAGCGTGCTGACCGTGGATGGCGACCGCGCGCGCGCCCAATTGGGAGAGTTCGCCAATCGTCACCACCTCGCCGTCGAGCCGCGCGGAACTCCGCCCGCTCTTTTGTAACCGCCGCGCCGCCGAGCCCACCCCCACGCGCGGGTCGAATAAACCCTGGATAAGCGCGCCCTCCGCCCCGGTCCGCACGAACGAGGCGTCGCCCCGGCCGCCGATAAGGAGCGCCAGCGCGTCAATGAGAATACTTTTGCCCGCCCCGGTCTCGCCCGTCAGCACGTTGAGGCCGGGCGCGAGCTCGACGCGGAGTTCGTCGACGATGGCGAAATTTTGCAGCTCGAGCGCCCTCAACACAAACTTTAGTATAAGGGCTGGGCGGAGCTTAGGTGAGGTGCGGGCGCAACGGCGCGCTTACACGAAGGTTGTAAGGGGGGCTCGAGGGCGTCAAGCGGCTGCGGGTTCTAAAGCGTGAGGATTGGCTAACGCCCTCACGTCCACATTGTGACGGATGTTTTACGAAGCCCCGTGTGCAAAAGGGTATACTCTGGGCATACTACAGCCTGTTTCGTGTGGGGCACACGAGACAAACTTTATCGACCAAGGGGGAAGCAATGCATCTTACGGCGCCTCACGCGCTCGTCCGTCCGACCACCTGCGATGACGCCTCTCTCGTCCACGCGGTGTACAGCCGCACACCCAACTACTTTGACATTATCTCAATCCCTATGCCGACTCTCTCCGAGGTCGAGCGCGAACTCGAGGCCGCCGCTCACGACCCCAGGCGCTGTACGGAACTCGTATTGGTCCCGGAGAGCGAAGCCGAGCAAACACGCGATCCTGTGAGCGGTCTTTACGTCGCGGGCTACCTCGACTATAAACTGGACTACCCGGACCCCGGCGACGCGATGGTCAACCTTTTGATGATTGCCGCGCCCTATCAGGGTCAGGGTCACGGCAAACGCTGCGTGGCGGATTTGGAAACCCGCCTTTCAAACCGCGCCAACCGCGTGCTGGCGAGCATATATGGTCAGAATCACAGGGCCATCCGCTTTTGGGAGGGTCTCGGCTACCACTTCGCCATCGACGCTAAACCTGTGCTCGACTGGTACGCAAAGGAGCTTGATTAGAAGCCTTTTGCCGGGCGCTGTTCCGAACACTGTTTAAGAGACGGCGCGAAGAAGCACTGTCTCTTCCAAAGGTGTCAGCGTAATGGTCAAACCCGCCTCGAGTTTTATACTGTCCCCGGTCTTCAGCACCCGAAAGTCGCCGTGCGGGAGGTCGATGATGAGTTCTCCGGTGAGGGCGAGGAGCCATGTGGGACGCTCGAGCCCAACCCCCACCGCCTCCTGTAGCGCTAAAACCTCGAGCCCTGTTCCCGGCACCGCCTGGGGTTCGCCCAAGCTCGAGCGCGCGAGGTCCAAAAGGTTGAGGGGTTGCAACCTAAGCGGCGGCTTTTTCCTTGCGCGCCCGCCCGTACGCCATCCGCAGCTTGAACATCCCCCGCTTGTGCGCCGCCCGCACCTCCTCCTCGCTCATGCCGAGCGCGTCGGCGATGTCGGCGATGTCTTGCCCGGAGGTGTTTTTCATACCCTCGAGCCTCGTCACCACGTCGGCCACGTTTGCGTCAAGTTCGTTCAAGAAGGGCTCTAAATCCTTGGGCGTCGCCTTGGGTCCCTTGGGCGCGGCTTTAGTCTTCCCTTTAGATTTAGTTCTGGTTTTCCCTTTGGGTTTAGCCTTTGCTTTACCCTTAGCTTTCGTTTTACCCGCACTTTTTCCCGTCGCTTGTTCGCGGGCGGCGAGGAGGTCTAGGGCCTCCTCGAGCGTGACCGTCTCAACCTCTTGACCTTGAGCCAAGGACGCGTTGGTCTTGCCGTGCTTGACATAAGGCCCGTAACGCCCGTCGCGCACTTCGACGGGGTCACCCGTTTCCGGGTGCTCGCCCAAGACGCGCAGGGGCTTGTTTTTGAACTCTTTTTTGTTGATGAGTTCTAACGCGCGCGGCAATTCAACCGTCAGCACGTCGTCCTCTTTGGGCAACGAAGCAAAAGTGCTGCCGTGTTTCACATACGGCCCGAAACGCCCAATCGCGGCCTGAACACTCTTACCTGTCTCGGGGTGCTTGCCTAACCCACGCGGGAGCGAGAGCAGGCCCACCGCCATTTTATAATCCACCGCGCTCGGCTCGACGCCTTTGGGCAGCGACACGCGTTTAGGCTTGCCGTCTCCGCCCTCGCCGAGTTGCAGGTAGGGGCCGTAGGGGCCGCTTTTTAAGAGCATCGGCTCGCCTGTATCGGGGTGCGAGCCCAGCCCCTCGTCCTCGGCGTTGCCGCGCTCGAGCAACCCCTCCAGCGTCTCCTTGGTCACGTCGGCGGGGGCGAGTTCGTTGGGTATGGAGGCGGTCACGCGCTCGCCGTCCCGTTCGCCCTCGACGTAGGGACCGTAGCGCCCGACGCGCACCACAAAGGGGTCCCACTTGGGCGCGTGGATGGTCGAGATGGCGCGGGCGTCGATAGTCTCGAGCCCCGTTTCCACCTGTGCCTCAATCCCCTCTTTACCCCTAAAGAAAGCGTCTAAATAAGGCGTCCGCTGCACCTCGCCCGCGGCGATGTCGTCCAAGACGTTTTCCATGCTCGCGGTAAAGTTGGTGTCTACCAGCTTGTCGAACTGCTGCTCGAGCAGATTGTTCGTCGCAAAGGCGGTAAACGTCGGCACGAGCGCGCTCCCCGCCTTGCGCGCGTAGCCGCGCCGGATGACCGTGTCGATGATGCTCGCGTAGGTGCTCGGGCGTCCGATGCCCTCGCTTTCTAAAAGCTTGACCAGCGACGCCTCGGTATAGCGGGCGGGGGGCTTGGTTTCGTGGCCCAAGGCTTGAAGCGTCCGGCAGTCCACCACGTCACCCTCTTTGAGGTCGGGCAGCGGCTGCTCGCGGTCTTCCAAGGCCGCGTCGGGGTCGTCGGAGCCCTCGACGTAGGCGCGGAAAAAGCCGGGGAATAAGGTGGTGCGGCCCGTGGCGCGGAACACGCTGGCGTCGTCGCCCTTGCCCGCCTCGAGCCTCGCGGTCACAAAAAGCAGCCGCGCGTCGGCCATCTGTGTGGCGACGGTGCGCTTCCAGATGAGGTCGTAAAGCCGCCCCTCAATCCCGCCCAGCCCGTGCTCCTCGGTCGTCTTCATCGCCTTGCCCGCGGGCCGGACGGCCTCGTGCGCCTCCTGCGCGTTGCGCGCCTTGTTGGCGTACTGCCGCGGCTTGGGGCTTAAGTAGTCCTCGCCGTAGCGCGTCCGCACCGCGCGCCGCGCGCCGTCAACGGCCTCCTGTGACAAGTTGGTCGAGTCGGTCCGCATGTAAGTGATGTAGCCGTTTTCGTACAAGCCCTGAGCGACGCGCATCGTTTCTTTGGCGGACAAGTTGAGCTTGCGGCTCGCTTCCTGCTGCAAGGTGGAGGTGGTAAAAGGCGCGGCGGGGGAGCGTTTGGCGGGCCGCTCCTCGACGTTTGCGACGCGCCAGGTTTCGCTAGGCAGACGCTCGGCGAGAGCGTGGGCGCGCTCTTCCGATAAGAGCAGCACGTCTTTGCCCGCTTCCAAACCCTCTTTTAGCCGCCCCGTCTCATCGTCAAAGTCGCGGCCCGTCGCCAGGCGGACGCCGCCTAAGTGGGTCATGGTCGCTTCGAAGGGCTTGCGGGTCTTCTCGAGCCCCGCCTTTAGGTCCCAGTAGCTCGCGGGCACGAACGCCAGCCGCTCGCGCTCGCGCAAGACGGTGAGCCTTACCGCCACGCTCTGCACGCGCCCCGCGGAGAGCTTGGGCGCGATTTTTTTCCATAACAGCGGCGAGATGGTGTAGCCCACGAGCCGGTCCAGCACCCGCCGCGTCTCCTGCGCGTCCACCAAGTGCTCGTCAATCGTGCGCGTCTCCTCCAACGCCCGCAGAATCGCCTCTTCGGTAATCTCGTGAAAGACCATGCGCCGCACCGGGATGTTGGGTTTAAGCAGTTCGACCAAGTGCCAGCCGATGGATTCGCCCTCGCGGTCCTCGTCGGTGGCGATAAAGAGTTCGTCGGCCTCCTTGAGCGCCTTTTTAAGTTCGCTCACCACCTTTTTCTTCTTGCTCGGGATGATGTAAAGCGGCTCGTAGCCCTCATCCAGCTTGACGCCCAGCCGCGCCCAGGGCTCGCCCTTGTACGCGTCGGGAATCTCGGCGGCGGAGGCGGGCAGGTCGCGCACGTGCCCCATGCTGGCCTCGATGCGGTAGCCCGTGCGGGGCAAAAACTTGCGAATCGTCTTCGCCTTGGTCGGCGACTCGACGATGACCAACCGCCTCGGTTGCGCGCGCCCTGTGGCAGCTTTAGACAAAAGAACCTCCCATAACGGAGGCTATTATAAAAGTGGGGCGGAATCTGTCAAGATAATATCTTACAGAAAACATAAGGGTTTCTCCGCGAACACGTACAGCGTCAGGTAAGGCTTGGTCTCGAGGGCAGGTAACGCGGCACTACTGAAGATTCGCCCACTACATAGGTCTGCGGTTCGTAATCGCGCGCCCCAGCGTGACCTCGTCGGCGTACTCCAAATCCCCGCCCACAGGCAGGCCGTAGGCGATGCGCGAGGTTTTGACGCTCAGGTCATTTAGTAAACGGTTCAAGTACATCGCCGTGGCCTCGCCCTCGACGGTGGTAGCGGTGGCGAGGATGACCTCGTTGACATCTTCTAATCTAGGCAGCAGCGCCTTGATGGTGAGCTGGTCGGGGCCCACGCCGTTCATCGGCGAGAGCGACCCGTGGAGCACGTGGTAAAGACCCTCGTACTCGCCCGAACGCTCGATGGCGAGCAAGTCGGCGGGCTCCTCGACCACGCAGACGAGGCGACGGTCGCGCCCCGCGTCGGCGCAGACGTTGCACAACTCCGAATCGGTGATGTTAAAGCAGACGCTGCACGAGTGGAGCGAACTTTTCGCGTTCACCATCGCCTGCGCGAGCCCCCGCACCTCCTCTTCGGGCAGGTTGAAGAGGTGAAAAGCGAGCCGCTGCGCGCTTTTTGGGCCGACGCCGGGCAGCTTGCCGAGTTCACGGATGAGTTGGATAAGGGCAGGAGGGTACTTCATAAGTGATTAGCGGTTAGTGGCTAGTGATTAGTAGTTGTGAGCTAACCACTAACCACTCATCACTCACCACTGTTTAAAACATGCCTCCGAGACCGCCCATGTCGCCCAACCCGCCTATCGCTGAGCCCATTTCGGTTTCCTGGAGTTCTTTAACCTTGCGCTGGGCTTCGTTGACGGCGGCGGTGACCAAGTCCTCGAGCAAATCCACGTCGTCCGGGTCCACCGCGCTTTTGTCAATCGTCACGCCCGTGATAGAACCGTCGCCGCTTGCGGTCACGGTCACCAAGCCGCCGCCCGCGCTGCCCTCGACGGAAAGCGAGGCAAGTTTCTCTTGCGCCTCCGCCATCTTGCGCTGCGCCTTTTGGGCCTCTTTCATGAGTTTTTGGATGTTCATGGGTCTCCTTTTGAGGGTGTGGGGACTAAACCGCGCCTTCTTCACCGAAGTGTAACGTTTCTTGCACCGCCTCCTCCGTAACGTCGCTTTCATCATCCACCGCATCCTCTATGCCCGCCTCCTGCCACTCAACGACGTGACCGGGGAAGAGGCTTTGCAGGACGGCAAAGCGCGGGTCGGCCTCCAAACCCCCTTCCTCACGCGCGGCTTCCTCGGGCGGCTTGGCCGACGCTGCTGGCTCCGGCGGCGGGAGGTCGTCCCAGAAGTCGGGGGGGAGGTCGTCTCGAGGGAGCGGTTCCTCAGTTCTTTCGGAAAGAGTTATATCGGGCGCGGCCTCAACGGGGGGCGTCACGGTGGGCGGTTCGGTGGGGGGCGGCTCGAGCGGCGCGTGAGACTCGGGCGGTGGAGTGAGGACTTCTTTTTGAGGAGTTTCTTGGGGGGTGTCGGAGGGCTCGAGCGCGGGTTCAGCAGCGGACTGAGGCGTGGATTGTGTGGGCTCAGGTTTGGGCGGGGTCGGAGCGGCTTGTCTTTCTGGCCGCTCCGTTAAAGCTTTTTTCGAACCGTCTCCCCCGGACCGACGATGTGAACCGTCGCGCCGTCGCCGATAACCTGCGCGGTGAGCGCACCGAGTTCGTCCTGGCGCTTTTTGAGCTGCTCGAAGTGGAATTTATGGGTGTCCGGGAACTTTAAATAGATGTCGTAGCCGTCCACCTCGGCCTGTGCGGGCATCATGAAGGCTTTGAGTTGGGCGCTCGCCTTGGTCAGCACGCTGTGCCAGTTGATTTTGGGCGGCTCGTCTCCTGCGGGCGCAGCGACGACTGTTGGGGGCGGTGTTGTGGGCGGCGTCGGGGGAGAGGCCGGGGCGGTGGCTCGAGCCGGTGCTCTTGTAGGTGGCGCCGTGACGCCGCGGCCCGTCGGGTCGAAGTCGGGGAGGGCCGGTTCTGTGGATGAGGCCGGGGCGGCTCGAGCCTGACGTTCCTCAACCGGCGCGACCGCCTCGCGCGGGACGTTATGGTTCACGGCGTTCAGCGCCTTGATGAGGGCGACCTCGAGCGAGAAAAGGTCGTCACGCCGCACAAAACGCTCGTCCTCGTCATCGAGCGCGTGGATGGCGCGCAGGAGGTCTTTTTGTTCTATTGGTAGGGTGAAACCGTCGCCCACACCGACCATGCTGTAGAGCGCGTCGCGCAGCGTTGTTTTCAAGTGCTCAGAAAGCGAGCGCGGCGCGAAGCCGTCGCGGTAGAGGCTCCCTGCGAGTTCAAACAGCGCGGCGAGTTCGCCGTTCACCAGATGTTTCGCCAACGCCTGCATCCGCTCCTTGGGCGGCAGACCGAGCGCGTCTTCGGCGTCGCCCCTGGTAATCGGCTCGCCGGAGGTGAGCAGACGCTCCAACAGTGATTCGGCGTCCCTCATCGCGCCGTCGGCGGCGCGCGCCACGAGTCTCACCGCCTCGTCTTCGGCGGGTACGCCCGCGGCCTCGCAGAGGCGCGCAACCTTGCCCGCGATTTCTTCTTCGGAAAGGCGGCGGAAGCGGAAGTGCTGGCAGCGCGACAGGATGGTGGGCGGCAGCTTTTCGGGCTCGGTGGTGGCGAGGATGAAGACGAGGCCGGGCGGGGGCTCCTCGAGCGTCTTTAACAGCGCGTTCGAGGCTGACTTGCTGAGCATGTGCGCCTCGTCTAAGACCCAAACACGCCTACCGCCCCGGATGCTCGCCAAACGCACCTTCTCGCGCAAATCGCGGATATCCTCAACCGAGTTGTTGCTCGCCGCGTCAAGTTCGGTCACGTCGGGGTGGTTGCCGCGCCGCACCAAAAGGCACGACTCGCACTCGCCGCAGGGCCGCTCCTTTGGATTTTCGCGTTCGCAGTTGACCGCCATCGCCAGGAGGCGCGCCGTGGTCGTTTTGCCCACGCCGCGCGGGCCCGAAAAAAGGTAAGCGTGACCGATGCGCCCCTTTGACAGCGCGGCGACGAGCACGCTCTTAACGTGCTCCTGGCCCACCACGCCCTCAAAGGTATGTGGCCTCGCTTGTTGGTAGATCGCCGTCATCGAGCCTCTATGCTACCACCCCGGCGGGGTTCGCAAAGATGCAGATTTGACGCTTCCACGGCGCGGCGGGTGAGGTATGCTGAGCCGCACATGAGGTTTAGATGGTGAGGCTTCCTGAGTGATTCCTTTTGTCTTCTCCGCACTTGGCGAACAACCCTGGTTTGGGGTTCTCGTAAAACTTCAAAGGGTGCTTGCCGATAGGGATAAAGAGGCGGCGCTCGAGGCCTACACCCTTCTCTACCGCGCCTTGCAGGAAACCGCGCCCGACCTCCCCACCGCGGTGAGTGAGGCGCTTTTGTGGGAGGACTCGAGCCTCGCCCACACGGTCATGACTTCAGGTGACGCGCCCGCCGGTCTTAAAGAGGGCGCGCTTCAGGACCTAGAAACGCTCCTCACCCTGTCGCAACGCAATTGGCAAGGGGAGGCGACGCGCCTTGTGAACCGTGGGCTGCCGCCTCTTTCCGGGCTCTCCCACCGCGTACCGGAGGAGCGGGTAGCGACGCTCGCGCGTTCGTTAGAAGGTGGGGACGCACGTTGGTTGCTGGGGAGGCTGCTCGAGCACTACCGCACAAACGGCGCGGGCACTCTCGCACGGTTCCGCGCCTTTCGCTGGGCGGACGGGACGTTTCAAGGCGTCGCCCACCCCGCCGAGCCGGAGATGGAACGGTTGGTGAGGCTCGAGCGCCCCCTGAGCCTCCTTACCGCCAACGTTGAGGCGTTTTTGGCGGGCAAACCCGCGCAGCACACGCTCCTTTACGGGCCGCGCGGCTCGGGCAAGTCCACGGCGGTCAAGGGTCTCTTGCCCCGCTACGCCGCGCGCGGGTTGCGCTTGGTAGAACTTCCGCCCGCCGCGCTGACCGATTTGCCTGCGGTGGTTGAGGGCCTGCGCGGGCGGCCTCAGCGTTTCGTGCTTTTTGTGGATGATTTGAGCTTTGGGGATGACGACACCTTCGCGCCGCTTAAGACGCTGCTCGAGGGCTCGCTCACGAGCCGCCCCGACAACATCTTGGTATGCGCCACCTCGAACCGCCGCCACCTCGTTAAAGAAAGTTTCTCTGACCGGCCCGACCCGCTAAACGACGACGTTCACGGCTGGGACACGCAGAACGAACGCTTGGCGCTCGCGGACCGCTTCGGCCTCACCCTCACTTTTCCGAACGCGACGCAGGCGCGCTTTTTGGACATCGTGCGGGGCCTCGCGGCGCAAGAAGGGCTGACGCTCCCCGATTTGGAGGCGCGCGCGGTGCGGTTTGCGGAGTGGGGCAACGGCTATTCGGGGCGGACGGCGCAGCAGTTTATTGACGGGTTGAAAGCGGAGCTAGCGTAGCCAGCCCTCGAGCCACCTCTCCACATAAGGCATCCCGCTCGAGCGCGCCGCCTCAACAAGAGGTGTCACGTCATAAGGCACGCGCCGGAAGATAACGCTTGGCTGATTGTGGACGGCTTCGACGAGCGCGTACTCCGCCCAATGCGGGTTGACAGCCCCCTTAGCACCATCAAAGTACGCAAAAGGAAGCCCGACGCTCCCCGGATTGAGCAAAAAGCCACTCCGGTAACGTCGCAGAAGTTGCGTGTGCGTGTGCCCGCCTGCCATGATTTGGGCGTCTTGGTTTCCAAACCACTCATCAAGCTGTGCGTCGGGCGTGGTCGCCACAATCACGTCGTTGTAAGAGCGCGGCGAGCCGTGAAAAAGCAGGAGCGAAACGCCGTCCGCCTCTAAGTTTAAGGTCGGTTGAAAGGTGTGGACAAAATCGCGGTCTTCCTTGCTGATTTGCTCAGAGCACCAAGCCTGAACCTCGAGGAAAAATGGGGCGTCCTCATCCGGGTTCTCGATATCTTCTAGCGTCCGCGGCTGCAAGAGCGATACGTCGCTGTTGCCCATGACGGTGGGGAAATCAAGTTCTCTAAGCCTCGCCAACGCTTCGTGCGGCTGCGGACCGAAGTTCGCCACGTCACCCAAAAGGACGGTTTTGTCGGGCGCGGTGGTTTCAAAGTCGTTTAGGACAGCCTCGAGCGCGCTCAAATTACCGTGGATGTCCGAAATAATGGCGAGCTTCATGCTGACTCCCTAAGGCTTATCGGGTGACGGTCTCGTCTGACGGCACCAGTTGCGCGAGCCGCGCCCCCAGCGCGTACATCTCGCCGCGCGTGAGGGTGCCCACAGGCGCGAAATTCTCCGGCACCAGCCCGCGCGCCTTGAGAGCGCTCCAACTCCTCTGTGTACAAACGCCGAGCCTGCACGCGGCGTCATGCGTGACGGCGAGCGCCAGGTCGGGCGTGAGCGGTTCGGAGCCGACCTGGTAGGTGGCGACAAGGTGCTTGCCGAGCTCGAGGTCGCCCAAAAACCTTTGGCCGATGTTGCTGAGCAAATAAACGTAACCGAGCGCGGGCACCGTCTCGTCGAGCTTGGGCTCGTTGCCGTAGCCGCCAAGGGCGAGGCCGCGGCTTAGGAGCAGGCGGTAGCTCGAGTAGTAAGGGTGGTGCATAGGACCCAAAGACGCGCGCGTTTGTACGGGAGGAAGGTAAGCGCCGCGCTCGAGCAGCCTCAAACGCACTCCCGCGACAAAAAAAGGATTGTCCGCCGCATCTTTAGGAGAAACGCCCAGCGCCGCCGCGCGGGCCGCCGCCACGCCCACCGCCTCGCCCACCGCCATGCCGAAGGGGACGACGCGAGCCGAAGAGGCCGCGAGCGGGTCGTAGCCCGCCGCCTTGCCGACGACCCATAAACCGTCCACGCCCTCGGGCACGTTCATGCAGAGCCGCGCGCCGTAGACCTCGGGTGTGCCGTAGACGTAGCCGTTGTCGTGCGGGGTCAGGGTTTGGACGTCTAAAGGATAGCCGCCCGCCGCCACGTCCTCATGCGTCACGCGGTTGTCGAACACGTCGTCGGTGGTCAGGGTGCAGCGCGCGTTGATGTGCCTGCTGTCGCGGATGTACAATTTTTCGGCCACGCCGCCGAAGCGGGCGCGTTCAAAGCCTGGTAGCGCTCTAAGGTAGTCCACCACGCGGGGCGCTTCTCGAGCCGCCCGCGCATATCCCCCGGCAACGCTCAAAGGATGGGTGAAATCAACGTCGTAAATCAGCAGAGCGTTGACCAGCACCGAGCCGTCGTCCTGTCGTCCCAAGTTGAGGCCGCGCAGGCGCAGGCCGGGTTCTTCGGCCTCATAAGCCGCCGGGTAGCCGCCGAAGTGACCCCAGGCCACGTGTGCATCCACCTCGGCGTAGGCTTTGCCCCTAGCCTCAATGCCGCGCGTGAGCCCCGCCCAATCTACGTCCTCGATGCGGAAAACGAGCGTGTCGGCCATGCGTTCGTTCAGGCCGAGCGAGGCGAAGCCGACGGTGTAGGCCGCTCCTGCCGCCGCGGAGAGGTCGGCGTCGGCGGTGGCGTCGATGACGCTTTTGGCCTTGAAGCTTTCCCCGTCCACCGTCACGCCGGTTACGCGCCCGTCTTCCGTAAGCGGTCGAACCTCCCCCGCGTTGCGTTTTACCGTCACGTCCGCCTCGCTGAGCATCGCCTCGAAAGCCTCCTCCGCCCGCTTCACATCAAAGGCGTGCCCGCCCCCCACGCGCCTCCACCACTCCAAAAAGAGCCCGCGCTGGTAGAGCTCAGGTTTGGTGCGCAGGTCGAGCGAGTTCATCTCGCCCATGACAAAAAGCCCGCCCACCCTGGGGTCGCGGGTGACGAGCAGCACGCGCGCGCCCTCCTCGGCGGCGGCTACCGCGGCGGCGACGCCTTCGGGTTCGCTGCCGACGACGATGATGTCGTAGGTGCTCACGCTTTCGTAAGCTCGAGCCCCCGCCTCACCTCCACCCATACCGAAGGGCGTTTGCTGCGCGTTTGCGGCGAAGAGTGGCGAGAGTATGAAGATGAGCGTCAGGCCGAAAAGGACGCGGGAAAAAAGGAACATAGAGCTAATCTACCCCCTCTTTTTGGAGCAAGGTGTGGGTTTCAAAGTCTACAAAGTTTCGGTGAGAAGAGAGCGGACGACCCGCTCGGCGGCGTCCGGTTTGGCGAGAGAGAGCGCGGCGGCGCGCATGGCCTCGCGGCGGGCGGGGTCCTCGAGAAAGCCTTTGAGTTTGTGGCTGAAGAGCGTGAGCGGTTCGATGCGCAAAGCGGCGCCGTGCTCGAGCAAGAAGTTGGTGTTGGCCTCCTCCTGAAGGGGATAGGGCTGCACCACCGCGAAGGGCAGCCCCGCCGCCAGGGCTTCAGACGTGGTGAGCCCGCCTGGTTTGCCCACCATGAGGTCGGCGGCGGCCATGTAGCAGGGCACCTCGCGCACGAAGCCCAAGACCCGGAAGTGGACGAGGCCGCCGTAGTCCTTACCGTAGTCCTCGAGCATCCCTTTAACCGCGTTCACAAGCTCGCCGCTACGCCCGCAGACGACCACAACCGTGAGCGGCCACTGAAATGCTTTGAGTTGGGTAACGAGCGCTTCGAGCGTTCTGGCGTCGAGCCCCCCGGCCATCACGAGCAGCACGTCCCGGTCTTTGGACAAAGCGAGCACCTCCCTGGCCTCCCCCTTGGGCGGGAGCGCTTTGAACCGCGCGTCGATGGGCACGCCCGTGACCCGCACCCGCTCGGGCGCGACCCCGGCGGAACGCAGATGCACCGCCACGTCGTCCGTCGCCACGAAGTAGCGCGCGACGCCCGGCTGGAGCCACAGCGAATGCGCCGCGAAATCTGTCACCACGACCGCCTGAGGCGCGGCGAGCCTGCCGCCCAGGGTGCTTAAGATTTCGGGCGGCAAAAAGTGCGTGTGGACGATGACGTCGGGCGCGTAGGCGCGGATGAGCCGGGGCAGCTTGTACGAAACCAGCCGGGTGAGCCGGGCGCGCACCCTTTCCCGGCGCGTTTTGTCCTCGCGCGGGAGGCGGTCCATCCGCTTGCCGAGCCAGTCCACGAGGTCGGGCGCGGTCCTGACCAAATCAAAATAGGTCCTTTTGTAGAGCTTCTGGAAGGGCGCGGTGGTGTGGTCGAGCATGTCGACGTGCTTGACCTCGAGCCCCCCCGCGAGGGCCGCCGCCTCCAGCGCCCGCGCCGCCGACACGTGACCGCCCCCGATGGAGGCCGACACGATGAGCACGCGCTTTGGGGGGGAGAGGGGCATCAGGTGAGTGTAACAGGTGGACACGCCGCCGGGACATGAAAAAAATACGCGTTAGTGTTGGGGCGTGGGATGTCTCGGTGCTCACAAAGGTTCATAAGAAGCGAATCCCCAGCCCTTTATATCGTTCTTGCTTCGTTCGGGCTCTCTTTGGGGGAGGTTGCCCATTCACCCGGAGCGAGGCCGTTTCTTAAGGGAGAACTCATGGTTTAGCTCCTAAAGGGTGATAGCATACGCTTCACGAGGAGGTTTCGATGCGCTACGCCGCGCTACTCACGCTTTTTTTGCTTTTCGCGGGCTGCGTGCCTCAGGAGGAGGACGCCCTGCGCCTTCACGATATTTCGCTCTATAACGCTGGTGGCGGTACGCTTTACGGCTATTTTTACGGTGAACCCACTAACCTCGAGGACGGCGAGGACGGGGGTCTCACGGTGGGCGGCCGCACCTTAGAGTTGACCGAGGGCGCATCAAGCGCGCCCCTGGCGGTTGACAACGCGCTGCTGGTCAACGGCGAGCCCCATCTGAGCCAGGCGCTCAGGCCGGTAAGCCCCCCCTTCGAGGTGTCACGCGTGCCCTTCTCGACCGACGTTATCGTGCGCACGGGCGAGGGGTTGCAGTCGCTGCTCTATTGGGACGGCAACCGCTGGTTCACGCTGTTAGACGACGCCCGGCCCGGTTTCGACGCGCGCGTCTCCCCCCGAGATCGCCCCGAGGGTCTGCGCGACGTGGGCCAACTCACCCGAGGGGAGGCGGAGGCGCTGGCGCGCTTTTTCTCAGAGCGCGGCCCGCTGGTCGTGGGGGTGCTTGACGCGCCGCCCACCCGGCCCCGCTCCGTCGGCGGGCTTGACGAATACTTACGCACCGCGCTGGTGGTGCAAGAGGGCCTAGAAACTGACCGGAGCGTCACCATCACGCCCGTGCGCGAGCTCGTCTGGGACGTTATCGCCAGCGGCAACCAGGCGTCCGCGGGCGACACGGCGCAGTTTGAAATCGCCTCGAGCCAGGAGGATTTCGTGCGGCTCTGGAACATGGCTTACGGCTCGCAGCTCACCCTGCCGCCCCTGCCGCCCATCAACTTCGGCCGCGAGAGCGTGCTCGGCTTTTTCTTGGGCACTAGGTCCACGGGCGGCTACGGCGTCGAGGTGCGGGACGTGACCACCGAGGGAGGCGAATACTACGTGAACGTCCTCGTCCGCGAGCCAGGCCCCGGCACCATCACCACGCAGGCCATCACCTCGCCCTGGGTGCTCATCCGCGTGCCCCGCCCCGACATCGGCGTGGCGTGGTTTCGCTCCGTGGAGACGGGGGAACTCATCGGGGTGGCGAGAGAGACAAAATAAGGGGAGGTGGGGAGGCTAGAGTTCTTCTTTCCGGCCTCCCTGTTTCTAGGCGCTTCGCGCCGTTCCAAGCGCAGGACCGCAAAAACGGGCGAGACCAAGGTGAGACTAAAGTAGCAAAACACCGCGGTTTCGCCGCAGGGCCTTACTCGTCTTCCCAACTTACGCAGCCGCCCTCGCCGCTCGGGCGCACCATCGCGTGAGCGATATTTTCGTTTCCCTTGTAGGCGTAAGGGTCCTCGCCCGCGATCATGACGACGTCGCGGTAGTCGGCCACGGCCATGTTTTCGCCCTTTTTGGGAGGCTGCCAGGGCAGGAGCGACGAAGTGCTCATGTAGTGGTTCACGAGCACCCGGCGGTAACCGCTCGAGGCGCGGTTTGGGAATGAGCGGTGGAGCAAGTAACCGTTAAAAAACACGATGCTGCCCGCTTTGACTTCGACCGGAATGGCGTCCGCGTCGCTGTAGGGAAAGCCCGTGGCTTCGTCGGTGCAGTCGAAGCGGCTGTCTTGCTGTCGCTCCATCGGCCATAAGACGCCCGGCCTGTGCGAACCCGGGATGAGCCAGAGGCAGCCGTTCTCGATGGTGGCGTCGTCCATAGCTATCCAGCCGCCGACGAGCGAGCGGTCGCGGGTGGGGATGAAATCCTCGTCCTGGTGCCAGGCTTGCCCCGGTTTGCCCGTCGCCTTGATAAAGAGCATCGACTGCATACACTTTACGTCTGGCCCGACCACCTCGGTGAGCACCTCGACCATCTTGGGCGTGCCCAGGTACTTGCGCATGACGTTGGAGATTTTATGCGGGAAATGAATGCAGAGGTAGCGCCGCAGGGTCTCCGCCTCGCTCTCGTCGGGCGGGCTTGGCGTGACCCCCGTCACCTCGCCGCGTTCGCCCCGGCAGATGCGCAAAGCTTCGGCGCGGAGTTCTAAAAGCTCACCCTCAGAAAGCGCGCCGGGCACGACCAAATAACCGTTTTCCTTGTAGAAGTCGCGCAGGCTGCCGTTGGGGGCTCGAGTGGTCTCGGTAACGAAGCCCGCGCCGCTCTTGCCAAGGGACTCGAGCTGGGGGTCGGCACCCACAGCGGCAGTTTTGGGTTTGAGTTTGGGTAGGGTCGTCACTGTAAAATCCTCCTTGATAAGGTTGAACGCGTCAGGACGTGGGGGACACCGTAAGCAGCCTGAACCGTGGCGAGCTTCCGGCCACGCTTGCCGACGGGATAAGGGAGAGAGCCTTTGCCGTTGAAGATGACGCCCTTGTCGAGGAGACGGAAAGCGGCTGGGAAGTCACCAACGGCGCTCAGCCCCAGTTCGTCATCGAGCGGACAGAGGACGGAGCCGCCCTCAGGGTGAACAGCACCGCTTTCACGCCCCTTTCCGTCGGCGGTATCGACCGGGCTTCGGCGTATTACGACGACAGGCTGCGCTCGGACTTTCTCTGGTCTCTTCCCGTAAGAGCCGTGCCGGGCGCGGCCGGGGCCGGAGGTGAATAGTCAGCCGGCTTTTGTTAAAAGGAACGGCTCACCAGGCGTAAGCCATCGGCGCTTCACCGCCCGGACCCGGAAAGATGTCGTCGAGCTTCTTGAGGGTGGCCTCGTCTAAAGTGACTTCCGTCGCCCGCACCGCGCTTTCCAACTGCTCCAGGGTGCGCGGCCCGATAATGGGCGCGGTGACCACCGGGTTGTGCAACAACCAGGCCAGAGCGACCGTCGCCGGTTCCTCGCCTAGTTCCTTACACAGCGCCTCGTAACGCTCGAGCTTGCCCCTCTGCTCCTCCACCTCTTTCATCATGTTGTCGTTCATCCGTCGCCCGCCCTCAATCTTGCCGAGCACGCCCCCTAAGAGCCCGCCGCCCAGAGGACTCCAGGGAATCAGGCCCAAGCCGTAGTGCCGACACGCGGGGATGACCTCTAGCTCAATCATCCGGTTGTTCAAGTGGTAGATGCTCTGCTCGCTCACCAGGCCCATCAAGCCCCGCTTGGACGCCTCCTGACAGGCGGTGGCGATGTCCCAGCCCGCGAAGTTGCTCGAGCCCACGTACACAACTTTTCCCTGCTGCACCAAGCTGTCAAAAGCTTGCCAGGTCTCGTCCCAGGGGCACTCGTGGTCGATGTGGTGCATCTGGTAGAGGTCGATGTGGTCGGTCTGGAGGCGCTTCAAGGAGCCTTCGCAGTGCTTGCGGATTTTGTAGGCCGATAAGTTGCGCTCATCAGTATTCGGCTCGCGGCGGTTTTCCTCACGCTTGACCGGGTTGTATACCTTGGTCGCCAGCACCACGGCGTCGCGGCGACCCTCTCCCAAAGCGAACCAGTTGCCTAAAATAATCTCGGTGTCGCCCTGCTCTCCGCCACGGCCGTACACGTCGGCGGTGTCGAAGAAGTTGACGCCCAGCTCCAGGGCGCGGTCCATAATTTCAAAACTCTCTTCTTGTGAGGTGTGCCAGCCGAAGTTCATGGTGCCCAAGCAGAGGTTGCTCACCAGCACCCCGTGCTTGCCTAGGCGTTTGGGTTGGATTGCCATAACGTCCTCCTGTCTCTTCTCAACATCCTCTTTAACATCCTTGATAACACTTCCCTTAGGGCAAGACCGAAGTCTGTGCGGCGACGATTCTGTCCATCAAGCTGTCGAGCGCTTCATCAACCTCCCGGCGGGCGGGGTCGGCGTCAAACCAGGCCGTCACCTCCTGCGCGCCACGGGCGAAGGGAATGGTGGCGAGGTAGCCCGGCACCACTCGCTTGATCTTGGTGTTGTCGAACACCATGCTGTGCGCCTTGTCGCCCAAAAGCCCCGCGCCCCAGCCCGCGTCGTAAGCGGCGATGACCTCCGAGGGGACGTGGACGATGTCGGCCGCCGTGCCCGCCGCCCGCGCCACCGTCTCGAAAATCTGGTTCCAGGTGAGGAGTTCGTCCGAGGTGATGTGAAAGCTCTCGCCGGTGGCGTGGGGGTTCCCCAGCAGGCCCACGAAGCCCTTGGCGAAGTCGCGGTGGTGCGTCAGCACCCAGAGCGAGGTGCCGTCGCCGTGGACGACGACCTTCTTGCCCCGCCTCATGCGGTCGACGACCGTATAGCCGCCGTCCATCGGCAGCCGGGTGCGGTCGTAGGTGTGCGAGGGCCTCACGATGGTCACGGGGAAGCCCTCGTCGCGGTAGGCCTTTGTTAAGCGCGCTTCGCAGGCTATTTTGTCCCTCGAGTACCGCCAATAAGGGTTGACCAGCGGGGTGGACTCGACCACGGGCAGCTGAACGGGCGGCGTCTGATAGGCGGACGCCGAGGAGATAAAGACGTACTGCTGCGTCTTGTCTCCAAACAGCTCGAGGTCGGTCTCGATGTGCTCGGGCGTAAAGGCCACCCAGTTGACCACCACGTCGAACTCGAGGTCCTTTAGGGCGGCGGCCGCCGACGCAGGGTCGCGGATGTCGCCCCGGAGAAGGTGCGCGCCGTCCGGCACGGGCCGAGCGCTCTTCCCGCGGTTGAGCAGGTAGAGCTCCAGCCCCCGCTCGACGGCTAACGCCGAGCAGGCCGAACTGATGACGCCGCTGCCGCCGACGAACAAGACTTTCATCGCGGTGCCAGGGTGTGGCTGACAAACATAAAAACTCCTGTCGGGTAGAGAAACGTTTTCTGGTGTCGCCCCTCATTCTACCCAGGACGAGGTGCGGAAAAGGTGGGGTCAGGCCTTACCGTGCCCTGCAGAGCGACGCGCCGATCGGGTAGACGGCACAGCTCGAGACGGAGCGCGTTGGGCCACTGTCGGGTGCGTCCACATCCTTTACAACGTGGGCGTTTATACAACGCGTTTGGCTAAACGTAAAAAAGAGCCCCCCGCGGAGGGGGCCCTTCTCCTTTTGGGTCTTTTACGTTGTAACACGTCGCGTGTAGGAGAAAAAAACGTGCTCCTCAAGGGATAACCGTGTCCTCGCGGACGCTCAAGTTCTGGATGCGCACGTCTTCGTCAATGGGCGTGTCCGCCGCGCCGTAGGGGTCGGTGCGCGGGAAGCGGGCCTCGAGATGCCTCTGCAGCGCCTCCTGCTCGCCCAGCGGTTCGCCCTCGTCGTTGGTCAGCTCGACGCGCTCGCCCTCGGGGAAGGGGTAGCCGTCGCCGCCCAGGCCGTTCTCGCGCAGCTCGGCCAAAAAGCCGAGCGTGACTAGGCGAAAGGTGCGCGCGGGGTCGCCCTGCAATTCGCCCCCTTGCACCACCACGTCGGCGACGTTGCCGTCCTCGTCAAAGACGACGAGGCTTTGTACCCGCTCGCCCTCGCGCTCGAGCGCCCCCGTCTCGTTATACTGACTCGCTTCTCTCGCGGGGTCGAACGAAAAAGCCATCCCGCCCACCTGCGGAAAGCGGCCCGGCGATGCGCCCGGTGCCCAGGCGGCCACGCCGTGCTCGAGGAGTGCTTTTAGCTCCTCCGCCGTCACGCCCAGCGTGACCAACGAATTGTTAAAGCGCAGCGAGTTCTGGATGTCGAGCTGTGACACGTCGCCGTCCTGGTCGTCCTCAATCAGCGAATTGTCCTGCGGCGGGACCCGCTCACCCTCGTCGCCGGGCAGGATGTCGCCGATAGACGCGCGGATGCCGCCGCCGTTCTTGAGCGAGACGCTGACCGTGTCGTCTAGGGCTCGCGCGGCGGAGAGGTTCGCGTCGGCGGTGAGGTTGCCAAGGTTCGTTTCTTCGGAACGGACCTCGTCGCGGAGGCCGTTCAAAAACACGCTGGTCGCGCCGTAGAGGGTGCCGTCGAGTTCGACAAGCGTGCTTCTCACTTCGTTCACGGCCTCGAGCACCGCGGGCTCGGGCTCCGCGCCAAAGGCGGCCGCGCCCTCCTCATCGGTGGCGATTACGCCGCTCCCCTCACCGACGCCGGTCAGCACCCCGTCCGCGCTAAACTCCGCCAGCAAGCGGCCCACGTAGCGGTACTCGCGGTCGGTATTGACGAGCGCCACCGGCTCGCCATTGGCCGAGGTGTAGAGCAGCGGGTAGGTGCCGCGCCGCTCCTTGCCGTACTCCGTGCGGATGCGGTCGTCGTCGGTCGCCAACAGGCTGTCCGAGCCGCCCGCGATGATGACGTCGACGTTCTCAAGAAGCCCCGCCAGTTCAATTTCGTTCTTTATTCTTTGCAAGTGCGCGAGCAAAACGATTTTGTTAACGCCCTCTTCAGTGAGCGCGTCCACCTGCGGCTGGATGAGGTCGGCCAAGTCGGACATGTCGTTTTGCTGCACGGGCAAAACCCGCACCGTGCCGGGCGAGGAGATGTTCGGGAGGAGCGGCGTGGTCGCGCCGACCACGCCGATGCGCTCGCCGCCAACATCAAAGACCACGCTCTGGGTGATGCTGTTGGGCTGGGGCGTCCCGCCGGGCTCGAGCACGAACTCGCTCAGGTCGTTCTCGCTAAAGTCGAGGTTGGCGCTCAAGTAAGGAAACGCCGTGCCCGGATAGCTCACCGTCCCGTCGTCCTCGGTCTCCGCGGCGACGAGCCCGGCGAGCGCGTCCGTGCCGAGGTCGAATTCGTGGTTGCCGAGCGCGAACGCCTCGAAGCCGATGGCGTTGGCGATTGCCACGTCCGCCTCGCCGCCCGTCGCAAAGAAGAACGCGCCCGGGATGATGAGGTCGCCCGAGCCGAGCACCAAGGTGTTATCCACCTCGTCCCGGAGCCCGTTGACGATGGCCGAGAAATTGGGGGCGTTCTCGAGCACCTCCGGGCTCGCCTCCTGGTCGGCGGCGTGAAGAATTTGCAGCGTGTAAGCCGTGTCGGCTTCGGAAAAGGCGACGTCGGCGTCGCCCGTGAGCGGTAGCGCGCCGGGCGTCCCCCCGGTCTGCGCCCCGCCGGTCTGAGCCAAAGCGGTCGTGAGGAGCAAGAGAAGCGTGACATTCAAAAGTCGTTTCATGGTTACCTCCGCGTGAAAGTCTGAAACTTTGAGGACCTTGTCGGATTTGGCTCTTTCAACCCACCGGTTCGTCCAGTTCTCCGTTGGGCCAAACTTTTGTCATCTGCGGCGATGTGCAACCTCAGTTTAACGCGAGTGGGCTGGGAGGAGCAACAGCGCGCAGACCGCCACCAGGTAGTTAAGGCTGGAAAAACACCGTCTCACCCTCCAAACGCCCGATGAACGCCGCAATCAAGGCGATGACGTTTTCTAAATCCTTGGGGTCTATCATCTCGTTGGGCGAATGCATATAGCGGTTGGGGATGGACACCACCGCCGTCGGCACGCCGCCCCGGTTTTTGGCGATGTCGTCGGCGTCGGTGTAGGTGTTGCGCGGCGCGGTCTCGATGGTGTAGGGGATGCTCTCGGCCTCGGCGGTGTCAATAAGCGCGTTGAACACGCCCCGGTGGACGTATGAGCCGACCGACAGCGAGGGCCCCGAGCCGAACGCCACGTCGCCCTCCCGCTTCTTGTCAACGCCCGGCTGGTCGGTCGCGTGGGTCACGTCCACGGCGATGGCGACCCCCGGCTCTAAAGCGTGCGAAGCCACGTACGCCCCGATGCCCCCGATTTCCTCCTGCACCGTCGCCACCGCGACCACCTCTGCGGAGACATCCGCCTCGGCGGCGCGTTTGGCGGCCTCGAGCACGATAAACGCCCCGATACGGTTGTCAATCGCCTTGCTGACCAGGCGACCGTTCAAAAGTTCCACGAAGGGCTGCTCGAGCACCGCGAAGTCGCCCGCGCGCACGTGTTTTTTGGCCTCCTTGTCGTTTTTCGCACCGATGTCAATCCACATGTCTTCCAGTTTGGAGACCTTGTTGCGCTCGTCTTGCGTCATCAAATGGATGGGCTTTTTGCCAATCACGCCCACCAGCTCGCTCTTGTAGCCCACCACCCGCACGCGCTGCCCGACGAGCTGCTGCGGGTCCCAGCCGCCGACGCCCTTAAAATAAAGAAAGCCGTTGTCGTCAACGTACGTGATGATAAGGCCGATTTCGTCGATATGACCCGCCAGCATGACGCGCGGCGCGCCGCCCCCGTTAAAGGTGGCAAAGGTGTTGCCGTAGGCGTCGGTGCGCACCGCTGCGCCGTAGCCCTGGGCCTGTTCACGCCACGCGCTTGCGGGGCGAGATTCGAACGAGGAGGTGCCGGGGGCCGAGAGAAGGCGCTTGAGAAAGTCTTTTTGAGGTTTTTTCACGGGGTACTTTACCACTCTAACGGTCTTTCGCTGGACGCGCTCTTCTGAGTCTGGCCCCAAACGCCATTTCTGGTCTTCCAGGTAAGCAAGCCAGACCTTATCGAGCTCGACGACCTCTACACGGATTTGACCCTCGCGCCATTGGTTCAACCTAGAGGGTGTTTGGACGTTCATTGCCTCCCCCCTTAACAAGGGGGGACCGAGGGGGGATCCTCCGCACTGACCTTGCGGCAAATCAGTAAAGTAGATCCCCCCAACCCCCCTTGTTAAGGGGGGCTTTAGTAGGACCTCGAGCTCCTTTCAAACACCCTCTAGCGTCAGCCGCGCCACTGATTCGCCCGCTCGTTCTCCTCAGCAAGCCGCGCGGTCTCCTCGACCCGCTTTTTCCTCGTTGCGTCACGTTTGGCGTTGAGAATCCACTCCAAAATGCCTCGTTGAGTGGAGGGCGGAAAGGCTTGAAAGTTCGCTTCGGCCCGGTCGTATTTAGTAAACGCGCGCGCCAAATCTTCTGGTACCACAAGATTCTCCACGTCGTTGAGCGCGTCCCAGCTGCCGTTCTCCTTGGCCGCCTCGACCACCGCCCGCCCGGCCTCGGTGAGGAGGCCCGCTTTGGTGAGTTTGGCGATACGTTTTTTGTTTAGCGCGGACCAGTTGCTGTTTGGCTTGCGCGGAGCGAGGTAGAGCTTGGTTTTTTCATCGTTGACCTTGCCCGGTTTTGAATCTATCCAGCCGAAACAGAGGGCTTCTTCGGCAAGGTCTTCGTACGATAGGGTGCGCTTTTCGCCCTTGTAGAACACGACCCACACGCCTTTTTCCTCCCTGTGGTGGGCGGTAAGCCACGCCCGCAGCGCCGCCCGGTCTTCCACGAAAACCTCTCTCATGGCGCTGATGGTCCTACGCGCGGTGTGCGGCAGCTCTTCAGGTGTACCGCTCACTTCACTGGGCGGACGCTCTGGCGGGCGCGTCTTCGGTCGGGCCGAAGTGCTTGAGCAGCACTAAAGGCTCGGTCGCGCTTCTATTTTCGACCTCCACCCCCTCACGCGCCGCGCGTTCGGAAACGAAGAATTCATCCTCTGTAAATTCACCAAAGCGGATGAGCGCGGGCGCTTCGGCGTCCCACCGCCCAAAGCGGCCTTGGCCTTGCATGACGATGACGCCGTAGGGTCCGTTATCTCTCACGGTGACACTTCTTCCCGGCCCTACGGTGAGTTCTTTGGCCGACATGTACGCGTTCCCGTAGACTACCCATCGCTCCGAAAAACCGGCGTCGGGTGCCGCGTCGGGGGAGGAAATGGGCAGGGGCGGGCGGTGGTAGACCTCTTTGACGTTGGGCACCACGTTGGCGTCCCAGTCGATGAGCGAAACGATGTAGTCGAGGTCGTGGTGCTGGGCTTCGGGAACGTCTTTGACGAGCATCGCCCAGTCGACTGGCCTGTCGTTGACTAGGGACTCGAACATCGCAAAAACGTCGCTCGACCACTGCGGCTCGTAGGTGCAGAGGCTGCCCGGCGCGTGGAGCAAGCCCGCCGGGACGTACCAGCCTTCGCCGGGCTTGAGCGTGTAGGCTCGAGACAGCCCCGTAATGTGGTTGTCCCCCTCGTTCCAGCGCTCGAGACAGGCCCTCACGTCGTCTTTGGTGGTGCCGGGCTCGAGGCCGAAAAACGTCAAAGGAAAGTCGCCCTTGTGGTTGTTGAGTTGCGGCGGGTAATAGTACGCCTCGGGCTTGGACTTTTGCCCGACGGCGGCGGCGTGTTCGGGCATCTGGTGGAGGTGGTGCGGCAGCGCGCCCTGGTTGTCGAAGAATTTAGAGTACATGGGCCAGCCGCCGTATTCGTTCCACAAGGCGCTTCCAAGGAGTCCGGCTCCAAGTTCGGCAATGATGTCACATAACAGCACGCGCTCAGGACGCGCCGCGTCTCCGTGGACGACGTAGGAGAGACCTTCGTCGGGGGTGGTCAGCGGGCCGTTGTCGGCCTCCGTGGTGGAGGCGAGCCAGCGCTCGTCGATGCCGCCGCGGTTCGCGCCAAAGGCGTAAAGGTCGTCCGGGTGGAGCTTGAGGCGTCCTCCAGGGACGCAGAACGACCGCGGCACCCAGGTGGGCGCGAGCCTCAGGACGCCCTCGCCCTGCTCGAGTATCTCTTTCATCCTCTCCTCCTTTAGCAGGTACATCTGGCTTGAACAAAATTCAGTCTATACCTTACCGTTTAGGCTGTAGACGCGGGGGCTCCTTTTTACAGCGCCGTATAACCGCCGTCAATATAGATGACCTCGCCGCAAATCATATCCGCAGCGGGCGACGCCAAGAACAAGATGAGGTCGGCGACGTTCGTCGGCGTGCCAAAGCGGCCCAGCGGTATTTTTGCGAGCATGGGCTCGCTTTTCGCGGGGTCGCCCCAGTTTTTCTCGCCCATCGGCGTGAGAATGACGGTGGGTGCCACAGCGTTGGTGTTGATGTTGTGAGGCCCCCACTCCAAGGCCATCGTTTTGGTGAGCATGTTCAGCCCGCCTTTCGAGGCCGAGTAAGCCGCGTGGCCTTCTAACGCGCCGAATCCCGCCTGCGAGGAGACGTTGATGATCTTCCCGCCGCCGCTTTCAATCATGGTGGGCGCGAGGAGCCGAGCCAGCAAGAAGGGGCTGCGCAGGTTGACCGCCAGGGTCTCGTCCCAATCGGTGACGGAAAGCTCGAGCAGCGGCGCAATAAGCGCAATCCCAGCGTTGTTCACGAGGATGTCCACGCGACCGAATTCATCGAGTGCCGCTTGGGCCGCCTTTTCGGGACCGTCCACCGTGCTCAAATCGGCTTCAATAGTAAAGCACGTTCTACCAGTCTCTCTCACTCTCTCAGCGGTGGCTGCCAACCCCTCACGGTCGCGGCCCACGACCGCCACGTCGGCACCCGCTTCGGCGAGCACCCGCGCCGTGACCGCGCCGATACCCTTGGAGCCGCCCGTAACCAGGGCGCGCTTGCCCTCTAAGGAAAACCGCTCTCGCAACGCCTGGCTGTTCATCTGGAAGACTCACGTAATCTTTTAAACCCTAACGGCGTTGCGGCGGTCTGCTCACATACTGGACATTTTGGTTCCCAAACACGCGCTTTCATACGGGTCCTTTCACAGGTCGTCAGGCCGAAAGGTGTAGCTACGGACACCTAAAATTTTACACCCTGCGCCAGCATTGACCCAGCATTGACTACACCCACCGCGCCCTATATGCTAGGCAAACGACCCCAGCGAAAGAGACGGCGCAAAAGTTGCGCTTAAGTCTGTTTCACCGCCCCTTCTCAGCGCACTCCCTGCGCCAAGCGAGGAGTAGACACCGCCTTTAACGGTCTGGTCTTTCTTATGCCCGTACTTACCTCTACCGCCCCGGCACTCCGCCGCTTCGTCACGAGCACCGACTGGCGCAGGTACGCGTCGTTCCTCATCTTTTTGGGGCTTTGCCTCGCCTTTACCTTTCTGGCCCCGTGGCGTGACGGCGGCCCCGTGTTTCTCACCCAGGCCAACATCATCAACGTCATCCGGCAGGTTTCGGTCGTCGGCATCATGGCGGTGGGGCTAACCTACGTCATCATGGTGGCCGAGATTGACTTAGGCGTCGGCTCGATTCTGGCGGTTTGCGGGATGTTGGCCGCCGTTTTGCAGCGGCTCGAGGCGGGGCTCTTTTTGTCCGTCTCGCTGCCGCTTCTTGTGGGCGCGCTCACGGGATTGCTGGTCGGGGTGCTGGTCACGCGCGGCCGGGTTCCTTCTTTCGTGGCGACGCTGGGCGTTTTGGCGTCCTACCGCGGCGTCGCGCTGCTCATTTCCGGTCAACCCATCACGGGCATTGGGCAGGATTTCCGCTTTATCGGCGCGGGCGTGCTGGGTGACCTTCCCTGGTTGGCGTCCGTGCCCTTCATCAACATTATCCCCGTGCCCATTGTTATCTTTGCGGCTGTGGTCATCGTCGGCGCGGTGGTGTTGGGTCGTTACCCTTTCGGGCGGCACGTCGCGGCGGTGGGGGACAACCTCGAGGCGGCGCGGCTGGCGGGCATCCGGGTCGGCAGGATAAAAATCGCCGTTTTCGTCATCTCCGGCGTGTGCGCCGCCGTCTCCGCGCTCATCCTGACCGCGCGCCTCAACTCGGGGCAGCCTCTGGCGGGCACCTCCATCGAGCTTGACGTCATCGCCGCCGTCGTGGTGGGGGGAACCTCGCTTTATGGCGGGCGCGGCAGCGTGGTCGGCTCGATAGTCGGCGCGATGCTGATTGGCGTTCTTTCCAACGGCCTCACCTTGATGGCGGTGAGCCCGCACTGGCAACCCGTCATCAAGGGCGTCGTCATCGTGCTCGCGGTGCTGCTCGACCAGGTGGGGCGGCGGCAGGGGTGAGAGAGGAGGGGAGCAGGAAGTAGGAAGCAAGGAGTAAGGAGAGAGGCTTTCTCGCTCATCTCCTTGCCCTCATCACCAAAGACAACGGATGTTTTCAAGGAGGAAGCACATGAAGAAAGTTTTTGTAACGCTGGGAGTTCTGCTCACCTGTTTGGCTCTCACGCCCTCTACGGCGCTCGCGCAAGACGACACGCTCCGCATCGCGTTCTCGGTGCCGGGCTTTAACTTCCCGTTTTTTCGCATTACCGAGGCGGGGGCGCTCGCCGAGGCGGAGGCGCTGGGGGACGTTAACATCGTCTCGCTCGACGGGCAAGACAGCGACGCGGTTCAGCTGAGCACGGCTGAAAACGCGATTGCCGGGGGCATCGACGGGATGGTGATTAGCCCGCGCACGACCGAGGGGCTGGCGACGCTGTTCGAGCAGTTGGCAGAACAAGACATCCCCGTCATCACCTTTGACCGCAGGGGGGACGCCGAGAGCATCCTCGCGCACGTCGGCGCGGACAACGTGGCGGGCGGCGAGCAGGCGGGGCAGTTTATCGCCGAGCGGCTCGGCGGCGAGGGGCGCGTCATCGAACTTTTGGGCACGCCGGGCGCGTCGCCCGCTATAGACCGCTCACAAGGCTTTGGCAACGCCGTGTCGGAATTTGAGGGTCTGGAGATTGTCGAGCAGCAGGCCGCCAACTTCAACTCGGCGGACGCGCTGCAAGTGACCGAGGACATCCTGACGCGCCTGGGCTCGTCACCGGACAACCCTGGGTTCGACGCCCTTTTTGCCGCCAACGACGACATGGCCTTGGGGGCCATCGAGGCGATTCGCGCCCGCGGCCTCGAGCCCTCAGAGTTCGTCATCGTGGGCTTTGACGCGCTTTCTGCCGCCTTAGAAGCCATCGAAGAAGGCTCCATGACCGGCACCGTCGACCAGTTCCCCAACGAGCAGGCCGCCACCGCCGTGCGCCAGCTCGCCGAATACATCCGCACCGGCACCGAGCCCGACGCCGAGATTTTCTTAACCCCCCGCGTCATCTCGGCGGAGAATCTGGACGAGGCTTCGACGCTGGTGTTAGAAGAGTAAGGGCGCTGGTTTTGCGGTAGGAAAGTGTCGGAGGTCTCCCGGAGACCTCCGATGTTTAGCTCCTCACACGGGGTTGCTCAATTTTTACGGCCAGACTTTGTTTCGCCCCGAACAGGCGCTTGTAGTAAGCTATCCACCGGCTAACCAGCACGCCGCCGATCACCCCCGGCGCGACCCAGACGGTCCACTCGAGCCCCCCCGGCAAGAGCGGACCCACATTTTGCACCATGAACGCCGTGACCGCCGCGAGGTAGCCGCTCAGCATCCGGTCCATGTGGTAGTACCACCACCAGTTGCGGTCTTGAGAGGGTGTGACGAAGCTCCGCAAGTCCACCACCGCCATCTGCGCGAGAAAATAACCGAAGACGATTCCCAGAATGGAGAAACTCACGGGAAACTCACCCGCGGTAAGTCCAAGCAGCGGCAGGACGCCCCAAAGGACGAAGGCAGCGCCAGCAACGAGCGCGACAGCGGCTCCGAACCAGTCGAGAGGGGTCGCCTTTTGTCCCCGCTGGGGGCGCTTGCGGCGTAGCGAACGCGTGCCCGAAAAGACCGCGTAAAAGCTCAAAATTGAGATGATGAAAAGGAAGACGTTGGGACGGTAGGCGAGAAGCGCGAGGGCGGTTACAAAGATGACCAGCATCGCCCAGAAGAAGACCCAGCCCCACCTGCGGTGCGCCTTGCCCCCCTTGCGCACCACCATCGCCACCGGGGCGACTAGAAGCGCGGTCACGCCCATCGCCACGTGCGTAACAACAAGCAGCGTCTCCACGTTCACGCCTCCCACGCGACAAGGCGTCGCACTCCAGAGAATGCAAGGGTGACGCGTCGTCCAGGGCTGAGGATGTCGCACCTTTTCATGTGATACGCCTTTGTGGGTGTCATGATGAGCCTCCTACGGAAAGGGTAGCCGCGCGTGGCCCATTCGCGCATGTGCGAGAGGTCATCCCCTTGGAGCATGACTTTTGGCAGGGGGCAAGGATTTTTCGACGTTCTATAATGAGGCACCATGCCCCAAAAACGACAGTCCCTCCCCGTCTGGTTCTTGGCGCAGGTCGCCGGTTTCGTGACCTGGGCGGCGGTGGGCGTGCCGATGCTTTTGGAGCGCCCGCAAGGGTTCATAGACGCCGCATTTGTGCTTTGGCTCGTTTGCTACCTCGGCTTCGGCGTTGTTTTCTGGCTCATCAACCAGACGTGGCTCGACCCCGTCGTCCACCGCTACTCCCTCCTGCCGCTCACGCTCATGACCCTGGCGACTTTTGGCGTGATTGGTCTCGTGCCGGGCTACTGGATAGGCGGCATCTTGCTCATCATCGTGACGAGCTACGCGCCGCACGTGCTCCCTTTTCGCGCCGCCACCCTCTGGATGCTCGTTCAGACGCTGGTCATGGGCGTGCTCTTTTTGCTCAGCGGCGAAGCGGCCGCGGCGCTCGTCCAGGCGGCACTGTATCTGGGTTTTCAGACCTTTGCGCTTTTCACCACCCACGCGGCCTTAAGCGAGGCGCGGGCGAGGGAAGAGCTCGCGGGGGTCAACGCCGAACTCCGCGCCACCCAGGCCCTCTTAACCGAGAGCAGTCGCATGACCGAGCGGGTGAGAATTGCTCGAGACCTCCACGACCTCATCGGCCATCACCTCACCGCGTTGAGTCTCAATCTGGAGGTCGCCTCGCACAAGGCGGAGGGCGGAGCCTTGGAACACGTGCAGAAGTCGCAGGCGCTAGCCAAGCTCCTCTTGAGCGACGTGCGCGAGACGGTGGGCGTGATGCGCGAGAGCGCCGCGCTCGAGCTTTCGCACGCGCTCCGGGCGCTCGTCCGCGACCTCCCCGGTTTAAAGGTTCACCTGAAGCTGCCCCCCGACCTGGCGCTGGACGACCCGCACCGCGCGCAGGTCGTCGTGCGCTGCGTGCAAGAAATCATTACCAACACCCTCAAGCACGCGGGCGCGCAGAACTTGTGGCTCGAGCTCGCCCACATAGGGGACGGCGTAGAGATTCGCGCGTGGGACGATGGACGCGGCGCGAAAGAGGTCACGGCGGGTCACGGCCTCAAGGGGATGAAAGAGAGGCTCGTCGCCCTGGGCGGCGACCTCGCGCTCGCCTCCGCCCCCGGTGAGGGTTTTTCTCTGCGCGCCCGCCTCCCCGCATGATTCGCGTGTGCTTGGTGGACGACCAGACGCTGGTGCGGCAGGGCGTCAAAAGTTTGCTGGAACTCGCCGAAGCCGTCGAGGTCGTCGCGGAAGCCTCGGACGGTGAGGAAGGGTTGGAGGTCATCGCAAAGGTAAAGCCCGACGTGGTGCTTTTAGACTTGCGGATGCCGAAACTGGACGGCTTGGGCGTGCTCAAGGCCCTGCGAAACGCCGAGCACGCTCCGCCCGTCCTCATCCTCACGACCTTTGACGACGACGCGCTCCTTTTGGAAGGGCTCAAACTCGGCGCGAAGGGCTACCTCTTGAAAGACGTGTCTTTGGAACAACTCGTCACCGCCGTGCATACACTTCACGAAGGCAAAACGCTTATCCAACCTGCCGTGACCGAGCGCATCTTGCGCGGGCTCGGCAAGCTCCGCATGGACTATCCGAGTTTGGAAACGCCCGACCCCCTGACCGAACGTGAGCGCGAGGTGCTGCGGCTCATGGCGGGAGGCTACACGAACCGCGACATCGCGGGGGCCCTGAACGTCTCGGAAGGGACGGTCAAGAATCACGTCTCTTCGGTGCTGTCCAAGTTTGGGGTGAAAGACAGGACGCGGGCGGTGTTGAAGGGGCTCGAGCAGGGCGTGATTTAGCGAGCGGTTTGGTTGCTACCCGAGCATTCCGTTGGACG
The DNA here is from genome assembly GCA_965214995.1 of Trueperaceae bacterium. Lineage (GTDB taxonomy): Bacteria > Deinococcota > Deinococci > Deinococcales > Trueperaceae > CBDCCT01. Next base: position 2,222,989 of record CBDCCT010000002.1, read on the forward strand.
CCTTTACCTTTCCCAAAATGCGGGCGGCTCGAGGTTTAAGAGCCTCAAGTAAACAAAGCCCTGCGCCCGGTGGTGAATCTCGTTGTCAATCAGGTAGAGCACCAGGTTGCGGTTCGGCTGCGGCGGGAGACCAAAGGCCGCTTCGACCGCGTGAACACGCTCCTTGGGAACGCGCGGCCACGTCTCGCGTATATATCCGTCGCTTTCGTCCCACAGCTCGAGCAGCTTAAGCTTACCGGGAGGCGGCGCCTTCTGCCTCTCCGACCAGTCCGGCAGTTCCGCGCCCTTGCCGAGGAGATGCGCGAGCGTCGGCTCCACCATCCAGATGATTTCTAACACCATCGCGCCAAAGGGTCGCATCGTGTCTACAGGCGTGAACGAGAAAAGTTCGCCCTCGGGAAAAGCCTCGATGGTGCGGCGCGTCAAATGGCGGTGGCCCTGCCAGTGCTCGAGCAACGCCTCCGGGCTCAAAAAGGTTTCTGTTGTACTGCTCATCTCCGTGTGCATCAGCAACCTCCAAAGATTTTTGTATCTCATCTGAAGTGTACGTCCCATTCCCGTCAGGGCTTGACGGCTTTTTGTGTCATGCTTAAGGGATGTACGACCCTTCAATGCGCGTTCTCACCGTGCTGGAACTCCTGCAAACGCGCGAGCGCATGTCTGGCGCTGACTTAGCCGCGCGCTTAGAGGTGAGCATCCGCACCGTGCAGCGCTACGTGGCGCGCTTGCAAGACCTCGGGGTGCCTGTGACCTCGACGAGGGGGCCGGGCGGATACTACCGCCTCAGACCGGGGTTTCGCCTCCCGCCGATGATGTTCGGCACCGAAGAGGCGTTCGCGCTCGTGCTCGGCTTGGACGCGCTCACCTACCTCGGCTTGGGGGAGATTGCGCCCGCCACGAGCGGGGCGAAAGCCAAACTGGAGCGCGTCTTGCCTACTGCCGTCGGCGAACGCACCCACGCCCTGCGCGCGGCCTTAGAGTTGGAGCGGCCCCGCTGGATAGTGGACGCAGACGCGGCGGTCTTGACCCAACTCGCCACCGCCGTCCACGCGCGCCAACGCGTGAGTATCCGTTACGAGGCTCGAGGCGGCGCATCAACCTCGCGCGAGGTGGAACCTTTGGGCCTCATGCAGCACGAGGGGCGGTGGTTTTTGGCGGGTCACTGTCTGCTGCGTAGGGGGCGGCGGCTCTTCCGGGTGGACCGTATCAGGGGTGTAGAACGTCTTGCCGAAACCTTTGAGTGTCCCCCGAACTTCGACCTCCGCGCGTTCGTGTATAACAGTATCGCCTTTGCGCCGCAGCCCTGGAAGGTCGAGGTGTGGCTGGCGTTGCCTCCAAAGGAGTTGGATAAACGTATCCCGCGGGGCAAGGCGGTGCTCAAGGCCGAGGGCGAGGGGACGAGGTTGCGCTGCGGCGTAGAGGACTTAGACGAGTTCGCCGTCTTGCTCTTGCATGTGGGCTGCCGCCTCGAGGTGAGAAAGCCTGTGGAACTCATTCGGGCGTTTCAGGGTGTGGCTGAGCGCGCGTTGGGGGTGGTGGGGCAGTACGGCTGAGTTTTCGTATGGGGCTGGTGCGCGGCTCGAGCCCCCTTCTAACGGTGATGAGGCGCGCGTCTCTTCAAGCTTTGCACCGGACAGTATCGGCAACGGAGGGGTATAAGCCGGGCTGTCGCGCCGACCCCGCTTCACAGGCGCTTGCTTTGCGCTACCATAACGTATGGAAAAAAGACAGCTAGGGCAAACCGACATGCAGGTCTCGCGTTTGGGCTTCGGCCTTTCCGAGATTGGCTCCGCCAACCTCAGCGACGAAAGAGCGGCCGAGGTGCTCAACACGGCGCTCGACGGGGGCGTCAACTTCCTCGACACGGCGGCTTGCTACAACACCAGCGAAGAACTCATCGGGCGCTCCGTTTCGCATAGGCGCGGCGACTACTACTTAGCGACCAAAGCGGGACACGTGACCGGCGGCTACGGGGGCGAGGCGTGGACGGCCCGGACCATTCGTGACAGCATCGACCGCAGCTTGGCGCGGCTCAACACGGACTACCTCGACCTGGTGCAGCTTCATTCGTGTGGCGTCGACGTTTTGGAGCGCGGCGAGGCCGTCGGGGCGTTGCAGCAGGCGCAGCGAGAGGGTAAAACGCGCTACATCGGCTACAGCGGGGACAACGAGGCCGCCGAGTGGGCGGTCGAGAGCGGGCTTTTCGACACCTTGCAGACCAGCTTCAATCTGGTCGACCAAAAGGCGCGCTTTGGCCTCTTCGACAAGGCGAAAGCGCGGGGCATGGGCATCATCACCAAGCGGCCCATCGCCAACGGCGCTTGGGGTGCGGAGGCGAGCCCGAGCGCCTACGCTGACCCCTACTTTGAGCGTGCCCAGGAGATGACGGCGGGGGGAGAACTGCCGGGAGCGCCCGACGACCGTATCTTGCTGGCGCTCGGGTTTACCTTCAGGCACGACGCGGTAGACGTGGTTATCGTCGGCACGAAAACGCCCAAGTACATGCGCGCCAACCTCGAGCTCATCGAGACGCGGCTCCCCATCCTCGAGCAGACGGTGGCGGAGCTTCACCGACGTTTTGAGGCGGTCGGCCAGGGCTGGCCGCAGCTAACTTAAGTGTAGCCTGGGTTCCACAGGGCCGACCGTCCACTCCCATCTTGGTTCGGCGTACCCTTACGTAAACGTTGTTTACGCGCATTCGCCGCCGCTTACGCAACGATCGGCCCCGACCGCCGCCCACTCCGACCGCTCGGCTCAGGGCTGTGGTCGGTGTAGACTCTTAGCGACGCGCGCCTCGTCACGGAAACCGGAGCCCCCATGACCCCACCCAAACGCCTCTACTACGGTTGGATAGTTGTCCTGGTTACCATACCCGTCCTCATGGTCACGGCGGGCATCCGCGCGGCGCCGGGGGCTTGGCTCGTGCCGATGCGCGACGAGCTTGACTGGTCCACCGCCAGCTTATCGTTCGCCGCCGCCTTGGGCCTCGTCGTCTACGGGCTGGGCGGCCCCGTGTCGGGGAGCCTTATGAACCGCCTGGGCGTGCGGACCGTGACGCTTCTGAGCCTCCTGCTGAGCGCTCTAAGCATGGTCCTGTCCAGCCTGGTGCAGAGCCAGTGGCAGTTAGGACTCTTTTTCGGCGTCCTGTCGGGCTTGGCGACGGGGCTGGTGGCGAGCGTGCTCGGCGCGACGGTCGCCAACCGCTGGTTCGTGACCCACCGCGGCCTGGTGGTGGGCGTCATGGGCGCGGCGGTCTCGGCGGGGCAGCTCGTGTTCTTCCCGCTCCTTACCGCCTGGGCGGTGAGCTTAGGCTGGCGACCCGCGGCGCTCATCTTGGCGGGCGTGTGCGCGCTTCTCATCCTTCCCGTTCTCCTTTTTCTCAAAGACGACCCCGAGAGTTTAGGACTGGCCCCGCTCGGCGCGGAGGCCGCCGAGACCGCCTATCAAGCCAAGGCCGACCCGACCGTGATGCGCCGGGCGCTTCACGCTCCCGCCTTTTGGCTCCTCGCCGTGACGTTCTACGTCTGCGGCGCGACCTCGAACGGGCTGGTGGGGCAGCATTTCATCCCGCACGCGGTCGACCACGGCTTTACGCAGTTGGCGGCCGCCAACGCGCTCGCGCTCATGGGCGCGTTTAACTTCGTGGGCACCCTCGCCTCGGGCTGGCTCACCGACCGCTTCGACCCGCGCCGCTTGCTCCTCGTCTACTACAGCTTCCGCGGGGTGAGTTTGCTTTTCCTCCCCTTCGTCCACGACACGCTCGGCTTGGTCGCCTTTGGCGTACTGTTCGGGCTCGACTACATCGCCACCGTGCCGCCGACCGTCGCGCTCGCGGCCGACACCTTCGGGCGCCGGAACGTGGGCGTGGTCTACGGCTGGGTTTTCGCGGCGCACCAGCTCGGGGCGGCGGTGGCGGCCTGGGCGGCGGGGCTCGCCAGGGACTCTTTCGGCGACTACGCGTTCGCGTTCTACCTCGCCGGGGTGATGGCGGTGCTCGCGGGCGTCATGGCGCTTCTTATCCGGCGGGCGCCGCGACCGGCCGCGGCCGCGTGAGGCGAACGGCGGGGGCGCGGTGGCGACAACCGGAGCACGAAAGAAGCACAGAGAGACGCAAGAGTAGGGCCGCCCCGGCGACATGGCTTTATTCAATGGCGTGCCAGCCGAGCGACGCGAGAAACGCCCGGTTGCGCGCGGCGCTTTCCTTGGGTGTACCCAGACCCGGTAGCACGTCTTGTTCGACGGTGACCCAACCCTGGTAGCCTAGGCCCTCGAGCCCCGCCTTGACCGCCGCAAAATCCACGCAGCCCCGCCCCAGTTCGCAGAAAACGCCCGCGCCGATGGCCTCTCGGTAATCAAGCCTATCGCGGCGCGCCCGCTCGGCGACCTCTGGGTCCACATCTTTGAAATGGACGTACCATAAACGGTTTTTAAAGCGCTCCAAGGCGTCTAGGAGTATTTCCGAGCTGTTCTGACCGCTGCCGTAAATGAAGTGGCCGGTATCAAGAACCAGGCCGATGAGCGCCGGGTCGGTGTGCTCCAAAAACGTCGCCACCTCGCCTGGCGTTTCGATAAAGCCCGCGCAGTGGTGGTGAAACACCGTCCGCAGTCCCGTCTCCTCCCTCACGGCTCTGGCGATGCGGTTCGCGCCCTCGCAAAACACTTCCCACTGCGCAGCGTGGAGGCCCATGTTGGGCTCTATACGTCCCGCGTTCCTAAATCGCGCTTCGTTGACGCTGTGTTCGTCCGCCAGCACGAGCAGGGGCTGCCAGGCGGGGTCGCCCACGTCCGCGACGCTCGCCAAAAGCCGCGCGGTGCGTAGGGCGTGCTTTTCTCCGTCGTCATGACCACTTGCTTCAACGAGATTGACGCCTTCGTATGCGCCCAGCATGGTGAGGCCACGTTTCGTTAGCTCCCCGCGCAGCACGCCCTCTTGGGTTGGCATATAACCGTAGTCGCCCAGTTCTGTACCTTTGTAACCGGTTTCAGCTAGCTCGTCGAGCATCCGCTGGTAGGGGATGCGCCGCCCCGCCGTCCCCTCGATGGTGCCCCAGGAGCAAGGCGCATTGCCAAGGTTCATAGTGTCCCCTCAACCCTTGAACAAAACTTGTTTGGATTTATTTTTCTCGTACGCCCTTCTCGCCTCCTGCACGCTCGCCTGCTCGGACGCTTCGGCAATCGGCACGTCCCACCAGCCGCCAAAGGCGTAGCCGCCCACGCGCTTTTCGGGGTTGACTTGGGCGACAATGACCTTGACACCCGGCTGGGTCTGCGCCTCGCTCAGCGCGACCCGCAGTTCGTCCTCGGTGCGGGCGTACCAGGCCCTTGCCCCCATCGCCGCCGCGTGCTTCGTATAGTCTACCGGCACGTATGCGCCCTCGAGCCTCCCCTCTGCGTCACGGTGGCGAAGCTCCAAGGCGAAGTGAGGCGTGCCACACGAACGCTGTAAGCCGTGGATGCTTTGATACCCATGATTGTCCACCACAACGATGGTGAGGTCCAACCCCTCGGCCACCGCCGTGACGATTTCGCTGTTCATCATCAGGTACGAGCCGTCGCCAATCATCACCACCACCTTGCGCCCCGGTTCGGCGAGCGCCACGCCCAGCCCGGCGGGAATCTCGTAGCCCATGCACGAGTAGCCGTACTCGACGTGATAGGCATGAGCGTCCTCGGGCCGCCACAGCTTGTGGAGGTCGCCGGGCATACTGCCCGCCGCGCAAATCATGGTGGCGTCGCCGCCAAAGGCCGCGTTTACCATGCCGATAACCGCGCTTTGGGCGAGGTCTTGGGGGTCGTCAACCTTGAGGATGTCGTCAACGATGCCGTCCCACTCGGCTTTGAGGTCGTGGACTCTCTGACGCCGCTCGGCACCAGCGTCATAGTCCGTCTCGCGTAAAGCTGTGTGGAGCGCCTCGAGCCCCCTCTCAGCGTCCGCCACAATAGGCAGCGCGAAGAGCTTGCCCGCGTCCATCGGGTTGATGTTGAGGCCGATAACCTTGGCGTCGGGTCCAAAGGTCGTTTTCGAGCCGGTAGTGAAGTCGGCCAGGCGCGTGCCCACCGCGAGGACCACGTCGGCCTCCGCCGCCAAGCGGTTCGCCGCCGTGCCGCCCGTGGCCCCGAGCGCCCCGACGTTCATGGGGTGGTTCCAGGGAATCCCGCCCTTGCCCGCTTGTGTCTCGCCGCAGGGGACGCCGAAGATCTCGGCGAACGCGGCTAAAGTCTCACCCGCGCGGCTGTACTTGACGCCGCCACCCATCACGATGAAGGGTTGCCGCGCCTCCTTAATTAGACGAGCCGCCTCGGCAATAAGCTCCTCTTCGGGCGGCGTGCGGCGCACCCGCCAGACCCGCCGCGCGAACATCTCAACGGGCCAATCCCAAGCCTCTGCCTGAACATCCTCGGGCAGCGAGAGCGTAACCGCGCCCGTCTCGGCGGGGTCGGTGAGGACGCGCATCGCCTCGGGCAGGGCGTGCAAGAGTTGTTCGGGGCGGCTTATGCGGGTGTAGAAGCGGCTTACCGGGCGAAAAATATCGTTGACGCTTGTGTCGTGTTCGGTGGGGTGCTCGAGCCCCTGCAACACCGGGTCGGGCGCGCGGTTGGCGAAAAAATCCGAGGGCAGGAGCAGCACGGGCAGCCGGTTGATGGTGGCGAGCGCCGCCCCGGTGACCATGTTGGACGAGCCGGGACCCACCGAGGCGGTGCAGGCAAAGGTCGCCAGACGGTCCTTGTGCCGCGCAAAAGCCGCCGCGAGGTGGACCTGCGCCTGTTCGTTCTGCGGCCTGTAAAAAGGCAGGCCCCACGTCTCGCGGTACTCCTGCGCGGCCTGACCGAGCCCCGCCACGTTGCCGTGCCCCATGATGCCCCACACGCCGGGGATGAGGCGCTGCTCGTCGTCGTCCAAGCGGCTGTACTGCTTACTCAAAAAGCGCAGCAGCGCCTGGGCTACGGTGAGTCTTACGGTTTTATGTACCATGTTCCCCCTTCAAAAAGATTCTTTTACCACGAGAGAACGTTTCATCAGGCGAGGTGGAGCATACACTCTTTTAACGGCGGACACTAGAAGCCTCCGCTCGAGGAGATGAACGCTAAGACTTCTTCTTCATGACCCATAAAGTTCGCGCAGCCGTGCCGCGTTACCACAATGGCCCCGCACGCGTTGCCCATGCGCGCGGCCTTGTACCAATCCCAACCTTTTAGGTGACCGTAAATAAAACCCGCTGCAAAGGCGTCCCCTGCGCCGAGCACGTTATGGATATCCACCGGAAAGCCGGGCACTTTGATGACTTCGCCGCCTTGTAAATGAACAGTCGCCCCCGCCGCGCCGCGCTTGGCGACGAGGGCCCCTGGGCTCGCCGGGCCGCTCAGGATGGCCTCGATATTCGCCTCCACGTCGCCGCGAATCTTGGGGGCGCTCATCTGCTGGTGCTCGATGACGATGTCGCCGGGCGTCCTCACCATCGCGGCGTTGATTTCCTCTTCCGTGCCGAAAGCGATATCAACCAAGGGCAGGAGCGCCCGCACGGTGAGGCCGAAGGCTCGAGCGTCGTGCCACTGGTCGGCGCGGAAGTCGAGGTCCAAAAAGACCGTTCTGCCCGCGCGCTTGGCCCTTTCAGCGGCAAAAAAGGTGGCGCTGCGGCTCGGCTCTTTGGACAAGCCCGTGCCGGAGATTTCCAAGGCCCTCGTCTCCGCAACGGGCGCGCTCAGCACGTCGTCAATGGTCAGCTCGATATCTGCGCAGCCCTCGCGGTAGTAGACCAGCGGGAAGCGGTCGGGCGGCTCTATCCCTAAGACGACGGCGGAGCTACGGTATCCCGGTTTGCGCGGGATGTAATCGGTATTCACTCCCTCGTTTTTCAGAAAGTGAAGGATGAAGTCGCCCACCTTGTCCTCACCGACGGCGGTGAGCAGGGCAACAGAAAGTCCCAAACGTTTCGCCCCTACCGCGATGTTCGTCGGGCTCCCGCCCACGTAGGCGGCAAAGCTCGTAATCTCCTCGAAGGGCGCGCCGACGTCGTTGCTGTAGAGGTCAATCGAGGAGCGCCCCATCGTGATGAGGTCAAAGGTTGGTGTAGGAGGTTCAGCCATAGGTGTCACAGGTGCTTTTTGCTCGGCGGTTCATTTCGAGTCGCTTTCAGGTGTGACGTCACGGCGTCCTAACGTCTCGTTCCCGATAGAGGGAGTTTGATGCGGTCTTCCTTGCCTTCCCAAGACCCACGCACCCAGGCGAGCTGCGGCTCGTCCTTGGCGACCCACAGCGGCGTCTCACCCGCTAGAAAGTTCAAATAATAGCAGTCGTAGCCGGGCGCGGTCACGACGGGGTGGTAACCCTTTCGCACCAGCACCGTCTCACCGTCCGTCACCACCAGGCGCTCGTCCAGGCTGCGGTCATCGGTAAAAAGGCGCTGCATGGCCCAGCCGTCCGCCGGTCTAAAGCGGTAGTGGTAGACCTCGTCCAAATCCACCTCGGCGGGCGGGTCTTGCACGTCGTGCTTGTGCGGCGGGTAGCTCGACCAGTTGCCCGAGGGGGTATAGACCTCGACGCAGAGGAGCTTTTCCGCCTCGCCGGGGTCGAGGATGTGGGTAATCTGCCGCGTCACGTTGTGCCCGCCGCGCACCTCGACCTTGACGTCGTCCGGGGTGATGAGCCGCGCCGGGTATTTACCCTCTGCCGCCGCCGCGCCGAGGCCAAGTTCAAGTTCGGTGAGCGCCTTGATTTGATAGTCCTCACCGGGCGGCAGGTAGAGCGCGTAGGGCAGCCCCGCAAAAACGTCGCGGCGGCCCTCGAGCCTACGCGTCTCACCCCCAAAGGAAACCTCGGCGTCACCCCTCAAAAAAACGGTGCAGACCTCGTTGCCCTCCGTATTTTCTTTATGCACCTCTCCCGCGGCGAGCGTTCGGGTGCGAAAGTGCAGATGCTTCCAACCCGCCGAGTCCGGCGTGATGTTGGGTTGGTCTTTGATGCTGTGCGTCATAGTGCTCCTTAATTGTGGTGCCCCTTTGGACTCACGGGAGCTTTCATTTGGTGAGCTTAAGCCCTACCCACTTATAACGCGCCCTTAACCTACTTGCTACCCGTTCGCGCTCACCCCTCGAGCCGCGTCACAAGGTCGCTTCTTGAGAGGGCGGCGCGCCGTCCGCTCGAGAGAACTCCGCCAGCTCGGCCTCGAGCGCGTCGAGTTCATCAGTACCCGCCATCATGCCGAGCACCGCCTCGCGCGTCACCTCGCTTTTGGCAAAGGTGCCGTACGAGGTGCCGCGCTTCAAAATCGTGAAGCGGTCCGCGACCGGGTAGGCGTGATGCACGTTGTGGGTAATAAAAATCACGCCCAAGCCCTTCGCCTTGGCCTGCGCGATGTAGCGCAGCACCACCCCGGCCTGCTTGACGCCCAGGGCGGCGGTGGGTTCGTCCAGGATGAGCACCTTCGCGCCGAAATAGACGGCCCTCGAGATAGCCACGCACTGCCGCTCGCCCCCCGACATGGTGCCCACCGCCTGCGCGGGGTCGCGGATGTCGATGCCCATCTTCGCCATCTCGCCCACCACGGTCTTGTCGGCGGACGCCTTGTCAAAGGTCCGGAAGGGTCCCCAGCCCTTGACGGGCTCGCGGCCCAAAAAGAAGTTGCGCGTCACGCTCATGAGCGGTTGGATGGAGAGGTGCTGGTGGACCGTGGCGATGCCCCTCTGTTGTGCGTCACGCGGGGAGTTGAAGACGACGGGATTGCCCTCGAGCAGAATCTCGCCCGAGGTCGGCTTGTGGACGCCCGAGATAGTTTTGATAAGCGTCGATTTGCCCGCCCCGTTGTCGCCGAGCAGGCACATCACCTCACCCGGAGCGACGGACATCGAGACGCCGTTTAGGGCAATCACCGAGCCAAACGTTTTCACCACGTCGCGCAGTTCGATAAGCGGTGTTTCGTTGTGAGGTGCTTTGCTAGAAGCCGTTTTGCTGGGAGGCGTTTTGTCAAAAGACGGTGCCACTATTTCGCCTCCGTCGCGCGCCTACGGATGAAGTTGTTAAAAACCACCGCCACGAGGAGCATCACGCCCAAAAAGACGTTGAACCAGTCCGTGTTGACCCCCGTAAAAAAGATGCCCTGCTGGACCATGCCGAAAATCAGCGCGCCAAAGACCGCGCCGACAATCGAGCCGTAACCGCCCGTCAATAAGCAGCCGCCGATGACCGCGGCGATGATGGCCTCGAACTCCTTTTGCAGCCCGCGGTTCACGTCCGCCGAGCCCAAGTCGGTCACCTGCAAGGCGGCGAAAATCGTCGCCGCCACCGCGGTACACATAAAAAGGATGATGCGCACCCTCGGCACCGGCACGCCCGTGTTGCGCGCCGCCTCGGCGTCGCCGCCGACGCCGAAAATCCAGTTGCCGAAGCGCGTGCTTTGCAAGACCCAGTACGCGAGAACCGCCAGGCCGAGCCACCAGAAGATAGACACGGGCAGGCCGAAAAGCTCGCCGCGAAAAAGCGCGGCCAGCGGGTCGCTTTCGGCGGGCGCTTTGAGACCGGAGACCTGCGTGCGCCCCGTAATGAGGCGGGTAAAACCTATCGTGATACCGCGCAAGATAAAAAGAAAAGCCAGCGTGACGATAAAAGAGGGCAGCCGGGTGCGGTTGACGATTGCGCCGTTGATGTAGCCCACAAGGAGCGCGAAAGCAAAGGCCGTGAGAATAGCCAGCCAGAAGGGCCAGCCGAAAATAGCCACGGGTATCGCCATGACCATACCCGACGCGGCTATCATCGAGCCTATCGAGAGGTCGAACTCGCCGCCTATCATGAGCAGCGCCGCGCCGACGGATAAAATCCCGAGTTGCGCGGAGACCTCCAGCCAACTCGCCACCCCGCGAAAGGTCAAGAAGCCGCTGTCGCCCGCGACGACGGCGAAAAAGATAAAAACGAGCACCGCGCCCGAGACCGCGCCGAGTTCGGGGCGGCCCAGCAGCCTGCGTAACAAACCAACGTCGCGGACGCGCTCGTCACCCGTTTGTGTCGCCTTGGTCGCCATTGCCCTCCCTTTTTCTGCGCGTTTACTCTGCTTACATTCTTAACAGGTGAGGCGGAGCATCACCGTCTCTCCGCCTCAGCCGTCGAATCAGCGAATCCCTTGCGCGCTCAAATCGATGACCTGAGCGGCGTTTTCGGGCGTGACGAAGCCTGGACCCGTCAGGATGACTTCGGAGCCGGGCAGGAGGCCGTACTGGATGTAGAGGGTGAGCAGGTTCACGGGTAAGTAGCCCTGCAAATACTGCTGCTGGTCGATGGCGAACATCGCGTCGCCCGCGGCCAGCGTTTCCAAAATCTGGGGCGAGAGGTCAAAAAAGCCCAACGCCACCTCGCCAAGCCCTCCGCCCTCCTCGAGCGCCGCAATCGTCGGCTCGCCGCCCACGGGCCCGACCGCGAGCACGCCGCCTACGTCCGGGTTCTGGCTGATAGCAGCCGACACGGCGTTGCTAATCTCGACGGGGTCGGTCGAGACCGCGAGCACCTCGACGTTGGCCCCTTCGCCGAGGCCGTCCTGGAAGCCCTGACAGCGCAGGTCGAGCGCGACGTTACCGACCTCATGGTTAACGCAGAGCGCGTTTTGCACACCTTCTTCGGCCATGCGCTCGCCCGCGCCGACGCCCGCCTCGTACTCAGTTTGGCCCACGTGGCGGAGCACGCCCAAATCTTGAAACGTGTCGCTGCCCGAGTTCATCGAGAACACCGGGATGCCCGCGTCAACCGCCGCCTGGATGGAGTCGCCTAAGCCCTCGGCGTCGGGGATGGAGACGACCAGCCCGTCCGGCTGCGAGGCGACGGCGGCGTCGATAAGCTGCGCCATGCGCGGGATGTCGTAGGTCTCGGGGGCGCGGTATTCGACCGTCACGCCCATGTCCTCGGCGGCCTGGTCGACGCCGTTTTTGACCACCGACCAGAAGGGGTCGGCGGCGGCACCGTGCGCGACCACGACGATGCGTATATCGTCTCGAGCCGGCACCTCCTGCGCCAGCGACAGACCCAAAAGCGCGGCGGCGAGAAGAACGAGTAATCTTTTCATGTGAAACTCCTGACGTGTTGGCTGAGAGGGCGGGGACATGCGGAATGGATGAGCACATAGGTTCGTGAGCTCAAACGGCTCGAGAAGCCTATGCGGCGAACTCCGGCAACTACCTAAAACAGGTCGGCACCTCCCTTAACGTCAAAGCTAATGAAATGTACTGAATATAACAGCGCCGTCCCCGGACTGTCAACGAACGATGGGGTCAGAAGGTCAGGGTCGAGACAAAAGAAGCGGTAAAACGTTGTGCTATATTTGGCGTGAGAGATGTTATGCACCCCGGAAAAACGTATCCCGGTAAAGACGCCGCGACTCGAGTGGCAACGTAACCCCCGCTTTCACAGATTTATCTCTTAATGACTCATAGGTGCAGCGGTCTGTGTACCCGCAGTCACCAACCGCGGTCTTGTTCGAGGAGATATACATGATTGAATTCGGGCTTTTCGGGGCAGGCTTCATCGGCACGGCACACGCTGGCAACATTACCCAACATCCCAGGGCCACGCTCGCTTACGTTTACGACGCACACCGGGCGACGGCGGAAAAGGCCGCGGCGCGCTGGGGCTGCAAGGTCGCCTCGTCCCCCGCTGAAATCTGGGAGTCGGACGTGGACGCGGTCGTGATTGCCTCATCGACCAACACCCACGCCGACCTGCTCAGCGGGGCGCTGGACGCAGGCAAGGCGGCGCTTTGTGAGAAACCCATCGACCTGGATTTGGCGCGCGTGAAAAGGGTGGTCGGCAAGGCGGCGCGGGCCGGGGTCCCGGTCGGCATCGGCTTCAGTCGGCGCTTCGACACCAACCACAGGCTCCTGCGCGAGGCGGTGCGGCGGGGCGAGGTCGGCACCATCGAGCTGATGCACCTCACCACGCGCGGTCCGACCCCGCCGCCCATCGCTTACGTGAGGGTGTCTGGGGGACAGTTGCGCGACCAGACGATTCATTTTTTCGACCTCGCCCGCTGGATTGCGGACGACGAGGTCGCGTCGGTTTACGCCAAGGGCGCCTGTCTCATCGACCCCGCGATAGGGGCGGCGGGGGACGTGGACACCTCGGTGGTGGTGCTGACGTTTAAGAGCGGCGCCATCTGCACCATTGACAGCTCCCGCCGCGCCGCCTACGGCTACGACGAGCGCCTCGAGGTCTTCGGCTCGGACGGTTTGATAATTTCCGAGCGCAAGCCCACCGCGAACGTGACGCGCTACCGTGGTGACAAGGCCGTCCACCAGGGCACCCACGCGGGCTGGTTCGAGCGCTTGGAAGAGAGCTTTTACACCGAGATTGACGCGTTCGTCCGGGCGCTTGAGGACGGCGAGGCCCCCTCTCCCTCCCTCAACGACGGCCTCAAGGCTCAGCTCATCGCCGAGGCCGCGGTGAGGTCGTTGAAAACGCAGCACGCTGTAGAGGTGGAAGTTTGGGAGCCTCGAGGATGATCCTCGCTGAACGCCTTGGTACCCTGCTCCAGTCCCCACGACTTCCGCGCGGTTCTGCGGCGGGGAACTGCACCTCAAAAGGAGGGCTATGATGAGCGAACTCGACCACCTTCTCTGGGCCACGCCCGAGCTGGCGCGGGGCGCGGCTGAGATTTTGGAGCTGACGGGCGTTGAGCCCGGCGGGGGCGGATCTCACCCCGGTTTCGGCACGCACAACGCGCTGCTGTCTCTGGGTGAAAAGGTCTATCTGGAAATCATCGCGCCCGACCCCGCGCAGGACGACGCCGACGACGCGCTGCGTTCGGCCATCCTCGAGCTGCCCGGCCCCGGCCTCCTCACCTTTGCGGCGCGGACGACGGACATAGCGCAGGTGGAGAAGCTTGTCAAAAAGACAGGTCTCAGCACACCGGGCCCAGTCGAGATGTCCCGGCGTCGCCCGGACGGGGGGATGCTCGAGTGGCGGATTTTGCGGCTCGAGGCCCACCCTTTCGGCCGTTTCTTGCCGTTCTTTATCGACTGGGGAGAGAGCCATCATCCGGCCGAGCGCACGCCGCAGGGGTGCGGGTTGCAGGCGTTCCGGGTGGGTCATCCCGACCCGTCCTTGCGTCGGCTCTACGCCGACCTACACCTCGATGTGAGCGTAAAGCAAGCGGAAACGCCGCGTCTGGCGGCGACACTCGAGACGCCCAAGGGCGAGGTGAGGCTGGAGAGTCCCCGCCCGACACGGTAAGGAGGCGTCGTGAACGTTTATCACGAGGATAAACGCGCCGCCCAAGCCGGGGCGAGTGTGACCCACTCCCAGAAGGCTGTCCGGCGACGGCCTCGGCGGGCCGTCTCGTCACCGCCCCGGTGCCGACGTTCCCGCCCGTCATCCGCGCGAACGCTTTGCAGGCGCACCCCTAACAACAGCAGTTCCACGTAACGTTGCTTGGGCGAAGCCATGCGAAGCAACGCTTCCTCGCAGGCATCATCCCCGGACGTGCGTGCCCGCCTATGTTCTTTCAAGTGAGCGTGTAGCAAACCAGGATGTTGCCTGCTACAAAATGAGATTTCGTCTGTGCTACATTGAGCGTCATGAAGACCGGCGGCGTGGAGACCCCATGAGGCGCTTTCTCCCTCAGCGACGGGCTCACGGGTTCGGAGAAAGAGCCATTGTGATAACGAGGGTGCGCGTTCTTGAGCGGCGTGGCCTCGAGGTCGAGACCGACGGGGCGGGCTCGCGCCAGACTGCGACCAACAACGAGCTTAACGATCACGACCCCGGCGTCGCCGAGACGCCGGGCGACGTGGCGGAGCCGCCTTCGCATGAAATCGTGGAGCACGCGCAGATAAAAGCGCGTTAGGGATAGCGCGCAAAAACCGCCCCGCCGACTCCCTATGGGGGAAGCGTTGAAAAATTCAAGACCCACAGAAAGGAACCCCATGCCTGACCCCCTTCAGCCGCCTCAAGTCGAAAACTTAGAGCCGCCCAAGCCCGTCGAAAGGGTCCAAAAAGAAGACGCCGAGAAGATGATCCGCTTGAACGACGTGACGAAGAGTCTCTTGGACGAAAAAGTCGAGGGCTTTGTGAAAAACGTCGTCACCTCGCCCGTCCAGAGTAGCGACTTCCAGAACAAAGTAAAGGCCATTCACGCGCTCGGCGACCGGGACATCCGCGCGGCGGCGGCGGTGTCGAACCGCTTTTTGGAGCGCCCCGCGGGGGCGCTGAATGGGTCTTTGGACGGCAAATCCAGGGTGTCGAAAACGCTTCTTGACCTTCGCAAGACCGTCGAGGACTTGGACCCCTCGCGCCAGGGCGACATGTTCGCGCCCAGAAAGCTCTTCGGGCTCATCCCCTTAGGCGGCAACGTGCGCGACTACTTTCTTAAATACCAGTCGGCGCAGGGGCACCTGAACAAGATTTTAGAAGCGCTTTATAACGGTCAAGACGAGCTGCGCAAGGACAACGCGACGATTGAAGGAGAAAAGGTTGCCCTGTGGGAGACGATGGAGCGGCTCGAGTCCTACATCTACCTGGCGCGCAAGGTGGACGACGCCCTGTCAACGAGGGTAAACGAGCTCAAGCGCACAGAACCCGAAAAGGCGCGCGTGGTCGAAGAGGAGATGCTTTTTTACCTGCGGCAAAAGGTGCAGGACTTGCAGACGCAGCTCGCGGTCTCCATCCAGGGCTACCTGGCGCTCGACATGGTGCGCAAGAACAACTTGGAGCTCATCAAGGGCGTGGACCGCGCCTCAACCACCACCGTGTCGGCCCTGCGCACGGCGGTGATGGTCTCGCAGGGGCTGGCGAACCAGAAGCTCGTTCTGGACCAGATCAACGCGCTCAACACCACCACGGGCAACTTAATTGAGTCCACCTCGGCGATGCTCAAAAAGCAATCCACCGACGTACACGCGCAGGCCGCGGGGGCCACGGTGAACGTGCAGCAGCTCCAAAAAGCCTTTAACAACGTGTACGCGGCGATGGACGCGGTGTCCGACTATAGGGTGGCCGCGCTTGGCGCGATGCAGCAGACCGTCGATGTCCTGGCGTCCGAAATCGACAAATCGAAAACTTACCTGGACCGCGTGCGCGACGAAAGAGCCGAGAGCGCCACGGCGGACCTCACCACCGACGCTATTGGCGACCCCGCCGGGACGCCGGAGGACGACCTCTCTCTCTAATGCGCCGCGCTCGTCGCGGCTTATGCTCTTCCAGGCCCTGCCCCTCGGCGGCGAGAGCGAGACGGTGCGCGTGCTCGTGGGCTCGGAGCCAAGGGATCTAGAGCCTTTTTGGGGGACATCGAGAGAGACGGGGTGGCTTTAGAGTTTACCTATAGCGGCACCTTGGACGGCGTCGAGCGCATCATCGCCAGAGGAGCCGGAAGGGCGCGTCCCGCGGGGCAAGGCGGTGTTGGGGGCCGAGGGTGAGGGGACGAGGTTGCGCTGCGGCGTAGAGGACCTGGGCGAATTTGCCGTTTTGCTGCTGCACGTGGGCTGCTCCTGGAGGTGAGAAAGCCTGTGGAGCTAATTCGAGCGTTCCGGAGCGTGGCCGAGCGCGCGTTGGGGGTGTTTCCAAGTCAATCCGCACATAGATGTCGCGCCATCCTGGTGAAAACACCCAAAACTCCCCGTCGGCGTTGATGTCGCCCGACGACCTGTTTAAGCCAAAGCGTGTCGGCAACGTCACGACTGTTTACAAGAAGCACTTGTATAAGTGTCTAGTCGAGCTGAAGCGCCCCCTTGCCCAGCCGCTCGAGCAGCATCACGTACCCCCGTTGCCCCCGCTCGAACGAACTGAGTCTAAAAAACTCGTCCGGCGCGTGCGCCCGCTCGTCCTTGAGGCCGAAAGCGAAGTTGACCGTGTGAACGCCTAAGTGCTCCAGAATGAGGCTGCAAAAGGGGATGCTGCCGCCGCTCCGTACATAAAAAGGTTCTTTGCCGTAGAGTGCTTTATGCACCTCGCGCGCCGCCTCGTTGCCCGGATGTTCGGCGGGCATGAGATAGGGCTTGGACGAACTGCCTTCGGGTAAAACGGTCGCGCGGACGCCGGGCGGGGTGTGCGCTTCGACATGTTTGGTAATGAGCTTGACAATGGTTTCGGGGTCCTGGTCAGCCACCAGGCGACAGGTGATTTTGGCGTGAGCCTCACTCGGCAGGACCGTCTTGGTGCCCTCGCCCTGAAAGCCGCCCCAGACGCCGTTGACTTCCAAAGTAGGCCGCGCCCAGGTGCGCTCGAGCGGCGTGTACCCCTCTTCGCCAAAAAGCGCGTCTACGTCTAAGCGCTCCTTATAGTCGCTTTCGTCGTAGGGCACCGCCGCGATGAGCTCGCGGTCGCTCTCCGAAAGGGGCCGGACCGCGTCGTAAAAGCCTTCTATCAGAATCCGCCCGTCGGCTCCGCGCATCGAGTTTAGGAGATTCACGAGCGCGTGGACGGGGTTCTGCACCGCGCCGCCGTAGGAGCCTGAGTGCAGGTCGTGCGCGGGTCCCTTTACGTCAAGCTGCACCGCGCAGATGCCCCGCAGCCCGACGAGCAAGTTGGGCTGGTCCTCTTCCCACTGCCCGCCGTCGGCGCTCACCACCAAGTCGCAGGCGAGCAGGTCTTTATTTTTCTCGATGAATCCCGGGAGCTGCGGGCTGCCGATTTCCTCTTGACCTTCAAAAAGAACCTTGAGGTTGACAGGCAAGCTACCCTCGGTCTTTAAAAGCGCCTCCACCGCCAGAATCGGCGTAAGCATGTTGCCCTTGTCGTCCGACGCGCCCCGCGCGTAAACTTTATCTCCCTCGATGACGGGCGCGAAAGGTGGATTCGTCCACCCCTCGAGCGGGTCCACGGGCTGCGTATCGAAGTGTCCGTAAACCAAGATGGTGGGTTTGCCCGGCGCGTGCAGCCACTCGCCGTAAACGACCGGGTGGCCGCCCGTAGGCAGGATTTGCACGTTCTCCAGCCCCGCCTCTCGCACCCCGTCCGCCACCCACGCGGCGGCGCGCGCTACGTCCTCTTTGTGTGCGGGTAGGCTCGAGATGCTCGGGATGCGCAAGAACTCTAAAAGCCTCTCCCGGAAGGTGTTTTGGTGCGCCTCTAGGTAGTCCAGGGGTGTCAAGATGATGCTCCCTTCTCTCTAAACGTAAAGCCCTCCAATCATAAAGGGTGCAGCCCTCATGTTTTCAACCCCCATGCGTGCGGGTATAACTTCGGTTATACTGGGTGTGTGAAAACAGCCGTTTCCATTCCCGATGATGTTTTTCAAAGAGCTGAAAAGACGGCGCGGACGCTTGGGCTGTCACGTAGCGAGCTCTACGCAAGAGCTGTCGAGGCGTTTATCAAGCAGTATCAGAGGGACACCGTCACCGCCGCGCTAGATGCTCTTTACGCGCACGAGGAGAGTGAGCTGGATGCGGGGCTTGTGCGCTTGCAAGCGGCCTCGCTCGAGCCGGACTGGTGAATTCAGGTGAGGTTTGGTGGGCGGACCTGCCCCCGCCCGAAGGTTCTGAACCGGGTTACCGTCGCCCCGTCCTCATCGTTTCGTCGGGTGATTTTAACCGCAGCGCCATCCGCACGGTTACGGCGGTTGTCATTACCTCAAACACGCGCCTCGGCAGGGCGCCCGGAAATGTATTCTTGGCTCCCGCCGCAACAGGATTATCCAGAGATGCAGTCGCCAATGTTTCCCAAGTCGTCACTGTGGACAAGGCGTTTTTGGACGAACGCGTCGGGGTTTTGCCTGCGGACGCGTTTGAGGAGGTTAAAGACGGTTTGAGGTTGGTGCTCGAGCTCTGACAGCGTTCTACATTTTGCTGCTTACACACCCTAAAGGAGGCCCCTTATCAGCCCGAACGCCAGCGCCCACATGACAAGCGCAACGGACGCGTCCAGCACCCGCCACGCCGCGGCGCGCTCGAAAACCGGGGCGAGCAGCGACGCGCCAAAACCCAGGGCGGAAAACCAGACGAGCGACGCGCCCGCCGCGCCCGCCCCGAAAGTAACGCGCCCGCTCCCGTACTGAGCGGCGACGCTGCCCACGAGCACCACCGTGTCGAGGTAAACGTGGGGGTTTAAGAGGCTGAGCGCCAGCGCCGTCAGGAGGGCACCACGACGGCTCAAGGTGCCGCCCGTCCCGTCCGCCTGGAGCCCCGCCGAACCACGCCAGGCGCTCCTAAAAGCCAGAACCCCGTAAACGATGAGAAAGACCGCGCCGCCCCAAGCCGCAGCGTCCGTCAGGAGCGGAAAGCGCGCGACGAGGGTGCCGAAACCCAGCACGCCCACGAGGATGAGGCTAAAGTCGCACAGCGCACATACTAAAACAACGGGCGCGACGTGCTCTCCCTTTAATCCCTGCCGCAGCACGAACGCGTTCTGCGCGCCGATAGCCACGATGAGGCCCAGCCCGATGCCGAAGCCGCTCAGAAAGATTTGCACGGGCGCGTTTTCATGAAATGTGACGCTACTAAACTCACGCCTCAGTTCTGAACCAGCGCGTGCGCCTGGAGCGCCTCGAGCCCCACCACCTCCAGCGCCCGCTCGTGCGTGCTCTCCAAAATCACGGGCGGCGCCACGCCCGCTTCCAACGCCTCTTGCCACCTCGCCGCGCACAAACACCAGCGGTCGCCCGGCTCGAGGCCCGCGAAACCGAACTCGGGCCGCGGCGTGACGAGGTCGTTGCCGCGCCCCGCGCTAAAGTCTAAAAACTCGGCGGTAACGCGGGCGCAGACCACATGCACGCCCCTGTCCTCGGGGCCGGTCTCGCAGCTTCCGGTGCGGTAGAAGCCGGTGAGAGGGTCGTGACCGCAGGGTTTGAGGGGTTCTTGGAGGACGTTACGGTCTGTGTGTTCTAAGTCCATACGCTACTCTAGCGCCTAAAGGAGGTGAGAAAGCGTTTCGGCCACTCCTACGGCTGCTTCACCGCCTCCGCCGTGGTCCTCAACGCTCCAGCAGGCGGATAAAACCGCGTGGATGACGCCCCAGGAAGCTACTTCTCGTGCGTCCATATTCAACATCTCGCTAAAAATCTTTACGCGGCGGCTCAGGATGTGTCCCAACTCCGGTCGCGTCGCTAATTCCGGTGTGGGGTTCATCAAAAAAGGCCCCACGTCATAGCCGCGCGGCCCGACGATGCCTTTGGGGTCAATCGCCAAGTAGGGCTCTCTGCTGGCGGTGAGGATGTTGTCATGGTGCAAATCGGCGTGGAGCAGGGTGGGCTCGTCCGCTTGTAAAAGGTCGTTTAACAGGCCTCGAGCTTTGTCGATGAGCCTGTGGGGGAGAGGGTCACTGTCGTGAGGCTGATAATCCAGCAGCGCCCGCGTCCAGCTTTGAAGCGGGCGGAAAGGGTGCTCTTCTGGAACCGGACGCCAAAGTTTTTGCATCAAAATCGCGGCGATGCGGGTGGCTTCGTCATCGTCATCCGTAGACCACAAGGAAACGCCGGGGGTGAGGCGCTCGAGCAGCAGCGCCTGCACCTCGGGCGCGTGCGCGATGAGCTTAGCGATGCCGTCTCCGTCATAAAATTCTAAAGCGGCGGCCTCGAGCGTGAGTTCGTCGGTGGGCGGGCTCAGCTTGAGGACGTAAGCTGCGCCGTCCGCGCCCGTCGCGGGCGTGACGACGTGGTACGAAAGATTCGGGAAGGGCGCGCCCACGGTGATGTCCCAGCGCGTTTCGCAAGTCTGGATGTGGTCGTTCAGGTGCCCCAACCACGGCGCAGCGTCTTCGTGAACATCATGCAGGTTGCGGACGAGCGCGGGCGGGAGCTTCACAGCGCCAATCTTATTGTGTGAGCCACTCGAGGTGCTTAGGCTCGAGCCTAAACGCGTGCCGGTGGAGTTTGGCGGGGTGGAAGGGCTCGAGCAAGTCTCTGGGCTCAATTTCCGTAGGCTTAGGCAGTAACCCTAGCGTAAAAGCGAGAAGCCCCACCACGCGCTCCGGTTTGACGCCTGTGTCCCTTAAAGAAGTCAACGTCAAAGAGCCTCTGCGCTTCGCCATCCGCTCACCGTCCACGTCTAGTAAGAGAGGCACGTGGAGGTAACGGGGCGGCGTCGCGTCCAACGCCTCGTGCAAAAGAAGCTGCGCGCCCGTGCTGGTGAGTAGGTCGTCGCCGCGCACCACCTCACTCACCTTCATGGCAATGTCGTCCACCACCACCGCGAGTTGATAGGCCCACAAGCGGTCGGCGCGTCTCACGACGAAATCACCCACCTCAGCCGCTACGTCTATAGTCTGGAGTCCTGCCAGCGCGTCGTCAAACGTCACCGTCTGAGGCGCGACTGAAAAGCGCAAGCTCGGCGTTTTGCCCTCGGCCCGCTTTTGCTCTCCGCAGAGCGCGTTACGCCGCCGCTCGTTTTTACCGTAGACGAAGCCGCGCCCGTGCGGTGCGGAAGAAGCCTCACGAAGGTCTTTGCGCGACAAGTAGCAGGCGAAAACCTTATTTTGGGCTTGAAGCCTCCGCAACGCTTCCTCGTAAAACGCGCCCCGCTCGCTCTGTTTGTACGGCCCGTAAGGCCCGCCCACGTCCGGCCCCTCGTCCCACTCGAGCCCGAGCCAGCGCAACTCGTCTAAGTTGCCCGTCACCGCCTCCGGCACGGTGCGCGGCGCGTCTAAGTCCTCGACGCGCATCACGAACGCGCCTCCCTGGCTTCGGGCGCTTAGCCAAGCGACCAGCGCGGTTCGAGCGTTGCCCAGGTGGAGGGGGCCGGTGGGGGAGGGGGCGTAGCGGCCGCGCACAAGCTTCATATAGCCATTAAATCATGAAAACATGCAATAATGAAAAGATGAAGTCTCTAGAACTTAAACGCATCGGGCAGAGCGGTCAGCTTACGCTGGGAAAACAGTATGCGGGCAAACTTCTCCGGGTGGAAAAGCTCGAGGACGGGCGCTTCATCCTGACGCCCGTGGTGGACGTTCCCGAGTCGCAGCTATGGACGCTGCAAGAGCCTCACAAGAGCCGCATCCAGCGGGGGCTCGAGTGGGCGGAAAGCAGTGAGCCGACAGAAACCGACTTGGATGAGCTGCTAAAGCAAACACGTCGTTGAGCCGCGTCAGGCTCGACCTGAACTCCCCGGCATTTCTCGAGGTGTTTCTGAGTTTACGAGGAAAAGATTTAGAGCAGGTTGCCAAAAGTTTGGACAGGCTTCGCGCGCTCGAGTGGGAGGCGGTGTACCGCTCCAAAGGTCTCAACTGGGAGGCTATCAACCATATTCCCACGCCCAAGGGTCAGGGTAAGGTCTACTCGGTACGGCTGAGCGGGAAAATCCGTGCGCTCGTCTACCGCGAGGGCGACTTCATGCGTTTCATCTCGCTTCACCCCGACCACGATTCGGCTTACAAACGCTAGGTTTGGCTTTTTCTTCCACCAAAAGGCACTACCGGACGTTGATACCATGCTCGTCCATGCTCTCGATGACCGCGAGGCTGACGATGGGCACGCCCAGGAGCTCGAGCCGCGCGCGCGCTTCTTCGAACGCTTTTTCAATCACGCAGCCCACGCCCAAAAGCGCCGCGCCGCTCACCCGGACAAGGTCGGCCAGGGCCAAAATAGTTTTTCCCGATGCCAAAAAGTCGTCGATGATGAGCACCCGGTCCGTAACGCGCAGATACTCGGGCGAGACGATGAGGCTCGTGACGCCGCCCTTGGTGCGGCTCGGCGCTTGGGCCTCAAACACGGCGTCGGGCATGGTGACGGGCCGTTTCTTGCGCGCGTAGACTACGGGCACGCCCAGCGCGAGCCCCGCCGCGAGCGCGGGGGCGATGCCTGAGACCTCGGCGGTGATGACCTTGTTCACGTCCGTCACGCCCAACGCTTCAAAACGCGCGGCGAACGCCTCGCCCATGTCGCGGGTGAGCACGGGCTCGAGCTGATGATTCAAAAAGCCGTCCACCTTAAGGATGCCGCCGCCCAAAACTTGACCCTCTTCGCGGATGCGCCTGATGAGCTCTTTCACAGGCTGCAGTTCTTGGGGTCGGGGGGCTCGAGCGTCGGCGGATTTTCTCCCGGAACGTGTACGTCTTGATAGGCAGCAACGTAGGTCGTGCGGTTCACGCGCGTGGCGGGGTGCGTCAGCGTCATGCCACACGCTAACATGAGGTGACGTGATTCTTTTGGGAGGTGAAAGTCGGTTATGGAACGTAAAGGGGTCTACCGTTCGGCCCCCGAAATTCCGGTGGCACGCCTGTTACAACACCTCTAACTCTGACGCCTTTGCCCGGCCTTTCATCTCATGCATGGCGCGGTCGGCGTGGTTGACGAGCGCGTCCAAAGTCTCGCCGTGGAGGGGATAAAAGGCGCTGCCGCAGGAACTCTGAACGCTGAGGAGTTCTCCTTTTACGAAAAAGGGCTGCCCGAGATCCTCGCAGAGCCTCCTGATAATGCCTTCGCCTTCCTCTTGCGTCACGTCCTTCATGAGCATCACGAACTCGTCGCCGCCGAAGCGCGCCAAGAGGTCGTAGTCCCGCGACTGCGCGCGTAGCCGGGAGACCACGGCTGTGAGCAGTTCGTCGCCCGCGGCGTGGCCGTGATGTTCGTTCACCTTTTTAAAGCCGTCTAGGTCGAAGTAGAAAAGGGCCAGGGTGTCCATCTGCGTTTCCGCCTCAGCGAGCATGGCGTTGGCTTGCCTGTAAAAGGCGTGTCGGTTGACGGCGCCCGTGAGCAGGTCGTGCCGGGTGAGGTGCTGAACCTCCAACGCGTCCCTTTTGCGCGTGGTGATGTCGACGTGGAGAACCACGGCCCCACCCGCTTCCCCCTTGAGGGGCGTTGCGAGCATCATGAACCACCTCACGCCCTCGAGCGTGTCGCAAAGATATTCGCGGCTGTAGGACCCGCTCGAGCCCCCAAGCACCGCCTTGACGCCCTCGTAACTCTCCCGCACCTCCTCGGCGCCCCCGGCCCGAGCCAGCCTGCACACGTCCCAGTAGTTCACGCCCACGTCTCTGGCGGGCGCGCCGTTTTGGGACCCAAAGCGCCGCCACGCCTCGTTGACGAACATGATGGTGCCATCAGAGTTTAGAATCGCTACCTGCTCCGTGAGCGAGTCCAGCACGTTCTGGAGGTCGCCAGCGAGCGGTGACGCGTTTGGGGCGTCTTGCATCCGCAGGGGCGCGCTCTCGAGCTCGTTGCCACCGTCTAGAATTTTGGTTGGTCGTTGACGCTGGTTGCCTGTTGACATGAGTCCCCCTTTGGGCTGAAGCGGAGAGTATTGCTTTAGGGGAGAATAGAACGGCGGTTCTTACAAAATTCTTACAAACGCCCTCTCGAGGAGGGGCGTCGGGACTCGAGGCTCCCTCTCGTGCTCACCGCCGCCCGTTTTCATGCGTCCATAAAGGTAAAAACTCCCCCGCACTCAGGTGTGCGAAGGAGTTTCGGGAAGGTGCTGGTACCTGTAATGTTTACGCGGAAGGTTCGCCCAATTCCGCTCTAGAGTCAATCATACGAGGCGGGGGCGACCACGCCGTAAGCGGCCGCCACGTCGCTGGGCAGGGGCACGTGGTCGGGACCCTCGAGCGTCTTTGCTAGGAGAGCCTTAAGCTCGTCCAACCCCGCGCCCGTCACCGCGGACACGGCGAGCGCGTCGTAGCGGTCACGCAAGCCCTTGAGCACGCCCGCGTCCGCCAAGTCGCCCTTGTTGAGGACGACTAAGCGCGGGACCTCGAGCTTGAGCTCATCCAGAATCCGCTCCACCGCTCCCACCCGGTCGGGCGCGCCGGGGCTCGCGCCGTCGACGACGTGCAGGAGCAGGTCGGCGTCGTGAAGCTCCTCCAACGTCGCCCGAAACGCGTTCACAAGTTCGTCGGGCAGGTCGCGGATAAAGCCCACCGTGTCGGTATATAAGACCTTGGCCCCCCAATCGCCCAGCGCGGGCAGCCAACCCTCGCGGGTGGTCGGGCGCAGGGTGGCGAAGAGCTTGTTGCGGCTCTCCACGTCGGCCTTGGCGAGCGTGTTAAAGAGCGTGGACTTGCCCGCGTTGGTGTAGCCCACCAAGGCCACGACCGGCGTGTCGGCGTTGGTGCGACTCTTGCGGGTCTGCGCGCGCCGCCCGGAGATTTCGTCCACGGCGGCCTCCAACGCGGTGATGCGGTCGCGGATGCGGCGGCGGTCGACCTCCAACTTCGTCTCGCCGGGACCCCTCGTGCCGATGCCCCCGCCGAGGCGGCTCATCGCCGCGCCGCGCCCCGAGAGGCGGGTGAGCTGGTACTGGAGCTGCGCCAGCTCGACCTGCACCTGCGCCTCGCGCCCCCGCGCGTTCTGCGCGAAAATGTCCAGAATAAGCTGCGTGCGGTCCAAAATTTTAAGCTTCGTTTCCGCCTCGATTTCGCGCGCCTGCGCGGGGTTGAGCTCGCGGTCGAAGAGGAGCAGGTCGGCGTCCTCGTGGTAGGCCTTGGAGACGAGCTCTTGGAGTTTGCCGCGGCCTATCAGCGTGCGCGGGTCGGGGGCGGGGCGCTGCTGCATACTGCGGTACGCCACCGTCGCGCCCGCGCTGCGGGCGAGCTCGGCGAGCTCGTCCAGGCGCGCCTCACTTTCAAAGGTCCCTTCGCCCGTGTTGAGGCCGACGATAACCGCGCGCTCACGAGAACTTCTCGAGACCTCGCGGGCGCTCGCCGAGCGGGCGAGCTCTTCTTCGAGGGCGCGGATGCGCCCCAAGATGTTCACCTCCTCCGCCTCGCGGATACCCAGGGGCGGCTCGACGATCCAGTCCTCCTCCGCGGCGGTCGGCGGGGCGATTTGGGCCAAATGAACGTCGCCCACCTCGACCCGGCCCTGCGCGTTATGTGCTACGTCCACCGCGACGACGGCGTCCAAGCGGTTGAGAAACAAGGCGGATAAGTCGCCGCTCGAGAGCCCCCCCGCCTTTAGGTGGGTGTGAACGAGCCTGAGCCCGTACAGACGCCCCGCCTCGCCCAAGGAGGGCGGCAGCGGCGTGTCTTGAGCGTCGCCCACCGCCACCGTGACCACGCGGCCCCGGCGGTCTACGAGGACCGAGACGGGCTTGTTGAACTCCAAGGAGAGTTCGCCCATCGCCCTGGCGAGTTCCAGACTCACGGGCATCTCGGGGTCTAATTTGCGGCGGTAGAGGTTGCTGAGCCTCTTGACCTGACTGCTTTTGAACGAATTGGTTTTACCGTGAACTTTGTCGATACGCGTGACTCCTCCCTGCGCCCCTCGGTAAATCTCTCGGTAGACGAGGTGGCGCACACTGCTTTAAGCATTCAGCAGACGAACGGCTTTTGATTTTCAAGGATGTGGTGGCCCAACCGACCCGACCGCCCCACGGGCGGCGTCCAAGGCGACGTGACTTAAGCGTCATCGACCTCGGGGAATGTGGAGCACAAGAGCTTCTTTATCAACGTAAGCCGATTATAGCGCATTGGGGCTCCAAGAGAAAGGTATTTTGATACGCCTTTGGGAGTATAGAGGGGCCGGAAGTCGAAGGGGGCTCGAGAGAAAATTCCCTGCACTGAAGCGCGCGAGTGCGTGCTAACTTGGCCCTGGTGAAACGCTCCTTCCCTCTCCTCGTCTGCTTTTTTATAAGTTGGGCTGGGGCGCAAGATGTGCCCGCGTTGCGCTTGGCGGGCACGACGTACCTGTCCCTTACGGACGTGTCGCGCGCACTGGGCTACAGCGTGAGCGACACGCCGAACAGCCTCACGGTTCGCGCCCAAGGCGGGGTGCTGACCGTGTTTGAGGACGCGCCGGATATCCTCTGGAAAACCCCGTCTTCAGCCGAAGACGAACTGAGTCTGCCCGCGCCCGTGGTGCGACAGGGCGGGGTCTGGTACGCGCCGGAGGCGCTTTTCACCCTTTTTGAGGTGCGGCTTACCGGCGAAACGTTGGTGCTGCCGGACGGGCGGCGCTTGGCTCTTAAGTTTCCTTTGGAGCCAAGCGCCGCGCGCGGGATGGGTTTTGAGACCGTCTCTTTGGGCAATCAGGTGGACGCGCTCGCGCTGTACGCAAGTGGGAGCGCGGGAGGGGACAGCTTGAGCATGATGCTCGTAGACGCCGGGCTGCTGGGTCTCGCTTTTCCCGACCTGCGGCCCCCTTTAGACGCCTTTATGGGCAAGCTTAAAAGCGGGCGTCCCCTCTACTTCGTCGTGACCGCCGTGAGCGAAAGCCCTTGGGAGACGGCGGTGCGGTTTCGCCAGGGGGGGAGGACCTTTGAGGCGCGTTATCCGGACGGGCTCAACGTTTTGGAGGGCGAGGCGGGTAGCGTAGCGCCGGAAAAACCCGTGTCCGGGGTGGTTCTTTTGCCCGACGCCTTTAGTTTGAGAGAGCCCATAACCGTCGAATGGATGGACGCGGCGGCGACGTTCCGATTTCGCCGCTGATGCTCCCCTTCTCTTGGTTTGTCCTTGGATGTCTGCACCTCTAGCCCCAGTGGATCATATGGGTTCCTGCTCGAAACGGATCCCCCCAGCCCCCCTTATTAAGGGGGAGCAAAGGCAAGTCCCCCTTAACAAGGGGGATTTAGGGGGATCTTGATGAGGCGCGCCGACTTCAGTTCTCCGTGGGGTGCAGTAAAGAGGGTACGGGTTGGCTCGCCCAGCCTCCCCTGAGTTGGGCGGCACAACCAAGATGGCGTATTCTTAGCTCATGACACCTTCCCAAACCCGTCTCGCCGAGGGCATCTTGTTTACCGACCAGTACCAGCTCACGATGGCGCAGCTCTACTACCGCACGGGGCTTCACGACAAGCCGGTACAGTTCGACCACTTTTTTCGCCACTACCCCGACTACGGCACCCACAAGGCGGGCTACTGCGTGAACGCGGGGCTGGGCTGGCTCTTGGACTGGATGAAAGAGGCGCGCTTCGGTGACGAGGAGATTTCGCTCTTGCGCGCGCAAAGGGGCGAGGGCGGCAAAAGGCTTTTCGACGACGATTTTTTAGGCTGGCTCCGCAAGAGCGACTTTACGAGCCTTAGTATGCGCGCGGTTCCCGAGGGGCGGGTGGTCCACCCGAACACGCCGCTGACGGTGGTCGAGGGGCCTTTGGCGATGGCGCAACTCCTGGAAACCTCGCTTCTAGCGCAGCTCAATTACCAAATTTTGGTTGCCACCAAGGCGTCGCGCATTCGTGAAAGCGCGCGGGGGGGGGCGGTGCTCGAGTTCGGCGTGCGGCGGGGCCAGGACCGGGGCGCGAACGCGGGCGCGCGCGCGGCGCTCATCGGCGGCGCGGACTTCACCTCGAACGTCGGCATCTCGCACGTCTTGGGCTACCCGCCCAAGGGCACGCACGCGCACTCGATGGTGCAGCTTTTTATCGCGCTGGGGATGGGCGAACTGGAAGCTTTCCGCGCCTACGCCGAGACCTACCCCGACGCGTGCTTGCTGTTGGTTGACACGGTGAACACTTTGGGGAGCGGCGTGCCGCACGCAATTACCGTGTTTGAGGAACTCCGGCGCAAGGGCCACGAGCCCGTCGGCATCCGCCTCGACTCGGGCGACTTGGCGTACCTTGCCATCCAAGCGGCCAAAATGCTCGACGAGGCCGGGTTCGGGGAGACCTCCATCGTCTTGTCGGGCGAGCTTGACGAGCTTGTCATCTGGCAGATTATCACCCAGATTGGCCTCGAGGCCCCCAGCTACGGCGTAGACCCCGCCGCGCTCATCTCGCGGCTCGTCTACGGCGTCGGCACGCGGCTTATTACGTCTGAAGGCGACCCCGCCTTGGGCGGCGTGTATAAGCTCGTCTCGGTCTGCGACGAGGGCGTCTGGCGGCCCGCCATCAAACTCTCCGACTCGCCCGAAAAGGTCCCCAACCCCGGCGACAAACGCGTCTGGCGCGTGTACGACCGGCGCGACCACGCGACCGCCGACTTGGTGAGTCTAGGCGCTGAGACCCCCCAGGCCGGGACCGAACTCGCTTTGCGGCACCCGACGGACTCGAGCAAAAAGCGCGTTTTGCGCCCGCAGGACGTAACCGAAGTCGAGCCGCTTCTCATGGACATCTTGCGCGAGGGCGAGCTTGTTTACGACCTACCCACGATTGACGAGATGCGCGCCCTCCGCGAACGGGACGTGGCGCGGCTCGACTCGGGCGTCAAGCGTCTGGTCAACCCGCACATCTACCACGTCTCGCTCACCCCGCCCCTCTGGACGCGCAAACGCGAACTTATGGCGTCGGTGGCGGAGAACGGCGTGTAGGGAGCGGGGGAGATTGAGGTGTGGGGGAGAAAGTTCAAGGGCCTTTACTCCCCACCTCCCTAAGCAGGTTCTCTGAAAATCACCGGTTGCTGCGCGCCGAGTAGGGACACAGACGGAATCCGCATTACCCACTCGCTATACTTAGAAGTAACGGAGGAACACGTGAACATAGCCATTGCATCAGCCGTACGAACCCCCATCGCGTCTTTTCAGGGCGCGTTCGCTTCTCTTACCGCGCCCACACTGGGGGCCGCGGCCATCAAGGAGGCGGTGCAGCGCGCGAACCTTAAGCCCGAGGACGTCGATCTGGTCTTCATGGGCAACGTCCTCTCGGCGGGTATCGGTCAGGCCCCGGCGCGGCAGGCGGCCATCTATGCAGGCCTGCCCGAGACGACGCCCGCGGTGACGCTCAACAAGATGTGCGGGAGCGGGCTCGAGGCCATCATCCAGGCCGCGCGCGCCGTGGCCCTGGGCGACGCCGAAGTTGCCATAGCGGGCGGCATGGAGTCGATGACCAACGCGCCCTACCTGCTGCCGGGCGCGCGCGGCGGTTTGCGCATGGGCGATGCTAAAATGATCGACTCGATGGTCCACGACGGCCTCTGGGACGCCTACAACGACAAACACATGGGCTCGTGCGCCGAGGTGTGCGCGGACAAATACAGCTTCACGCGCGAGGACCAAGACGCTTTCGCCAGGTGCTCGTATGAGCGCGCTCAGGCCGCCACCAAAGAGGGCCGCTTCGACGCCGAAATCGTCCCGGTGGAGGTGGCGGGGCGCAAGGGCGACGTGAGCGTGGTCACCGAGGACGAGGAGCCGGGGCGGGTCAAGTTTGACAAAATGCCACAGTTGCGCCCGGTCTTTGAACGGGACGGCACCGTCACCGCCGCCAACGCCTCGACCATCAACGACGGTGCGGCGGCGCTGGTGGTCTGCTCGGAGGAGACGGCGAGGGCGCGCGGTATGAACGTACTGGCGACCATCCGGGGGAGCAGCGTCAACGCGCACGACCCCGCCTGGTTCACCACCGCCCCGGTGGGCGCGATGCGCAAACTTTTTGACAAGCTCGACTGGTCGCCGGACGAGGTTGATTTGTTCGAAATCAACGAGGCCTTTGCGGTGGTGCCGATGGCGGCCACCGAAGAGTTCGGGCTCGACGCGGGCAAGGTCAACGTGAACGGCGGCGCGGTGGCCCTGGGCCATCCCATCGGCGCGTCGGGGGCGCGCATCGTCACGACGCTGCTGCACGCGCTTCGGCAGCGCGGGGGCGGGCGCGGCGTCGCGGCTATTTGCATCGGCGGCGGGGAGGCGCTGGCGCTGGGGGTTGAAGCTGGAAGTTCGCGCTCGTAAGCGGTTCATATACCTTTTACGGTCTACAAACCTCTACGCTGGTTGAGGGTTCGGTTGTGCCGGAGGGAGCGCGGCCCATGCGCCTCAGCAGGCCACGCTTCAGTCAGAATATCAGGCCCGCCGCGCACGCCTTGGCCCTGGCGCGGGGCACGGCGGGCGTGCCTCCCGGTGCAGCTTGATACACGCGGACGACTTTATAGTAGGGCGCGCGCGCCTCGAGCGCGGCGGTATTGACCAGCACCCCGTGCGCGCCGTGCCACAGGTCGGCGTCGTGCGCGTCTTGATGCCAGGTTTCTTTGGGCAGGTTCGTGTTGCTCGTGTTCATCGTTCTCTCCTCCCGGTCTTTTGACCTTGTGAGAGCTTACGAAAACACGCGTGACCGCAGCGTGACCAGAGTGAACTCAGGCCTTGTCGCGTTCCGCCACGCCCTCCGGCGTGAACTTGTACCCCACGCCCCAGACGGTGTGAAAATAGACCGGGCGGCTCGGCTCCGGCTCGAAGAGTTTGCGCAGCCGCATCACGAAATTGTCCACGGTGCGTGAACTCGGGAACGCGTCGTCGCCCCAGACGGCGTCCAGAATGTCGTCGCGGCTCACGACTTCGTTTTTGCGTTTCGAGAGGAGTTTGAGGATGCCCAATTCGCGTTCACCCAGGGGCTCGGTGGAGCCGTCCGCCAGGGCTGCCGTCCAGCGCCGGAAGTCCACCCGGTGCCCGCCAAAGGAGAAGGTCGCGTCGGCTGGTTCGCTGTCCTCTCCCGTCCGCTCTACCTGACCCCAGCGCTGCCGCCGCAGCATGTTCTGCACGCGCAGCAAAAACTCGGGAAGGTGAAAGGGCTTAGGCAAATAGTCGTCGCCGCCCGCCAGGAGGCCCCGCACGCGGTCCTCGGGGCCGCCCTTGGCGCTCAAAAAAAGGACCGGCGTGGTGTCGCCCGCCCCGCGCATCCTCCCGCAGAGGCTGTAGCCGTCGAGAAACGGCAGCATCACGTCGAGCACGACGAGGTCGGGACGGAGTTCTTCCCACGCGCCCTGCCCCGCGCGCCCGTCGGGGGCAACGGTCACCTCAAGACCCTCTTCGGTGAGGTTGTCGGCAAGAATCTCGGCCATCGTCGCCTCGTCTTCGATGATGAGGACGCGCGGGGTGTGGGACGTCATGCGGGCTCCCTGGCGGGCTGGACCGCTCGAGCCTCCAAGCGCCGCGGCAGCACCACGCTAAAACGCGTGCCCTGCGGCAGTCTTTCACAGCGCACCCAGCCGTTCATCGCCTCCGTCATCGTCTTGACCAGATGGAGCCCCAGCCCCACCCCGGTGGACTCGCGCGTGAGCTCGTTGCCGACGCGGTAGAACTTGTCGAACACGCGCCGCGTCTCGCCCTCGCCGATTCCGACGCCCTCGTCCTCGACGTGCAGAACGGCGAGGTGATGTTTAGAAAAGAGCCTCACCGTCACCTGTTTTTGAGGCTGCGGGCTGTATTTAACCGCGTTGTCGAGTAGGTTGCCCAGCACGATGCCGAACGCCGCCCCGTCGAGCGACACGGGGAGCGGCTGGGGGCTGTAGTGGACGCTTAGGGAAGCGCCCCTGGCCTCGAGCCCCCCGCGTAAGCTCTCAACGGTCCCGCGCACCGCCTCGTTGAGGTCGGCGGCTTGCAGGTGGGTTGGGGTCCTCCCGCCCTCGAGCCTCGCCGAGGCCAGTACCTGTTCGGAGGTGGTCTCGAGGCGCGAGAGTTCGCGCTCCATCTTTTCTAAATACTGACGCTGCTTCTCAGGATTCAGCGCGCGGTAGAGCGCGGTCTCAATAAGGAGGCGGAGCGTGCCCAAAGGCGTTTTGAACTCGTGTGTGATGGCCGACAGAAAGTTCTGCTGGCGGCGCTTGAGTTCGCGTTCGGCGCGCAGGCTCCGCGCGATGATGTAAAGCCCGCAGAGGACAACGAGGACGAAAAAAGGTCCCTCAAAAGCGAACATACGGACAAAACCGTTCTGCCGCTCTCTAAACGCCGCCACTTGAGACGAATCAAGAACGAAGCGCCCACCGCTAAGTTGCAGGTGCGGGTAATCGCGCATCAACTCATCAATTAACGCCTCGTCCCCCGGCGCACGTTCCAGCGCAGCGTTGGCGGCCTCCACGTCCTTTTCCCATGTCTGAAGCGTCGTCCGCGTTACGTCCGTGATGTATGAATGCTGAAACACAATCCACCACACCACCTGCGCGAGCACGAAAACGATGATGACGCCAAAGGCGACGCGCGTGGCGGTGGGGGAGGTAGAAGAAGGGCGTTTGAGGGGGAAGCGCATAGGTTTAGGGGTTGAGGAGCGAGTGAATCACGCCAGCCAGCCCTCGGTCAGGGCCTCGAGCGCGTGATACGAGATAATCAAATCGGCCCCGGCGCGGCGGATGGACAGCAAACTCTCGCGCACCGCCGCGGCCTCATCAAGCACGCCCGCCGCTGCGGCGGCCTTGAGCATCGCGTATTCGCCCGAGACGTTGTAGGCCACCAGCGGCAGCGTGGTCTGCGGGCGCAGCCGAGCCAGAATGTCGAGGTAGGGCAGCGCGGGCTTGACCATCAGCATGTCCGCGCCCTCGGCCTCATCCAAAGCGGCCTCGCGCTGCGCCTCGCGGGCGTTGCGCGGGTCCATCTGGTAGGTTTTGCGATTACTCGGCGGCGTCATACCGTTGTGACGGGCTGCGTTCCCCTGCGGTGCTGAGCCCGCCGCCTCTCTAAAGGGTCCATAAAAGGCCGACGCGTACTTGACCGCATACGAAAGGATGCTTACCTCCGCAAAGCCTGCCGCGTCGAGCGCGCCTCGGATGTGGCCCACCCGCCCGTCCATCATGTCCGACGGCGAGACCATGTCCGCGCCCGCCTCGGCGTGGGTGAGGGCCATGTCGGACAAGCGGCGGAGGCTCGAGTCGTTGTCCACCACCAGCTCAGCCTTCGGGCCGCGTGGCGCTCCTAACAACCCGCAGTGCCCGTGGTCGGTGTAACCGCACAGGCACACGTCGGTGATGAGCACTAAGTCGTCGCCAAAAGCTCTTTTCGCCTCGAGCAGCGCCGCGGGCACGGGGCCGCGCGGGTCGCTCGCCGCCGCGCCCGTCGGTGACTTAGTGTCGGCGGGCACGACGCCGAAAAGGACGGCGGAGCGGACGCCGAGGTTAAGGGCGCGCTCGAGCTCGCGCAGCAGCTTGTCAACGCTCAAGCGCGACACGCCGGGGAGGGAGCCGACGGGCTCCTCGGCGTCGCGTCCGGGAACGACGAAAAAGGGGGCGATGAAGCCTCGGGGCTCGAGCGCCGTCTCCGCGACGAGCGCGCGCATGGCGGCGCTTCCGCGCAACCGGCGTGGGCGTTGGGTGATGTTTGCTGTGTCTTTTGTAAGGCGCTCTCTAACCGTCGTCACGCTTCTACCAACCTCTCAATGACTTCGATGACTGCCGCCGCGTTGGGGCGTTCGGCGCATTCGGCCCGCCAGCCGCGCGCCGCCACCGCGTCCGCAGTGCTCGGCCCCAGGGTCACGAGCCGCGCCCGCGCGCCCACCTCGTCGGGCAGACCCTCTACCGTTGAAGGGCTGCTTAGGATGACCACGTCCACACCCTTGATATCATCCGGCCACTCGAGCCCCACCGTCTTATAAATCACCACCGGGTAGGTTTCAAGCCCGTGCCGCACCAGGGTATCGCGCAGGGTCGGAAGCGCCCGGTTCCCTTGGGGCAGACCCACCGGACCCGCCCCGCCCCTTTCCAAGAATACCGCCGCCAGCCCCGCCGCATTCTGGGGCTCGCCCACAAGCGAGACTTCGCCTCCGCCCTGTAAAAGCGCCCGCGCGGTCTTGCCGCCCACCGCGCCCAAGCGTGAGCCGTTCAGAGAAGCATCCTCCAAAGGAAGGCCCAACGCCTCCCACGCTTCAACACCCGCTGGGGAGGTAAAGAGCAGCCAGGGGAGACTGATAAGCGCCCGCGCCGCCTCGCGCACCGCGGGGGTGAGCAGGGGCGTGGTTTGGATGAGAGGCACCCGCACCACGTCAAAGCCGCGCGCTTGCAGAGCCCCCTCGAGCCCCTCCAGCCGCCCCTCCGACTGCGTCAGCGCCACCCTCACGCCCCTACCCCCAGCGGCGCGGGCCGCCCCAGCGCCTCGTAGGCGAGCATCGCCGCGCCCTCGGACGAGGGGTGGCTGACGACGACGTGCTGGCCCTCGTACCAAGCGCGGAGCGTGACCTCGCTCCCGTCAAAGGTGGCGTGCGCGCCCAGCGCGAGCTGGCAGCCGCCCTGGAGCATTCCCATGAGCCCGCGCTCGGCGGCCACGGCGCGGTAGGCGCGGACCGAGTGGAGGTCGGTGAGGGCTGAGGCTAAGTCGTAGTCGTCGCGGCGGATTTCCAGGGCCAGCACGCCCTGCGCGGGGGCGGGGACGAAGAGGGAGGGCTCGAGCGCTCTTACCTCCAAACCGGAAAGCTCGAGGCCCAGCCGCTCCAGACCCGCCGCCGCCAACAGAACCGCGTCATACCCGCCGTCCCGCAACTTTTGCACCCGCGTCGGCACGTTGCCGCGAAGCTCCTCCACCGTCACGTCGGGCCGGAGGTGCAACACCTGCGAGCGCCGCCGCGCTGCGCTCGTGCCCACCGTCGCTCTCTTCTTAAGAGGCAGCCCCTCGGCGTCCGCGTCAAAGGATTCGGGGCGCACCAAGAGCACGTCTCGAGGGTCAGCACGCTCGCTCACCGCGGCAATCTCTAAACCTGGCATCCGCGCGCTCGGCAGGTCCTTGTGCGAATGCACCGCCACGTCCGCTTGGCCATCCGCAACCGCGTCCTGCACAGCCTTGGTAAAAAAGCCCTGGCCTTGCATCAGCGCGAAGGGTTGATACTCCCGGTCGCCCTGGGTTTCGATAAGGACGAGTTCGGTCTTGTGTCCCAAACCGTTGAGTTTGTCCGCGACCCAATGGGCTTGCCAGAGGGCGAGCTGGCTTTTGCGGGTGGCGATGCGGACGTTCACCTTGTACCCGTTTCTACGAGTTCAATGTCCGTTAGACCGGCCTCCGTTAGGAACGTCTGGGCGGCCTCGAGCCCGTGCGCCCGCGCCACCGCCCGCAGGCCCTTGATGGGCACGTGGGCGAACTTGTGCGCGAGCCGCGCCGCCTCGTCCTTGGGCAGCGCGTCGCCGATGGTCTCCAAGTACATGTCTCTAAGGCGCTTGATGGAGGGTCCCAAAAGCCGCTCGGTCCACTCTGTTAAAGCAGCCTCCACCTCCTCTTGCACCACGCCCTCGGCCTTGGCAAGCCTGTCAGAAAGTTCGCTCCGCCGCTCCCGGCCCGCCGCCTGGAGCGTGTCCACGTCGAGCACGCGCACCCCGCGGCGTGCGGCGGCGTCTTTGCAGACGTTGCGCGGCAGACCCAAATCCACGATGAGAGAAATATTCGGGAGCTTCGCCAACAGCGCGTCGTCCACCAAATCTTTTACGGGCGTGGCGCATACAAGAGCGTCAACGTGGGGCGGGTTCGCCAAGAAACACGTAAGCCCCATACTCTCCCCGCCCAAGTGCTTCGCAAGCTGCCGCGCCCGCGTGGGCGTGCGGTTGGCAATGATGAGCTTTATATTGGGCAGCGCGGCGAGCGTTTTGGCCGCGAGCGTGCCCATCTCGCCCGCGCCGAGCACCGCGACGGTGCCGCCACTGGGAAGCGCCCGCACGAGTTCGGGGCGCGCGAGGGAAAAAAGTGACGTGTGCAAAGGCGCGAGCGCCACCTCACGCCGGACGCGTTTGGCGATGCGCAGCGCGGTAGAGAGCGCGAACGAGGTGGTCTTACCCGTCGTGCCCGCCCGCCGCGCGCGCTCAAAAGCGCTCCGCACCTGCGCCATAATCTGGTCCTCGCCAGGGTTCAAGGAGTCGAGCGATGCGGCGATGCGAGTGAGCTGTTCCAGCGCGCCCTCGCCCACGTATGCATAAGGCCGCGCCGCCACCCCAGGCGGCGTGAGCTTGCGCCGCGCCTCCTCCAAACTCAGGCCCTCGGGCAGCCTCACCACCAAGTCCCAGCGGTTGCAGGTGACGAGCGGGACCCACTCGTCAAAGTCGAGAGCGCCGGGTTGCGCGAGACGGGTTTCTGAAAAGGCGTTTTGCCATCTCTCGAGCGCCGCCGCGCCCCCCCGACGGTGCGACACGCCGATAAGTGCTAAACGTTCCACTTGGATTATGATAAATCGGAATGATTACGAAAAGTGTCACATAAGTGTCAAAGACGGGATTTTCTGCGTAGGGTGAAGGACCGCATTAAGCGTTTCGGTTTGACGGGTGAGGTGTGGGCTCGAGCCACGGAAATCCCCAGGGGTCGCTCTGAGAAAGCGGATTGACCCGCGCCGCGTCGTGCGTGCGCACGGGAAGAGGAAAATCGTCCGGCGACACCGGAACGCGCATGACGGGACGGACGGGCTGAGGATTGACCCAGTGCGCTTCCAGAACATACCCCAGACCTGGATGCTGATATGCAGGCATTTGTTCAAAGCCGTGAGACGGGAGAACGTACACACTTCCCGCCCTCAGCAAGCTGCGCCCGTCGATTACGCTCGAGTCCACCGGCGAGAGTGAAAGAAAATAACGCATAGGGGACCACTCCCCCCGCTCCTCGACCTGAAGCGCCATGCTGAGCATTCCGTTGACGCGGGTGCGGTCCCTGAGGGCATACATCATCGCCCACACGCCGCTCGAGTCGGCAAAAACGGCGGTGCGTTTGCTGAATTCGTCGGGGCTTAGGTCTTTTGGCGTGCGGGGTTCGAAGAGGTTGATGTCTGCGCGACTCGAGCCGTGAAGAAGCCAACCCCGGCGCGTGAGCCAGTTCAGAAACACCCAACGCGGCACCGACCCCGGTAGTTTTGAAGCGTCATGCGTAGAGAGCGCAGCTTCAAACGCTTTCTCATCCGCTTGACTCAACTTGTGCGGAGGTAACTCCAACATCCAGTCGTGCATACCGCAGCGTATCACCACCGCAAGAGCAGCACGGTTGAGCCTTTTTAGTGACGGGCTTCTAACCCTCGAGCGCAACCCTTTCCTCCACCTCGTCGGGCACGCCGAGTTCAAAGAGGACGCTTGCGTGATTTTCCCCCGGCTCGAGCGAACACAGGGGGAGGTCTCCCGCCCTGGCCTCTTTCGGAAGCCACGCCGCGGGCACCATCAGGGTGGAGCCGTCGCCGCGTTTGAGGCTGGCGTGGTGGTTTAGGTGCTCGAGCTTTAAGCGTTCGGGCTCACCCCGGTCTACATGGTGGAGTGTGTGGTTCGTCACTCCGCCCAATCTAACCTCTTCATGCTCCCAAACGTAAGACTTCTGTGACAGCCCTCACCTTACCCTGTGAGCATGGACCGAAAAACCATCCTCCTCGTCGAGAGCGACCCGGCGCGCCGCCTGCGCCGCTGTCACGCTCTAAGTCGAGACTATGACGTGGTAACCCCAACCGACGGCGGCGCGGCGACGAGGTTCTTGGCGAAGTGCGTCCCCGACCTCCTCATCCTCGACGTGGACGCGCCCTCCGTCAACGGCTTCGACATCTGCCGACAGGTCAAGCTTCAAGAGGTGTTTAAAGGCGTGAGCGTGCTGCTCATGACGGGCGACAAGAGCACGGCCACGCAGCTTTACGGCGCGCTCGCCAACGCGGACGCCATCCTCTGCCAAGAGGCGGGTGAGGACAAATTGCGAGAAGTTGTAGCGGGACTTTTTGACCGGGAGAGGTTTTCGGTGATTTTACACAGTACCCAGTCTCTGAGGGCCGTTTGACCTTTTAAGCCCTGCCCAATTAAACCCTGCCCAACACCCTGCAAACAGCGTGCCCCTCCCTCACGACGCGGCCAAACTTGGTGAGGTGCTCGAGCACGTCCAGCCTGGCGACGACCGCGCCAAAGCCGGGGCCGACGTGCCACGCGACCTTGCCCGTTATTAACCGTTATTAACTAGGCACGTCCAACTTGATTTTCGCTAAATAATGAGTTGACCTTTTTTGCTTTTACGTTTGGCTGTTGGCTTCCAGTAGTCAGCTAAACCGTTTTGAGCACCCCCGACATTTTGGTAAATTAAGGTTGATTTGCCAATCTGGCACTCAATCCACGAGGCAGGGGCCGACAGGCCAGCCGAGGGTTCGGAACACTCGAGGCGCGCGGGGCATGTGCAGCGTGTGATTGATGCACAGCGTTCGTTGTGTCTGTATGTGATACTGCAACACGTCTGTGAAAAAGTTCACACAGCATCGGTGGATTGAGGGAGTCAACTTGCTGTCCATGTTCACCCTGTACGTGCGAACAGCAGGCAAAAGCACAAAGGGGGTAGCTGACTGGAACATTCCACACCGTCTTTACGCCATCACGAATCTTTCAGGAGGACAGCCACAGTGACACGACCAGCTACACATCGTCTTAAACTTTCACACCTTAAACTTCCACTCTTTGTCTCTTTAGTTTTCGTTCTCGCCGCTTGTTCTGAGGAGGGTGTCACGCCCAGCATCACCCCTCAGGCCGTTTCGGGGGGGACCGTCGCGCCGGACCTGCTTACGGTCGGCAACTTCCGCCCCGCCGGGGAAAACGTCAACGGTAGCGGTGGCGAGGACACGCTTGTCGATTTCACCTTTGACGAGCCCGCGACCGTCAGCTCCTGCTGCGCGGGTTTCCAGCTCGTGCCCGTGGACGGCGGCACCCCGCTCGAGGCGCTCACGTTTACGGACGGCGACGGCACCACGACGATCACTTTCGCGTTCGAGGGTGAGGTTCAAGCGGGGGACATCGCCAGGGGCACGGTCGACCAGAACATTGTGCAGGCCGCGGGCGCGGGGAGTGGGACCAACAACCCGCCACAAGCGGCGGCGGTCGGTAACGGCGGCAACACCGCCGACCCCGACCTTGTGTCGGTAACCAAAGACGGCGACCAACTCCTGTTCGAGTTTGACGAGTCCATTGCGGAAGACGACGACGTGGTGCAGAACACGTCGGGGCTGCGTTTCTACACCCAAAACGCCGACATTTACCTCTCCTCGGCGGTCAAACAGCGCTCAACAACGACGCTAAGCGCCATCTACGACCTGCCTGCAGGCGTAACGCTGGACGACGCCGTGGGCGGCTTTGTCGTCGCGGGTACGGTTGCGGGAGACCAACTCAACCCCAACGAGCTTGACGAGGTCGCGCCCGTGGGCGACACCGGCGCGGTGGTTTGCCCCGCCCCCGACCTTGCCGGAACCACGGGCGACGGCTCCGGCCCGACCGAAGCGCCCGATCTACTGGAGGTCGGCAACTTCCGCCGCGGCCCTTTCACCGACGACTACGAACCGACCACCTGTGTGGACTTTGTGTTCGACCAAGCCGCCTACCTCAACGGGGGTGCGTTGTCGAACTTCCACCTCGTCCCGCTTAGCGCGTCGGACGCGCTCGACGGCTCGACCAACGCAAAGGCCGAGAGCGACCAAACAGGTGACGTCGTGGTGACGGTTGTTTTCCTGGGTGAGCTCGAGCCCGCCGACTTCGCCCGCGGTTACGTCGATACCGGCGTGGTCAATTCGGCGCAAAACAACGTCAGCGCGGCGAATCCGCTCAACATCAACCAGGCCGCCAACATCGAGCCGAACACCTTCACCGAGAACCCAGACCTCGCCCAAAACCTCACATCGGTCGAGCGGCAGAGCGAAGTTTGGCTCATCTTCAAGTTCGACGAGCCGCTTACCGACGACGACGTCATCCAAAACACGAGCGGCCTTAGGGTTTATTTCCCCGCCACGAGCCAGAGCTCGACGATTCCCGACGCCGGAGCCGTAAAGGTGAAGCGCGTAGACGAGCGCACGCTCCGCGCCAAATTCAAAGACCTCCCCGAGGGCTACCGTCTCCGCGACGCGGTGGGCGCGTACGTCGTTCAGGGCACGGTTCAGGCTGCTAAGGGCTCGCGCGGCGGCAACGACGGCAAGAGCGCTTTTGACGAAACGTTTCTCACCATCGACTGGCCGGGGTCGCGTTAACGCGCCAGGTTGAGAGGCCGAGCATAAACCAACGTTCGCCTTGACACGTGACAGGCAAAACGCGGGGTATATATACCCCGCGTTTTGCGTTTTTGGCCTCGAGAACCGCCGCGACGCTTTCCGACATTTCCACCTTATCTTTGCGTTATGGCGGTACGATGCGGTGTGGAGGAACTATGATTGCCGTCGCCAACCGAATTTTTGTGAACCCCGACTACGCCGAGGCCTTTGAGGAACGTTTCCGCGACCGCGCGGGTTTAGTTGACGAGATGCCCGGCTTTCTCTTTAACCAGGTGCTGCGCCCGAGCAGGCCCGACGACCCCTACGTGGTCCTCACCTACTGGGATTCTCACGAACATTTCAAAGCCTGGACGGAATCGGATGCGTTCAAAAAGGGCCACGCCCAGAGCGGGTCCTTGCCCAGAGAAGCATTCACGGGGCGCAACAAGCTCGAGATTCACCAAATCATCCAAGATTCGCGCGACCCCGGTTTGGAGGTCGAGGCGCCGCTGAACCTAGAGGACGCGGCGCACGGGTAGAAGAGCAGTGATGAGTGGTGAGTGGGTAGTAGTTAGAGAAGCTTGACAAGGCGTTTGCGGGGTAGGGGAGTGAGGGAAACGAAGAGACCTTCTCCCATCTCTCTACCCTCTATCTCCCCACCTTCTTTACCGCTCCCAGTCCGGGCTGTCGTCCGGGTCCACCATCCGTTCGCCTTTGTTCAAGTCAAAGATTCTCTGCATCTCCTCGTCACTCAGTTCAAAGTTAAAAATGTCAAAGTTGCTCTCGCGGTGTTCGGCGCTCGAGGCCTTGGGAATCGCCGCCACCTGCTCTTGCTGCACCAACCAGCGCAGCGTGACCTGGACGGCGTTTTTGCCGTGTCGCTCGCCAATTTCGCTTAGCGTCTCGTCGTCCATTACTTCCCCTTGCGCCACCGGGCTGTAGGCGGTCAGCATATAATCCCGCTCGCGCGCCTGGGTGAGGAGCTTATTTTGCGACAGATATGGGTGATACTCCACCTGGTTGCAGAACACGGGCGCGATTCCGAACGCCTCATCGACCAGCGAGGGCGTAAAGTTGCTCACGCCGATGTGCTTGACCGCGCCCTCGCGCTGAAGCTCCAAGAGTGCCCCCAGCGTCTCTTCCAAGGGCACGTCCGGGTTGGGCCAGTGTAGCAGGAGCAGGTCCACATAGTCGGTGCCGAGCTTTTTCAAGCTCTCGCGGGTGGAGGAGAGGGCTTTGTCGCGGCTGAAGTTGTCCGGTCTCACTTTGGTGGTTAAAAAGATGTCGCCCCTCGAGACGCCCGACTTCTTGATGCCTTCGCCCACCCTCTCCTCGTTGTCGTAGCCCTGCGCGGTGTCGATATGCCGGTAGCCGAGCGAAAGCGCGTGCGCGACCCCCTGGGTGCATTCTTCTCCAGAAAGCTGCCAAGTACCAAAGCCGAGCGCTGGGACTTTTTCGTTCTGAACATTAACGTAAATCATCGCGTTCCTTTCCGTTTCGCGTGCCTTTTGAGACTTGCTTACTCACGCCACCATAAGAAGGAAGAAGCGAAAACACTGCGAGAGAGGGCGCAGTTTGTGAAGTGTCGCTCAGCTCCCAAAGCTGCGGTTTTTGGTGGGCTCGAGCCCCAAAGTTTTTGCAACCGACTTGACTCTCCCCCAAGGGCAGCCCTCATACTGCTAAGGGTGAACGAGACCAGAACGTCGCAAGGCTTGATGACCATCGGGGCGTTTGCCAAACGCACGAGGCTTTCCTACAAGGCGCTGCGTCTCTATGACGCAATGGGCCTGTTGCCGCCTGCTTTTGTCGATGAAGAGAGCAGTTATCGCTATTACAGCGAGGGGCAAGTGGAGAAAGCGGAGTTGATAGGGTTACTTAGGCAGCTCGAGATGCCGCTCAACCACATCGCTCAGGTGCTCGATTTAGAAGGCAAGAGAGCCTCACAAGCCGTTGCCCGTTACTGGAAGGGTGTCGAAGCCGACCTTCGCACCAAACGCCAACTCGTTCGCTACCTCGAGCGTTACCTCGAGGGAAAAGGAGAAAGCATGTTTGACATTCAGACCCGCGATGTTCCCGAACAAAAGGTGTTGACGCTAGAGCGCCACGTTTATGTCAAGGATTTAACCGGGTTCATTGGTGAGTCCATGCAAGGCCTCTATAACCATCTCGCCCAAAAGGGCTCGAGCGCCGCCGCCCCTTTTGTGGTGTATCACGGGCGCGTCAACGAGGATTCGGACGGGCCTGTCGAGACCTGCGTTCCTTTTAAGGGCAGCGTAGAGCCAGCGGGGGAGATGCGTATCCGGCTCGAGCCCGCGCACAAGGAGGCTTACACACGTTTGACCAAGGCGCAGGTAACTTTCCCCGGCATCTTGGAAGCCTTCGACGCCGTTCACAAGCATCTTCAGAACGCGGGAAAAATGCCGAGCGGTTCTCCGAGAGAGGTCTACTTTACCGATTGGGAGGCCACCGGAGACGACGAGCCCGCCTGCGATGTTGTTTTCCCTTACATGGACGCGTGAGCAAGGTAAACGGCTCTGGCTAATGACGCGCCTAGCAAAACG
Source organism: Trueperaceae bacterium (assembly GCA_965214995.1). Taxonomy (GTDB): domain Bacteria; phylum Deinococcota; class Deinococci; order Deinococcales; family Trueperaceae; genus CBDCCT01. The sequence continues at coordinate 2,265,930 of CBDCCT010000002.1, forward strand.
TCCTAACAAGCGCTGACCCGTCCCGCTTAGATTTCAAAGTTGGCCTCAAAGCGTCAACAGGTCCAACGGCAAGCTCGACCTTAGAGTTTTGCCGTTGGACGGTTGCGACGTTGGGTTGAGGCTCGAGCGCCCGCCTCTTTCCTCTCAGCCCTCCCCTCTTTCCCCTGCACTTTTCTCCCCCAACCATGTAAACTGCCCTATGCCAAAAGACCAAACAATCTTGGGTATCGACATCGGCGGCTCGGGCATCAAGGCGGCCCCCGTGGACGTTGACAAGGGCGAACTCGCCGAGGAGCGCCACCGCATCAAAACGCCCCAGCCGTCGCACCCGGAGGCGGTGGCAAAGGTGGTCGCCAAACTCGTCAAGCACTTCGACTACGGGGGGCCGGTGGGCTGCACCTTCCCGGCGGTGGTGCGGCGCGGCGTCACCCTGTCGGCGGCGAACGTGGACAAAAGCTGGATTGGTACCGACGCCGCCGCGCTTTTTACGGAGGCGACGGGCCAACCCTTTGTGGTGCTCAACGACGCCGACGCCGCCGGGGTGGCCGAGATGAAGTTTGGCGCGGGCCGGGAAACGGAGGGCGTGGTGTTCGTCCTCACCTTCGGCACGGGCATCGGCAGCGCGCTTTTTGTGGATGGGAAACTCGTGCCCAACACCGAACTGGGTCACTTGGAGCTTGACGGGCGGGAGGTCGAGCCCTGGGCCGCGGACCGGGCGCGCAAGGACGAGGATTTGAGCTGGAAGCGGTGGGCGAAGCGGGTGAACACGTATTTGGAGCACTTAGAATTCCTCTTCTCCCCCGACCTCTTTATCCTGGGCGGCGGCGCGAGCAAAAAGAGCGACAAGTTTTTGCCATACATTACGACCAGAAGTCCTGTGGTCCCCGCCGAACTTCTAAATGAAGCGGGCATCGTGGGCGCGGCGCTCGTCGCCAAGGAGGGGGCCTAGCCGGGGGCTGCCGACGACTTGCCCAAACATGTGACATAGTGCCTATAGCTTAGCGGGGCGGGTAGCAGTAAAGGAGCGTCATGCCAAAACTCACGGTTGACGGAAAAACGGAGTCGTTCGGCGCGGACAAGCGTCTGGTCCTAGCCATCGAGGAGATGGGCGTTAATATCGGCCACCGCTGCGGCGGCAAGGCGAGATGCACGACGTGCCGCGTGGAATTTGTTTCGGGCGAACCCGAGCGGATGACCCAAGCCGAGTACGACCTGCTCAAAAGTAAAGACTTACTGGGTCAAGTGCGCCTCTCCTGCCAACTCCTCTGCGACGAGGAGATAGAACTGCGCCCCGTGATGACTCTGGAAACAGTCGAAGGCTGGACCGACACCGGCCCCGAACCCACCGCCGCCATCGAGCCCACCCCGGAGTGGAACGACAAAGCGGCGTTGATGGAAAGCTGAGGTCGAAGCTCGTTCTTGAGGATGGGGAGGCAAAATCTCCCTATCTCCCCATCCACTCCCTATCTCACCAAAGCCGGAGACCCCCGCCATGCTCGAGCCCGCCACGCGCGTTTCTTCCCTTTACGAATCCACCATCCGCGGCATCACGGTTCACGCGCTTTCCAGGGGGGCCATTAATCTGGGGCAGGGCTCGCCCGACTTCGACCCGCCGGAGGCGCTTTTAGAGGCCGCCGTCGCCGCGCTCCGGGGCGGCTGGAACCAGTACGTGCCGACCTGGGGCTTGCCGGAGTTGCGCCGCGCCATCTCCAGCAAAACAGAACGCTTCTACGGCTTCGCCCCCGACCCCGACACCGAGGTGACGGTGACCTGCGGCGTGACGGAGGCGGTCATCAGCGCGCTCGTGGGGGTGGTGGACCCCGGCGACAAGGTGGTGATTTTAGAGCCCGCCCACGAGAACTACCACGCGGGCGTCGTGTTCGCGGGTGCGGAGGCCCTGTGGGTGCCCATCCGCCCGCCTGACTTCCGCTTTGACCCGGACGAGTTGCGTGCGGCTTTCGAGACGCCGGGCGTCAAGGCGGTGATTTTCAACACGCCCCACAACCCGAGCGGGCGCGTGTTTCGGCGCGAAGAGTTGGGGATGATTGCCGACCTGTGCAACGAGTTCGACGTTATCGCCATCTCCGACGAGATTTACGAGCACATGGTGTATGACGGCTTAGAGCACATCCCCATCGCCACGCTGCCCGGTATGGCGGAGCGCACCATCACCATCAGCGGCTTGTCCAAATCCTATTCGGTCACGGGCTGGCGCGTGGGGTACGCCGTCGCCTCGGCGCGGCTCACGGGGGCGCTGCGCAAAATTCACGACTTCACGACCATCTGCGCGCCCGCGCCCCTGCAAAAGGCGGCGGTCACCGCGGTGAGTTTGGGTCCTGATTATTACGATTGGCTCAAAGGTTATTATCTCGAGCGCCGCGAACGGATGATGCGCATTTTGGCCGACGCGGGCTTCCTGGCCCCCACGCCCGAGGGCGCTTACTACACGCTCGCTAACTTTCGCCCGGTGGCCGACGCGCTGGGCTTAAGTGACGATGATGAGGCCTTCACCTACTGGCTGATTGACCACGTGGGCATTGGGACCGTGCCGGGCTCGTCCTTCTACCGCAGCGATCCCACATTAGGCCGGGGCCGCGTCCGCTTTGCATTTCCTAAGCGCGACGAAACGCTCGACAGGGTGGAGGAGCGGTTCGCTAAGCTCAAGGTGCTTCAAGGTGTGAGGTAATGCGGGTCTGACAGGACCTCGGTAGGCTAAAGCTGAGAGTATCGGTGGGTTATCTGTGAGCCTCGAGCAAAAGTAACAGTCGCGGGTGCAAAGAGAGCTTAAAATAAATCCCTAAGGAGCTTACGGTGGGACTTTGGGCGGAACTAAAACGGGGCGTTGGGACCTTGAGGCGCAGGAGCCAAGAAGCGACGGATTACGCCAAGCTGCGCCTGGACAAAGCGGCGCTGGTCCGCGAGCAGTCGGAAGAGCTCAAGCGTTTGGGGCGTGAAGTTCTCGCGCTCCACCGCCGGGGCGTGGAACTGCCCGAGACGCTGTTGCCGCGGCTCGAGCGTCTGGAACGCCTAAACGCAGAAATTGGGCGCAAGCAAGACGACATCCGGCGCTCGGCTTTGGAGGCGCAGGGCCTCGTGAAGGACGTGCCGCCCTTAGAGGTTGACCGTTAAGGCGACGCGGGACCCCAAAGCTGACACCCCGCCGCGCCGTAGGAGTTCGCGCAACGCCCTCACGCTCATGGGGGGCACGCTGGGGAGCCGCGTCACCGGGCTTTTGCGTAACGCGGTGCTCGTCCAGTTTTTTAGCACAGGTGTCACCGACGCCTTCTTGGTGGCGCTGCGGATTCCCAACCTGTTCCGCGAACTCCTGGCCGAGGGCGCGCTGACGAACGCGTTTGTGCCCATCTACAAATCTTTGAGTTCGGCGGAGGCGAAAAGGCTCTCGAGCGCGCTCCTGAGCCTGCTGCTGCTGGTCAACAGTTTGCTGGTGCTCCTCGCCGTCTGGGCGGCTCCCTGGATTGTGGATTTGCTTCTGGGAAGCGGTGGCAACATCAACCGTGAGCTTACGGTAACGCTCACTCGCACCGTCTTTCCCTTTCTGGCGGCCATCTCGCTTTCGGCGCTGGCGATGGGGATTCTTCAGGCGGAAGAGCGCTTCTTCGCGCCCGCCTGGGCGCCCGTGGCGCTCAACGTGGTGACGGTGGTGCTGATGCTGCTCTTTCCTGGTCAGGCCGTCCCCCTGGCGGTGGCCTTTGTGCTGGGCGGCGTCGCGCAGTTTGCGGTCCAGATTCCGAGTCTCGTTAGGAGCAACCTGCTGCCCACGCTGGGCGCGTGGTGGCACCCGGAGCTTGCCGCGGTGCTCGTCCTCATGGGGCCTTTCGCGTTCACCACGGGGGCGCGGCAGTTTCTCAACTTAGCGGCGGTGCGGGTGCTCGACGCCCTGCCCGACGGCAGCGTGACGGCTTTCGACAACGCCAACCTGTTCGTGAGCCTCGCGCTGGGGCTTTTTAGCATCTCGCCCGCGCTGGCGTACTACTCGAGGCTCAGCGCCGACGCCGTGGGAGCGCCCGAAAGCTTTCCCGATACGCTCCTCGCGGGCACGAAGCTCATCTCCTTTTTGACCGTCCCCGCGGGCGTCGCGCTTCTTTTGCTCGCCGCGCCCGCGGTGCAGAGCGTCCTCAACTGGATGAGCGCGGTTAGGCCCGCGGGCGGGATGGAGCCCACGGTAGTGCGGCTGTCGGTGCTCGCGCTCGCGCCCCTCGGGCTGGCGGTGTTTCCGGTGGGGGTGTCCAACCTCCTCATCCGCACCTTTTATGTGCGCCGCCGGATACGCACGCCCGTGACCATTTCATTTGTGTTCATCCTGCTCAACGCGCTTCTTTACTTCGTGCTGGCCCGGCCCCTGGGCATCGCCGGGCTCTCCTGGGCCACCGTCGTCGTCGGCTGGTTGCAGTTTGTCACGCTGCTCGTCGTGGTGTCGCGCGCGGAAGGCTTCGACCTGCCCGACTTTTTGGCGCACGCCCTGCGGGTTTGGCTCGCGGCGGGGGTGGCGGCGGGGGCGACGGGGCTTGCGCTCTGGGGAGTGCCCTTTCCGGCGGGCTGGTGGGGGTTCTTCGCACAGGCCTGCGTCGGCGTGGGGGTGCTGGGGAGCGTCTACGCGGGGATGAGTCTCGTGCTGGGGTTGCCGGAGCTGGCGGGGCTGCGGGAGCGTTTTCGGCGCTAGGGTAGCGTCAACCGGCGAGCCTGGCGAGGGTTCGCGCGAGGACCCGCACGCCCTTTTCTATGGCCTCCGGCGCGCTGTACTCGTCGGGCCGGTGCGAGACGCCGTTTTTGCAAGGGATAAAAATCATGCCGACAGGGCACACGCGCGCCATGAAGAGGGTGTCGTGGTAGGCGCGGGAAACCATTTGCAAGGTCTCGAGCCCCCCCTCCCCAGCCGCCGCTTCGGTAGCCTCGATGACGCCCGCGTCACAGGTGGCGGGCGGATCGGCGTTGACAACGTCAAGCTGCGCCGCCACGCCGCGTTTTTGACCTATAGCGGCGACGGCCTCTTTTATTTTTGAGACCGCACTGTCACGACGTTCTAAGTCAATATCCCTAACGTCCACCGTCATAAACACCCGGCTGGGGATGCTGTTCACCGCCCGCGGGTACACGTCGAACACGCCGACGGTGGCGACGGTGTCGTGACCCCCGCTCTCCACCGCAGCCCTCTCGACGGCCCCCGCAATCTCAGCCCCCGCGACGAGCGCGTCCTTGCGCCCCGGCATCAGCACCGCCCCCGCGTGACCCCCTTCGCCCGTCAGCGTGAGGTGCAGCGTGGCGGGCGCGGCGATGGCGGTAACTACACCGATGGAGACGCCCTTTTGCTCCAACACCGGCCCCTGCTCGATGTGAAGCTCGACAAACGCGTGGTAATAACCTGTGGGGAGCGCGACGTCCTCGAGCCGCCCTCCAAACCCCACCTCTTTACGCGCTTCATCGGGATTTTTCCCCTCTTCGTCCTTGAGACCCCGGACCGCCTCCGGGGTGAGGGTTCCGGCTAAGGCCCTCGAGCCCAAACACCCCACCCCGAAGCGCGTGGGCTCCTCGGCGGTGAACAAGACAAGTTCCAAGGGGCGTTTCGGTTCAAAGCCCGCGTCTTTAAGCGCGCGAATCGCCTCGAGCCCGCCGAGCACGCCCACGGTGCCGTCATAGCGGCCCGAATGCGGGATGGCGTCGATGTGCGAGCCCGTTGCCACGGCGGGTAAGTCGGGCGCGCCCCAGCGGTAGAAGGTATTACCGAGCGCGTCCGTGCGGACGCTTAGGCCCGCTTCCTCGGCGAGGCTCGAGAGGTAGGCCCTGGCGGCCATGTCCTCTTCGCTGTACAAAACCCGCGTCACCGCGCCTGCGGGGGCGCTGCTAAAGGTGGCTAAGCGGGCGAGTTCGGTCTCGACTCGAGCCTGGTTGACGTTGACGTCCATCTAACTTTCAGTCATAACATAGTCCTCCCGCCCGCAGGAGGACTTGGGGAGATTCACCTGCCGATTTAAGAACCTGCTCATAAAGCGTAGTGACACCCGAAAATCGTGCTGCAACCTTTCCAACTGGGGTTTAAGTTTAGAAAGCAAACCAACGCCTTCTGCTTTCAACAGCGAGCCAGGCGTGCCCACAAAAAGAATACCCAGCGCCCCAGCAAGTCGCCTGGCGGGACCCCATCGAGAAAGAGCAAAGAGGCTTTTGGCTTGCCCCTGCTTAAGCCGTAACGCAAGGTCGTATCAGCTAAACCAAGTCCCAAACGTCCTGTTCCGGGCGTTGCACCGAAAACCCGTTAAACTATAGGGATATGCTGCTCGCACCGTTACTCCTTATACTTTTAGGCGCACCGTCCGGTCTTTGGCAGAGTGGCGCCGTAGGCGACGTGGGAGCTGCGGCCCGCGTAGTCTATGAGGGCGACTTTTTTGCCGAGGACGTGGGCGACACCCTAGCGCAACTCCATATCGCCACCGAACACCTTGCGGCCTCCGACGACAACCCCGGCACGGAGGAGGAGCCGCTGGCGACCCTCCAGGAAGGCTTGGCGCGGGCGCTTGCCAACCGGCGAGAGGGCGTCGGCACGCATCTTTGGATTCACCCGGGCATCTACCGTGAGAGCTATACGGGCTATTTTGAGCCTCTGGGCACCTCGCCCATCGTCCTCGAGGCGACCGAAAAGGGCGCGGCGGTCGTCTCCGGCTCGGACATCTGGGACGGCTGGCGCTGTGAGGGTGCGCTCTGCTCGCACGCATGGCCCTTTAACTGGGGCTTCTCCCCAAACCCGTGGGAGGACGACGGGGTGGCTCTAGGGCCGCTTGGCCTAAGGCGCGAGATGTTGTTTGTCAACGGCGCGCCCCTGACCCAAACGCTCTCCCTCGAGGAGACGGAAAGCACCCCCGGCTCGTTCTACGTCGATGAAGCGTCCGACCGCGTCTACTTGCGTCCTCCCGACCGGGTAAACATGGCGGAGGCGACGGTCGAGGTGGCGGTGCGCCCCGTGCTCTTCCGCCCGCAGGGTTTGGACCATCTGGCGCTCAAAGGGCTCGTGTTTCAGCACGCCGCCACCCCCCTCCCGAAAGCCGCCGTCGACATCGCCGACGCGCGCGACGTCGTGCTCGACGACGTCCAGGTCGTGTGGAACAACTGGAACGGGCTCTCGCTCAAGGGGGAAAACCTTCGCGTCCGCGGCCTCGAGGCGAACCACAACGGGGCGAGCGGCGTGGAGGCGTTCGAGGCGCATCGGCTGCTGCTTACGGACGGCGAAACCTCTTACAACAACTGGCGAGGCGCCGCGGGCGGCCTGACGGGCTGGTCGGTCGGGCAAAAGTTCAACTCGACGCGCGCTCTCGTCATAAGGCGGCACCTGTCCAAAGGCAACCTCTCCCGCGGTCTCTGGCTCGACACCGACAACGCCGACGCGCTCCTGGAGGGGGTCACGCTCTGCGACAACGCGCGCGACGGCCTCTTTATCGAGGCGAACCAGGGGCCTGTGACGGTGGTGGGCAGCATCTTTTGTGACAACAACGGCGCGGGCATCCTCACCTCTTCGACACATCAGTTGAGGCTCGAGGGCAACCTCCTCAGCGGAAACGCCGAGGGTCAGCTCAAGCTTTCGGGCGACCTAGACCGCGCGGTGACGGACCACGAAACAGGAGAGACGTACCTTTTAAACAACCGCGACTGGAGAGTTCTGCACAACGTGATGGTCGGACATACCGACGCGCAGCTTCTGGTCACGACCACCCTGCCAAGGCGCTACTGGGACGGGCTGATAGCGCGTCTTAGCTCGAACGAAAATCGCTACTACAACGGGGACACCAAGGAGGTTTTCGAGCTTCCTGACGGGACGAGGCTCACGCTGAGCGGCTGGCAAGAGGAGACGCGGCAAGACCGAGATTCAACGTTTGGCCCACCCTAAAGCAGGTCCGTATATTTCTGTATATTGAGAAAGGTGGAGTTGCTGCACCAAACCGGGGCAACTCCAGAACCATATAAGCGTCTTCGCGCTTGACTGCCTTTCAAAATTCGTCGTCTTTCCCGCGCCATCTTTCGCGATGACGTCGGCGATGAGTGGGTCAAACTTGCGAGCTTTTACATCAGCGCGCAACCTTTTCTCAAAGGCGCGTCATCTTGCTCGAGCCATTCCAAAAGTGCCTCAAGCTTCTCCTGCGGCTGCTGAGGGAGCAGTTTCTGATGGTTTGCAGTATACTCCAGCGTGCTATACTCGACGAGTCCAAATCCCCTGTAGCATCTATTTACATGGCGTTTTCCTGCTTGTTTACGTGATGTACTTTTTGGAACTGATAGGATAATTTGTAAATTCATCCCAAAATTCTTCATTAGAACGAACATTTGTAAGTCTAACAGTTTGTTCAAACATAGACTCAATACTCTCGCGGTATGTCTTTATAAGTTCCTGAAGCCTTTTGTCACTATTTGACCCTTTCTTAGGAATAGGCAGTTTTACTTTTGCGAGTTCCAAAGTTTTAATACGACTGTGTGATGCTGATGTTCCAGATGTAAGACCTTGAATCTGACTTTGAACAACCTTAGTTAGTAGAAGGAAAGACAATAAGTATGGGTCAATACCATTTTGAGCTTTCATAATCTCAAACTCGGACGAACATAAAATTTTGTCTGCCATCTTTGGAACTACAAGAACGCGAGGAATTCTTGGATTGATTTTGGAGAGTAGTATTTCGTCTGGATAGACAGGATACCCCGGTGTCTTAGGTGCGTAAGATTGTATACTAGCTACATCCAGATTTCCCTCATTCGCAACATGAAGTACGCTGATAAAAACAGTATCCGGTTGCCATAATTGAGTTTTTCTACCCTTGCTGCAAAACTCGACAAGGCTTTCTAATGAAATTAATTCTATTTCGTCATTTTCTGTAAAACTTCTAGTTGCACGGACACGAGATGCGTTGTAGTGATTGGGTGTCCAGCTACCCTCAATTAGTTTTTGATAATCGACTGTCACTACCGATGGTGAGTCACTGAGTATTTGGGGAAAATCATGAGCAGTTGAACTTATCTTTTTATACTCTTTATATACCAGATCAAGATCGTTTTCACCCTTCTCTATTTTTATTTGGACTCCCTTACGAGAACTAACTTCGAAACCCAAACGTTTTGACTGAGCAATGAAGATTGTGTTACTGTTTAATTCTGATCTTCCTTTTTGTAGATACAAAATAGATGTTTTCGTTCTAGTCCCTGCTTGAGCAAAAGCAACTGAAGGGAGTTCAACGATGGCTCTGATTGTTGTAGTTTTTCGCAGATACTGTCTCAAGAGACTATGTATTCCTCTAGCTGAGATAACACTGTCTGGGACTACAAGTATTAGTAGTCCATGTTCCCGCAAAAGAGATAAATTTCGATCAACAAAAAGTAACTCAGAATCAATAGTTGCTACCCCTTTATTTAGCGTTGCGAAAAATGGGAAGTTATCTACACCATAATCCTTAATTTCGTCGTGACTGAACTTAGCTCCAAAAGGCGGATTCGTTAGGATAATGTCCACTTTCCCATTTAGCGCATCCAGTGGTGAGCCTTTTGATAAAGAGTTCCCAATACTCACGCTATGATCTGGCACATCAAAAAATGACAAATTCACGGTGCTAAGGCGAACCATTCTGTCCACTTTGTCCTGTCCTATAAGATTTAGCTTAATTCCTTCTAAAAAATTATTATTCTTCGCCTTATGATAGAAAGTTGCCAGAAATGATCCTACCCCACATGAGGGATCAAGTATAGTCAGTGTTTTGGGGCGTTCTTCCTTATTGACCTTTTTTTGTAGATCGTTGAGAACTACTTCCACCATAAAGTCCACAACTTCAGGTGGGGTCATATACTGAGCATCTTCTATATTTCCACGAAAATTGTCTCTAATAAAATGCCCGAATGCCTCATTAAGAAGATCAAAAGGATGGTCGGCTTCTTTATTCTGTAGTGCAGTGTCTACAGAAGTAATGACGAGTTGTACTAAGTCCTTTGCAAATACCTCATCACCTTCTCTCAATGAAAGAGAAGGCACTAATCCAAAAACAGACTCCTGCTGCTTGTTGAGGTAAAGATCGAGCTTGGCTGCGTTTTGAAAAGCATCTTGTAACTTTCTGATAAATTCCGTTTTGGATTCTTGAGGGTCTGGAAATGAATTTAAGAATCCTCGCCTATAAGCTATGTATGTAGACAAAAGTTTGACAACCTCATCTAGCTTCATGTTGGAATCGTCAAAGCGCCCTGACTTGTGAAAGAGTTCGCGCAACTGACCCAGTGACCTGTATATTTCTTTGTACCCCTTCTTAGGTTCTGTAGCCTGAGTAAATAAATTTTCCTGAAACATAGACCACCTCTGGCGTAGATTGTAATCCATTTTGACGCTTTTAGTACGTGGATGTCAATGCGCATTAAAGCATACTGTTTATTTGTGCACAGAGCTTCAACTGCAGAAAAATTAGGTGAAGTAGTTCGTAGAAGACGGGAAGATTTAGGTTTATCCCAGGAAAGTCTTGCCGCTCTTTCAAAGATTGATAGAACCTATATAGGCAAAGTTGAGCGGGGTGAGGTAAATATCTCTATTGAGAAGCTTCATTGCATTGCCGAAGGATTGAACCTCAGATTGTCGGAACTGATTCGGATGTATGAATAAAATTGCTAAAAGGACGTTGGAACTGCTGGATTTACACTACGATGCTTTTCATGATATTTCGGATGTTGCTCGGAAAACAGGCCACCCTGTACCCGTGGATACCCGAGCATGGTCACAAATTCTGGTTAGTGTTCTCACTGAAATCAAAGGGCTGAAGCGCAAGAAAGGAGCAGATTTAGACGATGGTTCTGATGTTAAAGGGGCGATCACATGGGAAGCTATTGACACTCCGCGGTTCAACGGGGTTATAAAAGCAGGTACAAAAGCCAAGTTTTCGGATCGGATTGAATCACTTGATGACATGCCATATTTGTTTCTAGTGCTTTGGGACAACGCGCCAGTAACAAACAACTATAGATGCCGAATTTGGTGTGTAAGACCACAAATTGATACAGATTTTCGGTGGATGTGTAAGTTGTGGTACGACAAAAGAGTTAGAGGAGAAATAACAAGCTCAAATTTCCAACTACACCCTCCGAGAGGGCAAAACTCGAACGTTATTAGGAATTCATGTGGTAACCTCCAATACCCGTTATTATTTTGTGCAGAGCGTACATCTAAAACAAAATATGCTTTAATCAAACATGATCCTGACGTTATGCTGAATGGACTATGTCAAACTGTTTAAATTAGGACTGAGCTATTAGAGCTACATAACTGATGGTTGTACAGAGTAAGAGGAATTAAGAGCTTTTGCAGGAGAATTACCCTGTCACAGCAGTTCCAAGCTGTCTCAAGCCCACCAAGCGCCTGCATCACCTCTTAACTCTCCCTCTCAAACGCCAGCGGGTCGCGGTTCGTCTCCTTGTAAAGAAGATACTTGGCGGGAGTTTTGCCTAACGCCCCGAACCACTGCGGGCAGTACGGCCCCATCCACAGCACGTCGCCCTGCTGAATCGGATGCCAGTCAGCGCCCAAGCGGTAGACGCCGCCGCCAGAAAGCATCAGCATCCCGTGCTCCATCATGTGCGTTTCGGCGAAGGGGAGGGTGGCACCAGGGGCGAAGGTCATGGTGTTGACGGCCATGTCAAAACCCGGCGCGTCCGGCAAGAGCTTCCTGACGGTCACGCCCTCGTCGCCCAAGAAAGCCTCGCCCTGAACGTCCGCCTCAGAACCCCAAACGACCTGCGGCGTTTTCGCGCCCTCGAGCCCCACATAACGCCTCTCAAAAAGTGTGAGGACGCTCTTCCCGCTCGAGCGGAGCGTGTGCGGCGTGTTGGGCGGAAGATAGAGGTAACCGCCCGCGCTCAAATTCCCCTGCGTGTCGCCCGCTTCAAACTCGAGCCCCCCCTCCTCCACAAAGACGAAACGCTCGACACCCGCCAGGGGTGGGCCGCTCTCGCCGCCGGGCTCGAGCAAGGCGCGGTACTGCACGAAGCGCGCGCCCATCTGCGGTGAAATGAGGATAACGCCCTGCGCCCCCCGCCAGCCGGGTAGAACGGTCTGCACGTGACCGTCGGGCGAAATAAACGCGTAGTGAGGGGTGAGGCGGGTGCGGGTCGCGCCGAGATGGTTCATGGTCTTTGCTCCTGTGGTTGTAAAAACCTGCCGCGATGGTCCGTCACTTTACCATCCGCAAAAACCGTCCGGCCCCGCACCAGCGTGCGCCGCACGCGGCCCCGGAAGGTCTCGCCTAAATAAGGGCTCACCTTGTGGCGGCTTAGAAGGTCATCCGCGCTGAGGGTGTGAGTTTCTGCGAGGTCTATAAGGACGAGGTCGGCGTCGAAGCCGGGCTCGAGCCTCCCCTTGCGGGCTATCCCAAAACGTTCGGCGGGAGCCGTAGAGGTGAGACGGGCGATTTTTGAGAGGGGGAGGCCGTGGGTGAGTCCGTCTGTTAAAAGTGTGTCAAGCGTACTCTGCACCCCCGCAATCCCGCCCCAGACCTCGAAGAAATCCTCCCGCGCTTTCAAGTCGGGCGGCGACGGCGAGTGGTCCGAGGCGATGAAATCCACCTCGCCGCGCAAGACCGCCTCCCAGAGCGCGGCGCGTTCATTGTCCGAACGTAGCGGCGGCGCGCATTTGGCGGGCGCGCCCAAATGCATCATGTCTTCGTCCGTAAAGTGCAAATAGTGCGGGCAAGTTTCGCAACTCACGCGCACGCCCCGGTCTTTCGCGTCGGCAACAAGGGCCACGCCTCGAACGGTGCTCACGTGGACGACGTGGAGGTCCGCGCCCGTCGCCTCGGCGAAGAGAAGCGCGCGGCTGATGGCCTCGAGTTCCGCCACCACGGGCCGCGTGGCGAGGTAGTCGCGGACGCCCTTACCCCCCACCGCGCGAATTTTCTCGGTGAAGCCCCGTGTTAGTGCCTCGCTCTCCGCGTGGACGGCGACGGGTAAGCCGAGCTTTGCGGCCACTTTCATCCCCTCAAAAAGCGTGAGGTCGTCGGCGGCTTTGAAGTCGTCCATCCCGCTGCCTGACATGAACGCCTTGAAGCCCACCACGCCGAGTTCGGCCAAATCGGGCAGGCGCGTTAAGTTCTCTGGAGTGAGCCCGCCCCAGAGGGCGAAGTCGGTTAGAGACGAGGCTTCCGCTGCCGTTTTCTTGGCTAGGAAACTTTCGCGGTCTAGGACGGGGGGGCTCGAGTTGAGCGGCATATCGAAAAACAGCGTGCCGCCTCCCGCTGCCAAGGCCGCGCTGCCGGTGGCGAACCCCTCCCAGTGCGCGCGCCCCGGCTCGTTGAAGTGGACGTGCGCGTCGATGAGGCCGGGGAACACGTGGAGCCCGGAAGCGTCGAACGCTTCGCTAGCGGTTTCGGTCAGTTCGGGCGCAATCTCGGCAATCACACCGTCTTGTACGGCTATGTCGGCTTGTGTCAACCCGCCCGGTGTGACAAGCGTGCCCCCCCGGACGATGAGGTCATGGGGCATAACGCGCGTTCAACATGCCTAAAAAGCGCATGACTATCCCCAACGCCACCGCCACGTCCTCCACCGTCACCGTCTCATCCGGATGATGCGACAGCCCGTTGGGCGAACGCACAAAGAGCATCGCGGCGGGCACGGCGGCGGCCATAATTTGTGCGTCGTGACCCGCGCCGCTCGGGAGCCGCGGAGCCCCGCCGCTCGCTTCTTGCAGAAGGCGGGTTAAACCTTTGTCCAGCGGCGTCGCCGCCTGGGACATGAGAGGGTGCCAGTGGATTATGAGCCCCCGCCCCGCCGCCACCTTTTCCGCCTCCTCACGGAGCACTGCCACCGCCTCTTCTCTCACCGCATCATCCGCGTGGCGCACGTCCAAGCTCAGCGTCGCGCTGCCAGGAATCACGTTGATGGCCCCCGGTTCGACGTTAAACCGCCCCACCGTCGCCACAAGCTCGCCAACCTCTTTTGCGTACATCTCGACTTCTAACACAAACGCCGCGGCACCCGCCAGCGCGTCCCGCCGCCCCGCCATCGGCGTGGTGCCCGCGTGCCCGGCTTGGCCCTTGAAGGTGAGGAGCGCGCGGCTCGAGCCCACCACCGCCTCCACCACCCCCACGGGCACGCCCAGCGCCGCCAGCTTAGGCCCCTGCTCGATGTGGACCTCGAGAAAGCCTATTGCTTCCTTTAGATTCTGCCTCGGAGATTCTAAAAAGTCGGGCTCTCCGCCAAAATCCTTGATAACCTCGCGCATGGTAAGGCCTGTGTCATCGGTAAGCTCAAGCCACCCCGCCTCAAAACTCCCCGTCAGCGCCCGGCTTCCCAAAAAGGGCAGCCCGTAACGCACCCCCTCCTCCTCGGAAAAGCCCACCACCTCCACCGCAAAGGGCAGGCGCTTCCCCTCAAGCGCCTCCACCGCCGCCAGCCCCACAAGCACGCCTAACACGCCGTCATACTTACCCGCGTTCCTGACCGTGTCCAAGTGCGAGCCGATGAGCAGCGCGGGCGCGTCCTCCTTTAGGCCCTCGTAGCGCCCGAAAAGGTTGCCGACGGCGTCCGTCCGCACCGCCATTCCCGCCGCTTCCATCCAGTCACATAAGGCGGCGTGAACCTCGTGCATGGGTTCGGATAAAAAAGTGCGGGTGAGGTTGTCAGGAGTTTCGCTCATCACGGCTAGCGCGTCACAGCGCGCCATGAGTTCGCTCGCTCGAGCGTGCATCAACTCCCCCGGTAGGTGCTGTAACTCCACGGACTGACGAGCAGCGGCACGTGGTAGTTTTGTGACTTGTCGGCAATGCCAAAGCGGACGGGCACGGCGTCCAAGAACTTGGGCTCGGGCAAATCTAAATCGCTAAAATAGTCTCCCACGTGAAAGAGGAGTTCGAACACGCCGACCTCTAGGTCGTCCGTGAGCAAAGGCGTGTCGGTGCGTCCATCCTGATTGGTCGTGAAGCTCGCCAGGTGCTGCCTCGAGTCGCTCGCCACAAAGAAGAGGTCGATTTTTAGCCCCGCCGCGGGTCGGCCCCTGGCGGTGTCCAACACGTGCGTGCTGAGGCGGCCCATCACCAGCCCTCGCGCTCTCGCAATGAGGTAATTTGCGCCACGTGGTGCTCGCCGTGCCAGGCGTAAAGCGCGAGGTTCTGTTCTAAGGTGGGCGTCCGCCCCGTCTCGGGATGCTTAAAGGTTCTCTGCCAGTCGCTCTCCGAAAGCGACTTGAGCAGAATCACCCAACGTTGATGCAGCGCGTCCAAAAGGGCCAAGGAGACTTCTACGGGCGTGCTCGAGTCGCCTAGCTCCGCCCACCGCGCCTCGTCATAGGGGCGGATGGTGGGGTTTTCCTCGGTCAAAGCGAGTTTGAAGCGGGTGTAGGAGTTTAAGTGGCTGTCGGGCAGGTGATGAACCACTTGAAGAACGCGCCAGCCGCCGGGACGGTACGGCGTGTTGAGTTGCGTTTCGGAGAGGCCTGCAATGGCGCTCTGCAACTTCTGAGGTAGCCCGGCGACTCGTTCTAACCACGCGTCGCGTTGGGCTTGGGTCGCCTCACTCGGCGTCACGAACTTACCGATGGGATAGCGCAAATCGTTAGTCATCCTGCCTCATCGTCAGGCCGATGTGACCATAGGGCGGGCGCGGGTCGGTGTGGACTTTGACAGTCGCGTCCTCTTCGGAAGTGTACGCCTTGTCCCAGAGCCGGTTCTGCGCCTCGAAAGAGACTTCGGCGAGCTGCGGAAAGCGGGTCAAGAGGCGCGTGCCCATCTCATGTACGAGGTGCTGAATGGAGCGGCTGTTGAAGGTGTGAAAGGTTGCCGCCACGAGGTCGCGCACCCCTTCCCCGGCGACGTAGCGGGGATTGCCGGAGAGGGCGTTTTGAACGTCCGCGTAGCGCCAGAACACATCTAGGTAAATAAAAAGCGGCCGGTCCACCGCCTCGGGCAGCGTGGTGTGCTCGTCGCGGACGAACGAGGTGAACGAACTCCCGGTGGTCTTGATGAGTTGCAAACCGACGCGGCCACAGAGATGGTCGGTGACGATGACGCCCTCCCCGGAACGCTCAAAGGCGAGTTCGGCGGCGGAGGCGTCGTTGTGGGAGCGGTGAAACAGCACTGGGCTGGGTGAGAAACCCCCGTTCGAGGGAACCTGCGCTGCCTCGAATGGCACCTCCTCACCCGTTAACTTAAGCGATTCCATTTCTGGATAGGTCGTCAGGAACGCGCGGCCCAGAAAGTCGAGGTAGCCCTCGAGCGTGCTCCCGTCAAACTCCAAAGCTTTTTTGAGCACAAAGTTCTTCATACTGTCCGTGGCGACGACGCTGCTGTTGTCGCCCTCGGTGTAGGCGGGGACGAAGTTGTGGCCCAGCACCTGCACGTCAACTTTGGCGGCGAATAGTGCGTTAGAGCGGCCCGTAAAGGACGATTCGGGGATGGGGGTGAGACCTTCCAAGGGCTTGGCCCCAAAACGGTAGGCGGTGACCTCGGCCTTGCCGTAGTCGACGGCGGTAATCTTTGCGCTCATGCGGGGTCTCTCACGTAGGGTCTCCTAGCAGCATCTGGGAGTTTCACCGATCAGCATCTGGGAGTTTCACCGATCAGCATCTGGGAGTTTCACCGATCAGCGCCTCGAGCCTGAAGCGGGCGATTTTGTAGATTTCGGCGAGGGCGGTGCGGCGTTCCTCTTGGGCAGAGTGGGGCAAGCGCGTTTCGAAAGCCTCGAGAATGCTCGTTTTGGTGTGCCCTTTGACGGCCAGGATGAAGGGGAAGCCGAACTTTTCCTTGTACGCGTCGTTGAGCGCGTGAAAGCGCCTGTACTCCTCTTCGCTCAGACGGTCTAAACCTGCGCCCGCTTGCTCTTGGCTCGAGGCCGCCGTCAGCCCCCCCGCCCTCGCCGCCTTGCCCGCCAAGTCAGGGTGAGCGCGGATGAGATCAAGCTGTTTCTCCTCAGCCTCTTCGACCACCGCAACCATCGCGCCGTGAAGCCCCTCGACGGACTCAAAAGGACGCGCCGCCCACGCGCCTTCGGCCACCCAGGGGGAGTGCTCGAACACGCCTCCTAAAGTGTCGATAAAACATGTTCTATCGCGGTTGAGCGCGGCGAGCGTGAGCACCGTGACCTCCTTGACCGTTAAGTATAACGTTATGGTTTCTGTAACAGCCCGACCCAAGGAAGGTTAAGGATGATTAACACCTAACCGAATCTTTCTTGGCTTTCCGAGTGTCGGTATGTGGTTTAACTAAGCGCTGCTTTTTTGATGACGTTTTTTATCCAGTCGGCGTAGTAGGACGTACGGACGTAGTATTTCAAAACACCGTAGGTGGTTCTAACGGGTTGGTTTCGGGAGTCCTCCCAAGAAGCGACACCGGCAATTGACCACGTGTTTCCCGGCATAAGGGCTGGGCCTCCGCTGTCCCCTTTGCCGCTCGCACCTTCGTACTCGCTTGCGTAGGGCGGCTCATCAAAGCGGAACTCCAGCCACTGTGCATGGAGAACCCTTTCAACAACGTTCGTCGCAGCGCGGAAGTGACCGTCATTGTGGACAACGCCTGTTAGTCCAGTGCCGGACATCCCCTTACCGACCAGTGTGAGGAGTGAACCCTTTTCGTCACAGCCTTCGTAAAGATGTAGTGGCTCGAGATGACCAACAGCCGCACTCAATTTTAAGAGCGCGAGGTCGGCAACGTTTTTAACACTTTCCTGAGACCCAAAACTCGGACGAGTTGCCCAAGTCGGATGAACGACCGTCTTTTCGATTTTGCGACGCTGCTCACCAAGTACAACTTCATCACCCATCCGCACATGCTTTTCGCAGTGAGCTGCGGTCAACAGCCATTGCGGATGAATGAGCGTCGCCATGCCCATGTTCGGTTTTGGAGTGTTCAGACAGCAGACCTGCGGGAATTGCTTGGCCCGCTCAAGATAATCTTTGTCAGCTTTGTCATGTCGGATGACCATTGTGAGAGCTGATTATAGAACACCCCAATCCGGAAAAGATTTATCAGCGCGAAAAGAGAAGGTTGTAATGGTGTATGAGCAACATTCCGGCGCTCGAGTTGTCGGTTTTGTTGAGCGCGACGAGCATAAGGCCTCCTTGACGGCCAAGTATAGCGTTTTCATTCGTGTCGGGTGAATTTAGGCGCGGAGACCAGCCTTCACTGCTCACGTCCCCGCCGGGCTCACGTTCCGCCGCGCGAGAAACGCATACCGTAGACTCATGGAACGCTCTCCCGACACCCTCAGCCCGCGAACCATCTATAAGCTCATGACCGGTGCCATCGTGCCGCGCCCCATCGGCTGGATTTCGACGCTCGGCGCGCTCGGCACGCCCAACTTAGCGCCCTTTTCTTACTTCAACGCGGTGAGCGCGGTGCCGCCCACGCTGCTCTTCTGTCTCGGCATGAAGGACCCCGGCACGCCCAAGGACACACTCCAAAACGTGCGGGACACGGGCGAATTCGTCGTCAACGTTGTGACCGAAACTCTAGCAGAGGCGATGAATCACACGTCCATCAAGGTTCCTTACGGCGAGGATGAATTCGCGCTCGCCGGGGTAACGCCCGCGCCCGCCTTTACGGTCAAGCCCCCGCGCGTCACCGAGAGCCCCATCCATTTTGAATGCCGGGTCGCCCACATCTACCCCGTGGGTGAGGGCGAGAGTCACATCGTCGTGGGTCGCATCACGCATATCCATGTGGATGACGCGCTGCTGATAGATGGGGACAAAATTGACCTCGGTAAGCTCAAGCCCGTGGGCAGGCTGGCGGGTAGGAGCTACGCCCGCATCGCCGACACGTTTGAGTTGGAGCGGCCTGTATACAAGGAGAAAGGTGAAAGAGAAAAGGACTGAGGTTCGTTTACTTTTACCTCAGTCCTCTCTTGACAACGCCACCACAAAATTGCGCAGCTCGTAACCCTTGGTCACTTCGTTCCAACTAAGGTCGGGCGCGCGCTCCACCCGCAGGGGTAGCGCCAGCAAGCGGGTAAGGAAGATGTCGGTTTCTTGGATGGCGATGTAGGCACCTGGGCAGCGGTGGTGGCCATCGCCGAAGCTCATCACGGGGGCGGGCACGCCGCGCGCCGTTTCGCGTGCGGGGCAAGGCTTCAAGGGCGCTTCCCCCACCACCGACGCGTCGGCGTTGATGGCGTAGAGGTGCAGGTCGAGGAGCGCGCCCGCCGGGAGGGTGACATGCTCACCTTCCGACTCGAGCGTTACAGGCTGCGTCATGCGCCGGTAGAGGCGACCGACGACGGGCTCGAGCCTCAAAATCTCGTGCAGCAGCCCCACCCGCGTTCCCTCGTCCGCCGCCAGGTATTGCTTGCGCAAGTCGGGATTTTCTAAAAGGTGCCACGCCGCCACCCCGATAAACTCGCGCGTGGTGACCATGCCCGCCGCGCCGTAGGTGAGGCATTCGGTTAAGATTTCGGTGTCGCTATAGCCCTTTTCCAAGAGATGCGAAATTACGTCCTCCTGCGGCTCTCGCCTGCGCGCGGCGACGGCGGGCCGCACGTCCATCCAGTAGAACTTTCCCAAGCGCCACTGGTTCGCCGCGAAGCGCAGCATGTCCTTGGGCCGCCAACGAAAGGTGGAGGTGTCCTGCTGCGCGAAAAAGGCCTCGAGCCGCCCCGCCATGCCCCCGTTGCGCGAGTTCGTCAGCCCCACCACCTGCGCCGCCACCCGCACCGCCAGCGCCATGCTGAGGCGGCTTAGGTCCGCGCGGCCCTCGCGCCTCAGCTCGGCGATGAGGTCGTCCGCGAACGCCTCCATGAGGCCCCGGTAACGTTTGCTGGTCGTGGCGGGCGTGAAAAACTTGGCGGTCTGGGTGCGGCTTTCAAAGTGCGCTTGGCCCTCCTGGAAGAGGACGGGCGGCGTCATCGCTGAGGGCAACTCTCCAAAAGTCTCCGCCTGAAAACCGGCCTGCTTGGTGCCCTCGCCGCGCAGAATAGCCTTGGCCTCCGCGTAGCCGCGCACGTGCCAGGTGCCGTTGGCGTCACGCTCGAGCCGCCTCCCCAAAGGTTCGGGCTGAGGCGCGGTTTTTTGTGCGGCGAGCTTCGTGTGGTCAACGGGGCATGTTTGGTGCGGTGCGTCGTTGCGGACGGTGCCGGATGAAGCAGTGCTGGATGAAGCAGTGCTGGATGACATAGTTTCCTCTCGCTGTGACAAGAACGGTAGGGACGGGTTCTTGACTCACTTTAGCGTCCCGCAGACCCGCCTGCGCTTCTCTGACTGACAGTCACTCACCCCTGAAGCGCACCTCGCCCCCCGGCCTGAGCTGCGCCGCCTTAAATAAATCCGCCGGATGAAGCCGCGCCGGTTTCGCGTAGCCGCCCAGGGTGCCGCGGTCGTTGAGGAGCACGATGGGATCACCTTCCGAGGTGACCTGCACCGCGCCTATGGGCACGGCTTCGGAGAGCACGTCGCCGCCGGGCACGCGCGGGCCCTCCAAACGCACGCCCATGCGGTCGGCGCTCCCGACCCGGAAGGTGCCGCTGTAAAGCGCCGCCAGCGCCTCCTTTGAACTCTGCGGGCCGGGGAGGAGGCGCAGCACGGTGGGGTCTCGGAACGAAACGTACGGAGTAAAAGAATAACCAGGCCGCGGAGACTTGACCGCCGCCACGCCGAGCACGTCGCCCGCCGTAAGGGGCCGCCCAAGTTTGCCCCGAACGTCCACCGAGGCGCTGCCCCAGAAACGCCCGCTCTCGAGCCCTCCCGCCACCGCCAGATAGCCCCGGCTACCTTGAGGCGTTGTTTTGAAGCTCAGTACGTCGCCCTTTTCAAGCCCAAAACTTTGAAAAGGTGTCACCTCTTGACCGTTCACGAGCGGCAGCATCCCCCAACCTGCAAAGGCCACGACGCCCTTCGCAAGCGCTTCAAAGGTGCCCCCGCGGAGGTTGAGCTCGAGCAGCGCCGCCCCTTTAGAATTGCCCAAAAGCGCGTTCGCCAGCCCCGCCGAACGCGCGTCGAGCGGCCCGCTCCGCGACAAACCGTAGCGCCCGCCCAAAAAACGCCCCTCGTCCACCACGAGGTCGAGCAGGCCGGGCTCGAGCACCCTCAAAAAAGGGTGTGTCGGGTTTTCGGGCAGGAGCTCGAGCGGCAGGGGTTCACCCGGCGGCTCGCCCTGAGAAGGAATGAAGCGGACGTGGTTGCCGGGCCCCAACAAAAAGGGCGCGTCTCGGTGCGGGTCGTAAAGCCTCACCAGCGTCCGGCCCAGCAGGTTCCAGCCGCCGGGCGAAGGGGTCGGGTAGACGCCCGTCTGATGGTTCGCCATCGCCACCGAATGCGCGGGCACCCGCGCGCGCGGGCTCGGCCTGCGGGGGAGCCTCAGCGCGGGGTCAACCTCGCCCATAAAGGCGAAGCCGGGGGTGAAGCCGAGCGCGTAGACATCGTAAAGAGGTGCGGCGTGCTTGGCGATGACCTCCTCGACGCTTAAGCCCGTCCGCTGCGCAACCTCCGGTAGGTCTTCGCCGTCGTAGACCACGGGAATGTCGACGGGAGGTTCTGGGGTCTGCTCGAGCGCCGGACCTTCCGCCTGCGTCTCCACCCATCTCCGCACCCGCGCCTCTGAAAGCTTACGCGCGTCGTACTCCACGTAAAGCGTGGTGTAGCCGGGGATGAGGTCGGTGATGCCGGGGAGGGGATGTTCTAAGAGTCGCGCGGTGAGCGCGTGAATCCGGCGGTTGAGCGCGGGCTCGAGCTCATCCCCAAACCGTATATAGAAGCCGTTCCACATGGGATAGCTCACCCCTGTAGCGCCCCAGAGAGTTCACGGAAACTCAAATCCCGCACAAATCAGAAAGCCCGTACAGAGACGCCCGCGGCCTCGAGCGCCCCCCGCACCGCCGCGGCAATGTCGGGCGCTTCTGGGTTGTCGCCGTGGACGCAGAGCGTCTGCGCCTGTATTTGGATTGTGCCGCCGCCCAGAGTCTCGACGCGCCCTTCCGTCACCATTTGCACGGCTCGAGCCGCCGCCTGCTGGGGATCGCGGATGACCGCGCCCTCGAGGCTACGCGGGGCTAAGTGACCGTTCTCCGAATACGCCCGGTCAGGGAAAGCCTCTCGCACCACCCTCACCCCCGCCTCTTCCGCCGCCCGCGCCATTCCCTCGCCGCCGGGTCCGCCGAGGATGACCAGGGGGAGCGCGGCGTCATAGTCGCGCACCGCCGCCGCCACCGCTCGAGCCGTCTCCTCGTCGCGCATCATCTTTAAGTAGAGCGCGCCGTGCGCCTTGACGTGGTGGAGCGCCGCGCCCTCTACCCGCAAAAACGCGTGCAGCGCTCCGAGTTGGTAGAGCACATCTGTATAGACCTCCTCAAAACTCGCGCTCACGTCGCGCCGCCCGAAGCCGACGCGGTCGGGAAAGCCCGGATGCGCCCCCACCCGGACGCCGAGCCGGGCGGCCAGGCGGACGGTACGGCGCATGGTGAGGGGGTCGCCTGCGTGAAAGCCGCAGGCCAAATTCACCGAGGTGAGGCTTGGGAAGAGCGCCTCGTCCGCGCCCATCGTCCAGGGACCGAACGATTCGCCCGCGTCTGCGTTTAAGTCAACCGTCACAAGGTCATCTGCCATGATGCTCCTCAGTTTAGCCCCACAGTTTAAACCTACTGCGCCTCTGTTGGTTTGAGGTTAGCGAATTTCGTCGCCAGTTAGCGCCTGCCGCTCTTTGAGGACGCGCAGAAACACCTCCAAATTGGAGTGCCAGGGTTCGGCGAGCCCAGCTCGAGCGACATCTTGCGCGCGGTCTCGTTGAGCAGATGCAGGTGACGCCCCAGCACCTCCCCGTCCCGGTAGTGCGCCTCGGCCCCCCGCGAGATTCACCGCCGCTAGGGTCTCACCGAGAGCGCCGAACACCGGGGCGGCGAGTTCGGCGGAGTAGGGCTCGAGTCGCCCAAGTTTTGTGGTAGCTTAACCCCTACAGGTCTAACGAACAATTTTAGGTTTATGGAGGAGGTAGTCAATGTTTAGAGTTGGGAAAATCATCCTCGTCGCACTGCTGCTTGCGAGTGGTTTGGCGCTGGCCCAGACCCGCTGGAACATGCACGTGGCCTGGCCGGAGAGCAACTTTCACACGCAGGGCGTTATCAATTTTGCGAACTTAGTCAGTGAAAAGTCGAACGGGGACTTAGAGATAATCGTCAACAGCGGCGGCTCGCTGGGCTTTCAGGGTCAAGAAATCTTGCGCGTGGTGCGCGACGGCACCCTGCCGATTGCCGAAGTGCTGATGGGCAACGTGCAGGGCGACGAGCCCCTGTTCGGCCTTACCTCGCTGCCGCTTCTGGTCTCGAGCTACGACGAGGCGCGCGCGCTTTACGACGCGGCCAAACCCGCCTACGAAGAGGCCCTAGAGCGCAACAACCAGCGGCTTCTCTACGCGGTTCCGTGGCCGCCGAGCGGCTTCTTTACGGAGTCGGAAATCACCTCGCCGGGTGACTTGGCAAACTTAAAAGTCAGGACCTACGACTCAAACTCCGCCGAGTTCGCCGAAAATCTCGGGGCGCAGGGGCTCGCCATCCCCTTTAGCGAACTCTTCACCGCGCTCTCCACCGGGCTCATCAACTCGGTCCTGACCTCGACCCCGACGGGCGTGGACGCCTCGCTCTGGGAGGTGCAGGACTACCTCACGCGCATCAACTACGCGTTTCCCCTCAACATGGTGACGGTCAACCGAGACGCGTTTGAGAGCCTCTCGGAAGAGACGCAGCAGGCGGTGCTGGACGCGGCGGCGGAGGTCGAGGCGGCGCAGTGGGAGGCCTCGAGACAAGCGGACGACACCTCGCAGGCGACGCTGGAGGAGAACGGTATCACCGTGGTGACGGAGGTGAGCCCGGAGTTGGAGGCGGCGATGGAGGCGGCAGCCGAGACGATTCAAGAGGCGTGGCTCAGCGAAGCGGGCGAGACGGGTCAGGACATCCTGAACACGTTCGAGAACCAGTAAAAACTTCTGAGGATGCCTACAAAGAGCTAAAAAAGAGCTAAAGAGGCATCCTCACTTTCTGAAATTGAGACTCCCATGAACTTTATGTCGAACTCGAGGCCGTAGTGAAAGTTGAGGTAGGAATCGGGGTGAGCAGCGTGGTGAAAGCTGTGACGAGAGCTGTGACGGGAGCTGTGGTGAAAGCTGTGGGCGAACCTTGATAAGAGCAACCTTGCGCCTCATCCGCACCCTCTCAACCTTGGGCGGCTACTTAGCGGGCGCTCTTTTGGTCGCCACCACCCTACTTATCACCACCGAAATCTTGCTGCGCTCCCTTTTCGGGCGCTCGACGCAGGTGGCCGAGGAATATTCGGGCTACCTCCTGGCGGCGATGATTTACGTGGGCGCGGCCTATACGTTAGCGCACAAGGAGCACATTCGCGTCGAGATTTTGCGCGAGCGTTTGGGGGCGCGGGGGCGGGTGTGGCTCGAGCGTTTCGCCTTGGCCGTCGGGCTCGCCTTTGCCAGCCTCCTGCTCTACGCCTTTTTCGGGCTTTTCGCCGACTCGCTCTCGCACGGGTCGCGCTCCTTCATGCCCTCGCGCACGCTCATGGCGGTGCCGCACGGCGCGATTTTTGTGGGCGCGGCGCTGCTGTGGCTCCAGTTTTTGGGGCTGCTGCTCGAGTCGTGGTTACCCAACGCGCCAGACATCCCACCCGATACCCCGCCCAGTACCCCAGCGGAGGCGTAGGTGGAACCCCTCGTAGCCGTCGCGGTTTTGGTCCCCCTGCTCTTTTTGCTCCTGGGCCTAAGCGTGTGGGTGGCAGCCTCACTTTTTCTGCTCGCCTTGACGGGCCTCTATTTTTTTACCTCCACACCGCCCCTCACGCTTCTGGCGACTATCGGCTGGAACAGCACGAACTCGTGGGCTTTGGTCGCGCTGCCGCTCTTTATCTTCATGGGCGAGCTGCTTATTAAGACGAGGGTGTCCGAAAAGATGTTTTCCGGCCTCGCCCCTTGGCTGGGCCGGTTGCCCGGCGGGCTGCTCCACATCAACGTGGTGGCGAGTACCATTTTCGCTGCGGTGTCGGGCTCCTCGGCGGCGACGGCGGCGACGGTTGGCAAGATAACCATCCCCGAACTCTTGAAGCGCGGCTACGACGAGCGCCTGGTGCTCGGCTCGCTGGGCGGCGCGGGGACCTTGGGGTTTCTCATCCCGCCGTCTCTGGTCATGATCATCTACGGCGTGCTGGCGAGCGTGTCCATCGGGCAGCTTTTCGTCGCGGGCGTCGTGCCCGGCCTCCTGCTGGCGGGCGGGTTTATGCTCTATCTCGCGCTCATGAGCCTGCTGCGGCCCCAGCTCGCGCCGCACCAAGCGGAGCGTTACGGTTGGCGGGCGCGTTTCTTGGGGCTCTGGCAGCTTCTGCCCGTCACGCTCCTCATCGTGGCGGTTTTGGGAAGCATCTACCGCGGGCTGGCGACGCCCACGGAATCGGCGGCCATCGGCGTGGTGGGGGCGCTCCTGCTGGCGCTCCTTTACCGCACCCTGACCTGGCGCGGCTTTGTCGAGGCCGTGCTCGGCGCGGTGCGGACCACCTGCATGATCGGGCTTATCGTCGCGGGCGCGGCGGTGCTCTCCACCGCGATGGGCTTTCTCGGCCTGCCGCGGGCGCTGGCTGAGTGGATTGCCGGTTTGGGGCTCTCGTCATACCTTCTCATCGTCGTGCTGGTCGTGTTTTACGTGATACTGGGCTATTTTTTGGACGGCATCTCGATGATCGTCGTGACGCTGCCCATCACGCTGCCGCTCATCACCGACGCGGGTTTTTCGCCCTTGTGGTTCGGCATTTTCTTGGTGCTCATGGTCGAGGCCGCGCAGATCACGCCCCCGGTTGGCTTTAACCTGTTCGTGATTCAGGGGGTGAGCGGGCGGTCCATCGGCTTTGTCGCCAGGGCGGCTTTTCCCTACTTTCTCATCCTGCTGGGCCTCGCGGCGCTTCTCACCTTTTTTCCCGAGCTGGTGCTCTTTTTGCCGCGGCAGATGGGATGAGTTTTACAAAGTGCTTGCACATATGAGGATGCGAAGACGCGTTTTTACCCGTTGGACGCTCACGTGTAAAACGCAGCGTTTGCTCCTACTCGAGCCCGCCAAGGCTTACAAGACTCGAGCACCCTCACCTTCATCCAGAAGCCTCAGCAGCCCCGTCACAAATGCCGGACTCAACGCATCAAGAACCGCTCAACGGCCTCACCCCTAAGGCACACCAGCCTCTCAAGGGAGGCAAAGCTGTTGCTTGGGCTCGAGCCCTTGACAAACTCCATTCCCTCAACTACACTTTTACTCAACGTTGACCAAACAACGTTACCTACAAAGTGGAGGTCTGGTGAATACAGAAATCTTCGTCCTCGGTTTTTTAAAGGTTCGGCCCATGCACGGCTACGACATCCAGCAGTACCTGCAACTCACCTACGCCGACTACTGGGCGGACATCCTGCCCGGCTCCATCTACAACGCGCTCAAAAAAATGACCCAAAAAGGCTGGACCCAAGTCGCGCGCACCGAGGCAACGGGCCACCGCACCCGCGCCATTTACCGGATCACCGAGGCGGGCAAGGAGGCGCTGCAAACTTTATTGTTGGAAGCCTGGCACAAACGCCCCCGCGTGATGCCGGGCACGCTCTACACCGCGCTCATGTTCGTGAGTGAGGTGGATAAGCAGCGCGTGATTGAAGCTGTAGAGGAGCAGATTGTCGGGCTTGAGGCCGAGTTAGCCGAAACCAACCGGGGCGAAGAATTGAAAATGCAGTCGCCCGACGCGCCGCCCTATATACAAATTGTCATGGCGAACTCGCGCGCTCATCTCCAGGCCGACTTAAATATGCTCAGAGAACTCAGAAAGCTCCTGCCGGATTTGCCCCTCATACCCGTCGTGCTGCCCGACTTAGCCGAGTTGAAAGCACTGAGTGAAGCGAATTGGAAGGAGAAGGTGTGAAGCATCTTGTCGAAGCTCGAGGGCTCACCAAACGCTACGGTCGGCGCACCGTGGTGCGGGATGTTGACTTAGTCGTTGATAAAGGCGAAATCGTCGCGCTTATCGGCCCCAACGGCGCGGGCAAAACGACCACCATCGAGATGATGCTGGGCGTGCGCCAGCCCGACGGCGGCACCGTGGCGTGCAGCTTGGCCGACGCGCGTAAGGGGACGGGCGCGCAATTGCAGAACACGCCCTTCTTTCCGGGGCTCAGTACGCTGGACAACCTCGCGCTGTTTGCTTCTTTTTACGGGTTGGCTGGGAATAAGGGGGTGCTCGAGGGGGTGCTTAAGCGCTTTTCCTTGCTTGACGTTGCCACCACGCAAGCCTCAAAACTTTCAGGCGGACAGCAGAGGCGACTGGCGATTGCCATCGCGCTCGTTCACGCGCCCCAACTCGTCTTTCTCGACGAGCCCACCAGCGCGCTCGATCCCAGGGCGCAGCGTGACGTGCGCGGGCTTATCAAGTCTCTTGCAGACGCGGGCACGACGGTTCTTTTCACCTCACACGATATGACCGAAGTGCGCAACCTTGCCCACAGAATCGTGTTTATCGACGGGGGCAGCGTCAAGGCGGAGGGAACTCCTGAAGGCTTGCTGAACCGTTACAACGTTCCCACGCTCGACGAACTCTACCTTTTGCTCACGGAGGATTAGCATGACGAGCTTCAAGTTGCTTCTCAAACTGGCGCTACGCGACCGCATCTCGCTCGGCTGGGCGCTCCTTTTCCCGCTCGGGCTGATGATTGCGATGAGCCTCTTTTTCGACGACCCCCTCTACCGCACGCGCCTGCTCGCGGGTCTGCTGGCGATAAGCGCACTCTTTTACATCGCTTACGGGATGGCGTTCGACGTGCTGGGGCAGCGCAACCGCGGGGTATACAAGCTGCTCAGGATAACGCCCGTGCGCACGCCCATCTTTATCGTCCGGCTGGCTTTGGCGCGCAGCGTCGTCGCGCTCGGTTGCACCTTGGCCGTGCTCGCCGCGGGGCTCGTCATCCTCCGGGTGCCGTTCAACATCGCGGGCTTGCCTATGCTCTTCGTCGTGCTGGCGCTCGGCATGGTGGCGTTCACATTTTTGGGCTTTGTCATCGGCAATTTGGGTAACGAAGAGTCGGGGGTCGCCACGCTCACGAACGTCGTCACGCTGCCGCTGCTCTTTCTTACCGAGACGTTTTACAGCCTTGAGAGCGCGCCCCTTTGGATACGGATGTTGCGGGATGCGCTGCCTTTTAATCACTTTTTGAACGCGATTCGAGCCCCTCTCGAGGGCCACCCAAGCGCCGCTATCGTCCCTCTGCTCGTCGTTTTGGGGTACGGCGTCCTCTTTTTGGGCCTGTCCACCCTGACGTTTCGCTGGGACGCGGCTGCGCCCGTCGGCGGCAGGCTCACGGCTTAGGCTGAGAAAACGCTCCTCGCGCTTTACACGAGGCTGCCTGTATCCGGCGTGTTGATATGTTAAAAATAAAGGATGTCGAGAATCGTGTTGGGAAACCGCGGCAGCGCGCTCGCGCTGTCGGGGGCCAGGGCTGTACTTTCCGAGCTTAGCGCGGAGTGGCCGGACGTTCAAATTGTGCAACGGACCATCCAGGGGGCCGCACGTAACGGGTACACGGGGGCGGACGAGCTTCTGGACGCGCTCGCCAAGGAAAGGGTCAACATTGCGCTCCTAAGCCTCGAGGCGCTGCTGCCGACCCTGCCCGACGGCCTCACCCTGGCCGCCGTGACCAAGAGGTTGGAGCCCAGGGCCGCGCTCCTCACCAGGGGCAAAAAAACGCTCGAGACATTGGGCGAGGGGGCCGTGGTGGGCGTCGCCACGCCGCGCGACGAGGCTTTCTTGCGCGCGCGCCGTCCGGACGTCCAGACCCAAACGCTTTCGGGCTCGCTTGACGACGACCTCTCGAGCCTGGCCGCGGGCGACCTCCACGCGCTCCTCGTGCCGGGCTCGAGCCTCATCAGGTTGGAGCGTCGCGGGCTCCTGGAAACGCTCCTCGTGCCGAGCGTGTTCACGCCCGCGCCGGGTCAGGGCGCGCTCGGGCTGGTGGTGCGCGAGGACGACTTTTTGGCCTCGGACCTCTCCTACACGCTCCAGCACCGCCCGTCTTTCGACCGCGCCGCCGCCGAGCGCGCTTTTGCGCGTCCCTTTGACGAGCCGAGGTTCGCGGTCGGGGCCCTGGCGTCGGTGAGCGACGAGGGTGAGCTGAGCCTTTTCGGGGCGCTCGTGGACGTGACGAGCGGTTTCGTCATCCAGGCCGAGACGAGCGGCGACGCGAGCGAGGCCGAGGAGGTGGGGCGCGAACTCTCTTTGGACGTGCTCGAGCAGCTTAAGGGCCGCGTTTCCTGAGCCTGTCTTTTCAACCCTTTTCTCAACCCTGTCTTCTTAGCCTCGTCAAACCCAATACGGCGGCGCGCGGGCGTTTCCTCTACCATCGGCTCATGAGGTTCTGTATTTGTGAACAGCGTTACTCGAGGAGGAGATGATGCGCCGCCTCGTCTTGCTCGCCGTCTTCACCTTTTTTCTCGGTATTACTTTCGCGCAGCGCGTGGGCGACGCGGCCCCGGACTTTCGGCTCGTGGACGCCGCGGGCGAGCCCGTGTCGCTCTCGAGCTTTGCGGGCACGCCCGTCGTGCTCAATTTCTGGGCCTCCTGGTGCCCCCCCTGCGTCGAGGAGTTGCCGCTCTTTGATAGGCTCGAGGGTGAAATCAACGAGGCTGAAGACGCGCCCAAAGTCAAAGTCCTGCTCGTCAACAATAACGAAGACCCGGAAGCGGCGGTAAGCTTTTTAGAAAACTTGGGCGTCTCCCTTCCGTCCGGCTTTGACGCCACGAGAGACGCACGTGAGACGTTCCGTGCGCAGGGCGAAACGCTCGACACGACGCAGGAGGTGCTTAAGCGTTACCGGGTGCGCGGTATGCCGACTACATTTTTTATCGGTGCTGATGGTGTCATACGCGCGGTCACGGTCGGTGGGCTCACGCCCGCCGAGGCCGCGGAAAACCTAGCCGCCATCGGCGTAAGTTGGCAACCGTGAGTGGCTCCGCAGTGACGAATGACGGGGCGCGCTCCGTACGGCTGCGCGTCACCCTCCACAGCCTCGCCTTTCTTTTTGGCTTGAGCCTCGTGTTCGTCGCCTTGGGCTTTTCGGCGGGCTTCATCAGCGACGTGCTTTTCGACTACGGCGACGCGTTGCGAATTGTCGCGGGTATCTTTCTAGTCTTTATGGGCGCGGTCATGCTGCACCTCGTGCCGCTGCCCTTTTTGCAGCGTGACTTACGCGCGCACCTTGCGCGTAAACCCGCGGGTTATGCGGGCTCGGCCCTGGTCGGCGTCGCCTTTGGGGCGGGCTGGACGCCCTGCATCGGCCCCGTCCTGACAGGCATCCTGGCGCTTGCGGGGGCGAGCGGCTCGCCGCTTCAGGGCGGGCTGCTGCTGGGGGTTTATTCGCTGGGTTTCGCGGTGCCTTTTCTCGTGGCGGCGCAGTTTCTCACGGCGTTTCGCTCGCTCAACCGTTACGCAGGACTCGTCGAAAAGGTCGGCGGCGTGCTGCTCATCATCGTGGGGGTGCTGCTCCTGACTAACTCCGTGGCCGCCCTGTCGCCCTACCTGGCGAGCTTGGGGAGCTTGGAAAACGCCCTCGCCGGGAGCCCGCCCACGCTCTCGCTTGCCTTTGTGGCGGGCGGGCTCTCGTTTTTGTCCCCTTGCGTGCTGCCCATCCTGCCGTCATTTTTGGCTTATCTCACGGGCGTCAACGCCGAAGGGCTCCTGCGGGCTTAGGCCGCCTGGGGCAGCGCGAGCGCCGAACAGCCGCAGACCTCGCGTCCTTCCCACAGGTCGATGGGCTGGCGGCAGCCGGCGCAGAGTTCCGTTTCACCGCTCCCGTCACAGTAGGCGCAGCAGGCGAGCGCTTCCGAGGGCGTGCCCGCGTTGAAAAGCACGTACCCCTCGCCGCCGCAGTGCGCGCAGTCGGAAAATATCAAGTCGAACATGTCGCCTCCTCAAATTAGTGACGTGGGAAAAGGATGTGAAGGGACACAGCGCAGCAGAAACCGGATGTGTAAACAGGCAGTGACGGTTTATGAGACTCGAGGCTCCGTAGCGGTCGGGACGACTACGGAGACCCTTGGTTTATCAAAGATGGCGGCGAATGGGCAAGACGTTCTTACGCGGCTTCGGGCGGCGGGAGTCGTTTCATCAGCCTCTCGCAGCGGCTACAGGCGACGGTGGCGCTTACGCACACCGTCACCTCGCGCTTGCATTTGGGGCAGCGGTAGCGCCGCCCCGGCCTGTCTCTTTCGTGCTCGACGTGGACCTGTTGGGTCACGCCGCCGCCTTGAGGGGCTGCCGCTTCGCGTAGTCGCGCTTGGCGACCTGCCAGACTTCTAAGGCTTCCGCCTCGGTCAGTGAGGAAAAATGCGGCACGTCGTGTTTGAGGATGGTGCTGGCGAGCTTGTGCTGGTCGTCGCGCAGGAGGCCCAACTTCTCGAGCTCCCGGTACATCGCGGCGGCCCTGGTTTTGGAAAGGGTCGGTTGTGCTTCCTCAAGCTTGGGCTGAGTGACTATGTTGGGGGTGGCGGGCGCGTTCTGCCGCCGTGTGGAGGCAGGAACTCGGTCTTTCACACTTGTCTCGAGGGGCAGAAAACGCGCCGGGAGTTCAGGCACCTCCAGAAGCCGCTTTTTCTGCTCGTCGTACTCCACCCATGAAATAGGCACGTCGTAGAGGTAGCGGCCCAAGCCGAACTTGGAGCAGGCGCGCTTAAAGGCCTGTGCCTCGGTGGCGGTGCCGGGGGCGAAGCCGTCGTTCTCTTCGCCCGTGGAGGAGCGGGTAAGCCCGCCAATGGTGAGCTCGCAGATGAGCCTTTCGCCCCAGGGCTTAAAGGTGACGCTCCAGAGCCCCGGACAGACCGCGTTGAGGCGGTCTTCGTAGACTCTCGGCTCGGCGTAGGGCAACGCCTGCGCACGCTTTTTGTCGCGGGTGGTCGAGCCCGCGCGCCAGTAGACGGCGCTGGCCGGGAAGGGCTTAGCGAGTTCTGCCAACAACTCTGTCCAGTTTATGTCTGCGCCCGTCGGGTTGGTGCTGGTGGTATAGGTATCCGTCATCATCCGCCCCCTTATGCCGCGTTGGCGAGCTCCGGTAATACGGGCTCCAAGGACTTCTCAACCACGACCGCGCCCGCGAACTCGGAGGTTACGCTCTCAGGACGGCGCTCTAGGTACACGTAGACGCCGTCGCTCTCCCCGCGGTGGCGTTTGCGCAAGAGCAAACCGTATGAGTCGAGCAGGTAAACAAGGCCATAAAACTTACTCACAGCCTCGGACTTGATGAGCCCAACCAGGAGCGGGCCCTCGGCTTGGGCCGTTTGCGCGGCGAGTTCGGCGGCCAAGATGTCAACTCTTTCACTCGCCGCGTCCACGTGCCACGCACTTGACAAATCTCTAAACACACAGGCAGGATAGTTCATAAGGGTTCCTCTTCTTGCTCGAGAAGGCTGGGAGTCTCTAGGTGAAACGCAGGGCTCGTGGTCGTCTTGGCGGATGGCGCGGGTCCGCTGCGTTTCGGCTGTTGTCTTCGTGCGAGTCTCGTTTCTCTAAAGTAGGTTCTCCTCCTCGTAAAACGCGCTTACAAGTCTGCCGCGCACCAGGCCCTGATACACGCCCTCGATTTGCGCCTCGTCCGCCTTGACCGACAGGGTCGGGTAGAGCGGGTTGTGCGGGCGCAGCGCAACGGTTTTTTTGTCCAACCAGTCAAGGTACTTCAGCGTCGCCTCGCTGCTCCCGACGCGCACCGCGCAGATTTCGCCCGAGCGGACCGGCGCGCCCTTTTTGAAAAGCACCACGTCGCCGTCCTGGATAAGGTCGGCCATTGAATCGCCGCTCACCCGCAGCGCGAAGAACGACTCACCGCCCTTAAGCGGCAAGTATCCCTCGGGCTCCTGCAACGCCTCTTGGAGCGAGCCCGCGGGGATGCTGCCGACGACGGGCACGCCGGTCGCCCTCAGGGGCAGCTCTAAGTGCGGCGACTGGCCCCGCCCGCGGCTCCGGAACACGAGCTGCCCCTTCGCGTCGAGCGCCTGCAAGTGCTGGCGCAGCGACATGTAGTGGATGCCCAGCTCTCTCGCCAGCATTGAAAGTTCCGGCAGGCTCCCCGTCCGCTCCTTGTGGGCGCAGAGCCTGTCGAACACTTTGCGCTGCATCGGTGAAAGCTTGATCATCCGTCCTCATCTCCTTTTGGGTCTCGTCTGCGGTTTCCTGATTGACCTTACGGCCTGGCTACCTTATTAATTAAGGTATAAGGCAGTATAGGGCAGTCAAACCGTCCTTGTCAAGGCTTGATGAACGGAACCCGGGCGGCGTATCACACCCTAAAATGGGCATACATCAACCTCGCCAGCGGCACAAACTGCTCGAGCCCACGATTCGGGACACCCTTAAAGCCCGCGTAAAAGCGTAAACTAGAAGCGTGACCAAGGTGTTTGACGAGGTGTTTGAAACGACGAAGGCTGGAACGTTCGCCGACGCCTATGACGACTGTGACGCCTCCAAAGTCGGCGTGTTGCCCGACGAGAGGCTAGTTGACGCGTCCGTGATGCTCCTCAAGGGCTTCGCGGACGCCACGCGGCTCAAGATTCTCTGTCTGCTTAGAGAGGGCGAGGTCTGCGTCCACACCATCGTCGAGGCGTTAGACATTTCTCAGTCGGGCATCTCCCACCAACTGCGCCTGCTGCGCAACCTGCGACTGGTGACAAGCCGCAAGGAGGGCCGCCACGTGTTCTACCGCCTGGCTGACGAGCACGTGCTGACGATGCTCGAGAACGCCCTTTCGCACGGCGAAGAGGGCCGGTAAAGGAATCCAAAGGTGATACAGGCGCTTGACATATGAACGTTTGCTCATATATTGTTCTCTTCGATGAAGCTAACTGAACCCAGAAAAGTCACCTCCCAAAAAAGCACCGGGGACGCCGCAAACGTTAGGACGTTTGCGGCGCAAGGGAGCGACCTCCGCTATTTCGTCGGCGGCATGGACTGCGCGAGTTGCGCGAACAAAATTGGCGAGCTCGTCGCGCGCACCGCCGGGGCGGACGGGGGGCGCGTTTCTTTCGTGACGCAGACGCTTCAGCTCACGCTTGACGAAAGGGTAACGCCGCGGGGGAGGCTCGAGGAGCGCATCCGCGCGTTGGGCTACGAACCAGAGCTGCAAACAAACGAAGGTGCGGGCGCACGTACGGAAGACGAAGAGAGACCCTGGTACCGCGCGCCCCAAGGCCGCCTGGTGCTTCTTGCGGGCACGCTTCTGGCGCTGGCTTTCGGGCTGAGTTTCGTTACCCCGTTCGCAAGCTGGGCCTACGTCGCCGCCACGCTTATCGGCGCCGCGCCGCTCGTGCGTAAGGCGTTTCACGCCGCCCGGCTCGGCGACCCTTTTACCATCAACACGCTCGTGAGCGTGGCCGCGCTCGGCGCGGTGGGGATTGGCGAAGCGCCCGAGGGCGCGCTGGTGGTGTTTTTGTTCGCGGTGGGCGAGCTTCTGGAGGGCGTGGCGGCGGGGCGGGCGCGTAGGGGCATCGCGGCGCTCACCAAACTCGCGCCCAAGACGGCGCGGTTGGTGGAGGGGGGGCGGACAAGGGAGGTCCCCGCCGAGAATTTGCGCATCGGCGACATCATCCAAGTGTCCCCGGGCGGACGCGTGCCTGCCGACGGCGTCATCCTTACCGGCCACTCTTACCTCAACGACGCCCCCGTCACGGGCGAGAGCGTGCCCGTCGCCAAGAGTCCGGGAGGTGACGTGTTCGCGGGCTCGCTCAACGAAGACGGGCTCCTCACCGTGCGGGTTACGCGCGACCCCCACGACAACACCCTCGCGCGCATCATCCACTTGGTCGAGGAGGCGCAAGCCTCCAAGGCCCCCACCGCCCGCTTTATCGACCGCTTCAGCCGCCGCTACACCCCCGCGGTGATGCTCGTCGCTGCGTGCGTCGCCGTTGTGCCGCCCCTTTTCGGAGGCGCTTGGGACGCTTGGCTCTACAAGGCGCTGGCGCTCCTCCTCATCGGCTGCCCCTGCGCGCTCGTTTTGAGCGTGCCCGCCGCCGTCACCTCCGCCCTTGCGGCGGGCGCGCGGCGGGGGCTGCTCGTCAAGGGCGGGGCCGCGTTGGAAACCATCGGCAAGGTCCGTACGGTCGCTTTTGACAAAACCGGCACCCTCACCGAAGGCAGGCCGCGCGTGACGGAGGTTGTTCCCTTGACTGCGTCCGAAGACGAGGTGCTGCGCCTCGCGGCGGCGGTCGAGGAGGGCTCGAGCCACCCCCTCGCCAAGGCGATTCTTGAGAAGGCAGCTTCATACAACCTGGACATTCCCACGACTGAGAACGCCCAAGCCGTCAAGGGAGAGGCCGTGACCGCACGGGTCGAGGGGCGTTTAACAGCAGTCGGCTCACCGCGTTACGCGGCTAAACAGGTAAAGCTCGAGCCGGAGGTTGAAGGGCGCATTGGGGGGCTCGAGGCTCTAGGCAACACCGTGGTCGTGGTGCTTAGCGGAAACACAGCTCTGGGCCTCATCGCCATCCGCGACGAGGCGCGCGCCGAAGCAAGAGAAGCGTTGGCTGACCTTAAACGTTTAGGCGTCACGCCCGTGATGCTCACAGGCGACAACGCCCGCGCGGGCGGGGCGGTCGCTCGTGAGTTAGGTATCACTGTGGAAGCCGAACTCATGCCCGAAGCAAAACTGGCGCGCATCCGCACTCTTAAAGCGCGCGGCGGCGTGGCGATGGTCGGCGACGGCGTCAACGACGCGCCCGCCCTGGCGCAGGCCGACGTAGGTATAAGCATGGGCGGGGGCACTGAGGTGGCGCTCGAGACCGCCGACGCCGCGCTCCTCAAGGATTCCGTGGCGGGCGTGGGCGAGTTGGTGAGACTCTCGAGGGCGACGCTCCGCAACATCCACCAAAACGTCGCCTTTGCGTTAGGTCTTAAAGCCGTGTTCCTGGTGACGACGCTTTTAGGCCTGACCGGGCTGTGGCTCGCGGTTCTTTCCGACACGGGCGCGACCGCGCTGGTCACGGCCAACGCGCTCAGGTTGCTGTCGTTCGGGCCATCCAACGCTGGGCGTGCGGGTAAAAACGCGAAAGAGGCTCATGGCACATAATCACAACCACTCATCCGGTCATTCACATAGTCATACCCACGGGGGCGGCAACGGTCGGCGGCTGGCGCTCGTCCTCGCGCTCGTCGTGCTCTACATGGTCGCCGAGGTTATCGGCGGGCTCCTCACGAATTCGCTCGCGCTCCTCGCCGACGCCGGGCACATGCTCTCGGACGCGGGCGCGCTCGCGCTGGCGCTCTTCGCCCTTTGGATGGCGCGGCGGCCCGCTAAGCCAGGGCGCACCTACGGAAACTACCGCACCGAGATTTTGGCGGCTCTGGCGAACGGCGCGACGCTGGTCGCCGTCGCCGTGTATATCTTCGTGGAGGCTTTCCGCCGCTTCGGCGCGCCCCCCGAGGTGCAGGGCGCGGCCATGATGGGCGTGGCGGTGGGGGGCTTGGTCGTTAATTTGGTCGGTTTACAAATTCTTAACGCGGGCAAGTCCGAAAGCCTAAACGTCCGGGGTGCCTGGCTGCACGTGCTCACCGACGCGTTAGGGAGCGTGGGCGCGATTGTCGCGGGCGCGCTCGTGTGGGGCTTCGGCTGGAACTGGGCCGACCCGCTGGCCTCGGTCGTCATCGGCGTGCTCGTGATTTACTCGTCCTGGGAACTCCTCAAAGAAACGGTCAACGTCCTCATGGAGGGCGCGCCCGGTCACCTGGACGTGGACGAGGTGCGAGACGCCATGCGCGGCGTGGCGGGCGTGCGCGCGGTGCATGATTTGCACGTCTGGACCATCACCAGCGGCATGGTCGCGCTCTCGGCGCACGTGGTGGTTGAAGAGGACAGTTTTAACCAGCGGACTTTAAGCGCGGTGCGGGAGCGGTTGCACGAGAGCTTCGGCATCGAGCACAGCACGATTCAGCTCGAGCGTGAAGGGTTTGAAGAACCGGAAATGATTGTTTAAGAAGGGGATGTTCGCATAACCCAAAGTTTAGAGGGCTCGAATGATGGGCGCACGGGTAGCGGGTGCATTTCTTTCAGAACTTACTCAAATCCGTTTCTCTGCTGGAAAACGTTAAATGTTAAAGCTAGAGCCCCCGTTGTCAAAGCTCGCCGAATAGCTGATAGTGCTCCCACCATCTGCAACGATTCCATTACGAATTTCGACTCGCCGACTGCCGTCAAAAAGAACTATATTTTCTAAGTTAAGTAGTGGAATCCGTCGCTCATCATCCATGCAATGGCTGCTAGCCCATACCTTTACGAGAGTGCTGATAAAGTCTTCGGAGAGGCAGGTCTCCTGGATTTCTTCAGGGAGCTGCTGGAACAACGGGAGACTTTGAAGCCAGCCATAATCAGGTTCTGAACTCAGTTTTGTGGCTTTGTCCCGAAGTGCAGCCGGAAGTTGTTGTTTGACAATTTGGAATCGCTTTTCAAATGCCTGCTCACCCCGCAAACGATCAACTTCCAAAATTGCCGATAGTTTGTCCAATGTTACACGCTCGAAGGATAAATTAAGTCCAATGTTACGTTGAGACAACCAAAACTTTAATCTTGTGCCGCTGGTAGTAGCTTCCAAGTCATGTAAACGGGACGGGTCAGCCTCAAACATATTGTCATCCATAGCCGCAAGAACTGAACCGTCGGCTGCACTTAGCTGGAATGAAAGAAACAAGAAGCCGTTACCTGCTCTTCGCAACCAAACAGCTCGCTTACCTGCTAGGGAAATAGCGACATCTGTTCCTCCCGAATAGCATCCACCAAGTCGAATCAAGAACTCCCGTTTGGACCAGGGTAGGTCCGCAATTACAGACTGGGAATTTACGAGTGACTCTTTAAGCTCCCTAAGTTCACCTTTGGAGTAAACGCCCTGATCGGCTGCGTCGTGGTGTTTTCGGCAAAGCGCAATCATGCCCTCAGGCCGTTGATGCTGCTTTACATTCCAGGGCGGGTCGAAGTGGTGCCAAGTGAGGAAGGCTTGGCGGCATCCGGACACAGGGCAGCCAAATCCTACTTCCTGACGCAACTTCCGACGAACTTCTGCAGGTGGAGTCCTGTTCATTTTGGCGCAACCTTAAGTAGTCTAGCCCGTCACTTAACTAGGGCAGCCTGACGCGGCTCAAATAACCTCTAACACCGCCTCGCACTTGCCCCACTCGAGCGCCTCCTCCCGCGTCTCCACCCAAATATCCACATGATTGGTCCGGCGCGGGTGCATCGTGTCTTGCACCTCCAAAACCATGCCGGGGTTCCAGCCGCCGCAGGCGTTCGCCTCGGTGTTGACTTCAACCACGCGGAGTTCGGTGCCGTAGGGGAGTTCGCTGTTGAGCAGGTCGCGGCTCACCGCCACGACGCCGGGGCCTACCGTCTCGCCCGTCGCGGTGACGGTGGGCGTGCTGTCGGTTTGCGCCGCCTCGGATGAATAGGCGGTCATGGTGACCTCGAGCGTCTGCGCCAGGCCGAAAGAGGATGTTAACAGAAAAAGACAAAATAGATTGAGCGTGATGGGCTGGAGCATCTTGCGCCTCCTTGAGTGTTGGATAAGTGCTTGTGGACTCACCTTTGTCGAACCATTTTTTTGGGTCACGAATAACGTGTGACTTTTTTACCTTTGCCAGTTAAGCACATTTTCATGAAGGGCACTGTTTTACAAAGACCATTCCGCGTACAAAGTTGCGGAACAAGGCGAGCCGCACCCTCACACCTCCTTTTCGGGATGCGTTAGCATGTCCCATGCCTTATTCCTTTGGAGGGGGCTGGACGGAGCTTATCGTCGGCCCCATGTTTTCGGGAAAATCAGAAGAACTCATCCGCCGCACCACGCGCGCCCTTCTTGCCAAGCAGCCCGTGCAGGTGTTTAAGCCCGGCCTAGACGCCCGCTACAGCGCGCGCTGCGTGGCTTCGCATAACGGGAGAACGCTGGAGGCGCAGGCTGTGGGGAGCGTGGCGGACATCCGCGCGGGGCTCGAAGGCGCGACGCAGGTCGTCGCCATCGACGAGGCGCAGTTTCTCTCGCACGAGCTCGTGGCGCTCTCCGAGGAGCTGGCCGACGTAGGGATGCGCGTCATCATCGCGGGGCTCGACTTGGACTTTCGCGGCGAGCCTTTCGGCCCTATGCCCGGACTCCTGGCTCGAGCGGAGCGGGTGGACAAACTCACCGCCATCTGCCGCTGCGGTCGCGCCGCCACCCGCACCCAGCGCCTCATCGGCGGGCACCCCGCACACTTTGACGACCCCACCATCTTAGTCGGCGCCGCCGAAGCTTACGAGCCGCGCTGCCGCGAACATCACGTGGTGGTGCGGCGCGAACGCGTCACGCCGCTCTTTCCCGCAAGTGCAGCCGAACGGGCGGGTTAGCGGGCGCGCTCACACATCGGGTTTCGGCCCAGTCGTACCTTTTTCTTTGGGAGGGTTTGGTAATGGACGACTCGAGACGCCTGCCGCAGGACGATGAGTTTTCCCGTGGTGTGTACGACGAGACCGCGCTTGACGAGGACGACGAGGACGAAGACGAGCTTTACCAAGACGACCTTGCAGGGGACGACGAACTTTACGAAGACGAGCTAGAGGAGGGCGAAAGCCTCTACGAGGACGACTTTGATGAAGACGATGACGAGTATTGAGGGTAGGAGCTAGTCTGTGGGCGGCTCGAGCCTAGAGAGCATCTCCTTAAGCTTGGCCGCCGCCACGCCTCGAAGCCTCACGCTCTCGGACTTGAGCGCGCGTAAATTCGCCTGCTCAACGGGGGCGTCAAAGGCGGCGGCGGCTTCCGTTTCGGCCTCGAGCCGGTCCAAAAGCACGCGGTAGCGCTCGTTAAGCCCTTCCAACGCGTCTAAGTCGTCCATGCTGATGAGGTCGCGGTCCATCCCTGTGTTTAGGCGTTACGGATAAGACTCGTGCGTCGGGTTGTCGGCCCCGGTGGAGGCGAGCTGCTCGAGCGCGTCCACCTCGGCGCGGAGCCGGTACACGTAGTTGAGCATCCAGCCTAAGTCGTCACCCATTTTTTTAGACCCTATCTCTCTAAGGATGCCCTCGATGAGGTGAAGGTGGTCGGCTACTTTGCTTGCCCTGTTTTGAGTTCCAACATCGTTTTCAGCGTCGCTCATTGTCCCTCCCGTATAAAACTAGCACAACGCGTCTCCAAAAAGCGTTCTACGGGCGCAAAAAGCCTCTTTTGAGTTCTTGATTTGCGCTCAGGGCTGCAAACGACTTCCGTCTCTCGGAAACGCGCGCGCAAACCTTACGTTGGAAATGCCCAACAGGAGCGCGGTGATGCGCTCCGCCCCGATGGCGAATCCGCCGTGGGGGGGCATCCCGTACTTGAACACTTCTAGGTAGCCCCGGAACTTGTCGGGGTCCATCCGGCGCTTCTGAAGCTCCTCGACCAGCACGCTATGCTCGTGAATCCGCTGCCCGCCCGAGCTTATCTCGACGCCCCTAA
Organism: Trueperaceae bacterium; assembly: GCA_965214995.1. GTDB lineage: Bacteria > Deinococcota > Deinococci > Deinococcales > Trueperaceae > CBDCCT01. Next base: position 2,306,358 of record CBDCCT010000002.1, read on the forward strand.
AGATTAAATCTAGGCCCCGCGTCAGCCCGTCGGGGGTCGGGTAGGTGTAAAAGGGCCGCGCGGCCTGCGGGTAGTGCGTGACGAAGACGAAGTCCGAGTCGTGCTCCTCTTTGGCCCAGCGCCCTATCAGGCGTTCGGCCTCGGGGTCTAAGTCCTTGCCGCCCGTTTGGTAGCCGTAGCGGTCTCTGACGAGGTCTCGAGCGGTAAGCAGCCGAATCCGCGGGAACGGCACGCTCATGGCGGGAGCTTCAACCCCAAAAAGCTCCATCTGAGGCCCACAGTGCTCCAGAACGTGCCCCATCATGCGCTTGACAAGCGCCTCCTGCACGTCCATCACCTCGCCGTCGTCTTCAATAAAACCCATCTCCACGTCGAGGCTCAAGTATTCGGACAGGTGACGGCTCGTGTGCGAGAGTTCGGCGCGGTAGACGGGCGCGGTCTCAAAAACGCGCTCAAAGACGCCCATCATGATTTGCTTGTAGAGCTGCGGCGACTGCGCTAGGTAAGCGCGCTTGCCGTAGTAGTCCACCTCGAACAGGTTCGCGCCCCCCTCGGCCCCCGCCGCGACGATTTTGGGGGAGAAGATTTCGGTGAAGTTTTGCTTGTTTAAGTAGTCTCGAAAGGCCTTGACGAGTTCCGCCTGCACCTTCATGGTGGCTCGAGCCTTGAGGCCGCGCAGCGACACGTGGCGGTATTCGAGCAGCGTGTCCGGGTTGGCAGCCCAGTCCTCTTTGGGGATTTCGATGGGGGCGGGCTCCAACGCCGCCGAAATCTCTTCCAGTGTGCTCGCCTGAACCTCCAAACCGCCGGGCGCTTTCTTACTCTCCACCACCCGCCCCGCCACGCGCACGGAACTTTCGCCCAAGGGGATGCGCGCGCCCTCAAACACGCACTGGACCACGCCCGTGCGGTCTCGCAGGAGGAGGAACTGGACGCCGCCTAAGTCGCGGCGGTTGTGGACCCAGCCTTGTAAAGTCACGTCTTGGCCTTTAAACGCGGGCAGTTCGGCGGCGAAGGTGCGGTCGGGGGTGGACATGGCGGGCTCCTAAAACGCGTCTTGGTAAGACGGCAAAAAAAATCCCGAGGATGGGCCTCGGGGACGAACGCGGCGGTGACTGGCCCTACGCCCCGGACTCCTCCAGATTATCGTCGTTGGTGCGGGGGGCGGGCGTCGTCATTGCCGGGTATCCTAGCAGGGTGTGAGAGGGGATGTCAACGCTGGTGAAAGAGGTAGAGCGGGAAAGGTGGAATGCGGAGCTTCCTATTTCGTTGCGTTGCTTGCTCGAGCCCTGACTTAACCGTAAAATTTGTTTTATGCGCCTGACCCCACCCGAACGCTCCATCATCACCAACTAAAACGATGCCCATTTTTCGTGTTGAGAACCGCTCCCTCACGCCCATCGAGCAGCACAATTTTCAGCAGGAGAAGGAGCTTCAAGCGCTCATTGAAGCGAACCTCGGCGTAGTCTTCAATTGTCGTTTCGTGGCGTCCGAGTTTTCAACCGGGGCCGTCCACGCTGGCAGGATTGACACGCTCGCTCTGTCTGAAGACGATAACCCAATCATCATCGAGTATAAGAAGACCGAGTCGTCCGAACTCATCAATCAGAGCCTGTTCTACCTTCACTGGCTTCACGACCACCGAGGCGACTTTGAGATTGCGGTTCAGCGGGCGCTCGGCTCTGCGGTAAAGGTGGACTGGTCCGATGTCCGCGTTATCTGCATCGCGCCGAACTTCAAAAAGTACGACATTCACGCGGTGCAGGTTACGGGGGCGAACATCGAGCTTTGGAAATACCGGCTGTTTGAAAACAAGACGTTTTATTTGGAAGAGGTGTTTCAAAAGACGGTGTCGGTCAGCACGTCGTTTGGCGGTAATAAAAACCCGGTGATGGTCGAGGCCGGAAAGAAAGCCGCCGTTACTCGAGCGACGGCAACCTACACGTTTGAAGAACACCTTGAAGGAAAACCGGAGGGGGTGAAGAACCTAGCGCTCGCGGTTCAAGAATACATCATGAACCTTGACGCCGCCTTTGAAGAGGTCCCAAAAAAATTGTACATCGCATACAAAATTTCCCAAAACATCGTGTGTGTCGAGGTACAACGTCAGAAGCTGTTGGTGTACTTGAAACTTGACCCAAACAGCGTTTCCCCGTTGCCACAAAACGCCCGCGATGTGAGCCAGATTGGACACTTCGGCACTGGCGACTTCGAGCTTTCGGTTTCAACAGAGGACGACGTAGAAGCCGCCAAGCCCTACATTGAGATGGCGTACCGGCGCGTTGGTGGGTGAAACGCTTCTTTTAATCAGCCTGTTGCAGCCTGGATGCGGGTCGGAAAACCTTTCTCGAGCCCCGACCCTCCCATAAAATCACCCTCCCATAAAATCCACGTTATAAAATTCGTTCTTATGGACTTTATTTTTCGTCTAACACGCCAAGAGATTGCAACGCGCACCGACAAACCCCAGCTGCGCCCTTACACTGCGGATAGACCTTTATGATAGCCGTCATCCGATTTCCCGGTTCCAACTGCGACGACGACGCGCGTCACGTGTTAGCGGACGTGCTGGGGGCCGAGGTACGGATGGTGTGGCACCGTGACACCGATTTGAACGCTAACACCCTGGACGCGGTGGTGCTGCCCGGCGGCTTTTCGTACGGCGACCATCTGCGGAGCGGCGCGGTGGCCGCGTTAAGTCCTGTGATGCGAGAGGTGGCAGTGTTTGCGGCGCGCGGCGGGCCGGTCTTGGGCATTTGCAACGGCTTTCAGATTCTCACCGAAGCGGGCCTCTTGCCGGGTGGGCTCCTGCGCAACCCGTCGCTCCATTTCGTTTGTAAGCCCGTCCATCTGCGGGTTGAAAAGACCGACACGCCTTTTACGAATGAGTACGCGCAAGAGCAGGTTTTGGGGATGCCCGTTGCGCACAACGAGGGCCGTTACTACGCGGACGCGGAGACCCTGGAACGGCTCGAGGGCGAAAACCGGGTCGTGTTCCGCTACTGCAACGCCCAAGGCGAGGTCAACGAAGCGGACAGCCCCAACCGCAGCTTTCACAACATCGCGGGCATCGTCAATGAGAGGGGCAACGTGCTGGGCATGATGCCGCACCCCGAAAGGGCTTCGGAGGCGCTTCTAGGCTCCGCTGACGGCCTGCCGCTTTTTCGGTCGCTGCTCGAGGGGGCTACCAAAGGAGTCTTTACCTAAAAATGCGCCACCTCATCGTCTCCGACATCGACCATACCCTACTCAGCAACACGGGCGAACTGCTCACCGATAATGTGGCGGCGCTTAGTAAAGCACGGCGGGCGGGCGCGACGGTGGTGCTCGCCACGGCGCGCTCGTTTATCGGCGCGCTGCCCATCCACCGGGCGCTGGGGCTCGAGACGCCTCTTATCGTGAGCAACGGGACGGTGGTCTGTGACCCGGACGGCACGATTCTAATGGTGCAGGCCGTGGAGGCCGCGACGGCGCGGGCGGTGTTCGACCTTTTTGAAGAAACGCCGCACCACTGGTCTGTGCGGCGTGGGGAAGTGGCGCACCTTCACCCAAAGTTCGATTGCAGCCGCGCACCCTTTAACGACGCGCGTTACTACCAGCCGCTGCTGGGAAGGACACCTCAAGACTTCTTCGGCACTTTTGACGACGTCGTCACGCTGAGCCTTTTCGGGCGCGACTTGAGAAGCTTTTACGACGCGCACCCCTGGATTGATATGGCGCTCGCCGGGTCCTATTACGCGCCCTCCTATTACGACCCGCGCGAGGCGATGACGCTGATGTCGGCGAGCGCGAGCAAGGGTGAGGCGGTGCGCTGGGTGCAGAAGCATTTGGGGCTTGACGGCGCACCCGTACTCACGATTGGCGATTCTCCCGCCGACGCCACCATGTTCGCCTGCGGCGTGGGCGTCGCCCCTGCGCTAAGTTCCGCTGAAGCTCTCTCTCAAGCTCACTGGATAGGCCCCTGCTGTGATGAGGGAGTAGTAGCAGCGGCGGTGAGGCGCTTTGTGTTTAAAGAGCTTGAAGAAGCTGGGCTCGAGCCTGCGGAACTCGAGGCTAAACCTCTCGTCAAGGCTCTCCAGGCTCTCGAGAACGTTCCCGGCGGGTGACGGTTCGAAAACGCTTCAGCCATGTTCTCACTGCCTGCTGTTAAAGATTTGCAAGTGTCCACCCACGCACTGAGCTTATGCCTTAAACTAATCCGGTGACGAGCTTACGAGACCGTGCGGCGGGTTTTGGCCTGACCGAGGCGGAGTTTGACGGGGTGGCCCGGGCGATGGGTAGAGAGCCGAACGCGCTCGAGGCCGCCATGTTCGGCGCGCTGTGGAGCGAGCACTGCGGCTATAAAAACTCGCGCCCGCTCCTCAAGCGTTTGCCCACCCAAGGCCCGCAGGTGCTCCAGGGGCCGGGCGAAAACGCGGGCGTGGTGGACTTAGGCGACGGCTTCGCGGTGGCCTTCAAGATGGAATCGCACAACCACCCCTCGGCGGTCGAGCCGGTGCAGGGGGCGGCGACGGGGGTGGGCGGCATTCTGCGCGACATCTTCGCGATGGGCGCGCGCCCGGTGGCGGTGCTCGACGCGCTGCGCTTCGGACCTCTGGAAAACGCCCGCACCCGCTACTTGCTTCACGGTGTGGTCGAGGGTATTTCTTTGTACGGCAACGCCGTCGGCGTGCCTACAGTGGGCGGCGACATCTTTTTTCACCCTTGTTTTGAAGAGAATCCGCTCGTGAATGTGATGGCGCTTGGGTTTTTGAGGCATGAGGACCTGCAACGCGGCACGGTCGGCGGGGTGGGCAATCGGCTCATCTATGTGGGGTCCAAAACGGGCCGCGACGGCTTGGGCGGCGCGGTCTTCGCCTCGGCGGACCTTTCCGACGCCTCCAAAGAAGACCGCCCGGCGGTGCAGGTGGGGGACCCATTTATAGAGAAGCTTCTTTTAGAAGCGTGCTTGGAGGCCATCGACAAGGGGCTGGTGGTGGGTGTGCAAGACATGGGCGCGGCGGGGTTGACGAGCAGCGTGGCGGAGATGGCGCACCGGGCGGGGCGGGGGGTGGAGCTGTGGTTGGGGCGTGTACCGCGCCGCGAGACGGGCATGAGCCCCGCCGAGGTGATGCTGTCCGAGTCGCAGGAGCGGATGGTTCTGAGCGTTGAACCGGAGAGGGAGGCGGCACTGATTTCTTTGCTCGAGCACTGGGAACTCGACGCCGTCGTGATTGGCGAGGTGACGCAAGGGGACCGCTTGCGCCTTTTTAACGGGGACGCGCTGGTGGGGGATATGCCCGTCGCCGCGCTCAACGAGGCCCCAACCTACACGCGGAAGGGCGTGGAGAGTCCGGAAGTCGTCGCCAAGCGAGAAATACCTGTGGACGTGCTCCTGCCGGAAGATTTGAACGCGGTGCTGTTGCGGCTTCTTGCAAGTCCTACCATCTCGAGCAAGCGTGCCGTGTTTGAAAGGTACGATTATCAAGTCCAGACCAACACCGTGGTCGTGCCCGGCGCGGCGGACGCGGCGGTCCTGCGGGTCAAGGGCACGACGAAGGGCGTCGCGGCAACCGTGGACTGCAACCCGCGTTACTGCTATTTGGACCCCTTCGAGGGCGCAAAGCTCGCGGTGGCCGAGGCCGCGCGCAACCTCGCTTGCGTTGGGGCGCGGCCTCTCGCCATCACCGACAACCTCAACTTTGGCAATCCCACCCGTTCGGATGTTTATTATGCGCTCGAGCGCGCCGTAGAGGGTCTTAGCGAGGCCTGTCTGGCGCTCGGTACGCCCGTCACGGGCGGCAACGTGAGCCTCTACAACCAATACGCGGCGGGGGGCGAACTGCGCGCGATTTACCCGACCCCGACGGTCGGCATGGTCGGCGTTCTGCCGGACGTTTCCAAACACGCCACGCAAGCCTTCAAGCGTGAGGGCGACGTTATTCTCCTTGTCGGTGAGAACACCGCCGAACTGGGCGCGTCGGAATATCTGGCGTGGGTTCACCGTCTGGAGGTTGGGCAGCCGCCTCGAGTCGACCTACCGCGCGAAAAGGCGGTGCAAGACGCGGTCATCGAACTCGTCCAGAACGGGCTCTGTGACACCGCCCACGACGTTTCGGAGGGCGGCTTGAGCGTCGCGTTAGCGGAGATGGCCCTTGGCGGCGGGCGGGGTGCTAAAGTCAGCCTCATGGACGCCCTACGCCCCGACGCGCTCCTTTTCGGTGAGGCCCCGTCGCGCATCCTCGTGGCGGTGGAGCCGTCGCGGTTGGAGGAGGTCAGGGCGGCGCTTGGCGCTTACGAGGTTCCCGTTGCGGAAATTGGCACGGTTACAGGGGAGAGGCTTGTGGTTCACGCTGGTGGTCAAGTTCTTGTGGAACTTCCCCTCGAGCGTCTCCGAACAGCCTATGAAGCACCCCTACAAGAGGCGCTGGCCTAAGAGGAAAAGTATGTACAACTCCCTTAAAGATGATATAGACAAGCCGCAAGAAGAGTGCGGCGTGTTCGCGCTCCACCTCCCTGAAGCGGCGGACATTGCCTCGCTCTGCCACTTAGGATTATTCGCGCTCCAGCACCGCGGCCAGGAGTCGTGCGGCATCTGCGTGTCGAACGGAGAGGATGTTGCTGTCGAAAAGGAAATGGGCCTCGTGTCGGAGGTGTTTACCGAGGCGCGCCTTGACGCGCTCCGCTTGCCCGGCGCGCGCACCGGCATCGGCCACACCCGCTACTCGACCACGGGCTCCTCGCTACGTTTTAACGCCCAGCCCCTCACCGTACGCTCGAACAAGGGCATCTTGGCGCTGGCGCATAACGGCAACTTCACCAACGCGCGTAGGATGCGCGACCAGATGCTGAGCGAAGGCGCGGTGTTCCAGACGACGAACGACAGCGAGGTGATGATTAACCTCGTGGCGCGCTACAGCCACCTATCGTTAGAAGACGCCACCGCCCGCGTGATGGGTGAGCTTTACGGCGGCTTCTCCGTCGTCATCATGGACAAAACCCGCGTGCTGGCCCTGCGCGACGCCAACGGGGTGCGGCCCCTCGTGATTGGGACGCTTGACGGCGGTTACGTCTTCGCCTCCGAGCCGTCGGCGCTGCACGTGGTCGGCGCGACCTTTTTGCGTGACGTGAGGCCGGGCGAACTCGTCGTGGCGGACGATAGCGGGCTGCACTCCCGGCAGGTGCTCACGCCCAGGCCCACCCCCTGCGCCTTTGAGTGGATTTACTTTGCTCGAGGCGACGGCGCACTAGACGGTGCCGACGTTCACGCGGCGCGCGTGCGGATGGGGGAGAGGCTGGCTCTTGAAGCCCCCGCCGAGGCCGACGTGGTCGTGGGCGTGCCCGAGTCGGGGCTGGCGGCGGCGATCGGATACGCGCGGGCCTCGGGCATTCCCTACGACTTGGGACTCTACAAGTCACCCTACGCGGGGCGCACCTTTATCAACCCCACCCAGCGGCTGCGCGACCTCAAGGTCAAGCTCAAGCTCGCGCCCACCGGGGCGGTGCGGGGCAAGCGCGTGGTGTTAGTGGATGACTCCATTGTCCGCGGCACCACCTCGGGGCGCATCGTGCAGCTTCTGCGCGAGGCGGGCGCGACGGAAGTGCATTTCCGGGTCTCGAGTCCGCCCATCAAATACCCCTGCTACTACGGCATCGACACCGCCGCCCGCAAAGAACTCGCCGCCGCCACCATGACCACCGAAGAAATCCGCGCGAAAATCGGGGCCGACTCGCTCTCCTACATTTCCGAAGCGGGGCTCGCCAAGGCGGTGGGTTTAGCCAAGACCTGCTTGGCTTGCTTTAACGGCGCGTATGAGGCGGGGCGTCCGGAGGAGGGGCTCGAGACGTCTCTCTTAGACCCTTTTGCGCCGGTGGCTTGAGCTTTACGCAAAGACATGCGAATCCTCGAGCTTAGCCCACCACGTGCCTAACAGGTTTGACAATCAAGTCAAAGTACCTTAAAATTTAAGGTATGACATCAACCAATTATTTCAATACACTTATCGAAGTTGCTGAAGATTGCCCTTCAACCACTGGGAAAATCCCACCTGTTAAAGGAGACGAAAAATCTGTAGCAAATTTGCAGTTTGAGATGCTGCGTGACCACCCATACGAATTCACTTCAGACGACGTTTTGTTCTCTGTATTTGCCGCCAGAAAAGAGATACCTCATGAAGCTTTAGAAGCGCAAAGGGAGCATTTCTTTTCAAAAGGGCAACCCTGTTTTCGTGCTTCGCCGTTGCCAAAAAGATACGGTTGGGGCGTTCATAGTGATGAAGAAGGTAAAATTGCCATATGCGGGGTTGAATCAGAAGAGTATCAGAGACTGGTTGCAGACGAATCGGTGACAAAGAAAAAGGCTATGCGTTCTAAAAGAGCTTAGCATCAAGATAGGTGCGTAAACGCGTCCGCGTCAGGTACAGCCAAGGCTATGAACGTTGCTCCTGATGCGCCGCTCGAACCAACCTTATGAACTGCACCAAACGCGGGGCGCGGTGCCAGCGTTTGGGGTCGGTGCCGACGCGCCATACCCACTCGAGCAAGCCCCGCGCGCCGCGTCCAGGCGGGGGTGCGCTTGACGCTTCCTGAGAGCACGTCGAGCGCGCCGCCGACGCCAATCATTAAGGGCGTTCTGAGTTCCGTGCGGTGCTCGTGCAAAAAGCGCTCTTGGCCCTCGCCCAGACCCGCCAAAAGGAGCTGCGCGCCGCTCTCCGCTATCCTCTGCACCACCTCCGGCAGCTCGAGCGGCCTCTCAAAATAGCCGTGCTGGACGCCCGCTGTGGTTGTGCCGTAAAGAGAATGCGCCCGCGCCGCCGCGAGTTCCGCCACACCGGGTTTGGCCCCGAGAAAGAAAACGCGCAGGTCCGCGCCGCCCGCTTCTAACACGCGCGCAACTAAGTCCACCCCGGGAACTCGCTCCGGCAGCGCATACCCAAAGCGCCGCGCGGCCCAGACCACGCCGACGCCGTCCGCGACGGTCAGGTCCGCCGCTTCCAGGGCCGCTTTTAACGCGGGGTCGGTTCTCGAGCGGATGATGATTTCGGGGTTGAGGGTAACGAGCAGTTTGGGTTCCGGCGTGCGGACGGCTTTTAAGCACCACGCCGCGGCCTCTTCCAACGTGCAACCCGCCACCTCAAAACCGAGCACCTTCGCGTGCATATCAGCTTTGATGACCGAAGCGGTAGAGCGGTGCGCCCTCGACCACGCTCTTTTCTTCTAACTCAGGTACTTTGTCAGATTGAGACACGAGGCTCGCCACCGCGATGTCGTCGGGCAAGTTTAGGTGTCGTAAGTAGCGGCCCGACTGAGAGGTCCAAAAGGCCTCGAGCGGGTCGGGAAACGCCTTGAGAAGCCCCAGTACAAACGGGGCCGCGCCGAGAAGCTGGGTTTGCGTCCGCTGCTCGAGCCGCGCCGCCAGATAACCCGCGGTCAGCGCGTCGTCTAGGTCTTCGCTCCCCCCGAAGCCGCAGCAAACGAGCGCGACCTCCTCTATAGCCAGCGCTTCCACCCGCGCCACCACCGCGTCGGCGTTGTAGAGCGCGCCCAAGAGCACGTGCTCTGCGTCCGCCACCAGCGGCAGCGTTTTGGGCAGGTTCTCAGAAACCATCACCGCCGCGCGCCCCCGCAGGTCAACGTCCAAAAACTCGCCCGGCGAATTGCCGTAGTTAAAGCCCTCGGGCGGCAGGCCGCCGCGCTCGCCCAAGAGCAGAAGTTCGCGCGCCTCGGCGAGCTTGCGCGAGGCGCGCAGGCTGGGGGAGAGAAGGAGCGTCTCGAGGCCCCTTTCAAAGAGGATCGGGGCGACCGTACACGAGCGCAGCGCGTCGATAAGCACGACCGCGCCGCCGTAGGGTCCTTTGGGCGTGAGGTCCACGGTGAGGTTTATGGGCTGCATCTTATGGACTGCATAGGGCGGCGGGGTCGTGGTCGCCGAGCGAGGTTTGGGTTCGTCCGGGGCCGCCAAACCTCTTGTCGAAACGGGAACCAAGACCTGACGTGGGGGGGTTTGGTAGCAGCACGCAGAGGAGTCTAACATTCTCCCAGCCCACGTTACCGTAAAGGCCCGCCGCGTTATGCTTGGGCGATGCCCCCTCACCCTCCTCAAGCCCCCAAGGTCGCCCGTGACTAAGGGACCCGCCACCCCCACGGATTTCCCAGCCCGCTACGAAAGGGGCGACTTGAGCGACTTTTACGCGCTCGCCCCCGGAAACCTTGACGCCGCGCTTAGGCTCCCCCGGCTCCAGGACCGCGTGCGGCTCGCGGACGCGCTGCGGGCTTACGCGACGCGCTTGGGCGCGCCGGGGGCGGTGTTTGGGGCATTGGAAAGGCTCAAGCACCCCCAAAGCCGTGTGGTCGTGACGGGCCAGCAGACGGGGCTGCTGCTCGGCCCGACCTATACGCTTTCTAAAGTGGTCACCGCTATCAATCTTGCTCGACAGCTCTCAACCGAGGACAAACCCGTCGTGCCCCTTTTCTGGCTCGCCAGCCAGGACCACGACAGCGCCGAAATCGACCACGCCTACCTGCTCGACCTGAGCGAGTCGCTGGTGCGGCTTTCGGTGGCGTTGCCGAGCGGGGTGCCCGCGGGGCGTATTCCTTTTGAACCCAGATGGTTAGGGACGCTAACGGAAGGTCTCAACGCGTTGGAGGCCAAAGACGCCTACCGGGACGAGGTGCTGGATTTGCTCGAGTCGAGCGCGGCCCACGCGGAAACCTACGCCGACCTCTTCGGCGCGCTCCTCTACCGGCTTTTGGGCGACCAGGGTTTAGTTCTCGTCAACCCGCTCGAGCCCGCCACCGCCGCTCTTTTTGTCCCCGTTTTAGAAACCGAACTGCGCGCGCCTTTACGTTCGTCGCAGGCGATCAACGAGGCGGCGGAGCGGCTCAAGGGTCTGGGTATCACGCCGCAACTCGGCAGGGGTGAGGACGCGACCAACCTTTTTTTGGAAGAGGCGGGCAAGCGTGCGCTCCTGCGCTTTGACGGGGGTGCCTTTTATACCGAAAGCGCGCGCTACAGCCGTGAGGACTTAGAAAACCTCCTCAACACCGAGCCGGGCCGCCTCACCCCCGCGGCGGGCTTAAGGCCCGTGACGCAAGACGCCGCGCTGCCCACCGCGGTGACGGTGGTGGGCCCCGGCGAACTGCGCTACTTCGCGCAGCTTCGGGGCGTCTACGAGGCGCACGGCGTACCCGTACCCCTCATCTGGCCGCGCGCTACGGTCACGGTGCTCGAGCCCCCCGCCTCACGCATTATGGACAAGTTCGGTTTAACGCTAAAAGATTTAGAAGATTTCAATGCCGTGCGCCGCCGGATTCTGTTGGGGTTGCACGGTCATAAAGAGGCCTTTGACGAGGCCGCGGGGACGCTCGAGGAGAGTATGCAGGCGCTTCTAAAGCACGTCCGCGCCATCGACCCGACGCTTCTAAGGACCGTCGAGCGGAGCGAAGCCTCCCTGGAGGCGACGGTGGTGCGTTTGAAACGCAAGAGCGGCGACGCGCTCGCCAAACAGGACGACATTTACGCGAGGCAGTTGGCGCGCGTGGAGCGTCACCTGCTGCCCGACGGCGTGCCCCAAGAGCGCATCTTGAGCCCCTTTTCTTTCTTCCTAAAGTTTGGGGTTGACAACGTCGTCAACGCTTTTTTAGCCTTACCGCCCGAAGGCGACCATACGGTGCGCTTTTGAGAACGTTTTAAGGGTGGGTTGATGTCCGACTGGCTGCTGCGTCAAATCGAGATTGGCTCTGAGGTCTCGAGCGCGTGCGCCCTCTGCGGCCTTTTCGGGCACGCGGCGCGGCGCTATCTCGAGGGCGTCGCCAACGACGGGGTGAACAACATCCCACTGCGTGGGCGATTGGCGCGTAAAGGCGGCTACTGCGGGCGTCACTGCGAGGTGTTCGCGGGGGAGGCGCACCTGCTTTCTAGCGCTATTTTGTTTGAGGATTTTTTGGAGAGGCGGCTTGAGAACGCGCTAGCGGGCCGGACCACACGCATCACCTGCGAGGCGTGCGGGGCCGAGGCGGACATGCGGCGCGCGGTGGTGACGAGCCTCAAGCGGAGCCGGAAGGATGATGAGCTTCACGGGGTGTTGGAAAAGACGCCTCTATGCCTCGCGCATCTGGAACTTGTCTGCGCCGCGCTGCCCAAAGAGGTGCGCGAACGTCTCGTCGAAAAACACCGCGACCTGCGCGCCCGGCTCGCCGAGGTCGTCCGCAAGCACGACTACCGTTTTAGCGGGAGCGTCACAAAAGAGGAGGCGCGGAGCGTGCGGGAGGCCCTGGAACTGTTCGACCCCACCTCCAAGGCTCACACGGGGTAGCGTCCGGGGAGCCCCAACCGTTAGGATGGAGGCATGTTCAACGAAAGCATAGACGCCCCCATCCGCGTGCGCGAGGTGACGCTGCCGGGGGTGGGCAAAAAATTCGTGATGCCCCTGCGCGACGGCGGCAACCTAGCCATCGTCGTGAAACCCGACGGCGAGAGGCAGATGTACCACTTCTTAGAAGACGACGACCGCCCCTCGGACGTCTTTAAGCTCGACCGCGAGGAGTCGCAGCAGCTCGCCAACTTGCTCGGCGGGGCGATGACGAGCGCGCCCGATCTGGAAAAGCTCGAGCTCGCCCTGGGCGCTTTAGAAATTGAGTGGGTCACGCTGGACGAAGACGCCGCGCTCGCCGGGCGGACGCTCCGAAACTTCCCCTTACGCACCCAAACGGGCGCGTCGGTCGTCGCCATCATGCGGGGCGACACGGCCATCCCCAACCCGAGCATAGACACGCCTTTCGAGCCTGGCGACACGGTGCTGATTGTCGGCTCGCATGAGCAGTGCGAGGCGGCGAGAGAACTCATTTCGGGCTGAGGCTCACGCACAGCCGAATAATCTGCCGAATAATCTCGGAAAGGGAGGCCGGATGTCACCAATTTTGGAGCTCGGCGTCATCGCGCTCGGGCTTTACGTCGCCGGGTGGTTGAGCCGAAAGGTGGGCTTGAGCAGCATCGTCGGCTACATCTTGCTGGGGCTGCTGTTGGGTCCCTACGGCGTCTACACGCTTTATGAAACCACCCCGATTACCGCCATGCTGGGCGAGCTGGGCATCATCATGTTGCTCTTTTATATGGGCTTAGAGTTCTCCTTACGGCGCTTTCTCGAGGGGGGCCGCGCGACCACCCTCTCCGGGACGCTCGACTTGCTTAACTTCGTCGTGGGCGTTCTTATAGGTTTCTTGCTCGGGATGGGCTGGTTGGCGGCGCTCTTTTTGGGCGGGATCGTCTACATCTCGAGCTCGGGCGTCATCGCCAAACTTTTGAGCGAGCGCGACCTCATCGCCTATCCCGAGGCGGAGCGGACGCTCGGGGTCTTGGTCTTTGAAGACCTGGCGATGGTGGTCATCTTGGGCGGCTTAGGGCTAGTGACCGCGGGGGGCGGGATTGCGGATTTTGCCGGGGTCGCGGTCTTCTTGATCCTCTACGCGCTCTTCCTTCGCTTTGGTCGGGGCGTGCTGGAGCGCCTTTTAGGCCGCGAGGGGGAGGCGCTGGTGCTGCTCTCGCTGGCCCTGGTGGTGCTCTTTTCGGTGGGCGCGAAGTCGTTGGGCTTTCCCGAGGCGGTGGCCGCCTTTTTGCTCGGCATGATGGTCGCCGAGTCGCGCTTTAAGGATAGGCTCGAGGCCACCCTCCACCCCTGGTACGACGTGGCCGCCGCCGCCTTTTTCTTGGACTTCGGTCTTCATGTGGACGTGGTGAGCGCGCTCGGCCAATTGCCCGCCGCCCTCCTGCTCGTCGTCGCCACCATCGTCGTCAACATGCTCACCGCCTACGCTTCAGGAAGGCTCAGCGGCCTGAGCAAGCGCGCGAGCGTCGGGCACGGGCTTATGCTCCTGCCGCGGGGTGAGTTCTCGCTCGTCATCGTCGGTTTAGCCGCGGGCGCGGCTGCCATCCCCGAGGCGACGCGCGAGGCGCTCGTCGGGATGACCTCGCTCTACGTCATCGTCATGGTGATTCTGGGGAGCGTGGTGTTCCGCTACTACGACGAGGTCAACACCTGGCTTGCCGAGTGGCTGAAGACGCCCGCGCAGCGCGAACGGGAGCGGGCGCGGCAGCGGGAGCTTGATTCGATGCGTTTGGATTAGCGGCGGCTCTGCTCCATGAAGTTCGTTTTCACAGCCCTTGCTCTCATCCTGGGGCTCAACCTGCTCTTTTTCATCCTGCGCGCCCTCGTGCGTGACAGGTCCAACATAGACGCCGTTTTGCTTCATGACGGCGGGTTGTCGTTGGGCTTTGAGGGTGCGCCCGTTCTCATGGAGGCGTTGGGGCCTCTTCCCGCGGGTTTAACCCGGACGGCGTGGGACCTCCCGCCCAACAGCAGACCGTGGGGGCGCCCGGGCTGGTTCGCCGAGGTCGGCGGGTGGTTGGGGCGTGGGCTCGAGGCGCGTGACGAACGTGTGGTGAGTCTCGAGCAGGTCAGCACCAACGACCTCGCGTGCGTTCTGCGCGCCCAAACCACGAGCGGCAGCGCGTACTTCAAGGCGAGCGTGGACCCGCTCGAGTCTGTAGTAACGCCTCACCTAGCCCAGACTTTCTCAAACCTCCTCCCGGAAGTGCTGGCGGTTCGCAGCACACACGGATGGCTCCTCACGCGCGGGAGCGGGGAGAGGCTGAGCGGCGCGGCGGACCTAGACGTTTGGTCGGAGGCGTTCGCCAAGCTTGCGCGGTTTCAGGGCTCGAGCGTAAACCTTCAAGCTTTGGGAGGTGCCGTTCACACTTTTGACACGCTTGCTGAGCAGGCTGAGACGTTTTTGGAAGATAGAGCTACGCTTGTGGGATGGGGGTTGCGGGCTGAGCAGGTGGAGGCCCTTGCCGACCTTCTCCCGCGTGTCAAGCGGGCGCTCGAGCGGGTGAGCGCCTTGGGTCTCCTCGAGGGCCCGGCGCACGGCGACGCGCAACCGATGAACGCGCTTTTTGACAAAGACGGAAACGTCAGATGGTTCGACTGGAGCGAGGCAGGCGTTGCGCATCCTTTTATGGATGTTGGCTGGTGCTTGGCGTGGATGACGAACCCCGCGCGGGAACCCCTGCCGGTGTATCGCAAGTTTGAGGACGCCCCCGCACGGCTGTGGCGTGATTATCTCAAAACCTTGGGTGCGCCCGACGCCGAGGGGCTTATGGGTGACGCGATTATCCTGGCGATGACGCACCGCGCCTTGGTTTATCACGCGAAATACGCAACGTTCGAGGGCACCGTTCCCGGCTGGCGGCCCCAGTACGTGCCCTACTACCTGAAGCTGCTGCTAAAAATGGTGCATGTGGTGGAGCAATGAGCGAGGGTAGCCGTGAGCCTCGGTGTGAACCGAAGAGCGCTCGAGCCTTTTCCGACGCCTACACCACAGCGATTTACAAAGCGGGCGGTCTCGCTTTCGCGCTGGACGTTGAGGAGACCGGGGCTGTTCTGTTTTCGGGCCGCGCCTTTGTCATCGTCACGGCGCACAACCCGCGTAGCGAAAAACTTTCGGGCGAGGAGAACGAACGGCGTCACCGGGAACTCGAGAGGGTCCTGCTCGAGCGCCGCGCCGCGTTCGGCCCCAGCGTGGGCGAGTCGCCCGACGGCGCGTGGCGCGAGGAGGGTGTGGTTGTTTATGACGTTTCCCTTGAAGGGGCGCTCGAGCTGGGCCGGCGCTTTGAGCAGCACGCGGTCCTTTATGGTCAAGGCGGGCGCGTGGCGCTAGTTTGGTGCGATAGGGTTTGGTGCGACGGGGGGCTCGAGTGGTTCTATCCCAGATTGATAGCTGAGTAGTTTTCGCGCCCGGCTAAACCTCGAGCCTCACCATCTCGACTTCAATTTCCGCCCCCACCCGGAGCTTTGCGAGTGAGACAGGCAGCTTGAAACGTCTGGGCCCGGCGGCGCCGGGGTTGAGAAAGAGCACGCCGCCCCGCGTTTCCCGCGAGGGTCTGTGCGAGTGGCCGAAGATGACCGCGCCGAAGCCCGCCGCGCGGGGGGCTAAGTCGAGGTCGCCGACGTCGTGCAGCACGTAGAGAACGGTGCCCTCGACCTCGATGACGTCCGTCAGGGGCAGCGCCTCGGCCCACGCGCCCCTATCCACGTTGCCCCGCACCGCGCGGAGGGGGGCGAGGGTGCGCAGGGCGCCGAGCACCTCCGGCCCTCCTACGTCGCCCGCGTGGATGATGAGGTCGGAGCCTCCCAGAGCCGCCACCGCCTCGGGTCTTAGCAAGCCGTGCGTGTCGGAGATGACGCCGACGCGCGTCACGCCAGCAGTCCCTCGGCGCGCAGCAGCGTGTCGAGGTTGTCCAGCAGGGCGTGAACGCGTTTTATCAGGTCTCGAGGGGGCGCGCTCAGCACACCTTCGACGCCCTCGCGCATCCCTTCAGGCTTGAGCGCGCATCCCGACGCCCACTCGAGCAGCCGCTTCTCGCCGGGGTGGGGGAGGCGGTTCACGGCGAAGAGGATATCGAAATAGCTCGCCAGGAGGGCGGCTAAGCGGTGGTTGACGCTGACCGTGTCGTTACGCTTTAGAGCCTTTTCCAACTGCCCGACATAGGAAGAGAGCGCGCCCCGCAAAAATGCGTGGTTTTTGGCGACGATGTTGCGCCGCAGCGCCTCGGGATAGGGGCCCTGCGCGGTGCGCTGCAAGGCGGCGTACCAACCGTTGCGGTCAAAAAGAAGGGTTGAGGCGCGCACCGTGTGCCAAAAGGCGGTGGAGTAGCCCATCGAGGCCCGAAAGTTTACGAGCACCCCCTCGAGCCTTTCCCTCATCTCTTCGACCGACCAGAGCATCACGTCTACATGGACGCCCGCCTCCACCCACTCGTCGCCGGGCCCGAAAAAGTCGTTGCCTAGCTCGAGCTGCGTTGCTTCATCACCAACAGCTTGCCTGCGGCTCTCTAGCGGCAGCGGGTCGTGCGAAAAAACGTAGAGGTCGATGTCCGAGCCCGTTTCGGCCCTTTCGGTCGCCAGTGAGCCGCCTAAAGCCACCGCCTCAACTTCGGGGAGCGCGCTGTAGCGTTCGGCAATCCTGTGAGCCAGAGAAAGTGAGGGAGTCATCATGCGAGCTTACCTGCTCTTAATCACGCTCGCCCCCGCAGGTAGTGGTGCCACACGAGCCGCGCCGCCACCGAGCGCCAGGGCCGCCAGGGCTCGGCGAGCGCCTCCAGCGCCCCCTTCGTCGGTTTCTCCTTCAAACCCTTGAGGTGCTGCACCCCGAGCACGACAGCCAGATCGCCCACCGGCCACACGTCGGGGCGGCGCAGCGACATGAGCAAATACACGTCCGCGGTCCAGGGGCCGATGCCGGGGAGTGTGGTGAGTTCGGCGCGGACGGCGTCGTCATCCAGCTCGCGGAGCCCGTTCAGGTTCAGCCTTCCCGACGCCACCGCCTCGGCCAGGAGGCGACCGTAGCGCGCCTTTTGGCGGCTAAAGCCGACGTTTCTGAGCGCCGCGTCGTCTAGGCCCAGAAACGTTTCCGGCGTGAGGGGCGAGGCGACCGCGCGCAGCTTCTCGAACGCCCGCCGCGCCGACGTTTCCGACACCTGCTGACCCAAGATGGTGCGCAGGAGCCCGCCGAAGCCGGGCTCGCGCGCCCAGAGGGGCGGGGGGCCAAAGCGCGCCACCACGCGCTCAAAGTCTGGGTCTCGCTGGGTGAGATGGTCGAGCCCGCGCGCCAGCGTCTCGTCCTCTGTAAGGAGGGGCTCGCCCACTTTGTTAGCTTCGCCGCCTTTTTTGTTTTTGCTTCGTGGCGCAACCAAAGGTGGTCGGAAGGAACATGTCACACTGTACCCTTTTCACCTGACAACACTCACCAACATGTCGGAAAAACGTAAGGTTTACCGGGATTTGGGGCGCTCGAGAAGCGCGACTGCTCCATCCTTTGTAGCTTGGCGCCTTTTACCCCTCACCCTCTTCTCGTTAGGCTGCATGACGCAACAAAAAGGTTGCACAATTCACCAATCCCTAAAGGGGGGGAGTCCAACATGAAGAAAAGTTTTACGTATATCTTTGCGCTCCTGCTGAGTCTTGCCATAGGCGTCGCGGCGGCGCAGGCGACCGGCGGCATGACCGGCGGGGAGCCGCTGCCCGAAGGCACGACCGACGGCATCGTCGAGCGCCCTGACGGCGCGCGCATCTATTACCAGGTGCACGGCGAGGGCGAGCCGATGATGCTCATCCACGGCTACCCGCTCAACATGGGCCTGTTTAGAGACAACGTTGCCGCGCTCGCGGAGGCGGGCTATCAGGTCGTCACCCCGGACCTGCGCGGCTTTGGCCGGAGCGAAGCGCCCAACAGCGTCGCTTCTATCGAGACTTACGCCGCGGACATGTTCGCGGTGATGGACGAGTTGGGGATTGACCAGGCCGTCGTCCTGGGCATGTCGATGGGCGGCTGGACGCTTTTCGAGATGTACGACCAGGCCCCCGAGCGCTTCAAGGGCCTCGTCTTTAACGACACCGCCGCCGTCCCCGCTCCCGTTGCCGGCGCTAACTTGTGGCTCGGCACTGGCGAGCAGGCCCGGCAGGAGGGCGTCGCCTCGCTCGTGCCTTTTCTCATCAAAGACATGCTGACGGGCGACACCCGCATGAACAACCCGGAGCTTGTCGACTACCTGGGCACGCTCATCGAAGAGGCGTCGGTCGACGGCGCGATGGGCGGCGGCGTCGCGCTCGCCTTCCGGGAAGACAACACCGACGTGTACAGCACCATCAGCGTACCGACGCTTATCCTCTTCGGTTTGGAGGACACCGTCACTCCCGTAGCGCTCGCGCAAACCATGAACGACCAGATTCCGAACTCGACCCTGGTCATCATTGACGGCGCCTCGCACGCGTCGATCATCGAGGCCGCGGACGAGGCGAACCGGGCCATCCTGGACTGGGCGCAGGGTATCGAATAGGCAAGACGCAAGACCAAAAAAGATTTAGGTTTCACGTTCACCCCCCCAACTCAAGTGGTTGCGGGGGTGAACTGTTGTTATCAACTTTCACGTGCAACGGGTTGCATAAACACTGGGGAATCCAACGCATACAGCGGGCACAAAAACTGAGGGAGTTCAACGCAAAAACGTCTCCTAAACTCTGTCCCACACAGGTATTTACAAACCGCGTTTCCCTCAAACCAGATGCCACCCGCCATAAACCTCGTCTTGCACAAAGGCCCACAAGCTGAATTTCCTTCGGATGCTACCCGCTGTAAAAACTCAGAAAGCAATGCCGAAGCGGGTCAGGATGCTCTAGCGCAAAATAACCAGCGTGACAAAATAGTAGGTCGCGGGCACGGCGAAAAGGTAGGAGTCGATGCGGTCCAAGACGCCGCCGTGACCGGGCAGGAAAAACCCGGCGTCCTTGACCCCGGCCCAACGCTTGATGAGCGACTCGAACAGGTCGCCGAGCTGCGCCGCGCTGCCGACCAAGATGCTAAAGAGAATCGCGTCATAAAGGTCGACGCGGAGGCTCAGGATTCGCTCCAAACCCCAGGCGGTCGCGGTCACAACCACGACCGAGAGGCCCAAGCCGCCGAACGCGCCCTCGAGCGTCTTGTTCGGGCTCAGCTGCGGCGCCAACTTGCGCCTGCCGAAAAGCGAGCCCACCACATAAGCCCCCACATCGCTCGCGGCGGTCGCCAGCACGGGAAAAGCCAAGTACCAAAGCCCCACCACCCCGTCGGGGGTATAGCGGAGGGTCAGCGCGTAGCCCAGGAGCCAGGGGATATAAAAATAGCCGAAAAGCGTAAAAATCATACTGTAGAGCGAGTTCTCGTTGGGCCGGATGACCTCCAGGGTAATGAGGTAGAGCGCGAAAACGCCCAGCAGCGCCTCGCGCCAGCTCACGCCGTCGAAAAGCGGCTCCATCCCCGGATAGGTCACGGGCAAGGAGGCGGGCAGCGTCAGGAGCGTCGCCACCCAGAGGCTGCGGCGGCGGATGGGGATGCCGCGCAGGTTCATCATGACCGCGTATTCTTGCAAAGCCACGAGCGTTAACAGCACGTACATGGGGGCCATGAGCGGCAAGCCGACGCCGATGACCAAGATGGAAACCGCGAACGCCACGAGCGCCGAGACGATGCGGGCGGTGGGCAGGCGTCGCTTGGGGCCGCGTTTGGGACGGGTCACGGCGTGGGCGGTTCCGGGCGCGGAGAAGGGGTCATCAGAATGAGGCGCATCATACCCCGCTCGAGCGTGGCCCGTCAGCCTTCGTAAAGCCGGGCGAGAGGCCCGGCCTCTTCGTCTTCGTCAGTTCGTGCGAACCACAAAGGCGGGCCGGGCTCCGAGGGTAGAAGAGGTGAGGGGCGGCGGTAAGGCGCGACGCTTTTGGTTTTCGGCTTGGATGACGGCCCAAGGGTAAGGGCGCTCCGCCAGGTCGGCGACCTTAATAAACCAAATAGATGTCAAATTGGCTTACAGAAGGGTCGTCCCCTTATGGGTAGGCTGAAAGCGTTACAGGCTCAATACGGAGGGGGGAAACGAAGTTTTTGAACGTAGCTGTCGCTTTGAGAAGGGAACCGAAAACAAACACGATTCAAAAAGGAGGAAAATCATGCGCAAGCATTGGATTTTAAATGTTTTGGCGTCCTTGCTGTTTCTCACAGCTTTGGGCGTCGGGAGCGCACAAGAGGACGCGGTGATTCAACTGGGTGACGAAACCGTCACCGAAGCGCAGTTCGACACCCGCTTCTCGCTCGCCGCGCGGGGCGTCGCCGCGCAGCAGGGTTTGCCCTATAACGACGAGACGCGGGCGCTCTTTGAAAGCCTGCGCCCGGCCTACTTGGAGCAACTCGCCACCGAGTTGGTGTTGCTGGGCGAGGCGCGGACGCGGGGCATCAGCGCAGAGGGCGCGGACGTGGACGCGCAGCTCGAGAGCGCACGCGCGAGCTTCGGGGGCGACGACGCTTACAACCAGTTTTTGAGCGAGTCGGGTTTTGCGGACGAGGCGGCGTTTCGGGGCTACCTAAGCGACGCGCTTACCATCCAGGCTCTGGTCGACGCGCTGAGCCAAGAGGTCGAGGTCAGCGACGAAGACATCCAGGCGTTTTATGATGAAAACCAGGAAAGAATCAACCAGCCGCTCGAGAACGTCCGCGACCAGGTGCGGCAGGCGCTGGTCCAACAGCGTATCGGCGAGCGCGTGACCGAGCTGCGCGAGGCCTCGGACGTGCAGGTGTTCCCCGAGAACTTGAGCCAAAGCATGACCGGCGGTGAAGGGCTGGCGGAGCGGCAGGTCAGCGAGGGTGAAGAGCTTGAAAGCCGTGCCGAGGCGACCACGTTGGACCAAACGGGCGGCGCGACGGGCGGTATGGCTGCGCAAGACATGATGGACGCCCCCACCGTCGGCGAGACCGTCGAGCTTTTTGACGAGGGTATCTTAGAGGTTGCGCCCGAGCGAGCACTCGCCAACATCCAGGGCTGGCAGCAGGCTCTGCGCGAGGCGAACGACCCCGCCCTTACCGAAATTGCCGACACGCTGGCGGAATTGGAAAGCGCGCTGCAAGCCGGAACGGTAGACGGCGCCGCAGCCGCCGCGCTGCTCAGTGAGCTAGGCGAGCAAACGCGGGTGGTGGCGGAGACGCCGGAGCTTGACACCGACTTAGCCGCCGACCTCGACATCCTCGCCTCGCTGCTCGTGCAGGTCGGGCAGCAGTTGGAGAGCGGCGTGATGGGCGGCCCGACAGGTGGTATGACAGACGATATGACAGGCGGCATGATGGACGACGCCACGGGCGGCACGACGGAAAACATGGAGGAAGAGATGGACGCCGACGAGATGGCGGACGTTGTCTCGCCCGAAGAGTTCGCCACCCTGCAGACCGCGTTTTACGAAATCTACCCGACCGAGAACAGCACCATTGAGGGCACCGTTCAGGTCACGGAGAACGCGGACGGCGGGGCTCGAGCCACCGTCACGCTCCAGAACGCCGACGACGGCCTCATGTACCCCTCGCACTTCCACACGGGCGACTGCGGCACGGGCGGCGGAATCGTCTATCCTTTAGAGCCCATCCCCGGCGGCCCCGAGTCCATCGTCACCACGGTTGACGCGAGCGTGTTCGACGTTATCAACTCCGACTTGTATATCAACATCCATTCGCCCGACGACATGAGCGTCATCGTCGCCTGCGGCGAGGTGGGTCTGGGTGCCAACGCCCAGTGGCGCTAGGAAGACGTGCGGTTGAATGGGTGCTAACGCGCAGTGAGACGCGATAACGCGCTGTTAGACTGTGATGTGAAGTTACTTTAGAAGGGGGAATGTTATGAGAAAAGCTTTTCTGACTACCACGCTCGCCACCGCACTCTTTGCCGGGCTGCTCGTCGGCTGCGAGACCGGCGGCGACTACGACGCGCTGCAAGAGGAAGTCGTAGGCCTACGCACCGACTACGACGCCCTGCGCACCGATTACGACGCCCTCCGCGGCGAACATGACACCTTCCGCGGAGAATACGACACCTTCTATGGTGATTACACCACCTTCCGCGAAGGCCTCGGCGAGCCCGTCGAGCTGGGCGATTAGGGCGTAGCACCTGCTTGAATTTACAAGTTTGAGAACGAGCCGGAACGCCGTTGTTCCGGCTCGCTTTTTTATGCAAGGGTCGTGTAAGTTTGTGGGCTACCTCAGCCCGCGGTCATGGGTGGGTAGGAGGGGCGACGAACGTTACGAAAAAAGCGCCTCGAGCCGCCCGAACCCCCCTTCCCGCCAGCGAACGAGTTTCCGCTGGCCCTCTCTCACGAGCTCCAGCACGCTCTCCTTTTCTCGCGTATCAGGGTCCCCCCACAGCGCCTCGAGCCTCGCCTCAAAAGAGCGAGACGAGGGCTCGAGCATACATAACGCCGCCGCCGCGCCCAGCGCGTAGCGGCGGGGCGCGATACCCTGACGCAAAGCCAAACGCATCGTGCCCACGAGCCGGTCGTCCCAGCCTAGCTTGCGCGCCGGGTCGCGCCCAACCCGCGCCACCGTGTCGCGCAGGTGGGGGTTCGTCATGCGCTCGAGCAAGTCGTCGGCGTAGCGGCGGTAGCCCTGGGGAGAAAAGAGGGGGTCGAGGCCCGCGTACTTTTTGACGAGCGCGGCACCCGACTCCTCCAAAAATGCCGACCTCAGAAAGGACATCATGCCGGAAACGCTTTTTAGGTCGGTGATATACTCCGCGCCTCTGTAAGCGCCGACGTAGGCGGCCAACGCGTGGGACGCGTTGTGACCGTAGAGCTTGGCCTCCTCGAAGGGCAGCAGCTCCGCTTTCTCCTCGAAGGTGAGGAAGCCCCGGCTGAAACCTTCAAAGGGAATTTTCGATACAAGGATGCGGTTAAAGGCCTCCACTAAAAAGGCGCGCTCGCTCCCCGGCGTGACGGGCGTCAAGCCTCGAGCCTCCACCTCCCGCGCGTCGGTAACGGTGCCGCTCATTTTGCCGATAACGGTGTTTGAGAAAAAGACACGCGACCGCACCGCCTCCCGCTCGTCCGCCGGGATTTCAGCAAGAACGGCCTGCTCGAGCCGTTCGGCGGCGTGATTGTCATTCTCCGACGTGTAGACGACCGCGCGCGGCCCTCCCCGCCGCGCTTTCTCGCGCAGCCCCGCGGCCAAAAGGCGGTGGACGCTGCCCGGTCCCGTTGAGGTGTAGTCCTGGACGCTCGAGAGCGCCGTGGCAAGCTCGCTGGCCTCCGCAATCACCTCTACAAGGCGTGCGCGGTCCGCCGGAACGTTCACGTCCTCTATTTCAACGGGACCGACTTGCGCCTGCTCGAGCCCATCCTGATGTGCAATGTTGAGCCCAAAAAAGCCCACCGCCGCCCGGACGCGCGTCACCACTTCGGGACGGCGGTAGGCGACGACGAGCCGAGAAAACGCGCCCGACTTCGTTGCTTCATAAAGATAAAGCCCCGCCTGAATCGCACCAAAGCCGAAGCCGACAAAGGTGCGGCTCACCAGGAGGTCGCGGGGACGCCCCCAAGGTAAGCTGCCTCGTCTGCGGCGGTCCAACCGTCTACCGAAAAAACCTCGCTGCTGCGCCTGTGCGGGTAAACGACCGCCTTACCGTCCAATTCTTGCGCCCTGGCTCTTTCCAACAGTCCTGCTGCGTGGCTCAAGTCGCCCACGCGGGTGATGTGCGCGCCCGCGTTTAGCTCGCCCGCGGTCAAAAGTTCTATAGTCCTTGAGACGTCCCACGGCGAGCCGCCCGAGGAGCCGGTGACGACAATCTCTTTGTAGTGAATCAGACCCGTGTCGAGCCCCACCACGTCCTCCCCCCGTTTAAGCCCGCCGAAGAGGTTAAGAACCGCGCCCCGCCCGCAGAGGTGCTGCGCCGTCTCAATCGCTTTGGCCGAGCCGACCGCCACAATCACGTCGTCAGCCCCGCGATTGTCGGTGAGCATGTCCACAAGGCCCTGGACATCCTCGAGCCCATTCACGGTATGCAGTTCAACTCCGCGCCCCACCGCCTTGGTGCCGAAAAGCTCACGAACGCGCTCTAGCCGCGCCTCTAAAAAGTCGGTCACGATGATGGTTTTAGGCCCGTAACCCAGCGCCGCGTCCACGTGCATTCGCCCCATCGCGCCCGCGCCGATAACCACCGTGACGCCGCCCCTCTTGAGACCCTTGTGCGCCCACCGTTCGCTTTGGGGCGTCGCCTGCGTCAGGTGCAGGTGGTGGTCTTGGCCCGAGACCACGCAGGAGAGGGGTTCGCTCATCGCGGCGTGGGCGTGGGGGAGGCTCGAAAAGGGGAGGAGACAACCCGCCTCCAACACCTCTTCGGGAATCAAGATGTATTCCGCCAGGTGCCCCGCCAGCGTATAGCCGACCGCGAGTTTGTGGACGTGCGCGACGTTTTCATAACGCTCCCGGTGGTTTATAGGCGCATGGTCCACGGCGGGCTGGACGACGAACCGCTCGCCCACCTCGTAGCGGTTCCGCAACGCCTCCCCGACCTCCACAAGCGTCACCGCGCCCTCGTCGCCCAAGATGATGGGATGAGCGTTCACGTCCCAGCCGTAAAGGTAAGGGTGCCGCGGCCCCTGCTCGACGAGTTTGATGAGCGAGGTGCAGATGCCCGCGGCGTCTACTCGAGCCAAAAGCTGCTCCGGGCCTGGCCGCGGGGTGGGCACGGTGGCGAGGCGCAGATGCTCAAAACCCGTACCGGAGAGGGTGAGCGCGCGCATGGTGGGGGGAACGTTCATATCAAAGGAGCAGCACGTCGTCCACGGAGAGGCTGAGGTCGGCAAAAGCCAGCGGCGAGAGGGGCTGACCGGGTTTAAAGGTTTGCAGCGTCTCATAGCCCTGCGGCGAGGGGTCGCGCGACACGGCGATGCGGTCGTGCGTGAGGTCTACGAGCCACACCTCCTTAACGCCCGCTCGAGCGTAAAGGGGAAGTTTGATAGTGCGGTCGTACTCGAGCGAACTGTCGGCCACCTCGACGACGAGGAGCACGTCCTCCGGCCCCGGATGCTGCCGCGCATAGAAGTGCTCATGAGGCTCGAGCAGCGCAAGGTCCGGTTCGGGCTCGCTGTCCCCCAGCCCTACGGGGTCTTGCACGCTGACGATGGCCCGCCCTTTTAAAAGGCCCGTGAGAGACTGATTGAGCTTTTTAACGCACGCTGCGTGACGGCTGCCGATGGGTGCCATTTCTACGATTTCTCCCTCGAGAAGCTCGACCCGACTGTCTTCATGTAGCACCCCCGCGTGAGCCATTTTGTGATATTTGTCGGCGGTAAAGCGGTGCTTTGTAACGGTTGTCACGGGTGGCACCATAGTTTTGGTTTTCATAGTCCCAGTATAGTCCCAGGAAAGTTTCGGTGCAGTCCCAAAATAGTCCTGTTTGTAACGCTCGAGCAGAACGTCAGCCACCCCCAAGAGTCCCCTCAACCTGAGTTTCCATCGCCTCAACCTCAGCGGGTGCCAGCACGCCCATCTCGACCTCGCAGCGCCACACCCCGCCCGCCGGAACCGTTTTGAGATTCCCCTTGGCCTTTTCCGCGCTGTACCCTTCCGGCTCCGCGGTGGCCGGGTCGGTCATGCCGAGCGCGTCCTGGTCGGTGGTGCGGCAAATCCAGCGCACGCCCGTGTCCAGCTCTTCGGGGCGGTGGCGCATGTAGTCGGCGCTGCCATCAGGCCGGACCTGCATTGTGTGCGCCCAGCCGCCTTCGTCGGCGAGGTAGTCGATAAGGAAGACCACCTCGGGGTCGAAGGGGAGGCCGGGTTTTAAAACATGGTGCTCTTCGGGATGTTGGGACAGGTGCTCGAGCCACTCCCGATACCCCGCCTTGGGCGTTACGTGTGGCGGGATGCTCTTACGAACCCGCACGTGCTCAGGGTCGGCGGGCGCGCTGTAGACGAGCCTGCCGTTGTCAACGGGCTTAAAGTTGATGTGCGCCATATACATGAGTTCCATCTCGGTGCGCTTGAGGTTATGGATTTCAAGTTCCGTCGTGAAGCGCGCGGAACCCTCGTACACCTTGACAAGCGGACGGGCTGCGTAGTTGTGGGAGAACGCCACCGTATGCTGATACTCGCCGCCGAGCCCGATGTACGCGCCTCGCTCATCCTCCCCCACAACAACGTAAGCTTTGTCAAAAGGCGCGTTGGGCAGTTCGCCGTGGAGCGGGTGCGTGTCTCCCTCGCCGGGCACGCCCATCGCCGTGACGCCGCAGTGGATGAGGAAGCCGCCGTAGGTCCGCAGGTAATCCGTTGTCGGTCGGGGTTCGCTAAACATCGACCCCATCGTGAGGTCGCGCCCATCTACTACCGCGCGCCAGATTTGTTGGCCTTGAAAGGGGAGCATGAGGAGGTCTACCCGGTCGCTTTTTAACCTCAGGCCGTGGACGCCGCTCTCAAATAAGAAGGTGGAGGCGGAGAGGGAGCCGTGGCTGACGAGGGGGCGCTCGAGCTCGCCAAAATAACGGCGGTGCAGGTGGACGGTGATCAGCACGGTCTCACAACCCCCCTTTATAAGGGGGGCAGGGGGGATCCTCTCGAGCCGCCCGCCCAATCTCCTCGCACACCCGCGCTAGCTGATGCAAAACTTCGTCATTCGTAAAACGTAACACTCGCAGTCCGTAGCCCTCGGGCTTCTGCGTTCTCTCTTCGTCATAAACCCTCGCTTCGTCCGCATTGTGACGTTCTCCGTCCACCTCGATAACAAGTTTCAGCTCCGCACAATAAAAATCCACGATGAAGTTGTCTATGGGGCGCTGTTTCAGGACGCGGTGCGGAAACCTTCTCAAGCAACCCTGCCAGAGCTTCTTTTCGGCGGGCGTCATGTTTTGCCTTAGCATTTTGGCTCTTTCGGTGAGTTTGGGGTTGTAGGGGAGGTGAAAGGGGCTGGCGACAAAGGGCTGTTTGGGTTTCATGTGGCTCTCCGTTGATCCCCCCAACCCCCCTTATTAAGGGGGCTTTGAAATGCATCTTAGACATACATGCTACCGCCCCTCGAGAAACGTCTTCAACTCTCCTCGCGTCGGCGGGTCCGCCCCCGCCCGCGTACAGTTCACCGCGGCGGCGGCGGCGGCAAAAGCGAGCGCGTCCCGCCAGGCATCCTCAGAGCGTTTCGGCTCCTCCAGAAGCGCCACCATCAGCGCCCCGGTAAAGGTGTCGCCCGCGCCCACAGTGTCCACTACCGCGACGCGGGGCGCGGGGACGTGCAGCGGCTCGCTGGCCCTCCGGTGGAGCGTCACGCCCGCGCCGCCGTCGGTGACGATGACGGCCTCGGGTCCCTCCCTAAGCCACGCCCGCGCGACCTCTTCATAAGGGGTGTCAGGATAAAGCCAGCGCAGGTCCTGCGAACTCACCTTGACGAGGTCGCTGATGGGCAGCCAGTCGCGCCGCAGCCTCGCCTCGTAGGCGTCCCGGTCGGGGATGAGCGCCGGGCGCACGTTGGGGTCGAAGACGACGGTCGCGTGGCTGTGTTTCGCCACCGTGTCCGTCAAGGTGGTCGCGGCGGGCTCCTGGAGCAGGCTGATGGAGCCGAACTGCACCATCTTGACCGTGTCAGGAAACGTCTGGCGCGGTTGGGGGTCGTAAAGCACGTCGGCGGACGCGTTGGCGATAAAGTCGAACACGGCCTCGCCCGCCACCTCGCCCACAAAAGCCAGCGTCGAGGGGGCGTCGCTCTCCAACAAAAACGACGTATCCACCCCGTTCTCGTTTAGGTACGCGCGAATGGCCCTCCCGAATTGGTCTTCGGAAACCTGCGACGCGAAGCCGACCCTTTCCCCCAACCTCGAGACCGCCACCGCCACGTTGAGCGGCGACCCCCCGACAAAGCCCTTAAAGGTCAGCGGGCCGACCTCCTTGAAGTCAATCAGCGCGTCACCCAAACACACGATGTTCATATCTGCCCCTCTTTCAGCCTTTTCTCTTTCACCTTTTTTCTATCTCTCCCTCTCACCCTTTGACCGCCCCCACCAGCAGTCCCCTCGAGATAAAACGCTCGAGCGCTATAGCCAGCAAAATCACGGGCACGATCATGACTAAAATAAGCACCGACATCGTCCACCACTGCGGCCCGCGCGTCGCGTTCTGCGCGGCAATAAGCAGGGGCATCGTCTGCGCGTTCGCCTTGCTTAAGAAGAGTGCCAGCAGATACTCGTTCCAGGCAAAGACCAGCACGAACAAGAAGGTGGCGACCAAGCCGGGCACCGCCAGGGGCAAGACGATAGACCAGAACACGCGGTAGGGCGAGGCGCCGTCCACGCGGGCGGACTCTTCTAACTCTATCGGGATGTTCGCAAAATAGTCGCGCATGAGCCACACGACAATCGGCAGATTGACCGCCATGTAGGTGGTGATGAGCGCCGTCCGGGTGTCCAAGAGCCCGAGTTGCTGAAACAAGATGTAGATGGGGATGATGATGGCGACGGGCGGCAGGATGCGCTGCGAAATAAGCCAAAAGGCGATGTCGCTGTTTTGAAGCGAGCGGGCGGAACGTCTCGAGATGGGCCCCAACAAGAGGAGAAAAACCGCCACCGCCACGACGGCGGCGAGCACCCAGGGGACGCCTAAGTTCACGCCCACCACCGCGAGCGCGAGAAGGCCGAGCGCGACAAACACGGCGGCGAGGCGCGGGCGGTACGTGAATCTGGTGAGACCGTAGGCCGCGCTCCCGCCAAAAAGGAGCGCCAGCGCCGAAGAGAGGAGCGCTACCACGACGGTGTTGACAAAGGGCCTGACCGTATCGTTCCAGACGGTCACGAACACATAGCGCCACGCGTCCGCCGCGGGCTGGAAGTCCACAAAAGGCAAATAGAAGGGGCCGTTGTTGACCTGAATGGGCAGTTTGAACGACGTAATCACCACCCAGTAGAGCGGAAAAAGCACCACCAGCGCCCAGGCGGCGAGCAGCACGTATGAAACAAGCGCGCCGAAGGGTGAAGGTTTATTGAGACCCCGACTTTTAAACATCCTGGCTCCTAAACCTTATCTCTTTAAACACTGCTACCTCCGAGTCGCGGGCGCGTAGACAAGGTTCACGTACGAGATGCAGATAAATAACGACACAAACATGAGCATATAAGCAATCGCGGCGCTGCCCCCCAAATCGAGAGCGCGCCAGGTGAAAAACGAGTGGAGCGTCAAGGACTCCGTCGCGGTGCCCGGCCCGCCGTTGGTCAGCACGTTGGGCAGGTCCACAATCTTAAACGCTTCAATCATGCGGATGAGCACCACCGTCGCGCTCACCGGGACTATTTGCGGCAGGGTGATGGTCCAGAAGATTTGCAGACGGCTCGCCCCATCAACGTGCGCGGCCTCGAAAAGTTCGTTGGGCAGGCCCTCGATGGCGGCCAGGAGGATGATGAACATAAAAGGCGTCCACTGCCAGATGTCCCCGACCATCACCGCCCAGCGCGCGCCCCAGGCGCTGTTGACCCAGGAGGCGCCGCCGAGCCCCACCGCTTCTAAGAGGGGCTTGAGCGGCCCCTTGCCCGTGTCGGTGAGCATCCGAAACGTGTAGGCGACGCCGACGGGGGTAATCATCATGGGCAGGAGGAACACCACGCGGAAAAAGCGGCGGCCCGGCAGCTTTTGCGTAGTAAGGAGCGCCAGAGAGAGACCGAGCAGATATTGAAAGGTGATGCCCACGAACACGTAAACGAGCGTCACGATGAGGCTGCCGGGGCGACCCCCCGCGCTCAGGGTTTTGAGGACGTACCACACGCCGAGACCCAGAATTCCGAACGTTATGACGCGGTAGATGAGCCCGCCGACGCTGAAATTTTTCCCGCGTGTGTAGCGCCACAGCGCGTACACGAAAAGCACCGCCACAACCCCCACAACAAGCCAGGAGAGGAGCGCCAGCTCGCCCGGCACGCCGCGGAAGTGTTGCCGCTCGCTTCCTAAGAGGAGCTTGCGAAAGTTGGCGAAGCCGACAAAAGTGATGTCGATGCCCCCCCGGACGAACTGGAGGCGCGACAGGGCTAAATAGGCCGAAATAAGCAGCGGAAAAATAGAGAGCGCGAGCACCACCAGCACGGCGGGGAGCAAGAAGACGTTGCCCGCGTGGCGCTCGAGCCACCCCCCCACCCGCGCCCCAAAGGTCTTGGGCGCGGCGTGAGAGGAGAGAGCTTTCTTCTGAGTTTGCATAGATATAGTTTATCTGCTTGACGGGGGGTCCCGCTCTGTCACCCTGTCTTTGTAACAAAGTGGGACCCGGCGAAAACCTAGCGCTCCACCCCGAGCGTGCCGACGTAAGCCTCGCGCTGCGCGTCACGGCCTAGTTCATCGGTCGTCTCCTGCCAGCCTTCGTAAATCTGCCCCATCGCCTCCTCTTTGGTGATTTCGCCCGCCAGGAGTTGCGCCAGCGCGGTGTCGAGCACGATTTGCTGGTAACGCTGGTTCTGCGGCACGCGCAGGTCAAGAACCATGTTGGGGCTGTTCAGGCTGTCCTGAATCGCGCCCAAATAAACCTGCGCCGCCTCCTCGCTCATGCCCGCCGCGACCCAGTTGGCTAAGCTCTCGAACTGAGAAGTGCGGTAGGGGTTAAAGCCGGTGATACCGACCGTCACGTCCTGGTTGGACTGCTCCGGGGCGCTCATGTAGGAGAAAAAGTCGTAGACGGCGTTCTTGACCTCTTCGTCCGCCGCCGCGTTGACCGCGCCGGACCAGCCCCCAAAGGCGGCGAAGGGCGCGTGGTTGATGCCGTCAATCGCGTGCGGGCAGATTTCGGGGGTGCAGTCGACGAGTTCGCCCGTCTCGCGGTTGAGGATGCGGCTCGAGCCCGGCAGAATCACCGCGCCCACCCTGTCCTGCACCACCGACGTGTCGGGGTCGATCGCTAAGGTGCCGATGTCGCCCCAGTCGAGCGTCAGGGCGCAGCGACCCGAGGTGAAAAGCCCGCGGGTGTCGCCCACGTCTAAGTTGAGCTCGTCGGGCGGGCCGTACTGCGTGGTGGCCGTGTAGATGTCGAGTGCTTGTGAAAAAGCTTCGTTGGGGCCGTAGAGGGGTTCCATCGTCGCAAGGTTAAAGAAAGCCCCCTCGGCGGTGCCCTGCGCCTGCAAAAAGGCCGAGGCGATGGAGGAAATCATCCAATAAGACTGCGCGTTGCGCTTCTTGGCGATGCACGAGCCGTAGTCGCCCTCGCCGTCGTCGTTCATGTCCATGCCGTCGGCGGCTTCCGCGATGGCGAGGTAGTCATCCCACGTTTCGGGCGGCTCCATGCCGAGTTCATCGAGTACGTCGGTGCGGTAGTAGACCATTTGAAAATCGCCGTCTAAAGGAATCGTGTAGACGCTGCCTTGGTAAGTCGAGGAAAAGTCGCGGAAAAAGGGCGCGATGTCGTCCCACTGGATTTGCTCGTCGCCCTCCACGCGCGCGGTGAGGTCTTCTAAATAGCCGGGGTTCGCGTAGTCCACGATCCATTGCGGCGCGAACACAAAGCCGTCGTACGAGTTCGTGCCCGTCGCCACGTCGGTCAAAATCTGCTGGTAGAGGTCCGAGAAGGGCACGGTGATGACGTTGACCGTCGCGCCCGTTCTCTCTTCAAATTCAGGCGCGCGGCGCTGCAGGGGCTCGGCAATCTGCGGCCCCGTAAAGGTGACGATGTTGAGCTCCAAGCCCTCATAGGGTCTGTCCTGCGCGAAGGCGGCACCCAGAAGACTTAAAAGAACGAGCGTGAGTAGGCATCCCAAAAATCGCTTCATGTTTTTTCTCCAATCTTTACTTGACTCAAGACTAACTCGACTTGGACCAACTGGACTCAGGCCAAAGCTCTGGTTAACAAAAAGTGTCGCACCTCCTCCTGGCGGCTCCTCAGGGCGGTCGCGCCAACGGCTGCGGCGTCCCGGTTTTCTCCTTGCTTTGCACAGCAGGAAGGGGGGGCGAAACAACCATGTGCCGTGGGGCGCTCGAGACCTCCGCCTCGCGTGCCACGTCCTCCAGACGTACGGTCATGCTCTCCTTCCGGTCCGCGCGCTAAGCTTAGGTTCCCAGTTTCGGCTTCTCAGCGGCGGGACAACGCGTCGTGATTTAGTGGCGTAATCGTAATCGTTTTCAGGGAGGTTTGTCAAAGTGTCCAAATCCATCCCTCACCCCTTCGTCATGAGGTAAACGTGTGTGAGGCGGGACGTTTGCCGCTGGCGGTTTTCCCGCTCGTCTTTTAGACTCTTTTGGTGTTCGCGCAGTTTTTACGCCTTTTGGGTGAGGCCCGCCCCAGATGCGCCCGTTATAGTGGGCGGTAACAACGCCTGAGGGGCCGGACGGATCGCCAAAGACTTATGGAGGAAAGGATGCTCGACGCAATTGGACACGTGCTTACGAACCCCGTAACGTTTTTTAGAGACCTAGCTGCAAAAGAAGGAGGTGCGGGAGGCGCTTTTTGGGTGGTGCTCATCACAGCGCTCGTGTCGGCGGTGAGCGGTTACCTGCTCGTGCTGCCGCAGCTCGACGCGTTCGGGTCCGAGAGCGCGTTCGCCCAGTTCGCGCTCGTCGGCGGCGTGGCGGGCGCGGCGCTGGCCCCCTTTTTCGGCTGGCTTATTTACGGGCTTTTGGCGAGAATAGGCGCGGGGCTGAGCGCAAAGCCCTGGGCCGTGACGGGCTACGCGATGGCGCCGCAGATTGTCTTGGGCGTCCTGACCATCGTCATCATCGCCATTTTCCCGGTGGAGGTGACGCCCATCATTGGCGACTTAAGCGACCCGCAGGCGCTCACCGAGGCGACGAACCGGTTGCAGCGGGAGCTGGGCTCGAGCGTCGCGGGCCGGGCCTCCACCCTCCTAAGCTACCTCGGAACGGCGTGGCTCCTGGCGCTCGTTTTCTTGGGCCTGCGCGAGACGACCGGGGAGCGCGCCAAGGCGATTCGCGGCACTCTCCTGGTGGGTGTCTTTTTTGCGGTGTTCGCGCTCGTCCCCTTTTTACTCTCCGCGCCGGGATAAACGTCGGGCGGGTCTGGGCGAGCAGGTTCCGGGTGTTTTCTCCGCCTGCTTTGTTACTTGTTTCTCCTTGCTTCGCGTGGCAAAGGTGCTTTAGCAAGTGAAAATACCGTGTTGGCGACCTTCTTGCAGATATCATGGGGAGGCCGCGGGGGCGGCGGAAGGGAACGACGATTCGTCACTACAGGTTTAAAAGTCGTGAAAACGGGACTAGACGTGTGAGGAGCTGCACATTCCTGTGGTTGCTGACGGTCATGATGCCCCTCCTCGCTGGGGCGCAGGGCGCTGGCGACCCGCTGGGCTTTGAAGAGGCGCTGGCGCTGGCTTTGGAGAGCCCGACGGTGGCGCTCGCTGAGACGAACCTGGACTTCGCGCGGCGGCAGCTCGAGGTGGTCGCCTCGCCCCTCTCGGCGCAGCTTTCGGGCGGCTATACGCGGACGCGGGGGGCGCTCGAGTCGCCCACGTTTCCCGAGGCGGAAGATTTAAGCACCTCGGGCCTGGACCCGCTCGCGCTCACGACGACGCTCAACGTGGTGCCCTTCGGGCCGCGCTACGACAGCGCGCAGCGGGCGCGTTGGGGCGTGCTGCGGGCCGAGAGCGCTTTGCGCGACGCGCGCACCGACGCGCTTTTGGACGCGTCGAATCGCTTTCTCGCGGCGCTCCGCGCGGCGCAGACGGTGGCGCTGCGGCGCTCGGAAGTGGAGCAGGCGGCCACGACGTTAGAAGCCACGCGCGAACGCTTAGGGGCGGGCGCGGCCACCGATTTCGAGGTCGCGCAGGCGGAGGTGGCGCTGAGTGGGGCCAGAAGCGACCTCGCGGAGGCCGAGCGGAGCGAAGTCCAGGCCTTGTCCTCTTTGTCCCTGACGCTGGGCGTGAGCGTGGCGGCGGTCGCGCCGGGCGAGAGTGCAGTGGATGGTGCTGAAGGGCCGGAAGCTCAAGTTCAGGATGAAACTACGCAACCCGCAGGTGAGCCGAATCTCTCCGTTGACCCCTTGCTTGACCCCTCAACCGA
This sequence comes from Trueperaceae bacterium, assembly GCA_965214995.1. Classification (GTDB taxonomy): domain Bacteria; phylum Deinococcota; class Deinococci; order Deinococcales; family Trueperaceae; genus CBDCCT01. The sequence continues at coordinate 2,340,684 of CBDCCT010000002.1, forward strand.
CCCGACCGATTTTTTGCTCAACCGCTCCGACGTGCAAGAGGCGCGGCTGAACGTGCTCGAGCAAGAACTCACCGCGCGGGCCACCCTGCGCGACAACCTGCCGGGCGGCTCCTTAAGCTTGGGCTACACGCGCAACGTCAACACGCGCGCGCTCCAGGTGGGGGCCGCCTACAGCACGGTTGGCCCCGACGGTTATCAGCCCGCCTTGTCGTTCTCCTACGACCCCAACGCGCAGAGCTTGTTGGACGAGGTCGAGGCGCGCTCGAGCAGCGTGAGCGTTTCTCTGGACGTGAGCATCCCGCTCGACATACGGCTTTCGGCGGCGCTAAGGGCCGCGCGGCTCAACGTCGAGGCGAGCCGGATGCAGGCCGAGCGCGTGTTGGAACTCGCCCGGCTCGAGGCGGCGGGCGCGCAGAACAACCTCGCGGCGGCGAGCGCGAGTTTGGAGGTGGCGGGGGAGTTGCTCGAGCAGAGCCGCGCGGCCCTGGAAGCGGCGCAACGCCGGTTCGAGTTGGGTCTCATCTCGCCTTTGGAGCTGTCGCAGGCCCAGCTAGACGCCGCGGAGGCGGCCCTGACCTACGCCCGCGCGGAGGACGCCCTGCTCACCGCGCGCTTAGACCTCGCCCGCGCCCTCGCGCTGGACCCTATGGAGGTGTTCCGATGAGACGGATGGTTCGTACGCAGAAGTCGCGCCGCTTTGCGCGTTTTGAAGCTTGTTTTGCCGAAGAGAACCTTGAAAATTTTGCTGAGACGGATGCTGAAGTAGGGCGCGTTTATCCTGGTCATTCCAGTTGTTCCAAAGGCATCCTAAACACGTTAGTCCACAAAGGTTTTGCACTCTCCCTCGCCCTCTCCGTCCTCCTCGCGCCCCTTGCTGTAGCTCAGGGTGAAGCCACGGGGGGCGCGTCCCGGGAGGCGGTTTCGGGCGGCGCGACGGGCGGGACGGTGCAGGACGAAGCAGTACAAAATGAAACGGGGCAAGACGAGGTCTCGCTCACGCTTGCCGAGGCGGTGGATTTGGGTCTCGCCGTGGACGCCGACGTGGTGTCGGCCGGGGCTGACCTCGCCGCGGCGGAGCGCGAACTCGCGCGTACAGAAGCCGACCCGCTGGCCTTGCGGCTGCCGCGCGTGAGGGCGGCGCAGGGGGTCGCGGGGGCGCAAGAAGCCTTGGAGGCCGCCCGCTTAGCCGCCCGGAGCGCCGTGGCGGGCGCGTACCATGACGCGCTGGAGGCCGACGACGCGCTCTCCCTGGCCGAGCAGCGTCAGGCCATCGCCGAGACGACCCTCCAGGCGCAGCGGATTCGTTTAGAGGCGGGGGCCGCCACCCAGCTCGACGTGGACCGCGCGGAGAACGAACTCGCCAGCGCGCAGCGGGGCGTGGCGGACGCGCAGGAGGCGCGGAACCTAGCCTACAGCGACCTCGCCAGCCAGATAGGGGCGAGCGCCGAGGGTCTCGTGCTGCAAGAAACCCAGGGGGCGGTCGAGGTGCCCGCGCTCGAGACCGTCCTCGCCCGCCTTAGCGACAACGCCCAGTTGCGCGCCGCCGAGCGGGCGGTCGAACTCTCGAGGGTGAGTCTGGAAGCTGTGGACAACGCCTTTAGCCCGCGGGCCGACATCGAGGCCGCCGAGGACACGCTTAGTAACGCGCAGACGCAACTTAACGAGGTCCGGCGCTCCTTGGAGCTCGCCGTGCGCGGGAGCTACAACGCGGTCGTGGCGGCGCAGGGCCGCCTGGAGAGCGCGCTCGCCGACCTCGCCACCTCCGAAGAAACGCTGAGCGCCCAGGGGGTGCGCTTCGAGGCGGGCAGCATCTCCCGCCTGGACTTTGAAAACGCCAGGTTAGAGCGCGCCAACACCGTGGCGGACGCCGCCGCCGCGCGGCACAGCCTGGCGGAGGCGCTGCTGGGGCTCGAGCAGACCGTCCAAGGGAGCGCCGCCGGGCCGTGATGTCAGGACGGGAGCAGAAGAGGGTGAATTATGAAAGCACGTAGGGGCGCGGCGCGGCGTTGGCTGCTCGTCATCGTGGCCGTCGTCGCGGTGGTGGCCGTCGGCGTGGTGTTTTTGCGCCGCAGCAGCGCGCCGCAGGGCGTGCGCACCGCGGTCGAGCGCGTGACCACGGGGGCGTTCACGCGCGAGGTCTCGGGCACGGGCGTGGTCGAGGCGGCGAGGGAGCGCACGCTCACCTTTGGCATGGGCGGCACCGTCGCCGAAATCCCGGTCGAGGAGGGCGACCGCGTGGCGGCGGGCGCGGTCTTGGCCCGGCTCGACACCGCCGCCTTAGAGCGCGACTTGGCCTCGAGCCAGGCCAGCCTGACCTCCGCCCAGGCCGACGCGCGGCGCTTGGCGGCGCAGCAGGAGGTGGACGAACTCGACACCGCGAGCGGCGTCGAGAGCGCCCGGAGCACCTTGGAAAACGCAAGAGAGACATTGCGCGAAGCGCAGACCGCCCTATCAACCTCCCAGCGCCTTTTCGACGCGGGCGCGGCCTCGCAAAGCGAGCTCACCGCCGCCCAGGACGCCGCCACCCAGGCGCAGCGGGCGGTGGAGGTGGCCGAAGGCTCGCTACGAACCGCCGAGAGCCGCGAGAGCTCGTTCGCGCAACTCTCGGAAGCGCAGACGCGCTCTTCAGAAGCGACCATCGCGGGCTTAGAGACCACCATCGGCAACCTGCAGGAAAACTTGGAGGAAGCCGTCCTCACCGCCCCCTTCGCGGGCGTGGTGAGCGACATCGGCTTCGACGTGGGCGACCAGGTGAGCGCGGCGAACGGGTCGGTCACACTGATTGACACCTCGACCCTGACGGTGAGGGCGGACTTCGACGAGAACCGCGCTCTCGAACTCGCCGCGGGCCAGCCCGCGCAGGTCGTCCCCGACGCCGACACCAGCCGCTCGTTCGAGGCGGTCGTGCGCCGCGTGAGCCCCGTGGCCGACCGCGACGGCAGCGCCGCGCAGGTGGAGGCCGAGCTCGACTTTACCGGGGCCGCCCAAGAGGCGGTCGAGGCGGGCCTCATCAAACCTGGCTACACCGTGACCGCGCGCGTGACCGTCAACGAGATAGCCGACGCCTTGCTCGTGCCGCTCGAGGCCATCAGCGAAGAAGACAACACGAGCTGGGTCTATAAGGTGACCGAGAGCGAGCCCGGCGAGGGCACGGCGGCGCGCGTGACCCTGGAAGTTTTAGACCGCAACGCCACCCTCGCCGCCGCGCGGAGCGACGCGTTGGCGGCGGGCGACCTCATCGCGGTTATCAACTTAGACACCCTGGAGGACGGCCCGGTTCAGTACGAGCCGCTGACCGATGAAACGACCACCGCGTCGGGGGACGACGTGGGGGCCGCCCAGTGAGCCGCGTTACCCCCGCCCCGGACGCAGCCTCCGCGGTTGATGATGGTGTGAACCAAGCTGCGGACGGGGTGAATCAAAATGTCGTCATCTCGGCGCAGGAGCTTCGTAAAATTTATCGGCTCGAGGGCGGTTTAGAAGTCCACGCGCTGCGCGGGCTCGATTTAGAAATCGGGCGTGGTCAGTACGTCGCCATCATGGGACCCTCCGGCTCGGGCAAGTCCACGCTTCTGCAAATTTTGGGCTGCCTCGACACCCCCACCAGCGGCTCCTACAAGCTCGCGGGCGAGGAGGTGTCGGGGCTTTCCGAAGACGAACTCTCGACGATTCGCAACCGCCGCATCGGCTTTATTTTTCAGGCGTATAACTTGCTCGCCAGGGCCGACGCGCTGCACAACGTAGCGCTGCCCCTTATGTACCGCGGCACCCCGCCGAGGGAGCGTACCGCGCTCGCCAAGGAGGCGCTTGCCCGGGTGGGCCTTGCCAACCGCCTCGACCACCGCCCCAACCAGCTCTCGGGCGGGCAGAAGCAGCGCGTCGCCATCGCCCGCGCGCTCGCCACCGACCCCGATATTTTGCTAGCCGACGAACCGACCGGCAACTTAGACAGCCGCACGGGGGAGGAAATCTTGGGGCTTTTTGCCGAACTCCACGACGAAGGCCGCACCGTCGTCATGGTCACGCACGAACAGGACGTGGCCGAACACTGCGAAAAAATCGTGCGCGTTCTGGACGGCCAAGTTTCGCACGTCGAGACGGTCGCGGAGCGCCGCCAGGCGGTGTTTACGGGGGGCATCCCGTGAGTGCTGAGAGAAAAGGATAAAAGAGAAGGGCCCAAACCTGCGCTTCTCTGGAGGTTAAACCGTGTTTCTTCAGAACATCCGCACCGCCTTTGAGGCGCTCGTCGGCAACCGTTTGCGCTCCGTCCTGACGCTTCTGGGCGTGGTCATCGGGGTGTTCGCCGTGGTCACGACCATCAGCATGGGGGCGATAGCGACGGCGGGCATCACCGACCAGTTGCAGAGCTTCGGGTCGCAGTCGCTCTTCGTGATTATCGACCAGGAGAACCCGCAGGCGGAGCCCTTCACCGACGACGACATCGAGGCATTATCAAGGCTCCCCATCGACATTTTGCAGCAGCAGTCGGTGCGCGGCGCGGCGCGTTTTGGCGAGGAAGAAACGCTCTTTACCGTGAACGGCACCACCGCCAACGCGGTCGAGGTGGACCGCTCCCTGGAACTCGCCAAGGGGCGCTACTTCAGCGCGGGCGACGCGGCGCGGGCCTCGCCCGTCGTCGTGCTTTCCGCCGACGCCGCGGAAGGCCTTTTTGACGATAACGAAGACCCTATCGGCCAAGAGATCAGCGTGACGGTGGGCGGCTCGAGGAGCTTCTACACCGTTATCGGCGTCAAGGAACGCATCAGCGGCGCGCTGGGCGCGTTTGCGAATGACTCGAGCGGCGACACGCCCTTAGAAACTTTCTATCTCAACTACCCATCCGTGCCCCGCGGCGAGTACGAATTTTTCCCCATCACCATCTCCCTAGACCGCAACGTCCAAGACATCGAGGGCCAGGTGCGCGCCATCCTCGACCGTCGCCGCGGCGAAGACACCTACACCATCCAGACCATCGAGGGCGCGCTGAGCCTGTTCAACACCATCACCCTGATCTTGCAGGTGGTGCTGGGCGGCATCGGCGCGGTGAGCCTCTTGGTCGGCGGCATCGGCATCCTCAACATCATGCTCGTGTCGGTGACCGAGCGCACCCGCGAGATCGGGTTGCGCAAGGCCCTGGGCGCTAAAAAAGGCACCATTTTGCAGCAGTTCCTTATCGAGGCGGTGGTGCTGACGGTGGTGGGCGGGCTTATCGGGCTGGCGCTGGCGATTGGCAGCCTCTACCTCATCGTCGCGCTGGTGCCCTTCGTCGACACGGTGGTCTTGAACCCCGTGACCATCCTCTTGGCGTTTTTTGTGAGCGTGGCGACGGGGGTGATCTTCGGGGTGTGGCCCGCGAGCCGCGCGGCCAACTTGAGCCCCATCGAGGCGTTGCGGTATGAGTAGGCGGGGGTGCGATCGGCTTTGTGTTCGCACCTCAAGTAGCGTTCTTTCAGTTCATCGCTGCTCAGGTGCCCCTCGAGTTTCGCGGTTCGTGCCATCTCAGTATGTCGCCGCTTACTCATGACTACAAGTTCGTATGAGATGCTATAGGGCCAACGCGTGTAGGCTTGCGCCTCGAGTAAGACAAATCGAACACCCTACTCTATTTGCTGAGTCGAAAACCCCAAGATTGGGTAAAGAGCCGTGTTAAACTCGGCAAGGCGGCGGAAGACCGTTCTATCATCATAGGGAGATTTCCATATGCGCGTAGCCATCGTCGGAGCCACCGGAGCCGTAGGTCAGGAGTTGCTAAAACTTCTCACGGAGCGCTCCTTTCCCGTTACAACCCTCACGCTTTACGCCTCGGCGCGCTCGGCGGGCAAAGAGGTGGTGCATGAGGGCAAAACGTACACGCTGCAAACGCTCCCTGAAGACGGCAACTTAAACGCGGATATCGTCTTCTCCTCCGCGGGCGGCAGCATCTCCAAGGCGCACGCCTGGGGATGGGCCGCGCACGGCGCGCTCGTCATCGACAACACCTCCGCCTGGCGCATGGACGCGCGCGCGCCCTTAGTCATCCCCGAAATTAATGGTGAGGCGGCCCTAGACCATCAAGGCGTTATCGCCGTTCCGAACTGCTCGACCATCGTCGCGCTTATGGCGCTCGCACCGCTCCACCGCGCCTTTGGTTTGAAGCGCGCCACCGTCGCCACCTACCAAGCCGTGTCGGGCGCGGGAGCGGCGGGGATTGATGAGCTTGCGACCGGCACCAAAGCCGCCCTCGAGGGTGCCGAAAGCACACCCGAAAAGTTCAAGTATCCCATCGCTTTCAACCTCTTTTCCCACGACTCCGAGGTGGGCGAGGACGGCTACAACGTCGAGGAGCGCAAGCTTTTGCTCGAGTCGCGCAAAATTCTGAACGCGCCCGAGCTGCGCGTCTCCGCCACCTGCGTGCGCGTGCCCGTGTTCCGCGCCCACAGCGAGGCCATCCACGCCGAGTTCGCGCGGCCCGTGAGCGAAGCTGAGGCGCGCGAGGTGCTTTGCAGCGCGCCGGGCGTCATAGTGATAGACGACCGCGCCAACAACTATTTCCCGATGCCCCTAGAGGCGAGCGGCAAAGACGACGTGCTGGTGGGCCGCATCCGCGAGGACGCGTCGTTGCCCGGCGGCATCGCCCTTTTTGCCTCGGGCGACCAGATACGTAAGGGGGCCGCCTTGAACGCGGTGCAAATTGGGGAGTATTGGCTCGAGCATAGTCTCAGCCGGGCGTAGCCAAAGCCGATGAATAAGGAAAACGAATCCGGGTTGACCTAGAGCAAGCTGGCGATGCGCTCGGCGGCGCGGCGGGCAGCGCCCGGGGCGACCTCGCGGTAGGAGACGGGTTGCTCGAGCGCCCCCACGAGCGCCCCGGCCAACGCCTCGGGGGAGGTCGTGGCGTAGTTCAGACGGACGCCTGCGCCGTAGCGGTCCAGACGGTGGGCCACGTGGTGCAACTGCTCCCAGTGCTGGCGCAGTGGGAAGTAGATAAAGGGCCGTTTCAAGGCGACGAGTTCCATCGTGGTGCTTAAGCCCCCCTGCACCACGGCGGCGTCGGCGCAGGCGAGGTGCTCGAAGAGGTTATGGACGTAGGGGCGTTTGTCCAGGCCTTCTATGTCAGGCAAAGAGGCCGGGTCGATGCGCGGCCCGGTCACCATCACCATGCGGGCATCCGCGCGCGCCTGCCGCACGAGCTTAAAAGCCTCCGCAACTTTCTTTAGGAGCGAGCGGCCGATGGCCGTCCCGCCCACCGCGGCGAAGAAGAGCGGCCCCTCGGTCTCGTACCCCAGGCGCTTTCTGAGCGCGGGTGTGTCCCGGTATATGGCCGGGTCGAACGGCGCGATGTAGCCGACTGGCTCGAACCACTCCCTCGCCCACGCCCGAATCTCCGGCAAACCGGGGCCGAAGGTGCCGTCGGGCAGGTCCTCGTAGTCGCCGACGTAGAGCGACAGGTCGCGCAGGTAGGGAAAGCGCGCGCGCTGCTCGAGCATTTCCGCGTTGTAGTCCGCGGTGAGGTCGCGCTCCCTGGCGTCCCCCGCGTCAACCGGCAAAAAGCCGATTACGTCGGTTAAAAAGACGTAAGGCGCGGTCTTGAGTTCGGGGTTTTCGTGCAAATAGTAGTCCACCTCCCACGACTCGTCGCCGATCCACAGGTCGTAGGGTTCGCTTTGCACGAGGTCGTGAAAGCGCATGAAGTTGGCGAGCAAGATTTCGTCCATGCGCCTAAACGCGTAAAAAGCGTGAATGTCATGACCCGACGCCTCCTCCTCCCAGTGCTCCGACTCGGAGGCCATGCCAGCGCCCGCCGGGTGGACGAATTCGCCCGCCTCTCCCAGCACGCGCGTCACCGGGTGCTGCGCCCACCAGTGAACCTCTAAGTCCGGCACGAGGCCTCTAAGCTCCCGGACGATTGTTAGGTCACGCTGGACGTGGCCGAGGCCGATGGGGCTCGAGACGAAGAGCGCCCGTTTGGGCCTCGTGAGCGCCCGGTGAAACACGCTCTGTCGGGGTTTCTCGAAACCGAAGAAGTCTCTGATGAGGTGGTTCACCTTTACCGGGTCGCGGGCGGTGGGAGAGTGACCGCCGCCTTCAAAGGCAACCAACCGGGAGTTCGGGAGGCGCGCGTGGAGGTCTTCGCCCCATTCGAAGGGGACGCGCCTGTCGTCTTTGCCGTGGATGATGAGCACCGGGCAGGTCACCTTGTCTATCACCTCGCGCCCGTCGAGGTGCGCCCAGCCGTGCTCGCTGGTGGCGACAAGCGTTTCGGGGTCGGTCTCGTGCGCCCAATCCCAGCCGTCGTCGCGGGCCTTGCTCGAGTGCGCCTCGGAAAAGACGCCCTCGAAGAACCTCTCGACAAACGTGTCGTAGTCGGAGAGCATCAGCGTTTTGCGCGCCTCCCAAGCCGCCCGCGTTTGGGGCGTGCTGTCGCGCCCCGCCCAGCCGCCGACGATGACCATGCCGAGGACGCGCGCCGTGCAGCGAGCCGTCAAGTAAAGAGACGTTTGCGACGATGCCGAGAGGGCAACCGTCCCGAAGGTGTCCACCCCGACCTCGTCCAGGACGGTCAAGGCGTCGCCCACCAACGCGCCGATGCCGTAGTCGGTCTCGGGTCTGTCCGACTTACCGCTCCCCCGGCTGTCAAAGGTGATGACGCGGTAGTGGTCGGCCAGAAAAGGAACTTGCATCTTGTAGGCGCGGCTGTGGACGATCTGGTAGGTGGGGAGGAGCAGGAGGGTCGGCGCGCCCGTGCCGTGAACTTCATAGTAAATGTTGACCCCGTCGTTCGAGACAAAGCCCGAGCGGTCCGGCTCTCTGGCTCTCACGGGCGTCCCCCCTCAGATTGACGCCCTGAAAGTTGACGCTGTAGGAGTCGCGCGTCGGAGCGTCTAACCCCGTCCTGAACAAGCTGCGCAGCCCGCGAACTTCCGCCCATGATGACCTCCGGAACAAAACCAGCTTTTAGTCAAGCGTATTGGTCAAGTGACTAAAAGTAGCACACGCGGCTCGGTTTGTCAACGTTCTCACCTTTAGCCGCTAGCTCGAGACGGGCGCGCGCCTCTCCAAGGAGGTGAGCCAGTCTTCAATGAGCGCTAGAAGCGCGTCATGTCCGTCCGTCACCCCGTGCAACCGTTCGGTAATGAGCCCGTGGTTAAAAGTCATCACCAGCGACACCAAGGCCTCGAGCCTCTCCTCGCTCCACGTCAGGCCGTACTCGGTACGCGCCTTTGAGAGGGCCTCGGTCAGCACCGCGCGCCAGCTGGCGTTCACCTGGATGATGCGGTCGCGCAGCGCGGGGGTGTTGAGCGCCAGGGCCTGAAGCTCGCGCAGTATCTTGGGATACCCCGAGCGCAGGTCCTCGTCGATGAACGCCATCGCCGTCCGCCACTTCTCGATAAAGGGTTCGTCGGCGGCGTACATCGCGCGCTGGCGTTTGATGAGGCGTTCGGTAAAGCGCTCCAAAACGCGCAGGAACAAATTCTCCATCGAGCCGAAGTAGTAGTGGACCAGCCCGTGGTTGACGCCCGCTTCCTTGGCGAGCGTGCGGGTGCTGATGTTGGCGTAGCCGACTTTGGTGAGCAGCCGCTCGGCGGCGTCCAGCAGGGCTTCTTCGGCGTTCTCTGTGGCTGGTCTGGGCATGGGTTACTTTATCGGCTCGAGCCGTTTTAGTCAATCGTCTAAAACACTGTCGCGTAGGCTGTGCCTGTATGAACATAGCCTTTTGGGCAAAGTATGGCGACCGCGGATGAAAGGACGGGTAAAGTGGCGCTGTGTAGTGTCACAGTCCGAAAGGGAACACAGTCGTTACGTGATTGGCCTAGAGTGTAGTCACCATGAAACACACCTTATACCCCAGCATCGAAACCATGACGCAGCCGGAGACGTTGAGCGCCCTCGTGCAGCAGCCCATAACGGCAACGCGGCTCGCGCCTTTCCAGACGGCGGGCTGGTCTTCAACCGAAAGTCACTTCATCGCGGTTGAGACCGACCTCGAGACCGATGGCGCGGCGCACCCGCGCTACGTCCTCAAGCGGATGGCGCGCGAGCGGGACTGGGTCATGCAGGCGACCGACGATAAGCATGGCCGCGCGACCGCCATCTGGCAGCACGGCCTCCTCGACCGCCTGCCGGAGGAAATCGACCACGCCATCATCGGCTGCGCCGTCGACGGGACGGACTACGCCATTCTGATGCACGACGTCACCCACACCCTGTTGCCCGACGGCGCGGCCCTTTCAACAGCGGACAACGCGTTCGTCTTGGACGCGATGGCGGCGCTCCACGTCGCCTTTTGGGAGGACGCCGCGTTACAAAATCCCGACATGCACCTGTGCAGCCCGCAGCATTTGCTCACGCACACCGCACCCGAGAAGATTGAGCGGCTGGCGGCGACAAGGTCAACACCGGTCCTCGCCATACTTCTGGAGGGGTGGCGCGCGTTGCCCTCCTTGGTTGACGCGGACGTCGCCGAAAGGTTGCGCGCCCTCGCCCATGACCCGCGCCCCCTCTGCACCGCGCTCGCACGCTATCCGCAGACGCTGACGCATGGGGACTGGCGCCCGGCCAACCTTGGCATCGTTCGCGGGGCGCGTCCGCGGCTCGTTCTCCTGGACTGGGCGCGCCCTACGCCGACCGTCCCAGCCGTTGACCTCGCCTATTATCTCGTAACCAGTTCTGGCGAGCTTCCCGTTTCTCGTGAGGCGGCCATCGACCTGTATAAACGGCGGCTGGCGGAACGCCTCGGGGCGCGTTTTGACGCGTCGTGGTGGCAACCGCAGCTAGAGCTGAGTCTGCTTAGCGCGTTCTTGATGCTCGGGTGCTTCAAGGCGTGGGGAGTAGCGCGTGCGGACGAGCAGCACCGCGCGCGGCAGCGTGCAGAACTCGAGTGGTGGTCGGAACGAGTACGGGCCGGAGCGCGGTGGCTGGCGTGACGTGGCTCACGGAGGCGCGGCTCGTGCCGACAAGTGCTCGCAGGCGTCGCCTGTCTCGAGCCTTTGTTTACAGGTAGAGAGGCGAGCTTTTCTGACTTTCCGGGAACTTCCTCGCCATCCAGTCAGACCACCGAATTGAGGACATTCTCGAGCCCTGTCCTTTCTTTCTCACGCGTTGCCTCACCATCACGTATACTTGGGCATCTAAATTAGGGGTGGCTAAAGTCAATAGGGTCAAAAACCCCCAACCCTTACGTGAGGATGCCATGATTGCGATTATTACCGATTCGACTTGCGACCTGCCCGCCGAGACCTTGGAAAGGCTCAACGTCCGGCGCGTGCCTCTCTACGTCCATTTCAAGGGCGAGACTTACAAGGACTGGCTCGAGATTAGCGCCAAAGAAATCATCGAGGGCGTGCAAGCGGGCGCGGCGCTGCCCACGACGAGCCAGCCGAGCCCGCAGGACTTTGGGAAGGTTTTTAAAGAGGCGGTGGCGGACGGGGCCGACGAAATCCTCTGCCTCGACATCAGCGGCGAGCTTTCGGGCACCGTCGCCTCGGCCAATCTCGCCAAGGAGGAGGCGAGCGTACCCGTGACGGTCGTCGACACGCGCTCGTGCAGCGTCGGCATCGGGGCGATGGTCGCGCGCGCCGCGGGGCTCCGCGACGAGGGCAAGAGCATGGCGGAGATTGTGGCGGTGATGGAGGAGATGAAGGGCGAGCTGCAACTCCTCTTCTCGGTCGGCTCTTTGGAGTTTTTGCAAAAGGGCGGGCGCATCGGCCGGGCGAGCGCGCTTTTGGGGGGGCTGCTCAACATCAAGCCGATTTTGAGCCTCAACGACGGCACGGTCGAGGCCGTCGGGCGGGCGCGGGGGGCCAAAAAGGCGCTCAAGGAAATAGTGGACCGGGTGCAGCGCTACGCGCAAGAGCACGAGGGCGAGCTCATCATCTACTTTTTGCATGTTCAGGACGAGGAGGACATCGAGACCTTGCGAGCAGCTCTCCGCGAGGCGGGTGTCTCGTACAGCGACAAGGGCTCTTTTGAAATCGGCGCGGTGGTCGCCGCGCACGTGGGGCCGGGGACGTACGGGCTTTTTATGTACAGCGAATAGAACGTCCCACTGCTGCAAAACTAACAAGCAAGACACGAAAATTTTACTACCGCCCCTCGGTGCCTGTGCCTATGATGGGGGGTGCTTGCTCGAGTCCTCTCCGCCGCCGTTTTGGGTGTGGACGCCTTTGAGGTCCAAATCGAGGTGGACATCTCCAACGGCCTGCCCTGCGTGATGGTCGTGGGCCTGCCCGACGCCGCCGTGCAGGAGTCGCGCGAGAGGGTGCGGGCCGCCGTCAAGAACGCCGGGCTGCCCTTTCCCGCGAGCCGCATCGTGATTAACTTGGCTCCCGCCGACGTGCGCAAAGAAGGCCCAGCCTTTGATTTGCCCATCGCGGTCGCGCTTTTGGCGGCCCAAGGCGTTATCAGCCCCGAAGCGCTTACCGACACAGTCATAAGCGGTGAGTTGGCGCTGGACGGCACCATTCGGCCCATCCGGGGCGCTATCAACATCGGCCTGTTCGCGGCGGAGGCGGGATACAAGCAGGTCATCGTGCCCCTAGAGAACGCCGCCGAGACGGCGGTGGTGGACGATATCGAGGTCTACGCGCCGCGGACGCTGCTCGAGGCCGTCGAGTTCTTGCAAGAACGGTATAGTTTAAGACCAGCCGAGCCCGCGCACCTGGAAACGCAAGAGGATTTGCTCGACCTGCACGACGTCAAAGGCCAGGCCGCCGCCAAACGAGCCCTGGAAATCGCCGCGGCGGGCGCGCACAACCTGCTCATGACCGGGCCGCCGGGCTCGGGTAAGACGATGCTGGCGCGGCGGCTGCCCGGTATCCTGCCGCCTTTGGCGCGGGGCGAGGCCATCGAGGTGACGCGCATCCACTCCACCGCGGGGGTGCTTAAAAGGAGCGGGCTCATTCGGCATCCGCCCTTTCGCAGCCCGCACCACACCGTTTCGGACGCGGGGCTGATTGGCGGGGGCAACGTGCCCAAGCCGGGCGAGGTGAGTTTAGCCCATCGCGGCGTACTTTTTCTGGACGAGTTTCCCGAATTTAGCCGCAAGGCGCTCGAGGTCCTCCGGCAGCCGCTCGAGGACGGCGTCGTGACCATCAGCCGCGCGCGGGCTGCCTTAACCTTTCCCGCGCGCTTCATGCTCGTCGCCTCACAAAACCCGTGCCCTTGCGGCCACTTCGGCGACCCGCAAAAGGCGTGTACCTGCACGCCCACCATGCGCCAGCGCTACCATGACCGTATTAGCGGGCCGCTCCTAGACCGCATCGATTTGCGCGTCAGCGTGCCGCGTCTTCCGGCCGACGACCTCTTGCGCACGCCGCCCGGCGAGGGGAGCGACGCGGTGAGGGCGCGCGTGCTGGGGGCGAGGGAGCGCGCCACCGAGCGGCAGGGGGCGCCCAACGCGCTCCTTGTGGGGGGGGCGCTGCGCCGTCACACAGACTTGTCCGCAGGCGCCGAGGGGTTCATGAAGGCGATGATCAAACAACTCTCGCTCTCGGGTCGCGGCTACGACCGCCTGTTGCGGGTCGCGCGCACGGTTGCCGATTTGTCGAATGCGGACGCGGTGAGCGAGGCCCATTTGGCCGAGGCGGCGGGTTATCGGGACGCGCTTTAGGAAGGGGCGACACGAGCACCAAGAGAACAAAAGGGCGTTTTTGCCCGTGTCCAGATTTATCAAAGAAAAAACCTTGTAATCAACGAGGTTTTGGTGCCGAAGAGGGGACTTGAACCCCTACAGCCGCAAGGCCACACGACCCTGAATCGTGCGCGTCTACCAATTCCGCCACTTCGGCCCGTTCTGCTATGACACGGCGCTAGGCCGCGTCCGGAGGAACAGTGTAACACACCCGTGAGCGCGAAAAACAAGCCCTGTTTGTTTGCAAAGTTTTCGTGAGCACGAGAGCTGCGTCAGCCGACCTGGATATATTTCTCCTTAGAGCTCAACCGTCAAGCTCCGACGCGACAAACGCCGCGAGTTTCCCCACCGTCCCTCGGTCAAAGGCAAAGGTCGCGCCTGCCGCCTCGAAGAGTTCCGGCAGGGGCCGACTGCCGCCGAGCGCGAGGGCTTTTCGGTATTTTCGCAGCGCCTCCTCTTTGTTCGTAAGCGAATTCCGCCACACCTGAAGCGCGCCTAAGTAGGCCAGCGCGTACTCGAGCATGTAAAAAGGCACAAAGAACATGTGGATGACCTGCCACCCTTTTTGCTGCGCCCCGCTAAGCCCCTCCCAATCCACGCCGGGAGAAAAGCGTTCGCCCAGTTCCACCCACTTCGCGTCCAGCGCCTCGACCGTCACCTCCTCCGGCGCGTCCGCGTAGAGCCAGTGCTGAAAGGCGTCGGCGTGCACTGTGTGGCAAAGGAGGCGCAGGACGTGCTCTAGTTGCTCCTCCCGCGCCCGCGCGGCCTCCTCAGATGTATAAAAGCCCCCCTGCTCCTCTTCCAGATAGGGCAGCGCGAGGAGTTCCATCGCCTGCGAGGCGACCTCGGCGAACTCCGCGCCCGTCTCGCGGTTCCACACGAGGTCGTGCGCCGCGCTCGCCGCGAGGGTGTGAAAGCTGTGCCCCGCCTCGTGGAGCATGACCGACACGTCGGCGTGGGTGCCGACGGCGCTGTGGTAGATGTAGGTGCGGTTCGATTTGGGAAATGCCAGGCTGTACCCGAAGCCCGGCACCTTGCCCTCGCGCGGTTCTAAGTCGAGCCAGCCCGCGCGCATCCCTTCAAACTGCCTGCCCAAGGCCGGGTCGAGCTTTGAGAAGATGCGAGTTAAGCCCTCCTCGAGTTCCTCCGTCGTCTCAAAAGGTTTGAGGGGAGGCCGCCCTTCGGGGTCCACCCCAAAGTCCCACGGGCGCAACGCCTCCACCCCCAGGGCCCGCCGCCGCTTCTCGCGCCGCTCTTTTAAGAGAGGCACGACCGTCTCCTCAATGGTTTCGTGGAGCCTCAGCGCGTCCTCCGGCGTGTAGTCGAAGCGGTCGAGCGAGCGCCACTGGTAGGCGCGGAAGTCGGGCAAACCTGCGTTTTTCGCTACCTGACGGCGCAGCGAGAGGAGCTTGAGGAAGAGTTCGTCCAGCGCGGGCGCTATCTCCGCCTGCGCCGCTTTAATGGCCGCCACATCCCTTCGCGCACCCTTCGGTCAGTCTCCAACAGCCGCTTCTCGGCCTGCGGGACCGTCAGCGTTTCGCCATCGAGTGTTACAGTGAGCGCGCCTGTGAGCTTGTTGAAGTCGTTGCTTAGCGCCTGAATCTCGCTCAGCAGGTGGGCGTTTGCCTCGTTAAAAAGGTCCGCTTGGTTGCGGAGGCGGCGGACTAGCTCGGCGTGCTCAGGCGCGGGTGTGTAGCCGTCAAGCCCGAGCAGCCTCTCCCGCAACTCCTGCGACGCCGTGTCAACCTTTGGTATCACCTCGAGCATAAACGCCCCGTACGCTGCCTCCGCTCCCTCGTCCGCGGTGTTCTCGTCTTTGGCGCGCATGAGCCAGGCGTGCGCCTCGCCCGCGTCTTTGGCAAGGTTGCTCCAGGCGCGCAGCCAGTCGGGTACGGTGTCAACGCTCAAGGGCTGAGTTTGGAGGGCGCGGAAGCGGGGCGCTAAATCCTCCCAAGAGAGCCGCGCGTCGGGGTGGGGCGGGGTGTAATCCATGTTTGGGTCTCCCCTCGATTTCGTATGCCCCTTAGCTTAGGAGGTGCGCCCGTCGAGCGTCAAGAGCGGCTTGTAGAGTTCGGGACGGCGGTCTCTAAAAAACCCGAAGCCCGCCCGGAACCGTTGCGCGGCCTCAAAATCGAGCTCGGCGTAGACGATGGTCTCGGACTCCTCGTCGGCCTCGGCGAGCTTTTCGCCTGTATAATCGCAGATGAACGACGAGCCGTAAAAAACCGCGTCACCCTCTCTTCCTACGCGGTTGGCCGCCGCGACGTAGCACGAGTTAGAGACCGCGTGCCCGATCATCGCGCGCTGCCACATGTCGCGGGTCTCTAAGCCCCCCGCCTCCTGCGGCTCCGAGCCGATCGCGGTGGGGTAGAGGAGCAGGTCGGCCCCCTGCAACGCCATCGCCCGCGCCGCCTCGGGGAACCACTGGTCCCAGCAGATCGCCGCGCCCACCGTGCCGACCTTTGTGCGCCACGCCTTGAAGCCCGAGTCGCCCACGTTGAAGTAATACTTTTCCTCGTAGCCGGGGCCGTCGGGGATGTGGCTCTTGCGGTAGACGCCCCGTTCGCTCCCGTCCGCGTCCATCATCATGAGCGCGTTAAAGTACGCCTGGCCCGCCTTTTCAAAAAACGACACGGGCAGGACGACGTTTAACTCTCGAGCCAAATCTTGAAACGTCTCCAGAAAAGGATGTCCCTCAACGGGATGCGCCAGGGCGAACATGTCCTCGCGCTCGAGCTGCGGAAAGTACAGGTTTTCAAAAAGTTCTTGCAAGAGCACGATATTCGCGCCCTCGCCCGCCGCCTCACGGACCATGCTTACTGCTTTGTCAACATTCTCTTGTAGATTATCTGTACAAGCCATCTGCACCACGGCTAGTTTAACGTTGCTCACTTAACACCTCCCCTGCGGGCTGCTGCTGCGTCACACAGTGAAACGCGCCGCCGCCGGTAATCAAGTTCTGGGCCGATAAACCAATGATCTCACGGTTGGGGAAGAGGGGGCGGAGAATAGAAAGCGCCCGCTCGTCGTTCGCGTCTTCGTAAACGGGCACCACCACGAAACCGTTGCCGATGTAAAAGTTCGCGTAGGTGAGCGGCAAGCGTTTGCCGTTTAGCTCCATGTGTTTCTGGGGGAGGGGCAAGTCGATGATGGTGTAAGGCTCGCCATCCCCATTCCTCAGGAGCGTGAGCAGCGTGTGGTTGTCCTTCATCGTCTTGAAGTTGGGGTCGTCCTCGTCTTCTTCCACCGAACACACAATGGTGTTGTCATCCGTAAAGCGCACGATGGTGTCGATGTGGCCGTCCGTGTGGTCGTCTTCTAGGCCGCCCTCGAGCCAAATCACGTGTTTGGCGCCCAGGTAGTTGTGGAGGAGATGCTCGAGTTCCGCTTCGCTCAAGTCCGGGTTGCGCATCTGCGACAGCAAGCACGAGCGCGTGGTGAGCAGCGTGCCGCGGCTGTTGAGCTCCAACGCGCCCCCCTCCATCACCACGGGCACGTCAAAACGCTTCATGCCCAAAATTTCGGCGACACGTTTGGGCGCGCCGTTGTCGTCATCCCACGGCTCGTACTTCTCGCCCCAGGCGTTGAACTCCCAGTCGGTGAGCGCCACTTTACCCTCGTCGTTGCGGATGAAGAGCGGCCCGTTGTCGCGGAACCACACGTCGTTGAGGGGGATGCGGTGAAAGTGGATGTTGCCGACACCCTCCAAACGGCGGCGCGCGTCCTCTTCGGTCTCCTCGTCCCTTACATTGAGGTGGACGGGTTCAAAGCGTGCGATGGTCGAGACGAGTCCTGCAAATTCGTCGCGGACGCCCTCCAGATAGCCTTCCCAAAGCGCGTCGTCAAAGGGCCAGCTCGTCCAGGTGGCGGCGTGCTCCTCCCACTCGGCGGGAAAAGTAAAGCCCTGCGTAACGGGGCCGCTGTCGTGTTGATTGTTCATGGTCGTCCTCTCATCGAAAGCCAAGGATAGCCCGGATAGCGCATAGGAGGCGGGAGCCAGAGGACAGTTTTTCGGGGAACCGTTATAGTGGGCCCATATGACAGGGTTAGAGGAAAAGGGGTCAGAACGGGTGGCGTTGGTGACGGGGGGCTCGAGCGGCATCGGGCGCGCTTGCGCGGAGGCGCTCGCCAAAGACGGGGTGCAGGTCGCTGTGGTGGACATCAACCCGGAGGGGGGGCTCGAGGTCGCCGCCGACTTAGGCGGGCTTTTTGTTTCCGCCAACTTGAGCGCACGCCCTGAGTGTAAAAAGGCGGTGGAGGAGACCGTCGCGCACTACGGCAGGCTCGACATTTTGGTCAACAACGCGGGCTTTCAGCACTTGGACCCGCTGCCCGATTTTCCCGAGGACACCTGGGACGACATGATGGCCTTGATGCTCACCGCGCCCTTTCTGCTCACCAAATACGCCTGGCCTTACCTCATCCAGTCCGGCGGGGGCCGCATCATCAACATCGGCTCCGCGCACTCCCTCACCGCAAGCCCCTACAAGGTGGGCTATGTGACGGCCAAACATGGGCTTTTGGGGCTCATGCGGGTGGCGGCCTTGGAGGGGGGCGAGCACGGGCTGACGTGTAACACGGTTTGTCCGGCTTATGTGCGCACGCCGCTTGTCGAAAAACAGATTGCCGACCAGGCCCGGACGCGGGGCATTCGGCCTGAAGAGGTGGAGAGAAGGGTGCTGCTCGAGCACACCGCCATCAAGCGCCTCCTAGAGCCCGAGGACGTGGGCCGTTACGTGGCCTTTTTGGCCTCCGAAGCGGCTTGGGGCATTACCGGCTCGGTGCAGACGATGGATTTGGGGTGGACGGCAAGGTAAACCTGTCAGGTAAGACTTCTAAAAAGCGCATCCCCTAACCCACCCTCACCTGCTCGGTTAATCAGCACACGGTTGTAACTTTAACAGTGCCCGGTGCCCTTGTAACTTTGCTAGGCAAAGCTGTGAGGGGCGGGATTCGAACCCACTAGCGCGGCCTCTCGCGCTACCCAGGAGTCCAACTTGACCCAGTTGGCGGGTTTGTGCTCGCCTTGACCAAACGGGCTACCAACGCGCTTTTTACTGTTCCATCAGTTCTGTCGCCCAGTTGAGCGCCTGAATGTTTGCGTCCATCTCGCGGTAAGCCTTCGACATGTCATCAACCTGCTTCTGAATACTTGCAACGTCTACTGTGCTTCTAAACTTGACTTCTGATTTACTGTAGCGCGTCTGCGTAATGGACGCCGCCTTCGCAAGTTCACTGTAGATTTTCCGTTTGAGTGACAGGACATCTCTTTCGGCTAGCGCACCCGTGAGCGTCTTGCTCTCGTCGTAACTCGTTTGGGAATTTGTTTTGTTGATGCGTTGAATGAGACTCGTCAGCCCGCTTAGGAGTTCTTCAAGCTCCTGGAGGAGTCTATTCGGGTCTTCTGAGGGCGTATCACCTTCTTGGACTTTGGCGTTGTTGACGATTCTGTCCCTAAGCTGTTCAGCGCGTTTCTGATAGTCGGCGCGAAGAATGAGGGCTTCTGCGAGTTTCATAGGAGTATTGTGGCACGTTTTTAGCTCGAGCCTGGGGAAAACTCGACATCTAATTTCAAAAGTCTTGTGACACGTCATGAAAGATAAAAGCGCGTGCGCTGTTGGCTCGGATGATAGGCTGAATCTGCGCATAACTGCGCCCGCTGTCGGGAGAGACCTCGGAACATCCGAGCGTCAAGGCGTTGCCCAAACGGCCCCCCACAGTGAAACTCAGAATGATGAGATTTAAAACAATGGGAGAAGGTACATGTCCAAACTCAAAATATAAGGCGTAGAAACCCGTTCGCATGTCGAGGGGTGGACTCGGAAGCTCGAGCCGCACATCCCTTTAAACTTCTTGCATTTAAAAGGACACAGCTATGACTTCTACGCCATCCTCAACCACCCCCCTAACGACTGTAGACGACGCCATCGAGCGCATCGGCTTAGGTCCTTTCCAGTGGCGGCTTTTGGGCATCAACGGCCTTGTCTGGGCCGCCGACGCGATGGAAGTGCTTATCATCGGCTTCGCTATTCCCTCCTTGATGCTCACCTTTGACCTCACGCGCCCGCAGGCGGGTTGGATTGGCTCGATTTTTTTCGCGGGCATGTTCGTGGGCGCTTGGGGCTTCGGCGCGCTGGCGGACCGCTGGGGGCGCAGGCGCATCTTTTTAATCACAGTCTTGCTCGACGCGGTGTTCGGTCTTCTGTCAGCCATAGCGCCGAGCTTTACCGTGCTCCTCGTGTTTCGCTTTCTCACCGGGATGGCGGTGGGGGGCACGCTGCCCGTAGACTATGCGATGATGGCGGAATTTTTGCCTAAGAAAGTGCGGGGGCGCTTTTTGGTGTACCTGGAGTCCTTTTGGGCCTTGGGGACCATCCTGATTGCGCTGCTCGCCTGGCTGGTGGTGCCGAGCCTGCCCGACACGGGCTGGAGGTGGCTCTTTGCGATTTCGGCCCTGCCGGGGCTTTTGGGTTTCGTGCTGCGCCTCTGGGTGCCCGAGTCGCCGCGCTATTCGCTGCTCGAGGGCCGCGTTGACGAGGCTGCCGAGGCGCTGCGGCGCGTGGCGCGCATCAACGGAAAAGAGGTCACGATTGGGCGGCTCGAGCCCGTCAGACGCTCCGCCACCCCGCCCACCGCCGCGCTCTTTAGCGGCAAGCTGGCGCGCCGGACGCTGCTTTTGTCCACAGTGTGGTTTTTTCTTTCGCTGGGCTACTACGGCGTGTTCGTGTGGTTGCCGGGAATTTTCGTGACCCAGGGCTTCGGCTTCGTGCGGGGCTACGACTATCTGGTGCTCTTGGCGCTCGCGCAGGTGCCGGGGTACATGCTGGCGGCGTATCTTCTTGAACGCATAGGCCGCCGCGCCACGCTGGCGCTATTTCTATTCTCCTCCGCCGTCGCCTGTTTGATGTTTGCGCTCTCAACCACGCCGACGCTCATCACCGTGGGCAGTATGCTGCTTAGCTTTTCACTCCTTGGGGCTTGGGGCGCGCTCTACGCCTACACGCCCGAGGTCTACCCCACCGAGGTGCGCGCCACGGGTATGGGTTGGGCGGGGGCGATGGCGCGTGCGGCGGGCATCCTGGCCCCGACGTTGGGCGGTTACTTACTCGGCATCTCGCTACCCCTCGCGCTCCTCATCTACGCGGCGAGCCTGCTCGTGGCGGGCGCGGCGTCCCTGCTCATGCGCGAAGACCCTAAGGGGAGGGCGCTGAGCGACAATCTTGAGGCTCCAGCCTAGCGCAAGAGCAGCCCCGACTTCTCCGAAACGTAGCGGATTTGGCACTTGACGGAATCGGCAAAGCCTAGCGCCTCTTCGGCCAAGGGCAATGACCCCTTCTCAAGTGCCTCGTCCACCACCTCGCGGAGTTGGGTGAGTTCGAAGCGAAAAGTGGACCCCAAACCCTTACGCCGGGCCGCCTCTTCGGCGCTCGAGAGCGCGTGCTTAAGCTTAAGTTTAATAAAGAGCGGTAGCTTTTTCATGCACCCCAGTGTAGAGGTCCGCCAGCGTTCGGGAGGTGCAGGGGCCACTCGGAGGGTTCATCAAATGTTTATTCAGCACGCCACGGTGTGTTTCTACAGGCGCTCGAGCCATTCACCAAACATTTCTGGGCGTCTAAAATTCCACATCACTCGTTCTTGCTTAGCTCGTAACGCAAACGGATTGCGTCTCCAGAAAACGCGCCCAAGTCGAGCGTGACCGTGCTGCCGCCCGTCCCATGAACATTATCTGAGGCCTCGAGCACAACCGCCCCCGTGGTCTCTACGTTCGTCTGCGAGCGGGTGAAGGGCTGCTCGTCGTCGTGTGGGTGCAGGAGTTCGCGGACGCCGTTCGTTACGTCCTCCCCGACGACGCGCCAAAGGTTCGCGTAATGCTCCCAGCCCTCGTCGCGGTGGCGGACGGTGGTGCTAAAGGTGTAGGTGTTCGCGTCCGTTTTTTGAACGTCCACCCCCAGCACGTGCGCGTAGTCCCAGGTGCCCCAGTCGGCTAGGTTGAGGTTCAGACTTCCGCCTTCAAAGGTAACTGTGACCGTGTTTTGGCCCTCGAGGATGGTGAAACTCTCTCCCTCTTTGGCCGCGGGCTCGGCGACCTGCCAGGCGGCGGGTTGGTTGTTGATGAGCAGCTCGAGCGTGTAACTCCCCTGCGCCCAGGCGGTGCCGACAACGAGAAGCGCGAGAATTAAAACATGTTTCATGCTCTCACCATAGGTCACAGGCGGGAGCGGGGTTGTAAGCTGGGTCATGACGCGTCAGGGCGTAACAGCCCGTCGTGGATGCGTCTGGGTTGGTTGAACCGGGATAATCGGGGCGTGTGCTCGAGGTCCCCAAGCTCACCACACCCCAATTTTGGCTGACACGACACCGTCCAACACGGCTTTACGCCCCCCGCTGGCGCGTGCTACACTCTTTAAGCTTGTGCTAGGTTAGCACGTACAGGATATCCAAGGATCTTTCGAGGTGAGTTATGGCAAAGGTATGCGACATCTGCGGCAAAAAGCCGATTGTTCTCAAAGACGTGGTCCGTAGCGGTAAAGCCAAGCGCGAGGGCGGCGTGGGCAAGAACACGACGGGCATCACCAAAAAGTGGAAGTACCCGAACCTGCAGCGCGTCAAGGTGTGGCGGAGCGGGCAGAGCAGGACGCAACGCGTCTGCACCTCGTGCATCCGCTCCGGTAAAACCATCGGCGCTTAAACTACAGCGTCTTTAGTGGAGGAGGTTGGACCTTTGTCCAGCCTCCTTCGTTTTTGGAACGCGGAGCGGGTGATGGATGTTAGCAGTGAACACCGACGTATCTCTCGTGAGCCGGTTGATCGCCGCCCAATTTCCCCAGTGGGCGGGCCTTCCTATCAGACCCGTTGAATTCAGCGGATGGGACAACAGGACCTTTCGTCTTGGCGAGGACATGAGCGTGCGACTCCCGAGCGCCGCGGGGTACGCAGCGCAGGTGGACAAGGAACAAAGGTGGTTGCCAAGACTTGCACCGCGCTTACCGCTGCCCATCCCCCGCCCGCTGGCGCTGGGGATGCCCGCCGAAGGCTACCCCTGGCCCTGGTCGGTCTACCGCTGGCTCGAGGGCGAGAACGCGACCATAGAGCGCATAGACGATTTGCCCCAATTTGCGACCGCGCTGGCTCGGTTCCTCGTTGCCTTGCAAGGGCTTGACGCCACCAGCGGGCCGCCCCCCGGGCCGCACAACTTTTTTCGCGGCGGGCCGCTGAGCGTTTATGACGCCGACACACGAAACGCCCTCGCAGCCTTGGACGGCAGGATTGACATCGGCGCAGCGACCGAAGTGTGGGAAAGGGCCCTTGAATCAACTTGGCACGACTCCCCCGTCTGGATACACGGGGACGTAGCGGCGGGCAACCTGTTGGTCAGAAGGGGCCGCCTGGCCGCCGTCATCGACTTCGGCTGTTCGGGTGTGGGCGATCCCGCTTGCGACCTAACGATCGCGTGGACGCTGCTACCGGGAAAAAGCCGGGAAGCGTTTCGCGCAGCGCTTCCGTTGGATGGCGCAACCTGGGCGCGGGGTCGCGGCTGGGCGCTGTGGAAGGCTCTCATTACGCTTGCCGAACATCTAAACACCAACCCCTTAGAGGCAGGCAAGGCCCGGCGCGTCCTCGCCGAAGTGCTTGTCGATCACGGGCGTGCTGAGTAACACAAATCATCCCTTAACGAGCGGGTTGCGCCGCCATGCTAAACTCTCTTCTGTGACTCCTCGAGCTTGGGCCATTCGGTGCGGGTGCTTCTTTACATCTCTTGTAGAGGTCACACCTAAGAATAGGCCGAGAGAGGCTCGAGCAGACCGGATGCGCGTCTAATGCCCAAAGACGTGACCGCCGTCGAGATCGTCTGGCGCAACCCCTGGGTGCGCGCGCTCACCTATATCGTGCTCGCGGGCTTCGTTTTGTTCGTGCTCTTTTCCTACGGGCGCGGCGCGGCGTTCGCGCTGCAGGTCGCCATCATCGGTTTTGTGGTGGCGTACATTTTGAACCCCATCGTCGAGCTTTTGGGCCGGGTGCGCATCGGGCGGGCCTTGGCGGTCGTGATTATTTACATCTTGCTGCTCTTGCTCGTGGTGCTGGGCTCGGTCTTGGTAAGCCAGGTTATCGTGCAGACGGGCGAGTTCGTGCGGCGCGTGCCCGACGCCATCCAGAACGACATCGCGCCCTTTGTAGAGCGGACGGCGCTCTGGGTCTCGAGCTGGCGGGACAACCTGCCGGACCTTCTCGCCAACCGGCTCGGCCTCGACGCCACGGGGGACGACCTCGGCTTAAGAATCCAGGAGCAGGTCGCGGCCTTTTTGGAGCGCGCGGCGTTGGGGCTTAACACCGTGCTGCGGCGCATCGTCACGGAGGGGCCGAGCGTCTTGCTCACGGGCGCGACCAGCATCTTGTCGACCACCACGCAGGTCGTGCTTATCTTGCTCACCAGCGCCTACTTTTTGTACGATTTCCCCCGCTTTACCGCCAACTTCAGGCGCTACGTGCCGGTCCGCTGGCGGCCCCTCTACAGCGACCTCATCGCCAAAGCCGACCAGGCGGTGGGTGGCTACCTGCGCGGGCAACTGCTCATCACCTCTATTTTGGGCGTGTTTGTCTGGATCGGCCTGAAGATCGTCGGCGTGCCCTTGGCCGAGGCGATAAGTTTTCTCGCGGCCATTTTCAACCTCGTGCCCTACCTGGGCCCCATCATCGGCGTGATCCCGGCGGTGATCCTGGGCTTTACCGTGAGCCCCCTTACCGCGCTCTTGGCGGTGGTGGTGTTCGTCGTCGCCAATCAAATCGAGGGCAACATCCTTTCGCCCTTTATTTTGTCCAAGTCGACCAACTTGCACCCCGTGACCGTGCTCTTGGCTATTCTGGCGGGGGCGGGGCTGTTCGGGCTCGTCGGGGCGCTCCTGGCGGTGCCCGTGGTCGCGCTCGTCAAGGTGATTTTGGAGGAGTACCTTCTCAAGCGTCCCGCCTATCAAGAGATGAGGCGCGGCGTGGTGTGGGAGGACGACACGCCCCAGCCTTCCAATCAACCCACTGTATCCCAACCTGCACCCCGACCTGTTGCCGCCTATCCTGTTCCGTCTCAAGCTCCCCCGCTTCAGCCCCCTTCATCTTCCGAACTCGAGCCCAAACCGGACGCGCCCACGAAGCCCAAGGGACGGGCCTCGAGCGGCGGCTAATTTGCGGTAAGAGGTGGGGCGCAAAGACTTCTTATTTCCCCACGTCCTCATCCCCTACCCCCGCGCGCCGCAAACTTGGGTAAACTAAGGGTTGTGGCGAGACGGAAAGCGAAAAGAAAGAGCCAGCTCGACCTAGAAGCCATCGGCCTGGTGCTGCTGGCGGTCGGCATCTTCATCTTAGGGATGCTCGTCCCCGCGCTGCCGACGGGCGACTTGGGTCGCGCGCTGCGGGGCGCGTTTTTCGGGAGCATCGGCTGGGGCGCTTACGCGCTGCCCTGGCCCTTTCTCCTGCTGGGCAGCTTTTTTCTCTTGCGGCGCTCGCCCAAAGGCTGGCCGCGCGTGCTGGCGGGTTACGGCGTGATGGCGTTCGGGCTGTGGCTGTTCGTCATGCTCCTCAACCCGGAGGCGAGCGGGGCCTGGGGGCTGGGGCTGCGGCGTTTGGTCGCGCCCCGGACGGGCTGGCTGGCGTACCTGGTGGCTTTTCTGGTGGTGACGTTGGGGGTTGAACTCGTGCTGGCCTGGCGGCCCACCCACATCTCGCGGACGGGGCTCCGCGGGGGGGTGCAGGGGGTGCGGCACGGGTGGCGGGGGCTGCTCGAGGGCCGCCGCAAGCTCAAAGAACGCGCGGCCTTTGGCGCGGACGTGGCGCTCACCCGGAGGTCGCTGCGCGAGCTCGACAAGGACTTAGAGGCGCTGCGCCGGCTCTACCCCGGCTCCGCCGAGCTGGGCCGCTGGCGCAAATCGGTCGAGAACTCTCAGGGGCGTCTCAAGGGCAAAACGGACGCGGGCACCCTCGCTGACGTGCAGGCGGACTTAGGAGCCTGGAGGAACGCGGTGAGCGACTTTACTTTTGACCGCGCCGCCGAACTCCGCCACCACATCAAGGGCGAAGGCATCGAGGACTTTGAGGGCTGGGTGGGGGAGATTGGCGCGCCCTTGGAGGAGCCCATCGACGAGCCCGTGCGCACCTCCTTGGCGCTCGACACGGTGCGCAAAACGCTGGCGCTCGACCTGACCGCCCTGGAGGAGCGCTATCGCCGCCTCACGCGCGAACGCGACGCCGCCGAGGCGTCGCTCAAGGACATCGGGCCGCGCGCCCTGGCGGAGGCTTTTGAAAATCATCACGCGCGCATGGCGGGGTATAAGGGCGTGCTCGAGGCCGCGGAAGGCTTGGAAGAGGACGCGGCGGCGCTCTCGCCCTGGCGCACGCTCAACGCTAAGGTTCTGCGGCTGACTAACGCCTACGGCGAACGTGACGAACTCACCGCCTACGGCGACGCGCTCGTTAAGGAGTTTGGCGAGGCGGGTCGGGACGCGCTGGGGCGCTTTGAAGGCTGGCAGCAGGCCTTGGCGGAGGTCGAACTCAAGCTCCGCAACCCGCCCCCCGACGCGCTCCTCACGGACGAGGCGGATGGAGCGGTCTCGAGCGGTGAGGATTTAGAAGTCTCAGACAGTGAGGGCCCAGATGATAAAGACGGGGAATTCGCCTCCGTGGGCGTGTTCGCCGGTTTTGAGGCTGACGCTGAGGAAGGTGAATATGGGTCGGACATAGCCGTTTACCGTCCGTCAAAGTCCCCGAACGACGTGGCGGTTTATGCCGAGAATGGTGTCGGGGATACGGAGAACGGTGTGGCGGGCGTGGCGGTCTATGCGCAGGACGATATCGGCTCACAAATCGGCGTGTACGCGGGCGAAGGCGAAGAAGATGGGGAAAGAGACGAGCTACCCGAGGTGGGCGGCATCCCCCTCACGCTGCCGAGTTTGGAGCTTTTGGACGCGCCCACGCCGAACGAAGAAAACCCGCGGGCGCAGGCCAGGGAGGTGGGCGCGCGCGTCGCCAAAATAGATGACACGCTGGCGAACTTCAAGCTCGCCGGGCGGGTGGTCGCCAGCGTGCGCGGCCCCACCGTGACCCGCTTCGAGGTCGAGCCCGCGCCCGGCGAGAAGATTTCGCGCTTCGCCAACCTGTCTGATGACCTCGCCTTGGCGATGGCGGTGGGCAGCGTCCGCATCGAAGCGCCCATCCCCGGCAAGAGCGTGATTGGCTTGGAAGTCCCCAACGCGGACCGCGACCTTATCCTGTTCCGCGAGGCCGCCGAGTCGGTCACCTTCCAGCGCTCCAAGGCGCGGCTCCCGCTCGTGTTGGGCAAGAGCATCGACGGCGAGACGGTCATCGGCGACTTAGCCAAGATGCCCCACCTGCTCATCGCGGGCTCGACGGGTTCGGGAAAATCGGTCGCGGTCAACACGCTTGTGGGGTCGTTACTGTACAAGTTCCTGCCGACCGAGTTGCGCTTTCTCATGATAGACCCCAAGATGGTCGAGTTGACGCCCTTCGACGGCATCCCGCACCTCCTGCGCCCCGTCGTGACCAACCCCAACGACGCGGCGGGCGTGCTCTTGGGCGCGGTCGCGCACATGGAGCGGCGCTACAAGATGATGAGCAAAATCGGGGCCAAGAATCTGGACCAGTACAACATCAAGGCGCGCACTTACGACATGCCCGAGATGCCCTTTATCATCATCATTATCGACGAGCTGGCCGACCTGATGATCACCTCGCCCAAGGAGGTCGAGAGCGCCATCATGCGCTTGGCGCAGATGGCGCGGGCCACCGGGATGCACCTGGTCCTGGCGACGCAGCGCCCGAGCGTGGACATCCTCACCTCGCTTATTAAAGTGAACGTGCCCGCGCGCGTCGCGTTTGCGGTCTCGAGCGGTCACGACTCGCGCACGATTCTCGACACGATGGGGGCCGAGCGCTTGACCGGCATGGGCGACATGCTTTTTTACCAGCCGGGTCTCGCCAAACCCGTGCGTCTGCAAGGGCCTTATATTAGTGAAACGGAGGTGGGGGCCTTGGCAGGGTTCCTGCGCCGCCAATTTTTTGACGACGAGTTCGTGGAGGCTTACGGCTCGGACTTTGACCCCGCGCCCGAGGACGACTCGAGCGCCACCGGCATGGTCGACTGGAACGACGACAAGCTGCGCGAGGCCGCCGAGATGGTCATCAGCGAGGGCCAGGCGAGCGTGTCGCGGCTCCAGCGCCGCTTGTCGGTGGGGCACGCTCGCGCGGGCAAGCTCATGGACTCGTTGGAAGCTTTGGGCGTGGTGGGCGCGCACATGGGCTCCAAACCGCGCGAGGTTTTGGTGGAGTTTGAAGAGTTGCCCAATATTTTTGGAAAGTGACGTGTGTTCGAGATGTCTAGCGCGGTGAGGCTTTCTTCTCCTCGAGTCGTACAAGAAGCTTCCTTTGGCCCGTACTGACGCCCGGCGCACGCCTGAGCAAAACGCAAAAGGGGGCGCGCGCCTGTTGGGCGACCTTATCGCGGGATTCTCAGTGGCGTTCGTGCTCATCCCGCAGTCGCTGGCCTACGCCGAATTGGCGGGCGTGCCCGCGCCCTTAGGACTCACCGCCGCCGCCCTGCCGCCCATCGCGGCGGCGTTTTTTGCCTCGAGCCCCTTTCTCCAGACCGGCCCCACCGCGCTCACCGCGATTCTGACCTTTGGCGTGTTGTCTTCCGTAGTCGCCGCCGGGTCGCCCGCCTATGTGGGGGCCGCCGCGCTGCTGGCGCTCGTCGTGGGGGTGGTTCGCATCGCGTTGGGCGTGTTCAAGCTGGGCGGCGTCGCCTACTTTATGTCGCAGCCCGTGTTGCAGGGCTTCACCTCCGCCGCCGCCGTGTTGATTCTCGCCTCGCAGGTTCCCGCCGCGCTGGGCGTCGAAACGGGACGCCAGAGCATCTTTGCCGGGCTCGGCTGGACTTTATTACATCCGGGGGCCTGGGAGGTTGGGGCGCTCCTTTTTTCCGCGCTGACCCTCCTGCTGATGCTGGGCGGTCGCTGGGTGTCGCCGCGCTTTCCGGGGGTGCTTTTCGCCGTTGCCATAGGCGTCGGCGCAAGTTTGTGGACGGGCTACGCGGGACCCGTCATCGGCAGCGTGAGCGCGTCTTGGCCGCGGCCCTCGCTCGCGCTCCCCTGGGCCATGCTCCCCTCGCTCGTGCTGGGCGGCGCTATTATCGCGGTGGTGGGTTTTGCCGAGCCCACCGCCATCGCCCGCACCCTCACTGAGCGGGGCAAGCGCTGGCGGCCCGACCGCGAGCTCGTCAGTCAGGGGGCGGCGAACCTAGCGGCGGGGCTTTTCGGCGCGTTTCCGGTGGGCGGCTCGTTCTCGAGGTCGTCTTTAAACAAGCTCGCGGGGGCCAGAACGCGCTTCAGCGGGCTCGTCACGGGCGCGGTGGTGCTCGCCTTTTTGCCCTTTTCGCCCCTCCTTGCGCCCCTGCCCAAGGCGGTGCTGGCGGCGGTGGTGATTGGCGCGGTGGTGAACTTGCTCGAGCCCCGCGAACTCCTTAAGCTCTGGCGCTACGCCAAGCTCCAGGCGCTCACGGCTTACGCCACGTTTGTGCTCACGCTTGCGTTAGCGCCGCGCATCGACGTGGCGGTGCTCATAGGCGTCGCGCTGGCGGTGGCCGCGCACCTCTACCGCGAGAGCCGCTTGGGGTTGAACGTGCGCTACCACGACGACGTGCTCTACCTCACGCTCTCCGGCGTGCTGTGGTTCGGCTCGGTGAGTCAGTTGGAGACGGCGTTCGGGAACCTCCTGCGCGGAGGTGTCTCCTACGCGGTTATCGACGTGGAGCGGGTGGGCCGCATCGATTTGAGCAGCCTCATGCTTTTGGATGAGCTTATGGACGAGGCGAGAGTGAGGGGGGTCGAGGTGGAGTTGCGGGGCTTGAAACCCCACATGCAGCGGGTGCTGGCGCGGGTGCGGGAGGAATAAGGGTGTTTCAACCCGAGACAACGACCGCCGTCCCGCTGGCCGTGACCATCAACATGCTGCCCGAGTCGCCGAAGGTGATGTTTTCGTAGTCCAAATCCACGCCAATCACGGCGTTCGCGCCGAGCTTTTCCGCGGCCTCCTCCATCTCGCGCATGGCGATGGCCTTGGCCTCGCGGAGCGCCGCCTCGTAGGCGCTCGAGCGCCCCCCGACGATGTTGCGGATGTTCGCAAAAAAGTCGCGGAAGACGTTCGCGCCTAGAATAGCCTCGCCGCTCACGACGCCCAGATACTGCGTGACCTTGCGGTTGTCCAGGCCCGATGTGGTGGTGACTATCATGGTTTTCCTCCTCGTAAAGTGTAGCGGCTTTTTGTACGGGTTGAGTCCCGTTGAGTTGGCGCGCTGCGAGCATCGTCTTTTATACATCCCGCTCATTGGGACCGGCGTCTCTCCAGAGTCCCTCGTTACAAGTCTAGCTGGAGTTGGAATGTTTCACCCCGGTCGGCCGCCTGTTTCTCGCGTTCCAAAAGCTTTTCCTTCCGCTCCGCCCCCCAACGGTAGCCGCTCAGCTCACCGCCCTTTCGCACGACGCGGTGACAGGGCACGGCGACCGCCAACTTGTTCGAGGCGCACGCCCCCGCCACCGCGCGGACGGCGGCGGGCCGCCCGACCATCGCGGCCACGTCCTTATAGCTGCGCGTCTCCCCGCTGGGAATCATCCTTAAGGCCCGCCATACCTGCTCCTGAAAGGCGGTCCCTTGAATCTCTAAGGGAAGGTTCAATGCTTCGCCGGGCGTTTCGATTGCGGTCACGATCTGCTCGAGCCAACCCTTCAGGGCAGAATTATCTGGGTGCAGTTCAGCTTTGGGAAAGCGCTCACGCAGCGTTTCAACCAGCGAGGCGGGGGACGCGCCGAACTCAACGGCGCACACGCCGCGTTTCGTGGCCCCCACGATGAGCCAGCCCAACGACGATTCCGCAAGAGCGTAACGGATAGAGGTGTTGGGGGCTCCTCCTCTGTAGCGCGTCGCGTTCATGCCTAGACGCTCTGTCGCCGTTTCATAAAACCGACTGGAAGCGTTGAACCCCGCGTCGTAAATGGCCTCGGTGACGGATGCGCCGTTGGTCAGGTTCCGTTTTAACCGCTCATCCCGCAACGCGGCGGCGTAGTCTTTCGGGGTCACGCCCACGCCCGCCTTAAAGAGCCGGTGAAAGTGAGACGGGCTTAGCCCGACCGCCGCGGCCAGTTCGTCAAGGGTGGGGGGCTCTTCTGCGTCCTCGATAAGCCGACAGGCCCGGACGATAAGCGCGGCCCGCTCGGCGCGTGGCGAGCTTGCGTCCGGGGTGCAGCGTTTGCAGGGGCGAAAGCCCGCCCCCTCGGCGTCCTCTTTGAGGGCGAAGAACAGCACGTTCTCTCGCTTCGGCAGGCGCGCGGCGCAGGTCGGGCGGCAGTAGATGCCGGTTGTTTTGACGCCGTAGAAGAACGCTCCCTCGGCGCGGGCGTCGCGGCGCTGCAACGCGGTCCAGCGTTGCGCGGCGGTCGTGAAATCTTGTGGCGTGGTCATGCGCTAACCGTCCTCCCGAAAGTGCTTCCGTTGCGTGGTGGCGGATTGTCGTGAGCGGCCCCGAACGAACTTCCATAGTCGCCCGTCGATGGCGGCGAGCCCGAGCCCGATAAGCCCCATGCCCGCGAGCTGGCGCGGCTCGAGCACCTCGCCCAAGAGGGTCGTGCCGAGCAGAAGCGCGCTCACCGGGATGAGAAAGGTGACCAGCAGCAGGTTCGTCGCGCCCGCCGAGGCGAGCAGCCGGAAGTAGATCACGTAAGCCACCGCGGTGCAGAGCAGCGCGAGCCCGGCGACCGCGCCCCATGTTACCGAACCGGGCGCGGGCAGCGTCCAGGGCCGGTCAACAAGCGTGGCGACGGGAAGCATCATCAGGGTGCCCCCCGTAAGCTGTCCCGACGCGGTGACGAGCGGACTCACGCCCAAGCGTTTGAAGCGCCGCCCGAAAATACCGGCGAACGCATAAGACAGCGCCGCGCCGACCACCGCGAGCTGGGCGAGCACGTTCAAGCCCACACCGCCAAGCGCGGCGGGGCCTATCATGACGATGACGCCGAGCAGCCCGAACGAAACCCCGGCGAGCTTGTTCGGGCTCATGCGCTCGTCGTGGGTCAGGAAGTGGGCGAGCACCACCGTCCACAGGGGCGTGGTGGCGTTCAGGATGGACGCGAGGCTGCTGGTGATTTCCGTCTGGCCCCAAAAGATAAGGCTGTAGGGAATGAAATTGTTGAGCGCGCCCATGACCAAAAACGCCCCCCAGAGCCTCACGTCTCGCGGCATCCGCTGGCCGCTCGCCGCCACGATGAGGTTGAGCGTGACGGCGGCCAGCGCGACGCGGCCCAAGACCAGCGTTAGGGGGGGCAGCTCGGCCAGCGCTACCTCGCCAAAAAAGAACGAGCCGCCCCAGAGGACGGAAAGAAGGAGCAGCAAAAGCCATTCAAAGGGCGTCATGGATTTGTGTGGGGTCGTCATCGGTGCCTCGCTCTCCCTTTAATTATGGCGAGGTTGGCGGGGGGGTGCCATCCGATTCTTGCTGTTGAATTTTGAGAGGGTCTTGGTCAGCGTTCTTCAGGCTGAGTAGCGTATCGGTGCTGTCAAAGGGCGAAATGCCCTCCCGCACCCTCCGCTTCAACTCCTCCAAACCGTTGAGCGCCGCCGCGCGAACGGACGGGCCAAAGTCGCGCGCCTCAAACTCGTCCTCGTCGAGCGTGAGGAGT
The DNA here is from genome assembly GCA_965214995.1 of Trueperaceae bacterium. Taxonomy (GTDB): domain Bacteria; phylum Deinococcota; class Deinococci; order Deinococcales; family Trueperaceae; genus CBDCCT01. The sequence goes on from CBDCCT010000002.1 coordinate 2,373,021, forward strand.
TCCCGTCCGGGCGAGACGAACAGGTCGAGCTCTAAGTCTTCGGAGATAATGACCATTCCCTCGAGCCGCGCCGGCTTGGTCACGTTGCAGTACCAACCTTTAAGCCCGCCCGTAGGCCCCCAGATTTCAAAAATGTTAAACCACTCTTTTAGGTAGTAGTGCTCGAAAAAGTGGTCGCCCGTCTCAAAGGTAACAAACCCAAGCTCGAGCCTTGGGCGCTCCCAACGCGCGTGAATGAGCAGGTGCCCCGGCTCGCGGAGCACGACCTCGCCTTCATAGGTCACCACCGCGTTCTTGCCCGGTTTGTGCAGGTGGACGGTCACGCGTTCCATCACACTGTGAAACGCGCCGGTCCCTGTGCGACGCGCTGCGGCACCTCTTCAAAGCTGTTGAGGCGGGCGGCGAAGCGCACGTCCTCGCCAAAGCCGAGCGACGCCAAAAGAACCGCATGGCGCGCTTCCATGAGCCCCGCTGCTAAGTCGGGCGTGCTCTCGAGCGCCTTGAGCGCGAGCGTGACGCTGTCACTCTTGGTGAGGTCAGGCTCGAGCCTCTCCAACTCCCTCGCAATGCAAGCCGCGCCCAAAACGTCGTCAAAAGACACCTCGCCGTTCGTCCCGGCGCAGACGAGGCGGACGTCCTCTTGTGCCAGAGAGAGCGCTTTTCGGGCCACCGCCACGGCGTTGACGACGCTCCCCAGGAGCAGGTGACGCGCGGATGCGCCCCTCTCAACCGCCCTCGAGCCGTTGCTCGTGCAGAGCACCGCGCGTTCTCCGCTCAAGTCTCGGTCGAGATATTCCAAGGGCGAGTTGCCCCCGTCAAAACCGGGCAACTTCACGCCGCCGCGCTCGCCCAGAAGAAGCGCGCCCTCGGCGGCGGCGAGCGTCCGCGCCTCCTCCACCGCGGCTACCACGCTAAGGCCTGAGAGCCCCTTTGAAAAGAGCGCGCAGGCGGTGGTGGTCATGCGCAGCACGTCGATGACGATGACGGTGTCGAGAGCGGTGTCGGGCGTGTTGTGCGGGGGGAGGAGCTCGAGGAGGAGCCGCATGGCTCATCTTACGTCACGCTTGACTTAGGGCGCGCGGGTTTCATAAACTACCCTAAACTGCGTTCCACCCCACAAAAGCTTGTAAAAACGCGGTTTCGGGGGCTTGAGAGAGGAATCATGATCAAGAAGCAGCACGTCAAGAGCCGCAACGTTTGCAAAGTAACGTTCACATTGCCCGCCGACCTAGACGGCGACGCCGTCCACCTCCACGCCGACTTTAACGGCTGGGAGCCCGTTCCTTTTGACAAGCAGAAAAACGGCTCCTGGAAGCTCGTCCAAGAAGTCGAGCCCGGGCGCGAGTACGAGTTCCGTTACCGCGTCGTCCACGGCGATCATGTCCACTACTTTAACGACGACGAGGCCGACCGCACCGCCCGTAACGAGCACGGCAGCGAGAACGCGGTGGTGAGCTGCTAGGGCTGGTGGGTATGCTGGCGGACTATGGGGTTTAAGAAGGCGTGTCTGTACGCCTCTTAACGGCGACGCCGCGCTCGGCGGCGTCTGACTCTCACTTATACCGAGTTCTCGTATCAAGGGCTTCGTGGCAGTCTACGGGCGTTTATGGGGCGAGCGCTACACAAAGAGCCTCGAGTCAATCCTTCGTCCTTTGTAATCAGGTGTGAATTTACACGCTGAGTTCCAGCGGGGTTTGGCTGCCTTGTTGAACCCCCTCGAGCCACCCCCCAAAATCCTCGAGCCCGCGCCGGTACGTTCTCACGCGGCGCTCGCGCTTGCCCTCGCCCTTTCTTTTGGGCAGGGTCGGCACGAGGCCCCAGTTGGCGTTCATCGGCTGGAAATTCTCCGCGTTGGCGGTCGCCAGGAAGCGGACCAGGCCGCCCAGCATCGAGGTCTCGGGGGGCAAAAGGGGCGCTAAACCCAGGGCGGAACGCGCCGCGTTCGTCCCGGCGAGCCAGCCCGTCGCGGAGGACTCTAAGTAGCCTTCGGTCCCGGCGAGCACGCCCGCGACGAAAAGCCGCGGGTGCGCGCGCAAGTTGAGTTCGGGATGGAGCAGCTTGGGCGCGTTTAAGTAGGTGTTGCGGTGCATCACGCCGTAGCGGACGATGTCGGCGTTTTCTAGGCCCGGCATGAGCCGGATGACCTCCTTTTGGTCGCCCCACTTGAGGCCCGTCTGAAAACCCACCAAGCTCCACATCCGGCCCTTCACGTCCTCCTGCCGGAGCTGCGCGACGGCGTAGGGGCGCGCGCCCGTCTCGGGGTGCTCCAAACCCACCGGTTTCATCGGCCCGAAGCGCGGCGTGTCGGGGCCGCGCCGCGCGAGCTCTTCGATGGGCATACAGCCCTCGAAAAACTCTAAGGTGTCCCAGTCGTGCGGCGTGTGCTTGCGCGCGCCCTCCAGCGCTGCCAAAAAGCGCTCGTACTGCCCTTTGGTAAAAGGCAGATTGAGATAATCCGCCTCCTGGTCGTAGCGCCCCTTGCGGTAGGCGACGCTCATGTCAATGCTCTCGGCATCTATCACAGGTGCCGCCGCGTCATAGAAGCCCAAAAAGTCCGTCCCGACTGTTTGCCTAATATCCTCCGCCAACGCGTCCGAGGTCAGCGGCCCTGACGCGATCACCACGACGCCCTCGGGAATGCGGGTGAGTTCTTCGCCGTGCACGGTGATATTCGGGTGATTTCGGACCGTCTCGGTGACGAGCTTTCCAAAATGCTCGCGGTCCACGGCCAGCGCGCCCCCGGCGGGGACTCTGGTCTTCTGCGCGGTGCTCATGACCAAACCCCCCGCGAGCAGCATCTCGGCTTGCAGGAGCCCCTTGGCGTTCGTTTCGCCCTCGCCGCCAAAGGAGTTCGAGCAGACCATCTCGGCGAAGCGGTCGGTGTGGTGCGCCGGGGTCATCTTGGCGGGGCGCATCTCGAAAAGGTCCACCTTGACGCCCAAGCGGGCGGCGGCTAAGGCCGCGTCGCTTCCCGCCATCCCCGCGCCGATGATCGTCAAGCGCGGCGTGCGCGCGCTTCCGTCGGTGTCCGTGTTTGTGGCGTCCATAATCACAAGGTTGGGCATAAGGAGAGTGTAGCAGGGTCTTTGTGAAAGCACGTTATCCGGCACTTGTTGAGCCTGGCGGGGTCACGCTATTTAACGGGCCGTGGAGAGGTTTCGCGGCAGCGTTCTCTCCTTCGCCGTTCCAAGCGAGAGTGTTTTAGCCGTGACCGAGGGGTTTAGGCGCTTCTCGAGCCCTACCCCAACGCGCGCAGAAAGGGGTTGGTCCGGGCTTCTTCCCCGATTGTCGTGGCGGGCCCGTGCCCCGGATAAACCTTTGTTTGGGGCGGCAGGGTGAGGAGTTTCGTCCGGACGCTCTCGAGCAGTTGCGCATGATTGCCGCCTGGCAAATCGGTGCGACCAATCGAACCCTGAAAGAGGGCGTCGCCCGCGATGACCACCTCTTCCTCCGGCAGATAAAACGCGATGTGTCCCGGCGCGTGTCCGGGTGTGAAGAGACAGCGGGCTTGTAAACCGCCGAGCGCGAGCGTCTGCTCGTCCGAAAGAGGCAGAAAGTCCGTCGGGGGCTGTTTGAGGGGAATGCCCCAGCGCGCGGCGGACGCGCCCGCGTGGGCCAGCAGGGGCGCGGCGGCGGGGTGGAGGTAGAGGGGCGCGGGGTAGCGTGCCAGCACGTCCGCCACCGCCCCCACGTGGTCAAAGTGCGCGTGGGTGAGCCAGACCGCCCGGAGCGCCAGCCCGCGCTCGTCCAGGGCCTCGAGCAGCCGCGCGGCCTCGTCGCCGGGGTCGATGAGCACGGCCTCTTGGGTGGCGGGGTCGGCGAGCAGGTAACAGTTTTCTTGCAGGGGTCCGACGGTCAGGCACTCGAGCATCATGGGGCAATCTACCCGCTAACGAGAGGCGGCGTTACGAAACCAGGTCGAAAGGATATCGCCGTACATCCTCAGGCGAACCACGAAACCCGGCCAGAAGCCGCGCTTTTCCTCCTTCATCACCTGCGACACGCCCGAGAGAAAAACGTCCCGCGCGCGCCAGCCCCCGTGCCTGGCCGCCTCGGTGATGGCGATTTCGACGCCGTAGCGGCTGTAGATGAGGCCGGGCACAGTAAGCAACTTGTCCTTAAGAAGCGCGCGCTGCCCGTTGAGCTGCGGCGCGAGGCGCTGCGCGGCGCTCGTCGCCCAGCGGCCTCCCACGAAAATACCGCGCGTCATGTCGACCTCTCCCGCCAAAACGGGCGCGGCGAGGGCGTGGACGTGTTCCTCGCTAAGCCCGGTCAGGTCGGCGTCCAAGAGAACGATGACCTCCGTTTTCAGATGCTCGGCCCCCACCCACACCGCGCCGCCCTTGCCCAGATTCTCCGAGAGCGTCAGCACCTCCGCCCCCGCCCTCCCGGCAACGCGCGAGGTCGCGTCCGTGGAGCCGTCGTCCACCACCAGCACGGGCCCCAAACGGGTGGCGAGGGCGGTCTTGACCACCGCCGCCACCGAGGCCTCCTCGTCAAAGGCCGGGATAAGGATGCCGCAACGCATAGGCCTTACAGTCTACTCGCTTTTTGTGCGTTTCTACGCTTTTTGTAAGCCCCCGAGTTAGAAATTTCACAGCGCGGGTTCGGCCTAGCCGCGCGTGACGAGGTCGCCCACCTCGCGGAAGGTGATAAGGAAGATGAACGCCAAGACCGTCATGAAACCCAAAAAGTGGATGAACTCCTCTTGACCCGGCCTAAAGGGTCGGCCGCGCACGGCGGTAATCACGGCCAGGAGCATCCGCCCGCCATCCAACCCAGGAATGGGCAGCAGGTTGAAAATGGCGAGCGAGAAGTTGAGCAGGCCAGCTATCCAGAGCACGGGGAGGAGGCCCACGCGCGCCGCTTGACCTACCACGTTGACAATCTGGACGGGCCCCGCGACGTCGTCGCTTTGCGCGCCCGTGACCGCCGCGCCAAAGCCCCTGACAAAGCCTCCCACCGCTTCGGGGACGAAACGAGTCAAGAAGGTAGTGGCCTCGGCCACGGCTCGGGAAAAAGAGATAGCGGGCGGAGGTTCTAGCGGCACCGCGCCGTGGCTAATGCCGAAGAGCGGGCGGCTGCCGTCGGGGTTGGGGGCGGGGTTCCAGGGGGTCGTAAGTACCACCGTCTCGCCGCCGCGGTCTATGGTAAAGCGTAACGTCCCACCCGTTCTGACAGCCTGCACCAGCTCATCCGGCGTCGGCATCTCCACATCGTTGAGTATCAGAATACGGTCGCCGGGCTCGAGGCCCAGACGTTCGGCGGCGGAACCCTCCACCACGCTCCCAATTCCGGTGATAGTCTCCACCTCAATGCCCGCCGTGGCGGTGCGGTAGGTGGGGTCGGCGGTAATTACCGTTGCCACCAGCAGCACCGCCAGCACAAAGTTCGCCAGCACGCCGCCCGCCAAAACCCAAAGCTTCTGGGGCAAACTTTTGGTCGAAAACCCTCCCTCGGGATAGCGCAACGTCCCGTCCTCACCGGGCTCGGCGGCCAATCCCGGCAGGTCCACGTAGCCGCCGATAGGTAGCAGCGACACACGCCACTCGGTGCCCCGCCAGGGGCGGCGCAACAAGACCGGCCCCATGCCGACCGAAAAGGCACGCACGCTCACCCCGACGCTCCTCGCGTTGAGGTAGTGCGCAAGCTCGTGAATAAGGACCGACACGGTCAGGATGGCTAGAAACGTTACCGCGGTGAGCATGGTCTCTCGCTCGTTATCGTCATCCTTTTAGTATGCGCCTTTGAGCGCGTCTTGCCTGTTAGCTGCCCCACGGAGGGGGGCTTTTACGCATGTAAATACCGCTCGGTACGCTCCTCCAGAAAAACGTCGTTTGTTAAGCTACAGCAGAATTCCGGAATATCCACTGAGCTAGCTTTGAAGGTGCGCAGGGCTCCGCTCTTTCCTTGTACCTTAGTCCTTGCCAGTAGCGATTTAGCTAAATGTCAAGGATTTGCGTTTGCAACGGTCACGTCACGAGCACTAACGATGAAATTCACGGTTTTCGTGAGTCTCCCCGGTTTTGAGTAGAGCGTAAGGGTAACACCGCGCATCCCTCTCGCGTCTTCTGGAATTTCGATAGCGTAGGTGACGTAAACGCTGTCGTGGTAAGTGGTGGTCTGGCGATTGTTGCTTTTCCGTACGTTCGTGACCTCAAAAACGATTTCTTGGCGGGCTATTTTTGCGTTCCAATGCTCGGGGATGTCCTGACTCCTGAGGCTGAGCCAATTCACCCTGGATTTTAATATGCTGCCTTTCCGCGTTGAATCACTAAATTCAGGGCCGACCTTGGCAATTTCGTCCTCACTAATGCCTAGCTCTTCATCGCTGTAACGGTCAAACACATATACGGTTGAACCTGCTTCAGCACGGATGATCGTGTGTTCCCCGAGATCATAGGGTTCAAAAGAGCTACCAGGTCCGGCAGCAGGTAAACACGAGGTGAGTGTGGCGATAACGGCAAAAATCAGTACGCGTCTCATTCTGCAAAGTTAGCAAAGTCGCAGAGTTTAACGCGTGAGAAATTTCAGTTGTAGAAACCTCATAATCCTACCTACTTTGTCACGTCCGGCAGCCTCACCTCCTCACCGTCCGCTAAGTGCGTCCGCACGGCGCGGATGAGGTCGGTTTTGGAGAGGATGCCGACGACGCGCTGCGTGCTGTCCACCACCACGAGTCGCCCGGTGGGGGAGTCGGAGATGTTGCGGAGGGCCTCGAGCGCCTCCGTTTGGGGCGTGACCGCGTAGACCTCGCGCGTCATGATGTCTTCGATGAGTTGGTCATCGTCCGCGTCTCTGGCCTCTTGCAACCTGACCAGTCCGACCAAGCGGTTTTCGTCGTCCACTACGGGATAACCCAAATGTTTCTTGAACGCGATGAGCCGGACCAAATCCGCCACCCGCATGTCCGGGGTCACGCTCGCCACGTTTTGGGTCATGATGTCGCGCACCAGCACACCCTTCAGGGTCTTCGACACCACCGCGTACTGCGTCTCGGCCCGCACCGCGTTGTAGACAAAGAAAGCGATGAGCACCAAGATGAGGTTGAGCGATATTAGGCCGTACAAACCCAACAGAATCGCAATCACCCGGCTTATCCCGGCGGCTATACGCGTGGCCTTGAGCTGGCCCAGGCGCAGCGCCAGCAAGGAGCGCAGCACCCGCCCGCCGTCTAAGGGCAGCGCGGGCAGGAGGTTGAAAACCGCCAGCAACAGGTTCGCCCAGGTGAGGTAGGAGAAGATAAACTGCGCCGCCCCCGCCGCGCTAGGCGTGACCTGCCAAAGACCGTAAAAGAGCCCCGAAAGCGCCACGCTGGTGAGGGGTCCCGCGACGCCCACCACCGCCTCGGCCCCGCGCTGGCGCGGCATCTCGCTGAACTGCGCGACGCCGCCAAGGAGCCAGAGCGTGATTTCTTGCACCTCGACGCCGTAGCGGCGCGCGGTCAGGGCGTGACCGAGTTCGTGGACGAGCACGCACAGCAAGAGGCCAAGCCCCGAAAGCAAACCGAGCAAATAGGGCGTTGCGCCCCGGGTCAGCGTGTTGGGGTTCACAGGCAGGTTGAGGAGCGCGGCGTACACCTCGACTTGGCCGCCGATGACCCAGGTGAAAAAGGCCAGGACGAGGAGAAACGACACGTCGAGCCTTATGGGGATGCCGAGCAGCTTGACGGGCAGGCGGTAGGAGAGGTTGAACATGAGTCAAGCCTACGCCGGAAAAGGGGCGGGGTCTGTTCGCGCTGTTTCTTTGTTGTCCTGGTTGTCCTAAGGGTTGGTAGAAGCGGGGGAGGCGCGAAAATCTCCTCCCCGTCTCCCTACTTCCTATTTTCCTTTATCCACGCTCGAGCCGCCCCTCGAGCCTTCCCATCCGCCTCCTCAATCGCCTCCCAGGAGAGTTCCGCTGGAGATACGTTCATGAGCACGTGCTCGAGCACCTTGGGAATGTCGGTAAAACTTATCTTTCTCTTCAAGAACGCCTCAACCGCCACCTCGTCTGCGGCGTTGAGCGCGGCGGGCGCGACGCCGCCCCTTTTGCCCGCCTCGTAGGCAAGCCGTAAAGCGGGGAAGCGGGCGTGGTCGGGCTCGAGCAGCTCCCAGGTGCCGCAGAGCGGCAGGGGCTCGAGGGGCGTACGGGGCCTGTGGGGGAATTCAATCCCGTACTGGATGATGGGCCGCATGTCGTGGGGGCCGAGCTGCGCCTTGATGCTGCCGTCTCGGTAGCGCACCAAGCCGTGAATGAGCGACTGCGGGTGGACGACGACCTCGATACGTTCTAAGGGCATCTCGAAAAGAAAGTGCGCCTCTAGAACTTCCAATCCTTTATTGAATAGTGTGGCCGAGTCCACCGTGATGCGGCTGCCCATCGACCAGTTGGGGTGTTTGAGCGCGTCTTCGGGCGTGACTTTACTCAAGTCTTCGGGGCCGCGCAGAAAGGGTCCGCCTGACGCGGTCAGCACGAGCGTCTCGACGGTCTCCCGGTCCTCGCCCAGGAGACACTGGAAGAGCGCGGAGTGTTCCGAGTCCACCGGGGTTATCTCGGTGCCGTGCGCCCGCGCCACCTCCCAGACGAGCGGCCCCGCGGCGACCATCGCCTCCTTGTGCGCCAGCGCCACGCGCGCGCCGCCCTGAAGAGCCGCGACGGTGGGCTTGAGTCCCGCGATGCCGGGGACGGCGGCCACCACCACGTCGGCGGGAAGCCGCGCCACCGCCTCGCTGCCTCCGGTGCCGGTCACAAGTTTCGTGCCGCTCGGCAGGTGCGGTTTTAGTTGCGCAGCCACCGATGGGTCGCAGGAGACGAGGTCGGGGCGGAACTCTTGAGTTTGCTCGAGCAACTTTTCGGCGTTGCGCCCCGCCGCCAGGCCGACCACGCGGTAGCCGCGCCAGCGGGCCACCTCCAGGGTCTGCGTGCCGATGGAGCCCGTTGAGCCGAGGATGGAGATGCGTTTCACACCGTCTCGTTTCACACCGCCCATTATCCCCTACCGCGCCCTCATCTTCTGTGCAAATGTAGATGCGGCGGGAATACCCGGCCCTGTGCTGCCACGTGCGCGCCGCTAGCCGGGCTCCCCCTGCGGCGTCAGCACCCGCTCCGTCGCCCGCACCCGCGCCTCCTCCTTGCGGCCCTCCGACGGAATTTTCCAGTCGTGGTCGCAGCGCTCGAGCATCACGTCCGCTTCCTCCGGCCCCCAGGTTCCCGCCGCGTAGTTGGGGAAGTTTTGTGGCGGCGTCCCCTCCCAATGTTCCAACACGGGCGTGACGATGCGCCAGGCCGCCTCGACCTGGTCGGCGCGCATAAAGAGCGTGGCGTCGCCCAGCATCACGTCTAAAAGGAGCGTCTCGTAGGCCTCGGGGGAGCCCTCCTGAAAGGCGGTCTCGTACTTGAAGGCCATTTCGACCGGGCTTAAGCGCACGCCCAGGCCGGGGCGCTTCGCCATCATGTCGAGCGCGATGCCCTCGTCGGGCTGGATATTGATGACGATGCGGTTGGCCTGCCAATGGGGCGCGGCTTTATTCGGAAACGAGCGGTGCGGCACGTCCTTAAAGGTGACGACCACCTCTGAATCTTTGGCCTGGAGGCGCTTGCCGCTCCGCAAATAAAAGGGCACGGCCTGCCAGCGCCAGTTGTCCACAAATAACGTCAAGGCCGCGTAGGTCTCGGTCGAGGAGTCGGGGGCGACGCCTTCTTCCTCGTGGTAGCCGGGCACGCGCTCGCCCTTGATGAGCCCTGGGCCGTACTGGCCCCTGGCACAAAAATCTTCGACGTGCTCCTCGTCGATGGGCCTGACCGCGTGGAGCACGTCCACCTTTTTGCTGCGGATTTCGTCCGCCTCGAACGACACGGGGGGCTCCATCGCCACGAGGCAGAGAAGCTGCATGAGGTGGTTTTGCACCATGTCGCGGAGCGCGCCCGCGTGTTCGTAGTAGCCGCCGCGGTGCGCGACGCCCACCGTCTCGGCCACGGTAATCTGCACGTTGTCGATGTAGCGCCGGTCCCAGACGGGGTCAAAGAGCGCGTTGGCGAACCTGAACGCCAAGATGTTCTGCACCGTCTCTTTGCCTAAGTAGTGGTCGATGCGGTAGATTTGCTCCTCGAGAAACACGTCCTGGATGGCCTGGTCCAACGTCCTGGCCGAGGCGAGGTCGCGGCCAAAGGGTTTCTCGATGACGACGCGGGCGCGCGCACGGTCCGCCGCCAGCCCCTCCCCGCCGAGACCTTCGACAATGGTCCCGACCAAGCTCGGGGGCGTCGCCAGGTAGAACACAAAGTTGGCGGGCTCGCCCCACGCCGCCTCCTGCGCGCGGAGGTTCTCGGCGAGGTTTGCGTAGCAGCTCGAGTCGCCAAAGTCGCCGCTGGCGTAGCTCAGCGTCCCGGCAAAGCGGCTCCAGGTGGTGTCACTGGTGTCCAAATGGCGGGCGAAATCCTGGACGCCGCTACGGACGTGCTCCAAAAACGCCTCCCGGCTCATCTCCTTGCGGTCTAGGCCGATGATGGCCACCTCGTCAGGCAGCCGCCCCTCGACGAAAAGGTCGAAAAGCGCCGGGAGCAGCTTGCGCCAGCTCAAGTCCCCGCCCGCGCCAAAAATCACCATCACCGTGCTCGGCGGGATGGGCACGGGGTCCGTCATCGAGGTGTACGCTTCGGCTTTCCTTTGGCTCCTCTTGGGTGCTGCTTTGGTCATCACTCTCCCCTTTGTTTCTAATCTAAAAGCTACCCGTTCTTGTAAAAACGGCTGCCGAGGTAGTAGTCGTGATAGACGAGCTTCAAAAACGCGGCCACGGGCACCGCCAGCACCGCGCCCCACAAGCCTAGCAAACTGGCCCCGAGCAAAATAGCGACGAGCACGGTCACGGGGTGAAGATGCGTCGAGCGCGCGAGGATAATGGGGGAAAACACGTGGGTCTCGCCCTGGTTGGCGATGATAAAGACCACCACCACGCCGATTACCTGGAACCAGCCCAGAGGAATCGCCAGGAGCAAGCTCGGGATGATGGCGATGACCACGCCCAAGTAGGGCACCAGGTTAAAAATACCCGCCAAAAAGCCCAAAAAAGGGGCCAGCGGCACCCCGAGAAGCGCCAGGCCGCCCCCCGTGATGAGGCCCACGATGACCGCGATGATGACCTGCCCCCGAAAGTAGCCGCCCACCGAGTGGTCGAGCTTGTGGCCCAAGTCGCGCGCGAGCGGCTGATAGGGCTCGGGCACGGCCTGGAGCAGGCTCAGGTTGATGCGCGGAAAATCCCACACCAGGTAGATGGTAATAGCCAGGAGCGCGAAAACCCGAACTGTGTTGCCAAAAATGGCCGCCACGCCTTCAACCAAACTGCCGTCCGTGACAAAGGTCTCGAGCCCCTCGAGCAAGCCCTGGGAGAGGCCCTCGAGTTCGGCGAAAAGTGAACCTGAAAACTGGGTCAAAGACCGCGTAATCCCCGGCGGGAGCGCGAGCCCGCGCAAAAAACCGGGCAGGCGTCCCGGCAGCGTCTCTAGTTGCGTCAGAAGCTCCGGGAACCTTTCGGCAAAGTTGACCACCTGGTTGACGAGCGTGGCGACGAGCAGCGAGGCGAGCCCCAACAGGAGAAGCAAGAGGAGCACCACCGCGACGAGCCCCAGCCAGCGCGCGGAGAAGCGGCGGTCGAAAAAGTCGATGATGGGGTGGAGCAAGAACGCGAACAAAAAGGCGAGCCCGAACACCGCCCAGACGGCCAGCGTGGGGCTGAGTAGAATATAAAGCGCCACCACCACGAGGAGCGCGGTGAAAACGCGGACGAACGGGTATTGCCACACGGAACGGAACGCCTGTCGCACGCCCCTGAGTATAGACGCTTTCGGGCGGGGTCGGTAGAAGGGGTACGCCTACGGTGCGGGTGCTGGGGGTTCTTCCGGCATTTTTGACGTGAGCAAGCGGCCGAACAAAGGGCCGCCAAAAACCGCGCCCAAGACCACGTTGCTGTAGTGACTCGTCAAGCGCCAGGCGATAACGGCGGCGGTCACACTGGCGGTCACGGTTGCTGTAGCCGAGGACGCGTCGGCGGAGCGGCCGATGGCTAAGCCCACCATCACCTCGAGCGCGCCGCTCCCGCCCGGGGTGGGCACGGCGAACGAGGCCACGGAGGACAAGAGCACCACGGCCAGCGTGAAAAGGGGCGGCGTGTGGATTTCCAACGAACGGGCGAAGAGGACGAAAATCCCGTAGCTGGCCCCGTGGATGAGGGCGGTGAGCCCCCCCAGGAGGAGCCCGCGCAGAAGACCGCCCCGGCGCATCACCTCGAGCGCGCCTGAGGCGCGCCTCAGCGCGCGGAGCGTGGCGCGCCGCCCGCGCCTTAGAGGTCTCCAGGAAAAAAGCCAAAACACGGGCCGCGTGAGCGCCCCTAAGTGAAAGGCAAGCCCGTAGCCCATCCCCAAAAAAAGCGCCGCCAGGGGCAGCGCGAGCAGGGGGGACACGGGCGCGTTGGGGAGCGCGCTCACGACTAAAAATATGGCGAGCGGGGCCGACAGGGAGAAAAAGAACAGGTCCAAAACAGACGTGTAGAGCGGCACCGACCAAGCCTGCCCGGACGTGAGACCCCGCCGCGTGAGATAGAGCGCCACCGCGGGCACCGCGCCGCTGCCGCTGGGCGTCACGGCGGCGGAAAAGCGGCCCAGCAAATAAGCGTGCCACGCGCGCCAGAGCCCCAAGGGCGTGCCGAGGGTGCGTGTCAGCAGGGAGAGCCGCAGCGCGCCGCAGAGGTGGTTGAGCGCGAGCCCTCCCACGCCCCCGCCAAAGGCCCAGAGGGGAATGGTGTTGAGCGCCGCCAAGTCCTCCGGCCCTCCAAGCAAAAAGAGCACCGCGAGAACGCCCAGAACGCTGAACAGGAGCGAAAGGAGCAAAACGCGCGTCACGCGTGCGTTCCGGCGGGAGCAGAGGGTGTATAGGTACGGCGGCTCGAGCCCCCCCACCTCCCCACAAGCACCTCTTCTATGATGTCGGCCGCCACACCGTTACCGGGGTGAAAACGCGGCTTAACGGTGCCCCCGTACGTCTTCGCAACGAACGACGCCACATCCTCCTCAGCAAGGGGCCGCCCGATGACCGCCTCACCCAGGCCTTCACGTGTTAGCTCGAGCGCGTTCAACCCCTGCTCGAAAGAGCCGCGGTTGGGCACCGCCAGGACAGGTTTGCCCAAATATAAAGCTTCGCTGAGGAGCGTAAAGCCCGCCGTGCAAATCACCCCCCGGCTGCTCGCCAACGCGTCCAAAAAGCCCCTTTCGGAGGGGGGCATAAAGGTCAGGTTGCCGTCGCGCCCATCCTGCCCAAAGCCGAAGAGAACGAAAGGCTGGTCCACGCGCCGCAAGACTTTAAGCACCTCCTCCGCCTCCGCGTGGTTGTAATAAACGACGATGTGCTCGCCTACGCTCGGGGTCCGCGCCTGCACCGCAGGGCGGATGATGGGCGGCACCAGGCTCGAGCGCTCGGGGCGACGTAGCGACGTGGCTGAGGGGCGCGCAAAAGAAGGCAGCACGACGTGTTCGGGCGAGCGCGGCGCGACGTGCCGCACCACGCCCGCGGTCAGGGCGGCGCTGAGGCGCTGCGCCCGCGGCACCTCAAAATGGGTCTCGGTGAGGATTTGCTGCCGGTTCAAGGACACCGTGGGCAGACCCACAAGCTCCGCCGCGAGCGCGGAAAAAGGCTCGAAGTCGGTCACGAGCCCCGCCGGGCGGAGCGCGCCGAAGCGCCGCGCCAGCCCCCGCACGATTTCCGGTTTGGAGAGAACCGCCCCCAGGTTGCGGCGCACCGTCCCTATGAGGTCGACCCGGTTGTCCCGGAGGCTCTGGCCCAGCGCGGGCACCCCCAAGATCTCCCCGATATCAAACCTGCCCGTGTCGCGCCCCGCCTCGAGCGCTTCCCTCGCGCTCCCGCCGCAACAAAACATCACCTCGTGGCCCCTGTCGCGCAGCGCCCCGGACACCGCCAGGGTCCTAGAAAAGTGCCCGCGCCCCTCCCCGCAGAGCGCGTAAACGATGCGCGCCACCTAGCGTTACGGCGTCCTAGCGTGACGTGCGGGGGGTGCGTAGGCCATGCCTCCTTTATACCGCCTCCGGACTGTAAACAGATCCATAAACTATAAACTGGACCACAAAAGCGCACGCTCGGCGCGTGAAAACGCGTGTTAGGCTGATGAACGCTAAAGACGGTAAAGGAGAAAGAGTGAAAGAGATTTCTTCGAGAAGGGAGCGGGTCAGGGAGACTCTCGGGCGCCGCCTGAAGCGCCTGCGGATTCGGCCCAAAAGGATTCTGCCTTGGCTGGGGGTGGTGGGCCTTTTTTTCGCGGCGGGGGGCGGCTACTGGCTCTACCGCACCAACCGCCTGCGCGAGGCGCTGCCGCCCCAGGGTGCGCTGTCGCTACAGAGCGCGCCGCAGATAGAGGGGCTGCAAAACCAGCTGCTGCTCATGGAGGTCGCCGCCCGCCTCGCCTCGCTCCAGGCCGAGGCGGCGGCCAAGCGCGACCTGTCGCTATTGGGGGTCGATTACGACGTTTTGTACACCTCCCTAGAACGTCTTTACGGCTCGAGCGCCGCGTGGGCGGAGTTGGAGGCGACCCTGACGGGTCTCGAGGGCGACCTCCGCGACAACGACCGCAACGCGCTGGATATTTTAGACGAGCTTTCACGCTTTTTGGCGCGCAACCCCGTCTGATCCCTTGCCCCTTCTGAAGGGTAGGCGTCACAGTGACGCGCGGTTCGGGAGATTATAGTGGGGTCGCCCGCGCGCTTGAGGCGCGGCAGTGTTAGCAAGTGGTCAATAAAGTGGCAAGCAGCCAACGGGAGGCATGATGGAGAAAGCAATCACAACACCCTCGGCGGAGTCAGCGGAGGCGCGGGGCGTGCTCGAGCTCGAGACGGTGCGCGACCGAGACGCCGACGAGATAGCGGAGCTTATGGAGGGCGGCGCGCTCGAGGTCCGCGTCGACGGGGCCATGAGCGAGTGGGGCAGCCTCATCGAGGACTTTTTTGCGAAGCTCGAGCGGGGCGTGACCAAGTGGCACCACGAGGGCGAAGAGAAAACCGTCGTCGTCCGTTTCGTCGAGCGGGAGTAGGACCTTTCTCGCGCGTGAGCGTCCAGACCTCGCGGGGGCGAGCGCCCAGAAGGGCGCTCGCCCCGGCCCGCTTCGCGTTGCTCCTGACCGCGGTGCTCTTTTGGAGCGTCGCGTTGGCGCAGGACGCGCCGCTCAGCGGGCTGCGCCTGGCCCACCTGTCGCCCGACGCGCCGCTCGTGGACCTGGTGGTGGACGACGAACTCGTCCTCAGAGACGTGGCTTTCAGCGAGGTGACCGGCTACCTTTTGCTCCCGGCCGGGGAGCACGAACTCAGGGTCTTCGCGCACCGTTTACCCCGCGAGTTGGAGGCCGATCTCGAGGTGACCCCGCAAAGCGCCGCCGGAGGCGCGACGGGAGGCGCGCCCCGCGCCGCCAGGGCCACGCGGACCCTAGAGCCGGTTACGCTGTTTGTGATGCTCGAGCCGGGTGCCCACTACACCCTTAACTACGTCGGCTTTTACGAGCCCCCGCCCGTCGAGGCGCAGCGGGGCGCCTTGAGCGTCAACGTCGAGCCGGAGGACGCCGTATTTACCCTCGTCGGGCCGCGCGGCTACAACGTCACGCAGCAGGGCGACCAAGTGCTAGAGGACCTGGTGCCGGGCGGCTACACCGTGAGCGCGCAGCGCGAGGGCTACCAGAGCGCCACCTACGAGGTCGAGGTCCAGCCGAACGTCACCGCCACGCTCTCCGCCACCTTGCAAAGGCTTCAGGAGCCCGCGGAGGCGTTGGAGCAGCCCGACCTCACCACCGAACTTCGCAACCCGAGCGGCGCGTGGCAAAAGGTCGAGCTGCAACTCTACCGCGACGAATTTTTAGGCTGGCCGTCGGTCGCGGGAAGCACTTTCGTGCGCATCGTCCACGCGTCCTCCATCGCGCCCGCGGTGACCGTTATTTCCGTAGGGGGGGCCGCGGAGGACGTGGTGCTCGCGCCACGTCTTTCGTTCCCCAACACGAGTGAGTACGTCGCGGTGCCCGCGGGCGAGCAGACGCTGTTGGTAAGAGAGGTGCAAACCCAGGACGTGATCATCGAAGTGCTCGGCTTCGCGCTCGTGCCGGGGGGTGTCTATACCCTTTATTTGGTTGCCGACGCGGTTGACAATCAGCTCAAGGTGATTACGGCGGTGGACGCCGGGATGGCGTGGCGGCTGCCATAATCCGTTTACCCAGTCCACTCACCCGCATACGCCGGTATATTTACCAAGTACGCACCAAACGTGCGGTAGAGGAGACGCGGTGGTAGGAGCACTCAAACAAATCTGGGCCAACCCTTACGTGCGCGTGGCTATAGGGTTGCTCTTGCTGGTTCTTCTTTACCTGCTGCTCGTGCGGACCCGCTCGGTGTGGAGCAGCTTTTTGGTAGCTTACCTCATCGCCTATTTGGTCAACCCCCTGGTGTCCTGGCTCGAGCGCCACGACTTTCACCGCTCTTTCGGCGTGTTCGTCGTGGTGATCTTGCTGCTCGTGTCGTTGGGGCTGCTGTGGCTCCTGGGCGTCCAGTTGGCGGCGCAGCTTACGGTCTTTACGGGCGAGCTTCCCGATTTGCTTAGCACCGTCGAGGAGTTGCCCTTTCTTATCTCCCGCCAGATAGACCCGACCTTTGGCGCGCTCTTCCAGCAGGTTTTCGTCACGCTTCAGCGGCTCGCGCAGGGGATAGCGACGCAGGTGCTGCCGTCGTTGGAGAGCGCGGGCGCGGGGGGCGGGGTGCTCGAGTGGGTCTCGACGGTCGGCGGCGGCGGCTTTCAGGCCTTTATCGTTTTCGTGCTCACGCTTTACTTGCTTTACAACTACCCGCACTACAGCCGCTCGTTCTTGCGCGCTTTTCCACACCGCTACCGGCCCGGCGTCGAGGAGATCATGAGCGGCGTGAGTTTCGCGGTCGGCGGCTATATCCGGGGTCAGCTCCTCATCGCGCTGATGGTCGGCATTTTGACGGGCATCGGGCTCTTTTTGCTGGGCATCCCGCTCGCCATCGGGCTCGGCATCGTCGCGGGCGTCGCCAACCTCATCCCCTTTTTCGGCCCGGTCATCGCCGCGATTCCCACCGCCTTGTTCGCTTTTACCGAAGGCTTCGGCTCGGTGCTCGGCGCGCTGGGCGTGCTTATCCTGGTCCAGCAAGTTGACGCCAACATCCTGACGCCGCTCGTCTACTCGCAGACCATCGAGATAGACCCCGTGACCATCATCGTCGCCATCCTCGCAGGCTCGGCACTTTTCGGCGTGATCGGCGCGATCCTCTCGGTGCCCGTCGCGGCCTTTTTGACCCTGCTCTACCGCGACTACTACGTGAGCAGCCGCTGGTACCGTTCGGAGCGGGAGCCCTCCGCGGATGGGGCGACCTGAGCAAGCTCCGGCGGGAGCGCTGCTGTGGGGATCAGGGGAGACGGGGAGTAAAGTCAGTACCGAGTGGAAAGTACCGAGTGAGACACTTTCAGCGCAAGACTCAACATTTCCGCTCCTACTTCGCGCTCCACCTCAGGCCGCTACACGTTAAAAAGGAAGTTCATCACGTCGCCGTCTCTCACGCGGTAGTCTTTGCCCTCGGTGCGCACCCAGCCCTTGGCCTTGGCCTGCGGGATGCCCCCCGCCTCGACGAGCTTGTCCCAAGCTATGACCTCGGCGCGGATAAAGCCCCGCTCGAAGTCGGTGTGGATTTCGCCCGCGGCCTGCGGCGCTTTGGCCCCTTCCGTCACGGTCCAGGCGCGTACCTCTTTTTCGCCCGCGGTCAGAAAGGTGAGCAGGCCCAGCACGTCGTAGCCTTTGCGGATGAGGCGGTTGAGGCCGGGCTCGGTAAGCCCTAAGTCGTGAAGGAACTCCAGGGCCTCCTCGTCGCCCAGTTCGCCCAACTCACCCTCGATTTTGGCTGAGATGACGACCACCTCCGCCCCTTCCGACGCGGCGAGGTCGCGCACCCTGTCCACGTAGACGTTGCCGTCCACCACGTCGTCCTCGGACACGTTGCAGACGTAGATGACGGGCTTAGCGGTGAGCAGGTTGAATTCGGGCAGCTCGAGCCCGCTCCTTCGCGCGCTCACGCCTCCCGACAGGGTCTCTATCAGCGCCTCAGCCGTCGCCACCACTTCCGCATCCTCTTTGTTTGATTTAGCAGAGCGGCGGAGCCTGTCCACGCGCCTTTCTAAGCTCGCTAAGTCCGCCAGCGCGAGTTCGGTGTTGATGGTTTCAATATCACCCAACGGGTCCACCGCGCCCGCCACGTGGACGACGTTGGGATCGTCGAAACAGCGCACCACGTGGGCGACGGCCGAGACCTCGCGGATGTTGGCTAAAAACTGGTTGCCTAAGCCTTCGCCCTGACTCGCCCCCTTGACGAGCCCCGCGATGTCCACGAACTCGACCGTCGTGGGCACCACGGGCGGCACCTTGGCACCCTTCGTATAGAGTTGTTTAAGCGCCTCCAAACGTTCGTCGGGTACGGCGACCACGCCGACGTTTTTGTCGATGGTCGCAAAGGGGTAATTGGCCGCCTCGACCCCCGCCTTGGTGATGGCGTTGAAAAGCGTGCTCTTGCCGACGTTGGGCAAGCCCACGATGCCGATGCCTAACATCTAATGTCCAATACGTGCTGCTTAACCTTGTCCTGACACATAGAGACCTCGAGTCCTGAATTTGCGGTGTTGTGAACGGGTGATGCTTGGCGCGTACTGCGCGCTCGAGCCGTCAAAGCCAAAGGAGTATAGCAAGGGAGCCCCGGCGGGTGGCGTCGTGCGGGAAATGTTTTGTGGGAAAGCGTCCGTAAAAGGAGGCGGTGAAAGGGCGTAGACTGGAGGGATGGAAGGTCTACTCATCGCCGAGGTGCTTAGAGAGCTCGAGCCCCGCCTCCCCTCGGAGCGCCACAGTTGGCGCTTCCCCGACGCCCACACCTTTGTGCTGCCTCTTAAAGAGGGCGCGCTGTGGCTCTACAACAAGCCGCCCAACGCGCGGTTGGCGTATGAGCGCGAGACGCCGCCGTCATCATCGTCGGGGGGCACCCACAGCGGCTTTCAGGACCTCCTGGTGGCGCGGGCGGCGGGGCGGCTCCTTGGGGCGGAGCAGCCCAAGCTTGACCGGGTGGTGAAATTTTATTTCGGCGGCGCGGAGGGTTTCGTCAGGACCGACCCGGTGGTGCTCGTCGCCGAACTCACCGGGCGCAACTGCAACTTGATTTTGACCGACCCGGACGGGCTGATTCTGGGCGTGTCGCGCGAGGTGACCAAGGACATCAACCGCTTTCGCCAACTCCGGCCCGGCATCCCCTACGAGCCGCCGCCGCCCTATGACAAGCTCGACCCGCGCGAAGCGTTTGATGAAGAAATGAAAGAGGTGCTGGCGGGGGAGAGGCTCAAAAACATCCGCGGCCTCGTGGACGGCTTCGGGCCGGACTTGTCAAAAACGCTCGAGCTGGCCGCCGGTATCCCGCGCACTCAGGTGCTGACCTCTGAGGACGTGGACGCGCTCCTGCCAGCCCTGCGCCGCGTCGTGTGGGAGCCGAGCGCCACCATGCGGGCGGTGCTTTCTCTCCCCGACGTGGAGACGCTGCGGCAGACTGAAGCGCGGGAGGTGGTGCTGGGGCGGCTGCGGAGCGCCTTGTCGGAAAAGCGGAAGCTGCTGGAGAAGCGGCTCGAGGACATTGGGCGCACGCGGCAGGCGGCGGGAGAGGCTGACACGCTGCGGGGACAGGCGGACGTGCTGATGGCCTTTCAGCACCGAGTGTCCCCCAACGCAGAGGAAGTGACCCTAGATGATTTCGAAGGCAACCCGCTGACGCTAAAGCTCGAGCCCCAGCGAACCGCGGTAGAGAACGCGCAGCGCCTTTATGAACGGGCCAAAAAGCGCGAGGCGAGGTTGGGGGGGGCCGAACGGCGAGAGGAAAACCTGTTGGGGGAGCTTGTGGAGGTGGAGGGGGTGCTGGGGTCGTTAGACAACTTGAGCACGGAAGAGCTTGACGCTCTCGCCGAGACCCACGTAAAAAAACCCAAAGTTCAGCACCGCACCGAGCCCGGCATCCGTTACAAGAGCCCGCAGGGCTACCGCGTGCTCGTCGGGCGCAACGCGCGCGACAACGACACCGTCACCTTTAAGCTCGCCAGGAGCCGCGACCTCTGGCTCCACGCGCAGGGCTACCCCGGCTCGCACGTGGTCATCCAGGCCGAAAACAACGAGGTGCCCTTCGAGACGGTGCTCTACGCCGCGCAACTCGCCGCCGCTTACTCCAAGGCGGGCGCGTCCGACAACGTTCCTGTGGACTATACGTTGCGCAAAAACGTCTGGAAACCCAAGGGCGCGCCCGCCGGCGCGGTCCACTTCAGCCAGCAGAAGACCGTTTACGTGACGCCGAGCCGGAGGCCGGACGCCGAGTAGAGGAGGTGGGAAGCCAGGAGGTCAAGTCGCTTTCTCCTCATTCTCCATTTCTCCTACGCTAAACGCATCTCCCCTCACCTCCGGCGTTACACTGGCGCATGGCGCTCACCTCCTCACCCAAACGCGCGGTTCTGACCGGGCTCGGGCTCTCAGCCTTTTTGACCTTTACCCACGGGACGAACGACGCCTTTACGAGTATGCTTGCGGCGCTTCTGCCCACCTTCCAGGAGCGCTTCTTACTTTCTGAAACGACGCTGGCGCTGCTCGTCGCCACGCTCTCGTTCGGCTCGTCGGTCACGCAACCCCTTTTCGGGGCGCTCTCGGACCGGCTGGGGCGGCGCTTGCTGGGGGCGCTGGGCATCGTCCTCTCCTCGGCGCTCCTCAGCCTCATGGGGATAGCGCCGTCGGTTTATGTTCTTTTCGGGTTGCTCCTCATCGGCGGGCTCGGCTCGGCGGCCTTTCACCCCGCGGCGACGAGCATGGCGCGGGCCGCCGCGGGGGGCAACAAGGGGTTGGCGGTGGGGGTTTTTAGCGCGGGGGGCACGGTGGGGCTGGCGCTGGGGCCGCTCATCATCGGCGCGTTTGTCGTCAACGACCTCCTGCCCTTTTCGCCGTGGCTCATGGTGCCGGGGGTGCTGTTGGGCGCGCTCCTGTACGCGTTCGTGCCGCCCCAAGAACGCGCGCTTGTGGGCTCGAGGCCCAAACTCTTTGATATCAACCTTTTCCGCGGCCCCGTGGGGGCGCTCTGCTTATCGGGCGTCTTGCGCAGCCTCTCCTACGTCACCTTTATCAACGCCGTCTCGCTCTGGCTCGTGAACGTAAGGGGCTTGGGCCGCGAGGACCCCACCCTCTTTTGGACGCTCACCATTTTCAACTTCGCGGCGGGCGTGGGCGGCATCCTGGCGGGGGCCTTGAGCGCGCGGCTGGGCCGCCGAGGCCTCACCGTCGGCGCGATGCTGCTCGCGGTGCCCTTGCTCTTTCTTATCTTCTGGCTGCCGACGCCTTCAATCCTCTTTTTTGTGGTGGTGGCCCTGGCGGGTGCCTTGACCAACGCGCCCGTGCCGCTTCTTATTGTCAGCGCGCAAGATTTAGCGCCTCACGCGGTGGCGACGGCGACGGGAATGCTCATGGGTCTCACCTGGGGCAGCGCCGGGGTGCTCTACATTTTTATCGGGCGCTTGCAAGAAGTCTTTGGCATCACCGCCGCGATGAGTTTGAGTTATCTCTTCTTGATTCCCGCGGCGGCGCTGGCCTTTTACGTGCTCTCCAAAAACCGGCACGCCCTGAGCGACTAAGAAGTGGCGTTAAACCTCGAGCCTCAGCCCCTTAAGCCTTGCCCACCGACCCGAACACCTCCATGCGCTCCTTGACGATGGTTTTCATCTCGTCCCTGGCCGGACCCAGAATCTTGCGTGGGTCGAACTCCTTGGGCTTTCCTTGTAAGATTTCGCGGACGACCGCGGTAAAGATGAGGCGCAGGTCGGTGTCGGTGTTTATCTTTGCAATGCCCTCGGTGACTGCCTTGCGCACGTCTTCCTCATGGATGCCTGTGGCGTCCGAAAGTTCGCCGCCCGCGTTGTTGAGGCGCGCGACGATTCTTTCGGGCACGCCGCTCGCGCCGTGCATGACGAGCGGGTTGGGGAGGCGTCCGGCGATTTCGACGATGCGGTTATGGTCGATGTAGGGCCGCCCCTTGCCCTTGTTCGCGCCGTGCGAGGTGCCGATGGCGACGGCTAAATAGTCCGCACCCGTCTCCCTCATAAAACGCTCGGCCTCGTCGGGCTTGGTGAGAATCGCGTCCTCCGCGGCCACCACCACGTGCTCCTCGACGCCGCCCAAGCGCCCGATTTCGGCCTCCACCGAGACGCCCACCGCGTGCGCCGCCTCGACCACCCGCTTGGTCTCGCGGATGTTGGTTGCCTCGTCCTCGTGCGACTTGTCGATCATCACCGAGGTGAAGCCGTAGCGGATCGCCTGCATACACGACTCGAATGAGGAGCCGTGGTCGAGATGCACCGCGACGGGCACGCTCACCTCGTCGCCAAGGCGCAGCACGAGGGCCACGAGGTCGTCGCCGCCGTACTTTAGCGCCCCTTCCGAGAGCGCCACGATGACGGGGCTTTTCGTTTCTTCGGCGGCCTCGAGAATCGCCTGCGTGATTTCCATATTGTTGGTGTTGAACGCGCCAACGCCGTATTGGCCGTTTCTGGCCGCGGTCAGGATGTCCATGCCGGTTTTGAGTGCCATAGGGGGAGTATAACGCAGAATTTATGATGTTTTTCCTTGTACTTTTATTTTATACGTTTAGAGCTTCGACCACTCTTTCCACCGCCCCGTTCACCGCCCGAACCGCCGCGGGGATGTCCCACGCGCGCTTATCACGCTCCCCCACGATGTTGCTCACGCCCCGCAGCTCGGCAAAGGGCACGCCCAGCGCCAGACAGACCTGCGCCGCCGCCGCGCCTTCCATTGATTCGATGCTCACGTCGAAGCGTTCATGCAGAACTTGCGCATCATTAAAGGAGCCCGTCACCGTTTCAGAGGTGCCAAAGGTGCAGGGATGCGCCCCGGTCGCCTCGAGAATTTTCCGAGTGAGCGCCGCGTCGGTAGGAAAGACGTTGTAAAGGGGTTGGTCTTTATTAAGCAGGGGAAAGCCCAAACTTTCCATACCCTCCCAACCCGCGTCTGTACGAACACCCGTGTCAAGATGCACTTCACGTTCAGCCACCGCCACCATGCCGACGCTCAAAAAAGAGCCCACGAACGCGCCACCGATGCCGAACTGGATGACCGCGGCGGGCTCGAGCCCCGCCACCGCCAGCGCCAACCCCGCCGCGGTGTTGACCTTGCCGACGCCCAGGTGAGCGAGGTAGAGGGAGGGGCGGAGGCGGTAGAGTTCGCCCAGGGGGAACTCGAGCCTTTCAACATGTTTATAAGCGTTCTTGAGAGGTTCCGCTTCCGCCGCCGTGGCGGTTATCAGGAGCGTCACGAAATGCTCCAGCGTTCAAAAGAACGTTCGTCTTTGGCACTTGTTCCCTCTGGAAGCGGCTCGAGCACGTACGGCGTAAGATTCTTGTCCCGCGCCTCCGCCTGTAGCCGGGTCTCCAACGCCCCGTCCGCGTCCGCCATGAACATAGCGGCCAGTACCCTATCTTCAAATACGACCATCGCCCCAACCGCCTCATCTCTGTAAGCAACGTAAGCGGTGAGCGCCGGGTGCGCCTGCATGGCTTTAGTAAGCGTAGCGCCGAGCGCGACCCCGTAGGCGGGTTGACCGTACTGCGCGGTGAAAATATCGCCCAGGGTGCGGCCTTGTGCCCAACTTACCTGCTCGACCACCGTCTCACCTTCCATATTTACCGGCTCCACGTCGCGGAAACGGAAAGCTCGCTCGAAGAGGAAGGGTCCTTCTGTAAGTGCGCGCTCCAACTCGGCCTCCCGCACCGCGGGAGTGACAAGCGCGGGGTGGAGGTTTCTCGCCGCGTACCACTCGGCGACGCCCGCGAGTTCCCCCACCTTGGGATACCAGGCGGCGTTACTCAGCAAGAGCGGCGCGCGGAGGTTGGCGAGCGCGTGGCCGCCGGGGATCTCCGTTTCCTCTTCGCTGAGGAAGCGGGCAAAGGTGAAAGCAAGGTCGTAGGGGTTCAAGGGAGCGAGTATAACAAGGCGGGCTCGAGCCCCCACGCAAACGTTGTAAGGAGATTTCAAAGGGCGCTCGTTTAGGAGCGCCCTTCACCTAGACGGCTTCTTTGACGGTTTCGGCTTTTTTAAGAGAGATGGTCAGCGCGTCGCCCTCCACCTCGGCCTGTTCGCTGTGGGAGGCGTCGTCAAGCTCCTCAAAACTCAGCTCCCTCGCCAGCACCTCGTTCTGAAGCGTGTCGCAGTGCTTTTCCAAAGCCTCGCGCAGCGCGCCCGACGCTCGCAGGCTCAAGGATATGTAGTCCGAGACCTCGAGCCCCGCGTTTTTGCGCGCGTTCTGCACGAGCCGGACCGCGTCGCGCACCAGTCCCTCCTGGATGAGCTCCGGGGTGAGCTGGGTGTTGAGCGCCGCCAAATATCCCCGCTCCTCCAAGGCCGCGTAGCCTTCCGGGCTTTTGGCCTCGGTGAGGAACGCCTCGGGCTCGAAGGTGTGGGGTTCGCCGCCGAGCTCGAGCACCGTCTCCCTGCCCTCACGGATATTGCGCGCAATCTCGCGCCCGTCGGTCTCGGCGAGCGTGCGCTTGAGTTCGGGGACGAGCTTACCGAGCCTTTTGCCGACGCGCGGCAGGTTGGGCTTGACGGTGTAGTCCACAAAGTCGGCGTGAACGTCCAGGTAACTTGCCGTTTTGACGTTGAGTTCTTCTACAAGCTGGTCTTCTAAGCGCCTGAGCCCCGCCAACTCCTCTTCGCTCCGCACCCGCACCAGCACCTCGGGCAGCGGCTGGCGCGTCTTGATGCCCGACGCGGCCCGCGCCCCGCGCCCGAGTTCGACGACGCGTTGGAGCGCGTTCATGTCGCGCAGCAGCGCGTGGTCAATCAGCGCCGCGTCGTAAAGGGGCCAATCGGTGAGATGCACCGACTCCGGCGCGTCCGGCTCGAGGCTCAAGACGAGGTTTTGATAGAGGTGCTCGCTCAAAAAGGGCGCCATCGGGGCCATGAGTTGCGCGACGGTGACGAGGGCTTCGTGGAGCGTTTTGTAGGCGGCAAGTTTGTCCGTGTCGGAAACGGATTTCCAGAAGCGGCGGCGGTTGCGGCGGACGTACCAGTTTGACAAATCGTCCACGACAAAGTCGCGCACCGCCCGACTTGCTCCCGTGGGGTCGTAGCCGTCTAACTTTTCCGTCACCTCCCGAACGAGCGCGTGGCGTTTGGCGACGAGCCAGCGGTCGATTTCGGGGCGGTCACTTACCGGGACCTCCTTTGTCAGGTCCGGTCTGTCGAGGTTCGCGTAAAGCACGAAAAAGCTGTACGTGTTCCAGAGCGTCATGAAAAAGTCGCGCAGGGTCTCCTCGACTAAAGCCTGCGAAAAGCGCTTGGACGCGCCCGGCGGCGACGAGGCGTAGAGGTACCAGCGCAGCGCGTCGGCCCCCTGCGCGTCGAGCACGTCCCAGGGGTCCACCGCGTTGCCGCGCGACTTAGACATCTTCTCGCCCTTTTCGTCGGTGATGTGGCCCAAGACAATGACGTTCTTGAACGCGGGAGAGTCCGGCGCAATCTCCGCCAAGACCCCCGGCTGCCGCATCCCTGCGTCATCCCCCGAATCGGTCAAGAGCGTCGCCACTGCGTGCAGCGAGTAGAACCAGCCGCGCGTCTGGTCGACGGCCTCGCAGATAAAGTCGGCGGGGAAGTTTTCTTTAAGTTCGTCACGGTTTTCAAATGGATAATGCAGTTGCGCGTAGGGCATCGCGCCCGTCTCGAACCACACATCCACGGTGTAGGGGAGGCGGTGGTAGGTGCGTCCGTCTTTTTGAAACGTAACCTCGTCAACGTAGGGGCGGTGGAGCTCGAGCCCGCTCAAGTCCTCACCCGTAAGCTCCTCGAGTTCTCTTACGCTGCCCACACAAACGGCGTCCTGCCCGTCTTCTGAAATCCACACGGGAAGCGGCGCACCCCAGTAGCGCTCACGGCTCAAGGCCCAGTCTACATTGTTCTCCAACCATCTGCCGAAGCGCCCGTTCTTGACGTGCTCGGGGTACCAGTTTATCTTCTGATTGTTCGTGAGCAGCTTGTCCTTAACCGCCGTCGTGCGGATGTACCACGAAGATTTGGCGTAGTACAACAAAGGCGTGTCGCAGCGCCAGCAGAAGGGATAGGCGTGTTTCACGCGCGCCTCGCGGAAGAGGAGGCCGCGCGCCACGAGGTCCTGAGAGATAGCCCGGTCCGCCCGTTTAAAAAACTCGCCCGTGTAAGGTCCTTCGCCCTCGAGCGCGTCCAAAGGCTTGACTTCGGGATAAACCTCGCCCGTCAAGTCCACCGAGAAGAGCGTGGGCAGCCCGTGCGTTTTGCCGATGTCTAGGTCTCCATAGGCGGGCGCGATGTGGACGACGCCCGTGCCGTCGTCTAGGCTCACGAAGTCGTCGGCGATGACGCGGAAGCCCGTGGACACGTCCTCGCTCCCCGGCACCCGCCCCCGCAACACGGGGTCGTAGGCGAGGCCGACGAGCGTGTCGCCGCTGAACGTTTTGAGAGTTTGAAAATTGCCCTCACCAAAAACGCGCTCGGCCAAAGCTGTTGCCATGATGTAGAGTTCCGTCTCGCCCTCACCGAATGGCTGACCATACGCGGCGGGTGCCTCGAAAAGCCCGTATTCGGCGTCGCCCTTCACAGCTAGCGCGCTGTTAGCAGCCAACGTCCAGGGCGTCGTCGTCCACGCCACGACGTAGACGGGCCGGGTTTCGTCGGAGCTTATGAGGTCCCGCTCGAGCAGCCCCCCCCTATGCGCTGGAAACTTCGGCCACACCGACGGGTCGTCCACATCGTCCTTGAAGCCCAGCGAGACCTCGTGATCGGCTAATGAGGTGTTGCAGCGCGGGCAGTGCATGGTGACCTTGTAGTCTTCAAAGAGCAGACCGCGGTCCCACAGTGACTTCATCACCCACCAGCACGACTCGATGTAGGCATTGTCGTAGGTGACGTAAGGGTCATCTAAGTCCAGCCAAAAGCCGATGCGCTCGGTCATGGCGTTCCAATCTTGGATGTACCTGAACACGGACTCCTTGGCAAGCTTGTTAAATTCGGCGATGCCAAAGTTTTCGATGTCTTTCTTGCCGCTAAAGCCGAGCTTTTTCTCTATCTCCAGCTCAACCGGCAGCCCGTGCGTGTCCCAGCCGCCTTTACGCCCGACCCTAAAGCCCTGCATCGTCTTGTAGCGCGGGAAGAGGTCTTTGAACGCCCTGGAAATCACGTGGTGAACTCCCGGTTTGCCGTTGGCCGTGGGCGGCCCCTCATAAAAGACATAGTCACCCGCGGGAGAGGGCTTCTCTAAAGACTTCTTGAAAATCTCCCGCTCCGCCCAGAACGCGGCGACTTGGCGCTCGAGCTCCGGAAAGTTCGCGTTACCCACCTCTTTAAACATCGTCACCCTCCTTTTTGGAGGTAGCACCTCGTCATCACAAAAGGCTACCTCCTGGGGCAAACAAAAAACGCCCCAACTTCAAGCATTGGGACGCCTAAAAGCGTGGTACCACCCAATTTCGTCAGCCCCTCGCGGGACTGACCTCTTGACTACGTCGGCCTGTCAAGCTTCCGAGATAGCCTGCCGCTGTCACGCGCGGCGCGCGGCGCTGTCTACTCGGTTTCGTTCAAACCTTTGGCAGCGCGGCTCGAGGAGGATGTTCATCCGGGTCATGTGGCCGAGCTTTCACCGTCCTCGACTCGCTGATGCACTGGGCACCGGACTACTCGTTCCCGTCATCGCCTTTTACAACACAGCCTTATTACAACACAGCCTTTTACAACCGGGCCTTTTACGGCCTTTTGTCGCAAGCCTGCTTTACATCCTCAAACAAACCTGCATATACTAGAGACTAGCAGCAGACCAAGAGAGAGTCAAGGCATCCCTTAACGAACATCTCTGCTGCCCTCCCGCTGACAACCTGGGCTCGAGCATCATCACGCACCGACCGTTCTAAAGGGCAAGGTTTAGGAGAGCGCACGCGCGAACGCTGCATCGCATCTTTTTAACAAGATGCCGTCATGCAGAAGCCGTAAGGCGTCGTAGACATCAAGGTAACGGGGGCGCTGTAATAACCCGCTACCTTTGGGGCTGGTAATGGGTTATTCTGAACACACACAACATTTAGGGGCGGCCAGTTTCACATTCGACTTTACATTCGACAACGTCAGGAGCGTTTTTATGAGTTTTCGCATCGCGGCTATTTACGGGGCGTCTCGCGTCATGCGGGTCAAGGGGCAAATTGGAGCGGGGGGAGTCGCGTGAGCGCCAAGGAAGCCGCGGACGCCGAAGTGCTCGCCGGGGCGGCGGCCGACACCGACGCGGGCGAGAAGCCCAAGCGGCGGGGGAGGCCCAAGGGCAGCGGTCGCAAGCCCAAAGCTGAAGCCAGCCCCCAAGAAGAGGTTCAAGAAGAAAAGAGCGCGCGCAGGACCTCGAGGCGGCGCAAACCTTCGAGCGACGGGGACGAAAGAGACGACGGCGTCACCCAAAGAGGCGCGCAGGGGGAGGCGCAGCCTGTAAGCGAGGCCGAGCGTGACGGTGGCGACGCCGAGAGCGGCGAAGAGGACGGGGAGCGCGCGCAGACCAAGCGGGGCCGCTCGCAGGGCCGGCGGAATAATGGGCGGCGCGGGAGCCTCAACTACCGCGATCTGCAGTCCAAGATCCTGCCCGAACTTCACCTCTTAGCCAAAGAAGTGGGGCTCTCAGACTACCGGCAGATGAGCAAAGAAGAGCTGTCGGTCGCGGTTTTAGAGCGCGCCGCGGAGAGCGAGGGGCTGCGGCTCGTGCGCGGCTTTTTGGAAATCTCCTCCGACGGCTACGGCTTTTTACAAGAGTCGATGCTGCAAAACGACACGCGCTCGGTTATCGTTTCCGCGGGGCTCATCAAGCAGTTCCGGCTCCGCACGGGTGATTTTATCCTGGGCAAGGCGCGCAAGCCGCGCGACAACGAGCGCTACGGTACGCTTATCCGGGTCGAGGCGGTCAACGGGGTGGACCCCTTCCAGGCCGCCAAGCGCCCGCGCTTTGACGACCTCGTGCCGACCTTTCCCGAAGAGCGCATTAAGTTGGAAACCGCGCCGAATGAGGTCTCGAGCCGCGTCATCGACCTCCTGGCCCCCATCGGCCGGGGCCAGCGCGGCCTTATCGTCGCGCCGCCCAAGGCGGGCAAAACGACGCTCCTTAAAAAAGTCGCCAACGCGGTCATCACCAACGAGCCCGACATCAAGGTCATCGTGCTCTTGGTGGACGAGCGCCCCGAGGAAGTCACCGACTTCCGCGAGTCGGTTTCAGGCGTCGAGGTGGTGGCGAGCACCTTTGACGAGCCCCCCGCCAACCACATCCGCGTGGCCGAGTTCGTCCACGAGCGCGCGCGGCGCATCGTCGAGGACGGCGGCCACGTGATGATCCTGCTCGACTCGATCACCCGCTTGGCTAGGGCGAACAACCTGGTCACGCCGCCCACCGGGCGCACGCTCTCGGGCGGTCTGGACAGTAGCGCGTTGCACTGGCCTAAACGCTTTTTGGGCGCGGCGCGCAACATCCGCGGCGGGGGCTCCCTGTCGATTCTGGCGACCGCGCTGGTCGAGACGGGCTCACGGATGGACGACGTTATCTTCGAAGAGTTCAAGGGCACGGGCAACATGGAACTGCACCTATCCAGGCGCCTGGAAGAAAAGCGCATCTTCCCGGCCATCGACATCCTCAAATCGGGCACGCGGCGTGAGGATTTGCTCTTGGGCGACGAGGTCTTAGCCAAGATGTGGCTGTTGCGCAAGGTCATCTCCGACATGGACCCCGCCGAGGCGATGGACATGCTCCTGTCGCGCTTAAACCGTACGAAGACCAATGCGGAATTTTTGTCCACGCTGGGCCAGGGGTGATGCTAGCGTAACGCTGTGCCCGGCGCAGCGCTTTCGGAAAACATCATAAAGAGGTCTTTACGGAGGGCGATGAAAATCGCCCTCCTCTTGATGTTTGCTTTTCAAACGCACGCGCAGACCTATGAGGTGGTGCCGGGGGACACGCTTTTCGGCATCGCCGCAAAGTTTGAAACGACGGTGGAGACGCTGCAAGCCCTGAACGCGCTTTCCGGCACCGCCCTCCGCGCCGGTCAGGTGCTGCGCGTGCCGGTCTCTGAAGAGGTCTTAGAAGGCTTCAAGTCCTATACGGTCGCGGCGGGTGACACGCTCGCGGGTATCGCCGGCCGCTTTGGAGTGAGCGAAGACGTTGTCCGCGCGGTGAATCCCGCTTTTTACGACGCGCCCATCCCGCCGGGGGCGGTGCTGCGGATTCCCCCGGGCGGGGGGCAAGTCGTGGTGGTGGGGCCGGGCGACACCGTCTTGAACTTTGCGCTCGCTCACGGCCTTTCGCCCTCGGCGCTGATGCGGGCGAACGGCCTCCGTAGCCCCGCGGACGTGACGGAGGGGCGGGCGCTTTACCTTCCGCCTGTGGACGCGACCGTTCTTGCGGCAGAACCCGCGTCTGAGGCGAAGCTGACGCAGGGGTCGCGCCGCGCCACGCTTCTGAGCCAGCAAAAAACGCTGCTGGCGCGCGCCCCGGTCCTGCTCAAGACCTTTGAACCCGCCGTCCAGGGCTACGCCTGGCCGCTTAGCGGCGCGCGCATCTCGTCGCGCTTTGGCCGCCGCAACATATCCGTTTCGGGTAATACCTTTCACGTGGGACTCGACCTCGCCGCGCCCCTTGGCACGCCCGTGGGCGCGGCAAAGGGCGGCGTGGTCACGCGCGCGGGATGGAACGGGCGCGTATACGGCAACGCGGTTTTTCTCGACCACGGTGACGGGAGCAGCACGCGTTACGCGCACTTGGGCCAGGTGCTCGTGGTTCCCGGCGCGCGCGTGCGGCAGGGCGACCTCCTGGGGCTCGTCGGCAGCACGGGCGCGTCGACGGGGCCGCACCTGCATTTCGAGCTGCGCTTCGACGGGCGCGCGGTGGACCCCCTGGGCTATCTTCCTTAGTTCTGCTGGACAGCCGACTATGGAATCTTTCACTTTTGCGCGGACACCTTTGTGGGGCTTAAACTTGGTTACCGCAAGCACCGTCACCATCACGCTTTTCTAAAGATGCACTGACTTTGCGCTGAGCCGGGCGTTGCCTGTCGCACGTGGGCAACGCGCACAGACGCCCCCACGCGCCTGGGATAAACTCTGAGAAATGCGTAGGGTGCTGATTATCGACGATGAACCCAGTCTTTTGGTGCTGCTCGAGCAGAAGTTCGCTCGAGAGGGCCTAGAGGTGACCACGGCGACCACGTTGGAGGGGGGCGTCGCGGCGGCCTTTGAGCGCCCGCCCAACCTCATTATCATCGACGAGCAGATGACCAAGCCGGGCGAGGAGGGCGTGGTGGCGCTTCTCCACAAAGACGCGCGCACGGCGGACATCCCGCTCATTTTGCTCCGGGCGAGGGACGTTTCCGCCGCGGAGGACAGGGTGGAGGGCGGTGCGGAGGGCGGTGCCGGAGGGGGAGGCGGGGTCACGCAGCTTCACAAGCCGTTCCGGCCGAGCCACCTCGTCGCGCTCGCGCGCACGCAGCTCTAAAGCCGCCTTACCCTCTCAAACGCGCGTGAACGTCTTTCGTTCTTGACGGTCTCCGGACCGCGCGCTGCGAGGGTGTGGCATTACAACTTCGGAACCATTCCTAGTTTTCTTGACGCCGGGGTGAAAGCTGCTATAATTCCCCAAGCTCGAGCTTAAGCCGCCGGGCTGAGGGAGCCTTTATGTGGGTGTCAACGAGAGCACAATACGGGATGCGGGCGCTCGTCGAAATCGCCTTGGGCGGGAACGAGCCCACGAGTCTCAAGGTGGTAGCCGAGCGGCAGAACATCTCCCAGCACTACTTAGAGCAAATCGTCGCCCCGTTGCGCCGCGCGGACATCGTCGAGTCGGTGCGGGGCGCTTACGGTGGCTACCGTCTGGCGCGGCCCCCGCATGAAGTGAGCGCGCTCGAGGTGGTCGAACTCATGGAGGGCAGCGTCGCCCCGGTGGACTGTATTGACTCCGCCGACGCCTGCGACCGGACTGGCAACTGCTCGACCGAGGCGCTCTGGCGACGCGTGGACGAGGCGGTCAGGAGCGTGCTCCGCGCGACCACGCTGGCCGACTTGGTGGCCGAACGGCACCTGTTGCAGCTCGAGCCCCTGCCGAGCCAGTTCGCCTCTTCCAACTAACTTCCGCTAACATCTTGGGTTGTTCTCCGATTTTGTATCGTGGCGGGAGAAGGTAAACTACGGAGAAGTGAAGCGTAAGCGTGTCTCGCGCGTGCTGGTTGCTTTCAAGCTGTTGTCACCCCGGTAACGCTCAATCGTCCTAACGAGGTTTTCGTATGCATGTTTATTTGGACTACGCGGCCACGACGCCGCTCGAGCCGCTCGTTTTAGAGGCAATGCTGCCGTATTTTACTGACGGCTTTGGTAACCCCTCGAGCCTGCACGCCGCGGGCCAGCGGGCGCGGCGGGCGGTGGAAGAGGCGCGCGAGCGGGTCGCGGCGGCCATTCACGCACGCCCACAGGAAATCATTTTTACTTCGGGCGCGACGGAAGCGGACAATCACGCGCTGCGGGCGTTCTCGGGAAGTTCCCTTCTTACAAGTCCCCTAGAGCACGCCGCCGTGCTGACGACGGCTAGACATCTAGAAAGTTCCGGTCACGCGGTTTCCTACGCGCCGCCTAACAGCCGGGGAGAAATCATGCCGGAGGCGGTGCGGGAAGCACTCCAGCCCGGCACGGGGCTCGCCGCTTTCATGCTCGTCAACAACGAGACGGGCGTTATTACAGATGTACCAGCCATTAGCGACATCGTCCACGCGGCGGGCGCGCTCCTTTTCTGCGACGCGGTGCAAGCTCTCGGGACGCTTCATGTGGACGTGCGGGCGCTTGGGGTGGATATGCTGAGCTTGTCGGGGCATAAAATCTACGGCCCCAAGGGGGTGGGGGTGCTTTATGTGCGTGAGGGGCTCGAGCTCCCCCCCTTTCTCCTGGGCGGCGAGCAGGAGCGGGGACGCCGCGCGGGGACGCTCAATGTACCTGCAATTGTGGGCATGGGCGTCGCCGCCGAACTCGCCGGGGCGCGTTTT
Source organism: Trueperaceae bacterium (assembly GCA_965214995.1). Lineage (GTDB taxonomy): Bacteria > Deinococcota > Deinococci > Deinococcales > Trueperaceae > CBDCCT01. The sequence continues at coordinate 2,406,190 of CBDCCT010000002.1, forward strand.
GAAGAGGACGCCGTAGCGATTACCGCCAACCGTAATTATTTAAAAGCCCAGCTTCTCAAAGTGGGCGGCGTGACGGTCAACGGCGCGGGAGCACCGAGAGGACCCAAACACCTCAACGTCTCGGTGGCGGGCGTGGACGGCGAGGCGCTGCTCATGGGCCTGGACCGCGCGGGCGTCGCGGCGAGCGCGGGCTCGGCCTGCGCCGCCGGAACTTTAGAGCCCTCGCACGTGCTCCTGGCGATGGGCTTGAGCGAACAGAGGGCGCGCTCGAGCCTCCGCTTCTCCCTCGGTCGCGGTTTAACGAAAGAAGCACTCAGCTACGCCGCCTCGAGCTTCGCCGAGGTGGTGGCGCGCTGCCGCCTTTACGCCGCGTGACGCGTCTCCAGTTCCTCTGACGGTCACAAACTCACAAAAATAGCCCCTGAGCTTTTCACCCAGGGGCCGTGAATTTAAGACTATCCTTTACGCCGTTTTGCGCCGCGCCGCGCGCTCCAGCGCCAGAAGCGGCTCGTCCAAAACGTCGGTGCTGATGACCATGTCGCTCACGTCGCTGCCGGGCACCTCGAACATGAGCTCGAGCAGCGTCTTTTCCAGCACCGAGCGTAAGCCCCGCGCCCCCGTCTTGCGCGCCTGCGCCCGCCGCGCCACCTCATAAAGCGCGGCCTCCTCAAAAGAGAGTGTCACGCCCTCCAGTGAGAAGAGCGTCCGGTACTGCTTGACGAGCGCGTTCTTGGGTTCGGTCAGCACGTCCACCAGCGCCTCCAAACTCAAGTCATGCAGCCTCACCGTGACCGCGAGCCGCCCGATGAGTTCGGGGATGAGGCCGAACTTCATCAAATCCTCGGGGAGGATGTCGGCCTGTTGAACCAGCGCCGCGTCCACGCCGTCCTGCCGGAAGCCCACCTTCGACACGTCCACGCGGTTGCGGACGATGTCGCCGATGCCCTCGAACGCGCCGCCGCAGATGAACAGAATGTTCGAGGTATCGACCGAGATGAGTTCCTGGTGCGGGTGCTTGCGCCCGCCCTGCGGCGGCACGTGCGTCACCGTGCCCTCGATAATTTTCAGAAGCGCCTGCTGCACCCCCTCGCCCGACACGTCGCGGGTGATCGAGACGCCCTCGGCCTTGCGCGCTATCTTATCGATTTCGTCAATATAGATGATGCCGCGCTCGGCGCTCTCTATGTCGTAGTCGGCGGTCTGGAGGAGGCGCAGGATGATGTTCTCGACATCGTCACCGACGTAGCCCGCCTCGGTCAGGGTGGTGGCGTCGGCGATGGCGAAGGGCACGTCGAGCACCCCGGCCAGCGTCTGAGCCAACAGCGTCTTGCCGGTGCCGGAAGGCCCGACGAGCAAGATGTTGGCCTTTTGCAGTTCCGCGTGGGGGTATTGCAGGCGGCGGTAGTGGTTGAATACCGCCACCGCGAGCGTGCGCTTGGCCTCGTCTTGCTCGACTACGTAGGCGTCAAGCTGCGCCTTGATGTCGCGCGGACTCGGCAGCCGCGTGGGGGTGGGGACTTTGGCCCTCGTTTTGTCCAGAACCTCGGCGATGCGCGACACGCAGTCGTTGCAGATATGGGTCACGCCGTTTTCCGCGGCGACGAGGTGCTTGACCTCATGGTGGGTGCGGCCGCAGAAGTTGCAGCGGGGCAGGGGCACTTACAAGTCCTCGTCGTCTGGTCCGCTGAGCGCGTGGAGGGGCAGCGTCTGCCGCGGGCTGATGACCTCGTCGATGATGCCGTAGTCGCGCGCCTCATTGGGAGCCATGAAATAGTCGCGCTCCATGTCTTTTAAGACCTTGTCGCGGCCCTGGTTGGTGTGTTTTTCGTAAAGTTCGGCCATCACGTCGCGCAGGTGGAGAATCTCCCTCGCCTGAATTTCGACGTCGGGCGTGTTGCCGCGAAAGCCCGAGGAGCCCTGGTGGATCATCACGCGCGAGTGCGGCAGGGCGAAGCGCCGCCCCTTGTCGCCCGACATAAGAATCACGGAGCCGAACGACATCGCCATCCCAACGCAGATGGTGCTGATGGGCGCGCTGATGTGCTGCATCGTGTCGTAAATGGCTAAACCTGCGTAGACCTCGCCGCCCGGACAGTTGATATAGATTTGGATGGGCTGCTCGTTGGACTGCGAATCGAGCAGCAAGAGCTGCGCGACAATAACGTTGGCGACGTCTGAATTGATGGGCGTGCCCAAGAAGATGATGCGCTCTTTTAAGAGGCGGCTGTAGACGTCGTACATCCTCTCGCCGCGGCCCGTCTGTTCAATCACATAAGGTACGAGTGACATTAAACCTCCCTGCAAGCCCAAGTATGACGTGGCGCGCACCCTGGCAACGTTAGAGAGCTCACGCGCCGCGCGCTTCTTCCGCCACGCTATCTTCTGCGGTGTTTTCGGTGGCGTCTGTAAGGGTAGCGTCCGTTTGAACGTCCTCGGACTCTTCCGCATCTTCCCGCCCGGTTCCTGTGGACTCCCCCTCGAGCCCCGCTTTATGACCCAAAAGTTCGCGCACCGCCTCCCGCACGGTTTTGTCTCTGGCGAGCATAAAGCGGTAGTTGGCTAGGCCCTCCTCGCCCAGGTCGCGCCGCAGCTTGGCGGGGTCCGTTTCCCGGTATTGCGCAAGAGAGCGGAGCGCTCCCGAGAATTCTTCGTCGGACAAGGACGCGCCGCGCACCTCCATGAGCCGCTCCAGCACCAGGTCGCGCTTGACGGCCCCTCGAGCCGCCTCGTCGAGTTCGCCCTCGAACGCTTCGCGGTTGCCCTTGGCGTCCAACTCTTCAAAATAGCTTTGCAGGGTGACGCCGCGTTCGTTAAGGTCGCGCGCTAAATTCTCCAATAAGCCGCGCTTGCGGCGGTTGACGAGGCTCGCGGGCACGTCGAAGTCGCTCTCGGCGGTGAGCTTATCCATAAACTCCTCGCGCTGCGCCTCGAACGCCTCCTCATCTAGCTGCGCCTGCAAACTCCGGCGAATCTGCGCCTCGGTCTCCTCCCACGAGTCGAAGCCCAGCGTCTGGGCGAACTCGTCGCCGACTTCGGGCTTTTCCTTGGCTTTGATGTCGCGGATTACCACGTCTATGGAGAGCGGCTTGGCCTCATCTTCGTTCTCCGTAGCGTTCTCCTCTGTAGTGTCCTCCGCTCCGGCTTCAGCCTCAGCGGGCGCGGCCTCGAGCGTTTCCCCGGACGTCTCGAGCTGCATTTCAGCCTGCGCCGCTTCAGCCTGCATCTCGGTTTCGTCCTCATTTTCATTATCGTCTGGCGCGCCCCCGCCGAGCTCGAGCGTGAGCGCGTCGCCAATCGACCGGCCCAAAAACTGCTCGGCCAGGCCCGGGGAGGCTGTCTCCAAGTCAATGGGCAGCGTGCTGCCCGTCCCCTGCGACTCGATGACCACGTAGTCGCCGGGCTCGGCGGGCCGGTCCACGGGAATCAAGACCGCGTTCTCGCGGCGGAGCGACTCTATCGTCTCCTGCATCATCTCACCCGTTACCCCCGGCGCTTCGTTGTCGATGACGATGTCCTGGAGGTCGGGGAGTTCAATCTCGGGGTAAAGGTCCACCTCGACCTCGAACGAATAATCCTGCCCCTCGACGGGCTCGTGCGCGTGGAAGTGGGCGTGGACGGGGGTGAGTTCCAGCTCGCGCACCGCCTGCGGATAGTAGGTCTCGACGAGCGCGTCGCGCACCTCCTGCGCCACGGCGTCCTTGCCGACTTTGGCCTCGATAACGCCGCGCGGCGCTTTACCCGGGCGAAAGCCGGGGATTTTGACCTGCCGACTTAGATTCCGCAGCATCGCGCCGTAGGCTTTGTTCACGTCGTCGGCGGGCACGCTGACGCTGAATTTGGCCCTAATAGCTTCTTTTTCTAGCAGTTGTGTTTGCATGGTGTCTCCTTGGCGCCCGTTGGGTTGTATGGGTCCGGGCTCGAGGTCGCTTCACGGCTCGAGCCGCTGCTGTTTCGTTGCCTCTGCCCAGCCGGAATCTCGACGACCCAAAGGGCGGAACGCTCCAGTCTACAGGATTGCAAGGGACGCGCGCCCAACCCTGCGGATACATAACCGCTCGCAACCGTGCCGGCGCAAAAAAGGGCAAGCTCAGTGCTTGCCCTCGGGAGGTTTTACAACCTCCGTGATTGGTGCGAGGAATGGGACTTGAACCCACACCCCCGAAGGGACTAGATCCTAAGTCTAGCGCGTCTACCAGTTCCGCCATCCTCGCAGGATCAGAGGTGTCATCTGTGATGCGTTTCAGAGGCGGCATCTGTAATGCCTGACCGGGGTACGTTCGGCTAAAACGCACTTTGATTCGTTTACCTCTGAAAAAGTTGGGGTGGATGATGGGATTTGAACCCACGACCCCCGGAACCACAATCCGGTGCTCTAACCTGCTGAGCTACATCCACCACGCCAGCTTGCTAAGTTTAACAAACTTTTGGCGTGGGGGGTAGTGCCTACGGACATGTCAGGGTGTCCCCCCAAGCCGGATAGCGAAAGGGGAGCAACCAAAGATAAACCGGGGAACGAAAACGAACCGGGCACAAGCTTAAAGAGCGGGCGAGAACGGCGTTTGGCAGGTGCTTGAGGGCTCCGGAACGAGCTCTGGCTGAAGATGCGGGTGTGTCTGTGCGACCAGGCCGGGGTCGAAACGGTGACGCTGGAGCCCCACCAAGCCGTGATGTGAACAAAGGTTGTGGCCCAGGCCTAAACTTAGACCAGCCGTCACACGACATCCCGCCGCCCCGCCTTTCCAGAGCTTTTTAGGCCCCACAACCTCATAAACATACAGAGCAGGTTACAATGGCTGCGGTTTGACCCGTTTGGCTTTGGGCCGTGTTTTATGGAGTGGGCCCGAAGAGGAGACGTTATGACTTTGGAACGTTGGTTTCGGCGCAAAAAGCCGACGCGCAGCGACGACGACAACAGCCCCGCCGGGCTCTGGCTCAAGTGCGACTCGTGCAGCGCCCAAATCTACCGCAAGGACTTGGTCGCCAACCTCTACCTGTGCCCCGAGTGCGGCTTTCACTACCGGATGCCCGCGGACGCGCGTGTAGAGCTCTTGACGGACGAAGGCACGTTTGAAAGGTGGTCGGGCGGCTTCGGCCCGCAAGACCCCTTAGAATTCGTCGACACCGAGCCTTACTTAGAGCGCATGGAACGCGTGCAGGCGAGCCAGGGGCGGCCCGACGCCATTCTCACGGGCGGGGCGCTGCTCGAGGGGCAGCGCGTGGCATTAGCGGTAATGGACTTTTTCTTCCTGGGCGGCTCGATGGGCTCGGTGGTCGGCGAGGAAATCGCGGGGGCCGCCGAGCGGGCCGCCGACGAGGACCGGGCCTTTATCGCGGTGACCGCCTCGGGGGGCGCGCGGATGCAGGAGGGCGCGCTGTCGCTCATGCAGATGGCGAAAACGACGGTGGCTTTAGAGCGCCTCGGCGAGAAGCGCCTGCCTTTCGTGAGCCTCCTCACCGACCCGACCACCGGGGGCGTGACCGCGAGCTTTGCGACCCTGGGCGACGTCATCATCGCCGAGCCGGACGCGCTCATTTGTTTTGCGGGGCCCCGCGTGATCCAGCAGACCATCAAGCAGGACCTGCCTGAGGGCTTTCAGCGCGCGGAGTTCTTGCTCAAAAAGGGGATGTTGGACGACGTGGTGCCGCGGCCCAAGCTAAAAGAAACGCTCGCGCGCACGCTGCGGCTCCTGCGCGGACGGCACCTGGAGGCGCTCAATGCCCCTGGCGTTTGAAAGGCCGATTGACGAGTTGGAAGCGCGCATCGACGACATGCGTCTCTACGCCGCCGAGCAAGGCGTCGACGTGGGCGAGGAGATAGCGCTTTTGGAAAAGCGTTTAGAACGCCTCAAGGGCGAAACGTTCGCCAACCTCACCCGCTGGCAGCGGGTGCAGGTGGCGCGCGCCCCGGGGCGGCCCACCGCGCTCGACTATATCGGGCACATGTTTAGCGACTTTACCGAACTCCACGGCGACCGCACCTTAGGCGACGACCCGGCGATGGTCGCGGGGCTGGCGCGTTTTTCGGGCAGAACCGTGGTGGTGGTGGCCCAGCAAAAGGGGCGCGACACGAAAGAGAACATCCACCGCAATTTCGGCATGGCCCACCCCAGCGGCTACCGCAAGGCGATGCGCATGTTCGACTTGGCCGACAAGTTCGCCCTGCCCGTGGTGACGCTTATCGACACGCCCGGGGCCTACCCCGGCATCGCCGCCGAGGAGCAGGGGCAGGCCTGGGTCATCGCCGAGAGCATCCAGCGGATGAGCCGCTTAAAGGTGCCCGCGGTGAGCATCGTCATCGGCGAGGGCGGTTCGGGCGGGGCCCTAGCGATTGGCGTCGCCAACCGCGTGCTCATTTTGGAAAACGCCATCTACTCGGTGATCTCGCCCGAGTCCTGCGCCGCCATCCGCTGGCGCGACGCGGGCGAGGCGCCCAAGGCGGCGGAGGCGCTTAAGCTGACCGCCAGGGACCTGCTCGAGCTGGGCGTCGTGGACAAGGTCATCGACGAACCCAGCGGCGGCGCGCACCGCGACCCCGTGACCGCGATGAACTGCGTGGCCGAGAGTCTGCGCTGCGAGCTTGACGGCCTCGCGGGGCTTTCCGAAAGGGAGGTCCTGGCGGGGCGTCACGACCGCTTTCGCAAGCTCGGCCGGGTGGCGGTGCTGTAGACCGCCGTGAGCGGCGAACCGCCAGCCGTTGTCAAGGTTTGAGCTGTGGTGGGGTAGGCGAGAAACCGCCCGACATCCTCTTTGGCGAGCTCGCGGTGTACGGACCCATGTTTATGGAAACGGCTGTACTTACGGAGTTGCAGTCGCATGGCGCCCGCAGGTCACACAAAATGAAGCTTAGTCTCGGCGCAGCAGCACCCGTAGCGGCGCGGCGTCACCCTCTTCTATCTTGAGAGGGAGCGCGACCATGTCATAGCGGCCTTCGTCTACGGCGCGCAGGTCCAGCCCTTCGATAACCCAGACGCCCGCGCCGAGGAGAATCCGGTGGGTCTCGGCGGTGTTCTCAAAGGGCGCCACCGAGAGATAGTCCACCCCGACGGCCAGGACCCCTTTATCCGCCAGGTACCGCGCCGCGTCCGCTCCCACGGCGACGTAATCTTCTCTAAAGGGTTCTTCCAGCCAGGCGCGGCTCGAGTTGCCCGTCCTAAAAAATACCTTTTCGCCCCTCTCAAACGCGCCGTCACGCGCTTCGTACGTTTCTAACTCGGCCACGGAAATCTCGCCGCCCGCAACCTGCGCCACGCGCACGCTTCCGAACATCACCTCGAAGGGCGCGGCGGTAATGTCCGCGCCGCCCGCCAGAAAGTGCAGCGGGGCGTCCATATGGGTGCCTGTATGGAGGCTCAAGCGCAGCACGCTGACGTTGGCGCCCGCTCCCTCCGCGAGGCTGCTCACCCGGCTCAAGGAAACGGGCGGTTGCCCCGGCCAATGCACCATCTTCTGCGTGATGGGATAGGTGACGTCGAGCCATTCGGGGTTCTGGGACTTAGGGTTGTGGGACATTGACGCACCTCCAAGGTTGAAGTTGGTACGGTTGAAGCCAGCGCGCTTTACGCGAATTTTCAGGGTGCAGTTTAGCAGGTGCCCTCGACGACGCGGTGCAGACCCCTGCTGCCTGGACGCGGCAGGGTGCTGAGCTGCGGCTCCCTGTCAGGTTCGTGAGACGGTGGGTGCGGCCGTGTGAGAGGCCTGGTCGCAGTAGACAGGCTCAGCGTGAGGTGAGTAGGGCTGTTACGTCTAGGCGGAGACGGTTGCGGGAGGTGGGGAGGTATAGCGTAAAATGGGGCATAGCAAAATCTGAAGAGGGCTCCCGAACCGGCTCAGCTCTCTCGGGTTTGATGGGGTGGTCGACGCGAAGGAGGTGGAGGGGAACCAAGGGCCTCGTCTATCAAACCGGGCAGCGACTCTACCAGAGGAAAAAGTGGAACGCAACGTCTTCTTTCAAGACCGTCTTCAAGACCGTTTCAAAACTAGACGTCTTTTTAAAACTGAAGGTGATCTTCATCATGCACAATACGCTTCTTAAATCTGCTCTCTCGCTCCTCGCCCTTTTCGGCTCCCCCGCCGCCCTCGCGCAGGCCGCGCTCGAGCCCGAGGCCAAAGAGCTCGTCGTCATGGTTAGCGGCACCTGGGACGGGGGGAACGCGGTCAGCCAGGGGGCGGGCATCGTCTTCGGCGCGCAGAGCGGCCGCCTCTACATCGCCACCGCCGACCACGTGGTGAGACCCCGCGCGAACGACTTCGGGGTCGTCGACGCGGTCGAGGTCGGGTTCTACGCCCTCCCCGGCCAGGGCTTCCCCGCCGAGGTTCTGCGCCCCCTCGAGGGAGACTTTGACCTGGCGGTCCTTAGCGTGCGGGTGGAGGACTTAGGGATAAGCGCCTCCAGCTTCCCCTTCCACAGGTTCGGCGAGGACCGCGCGCTAAGGCGTGCGGATCAGATGTTCACCGTCGGGCAGGGCTCGGGGCGGCCCTGGCTCACGCTGCTGGGCGCGGTCAACATCCTAGAGAGCGAAGAGGGCCTGCTCGACTTGCAGTTTAGCGACGTGACCCCCGGAGATTCGGGGGGCGGCGTTTTTACCGAAGAGGGGGAACTCATCGGCATGATGCTCAACATCAACCCCCCGGCCGTCGAGGTGCTCGGCGTCGACCTGCTCAAAGCTATCCTGGCCGAGTCGCGCTACCCGCTGGGCGAGGTGGGCGAACCCGAAGCGCCCGCCGAGGAGGCCGAGGGAGCCGACCCCCCGGCCACGAGCAGCGCCATCGCGGTCGTGCCCGTGAGCACGGGGGGTGACGCGCAGCCGCCCGGGACCGAGGCGTGCAACGCCCAGAATTTGTGCCTGACGCTCTCCGGCTACCGGTTTTCGTCGGGCGGGGTGGGGCCCCTTTTTACACTGGAAAATAGGGGCGAGTCTCCTGCCGAGGTGCGCTACCGCAACACGGCGTTCAAGATAACCGACGACACCGGCACCATCTACGAGATGTTGGGGAGCGGCGACGAGAAGGTCCAAGAGCTCGCTGTCGATGAAAGCGTGGTTTTAGAACCCACCGCCACGCGGAACTATACAGACCGTTTCAACCTGCTGCCCTACTTCGGCGGCGTGACTGGCGAGGAGGCGAGAGAGGTTTACGTTGACGTTTCAAACTTTATGGATATCACCAGCAGATGGCTCCTCGCCAAGCCCAACCCCTTCGCCGGGCCGTCGGCGCTCACCAACGACCAGACGATCTCCTTGGGAGAGGGCTTCCGCGCGAACGGCCTCAACATCGTTCTGAGCGGCTACAGCGTGGGCGGGGGCGGCGTCTTCCTGGAATTCACCATCACCAACGTGACCGACGAGAACATCCTCGTGCGCTACCGCAACACGGCGTTTAGCGTAACGGACGACACGGGCAAGGTGTACCAGCAGCAAGGCGTGACCGACCTCAAGCAGCGGCTGCTCGAGCCGGGGGAGAGCGCCCAGATCGAAAGCACGAGCACGAGGAACTATACGGACGGCTTTCAGTATTTGGGGATGTTCAGCGGGGTAGCCGACGAGGAGGCCGCGTCGCTACGGGTGGCCGTCCGGAGCCTGATGGGGCTGGAGAACCTCATGTGGAACGTGCTCGACCTCAACCCGCACCGGGACGAACCCAAAACCCCCAACCCCCTCGAGCCCCTGGGGCTCCGGGAGGGCTACGCGGGGGCGGGGCTGAGCCTAAGCCTCAGCGAGGTGACGGTCGGGAGCGGCCGGGTCGGCCTCGAGTTCACCCTGCGGAACGAGAGCGCGTCGCCCATCCTCGTCCGCTACAGCAACGACGCGCTCCGGGTGGAGAGCTCGAGCGGCGCGACGCTCGAGCAGAACGCGCTGCCCGGGACCAAACAGCGGCTCGTCGCGCCCGGGGACAGCGTCGTCATCGCCAGCACCACCACGCGAAACTATACGGACGGGTTCGACCTCTTCGGCACCTTCGCGCTGCCCGAGGGCGCGAGCCCCGAAACCCTGGAGGCCCTGGACGTGACGTTCGAGAGGTTCATGGGCCTGGAAAACTTGGAGTGGCGGGTTCCGCTTACGCCCTGAAAGCCTCGCGCAGCGCGGCGAGCACGCCCACCAGGGCGGTCACGGCGGTGACGATGACCACGAGGTTGTTTTTGGCGATGAGGTACTCGAGCACCGACGGCATGAGGTTTTCGGGCGCGCCGTAAGAACCCGTCGCCATCCCCGCGACCTCGCCCCGGAAGTGGACGTAGACGCTTTCCCCGTCGAGACGCACGAGGCGCAGATTCCCCGCCGAGCGCCCGAAGCGCAGCCGCTCGCCCGGGCGCAGCTCCAGGCGCGCGCCGCCCACGCCCTCTAGGTAAAGCTCGCCCGACTCGATGGTCGAGACTTGGTCCGCCACGGTCAACCCCTCGTCGCCGAACACGTCGGTCTTGACCAGCGACAGGTCCGACATCTCCGTCCCCTCTGCTAAGGTCACCGCGCCCTCCTGGACGAGGCGAAGGGGGTAAGACCCGCCGTTCTCGTCTCGCGCCAGGAGCTCGAGGGCGAGCCGGGGCGTCTCGGCGAGGTCGAACGTGACCAGCAAGGCGTCGCGGGCCTCGCCCTCCTCCAGAAGCCGGCCCACCTCGGGGGCGGCGCGCACCCTGACCGAGTCGAGCGTGTCTACGCCTCCTAAGTCGAGCCCGTAGCCGTCCACGTCCACAAGGCTCGTGTCGAGCGCGAGCTCGAGCGCGAGTTCCTCGGCGACAAGGTAGGTCTGGTAACGTCCGTTCTCCGTCACGCCGATGTGAACCCTGGAGCCGGGAGGGAGCAAGACCTGCTCGAGAAAGATGGGGGTGCCCCCCAGGTCCTCCGCCCGACCTCCCTCGACGCCCCGGCGCTTAGAGATGTCGAGCGGGAACCGGGGGCGGCCAGGCCAGGCCACGAGCGCCCGCTCGGTCTCGAGCGCCTCGATGCCGGAAAAGCTCGCCCCCGCGAGCCTCAGGTCCTTCGCCAGCCGCTGAACCTCGACCCCCTCGGCGGTACGAAACCCCACCTCGCTCACCGACGCGAGGAGTTCTATCTGCACGGCAGGCACCCTGACGAGCGCCAAGAGCGCCAAGAGCGCGGCGACGAGGGCGACGAACGACCAAAAGAGGCGGGGGGAGAGAAACAGGCGGGGGGAGAGGAGGGACGAGCGCAGTTCCCGCCCCGGGGGCCCTTTCAGGCTCCGCTCGAGAAACCGCTTCCTCGCGGTCACCCCCTTTTTCGCCTTCCGCAGCCTCGCCGGCCTTTTCGCGCCGGAGGGCTCAGGAGCGCTCATGGTAGAAGTAGACGTCTATACGGCTCTTCCGCCCGTTCGACCCCTCGACCTCTATCAGGAGGTGGTACAGGCCGGTTTCCTCCTGTAGCGCGAAACCGAACGTGACGGGAAAGGCGCTGGGATAGCGCCTGTGGCCGAGGCGCTCTTTCGGTCGCACCACCTCGCCCGGGAAGCCTTCCGCCACCGCGGACAGCTCAAAGGCGACCGCCTCTAGCTCGACGGTCGGGAAGACGGCGACGCGGTAGTCCCCGTATTCGGCCGCCCCCCTCGAGAGCGAGAGCGGAACGTAGACCTCGCGGGTCACCTCGCCGAAATCGACGGGGAGAAACCCGTACACGCCGATGTCGTCCCCGCCCAGCGACAGCGACCGCAGCACGGTCGTCGGCCACTCGAACGCCTCGCCGCCGAGCGGCCTCTGGGTGTCCATCCGGTAGTAGACGCGGTAGACGTTGCTGTCCGCGCGCAGGCGCAAGGAGGCGTCCCGGAGATCGGCCAAGGCCGGGACCGTGCCGACCTCGTCGACGTCCCACGAGAGGGTCAGCGGGCCGTCCTCACCGGCTGCGCCAAAGTCGTACTGCCGGGTGAAAGAGGTCAGGGCGGCGATGTAGCCCGACACCTCCCTCACGTACAAGCCCTCGCAGCGCTCCTCCCGATCCCGGTAACGATGCTCGTCCCTCTCTTCGACAACGAGGCTGGGCTCACAAAAGGATTCGGCGTTTTGTGAGGCTCCAGACACCGCCAAGAAACCTGTCGTCACAAGCGTCACCACAAGAAGACGTACCAAGCTCTCCTCCTCTCCTCGCCCGCCCAACAGCAGCGATGAACCGCCCCGTTCGCCCCCGCTTACTCGCTCCCAAACCTTTCTCTGAGTTCCGTCCGGACGCGTTCGGCGAGCTCCGCGGCTCGAGCCGTGCCCTGGATGACGACCTGCGAGCGCCCCTCGGTGCTCGCGGAAACCACCACGCTGAGCGCTTCTGCGTCCCTACCCAGGGTCGTCTCGGCGCGCACGAAGCCGCCCGCGCTGTCGCTCTGGGTGATGATCCACCCGCTCGAGTTGTCGAGCCCCGGCGAGGTGCTAATCGCCTGCACCACGGTGGAAAAAACCGCGTCCTTAGAGGCGCGGTAGAATTCCGGCTCCGCCCCCGGGACGGTGCGCGTCCGCGGCCCACAGGCCGCGATGACGAGAAGCAGACTCAGGCCGACAAGTACTGTAAGGTTCTTTCTCACACTCTCCCCCTTCACGTCTTAAGCCTCACTTTACCAGTCACAGCACCGGAACGTGTAAAAATTTGTATAGAAGCTTGACACCGTGGGAGGTCCTTAACCAAACGCCGCAGCTTGACGCGCACCCCCGCCTCACTTACAATGCCCCGAGCAAATCGCCAACGCCGACTTAAGCGTCTACGACAGCATCGTGTTGGGCGTCCGCGCCTACCTGACCCGCGGCGATTTAGTGGCTAATCATGACCGCCTGATGGCCTTACGTCGAGGAGGGCGGCAATCTGGTTGTCCAGTACAACAAATACGAGTGGGACGAGGTGATGGCGGGCAGCCCCGGACCCTACCCCACCGCGATGAGCTGGAACCGCGTGACCGAGGAGGACGCGCCCGTGACGATGCTCGAGCCCGACAACGTCCTCCTAAACTACCCCAACAACATCACGCAAGAGGACTTTGAAGGCTGGGTGCAAGAGCGCGGGCTCTATTGGTTGGGCGAGTGGGACGAGCGTTACACGCCCCTCCTGTCAAGCTTTGACACCGGCATGGAGCCCTTTAAAGGCGGGCTTCTCACCACGGAGTACGGCGAGGGCCGCTGGACCTACGCGGGTTGGGCTTTCTTCCGCGAACTGCCCGCGGGCGTGCCGGGCGCGTACCGGCTCTTTACGAATTTGGTGGTGGGCGGGGAGTAGCTCGAGCCACCTCTACCGGGGAGAGTGCTTTTCGGCTCTCCCCACCTCCCCACTCCCTACCTCCCAAACTTTAGAACACATCTTCGCGCAAGGCGAACCTTTCACATAGAATGGACCCATGCCCGACTACACGCACTTAAGCGTCATCGACTTTCATACCCATTTTCCTATAGAAAATACGCTGGGCCTCGAGCCCCCCCCACCCCCCCGCCACCCGCTCTTAAGCGCCTACGCCGAAACGCGCGCCGCGCGGATGCGTAACGAGTGGGACACCGCGCCGCCCGAGCCGGTTGCCAAAACGCCGGAAGAGGTCGAGGCGGCCCTAGAACGCTGGGCGGGCGAGGTCGAGCGTTACGGCCTCCGGCGGATTAACTTCGTGACGGGCGGCGGCAACGAACGGCTCGCGGGTCTCGTCGCGCAGCACCCGAACAAATTCACCGGCTTCGCGCACCACCCGCTCCGGCCCGGTGCCTGCGAGGTGCTAAAGCGGGCAGTGGACGAACAGGGGCTCAAGGGCTACAAGCTCATCGGCCCCCTCACCGAAATTCCGTTCGAGCACCCCGACCTGCGGAGCACCTGGGAGTTTTGCGCCGAGCGCCGCCTGCCGGTGCTTATCCACTTCGGCTGGCTGGGGCGCGGGGGCGGCGTGGTGAGTCATCCCCGCATCCATCCGCTGTCGCTTTTTGAGACCGCTCGAGACTTCCCCGAAATTCCCTTTGTCATCCCCCACTTCGGCGTAAACTTTTGGGACGAGGTGCTGGCGCTCGCCTGGAGTTTGCCCAATATCTTTGTGGACACCTCCGGCTCGAACCAGTGGATGCGGTGGCTGCCCTATCCCTTGACTTTGGAAGACCTCTTCCGCAAAGCCTATGAAACCCTGGGTCCCGAGCGCATCCTTTTTGGGACGGACTCGAGCTACTTCCCGCGCGGCTTTTCATACCGCTATTTGCAAGACCAACTGCGCGTCTGCTACAACCTCTCTTTCAAGGAGGAGGATATCCGCGCCATCTTCAGCGGCAACGCGGCGCGGCTTTTGGGGCTCGCTCCATGACCCGCTTTCACACCGTCTACCGCGACCACGTGCTGATGCCCGACTACCGCTTCGCGGCGCAGCACTTATCGCAGCACTTCTTGGACGCGATGACCGCGCACGTGCGGACGGTGGGGCGGCTTGACGAGGTGCAGGCGCATCAGGGGGAAGTAAGGAGGCTCGAGCACGCCCTCCAAGGGTTGCGCGACGCGCCCCTGCCCGCTTACGACGCGGAGGTTCCCGACTTATACTTTGCGCTCAATAAAAAGCTCGAGGCTCTCTTAGGCGAGGAGACGGTAAGTTTCTTGCGGTTGGGCTTAAGCCGCAACGACCTCGATATGACCGTGTACAAGATGCGGACGCGCGAACTCTTGCTCACCCTCGTCGACCACCTCTGCCGTTTGCGGGGGGCGCTTTTGGAACAGGCTAGAGCGCACTTTGATACGCTCCTTATCGCCCAAACGCATCACCAGCCCGGCCAGCCGACGACGGTGGCGCACTATCTGGCGGCGATTGACAACGTACTGTCGCGCGACGTGGTGCGGCTTTTTGAAACGTACGCGCACCTCAACACCTGCCCGCTGGGCGCGGCGGCGTTGGCGGGCAGCAGTCACCCGCTTGACCGTCACTACACCGCCGCGCTACTCGGTTTCGACGCGCCCGTGTCGAACACCTACGACGCGGTGGCCTCGTCGGACTGGCAGGTGGCCTTTGTGGGCGGGGTGCAGAGCGTCGCGCTGACGCTCTCGCGCTTTACGAGCGACCTGTTGGCGTGGGCCTCGGAGGGGCTTTATATCCTCCCCGACTCGCTCGTCCAGGGCTCGTCCATCATGCCGCAAAAGCGCAACCCGGTCGCGCTCGAGCACGCCCGCACCCGCTTCTCGCGCGCGCTCGGCTCTTCGCAGATGGTGCTCTACTCGAGCCACAACATCCCCTACGCCGACCTCAATGATTTCGGCCCCGACATCCAGGGGGCGCTGGTGAGCCTTTTTATCCAGCTTGACGGCGGGCTGGCGCTCCTTACGGCGGCGCTCGAGGAGGGGAGGTTTGACGTGAGGAAGCTCGAGGGCCGCGCCCGCTGCACCGACACCACCGCCACCGAACTCGCCGACGAGCTCGTCCGCCGTTTCGGCACGAGTTTTCAGGAGGCGCACCGTCTGGCGGGCGCGCTGGTGACGCATTTGTGCCAACAGGGTCGGACTCTACAAGAGGCCACCGCGGCGGACTTGACCGCGCTCGGCGGGCCTCTTTTGCCGGACGACGTGCTGCGCGACGCGCTCGACCCCCACACCTTTGTGCGCCGCCGGGACGGCTTCGGCGGCCCCGCGCCTGGGCGGGTCAAAGCGCACGTGACTCGAGCAAAACACGACCTCGCCGGAACGGTTGATAAATTGGGTAAGCTTAAAGAGAAGCTTGACAAGGCGCGGGAGAGTTTGCGAGCGCCGAGAGAGGAGAAGATGTGAAGCACGTCATGAAGTTTCTTGCTGGGGGCCTCCTGCTGCTGGGCCTCGCCTTTGCGCAAGACGCCCCGGTCGAAATTACCTACTGGCAATATGAATTCGGCGCTCGAGTGGACGCGATGAACCAACTCATCGAGCAGTTCGAGGCGGAAAACCCGAACATCACCGTTGTTCAGGAAACCTTCCCCTACGACAACTATCAGGAGCAAGTCGCCGCCTCGCTGCCCGCGGGCACGGGGCCGGACGTGGTGCAGCTCTTTTACGGTTGGCTGCCGACCTGGGCGCGCGCGGGATATTTGGAGCCGCTGCCCGCGGAGTCTTTCGACGCCGCCCAAGTTGACGCCGACTTCGTGCCGATGGTGCAAGCGGCGAAGTGGAACGGTGAATACTACGGCCTGCCCACCGCCGTGCGCAGCTTGGCGCTCTTTTACAACCAGGACAAGCTCGAGGCCGCGGGCTTCGACGGCCCGCCCGAGACCTGGGACGAGTTTATTGAAATCGCCAAGGCGCTCACCGAAAAAAATGGCCCCCGCTTTTCCCAAATCGGCTACGGCGTCGCGCCCGAGGGCCAAGACCACCACCTCATCCGCCAGGTCTTGACCGAGCAGTTCGGCACCGAGCCCTACAACGAAGAGAACACCGAAGTCTTGTACGATGACGAGGCGGGCACCGAGGCGTTCGAGTTCTACATGAGTTGGATTACCGACGACGAAATCGGCGTGCCCAACTTCGTTCCCGGTGCCGACGGCTACCGCGACGGCTTCCGCATCCAGGAAAACATCGGCATGATCATCGACGGCTCCTTTGCGATTGGCCCCACGCAAGAGGCCGCGCAGTTTAACTGGGGCGTGGCCGAGTTGCCCGTGCGCGAAGCGGGCGGCACCAAGGCCAACTTCGGCTCCTTTTGGATGAACGGCCTCACGCCCAACGCTATGGAAGATGAGGCGACCCTGGAGGCCTCGGTCAAGTTTTTAGAGTTCATCACCCGGCCCGAGGCGATGCGGCTGTGGCTCGACGTCGTCGGCGAACTGCCCGCCCGCCAGAGCCTGATTGATGACCCCGAACTCGTCAGTGACCCTGTTTACGGCCCCTTCATCGCCTCTCTGGCCTACGCCGAGGCGACCGAGTTCGTTGACGAGTCGGCGCAGCGGCAGATTATTACCGACGCGATCAACCGCGTGCTCCAGGAGGGGATGGACCCGGCGGCCTCGTGGCAGAGGGCGGCGGAAGAGGACCAGGCGCTGCTCAACGAGTTTAGCCAGAGCCAGTAAGATTCAAGTTCGGAAGGGCGAGCTTTGCGCCGCCCTTCCGCCCGCATTATCTTTTACACCCACTTTATTTTTCTTTGATTAAGCAGTTTCTGAGCGCAGTAGTATGTAGAAGAACCGAGTAGTCTCCACTCCATTTAAGGCGGATGAGATGCAGCCACGGCTCGAGCCCCGCAAAAGACGCCCCTACAAGCTCACCCTCGCCACTCGAGAGGCGCTTTGGGCTTATATTTTTTTGCTCGTTCCGCTCGCTTTCTTTTTGTTCCTGCGCATCTGGCCCGCCTTTCAATCTTTCTACCTGTCGCTCTTCACCTGGAACGTCAACCCCGCCGAGCGCGACTTCGTGGGGCTCGGCTACTACGCGGCGATGCTTCGGGACCGCGAACTCCACCGCGCGCTCTTCAACACGCTGCTTTACACGCTCATCACCGTGCCTGCGGGGCTTGCGCTGGGCTTAGGCATCGCTCTCTTATTAGGGTCCATAGAAAAGTTCAAAGGACTCTTCCGGGCTATCTACTTCTCGCCTTACGTCACCCCCGCCGCCGCGGTGGCTTGGGTCTGGGGCTGGATGTACTCGGTCAACTTCGGCGTGATAAACAACCTGCTCGTGAGTTGGAGTCTGTTCTGGGAGGCCAGGGGCCTTCCCTGGCTAGCCATCGAGCCGCAGCCCTTTCTGACGAGCCCGCGTCAGGCGCTCGTGTCGGTTGCGGTGGTGGTCATTTGGCAAAACTTGGGCTTTCAGGTGGTCATCTTTTTGGCGGGCTTGCAGGGCGTCCCGCGCATGTTCTACGAGGCCGCCCGCATCGACGGCGCGGGCCGCTGGAGCCTCTTTAGGCACATCACGCTGCCCCTGTTAAACCCCGTCATCGTCTTTTCGGTGGTCATTTCGACCATCGCCTCGCTCCAGCTTTTCGACCAGGTGGTCAACATCAACTTTACCGACCAGGGCGGCCCGCTAAACAGCACTCTGACCATCGCGCTTTACATGTACCAGGAGGCGTTCCGCGGCTTCCGACTGGGCTACGCCGCGGCGGTGACGGTGCTGCTGTTCGCGCTCATCCTCATCGTGACGCTCCTGCAGCTCAAGGTTTTCAGCCGGAGGGTGGAGTATTAAGGTGCATTTACGTTGCAAACCTATTCACAGCGTAACTTTTAGGAGGAGGTGAGAATGGCCGTTCCTCGCTCGTTGGAGCGCACCTCAGCCCCTACGGTCAGAAGACGCCGCCGCAGGGTCTCCACCACAACCATCCTCGCCTACGTCCTCCTGACTTTGGGCAGCGTCGTCATGGCCTTTCCCTTCTTATGGATGCTGGTAAGTTCCTTTAAAGACATCCGCGAAATTTTGGGCTTCAACTTCTGGCCGCAAACCTGGACGTTCGCCAACTACCGCGAGGTCTTGTTCGACACGAGTTTCCCGCGTTGGTTCTTCAACTCCTTGGTGGTTGCGCTCGCCACCACCCTGTCGGTGCTCTTTTTCTGCTCGCTGGTCGGCTACACGCTCACCCGAATGCGCTTTCCGGGCCGGAACCTTATCTTCGTCCTCATCTTGTCCACGCTGATGGTGCCCACCGAAATGCTCGTCATCCCCTGGTTCGTGATGGCCTCGGACTACGGCTGGGTCAACACCTTTTGGGGACTCGCTTTTCCGGGGCTCATCCCCGCGTTTGGCGTGTTTCTTATGCGTCAATTCTTCGAGACGCTGCCCCGCGACGTGTTCGACGCGGCTCGAGTAGACGGCGTGAGCGAGTTCGGCCTTTTCTGGTCCATCGGCCTGCCGCTGGTAAGGCCCGCGCTGGCGGCGCTGGGCATCTTCGCGTTTATCGGCAACTGGAACGCCTTTTTGTGGCCGTTAATCGTCTCCAAGTCCGCCGAGATGCGCACCGTGCCCGTGGGCATCGCGCTCTTTTCGGGCGAGGCGGGCACCGCCTGGAACCTCATCATGGCGGCCTCGGCCTTGGCAATTGTGCCCGTGCTGCTGGTATTTTTTATCTTCCAGAAGCAGATTATCGAGGGCGTGGTGCTGACGGGAGTAAAGGGGTAGAAGCTCGAGCCTTTGCAAACTTCCCTTTTCAGACGTAAGCTGGCGCATGAAAGCGCCGCTCGAGCCCCCGCCCGTCCAAGAAACTGTCCCCACTGCCGAGCCTTTCCAAACCGGCCAAGTCGTCACCGTCGCGGGCGGGCACTTCGTCCACGACACTTACAGCGCCTTTATCGCGCCCTTGCTGCCCCTGCTTCAGGAGCGGCTGGCGACTAACTACGCGCTCACGGGCGGGCTCGCCGTGTTCCCACAACTGCCCAGCCTGCTCAATCCGCTTATTGGCTACTTAGCCGACAAGGTGAGCCTGCGCTACTTCGTCATCCTCGCGCCCGCGGTGACGGCCACGCTGATGAGCGCTATCGGCCTAGCCTCGTCTTACCTGTCGCTCGCGCTCTTGCTCCTGGCGGCGGGGGTCAGCGTCGCCGCGTTTCACGCGCCCGCGCCCGCGATGGTGGGGCGGATGGCGGGGGCCAGGGTGGGCACCGGCATGAGTTTATTTATGGCCGCGGGCGAACTCGGGCGCACGCTGGGGCCGGTGGCGGTGGTGGGGGCGGTGGGGTGGTTTGGGCTGGAAGGATTATGGCGGCTCGCGTTCGTCGGCTGGGCGGTATCGTTCGTGCTCTTTTTGCGCCTGCGCGACGTGGCGGCGAAACCCAGGGAGGGCGCGGCTTTATTGCCCTGGTCCAAAGCGCGCGCGGTTTTTCCGGTGCTCTCGTGGCTCATTTTGGCGAGAGTCTTTATGGTCGTGGCACTCACGACCTACCTGCCGCTCTTTATGAGCAACGCGCTTAACGCAAACTTGTGGCTGGCCGCCGCTTCGTTGACGATTCTCGAGGGAGCCGGGGTAGCGGGGGCACTTCTGTCGGGCACGCTGAGTGACCGTTGGGGACGTGGGGGCGTGCTCCTCTTCCTTTTTATCGCCTCGCCGCTGCTGCTTTTTGCCTTTCTTTACAGTCCCTCTTGGCTGGCGCTGCCGCTCCTCGTCGCGCTGGGCCTCACCGCGATTTCTCACACGCCCGTGCTGCTCGCCATCGTTCAGGACGAGTTCCCCGACAACCGCGCGCTCGCCAACGGGACGTTTCTGGCGCTGACTTTTCTCCTGCGCGCGTTGGGTATTTGGGTCTTGGGGCTTCTGGCAGACGGGGTGGGTATTCATAGCGCGTTTTTGTGGAGCGGGGTAGCGGCGCTCGCAAGCGTGCCCGCGGTGTGGTTTTTGCCCTCGAGGACTCAGGCGAGAAGCTAGCCAAACATTCAGACCCACATCCTTCATAGCTTGATGTATATAATGTAGGCATGATTAGAAAACAGCTTTATATCGAAGAGGCGCAGGACAAGGCGCTCAAGCGCCGGGCTAAAGAGTTGGGGGTTACCGAGGCGGAGGTGGTGCGGCGGGCGCTGGACGAGGCGCTTTACGAAGAGCCTTTCACCGCTCCTCAGAAAATGCGGGTCGAGGCCTTGGAGAGGCTTCTCGAGCGGGCCGACGCCCTCGCTAAAACGCACTCCTTCCCCGAGGGCTACCGTTTCAACCGTCAAGAGCTTTATGAAGAGGACCGGCGCTTTACGAAGTGGGAAGCACGCGAGGCGGTAGAAGAGGAGACGGAAGAGGGGGCAGAAAGGGTAGAGGTGTGATTCGCTACCTCATTGATACAAACGTGCTCGTCTACCCACATGACACGCGTGACGCGCTCAAGCAGGAGCGTGCTCGAGCCGTTCTCAACCGTCTTATGGAAAATGACAGCGGTGCTTTGAGTGCCCAAGTGCTCGCGGAGTTCTCCAACGTCACCCTCAACAGACTCAAACTTCCGCCCGCAGATGTCTACGCTCAAGTGGAGGACTACGAAACCGCCTTTCCCATCTATCCACTCACGCCTGCCGTGGTCCTCGAGGCCGTCCGCGGCGTGAGAGACTATGGACTTTCCTACTACGACGCCCAAATCTGGGCCGCCGCCAAGCTCAACCAAATCTCTATTGTCTTGAGCGAGGACTTTAGTACAGGCAGTAGGCTCGAGGGCGTAACATTCGTAAACCCGCTCGAGCCCACCTTCGACCCCGCCAATCTTTAACTCGGAAAAATTTCTTTCCGCACCGTCAGCCTCTCAACCAAATCTTCTTTGAGCATCACGCCCAAGCCCGGCCCCTCGGGGATGTGCTGGACGCCGTCTACCGCGTCTAACAGCGGCTCGACGATGTCTTCGTCCCAGTAGCGCGAGGCGCTGGACGTGTCGCCCGGCAGCGTGAAACCCTCCAACGAACTCAGGTGAAGGTTGTGCGCGCGCCCGACGCCTAGCTCGAGCATCCCCCCGCACCAGACGGGCGCGCCGAAACTAAGCGCCACGTCGTGCGTGCGCCGCGCCATCAAGAGACCGCGCACCCGTCCCTGCTTGATGTTGATGACGCGCCCCGCGTCGAGTTGTAGACCCTTGCGCGCGTCCTCGGGCGAGTGGATGGACTCGTCCAGACAAAGGGGCGTCGCCAGCATCGCCTGGAGCCGGGCGTGGTCGATGAGGTCGTCGTGGGCTAGAGGCTGTTCGATATAGTCGAGGCCGAGTTCGTCAAGCTGCTGAAAGACGCGGGCGTCGGTCAGACGGTAGGCGCTGTTGGCGTCCACGGTGAGGGGCGTCTCGGGCAGCGCCGCCCGCACGGCGCGCATGGGGGCCACGTCCCAGCCCGGCTTGATCTTGAACTTGAGGCGCTTATAGCCCTCCTCGACGTGCTTGTGCGCCAACGCAACCGTCGCCTCCACGCTCTCCTGGATGCCCAGCGACGCGCCGACCGGGTGCGCGGTGCGCGCGCCGCCCAAGAGCACCCAGAGGGGCAGCCCGGCGGCCTTGGCCTGGAGGTCATAAAGGGCGTTCTCGAGCGCCGCCACCGCCATGTTGTGACCGCGAACGGGCTTGACGGCCTCCAAAAATCTCGCGGGCGTGGCGTAATCTTTGCCGACAACCTGCGGGATGATGTGCTGCGCCAGCACCGTCCAGGCGGTGTCCACGGTTTCGTAGGAGTAGCCCGGCGCGGTGCCCGCGGTCGCCTCGCCGTAGCCGGTAAGACCCTCTGAACGAACAATAACGAGGAGTTTGCGTAAATCCTGCTCGACGCCGAAGCTCGTTTCAAAGCGGAAACGCAGCCTCACGCGCAGTTCTCTCAGTTCGATGCGTTCAAGTTTCATCGGACCTCCTTAAGCGTGCGTCAGCATAACGCGTCAAAGGTCCAAACTTTCTGACTACCAGATTAGAACTCGTCGGGGAACTCGAGCTTTTTGCGCTCCTCACGCTCGGCGGTGCTCTCGCTAGCGCTTCTCCCGCGCCGCGCCTCGCCCCGCCTGAGTCGCCTGCTCGTTTGCTCGAGGTTCTCGCCCGAAAGTCTGGCCGGTTTGATGGCCTGCTCCATAGGCGAGATGGTGTAGCGGTCGGGCGTCTCTAAGTAAAAAGCAGTCTGGAGCCGGAAATACTTGTCGGGCGTGGCGGCGGCGTAGAACGACAGCGTGAGCCGCCCCTCCTCGCCCCGCAGCGCGGGCAGGCGCTCCTTGAGCCGCACCGCGCTGTCCGCCAGGAGGAGGCGCGTCACTGAAAAGCTCACGGGGCGGGCCATCGCCGCGGTTTCTAGCGCCACCTCCAGAAGCTGTACCGAGTAGGGGCTCGCGTTGCTCACCGTCATGTTGAGTTCGGTGGGCAGGGTTAAGGTCTCGCTGACGGCTTCCGCGGCGGTTTCTGTGGCGGTTTCTGTGGCGGTCTCGGTCGAGGTCACACCGTCGCCCCTATACTCTATCCTGTTGTCAGCCCGGTAAACGTTGGCGCGGACGGGCGCGTGAATCAGGATAGACCCCAAGGACACGTTGAGGTCGGGAAACACGGGCTTTGGGGTGGGGCGCTGTCGTCGGCGCAGCAGGAGAACCGTGGCGAGAAGCACGAGCAACACGCCTAAGCCGAGGACGTCCCAGCGGAAGGCGTCCCAAGAAAGACCGCGTACCCACGTCCAGACAAAGGTCCACGCTGCGGCCAACATTTCGAGAATGGCATTTCCCATACGCTCGAGGACCAAAAGCATGGTAGTAGCTTATACCAAGGCCGCCTCTCGCGGCGTGTTGGTTGCGCAATAAAAACAGGTGGAAGCTCACCCGGAGGGCTAGGCGGGTTCAGGAAACCTTTACAGGACGCGCTTCCGGCCATGAGCGCGGCGTGTGGTGCGCGGGAGACCAATGGGGAGGCGGAGGTCGGTGAGGCGCGGCGGCCAGGAGTTTTCCCGCCCTCCAAAAGGCCGCTTTCGACCGGAGCATCTCCGCAAGGAGCGGCGTAACGAACGCGGCGGGCGTGAGCTCAAACGCGTAGCGGCTGTAGTCATAAAACCAAGGGCTCACGAAAAGGTAAGGCTCGAGTTCCTCTTCTGTGAGCCCACGCTCGAGCATGAGCGCGTAAGCAAAGATGCGCTTGACCCCGTGCCAGGCCAGGCGCTCGGGCTCTATTAACCACGCCTCGTAGCGCCGTAAGGCTCTTTCAAACGCTTTCTTGGGTTCTGTGATGGCCGCGCCGTGACCTGACAAGGCCCAGCGCACGTCTAGCTCGAGCAACTTTTCAAGCGTTTCCATAGCGCGCTCGAGCGCCCCCACGCCCTCCCGAAAAGGGTTGAGCCAGGCCGCGTCGTCGCCGTGGACCGCGTCGCCCAAAATGAGCACCCGCGTTTCGGGCTCAAAAAGCGACACGTGCCCGAGCGTGTGCCCCGGCGTGTGCAGCACCCGCAACGTCACGCCGCCCGCGTCTACCGTATCGCCCTCCGTCAAAAGCCGGTCCACCCGGTAGGGCTCGACGGGCTGCCGCAGCCACACCGCGCCGCAGGCCTCGGCGTCGCGGCGGTTGACCAGCGACGCTTCCCAGCGGTGCGCCGCTATGGGCACGCCGTAGCGCGTTTGTAAGGCGTGGTTCCCGCCCACGTGGTCGCAGTGGTAATGCGTGTTGACGATGAGGCTCAAATCCTCCGGCGGCACCCCCGCGCGCCGCAAAAGCGCCTCCGTCTCCGCAACGTCGCTCCCAAAGCCCGTGTCGATGAGCACGGGCGTCTCACCCCGGACGAGCACCATGTTGGCGCTCGGGAAGGTGCGCTCGAAAGGGTGGAGCCAGGGCGGTGGGGTCATGCGTCAGTCTAACGCGCGTGTGGGAACAACGGTTTTGTGTACATCGGGTAGATTGAAGAGGATGCGCGTAGTAAACACCGCCGACGGTAGCCGCACCCTCTACAGCGACTCTTACGGGCAGACGATGCACTCGCACCGGGGTGCGCTTACCGAATCTCGGCACGTCTTTTTGGAGGGTGCCGGGGTCGCGGTGCGATTAGGGCAAGGCGCGGCGACGCATGTGCTCGAGGTGGGCTTCGGCACCGGCCTCAATTTCTTTCTCACCGCCGACTTGGCCCTAAAGACGGGCGCGCCTTTGGAATACGTAGCACTCGAGCGCGACCTCCTCCCTTCTCGGTTGATAAAAGGACTGGGGTATGAGGCGGGGCTCGAGCACAGAAGCTTGCTTCAGAAGTTTTTTGAAGTAAGGGACAACCTGCCCGAACCTCCAGCCGGACGTTACACATTTAGTCTTGCCAAGGGGGTGGGGCTCGAGTTGCGCCTCGGGGACGCGGCGGGAGCGAGGCTCGAGCCGGGGCGTTACGACGCGGTTTACCTAGACGCCTTTAGCCCCGACGCCAATCCCGAACTCTGGTCGGAGGATTTTCTGGGGAGGCTCTACCGCGCGCTCCGTCCCGGCGGGTGTTTAAGCTCCTACTGCGTCAAGGGTGAGGTGCGCCGCCGCTTGCAGGCGTTGGGCTTCGCGGTTCACAAGCGCCCCGGCCCGCCCGGCGGCAAGCGGGAGATGTTGGTGGCGGTGAAGCAGTAGCTTGTGTGAAGGCGCTCGAGCACCCACACGAACTCTAAAAAATCCCGCGTGAGGTCGCATAAAACCTTTTCACACCCCGCATGATAAAGTGCCCTTATTATGTCACTCGTCATGGACGCGCGCTCGCCCACCATTCCCCCCGAAAAGACCGCGAGCCTGCGCGCGGAGGGGCTTAAAAAACGTTACGGGGGGCGCACGGTCGTGGACGGGGTGGACTTTCGGCTCGAGCGGGGCGAAATCGTGGCGCTTTTAGGGCACAACGGCGCGGGCAAGACCACGAGTTTCTACATGATGGTGGGGTTTGTCAGGCCCAACGCGGGGCGCATCTACCTGGGCGACGAGAACATCACGAACTGGCCCATGTACAAGCGGGCGCGCAAAGGACTTGGCTACTTACCACAAGAGCCTTCGGCCTTTCGCAAGATGAGCGTGCGCGACAACCTGCTGGCGGTGCTCGAGTTCCGGACGCCCGACAAAGAGGCGCGGGAGAGCCGCGCGGACGAACTTTTGGCCGAATTCGGCCTCACCGGACTCGCCAACCACCGCGCGGACACGCTTTCGGGCGGCGAACGCCGACGGCTGGAAATCGCCCGGAGCCTCACCATCGACCCGGCCTTTATCCTGCTCGACGAACCCTTTACCGGGGTGGACCCCAAATCCATCCGCGAGATTCAGCTCTTAATCGCCGAACTGCGCGAGCGGCGCGGGCTGGGCGTGCTTTTGACCGACCACAGCGTGCGCGAAACGCTCGCCATCGCCGACCGGGTGTACCTGATGTTCGACGGCAAGGTGAGTTTTGAGGGCTCCCCGCAGGCGTTTGCAGAAGACGAGAACGTGCGGGCGTACTATTTGGGGAGCGACTTTCAGCTTTGAGGTCACGGTTCATAGCAGGTATCATCTGGTTTAAAAAGGGCACAGTCTATAGCTTGCTGTGTGAGACGCAGTCTCGGGGATGATGCCTGCGTTGAATCACCTCAGTCTTTATGCGATCCGCTGTAAAGTAAGGCGCGCCCGCTGGGGGGTTGCGCGAAGGGTCGTCTGAGTGCTGTACGTAATCTCCTTGGTGTCGCTGCTGGTCGTGCTCGCGGGCGTGATTGCCTACGCGGGCGACGTGCTGGGCACGACCGTCGGCAAGCGGCGGCTGAGCCTGTTCGGCTGGCGGCCGAAACGCACGGGCCAGGTGGTCGGCGTCGCGGCGGGCATCCTCATCATGCTCACGACGCTGGGCACGCTCGCGGTCGCGTTTCGCGGCGCGGCGGGGGTGCTCTTGCAGGCGCAGCGGACCTCGCTGGAGTTAGAGGGGCTCCGCAGCGAACAGCTCGCCCTGCAAAGCGACGTCGAAGCGTTGCGGGAAAGTCTGGCGTCCTCCCAGGCGGAATTAGAGCGCGCGGACGCCGCGCTGAGCGCGTCCAGGGCCGAGCTAAGGGAGGCCGTGGCGAGCCGGGACGAGGCGCTGGAGGCGGCGCTGAACCTTACCGAGACGACGCAAGAGCTTGGGGAGGAGATTGACGCGCTTCAGACCCAGGCTGAAAGTTTGCGCGAGCGCAACCGGGTGCTCGAGGCCAATAACACCGCGCTGGTAGAAGAAAACCTCAGGCTGCAAGAAGAGTCCGAACTCTTGAGCGGTCGCAACGAGCAACTGACGGGCAACATGACCGCGCTCAACGACCAGGTCAGGGGCTTAGAGGGTCAGGTGGCGGAACTCCGGGCGCAGGTCGAGACGCAGGCGCAGCGGGTGAGCGAGGCGCAGCAAGGGCCGACGGGGGGCGCGACGCCCGTCTACCAGCGCGGCGAAATCGTCTATAGCGGCGTGGTCCGCGCTTCTGAACCCGCCGCGGTGCGCGACGCGCTCTCCGGGTTGGTGCAAGAGGCCAACAGCGCCACCTTCAGGCGCGGCGCGGGCACCGTCACGCTAAGAAGCGACCAGGTCAACGGGCTCGTCGAGGCGGTGGCGGAAACGCCGGGCGCGGACCTCGTGGTGCTCTCCTCGCCCTCGAGCCAGTTCGGCGGCGACATCAAGGTCGAGGTCACGGCGGTCGAAAACCGGAAGCTGCTAGACCGCGGGCAGCTCGTGGTCAGCCGGCAGATTCACCTGGGCTCGGCGGCGCAGCCCATCAGCCAGGCCGACCTCTTGGGGGCGCTCTCCGGCCTCTACGGCGACGCGACGGCGACGCTGCAGCGACTCGGTCTTTTTGAAGGAGAACGCCCCGAACTCACCACCCCGGAAGAAACCTTTAGCGCCCTCCTGTCGCGGCTCTCGGGCCCGGTCGTGATCGGCCTGGTCGCCACGGACGCGGTGTATACGAGCGGGCCCGCGGCCTTGGAACTCGCCATCTTGTACTGACGCTTATGTTTACAGCAGCTAACGTTTCTCCTGAGTCTTTTCAGTCAGTAGGCTCACGTCTGAAACGCGGCTCTTGGTGACACCCGCGACTAAGCCGTCTAGCCTCTGCAAACGCTGTTACGTGGTTGTATGCTAACCAAGTGCTAACCAAACGCATCATCCCCTGCTTAGACGTTCACAACGGTCGCACCACCCGCGGTCAACAGTTCGGGCGGGCCGAACGGGGCGAACTGCGCGACGTCGGCGACCCTGTCGTGCTGGCCGAGCTATATAACGCACAGGGGGCGGACGAACTCGTGTTTTACGACATCACCGCCACCGCGGAAGGGCGTAAGGGCATCACCGAGGTCGCCACGCACGTGGCGGAGCGGTGCTTTATGCCCCTCACCGTCGGCGGCGGGGTGCGGACGCTTCACGACTTCCGCGCGCTCTTTCTGGCGGGGGCGGACAAGGTCTCGGTCAACTCGGGCGCGGTCGCCAACCCGGGGCTCATTCGTGAGGCCTCGGACCACTACGGCGCGCAGGCGGTGGTGCTCTCCATCGACGCCAAACGCCGTGCGGAGAGTTCCGGCTGGGACGTGTTCGTCGCGGGCGGGCGCAAGAATACGGGGCTCGACCTCATCGCTTGGGCGGTGCGGGGGCAAGAACTTGGGGCGGGCGAAATTGTCTTCAACAGCATCGACGCCGACGGCATGAAGACGGGGTACGACCTGGAGGCGACGCGGCTGGTGGCGAGGGCGGTGGACGTTCCCGTCGTGGCCTCGGGCGGGGCGGGATGTGCGGAGCACCTGCGCGACGTGCTCAAAGAGGGCGAGGCGGACGCGGCGCTGGCGGCGGGGATTTTTCATAGGGGCGAGACGACGGTGGGCGAGGTGAAGCGGCTGTTGGCCGAGGCGGGGCTTCACATGAGGGTATAGTCATGTATGACCAACCCGAATGTGCTCGACCGCATTACCTTCGACCCCGCAGTGATGGGCGGGAAGCCCTGTATCCGCGGTATGAGGGTCACGGTAGGGACGCTTGTGGGTCTCGTTGCGGCGAGAAAGTCTTTTCAAGAGATACTGACGGCCTATCCCTATCTGGAAGAAGAGGATATTCAGCAAGCGTTAGCGTACGCGGCGTGGCGCAGCGAAGAGATTGAGATTCCGCTGCTCACTGGTTGAACTCGTTTGAAGCTTCTTGTTGACATGAACCTCTCGCCCACCTGGTGCCTGACCTTTGCGGAGAACGGTATAGAAGCGCGTCACTGGTCCGAGGTGGGTGATAGACGAGCCCCTGACAGTGAAATTCTTCTTTACGCGCGAGCGCACGGTTACATCGTCTTCACCAATGATTTAGACTTCGGTACCATTTTGGCGAATACGCGAGGGCGGGGTCCGAGCGTTATTCAGGTGCGTGCGCAGGCGCTTCTCCCCGAAGATTTGCGGGAGGTCGTTTTGGCTGCGTTGCGGCAGTTTGTCAGAGAACTTGCCGAAGGTGCGCTCATTGTTGTCGATCCGGTGAAAACGCGAGTTCGGCTTCTCCCACTCAACCTCTAAGGGTGTCAAATGACTGAGCATCAGAAAAAACGTTACAACCTCGAGACCTTAGCCGTTCACGCAGGTTTGGAGCCCGACCCCGCCACGGGCGCGGTGGTGCCGCCCATTCACCTCTCGACGACTTTTGAACGAGAGGAAGACGGCAGCTTTCCGCACGGGCACGTCTACACGAGGACGAGCAACCCGAACCGGGCGGCGTTGGAAGAGGCGCTCTCAGGGCTCGAGAACGGCGCGACCGCCGCCGCGTTCTCGTCCGGTTCCGCCGCCGCGGGCGCGATTTTCCGCGCCCTCAGGCCGGGCGACCACGCCGTCGTTCCCGACGACATGTACCACGGGATTGCCAAGCTGTTAAGAGACGTGTTCATCCCCTGGGGCTTAGCGGTCGATTTTGTCGACTTGACCGACCTGGACGCGTTGCGCGGTTCTTTGCGGGACGAGACGAAGCTGGTGTGGCTCGAGACCCCCTCGAACCCGCTTCTAAAAATCACCGACATCGCCGCCGTCTCAGAAATAGCGCACGACGCCGGGGCGTGGGTCGCCTGCGACAACACCTGGACGCCGCCGCCGCTCCAGCCCGCCTTTGAGAGGGGCGCGGACCTCGTGATGCACTCGACCACCAAATATCTTTCGGGCCACAGCGACGTGCTGGGGGGCGCGGTCGTCGCCAGAGAAGAGGGCGAGCTTTTCGAGCGCGTCCGCACCGTGCAGACGGCGGAGGGCGCGGTGCCCTCGCCGTTTGACTGTTGGCTCACGCTGCGCGGCCTGCGCACGCTGCCCTACCGGATGCGCGCGCACTGTGACAACGCCCAGAAGCTCGCCGGGTTCTTGGCCCAACACCCCCGCGTCGAAGCGGTGCATTATCCGAGTTTGGCGTCACATCCGGGTCACGAGGTCGCCAAAAAACAAATGCAAGGGTGGGGCGGGATGCTCTCGTTTCGGGTGGCGGGCGGGGCGGCGGAGGCGATGCGGGTGGCGGCGAAGGTCGAATTGTTCACCCGGGCGACGAGCTTAGGCGGGGTGGAGAGTCTTATCGAGCACCGCGCCTCGGTTGAAGGGCCGCAGTCGCGGACGCCCCCCAATCTGCTACGGGTCTCGGTAGGCTTAGAGCATCCTGACGACCTCATCGAAGATTTGGCGGGAGCCCTCGAGCCCGTGAGCTAAGATTTGCCACCTTCTCGAGCCGCGGTCGTATAGATTCGTGAAGTCGGGCGCAGCCTTGGGCTTAGGGGGAGGTTTTCCCGAAAATACCTACAAGGGTCGGGCTGAAAAGCCTATTCCCCCAACCCTTTACCGTTCTCACTTCGTTCGGCCCCTCTTTTAGAGGGGCTCTTTGGGACTCATTTAGAAGCGCTCATTTGGAAGCGCTAAAGGCGAACGAAAATGCTTGTTTTTTGAGGCGCGATAGGCTATAGTTAGGGTGTCGCGCCCAACCAATAGGGGTTTCCGCGGTCCGGACGAACGTCCGGTAATGTTGCGAGTGTGGGTCGCAGACCCCACGGGAAGAAAGATGGTATAGAAATGGCAACAGGCAGTGTCAAGTGGTTCAACAACGAAAAGGGTTTTGGCTTTATTGCTCAAGACAACGGAGGGGCGGACGTGTTCTGTCACTTCTCGGCCATCGCCTCCGACGGCTACCGTAGCCTCAACGAAGGCGACGAGGTCGAGTTCGACGTCGAGCAGGGTCAAAAGGGTCTGCAGGCCAAAAACGTGCGCGTCACCCGCGCCGCGCCTGCGCCGCAACGCGGCGGCGGGCAGCGCCAGCGTTACTAAGAACCCAACGCAAAGTCCAGGCAAAGGTGTAAGCCGGACACACTAAAAATCTTGAAAGCGGCGTCCAAGAGATGCCGCTTTCTCTTTGGATTTAGGCGTTACCTGGCTCGAGCGCGCTTTATAGCAGGTATACATCAAATACGGTACAAACGCAGTATGGGAAAACCGGCCTAATGCACGTAACTCCCCGCGTTGATATCCACCGTACAGCCCGTCGCGTGGTCCGCCCTCCCGCTGGCGAAAAGCACCACCATCGGCGCGACGTCCTCCGGTTCGGTGAGCGTGGTGAGCGCAAGGTCGTTCACAGCGACCTCCTCGCCGTAAGCGTCTATAAAATCCTGCGCCATATCCGTGCGGACGTAGCCGGGCGCGATGACGAACGACTTGACGCCGTCCTTGCCGAAGCCGCGCGCAACGGAACGGCTCAAGGAGACCATCCCGCCCTTCGAGGCGGCGTAGGCCAAATAGTCGGGCGCGTCGCCGCGAAAAGCCGCGCGCGAGGCGATAAAGATGATGCGCCCGCCCCCACGCGTAACAAAGTGACGGACGGCCTCACGCGAGAGCGCGCCCGCGGCGGTCAGGTTGACCGTCAGCGTCCTCTGCCAGCTCGCCACCCAGTCCTGTAGGGGACCGTCAAGCGGTGCGTGCTGCGCGACCCCGGCGTTGTTTACGAGCACGTCGAGGTGACCGAACGCTTCAAGAACCTCTTCAAAGAGTTTTCCGTAAGAACGCGTGTCGGCGAGGTCGGCTTGAAAGGCCCTCGAGCCGCGCCCAAGCTCCTCTGCGAGCGCCTCCGCGAGCGCCGCCGACGCGTTGTAATGCACACCGACGGTCGCACCCGACGCGGCGAGCGCCTTGGCGACGGCCCGCCCGATGCCCCGGCTTGCGCCCGTGACGAGGACGTTCATGTTCGTTAGGTCGATGTTCACGGATATTTCGCTCCAGTCTGTTTTAATCCAACCCACCGGGACGCAACGGGCCGCCCGCGCCCGGCTTGCCCTCGAGCCGGTTGTTGTAAATCCGCTGCGTCGGGTAGGCCAGGTCGATGTCGTCATGTTTGGCGAACTCGCGCAGGATGTCCTCCCAAATCGCCTCGGCGGTGCCGCGCCGACGGCGGGGCTGGCATAAAAAACGCATGGTCAGCAAGATGCCGCTGTCCTCGACGCTTGTGTAAACAATCGGCGTGAGCTTTGAAAACACGATGTAGTAGCGTCTCGCCGCCATCCGCACGCGCCGCGCCGCGGAGTCCGAGAGCATTTCGGCGTGGCGGTGGACGGCCTCGTGAACGATCCTTTTGGCCTCCTCCCAGTCGCTCTCAAAGGTGACGAGCACCGGGATTTCGTGCCAGATGTAGGGGAAACCTTGGGTATAGTTCGCCAGCGGCTCCTTGAAAATTTTGCCGTTGGGCACGTGAATGATGCGCCCGGTGCTCTGGTCGGCGGCCACCCAGTTGCCGATTTCTATGAGAGAAAAGGCGAAGGGCCGCAGGTCTATCACGTCGCCCCGAAACTCGCCCATCTGGATGCGGTCGCCCACCTCGAAGGGGCGGCGCGTGAGGATAAAGACCCAGCCCGCGAGCCCCGTGACGAGGTCGGACAGGGCAATCGCCAGACCCGCCGAGACGAGGCCCAAAAAGGTCGCCAGGGACGGCAGGCCCTCGAGCCACACCCGAACAATGAGCACAATCCCCAGCGTTATGGCCGTGTAGTGAATCGTTTTGCCCCAGCGGTAGCGGGTGCGCGGGCTGTTGCTGCGCCAATGGACGAGCCAAATGAGGAGCGTTTGCAGCGCCCAGAGCGCTAGAATGATGAGCAGTGAAACGAGAATGTGGCTCACCACCGCGATTTCCAGACCCGTCACGGACTGTATCCACCCAGTAAGCGTGTTCATGCACTCTAAAGCATACCCTTTACAGCGCAGGCTTAAGAAACTCGAGCAGCGCCCTGTTCACCCTCTCAAAGGCGTCTATCTGCACCCAGTGGCTCGCTTTGTCGATTCGGAGGAGGCGGAGGTCGGGCACGAAAGGCTCGAGCCCTTCTGTAAGTTCTGTGCCCAAAAACTCGTCCTGCTCACCCCAGATGAGGAGCGTCGGCGTGGTGATTTTCTCCCCCCGCATCCCGCCCCGTAGGGCCCCGCGTAGCGCCCCCCGAAACGCCGCCCGGTAGTAGTTGATGGACGCGGTTAGCGCGCCCGGTTGCAGCAGCGCGTCGGTGTAGCGGTTAATGTCTTCGTCGGTGAAAAGTTCGGGGCGCAGGCTGTCGTGCTGGAGGGTCTGCTCGAGCCCCCGCCTTCCGCCGAGACGAAAAAGCGTCTCAGGGAGCCAGGGAAGCTGGAAAAAGAGGATGTACCAACTCTTCCGGAGTTGTTCCCAATTTCCAAGTTCGCGCGCAAAGGCGGCGGGGTGCGGCGCGTTCATCACCACGAGTTTGCTCACCCGCTCCGGATACCGCGCCGCCACCGCCCACGCCACCGCGCCGCCCCAGTCGTGACCGACCACCACCGCCTGGCGCTCCCCGGCGTGGTTGATAAGCGCGGCCACGTCGGCGCTGAGATGTTTCATTCGGTAAGCGGCCACGCCGGGCGGTTTTTCCGACAGGTTATAGCCGCGCATGTCGGGCGCAATCACTCGAAAACCCGCCTCGGCTAGGGCTGGAATCTGAAAGCGCCACGAGTACCAGAACTCAGGAAAGCCGTGAAGCAAGATGACAAGCGGTCCCGCACCCGCCTCGACCCCACAATTTGCCTCGACATAGTGCAACCGCACGCCGTTGATGACGGCCTGGTGGTGCGTCCACGTCTCTTTCTGCGGCTCGGCCACCCCTTTTAATCTCCCTCCCGCATCTCCCGCCGCCGCATCGGCATGGCGTCGATGACGGCGTAAAGCGTTTCGGGTGCCACGGGCGCGCTGTGGCGCTCTTTTTCCCCGCCGTCTTTGCCGATGAGGATAATTGTGAAGGTGTTCTCGGCCACGCCGTAACGCTCGCGCAGGGCGGCGGCTGTGTTAAGAGAAGCTGTGTTGAGAGAGGCTGTGTTAAGAGAAGCTGTGTCGGGAGAAGTTTCCCTAAGCCCGCCCGAAGTTTCAAAAAGCTGAAAAACCAAAAGGTCACGGTCCTCCAATGCCGCGCTCTCACCCTCCAAAAGACGCATTTGCTCTCCGTACGCCCCGTCTTTCGGCGAGGGCGCGAACACGAGCAGCAGGCGGTTTTGCCAACGGTAGGGGGACAAATCGGCGGATGGAAGGGGCTGAGACATGGCGGCTCCTGTGAGTAAAAGGGCTGGCAAGCATATTTTTATGCTCCAAAGAGCGCGCCGCATTATCGCGGCTTCGCCCCCACGGGCGCGGCGCTTTCTCCCGAACGGTCCCTGAGCGACTCCGCCTCCAAAAAGATACGCTTGATGTCGGGGTGCTCGGCGCGGATGGTCTGCTCCAAGCGGTCCACTGCCCGCGTCACCTCCGCCGCCGACAGCTCAGGGCGGAACTGAACGTCTAGGTTCAAGAGAATCTGCCTGGGGCCTAAGTGCATCGTCAGGGGACGGCCCGCCCGCTCGACCGCCGGGTCGCGTTCGGCGAGCGCGCGCACGCCCTCGACGACGCCCACGTCGGCGCTCTCGCCGAGCAGGAGGCCCTTGCTCTCGTAAGCCAAAAATACCGCCACAAGCGCCAGTATCACCCCGATAACGAGCGAGGCGACCCCGTCGAGGATGGGCATATCGAGCTGATGCCCCAAAAACACCCCCAAGAAGGCCACCACGAGGCCCAGCATCGCGGCGGTGTCCTCGCCCAGCACGATGAAAACGGCCGGGTCTTTGCTCTCGCGCAAGGCGCGCCAGACGCTCCTTTCGCCCCGCGTGGCGAGGAGCGCCCGGAGCGCGACCCACCAGGCGAAGAACTCGACCACGACCGCTATCGCCAGCACGACGTAGTTCCAGGTCGGGTCGCCCATCTCGCTCGGGTGCCGCAGGTGCCTCACACCCTCATAAAACGAGATGCCGCCGCCGATGCCGAAAAGCAGCATGGCGACAATCAAACTCCAGAAGTAAAGCTCTTTGCCGTAGCCGAAGGGGTGGCGGTCGTCGGCGGGCTTGTTGCTCCGCCGGATACCCAGGAGGATCAGAAGCTGATTGCCCGTGTCCACCACCGAGTGAACGCCCTCGGAGAGCATCGCCGAGGAGCCCGTAACGCCCGCCGCCACGAATTTGGTGATGGCGATGATGAAGTTCGCGCCCGCGGCGGCGTATACGGCGGTGGGTTTGTCGGAATGTCCGGCCATAGGAGTCTCCTGAAGATGCGTGGCGTACAAGCGACCCCATCTTACCCTCTTGTGAAGGGATGTTAAGGTGTAAAACGCTCTTTAAAGGGGCGCGACCTGTAAAGCTGCTTCGGCTCTCATCCCTTGCGCGCCCGCACGAGCAAGAAAGCAGGCATCTTCGACAGCCTCTCAAAAAGCTCGGGCTCGACGCGTTTGAATTGGGCGGTGGGAGGGGGCTCGAGCAGCCTCTCCACCACAAAGCTCGCACTTGCGAGGCGTTCGGTCAACATTGATATCGGGCGCACGACCAGCGTCACAGGGCCGACACTTTTTTCTACGGTGAGGCGTTTTGGTTGCAGGTAGCTGTCCAGCTTGAATTGAAAGTCCGCAAAAGGATGCGGCAGGGACAAGAGAAACAGACCGCCGGGCTTGAGTACCCGTGCGAATTCTCCGAAAACGTGCCCCCAGTCCTCGAGATAGTGCAGCACCAGCGAGCACACGACCAGGTCGAAAGAAGCGGGCGAAAAGGGGAGAGGGCGGCGCAAATCCGCCTCTACCACCTCCGCCCGGTTTTTCACTCGAGCCCTTGTGATGGCGACCATTTTTGGGGACGCGTCAAGGGCGGTGACTTTGGCACCATGCTCGAGCCCGTACTGCGTGTACCAGCCCGGCCCGCAGCCTGCGTCAAGCACGGCAAGTTCCGCCAGAGGAGGTAAAAGCGCGGTCACGGCGGGTCTTTCAAAGTGGGCGTGAAAGAGTTTCGCGTCGTCCGCCGCCGCATAAGCCTTGGCCTCCCGCTCGAACGCCTCGGCCGCGTCCGCTTCGTCGGGTCGAGCGTCAGGGTCCACCGACTCATCCTACCGCTCTCCGTAACGGCGCGGGCTTTGCCGCCTTTGGAAACGTTTGAAGCGGCGTTTATCGGTAGGATGGAGGGGATGACGCAGAGAACCCGTGAGCACTTAGGCAACATCATCTTTGAAACCGACACCCCGGCGGCCAAGCTTTTCGACGTGGTGGTGCTCTGGGCGATTCTTTTGAGCGTGGCGCTGGTGATGCTCGAGAGCGTCCTCGGCCTGCGCGCGCAGTATGGCGGGGTGCTGCGGGCGCTCGAGTGGGGCTTCACCATACTTTTCACCGTCGAATACCTCTTGCGCATCTACACGGCCAGAAAGCGCCTGCGCTACGTGACATCCTTTTACGGCGTGGTGGACCTTTTGGCGGTGCTGCCGAGCTACCTGAGCCTGGTTGTCGCCGGTTCGCAGTATCTTATCGTGATTCGCTCCCTGCGCCTCCTGCGCGTGTTCCGGGTGCTCAAGTTGGCGCGCTACCTGGGCGAGGCCAACACCTTGATGAGGGCGCTCCGGGCGAGCCGGGTCAAGATCATCGTATTCTTGTGGACCGTCCTTACCCTGGTCATCATCATCGGCTCGGTGATGTACTTAGTCGAGGGGTCCGAGAGCGGCTTCACAAACATCCCCATCAGCGTCTACTGGGCCATCGTCACCTTGACGACCGTCGGTTACGGCGACATCGCGCCGCGGACGCCACTGGGCCAGGCCCTCTCGGCGCTGGTGATGATCCTGGGTTACGCCATCATCGCGGTGCCGACGGGCATCGTCACGACCGAGCTGGGCCGCGCGTCGCAAGAAGAGCGGGAGGAGCGGGCGCGGGTCGTGTGCTCCCGCTGCGGGCGGAGCGGCCACGACGCGGACGCGGTCCACTGCAAGTACTGCGGCGAGCGCCTGCCGGTTCGGTTTGAGAGGAGCGAGGAGAGGGTTCAGAGTAGCGCGCCCCAGGAGCCCGCCACCTGATAAGTTTTTATGAGTTTCCCCACAAGTGAGGTGCTTGGTGGCTACGGATGGCGAACTTCACATTACCCGCCGCGCCACGTTGGAAGACGCGGCGGTCATCGCGCTTATTTACAACCAGGGCATCGAGGACCGGGTCGCCACCTTTGAGACGCGGCCCAGAAACGTAAACGATGTGAAAGCTTGGTTTGACGCTCATCACCCGGTTGTTGTGGTCGAGGAGGGGGACGTGAAAGCGTTCGCCTCAACCTCCCTTTACCGCTCGAGACCTTGCTACCGGGGCGTCGCCGAATTCTCCGTATACGTGCGGCGGGAGGCCAGGGGGCGGGGCTACGGGCGTCTGGCGATGACCGCGCTTATAGAAGAGGCCGCCAGCGCGAGGTTTTGGAAGCTGGTGTCTCGAGTGTTTCCCGAAAACAAAGCCAGTTTGAGCCTCCTCGCCTCGCTCGGCTTCCGTGAGGTCGGCGTGTATGAAAAGCACGCGCAGCTTGACGGCGTCTGGCGGGACGTGGTGATTGTCGAGCGGCTGCTGTGAGCGTGGTTAGAAGTTTGCTCGGGCTGAGAGGTTCAAAATCAAAGGGTAGAACCGACGAAGTATAATAAAAGTGTGGATACCTCGAGCGTCTTTTTCCTCTTCGCGGCGACCTATTTAGTGAGCGTGACGCAGGTGATGCTGTCGGTGGGGCTGGCGGTGGTGGCGACGTTTGTGGGGGCGGTGCTGTTGGTGCCGTTGTTGATGAGCTCGAGGGGGTGAGAAGGCTTGAACGGGGTGGTGGCGACTGCTTGATTAGCATGCTCCCGCATGCTATTATTAGGTAGATGTTATGGCGCGGTACAAGCACAATTTGGAAAGGTTAATGATGCGAGTGCTCCTCGAGAAACAAGGCGAGGGGCCTTTATCCCTCAACGAAATCGTAACCGAGATTAGAAGACTTATCCCAGACGCCTTACCGGGCAAATCCCCAAGCAAATCTCTTTACTCAACAATTTATAGACGCGAGAAAAGGCGTAAAGAGCGCGGGCTCACGCCCGCATTCATCAGTCACAAAAGAGATTTGGTCGCGCGTTATAGCGTAAACCCCGACTTCAACCCAGAGGAGGCTGGGAAAAAGATATGAATAATACTCACGCTAGCCGAACTCCTCATGTAATTCCCTACCAGGGTAGCAAGAGGAAACTTGCTAGCGACATTCTGAAGCAAATCGATTTTGAAGTCGCGTCGCTCTATGAACCTTTTGCAGGCTCGGCGGCTGTGACTCTTGCGGCAGCCTCACGATTTATGGCTGAGCGGTATGTCATCGCAGACAAGTTGGAATCTCTAACAGACCTCTGGAAAATGATTATTAATGAGCCTGAGAGACTTATTGAAGACTACACGCACTTATGGGAGTCACAGCTTGAAGACCCACGCTCCTATTTCGACTATATACGGAATCAGTTTAATGCAGAGCCCTCCCCAGCAGCGTTGCTTTATCTCATTGCTAGATGTGTAAAAAACAGCTTGCGGTTTAACGCTGAAGGCAAATTCAATCAAAGCCCCGACAACCGCAGGTTAGGCGTGAAACCCAAGAAACTAGCGAGTGAGGTGCAGGCTACTTCACGTCTCTTGAAAGGGAGGACAATGGTTGAGGCAGGGGATTTTCAAGCCGTTTTAGAGCACGCTTCGCCCGATGATGTAGTCTATATGGACCCTCCTTGGCAAGGAACAAGTACCAATCGTAATCCCCGCTATGCCTACCTGTTGGATATTGACAAGCTAGTAGACGAGTTAGAAAACCTGAACCAGCGCGGCATCCCTTATCTTTTGAGCTTTGACGGAACCTGCGGAGATAAAGCCTACGGCAAGAGCTTACCTTCCGAACTGCGCCTAAAAAAAGTGATGCTCCACGCGGGCCGTTCTAGCCAGGCTACCCTTCTTGGGCGTTCGAAAATAACGATGGAGTCACTTTACATTTCCCCTGCATTCACAGCAAAGTCCAGCTTTGATAAGGAGAGGAACTACCCGCAGCAGGTAGCTTTGTTTGGTTAGAGTTTAGTGCCGCTCAAAGTCATCCAGAACATCCTTGATATAGTTTTGAATGCTTTTTTGTTGCTCTTGCGCCTTGCTAGAAATGCGGTTGTAAGCTTCGACTTCGCTTCCCTGCCACATCAGGTCAATTCTTCGCTCTTCTTTCATTGCAACGTGCTGATAATCCTTTGGAAAAGCCCAATAGCAGTTTCGGCAGATGTCGGGGTCTTTTAAAGTCGTGAAGTTTTCGCAGTGCTCGCACGACCACGATTTTTGTCTCTGCGCTGCTCCGCTGAGCAGCATGAACGCGTCAATATTTTCTTTGGTGGCGGTGGCCTCATCTCCGGCCACTTCATACGGGATGCGGTGATCTATCTGCAGGTAACGGGGCTGATAAACCTCGTTCGTTACTGCACACTTACTCCCGTAAAAAACCACGAGGTCCGTCTTAAATTGCTTAGAAAAGGTTTTTCTTCCTCCCAGTTTGTGCCGCTCAACCTTGGAAGGATCGCCGAATCTGTAAGCCCCGATTTTTCTACCACTGCTTCCTACAACCCTAAAGGTTTCCAGAGGTATCCCTTGTTCTCGAACATCACGGGCGGCACGTGGAGGATGATCGTAGCCATACAACTCCTTAAGCTCTTCTGTAGTGATAGACCCGTGTTTTGTAATGTGGTCAATAACGGTCTTGGGGCGTTTCGCGGTGACTTTTCTCGCTAGTTCTAAGATACTTGGATCAATCTCGGCCATGACTTAGCATTCTTGCTCGAGCGGTCACAAAAGAAAAGCCGCTCTCCAAGAACCTCCGTTTAAGAACTCGCGCTCGTATAGTTTACCACCGCGTAACGCCAAAACAAGTGGCTAACAAGCAGCAGCAAGAGCGCCACGCCGACACCCCCGAGGGCTAAGGGCCACTCGAGCCGCCCCACCGCCGCCGCCGCGGGCACCGTGGTGATGAACGCAATGGGCACGACGAAAGTGAGCACAAAGCGCGCCCAGACGGGAAAGGCCGAAACCGGAAAGCGGCCCGCCGAAAAGAACGCGTAGAAGAGTTCGCTGATATTGTCCACCTTGACGAGCCAGAACGCGGTGGTCGTGAGCATGAACCAGATAGCGTAGACGATGGCGGCCCCGCAAAGGAGTAGGGCGAGGGTGAGGAGCACGGCGCTTATACTCAGCGCGTCCGTCCGGACCATCCCGTAAAAAACGAGGGAGAGACCCAGCAAGAGTTCGGGCAAGCGCCAGACGCTCGCGTAGCGGAACGAGACCAGAAACTGGCTGCTCACGGGCTTGAGCAAAAAGAAATCCATGTTGCCCTTGCGGATGTACTCGGGCACCTTGTTGAGGTTGGGGTACATGAAGAGGTCGATAAACGCTTCAAACACCATGAACACACCTAGCAGCGCCAGCGCCTCGACAAACGACCAGCCGCCGACCGACTCGGCGTTGCCGAACATAACGTACAAAACAACAAAGCCCGCGCCAAAGGACAGGAGCGAGTTAAAGGCGTTCATGAGGAGGTTGGCGCGGTACTCGAGTTCCAACTGCACCGAATTGGCCGCGAAAATGCGCAGCAGCCTAAGGTAGCGCGTCACGCAGCACCACGACCTCGCGGTCTGGGAAGGCGGTAGGGGCTACGCTTTCCCCCGCACCAACCGTCAACTTCTCCGTGTAACCGGCTCCGGTGGGCTGGCGGTAGATTTCTACTATGGTCTCGAGCAGATTGACAATCCACACCTCGGTGATGTTGAGCCGCGCGTAAAGGTTCAGCTTTTTGCCCTTGTCATAGCCCAGCGTCGTCTTGCTCACCTCGACGAGGAGCAGAACGTCGGCGGGCGTCGGGTGCGCCCCTTCGTAAAAGTCGTCGCGGTACTTCAGCAGGGTCACATCGGGTTCGACAAAATCGTGCTCCGTGAAGTAGACGGGGTCTTGAATGCGTATGAGCGCATCGTCGCTGTACAAGCGGTAAAATTCTCTGGTGAGGTAATTTACCTCTCCCGAATGGTCGCTGCTCGGTGGCGTCATGATGTAAAGCTCCCCGTCCAGAAGTTCAACCCGCGCTTCGGGTGCGATGTGGCCCGTTTCGACGAGGGCGTAGAGTTCATCTACGGTTAGCTTGTACCTGAGGACGCCCTCGTCTCGAGCGGGTGGAGCGGCGGGCTGTACGGTCATAAAACAAAGATAGCACGAGGACTTACGCCCCTACGGCTCCATAACGCCTGAGCCCCCGCCGCCACATCACCAGGCGCAGCAGGACGAACACGACCACCCACACGCCCTGAATCGCCAAGCCCTGCGCGAGCGCCGCCCCCGTCACGTCTCCCAGCATGATTTTGACGGGAAAATCAATGAGGTAGGGAAAGGGCGTATAAAGAATGGCCTCTCTTAAGCCAGCGGGAAAAAAGTCGATGGGGATGAGCATCCCGCTAAAGACGGTATATAGCGTGAAAATGAGCGAGTTGAGCGCGATGGCCTGGTCCGTCCAAAAGGTGAGCAGGCCGACGCTGTAGAGCAGGTTAAAGCGAATCACCCACACCGCCGCCAGCGACACCGCGAAAAGCGCGAGCGTGGCGGGGCGAAAGTCAAAGTTGGCCCCGGTGAGCACTACGCCCACAGCGACGATAGGCACCAAAAAGGGCAGCCTCACCACTTGCGCCCCCAGGTGATGCGCGACGTGCATCCAGTAGGGGTCCAAAGGACGCAGCAGCTTAGGCGAGAGCTCGCCCAGCCGAATTTCGCGGTCCAGTTCGAAAATAACCCAGATGGCCGTGACCTGACGAATCAAAAACACGGTGAGAAAGTAGGCGGCGAAGTCCTGCGGGCTGTAGCCGCCCATCGGCCC
Organism: Trueperaceae bacterium; assembly: GCA_965214995.1. Taxonomy (GTDB): domain Bacteria; phylum Deinococcota; class Deinococci; order Deinococcales; family Trueperaceae; genus CBDCCT01. Next base: position 2,447,615 of record CBDCCT010000002.1, read on the forward strand.
CGCGTCGGCCAGACCCATCCAGACGAACATCATGATTAAAGGCAGCGACCCGGCAATCATCCAGATGATGATTTCGGCGCGGTACTCGGTTTCGATGGTGAAAGCGTAGACGAAAAGGGCTCGAGTCTTGCTCAGCGTTTTACGTACCGTCTGGAGCATCTAAACCGCTTCCGCCCGGCGGTGGAAGACCTCGCCGATAATCTCCTCCACCGAAATTTCTTCGATGCTAATGTCCACCACGGGCAGCGCATTGAGCAGCGCGGCGGAGGTGCGGGTCACCTGAGCCCTGGGCACCAAGAGTTCGGCGCGCAGCTCGTCCACCGCGCGAACCTCCCCGTAGCGCCGCAGCGCCTCTTCTGACACCGGCTGGTTGAACTGGAGCTTCAAAACCTTGTGCGGCGCGCGTTCCTCAATCAAGCCTTTCAGGTCGCCGTCGAAAATGAGCCGCCCCTGGTCGATGACCAAAATCCGCTTGGCGAGCGCGGTCACGTCGGCCATGTAGTGCGAGGTGAGCATCACCGTGGCGCCGTGGCGGGCGTTGTAGGCGGCGATAAAGGTGCGCACCGCTTCTTGCATATTCACGTCTAAACCAATCGTCGGCTCGTCCAGAAAGAGCACCCGAGGCGCGTGGAGGAGCGCCGCGGCGAGTTCGCATTTCATCCGTTCGCCCAAGGAAAGTTTGCGAACCTGTTTGTTGAGGATGCCTTGAAGCTCGAGCATCTCCGTAAGTTCGCCCAGACGCTCCTTGTAAACCCTGTCGGGGATTTCGTAAATGGCCTGGTTGACCAAAAACGAGTCCGAGGCCGCCAAGTCCCAGGCGAGCTGCTGCTTCTGGCCCATCACCAGCGTGATGGTGGTCAGAAACTCGCGCTGGCGGCGCTTAGGCGTAAAGCCCGCCACCGTCACCTCGCCCGCGGTCGGGTGGAGGAGACCCGAGAGCATCTTGAGCGTGGTGGTCTTGCCCGCGCCGTTCGCGCCCAAAAAGCCGACCATTTCTCCGGCGGCAATCTCGAGCGTCACCTCCCGCACCGCCTCCACCGTCTTGTACCGGCGCTTGAAAAAGGCGCGTAGCGAACCCCCGAGCCCCGCCTCTTTCTCGTGGACGCGGTAGTGCTTGCTGAGGTCGCGGACGCTAATCACGCTGGCAAGTATACACCACCAAAGGAGCGGGAGAGGCGTGCTGGACGGGATTAGTTAAAAAACTTCGGCCACGTCCGCTTCACGCTTTAAAGCCTTAATCTTTGGCACCCCGCTCACAACCTCCTCCGGAACCTCAAAATCCTCAGCAATAGTTCTAGCCGTCATCTTCGCCGACATCATCACCGAAGGCGTGCCCCCGCCCGGCTGCGCGTTGGCACCCACCAAGTAGAGGTTGCTCACGTCCTCGCTGCGGTTGTGGGGCCGAAAAAAGGCCGACTGCACGAGCACCGGCTCGACGCCGAAGCCGTTGCCTAAGTAGGAGTTGAGCGTCCCCTCAAAATAGTCGGGGGTAATAAAGCTCTGGTAGACAAGACGGTCCTTTAAGCCGGGAATATAGCCGCGCTCGTCCAAAAAGGTGAGAATCTTGTCCGCGAACGGCTTACCAAGTTCATCCCAATCCAGCTTGCCGCCCTTGTGCGGCACCGGGACGAGCGTGTAGGCGGCGTGGTGCCCCGGCGGCGCGAGGCTGGGGTCGGTGAGGGTGGGGACGTGGAGGTACTGCGAGAAGTCCGTGGCGAGAATCTTGCGGTCAAAGATGTCGGTCAAAAGTTCCTCGTAGCGCGGTCCCAAAATGATGTTGTGATGCCGCAAATCCAGATGTTGAGGCGCACGAAAACCGAAATAGATGACGAACAAAGACATCGACTGTTTGCGCGCCTTGACCACCACGTCGCGGTTCCAAAAGCGGTGCTGAGGCTCGATGAGGTTTAAGTAGGTGCTGGCATAGTCGCCGTTGGAGACGACCAAGTCGGCGGTAAGTGTGGTGCCGTCCGCGAGTGTCACCCCCTTGGCAACTTTCTTGCGGCCTGCTCGAGCCACCTCAATACGCGCCACCTCACTGTCAAAGCGAATCTCCCCGCCCAACTCCTCAAACTTCTTAACAAAACCGTCCACCAGCGCGCCCGTGCCGCCCATCGCAAAATGGATGCCCCACGTTTTCTCGACAAAGTGAATCATCGCGTAAATCGCCGGAACCTTGAGCGGGTTGCCGCCGACCAGTAAGGGCTCAAAGGAGAACACCTGGCGCATCTTGTCGGATTTGAAATACTTCTTGACAAACGAAAAAAGCGGGCGCACCGCGTCTAAACGTAGCAAGTCGGGCACGACGCGCAGCATCGAGGGCACGTCGTTGAAGTAGGTATAGCCGAGTTCCAAAAAGCCGCGCTCAAAAATCGCTCTGGCCGCCTCGTGAAACCGCTCATACCCCTCCAAATCCTCCGGCGCAAGCCTTTTTATCTGCTCCCGTGTGCTTGCCGGGTCGCCGTCGTAATCGAAAAAGGTGCCGTCGTCGAAATAGATGCGGTAGAAGGGGAGGACGGGGACGATGTTGACGTATTTCGAGGTGGCGGGGCCGCCGGAGACGCCCTTTGTCACGCGCCCGCCGGAGAGCGTGTGGGGCGGGAAGTCAGGCTCGGTGAGGGCGGCGGCGTTCTGCTCGAGCCCAAACAACTCCTCGATAAAGTGCGGCACGGTGAGGACCGTCGGCCCCATGTCAAAGGTAAAGCCGTCAATCTTCCTGACGTAAGCGCGTCCGCCGGGGCCGTCCAGCTTTTCAAGGATTGTCGTGTCGAAGCCCAAGCTTTGCAGGCGAATCCCCAACGCGAGCCCGCCGATGCCCGACCCGATGATGATGGCTCTTTTGGCTTGCATACTCTCATTATGGCCCGCAGCCGCCTCTACCCTTTGTGGTGTGCGGTTCCCTCGAGACCCAAAAGAAGCTCGGTCGACCGAAAAGGGGCTGTGCGAGGTGTCGAGTGTCATGATCTGTTCCACAGGCACGCGCTCGAGCATGATCCGTTGGAGCTCAAAGAGGATGGCCGTCGCGTGGCAGACCACCGCGGTGGGTCTGCCCGTCTCATAGAAGTCGGCGACGAAGCAGAATATCCGCTCTCGTCGCGGGGGTCGCTCCAGGCGTCCCCCTGAAGCGCACCGCCCCCCGGGGAGATGATATCGACTTCATAGCCCGCTTTGGTAAAGGTGAAGTAGGGGTCGGTGACCTCTTCCCACCAGAAGCCGATGGGCCAGCCCGTCGTTTCGGAAGTTGTGGGGTTGCTGGCGATGATGGCGATGATGGCGGGGGGTTTGCTGGGGTTCGTGTTGACGGCCATAAAGCATCCTCCTGCTGTGGGAGCGGGTGTTGAGCGGCGAAATTACATAGCGAGATCAAGGGGGTGTCGGCAACTCTGTTGAGCCACACCGCCATGCTGCCAGCGTTTTGGTTTAGGAGGACATTCCGAAAGCAGGCGGCTTCCAAGCGAAGCTGCAAAAGCTCAGGCATGGTATCGAGCGTGGTGATAATTAGCTTTTCTTTCTCAGTAAGCTCGGCCTCGTCCTTGACGAAGAGGCTCGAGAAGTGCCTTGGGCTTATCCTCAGGCCGATAAGCTTAGTGGGTTAACTGACGGCGTTCAAAAAACCAGCGCCTGACGGACTGGTAAAACCCCGAGTAGCCCATCGCTGCGATCTCGCGCCACACGTCCGTTATGTTCATGCGTCCCTCCCGATAGCGGGTTTCCATGTGGGGTCTGAAACTGTCGAGCGGGCTCCCTTTGCCTTTTATGGCGTCTTACCTGGGGCGGGTCGGGGGCGCGCAGATATTTATGAATGACGCCACGGCTTACACCTAGGCGTTTGGCCATCTGGACGAGGGTCACGCCCTGCTAATTTAGTTCCTCACGCTCATCTTGGTTCAAAGCCGGGCTGTTCGGACCTCTGGGGGCATTGCCGTTTTCAGCGCGCCTGACCCAATCTCTTAACGAGTTGGTGGATACGCCTAAGTCAGAGGCGATCTCTTGCCGGCTCTTGCCGCTCTGCTGGTAGAGCCTGACCGCTTCAGTTTTAAATTCCGGTAAGGAGGCTTGGATACGGGCATCTGGACACCCTCTTCCTGAGGATGTTACCTCAAGCGTTTGTGCGTCCGCCGAACCGGGGCGGTTCCAGTTTCTACCGCAGCCCCTACACTGAAAGCGCTTATAGCCGAGCCTGGTGGGCTGATCGAGCGTTGTCGTGAGGTCGCAGCTGCAGTGGGGGTAGGCCATCCGGAGAGGCTAACGTGTCCCTCGGAAATCAGTCCTGACAGAACCTCCTGAGCGTAGGGACGGTTTGTACCACCCCTACGTCATAAATTAAATCTCTACTGGCAAGCGGGCGGCGCGTCCCCTTCAACGCCCTCACAAAGCGTCTCTTGACCTATCCACCCTTCTTCTATCAAAAGGCCGAGATTGTCGCGCGTGATGGACACAGGGTCCAAAAGGATGGCGTCAACCGTAACCCCCTGGGGTCCCTCGTCCCAGCGGGTCAGTTTCGGAAATTCTGCTTCGGTAATCTCCTCACCGCGGGCGAGTTTTACCGCGATCTCAGCCGCCGTTCTGCCGGACGCTCTCACGTCCACCCAGACCGTCTGTGCCTGCGAGCCGCTGGCGATGCGTTTGAGCGCCGCCTCGTCCGCGTCTTGTCCGGAAACCGGGACTTCGCCCGCCAGCCCTTGCGCGCTGAGCGCCGCGATGACGCCGCCCGCCGTGCCGTCGTTGGAGGCGACGACCGCGTCCACCTCGTTGTTGTTCGCCGTCAAGATTTGCTCCATGTTGCGGTTGGCGTTTTCCGGCAGCCAGTTGTCGGTGTACTGCTCGCCCACCACCGTGATGGCGCCCGAGTCGATGGCGCCTTGCAAGACCTCGAGCTGTCCCTGGTGAAGAAAGTCGGAGTTGGGGTCCTGCGGACTCCCTTTGATAAAGACGTAGTTCCCCTCGGGCTGGAGCGCCTGGATGGCCCTCGCTTGCATCCGGCCAATCTCGACGTTGTCGAAGGTAATGTAAAACACGCCCTCAGCCTCCAAAAGCCGGTCGTAGCCAATAACAGGAATGCCCTGCGCCACCGCGCTCCGCACGGCGGGGAGCACGGCCTCGTTGTCCTCCGCCAAGATGATGAGGACGTCCGCCCCCCGGGTGATCAGGCTCTCGATGTCCGAAAGCTGCTTGGCGACCGAGCTTTGCGCGTCGGCGGAGATGTACTCGGCACCGAGTTCCTCGAGCCGCTCTTTCATCGCGGCCTCGTCGGACTTCCAGCGCTCTTCTTGAAAGTTCGACCAACTGACGCCGACCGTGACGGGCTCCTGAGCCAGCACAAAGCCGGTGATGAAGACGACCAGACCTAAAATTAAGTGACGGGTGTTCATAGCTACCTCCTCTATGGGGTGATGCGTTCGTGTCGCAACGCGTGATGAACTTGAAGACGCTCTAGCTCCCTGTAACGTCACGCCATATGCACCTCCACATCGTCCGCAACCCCGCCCAACAGGGTGTAGGTCGTCGGGACCTCTTGCAAGATGGACCCCGGCACGAACTTGTTGACCGGACCGTGGGCGACTAGGCGGGCGATAAAGCGCTGCCACGAGACGCCGCCGCCTAAGTAGCCGTCCAACCAAAAACTCCGGTGCTTCGCGCCTAAGATGTCGGCGGGGCCGATGGTGTTGGCCTTGGGCGGCACGAACGACCAGTCGCCGCTAAAGGAGTGGAGCGCGTTTTGCATGACGGTCATCGGGTGAAGCTCGACGAGTTGCGCCCCAGCCGCCTTGTAAGCTTCTAAGTCGTCATAAGCGTGTCCCAAGTGCGACTCCCAAAAGGCGATGTGCCCGCACCAGCCGATGCCCCCGTAGCAGACGTCCGCGCCGCCGTGGTCGGCAAGCATCGCGCTGTAATCCCCAATGGCGTCGGTTGTGGGGAAATGGATTTGACCCTCGGGCGGACGCAAGCGGGCGTCGATGGCCGCAACAAAGCTCCCCTTGATGGCCTTTTGAAAAGAGCCGGGCCAGCTCTCCGGGGCGGTGTTGCCCTCGTCGTCGGCGTACTCGTCCATCGCAAAAAGGTGAACGTGCTTCATGGGCAAGCGCAAGGCGTTGATCATCCTGGCGGCGACTTGATATTGCGGGATGGGGCCCGCCGGGATGATGGCGACAAAGGGCTCTCCCGCCTCGAGGCTCTCCTTGATACGGCTCACCAGGTCCACCGCAAAGGCCGTGTAGAAGGGGGTGGGGTCGTCAATCACACGAACGTTAAAGTCCGGGTTCGCGTGCTTGGTGATGTCGGCTCGTTTAATGGCCCGCACGCGCTCGAGCGCCTCTTGATCGCGGAAGTCGATAAAGTCTGCGAGTGGATACGTGAAACGCATGTGTCTTCCTCTCAGCTTACGGCAGCAACCTGTGTGGGGGAGTTCGCAACCAGGCACGCTCGAGCCGGAACCCCTCGGCGTACGCGACCCCGGCCTGGTAGCCTCGGGCTTTGGCTACGGCCTCGATAAATTCCATCATGTCGGTGTCGTCGTGCTCCTTGAGCCAGCTTAGCTGGCTCTCGTGGCAGGCCAGCATCTCCTTTTTCATCTCCAAGGTGTCGGTAATGTCGACGTAGTCGGTCGGCTCGAAGCCGTGCCCGGCGAGCGTGTCCATGTAGTAGACGGGCGGGACGAGGCGGTGCGCCGGGTGCTCGGTTCGGACGTTGGGCAAGCTCGCCATAAAGCTCGTCGCCAGGACGAGTCGGCCCACGAGCCGGTGATCGTGGTGGTAGTCGTTGGAGTCGTGCGTGAGGACGACATCTGGTCTCGCCTGACGAACCGCGTCCACAAAGACGAGTCTGGTCTCTCGGTCGTCGAAGATGAACTCGTCGGGAAAGCCTAACCAGAGCAGGTCCGCGCCGAGGAGGTTGGCGGCGGCTCGAGCCTCCTTTTCCCTGACCCCAACCAGTTCCTCCGACCCCATTTCCATATGCCCCGCCGCGCCGTCCGTGGCGACGCACATGACGACGTCGTGTCCCGCCTGGGCGTAGCGCGCCAGCGTGCCCGCGCAGAGAATCTCTACATCGTCGGGATGAGCGCCCACGGCGAGCACCCGCATCTCAACCGCCCTTCAAAGTGTGACCACTTGATTCGTGTCCAGCGACTGCCGCGCGGCCAGCGCTACTTGAACGGCAAGCCGACCCTGTTCCGCCGTCGCCTTCTCAGGCTTTCGGTCCTTCTGAACACAGTCAACGAAGTAAGCAACTTCCTGCTCGAAAGCATCCTCGCCACCATAACTAAGACTTCGCGGCTCCTTCCCCGGTTCGTAAACCATCAAACTCGAGCCGGACGCGCCACCCGTCTCTACGCCCGTTCCGCCCGCGCGAAAGGTGAACTCTACTGCGCCCTTTTCGCAAAGCACCCACAGCGACATGGTGAAGGGATAGCCCGCGGGCATCATGACGCTACCCTCGGCAAAACCTTTGACGCCGCCGTGGTCGGTGAGCGCGAAGACGTGGTCCCAGCCGCCGGTCTCACCCTGCTGACCCTTGGCGTAGACGGTTCTGGGCGGGCCGAACAGCCAATTCATCGTGTCGAAGTCATGGACCAACATGTCGTGTACCGCGCCGCCCGTCCACTCGGGGTGCTTGAACCATTCGCCCCAGTCGGGCGGGTTGGAGAGCCGCTGTGCGGTTGCCGACAGAGGGTTGCCAAGCTGCCCACTTTTCACAACATCGGCAAGCGCCACATACTCCGGCCAGAACCGTAACACGTGCGCAACCATGAGCAACCGGTCGTTCTCCCGCGCCGTGGCGGTCATCGCGTCACAGGCTTTGACGGTAAGCGCCATCGGCTTTTCCACGAACACGTGTTTGCCCGCGCCCAGCGCGGCGATGGCGTGTTCCTCGTGCAGATGCGTGGGCAGCGTGACGCTGACGGCGTCGACACCCTCATGCGTCGCCAGCGCCAGCGCGTCGGTAAACGCCTCCGCATCGACCTCATGGGCCAACCCCGCGGCTTTTTCTCTCGAGCGGGACGACACACCGACGACCTGGACGCCGGGAAGTTTTGCAAAGGCTCTGGCGTGCGTCGAGCCCATAAAGCCTGCACCCAAAACTGCTACGTTGAGCACTCTATCCCTCCTCACCCAGAAGACGCCTCTGCGAGCAATTGCGCGGCGCTCTTCCTAAACATTGCGTCTCTGTAGGTCAACCCTTTTCTTTCTTCAGGTGACGCGTTACGCACCCTCCTCAAGACAAGCCGAGACTTTTCAGGTGCTCATAAGACGCCTTCATCGCGCGGTGGACCTCGCCTACGGGCGGCCACGGCTCACCCTGGAACTCGATTTCGACGCTGAAGGGGCCGCGGTAGCCTTCTTCATCCAGGATGCTCAACACGCGTTTGAAGTCGACGTGCCCCTCGCCGACGGCGGGAAAGTCCCACTCGCCCTTGCCGCCGACCTTGTCTTTGAGGTGAACGTGACAGAGGTAAGGCGCAACCTCGCGCAGTTCGTCGGCGGCGCTCACGCCTCCGTAGAGTTCACAGTTCGCCGTGTCGTAGTTAATGCGCACGTTGTCGCGCCCGATCTCTTTGATGAGCGGGATGGACTGCCTGCCCGAGGCCATGATCTCGCCGTGGACCTCGAGCCCAATCATTACCCCACGCTCGGCGCAGTAGTCGGCAAGCTCAAAAATGTGACCCATAAAGGCGCTCTTGTCCTCGTTTTCTTTGTAGTGCCCGCCAATCGCCGTGTTGAGGAGTGAGAGCCCCAGTTTTTGGCAGAGGTCCGCCGCCTTTTTGCCCGTCGCCAACCCCTCCGCCGTCGTCAGGTCGGAGTGACCGCTTAGCGAGGCGGGCTTTAGTCCATACTCGGCCAGTTTGGCTTTCGTATCCCCAACCTGCGCGTCGGTCGCGTCTACCGGCACGTGTTCGGTCCAGCCGCCGACGGCGGAGAGCTCAACGTATCCAAAACCCGCCTTGGCGATGCCCTCGAGCGCCTCTTCAAACGAATAGGTGTGGTAACTGTTGGTGTGGCCCGCTAGGATGTTGTCCACGTCATCCGTCCTTTCAAATTATTAGTCGATTAGTCGAGAGGCGCGGCGCGCCCCTCGAGCCGACCTCACTCCTGTTTTTCCGTGATAACTTCCGGCGCTTCGACTTGCCCCCAGGTCTCGTCGAGTTCGAAGGCCTCGGCCTCGGCGCAGACGCTCTCCGCGTCGAAGTTGTTCGCCTCGGTAATGAGTGCGTTGGTCACCACGTCGTTCGCGTCGAAGGTGTTCTCTATTTGTCCCAGCTCGTGAACCGTGTCGATGTACGCCTGCCAGGCGTCGAGGTCGGACCAGCCGTAGCCCTGGCCCCGCTTGTAGCTCCCGTAATACACCTCGGCGAGTTCCAGGAGTGAGTCCATCGCAAGCTGCGGGTCCATCTGTTCTTGCAAGCCGGGAAACTGCGAGTAGGTAATCTGGGCGGCGGCGCGCGGGTTGCACCTTGCGAACTCGAAGCCCATCGCCATCGCCTTGAAAAAGCGGGTCCACAGGTCGGTCATGGCCTCGTCCTCTAGGTCGGCGCGGCGAATCGCGTAGCCGTTCGACGGTCCCTCGGAGAACTCCCGGCCAATCACGAAGTTTAGGTCGCGGCCCTGCGCCTCCCACTGCGCGGCGAGCCCCTGCCAGGCGAGCGCCGCGTCGGCGTCGCCCGTTTCCACCGCGCGGACCCACTGGTTCCCCGCGTTGAGGTAGGTCACGCTGCTCGGGTCGACCCCGGCTTCGACCAGAATCGGGTCGACGATGACGCTCCAGCCCTCCGTGCCGAGCGCGATGGTCGCGCCCTCCAAGTCTTGCAGGCTCGAGATGTCGCTGTCCGGCGCGACGGCGAAGTTGAACACCTGGTCGACCATCATTTCCCAGGGCATGACCAAATCCATCCCGGCGTCCAAGCTGGACAGAAAAACCCCCGGCGAGGGATAGCCGACGTCGGCCTGGTTCGTGGCGATAAGCCTGGTGACGGCGAGCGCCTCTAAGGGACCGGGTTGGAGTTCGACCTCGAGCCCCAGCTCCTCGAAATAACCCAGCTCCTTGGGCACCCACAGGTTAAAGTCGTCCATGACCTCCAAGGTGCCGCGCGGCGACACCCACACCACTTGGTCGGGTTCTGCGGACTGAGCAAACGCCACAAAGCTGCCGGAAAAAAGGAGCAGGAGCGCGGCCCAGCCCAGAACTTTGGACTGTAATTTGGTCTGTAACTTGTCCTGCGAGAAACGCTCGCTTCTTGACGGATGTACGGAGGTTTCAAACGTATGGTCTTTCATGTATTCACTCCTTTGACTGTTTCACTGTGACGACGTTGCGCTGAGCCTCGAGACCGACCGCACCTCCTCTCTCGAACGTTTCTTGAAAGCTAAAACTCACTCTTTCCAGCTCGCCCATTTCTTGTTCATCGCGTAAGAGAGGGCGTAGAGCGTGATGCCGATAACGGCGACGATGAGGATCACGGCGAAAAAGCTGTCCATGCGGCCCAGCGACGAGAAATAGACGAGCCGGTTGCCGAGCCCGGACCCGCCCCCGACCATCTCCGCGCCGACCGCCGTGATGAGCCCGAAAATGCCGCCGACCATGAGCCCGACGATGATCATGGGCAGGGCCATCGGGAAGCGGATTTTGCGAAAAATTTGCAGCGTCGAAGCGCCGTAAGACCGCGCGAGGGCTATCTTGTTCGCGTCCGTCCGCCGAAAGCCCGTCGCCGCGTTGATCATGACCATCGGGCCGACCGCCAGCGCGACCGCGATGATGCGCGGCGCTTCGCCGAAGCCGAACCGAAGCATCAGCAGCGGGACGAGGGCTATCATCGGCGTGGTGATGAGCAGCAAGATGTAGGGCGTGATGATCTTCTCGACAAAAGGAAACTGGGTGACGACGGCTGCCAAAACGATGCCGATGAGCGCGCCCACCGTGTACCCGGTGGCGAGTTCGCGCAGCGTCACGACGATGTGCGGCCAGAGCGTGCCAAAGGAATTGATGAGCGCGGAGAAAACCGCGCTGGGCGTCGGAAGGACGTAAGAAGGAACCTCCAGAACGCGAATAACAATCTCGGCTATCAAGACGATAACGACGGCGAGGCCGAGGATAATCGCCAGTTGCGCGCCCGCAAAACTCACCGAAGACAAGGTGGAAAAGTCGATGAGTTCTTCGTCGCGCGCGTCGGGGTTGGAAACGGACGGGCTCCTTTCTGCCATAGTCACCTCCCTTAGGTGAAAGCTCCGGTGGCTTCGTAGCGCCCGTTTTTCGTTCCTTGCCGGGCGTCGTCGTAAATCGTCTTCTTGACCTCGCTGACGAGCTCGAAAAAGCGGGTCTCGGTCGTTTGGGCGAGCGTGCGGGGTCGCGGCAGGTCGATGTCGAAGACTCGAGAGTTCCGGCCCGGTCGGGGCTTGAACACGTAGATGCGGTCCGAAAGAAATACGGCTTCCGGAATTTGGTGGGTCACAAAAACGATGGTCTTGTGCGTTTTCTCCCAGATGTCGAGCAGCATGAGGTTCATCTCGTCGCGCGTGAAAGCGTCCAAGGCGGCGAAGGGCTCGTCGAGCAGCAAGACGTCCGGGTCGTAAGCGAGCGCCCTGACGATGGAGGCGCGCTGCTGCATCCCGCCCGAAAGCTCGCGCGGGTAATGGTCCTCGAAACCTCCTAGGCCGGTGGCGTGGAGGAGTTCTTGAATCCGCGCTTCGTCCGGTTTTGTCCGCATGATCTCGAAGGGAAAGCGAATATTCTGCCGCAAGGTGCGCCAGGGAAGCAGGTTCGCCTCTTGAAAAATGAGGCCCAAATCTTGACGCGGGCGTTTCACCTCTTCACCGCGCAACCTGATCGCGCCCGAGGTGAGCGGGTGCAAACCGGCGATGGCCCAGAGCAGGGTGCTCTTGCCACAACCGCTCGGCCCCACAATCGAGACGAACTCGCCCTTACTCACCGTCATGTTGACGCCTTCCAAAGCCAGCACCTCGCTGCGACCCGTACGGAAGCGCTTGCTGGCGTTTTCTACGCTGAGGACGGTCGGCCGGATCATGCGCGCGCTTCTCCCTCCGCCGCGCCGGGATTGCCGCCCGCGAGAAGCCAGTCCATCGTGGTGGAGACGTCACGAATGACTTTTTCGGGGTAGTGAGGGGCGGGCGGCGTGATTTCCGCCGTGAGCCAGCCGTCGTAACCGATATCTGCAAGCGCGCCCATGACGGCGGGCCAGTCGACGTCACCGTCCAGCAGGTGCCGCGTAAAGCCGGTGATGTTGCCGACCTCGTTGCGGAAGTTGCAGACATGCACCTTGTCGACGCGCTCACCCAGCAGGCGCAGCCACTGTTCGCCGTGGCCCGCGCGCAAGACGTTGCCGACGTCGACGTAGGCGCGGACGAAGGCGCTGTCAAAGCCGTCGATAAAGTCACGAAATTCCAAGGGACTCAAAAGCGCCTGGTTCCAAACGTTTTCCAGGGCGAGCACGACGCCCTGCGCCTCTGCAAACGGGATGAGCTCAGTTAGGCTTTCTTTAAGGCGCTCGAGCACCCCCTCATACGCGTCCTGCGGCGTCACCAAGCCTGGGATGACCAGGACGGCCTCGGCCTCGAGGATCGCGCCGAACGTTAAGCAGGTGCGAACAATCTCGATACCCTTTTGACGCACCGCAGGATTCTTGTCCGATAACGGGTAGATAAAGGGCAGGACCGTCGCAACGCTCGGTATCCGAACGCCGATGTCGTCCGCCAACGCTTTGATTTGGCGGACCTCCTCGGGTGTGCTCTGGAGCGTGAACGCGTCGTTCCTGTAAGGATGAAAGCCGAGATAGGTCATGGGCAGGGCGAGGTGCTCGGCCCCGCCCTTCGGGGCGGACGCGGGCTCGAGCGGCGCTTCAACCAAAACGGGCTCGACGCCGTCGAAACCGGCGGACCGGGCCAGCTCGAAACACGACCGCAAGTCCATCGTGTCCGGAAACGACCACTGGTTAATGCCTTTCAACACGCCGTTGCGCCTCCTTTCTCACAAAACCCGTCACGGGAGCCTTCTCTCCGTGGACGCGCGCCCCCAAGCCTGAAGCCGCTTAAAGCCTTCGGCGTACGGGACGCCGCACTGCAAGCCGCGAAAGCGGGCCATCGTCTCGATGAAGTCCAAGATGTCCGTGTGGTGGTGGTCTTTGAGCCAGGTGAGTTGGCTGTCGTGCTGCGCCATCGCCCGTTTTTTAAGCTCGAGCGTCTCGGTAATATCAACATAGTCGGTCGGCGTGAAGTTGATGGCGGCCAGCGTGTCCATGAAATAGACGGGCGCGGCGACATTGTGGGCGGGATGGGAGGTGACGTAATACGGCACCGTCGCCATAAAGCTGGCGTCCAAAACCAGCTTCGTGACGGCGTTGTGGTCGCCGTGGTAGTCGTTCATGTGATGCGTGATGATGAGGTCGGGCTGGGCGACGCGTATCAAGTCCACCACGCGGCGGTTGTTCTCGTCGTTGATGAGGATTTCGCCGTCCAGCAGGCCGAGGGACATGGCTTTTGCGCCGATAACCCTCGCGGCGGCTCGAGCCTCCCCTCCCCGCACCTCGGGGACCTCATGGTGCGGAATCTCGCCGTGCCCCTTGTCCCCGCGCGACACGTGCGCCATCACGACCTCGTGACCCGCCCGCACGAAGCGCGCCAGTGTGCCCGAGCAAAGAATTTCCAAGTCGTCGGGATGGGCACCTACCGCAAGAACGCGCATCCGCGCTTCCTCACTTTCGTAGACAGATTCGAGCGTCATCTCAGGGCCGCCCTTCCAGCGAGAGGGAGGCGCAGGCGTCGACGTGCGCCTGATAGAACGCGCCACGCAGGGCGGCGTCCTCGCCCAAGTCCGAGGCGCGGATGTCGGGCACATGAGGAACGAGGCGCGTCACCGTGTCCTTAACCTTTTCAACCGCCAAAGACGCGACGACGGTGAGGTCGCCGCCGATGACGACGAGTTCCGGGTTGAGCAAGCTGGCAATATTGGCGACCGTCACGCCGTAATCGCGTAGCGCGCGCCCCAGCACCTCCGTAGCGACACCGTCACCCGCCCTGGCGGCCAAACAGAGGTCCTTTAACGTAAAGTCATCGCTCCCGGTTTTAGCCACCCCAAAGCCTTGGGCCTGGGCGCGCTCGAGCAGGGGCTGTTCGCTGGCGAGCGTTTCCAGATGGCCGAGACCGTTCGCTTCTCTCAAATCGAACGCCGCGTCAAAGGCCATAAAGCCCACCTCCCCCGCGAAGCCCCCGCTGCCCCCATAGAGCTCGCCGCTAATAAAAATGCCCGCTCCAATGCCCCGCCTAAAGGAAACGAACACAAAGTCTTTTGTACGCTTGGCGACGCCGTACGCGGATTCACCGACAGCGGCGATGTTCACGTCGTTCTCTACACGTAGGAGGGTGGTAGGAAAGCAGTCGGCCAACTTCTGTTTAAGGGGATAGCGTCGCCAGCCCCGTATGTTTGGCGCGTCGAGGACGAGGTTTGAAACCCTTTCGACGGTGCCGGGGACGCCCACGGTGATGGCCCTCAGGGGAGGCGATGCCTCGGACTCAGTGTGCGTCCGGGAGGAGGCCAAGGTGTCTTCAATAACGTTCACCATGTTCTGAAAAGTCGTCTGGCCTCCCTCACGCGCCAGAGAAGGCGTGTGGCGCGTGACCAGAATGCGTCCTGTCAGATCGCCCAGCGCCGCCCGTAGGGTGTGCTCACCCAAGTCGATGCCCATGATGTAACCGTACGACGGGTTGAGCGAAACCATACCGGCGGGACGGCCCGGCCCCGAAGCTTCCTCCGATTGCCCCTCGATCACCCGGAGGATATTCGCCTCGGCGAGGTCATTGACAAGCCGCGTGACGCTGGGCGTGGACAGCCCCGCCGCGTCGGCGATGTCGCGCCTGCTCACCAAGCGCCGCTCTCGCACGACGTTGAGAACGCGCTGAACGCTTTTTTGTCCCCATTTATTGGCTGGCTTGACGACCACAAGCTTCACCTCGAGCGGCTAGACAATTGTTCACACCAATTATTTTTGTTCAAAGTAAAATTAATTGTCTAAAAGTAGCACGGCTCGCAAAGTTTGTCAACGGGGTCCTCACCTCATGCTTGTCCTGGCAAATGTCACCCTTAGCTGCTCACTAAAGCTGTATCAACCGTTTCTCTTCATCCTCGCAAGGAGTGGCTCGTCAGCGACCACCTGTCCCCAATACTCCTGAAAAGCGCGCTCGAGTTTCTCTTGCATCCCTTCGGACACCGGGTAGTAGGGTCGCCGGGTCACCCCGGAATCCTCGAGAAAGCCCGTCAGCGCCCCCCGTGCTTTACCAAAGATGCCGCGTAAGTGACCGACATCACGCAGCTTCTTTACGTGGTCGAACTCCCACCGCAGGAGCTTACGCTGCTTGGCCGCGGCTTCCTCATAGTTTCCTTGCAGGCAGTCGTCCATAAATTTTCTGTGCCAGCCGGGTAGGGTGTTCACCTAATAGGAGTAACACCCCTTTGCCCCCAACATTATCCCCGGCAGCATCGTGGGGTCCACGACAAAGTGGGCAAGTCGGGGAGAGTGAATCAGAATTTCGCTTAGTTGCAGGAAATCGGCTGTACCCAATTTGGTCTCGATAAACTCCTTGGGGAACATATCTCCAAGGCGGGCGTAGTCCACGCCCGTTAGCTCGGGACCCGTGCTCCGGTGGCGTAGTAAATCAGGCGAACTTCGGGCACCGCCGTTATCAAGTCCTCGAAAAAGCGGTCCACGTCCTCTCTCGCCAGGGGCATCCAGAAAGGAAAAGTCACATGCACATTCGGTATCCCTGCGTCGCACGCCGCTTTTACACGCTCGATAACACCCTCGGTGTGACTCCAGGCAGCGCCCATCGCCGCATCTTTACCAACGGAGGTCATCGCCCGTCCGAAAGCTCGAGCCAGGGCACGAAACTTGTCTATTTCAATCGCGTAGAATTCCCCGTCGCTGTCCGTTGCGTAGATGCCGTCCGCGCCTGCTGCGGCTAGGCGCTCACAGTTGCGCCCTAAAACGTCCTCGTCTAGGTTTCCCGTGGTCGTCGAGGGGGTTGGTACGGCGGCCCAGAGGCCTTTCAGGGTTTCTCGGTTCAGTGCTCTCACAGCTCTCTCCCGGAAAAAGGTACGAGGGTCTAACTACAGTTTGAAGCGAGAGTTCGGCACTGAAAACCGTGACGGCGGTCAACCCTCAACGGCTCTCACCGACCCTTAAGCGGCTCAAGCGCCGTTCTCTTCCGGTCGGATGTTGTCTACCTGGCCGTAGAAAAAAATAATATCGACGTGTCCGCTCTCGTTAAACTCGAAAACGTGCCACATGAGCGCCGGGATGTGCAAGGTCATGCCCGGCTCGAGTTCGGCTCTTTCGGGTAGGTCGTCTTTGCTGGGTCCGTAGCGAACCCAGCCGTCCTTTGCGGAAAGGATGTACACGATTTCTTCCGCGTGGTGGTGCGGCTCCATCGGCCCGCTCTCCTCCGAGTAGGTAGCAAAGCCCATCGTCATCTTGGCGCTAGCTGAGGCGCTTTCCTTACCGACCGCCTTTTGAATCACACGTCCAGGTAGCGCGTGTTCTTTAAGGCCGGTTCGACGCAAGATTTCCATACGGTTCCCTCTCTTTTGCCTACTGGTTTATCTACTGGCTCGTCAAAGCTCTGCTTAAACGCTCCTCTATCCCCTTGTAATGGCGGGCGAGCATCTCTTGCGTCTTTTCAATATCGTTCGACAGAACGGCGTCGAGCACCGCGCGGTGCTCTAAATAGGTCTGCATCAGGTTGCGATTTTTGATGTGCGCGTGCCTGCTGGCGTGATGACGCGTGAGCCAAAAGACATCTTGAATTTTTAACAGCGACTTGTTTCCCACACTTTTTAGCAGCGTCTTATGAAAGGCGCGATCTTCTTGCAAAAATGCCTCGTCCTTCTCTGCCTTGGCTTGCATATCATCTACGACGTCTTCCAATTCACGTTTTTCGACCTTGGTGATGTGCTCCATCGCCTTTGGTACAAGCGCAATCTCTAAGGTTTGTCTTATCTCCAGCAGTTCAGAGAGCGCGGTAAGGTCCGTCATCAAAGAGAAGGGCAGAACCTCGAGGAGCGGCTCGAACGAAAAGCTGCCCGCAAAAAGGCCCGAACCGTGCCGCACTTCGACGATGCCGAGAGCTTCCAGGCTCTTGATAGCTTCTCTTACCGAGTTGCGGTTGATGTTGAGCGCTTTGGCAATTTCTCCTTCTGTCGGCAGATGTTCCCCCGACTTAATGCCGTTGCTGAGAATGTAGCCTTTAACCGCCTCTTGAACCTGCTCGACCAGAGACGTTTGGCGAGACGACAGCGTAGCTTCAAACACCTTTCCTCCTCAACACGCCTTGACAAAAGTATAAAACGTTGTATGATATATGTCAACTAAAAGTTATATGATGTCTTTCAAGGTAACGCGAGAATAGCTGATGAAATCTCGTTTCACAGCTTGGGAGGCATCTGTGAAAGGAGAGTGAGTGCAGCCCACCGGTTCAGCTCCAGGGTCTACCCCTAACATCAACTTGGTTCTGTTTGAGCATAAAGTCTTGAAGCCCCGTAGGAGGTAAAGAGTGAAAGTCAGTGTTCTCAAACCTGTCTTTGTAGCAATTGTCGTCGGCTTGCTGAGTCTGAGCTTCGCGCAGGAACGAGACGTCACGCTCGTGCTGCCGGAGGAGCCGAACACCTTGGATCCGTGCGACACCTCGAGTTCGCAAGTGGGGCGTATCTTGAGACAAAACGTCACTGAGGCCCTTACCGCCACCAACCCGGAGACGGGTGAGGTCGAGCCGAAACTAGCCACCTCTTGGCAGCAGACGAGCCCCACCACGTGGGAGTTCGAGATTCGGGAGGGCGTCACCTTCCACGACGGGACGCCGCTCACTGCCGAGGCGGTCACGACCGCTTTCAACCGCGCGATGCAGCCCGAACTTGAATGTCACGTGCTGGGCTTCCTGTTCGGCGACAACGAGTACCAGGCTACCGCTACGGGTGAGGCCACGGTTGAGATAAGCACCCGCGACCCCGACCCGATTTTGCCCACACGCATGTCGTTTATCGACATCGGCGCGCCGAGCTTGCCCGCCGACGCCAAGGTCCGCGAGCCCGTCGGCACCGGGCCCTACCGGTTCGTCGCGTGGGATACGGGTCAGAGCATCCAGCTCGAGCGCCAAGATGCGTACTGGGGGGACGCGCCCCAGGTCGAAGCGGCAACCTACATCTGGCGCACGGAACCCATCGTCAGAGCGTCCACCGTGACCGCGGGCGAGGCCGACATCGCGCTCAACATCGCGCCCCAGGACGCAGGCACCGAGCTCGACATCTCCTATCCGAACTTTGAAACCTCCTTTTTGCGCATCGACACGCAGGTGCCGCCGCTCGACGACATCCGGGTGCGCCAGGCCATCAACTACGCGGTAGACCGCCAGGCTCTGGTCGGCACGGTGTTCGACGCCAACGTCATCCCGGCCACACAAATCATCCTGCCGAGCGTGGTCGGCTACAGTCCCAACGTCGAGCTGTACGAATACGACCCGGAGCAGGCGCGGGCGCTTATCGAAGAGGCGCGCGCGGACGGCGTCCCCGTAGATACGCCTATAGTCCTCTACGGTCGTTTGGGCATCTATCCCAATTCGGCCGAGGCGATGGAGGTTGTGCAGGCCATGCTCACCGAGGCAGGCTTGCAGGTGGAACTCGAGATGATGGAGGTCAACGCGTGGCTCGAGGTTTTGCTCAAGCCTTTCGCGGAGGACCGCCCTCCCAACCTCACCCAGGCCATGCACGGCAACGACCAAGGGGACGCCGTCTTTACGGTAGGCACCAAGTTCGCCTCGGAGGGCGCGGAGAGCACCCTCGATGACCCTACGCTCGATGAGTTCTTCGCCGAGGCCGCCGTCGCCACCGGGGAGGAGCGGCAGAACCTCTACCAGCAGGCGTTCGAGTACATGGCGGACGACATTGTCCCCGTCGTTCCTCTGTTCCACATGGTCGGCAACCTCAGGGTGGCGGACGGGGTGAACTATCAGCCCGACTCGAGCACCAACAGCCAGATTCCGCTGTCGAGCATCTCCTTCGAGTAGCCTGTAGGGGGCGCACGCCCCCTTCTATTTACTATTCATAATGACGACGTTTGTCGGAAGGCGCACGCTGGAGAGCCTCATTTCCTTAGTAGGTCTGCTGGTGCTGGTCTTTTTCTTAGTGCGCCTCACCGGCGACCCCACCAACCTCTACCTGCCGCTCAACGCCAGTCAAGAGATGCGGCAAGAGTTCGCCGAGCGCAACGGCTACACCGACCCCGTCCTGACACAGTTCGGGCGTTACCTCGCGGACCTGGCCCGCTTCGACCTGGGCACTTCGCTTAGGCGGCAACAGCCGGCGCTCGAGGTGGTGTTGGAGGCGTTCCCGACCACGCTGAAGTTGGCCGCGGTTAGTATACTGACCGCGCTCTTTTTGGCCGTAGTCGTCGGTTCGCTGGCCGCCTATCGGCCCCATTCCGTTTTCGACCGCGCGGCGAGCACCCTCTCCCTTTTGGGCGCGAGCGCCCCCGACTTCTGGATAGCCATCATGCTCATCCTGCTCTTCTCCGTGCGCCTCGACTGGCTCCCGACCTCGGGCACCGGCACGCCCGCGCACTGGGTGTTGCCGATTTTCGTGTTGCTCCTCAGGCCGTTCGGGCTGCTCGTGCAGGTGGTGCGTAAGTCGATGCTCGGGGTGTTGAGCGCCGACTTCGTCCGCACGGCGCGCGCCAAGGGCGCGCGCGAGCGCGCGGTGGTCTTTTATCACGCGCTGCGCAACGCCTCGCTGGCAACCATCACGGTGGCGGGCGACCAGGCGGTGGGCCTCATCAACGGCGCGGTCATCGTCGAGACGATTTTTGCCTGGCCGGGCGTCGGCAAGGTGATGATTGACAGCATCGTGCAGCGCGACTTCGCGGTGGTGCAGGCCGCGGTCCTCGTCACGGCGCTTGCTATATTCCTCCTCAACATCCTCATTGACGTCGCCTACGCCCTTCTCGACCCGAGAATTCGTTATGGTTGACGCCTCGTCCCCTCGAGCCCCGCGCCACGCCCCCGGCTGGCTCACGACCTTGAGACTGCTCTCGAGAGACACCGGCGCGACGCTGGCAGCTCTTTATTTGCTGCTGCTGGTTGTGACGACGCTTTCAGCCCCCGCTTTTCTGGGTGGGGCTGCTACGGGGGTTGATTTAGACATGCGTAACGCGCCGCCCCTGGCAAGTTGGGACCCGCTCTACGTGCTCGGCGCGGATTCATTGGGGCGCAGTATGCTCGCGCGCTTGCTCGTGGCGAGCGCCAACACGCTGCTTATCGCTGTCAGCGCGGTGCTGCTAGCGATGGGCGTCGGGGTGCTGCTCGGCCTCTTCGCGGGTTATGTGGGCGGTTGGCTCGAAACGCTCGTCATGCGCTCTGCCGACATCATTATGAGCTTTCCTTCGCTTCTCTTAGCGGTGGTGGTGCTCTACGTGCTCGAGCCGGGCCTCGTCAACCTCATCCTCATTCTCGGGGTCACGCGCATCCCCGTCTACGCGCGCGTGGTCCGCGCCGAGGTGCTGGAGGTGCGCGAGCGGGTGTTCGTGGAGGCGGTTCGCGGGCTCGGCGGCGACCCTCTGCGAATCGTCTTCAAGCACATCATGCCCGTGGTGCTCCCGACCGTTCTGGCGGTGGCGACGCTCGACTTCGCCATCGTCATGCTGGCGGAGTCGGCGCTCAGCTTTCTTGGCATCGGCATCCAACCCCCCGAGGTGACGTGGGGCCTCATGGTGGCGCAAGGGCGCAACTACCTGAGCACGGCCTGGTGGCTCACCTTTTTTCCGGGGTTCGCCATCATGCTGACCACCCTAGCCGCGAACGTGCTGTCGAACTGGCTGCACATCGCCACCGACCCGGTCCAGCGCTGGCGCTTGTCGCTGGACACGACCCCCCAGGAGGAGACAGATGAAAAAAAATAAGCTGAAAAGGCAGCTCGCCGCCGGAGAAACCGTTGCAAACGGTTGGCTCCATATCCCCTCGAGCCTAAGCGCAGAGGTGATGGCGCAGGGGGGGTTCGACAGCCTGACCATCGACATGCAGCACGGCTGTAGCGACTACAGCACAGCGCTCCCGATGTTGCAGGCTATGGGTTCCTCGTTGACGACCCCGCTGGTACGCGTTCCCTGGAACGAACCCGGCATCATTATGCGAATGCTCGATGCGGGAAGTTACGGCGTCATTTGCCCGATGGTGAACACACCAGAAGAGGCGAAGCGTTTTGTGGAAGCGTGTCGCTACCCGCCGCTCGGCTATCGCAGTCAGGGTCCCGTGCGCGTCGCCCTTCAAGCTGGTAGCGACTACGCGGCCCACGCCAACGGAGAAATTCTCACCTTCGCTATGATTGAGACGGCTGAAGCATTGGACAACTTAGGGGCTATCCTCGAGACGCCTGGGCTCGACGCCGTTTACGTAGGTCCAGGCGACCTCAACCGCACGCTTACCGGCTCCCCGGTAGCGGTTTACAGCGAGCAGCCCCTAAAGGACGCCGTCACCCGCATCGCCGAGGCCGCGCAGAAGCGTGGCATTATTCCGGGGGCTCACACGAACAGCGCCGAGGATGCGAGATGGTTGGCAGGCTTGGGCTACCGCTTTCTCACAATCGAAAACGACGTCAGATTTATTGCGCAAGGGGCGCAGCGCGTTTTACGCACGTTCCGGAGCGAGCTTCGGCCTGAGCCGGTCGACCTCTACTAGAAGATGCCGAAAATTGTCAACGCTGAATTTGTCGGCCGGTCAACAGCATCCCTTACAGACCTACAGCGACTGCCTCATGGCAAGAGGCAAGGGGGCATGTGGGTAAGATGCACGTTCTAATTACAGGAGGCGCAGGGTTTCTGGGACGGCGCTTGGCCTCCGCGCTGCTCCACCCGGACGAGAACGTCTCTCGCCTGACCCTGGTTGACGCTGCGCCTATAGAATTTAATGACCCTCGCGTCAGCACCCTGCGGCTCGACCTGTCGAATGCTGAAGAAGTTAGGGAGCTTCCGGCGGATATCGACCTCACCTATCACCTCGCGGCGGTGGTCAGCGCCGCCGCCGAGGCGGACTTCGACCTGGGCATGAGGGTCAATGTTGAAGGCGCGAGAAACGTGCTCGAGGCGCTACGTGAAAAGAGTCCAGGTAGCCGTTTCGTCTTTACCAGTTCGCTGGCGGTTTTCGGGAGCACCTCACCGTCGGTCGTCACCGACGACACGAGAGTCTCTCCCGAGAGTTCCTACGGGACGCAGAAAGCCATAGGCGAACTTCTTGTCAGCGACTACAGTCGCAAGGGATTTGTCGACGGCGTGACGCTGCGTTTGCCTACCGTCTGCGTGCGACCCGGAAAGCCGAACCGGGCGGCGTCTTCGTTTGCGAGCGACATCATCCGCGAACCTCTTGAAGGGCGTGGCGCTGTTTGTCCTGTAAGGCCCTCCCTCGAGCTCTGGCTGACGAGCCCCGGCGCGGCGGTTCGCAACCTCATCCACGCGGGGACCTTGCCGCTCGGCGAGCTTCGGTCCAGAGCGGTGAACCTGTCCGGCATCACGGTCACGGTGGGCGAGATGCTGGAGACGCTCGAGGCAGTCGCGGGCGAAGCGGCCCGCGCTCACGTCACCTTTCAACATGACCCTGCCGTCGAAAGGATTGTAGAGACCTGGCCCAGCCGCTTCGACGTTACCCAGGCGCAGCGGCTGGGGTTCGTCGCGGACGACGCCTTTGAAGGGGTGGTGAGGTCGTTTACGGCTGAAGAGGCGGGGGCTCGTTGGTGAAGCGTATTCGTGAAAGGGTTGAATCAGCCGGTCAACAAGGGCGATTGACCGGCTCGGTAAATAGGGAAAGTCCCTACCACCACGTCGGCCCCACAAGGCACGCATTAACAGTACGGCTCGAAGGGAAACCGTTCGCGTGGTAGGAGGCATATGTCTGAATCTTTAGAGGCGCTCCTGAACGCTTCACCCCCGGCACGGCCCGCCGACCTGCTGCCCGACATCAGGGAGGCGCTGAGGCGAAGCGGGCGCAACATCGTTGTGCTCGACGACGACCCGACCGGTACCAAACGGTCTATGACGTGCCCATGCTGACCGAGTGGTCGCGGGAGACGCTGACACGCGAGCTCGAGGGCGAGGCGAGAACAGTCTACCTGCTAACCAACTCGAGGAGCCTCCCCCCAGAGAGAGCCGAAGCACTCAACCGTGCTATCGGCGAGCGGCTGCGCGACGTGGCTCACCCGCCCCCCTTCGTCATCAGCCGGAGCGGCTCGACCCTGCGGGGACACTATCCGGGGGAGGTAGAAGCGTTAGCCCGCGCGTTAGGCGAGCCCTACCACGCGACCCTGCTCATCCCTTTCTTTCTCGAGGGCGGGCGTTACACGCTGCACGATGTTCACTACCTTCAAGACGGTGACGCCTTGACGCCTGTCGGCGAGAGTGAGTTCGCCAAAGACATCACCTTCGTCTCGTTCGACCTCAGGGCGTGGGTGGCTGAAAAGACGGGGGCGCGTGTCGGCTGAAGCGGTCGTGTCCCTATCTGGACTTGGCGATAGGGCGGCGGACACCTAAAGTAGAGACGAGTTAACCGTCTCAGAAGGGGTCCGAATGAGTGAGAAACGAGTGACGAGGCAGTATGAGATCGAGTTCAAGCTGGACGCGGTGCGGCTGGTCGAGGAGCAAGGTTACAGCGTTCCCGAAGCGGCGGAGCGGCTGGGAATACCGAAGTCGAACCTTTCGAATTGGCATAGACAGTACCGGGAGGGTCGGCTCGCGCCGGGGCATAAGCGTGCGCAACCGACTGCCGAGGAAACCGAGCTGAGGCGCTTGCGGGCAGAGAATAAGCGCTTGGAAAATAGAGAATGAGATATTAAAAAAGGCGAGCGCGTTCGAAGCTCAGAATCAGAGGTGAGATTTGCTTTTATCGCAGATGAACGCGCTTCCTGCCCCGTAGCACTGATGTGCAAGGTGCTGAGAGTATCCAGGAGTGGCTTTTACGGCTACCTAGCTCGAGTTCACCGAGAACCTTCAGTGCGCGAGCACGAAGATGCGTCGCTGCTGAAACAGATCACCAACATCTTCGGGGAGAGTAGCAAACGTTATGGTAGCCCCCGCGTCCACGCCGAACTGCGTAAGCGCCACGTTGTATGTTCGTTGCGGAGGGTGAAGCGGCTGATGCGACAAGCCGGACTCTACGCCGTGCCCGAGCGCAAGTATAAGCCCCGCAAAACAGCCGAGACGCTGCTGGAAACAGCGAACCTGCTCGTGCCCAAGCCCGACATCACGGCTGCCAATCAGGTCTGGTACTCGGACATCACCATGATTAAAACGGCTGAGGGCTGGCTCTATCTGGCGACGGTCATGGACGCCTACTCCAAACGGATCGTCGGTTATGCAATGGCCGAGCACATGAGAACCGACCTCGTGATCCAGGCACTGCGCATGGCGACCAGGCAGCGCCGCATCTCCAAAGGGCTCATCCACCACGGCGACAAGGGTAGCCAATACACTTCTTACGCCTATCAGCGCGAGCTAGCCGCTCAGGGGATGCGCCCTAGCTTTACCGGCACCGGCGCGTGCTTGGACAACGCCTACACCGAAAGCTTCTTCGCCACCTTGAAAAAAGAACTCGTTTATCAAATCACCTTCGCCACCCGCGAAGAGGCCAGGCTCGCGGTGTTCGAGTTCATCGAGGGTTGTTACAACCGCTGGCGGCTGCATAGCAGTCTCGGGTATCAAAGCCCCGCAGAGTTTGAGGCGCAGGGCTTGGAAAGGTTAGCGGCTTAGGCTAAACTCTCTGTGTCCGTTCAACCCCCACTAATTCCAGTTTACCCGTAGCCCAAGTGTTCGGTCACACGACAGACACTACGTGTAGCGATCAGGCGGTGAGCAGGACGCGCTCGAGACAACAATCATCCCTGAGTTGCTGGAGGTCGTTGGCCCTGCCGGGAATGTTTCAGGCTTTTATCACGAGAGATACCGTGGTGAAAGTTGAAGGGGGCAGACGAGCGTGTGGCGCGTCATCTATGCCAACGCGTCGCCAAGAGCAGAATATTCATAACCTTTAGAAGGTAATTGCATTTACGTGCAGCACAGTGTTCTTTCTATTGTTCACCGCTGATAATAAAAGCCTGGGAATGTTTATAAAGCCTTGGCAAAAGGGGTCAAGCTTGCTATACTCCAAAGTCGCTTGGGCGTATAGCTCAGTTGGTAGAGCGGCGGTCTCCAAAACCGTAGGTCGAGGGTTCAAGTCCTTCTGCGCCCGCCATAGAAAGGCCGTCAGGGACGGCAAAATGCTCAATCTTGATTCAAGAGGTTGGGCATTACTTTTTGGGTTCCCCCTATGTTTCCCCCTACTGTGGTAAATGATGAAACGCTACAGCGGCCCCCTTCCGTCCACGAGCGAGTTTGGTCTTGTGATAAAACGCTACTAGAATGCGAGGTAAAGACCACACAATGTCAACCTTGCTGGCAACTTGGCTGTCGCGCGTTTTTCACCCGTTTGTTGTTTCCGTGCTTGTTCTCTTTTCGGCGCAGTTGCTTACCAGTCGCGCGGCTGCCGAGGCAGTGTTATGGACACTGCTTTCTTTCGTTATCGTCATTCTGCCGTCGTTGGTCTTCATTCTCTTTCGTGTTCGGCTGGGCTGATACGAAGACATCGACGTGTCCATTCGTGAGGACCGCTATCTGCTCTACAGTCTTGCCGGGTTTTGTTTCGTGCTACTTGTCGTCCTTCTCGCGCTCCTTCAGGCTCCGGCTATCGTACAAAAGACATTGCAGGCAGCGCTGCTCGCCTTTGCCGTTAGTGCTTTTTTCAACCGTTTTATTAACAAGCTTAGCCTGCACTCTCTGACGATGGCGGGTTGCTCTACCGTGCTTTTGTTCGTATCGCTGCTCTTAGGCGTTGCGCTCGGCGTCGCTACACTGTTCGTGGGCTGGGCTAGGCTACACCTCACCCGTCATACCTTGACCGAGATACTCGGAGGCTGGATTGTTGGAGCCGGGTGTGTTGCAATCTGGTTTTCTATCTCCTAAACACCTGAATAGCGAGCGGTCAGGGGAAGCGCGAGTGTGTCTCGAGATAGGCGTTAATAAGCGCGACAGCCCTGCCGACGCCGTCTTCAGCCTGAATGATCTGACCCAATCGCTTTGCCCGCTTTCGCATCTCGTTATTCCCGACAGCCGTCTGGAAGTGGGTTACTAAAGCGTCAACTGTAAGCTGGTGATAGGAAATAGGTTCCGGGCCAATGCCAAGCGCAAAGGCGCGATCCGCCCAGAAGTGCTGGTCGGCGACGAGCGGGGTAACAATCGAAGGTACCCCAGCCCGAAAGCCCGCCCCGGTGGTGCCTGCGCCCCCGTGGTGGGTCACAGCGGCCATCCGCGGGAAGAGCCAGGCGTGCGGTGCTGACTCGAGCCAAAAGACTGTATCGGGAAATGAGGTGTGACTCAGACCACCCCAACCTGCGGCTAGAATGATGCGCTGTCTTGCACGTGTCGCGGCGTCAATAACCAGCTGCGCTACGTGGTCGGCGGCTCGGTCGGTCATGCTTCCGAAGCCGACGTAGATAGGCGGAGGGCCGCTATCCAAAAATGTTTGGAGTTCTGCTGGTGGTGTCCAGTCACCGGGTTCGTCAAAAAACCAGTAGCCCGTCACATGTGTATGGTCCGGCCAATCCTTGGGCTTAGGGACGACGGCAGGACTGAAGCCGAAGAGGACCAGCGAAGTGCGTTGCCGTAGGAGATGATGGGGTTTCCACAAGGACTTATGTGGCAGTCCGAGGCGCTTCCGTAAAGCGTTCACAGCTGGCCGGAACGCCTGCCAGAAGACCTGCTCATACGGGTTTGCAGTAATGGATGAGCGGGCGGGGTTTTGCCTGCTCATCCATTACTGCAAACCCGTCTCCTTTTTCACTCGCTCTGCTCGTCCTTAACTTCTTCGCTGCGCTCAATCGTCAAGGCAAAATGGTATCAGTTAGGGTGTGAGTGGTTCTGTTAAAGATTCCAACACTTTCGGGGAGTTTAGGCGTTAGCGGGCTCGAGAAACTCGCGGTCGGAAAGAGCGGATGCAGAAAGGTATAGATGCAAGGAATATCGAGCTTCTCGGCGCTGTCTTGTGCGCCGAAAAAGATGGCGGTGGCGATGACGGCGTCACTGCCCTGACAAGCTTGCCAAACCTCGTCGAGAAAGTCGGCGATAAGCGGGCGCGCTTCGCGGAGCAGCACCCTCATCTGGCGTAGAGGCAGTGCTCGTTTACCGGCGTCTTGTACGGCAGCTTTCCCGAGAAACGCCTGCGGGTCGACCGCGTGAATGGGGAGAGCGGTGAGACCATACTGCGTAATCAGATCACATAGGGCAGCGGGCGCAGCGATGCGTACATAGTAGCCAGCCCTCTTTAATCCCAGACCGAGCGCGACATAAGGTTGCACGTCACCGCGTGAGCCCACCGTCACAATCGTAACCATTTTCCCGCTCATCATAACAGCACGGCTAAAGCTGGCGCTGAAGCATCTCTGAACGGTTAGTTTGCAATTTATTCACGACAGTCGTTACGACTTGAGTAAAAAAGGGCCGTGACGCTCGCGCCGCGACCCCACTGACCAAAGAGTGAACAAAGGGATTTCTCATCCTAGGAACGACTGCCTCGACGGTCTTCAAGCGGCTTTCGGGAAACAGCTTTGTCTCCTTAGCCATCTCGAGCGCCGCTGCCAGGTCATGATGCTCGAGATACCGCTGCATCGAGGCCACCGCCCATTCGATATCTGAGGTCGGTATCTCGAGGGTTTCGGTGAGGTTGTTCTCAACAGGTCTCACAGACAAGCGGTGTAGAGGTAAGGTCCCCGCAAGAGTTTGAACAGCACCTCGAGCCTGAACTCGCCATAAACCTCAAAGATAGAGACAAAGCCGAACTGCTGGTATTCGAGCAAGGTGGAGAGCTCGAGCTCCCGTTTGCGCTCCTCCAGTTCGGAGATACCCCCATATTCTTTGCTCAATTCATTGGGTTGATAGGGAACCGGGAGGCTTGGAAACATCGGCCCTTGGAAGTAGTAAGCCGGGTCTCTGGGTTCTTGAACAAGACCAGCATACTGTTCGGGTTTGGGCTCGAGCGAGAACACAGGTGCGATGATAGCGCCGTCGTCGGGCAAAGCGCTCTGCCAGTGCAACGCGAACGGTGCGTTAGTGGCAATACTTTCGTAGACGCTCGCCCAGTACTCGGGGAGGTAATCGGTATATGCGGTTTCGATGGCTGTTGCCATGCGGCTTGTTACGCAGGTCCAGTCGACCTGCGGCGGGCACGGAGCCGGTAGCCAACAAGGTGGAAGTTTGTTAATCTCACTGCTCACCTCATCAATGGTTTTGTCAACGAAAGTTTCCCACGCCCCATCGATATCTTCCTCAATATCGATTCCGGCTTCTTCAGAGATGAAAGGAACAGGGTAAGCAACCTTCTCTTCGCAACCTGACAGATTTCCGCCGCAAGCCTCAAATGCGCCCACGTGGATTATTTCGATGTTAGGCACACACGTTCTAGGGTCGGGCTCTTCGCCTACACAGCTTCCCACCCGAAGCCCTGCGCCCTCGATGTCGGTATAGCTCACGATGCCGACAGCTTCCTCTTGAGCGTAGGCAAAGGCAAAAAAGCCAATCAGGAGAAGGCTAGCGAACCTGTTTAACCAGACCGTCATGGACGTCCTCTCTTAAGGTGTGAGTGTAGCCGGGACCAATCTCGATAAGTTCCCAGACGAGGGTCAGTTTCCCTGGTAGGGGGTCGTCGACCAGGATGGTGCCGTACTCGGCAAAACCCGGCTTGACGCGGTTGATGGTGCCCCCGGTGTTGATACGCTCGAGCTTAAACGGGACCGAACGTCCCTCCTGAATGAGGCGCAACCTCGAGGCGTCAACGGCGAGGTCATTATCTCCAGCATTTTTCAGTCCGTACTGAATGACAAGTTCTTTGCCTGGAACGGACAAGACGTTGAAGCTTGTTGAAAGCCAGTCGGGGAGTACAGAATCATTTTCCTCTATATCCTCAAGCAGACCAGGAACTTGTGACGTGGATGAGCGGGTCGCGCTCGAGGAGGCGGGGGTTGGGGGCGCGGGCTTGGTCACCACGTAGCGCCGAGTGTGTTCCCCTTCGGGCTCTATCTCAACGGTGAACATCGCGGTCTGGTTGGCGACGGTCACGACTAAGTCGGTGCTGCCCGCGCGCCAGTTAGAGCGTAGGCGGATGACGTTGCCGCTCACCTCAATGGTCATGGCGTCGGGGCGGGCGGTGGACACGTCGGCAACTTGGTCGTCGAACTCTACAAGGGTCAGAACATCGGGTGAAACCGCAATCTGTCCCGGTCTGGCATCGAGTTGGGTGAGGTCGAAGGTGGTGAGGACGTAAGGGGGGGTTTGGGCGTAGCAAAGAGAGATGAGTAATGAGCCAATAGCCGATAAAAATAATCTGTAGTGTGGTTTCATGCCACTAATGTACAGAACCTACATGCTGCATTTTTGGTTTTTTCCGCTTCATTTTAAGTGGCTGTTTTGCCTTTATAGCGCAACGCTTATGCGTGAGTAGGCCCGTACAGCGACCGAAGACTTTCGCCAAACTTGACCTGACCCGCGGTAAGATATGGACTAAGGACCCGTGACGTCTAGCCGGTGCTGCTAAGCTGGAGGTATATGACCAAGGAGAGAAACCTGGCTATCCTTGACGCCCCCTCTAACCTTGGCCCTAGACCGCCCGAAGAGGGTGCCGTACCGGGCTGCTACAAACTTCCGTGGGCGCTGCGGGATAAAGGGCTCCTAGGGAGACTCGGTGCCGAGGATGCGGGGGGTCTCGCGCCGCCCAGATATAGAGCAGAGTGGCAGCCAGGGGATGGCGACAGGAACGCGGGCGCCATCGCCGCGTACTCCGTCACGTTGGCTGATCGGCTCGCCTCGCTGCTCGACAAAGGGCTGTTCCCCGTTGTGCTCGGCGGGGACTGCAGCATCCTGCTCGGCAGCGCGCTCGCGCTCAGGCGGCGCGGGCGGTACGGGCTCGTCTTCCTTGACGCGCACAGCGACTTTCGGTATCCGGACAACGAGCCCGCGATCGGCGCGGCGGCCGGCGAAGACTTAGCCATCGTGACGGGCCGGGGCGACGCGCGGCTCACCAACCTAGAGTCCCGCAAACCCTATGTGCGGGACGAAGACGTTCACCTTGTCGGCGTAAAGGTGAATGACGAACATCTAGAAGAGGTGCGGGGTCTCGGGATGGGGGTGAGCGACGCTCGCGCCGTCCAAACCGCGCTCCCCGGCGCGTCGTCCGGGACGCCCTCGAGACGGCGACGCGCAAGACGGACGGGTTCTGGCTTCACCTCGATCTGGACGTCGTTGACGCGCGTGAGATGCCCGCGGTGGACTGCCCCGAGCCTGACGGTTTGTCCTTCCAGACCCTCGGCGAGATTCTCGGGCCTCTCTTGGCATCCCCCAAGTGCGTCGGGATGGAGGTCACCATCTATGATCCTGACTTAGACCCGTCGGGGAGAAATGCCGAAAGTATCGTTCGCTGTTTGGCGCGAGCTTTTGCGCGGAGTTATGGTCACTGACACAGAACGTCAGTAGGAGCGCCCTTGCCCGAGTATAGGGCCTTATAAAACAATAACGCCGTTTGCTACCTGAAGAGCACGCCTGAGTGCAGCAGATTGAACGCAGCGATCTTCAGGTTCACCCGCGTCCTAAGCGACCAAAACGTTTTCACCTGAGCCCCGTGCAACGTCAAGGAGCGAACCAGGCTGCTGAAACTGCTCTCGATTTGCTTGCGGGCCCGACCCATCCACTCCTCCCACCCATCTTCGCCCTTCATGCCCTTGCGCTTCGGCGTTCTCGCCGCTGAGCCGATATAGCCCTTGTCACTCAGCACCAGCTCCTCCTCGAGCCCTTCCAGCAGCTCGTGCGCCAACCGTACATCGCTCTCGTTGGCTGGCGCGAAGCCCCACCGCTCGAACAAGCCCTCCTCCGTGGTGATGGCGTGCAGTTTAAAGTCGAACACCATGCCCATGGTGCTGAAGCCTTTCGTGGCGCCTAGAAAGCGCGACCAGGAGGCGCGCTTGCCTTTCGCCACCCCACGCGGTTTGCTGTCGATGCTGCGCACCAGGAGCCGAGAGGGCACCACCGAGAGGGCAAGTGCGGCCAAGAGTCGCTCGGCATTGCGGAGGATGCGGTGGTAACGGCTGTACTCGGGCAGGCTGGGGAACAAGTCCTGGAAGGTGTTCTGCACCAGCCAGTACCAGGTGCTCTCGAACGGTTGACTGAGCATCTCTCCGACCAGCGCGATGGTGAGGATTTCGCTGAGGCTGGCTTTCTGGCGGGATTGACGGGGCAGGTGCGTTTCGTACGGCTTGAGGAAGTCGTCCACGTGGATGAACACGTGCAGAAAGAGGTCTTCCGGCGTAGAGTGGTGACGGGGATGAGGTTTCATCGTAGATCCACCATCCCCGGTCTCTTTTCTTCAGGTCAACCCTCGGGTAGCAGGGCTTACGCATGTGCGCACCAAATGAGCTTCCGAGCTTCGCTTGCAAAGCTTCTCTGGTGACGCAACATCGCCGAGAGGATGCTAAATCCCTTTTTCATCACGTAAGGGTTTGTACCTTCGCGGCAGGAGACTTCCGAAAGTTAGGTGAAATGTGCGTTTACCGTCTACATGCGTAAGCCCTGCCTCGGGTAGCAAACGGCGTGATTAGGTTCGAGCCGGGAGGGTAAGATGGACCTAAAACGGGGAGCGGCTCAAACCCCGATGTACTAGCGTTTCAGTTGGACTCATGTCTTGCATTTATACAAAACTGCGCAAGAAACGGGTTTTCTTGCTCCGGACAGCCGAGGCGGCTTTTCCCATTTTCTCGTGTACAACGTTTAATCCGCAAGCTTCTCAGGAGTTGCAACGCGCGTTTTCTGCATAAGATTCAGCCTCCTGAATAGTTGCAAGACATGAGTTGGACCGACTTTTTCAGGTAGGTTAGCTCACGGCCTCTTTTGATCTGCTTGGTAAGCAAGTGCTGAAGCTGCAGCCCCTAAGATAACTGCAAGAAAAAGCGCACCCACGGTACGTTCGGCGTCATTCATTTTGGGGAATGCTGCGTCGAATGCGGTAGTTCTTTGGAGCATGGTCCACCCTACAAAGGCGAGCGGTGGAATCACCATTCGGGCCAAGTCGAAGCGCTCCCAATTCTTGGCAAGCAGGCGCGGCACAACATACAAAGCAATACTGAAAAGGAGAAGGCCGGCAAAGGCCCATCTAAGGGTCTCAGGCTCGGTGATTGTCGTTACGTTGTTGTTTACTTCTGTTGTGATGGGGAGTACCAGTGCGTGAAGGGCTAAGACCTCGGCAGGGACTAATGCCGCTAGTGCATCAACATATGTTTTTACACCTGGCGCGGATGATGAAGTACTGGTGCTAGGCGTTGCCTCTTCACGTTTCGTAGTAAGCTGTGCATAACCCAAAGTGCTCACGGCTCGTCCTCCTCTTGAAAGTAAAAGACACCGACATACTCCTAGTGGAATATAGTCAAAGCTTTGACTGCTTCCTCCAGCTTACTTGTAATTAATAGTTTAACATGCAGGCCAAAGAGAAGTAGATCCAATAAATCGGAGAGCCTCCTTTCGAAAAGCCTACTGCTTTCTACTAAGGGGCCTGTCTGATTTTCGGGTTCATTGCCACTTTGGAATTAGTGGGGGTCAAACGGCTCTCCCAAGGAGTTCGTGGTTGAAAAGCCTTGTCTTTAATGCCTAGAACGCCCAGCCTTGGGCATGAACTGTTTCGGGTTGTTTCCGGGTTACGAAGTCGACAAAGTTGAGCGCACAGAAGCGAGGCAATACCAAAGTGGCGATGAACCTTTTGGGGTCCACTTCTCAAAGTCAGGTGTCACATTTCACCGCTCCTACTTCGCACCTTGACCCCTGAAATGCGCTAACATACCTCAGATTGAAAACTGCGGGAGTGGACTACAGTCGTCCGAAGGTTGGAGGGAAGCTTGGGGAATCATCGCTAGCTCGTAAGAGATCTTGTCGCAGGACTGGTGCACGTTCCGAAATTTACCTAGGTCAGCTTGGGGGTAAGACGGTGGTTAGATATAGATATGGCGGAAAGGATGCTACCCCGCGCAAGCTCGTGGTTAGCAAGGACATGCTTGTTGTAAGGACGGTCAAAGGAGTGAGCGATGTAGCGAGCGCCGTCAAATCAGAGGAAGGAAGAGAAATCTTCGAGCAGTTTGCTGAACTTGAAGGCCATTCCTTTCCTGAAGTCAATGTGACCATCCTTAAAAACAAAGCAGACCGAAAGGACATGGCCAAACTCCAAAATCGGGCCCGCCGCAGCCTCGGCAACGAGGAAGAGGTGCGGTTCGCTGGGCGCGTCCTACTCGATGCTGAGACAGGAGAACCTGTCGTATACACCGAGAACCTTTTCGTGAAGTTCCGGGACGATATTAAGGCATACGAATGCAGAAAAATTCTTAAGGAATACGGTCTAAAGGAGAAGAAGGATAAACCGAAATATGCAAAGAACGCCTATTTTGTCTCAGCTGACGGGAGAGGGCAGGAAATCTTCCGAATTGCGGAGCATCTCCTTGCACAGGAAGAGATTGAGGCAGCTCATCCGGAACTGATCCAGAGGCGGGTGCGGCGAACTATGCTCAAGCCTACGGATAAACAGTGGCACCTAGGCGAGATGGCAGGTATTGATGCACACGCTAATGTTGAAGATGCCTGGAACAGGCTTGGTGTCCGAGGCAAGGGAATCACCATCGCGATCATTGACGATGGGGTTGATCTTGTGCACCGTGAGTTTAAAGACTCGGGAAAAGTTGTCGCCCCTCATGACATCTTGACACAGCTAGGAGACCCCAGCCCTCGTAGCAACGACGAGGATCATGGGACGATGTGTGCGGGAGTAGCTTGCGCGGCCGGCAAGGAAGCTCCCGGCGTCGCCCCCGAGGCGGCGCTGATGCCCATCCGACTGGCGCCTGGGGTAGGGTCCGCAACTGAGGCTGCAGCGTTCTACTGGGCAGTTCAACACGGGGCAGATGTCATTTCTTGTAGCTGGGGCCCCCCAGACGGTAACGGGCGAGCGACTCCCTTACCCGATAGCACCCGCTACGCCATCGATTACGCGATCGAACAGGGGCGTGGTGGTAGGGGGTGCGTAGTTGTTTGGGCCGCGGGAAACGGAGCAGAGTCCGTTGATGACGATGGGTACGCGAGTTACGAGCCTATAATCGCTGTAGCGGCCTGTAATAACCAGAATAAGCGGAGCAGCTTCAGCGACTTCGGCAAAGCTATCTGGTGCACGTTCCCGGGCGGAGATACAAAGCCTGAGCCGGAGCGCCATGGCTTATACACGACCACCGTGAAAGACGATTACACAACCGATTTCATCGGTACCTCGGCGGCTTGTCCGGGCATAGCTGGGATCGCGGCGCTGATCCTATCTGCTAATCCTCAACTTACTCACCGTGAGGTAAAAGCCATTCTGCGCTTTGCGTCCTTGAGGCTTGACGAAACAGAGGGTACGTATGATGCGCACGGGCGGAGCGTCTACTATGGGTATGGTCGGCCCGACATCGTGGAAGCTGTAACCCTCGCCCTCAAGACGAAAGCGGATGGCCTAGGCGGTGATGACTTTCTTAGCAACGAGTCGACTCTCGAGGCAATCACCTTCAGGGTTGACCTAGGGAAGACAACGCGGGCTGAGACGAAAAAGCGTTTACGGGAAGAGCGGATACTCGGTTCTGGCTGGACCTTTAAGAACGTTGAACATAGCCGTGACGCGATTGACGCACTCTACAAGGGCAAGAAAAAGCCACCGACAGTCAAAGAAGCTTGGGAGCTAGCCTATAGGCTTCGCGATCAGCCCTACATAACCGACGTTGAACCGAGCTTCGTGTTTCCTGTTCCAGGCATCGATGAAGACCTGCACGCACGCATTGCCCGGAGCATCAGCTTCTGTGTAGGTGATTCAGCCACGGACGGAAAATATGAGTGGGGCCTTGAAGAAGCCAAAGTGCCGCAAGCCTGGAAGTACTCAGAAAACACGCGGAACGCCAAACTCTACGGCGAAGGCGTGCTCGTGGGACACCCTGATAGCGGCTACCGAACGCACCGAGAGCTTGAACCGAACCGACTCATCTTGACTAGTGATAAAGACTTTATCGATGACGACGACGAAACGGTTGAGGCCACAGAAAACGGCAACCACGGCTTGGGCACGGCAAGTGTGATCATGAGTGGTCGCAATCGTGGGAATGCGCCCTATGTGACGGGAGCTGCACCCAGGGCCAAACTCATGCCGCTGCGTGTTGCAAAAAAGACCCTCTTCCCGGTACCCGTTCTCGTGTTTGGTGGGATGCGACGGTTACGCCGTGCGATTAACCATGCAGTCGATGAGGGATGTCACGTGATCTCCGTTAGCCTCGGCGGCATCCCCAACAACAGCGTTCGCGAAGCCATCGAACATGCGGTGAAGAGGGGGGTGATCGTGTGTGCGGCAGCGGGCAACATCGTTGGTTGGGTGACCTACCCGGGCTCTGATGAGTACGTGATCGGCGTCGCGGCCAGCAATATTCATCGGAAACCCTGGCAATATTCCTGTAAAGGGTCGCAAGTCGATGTGACGGCACCCGGTGAGTTAATTTGGCGTGCGCGTGTTAATGAAGATGGACAGGAAGTCGTAGAGCGCTCGTGTGGCACCTCCTTCTCCGTTGCCCTAACGGCCGGGATTGCTGCCCTGTGGCTTGCCCACCATGGGCGCGACAGATTGATAGAAGCTTATGGGGAAGAAAACATAGCCACGATTTTCAAAGGAATCCTCATCTCCACCTGCAATAAGGAACATGAACTGCCGAATGAGGGCTTCGGTGCAGGCATCGTGGACGCTGAGAAAACATTGCAAACGCCTCTACCTACTTCTAAAACTACACGATCACGCCGGTATGCTAGAAGTGCTCCTACAACTTTGGACTACATTGCTGGTCTTTTTGACGATGTTCCTCGGGAAAAGGTGCGTGCCAACCTGAGACAACTGCTGAGGGTTGAACGCGCGAGTTTAGATGAGGCAGTAGACGACGTCGGTCGGGAGCTTCTCTTCCACTTCGCCAATGATCCGCAACTTTATGCCAGCTTCAAAATGAGCGCGCAGCCTAGCGTGGAGATGCGCGCCACACGAGGGCGGGTGACGAACCGAATGCAGCGGCAGCTTCAACACCGAGGAGCCTCTGAGCGCTTACGTGCCTACCTAAGGTAATTAAGGCGGGCACCACCTTTGCACGATGATGAATCCTGCCTAGTATCTCAACCGCTCAGGAAGGCCTAGAGGAGCTGAGTTGCATGACAACCCTTATCAGTGAGGTCAAGTATCCAGAGGAAGCCGAACTCGGCGAAAGCGTAGAGATCGAGGTTTTCGGGACGGGCGGTGTACCTCTTGAGAACCGCGACGATGTGCTGGTGCGTATTAATGGGATCATAGGGGCTAGGCAATTTCTTCAATTTGCTACCGCTGCAGAGCACAAGGTGGTTATCACTGCCGCCGAGCGAGATGGAAACAGCGTCTTGCGACGCGAAAGCAAAATCATCACGATTGCTGTAGACGGCACCTCGGGTGTTAGCACGAGGCGGGAGGTTGCTGACTCGACAACGCAGCCTAGGTTTCCGCTTCTACGAGCCGCGGGACGGATCAATCAGCCTTACCAGGTCGGTTTCGTCTTAGAAGAGCTTTATGCGCCCCAGCCGACCGACTCACGTCGTGACGCCGCCCGACGTGAGGGGAACGAGACTGCCACAGAAACGTCGACGAGACATCCCCCTGCCGCCGACTCGCTTCCGCCCGCGGGAGGTGCGGACGTCCGCTACGAATGGAGTTTCGGCGACGGCACGGTGCGCACCACCTCGACACCTTACATGCAACACGACTTCTCCGACAGCCTCGATCCTGACCGCGAGCAGAAGACCTTTCACGTCTCGGTCACGGTGACGCCTAACAACCGACCCTCCTTCGAAGTGAAGCGCTCCCTAAGCGTCCTCAATGCCTACGCACTCTGCAAACGCTTCGGCGCCATCGTGCCGCCCGTGTACCACGAGGTTGCCGCTCGTCCGGTACTGGGTGGCATCGAAGCCGTAGTTGTGGTGAAGAATGTCGAAGCTTTTCCGCTCGTCCTCAACGCGAGACGCATACAAGTGCTGTTACCAGATCATGAGCTTGGGAGCTTGCAGCCACTGGAGCCGCTCGGCGAGCCGGTCGAGGTCCCAGCGAACCAGGCCACGTTCGTCAGCATGACCCTGAGTGATGAGCAAATACCCGAAGGGGCAGTAGGTATAACTGTCCACCTCTTCGGCGAAGCATCCTCGAATAAGGCAGCTGTGCGCGTGGAGGCCGCATTTGACCTCCCGTCCAGGATCTCCCCTTCAGGAACGTCAGGGCTCGCTACGTTGTCGCTTTTTCCCGAACAGCTCGCCCGTACGGCCGCAGCCGGGGAGGGCATTACAAGTAGGGCGATAGGAGAAACAGCCCTTCCTAGCGCGCGCGTCATCGACACTTGTCCAGCAAACAAGCTGCAATACGTCCTGTGCGAACGTCTAGAGAGGCTCGCGGGCTCCCCCGAACATGCCTCTCCTCCTGGGCTCACACCCAGTGCCCGCTCTAGCCGGTCGGAGCGTAGCCAGCAAGGTCCCTGTTTAGACGGTGAGGAATGCGACCCGACTGCAGCGGATCCCATCAGCGATTGCCGTTGCCTGTTCACCACAGACCAGCGCAAGGTGACCGTGCCCGGCCGTTTCGTCAACGCCCGAAAGGGCAACATCGTGCTGCTAGCGGGCGGCGTGGAC
Organism: Trueperaceae bacterium; assembly: GCA_965214995.1. GTDB lineage: Bacteria > Deinococcota > Deinococci > Deinococcales > Trueperaceae > CBDCCT01. The sequence goes on from CBDCCT010000002.1 coordinate 2,485,440, forward strand.
AGTCTCGTTGGGAACATGCTACGACGGGTAAAGCCGGCCCAGTTTTACAACCACTGCGTGATGATTACGAAAGACCCGCTCGAGGTGCCCGTCGCAGGCGCGGACGGCTACGCGGTAGGAGCGCAGGAGATTACCCACAACGCCGTCTGCTTCGAGCGCCTCCTAGACCCAGGCTTCTGGATAGGCGAACTTTTCAAGCGACCTTTTCCCATCCAGGGTCTCCGAGAGGACATAGTAAAGTACATCTGGCCGGGCGTCATTACGCAGACCACACATGGAGCCGTAACCGGGGAAGCATATAAAGATCCCGAGACGGGCAAGTCTTACACATTCACGTCCATAACCGTTCAAGAGAAGGCAATCGAGCGCCAGGGGGGCTGGGAGATCACCCCCCCGCTGGTGATTAAACCGGACCCTTTCTTGGAAACGCAGGAGATCCGGGATTGTCTCCATAAGCTTGCCGACGACATACGGGCGCAGAAGGGAAAGTGGCATTACCGCCTGTATGCGTACAGCGACGCAGACATAACCGACACGCCCGCTCCTCAAAGCGCCAAATGGGCCGCGGAGACAAGCGGATCTATGTGCTCCTCGTTTTTGTGGGCTCTGGCCCGCAAGCACCAAGCAGCTCTCGAGAAGGAACTCGACGAAGACGACATACAGGCCGGCGTGGAGGTCAAGCCAGGTGCCCCCGACGGTCTCTACCATTACGACGAGGCGGAACGGCTGGAAGCTGCGCAGTATGTGGCCGACTACGTCAAGCAGCAGGTTGTTGCAGAGGCTGATAAGGTCGTAGCGGGAGCCAGTATTCTATTCTCTGAGGTCAAAGAGGCAGCACGAAACGTCGCCAATCAGATCGTGAATACCTTCGTGAGCGACAAGGCTGGCAAAGAGGGCTTCTCCGACGCCTGGAAAAAGCCTGGGGTGGGGAGCACCGTCAGCCCCGACGACCTGCTACGCTGGGACGCCCCGATGTTCGGGTACTGTGCGCCTGCCCTCTACCGCAAGAGCTACGACGTAACGTTGCCCATCTACCGCTGGTCCCAAATTAAGGGAACAGGTAGTCTCACGGGCGTCGTGCGCTATCAAGGAAATCTGGTGGAAGGCGCTACGGTGACCATCCCAGGCATCCCAATAACGTATACCGATAGGGAGGGGACGTACCGATTCCCCAGCCTCTCAGTTGGTACCCATCAGCTGTTCGCGGCGAAAACCATCAACGGGGTCCTCCGCGTTTCACACGGGTACGGGCATGTTGTCACCCGAGAAAATCTGCAGAATATAGAGCTCAAGACGTCGTGGCGCAAGCTGATGATTGAGGGTCAGATCCGCTGGAGACCTGCGGGTGAGAAAATGGGTCCGGAGGGAAAGGTTCTGCCGCTGAAGTACGACATTGAATTGGGCGGCGTCACCCCTTTCGCTGAGCACACAGCGGAATTGTCGAGTAGCAAGGGCGACCACGTTCGCTTAACGGTCACTGCCGCATGGAACCCCGTCCAATCGATACGTGTGGAGTTGCTCTATACGCTTAAGCGTGAAGGCGTTGCTCACACTGACAAACGCACCTTTCAAATACTGCCTGGTCAAAGCGAAACTATTTCCCAATGGGGTGTAGGCACGGGGGAGTTATTTTTAGATGCCACACTACGTAATGGCGACTTCACAACGTGAATGGGATTGCCTATACACAGTTACCGGTACTTCCAATGGGTTGCGTCAAGTTGTTTCACATCGGGTAGGCTGGTGCAATGGACGAGCCACGTGAACGACCCAAGGGCTACCGCTTCCCCAAAGCGGTCATCTCGCATGCGGTCTACCTCTATCACCGCTTTCTACTTTCGTACCGGGACGTGCAGGAGCTGCTCTTCGAGCGCGGCGTCGACGTGAGTCACGAGACGGTAAGGGCGTGGTGCGCCCCGTTCGGACCCACTATAGCCGAAGCATTACGTCAGCGTAAGCCGAGGCGGGGCAGAAGCTGGCATGTCGATGAGATGCGCGTGGTTGTAGGCGGGATCGTCCACTGGTTGTGGCGGGCGGTGGACGAGCATGGCGAGGTGCTGGACGTGCTCATGCAAAAGGAGCGTGACACAGGCGCGGCCAAGCGCTTTTTCCGGAGGTTGCTGGACGAGCGAGACATCCCCGAGCGGATCGTGACCGACGGGCTCAGAAGCTACGGCGCTGCCCTACGCGAAACACCCGAGCTAGGCGCAACGGAGCACGTCACCGTCTCGGCGGCGGAGCGCCAGAACAACCTCATCGAGCAGAGCCACCGGCCGACGCGAGACCAGGAACGGCAACAGCGCGGCTTTAGAGGTTTGCAGCGAGCTCAGAGCTTTCTCTTTACCCACGCCGGGGTCAACCGTCTCTTTCGCCATACCCGCGCCCGCACACCCGCCAACCTACGCCGCTGCAACTGGACGAGCAGTTTTAGGGTATGGGCAGAGCTGTCGCTGTCAGCTTTCTAGAAAAGGCTGCAAGGGCTACAGATGCCGCGGGCCGCCGTAGCTAGATGTCACCTCATCTCAAACAACTTGACGCAACCGGTATGACTGTATTAGTCGGACCACGGCGCTGGCTCACGCTCCCAACGATGCTCTTTGAGTTCGGCTAACAGCGAAGGGGAAAGCTTTTTATCACCACTCACCTTCGTGTTCTCAACGACGTGCTCGAGCCTGCGCATCCCTGGAATGGTCGTCGATACGGCCGGGTGATGAAGAACAAAGCGCAAGGCCAATTCGGGTAAGCTCATCTCTTCAGGGACATCTTTTTTGAGCCGCGCAACACGCTCTAAGGTCGGGGGGAGGTTCTCAGGGCCGAAGTAGCGGTTGCGCCAGTCCCCTTCGGGCCAGCTCGAGCTTTCCGTCAGCCTCCCCGTGAGCGACCCCTCGTCGAAAGGCACGCGGGCGATGACGGCGATGTTACGCTCCTGGCACACGGGAAAGAGCTCATCTTCAGGGTTCTGGTCAAACACGTTGTAGATGACCTGCACGGCGTCAAAGAGGCCCGTCTCGAGCGCCCGAATACCGTTCGTCGGCTCCCAGCGGTTGAGGCTAATGCCCCAAGCTTTGACCAGGCCCTCATCTTTAAGGTCTTGCACCAACCGTTTCCAGCGGTCATCTTCAGCCCAGGCGTCGCTCCAGGTGTGAAACTGCATGAGGTCGATACTGCCTACGCCGAGGTTCTCGGCGCTTTCACGGACGGACGCGCGAATGTAGTCTTCAGGAAACGTGTCATCCAAAGACTGATCGGCCGTAGCCGGGAAGCGGCCATTTTTAGGGCGGACCTTGGTCGCCGCGTAAAGGCGCTTGTCGGGGTTGGCTGCCAAGAGCTGACCGAGGAGGCGCTCGCTGTGCCCGTTACCGTACCCCCAAGCGGTATCAAAAAAGGTGACCCCGCGGTTTACCGCTTCTTGCAGCGATCTCAAAGATTGCGCGTCGTCCGAGCCGGTCCAGCCGCCCATCCCCCACATGCCGTAGCCGATCTCGCTGACCTGCCAGCCCGTCCGACCAAAGGTTCGTGTGTTCATGCTGTGTTCCTTTCAAGCCCCAGCCGACTATACTGCTCGTCGGGTGCGCCCTCCCAGGCGATGGTTTTGGTCAGGAGCTCGAGCATCCGCCGCCGCTCTTCGGGGTTGGCATCCCAGAGGTTACGCGTCTGGTTGGGATCCTCCTTGCGGTTGAATAGGAAGTTCTCAGAGCTTAGTGGGCCGAAGCGGATAGGCACTTTCCACTGCGGCATCTCCACGCCCGGGATATAGCGACCGCAGTCCTCGGGTACTCTTACAGACTCCTCGGCCACAAGACTCTGGTAGATGTCAGACGAATACGAATAGAGCGGGCCATCGCTGACGGGGGACTTCATCAGCGTCCAGGTGCCGTCTGTAAAGCAAACTCCTTGACCGAAAGTGCCGTAGAGTGCCACGTCACGAGTGGCTTCTGCCTCACCCTTGATGAGAGGCATGACGGAAAGGCTGTGGGGCGGCGCGGCCTTTACACTCGCGATGTCGAGAATAGTGGAGAAAAGGTCAACGGTCTGCGTGATCGCGTCAACCGCTTTACCCTCCCCCGGGTGCTGCGGGTGCCACAGAAACATGGGAATGTTTGCGTGCGTGTCGAAATGCGGATAAGACTTGGCAAATTTTTGGTGGTCACCAAGGTCGTGCCCGTGGTCGGTGGTAAGGATGACGGCGGTGTCCTCCCACAAATTCAACTCGTCTAGTGTCCCGAATAGCCTGCCAAGCCATCTGTCTACCATACTGAGTTTGCCCTTGTACTGCGCGCGTAGGTAGGCGAGTTCTTGGTCGCTTGCTTGGGAGAGATAAGCGCGCATGCGCTCCTGGTCCTGGTAGGGCGGCCAGATGTTGGCGCGAGGGGGTGGCTCACCCTGCCAGTACATCGTGTCGTAAGGAGAAGGAACATGAAACGGCTCGTGCACGTCAAAAGACTCTACCTGCAAGAAGAAGGGGGCTTTGCGGGCGTTGTCCTTTAGCCAAGCCGCTGCCGAGGTCATGACCTTGGCGGGGAAAAAATCTTCTTCCGTCTCGAACGACGCTACATTAGCGTAATAACGGCGACCAAAGCCGTCACGCCACCGGTCAATCTCTTCGACCCATGCGGGCACCGGCGCTGCCGCGTCTAGGGGGCTCTGCCAGTTGTCAAGCTCATGGCCGCGGATCAACTCGGTGCTTTGAAACGTTTGCAGATAACCGTTCGCCGACGTTTCCCAGTAGTGGTAGTGGTCGGTAACGATGGCGGTTTGGTAGCTGTGTTCTGCCAACAATTCGGGAAGTTTGGCGTCAAAAATCTCTAAGGGTCCCCACGGACGCCACATCAACTCCTTAAAGCCGGAGTAAATCTCGCGCCGGGCGGGCATACACGGCAAACTGCCGACGAAGTGGTTGTCCATGCGCCAGGCACGTTTAGCGAAAGCGTCGAGCTGGGGAGTTCGTACCTCGGTCGCCCCGTAAGCGGGTAACTCATGCCGGTTTAGGCTGTCCAAGAGGATCAGGATAACGTTCATGTATACCGTCCTATTTTATGGCGCCAGCGGTAAGGCCGGACACGAGCTGGCGTTTAAGGAAAAGAAAGATGAAAAGCGTTGGCAACGTCGCAATCACGCTCGCCGCCATGACCAATCCCCACCGGGTGGTGTACTCGCCGAAGAAACCAGCCAGACCAACGGGGATCGTTTTCAGCTCGTTTTGCGTCATAAGGGTTAGCGCAAAGAGAAACTCGTTCCAGGTCTGCGCGAACGTGTAGATGGCCGTTGCGGCTACCCCCGGCCAAGCAACCGGGAGGATCACGCGGCCAATGATGCCGAGCGTGCTGCAGCCGTCAATTTTCGCGGCGTCGTCAAGCTCCACCGGCACGCTGTCTAGGTAGCCCAGAAGCAGGTAGATGGAAAAGGGGATGGTAATGGCTATATAAGCGGTAATCAAACCCACGTAGCTGTTGACAAGGCCCAGGCGCTCAAAAATTGCATAGACGGGCGTGACAAGAATGACCCACGGAAAAAGCTGAGAGAACACGACCGTGACGAGAAGGGCTGTTCTAAAGGCAAATTTCAACCGAGAAAAACTGTAAGCAGCGACAAGGGCCAGGCTCACCGACAGAAATGTGGCGGGCAAACAGACGATGAGGCTGTTACCGATATACCTGGCGAAGTCGGAGCTGAGAAGTTCGCGGTAGTTCACGAGTGTGAGGGTGTCGGTAAAGAGCCTAAAGGTGTCCCCGAACAGCTCGGATTCGGGGCGAATGGAAGTCAGCAAAATCCAGATGGCGGGGAAAACGTAAAGCAACAACAAACTGAAGGTGACTATTACGATCACCGTGTCCTGGACGACCCTTAGCGTGCGCCGAGTCATGTTCGTCCCAGCGACGTGCGGAACACAGTTGCAAAATAAACAGCGGCAAATAACAGCATGACGACGCTCATAAGCACGCCGATCGACGCCCCGAGGCCAAGCCGGTAGTTTACGAACGCCTCACTATACATATCGGTCGCCAGCACCTGCGTAAAGTTTCCGGGGCCGCCCCGTGTAGCCAACCACACATAAACAAAGTTGTTAAAGGTCCAGATGGTGGAAAGTAATGTGACCACGACGATGACGGGCCGGAGCATAGGCAGGGTTATTTTGGTGAAGATTTGCAGTAGTCCCGCGCCGTCGATGCGGGCGGCCTCGTAAAGAGAGGAAGGAATGGCTTGAAGACCCGCAAGTAAAGTGATGGCGACGAAGGGAGTTTCTCGCCAGGTGAAAATGGCGATCACGGCCCACCAAACGGTATCGGTATTGACGAGAAACGGGAGCCCCCGCTCTACCAGGCCGGCCTGCAGGAGCAGCTGATTAACTGCGCCGTAGCGCGGGTGGAGCAGCCACTGCCACACGGCCACGGCGACAACGGGAGACACCACCCAAGGCACGAGCATCAGGGTAGTCGCCACTCCCGCTAAACGAGCGCGTTTCAGGGCGTCCGCATTGACGAGAAGGGCAAAGGCGAGACCGAGAAGCAGCCTTAGCGCCACCGTTACGAACGTCAGCCAAAAAAGGGTGTTCCACAGCACGTGCCAGGTGTCCGAGCGTGTGAAGAGGGTGACGTAGTTGGCAAAGCCCACGAACTCGCCGCCGCTGTCGAGCTGAAAGAGACTGAGGCGCCTGAAGCTCAAATAGAAGTTGTAAAGAGCGGGCAGAAAGAAAAAGAGGATGAGGACGAGAAAAGCAGGAGTAAGCAGACCGTAAGGCTCGAGGCGATCGGTAAGCGATCGCCTCGAACGCAATGCCTGCCTTTCAGCGGGCAGTTGTTGGTAGTCAGCGCTCACTCATACTCCTGTAAAAGACTCTCGAGCTGAGCGACTAGGTCTTGCGCCGCCACCTCGGCGCTCTTCTGGCCGGAGAACACGGCCTGATACTCCCGGTTAGTCGCGGCCCAGACAGCGGTCACAGGTGGCGGGGCCGAAACGTACTGGGCGAACGTAATGCCTAACGGGAGCATCTCGACGTATCCCTGCTCCGCCTCTGGAAAGGTCATCGAGTCGAGGAGGCTGCGTTGCGCCGGGTACTGGTTGTACGTCTCAAAAACCTCAGGGCTAATGAGGTACTGGATGAACTCATAAGCAGCCTCGGGGTGGTCGCTGTTGGGGTTGATGACGAGCGAGCGGCCACCGATATGCGAGATGCGGCGCTCATCGCCTCGTGGCATCACGGTGGTCGCAAGGGGCGCGTCGGCCTGCGCCTGCGCCGCGCGGAACGAGATCGGCGGCAAGAAGCCGATGGCGCAGTCGCCGCGGGCCAGTCCGCCCGTTAGCTCCGCGTCCGCCCAGTTGTCGATGGCGATGAGCGACGAGGGGGTCGAGCCGTCCTCGAAAAAGCCGTTAAAGTAGCGCATCGCGTCCGCGACCTGTTCAGTGGTGACTCCGACCCGCCAGCTACCATCATCCGCTTGCTCATAAAGGAAGTGGCCGTTACTCCAGAGGTAGTAGTTCTGTATGAACCAGATACCTGACTGCGGACCGCCCCCTGCCGGGAAACAAAAGCCGTACTGGTCAACCCGGCCGTTACCATCCGTGTCGCGGGTGAGCTCTTGTGCGACGGCGCGAAGGTCTTGCCAGGTGTCCGGCGCTTGCACGCCGGTCTCCTCGAAGGCGTCCGGACGGTAGGCGAGGGTGAAGGTATCAGCCGACCACGGGATGCCGTAAACGCTCCCCTCAAAGGTCGCCAGGTCGAGCGCGATGAAGTCTTCAATGCCAGTGCCGGGGGGTTCGTCGGCAATGAAGGGATCAAGATTTACCGCCTGACCGTTTCTGGCGAGGTCGCTTGTGACGACAAACCCAACGTGCTGAATGTCGGGGCCACCCCCGGCTTGAACTTCACGGACATACTGGCTGACGTATTCGCTCGCCGCGATGTTCTCGAGCCTCACCTGAATGCCAGGATTCGCGGCGTTCCAGCTCTCGATTTTTTGTACGAGCCCTTCAATCTCATTTGGTGGATCGAACTGTCGAAAAACCAAGGTGACAGGGTCTCCCTGACCGAAAGATAGACCCGATATGGCTACAAAGGTGAAGACGGCAATCAGTAGGTACAGGCGTTTCTTGAGCATTTTTACTCCTCGCTTACCAAATGAGAACAAGTACGGGCGGCGGCCTAAACGTCAACCCTCCTTCCGATGATTGAGCTTCTATCCTTGTCTTGACCCAGCTTTGGTGGTGCGGTCGACCCACGTACCACAAGCGTGGTGTCGAGCAGGACGGAAGGTACTTTGGTTTCTCCGTTCAGCTGACGTAGGAGCGTTTCGGCGGCCAAACGCCCGATCTCTATACCCGGTTGGCGCACCGTGGTTAGGGGGGGCGTGAGGTAGTTGGTGAGCGGCAAGTCGTCAAACCCGACGAAAGAGATGTCGTCGGGCACGCTGTACCCGCGCTGCTTCGCCGCGTCGATTGCTCCGACGGCGACGACGTCGCTGGTTACAAATACGGCTGTGGGTGGGTCGTTGAGAGCCAGGAGTGCCCTCATCGCATGAAAGCCGCTCTGGCTGGTGAAGTTGGCTTGCTGAACGAGCGTCTCGTCGTAAGGGAGGCCGTGCAGCTCGAGCGCTTGCCGGTATCCGGTGAGGCGGTGAAGGCTGATGATGTGGTCTTTGGGTCCGTAAGTGATGATCGAGACGCGCTTGTGACCCAGCTCGATAAGGTGAGTTACAGCGTCTAGTCCCGCCTGCACGTTATCAACACCCACGGCGGGTAGCCCGGAGATGCTGGCGGAGTGAATCGTGACGGCTGCGTGACTGGTGCCCGCCAAAGCTAGCAGCTCGTCCATATCTTGCCTGAGCACATTAAAAAGAACCGTCCCGGCAAAGTTGTTTTTCTCGATCCACTCCAGGTAGGGGTACTTTCCACTCGGTGGCAACTCAAAGAGCCTGACCTGCATCCCCCGCTGTTCTAGAATCTCGGAAAGACCCCTGGAAACTTCCACAAGAAAGGCAGCTTGGGCGATTTCGTTGAGAGATCTGCGGACGGGGAGCGCGACAGTACGACTCAGAAAAGGACGCTTATGCACGTAACCCAAGTCTTCAGCCGCCTTTAATACCCGCTGGCGTGTTTCTTCTGCCAAGGATTGGCCAGGCGTATCGTTGAGTATGAACGACACCGCTGTGCGCGACACGCCTGCTCTGTCCGCGATCTGCTGCATAGTAGGACGCTTTGACATCTTGATCCTTTGCTAGAACTAATGTGTTACTAACATGTTAGTTTATTCAGATCAAGGTTGTCAAGCGGAATGACGGTCAGGTAATTTAGGATAAAGCGAGATAAGCACTATGGTACGAGGCTTCAGTCGCACTACGGGCCTTCACGCGCAGAAGAGTTATGCGACAGACGCGCGCGTGTGCGACGTGAAGTCGCTTGAAGTGAGTTCAGAAAGGAGGAAAAAAGACTCTGAGCCAGTGTCCGGGCTCATTTCCGACCTCCACATGCGTTGCCAGTAATGGCGGGGTGTGAAGCTGGAGGTAAAGCCTAAGCGTGTCTAAACCATCGTAGAGGCGCGGGCGAGGGAAAGACTGGTAAGGCGAACGAACGTGAACGCTCGGCCGAAGCTCCGTTAGTCTGGTTTGCCGAAGGATGGTTGATAAGGCATGGTCGGGTCGAGGCTAAGGGGATATATCTCGCCTCAACAGGTGCAGAGAGTACGCGCGTTCTGCACGAGGACACCAAGGACCCCGGAGTAAAGAGTGCGCCTAACCCAGTTGCACCTCACACAAGTGGAACACGGAAACCCCGATGGGGTCTGAGTCATCAGTAAGCTAACCGCAAGGAAAGCCGAAGCCCTCAGCGGGAAAGGGAGATCCCAAGAAGCGAAGGCTAGTAGCCGAAAGGCAACCCGAAGACATAAGGGGCTAGATAGAGCCATGCTCAACCCGAAAGGGTGCTGACGTGGGACTGGCAAATCTCCTGAAGAGACGTTCTAAAGATTGCCAACTGAGGGGAAGTTAGATGCGAGTTTCAAACTCTGCAAACGAAACCGAAGGACTCACCGACTGGCACGCTGTGAACTGGCGAGCCGTCAGTCGGCGGGTTCGCAATCTGAGAGGGCGAATCTTTAGGGCTACTAAGAGCTTATCGCAGTAGCCTCGTGATTTGCTTGAGCCGTGTGCGGTGAAAGTCGCACGCACGGTTCTTAGGGGGCGGGCGGCCGGTGACGGTCTCCTGCTACCCGACTAGTTGCATAAGACCTTGGCCTCAGCCCCAGCCGATGTCTATACCTAGCGACGTGAGGACACTCCTGATTCCACCGCAAAAAAAGAGAGGGGCTTTCGCCCCTCCTCCTATTCGTTCGACCAGCACCTCACCCTCTCGAGCCTTTCCCCGTCCAGGGTGAGCCAGCCCCAGCCGGTCGGGCGCGACGAGGCCGCGAAGTGCGCCGTCTGGCTCGTCTCGGCGTACTCCTCCTCGAGCCCCACCTCGGGCAGGTCGTACAGCGGGTCTCGCTGAAAGGCTCGAGCCTTCTTCCAGGTGATGTCGAGCGGGTACTGCTCTATGCGCTCCTTGCGCCCGTTGACGGTCGTCTCGACGGTTCTGAATCGTGTGGGGCTCGAGGGCCTCTCTCGAGGCTGCTCCTTGCGGTAGACTCGGAATGCCTCTTCGGCCTCTCCACCTTGCCTCGCCTGAGGAGTTCATCTCCCAGCTTCATGTAGGCGTATATCACCGCCTTGGCCGCACAGCGTTCATCTCCTCCTAGGCAGGAGACCGTCACGTACTCCTTACGGGCATAGGCTGCCCCTGCTTCCACGAGTGCTCGCTTGGTGCGGTCGTTGCAGCGGAACTCCGAACGTAGGAAGCTTAGAAAAGCCTCCTGACTCACGAGTACCGAGCCTTGCTGTTCGAGTGGCAGATGAGAGACGAACTGGTGTACACTGAGCTTAAGCATTTCTTTCTCCTTTTTCACCGAAGGACGGAATGCCAACCCTGTTTCCAGCAGGGTGCCCAGCGACTGCCGCTGGGTATTTTCTTTTCGTTTGTCGAAGGATACTTACCTCAAAAGCGAGCGCAAGCCCGTAGCGACGAAGGCTTGCGCGGGGTCGGCGTCAGACAGGGACGAACACGAGAATGAGGAGCCCAGCGGCGGTTGCGTAGTGTCGCTGCCCTGCCGGGGGTGGTTGCGTTTACGGGTTTTCGACGTGGGGGTCGTCTGCTGTTCGGGGCGGGTACGGCTTGTCCCGAGCTGTGTCTCCAAGCAGTGAGGGGATGGGGCTCGAGCCTCGACTCCAGGAGTTCGGAGCTGCACCAAGTGAGGCTCCGCCTCACACTCCGAGGTACTTGGAAAAGGATGACCAAAAGAAAAGGCCGCGCAGGGGCGGCCCGTCATCCTTTGCGGTCATCGGCTCCTCAGCCTGTACCGCGGGAGTAGTCTAGCAAAACACCTCTCTCGATAGTGAAGTGAGCGCTGAAGGTGGGAAGTCTCGGGAGAGAACGGCTCGAGCGGGAGAGTTAGTGGTCCAAGTAATTGGCCGTCAGAGCAGGAACGGAACGGTCAAAACACCCTGTTTTCCCGTACTGGACAGCATTTTTGTGTATGCCCTTGACGAATAGGGCATACCGGTGTGATCTAAGGGTATAGACGCGCTCCCTGAGCGCGATTTTTTTGGCTCCTCGGCACTGTCCAACCCCCCTTTGATATAATCACCTATGAGTATCCAGGTCGGTACGCTCGCCGTCGCCAAGAGGGACAGTGGGGTCTGCACCGAAGGTGAGTACGGTGTCTGCTACGAGGTCTACAGCATCGGCGACCGCCCCGGCTACGCTTTCCTCTTCGAACGGGGCGGCTTCGACGGCTTCAGCCCTCGTGATGTCGAGACGTTCCTCGAGCCCCTCGAGCGGGTCGTGCCCTCGGTGGCAAGTTACCGGTTCTCGAACGTTGGTCGGCTGGTGCGGGACTACCGGGCGGGACGGTTTGCCGAGGCGCTCGAGATGCGTATGGGGAGGGCATAGACCCTGAGACCCTGATTGCCTGACAAATCTTTGGATATGTGGCTGGGGTACAGGAAAAGTTGCCACTCACCGAGACTATAGGGCACGAAACTCAGGGTGAACTGGAGCAAACCTTGTGATTTTCTGCCTGAACCCGCCTAGTTTCCTCTACTTTGCCCTGCTTTGCAACCCCTGTGACTGTGGAACTAAGAAGTGGCAGAAAGCACGGTGCTGACGCAAATTATGGGCTTTTGTCAGGCAATCAGCCCTGAGACCTATAAATCCTGCAAATACCTCTGTAACTGTCGGTCCATCATAGAGAGAAACTGCTTGACCACTTGCTTCGTCTTAATCTCGGTGTGGTACATTAGCTCCTCGAAGGCTTGCTCATCGATAGGCTATTTTATCTCACTGCGGACGGCAATAGTGAGTTCGGAAAAGCATCTGGTAGTGACGAGCACATCTTATGGTGAGCGTGAAGGCACCGAGCATCTCGTTGGCAAGCATCTTTCTTACCCCATGCCTTTTCGGCAAAGGTGACCTGCCCCTCCAAGGTATTTCAATTACAATAAGATCGTTAAGAAAGGAGAAATCAGAAGGTCATGGGTAAAGCATTGCTATATGAATCTCATTCACATACGCCTCTTTGCCACCACGCAGAAGGAAGTCCAGAAGCGTATGCCGCCGTCGCTGAGCAACGTGGGTTAAAAGGGATTATCTTTACAGATCATACTCCCCTGCCCGACGAAATACATCCAGGTATACGCATGAAGCCTGACCAGTGGAAAGAGTATGTCGCTCTTATTGAGAATGCACGGCGGGTCTGGCAGGGACGGGTGGACGTAAGAATTGGCTTGGAAGTTGACTTCTATCCTCATCTAACCCCTTGGCTTGAGCGGCACTTGGACAACGCCCAGCTTCACCACGTGCTAGGGTCGATTCATTTCTGTGACGAATACTGGGAGCTTAATCCTCGCAGTAGTGCGGTTGAAGATCAGCGTACTTATTTCGACAATTTAGCTCAATCTGCCGAGACAGGTTTGTTTGACACTCTGGCACACCCCGACTTGGTGAAGAACATCTACCCTAAAGAATGGCGACTAAAGCGAGTATTGCCAGACATCCAGCGCGCCCTTGACCGCATTGCCTCTACTGGTACCGCAATGGAATTAAATACCTCAGGCTTGAATAAAGCTGTTCCTGAAATGAACCCAGGTGTTGAAATTTTGCGGGAAATGTTGGAGAGGAACATTCCCGTGGTATTAGGTGCCGACGCACACGAATCAGAGCGAGTGGGGGAAAAGTTTGAGGAGGCGCTGAGTATTTTGCAAGACGTCGGATACACTGAGGTCAGTTTTTTCCTGGATAGGCAACGGCAGGATGTTCCTATAACTGCTGCCTTGCAGAGCTTAGCTTAGGTTATCCTAGTGGAGCAAGGGCTATCGAAGGTGAGACATAAAATATCGACATGGCGCTACGAATTGTTCCGCTTCTTGTATAGATTGTTCTCCCGCTTCAGTAACCCTTTAATTGTCATTCTTTTTATTTTTCTTGGTGTCATCGCTTTATTTGTTCTTTTTCTCCCAGACCTGCTTGCATGGATTGAATCCCGTGCGGTAGGAGCGCCAGTTGCCCAAGTAAACCGTGTGGAGGGTTCCCGAGTCGCCCTTGACATAGCAACGTTTGTTGTCCAAACACTCGGCGGCTTTTTTCTCCTTGCTAATCTTTTCTTTGCTTTCAATACTTTGAGGTTGAACGAAAAAGGGCAAGCTGCTGAGCGTTTCTCGCAAGCAGTCAGTCAACTAGGTGCTAGAGGGCAGTCGGAGCCTTTGGTCGAAACACGTTTAGGTGCAATCTATGCTCTAGGTAAGGTTGCTCAAGACAGTGCTAGAGATTACTGGACGGTAATGGGGGTTTTGACCGCGTATCTTCGGGAAAACAAGGGGCTCAACAAAAAGGGGAACGAAAAGATACGTGATAAAATGGAAGAGTTGCTCGAGGTGGGAAGAAAAAAGCCGGGCCCAGTTCCTGCGGATATACAAGCTGTCGCCAGTGTGCTTGTGCTACGAAAAATCCCACCCTACGCAGAGCTTCGCGGTCTTAATCTTAATCAGTGCGATTTGAGGGGTGTAAAGATGCACAATGTGAATCTAGAAGGGGCTGATCTACGTTCCTCCCTTCTGGTTCGCACAGGTCTGCGTGGGGCTAAGTTAGGACCCCGTAAGCCGGTGGAGTTAGAGATATATGGGGATGGGATTCTGGACCGTCAAACTCGACTAGAAGGAACTTGCCTCTATGAAGCGTTCCTGGATAGAGCAGACTTGACAAGCGCACATCTGGACGGCGCATGTTTGTATAAAGCTTCTCTTAAAAGGGCTATTCTTAGGAACGCCGACTTATGTGGTGCATGTCTCAACCATGCAAATCTTACTGGAGCTGACCTGCGTGGTGCATGTCTTGACCACACCACATTTGATAATGAGACAAAGTTAGAAGATGCACGTCTCGAGGGGGTGGATTTAAGCCTGACCACAGGATTGACTGAACAACAATTCCTTAGTGCAAAACGTGACAAGCGTACCAAAGCGCCGCACTTTGAATCTCCATGAGAATCTTACAGTAGTCTCTGTACTGTTCCTGTCACTGCACCTGAATTTCTGGATTCTTGGAAGGAGGGGAAATTGGAGAGCACAAAAAACCGGGCTCTCCCGAACTTTTGATGACACCGGGATTCTCCCTCTGCTATAACCGCCTGCATGGACGGAACCCCCTTACTGGCTGACCCTGAAGTCCTAACACTCAAACGTATTGAACCGCTAGACGAGCTTGTTGTGCTGGTCGTCGCCGCGAAGCGTCCCGCAGCAGCCTGCCCGCTGTGTAAACAGATGTCCTCGCAGGTCCACAGTCACTACGAGCGCACGATAGCCGACCTGCCGTGGCAAGGCGTGACGGTGCGGTTAAAAGTGGCGATGCGTCGCTTCGTATGCACGCAATCCTTGTGCCTACGGCAGATCTTTTGCGAGCGCCTTTCAGGGGTCGCGCTTGCCTACGGGCGCAAAACCGAGCGGCTCCAAAAAGCGCTGCACCATGTCGGCTTCGCGACGAGTGGTGAGGCAGGTGCCCGGCTAAGCGAGCAGCTCGGAATGCACGTCAGCCCAGACACGCTACTGAGGCAGATGCGGCGGGCGCCGTTAATCGCCCATCCCACGCCTCGTGTTCTTGGGATAGACGACTGGGCGTTACGAAAAGGATACCGCTACGGAACGTTGCTCGTGGACTTGGAGCGTCACAGACCTATAGACTTGCTCCCCGAACGTGAAGCGGCCCCTCTGGCGGCGTGGCTCAAAGCCCATCCGGGTGTTGAGATTATTAGCCGTGACAGGCTTCTGCCCTATATCGAAGGAGCACGCGAGGGGGCACCCCAGGCCGTCCAAGTCGCCGACCGTTGGCACCTGCTGAAGAATCTGACCGAGGCCGTGCAACGTTTCGTCACACGTCAGCATGAGCTTATCCGCCAGGTCACCGCGAACATCCGCGATGTGTAACTCCTCGACCACGTCCTCAGCCCTTCCCTGTCACGCTTCTCCTCCAGAGAACCGAAGCTGATCGAGCAGAACCGTGCTAAGCGCTACGCACGCTACTGCCAAGTTGTTCAGCACCATCAGCAAGGCTGGTCGAAAGCCGATATCGCTCGGGAGCTAGGTATCCACGCCGTTACGGTGCGCACCTACATCAACGCTGGGACGTTCCCTGAGCGTGCTCAGTATCGACTGGGCAGTAAACTCGACCCCTACTTGCCTCGTCTGAATAGGCGTTGGCTCGAGGGGGAGAAGAATGCTGAGGTGCTCTGGCGCGAGGTTGCGGGGCAGGGTTACCCCGGTAAACCCAAGATGGTGCGCCGCTATATCGCCTGGCCGGGGCGCTGCCTGAAAGGCTTCACTCCTGAACAACAGAAGCAGTTTCTAAGGGCAGCAACAACCTTCAAAACGCCTTCGACCAGGCGCGTGACTTCATGGTTGCTGAAAAAACCAGGTACCTTGAAAGCGGACCAGCAGCCCTTCATCCTACGGCTCAGCACCGAAAATCCGGACGTTGCGGAAGTTCAGGAGCTGGCGCGAGCTTTTCAGCAGATGATTCGGGAGCGTCAGCCTGATGTCCTTCTTGTTTGGCTCGAGCGGGCCGGACAAAGCAGCGTGACCGAGATGAAAAGCTTTGCCACCGGCATCAGGCAAGACTATGCGGCGGTTGCGGCTGCGCTCGAGCACGAATGGTCGAACGGACAAACCGAGGGGCAGATCACCAGGCTGAAACTCATCAAGCGGCAGATGTATGGCCGGGCCAACTTCGACCTGCTGAAAGCGCGGGTTCTTTATGCGGGTTAGAAGGCGATTCGCAGCCTTGGTGAACTACAGTCTTGGAGGCGAAGTTTCGATCATCAAAAGTTCGGGAGAGCCAAAAACCGTGGGAGGCGTACTCTTGGTCGGACGACCGCTCTGCTAACAAAGGCGTGAAAAGCGGGTGGGGAACAGAAGCTTGCTAACACCGCTTTTTGCGTTCAGAAGGTTGTACTCCACACTTTTTTGTAGTCTCTGTCACAAACGTAAAGCATTTCAAATAAGGCGATGGGGTATACGGTGAAGCGGTTCGGGGATTGCCGAGGATTTGTGATCTATGATTGTGTATGTCCACGACAATTTTAGCCACCAAGCTCTACCTCCCTCCACCTCCGGCTAAAGCTGTCCTCCGGCCTCACCTAACCGAGCGGTTGAACGAGGGTTTCCACCGCAAACTGACGCTCGTCTCTGCCCCCGCTGGCTTTGGCAAAACCACCTTGGTCAGCGAATGGGTCAATGGTTCCGAACGACCAACCGCCTGGCTGTCATTGGATGAAGGGGATAATGACCCCACACGCTTTCTGGTTTACTGCGTTGCTGCCTTGCAGACAGTTGCGGCGAGTATCGGAGAAGGGGTGCTAGTTGCGCTCCAATCCTCCCGGCCCCCGCCAACTGAAGCGATTCTGACGACCCTGCTCAATGAAATCACGACGGTACAGAACGATTTTGTCCTCGTCCTCGATGATTACCACGTCCTTGATGCCAAACCGGTTGACCATGTGCTCACTTTTCTGCTCGAGCACCTGCCGCCCCAGATGCACCTGGTCATCACCACCCGTGAGGACCCACAGCTCCCCCTGTCCCGCTTACGGGCTCGGGGTCAGTTGACGGAACTGCGGGCAGCGGACTTGCGTTTTACCCCCTTTGAGGCCGCCGAGTTCCTCAAGGGGGTGATGGGTCTTGACCTCTCAGCACAGGACATTAGTCTTCTTGAAACCCGCACCGAAGGCTGGATCGCTGGCCTGCAACTCGCGGCACTCTCCATGCAAGGTCATCAGGACGTCACGGGCTTCATCGAGTCGTTCACCGGCAGCCACCGCTTCGTGCTGGACTATCTGGTCGAAGAGGTTCTTCAGCGCCAGCCAGAAAGTGCGCGGAGCTTCTTGCTACAAACGGCTATTCTCAACAGGTTAAGTGGTCCTTTGTGCAATGCAGTCAGCGAGCGAGACGATAGCAGCAGGATGCTAGGTGACCTGGAGCGGAGCAACCTGTTTGTCGTTTCGCTAGATGACCAGCGGCTCTGGTACCGCTATCACCACCTGTTCGCCGAGGTTCTGCAAGCGCGCCTGCTAGAGGAGCACTCCGAGCAGGTAGCCGCGTTGCATCGACGGGCGAGCGCCTGGTACGAGCAGAACGCGCTGCCGTTCGAGGCGATCCGCCATGCGTTTGCCGCTGAGGATCTTGAGCGAGCAGCGGGTCTACTTGAGCTAGTGGCTCGAGCCATGCTCGCCAATAGACAGGAAGAGAGGTTCCTTGGCTGGCTGAAGGCACTACCAGACGAACTGCTCAAGGTCAGGCCTGTGCTCAGCGTGTACTACGCTTTGACTTTGGTCTCTAGCGACCTTGGGGTCACTGAGGCTCGCTTCGAAGACGCCGAACGGTTGCTCGACAGTACGGCCCGCGTGAGTGATGAACCGGGAAGCCCAGCGGCCCTGATGGTCATTGTGGACGAAGAAGAGTTTAAGTCCCTGCCAGGAATAACGGCCATCACCCGTGCCTATCACGCCGGAGCGCTTGGCGACGTTTCTGGCAGTGTGAACTACGCTTCTAAGGCATTGGATCTCCTGCCTGAGGGTGACCATTTCTGGCGCGGCGCCGCAGGTGCGCTCCTGGGGCTCGCGTACTGGACCCGCGGAGAGCTAGAAGCAGCCCACAGGTTCTTTGCCGACGGTATGGCGAGCCTGCGGATGACTGGCGACATCATTCAGTCAAACAGTGGCGCGTTTATCCTGGCAGACATAAGAACGGCGCAAGGTCGTCTACGCGAGGTGGCAAGAATTTATGAGCAGGCGTTGCAACTTGCAGCGAGCCAGGGCGAGTTCATGCTCCCAGGAACGGCGGATCTATATGTGGGGATGAGCGAACTGCGCCACGAATACAACGAGCTTGAAGGTGCAATGGGGTACTTGCTGAAAAGCAAGGAACTGGGCGCACACAACGGATTAGCGGATAACCGGTATCGCTGGTACGTTGCCATGGCACGAATCAAAGAGGCCCAAGGGGACTTTGGTGGCGCCCTTGGCCTGCTCGACGAGGCGGAGCGCCTATACATCCCGAGTCCCGACCCCTACGTGCGTCCCATACCGGCGTTAAAGACGCGGATATGGGTTAAACAAGGAAGGTTGGCCGAAGCCCTGGCGTGGGCGCGTGAGGCGGGGCTGTCCTGCGACGATGAGCTCAGCTACTTGCGCGAGTTCGAGCACATAACCCTAGCCAGGGTTCTTATCGCCCAGTACAAGAGCGACCGGGTAAATAGCGCGATTCGCCTGGCGACGAGCCTGTTGGAGCGCCTTTTGTCGGCGGCGGAAGAAGGGGGAAGGAAAGGAAGCGTGATCGAAATCCTGGTGCTGCAGGCACTCGCTCATCAGGCGCAAGGTGACGTTCCCGCTGCCCTCGAGCTCCTCGCGCGCGCGCTGGCCCTGGCCGAGCCCGAGGGCTACGTCCGTATCTTCGTGGACGAAAGTTCGTCCGTGAGGGAGCTATTGAGGAGGGCTACCGGTCAAGCCAAAACTCCCCACATGAAAAGGTATGGTCGCAGGCTGCTCTCTGCCCTCGAGGAGAACGAAGATGCTCAGCCCTTGGGCTCCGCTCAGGACGAGTCTTCACCCTCTGCGAGGAACTCCGTCACCACTGAGCATTTGCTTGAGCCACTTAGCCCACGCGAGCTGGAAGTCCTCCAACTCGTTGCCGAAGGGCTCTCGAACCGTGAAATTAGCAAGCGGCTTTTTCGCGCTGTGGACACGGTCAAAGGGCACAACCGGATGATCTTCGGCAAGTTGGGGGTCAATAACCGCACCGAAGCGGTAGCGCACGCTCGAGCTTTGGGGCTGTTGTAATCCAATCTTCCCTAACCTGCGTAATTTTGCCCAATCCGGGCACCGAATATCGCGCAAAGCGGGCACTAAATTTCGCGCAAAGCGGGCAGCAGTTTTAGCAATCCGGGCAGCCATTTTAGTGGCGACCAGTAGTTTCAGGGCGGACACTTAGCAAGCGCCGCGACGCAAGCAACCCCTAGCGGCATGCTGACTCCAGGAGGAGCACATGCCAAGAAAGCGAGTTGCGATGCGGAAGATTAAAGAGATTCTAAGACTCAAACACGCCTGCGGCCTCAGCGAACGGCAGATCGCCGAGAGCTGCCGAATCGGCAAGACCACCGTCGGCGAGTACCTGCAACGCGCCGAGGCGGCGGGCCTGTCGTGGCCGCTCCCGGCTGAACTCGATGAGGCCGCCCTAGAGGCGCGGCTGTTCGCTCAGCCTCTCCCGCCGCCGAGCCGCCCCTTGCCCGACTGGGCCGAGGTGCAGCGGGAACTCAAACGCAAGGGGGTGACGCGTCTTCTACTCTGGCAGGAGTATAAGGAGAAGCATCCCGAAGGCGTGTCCTACCCCACCTTCACCGTGCTCTACCGCCGGTGGGCGGGCGCGTGCGATGTGGTCATGCGCCAGGAGCACAAGGCGGGCGAGAAGCTGTTCGTCGACTACGCCGGGATGACGCTGCCCATTACCGACCCCAACACAGGTGAGCTGAGCGAGGCGCAGGTGTTCGTGGCCGTGTTGGGCGCGAGCTCCTACAGCTACGCCGAGGTTAGCGCGAGCCAGAACTTAGAGAACTGGCTGGCCTCGCACCAGCGCGCCCTTGAGTTCTTCGGCGGGGTGCCCGAGCTGGTCGTTCCCGACAACCTCAAGGTGGGGGTGAAGAGCCCCTGCTACTACGAGCCCGACATCAACCCGAGCTACGCCGAGCTCGCTACTCACTACGGCTTCGCGGTGCTGCCCGCGCGCGTGCGCAAACCCAGAGACAAGGCGAAGGTCGAAAACGGCGTGCTGGTGGTGGAGCGGCGGATCCTGGCGGTGCTGCGCAACCACACCTTCTTTACCCTTGGCGAAGCCAACGAGGCCGTAAGCGTTGAGCTGAAAAAGCTTAACGAGCAACACTTTCAGAAACTGCCGGGCTCGCGCAAGAGCCTGTTTCTGGAGCTTGATAAACCCGCCTTGAGACCGCTTCCTCAAGAGCGGTTTGCACTGGCAACCTGGAAAAAGGCGCGCGTCAACATCGACTACCATATTGAGATTGGCGGACACTACTATAGTGTCCCTTACCGCTACGCCAGACAGCAGGTCGAGGTACGTCTCACCGCCAGCACCGTAGAAGTCTTTGTTCAAGGCCAGCGGGTCGCCTCGCACGCCAGAGTGGGTGAGCTCGCCAGACACAAAGGTCGCCACACGACGGTGACTGAGCACATGCCCGACGCGCATAGGCGTCACGCGGGCTGGACGTCCGCGCGTCTCATCGCTTGGGCACAAAAAGTTGGGGAGCATACCGCCGTTGTCGTCGAGCACATCTTGACGTCCCGCCCTCACCCCGAGCAGGGCTTTAGGTCGTGCTTAGGCATCATGCGCCTGTCGAAGAGCTACCCTCCAGAACGCGTCGAGGCGGCTTGCGCTCGCGCGGCCCGGCTGGGGTCTTACAGCTATAAGTCGGTCCAGTCGATTCTCAAACATAACCTTGACCAGCAGCTCTTACTCGACCCTGCTGAGACACAGGATAAGAACACGCCGAACCCACACCACAATCTTCGAGGTGCGGGCTATTACCAGCAGTCACCTCAGTCATCAGGGCGGGAGGAGTAGGTATGCTAACGCACCCGACTTTAGAAAAACTCCGCGGCATGAGGCTCTTCGGCATGGCGAACGCGCTACAGGAGCAGCTTGAGTTGAGAAACGCCGACGGACTCGGCTTCGAAGACCGGCTCGGCCTCATCATCGACCGGGAGCTGACCGACAGCGAGAACAAGCGTTTTGCGAGTGGGCTCAAGAAAGCGCAGTTGCGCGCTTCTAGCGACCCTAGAAGATATCGACTACCGCCAGCCCAGGGGCTTGGACAAATCACTGATTGCCAGCCTCGCAACCTGCACCTGGCTCAAGGAGCACCGCCAGCTCTGCATCACCGGGGCCACGGGCACCGGTAAGAGTTTTCTAGCCAACGCCTTCGCGCACCAGGCCATCCGCCAGGGCTACAGCGTGCGTTACTACCGCCTCAACCGCTTGCTGCAAGAGCTAAGCCTCGCCAGGGGGGACGGGCGTTACCTCGCCCGCTTGCAGCAGCTCGCCAAAGTCCAGCTGCTGATTCTCGACGATTGGGGGCTCGAAGTGCCTAATGAGGTCGAAAGGCACATCTTGCTCGAAGTCCTAGATGACCGCTTTGATCGCAGTTCTACCCTCATCGCCAGTCAGCTCCCCACCGACCACTGGCACGCGTTCTTGAACGACCCAACATTAGCCGACGCCATTCTGGACCGCATCCTTCACAGCGCCTACCGGATAGAACTCAAGGGCGAGAGCCTGCGGAAAGTGCGAGCCAAGGGGCTCTAAAGTGGTTGCGGACCCCTCAAATAATCCGTGCTGCACGGCGCTAATCCTTACGAGCGTTTTCGGGGCCTCGTTTTTACCCAAAACGGAGGCTCCAAAAACCGCCTTAAGAAAGGAGGCAAGATGTTGACGAAACTTACTCCATCTGCGGCATAATGAGCTTGACTTGCGTCGCTGCGCTCCGACGGATGGACGCTTTCGCTGAACTTAGCCGGTCGCTTTGCTCGAAAACATCTGGACGCTTTCGCGTAAATCGGGTGGTCGCTTTGCTTAAATTACGCACTAACCCGCGCGACCTCCCCACCACACCTATTTTGTTGACGCCTCACTCAGGTGCCGGCCCGTACTGGAACACCTCATCAAGCGGCACGTCGAACACCTGAGCGATCTTGAAGGCAACCTCGAGGGTGGGTGAGTACTTCCCGCCCTCGATAGCGTTCACGGTTTGGCGGGTGACGCCGATGCGCTCCGCGAGTTCCTTCTGGGTCAGTTCTCCATGATGGAAACGCAGGGTCTTGATGCGGTTGTGGATACGGTCCTTCGTTATCGCCATCCTCAGAGCCCTCGGCGGTAGTAGTAGATACGCAGCACGCTATTGATGATCTCGTGGGCAAACAGCGTCACGAAGAGGATGTGTGCCACCCAAATAGTGTCGATGGGAGCGACTAAGGCAGCCATGGAACCCAGAATGCCGGTGACGAACAGCCATGAGGTGCGCCCTTCTGCCCGCCAGGCGATGAGGCGATCGCGCTCGTCACGGCCGTCTGAGCCCGACATGATTGCCACGACGGTGGAGCCTCCGACCATGATGAGAATCAGGAGGATCACGGAGGATATGAAGAGCGGAATGAAGGTCATGATGTTGCTGCTGCCTGCCGCGAACAGTTGCGCAGCTTGGATGACATAGTAGGCAAGTACAGCAAGCAGGGCGAGCAGGGTGACCCAGACGACTTTTTCTTCGAACGATGTTTCCACGATTTCACCTCATCTATAAATTAGTCAAAGATAATTGACTCAGAGTCAAATATACACGACATCGGTCAAGGTGTCAAATATTTTTTACTCCCCAAGCCGTTATGCCCCGACAATGACGCTGCTTTCGGCCGTTCGCGTTAAACCTGGTTTCGCGGAAGCGGCGGCTGCCGAAGGGCAACCCGGCTCGAGCGTTGGGTCTGCTTTAACCCAAACGTCAGACTGCCTCAAACGCGCTCGAGGACGGTAGCGAAACGTTTCCTAGTGCCAAAGCACCCAAATGCTTCTTGCGTCAGCGGCCCACAACCACACCTTTAACCACACCTCGAACAACACTTTGGTGTCTATGCGCCAACACCTTCTTGGTTCTATCCTCTCGTACATGGAGCAAGGGGCACAGGCTGTCATAACCGGCCACAAGAGGAGGGTACTGTCAACCGCAATCCTGGAACGATAGACCCCTAAAAGTCGTATGACCTGCCCAGGGGAAAGAGCAGCGTAGTCAACCAGCGAGGAGAGGACTGGCCGGAGAAGCGTTGCCAAGGAGACTTCTTGTCAATGAGATGATGGTTCCAACGCCAAAGTGCCTCTTTGAGCCAGTCGGTCAAGCGGTGGTCTGCTTTAACGACTCTTTTACGCGTACGCCTCCAGATTCCGTGGTAGAGATTTTCCGAAGCGTTGTTGGTTAAGGGCATGTCGGGATGGAGCCAGATGAGCTTGAGCCCCTGCCAAGCTTTGAGGAGTGCTTTAAGTTTGGCGGCTCCGTAGCGTTGAACGAGGAACTGGAGAAACCGCTCGGCATCTTCTAAGCTGTCTTGTTCATATAAACAGCGCAGGCTGAAAGCAACACCCTTTCGCTCTTTTTTGGTGAAGTGGGTTAGCACATCTTTTATGACGTGAAACCAGCAGCGGCCATGAGGCGTATCGGCGAACCACTCGCAAGCTGCTCGAATCGCTTGGCAACCGTCGCTGATAACGGCTTTGGGATGATGCTCGGCGACCAGGTCACGCACGACTTCTTCGCTGCGTTTGGGGCTAAGCGCATAGCCCAGCACCGCTTGACTCGCCACGTCCGTAAGGGTGTAGGCCCAACCCCCACCCACTTTGAACTCATCCAAACTCGCTATCTCCGGCTCTTTCTCGACCTTGGCGACTAAACGCTCAACACGCCAGCCGCGCAACGCCTGCCAGTTTGCTCGTGTTTGCGGCTTGATGGGGTAGCCGAGATGGGCCGCTATCTCGTCGGCACAGCCTTCATCGACGCCATGTACATCTAAAATTGCAAAGATACCCTCTACTTTAGAGCTGTACCATTTGGCTCTGGGCACCTCAGGAGGATAGATACAGCACAGGAGCTTGAGGCACCCTCTACAGCGTACCTTCATCACTTTGGCCTCCCGAACGCCTTGCACATCTCGCAACTTTCGCAGTCGGTAGCCGCCGTGCTCTGGTTTTTGAAGCTTGCAGTTCGGGCAGCTTACAGGGAGTAAGCTGGCTTTGGGGTAGGTGAATGTTTCCACAAACCTAACCTACCCCTTCTCTTTTTACCCCATACGACTTTTGTAGGACTATCCCTGGAACGGACGTAACTCAACCAATGGTCTACCAAATCAGAATTAAGGGCCATCTGGGGCCTCAGTGGAAAGAATGGTTTGGGGGCGTGACCATCACACTAGAAGACAACGGCGATACCCTTCTATCCGGCCCGGTAGTCGATCAGGCCGCGCTGCACAGCTTACTGAAGAAAGTGCGTGATTTAGGGATTCCGTTGATTTCAGTGAGTCCCGTTGATGCCAGCCGCTTAGATGCGTCCGATGCCTAAGAGCAACTCAGCGCAAGCCCTTTAGAGAGGTGATTCATCTTTGGCAGCGTCTCCGCTGTAGTTCAACTCTCGAGGAACAGCATGGTGACCGCAATTCCATGCTAGACCCTTCATCAACGCTTTTCTACATCACTCAAGAAAAGGAGCAAACCATGAACAAGCAAGTCCAGTTAGCCAACTCGCTGTTGTGGGCGTCAGCCATCGTCGCTTCAGCAGTTTTTGAAGCGCCGGCTGCGTTGACATTACTCGTTCTGCCGTCTCTCGCTGCAGCCGCATGGGTGGTTATACTCGTCCGCTCCAACAGCAAAGTCCAATTCAATTAAGAAAAGGAGAACAACAATGAATGATTTACAGGAAATGGCGCAGGAGAAAAGCGTTCTGCAATGGGGTGGTTTAGCTGGCATCCTTGGGAGCATCCTTCACATTCTCGCCTTCGTCGTAGTAGTTGCCGGTCCCGTGGGAACAGAGGAGCCCGCCGATCTCGAGGAGTGGGTCATAAGATTCCCCGATATCTTAGCGGCCCGGATAGCAGAGAATAGCCTATACATGGTCGCTCTCATCTTGGGGATCGTCCTCTTCCTTGCCTTATATCGGGCTCTCCGGACGACGAGCTTAGCGCCCGCTTACTTTGGGGCCGTCCTAAGTATTCTGGGTCTGGTTGTGCTCTTGGCCGGGGCTCTCCCGCATGTCGCTACCGCCCCGCTTTCCGACCTCTATCATGCTTCTGGGACAACTCCCGGGGAGCAGGCGACACTCGCCCTTATGTGGCAGGCGACGTGGGGCATATTCGAGGCACTAGTCGCCGTAGGGTTCTTTGTCGTCCCGATAGGTATTGTTGCCCTCGGAGTCGCAATGCTTCGGACCCCGGCTTTTGGCAAGAGCTTTGGCTGGGTCAGCGTGGTGCTCGGGGTGATTGGTCTGGTAGGGGCAGCTTTCTTCATAATCGATCCCTCCTCCATGATCGTCGTGGCCACCTTTTTCGCAATCATCATCTTCCAGTTCGTCCTGGGTTGGAAGGTCTACCGTCTGTCGAGGGCCCCGTCGGGAGTCTTGAAGACAGAGGAAAGGGCGGGCGCGCTGAAGACCATGCAGGAAGGAAGAGTGGACGCGCCCGCGCCATTCGAAAGGACTTAGAAACTATCTCAAAGCGGCATGGCTGGAGATTGTCGATTTCTGGGACGACTATCGTTCAAGAAATTTGGCAGCGTCTCCGCTGTAGTTCAACTCCCGAGGAACAGCATGGCGACCGCAATTCCATGCAGGACCCTTCATCAACGCTTTCCTACACCACTCAAGACAAGGACTAAAAAATGAATTCGATCAAAAAGCCGATGACCATCCGAACGAACACCCCGAACCTGCTCGACAACCCGCCGATCCCGGTGCAAGCCAAGCTCGCGGCAGCCTGGACCAGCCTCATGTTCCTCGTCATCTACATCGACTACTTCCACCTCTACCAGCCCGGCGAAATCGACGACATCCGGGGTGGCGTCATCTTCGAGTTGGACATCAGCGGAACATTGATGTCCATTTTCTTCGCGATCATCGCAATTCCGGCCCTGATGATCGTGCTCTCCATGACGCTGCCCGCCCGGGTGAACCGCGCCACGAACCTCGTCGTTGCATCGCTGTACATCCCCGCCGTGGGGATGAACTTTTTGGGGTCGCTCCCGGACTATGCCTTCTACTACGCCCTCACCATCGGAGTCGAGGTGCTGATCCTGGCCTTCATCCTGCGCGCCGCCTGGACCTGGCCCCGCACGACCTTACCGTCGACGACAGAGCCCGCCGCACCCCACCGACCGCAGGTCCAGATGGGACGGTAGGCACATGGCTTCGATCCGAACGGCCGGCCTGACCAAGGACTTCGGCGTCCTCCGGGCCGTCAACGAGATCGACCTCGACCTGCCCGAAGGCGGTGTGGCCGGGTTCGTCGGCCCGAACGGTGCGGTTCAACAAAGGCACCATCCGGATGCTGTTCGTAACCGAACCGGCTCAAGGTGCTCGCCGGCGAGATCCTTGCGCTCACGACCTCCATCGCGGCCGCGATCGCTATCCGGAAGCGACTGATTAACCACGCACCGGCGGAGGAGCACCTGTTCGGTGCACCGGTCGAAGATCGCTTATGGGACGGGTGTCAGCCCAGCCCTAGTCGTCGGGTGGTGAACCCATCGTGTCGGCGGTCTCCGATCTGCCGGGCGGCAGACCCCACCTGCGCCGATCCTTGATCGTGCTGCTGGTCGTCGCGAACGCGACGTGGGGCGGCCTGTGCGTGCTCACGGCGGCGGCGCTGACGGGGACAGCGTCCATGTTCGGCCTGACGCACTTGGTGGGTGAGGGCGTGTTCGTCGGCGGGCTCGCGGCTTTGGAGTGGAGCCAGCGTGAGCAGCTCCGCATAGCCCGTCTAACAAGCGCATCGACCTGACGGCAAAAGTAGACCGCAGATGAGATACACATCGGCCGCAGGCCACGCGCGTTGAATACGGCCAGGGAGACGGCTCAGATGCCAAACAGCAAGTTGCGCCAAACTACTCAAAAAGGAAAGAACAGTATGAACTCAACAAAAAAGATTGCAAGAGTTGCAGGGCTCCTGTATGTGTTTATCGAAATATTTGGTTCCTTGAGCCTCTTCTATGTTCCTACAGACCCGTCTTACACTACGATGGTCTGGTTGGCGGTTAGCTCCGTGCTTGAGGGATTAGTTGGCAGGGTTGAGATTGTAGGTGGCCTATGGATCTTACTCGTAACTTGGGAAGCCTTCCAGCGAGCGAAGCTTCCCAGGCATTGAACTACCTTGGGGTGGTGATCGGTGTGGCGGGTATTCTCACGGTTGTCCCGGCTCTCGAGGTGGTGGGGATTGGGTTTAGGCTGGGTGAGATCGTGTGGGGTGTATGGCTGGGGATCATCATGTTCCGCGGTAGCCCAGGCGCGGTGGCGTACAACCGAAAAGAGAGGAAGTTTCTATGAAAGCAGTTGTCTACACAGAGTACGGAGCCCCCTTGGATGTCCTTCAGTTTAAAGAGGTCGAAAAACCGACTCCCAGTGACAATGAAGTGCTGATAAAAGTTCACGCCGCCTCCGTCAATGCCGCTGACTGGCGTCTCGTGAGAGCTGACCCGTTCCTGGCCCGCTTTGCTACCGGACTTCTAAAACCAAAAAATACGATTCCCGGCGCTGACGTCGCGGGGCGGGTTGAAGCGGTTGGCAGAAGCGTAACACTATTTCGGCCAGGGGATGAAGTCTTTGGGGATTTATCTGCCTGTGGCTGGGGCGCTTTTGCCGAGTATGTATGTGCAGGTGAAAACGCGTTGGTGTTGAAACCGGCCAATATACCGTTTGAGCAAGCAGCGGCTGTTCCTCTTGCGGCAGTCACCGCCCTGCAGGGTCTTCGCAATAAAGGGCAGATCCAGGCGGGGCAAAAGGTCTTGATCAATGGTGCGTCCGGTGGTGTGGGTACGTTTGCGGTGCAGATTGCCAAATCGTTCGGGGCTGAAGTCACTGCCGTGTGCAGCACGAGCAAAATGGACATGGTGCGCTCACTTGGGGCCGATCATGTCATCGATTACACGCAAGAGGATTTCACCAAGACCGGTCAGCGCTACGACCTGATCCTCGCGGCCAACGGAAACCGTTCAATTTTTGATTACCAGCGTGCCTTAAGTCCCGAGGGAATCTATGTGACAACCGGAGGTTCCATGACTCAACTGTTTCAAGCCATGCTCCTAGGACCGTTAATGTCAATGACCGGGAGCAAAAAGATGGGTAACATGCTGGCGAGACCAAACAAGAAGGATTTGGCACTTATTAAAGAGCTTCTTGAAACCGGCAAGGTCGTACCGGTGATAGATAGACGTTACCCATTAAGCGAGGTTCCTGAAGCTATCCGGTATCTCGGGGAAGGACACGCCAAAGCAAAAGTGGTGATAACTTTGGAACACAACACCTAACGAAGCGCTGCACCTGCCGCTACTTCGCTGCGCTTCGTAGCGGCAGGTGAGCTTAGTCGTTAATCCTGCTGCGTTTGTTGAGCGCGTTGACATCATGACCGTTGCTTCCCAAGACGGCTACTTTTCCTTAGGTGGCTGTAAACTTTCTCCCTGGCCGAAGGTTCGGTACCAGCTCAGGTCCCGGTCGCCTACCCCTTACGGCGAACGTGCTCGAGCAGGCGCCCTGCTCGTACAGGTGAGCATCGAAAATGCTGCTCCAACAAAGCGCGAAGCGTCGGCTTTCAGCCTTGACCTATGGTCGGATCAAACGACGGTAGTGGCCCACTAGTGAATGCTCGCAGCTCGTTCTAGGTTGTAGCTGGGGCGAGGCATCGACGGCTGGCGACTGGACCGTCCCTTACGAAATTCACACTGGCTTCTGGCGGCGCTTCCGGCAGGTCGTGAAAGAGCAATATCCAGACGCCTACCTTGTCGCCGAGGAGTGGCGTGACCCCTCGGCGTTTTTGCAGGGCGACAGCTTCGACGGGGCGACACATTATGGGCTGCGGGGGCTTGCCTTTGATTTCTCGCTGACTAACGCGCTAACCGGAGACGCTTTCGCTCGGGGATTAAGAACGCTCCACCAGCAGATGCCCAAGGGTAGCGAGTTCGGTATGTTGACCTTACTTGGCTCGCACGACACTGCCCGCCTGCTAACAGTCTGTGATGAAGATACAAGCGCCGCTTCATTGCTTTACACGCTCCTCTTCACACTGCCTGGCGCACCGCTCGTCTACTACGGCGACGAGAACGGTATGACGGGCGAGAACGACCCCGGCTGCCGTAAGCCGATGGTGTGGGAAGAAGAGCAGTGGAACGGACCGCTCAGGGCGCACCTACACAAGCTCATCGAGCTTCGCCGCCGGCATAGCTGCTTACGCCACGGACATTTAGAAACTGTCTGGAGCAATGATCGAGCGGTGGCTTATGTCAGAGGGCACGGCGAGGATCAAGTCCTTGTCATCCTCAACAACACGCGAGCGCCGCGCCAGCTTGTTCTGCCGTCGCCGTTTCCTGAGGGCGTAAGGTTGAAAGACGAACTCTGCGGTTATGAACTGGAGACTCGTGACGGAACGATACGTCTTGACGCTACGCCGTGCCACGCCTGGGTGTTGACCTGGCAGAAACTATAGGGGCAGCTCAGGCGGCGCTGATCCCTCCGACAAAAAGTGATAGGCATCGTGTGTGAGCAACAGAAGCACACTAGATTTTCGGGAGGACTTTCTGCGGCAGTTGCGCGCGTCACACGCAGAAGTATCACCCGTTCTGGCGTCACCGAGGCTTCGACCTGCGGCCGCGGCACAGCACGTTCCGGCGCGACTGAGACCTCAACTCGTGGCCGGGGCACGGCGTGCCCAGTGACCTCTTCGACGGGCTCGGTTGGCGCGGGCTGCGGCGCTCGAGCTTCTTGAGGAACGTCCTCCGGCCTTGCGTCGGGCGTCTCGACCTCGGGTCCGCTCGCCCGCGGCTCCTCTACTTCAGCGTCGGCCACCTGCGGCGTCGGCGCTTGGGGGGCGGGCTCGTCCACGGCCGACGCCTCTTCGGTCGTCTCGGCGAGCTCGGGCGTGTCGAGCTCGATAATGATGAAGGTCTCCTCCGGCGTTCGGAAGACGAGCCAAGCGAAGAGGGGGACTACCGCGAGGAGATGCACGACGAGCGACAGCAGCAATGCGCGCCTTTTGTCCTTGTCCCGCCATACCGCAGCATTGGACAAAGATCGGCTTCTCAGGATCGAACGAGTTCCTGTACACTCCTGGAAACACGACAATCCCCGCGATCAGGGCGAACCAGATTCGTCCCGCAAACCCTTCAAAGCTCCAGATTCCGGTTTGCTGGTAGGTGGCAAAGAAAGGTTGGACCAGAATACCGGCCACGAGCGCCAGATACTGCCAGAACCAGTGCAGGGGTTTTCCGTCAGCGCTGCGTTCTTTAGTTGCCTTCGACCTCGCATCGGAAGCGAGGTCAAAGTAGCAAATAAAGCCATTCATTTCTGGCTATTCCCCCAATATCCGCGTTACACGCTGCATCGCGGAGGCTGCGAACCCTTCTTGGGAAACCGTTCTAGTTCTCGCCTCGGGGTAGGCCGAGACAACGGCTTCGGCCAACTCGCGGGTCCGCAAAGCAAAGGCGTCAATGTCCTCAGGCCGGTCGCCGTAAAGCAAACTAAGCCCGCGCTTGTCACCTTCGGAGAGGGCAACGCCGTCGCCTGTCGGTGCGCACGGGTTGTCCTCGGTGCGGTAGAACAAAGAAGGGAAACGGTACAGCATTACGGAGGCGGAATCGAAAGGGCCTGCCACTACTCCGGGAGATTCTTCAGTGCGCAGGTTATGGTCCACCCTTGCTTTCGACCAGAAGTTGGGGAAGCCTGCCAGGTAGGTGTAGATGCCGGGTCGGCGTCCCTGGGAGTCGGGGACAAAACGACCATCATCATCTTGCGTGGGCTGATAGCCGAAATCGTCCTCCCAGCGAAACGCCTCGGAGCAGGGTCCGCGCATGTTCTGGTGCTCGTGGTGAAAGGCCAGCGCGTGAAGAAACTCGTGTCGGACGACGCCTTCCCAGTTGCTTGGTCGCTGGACTGTGAAACCACCTAGATTAAGGCTCCGTTGGTAAGGCCTACCGCCAACATCCTGGTGAGCAAAACCGATCTGCGGATCAATGGAGTCCGTTCCGACTAACGACCAATACCCGCTCTTGTCGAAGCTAACCCGGATATCGGCCTGATACTCCTGATCCTCCTCGGACCAAGTTCGGTGGGCACCCGTCGATTCGTCGACACCAAAATCCAGGGTGAGGTTACAGGCCTCGCTGATAACCTCCGTGGCCGCAGCAATTTCCCGGTGTAGGTCGCTATCGCCCCCCAGAAAAGCTACGGTGACGGTATCGCTAGGTCGCCAACGCTGCAGATCGGCGGCTATGAACCTGAAGCCACCCGAATCCGAGGGCAAGCTATCCAGAAACCGCTCGCGGACCTCGAGGCTGGCTTGTATCGAATCGGGTAGATTATCTAAGACGACATCGTCATCTCGGAGGCGGGACAGTACATGGTCAGCCATTACCAATCTCCTTTGTAAAAATGGGCTTCAATCTACGTAGATAATGAATATCTATAGGCCATGACGTCGTACTAAGGGTTTTAAACCTACTTTAGTCAAGTGTAGGGCGTGGATTTTTATTCCGTAATCTATATCAAAAAATTAGGATCAAATCTCGTTAGGCCAGAATGAAATCTATCTGATCAAAACGTAAAATCAAGGGGGGAAGTGTCCTTAGTGACAGTAACGCTCCTAGAGTGCGGCTCAAGACCTTCCACGACAACCATCAACCTATAGTCGCCTGGGATTAGGTCATCGAATCGGTAGCGTCCCGCATCATCTGTCAGTGCAGCTATATCCGTATGGTCAGGACCCTCCGCAATCATGACGGTTGCCCCTACAACAGGTTGTCCATTCCGTGTCACCTGGCCTCCGACACGTCCAGCTGTTTTCGGCATCTCTCCCTCACTTCCAGGACCCGGGCCTTGAGACTCTCAAGGCCCGGGTCCTTGGCCTTAGACCATACCCTCAGATTTCCATTTCTTGATGTTGTTGAAAACGGGTTTGGTGATGCGCGTCGCCGAGTTACCTGATGAGCTGCCGTTGGTGTGAATCCCTACGGCGTAGCGCTTACCGTCTTTAAGCCGCCATACCGGTGAGCCACTCTGTCCACCAAAGGTGTCGATGTTATAAACAAGAGTCCGCAAGGTAACGAACTTAATGCGGCGTGCATGCCACCACTGTGTGCCTGTGGGCTTATCCCCTGGGTAGCCTGACAGATTGACCTTCGAACCCAGGAGTGAGGTCAGTCTGTAGTTCGCATAGCCAAAGTAGCCCAGGCTTTTACCAAGCGGACGACTTCTGGGCAGGATGATGGCGCCATAATCGCGGGTGCGCTTCTTTTCGTTCGTCCACCCCTTGACACTACGGAAGCTGGTAGCCGTGACCGAGCCGTAGGGCCTTTGGTTGCCATTGCGCCCCGGGATCACTTCGACATTCTTAACCCAACCACCCCGGCTATGGATGTATACGCAGTGACCGGCCGTAATTACCGTCCGGTGACCTACTAGCCAACCTGTGCCTATCCAGCGGCTGTTATCAGCCGCCGTAATCAGCAACGAACAAATGGTACGCCACGGGTAAGGTTTTGTATTCTTGACCTTGACGCGGTCATCTTTCCCGATGACAACTTCGGCGGCTTCCTCACCAAGCCCCTCTTGTCGACGTACCAGCATTTGCGTGGTGGGGTCGGTATAGTCGGCGTACCAGGCGTCCAGTAGCGGTATATTACTTTCATCGCTCGGTCCGTCTAGCTCGAGCACGCTCTCCGTCAGAGAAGAATCGAATTCAAGCTCACGGTCTGCGTCGATAGACATGGTCTCTTCGGTTCCTGTTTCGGGCGATTCCAGGTCGACAGCTTCGTCGGAGCTGTCGTTCGAGACCTGTTCGTGGTCGACCTCGTCGGTGTCATCGGCGTCGGCTTCGAGGTTTAACTCATCTTCGGGCACTGAACCTTCGAATGCGTCTTCTTCATATTCCACGGTTTCAGAAACGTCGACTGTTGGCATCTTCGACTCCTTTCGACTCCGCCTTAAGCGGGCTTTATGAGTACAGCACTTCAAGCCTGACCAAGCCCTGACCAGTTAGCCTGTTTAGACCCTCTTAGCTACCTAAAGCCATGACACTGGCGTTTTGCCTATGTAAGCATGGAAGGAACCTCCTTTTTGCGGAAAGCTAGGTATGTGTTGATATGAACAAGCCTTCGTAACAAACGGACTTGGCATACCATAAAAAAGAAATGGCTTCCGGTGCCTCGAGGATGACGACTGCAAATTGATGAGGTTGTAATGTGACCTTAGACCCAAAACCTAGATAGCGATGTGATGGATGTACATCTGCTAATGGACGTTTATACAGTCGAAGCGCTTCTGATGCTCTCGACTCCTCTCATTGAAATGCTCACAACTTATGGCCCAGGCTATTACCAAAACCTGCTCAATTGATCCCTTATATTAGTAATGTAGGGTTGTAATAGGGTTAGAATTTCGACCTTTCCGCTCCACTATAGATAATCCATTTTTTATCTCTAGTAAGATGGGGCATGGATAAGGGAGTAGAGAGAGTCCAAAGAGTTGAGGGGGAGCTCGAGCCTCGACGTCTCACCGATGAGCAGTTCCGAGGCTTGGCCCAGGTGCCCCCCGAGGTCGAGTGGTTTGCCAACATCCGGAATCCCAATACAAGGAAAGCCTACCGGCGAGACGTGCAGGATTTTAGCCTCTTTGTGGGGATTCAAAACCCGGAGGACTTTCGGGTGGTCACGAGGGCGCATCTCATTGCGTGGCGGGATGACTTAGAGCGTAGGGAGCTGGCCGCCGCCACCATCCGGAGGAAGATGTCGGCGCTCTCTTCGCTGTTCGGCTACCTCTGCAACGCCAACGCGGTGACGCACAACCCCGTGACCGGGGTGGAGAGACCGAGCGAAGGGGCCAACGAGGGCAAAACCCCGGCCATCAGCGACGCGCAGGCTCGAGCCCTGTTAGACGCCCCCTCCCCCACCACCTTAAAGGGGAAGCGGGACCGGGCTATTTTAGCCGTGTTCCTCTTTCACGCCATCCGGGCCGACGAGCTGGTCAAGCTCAAGGTGCAGGACGTGAGCCAGCGGCAGGGGGTGATTTGTCTGAAGCTTCATGGCAAACGGGACAAGGTGCGCTACATCCCGGCTGCACCGACCGCGCTCATCGCCCTCGACACCTATCTCGAGGCGGCGGGGCACCGCGACGACAAGAAAGGGGCGCTCTTCCGTCCCGTCAGGAACAACGTCACCAAAACGCTGGAGAAGCCCCTGCACTACCAGTCGGTCTATGGGCTGGTGAAGCGCTACGGCAGGGAGATTGGGCTGCTCGAGGCGGTGACCGGCTTTAGCGTCCATGCGCTCCGGGCCACGGCCATCACCAACTCCTTAGAGCATGGGGCGGATCTGGCTGAGTCGCAGGTGTGGGCGGGGCACGCCGACATCAGCACCACCCGGCTCTATGACCGCAGGAGGAACAAGCTCGCCGACAGCCGGAGCTTTAAGGTGCAGTATTGAATGGCGTAATATAAAAAATCAACTAGGTTGTGTTGACATTTCACCTCAACCAGATGAGAGCGGAGGCGAAATGCAAGAAGCTGAGGTAGTTACGAGCCAGTTTGTCAAAGCGTGAGAAGCAGCGCCTATACCGTTTAAGCTTGTTGAAAAAACATTCAACGAGGTGACGCTCTTTATAGAGTTCTTGGTCATACTCACGCTGCTCCTTGCGGTTGCTCTTAGGTGGAATCACCGCCTGCGCACCCATCTCGGCGATAGTAAGAAGCACATGGTCAGCGTCATAAGACTTATCGCCCATGACGAACTCAGCTTCATAGCCTGCTAGCAACGCTTTGGCGCGTGGCGCTTCATGCGCTTGTCCCGCGGTGAGTAACAGTCGCAGCGGGTTGCCTAGAGCATCGACGCTCACGTGTATCTTCGTACTAAACCCGCCGCGACTATAGCCTAGGTTCTGCGCCTCTTGCCCCCTTTTTTAGAGGGCGCACCCGCGGAGCACGCATGTGCCCGTACTACGGAGCCGTCTATCATGACGCTTTCCATGTCCGGGTCATCCGCGAGGTGTTCAAACAGCTCCTGCCATACACCACGCTCACTCCACCGGTCAAAGCGCTTGTAAACACTGTTCCACTTGCCGTACTTTCTGGGAAGAAGTCGCCACTGAGAACCGCTCCGCAGCAGCCAAAGTACACCTTCGACAAATCTACGGCACTGCTTCTCTTGCCCCACGTACACCTGCGGGTTCTCATCTAAGAACGTTCTGATTTTATGCCACTGTTTAGCCTTGAGTTTTACCCTGCTCATCCCCTCTTCTAACAGCTCACCGCATGAGAATGTCAACAGAACCTAGGTGAATTCACGAGTCTCATTTTCATCTGACGCAGATCGAGAGGCTGAAGATGATCCTACAAATTTCAAATCGACGGCTCAGTCACTTATGTTTGGCTTTTGTTCTCTCTACTATTACAATCTCACTTGGTCAAGAAGAATTGGGTAGTGGGCTGAGATAATCTCAAATTTTCTAAGAATTATTCTGAGACGGTGTAAATTCTAGGCGCTCCCAATTGCAAGGAAACTGCAGATTAAAGCGTTCAGGACAACACTCCAAGAGAGGCCTGAGATTATCTCACATGACCACCCTTTTGTAGGTGTATCATAATATTAGAGGTGACAATCCTCCACTAAAGCGTTCTCCTTACGTCGTCCTTGTGGGTTCGACCCTCGCGCTCTAACCAGGCGCTTGCGGTTACTACTACGGCCCGTTGGATTGGGAAAGGAGATCTGATATGGCCGTCAACACCAACACCGCCTCAGTCGAGGAGCTCATTTCGATTGAAGGGATCGGTGAGGACCTCGCCGATGCCATCATCCGCGGGCGCCCCTACCATGATCTGCAGGACCTTCTCACCATCCGCGGGATCGGCCAGGGCACGCTTGCCAACTTTAAGAAACAGGGCCTCACCGCAGAAACGAAGGGAGCTCGCTCGGGACGCCAGGCCGCGCCCGCCTTCGGGGTCGCGTTCCGAGAGAAGGCCCTGCCCATGCATTCCATCCCGGCGGGCCTACCCGTGCGCGCGTTGGGCGAAGATAAGCCGGACGACGTCGGGCGCTTCTTTTGCGCCTTGCCCGAGCGGGTGTTCACGCTCGGGGTGGTGGGTGACCGGGTCCAGCTCATCAACCTGCTCGGCAACAAGTGGAACAGCGGCACCCTGCTCCGCTACTACTTCTTCGACCGCGACACCGACGGCGAGAACGTCATGTTCACCAACGGCACGACCCGATGGCGCACCTGGGTGGGAGACGCGGCGCAAAAAGAGGTGGTGCGCCAGGGCTTCGAGGCGTGGCTCGAGGTCGGCATCGGCGTCGGCTTTCAGGAGGTCCCGGACCGCGAGGAGGCCTAGGTAGGTGCACATCGGCTTTATGCAGGGCGACGGGCCTGGTCCTGGCTCGGCCGGGAGATCCTGGAGCACCGCAGTCCCAACGAGCGGACCATGAACTTCGGCTGGGACCTGACGCGGCCCGGCGAGCTCGACACCGCCATCCACGAGATCGGCCACACCCTCGGCTTCCCCCACGAGCACCAGAAACCCACGCCTGAAAGTGAGGAAGATCGTGAAAAAAGCCTTAGTAACCCTAATCGCGCTTCTCCTAACGCATGCCTTGGCTCAGCTCGGCGAGCTAGACGGGGCGTGGATCAACGCCGACGCCGACACGCGCGGGATAACGCGAATCGAGATCAGCGCCGACGCCGCCGGTGCAACTATAAAAGCCTGGGGCGCCTGCTCGCCGCAGGACTGTGAATGGGGGGAGGCCAGGGCCACCGGCTACGCCTCTTCCGCCTCGGACGACCTCTCAGAAGCAGGATCCGCCCTGATCGCGGCCTACACCTTCCCGCACGCCGAAACCATGATGACGATCGTGCGCTCGGGGGAACGTCTAGAGGTCGGGGCATTCACACGCTTCACGGACGGCAGCGGCAGGACCGCCTACCACCGGGGCGAAACCTTCCGGCGCGAGGTAGCGGTCCAGGTGCTACCCTTCGCACCAAGTGTCTTTACCCGGCCGGAAATTTTGGAAATGCTGGTGGAATCATCCGCCTCGACACTGGGCTCCGGCTCCAGAAGGATCCTTCCTGACGGTTCCGTTCAGGTCAATCAACCCGACGGTCGCAAAATTACTTATTCTGACGGGGGAAGAATCGTCGAACATCCGGACGGCACGACCACGTCTTGGACATTCATCCAAATAGCTTTGGTCCCGCCTGCCATGACGGGACAGAGCGAAGATTGGTTCAACGAGATGGCAGAAGTTTTGTACAAAACCATCGAGTTCCTAGTCAACAATGACGAAGCCTCCCTTTCCAACTTGAGGTCGGCGGAGAGCGGGCTGGACCTGCCGCGGTTGGTGAGCAGCCGGACTCGCGTCGTCGGGCGCCTGCTGCAATGACGCGCTACGCCGTTCTCGGCCTTACGCTTCTGAGTTTCGGCCTACCGAACTCTGGAAAGTCGCAGCCGATGATCCTAAGCGACCAAAGTGTGGTCAACGAGAGCGCCGAGGGGATCCTGGTTTGCTCGCCCGACGGTACGGCGCTTCTCTGGAACAACGGTGAGCTAAGGCGCTGGGGCAGTAAGGAAGTATTAACGATTAGTGGCGAGGGTGTCACAAGGGTGCCTGACGGAGACGCGAGTCCATGCCCGCCAGTAGACCCGGCGGTGACCGGAACGGACCAGTCCTCCGGGCTCGATGCCTTCAGGGCTGTCCACTTCGAGCGCGTGTTCATGTGGCAGTACCGGTCCAGTGTCGCGATTTTTGTCGCCGTACTCGCCATCGTTTCGACGGGCTTAGCGCTGGCGGTAGCGCATTTCGTCGTGTTCTCTAGAGGGGCGGCTGGTGAGAAAACCCTCGGGACCGACCTGGAGGTTTCAGGCACCGGCTTCAAGGTGAGCTCGCCCGTCATCGGCGTCATCATCTTGACCCTCTCGATGGCGTTTCTGTATCTCTACCTCGTCCACGTCTATCCGATTCAATTTATCGATCCTAGTATGCCAAGTCCAGGATGAGACGACGCGAACGCCAGCGCCTTTGCTGCACATACTCAGTACGGGAGGTTGGCAAAGGCAGCTACGTCCGAAGGCGTGTCGGTTGCGTCAAGTTGTTTCAACTGAGGTAAGCTGCCGGAGTGTCTGACGCTGCCGAATGCCCCAAAGGATATCGCTTCCCCAAAGCGGTGATTTCGTATACCGTGTACCTCTACCACCGTTTCTTGCTCTCCTACCGGGATGTGCAGGAGCTTCTATTCGAGCGGGGCATTGAGGACAGCCATGAAACTATTCGTGCATGGTGCTCAAGGTTTGGTCCTGACCTGGCGGAGGCGCTAAGACACCGTAAGCCCAGACGAGGTAGAACGTGGCACCTAGACGAGGTGCGTGTCGTTCTAGGTGGCGTGGTCCACTGGCTCTGGCGGGCGGTGAACGAGCATGGTGAGGTGCTGGACGTGCTCTTACAAGAAGAGCGCAGTGCAAAAGCTGCGAAACGCTTTTTCCGGCGTTTACTTGATGGAGACCACAAAAAAGTGGGCTCTCCCGAACTTTTGATGATCGAAACTTCGCCTCCAAGACTGTAGTTCACCAAGGCTGCGAATCGCCTTCTAACCCGCATAAAGAACCCGCGCTTTCAGCAGGTCGAAGTTGGCCCGGCCATACATCTGCCGCTTGATGAGTTTCAGCCTGGTGATCTGCCCCTCGGTTTGTCCGTTCGACCATTCGTGCTCGAGCGCAGCCGCAACCGCCGCATAGTCTTGCCTGATGCCGGTGGCAAAGCTTTTCATCTCGGTCACGCTGCTTTGTCCGGCCCGCTCGAGCCAAACAAGAAGGACATCAGGCTGACGCTCCCGAATCATCTGCTGAAAAGCTCGCGCCAGCTCCTGAACTTCCGCAACGTCCGGATTTTCGGTGCTGAGCCGTAGGATGAAGGGCTGCTGGTCCGCTTTCAAGGTACCTGGTTTTTTCAGCAACCATGAAGTCACGCGCCTGGTCGAAGGCGTTTTGAAGGTTGTTGCTGCCCTTAGAAACTGCTTCTGTTGTTCAGGAGTGAAGCCTTTCAGGCAGCGCCCCGGCCAGGCGATATAGCGGCGCACCATCTTGGGTTTACCGGGGTAACCCTGCCCCGCAACCTCGCGCCAGAGCACCTCAGCATTCTTCTCCCCCTCGAGCCAACGCCTATTCAGACGAGGCAAGTAGGGGTCGAGTTTACTGCCCAGTCGATACTGAGCACGCTCAGGGAACGTCCCAGCGTTGATGTAGGTGCGCACCGTAACGGCGTGGATACCTAGCTCCCGAGCGATATCGGCTTTCGACCAGCCTTGCTGATGGTGCTGAACAACTTGGCAGTAGCGTGCGTAGCGCTTAGCACGGTTCTGCTCGATCAGCTTCGGTTCTCTGGAGGAGAAGCGTGACAGGGAAGGGCTGAGGACGTGGTCGAGGAGTTACACATCGCGGATGTTCGCGGTGACCTGGCGGATAAGCTCATGCTGACGTGTGACGAAACGTTGCACGGCCTCGGTCAGATTCTTCAGCAGGTGCCAACGGTCGGCGACTTGGACGGCCTGGGGTGCCCCCTCGCGTGCTCCTTCGATATAGGGCAGAAGCCTGTCACGGCTAATAATCTCAACACCCGGATGGGCTTTGAGCCACGCCGCCAGAGGGGCCGCTTCACGTTCGGGGAGCAAGTCTATAGGTCTGTGACGCTCCAAGTCCACGAGCAACGTTCCGTAGCGGTATCCTTTTCGTAACGCCCAGTCGTCTATCCCAAGAACACGAGGCGTGGGATGGGCGATTAACGGCGCCCGCCGCATCTGCCTCAGTAGCGTGTCTGGGCTGACGTGCATTCCGAGCTGCTCGCTTAGCCGGGCACCTGCCTCACCACTCGTCGCGAAGCCGACATGGTGCAGCGCTTTTTGGAGCCGCTCGGTTTTGCGCCCGTAGGCAAGCGCGACCCCTGAAAGGCGCTCGCAAAAGATCTGCCGTAGGCACAAGGATTGCGTGCATACGAAGCGACGCATCGCCACTTTTAACCGCACCGTCACGCCTTGCCACGGCAGGTCGGCTATCGTGCGCTCGTAGTGACTGTGGACCTGCGAGGACATCTGTTTACACAGCGGGCAGGCTGCTGCGGGACGCTTCGCGGCGACGACCAGCACAACAAGCTCGTCTAGCGGTTCAATACGTTTGAGTGTTAGGACTTCAGGGTCAGCCAGTAAGGGGGTTCCGTCCATGCAGGCGGTTATAGCAGAGGGAGAATCCCGGTGTCATCAAAAGTTCGGGAGAGCCCGGTTTTTTGTGCTCTCTCTGTGGGAAGGGGTCGGGGTTCAGTTTGAGCATCTTTGCCGTTTGCCGGGATGGCTCGCCAGCCGCGCCAGGATCGAGGCAGGGTGCAAGCTCTTCTTGCAAAGGCGCAATCATCGTAGTCTCTCAGGACGAATTCTCAGCTTGGAGCAGCTTGACAGGTAAGAGGGCAGCCCGGCGAAAGATCATGCCTGTTTGTTGGGCCGCGCAGCCACCGCAGATGATGTCGATTCTTCCACACGGTCTTCCCGATGACAAGCGCGTAGCGAATACCCAACCGTCGTCCCATATCGGTAGTGTTATACGGGCGCGTGGTCATCTTCGTCCTCGAGCGTCTCCGCCGCGCGCAGAAAGGGCCTGACAAGCGCGTACTACCCCCGTGTCCCATATCTGTTAACGGGCCGTAAGCGTCTCCGCCGCGCGCAAAGGGCCTTACTCCCTGCTGAACCGTAAGCCGAAAGAGGTCCCGAGCGTAGTGTCCGGCGGCGTCCAACTGCCAGCGCGGTCCTATGAGCTGATGCGGCTCCACGTCTGCATATAGAATTCCCTCCTCCTTTTCCAAGGGTCCACCGACGATTTTTCCGTCCGGGTCCACGATCAGGCTCAGCCCCGGGTTGATCCAGCCCTCGATGTTCCCGAGATACTCGCTCTTAAATGCAAGGGAGTCGGGAATGTCATCTTTATGGAACGCCTGGCAGGCGCTGACTACGAAACACCGACCCTCCTTGGCCAGGTGCCGCATAGAAGAAGTCCACGGCTCACCCCTGTCCCAGGTCGGAGCAACATGGATCTGCTCACCCCGCGCCAGTAAGACGTAGCGCGCAAGTGGCATGTAGTTCTCCCAGCAAAGCAAGCCGCCGAGTCGACCGAAGGGGAGATCGAACACTTCGAGACCAGCCTCTGCCCCCTGCCCCCAAACCAGTCTCTCCCCAGCCGTGGGAATCAACTT
Organism: Trueperaceae bacterium; assembly: GCA_965214995.1. Taxonomy (GTDB): domain Bacteria; phylum Deinococcota; class Deinococci; order Deinococcales; family Trueperaceae; genus CBDCCT01. Next base: position 2,527,064 of record CBDCCT010000002.1, read on the forward strand.
GCGATGCTTCCCGAGCACCGCTCCGTTCGATCCGAGGTAGAGAAGCGTGTTGTATAGAGTCGAGTCGCTAGCCTCGGAATTCCTTTCGTTCACGCCAATCGCCACGGTGATTCCGCAGTCCGCCGCCGCCTCTCCAAGACGGAGGGTCTCTGGACCAGGGATCGTTAGCGAGTTTCGGTGCAACTCGCTATACAGCGCTCGCAACGGGTGCGTCTGGCCGGAGGGGATGAACCATACCCACAGCGGGTAACCGGGCACGAAAGCTTCTGGAAATACAGCGAGCGTCGCTCCACCGTCTGCCGCCTCCCGAATCAGATTACAAGCCTTATCGATGCTCGCGTCACGGTCGAGAAACACCGATGACGCCTGTATCGCAGCGATTCTAAAGGAGGTCGGCGGTAATTTGGGCTTCATGAGGTTCTCCTGTTCTGATGAAAGCTGTGGCGCAAAGCGTGGTCCGCAATAAAGAATTGAGCGGTTAGCGGGGCATCAGCGTTGAAAGATACTGTCGCAGCATTGTTCAGCTCCTCCTTAAAGCAAGCTTCCCCATGCGGTTCTTTAAGGAGAGAAATCTAGGACCTCGCCCTCGGTATGACAACGCGTGCATGGCTTGTAGATGAAGTTCAGGTCAGGACGGCCCCAGGCGCTCCCTCTCTAGTTCGTGGTGCCCTGGCTCTTGATCCAGCCGTCAATGACCGCGGCCGTTTCTGCAGTGGCCGTAATCGGGAAGAAGTGGTGGTCAGTGGAAATTTCAAGCATCGTCAGGTTGGGCTGCCACTTCTGTAAGAGTTCGCCTGTCTCGCGGAATGGCGGGAGCGCGGTGGCCGACAGGAAGGCGACGGGAACCTCGATCGCTTCGACTTGCGCTGGGTCGGGCATCCATTGCTTGGAGGCTGGCATCTCCACTTGAAAATAGGTTGGGGCATCCTGGGCCATAGCTGACCAACTCCCGGGCAAGGCTTGCTCTAGGAGCTCCTCGGTGGCTCCCAGTGCGGCAAACAGCGTTGCCGCGGCACCCTCGAAGTCGCCAGTCTGGGCCTTCGCGATACTGGGCTTCATTGCCTCCATGAACATTTCGCGGGACGCTACCTGATGGATGAGCACGGAGTCGAGCAATGCAGCCGACAAGAGACGATCCTGGGCCAACGTCGCCAGTGCCAATACATAGGTTGCACCGGCGGAGTGGCCGACAGCGTGGGCTTTGCTTATCTTGAGCTCGTCGAGGATCCTAACGACGTCTCGCGCCTGGTCCGGAATGCCGACTGGCCCGGTTGGCTTCCCACGGTAGCCGCGCCGATGGTACCAGATCACCTGGTAATCACCCTTCTCGGCCAGCTCCTCAGCAAGAGGCTTGAGGAGAGACCAAACCAGGGCGCCGTGGACCAGCACGACCGGGACGCCCTCTCCGACGACCCACACCCCGAGCTCATCTTTGTCGGAAACCTTGACTGTGGCCGTAGGCGCGGCTATCGCCTGACCTGTCGTAGTGTCAGCTTGTGTTAGTTTCATTCTCGTCTCCTTTGTCCCTGTCGTCGTTATTGCTCGAGCGACTTGTTATCTCGAGCTAAGCGTCGCTGTCCCCATACTTGAAGAAAGCAAAGAGAGCTAGGCCTCCGAAAATCAGCTCGATCGTCATCCCCTGGATGACACCCACGCCTGGCGACCCGTCGAGAGCAATCCCCAACAGACGTGCCAGTCCCAACGACAGGAAGACAATAGCCGCGAGCACGACGGAGGTGCGCGACCAGGCACGTCGAAATGCTCCCAGACCAACGACGAGCCCGGAGACCATCATGATCCCACCGGCCCCCCTCACCTCACTCAACAATCCAGCAACATCGGGCAATTCCAGGCTGCTGAAACTGTAGAAACCAATAGGATCCACCAGACGCCAGCCGCCAAAGATCAACAGGGGCAGCGCCAAGACGATCAGGATTACCTTGAAGCTCCTCGATTCCTTCATTATGAGACTCTCCCATTCTGATGAATCCTTTGCACACGAGTAGCCTTTAGTTCTGCTCGTTCTACTCGGGATGAACCGCTGCAAAAGCGGTTCATCTGGAGAGTGTATTAGTCGATGACGACGCCCCACTCGAGCGCCAGGTCGGGCGAGAGCACTGTGGTCGTGCCGTCGCTCACAGCGGCGCGGATAACGAGTGACCCGCCTCCACTCCCCCATCCCCTACTTCTGTGCTACGTCATCAATTGATAATGATAAACCGGAGCCGCACGAAGTCCGTCCCTGAGCCACCTTGCGGGTCTTTGACGCTCAGGCGCACCTCGATATTGTAGGTTCCCTCGCTGCTGAAGTCGAAGGTGTCCGACGGCGTCCAGCTCACGCTCGGTTCTGTGCCGACGACGATGGGGCTGTCGTTTTCTAGGCGGACGGTCCAGGTGTACTCGAGGGGGCTCGAGCCTTCGGGGTCTTCGGCTTCCCCTACCAAACTCAGTTCGTCACCCCTATTCACCGGAGCCAGATCCTCGGGACTGATGACGCGGACGAAAGGTGGCAGGTTGACAGGTGGGTCGATGATGGTCAAATTCACCGTATCGCCCGCACCCGCCCCTGTGAGTCGGTGCCGGTCAGGGTCAGCGTGCGGGGGCCGTTGCTGCTGAAAACCACCTCGACTTCGCAGCCGCTGACCGGGAAGGGGTCGCTGGGTACGTTGCTCGTCCAGGTGAGCCTATCGCAAGCGAGGTCTCCGCCTGGTTCGTTGATGTCCTCGGCCTGACCGCGCAGGATAACCCTGGCGTCGCGGAAAACCTCATCCCCGTCCAAAGGCTGAGCTATCTCGACCGTGGGGGCGCTGTTGACAATATTGAGGGTGACCGAAGCGCTGCCCACCCCGCCCTGTGAGTCTATCGCCGTCACGGTCAAGGTGCGGGGGCCGAGGGTGGAGAACGCGACGTCGATGTCACTGCGGTTGCCCAATAGGCCATCGACATCCGAAGTCCACTCGACAGTGCAGCAAGGAAAAGCGTCCTCGAAGTCGAACACGTCGGCGCTAAGGCGCAGCGGCACGTTGAGAGGCGCGTCACCCGGACCGGGCGAGCGCAGCGTCACGTTCGGTGGGACGTTGCCGAACACTTCCTGAACCCCGCCGAGCGCGTTGACGTAGCGCCTCACCTTGTCGTCGGGACTGACGTGGGCCGTGTCCATCAGGATCGTTTCGACCTCACCCGCCCCCATACTCGGGTCGGCGGCCCAGATGAGCGCGGCGACCCCGGCGGCAAAGGGGGAGGAGAAGCTGGTGCCGTTCTTGACCCGGACCGCGTTGGTCGGGCTGGACGGGTCGGGGCCGAGCCAGAGCGTGAAGGGGGCAAAAATATCGACCTGTTTGTTGCCGTAGTTCGAGCCGCCCGCCCTGTTTTTCGAGTTGCCGCCCGTGCCACCCACACAGATCACCCCGGCATTTTCGCAGGGCGTGTACCAGGTTCGCTCCCAACACACCCCGAGGGTACAGCCCTCCTTGTCGACATTTTTCCCCTCGTTGCCGGCAGAGGCGAAGATCAACATGCCTGTGGCGCGAAACGCGGCGGTGGCCCCTTCGAAGGGCAGCACGCTCCAGGCCAGATACCAGGGCACGGGCGCTCCGTAGCTCATGTTGGCGATTCTGGCTCCGGCGACGCGCGCTTCACCGAGCGCGGTCATCGACAAGAACATATCTCCGGTGGTGTAAACCGCAACGGGGTCGGCGACGGGGCCAGCAGGTCCGGCACTACCGTAGTCGTTGTCAGGCTTGCCCATCGCTGCGCTCGCCACGTTGGTGCCGTGCCACGGGCAAGACCCGCCGCCGGAGCAGTTGAAGGGGTTCTCGGTGCCGACAGGGTTGATAAATGGCACATTGGAAACGGCCAGCCAACCGTCTTGCCAGTCGGCATCGGGTTGAAAGCCCATGTCGAGCACGGCCAGTTTGATGCGGTTGTCGAGCTTTCCAGCCAGCTCGAGCGCGCGCCAGGCTTCAGCTACCCCGATGTTCAGGACGCTGTCGGTACCGACATTATGGGACGGCCAGCCGTAGGCATTCGGGGTGTAAGCGACACCTGCAAGCGTCGGCCCGCTAGGAGCTTCGTTCGAGGTGCGGTCGCGAAATTGGCTGGGCGTGCCCACCCAGTTGAGGCCCACCTCGAGCCCCGCAGCGGCCTCAGTAGCACCGGCAGCGAGCAGCCCGAGCCCCGCTGTACTCGAGACGCGGTAGCTGCCTGTGGCGTTCGGGTCGAGGGTTTGCAGGTCGTCTGCTAAGGTTGCCGGATCGGCAGCAGCGGTGTCGATGCGGACGAGATACTGGGGACGCAAGCCCGTCAGGTTGTGCTCAGCCGGATTGAAAACCTTCAGAACGGTGCCGTTCCAGCGAGTCAAAAAGGCGTCGAGTGCAGCTTCCTGATCGGTACTGAGCCACAGTTCGTCGGCCACGAAGTCGGCCTGTTCGCCTTCCTCACCCGTGACGGTTGCGACCGGGCGAGGCTTGCCGTCTTCAAAACCTGGCAACTCGGGTGTGTTGGGTGTAAGGGTGGGGTCGACAGTCACGGAGATGACCGGTGGCGTCACGGGGTCGGGGGGGGTCTCAGGGGTCTGACTACAAGCCGTGATGACGAGCAGCAGCGTGAGCCAGAGGGTCAGGCGCTTTGGAATAGAACGGGTCATGGTCGGCCTCCTGGGGCGCAGTGCGGGGAAAGGAGTAGGAACTCAACATAGTTGTGAGGAGAGGAATCTAGGGTAACGTCCGCTCGAGCGGACGTTACCGACTTGCTCGCTTTAGACTTTCGGCCGAATGTTCTGGTTCACCCGGAAGAAGTTCTCAGGGTCGTACTTCGCCTTGACTTCAACGAGCCGCGCGTAGTTGTCGCGGTAAGCCGCCTGCACCCGCTCCTGACCCTCGTCCATCATCATGTTGACATAGGCTCCACCCGCCGAATGGGGATGTACCGCCTCCCAGTAGTCCACACACCAATCTTTGAGCCGTCCGGCGCTCTTCGGGTCGGGGTCGACCCCGGCGATGACCATACCCCAGGTGGCGTCGCGGTAGCTCCAGGCAGTCTCCCCTTTACCGACGCGGTGCGCCGCCCCGTCGATGGGATAGAGGTGCATGGTGCACTGCATCGTCGGCATCGTCTTGGCGTGTTCGACATGTTTGGTGATGGCCTCGTCAGAAAGTTCGTTGACGAAGTCCGCCCGCCAGTACCACTGATGCCCCGGTGGGTAGAGGCCGTCGAAAGCGCTCTGCAAGGCAGGGAAAGGCATGTTATGCACGCCGTGGAGCGCGGGCGGGCCGAACTCGCGGACGGGCTTAAAGACTTCGTCGGCCCGCTCATGGGGCCCCGTATAGCACCACACCACGCCGCACATCTTTTTGAGGTGGAGCGCTTCAGGAAAGGGCGGCCCCGGTGGTACGGTCAAAAAGGCGAAAAAGCCGTTCAGGTCTTCGGGCGCGTTGGGAAGGAACTCACGGTACCAGCGCATGACTTGGGGCGCGTCATCCAACTCCCACAGGGTCGGGCCACCGATGACGATATCGACCGGGTGAGCCTTGAAAAGAAACGACGTGACCACACCGAAGTTGCCACCACCGCCGCGAAGAGCCCAAAAGAGGTCCTTGTGCTGACGTTCGTTCGCGGTGACCAGCGAGCCGTCGGCCAAGACCACGTCGGCAGAAAGCAAACTGTCGATGGTGAGCCCGTACTTGCGGGTCAGGTGTCCCAAACCGCCGCCGAGCGTCAAACCACCGACCCCGGTGGTCGAGATGATGCCCGAGGGCACGGCCAGCCCGAAAGCGTGGGCGGCGTGGTCGACTTTGCCCCAGGTCGCGCCGCCTTCGACGCGCACCGTTTGGGTTTCGGGGTCGACGCGCACGCCGTTCATGTTGGATAAGTCGAGGACGAGTCCGTCGTCGCAGGTGCCCAGGCCGCCGCCGTTATGACCCCCGCCGCGCACGGCCAGGGTGAGACCGTTCTCGCGGGCGAAGTTGACGGCTTGTATAACATCGGCTACGTCCGTACATTGGGCAATCAAAGCCGGTTTCTTGTCGATCATGGCGTTGTAGACTTTGCGGGTGTCGTCATAGTTGACATCGCCCGGTCGAATCAAAGTGCCGCGTAAGCCTGCTTGCAAGTTGTCAGTCGTGGTGCTCCCTAGTACGTCTACCATGTTTTGCTCCTATTCATTCATGCGCTATTCGGGTCAACTGGTCATTTTGCCGAGCATGTGGTCTATGACCTGACCGTGCTCGTGCTGCGGACTAAAGAGGATAAGCTCGGCGTCCTCACCGACTTTCACGGTGTGTCCGGGCGGCCAGTGGAACAGGTCACCAGCGTTGGTGAGTTCTTGGGTGCCGTCTGCATAGGTGACGGTGACTTCACCCTGCAAGAGGTAGCCCCAGTGCGGGCACTGGCAGAGGTCGTCCTCGAGCCCTTGCAGCAGGGGCGCGATGTCGGCACCTGCACCAAGCGAAAGGTACTCGCCACTGATTTTTCCGTAGCCGCTGGCGTCGCCGAAATCCATCTTTTGCCTGGCGACGGCACCTGGCGCGTCGATTATGACCGGTATGTTCTCTTTGGCTATTCGCATCGTCTTCTCCTTTGTTGAGTGGCGGACCAAGATTGCCCACCACTCTGAAGTGCTACGGGTTCCTCGGGTCGGTGGCCGGGTCGACGTAAGTGATTTCGAAAGGGCCGTCCATATGCACCTGGACAACGGTTTCTTCGTCGGTCCAGACGTAGTGGTTTATGTCGGCAGCGAGCGCGACAAAGTCTCCTGATGTGAGGGCGGTGCCAGTCTCCTCGTCGAGCGCGTCTCCCATACCGACGTTCAAGCTGCCGGAGAAGTGGTCGTTGGTGGCAATCTCAAGCATCTCCATATGTGGTAGCCATTCCTGAAGGAGTTCGCCGGTCTCGCGGAATGGTGGGAATTCAGAGGCGGACAGAAAGGCGACCGGGATCTCGATGCGCCTTACGCCAACTTCGTTTCGCCTGATTCAACGATTGCCGTCCAATAGCACATCTCCTCGACCCTTAGCGTAGAGAGGGGGCGTCAGGGCAGGACAGCCCCACAGACCGCAGGAGGCGCTGTAGGCGGAGCCGTGGCACTCTCTCCAGCTTGAGGCCACTTCTCAGTTCTGGTCTAAAAAGACACTCACTTCCTCGAGGTCGGGCCTTTCTGATTCACCAGCCATCTCCATGAGCTGCGTGTAGTATGTGCTTGCCTGCGCTGCGTCGCCAGCGAGGTCAGCCGCACGGCCCGCGCCCAACAGGCTGTTGAAGCGCCCGGGCGCGACTTCCAGAGAGGCTCCATAAGCCTCCAGCGCCTCCGCGGGACGGTTCAGCTCCATTAGCAGGTCGCCTAAAAGCTCTTGGGCTGGAAGCACAGCGCCAGGCGTGACCGGATGTTTCTCGGTGGCGCGTTCGAGGTCCGCGGAAGCCTGCATAAGCGCCAAGGCGTGCTCGTCGTCGCCCTCTGCGTGTGCGAGCCAAGCCGCCACCGCGAGGCGCTGAATTTCGATTTGCTCAGCCCAGTAGGTCACGCCCGCCTCGAGCATATGGTCACGGAGTGTCTCGAGGGCTTCAAGCGCCTCGCCTGCCGTGCCGACGTCACCGCTCCGGGCTGCCCCGACGCCCCGCGCGAAGTGGGTGATGGCCTCGAGTTGGGGAAACCCATCCCAATCGATGCCGCTGGCCTCGCGCGCCGTCAGCGCTGCCGCCTCTGCCCACTGCCGCCGCTCGAGGGCGTAGCGGGCGGGAATCGCGGCGAGGGTGTAGGCGACAGCGAGATCGTTTGGATACGCTTCTTTCGTTTGAACCTCCTGTAGGGCGTTCAGCGCCTCCCCATCTTTCCCCTGCTGGAGCAAGCCGTATACGGCGTAGTCCATCGCGTGAAAGTAATCGGGTTGGGTCGTGTCGGCTTGAAGGTCCAGGGCTGCCTGCGCCGAGCGCCGATTCCAAGCGACCGCATCGGACCACTCGCCGAGCCGCACGAAGATGTGCGACGGCATGTGGAGGGCGTGAGAAACCTCGGGGGCAATCCGGTCATAGCCCCGCGCTAACTCCTCCCCCTGCTGTGCGAGAGGCGGCACGTCGTGCGCGTGGATTCCGTAGTGAATCGCCCCTGGGTGTGTCGGTTCTGCGGCGTTGATGGCCTCGAGGATATCTATCGCCTGGTGCTGGTGCGCCAGGGTCTTGTCGGTACTCAGGGCAGTTCCCAAGAGCGAGAGTGCATAAAATGCCGCAGCATCTATATCGTCGGGGTAGGCGGTGTGGAGCTTTTCCATCTCCGCCTCGAACGCCTGCAGGCGAGCCGGGTGGGTCATCTCCGGGTCTGTAAAGAGGGCTTCGAACGCCTCTAGGTAGGCTTGTTCCCGCTCCGTCTCGGCACCCAGTGACCGCGCCTGCTCGAGCGCTTCGCGTGCCTGCTGCATCGCCTCCGGGCCTAGGGGAGGTCGCAACGGGCGCATAAACGTCATGGCGACGCCCGAGTGCGCCATCGCGCACTCAGAATCTGTCTCGGCGGCAGCCTCGAACGCGGCCCGTGCCCCCTCGAACGTCATGTGGTGGAAAAGGGCGAGCCCTCGGTTGAACTGCGCTTGCGCCTCCGGACTGCAAGAGGTTGGGAAGTCCACCGTGCCGAGCGTTTCCATCGACGCCGCTTGGGGCTGGGCGAATGCGAATCCGTAAAGTCCAAGTAGTAGTACCAAAGCAAGTAAAGTTTTGGAATCTCTCATATAAGTTCCATCCTTTCTACGACCTCACACTTCAGAGATTGCTGCGGGCGTACGTGGCTTCGGTGGTGACCTTTTGTTGGTCGATGTCCTGTTAGGCATCTGGCGAGGGCCATGATCTTCTCCTTCTCCATCGGTCCGAGCCGGTAAGTGCTCTCTACTTCTGGTTTGAACACGTCTCGCTTCAGAAAGCGTCTCCTTTACCTGCCTTCCTGTTCCGTCACGCTCCTATCTCCTCTCTGGCTTGAGCGACAGTCTCAAAGCAAGTTCTCCCATGCGACTTTTTGGTCCTGACGGTCCAGGACGTCATGCATCACCTCCTGTGCGTTCCAGACCGAGTACATGGTGCGGACCCATCAACATTAGGACAGCCGTCGTTCAAAAACGTTCAAGGTCAAGGGTGAAGCCTTGTCGAGCGGCTTCAGGGCTTATCTACCGCCCTAGCTTCAGGCAAAGCAGGTGTAGCAAAAAAGGCTTGCAGCTCCTCCATTCCTTTGAAATAGCGAACCTCCTTGGTGCGCAAGTCCTCCAGGCTTGCCCGCCATGTGTTCGCATCGTCACCGTCAGACCATAGACGTAAAACGAAGAGACGTTCGCGTCGCATATCTGACTTTAGTGGGGAGGGCGTTCAAAAGCGTTCAGGCTAATTCAGCAGGGGTTTAAGCTCATCTTTTAGATAGCTGGGCAAAGTTTCGATATCGAGCTTGGCGAGGTGGGGCTCGAGCCGCTCGCGCTGCTCCTCGGTGCCGTAGCGCAGCGTGGCGATGGCAACCCGGGCGATGGCGCGTCCGAAATCTGTGTATTCAAGACCGTTCACCGCTTGGCCCAAGGCCTGTTCGATGTCTTGCGGAAGGTCTAGGCGGTAGGCTACCTCGGCGAGCCTGGCCCAGGCGGCGGCGCGAATCGCGGGGTCATCCGTGTGCTCGCAGAGGTGCTGGTAGTGCAACCTGGCGTCCTGATACCGTTCCAGGAGAAGGTAGGCGCGAGCTAGATGAATACGCAGCAGGTCGCTGTAGCGGTAGTAGCCCATATCAAGCGCAGCCTCGCCGGGGGCAAGAGCATCCTGGGGCCGTCCGAGTTCTATCAAGCAGTACACCAGGTGACCCACGGCCACGATTTGATGATGCGGTGCCTCCAACTGATGACTGAGCTCGAGCGCCTGATAATGAAGGGGCAGAGCCTCTTCCGAACGGCCTAGGCTATCGTACATGGCCGCTACTTCACTGAGGGCGGTGACAAGGAAGATATTTGGGGGTTCCTGTTGTAATGCCAAGAGCAGCGGCTCTAGGAGCGTTACGGCTTCCGTATGCTGCTCTCCTCGGTGGGCGATGCGGGCTCTGAGCAGCGAGTGCTGCCAAGACTTACCTTCTCCCAATGCTTCGCCGAGTTCGCTGCTTCGCACTGCCAGCGTCTTAGCCTCTTGTAAGTGACCCTCGCCTAAGGCGACATAGGCCATCAACTCGAGCGCACGTGCTTCGACACTCGGACTATGCGCCTCCCGCAGCAGCCGTTCAACGGCTTTTCGAGCCTCCTCATAGCGACCCAGCTCGAGATAGCTGCTAACGAGGCTGAGTTGCGCCTCTTGGCGGGTTGCGGCATTAGTCGCGTGTCGCTTGGCTTGCCGAAGGAGATCAAGAGCCCCAATATGCAAACCTAGTGTTTGGTAGTGGTGCGCCGCCTCGAGCCAGTATCTTACAGCCTGCTCTGCCGCTTCGGCTTGGTCGTAGTGATAGGCGATGCGTGCAGGTTCTGCACCTTCTCGCACGAGCACCTCGGCCATGCGCCGGTGCAGCAAGCGCCACGCTGGTTCTGTGGTCATGCTGAGGACCGTCTCGTACAGGAGGTCGTGAACGAATCTGGAGTCTTTTACGACCTGGGCATCCTCGAGCTCTGTGAGCGTTTCGGTGATGTTAAAAGGGCTTGTCTCGAGCACTGCGGCCAGCGTGTTCACTTGAACCTCTTGCTGAGATGCGGCTAGAGCTTGCGCGAACCGAAATGCAGGTTTAGAAAGTGCGCCCAAACGTTTTTTGATTACCGTTCCGACCTTGGTGGGAAGCGTGATGCTTTCTAGAGCGTCCGGGGTTAGGTCACCCACTTCGTAAAGGCGCTTCAAGACTTCGACAAGGAACAGCGGATTGCCGCCTGTAAGCCGGTGGAGATGCGGTGATAAGTGTTCAGTAGTGGCAACATCGAGCGTGACCAACAGCTCGCTGATGGCTGCTTCGCCAAGGGGCGCGAGGTCGATGCGGATCATGTCGCCTACCGCCACCGAACGGTTGAGTTCCGCCTCATATTCCGGCGGCACCTCCCCCTGCCGAAAGCAGATCAGGCCGCGCGTGCGACCCTCTGGCTCCGCTTTGAGCCGGGCAGAGTACCAGAGGCCGAAGCCAAAGCTCGCGGGATCGAAGTACTGCACGTCGTCAGCGGCAAAACCTTTGAGTTGCGGAAGAAAGCGAGCCACCGCCTGGTAGATGGCTTCATAAAGCCTGAGCGTCTGTTCCTCTGGTTCGGCCAGCGGCTCTTCTGTGCGTTCCGGTAGGATGCGGCTAAGCTCCCGTGATATCCAGGGTTCGAGCCTCACTTCAGGGAACTGCATCAACATGCGGCGCAAGACACGAGCGAAGCTGCTGTAGGGCGCTTGCTTATCACCCGGTCGCCCCTCGTTTACGATGTACGCGCCTTTGCTCTGGATAAAGTCCATCATGAGCCGCGTCTTACCGACGCCTGGAGGCCCTGAAATGATAATGGTCTGCCCAACGTTCCAAGCCGCTTCCATCTGCGCCCACTCCTTTTCCCGGCCAACAAGCACAGGGGGACGCAGCAGATTCACTGGGATGCGTCGCTTTGGTGTTGTTTCATGAATGTCAGGGGGAGCACTTCCCCGCTGGATCTCGTGGGCCAGTTCGAGCGTCTCAGGTAATGGCTCAGTCTCAAGCTCATCTTTAAGCGTGCGGCGACACGTATCAAAATACTGCAGAGCTGCTTGAACATGCCCGCGTCTATACTCGAGCCGCATGGCCGCGCGGTAGGCACCTTCGTCCAGCGGATCAAACTCGAGGAGGTGGCGCACCAGATCAAGGGCTTCCACCCCAGCATTCTCAAGCTCGAGCTCGAATGCCCGACCACGAAGTGCGTCGCGCAACAGCGCGGTCACGCGCCTGCGTTCGAACTCGAGCCAGTCCATGAACGCTGGCGCCTCTTTGGGCTCGAACCCTCGCAGCAGCCCTTCGGATAGCGGGTGAAGTGAGAGGGCGTCGGCATACCGCTCCTCGCGGACGGCCCGCTCAAAGGCGTTCAAGTCGCTCTGGATATGGGCGGTGATAGTCTCACCCAAGCTCAGCCAGGTATCCGCTCCCGGTAGTTGTCTGAGCCTGAAGAGTTCTGGCCGCAGGTTGCCTTTTGCCTCGGGCGTCCACAGCACATCGGCGAGTTCTTCGCGGGTGGCGCTTTGTCGGCTGATGGCCAGGTAGCAAAGGATGGCGAGGGCTTTTTGAGTCGGTAGTTTTAGCTCAGTATTCGCCCACGAAAGACGTGGATAACCTAGCACATGAACCGCTAAGCTCGGCGAGATTGGCTGCATGGTTCTTTCATTATGCACGATAGCTACAAGCTGATGTCGTAATCATCTGCTCGAGCCACGCATTTTTCGGTAACGCCGGTGGTTTCTGTTTGAATCCCAGCCTGCTTGACGGTGGCCTAGCTGGCCGCAATGGTTACCTCGGCCAAGTCTCACATAACCCCTACTCAGAGTGATAAGCCACCATATCTACGCTGTAGACAATTAAACAGCGAGATAAACAGACTTTATAAGTACGGTTCGTACTGTCAACAGACGCAATTGGCGCTGTATTTGAAGGGGTCAGGCCGCTAGGTTTGTCGATCTTTCCCTTGTGCAACAAACCGGGCCAACTGCCGCATAAGCCCCCCTCATCTTTTCAGCTTAAACCACCTTCCATACGTCAAACAGCGCCACCCCCACTCAACAGGTCCATACCTGAAGCGCCTTAGCCACCAATGACTCAGCATCATCTGGAGCGGGAAGATGATGAGGGCAAGCAAAATGCTCCACGCAGGGCTTACCTCACCGTATAAGCCGCCACCATAGCCGTAGAAGGTAAGAGTGAACATGACCGACTGCACAAGGTGGTTCGTGAGCGCTATGCGCCCCACCGCGGCGAGCGGTCTAAGATGACGTTGCACGCTTGGGGTAAGACATAGAGAGAGGCCAGTCAGATACCCGAACCCCAAAGCCGGACTTCCGAGCGTAAGGTCCAAAGCAGAAAGAAACCTCGGGACGGGGTCCAGATGTAGAAGCGAGAAGGCATGTGCTCCAACAGTAGGCACCCCAATCAGAAGGCCCACGAGACACGCCTGCTGCCAGAAGAGACGGTGCTTTACTGTGTCCTCTAAATAGTTCTGTCTCCCCAAAAGTAACCCCCCCAAGAAGAACGCCAGGATTTGCGGCCCGGCAACCGGTAGGTTCAAAAGGGTCAAACCGGTATCGGCAAGTCGTTGCTGTATGGCCTCGAGGTAGCTCCCCGTCCCATAAGCGCGCGTAGCTTGTTCGATATACGAAAGCGCAAAGCCGTCTTCTGAACCCGCGAGAAGCCAAACGACGGCGAAGGTCCATACCGTCAGTGCCATGATCCAGCCGAGCAGCGCCTTGTCAGACTGCCTCCTGAACGCGATGAGCGAAAAGCCGACCAGGGCGTAAGTCACCAGGATGTCTCCCGACCAGATGAAGACGGCGTGGATAAGCCCGATCAGGAGCAAAATAGCTAGGCGCCTTCTAAACAGCGGTAAGGCCTCATCCCCTTTGCGCAGATAGAGGGAAAAGCCAAGCCCAAACAAAAAGGAGAAGAGCGGATAGAACGAACCGACCACAAAAAGTCGGACGAGCCACTCAGTCAAACGTCCAACCTCATCTAATTCTGGAAAGCTTATTGGCGCGTAGAACTGAAAGGGGTAGCTGAACGCCAGCGCGTTGGCGACAAGCACCCCGAACAGCGCAAAACCCCGGAGGATGTCGATAGTAACGATGCGCTCTTGGGTTGGGCGGGGAGTTTTACCCTCGACGTTTGTCTGATCCACAGAAGTTCCCTCTTTTGATGACAGCAACCTATCCGCCAGACTCCGTATCTCGCAAGTTCCTGGGGATGTGTTTGTCGGTCTTTGCGGCTGTTTGCCTATACCTTTCCAAGTCCGCTCGCAGCATGTAGCGCCGAGGGCGATGTGAATTCGGGTGAAGAAACACCCGGACGGGGCGTTCGTGTAGTGTCAGCCATGCTTTCAGCGAGGTGTAAGACCTACCGACTTGCTGAGCGGCGTCCTGCATCAGTAGCCAGCCGGGTAGCGGAAGTAGGCTTTTCTGCTCGAGCCTAAACGCCTCGACGCTTTTCTTATCCAGATAAATCGTTTGGGAGTGAATCACCGCCTCGATTTCACCGGCGAACACTGCCTTGTAAATCTTCCAGCGACTGTAGGGAAGGATGGCTGTGGCCGCTTCAACGGTGATGCTGTCTTTGGGGCGGCGGGTGACTCGAGGCAGCTTCCGCTCATTCAGATACCTTTCTGCTCCCTGTAAGCTGATATACGCCCTGCCGCCGTAGACAATCCCATAACTTAAGCACTTGGTGCGGTTGCTCTTGAGTCTTTGGAACAGCTCAGGGTGAGTTTGTCTGAGTTGTTTTAGAAAAGGCTCGAACTCAGGTTTGGCTGGGTCAGGAACGTTTATTCCCAACCTTTCCTCGACGTACGCCTTCACCTCTGGGTCAATCTTGGGTTTCGCCAGCCATGCCTGAACCGCCCGCTCGGTCACGCCTGCCGAGGCGGCGAAGTCGGCTATGCGAAGGTAGTTGAGGAGGTTGGGCTTTTTGCGCGGGCGCAGCATCAGTTTGCCTCGTCAGAATCTCCATAAGGGTCGTGGTCTTGATTTGGTGCGGTCTGTTCCGAAGAGGTGTGCATCAAATGATTTATCGTCCCAGATGCTTTATCCCTTATTTGGTGCAGTGGTGCAATACATAGAGAAGGGGGGGTCTCGTTCTCGAGCTTCAGCCGGTAACCTTGGGGTCTGCCTCTTCCCGGTAAGAAGGTGGTGACAAGCTCATCGCCGTAACGCTCCTTGAGCAAGCCGATGGCGTCTAGTGAGGCGCGCCGCCGTAGGTTACTTTCGTCTACCGCGATGTCCATTAAAGCCTGGTGCGGCACGACTGTCCCACGATTCGTCTCCAGGTAATCCTGCATCGCGCGGATAGCCCGCTCGGTGCGGGTTTCTCGTTGTCCCTCGGGTAAATCAACAACGTCGATAGAAACCGCACCGTCATCAAACTTAAGCTCAACCCCTATCGGTTCCGGCCTGGCGCTGTAGCTCATCTTGGTGGTGTCCCAGCGCAAGACGTTTCTACCCTGCACTTCTTTTGGAGGGACTCGGGACAAGATATGTACCGCTCTGGCTTGGGCCGACTTCGCCACCGAACCGATAATGCCTCTGGCTCCCGCTTTCTCCCCCGAGATGGGTTTGGGTAAGTGGTCGATGACGACCACGGCGGCTCCGGTTTCTGTCGCCAAACGCCGCAAGTACCAGAGCGGGCTTTGGACCTGCACGAGCTTGATGGGGTCGACACTGGGGAAAGCCGAGCTGAACGAGTCGATGAGGATGAGCTTTGCTTCTGTCTCTTTAGCGACCTCGGCAAGCTCTTGAAGCTCACCTTCGGCCAGTCCGTAGGTGTTGAGGTCGGGCTCGAGCACAACAATTTTGCTCAAATCACCGTCGTCAAAAGCTCGTTTGTGTTTGTCCAGCCAGTAGCGCACGGTGCGCCCGTCACCGGGGGCGTCGAAGTCGACGTAGAGGGTCGTGCCGTGCGCTACATGGCGGTTTAGGAATGTCCCCTTCGTACGTGACGCTTGCCAAGCCAAACCCGTAAGTAAGGCCGTTTTGCCTTCGCCCGGCAGACTGGCGATGGTATTGATGTAGCCCTGTAGAATCAAGCCGCCGACCGACCACCTGAGCGGGGGCAGGGTCCGCTCCAGATTGACCTGGCTAAGCGGCATCATGGCGGCTTTCCTGAGTGAGGGTCGGAGGAGAACTCTGGAGGAGCTTCGGGACGCTCAAAAGCAGCGCGCCCTTACTATGACTGCACCACTGCACCAAATCGGGTTTTGCTGATAAGGGCGGGATTTGTTTTAGTGCAGTCCTTCCTGCACCGGACGCTCCGACTGCACCAAAGGACTCTGCGGGAATAAAAGGCTGTTTCCGGGTCCAGGTCAGACGTTTTCGCAAGGCTGCTTTGCTGAAGGCTCCGGCGATGTCACAGGCGTCCACCGGCCAGGGCTCGAGCACATACACCTCTTTTGCCCCCGCACCTAACGCCTGCTTCGCCCAACGCTGGCGGGCCTCGTTACCTGCTTCATCGCCGTCAGCATAGATGTAAACCGTTTTATCCTCGAGAACATCGAGATAAAGTAGACCGTGAGTACCCGCTGTGCCCATGACGCCAATTGAGTTACCCTGACCGCATAAGGTCAGCCAGCACATCATGCCGTTGAGCTCACCTTCAATAACGAAAATAGCTGTAGCTTGGCGGATGTCGGGTGAGCACCAGGCGGGTGTGCCGCGTCCTGGGGTGACGTATTCATACCGGTGCGGACTCGGTGCCGCATAGCGACACTTGAGAGTTAAAGCCAAACCACTAGGCCCGATAACCGGAAAAACGGCATTGCCATTCTCGTTGATGATGCCCAGGCGTTTGCAATCGGCTAGCGTGAAACCTCGGCCTGTTAAGGCTTCGGGGACTTCGGTCAGCTTGGCTGCCCGGCGCTGGTGGGTCTCGAGTTGATGCTGCCTCAAGGGCAAGCGCCACTCAAAGGTCGGCTTTTTTGGGAAAGCCTCACGTGAATTCACTAGCGCGTGTGACGTCACCGGGGTCGTTAACTGTGCTGGTGTGAAGTAAGTGGATGTGCCAGTGTGACGAACTAAAACATCGACCGCCTCCTGGAACGACAGGGCTCGAGTCGCAGCCAGCCAGTCCAGATGGTCACCCGAGGCACCGCAGGCAAAACAGAAGTAGCCGTCCGGGTAGATGTGAAGCGACGGATTGGTGTCGTCGTGCCAGAGACAGCAGGTCTTCGAACTCTTCGTGAGCAGATGCGTTTCTTGAACTACCGCTCTCAGGTCGACTCGAGTCTTTAGCGTTTGTAAGTCAATCACCCTGCACCTCGCTTTCTCGTTTTGGTTTGCACGCTCAGCGTGCTTGTCTCTCGTCGAGTTCGAACACGCGTTTCACCGAGTAATCGTGGAGCGATGAGCGCAAGAAGATGTAAGGGCTGTTGGGCTTGTCGGGGTCTTTTCTGTCCATGACGATGACATCTTGGTGACCGAGCTGCTTGAGGCGAGACAGGGTGTAGCCAGCACCCATAATTTTTACAGCCTCGCTACCCTCGACCCAAAGAGATTCGCCTGCTGTGAGAGCCTCGAGCTGCCCGTGTCTTTCGCTAGCTCTGCGCATCGCCTCGTCGAATACGAGTTCCAGAAGGGACGCTGCCTGTTTGACGATGGGCTCAATCGTGTTGTCGGACATAACCAAGTCTCCTTTCCTAAAGTCCAGGTGAAGCTCGAGATGCAAGGCTTTGGCGAGAGGGAGCCGAAACCCCGCGCGTGTTGGTGTGGACTTTAGCCGACTCGGTTATAGCTTGGGAAGGAACTGGTTGTTCCTAATTTTTTCTGTGGCAGTCTTGCTTCCGACATCAGTATGGGAACTGGCAGTTCCAATTCCGTCCTAGACAACACTTCTGTTCCCTTGAGTGTCCAAAAATCAGTTTGACGAAATAGCTCGGTGAACAAAGAGTTACGCGTAAAGGGTCAAGCTGACCTTTTCTGCACCCATTTCGACACCTCAAACACCGAGAACCTGTGTTTTTGCCCGACCGTTTTACTGTTCTGTCGCTTCGACCAGTTGTTTTTTAGGTCAAACGCGCTAAAATGTTTGGTAGCTCCTTCAATGATCAGATAACAAATAAACAGTTGCAACCATACGCGCTACCGCGAAAGTCTCTCCTTTCGCATAGGTCGTCAACGCGCCCCTATGAGCCTCGCGCTGTTCTAGCTTATCTATGTCAAAGCTAAACAGCGTCAGGTTACTCACTGAAGGAGTAAGTCACCCATGCCTAAACGCGCTTCTGGCGAAGGAAGTATCAAGAAGAGAACCTATCAACGGGCCAACGGCACCCGCTACACCCGCTGGTACGCCCGCGTCACCCTTGCCTGGGACGGTCAACAGCAGGAAACCCATGACGGGCCAATGCGAGATACGCAAACTGAGGCCCGCGAGGATTTAAAGCGTCTCACCGACCTGCGCGACAAGGGCCTGGTCAGTACCAAACCGAAACAGCGCTTAGAAGACTTCCTCAACAACTGGCTCGAGCAGGTGGTCATTAACAAAAAGTTCGGCACCTACCGGACGCACCGCCAGGTAATCGACACTTATATCAATCCCGAGTTAGGACATATGAGACTTGACAAGATTAAGCGGGAGCACATCCAAAGAGCCCTGAACAACGTCCATCAGGACTTGGTCTCGCGGGGTCGGGACGGACGGGCGATGGTGCGCAAGTGTCGGGCCGCACTTCATTCTGCCTTTGAGTACCTCATTGACGAGGAGCCCACCTTCTACAACATGCGCAACCCCGCCAAGAAGGTTGACATTCCCAGCGAAACCACCAAGGAAATCGAGCCGTGGTCACAAGAAGAAGCGGCGACGTTCTTTGAAGTTCTCAAAACGTCACGCTACTACCCGCTCGTCTACACGGCGCTCACCAGCGGGATGCGTGAGGGGGAGCTGTTGGCGCTGAGGTGGCGCGACCTGAGTAAGCTCGAGCTGCAGCTTGGCGGTGAGACTAGGCGGCTTTTGGAGATTCGGGTTCGTCACACGCTTAAGATGGTCACCAAAAAAGACAGCGCAATCGCGCGCCGCAGCATGCAGCACCTTTACGGCCGCTTCTTTCTCGACACGCCCAAGACCAAGAAGAGCAAGTCGAGTGTGCTGGTCGCGGAGGATACGCTCGAGGTGCTCTGGCAGGTGCAAAAGCCTTGGATAAGGCGTCAGCGCAACAAGTTAGGTGCGCGCTGGCACGAGCTGGATTTGGTCTTTCCTGCCTCGAACGGTGTTCCTTTGGACGGGGATAACATGCGTGAGGATTACAAGGCTATTCTCGAGCGGGCGGGGGTGCGCTACCTTACCTTTCACGACCTGCGAGACACTCACGCCTCGCGCTTGCAAACCATCGGCAAGGAGCTGGCGGTGGTGAGTGAGCGGTTGCGGCACTCGAGGAAGAGCACCACGGCGGATAAGTACACGCACAGCCTCAGCTCGAGCCGTCTGGCGGGGGCGGTGACGTTGGATGAGTTGTTCCAGTTTGAAAAGAGATAACTTAGGGCAAAGTTGATGTCTCTGATATCATGCTCACTTGATCTACGGCAACATGCCAGTTTCAGGTGCCAAGTTTTTCGGAAATTTACCCGAAATAATCGAACCTGAGCAAGCCAAGCCGCTCGATTCTTATACTCAGCGCCTGAGGGCTTACACCTAACTTCTTTGCCTTTTCCACAATAATCGCTTCAGCATTCTCGTCCAAAAGGTCAAACTCAACTGACTGTACCCAGGCTTTAATGTCTTCTTCCGGCATGAGCAACTCTGCTGCAAAAGCGTTGGCTTCGACCTCAATGCGGCTCGTGCCAAGCGAAGAACGCTGATCTCGGTGAAAAATTTCGAGCGAGCCGCGAGCGTGCAACAAGAAGTGTGCAAGCTCATGAGCAAGCGAGAAGCGTCGTCTATTTTCATGGTGCCGCCCATTGACGATGATAACGGCTCTTCCGTCTTTCACGAGCAGAATGCCGGAGTCATCGTCATCCATGTCATGGGCTACCACCGTGATACCAAGCACTTTAGCTATTTTATTGACGTCAACCCGACCGCTCCGACCAAGCCTATGCTTGTCGAGCAACTCTTTGGCTCGTATAATGGCGGTGCGCTTACCTACTGGTGATCTCATACCCTACTTTCGCAGTGCTTTTTTCACCTTAGCAACGAGTTTCTCCTCCAACTCATCCTGAAGGTCGGTGCCCGCTACAATAACACTCTCCGACCTCGCCTCGCCCGAGGTAACTCCTGAGATAGGGGGTAGCAGGTCGGTTAGTTCAACCTCGAGGGCACTACAAATATTGTAAAGCAGATGTAGAGAGGGCATTTGTCTACCGTTTTCAATATTTGTGATCGTTGTTCTTGGAACACCGACGAGTTCAGCTAAACCTTCTTGAGTGATCTTCTGTGCCCGCTCCTCGCCATTTGGCTGATATTTCCGCAGCTGCAAAATTCGTTGAACAACCGCAGAGTAGAGCTTTTTCTTATTGACTTCCACACTTCCAATCATGATGGTAAATGTACAAAATGTCAAGATACTGCACAACCTGATTTCAATTACCTGCATAAAAGTACAAGTTTTGTGGTAAAATAAATACTAGGTTTTACTACGATCTTCAAGATTGTAGAGAAAGGGGTTAAAAGCGTTTCCACCGAGTTGCCCCTCAGTGGAAACTGAAAAAGCCCAGGCCACGGGCTCGTAGAGTTGATTGCTGACGTAAGTGTACCTCAACGAGTTCTGAAAATCAAGCAAATACCTGTCAGAGACGTTAAGGTGCGCCAACTCATGAACCATCACACCAAACGCAGCAATTTTCAGATTCTCTCTCTCGACGGCGGCGGTATCAAAGGCTTATTCAGCGCTGCGGTACTTGCCAAGCTAGAGGAGGATTTACGGACCGACATTATAAAACACTTCGACCTCATTACGGGCACATCGACGGGTGGCATCATCGCCCTAGCTCTGGGGTTAGGAGTACCACCGGGGCAAATCGTCGAGTTTTACGCCGAACAGGGTCCCAAAATCTTTAGTGGTCCGAAATGGTGGAGAAGTTTAAGGCATCCCTTTCGGAACAAGTATCCACAAAAGCCGCTCGAGGTCGCCTTGCGCGAAGTGTTTGGCGAGAGAACCCTCGCTGAAAGTGCCAAGCGACTGGTTATTCCGGCGTTTAGCTTAGATAACGACAATGTCTACCTCTTCAAGACCCCTCACCACGAACATCTCCGCCGGGACTGGCGCGTTCCCGCCTGGCAGGTAGCGCTGGCAACAAGTGCCGCGCCCACCTACTTGCCCGCTAGCCATTTTACTGATCGCACCAGACTAATTGACGGCGGCGTTTGGGCGAACAACCCGACGGTTGTCGGTATCGCTGAAGCGCTCAGCATGTTGAACGTCAACCTCGCGGACATCCGAGTCCTCAACCTAGGCACCTCTTCGCCCGTCAAACACCGCCATAAGCGCCTCGATCACGGTGGTCTAATAGCCTGGTCGAGAGCTGCTGTGGACGTCACGCTTAGAGCACAAAGCTGTAGCACGCATGCGACCGCCATACATCTCCTTGGTAAAGAAAACGTGGTACGTCTCGATCCTCTAGTTCCCGAAGGTATCTTCGGTCTGGACTCGGTCAAGGTTGACGAACTCTACGCACTCGCGGCCCAAAAAAGCCGTGATTTTGCCCCTAAGTTCAAGAGCGCCTTTGCAAACCACGTCGCTTCACCTTTTACCCCCCTCTATCCACCGCAGGAGGCTGCCGCATGATTCACGGACCGAGCATTTCACAACCCGCCAACCTAAAATGGCTGCTTAGAAACGTAGCGGAGGATCTCGATGTTCCACACGAGCTTGTTCGCTTGGCGACCCTCAAGTATCAAGAGGTTGGCGCGTGGCTTTGCGCGCCGGATTCTAAGTTGCTGGTTTACCGCCCCCGTATATATCCCCAAGGCTCCTTTCGTTTAGGCACAATGATCCGGCCATTTACCGGCGAAGAAGAGTACGACATTGATCTTGTGTGTCTCATACATATTCTCAAAGAGGCAACAACCCAGCAGGGGCTGAAGGATATGATCGGTGACCGCCTGAAGCTAAACGCCGAGTACAACGACATGGTCGTCGAGGGACGCAGGTGCTGGATCCTCGACTACCCCATTAGCTTCCACATGGACGTGCTCCCCGCGTTGCCCAATTTAGAGCGAAAGCCCGACGGCATCCTGATCACCGACCGCGAGCTTCACCGTTGGCAACCGAGTAACCCCATCGGTTACGCGAACTGGTTTAGGGAGAGGATGATCGTGCAGTTTAACGAGCGGCGGGCGATTCTGGCAAAGGCCTTAAGCGCCAACATCGAAGATGTGCCGGAGTGGCGTGTCAAGACGACGTTACAGCGCGCTATTCAACTCCTCAAACGCCACCGGGACATTAGGTTTGTGGACGACCAGGAAAACAAGCCGATCTCAATCATCATCACGACCCTAGCCGCGAAGGCGTACGACAATACCCCGGACCTTTATCAGGCTTTACTTACCATCATTGAGAGCCTGCCCAAGCACATCGAGAATCGGGACGGCGAATATTGGGTGTCCAACCCGGTGGACGAGGGAGAGAATTTCGCGGATAAGTGGAAGGAACATCCTCGGCGCCGCGAACAGTTTTATGCTTGGCTCGACCAAGTCAAAGAGGACCTCACTATTTTCGCTAAGGCTGACGGGATCGACCAGATGGCAGGTTCGCTCACCGAGAAGTTCGGCCGTGACACGGTTGAACGGGCTACGAAGCGACTCGAGGACGACCTAAGCGGTAAGGACAAATCTAACAGTCCAGCTCGCTTTATCGCTTCGCCATTACCCTTGAAGCCGACAGCACCGAAACATGACCTCCCGCAGGGCGGGCGGACCAGCGGCGGACGGTAACGACGGATGCTTCCTCCCTTTTCCCCCATCCTGCTTCCAGAAGGGGTGATGGAGGCCGAGGCAACCGCTCTGGCCTCCACCTATAAACACTTCCAAATCGAGAGGCGCCGGGCGCCTACCCCGTACCACTGCGCGATCGGCTACCTTTCGCCTTTACACCCGGATATTCCCGTTGACATCGTCGCCGCGAACATGCTGAGCGGCGCGTCCTTCGGGGCAGACGAGTGGGGTTACCTCTTCCCCAAAAGCAGCGATGTTGAGCCAGTGCGCATTCACGAGTGTGAGGAGCTTTACGAGCCACAACTCGTTGAGGTCGTGTACACCACCGATGGGCCGGTAACTTACTTAGTCGCGCCGCGCATTGATACCCGGAGTCAACCTTGGCTCACGCACCTCTACCGCCGCCCACATCCAAATTATGAGATAGACCCAACCTATTTCCCCTCTGATGCCGCGTGCATTTTGGCCGCAGAAGACGAAATTTATAGCTTTGAGCGTAATCACGTCTCAGGTCTGCTTCACTACATTACGCGCCACATAGCGGCGTTTCGTTTTTGGCGCTATGGCGATATCGGCTGTTGGCCGCTGCCGGAAGCGTCTCACTTCCCGTTAGACGCTCTGCTCACGATTCCCAAAACAGCACCCTGCCACTGCCAGCGCCAGAGCATATATCAGGAGTGTTGCTGCCCACTTGATCGGGAGCGACTTTTTAAAGCCATGCGGAGAGGAAGACCTCTTGCTCGTCGGTTGCAAGCATCTTTTACGGGGCAATTGAAGGTTGGGTAGCGCAGATAGAGGAGGTCCTAAATAAGATTCAAGTGCTCTATCTCACGGTGCGATCTGCTAAACTATCCCTATGGCAACCATCATCCTCCCGGACGAGCTGGCTGAGCGCATAGCAACCTTCAGCCGCTGGCTGCCGACCGTCCTGGAGATCAGCCTGCTCAAGTTAAAGACGCCCGCGACTGAAACCGCGAGCGAGCTCATCACGTTTTTAGCGACCAACCCGTCAGCACAAGAGGTTGAAGCTTATCACGCTTCCGAACGGTCCCAAACGCGCATGAGCCAGTTGCTAGCCTTAAACCAGGCTGGCGTGATCAGCAAGGTCGAAGCCGAAGAGCTCGATGAACTCCTCAAACTCGAGCACGTAGTCATCAACCTCAAAGCTCAGCTGACATCTGATGATACTGCGCCTGCGTGACCTCCCAAGCGTTACGCCAGCGCGTTTCGACTAGGGCGCAAGGGCGTTGCGAGTACTGCCTGCTGCCCGAGCGCACTATGCTCCACCCTCACCAAATTGACCACATCATCCCGCGCCAGCACGGCGGGGGCGACGACGAGGATAATCTGGCGCTCTGCTGCGTATTCTGTAACCGTTATAAGGGACCCAACCTGGCGACCCTCGATCCGGCTTCGGGGGAGCTGACAGGCTTCTTTCACCCGCGTAAACACACGTGGAAGGAGCACTTTGAGCTTGAGAACGGCCAAATTGTCGGTCTTACCCCGGAAGGACGCGCTACGGCTCTGATCTTTCGCTTCAACGACGAAGTCCGCATCAAGGAGCGCTTGAGCCTGATCCGCCGCGGGTGGTATCCCAACACGGAGGAGCCTCCGAGTAGGTCATAAGGCGACTGAGACTTCGGATTTCCCCCTATCTTCCCCCTATGAAGTTCGTAGACTTCAAAAGACTTACCCTAGCTGTTTTGACAAAAGGGCGCTCAGCACGCATTCTCGCATAAGTTTTCCAGGCTTAAAAAGGGCTTAATTTGAACTCCAAAACCGTAGGTCGAGGGTTCAAGTCCTTCTGCGCCCGCCACAGAAAAGCCGTCAGGAACGGCAAAGGTAAGCGCGGCCTGTTCATCACAGGCCGCGCTTTTTGCTAAACATGTGCCGCTTATGTGCCAACTGTTTTTCGTGTGCCTAGTTGTAGGCTCGAGCCCCCTCGTTCACTGCTTGGGGGAACAGCATCGCGTCGAGCTTGTCGGCCGCCTCGTCCTGCATCCCCGGCAGAACGTGCGAGTAGGTGTCGAGCGTCAGGGTGATGCTCGAGTGCCCTAAGCGCTCGCTGACGATCTTGGGGTGTACCCCCACTTTGAGTAGCAGCGTGGCGTGCGTGTGGCGCAGGTCGTAGAACCTCACCGTCTTGGAAAGCCCAGCGACCTCGAGCATAGGCTTAAAATGCCGATTCACCACGTTGCGCCCGTTTAGTGGCGTGTCGTTCATGCTTGGAAATATCAACGCCTCGCCCGGCCTCAAGCCCGTGCCCAACATCACGGCGAACAGGACGTAAAAGCGGTCGCCCCGCGCCGCCTCGAGAAAGCGCCCCGCCTCGTCTTGCGAGAGGGCTTGCATCTCCTTCTTCTGCTGCTTGGGCAGGTCTACGTACTGGCAGACGTTCTGGGTGAGCATCCGCCACTTCACCGCCTGCTTGAGCGCCCCCGACAGGACCCGGTGGGTGTTAATCACCGTGCGCGGTTCTAGCCCCAGCCCGTCCCGCTCCTTGGGCGCGAGCATCGCGGAGTTGGCATTGGTCCATCGCCTTGGACAAAGTTAGTAGGAACAGACTTTGCTGGGGAGGCGCGAAATGGTAGAGGGAAAAAGCAAATAGGTGGTTCGGCAGTATCCGGTGGAATTTAAAATAGATGCGGTGGAACTCGTGGAGAAAAAAGGTTACGCGATTACCGAGGCGGCGCGGAGTCTAGGCATTTCCGAAACGAACATCCATAAGTGGCGTAAGCAGTATCGAGAAGGGCGTCTGGTTCCGGGACACAAACGGGCGCAACGGCAGGGCGGCCCGCCCGTAACGCAACCGACCGCAGACGAGGCCGAGCTGCGGCGTTCACAAGCGGAGGTGAAGCGACTCGAGATGGAGCTATGAACGTAAAAAAGGCCGCGGAGAGCCCTCAGATACTGTGTCGAAAGTCAAGGGGTAAAAGAGGGTCGAAGGGTTTGCCAGACTTAAGAACACCATAGACCATGCGAAGTAGTTTTGCCATCGAAGCGACTAGAGCCACCATCTTAGGCTTGCCACGTTCAACAAGGCGCTGATAAAAGTTCTTGATGACCGGGTTCCAACGACTCGCACAGACAGAAGGCAGGTAGAGGATGCGGCGCACGGGGGCAGAGCCCATTTCTACTTATGGCGCTATACTTGCTGCTCTTGCCCGACTCGTGCAGCATAGGCGTCAGACCGGCGAAAGCGACCAGCGACCAAGGAGCGAGCCGAACGAAAGCGCAAAGGGTCGCCGAGTTCTGCTAAAAGGAGACAAGTGCTGTGCAGGCCGATACCGGGGACGCTTTGTAGAAGCTTGAGCTGTTCGGCACGGCTATGGTTGAGTTCATGGTAAAGCTTTTTCTCAAGTTCTTGCTTTTCTCCCTCGAGCAGATTGATATGACGCTCTAGGGAAGTGACTACATCTGGGTGACTTAAACCCCGCTGAGCGGCTTCTAAGCGGTTGCGCAAGCGGGTAAGGTCTTCGTTGAGAGCAGCCACTCGAGCCAGAGACTGCTGCGTCGGCAACTCGCTTGGGCTTAGCTGCGGACGCCGCTCTAAACCGAACTGGGCAAGGAGCAAAGCGTCAACCTTATCCGTTTTGTTGCGTCTGTTCTGACTCTTGGCATAGTTGAGGGTTTGACGCGGGTTGAGGTCGCTCACAGCAAAAGAGGCGTTTTGCAGATGCTGTTGAAGCAGGCGGTGATAAGGACCCGTCGCTTCGAAAATCACCTGACACGACGACCCGCCCAACTGCGCTGTCAGCTCGCGATGGCCTGAGGCGTCGTTCGTGAACTTGAAATGTTTGACTTCGCCACTTGTGCTTAGCAGCTCCATCTACCCAGTGGGGCACTTTGCCACCCGTGATGACGCGCGTGTTGCGGTGTTTGAATACATCGAGGTCTCGAGATTTACTGTCCTCTAAAAGGTGCAAAGCCCCCATCTTCCAGATGGGAGACGCTTCAGCGTTTAGAGTTGAGGGATGGAGAGGTATACGCGGGGGAGTCATACGTTCTATCACCACCACTACCACCTGGTGTGGATTACGAAGTACCGTTACCGGGTGCTGCTTAGGTGAGTTGCAAAAGCGGGTAAGGACGATAGTCTCACAAGTAGCCGAGGAGATGAACGTCAAGATAATGAACGGGGTGGTGTCGAGCGACCACATCCACCTTTGAGCTGGTAGCATCAGCATCCTGCTGGTGTCAATCCCGCCGCACATCTCGGTGAGTGAGTTTGTCAAGAGAGCCAAAGGAAGAAGCTCTAGGAAGGTGCAGCAAGAGTTTCCAGAACTCAAGAAGCGCTACTGGGGACGACGCATGGGGGCACGCGGCTACTTCAGCGCCACCAGCGGGAACGTTACAGACGATGTGATAGACGCTTACATCAGCAACCACTATGACGCGCATAAACAGCATGACGAGGAGAACATCTCTTTAGAGTAAGCCCCGACTTCCAGTCTGGATGCTCGTAACCTACCATCTTCAAGATGGTAGTGGTTTAGTACAACCGCGAGCGCTTGCACAGCTCGCTCAACTATGAAACGCCCGATACTTTTGAGTTAGACCAGCAAAAGGAGAAACTGGAGGTGAGCCTAGCCGCTTAGCTGGATACTTCGGGTGTCCAAGGTTTCAAGCCAAGCCCAGTCGAGGAGGTGTTCAAGAACGGGCACGCGCTATCCAAGGACGTTTTATGGCCTACCGCATAGGCTAACGCCTGGTCACGTTCCGCCGCCCGCGCCCGAGGAGCGCTAGCCTCGTCAGCCCTCACGCCACTCATCGCTGATGAGGTGCGAGCCCGCCTGCGGCCCCATCTGCAACATGCCGCCGTCGACCACCCAGGAGGCGCCGGTCACGTAGCTCGCCGCGGGCGAGGCGAGGAAAGCTATCACCGCGGCTATTTCGCGGGCGTCGCCGGGCCGGCCCAAGGGCACGCCGGGCCTATGCGTCTCGTGCGGGTCCTCGTCGGTCTGCCCGGTCATCGGCGTGGCTATCTCGCCCGGCGCCACCGCGTTGGCGGTGATGTTATAGCGCCCGAGCTCGAGCGCCGCGGTCTTAATCAAACCGCCCAGCCCGTGCTTGGCGGCGTCGTAGGCCGACGAGCCCACCCGCGGCTGGTGCTCGTGCACGCTCGTCACCGCGATGATGCGGCCCCCCCGGCCCGCCGCGACCATCCGCCTGGCGGCGCGCTGGATGCACACAAACGCGCCGTCTAGGTCGGTCGCCACCGTGTGGCGCCACTTTTCAAAAGTGAGCTCGAGCAGCGGCGCGTTGTCACCAGTGCCCGCGTTGTTGACGAACACGTCCACGCTGCCTAAAGCTTCGGCCAGCGCGTCGATGACGTTGCCGCAGGCGGGGAGGTCGGTGGTGTCGAGCCTCGCGACCACCGCCCGGCGGCCGTGCGAGCGGACCTCCTCTGCGGTCCTTTCCGCGCCCCCCTCGTCGGCGTGCCAGGTGACGCCCACGTCCATCCCGGCCAAGGCCAGAGCGACCGCGGTGGCGCGGCCGATGCCCGAATCCGAGGCGGTGACGATGGCGGTGCGCGGCTCGAAGGGCTCGTTACCCAGGATACGGACGGTTTCACTCTCCACGTTTTCCTCCCTCACGTCTACAGCCTAAAGCATGAACGGTGAGAGCCATCCTGGCTAGTGGGTGCGGCACAATCCTCCTACTTCCTCCTCAGGCGGCGTGCTGCGTGGGAGGTTCCGTTAGGTAGCTTTAGGAAAGACGGCTCGTTGCGCCGCTCGTGGGTCAAGCAGAGCCGGAAGCTTAGCCCTGCTGCCGTCGCCGCCGTTACGCCGCCCGCGGTAGGGGCGCAAACGAGCGCGTCGTAGCGTTTGGCTCGCGCGCTTTTCAGGGCCATGCCCACGCCCTTATACCGCGCCCGGCGTGAGGGGTAAGACACGGGCTTTTGCGAGAGACGCGAGCGTCTCTCGCATAACGCTTTGTCAGCAAGGCGAGAGCGGTAAGTTCTTAGGGTGCGAAAGCTTCGGTAGGTGAGTCACCCGGTCATCGTCTCGAGCCACGGCGCGAGGAGCATATAGAGAAGAAGCACGCTCCCCGCAATGTTTTCATCGAGGGCAACCTGCCCGCGTTTATCTTCTGCGTTATGCCCGCGCTGCTTTCACGGCCGAGTCCGTGACGGTCGCCGTAACGCACGAAGTGACGGCGAGTGTGGCGGTGATCGTGGATTGCCCGACTGGCCGGTTCAACCCTTTACCGGGTGTAAGAAATCGTAACGCCCGTGGAACGCTTTATATCTTAGAACAGAAGTATGCCATCTCACAGCCCTCTCTTGTCCGACCGTCGGAGCGACGGGACCGTCCACCTCCCAAACCTCTTGAACCGCATCTGCGTGCGCCCGCCCTACTTCAACCTGCAGCGCCTGCATCTGGCGGACGGCAGCCTCCACGCGGTCGCCCCGGCGGAGCTGAAGATTCCCCAAGAGCGCTCCCCCATGAGCGCCGCCGAGATGGGCCGGCACGCCGCCATCGCCGGGCTCTGCGCGAGCGCGCTCGCGCAGGAAGACGATACCCGGCGCTACTACCTGGCGCAGCGCGCCCAGTTCACAGGCTGCCGGCCCGGCGGCTCTCGCGGCGAGGTAGGGTTCCGAGCGCGGCTCACGCACCTCGACAAGCGGCAGGCGGACGCGCAGGTCGCCGTGACGGCGGGCGGCGCGCCCCTGGCGAATCTGGAGGTCCACTACACGGTGCTGACCGAGGCGGCCTTTGAACGTCTTTTTAGGGCAAAGCAAAGCGCTTCTGTTCTCACCCCCGGCTACGCCGCCGAACTTGACGGCACGCTCTATAAGAGCCGGGACGAGGCTGTGTTCGACGTGCCGGTCATCTCCCTCGACGTCTGTGCGGGCCACTTCGAGCGTTACCCGGCGCTGCCGGTGGCGGTACTCATGAGTTACCTTACCCGCCTTGGGGGCAAGCTCGTGCGCGGCCCCTACCGCCCCGTATATGGGGTGGTGGAGGCGAACGACCTCTGCTGGGCGGGTGAGGGCGTGCGCTTCGAGGTCGAGCGCACCCGTCAGGACGGTTCGCAGCACCACTTCCTCGGTCAGGCCGTTAGCGGCGGTGTGGTCAAGGGCAAGATGACTTTCGCGCTCGAGGCGGTGGGCATTATGAAAGCGGGCACCGAGCCGGGCGTGGTGGTCTAAACGCGGCGCTTAGTTTACAACCTTGCCATGCGCGCCCTCGCCCGCCACGCCCGCCTCGCGGTGGGGCAGCAGCGCCTGCAACTCGGACGCTGGCATCGGCTTAGCGAAGTGGTAGCCCTGGCCCACGTGAACGCCCAAGCTCCCCAGCAGCTCCGCCTGCGCAGCCGTCTCGACGCCCTCGGCGACCACCTCTAAGTCCAAGGTCTGGGCGATGGAGACGATGGCCTGCACCAGCGCGAGCGCGAAGTGCGGCGCGCCCAGGGGCTGGCCCAGGTCGGTCACGAAGGTGCGGTCCACCTTGAGCGTGTCAATGGGCAGGTGGCGCAAATAGGCAAGCGACGAGTAACCCGTGCCGAAGTCGTCGATGGCCACGCGCACGCCCAGCCGCTGCAGCCTAGCGAGCGTTTTCGACACGTGCGCCGTGTCGCTTAAGACCGCGCTCTCGGTCAGCTCGAGCTCTAAGTTGCCCGGGCTCAGCCCGGCCGCGTCCAGCGCGCGGCGCACCGCGTCGAAAAAGTCCGGTTGGGCGAACTGCAAGGGCGAGACGTTGACCGCCACCGGCAGGCGGTGGCCGGAGCGCCCCCACGCGGCGTTCTGGCGGCAGGCGCTGTGGAGCACCCAGGTGCCCAGCTCGCTCATCAAACCGCTCTCTTCGGCCACCGGGATAAAAGTATCGGGCGGGACGGGTCCCAGTTCCGGGTGCCGCCACCTGAGGAGCGCTTCACACTTGCTCATCCTCCCGGTGCGCAGGTCGAACAGAGGCTGGTAGTAAAGTTCTAACTCCCCGCGCTCCGCCGCGCCGCGCAGGTCGCGCTCGAGCCGCCGCCGCAGCTCCACGCCCGCGTCCGCCTCGGCGGAAAAGCGCTTGACGCCGTCTCGCCCGCCCGCCTTGACCCCGTACATGGCGCTGTCGGCGTGCTTGAGGAGCACGTCGGCGCTGCCGCCATCCTCGGGGAAGAGGCTAAAGCCCAGGCTGGCGCTGATGGCGACCGTCTGCCCGCATATGGCGAAGGGGGTCTCGAAGGTATCCCTAAGCT
This sequence comes from Trueperaceae bacterium, assembly GCA_965214995.1. Lineage (GTDB taxonomy): Bacteria > Deinococcota > Deinococci > Deinococcales > Trueperaceae > CBDCCT01. Next base: position 2,557,785 of record CBDCCT010000002.1, read on the forward strand.
TGCGCACGACCCCCTCCGCGTCCTCTGCGTCGCGGACACCCTCTATAAGCAACACGAACTCGTCGCCGCTCATGCGCGCCAGCAGGTCTTGGGCGCGCACCACTTCCTTTAGGCGTGCCGCCACCCCCTCGAGCAGCCGGTCGCCCGCCTCATGGCCGAGCGTGTCGTTCACGGACTTGAAGCGGTCTAAGTCGATGAAGACGACCGCGCACCGTTCTTCACGCGCCCTCGCCCGCTTCAGCGCGCCCTGCAGGGCACCCTCGAAGTGCAGGCGGTTGGGCAGGCCGGTCAGCGCGTCCGTGTGGGCGAGGCGGGCCATCACCTCGCTTTTCGCGTGCGCCTTGAGGGCGATGTCTTTATAGACGCTGAAGGTGCGGGTCACGAAGACGGTCGTGAGGTTTGCGAGGTTGAGCTGTACGAACGCGTAAAGCGCGTCTATGTTTGGCGCCCCGGGATGAAAGAGGGCGTCCGCCGCGCTCAGCAGGAGCAGGAGGACGCTCGTCACGCCCGCGCTCGCGCGGCCGAGCCGGAGTCCGGGGACGAGAAACGCCAGCACGTACAGGATGGGCACCCAGAAAAAGGTTTCGGTCAGCTCCTTGGGGATGTCCACGCCTGCGGGCGCGAAGAACAGCAGGTAGCCCGCCTTGGCGATAAAGAAGGCACCCGCCCCGGTGACGAGCGCGGAGGTGACCTCTTTGAGGCGGCTCGGGTAGACCAGCAAGGCGACTACCAAAAGCGCGATGCCGACGGCGCAGAGGCTGTAGGCGACGCGGTCGAAGCTTCCCCCGGGCGAGCCGGGTGCCTCTAACACGAGGCCCAGCACGAAGGCGAGGGCTGCGCAGAACATCCCGGCGAGCACCACGCGGCGCCAGGCGGGGTTGTGGAGCGGCTCGTCGGCGAGGCTGTGCCCCGTTGGGGGCGGCTGGCGCTTGAGACGTCGGGTTAGATTAAAAATCATAAGTGGGTGACCTGGTGCTCTGCATAATAGGTTGACCACAGCATAGTAAAGCGCGTCTGACAAAGTTCTTACATGTTCTCACAGCCAGTTGCGAACTTACTAAAGGTCATAGCCGCAGTGCCTGAACCAAGCTGCCGCGTCAACAGAACTGATGGTGCGGACGGCCTGTGCCACTGCGTTGGTGAGCGCCTGCTTGCTGCGGGCGGCGAGCGACTTGAGCTGAGCTTTCACTTTGGAAAAGGCCAGTTCTATGGGGGAGAAGTCGGGCGAGTAAGAACTAGGCCCACTAGGGCCGGGCTTTGCCCGTTCTAGGGCGGCAAGTAGAGCAACTTACAGCCCTGCGCTTCAATGAGTTGTCCTACTTCCTTACGCCGGTGGGCCCCGAGGTTGTCCATAACAACAGTTTGGCCCGGCGCGAGCGTGGGGAGCAGAACGTGTTCAGGCCAGGCGGCAAAAACGTCTCCGTCAACCGCCCCCTCTATAACCCACTCGGCCCATCCCTTCTGGGGCGACAGCGCGGCGAGAAGCGTCAGGTTCCGGCCTCTGTTTCTCGGCACCTCACCGAGAGCACGCTCTCCCTTGGGGGCACGAGCATGACTCCTCGTCAGTAGCGTCGTTGTGCGCCGCGACCTGGCGTGAGAGCGCGTCATACAACTTACTGGCTAGCCCGGCGACCAGGCGGTCGCTTCGCCTCTAGCTCCCCCTGGCGCTCTCTGCGCATAAAGCGCTCGACACTCGACAGGCTTACCTTGAAACGTTCTGCCGCGGCCCTTTGGCTACAGCCTTCTTTAACCGCCCCGACGACGCGTTCTCGCAAATCAAGTGAGTATGCCGTCCCCCAGCTTCCTATACCTTCTCTTTTGCAACTGGCTGTGAGAAAGTATGTGCTGGTAATAATTTTGGATATAAAAACGCACCCGCACGCCAACGGTCTACTGTGACAGCGCCGCCGAACTTGTGCTCCGGCCCGCTTTCGGCTTAAACTTTGCTATCTCACGCCCGGCTGACCGCACGCGCAAAAGCGGCTATACAGGCCTCGGAAAGGAAGTTCTGTCATGAAGCGTCTTCTGCTGCTCGTTATCCTTTTATGGTTGGGCGGTTCGGTCGCTCAAACAACCGTGGCCGTGGTCACGCCCTATCTGGCCCAGCCCGGCACGCAGTTCATGGTCGCGGCGGGTCTCCAGACGGCCGCCGCGGCGGCCGTGCCCGTGTTCGGCATGGACGCAGGCAGCGACCCCCTGCTCGTCAGCAACGTCACCAGCAACGCTTACGCGGTGGCCTCCGAAACGGCGACTTATGTGGTGGACGCCCTCGAAGGGCGGGGCAACGTGGTCATGTTCGTGTTCGACTTTCCAGCCTTGGAGAGCCCGCAAACATCCGCATAGAGAGCTGTAGACACGTTGGAGGACACCATGAAGCTTGGCAGAACGCCGCTGAGGGAACCGTGGAGGGTCTGAGGGATGAGTTCTTTGGTGAGGTTTTTCGGAGGGTCATCTTTTCCCCGTCCACCACTGGCAGCTCTTTCCAGAAGCTCGCCTACCTCGACGTTCCTCCGGGCTTGGTGGGCACGGCCCACGTCCACCTCGGGGAGGTCGCGTTTACCCTCAAAGGACGCGCCGCGCTGACCATCGACAGGGAGGAGCATTTTTTAGAGGGCGGGACCGCCTTTCTCATCCCGAGAGGCGTTCCTCACCCCGCCCGCGTCGTGGGAGACGAGCATTGGGTGGCGGTGGCGACCTATTGCGACGAACGCCCTGCGCTGAAAAGAGCGCGTAACAAAAAAGGCGTCGACTATCCGCTGGTGGTGGCCGGGGGATGAGGGACAACGCTACGCCGTCCTCAAAACCACCTCGCACCTTCGACGACTACAGAACCTATTACCAAGATAGAACCCCGGTAGACGCTGTTACCAAAGCGCTTGCGCTCGCGGCAGGGCTCGAGCCCCAGCTCAACGCCTTTTCGAGGTTGACAGGCGAGAGAGCTGTGAAGCGCGCACGCGGTCTCTCTACTTCCTCACCTTTGCCCTTGTGGGGCGTCCCTTTCGCGGTCAAAGACCTCTTCGATATCGCCGGGCTGCCGACGACGTGCGGGTCGCGGGCCGGGAGCGACGAGCCGGTACGCCGAACCGCGACGGTGGTGAGGCGTTTGGAAGAGGCCGGTGGCATCCTTCTCGGCAAAACCAATCTGCTCGAGTACGCCTACGGCGCGGTTCACCCCGACATCGGCGACACCCGCAACCCCTGGAACCCCGCTCGCACCGCCGGGGGCTCCTCGGGGGGGAGCGCCGCCGCCGTCGCGGCGGGCGTTTGCCCGTTGGCCCTCGGCAGCGATACCGGCGGCTCGATTCGTATTCCGGCCGCCTACTGCGGCGTCGTGGGGTTCAAACCGAGCTACGGGCTCCTGCCGGTGGACGGCGTGATGCCCCTCGCCCCCTCGCTCGACCACGTCGGCCCGCTCACAAGGACCTGCCGAGACGCGCGGAGAGCGGTGGCCGTGCTGGCGGACAGACCGGAGAGGCTCGCCGCCGCGTCAAAGCCGCTGTCACAGTTGACCATCGGGGTGCCGCAGCGTTACCTCGAGGAGGTCACCCTGCAATCAGGCGTAGCCGCTGCTTTCGAAGCCCTTGTGAGCAGACTACAGGCGTCGGGGGTGACGCTCAAGGAGGTGGAGGTTTGGGAGATCGAGCGCGCCAACGAGGTTCTGCTTGACCTCCTCTACCCCGAGGCGAGCGTTATACATGAGCAGAACATGGAGGGGCGGGAACACCTTTATGGGCCGGTAACGTGGAGACAACTTCAGGAAGGTTTTGCGCGTCCCGCTGTTCAGTACCTCAAGGCCCAGAGGTTTCAACGTAATTTTTCCGAACGGTTGCGCGCCCTCTTCTCAGAGGTGGATTTTCTGGTGATGCCGACGGTTCCCTGGCTTGCGCCCGCAGAGGACCCGGCGGTTTCAGGAGATGAAGGAGCGGACGAGATGCACTTTACCGGCCCCTTTAATCTGTCAGGCAGCCCAGCCCTATCTCTCTCCTGGGGACTCGCCGACGGCCTGCCCATCGGGCTGCAACTTGTGGCGGATATAACGCGTGACGCCGAACTCTTGCTTTTCGGCGAGCAGGTGGAAAAGTTGGCTCCGCCGCTCGAGGACCCGCCCCTGCATTTTTAAACTGTTGACCGGAAAAAGTTTTAGTGTTACAGTTCTCCATAACAGTTGCTGAGAGGATTCTGTTTACTGGTCCGTGCCGACCGGCGGCTGGAGTCTATTCTTTTAGGAGGCTGTAATGAGACGATTGCCCCAACTTTTTCTGACGTTGTTGCTGTTCGTTGCGCTGACGCCGACGTTGGCACAGCAGCGGGGAGGCGAACTCACCTTCGGGCGCTACGCCGACTCGCTCTTCCTAGACCCGGTGTTGAACGACGCCAACTTAGACATCTGGGTGCTGACCAACCTCTACGACACGCTGCTCCAACCCACCGAGGACGGCACCGGGGTCACACCCGGTCTGGCGGAGAGCTATGAAGTGAGCGAAGACGGCTTGACCTTTACGCTCACCTTGCGCGACGGCATCAAGTTCGCCGACGGCAGCGACATCACCGCCGAAGATGTGAAGTGGTCGTTAGACAGGGCGCGGAACCCCGAGAACGGCATCTGGAGCTTTACGCTGGAATCGGTTGAGGAGATTGCCACCGAGGGCAACCAGGTCACCATAACGCTGTCGCGCCCCGACCCGGTGCTGCCCGCGGCGCTGGCGATGTTCAATTCGGCCATCATGCCGAAAGACCTTTTTGAAGCGCAACCGGGTGAGACCGACCTTGAAAAGGCGCAGGCCTTTGCCGAAAACCCGGTCGGCTCCGGGCCGTTCATGCTCAGCGAGTGGGAGCGCGGCTCCTATATGGTTTTGGAGCGCAACCCTTACTACTGGGAAACCGGCGAAGATGGCGAGGCGCTCCCCTACCTAGACAGCGTCCGCTTCGAGATCATCCCCGACGACAACACCCGCATCTTGCGCTTGCAGTCGGGTGAAATAGACGCCGCCGAGTTTATCCCGCTCTCGCGCGTGCAGGAGTTGGAGGCGGACGCCCGCATCGACATGGAGCTTTTCCCCAGCACCCGCGTCAACAGCGTGCTCATGAACAACCGCGAGACCCTGAACGACGGCACCCCCAACCCGCTGTCGGACGAGCGCGTCCGCGAGGCCATCAACTACGCCACCAACAAAGAGGCGCTCGTCCAGGTGGTCGCCTTCGGCAACGCGACGCCGACGGAATCGTATATGTCGACCACGACGCCTTTTTATGAGGCTCAGGAGAATTACCCCTACGACCTAGAGCGCGCCCAGCAGCTGCTCGAGGAGGCGGGCTATGGCGACGGCTTTACGGTGACCGCCATCGCCACGGCGGGCAACCAAGACGACCTAGCACTTCTGACCGCCTTGCAAAACATGTGGGGCGAGGTCGGCATCAATTTAGAAATCGAGCAGCTCGAGGCCGCCACCAAGACCGAGCGCTACCGCACCAATGACTTCCAGATGCGCACTGCCGCCTGGACGAACGACATCAACGACCCGAGCCAGATTACCAGCTACTTCGCGGTCTATGAGAACGTCGAATCGCTCCACACGGGCTTCCAGAGCGACGAGGTCGACGAACTCTTTGCCGAGTCTCAGGAAACGCTCGACCCCGAGACCCGCGCCGAGCAGTATAGCCGCATCCAAGAGATTTTTATGGACGCCGCGCCCATCGTGTTCCTCTACGAAACCCCCTACCCGGTGGCGATGCAAGAGGATGTCGAAGGGCTCGTCCAAATCCCACTCGGCAACTACATCTTCAAGACTACCTACATCGAATAGCTCCTCTCGGCCCGACCATGTATGTGGTCGGGCCGAATTCTGGATTCAGGAGGTCTCGTTTGTGAACCGCTGGAGCTACCTTCTGGCGCGCTTGTTGCAGATGATCCCGACGCTTTTTATCATCACCGTGTTGGTCTTTTTCATGGTGCGGCTCCTCCCCGGCGACCCCGCCACCGCCATTTTGGGCGACCGGGTGACCCCGGAAGCCGTCGAGCGGGTCAATCGGCAGTTGGGTCTCGACAAGCCGCTCCCCGTGCAGTTCGGCATCTTTTTGGAGCGGCTCGTGCGGGGCGACTTAGGCAGGTCCATCAACCTGCGCGTGCCCGTGACGGACCTTATCTTGCAGCGGCTCCCCGTGACGGTGATGCTGACGCTCTACGCCGGGGTGCTGGCGGCGCTCATGGCGGTGCCGCTCGCCGTCCTCGCCGCCCTTCGGCGGGGCACCTGGGTCGACAACGCCGTCCGCGGCGTTTTTCAAATTGGGCTGTCCGTGCCGGTCTTTTATATCGCCCTACAGCTTCTGAACGTGTTCGGTGCGCGTCTCAGGTGGTTTCCGGTGGGCGGCGTGGGCGCTTCTTTTGCCGAAAATCTCTATTATTTATTTCTGCCCGCGCTATCCTTGGGCTTCTATCTGGCTGCCATCCTCCTGCGCAACCTGCGCGCGTCTATCCTCGAGGTCTTGACCGCCGAATACGTCGAGTTCGCCCGCGCGAAGGGGCTCCGGCCCGGTGTGGTTTTAGCCAAGCACATCCTCAGGAACGCCCTCATCTCGACGGTCACGCTCTTCGGCCTCTCTATCGGTCGCCTGATGGGGGGCGCGGTCATCACCGAGACGGTGTTCGCCATCCCCGGTGTGGGTCGCCTCATGGTCGATTCCATTTTCGGGCGCGACTACGCGGTGGTCCAGGGGCTTACTTTAGCGTTCGCGGTGCTCGTGTCGCTGGTTTTTCTCCTCACCGACATCGTCTACTCGCTGCTCGACCCGCGCACCGAGGTCGCTTAAAAGTGGCGAGCACCACTGCATCCACCCCCGAGGTCCGCGCCCCCTCGTCGCTCTCGCGGGTCAAGCCGACGTTGTGGATAGGGCTCCTTTTGCTGCTGGCTTTTGTCTTTACCGCGCTCTTTCCGGGTCTTATCGCCCCTTACGACCCGACCGAATTTCACTACGACGCCATTTTGCAACCCCCCTCGGCGCAGTACCTCTTCGGCACCGACAACTTCGGGCGCGACGTATTCTCGAGGGTCATTTGGGGCGCGCGTATCGACCTGCAGATCGCCATCTTCACCACCCTTTTTCCCTTCCTGTTCGGCACCTTCGTGGGGGCCATGACCGGCTTTTTCGGGGGTCTCCTCGACGCCCTCTTCGGGCGCGTCGTCGATGTGGTGATGGTGTTCCCCTTTCTCATCCTGGTCATCGCCATCGTCGCCATTCTGGGGCCGGGATTGACCAACATGTACCTCGCGGTGAGCGCGGTCGGCTGGGTTTACTACGCGAGATTGGTGCGCGGCGAGACCTTGGTGCAGAAGAGCAGCGAGTACGTTCAGGCGGCCCGCGTGATGGGCTACAGAAACCCGCGCATCATCTTCCGGCATATCTTCCCCAACGTTCTCACCCCCGCGGTCGTCTACCTGATGACCGACATGAGCCTGGGCATCCTCTTGGGCGCGTCGCTGGGCTATCTCGGGCTCGGCGCGCAGCCCCCGACCCCCGAGTGGGGCGTGATGGTCGCGGACGGCAAAAATTTCATGAGCACCGCCTGGTGGATTTCGACCTTTCCGGGGCTGGTGCTGACGCTGGCGGGGGTGTCGTTCAGCCTTATCGGCGACGGGCTCGCCGACCTGTTGAGGCCGAAATCGTGAGCGGGAGCCTAACGGTCAGAGATTTGCACACGCGCTTCTCGACGCCGCGCGGCCCCCTGGAGGTGGTGCGGGGGGTGAGCTTCGAGGTCGCCCCGGGCGAGGTGTTGGGCGTGGTGGGCGAGTCGGGCTCGGGCAAGAGCGTCATGCTGCGCTCGCTTCTCAAACTGCTCAATCCGCCGACCGAGATACGCGGGGAGGTGTGGTGGGAAGATGAAAACTTGTTAGAGGTCTCCAAGCGGCGGCTGCGCGAGGTGACCGGCGGCGAGATCAGCATGATCTTTCAGGAGCCGATGACCGCGCTCAACCCGGTGTTGCGCATAGGCGAGCAAATCTACGAGAGTCTGCGCGAACATGAACGCCTGCGCGGGCGTGACGCGAGGGCGCGGGCGGTGGAGCTGCTCGAGCTCGTCGGCATCCCCTCGCCCGCAGAACGGCTCGAGGCCTACCCCCACCAGTTCAGCGGCGGGATGCGCCAGCGCGCCATGATCGCCATCGCCTTGGCCTCGAAGCCGCAGCTCCTCTTAGCCGACGAACCCACCACGGCGCTGGACGTGACCATCCAGGACCAGATTTTGAAACTCCTCTTGCGGCTTCGCGCCCAGCTCGGCATGAGCGTGGTGTTGGTGACGCATGACCTAGGCGTGGTGGCGCAAACCTGTGACCGCGTGGCGGTCATGTACGCCGGGCGCTTCGTCGAGGTAGCCCCCGTGAGAGACATCTTCCGCGCGCCCAAACACGCCTACACGTTGGGCCTACGTCAGTCGCTCCCGGGAGGCGGGGGAAACCGCCAGCCTTTGACCCCCATCCCCGGCGCGCCGCCCGACCTGCGCCGCCTCCCGCCGGGCTGCCCCTTTGCGCCCCGCTGTTCGTACGTGACGGCGGCTTGTCGGGAGGCCCCGCCCCCGCTGGTGCAAGTCGACGACGAGCACTGGAGCGCTTGCATCCACTTTGACGAGTTACCCATCCAGGGGGCGGTCAGCCTATGAGCCCCCCCGCCTTTCACATCCGCGACCTTAGAAAGAGCTTTCCGGTGGCGCGGCCCCTGCTCGAGCGGCTTAAGGGTGGCCCGCCCCCAGCTGTCAAGGCGCTCAACGGCATCGACTTAGACGTGGCTCGAGGCGAAACCCTCGGCATCGTCGGCGAGTCGGGCTGCGGCAAGTCAACCCTGGCGCGCTGCCTGGTCAGGCTCTACGAGGCGGACGCGGGCACCATCCTCTACCGCGGTAGCGATGTTCGCAAGCTCAGAGGGAACGAACTCCGCGCCTATAACCGCAAGGTCCAGATGATTTTCCAGGACCCCTTCTCCTCGCTCAACCCGCGCATGAGCGTGGCGCAGACGCTCGGCGAGGCGCTGCGTGTCCACCACATGCGGCCCAAGGCGGAGGTCGGGGCGCGTATCCGTGAACTGCTCGAGCTCGTCGGCCTGCCCCCGGACGCCGCCGACCGCCTGCCCCACGAGTTTTCGGGCGGGCAGCGCCAGCGCATCGGCATCGCCAGGGCGCTCGCCGTCGAACCCGAATGTCTGGTCGCCGACGAGCTCGTCTCGGCGCTCGACGTGAGCGTGCAGGCGCAAGTTATCAACCTGCTCTTAGAGCTTCAAGAGCGCCTCGACCTCACCGTGCTGTTCGTGGCGCACGACCTGCGTTTAGTAAGGCATATCTCGCACCGGGTGGCGGTCATGTACCTGGGCAGCGTCGTCGAGGTCGGGGAGACCGAAAGGCTTTTCCGTGACCCCAAACATCCCTATACCCAGGCCTTGCTGGCCGCGGCCCCCGAACTCGACCCCGACCACAAGGTCACGCGCGAAGCGGTCACGGGCGAACTGCCGAGCCCGCTCAACATCCCCTCCGGCTGCCCCTTTCACCCCCGCTGCCCCGAGGCGTTCGAGCCCTGCGACACACAGGTGCCACAATTCGTCCCTCGAGATGGGGGGCGACCTGTCGCCTGTCACCTTTACAGCCCCGTAGAAGAACCCAGGGTAGAGGGCGAAGCGGCGTGAGGAACGCGTCCATAACCGAACCTCGGACCAAACTAGCCGTCGACCGCACTCTGCCGATCCCCGTCGGCGTGCAACTTCGCGGGCAGATTGAGTATGGCATTGCGATAGGCGAATTCGCCTCCGGCGAAAAGCTCCCGTCGGTGCGCGAACTCGCCCGGGGCTTAGGGGTCGCCCCCGTCACGGTCAGCAACGTCTACAAAGAGCTTCAGGAGCGAGGCCTTATCGAGACGCTCCCCGGCAAGGGCACCTTTGTGAGGGAGCGTAACGGGGGGCGGCGGGGCGAACGCAACGCGGTCGCGCTGCACCACGCGGTCGACGACCTCTTCGGCAGGGCTGCCGCGTTGGGATTCGCGCCGGGCGAGGTGAGCGAGGTGTTCAACGCCAAACTGGGCCGCCTCACCCAGCCCGTCCGCCCGCTCGAGCTCTCTTTTTTGGGCATCTTCGAAAACGCGACCCGCGCCTATGCCGCCAGCCTCCGCTGGCATCTTCGGCTAGAAGACACGCTGACCCCCGTCACCTTTGGGAGGCTCGAGCGCGACGATGCGCTGCTCGAAAGGGTCAAACGCAGCGACGTGGTCATGACCTTCGGCCACCGCGAGAGGGAGGCGCAAGAGCTTTTGGGCGAGGGGGTCCGCGTCGCCCCGCTCAGGTTTATCCCCGCCGCAGCCACCCGGACGGGCTTGGCGGCGCTCGACCCGCGCGCCCGCGTCGCCGGGGTTGCCACCTTCCCGGAGTTCGTGCTCACCATGCGCGCGGGTCTCCGCCGCTTTAGCCCTCACGTGGCCGAGGTGCGGGTGCTGTCGCTCACGGACCCCGAGCTCCCCAACCTCCTCGCCTGGGCTACTTTTGTGGTCTACGCCACCGGCGCCGAGCGCGTTTTGGAGAGCTTGCCGCCCCGCGTCGACGCCGCCGAGTACCGCCACACCCCCGAGCCCGCCCATGTCGAAACCACCTTGCTGCCGCTGCTTGCCGAACTTAGGCAACAAAGGAGCCTGCATGATTCATAAGATGAACTGGATGGATGTAGAGCGCTACCTGGAGCGCGACGACCGCGCCGTGGTACCCCTGGGCAGCACCGAACAGCACGCTTACCTTAGCCTGGGCGTCGACAACGTCCTCTCGAGCCGCGTCGCCGCGGAAGCCGCCGAACCCCTGGGTGTGCCGGTCTTTCCAACCTTGAACTACGGGCTGACACCTTACTTCATGGCCTACCCCGGCACCGTGACGTTGCGTTTGGAAACCTACCTCAACGTGTTGAGAGACATGTTGGACAGTTTGGCCGAGACAGGCTTCCGCCGCATCCTCTTCGTCAACGGTCACGGCGGCAACAGCGCCGGAAGTTCCCTCATCCCTGAGTGGTTAGGAGAAAATCCTCAGAGAGATATGGGTATGCGCGTAAAATGGCACAACTGGTGGAACGCCCCTCAAACCTGGGCCAAAGTTCAGGAGATAGACCCACAAGGCTCTCACGCTTCATGGATGGAGAACTTTCCCTGGACGAGGCTCGAGGATGCCGCCCCCCCCACCGATGCGAAACCGATGGCCGACAGTACCCGCATGAGGCTCCTGCCACCGCAGGGGGTGCGTGACCTTTTAGGCGACGGCAACATGGGCGGTGTTTATGGGAAACCCGACAGCGTCATGGAGGAGCTGTGGCGCGTTGGGGTGCAGGAAACGCGTGAAGCCCTCGAAGGGCCGTGGACCTAGTGGAGGTGCTCGTCTGGGGCGCAGGGGCTATCGGAGGTACGCTGGGGGCTTATTTCACTCGCGCCGGACACGAGGTGGTGTACGTCGATATCGCCGAGGAACATGTCGAGGCGCTTAACGACCGGGGGCTCGAGCTAGAAGGCCCGATAGACACCTTTACCGTTCCCGCAAAGGCTTTCACCCCCGATACGCTTCAGGACCGGTACAAGTGCGTGCTCCTCTGCACCAAAGCGCACCATACAAGAGACGCGGTAGAGAGGCTCGAGCCCTTTCTCGCACCTGACGGTTACGTTGTGTCGGTCCAGAATGGCCTTAACGAAGAGGAGATTGCCGAGAGGGTGGGGGAGGAGCGCACGGTAGGAGCCTTTGTCAATTTTGGGGCGGACTATCTCGCGCCGGGGCGTATTCACTACGGCGGGCGCGGGGCGGTGGTGCTGGGGGAGTTGGATGGGGAGATGACTTCTAGGCTCGAGCGCCTCCACACCCTCTTTCTCACCTTCGATGATAACGCGATCACCACCCCCAACATCTTCGGTTTCTTGTGGGGCAAGCTCGCTTACGGCGCGATGCTTTTCGCCACGGCGCTTACGAATGAAAGTATCGCCGACGCGCTGGCGGCTCCCGAATACCGCTCCGTCTTTAGCGAGATTGCCCGCGAGCCCTTGCGGGTGGCCGACGCCAAGGGGATTCGGCCCGAAAGCTTTAACGGCTTCGACCCGCAGGCGTTTATGCCGGGTTCGGGTCGAGCAGAAGCAGAAAGATCGCTCGAGAAAATGGTCGCCTTTAACCGCCGTTCGGCCAAAACCCACTCGGGCATCTGGCGCGACCTGGCGGTGCGCAAAAGGCCCACCGAAGCCGACGCGCAACTCGGACCCATCGTCAGGTATGGAGAGGCTTCAGGAATTCCTACACCGCTCACCCGCAAAACCGTCGAGTTGATTCATGAGATAGAAGCGGGTGAGCGGGAGCTGGGTCTGGAGAACCTCGAGATTCTCCTATCGCTCCTCCCAAAGACGAGACAGAAGACAGAGGTGGAAGCAGAAACGACGGAACCGCGATGAACCTCTCTTTCGAAGGCCAAACCGTTTTCGTTACCGGCGCGGCGCACGGTTTCGGGCGCGGCATCGCTCAGGCGTTCGCTCGTCTTGGTGCTCAGGTCTATGCGAGCGATGTTTTGGAGGATGAGCTCGAGACCACCCGCACCGGCTTCAGCACACTTCACCCTCGCGTAGTAGACGTGACCGACCTCGAGGCGGTTGCAGCTTGGATAGAGCGCGGCGTTCGGGAGACGGGGCGGGTCGATGTGGTGGTCAACAACGCGGGCGGGGTGCTGGGGCAGGTGGGGCGGGCGCTCGAGGAGGTGTCCCCGCAAGAGTGGCGAGCCGTCTTTGCCGTCAACTTAGACGGGGTTTATCACACGAGCCGCGCCGCCGTGCCCCACATGAAACGGGCGCGGCGGGGGCGCATCGTCAACATCTCTTCCGGGGCGGGGCTGGGGGTGAGTCTTACCGGGATTCAGGCTTATGCGAGCGCCAAGGCGGGGCAACTTGGGCTTACCCGGCAACTGGCGCACGAACTGGGAGCCTGGAACATCACGGTCAACGCCGTCGCCCCCGGTTTTGTGCTCTCCAACCCGACGACCGCGCGGCAGTGGGAGGCGTACGGTCCCGAGGGGCAGGTGCGGCTCGTCGAGGGTATCGCCTTAAAACGGCTCGGCAGCGTCGAAGACATCGTCCACGGGGTGCTCTTCTTCGCTAGTGACTATGCTGGTTGGATAACCGGACAAGTGCTGCCTATAGATGGGGGCAAATGACTCAGCCTCCCGCACCTGTACCCGCCCACCTCGAGGCTCGCTCCCAAATCCTCCCGCGCTTTACAAAGGGAACACCATGACCGAGACGCTGGCAACATACGTCGCTGAAATCAACGACCTGCTGACGACGCTCAACCTCCTCACCTGGGACGCGCGCGTCGTCATGCCCCCCGGCGGGAGCGCGACGCGCGGCAAACAGATGGCGACGCTCGGTAAGCTCGCCCGGGAGAGGCTTCTCTCCGCGGAACTGCGGCGCGCACTGGAGGAGGCCGAGGGGCTCGAGGGGACGGACGAACTCAAGCGCCGTGCCGTGCAACAGGTAAGGGCGGCGGTCGAGCGTTTTGAACGCATCCCGGCCTCCCTGGTCCAAGCGCTGGCCGAGCACAAGAGTGCCGCCCAGGAGGCGTGGGAGGAGGCGCGCGAAAAGGACAGTTTCGCGCGGTTTGCTCCGGCGTTGACGCACATGCTGAGCCTCAACCGAGAACTCGCGGACGCCGTCGGTTACGCGGGACATCCCTACGACGCTCTCTTGGGGCTCTATGAACCCGGCATGACGAGCGCGGACCTTCAAGTGCTGTTCGGGAGGTTGCGCGACGGCATCCTGCCGCTGCTTGAGGACATCGTCTCGCACGGTCAAAATCCTGAGTGGCGTTTTCTCACTCGAGATTATCCCCCCGAAGAGCAGCGCAAAGCGGCGCTCCACTTCGCCGAGCGTTTGGGCTACGACCTCCGCCGCGGACGGCTCGACACCAGCACGCACCCCTTCGAAATCTCGCTGACCCGTCAAGACGTGCGTATCACCACCCGCTACCGCCGTGACCACCTGCCGACGAGCCTGTTCGGCACGCTCCACGAGACCGGGCACGCGCTTTACGAACAGGGGGCCGACCCCGACATCACGCGCACGGCGCTGACCACGGACTTTGTCGGCCTCTACGCGGTGGCGGGCACCTCCTACGGCGCCCACGAGAGTCAGTCGCGCCTTTGGGAAAACATGGTCGGGCGTTCGCGCGCCTTTTGGCGGGTTCACTTCGGCGAGCTCCGGCGCTTCTTTCCCGGACAGCTCTCGGGGGTGGACGCGGAGAGCTTTTACCGGGCCGTCAACCGCGTCACGCCGAGCCCTATCCGCGTCGAGGCCGACGAGGTGACCTACAACCTCCACATCATGCTGCGCACCGAACTCGAGATGGCGCTGCTGACGGGGGCGCTCGAGGTGCGCGACCTCCCCGAGGCGTGGGGCGAGCGTACGGAGGCGTATCTCGGGCTTAGCGCGCCGAGCGACCGTGAGGGCGTGCTCCAGGATATCCACTGGTCGGCGGGGCTCATCGGCTCGTTCCCCACCTACACCATCGGCAACGTGATGGCGGCGCAGTGGTTCGAGGCGGCGCGGGAGGGGGACGACGCCGTTACTCCAGGCTTAGCTACCGGGGACTACGCCCCTTTACGCCGCTGGCTGGAGGGGCATGTCTACCGCTTTGGGCGCGCCTATACCGGCGGCGAGCTGCTCGAGCGCGCCACCGGGCGCGGCCTGGACGCCGCGCCCTACCTCGCCTATCTGGAGAAAAAGTACCGTGACCTCTACGCTCTTTAACCCCAGTATCTTGCGGCGGCTCGCTCGAGGGGGCCCGACCTGCGACGGCGTAACGGTCCGCCCCGGTGATGGGGTCGTCGGCGATGAAAACGGCGCCGTTTTCATTCTCCAAGAGAACTTTGCTACTCTCGCCAATCAGCTTCTACTCCAGGAGGAGAACCATGAAACTTCAAGATAGCGTCGCCATCGTGACCGGAGCCTCGTCAGGCATCGGGGAGGCCACCGCGCTGGCCTTAGCCGGTGAAGGAGCCAAGCTCGTGCTCGTGGCGAGGAGGCTCGAGAGGCTCGAGGCCCTGGCCGAGAGGATCGCCTCCGGCGGAGGGAGCGCGGTCACCGTCGCCGCCGACTTGCGCGACGCCGCCGCGGCGCAGACCTGTATCGACAAGAGCGTTGAGGCTTTCGGGCGGCTCGACATCCTCGTCAACAACGCGGGCGTGATGTTTCTGTCGCCCATCGAGCGCACCCGGCCCGAGGACTGGGCGCAGATGATAGAGATCAACCTGCTGGGGCTCATGTACCTCTCTCGAGCCGCGCTAATAAGGATGCGTGAACAGGGTTCGGGGCATATCGTCAACATCTCGTCGGTATCCGGGCGGAGCGCCGGGCCGCTGCAGAGCGGGTACAACGCCTCTAAGTGGGGCGTCAACGGCTTTTCCGAGGCGCTGAGACGTGAAGCGCACGGGGACGGCGTCCGCGTTACCGTCATCGAGCCGGGGGTGGTCGCCACGGAGCTTACCGACCACATCCCCGATGAAGAAACCCGTACAAACTACGAAGCGCGCGTCAAGGAGATGGAGCCGCTCGAGAGCGAAGACGTCGCCGCCGCCGTCCTCTACGCGCTCACCCAGCCCCGCCGGGTGAACGTCAACGAGATTCTGATTCGACCTCTGGATCAGGGGTAGGTTTCACGTGGAGATATAGACGCTTCGCAGTACACCGTGCTACCCGGCCTGATAGACACCCGTGTACACACCTCGGGGAGCGGAGAGCTTAGCGGGGACCGCCTCTTCACCGCTACGGCTGAACATTTAGCAGGCAACACCCTGGTTTGCTACACACTCCGTTAAAGAAGTGCCGACGGACACGCCTATGTAAGTTATGTAAGTGATGATACCTGCGGTTGCATGTAGCAACCTCCCTGGAACCGCTAATTGTAGGCCGTCTTTGACCCTCGAGTGTCACAAGAAAAAATACGGTGCCCAAGTTGGTTGTGAAGGATGATCTCATCAGCAGGTGTTCCCCAAAGCCGCGACCGGCCGACGTGGTGACCTCAGACAGCGCCCGTACAGCTGCTATATATCTATTGACGTTCAACAGATTTTTTCTTACAATGTGAATTTATATCATCATGCGAGAAATTCTTCATCCCCCCGACCTTTGCGAAGAGGTCACAGAAAACAAATCGCAGAACCCTTATGTCATCACCTCGGCCTACCGCACGCTGCAAGTGCTCCAGACCTTCGCCGCGGCCCCGCACCGCTTCGGCCTCACCGAACTGGTGAACCGGATGGGTCTGGAAAAGAATCAGCTCTACCGCTCGCTGAAGACGCTCGAGCAGGCCGGTTTCTTAGAAGCAGATGACGACGGCCGTTTCGCGCTCACGCCTCTTTTGCACGTCCTCAGCTCGGCGAGCGTGCATAAGCAGCGGGAGTCGCTCATCGGCGTCGCCAAGCCCTATCTGGACCAGGTGGTGGCTGCAACCGGCGAGTCCGTCAATTTGTTCGTGCGAGCGGGCGACTTAGCGGTCTGCGTCGACCGCCGCGACAGCCCCCAACAGGTGCGGCTCGCGTCGGTGCTGGGTCTGTCGGTACCTCTCCACGCCGGAGCGGTGCCCAAAGCGATGCTGGCCTTTCTGCCGGAAGAGCAGCAGGAACAGACTCTGGCGCAGTTGCCCGAATTACCTGCCTACACCGAAAAAACTGTGCTCGACCCGGAGGCGTTGCGTCGTCAACTCGCAACCATCCGGGAACGGGGTTACGCGGTCAGCGACGAAGACTACGACAAGTCGGCCCGCGGGGTTGGCGCTCCTATCTTCGACGAACGCGGCGACGTCGTCGCAGGCGTGAGCGTCGGGGGGCCGTCGTTCCGGGTGAACGACGCCACCTTGCGAGGCTTTGCTAGGCTCATAACACGCGCGGCCGGGAACGTTTCTAGGCGCCTCGGCCACACGGGGTGAGACTTTAGGAGGTTGGATATGAAGGTCCGGTTGAAGGGAATAATCACGCTACTGGCAGCGTTCGGTCTGGTTCTGGCGGTGAGCGCGACCGCGCAAGGCACCACACAAGACTATGACCCGACCGCCGCCTTGACATTTGCCACCAACGCCGATCCTACGCTCAACCCGTGGACGCCCGGCGCGGTCATCGAGTCGAACCTTATCAACACGATTCTTTTCGATCAGCTCACCCGCTATAGCCCGGAAGACTTGAGCCCCGTGCCGGGGCTGGCGGTGAACTGGGAGCCCGCCGAGGACGCGATGTCTTGGACTTTCGAGTTGCGCGAAGGGGTGGTGTGGTCCGACGGCGAGCCGTTTGGCGCCGAGGACGTTGCTTTCACCTTTAACGATGTCGTCCTCGAGGACGAGCTCGGGGCGCAGAGTGCTACGCAGTTCTCGCAGGTCGAACGGGTCGAGGTTGTTGACCCCTTGACAGTGCGCTTTGTTCTGGACAGCCCCTTCTCGGCTTTGCCGTACTACCTGGCGGCGTTCTCCGGCATCCTCCCGGAGCACGTGCTGGGCGACGCGGAAAATCCGCTCGCCGTCGCGTCGTTTAATAAGCAGAACCCCGTGACCACCGGACCCTACAAGGTCGGCGAGTTCGTGCCGGGCTCATACGTGAGGCTCGTGCCCAACGAACTCTACTGGGGTGAAGAGCCGAAGTTGGCGGGCATCGTGTTCCGCATCATCCCTGACGCGAACACGCAGGTGGCGCAGCTCCTGGCGGGCGAGCTCGACCTGGTCACGCGCCTTAACCCTTCTCTGTTGGCGGGCGTGGAGCGCGACCCGAACCTAGAGATTTTACGGCAGAGCCAGAACCTCTACTACTGGGTCGTCCTCAACCAGAACGACGAACGCTTTACCGACGTACGTGTGCGCCAGGCGCTCTTGATGGCGCTCGACCGCGAAGCGATGATCGACGCCGTCCTCGAGGGCTACGGTACGGTGGCGACCGGCCCCATCGCGCCGCTCCTCGGCGCGCTCTACAACGACAGCGTGGCGACCTACCCCTACGACCCCGAGGGCGCCCGCGCGCTCCTCGCCGAGGCGGGCTGGACCCCCGGCCCCGACGGCGTCTTGCAGAAAGACGGTCAGCGGCTCGAGGTGTCTATGCCCACCGGCCAGTTCGGCGAGCTGGTGCCGGCGACGCTCTTGGTGCAACAGTATTGGGCCGACATCGGCGTGCAGGCTGACGTCGAGGTGATCGAGTGGAACGCTTACATCCAGCAGGTGGTGGTGCAGCGTGAATATGAAGCGACTTTGGCCTGGTGGAGCCAGCCGCCGACGCCCGACGTCACACCGTACTACTCGTGTGAGGCGGTGGACACAGGCAACAACATCCCCAACTACTGCTCGGAGGAACTCGACGCCATCATGGCCGAGGGGCGGCGGGCGCTGACCCCCGAGGAGCAAATCGCTGCCTATGGGGCGATGCAGGAATTTTTAGCTGAGGAATTACCATACATGTACCTCTGGTACCCCGACATCATCAGCGTGAAAAACGAGCGCCTGCAGGGGTTCCCGGAAATCAACGCCGCGACAGCGTTTCAGTTCGCCGCACAGTGGTACGTTCCCCGCTGATAAACGCTGTCTTCGCCGTTCCACCGTTACGCCGCGTTGTTTGGCGTAACGGTGGGAGCGTGCTCGGACACAACGGGTCGCATCAGCTTCCCCACACGGTGAGGAGGCGAGGGACCCGGTGACCTCTTACATTGTCCGCCGGCTGTTACAGGGCGTGTTGGTCCTCTTTCTCATCTCCTTGTTCACCTTTTTCTTGATTAACCTCGCCCCGGGGGGGCCGTCGTCGCTTATCGACTTCCAGAGCACCGCCGCGCAGCGTGAGGCGCGCTTGAAACAGTACGGGCTCGACCAGCCGGTCCATCTGCGCTACTTCACCTGGCTATGGGCGGCGGTCCGGGGCGACCTGGGCACCTCGATCAATCAGGGGCTGCCCGTGGCGTCGCTGCTCGCGCAGCGGCTGGGGACGACCCTGCAACTGGCCGCCGCCGCGCTGCTACTCGCCGCGGTTTTCGGCGTGTTGCTAGGGGTCGTCGCGGCACTCCACAGCAACGCCTGGCCCGACCACGTCGTCAGCACCCTGTCAACTCTGGGCATGTCGGTTCCCAATTTCTGGCTCGGCATCGTCGCCATCATCTTTTTTTCCGTGCAACTGCGCTGGCTGCCCACCTCCGGCTCCTACACGGTGGGGGCCGAGTTTTCGCTGCTCGACCGGCTCGAGCACCTCGTCTTGCCCGCGGGCGTGCTGGCCTTCGGGCTGATGCCCAACGTGGTGCGGGTCACGCGTGCGGCGCTGCTCGAGGTGATGTCCTCCGATTATGTGCGCACGGCGCGCGCCAAGGGGCTCGTGGACCGTGTGGTGATCTGGAAGCACACCATGAAAAACGCTCTGGTGCCGGTTATTGCGATTTTGGGCCTCGTCACCACCGTTCTCCTTTCCGGCTCGGTCGTGATCGAGAGCGTGTTCGGCTGGGCCGGCATCGGGCGTCTCGCCATCGAGGCTGCCAATGGACGCGACTACCCCGTTATTCTCGGCGTCACCATGCTGGTGGGAACGGTCGTGGTGTGCGTCAACCTGCTCGTCGACCTGCTCTACGCCTCGGTGGACCCAAGGATTCGCTATGACGGATAGCCTGGTGTCGGCGCGAGGTGCCGAACGCCGGACCCATTCACGTCTGTGGCGCAAGCTTAAGCGCGAGCCGCTCGGGCTTCTTGCCCTGACGGTGCTGCTGCTGATGACCGCTCTCGTCGTCGTCGGGCCTACCGTCTACCCGCACGCGCCTGGGCGGGCCGACGCGCTGAGCACGCTTCAACCGCCGAGCGTTACGCACCCCCTCGGCACCGACGAGCTCGGCCGCGACGTGTTCGCGCGCATTCTCGCCGGGGGCCGCGTGTCACTGGCGGTGGGGCTCCTGTCGATGCTGGTGGGCTTGACGCTCGGCACGCTCGCGGGCGGCACCGCGGGCTACTTCGGCGGCCACACCGAGGCGGTCATCATGCGGTTGGTGGACGTGTTCATGTCCATCCCCGCCTTTTTCCTCATCCTGGTCATCGTGACGAGCTTCGGCAACCACCCCGCGGTGGTCATCGTGACCGTCGGCCTCGGTTTTTGGGCGCAGATGGCGCGGGTGGTCCACGCCGAATTCAGCCGGTTCCGCAACAGCGATTTTGTGGAGGCCTCCCACGCGCTCGGCTCCTCGCACGGGCGCATCATGCTGCGGCACATCCTCCCGCAGGTGCTGCCGCAGGCCACGGTCCTCGCCACGCTGGGCGTCGGCTGGGCGATCCTCACCGAGGCGGC
Source organism: Trueperaceae bacterium (assembly GCA_965214995.1). Lineage (GTDB taxonomy): Bacteria > Deinococcota > Deinococci > Deinococcales > Trueperaceae > CBDCCT01. The sequence goes on from CBDCCT010000002.1 coordinate 2,578,093, forward strand.
GCTCAGCTATCTGGGTCTCGGCATCCAGCCGCCCTTGGCGTCGTGGGGAAACATGTTGCAGAACGCCCAGCGTTACCTGTTCCTTAATCCCATGCTGGCGGTGTGGCCGGGTCTGTTCATCGCGGTGACGGTGCTGATGTTCAATCTGCTCGGCAACACGCTGCGCGATGTTCTCGATCCGCGTACGTGAAGAAAGGGGTTATAAGAGTAGGTTTGCTTATCCCTCGCGTGCAATGCTCCGAAGTTTACAAATAACACATTTTGAATTGTCCTCGTTTTGAATCCACAAGGAGTTCATATGAAATCCAAACGCTACGACGGCTATACCTCGTACCAGTACCTCGAGCCGGGGTTGGACTACAAAGCCTTCGACCTCGCCCCTCAACTTGACCGCGTGCCTAGCCGCAAAGTAGAAGTCAGCGACGAGCAAGAAGCGCGCGTACAGAAGCTGCTCCGCGATAACCTCGTCATTTCGCTCCACGACCACTGCTTTGTGGCACCCAAAAACTTGGACGAGTTTATGGAATTCCGCCGCTGGGGGCGGGACTGGACCGGCTACAAAGGCTTGGCGGTCAGCGGGCTCGACTGCGTGTTCGACAACATGATGGACGGCACCGCCATGATCACCTCGCGCGGCGGCTGGAAGTGGGACGACGTGGTTTTTGACATCGGGATGCGTTTAAGCGACGTCGCCCACCAGGATATGGTGGTGCTGGCGACCACCACCAAAGACATCCATAACGCCAAAAAGAACGACCAAATAGCCTTTGTGGTGTCGCTCGAGGGCGCGGCCATGATCGAGAACGAACTCGACCGCATCGACGTCCTTTACGGCCTCGGCGTGCGTTGCTTAGGGATAGCCTACAGCGAAGGGAACGCGCTCGGCGCGGGCCTCAAGGAGCCGGGCGACGGCGGCCTTACCGTGTTCGGGCGCAAGGCGGTGCGGCGCATGAACCGGCTCGGTATGGCTATCGACGTTTCGCATTCCGGCGACCAGACCTCGCTCGACACGGTTCGAGAGAGCGAAAAACCCGTATTCATCACCCACGCGGGCGCTCGAGCCCTGTGGAACACGCCGCGCCTCAAACCCGACGAGGTCATTAGGGCGTGCGCCGAGCGCGGCGGCGTCATTGGCATCGAGGCGGCGCCGCACACGACCATCAGCGAGACCAATCCAAGGCACAGCATCGACTCTTTTATGGAGCATTTCGAGTATTGCGTAAATCTCGTCGGCATCGACCACGTGACCTTTGGCCCCGACGCGCTCTTCGGCGATCATGTGGGGCTGCACAAGGCGCTCACCGAAGCGCTGAGTTTAAGCGCCTCCAAAGGGAATCAACCGTACCCCAAAGTTGAATGGGTTGACGGGCTCGAGAACCCCGCCGAGGCGTTCCCCAACATCGTCCGCTGGCTCGTCAAACACGGCTACAGCGACGACGACGTCGCCAAGGTGATAGGCGGCAACACGATGCGCGTGCTCGAGCAGGTGTGGGCGCGCTAGATTGGCCTGAAAGGAGCACCTGATGGCCTCACCGATTCCCCGGCGCAACACCCTTGACACAAGTAAAACACCCTCCCATGACGCTCCCGGCACGCCCATCCTCACCGAGTCTGTATGAACACCTCCAAGGAGGAGAACCCAATGTTTGTAACCGTCAACAGTGTTGAACTCTTTGTCGACGTTCAAGGCGAGGGGCCGCCCATCATCGCTCACCACGGCGGACCGGGGATGGGCTCGCACGCCAACGCCAAAACCGCCTTCGCGCCGCTCGCCGACACCTACCAGGTCGTTTCCTTTGACGCGCGCGGTTCGGGGCGCTCGGGCGCGGTGCCGCCTTACACCCACGCGCAGTGGGTGGCCGATCTCGACGCGCTCCGCGACCACTTAGGTTTCGAACGCTTTATCATGACCGGCGGCTCCTACGGCGGCTACATCGCGCTCGAGTACACCCTGGCGCATCCCGAGCGGGTCACGCACCTGATCTTGCGCGACACCGCCGCCTCGCACGCTTATGAGGCCCAGGCGAAAGCGACCGCGCTGGCGCGCGCCGCCGAGTTTCCGGACATTAACAAAAGGGACCTCGGCCGCATTTTCGCCGGGAAAATGGAAGACGATAACGACTTTAGGCGTGTCTTTGCCACCATCGCGCCCCTTTACGACGCCAATTATGACCCTGAGCGCACGGCTGATTGGCTCGAGCGGATCACCTTTCGCGCCGAGACCCACAACGTCGCCTTCTCACAAAACATCCCTAAGTTTGACCTCACAGATCGGCTGGGCGAAATTGCCGTGCCCACCCTTGTTATCGTCGGCCGTCACGATTGGATTACCCCGTTGGAAGCCTCGCAAGAACTCGCCGCCGGTATCCCGAACGCGGAGTTGGTGGTGTTCGAGAACTCAGGGCACTCGCCCCAGCAAGAGGAGCATGAGCGCTTTGTGGAGGTGGTGCGGGACTTTCTTCAGTCCCTCGTGGGAACCCACCGTCTATGACGGTGGTGATGTCTGTTGGGCTGTGCCATATGCTGGCATGTGCCGAAGTACTGCAAGCTAACGCATGTTGTCTACCAGTGTGACTACCACATCGTGTGGGCGCCGAAGTACCGCTACCGAGTGCTGACAGGTGCGGTGAAGGAGATAGTCGAGAAGGACATGGTTGAGAAGGACATTAGGACACTATGCGAGTGGAAAGAGGTAGAGGTACTGGAACTGGGCGTGCAAGCAGACCACGTGCATAACTAAATGTTCTATCCCGCCCAAGCTGTCGATTTCGTCACTGATGGGGTTTCTGAAAGGGAAGCTGGCGATAAAGCTGTTCAAGAGCTACCCCGCGTTAAAGCAAAAGCCGTATTGAAACCACTTCTGGCGATGGGGCGTCCCGAGCCGTTGGTCGAGAGGGTACCTTGTGAACACGGTAGGAATGAACGAGGACCTCATCAGACGCTACGTGAAGTGTCAGGAAGAGCAGGAGAAGCAAGTTCCGAGCAGAGCGAGAACGCTTGGAAAAGAGCCGCCAGGACTTCCTCTTTTAGAGTCACTTCTCGATACCACCACCTTTGGTGGTGGTCGTTTAATTTGGTACGAGAGATGATTCTTAACACGATAGGCTACTCACCTTGTCCAGAGGAACGGACCAAACTCCGAGAAAGCGTATACGTCATTTTGGTCGTTTCAATCCTCTACGAGGATAACGTTCGCTGCAACGCGTAAGCGTGTTCAATTTCTGCCCGTCCTTAGGTTTCAATCCTCTACGAGGATAACGTTCGCTGCAACTGTTGGGCTTTGACGAACAGTGGATCATCGTCGGGTGTTTCAATCCTCTACGAGGATAACGTTCACAGGGCGACCAGCGAGAGGCTGCAACCGCTAGCATTTTTGCCCTTTTCGAGGCCAAGACCTTGTTTCAATCCTCTACGAGGATAACGTTCGCTGCAACCCGGCGATTCGTTACTGGCGGGGATGGAGAGGGAGTTTCAATCCTCTACGAGGATAACGTTCGCTGCAACAATGCCCGCCTGCGACTTTGCCGCCCACGCTGCGGTTTCAATCCTCTACGAGGATAACGTTCGCTGCAACAAAAGCATAGGTATTGAACATGAGGGCCTTGGGAGTTTCAATCCTCTACGAGGATAACGTTCGCTGCAACTTGAGCCGGTCCCAGGCGCTCGTTTTCTCGAGCGGGTTTCAATCCTCTACGAGGATAACGTTCGCTGCAACAAATCATGCAGGAGAACCGGGACTACGGCAAAAGTTTCAATCCTCTACGAGGATAACGTTCGCTGCAACAAGCTCAGAGCAGTGTTTAGACCTGTAAAGTTTAGTTTCAATCCTCTACGAGGATAACGTTCGCTGCAACATATCAGAACTTAGAGGGCATGGCGCGTCAGGGCGTTTCAATCCTCTACGAGGATAACGTTCGCTGCAACGGTCGCATCGTTGACATTCGAGCCCGGCTCGAGCCGTTTCAATCCTCTACGAGGATAACGTTCGCTGCAACTCGTCCTCACCCGGGTGAGTGGGTGCGTCATCTGGTTTCAATCCTCTACGAGGATAACGTTCGCTGCAACTTGACGACACGGGCCAGCTCAAGGCGGCGCATTGTTTCAATCCTCTACGAGGATAACGTTCGCTGCAACTATCACCGCCCTCTCTCCCTCTTGAGTGGCCTGTTTCAATCCTCTACGAGGATAACGTTCGCTGCAACGCACGGCTAGCGTCTTTGGGGGTGCTCAAGCTAGTTTCAATCCTCTACGAGGATAACGTTCGCTGCAACCATGCCACTGGTGAGGTCGCCCTTTGTCTTGACGTTTCAATCCTCTACGAGGATAACGTTCGCTGCAACGCCCAGCGCGAGCGCGAAAGTGGACCCTTGCCCCTTGTTTCAATCCTCTACGAGGATAACGTTCGCTGCAACAGCCGACGCGCTCCGACGTGAGCGGCGAGGCTGTTTCAATCCTCTACGAGGATAACGTTCGCTGCAACCAAACGAAGACCATCCCAAAAACTTTTCAAGATGGGCACATGTTTCAATCCTCTACGAGGATAACGTTCGCTACATGTTTCAATCCTCTACGAGGATAACGTTCGCTGCAACGGCGGGCGTTTTCTGAACCTTGAAAAAGGTACTTCTCAAAAACTCTGCGAGCACCCACTCTGTGAGTGTATCAAGATAGAACCACTGAGATGCGCTCAGTGAATTTTTGCTGTCTAGGACGTGTTTGAGCACCTCTTCTGAGTATAAAGCGCGAAAACGTCCGTGCTGAACGCGTTTATCGGCTTTAGGAGCGAAGGGAGGACTCGAGGTGCTTGGGTGCTCGCTAGACAAAATCGGGCTCCTCTAACGACTTCAATGCGCTGTGTCCGATGCGGACGGTGCGCGCTAAACTCTCCGGCGGCAGAAAGTAAATGGCGAGTGTGTCTTCCGCCTCGTCGGCGCATTTAGCAAGTTCGCGCTTTAAAGTCGCCAACTGGTCGCGGTTGACCCTGGCCTCGAAAAGGCTGTATTGCCGCCTTTCGCCGAAGCGTTTTAATACCCTGACCATTTTGCCCCGCCGCTTGTCGCTGGGCGTGTCGTAGGCGATAACCAGATAAAACATCAGCGCACCGTAAAGGGCAGGTATTCGGGCAGTTCGCCCATGAGGTGCTTGCCCAAGATGCGCGCCTGGGCCAGCATGACTTGGCGATAGTCGAGCTTCTGGTTGAGGTGTGGGTGCCTGACCTGTTGGTTGAGACGGTCTTCCCAGGCTCGCAGGAACTGCTTGAAGCCGTCGTCGGTCAGGGTGGGGTAGCCGCGGCTTCTTTCAAACATCGCTTCCGTTATCATGCCCCGGTTGAAAAGAGTTAAGGTAACCGAGTCCGCGAGAATCGAGCGGAACTCCTCCATGAGGTCGAGCGCCAGGGCGGGCCGACCGTACTTGGCCTCGTGGAGGTAGCCGACGTAAGGGTCGAGCCCGGCGACGCGGAGCGCCGTCCCGCACTCTTTAGACAAAAAGGTGTAGGCGAGAGACAAGAGGCTGTTCGCCGGGTCGCGCGGCGGGCGTTTGCTGCGGGCGTCGGGGGCGAAGGCGGCGGGGAACTTGTCTTTAAGGAGGCCGAAGTAGAGTTTGGCCGCGTTGCCCTCTAAGCCGCGTAAAGACTCGGTCTCCTGACAGCGTTCGATGGGCTTGACGAGCGCGCTGAGTTCAGCAACGTCGGCCCCACCGCGTCGCGCGAAGACGATGGCGTTATGCACCTTGCCCTCGACAAAGCGTCGCGCCAGAAGGTGCTTCCACCGCGGGGTTAAGTACGCCTCGTACTGCTTGATTCTGACCGGCACGTTCTTGTTCTCGATAGGCGCTATTTGCGCCACATATTTACCACCCCGACTCAGGTAGTGAATGGCGGTGCCCTGCTCGGTGCAAGCCTGCACGGCCCCGGCGCTGACCGTGGCGCGGCCCAAGATGACCACGTCGGAAACGTGGGCCAGGGGGCGCTCGAGCAGCGTCTCGCGCCCGCGCTTGACCTTCAAGACCCCGCCGTCTTTCGAAAGGTATACGTCGGGCTCGAGCACATAGAGCGTGCCCACTAGAGCGCCCCCTTCCAGCGCGGTAGGCGCTTGCGCGCCAGCACGGGTTGGCAGCTCCCCTGCACGCTGCAGCCGCGGCACTTGTTTGGATTGTCGATGACGGGCGGGTAGGTGTCTTGGGCCGCAAGCCGCCGCATCAGCGCCACGGCTTCCGTGACCTCTTGGCGCAGCTCGAGGGTGTAGGGGACCTCGAGCCGCCTGCGGGTGCGGTGGTAGTAGATATAGCCGTGTGTGAGCTTGACGCCGTGAACCTCTTCAAAGCACATCGCCAGGGCGCAAAGCTGCACCTGGTCGCTTTTGTGGTCGGCCAGGTAGCCCTTCTTGAACTCGGTGATGACCCACGCGCCGTTTTCACACGTGACCTGGTCGATAACGCCGCTTAACCCCAAAACGTCACTCCACACCCAAACGCCTTCGCCCTCGCGTTTAGCCCGGTCGTGCAGGGCGCTCCCCTCGGTCATGTGGTAGTTCGTCACGGTGTCGGCTAAGAGCCCCTCGATGTAGTAGCGGCGCGGGCAGAAAACAACCGTGTTGACTTTGCTGATGGGCAGGTAATCCAAGGTCTCGCCTCCGTAACAGGGTGAGGGTGATAACCCCTTAGAGGCAGTGTAGAGGACGACCTTCCAATGAGATTCCAACGAAGGGAAACTCAGCGCAGGCCGTCCCCGTTTTCGCACCTTTCGGCGTGCTACATTGAGGTATGGACGGCCTTGAACTCGAACTTCCACCCAGCCTGCAAGACGCGCTCAGGGTTAGGGCGGCGGCGCACGAGCGCTCGGTCGCGGACGAAGCCAGAGCGCTGTTAAGAGCCGCTTTAGAACAAGACGCATGGACAACCATCGACCCGCTCGAGCAATTGACAGTTTTAGACGAAGCTCAGTTGTGGCGGCTCGCCCGGCAGACCGTCCCCAAGGAAAAAAGTGAGCGTATGCAGGCGCTGACCGAACGGTTGCAAGCTGAAGGCTTGTCGCCCGAAGAGACCGAAGAGGTCAAACGGCTACAAGCTTATGCCCAGCGCATCATGTTACTTAGGGCCGAGGCCGCCGCGCTCCTAAAGCGTCAGGGGCATGATGTGAGCGGTTTGCTCGTTCAACTTTAGGGGTGTCCAAACCCAAGCTGACTTTCGAGTTGCGCCGCGAAGTAGCGGCGCAGTTTAGGTTTCGCTGCGCTTACTGCCAGAGTCAGGAAGCTGTTTTGGGTATGCGTCTCACAGTTGATCATATCCTTCCCGAAGTCTTGGGTGGTACAAACGACCCGAAAAATCTTTGCCTTGCTTGCTGGGACTGCAATTTGGCGAAGGGTGCGCGCGTCGCCGCACTCGACCCCGTAACCCAAACCTTGGTTCCTCTTTTTCACCCTCGTAAGGACGTGTGGCTCGAGCATTTCGGGTGGGTAGAGGAAGGTCGAAGAGTTAGAGGGAAAACGGCCGTTGGAAGAGCAACCACGGCTGCTCTGGAACTCAACCGCCGAGTCCTGGTCGAGGCGCGGCGGCGCTGGGCCGAAGTGGGGTGGCATCCGCCCGGCTAGCTTAGGGTTGGCTGGCGGTAGCCACCCGAACCTGCCCCATCCCATAAGGCGTTTTGGCCCCCACGCCGCCAAAAAAGGCGAGCCGCTCGAGCCTCCCCAGCGCCTTGGTAACCGTTACCGCCGAGCTTGTATAGCCCAAGGCGGCACTCCCCACGAAGCCCGTCAGTCTGACCTTGCCCGCCTTGTGGGGCCGCGTTCTTACGTCGTGGCGCAAAACCACCACCTCGTCAAAGGCAAGCTCGAGCGCGCCTACCTCTGGCGCGCTGTAGGGCGCGGGGCTATACGTTTGCAAGGCCCTCAGCAAACTTTTCAGGACGAGCTTGGGCAGCGGCAGGGGCGTGTAGAGCCGCTTGTCGTTGGTCGAGGTAGCAAAGACGGTCGGCGTAAGAAAGCGCAGCTCGAGCCTGTCGCTGGGTTTAGCGCACAAGATGTCTTCCCAGCTTAAAAAGCCCGCGTCCCGGTGACCCTCGGGCGTGGCGAGAACGCGGGCGACGCGGTAACTGTCCTGGCCCAACTCGAGGCCCGATAGTGATTCTTGTAAAACGACGCCCAAAAGAGGTTGAAAAAGGGCGTCGTCCAAAATGGTCACGCGCAGCAAGATGCCTGCGTCTTTTTGCTCTCGAGCCCAGAGCGTGAAGGGGTTGCGTTTGCTGGCGTGGATTTGGGCGCTTAGGGCGGGGTCGATGGTTTCCAGCAGGTGGTAGAAGAGGCCGTGGGTGTATTGGTGGAGGTAGGGGTGGGTGGGAACGTGGTGGGTGGGGGTTAGGTGGAGGAGGAAGGCGTGGGGCATCTAAACCTCCGCCAACAAATCAGGATCGGCAAGATAGTCAAATACCAGTGACTTGCCCTTGCTTTTGCCTTCTACTTTGTCACTTGCGAAGAAAAGTGCGCCCCCATCAGTCTGTTCTTTTTCGAAGCTCCAGGTGCGTAGCCTCGTCTTGAGGGGTGGATCGTTCGACCAATGTTGGCGCTGAAAGATTTGCGGCAAGTCCACCAGCCCCAAATCCTGTTCGTAGGTTCGGCTCAGCTCACTATCTGCGAGCAACCAAATACGGTAGCTGTTCCTGTACAAGTCGCCGCCACGAGTTGCTTCCTCCCATCTGCCCTGCCAACTCTTATCCGCGTTTCGCTCCCACTTGTACTGCTCAATCTTGACCCACGCAGCGTCATCTGTGTTGCGAGACATTCGCCCTACAGGAACTTGAACACTGTCGAAACGAAGCTTTGTCTGTTCGTCTTCTCGATTGCCTTTTTTACTGGGAATACGCACCTCTAATGCAGGCTCCCAACTGCGTGTGGCGATAAAGCCGAGTTGGTATAGGTTGTGATACTCGAGGTCAAAGTCATAGACGTAGCGGTGCAGCATATCGTAAGCGGTTGCCGCTCTCGGGTCGCTCAACACAGGTTTCGGAAAGTCTGCCATAATCTCTTTGGAAAAGTCGCTGCTGATTTTTTGGGTGTGATGCGCTCTCAAGTGACGCAAGTAGATATCTAGTGCCGCGCGGTTTGTACCGAACGCGTCGAGGTAGGTGGGGATTTGCGAACCGATGACGATGATTTTGGCAGCCGACTCTTCACCACGACGGTTACAGCGTCCCATGCGTTGCACCAATGCGTCGGGGTTGCAAAGCTCGGTGATCAGCACTTGTGCGTCTAAGTCGACGCCGATTTCTATAGCGCTGGTGCTGATAAGCAGGTAAGGTTTTTTGTCTTCGTCTCGAGCTTTGAGCGCCCTGTAAACCTCCGAGCGCCAGCGTCTATCCAAGCGCCCGTGGTAGAGAAAAAGCTGCGGGTTGTCGCTGGCTTGCAAAGTCGGCAAGCCAACCTCATCACGAAAGTATTTGTAAACCTCCGCTGCATCTACGACGCGGTCCAACGTTACGATGAGGCGTTCCCGACCCGTCCAGTGTTGTTCGACTTGTTGAGTAGCACGAGCTATTCTGTCTTGCTTGTGCGCGTCAAAAGCTTCTCTTCGCGCTCCGTAATCATCAGCCTCGAGCCCCGCGTCCCACACCTCACCCTCATCGGGCAGATAGCTCAGGTGTCGCTCGCCGTAATACTTGCCCCTGGTGAGCAGTTTTTGCTTGTCCTCCTCGAGAAAGTCCACCACATCCCACCGCCCTGCAAAGCCGAAGCCTTCGGGGTCTTGAAGCGCCCTTTGATACGCTTCTGGCAAGGTCGCGGTCATCAAGGTGATGTTGTGTCCGTTGTCATAAAGGGTATTCGCTAGTCGCTGAAAGTTGGTAAAGGACGTACCCTCGTAAGAATGTGCTTCGTCGAAAATAAACGCCATGCGCGACCTGTCGCCGATGCGGAGCGGATAGGTGTAAGACTTGCGTCCGCCGCCATAGCCGAAAAAGCGGTAGATGAATTTATCCAGTGTGGTGAGAATAACGTCGGCGCGGTAGAGGTGGCGGTTATTGGTCGCGGGTTCAGGGTCCGCGTCTGTACCGTCAAAAGCGTAAAGTTCGGTGCTGTCACCTGTATCAATGAGCAAGCGGCGCAGCTTTTTGTCCCCTTCGCTCAGGCAGTGTAAGACCCCTTTGAAGCGCTCTTTGTGGTCATCGACTAACGCTTTTGCAGGTAGCACGAGGACGACGCGCTTATGTTGAGCTAAAGCAGGATAGACGCACGCCTCGGTCTTGCCCGTGCCTGTCGCTGCTCTGATGATGAGGCCCGTCTTCCCCTCTTGCCAACATCCCCATACAGCCCTCTGAAGTGCATTAGGGGTAAATTTGGATGAAGTCGCGTCAGCATAAAAATCTTCTATATCCGCGTTGCCCTCTTCCACACTCTCTTGTACGCCTTCAAGTCGAATCCTAATCCTCTTTAGCCCCTCGTAAGGTGCAAATCCTGCCTCATAAAGCTCTCTTTGGTTTGGCTGGCTGTCTAAGTCGTCTTTGCGATAGTAAAGGTCATATTCTACTGGTTGACTAAAAGGGAAAGGCTCGAGTGAGAAGGTTTGAACGTCATTACCCACAGAAGTTTGGCTGACTTCGAACTCCATAAAGGCAGCGTTGCGTCCCGCTTTGCCCTCGATGGCGATAACCGCGACCTCCGCCTCGATCTGGTCGCACATCTCGAGCATGAAGAGGTCTCTTGGGTAATCTTCATAGCTCATTCCCTGGCACTTCAAGTTGTAAGCGTCTTTGACAATTTCTTCGGTAGAGTAGTCGTGATGGGCGCGTTCTAACGTTAAACTGTAGCTGTCCTCTTCTAACTTGGGTGGATTAAGAAAGCGGTGTCCCGCGTAGCTGTACGTCCAGCTCTCACCTTTTTGCTTAATAGCGAACTTCTGTGTTTTTCCCCAGTCGTGATGTGTTGCCCCCTCGTAAAGCTGCTCGAGCCGCGCCTCATCAACCGCAAGGTCGAAGGTTTTGGTACTTGTGCGCCACGCTTTCATCAGCTTGCGAACATTCCCAACGTGATTCTCGAGCGGCTGGTACGCCACCCAATCTAGCTCTAGCCTGTCCTCATGCGAGAAAAAGACGCGCCCCGGTCCTTTCGTTTCATCAAACGTCATGCGTCCCTCTCAAAGTCTCCTCGAGCCCTACTGGAAAGTGCATACTCTCGCCCTGCCACCACGTAGTCTCGAGGTTGCCCTGCTCCGCCCAAGCCAGCGGCAAAATGTCGTAACCCGCCACTGCGCTCGGTATGTCGAGAGCGTTCCCCTCATCCTCGTGCCAAGCGAAGCGGTAGATGTTGAAGACAGAGAAATCTACAGGTTCAGTTTGTTGAACGACGGTGTCAATCGGCAGCAAGGTCCGTGGCTGTTGGGTACGGGTTTGCTGCTCGAGGCGCTCCACCTCGCTCAACGCCGAGAGATAAGCAAAGCCCTCCTTACCCAGCTTGCAGCCCCAGGGGGTTGCGCCCTCATCGTCAACGAGAACGTCGTGAAGATGCCGCAGCATCGCTTCATCCTCTGAAACCACATAGCCCACGAGTTTATCCGTTGTCAAATACTCCCAAGTGTGAAGTTGAAAGGTGGGCGCGGTTTTCTTGTCGAAAATCAAGCGTGTGAACGAGGTATCTTTGAAGTTCTTGACGCCTTTGCGTTTTGTTTTGTGAATGTAACTCGCTCGCTCAGGATACGCGCCTAAACTGATGAGGTCGCGCGGCAGCACGAAATAGGGTGCGTCTTTTTGTGCCGACGTTTCGGGCAAGTCAAAACCTTCTGCCAACATCCACACCCGCCGGAGCCAACCCGAAAGCGTTGTCGGCGGCACGAAAGGATAGCTGATGATGTCTAAAATGCCGCTAGGCAGCACCCGAAAGGTGAGCGCGGCGCTTGCTTGAAGGGTGAGTTTGAGCCCGACCATGATTTATTGCAGATGCTTTTTTACAAAGGCTTCGGACCAGGACTCGAGCTTGGCTAACGCTTCATCCCCCGTCCAGCGGCTGAACATCTCACTCTCGCTACTGTCCCCGAAAGAGAGGCCGTTCTCGCGCACCGTCTGGGCTTGCGTCACAAAGTAGTCGATGGCTCGAGCGCCCGATATTTCATGCGGGCTGATGACCGGCCGTTTACCCTTGGGCACCAAGTAGCGGTCTACAACCAGTAGGGGTTTACCCTCCTTTTCGGCAAGTCTGGCCCCCTTGGGGTTGCCCGCGCCGATTCGCGCCAAAGAATCTAAAAAAGCGTAAGCGACGGGTATGAACTCGTCTTCACTGACCGAAAGCGCGTGGTTATAGACTGGATAGAAAAGCCCTGGCTCGTTGTATTCACGGCGAAAAGGTGTGGGCGTTTCGCCCCCTTTACCGCGAACGATGTCGGAGGGGTGCATGGCGCGCTGCTTCTCCTCGGCGTCCAAAGGCTGCACCGCAACGCCGCCGCCGTGTGTGACGCGTCCGATGAGTGTATCCGTGCCTGCTTTGAGTGCGCCGTATACATAGCAAATCGGGCAGGTTTCCTTAGCGCAGGTTTTAGGAATGCCGCAGTCCTGTGCGTCGCCCAACATCTTGCCGTCTTTGTGCGGTGCCCATAGCAGAGCGCGACGTTCGACCCCGCGCCGCTTGGTTGGAGAGAGGTAACACTTGAGCATCCGCTCGCCGTCCTCATTCTCCACTGTGACCCGCTCGACCTGGTTGACGTTGACCTGAACCTCGTGCCCGAAGTACATCTCTTGAGCGCCCTCTAAAATGGCGTAGATGTCGAAGTGGTAGCGCTGGTTGTTGCTCTTGGTGATACCCGTCATATTTAATCCTCCTGAATCTGAGCAGTGGTTTTGAAACGGGAAAAGAGTCCCAACTTGACATGGTAAAAGAAGCGTTTTCGCTCGAAGTCGCTCTCATAGCGGTCTTTAAGGTGAGCGAACGCTGCCGAAATTAAATCGCCGTTTATCCTGATTGCAGGCAAGTTTCTTACTTCGATAAAAATGCTGTCAAAGTCGCCATCCTCGATAATCCCTTCTCTTTTTAGCTCTTCGACGAGGCGCTTGGCTTCGCTGTAAGCAAACCGTGTACTCTCATTTCGTCTCAAATGACCTACGCCGTAAAATGTAGAGTAGGTAAAAGTTGTTGGCTCCTCACTATTCCCGCTGCCTATCTGCTGAATGAGCTTTCCAATCTCGCGCTCTTTCCACTTCTTCAGTTCGTTCTCAGTTGGCAATGCCTGCCCTGACTCTTGCCGTGCTGTTTTAGCGTCCATCGCAAAAATCTGATTACACGCAGGGAGTAAAAGTCCGACGAGCCCCTGAACATCTCGGGTAAAGTTTGCCATGTATAAATCCTCTCCTCTTAATAGCTCGCAATAACGCTCCAGCGTTTTGTCCAACGACTCCGTAGAGGCGAAGTAACCGCTTCGACTTTTGTAAATGTCGCTGTATCTGTTGAGCTGATACGCAGCCGAGAAGATATCATCTGCTTCCAGATAGCGAATGGCTTTTCCTAAAGCGTTCAAATTGATGACGGTGGGTTTTTCTTTCTTGCTGTTGTCTTGAACGAGAATACTCTGTTTGTAGAAACTCATGAGCAAGCTGGTCGCTACCAATACAGAGCGTCGTAGCTCAATTGCTGCACCGCCCACATAAAGATGCGCTTGCAAGGACTCAAGTACATTGGGCGAAATCATGCTTGCTAACTTCGCGTAGGCGTACTGCTTTGCACCTAAACGCTCTTTAGCGGATTTGCTGCTCGAGCCTCGCCCCTCAAATTCAGTACAGCTAAGGTTGATATAACGCCCCGCTACTGTGCCAATTTCATTGATAGCCTGTTGCTCAAAGGAGCGACGAACATGTTCTTGTATTTCACTTGAATCACCGAAACGCACGACTAAAGTGTTCGCTTCGGAAAATTTGACGGGGCACATGATGGACAGCGCAGCGCAGCTACCACAAACTACAGGTTTTTGAGAATCAGCGTCGCTCTTTGCAGACTGCGGTCTTTGGTCTGGTTTTTCAAACAACAAACGAAAAGTGGGAAAGTTAGTTTCTTCTAATAGTGAACGCCCACAAGAGTAACAAGCCTCCTTAGTATTATCTCCACCAGGACGTACTCGGGTTTGTCTGTATGGTTCTCTAGTAACTAAAGGAGTGAGTTGATACTCTACATCCTGAAGATACAAAAGCTTTATCATCTCCAAAAACATCTTGTAAAGAATATCTGCCCTTGAAGAATTAAGCTGATTTTTTGCTGTGTTGTTGAATCGCTTAGATAGAGCATTGATTGTGTCAAACTTGTCCTTCTCAAGTGTTCGGGCAAGACAATTGAACATAAGGTGCGGCTCTCCCCGACCCATCTTAAAAAGCACTCTAGCGAAGTGAACTGCGTTTGGTTCATCAAGCTCTCTCATACTTTTCCCGAAAAGATTTTTGAAGCCTGAGCGGTAATCATTTAGCTTCTTTGTAACACTGTTGAGGTTTTGCTGAATTTTCTGAGCGTCCTTCGTCTCCTCTTCGCTGAGCAGGGATTGAAGTCTTCGCTGTTCAGCGATGTCCGAGTGATACTTCTCTACGCTCTTTTGAATGCCCAAGTAGTAGAAACTAGCCAATCCAATCGCTTGAGCTTTACTAACAACTGGTAGCTTGAGCGTGGAAAAACCCGCACCATCAGCTAACTTGTAAGCATTGATGGCAAGGACGAACGCTTTCGTGAACCCACCACCACTCGTTATTTCTCCAATGAAATCTTGCCACAGCTCGCTTAGCTCGAGCCTCGCCCCTTCCGGTAACCACAATGCCACATGCGCGTCACTCTCGCTCAAAACCACTGCGGATACCTTGCGCCGCAGGTAGTCGTTGAATTCACTCAGTAGATACTCGTAGCTCAGCTTCGCCTGCTGCTCACTCGGCAAAGGCGTTTTGTAAAGCAAAATCGTTTGTCCCGCCTGACTCTGTATTTTCCCCGATGTGGGCAGCTTTCGGGCGTAGCGCGTCGCTCCGAATTGCTCGAGTGCAACTCGAGCCTCCTGATGGTTGCTCGCTAGCGTCTCGAGTGCTTCGAGTGGCGGCTGTGCGTTGATTCGCATACTGTGTGCGACGGCAGAAGCAGCTTGATACATCACTATGTGCATTTAATCTCCCCGACTCCCTCCTGAATGACTTCTTGCTAAAATACCCATGTGAACCGTCATGACGCTATCCAACACCTCCAAGCCAACCGCCAAACCCTGCTCGAGCTAGGCGTGGCGTCACTGGCGCTGTTCGGCTCCGTTGTCCGTGACGAAGCCAGCAGTAGCAGCGATATCGACGTGTTGGTACGCTTCTCGAAACCCGTAGGCTTTTTTGAATTTTTGGATGTAAAAGACTATTTAGAGACGCTGATGGGCGTAAACGTCGACCTAGTAACCGAGGACGCCCTGAAGCCTCAACTGCGTGAGCGCATCCTAGCGGAGGCTGTGAGCGTTGCCTAGAGACTGGACGGTGCGCGTCGAAGATATTTTGGAAGCAATCGCGCGTATCACCAAATACACCCAAGGCATGAGCGAGGAAGAGTTCGCTGCGGACGAAAAAACGGTGGACGCTGTCGTCCGTAACATGACGGTGATCGGCGAGGCGGCGAACTTCATTCCAGAGGATATACGGCAAGCGTATCCGCAGATTCCCTGGGACAAGATGCGTGGGTTTCGCAACATTGTGGTTCATGAGTATTTCAGCGTCAGCCTACCGATCTTGTGGCAAACGACGCAGACTAACCTCCCTCCGCTGGTAGAGAACCTCGAGCGAATCCTAGCTGAACAACGTTCTTAGGTGTCACACTCCCTTGTGCCCACGCCATGACCTTTTCTTCGACTCGAGGTTCAAACCCTACCCAACGCCTCACCTTTGCCCTATAATCCCCACATGCCCATAACCCTCGAGCTTCCCCCCGAAGTAATCGACGCTTACGGCGACGACTTAGGGCGCAAAGTCCTGGAGAGCTTGCTGCTGCAACTGGTGCGCGAGGAGCGCATGAGCGTCGGCAAGGCTGGCTCGCTCTTGGGGCTAAACCGGCTCGAGGCCATCCGCTGGTACACCTCACACGGCTACTACTACCCCAATTACAGCGCAGAAGACCTCGAGCGTGAGCTTGCTGAGGTTTATAAGCGCTTTCCCAAAACGGCTGAGTCTTAGCTAGTATTAACGTTAGGCTATGAGTTAGCATCGACCGCCCCCAGCGCCCACTTCAGCACCCTGTCTTTTAGCTCGAGCGGCCCCAGCACCCTCGCGTGCGGCCCATAACTGGCGAGCCAGTGAACCAAGCCGTCGGTCAGGGGCGCTTCGATACGCCAGATCACGCCCCCGTCCTCTTGGTCTTCAATCTTTTGGGTGGGGTGCCGCCTCGTGCGGCGGACGTACTGCGCTTTTTCGGGCGCGAACCGCACCCGGATTGTGACGGGCTCGCCCTCGCCGTGAAAAGGGCCGAAGTGACGGCGCGCGTACTCGGACACGTTGAAGTCGGGTCTCTTAAAGTATTCACGCAGCAGCTTGAAGTCGAGCACCTGGTCGAGCCTGAGCCGGATGACCGTGTCGAAGCCGGCCTCGAGGCTGTTATGGCTCACGCCGATGAGGTGCAGGTGCTGGTCACTCGAGACGAGGACGTAGCTGTTGAACTTGTAGGTCTTCGTCTCCTTTTTGGCGTTCTGGTAGCGGATTTCCGCCACGCGGCGGTCACGAATCGCCTTGCTGACGCGCCCAAACAGACCCGGAGCGTAATCGTCGACTTGTGGATTGAAGATAATCGGGTCGGCCTGAAGGAGCTTTTGAACCACGTTGTTTTCGGTGAGTTTGCCGAGGGCGCTCTCGAGCAGCGGCGTGAGATGCGCCATCTGCGCGACCGCGGTTTTGAGGGCCTCGAGTTCTAGCTTGGACAAGGTAAGGCTGACGTCATCTTCTATCGGCGTGGCCTCGGGCCACTTGAGGTAGCCTACCCCCACCTTGTCGCTCGTTAGCAGCTTGCCGTCATCGTCCCTGATGGTCGCCTCGAGGGCGATGTTCTCTTTGCTATAGAGTTCGTCTCTCAAACGGTAGACGCTCTGGCGGCTGACGCCCAGGCGGTCTGAGACCTCTTTCCAATGCCACGCCGGGCGTTCTCGGAACAAGTTTTTGAAGTCGCTTAGTCTCGACTCAGCCATGTACTATCTCCGTAAGCTCCCCTGTGTGGGTATCGAGCAGGTACCTCTCAGGCGCTTCGCCGACTTCGCACCCCTGCGCGTAGGGGCAGTAGGTGCAGTGTCGGCCCGGCACCGCCTCTTGCGTGTGGTAAGCCTCGAGGTCGCGCTTGAGGCGCTCGAGCTTCCCCCCAAACCAAGCGAGCAGGTCTTCGTCCCACGTAACGCAAAGCGAGTCCCCCGCGCTCAAGCCCACCGCCTCGGCCTGGCGCGGCGCGCGCCCGGTCTCCAAAAAGCGCAGCCCCAGATAAAACCTGAGCTGGTCTTCGCTGCGCTGCGCGCTGCCGGTTTTCCAGTCGATAAGCACGTCCCCTTCGGCGCTGGTAAAGATAAGGTCCAGAATACCACTCACCTGTATGGTCGCGCCTCCCAGCCCAACGGGCCGCACGATGTAGTGCTCGACGTGGCAAATACGCTGCTCGCCCAGCCAGGCGCGGCACTTGACGTTGAAAAAGGTCAGGGCGTGCTGCGCGCGCCAGGTGAGGTCGTCAAGGGTCTCCCCTTTGGGGAGCAGAACGCGCTTCGGCAAAGCGAAGCTTCCCTCGTCGGCGGGCTCGCCGTGGCGGAGGCTGACGGCGATGCGCCGATGCACCTCGCGGCCCAGCACGCTCGAGGCGAAGGGGGCCAGCACGCGCTCGCGGCGGACTTTTTCCAGGTGAAAGCGGCGCGGGCAGCGCAACACGGACCCTAAGCTGTAGGACAGAGCAAGTTTCATAACCTCAGGGTAAAAGAGGCTTGTCACCCCGCCGGGTGACAACGTTCGCCGTCCGCGACACGTCACGTTTCTTACCGCCAGGACCATTAGGACTATGTAGCACGCGGCCTTCCAACGATATTCCAACGAAACTGTCAGGTGTGCTATAACCGCCCTATGCGCCTCGTGACGCTGGGAGGGTTGGGGCTCGAGCCCGGCGACTTCAGCGACCCCCAACCCCTCCTTGTGCTCGCTTTTATCGCCCTGGAAGGTAAGCGCTCGCGGGGTGAGCTGAAAGAGCTTTTTTGGCCTCACCAGAGGGACAAGACGAAGCGCAGCAAGAGCTTATCCGAGGTGGTGCGGCGGCTTAAGCGGGCCGACCCTCACCTGCTCGAGCCGGGCCGCGGGGCGCTAGTCAGCTACGTCGGCGTAGACGCCCTGAGCTTCCAGGCGGAGGTGGCGGAGGGGCGCTATGAGGCGGCGCTCAAGCTTTACGGCGGCACCTTTTTGCGGGGGCTCGAGCGCAAGCGTCTATACCTCGGCGAAGAGTTGAGGGAGTGGCTGGGGGGCAAACGCGCCGAGCTACAAACAGGTTTCGTGCGCGCGCTCCTGGCCTTGGCGGACGAGGCCCTCAGGCGCGCCGAACCGACCGCGGCGCGTGGCCGCGTGTTGCAGGCGCTGGCTTTACCCGAGGAGGTCGCGCCGCCCTCGGCGCAGGCCTTGGTGCGTATGCACGACCTTTTGTTGGCAGCCGGTTTTGGAGACGAAGCCGAGCAGGTGGGTGAAAGGGCGCGCCACCTCCACGGTTCATCCCTGACTCCCTTACGAGACGTTGGTTTGCCCACGATGGACCCCAACTTTATCGGACGTGAGGCTGAGCTGGGGGAACTCGCCAAGCACTTTGGCGCCGCCAAGCGGCTCGTCACCGTGACCGGGCTGGCGGGAATGGGTAAAACGTCCTTGGCGCGAGCTTTCGCGCGGCAGGCCTTCCCTTACTTTGACGGGGCGCACTTCGTCTCGCTCGCTCCTTTGGCCCCTGACGCGACCCCGCAAGACCTGTGGCGGAGTCTGGCGGAGGTCCTGGGCCTGCCTTCGTCCCCCGAACGGCTCACCGAGCATCTGCGCGGCAGAGCGCTGCTCCTCATTTTCGATAACTTCGAGCCCCACTTGGCGCTACGCCCGGTTGTTACGGAGCTGTCACGTCGTTGCCCCTACGTAGGCATCCTGGTCACCTCACGCGAACGCTTGGGGCTAGAAGACGAACACGTGCTGCGGCTCGGCGGCTTGAGCCTACCCCAACGGGTGGATACGCTCACCGAGCTAAACCGAGCCGACGCCGGTCGTTTGCTGCTCGCGGAAGCGCAGCGTCACGCCTTCACGCCCCGCGACGACGACGCGCCCGCGCTGGCCGAGCTTTGCCGGCAGACCGCCGGGGTGCCGCTGGCGCTCAAGTTGGCGGCGGGCTGGTTGCCGAGTTTGCCCCTCAACGAGCTGGTGACGCAGCTAGGGAAGCGTTTGAGTCTGCTCGGGTCGGACGCGGGGGCGAGCGTAGCGGCGGCGTTCGACGGTTCACTCGAACGCCTCGAGCCTGAAGCCCGCACGCTCTTCTCCCGCCTCGGCGTGTTTGAGGGCGGGTTCGGCTTCGGGGCAGCCGAGGCCGTCGTCGGCGCGCGCCCACAGACGCTCAAACGTCTTGTTGACAGCTCTCTGCTCGAGTTCGACGGGCACAGGTACAGTCTCCATCCGCTGATTAGCCGCTACTTGGACGAACGCTTTGAGGCGACGGACGCCCTCAAAGCGGAGCACGCGCGCTATTTTCTGGCGGCGTTGGGGGCTGTGACGAGTGACAGTCAGCACGAGAAAGACCACGCGGTAGAAACGTTGAGGGAGGATTTAGGCAACCTGACCGTCGCCTGGCACTGGGCCGTCCGGCAGGGCGAGGTGGAGGGGATTCAGACTCGGCTACCCGCCTTGCAACGCCTGTTCGACCTGCTCTCTCGAGCCCAACTGGGGCTCGAGCTCGTCGAAAGTGCGAACCATACCCACGCCGAACTAATCCCACAGCTAGGCGCGAGCCGGGCCTGGTTCTCGATGCGCCTGGGCCGCTACCGCGAGGCGGTCACACACGCGACTTCGGCCCTGTCAACGCTCCCCAACACGTGCGCCGCCAAGGAGACCTGTCTAAACGCCCTCGGCGCGGCGTACGACGCGCTGGGCCGGTTTGCCGAGGCGCGGCGCGCTTTCGAGACGAGTTTACGCCTGGCTCGAGCGGACTCGGGCGAGGCCGCCACCGCCATGACCAATCTGGCGGTCAACGCCATCAACCGGGGCGCGTACGGCGAAGCACAAACGTATCTCGCCGAGGCGAGAACCATCTTCGAGGCGCAAGCCAAACGGGGCAAACTGGTCTGGTGCCTTTACGTAGGCGGTTGGCTGGCCCTAGAAACGGGTGACCGGCCAAGAGCCAGGGTCGCGCTCGAGGGGGCCCTGGCCGAGGCGCAAACGCTCGACCTGAAACACTGGGCGCTGCTCTGTGGGTTGAAGCGAGCGCACCTTTTCGCCCTCGAGGGGCACACCGAGCGCGCCAAGAGGCTAGGGTACGGGGTGCTCAAAGAGGTACAAGCGGACAAATCCGGCAAAGAGGCCAGGGTACACGCTGCTTTGGGCGCAATCTGTCTCAAGGAAGAGCCTAGGGCCGCGCTGACACACTACAGCGCCAGTTTGAGGCTGCTACGCAGCACACAGAGCGAACCTCTCATGTTGCAAAGCTTGACGGGCATTTTGAGCGCCCTGGGTGAGCTCGAGCCGCTCGCCGTCTATGACCCCCTACACACTTTTTGCGCCAGTAGCGTATCCAAAATGTTTTATGTGGACCAGCGAACCTTCCGAGGCCTCACACTCAGCCCTATCGACCTTGCTTGGCAAAGCCTAAGCACAGCCGAAGTAGCGAGTCTCGTTCTCTCCGTATTGGAAGAGGCGGGGGTGCTTTAGCACCCCCGCGAGACCATTTAACCGCCACCCGTGTCGTAATCGTTACCGTCGGACGCCGTCGTGATGTCTTGTCCAGCGGTCCCAGCGATGAGCGCTGGTGTGCTGACGACCGCGAGGCCGAGCAGCAGCAAACCCAAAGTCAGTAATCTGCGCATAGATAAGCTCCTTCCTAGCGTCTCCTGGTACCTAGAAAGCGCTTGCTTCTATGCAAAGCGGCCGCTTGCACGTTGACGCGCTTGGCGTCGTCAAACAGTATGAAGGGGGCTTGTCACACCCCCGCGTTACAACTTTGATGCGTATGTAGCGCGCGAGAACCGAAGCACCCTTTAGCCTTCATTGTGATAAACTCGTACTAGACGCAAGCAGAGCCCTTCTGAAGCGTAGAGGTGCTCGTAACCGTCGGAGACAGGATTTCTATGATTTTGCCACTGGGCGAAAGCAAAACAGGTGTAACGCTTTCAAGGGTGTTCGCAAACGACAGTTTTGAGCGCGCTCTGGTTGGTAATAAAAGTCCTGCCGTTGCAAAACCACTTATCCTCGAAGAGGATTTGACGCTAACACGCGTTATCATGAGTTGCAAAACCACTTATCCTCGAAGAGGATTGAAACCCTAATGGCCTCAAGCGTATAATCGATTAATCCTCAGCGTTTGGTTGCAAAACCACTTATCCTCGAAGAGGATTGAAACATGGAGCCGAGCTAAAAACTTTCTCGGAAACGGCTGACAAACGCCTCGCGGTATAGTTGCAAAACCACTTATCCTCGAAGAGGATTGAAACGCGGTGGTCCGGCGTCAGGGTTGCAAAACCACTTATCCTCGAAGAGGATTGAAAAAAAGTCAGCGTGAAAGCAGTTGCAAAACCACTTATCCTCGAAGAGGATTGAAACAAGGTGACTAGGTACATCGGTACGCCCAAATTCGAGCAGTTGCAAAACCACTTATCCTCGAAGAGGATTGAAACTTGGTACGGCCGTTGCAAAACCACTTATCCTCGAAGAGGATTGAAACTGTTGATACTTTGTTGCAAAACCACTTATCCTCGAAGAGGATTGAAACTATGTTGCAAAACCACTTATCCTCGAAGAGGATTGAAACCGCTCAGGTCAACGCCTGCGTTGCCGTTGCAAAACCACTTATCCTCGAAGAGGATTGAAACGTCGCCCGTGGTCCGGCCAGTGGTTGCAAAACCACTTATCCTCGAAGAGGATTGAAACGTGAGTTTTCGTTGTCAAACGTCGTTGCAAAACCACTTATCCTCGAAGAGGATTGAAACGTGCGAGAAGTCTTGCGTTGCAAAACCACTTATCCTCGAAGAGGATTGAAAAAGCAAGTCTCGCCCGGTCTAGTTGCAAAACCACTTATCCTCGAAGAGGATTGAAACAAGCCGAAGCGTTGCGATGCGCCGAAAGGAAACGTTGCAAAACCACTTATCCTCGAAGAGGATTGAAACCGCTTAACCGCTTCTCGCTCGTATAAATGTCGCTAGCTGCGTTGCAAAACCACTTATCCTCGAAGAGGATTGAAACTGCGCTCCTGTGCAAAACCACTTATTCGCCGGCGCAGCGTTGTCAGGGAAGTTGCAAAACCACTTATCCTCGAAGAGGATTGAAACGTTGGACTTGCTCGGCCCCACGTTCAGCTCGGCCTTGGTTGCAAAACCACTTATCCTCGAAGAGGATTGAAACATATTCGTCGCCAATTTTTACAAAGAGGCGCGTATGTTGCAAAACCACTTATCCTCGAAGAGGATTGAAACCCCGCCGATGACGAACAGTTTTTGATGGACATGTTGGTTGCAAAACCACTTATCCTCGAAGAGGATTGAAACAAGCACGCTTTGGGCATCTGGGGCGACATATCCTCAATAGTTGCAAAACCACTTATCCTCGAAGAGGATTGAAATCGTCGGAATACTCGAGCCACCCCTCCCTGTAGGCCGTTGCAAAACCACTTATCCTCGAAGAGGATTGAAACAAGCCTAAGTTCAGGATGGCTCATGAAGGGATAAGTTGCAAAACCACTTATCCTCGAAGAGGATTGAAACAGTATGGAAGAACTAAACCAAGAAGCTTTGCAAGAGGGTTGCAAAACCACTTATCCTCGAAGAGGATTGAAACATGACTATGAAAAACTTCCCCATCGGGCGCTTTAGTTGCAAAACCACTTATCCTCGAAGAGGATTGAAACTTTTGAGATACCGAACTTGACTAGCCCTGTGTTTCGTTGCAAAACCACTTATCCTCGAAGAGGATTGAAACCTCTTACATCGACATGAGCGCGGGCGGCTGGAGCACGTTGCAAAACCACTTATCCTCGAAGAGGATTGAAACGGTCATCTGTGGCTTGATTATCATTTATAGCTGGGGAAGTTGCAAAACCACTTATCCTCGAAGAGGATTGAAACATGACCGGCCCGATGCCAACGATGGAAAGTGCCCAGTTGCAAAACCACTTATCCTCGAAGAGGATTGAAACATCGTCGTTTATCATTTGTAATCAGGATGTGCTATGTTGCAAAACCACTTATCCTCGAAGAGGATTGAAACCGCTTCTGTTGAATCGGGCCATCCATCGCCGTCAGTGTGTTGCAAAACCACTTATCCTCGAAGAGGATTGAAACTTTTGTTGCTCGTAAACCGTCGCCCACCTACAGTTGGCAGTTGCAAAACCACTTATCCTCGAAGAGGATTGAAACCCTATAGAAACGGCTTCCGGGCTTTCAACATGGACGTTGCAAAACCACTTATCCTCGAAGAGGATTGAAACTTCCATGCTCAGACTTTTTATCCTACTTGTCCTTTTGTTGCAAAACCACTTATCCTCGAAGAGGATTGAAACATTTTGAGTCCTTCATGGGCGTGCTTTCGGCTGAGGGTTGCAAAACCACTTATCCTCGAAGAGGATTGAAACGTCGTTTACGCCCCATTTTTCGTCCTGTTTGGCGCGTTGCAAAACCACTTATCCTCGAAGAGGATTGAAACTTAGAGATAACCGACTCGGCGGGGCTCGAGGCGAGTTGCAAAACCACTTATCCTCGAAGAGGATTGAAACTAAAACTGCCCTTTTCGGGCTCGTCGGGCTACGCGTTGCAAAACCACTTATCCTCGAAGAGGATTGAAACCTCATCAGGTAGCTCTAAGTACCACGCCTTGAAAGGTTGCAAAACCACTTATCCTCGAAGAGGATTGAAACAACTGACGTGCGCAGTAAGTATTACAACCATTACGTTGCAAAACCACTTATCCTCGAAGAGGATTGAAACTTAGAAGCTCTACAGGAAGCAGTGACGGAAGGGCGTTGCAAAACCACTTATCCTCGAAGAGGATTGAAACGCGCTTGCCTTGTTCTATTTCGGAGTAGTAAGTCGTTGCAAAACCACTTATCCTCGAAGAGGATTGAAACGACGAAATTGTCCTCGGCGAGCATGTCGCGCCCGGTTGCAAAACCACTTATCCTCGAAGAGGATTGAAACACGCCCACGGGCACCCCAATTTCAGGGACGGCGAGGTTGCAAAACCACTTATCCTCGAAGAGGATTGAAACTACCCAAAGACTCGATAAACTTGGCTTCGCCAGTCGTTGCAAAACCACTTATCCTCGAAGAGGATTGAAACCTAAACAACAGTACAAAACGTTGCGAAGAGGATTCACACCATGACGTTCCGCTTCCGAGCTGGTTGCAAAACCACTTATCCTCGAAGAGGATTGAAACACGTTTCCTGTAGCTAAGAGGGTTTTCGGGGCGGATAGCCGTCAGTTGCAAAACCACTTATCCTCGAAGAGGATTGAAACTCCAAATGACATCAGCTATGGTGCGGTCTGGTTAGGGTTGCAAAACCACCTATCCTCGAAGAGGATTGAAACAAGCTTGCCCGGATGCTGGGCCACACCTCGCCGGGGTGTTGCAAAACCACTTATCCTCGAAGAGAATTGAAACTGTGAGGACGGCGATCCAAGCGAGGCGCTCGAGCGTCTCCAGTAATCCATAGGGGTTAACATCACAGCTCAGCAGGTCCGCTGATAGCGGAGGTTGTTATCTCGCTCTGCATAAACGGCTCCTTTCTGCTCTGAAAAGAGAAAGCCTCGAGTCTGCTAAGCTCGAGGCGATGTGAGAGGGTGGCAACTTGAGGACCTCCTTTCTCACCTCCCTCTTCTGCACAGGCAAAGCCTGTGCTATGTCACGTTGGCTAATTTCAGCGCCATCCGAACCTCTTCAACCGCTACGTAGGCGCGGATCGGTTCGTGACGGAGAACCGCAGGGACTTCGGCAAAGAGATTAAAGTCCAAGGTCATCCACCCCGATGAACTGTGTTCAAAAGAAGAACGCCCGTGAGAGCGGGCGCTGGCCTGTACTGTCTGCCAAAAGGCGCATTCTTACCAAATCAGCACGTAAGCTGTCGTCAAACTTGAAATGCTCTTTGCAAGGGGCGTCACTGCCTCGGCACCTAAGTTTGAGGAGCCCATCATGCGGTCACAAAACCCCACCACAGCTGAACCAGAACCAACCTCAACCTCCTTCGAGCTCGGCGTCTACTCCTTCGCCGAGCTCACGCCCGACCCGACAACAGGCCAAAAGGTCAGCCCCGAACAGCGTCTCGCTGACTTACTCGAGGAAATTATCTTGGCCGATCAGGTCGGCCTAGACGTCTTCGGCCTCGGCGAACACCACCGCCCCGAGTTCGTGTCCTCTTCTCCCGCCGTTATTCTGGCTGCCGCCGCCGCGAAGACCGAGCGCATCCGTTTAAGCAGCGCGGTCACCGTGCTCTCCTCGGACGACCCGGTACGCGTCTTTCAGGACTTCGCTACCCTTGACCTGCTCTCTCAGGGCAGAGCGGAGGTCATGGCGGGGCGCGGCTCTTTTATCGAGTCGTTCCCGCTCTTCGGCTACGACTTAAACGACTACCACGAACTCTTTAGCGAGAAACTCGAGCTGCTCCTAAAACTGCGTGATTCAGAACATGTCAGTTGGTCGGGCAAGCACCGCCCTGAGCTTGAGGGTCTAGGTGTCTACCCACGCCCTCTGCAAGACCCGCTGCCGGTCTGGGTCGCTGTGGGCGGTACGCCTGAGTCTGCGGTACGCGCGGGCACCTTGGGTCTGCCGATGGCCGTGGCTATTATCGGCGGTCTGCCTGAGCGTTTCGCGCCCTTGATTGACCTGTACCGGCGGGCAGCGCGCCAAGCCGGGCACGACCCAAGCAAATTGTCCGTCAGCATCAACTCGCACGGTTTCCTAGCCGAAGACTCTCAGCAAGCCGTTGACGAATCGTTCCCTTCAGTGGCAGCGGTGATGAACAAGATAGGGCGGGAGCGGGGCTGGCCGCCGATGAGCAAAGGGCAGTACGAGGCGTCCAGAACGCTGCGGGGCGCTTTAGCGGTCGGTAATCCTCAAGAGGTAGCCGAGAAGATTCTCTTTCAGCATGACATCTTCGGGCATCAGCGCTTTTTGTTGCAACTGAGCGTAGGCACGATGCCGCACGACAAGGTGATGCGGGCTATCGAGCTGCTCGGCACTGAAGTTGCGCCGGTGGTGCGTAAAGAGATTGCGCGGCGTGACGCGGCGACGCCTGCGCCGGGGTAACAGCTACTACGATAAAGAGGATAATCATACCTGAAGCACCCAAAACTCTAAAAAGGACTGATGAATGACTGCGTCTCTAGCGGCTGTTGCGCGCAACTGTTGCATAGCGCCCTTGCAGAAGTGGACCCGCGCTGCTGTAGAAGAGGTATATCAGCGAGCGCGGACACGCTTTGTCGGAGAGCGCTAAAACCCACCGGCCCGCGCTCGAGCGCTACGAGCTGGCCGAGATGCACCCGGCAGTCATCACGGCGCGCGACGGGCTCGAGCTCGTTAGCTACTACACGCTCCCGGTCGGCAGCGACCGGGATGGCGACGCACTGCCCGAAGCGCCCTTGCCCCTGGTCCTGTTCGTCCACGGCGGCCCCTGGATGCGCGACGCCTGGGGCTACAACGCCGTGCATCAGCTGCTCGCCAACCGCGGCTACGCGGTATTGAGCGTGAACTTCCGCGGCTCGACGGGCTTCGGCAAAGCCTTCATCAACGCGGGCAACCGCGCGTGGGGCGCGGCGATGCAGGACGATCTCAGCGACGCCGTGGCCTGGGCCGTGGAGCAGGGCGTCGCCGACCCGGAGCGCGTCGCCATCATGGGCGGCTCCTACGGCGGCTACGCGGTACTCGCCGGTCTCACGCAAACACCCGAGCTGTACGTGGCCGGGGTGGACATGTTCGGCCCGTCGAACCTCATCACGCTACTCGAGGCGCTCCCCGTCTACTGGGCACCCTTGGCTGAGGTGTTCGCCACCCGCATCGGCGACCACCGCACTGAAGAGGGCCGCGCTTTTTTGCTCGAGCGCTCGCCCATCAGCCGCGTGGAGGCAATAGAAGACCCGCTGCTCATCGCGCAGGGCGCGAACGACCCGCGCGTCAAGCAGGCTGAGTCGGACCGTATCGCCCAAGCGCTCGAAGACAAGGGGATTCCCGTGACCTACCTCCTTTACCCCGACGAGGGTCACGGCTTCGTACGGCTCCAGAACAACCTATCGTTCATGGCCGTGGCCGAAGCGTTTCTGGCCGAGCACCTGGGCGGGCGCTACGAGCCGATTGGGTCGGCGCTTAACGGCTCGAGCGTGAACGTCGTTGGGGGCGCGGACTTCATTCCCGGACTGAGCGAGAGCTTAGCGGAGGCGGACGAATGAGCCCGACCGTTGTGGGTATCACCCTCGTCGCCCTCGGGCTCACCCTGCTCGCGCTGACGGGCCTGCGCGCGCCTGCGCTCGCCGTACTCGCCACAGGTTGGCTGCTGCTTTTGTCGGGTGTGATAAAAACCTCCCGCCGGAGCGAGCAGGAAGGCAGGTCGTGAGGCTACTCGTCTTGGGCGGCACGCAGTTCCTGGGCCGTCACCTGGTTGAAGAGGCGCTGCGGCGGGGCCACGAGGTCACGTTGTTCAACCGCGGCAACCGGCCCCACCTGTTCCCACAGGTCGAGCGGCTACGGGGCGACCGCAACGACGACCTCTCGGCCCTCGAGGGCGGGAGCTGGGACGCGGCGGTTGACACCTGCGGCTACGTCCCGAGGTAGGTCAGAGCGAGCGCCGGGCTGCTGGCGGGTCGGGTCGAGCACTACACCTTCGTCTCGAGCATCTCGGTCTACAAGGACCAGACGAAGCCCTACCAGGACGAGGCGGCCGAGCTGGCCGCCCTGGAGGACGAGACGGTCGAGGAAATAACGGGCGAGACCTACGGCGGCCTCAAGGTGCTGTGCGAGCGGGCGGCCGAGGCGGCGCTGCCGGGCCGGGTGCTCACCGTGCGACCGGGGCTGATCGTCGGCCCCCATGACCCGACCGACCGCTTCACCTACTGGCCGGTGCGGGTGGCCGAGGGCGGCGCGGTGCTCGCGCCCGGCGAGCCTGACATGCCCATCCAACTCATTGACGTGCGCGACCTGGCCGCGTGGACGCTCGACCTAATCGAGGAAGGCACAACCGGCACCTTCAATGCGGTGAGCACGCCCGGTCGGTTCACCTTCGGCGGGTTGCTTGCGACCTGCCGCGAGGTGAGCGGCAGCAACGCGAGTTTCGTCTGGGTGAACCAGGATTTCCTGTCGGGGCAAGACGTCAAGCCGTGGCATGAGCTTCCGCTCTGGATACCTGGCGAGGCCAAGAACTTCTCACTTGTGAGCAACGCCAAAGCTGCCGCAGCAGGCCTAAAGATACGGACACTGGCTCAGACGGTGGCTGACACGCTGGCGTGGCACGCTGAACTCCCCGCCAACAGAGCCTGGCGCGCTGGTCTGGCTCGAGAGAAGGAGCGGACGGTTCTCAGCGCTTGGCGAGAGCGAACAGCTCCTCACGGGGCGCACCACCGTGCATCTCTATAGCGACGCGGCGCCCAGCCCCGGTTTCGAGCCCGCCGACTGGGCGAGGCCGGCGCGCGCGTGCTGCTGGCCGACCGCAAGCCCGCCGTGGACTACAAAATCCACACCACCGGCATCTTCGTCCGCCGGACGTTGGAGAGCTTCGCGCTCCCGGACGACTGCCTCGGGCTGCCCGTGCGGCGCGT
Organism: Trueperaceae bacterium; assembly: GCA_965214995.1. Taxonomy (GTDB): domain Bacteria; phylum Deinococcota; class Deinococci; order Deinococcales; family Trueperaceae; genus CBDCCT01. The sequence continues at coordinate 2,607,030 of CBDCCT010000002.1, forward strand.
GGCGCTCTACTCTCCGCGCGGCCCTGCGCTGGCCCTGGAAAGCCCGCACGCCCGCACGACGAGTTTCGCGTGGGCCGCATGGGTGCGCTCTACCACTGCAATCTGGATGCGTGCCTCCGCGCTGGTGTGCAGTGGGCGCCGTCAACCAGCCTCGCCTCTCTCGAGCCGGACGGGGCGAGCGTCTCGGAGACTTCCCGAGGCCCGTCGTTCGAGGTGCACGTCGTCATGCCTCGCCTCGCTCGGCCCCTCTTCGGGCTCCTCTACCTCCTCCTTTTCTCGAGGACCAACCTGGGAGCCCGTTTGTCGGCGTTGAGGCGGGCCGTGGTTTTGGCTTGTCGGATGAAAGGGGAGGGACGTGTCCCTGAGAGCTTTCTCGGTAAGAGCGTGGCGCCGCTAAGCTCGAGGCTTTTGTTAGAAAGCGAGGTGTAGAATAGGGCGTGAAAGTTGCAGTGTTTAGCACCAAGGCCTATGATGAGCGCTTCCTGAGCGAGGCCAACCGGGATCACGGGCATAAATTGAGCTTTCTCGAGCCCCGCCTCACCCTTCGCACCGCGCCGCTGGCGGCGGGCGGGGAGGTCGTCTGCGCCTTTGTGAACGATCATCTAAGCGCCGAGGTCTTGGGCCTTCTCGCGGCGGGCGGCGCGCGCCTCATCGCCTTGCGCTCGGCGGGCTTCAATCACGTGGACCTGGCCGCCGCGGAAGCGCTGGGCTTAACCGTGGCGCGGGTGCCCGCTTACTCCCCCTACGCCGTCGCCGAGCACGCCCTGGCGCTCATCCTCACCCTCAACCGTAAAACCCACCGCGCCTACAACCGGGTGCGCGAGGGGAATTTTTCGCTTACCGGCCTGCTCGGCTTCGATTTACGCGGCAAAACGGTAGGGGTCGTCGGCACCGGCAAGATCGGCCTGATCTTCGCCCGCCTCCTCTCGGGCTTCGGCGTGGAGCTGCTCGCTCACGACCCCTTCCCCAACGCCGAGGCGGCGGCTCTGGTCTCCTACACCTCCCTCGACGAGCTTTTCGCCCGCTCGGACATCGTTTCGCTCCACTGCCCGCTGACGCCGGACACGTACCACCTCGTGTCCGAAGCCGCCATCCTCCAGATGAAGCCCGGCGTGATGCTCATCAACACCAGCCGCGGCGCGCTGGTGGACACGGCGGCGGTGATAGGCGGGCTCAAGGGGGGCCGGATCGGCGCGCTGGGGCTCGACGTTTACGAGGAGGAGGCCGACCTCTTTTTCGAGGACCTGTCCAACCGGGTCATTAAAGACGACGTTTTCTCGCGCCTCCTTACCTTCCCCAACGTGCTCATCACCGGCCACCAAGGCTTTTTTACCGAGGAGGCGCTGCGCAACATCGCCGCGACGACGCTTGAAAACATCACGGCTTTCGAGACGGGCAAGGGAACCCTGCACGAGGTGTCGGTGGAGCGGCTCGGCTAGCTACACGTAGTCTTCGGGTTAGCAGGTGACCGGGGCTGGGCTTGAGGCCTCGTATACTGGGCCTATGAACTCCCCCGGACCTATCCGCCTCCTGCTGGTCGACGACCACGAGGTCGTGCGCCAGGGCCTCCACCTCTTTTTAGAGCCCGACGACAATTTGGACATCGTGGGCGAGGCGAGCGACGGTCGGGAGGCGGTCGCGCAGGCGGCGCGGCTCAAGCCCGACGTGGTCCTGATGGACCTCCTCATGCCTGTGCTGGACGGCGTGAGCGCGATTCGTGAGATTAAGGCGCGCCTCCCGGAGGTGGAGATCATCGCCCTGACGAGCGTGCTCGAGGATCGCCTGGTGGTGGACGCGGTGCAGGCCGGGGCGATGGGCTACTTACTCAAAGACACGAACGCGGACGCGCTCATCGAGGCCATATACGCGGCGGCTAAGGGCGAGGTCAGGCTGCACCCCGAGGCGGCCAAGCGCCTCGTGCGAGAGGTGCGCAGTGAGGGGATGCGCGAGTCGCTGACGCCGCGCGAAACGGACGTCCTGCGGCTGCTCGCCAAGGGGCAGAGTAACAAGGACATCGCCGACGCCACTGGGCTTTCCGAGGGCACTGTGAAGACACACGTGTCACGCATCCTGTCCAAACTCGCTTTGTCGTCACGCACGCAGGCGGCGCTGTTCGCGCTTAAAGAGGGCCTGGTCGGCCTTGACTAGCCTTTTTGAAAAGCTCGGGGCCGACATCCTGGCGCGCATGTTCGAGGTGGCGGCGCACGGGCTCGCGCTTATAGACGTAGAGAGGCGGTTTCTTCACCTCAACGCGGTGGGCTGCGGGATGCTCAGCGGCGAAAGGGCGGCGCTTTTGGGCCGGGACTTTTTAGAAAACATCGCGCCTGAGGAAAGAGGCGCAGCCGGGGCGTGGTTCGCCGCGAGTTTTTCTAGCGCGCCGCGCAAGCAGGACTTCACGGTGCGGTGGCCTCTGGGCGAGCGGCGCACGGTGTCTTTTTTCAGCGTCCCGGTCATGCTCGAAGAAAAGCAGGTCAGCCTCACCGCCTTTCACGACGTGACCGAGGTGCGGCGCGCAGAATACGAGACGCGGACGCTGGCTGAGGTTGCCGCCAGCCTGGCGCTCGAGGTCTCGGTGCGAGATATTGCCAATACCCTGGCCCGCAAGATCGTCGGACGCACACAGGCGGCCGCGGGCGCCGTGATGCTTCTCCCCCATGCAACGACGGGGGGGCGAATCATGGGCACCGCCGGGCTCCCCGAGGGGTTCGGCGAGGCGGAAGCTCTGCTGGGGGGTGCGACGCCGCTGTCGCGCCTTCTTTACGCGTCAGCCGAAAGGGTCGTCATCCGCGACCTCAGACGCTACTGTCGCGCCGACCCGGCGTACGCGGCGCTCGCCGCGCTTGCCGAGGCGCGCGCGTGGGACACTTTTGTGTTCACGCCGCTCCTCTACCGCGGGCGCAAGGTGGGTGGGTTGCTGACCTATTATCAGGGGGCCGCGCCCGCCGACGAGGAGCTCGCCTTCTTGCAGACCCTGGCCGACCAGAGTGTGTTCGCCATCGAGAACGCCCGGCTGTCGCTCGAGATGCAGGACCAGGCGGTGCTCGAGGAGCGCTCGAGGCTCGCGCGCGAGCTGCACGACTCGGTCTCGCAGGCGCTTTACGGCATCGCCCTGGGCGCGAGGAGCGCGCGCGCCCAACTTGACAGAAATCCAGAAAGGGTCGCCGAGCGGCTCGACTACGTGCTCAAGCTCGCCGAGGCGGGCATGGCCGAGATGCGCGCGCTGATTTTCGAGCTGCGGCCCGAGACGCTTCAGAGCGAGGGCTTGGTTGTCGCCTTAAACAAACAGGCGGCGGCGCTCCACGCGCGGCATCACTTGACGGTCACCACCGATTTTGGTCATGAACCCGCGCTGCCCCTCACGGTCAAGGGGGCGCTCTACCGCATCGCCCAGGAGGCGCTTCATAACGTGGTCAAGCACGCCAAGGCCCAGCACGTGCGTTTGGCGCTGCGGCAGGACGACGCGCGCGCGGTCTTAGAGGTCGGCGACGACGGGACGGGCTTCGACCCGCGCGCGGACTTTCCCGGACATTTGGGTTTAAGCTCGATGCGCGAACGCGCCGAGATGCTGGGCGGCACGTTCCGCCTGGAGAGCGAACCCGGCGCGGGCACCCGGCTTTTAGTCGAGGTCCCGCTCCATACCGACGAGAGCGCCACACCCTAGCAACCAGTACATACACAAAAAGATAGACGCTGGCTCGTACCTTTTAGAAGATGAAAGAGGCGGGTGTGATCTTCATAGTGGTATTGGGGGAGGTTCAGGCTCGAGCCTCCTCGAGTGACGTGTAAAGAAGCGTCACGTAAGAACTGACACGTAAAAACGTGTCGTGTGGAGGTGGAAAATGGAAAAAGTTCTCGTTGCCTACGCCAGCCGGTACGGCTCGACGCGGGACATCGCCGAGGCTATAGGCCGCGTGCTGGACGAGAGAGGCGTGGCGGCAGCGGTCCGCCCGGCGGACGGCGTGCCGACGCTCGAGCCCTACCGCGCGGTGGTGCTGGGCAGCGCCGTTTACGAGGGGGAGTGGCTGGAGGACGGGGTGGATTTCTTAAGGCGCTTCAGCGTGCCCCTGTCAGGGTGCCCGGTGTGGCTCTTCTCGAGCGGCACGACCGACACGGGCGCGCCCACGGAAACCATGAGGGGCTGGACCTTCCCGGGCCTGCTCGCGTCTATAGAAAGAGACATCGCACCCCAAGGTAAGGCACTCTTTGGGGGAAGGCTGGACTCGAGCAGGCTCAGCTTCGGCGACTGGCTGCGAAACCCCTCCCTGCGCGGCGTTTCGGGCGACTTCCGCGACTGGGGAGCCATCGAGGCGTGGGCTGGTGACATCGCCACCGCGCTGACGATGGAGCGGGCTTTCACCCTGTAAGTCGCTACAATTAAGAATTTAAGTCGCCACGACCATTCATCACGTATTCATCACAGCAGACGTTGTGATTCACCCCCAAGGCGTCGGCTTCGCCCGCCGGAGTCTATCCACCGACCTACGCCCGCAGCACCGCCAAGAAATGTACATCAAAAGTTAGCGCTCCACCCTCATCTTTTGCGGGACGAAACCCGAGGCGGCGCGTGGTCATACTCGTCCCAGCGGGGCTTACACGCTCCGGGAGGTGGCACCATGATATGAGGCTTTTAAAAAGGAGCAAGCAACGTCAACTTACACTTCACCCGCACATCATTTACCCGCACATCCCTGGAGGGGCAATGGCTGACGAAAAACTCGACGCGACAGAAACGCCCAACGCTACAAAAACGTCCACCGAACCTCATGAAGCTCCCGGGGAGCAAAGTTATGAAGGTCCCCCCGTTGGCGCCATCGCCGTGACCACCTTTTTAACAGTCGTCATCCTCTTAGTTTGGTTCGGCATGTACTTTCTCAACATCGCGAGGGGCTAAAGCGTGAACGACAAACAGCACGAGGCCATCGCCAGGTGGGAGCGCCGCTGGCTCAACGCCGCGGGAGTCTTGCTGGTGGTGTTCGTTATCTTTATCGCCATCTCACTGGCGATGGAAGGCGGACACATCGCGCAGCGCCAGAGTCGGGCCACGCCCGAACAGCTCACCAGCTCGGACCTTTTCGCCAACCCCGGCGTGACGCTGGTGGGGACCTACCGCTACCGCGTCGCGCTCGTCGCGCAGACCTATTCGTTCAACCCTTCGGAAATCTATTTGCCCGTCGGGGCCGAGGCCACCTTTTACATGACCTCGCGCGACGTGCTGCACGGCTTTCAGGTGGAGAACACCAACATCAACGTCGAGCTCGTCCCCGGGGAGGTGGCTTATTTCGAGTACACCTTTAACGAGCCGGGCGAGTACCGCGTCACCTGCAACGAATACTGCGGGCTTGGTCACCAGAACATGATGTCGAAGATTTTCGTGGGCGTGCGCCCCCCCACCGACTCCGGCATCACGATGGGCGCGGATAGTGCGGCGGAAAGTTGGCCGGTGCTCGGCGCGAACGTTTACGACAGCTCCTGCGCCTCTTGCCACCAGGCGGACGGGCAGGGCATCGCGGGCGTGTACCCGCCCTTGGACGAGCACGCCGCGCACCTTTACAACGCCCCTGGCGGACGCGACTACCTCGTCAACCTGCTCCTCTACGGTCTTCAAGGACCCATTGAAGTCGAGGGCGCGACGTACAACAACCAGATGCCCGCCTGGAAGCAACTCGGCAACGACGAGATTGCGGCGGTCTTGAACCACACCCTCTCGAGCTGGGAGAACGAGGGGCTCCTGGACGCGTTTGAACCCTACGAGGCGGAGGACATCGAACCTTTTCGCGACCTGGACCTCAGCAACGAGGACGTTTACGAACTCAGAGGGGAGCTTGGCCTTGAATAAGCTCACGGCAAAAAGAACGACAAAAGGAACCCATCATGGCTGTTAGCACCATCTCCCCAAGCCGCGCCGACGTCTACGCCGACCACCCCGAAAAGAAGGTGACGCTTTACTTTCTCGTGACCGGCCTCGTGGCGCTGCTCGTCGGCGCGCTTTTGGGACCCTTGCAGGCGATGAACTACGCGGGGGTGGACCTCTACCGCTACCTGCCCTTTCTGGCCTCTTACTACCAGGGGCTGACGCTCCACGGCGTTTTGAACGCGCTCGTGTTCACCACCTTTTTTATCAGCGGCTTGCTGCTCTATTTGCCCGCTCGAGAGCTCAACATGCGCCCCAACATAGCCTGGGTCTGGGCGGCCTACTGGGTCATGCTCGCGGGGCTGGTGCTGGCGGGTATTGCGATTGTGACGAACAGCTCGAGCGTCATGTACACCTTTTACCCGCCGCTCCAGGGCTCCTGGGGCTTTTATACCGGCCTGGCGCTGGTGGTGGTGGCGAGCCTTATGGTCGGCTTCGAGGTGGTGCGGATGCGGCAGCGCTGGAAGCGAGAGCATCCGGGCGAGGTCACGCCGATTGTCACCTTTATGTGCGTCGTGACTTACCTCATGTGGGGGCTCGCCTCGCTGGGCATCGTCGTCGAGGTCGTCGTGTTTCTTATCCCCTGGTCGCTCGGTTTGCGCGAGGGGGTCGACCCCCAGCTCGCCCGGACGCTCTTCTGGTACACGGGACACCCCATCGTCTACTTCTGGCTGCTGCCTGCCTACGTCTCCTGGTACGCGCTCATCCCCAAACAGGCGGGCGGCGAGCTCGTCTCCGATTCGCTCGCGCGGCTCGCCTTTTTGATGTTCTTGCTCTTCTCGACCCCGGTCGGCTTCCACCACCAGTTCACCGACCCCGGCATCCCCGCCGCGTGGAAGATGATCCACTCGTTTCTCACCATGATGGTGGGCATCCCGAGTTTGCTCACCGCCTTTACGGTGGCCGCCTCGATGGAGGTGGGCGGCAGGAACCGCGGCGGAGAGGGGCCGTTCGGCTGGATAGGTAAATTACCCTGGGGCAGCGCGGCTTTTACCGCGCAGGTGCTGGCAATGATCTCATTCATCTTCGGCGGGGCGGGCGGCATGGTCAACGCGAGCTTCAACCTCAACGCGCTGATTCACAACACCGCCTGGGTGCCGGGGCATTTCCACATCACCGTGGGCACCGCGACCACGCTGACCTTTTTCGGCATCACCTTCTGGCTGGTGCCGCACCTCACCCGCAAGCCGCTCTTCTCGAACCGGCTGGCGCTTCTAGCGAGCTGGACCTGGTTTGTCGGCATGATGGTGTTCGCGTTTGGGATGCACTGGCAGGGACTTTTAGGTATCCCGCGCCGCGCGCAGATATCGGACCTGTCGCCCAACTTGCAGGGCGCTTACGAAGGCGCGGCCATCCCTCAGTTTTTTACGGGTCTGAGCGGGGTCATCTTGCTCGTGTCGGTGATCCTCTACTTCACCGTTCTTTTCGGCACGCTCGCTGCGCGCAAGCGCCTGGACGAAGGAAGAGAACCGACTATTCCCTTTGTGAGGGCGGTGGAGTTGCGCAGCGAGGGCAGCTTGAGGCTCCTCGACAGCGTGTTCGTCTGGCTCGGCCTGGCCGCGTTTCTGGTGCTGGTCGCCTACGGGCCGACGCTCATCGACATGTTCTTGAACCAGGTGCCCGTGCCCGGCCTGAGGCTCTGGTAGGATGCTCGAGCTCATCCTCTCTTCTGTCATGGCGGGCACCGTCGCCACCGCCGTGATGGTCGTGTTTCTCTACCTGCCGCTCCTCTGGGGCGGGCTGTACTACGACACCTTAGGCGCGCTAGGCGGCATTTTCCTGCGGCCCATCGACGGGCGCTCGCGCCTCTTGGGCGGCCTCATCCTGCTCGTGGGCGGGGTGCTCTTCGCGCTCTTTTACGGCTCGTTCGTGCTCATGTTCATGAACGGTCCCTTTCCCGCGCCCGACTACACGGTGCTGCCGGACTGGCCGGTGCAGGTCAACCTCTTCTACCCGCTTTTCGGGCTCGTGGGGGGGCTGGGGCAGGGCATCTTCATGTCTTTAATTACCACCTTTATCGTCACGGACTTCTACCCCGTCGAGTCGTACCGCAACGAGCTCACCCTCATCCTGTCCTACATCATCGGTCACGTCATTTACGGCGTGACCGTGATGTTTTTCCAGAGCCAGTTCTTGCAACTCCTGTTGGGAGGGGTGGGGGCGTAACGTCGGGCGCTGTTTTTAACCCTTTTTGACCCCGTTTGTGAGGCGGCTCGAGTCCGTGCGCCTGCCCCACGTTCTTCGTCCCGCATCCCCGGCTTAAGGGTCGGCGAGCTGGGCCACAAAATGCTACAGAAAAAGATAGAGGCCACCGCACACCCTTCGGGGGTCGCCGGGAGCCACGCGCGCTTTCGTACTGAGGTGGGGGTCTAAGCTGAGCGTTCGCCGTCGGAGGAGGCACGTGAAAGAGGTCGTTTTTCATACCGTCCAGTCCGTCACCGTCTACACCCCCGACCTCGCCCTCTCGCTGCCGCTCTACAAAAGGTTGGGGCTCGAGCAGGTGTGGACCCAGCAAGCACCCTCGACAGGGGGGTTCATCTACGTCGGCCTGCGCTTCCCGCGCGGCGGGCCGGAGTTGGTTCTGCACAACAACGTTCAGCGGCAGTTTACGGAAGTGGAGGTGGTGGTCGATGACGTGTGGAGGACCTACGAGCACCTGAGCCGGAACCCGGACTACTTGTGGCTCGACGCGCCGCACCGCTCCGGGCGCGGCTGGCAGGCGATGGTGCGCGTGCCCGACGGCAACGTGTTTACCGTCAACAGCTTTGTTGGGGACGAGTAAGAAGCGACAACAGAGAGAACGTACGCCGCGCTATTGAAAGGAAAACATGAGCACACCCACGAGCACACGAAAAACGTTTCTGAGCTACCCCGAACCGAGCATCAGCAAGCTTCTCTTCGCCAGCAGAGCGTCCGTGCCCTTCTGGACCGCCGTGCGCCTCTACCTGGGCTACTTATGGCTAAGCGCCGGCTGGGGCAAGGTCACCTCCCCCGCCTGGGTCGGCCCCGAGGCGGGGGGCGCGGTGTCGGGTTTCTTGACTCGGGCGCTTACGCTTACAACCGGCGACCACCCGAGCGTCCAAGGCTGGTACGCGTGGCTTATTGAGCGCGTTTTTTTGCCAAACGCCGCGGTGATGAGCCACCTCGTTGCCTTTGGCGAGGTGCTGGTCGGCGTGGCGCTCATCTTGGGTTTCCTGACCGGTGTGTCGGCGTTTTTGGGCGGCTTGATGAACGCGTCTTTCCTCCTCGCCGGGACCGTCTCGACCAACCCGGTGATGTTCATCCTGGCAACCTGGCTAGTGCTGGCCTGGCGGGTGGCGGGTTACTGGGGTTTAGATTACTGGGTCTTGCCGCGCTTGGGCGCGCCGCGCTTTGGCTGGCGGGAGGAGGAACGTCCGGGAGAGGAGGCTGGGCGCTCGAGGACCTGAGAACGAAAGGGGGGCGCCAGCCGCGCCACCTAAACCCCCTCCCCAGAGCTTTGGGGAGGGGGTCGGCTTTTTACGCGCCTTGCATTTGGCCGAGACGCGGCATCTGAACTGGCGCTGGAGGCCCGTTTTCCCGCCACGAAAGAGCTTACGGAACAGTGTTGGCTCGGCCCTCCCTCCGCGAACGCGGGTCTTGCTGGGACAGTTCGCGCAAAAAAGCCTGGGTAAACCTTGTCACGGCGTCCCAGTCGGTATAGTCGACGTCCTGAGCCCGCACGGTGCCCTGCCCGAGCTGCCCCGCCAGGAGTTGCAGCACCAGGTGCTTGAAGTAGTCGTATTCGGCGTGGCGCAGCGCCCCGGCAAAGGTGGCGGTGGCCTGCGGCTGCCAGTGAGTCTCCTCCAAAAAGGCGTCCACGTAGGCACGCGCCTCCGCCTGGTGCGTGGTGTCGTCTACCGCCGCGGACAGGCTGACTGAAAAGAACGCGCCGGGGCGACGCTCGAGGGCTGCCCGGTGCGTTGCAACGAAGTCGCTGACGCTCGTTTGGTGGCGGCCCTGATGGACCGAGGCTCCTACAAAGGCGGCGTCCCAGTCAACGTCTAGGGGCGCTTCGAGGGTGCTCGCGTCGTGCAGTACAACCTCGCGTCCCATGTTCCGAGCGGTGGTGGCGATCCATTCGGCGACCCTGCGCGTGTGTCCTTCGGTGCTGCCGTAGACGATCATAATTTTCGCCACCGCTACGGCCTCCTTGCTGGCTCGTTGCCTGTTTCAGAATCGCGTACCCGTAATTTCGCCCTTTTCACTGCCGACTCCTGCGCGTAATCTTCTGTCACGGTTTCTCTCACACTTCCCTCCGCGTACTTCGGAGCTTTACGAGTGACCTGCGCGGGCCACACCTCTTACGTTCCGCTTTCAGTATGCCGAGCGCGTGACAGATGCGCGTCTGTTAAAGGGGATGCGCTGACCTACATCTTTTTCTGTATATGGCTTCGAGTGGCGACCTCGTCCTTAGCGGCGCGGAGGAAAACGTCGGCGTCATCCGCGACTACGCCTTCGGGGTGCTGAGAGGGAAGTGTAAGGGCGAAAGCAAACAGAAACGTAGCAACGCTAGCCCGCCCACAGCGAACGACCTCTTGGGAGGTAAGTTCGGCGTTGCCCCGTCTGACATCGTTGGCCGAGCGCGAGCTCGACCCCCACGGCGTGGTGGGGCATGGCAACCGCTGGTACGCCGCCGGGCACTGTCACTTGCGGCGGGGGTTGAGGGTCTTTCGGGTGGACCGGATAGCGGAGGCGAGGCTGCTCGAGACCACCAGCGATAAGATTCGCTGACTTTTCGTCGCTCTCGCGCTATGGCTGCTTAAGCAGACGCACAAACCCAGTGTGCTAATGTTATGCAGATGAAGCGCGAAAAGGTCTCGTACCCTAAAATTCTGGGCGGCACCCCCGTTTTTGCAGGTGCGCGTGTTCCTGCTCAAACGCTGCCGGATTACCTCGAGGGCGGCGACACCTTGAACAAATTTTTGGACGGTTTTCCTGGGGTAGCCGTGAACAGGCGGCCTCTTTTCTCGAGCCGGCAAAGGTTTGGTAGGCTTCAGTAACAAGATATGCGCGTGACCCTGCCCGACGAACTCGCCCGCATCCTCCTCGAGGCCGAAGCAGGCTGGAACGGTCTCGACTTCGAACAGCTTGCAGGACTGTGGGACAAAGACTACCCGAACCTCGTTTACATTCCCGAAGAACGCCCGGCGCTGTTCGGCTGGGAGCAAATAGAGGCTTACTACGCCTCGGTCAAAACGATGATGAGCGAGATGGAGGTGAGGCTCGAGCCCCAGGCTTTCGACATCCTGGGCGACACCGCTTTTATCGTTTGTTTGGGGCGCTGGCGCGGGCAAAACCGCCACCGCGATGCGCCGTCGGGAGGAAGTGCCAGGGCTTGTTTTTGGCTACGCGACGTTGGGGGAGCGTGGAAGCTCATTCAGTATGTGGAGGCGGTTTTAGAGGAGAAGTACGCGCCGCCTGAAGGGAGGCCGGGGTGAAGATTCTCGTGACCGGAGCCGCGGGAACGGTCGGGCGTGAGGTGGTCGGCGCTTTGCTGAAGCGAGACGTCGAGGTCAGAATAGCCTCGCGCGGCACTGAGAGGGCTCGGGCCTTTGCCGCCGAGCAAAACTGGGACGTAGACGTTACCCGCCTTGACTATGGGGACGAGACGAGCGTTAGGGGGGCGCTCGAGGGCGTAACGGGCGCTTTTTTAGTTACCCCCACAATGATGCACCACCCGGAAACGGTGCTTGGTCCCTTTTTAGAGACGGCCAAAGAGATGGGTGTTGAACATATCGTCCGGCTTTCGGGGATGCGCACGCTCACCGAGCCCTCCAAAATTCACCGAAAAGCGGAGAGGCTCATTGAAGTCTCAGGCCTCCCCCATACCCACCTGCGCCCCAACTTTTTCATGCAGAACTTTAGCACCTTTTACGCCGAGAGCATCAAGCAGGGCGGCCTCTATTTGCCCGCCGGAGACGGCAGGGTGAGCTTTATTGACACGCGCGACATTGGCGAGGCGGCGGCGACTGTATTTACCGAAGACGGGCACAAAAACAGAGTCTATACCCTCACGGGTGGCGAAGCGCTCACGCACGGCGAGGTGGCGGATGTGCTTTCGGACGTTCTGAGCCACGCGGTGCGCTACGTCCCGCTTACGGATGAGCAGACCTTTGAGAGTATGCGCAAACTCGGGCGGTCTGAGGCGGCCATTGCCGGGGTGATTGACCTCTACCGCCCCGCCCAAGACGGCTCGGCCGGGGGAGTGAGTGAGGATACGAAACTCCTTTTGGGACGTTCCGCCATCCCCTTTCGCCGGTACGCTGAGGACTATACCCACGTCTGGTCCGACTGAGCCTGGTCAGACGTGAGCGACCTCTCATCGGTAAACCCGTGATGGTGGAGCGGCCCGCGGCGTCGGTGTGGTTTTCGGTCGCGCCAAAGCGGGAGCCGTGCTCCGCGAGACCCTGGAGCGTTATCTTAGGTGTTTAGAGGACCTAGAAACCATCGCCACCAGTTTTCCCGGTGTCGAGAAGTCTTACGCCATCCAGGCGGGCCGCGAAATCCGCATCATCGTCGAGCCCGAGAAAGTGAATGACGCCTCGGCGGTCTTATTGGCCCGCGACGTTGCCAACCGCATCGAGCAGGACATGGAGTATCCGGGGCAGGTGCAGGAGACGGTGGTGCGGGAGTTGAGGGCGGTGGAGTACGCGCGGTAAACAGTAAGGTGCAGAACAAACTATTTGGGGAGTGTCAAAAGGCACTCCCCGTGTTCAGGCGCGTGTTTTTTCAACCACCCAACCATCTTCTATCCGCAACTCGGATATATGCCCCCATAGCAGTGCCTGGCTAAACTGAAGAAGCGTACTTCCGAAGAAACCCAATAGCGGTTTCCTTCTCTCTAAATTCACCCTCTATCTTGTCACCGTTACCAAAGCGGAGCTGAATTTCAAATTTTGCAAACTCGAGACCGCTATCATTAACATCTATATTAGCAAGCGCGTTGATAGCCTCTTCAGCACTCGGGAATTCGCTTACTTTGCTAAACAAAGCCCAAACGCGAACGGCTACAACGCGTCTTTCTAAAGCGCTGGTTAATTGCTCAAGGAAAGGCTGTAGATTTTGATGTATCTTCTGACTTAGCGTCCTTTCCAAATCTTCTAAATCACTCTTGTTGAGTTTTTCCCACTGCTCAATGATATCCCACTTGATATCCTCCGATGATTTTTCTTCGTACCTTAGATTTATCCCTTTAGAGTCAAAGGTAGCGGAAATATCCTCAAAGGGAATATGCAAGATGTTTATGCCACGGATTTGCATTTGCTCGAGGCTTCCTTCACTCCATTCACCAGCCAAAATAGCTCCCAAAAAAGCATCGGGGTAAGTATTGCCTAAGTGATACAACGCTCCTTCAATTTCTCCTGCTTTGTTTCTTGAATGTTTAGTATACCTTCGCCAAGCAAGTTCAAGAAATGCTACCGGCTTTCCCCTTAGTGTCTCCGACGCTTCACGCTCTAGGACATAGTCGAGGTCATGCGGCGTTCCTCTGTCGTCTTTCCAGGTAACTTTCTTCCGGTTTCCTCGAATTTTCGGGCGAGCACCTTTACTGTCACAGTAAAGATTATAATTCTTGGCAACCTCTTCAAGCGACGCTTCAAAAAAGTTTTCAAAAAAGTTGCCAATCATCTGTCCTAGCTTGTGCGTTGCAGAACCTGCTTTTGCCATTGCGTCCATCTCCGTAACAGTATTTGTTCCTATAGCGTTTACTTTCAATTGTCCTTCACCCAACAGTACGGAATGAGTGCGGTTGCGCCACTTTATATTTCTGTCGCGGGTTTTTTCAAATGCTATTGAGTCGAAGCCCGCACTCCGCGCCAAAAGTCCGTGCCACCTTGCGACAGGAAGATATATCCCGTAGGGCGCTGAGTCGCCTATAACGAAACAAATCTTTACGTCTTCCTTACTGACGCGGCGCAGCGCCTGCCATACACGCGACATATCGGAAAAATAGGCGGCAACCATCAAATGATATTGTTTTTTTCCTCCGTGCAAATGCCTTTCTTCTTGCAACTCTCTGCAAATAGGTTCTAGTTCAGAAAGGATGGGAGTTAGGCAGGGGTCACCAAGAAGGGTTGAAAGGCGCAAGCGCTCTTTTGCAACGTGTTGCGTACAAGACCGAATGAGATATTTTCTCACCACATCCTGCAAATCGCCCCAGCCCTCAACTTCGCGCCAGAATGTCATTTCAAGCCGCGTCGCATCAGCATAATCATAATTATTCGCATAAGGGGGTGAAGTAACAATAAAATCAACCGATTCGTCCTCAACGTCAGCTAGCTTTCTGGCGTCGCCGGACAGCATGGTGGCTTGGCTATGGTGTCGGTGGGCCTGAAAGCTGAGCATGTCTTGGTGCATAAGGTGACGTTGCACGTCAATAGCCTCGAAGGGGTCAAGCGTTTTAGATTTTGTTTTCTTAGGCAGAATGTACTGCCAAGGTGCCGTACCCGCGTGGGAGCAAACTCTCAAGATGGACGTGATGGCGAGCCAAGCGAGTTCGCTTTCCCCGCTACCATCATCGTGCAACTTCCAAGCTAAACGCAACGAATCGAGCTTCCTAAAGGTTTCATAGTCGTAAACTTTACGTAGCAACTCTGGTAAATCTTCAGGGTTGGGTTTGTATGTTTCTTCAAGTTGCTGAGCACACATTCTGATAGCTTTGACTCTCTGCTCAAACGATTCAGGTGATAAATCCCACCTCAACTTTGCTTTAGCAACACGCACAACAAAGGGGTGAGCATCCACGCCTGTAGAGCAAAGGTTATAGGCGTCAGCCGCGAGTAAAGTTGTACCCGAACCTGCAAATGGGTCAAGCACTCGAGCATTTAAGTTAGCGTTCCAACTCTCGAGTAGATGCTTTGCCCACTCGGCTGAAAAACCCGCTGAGTAACGAAACCACCTATGTACAGGCAACTTCATGTTGTTAACAAAGGTGGTCGTGTTGGCGTCAGACGTGGTGGCGTGGCTCGAGAAAAGGCTAGGCTGCACACCTCTAGTCTAACTCAGTGGGGATATACCGGGCATCGCCAACTCACCCCACCCCCCGCAAACGGTAGACTAAAGAACGTGGCGACGGTGAAAGAACTCAGAGACCGTTTGCGCGGGCCGCTCCAGCTCGAGCTCAAGAGCGGCTGCCAAGACAGCGTGGTGGTGGGCGGCTTAGAGCGTTTGGTCGAGACGGTGGGCGCGCCCTTCGCCGACGTGCGGGCGGTGATTGAGGGGTACGGCAGCCTAGACGCCGAGCAGCGTGAGGGGCGGCTCGAGCGCGCCCTGCGCCTTTTGGACGAGAGCCCTCTTTTTAAGCAACCGGAGAATAGAATCACGCCAACCCCCGCGGCTCCCCCACCCAAGGCTTCCGAAGCGCCGCAGAGCGTCCGTCCGGGCACGGGAGAGAGCTTCGGGAGCGACATTTTGGACACGCCGCTCGAGGACCGCGCCATCGACCTAGGCGCGCAGGCCCCCAAAAAGCTCGCCGCCGTCGGCATCCGCACCTACCGCGACCTGCTCCACCACTACCCCAAGCGCTACGAGGACCGCCGCGCGCTGCCCTATTTCGCCTCGCTGCAAGACCAGGAGGCGGCGACGGTGGTGGGGACGATTACCGGGCGCAAGGCGACGAGGAGCAAGCGGGGGATGGTGGTGCTGCGGGCCTTTTTGGAGGACGGTCTCGGCGCGCGGCTGACGGTCACTTGGTTCAACCAGCCGTGGCTCGAGAAACAGCTTTTTCCGGGTCAGCGCTTGATTGTGACGGGCAAGGTGAAGCGCAGGGGCAGTTTAGTTGAAATCAGCGCCTCGCATCACGAGATTGACGATGACAGCGAGTCTCTTTCGGCGGGGCGCATCGTGGGGGTGTACGGGAGCACGCAGGGGCTGTCGCAGGCGTACGTCCGCCGGGCGGCGCACCGGCTCTTGAGCGCGCTCGAGACCCTCCCCGACCATTTGCCGAGGAGCGTGTTGGAGCGCTTCGACCTCGTGTCGCTCGACCAAGCCCTGCGCGAGGTGCATTTCCCGACCCATGAAAAGGAGTTGGGGCGGGCGCTGCGCCGCCTCAAGTTCGACGAGTTTTTGTTCTTAGAACTCCGCGTGCTCCTCAACCGCGATACGACGCTCTTGGGCAAAAAGTTCAAGGTGCGTAAAAAGGATTTGGCCGACTTTCGCTCGAGCCTCCCCTTCAAAATGACCGGCGCGCAGGAGCGGGCGCTGCGCGAAATTCTGGGCGACATGGCGGGGCCTAAGCAGATGGCGCGACTTTTGCAGGGCGACGTGGGCTCGGGCAAAACGGCGGTGGCGGCGGCGGCGGCCTTTGTGGCGGTGCGCAACGGCTACCAGGCCGCGCTGATGGCCCCCACCGAGATTCTGGCGCGCCAGCATTTTCTTAATCTCATCCAATACCTCTACCCGCTGGGCGTGAGCTGCGAACTCTTCATCGGCACGATGAGCCCGCGCGAACGCTTCGAGGCGCGCGAGAGGCTGCGCTCGAGCCAGGTGGACGTGGCGGTGGGCACGCACGCGCTCATCCAGGAGGGCGTCGAGTTCCGTGATTTAGGTCTAGCAGTGATTGACGAAGAGCACCGCTTCGGCGTCGAGCAGCGGCGCAAGCTTTTAGGCAACCTCCCCGACGTGCTGGTGATGAGCGCCACGCCCATCCCGCGCTCCTTGGCCTTGACCTACTACGGCGATTTAGAATTGTCCGTGATTGACGAGCTGCCGCCGGGCCGCAAGGGCGTCACCACGCGGCTGGTGAACGCCGCTAAGCGCCGCGACGTTTACCGCTTTGCCTGGGGTGAAATCCAAAAAGGGCGGCAGGTCTACCTCGTGACTCCCTTGATTGAGGAGAGCGAGGCGCTTGAAAACACCGTCTCGACCACCAAGATGTTTGAAGACTTACAGCAAATCATGCCGCCGGGCTGCCGCATCGACATGCTCCACGGCAAGATGCTGGGGGCCGAAAAAGATGCGGTGATGGAGCGTTTTCGCCGCCACGAGTTCGACCTGCTCGTTTCGACCACCGTCATCGAGGTGGGCGTGGACATCCCCAACGCGTCGTTAATGATCATCGAGAACGCCGAGCGCTTCGGCTTGTCGCAGCTCCACCAGCTCCGCGGGCGCGTCGGGCGGGGCGAGCATGACAGCTACTGCGTGCTCGTCGCGGGGGACCGCTCGAAAAAGACGCAGCACCGCCTGGAGGTCATCGAAAAACACAGCGACGGCTTCGTGATTTCCGAAAAAGATTTAGAACTGCGCGGCCCCGGCGAGATACGCGGCACCCGGCAGTCGGGGTTGCCCGATTTGGTTCTGGGCGATCTGTCGCAAGACGGGGACATTATCGAGAAGTCAAGAGATTTAGCCAAGCGGATGTTGGAGGCCGACCCCAAATTGGAAGCTTCTTGGGCCGTGCGCCTGCGCGACGAACTCAAGCGCCGCAGCGAGGCGGTGGGCTTCAGGGAGATTATCTAAGTTCTTGAGTCGAGGAACCGCCAAACTGCCTTCACGCTTTCCGCACCCGTCTTTGTTAGACTGAGGGATGCGTTTCACTACCCGTCTTGTGGTTCTTGTGTTCATGCTTGGCGCGCTCGCGGCCTGCGCGCCCCGCGCGCAGCCTCCCGCCCCGGCGTCAACCTCAACCGTGCCCTCCAAGCGCGCCGTCTTGGCCCCCGTGTTCGAGCCCCTGCCGGGGCTCACCTCGCTGGACAAGTTCAACCCGCCGGGGACGGGCTCGAGCATCGCGCTCACCGTGGGCGCGCGGGTGGTGAACCCCAACCCCTTTCCCGTCCAGGTGCGCGCGGTTGACTACCGCGTGTTTCTGGAAGAGACGCGGGTGGGCGAGGGCGTCGTAGCGCCGATGGTGCTCCTCCCGGCGGGGGGCAGCGAGACGGTGAGCTTCGAAGTTACCGTCAATCTGGACACGCAGCCCGGCCTCCTGCGCTCGGTGGGCGCGGCATTCTTGGGCGAGCCGCTGCCCTTTCGCCTTGAAGGCACGGTGAGCACGTCGGAGCTCGGCTCGCGCTCGCGCTTCGGCCCCTACGCCTTTTTAGAGGGCGCGACCGCCTCGCGGCAGACGGTTTCTCCCCCCGTGTTGCACCTTGACGAAACCCAGAGCGCGGTCTTTTTGCTCGAGGCGGGGGTGCCCGTGGTGCGGGTGGTGGTGCGCGCGGACAACGCGGGCGACATCGGCTACTTTCTTTACGGCAACGACCTAGAGCTGCGCGTGGCGAACCGCCCCTTAGCCACCGCCGACCTGACCCCCGTGCCCGTGCCCGCGGGCGAGACGGGCCGGGTTGAGCTCCTGTTCTACCCCGACGCCAACCTAGCGCCCGCCACGCGCGAGGCGCTGGACGCGGCGCTAAACGGTATCCCGACCTCGCTGGAGCTCCGCGGCGACCTTTTTCTGGACGTGCTGGGCGTCAACACCTTCCAGGTGCCCGGCGGCTGGGAGGTGCTGGGCTTCGTCTCGAGCGCCGACGGCCGCGAATAAGAGACGCGCCAACGTTCCTTTTGTCTCTAATACAGCAGCTGTACCCGCGGGCACACGTCATTTGGTTTGAGGCGAACGCAGTCTACAGGTAATTGTGCAGAACGGGATTTAGGAGATGATACCCACGCGGGGCCACCTCAGTGTTTATGCAAACCGCTGTAAATCTCTGCATCCAACAAACGGGCCCATGCTGCGTATGCAGCATGGGCCCTTCAGAAAAATCTGGATTTTATGGGTTATTTAGCGGTTAAACTCGAATAAATAAACCGTCGGGCTCGAGGGCTGAACCTTCTGTGCGCCCGCCTTACCCGCTGCCAAACCTGTACCACTGACCACCAAAACGAGCACCAGAGCAATTTTGAGCTTCATTACGTCCTCCAAAAGAGTAGCCGTTGCGGCTTGTCTAAGCTGCAACGGCCTCAGAATTGAGTGCAGTAGAACGACGCAGAGAGAATGCACTCGGCCGGTTGCGCTACTGGCTCCCTCTGCTCTAAGCGCCCACATAGAGAAGCAGAGATCGTCGCCTTCCGAGGAAGGGGTTCACCTTCTAAAAAAAGCGTAGCAAAACGCCCGGGCGCGCGCTGGCGGATTTTCAACAGCGCCCGTGAGAGTGGGAAATGCTACACGCTTTCGGTCTTCTTCAGCGTGGCGAAAAAAGCCTCCGTCACCTCGACCGGATAGTGCAGACCGGCGCAGCGCCGAACTTCGGCCACCGCCTCCTCATGACTCACCGCTTTGTGGTAGGGGCGTTCGGTCGTCATGGCGTCGTAGGCGTCCGCGACCGCGACGATATAGGACTCGAGCAAAATGTTCCCGCCCGCCAGGCCGTAGGGGTAGCCCGAACCGTCCATGCGCTCGTGGTGCCCCTCGACTATCCTCCCGGCCTCGCGCATGAAGGTCGTCTCGAGCAGTTCGCGCCCGAAGATAGGGTGCTGGCGCATGAGCGCCCACTCGTCCTGGGTGAGGGCGGCGGGCTTCTCGAGCATCGCGGCGGGCACCTTGATTTTTCCCACGTCATGCAAATAAGCGGCGTAAGAAAGCAGGCGCAGCCGGTCGGGCGTGAGCCCAAGTTCTCGGCCCGTTTCATAAGCAAGCCGCTGCAGCCGCAGGCAGTGTTCGGCGGTGTAGCCGTCTTTGATTTCCACCTCGACCGCGAGTTCCATGAGCTCGCCCAGCCGCCCGCTTATTTCGTGAAAGGTGGGGCTCGAGGTGACGTAGAGAAAGCGGACGTCTTCGTCCGCCGAAAGTATCGTCGGCGTTTCCAGAGATTCGGTCAGGAGGAGGTCGCCTACGCGCACGTTTAACGGCCCCGAAGGCACGTCGCCGCGCAGCGAGCCCTCGAGGAGGTAATACACCTCTACCGCGCCCTCCGAAGGCAGCAGCGTCATCCGCTCGCCCTTACGAAGCGTTCCTTCGATGATTTCAAAGCTTTGCGCGGAAACGAGCAGGTCTATGGTGCCCGCTCGAGACGCGACCGTTTCAAGGCTCGCCCCCCGCCTTCGCAGTGTCAGGCCCCTGGGAAGGGTAAAGCCCGTGTTCTCATCGCCGTTGGCCCCCATCGCGCCCTACCTTCCGTTGCTGTGCCACTGGACCGGGGGAGAAGGGGCGGCGACGCTAAGGGTCCACTGTCTTAAATGCATTATAGCGATAAAGAAAGACGCCAAGATATGAAAAAGCCCCGCACAGACGCGGGGCATAAAGGGTATATAGCGGTTTTCATTGACATTGAGTGAGTTCGGCGCAGGTATCATCACTGTAACTACGTCCTAGACAGTAACGCACAGACTAAATCTCGCTCAAACCAGATGATACCTGCTATAGGGACGGAGGATTAGCCGTTAAGCATCAGCGACTCGGGCGTTTCTAAGAGTTCGATGATGTAGCCCGTAAACATCGCCGCCTCCGCGCCGTCCACCACGCGGTGGTCGAACGACAAGGAGAGGTAGAGCATGGGCCGGGCGACGATGGAGTCGTCTTCCAGAACGACCGGGCGTTTCTTGATTGAGTGAACCCCCAAAATCGCCGCCTCGGGCACGTTGATGATGGGAAAAGAGAAGAGCCCCCCCAGCGAGCCGATGTTGGTCACGCTAAAGGTGCCGCCCTTGACGTTTTCGGGCGCCAGCTTGCCAGAACGCGCCCGCTCGGCGAGGTCGCTCACTTCGGTTGCTAGCTCGAGCACGCTTTTTCGGTCGGCGTCCCTGACGACGGGCACGACCAAACCGTTGTCGGTGGCAACCGCGATACCTAAGTTGTAGTAATGCTTGCGCACAATTTCGCCCGCGTCCTCGTCCAGCGAAGCGTTTATCATCGGGAAAGCCTTGAGCGCCGCGACCACGGCCTTGAGGATAAAAGGCAAATAGGAGAGTTTGACGCCGCGCTTTTCCGCCAAAGGCTTGAGCCGCGCCCGCATGGCGACGAGTTCGCCCACGTCCGCCTCGTCCACGTGGAGCGTGCGGACCGACTGCAAATGTGAGGCGACCATCTGGTTGGAAATCGCGCGGCGGAGGCCGCGGACGGGGAGGCGCTCTTCTAACTCGGCGTAGCCCTGCGGCGTTTTGTAGGTGGTGCGGCCCACGGTGGGTTGAGCGGATTGGGCAGGCGCAGCCTTGGCACCCCCAGTCTTAATAAGCTCAGTGTGCTTGCGCACATCTTCAACGCGGATGCGCCCGTTGGGGCCACTCCCCTGCACCTCGGCGATATCGACGCCCTCTTCTCTTGCCAGTTTACGCGCCGCGGGCACGGCCAGCGGGCGGCCGTAGGGTCCCGTGGCTCTCGCCCCCGCGCGCTCACCCGTTTCCTGCTCAGCACGCCGCACTTGGAAGGTGGGGCCTTCGTCTACATCTTTGGACGCCTTGAAAAGGCTCAGGCTGTCGCCGTCGTCCTCTTCAGCAGGGCCGCCCGGCTCGACAATCGAGCGTTCTTCTTCGGCTTGAAGGCTCGGCGCTGGGCCGGTCTCTGTATCGGTTTCGGAGGATTCCGCCTCGGCTGGGGCGCTGGCACCGTCGCCAAAGAGCGCGATGGGCTCGTTCACGGGCACCACGTCGCCCTCTTTGACGAGTTGCTTCTCGAGCACCCCCGCAAAAGGACTCGGCAACTCCACCGTGACCTTGTCGGTCATCACCTCGACGACGGGCTGGTCCTCCTCGACGCGCTCGCCCTCCCTAATAAGCCATTTGACAATCTCACCCTCGACGACGGACTCGGCGAGTTCGGGTAGCAAAAACTCTTTAGACATGACAACTCCCTAGTTAGATAACGTTCAGAGCCAGCTTAATGTATCTTGGCCGTATCACGCCTGTTTTCGTCCAAAACACTACTAAACTCCATTTGTGACAAGATACTTGTCGATTTCTTTGCATTCCTTTTCCAAAACTGGACCTACACATTTAACGCCTAAATCCGTAAAAAAGTTTTGGATGTGGTCGAATGTTTTCCACTGGTGGCTAGATGGCACTCCGTACACGACTTTTTCTATACCGCTCCAGACAATAGCCGAGGCGCACATAGGGCAGGGCTGCTGAGTTGTATAAAGATGACACCCTTTTAGCTCAGGCCCATATTTGGCTATCGCGCCCTGCACAGCTTTAAGTTCGGCGTGAGCGAGCGGATTTCTGTCGGGCTCGATAGAGGTAATATCTCGCCGTATAACTTCGCCGTTTCTGACTATGAACGCCCCCGTGAACGTTCTATTTTCCAAAGCTCTCGCGCGTGTATACGCGATAAGCGACTTCATGACCCCAAGTTCTTCCACGTCCACTCCTCAACAGCGTAACTAGTAATCCAGCACCTTCTGCACTGCCTGCAAAATGCGGTTGACGCCCGGCAAATACGCGCGGTCTTGGGCGTAAGGGTAGGGCGTGTCGAAGCCGGTCACGCGCAGGGGCGGGGCGAGGAGGCTGTCGAGGACTTCCTCGGCAATCGTCGCCGCCACCTCGCCGACAAAGCCGTTCGTGTGGGGCGCTTCGCTGACTAAGACGGTGCGGCCCACTCTGGCAACCGCGTTCAGCACGGCGTCTTTGTCCCAAGGCAACAAGGAGCGCAGGTCAATCACTGTCGCGCTAACTTTCTGCTCTTCTAACGCGTCGGCAGCTTTCAACGTCTCGGCCATTGAGCCGCCATAAGACACCAACACCACGTCGTCGCCCTCGCGGCGCACTTTGGCCTCGCCCAGAGGAATCGTGTAGTCCTCGTCCGGCACCTCTTCCTTGAGAGCGCGGTAGAGGCGCTTGGGCTCGAGAAACACCACCGGGTCCTCGTCGCGGATGGCAGTCTTTAAGAGTCCCTTGGCGTCGGTGGGGCTCGAGGGATAAACCACCTTGAGTCCCGGCGTGTGGACGAAATGCGTTTCCGGGTTCTGCGAGTGGTGGTGCCCGCCCCTCACGCCGCCGCCCGCGGGCATCCGCAACACCATCGGCGCGGTGAATTGGCCGCCCGAGCGGTAGCGCAGCTTCGCCGCCTGCGAGACGAGCTGGTCGAAGCCGGGGTAAACGTAGTCCGCAAACTGCACCTCGGCCACGGGCCTGAGCCCGTGAACCGCCATCCCCACCGCCGCGCCGATGATGGCCGCCTCGGAAAGGGGCGCGTCCAAGACCCTGTCAGGGCCGTATTTGTCAAAAAGCTTTTCGGTTGCGAGGAAAACGCCGCCCCGCTTGCCGACGTCTTGCCCCATCACCACCACGCGCGCGTCTCGAGCCATCTCCTCGTCAAGCGTGCGCGCGATGGTCCGAACCATCGTTTGAGTTGCCATATATCCTCCGGTAAGTAGGTGTTCCTACTCAGTTCTTTCTACTGCTTCAGCGTCTCCCGCTGCTCCCGCAAATGCCGCGGCACCTCCGCGTAAACGTCTTCGAACATCCACTCGAGCGGCACCTCGCCCGCCGCCTCGGCCTCTTTGACCGCGTCGGCGAAAGTTCTGTTAATAACCGCGCGCTGCTCGTCGTCCCAGTCGCGGCTCCACAGGTCGCGCTTTTCCAAGAACCGCTGCATCCGCACCAAGGGGTCACGCTTCCACCAGCTCTCGACCTCCTCGGCGGGACGGTAGCGTGAATCGTCGTCGGCAGACGAGTGGGGGCCGTAGCGGTAGACGAGCATTTCGACTAGGGAGGGGCCGAGGCCGTCCCGCGCCCTCGCCACCGCCTCTTTCATGACGAAAAAGCAAGCGAGCACGTCCATGCCGTCCACAAAATAGCCGGGCATCCCGTAGGCTTGCGCTTTAGCGGCAATCGTTTCAGCGGCGGTCTGCTTGTGGTAGTCCACCGAGATGGCGTAGCGGTTGTTCTCGCAGACGAACACGATGGGCGCACCCTGCGCGCCCGCAAAATTTATCCCTGCGTGAAAGTCGCCCTCGGAAGTGGCACCGTCGCCAAAAGAAGTGACGACCACCTGCCCGGTGCCCTGGAGCTTCATGCTGATGGCCGCGCCCACCGCGGGCGGGACGTGCGAGGCGATGGGCGAGGCCACGGTGAAGACGTTGTAGTCTTTCGAGCCCGGATGCGCGGGCATCTGGCGGCCCCGGTTGGGGTCGGCTCGGGTTGCTAAAGACTGCGCCATAATTTCCAGCGCCGGGACGCCCAGGGCCAACACCATCCCCGCATCCCGGTAGTAGGGGAAAAGCCAGTCGAACTTAGGCTTGACCGCGTGCGCCACGCCCACCTGCGCGGCCTCATGACCCGCGGCGGGGGCGACGAAGCTCGTTTTGCCCGAGCGCTGGAGTTTGCTGTAGCGTTCGTCCAAGAGGCGCGCGGCCAGCATGTCGCGGTAGAAGCCCCGGAGTGTTTCGTTGTCAAGCTCGAGCGCAAACGGCCCGGTCCACTCGCCCGCCTCGTTAAGGAGCGAGATGGGCTTAGGCGTAAAGGGCTGAAACAGTTGCGATTGAATCATGTGCAAGACCTCCTTTGGAGCACGAAAAAACCCCGGCGCAACGTCACCGGGGCTGGGCGGTGCCCGCACCGCCTAGAAGGTTGAGAATGGCTAGTCGTTCATGGGACGCGTGACCCATTTGTAAACCTTTCGGATACCCCCCGCCGTCGCCCTTTTGGGCGTTACGAGCCCCTGGGAAAGTATCTGTCATTAATACTTTAGGATTTTAGCACCCCCACGCCCAAGAAGCGGTGTCACAAGCCAAAATCTGTACACATTGGGGCGGCGTGTAGAGGCTAGACTGGGGAAGGATGGGGATTTTGGCACAAGTTTTGACAAAGGAGCGGCGCGAGGCTACGTCTATGTTTAGCTCTATATTTAGCTCGCCGCACCAAGAAATATAATGGGGGAACGATGAAAGAACGGTGGCTTGGGTACGCGCTTTTGGCGCTCGGTGGTTTGGCGCTCCTCCCCAGCGGCGGCTACGCGGGCTGGTTCTGGGTGGGGCTGGTCGCGGCGGGCTTTTTGCTGGCGTATGTGGCGCGGCGGAACTACGGCTTTTTGCTCGTCGGCTGCGTGCTTACCGGGGTGTCGGTGGGGTTTTTGCTCGAGGGGGCCTGGGGCTGGCACGGCGCGTTTTTAATAAGCCTCGGCGTGGGCTTTTTCGCGCTTGACCGGGTCGAGCCGCGCAGGTCGCGTTGGCCCGTTCAGGTCGCGGGTTTCCTTATGGGTTTGGGATTCATCGTTGGGTTTATCAGGAGCGGTATCTTGAGTTCGGCCCCGTTTGCGGCACTTCTCATCGCGGCGGGCGCGTATTTGCTTACGCGTGAAGAGGGGGACAAAGCGGACGATACTTGGGTACGGGTGGATGACCAAGTAGACAACTCAAGTAGACCCGAGGGCAAGACCAAAGAACCTGTCAGGGAGCCTCGAGCTACTCAACCTCGAGCCCAACCCCGACCTAAGCCTCAGCCCCAGCCTCGAGAAACCGTCTCCCCTCCCCATACGCCCGTACCCGATGTTACTCCGATAAAGGCCCCGGAAACTCCCGCCGACACGCTCACACCCGCGGCGTTAGGGCGCTACCGCCGCCTTGAAGCCTGGCGCAAGGCCACCGCCGTCCGGGAGGGTCTGCCCGCTTACATCGTGCTCCGCAACGAGAGTTTGACGCAGTTGGCTCGAGAAAATCCAGAAACTTTGGACGAATTGAAAGTTATTAAGGGGATTGGGCCGGTGAAGCTCGAGCGCTACGGCGAGACCCTTTTGAAGGTGCTCAAGGATGAGACGGACGCCCCCGAGAACCCCTAGCGGTCTTTACAACCTCCGTTAGCCTCGTCTCATTTAACGCGGCCCGAATCGCTTGTCTTTCTCCCCACTTAAAAAGGTTACAATGAGACGACTGAGGCTCGAGTAATACCCTCGTGCGCGCGCTTGGTAACCTGCGCCCACGTCAAAAAGCAAACCAAGGAGGAAGCATGGACACAATTCACCGCGGCCTGGACGGCGTCAACATCGACACCACCAAGATTTGCGACATCGACGGACAAAAGGGCGAACTGATTTACCGCGGCTACGACATCCGCGAACTGGCCGACAAAGCCTCGTTTGAAGAGGTAATCTACCTTCTTTGGAACGACGACTTGCCGACGGAAAACGAGTCAAAAGCGTTTCAAAAGGAACTCCAGCCGCACTTCGCCGTGCCCGACGAGGTGTTCGAGCTTTACCGGATGCTCCCCAAGGATGTCCACCCGATGCACGCGCTCCGCACCGCCGTGAGTATGCTGGCGATGTTCGACGAAAATCCCGACGGGGTCGAGCTCGAGAACGTCCGGCGCATCGGCACGAAGTTCGTGGCGGCTTTTCCGACGCTCACCGCCGCCTTTCAGCGCGTCAGGGACGGCAAAGACCCCGTTGCGCCGCACCCGGAATTGGGCGTCGCGGGCAACTTTCTCTACATGCTGACGGGCGAGGAGCCCACCGACGCCGCCACCCGCGTGATGGACGCGGCCTTGGTGCTCCACGCCGAACACGGCTCCAACGCGAGCACCTTTACCGCCCGCACCACCGCCTCCACTCTGACGGATGTGTACAGCGCCATCACCGCGGCGGTGGCGAGCCTCAAGGGGCCGCTGCACGGCGGGGCCAACTCGGCGGTCATGGGCGCGTTGGAGAGTATCGGCAACGTCGAGGGCGTCGAGTCCTATGTGATGGACAAGCTCAATGACCCCAAGGGGCGCATCATGGGCTTCGGGCACCGCGTGTATAAGGTGCTAGACCCCAGGGCCAACATCCTGCGCGAGGTGGCCGGGGATTTGGCCGAGGAGTCGGGTGACTCGAAGTGGTTCGACATGAGCTTGGAGATGGAGCGCGTCATGGACCGCGAGATGGAGAAGAAGGGCAAGCCCGTCAAGCCCAACGTGGACTTCTTTTCTGCGTCCGTGTACCGGATGCTCGGGTTTCCCAAAGACATGTACACCCCGATTTTCGCCGTGGCCCGCATCTCGGGCTGGATGGCGCACCTCTATGAGCAGTACGCCGACAACCGCATCATGCGCCCGCGCTTGGTGTACGAGGGGCCGAAGGGGCGCACCTACACGCCGATTGACGAACGTTAAATCAGCGCTTTTGGCAGAGAAGCGGCTCCTGACGGGGCCGCTTTTTTGTTTGAACTCGAGTCGCAACCTAAACCATACGGCAACCTCCCGCCTGCTACAGTGGGACCATGAAGGCCAAAGTGAAGGATGGGGTGAGTGGCGCAAAAAACGAGGTGAGAGAGCCCACCTTCGCTGTGACCGAGTTTTTCCCCTATCAAGGCGAGTGGACGGAAGACGAATATCTTGCGCTCTCGACCAACCGCCTGATTGAACTCTCGGAGGGAAGGCTCGAGCTTCTACCCACGCCCAGTGAACGTCACCAACGCATTGTAAGGTTTCTGTTTCTTGCCTTTGACACTTTTGTTCTT
This sequence comes from Trueperaceae bacterium, assembly GCA_965214995.1. GTDB lineage: Bacteria > Deinococcota > Deinococci > Deinococcales > Trueperaceae > CBDCCT01. The sequence goes on from CBDCCT010000002.1 coordinate 2,634,255, forward strand.
AAAGAAGACCTTGGTGAAGTTTTCTTCGCCCCCCTAAAAATCAAACTTTGGGACGGCAAGTTCCGCGAGCCCGACATCCTTTTTATGTCCAACGAAAATGCCGAAAAGCGGGGGACCAGTTTTGGCGAGGTGCCGATTTAGTCGTAGAGGTCATCAGCCCGGATGACCCAAACCGGGACGCGGTCATGAAACGGGAGGAGTACGCGGAGGCGGGCATCCCCGAATACTGGCTCGTCGACCCACGCGACGCGTCCATCACGGTTTACGTTTTGCCCGAAGGAGCCGACGCTTACGGAGTTCATGGCCGCTTTACGGACGACGAGCGGGCCACGTCGCGTGACCTGAGCGGCTTTGAGGTGACGGTGGTTGAGGTGTTTGAGGCTTAGGCGGGCTCGAGCCTCGTTCAATCAACACGCACAAAGTTTTAGGGGCACCGCGTTGTTGCGGTGCCCCTTCTTTACAGCTTCAAGGCCATTCTCGCCTTACACCTTTACTGCACTTAAGGACGGCTCAACTGGAAGGTGTAGCTCCCGCTCCCGCTGTCGGATTGGATGCGCCACACGTAATAGCCCGAAGAGCCTTTGTAGCTCACGCTCTCAGCAGAGTTCGAGCTCGTTCCTTGCGCGACTGTGCGCCAGCTCGAGCCGTTCCACTTCCACAAATAGAGGTCGAAGTCGGCGCTCGAGGGGCCGCTTAAGACGCCCTTGTGGGTGCCCGAGCCGCTGTAGTAGTAGGTGCCGTTGGGCTGGTAGTCGTAGTCGCCGCGCCCGGAAAGGGAGCCTGTGAAGCTCTCGCAACCCGAGCAGGGGGTGCCGCCCCCGCCGCCCGACCCGCTGCCCGTATAAAGAAGCCGGTTGGGCGAACCCGAGCCGATACTCGAGAGCTTGCCGGTGCTCGCCGTGCTGGTGATGTTGCTGAATACCGCCGAGGGCGAGGCGTTGGGGTTGTTTTGTAAGTACAAGGCCGCCGCCCCCGCCACGTGCGGGCTCGCCATCGAGGTGCCGCTGATGGTGTTCGTCGCGCTGTTGCCCGTGTACCAGGCGGCGGTGATGTTCGAGCCCGGCGCGAACACGTCCACGCAGCTCCCGTAGTTTGAGAAAGACGAACGGCCGTCGCTGCTCGTCGTCGCGCCCACCGTGAGCGCCGCGTCCACGCGGGCGGGCGAGTAGTTGCAGGCGTTGCGGTTGTCGTTGCCCGCGGCCACGGCGTAAGTCACGCCCGCGGCGATGGAGTTGTTTACCGCCTGGTCGAGCGCGGTGGACGCGCCTCCCCCTAAGCTCATGTTCGCCACCGACGGCCCCGAATGGTTGTACGTCACCCAGTCCACCCCGGCGATCACGCCCGAATTGCTCCCCGAGCCGTCGCAGCCGAGCACCCGGACGGGCGCGAGTGTAACGCCCTTGGCGACGCCGTAGGTGCTGCCGCCCACCGTCCCTGCCACGTGCGTGCCGTGCCCGTTGCAGTCGTTCGTCCCGTTGCCGTCGCTCACCGCGGTGTAGCCGCCCACCATGCGCCCGCTGAACTCAGCATGGCTCCCCCGGATGCCTGTGTCGATGATATAGGCCGTGACGCCGCTCCCGGTCGCCGTGTAGGTGTACGAGCCGTTTAAGGGCAAGGAACGCTGGTCGATGCGGTCCAGGCCCCACGTCGCGTTCGACTGCGTGGCGTCGATGGTGATGACCTGGTCTTGCTCGACGTAGGCCACGCGCGGGTCACTCCTAAGCGCCGCCAGCTCTGTTTCGCTTACGTTCTTCGCCACAAAGCCGCTGATGACCCGCAGGGGCAGAACCGCCTGCACGCCCAAGTCGGCGGCCACGCGCTGCACGGTAAGCTCGAAAGCTCCCGCGGACTGCGTGTTTAGCTCCCCGCTCGGCCCACTCTCGAGCACCACGATGTACTGGCCCGGTATGTAAGTCGCCTCGGTCGTCGGCGTTTCCAGGGGAGTTTCAGGCGCACCCGCGGGCGCGTCGGTGAGGTCGCTACAGGCGGCCAAAAAGAAAACGAGCAGCGTGACCATCAACAGGCGTAAACGTGTTAGTTTCAAAGGTTTCTCCCAAGCATGACAAGAACCCGTGCTGTGGCGGTTTTCACCCACACCGGGCTTGGTCGGGCGCAGGTGTCTCTTGACCCCTAAGACGGTAGCGCGCAAACCAAAGCTCAGACCAGATGCTAGCTGCCACAAAAGCACCCCGACAAACTCCGCCCCTGCCCACTCCTTTCGCGCCCCAAAGCGTGCCCGAATGCGTCCGCCTGCGCCTTATGTGCTCGAGATGGTGTTCAAGATTTGCTTGAGCCAAAAGGAGTATGACAAAGAGAACCGCAAGAAGAAATGATATTTCTCACTGACAAAAGTGAGCGGTGTGTGGTGGGAAAGTTTTCCTTTCGACCCTCGAGACCACGCCCGGCACCCGCTGAGACCTTTCGCCCACAAAACCCGGCGAAGTCGCGTGCTCGAGGCTCAACGCAACGGGGCGATAGAGCTTTTCTGCTTTTTGTCCTTATGCGTTTGTGTTTCGTCAGCCGCGTGGACGACGAGCAGAGAGAGCTACCGTTTCTTTGTGTACCCCCTCTAACTGTAGTGTTCAGGAGCCTTTTTCAGCCCCGCCCATCCCGCCGGGTCATGGCCGTAAACCACCCAAGCGTCTTCCGCCTCGGCTATCGACATTAGCCTATTCGCACTTTCTCGAGCCCTCCTTTCGTCCCACGCCCCGCCAAACCCGGTCTCAAATTCGTCGGGCCTCGAAATAGCGTCGGCGGTAAGCAGCACCGCGCCCGTCTCGGGCAGCCGGACGAGCAGCGACAGGTGCCCCGGCGCGTGACCGGGGGTAGAAAGCAGGGTGAGGCCGGGCGCGAGTTCGGCGTCTTCTTTGATGAGCCGCGTGTTGGGGTGCTCGGGCCACTCGAGCGGCCTCACGTCGCCAAAATAACGGGGCCTGTCAAAGGCGCGCTCGTCGGCGTGCATGATGTGCTGGGCGTGCTCGAAGTCGTGCAGCCCGCCCACGTGGTCAATGTCCGAATGCGTCAGAACGAGGTGGGTGACGTCTTGGGGAGTGAGGCCCGCGCGCGCTAACTGTGCGGCGGGGAGGTGGTCGTGCGTGAGGGTGAGAACGCGGCCAAAGGTGTTTAAAGTGTCCTCGAGCGTCGCCTTCTGAGCGTCGTCGGCATATTTTTTGGGAAAGCCGGTATCGACCAAGATATTCTTGCCGTCCCCAGTTTGAATGAGGTAACCGGGAATGCCGATGACGCGCCCCTCGCTGTCAAGCTCACTCCCGTGAACCTCGAAGAGGCCGAAGTCGAGGATGTACAGGCGGGTGACGGAGGTGGTTCGGGCCATAGGTGACACCTTCCAGACGGTAGGGCGGTGGGCTTTTCGGCACGACAACAGCTCATCTTATACCGGTGATTTATGGGTAAGCTCGAGCCCACGACGCTCGCGCCCTTCGTTACGCCTTTGTAAAACGCGCCTTCACCAAGCCTCAACGGGGCTACATTTACCCATCAACTTACGGTAGGCTAGACGTCAACTGTAGTGATTACCACAGAGAGGAGGCTCGAGCCCACCCGCACGGTGAGAGGGTTCAAGTAGAAAGAGATGTATCTGCTCGAGGAGGTTACGTGGCCGACACGCAAGAGGACCTGAAAAAATACGTTGAGGACTTAGGCGGCATCCAGACCGTCCGCGGCGGCGGGGCCGACGACCGCGCCTGGAACGGCATCCGCTATAAAACCGGCCTGTCGGGCAAGAACGTAGGCTCGCAGGGGCTCTCCATGAACGTCGCCACGGTGCCGCCGGGCGCGGTCGCTTACGCGCACATCCACGAGGGTTTCGAGGTGATGCTGTTTATCTTGCAGGGCCGGGTGCGCCACGACTTCGGCCCCGACCTCAAAAACTCCGTCGAGAACGAGGCGGGCGACTTTATCTATATCGAGCCGGGCGTGCCCCACGAAGTCTTTAACATCGGCGACGGGCCGCTCGTGGCCGTCGTGGCGCGCTCGGCGGCTGACGAGTGGGACAAGATTGTGGATTATCCGTCGGAACATCGGCCCAGTGACGTTGAAAGTCAACCAGAGGAGGCAACACTATGAAATTTCTACCCTTCGCCCTTGTCATACTGCTCTTTTTGGGCACCGCCGCCGCTCAGGATATAAAGATTGCCTTTATGGGACCTCTTACGGGCGGGGCCGCCTCCATCGGTCAGGAGGCCCTGGGCTTTACGAAAGTGGTCATCGACGCGTTTAACGAGCGTACCGGGATGAACGTCGAGCTTGTCGAAGGCGACACCGAGATCAACCCCGATGTCGGGCGCGTCGTGGCCGAAAGGCTCGCCGCCGACAGCGACGTTTACGCGGTGGTCGGGCCGATGGGCAGCCAGGTGTGCGAGGCGACGCAGCCGATTTTTGAGGAGGCGGGCCTGGCGAGCATCACCCAGTCGTGTACCCGCACCGACCTCACGGAAACGGGCGCGTCAACGTTCTTCCGGCCCATCCCGAACGACGCCGACCAGAGCCAAACGATTGTGGACTTCTGGCTCAACGACCTCAACATCGAATCGGCCTTTTTGCTTGACGACCAGTCGAGCTACGCGGTGGGCCTCAACGACGAGATTGAGACGCTCCTGCGCGACGCCGGTATCACCACCATCGAGCGGGCGTCCATTTCCCAAGACGCGACCGATTTTTCGTCGGTCGCCACGGCGGCGATTGCCTCGGGTGCGGACGTGGTGTTTTTCCCCAACCAAATCTCGAGCCAGGGCGCCGGGATGGCCGTCGCGCTCGCGCAGCAGGGCTTTGACAACACCCTGTTCATGCCCGACGGCGGGTTTAGCCTCGAGTGGGTCAACATCGCCGGAGAGGCCGCCGAGGGCGCCTACGTCACCTTTTTCGCGCCGGACCCCAACCAAGTCGAGGCGATGCAGCCCTTTAACGAGGCTTATCAAGCTGAGTTCTCGGAAAACTTTGGAGCGTTTGGCGGCGCGTCGGCGTTGGCGACCTTTGTGGCGCTCGAGGCCATCGAGAACTGCGCTGAAGATATCTCACGCGAGTGTGTAGTGAACGCGTTGGGGACGATGAACCTCGAGACCCCCTTGGGCGTGCCCGTCTCCTTTGACGAGAACAACCAGGCCGAAAACAGCAGGTTTTTCCTTTTCCAAGTCAACGACGGTGTGTTTGAGCTGATTGACCAGTAGGTCTTAAGTCAACGTTTTGAGGTGGGCGTGAGAAAGTGGGCTTACAGCCCTCTACGCCCACCGCTTACACTAGCGTTCATGGATACGTTTCTCGCGCTCCTCCCCCAAACGCTGCTCAACGGGCTCACCCTGGGCAGCGTTTACGGGCTTATCGCGCTCGGCTATTCGATGGTCTACGGCATCTTGAAACTGCTCAATTTCGCCCACGGCGACATCTATATGATTGGGGCGTACCTGGGTTACGGCGTGTTCATCATGTTCAACGCCGACGGGGGGCTACTCATCCCGGCGGCGCTCGTTATCGTGGGGATGCTCGTCGTGGCGATGGTCGGGGCCGGGGTGGTGAGCATCGCGGTTGAGCGGTTCGCCTACCGCCCGCTGCGTTACGCGCCGCGCATCGCGCCTCTAATTAGCGCGCTAGGCGTATCGTTTATCCTGCAAAACCTCGTGCAAATCACGGTGAGCCCGCGCCCCCTAAGTTACGGCAGCAGCACGCTGATTGGCCTGAATGCCGGGGTGAACGTGGGCGACTTGCGGGTTCACGCCTCGAGGCTCCTCGTCATCGGCACCACCTTGGTGCTGATGCTGGCGCTCACCTATTTTGTACAGCGGACGCGTCTGGGCCGCGCGATGCGGGCCGTCGCCACCGATTTAGACGCCGCCGAGATGATGGGGGTGGACGTTAACCGGGTGGTGCTCGCCACCTTTTTTATTGGCGCGGTCTTGGCGGGCGCGGCGGGGGTCTTGGTCGGCATCGTTTTTTTCAGCATCCGGCACACGATGGGCTTTATCGCCGGGCTCAAAGGCTTTACGGCGGCGGTGGTCGGCGGCATCGGTAGCATTCCGGGGGCGATGTTGGGCGGGCTTATTTTGGGTTTTGCCGAATCGTTTACGAGCGTCTACCTGTCGCCGACGTTTACGGACGCGGCGGCTTTTGTCATCCTCGTGATTATTTTGCTCATCAAACCGAGCGGCTTGATGGGTAAGCCGCTGGTGCAGAAAGTTTAATTGTGGCGGAACAGATTCCTCCTTCGGACAACCACCCGCAACCAGAACCGCGCATTGGCACCGACGAATGGGTGGCGCAGGCGGAGAGCCGCAAGCGCAGACGCTCCGGCTTTTGGGGCGGCGCGGCGGACCGCTGGGAGCGAGTGCCGCTGGGGTGGCGTTACGCGCTCGTTATCGCGCTACTCATCGTCGCGCCGCTCCTCACCGGGACTCAAGGATTCTTGGAGCTGATAGGCTCGAGCAACAACGACTTCATCGTCCGCACGGGCGCGCGTTTCCTTATCTTCGCCATCATGGCGATAGGCCTCAACGTCGTTGTGGGTTATGCCGGGCTGCTCGACTTAGGCTACGTGGCGTTTTACGGGCTGGCGGGCTACTTTTACGCCTACACCTCGTCGGATTTTGTCACGGTCTTTAGTTCAAACGGGATACACCTACCGTCACTCGTCAGCGTGCCGCTCATCATCCTGGCGACGGCGCTCGTCGGCGCTCTCATTGGGGCGATGTCGCTGCGCTTGTCGGGTGACTATCTGGCGATTGTCACGTTGGGTTTTGGGCTCGTGTTCGTACAGCTCGCGCTTACTTTGACCCGGGTCAAGCTGCCGTGGCTCGAGCGCCCCGTAGACTTGACACGTGGCCCCAACGGCATCAACCGCTTGGACGATATTTCGCTGTTCGGCTTTACTTTCAACTCTACGCTGCGTTACTACTATCTTTTTTTGGTTCTTTTGGCCCTCGTTTACCTCGCGGTTCACAACCTCAACGCCTCGCGCATCGGCCGCGCCTGGCGCGCCATCCGCGAGGACGAACTCGCCGCCGAGGTGATGGGCACCCCCACGGGGCGGCTCAAGCTGCTGGCCTTTGCCATCGGCGCGGGCATCGCGGCATTAGCCGGGTCGGTCGAGGCGGCCTGGCTGGCGAACGTGGTGCCGGTGCCGCGTTACAGCGCTCTGACGCTCATCAACCTCTACGCGATGGTGGTCTTGGGCGGCATCGGCTCCTTGCCCGGCGTGGTGCTGGGCGCGTTTATCTTTACCGTCTTGCCCGAGGTGTTGCGGAGCATTACGCTGGCAAGCTTCTTTTTTTACGGCCTCGGGTTGCTCGGGGTATGGGGGGTTTTGAAATCCTGGCGGCGCTTTACGCTTGTCGTTGGCGGGACGGTTTTGGGGGGGCTTTTGCTCAAACTCCTCGTTCGGCTCGCGTGGCCGGGTTTGGACGCGAACGCGCTGCAAACCGGGTCGTGGCTCAACCGGCTGGTGCAGAATTGGCTGGTGCTGCCGAGCAACTATCAAACCGTCGGGAACGTGGTCACTATCGCAGCCATTTTCGTTTTATTGACCGCCATTCTGTTCAAACACAAGCCGCGCCTGTTCGACGTGCTGCTCGGCCTCACACTCTACGCCTTTGCTTTTGCCTGGGAAACGCGGCTGGCGCTCGAGCCCTCCGCCACCCGCATTCTGATTGTCGGGGTGACGCTGGTGGTGCTAATGATTGTGAGGCCCCAGGGCTTGCTCGGCAAGGCGGAAGTGAAGGTCGTTTAGGTGCTGCGTTTAGATAAGGTGAGTTTGAGTTTCGGCGGGCTCAAGGCGATTAGCGACTTGTCGCTCGAGGTCAATGAAGGCGAAATCGTCTCCATCATCGGCCCCAACGGCGCGGGCAAGTCAACCGCCATCAACCTCATCACAGGCATCTACCGGCCCGACGCGGGGGACATCCGTTTCAAGGACCGTTCCATCGTCGGGATGAGACCGCACAACATCACCGCCCTGGGGTTGGCGCGAACCTTTCAAAGTCTGCGGGTCTACCTCAACATGAGCGTGCTCGAGAATGTCATGACCGGGGCTTTTTGTCACACGCGCGCCGGGATGTGGTCGGCGATGCTGCGTTTGCCGGGTTGGTGTAAGGAGGAGGCGAAGATTAGGGCGCAAGCCGAGAAGAACTTAGCCTTTTTCGGGAGTCGCTTGCAGGGCTACCGCTTCGACCAACCCGCCTACAGCTTGTCCTATGCAAACCGGCGCAGGTTGGAAATCGCTCGAGCCATGACCACGGGCGCGAATTTTCTCCTCTTAGACGAGCCCGCCGCCGGGATGAACCCCAACGAGTCCGCCGAAATCACTGAACTTATTGGCAAGCTGCGCGACGAGGGCGGTTACACGGTCTTGCTCATCGAACACGACATGAACGTGGTCGGGAAGATTTCAGACCGGGTTGTCGTTTTGGACCACGGCGTCAAGATTGCTGAGGGCAGTTATGAAGAAGTCACCAACGACGAGAGCGTGATTGAGGCGTATTTGGGGCGTCGTCACAAGGAGCTGGGATGAAGGTTGAGATGCACACGCTGTTTGAGTTTTTGCTCGAGACCGCCTCAACCGAGCCCTCGACCAAACCAGAGGCCGTGCTGGGCTTTTCTTTGGCGACGCCGCCTAAATTGGGCGACTTTTTACCGTACCTCGACCCGGAGATGTCTTTGGACTGGTCGAATGAGTCGTTTCAAGGGATGACCGCGCTGCGGGAGAACGTGCTGGCGCGTTCAAACCTCACGGGAAGCTGCACGGTGGACGACGTTCTCATCACCGCTGGAACCGCCGAGGCTAACTTTTTGGCGATTACTCAACTCGTACAACCGGGTGACGACCTCATTTTAGAGACCCCCGGCTGGCCCCAAGCGGCGGTGCTGGGTAAAGCGATAGGCGCAAACATCAAACTCTTGCCCCGTGATGAGGCGCGCGGCTGGCGGTTTGATATGGGGGAACTCGAGGACCTCGTCACCGAGCGCACCCGCCTGATTTTCTTGTGCAACCCGAACAACCCGACCGGGCAGGTCATGCTCGAGGAGGAACTGCTTAGCGTCGTCCGCTTAGCCGAGCGCGTCGGCGCGTATGTGCTTTGTGACGAGGTCTACGCGGGGCTCGAGTGGGAGGGCGGGCGCATCCCAAGCGTCGCCGGACTTTACGAGCGCGGCATTTCCACCGGGAGCGTGTCCAAGGCGCTCGGTTTGCAGGGGCTGCGGACGGGCTGGCTCATTTGCCGCGACCCGCAAGTTGTCAAAGACGCAGTTGTTTTACGCGAGAACAGCAGCGAGATTATGAACGTTTTGGGTGAGGCGATTGCGGAGGTGGCGCTGCGCCCGGAACGGTACACCCAAGCTTTAGAAAAAGCGCGCACCGAAGGGCTTAAAAATCTGGAAACTTTAGACGCTTTTGTTGAGGCTCGAGCCGACCTCTCCTGGCAACGTCCTCCGGCGGGCCTCATCGGTCTGTGCCGCTTGCACGCGTCTGTAGACGGTGAAACGCTGGCGCGTGCGCTGCTGCACCCGCCTTACCGCACCTTTTTAATTCCCGGCAGCGCCTACGGTCTCCCGCAGCACATCCGGCTCGGGGTGGGGGGCGGGGAGACGACGAGGCTCGAGCTTGGCTTGGAGCGTTTGGCCGCCCTGCTCGACACGTACGCGTCAGCAACCTCACAGCCATGACCAAACCCCTCCTCCGCTTTAGCAACGTCAACACCTACTATGGCCCCATCCACATCCTGCAAGACGTGACGCTGGACATCTACCCCGGCGAACTCGTCTGCCTATTGGGCGGCAACGCCTCGGGCAAGTCCACGACGCTCAAGACCGCGCTCGGCGTCGTGCGGCCTCACAGCGGCACGGTCACCTTTGACGGCGAAATAGTCAACGACAAACCGACGAGCTACCGCGTGGGACACGGCATCGCGGTGGTGCCCGAGAACCGGCGCATCTTCGGCGACATGAGCGTGCGCGAGAATCTGCTCATGGGAGCGTATTTGCGCAACGACAAAGACGGGATAGAGGAGGATTTGGAGCGGATGCTCACGCTTTTCCCGCGTATCCGCGAACGGCTCGCGCAGCAGGGGGGCACGCTTTCGGGTGGCGAGCAGCAAATGCTGGCGATGGCTCGAGCCCTCATGAGCCGCCCCAAACTCCTGCTGATGGACGAGCCCTCGATGGGCCTCGCGCCTGTGTTGGTCGAGCAAAACTTTGAGCTTATCAAACAGGTGAACGAAGGGGGCGTCACCGTCTTTATGGTCGAGCAAAACGCGAACATGGCGCTGTCCATCGCCGACCGCGGTTACGTGCTCCAAACCGGCAGAATCGCGCTGGCGGACACGGCGGAAAATCTGCTGCAAAACGAGAATTTACGCAAAGCTTACTTAGGAAGGTAACGATGCTAAGAGACCACTTCCCCATCTTTGAAACGAAAACTTACCTCAACAGTTGCTCCAAGGGGGCGCTGTCGCTCGAGGTCAAAGAGGCTTATGCGCAGTATTTACAAGACTGGGAGACGCTGGGCTCGCCCTGGGAGCTGTGGGTGGGCAAGCTCGAGGAAACGCGCGCCGCCTTTGCCAAACTCATCAACGCCAAGCCCGATGAAATCGCCGTCACCACCTCCGTGTCGGCGGCGGTGAGTTCGCTAGCGAGCGCGCTCGACTTCGGCGGCGAGCGAAACCGGGTGGTGGTGAGCGACTTCGAGTTTCCGACGGTGGCGCAGATTTGGCACGCGCAGGCGAAGCGCGGGGCGAGGGTCGTTCACGTGCCTGAAGTGGACGGGGTGATTCCGCTCGAGCACTACGCCTCGCGCGTTGACGAACGCACCGCCTTGGTCTCATTCGCACATGTGAGTTACCGCAACGGCGCGCGGCAAGACGCCAAGGCCGTGTCCGACCTCGCCCACGAGCGCGGCGCGCTCTCGCTCCTAGACGCGTATCAGTCGCTCGGCACGATGCCTATAGACGTTAAAGCGTTAGGCGTGGATGTGCTGGTCGGCGGGGCGCTCAAGTACCTGCTCGGGTCGTCCGGGCTTGCCTTTATGTACGTGCGGGAGGATTTGATTGAGAGGCTCGAGCCCACCACCACCGGCTGGTTCGCCCAAGCCGACATCATGGCGCTGGACATTTATGCGCACGACCCGTCAGGGAGCGCGCGCCGCTTCGAGTCGGGCACGCCGCCCAACCCGAACCTTTACGCGGGGCTGGCGGGTCTTAAGCTCGTTCAGTCGGTGGGCACAGACGCTATGACGGCGCATCTACGCAAGCTGACGGACGCGCTCAAAAGGGGCGCTCGGGAGCGGGGGTTTTGCGTGGCGACGCCCGACGAGCACGGCGCGATGGTGGCTATCAAGGTGCGCGACGCCGAAGCGCAGGTGGCGCGGCTGGCCGAGGTAGGGGTGGTTGTCTCGAGCCGTGACGGCAACGTGCGCGTCTCGCCGCATTTTTATAACACCTTAGAGGACGTGACGCGGTTGCTGGACGGCTTAGAGGATGTTTGAAAGGGGCTCGAGTTCCTAAAGCCCCCTTAACAAGGGGGTGGGGGGATCATCTTTCCTGACGTTGCGGCACATCAGTAGGAGACGATCCCCCCTCAGTCCCCCCTTGTTAAGGGGGGAGGTCATGAAGGTCCAAACACCTTTAACAAGGACCTTGAGTCCCCTCACGGACGCTCAAATACGTCAAAGACCCGCTCCCACCAGGGCGCGACCGTGACAACCGGGTGGAACTCACCCACCAGGGCGCGAATCTCGGTCAGGTCCCAGCCTGTAAGGTTGGCGAGCCGCTTCGCCTCCTCCTCGCGGCGCTCCCGAACCTGCCTAACATACGCCTCGCCCTCCGCGCAGGTCAGCTCACCCTCGAAAGGGCGTTGCAGGACGTAGCGCCCCTGAAAGTTCTCGCGGTTGTCGGTCGTTCTGAACATCAGGTCTTCGGGGAACTCCTCGGGCGTGTAGCGCACGTGCAGCCTGGTTAGGTAGACGTTCGGCGCGTTTCTGTCCGCCCCTTCGTCCAGCCAGAACACCCCGGCGCGGCGCAGTTCCTCGGGGGAGAGCGGGTCGGCGGCGCAGGGGTCGCACCAGGCCATGTCCCAGGCGTACTCCAGAAACACCGCGTCGCGCCCTTCTCGCTCATAGCTTCGCTCAAACATCGCGCGGTAGAACGCGCCGAAGTCGTCCTCGACGAATTCCGGCAGCGTCACGTCGGTGGGGATGGCGACCACGGGGTAGTTCGTCGTCTCGACGCGTCCCTGTGGCGACAACAGGTAGACGACCAAATCCTGCGGCCCGCGCGCGTTGACCATGCCGAGCTGGATGGGGAGCATGAAGCGTTCGCTCTCGAACGCCATGAGTAGCGGGCGCAAATACTCGTAGCCGCTCCTTTCGAACGCCTCTAAGTTCACCCGCGCCACAAAAAACTTCATCCCCTGCTCGATGTAGCGTTGCAAAATAGGCACGACCGCTTCGGGCAAAACGTAGCCGTTCTCGACGAGCCAGGTGGTGAGCCCTTCGGACTCTTCGGCGCTGAGGATTAAAATGTCATACTCCCCGACCGAAAACGCTTCTTCGATGGTGACGCCCAGCGCGTTGGCTCTCGCCTGGGCCGCGGTGGGCGCGGGGGCGGCGTCAGCGGTTGCGGATTCCTCGAGCACGAGCGGCGCGCACGGGTCGTCGTCGAAATACTCGACCAGTCTGGGCGCGCTGTAGGCGTCCAAGCGCTCTAAGGTGGTCAAGTCGCCCACCTGAATCTGCTCCTGGGTGAGCACGGTGGGCACGGGCACGACGAGCGCGAAGTCTTCAACGTCCCCCGCGAAGTCGTTCGCCATCGTCAGGATGGTGCGGGGGCCGTCGCGGGCGATGATGACTTTCGAGGTTTCGTTGAAGAGTTCGGTGTCGGCCTTGGCGACGTAGAAACCGCAAAAGGCCAGCGCCACGCCGCCAAAGGCCAGCAGGCCGGTGAGCAAGAGCTTGCGTCTGTTCATGGTTTAGCATAGCAGAACCGGGTCTTGCACCGTGACGCCTCATGCGAGAGCGTCACACACTCCAGCGTATCTTTTGTGCCTTAAATTAAATGGGGTTGGTGCCCCCCAAGCAGCAGTTCGAGATGGACATCTCTTCAGCCAGAGTCAAGCTTGATGTCGAGCCCGTGAATCATGAAGTCGAGTAACTGAGCCCAAGAGTCAAAGAGCTTGTAACGAAGCAGGGCGCGGATATCATCGAAGAAGGTTTTTCTGGAGCCAAGCTCAGCACGAACGGGTTGGTACTTTTTGTCGCTTAGAGCGAGCACCGTGTGAGTAAGAAAGGCAAGGAGCAGAGGGTAGGAGAACGGCGGAGAGGTTGACTTGCCCGTGCCCACAGTTGTGCTCCATGTTATAGCCCTTGGTCTTAAGCACGTTGTTGTTTTCGTTCTCTGTTTTCCAACGACTGCGGCCAAAGTGAACGATGTCAGCGACATTCACCTGGGACAGTTCGATATCGGTAGCGAAGCTGTTTTTGTAAAGCAGTTCACCCGTATCTTGGCGCTGAACGCTGACTCACCAGTTGACTAGGAGCGCGTCATCACTCTCACGTAGGGGTAAGCCGTTGGCGTAACGGTAGCGCCAGACTTCGTGAAAGTGCCCGTTCCAACGGGTCTTGCTCAAACTTGCTACGTCTTGCAGGACAAGATAATCGTAAAGGGTCTTATGTGACTCAGGTTTGCAGACCAGAATAAAGTGCCAGCCTTTGCTCAGGACCGCCTCGCACAAGGGCTGGTGGCAGTAAAGGTCATCCGCTAAGGCGATGACTTTTTCGAGCGGGTAGTGACCCGCTTTGTCTTTGAGCCAGCGTTTGGCGGCTTTAACCTCACAGTCTCCTTTCTCATCCCCATCTTGAGGTCTGATGAACTCGGGCTCTAAGCTGACAACCTCGTTTTTCTCAGGGGCGACTAACACAGGCGGTATGACACTGTGGCGGTAGCGCCGCTTGCCACTATTCAAGATGCGGCGGGTGCAGTTCTGGCAGTGAATCCTCTCGGAAGAGAAATAGTCCGTGCCGTCGAGAGCCAGCAGGTAATGTCCAGACATCACTTCATAGGCTTTTAGCTTCCCTGCCCCTTTAAGCTCACCCACAACATGCCTGAAGACGTAGCCTAAACAGCCTTCGTCAAGAGGGTCGAGCAGCGCCTTGATATGCGTGTCGGTTGGTATCTTCACCATGTCGAACAAGTTTTGAGCGTTACTCATCCCTTTGCGTCTTTGCATATCGCGTTGGTGCGCCAGAAACGAGGGGCTTTGCGTATAAAACACACTAAACGCGCACAGACCTGCATCGCTTAAGCGGTAGCTGCACTGCTCTTGTTTCCTATTATCTTGTTGAGCATCAAATACGCTCCCTATCGCCCACACGATAGCCTCGAAGCTCAGCTTCTCACCCATGTAAGAGAGTTTTACATCCCCTTATGCTTCTTTCCGTTAGGCAGCTTCTTGTTCTTAAGCCCATCTTGAATTGCTAATTTGCTCCTCGGTGCGGGACACAGGAAAAATCGTCACCATAAATTGTCACAATAAAACCGTGCGAATCGTACGGAGGGCGGAGGTGAGCCTTTTCGCGCCTTGTTATACTCCCGTACTCGAGCCCGCACGTATACAGCCTCACGCAAAGGGGCACGAGTGAACAGACGCGGGCGGATAAGCACAAGCAGCCAAAGAAGGAGAGCGCACCATGCGAAAACTTTTCACCTCCGAGTCGGTGACCGAGGGGCACCCGGACAAGCTGGCCGACCGCATCAGCGACAGCGTCTTGGACGCCATTTTGACAATTGACCCCCAAGCCAGGGTGGCGGCGGAGACGATTCTCACCACCGGCCTGGCGCTTATCGCCGGGGAAATTACTTGTTACGGCTACGTTGATTTGCAAAAGATCGTGCGCGACACCGTGCGCGAGGTGGGGTATACGCGTTCGGATTACGGCATCGACGCCGACCACGCCGCGGTTTTAATTGCCATCAATGAACAGTCGCCTGACATCGCGCAGGGGGTGACGAGGGCGCTCGAGGCCCCCTCCGGCGACATGTACGACCAGACGGGCGCGGGCGACCAGGGGCTCATGTTCGGCTACGCGACCACTGAGACCCCGCAACTCATGCCGCTGCCCATCACCCTGGCGCACGGCCTCACCAAACGCTTGGCGGAGGTGCGTAAAACAGGCGTGCTCCCCTACCTGCGCCCCGACGGCAAGGCGCAAGTGACCGTGGCCTACGAGGGAGACGCGCCCGCCGAGGTGACGACGGTGGTCGTCTCGGCGCAGCACGACCCCGAGGTGGCGCAGGAGACGCTGCGGGAGGATGTGCTTAAAGAAGTCGTCCGCCGGGCCATCCCGGACGCGTATTTGAGCGAAAACACCCGCACCTTCATCAACCCCACCGGGCGCTTCGTCATCGGCGGCCCGCAGGGCGACGCGGGGCTCACCGGGCGCAAGATTATCGTGGACACCTACGGCGGCGCGGCCCCGCACGGCGGCGGCGCGTTTTCCGGCAAGGACCCCACCAAGGTCGACCGCAGCGGCTCGTACTACGCGCGCTACATCGCCAAAAACCTTGTCGCGGCGGGCTTGGCGCGGCGCGCGCAGGTGGGGCTCGCTTACGCCATCGGCGTGGCGCGTCCCGTGGGGATGTTTGTGGAAACGTTTGGCACCTCCGAGCTCTCGGACGAACAGTTAAGCGGGCTCGTCGCCAAAGTTTTCGACGCGCGCCCCGCCGCCATCATCGACGCGCTCGATTTGCGGCGGCCGATATACCGCGCCACGAGCGCCTACGGTCATTTTGGCCGCGCCGAGTTTCCCTGGGAAGCGACCAACAAGGTGGACGCGCTCCGGCAGGAGGCGTTCGCGGGGGTTTGAGGTTCAAAAGATGAAGTTTAGAGGCGAAAGAAAGGCCGAGGTGACGCTTCTCTTCGGCCTTAGAGGGTATTTGAGAAAGGCTCGAGTTCCTACCAAAGTCCCCTTAACGAAGGTCAGAACGAAGCGAGAACGGTAAAGGGTCGGGGGATCGCGTTTACTGACTTTGCGGCAAATCAGTAGAGACGATCCCCCTCGGTCCCCCTTGTTAAGGGGGGAGGCCATAAATGTCCAAACATTCTGGAGTCTTGACTGAATCCTATCTTCGCTCTCGAGCACACAGACGAAAAGAAGAGCCCATCCCCAGCTTGTATCTAGAACGGCAAGTCGCTATGTTCTAAAGTACCGAGTTCCGCGGTGGACTTGCCCTTGCGCAGGATGTTGATAAAAAGGCCCACCAAGTTGGGGTCTAAACTCGCGCCCGCGCGGGCCCTGAGCTCGCGCTCGACCTCGCGCATGGGCAGCGCCTGGCCCCGCTCGGACGAAAGCAAATCGAAGGTGTCCGCCACCGCGACGATGCGGCCCAAGAGCGGGATGGCCTCGCCCCGCAGCTCCTGAGGAAAGCCGGCGCCGTCCCAGCGCTCGTGGTGCGCGCGGATGCCCCTGGCGGCGCGGCTCAGGAGGGGAGAGGAGGCTATCAGATTGGCCCCCCTTTGCGGGTGCACCTCGTCTTCGCTCGGGAGGGCGTCCCTGACGCTTACTCCGGCGTGCGGCGCACCCTCGAACGGGACACCCCCCGCGCCAAATTTGTCTCCCCCGCCGAGCTTGCCGACGTCGTGCAGGATGGCCGCGAAATAGAGGTCGGCTAAGCTCTGACGGTTAAAGTCCAGCGCGCGGCCGATGGCGAGCGCGTAGGCGGTCACGCGCTTGGCGTGGCCGAGCTGCGAGAAATCCTCGGCCTCCATCGCCTCGACGAAGGCGTTGGTAAACTCGATGAGGCTCTGCCGCGTGCGGTAGAGGTCGCCGTGAAGACTCTCCGCCCCACCCAGAAGGCGGCCCCAGCCCGCGGCCTCCCGCAGGTCCGCCTCGCTAAAGCCTTCCGGCCCGTGCCGGTGAAGGACGACGGCCCCGTGGCGCTCGTCGCCCGTGATGGGCACGATGAGCGTGGCCTTGGCCTCGCGCAAGCCGAAGCCGCCCAAAAGGGTGCGCATCTCTTTGGTGTTGGGCGTGAAAAGTTCCGCGACGATGTTGCTCACGAGCCTGGGTCCCGGGTCGCGCCACGGGCCGTGCGCGGGCGTCAGCGTGAGCAGGTCGGGCGCGTAGCCCTGCACCGCCTCGAAGCGGTAGGTGTCGATGTTGGTGCCGAACACCACATACCCACGCACATTGCCGCCTGAACTTGAGCCGCCCGGACCAGCGCCGCCCGGGCCCGAGCCCCCCAAGCTAAACGCCAGGTGCGCCAGGACGTGCGCGCAGCGCTCGCGCGTGGCGGGCAGCTCGAGCAGCCGCGCCGACGCCGCGACCGGGTCGGGCAGCACCGCCTCCGCGGAGGAAAAAAACCGCCTTAACACGCCCTACGCTCTCTCCCGTGAACTCTCTCACAAACAACCCTCTTAAAAATGGAGCCCGCGACGTGCGCCTCCCGTTCACCATAATCTCTCATAAAGTCTCTCCCACCCCAGCCTAAACGAAAGGAATGCGAAAGGATTTGAAAAACTCTGCTTTTGGCTCCGTAGCTTTACATGTGACGCTTTGTAAGGCTTATGCGGCTTGTGCAGGGAGTTGCACCGCGAGACAGTCTGGATCTTGGGAAAGCTCGAGCAGACTAACGCGGGACGACAAGCTCGAGCGCCCGCACGTCCAGCCTGTCTTTGTCTCTCAAATCCACACCATAAAAATCCGCAACAACCCTCTTCATCCGCCCCTGCATCCCGGGTGTGAGGGTAACGAAGCTTTCGCCTCTGTAGAGCGCGCGGTACGGAGCCAAGAAGCCCACAGGCCAGACGATGCGACTGAGTTCGCCCACAGTACGTGGCGGGTCCGTGGTTTGGATAGGCACGAGGTCCACCACAATGTCACCCCGTTTGTAAAACACATTGCCGCCTTCTAAACTTCCGTGTACCCGTTTAAAACCCTTGCCAACAAGCATACCCACAGCGTTCTCTGCATGGTCGGCGGAGATGAAAAAGTCCACATCGTCGTGCGGGCGAACTTCATAACCCACCGTAAGCTCAACCGCGAAGCCCCCGACAAGCCAATAAGAAAGACGTTCCCGCTCAAAGAGGTGCGCAACGGAAAGGGCGTTGGGCAGGGTCACGCGCCAACTTTACCGCAGCACAGCGATACACACCAAAGTTGCGCGTGCCGTGCGCATATACACTTACCGGATGAGCCGTCCCGTTAACACCACCGCGCACGTCTGCTGCGTAGTCCTAACTTAGATGCTCAACGTTTCGCACATCTACTTAGAGCCCGCCGTTCCCTCCTACCCGCGCGGCTTGGAGATTCTGGGGCGCTTCCCCGAGGCCCAGCGCACCGAAGTTCCCTCGCACTGGAACATCCCCGAGCTTCACGGCAACGAGGGGCTCGCCAAAGACTGGGTGCGCATCAAGCGCACGGTGCTCGTGCTGGGCGTGCGAAAAGGTTTCCCGGTGCGCGTGAACGGGCGCAGCGGCGACTTCATCGCGCCGGGCTTTGCGAGCGGCTGCGCGATGGCCTGCGCCTACTGCTACGTGCCGCGCCGCAAGGGATTCGCCAACCCCATCTCGACCTTTGTCAACATCGACGCCGTTCTAAAAGCCGTTGCACGGCACGCCGCCAAGCAAGGCCCCAAGGTGCCCGCGCAGACTGACCCGGACTACTGGGTTTACGACGTGGGTGAGAACAGTGATTGCTCGGTGGACGCGCTCATTTCGGACAACCTCAAGGACACCGTGGCCCGCTTTCGGGACCTACCCAACGCCAAGGCGAGCTTTGCAACCAAGTACGTGAACCGTGACCTGCTCGATTACGACCCGCAGGGCAAGACCAGGGTGCGCTTTTCGCTCATGCCCCAAGAAGTTGCTCGAGTCGTAGACGTGCGCACCTCGCCCATGCGGGAGCGTATGAGCGCCGTGAACGACTTTGTCGCGGCGGGGTATGAAGTGCATCTCAACTTTAGCCCCGTCATCTTGTACGAGGGCTGGTCGGCGGATTACGCTGCGCTTTTCGCGGAGCTAGACGACACCCTTTCCCCCGCCGCCAAGGTGCAGGTCAAGGCGGAGGTCATCTTTTTAACCCACAACGAGGCGCTGCACGAGGTGAATTTGCGCTGGCACCCCCGGGCCGAAGCGCTTCTCTGGACGCCCGAAACGCAAGAGGCTAAGACCTCGCAGATGGGCGGGGACAACGTGCGCTACCGCCACGGCTTTAAGGGCGAGCGCGTGCGGGAGTTTCGGGCGTTGTTGGCTAAGCATATGCCTTACTGCCCCATCCGCTACGCGTTTTGAAAAGGGATTCGGGACTGAGGTAACCGGTTTGTGCCCAGCCGGAATGTACCGCCACAAGCGAAGCGATGAAAGCAGGAGTAACGCGTCTTAGATTAAGGGCGAACTTGTAAACAGCGACCAGATAACGTCGTGAACGGGGAGGCGCTTTTGTGCTCGGAACTGTGAGGCAGAATATGATTTAGTTTATTTTCTATAGTAGTCTAAAATGTGTTTCTGAAGGAGGAACTTATGCCAACTAACGTACTTGTTACTTTCTACAGCGCCTATGGTCACACCCATAAAATGGCGCAGGCGGTCCAGGAGGGCGCGGCGGGCGTGCGGAACGTGGAGGTGCGCGTGCGCCGCATCCCCGAGCTCGAGGCCGCCCGCGGGGCCATGCAGGGGCAAGACGCCTACCGGCAGGCGCAAGAGGCGATGGACGACGTGCCCGACGTGACCCACGACGACCTGCGCTGGGCCGACGGTGTGGTGTGGGGCACGCCGACGCGCTACGGCAACATGACCGCGCAGATGAAGCAGTTTATTGACACCACCGGACCCTTGTGGCAAAAGGGCGAGCTTGAAGACAAGGCCACGGGCGTCTTCACGAGCACCGCGACCATCCACGGCGGGCAGGAAACGACCATTATCACCTCGCTGGTGCCCCTATTGCACTTAGGGATGGTTTTCGTGGGCACGCCCTACGGTCAAAACCCGCAGATCATGACGACCGAGGGCATCGGCGGCTCCCCGTACGGCCCGGCGACGATAGCGGGCGGGGACGGCTCGAGACAGCCCGTCGAGGACGAACTCACCACCGCACGTAACTTGGGTGCCCGCGTCGCCAGGGTCGCGGCGAGGCTCAAGGGTATGCGGAACGGAGACCCACACGGTCAGCAGGGTGAAACGGACACCTATACAGATTGACCTGGCACGGCTTAAGTCGGCGCTTTTCCTTTGCCGGGCACTTGATGGGTGCTCGGCATTTTTGTTGCTCTGTTAAAAACCCGTGCTTTTCAGCCCGGAGTGAAATGTTACACTGACCTTTACCCGTTTCCCACTTGGGTTCGGTTGGACGATTCGATTAGACAGTGGGAAAACGTGCAGGGAGGGAGCGCCGTGAACATTTACAAGCTGATCGGCCGCAACATCGACGTGAGCGACGCCATGCGCTCGTATGCTGAGGAGAAGCTGGGCAAGCTCGACCGCTTTTCTGATCAGATCGTTGACGCCAAGGTGGTGATGTCTTACGCGCAGGGCAACGAGACGCCGGCCAGGGTCGAGGTGCAGCTCAACGTGCCCAACGGCATCGTGCGCGCCGAGGAGAGCGGGCAGGACCCCTACGCGGCGGTGGACATGGTGGTGGACAAGCTCGAGCGTCAGCTCAAGAGGTTCAAGGGCAAGATGATGGCGAAACGCACCTACGACGAGCCGCCCCCGCCCCCGCTCCTACCGCCCCAAGACGACGAACCCGACGGCGACCCCGCCATCGTCCGCACCAAACGCCACGTGCTCCGCCCCATGACGCCCGAAGACGCGGCGGTGCAGATGGAAGCGCTCGGCCACTCGTTCTTTATGTTTCACAACGCCGAGTCGGACCAGATTAACGTGATATACGTGCGCCAAGACGGGAATTACGGGCTGCTCCAGCCGGACGCTTGAGTCTCAGCCAGTTACGCAGTCCGCTGCCTAGCGACGGCAACTTGTAGACCGTACTCGTTCAAAAGGGATGATTTATGCCCGTGGATACGTATGCCCGTGGGTATACCTGCTATACCGTGTTTGCCTGGGGATGAAACACTACTTTCTCAAGACAATACCGCTCGGTAGCGCGTAGAGCGCGCGCAGGGTCGCCACGTCGCGCTCGCTCACCCGGCCGCTCGGCACGGCGCTCATCGCGTCGCCTTCAAAGGGGGAGCGGCCCAAAAGGCCCAGGGCGTGGCCTATCTCGAGCAGCGCGTAGCGGTAGAGGTCGTCGGGGGGCGTGTCCGGGTCGAGGATGATCTCGGTGGCGCGGAAGCGGTAGAGGCCGTTCTCGAGCACCGAAAAGGTGTAGCGGTAAGAGCCGACCTGGCCGGGCGGCAGGTCGCGCCACACGACCTTTAATGAGCTCTCCTCGGGCGTTTCGGCGGTGCGGAAGCGGACGAGGTCGGGGACCGCCTCCTGCCACGCGTTGAGCGCGCGCACGACCTCGTCGCGGCGCGCGGCGTTGAGGTCCACCTCGGAGAGGTCTACGTCAAGGTCCGCGTCAAGCCCGCCCGTTACGCCGCCCGCACCCCCGGTGCCGCCCGCCTGGGCGCTCGAGCCTCCGGCCCCGGGGATGGGCACGTATACGGTGATGGGCAGGTCCTGCGGCAGGTAGTGAAGCAGCCGCGACTCCCCCCGCGTCGTCTGGGGGTCGCTGCCGCTAAACTGTAAGTAAGTCTGCGGCGCGTCTGGCGCGGTTTCCTCCTGGGCAGGTTCCGCCTGGCTCGATCCTGTTTGCGCCAGCGGCACCGCTGTAAAGACGAAGAGCAGAAGTAGGAGCTTCACGGGGCCTCCTTTGGGGACTTCGGTAGATATTTGGTAGCCAGTAGTAAGCCGTCGGTAAACAAGATATCAAGCCACATCTGTTTGTTGCTGTTCATAAAGGACAAGGTGCCAAGGGCGAGCCCTGGTTAGAGCCGGTACGTCGCGGGTGGGGCGGGTGGGGCAAAATACCGCACCGTGAGCGCGCCGAACAGAAACCCGCCGACGTGCGCGAAAAAGGCCACCTCGCTCACGGCCTCCGGCCGCACCACCAGCCCCCCGGCCTGCACGAACTGGATGAGCGCCCAGTAGCCTAAATAGAGCCAGGCGGGCAGCCAGAAGAGGAAAAAGGGCGGCACAAAGGTGAACACGCGCTGCCGCGGGAAGAGCACGAGATAAGCGCCCAACACCGCGCTCACCGCGCCCGACGCGCCAATCATGGGCACCGCCGACCCCGGCGTAAGAAGTCCGTGGACGAGGGTGGCGAGCACGCCGCCCGCGAGGTAAAAACCCAGAAACGTGAAATGGCCCATCCGGTCCTCGATGTTGTCGCCGAAAACCCACAAAAAGAACATGTTGCCGAGGATGTGAACGAAGCCGCCGTGCAAAAACATGCTGGTGAGAAGCCGGTAGGTGTTGGCGGCGGGCGCTTCAAAAAAGAGACTGGGGATGAAGCCGTAGTCATAGACGAAACGTAACGCCGCACGATCCGAGCCCAGACTCAGGCCGTAAACGAACACGGCCACGTTGACGAAGAGCAAAAGCCACATCACGACGGCGGGACCGTGCCGCGGGTTGGCGTCCCGAAGGGGAAACATGCCCTAGCTTAGCAGATGCCCCCGCGGTTTGGGGGTGCGCTTGTCGGTGACGCAACCGTACGCTCCGTTGGAGCTTCGCAGTGCGGACAGCGCGCGCCGGAGGCGTGGGTGCGGTTCCCAAAGCCGGATGCTTTGGGCGGTGTACGTTTTCTCGCCTTTGCTCGAGCCGCCTCGCTGACCTGACGAGAAAATTTGCGGTGACATATGAGGGCGACCGCGTACGGGTACAGACTGATACCTACCCCTCGCGCACCTGCGGCACCCTGCGTCGCTCCGGCAGTCTGCCGTGTTCATCCAGCCACGCCAGCATCTCGCTTATGCTCCCCGTCGCCAGCCCGATGGACGTGTCCGCCGCGCCGTAATAGAGGTGCAGCGTGTCGCCGTCGTCGCCCACGGTGTAGTCGCAGGGGAACACGACGTTGGGCACGTCGCCGACCCTCTCGTAAGGGGCTTCAGGGCCGAAGACCCACATGCTGCCCCGGCGGATGCAGACGGTAGGCCTTTCTAAGTCGAAAAGCGCCAGGCCCGCCCGGTAGAGGCTGCCCGAGGCGTGGTGGCGCACGCCGTGGTAGATAGTGAGCCAGCCCGCGGGCGTCTCGATGGGCGGGGGCGAGAGCCCGATTTTGTTGGCGTCCCACCAGGCTCCCTGCCGGGCGCGCAGGACTTCCTTAGAGCCGCGCCAGCGGCGCAGGTCTTTGGAAAAACTCATCCAGATGTTGGCGCTGTGAGGGGTGACGGGGCGGTGTACGAGCACCCAGTAGCCGCCCACGCGGCGCGGTAACAGAGCGGCGTCCTTGTCCTCGGGGGGCATGATGATTCCGTAACGTTCGAAGTGGATAAAATCCTCGGTGAGCGCCAGCGAAACGCCCGGCCCGCGGATGGAAAAGGCGGTGTAGACGACCGCGTAGCGCCCCTCCTCGGGTAAGTAAGTGATGCGCGGGTCCTCGATGCCCCACGCCTCCTCTTCGAAGTCTTCTGGGTCGGGCAGCAGCGTGGGTTCAGGGTCGATGTGCCAGCCGTCGACGCCGTTTTTTGAGCGCGCGGCGCAGAGGTGCGAGAAGCCGCGCCGGTCCTCGACGCGGCACAAGAGCAGCGTGGTGCCGTCTTGCAAGCGGGTCGCGCCGGGGTTAAAAACCGTGTGGGCGGGGTAGGGCCAGTCCGCCGCGCTCAGGATGGGGTTGTTTGGGTGCCTGGTAAGAAGTTCGGGATAGGATGCCATAGCGTCTCCAAAGGGTAAAAACGAAGTCAGGATCTGAGTATCTCCCTATATACCTTGAGATATCCCTCCACCATGTGACGAACTTCAAAGCGCGCTTCAGCGTCCCTTCGCACCGCCGCGCGTTCCAGCCCCGTCACGTTGGGGAGCACGTTCAAAACCTCCCCCGCGTTCTCCACGATAAAGCCGCTCAGCCCGTCACGCACGACCTCCCCCACCGAGCCGCGCCGAGTGGCGATGACCGGGGTGCCGCAGGCCATCGCCTCGACCATGCTGAGGCCGAAGGGTTCGTCGAAGTGGATAAGGTGCAGGAGCGCGTAAGCGCCGCCCAAAAGTGTATCCCGCTCAGCGGGGCCGACCGAGCCAAGATAGCGAATCTGCTCGTTCAGATGTGGCGCTACCTCACGCGCGAAGTAGGCTTCATCTTGGATGACACCCGCCAGAAGAAGGGGCATCCCGCTCTCCTGCGCCACCCGAACGGCGTCGCCCGCCCCCTTGTCGGGGTGGATGCGCCCGAAAAAGAGCAGGTAGTCGCCGGGGTCGCTTTGAAAGGTGAACTCGCCGCAATCAATCCCGTGGTAGACGGTCGCGGCGTAGTCAAGCCCAGGGTGCCGGTCGGCGTCGCTAATGGACACGTAGTGCGCCGAACGGTTGTAACGCTCGTAAACGGGCAGGATGCGCGGGCTCGAGAACCCGTGAATTGTCGTGACTAAGGGTGTAGAAACGAGGCCGCTAAAACACAGGGGCAAAAAGTCGAAGTGGTTGTGGATGAGGTCGAAATCGTGTGCATGTTCAAAAGCGTGCGCGATGTGTAAACCCTCCCAGACCTTGGCGTCGAGCGTCCCGTCCTCTTCGTAAGGGCGCGGGCAGACGGCTTCCAAATGGGCGCTCGTAACCGAATCCGCGGTGGCAAAAAGCGTCACTTCGACCCCCGCCGCCACCAGACCCTCGGTCAGAAGCGACACCACCCGCTCCCACGGGCCGTAGTGACGCGGCGGCACGCGCCAGGCGATGGGGGCGAGCATGGAAACGCGCACGTTTTTAGTTGGACGCTATCAACTGCGGTTTGCGTTGCTCGGTGAGCTGAAGCTCGAGCGACGCGAGCAGGAATGAGAGCGTGGATTCGGCCCCCTGGTTTTCGTTCGTGCGGTCCGGGTGGAGGCCGTCGCGGCAGCCGCCGGTCGTGGGGTCGTAAAGGGGCAGGCCCAGGTCGTTGCGGCCCAAAAACCAGGCGAAAACCCCCTCCGCCTCCCCGTACCAGCGCGCGTCACCCGTGGCGCGGTAGGCCTCCAAACAGGCCGACACCGTCGCGTAGGCCTCGATGGGCTGCTGGTCAAAAGGCGGCCTGTCGCCGCCACGCCAATAGACCCGGTCCGAGCCGATGGGCGCGGCGTGGCCCTCGGGGGCGCGCTGCTGCTCGAGCAGCCACGAGAGCGTCTCCAACCCCAAGGCGGTTAAAGAAGCATCTTCCGTCACCCGCCCAAAGGCGAGCAGGCCGTGCGGCAGTTTGGCGTTGCTGTAGGAAAGCAAGGTCTCGAACCAGGGCCAGTCGGGGGAGGCGGATTCTTTATAACGCGCTACGAGGCGCGCGGCCAGTTCGTTGCCGACCTCCCGAACATAGGCGTCGCGCCCGGAGAACTCGAGCCGCTCCGCCGCTGCCATGAGCGAGAGCGCCCACGCCCTGGGGGAGGAGAAACCCGTCAGAGCGGGCAGCGCCTCCTCGAAAAGCCTTTCGGCGGCGCCGCGCTGCCCCTTGTCCTGGCTGTAACGCAGGAGCGTGGCGAGCGCGCGCAGGGCGCGGGCGTGCGCGTTTTCCGAGCCGACGGGCTCGAGCCAGGTGCGTTCATATGACATGAAGTTGCGGAAGCGGCCTGTAGAAGCGTCAAAAGCGTGAATCAAAAAAGCCAGATAGCGCCCGCAGAGGTCGCGCAACTCCTCTGTTTGGCCCTGCACCAGCGGTTCGGCCAAAGCCGCGGCCATGAGCGAGCGCGCATTGTCATCGGTGGTGTAACCCTCATGGCGGTTGGGCACGGTAAAGGTCGCGTGCTGGAACACGCCCGTGTCGTCGGTCAGAGTAAAAAGATGCTTTAGGTTGAGAGGTGGAGGGTCGGCGGCCCTTTTTGCAGTGAGTTTCGAGGTGGGCGCGCGCCACTGCGCCGCTGCCTGCGTGAATGTCTCCCAATAGTCCCGCGCCACGCTCGGCCAGGTCATGGTGCGACCGTAGCGGTAAGCTCGAGCCCGCAACGCCTCACGCGCCGCGTCGTCGTCAAAAAGCCCGTTCACCGCCGCCGAGACCGCGCCCGCGTCCCGGAAGGGCACGAGCACGCCGCGCCCTTCCGCCAGCAGTTCCTCGGCGTACCAGTAGGGGGTCGAGACGACCGCCTTGCCCAAGCCCAACGCGTACGCGAGCGTGCCCGAGGTGATCTGTTCGCGGTTGAGGTAGGGCGTGACGTAAATGTCGGCCATTTCGATGTACCGGACGAGTTCTGCCAGCGTAACAAAGCGATCCTCAAAGCGGACGTGCGCGCCCACTCCGCGCTCATCAGCAAGTTTGACCAGGCTCTCGCGGTAACGCTCGCCCTCGTGCGCCAAGACGTGCGGGTGGGTCGCGCCGAGCACGATGTAAAGCACCTCGGGGTGCCGCGCGACGATGTCGGGGAGCGCCCCTATCACCGTTTCGACGCCCTTGTTTTGCGACAAAAGGCCGAAGGTGAGCAGCACTTTTTTGTCGGCCACGCCGAAAGTCGCTCTAAGAGGGCTTACGTCCACAAAAGGCGTGTCGGGGATGCCGTGGTGGATGAGCGAGATTTTCGCGTCGGGAACGCCGTAGACGTCTCTTAAAAAGTCTGCGCCGCGCCCGCTCATCACCACGAGCCGCATGGAGAGGCGGCAAAGCTCGTCCATCACGCGCCGCTGCGCCGGGTCGGGCCGGTCTAAGACGGTGTGGAGCGTGGTCACCACAGGCATATTGAGCTCGCGCAAGAGGGACAGAATGTACGAGCCTGCCGGGCCGCCGAAGATGCCGAACTCGTGCTGTAAGCACACCAACTCGGCCCCGCTCAAGTTCAGATAATCGGCCGTGCGTCCGTAGTCGCCCAGGTCGTGCTGCGAGGTGGTGTGGCGGACGCGTTCGGGATAGCCGTAGCCCTCCGCGCGATCATTCATCGCCACGACGAAAACGTCCGTTTCAGGACGCGCCGCCGCCAGCGCCTCTGAGAGGTCGGCCGTAAAGGTGGCGATGCCGCACCTTCGCGGCGTGTAGTTGCCGATAACTGCCACGCGTTTGAGTCCGGAACGCCGCGTCATACACCCCCCTCGGTCGCACCAGCTACGCTATGTCGGACGGACGTGTGCTGAATCACAGCTCCTGTACGTCACCCATCACAGAGCAACCGGACTCTTAGTTTAAAGGACGGGGGAAAATTCTAGTGAAGGACGAAGAACATTCGTAAAATCACTTGACAGCGGAAGAAAGTCCAAAACCCGACCACAAGCCTAGCGGTTTCTCTTGACAACGAGCGCCGTGGCGTTGTCGGGCGCACCCGCGTGAAGTGCTTCATCGACCAGCGCCTCGGCGAGAGCCTGAGGGTCGTCGGCATGGTCTTCGGCCAGGGCCTGAATACGCGCGTCATCCACTTCCCCCCAGACGCCGTCGGACACCAAGACAACGGCGTCACCCGCGGCCAGCGCCATCGTCTGGGCGTGCTGGACCGGCTCGAGGCCGTCGATATAGCCTGCCTGAACCCGCCTGACCGAGCCGAGCGAGCGTAAAATCTTGTTCCGGTCGGGGCTGGTCTGCGCTTCTTCGGTTGTTATCATCCCGTTCGCCAACAAGGCGTTGACCAAAGAATGGTCTTTGGTGAGAGGGGCGAGCCCTCGCGCGTTGGCGAGGTAAGCGCGGGTGTCGCCGACGTGAGCTAAGCTCAGCCGGTTGCCGATGATCACCACGCCGGTGAGGGTGCAGCCGCCGTCCTGACCCGACAAAACCTCCAGCACCGCCTCGTTGGCGCGCCAGGCGAGGTGCAGCGTCCACTCGGCCTGGGCCTGCGCCGTGTCGAGGGGCCGGGAGGGGGTGTCCCTGCAAAAGGTCTCCACCGCCGCCCGGCTCGCCCGCTCGCCCGCCGCCTCGCCGCCCATGCCGTCCGCCACGCAGGCGCGCAGCATCCGACTCAAACCGCCGTAGCTCTCGAGTACGTCGTACACGTAGCCGTAGCCGTCTTCGTTGACCGGCCTGTCGACGTTGAGCCCCACGGTGGTGGCGGCACCTATCTGAAAAACAGGTCTTTCCACACCGTACTGCTCTTTAAGCGCCTTGACCGCCCGGACGAACGCCTCGGGCTCGGTACGTTCGGAAACGCCACCCAGCGCGGCAAATAACAGTTGAGGCAAACCGGGGACCTTGATGTCCTTTAGCATCAGTAAACTCGGGCCTTCGGGTGGCGGCGCTCTCCCCGTCAGGAGCTGAAGGGAGAGCGCGGCGAGCGCGTAGACGCCCTCCTTGCCGGTCGCCGCGGTCCCGGCTGGCACCTCGGGCGCGGTGTACCCTTCGCGGTAGAAGTTCGGCAGCGGGTCGCCAAGGGGCGCGAGGTGAGGCGGATACCGCAGGCACAGCCCCGCCCCCGTCAGCAGCAGCCCGTCGGGGTCTAGGTACAAAACCGCTTGCCCCTGCACCTCGAAAAAACGAACGAGCTGCGCGAGGGCGAGCGTGTAAGTGAGAGCGTGCTCGAGCCTCACCGGCGTCTCGACGGCGTCTCCCTCGGCGTAAGCCACGGCGAAGCCCTCGGAGCCGTTGTAAAGGACGCGGGGCAGCAGCGGATGGCGGGGCAGGCGGTTCCAGACTTCCTGCCGCGGCTGGGCTTGGACCAAGATGGGCTCGCCCGTTTCCTCGCGCGCGCGGTACCAGCCTCGCGGCAGCGCCGCCTCGACGGTAAAGGCGACGCCGTCCCAGGTGTATTCCGCTCCTTGCTCGAGCGTCTCCTCGTTCAAAGTAGAGGGATAGAATGTTTCTTCCAAGAAGCCGTCCTCAGCCTCAAGGTCCGCTTGTTGGCCTGTACCCTCCGTCCGTTCCGCGTCTTCTTGAACCTCTCTCTCAGGTTCGCCCCAACTCACTTCTGTTGGAGATTCGCCCGTTGCCGCCTTACCTATGTCTTCACCTATGTCTTCACCTGTGTCTTCGGACGCTTGCGGTTCCTCATTTTGAGACGCTTGTGACTCGGTGACTTCAGATGAAGGCGCATCGTGATTTACCTCAAGGCTTGTGTCGGCTCGTTCTTCTGGCTCCCGTTCCACCTCTTGTTCTTCCCCCTCGTACGGGTACCGACTAGGCTCGTCCCCATCCGTCACGGCTCATCCTGACGAAAGGCGAAAACGACGTTGCCAAAGGCTATCTCGTCGCCGTCACTCAGCTCGGCAGGCTCTTGGAGGCGCGGCCCGTAACTTTCTTCGCCCGCGCGCTTGAGAAACACCCCGTTGGTCGAGCCGAGGTCGCGCACCTTCCAGCTTCCTGACTCGGTATAAAGTTCGGCGTGCCGCCTCGAGATGTGCTCCGCGCCCCCCATTTCCGTCACGTCGATATCGACCGGACCCGTCGAGGGGTCGAAACGCCCCACCACCAGCCGCGCGCCGGAAAGGGGAATGGCGTCGTCACTCAGCGCGCCGTGCCGCTTGGCGAACAGCTTGGCCGGGGCCGCTTCACCCGCTTCCGGGGCGGGCGACGCCGCTACAGCGCTTTCTTCGGCGGGTTCGGTGCTCTCGGCAGGGCTCGAGTCCTGACTGTCTTGGCCCGTGGAAGCGTCACCCGACGTTTCGCCGTCGGAAGGAGGTGCGTCACCGGCGGGTTCGGCTGGAGTCTCTTCGGGAGTTGGCGCGGCCCCGGCTTCCTCAACCGGCGTTTCCCCTTCGGGCGGGGTCGTGGTCGCGCTCGTTAGCTCGACGCCGCAGCCCTCGCAGAACTCGGCGCCCTCAGGATTGGTGGTGCCGCAGACGGAACAAACTTTACTCATGTTTTACCTCCATAGTAAATACATCGTAAACAAAAATCCCAGCGCCTCAGACGGAACCGCTCAAAAGAAGAAAACGAAGCTCCCCGAACTGAGCAGAAAAAAGAACAGCAAGAGCAGGAAAAACCCAATCAAGCAGCCGCTGCCGAAGCTCGGCGTCTGGGGCCGTTGCTGCCGCGTCCTCCGCCCCGCTCGCGCGGGTGTGGGCGCTCGCGTGCGCGGCGCGTCTCCGGCGGACCCGGTAGGCACGATGACGACAACCGCGCCCATCGCCTCCAACCGGCGCTTGATGTTCTGCGCGTCCTCTTGACTCACGTTGCCGCTTATCACCCCGCCCTCACTCGCCAGCCGCATCGCCTGGACGGGCTCGAGCCCTGTGAGGTTGGCTATCTCGGCCATCACCAGGAACCGTAAGAAGCCGCTGTGCCTCAGCACCACGTCAAAACGCTCCGCTCGAGTGTCAGGCACCTGTGGCTGTGGGACGGGCGTCGGCACCTCCAACCTGCGCCGGGGCCGCGCCTCTCGCGTGAGCAAGTCCCGAAATGCCGCCACCGTCGCGGGCCGCTCATCAATGCGAATTTCTAGGCCCTGTTCGATGGCGGCGCGTAGGCCGGACGGCAATTCGTCGGGCAGGGGTGCGAGTTCGGCCCCCGCCAGGCGGTCTGTGACCGGCGGGGGCGGCGTGCCCGTGGCCGCGTGGTGGAGCGTGGCGGCGAGGGCGTAGAGGTCGGTGTAGGGGCCGAACTTGGCCTCGGTGGTGTACTGCTCGAGCGGCGCGTAGCCGGGCGTCACCAGCCGGGTGTGGCTCACGGTTTGCCCGCTGGCGTAGGCGCGGGCCGAGCCGAAGTCGATGAGCACGGTGCGCCCGTCCTGGGTGAGAAAGACGTTGTCGGGCTTGATGTCGCGGTGCAGCAGCCCGGCCTCGTGAACGACGGCGAGCGCGTCGGCCAATCTGGACGCTAAGTTCATGACCTCTTGAGCATTCAGCGCGCCCTCTTGCGTGATGCGCCCGCCCAGCGTCTCCCCCTGCAACAGCTCCATCACCAGGTAGGCGGTAAAGTTCTCCTCGAACACGTCCATCACGTCGACGATGCCGGGATGGTCGAAGCGTCTGAGGGTGCGCGCCTCGTCCAAAAAGTTTTCGAGCGCCGCCTCGAGCCCCTGCGCCCCAAACGAGGTGGGGGGCAGCAGCGCGTTGGTGCGCCTCGAGGCGCCGTCGGGGAAAAACTCCTTGATGGCGACCGGGCGGTTGCGCGACAGGTCCGCGCCCTGGTAGGTGATGCCGAAGCCCCCCTGGCCGAGCACCCGGCCTACGGTGTACTTGCCCCCGTGGAGCTTCGTGCCCGCCCGCAGGTGGGGAGTCGTGTAGGGCATCCCGCAGACGGGACAAGTCCCTTCGGTCCCCTTGAGCAAACTCCCACACGCGGTGCAGTGGACCACCTTTTATGCCCCCGTCATGCGGCGAATGTCTTCGTCGCTCGGCAGGTCGCTCGAGCCCCCCGCCCGCAGGGTCTGCGTTTTCGCGCCGATTTTCAGGGTCTTGGCGGTCGTCACGCTTACCGTCTTGCCGCCCTCGAGCTCGTTAATCGCCCGGTCGAGCGCCTGGGTCATGACCCCGTTGCCGAGCCGCACGGTCATCGCGCGGGCGAGCTCCATCGTCTTTTGCGCCCCCGCCGGGTCGCTTTCCGCCTGCCGGGTCGCCTGGTGGATGAGGCCTTCGATGTTGCGCTGCTGCACCCAGCGCATCACCTCGCTATTGATGCGTGCGGCGAGCGCCTCGTTGGCGGTAAATTCCACCACCACGTCGAGCGGCTCGGTCTCGCCGCGGTAGCCCGCGCCCGGCACTTCAAAGGTGAGCGCCAGTTGCGCTAAGCGCATCCGCGCGCTCGGCCTCGAGGGCAGCGTGAACTCCAAAATAAAGACCGTGTCCGCCCCCGCCTCGGCGCTGCCCAAGAAAAGCCCCGCGCCCCCCTTGTCTACCTCGTTTTGCGTCGGGTACACACGGGTCACGCGCTCGAGCGTCACGTCTTTGACCGTGCGGACGTTTAAGCGGAGGCCGGTCACGACCTCGTTGGCGGTGTGCTCGAGTTCGGCCATGAGTTCGCCCGGCAGGTCGGTCATCCGCACCGCCGGGGGCTGCGGGTTTTCAACGTCCGGCACCACGTAAAAGGGCTTGCCCTGGGTGCGGTCGGTGAGTTCGGTCAGGAGCTCTTCGTTCCACTCCTCGCCCACGCCGATGGTCGTCACCGCGACGCGGTCTTCCGCCAGCTTAGCGCCCACCTCGCGTACCAGGTCCTCGTCGGAGGTGCGCCCGTCGGTGAGGAGCAGCAAGCGCTTGCTGCCCTCCTCGAGCCTTAGGAGCTCAAGCGCCTCCCGCATCCCCGCGCCCATCTGGGTGCCGCCGGAAAACTCGGCCAGGCGCGCGACCGCCGCCTGCAACGCGCCTCGCTGTCGGGCCTCGGTAAAAGGCAGGAGGACTTCGGCCTCGTCGTCGAACTTGACCAGCGCCAGCCGGTCGTCGGTTTGTAAAAGGTTGGACTCGAGCACCCCCGTGAGCGCCTCCGCCACCAGGTCCATCTTGCTCTTGGCGCCCCGGACCACTTCGTAACGCCTGCCGTCGACAACGGTCGTCCTGCCGGTGCGCTCGGTGGGCTCGGTGACGGTCTCGCGCATCGAGCCCGAGGTGTCGACCACAAAGGCGACCGAGAGCTGGGGCCGGGCGGCGCTGGCTTCCGCTCCCGGCCGCACGGTAAGCGCGACGAAGAGCTTTTGGCCCGCGGTCTGAGCCAGCAAGGTCTCGCGGTGGAGCGTAAGGGTGGTCTCGAGCACGTTGGTCTCCTCTTTAAAGTAGATAGCAGAAAGACGGGTGAGTTTTGTAAGGTGGAGCCCATACCCGTGAGGGAACTATCGTCCCAAGCACCGTTCGGAAGAACGTCCGAGACCCGCCCTCGTCAGAAATTTTCTCTCTCAGCCCAAGCAAAAACCGCCCGTGAAACGTGGGCAATCAGCATCAGCCCCTCCTGCTCCGGGCTGAACGAGCGGTCGTCGGCCCCCGCGGTCATGACCACCAAGGCGTAGAGAGGTTGGTCAGCTCTAGATACAGTACCCGCGTCGTGCCAGACGCCGCGCAGGAGGCCGCTTTTTGACGCCACGGTGACAGGGTCCACGACAAGTTCTTCATCTGTAGGCAAATAGCGCGCCAGCGCCTCTTTGTAAAGTTGACGCTCGAGCACCCGCCGCGCCACCCCCGTACCCTCCGCCCCCAGCAGCCGACCTTCCTGCAACGCCACGAGCAAGTTCAACATGTCCCCCGCCGAGGTCCGGTTGCGCTCGCCGCGCCGCTGCGCCTCGTTCTGCTCGTATTCAGGCAGTTGCAGCTTGCCGACCAAACGCGTCCGGGTGAGACCCAGTGCGTTGCAACGCGCGTTGACCGCGTCCAAGCCCACGAGGTCAATCACCATGTTCGTCGCGGTGTTGTCGCTCACGATAATCATGAGCGTGAGCAGGTCCTCAAGGGTGAGGTTCAAGCCCGGTCTCAGCCATTGCAGCACCCCGCTCCCGCCTACAGTGTTTTCGCCCAGAGAAAAACGGTCCTCGAGCCCCACCCTCCCTGCCTCCACCTGAGCGAGCGCCTCGATGAGAACGGGCAGCTTGATTAAAGAGGCGGCGGGCATCGTTTTGTCGGCGTTGAGCGCGTAACGAAATCCGTCGTTAAAACGGTGAAACGCTATACTCACCTCTCCCGAAAAGCTTTGCAAGAGGGGTGAAAGCATCTCGCCCAGCTTTTGCGGCGTCTCAGTCACACTCCAACCTCAGCACATCCGCCACCGTCTCGCGCCGCCGCGCAAGACGTACCCTTTCCCCCTGCACGGTCACCTCGGCGGGGCGCAGGGAGGAGGCGTAGTTTGAGGCCATCGTCAGGCCGTAAGCGCCCGCCTGCTCCACCACCAGCAGGTCATTGGGGCGCGGCGCGGGGAGTTCAAGCCCCCGCCCCAGCCGGTCCGCGTTTTCGCATAGGGGGCCGTCTACGTCTACGCGCTCACCCGCCCGTCCCTCACCACCAAGCACCCGCACGGGATGGGCCGCGCCGTAGAGCGCGGGCCGGAGGAGGTCGGCCATGCCCGCGTCGGCGATGACGTGGGTGCGTTCGCCCCGTTTCACGTGCAGCACGCGGGTGAGCAAAACACCCGCGTCGGCGACGAGGTAGCGACCGGGTTCTAAGATGAGCTCGAGCCCGAACCTATCTGTAAACGCGCGCGCCTTGGCCGCGAACGCGTCCAGCGGAAAGCCCGGCACCGCGAAGCCGCCGCCGAGGTCCAGGGCTTTCACCTCAAAACGCTCGTGAAGAGGCCCCAGCAGCTCAAAAATCTTGTCATACACCGCCAGCTCCCGAATCTGCGAGCCCGCGTGGACGTGGAAGCCCGACAGTGTGCCGTTACGGTGCAAGCGTTCGGCCAGCCCTTCAACCTCTTTTAGCGTCATCCCGAACTTTGAACTCGCCGCGCCCGTCGCCAAATGTTCATGCGTGCGCGGGTCGAGCGCGGGGTTGAGGCGCAGGAGAAACCCGGCGGCCCGCTCTTCCCACAACTCAGCTTGCGAGAGACTGTCCAAGCTGACTAGGTGAACGCCCGCCGCTCGAGCTTGCTCAATAAGCGGCGGGTCCTGCCGCGGGCCGCCCAAGAGTATCTTTTCAGGCGCAAAGCCCGCCGCCAGCGCGCGCGCCAGTTCGCCCTCGGTGATAACCTCCGCGCTTAAGCCTCGCCCTGAGAGGTGGCGCAGCACCGCGCCGCACGGGTTGGCCTTGACCGCGTAGTGGAGGCGCGCGTCGGGCAGTGCGGCCTGAAGCTCCCCCACCTGCGCCTCTACCACATCAAGGTTGTAAACATAGGTCGGCGTGCCAAACTTCTCGGCAATTCCTTGAAGCGTGGCGTCGGGCACAGCGTGGGAAGGCGCGTGGGGCGACGTTTGCATGAGGACAGTCTAACCCTGCGGGTGAGTTTTGCGGTGGAACACTCGAAAGACCTCGAGCCCCCGACCTCCAATGCGTAAGCACCCCCCATGTCTGTCCCCCAACTGCGCCCTAAACTACCCCTATGCCAAAAATTATCATTATCGGCGGGGTCGCGGGCGGGATGAGCACCGCCGCCAAGGCCAAACGCGAGAACCCCGACTTAGACATTACCGTTTACGAACGAGCCTCCCACATCTCCTACAGCGCCTGCGGGATGCCCTACCACGTTGCAGGCCGGATTCCGCTGGAGAATCTCGTCGCGCGGACGCCCGAGGACATGGAGGAAGAGGGCATCACCGTCAGAGTGCGTCATGAGGTTGTGGAAGTTGACCATGACGCGCGCACCGTGCGGGTCAAGAACTTGGACACGGGCGAGACGTTTGAGGACGTGTACGACACGCTCGTGCTCGCCACGGGCGCGCGGGCGGTGCTGCCTGACTTGCCAGGGAGTGACCTGAAGGGCGTCTACACGCTGCGCAGGTTGGAGGACGCGGCGCGCATCCGCGAAAGTGTAGGGAACGCGCGGCGGGCGGTGGTCATGGGGGGCGGCTACATCGGGCTCGAGATGGCGGAGGCCTTTCGTGAGGCGGGGCTTACGGTGGCGCTTGTAGAGGCGGAGTGGCTTCTCGGCGACTTCGACCCCGCGTTTTCGGCGCTCGCGGAGGACGAATTAAAGGCGCACGGCGTCACGGTGTATCTGCAAAAAAAAGTCGCCGCGTTTTGCGGCAAGGACCGGGTGACGGGTGTTCGGCTGGAGGGCGAAGGGGACGACGAGGGCGAGACGCTCCCGGCGGACATAGTGCTCGTCGCGGTGGGCGCTGCGCCCAACAACGAGCTTGCCAAAACGTTGGGTCTGGCGCTGGGGCCGCAGGGGGCGGTGCTGACGGGGGGGCGGCTCGAGACCAACGTCAAAAACGTCTACGCTGTAGGCGACGTGACGGCGGTGCTCCACCTCGTGTCGGGACAAACCGCCTGGCTGCCGCTGGGCGACACCGCCAACAAACAGGGGCGCGTGCTGGGCACGGTGCTCGCGGGCGGCGCGGCGCGCTTTGGGGGCGTGGTGGGCACCTTTATCACCAAAGCGTTCGGTCGCGCTTTCGCCAAAACGGGTTTGAGCACCCAGGAGGCCAAGGCCGCGGGCTTCCGCGTGGCGAGCACCCACATCAAAACGACCGACCACGCCGACTATTACCCCGACCATCAGCCTTTAGAGGTGACGCTCCTCTGGGAAGAGGGCACGGGTCGGCTCCTCGGCGCGCAGATTGCGGCCTATGGGAACGCCGCCAAACGCATCGACGTGGCGGCGGCCCTTCTGCACGGTCGCGGCACGCTGCAAGACCTCTCCGACTTGGACCTCGCCTACGCCCCGCCCTTTAGCAACGCCTGGGACCCGCTTTTAACCGCGGCGAACGTGGCCCTGTCGGAGTGGGAGGCTCGAGGCTCAGCCGAAAGCCAAGGCAAAACTTAGGAGGTGAGGGAAGATGTGACTTCCTCTTTTTCCTCTCCTTCCCCACCCCGGCTGTGGCGTGGGTGCGGCGGTTGGCGGGCCTGCGGCTGGTATAAAAGGGTATGAACAGACAGTTTCGCCGCGCAAACGAAAAGTCGGATAAGAAGCGGGAGCGGGAAAAGACTCGGCGCAAGGTCGGCGCTTACGCGGGGCGCACGCCCGCCAAAAGGGAAAAGCCCAAGAGCAAAAAGCCTGACGCGAAAACTACGGAGAAGGCCGCGGAGCCCAAAACCGCGCGCAGACGGAGCGACTTTAGAACCTCGGGGCGCTTCACGGGCATCATGGCCTTGGTGACCACGGTGCTCATCCTCATGGGCGCGCTTTTCCGCGCGCCCGACCCCGACCCGACGGTGCTCACGGTCGTGTCCGAGGCGAGCTTGTTCCTCTTTTTCGGCTACTTCACCGCGCTCTGGCTCCTGCGCACCAACGTTGCCAAGGCGCTCGCCGTGACCATCTCGAGCGGCGTCGTGCTCGCCACCTTGGTCGAGGGCGCGCAGTTCTTTCTTGCGACGGGCACGCCCAACCCGCTCATGGTTCTTTTGGCGGCGCCGCTGGTGGTGGTAGGAGCGTTTTTGGGGCGTTTTATCTATCAGAAGGTGGGCGTTTCGTAGGGGTAGAGGCTCTCCTTGCAGCACCTAGTTAGGCGGCAGCAAGAAAGCTACGGTAAAAGCGTTCTGAGCTTCGCTGTAACCTCAGCAACGGTCTTAGTTGGGAGTCGCGTAATAAGGTCTGCCCTGCGTCTCTCCCAATCCAGACTTTTCACCTGGTCAGAAAGAACAACACCCGAAACTTTTTCGCCTTTCGGAATGATGACTTCAAAGGGATAGCCTTTAGCCTGATTCGTAATAGGGCAAAAAAGCGCCAAGCGCACTTTGTGGTTATAAGACGAAGGCGACAAAACCAGAGCGGGACGCCTACCCGCTTGCTCGTGACCTGTTTGAGGATTAAAGTCAAGCCACACAGCGTCACCGCGCTCAGGAACGTAAGCCACTACCAGGCCTCATGGCCGACGGAAGCTCCTGTGTCCACTTCAGCATGAACATTCTCTTCGGTGACACCTTCAAGCAACCTCTCGAGCGAATAGGTTGCTTTAACAGGTGTTATGACCAACCTGCCCTCAATCAAACTCAAGTCAACTTCGCTGTCTGGCTCGAGCGCGGTCTCGGCAGCGAACGACTTAGGAATGCGGAGAGCCAGGCTGTTACCCCACTTTTGAACTTTAGTTTTCATAGAACCTCCAAAAGGTATCTACAAAGAGTATACGGTACTTTGGAGGATGGGGTGCTGCCTAACAAACCAAGCTCAGGGGCGCTGACATGACGATGAATAAAAATATACTTCAACTCCTTTTAGCATTTTGAACAGAACTTGTCAGCGTCCCTTGAAGCGATTGGTTAGGGAGAAAGTGGCGGGAACGTTCTGCCCAAAAATCAAAGACGCGCTCATAGGTCAACCTGCTCGATTCAACGCCTCATAAACGTTTCTTTATGGTCGTTCCAAGTTTTTAGGACTACCGCTTCAAGCTCATGGGGATACTCAAACCCATATGTTTTTGAAAGCAGTTGACCAACTCTGGACATTTCATTACGAACAGCTTCTATAGCAACGACAGTTTCTTCAGGCGTTCTTGACGGTAAGCCAAGAAGGTCCTGCTGATGGGTAGTTAACTTGCCATCAAGCCCTTCATGAAGTGCGCCCAACATATGAATGGATACTCGAGCATCAATATCCTTGCCTACAACTTCCATATACCAAGCGCGTAGTAAAGCCACCCTTTCAAAGTAAAGGCCGACAAAAGAAGAGTAATCGTATTTTCTTCCCAGACCTTTCATCTCTTTATGGGTGGTAATCCAGTAATCAATAAAGAACTGGCGAGCAGCTTCAGCATTTATGTTTCGCGTGATTGAGCTGGGAGAACTTGAAAATCCTAAAACTTTTCCGAACTGCTCATTTCGGCAGGCAATAATAAGTTTCGGCTCCGGATTTTTTATCGAGGTGTCTTGCACATAAAAATCAACAATAGTGCCATCTATCAGCACTAGATGGTGCAGAAGGGCGTGTTCGCCAAACTGTAAAAAAGTGCCACCACAGGAGGGTATAGGTAGATAGAGGCTCCAATCGGGATTTAGCCACTTTTCCATTCGGCTGGGGTCAACAGCAACTCTAAAGTCTACATCACTATAAAAATCTCCTGTACCAGCGGCTAGGCTTCCCCCAACCCAAACAGCCTGTACAGTAGAATCCGAGTAACACTTTTCAGCTAAATCACGAATCAACCTAGCATGTGGGCTGTTCTCAAGTAATCCTAAATCAATATCTTTTATCATTTACCAACTCTATTCTCCCTAACAGATTAAGCTCAGGGGCGCGGAAAAACTTGCACTAAACTTTGACATATACCCTGTACCCTGCTTTCTAGAAATTTCGCAGAACGATTCCGCGTCCCTTGCAGCGCCTAGATACACTTATGTCGGAAAAACCTTCTACCGTTCACCAAGCATGACAAATCGCGCAGCCACAGGCTGAGTTGCAACCCGAACGTTGTTGAATTCGGCGGCTTCAAATAGGTCTTTGAGTTGCCCCTGGGTGATCATGCCGCAACCCACAAGGGCTTCATGAAGTTGTACGCCGGCAAGAATTTTGTAGATCATCGAGTCTCTATAAGCTTTGGGGGAATCAGGATAGGGCAGCTCGGAAACAACGACCGTGCCGTCCTCCGTTAAAGCCTCTTTGCTGCGCTCGAGTACGTTCAGAAACTCGTCCGGACCCCCTGTTTCGTGAAGCGCGATGTTCATGATGATGAGGTCATACGCATCCTGCTCTTCAAGCTTATTGGCATCACCGTGGACAATTTCAGCGTTCGAAATACCGACTTCACCGAGCGTCTTTTGGGCTAATTGGATGCTGGGCTCATCATACTCCAAACCGACCACTTTTGAGTTTGGGAACCGCTTGGCATAGTGAACCACATGTGAACCTCCACCCGCGCCGATGTCCAAAATAGTGCCACCTTCTTCTAATTTGGCTAAGGTTGCTTCTGCTTGTGGCAAAACATGGTCGGTTATCATATGGCAATCTGCCGAAGTCAATCTCTTTAAGGCTTCAATCAAAAAGGGATCGTGTTCACTGCGAGGCCAAATCCCGCCTGACTCGAGATACTTCGGAAAAGCTAAGTAGTCCTCATAAAGCGCAGCGAAAAATTGAACACGACCACCCATAAACTGTGGGTCTGTCGGATCCAAAAGCAAAGAATCCAAGTAGGGGGCAAGTGTATAGCCTGTCGCTTCGTCCCACTCGAGCAGTTCAAAGGCGTAAGCCCCACGGCACCAAACCTGGACATAGCGTTCTTTGAAGCCTAGTTTTTCTGCTAACTCAGCCTCATGAATGCCACCTTCTGATTCGTGAATCGCTTTGAACAGACCCGTTCTCAAACCGATGTTGGTTAGCCAGGTTGCCTGGTTCCCCATGACGTAGCCGTACACCTTTTGCCACTGGCTCTGCTTGTCCATAAGTCTCGTTTCCCTTCCAAGTGGGTTGAGCTATAGCTAGTGATTATCAGACAAATATCCGATAAAACTCCCGTAAGGGTACGTCTGCGATACTACACGTAACGGATTAGACCTCACCAGTTTTCACCTCAAACTTCACCTTATCATGCCTGGTGTTCACCGCTGGGTTTTAACACCCTCTGTCACCGCACCGCCTTGGGTTCAGGTATCCTTGGGGCACGTCAAGGTTAAAGGGAGCATGACATGGACCGCACAGAACGTTTGCAGCACATCGTCTCAAAGGCCAAGGCCCTGCCCTTCTACAGAGACCGTTTGACCGACGTTGACATAAAGTCCGTGACTGCTGACGATGTCAGCGCGCTTCCCTTCGTGACCCGAGACGACCTTGTTGACCATTTCAAAGCCCATCCTCCTCATGGCGGCTTTTTACAGGATGACGTGGTGCAGATGCACCTGACGCCCGCGCCCGGCATCGGGCGAATGCCGGAGTATTTAACGGAGAACGATATAAGTTGGCAGGCCGAGGCGGTGGCGGCGGGGCTGAGGCGCTGCGGCCTGAGCCGCGAGGACAGATGTTTGGTCGTTTTTTCCTACCACATGCTCGCGGGCGGTTGGCTCTTTCACGAGGGGCTGACGGAACTGGGAGCCAAGGTTCTGGCCTTGGGACCCGCCGACGCTTCGAACGTGGTGGACATCGCCAACACCTACGGTTTTAACGTGCTGGTAAGCAACCCGAGTTTCGCGCGCAAAATCGGCGAGGCGGGCGGGCGGTTTGAGACGCTGCTGGCGGCGGGCGAGCCCTTTACGGCGGTGCCGGATTACAGGGAAACGCTCGAGCAGCTCCTACAGTGCCGAGCTTTCGACGCCTACGGCCTCAGCGAGACGGGCGTGGTGGCGGCGGAGACGAATAGCAAGGACGGGCTTCACGTCTGGGAAGAGGCTTGCGTTGTGGAGGTGCTCGAGCCCGACACCCTCAAGCCCGTGAACGACGGCGAAAAAGGCGAATTGGTCGTGACCAGCCTCACCCGCGAAGGGCTGCCCATCCTGCGCTTTCGCACGGGCGACCTAACAATAAAAAGCATGAAAGAGGGAAGCCTAACGCTGCCGCGCGGCGTGTTTGGCCGGACCGACGCGATGGTCAAGGTCAAGGGCGTCAAGGTCTATCCCAAAGAACTCCTCTTTTTGTTGGCGGGAACCCCCGGACTCAATTTCCGCCACTACCAGCTCGTGCTGCAACGTGGCGAGGGAGGCACCGACCGCGCGCTCTTGCGGGTCGAGGGCGACCCCGCGACCGACACGCAAGACCTTACCAAGCGGATTCGCAGCGCCCTGGGCGTGGGCATGAACGACATCCGGGTGGAAGAGACGGTTGAGGGGGACCTGGTCGTTG
Source organism: Trueperaceae bacterium (assembly GCA_965214995.1). GTDB lineage: Bacteria > Deinococcota > Deinococci > Deinococcales > Trueperaceae > CBDCCT01. The sequence goes on from CBDCCT010000002.1 coordinate 2,675,473, forward strand.
ACGAGCGGTTTTAGCTCTGTAAGAATTCCGTGCGGTTTACGCTTTTTCACGCTCGAGCACGTCCTCAAAAACGCATACGCACCGTTCCACACACCTGTTCTGAAAATAAAGAAGCCGTGAAAATTTTGTAAGAGGAGGCTTGCTACACTCAAAATATGTTTAGAGAACCCTACGCCGCTTTCCCTCGCCCCTCCAACGAGGCTCTGCTCCAAAAAGTGTATGTCTACGAACGCAACATCATCGCGGGCACCGCGACCCCTGAAGACATCAACGACTATGTCGAGTGTCAGTTAGAACTCGCCAAGCGCTTGCCTGTTGACACCTTCACGGACCCTCGAGACTGACGCAACTCGTTACATCCACCGCTTGCGCCGCTTATACGATTTAATGTTCTTAAAAGATTTACGCTCGCCGCCTTCGGACATGCCCATATAGAACTCTTTCACGTCCGGGTTGTTCTTGAGGTCGCGCGCGGGCCCCTCTAAAACCACGCGCCCCCCCTCCATGACGTAGCCGTAGTCGGCCACGCCGAGCGCAACGGACGCGTTTTGTTCCACCACCAGAATCGTCGTGCCCTCCTTGTTGACCGTTTTCACCCGCTCGAAGATGTCGCGGACCAAAAGCGGTGCTAACCCGAGGCTGGGTTCGTCCAGCAAGAGGAGCTTGGGCCGCGCCATGAGCGCGCGCCCAATAGCTATCATCTGCTGCTCGCCCCCGCTCGTATAGCCCGCCTGGCGCGTGCGCAAGTCGGCTAAGCGCGGGAAGATGTCGTAGATGTGCGCCAAATCTTCCCTGACGCCCCCCCGCCGCGTGATGGAGCCCACGCGGAGGTTTTCCTCGACCGTGAGGTGCTTGAACACGCGCCGCCCCTCGGGCACCTGGACGATGCCCGCCTTGACGATGGCCTGGCCCGGCTTGTCGTGAATGGTTTCGCCGTTAAAGCGGACGTAGCCCTCGCGCACCGACCCGTTCTCGGGCTTGAGCAGCCCGGAGATGGCCCGCAAGGTGGTCGTCTTGCCCGCGCCGTTGGTGCCCAAGAGCGCGACGATTTTGCCCCTTGGCACCGCCAGGCTCACGCCGCGCAGCACCTGGACGATGTCGTGGTAGACCACCTCGATGTTGTTGACCTCGAGCTGAATCTCGCCTAAATCTTGAGGTCGGGTGGGCGTGGTGTGGGACATGAAGAAACCTCGTGAAGATGGGAGCGGGGGAGACGGGTAATCTCCTGTCTCCTCCGCTCCCTAATGCCTAACCTGGCTAGTTCGCCTCGTGAACCTCGGCAAACGTCTCCGAAGTAAAGGGCTCGGTCGTCTCGACAAACGCGCCGTCCTGGACCTGCAGGAGGTGGAGCGCGCCGACGCCGACGCGGTCGGTCTCGCTGTAAGAAATCGGCGCGAGGCCGAAGGGAGACTCGAACACGCCCTCTTCGCTCTCGTTCATGGCTAAGAGCTGCGCGTAGATGGTCTCGGGATTGACGTCCTCGCCCGCCTCGACCACGCGGCGCGCCGCCTCGATAAAGATGGAGGCTTGCAACGCGCCGGAGGTGTAGTTGTCGTCGGCAATCGTCGCCTCGGAGCGTCCGTAGCGCTCGCCGAGTTCGCTCTGCAAGGGGACCTGCTCCGGGAGCGGGATGGAGGTGGCCCACAAGAAGCCGTCGGCGGCCTCGCCCGCTAAAGAGATGAGCGTGTTGCCGCCCGTGTAGTGCGCGCCCATGAAGGTCATGGTGTCCAAAAGCCCGAGCGCCTGCGCGGCGTTGAGCATCGCCGCGATGGGCGACTGCACCGTCTGGCCGATAACGTACGCCACCCCGTCGTTGCTCCAGCGTTGGAGCACGGCGGTGTAGTCGGTGCCCTCGCCGTGCTCTTGCACGTCCGTGATTTCAACACCGAGAACCTCGGCGGCGGCCTGCGCGTCCTCGACGGGGGCGCGGCCGAAGGGGCTCGGGTGGACCAGCATCGCCACCCTGGGCGCGGTGTCGCCTTCATGATTTTCGGCGATCCACTCGAGCAGCGCCACCACCTGTTCGCTGTAAGACGTGAGCGGCAAGAAGTTGTAGTCGTTGTCGGGCGGGTCGATGACGCCGATATGCAGCGAGGACGAGATGACCGGCATCTGCTCCTCGACCGCGTTGAGCTTGAGTTGCAGGGTCGCGCCCGTCGCGTAGGACAAGAATGCGTCCATGTCTTCGTCCAAGTACGCCTCAAAGTTGCGCAGCGTGTTGTCGTTGTTGTACTGGTCGTCGCGGGTCAAACAGGTGATGGTGGTGTCGGGGATTAACTGTTCGTCGTTGGCGTAACGGCAATAGTCCTCGACGCCCTGCACGACGAACTGGCCGGCGTCCGAGGTGGGCCCGGTGACCGCGCCGGACCAGCCGATGACCACTTGTCCGAGCGACGTGCCTAGGCTTAGCATAAGGGCGAGCAGCGTGATGGTGCGCATTCTTCCTCCTTGAGTGTCTAAACTTTTGAATCAAGTTCGGGGCGGGGCGTGCGTGAGGCGCGTGGAGGTGGGGGCCAATATGGTGGCGTCGCGGGGGTTGGAAAACGGTAAGGACGGCGTTCGGGGAATGTTCGGGGTTTGTGCAGCTTGACAGCCTCACCTCCTTGTGCCGCCTTTCGGTTGCGCGCCCGCCGCGCGCCACGCTCGAGCCGTCCGGGTCCGCCTCGTTGATGACGCGCTGCGGCACCTCACGCCGGGATGTGCGGCACTTCGTCTACCGCGACGCGAAGGTTATGGTGTGACGAGACCACTATAACCCAAAGTTGCTGTGAGCCAAAGCCGTTGCACAAGGTTACCCGAGGCTTACGCGTGTGAGTTCTAAATGAGCTTCCGAGCTTTTCTTATAAAGTTTTTTTGGTGACGCAGCATCGCCGAGAGGATGCCGACCCCCTTTTTCACGGCATAAGGCTCTATATTTTCCCGGCAGGAGACTTTTAAGTTCTACATGCGTAAGCCCCGCAGGTCATGCGTGAGCTGGTGGAGAGAGAATGTCCGTGTTGTGGGGTGACGCAGGTGACGCACATCCACATCACGCGCAGCGCTTCAGCTACCCTCTCGAGGGGGAGGCTAGAGACGCAGAGCGGACGAGGGTGCTGGCGGGGCGCGGCCTGCGCATGATTTTACCGATCGTGACGTTTCGCATCACTTAGGGGGCGTTTGCGAGGTGCTGAGCCATGAGGTTTGAAAACTCTTTCCCGACGCCTTCTCGCGCCCGACACTCCTCTGCCGGGTTTTTCTCTTCTTACACATCATGGGTCGTGTTAAGCTCCAGGTGATATTTTTGGTTTCTCCCAGACCCGCTGAGCCAACCCGGAAGGAATGATGATGTCTGATGTGACAGCGCCCACAGAAACACCCGCAGAAACGACTACAGAAACACCCGCAGAGACGCAGCCGACCCCGCGCGTGAGCGTGTTCAGCGCGGTGGCGGTCGAGACCAAGATCACGCGCGCTTACGGCGCGGCCCTCGACTCTTTTGAGGCGGGCCACTGGGACGCGACCATCACCGCCTGCGGCAAGGCGCTGGAGAGCATCGCCAAGAACGGGCTGCCCTACAACGAGCGGGGTGGCACGCTGGGGCAACTCTTAGAAAAGCTGCCCAAGCACGTGAAGCTCGAGCAGCCCTTAAGCGACCTCGCCGCGGCGGTCAAGGACCCCAAGAGCCTGGGCGCGCACTTTGACCTGGAGCGTGACGCGAGCGCGGAGGTCGCCAAGGCGACGTTGGAGCTTGTCGAGGCCTTTATCACCTACATCTACCTCTTCCGCGACAAGGTGGCGCGGCTCAAGAATTTGTTGGAAGACGAGACCAAGCGCGAGGGCCGCGAGGAAACCAGAAAAGTGCTCGAGCGCTCTTATGGCGACGACAAGGCGGCCCCGAAAACCCCGGCCCGCTCCGGCTTCGACAACTTCGAGGCCGACCCCTACGACATCAAGGCGAACACGTGGAACATCGGGCGGGAGGACAAGCGGTGAGGCAGTGGGTAGTGGTTAGTGATGAGAAGAACTAACCACTACCCACCAATCACTATCCACTGTTTAGCGCAGAAGCTCCTCGAGCACCTTGTGCTTCTGCACCTTGCCGAGCGCGTTTCTGGGGAGGCGTTCGACGAGCACCACCTCGCGCGGCTTTTTGAAATCCGCCAGGTGCGCCTTGCAAAACGCCTGGACGGCGGCGGGGTCCACGGGCCCGACCACCGCCGCTACCACTTTCTCACCCAAATCTTCGTCCGGCAATCCCACCACCGCGACCTCGGTCACGCCGGGGAAGGTGGCGATGAGTTCCTCGAGCTCCCTCGGATAGACGTTAAAGCCCCCCGAGATGATGAGCTCTTTCATCCGCCCGCTGAGGGTGTAATAGCCGTCCTCGTCCACGTGTCCTAAGTCGCCCGTGCGGAACCAGCCGCCTTGCGTAAAGGCCGCCGCGGTGGCTTCCGGGTTGCGCCAGTAGCCCCTGGTGACGTTGGGGCCGCGGAGCTGGATTTCGCCCGTTTCTCCCCCCTTTAGCGGCGTGTTGCTCTCCGGGTCGGCGACGCGGACCTCGACCCCCTCGAAAGGCACCCCGACCGTCCCCGCGCGGCGCTCGCCCACAAGGGGATTGCCCAGGTTCATGACCGTCTCGGTCATGCCGTAGCGCTCCAAAATCCTTAAGCCAAAGGTTCGCTCGACCTCCAAAAGCGTGCGCGGACTCAAAGGCGCGGAGCCCGACACGAGCAGGCGCAGCCTGGGCGGTTTCGTGCGGGTTCCGGCTCCCTTCTGCGCCTCGGCGAGCAGGCGTGTGTACATCGTCGGCACGCCGAAAAACATGGTGATGTTGCCCCAGAGGTCGCTCAATACCTCCTCCGCCTCAAAAGTGTGCCTCAAAGTAACCGTCGAACCCGTGAAAATCGCGCCGTGCAACCCCACCCCGAGCCCGTGCATGTGAAAGAGCGGCAGGGCGAGGAGCAGGTGGTCGGCCGCGCTCCAGCCCCAGGCGCGGGTGACGGCGGCGCTGTTGGCTAAAAAGTTGTGGTGCGAGAGCGTCGCGCCTTTTGAACGCCCGGTGGTGCCGGAGGTGTAGCCGATAACCGCGAGGTCATCGCGCCGCGCGAGGGGTTCGGTCAACGCTTCCCCCGCGGCGAGAGCGCGCCAGAGCGCGGCGTCCTCCTCAAGACTCTCCCCGAGCACCACAACCTTGACGGACGTGTCGCCGCGCGCCCTCTCCACCTCCCCCCGCCCCGCCGCGTCGGTCAGCACGAGCCGCGCGCCCGAGTCCCCCAGCATGTGCCGCACCTCCCCCGCCCGGTAGCGCGTGTTGACAGGCACCACCACGCCGCCCGCGAAGAGCACGCCAAGGTAAGCGACGACAAAACTTGGGCTGTTACCCAAATAAAGCGCCACCCGGTCACCCCGCCCTATGCCCCACGCCCTCAAACTTCCCGCCGCCGCGCTCACCTGCGCGTGAACCTCCCCGTAGCTATAACCCCGTCCCTCAAAATGGACGAAAGGCTTGTCGGGCGAGGTCTTGGCAACCTCTAAAAGGGCGTGCGGGAGTGATTGGGGGAGGTCTGACATAAGCAGTGATTAGTGGCGAGTGATGAGTGGTTAGCCTTTTCTAATCACTAGCCACTAACCACTCATCACTCAATAAAAAAGCCTCCCCACATAATAAAACACCACCGCGAACACGAGCCCCGGCAACAAGCTGGCGACGCGCAGGCGTTTGATCTCGAGCAGCCCGAAGCCGAGCCCCACAATCATGAGGCCGCCCACGCCGTTGACTAAGAGCACGCGCGGGTCGCTCGCCGGGTCGGGGATGAGGGTGGCGAAGAGGCCCGCGCCGAGCGAGAGCGCGCCCTGATAGACGGCGATGACGATGGTTGAGAAGATGACGCCGAAGCCGAAGGTGGCGGACAAGGCGAGGGAGGCGAAGCCATCCAAGGTGGACTTGAGGAGCAAAAACGAGTCGTCGCCGACGAGCCCGTTCTGGATGCTGCCGATGAGCGTCAGTGGTCCCACGCAAAAGAGCAGGCTGGCGGCCACGAAGCCCTCGGTAAAGCGGCCCTGCCCCCGGAAGCGCTTCTTAAGCGTGTTCCCGAGACCTTCCAAGCCCTCTTCGATGCGCAGCCCCTCGCCCACCGCCCCGCCCAAGGCGAGCGCGATAAGCCCGACGATGATGCCGGGGGGCTCGTCCACGCGGGTTAAGTCCATCGCGTTGAGCACGCCGATGAGCAGCGTGGTGAGGCCGATGGCCTGCATCACCACGGTGACGACGCGCTCCGGCAGACGGCCCCGCAGGAGCAGGCCCAGCCCGGAGCCCAGCAACACGGTGACGACGTTGACGAGCGTGCCGGAGGTTTGTTCAAAGGGGCTCACCGGAAGAGCCTATCACGCACGTGATAGTAGGTATCAGCTAGTTTGAGAAGAACTCACTTCTCATGCTACCGTCTCGCGTGTAGTGAAGGATGATGCCTACGCAGAGCCCGTTCACTGGTCACGGTGACTTCAAGCCTTCGCCTCCGCCGGGGGGCTTCGCAGCACGATAACGGTCACAACAATAGCGGCGAGGAGGGGGAGGCCAACCACCCAATACATCCAGGTGTATGTGCTCGCGGGGGTCGCGGTGGGCGGAAAAATGATGGTGAGCGCGTCCGCGGGCGTCTCGCTGCCCACGTTGAAAAGGGTGCGTGCGCGCGCCTCCTCCTGCCGGAAGGTCTGGTCGCGGAGGAGCAGGCTATAGGTGCCGGGCTCGGGCAGCGTGAGGGTGGTTTCGTAAACGCCCGCGTCGCCGGTTTCTGCAAATTCCACGCTCGAGACAGGTTCAACCTCTTCGCTCGCATCCTGAGGGCGAAATTCGGCCAACACGTAAGCGTCCTCGACGGGGAGGTCGGTTTGGTCCGTAAGCTCGAGCCTCAGCACAAAAGGCTCGCCCGCTTGAGGGATGTCCGGCGTTGTCGACAGTGTGCCAATCACCGCGGTCGCGTGCGCCAAAACCGCGCCGCCTACGAGGAGCGCGAGCATGGTGAAAAGGGTCGCTGCTCTAGTCGTCATGTTTGTTCTCCTCCCACAGCCACTCCCGCAGGGTGAGGCCGCTTTCTTTCACCTCAGCCGCCGCCTCGCGGCCCAGGTAGCGGTAGTGCCAAGGCTCATAGATATAGCAGGTCACGCTCTCTTTGCCCTCCGGATAGCTCATCACAAAGCCGTAGCGGTGGGCGTTCGCGGCCAGCCACGCGCCCGCGGGCGTCTCGGCCCAGTCACCATAGTCCCAGGGGGCCTTGCCGCCTTTGCTCCGGAAGTCGGCGGCGGTGCCCAGTTGGTGCTCGGAATGCCCCGGCCTGGCCGAACTCCGCCGCGCGGCGTGGAGCCCCTGTTGCGCCACCCAATAGTCAAAAGTTTTTGCTTGGTAGTCGTAGCTCCGAAAGGCGGACTGAAGTTCCAAAGGATGACCCGCCGCCGCCGCGTCCTCTAAAAGTTGGGCGAGGTCGTCCATGAGCAGGGCGCGCAGCGTGTGGTCCGACTCCAATCCTGCTTCTTTGACCGACGCGAGGTCGTCCGGTTGGTAGCTCTCCGGCAGCATGTAAATCGTGTCGAGCAGCGTGCGCTGCCAGTCGTCAAGCTCCTGATGCGCCGTGGGGAGGTCGTCGTAGCGGCAGGCGGGCAGGGGTGTTTGCGCGTGCGTCATGGTTAGAGAGAGGGTCAGGAGGCCGAAGAGGCTCAGGAAACGGCTCACAAAGGAAAATCATACCAAGCTTTGTGCGGGGGCCGGTATGATGGGGCGTGGTTTTTGGTCCTCGAGCCCGCCTTTTACCTGTGCTGCTGAGCGCGTCTCTCGGCTTATTTTCGGGTGCCGCGCTCGCCCACGGCGACTTCGCCATCCACTTGGCCGGGCAAACGCTCTGCCTTTCTCCCGCGTCTGTGGACGTGGTTTTTGAGGAAGTAGACGAGGCGCGGCGGGGGGCGGCGCGCGAGAGGTTGTTGCGGACGTTGCGGGCGGAACTGGGACGCGTACTCACTGCGGCGGACGTGGGTCTGGAGGAGCAAGCGTCCTGCGCGGGTGCCGACGCCTTTGTCTTGCTCACCGTGGGGGTGCGTTACCTCGACCCGCGTACCTATATCGGGTTTGGCGAACTTGCCTATTCTTACGACCTTTCTTTAGCGGTAGGAACTTTGGAGACGGAATCTTTGGAAGAGGACGCCTCGGCGAGCGCGCCGGAAACGCTCCGGGACCTCCGCTTCGCCGCCTCGGCGGGCGACATTCACTCCGAGGGAGAAACGGGAGTGACGTTTGAGGAGGCGCTCGAGGCCCAAGCAACGCCCCTCATCGGCAGCCTGAGCGCGGCCTGGTGGGAGGACAACCCGCCAAGGAACTGGCGCAGGCTGCTCCCGCCGCTCTTGGGCGTAAGTTTAAGCGTGCTCACCGTTGCCGCCATCCTTGCCATCGCCAGACGCCGAGGCAGAACGCCCCTCAGACCCTTTTCCCGCCAACGCTGACCTGTCCAACTTCAGGGGTCAAAACGAGGGCTGGAACATAATCGTCCCCCGCATCTCCATCGGCTGACCCAGGATGAGGAGCGACACCACGGCGAACGCCAGGACGAACAGGAGGGGCGGCCACATCGCCAGCACGCCGCGCCGCCCGAAGTCGCGCAGCGCGGTGCGGACGACCACGCCCACGCCCAGGAGCGTGTAGAGGCTCACCAGGCCCGCCTCGAGGGGGAAGAGTAGGTTCGTGGGCACGACCTGACCGAGCCGCCAGTTAGGGTCAACGTCAAAACCTCGGTAGGAAAAGAAGTGCTCGAACACCGGCACGATGGTGTAGGCCCCGGTGAGAAAATGAAACAGGTAGTGCGCGCCCCAGAAGCCGAAACCGAGCGCCAGCGTCACGTAGCCCCAGCGCATGAGCGCCTCTTTGGGACCCGTACGGGCGCCGCCCAGCCGGTCGGCAAGCATGGCGACGCCGGTCGTGAGCCCCAGCCCCGCCGTGATGACGGTGAGGAAGAGCAGCCCCAGCACCAGCGCCTCGCTTTGGGTGTTGAGCGTGTTCGCAATCCCCTGCGCGAGGCTGAAGTAGGGGCCAATCATCCCGAAAGCGTTGAGCAGCCCCCAGAAGAGGAGGAGCACGCCGAGCAGCACGACGGGCAGGCGGCCCCGTTTGGACCAGGGGGCGTGGGTCCACTCCCAGCCGGGCTGACGCACGGTCAATGCCACGTTGTCGTAAGGACAAGCGCGCACGCAGTTGAAGCAGTGGGTACAGTCCATGTTGGACTGGATGGTGGGCGCGAACAGGTCGGTCTCGCAGCCCGGAAAGTGGCCCGCGCCGTTCGGGTGGATGATGTCGGTCAAGGGAATGAAGGCGGCTCGAGCCTCCCCCCTTTCGTCCAGAGTCTCAAACGTGTCGCGCCCGTGCAAACAGGGTTTGTGCTCGCACGCTCTACAGATATCATGGTCCGCGGCGGTAATCTGCGTGGGCGAGGCGCTGGCGTAAGCGAAGTTGAAGTTGCCCAAAGGGCAGACGTAGCGGCAAAAGGTGCCCGCGGGAAAAAGCGTGTCGATGAGGAGCACCCCCGCGAAGTAGCCGAGGATGAGCCAGGCGGTGAGCCAGGGGCTCGCCCAGAGGTCGAACACCTCGTAGGAGAAAAAGAAGGCGAATAAGAGGCCGATGACCAAATATTTATTTTTGAGCGCCTTCGGCCAGGCGAGTTTGCGGGGTAGGAGGCGCTCCAACCGATTCGTTGCCCCGCGCGTCAGCAGGAGCGGACAGGCGGCGCAAAAGGCGTTGCCAACAAGAGCGAGCGCGATAACGACCAGACCCCGGTAGTGCAGCCACACGGTCGTGGTGGCGACGTTGCGTGGCGCGAGCTGCCGACCCGTAAAGCCGTCCCAAATGGCGAACAAGGCCAAGATGAGGAGCGGAATTTGAAAAACAGCCCTCGCGTACTTCCAGCGTATGAACCTCCGCAAACCGGGAATCTTAAAGAGGTCAAAGCCGCGCGGCTGCTCAGCGATGAGCCCGCCCTGTCCTTTTTGGGATGATGTGACCCCGGCGGCGTGCGCCGGGGTGGTGCTTCTAGCCATGTATTCGTCCAATCTTTTTGGGGCTACTCGTCCAAGACCGTCACGTCAAAGGCGGCCTCGTGCGTTTCACCCTCGTGCGTGACCGCGACGCTCACATTCCAGGTTCCGGCCATCGCAAAACTCAGGGGCGCGTGGTTGGCGCTGCCTTCGATGCCCGCACGTTTGAGCGTGCCGTCAAAGTGGGTGTGCTCCAACGTGACCACCGCCTCGTCGGTCGCGTGGTTCATGCCGGTCATGTTGTACTGGAGGGCGTAGTCGCCGTGGATGAACGCGCCGTCCTCGAACGCGTAGGCGTACACCTCGGCGAGACCGCGCGTCGACAAGCTCGGCGCGGGAACGAGCGCGAGGTAGACTGTGGCTCCTTCGGGCGTGGTCTGTTGGTACAAGGACACGGGAAAGTTCACCGCTTGGCCGTTCAGTGTGCCCTCCACACGCCAAACGCCTTCGGCGAAGCTCGGCAGGGTGACGGTCGCCAGGGTGTCGCTTGTGATGGTGGGCTCGAGCGCCTGCGCCTCGCCCTGCGGGTTGATGACGCTCAGGTCGAAGCCGGAAGCGTCCAGGGGCGCGTTCTCCGCTCCCGTGTCGAGCTTTAAGCCGAGCGTGACGCCCTCCAGGGTGACGAGCGGGTCAACGCTCATGAGGTAGTCGCCCACGGCAACGGTGTTGAGCGTGTCGGTCGCTTCTTCCGCGCCGCCCGTCATGGCGTGGTCGTGCGTGGACCCTTGCACGGCCTCTTGTGGGGTGTGCTCCCCCCCACCGCTCATGGGCATGTGGTCGTGTTCGGTGCCGCCCGTCTGTGCGGCGGCGTAAAGGGTGAGGGAAAACACAATAATATAAAGCCATTTCAGCATGGTAAACCTCTCCGAAGTTCCGTGTGCCTCTATGATTCAGGACGCACACAAAGCTCGATGTGACGCGTGTTGAGAGCTTGACTGAGACCCTGCGTGTAAGGGTCGTAAGCAGGTTCTATCTACCGCGTTAGGGGAGGTGCCCGGATGCCGTTGGCGGGGTTTGCGTGAAACCCAAACACGAGGGGCGGGGTGCTGACCGTAAAGAAGAAACTGAGCGCTGAGGGCGACGCGACCGCCGTTGTGGGGGCCTCGAGGGCCGGACCCAGAACGCTGCTTAGGGCGTGGGTGTGACCGGGCGTGCCTGCGGGGTGGGTGTGACCAAAATCCGTATGCGCGGCGAGGAGCGGCGAGACGAACAGGGCGGTGGTAAGAAAAAAGGCGACGAGGGTGGTCGCTCCCGCCCTTACGGCCGCGCGCCGCGCTGTTAGCTGCCGCCCCGTCACGAACATCTACTGACCCGGCACCGTCACGGCTGTTTCTGCCGTTTCTTCGCTCCCGTCGGGGAGGGTGACCTCGGCGGTAAGAATCCAGTCGCCCGCCATCGTGAATTCAAAATCGTCCGCGCGGTACAGGCCCGGCGCGCTCTCCGTCGCCTCCGCGACCACCGGGACCATGCCCGCGTGGGTCATGTCGCCCGTGACTCTGACCGTCGCGCCGGAGACGCCGTCATTGTCGTCGCCAAGGACGTAGACGATGATTGGCGAAGCGCCGAGCGTCGGCTCGCCTTCCGTCTCGACCCGGATGGCCTGCGGGGTGCTTGATGGGGAGGAGGTTGCGCCGGTGCCAGACCCCTCGGGCGGGCGGCAGGCCGTAAAAATCAAAAAGATAGAGAGCGGGAGAACCCATCTCATCACGTACTTCACGAGGTCAGCCTAGCACGCGTGGGGGCGTTCTTACGTTTTGGAGCGTCGGTCGCGCCGAGGCCCCCCCGCAGCCCGTCCAGCCACAGCCGCGCGTCGTCCGCCCGCGGCGTCCACACCAAAAGGAGCGCCATCGCGCCGTAGAAGGGAAGGTGGCCGACGAGCTCGAGCCAGTTAAAGTAGGTCAGGGTGAGGTTGAAAGGCAGCCAAGCCGCGAGAATGACGGCGCGGGGAAAAAGCCCGAAGAGTAGAAAGAGCCCGATGATAAGCTCGACGCTTCCGGCGCTGAGGATGAAAAGGGTGTCGGGCACGGGAAAACCTAAGTTGTCAGTAAAGTTGAGCGGGTACTCTCCCAAAAAAGCCTTAGCAAGAGGCACGTTGGCGAGCTTTTCGGTAAACGCCACGACGACGAGCGACACGCCGACGCCCGTCCGCAGCGCGGGCACCGCGTGGCGCATGAGGTGCGTGGGGGGCTCGAGCTTAGGAAAAAGGAGCCGGTCGACCGAGAAGGGACCGCGCCCCGCGAGGAAGAAAAAGAGGGCGAAGCCTAAGTAGTGCGCGTTCTCGAGCATCCTCTCGAAGCCCATCACGGGCACGCCGACGAGCCAGAGGAGGAGCAGCGCGAGCGCCGCGAGCCGAGTAAAGCCGCCGTAGAAAAAGCTCAGCGCCACCCCCGTCTGCACGAGGCCGAGCGCGTAGGCCCAGGCACCCGGCAGCACGTTGTCGGGCGAAAAAAGCCGGCCCTGCACCCCGTTGACGAGCAGGGGCACCGCGAGGTGGACGCCCAAAATCAGCGGGACGAGGCCGTAGAGCAGCTCTCGCCCGCGCGGCGTGGCCCCGAAACGTTCCGGCCCCGGCAGGAGGCCGCGGCCCCCGCGGACGTGCCAGAGAAGCCCTCCCGCCAGCGTTACGAGGAGCGCCCCGCCGACGAAGAGCGCGTTGGGGAGACCCAGCACCGCGCCGAGCCGCGTGGGGAACCCCGACGCGTCATAAAACCACGTTTCGTGCGCGTGCCCCAGGCTGCCCCAGAGGGCCGTGCTTACGAGGAGCCAGCGTGTCGGGAAGCCCAGCTTCATGCCTCTATGATAGAGCCAAAAAAAGGCTCTGTCACGGGACATTCGTCTCTGTGAAAGGAAAAACGGCCAGGGGCGTGTGGCGCGCGCCCTGTGGACGCAGCTCGCTCCGCACGAGCGACACCGCCTCCGCCCGCCACGCGACCGGCTTCGGGCCGGGCGCGGTGGCGAGCAGGCTGCCGAGCTCGCGCCACAGGGCGGGACGCCGCGTTTCGGCGCGCCCCAGGGTGAGATGCGGCTTGAACGCGCCCCGTTCGTGAACCAGCAGCCGTTCGTCGAGGCGGCCCGTGACGGCCGCGTGCAGCGCGTCGAGTTCGGCGAGAGCGCCCTCCACCCCCACCCATAAGACGCTGGGCCTCGAGAGGGAGGGAAAAGCGCCCAAGCGACCCGTGCGGAGCTCGAGCGCCCCGGTGCGCCCCGCCGCGCGCGCCACCACCCCCGCGATCTCGTCGGCCTCCCAAGCCTGCACCGTGCCCAAGAAGATGAGCGTGAGGTGGAAACTCTCGGGCGAACCCCACTTGACCGCGCCCTCGGGCAAGCGCGAACGCAGCGCCTCTTGGGTTTCCTGTAGCGCCCCTTTGACGTGTGGGGGGAGCTCGAGCGCGATAAAAAGGCGCACGTGTTCGGCCTCGAGCCCCTTCAAAACGCTATTCAAGTCGGCCTCGTTCACGTAAGTATGTAAGGATGCCCGCCGCGAGACGCGCCGCGGGCGCCTCGACGTGGCTCAGATACTCCCGGTCTTGAGGATTGCTGAGGTAGCCCAGTTCGACGATGACCGCGGGCGTGCCGGGGTGAACGGAGTGGTGGTAGCGCCGGAAATTAAAGGCGTAGTAAAAGCTCATGCTGTCGGTCACGTTATTTTGGTCGTCCGGCAGGCCCGACGCGTCGTAAGCGGCGTCGAGTTGGGCCTTGAGGCGCGGCTCTAGGGGGTTGCGCGGAGGCGAGAAGTGCGCCGTTTTGTAACCCCGCCGCGCGGGGTCGGGCGAGGCGTCGGCGTGAAGCGACACGAACAGGTCGGCGTGGTAGCCCGCGGGCGGCGTGGCCGGGAGCAGGTCCACGGCGACGCCTTGGGTCTCGAGGAGCCGCGCCAACGCGAGCGCCACCGCCCGGTTGATATCTACCTCGTCCACGCCCGCCGCGTGCCCGCCCGTGTTGACGCGCAGGGCCGCGAGCTCTTCGGGATGGTCCTGCGCGCCCTCGTGCCCCACCTGAAGGCCGACGCGGGGCGGGCCTATCAAGAGGTTCAGGAGCGCGCGCCTGCCCTTTTGGGCGGTGTGCTCGAGCGTGCCGACCAGCCCGGTAACAAAGCGAGCGCGCCCGACGTCTCCCGCCCGCAGCCCTACAAGAATGCTCAGGCCGACGAAAAGTCCGACGACAAGCAGGAGACGCCGCGACGCCGCCCTGCGCTCATCCTTGCTTGTACGGGTCTCGTCACGTTTAGAGTCTCGGTGCGCCGTCCCCTGCACGCCAAAAGCCTAACACGAGGGTGAGAGACCAAAGGGCGACGCGAAAAACCTGTAAAACCTCCGTGAAAATCCTGTGAAAAATTCAACGCGGCGTTTCGGTCGCGCGACCCAACGTCGCAAGAAGGTAGAGCACCACCCTCCACTCCAAGATGTTCAAGCGACGAAACGGAGATGTGCGGTTCTTTACATCCGCTCGCCCGTGAGCCAAAAGAGCGTGTGCTCGTTAACGTTCTCGATGTGGTCGCCCAGACGCTCCAGATAGCGAGCCACGCTAAGCAGTTTGGTCGCGGCACCTATGGTTTTGGGGTCTTCCATCATGTAAGTCAGAAGCTCGCGCTGGATTTGCTCATATAGGTCGTCGACCTCCCGGTCCATCGCGTGCGCCTCGCGGGCGGCCGTCGTGTCGGACTCGGCGATGGCCTTGATGGTTCTTTCAATCATGGCGCTCAAAATGACCAAAATGCGTTCCATGTCGAGGTACTTTTTTAGGGGCGGGCTCCCGGCCAGAAGCGCGCCCGCGCGCGCCACGTGTTCGGCGTAGTCGCCCGCGCGCTCGATGTCGGCCAGCGCGCGGTAGGTCGCGCCCAGAAAGCGCAGGTCGCGCGCGGCGGGCTGACGGCGGGCGATGATGGTGAGGATGTCTTGCTCGAGCGACGCCTGCAACGCGTCGATGCGCGCGTCGTTCTCCGTGCAGGCCTCGGCGGCCGTCACGTCGGCGTCAATCAGCGCGGCCCTGGCGAGTTCGCACGATTCGCGCACGAGCGAGAGCATCCGCACGGTGGTGGCGCTCACCTCCTGCAACTGTTGGTCTAAAACGTTCATAAAGTCCGAGCGTAGCATACGCAGCAGTATTTCCCTCGCCTGTCAGCCGTGTGTCATAGAAGCGGCCGAACGGCCCCAAAAAGCGCGTGAGAAACGCCACCTGACCGGAAGCTGACAAAGGTCAGGCTAGAATCGAGGCTAAGGGCGCGCTGCGGGCGGGCGCGAGAACGGTTGGGATGCCGAGTGACACGAGGCGTAGGCATGAATGTTCGTATCAATATTCGCAAGAGTATGCCGCGGTGAGCGCGCGGGTGCTGGTGGTCGAGGACGAGGTGGCGGTGCGGGAACTTCTCGCCTTTCACCTCTCGCAGGCGGGTTTTAGGGTACACGAGGCCGCCACGGCGGGGGAGGCCTGGGAAGCGCTGGACAAAGCCGACGTGGTGGTGCTCGACTGGATGCTCCCGGACGCGTCCGGGGTGGACCTGCTTAGGCGCGTGCGGACGGGCACGCAAGGGGAGCGGCTGCCCGTGCTCATGCTCACCGCTCGCGCCTCGGAAGTGGACAAGGTCACGGGGCTCGAGGCCGGGGCGGACGACTACTTAGCCAAGCCCTTTTCCGCCGCCGAACTCGTGGCCCGCCTCCGCGCGCTGCTGCGCCGCACCCAGCGTGACTCGCAGCATCAGGTGGGCGAGCTCGTGGTGGACGAACTCGAGGGCACGGCCCGCTTAGGCGTGAAGCGTTTGGGGCTCACCCGGCGCGAGTTCGAGCTGCTCGCTTACCTCGCCGCGCACCCGGGCCGGGTCTTCTCGCGCACCGACCTCCTGGACCGCGTCTGGGGCACCGACTTTCTGGGCACCGAGCGCACCGTTGACCAGCACATCGCGCAGCTTCGCTCGCTCATCGGGAGCGACCATATCGAGACTATTCGCGGGCGCGGCTACCGGCTGGTCAATCCTCATGAGGAGGGCTAGGGAGGCTGGCGTTATAGACAAGACGGTGACAGAAGTTCCGAGTTCGGATTTAGACGCGTTGAGCGGCCTTTCCGAGGGCGTGATTCTCGTTCAAACGGGGCGGGTGCGCTGGCTCAACCCGGCGGCGGCGCGCTTTCTTGAGGTGGACGCGGCGCACTCGGCGGGCCTGCCGCTCATCGCCGTGCTCCGGGACCACCGGCTCGAGCGCGTCTACTTAGAGGGCGCGGCGGTGGAGCTCGAGACCCGCGGGCGCATCCTCCTGGCCCGGCCCATCCCCGGCGGTCTTTCTTTAACCGATTTGAGCGAACTGCGCCGCACCCAAGAGGGCGCGCGTGAACTCTTAGCGGTGCTCTCGCACGAGCTAAGAACCCCCGCCACCACGATTCGCGCAACGCTAGAGGCGCTCCATTATGAAATGCCCGAGGCGCAGCGGGCGCGCTTTTTAGAACGTGCCGAGGGCGAGGCCGACCGGCTCATCCGCTTGCTCGAAGACCTTACCGTAGACGTGAAGCCGCCGCACCTGCGCCGCCTCTCGCTCTGCGACAGCGTGTCGCGCGCCCGCGCGCTGCTGCAAGACACCCTGACGACGCACGACGTGACCCTGGCGCTTGACGTGCCGCCCCTCACCGTCTGGGCGGACGCCGACAAGCTCTTGCAGGTGCTCATTAACTTGGTAGAAAACGCCGCCATCCACGGCCCCGACCACGCGACGGTCCTTTTGAAAGCCGCGCCCGACCCGGAAGATTCGGCGATGGCGCGCGTTGTCGTGCGGGACCAGGGGCCGCCGCTCCCGCCTGAGACGGTCGAGCGCCTTTTCGAGCCCCACGCGCGCGGGCCGTCGGTCAAGGCGCGGGGTACCGGCTTAGGGCTTTACATCGTGCGTTCGATCGCCCAGCGTTGGGGCGGGCGGGCCTGGGGGAGACCGCTCGAGGGGAACGCATACGGCAACGAGTTCGGCTTTAGCGTACCGCTCAAGTAACGAGGCACGCACTTTCGAGTTTTAACCCACCTTTTAACTCACCCCGGCCTTTTCCTCCCGCTTGCGCATGTTGGGCTCCAGAATCCTTTTTCTCAACCGGATACTCTTGGGCGTCACCTCGACGAGTTCGTCGTCGGCGATGTACTCGAGGGCCTCCTCGAGCGTCAACCTTTTGGGCGGCGTCAAGGTGATGTTGTCGTCCGAGCTCGCGGCGCGCACGTTGGTGAGCTTTTTATTCTTCGTCACGTTGACGTTGAGGTCGCCCGTGCGGGTGTTGGCGCCGACTATCATCCCCACATAAACCTCGGTGCCGGGGTCGACGAAGAACACGCCGCGGTCTTGGAGCTTAAACAGGCTGTAGGCGAAAATGTCCCCCGCCTCCATCGCCACCAGGGAGCCGCCTTGACGCATTTTAAGCTCGCCCACCGCGGGCTCGTAGCCGTCGAAGGTGTGGTTCAAAAGCCCCTCGCCCTGGGTCATCGACAAAAACTGGGTGCGGTAGCCGAACAGGGCGCGCGAGGGGATGGAGAACTCGAGCCGCGCCCGCCCGCCCTCCTGGCTCATGTTGACCAAGGTGCCGCGGCGGCTCGACAAGGACTCCATGATCGCGCCCATCGCGCCCTCGGGCACGTCGGCGACCACGTGCTCGTAGGGCTCCATGCGCACGCCGTTCACTTCTTTCATGATGACCTCGGGGCGCGACACCGAGAACTCGTAGCCCTCGCGGCGCATCCCCTCGATAAGGATGGATAAATGCAACTCGCCCCGGCCCGACACGCGGAACTGCTCGCTGCCAAGTTCCTCGACCCGCAGGGCCACGTTGGTCAAAAGCTCGCGGTCCAGGCGGTCTTTGAGGTGGCGCGAGGTTACGTATTTGCCCTCTAAGCCCGCAAAGGGGCTCGTGTTGGGCGAGAAGGTCACGCTGACCGTGGGTTCGTCAACCGAGAGCGTGGGGAGCGCCTCGGGCGCGTCGGGGTGGGTGAGGGTGTCGCCGATTTGCACCTCGTCTAAGCCCGCCACCGCGACGATGTCCCCGGCTTCGACTGTGTCTACTTCGACGCGCTCCAACCCTAAGTGTGTATAGAGTTTGGTAAGACGCGAGCGCGTCTCGCCGTTGCGGCCCAAACGCAGCACCGCGTCGCCCTTTTTGGCACTCCCTCGCCGTACGCGTCCCACCGCGATGCGGCCCAGATAATCCGAATAGTCTAAGTTGGCAACCTGGAGCTGAAAGGGCGCGTCAAGGTCGGCGTCGGCGGCGGGGGTGTATTCCAAAATCGTCTCGAACAGTGGCGCGAGGTCGTCGCCGGGCGCGTCAAGCTCGGTCCAGGCCCGCCCCTCGCGCGCCACCGCGTAAAGGATGGGAAAGTCGAGCTGCTCGTTGTTCGCGCCGAGTTCGACCATCAAATCGAAGGTGAGGTTGACGACCTCGTCGGGCCGCGCGTCCCTGCGGTCAATTTTGTTCACCACGACGATGGGCTTGAGGCCGCGCTCCAACGCCTTGCGCAGCACAAAACGCGTTTGCGGCATGGGTCCCTCGGCGGCGTCCACGAGGAGCATCACGCCGTCAACCATGCCCAAGGCGCGCTCGACCTCGCCGCCGAAGTCGGCGTGGCCGGGCGTGTCGACGATGTTGATTTTTACGCCCTCCCACTCGACTGCGGTGTTTTTTGCCAAGATGGTGATGCCGCGCTCGCGTTCTTGATCGTTCGAGTCCATCACGCGGTCGGCGACGGCTTGGTTCTCTCTGAAAATGTGCGACTGCTTGAGAAGCCCGTCGACCAGCGTGGTTTTGCCGTGGTCAACGTGAGCGACGATAGCAATGTTTCGGTATGTCATGGGGGGTCCTGTTCTGATGGGAGATGCTGTTGCTGATGGAGGATGCTGTGGGAGTTGAGCTGTGGGAGTTGAAAGGCCAAACTTACGTTCTCTCATGCGAGTATACACGCCGCGCGACCCCGCGGTAGCCCGAATGTGACAAAACGGACGAGAGAAAAGGTTCGCTTAAGCTTGTTAGGTGACGCAACCAAGAAGCTAGCAGGTGCGTGTTAGGCTCTCACGTGCCGCAACGCGCGGCGCTCCCTGGAGGAAAGATATGCTAACGCTCTATTCAACGTCGTGGTGTGGCGACTGCCAAGTCGCCAAGAGGGTTTTAGAAAAGCACGGCGTCCCTTTTAACGAAGTGAATATCGAACAAGACCCCGAGGCCGCCGCCTATGTGATGCGCATAAATAACGGCAAGCGCAGCGTGCCGACGGTGGTATGCGGCGAGGACGCCGCGTCGTTTTCAAGGTTCGACCGCGCCAAGTTCGAGACTTTTTTAGAGAAGCACGCGCTGCTCCCGGTGCGCTCCTAGACATCAGAAACCGAGAAACCCTCAGGATCCGCCCATCATCAGCTTCACCACGTCGTCCTCGTCGGTCTCGCCCACGCGCCTTTCGCCCGCTTTGCGCCCGCGCTCCAGGACCACGATTCGGTCCGACACCTCGAAAATATCGCTCAAGTTGTGCGAGATAAAGATAATGCCGACGCCCTGCCCCTTGAGGCGGCGGATGAGGTCCTTGACCTCGCGCTGTTCGGGCACGCCCAGGGCGGCGGTGGGCTCGTCCATGATTAAAACTTTCGCTTGCCAGTAGACCGCCCTCGAGATGGCAATCGCCTGCCGCTGCCCGCCCGAGAGGTGGCGCACGGGCAGCCCGAGGTCGCCCAAGGTGATGCCCAGACTTTCCAAAGCCCCCCGCGCCTCCTCGCGCATACGTTTGCGGTCGAGCACAGGGAGAAAACCGAAAAGGCGCTTCATCTTCTCACGACCCAAAAAGATATTGATGCCCACATCTAAGTTTTCCGCCAGCGCCAAATCTTGATAAATCGTCTCGACGCCCAGCGCGCGCATCTCCTGCGGGTTTTTGCCCGTGACCCTTTGGCCCTGGTAGAGCACCTCGCCCGCGTCGGGTTGATACACGCCCGAAATCATCTTGATGAGCGTCGATTTGCCCGCGCCGTTGTCGCCCGCCAAGGCCAGCACCTCGCCGGGGTGGAGCTCGAGCGTCACCCCCTTGGAGGCCTGCGTGCCGCCAAAACTCTTGTGGACGTCTCGAACCTCGAGCAGCGGCTCCATCAACCCCCCCCAGCCCCGGCGCCGACGAGCCGGTCGCGCGACTGGTCAATCAAGACCGCGATAATAATCACCAGGCCCACCGCCACGAACTGCCAGTAGGGCGGCACGTTGATAAACACCAGGCCGAACTGGATCACCGCGATGATGAGCGAGCCGATGACCGTGCCCACGATGGTGCCGCTCCCGCCTGTTAAACTCGCCCCGCCGATAAACACCGCCGCCACCGCGTAGAGCAGCGTGGGCTCGCCCGCGTCCGCCGCGCCCGCCGAGAAGCGACCCGTGTAGACTAGCCCCGCCATTCCCGCCGTGAGGGCCGAAAGCACAAAAAGAATGAGCGTGTGCCGTGTCGTGTTGACGCCCGCGCGCACCGCCGCCGCGTAGTTGCCGCCCATCGCGTAGGTGTAGAGGCCGAAGCGGGTGCTCGAGAGCACATAGTGAAAGATAAGCGTTACCACGGCGGCCACAAGCACGGGGATAGGCACCCACTCGAAAATCACGCGCCCGTTGCCGAATTCCCGCGCCGCTGAATTGCGAATCGCCACCGTCGCCCCGCCCGCCACCAAAAAGGCCGCGCCCCTGGCGATGCCGAACATGCCTAAAGTACCGATAAACGAAGGAACTTTGAGCCACGCGACCATCCAACCGTTGATAAGCCCCGGCACGACGGCGCTAAGCGCGCCCGCGGTAATCCCCACCATAAAAGACCAAAAAGGCGGCATATAAGGGTCGAGCGCGCGCACCACGACCGCCATCGTCACCGCCGACAGCCCCGCGATAAAGCCGATGGACAAATCGATACCCGCCGAAATAATGACCAACGTGAGCCCCAAGGCCATAAGCAAAATCTGCGTCGCCGCCAACAAGATACTCTGCACGTTGCGCACGCGTCCCAGAAAGGTGCTGTCAAAGGCGGTGCGCGCCCACACCTCGAACAGAAGGAGGATAAGAAGCAAAAATAACCACGACCACGCCCCGGTAAGAATCTCCAAGGCGCGGCGACGGCTGGACCGTTTAGGGGAGGCTGTGGCGGTGCGCAAGGGTGCTCCTTTGATCCCCCCAACCCCCCTTGTTAAGGGGGGCTGTTGCGCGTTAGCGTCAACAGGGGGGATCTTTTACTCCGAATAGATGAACTTCTGAATCTCGGGGTCGTCCACGTTGTCCGCGGTAATCACGGTAAAGCCCGTGCCGATAAGCGGCGGCACCGACTGGCCCGTGAGGTGCGCGTAGGCGGTCATCACGCCGTAGTAGCCGATTTCGGCGGGGTGCTGGGCGATTGCCATATCGACCAAGCCCGTGCCGATGCTGTCCACGATGGATTGCGGCGCGTCAAAGGCGATGACGGTCACGTCGTCCGATTCGCCCGCCGCCTCGACGCCGTTGGCCGCGCCGATGGCCGAGAAGAGGTTCGCGCCGAACACGCCCCTGAGGTTGGGCTCGCGCGCCAGCACCGCCTGGAACTGTGAGGCGGCGGTTGAAGAGTCGTTCTCGTTGTACTGGGTTTCTAAGACGGTGATGTCCGGGAAGTTTTCCGCCAGCTCGAGCTTGAAACCCTCTTCGCGCTGGTCCGTCGTCGAGATGCCGGGGCGCACGTTCGACACATAAACCGCGCCCTCGCCGCCGATGGCCTCGGCCATCGCGCGCGCCGCGATGCGCCCGCCCGCGATGTTGTCAGACGCAATGTACGAGAGCGGGAAGTCGCCCTCGCCCGCGCCGTCCCCGTACTGGCCGTCGCCGATAAAGGTGTCCACGGTGATGACCGGGATGCCCGCGTCAACCGCGCTTTGCAAGGGCGCGATGAGCTGCGTGGTGTCGGTCGGGGCAATTAAAATGGCGTCGGGTTGACGGGCGATGACCGCGTCCAGCACGGGCACCTGCAGGGTCGGGTTGAATTCCTCCGCGCCCTGAAAATTCACGGTGATGCCCAGCGCCTCGGCGGCGGCCTGCGCGCCCGCGTTCATGGTGATGTAAAAGGCGTCGGTGGTGAGGCCGGGGATGAGGGTGATGGTATAGTCCTCGTCCTGGGCAAACGCGAGGGTGGTAAAGAGAGCGGCGAGAAGGATGAAAAGCTTGTGCATGGGTGGGTTCCTTTCTTGTGAGCGTACGTTACGGGGTCCCGGTACTGCACGCCTCCTCTCGAGAACTCGTCACGACTGCCACCCATAAAACGCTGCGTAAAAGCCGCGCCGCCTCGAGCACATAAAGCGTGATGGGCGGCGTTGACCGGCGGCACACCCGCGGAGGGCTCGAGAGAGCGTGAGTGACAACAATTTCGTGCTCCTGATTCTAAAATTCCTGTCGAGCCAAAGTCAAGCGCGCCGCCCGCGCGTTTGCTCGAGGGGTCCGCCGCCAGGACCGCCACCCTCAGGCCCCGCCGTCAGCGTTCTCTTGCCCACCCCCAGCCAGCCGGTGATGCCCGCAGCCACCATGCTTACGCCGAGCGCGCGGGCAGGTGTAGCGTAAACACCGCCCCATCCTCGTGGTTGTCGGCCTCGAGCCCTCCCCCATGCGCCTCCGCGATGGCCCGCGCGATGGTGAGGCCCAGCCCCGAGCCCCCCTCGCGTTCGCGCGTCCTGGCCGCGTCGCCCCGGTAGAAACGTTCGAAAAGGCGCTCCAAGGTTTCTCGGGGCAGCCCCGGCCCGTGGTCGCGCACCCACACGCTTACCCCGGCATTCACTCCGGCATCATTGCGCGCCGCGCCGACCTCGACCGCCCCCGGCGCGGCGTAGCGCAGCGCGTTGTCGAGCAGGTTGCCGAGCACACGGCCTATCTGGTTTCGGTCTAAGTCGGCGGCGAGCGCGTCGGGAACGGGCTCGAGCGTTAACGTGAGCCCAGCCTGGCGCGCGCGGGTGGCAAAGGTCTCGAGCGTTTCTTCCAATAAAGGTTTAAGAGGTGTGGGTTCGAGTCTCAAGGCCAACCCGCCGCTCTCGGCGAGCGACAAGGTGCGCAAATCGTCCACAAGCTTCGAAAGCCTCAGCACCTCGGTATGGAGCCGCGCGAGCCCGTCTTCATCTAAGCTGACGACGCCGTCTTGCATCGCCTCGAGCTCGCTGCGCATCACCGCCAGGGGCGTGCGCAGGTCGTGGGCGATGTCAGCGACAAGATTGCGCCGCCACGCCTCCTGGCGCTCGAGCCCCTCGGTAAGTCCGTTGAACGCTTCGGTTAGCACGCGCAGTTCGTCTTGGGAGGAAGGCAACTCGAGCCTGAGCCCGCGCTCGCCCGCGGCCAAGCGCCGCGCCCCGTCGGTCAAGGCGGCCAGGGGGCGCGTTAAAAACCGGGTCACAAAGGCCGCCGCGCTCGAGGCTAAAAAGAATGAAAGGAGCGCCGCGACGAAGGCCGTGCGCGTAATCCTCCTAAAGGCTTCCCCCGCGGCGGCAAACCTCGGGTCGTCCCGGCCTTGCCAACCGTCATGTCCCCCCCCGAAGCCGCCGCGCATGGGGGCCTCGACGCCAAAAAGCTCACCCTGGGCGCTGAACACAGCGCCCAAGGTAAAAAAAGTCGTGACGCTCACCGCTGCGAGGGCCACGAACGCGAAGGCAAGGGTGAACCGCCGCCTGAGCCCCCAGCGCCTGCGCCCGCGCTTCCACCTCCCACGTTTCCAACCGTGCCGGTCGCCCCAGTCATAAGGGCCCCAGCCGTGACCTCGTCGTGGCATCAGTCGCCCCGCAGCCGGTAGCCCACGCCGCGGACGGTCTCGAGCTTCTCCCCACAGCGCCCGAGCTTGCGTCGCAGGTTTTTCACGTGCGCGTCCACGGTGCGCTCGTCCGCGTAGCGCTCGGCGTCGCCCGTGGCGGCGAGCAGTTCGGGGCGGCCTTTGACCATCCCCGGCTCTCTCGCTAGCGCCGCGAGCAGCCTCACCTCGCCCGGCGTGAGCGTCACCTCGTCCTCGGCGCAGCGCACCGCGTAGCGTCCCACGTCCACGGTGATGTCGCCAGCGCTGTAGACCTCCGGCGCGACCACCCCACCGCCCGCGCGCCGCAGCACCGCCTTGACGCGCGCGACGACCTCGCGCGGGCTGTAGGGTTTGACCACGTAGTCGTCCGCGCCAAGGCCCAGACCCAAAAGCTTGTCGATTTCCTCGTCTCGAGCCGTCAGCATGATGATCGGCACGCCCGACTCCGCGCGGATGCGCCGCGCCACCTCGAAGCCGTCTAAGAGGGGCAGCATCAAATCGAGCAAGACGAGGTCGGGCGTGGCCGCGCGCCAGAGCTCGAGCGCCCGCCGCCCGTCCTTGGCGCGCTCGGTCTTGAAGCCGTCGCGCCGCAGGTAGTCCTCGAGGATTTCGGCAAGCCTCGCTTCGTCTTCGACAATGAGCACCGTTTGCATGACCTGCCTCAAGGATACACCGACGTGGGGAACGCCCACGTCGGTAGCTAGTGCGGTGCCCAAGCGTTTAGCTGAGTGCGCGTTTGACCGTCTCGAACTCTTCTAACGTAAGTTCACCCTTGGCTAGGCGCTTGCGGGCAATCTCCAGAGCGTCGTCCGAATCTCTAAACCACTTGAAGGGTGGTTCGGAGGCGTGCGCGTCTTCTCCGCCGAGTCCCGCTTTAATGCGCTCGAACTCCTCGGCGCTTATCTCGCCTCTGGCGAAGCGCTCTTTGGCGAGCTTCACCGCGTCGTCTTCGCCGCTCTCCCAGGGCCGCCCGTAGCGTCTCCCGCGTCCGCGCCGCCCGCCGTAGCGCCAACCTCTCGCCAGGGACTTGAACGCCCAGAAGAGGAAGACGAAAAAGAGGACGGTGCCAATGAGGTTGAGAAACCCCAGGCCGAAGCCAAACCCTATACCGTGACCCATGCCGTATGCGAAAGCCATTCTTTTCTCCTTTCCCTGAGCCCGTGAAACTTTTTGCTCAGGCTTGACGTCAGGATAGGAGAGAAGGCGTGAAGCTTAGGGGGAGGGAATGTGAAGGCTATGTGAATGTGGGTGTTTAAGAACGTGATACATGTGATGAGGTTGTCGCTGGGATATTTGGGATTAGCCTTAACGGAGCCTTACGCGGTCGTGATGGGTACGACTTGAACCGCAACCGCCCGCCACTGCCCTTGTCTTTTGGCGTAGACGCGGGTGAAGCGTTGGTCGATAGAGACGCCCGGACCCTTGACGGTTGTTCGCCCCGTCGTTACGGCGGTGGTGCCGAAACTGTGCAGCGTACTTTCATGAAAAGACACCTCAACATCAGAAGGGGCTTGGCGTTGGGACTCGAGCAGCCTCTCTTTGGTCACGACTTCGTGCTGAGGCGTCAAGCCTAGCCAATCGTCAGCCAAAACGCGCGCCAACGCCCCCACGTCCCGCCGCACATACGCCTCGTTCCAGGCGCGGTCAAGCTCCCTCACCGTCTCCTCGTCGCCCTCCTCAAACACGCTCCACCACCATCGCAATGCCCTGACCCACCCCGATGCACATGGTCGCCAGGCCGAAAGAGGCTTCCCGGCGTTTCATCTCATGGAGCAGGGTCGTGAGGATGCGCGCGCCCGAACAGCCCAACGGGTGACCCAACGCAATCGCGCCGCCGTTGGGGTTGAGGCGGTCGTCTTCAGGGTCTAGCCCAAGGTCGCGCAGCACCGCCAACGACTGTGCGGCGAACGCCTCGTTGAGTTCGGTAACGCCCACATCATTTAGGCTGAGGTCGGCGCGCTCTAACGCTTTGCGCGAGGCCGGAACCGGGCCGATGCCCATAATTCTGGGCGGCACCCCAGCCACCGCTATGCTACGGACTTTGGCGAGGGGCTTTAGACCGTGCGCGTCTGCATAATCTTTGGAGACCACCAGCACCGCCGCCGCGCCGTCGTTTAGGGAGCTCGAGTTCCCCGCCGTCACGCTGCCACCCTCGCGGAACACGGGGCGTAAAGCAGCGAGCTTGTCCAACGAGGTGTCCGGGCGCGGGCCTTCGTCGGTGTCTACGACGGTGGTCCCTTTGCGCCCTTTGATGGTGACGGGAACAATTTCGTCTTCGAAGCGGCCCGCTTGGATAGCCTTTAGCGCCTTTTGATGGCTTTGATACGCAAACTCATCTTGTGCCTCGCGCGAGATGCCGCACTCTTCAGCCAAGTTCTCGGCGGTCTCGCCCATCGCCTCGGCGCCGTACAGCTCGGCCATTTTGGGGTTGACGAAGCGCCAGCCGAGCGTCGTATCAAAAGCGGTTAAGTTGCCCGTGGCGAAGGGCCGCTCCGTCTTGGGCACCGCCCAGGGCGCGCGGCTCATCGACTCGACGCCCGCGCCGATGTACACGTCCGCCTCTTGAAGCATCACCGCCCGCGCCGCGCTCGCCACCGCGTCCAGACCCGAACCGCAGAGCCGGTTGATGGTTGTACCCGCTACCTCGGTGGGAAAACCCGCCAGAAGCAGACTCATCCGTGCGACGTTGCGGTTGTCCTCGCCCGCGCCGTTAGCGCAGCCCATATAAACGTCCTCGACCTCACCCTTGGGCACGCCCGCTCGAGTCATAAGTTCGTCCAGCACGAGCGCGCCTAAGTCGTCGGGGCGAACAGGGGAGAGCGCGCCGCCATGTCTGCCGATAGGGGTGCGCACCGCCTCGATTAGATATGCTTCGGTCATTTTTGCTCCATTTCGCGCTGTTACTAAGGTTTCTTGATGCCTATGAGGGGAAGTATAACGCTGTTAGCCACTAAAATTCGGATGTCTGCGAAGTTTTTGCTGAGATTTGACGTTACTTCGATGTTGTGTGGTGAACAGGGGCTCGAGCCGCGCCTGTGATCCAAACACAAGCAAACATAAAAACCTTCTCGCGCCGTAGCGTGAATCACACACGCGCCCCCAAACTTTATGTACATTGGCGCTTGCTACGGAGGTGGTTGACGCGGTGCCGATTATTGGCGCTCTCAACACTGCGAAACATGTTCAAGGCTCTCAAATCTTTCCGCTGTTAGCGATGCGCTCGAGCCTTTTGTCCCCCACCCAACCCCACCCCCAATCCTGAGGAGGATTATCGTGCGAATTCTTCGGAACGCGCGTGTAAATTCGCTGTGTCATCAGTATGAAAAGGGCGGCGCAATCTTTTGTCCCGACTGCGCCGCGCCCTTAAAAGTCATCACCGTGCCGCGTTTTGGCACCAGCGGCAGGCTGACCTGCTCGACTTTTTCGGTCGTTTGTAAAAACTGCGGCGTGAGCGGCGCGGTGGAGACGCCTTTGGCTCGGACTGCTTAGCGCGACGTTCTAAGACAGCTTTTCGGGCATCCGACCCCGCTGGATGGCCTCGGCGACCATCGCGGGGAGCCCCCAGGCGACGATGTCAAAGGCGACCGCGGCGAAGTCGTACTCGACTTTGTCCATCTTCACCTCGACGCCGCTCTTGCTAATCTTGAGGAGCGCGTAATCAGCGCCCGGCTCACCATTCAAGGACAGCCCGACCGAGCCGGGGTTGACGACCCAGCCGTTGGGGACTTCTTGGTAGTAGGGCACGTGCGAGCCGCCGCAGGCGAGGACGTTGCAGCGGTTGGCCTCGAGCAGCTTGTTGAGTTCCAGCACGTCCCGATTCAGGGTGAGGCGTTCGGAAGGTCCCTGGGGCGTCCCGTGAAAAAAGCGCAAACGGCCCGCGGGCGTATTCAGGCGCGACTGAACCGGCAGGCTGCGCAAGAACTCGACGTGGCGCGGCTCGATGACCGAACGCGTCCACTCCAAAATCTCGTCGGCCACGCCCTCGCGCGGTTTGTGGGAGAGCGCGAACTCGAAGGCGATGCGCTCGTCCGCCGCGCCGAGCGTACACATAAAACCCTCGGCGCGGATCAGGTCGAGGGTTTCGTTGGGCGAGGGGCCGTAACCGATAAGGTCGCCCAAACACAAAATCGTGTTGGCCCCCTCTTTTCTCAGAACCGCCAACACGGCCTCGAGCGCGAGCACGTTGGCGTGAACGTCGCTGATTATCCCCAAAGTCACGTGCTAAGTGTAGCACCGGGCGGGCTCAAAAACGCACGGGAGTAGGAAAAGCTACATCCTGTTCGTTTTTACCCTCCGTTTTGGCTCAAATAACGTGTCAATAACTTCACAGACGCCTCCAGATCGCGCTTGGCGACCATTTCGGTCACGGTGTGGACGTAGCGCGAAGGGATCGACAGGGTGAGGCTCGGCACGCCGCCGCGGCTCCGCTGAATCGCGCCCGCGTCGGTGCCGCCTAAGGGGAGAAGCTCGAGCTGGTGAGGAATTTCATTCTCTTCGGCCAGTTTGATAAACGCGTCCAAAAGCCAGCGGGTGCTGATGGAACCAGAGTCCATCACTTTGAGCGCCACGCCCTTGCCGAGTTCGGTCACGCGTTGGTCGTCCGAGATGCCGGGGGTATCCACCGCCAGGGTGGTGTCGAGCGCGATGCCCACGTCGGGCTCGACGCCAAAGGCGCTTGTGGTCGCGCCCCGCAGGCCGACCTCCTCTTGCACGCTGAACACCGCGTAAACGTCGTGTGCGGGCGTATCCAAATTTTTGAGCACCTGGATGAGCACCCAGCAGTTCGCGCGGTCGTCGAGCGCCTTGCCGGTCACCACCTCGCCCAGATCGCGGAACTCCTGGATCAGCGTGACGGGGTCGCCGACGCGCACTTTTTCCTTGACCGCGTCGGCGTCAAGACCCAAGTCCACCGCGAACTCGCGCATCTCGGGAATCTTTTTTCGCTCCTCGGCGCTCGAGATGTGGATGGGCTTGGTCGCGGGGTTCATCACGCCCACCACATCCCCGCCTGAGGTGTGAACCGTCACGGGCCGCGCGAAGAGGTTGCGGGTGTCGAAGCCGCCGACGTTGTGGACCCGGACGAAGCCCTTGTCGTCTATGTGTTTGACGTAAAAGCCGATTTCGTCCATGTGAGCCGAGAGCATCACGCGTTTGGCACCCTCTTGCTCGGACTTTTTAAGCGCGATAAGGTTGCCCAGCGCGTCCTCTTGAAGCGTGTCGACCACGCCCTCCAATTCCTTTCTGATGAGGTCCCGCACGCGCTCCTCGCGCCCCGGCACGCCCGCGGTTTCTGAAAGGTTTTTGAGCAAAGCTATGTTTTTATCCGTCATGTTGGTTTCCACAAGGGAGTTTACATTACTGGTGAGACTCGAGCGCGCGAGAAGAGAAAGTAACACCACCCAGCCGCTCGTTTAAGAAACGTTGCACCGCGCCCAAAAACGCGTCCGGACACTCTTCTTGCGGTACGTGACCGCAGCCGTCAAGTGCCACAAACTGCGCGTTAGGAATCTCCCCCGCTATGCGTTCGCTCGCCTCGGGCGGGACGATGGCGTCCTCTGCGCCCGTGACGACGAGGGTGGGAACGGAGAGCTTAGCAAGCTCCGGCGTAAGGTTAGGAGCGCGGTTCGCCTTGGAAAATTCCCAGAGCGCCTTGTCCCAGTCCTCAACCCTCAGAAACTTCCGGTAGCCCGCCAGCACCTCGTCGGTGACGCTTTCAGGGTTGCTCCAGGCACCGCGCACGAGGTCGGCCCCCGCGTCGCCGCCGAACTGGCGCATGAGCAGCGGGCCCGCGCGGTCCATCTGCGGCGTGTTAAAAAGCGGCCTCGCCCAGGCGGGCGCGCCGCCGCCCCCGGCGAGCGCGGGGTCCACCAACACGAGGGCGGTGACGCGTTCGGGATGGTCCAGCGCCAACCGCACCGCCAGCGCCCCGCCCGACGAGTTGCCGACGAGGACGGCTTTGGGGATGTTTAACGCGTCCATCAGCCCCAGCGTGAGCACCTCTTGTCCCTCTAAGCTGTAGGGGTTAACACCCGTCCAGGTGAGCGGGCGCTCGGTTAAGCCAAAAGCGGGGCGGTCAAAGGCCAGGGCGGTGCCACGTTCACCCAGAGGTGCCAGCACCTCGCGCCAGGAGAAGGTGCTCGAGCCGAACCCGTGCAGCAACAAAAAAGTAGGCTCGCCCTCTCCAGATGTTTTGTAATGGATTTGTAAGCCGTTGACCTCGACAAAATGACTGTCGGGGTCCGCAAGCTCCCCCGCAGCAACGGTGTCCGCCAAGGGCGCTACGGGGATGATGAGCGGCACGACGGTGAGCATGACCAGGAGCAGGCCGAGGGCGATGAGGGTAAGTTTGATGCGGAAAGGCACCCCCCATTAGACCACTTCGCAGCGCGGCGAGCGGCTTGGGGCAAAACACCTCTGCCGTGAGGGTGCGAGAGGTTTATGAAAGGCCGAGCGCCTTGGGCAGCGCCGACGTAAAGACCTGCAAGCGTCGTAAACTTAGGGTGTGCAGCGGTTTTTGGTCTTGCTCGAGCCCACCACGCTCCTGGGCAGTCTCGTCTACGCGCTCCTTTTTCTCGCGCTCGCCTGGACGGTGACCCGTTTCGTCCGCTCGCTCGTCGCGGGCGCCGTTAAGCGTGACCGCCGCGGCCTCATCGACCGCACCGCCGCGGGCTTTTTCGTGCAGGTCGTGCGGGTGGTCGTGTACGTCGTCGCCGTGACCGCCTATTTTCACGTTATTCCCGAACTGCGCGCCTTTGGGACCTTTTTGTTGGCGGGCGTGAGCGTCGCCTCGGTGATTTTCGGCCTCGCGGCGTCGAACACGCTCTCCAACCTTATCGCGGGCGTGTCGCTGCTCCTCTATTTTCCCTACCGCGTGGGCGACACCCTGCGGCTTCAGGTGGCGGGAGGGCCTGAGACCGCCGTGATTGAGAGCATCAACTTAGGCTACACCCAGCTTCGCTCTGACAAGGGCGAAAGCCTCATCATCCCGAACAGCGTAATGGTGAGCGTTGCCGCGGTTGTCGTTGGGGGGCACGTGAAAGGGGCGGGAGACGTCGAGACCGGTTGAGTTTTACATCCTCCGCTGAAAGCTTGTGGGAAGCGTTAACGTGGGTCTTGACTCTACCGGTCAACAAGCAGCGGCAGCGGGTCGATAGCGTCCCACTCGCAGCTTCCGGGCTCACCCACGTACAGGCCCAAATGCAGGTGCGGCGGCGTGCCCGCCGCGTTGCCCGTCGTGCCGACGTAGCCGAGGAGCGTGTCGGGCGTGACGGCTTGCCCTTCGCGTAAGTTTTCGGCGAAGCTTGATAGGTGCGCGTAATAGTAGCGCCTCGCGCCGCCGCCGATAACCACCACGACGTTGCCGCCGCGTCTCGCCTCGCCCACGCGGTAGACGTAGCCCGGGGTGGCCGAATAGACGGGTGTGCCCGTTGGGGCGAAGATATCCTGGCCCTCGTGGGTGCGCCCTTCGCTCCGCGCCCCGCCCCAGGTGTCGGCCACGTTGCTTACCCGAACGTTCTCGACGGGCATAAGCAGCGCCGCGTCGGGTTCCGCGGGCACGGCGGCGACGTAGGCGGGGAAGACGGCGCGGTAGCGGGCGCGGCGCTCACTCTCGAGCCGCTCCGCCTCGCTCTGGGGCGCGCTCATAGGTTCATTTACCCGCTCGGGCGGCGGGCACACGAAAGGGAGCGTGCTCACGCCGTCGGGTAAAACCTGGGCGAGCGCCCAGGCAGGAGCCAGCAGAAGGAGAAGCATAAACATAGTTGTTGGTAGACGCATCCTTTAAGCGTATCCTGAACCGCCCCCTGCGCCTGTGGCGCGGACTGCTCGAGCCCCCTCATTTATCCCTGCACCGTTCATCAAATCTTTGCACAACGGTTGATGCCGCCTCAAAACACAAAAGCGTCTAGCTGACGCATACTATTTTTAGAGTTGGGCTGGTAACGTAGAGTGCGTCGCCGCGTCCTCGAAGGCACCCCCACACATCCGCGTGGGGCGACCCAGAGCGGGGCAGAAAGGTCCGTTTATGGAAAACCGTGTAGGGGCAGGACGCTGGCTTCTTTTGGTTGGGCTGTTCTTTTTGGGAAGCGTTTACGCGCAAGACAACCTCTACGGCCCCTCGGCCCCGCCCGACGCGGCCTATGTGCGCATCATAAATGCATCACCGGCTGGCGAGGTGGAAGCGAGGCTTGGGGATGTTGATTACACCCCGGTAGCCTTCACCGAGGTGACGCCCTACCGCGTCGTTGAACCGGGCGACCTGACGTTGGGCGTGGCGGGCGCGGAACAAGCCTTGACAGCGGAGGCCGGAGCGTTCTACACCGCCGTCCTCACCCCGGAGGGCGTGAACGTCCTGCGCGACGAGGCGCTCGTTGATGCGTCTCGAGCCCTCCTGACCCTCTACAACTTTTCCAGCCTCGGCCCGCTCGACCTTAAAACCGCTGACGGTGAGACCAGTATCGTAACCAGCGTCGCGCCCGGCGGCGAAGGGAGCATCGTCGTTAACCAAGCAGAGGTGGGGCTTGGGGTGTTTGACGGGAGTGAGCTTGTAGGAGAAACGGAGCCGAGTCTGTTAGAGCGCGGCACCGCCTACAGCGTTTTGGTGTTTGACGGGGAGACTGGACCGGTGGTCGTGCTCGAGCCCGCCGCGCTGGAGTAAGGGGCGCGCGTGGTTTTCAGCACAACGATTTTTCTCTTTTTGTTTCTCCCCGCGTTCTTGTTTGTTTACTACCTCCTCCCCTTTCGCTGGCGTTCGGCCTGGATTCTGACAGCAAGTTACGCGTTCTACGCCTGGTGGCGGGTGGATTTCCTCTTGCTTTTCGCCGGAACCACGCTTTTCACCTATCTTATGGGACGCCTTATCGGGCACTCCCACGCGTCACCGCGCCGCGCCCGCCTCGCGCTCGTTGTCGGGGTGGTGGGAAATCTGGGGGTGCTGGGGTATTTCAAGTATTTCAATTTCGGGGTGGATTCGCTTAATACGTTGCTGGTGTCGCTGGGCGGCGACCCGCTGAGCACCCTGCGCGTGCTTTTACCCATCGGCATCTCGTTTTATGTGTTCCAGGCGGTGAGTTATCTCGTCGACGTGTACCGGGGGGACGTGCCCGCTGAGAACAACTTTTTCGATGTCGCGGCCTTTATCGCGCTCTTCCCACAGCTTATCGCCGGGCCTATCTTGCGTTACAAAGACCTGTCCGGACAGTTCAAGTCACGGACGCACACCTTCGAGGGGTTTTCGGAGGGCTCGCTGCGCTTCATGGTCGGCCTGTGCAAAAAAGTTCTCATCGCCGACGCTGTCGCGCCCTTAGCCAACGCCGCCTTCGCCCTCCCCGACCCGACCTTTGCGGACGCCTGGCTGGGCGCGCTCGCCTATACGGTGCAGCTTTATTTCGACTTTTCGGGTTATTCGGACATGGCGATTGGCTTAGGGTTGATGATGGGTTTTCGCTTCCGCGAGAATTTCGACCATCCTTATGTGTCAAAAAGCGTCACCGAGTTCTGGCGGCGCTGGCATATGTCGCTCTCGAGCTGGCTGCGCGACTACCTCTACATCCCCTTAGGCGGCAACCGCCGGGGGCGGGCGCGCACTTATATAAACCTGATGACGGTGATGCTCCTGGGCGGCCTCTGGCACGGGGCGGCCTGGACTTTTGTGCTGTGGGGCGCGCTGCACGGCGGCGCGCTGGCGGTGGAGCGCGTTTTTAAGGAACGCGGCTGGCGGACGCTACCGCCCTCCCTCGCCCTGCCCAGTACGCTGCTGCTCGTCGTCGCCGGTTGGGTGACCTTTCGGGCGTCCGGGTTGGATAGTGCACTGGGGATGTACGCGGGCATGGCGGGGCTCAACGGCTGGGGTGTGAGCGACACGCTTTCTTGGCAGCTCGAGCCCTCCGCGCTGACCATCCTCGTCGTCGCCTGGGGGCTTGTGTACCTGGCTCCCTGGTGGCGCGGCCTTGTCCAGACGCGGCGGGGGCTGGCGACGTTCAACCTCGCCGTGCTGCCTTTGTTCGCGCTTGGGGTGCTGCGCCTCTCCGCCGACGCCTTTTCGCCCTTTCTCTACTTCCAGTTCTAGTGGACTACCGTTTTCGAGGTCGCACAACCCGACGCGCCGGGAGACGCTCGCTCACCGCGCGGCGGCTCCTACGGTGGCTGCCGGGCGTGTTCATGGTGCTCTTTCTGGCGCTTGGAGGGCTGATGGCGCTTTTTAATCCTGCAACGTTCAAGCCTCCAGAGGGTGAGACGGTTCTTAACGGCGACTGGACGGCGGCTTATCAAGCTGACTTTGAAGAGGAACTTGCCCTCCGCACCCCCGCCGTGAATCTTTGGGGGGTGCTCGAGTACTTCCTCTTCCGCGAAGGCCGCCCCGGCGTGCTCGTGGGCGAGGACGGCTGGCTTTTTACCACCGAGGAGTTTCAGACTTACCCGGACGGGGCCGCGGCGACGCGGGAAAACCTCGAGACCATCTTAAGCGTCCGCGACACCCTCGCCGCGGAGGGTGCCTCGCTCGTCGTGGTTGTTCTCCCCGCCAAGGCGAGCGTTTACGAGGAGACGTTAGGGCGCTACACCCTGCCCGATGAGGCGCGCGCCTGTTATGAAACCCTGCGGAGCGAACTCCTCGAGCGCGGCATCGTCGCGCCGGACGTTCTGGAGGCGCTTTTGGAAGCCAAACGTAAAGCCCCCGTGTTTTTACGCACCGACACCCACTGGACGCCCTTCGGCGCGCGCGTGGTGGCGGAGCTTGTGGCGAGCGAGGTGCGGACGAGAGTTCCATTTGAGGGCTTGGGTGAAACCGAGTTTGAAACGCAGATTTTAGGTCCCGAGTCCTACCGCGGGGACCTTTTGGCGTTCGTGCCGCTGGGGGGCCTTAAGCGTTGGGGGCCGCGGGCGGACGGGCTCGAGCGTTTTCGTACAGTACCGTTAGAGGCGGGAAGCAATCTCTTCGGCGAGCCCCGCGTGCCCGTGGCGCTCGTCGGCTCGAGCTACAGTGCAGACCCGCGCTGGAACTTTGGCGGGGCGCTCCAGAACGCGCTCCAGGCGGATGTGCTCAACGCCGCCGAGGAGGGTCGAGGACCCTTCGCGCCGATGGCGCAATATCTGGCGAGCGAAGCGTTCCGCAACGCGCGCCCCGAACTCGTCATCTGGGAGATTCCCGCGCGCTACTTGCCCGTGAGGGACGGCGCGGTGAATAGCACAACTGATGCAATCGGCAACACGACATTCAATCCTTGAGGAGACGCTCAAACCTGTGAAAGCTATCCGTTTTTTCGTCACTGCCGTTCTTGTAATGTGCGGCGCGTTCGGCGCCGCGCTGGCCCAACTGGGCACCCTGCTGAGCGCCACGCCCACCGGCACGCTGAGCCCCGCCGAGATTAACGGCGTCACCGGGGGGCGCTTCCGCAACAACGGCACCGACCCGCTCCCGGCGCGCTACAGCGTGGAAAGCTATCTCATCACCTTCCAAAGTACCGGCTTAGACGGCGAACCGCGCACCATCACGGCGCAGCTCTTCGTCCCGAATTTTGACGAACCCGCGCGCCGCCCTCTGTTCGTGTTCGGGCCGGGCTCGACGGGCTTGGTCGAGGCCTGCGCGCCCTCGAGGGGTTACGTCGAGGCGCGGAGTTGGGACACCTATAACGCCTACACCCTCGCCTACGCGGGGCAGGGCTTCGTGAGCGTGATGCCCAACTATATGGGTTTTTTCGATACAGGCGAGCTTCAGCCTTACTTCAGCCGCGTTGCCGAGGGCCGGGTGATGTTGGATGCGGCGCGGGCGATTGCGGCGCTGCTCGAGGACACCCCCGTCACCCCCAACGGCGTTTTCGTCGGCGGCTTTTCCCAAGGGGGCCACGCCGCCTTCGCCGCCGCCGACTTGGTCGCGACCTACGCGCCGGACGTTTCCTTAGAGGGCGTCGTTGGCTTCGGGCCGAGCACGCGTTTGGACAACCTCTTCCGCGAATTTACCTACGTCGCGCCGTGGGTTATCTACAGCTACAACACCTTTTTCGGCAACCGCATCGACCCCGCCGAGGTGCTCGCCGAGCCGTGGCTGGGTTCTTTCGTCGCGGACGCCGAACGCCTCTGCGTGCTGGGGGCGCAGGCGTATTACCCCTCCACTCCCACAAACCTCTTCACCCCCGCTTTTACCGAGGCGCTTCGGACGGACACGCTGGCGGACGCCTATCCCGATATTTTCGAGCTTTTCGAGGAGAACAACGCCGGGGAAACCGCGCACGGTATTCCCGCGATTATCTTGCAGGGCGTGAACGACCCGGTGGTGTCGCTGGAGTCGCAAAACGCCTTTGTGGCGACCCTCTGCGAGAACGGCAGCCGGGTGCGCTACCCCAACTACCTGCGCACCCGCCACGAAACGCGTTATATTGGCTTCCAAGAAGCGATGGCCTGGATGGAGAGCGTTGCGGACGGCGAGGAGCCGCCCTCGGACTGTGACCTCCTCGAGTAATGGGTCGAGTGGGGTAAAGTGACGCCGAGACACTGGGCTGTGTAGTTCTGTCGTTGTGTAGTTCTATTCTCGAGAGGAGACCCGTTGTCCCGAGCCTGCCACCTTGTTTGTACCTTCCTTTTGTTTACCCTCGGTTTTAGCCTGGCCCAAACGCCGGGGACGCTGCTCGAGCTCACCCCCACCGGCACCTACCAACCAAGTGACATTCAAGCGCTCGCCGCGCCACTTTTTGCCCCGCACGAGGTGCCGCCCCTCGCCGCGTCCGTGGATACTTACCGCTTGCGCTACACCACCACCGACTTAGACGGCTCCATCACCGAAGTCGTCGCGCAGCTTTTCGTTCCCGTTTTAGTTGAAGAGACTGAGCGCCCCGTGTACGCCTTTGGCGCGGGCACGACGGGCTTGGCGGAGAAGTGCGCGCCCTCGAGGGAGTACGAATACGCCGACCACCCTTTAGGCTATTACCGCGCCTACCTGCTGGCCTACGCGAGCCGGGGCTTTATTAGTATTCTCCCTGACTATCTGGGCTTTAACGACCCCGACCGCACCCAGGCCTACTTCAACGCGCGCGCCGAGGGGCGGGTGCTGCTCGACGCGGTCCGGGCGACCTACGCCTTTTTCGAGGCGTTCGGCACAAACGCTGACGTGAATCCCTCCAACGTCAAACCGTCGGGCGCTGTTTTCACGGCGGGCTACTCGCAGGGGGGCCACGCCGCCTTTGCCGCCGCCGACCTCCGGCCCTCTTACGCGCCTGAGCTGCCCCTCACCGGCATGATTGGCTACGGCGCGACCACCAATGTGGAGCGGCTTTTGCGCGAGGGTCCCTACTACGCCCCCTACATCGTGCAGTCTTACCGCGCCGCCTATGCAGATTTCGACCCTACTCAAGTGCTGGCTGAGCGTTGGTTGCCGACGCTCGAGACCGTCGCTAACACTGAATGCGTAGACCAGATTCAGCAGTTTTATCCTTTTGACGCCTCCGTCTACGAGCCCGCGTTCGCCGCCGCGCTCTACGGTGACGGTTTGGCCGAAACCTTCCCGGAGGTGAAACGCGTGCTGGACGAAAACCGCACCGGCTTATCCGGCCACGGCCTCCCCGCGCTCATCATCCAAGGCGACGACGACGTGATTGTCCGCAACCCCACGCAAGCGCTTTTTGTCAAGGAACTCTGCGCGGCCTCCTCCCCCGTCCTCTACCTCACCTTTCCAGGGGTGCGCCACCGCTACACCCGGCAGGCGGGTTTCGAGGCGACGGTGGCGTGGATGGAGGCGCTGGCGGGGGGCGAGACACCGCCGGACACGTGCGGGGAGTTGTGAGGGCTCGAGCAACCGTCCCCACTGCCAAAAATTTAGGCGTCGGCGGAGCATGATGTTAGGATGATTTACTGAATCCGTAAGAAGGTCTGGATAAGGGAGGCTTCCGTGCAGCGTCAGACCTATTTATTAAAGACGGGTGACGGTGCGGCTTTGGCAACCTACCGCTGGCTTCCCGACGGAACGGAGCGGCCCAAGGCGGCGGTCATCATCGCGCACGGCTACGCCGAGCACGCCGGGCGCTACGACGCGCTGGCGGCGCGGCTGGTGGGAGCGGGCTACGCTGTCTACGCGTTCGACCTCCGCGGGCACGGCCACAGCGAGGGGGAGCGGGCCAACATCGGCGTGTTTCGGGAGTTCGTCACCGACCTCACACGGTTCATTGAGCACGTGCGCGAGATTCACCCGAACCCGCCCCGGTTTTTGTTGGGTCACAGCATGGGCGGCCTGGTGGCGCTGCAAATGGTGCTCGAGCAGCCCGAAAAGGTCGACGGCCTCGTGCTGAGTGGGGCGTATCTTAGCAACGCGGTCGAAGTCCCCCGTCCGCTCCTCGCGCTCTCCGGCCCGGTGAGCCGCCTTTTCCCGAGCCTGCCCGTGCAGTCTTTGGACACAAGCGCGCTTTCCCGCGACCCGGCGGTGGTGGGGGCTTACGAAACGGACCCGCTCGTTTACCACGGCAAGGTCAAGGCGCGCTTGGGTAACGAAATGCTCCAGGCGGGCGCTTTTGTGATGGCGCGCGCCGACAGCGTCCGCCTGCCCGTCCTCATCATGCACGGCGGCGCGGACCGGCTGGCCGCACCGGATGGAAGCCGGGAGCTTTACGAGCGGGTAGGCTCGCAGGATAAAACGCTGAACGTTTACGACGGCTATTACCACGAGATTTTCAACGACGTGGGCAAGGAGAAAGCTGTCGAGGATTTGCTCGAGTGGCTCGAGCTTCACGCTGCGTAGGAGCTTCTTAAGGATGCCATTCCCTTTGCGTTAGCGTCAGTTGATGTGCGTGCTGCATGTGGAGAGAACACCTGCAATATGCTTAAAGATGCTTGGAGTGAATGGTAAACCTAAAGAACGCGGGCCACTACAAACTTCAGATAGCGCCCCTCGGGAAAAGTCGCGGGGACGGGATGGTCGGCGGCGTGACCCGCCTCATGGACGACTTGCAAGCGCCTACCCGCCCCGTTCGCCGCCTCGCCAAGCACGCTCAAAAAATCGGCGGGCGAAACCTGCGAGGTGCAGCTCGCCGTCGCCAAAAAGCCGCCGGGACGCACGCAGCGGGCGGCGAGCGCGTTGAGCTTGCGGTAGGCGCGCCGCGCCGCGAAGCGTTTTTCCTTGTTTCGTGCCAGTGAGGGCGGGTCCAAAACCACCACGTCGAACCCTTCTCCCTTTTGGGTGTACCGTTCCAAAAGCGCAAAGCAGTCTTCGGTAAGAAACGTGTGCCTGCCGGGGTCAAAGCCGTTCGCCTCAAAGTTGCGCTTTGCGTCCTCCGTCGCGGCGGGCGCGATGTCCACGCTTGTCACGTGCGTTGCGCCGCCTTGAAGCGCGTAGAGCGAAAAAGCGCCGGTATAGGAAAAGAGGTTGAGCACACTTTGGCCCTCACAGAAACGGCCCAGCGTCGCGCGGTTGTCGCGGTGGTCCAGAAAGAGGCCGGTTTTTTGGCCTTCGTAGAGGTTGGCTAAAAGCTTGAGGCCGTTCTCCCTCACGGTGAGTTCGGGCGGCGGAGGTTCACCCCAGAGGGGCTCGAGCCCCCCCGCCCCCCGCGTCACCACGCCGCGCAGCTTAAGCTTGGCGAGCGCCTTAACCACCTCCGGCACGATGACCTCCACACTACTCGCGTACGTTTGCAGCACCGCGTAACGCCCGTAACGGTCCACCGTCACGCCGG
This sequence comes from Trueperaceae bacterium, assembly GCA_965214995.1. Classification (GTDB taxonomy): domain Bacteria; phylum Deinococcota; class Deinococci; order Deinococcales; family Trueperaceae; genus CBDCCT01. Next base: position 2,714,920 of record CBDCCT010000002.1, read on the forward strand.
GCAGATAGTCACCCTCGCCGTAAATGAGCCGGTAGGCGGTGGTGTCTCGCCCTTTGAAAAGCTCCTCGCGCAGCGCCAGCGCCTCGTTGACGCGTTCTGCAAGCACAGGCATCTCCGCGCCGAAAAGCCTTACCGCAATCGCACTCTCCTCATCGTAAAGCCCCACCGCCTCGGCTTTACCCGCGCGCACGCGCACCCAGTCGCCGTTGTGCAGCCCGTGTTTGGATAGGTGGTTGCGGTAAATCCAGGGGTGCCCCGACAAGAGGGCGGGCTCGAGAGCGTCACTCAAAGAAAGCGTCGGCAGCGACATGACCCAAGCTTACCCTTGGTTGGTATGGTGGATGAACTTGAGCCACACCACGCCGGAGCGCCAAAAGATTTTAGGGGAAGTTGCCGACGCCGTTCTATCTACGGACCTCGCCATCCCCACGCTTAAAGTCGGCATTGACGGTGTTGACGGGGCGGGTAAAACTATATTTGGTGACGAGCTTGCACATGTTTTAGAGGCGTCCAGCAGAACGGTTATACGCGCCTCTGTTGATTCTTTTCATCATCCGAAAGCCGTACGTTACCGTTTGGGCCGGGACTCTCCGCAGGGCTTCTTTCTTGACTCCTATGATTACGCCGCGTTAAAGGCGGCGCTGCTCGAGCCCCTCAGTCCGGGCGGCACGGGTCTTTACCGCACAGCGGTTTTTGACCATAGGCTAGACGCGCCCGTGCAAGTGCCTGAGAAAAGCGCTCTGCTGGGTTCCGTTCTCGTGTTCGATGGCATCTTCCTTCACCGGCTCGAGCTGCGGTGCTACTGGGATGTGTCCGTTTTTCTCAAAGTGGGGTTCGACATCTCCATCCCAAGAGGCGCGGCGCGCGGTGAGGGTTCGCCCGACCCGCAGGCATTCCAGAACCTCCGTTACGTGGAGGGACAAAGGCTATATTTGCGCGGCTGCACGCCTGAGCGTCACGCGACTTTTGAGATTAACAACGAAGACCTCGCCACGCCCTTTATCGTCAGCCGCAAGGAGCGGGGTCTTTAACATGTGAGAGTATCCGCCAACGCTTTCGCCTTTTCCAGCACCCCGTCAAACATCTCCGGCGTCAGCTTGCCCGTGTTGGTGTTTTGAAAACTCACGTGGTAGGAGTCGAGCAGCGGCAGTGCCCCGTCAAACGTGTGCAGCGCGCCGTGAGCAAAGGGATAGTGGTTTTTGATGACGGTGTGCCCCCGCGCTCTAAGAAGCTCCAGATAGCTGTCGTGCGCGATGGAACCGAGCGCTAACACGAGCTTGAGATGGGGGAGACCGCCGAGGTCGTGCCCCAACCAACCCCGACAGTTGGCGACCTCGCCGCGGGTGGGGCGGTTGCTAGGCGGGACGCAGCGCGCGGCGGCGCTTATCCAGAGGTTAATAAGCTCGAGCCCGTCCCCCCGCCCCACCGACTCGGGCTGATTTGCCAAACCTGCGCGGTAGAGCGCGGGAAACAAAAAGTCACCCGAGCCGTCGCCCGTAAACATGCGCCCGGTGCGGTTGCTCCCGTGCGCGCCGGGGGCCAGGCCCAAGAGCAAAATCTCGGCCTCCGGGTCGCCAAAGCCGGGCACGGGGCGGCCCCAGTAGGTTTGTTCGCGGTAGCTGCGGCGTTTGGTAAGGGCGACCTCCTCGCGGTGTAAAACTAAGCGCGGGCAGCGGGTGCAGTGCTCGAGTTCCGGTGGATACGGGTCAAACACGCGCCCGCCGGGCGTCGCGGATACGCGTCAGCGCCTCCTCGACAATCCCGCGCGAGGTCGCAAAGTTGAGCCGCGCGAAGCCCTCGCCTCCAGGGCCGTAGGCGGGGCCGTCGTTGAGGCCGACTTTGGCCTCTTCTAGCAAGAACGGATAAAGCTCATCACCCAAGCCCCACGCGCGGAAGTCGAGCCAGGCGAGGTAGGTGCCTTCGGGCTGAGTGTATCCGACTTCCGGCAGGTGCTCGTCTAAAAAATCTTTGATAAAGCGGCGGTTGCCGTCCAGGTACGCAAGCGCCCCCCCAAGCCACGCCTCCCCGTGCCCATACGCGGCCATCGTCGCCGCCTGCGCCATCACGTTGGGCGCGCCCACGAGCCCGTGCGCTCGAGCCTTGACGCGTTCTAACAACGCTTCGTTTCGTGACACCGCAAAGCCGATTTTGAGCCCCGCAATGTTAAACGTCTTGGTGGGACCGAACAGCGTGAGTGTGCGCTCGGCAATCTCCTTGCTTAGTGAGGCGATGGGGATATGCGTCTCGCCCTGATAAACTAAATCGCTGTGCAGTTCGTCCGACACGACCCAAAGGCGGTGGCGCAGCGCGAAGTCGGCTAAGCGCTCGAGTTCATCGCGCCGGAACACGCGCCCGGTGGGGTTGTGCGGGTTGCAGAGCATGAGGAGGCGCGTGGCGGGGGTGACGAGGGCTTCTAGGCCGTCGAAATCCATCTCCCACCCCTCCGGCCCCTGCACGAGCGGGTTGTAGAGCGGCACCCGCCCCGTCTCCTCGACGGCCATCATGAATGGCGGATAAATAGGCGACTGGACGATGACCTCTTCGCCCTCGCTTGCGAGCGCCAGAGAGCCCAAAAAGAGGCCGGTGACGATGCCGTTGAGCGGGTGTATCTGCTCGAGCCCCACCTCCCAGCCGTAACGCGCCCTCAACCGCCCCTGCACGCTCTCTTTAAGCCCCGGCAGGCCGTTCCACGAGGGATAGCCCAAGTTGTTGCTTTTGGCGTAGGACTCTAACGCCTCCTGAATAGGTTTGGCGGTGGGAAAGTCCATGTCGGCGACCCAGAGGGGCAGCACCTCGTCGGGGTAGTGTTGCCACTTCAGGCAGGGCTTGTTTTTGAGGGTATCGGCCTTTACGGTATCAAAGGGCTGTGTCATGCTCAAGTCTACACGAAGTTTTTATCACCCCTTTGCGTCATGCGCGTTTCTTTGGGGTGGCTTGCTATACTCGCTCTATGGCAGTGACGGAGCGCGAACCCCGCTACATCATCGACAGTGAAGGTCGGAAAACGGACGTCATTCTCACATTGGAAGCGTACGAAGCGCTGCTCGAGGACCTTTATGATTTGGCGATGGTTGCCAAAGTTAGAGGGGAAGAGCGGACGCCTTTTGAGGAACTGGAGGCGGAGCTTAGGCGTAGTGGCAAATTATAGGCTGGTCCAAACCAGAACGTCTCGCAAAGTTCTGGTTGGATTGCCAGGCGATGTGGTTAAACGTCTCTTGCCGCGTATCCAGGCGTTGGCTGACGACCCCTTTCCCCAACTAAAAAGCTCAAGGGTGAAACCGCTACTTACCGGCTTCGAGTCGGGGACTACCGCATTATTTATGAAGTTGACAAAGAGGAGAAGCTTGTTGATTTGCTGCTTGTGGGCCACCGTAGAGACATCTACCGTGGTCTATAGAAATAGTTTGGCGTCATGAACGTCACCATCCCCATCCCCGACTGGGCCACCCACATCGTTTCCGACCACACCGACATGGAGCGGAATCCGCACCCGGTGGACGCCGCCAAGGTGACGAAGTTCTCCTTCGAGCTGCCCGACGACGCCTATTTTGAATACGCCTTTTTGGACGCCGAGGGTAAGATGCGCGCGGACCCGCTCAACAAGATAAAGGCGGACAATCCTTGGTACCCAAACGCAAGCGCGGTTCTAGGCCCCGACTACCGCGCGGACCCCTACGCCGATGTAAAAGAGGAATTGGCGATGGGGGAGACGCGGCGGCACAGGCTCGAGTCCGCCCACCTAACCCAAACCCGCCGCCTCACCCTCTACACGCCCAAAGGACATGAGGACGAGGCGCTGCCCTGCGTTTACGTGCAAGACGGCACCGCTTATTTGCGCATCGCGGGGCTGCATAGGGTGATGGAGGCGCTGCTTAAAGACGACCTCATCCTTCCTGCGCACCTCGTGTTCGTCGAGCCCATCAGCCGGACCAAGGAGTACCGTTTCAACCCCGACTACCGCGCATTTATGGTCGATGAACTCGTCCCCTTTGTCGAGGAGAGGCTGAAGACCACGGAAGAGCGCGTGGCGATGGGCGCGAGTCTAGGCGGGCTTGTGAGCGCGACGCTGGCGCTTCATCATCCCGAGCTGTTCGGGACAGTGGTCGCGCAGTCGGGGGCCTTTTTGGGCACACCTGAGGATATGGACTTTTACAAAAGTAGTGAGTCTTGGGTGGCGTCGGAGTTAGAGGCGCGGGAGCGGGAGCCTATCCGCTGGTATGCGGAGGTGGGGACGCTCGAGTGGCTTACTAAGGTGAACCGGCTCGTGCATGAGGTCTTGGAAGCCAAGGGCTACGAGCACGCCTACGCGGAAAGGAACGCTGGGCACAACTGGGAGAATTGGCGCAACGGTTTGCCGCACGCGCTGCGGTTTGCGCTTGCTAAGTAAGGCCCGTTAGAGCCGCACCTCGAGCCTCACCATCTCAAACTGTGCGTTAGCATAAGCCGTATTGCGCAAGCATGACTCACGGAGGTTAGAATGGCTTACCGAACCGAAAAAGACACGATGGGCGAGGTGCAGGTGCCCGCCGACAAGTATTGGGGCGCGCAGACGCAGCGCTCGCTGGAGAACTTCAAGATTGGCGGGCAACGGATGCCCTTGGAGGTCATCCGCGCCTTTGCGGTTTTAAAAAAGGCCGCCGCGCTGACCAACGCCGAGTTGACCGACTTCCCGCAGGAGAAAGCGGACGCGATTGCCGAGGTGTGCGACGAAATTCTTTCGGGGGCGTTGAACGAGCATTTCCCCTTGGTCGTGTGGCAGACGGGCTCGGGCACGCAGTCGAACATGAACGTGAACGAGGTGATTGCGAACCGCGCGATTGAGCGGGCGGGTGGGGAGATGGGCTCCAAGACGCCGGTCCATCCCAACGACGACGTGAACAAGTCGCAGTCTTCAAATGACACTTTTCCGACGGCCATGCACATCGCAGCGTATACAGCAATTAAGGGTGAGCTGTTGCCGGAACTGGGTAGGTTGTACGACACCTTTGCGGCAAAGTCGCGTGAGTTTATGGACGTGGTCAAAATAGGCCGCACGCACCTCATGGACGCGACGCCCTTGACCGTGGGCCAGGAGTTGTCGGGCTACGCGGCGCAGCTCGAAAAGGGGATGGAGGCGCTTAACGGTTCCCTTACGCACCTCCGAGAACTCGCGCTGGGCGGCACCGCCGTGGGTACCGGCCTCAACACGCCTGAGGGTTTTGCGGAGCGGGTCGCCCAAAAAATCGCTGAGGAAACGGGCCACCCGTTCATAACCGCCGAAAACAAGTTCGAGGCCTTGAGCGCGCACGACGCGGTGGTCGAAGCTTCGGGCGCCTTGAAGCGCGTGGCGGTGAGTTTGTTCACCATCGCCAACAACATCCGCCTGCTCGCGTCGGGGCCGAGAAGCGGGCTGGGCGAACTTCTCATCCCCGAGAACGAGCCGGGCTCGTCCATCATGCCGGGCAAGGTCAACCCCACCCAGGCGGAGGCGATGACGATGGCTTGCGCGCAAGTTATCGGCAACGACACGGCGGTCGCGGTTGCGGGTACCCACGGCCATCTCCAGCTCAACGTCTTCAAGCCGGTGATGATTTACAACCTGCTCACCTCCGCGCGGCTCTTGAAAGATGCCTGCGCGTCTTTCAATGACAACCTAGCCGTCGGCCTCGAGCCCAACCGCGCGCGCATCAAAGAGCACCTGAACAACTCGCTCATGCTGGTCACCGCGCTCAACACGCACATCGGCTACGACAAAGCCGCCAAAATCGCCAAGACCGCGCACGCCGAGGGGTTGACCCTCAAGGAGGCGGCGGAGAGGCTCGAGTTCCTCACCCCCGAGGAGTTCGACCGCATCGTGGTGCCGGAAAACATGGTGTAGGGGCGTTAAAAGGCTCTTTCCTCTTTCTCTACTTGCTACCTTTCATCTATGATTTCAGCGTCGCGGGGGATGAAGCGCAGTTCGTCGGGATTTAGTCCCTCGTCGCGCCTAAAATTTTCAAAGGTGAGGTTGGCTAGCGCCGTGCTGTCGGCGTTGAGGAATGTGAGCGTGTACGGATACCAGTTGCCGCCCGTTTCTCCGTCCACGATGTCGGCCTCGACGTAATGCACGGTGGCGGCCTCGTCTTGGTTGGTGAAACGGAGTTTGTACACGTTGCCGACGGGGCTTTCCTCATACCCTTCAACGGTCACGTCCCAGCCCTCGGAGAGGCTGTTAAGCGAGAGGTCGAAGTTAAAGCCCTCTTCCGCCTCCTCCACCTGCGCCTGGGCGTCGGGAAAAAGTCCGGCCAAGGCGTCGGGGTCGTTAGTGTTCAAAACCGTCACCTGATTGGTGACAAAAAGATAGTTGTAGAACGCCTGGTCGTCCACCACGATGAAGTTGTCGGCCAGCGCGTCGGGCTGGAGGATGTCGGCCCGCGCCAGCTTCTCCTCCGGGATGAGCTGGACGTTGAGTTCCAAGGGCGTATCGGCCCCACTTTGTTCGATAATGTTGCCCGTAAGCGTGAAAGAAGCGTCTTGCAAGCTCTCGCCGCTCGCTTGCAAGTTGGCGAGAATTTGGTCGGCGGAGAGCGTTTGTGCGCTCCCGTACCCTACGAAGAGGGCCAGAACGAGGCATAATCCCTTTGAAAGGGAGGTTGATTTACGAAATGCGTGGGGCATGAAACTCCTTTGTCGAGCTTTTTACTTGTCGGGCTCGTTTTTGCTCGCTTCAGCATAATCTGGCGCGTGGCCCTGGCGGGGCGTTCTTCCATCATGAGAGGCGCGGCTTAGGTGGGCATGAGAAAGGGCGGCGGGTTTCTTTAGGCGGGGGTCACGTTCCCTTTGGAACCGTGATGATGAGATATTTAACAGTCGTCGGAGCGTAGGGACGGGGCGTGAAGAGAAGTTTATTTCTTACACACCTTCATGAGAACGGCTGTGCTACGCTTTCCCCCATGAAAGGAGTTCGTATGAAAAAGTTATCTACAGCCGTCCTGGCTCTCATTTTAGCCGTACTGGGCACCGCCGCCGCGCAAGACAACGTGGTCATCAGCCCGCAGTCGATTGTGGTCAACCCCAGCCCCTCGTTTGATGTAGAAGTGTTCGTCGACAAAGACACCTCGGGCGAGAGTGCGCCCGTCTACAACATCGGCGAGAGCATCCGCGTGGGCGTGAGCGTCTCGGAAGACGCCTACGTCTACTTGTATAGCGTCCACTCGAACGGCACCATCGAACAGATTCTGCCCAACCGCCTAGACGACGGTCGCAACAACTTTGTTCAGGCGGGTTCGACCCGCTACTTCCCGCCCCAGAATGCGCGCTACACCTTTGACGTGGCGGGGCCGCAGGGTTTGGACAAAGTGATTGCGGTCGCCAGCCGTGAGTCTTTGGACCTGAGCACCTTACGGGGCTTTTCGCAGTCGGGCGACTTTTCGGTGAGCGAGCAGGGTGAGGACTCGTTCGCGCAAACCCTGTCCATCGTGGTGAGCCCTATTGCTCAGGAGGACTGGGTCACGGACACCGCCATCTTCTACGTGGGCTCTCGCCCCAGCGTTCCGGCCTACGGCACCATCAGCATCACCTCGAACCCGAGCGGGGCGGCGGCGTATGTGGACGGCTCGTTCGTCGGCTACACCCCGGTGCGTTTCGGCACGCGCCGGGGGCAGCACACGGTCAGGGTCGAGCGTAACGATTATGAAACCTTTGAGACGACCATCAGCTTGAGCGGCGGGGCCAGAACGAGCGTAGACGCTTCTCTCAATCCCGTACCCAGAACGGGGACGGCTTCGTTCCAGAGCCAGCCGCGGGGCGCGGAAGTCTACGTCAACGGCTCGCTTGTCGGCACCACGCCCACGGGCGGCGTGACGCTTAATGAAGGCTCCTACACCGCCCGCTTTACGCTGCCCGGCTACGACGACGTGACCACCACCTTTACGGTAAACCGCGGGGGCGCTCAGACGGTGGGGGCGAACCTCCAGCCGCTCCTCGGCTCGGTGCAGATCCAGGCCAACGTCGGCGGTGCCCAGGTCTTCATCAACGGCGAGATGGTCGGCACCGTTCCCAACGGGTCGGGCCGCCTGACCCTCGACGACCTCCCGACGGGCACGCACGAGCTGGTCATCGTCGCGCCGGGTTTCAACACCGTCGTGCGCTCCTTTGAGATTCGCGGCGGCCAAACGACCCAGGTGCGCGTGTCGCAGTCGCGCCTCTAGCGGTTTTGCTTCTCAAGAGCTTGTGCAGGCAATCCTGCACAAGCTCTTTGTATGATTGCTACATAGTATTTGTTGGCGCAAGTCGGCCTCGAGGAGAAAAACATTTACGTTGAAGAGTCAACACTGAGCGAGCAACCGTCCTTCTGGAGCACACCCGCGCGTTGCCGCTGCGCGGGGCGCGCAAACGTCATATGATAGCCCCACATGTGTAACGAACCGTCACATTCAACCCGTACAAACGTGGCTTCGGACCCACCTTCTGACGTTGTCGCGGTGGTCTTGGGCGGCGGCGCGGACGCGCTGGCGGCGCACGCGGGGGTCGCGTCCAAGGCGCTCGTGCCTTTTCAGGGCAAGCCTCTGGGGCTTTACGTGCTCGAGGCCCTGCGGGGCAGCCCCTACATCACGCGCGTCGTTTACGTCGGTGAGCCCAGCCCCCTTTTCGCGCCCCACGTTGACCGCGTGGTAACGCCCGGCAAGGGAATGGCCGACAGTTTGCGAGGGGGCCTGGAGGCCGCCCGCGCGGTCTCGACGCCCGAGGGACGTCTTTTGGCGGTCTCGGCGGACCTGCCCTGGCTCACCACGGAGGCTGTGGACCACGTTCTTTCTCCCGGTGCTGCGGATACAGCGGCCCTGCTTTACCCCATCGTGTCCAAGGGCGCGGCAGAGGCGCAGTTTCCGGGCCAGAAGCGCACCTACGCGCGCTTCAAGGAGGGCACCTTTACAGGGGGCAACCTCATCGTGCTGCGGCCCAGTATGGTGCCGACGCTGCTGCCTTTTGTGGACCGCGCCTACCGGGCGCGCAAGAATCCGCTGGCATTGGCGGCGCTTATCGGGCCGGGTATTTTGCTCAAGTTCGTGACGGGGCGATTGCCGCTGGCGGTGCTCGAGCGCCGCATCAGCGAAATTCTTCAGGGCTCCGTGCGCGCCTTCATCACGCCCCACGCCGCGCTCGGCGCGGATGTTGATAAGCCCGAGCACCTTAGCACCCCCGGCCTCACCGCTCCCGTTCCCTCCTCGAAACCCGCCTGATGCGCCGGCCTGGTCAATTGCGTGTCGCGGCCCTCCTGGGCGCGCTCGCCGCGCTCGGCTTCGCGCTCCTGCTCTCGTTCTCTTTCCACCTGCTCTTTCGGCGCGAAGGAAGGCTCGACTTTGACGGGTTTAACGTGCTCGGCTTGCTCGAGGGCTTAATCTTCATCATCGCCTACTCGTTTGGGCTTCTCTACATCCGTAACGGGCTCGGCGTACCCAGCCCGCTGCTCTTGTCCTTTGGCTTTTTGGCACCTCCCACCGCGGCGCGCGCCGCCGCCGACGTGCCCGTGGTCGAGGCCACCTCGACCCCCCACACGCTGCTGGAGAACCGCATCGTCATCGTTGAAGAAAACGGCGTGCCTATCGGCGTGACCGGGGTGCGGCGCGAGCGCATCTCGTCCTGGGACGAGCTCTCCAAGGTCGACGGCGGCGTGGCCGTGACCGACTTGCGCTCGTTGCTCGCGCGCGAGCCGCTCGTTATCGTGATGCGCGAGGGGGCGGTGCAGGGGATTATTACGCAGAAGATGTACTTATCGGGGCTGTGGGGGCGGGTGCGCTAGTTTCTCCCTGCTCCTACAGCCATCTCCGTGTTTACCTCGGCGTCCATCCCTGCGTCTGCTCGGCTACTCTGGTGTCTAACCCAGTACCCGCTGTGTGGACCAAGTTGTAGAGGCGGGGCACTTGCTCGGCCAACACGCAAGGGTCACTGCGCCACTCAAAGGCGGGGCCGACGCCGCCGTACTCGAGCGCCACCACGCCCGGACACGCCCACGCGCCCGCGCGGATGTGCGCCAAAGCCCACGCGGTCACCTCCCAATCCTCCTCGGTGAGCGGCAGGTGGTCGCAGAGCCGCCCCTCGTGCATCCCGACGCCCGTAATGTGGAGTTCGCACAACCTGTCCAGAGGCAAGGCTTCTATGTATTCCTTTTCGTCTACACCAAGAGAGTGCGCGCTGATGCGGGCGTGCGAGAGGTCGAAGAGAAAGCCGCAGCCCGTTCCGTTGATAATCTGGGTGATGGTTTCTGGCAAGACGCCGAGCCGCAGCCTCGTTTCTTGCCCGCTGTAATAGGGTACGTTCTCGACGATGACGCGCTCCTCGCCAAAGCGCGCGCCCACAGTTTCTACGTCCCAACGAAGCGTATCAAGAACCTTGCCGCGGTACGCGGCGCTCTCCGGGTCGCCCCGAAAGTTTGCGGCGTGCGGCGCTAGGTGCAGGTTGACAAAGGGCGTACGGGTCTCGCCAAGAAGGCGTTCCACGCGCGGCCAGTCTACGTTTTCTAAGCTGCCGTCTCCAGCCACGAGCGGGAAGTGGACGTAAACGGCGTGCGCCCCCTCCGTGCCGACCGCCTCACCGATAAGGTCGGGCCAGTCGGGGCACTTGTAGAGGTCGATGGGGAGTTGTCCGCCAAGCCGGAGCGCGGCGGCGGGCGGGGAGTAGTTGACGGCGAGCTTCATGGGCGTGGTAGCCGTGAGCGCGGCGCGTGTTGTGGGTGGTGTTGCGGTGGGTGCTGTGGTGGGTGCTGTGGTGGGTGCTGTGGTGGGTGCTGTGGTTGTCATGTAATCATCCCTGTGACTTACTGCGCTTCTGCGACAGGCGCTACCTGAACGCGCGGGGGTTCGGCATGGCGAGGTGGGCGGGGTTGAGAGGCGGGGTAGGCGCAGACGAGCAGGGCGCCGGGCCCTAAAAGCGCGCCGAGCGCGGCGCCGATGAGTTGCACGCGGCCCCTGTGGATGGTGAGGGAAGCCTCGAGCGCAGTCTTAACGCCCTCCAACCCCTCACGCTCACCCGCGAAACCGAGCGCCAGGTGCAGGGGCTCGTTGCCGAAACGTTCGAGGAGCTTTTTAGCAAGACCGTCCGCCAGCGCGCCCCGCCGCAAGGGCTCGTCGTCCGTAAGCTCGCCCTCCCGAAACGTCAAGACGGGCTTGACACCGCGGAGCCGGTTCGCCAGACCCTGCACCTTGCCTCGCTTCCTGCTTTGAGCGAGCCACCGCGGCGAACGGGGGACGAGGAGGCAGTAGAGCGTTTCTTTAACCCCCTCCGCCGCCGCTGTCACCCCGTCCGCCGAAGCGCCCGCCGAGGCCGCCGCGCTCGCCGCCATCACCACCTCGGCAAGCCCGGCACTCGCACTCCCGGAGTCTACAAAATGAATCTGGTCCTCTGCACCAAGACGCGCCGCCGCCTCGCGGGCGCTTATGAGAGTTTCGGAGAGGGCGCTCGAGAGATGCACCGACACCACCTCGTCATACGCGCGCAGGTAACGTTCATAAACCGGGACGAAATCCTCGACCTCCGGCGGGCTCGTCTGCGGCAGTACGCCGCGCTCACGCATCCAGCCGTAAAGTTGAAAGGGGTCTAGGTCGCGCTCGCTATAAACCGTCCCTTCCACCGTCACCTTGAGGGGCACGGCGGCGACGCCAAGGCGCAGGAGCGTGGCGGCGGGGAGGTCACAACTCGAGTCGGTCACGATGCCAACGGCCATATCTTAAGTATCGCCTCTGCGTGAGAGTTAGGCTAGGGGAAAGGCCACTTGGTGAGGCAGTGGAGAGTGATGAGCGGTTAGTTTTTCTAGTCACTAACCACTCACCACTTCTCAATTAAGGAGATAAATGCGGCTAATCAAGGAAACGCAGTAGTGAACATTGCCGTATTGCTTCACGGCGGGGCGGGGGGGAGCGGGGTGGTGGCGACCGAGTTGGGGCTTCTTTTTGCGGGGCGGGGTCACAACGTTCACTTTGTCGCCGACCGAGTGCCCTTTCGGCTTACCGAGCTGGGGCGGCATGGCGTCTATTTTCATCAGGTCGGCAGCATGACCTATCCGCTTTTCGACGCGCCTTTAACGACGCTGGCGGAGGCTTCCAAGCTGGCCGAGGTGGTGGAAGAGTTCAACATTGATGTAATCCACGCACACTACGCCATCCCGCACGCGGCGGCGGCGGTGATGGCGCGCGACATGGTGCGGTGCGCGCCGCCCGTGGTGGTCACGACGCTCCACGGTACCGACGTGACCCTGGTCGGCCTCGACCGCGCTTATTTGCGCACGACGCAGCATTCCATCGAGCGCTCCGACGTGGTCACCGCCGTGAGCCGCTACCTTGCCGACTACACGGTCAACGAGATGGGGGTGAGGCGCGACATCCGCGTTGTTCCCAACATGGTGGACGGGGCGCGTTTTGCGCCTAGGGCGATGCCCGAACTCCGCCTGCGCTACGCCCACCCGGACGAGCGGCTGGTCGTCCACGTGTCCAACTTCCGGCCCGTCAAGCGCACCGGGGACGTGGTGCGCATTTTCGAGCGCATAGCCAAGGTGGGCGCGCGCCTGCTGATGATTGGCGACGGGCCCGACCGCCCGGAGGCCGTGGCGCTGGCTGCCGAGCTTGGCTTGGGCGGGCGCGTCTCCTTTTTGGGCTCGTTCCCGCGTATCGAGGACCTTTTGGCGGTGAGCGACCTTTTTTTGCTGCCGAGCTCGCTCGAGTCGTTCGGTTTGGCCGCCCTGGAGGCGATGGCGAGCGGCGTGCCGGTGGTGGCGAGCCGCGTGGGCGGCGTGCCCGAGGTGGTGGTGGACGGCGAGACGGGCGTGCTTTGCGAGGTGGGCGATGTGGGCGGGATGGCGGAGGCGGCGGTGGAGCTTCTGACTAACCCTGCGCTTCACCAAAGATTTGCCGAGGCGGCGCGGCGGCGGGCGGTCCAGACCTTTGGCGAAACGCAGGTGACGCCCCTTTATGAAGCGGCTTACGAGGCGGCGTTGGCGGGTGCGGCGAGGGGCAGGTAGGGAACCGCGTCCGTGTCCCACGGGTCTGAAGTGTCCTCGAGCCTCTCTAACGCTGCAAGCGCAATCATCGCGCCGTTGTCGGTGGCGAGTTTGAGAGGCGGGAACACGGTGCGGAGGCCCGTCTCCCTTTCTAAATCTTCAAACCGCGCCCGCAGCCGCCGGTTGGCCGCCACGCCCCCGGCGACGACGAGCGTGGGGTAGCCCTCATATCCCACAGCCTCCACCGCGCGCCGCGTCACCTCGAGCAGACTCTCGACCGCCACATGCTCGAAAGAGGCGGCGACATCGGCTTTGTTCGCGTCCGGCTGCCGTTGCAAAAGGACCGAGACCGCCGTTTTGAGGCCGCTAAAGGAAAAGTCAAAGCCTGTTTGTCCTCGCAGGGGCGGCGTGAACGCAAAAGCCGCCGCGTCACCCGTCTCAGCGAGCCTGCTCAGCGCCGGGCCGCCCGGATAGGGAAGCCCCAAGAGCCGCGCTACCTTATCAAAAGCCTCGCCCGCCGCGTCGTCGCGGCTGCGGCCCAGCTCAATGTAGTCGCCCCAGCGCGGCACCTCGAAAAGACTCGTGTGACCGCCCGAGGCGATGAGGCACACGAAGGGCGGCGCGACCTCCCCTACCGCGAGAACGGAAGCGATGTGGCCCTCCAAATGATGCACCGGCACAAAAGGAAGCCCCCGCGCCCAGGCGAGCGTCTTGGCGTAGGAAAGCCCCACGAGGAGCGCGCCGACGAGGCCGGGGCCGTAGGTCGCCGCCACCGCCGTCACGTCGTCAAGCTCTACACCTGCCTCTTCAAGCGCCCTCGTCACCACCTCGTCAATCACCGCCAGATGCTCGCGGCTCGCCGCCTCGGGCATGACGCCGCCGAAGGGCGCGTGGAGCGCCGTCTGCGAGGCGACGACGTTGGCGACGACGCGCCCGTCTTTGACCAAGCCTACGCCCGTGTCGTCGCACGAGGTGTCGATGCCCAAGATAATCATGGCCCTAACGCTAACACTCCTCTCGAGCCCGGTAAACTGTTGAGGTGACGGACGATGTTCTTAAGGCCTATCACGTGCTCGAGCCCCGCTCCCTGGAGAGTGCCACCTTTTACACCAAAGCGGGCGTCCGCGGTTACCCGGACCTGCCGCCGGGGTTGAGGGAGACGCTGCATAAGGCGCGCTTCCAGGGAGACGAACTCACGGACATGAGCGGGAGCGCGGGGCTTGCTTTGTTAGGAGCATTGGAGCGCGGCGAGGTGGAGGGGGGGACGGTGCTCGGAACCTCCCGCGCGGCCCTACGTTGCGCGCTCGCAACCTTTGCCGACGACCCTGCCGTCAGTGTGGCGGCAGGCGCTCCCTGGGACGCGCCGAAAGGAAGCGCCGAACACCTCGTGCTCACGCCGACGACGGACCGGGGTACGGCGCGCGTGCTGGCAGAACTCGCGGGCGCGCACGCCGCGTTAGAACCAGGCGGTACGGCTTACCTGCTCATGCACAAAGACGGCGGGGGCAAGCGTTATGAAAAGGAGGCGGCGCGGCTTTTTGGAGAGCTCGAGCCTTTAGCCAAAAGCGGCGGCTGGCGGCTCTCCGTGGCGGTGAAGCGTACTGAAAACGCACCTGACGTAGAGTTTATAACCTTTGAGGCGGCAGGGTTACAGTTGGAAGCCTTCCCCGGCGTGTTCGCCGCGGGCAAGCTCGATCCCGGTACGGCGCTCCTGTTAGATACAGTGAATTTCTCAGGTCTAGCAGGTCAACGGGTGCTCGACATCGGCTGCGGCTACGGCGTGATTTCGCTCAAGGCCTCGCTGGCGGGGGCCGCGGTGACGGCGCTCGACGACGATTTGCTCGCGGTGCGCAGCACCCACCGCAACGCGAAAACGTACGGCCTGGACGTGCGCGCGCTGCATTCGGATGTGGACTCTGAACTCAAAGACGAATGCTTCGACGTGGTGCTGATGAACCCGCCCTTTCACGTGGGCAAGGGGGTGAGGCTGGGGCTGCCTCGAGCCTTTCTGGCGGCGGCTCACAAGCACCTGGAGCCCGGCGGCGCGCTCACGCTGGTGGCGAACAAGGCGCTCCCTTACGAACGTGAACTCGCCTCTTGGCAGGAAGCGGAGACGCTGGCAACGGACGCGCGTTTCAAGGTGCTGCGGGCGGTTAAGTAGCCTGTTCGGGCTCCTTTGTTAAGTCCTCTACTCCCGCGCCAAAGCTGTAACCTTCGCTTGCGCGAAGCTCGAGCACCTTCCCCCGCTCCCCCACAAAAGCGCGCATGAGCGCCTTGCAGCGAACCGCCGCCTTAGCGTCCGTACACACCGCCCCCAGCGTCGGCCCCGCGCCCGAGAGGTAAGCGGGGATGCCCGCTCCCCGCAGCCGCTCACGGAGGGCGGCGAAGCCGGGAATAAGCCCTTCGCGGTAGGGCTCGTGGAGGGCGTCGCGCGCCGCCACGGCTAACAGTTCGGGTTTATCCAGCGCCACCGCCGCGGTCCACAGGGCGCTGCGCGAGGCGTTAAAAACCGCGTCCTCTCGCCTGTAAAGGACGGGCAGCACCGCCCGCGATTCGCTCGTCAAGAGCTCAAACTCGGGCACGGCGAAAAGAAAGGTCCAGCTCTCGGGAACCTTTAAGCTCTCGCAGAGGTAGCCGCCCGGCGTGGACGCCGACACCGTAAAGCCGCCGTAGACCGCCGGGGCCACGTTGTCCGGGTGCCCCTCCATCTTGGCGGTGAGCCCGAACACCCCGTCGCGCCCCAGAACGCCCCCGAGCCCCGCGTCGGCTAAAGCTGCCCCGGCGACGAGCGCCGCCGAGGATGAGCCGAGCCCGCGAGCGAGCGGGATGGGATTGTCCACTTCGAAGTGGACCGTCGGCGGGGGCCGCCCGAGCGCGCGGTAGACGGAGCGAAAGCCCTGGTGGATGAGGCTGTCGGGCGTGTCGGGCACGCGGCCCTCGCCGCGGTAGGAGAGGCCGTCGCGGGGTGCGGGGCTGGTTGAGACCTCGAGCCAGAGCCCTACGGCTAACCCCAGACAGTCGAAGCCGGGGCCTAAATTGGCGCTGGTGGCGGGCACGCGGACGGTGGTCATCCGGCTTTGTGTAGCAACTCGAGCCACACCCGCGGAAACGCCTCCACCAAATCGGTAGCGATGAGACCATCGCCGTACCTTTCTGCCGCCCGTTGCCCTGCGAGCCCGTGAACAAAAACCGCCGCGCAGGCCCGCTCGAAAAGGTCGTCCGCCCCCGCCAACCACGCGCCCAAGATTCCCGAGAGCACGTCCCCCGCGCCCCCCGTCGCCATGCCGGGGTGACTGGGGGTGCTCACCGCCACCCGCCCATCCGGCGCGGCAATCGTCGTGGTCGCGCCCTTGAGCACGGCGACGGCGCGGCTCCTCTTGGCGAGTTCCCGCGCGCTGCCGATGGGGTCGGCCTGGACGTCGCCCGCGCTCCCGCCCAAAAGTCCCGCCGCCTCGCCCACGTGCGGGGTCAGCACGCAGCGGCCATGCTCTCTCACGGCCTCAAACCACGCGTCGCTGCCGTCCAAGGCTCCGGCGTCGAGCAGCGTGGGCACGTCGCTCTGGCGGATGAGCTGGGGCAGAACCCCCAACGCCCGCTCATCCAGCCCCGGCCCGACCACCCGGACCTGCCGCCGCTTCTCGGAAATGTTCTCCAACCCCGCCAGCGGGTCTTCGTCCCAGTGAAGGGGCGCAAAAATGATTTCGGGCCACGACCCCGCCAGCCGCCCCTCCGCGGCGAGCGTGACAAGCCCCGCCCCCGCACGGTAGGCCCCGCGGCAGGCCATCTCGGCGGCACCCAGATACTGTTCGGACCCGGCGACGACCAAAACGGTGCCCACCTTGTACTTGTGCGTGTCCTGCGCCCTAGTCGGGAACCAAGGCACCACGTCCCGCGCGGTGAGCACCTGCACGTCCGACTGGGCCTCCAAAGTTTTCTCGGGGATGCCTATGTCGGCCACCTCCCACGCGCCGTACGCCTCGCTTGCGGGGTGGAGCACCGAGGAGCGCTTCGGCCCCGCCAGTTGCACCGTCCGCGCCGCCCGGATGTGCGGGCCGTTCATCGCGCCCTCGTCCGCGGATACGCCGCTGGGTACGTCCACGCTGAGGACGGACAGACCGCTTTCGTTCACCGCCTCGACGATACTTGCGAAGGGCTCCTCGAGCGCCCGCGACAGCCCACTCCCGAAAAGCGCGTCTATCACTAAATCATGACGTCTCAGCGCCGCCTGGACATTTACCTCGCTCAGTTCTCCCGCCTCGCCGTGCGCGAGCCACGCGGCTCGAGCGGCTCTACCGTCTGCCGAACCCATATCATCTTGGTGATGGGCGTGCTCGAGCACCGTTATCTCGAGTCCCGCGAGAAGCAGGTGCCGCGCCGCCACGTAGCCGTCGCCGCCGTTGTTGCCCCGCCCGCAGAGGATGAGAATGCGCCTCGCATCGGGCCAACCTCTTCGCGCCGCCTCGGCCACCGCGCGCCCCGCGTTCTCCATGAGCAACAAGGAGGAGACGCCCGCGTCCGCCGCCGCTTGGTCGGCGTTTCGCATCTGTTGAGCCGTAAAAAGTTTCATGGGAACAGTGTACGAAAGTTTGTTAGGCGGGACTGATATGCGGGATTATAGATGTCACCCGACCCACAGGCGCAGGGGCTGGCGGGTTAGATAATACTCGAATGGAAAGCGTACTAAGCGAAACCGAAAACCGCACATCCGAGAACGTTTACGACTGCCTCATCGTCGGCGGCGGCGTGGCGGGGCTCTCGGCGGCGATTCACCTAGCCTGGCACAAGCGCCGCGTGCGCGTCTTCGACCGGCGGACGGGGCCGCTGCCCTACACCCTAAACAAGCTCGAGAACGTCCCCGGCCTCCCCGGCATCACGGGCGTCGAATTGCAAAAGCGGCTCTTGAAACAGGCCAAAGACTTGGGCGCGGAGGTGGAACGCTCGAGCGTTACGGGAGCGTCCGGCAAGGTCGGCGACTTTCGGCTCGAGACCGACAAAGGCGCTTTCTACCACGGCAAAACGCTCCTCCTGGCGACGGGCGTGGCCCGCCATCACCCGGTGATAAACGGTGAGTGGAAGGCGGCTTTACCCTACGCCGCGAAGTGCAACATGTACTACTGCCCCGACTGTGAAGCGCCCGAAATGGCGGGCAAGCGCGCGCTGATTCTCTCCACGGGCTCTTCGGTGGGCGGCGTGAGCACCGCCAAGCACCTTTACAATTTTACGAGCGACCTCACCCTGCTTTTTACGAGCAACAATCCCGACAAGCGGGCGCTGAAACCGGAACATAAGGAATGGCTCGAGGCGCGCGGCGTCCCCTGGCTCGAGGGAACCATCGACAAAATCGAGGGCAAAAAGGGCTGCGTTGCGGCGGTGGTTTTAGACGACGGGCGGAGACTCGAGTATGATGCTTACTTCGTCTCGAGCCCCAAGGTGCCGCGTAGTGAGCTTGCGAAAGGGCTGGGGCTCGAGCTGACCCCCACCGGGCACGTCGCGCCCATAACGCAGCGCGGCGACACGGCGGTCGAGGGCGTCTGGGTGGCGGGCGACGTGCGTCCCATGACCCAGCAGGTGCCCATCGCGATGGGCACGGGCAACATCGCGGCGGTGCATATCGACCAGTACCTCACGTATGTGCTGGGTGCGGCGGAAGCGGCCCGGACCTCGAATGTCCCCGTCGCCAGATAGGGAGAGCCTTTCACTTCGCTAAGCAAGTCCGGCGCTGTGAACTGGGTGTCGCTGGGTGGTGCATACAGCGAAGAAACCCTGTATAATGTATAAATATGCCGAGCAAAGAGTACCGACAACGTTTAATCGAAGAGCTCGTCGAGAACGAGTTCGTCTCGACCCAATCCGAAATCGCCGAGCACCTCCACAACCGTGGCATCAGGGTGACGCAGGCGACCATCTCCCGCGACGTGAACGAACTCCGGCTGGTGCGGCTGCCCGCGGGCAACGGCCAGCACCGCTACCGCTCGACCCCCTTAGCCGCGCAAGAGGACGTGATGGGCGAGCTTCAGCAGCGCTTCAAATTGTTCGTGCGCACCATCGACCGGGGTGACAACATCATCGTCATCAATACCGACGAGGGACACGCCACGGGCATCGCTTATGTGATTGACAAGCTCGACCGCGAGGAAATTGTGGGGACCATCGCGGGGCAGAACACGATTTTGGTCATCGTCAGGAACAAAGAGAGCGCCGACGAGATGTTAGGAGAGTTCGAGGGGCTGCTCGAGTAGCCCCTACACGTACCTCAGCCGAAATTCACCCTTTTCTACGTCAACCCGCACCGCCCCGCCGCCTTTGAGCGCGCCAAAAAGCAACGCGTCAGCGAGGGGCTTTTTGAGGGTTTCTTGAACCACTCGAGCAAGAGGCCGCGCGCCGTACTGGGTATCAAAACCGCGGGTGGCGAGTTCTGCTCGAGCTTCGGGGCTCAGCTCGAGCCTCACCTTGCGCTCTTTTAGCTGTGCCTCCAATTCGCCAATAAACTTGTCCACGATGCGGGCCATGACATTCTTGTCAAGAGGCGCGAACGGCACCACCGCGTCGAGGCGTCCGCGGAATTCGGGGGTAAAAAGACGTTTAACGGCCTCCTCGCTCGCATAGGTTTTGGTACCGCCCGTAAAGCCCACCGCGGGGCCGCTCGCCTCCGCAGCGCCCGCGTTGGTGGTCATGATGAGGACGACGTTGCGGAAATCGACCTCTTTACCGTTGTGGTCGGTCATCTTGCCGTAGTCCATCACCTGCAGGAGGATGTTGAATAAGTCTGGGTGCGCCTTTTCTATTTCGTCTAAGAGCAAAACCGCGTGCGGGTTGCGGGTGACAGCGTCGGTGAGGAGGCCGCCCTGGTCGAAGCCGACGTAGCCGGGCGGCGCGCCGATAAGGCGAGAGACGGCGTGTTTTTCCATGTATTCGGACATGTCGAAGCGCAGGAGGGGCGCTTCTAGGTTCTTGGCAAGTCCCCTAGCAAGCTCCGTTTTACCCACCCCCGTCGGCCCGGAAAAGAGAAACGCGCCGATGGGCTTTTGCGAATCGCGCAGCCCCGAGCGGGCAAGCTTGACCGCGTCCGCCACCTCGCGCACCGCCTTGGGCTGGCCGAACACCACGTTGGCTAGGTCGGCCTCGAGGTGAGAGAGTTTCACCGCGTCGTCGCTCGAGACCGTTTTGGCCGGGATGCGCGCGATACTGGCGATGGTAGCCTCGATATCTCCTACACCGACGCGTTTGCGTCTGGCTGAGCCCAGCGTGAGCGCCGCGCCCGCCTCGTCGAGCACGTCGATAGCCGCGTCCGGCAGCCGCCGCCCGGAGAGGTGACGCGCCGCGAGCGTTACCGCGCTTTCTACCGCCCCGTCGGTGTAGCGCAGGCCGTAGTGCGCCTCGAGCTTGGGTCTAAGCCCCCGCAAAATTTTGATGGCCTCGGCGGGGGAGGGCTCGAGCACGTCGATTTTGCCAAAGCGGCGGCTCAGCGCGCGGTCTTTTTCTATGACTTTATACTCCTCAAAGGTCGTCGCGCCGATGCAGCGTAAGCCCTTGGCGAGCGCCGGTTTGAGCAGGTTGGACGCGTCCATCGTGCCGCCCGAGACCGCGCCCGCGCCGACGACGGTGTGGATTTCGTCGATGAAGAGGATGGCGGGGTTGGCCTCGAGCGCCCCCAACACCCCTTTAAGCCGCTCCTCAAAGTCACCCCGGTAGCGCGTGCCCGCGAGCAAGCTTCCTAAATCGAGCGCGTAGAGCCGCATCCTCCGCAGTCCCTCGGGCACCTCGCCCGCTACCATCCTTTGCGCCAAGCCTTCCACCAACGCTGTCTTGCCCACACCGGGGTCGCCCACGAGCAGCGGGTTGTTTTTGCTCCGCCTCGAGAGCACCTGCAACATCCGCGTGAGTTCATGCCCGCGCCCGATGAGCGGGTCCAGCGCCCCCGCCTCGGCCTGCGCGGTGAGGTCGGTGCAGTAGGCTTCTAGAGGTTCGCTTGCGTCTGGTACTTCAGCTTCCACCTCGAGTGGTGACGGACGCCCCTGCGTGCCCGACACCACGCCCTCGGCCAACACGCTCGTCACGTCGAGTTTGGTCAAACCGTAACGCTCGAGCAGCCCGCACGCCCCCGACATCGGCTCGTCGAAAATTGCAGCCAACACGTGCGCCCCGTTCGCCGCCTCGCGGCCCGCCGCCTGCATCTGGTAGACCGCGCGCTGGACGACGCGTTCAAAGGTGGTGGTGACGGTGGTGGCAACGTCGAAAGCATCGGGCACGGGCTCGAGCTCAGCCAGCCCCTCTTCTAACTCGTCCCGCAAACTTTCCACCTCGACCCCGCAACGCCTCAGCACGGGCGCGGCGTCGGGGTCGTCCAACAGGGCGAGAAGCAGGTGCTCCGCGCCCGCGTACTCGAGCCCTGCCTCCCGCGCCAAACTCACCGCCCGGTGAATCGTCTCTTTTAGCGCGGAAGAAATCATGCAGGCTCCAGCGTGCAGCGCAGCGGATAGCCCGCCCCGCGTGCGCTCGAGGTGACCTGATTGACCTTCGTTTCGGCAATCTCAAAGGTGTACACGCCGCAGACACCCACGCCCTGCTGGTGGACGTTCAGCATGATGCGCGTGGCTTCCGCCTCGGTTTTGCGGAAGAAACGCTCGAGCACCCCCACCACGAAGTCCATCGGGGTGTAGTCGTCGTTTAGGAGGAGCACCCGGTACAGGGGCGGTGTTTTGGTCTTGGTCTGCGTTTTCGACTTGGTAAGCGTGTCGGAGCCCGCTTTTGCCATGCTTTGACTATAGCAATTTCTGGTTGATGGCCCGTTGCGAGAGGTAACTCGCCTGTTGCAGGGGGAGAACTTCCCTTACTCATTCCCTACTCGGCCTCGAGTTCCCGCAACCAAAGCCCCGACAGCGCGAGCCGCGCCTGTGAGGCGAACTGCCGCGCCTCCTCCCGGTCCGCCCGCCGTATTCTAAACCGGAGCCGCCTCTCTTCTTCGCCCGGCAGCCCTTCAAGCATCCTTAAATGCCGCACCCTCACGACGACGCGACTCCCGAAAAGCCCGCCTAAAAAACCGGGACGCCACTCGAGCGCCCCCACGTCGGCAAGCGGCAGCACCACCTCGCGCACCGGGCCCAACCGAAACCTCATGTCCCGCACCCGGTACTCGAGCACGAGCGCGTGCTCCTCGAGCCGAAGCTGTCCCTCGGCAGCATATACGCCCCTCGCGTAGTCCCCGGAGGAGACGGCGAGCGACACGGGTAGGGGTGTGGGGTGAAACATAAGTCCGCTACTCGACCTCGAGTTCGCGCAACCGCGCCCCCGACAGCGCAAGCCGCGTCTGTGCGGCAAGCTCTCTCGCCTCCGCCCGGTCAGGTCGCCCTACCCGAAACTTGAGGCGTCCGCCCTTCGCGCCCGGTATCGTCTCGAGCACGCCCAGCCGCCGCACCTTCAGGATGACGTGGTTTCCGAAAAGTCCGCCCAGGGGGCCGCGGCGCCACTCGAGCGCCTCCACCTCGGCGAGGGGCAGCACAAGCTCGCGCGTCGGTCCCTCGGGATTGCCTATGATGTCGCGCACCCGGTACTCGAGCACGAGTACACTCTCCTCGAGCCGGAGGAGACCGTCAGCGGAGCAGAAGTCCTCCCCCCAGGCGAAACGTACGGGTAAAGGTGAGGTGAAAAGCACGGTAACGCCCTCTATCCCGGTGACGCGAGCTTTAACCCGGCTATCCCGAGCAAAATCAGCGCGAGGCAGACGACTCTAAAGAGGTCGCGCGGTTCGCCCAGCAGAACCATGCCCAGCACCACCGTCCCCGCCGCGCCAATCCCCGTCCACACGGCGTAGCCTGTGCCCACCGGGATGGTCTTAAGCGCCTGCGAGAGCAGATAAAAACTTATAATCATCCCGGCCACGGTCGCCAGACTGGGCCAGAGCTTGGTAAAACCGTCGGTGTATTTTAGCCCAAAGGCCCAACCCACTTCACAAAGTCCCGCCAGCAAGATGTAAACCCACGCCACCCGTCATGACCTCCGTTGACTCTCCGCCGCAACTATAGCAACCCCGCGTTCGACGCTTTTGAGCAAGCTCCCTCGTTCGCAAAATTCTTGCGCAACGCCTGCGTTAAACTCTAGCTTATGAAAGATGCCTCATGACCACCGCACAAGACGCGCTGCGTCACCTCGTGGCGAGCCTGGCTTTTCGTTTTGAACATGTGACCGAAGGCGCGCCCGAAGATTTTGGCGACTTTACCGCTGGGGCGGAGGTGCGCACGCCCTGCGACATCGTCAGGCACATGAGCGGGCTCGTGGGGCTCGTGCATGAGCAGTTTGTGGCGTTCCAACGAGAGCGCCTCGAGCCGCTGCCGTGGGAAGAGGAGCGGGCGCGGTTTTTAGAGGCGTTAGCCTTGGTGGACGCCGATTTTGCCAAGGGAGAGCTTCGGGAGGACGCGACGTTGAGCCTAGGGCGCATCCTTCAGGGTCCTTTAACCGACGTGGCAACCCACATCGGCCAACTCGCCACGCTGCGGCGGCTCGCCGGGTCGCCCGTGACAAAGGTGAGCTATATCGCGGCGGAGATGCGGGGACCCTGAGACTAGGGCGAAGCGTCCCCATAAACCCAAGCCTCAAAAAGCGGGGTGAGGTCGCAGCCGCAGTTCTCCTCGGCTATTTCTTTGAAAGCTTCGGTGTCGGCGACGCGGTACTCGTAGGTTTGGACGTAGTTGCGCAGTGTCTCAGAAAGCGTATCTTGCCCCACCTCATCCGCCAGCGCCTCAAAAAAGAGCGGGCCGCGCCCGTAGACGATGGCGCTGTAGGTGAGTTCGTTGTAGGCGTCGGCGGGCAGGCCGATGGGGATGTCTCGCCGCAAGGCCGCCGTCCAGGAAGCTTGTAAATAACGCCGAAACGCGTCCGCGCTCCCCTCGCCGCGCACCGCGTCGTAGTAGCGCAGCGTGGCGTACTGGGCGAGCGCTTCGTCCAGCCAGGGCTCGGTGAGCTGGTTGTTGCCCACCAAACCAAAGAACCACTGGTGCGCGGTCTCGTGGACGACGATGGTCTCAAAAAAGCCGCCGGGCTGCGCGTAGTATTCGTTGGCAACGTTGAAAATCCCCGGAAACTCGATACCGCCCGCCAGAACGGGCACCGCGACGATGTCGAGTTCGCGGTAGGGGTACTCACCGAACTCCTCCTCAAAAGTCCGGACCGCGTCACGCGCGTACTGGAGCCCGCGCCACGCGCCCTCTTCAAGGTCGGCGGGGGCGTAGGAGTGAATCGTCACCTCGCCGACGTTTAAGTGCTGCTCTATGTAGTCGCCGCTCACCAGATAAAAGTCACGCACCGGCCCCGCCGCGAACACGACTTCTTGCGCCTCGCCGACAAGCTCGCGCGTCACCGCCGCCCCCGACGCCACCAGCGTCCGCGCGGCGGGTGCGCGCACCCGGACCAAGAAAAAGGCGGTCTCGGCGTAGAGCGGGTCGGCCCTATCGGGCGGCACGCGTGTGTCCCACGCACCGTCCTCGAACACCGCCACCGTCGGGTAGGCGTGCGCGAGGCTGAGGACGTTTTCGTAACGCGCCAAACGGCCATAGCTCCCGCGCGCGTCCTCGGTCACAATGAGCGAAAAGTCCGTCCCGATGACGACGCTCGAGCCCGGCTCGAGCCCCTCTGATAGCTCCACGCGGAGGATGCTCCTTTCCTCCTCCAACTCGAACGGCACCACCGTCCCGTCCAAACGCACCTCGTCAACATTCAAAGTGCTGCCCAAAAGGTTCGGGTAGAGGTGGAGCACGAGGTCATCAAGCCGTTGCCCGGTGCGGTTGGTGTAGAGGACTTCTTGCGCGCCCGTGACGGTGTCGCCCGTCAAGTCGAAGTCGATGTGATAGACGCTGGCCCCGTCGAAGAGGCTTTCGTTGAGTATTGAGGCGTCCACAAGGTCGTTTTCAAAGGGCGCGCGGTCGGTCCAGGCGGTGTCAAAAAGTTGAGGCGCGGGCACGGCGAGGGCCAGACCTGCGAGGAGGAGCAAAAGGGCGTGCAAAATTTTCATACCTTACTATAGCGGGCGGGGCTTACCGCCGCCTCACCTCTGGATGCAGCTATGACTCACAGCAGGAGCGTCAAACCGAGAATCACCAGAGCAGCGCTAAGAAACCGCTCAAAGCGCGCGGGCGACAGGCGCTTTGCGAGGACGCTACCCGTCACGATGGCGACGACGGTTAGGGGCAAGGAAAATCCGTAAAGCCTCCAGACGTGCGCCGTCCACAATCCCCCCAAGCCTTGCGAGACGAGAACAAGCGCCGAGGTCACGATAAAGTAACCCTGCAAACTCGCGCGAAACGTTTCCGGCGGCCAGCCCCTCAGCGAACCGTAGAGCACCGCGAAGGGGCCGCTGGTGTTGTACGCCCCGCCGAAAAGCCCCGACAGGAGACCGAGAAGAAAGGTGAGCACGGGATGTTTAATGTCGGGCAGGCGCGGACTCAGAAGCCGGTACACCCCGAAACCTATGAGGAAAACGCCGAGCGCCCCCAAAGACCACGCACTCGGCGCGCGCTTCAAGAAAACCACGCCGAGCGGGATGCCGACGGCGGCCACCGCCAAAAACGGCAGCACGGCGCGCACGTCCACGGCCCGCCACGACAGAAGCAGCATGATGACGGCGGTGGAAAACGACACGAGCCCCACGAGCGGCGTGGCGGCGCCCAAGCCGATGGTGAGGGCGAGGAGCGGCATGGCGAGGAGCGCGTCGCCAAAGCCGAAGGTGGCGCGGACGAACGCCGCCGCGACGACGATGAGGACGGCGGCAACGTCGGGGAGCACGGCGCGCAGTATATCCCGGTGCGCATTCCGTGCTCCCCGTGGCGGGTGAACGGGCCCGCGTTTGGTGCTCTTTTACTGATGTTTACTGGTCCGTGCTCGAGTCCTCCAGCAGCACCCGGTCCCCCAGCGGTTGCAGGGGGCGGTTACTCTCGCCAATAATCGAGAAGAGCGTTTCAGTCTGCTCCGCGGACATTTCGATAGGCTGGGCCAGCACGTTCCACTTCACGCCCTGAGAGCAAGGCGGCGTGGTCAGGGAGCCCGGATAACGGTAGGTGGTGCTGCTTTCGGGCAACAGGGCGTTCGCGTCAACCGTTTCCTCAAAGGTCTCCGCCTCGCCCTCCTCTTCGGGCGCGTTCGCCAGCACGGATGCGAGGGCTTCGTTCTCCGCGCCCTCCTCGATAAACACGCCGACGACTGCCAAATCTCCCTCGGTGCCTATCTTTCTATGGACAAAGTGGAGTTCGGCCCCTAACAACTCGCCCTCAACCGCGTGCTCGCTCGGCGTGTGAAAGTGAAACTGCAAGAGTTCGTACTCGTCACCGTCGAGCGTCATGGTGCTACCCGCGTCATAATTGGCCTGAATGGTGTGCCCGTTGTTAAGGAGCGTCAGCGCCGACGGCTGGTAGTTGAACGCGATGTCCTGAAGGTCCTCTTGGGTAAAATCCGCCTCGGCCAGATCGATGGGCGACTGCTCGGTCCCAAGTGCGCAAAGCTGATAGGCCTCGTCGAGGTCGCCCCAGTTTTCGGGGCCCGCCTCGCCGCTGTAGCTCCAGTGGGGCGGGTCAATGGCTTGTCCCAAGGCGCTACCGACAAGGAGCAACGCCGCCAGAAAAAACAACCTTTTCATGTTTTTCCTCCTCGAGTAATGCTACCCACCTCGTCAGGAAAAAAGAAGGCTGAGGTTTATGGACTGTCGCCCCTTTTTTTGCTAAAGCGTCCACATCAGCCGGGGACGGCTCGAGCCTGTGCTATACCTTTTCTTGTACCTTTTAAGGAGCAAGAATGCGCGAACTAGCCACCATGACCAGCAAAGGGCGTGTCACCATCCCCCAAGAGATTCGTCAGCGTTTGGGGCTCAAAGAAGGCGATAAAGTCATCTTTATGGTTGAGGGCGGCGTGGCGGTTTTGAAACCCGTTAGAGAGGACGACCCGTTTGAGAAGTACGCGGGCGCGCTCGGCAGCTTTGAGACGAAAGACGAGATTAATGCTTGGCTTGCCGACTTGCGGGATGAGGCGTGAAACCGTGCTCCACTCAAATTCTTACTCCGTAGGCTCAACCGCCTCCACCACCTCGCGCAAAGCCGTAATAAGCGGGCGCAACCGCCCTGATTTGAGCTTGAGCGCCGCCCGGTTGACCACAAAGCGCGCCGACGAGTGCAGGATGACCTCGACCTCGGCGAGCCCGTTCGCGCGCAGCGTGCTCCCCGTCTCGACCACGTCCACCACCGCGTCGGCCAAGCCCGTCAAACAGGCCAGCTCGACGTTGCCCGAGAGTTTGACCACCTCGGCGCTCGAGCCCGCCCGCTGCAAATAATCCTGCGTGAGGCGCGGGTACTTGCTCGCCACCCGCCGCACCGGACCCGCCGCGCCCACGGGCCGGATGAGCGACAAGCGGCAGGCGGCGAAGCCCAGATCGACGGGCTCAAAAAGGTTGCGCGCGGCCTCCAACAACACGTCCTTACCCACCACCCCCGCGTCGGCCACGCCCAGCTCGACGTAGGTGGGCACATCACTGTTGCGCATTTCGATGAGGTGCGCGTCCCCCGCGTCGTGCCGGAGCGCCCGGTTTTGCGGGAAAAGCTCGAGCTCGAGCCCCGCCGCCCGCAAAACCCGCAGGCTTTCGTTAAGCACGCGCCCTTTGGGTAGGGCTAAAACCAGCTTGGCGTCGGTCACGAGACCCCTTCTAACAATTCGCGCAACACTTCAACGTGAGGCGGGTGGGGTGTGAGGGGCTCGAGGCCCCCTTTGGTCAGCAGGTAGGGGATACCGCGCGCTTCCGCGTAACGTCGTGCGGTTTTTGGGTCGGGCTCGAGCGCCCGCTCCACCACGTAGCCCGCCGCGCGCAAGCGCCTTGCGAGGGTGTCGTCAAAGCTCAGCGCGAGCGGCGGCGACACCCTTCCGGCGGGCGACAGGGCGCTCATGAGACGTTCCAAACCCAAAGCAAAGCCCGCCGCGTAGGGCAGGAGCGCCCCGTCGTAGCGGCCCCCGCCCAGAAGGGGCTGCCCAAAGTCAAAGGTGTAGGCGCGAAAAACCATCCCCGTGTAATAGCGGTGCCGCCGCGCCATGCCCAAGTCGAGCAGGAGTTCGCTGTCGTCTTCAAACTCGCTCAGAATGGCCTCTAAGCGGTCCAGCTCGAGCCGCGCCTCCGCCCAAGGCGCGACCGCCCGCGCCGCCTCGATGACGCCCACCTCACCATGAACGTCACCGTAGAGGTCGGGCAGGGTCAGGAATGCACGGTAGAGGTCGGGGGGGAGGTTAAGGGGCTCGAGCAGCCCCCGCAGCGTGCTCACGTCTTTACGGTCGACCGCGTCCGCCAGCCCTTCCCGCGCCTTAAAGGGCACGCTGGCAAGGTCGAAAAGCGCGCGCACGAAACCGGGGTTGCCGACCTCCACGCGGGGCGCTAGGCCCACCGCGCGCACCGACTCGCGCGCCAAGTGGATGAGTTCGGCGTCGGCTTTCGGGTTCGAGACGCCGACGAGCTCGAGCCCGACTTGCGTAAACTCGCGGGTGCGCGCTAAGTCCGGGTCGATGGCCTGCCAGAGGGTGCCGCAGTAGTGAAAGCGCCTGGGCATTGACTGCTCCCCTGCTGCTTCCGGATAGTAGAGGCGCACCAAACGCGCCAAGGCCGGGGTGAAGTCCGCGCGCAGCGCCAGCACGCCCGAGTCGCGGTCGGAGAGCTTGAACGACTTGGCGGCGGCGGGGTGCGCGGGGTCGTAGTGCTCGAGCGCGGGGGGCTCGACGGGCGCGTAGCCCCAACCTTCATAAAGCCGCCGCAACGTCTCCATGATTTCCAAACGCCGGACCGCGTCCTGCGCGAACGTGTAACGGGTGCCGTCGGGCGGCGAAAGCTTCATGGCTTAAGCCTACCGCGAAGGTTGCGCGTCATCCAACCTTTAACGCGGCTCCGACGGTTCTTGTTTGCGGGCGACTTTACGTCCCGCAAACGAGCCGGAAAGCGCGCCCAAGCCTATAAGCAGTTCCAGCGCCAGCACCAGGAAATTGTAAAGCGTGGGCACGCCGTCCACCACCATGCTTACCAATCTGCCCCCCGCCGCCCCGAGCCATAAGAGTCCTGCGAAGCGCAGCCACCCCGCCGACCGGTGACGCGTGAGCAAAGCCCAGAGCATCACCGCGCCCATGACCGTAAAGAGCGCGCCGTAGGTCGCGCGCAGCTCGCTCACGCCGCGCGGCTCGGTGAAGGTGAGGCCCAATACTCGAGCCATGAAAAAGGGATTCACAAGGCTTATGACGCCGAAAAGGAGTGTGACGACGGTTGCCAGATAGGCGAGCTGCGTACCGTACTGTCCCCAGCCCCTCACCGGACGTTCTCGGCCCGCTCGGGCCAGCCCGCTAGAACATGCACGTGCGTGTGAAACACCTCCTGCCCGGCCTTGGGTCCGACGTTGACCACCAGCCGGTAGTTGCCTAGGTCGTTGGCCTCGGCGGCCCTAACGGCCGCGCCGAAGAGTTCGCCCAGAACCGGCGTGTTCCCGCCCGCCGCCATTTCATCGAGCCTTGAAGAATGCGTTTTGGGCACCACGAGCAGGTGCACGGGCGCTTTGGGCTGGATGTCGCGGAAGGCGACGTGGTGGTTCGTCTCGAAAACTTTGTCCGCAGGGATGTCTCCCGCAATGATTTTACAAAAAATACAATCGGATTGGGTCATGGTCGCTCCTTACGCCTTTTTATGCCCTCAGTGTAACGTAGGGAAGCGTAACGAGGCGAGGCTTGTCGGGGTGTTGGGACGAAATCAAAAGCCGACTAAACCGCCGTATGCTCACCCGCAGCGCCCACACTAAAAGCTTGCGTCGGCTCTTCCGACTCTCCCAAACCGCTTTCCAGATACTGCACGCCCGCGACGTAAACGAGCAACCACTGCACCGATGAGAGCACGTTGTAAACCATGTCCGGGTTGTAGAACTCGGGCAAACGCGTATAGAGGATGTCCGCCAAGAACCAGGCGAAGGTGGCGAAGCTGAGCAGGAGAAAGGGGCGGGTGAGACGCCCTTCCGCCTTTGAGAACCAGAGCGCGGCGGCGGGCAACATGAGCGCGGCGCTAAAAAATGTCGTGACGTTGTCTGCAACCGCGATGCCCAGCTCGAAACTCAAGACGAAGCCGAGGGTTAGCGCGACGATAAAAACGACCGCCGCGACCAGCCCGGCGAGCTGAGCGATGAGCTCGATGAATATAGCGCCCCTGAGCCGCCGGTACACGATGAAGATAGCGACCGAGAGCGCGTAGGCCCAGGGCACGGCCTCGAGCGTCCACACCACCGCGCCGAGAAACTCCAAAAACACGGGCAACTGACCGGCGAGGCTGCCGTAAACCCAGGCGAGGTTGGCGACCGTCGTGACGAGGGCCGCGCCCGAGAGCGCGTAAAGGCCGCGCTGCCAGCGTAACCCCCCGGCCTTGCGGCTGAGGCGCAGAAGCGCGACGAAGGTGAGGCCCATGAGCAGGGTGTAGCCAAGTTCCCCGAACAAAGAGGGCAACACGCCCGCCATGACGAGCAAACAGAAGCCGATAACGAGAGCGAACGCAGCTTTCATGAGAGAATCCTTTCGGTACCTTCTATGGTTTTTTGAGCCGTGATGTCTTGGGCGGACCCCTCGAGCGCAAGCCGAACAACCTCGGACATGGGGGCGGGCCTGGAAAACAGGTAGCCTTGGCCGTAAGGACAGGAGAAGTCACGAAGGAGCCCGAGCTCATCCACGGTCTCGATGCCCTCGGCGACGAGGTTGAGCGACAGGGTTCTGGCTAAGGATACGATGGTGCCGACTATTTCGCGCGTGCGCTCGTCTTCGCTCATGTTCTGGATAAACGAGCGGTCTAGTTTGAGGACGTCGATGGGCAGGTTTTGGAGGTAGGTGAGAGACGAGTAGCCGGTGCCGAAGTCGTCCATGACGATTTGCACCCCCAGCGCCCTGAGTTCCTCGAGGGGGCTCAGCACGCTGCTTGTGCTCTCAATCACGGCGGTTTCGGTTATCTCGAGCTTGAGCCGCCGGGGGTTCAGCGCCGTCTTGAGAAGGATGCTTTTCACGTCGCCGACGAGTTCGGGTTGCAGGAGCTGTCGGCTCGACAAGTTCACGCTGACGGTGAACGCCTCGTCCAGTTCGGGGTGGGCGGCCAGCGTCCGGCACGCTTCTTCCAACACCCACAGGCCGATGGGCACGATGAGCCCCGAGTCTTCCGCGGCGGGGATGAACTCGGCGGGCGAGACGAAGCCGCGCTCGGGGTGGTGCCAGCGCAGCAGCGCCTCCGCCCCGGTCACCGCGCCGCTCCTCAAGTTGACGATGGGTTGGTAGTGCAGATAAAGCTCGCCGTTCCCGAGGGCGCGCCGCAGCTCGGTCTCTAAGCGGTGCGTCGCCAAGGCGTCCGCCAACATCCGCTCGTCGTAGTAAAGGTGCGCCGCGCCGCCCCGTTTGGCCTCGTACATCGCCGCGTCCGCGCGCTCCAACACCATTTTAGGATCCTCGCACGCCAGGAGATCTTCGACCACCCCGATGCTCACGCTCGTGTAGAGCTCTTCGCCCTCCAAGTCGAAACGCTCCGCGACCCGGCGCTCGATACGCGCGACCACCGACGCGACCCCCTCGGCGGGCGTCTCGCTCAAGAGCACGACGAACTCGTCGCCGCTGAGCCGCGCCACCAGGTCGTCGCCGCGCACGCAGCTCTGCAGCCGCGCCGCGAGCTCGAGCAAAAGCAAGTCGCCCACGGCGTGCCCCAGGCTGTCGTTCACGAACTTGAAGCGGTTCACGTCCATAAAGAGTAGGGAGGCGTGCGCCCGGCCGAAGCGCGTGTCGCGCCCGAAAAGCTCTTCCAGACGCCCCTGGAGCATGAGCCGGTTGGGCAGACCCGTCAGCGGGTCGAAAACGCCCCGCGTCGAGATGTCGGTCAGCGAGCCCGCTATCCTCTCGGGAACGCCCGCGGCGCTGTATACGGTTTTGCCGCGCACCAACACCCACAAGTAGCCCCCGGTTTTCGTCTGGAGCCGGTGTTCGTCCTCGAAAAACTCGTTTCCGCCCGCGATATGCGCTTCCAACTTCTGCCGCACGCGCGGTTCGTCGTCCGGATGTACGCGCGCTTGCCACGTGTCGGTCGTGCCGACCTGATCGTCCTCGTCAGAGCCGAGCAGCTTGAACCAGCGCGAGGAGTAGTACACCTCGCCGTTCGTCAGGTTCCAGTCCCACAGCCCGTCGTTGACGCCCTCGGCCACCACGCTGTAACGCGCTTCGCTTTTCTCGAGCCGGCGAAAGCTTGTCTGTAGGGCCTCGAGCAGCCCGTTGATGTGGCCGCCGAGCTGCGCGATTTCGTCGACGCCGACGACTTCGATGCGCCCGTTTAGGTCGCCGCGCTGCGTCGCCTGGTTCACCCAGCGGCTTAGGTGCGTCAGCCGCGCGAGCAGCAAGCGCTCGACAAAAAGAAGCGTCAACACGCCGAACGCCAGGCTGATGGTGACGAGGAGGAGGACGAGCGCGCCCGCCCCCCTGACGCCGTGACGGTAAAGCGCGCGCGGGTGGCTGACGACGACCTGGAGGGGGGCGCTTCCTGCGAGCATGGGCAACGCCCCGCTCACCCGAACCGTGTCCTCGGCGACATCGACTGGGGGCGTGTTTGGGGAGGTCGCCCCCGCCAAAAGCGAGGCTTCGACCAACGTGTCCGCCTCGAGCCCGCTCACAAAGGCGGCGTCTAGGTAACGCACGGCCAAAAACGTCCCGTTGACCTCGCCGCCCCCGAACGACACGGGCGCGGTCACGACCTGCGCCGGGCCCTCCGGCAGGACGACGTACCCCGCCTCGTCCACGGGGGTACGGGCGCTGCTAAACAAAAAGGGACGCCCCAACAGCGCGTCAAGCGTGGGGCCGTCTACGGGCACCGCCTCTTCCAGGGCGGCGTCGTAAGCTGCGGCGTAGACGAGCGACCTTTGCAGGTCGGTAATAAGCAGCACGTCAGCGTCAAAAGTCTCAAAAACGTAAGCGCCCAAATTTTCCTCAGCGTAAGCCGGGTTCTGCGTGGCGACGAACTCGAAGGTGTCGTCCCAGAAAGCCCAATCGCGCACCAAGATTTGCAGGCTCGAGAGCGCGCCCTGCAAGCTCTTCTCAACCCGCGCCAGGTCCTTTTCCGCCTCGCGCACCTCCGCCTCGGACACGGCCTTGACGGAAAACGCCCAGATAATGACGGCGAGCGTCACCACGAGCCCGGCGAGAACGACCCCGACCGCAACCCCGATACGAAGTCGCAGACTCACGCCCGCACCCCGGAAGGCGTTACGGCCCCGAACCACATTTTTGTAAGCCCCAAACGTCGTGTTGCCCTCATGGCGTTAGGGTAAACGGTGAGGTCTTACAAAAATCTTAAGCGACCGCTCCAAAACCGGCCCCGTCGTAGTCGTACAGCGTGTGAGACGCGCCCGCCCCAAAACATGAAAAGAGCCCCGCTGAGGGGGCTCGAGCCTTCAAAGCGCTACCGAAACCTAACCGCCACTATGAATACTTTTACCTTGAGTCGTGGGTTACGCCAGCATCAACCGAAAAACCCTCTACAGCCCACACGCCTCCAACGCACCTGCAACGTTGAGCAGGCCCGCACCGACTTCCGCTTGGCTAAAGGGTAGGGTCTGGGCTCCCTCCTCGATACACGCCTGAATCTGCGCGGGGGAGAGGCCCGCGTCCGCCTCTCGCAGAATCGCCATCGTCCCGGCAACGAGCGGCGTCGAGAAGGAGGTGCCTGAGAAGATGGCTAAATCGCTGCTCGGACCGCCAGCGGGTCCGGGTATCCCACTCACGAGGCTCACGCCCGGCGCGGCGACGTCGAGGTAGTCGCCCCTGGTGCTAAAGTCCGCCGGAAACCACGCACCCGTCGCACCCGCGCCCGCACACACGTCGTCAATCGTAAGCTCCTGCCCGCCGATGGAGAAGCTCTCGATGGGCCCGCCTAGCGTGAGCAGCCCCTCTTCCGTCGGCAAAACGCTCACCGAAACCGCTACCCCGCCCACCGTCTCGCCGTCTAGCTCGAAGAGGCTCCCCAAGTTGCGGAAGTCGCCGTTAACCTCGAGATTGATGTTGCCGCCGAACTCGCCGAAGCGGAGGGTCAGAAGCTCGAGCGTGCCGCCAAAGTCGAAGTCGAGGTTGACGTTCCCCATAGACAGGGCGTTGCCTCCTCCACCCCCCTCGACGGTGACCGCCCCTTCCGCAAAGGGTTCACCGTTCGAGAAGATAAAAGGCTCCACGCTCACTCGAGCCGGCCCGGACGTAAAGGCGTCGCCGACTTCGTAAAAGCTGCCCACCTGGAGGTCGTCAAAGCTCGCGCACTGCGCCACCGCCGCCACCGCCATAAGGCCGCCCAAGTCATGCGCGGCGGGGTAGTGGCGCGGCGAGCCCGTCTCCCCTTGGTTGCCCCCGGAAGCGGCCACAGACGTTCCGTTGTCGATGGCTGCACCGAGAAGCGCCTCGATAATCTCCGACGGATTATCGCCGCCCAAGCTCAGGTTCATCACGAGCGCTTCGGGACCGCCCGGCGCGTTCTCGAGCGCCCAGCACCCGCCCTTGATGATGTTGCTCGCCAGACACACGCCGTTCTCGCAGACCTTGACGGGGAGCACCAAAGCTTCAGGCGCAACGCCTAACGTGTTCCCGGCGGCGAGCACGGCCACGGGCGTGCCGTGAGGGTCGGTATCCACAGTGTCGGTGTTATCAGCTATAGCGTTGTAACCTTCCAATAAACGCCCCTGAAGCTCAACGTGTTCTGAAACCCCGGAGTCGAGCACCGCAATCGTCACGCCCTCGCCACCAAGCCCAAGCTCGAAGGCTGCGCCAGCGCGAATTGCTGCAAGGTGGTCTGTTTGTCCACCACCATGTGAACTTATTCCATCAATTCCTGAAGGAATTGCGATGCCCGCTTCCTCCAACTCTTCCAACTCTTCAAGAGCCTGACCCAAAGGCACATCGCCAATATCAATAATCCCAAGCTCCCCAGAACAAGGTCCTATGTCACCCGCAAGCGAGGAAAACTCTACAAGTTCAAATCCTCGCTGCCTAAGAAACTCTCTAAGTGCGCCTACATCAATGGCGGTTTGTCCCAGAGGTGGTTCCAGAATTACCATCACACGGTCTGGCACAACGTCATCCCCGAGCACGCCGAGCGTTTGACTCGAGGAGGCTTCGTCTTCCAGCAAAACCAGCACCTCTTGAGGACCGCTCTTCACCTCCTCGGGCACTGTGAAGACAAGCGTGTTGCTACTTGCCACCTGCGGGTCAACTTCGGTGCCTCCTACAAGAACACGTGCGCTCGCGGCTTCATCTGCGGAGAGGGTTGCCGTGACCTCTTCGCCACGCTGTGCGCGCTCAGGCGAGAGCGTGACCTCGAAGTCGTCCCCATCAGGCACAACGGGACAATCACAGCAGCCGACGAGTAGGAAGAGCAAAACCAGAATCCAACGCATGAACCACCTCCGAAAAGTATGCCCGTGGGCGTGAAACCTAGACTATGCGCTGCCCCCTGACCGCTGCCTGAACGGGTGATTTTTGGGAAGTTCTACTCTAAGGTTTTCAGCAATAGCATGTTGTCCAGCGTCTTCCAAAATCTTCAAAGCTTCTTCCCAAGCTTCTAAATCCTCAGTAAGCTCAGCAAGATTTCCCAACACTGTGCCCAACATCTCATGTTCTCCTGCCTGCTGAGCAATCTTTAAAGCTCTTCGATACGCCTCCTCAGCATTCATCCTACTACCTTGCTGATGGTAAACCCAGCCCAAATTATTTAGAAGACGGATTAGAGTATCAGTTGCTCCAATCTCTTTAGCAAGAGCAATAGCCTCTTGATAAATATTCGTAGCGGCTTCTAAGTCTCTATGACGCTCATATTCAATCCCCAAGTTGAGAAGCACTCGAGCCCGAAGAATCAAGTTATCTCCCGCAGCCTCGAGCGCTTCCTGGTACGTCTTCTCACTATCCTCTTTCAACCAATACTGAGCTATCCCCAAATTATTCAGTGCGTCCGCCCACCGCGCCCTACTCCCCTGCGCCTGCCAAAGCGCCGCCGCCCGCCTAAAATACTTCGCCGCCTCTTCATATTCTCCCCGGTAACGCGCCTGATGCCCCAACGTGTTCATCGCCTCGGCTCGAGCCTCCAGACTGCCTTCTAGCGCCCCCTCCGCCGCCACCTTCGCCTCCTCCGGCTTCCCAAGCCGGTAGAAGAGGACGCTCTTGAGCGCCAGCACCTCGGGCGTGTCAACAAGCTCTTTGGCGCACTCGAACGCCTCCTGATACCGCCCTGAGCGCTCCAACGCCCGCACCTTGAGAAACACCACCGCCCTGGAATCCGGCGCGTCCTCCAACACCTCAAAAGCCCGCTGCGGAAAACCGCGCTTGAGGTGTTCGTCCGCCCAGGCCAGATACGCCTCCGCCGCCTTGGGCGTGTCCTCCTCCGTCCAGAGGTGCCGTGAGCGCGCGAAGAGGGGGAAAGCTTCGAGGTCGCTCAGCACGCGGGCGAGGCTGAGGCATAAGGGGCCGAGCTTGGTGGGGCGCGCGTCTAAATACTCCTGCGCCGCCTGCCGCACCCGCACCTGTCCGGAGGGCTCGACAAAGCCCGCCGCGAGGAGGTCTTCCAACGCGCGGGCGGTCACGGCGGCCTCGAGCCGGAGCGCGCGGCGCACGAGGGCGGGGTCGGGCGCGTCGAGGAGCGCCAGGGCGAGGTAGACGTCGCGGGCTTCGGGCGAGAGCGCGTCTAGGCGGGTCTCGAGCGCGCCCTCCAGAGGCTCATCACGCATGTAAGCTTCGACCAAGGCGGGCAAGCCTTGCGTCTTTTTCCAGGCGTCGGGCTCCAACGCCTCTTTGGGGACGGGGCCGAGCTCGAGCCGCACGTCCACGGGAAAAGGCGGGCTCTCGCGCGAGGTGATGACGACGCTCGCGCGGGGGCGCAGCTCTCTAAGGCGCACGAGCACCTGCTGGCTGGCTTCGTCGATACGGCTCCAGTTGTCAAAGAGCCAGCGGCCCTCGAGCTTGAGCAGGCGTTGCAGGATGGCCCCCTCGCCCTCCCCCAGCGCGGAGCCGACGAGGGGCTCCAGGGTCGCGTAGGGCAGCCCCGAGCGGCCATAAAGAAGGGTGCCCGCGAGACTTTTTAAGAGCGCCGTTTTGCCCATGCCCGGCCCGCCGCCCACCCAGGCCCACTCGCCCGGCGCGAGCTCGCCGAGGCGGGCGCTTTCCCTCCCGCGGCCCACGAGCACGCGCTGCAAAAGCGCGCGCGACTCGTCGCGGGAGAGGGTTAGGTCGATGTCGAAGCCCGCGGCCTCGTCGCGGACGGCGGCGGCGAGGGGGTTCTCGCCCGCCTGGAGGAGGAGGTAGAGGCGGGTGAGGTCCTCGGGCTCGTATTCGGGGGCGCCCTCGAGGGCGTGCGCCGTTTCCGCCCCGCGCGCCGCCCGCCCGAAATGCCCCGCCGCGGCCTCGCTCTCGGCGAGCGTGAGGAGGCCGCGCTGCATCCGCCCGGCCAGGCTTTCACGCTTGGCGTAGACCCACTCCTCGAGCTCGGCGCTCCAGTCGGGCAGGTACGCGCCTTGGAGAAAGGGGCCTTTATAAAGCGCACGCGCCTTTTCGACGTCGCCGGACTCGAGCGCGCTCACAAACTCGGCCGCGTCTGTTTCGACCCCCGCCCAGGCGCGCAGCTCGTCGGCCTCAGCCGCCCCCGCCAGTCCTTTGCGGAGCCTCGTCAGCGCGGCCGAGAGGCTGTTCATGGGGTTGCTGGCCCCGGGCCAGAAAAGTTCGGCTAAGTGGCGGCGCTCCTTCGGCCCTTCAAGCGCGAGGTAAGAGAGAAGTAGAAGAGGCTTGACGCGCCCGAAGGAAGCGTTCTCGAGAGAGAGGCCGCCCAGGGTGAGGAGGCGCATGGGGCCATTCTAGCGCACTTTTTCATCGCCCGTTCATCTTCTGCCTCAGCACGTCGTCGGCCGGGTACCGGTCAGGCTCCGGTCAGGCAGGGCGAGGCAAGCTAAGGCGGTGCGAGACCGTAGGATTCTGGACGGGTTGTGACCTCGAGAGGAAGCGCCATGCCTAGCTGTGGACCGGTTACGGAAGTCGCCAAGGAGATGTGGGCGGCGCTCGAGCGGGGCGAAACGGCGGACGCTGCGTGGGACGTTCTTAGAGGGAGGGGGAACGTGCGGCGGCTCGAGCCGGGCCGCACCCTCGCGGACCGCCTGGAGCGCACCGAGAGCCGCCTCTTCGTCCTCCCCGCCCCGCTCGAGGCCGAGGTCACGCTCGAGCTGGAAAAGCTGGGAGGCTGGGCGCGGGCGGTTTTCAGCGTCTGCACCACCGACCGCAACCTGCAAGTCACCCCGCTGTGGCGCGTGACGCTCGCGGGCGGGCGCAACCGCCGCGGGCGCTTTGTCAAGACGTTGGGCGCGCGAGGGATCTTATCCGTCTATGTCGAGGTCGAGAGCGCGGTGTATGGGCTCGAGTACGCCCTCACGCTGCGAAGCGTGGGGCCTGGTCAGGGCCCGGTCAGGGCGTGAGGCCCATCCTTATGAAGAGGAATGAAGAGGAGGAACCATGACACGCCCAAACAACCTGTACATTCTCGACGTTTGGAACGACACCAAGAAAGACGGTCGTGAGACAAATGATGGTGAGACAAAGGGCGAGGCGCAGACCTGGCGGGCCTCGCTGGAAAACGTGCACACGCAGGAGCGGCGGCAGTTTGGCAGCCTTGAAGGTCTCTCGGCCTTTTTGGCTGGTCTCTTGCCGCTCGAGGAGGCGGGTGAGGACCCCCCCAAGCTACGCCGTCCGCGTCCCCATCAGCGTGTTCAGGCTCCGTTGGGGGCGCGCGTGGCAGCCTTTGGCTCGGAGGAGACGATATGAAAGGCAGTATAAAAGACGATATGAAAAAGGTGTGGCCCGTTCTTGTAACCGCTCTCTTGCTTACCGCTCTTTTGCTCGGCGCCTGCGGACGGAGCGGAACGGGGCTCGAGCCGAGCCGCACCCCCGACGACGCGCTACATGAAGAGTTGCAGGCGGTGCTGGCTGGAGAGGGGATTGCGCCCCTCGAGCCCGGCCCCGCCCCCGACCCCGCCAAGGTCGCGCTCGGCCGCGCCCTCTTTTTCGACCCCCTTTTGAGCGGCAACAAAGACATCTCCTGCGCCACCTGCCACCACCCGGCCTTGGGCACGGGCGACGCGCGAGGGCCGCGCGTTCGTGCCGCGCAACGCCCCCGAGCTCTTTAACCGCGGCGCGAGCGCGTGGCGCTCGGTCTTCTGGGACAGCCGCATCGAGATGTTAAACAGCTACAAGGGCGGCGCCGTACCCTTTGGCGGGGGGTGGCTCGTGACGCCCGCGGGCGAAAACTTACCAGACGGGCTCGACAGCGTACTCGCCGCCCAAGCGATGTTCCCCGTGACCTCGCGCACCGAGATGCGCGGCGACGCGGGAGACGCGGACGTGTTCGGCGAAGAGAACACGCTGGCCCACCTAGACGACGAGGACCTGCCGGGCATCTGGCGTTCTCTCAACGCGCGGCTTTTAGCCATACCCGAGTACGCGCAGCTGTTCGGGACGGCGCTGCGAGCGCCCGAAAGCGTGCCCAGCGGTCTGCCGGTGGATTAACGCCTAGAACGAGCGCCGCCCGAGTCTGTGGGGGCGGCGCTTGTGGAATTTTGTTGGATTCGGAACGGCCTCGAGCTGCGGCAATGATGTGGGCGTTGCGCCCGAAACGGTTCTGGACACAGTAAAGACGTCTTCAGGGTGCCGTGGGGTCTCAGCGGGTGGTTTCTACAAAGCCTCTGATATGAGGTCATGCACCTCCCAAGCCAAAGCTCCCGCACACCCGCTTTGGTTGCCGAGGATGACGACGTCTACGTTTTTCTGTGGGTAGTGATAGAAACAGCAGCTCACCCCGTCCTCCTATGTTCGCGGCGCAGCGCGGCCCAGTTCGCTTCCCAATCGCCCGACTCGTCGAACCAGTCCGCGATGCCCGAGGTCATGGTCAGCAGGTGGTAGACCGTGACCTCTTCCGGAACCGTTGTGCCCTTTAGACCGAGACAGGTTACGACGGGGGTGGAGAGCTCGAGCTTCCCGGCCTCCACGAGTTGCAAAAGAGCGACCGCGGTGAACATCTTGAGCAACTGGTCGAGCCGTTCTGTAAAGGTCATGAGTAGCTCCTTTCGATGTCACGACCGGAACTCGTGCCTCGTAGTAATAGACCTCGGCGGCAGTACGAACGAGACATCAGCCGCTCGGCGAACGCGAAAAAGCGCAGGGTGGTCCTCATCATCGGGGCGGGCGCCGCGGGGGCTTCGGTCGTGCGCGAGATGGCGCGGCATCCGGAGTTGTCCCTGTCGCCTATCGGCTTTTTGGACGACGACCCCCGTAAGTTCGGGCGTTACGTCGCGTCCCTTCCCGTCATCGGCACCACGGAAGATGTCGGCGCGGTCGTGCGCAAGTACCGGGTCGACGAGGTCTTTATCGCCGTTCCCTCGGCGAACAGCGCGACCTTGCGCCGCTTTATCGACCGCATCATCGCCTCGAGGACCGGGGTGAGCTACCGCATCATCCCGGGGTTTAAAGACCTGTTGAGCGGCAAAAAAGGCACCGAGCGCGTCCAGAACGTGCGCATCGAAGACCTTTTGCGCCGCCCGTCAGGCTGGACAGCGGCGCCATAGCGAGCTACCTGTCGGGGCGGATTGTCATGATTACGGGGGCGGGCGGATCGATAGGCTCGGAGCTGGTGCGGCAGATTTGCCATTTCGGGCCGCGCGAACTCGTCCTTTTCGGCCACGGCGAAAACAGCATCTACGGGCTCGAGCGCGAGTTAGAGCGCGACTGGCCCGGGGTCCCCTACCGCAGCGTCATCGGCGCGCTCCAGAACCGGCCCCGTTTAGAGCACGTTTTCAAAAGCCTCAAGCCCCAGGTCGTGTTTCACGCGGCGGCCCATAAACACGTGCCGCTCATGGAGGTCAACCCCGAAGAGGCGATTTTCAACAACGTCGTCGGCAGCAAAAACTTGGCCGAACTGGCGCTCAAGTACGGCGTGTCTCACTTCGTCAACATCTCGACAAGGCCGTCAACCCCACCTCCGTTATGGGCGCGTCCAAACGTTTGGTCGAATTTATCGTTCGGTCGACCGCGCGCAAGGCCGGGCCCGAACAGGTGTTCGTCTCCGTGAGGTTCGGCAACGTCCTGGGCAGCCGGGGCAGCGTGATCCCCGTTTTTCATCAGCAGATCCGCGCGGGCGGGCCGGTGACGGTCACGCACCCGGACATGGTGCGCTACTTTATGACCATCCCCGAGGCGTCCCAGCTGGTCCTTCAGGCGGCCGGCGGGGGGAACAACGGCAACATCTACATTCTGGACATGGGCGAGCCGGTCAAAATCGTGGACCTGGCGCGCGATCTCATCAGGCTTTCGGGGCTCGAGCCCGACGTTGACGTGAAAATCAAGTTTACGGGCGTCCGGCCGGGGAAAAGTTGTACGAGGAGCTGATGACCCGTCAGGAGCGCGACCAGGCGACCTCGCACGAAAAAATCTTCACGGCCAAGGCGACGCCGTTTTATGAAGACGAGCTCGAGGCGGTGATCGTCCAGCTTGTCAGGGCGGCCCTACACTCGGACGGCGGGGCGGTGCGCCGGCTGCTCGGCGCGTTTATCCCCGAGTACCGCCCCCTCCCGCCGCGCGCGGACGCTGCGAAAACGCTCGTCATGAGCACGAAAGAGTGAG
Organism: Trueperaceae bacterium; assembly: GCA_965214995.1. Classification (GTDB taxonomy): domain Bacteria; phylum Deinococcota; class Deinococci; order Deinococcales; family Trueperaceae; genus CBDCCT01. Next base: position 2,756,549 of record CBDCCT010000002.1, read on the forward strand.
GCTCACATTTGGGTGGCGAGCGCCGCCGCAAAAAGGGGCCGCGCCAGGAGTTGCGCGGAGGCCTTTTGACAAACCTCCTGGCGTACAAACCAAGGCCGAAAACGCGGCGGTGTACCACAAATTATGTATGGCGAATTGTGTACGGCTCTAAACCGGCCCCGTCACCGACGCAAAGACACCCGCTCAAACACACAATTCGGGACACTTCCGAAACGCGGGCGTGAAAATTGACCATACTTTTGAGGCGAAGCTTGCTACATTGGACCGGTAGCGGACGGGGCAAAATCAACTGAAGCCGGACAAGGGGGCGTCTTGCAATTCAAGAACGCCTTTACGGCCCAAGGGTGGTACGAGCGGCTATGACCGACGGCGACATCGTCTTTAGCGTGAGAGATTTTTTCCGTTTTCTGTGGCGGGGGCTGCCGCTCGCGCTGCTTTTGGCCGTTGTCGCCGCGGCGTCCGTGTTCCTGGCGTACCGCAGTGCCGAGCCCGTCTACCGCGCCAGCGCCACCTTACTCAGCTCGGGCGCGAGAACAACCCGCGACTTCGACAGCTCCTTTTCGACGCCCCCCCCCATCGATCCCGGGGTTTACCGCGCCGCCATCCTCGAGGGCCCCGTGACCGTGGCGGCGCTGGGCGAGCTCAACGCGGCGAGCGGCGCGGCGCTAACGCCCGAGACGCTGCTCGCCATGACCGAGGTGACGACGGACAGGTTCGAGGCGTCCAGCCTCATCAACATCATCACCGAAAGCACCTCGGCGGCGCTCGCCGCCGAGGCGGCCAACGCCCTCGCCCAGTCGCTGTTGGCGTGGGACCGGGACCGCGCCACCTGGCAGCTAACCAACGCCATCGCGGCGCTCGAGACACAGGTCCAGACCCTCAACAAGCAAATCGCCTTCCTTACGCTTTCCCGAGCCGAGGAGGCGCGGTTGGCGCCTCTCACAGAGCTGAGGGCCCAGCGTGAGGGGGAGCTCAACCTCGCGCGCGTCCTTAGCGACTCGCCCGTGGGTTTGCTGGAGCCTTTCACCTTTGCAGAACCCCCCCGCGAGGCCGTCCCGACCTACCTCGCCCTCAAGATGGCCCTGGCCGCACTCGCCGGCTGGCTCCTCGGTTACGGCTTGCTGTTGTTGCGCACGGTGCTCGACACGCGCGTGCGTCACACCGAACTGGCCGATCTGGTCGGCGCGCCCGTCATCGCCGAGTTCGCCAGGCAGCGCGGCCGCAAGCGCAGGCTCCCGAGCGAACCCTCGAGCTACCTTCGCATCAACCTCTCCAACGCAACAGGCGACGCCGCGCCGAAAGTCATCCTGGTCGCCAGTTCTGTAAAGGGCGAGGGTAAGTCCAGCGTGGCTATCAGTCTGGCCGAGAGTTTCGCGCGCAGCAATCACCGCACGCTTTTGCTGGACGCCGACCTGCGGAAACCCGTGATAGGCCCCGAATATGATATTGATCCCGCCTCGACCGTCTCGCTGCAGCAGTATCTCGAGGAGCCGACGCGCCCCTTCGCGCCCGTGAGGGTGTCCATAGGCGTTTCTCACCTCCTCGACGTCGTCCCGAGCTTTCCGGACGTCGACTCCGCCGATGCGCTGAGCCGAGAGTTCCCGGCCCTGCTCGCCCGCTGGCGGGAGCAGTACGACGTCCTGGTCGTCGATTCGGCGCCGCTCTTGTCGGTCGCGGACACCCTGACTTTTGCCCCCTTATGTTCCGGGGCCGTTTTAACGGTCAGCCTGCGGGACTCAAACTACGAGCACGTCGCCGACGCGACCGAGCTGCTGAAGCGTACCGGCGTGAAAATATTCGGCGTCGCCGTCACCAAGGCCGACGGGGCCCGCAAAAGGTACGCCTACCGCGGGGGCAGCGCGGCGCACCACAGGCAACTCGAGCCCAAGTTGCACAAAAAGTAGAAAAATAGCCGCCGCTCCCGCCAGGCACGAACGGTGCCCGCTAGCCTTTGACGCTGCCGAGGGTCAGGCCTTCAACGAGATAACGCTGCGCGTAGATGTACACCAGCATCACCGGAATCGCCATGAGGAGCGAGGCCGCCATGAGCTGGCCCCAGGGGTAAACGTCGCCAAAAACCAGGAGTTGCAGCCCCACGGGCAGCGTTTTCAGGTTCTCGCTGGTAATAAACACAAAGGCGAACAAAAACTCGTTCCAGGCGTTTGTAAAAGCGAATAACGTGACCGACAACAAAGCGGGCGCGGCCAGCGGCAGGGTGATGCGCCAAAAGGCGACGAGCCGATTCGCCCCGTCGATCATCGCGGCCTCCTCGAGCTCTTCCGGAATCGAACGAAAATAACCCAGCATCACCCAGGTCGCAAAGGGCAAGAGAAACGTCGGGTAGGTGACGATGAGCGCGGCGTAGGTGTTGATGATGCCGAGCTGCGTCAGGGTCTGGTAGAGCGGGATGAACAGCAGCGCGCTGGGCAGGAGGTAGGTGATCAGTAAGGAGGTCGTGAGCGTGCCTGCCCCCAAGAATCTGAACCGGGCCAGCGCGTAGGCGGCGAGCGCCGACAAGACGACGGAAATCGCCGTGCTGACCGTCGCCACGATGACCGTGTTGCGAAACCAGGTGAGAAAGGGGGTCTCGGTCAGCAAGTCCCTCACCTGCTCGAAGGTCCAGGGCCGCGGCCAGTAGATAGAGGCGAACTGCTGGATTTGCAGGTCGGTCTTGAACGAGGTGATAAAAATCCAGTAAAAGGGGAAGAGGACGAACAGGAGCATGGGCAACAAGAGCAGCAGCCGCAGCCAGACGCCCCTTCGCTCGCGCTGCGCGCGCGTAAGTGGGGGACGGCCCCGGCGTATGGCCTTGGCGAGAGCGCTAAAGGCGTTCGTCAGCCACTCGAAAGGCAAAAACACGAGGTCGAGCAACAGGCCGAAGCCGCGCCCCACGAAGCCGAAGGCTCGCCCAAACCGTCCGACTTTTTGAGGGCCGTGACTGCTCTGGTCGCTCAGCATAAAGCGGCCCAAGATGGCGATAAACACAGCCAAGAGCGGGGCCATGCTAAAGGCGGTGGCGATGCCCGGCCCGAACCTTAGGCCGATGATGGCTTTTTCGTAAGCGAGAATGGAATACACGCGGGTCGCGCCGCCGGGGCCGCCCCCGGTCATGAGGAATATCAAGCCAAAGGTGTTAAAGGTCGAAATAAACGACAAGAGCAGCGTCACGGCAATAACGTAGCGCAAACCCGGCAGGGTGATGTGGCGGAAGCGTTGTAGGGTGGTGGCCCCGTCGACCTCGGCGGCCTCGAGCAGCTCGCCGGGAATCGACTTGAGCCCCGCCAAGAGCAAAATAGTATAAAAGGGGATGCCCTTCCACACGTTCACCGCTATCACGCTGGGCAGCGCCAAACTCGGCTCGGAGAGCCAGGCGACCGGGCGGTCGATAAGCCCGAGGCCCTGCAAGATGGGGTTGAGCCCGCCGAAGATGGGGTCGTAGATGCTGCGCCAGGCCAGAGCCGTGACCACCTCCGGCGCTATCCAGGGCAAGAGCATCAAGCCGGTCAGGATGCTGCGGAAGGGCAAGCGGCTGTTTAAGAGCAGCGCGACGCCCAAACCGACGGCGAACTTGACCGCGAGCGAAAAAATAGTAAACCACACCGTCACGCTTACGGAACTTGTAAAGTCGCTGTCGCGCCACAGCCGGACGTAGTTCCGGAACCAGACGAACTGCTCCTGCCCGGTCACGAACGACCGCACCGTCAGGCTGGTCCACAGCGCGTTGACGAACGGCCACAGGATAAGCCCCGCCATGAGGATGACGACGGGCAGGACGAAAGGCAGCGCCACCTGCCAGTCGCGGCCCAAAAAGCCCTCTACCCGCCGGGCGCGCGCCCGGCGGGGGCGAATCAGCGGCGGCGTGTTCTGTCTCGCTCGTTCGTCCACGGTGTGCCTTTTCTGGTCGGAATGCCAAAGTCGTTCATTTAACGGGTTATCTAAAACGGGGTGAAAGAAAAAGAAGAGGGGGCGGGGGCGAAAGGTGAAGAGACAAGCGTTGCAACTTGACCCGCTTCACCCGCTACCTCCGCCCCGGGTCCTCCTTTAAGGCTGCATGATGCCGCCCTCTTCAAAGATGTCCACGATCTTTTGATGCGCGTCGCGCACGGCTTCCTCGGCGGTCATCCGGCCCGTGGTCACGTTCGCCATCATCTGGCTGGGGATGGCGGCGGCGAGGACGGCGTCGATGGCGGCGCTCGGCTCGGCGGGGTAGGAGATGCCGTCGTACTCGACCGGGTTGAAGATGATCTCCTCGATGACGGCGAAGTTCTCGTCGGTCTCGACCAAGTCCTCAGTCCAGAGGTCTTGGTAAGCGGGCAGGAACAGGCCGCCGCCGAGTTGAACCATCGGCACGAAGTTCTCGGGCTCTAACAGCGTCAGGATGAGGTCTTTGGCGGCATCGACGTCCTGCGAGCCTTTGAAGATGGTGAACCAGCCGTTCTGGCCGGTCTCGAGCACGACGTCTTGGCCTTCCACCTTGGGCTTGTGCAGCACGGCGGTGTTTTCATAAATCGGGTTGCCCTCGGCCTTGGCGTTGGCGTAGACGCTAAAGGCGTTGGCGGTCAGCGCGACGGTCCCGGCCAAGTAAGCCTCGTTGTTGCTCACGTCGGTCCAGCTCTCGATGCCGGGCGGCAGCATCGGCTGGTACTTCTCGCTCGTGTAGGTTTCTTCAAGCCACCTTACCGCCTCGACCGTCTCGGGCGAATCGAAGGTGACGACCTGGCCCGACTCGTCGGTGATGCTCCCGCCAAAGGCCTGGATCACGTCCATGATAAAGCCGTGCCCGTCGCCGCTGCGGTTGATGGTCAGGCCCCAGCCCCACATGTTGTTCTCGGGGTCGGACACCGCCAGGGCCGCCTCGCGCCGCGCGTCCCAGGTGTCGAGCGTCGCCACGTCGATGCCCGCCGCGTCGAACACGTCTTTGCGGGCGAACCAGGCCCCGGTGTTGCTCATGAAAGGAACCGCCCACCAGCGCCCGTCAATCTGCGCGTTTTTCGCCGCCGAGGTCGGCACGACCTCGCCGTACATCGCGGTCGCCTGCTCGACCACGTCGGTCACGTCCTCGAGCAGCCCCAGCGCGTGCAATTGCGGGATGCTGAGGGTGTGGTAGGCCAAGTCGGGCGCATTGCCCGCCTGCACGGCGGCGAGCATCTTGGCGGTGAAGTCGCCAAACTGTTCGGGGTTCGCCGTGGAGATGTCGAGGTCGATGTTCCGTTGCTCGGCAAAGTCTTCCACCGTTTCGCGGAACAGGTTTTGCACCTCTTCGAAGTATTCGGTGCGGTGAATGACCGTAAGTTCGCCCGCCTCGCTTTCCGGCAGGGCGAGGTCGTCCTGGGCGAGCGCGGTAGCGCCCCCGAGAACGACCAGCATAACGCCCACGGTTGCGGCGGCCTTGAAAAAGCTCCAACGGCTGATAGCTGCTAGTTTCATACTTTATCCTCCCTAGGTGAGGGTGAAAACGCGGAAAGTTTGAGGGGCGGCTGGGTTAACACTAACTTATGCACCTTAGATGATTAGATGCATTTCGACATCGTAAACCTCCCTTTCACCAAGCCGGTTGGGCTGCAAGGTCGCGCCGCTCGAGGGCACAACCTTAAGCCTCATCATTCGTTTGCAGTTACTTTTACAGTTACTGAGGTATTATAAACAGAAGAACTCTGGAAAGTCCATACACCCGGTGGGGGAGTTAACCCCTGGCGGCCCCGCAGGCTGTGGGCGGCTAAGCATAAGAAAGGATAGGCGTGACCGTAACCGAGATGCACGTGACCCCCATCGCCCTGAGCGACCCGCCGCTCCTCAACGCCGCGGGCCTGCACGCGCCTTACGCGCTGCGCACCGTGGTCGAGCTCGTCACCGACAACGGTCTTTATGGTTTGGGGGAAATCCCCGGCGGGGCCGCTGTAACCGAGAGTCTTAACGCCTGCCGGGAGGGCATCATCGGCCACGACCCTTTTCAGCTCAACGCGCTCGAGCTGACCCTAGAACCGTTGAAAAAGAAAGGCGCTCGGCACTTCGCCCGCGTCTCCAGCGCCCTCGAGGTCGCCTGCTTCGACCTGATAGGCAAGGCGACGGGGAGGCCCGTGGTGGACCTCTTAGGCGGCAGGGCGCGCGACCGGGTCGAGTTTTCGGCCTATCTCTTTTTCAAGTATGGAGGCGCGGGCGGCGCGTTGGGCTTTGACGTAGACCCACAAGCAAACGGTTGGCCTGCCGCTAGGCAAGCAGAAGCGCTCGACGCTCCCGGCATCGTCGCGCAGGCCAAAGCCATGTGTGGCGCCTACGGCTTCAAGTCGCTCAAACTCAAAGGCGGCGCGCTCGAGCCTGAACGAGAAGTGGAAGCCATGTTCGCCTTGCGAGAAGCTTTTCCCGATGCGCCCTTGCGCCTAGACCCGAACGCGGTTTGGTCCTATGAGACGGCGCTCCGTTGGGGCCGGGAGTTGGCGGGGGTGCTCGAGTATTACGAAGACCCCGTGCGGGGTCAGGCGGCGATGGCAAAGCTGCGGCAAGCCTTGAATATCCCCCTCGCCACCAACATGTGTACTACCTCGTTTGATGACCTGCCCGGGGCGCTCGAGCTGGGTTCCGAAGACATCATCTTAAGCGACCACCACATGTGGGGCGGTCTGCGCGCCACGGTGCAGCTCGGGCGCATCTGCCAGACCTTTGGGCGCGGGCTGTCGATGCACTCGAACTCCCACGCGGGCATTTCATTGGCGGCGATGACCCACGTCGCGGCGGCGCTGCCGCACTTGAGCCACGCCTGCGATACTCACTATCCGTGGCAATCCGAGGAGGTCGTGACCAAAGGACGTTTTGAATTCGAGGACAGCGCGCTTCAAGTTCCCGAGGGGCCGGGCCTGGGCGTCGAACTCGACCGCGAGGCGCTATCCAGGCTTCATGAGCGCTACTTAGAGTGCGGCCTTAAAGAGCGCGACGACGAACTGGCGATGCGGGCCAAAAGGCCGGGGTGGAAGTTCGAGCAGGTTCGCTGGTGAGTAGGGGGTCTCGAGTTAACAGTTTGTGGCTCACCCGCGAAACGCGGCGTGAGCGGTAGAGTGAGGCAAGTAAGTGCTGGTGATTGAGTGAAGCAAGACGGTAGAGCGTTTCGTCGGCGTGCAGCCGCGGGTTACACCGCCGCTGCATAACCCCGACTCAGTCGTCGATTGCCTCGATGCCTAGCCGCTTGAGCTGCTCGAGGTGGTCCTTCATGGCTTTGAGCTGTTCGGGCGAGTGCCCCTGCCACTCCGTGACTTCGCCCGTGACCCGGAGCGGGTCCCGAGTGCGGTAGGACTTCGTGGGGTTGCCCGGGTACCGCTTGTCCGTCAGGTTCGGGTCGTCTTTGAATGAGCCGGTCGGTTCCACCACGTAGATCCGACCGGGGCCGTATCCGACCGCCAACTCGGCTCCCCAGGTAGCCGCGTCCAGGGTGGCGGCGAAGTAGACGTAGGCCGCCTTCTTCCTCTTCCCGTAATTCGAGTTATAGCCGGGCCCGATCAGCTCCCCCGGCTTCAGGTCGGCCTTTGTGCCGTGGTAGAACAGCTGCGCTGTCGGGTTGTCGTTGGGTGTTATCGGCTCGCTCCTCGCTCGTGAGGCGGTGTAACTATGGTTATACCGCAGGCTGCGGTATAACACTCCAGAAACATACGTAAATTACCGCATATCGTGAAGTTTCTGTGAGCAGATGAGAGCTGCTGTGGGTTTCTCAAAAGGCGATTCTCCTTTTCTTAACAAGCTCAGAAGGGCTAGCCGTATTGCTCCTTTTTCCACGCCTCATACTCCTCTTGCGCCTCCGCCGACAGCGGATAATACTTGCGCAAGTCACCCCCCTCGGCCAGCTTCATGCGCGCGAACTCCTCCCACTCGACATGCTCGCTCGCTTTCTTAAGCAGCTCCGGGGCCAGAGAAATGGGCACGACTGTCACGCCGTCGTCGTCGGCGACGATGATGTCCCCCGGCATCACGAGCGTACCTGAGCAGGCGACGGGCACGTTTACGGCGTAGGGGAAAATCTCGGTCTGGGTGTGGTAGTTGGGCGTGGTGCCTTTGAGCCATAGCCCGAGGCCCAAATCTTTCGCCTTCGGGTAGTCGCGGATGCAGCCGTCGATGACCACGCCGACGCCGCCCTTGCCCTTGAAGTAGGTCAGCATCATCTCGCCGAACACGCCGCTCGTCAGGCTGCCGCGCGCGTCCACCACCACCACGTCGCCGGGTTGTGTGTGGTAGAGCACGTGGCGGTGAAGTTGTTTCTCGGGGTCGTCGTATTCCTCTTGCTGATACTGGTCCTCGCGCAGCGGCATGAATTGCAAGGTCAGGGCCGGACCGACGACGGACGCGCCGGGGCTGCGAGGGGTCGGCCCCTGGATATGGGCGTTACGGATGCCCAAACGGTTGAGTTCGGCGCTCGCGGTGGCGCTGCCGATGTCGCGTAGCCCCTCGATAAGCTCCTTGGCTGGACGTTCGATGTCAGATGTCTGAACCATAGCACTGTCCTCTCTCGCTCTGATTTGTCCAAGTATACGACGCGCACTCGTAGGGACTAGCGGTTGCCACGGCCGGGAATATGGCATGATTCGGACATCTGGGAGGTGCAGGGTGAAAATCACGGACGTTCAGGCGTGTGTGGTCGGCAAACCCGAAGCGCACAGCGGGGGCAGCGTGTGGACTTTTGTGCGGGTTTACACGGATGAAGGCATCATCGGCACGGGCGAGTGCAATTCGGCGGGGGCGAGCGCTAGCGGCTTTGCGACCAAAGAGAGCGTGCTGGCCCTAAAGCCGCTGCTCGTCGGTCAGGACCCCACCAACATCGGCCTCTTGTACGAGACGATGCGCCGCAGCGGGCGCTACGGCGGCACCTCGAGCGCCCCCGTCATCTTTGCGATTACCGGCATCGAGAACGCGCTCTACGACATCGCGGGCAAGGCGCTCGGCGTGCCCGTTTACAAGCTTTTGGGCGGCAAGTTCCGCGACCGCTTAAGGCTCTACGCCGACTGTCACGCGGGCGCGTCGAACGAGCCCCAAGCCTATGCGGACAAGGCGCTCGAGGTTATCAGCGAGGGCTACAGCGCGGTCAAGTTCGACGTGGACGGTATGGGCGTCGGCAAGCTCGACCCGTTTAATTGGACGGTGGGCGCGCGGGAAATGAGCCATGTCCTTAAAGTCATCGAGACCACCCGCGAGGCCATCGGCTTTGAACACGACCTCGCCATCGACTGTCACGGCCAGTTCGACCTGCCTTCGGCGCTGACGCTCGCCAAAGCCGTCGAACCCTTGCGCCTGCTGTGGTTGGAAGAGCCCGTGCCCGCCGAGAACGTGGACGTTTTGGCGCAGATTGCGGCCTCGAGCAGCACGGTCGTCTGCACAGGTGAAAACCAGTACACCCGCTTTGAATTTATCGAGCTGTTGCAGCGGGGCGCGGCGCAAGTTATCATGCCCGACCTTGCCAAAGCCGGGGGCATCATGGAGGGCAAACGCATCGCCGAGTTGGCCGACACCTTTTACGTGCCCATAGCGCCCCACAACGTGTCCTCGCCTTTGGGCATGATGGCGGCCTGTCACGTGATGGCGGCGGTGCCGAACTTTTTGCTGCTCGAATATCACGCCCGCGAGGTGAGCTGGTGGGAAGATTTATGCGACGGCGACAAGCCCTTTATAAAGGACGGCTTTATGCGCGTGTCCGAGCGGCCCGGCATCGGGGTGGAATTAAACGATGAGGTCGCTAGGTCGCTGCTGTGGAAGGGGGATACTTACTTTGATTAGAGTGAGCTTGATCTATGAACGAAGCCGCAAGCGCCTAATGATGCTTTAAGGAGGAGGGTACGCGAACATGTTGCGCCTTTAATTCGAGCGTGGATGCAAACCAAGCTTTGCAACCCCTTCAAAATCTTGAGCATTAAAGGTCACAAGGGTGATGTTGTGAACCAAGGCAGTTGCGGCGATAATAGCGTCAGGAACGAGTATAAGCTTGTTTGACGCTTTGGCGCGAAAAATAATCTCCCCCGCTTTGTCGGCAATAGCCGTGTCTAAGTCGAGGTTGACAAAACGCGAAAGCAGTTTTTGAGTGGTGACTTGTTCGTCCTTATGAGCCCCTGCTTTAACTTCAAGTTTTGTCACCGTTGAAATACAGAGACGATTGGTTTTGCCTAAGCTTCGCAACGACTGCACCGCCGTTTCTTGCCCCCGCAAGTGGCGTATGAGCAAGCCTGTATCGAGCAGATAACGCAAAACTCCTAGCCCCAATGGCGAGTGTCTTTCAGCCACTGATCGGTGCTCGCGTCATCTTGCAGCGTCGGGTGGTTTTCCAACGACCATGAACCCGCCGCTTCTTCCAGGGCTGAACCTTGTTCGATAAGGTCGAGCTGTTCTTCGATGGCTTCGGCTATAAAAAGACTGCGCTTACGGTTGGGCACGGTTTTGTTTAAACGCTTGAGCAGCCCTTTGGGTAGGGTAATGGTAGCTTTTCGATGTTCTAAAGACATCTAGCTGGACCTCCTGTTAGGCGTCTAATTTATCATGGACTAGGGCAGAGGTGGTAAAAGCACAACGGCTCAAGCTCAGGGGCGCAGAATAACAAAAAGTATAATTTGCTATATCCTAAGTCTACTCCAGAAATTCAACAGAACGATTCTGCGTCCCTTGTAGCGCCTAGTTATAGCATGTATTTAGGAAAGTCACAAAATGCAAGAGCGCTGTACACGCTTCAATCACACTGGTGAGTTAATGGGATTCGCTGAAAGTCCCGCACTGGCAGGAAAAAACACGGTATTTAATCTAATGTGAGATTTTGTGTATTGGACAATTGATACATATGTAGGCTCTCATGTATAATGCGTTGCTTGTGTCACGAAAGTGGGTGTATTTAATGTCGGGAAGTCAGTCTTACAAAATTTCAATAGAGGGTTTTGGTCTGTCGCTTGAGCGAGAAGTTCCACAAGATATTGGTGAAAAGGTTGTTGTATTATTGCTGACAGGGCAATCAACTGAAGTAACTTCTAGACAAGATAATAAAAATTCGAATTCAGAAGCATCAAACCCTTTTCAGGAGGAGAGTAAAGCAAATCCATCACAGGACTCAAACATTTCTGTGCGTGAGTATCTTGACAATAATAATGCAAAGAGGGTTCCTGACAAAGTCACTACAATAGGTGATTATTTGCGAATTCATAGCAACCAAGCAGATTTTGACAGAAGTGACTTAGTTACCCAACTTGAAAATGCGGCTGAACGTGTGCCAAGAAATCTCGCTAGAGATATTAAGTGGGCAATGAAAGCTGGTTGGATTGCTCCACGAAATGGTATGCAAGACCGTTATTATGTAACAAACAGTGGTCAAAATGCTGTATCTGAGAAGTTTTCCAAAGAAGTGGTACAGAAAACTAGAGGTATGGCATCGGGTGGAAAAAAGCAAGCTAAAAAAGATGGTGTTGATGAACAAATCAATTAATCCGAGTGAGTTTACGAGTTGCTTCGAAAGAGCGCTGTGCATACTACATAACTGGCAAATCGACTCAAGTAATGAACCTTGGTTGACCGCGGCAGAAATTTCGAAAAGGCTTCGTGAAGTTTGGGGGCTTAGCTGTCATTGGCGAACCATCAGTACAGAACTCGACAAAGATAAGACTTTGGTAGCTAGAAGAAAACGTAACCATAGATGGCAATATTTCATTTTAGAAAAGGGTAAGGAGATCGTAGGGAGAACAGAGAATCTAGTTACATTAATTGACCCTAAAAATGCCGTACAACACACAAGTACGTTACATGACCATCTCGAAACATTAGAGGGCAGAATCCATATTTGCGACCCTTATCTTGACTCCTCAACGCTAGAGCATTTGGATTCGTGTTCAAAGGATACTGAGATATTACTCTTGACACACAACATTCAAGATACAGGCAGATTGCGACAACTTATCTTGGCTTATCCTGCTACTGGAAAAAGAATCGAGGTCAAAAAAACTCAAAAAGCAACCTTGCATGACCGTTACATCATTGATAAGAAAAACATGTTTGTTTTAGGAACTAGCCTCAACGGATATGGTAAAAAAGAGTGTTTCGTAATTAAAGTTGGTCAGGACATTAGAAAACTAACGCTTGATAGTTTTAAGGGACATTGGGATAAAGCCCTAGTTTGGCCTCAGTAGAGTGCTATAACTACTGATTATCAGACATCAGTCCGATAATACCCCGAGCGGGGTGAAAGTGGGACTTGGGATGAGCATTATTCACTTCTTGCGCGTGGTTCTGAGGGCTTTTCATGGTCTGCTCTTTACGTCTCGTTTCAGAACTCCTCCGGCTCGAGCTTGCCCGCCAGCACGTAAGCGTCGTCTTCGGGCGCGTAGCCCGTCCGCTCCCTCGTATCGCTGATGTCCAAGCGTTTCCAGAAGTTGTCCGAGACGCCGTGGAAGACGCCGAAGGGGAGGCTCGAGGCCAAACAGCTCTCGAACAGCCTAACGAGGTCGCGGTGGGTGATAGCCATTTGCAAGAGGTCGTTTTTCGCATCCGTCATCAGCTTTTCCCCGTCGTGCGGCGTCACCCAGCCGAGGCGCAGGCAGTGGACCGCCATCCCCTTCTGGTCGGCGTAAAAGCGGCCCAACGCCTCGCCCCAGGCTTTGCTCGCCCCGTAGAGGTTGGCGGGCGCGACCGGCATTGAGGTATTGATTTGCAAGTCGGGCGGATAGCCGTTCACTGCGTTGATGCTGCTGGCGAACAGGACGCGCCCGCAACCCGCCCCGTGCGCCGCCTCAAAGACGTTGTAAGTGCCGACGATGTTGTTGGGCAAGAGGCTCTCCCAGGGCGCGGTGGTGCGGATGTCCGCCGCCAAGTGGATGACGGTGTGAACGCCGGGGTGAGCGCTGAACACACGCTTCACCGCCTCAAAGTCTGAGATGTCGGCTGAGACATAAGGCAGGTCGGCGGAGGGAGAAGCCTCCGACTTGTCGGTCAGAACCAGCGCGTAACGGTCTCGCAGGTGCTCGGTCAAAAGCCGCCCGATGGTCCCGGCGGCCCCGGTGATGAGGAGTTTTTCTTTCACGCCGCGCGCTCTTCGCTGTAAACGGCTTCACGCAGGCCCTTGATGTAGCCGACCGCGAACAGCCGCCCGAGGGCCGAGTAGCCCGCGCTTAAGTTGCTGTCGCCCGCCATCGTCGGCACGTGGTCGGGGCGCAGCACGCCGCCGAAGCCGATGTCGCGGTAGGCGCGCAGGCACGCGGCCATGTCGGTCTGCCCTTCGTCGTGAAAGGTCTCGACGAAGTTTTCGGGCGTGCCCCTCACGTCGCGGAAATGCACGAAGAAAATCTTCTCCCCGAAGTGCCGGATAACGCCGGGCACGTCACCCGTCATCAGGGTGAAGTTGCCCTGGCACAGCGCGACGCCGTTCACCGGGCTGGGGACGAGGTCTAAGAGCCGCTCGAAGTTCTCTACGCTGCGCATGATGCGGCCCAGGCCGCGGATGGGCGAGAGCGGCGGGTCGTCCGGGTGCATGGCGAGCTTCACGCCCGCCTCTTCGGCCACTGGGACGACGCGCTCGAGAAAATACCTCAAAGTTTCCCAGAGCGCTTCTTCGCCTACCTCGCCCGCGTCGGTCAAAGGTTCGTTCTGCATCCGCGCGTGGTCGTAACCCGATACCAACGCGCCGCCCCGCGCCGGAACGTCCATTGAGGTGCGCAGCCAGTTGAATACCGGCATCCACTCGTAGCACCAGACCGACACGCCGAGCTTGCCCAAGTTGCGCAGGAGCGTGCAGACCTGTTCGATTTCTTCGTCGCGTCCGGGCAGGCCGAGCTTGGCTTTATTTAGAGGCGGGCGGGACTCGAGCACCTCAAACTTGAAACCGCCCGCCTCGTAGCCTTCTTTGAGACGCGTGAGGGCTTCCAAGCTCCAGGGAAGCTGGGAGGGCTCGAGCCCCCCCGCCCGTTCCGCGTCGGTCGTGCCGGGGTGGACGCCAAAGTCCAGCACGCCGACCACATGGTCCACGCCGCACTGCTTGACCATGCGCCATAGGGGAGAGGGGCGGGGCAACAAGAGTTCAGCGATTTGAATCATGACTTCCTTTTTGGTGATGAGTGGTTAGCGGATGGTAGGAGCTTCTAACCACTAGCCACTCACCACTAACCACCGCCTTCAACTCCACAACCTGTCGTGCGACCACTCGCCGTCCCAGGCGCTGGTCTCCCCGAAGTTGAGCGGCTTGTCGGGGTCTAAGAACTCGAGCAACGCCTCCTCGTTGATATCGGTAAAGCCGAGGCCGGGCGTGTCGGGTACGGTAATGTGCCCGTCCTGGATGAGGGGTGTGGACAGACCCTCCAAGATGTCGTTCCAACGCGGGATGTCGACCGCGTGATTCTCCAAGACCAAGAAGTTCTCGGTCGCCGCCGCGCAGTGAACGCTCGCCAGGGTCGAGATGGGCGAGCCCGCCATGTGCATTGCCATTGCCACGCCGCAGTCCTGGGCCATGTCGCCGATCTTTTTGGTTTCCAGAATCCCGCCCGAGGTCGCTAAGTCGGGGTGAATGACGGACACGGCTCTAGCCTCCAAGAGCGGCTTGAAGCCTTCTTTCAGGTAGATATCCTCACCCGTACAAATCGGCGTTGTCACCGACTGCGAAAGCCGCACATATTGGTCGGTGAACTGCCAGGGAATCATGTCCTCATACCAAGCGAGGCTAAAGCGGTCGAGCGCCCGGCCCAAGCGGATGCAGGACTCTACGCCCAAATGCCCGAAGTGGTCCAGCGCCAGCGGCACCTCGTAGCCCACGACCTCGCGCACCGCCGCCACGTAGTCGCACAGCACCTCTATCCCAGCGTCGGTAATCTGGATGCCGGTAAAGGGGTGCATCACCGTGTTCGTGGCGAGCGAGCCCGGCGGCGCGATGAGCGTGCCCGGCTTGTCGTGCAACAAGCCGATGCCTACATCCATTTTGAGAAACTTGAAGCCCTGGTCTATGCGAGCTTTGAGTCGCTGACCCATTTCGGTTCCGTCCAAGACCGAGTCGGTGTCGCAGTAGCAGAGCACTTCGTCCCGGAACTTGCCGCCCGCCAGCATGTAGGCGGGCACGCCGTAGGCCTTGCCCGCTAGGTCCATCAGCGCCATCTCGACGCCGCAGACCCCGCCGCCCTGCCGCCCGTGATAGCCGAACTGCTTGATTTTGCGGAACAACTTGTCGATGTTGCAGGGGTTCTCGCCTAGCAGGCGGCTTTTGAGCATCAGGGCGAAAGTCGCGCTCGCCCCGTCGCGCACCTCGCCGTAGCCTGACACGCCTTGGTTGGTGTCGAGCCGAATGATGGAGGCTTTGAAGGGTAAATCTTTGAGGTTGGCGACGCGCATGTCGGTGATGCGCAGTTGCGTGGGGTGAGAGTGCGTGTTGACTTTGTCGAGTAACGCTTCGCTCATCGGTTCCTCCTGAGTTGAAGAGTTAGGCTGGACGGGTCTTTGACCTTCTGGACAAAACTATAAACCAGGCCGCCGAACTTACCAAGTCCCGCACGCGCTCCAACGCGGATTTGGGGACGGTTTTAAGCTGGGCGTGAAGCTCGAGCCCGCTGTTCCGAAGCCTCAGCAGAATCAGGTAAGCTAAAAGGCGGAAAGAAGAAATACGAACGTCCGAACTGTCGGGGGTCCGGGTTTAGGGGCAAAGATTTAGGGGCAAAGAAAGGTGAGAATGCACAAAATCTGGTTCGAGCGCGAGCGGATGGGGGGGCACGACGCCATCTTCGCGGGTGTGGCCGAGCCCGTCGGTCCCGGCACCACTGCCGAGCCGCTCTTCGGCATCGAGGAGGCGCACGGCATCATCGCCGGGGGTCTCAGGTACAGCGCCGAGATTATGGACATGGCCCCCAAGCTCAAGGTCATCGCCCGCACCGGCATCGGCGTGGACACGGTGGACTTGGCCGCCGCCACGGCGCGCGGCGTCGCCGTCGTCAACACCCCCGACGCGCCGAGCGTGCCCACCGCCGAGCAGACCATGATGCTGCTGCTGGCGGTCGCCAAGCACCTCAAGCAGTCCGAAGGACGTTTGCGCGCGGGCGAGGGCAACTTTCACGCGCGGCACAACGCGTTGGAACTCGCTCACAAAACTTTGGGTCTGGCCGGGTTCGGGCGCATCGCCCGCCTGGTGGCGAGGATGGCGCAGGGTTTTGCGATGCGGGTCATCGCCTTCGACCCTTATGTTCCCGCCGACGTGATGGCGCAGGCCGGGGTCGAGCGCGTGGGGAGCTTGGACGAGCTGTTAGGTCGGGCCGACGTCGTCAGCATCCACACGCCGCTCGTGCCCGAGACGCGGCGTTGTATGAACCGGGCGGCCTTCGCCAAGATGAAGCGCGGGAGTATCTTCATCAACGCGGGGCGCGGGGGCTTGGTGGACGAGGAGGCGTTGCTAGCGGCCCTAACGAGCGGTCACTTGTTCGGCGCGGGCCTGGACGTGACCGACCCCGAGCCCGCGGAGCTTAACAACCGGCTTTTGCACCTCGAGAACGTGGTGGTAACGCCGCACGTGGCCTCGGCGACGCCGGAGGGCAAAACGCGGATGTTCGTGGGCGCGCTGCAAGGGGTCGTCCAGGTTTTTAGGGGCGAACGTCCGGCGAACCTGGTCAACCCCGAGGTTTGGGACCGGCTTTAACAAGTAAGAAAGGACGAGCATGACCCCCCTCCCCACCCGGCAGATCCATCTCGACTTCCACACCTCGCCCCTCATCCCCGACCTCCTGAGCGAGTGGGACGTGGAGAGATTCGCCGACACCATGAAAGAAGCTCACGTGAACTCGGTGACGGTGTTCGCCAAGGGCCACCACGGCCTGAGCTACTACCCGACAAAGATTGGGCAGCCACATCCCGGTCTTGGCGGCGTGGACCTGCTCGGCGAGATGATTGAAGCCTTGAGGCAGCGCGATATTCACGCACCCGTCTACTACACCGTGGGCTGGGAGGAGAGGCTCGCCTTTGCCCATCCCGAGTGGCGGCAAGTGAAGTTTGGCGGCGCGCACGCTCGAGCAGGGTCGCCACGCGGTGGGGTCGCCCCGGACAAGTGGCGGTTCATGTCGTTTCTCCACCCGGAGTATCAGACATACATGATGGAGGAGGTTAAAGAACTCTGCGCCGCTTACCCGCTCGAGGGCGTCTTCTTCGACATCTGCTTTTATCACCCCGAGGCCGGCTTTAGCGACGCGGTGCGGAAGGTGCGCCTCGAGCATGGTCTGGAGGCGCACACGCTGGAAAACCAAGCTCGCTTTGGCGAACTCGCCAAAGAACTTTTTGCCGCCCGGATGACGCCTCTGGTGCGGGCGAAGCACCCGCAAGCACGTTGCTTTTACAACTCGGCGCACCGCTTCAGCGTGGAGAGCACCTCTGGCTTGCGCGGCATGAACGCCTACCAGGAACACTGGGAAATCGAGTCGCTGCCCTCGGGCTTCTGGGGCTACTACCACTTCCCCCGCTTCGCCCGCTATGTGAGCACCTTCGACATGCCCTGGCTCGGGATGACCGGGCGCTTCCAGAGGATGTGGGGCGACTTCGGCGGCGTCAAACCCCAAGCGGCTTTGGAGTTCGAGTGTTTTCGGAGTCAGGCGCACGGCGGGGCGAATTCGGTGGGCGACCAGTTGCCGCCGCGGGGCAGGCTCGACGGGGCGGCCTATCGGCTTATCGGCAGTGTGTACGAACAGGTCGAAGCCGCAGAGCCCTTTTACGAAGCTTCACACCCCCTTTTCGACGTAGGCGTCCTGCTGGCGAGTCATCCCAGCCTTCCCCCAGAACCCTCGTCGCTCTCCGAAGAGGGGGCGGTGTTGATGCTCGAGGAGGCCCACTACCACCCCGCGGTGCTCGACGACGCTTCCGACTTGAGCCCTTACCAGGCGGTGCTGCTGCCCGACACAACCGTTGTCACGCCGGAACTTTACGACAAGCTCAAAACGTACTACGAAAACGGCGGTAATCTCCTTCTTTCCTTCCAATCTGGGTATGACGAAAAGGGCGAATGGGCGCTCGACTTTTTGCCCCTCACCGTTCACGGCCCTCTTGACATGCACCCGACCTACTGGCGCTGCACACCGGAGTTCTGGCCGGAGGAAGAGGGGAGCGACCGCGTGTTCTACGAGGCGGGGCTGAACGTCTCGAGCGACGAGGCCGAAACCATCGTCGAGCGCGTGCTGCCCTACTTTCAACGCACCGACGAGCACTTCATGTCGCACTTCCAAGCGCCACCCGTGCGCGACGCGGAACCGTATCCCGCCGCAGTTATGGGCGAGCGCTTCGCCTACTTCGCCGACCCTGTGTTTCGCGCCTACCGCCACTACGGCTCGACCTTCTACCGTGATGTAGTAGAGCGGGCATCAGCGCGTCTCATCGGCCCGCCTCGGGTCGGTGCCGGTCTCCCGAGAACCATTCTCAGCTTGCCGAGGCGGCGCGGAGACGACCTCATCGTCACCCTGTTACACTACGTCCCCTTGCGCAAGGCCCTCGAGGGGGACGTGCTCGAGGAGCCGATGAGCTTCGCAGGCGAAAGGCTAAGGTTGGAAGGACCAGCTGACACCCTCACTCTTCGGCAGTTCGGGGGAGACGCTCTGCAGGGCGGGCTCGAGGATGGTTTCGAGCTTCCTCCCGTGAAAGGGCGCTTGCTGCTCGAGAGCCCCGGGTACTTCGCCGCGCGGGGGGCGTGAGCCGAGGGGGGCGACGTGCTACCCTTGGGTGGTGGACCCAAATACCTCCGCGCCGACGCCTTGGGCATCCGTTTAGAGATGGTCGCGGGTCTGCCCATCTGGGAGCCCCATCCCGTCTATAAACATCAAAAAGAGGTGGACCGGATTCGCTCGAGCATCGCCTCCTCATGCTTTCACACCGCGAACGTTTACATAAGATTTTCTGATGGCTCGCTTAAACGCCCCGATATCTCCATCTTCTGCCGCGAACCCGAAGAGCAAGAAGAGGCCGTCACGCTCGTGCCCGAAGCGGTCATCGAGGTTATCAGCAAGGGCTATGAAGCCAAAGACTTAGAGATTGGCCCGCAGTTCTACCTCGCGCAGGGCGTCAGAGACGTGGTTGTCTTTAACCCTTACACGCTTGTGGTGCTGCACGTCCGGCGGGACGGGGTGAAGCGCCATCTTTCGCCCGTGGGGGTGGGGCTCGAGTGCGGCTGTACCTGCAACGATAAGTCGCGCGTTCTCGTAACGGTGTAGGGCTGTAACGTACAGCCAAAGCTAAAGCCCGCTCACCGTTAGCCAGCGAGCGGGACAGTCACCAAAAACCTGAACCAAGCCCTAAGCCGCCCGGTACTCCTTATTTTTCTTCGACGGACTCACGTTCGTGCGTTTGTAGGGCGCGACCGGGTTCAAGATGTTGCGGCACTGCGGGTTCACGCAGCCGGGGCAGCGCAGCCCGTACTGCTTAGTGCAAGCTTCGCCGCTTTGCAGGTGCTCATACACCACCTGCGCGAGCGCGTCCTGGAAGATGGGCAAGCCGTTTAACGAGGGCGCGCGCTTGAAGTTGGTGATGCCGACCTCATGCGCCAACTCGCCGTACTCGATGTCGATTTCTGAAAGCGTCTCGATGTGGTCGCTCGTAAAAGCGATACCGACGACGAGAACGTTCTTGCGCTTTTTCGCGCCCAAGTCTTTGATAACCGCTTCCGTCGAGGGTCCCTGCCACGGCACCGGCCCCACGTCCGACTGATAGGTGAGCATGTACTCGTGCGAGAAGTCCAAGCACTTCATCACCTCGTGAACCGACGCGCCGACCTCCTGCGGATAGGCGTCGCCGCGGTTGATAACGTCCAAGGGGAGCGAGTGGGCGCTGAACATGAGCAGCACGTCGTCGCGGTCTTCGGGGGGGAATAGCTCGAGCCCGTCCTCCACCGTCTTCGTCATCGCCTCGATAAACTTGGGGTGCGTGGGCCAGCGGTCGACGACGCTCCACTCAAAGGCGTCTTGCAGTCCCTCGCGCCGGGTCGCACGCCAAAGCTCATTCAGTGACGAACCTGTGGTCGAGCACGAGAACTGCGGGTACTGCGTAAAGGCCACCGCCCGCTTTATCCCGTCCGCCCGCATCTGTTTAACGGCGTCCTCGGAAAAGGGGTTGACGTAGCGAAAAGCCACGTAAAACTTGTGCGGCGCGGTCTCGGGGCTCATCGCGTCTAACCGCTCGACCATGCCGCGCCCCTGGAGCTCGGTCCAGTGCAGGATGGGCGAGCCGCCGCCGATGCCCTCATACAATCCCTTAACTTTGGGCGTGCGCCGCTTGGCGATGTAGGGGCCTAAGAAACGCTGAACCGGAAGCTGGATGATTTCGCGGTCCTCGAAGAGTTTGAGCAAAAAGGGGCCCACCTCGTCAAGGTTCTTGGGTCCCCCTAAGTTCATCATGACAATGCCGGTGGGTCCTCTGTTCATGCTTCTATCGTACCGTTTGGGTGCCCAGACATATGTCCTGCGCCGCGCAATTGGCTTTCTGCAGGGCTACTTTCAGATAAAGCTGAGCGTGGGGGCGTTGAGTAGAAGTATGGTTCAGGACGCGGGGCGGCCCCGAGCCTCTCCCAGCATTTTCGAGATTTCTTCGTGCCCGTTGAACGCCGCTAAGTCTGCCGCTGTGCGCCCCTGCGCGTCTCTTGCGTGGGCGTCCGCGCCGTGCTCGAGGAGCAGGCGCACAAATTCCGGCTGCCCAAACGTCGCCGCCAGATGAAGCGCGGTCGCCCCAGCCCCGTTGCGGGCGTTCACGTCGGCACCCCCAGCAAGCAGCAGCCGCGCGCAGTCCGCGTACCCCTTGAAAACCGTGCCCATCAGCGGCGTGTTGCCGCTCCTATCGGGCGTGTCGGGGTGCGCGCCGTGCTCTAAGAGCAGCGCCACCATCTCCGGCTGGTCGTTATAGGCGGCAATCATCAGCAGCGAGTGGGCCTGTTCGTTGAGCAGGTCGGGCGGCAACCCGGCTTGCAGGAATACCGCCATAACCTCGGTGTCGCCGCGGCGGGCGATTTCGTGGTAGTCGATGGTGTTGGGGTCAATCATAGTGAGCCCATAATAAACAAAGGCCCGACGTTTGGGGCCGGGCCTTTGGCGCTAGGAAAGCTTAGCTGTGGACGACTTCGCCTTGGGGCTTGTCGTGGCGGACGGCGTGGGCGTTCTCGTCTCCCGCGCCTTTTTTAAGTGCCTCGCGCACGCGGCGGCCATAGTCGGGGTCGGCCTTGTCGAAGTGCTCGAGCTGCCGCTCAATAATCTCCTGGCGGCACCCGCCCAGGGCCCCGGCAAGGTTGCTCGCTAAGCGGCCCTTCTCGTCCTCGCTCATCATCCGGAAGAGGTCGCCCGCCTGGGTGTAGTCGTCGTGGTCCACGCGTGAGTTCCAGCGGTCCACGGTCACGTCGCCTAGGTGCCAGGCGGGCTCGGCGTAAGAAGGGTCGGGGCGCGGGGAGCCCTCAATGGAGTTCGGGTAGTAGTTCGGAAAACCCGTGCCCTCGTCGAGCATCCCGCCGAACTGCCCGTCGCGCATGTACGAGTTGACCGGGACCTTGGGCCGGTTTACCCGGACTTGGCGGTAGTTCACGCCAATGCGGTAGAGGTGCGCGTCCTGATAGCTTAGCAGCCGGGCCTGGAGCATTTTATCGGGGCTGGGGCCGATGCCGGGCGGCATCGAGTTGGGGTTGTAGGCGGCCTGCTCGACGTCGTGGTGGTAGTTTTGTGGGTTGCGGTTGAGCTCCAACTCGCCCACCTCGATTAGCGGAAAGTCGCCGTGGGGCCAGACTTTGGTCAAATCAAACGGGTTCCAGCGGAACGAATCGGCCTCTTCCTGCGTCATCACCTGGATGTAGGCGGTCCACTTGGGGAAATCGCCCTCATTGATGGCGTTAAGCATATCCCGCTGGTGGCTCTCGCGGTCCTGCGCGATAACTTGCGCGGCCTCATCGTTGGTCAAGTGCTCGTGGCCCTGCTGCGTCTTGAAGTGAAACTTGACCCAGACGCGCTCACCCTCGCGGTTGATGAGCGAGTAGGTGTGGGAACTGTAGCCGTTCATGTGGCGGTAGGTTTTGGGCAAGCCGCGGTCGCCGAAGAGCCAAGTGACCTGGTGCAGGCTCTCGGGGCAGAGGCTCCAGAAGTCCCACTGCATGTCGGGGTCGCGCAGGTTGGTCTCGGGGTGGCGCTTTTGTGAGTGGATGAACATTTGGAACTTGTAGGGGTCGCGCACGAAGAAAATGGGCGTGTTGTTGCCCACCAAATCCCAGTTGCCCTCTTCGGTATAAAACTTCATGGCGAAGCCGCGGGGGTCGCGCTCGGCGTCGGCGGCGCCGCGCTCGCCCGCCACGGTGGAAAAGCGCACCGCAACCTCGGTCTCTTTGCCGACCTCGGAAAAGATGGCGGCGCGCGTGTACTTGGTGATATCGTTCGTGACCGTGAACTTACCAAACGCCCCCGTACCCTTGGCGTGGACCACGCGCTCGGGCACGCGCTCGCGGTTAAAGCGCTGCATCTGCTCGATGAGGTTCACGTCTTGCATGAGGAGCGGGCCGCGCGGCCCGGCGGTGAGCGAATTTTCCTGGTCCGCTATCGGATGTCCGTCGGCGGTGGTGAGGCGTTTTTTCTCTGCCATGTTCTACCTCCCTAAACACGCCCAGTTTAGCGTAGGGTCAGCCTTTTACAATGCGTGGTGTGTGACGAAAAAGGGGGGTGCAGCGTTTAGCGCGTGTTCCCGGCCACAGGACGGGTAGCGGTGCCGGTTTGGGCACGCTCGAGCACATACCCCAGCACCGGGTCGCGCCCCGCCGCGTAATCGGCAAAGGCCGGCTCAATCGGTACGTCGGGCATGACGGCGGGAGGGTCGCCTTTGACCAGCCTGAAAAACTTGGTCGAGTAGTAAACCTCGAGCCCGGAGTTGGGCAACACGAACGCTCTTACCTCGCCGTAGGAGTTGGGCTTCTCGCCAGGCGGTTCGCCGAGCATGACCGCAGCCGTCTGAGTCTTCAGCTCGAGGGCGTTCATCATGGCGCTCGAGTACGTGTCGCGGTCGGTGACGCCGTAGAGTCGGCCCGGTTCTCGCCCGATAGCGCGTGCTTTTAAGCCCTCGAGGAGCGGGCTAAAGAGAGTTGAGTTGCCGCCGCCGTTGCCGCGAAGGTCAATCACAAGCGTGTCCACCAGACCGCTATCAATCATTTTTAGCGCGCGTTCAGACAGGCTTTTGAACCCTTCGCCGCCGCACACGTTGTATTTGATGAAAAGCAGACGTGAACCTTCCAGATACTCCGTCCAAAAGTTGTCCAGAGGGCGTTTGAGGTAAAGGGGGGTGTCATGTTGGACGCTCTCCCGGCCGCCCCAAGATTCGCTTGGTTCTAGCGTCAGCGTAAACGTGTCGCCCGGTTTATCCACAAAAGTGAAGTCGCCCCCCTCGAGGCTGGGCAACACGCCCGCGGCGTAAAGCAGTTCGGCCTTGGGCAGAAGCTCCTCGCTTTTGCTCCTCTTGTCCCAGTCGTTTTCGTAGGCCAGGTAAACGCTCGTGCGTTGGAAAACCTCCTCTAAGTCCGTGTCTCCTATCCCGACCAACTTGGACCCGAGCGCCCGGCGCGCTTCTTCTTGTGCTCCGACAACGTAAAGCCCATCCTCAAACCAGCGAAGCTTGAGGGGATAACTACGGAAGCCGTTGAGCGCGTCCCTCACGCTCGTATGCCCGTCACCGACGCTGGCGACGATGCGCATGATGCCCGCCTCAATCTGCGCGTCTTGCAGGGTAGGAACATTCGCTTTGAGGTCTGCGACCATGTCATCAAACACCGATTTGCTAAGGGTGTGGTAGGCGTTGACGTGAAGCCGCGGAAGTTCCTCGGCAAGGTAGTCGATGTCTTGCTCCCAGCGCCCGTCTCGAGTCGCCGCAGGCGTCGGCCACGGCGCGGCTTGTTTGGGGGGTGAGGGGAAAAACGCCTCGCGGAGCACCCCCGCAAGCGCTGTGGGTGAAAGCTTCTGTACCTCGGCGATAAAGGTTGGCAGAGAGACGCCGTAGGTGCGCTTCGCGTAGGCGAAAAGGCCCAGAAAAATGATAGTGAGCAAGATAGCAAGGCCACCCAGACCAGCGATGAAAAGCTTTAGCCAAGGATTCACAAGCGGCCTCCACGGGGTTTACGCCCTACATAAAGGTAATGCGTTTTTGCCCCCGCGTCTAGGCTCGAGCTACAGCCCACCCCTCGAGCGAATCACCTGCCCCGTCACCCAGCGCGCCTCGTCCGAGGCCAAAAACAGAATCAGCCGCGCCGCCTCCTCGGGGGTGCTGACGCGCCCCATCGGGGCCTCTTCCGTCAGCCGAGTTTTGAGTTCGGGCGTCATCCAGCCCGTATCGGTCGCGCCTGGGTCTACTGCGTTAACCGTAATGTTCCGGGGCGCGAGCGCCGCGCTGAGGCTCAGGGTGAGGGCCTCGAGCGCTCCCTTGGTGGCCGCGTAAGCGAGTTCGTCCGGCATCGGCGCGAGCCCCTGACCCGAGGTGAGGTTGATGATGCGCCCCGCGTCTCCCCGAAACCGTTTGGCAAACTCCACGCAGAGAAGGGCCGCGCCGCGCAGGTTGACCGCGTAGTGCTTGTCTAGCCCTTCGGCGGTGAGTGTGTCAACGCCGTCACGTTCGGAGTGGGTGGCGTTGTTGACCAGAATGTCCACCCTCCCCAGCTCACGCGCGGCTCGCTCAAAAAGGGTAGTTGCCGCGTTCTTTTGGGAGAGGTCGAGTTCAAAGCTCGAGGCTCGCACCCCGTGACCCTTAAGTTCTTCAACAAGCCTTTCAACTTCGCTCTCGTCGCTCCCCCAGGGCATCGAGGCGTCATAGGGCGCGTACGTTGTGAGGAGCACGTTCGCGCCCGCCTGAGCAAACGCCCTCGCCACCGCCGCGCCGATGCCTTTGGCGCGGCTCGCTCCCGTGACGACGGCGTTTTTTCCTTTTAGGGACACTTGCAGAGTCTACAGCCAGACTTGAGCGTGGTCGGGGAACGCCAGCAAAGCGAACGCCTCGCCAAAGGGAAGTTCAAAGACTGTTTTGTAGCTCTCACCTTCCGGGTCGCGGTGAATCGTCCACGTGTCCACGTTCACGTTCGCTACCCAGCAATCCTTGACACCGACTTTGGCGTAAATCTCGCGTTTGCGCCCCAAGTCGAGCTTGAGAGATGTGTTAGCTACTTCGATAAGCAGGAAAATATCTTCAGGTCTTGGACGCACTCTGGAGTAGTCTTTACGCTTGACGAGAACCACATCGGGATGAGGCAGCCATTCGGGCAGCTCGATGTCAACGGCGTTTTGAACGCGTACTCTAGCACGGTCTACAAAGGCTTTGAAAAGACTTTCGGAAATGACATCAACGGCGAATTCGTGATTAGGATTAGCCGGGCTCATGTCAACAATCACCCCATCAAGGAGTTCAACGCGCTGGTCGTGAAAGAGCCCCGCATCGACCATGACGGCGAAGTCGTCAACGGTAAAGGGGTGAGGCTTGAGCATGAGCTATTTTAGCATCAAACCTTTTGCGGCTCCGAAATCCAGTCTCTTGGTTGTAAAAAGGAGAGCATCTTCGCTTCCGGCGTGCCGGGTTCGGGCTGAACATCAAAGGCCCAGTGCGCGTAAGGGGGCATACTCATTAGAATAGCCTCGATGTTGCCGCCCGTCTGCAAGCCGAACGTGGTGCCGCGGTCATAGACGAGGTTAAATTCAACGTAGCGCCCGCGGCGGTAGAGTTGCCACTGCCGCTCACGCTCGCCAAAAGGGGTATCCATGCGGCGCTTCAAAACGGGCAAATAACTCGGCAGCAGCGTCCGCACCCCGTCCTCGACAAACGCGAAGTCCGTTTCCCAATTGCCCGCACCCACAGGCGAAAGCTCGTCAAAGAAGATGCCGCCGACGCCCCGCATCTCCCGACGGTGTTTGATATAAAAGTACGCGTCGCACGTTCTTTTGAGCGTGGCGTAGTCCCCAACCGGGTGACGGTCGCAAAGCTCCTTTAAAGTTCTATGAAAATGAACCGCGTCCTCTTCAAAGGGATAGTTGGGCGTCATGTCCGCGCCGCCGCCGAACCACCAGACGTTATTTTCGCCGCCCGCCTCGCCCACCTCGAAGTAACGGTAGTTCGCGTGAAATGCGGGCGCGTAAGGGTTGCGCGGGTGAAAGACCATTGACAAACCCGTGGCAAAAAACGGTTTGCCTTCGGTGCCGGGGTGCTGCGCGGCGAGGCTTGGCGGGACCACGTCGCCGTACACGGCGGAGGTATTGACGCCCGCACGTTCCAAGACGCGGCCTCCCTCCAAAACCTTGGCCGTGCCCCCGCCCCCGTCGGGACGCTCCCACACGTGCTCCCTAAAGCGTCCTTCGCCGTCAAGGGTTTCAAAGGTCTCGGTGAGGGTTTGTTGTCCCTCTTTCATGAGAGCGACGACGCGGTCTCGAGGGGTCACGAACGCACCTCCTCTCGAGCCTCTTGCCGATCGAACGCCTTGACCACCTCGACCAAATACTCCGCGTGCGCCGGGTTGGTCTGTCGCATGATGCCGTGACCCAGGTTGAAAATATGCGCGCCGCCCAAGCCTTCGCGCAGCACCCGCTCGGCGGCCTCTTTTATCGTCTCTTTGGGCGCGAGCAGCGTCGCGGGGTCTAGGTTGCCCTGTAAAACTTTGCCGGGCAGAAGCTCACGCACGCGGTTTAGGGGCGTGCGCCAGTCCACGCTCACGACCTCGGCGGGAAGGGTGGCAATTTCGCTGTAAAGATGGAGCGATTCAACCGCTAAGTAGATGCGTGGGACGCCGAGAGGGGCCAACGCCTCCAACACCCGCGCCGCGTAGGGTTTGCCAAAGGTCGCGTAGCTCCGTGCGTCGTGGAGCCCCGCCCAGGAGTCGAAAAGCTGAATCGCCTGCGCCCCCGCCTCGACCTGCATGGTGAGGTAGCGGATGGAGACCTCGGTGAGTTTCTCGAGCAACCTGTGCGCCGCCTCGGGCTCTTGGCGCAGGAAGCCCCGAAAGGCCGCGTAATCCTTTGAGCCGCCGCCTTGCACGCAGTAGGTGGCGAGCGTAAGAGGCGCGCCGCCAAAGCCGATGACGGGCACGGGCGACGCTTGGCGGATGAGGCGGAGCGCGTCGCCGACGTAGGGCGCAATCTCGTCTTTGTCAGGGATACGCAACGCCTCGACGGCTCCTGCTGAGCGCACGGGCTCCTCAAATACGGGGCCGGGGTTGAAATCTATCTCGACGCCCATCGGCGGCAGGGGTGTCATGATGTCGCTAAAAAGAATAGCTGCGTCCACACCCAAACGTCGCACGGGCTGGAGGGTGATCTCGGTGGCGAGTTCGGGGTCGTGGCAGCGCTCCCAAAAGGTCGTCTTGTCGGCGATTGCCATGTATTCAGGCAGGTAGCGCCCGGCTTGGCGCATAATCCAGATGGGGGCTCGAGGGGTATCTTGACCGTTGGCGGCGTCTAAAAATAGGCTCATGGGTTCACTCTCTCGGTACTTACGCGTCTTCCGCCCAATTCTCGAGGGGGAGGTCGGGGACTCTCGCAAATTCGCGGGTGTTATTCGTCACGAGCGTCGCGTTTAGGCTCAGGGCGTGCGCGGCAATGAGGGTGTCCAAGGGGCCGATGGGGGCGCCCTGGCGCTCGAGCTTTGCTCTAAGCTGCGCGTAAGCCGGTGCAGCGGTCTCTGCAAAAGGGTGGATGGTCAGAGAAGAGAGAAAGAGGCTCAAGGCGCGCAGGCTGCGCTCACCAAAGCCACTTTTCTCTGCGCCGAAGTGCAACTCGGCAGCTGTGATGCTCGACACGCCGACGTTGCGAATGTCAACCTCATGCTCAAAACGTTTAATGACGCTTTCCGGGCGTCGTTTGATAATGTAGATGCAGGTATCCGTATCGAGCAGGTAGGTCATTCGCCCAAGGGCTCGCGCTCTTCGACCTCTGTGGGCTGATGGCGCTCGAGCTTGTAAACGTCGTCTGTAAACATCTCTAAGCTCTCTCGCAATAAAGTAAGACGGTCTTTGTAGGGCGACAGGATAATATCCTCCCCCTCCCGACGAATAAAAACTTTATCTCCTTCGAAACGGTATTCCTTGGGTAACCTCACCGCCTGAGAGCTGCCGTTTTTGAAGAGTTTGGCGGTGTCCTCCAAAGTGTAGGGGTTCTTCATCGTCTTCATAGGACAAGTTTATGCCGGATGTCTATACTCTTTCTCGTTCCCCCTTACCTTCCGGTATGCGCTTGTACCCGCAACGTGTGAAAATAGTCAAACCCTCAAAAGCCAAGTTTCTACCTCCCTCACAAGAAAGGAGCCGCTACGATGCGTTGAGTTTTCTTGAGACCACGATACCTTGAAAGGGCACCACAGAACTTATGCAGAAAACGCTACCTTACCACCTCCGCGTTGCGCTTACCCTGGCGAGCTTGCTTCTAACCGGACTTCTCTCAGGCTGCGACTCAGGGGGACCGACCTATCCAAGCGTTGTCCCGGACGACGCGCTCGAGCCCAACAACACCCGTGAAGAGGCGACGGAGATAGAGCTCGACTATCAGGCCGACCTCGTTCTGCAAGACCAGGACAAAGACTGGTTCAAATTCACGCTCGCCGAAGGGAAGTTTATCGAGGTGACGATGAAAGCGCCCGACGCTCAGTTTTGGGATGTGCTTATGGAAATTTATAGCGACACCCAATTTGTCAGGACGCTTCACCTTAATGTAGATGCGAACGCGAGTGGATACGAATATCTTCCTGCGGGCGACTACTCCCTCAAGTTATCGGGACATATCACTTCCAACACGCGCAAGTACAGCGTAAAAGTCTCCGCTAAGGCGCTGCCGGACGCGGCCTATGAGCCCAACAACACTTCCCAAACCGCCAGCAAAATCGAACTCAACGCCGGGGCGCAGGGGATGTTTCTCGGCGGGGGGGACGAGGACTGGTACACGTTTACGCTGGACGAAACCCAGATTGTGACGATTAGCTTAGACGAAGGTGCCGGTGCCGGTTACACCACCTTTGACAGAGCCCTTTATAACAGCAAGCTCGAGGTGTACAACAACAGTAAGGGCGAGTATGGGGACGGGTATTGGGAAACGCTCACCGCGGGCCTCGAACCGGGCACGTACTACATCCGCGCGTATAGAGAGCAAGAATTTGATGCGGGCTCGCCTTACTCCCTGAGCGTCTCGAGCGTACCCATCCCGGACAAAGCGTTTGAACCGAACGACGCGTCACGCACCGCCACCCCGGTCGAGCTCAACGCCGAAGCGCGGGAGATGTTTTTGGGCGCAAAAGATGAGGACTGGTACACCTTTACGCTTGACGAAGCCCAAATCGTGACCATTGAGCTAGAGGAAAACCAAGACTATTACGGCTTTGACAGAGTGCTCTACAACAGCGATTTCGAGGTGTACGACGACGATGACTACGGGAACATCGGTTTCTGGAAAACTTTCACCATCGGTCTCGAGCCGGACACCTACTACATCCGCGCGTACAGGGAACGCGAATTCGTCTCGAGCGGCGTGCTTTACTCCCTGAGCGTCTCCGGCAAGCCCGTTCCGGACAAAGCGTATGAGCCGAACAACAGCTTCGGTCAGGCCAGCGCCATCACGCTTCCTTTCAAAGATGACTTCTTCATCTATAAGGGGGACGAAGACTGGTTTACCTTCTCCCTTCCCACTGAACAGCTTGTCACCTTCGACCGAAAAGACGACGCCAGCCACCAATCCCTGGCCGCAATCATCTATAAAGAAAGTGGTGACAAAGTCCAGGACTTCCGTTTGAGAGGGAGTAGGGCGAGTTCGTTCGTCCTGCCTGCGGGGGCCTACCGTTTTTCGCTGGGTATGCTGCCGACAGACGACCTTTACGGCGATCCCAGGAACGACAAAAGCTTCGCGTACTCGCTAATCGTCACGAGCGAGAACCTGCCCAAGCCGGACTTTGAGCCCAACAACAGCCTTCAACAGGCTCATCCCATTTCTCTCGGCTTCTCGGCGGACGCGCTCCTCGTTTCAGATGGCGACGACGACTGGTTTACCTTTACCCTAAACACGACCAAACAAGTCATTATCGCCTTTAAAGAGTATGGCAACGGCCTACCTTACGCTTACCTGGCCGATGCGAACGGCAACAACATCCAAAACGTTGAGGGAGGCTCGATATCCCCCGTGCTCAAGGCCGGAACTTACGGCATCAAGGTTTCGGACGGCTCGAGCAACACGTCTATCAAATATGGGCTCAGCGTAAAGGAAAAATAGTCCGGCTTGCGGCACGTGAAAGAAGCCCCTTCGGGGGCTTTTTTGTTTCCGCCAGTGAGGTACGATGGCCTCAGCCGCTCGAGCGCCCTCTTCCGAACGCGCGGTTTGGGCTGAGTGGTTCAGGTAGGAGCCGGTTACGTGCTTGGCTGTGGGTGGTTTGATGGCTCGGCACGATGGGTGGGGCCCGGCGCATAACCCGCTCGCGCGGAGACGCAAACGGAGCAGGCGTGATTGAAACCGAAAAACAAGGCTGAAAAAGATGAGCCAGACCACCAGAGACTTTACCGCCACCACCTTTGTCGTGTGGCGGGGGCGCGTGCTCCTTCACAAGCACAAAAAGCTCGGGCACTGGTTCCCCCCCGGCGGCCACATCGACCCACACGAACTCCCCGACGACGCGGCGGTGCGCGAGGTGTTGGAGGAGTCGGGCGTGCCGGTCGAACTCGTGGGCGAACGGGCGCTGCCGATTGATGAGCCGCGTCAGCTTGTTAGGCCAAGGGGCGTGCAGTTGGAAACCATCTCGCCCGGTCATGAACACATTGACCTCATCTATTTTGCGAGACCCACCACGGACTACGCGGGTTATTTACTTGCGACCGACCCCTCGCTCGGCTGGTACGACCGGGAGGCGTTGAAGGGGCTCGAGCTAACCGAAGAAATCGAACACTGGGTCGCTCTGGCGCTCAAAGAACTGACCTAACCCTGATGTGAGTCAAAAGCCCTTGCGCCCCAAGAGCCGCTTCTGTATACTTCATAACGCTGCTTTGAAGCGGCCACGGGGCGTAGCGCAGTCTGGTAGCGCACCTGCTTTGGGAGCAGGGGGTCGTAAGTTCGAATCTTGCCGCCCCGACCAAAAGGTTATTGGTATCGTCAATAAGAGCTTACTGGTATCATCAGTAACGAGTTGTTGATGATACCAACCATCCGCGGGAGTAACTCAGTTGGTAGAGTGACAGCCTTCCAAGCTGTATGTCGCGAGTTCGAATCTCGTCTCCCGCTCCACTGGAGGTATCATCTACAGTTTGATGCTAGAGGTGGCATTTATAACTTAGCTGTGGATGATACCTCATAAATAACCCCTCTCGGGACTTTGGGCGGCATCCCCTTTGGGAGATGATACCTCTCATGCGCCAGTAGCTCAGCCGGATAGAGCAGTCGCCTTCTAAGCGATAGGTCGAGGGTTCGAGTCCTTCCTGGTGCACCAACGCTGTCACAAACGAGAAAGACGCACCTGCTCATGGGTGCGTTTTTCTCGTTTGGTGCTTAGAGTGTGCTGCTTGATTTGCGTGTGACGTGCGCTCGAGCCACCGCCTCAGACCATCGTCAACACGTTGGGCCGCCACGGCACCGCGCTCACGACCTCGCCCTCTAGGTCGTAGGTGCTCGAGCCCGTCACCTTCACATTGACGATGTCGCCGATTTTAACCGTGCCGTCCGAACGCGCATAAACTTTGCCGTCAATGCCTGGCGCGTC
The DNA here is from genome assembly GCA_965214995.1 of Trueperaceae bacterium. Lineage (GTDB taxonomy): Bacteria > Deinococcota > Deinococci > Deinococcales > Trueperaceae > CBDCCT01. The sequence goes on from CBDCCT010000002.1 coordinate 2,788,187, forward strand.
CGCTTTCGTGCGCCCGACGAGGTCGCCGGGAAAGTCGCCGTAGTCGTCCACAATCATCTCTATGGTCCGCCCGACTTTGGCGCGGTTTTTCTCTTCACTGATGCGGCTCTGCACCGCCATGAGGCGGGCGTAGCGCTCCTCCTTGACCCCTTCAGGCACGGGGTCGGGCAGCGTGTTGGCGCTAGCGCCCGGCACCTCGCTGTAGGTGAACGCGCCCACGCGCTCGAGCCGCGCCTCCTCCAGAAAGTCCAAAAGCTGCGTGAAGTCTTCTTCGGTTTCGCCAGGAAAGCCTACGATAAAGGTCGAGCGGACGGCCAAGTCGGGGCAGACCTCGCGCCAAGAGCGGAGCGTCTCGAGCTGGTTCGCCCCGCCGGGGCGGCGCATGAGCTTGAGGATTCGGGGGCTCGCGTGCTGCAGGGGCACGTCCAAGTAGGGGAGAAGCTTGCCCTCGGCCATGAGGGGGATGAGGTCCTTGACGTGTGGGTAGGGGTAGACGTAATGCAGCCTCACCCAGACGCCCATCTCGGCGAGTTCGCTCACCAGCGGGACCAGGTGCGCGTCAACCTGACGCCCTTGAAATTCGCTTTTGCGGTGCCGCAGGTCCACGCCGTAAGCCGACGAATCCTGCGCGATGACCATGAGTTCTTTCGTGCCCGCGGCGACGAGGCGGTAGGCTTCATAAAGGATGTCGCCCGCGTCTCTCGAGACTTGCAACCCGCGCATCTGCGGGATGATGCAAAACGAGCACTTGTGGTTGCAGCCCTCCGCGATTTTTAAGTACGCGTAGTGGCGCGGCGTGAGCTTGACGCCCTGCGGCGGCACGAGGCTGGTGAAGGGGTGGGCGTCGGGCGGCAGCACGCGGCGCACGTGCTCCATCACGCCCGTCACGTCCGCCTGGCCCGTGACCGCCAGCACGCTCGGGTGGCGCGCCATGATTTCGTCGGGCCGCTCGCCCAAGCAGCCCGTGACGATGACCTTGCCAGTATGCTCCAACGCCTCGCCGATCGCGTCCAGCGACTCCTCCACCGCCGGGGTGATGAAGCCGCAGGTGTTGACGACGACCACGTCCGCCTCGTCGTATGAGGGCGCGACGCTGTAGCCTTCCGCGCGGAGCTGCGTGAGGATGCGCTCGCTGTCGACTAAAGCCTTGGGGCAGCCCAAACTTACAAAACCAACTTTTCCAGCCATGAAAACTCCAAAAGGGGAATGAGTGAAATGGGCTTGTGGAGCCCGAAGTAGGCTCGAGTATAGCGCGGCTGGGGCAGAAGCGAAGTTTCTTGGTGCGTGGTACTGTGACGCTGTATGAGCCATATGATTCTTTTGGGTGCCGGGGCGTCCGTTGAAGCGGGTAAGAATGTTGAAGCGGGTAAGAAGGGTTTGCCTACGGCGAAAGAGCTTACAAAAGAGTTAATAAATCACTTCTCGGATGAATCGCAAGAGAAGAGCATCTTACAGCGTGTGTTAAGCAGAATAAAAGAAGATGGAGAAAAGGTAGATGATATAGATGTAGAACGTCTTTTGAATGCAGTCGAGCTTATTACCGACCTACACACCTTGGGTCTAAATAAGTTAGTATCCGTGTGGAACCCTAAGACCGATAAAATAGGACCTGCTCAAGAGGAAGTACCTCGTCAGCTTCGCAATCTAGTGATGAAGAGTAAGGACTACTTGAAACAACGTCTCTGGTGTTCTGATAACACAGATTTATCTTATCTAAATCCCCTAGCGGAGTTTTTGAAGCAGCAAGTAGAACAGCAGGGAACGACTACTGTAGCTACTCTTAATTACGACAATGTCGTTGAACTTCTCTGCCGTCAGCATGGCATCCTGTGCTCTTACGGTTTAGATGGTTATGAAGGAAGTTTTCAAGTGAAGCCACCCAAAAAAGGTGTACATCTAATCAAATTACATGGTTCACTTAACTGGTGTTTAATGGACACTTATGAGATGGGGCCTTCCATATCTCGCTTCGAGATTTTGGAGTGGGGTAACCTAAGATGCACGAGGAACGAGATTCACCAGTATGGTAACACTGCCATCATTTTTGGTCAGAGAAATAAACTGTCTCCTGTTGGCCCTTTTCTTGACCTCTACCATACCTTTCGGGACGAACTCTTCAAAAGAGAAGAATTAACAGGAGCATTGTTGACGGAGAAATTGACAATTATTGGATACTCGTTTGGAGACCCACATATCAATTTTTTAATTGAGAGGTGGGTTGACGAAGGTCACACATGCACTCTTAACCATATTGACCCACACGCGGACACACTTCTTAACCCCGACTTTACCAGCTCCACTGTGGGCGATACTGTACAAAGAAACAAAAACTCTTACCTACACTTGACCCATAACCGAATACCAAATGGAACCGGGGAGGGGCTAAAAGATGCAAGGGTTTTTGGTGAGGTCTAGTGATAGTCTCAAGCCCCCACCTACCCATCCACAGCACGTCCTAAACTTTGTTGCGCCACCAAGTACGGCCTCACCCGCCCCGCCAAATAGAGCGACCCCGTCACCACGACGCACGCCTCGAGCGGACACACGTCCAAAGCCGCCCCCAACGCCTCCACCGGGTCCTCAACAAAGCATCTTTTAGACGAGCTTTGTATTGTGCTCTTTTGCGCGTCGGCCTGCGTGACAAAGGTTTGGAGGGCGTGGGGCTCGAGCACCCCCAGCGTCTCCTCACCGAGTTTCTTGGGGAGGCTGCCGAACACGAGAACGTAGGGCGTGAGGAGGAGCTTGTGGAGCGCCCCCGCCGCGCTCGGGTTGTGGGCACCGTCTAAGATGACGCTGCGCCCCCGGAGGGTGAATCTTTCCATCCGTCCCGGCAGAGGCGCGCTCTCGAGGCCGCACAGGACGGCGCTTTCGTCTGCTCTGCCGTCTACGCGCAGAGCCGCCGCAGCCAGACGCATGTTTTGCTCGTGGAGCGGATTTGCAGGCGTAAAGGTTTCAGGAAGCGTGAACAGGTCTGGGTGCGAGGTTTTGGTAACGAGCGGGCTGCCGCGCTCCCCCGCCACCTCGGCTATCACCACCAGCGCCTGCCCTGTGGCCGCGGTCACGACGGGCACGCCGGGGCGAATCGCCGCCGCCTTGTTCCTGGCGATGTCGCGCGGGGTCGGTCCTAACGTGTCCAGGTGGTCTCTGCCGACGTTGGTGATGACGACGGTGCGGACGTTTTCCAGAACAATCGTCGCGTCGTGCCGCGCGCCCACGCCCGCCTCGAGGACCGCCGCCTCAACCTGCTCTTGGAAAAAATGCCTCAACGCCAGCGCCAGCGTCCACTCGAAAAAGGCGGGTGGAGGCTCGAGCATAACGGACGCAACGCGCCCCACAAAGGCTGTGACCTCCTGCTGTGAAATGAGCCGACCGTCCACCGCGACGCGCTCGCAAAAGTTCACCACGTGCGGCGAGAGAAAGCGCCCGGTGCGCCGCCCGCTCGCCGTCAAGGCCGCGGCGACGGCGGCGGCCACGGTGCCCTTGCCGTTGGTGCCGACGACGTGGACGCTTGAAGAGGGGTGGGGAAGCTCGAGCCTCTCCATAAGCGCGCGCATCCTTTTGGGGTCTCGAGCGCGCCCGCCCCGCGTCTGGGCGTAGAGCCAGCTTAGAGCGTTGTCGTAAGCGTGGGCTGATGTGTCGTGAGTGAGGGTGCTTTGTCTGAGGAGCGTCATAAGCCTCTAAAGGGCCAGCATAGCGCACCTTTGGAGGCGTTCACCACGCTTCATGACAAGACGCGGCGAAAATGGGTCACCGTTATGGGTCACAATGGAGGCATGACTGCCAGAGCCCCCACCCTTTCCCCCACCCTCCACGACGAACTCGCCCGCGTCTTTTTAGAAAACCACCCCATCGACTCCGCCCGCGTGTTGGAGCGGCTCGAGCCTGCCGAGGCCCTGAGAGAAGTTTTGGCGTTGGAGGACCCCTACCGCGCCCCCATCATGGAGGGCTTTTCGCCCTCTTTCGCCGCGCGCGTGCTCATGCAGGCCGACGCCGACGAGATGCTGGACCTCGTCAGGGAGCTTCCTTCCGAAGAGGCCGCCGACATTTTCGAGTATCTGCCCGAGGGGGTGGAGGAGGCGCTGTTAGACGCCTTGCCGAGCCTTCACGCTGAAGAGATAGAAGCCCTGGGTGACTACGAGGAGGACACCGCGGGGAGCGTGATGGACCCCGACTTCGTGGCGCTGCGCGAGCGCGCCACCGTCGCCGACGCGCTGACCCGCCTCCGCCGCCTCGCGCTGGTGGGCCGCAACGTCAACTATGTCTATGTGGTGGACGACGCGGGCCGCTTGTCGGGCGTGCTGATGATGCGCGATCTAGTTCTCAACTTGTCGTCCACGCTCTTGTCGGACATCATGGTCCGCAACGTGATCAGCGTCTATACCGACGACGCGCTGGATGACATTGCCGACTTGCTGCTCGAGAAGCACCTCCTGGCGGTGCCCGTGGTGGACGACGAGAAACGCATCAAGGGCGTGGTGCTCGCCACGCAGCTCGTGAGCGAACTCCAAGAGGAGGGCTTCGAGGACGCCCAGAAGATGTTCGGCGCGGGCTCGGACGAGCAGGCGTCTTCGACCTCGCTCTTCGCCATCCAGAAGCGGCTGCCCTGGCTTCAGGTCAATCTGGCGACCGCCTTTCTGGCGGCGGCGGTGGTGGGGGCGTTCACGGGCATTATCGAGCAAATCACCGTGCTGGCCGCCTTTTTGCCGGTGGTCGCGGGGCAGGGCGGCAACGCGGGCGCGCAGGCCCTGGCGGTGATGCTGCGTTCGTTGGCCTTGGACGAGATAGACCCGCGCCGCCCGCGCCGGACGCTCTTCAAGGAGGCGCGGGTGGGTTTTGTCAACGGCGTGGCGACGGGCGTGGTGGCGGGCGCGTTGGCCGCGCTCTTTAGCGGCAACCCGGCGCTGGGCGTGGTCATCGCCACCGCGATGACGCTTAATTTGGTGATTGCAGGGGTGGCGGGCGCGGCCATCCCGCTCGTCATGGCGCGCGTCGGGCAGGACCCAGCGCAGTCGTCGAACATCATCCTGACGACGGTGACCGACATCGTCGGTTTCTCGTCGTTTTTGGGCTTGGCGGTGCTCGCGCGGCCCTGGCTGCTTTCTTAGGATTACCGTCCTAAAACTGCTCTCTAGCCCTTGCGGCGGCCCCGGCGACGGCGACGGGGCCGCCTGCTGCGTTTTTGGCCCTGTTCTTGGTTGCGCCCCGAGCCGTCCCCCACAGGTTTTAAGGGCGGCGCGTCCAGTGTCTCCTCTTCGTCCACCCTGACGAGAAACGCATTCAGGTGCGCGTCGTCTACGGGCTGGGTCAGCCCGAGGAGGTGGTGAGGGGGTGCCTTGTCAATGTAGACGAACGCACCCCCCGGACGGAGCGAGAACACCCCGGCCTCGCGCTCGCCGGAGGTCGTCTCCACCGTCATATCTCCCAGACGCTCGACCACCACCTCCTTACCGAGCATCGGCACGCGGACGGGCGCGGCTTCTTCAGAAAGGTGCCGCACCCGGTAAAGAAGGCTTAAGGGGTCTAGGTAGGGCTGGATATAGGGTATCTGCGCCGTGTCGCCCGCGCCCCGCGTGGCGATGACGAGACCGCTCTCGGCGTCGAAACGCACCTCGAAGCGCCGCGTCTCGCCCCGGCCCTCGAGCGCCTCCCGAAAGTGCAGGCTGTGGGGCGGCTCGTCGCGGGTGCCTAAGTGCAAGCGGCTCGTCTGCACCACCGTCCCGCCGCCCAGCCCCAACGCCGACCCCTGCCCCGACCCCTGCAAAGCGAGGCGGGACTCGAGCGCCACCACCCGCCCCTGCCGGAGCGCGCGCAGCACAAGACTCCCCACCGGCTTGCCGCGCAGCGCGATACGGTAAGAGAGGACCTCGACGGACATTCGTCCAGCTTAACATTGAGGCTGAGCGTTTAAGAGGAAAGGGCTAAGATAAAAGTAGATTTAGTTCTTGTTGCTTTTGGTTTGAGCGGACTCAAAACGGCACCTTTTGGAGTCACTTGGCCGACGCCAAGCTGCGCCTAGTTAAGAACGCGCGTTTCGGGTAAAGTTTCGCCTTCTAAGAGCCGCAGCCAGTAGCCCAGCGTGTAAACGCTTACGTTGAGGACGCGCTCGAGCGTGTTCAGGTGCGTTTCGGTGCAAGCCGGGGGCGTTTGGACTGAAGTCGTGCGGGCTCTTGCCAAGATGACGAGCCGCCAGGCTTCCATCGCCACGAGGCTCGAGCGCGCGATGCCCGCCTCCGCCGCCGGGTAGTCGCGCAGGATGTGCGCGTAATGTTTGTGCGTGGTCACGGCGTGTTTGGCCGCTTCAAATTCTAAAAGGAGTTTTTCTAAGTGCTTAAGTTTACACTCTCCAGCAGAGCCTTCACAGTCTTCAGGATGGAATTCACAGGAAGTATTTTGCACGCCTCGCAGCGTAGCGGTGGGGGCGTTTCGTACGCGTTCCAAGAGGCCGCGCGCTTGCGGACCGGCGTTTGGTCGAACGCCCAACCGTTTGCCTAGAGAAGCCGCAGCGCCCCCGCCGCCATGCCCACCGCGGCGCCCGCCGCGCCGAGCACGACCACGCCGAGCGCGCCCACCGCGTGCGCTTTGAAGAGGGTGAGCTCGAGCGCCGCCGCCAGCAAGCGCGCCGCCCAGCCCCAAAGCTTGAGCGCGAGCACGAGAAGCGCGGGCAAACCGAAGAGGATAAAGCACCCCACCACCACGCCGCTAACCCCCGCGGGCACCATCACGGCGAGCAAGGCGGCGAGGAGCGCGAGCAGGACCAGCGGGACGAACGCCAAGGCGAGAGCCGCGCGCACGCCTCCGGGCGTGCCCCGCCCGCCGAAAAATCGTCCCAGCCGCCAAAGAAGCGCGCCGCCCGCGTAAAGCGCGGCGATGCCCAGGCCGGGACCCGCCATGACCCCCAGCAGGGTCGTGTCGGGGCCGCCCGTGCCGAAGAGCATGAGGCCGCCGAGACCGCCGAACAGGGCCGCCGCCAGCGAAGTGGGTTGAGGCTCGCTGATGTCGATGCCGAGGTTGAAATGCTCGATGACGTTCTCGGGGTGCGTCAGCAGCGTGCGCCAGGAGATGGGTAGGGTGGACATGACTAGAGCGTAGCCGCGCCGCTCTTACAAAAATCTTAACGGGGTATTTGATGCGGTTTCCAACCTACTCGAACGCCTCGAGCAGAATTCTTACCTCAGAGAATCTAAACGTACCCGCGTCATTAAAGACGTGTTAAAAACCGCTCAGATTCTCATAGCGGCTTCGTTATACTGGCTCGGTGCCCCGTTTTCGCCTTTCTTCGTACCTGCTCCTAGAAACCGCCGGGCTCTTCGCGCTGGGCGTGGCGGCGTTTATCTTGCTCTTGTCCATCGACCGGCTCGCCTCATGGGCGAGTTACTTAATCGACTACAACGCCACGCCGGGGGTGGTGGGGCGGCTCATGCTCATCTCTTTGCCGGAATTTTTGCACTTGTCGCTGCCCATCGCGGTGGTGTTCGCGGCGCTCCTGGCGACCGGCAGGCTTGCCAAAGATTCCGAACTCAAGGCCGCCTATTCGCTCGGCGTGCCGCCCTTGTCGCTGCTCTGGCCGCTGCTGCTGTTCGGGCTCCTGGTGAGCGGCTTTGCGCTCTTTAACAACGGCTACTTAGAGCCCCTTGGCAAGATTGCGACGGACGACCTCGTCGCCACGTTTCTTACCCAGCGGCCCCCGACCGAGTCGCAAAGCGACGTGTCGTATGTGCTTTCTGAAGGCGTCTACTTCGCAGGCCGCATCCGCACCCAGGAGGGGGACCGGGGCCTCGCGGACTTGAGCGGGGTTACTATTATCGAGTCTGACGGCACCGTTATAAACGCGTCCTCCGGGCTCTGGGACAGCCGCGAAAGAACCTGGACGTTGAGCAACGCCGAACGCACCCCCCCGGACGGCGCCCCCACGGTGGTGGGGACGGTGACATTACCTTTTAATACCGGGGGCGACGCGGGCACGACGCTGGCCCGCTCGGCCACGCTGACGCTGAGCGAACTCTGGGCGCGCTACGAGGCGGCGCACGCTGCGGGGAGCGAGACGCGCGCGCTCCTTTTCGACTTTCACCGCCGCCTCGCGGACGCAGGAAGCGCGTTCGTGTTCGTGATCATCGCAGGGGCGCTCGGCCTCACGCTCAGGAACCGCGCGGCGGGTTTCGGCTGGACCATCGTGCTGCTCGCGCTCTTTTACTCCCTGTGGACGCTTTCCGAGAGCCTTTTTTCCCAGAACGTGCTCCCGCCCCTTTCCGCCGCCTGGTTCACGAGCGCCGCGGTCGGCCTCCTCGGGGTGGTGCTCGCTGTGGTGAGGCTCAGGTGAAGACGCGACAGAACGGCCCAAACATGCTTAGAGGACTTCGTGCGGTTAGGACAGAGCCAAACGTAGTGAACGCACCATGACCCGACGCTTTTCTCTCTACCTCGTCCGTGAAATAGCGCCGCTCTACGCCGCCGGGCTCGCCGTCCTCGTGCTGCTCCTGCTGGGCCTCTTTTTGCAGGGCGTCTTGGCCCAGGTCATCGCGCGCGGGGTGAGCCCCGTGCTGGTGGCGCAGTTTCTGCTCTACAAGCTGCCCGACGCGGCGGGTTACGGCGTCCCGCTGGCGCTCCTTTTCGCTGCGCTCTTGGGCCTCACCCGGCTGGGGCAAGACAGCGAAATCAAGGCGGCGCTCCTTTTAGGTCTTTCACCTAAGGCTTTCGCCGCGCCCTTGTTGCTCTTGGGGCTAGCGGTGAGCGCGCTTTCATTCATCAACAACGAACTCGTCATCCCCTGGAGCGAAAATCGCGCCCTGGAGGTGCAAAAGGACATCCTCATCCAGAGCCCCGAGACGGTGCTCCAGGAGGGGAGTTTCTTTACCGACGCGCTGGGGCGGAGTGTTTACATTGAGGCGCTCGAGCCCCGGGAAAACGGCGTCGGCGTGAGAAATATTACCGTCATCCAGGCCGGAGGGCCGCTGGGGGCCAGGTACGTGGCCCGCGCCGAAGGGGGCGTGCTCGACGATGAGGAGGGCGTGTTCAGGCTCAACGGGGTGCGTTTTTTGAGTTTCCGCGACAGCCGGGTGGTGCTCGACATGGTCTCGCCCTCCATGACCCTGCCCGTGCGCGGGCTCGCCGCGGGCGGCACCGAAGCGCCCGAACTCACCAAGCTGCCCCTGCGCGAACTTCTCTCGCGCTTACAGGTCGCCCCGCAGGGCATGGCGGCGGCGGAGTGGACCGCGCTCCACCGCAAATTCGCCGAGCCCTTGGCGGCCACCGCCTTTGCCTTGTTCGCGCTCGCGGTGGGGCTTTACTCGTTTCGAACCGGGGCGGGGCTGGGCTTCGTGTCGGTGTTGTTCCTGACGTTTTTATATTACGCGACCTGGAGCGTGTCGAAACTCGTGGGCGCGCAGGGAGCCGTCCCAGCCTGGCTAGCGGGCTGGGCCCCCGTGGCGCTCTACGCGGGCGCGGGCGTGGTGCTCCTCGCGCTCTCTTGGAGGCGTTGAGTGCGCCTCTTCACCGCGACCCTTCTCTTAAGTCTCCTTGGTTTTGGTTTTGCCGTTCGCGTTACTATCACGACCAACGACGACTTCAGCAGTAGCCTTGAGCTTCGCACCATCACCCTGCCCGACGGGAGCGAAGCGGTTCTCTACGTTATTCAAGCTTCGCCCGTAACGGTCACGGTTGACGAGGACGTGATTGTTGCCGACTATATCGAGTTTGACCCTAACAACGGTCTAGTGCGGGTGGTGGGTCCCGGCACCTACACCTCGGGTGAGGAAATTTTGCAGGGCGAGGACTTTACCGTCAACTTGGATAATGAAACGCTGCGCGGTCAAGACGTGTTTATCATCACGGGCGCGATTGACGTTATCGGGGCGGGCGCGACGCGGCTGCCGGGGCAAATCAGCGTCACCTCGGGTGCGTTTTCCCCTTGCGGTCGCTGCAACCAGACGCGCGAGGACTACGGGTTTCGGGCGCAGCGGCTCGAGCTCTACCCCGGCGACCGGCTCATCGCCTTTGACGTGACCGTGCTCGTCCGCGAGCGCGGGCTCTTCTCGCTGCCCTTTCTTATCATCCCTTTGGGACCTGAAGAGCGGAGGCCGCGCCTCGCCATCACCCGCGGCACCGAGAGCGAGCGCGCCGCGGTGGCGCTCGACTGGCCCTACGTGGTGGGGGCGACCGCCTTTGGCGTGACCTCGCTGCGCTACTACGCCGACGTGAGGCCGGGCGCGGGCGGCCCCTTTGCCAACGCGCTTTTAGGCGGTCGCCCGACGACGAGCTACTTCGGCGGCGGCTTCGTCCACACCTTTTTTACGCGGAACGGCCAGGGACAAGTCGAGTTTGCTTACTTACCCTCGTTTATCGACAGAGACTTCGACGGCGACATCATCGACGAGGGCGGCGGTAAAACGCCCGACGAGTTCACTCTGCGCTTTAACTACGACACGTTGGAAGAAACGCTGCCCGAATTGGACGTGATTATCGACCGCGACGACGCGCGTAACCAGCGCATCATAGAGTACGGCGCGAGCGCGAGGAACGTCGCCTTTGGCCTCGACGCGCGCATCCTGACACAAGGTTTTTTTGACCTCAACCGTGAGGACGAGGTGCTCACCCCCTCCTACGCGGGGTCAGATACGCCCCTGCGGACCTTTATTCAGGGGACGCTGGCTTTAGACGACGGTTTAAGCTTTGGCGTGGGGTCCTTTGTGCTGTCGGATTTCGTTCTCGACGTGGGCTTTTTTGATGACTTCAGCAATCCCACCAACCGCAGCGCCGCGCTTAGCCGGACGGTGAGGGCGGCGCGGCTTCTAGAAGGCCACACCCTCACCGTCGACCCCCTCACGGTCACGCCGGGCCTGGTGGTGGGGGGCAGCACGCGCTTCGTGGGCAAGTATTACACCACGGGCGAGCGGCTTATCGACTGGGACACCGTTTTAACACTTCAGGGGCGCATCGGCGACGCCGGGGGGCTCGACCTGAGCTTCGTCCGCGACATCTCGGAAGGCGAGACGCCCTTCTCCTTTGACCGCATCACGCTCTTTAACGAAACCTACGTGGACGCGACCCTCTTCTTGACGCCGCTGCCCTGGGTGAGCTTCGCCGCGAACGAACGCTACACCTTTGTTAATACCCGCCGCCGCACCGAGGTGGGGCCGGGGCCGCTCAACTTGTCGTTAGAGCTTTTTGAGAACCTCTCTTGGCTCGAGATAAGGCTGCAAGAGACGTACGATTTTCAGGAGCGCGACCCGGGCGAGCTCGAGGTGGACGTAGTGCTCTCGACCCCCTTCGGTTCCGACTTCGACGGGAGTTTGAGCGTGAGTCACGTGGAAGACCTCTTGTACGAACCTGACCGGCTCTCGGAGAGTCCCAGGAACGACTCGGCCACCGAATTCGGCGCGGAACTCGGCTACCGCGACCTGCTGCGTTTTGGCCTGGCCGGCGGCTACACCTACGACCCCGTGCCCGTCGAGGGGGAGGCGCTCGCCTACTGGATGCCGCTCGAGCTGGGGCTCGAGGTCGGCACGCTCGACCAGGAGGACACGCTCCCCGGCTTTCGGCTGAGCTTCATCCGCGACCTCAACGAGGAGGCGACGCGCGAGTTGGGTTTAGAGTTCGGGGCGCGCTACGCATTTTTGGAGGCGACTTTCGCGCAGCGGTTTGATTTTTTGGACGGTGAGCTCGAGGACAGCCTCTACGGCCTCACCTGGCGGGGCGTGGCGACCTTTGAGGCGTCCGGCTTCGCCCTCTTGCCCCCCTCCTTGTTCGGGCTGACCCTCGACCCGGACGGAAGCGAGACCTGGCGCTTCGACCTCAAGGATGCGAGCCAACCCGCGGGGCAAGAAATCTGGCGTCTCGCCTACCGCGTCCAGCGGGACCGCACCCCCACTGAGGGCCTTTTCGGATTGGGGCGCATCAGGAGCCGCTCGCTCCAGGCCTTTGCCAACGCCGAGCCGACGAGCTTAGGCGGCGTCGATTTCGCGGTCCGCTTTACTGCCGACCTCGTGTTCCCCGACGACTTCGGCGTGTCGCGCACCTACCTCAACACCTTCGGTTTAACCTTAAGCACCGACTTTTTCGGCAGGGTGGGGCTGCAAGGCGACGTGGCCTACCGCGCCTCCTACAACACCGCCACGGATGAGATCACCCAGGCGCTCCTCTCTTTTGACAACCTCGCGCTGACTGTAAAGGTCCGCGACGACCTGTTCGTGTCCGCGCTTTTTGACGACGCTTGGGACCTTGCAGGCAACGTGCCCGGCGCGGAGACGTTCACCTTTCAGCCCACGCTTTATGTTATCTGGGACCGCTGCTGCTGGGCGCTCTACAGCTCCTTGGACACCGAGACGGGCGCGGTCACGCTGTCGTTGACGACGCCCGGCGGGACGCAAGGGTTTTCGCAGGAGTTCGGCACGTTTCTCCGTTTGCCTGGGCGCGCGCCCGTTGTGACGGCTACCGGGGCGGGAGAGGACGAGTAACATTTAGACGCGAGGCTTCATAGCCAGCCAGGTTGTTTTAATCGGCTCGAGCACGTTGAAACGGCACCCTACGTGCAATAAAGCAGATGCGAGATTGATGAGTTCCGCACTCACCAAACCCGTTCTAAACCTCCCTAATCACAGGGTAGAGTAGGGCATGAAACGAATCACCTGGCTACTCCTCGCCCTCCTGCTGGGCGGCTGCACCGGCACCTTTGAAGGCAACGTCACCACCCTTTTGCTCGTGGGCTATGTAGACGAGGCGGACCAAGGGACGCTCGCGCTGGTCGAGGATTTGGGCGACATCGAAGAGGGCTTTAGGTTTTTAGAGGACAGCGTGCAGGCCCTCCCCAACGGCGTGCCCATCGACTACGCCATTGTGGACCGCACCAACACGCGCCGTCAGCTGGTCGTCTTGAGCCGCGACGACGTCGTACCGGGCAACCCTGGATATCTCAACTTCTTCAATATCGGCAGCGTCGACCCGGCCAACCCCGCCGCCTTTGCCCCCGCGCCACCCTTCGCCGACCCCACGCTGAGCGCGACGTTGCCCATAAGCACAGTAGACACCTCGGAGTTTGCGGGCACGGTGACCTTTTGCCCCACCGCGGTGGACACGAGTTCGGACGGGCGCTTCGTCGCCCTGCTCAACGACCAGAGCGTGTGCGACGACGCCACGAATGCGCGGGACGCGGTTGACGTGATTGACCTTCAGGCGGCGGGCGGGCCCGAGTTGGTCGCCCGCATCGACATCGCGGTCGTTGCGAGCACCTTTTACCTCTCGCAAGCGCCAGGTGGCCGCGACCGCCTCTACTACTTCATCAACACCGCGGGCGGGGCCCGGTTGCAGTATTTGGTGCTCGAGGACCTCCTGCCCGTCGACACGGGCGTCACCCTCGACTTGCGCGCCAACGACACCATAAGAGACTTGGGGCCCATCGACCTTGACGCCGACCTCGCCAGCCCCAACGACACCGACCTCATCACGCTGCTCGACAACTCATTCTTTCCCCTCCGCGGGCTCGAGGCGACGCCCGCGCCCGTCCCGCTCGCCGCCGAGGGTCGTGAACTCGTCCTCGACGACTTCGGGGTCAACGACCTGGACGAATACGACACCAGCGACCCCATCCTCATCCTGGGCGACGACCGGCTGACCGTGTTCCTGGGTGCCGAAACGGCGGCCGGGGCGGTGGTCTACGCGGGCGAGGACATCCTCTTGAGCCGCTACACATCGCTCCCGGCGGGCGGCACCATCTTCAACGACTTCGCCTACATCGTGGGCGAGGGGAGCATCGTCAAGTTCGACATCCTCAGCTACGCCTCGCTGGGTGTGCCGGAGGACGGGCTGGCCGACCTAGACCGCTTTACCGGCGTGTCCGACGTTGATGAAATTATCAACCCGGTTTTTATCACCTGGGTCCGCGCGGTCACGTTTGCCGATACACCTTGAGATGAACGGGGGCGGCATCGCCTAAGACGGTCTTCGCTTGTGACGTATTAAGGTAGACTCAACAAGCAAAGGACTGGCTCGTTCAAAACACGACAGCGCCGGGGTTGTCCAACTCTTCACCAAAACGACCCCGGCGCTGCTGAGTCTTTAGCGGTACTACACCCGCTACTGTTCCGTGGCGGCCCCGAGACCCACCAGGAGGCGCTGGACCACCTCGGCCATAAAGGCGTTGGCGACGCGCAGGTCGTAGGTGTCGGTGGCGGTGCTCGAGTAAGCGAGCGAGGCGGCACCCTCCCCGGCGGGACGGACCACGATGGAGACGAGCGCCTGGTCGGTTTGCGCGTTCCCCAAGGTTGAATAACCGGGGCTAACGCTCACCACGCCGCTCCGGAAGCCCGTGCCGAAGCGGAAGCCGACGCCGGAACGCACCCCGACGCTCGAGAACCGGCTCCTGCCCAAACGCACGGCGGTGATGAGACCCGTTTCGCGGTCGGCCTCGAGCACCGCGAAGCTCGCTTGCCTGAAATTGGACGAAATCCGCGTAGACGCGACCGTTTGCAGCGTGGCGTCGAAAAGCGTGTCGTAATCGACCGAAAAAACGAAGGGTTGGGGCGACGGTAAGTCCTGCACCGACGGGGCGCAGGCTCCCAGCACCAACAGCAGACTCAAAAGCGCGGCTATCCTCACATCAACCTCCCCAGGGTCTCTGCCTTTAGCAGACACGACGACGTAACAACGTTGGTCTTCTATGGTAACGACATGAGCCCCGGCCCTTTGTGAAGCGCACCTTCATCCAGGCTTCATGCTGGCTCGAGCCTCCCCCAAGAATTTGTGACGCCTCTCGTGAGACGGACGCTAGTCGGCCAGCTCCCGCTCCCGGTGGTCGTCCTGGCGCGTGCGCTCGAGGTCGTGTTCAGTGTTGTGTCCGGCGGCGTCCGGTTTTTGCCCCTCGCCCCAGTAGAGCATGGTGTGGGGAAAGGGTATCTCGATACCTTCAGCGTCAAAACGCGCCTTGATGCGCTTGCGAAACTCGCGCCCCACGCCCCACTGCTCCTTGGGCAGGGTTTTGAACATGAGCCGCAACCTAACGCCGGACGCGCCAAAAGCGTCTACACCCAGCACGTCGGGCGGGTCGATGAGCCGCCAGCGCCACTCGCGGTCGCGGTAGAAAACCATCGCCTCGTCCTTGAGCACCTCCAACGCCTTTGTTAAGTCGGTGCGGTAGGCCACCTCGACGTCGATGACCGAGCGCGACCACTCCTTACTCAGGACCGTCACGCGGTCGATGGTGCCGTTCGGGATGATGTGGACGCGGCCTTCCAAGTCCCGCAGGGTGGTGATGCGCAAGTTGATGGACTCCACCCCGCCCGTGAGCCCCGCCAAGGTCACCACGTCGCCGACCCCGAACTGATTTTCCACAAGGATAAAAAAGCCACTAATAAGATCTTTAACAAGCGACTGCGCGCCGAAAGAAATCGCCAAACCCAGAATCCCCACACCCGCCAGAAGCGCCCCGATGTTGGCCCCGAACTCACTGAGGACGAAAAGCACAAAAATGGTGAGGAGCGCGACCTGCATACTCGACTCGATAACGCTGCGGATGGTCGCGGCGCGCGCTATTTGGCGCTCGAAACGCTGACCGCTCGTGGGCGTGAGCGCCCTGGCCGTTTTGCGCACCAAAACCAGCAACGCGTTGATGGCTAGGCCTACAACAATAATGCGCACGATGCTGGCGATGCCCCCACCCACGAGCCAGTCGCGCGCGCTCAAAGCGGCGGGCTCGAGCACGGGCACGTGATACTCGAGCGCGAAAAGGCTTATAAATAAGACGACCGCCAAAAGTGCCGCCACGTTGCGCAGGTACCTCGTCAGGATGCCCACCCGGGTGCGCTCGCCCTCCTTGCGCTCCTCGTCCCAGAGTTCGCGCGCGTTGATACCCCGCAAAGACATCTTCATGTAACGCGACAGCGCGAACCAAAGAGCCAGAAAGACGAGCAGGCTGAAGAGCGCGTCCAGGCCGATTGAAGCGAGAAACTGGAGCGGCGTTTCGCGCACCATAGCCACGAGCGCCTGGAGCCAGGGCGCTGCGACCTGGAGTTCGACTCTGGCGGCGGTCGTCTCGAGCATCGTCTGCAAGTTTAACAGGGGGTTGAGCATCACGTTCCTCACCGTGCGGGCTTAGGACCCTGCACGGTGTTCTACCCTAGCAAAGAGGCTGTGAGGGGGGTGTGACCTCGAGCAAGTCCGCGAACATTTGGCGAAAGGTGTGGGGTTCTTGGCAAAACCGGGTGGGGGAGATGGGGAGTAGAGAGATAGAGGGTAAAAAACACGCACCGTTCTCCCTGTTTTCCGTGGTGACTGGGATGTACCCGGTTTGCTCAGCTCGAGACGGCTCTGCCGGGTTTATCGGCGGGAGCAAGGGATTCTAAGCCCGCCGCTATATTCTCGACCAACCGCGCCTCGACCGCGCGCTGGGCGGTGCGGAGTGCGTTTCGCACCGCCACCGCGTCCGCCGAGCCGTGCCCGATAAAGGCGGGCCCGTTCACGCCCAGAAGCGGCTGCGCCCCGTACTCGGCGGGGTCGAGCTTGGCTGCGATGCCTTTGAACGCGTCCCGCACGAGCGCGCCGCCCAATTTAGTCCGAAGCCCGCCTTGAGTCAGCGCGTCCCTTATCCAGCCGAAAATCACTCGAGCCTCGCCCTCGGCGAGTTTCAAGACTACATTTCCGGTAAAGCCGTCGGTCACAAACACGTCCGTCGTTCCCTGGAAGAGGTCGCGCCCCTCGACGTTGCCGTAAAAGTTGACGGGCGTGTCCCGCAGGAGCGCGTGCGCCTCGCGGACGAGTTCGTTGCCCTTGCCCGGCTCCTCGCCGATGGACATGAGGCCCACGGTGGGGTCGGCTTTGCCGTAAAAGACGCGCGCGTAAACGGAGCCCATCACCGCGAACTGCTTGAGGTGGACGGGGCGGCAGTCGGCGTTGGCCCCCGCGTCAATCAGCGCGACGTAGCCGTCGGTCACGGGGATGTTGGCGAGAATCGCGGGCCGCTCGACCCCCTTAAGCCGCCCCAGCACGAAGAGCGCCGCCGCCATCGTCGCGCCGGAGTGGCCCATCGAGACGCACGCGGACGCCTCGCCGGTTTTGACCAGGGTCATGGCTTGCATGATGCTCGAGTCCCGCCGCCGCCTCACCTCGCTCGCGCCCTCGTCCATCGTAATTACGTCGGGGGCGTGATGGACGGGCAGCGTTCCGCCGAATTCGGCAAGTTCCGCCCGCAGCGCCTCTTCGTCCCCCACGAGCACCACCGAGATTCCCTCGCGGGCGGCGTTGAGCGCGCCCTCCACCGCCGCCCGCGGCATCGCGTCGCCGCCCATCGCGTCCAAAGAAATTGGTTTCATCGGCTCGAGTATACGGCTTCGGAGGGGCGTGGGAGATGGGGAGCATAGGAGATAGGGAGCAATCTCCCCACCTCCTACGCCCCCGACCCCCCTTAATTCTCAACCTTCCCGCAACCTCTCTCACAGAAAGCGCACGGTAAACTAAAAACGTGGATTTTCGCACTTTCAGCGCGCCCGAAGGCGAACGGCTCGACGTGGCGGTGTCGGTGGCGCTCGAGATGAGCCGCAGCCGCGCCAAAACGCTCGTGACGGACGGTTATGTACAAGTGAACGGGCGGCCCGTCGCCAAGCCCTCCGCTAAGCTCTCGGGCCAGGAAATCGTCTCGGTGGTCTTGCCCCCACCCAAGCCGATGATGGTCGAGCCCGAAGACATCCCGCTAGACATCATCTACCAAGACGACGACTTGGCCGCCATCAACAAGCCCCCCGGCCTCACCGCGCACCCCACCGCCAACGTGCGCTCTCACACGGTGGTGAACGCGCTTCTGGGCCGCATCGCCCTGTCCAAAGACAAAAAGTTCGACCCCGACGCCGAGGACTACCGCCCCGGTATCGTCCACCGCCTGGACAAAGACACCTCCGGGGTGATGGTCGTCGCCAAACACGACGAGGCGCACCGGCATATGGCGGGCGCGTTCAAAAAGCGCCTCACCGAAAAGGAGTACGTGGCGATTGTAGTGGGGAGCCTCCCGGACGACATCCACGTAGACGGGGCCATCGGGCGGCACCCCGTCCACGGCCAAAAGATGACGGTGGGGGGCAACAACCCTAAGAGCGCCAACACCTATTTTCGCGCCATTGCCCGAGCGGGCGACTATACCCTCGTCAAGGCCAAACCCCACACGGGCCGCACGCACCAGATTCGCGTACACTTGGCGCATTTGGGTGCTGGAATTTTGGGCGACGCCGTTTACGGCAAAAAATCCTCGGCCATCGGGCGGCAGGCGCTCCACGCGCACCGCCTCACGCTGCCTCACCCGCGCGACAACCACGCCATCACCTTTACCGCGCAGGTGCCCGCCGACATGGTGGGGGCGTGGCTCGAGCTCGGCGGCTCGTGGCCGCCCGCAGAGGGGGAAGAGGCGCTTTAGGAAGGGCCGCTTTTTGTATGCAGGCTGAACTGCGAGATTTAAAGATATTTTAACTATGCGACTTTACGAGGGCTGGGTTGCTGCTCCACAGAGCTACACTTCACAAGCAACAGAACGGCTCAAGCTCAGGGGTGCGACCTTAGCCGTTCCCGCACACAGTTCTAGCATGAGGAGTAATTTTGTCAGCACAGGCCGCATCCTTTGCAGCGCCTGGTTATGCCTTGACCGCATGGAAGCGAAGCCGCACGTAGTCGGCAAACCAGCCTTCTTCCGTGAATAAAGATGGTTTGACCAATTGTTCGGTTTGCGTAAGAAATTCGTCCTCTAATTCTTCGGGCATCCCTGAAATAACATGATTCGCAAAAATTTTAAGCCACTCCCTTATTCCTGCTTCAATTGGTGTGTGACGCGGGAATAATTCCATATAAACCACTGAAAACCCGCCGTCCTCGAGATGTTTTCTGTAGTCATCCACGCTGGGAAAAAACCACGGGTTCGAGAATTGACCCATAGCCTCGTTTTGGCTAACAACTGTTTCCATCGCTTCAACAAGCGTCTTTATATTGCCGTATCCTCCAAATTCACCGACGAATCTGCCCTTCGGTTTTAGAGCGTTATGAACACCTCGAATAACTGACTGGTAATCCGAAATCCAATGCAGTGCTGCGTTTGTGAAAACAGCATCAAACTGATTGCTGTACGGGATGGCGTCACCGCTTATAGGGAAGGCGGTAAGACCTTTCTCTTTAGCTGCTCGCACCATACTTTCACTAGAATCGATGCCAATAACTTCTTCTGCTACATCAGCGATATTTCTCGTGAGTGAACCGTCACCACAGCCGAGGTCTAAAATGGCTTCATGGGGCTGGGGATTTAACAGCTCGAGGACGGGGCTGCCTAATTCTGCGACATAGGAAGCGTTGATTTGGTATTGCTGAGCGTTCCACGTTTGTTTGTTCACTGAACTCCTTTAGAGGCGTAATTAGTAGTTGTCAGATATTTGTCCGAGTTGCCGCTCTACAAAACTACACCCTATACCCGAGCTGAGCCCTCAACAGTTCCCGCGCTTCCTCCAAGTCTTCCGCCCTCACCACCACCGTAACCGCCTTGTCAGCAAATCCCGTTACCGGCCCCAGCGCCGCGTACTCCTCGTTGACGACGAAAAAGTTTATGTCGGCGGACTCGAGCAACCCCTTCACCATACCGAGTTCCGTCAGGTTGCCGGGCGAACAAAGGGATGAGAACGGAGGCTGACGCATTACAGAGTTAGGTCCGGAAGGGGAGACTTACCACCTGATTTGCGGGTATGCTGATGGACATCTTTTGTGAATTGTAGCACCCGCAAGCGCGCCGCGCTGCAGCAAGGAGCAGGCATGACCCAGACGCAATCCCTCCCCCACTGGCAGTTAGAGTCCATCTTCCCCGGTTTCGACGCCCCCGCCTTTGAGAAGGCTAAAGCGGAACTTATCGAAGGCGTGCAGGCGCTCGAGACGTTCATGGATGAGCGCGGTGTGCGCAAGCAGGAGAACGCAGAGGTTGACGAGGCCGCTGTCGAGACGTTTGACAGCCTCATCGAGAAGCTCAACCACCTCTACACCACCCTGAGCGACGTGCGCGTGTTTATCTACGGCTTCGTCTCGACCGACGCTTTTAACGAGAGGGCGCAGGCGGAACTCTCGAGCTTGCAACCCTTAAGCAGCAAGCTAGGTTTCCTCGCCACGCGCGCGACCGCCTGGGTGGGTGGCTTTGACGCGGAGACGCTTATCGGGGCGTCCGAGACGGCTCGAGCCCACGCCCACTGGGTACGGCGGAGCAAAGTAGACGCGGCGCACCTCATGGGTGACGAAGCCGAGGAGCTTTTATCAGGTCTAAATCCAAGCGCGGGCGGGGCCTGGGGCAAGCTGCAAAGCGACCTCATCAGCCGCCACAGCGTCCGCGCGGCCTTGCCCGGACGCGACGAGGCGGACTACACCGTCGCCGAACTCAAGACGCTTCAAAGCGACGCGGACGCGGACGTGCGTAAGGCGGCGTATGAGGCGGAGTTGAGGCTTTTAGAGCGCGACGCCGTTTCCTATGCGGCGGCGTTGAACAGCATCAAAGGGCAAGTGAACGAGGTGAGCACCCGCCGCGGTTGGGCGAGCGCTTTAGACGAGGCGCTGTTTGACAACGCGATAACAAAGGCGAGTCTCGAGGCCATGCAAACGGCCTGTACGGACTCTTTCCCCGTGTTCCGGCGTTACCTCAAAGCCAAGGCTAAGTTTTTGGGTAAAGAAAGCCTCGCCTGGTACGACCTTCAGGCCCCAGTGAACGCGGGGGAGGAGGTGCGCTACGGCTGGGACGAGGCCAAGGCGTTCGTCGTCAAGAATTTCCGCTCGTATTCGGACGACCTCTCCGACTTCGCCCGGATGACCTTTGATAGAGGCTGGCACGACGTGCCGCCGCGCAAGGGCAAGCGCAACGGCGCGTTTTGCATGGGCGCGCCGGGGGTGGAGGAGTCGCGGGTGATGCTCAACTTCGGCGGCACTCTGGATGACATTTTCACCGTCGCGCACGAACTCGGCCACGCCTACCACAACGCCTGCAAGTACGCCTTTGACCGGACGCTCTTGCAGGGCAGCACACCGATGACCTTGGCCGAGACCGCGAGCATCTTTTGCGAGACGATTGTCGTCAACGCGATGCTTGAAGGGGCCGACGACGCGGCCAAATTGGCGGTGTTGGAGCAAGACCTTTTGGGCGCGACGCAGTTGGTGGTGGACATCCACTCGAGGTTCGTATTCGAAAAAACCGTCTTCGACAAGCGCCGCGCGCGCGAACTCTCGGTGGACGAACTCAAGGGAATTATGTTGGGCGCGCAGGCGCAGACCTACGGCGAGGCGCTCGACGCGGACGCGCGTCACCCCTACATGTGGGCGCACAAAGGGCATTACTACAGCGCCGGGCGGAGCTACTACAATTTTCCGTATACCTTCGGCTACCTTTTCGGTCTAGGGCTCTACGCCACCTATCAAGCGGAGCCAAAGGGGTTTAGGGCGCGCTATGACGAGCTTCTAGCGAGCACCGGCATGGACGACGCGGCGAGCCTCGCAAAAGGGTTTGGGATTGACATTGAAGACCCTGCCTTTTGGCGCTCGAGCCTCGCCATCGCCAAAGCGCGGGTGGAAACGTTTGAAGGGCTTGTCGAGGCGCGCGTGTGAACTACCGCGAGCTTTTCAGCCTGCGCGGCAAAGGGGCGCTCGTCGTCGGGGCGGGCTCGGGCATCGGCGCGGCGGCGGCGCGGGGGCTGGCGGCCTTTGGCGCGGCGGTAGTATGTGCGGATTTAAATGGTGACGCTGCCCAAAAAACGTGTGACGCCATCCAAGAAGAGGGGGGTGAGGCTCGAGCCGTTACCTTAGACATCACCAACACCGAAAACATCAAAGAAGTCGTGAGCAGCGTAGAAGGCTCGCTCGACGTGCTCGTCTGCACGCCCTCGGTCAACGTGCGTAAGGCTGTGCTCGAGTACACCGAAGCCGACTTCGACAAGGTAGTGGACCTCAACCTCAAGGGAAGCTTTTTTGCGATACAGGCCGCGGGGCGGCGCATGGCCGAGGCGGGGGGCGGGAGCATCATTCTGTTCTCGTCCATCCGCGCGCTCGTGGTCGAGCCGGGGCAGGGCGTCTACGCGGCGACCAAGGCGGGCACCCTGCAAATGGTGCGGGCGCTCGCGGCGGAACTCGGGCCGAGGGGCGTGCGCGCCAACGCCATCGCGCCGGGCGTGGTCGAGACGCCCCTCACCGCGCCCATCAAAAATAAGCCCGAATGGTACGACGCCTACGCCAAAAAGAGCGCGCTGGGCCGCTGGGCCACTCCCGACGAGCTGGTAGGCGCGGTGGTCTATCTCGCTTCGGACGCCGCCTCGTTTGTCACGGGCTCGCTGCTGATGGTGGACGGCGGCTGGACCGCGGTGGACGGGCGCTTTACGCCGCCTTTGTGAACGTCGAGGCGCTCGCCAAACGTGCAGCGGCGGCGGTGGATGCTGACGGAGTCGTTTCCTTGACGCGCGACCTCGTGCGGATTCGCAGCGTTTATGAGCCGCACGAGCCCGGCAGCAACGAGGGAGAGGCGGCGGGTTTTGTTGCGGGGGTGCTCGAAGATTTAGGGCTCACCGTCCACCTTGAAGAAGTCGCGCCGGGTCGTCCCAATGTCGTCGCCGACTGGTGCGGGCGCTCCTTTAACGAGGCGCGAGATAAGACACTCATGTTTGAAGGCCACACTGACGTGGTCACCGAAGGCGACCCGGAAAGCTGGACCCATCCTCCTTTTGAGGCGCGGCTAGTAGACGGCAAAATCTACGGGCGCGGTGCCGCCGACATGAAAGCGGGCGTGGCGGCGGCGCTGGGGGCGTTATCAGCCGTGATGCGCACCGCCCCCGACCTCCCCGGACGCGTCCGTATGGGCTTTGTTGTGGACGAAGAAGGAATGATGACGGGCATCAAGCATTTCATCAAGCGGGGCTGGGCCGAAGAGGTGGACGGGGCCATCATCTGCGAACCCGAAGAGGGAGAGCTTTGTCTCTTTCAAAAGGGCGCGCTGCGCGTCGGCGTCTCCGTACGCGGAATAATGGCCCACGGCGCGATGCCTTACGCAGGCGTCAATCCCATCCCGCCGCTCGCCGACTTCGTGCGGGAGGTGCGCGAGTTAGAACGAAAAGAGCAAGCGCGGCTCGGTGAACATGAGCACCTGGGCCTCCCTTGGCTCACGCCGACACTTTTGCGCGCGCCCGCAAAGGGTGAAGGACAATTCAACGTGATGCCCGAAACCGCCTATGGAGCGCTCGACATCCGCACCGTGCCCGGTCAGGACCATGACGAACTCTTTGCGGCGTTGCAGGAGATAGCCGAACGAATCGAAAAGGAGGACGGGCGGGTGGAGATTGGGGTGGAGCGCCTCGAGACCCGCCCCTGGACCCAAACCCCCGCGGATGACCCCCTGGTGCGCGCGTTAGAACGAGCACACCAAACCGTCTTCTCCGCCCCACCCCGCTACGGCGGCGTGCCTGGCGCGACCGACGGCACCTTTTTACGCGCCTGGGCGGACGTGCCCATCGTCACCGTCGGGCCGGGTGACCGCACCATCCCCCACCAGCGCGACGAGTTCGTGCGCGCGGACGAGGTGGTGAGGGCGGCGCGGCTTTACGCGGCGGCGGTGGTGTATTTCTTGAGCGGTGAGGGCTGAGACTAGCCTCCCTCGTATCCGCAAGGTAAGCTAGAGACATTAAAGTTCAAAAGGAGGAACTGTGAAACGTATTATCTTCGTCCTCGTTCTCACCCTGGGCTTTTACACTTTGGCTCAGGATACGCCCGAACCCGTTTACGGCGGCGACGTGACCGTCTCCATCGCCGCCGAGCCCCCCGGCTGGGACCCCTCGGCCTCGACCTCGCAGGAAATCGCCCGCGTCACCTACCATAATGTTTACGAGGGACTGGTGCGCATCGACCGGAACGGCGACATCGTGCCGCAGCTCGCCGAATCGTGGGAGGTCTCAGATGACGGCCTCACCTGGACCTTTACGCTTCGTGAGGGCGTGACCTTCCACGACGGCTCGGCTTTTGACGCCGACGACGTAGTTGCCAAGTTCGAGCGGGCCACAGACCCCGACTCGGGTCATACGCACCCGGAGTATTACGAAGCCATTGAGAGCATCACGGGTGAAGGTAACACCGTCACCTTTACGCTTTCTAAGCCCGCCTCGAGCCTCCTCTACAACCTCGCCCGCCCGGACTCGGTCATCGCGCCTTCGGAAAAGCTCGAGACCCAGCGGAGCCAGCCCGTCGGCACCGGCCCCTTCGTATTTGCGGATTATCTCGAGGGCAGCGAGGTACGTTTGGAACGGTTTGAGGATTATTACATAGAGGGCGTGCCCTACTTGGACAGCGTTACTTTTCGCATCATCGAAGACCCCAACGCGCGCTTCGCGGCCTTGCAAGCGGGCGACATCGACATGATTGGCGTCGCCATCAGCCCGGAAACGGCCGTTCAGGTGCAGAGCAACCCCGACCTCAAACTCACCGAGGGCTTTAACACCACCGAAATCACGATGGCGCTCAACAATGCGCGCGAGCCCCTGAACGACCCGCTCGTGCGGCAGGCCATCACCCACGCCATCGACAAACGGACCATCGTTGACGGGGCCATGTTCGGCTTCGGCACGCCCATCGGCACCCACGCGACCCCGGCGGAGCCTTATTACACGAACTTGGAGCCCTACCCGTACGACCCGGAGCGGGCGAGAGAACTTCTGGCGGAGGCGGGATATCCGGACGGCTTCACGGTTTCTTTCGAGTTGCCCGAGCCTTACAACTTAGAGCGCACCGCGGGCGAAGTCATCGCGCAGCAGCTTAGCGACGTGGGCATCAACGTGGACTTGAGCGTGGTCGAGTGGGGCACCTGGATTCAGCGCATTTTTCTGGGCGGCGACTACGACATGACCATCATCGGCCACTCCGAGCCCCGCGACATTGGCATTTACGGCAACCCGGACTACTACTACCACTACGATAACGCCGAGGTGCGCGCGCTGCTCGAGCAAATCGAGGCGACCCCCGATGAGAGTGAGCAGATGGAACTTTACGGCGAGATTGAACGCATCATCGCCGAGGACGCCGTAAACGTCTGGGTCTTTACCCCGACCTCGCTCATCGCCGCGCGGCCAGACCTCTACGGTTTCTGGACGGACCAGCCCACCGTCGCCATCGACATGACCGAAGCGTTTCTTGCGCAGTAGTAGAGTGGTCTTAGAGGAATTCTAGCTCCTCTAATCCCTCATGCTCGCCTACGTTCTCCGCCGCTTCTTAACTGCGCTCGTTAGCCTCTTTTTAGCCGCCGTGTTTGTGTTCGCGGCGCTTCTGGCGGTGCCGGGCGACCCGGCGGAGATTATTTTGGGGGTCAACTCGAGCCCCCAAGCGCTCGCCGCGCTCCGCGACCGGTTGGGCCTCAACGAGCCGCCCGTCACGCGGTTCGTGAGTTGGTTCGGTGGACTTTTGCGCGGCGACTTCGGCGAGTCGTTGAACTATCAGAAGCCGGTGCGGGCGCTTCTCGCTGACAGGCTTCAAGTCTCGGTGCCGCTCGCGTTGGGGGGAATGCTCGTCGCGTGCCTCCTCGCGCTGCCGCTGGGCATCTTCGCCGCCCTGCGCCAAGGGACGTGGCTTGACCCGCTCGTTATCGGCTTCTCACAACTCGGCGCGGCCGTTCCGTCGTTCTGGCTCGGGCTCATGCTCATCTTGCTTTTCGGCGTCGAGTGGGGGCTGTTGCCTACGGGCGGCTTTGTGCCTTGGGAGCGGAGCGTGACGGGCGCTTTACGCAGCCTCGCCCTGCCAACGCTGGCCTTGGGCCTGGGTCAGGCGGCGGTCATCACCCGGATGACGCGGGCGGCGCTGCTCGAGACCCTCCGGCAAGACTACATCCGCACCGCCGACGCCAAAGGTTTAGCCAAGCGCCGCGTGGTCTTGGGCCACGCCATGCGCAACGCGCTCGTGACTCTTGTGACCATCTTGGGCCTCAGCCTTTCACAACTCCTCGTGGGCGCTATCGTCATCGAAGAAGTGTTCGCGCTCCCCGGTCTCGGCAGTCTGGCCCTCAAGGCCATCGGCACCCGCGACTTTCCGCTCCTCCAGGCCGAAGTCCTCCTCTACGCGGGCGTCATCGTGGGGCTGAGTTTTCTTGTGGACCTCCTTTACGGCGTGCTCGACCCGCGCATCAGGTACTAATAGGGGAAGATGTGAGGAGCACTTCTTCCCTTTCCTTCTTCTAACCATGCCCCGCCTCAACCTCACTATTGGCGCATCACTCATCGGGATGGTCACCTTCGCGGCGCTCCTCAGTTTTTTCTGGCTGCCCTACGACCCCAACGAGATAGACTTTGCCGTCAAGCTCGAGCCTCCGTCCGCCGCGCACCTTTTAGGCACCGACTCCTTTGGCCGCGACCTCTTAAGCCGCCTCCTGGTGGGGGCGCGCGGGACGCTTTTGGTGGGCTTTATCGCGGTGGGCCTCGCGTTTAGTTTGGGCGGTCTCGTCGGCGCGGTGGCGGGTTACGTGGGAGGATTTTTAGACGAAGCCTTTATGCGCCTCTCCGACGTGCTCTACGCCTTTCCGCCCGTACTCATGGCGATTCTTCTGGCCGCCATCTACGGGCCGGGCACGCTTACCGCGATGGTCGCCATCGGCCTCGCCACGGTGCCGGTCTTTGCCCGACTTATGCGCGCGTCGGTCTTGAGCGTCCGCGGCAACGATTATGTGGAGGCGGGGCGCGCCCTGGGCGTAAGCGCGCCGCGCGTGCTCTTCCGGCACATCCTCCCTAACGCCCTGTCGCCCGTTATCGTGCAGGCCAGCCTCTCGTTTGCGGTGGCCGTGCTCGCCGAGGCGGCGCTGTCGTTTTTGGGCTTGGGCACCCCGCCCCGCACGCCGAGCTGGGGCAACATGCTCCGCGAGGCGCAGAGTTTTCTGGCCTTAAGCCCCTACCCCGCGCTGGTGCCGGGTTTCGCCATCATCATCACGGTGTTGGGCTGGAGCTTGTTGGGCGACGGGCTGCGGGACTATCTGGACCCGAAGGCGCGGGGGCGGTAGGGGTAAGATTTCTTGATGGAAGCTCTTAGTCAGCGGGCGCTCGAGCGCCGCCTCAAACGCCACCTGTGGAGCGCGCCACAACGCTTTTTCGCCCCTTGCGCGCCTCCCTTTGAGGAGGTGCTTATGAACGAAGTGCGCGCGCTGCCGGACGTGAACGAGGTTGAGACGCTGCGGGGCGGTGTAGAATTTACAGGTCCTTTCGACACCCTCTACCACGCCAATTTGCGCCTGCGCACCGCGCACCGGGTGCTGCTCCGCGTGGATGAGTTTTTGGCGCAGTCCTACCCTATGCTTTTTAATAAGGTGAGCAAGCTCCCGTGGGAACGCTACATAGGATTTAACGACTCCTACAGCGTCACGGTAAGTGCCAAACGGAGCCGCTTGCGGCATCAGCAAAAGATTGCTGACACGCTGCACGCCGGGCTTTCAGAGGCGGTTAAACCTTTGGGTCTTCACCCCGAGCTCACCCCAGACGCGCCCATAAACTTTCACGTGCGTCTTTTTGAAGACCGCTGCACCCTCTCCCTCGACACGAGCGGCGCGCACCTGCATAAGCGCGGCTACCGTCAAGCAGGTGCCAAAGCGCCCATCCGCGAGACGCTGGCGGCGGGGCTGCTGATGACGCTTAGCGAGGCGCGTTACGACCTCATCCTAGACCCGATGTGCGGCGCGGGCACGTTTCTTATTGAGGGGGCGCTGTTAGCTAAAAACATTGCGCCGGGTGTAGAACGCGCTTTTGCTTTTGAACATTTCCCGAGCTTTCAAAGGAGCAAATGGGAACGGTTTAAAAGGGAGGCTCGAGCCTCACAAAAGCCCACCTCCCTCCAGCTCGTTGGCAGCGACCTTTTCGAGGGCGCACTGCGCGCCGCCCTAGCCAACGCGGAACGTGCGGGCGTGGCTGGTGACATCACGTTTTTACGGGAGGACGCGCGAGCCTTGCCTTACGCTGAATTTGAAGGGGGACGGAAGCTGCTCTTGAGCAACCTGCCTTACGGGCGGCGCGTCGGAACTCGGGCGGAGGTAAAACAGCTTTACCAAGATTTTGCCACGCAACTTAGAAAAGCGTGCGGCGGTTGGGATTTTGCTTTCGTCACGCCTCATCCCGGATGGTTGGCGGAGGCGGGGCTTGAATATACGGGGACGTTCATCTTCTCCAACGGCGGTCTCAGCGTCTCGCTGGTGACGGGTACTGTGTAGGGCTCGGACCCAAACGTCCGGTTACCCCCCACCCAACGCTCATCAACAGGCCCCTCGAGCCTTAGCCACCCTGGCCCAGTTGCCACTCCGACAAGCCGAGGGCGACGCGCGGGCCCGGATCGTGCGTCGCCGCCCGCTCATCATCCAAAGCGGATTCCGCGAGCTGAAGTTGGTTTTGATAGAAAAGGTCTTCAAACAGCCCCACGAGTTCCGGGTCGAAGTGACTCCCGGCCTCCGCCCTGAGGTAAGCGAGCGCCTGCGCGGGTCGCATGGGCTTGCGGTAAGGGCGTTCGCTTGTGAGTGCCTCGAACACGTCGGCCACGGTGATGATGCGGCTCATGAGCGGGATGGCCTCCTGCCCCAGTCCCAACGGGTACCCCAGCCCGTCCCAGCGCTCGTGGTGACAATGCACCACCCGGGCGATGTCCATAAACTCCGCCGACACGGCTTCTAAAAGTTCCGCACCGTAGGTTGAGTGACGCTTGATCTCGCTGAACTCTTCTTCGGTCAGCGCGCCCGGCTTGAGCAGGATTTTCTCGGACACGGCTATCTTGCCCAGGTCGTGGAGCAGCGCGCCCCAGTGCAGGGTCTCGAGCTGTTTGCCGCTAAGCCCCAGCGCCCCGCCCATCGCCCCAGCGTTATGCGCCACGCGGTTGCAGTGACCCCGCGCGCCCCTGTCACGGCCTTCGACAATAAGCGCCAAATTCGAGAGCAAACTCACACAGACCTCCGATAGATGGTCAACCACCCCCTCGGCGTCAACGACCTGCCGCCGAAAAACCCTGACGACGTAGCCCGCGGTCCCAGCGAAAAGGAGAAAAAAGGCACTCTGGTAGCTCCAGGCCCAGGCCGTCACGCCAAAAGGCGTTGCGAACGCGTGGTCGGGCAAAAGGAGGAGGAAAAGACTTGCCGCCGCCGCGGCTGTCAAACCGCCTCTAACCTCGAACAAAGCAGCCGCAACGAGAACAGCCAAATAAGTGAGCTGCACAGCCAAGGGTTGCTGGCCCCCGAAAAGAAGAACGCCAAGGACGGCACCCCCCAAAAGGCCAACCACGGCCGCTGCCAAAAAAAGATGCCTCAGCCGTCGCCCCTTAGAAAAAGGAGACCTATAAGCCTGCACTAACGTTCCTCCAGGTGTCCCGCCAAAAAAATGAAAAACCGAGAGGAGGGGAGGTCGGTGGTGCAAAATGATGAGTATAAAAAACGACCACAGGACACGTCTCCTTTCGACGTGCCAGTAGCCTAGCAAGAGAGCGTTTAGAAAACGTACATAAACCCTCCCTGCCGGGAAAATCTTTAATTTTCATGCAGAAGTTGGTAAGAACTTCTGGACGGTTTTACTGGCGGCTGAACCTCTAGTACCTCCGCTTTGGGAGGTTCAGCCGCTCATCTCAATTTTGTTACTAGGGTATGAAAAGCCTGCGGCTTTGACTATGGCCTTTATCTACGCTCGGCACCAGAATGAATCCCTGGGGCATCTCTTCGCTCAGCACCAGAAGCGAACGTCATGCTGGTAGCGGTGATGGAAAATAAAACAACGGCAGAAACAGCGAACCTGGCAATCCTCTTCATTTTTCTCTCCCTTTCTCTTCCCCACCGCTTTTCGGTCTCCCAACCCTTTGGCGGTGTTTTGAACCTACCGCTACGCAAATAGACAATGTCTTCAAGCGACCTATTTCGCCTGAATGAAAAAGCTATTCGACTGTAGCGCGAACCTAAAGCCCTTCCTCATGTTACATCTCCCATTTCTCTCTTTTTACCCGCCCGCCGGATCTCCCAATCCTTTAGGCGTCCCCCCTCGAGTCTCCCAAAACGAGAAGGTATGTAAAAGTTATCATAACGAGCCTGAAAAAGGCAAGAGTTCTGTAAGGAACTGAAAGCGTTATGAGAAATTTCACATTCGTGAGGCGTTACATCCGCAACACGTTGGCCTCAGTATGTTTTAATTAGAAATGCATTAGTCCACACCTTCCGCTTTCACCTCAGCTTATGCTTTCAAAACGGCAATTTAAGCAACCGCGAGAAAACAGTGCCAACGAGCGGCGGGCGAGCAAAAGCCGAAAAGGCGGAGCGAGAAGCGGCTTGAAATCTTTAGCAGTTTTGGAGAAGCGTAATGGCGACAAGCTTGGCTGAGGTACAGAAACTTGTCGATACGAAATACGAAGGCATTGTCCTCGAGAGCGTCATACAGGGTTGGTTTTACCTGGGGGAGTATCAACGAGGCGTTGAAACGTATGAGGCGTTGGAAAAGCCTTGCGGGCGCGATGACCGCTGGCTTGGCGTCTGTTACATGATGGTGCCCAACCGTATGAAAGCACTCGAAGTGCTTTACGGTGCCGCGTCCAAGGGAGAAAAAGCCGCCCATATCGAGCTCGCGCGCACCTTCTCCTTTCTCGAGCGAGACGCGGAGGCCGCCGCTGAACTTGAAAAAGTTAATCCGGAGGAACTAGCCCCTTCCGACCAGGTGCTTTGGTACAGGGCCCAGAGCATCCATCAGGAAACCGCCAACAGTTTGCAAACGTCGATAGATTCGGCTGAAGAGGCGTGGCGGCGCGTACAGGGTATTCCGGAGTTTCCCGTTCTTGCGCCCTGGGTTCTTATACGTTTGGGGCTTTTGAACAGCAAGATGGGACGGGCAAAGCGGGCGCTGTGGTGTTTTGAACGTGGGTTCGAAGTCGCCAGTAAAACCGAGAAGTGGTTTCTTCAGATAACCCGAATTGACAGCCTTATTTCCTTAGGGCGCTACGCTGAAGCGATTAGCGAACTCGAGGAACTGAACTCTGAAGATGTGCTAAAGGTAGAAAAGGCATATCAACTCATGTACCGCGCGGACGCCGCGTGGGCCACGGGTGACGTCAAGGGCGCGCTGCATTCATACGACCAAGCCGCCGAGCTAGCATTCGCAACCGAAGAAAACTATGTCGAAGTCCTGTCGCGTTTGTCGGTTGCCGCTCTCTTGGGTTTTCGCAAGGCTTTCGAGGCCGCTGGTGAAAATTTAGCAAGGGCCAAGTGGATTGCCAGCACCCGCTTTGAAAAGCTTTCTTACCGCTTCCGCGAGGTGCTGCTGTCATACTGGCGTGGGCTCTATAACCCCGAGCAGACGCGCACCGAACTAGAAGCGCTCGCTGCCGACTTCGGGACGATGGGCTTTTTGCAGGAGCAGGGGCGGGTGCGGCTGCATCTGGCGGAGGTCTACCGCGCCTTGGACGACAGCCGCTACCTCAAAGAGCTTGACGGGTTGCAGGCGCTGGGCGTGGCGCTACAAAACCACGCGTTTCTCGCGCGCGAGTGGACGCTCCTGCCCGACTTACGCGAGGCCGCGCTGGTCACGCACCCCAAACTCGCGGGCGAGACGCCGACGGTTCTGGAAGTCTACACGTTGGGCCAAGAGAAGCTGGTGCTGGCGGGGCAAACCGTCAACATCCGGTTGCGGCGCGCGTCGGAAGTGCTCGCTTACTTTTTGGAGCGCCGCGAGGTCTCCTTAAAGCGCCTTTTGGCGGACGTGTTCGCCGACGACAAGCCCAAAACCGCGCGGACCTATTTTCACCAGTTCCGAAGCGAGCTGCGCGAGCGCGTGCCGGGTCTCGCCGTCGAGTACGACGCGGAAAGCCGCATGTACCGCTTGGAGAGTGACATCGACATCCTCTGGGACGTGGCCGAACTGCGGGCGGGGCGCAAAATGGGCGAACTAGGCATCTTCTTGCCGAGCTCCGGGAGCGAGTGGGCGTATGGGCTGGACGGGGAGCTCGAGCCCCTGCGCAACCGCCCGGCTTACGTCCCCGAGCCGCCTAAAGTGACCTGAGCAAGTTTTTCAAAAACAGATTTTTGGTGGGCGATGACGGATTCGAACCGCCGACCCTCCGCTTGTAAGGCGGACGCTCTTCCGCTGAGCTAATCGCCCAAACAGCCTCGAGCAAGGGGTAGCCCAGCCTGTTCACCTGGCGATACCCACGCTCGTAGGCGTTGGTTCAAATATAATTGGTATCACCAATAGTTTGATGATACCAATCAACCTTTTGGTGACCCCTACGAGATTCGAACTCGTGCCGCAACCTTGAAAGGGTTGTGACCTAACCGCTAGTCGAAGGGGCCTTGGTGGGTCGTGTAGGGCTCGAACCTACGACCCGCTGATTAAAAGTCAGCTGCTCTGCCAACTGAGCTAACGACCCGCTATCAAGAACGCTCGAGCGCTCCTGTACAGCTTTAGCAGTATATGGAGCCTTGCAAAGGCTGTCAAGTCCTCATGATGCTCTATGATGCTCTTCGGGTGAAAAACGGCGGAAAAGAGAGTGGGAGGGTCGGACTCGAGCCACCTCATCCGCCAAGGCATCGGACGGAGATAGGAAAGGGTCGTGTGAAAAAAGCCTCACATACTTCTGAGCAGCCGTTGCCGCTCTCAGAAATGTGAAAGCGCAAGAAGAATCAAAGAGCGGGTGCGTAGGGGCTCGAGCCCGTTCAGAAAAGCCAACTCAACCTTTACTAACCGTGCATCTTCACTCTTGTTTGTGGTTCTGGAGAAATGATAAGCTGAGTTAGAAAAAGCTGTGAAAAGCCGCACAAAGCGGTCCGCCCTTCCGCCCTTGTCAAGCGCTCAGCAAGCACCCTCAAAGGAGACGCCTATGTACCTAAATCTGCTTATGATGTTCTTGGCCGCGGGCTTTATCGGCGCGGCGGCGCTCGCCGTGGGGGGTCTTATGGGTCCCAAAAAGGGGAGCGAGAACAAGCTGGCCGCCTACGAATCCGGCGTGCCCGCTTCGGGAAGCGCACGAGAAAGGTTCCCAGTTCACTTCTACCTCGTCGCCATGCTCTTTATCATCTTCGACATAGAGACCGCCTTTTTCTACCCGCTGGCGGTCCGGTTTCACGCCGCGCCCGAATTTTTGTTCGTGCAGGCGATCATTTTTGTGATTGTGTTGGCGGTGGGGTACGTGTACATCCTCAAAAAGGGCGTGCTTCACTGGCAATAAGCAGTGGTTAGTGGTTAGTGGTTAGTGGGTAGTGGGTAGTAGAGGCTAAACCTGAGAGGGTGGGTATGGGACTAAAAGATTTGTTTGATAAGGATGTGCAGGAACTCGAGAACGAGGGGATTTTGTTCTCGAGCTTAGAAAAACTCGTGGCCTGGGGTCGCTCCAATTCGCTGTGGCCCGCGACGTTTGGCCTGGCCTGCTGCGCCATCGAGATGATGAACTCGACGAACGCGCGTAACGACTTAGCGCGTTTCGGCTCGGAGGTGTTTCGCGCCTCGCCGCGGCAGGCGGATGTAATGATTGTGGCGGGCCGTTTAAGCAAAAAGATGGCCCCGGTGATGCGCCGCGTGTATGAGCAGATGCCCGACCCCAAGTGGGTCATCTCGATGGGCGCGTGCGCCTCGTCGGGCGGGATGTTCAACAACTACGCCATCGTCCAGAACGTCGACTCGGTGGTGCCCGTGGATATTTACGTCCCCGGCTGCCCGCCCCGCCCCGAGGCGCTTGTTTTCGCCGTGATGCAGCTCCAAAAGAAGGTGCGCGGCGAAGCGTTCGACTCGCGCGGCGTCCAACTGCCGATGGTGGAAGGGTGGAGTCGGTGAATTTGGTTGAGTCGGTGGTGAGCACGCTCAAGGGGATGGGCGGCAAGCCCGCTCAGTTCAAAGACATGGTCAGCGTGACGGTGGCGCGGGATGAGGTAGTCGAGGCGGTGCGGGCGGCCAAAGAGGCGGGCTTTGAGATGATTTCGGATGTGTTCGGGATTGATTACCTCACCTACCCCGGTCATCAGGGCAAACGTTTCACCGTCGCTTACAACCTCTACAGCATCTCCGCCAACGAACGCCTCTTCATCCGCGTCAACCTTGACGATGGTGAGACTCTGCCGACCATCACGGGGCTCTGGAAGGGCGCGTCGTTTATGGAGCGCGAGGTCTACGACATGTTCGGCGTGGAGTTCGAGGACCACCCCGACCTGCGCAAGCTCCTCACGCCGGAGGACTTAGACGGCCACCCGCACCGCAAGGACTTCCCGCTGGGCGAGACGCCCACACTGTTCAATGAAGGAAGATTTCTCGACCCCGCCACCTTTCGCGCGGGCATGACGGGGCAGGATTCGGGACTGTCGGGTTGGAAGGGCGGCGTCCGCAAGGGCGTGGTGAGTCACGCGGAGCTGGGCACGCCGACGGAAAAGGAATCGGGAGGTAGCAAATGACGATGACGCAAGCGGGCGCCGTACCGGGCGTAAACGAGAGCATGGAGGGCGAATTCGGCACGCACCACATGCGCCTCAACGTGGGGCCGCAGCACCCGAGCACCCACGGCGTGCTGCGCCTGGTGGTGGATTTGGACGGCGAGCGCATCGTCGCCATCAAGCCGCAAATCGGCTACCTCCACACGGGCTTCGAGAAGACGATGGAGAACCGCACCTACCAGCAGTGCGTGACCTACTCCAACCGGATGGACTACCTCCACGCGTTCGCGCATGACTTGGCCTATGTGCTCTCGGCTGAGAAGCTGATGGACGCGCAGGTGCCGGTTAGGGCGCAGCGCATCCGGGTGATTCTGAACGAACTCAACCGCATTGCCAGTCACCTCGTCTTTTTTGGCACCGGCCTCCTCGACATGGGCGCGCTGACGCCTTTTTTCTACACCTTCCGCGAGCGCGACGCGATTCTGGACATTTTCGAGATGGTCAGCGGCGTGCGGATGAATTACGGCTACTTCCGGGTGGGCGGGCTCTCGAGAGACGTCCCCGAAGAATTTGAGCCCGCGGTGCGGAAGTTCCTAAAAAGCTTTCCGCGGATGCTCGAGCAGTACGCCGCCATGTTCGCCAAGAACGACATCTTTGTAAACCGTACCAAGGGTGTGGGCGTCTTGACCAAAGAACAGGCGCTCGAGTACGGCCTCACCGGCCCGAGCCTGCGCGCGAGCGGGGTGGGATTGGACTTCCGCAAGGCGCAGCCCTACAGCGGCTATGAGGATTACAAGTTCAAGGTGCCCACGTCAAACAAGGGCGACGCCTACGCCCGCTTCATGATGCGCTTTGAAGAGGTGAGCGAAAGCATGAGGATTGTGGAGCAGGCTTTGGACAGGCTCGAGCCCGGTCCCTTCAAGGACCCTGACCGCCGCATCTCCTTGCCGCCCCGCAGTGAACTTGAGACCTCGATGGAAGCGGTGATTTTTCACTTCAAGCTCGTGACCGAGGGTTTTCACCCGCCTCGAGGCGAGGTCTACGTGCCCACCGAATCGGCGCGCGGCGAGCTTGGCTATTACCTCGTCTCGGACGGCGGCTCGATGCCCTACCGCGTCAAGGTGCGGGTGCCGAGTTTGATTAACTTGCAGAGCTTGGAGCCGACCTGTCTCGGCGGCCTTTTTGCCGACATGGTGGTGAATATTGCCACGATGGACCCGGTGATGGGGGACGTGGACAAGTAGATGGTTGAACGCGGGACAAGACGCACGTCTGATTTCTCCTCAGAAAGGCGCGAACGATGAATCTGCTTTCTGTGCTTTCGTGGATTTTGGCTGGCTGTGCTCTTTTCGTCTTTCTCGCGCTGTTTGTCGGTAAAGCTCTCGCGTGGTTCTTTGGAAAAATGGAGGCGCGCGAGCAGAAATACATAGAAGAGGGTCGCGTGAGCAGATGGGCTTTCGTTACGGGTTTCCTCCCGTGGTTCACTTTTGTTTATACGGTGGCCAACTTCTTTGACTCATGGGCCATCAAGCTAGCTATCCTCATACCCGGAACGGCTGCCTCTGTAATTGCTGCAACGGCTTCTGTAAAATCCCTCAAGGAGCAAAGGCTCGAGGCGCAAAAGCTCAATCTTATAAAGGAAATGTGATGGTAGAAACAGCCAAACCCTATTTTGCCGACAAACAAGACGTCCTCAACGAAATCTTGGGGCGCTACCCCGACTATGGCCGCCGCAGCGCCGTCATGCCCCTCCTGTGGGAGGTGCAGCGCGCCGAGCGGCACATCTCGGAAGCGCGTTTAGAGGAAATCGCGGCTATCTTAGACCTCCACGCCACCGAGGTCAAGGGCGTGATGAGCTTCTATTCGACCTATCACGAGCAGCCCGTGGGCGCGTATCACCTGCAAATCTGCTCGACGCTGCCCTGCGCTCTGGCGGGTTCGGACGAGATGTGCGACTTTATCTCTGAAGAACTCGGCCTCGTCCCCGGCGAGACGAGCCGCGACGGGCGTTTTAGTATTCAAAAAGTCGAGTGTCTGGGCTCGTGCGGCACCGCGCCCGTGCTTCAGGTGAACGATACGTACTACGAGCGGGTGACGAAAACGCAGTGTAAGGAACTTTTAGAAGCTTTCAAAAGGGATGAGACGCCGGAGCCGAGCTTTGAGCGCGGCGGCGACAACGCGGGCGCAACGAAGCCCGTCATCGGAGGTGACGCCTAGTGGACGCAGTGGCAGATAAGCCCAAACCAATTACCAGCCGCAAGGACCCGCGCTACAAGGTGGCACTGTACGAGCACGTGGGGGTTGATGGGGCGTGGACGCTGGACTACTACCTCTCGCACGGCGGTTACGACGCGGCCAAAAAGGCCATTACGACGATGAAGCCCGAGGACGTGGTGAACGAGGTGAAAGCCTCGGGGCTGCGGGGTCGGGGCGGCGCGGGCTTTCCGACGGGGGTCAAGTGGTCGTTTATGCCCAAACCGGACGGGCGGCAGCGTTTTATTTTGTGTAATGCCGACGAGTCGGAGCCGGGGTCGTTTAAGGACAGGTATGTGCTCGAGGACGACCCGCACCAGCTCATTGAAGGCATGATTTTGGCGGGCTACGCGATTCAGGCAACGAAGGGCATCATCTACATCCGCGGGGAATATTATAAGGGTTACGAGCGCACCGAGCAGGCGGTCATCGAGGCGCGCAAGGCGGGCTACTTGGGCGAAAACTTGTTCGGGACAGACTTCGAATTTGACATCATCTTGCACCGCGGGGCCGGGGCCTACATCTGTGGCGAGGAAACGGCGCTGATGAACTCGTTCGAGGGCTTACGCGCCAACCCGCGCCTCAAGCCGCCCTTTCCCGCGCAGTCGGGCGTCTACGGCAGGCCGACGACGATTAACAACGTGACCTCCCTAACGAGCGTCGTGCATATCATTAACAAGGGGGCTGCGTGGTTCTCGGGGATGGGTACGGAGGACTCGAAAGGCACCAAGCTCTACCAAATCAGCGGCCCCGTCGCGCGGCCTGGCGTCTACGAGATGCCGATGGGCGCGACCTTCCGCGAACTCATTTATGACCTCGCGGGCGGGCCCACAATGGAGATAAAGGCGCTCATTCCGGGCGGCTCCTCGACGCCGCTGTTTCCCTTTACCGACGAGTATCTGGACACGCCGATGGACTACGGCTCGATTACCAAAAAGGGCTCGATGCTGGGCACGGGCGGCGTCATCCTCATCCCCAAAGAAAAGTGCATCGTCAACGCCCACTACAACATCGTGCGCTTCTACGCGCATGAATCGTGCGGCAAATGCACGCCCTGCCGCGAGGGCGTCGCTACCTGGTTGCCAAAGATGTACAAAAAGCTGCTCGCGGGCCTCGGGCAACCGGGCGACTTGGAGCTTATCGAGAACATGGTCAAAAACATGCGCGGCACCGCCTTTTGCCCCTTGGCCGACGCCTGCGCGATGCCGGTGCAGGCGAGCATCAAGTATTTCCGCGAGGAGTACGAGCATTTGATTCAACACGGGGAGCCGATGTACACGAAGTCGGATTGGTGGGCAGAATGAACAGTTTTAACAACCTCCCCCCTTATCAAGGGGGGTCGGGGGGGATTTTGGACGTGACGCATGAAAGTTAAAGTCAACGACGTAGAGATGGACTTAGAACCCGGCACCTCCGCCATCGACGCGGTCTTTGCCGCCGGTTATGACGTGCCGTATTTTTGCTCGCAGGAATACATGTCGCCCATCGGGGCCTGCCGGATGTGCTTAGCCAAGGTGGGCGCGCCGCGCAAGGACCAGGGGACGGGCGAGTGGATTCTGGACGAGGAGACGGGCGAGCCCAAGATTTTCTATTTCCCCAACCTCATGGCGACCTGCACCACCGCGGTGATGGAGGGGATGGTCGTCGACACGCTCTCCTCTGAGGTAAAAGGCGCGCAGGCGGGGATGATGGAGTTCACCCTCATCAACCACCCGCTCGACTGCCCCACCTGCGACAAGGGTGGGGCCTGCGAGTTGCAAGACCGCGCGTACGAGTACGGTTCCGGCGTGTCGCGGTTTCAGTTCACCAAGCGGCATCAGGAGAAGCATCACGCGCTTTCAAGTCTCATCACCCTGGACCGCGAACGCTGCATCCACTGCAAACGCTGCGTGCGCTACTTTGAAGAAATCCCCGACGACGAGGTGCTGGACTTTATCGAGCGGGGCGGGCACACCTATATCGGCACCGAGGAGGAGGGTTTGCCCTCGAACTTCACGGGCAACATTACCGACATCTGCCCGGTGGGGGCGCTTCTGGACGCGACGAGCCGCTTCCGGGGCCGCAACTGGGAATATGACCACACCCGCACGACTTGCTTGCACTGCCCGGTGGGCTGCGCGACGAACGTGGACGCGCGCACGGGGCGCATCGAGCGGGTCAAGGGGGCGCGCAACACGCAGGTCAACAACGACTGGATTTGCGACGGCGGGCGTTTTGGACACGAATACGTGGACGCCAAAGACCGCATCAGAAACCCAATGATTCGCATTAACGGGCGGCTCACGCCCGTGACGTGGGACGAGGCGGCGGAGTTTGTGGCGGAGCAGCTTGGCGCCTTTCGCGAGAGCGAACTAGGGATTGTTTTGCGGGCTGACGCGACGCTCGAGGAAGGCGTCGCCGCCAAGAGCCTGGCCGAACACTTCAAGGGCGGCTTGGACCACTTCCCGCGCCCCGCCGCCTCGGTCATCCCGGACGCCCCGCAAGCCACGCTGACGGACGTGGCGACGAGCGACGCGCTTCTGGTGATTGGCGACCCCACCGAAGAAGCGCCCGTGGTGGATTTGCGCATTAAAGAGGCGCTTAAAGGTGTGGTGCCCCCCGAACTCATGGCCCACGGCGTGCCCATCGCCGACTTGCGCCTCAAGGAGCGCGCGCCGCGCAAACGCGAGCTGTTGAACGTGGTCGCGCCCTACCGCGTTGACCTGATGAGCCACGCGGGCTCGAGCGTCGTCTATCCGGCGGGCGAGGAAGCTGCGTTTCTTCAGAGCCTCGAGAGCGTCGCCAACGGCGAGACGGTGGACGACGCGGCGCGCTTCGGGATGAGCCAAGAGGAGATGCAGGGGCTCGTAACGCGCCTCAGAGATGCGGAGAACGCCGTCGTCATCTACGGCGGCTTTGTGACTGCCTCAACGGACGCGGCAGAGGCGGCGAACGCGCTTGCCAAGGCGGTGGGGGCCAAGGCGATGGCGGTGGGGCCGATGGCGAACTCGCACGGTTTGGAGCGCTTAGGCGTTCTTCCCAAAGACGCGCGTCACTCCTACGCCGGGATGCTCGACGGGAACGCCCGCGCGCTCCTCGTGTCAAACCTCGACCCCGCGGGGGATAAAGGGGTGGCGGAAAAACTGGGGGGGCTCGAGCTCCTAATCGTCCACTCCACCTTCCCCACCGCCACCACCAAAATGGCCCACGTCGTCCTGCCCGCCAAAACGGGTTACGAAAAAGAGGGGACGGTGGTGAACCTCGAGGGCCGCTACCTCAACGTCAGCGCCGCGCCCGTGGACGGCGGCGGGGCGGAAGACTTTACAGGCGTCGTCAAGCGACTGGGTGACGCGCTGGGCACACGTCTGGATGGCCGCAGCGTCCGCAGCGCCCACCGCGCGTTTAAGAAAGACTTTAGCGTTGACTTAAGCGAGCTTCCCGACGAAGGTCACCTGCCTCCAGTCGTCCTCAAAGGCGACGCGCCGCAAGGTGTAGAAGGGCGCACCGAAGGCAACCTCCTCTTGGTGCCCACGATGGTCCGCGCCGAGCATTTGGG
Source organism: Trueperaceae bacterium (assembly GCA_965214995.1). GTDB lineage: Bacteria > Deinococcota > Deinococci > Deinococcales > Trueperaceae > CBDCCT01. The sequence goes on from CBDCCT010000002.1 coordinate 2,828,320, forward strand.
GCGCAACCCCGGCTTGCGCTCAGCCTTTGGCGAGGCGGCCTTGCGCCTTCATCCGGCGGACGCGGCGGCTCGAGACCTAACCCCCGGTGACCGCGTCAAGCTCAGCGTCGGCGGCGCGACGCGGCGCGCGGTTGTAATGGTAGACGACGGCGTGCCCGAAGGGCTCATGCTCCTGCCCGCGCTGCCCGAGCAGCCCGTGGGTTTGGTGAGGGTTGACGTGGGTACGCTCGAGAAAGAAGCGGCGGAGGCCCCGAGGCTCGAGGTCGTCTCATGAACGAAATCCTCTTCATCACCCGCGCGAATGACCCGCTCATCATCACCTTTTTAAAGGCGCTCCTGCTCTGCACCGTCCTCCTCGGCGCGTTCGCCTACATGACCGTCATCGAGCGGCGCGTTTTGGCGCGGATGCAAAACCGTATAGGACCCAACCGCGTGGGACCCTTTGGGATGCTGCAACCCATCGCCGACGCCATCAAGTCGATTTTCAAAGAGGACATCACCGTCTCGGCGGCAGACAAGTTCGTCTACTTTCTCGCGCCCTTCGTTTCCATCACCTTTGCGCTCACCGCCTTTGGCGCGATTCCCGCGGGTCCGGCGGGCAGCCTGTTCGGCCTCAACCCCTGGATTATGGATTTGGACATCGGCCTCCTCTTTGTACTCGCCGCGACCAGCATCGGGGTCTACGGCATCTTTTTGGCAGGCTGGGCCTCGAACTCCAAATACTCGCTCCTGGGCAGTTTGCGCTCGTCGGCGCAGCTTATTTCGTACGAACTTGGGCTGGGTTTGTCCGTGCTGACCATCATCATGATTGCGGGCACCCTAAACTTGCGCGAAATCGTCTACCTCAACGTCTGGTCGGTCTCCCCCTGGCTCTGGCTGCCGCTGGCGGTTGCCTTTGTGACCTTCGTCATTTCCGCCATCGCCGAAGTGAACCGCACGCCCTTTGATTTGCCCGAGGCGGAGCAGGAGATTGTAGCGGGCTACCTCACTGAATACTCGTCTATCAAGTGGGCGCTCTTCCAGATGGCCGAGTACGTCAACATGATGACCGCCGCCGCCTTTATCAGCACGCTCTTTCTGGGCGGCTGGCGCGGCCCGGACTTTTTCAATAACATCATTCCGGGGATGGCGGAGTGGCCCTTCGTCTGGCTCATCGCCAAAATGGCGATTTTTATGTTCTTGTTCATCTGGCTGCGCGGCTCCTTGCCCCGTTTTCGCTACGACCAGCTCATGCGCTTTGGCTGGATTTACCTTTTTGAGATTGCGCTGGGGAGCGCGATTTTAACGGGAGCCATTATTGCGTTCGTGCTTTAACAGACGTGCTTAAGCGTATGTGTTTGATGACGAGACTCGAGGAGAACCCATGAACAACGAAGTCGTATCTATTCACATCGCACCCCGCGCAGAAGCGCCGATGGAGACGGTAGAATTAGTGGAGGCTGTTGAGGGGCGAGGGCTTAACGGTGACCGCTACTTCAAGGGCGAGGGCACTTTTTCTAGCACAGTGGAAGCGCCTTCTTTTGAAGTCACGCTGGTTGAGAGGGAGATGCTCGAGGCGTTCAACAAACGAAGCGGGCACAATCTAGCCCCCGGCGACCTGCGCCGCAACATCGTCACCAAGGGCGTCAGCCTCAATGAGCTTGTAGGCAAAACGTTCAAGGTTGGCGATGTTGTGTTGCGCGGCACCCGGCTGTGCGAGCCCTGTAATCACCTCGCCACCATCGTTCACAAGGACGTGCTGAGCATGGTTCATCAGGCGGGCTTGCGGGCGGGCATCGTCAAAAGCGGTACGATTCGGGTAGGGGATTCGGTGGATATTTTGTTAGAGGAGACCGTATGAGTGTTTTAGACATCGCCAAGGGGATGGGCGTCACGCTCGGGCACCTTTTCAAGAAGCCCGTGACGGTGCAGTATCCCGAAGAGCCCGCGATGGTGCAGCCGCGCTTTCGGGGGCGGCATCACCTGTTGCGGCATCCGAACGGATTGGAAAAGTGCATCGGCTGCTCCCTGTGCGCCGCGGCCTGCCCGGCCTACGCCATCTACGTCGAGGCCGCCGAGAACGACCCCGACCACCCCACCTCGCCGGGCGAACGCTACGCCAGCATCTACGAAATCAACATGCTGCGCTGTATTTTTTGCGGCATGTGCGAGGAAGCCTGCCCCACGGGCGCGGTGGTCTTGGGCCACGAGTTCGAGCTGGCCGACTACCGCTACAAAGACTTCACCTACGGCAAAGAAGACATGCTCGTCGGCACCAAGGGCAGCAAATGGCAACGCCGCGAAGCCGCCGCCGAGGGCAAAGAGGTCCGGCTGGGCCTCAAATCGGGACCGCGACCTGAGCTCGAGGGGGTGGACTACTGATGCTTAAAAGGGTTTGGATGTTCCACTCACCACTCACCACTCACCACTCACCACTGGTTTCTCTATGCTGATGTTCATCATCCTCGCTGCCGTCATGACCTTGGGCGCGGTGGGCGTTATCACCTTGCGGCAGCCCGTCCACGCGGCGCTCTCGCTCGTCGGGACGCTGCTGACGCTTGCCGTGACTTATGTAACCTTGCAGGCGCACTTCCTCGCGGCGATTCAGGTGATTGTTTACGCAGGGGCCATCATGGTGCTCTTTTTGTTCGTCATCATGCTGCTCAACGTGGGGGAAGAGCGCGCCACGGGGCTCAGCTGGCTGCGTCCGGCGGCTTATTTGACGGGCCTGGTCGCGGCGGTTGGTATTGCGCTTGTTGCTTTCTCGAGCCCGCAGCTCCTGCCGAGCTTTGAGATTATCGCGGCGGCCTTGGGCGGCGGGGGCGCGGGACCTATTGGGGACGCGCTCTTTACGCAGTTCGTGCTGGCGTTTCAGCTTGTGGGCGTCCTCCTGCTGACGAGCATCGTCGGTGCGGTGTCGCTAGTGCAGCGGCGGGCGGTCTCGAGCCGCGCCGCCGAAGCGCCCGCGGAAAAGCCGAGGGAACTCACCAATGCGTGAGTCTGGAGACCTGTATGGTTCCCACTGAATACTACGTCGCGCTGAGCGGGCTTATTTTTTCGATTGGCGCGGTGGGGGTCTTGACGCGGCGGAGCGCCATCATGATTTTTCTGTCGGTTGAACTCATGCTCAACGCCGCTAACCTGGCGCTGGTGGCCTTTGCGCGGCAGTGGTCTATAGCGGGGAGCGCGGTGGCGCTCTCGGGGCAGGCGGCGGTCTTTATCATTCTGGCGATTGCGGCGGCGGAGGTGGCGGTGGGGCTGGGGATTCTGGTGGCGATTTTCCGCAACCGGGTGAGTACGGACGTAGACGCGCTGTCTGAGGTGCGGTTGTGAGGGGCTGGGGCGGGATGAGTCGGGTTTTGATGATGGGTGGGGCTCGAGCCTATATTAGGAAGTTTTATGAATGACATCGTAGCTATTGCCACCTTCGCACCCCTCTTGGCGCTTATAGGCGCGCTCATCAACGGCCTCTTCGGGCGCTCCCTCAAGGAGCCGGTGCCGGGCATTATCGGCACGATTGCTGTAGGCACAGGGTTCTTGCTCTCGCTCATCGCGTTTTTTGCCCTTTTGGGACGCGAGGAGGGCGTTTCGGTTGCGCTCTGGCCTTACCTGACAGCGGGCACCTTCACCCTTGACCTCGGCTTTGTGATAGACCCGCTGAGCGTCCTTCTGATGATGGTCATTACCGGGGTGGGCACGCTCATCCACCTCTATTCGATTGGCTACATGCACGGCGACACGGGCTTTAGCCGCTACTTCGCGGGCCTCAACCTCTTCGTCGCGGCCATGCTCGTGCTCGTGATGGCGGACTCTTTCCTGCTCATGTTCGTGGGCTGGGAAGGGGTGGGGGTTTGCTCGTACCTGCTCATCGGCTTTTGGTACGGCGACCGCCTCAACGCGGACGCGGCGCGCAAAGCGTTTATCGTCAACCGCATCGGCGACGTGGGCTTCCTGCTGGCGATGTTTCTCACCTTTCGGGCCTTTGGCACCCTCAACATCGCGGCGGTCAACGAAGCGGCGGTGGGGCTGACCGTCGGGGCTACCACGCTCATCGCGCTGCTCTACTTCGTGGGGGCCACGGGCAAGTCGGCGCAGTTGCCCTTGCAGGTCTGGCTGCCCGACGCGATGGCGGGACCCACGCCCGTGTCGGCCCTCATTCACGCGGCGACGATGGTCACGGCGGGGGTTTATTTAATTGCGCGCGCCGCCCCCCTCTTCGCAGGCGCGCCCGCCGCTTCGGCGGTGGTGGCGTGGGTGGGAGCCATAACCGCCTTTGTCGCGGCCTTTGCTGCGCTGTCGCAGCGCGACATCAAAAAGATTCTTGCTTACTCAACCGTGTCGCAGCTCGGCTACATGTTCGTGGCGGTGGGCGTCGGGGCCTACTGGGTGGGGATTTTTCACCTTTTCACCCACGCCTTTTTCAAGGCGCTCCTCTTTTTGGGCGCGGGCTCGGTGATTCACGCGTTGGGCGGCGAGCAGGACATCGAGCGGATGGGCGGGCTCGGCAAGCACATGAAGACAACGGGGACAACCGCGCTCATCGCGGTGCTGGCGATTACCGGGGTGCCTTTCCTGTCGGGATTCTTCAGCAAGGACGCCGTTTTGGCCTACACCTTTAACAGTGAACTTATCAGCGACTATGGCAACGTAATCATTTACGGCCTCCTCCTGGCGACGGCGGTGATGACCGCGTTTTACATGTTCCGCTGGTACTACCAGGTCTTCGCGGGTGAGGAGCGGTTTACGGGGGAGGCGAGAGCGCACCTACACGAGTCGCCTCGAGTCATGACGGTGCCGCTTATCGTCCTCGCGTTTTTTAGTGTGGTGGCGGGCTATATTGGCTTGCCCGAGTTCGTCGCGCCGAGTTGGTTCGCGGGGTGGCTCGAGCCCGTGACCCCCGCCTTAAGCTTTGCGCACCCCACGCTCGAGACCGAATGGCTCCTTATCGGCGTGTCGGTCCTCGCGGCGGCGGCGGGGCTGTTCGTCGGCTTCTGGTTCTATCATCTGAGCGGCGGGCGACCCGCGCGGCGCTTTGCCGAGAGTGTGGGGCCGCTCAATGAACTTTCGCAACGTGGCGGCGGCTTCGATGCGCTCTACCGGAGTCTCTTTACGAGAACGGGTGAGGGTGCCGCGGACGGATTATCCACGGTGGATAGAGAGCTCGTGGACAAGGGCATCGGCGGCGGCTTCACCAGCGCCGGGCTCTTCGCGCGCACCGTCGGATTTCTCCAAACGGGTTACGTTCGCGCCTACGCGCTGGCGATGCTCCTCGGGCTGGTGGCGCTCGTGCTCGTCGTGGTTCTGCTGGGGGTGCTCGCATGACGCTGGCGGCGCTGCTCGTTCCCTTGGCGACTGCGCTTGTGGTCGCGCTCATCCCCACCTCTGCGCTCAAGCACGCGTTTACGATTATCGGCACGCTGGCGACGTTTGTGGTGGCGCTGTTTTTGGGCTCGAGCCCCGCCGTCGAAACGCTCTGGATTCCCGGTTTCGAGGTCTACTTCTCGCTCAGCCCGGCGGGGGCCTCGGGTCTCCTCGTCCTCGTCGCCTCGTTGGTGATGATTCCCGCGGCGGTTTATGCGAGTCTCACCGTGGAGCGTCACATGGGCGCGTTCGTGGCGCTCCTCCTCCTCATGCAGGCGGGGCTCAACGGCGTATTCTTAGCCAAAGACCTCGTCCTCTTCTACGTTTTTTGGGAAGCGACGCTCATCCCCAGCGTGCTCATGCTCGGCATCTGGGGCGGGCTGGGGCGGCGGCAGGCGGCCATCAAGTACCTCATGTACGCGGTGACGGGTTCGTTCTTGATGCTCGTCGCCATTTTAGCCATCAGGCCGCTCTCCGGCGCGGTGAGTTACCGCCTGGACGACCTTTTAGCGGTTACGCCCGCGCTGCCCTTTCCGACGCAGCTATGGCTCTTTATCGCCTTTACCCTGGCGTTCGCGGTCAAGCTGCCCCTCTGGCCGCTCCACGCCTGGTTACCCGACTTTCACGAGCAGAACCACCCCTCGGGAAGCGCCGACATGGCGGGCACGCTCTACAAGGTGGGCGGCTGGGGCTTTTTCGCCTGGGCGCTGCCCCTCTTGCCCAGCGCCGCCGCCGCCGCCGCGCCCTACCTGCTCGCCTTTGCCGCAGTCACGGCGCTCTATGCGGCGATTATCGCCACTTCGCAGACGCACATGAAGCGCCTCTTGGCCTACGCCTCCTTGTCGCACATGGGCATCGTGGGGGTCGGCGTGTTCGGGCTGCACATCGCGGGGCTCAATGGAGCCGTGTTCCTCTTAGCCGCGCAGATGGTCTCGACGGGCGGGCTTTTTCTTCTTTCCGGGATGCTCTACGCGCGCCGCGGGAGTTTTGACCTGGCTCACTACGGCGGGCTCGCCAAAAGCGCGCCGATGATGGCCGCGGTGATGCTCTTTGTGCTTTTCGCGTCTATCGGGGTGCCGGGCCTGTCCAACTTTCCGGGCGAGTTTATGAGCCTGATGGGCGCGTTCCAAACGAGTCCCTGGCTAGCGGGATTAGCGACTCTCTCAGTGATTGCGACGGGCGTCTACGGCGTGAACCTATACCAGCGCCTCTATCAGGGTGGGGAGACACACGGGCCGGTGCGGGAGATGGGGAGCCGTGAACTCCTTTTGTTGGCTCCTATCGTGGCCGGTATCCTCTGGCTGGGCGTGTTCCCGAACCCGCAACTTAGACGCATCGAAAGGCAGGCTCTCGTTATCACCACGCAGCAAGACGCAATTTTGGCGGGGGCTCCCCCAAGCGGCGTGAGAGTTGTAGAAGCGGCTCGAGGAGGCACCCAGTGATTCCTGTGGTAGATGTAAGCTTTGCCACCATCGCGCCCCCCCTCATCCTGCTCATTACCGCGGCCTTTGGGCTTCTTTTCGCCATTTACAACGAGGACAGCCACCCGTCGGCGGTGCTGGCGCTCGTCGGCATCGCGGTCTCGGCGCTGTTCAATTTCCACCTCTTTGTCACCAACGCGCCGGGGGCGGAGAGTGCCTTCGGTCTGCGCTATTTGGCGGACCGTCCGGCTTTGGCGCTCAACTTCGTGATTCTCATCGGGACGGCCTTGGCGGTGTGCATTTCTTACGACTATCTGAAGCGGGCGGAGCTCGAGCACCCCGAATACTACCCGCTGGTGCTCCTAAGCGCGACGGGCGCGATGGTGCTGGTCGCGGCGGGCGACTTCGTCACGCTGGTGCTGGGCTTAGAAATCATGTCCCTGGCCGTCTACGTGCTCTCGGCCTGGCGGCAGGACGCGCGCGAGTCGGAGGAGGCGGGGATGAAATATTTCCTCCTCGGCGCGTTCGCCTCGGCCTTTTTGATTTACGGCGTGGCGCTCCTCTACGGCGCGACGGGAGAGTTCGTCTACGGCGGGATAGCTGCCGCGCTCCTCTTGGACGGCTTTAGCCAGCCCCTGCTCGCGGCGTTGGGTGGTATGTTCATCCTTACCGGTTTGGGCTTCAAAACCGCGTTGGCACCCTTTCACCAGTGGTCGCCCGACGTGTACACGGGCGCGCCCACCTCGGTCACCGCCTTTATGAGCGTGGTCGTCAAGACCGCCGCCTTTGCCGCGCTCCTGCGCGTGTTCGCCGTCGTGTACCCTTTTATAGGCGAAATATTTCCCCAAGTCTTGGCCGTGTTGGTGGGCCTCACGCTCATCGTCGGCAACTTCACCGCGCTCTTGCAGCGGAGCGTGAAAAGGATGTTAGCTTATTCGGCGGTGGCGCACGCGGGCTACTTAGGATTAGCGGTGCTCGCGGCGGGCACGGTAGGCACGCGGGCGGTGGTGTGGTACTTGACCGCCTACACGCTCATGAACGCGGGCGCGTTCGCGGTCCTCACGCTGATTGGCGACAAAAACGACCACGGCGACGATTTGGAACGCTTCGCGGGCTTGGGCCGCAAACGCCCCTGGCTGGCCGCGACCATGACGGTGTTTATGCTCAGTTTGGCGGGCATCCCGCCCTTGGCCGGGTTTACGGGCAAGATTTTGGTGTTTGGCGCGGCTATAGAGGCGGGTTATATCACGCTTGCCATCATCGCTATCATCACGAGCGTGGTGGCGGTTTTCTACTACTTTCGGGTTATCGGCGCGATGTACTTTAGAGAGCCTGAGTACGAGCCGCCGCGCTTCTTTAGCGGCGCGACGAACCTTGCCATCGGCGTGGCGGCGTTGGGCACGGTGCTGTTGGGCATCCTGCCGGGGTGGTGGTACGGGCTGCTTACTGTCGGGGAAAGACTTCTGACAAGCCGCTAGGCTCGAGGGTCTGTGCGGATGCCGACCCTCAGCTTTTCTATTGCTGCTTCGAGCGTACGCGAAAACCGCTCAGCGCAAAACCAAAACCGAGCGCAGCCAAGAGCGCCCCGGCAAGGAGCCCACTTAGTAAGGTTTGCGGCTCCCAGCCTGTGAGCACGAGCGCGCGGGTTGCGTCGAGCACATACGTGATGGGGTTGGCGCGGGCGGCGACCGCCAGCCAGCCGTCCAGCAGGTCAATGGGTACAAAAGTTGCGGTCAGAAAAGAAAGGGGGAAGAACAGAAACGACGCCCCCTCGGTCGCGGCGGCGTTGCCGCTTAGGAGCGCCACCCCGACCGTGAAACTGCCGAAACCGACGCCGACAAGCAGCGTGTAACCGAGAAGCGCAAGCAACCCCAGCCAACCCGTAGCAACCTCGAGCCCGATGAGAAAACCCACCGCCAAAAGAACCAGGGTCTGCACGACCAGCACCAAACCCGCCGCCAGGATAGGACCGAACACGAGCGCGGCGCGGCTTATCGGTGTGAGCTGAAGCTTGTCGAAGTAGCCGCTCTCTAAGTCTCTCACCAGCGACTGCCCCGCCAGACCCGCCCCGCTAAAGGCCGCACTTACGATGGAGAGCGGCAGGATAAATCCCAAATAATCCTGCCCTTGCAAAAAGAAGCTCGCCGCCCCTCCGAGCTGCCCTTCGTAGATGAACAGGAAAAAGAGGCTAATCAGTAGCGGCACAACCAGGGGGAAAGGGTTTCTGAGGCTGACCCGCAGGGTACGCAAAAGGGTCGCGCCTAACTGCGCGACAAGCGGCATGTGAGCGGCTTTGATGGTCTGATGTGAGGTTGGCGCAGCGATACTCATGGTCTTCTCCTAAGCGGCTTTCGCAGGGGGTTCGTTCGTAGCGGTTTCGTTCTCAAAGCGTTGCCCCGTGACCTGTAAAAACACGTCGTCGAGACTGGGCTGAGTCAGCGTGAGGGATTGGGGAGAAAGTCCGTCATCGTTCAATTGCGTCACGACTCTAGCGACGGCTTCAGCGGCGTTCGGCAAGTAGAGCCTCAACACCTTCTGGTCGAGCACGGCATTATCAGCAAGAGTGTCCAGCGTATTGTGAGCGCGCCTCGCCGTCTCTTCGTCGGCGAATTTGAGGTTGATAGACGCCTCGCCTAGCTCGGCTTTGAGTGTGTCGGGCGTGCCTTCGGCGGCGATACCGCCTCCGCTGATGATAGCGACGCGCTCCGCCAGCTCGTCCGCCTCCTCCAAATACTGCGTGGTGAGGAAGATGGTCATACCGCGCTCTCTATTAAGGCGCTTGACCTCCCGCCACACGTCGCGGCGGCTGGCGGGGTCTAAGCCCGTGGTGGGCTCGTCGAGGAACAAGATGTCGGGCTCGTGGACGAGCGCGAGCGCCAGGTCGAGCCGCCGCCTCATCCCCCCGCTAAAAAGGCCGCACCGCTTTTTCGCAACGTCCAAGAGCCCGACAAGCTCGAGCAGTTCCCTAGCCCGCTCTTTCGCGTCACGCCGCGATAAGCCGAACAGGCTCGCCTGCAACACCAGCAACTCGTTGGGCGTCATGAGCGGGTCGAGCCCAATCTCTTGAAGCGCCACGCCGCTCACCCGGCGCACCTTGGCTGCTTCCTTGACCACGTCGAAGCCGCCGACGGTAGCGCGTCCCTCGGTCGGCGCGGCGAGGGTGGTGAGCATCGCCACGGTGGTGCTCTTGCCCGCGCCGTTCGGCCCTAAGAAGCCGAACACTTCGCCCGCCTCGACTTCGAGCGAAACGCCGTTCACCGCCGTAAAGGTGCCATAACGCTTCACGAGGTTTTCTGTCACGATTTTAGCCATGTGCTTCTCCTTTAACCCAGCCAGAGGGTGAGTGGAGGCGGGGCTGAGCGCCATAAAACGCATCGTCGTTCCACAGCGCAACGCTCACCGACACCGCCGAGGCGAGCCCAAGCCAGGGGAGAACCGTCGAGAGGGAAAGGGCGGCTTTTGTATCTTTAAGCTCGGTTGTCGCCACATAAAGGCTGCCCAGATTGAGCCCGGTATCAAGAAGCGTCACCACAGCACCGTTTGTCGGTGAGCGTAGCCCGAAGTAAAGCGGGTTAAAAGACGCGTAGTTGACGAGCGACGCGCCCTGAAGGGTGAGGTAAGTCTTTCTCCCCGGCGTCCCCTGCGGCATGTTGAGCACGCGCACTACGCCTGCGGTTCGCGCGGCGTTGTTGATGGCCCACGCGAGCGGAAAAGCAGGTCCCGGCGGAGCAAATACAGGCAGTTTTAGGTTTTCGTAAAACGCGTCTTGCGCTTTTCTCGTGCTGTCGTTGCCGGTAGAACGCTCGGTAAGTTTGCTTAGACCATAACTCAAAACTTCGGTACCCAGATGTAGGAGAGGAGCATGATACCAACGCCAGCGTTTCCTTTTGGGCGCGCCGGAAAAGTTCATAGTTCGTGATCCATAACGGTTTGCTTCACGCGCTCACCTCGAGCCTCACAACCGCCTCCACCACTGCCTTCACCACTGCGTCCGGGTTCTCCCGATGCGGAAAGTGTCCGACACCCTCCAGAAGATGCCTGCTCGCCTCACCCGTAAAGTGCGCTCTCCAGCGCTCATCGCCTTCCCAGGGCATAATGACGCCGTCGTCTTTACCGATTAACAGTGTGGTTGGAACGGTAATATCGGGACCCTCAGCCAGCTTCCTTTCCAGCTCATCGAAGCGGGAGTCGCCCACCGCGTTCTCGTCACGCCCATAACGGTAGCCGCTCAGCACAACGTCCACAAAGTCGGGATTTTCGAATGACGCGGCAACAGACGCGAACGCCTCTTGACTCCCTTCCCAAGTGGGCGACCAGACTTTCCACAGATACTTGCAAAACCCTCGAGCGTCGCTGCGTAAGAGCGGTTCACCCATCTCCGACAGCAGCACCCACTGATACCAAAGCGCGTGCAGCACCTTGGGCGGCGGAAAGCCAGTGTTGTCCCAGGCAAGTTCGTAATCTGCGAAAGATACGAGGCGTTCAACTCGCTCGGGGTACAGCGCGCTCACGGCCTGCGCCGCGCGTGCGCCCCAATCGTGACCAACGAGGGTGAAGGTCGCTAGCCCCAGCGCGTCGGCGAACTCGAGCACGTCACATGTTAGCGCGGCGAGCTGACCGCTACGCGGCGTCTCAGCGTCCAAAAAGCGCGTCGGGCCGAAACCGCGGAGGTAGGGGGCGTAGGCGTGGTAGCCCTCCGCGGCCAGCGCCTCGCCAACTGCGCCCCACGAAGCGGCGTCTTCCGGGAAGCCGTGGAGGAGGAGGACCGCTTGGTCGCCCGCGCCCCATTCGTGATAGGCCAGCTCGAGCGCGGACGTATGGACGAACTTATGAGTGTCAACGGCTGCTTCTGTCATGATGCTCCTTCATGTTCTGCGGGATTTGCGGGGACACGTGCAATCCGCTAAAATGATTATATGAATAAGAAGCTGAAAAATCAAGTAGTTGAAAAAAACAGCGAGATGAATGAGGCGATGCGTGCGTCGTTCCAGCATCTCAGCGCGATGCTCTTGACCATGAGCGCGCGTATCGCTGAGGACACGGACTTCACGCTTACAGAGGTTTTGGTCAGCGAACACCTGCGGCTCTACGGCCCGCTCACGCCCAGGGAGGTGGGCGAGCGCGTAGGGCTCAGTTCAGGTGCGGTGACGCGATTACTCGATAGACTCTCTGAAAGGGGTTTCGCAAAGAGAGCCGCGCACCCCGACGACCGCCGCAAGGTGCTCATGCACTACGTCGAGCAGGCTCCGGACAAGGTTCAACGTCCGCTCGCGGTGTTCAACAAGCTAAACGAGATGCTCGAGGCGTTCGGCGAGGAGGAGAAAAGAGCCATTACACGCTTTATGGACGCGATGACGCAGGCGGTTGAGGAAAGCGTTCGTTTGGACGTAAAGAGGCCCTAAAGGTATGCTGTACAATCTTTACGCAGCCGCCGCGCAAGTTGCTCATGCACGAGGCAGCGTTTCAAAACCGTATCAAGCGCAACCAGGCATAGAAGCCTCTCCTGACGAACCTCAAGCTGTTGGCTCACCGCTAAGTTCCCGCTTTTCCATCACCATAACCTATGGCAGTGGACCTTACGTCTTCTCTGGGTGCGTAACCTTTTCCGTAATCGCGCACTCTTCTCCCGCTTCTGTTCGACCCCAATAAAAGCCTGTGCCGTAGGGGTGGACGCGGCACCGCCTAACCGGACTGCGGTATCGTAGAGAGGTGACGGACCCGCCTCAAAAAACGCCCCCCCGACCGCGCCTCGTCGTCGGCGTGTCGGGCGGGAGCGGGATGGTCTACGCGCGCGACCTGCTCACAACCCTGCGCCCGCTCCCTTTTGAAACGCACGTCATCGTCACCAATGGGGCCAAACAGGTCATCCCGACCGAGCTGGAGGTGAACGTTTTAGAGCTCGAGGCCCTCGCCGACGTGAGCCACAAAGACAGCGACTTGGGCGCGCCCGTCGCCTCGGGGTCGTACCGGACGCGCGGGATGGTCATCGTCCCCTGCTCCGCCGGGACGCTCGCCAAGGTGGCGGCGGGCATGACCGACAACCTCGTGTCGCGCGCCGCCCACGTGACCCTTAAAGAGCGGCGTCCGCTCGTGCTGGTCGTGCGCGAGGCCCCCTTCTCGAGGCCCATGCTCGCCAACATGCTGGCGGCCCACGACGCGGGCGCGATTCTCCTGCCCGCCGCCCCCGGTTTCTACAGCCGCCCCCAGAGCATCACCGACCTCGTCGGCACCGTGACCGCGCGCACGCTCGACCTTTTGGGGATTGACAACGCGCGCTCGAAGCGTTGGAAAGAAGAGGCGTGAGGGAGGCTGGAACGAAAATCGCGGCGCTCATCCCCGCCGCGGGCGAGGGCGCGCGGCTCGGGCGGGGCCCCAAGGCGCTTATCGAGCTTTGTGGCAAGAGCTTGTTGGCGCGCGCGGTTGGGGCTCTCGAGGGACACGTGGACGAGGTCGTGGTGGCCGTGTCCGAGCCGATGCGGAGCGCAGTCGAGGCGTTTGAGGGACGGGTGGCGCTGGTCGCGGGCGGCGCGACGCGGCAGGCGAGCGTGCTGAACCTGCTGGAGGCCACGGACGCCGCTTTCGTCCTCGTCCACGACGCGGCGCGGCCCTTTCTTTCTCCCCAAATTATCGAGGCCGTGATAGCCGAAACGAAACGCGCGGGCGCGGTCTCGGTGGTCGCGCCCGTCGCGGACACGCTTATTGAACTGGAGACGGGCCGCCCCCTAGACCGGGGCCGATTGAGGGCCGTCCAGACGCCGCAGGGCTTCCGGCGCGCGCTTCTGCTCGAGGCCCACCGTCACGCGCTCTCGCACGGTGTTGAGGCCACGGACGACGCGGGGCTGGTGCGTCTCCTGGGGCACCCCGTCGCCCTGGTCGAGGGGAGCGGCTGGCTCATGAAGGTGACCACCCCCGCCGACCTCGAGCTGGCGCGCGCCCTGACCGCGACCTGGGACGATAAAGGAAAACGAGCGTGACGCCTGAAACCGTGCGCAAAGCCCACGCGAAGGTCAACCTGGGCCTCAACGTCGTCGCCAAACGCGGCGACGGCTATCACGAGGTGGACACGCTGATGGCGCGGTTAGAGCTCCACGACACCGTGACGCTCGAGCCCACAGCGGGCGGCGTCACCCTGCGCGTCCGCGGGGCCGACCTGCCCGAGGACGCCGCCAACCTGGCCCACCGCGCGGCGCAGCGGTATCTGGCGGCGGCGGGGGAGGGGCGCGGGGTTCATGGGGTTCATCTACAGCTGGACAAGCGGATTCCCGTCGCGGCGGGCCTGGGCGGCGGCTCGTCGGACGCGGCGGCGGTGCTCATGGGTTTGTCGGACCTCTACCCATCTCATGTAGACCTCGCGGCGCTCGCCAAAGACCTCGGGGCCGACGTGTCCTTTTTTCTTCTCGACGCGCCCGCGGCGCGGGCGCGGGGGCGGGGAGAGAAGCTCGAGCGGGTCGCCCTGCCGACGCTCCACCTCGTCCTCGTCAACCCCGGCCTGGCGGTGAGCGCGGGGGACGCTTACGCGAACCTGCAAAACTTCTCCTCGAGGTCGGACGTAGCGGGGCTCGTGGAAAAGCTCGGCAGGGGCGAGGAGCCGGGCTATATAAACGCGCTGCAACCCGGCGTGATGCTGCTCCACCCCCCCCTCCGCGAGGTCGTCACCGCGTTGCGCGCTACCACCCTCAAGGGCGTGATGATGTCGGGCTCGGGTTCGACCTGCTTTGGATTGGCTCAGGACGCCGCCCACGCTCAGGACGTCGCGTCCGGACTCGCCCACGCGCACGCCGGATGGTGGGTACGGGCGACGCACACGTGTTGACCTGTTGACGGTGCAAAGCTGCCCTGTGCGCTAACGTGTAACATTGGGTCATGCAAGCGAAGGGGGGCGAAGATGGGGTTCAAGATGGTTCGGGTGGCGGTGTGGGTCCTCGTGGCGCTGCTGCTGACGGGCGCTCAGACGGGTGGGCAGGACGGGCCGCGCGTGATTGGCGGGGTGAGCTACGAGGTTTACGAAAACGAACGCTTCGGCTTTTCTCTTCTTTACCCCGCCGACATCCTCTCCCCGGCGGACCGCCTGCCCGACGGGACGGGGCGGTTTTTCCTCGCGGACGACGGGAGCGCGGCGCTGAGTGCTTACGGCGCGCCCAAGGTGGCGGGGGCGCTCGAGGCGGCCTACAGCCAGGAACTCGCCGCGGCGGACCAGACGGTCACGTACGGAGCGTCCGGAGCAGGCTGGTTCGTCGTGTCGGGCTACCGAAACGGTGCCGTCTTCTACCAGAAAACCATCGAGACGGACACCGCCCTCGTAAGCTTCCGCATCGCCTACCACCCGTCTTGGAAACCCCTGATGGACGACATCACGACGGAGATATCGCGCGCGTTCGTCAAGCCCGCGCCGTAGCTCAAATGAACCGCAAACAGGTGAGAGCGAAACGTCTCGCCCTTTGGAACCCTGATATCTAGGACGGCCCCATGACTTCGTCCCGCACCTGCCCCTGCTTGTAGTGTGCGTGTGGTTCTACGGGCGTATCAAATTGCTTAGTTCGTGAAAAACGTCGGGGTGGGTGAGGTCGTCCCACGTGTAGTGGGTGTGGTGCTCGAGCTCAAAGCCCCCACGCTTGCGCCCAAACACCCACACCCCCTCTCTGGCCGCCAGAACTGCCACCTTCGTTTGCAGCCTCAACGCGTATGACTTCATCTGAAAATACGCCTCTTGCAGCTCCTTGTTCGTGCTGATGCTGAACTTGGCCTCGAGCACCATCGCCGCGCTCTCCTCGCCGCGCTTTTGCACCGCGCCGAACGCGTAGTCGGGGTAGACGCGCTCGCCCCGGCCCATCCGCACAGGCATTTGCCGTATCCAGTCGTCGGGGGTGTAACCAAGCCTTTCCAGAAGAGGTTCTATAAGCTGAATTTCAACGTCACGCTCGTCTTGGAGCGCGTTGGAAGGGAGGTAAGACACCCTTTGCGGTTTGAGCAAAAGTGAAACGTCCTGACCCTTGGCGGCCATGATGTCTAGGATAGCTTCGTACTCCTCGAGGGTAAAAGGGCCGCTGTCGGGTCCCCGCATGTGCGTACGAACCGCTACATTTTTCGCCAGTAGGGGATGAGCCTTCATCTCTTTGAACGTGACGGGCACGGTTTTAATCGGCTGACCTACCCAAACTGTACTGTAATAACGGCGAAAAGGGTCATTAAAACCGTTGGTCACGGCTCGCCAGACGGAGTGAATACGTTTATGAGGTGTGACGCAGTACATAAGCAAAACGTCTCCGCGACGCATGTTTACGTTGCCGTTCCAGGACGAGATGTCATCTGAAGTAGCCGTTTCAATCCACTCAAAATCACTGCTGTCGTAGGCTCCGGCGATAATGGGCCAAACCTTGGAGGGTGCGGGAAGCTCGCTCTTGTCATCTTCAACAAAGGGAAATGCAAAATTGTAAAGAAACGCGCACATCTCGACTACGCTAAGCTCGTACCTCCTGCGGAACTCGTGGAACGCCTCGTTGATGTGGCCGTAGAGGAGCGCCCGGCTCGTCTTATCGCGCTTGCCGGGAACGGGAGGGAGCGGCAGGTCGAACCCTTCACTTATCCGCCCCAACAGGTCAAATTGTGTTGTGAAGCCATAAGGGATGAAGTAGTCGGGGTGGGCGAGGTGGAGCCCCAACGATATCTGCTGGACAAAATCGGCAATCCCTTCAGCGTCTAAAACTTCAGGTGTGTCGGGGCTGTCGGGCCACAAAACGGGAAGGCCGGAGTGGACCATTCCTTCGTAAACCTTAAAGGCCTCCTCGAGGCTATCCACTCCAAACTTGCCCGCGTAGTCTTTGGCTGCCTTTATGACGCTGGCGCTGTTCTCGTCTACCGCCGCAGTTGCTTGCGTGTCCGGTTCCGGTGCCTCAAGAAATGGGTCGGTAAAGATGCCGCGCCTCCCGTCATCCTGGAAACGGGACAGGCGCTCGAGCACCTTCCGCCCTTTCTCGGACTCCTTATAAAGCCCCCAAACAAACGCGTTGAATTGCATGGGCTATTCTACACGCCCTTTATGGTGTGGCAGATTGGCTTGTGTGCTGCTCGAGCCCAAGAACCACGCCCCCCACTTTGTCGAGCAGGAGGCGCGATTTTGGAAAGCATTGAATCAGAGTGGGCTGATGAGACCTTTACCGACGCACCCGGCTCAGCAGTCCACCACCGGGATGTCCCTCGAGAGAAAGTCATACCCCCGCCTGTAGCCGTTGATTTGCAGGTAAAGGCGGGTATAGCCCCTCACCACGGGCCTGACGACGATGGCCTGCGGCGCGACCGAGAGCGGCGCGTTGTAGGGCGGGATGGTGTAGGTCACCTCGACGAAGTCGGAGTTGTAAATCACGCCGTCGCTCTCCGGAAAGAACGTCGCCCGCCCCTCGACCTCCCCGGTGGTGACGCCCCTTAGGTACGAGGTCCAGGACTCGAGCGCCCCGTCATACGCAAAAGAGTAGGTGATCCTGGTCGTGAGGTTGTCGCAAATGACAAAGCCGTCGCTGTCTCTGTACGAGGTCGAATAAGACTCGTTATAAATGTCGATGCCGCTGGGCAAGCCCACGTCCGTAACGACAAAGCTACAGCCCGCGAAGAGTAGCCCGGCAACCACCAAGCAGGCTGCGGCCCAAACTGAACGTTTCACATTTCCCTCCCGTTTCTCATATCCGTTTTCCGTGCGGTCATGCTTCAGTCTTTGCGCCCTCATCCTAACCGCTCGGGATGAGGTGCGGGGGCGGGCGGGATGAAGGGGGTTCATGAAGCGCGCGCTTCACAGTCTCGAGCCGAGCATCCAAGAATCCTGTAACCTTGGGCATGGACGAAGTGCATTCCGCAGAAACCGAACACGAAGCCGAGGGGCAGCCCGAGACGAACCCTTATCTGGTCCCCGACCCCAACCGCATCTACGCGAACGCGCGCAAGTGGCGGCTTGCCGAGGACATGCTGGAGCGCTACACGGGCACGCCGCCGGGCCGGTTCCAGAAGCAAATCGTGCTGACGAACTTCAACTACTACATGGAGCGTTTCGGCTCGCAGTATGGCGACGCGCAGACGCGCGGCTCGGCCATGCACGCGGCGCACAGCGAGAAGATGGGCGTGTCTATCATCAACTTTTCTATAGGCGCGCCCAACGCGGCCCTGATTATTGAACTCTTGGCGACCGCCGACCCCAAGGCGGTGCTCTTTTTGGGGATGTGCGGCGGGCTGCACCGCTCTTTGGAGGTGGGCGATTTCGTGCTGCCCACCGCGGCCATCCGCGACGAGGGGGCCTCGGCGCACTTCATGCCGCCCCGCGTGCCCGCGCTGCCGACCTTTAAGGTGCAGAAGTTCGTCTCGCAGATGATTGTCGAGAAGGGTTTTGATTACCGCACGGGCGTCATCCACACGACCGACTACCGTTTTTGGGAATTTGACGACAAATTCAAGGCCGAACTTTACGAGGAGCGCGCGCTAGCCATCGACATGGAGACCGCCACGCTCTTCTCGGTGGGCTTTGCCAGCAAAGTGCCCATCGGGGCGCTCCTGCTGGTGTCCGACCTGCCGTTAAAAAAGGGCGGCATCAAGACCAAGGCCTCGGCCAACCGGGTGTTTAGCGCCTACACCGACCTGCACCTGGAGCTGGGCATCCAGGCGATGAGCGAGATTGCCGAGCGGGGGGAGCATATCCGGCACTACCGCTGGTAGGGAGCGCGTCGGGGGGCGCTTCGAGAAAAAAGAGTACCTGCGATTCTGAATGAACCCCTCGAGTAAAAAACCCGTCACGGCAAACGCTTCATTCATGAGGTAAAGTGAGAGAAGTTACAGAGGGTGAGGCGTTTGGGGGTGCTCGAGCCGTCCAGGGGCTCTCGGCCCTACCGAGCGCGCTCGAGCGGTTGCTCCCCCATGTTAGCTTAGACGGTACAACGAATTTTTAACGATATTATTTGGACGACTAAACGACACTACTATGAATTCAAGCTCTCCCTTTCACACCTGGCGGCTGCGCATCTTCGCGCGGCTCACCCTGTTCGTTCTGCTGGGCTTGTTCGTGGCGGGCGGCTGGTGGCCGGTTCCGCCCCCCCTTTACGCCCTCGTTGTGGGCGGCGCGACCCTCTTCTATGGCGTGGTGTGGGCCCTGTTCCGGCGGGGTTCGCCCCAATCCGCTTGGCTCGCCTGGGCCGAGGTGGGGGCCGACCTCGCGTTTCTCTCCCTTACGCTGCGCTTTGGCGGGGCGGCGAGCCCTTTCACGGCGCTCGTCTACCTCTGGTTTTTCAGCGCGCTTCTTCTGCACATCCGCAACAACGTGAGGCGGGACCTGCCGCTTTTCGCCGCCCTGGCGCTCGCCGTGCTGGGTGTGGGGGCGCTGGGCGCGCCCGACTGGCTCCCTTACATGGGCTTTCACGCGCTCGGCGTGGGGCTTGCGAGCGTGATAGGCTGGGGCTACTTAAAAGAGCGCTCGAGGGGCCGCATCGACCCCCTCACCAGCGCGCTGCACCGCCGCGCGGGCATCGAGGAGCTCAACGACCTCATGCGGCGCGCGCAGCCTTTTTCCCTCGCGTTTGTCGACCTCAAAGGCTTCAAGAGCGTCAACGACGGTCACGGGCACGCCGTCGGCGACGAGGTCTTGCGCGCCGTGGCGCGGCGCATGGCGGGCGCGGTGCGCGCAGAGGACGTGGTCATGCGCTACGGCGGCGACGAGTTTATCGTGGCGAGCCCCCTGCCCGCGCTGCGCCCCCGGCTCGAGGCCGCCTTTCTGGACCCGGTCCGCACCTCGGCGGGCGTGTTGAAGGTACACGCCGACATCGGCACCATCGACTGGTGCCGGGGCATGTCCTTAGAAACGCTCCTGAGCCGCGCCGACGTCTCGATGTACCGCCGCAAACGGGGCGAGAACGTGCCTGCGGACGCCCCCCCGCCGCCCGCGTCCGAGCCCGTGAGCTAAAGGGCTGGGGGCTGCGCTCTAATTCACCACCCGCACCGGGTCGTTTTTGCCCTTGCGCTGCCGCACCAGCAAGTAGCTCGCCAGACCCAGCGGCCCCGCAAAGAGCGTCAGCAGCAAGAACAGCCCGGGGTTGACGCCCCAATATTTGGCGTCGCGGAAAATCCACACCCCGGCGAAGAGGTCCAAGGCGAGGTAGTGCGCCCAGCCCGCGAGAAAGCCCCACTCGCTCGACATGCCGGCGCGCAACGCGTCAAAAGAGAGAGAAAAGCCGCCCCCGCCCCCCACGAGCGCCCCCACGAGCAGCGCCGTGTAGACGCCGCCGAGCGCGATAAAGGGCCAGTAGGAGAGGACGAGGCGCTGGGTCCAGCGCGCCCGGGGGAAAAGGAGCATCCCGAGCCAGACGGGTAGGGGCAGCAGGTTGAGGAGGTTAAAGAGCGTTTCGGACATGCTTACAAGCGTACCTGATACGGCTTAGGGTTGTTGACTTTCAAAAAGGGTCAGCTCGTAACGGTACTCATCGCTCACGCTGCCCTTGAATGCGTCCGCCCCTTTCATCTCTCCGACGTGCTTGAACCCTAAACGTTCGACCAGCCGTTGCGACTTTCTATTTCGCGTGTCGATGTTCGCCTCTAAACAGCTAATCTGTAAGGTTTTAAGATGCTCGAGCACGGCCCGTACCGCCTCGGCGGCGTAACCCTGCCCCCAGCTTTCCGGGTGAAACATGTAAGCGACGTGCGCTCGAGTATCAGGCGTGACGGTTGCCTGCACCGTTCCGACCGCCTTTTCACCCGCGAACACAACCCAGTTCAGCCAATACTCCGCACCGTCCGGCGAGCGGCGAGAGGAGAGGCGTTCGAAACGCTCTCGGAGCACGCCTTCGTCGGTGGGTGGGTCAGTGGGCACGAACTCATGTGTGCGCGGGTCGGCAAGTACAAGCATTATCGCGGCGGCGTGCTCGGGACCTTGGGGCTCCAAGCGAAGGCGAGGTGTTTCCAGCACTGGATTGAGCGTTTGGGGTGATGACACGACCTACTATAAACTTAAAGCTCTTTGAGAGCCTTGTAGAGCGCGCTGTAGCGGGACATAAGCTCCTTGTAACGCGCCGCGTCACGTCCCGGTTCGGCGATGAGGGTGGGCTCGAGCCGCGGCACCCCCGCCCCCGCGAGCACCGCCGCGCCCCTGGCGGAGGCGTCGTCAACGTCTGCGGCGTAAAGGGGCCGGTTGAGCACGTCGGCCAGGAGCTTGCGGCGCAGGGGTGAGCGCGCGCCGCCGCCTGTGAGAATCAACTTTTGCGCGGTTCCGCCGACGCGCTCGAGCGCGTCCACCGCATCTTTGAGGGCGAAGGTGGTGCCGGTAAGCGCCGCCCTTGCGAAATGCGCCGGGCCGTGCGCCAGCGTGAGGCCATGAAAGGTTCCTTTGGCGTGCGCGTCCATGTGCGGCGTGCGCTCGCCCGTGAGGTAAGGCAAAAAGAGAAGCCCGTCGGCGCCGGGAGGAACGGACGCGGCCTCCTCCATGAACCGCTCCCAATCCCAGCCGAACAGCCCACGCACCCAACCGAGCGCCAGCCCGACGTTTTGTACCGCGCCGAGGAGGTGCCAGTTGTTGACAAAACAGAAGAGATGGACCTGCAACGCGGGGTCGGGGGTGGGAGTCTCTAAGGCCGCGAACACCTGACCGCCACTCCCCAAGGTCACAAGCATAGGGCCAGGCTCACGCACTCCGCAGCCCGTCGCGGCGCTCGCTTGGTCGCCCGCGCCCGTGACGACGGGCAAGCCGGGAGGGAGGCCCAGAGCCTCCGCAGCCTCCGTTGTCAGTTCCCCCGCCACTTCATCCGAGGGCACGATGTTGGGCAGGAGGGAAGCCCTAAGTCCCAGCGCCTCCACCACTCCTCTCGCCCAGCGCCTTTTAGGCACATCAAAAAGCAGCGTCGCCGAGGCGTCGGTGGGGTCGGTGGCGAGTATGTTCGTGAGGCGGTAGCGCAGATAGTCTTTGGGCAGGAGCGCGCAACGGGACGCCGCGTAAACGTGCGGCTCATGCGCCTTGACCCACATGAGGCTGAGCGCGGTAAAGCCTGTCGCGGCGGGGTTGCCGAGCACGTTAACTTGCGTGTCACGGTTCACCACAGCGTTAAACGTCTCGACCTCGGCGGCGCTACGGGTGTCCGCCCAAATGATAGCGGGGCGCGTGGGTTGTCCGCGCTCGTCTAGCAGAACGAGCGAGTGCATCTGCCCGGAAAGTCCGACAGCTTTTACCTGAGCCTTTTCAAAAAGCGCCCCCCGCACCGCCTTGACCGTCGCCGCCCACCAGTCTTCCGGATTTTGCTCCACCCAGCCAGGACGCGGCGTGTGGAGGGGGTAGTCGGCGGTGCCCTCGCCCTTCACCTCCCCCGCTTCGTTCACGAGCAGGGCTTTGACGCTCGAGGTGCCCAAATCAATCCCTAGAAACATAGTCGAAGGTTACTCGTTCTGTCTGAGTCTGCTTGCTTTTGGGCGTGTGATCCCCCTAAATCCCCCTTGGTAAGGGGGACTTTTTGCTGTTCTCCCCTTAATAAGGGGGGCTAGGGGGGGTCTTGAGGCGCTCCGCAAACCTGCCACCGCTACGCCTTGCCCGCCGCCTTGGTCACGCGTATCTTGTCCCGCGCCGCCTCGCGCACCGCGTCTCTGGCAGCTTGGTAAACCTCATAATGCATCTTGGCGTTTGGCGCTTCGTTGCTCCATACCTTTAAGAGCGGCCTAAGGATGCCCGCGCCGATGTTGACCTTGACGACGCCCAGCTCGACCGCCTCCGCCACGTCCGAAGCGGGGATGCCCGTGCCGCCGTGGAGGACTAAAGGCTTCCCGGCGGCTTCGGCAATTGCACGGAGCCGGTCAAGGTCGAGTTTGCTCGACTGGCCGTGTCTCGAGCCCACCGAACAGGCGACCATGTCGGCCTCGCCCTCTTGAAGCACGCGCGCCGCCACCTCGGGCTCGGTGAGATGCACGTCCTCGTCGCCCCCCTCGCCGCCGCCGAAAGAGCCCGCCGCGGCCTCGAGCGCCGCCCCCGCCGCGTGCGCGAGTTCGGAGAGGCGCTTCGTGCGCCTGACGTTCTCCTCCAAGGGGTAATCAGCCCCGTCGAACATGACCGATGCGTAGCCCGCGCGCAAGCAGCGCACGATGCGCTCCAGGCTGTCGCCGTGGTCCAAGTGGAGGATGATGGGCACTGAAGCTTCCTCCGCCAGAGCCTTAATCATCGCGGCCATCACATCCGGAGGGGCCTGCTCTAGGTCGCCCGGATAGGTCTGGAGCATGACGGGCGCGCCTTCTTCCTCGGCGGCCTCTATGCAGGCTCGAGCCATCTCCAAGGAGCACACGTTAAAAGCGGGCATCGCGTAGTGTTCCCTAAAAGCGCGTTGGATAAAGGGGCGGGCGTCGGTAACAAAGGGCATGGTTAGTTCTCCAAAGCGCGCGCGGCGCGCAGGTAGCGGTGATAAGGGGCGTTGTAAAGGGCTTGAACGTCCGGGTCGGGAAAAAAGGTTTGGCTCGAGGCGTAGGTCTTTTCCACCGCCTCCCGCGGGCTATCATACACACCCGCGCCGAGCCCCGCTAAAAGCGCCGCCCCCGCTGTGACCATATCGGGGTGCCGGGCACATTCCAGGGGCCGCCCTAGCACCGCCGCCCGCAGGGGCGACCAGAAGGGGTCGCCCGCCGAGCCGCCAACCATCCGCACGATTTGAACAGGTCTGCCCGTCACGCGCTCCAACGCCTCTGTCCCTGCGCGCAACTCAAAAGCTATCCCTTCGTAAACCGCCCTGGCAACGTGCGCCGGGCCGTGCTCGGGGGTGAGGCCGACGAAAGCGCCGCTCGCTTGAGGAGCGTTAAAGGGCGGGGCCGCGCCGTAGAAGTGGGCGATGAAAAGCGGGCTCGCGCCCGGACCCACGCTCGCCGCGAGGGTGCGCAGGGCGTCGAAACTCTCGACTTTGAGGAGCTTTCTCACCCACTCGAGCGCTCCCCCTGCGCTATAAACGCCGCCCAAGAGGTACGCGTGCCCTTCAATCACGTGCGGCCCCACGCCGAAGCCGCCCGCGCTTTCGGGGTCGGGGTGGGTGGGCAGTCCCAACGTCAGCGCCTCCGCCGTCCCGTGCGAATCGAGCGCCACCTCGGGGGAGAAAGCGCCGCAGGCCAGCGCCGCGCAGATGTGGTCGTGGCCCCCGGCGAACACGGGCGTGCCCGGTTCCAGAAGAGTGAGGGCGGCAGCCTCGGCAGTGACTTCCCCAACGCGCGCCGTGCCGGGGACGACGGGGGGGAGAAAGCTTTGGGGGATGCGGGCGCGCTCGAGCACCTCCCCCGACCATGCCCCGCGCCGCACGTCATACGCCATCGTCCGCGTTGCCTGCGAGGCCTCCATCACCGCCTCGCCCGTGAGTTTAAAGCGCACCCAGCCCGTCACGCTCAGCCAGCTTTTCGTCCTCTCCCAGGCCTCGGGCGCGTGCTCCCTTAGCCACAGCCACTTGGCGACGCTGTGGATGGGGTTGGGGTGGAGCCCGGTAATCTCAAACCACTTCTCAGCAGGAAGCCCCAAGCGCTCCATTTGTCCCGCGGCCCTCGAGTCGTTCCAGGGGATGATGGGATAGGTGGGCTCCATATGCGCGTCCAGCGTCACCCCCGACTCGCCCATGCTGGCGACGGCGAGCGCCTTTATGGTTCCTGTTTCGGAGACGACTTCTCGGATGAGCGCTGCGGCATTCTCCCACAGCGCTTCGGGCGGAAAATGTCCTGCGCCCCCCGATACCTCGCCCCCGGTCCCTCGAGGTGTCGGTGCTCCCGCGTGCGCCAGGAGCGCGCCATCGGGCGCGTAC
The DNA here is from genome assembly GCA_965214995.1 of Trueperaceae bacterium. GTDB lineage: Bacteria > Deinococcota > Deinococci > Deinococcales > Trueperaceae > CBDCCT01. Next base: position 2,852,846 of record CBDCCT010000002.1, read on the forward strand.
ACGCCGACTTTGGTGTGGGTGGTGCCGACGTCAATCCCGAGGAGCATGGGTGTAATCCGCGACCGAATCGCTTACCAAGAGGTGTAGCCGCCGTCGATGACGAGGTTCGTGCCCGTCGCAAACTTGGCCGCGTCCGAGGCCAGGTACAAAACCGCATGTGCGACGTCGGCGGGCTCGCCCACCCGGCCCAGGGGGGTCAGCTCGAGCCAGGTCTTTTTCCAAGTCTCGTTGGTCAGCCCGAGCTTGGTCATCTCCGTGCCGATGTAACCCGGCGACACCGAGTTGACGCGCACCCCGCGCGAGGCCCACTCGGCCGCGAGCGACTTGGTAAGTAAAATAACGCCCGCTTTCGAGGCGTTGTAGGCGGCCTGGGGTTGCGGCTTGTTGACGATGAGCCCCGACATCGAGGCGATGTTGACGATGGTTCCCTGGCCGCGCCCCAACATCTTTTTGCCCACGGCGCGGCAGCACCAAAAGACGCCGTTCAAGTTCACCTGCATAACGTTCAGCCACTCATCGTCGCTCGTCTCCTCGGCGGGGGTGTTCCGGGCGATGCCTGCGTTGTTGACCAAGATATCCACCGCCTCCACGCGCTCATAAACGGCCTCGGTCATGGTTTGTACACTGTCAGGGTCCCGAACGTCCACGGGCACAGAAAAAGCGCGCTCCCCAAGTTCTTTAGCGGCGGCTTCTCCCGCGGCTGCATCAAATTCCGCTACGACGACGTCGGCCCCGGCGCGGGCAAGCGTGCGGGCGATTTCCAAGCCGATGCCGCGCCCCGCCCCCGTCACGAGGGCCACGCGCCCGGTGAGGTCAAAAGCGTCCACGCTTCACCATAACCCAAATCACGAAGGACTCAACATATTTAGTAAAGGAGCGATGCTACGGCAGCCAAGGCCAACAGGCTATAGTTATCTGTATGGCTAAGCCTCAAGAACCACCCCGTACACTCAAAACAGAGACACCCGAAAACCAACCACGCATCACTCACCACCAACCACTGCCTCACTGACGAAAGGACCCACCATGCCCTCGTCCAACACGCCACTCCCCGACACCCCCGCCTGGCAAGCCTTGCGTGAGCACCAAAAAGACTTGGCCCCTCGCCACATGCGTGAGCTGTTCGCCGAGGACCCGGAACGCTTCAAGAAGTTCTCACGCCACGTTGAAGGCATCCTTTTCGACTTTTCCAAAAACCGCATCACCGAGGAGACGATGGCGCTGCTTTTTGACCTCGCTGAGCAAGCGGACCTTGACGGAATGAGAGAAGCGATGTTCGCGGGCGGGAAAATCAATACGACCGAAGACCGCGCGGTGCTGCACGTGGCGCTGCGCAACCGCTCGAGCCGCCCCATCACCGTGGACGGTGAGGACGTGATGCCGGAGGTGAACGAGACGCTGGAGAGGATGCGCCGCTTTACCGAGGCGGTGCGTTCTAGCGAGTGGCGGGGCTACAGCGGGGAGGCGATGACGGACGTGGTCAACATCGGCATCGGCGGCTCGGACTTGGGGCCGAAGATGGTGACGCGGGCGCTTACGCCCTACGCGGGCGACCTGCGCGTTCACTACGTCTCGAACGTGGACGGTACAGACATTGCTGAGACGCTAAAAAACCTGAGTCCTGAGACGACGCTCTTTCTGGTGGCCTCCAAAACCTTTACGACGCAAGAAACGATGACCAACGCGAACACAGCGAGGGACTGGTTCTTAGAGGCCGCGGGGGATGAAAGCGCAGTCGCCAAACACTTCGCCGCGCTCTCGACCAACGAGGCGGCAGTAAAGAAGTTCGGCATCGACCCCGACAACATGTTCGGCTTCTGGGACTGGGTCGGCGGGCGCTATTCATTATGGTCGGCCATCGGGTTGTCCGTTGCGCTTTACGTCGGCTGGGAGAATTTTGAGGCGCTGCTGACGGGCGCGTATAAGATAGATGAGCACTTCCGCAGCGCGCCCTTTGAGGAGAACGTGCCCGTCATCATGGGGCTCCTGGGCGTCTGGTACAACAACTTCTGGGACGCGCAGAGCCACGCGATTTTGCCCTATGACCAGTATTTAGAATACTTCCCTTCTTACTTCCAACAGGGCGACATGGAGAGCAACGGCAAATCCACCACGCGCACGGGTGAAAGGGTAAAAGTCTCCACCGGCCCCGTCATCTGGGGCCAGCCCGGCACGAACGGCCAGCACGCCTTTTACCAGCTCATCCACCAGGGCACCAAACTCATCCCCTGCGATTTTCTCGCCGCCGCCGAGAGCCACAACCCGCTGGGCGAACACCACACGATTTTGTTGGCGAACTTTTTCGCCCAAACCGAAGCCTTGATGCGGGGCCGGACGCCGGAGGAGACGCGGGCGGAACTCCGTGAAGGGGGCGTCGAGGGTGACATGCTGGACCTGCTCGCCGCCGCCAAATCCTTCGAGGGCAACAAACCCACCAACTCACTCCTGTACCCCAAGCTCACCCCCGAAACGCTGGGCGCGCTCATCGCGCTTTACGAGCACAAGATTTTCACCCAGGGCGTGATTTGGAACATCAACTCCTTTGACCAGATGGGTGTCGAGCTGGGCAAAGAGCTTGCCAAGGCGATCCTGCCGGAGCTCAAGGGGGACGAAAAAGTGGGCGACCACGACAGCTCAACGAACGGGCTGATTAATAGATATAAGGAGATGCGCTCGAGCTAGAAAGCTGGTGGGGGAGAGCTTATCCCCGAAAACGTCGCTTCTCGCACGGTCAGAAGTTCAAGAAAAAAGAGGGTGCTTAAGAAGCACCCTCTTCAATCTTCTAAAACCGGAAGCTAAAACTACCGCGCGCCGACCTTCGCCCTTTCCCTCACGGGCGTCACCGCCGACTCGTCCTCCTCGCCCGTGCGGATGCGCACCACGCGCTCGATGGGCTGCACAAAAATCTTCCCGTCGCCGACTTCGCCCGTGCGGGCGGCCTTGACGATGGCGTCGATGGTGGTGTCGACAAACGCCTCGGACACGCCGATGGTGAGCTGCACTTTTTCGTGAAACTCGACCATGTAGCGCGCGCCGCGGTACTGCTCGAGCACTTCCCGCTCCCCGCCGTGCCCGCTCACGCGCGAGATGGTGATGCCGGTGACACCCGCCTCGAATAAACTTTCTTTAACCGCGGCCAGACGTTCGGGCCGGATGATGGCGGTCACGAGTTTCATCAGTCGCCCGCCGCAGCTCTATGAACTAAGATGGGGTCGCGCAGCGTGTCGTTGGTGACGTAAGCTTCCGCGCCGTGCTCGGCGATGTCTAAGCCCGTGACCTCTTCCTCGCTGCTCACGCGCACGCCGACGGTGACCTTGAGCAAGGACCAGAGGAGGAAGTTCGCCGCAAAGGCCGCCACGCTAACCACGACGGTGCCTAAAACCTGCACGCCGAGAGGGCCAAAGCCGCCGCCCGTAAAAAGTCCGCTCGCGCCCAGGGCGGGCAGACCGAAAAGCCCCACCGCCACCGTGCCCCACATGCCGCAGATGCCGTGAACCGCGATGGCGCCCACGGGGTCGTCAATCTTGTTGCTGTCCAAAGCCAAGATGCCCCACACGACCAGCCCGCCGCCCACCGCGCCGATAATCACCGCGCTTAAGGGCCCGACAAAGGCGCAGGGTGCGGTGATGGCGACGAGCCCGGCCAGCACGCCGTTGATGGTCATTGAGAAGTCGGGCTTGCCGAAGCGTGACCAGGACACCACAAGGGCCACCACCGCGCCTGCCGCCGCGGCCAGGTTGGTCGTCAAGAAGATGTGCGCGACTAAGCCGGGGTCGCTAACAATGCCCATCGTCGAGCCGGGGTTAAAGCCGAACCAGCCCAGCCAGAGGATGAATACGCCCAGCGCCGCATAGGTCATGTTGTGGCCGGGCATCGCGTTGACCTTGCCCTCCGCGTAGCGCCCGATGCGCGGCCCCACGACCAGTACCGCGCCCAAGGCCGCAAAGCCGCCCACCGCGTGAACGACGGTCGAGCCCGCGAAGTCCAAGAAGCCTAGACCAGCGAGCCAGCCCCCGCCCCAGACCCAGTGACCCAGGACGGGATAGATAAGCCCCGTCATCACGAGCGAAAAGATGAGATAGGCCGGGAACTTGACCCGCCCGCCGATGGCCCCCGACACGATGGTCGCGGCCGTGCCCGCGAACACGAGCTGGAAGATGAATTTCGCCGCCAGCGGCACACCCGTCCAGCTCAGCGCGCCGAAAATCCCGCTGTAGGCGTCCACCGAGGGGCTGTTGTCGGGACCCATCAAGAACCAGCCGTTGAGGCCCAAAAGCCCGTTGCCGTCGCCGAACATGAACGCAAAGCCCACCGCCCAAAATGCGAGCGAGGCGATGATGAAGTCTGAATAATTTTTCATCAGAATGTTGACGACGTTTTTGGCGCTCTGGAGCCCCGCCTCGAGCAGCGCGAAGCCCGCCTGCATAAAAAACACCAGCGCCGCGGCGACGAGCACCCAGAGCGTGTCCAGCCCCACCGTCAAGCCCAGAAGCGCGTCCGCCTCCTGCGCCAATGCGCCGCCCCCCAACAGCGCAAGACCAACCAGCCAAAACTTCTTCACCATGTACCTCCTCGGGAATACCGCGGACTGCGGCTCTTTCAAGAATATGCTTAAATTTGCATAACGTCAAGCCCGATGTTGCTCAGTGACACATTTTTGTTTGACAAAGTTTCAAAAAAGTTCCAAGTTTTGCAGACGTGGCATGAACTTTTGGTACTTTGTAAGGGTAAGTATGAACATGAGGAATTTTTCTTTGAGTGCGAAATGTTGTCTTGCGACCTCTTCTCGAGCGCAAACGCTACTTTGGAAGCTTTAGGTAAAGGATTAAAATAGACATATGGACCGTAAATACGCAAAAGCATCCGATATCCGTCTGACCGTTCATCTCGACGAAACAAACACGCCCGAGGCCATCCGCTGGGAGGCGGACGACGCGCCCGAAGGGGGCGAGCAGGCCGCCGAGGCGATGCTCTTAGCGCTATGGGACGCGGACTCGCGCACCGCGATGAGGATTGACCTGTGGACGAAAGACATGAGCGTGGACGACATGAACGACTTTTTCTTTCAGACCTTCCTAACGCTGGCCGACACCTACAAAAACGCCACCAACAACAAAGACATCATGGCGGACATCAAGATGTTTGCGCGGGAGTTTGCCGAGAAGGCTTCTAAGCAGGCGGCTCGAGGCTAAAACTTTTCCGAATGTACGCCTGAAAGACCCACGGCGCGCGGCAAAGCTGCTAGGCTTCCTTTATGGAAAAATTAAGGTTGGCTCGAGGCTGGACGCTTGCGTTTCTGTTCGTTGCCGGATTTGTTCATGCACAGACACCTGCGCTGAGTGGACGCATCGCGTTTATTAGTCCCGAGGGCCGCCTCGCCACCGTGGCACCAGACGGGAGCGAGTTGCGCGTACTGAGCGAACCCGGGCAACGTTTTCAATTCCCGGCCTGGTCGCCGGACGGCCGGATCGCGGCCATCGCCGCGGACGCGGACGGCGCGGCGGTCTACGCGCTTGCCGACGCAGAGGACGCCGCGCCCGCCGAGCTCTACCGCAGTGTGGCGGAGCCGCCCATCTACCTCTACTGGTCGCCGGGCGGCGAGACGGTCTCCTTTATCGCCAACCGCTCGGGCGAGGACGGCGGGGGCCGGCTCGGGTTTCACCTGGCTTCGCTCGAGGCGGGCTCGAGCCGCCTCCTGGCGACGGGCAATCCCTTCTACTGGGACTGGAGCGCGGACGGCGAAAGCGTGTTCGTCCATACCGGCTTTGTGGGCGAGGGCGCGCGCCTCGCGTTTATCGGTGTGGACGCCCAAGCGGGCGCGGACGAGGCGGAGAATCTGGCCCCGCCGGGGTTCTTTCAGGCACCCGGTATCTCGCCCAGCGGGCGCTTTGTGGCCTACGCGGAGGTGGACGAAGGGGGCCGCGGGCGCGTCGTCGTGCGGGGAAACCCTCAGCAGGACGACGCAGGAGAGGATGGAGACGAGGCGCGCGAGCTTCCCCACGAAGGGCTCGTGGCGCTCCAGTGGAGCCCGACCGAGGACGTGCTGGCGCTCTCCTCCCCGCCCGTGTCCGCCAGAAGCTTCTACGGCCCCATCCGCCTCCTCGACGCCGAAACGGGTGATTTGAACACGCTCGTGGACGACCTCAGCGTGGCCTTTTTTTGGTCGCCCAACGGGCGCTACGTGGCTTACCTGAGCCCTGAAACGGGCGGGGGCGGCGGCGTGGCGGGCGGGCCGGATGAAACGCTTGTGACGCACGTTGCTTCCGCCCAGACGCAACCCCCCTTTCTAAACGCGACGGTCGTGGAGGTGCCCAGCGGCGAGGTGCTGCTGCGCACCTCCTTCCTGCCGACGCCCCTCTTCCTGGGCCAGTTCTTGCCCTTTTTCGACCAGTACGCCCTCAGCCATTCCCTCTGGTCACCCCAAAGCGACGCGCTCGTGCTGCCGACGTTCGACACCGGGGAGCCGCTCCTGCTCGTGTTGCCCTTAGAGGGCGAGGCGCGCACCATCGCCGCGGGTGACATGCCTTTTTGGAGCCGTTAAAGTCAGTGAGTCACGGTAGGTGGGTGAAGCTCGAGCTTAGGCAACCCACTCTCCGGAAACTGCCGTTTGAGCACGTTCAAAAAAGCCCGCACCGCCGGAATCTTGAGGCTGCTTGGGGCGATGGCGACGTAGATGGGACGCTTTAAGGGCGCGTCTAAGGGCACGGCCTTGACGTTCTCGGGGAGTTCGTCGATGGCGAATTCGGGCAGGATGCCGACGCCCAGACCTTCCGAAACCATGCGCACGATGGTTGAATCTTCTTTAACGTCGTAAGCAGGTCTCACGGCAAAGCCCAAATCCCAGGCGTGCCGTTTCACATAGGAACCGCAGGCCGTATGGTCGCAAAAAATGAGCGGGACCTCGTCGACAGCCGACCAGGGGAACGTCTCCCGCGGGTCGCTGGCGTGCAGCAGGGCGCGGTAGGGGTCGCGCATGAGTTCCCAGGCGAGAAGACCGTCTTCTTCTGTTAAAAGGTCAATGAATGCAACCTCGGCGAGGTGGTCGCGTACGAGCTGCCGTTTCGACTCACCCGGCGAAAGCTCATCGTCGAGTTCAATCAGACGAACGGACAAACCGGGATGGTCCTTTTTGAGCCGGGCGATGACCTTGGGAAGGATTTTCCCCGCGGCGCTGCGAAAGGTCGCCACCCTGAGCGTTCCTCGAATGTGGCCCCTCGCTAGGTCGGCCTCCTGCCTAACCGCGTCGGTGAGCGCGAAGATGCCCCGCGCGTGTGTGGCAACTCTCAAGCCGACCTCGGTCGGCTCCGCGCCAAAGCGGCCCCGCGTGAGGAGCTTGACGCCGAGTTCTCTTTCAAGTTCGGCCACCGCGTAACTCACCGTGGACTGCGAGGTGCCGAGGTCCAGGGCCGCTTCGGAAAAACTGCTCGAGTCGAGCGCCGCAAGAAACGCCCTTAAGTGCTGGAGCTTCATAACTCAGTGTAGCGTTTCCAGGCAGGAGCGTCTATCGAAAAACTAGATGAATGCGCCCCCATCCATCACCCCTTGCTTTTGATTTTCACCGTCTCTAACGGCTAACCTTGGACCAAGTTGGACAGAGGAGGTTGCCCGTGAACACGACCCAAACGCGCCCTATCCAGTCAATACAACCTGCAAAAGACAGAAAACGCAAAGGGACACCTGCGCTCGTCATCACGCTCACGCTGGTTTTGACATCGGTTTTGGTGGGACTCGCCCTTTGGCAGCTTGATAAAGCGCGTCCGCCCACCCCAGCAGCCTCTTATCAAGCGCCCGTGCTCGAGATGTTCCTCATGGGCGCAGTGCCCGCAAGCTTAAGCTTTAACAGCGTGGACGAATTCGCAGACGTGAGCGTCACGCCGTCGGGATTTCGTTTCGCCACGGCTGAAGATGCTTCATTTGCGTTTCAGCTCGAGTTCCAGGGCGTAGCGGAAACGCGTGGGCAGGCTTTTTACGACCTAAGGGGCGGCGCTTATCCTCTTACGCTGACGCTGCTCGAGGAAGGTCACGCTAGAACCTTTACCATCTTTGACGGGACGGTCAGCTTGAGCGAGGACGGGGGCAGGGTGGCGGCCTTTTTTCTTGACGAATCTGGTGAGCAGGTTTTTTTGAGCGCCCGGTTTCGCCGTCCCGACGCCTCGTAAGCGTGCAGCGGGTTTTAAAACCCTGTTGAACCGTTAAACATTTCCCGCCATCCAAACTTGACCACACCCAAACCATTGGCGTTTTTACACCTTGTCCCGCCGCGCGTGTGTGATAGCCTTGGGTATGGAGCCCTCCGCCACGCGGGACGAGCGTGAAAGCCACAACGAGGCGAAAGCGTCGCAGGTTCACGACATGTTCCGCGACATCGCCGCGCGTTACGACCTGCTCAATACGCTCCTTAGTTTGGGCATAGACCGGCGCTGGCGGGCGGAGGCGACGCAGGAGGCTCTGGAAGGCGCGCCGGAGCGCGTGCTCGACGTGGCGACCGGCACCGCCGACTTGGCGCTGTCCATCAAGCGGGCGCGGCCCCAGGCGGAGGTGGTCGGGGTGGATTTTGTCGAGGCGATGCTCGAGCGGGGTCGCACAAAGGCCGCCAAGCAAAACCTTGACGTAACCCTTTTACAGGGCGACGGCCTCGCGCTCCCCTTTGACGCGGTGAGCTTCGACGCGGTCACCATTGCCTACGGGCTCCGCAACTTTGCCGACTACGCAGGAGGGCTCCGCGAGTTCTACCGGGTGCTCCGGCCCGGCGGGCGGCTCGTGGTGTTGGAGTTCCCGCCGCCGCCCGAAGGACCGTTGGGCCAAGCGTTTCGCGCCTACTTTCTCAAGGTTTTGCCCGTTATCGGCGGGGCCGTCTCGGGCCGCCGGGGTGCGTACAGCTATCTGCCCGATTCGGTGCTAAAATTCCCTAAACCCGACTCCCTCGCCCGCATGATGCAGGACGCTGGCTTTGGCGGGGTGCGCTACCGCTTACAGACTTTTGGCATCTCGGCGCTGCATATAGGCACTAAACCAACAAACCCCTTAGGAGATCCCCCTTGATGCACCTCGGCTTCGAAGTCAACACCGACACCGCGCTGATAGACCCCGACTGGGAAGAGTTCGCAGAGGCGCATGACCGCCGCTTCGGCTTAGCCATCGCCTATCTAAAGAGTGAGGTCAAGGGCTGCGCCTACAGCAACAAGGTGATGGACTTAGTCGCGGGCGACCGGGGCTTTTACGTGCAGTCGAAAAACTTTCCCGCCGCCTTTTATGGCGAGACGGGGGAGATGGCGCTCGAGTTCGTGACCGAAGCCGAGGCGCAGGCCGCCGCCTGGGAGGCTGTGGCCCTATACCGCGCCAACGAAGCGCAGTCCTTGACTTGTGTCTACAGCGACCTCTCCCCGGCGGACGTGTTTTTCGGCTACCGCTTTGGCGGCGCTGAACGCTACGAGATGGGCTTCTTGCGCACCGCGCTGCCCCTGCATCTCCGGGTGATGGTGGACGCCTCCGAGCCGAGCGAGCTTTTAGGCCACCCCAAGGGCGTGCTCATCTACCAGCGCACCCTCGCGGGTCAGCACCTGCTCATTAGAGCGCCCGGTCGGCGTCAGCCCTTCCCCCTGTTGGACGGTTTCGACGAGTAGGGCGTGACGCGCCCGCCGACGTTTCCCGGCCTGGGGCACGTTTATGACCTCATCATAGTGGGCGCGGGCATCAGCGGCTCCGAGGTTGCGGCGGCGAGCGCCCGCGCGGGGCTCGACGTCCTCCTCGTAACCACCAGTCTGGACACGGTCTATAACCTCTTAGGTGACGGCGTCACGCTCTCGCCGCCCGCGGGAACGCTCATGGCGGAGGTTCATAAAGAAGTTGCCGACGCGAACGGTTATGTCGGCAACTGGGCCTTTCACCGGGGGGCGAAGGGGGCGCTCGAGCACACCCCTAACCTCCACCTGCTCCAGTCGAGCGTGTCGTCGCTGTTAGTTGAAGAGGGCGCGGTCACAGGCGTGAGCACCTGGGAGGGTGTGGACCGGCTCTCGAGCCGCGTGGCGCTCTGCGTCGGCTCTTTTTTGGGAGCGCGCCTGCGCGTGGGTAATCTAGTCGAAGCGGCGGGGCGGCTTTCTGAAATGGCCTACGACGACCTCTACGAAAATCTGGTGGCGCTTGGGTTTGGGTTTGAGGCGCTCGAGCTTAACGCCTCTTCCGTTGACCCGCCCTACACCGTGACCTGCCAAAGGTTCGCCGAGGGCGAGTGGGACTCTAGCAACTTTAAGCTGTCAAGATTAAACGGGCTTCACGGCGCGGGGGTCTGCGTCTCCGGTTATCTGAGTTATGAGGAAGCCGCCGCGCAAGGAAAAGCCCTGGCTGACTCTCTTACTTAATCGGGCCTCGATTCGGTGTAGGCGCGTATCTTCTGCAAGTCCTTTTCGTTGGCCCACACGAACCGTGTGCCCCGTTTCGTCGTGGCGAGCAGGCGGTACTGGTAGGGGCGCGCGTCGGAAATCCCGGCCACCACAAACCGTTCGTCGTCGAAAAGCACCTCTTCACCCACGGTAAAAGTTGCCACAGAATTATCTTACCCCCAAAAGTGCAGCAGAAGCGCGGTGAGGCTAAAGCCGTCGCTCAGCTCGCGCCGCCCTATCATGCTTTTCACGTCTTTCTCGCTCACCCAGCGCACCGCCTGGACCTCGTCGGGGTCGGGTGAGCCGCGCAGAGAATCCACGTGACAGCGCACGACGTGAAAGGTTTGGGTGGAGATGCCGTTGCAGGGGTGGTAGTGGGCCAGGGATTCGTGGCTGTGGGTGGTGTAGCCTGTTTCCTCTAGCACCTCCCGCGCCGCCGCCTCTACGGGTGTTTCTCCCGTCTCCACTCCGCCTGTGGGCACCTCCCACGCGTCGCTGCCGGTCATATAACGAATAGCCCTGACCATGAGGATGTCGTCCCGTTCGTTGCATACAACCGCTGCCACGGCGGTTCTGATGTCGAGCACGTGGTGCGCTTCGATAACCGCGCCGCTGGGCAGGCGCACGCGGTCTCTGTGGAGGCTGACCCAAGGGCTTTCGTAAAGGGTGGTGCGCGCTAAGCGCTCTGGTTTCTTTTTCATGTTTTACTTTATGCGGTTTGACCTAAGGGCTCGAGCTCGTAAGTTTGGGTACGGCGCGTGAAACGAGGACTTGGTAGCCTTTGAACATGCAGAACGCCGTACAGATCGCGCCGCACGCGCATAAAAAGCGAGAACGGACCGCCCGCTGCGAGCTCTGCGGACGCGAGCAGCCGCTCTCTTTTCATCACCTTATCCCCCGGCGCAACCACACGAACAAATGGTTCAAAAAGCGCTTTTCGGTGAGCGACATGACCCACCGCGGCCTCTGGCTCTGCCGCGCGTGTCACAAAAAGCTGCACGCGACTTTCTCCGAAAAAGAGCTTGGCAGGCACTACAACACTTTAGAGGCTATTCTAGCCGAGCCGGAAATCGAGCGGTTCCTGGTGTGGGTCAAAAAGCAGCGTTAGCGTTCAGCCGTCCTCTGCGCTTTCCACCTTGCCCTCCACTGTCAGGAACGCCACCACCGCGCTACCGATTGCCAGCCCCACCGCGACCCACATGACCACCCGGAACCCGGCGACGAAAGCCGTGTTGACGGCGTCGGTGACGTTTGATTGAGCCTCCTCGCTCAACCCTTCGGGCACCGTGATGTTGGCTAGGTCGGTGCGCTGCTCGAGCAAGCTCTGCCTCGTTTCGGTAGAAAGCTCGAGCCCGGTCAAACGGCTCTCAAATTGACTCCCGAAAACGCCCAGCATCACCAGGCCCAAAGCGGCGATGGCTAGGAGGTTGGCGACCCTCGAGACCGCGTTGTTAATCCCTGAAGCCGTGCCCGCGTAGTGCTGGGGCACCGCGCCCATCACCGCGGTGGTTAAAGGCGCGACGCTCACGGCCAACCCTAAGCCGAGCACCAGCACGGCGGGGAAAAAGGTGGTCCAGTAGGAGCCGCCCACGCCGGGTAATGTGAACAAGAAAAAGCCCGCCGCCGCTATTAACGGCCCGACGACGAGCGGCCCTTTCGCGCCCACCCTCGAGACGAGCCCCCCCGCCCACGTTGAAAGCACCGACAGGAGCAAAATCATCGGCAACAATGCCGCTCCCGCCGCCGTGGCCGAGTAGCCCTGCACCTGGATGAGGTTTAAGGGAAAGAAAAAGAGCGCTCCGCCCAGCGCGGCGTAAAGGAGGAGGGTAAGGCCGTTCGCGCCGGAGAAGGTGCTCGAGCGAAAGAGCGTCAGGGGCACCATCGGCGCGCGCCGCCGCGCCTCGACGAGCAAAAACACCACGAGCAAGACCGCGCCGCCCATAAGCGCCCCCAGCACCGACGGCGCGCCGAAGCCGCGGTTGGAAGACTCAATCAAGCCGTAGGTGAGGCCGCCCAGCCCGAGACTCACCAGGGCCGCGCCCCACCAGTCGAGCCCGCCCGCCTCCTCCTCGTCGCGGCTCTCGGGCACGCGCCAGAAGCAGAGGGCGAGGACGAGCACGGCCAGCGGCACGTTGAGAAAGAAAATCCAGCGCCACGAGAGCGTGTCGATGAGCCAGCCCCCCAGCACCGGACCCAAGGCCGAGGTGATGGCCGAAAAACCCGACCACAAGCCGATGGCCCGCCCGCGCTCGCCCTCCGGGAACGACGCGCTGATGATGGCTAGGCTGCCGGGCGTGAGCATCGCCCCGCCGACGCCCTGAACGGCTCTCGCGGCGATGAGTTGCCCTGCTGATGGTGCCAAACCGCACCAAACCGAGGCCGCGGTGAAAAGGGCCACGCCGAGCATAAAAACGCGCTTGCGCCCGTAATGGTCGCCCAAAGAGCCGCCTAACAGGATGAGCGAGGCCAGCAGGAGCAAATAGGCGTTGAGCACCCACTGGATGTCCACCACCGTCGCGCCTAAGCCCCGCTGCAAGGCGGGCAACGCTACGTTGACGGTCGAGCCGCCTATAAAGACCATCGAGGAGCCCAGGATGGTCGCGGCGAGAATCCAGGGTTTGGCGTTCTCTTCACAGGGCGCGTCCGCCTCCCGACCGCGGATGACGCCCTCGTCGCAGGGGTGTTGGGTGGCGTCAGCCATAAACTCGAGCCCACACGCGCCACAGGAGGGGGTGACGCGGCTCGAGCCCACGCATCTTGAAATCGAACGGCTGACGCTGAGTCTTCACAGGATGTCCTGCCACGTTACCTCCATTGGGTGATGGTTGAGTGCTGGTTGGGTTAGTGGTTACTGCGGTTGGCTACCGCGAGGCGGAACGGAAGGAACCAAAAGCTCGTCCACATAGCACCAGCCCCAATCTTCTCCCGGCTCAAAAGATTTGACGACCGGATGCCCTGTGGCGTGATAATGCTTCGTCGCGTGCTTGTTCTTTGACGAGTCGCAGCAGCCCACGTGACCGCAGATGAGGCATTCGCGCAGATGCACCCAGGTGTCGCCCATCTCCAAACACTCTTTGCAGCCCGTCCCGCTCGGCTCGACGGGGCTTAGGTTCTCGAAATGCTCACACGCCTTGCTGGTTGCCATTCTCTTCCTCCTCAATAAAACCCTGCTTACGCAACTCGCGCCCCAGCACACCTAAGTCGGGATTGCGCATCGTCCGCTCTCCGACGACGAGCACCGGCACGCTGTAGCGACCCTCGTTCATCGTCAGCGCCGCCGCCTCGTCCTGGGGGTTGTTCTCAACGTTTAAAAAGGTGTAGTCAACCTTTTGCTGTGTGAGGTAGATGCGCAGGCCCCTTGCGACCTCGCACCAGGCGGTGCCGTAGAGCGTGACTTCGGGATTTTTGGCGGGATTCGTCATCAGCCTCCTCCTTCTGCTGGTTCCAAGGGCAGACGCACCTCGAAGCGGGTCTCGCCCGGCTTAGAAAAGACGCGCAGGGTGCCCAAGTGCCGTTTCGTGACGATGCGGTGGGCGATGTCCAGGCCCAGCCCCGTCCCCTCGCCGACGCCCTTGGTCGTGAAAAAGGGCTCAAAGATGCGGTGCTGGACCTCCTCGGGGATGCCCGGCCCGTGGTCGATGACCTCCACGCAGGCCGCATTGCCGTGGGTGTCGAGCCGGGTCTGCACCGTCAGCGTACTTCCCTCGGGCGCGGCGTAGACGGCGTTGTCCAGGAGATTCGTCCAGACTTGGTTGAGTTCGCCGCCGTAAGCGGGCACGGCTGGGAGGTCGGCGTAGTCTTTTGTAATGTTTAGGTCTTTTTGCTTGATTTTGTGGTTGAGAATGGTGAGCGTGTCGTCTATCCCCCTGGCGAGGTCTAGGGGCTTTCGCTCGACGCCTTTATCCATGTACGAGTACGCCTTCATCGCGCCCACCAAGTCGGAGATGCGTTTGGTGCTCTCGAGCAGCTCCCGCGCCAAAAGCCGCATCTCTACATCTTTGGGCACCCACTCGAGAAAACTCGTCACCCGCTCCGGCACCATTTTCTGGGCCAAGGGCTCCATCACCTCGCGCGACAGCCCGCCCGCGACGAGTGTCGCCGCGGCCTCCCAGGGCTCTTCGACGCCGTGACTCTCAAGCCAGTCGGTGAGGTCGTCCTCTAGGTCGCCCCGCTCGAGCGCGTTCTCCGGCCCCTCCAGCGTCATCACCTCGTAGATGGGCGCGAAGGGGTCGCCGGACGTTTCCAGGCCCTCAAAGAAGGCGGTTTTGAGGAGGCTCGAGGCGTGCTCGTCAAAGGCCTGGAGCGTCTTTTCGAGCGTTTGCGCGGCGCGTTTGGCCGCCGAGGCGGGGTTGTTGAGTTCGTGTGCTAAGCCCGCCGCCATCGTTCCCAGCGACACGAGCCGTTCGCGCTGTTCGCCCAAACGGGTGAACTCGCGGGTGCGGTCGAGCATCGAGTAGACGAGGCGCTGGAGGAGGGTGGGCGCGTGGAGGTGGAGCGCGGGAAAGTGCGACGCGCCAAATTCGGCCAAACACACGGGCGTGAGCGCGACGCCCCGCGCGCCGTAGTGCGTCATGCGCGAGAAGGGGAGGAGGCCGGTGATTTCGCCCTCGCTGATGGTGAACGAAGTGACCTCCTGGCCGCCCTCGCGGCGGGTGAGCTGAAGCGTGCCCGTCAGCACCACCTGGAGCGTGCTCACCGGCTCGCCTTGGTCGAAAAACACCTCGCCCGCCGCCAGCCGCCGCTCGGTGCAGTGGTCCGCAAACCACTCGAGCTCCGCCTCGGGTACGCCCGCGAAGTCGGTGACGTGCGTAAAGTCGGCCCTCACGCGCCCGCCTCAGCTAAATACTGGTGGACGAACTGCACCGCAATCGAGCCCTCGCCCACCGCCGAGGCCACGCGCTTGACCGAGGCCGCGCGCACGTCGCCCGCGGCGAACACGCCGGGCACGCTCGCCTCGAGCAGATAGGGGTCGCGCTCCAGGGGCCAATCTTTCGGCGTCCCGTTGGCCCCGGTGAGGATGAAACCGCGCGGGTCACGCGCGACGGTGCCCTCCAACCAGTCCGTCCGCGGCGACGCGCCGATGAAGATGAACAAAGAACTCCCTTCCACCCGCTCATGTTCGTCCCCGTCGCCACCTCGGCGGGTGAGGGTGAGGGCTTCTAATCTGCCGTTGCCGAAGACTTCGGTTACTTCGGTCTCGAGCCTCACCCCGATATTGGGCACCGCCTCAATCTGGTCCACGAGATACTGCGACATCTTCGCGCCCAAGCTCGTCCCGCGCACGAGCATCGTGACCGAGCGCGCGTACCCCGACAAATACATCGCCGCCTGCCCCGCCGAGTTGCCCGCGCCGACGATGAACACGTCCTCGTCGCGGCAGGCCGCCGCCTCCGCCATCGAGGAGCCGTAGTAGACGCCCGCGCCCGTAAGACTCTCCAAACCGGGGATGTCGAGCTTACGGTAAGACACGCCCGTGGCAATCACGAGCGCATGGCAGCGCAACGCGTCGCCGTCTTTCAGCGACACGATTTTGTAGGGTCCGTCCGTCGTCACGCGCGCCACCTCGCGCGGGGCGATGATTTCCGCGCCGAAGCGCCGCGCCTGCGTGACCGCGCGCCGGGTTAAGTCGCCGCCTGAAAGCCCCGCGGGAAAACCCAGATAGTTCTCGATGCGCGACGAGGTGCCCGCCTGGCCGCCGGGGGCCTCGCCGTCTAGGAGTACCACGCTAAGCCCCTCCGACGCGCCGTAGACCGCCGAGGCGAGCCCCGCGGGTCCCGCGCCGACGATGACGAGGTCGTAAAAGGAGCCCCCCGGTTGGGTGTCGAGGCCCGCGCGCTGCGCGACCTCGAGCGCCGTCGGCTTGGGAAGCGCCTCACCGTCCTCAAACAGCACCACGGGCAGGTCGTCGGTGGTGAGACCGGCGAGCTCGAGCCTTCCCGCCGCCTCGTCCCCCTCAACATCGAGCCAGCGGTAGGGCACCCCGCTCCGCGCCAGAAAATCGCGCAGGTCGTGCGAGGCCGGTGCCCAGCGGTTGCCGATGACGTGAATTCCTTTGAAGGTCGGACGGTAGCCCGCTTGCCAGTCGTCTAAAAGGTCATCGAGCACCGGATAAAGCCGCTCTTCGGGCGGGTCCCAAGGCTTGAGCAGGTAGTAGTGAATTCTGCTCTGGTTGATGGCCCCAATCGCCGCGTCGGTGTCGGCGTAGGCGGTGAGCAAGGCGCGTTTGGCGTCGGGGAAAAGGGTCATGGCGTCCGTTAAGAATTCGACCCCGTTCATCCGCGGCATCCGCTGGTCGGCCAAGAGGAGCGCCACGGGTTCGTCGCGGCGCTTGAGTTCGCGGACGGTCTCGAGCGCCGCCGCGCCCGACTCCGCCCTCAAAATCCGGTAGTCGCCCCCGTACTTGCGCCGCAGGTCGCGCGCCACCGCGCCTAGCACCTGGGGGTCGTCGTCAACGGTGAGGATGGCTGGTTTGGTCATGGGTGAGAATGTGGTCTCCTAAAGAAAATGAGCGTCTGAGGGATCAAAAAAAGGTTTTGGAGGAGGCGTAAAAGGTTTCTGTGAGAAAATCGGCGCGTTGGGTTGAATTTCAAAAAGTTTCAAAGAAGACACGAACCAGCCTAGAGCTTCACGCGGCCCCCGCCAGACTCTCCCGCACCTTACACACGAACGCTTTCTAGCTTAGCACTCTCCACATACCCCCGCGCCTGAAGCTTGAACAGCCCCGCGTAGGTCCCGTCTTCTTCTAACAGCGCCTCGTGCGAGCCCGACTCGGTGATGACGCCCCCCTCGAGCACAATGATATGGTCCGCCAAACGAACCGTCGAAAAGCGGTGCGAGATGAGGACGGTAATGCGTCCCGCCGCGTTCTTGCGTAAAGTTTCAATCACCTCAAACTCGGCGTTGGCGTCGAGCGCGGCGGTGGGCTCGTCGAAAATCAGGACCGAGGCGTCGCGGAAGTAGAGTCTGGCAAGGGCCAAGCGCTGCCACTGCCCGCCCGAGAGTTGCCGCCCGCCCTTGAACATCCGGCCCAGCATCGTCTCATAACCTTCGGGCAGCGCGCCGACGATGTCCGCCGCGCCCGCCTTTTCGCCCGCTTTAGCCACCGCGCCCGCGTCGTCTATCGCGTCCGTGCGGCTCACCGCGACGTTCTCGCGCGCCGTGAGTTGGTACTGCCCGAAGTCTTGGAAGATGCTGCTCATTTGGCTCTGCAAGCTCCGCGCGCTGAAGCGGCTCGCAGGAAGCCCGTTCACCAAAATCCGCCCGCCCGTGGGTTCGTAAAGCTTGGTGAGAAGCTTGACCAGCGTCGTCTTACCCGCGCCGTTTTCCCCGACGAGCGCCAAAGACTCCCCGCGCCGCACCTCGAACGAAACGTCCTTGAGCACATCCACCTCGGTCAGCGGGTAGCGGAAGCTCACGTTCTCAAAGGTGATGGTGTGAATCGGCCCCTCCCACGTTTCGCCCGCGCTCAAATCGCGGTCGGGGAGTTCCAAAAATTCAAACAAGTTGCGCATGTACAAAAGGTTTTGATAGATGCCCGAAAAGCCCGACAGCAGGTTTGAAAACTGCCCCTGCACCTGCGCGATGCCCTGGACGAAAAGCCCAAAGTCGCCCACCGTCAGCGCCCCCTGCGCCGCGCGCCTCAGCACCGAGAGCGTCGCCAGCGCGATAAGTCCCGCCGACAAGAGCGACGCGCCCAAACCCCACGCGCTCCGCCGGGTGATGAGCGAGACGAGTTGCGCGCGAAACGTCCGGTAGTACCCGTCCCAGCGTCCCAGCAGGTAACGCTCAAAACTAAAGAGCCGCACCTCTTTTACAAGCGTGTCGGAGGTAAGCACCATGCCTAGATAGTTCTGCATCCGCGACTCGGTCGCCTGACGGCGAATCATCCGGTAGCCCTCGGCCCCGAAGCGGCTCGAGACCCACACGCTCGGCAAGGTCGCCAAAAGAATCAGGGGAATCACGCTTCCACCCAGCCGCGACATGAGCGCGCCAATCGAGCCTAAGGTGATGATGGCGCTGAAAAGTGACAAAAGTTGGGTGGCGACACCTAAGGGCCTCGAGCCCACCTCGCGGTAGGCGTTGCGCAACGCGTCGTAGGTCTCGGCGTCCTCAAACCGCTCGACGGACAAGCCCGCCGCTTTCTCCAAAATTCTCTGGCTGATGCGGTTTTGCAGCGCGTCGCCCAGAAGCTCGCGCGAGGCACCTTGGATTGAAGCGAGCACGTTTGAGCCCGCGCCGATGGCGACCTGGAGCCCCAAAAGCCCAACGAGTTGTCCAAAGCCCCCCGGTAAGTCTCCCTGCACCGCCAGCGCCACCGCGTCGAGCAAGAGTTTACTGACCCACAAACTCGCCGCCGGAAAAAAAGCCTGCACGAGCGTCAAAAGGGTGATGAGCAGCGTTTGTAAGGGGCTCGTCTCCCACACGATGCCGACCGTGGTGACGAGGTCGCGCCGCATGGTGGAAAGCGTGTTTCTAAGGGTTGTGAAGCGAGTTGAAGTCATAGATGTCCTGCTGACTGCTTTACATTATGGTGGAACTGCGAAAGCGAGTGAAGGGTCGGCGCGATGAACTGCGGAAATCTTACGCCAAATTTGAGACTTGAATGTGGACGCCGAGCCCTCTGCAAGTTTTACGTCCGCTCCCCAACCATTACGCTAAGCTCTTGCACCTGCCCGCCCCGGATGAAGGTAACGGGAACGCTCTTGCCGATGCGCGTCTCGTCCAAGAGCGCCAAGAGGTGCGCGGGCTGATGAACGCTCTCGCCGTCAAAGAGTACGAGCGTATCACCCAAGACGAAACCGGCGTCCGCCGCGGGGCTTCCCGGTGCCACGGAGGTGATGAGGAGCCCTGCGCGCTTGCCCAACGTATCACTCAGGTTCTCCGGCAGGCGCACCGGCTGACCGCCCAGGCCTAAGTAACCGCGGCGCAGCCCGCCGTGCTCGAGCAGCGCCCCCACCACCCGCCGCACCGTCGCGGTGGGCAGCGTGACCGAGTCCCCGCGCGTGAGCGCCGAGGAGTTGATGCCCAGAACCGCGCCCTCTAAATTTACAAGCGGCCCCCCCGAAAAACCGGGAAAGGTGTTGGCATCCGTTTTTAAAAAGTGCTCGATGCGCCCCC
Organism: Trueperaceae bacterium; assembly: GCA_965214995.1. GTDB lineage: Bacteria > Deinococcota > Deinococci > Deinococcales > Trueperaceae > CBDCCT01. Next base: position 2,872,342 of record CBDCCT010000002.1, read on the forward strand.
CCATGCGCGTCCGCCACTCGCCCCCCAGTGCGCTCACGATGCCCGAGGTTGCCTGCACGTTCTCGCCGGGCCGCCCGACGATGAGCGCGAACTGCCCCACTTTGAGCCCGTCCGTTTCCGCCCACTCGGGCACGCTTAAGCCCTCCGTGTCCGCGCGGAGCACGGCCAAGTCGGTGCCGGGGTCGCGGCCTGCGAGCGTCGCCGCGACCGTCCGCCCGTCCGCCAGCGTGACCCGCACGTCCTCCTCGCGCTCGACGGCGCGGCTCGTCGTGACGACGACGCCGTCCGTCCCCCAGACCACGCCGCTTAAGTCGTACGAACGCCGGGCGGACACGCGCACGACGCTGGAGCCTATCTTCTCGATGGCGCTGACGAATGTGTTGACTTGTGCTTCCACGTTTTCCTCCTGCCCTAACTGTAGCGGCGGCGGCGGGGTGAGCGCATCGCCCGTTTGGTGAGGGGACACCTGACCGTTTGGGTAGGGGCGGAAGGTACGGTCTTATGAGACTTTGAGCTTTCTCCGTCCAATGTGACCAAAAAAGCAGGAGCGAAACCTGTTCCGTCAGCAAAACGGTCACCCTCGAGCCGTGAGCTTGAGGCGTTGTCCGTGGAGACGCGCGGGGCATCGTAGGATAGGCGCTACTTTGCGCGCGCGCGGAGTCATAGGCTCGAGGTGGTGAAGAGTTTATTGAACTTGTTAGATAAGTTTTTAGGAACAACGAAAGGATGCCTATGAGCTTGACAGATTCCGCGACGATGATGCAAAACCGCGAGGCGCTTTGGGACAAAATTAAAGACGTCCGCATCGCCATGATGACGACCGACGAGGGCGACGGCGTGCTCCGCAGCCGCCCCATGTACACGCAGCAGCCCGAGTTCGACGGCGACATCTGGTTTTTTACCCGCGACGACTCGGCCAAAACGGACGAGGTGGCGAAAGACAAGCAGGTCAACTTGAGCTACGCGAGCGAGAAAAAAGACCTCTACGTGTCCGTTTCGGGCACGGCGCAGGTGGTCCACGACAGAGCCAAGGCGGAAGAACTCTGGAGCCCGCCTCTCAAGGCGTGGTTCCCCGACGGCTTAGACGACCCGCACTTGGCGCTCCTGCGCGTCAGGGCCACCCAGGCCGAATACTGGGACGCGCCCAACGGGGTGGCGCAACTTTTGGAGATAACCAGGGCCATCGTGCAGGGCGAGACGGCCCAGCCGGGGGAGAACAAGAAGCTCGAGCTGTAAAGCTTTGGAGGTAGGGCGCCGGGAGACGGGGCGTGTTAGCCCGTCTCCCATTTTGTTGGCTTTTGGAAAGATTTTCTGCCACTCGAGCGAAACATCAGCGGCAAGCGTTAACCGGCCTTAGCACCTTGTTTCGGCGTTCCGGCGTCCGAATTTGCAGAAAGTGGCGGCACCGTGCTAAACTTTGCTCTTGTCAACCCGGAAGCGGGGGCCAGGGGGCGTGTGCTGGACATGTCCGTGAGCGGTAGATACGCATAACACCGTTAAAACCTGCTTTAACTAGCCAAAAGAAAGAGAGCATCATGGCAAGAAATCCGTCAGCAATGAAGTACCACCGTCAGTCCGAGCGGGCGCGGCTCGCCAACCGGTCCAAGAAGAGCACCATCCGCACCTTTACCAAAAAAGCCGTGAGCGCCGCCGAGTCCGGCGACTTTGAGGCGGCGGAAAAGTATCACAACGTCGCCAAAAGCTTGATCGACAAGGCGACCAAGACCTCGACGCTGCACAAGAACACGGCCGCGCGCAAAAAATCGCGTCTGGCCCAGCGCATTAGCAAACTCCGGAGCGGCGCGCAGGCGTAGCCGCTCGAGCAAAAGCCGGCTTGCAGCACAAGCTGAGCACCGCGTAGGGTGGTGCTCAGCTTGTGCTGTGGCTTTAACTAGCAGTTTTACAACACGCTGAGACAAGCAGCAGACATCATCACCGAAAGCGCGTGCTAAACAGTGCTTTGTACGGTGAGCGTGTTTCAAATCAGATGGTGCCTGCTAAACCAAACCTCAGATACGCTGGCTGCGCTATCCCTTGGGCGTCCCTTCAACCTTTTGCGGCGCTAGGGGCGCTTGAGCGTAAGGGCCTGCGGCGAGCGAACGTATGTGTTTGACGCTGCGCGCGAGCGCGTCCCTGCCGCCCGCGACCTCGAGACACGCCGTGCCCTCAAAAGAGCTCAGAAAACCCGCGTGACGCGCGTAGGGGACGCGGCCCTCGTCGGTCGGGAGGTGTTGGTCGGCGCTGCCGTCGTTGCCGTGCAGGTGGAGGTGGATGATGTTACAGCCGAGGGTGTCTAAGTAGTGCTCGATGAGGGCGTCTCCCGCCTCTTCTTCAGCGCAGCCCTCGACAAAGGCGTGGCCGAAGTCGAAACAAGTAGCGAAACCTGCTTCATCCGAGAGACTTTTAAGCGCCTCGGGGCCGCGGACGAAGTCGGCGCGGCTTAGGGCTAGGTTCTCGAGCGCCACGGGCACATTGTTATGGAGCGCGGCGAGGGAGGCGCGGAGCGCGTTCTCGGCCAGGGGTACCGCCAGGGGGTGATAAAAGGGGTTCTGGCCGCTGTGCAGCACGCCGCAGTGCGCGCCCACCGCCGCGGCGTAGTCGAGCCCGCGCTGGACCCGCTCGACCGCCAGTGCCCGCGTTTTGGGGATGAGCGAGGCCAAGTTGAGGTCGACAAAGGGGAGGTGGACGCTCACGCCGACCCCGGTGGCGCGGCTCAGCTCTCCCACCCGCGCGGGCGGCTGGGTCCCCGCGGAGATTTCCTGGAGTTCAAAGGCGAGTTCGATGAAATCAAGTTCTAACTTAAACGCGAGCTTAAAGGCCTCATCGAGCTCGAGCACGGAGGCCGTGGTTGGGCTGTAACCGAGTTTCATTGGTTTCCCCTAGAATGTTGTGAAGTGCCGCCCTTCTCCCTTTCGCCATTGTAGAGGGGAACGTTTCAAGGCGCTGTGACGGTTGCCGCGTGGGGTTCCCGTCTAATAATTTTCATTGACATTTATGTCCTGAGGGTACTCGGTCTACCGACGCGGAGTTTATCCCTTGAGTTACGTCCTGAATGGTGATAGGCCGAACCCCGCTCAAACCGTGCCTGCTGCACTCGGCTACCGGGCGGCCTCCGCGCGGCGCTGCGCCTCGGCTAAGGCCTCTTCGGGGGTGGCTTGGCCCTTGAGCGCGCGCTCTAAAGCCTCCTCCAAAAAGCCCGACCAGGTGCTAAAGGCGGCGACGCGGGGGCGCGGCACGGCGGTCTCGAGTTGCGACAACGCCGCCCGGCGGTTGGCGTCTTCGGCGTACCAAGGCTCCAGGAGGGGCAGCGCCGCGCGCCGCGCGGGCAGGTAGTAGGACGCTTCGACCCAGGTTTTGAGGTTCTCGGGCTCCATCAAAAATTCCCAAAAGGCGAACGCGCCCGCGCGCTGCGCCTCGCTGGCTCCCTCCAGCACGACAAGCTGCGCGCCGCCCAGGGGCACGGCGGGGCTCGAGCCCACCGGCACGGGCGCCGCCGCAATCTGAAAGGCGATGGAAAAGCGCGTCGCGTCGGGCAGGTTGGCGGGGCTCGCAAACACCATCATGCCCTTCGTGCGCACAAAATCGAGCAGCGCGAAGTTCGCCTCGGCGAGCGTGCGCGGCAGCGCCTCGCGGGCGTCGACAAGGCGCGTGAGCATGTGGAGCGCCTCTATAGCCTCGGGCGAATCGAAATTGGGTGCGCCGTCTTCGGTGACCAAGCTGCCGCCGCGCGTGGTCACCATCGCCTCAAAGGTCCAGGCCTCGGCGAGCGCGATAAAGCCCGTGGTGGCCCGCGTGGTGAGGCGGGCGGCGGCCTCCTCGAACTCGTCCCAAGTTTTGGGGGGCGCGGTGCCTCGCTGCCCAAAGGCGGTGGCGTTGTAAAAAAGCACGGGCGTCGAGGCGTTCCAGGGGAGGCCGTAGCGTTCGCCGTTTAACACCCCGTAGGCCCAGAGGCCGGGATAGAAGTCCGCGACAAACGCGTCGGGCAAGGCTGCCGTAAGGTCATTCAGGGGCAGCGCAAGCCCCTCCTCGACGAGGCGCGGGAAAAAGCTCAGCTCGGCCTGAAAAAGGACGGGCCGCTCGGCGGCGGCGAGCAGCTTGGTCTGCGCTTCGGGATAGGGGCCGACGTAACGCGGCTCGAGGCGGTAATCGCTTTGCGACGCGTTGAAAGTTTCGGCGAGGCTGTTGACGGTTTCCTCAACCGCCCCCATCGAGTGCCAGAAGGAGATGGGGGTCTGGGCAAGGGCGGTGCCGAAGAATAAAAGGAGCGCAAAGAATCTCATAAGAACATTCTAACGGCTCTCGTGCGGCGTACCGTCAGTGTCAGCGGTCCGCCAACGCCCGCTCTTGCACCCTGGTCAGCGCCTCTTCCGGGGAGAGGCGGCCCCGCACCGCCTGCTCGAGGGCCTCCTCCAGATACCCCTGCCAGCGCACGTAAGCGCCCGTGCGGGGGCGGAGGACGGCGTGCTCGAGCCCGTCGAGCGCCGCCCGGCGGCTGGGGTCCTCGGCGTACCAGGGCTCTAAAAGGGGCAGCGCCGCGCGCCTTGCGGGTAGATAGTAGGACGCCTCGACCCAAGTCTTAAGGTTCTCGGGCTCCATCAAGAATTCCCAAAACGCGAACGCGCCCGCGCGCTCCTCCGCCGTGGCGCTTTTTAGCACCACGAGCTGCGCGCCGAGCAGCGGCACTCTGGAAAACCCTCCGGTCGGGACGGGCGCGGTGGCGACCTTGAAGGCGACCGAAAATCGTTCGCCCTGGGGCCACAGGGCTTCGGTGGCGACCGCCATCATGCCCTTGGTACGGGCAAAGTCAATCAGGGCCGCGTCCAAATCCTTGAAAGAGCGGGGGATGGAGTGCTTTTCTTCGGCGAGGCGGACGAGGAGCTCAAGCGTCTCCAGCGCCTCGGGTGAGTTGAAGTTGGGTTCGCCGTCCTCGGTGACCAAGCTGCCGCCGCGCGAGTTGACCATCGTCTCGAAAACGAGCGCCGCCGCCACGTCGATGTAGCCCTTCGTGTTGCGCGTGGTGAGGCGGGCGGCGGCCTCCTCGAACTCGTCCCAGGTCGCAGGGGGCGCGACGCCGCGCTGTTCAAAGGCGGTCGCGTTGTAAAAGAGCACGGGCAAGGTCGAGTTCCAGGGAAGCCCGTAACGCGCACCGTTAAAGTCGCCGTAGGCCCACATCACCGGGAAAATGTCCTCGACCAGCGCCGGGGAGAGGTCCGCGGTGAGGTCGCTGAGGTCGCTCAGCGCGCCCTCTTCGACAAGCTCGGCAAACACCGTGCCCTCGGCGTCAAAGAGCACGGGCGCGTCGCCGCTCTGGAGCGCGGCCACGAGTTTCAGGGAGCTCTCGATATAGTTCCCCGTGTAGCGCGGCACCACCCGGTAGCGCGTCTGAGACGCGTTGAACGTTTCGGCGAGCGCGTCGACCGTTTCGGTGGCGTCTTGCGAGTGCCAGAAGGTGATTTCCGTCTGAGCGCTTGCAAGAGATGTAAAGACGAGAATGAGAAACAGCAGGATACGCACAGTTGCCCCCCTATGCGGAAACGGTCGCGGTGTAGACGCGTTTGATACAAACGTAAATACCAGTCATGGCTACGCCTTTAAGCTATCACTCCTAAGGGTTTTTCTATGTGTAACAGAGCATTAGGTGAATAAAGTCTAAAGGACGCCAACCTGCACCGCGTGCTTAGGGGCTCGAGCCCCTCACTTAAAGCTCGCCTCGAACACGGTGACGATGCGTTTTTCAAAAATCACGTAGAGCGCGAGAAGCGGCAGCGTAGCGACGAGCGCCGCCGCGCCCAAGAGCCCCCAGTCGAGCGGGCGGTTGCGCAAAAGCTCTGTCAAAAATACCTGCACCGTGTAGAGGCGCGGCTCGCCCGCCATCACCCTGGGATAGAGCACCAAGTTCCAGTGAGCGGCGAAGCTCAGAATCCCGGCGGCTACCAGTTCAGGGCGCAGGAGCGGGGCCAGCACGCGCCACACGACGCCCAGTTCCGACGCGCCGTCGAGCCGCGCCGCCTCGACCAAATCCCAGGGCAGACGCCTCAAGGACTGAAAAAGCAAGAAAATAACCAGCGGGCTCGCCAGAAAGGGGATGATGAGCGCGGCCAGGGTGTCGAGCAGGCCCAAAACCTGAAGCTCGCGGTAGAGGGGCACGAGCAGGAGTTCGGTGGGCAGCGCCAGCGCGAGGAGCACGAGCCCGAACGCGGGCAGCCCCGCGCGGAGCGCATAAGCGGCCCCCAGCCCGACGACGAGTTGCCCAAAAACCGTGAGCCCGCTCACCACGCCCGACACGAGCAGCGCCCGCCCCAGCCCCGTGCCGGAGAGCGCGGCGAAGTTTTCCAGGCTCCAGCCCCAGGTCGCCAGGCTGGCCTGTAAGATGGCCTCGGCGGGCAAAAAAGCCGCGTAGACGAGCCACAGGATGGGCAGGAGCACGAAAAGGCAAAAGAGCCCGGTGACAAGCCTTCCAAAAAAGAGGCGCCCGAACACTATAGCGCAGCCCCCCCGCGTCCTCCCAGAAACCTGGCCTGGAGCGCGGCCACGCCCAGCGTCAGGAGCATGACGAACAGGGTAATGGCCGCGCCGTAGCCCACCTGAAACCGCTCAAAGGCGGTTTCGTAGAGGTAGTAGCCAATCACCCGGGTCGAGCCGTAGGGCCCGCCGCGCGTGAGCAGGTAGACCGCGGTGTAGGACTGGAGAGTAAGCACCGTGCCGATGACCGTCAAAAAGAGCAGCGCCGGGCGCAAGAGCGGCAGGACGATGTGACGCCGCACCTGTGTCTCGCTCGCCCCGTCGATGCGCGCGGCCTCCTTAATTTCCCCAGGTACCCCCCGCAACGCCGCCGACATCACCAGCACGCCGTAGCCCGTGCTCTGCCAGAGGGTAAAGAGCACGATGTAGACGAGCCCGGCCCAGCCCGCGCTGTTCCAGGGCAGCGCCAGCCCGGTGAGTTCATAAAGAAAGCCGTAGTCGGGGTTGTAGAGCAGATACCAAGCGACCGCCGAGCCGCCCACGGTGATGAGGCCGGGCAAAAAAAGGAGCGCCTTGACGAAGCGCTCCACGCTCACCCCTTGAATAGCGGTGGCGATGGTGTAGGAGAGCCAGAGGAACAAGGGCAGCGTGAGGAGCGCGAACAGGAGCGTGGTGCGTAACGAGCGCCAGAGTTCGGTGTCTTCAATCAGCCTCCGCACGTTGCCCAGCCCGATCCACTCGGGCGCGGAGAACCCCGACCAGTCCCAGCCCGCGTAGCGCAGCACGCTCACGAGGGGCAAGAACACAAAGGCTGCGAGCAAAAGGAGCGCGGGCAGCCCCAGCCACCACGCCCGCCGAGCGCGCATTAGCGCCTTCTCCGGGTTGTAAATACAGGCTCGAGATGCAGACTCCGGCTAAACAAGCTACGACCCATCAGACTCAAACCAAAGAGACCAAACAAAGCCGCGTCAACTCTAAAACAAAAAACGGGCGCTTAGGCGCAGCGGCGTGAGGTCGGACGAGGCGAGCTCCAAGGCCACGTCGTCCCAGTAGTAGCGCACCTGTCCCGCCCAGGCGAGCGACAGCCCCTGCCCGCGTGCGTAACCAGGCGCGACGTAGGCGGACACCGTCATGGGCAAGTCGAGGCTGAAGAGTAAGTCGCTGCCCACGATAGGCCCGAAGTGCGCGCTCGGCCCCTCGGCGCTAAGACCTGCGTCTAACCCCAAGCCCAGCGCTAGCGGCGGATTCGTGCCGAGCGCGGGGATGGCGAGCGCGCTGCCTGAAACGCGCACCTGCCAGTTCTCGAGGTCGCCTATGGGCGCGGTGGCCTCCAGCCCCAACGACGCGTCCAAGATGGGCAGCGGCAGCCGCAGCTCGAGCCCCGCCGTCCCCGTCACACCGCCCCCGTAGCCCACACCTGCGAACACGGCGTTTTCGGGAAACACGGAGGGCGAGGCCGCCGCAACGCTTAAGACGGCAGCTAACAAGAGGGGCAGAAAAGGCTTCATGAGGGAGAGTTTAGCAGACGCTTCTTATAGATGTGTAAGGGACGCCTCACAGGCTGTTGCCTTTTTCGGTCTTTGCGAGCTACGACTTCGGTAAACCTTCATAAAGTTGTGGTGCCCCATGACGATAATAGCCGTTCAAATGGCCGTTCACGCTTTTTGAAAAACTCAAGAGAAAACCACCGCGCGCTGTACAAATCTCTTGCGATGATCTACAGTAAAGCCATGATGACAAGCTCACCCCTTGTTTAAGTTCTTTTCAGGATTTTAGAGGATACATGCTGAATTTGTTTCAGAGTCGGTCCTGGCTCATTTAGGGACCGGCCAAGGGTGGTGAGCTTTGTTTTCCAGTCCATTTTCCGACCGTCTCTCAGCCTATACGGTTTACCTCGTTTTTGCGGGTGCGACCGCGTTCTTCCTGAGCGTTTTTGCAACCCTGTCGTCCGTCTACCGCTTCGAGACGGCGGGCCTGAGCCCCTTGCAGCTCGTTCTCATCGGCACGGTGCTGGAGGCGACCGTGTTCCTTTTCGAGGTGCCCACGGGCGTCGTCGCGGACCTTTACAGCCGCCGCCGTTCGGTCATCATCGGGATGTTTTTGATTGGGGCGGGTTTCGTGCTCGAGGGTGCCCTGCCCGTCTTTGCCACCATGCTCCTCGCCCAGGTGGTGTGGGGTTTGGGCGCGACCTTTGAGAGCGGCGCGGTGGACGCGTGGGCCGCCGACGAACTCGGGGCCGCGCGGGTGGGGAGGGCCTACTTGCGCGCCGCCCAGGTGGGGCAACTGGCCTCGCTCGCGGGCATCGGCGTCGCGGTGGCGCTGGGGGGCGTATATCTCGGCCTGCCGCTGGTGGCGGGCGGCGTCGGTTTTATGGTGCTGGGCGTTTTTCTGTGGCTTTTCATGCCCGAAAGGGGCTTTTCGCCCACACCGCCGGGGGAGCGGAGCACGTTCGCGGCGATGGGGGAAACCCTGCGCGCGGGCCTGAGCATGGTGCGGCGGCGGCCCGTTCTGGGAACCGTCCTCGTTATCGCCGCCGTCCTGGGCGCGTCGTCGGAAACGTTCGACAGGCTCTGGGAAGCGCACTTTCTCACCCACTTCTCTTTCCCAACGCTCGGCGACCTGCCAACGGTCGCCTGGTTCGGCCTCATCAACGCTGGCGCGCTCCTCCTGTCAATTCTCGCCACCGAAGGGGCGCGGCGGCGGGTGGACGTGAACAGTCACAGGGCCGTGGCGGGGGCGCTTTTGGGCCTCAACACGCTCCTGATGGGCGCGGTCGTGGCGTTCGGTTTGGCGGGAAACTTCGCGGTCGCGCTCGCCTTTTACTGGGCCGCGGCGCTCCTGCGCGCGGTGAACCGCCCGCTTTTCATGGCCTGGCTCAATCAGGGGCTCGAGCCCCGAACGCGCGCCACCCTCTTCTCGCTCACTAACCAGATGGACGCGCTCGGGCAGATTGCCGGGGGCCCGCTCCTGGGCCTCCTGGCGAGCGCGGTTTCCGTCCGCGCGGCGTTTGTGGCGGCGGGTCTGTTGCTCCTACCTGCTACCTGGCTCTATAGGCGCACGCTAAAGTCCAGGCCGGTTGAGGAGACTGCGCACGATTCGGGCACCCAGCCTTCTCGGTTGGAGTAGTCTTTGGCGTGACTCGGTCTGGTATGACCCGGTTGCGGCCTGCCGCGCCGCACGCTGAGTTTCGCTGGGCGGGTCGTGAACAGGGGGTGAGGTGCAACATGGAAACTATGAAACGTTTCAAGAATAAAACCGTCCTGGTGACGGGCAGCGGCCAGGGCATCGGCCGGGCCGTCGCGCTGCGCTTTGCGAACGAGGGGGCCAACGTCGTCGTCAACGACTTGGGCGACAACCCCAACGTTGATGAGACGATGGGGATGATCAAAGAAGCGGGGGCCAAAGGCGTCTTCGTCGCCGCCGACGTGTCCAAGGTGGCGGAGGTGAATCGCATGGTCGAGGCGGGGGAAAACGCCTTCGGCGGGCTCAACATTCTAGTCAACAACGCGGGCATCGAGATTCACGCGCCCTTTTGGGAGGTGACCGAGGCGCAGTACGACAGGGTGATGGACGTGAACCTCAAGGGTGCCTTTTTCGCCGCGCAAGCCTTTGCCAAAACGCTTATAAAGGCGAAGCGGCCGGGCCGGATCATCAACATCTCGTCGGTTCACGAGGAGGTGCCCTTTCCCAACTTCGCCGCCTACTGCGCCTCGAAGGGCGGGATGCAAATGATGATGCGTAATTTAGCCGTCGAGCTCGCGCCCCACCAGATTACAGTGAACGACGTGGCACCGGGGGCCATCAAGACGCCCATCAACGCGGCTCTCCTGGCGAAGCCCGAGCTGATTTCTTCGGTCCTGAACAACATTTCCTTAGGGCGCCTGGGCGACCCCAAGGACGTGGCCGGGGTGGTGGCCTTTTTGGCCTCGGAAGACGCGGACTACGTCACGGGCTCGACCTACTGTGTAGACGGCGGGCTGACCTGGCATTATGAGGAGCAGTAAGGACTCTGCCTAAGCGGAGGCGTCCCCGAACTTTTCTGCCAGCGCCTCGAGGCTCGCCTTGGGCACAAGTTTACGCACGTCCGCCCCGTACTTGGCGATTTCTTTGACGCGCGTGCTCGAGACGTACGACCAGCGCGTGGCGGTCATGATAAAGGTGGTCTCCACCTTCGGGTTGAGCTGGCGGTTGAGATGCGCCATCTGTAATTCATACTCAAAGTCCGAAATCGCCCTAACGCCCTTGACGATGACCCGCGCGCCCACCTGCGCCATGTAGTCGGCCAACAGCCCCTCGAACTTCGCCGCGGACACGTTTTCCATCCCTTTGGTCGCGTCCTCGATAATCGCCAGACGCTCCTCGATGGAAAAGAGCTTGCTGTCCTTGAGCGGGTTGTTGAGCACTGCGACGGTCAGGCGGTCGTAGATGGAGCTCGAGCGGCGGATAACGTCCAAGTGACCGTTGTGCAGCGGGTCGAAAGAGCCAGGGTAGACGGCGTGAATCATGCTTTAGTGTACAAGGCTGAGTGGTTAGTGGTGAGTGGATAGTGATTAGAACAACTAACCACTCACCACTCTTCACTGGCTTTCAAGCTCTCGAGCAGCCGCCCAACCGCCTCGGCGGAACTTAGCTCGCCCTGCAACACCGCGTCTATAAAAGCTTCCTCGCGCGACTCGAGTTCGCGCCGTACCCGTTCAGTAAGAAGTGCGGACACCTCGAAGCGGGCGCGCGCCCGCCGCCGCTCCTCCAGAGCGCCCGTGCTTTGCAAGTATGTGTGATGCGCGTTTAGCTCCTCAAAAAGCGCCTCGGCACCCTCACCCTTGGAGGCCACCGTTTCCTGGATGGGGGGCCGCCAGCCTTCTTCTTTGAGACCGAGTTCTAAGAGCGCTGCCAACTCGCGCTTCAAGCGCCCGCCGCCGGGGTGGTCGGCCTTGTTGACGGCGAACACGTCGGCGATTTCCATCACGCCCGCCTTGACGGTCTGGACGCTGTCGCCCTGCCCCGGCGTCAGCACTAGCAGCGTGGTGTCCGCGACGCTCACGATATCCACCTCCGACTGGCCCACGCCTACGGTTTCGATAAACACGTCATCGAAGCCGTAGGCTTCCAAAAGCGCGACGACTTGCAAGGTCGCGGTTGCCAGGCCGCCCAAGTGCCCGCGCGTCGCCATCGAGCGGATAAAGACCTCCGGGTCCTCGTGCCAGCGCGTCATGCGGATGCGGTCGCCCAGAATCGCGCCGCCGCTGTAGGGGCTCGTCGGGTCCACCGCCACCACCGCCACCCGGCGCTGTGCTGCGCGCGCCACGCCGATGAGCCGGTCCACCAGCGTGCTCTTGCCGCTCCCCGGTGCCCCCGTCACGCCGACGATGCGCGCTCCGTCTTTACCATCACTCGTGCTTTCCTTACGCACCGACTGGAGAAGGCTTTGCCCAGCCTCGGCCCCCGCCTCGACAAGGCTGATGGCGCGCGCCAGGGCGCGTTCGTCGCGTTTCAAAAAACGTTCCGTCAAGCTCCGCACAAAGGGGAGCATACCGCAGGCGCTCGAGGCCCGAGCTTTGTTCTTGGTGTGGGTGAACCTTCACGAAGGTTTGTTTGGTTTAGGCTCGAGCCCTCTCGTACGTGACCGTTGTAAGTGACTTGGGAAGGATATTCATGACTCCCGCTTCCTGCAAAACCACCAAAGTTTCAGGCAGCCTCGAAAAGCTCCGAAAGCTCGAGCGCCAACCTCTCCAAAGCCCACACCCCGTCCCCCCCCGTTTTCATGGCGACGTCGGCCTCGAGAAGCTTGTCAAGCACGCCCAACAAACGCGTTTCGTCGAGATGCTGGGCGATGCCAAGCGCCTTTTGGGCGACGAAGGGCTTGACTTTGAGCGCTCCGGCGACTCCGCCTGCGTCAATGCGCCCGCGGCCCTCACGCAGCCCCACGCAGCGCGCCACGAGGCCGAACTGCCAGCTCAGCGCGCCCAGAATCCGCGGCGGCGCTTCGCCCTGCGAGACAAGCGAGCGCAGCGTGAAAAGCGCGGCGAGAGCGTCCCCCTGGATGAGCGCGTCAATAAAACCAAAGGCGTCGCGCGCGGCGGGGCGGTTGGAAATATCGCGCACCCGCGCGCTCGTCAAGGTCTCGTCCAAAACCGCGAGCTTCTGCACCTCGGCGGCGATGCCGGGCAAGTCCTCGCCGAAAAGGTCGGCGAGCGTGTCGGGCACATCGCTTTCAAAAGAGACGCCCTCGCTTTTGAGTTCGCCGCGTGCCCAGGAGGCGAGCGCGTTGAAGCGGGGCGTCGGCAGGTGCTTGTGCTCGCCCAGGGTTGCGTACGTTTTTTGCCTCGAGGCGGTCGCGCCGGAGTCGAGCACGACGATGAGCGGGTCCGGCGGCACCTCAGAAAGTGCTTTCACAACCTCGTTGCGCGGCTTGACCCCCGCCTGACCGGTGAATGCGGCGTCAAAGTCCAAAAGGAGCGCGACCGCGCCGAAAAGCCCCGACTGCGCCGCGAGCTGCGCCACCTCCGCCCCGGTCATGCCCTCGCCGAGTTCGGTCGTCGCCTCCGCGCGGAAGCCTCGAGCCCGAAGCGCCCGCCTGGAGGCCCGCGCCGCCAGGAAGGGGTCGCCGCTAAAGGCCAGAATCATGTCTACAGTGTACCTGTGCCGGAGGGAGAGAAAGCGGGATAACGCTGCTGGACGCCTTTTTCAGGTCGTCTCGAGCGCGTTGACAAGCGCAGAGAGCATCGCGCTCGCGCTGCCGAAACGGTCCGCGGGCGCGCGCGACAGGGTGGTGGAGACGACGCTCGCCAAGGAGGCCGCCCGGAGGGGCAGGGGCTCGAGCACCACCCGGTCGTCGCCCACCAAAAAGCGGATCACCCCGCTCCCATAGGGCGGGCCGCCCGTCAGCATGTGGTAGAGCACCGCCCCCGCCGAGTAGAGGTCGCTCCGGGGGTCGTCGCGCTTTCCTGCGAACTGTTCGGGGGCCATGTAGTTGGGCGTGCCCAAGAGCACACCCTGATGCGTGATTTTGCTGAGCGCGAGGTCTTTGGCAAAACCGAAGTCGGTGAGGAGCGCCCGCTCGCTCTTGAGCATGATGTTGGACGGTTTGACGTCGAAATGAATCACGCCGCGCGCGTGGGCGTACTCGAGCGCCTTTAGCACGTCCGTGATGATGCGCACCGCCCGTTCTACACGCAGCGCCCCCTCAGACAAGGCTTCGGCTAAGTTCATTCCCTGACAGTAGTCATAAATGAGCGCGCTGTTCTCGACCGCGAGTAGGGGCACGATGTTCTCGTGCTCGAGCTTCTGCACCACCTCCGCCTCGCGCTCCAAGCGCTCGGCCAGGACGGACGAGGGGATGCGCAGGCGTTTCACCACCACCAGCCGCCCCTGCCAGCGCGCCAGCTCGACGCGTATGGGGCCGTGGTCGGACAACACACGTAGCGGCGTGTGAGGCATGGGGTCTAAAGTACCATGTTCGTGTGGGGGCTGGGTTGAGAAGAAGCGGGGGGCGGAGGTGGGGGCTTAAGCCGCCTCGCGCAGCCGCACGTCGCGGGCGCGGGCGTAAGGTTGCCGCTCGTCGCGCTCGTCGCGGAGTTCAAACAGCACCTCGTCCTCTTCGTTTAGGTTTTCAAACATGAGCGGACCCTGCAAATCTCGGAGGTGAAAAAACACCTTTTTGCCGTCGTCGGTGCGAAGGAAGCCAAAGCCGCGGTCGGCGTTCTTTTCCTCCACCACCCCGGCGAGGGTGTGGCCGGTAAGTTCAAAAAGTTCGTCCTCGCTGTGGCGGTCGTTGCGTTCGATGCGCGCGCGCAGCTTCTCGACGCTCAAATATTCGTCGGCGGCGTCGATGAGCAGGTCCGAGGCGCGGTAGCCGTTGGCCTGCGCCACGCGGCTCTGCGTGCTCACCACCGCCACCCGCACCCCCTTGGCGGCCACCGCGTTTACAAGCGGGACAAAATCGCCGTCGCCCGAGACGAGCACGACTTTGTCCACGCGCTCGGCCAGATTAAGCATGTCGATGGCGAGCTCTAGGTCCACGTTGGCCTTGATGGACACGTCGCCGAGCGCGTCCCTAAAAATCCGCACGCCCTTGGTGACGACGCGGTAGCCGTTGCGGTTTAGGTAGCGGTGGAAGCCGCGGTCTCGAGCGAGCTTGTTGCGCATGTCCGAGCGCATCGCCTCGGGATAGGCGGGGTTGTGCAGGTTCACATAATGCTCGATGGATTCGGCGTCGAACTCGCCCGTGTAGTAGTAGGCGCGCACCAAAGTGCCGCCCCCGGCCAAAACCGAGAGCAGCGCCTTGAAATCGACTTGCATTCCCAAGCCCTCGAAGGTGGCTTTTTGGAAGTTGGCCCCGTCGATAAAGATGGCGACGCGCTGGCTGGCTTGTGTGTTTGTCTGCGGCATAGTCTGCTCTACAGGCTAACATTTTCGTGAGGGTGTGGGAGATGAGAGAAAAGCCCTCATCTTTCCCCTGTCACACTTCGCCTCACAACAAGCTCAGCCGCGCCGCGCTCACTCCTCCGGGTTCACCACCCGCGCCGCGCCGCCGCCGCGCCGCTGGGCCTCGGCCACGGCGGTGAGCCCGTCGTCGGTGAAGTAGATGCCCACCGCCGCGCCGATTTCGTCGGTGGTGGAGAAGGTGTGGCCGCGCGCCTCCAAGGCCGCCAACAGTTCGGGATCCGCCCGCTCCTCGACGCGCGTCTCGCTCGTGTTGCGCTGCGTGAAGCGCGGGGCCTCGAGGGCCTCCTCTAGGGTCATGTCAAAGTCAATCACGTTGAGCAAAATCTGCATCACCGTGGTGATAATCGTCGAGCCCCCCGGCGTGCCGAGCGCCATGCGCAGGTCATCACCCTCAAAAACAAACGTCGGCGACATCGACGAGCGCGGGCGCTTGAAGGGCTCGGGCGCGTTGGGGCCTACGGGGTCGGAAGAGAAGTCGGTGAGCTCGTTGTTGAGTAAAAAGCCGCGTCCGGGTACGACGATGCCGGAGCCGCCGATGGACTCGATGGTGGTGGTGAAACTTACCGCGTTGCCGGAAGCGTCGGCGGTGACGAGGTGGGTGGTCGAGGTGCTCTCGGTGTCGGCGGTCTCGGGCACGCCCAAGGGTGGGCTCGGGTCGTCTTGGTAAGCAAAAGGGTTTCCTGGCGCGGGGTCCTCGCCCGCCTCGTCGCCAATCTGTTCCCGGCGCTCGTCGGCGTAGTCCTGGGAGACGAGGCCCTCGACGGGCACGTTGACAAAGTCCGCGTCGCCCATGTACGCGCCGCGGTCGCTGTAGGCCAAGCGGGAGGCCTCGAGCATCCGGTGAATCGCCTCCTCGCGCGGCAGGGTGCCTAAGTCGTAGCCCTCGAGCATGTTCAGAATCAGCCCGATGGTCAGCCCGCCGCTCGTGGGGGGTGCCATGCCAACGATTGTGTAGTCGCGGTATTCAACTACGACGGGCTCACGCATGGGCACGTCGTAGGCGTCGAGGTCGGCCATCGTCATCTCCTGGGCGCGAACCTCGAAGGGCGGGTTTTCGACCGTCGGCGGGTTGCGCACCGCCTCCACCAAATCTTCGCCGATGGGGCCGCGGTAGAGGGCATTTATGCCTTCGTCGGCAATCAGCCGGAAGGTCGCGGCTAAGTCGGGGTTGGTGAAGGTGCTGCCGACCGCGGGCACTTCGCCGTTGGGGAGATAAAGCGCGGAGGTAGAGGTAAAGGCGGCGAAGCGCTCCCTATTGCTCTCCACCTGGTCGTGAAAGGTTTGGGTCACTTCAAAACCGTTTTCGGCAACCTCGATGGCGGGTTGCAGAACCTCGGACAGGCTCATCGTGCCGTAGCGCGCCAGCGCCTCCTGCCAGCCCGCCAGGGTGCCGGGTACGCCCACCGCGAGGCCGCTGGTAATGCGCTCCGGGTAAAAAGGAATGGACTCGCCCGTGGCGGGGTCCAAAAACATGTCGGGCGTCGCCGCCGCGGGGGCCATCTCGCGCGCGTCGATGCCAACCACGCGGTCCTCGTCGGCTAAATAAACGAGCATGAAGCCGCCCCCGCCAATGCCAGCGCTAAAAGGCTCGGTCACGTTGATGACCGCCGCGGCGGCGATGGCGGCGTCCACCGCGTTTCCGCCCGCTTCCAAAATGTCGATGCCCACTTGTGACGCGGGTTCGCTTACCGTGGCGACCGCGCCGCCCGTGCCCGTTTGGACGCTCTGGGCGAGGGCCAGGGGCAGGACAAAAAAGACGAGAAGCGGGACGAAAGACCATCTCAAAAATCTTTTGTGCATACATATCCTCTCTGCAAAATTTCCGTTAACAGCTTTTTACCAGTGACTGGACTAGATAACGCCGTCTCACCTCCTTCGGTTTGTGTGAAACGTATTCTAACCGAGCCGGAGGGTGAGGGGGTCTGCGAACAAAAATTTTTGAAATCTGAGGGCTGCGTTACTTGGATTCTGTTAGCTCACCCAACAGCGCCGCCAGCCCCGCCACCGCCTCCTGCCGAAGAGACATATGAGCGACGGAACTCAAAGGCGTGGCTTCGGGGTTGACTTCAATCACAAACGCGCCTCGCTGCGCCGCCAGCCTTCCCAGACTCGCGGCGGGCTCGACCAACGCCGAGGTGCCCACCACAAGCGCGACTTCGGCCCCCGCAAAGGCGTCTACCGCCGCGGCGAAGGTTTCCTGTGGCAGCGCCTCGCCAAACCAGACGACGTTGGGGCGGGCTCTGGTGCCGCAAAGCGAGCAGCGCGGGGGCGGGTCAAAATCGGCCCTGAGCCCCCCCACATGCCCGCACGCCTCGCAGCGACTCTTGGTGATGTTGCCGTGGAGCTCTAAGACCCGCTTAGACCCTGCCCGCTCGTGAAGCCCGTCAACGTTCTGAGTCACCAGCGTGAAATCAGGAATTCTCGCTTCCAGCCCAACCAGCGCCCGGTGCGCCTCGTTGGGCTCCGCCGCCGCGACTATCGTAAAGCGCATCTTGTACCATTCCCAGACGAGGTCGGGGTCTCTGGCATAAGCCTGCGGCGTCGCCAAGTCCTCCGCGCGGTAGCGCCGCCACAGCCCGCCCGCGCCGCGAAAAGTCGGGACGCCCGAGGCCGCCGAGACACCCGAGCCCGTAAGAACCGCCACGCGCCCCGCCGCCCGCAGCCGCGCTCGCGCCTCCTCTACGGCTGATATCACTGACTTTCGCTGAGCGCGTCCTCGTTCGCCTCGACGGGCACCTCGGCGGGAACGGGCGAGGCGACCACCGACAGCACGCGGCGCTCGTCGGCCTCCTCGACGGCGAAGCTGTAGCCGCCGTAGTCGTAGCTCTCGCCCGAGGTGGGGATATAGCCGAACTTGGAAATAAGAAAGCCCGCCAGCGTGTCGTACTCGCCCTCTTCGTCAAAGGTGAGCTTGAGCGCGGCACCGACTTCATCCAAATGTGCCGAGCCGAGGATGCGGTAGCGGTCGCCCTCCAAGGGCAAAATCTCCTCCTCTTCCTCCTCGTCGGTCTCATCATAGATTTCGCCCGTGACCTCCTCGATGATGTCTTCTAAGGTGACCAGCCCCGCCGTGCCGCCGAACTCGTCTACCACGACAGCCATGTGGTTCTTGCGGATGCGCATGTCGCGCAGCAAGGACAAGATATCGAGCGTTTCGGGCACGTACTGCGACGGCGTCATGAGTTCCGACACGCGCGTCTTCGTGATGGCGTCGGGGCGCTTAAGGTAAGCCAGCAGGTCTCGGGCGTAGACGATGCCCCGCACGTTGTCGATGGTGTCGGCGTAGACGGGGAAGCGGCTGTAGCCGTGCTTGGTCACCACCGACAAAAGGTCGTTCAGCGTGGCCTCTTCGGGCACCGCCACGACGTCCACGCGCGGCGTCATCACCTCGCGCACGACGGTCTCTTCTAATTCGATGATGCCCCGAATCATCTCCTGCTCCTGCGCCTCGATGACGCCCGACTCCTCGGCGCTGCGGAGCATCAAGCGGAGTTCGTTTTCGGTAATCAGCGGCATCGAAGCGGGCTCTAAGCGGAAAAGCCTTAAGATCGACGAGGCCACAAAGGTGAAGAATATGCCCACTGGGTAGAGCACCACCGAGAGCACGTACACGGGCTTGATGATCACCCGCGACATCGCCACGGCGTTATGCACCGCGAACGACTTGGGCGTGATCTCGCCGAAAATGAGCACGAGCAGCGTCATGACGCCCGTCGCGTAGGCGACCGCCGCCGCCTCGGACGTGCCTAGCGAGGCGGCGAGTTGCAGCGTGATCTGCGTGACGAGCGCGGTCGCCGCGATGTTGACCAAGTTGTTGCCGATGAGCAGCGTGGTGATAAAGCGGGTCGGGTCCTGCTCGAGCAGCGCAAAGGCCCCCGTCGGGTCCTGCCCCTCCTCGCGGAGCTGGCGGATTTTCCAGTGGCCCACCGCGGTCAGGGCGGTTTCCGAGCCCGACATGAGGCCCGAAAGGATAAGCAGCACCACGAGCAGCACGATCTTATAGGGCGACACGCCCCCGCCCGCCTCCTGAGCGAACGCGAGCGAGAGGGGCAGAGAAAGGAGGAGAAGCCCGCACGTTTTGGTGAGGTTTGTATGAAGGGGTTTTGTTAAAGTGGTGAAAAGACGCGATCGGTCCGGTAAGTTGTCTTCCATCGGTGGTTGAATTGTAGCACGCTCCATGAGAGGCCAATGATGTGTTGGGTGCAAATGTCGCTTACGCTTCTGTACAGCCGCGGGGGGAAGGCTCGAAACATCTTTGCTTGTTCGGCTTGCGCGGCGTCTACATCATGCTTCTGTCGTAGCAGGGATAACGCATCAGCTTATAACCATCGCCCGCACACCGTTCAAAGTTCGCACCCTCTAAATCTCACTTCCAACCGCACCGTACCCCGCCCCCTGGCATGAAGTATAGAGGAGCGTTCCCCCAACCGCAAGGCTTCCGCGAACGTAAAGGCTGTACGCAGCGTTTTTCATCCACACTGAGCTTACCGGCACAGGTACCGTCTCTCATAGCGGGTCGCATAAATACTGAGGGTGCCGATGCGCGGGTAGCATCCTTGAAACTCTGTGTTACACGGCAGCGCATAAGCTGTGTCTTCCTCAAACCAGAACTTGGTATATCTTTGTCAAGAGGTTGTCCACCTTTGTGGATGTGTCCTGACGTTGTGGTGCATGAAGCGGAACAGTTCTCTGGCGAGATGGGTCTTGAGACACCTGAAAGCAGCTCTGCGCGTTTTGCCCTGCTGTTGCTTTTTGTCGAGGTAGGCTCTGGTTGCTTTGTCACAGCGCGAGCGCACCTGCACCATCATATGAAACGTGCGGTTGAGCCGACGGTTGCCGCCGATGTTGAGCTGTTTTCTGTGCTGTCCACCCGAGGAGCGCTCAACCGGAGCACAGCCGGAGAACATAGCAAACGCATGTTGAGAGCGGAAGCGTCTGACATCGCCTGCTTCGGCTAAGAGGATAGCGGCGTGAACCACCCCGACACCTTGGACGCTTAGAAGTTCGGGCATCAGTTCGTTAACAAGGCGCTTCATCACGCCCTCGAGCCGCTGAATCTGCTCGAGCAGTACCTCGACCACAGCGCGCAGTGCCTCACGAGCGCTCTCGAGCTCGATGCTTCGCAAACCTAGCCGGTGAGCGGTGAGCTGTTTGACCAGCGCGTCTCTTGTTCGGGTCAGCGTCTTGAGTTCTTCTACTTTTGCGCGCGGTTCAAAGCGGCTCAGCTCGGGATTGGCAAGCACAACCCTGGCGACGTTCTCAGCGTCAACCTCGTCGCTCTTCTTGTGCCCCCTCTTACTACGGTACTGGCTGGTCAAGCTGGGGCTGACATCGACGACGGGATAGTCTTGCGACAAACCCCGACTCAACGCCTTTGAGAAAGGGTTGTTCGCGCCTTCAACCGCACACGCCTCAACCTCATAGCGCCCGAGCCAGCACGCCAGTTCGGCTAAGCCCTCTCCTGTATTGGCTACCGTGCAGTGGCCGAGCACTTTTCCCTGTTTGTCTAGGGCCGCCGCGGTGTGACTGCCCGGATGCGGGTCTATGCCTATAATGACCATACAACCTCCTTAGGTTGGTGCTCGCTGCTGTGCATATCCGCAAATGGGGCTAAAAAGCTTCTTGGTATCAGGCAATCGCAGCGTAGCCTAAGAGGCGAGGTGTGCAGTTCTGGTCTTGGCTAGAAAAGCAGATGCTACCTGGGCAACACCTCGCTTCTCCTAATATACGGATGCTACCTGTTATCAGACTCCGTGCCACACGGTAATCTCCAGACTAAATTTCGCCTGAAAGGGGTGACACCTGCTATACTCGCGCTTGCTTAGGAGGTGCCCCTTGGCTTATATCGTCGTCGAAGGCCCCATCGGTGGGGGGAAAACGAGCCTGAGTCGGCTCTTGTCCGAAACGCTCCGGGCGCGGCTCGTGTTGGAAGTGGTCGAGGAGAATCCTTTTTTGGCCCCCTTTTACGAAGACCCCGCGCGCTACGCCTTTAACGCGCAAGTATTTTTCTTGCTCTCGCGCTACAAGCAGATTTTAGACCTCAACCAGGGCGCGCTCTTTTTCGAGCACACGGTGAGCGACTACCTATTTGACAAAGACTTTATTTTCGCCTCACTCAACCTAGCGGGCGACGAGTGGGCGCTCTACGAAGAACTCTATATGCAGCTCAAGCCCAAACTCGCCGCGCCCGACTTGGTCGTCTACCTGCGCGCCGCGCCCGACCTGCTCTTGCGGCGCATCGCCAAGCGGGGCCGCGTTTTTGAAAAAAACATCGAGGCGAGCTACCTGCGGCGCTTGGGCGAGGCGTACGACGGTTATTTTCACGCTTACCGCGGGCCGCTGCACGTCGTCGAGGCCGCCGACTATGATTTTGTCGGGCTCGAGTGCGACCGCGAGAGGCTGGTGGGGGACATCGTGCGGGCGGCGAGGGTGGCGTGAAGGGGCGTAAAGAGATGCGGGATTGGGGATTGAAGAGCGTTCAAGCTTCGGGTAAACGCTTTTTGTGTGCTCGAGGCCCTGCACATCCGCGTTCTACACATCCGCTTGCAAGTCTACGTCTCGTAAGTCCACCATGTTCATAGCCGTTGCGGGCAACATCGGCGCGGGCAAGTCGAGCCTCACCGACATTCTGGCGCGGCGCTACGCGCTCCTGCCCGTGTTCGAGGCGGTGGACGAGAACCCTTATCTCGAGGACTTCTACCGCGACATGCGAAGGTACGCCTTTCACTCGCAGATGTTTTTTCTTTCGAGGCGGCTCGAGCAGCACCTAGCACGCGTCAACCGCGCGGGCCGCGTGATTCAAGACCGCACCATTTACGAAGACGCGGGCGTGTTCGCCCGCAACCTGTTCGAGGAGGGCGTGATGGACGCGCGCGATTATAAAAGCTACTGCGGCATGTACGAGGCCATCCTCCAGGCCCTGCGCCCGCCCGACCTGCTCATTTACTTGAGAGCGAGCCTGCCGACGTTGCGCGAGCGCATCGCCCGGCGGGGCCGCGCCTTTGAAGCCGCCATCGAGGACGCTTACCTGGCTCGTCTCAACCGCTTATATGACGCTTGGGTAGACGCGTATACGCTCTCACCCAAAATTGTTATCGACACCGACGGTTTGGATTTCGTGGGCCGACCGGCGGACTTGGCGCGCGTGACGGCGCGGCTCGAGCCCCACGGCCTAACCCTCCCCATCCTGCCATGACGCTCGCCGAACTTCTGCAAGTTTTGGGGGAGACGCCCGGCAACCTGCCCGACGTGGACGTGCGGGGCGTGGCTCAGGACAGCCGCCGCGTCGAGCCCGGTTTCGTCTTTGTGGCTAGGCGGGGCGAGGTGGTGGACGGGCACCGTTTTGTCGAGGGGGCGTTAGCGCGGGGCGCGGTGGCCGTCGTGGGTGAGGCGTCGGCGGAGGAGCGGCGCGCGTTTCATTGGCGCGGGCGCGTTCCTTACCTGCAAGTGGAGAACGACAAGGTCGCCCTAGCCAAACTTGCCACGGCGTTTCATCGTCATCCTTCGAAAGACCTTTTCACCTTTGGCGTGACCGGCACCGACGGCAAGACGACGACGGCTTACCTGCTGCACCATCTCCTCTCAGGCACCCATCCAACTGGGCTTTTATCCACCGCAGGGGTGAAACTTAAGGACGAATCCCTGGACCTTTCCGGCCACTTCACCACCCCCGAAGCGCCCGAGGTGCAGGGATTCTTGGCGCGCTTCCGCGACGCCGGCCTCACGCACGCGGTGGTCGAGTCGAGCTCGCACGGCTTTTCGCAGCATCGGCTGGACGGGGTGGACTATGATATCGGTGTCCTCACCAACTTGAGTCCGGAACATCTGGACCATCACAAAACATTTGAGGCTTACCGCGAGGCCAAAGGGACGCTCATGCGGCGGGCGCGGCGGAGCGTTCTCAACGCGGACGACCCGGCTTTTGGTTTCTTTGCGGGCGTGTCGCGGGACGTGGTGAGCTACGGCACCGGACGTTCCGCCGACTGGCGCGCTACAGATGTAGAGGAGGCCCCCGGACTTTTAACCTGGAATCTTCACGTCGGGGAGGTCCAGTACCCCGCCGCCCTGCCGATGGTGGGCTCGTACAACGTCCATAACGCGCTCGCGGCGCTCGCGGCGGCGCATGAGGCGGGGTTGGGGCTGCCCACATTGCTCGAGCGCCTTCGCACCTTTGGGGGCGTGCCGGGCCGGATGCAGCTCGTCCAGGGGGAGCCCTTTATAGTCGTGGTGGACTTCGCCCACACCGCCCCCGCCCTCGCCAAGGCGCTGGGGGCGGTGCGTCCCCAAATTGAGGGGAAACTCATCGTCGTCATCGGCGCAGCGGGCGAACGCGACCCCGGCAAGCGCGTTCCTTTAGGCGAGGCTAGCGTACGTCACGCGGACGTGGCGATTTTTACGGAAGAGGATTCGCGCTCTGAGGACGTTCATACGATTCTTGCCGCGCTTGCGGAGGGTGCCGAACGCGCGGGAGGGCGCGAAAGAGAAACGTTTTGGCTCGTTCCCGACCGGCGCGAGGCGATTCGCAAAGCCGTCGCCCTCGCCGAGCCGGGCGACGCGGTGCTTCTTTGTGGTAAGGGGCATGAGCGGACCTTAGAGCGCGCCACCGAAACCCTTCCTTGGGACGAGGTCGCGGAGGCGGGACGGGCGCTCGGAGGACAGAAAAGCCGTAGCTGAGTGAGAAATCTCACGTACATTTGTACATCCAACCTCGTTTCCGGGCGGGTATATGTCTTTATGAACCTGGGGCACTCCCTCCCCATTTCTCTTCCAAGAACGCCGCGCCTCCCACGCGGCGTTCGCTTTTTTTAGGGGGTGTCGTCCCGTTTGGTGTAGGGGGTATACCCTAGCGGGCACGCGTCATCTCGTTTGAGACAAACTTGTTCTACTTCTGATTGGCTGGGATGTGGGCTCAGGATAATACCTGCTATAAAAGACCCGGTGTGGTTGCAAACCGTTTCATGAAAAAGCTCGAGCCCTTGGGCTCGAGCCGTCCGTATATGCTAGAAAGCACCTGTTTAGGCTACTGTGCGTTGATGCCGCCGCCCTGCAAGTGAGCCTCCAAAAAGTAGAGCTGCTTGTCCACCCCGCGCGAGATTTCGGTGAACATGTCCGCGGTCGTCGGGTCGCCTAAGTCGTCGGTCCTTTCGATGGCCTCGCGGGTGCTCTTGGCGTAGGCCGCGACGCGGTCGATGACCGCCTCCAAGTGCTCGTGGCCCGCCACGGCGTCGGTCGGGTACTCGGGTTGGTTCGAGTTGGCCGCCGCCATCCGCACCGTGCCCATCGCGTAGCCGCCCATCGCGGTCACGCGCTCGGCTATCATGTCGGAATAGGGCTGGATCACCTCGGCCACGTGGTCGAAAAGCTCGTGGAGCTGGAAGAAGTGGATGCCCTTGACGTTCCAGTGCGCCTGCTTGACCTGCGTGTACAAGTCGGTCGTGCTGGCGAGTTGCTGGTTAAGGATGTCCACGAGCTTCTCGCGGGTGTCCTCGCTAAAATCTATTTGGGTGTTGAACATGCGGTCTTTGGGGGCTATCATCGCCATAAGAATCCGTCCTTTCTCGGAAAAATGATAAGCGAAACATTTCCTAAAAACTGCGCCTCAATCTCAAATTTGGTTCCGGCCTCGTAAAAGCGCCCGCTCACTCCGCCGAGCCGAAGAGCGCGCGGTAACGCGCCAATAGGAGCGAGAAAAGTCCAAAGGCGGCGAGGCCGAGGGCGAGCAGGCCGAGCAGGAAGGGGCCGTAGGGCTGAGCCGCCACGGTTTGCAGCGCGTCGCCTAAGCCCCCCGCCGCTTCTGGGTCGTGCCGCAGTGCCGCCTGGATGAAAAAGATACCGATAAGCCCATAAACGACCGCCTTGGCCGTGAAACCGACCCGACCCGCGTTCGTCACCCAGGTTTCGCGTTCGGCCTCTTTGCTCAGCTTTAAGCTGTCACGAAAATCGGCCCCGTAAGCGCGGTACGCCTGGTAGAGCCCCACCGAGACGATGATGAGGCCGAACGCGCCGACCAGCCACGGCCCGAAGGGCTGCGCCATGAGCCGCGCCGTCCAGTCTTCTTGGGGGTTCTGGGGGCCGCTCCTTCCGGGCAAGAGCACGCGCAGGGCGACGAAAGTCCACGCAGCGTAAACGAGGCCGCTCAAGGCGAAACCTGCGCGGAAGAGGACGCCGTTGAGACCCGCGCCCTCGCCCTCCGTATCCAGCGCCGCCTGGACGAAGCGCCAGAGGGTGTACCCCACCAGGCCGACGGTCACGACGAGGAGGAGCACCTGCCCGAAAGGCTGCGCCGTGAGTTCCCGCAGCGCGCCGCCCTTGCCCTCTGCACCGCCGCCACTCAGCGCGGCCCTGGCGGCGAGCACGCCGACGAGAACATAAACCGTACCCTTGGCGACGTAGCCGGCTCGAGCCGCCCTATCCACCCACGACTTGGCGTTTTCCGGGGCGCGCGGCATCACGCTCCTCCAACGTCGCGCCACGCCCAACCGTCGGTCTCGACGAGGGCGACCAAGAGCTTGCGCCTCTCAGCGTGGTTGTTGAGAGCATCGTGGTACGCGTTCTCATCCGCTGTCGTGACGCCCCTTTCGCGCAAAGGTTCCAAGGGCGCGGGCGGCGGCGCTTCTTCCGCAGCCCTGACAAAGGCGCTGCTGAGCGTTTGCAGGTACGCGCCGATAACCCGCCGTAGCGCTTTGAGGGTGGCGTCGGGAACGCCGCAGTCGTCCACGCCCCACGCTAAGTAGCCCAGCGCCTCGTCCAAGACCGCTAAGTTGAGCGCGACGGCGGTGTCGCGGCTCGAGGAGTGGAAATAGTGGAGCACCGGGTAGGCCAGGTGGCGCTGGCCGAGCGCGGCGAGTTCGTTCGTGAGCGTGGGCAGGTGGCTCGAGAGCGCGCTACAGTCCCCGCCATCCCAGGCCCGCGCGACCAATTCCTCGGGCGTGCGGCCTAAGCTCGAGATGAGAAGCGCCACGCTCCGCTTTTGGACCACCGACGAGAGCACCGGCACCAAAAACGTGATGGAAAGCGTGACGATGAAAAAGCCCGTAAACGCCGCCGCGGCGGTGGCGAGCTGCCAGGGCGCGCCCACGGGCCTGTAGTCCCCCACGCCCAAGGTAATCACCGTGTAGCCCACAAAATAAGCCGTGGCCCAGAAGCCCGCCCGCTCGCCCGTCGAGGCGAGCACCACCGCCCCAGGGTCCGCGCTAAACAGGAGCGTCCAGCCCAGCCACATCAGCAGCGCCCAGAGCCCCGCCACCGCGAGCAGGATGACCGTGCCCATCTGAGAGAGCAGGCCGTGCGCGGGCCGTAGGCGGTGAAGCCGCAACGCGCCCTTCCACAGCCCCTTCGACAGCCTCTTGGTCAAAGGGCCGCCGCCTTGCAGTCCCAGCGTCGTTCTAACCACGTCGTAAAGCGTCACAAGGAGCACCATAACGCCAACCGCGCCCATAAGACTATGCACTTCGCCTCCCCGACAAAAAGCTTGCCAAAGCTTAGGATATATTAGAACGAGGTACCAGACTTACGCTGGAGCGTTCGGCTCGAGCCGCCTACCAAACCAGATGGGGGAATCCTTTTGAACCCAAGCAAACTTTTCAGCCTTCTTAAACAGACCTTTTCCGAGTGGAGCGAGGACAAAGCGCCCGTGTTCGCCGCCGCCCTGGCCTACTACACCGTCTTCTCGCTCGCGCCCCTGTTGGTCATCATCATCGGCATCCTCGGCATCATCTACGGACAAGGGAACGCGCAGGACCAGATCATCAGCCAAATACAGAGCCTCACCAGCGAAAACGTGGCGACCACCATCCAGGGAATATTGAACGCCCAAGCGGATTCGGGCGGCGGCGTTCTGGCGACGGTTCTGGGTACGATTACTCTCCTTGTGGGAGCCACGGGCGTGTTCGCGCAGCTCCAGAACGCGCTTAATACCATCTGGGAAGTCAAGCCCGACCCCGACAAGGGCGGCGTGATGCACCTCCTTTTGGTGCGCTTGCTCTCGCTCGGCATGGTCTTAGCCATCGCCTTTTTGCTGCTCGTGTCGCTCCTTCTCTCGACGGCGCTCTCGGTCTTGGGCAACTATTTTGCCGACGTGTTGCCCGGCGCGGAATTCATCTGGCAAATAGTCAACGTGCTCGTCTCTTTTGCGATCATCACGCTCCTTTTCGCGCTCATTTTCAAGTACCTGCCGGACGTGAAAATTGCTTGGGGCGACGTGTGGGTAGGCGCGGCGGTGACCTCGCTCCTGTTCGTCATTGGCAAGTTTTTGATTAGCTGGTACCTCTCTCGCGGCGGCGTCGCCTCTGCCTACGGCGCGGCGGGCTCCTTGGTGGTGCTCCTTTTGTGGGTCTACTATTCCGCCCAGATCCTCTTTTTCGGCGCGGAGTTTACGCAGGTGTACGCGAAAGAGGAGGGCTCGAGGATCGTGCCTTCAAAAGACGCGGTGCGCGCGGAAATGTAAACCCCCACCTCTCTTCACTTTTTGTTGACCGGGCATTATGCTGAGGCTCGAGGCGGGTTCAGGTTCTTGTGCTCTCTTAGTGAGGTGAGAATCGTGCTCTATTTAACAGCAATCCTGTTCGTTTTTTCGTTGGTATTGGGGATTTTTTCTTTGTTCTACACCCCTACCAATCCGGGTGCTGGTGGGGATTTTTTGAGCGCCATCACCTTTTTCCTCTGTGCTTTAGTCTTCTTCAATAGTTTTTACGGGCAGTTAGAAAGAAGCAAGCGTAAAGGGGATGACTAAGGAACGAAGCGGAAGTGACTCGAGCCCTCTTTAGTTAAAGCGCTCCCGATACCAGGCCATAAACGGCGTGACCGACACGCCGTGAACAAATGAACTCGCGGCGATGGTCACGAGCGTCAAGGACAGCACCTCGTACGCGACGCCGTCGGGCAGCCCGTGGTTCTCGGCGAACATGAGGTAATAGACCGAGCCGATGCCGCGGATGCCGAACCAGGCGATAAAGCCCTCGCGCACGTCGTCGGTGTGCGAGCCCAAAAGCCCCAACCACACCGCGACGGGGCGAATCACGAAAAACATTAAAGGCACGAACCATAGAGCGTCCCAACTCCACTCGGCGTAGTATAGGAGCGCGCCGACGAGGACGACCATCGCCACCGCGCCGATGCGCTCGAACTGCTCGGTAAAGCCCAGCACCGCCGAGGCCATATAGGCGGGGGCCTTTTCGGGGTCGACCGCCACCTCCTCGCCCTCGGCTTGTTGCGCCGCCGCCGCGACCTCCGCGGAGGGCTCTTCCACCTCGTCGGGTGTCCGGTGCCGCTCGACCGCCCGCAGCGCCAGCCCCGCCGCGAACGCCGCCAGAAAGGCGTAGGTGTTCGCCCACAGCGCCAGGCCGTAGGCCGAAAAAACGAGCCCGAGCGCCAGAAAATCGTCCAAGCCCACCGCCTCCCGGTGCTCTTTGCGCAAATAGACCACGAGCCGCCCCGTCGCGGCCCCCAAAAGCGCGCCTATCGCCAAGCCGCCTAGAATCGCCCAGAGCACATCGACAACGAACCAGCGCCAGCCGTACGCGCCGAGTTCGTGCAGCCCGAGCAGCCCTAAGCCCAGCATGACGAAAGGAAACGCCGTCCCGTCGTTGAGCCCCGCCTCGCCCGTGAGCGCGAAGCGCAGCCGGTCGTCGTCCTGCGGGTCTTCGACCTGCACGTCCGAGGCCAAAACCGGGTCGGTCGGCGCGAGCACCGCGCCTAAGAGCACCGCGCCGCCGAGCGGCAGCCCGAGCAAGAACACGCCCACGCCCGTGATGAGGGCGACCGTCAGCGTCATCGACACAAATGCGAGGAGCAGGGGCAGCCGCCATCTGGGGTCACGGAAAGGAATGCGCATCTTGAGCCCCGCCGCGAAAAGCGACAAAACCACGACCGTCTCGGACAGACGCTCGATGATTTCCACCTCGCCCTCGCCGAGCGGGTCGAGCGTGAGCAGGCCGAGCCCGAGCGGGCCCACAAGCAGCCCCGCCGCCAGATAGAGGATAGACGCGGACAGCGGCAGCCGCTTGAGTACGGAGGCCGCCAAGGCCATAATGACGAGGAGAAAGCCCGTAACGACGAACCAGAGATAAAAACCCATCAACCGACCTTGCTAACGGCCTTGGTACAGAACCAGTTGCTAGTATCCACACGCGTCACCTTCAATCAAGCCACCTTTTTCCCCTTCAAGATTCCTTCAAGATTTTTGACGAACTTGCGTCAGCCCCAATACCGGCACCCCTGTTTGTTTCAAATGCTTTGACAAAGCTACCTTTCGGCATCTTGTACGCTGCTCCTTGCTTGCCGAATATATCCTGCACGATGCGTGGCGACCACAAACCGAAAAACCGAAAGGCTGCAACGTGCGCGCACGTTGCAGCGTGGCTAAAACGACCGAGCGTGTTCTGGGTGCGCTTCTAAGCGCGGCGCGCCTGTCTGGGGTTGCTGGGGCTGCCTACCGCGCCGCCGATGCCCGCGATGACCGCGCCCACGAGCAGACCTAGAAGCGCCCAGAGCGCCGCCCGACCAAGCGCGTCGGAGGCGTTTTGGGCGGCCCTCTCGAGCTCCTGCTGCGCCCCCTGTACGTTCACGTCAACGCCCTGAAGCGTGCTTATCCAGCCGTCCACGGTGTTCTCGGCTTCCGCTTGCGACAGGTTGGTGTTCGCCGCCAACGCCTCGACTAAGTCTTGACGGTTGGCGCTGTCGGCCAAACTCTCGCCGCTGGCGCTGAGCTGGTCGATAAGCTCGTTTATCTCCTGGGTCGCCGCCTGGGGGTTTTGGGCGATGGCCTGCGCGGTGCTCTCTATGTCCTGCGCGGCCTCCCCCGCGGTTTCTTGGACGCTGCCCTCGCCCTCGACGATGTCGACGCCCTCGACGTTACTGAGGAGCCCCTGTGCCTCCCCGCGGATGTTCTCGAGCGACACGCCCTGAGCCTCCAAAGCGCTCTCCACCGCTCCCGCCGCGTCGGGCGCCACCGAGGCGATGCCCCCGCCCACCGCGGAAAGCCCCTGACCAATCGCGCCCGTGACGCCGCTTACCAAGCGGCCTACCGCGGTCGTGAGGAGCCAGAAAGAGAGCAGCGTGACCAAGCCCCAGACCAAAATCCCGTGGAGCACGCCCTCGGTCGTGCGCGGGTTGCCCGCCAAGCGACCCGCCACCCAGCCGCCAAAAAAGAGCGCGAGCACGTTGGCGATGATCACGCCGATGCTTAAGCCCGTCCCCACGCCCCCCAGAGGGTCGGCTTCGGTTGCCGGGTCGATGGTTTCAAAACCGATGCCCAATGTTAAAAGGTTGACAAGGAGCACTATCATAAGCGCGATGAGCGTGCCCGCGAGCACGGCCCCCCAGGACACGCGCCTGACGGGCACGCCTTCGCGGTAGCCGTCGTAGACGGCCACCTGGTCGTCGCGGTAAGGGTCTGCCATAGTTCGAGTTCCTTTCTGAATATTTGTGCTTGTGACTCGGGATTGGCTGAAAGCCAGCTTCCGTAAAAAGTTTAAGGCAAAAGAGTGCGGGACATTACGTCCCGCACTTCTTAGCGGCTCGAGCGCCCGGACGGCCTCATCCGGTCTTTAGAATTTACG
Source organism: Trueperaceae bacterium (assembly GCA_965214995.1). Classification (GTDB taxonomy): domain Bacteria; phylum Deinococcota; class Deinococci; order Deinococcales; family Trueperaceae; genus CBDCCT01. The sequence goes on from CBDCCT010000002.1 coordinate 2,902,806, forward strand.
CGCGCCCGCGTGCCCGCTCCCAGGAGTAGCGGACGGAGTCCTTGAAGTTGTCCCAGGTGCCCTCGTTGCGCGACTCCCACTCGCGGCGGGCGTCGGGCTCGACCTCGTTCCAGTCACGGCCTTGGTAACGCTCGTCGTTGGCGAGCGTGTAGCCGTAGCGGTAGGCGGGCTCGGACTGCTCATAAGAGTAGTCTTCTCTGTAGTCGGTCGTTTCGTAGTGCTGACGGAAATCGTTGTCGTAATTTCTAAAGTCGTTGTCGCGGCTTCTGTCGGCCCCGATTTCCTCGACCTCGACGTTGGTGCGGCGCACGGTGTCGCGCACCGTCTCGTGGCGCTCCTCGACGTCCTTGCCGATGACGACCTCTTCGACCACGCGCGCCTCTTTGCTCACGACCGCCTCTTCGTCGGTCTCGGTCATCTCGATGGTGCGCTCTTCAAAGGCGTCGAAGTCGGCGTCGCGCGCGGCGCGGTCAACGGGGCGGCGGTCGACGTGGATGGTCTCGTCGCGCAGCGTCACGTCCTCTTCGACGTCGGTCTCGGTGACGAACGAGCGAATCCGCACGCCGCCGCGCTCGACCATGCGTTTGCCGACGCGCAGGCGCTCCTCGACCACGTCGATGGTTTGGTCGCCGTCGGTGCGGACCGCCCGGTCCGTGTCGGCGCGCGCGGTGGTGTCGCGGTCAACGTCGCGGTTCGCATCATAGTCGGTGTCGGTGCTGGCGAGAAATTCGGCGTCGCGCGTGCTGTGACGCTCCATGATGTCGACGGCCTGGCTCGTTTTCGCCTCGGGGGCGCGCAACACCACCAGAGAACCGCCGTCGCGGACGCCCTCTTCGTAGTATTCGGCGTCGTCTCGAGGCACCCCGCCGCGCGTGAGTTCGTTTGACAAGCCGCTCCGCGCCGTTTCTTCTAAGTCGATATCGGAACGATCGAAGCCGTTGTCGGTGAGATCGTCGATCACTTCTCTGGCGACGGATGTGCTGCTGTAAAGTCCTACTACTGTATTTGCCATTGCTATTGCCTCCCTGATTTTTGAAATGTTTTTGAGACAGCGAACTGTCTCTTACATCACCCTTTTTACTTCGGCTGTCTTTTATTAACCTGTCCCTGACTTACAGAAATTCCTCTTCCGGGTTGCGCGAGGCGTCTTCGCGCGTGAGAGAGGGCCTCGCGAACGCTGGGCGAGCTTGCCCGTAATGCCGCTCACCCTAGCTCAAATTTCGTCCGTCTCGACCGCACCAGACGTCGCTTCCTCCCCATCCGGCCCCAAGCGCTCTATGATGGCCTCCTCGCGGCGCAGGGTGACCCGCTGCGGCTCGCGGCGTTCGGTCTGTTTTTTGGTGACGCGCACCTCTTCTTTCAAAAGAAGCCGCTTCTCGACGACCAGCACTTCTTCCACGATGGGAATGACCGTCACGTCGCCCTCCTCGCGGACGGCGGGGGCATAGTCCACGAGTTCGTTGACGGCCACCCGCTCGACCTCGACCCGTTCGCTTAAGAGAGGCTCGTCAACCACCCCCTCGTGCTCACGAACCACCTTGCGGATGCGGACCCTACCCCGCTCGACGCGACGTTTTTCGACCCGCAAGGACTCCTCGAGCACCGGCAGCACCGTCCGCTCCCCCTCGGCGGACACCTCGTCTGTCAATGTTTCCGACCCCGCCTCGAGCGACGCGTTTTGCAGGTCGGCGAAGCGCAGCTCGAGCGTGTACTCATCGCCGTTCTCGGTAACAGCGTCGCGGGGTACGTAGACGGTCTCGCCGCCCTCCAACCTGATGAGCAAACCCTCGCCGGACGGTTGCGGCGGCACGGAGCCGCGCTTGCGCACCCCGTCGTTGTCAATAATAGTGACTTGTCGGCTGTATTCCATCGCTACCGAAGCACAAGCCAAAAGAAAACGGCCACGACCGAGAGGATGATGACGGCGGCCTCCACAGCCGACGCGCCCCCCAATACACCATCGGGTGTAGCTTCGCCACTGGATGGCTCGCTGTAGACCCTCTCAACAGAAGCGTCTTTGGGACTTTCGCCGGGTTGTGCCATTGCTACCCCTCTCGAGATGCGTCAGGTTATGGTTTCCAGCCTCGCGTGGTTCACACGTAGACAGCTTGACTCAACCGACCGACATAACGCTGTGAATCAACTCTGAGTGACCTGACGGCGCGCAATTCAACAATCCAAAACCGGAACCCGCGACTGCACCACCCCCGCCTCACCTTGTGACTTTAGATCACTATCTTGAGGTTAAACAGTATCCGCGCCCCCGCCCGTAGCTGTCGTTACAGTGTTCCTTGTGGCTTACAGAGGGGCATCCGCCCTCACGTGGCTACATCGGCTAGGTGAGGCCCGAGCTTGAGCTCGAGCCTCATTTAACCAAACCTTCCCTCGCCAAAGGCTTGATTCAGGCGTTCATCTTGCCCCGGTCGTAGCCGTAGCGCACGGCCTCCTTGCGCGTGTCCCAAGGGTCAATATACTCCTCTTCCCAGCGGCGCTTGGCCTCGGGCTCGACCTCGTCCCAGGGGAGGTCTAAGTAGCGCTCGTCTTCCGAAAGGGAGGTGCCGAACAGATAGGCCGCCCTGTAATCGTTAAAGGAGCCGCTCACGCCTTCGTAATGGGTTTCGAAGTGCTGCTCGAAATATTTCTCGTCGGCGTCCGCGGAGTAGGTCGCCGTGTCTGTACGCGTGCCTGTGCGCGCGCTCGAGCCTCTCTGCGTCCCTCGGTAACTCCCCTCAGGGGTAGACGCTCTGGGCGGCGGCAGGGCGCGGCGGGGTGAGGTCTGCCGGTCGCGGAGGGCGAAAAAGGCGGCGGCCACCCCCGCGACCGTCGCGCCGATGCCGAGCGCGACCGCGTTATCCTTGACAAATGTCTGGAGCCCGCCGCCTTCGTTTCTCGCGCGCCGGACGCGCGCCCGCGCTTCCGCCGCCGCGTCCGTTCGGGGAGACCAAAAAGGCGTCTGCGCCTCGGTCGTCTCCGTCTCGAAATCCTTTTGGGACCTGTTGTCTCGGGAGGAAACCACAGGAGAATTCGCGGCGGGGGAGCGGTAGGTGGTCCGGCGCACGCCGTAGTTCCTGTTGCCGTAGTCCCTGTTGAGGTCGTCGTACGACCGCCTCTGGGGGCGCTCCCCAGAAATCTGCTGCCACAGAACCCAGCCGACGCCCGCCCCCACCACGCCCGCCGCGACGAGCGAGGAGGCGACGGGGCGACCCTCCACCTCGTCAACGAGCGTCTGGCCCCGGCCCTCAAAGCTGCGGAAGGTCTCGCCCGCGCGAGAGAGCACGGTGTCGGCGAGGTCACGCGCGCCCTGCACCACGGCCTCCTGAACGTCCTCCAACCTCTCTTGCACCTCTTCTTTGGCCCGTTCGGGTGAGAGGCGATACGAAAGCTCGTCCAAATCCTCACTCAGCTTCTCGCGGGTTTCTTCGATGTCGTGCCTTATCTCGTCGGGCGACTTGTTGTTCAAGTCGTTGTTCACACTTCTGCCTGCACGGTCTGTACTTGTGTCCGTACTTGCGTCGCCCGCACGGACATTGCTCGTATCCACGTCACTCGTATCGTCCGTGTTCGCGTCATACGCCCTGACCTCGTCCACACCTTCTCGGTCCGCTCTATCGCTCATGATTCTCCTTATCGCCTGCGGGGGCGCTCATAGCCGTGACGCACCGCGCCGCCGAACGTGTCCCACGAGGCGCGCTGTTCGCTCTCCCAGCGCGAGCGCAGTTCGGCCTCGAGCGCGTCGTCCCAGGTGCGGTCCCGGTAAGCCTCCTCGCTGCGGAGCGTCGCGCCGTAACGGTAGGCGGGCTCAACGTCTTCATAGGAGAAGCCCGAGTCGGTATAGGCGTCGTCGTGATGGGCCCGGTAATACTCGCGGTCCGCGTCGAAGTCGTATGCGCTCGAGTCGGATGCGGACGCTCCCGCTTGGGTCGCCCCCCGCGTGTCCCTGTCGGTCCCTCCGGTCGTCACCCGCGCGGGTCGCACGGTGCGCCCTGCGCGGGTCGCGCGGGTGTCCCTCCCGGCGTTGCTCATAAGACCCCGGTTCGCCTCGCCCCGCCGAGGGGTCCGAGGGCCGGGGATGAGCAGCCCCACGGCGAGCCCCGCGACGAGCACGCCGACGCCGACGACCAGCGGGTTCTGGAGGCCGCTCGAGCTCTGGGACCGCGTGCGGTAGACCAGCTCGCCCGAGCTGTCGAGCACGGCCCCGCCCGCCCTCTCAGGGTCGTTGACGTAGGAGGCGGCGCGGCCGTAAGACTGACCTGACTCGCGGCTCGAGTCCCCCTGCGCCGCCTGCATGAGGAGCCAAGACACACCCGCCCCCAGAAGCGTCGCGGGCAGCGGGTTGTCCCTGATGCGCGCTAGAAGCGAATGATTCAGGCCCTCGACCCGCTCACTTAAGCTGTCAACAATACCCTGGGTCGCGCCGGTCAGCACGTCCTGCGCGCCCTCCATCGTGTCGTGCGCCTTGTCCTTGAGCCCTTCCGGGGAAAAACGGTAGGAAAGCTCGTCCAGATCTTCGCTCAGCTTCTCGCGGGTTTCTTCTATCTCGGCGCGTATCGCCTCGGGCGACTTGTCGCTCATTTGATCTGCTCCTTTGCCCACTCTCTATCCTCTTTGAGCGACTCCACCGTCTGCCTGGGCATGAGCGCGCCGTTGCGGAGGTCGCTGATGCCTTTTTGTATAAAGGCGTAGCCGATGATGACGACCACCAAACCGACGATCAGGGCCGAGAGCCAGAAGGGCACCAAAAAGGCGAGCGCGAGCACGGCGCAGGCCAGAAGCACGAGCAGGCCCGCGTAGGCGATAAACCCGCCGATGGCGAGAAACACCACGTCGCGGGCGAGCTTGGAAGCGTTCTGGCTGAGTTCTGTTTTGGCGAGCGCCACCTCCTCGCGGACCAACTCGCTAAAGTTCTGCGTCAGGTCCGAGAAAATCTCCCCGAGCGAGCGCTCACTTTTGACGGTCTGTTCGCGCTTGTCGCCCCTGTTAACGTCATCCGTGTACGCGTGGACTTCGGGCTCGCCGCGCCCTTCTCTACTGTTGGGTTCCCTCTTATCTGCCATCATTGTCTCCTTCTCTGTCTCGCTGATCTAAATCTTCGGCTGTGATGATTTTCCTGTCGTAACTTCTTACCGGTCTTTCTCTCGTACGCGCTCCGTCTTCCGCCGCGTTTTCCGCTGAGTATCCTGTGGCTGTGTCGTTTCTGCCTGCATAGGTCGCGCCCACAGGGCGGGTTCTCGCTGCCCCTTTGAGAAGCTGAGCGCCAAGGATGCCCGCGGCGAGCACGCCGCCGTAAAAGAGGCCCGGTTTGCTCCGCGCGAGCCGCTGCACGTCCCCCCAGAGCGCCCCCGCGTCGCGGTCTCTGAGGTAGTCCGACACGCCCTCGATGCTCTCGGCGAGCCTGTCGCCGTAGTCGGCGAAGAGCGTTTGATTGTCCCCCCGAAAGGTCGAGCTCGAGCGCCTGATGCCCCGCGCCACCCCGTCTATCTGCCGCGCAATCTCGTTCTTGCTCTCGCCAAAGCCGCCCTCGAGCTGACGCCGCACGTCGTCGCTCACCCGCTTGGCCTGCTTAACGGCTTCGTTTCTTACCTCGCCCGCCCGCGCCCGCGCCTCTTGCGCCACGTCCTCGGCGGCACCCTTGGCAGACGTTTGGGTGCTCCCTTGGGCGTTCACGTCGCCAAAGGGCGCTGAGGTGTTGCGCGCGTTGTCGTCTCTATCGTTTGAGTTTTCCGGTCGGTCCATTCACTTCCCCCTCGTCTTTTCTGAGTCTCATTTTCGTCTCGGGTTTTGCCGAGACCCAAGCTTTAGGTTGAATGTGTGGCTTAAACGCTGTTCCTTAACAAACCTTCTTGAACGATGCTTAGACCAGCGGCGTGCTCCGTCCGCGTGACGAAACAGCCTTCTGCCTTATATGTAACACTAGGATGTGTTTAGCATGAATTTTGAAACATAGCTTACTATCGGTTACGACGGTTAGCATGACCAAAAAGAACCGGAAACGGGGGAGACGGGTGCGTCAACTTATTTTTCAGGTGCCCAAGGGCGAGGGCGGGCGGGTGCTCGAGCTCGCCGAGGCGCACGGCGGCGTGAACTTAGCGCGCGTTGAAGGCGCGGGGCCGGACGGCGCCTTGGACCTCGTGTTCGTCTACCTCAACAACGGCCAGGTCGAGGGGATGTTAAGCGAGGCCGAAAGCTTGCCGAACCTGCACGTGACGCTTCTACCGCGCGGCGTCATCCCGATGCGCCCGCCCGCGTCAAAAGCGCCCGAGGGCGTGATGGACGTGGACGAACGGAGCCCCGTCGAGATTTTTCTGGGCGGCTTGCAGCAGGTCGGTTCCTGGCGCGGCTTTCTGGGTTACGCGGCGGCGGCGGGCGTAGTGGTGTGGATAGGGCTCTTTACCAACTCGAGCTTCCTGCTCGTCGCGGCCATGCTGATTGCGCCCTTCGCGGGCCCCGCCATGAACGCGGCCCTGTCCACCGCCAGGGGTGACTGGGACTTGCTCAAAAGGAGCTTGCTGCGCTACTTCGCGGCGCTCGCCGTGACGATTGCGGTCGCGGCCCTTTTAAGCCTGGTGATGCAGCAGCGCATCGCCACCGAACAGATGGTCAGCACGAGCCAGCTCTCCGTGGTGGCGGTGCTCCTGCCGCTTGTGGCCGGGGCGGCGGGGGCCTTGAACCTCGTCCAGTCGGACCGCTCCTCCCTGGTGTCGGGCGCGGCCACGGGGATGCTCGTGGCCGCCTCCCTCGCGCCGCCCGCCGGTCTGGTCGGCATGGCCGGGGTCTTGGGCGACTGGCCGATGGTGAGGAGCGGTCTGTTCGTCTTGCTCTTACAGCTCGTCGGCATCAACTTTTCCGGCTCGCTCGTGTTCCGCGCCTTTGGCTTGTCCGCACGCGGCGCGCGTTACGACCGCGGGAAACGCTGGATGTTTCCCGCGGTGCTCTTAGTCACTGTGGCGTTGCTCGGCGGGCTGCTCTTGTTGCAACTCTCTAGCGTCCCTGACCTTAGGCGCTCGAGCCGCTCGCAACGCGCCGCCGCCGACATCCAGCGAATTGTGAACGAGAGCGACGTGGCGCAACTCGTCGAGGCCAACGTGAGCTTTACCCGCGCGAGCATCGAAAACCAGAACACGCTGCTCGCGGTTCTCTACGTTCAACGCGCCGCGGGAGTAACCTTAACCGACGAAGAAATCCGCCAAAGGCTTACGCAGGAGGTGCAAAGGAGTTTGTTGGGGACGGGCTTCGAGGTGACCCCGCTCGTCACGGTGACGGTGCTCGAGCCGCCCGGAAACTGAGGTTCGGAGGTTTCAAGCGTCTGCAGATTCAGTCAAAGTCGGTCGGCAAGTCCGGGTGGCGGTGGTGCTCGAAAAGCTTACGGGTTTCCGTTCCTGTAAATACCTTCCGCGAAAGGATTCACTACCGTGATACCCGCAATGGCCTGCCCCGCGTTGAGGTCTTCCGAATAGAGCACCCTGCATCCCAACGCCCCGGCGCTGCTCACTACCATCGCGTCCCAGAAAGAAAGCTGCGCGCTTCGTTGGAGGTCAATCGCCAGAAGCACGTCCTCAGCCCCGGGTGCATGAACGTCCCAGCGGGAGAGCGAACGAACGATGCGTCTCGCGGTCTCTCCCGTTAGGGGCTTTTTGAGCTTGCGCGTGGCGTTAACATAAAATTCCTGTAACACCTGAACGCTCACGCAGCCGTTGCCCGCGCGCCACACCTCCCCGAAAAGTTCCAACGCTCGCTCCCGCTTGCGACCCGCGCTGGTATCAAACGCGTAGAGGAGGATGTTGGTGTCGATGAACACGCTCGAGCCCTCCCCGACCTCAACGCTCATGGAGTTCGTCACGAGACCAGGAGATTTGGCCGTTCGTGCCCAAGTCAAAGCCCGCTTCCGCCAACGCCATAAACTCTTGCTGCGCCTGGCGGTACCCTGTCTCTTTGGCGACCAAGTCCTCGAGCAAGCCGCCGAGCAGCGCGGACACCGAGGTGTTGCGTTTAACGGCGATAATCTTGACCTCTTGCAGCGTCTCCTCAGGCAATGACAGGGTGATGTTACGACTTGCCATCTCTCACCTCACCTGTTGATGTTTTGAACATGAAAACGTGCTACACGTAAAAAAGTGTAGCACGCTGTCAGTAAGGGTGTGTCAGCGCCAGCTCGAGGTGACGTACCAAATTTGCTGCCGCGAATGTTGCCGACGAGGATTATCCTGCATTCACGGTTTGTGCATACCGATTGGCAGCAATGCGCCAAAAGCGCCTGCACGTCAGTCAAAGTCAGTCGGCAGGTCCGGGTGGCGGTGGTGCTCGAAAAGTCTGTGGATTTCCTCGGCGGTGACGCGCTCGAGCGAAAGCTCCGGCAGCGCGTCCTCGGCAAAAAGGGCCACCGCGTCCGTTTCGACGTTTTCTGCTTTCTCGTGGCTCAGAACGTCGCAGCGGAAAAAGAGCTTGTAGACGTGGAAAGGCCAAGGCGGTTGATGACCTTGCAAGGAGCGGTCGAGGACCATACACAGTTTTGTTGCGCGCGTGCGGTACCCCGACTCTTCCAAAACCTCCCGTTCGGTGGCAAGGCTCGGCGGCTCATTGACGTCCGCCCAGCCGCCGGGCAGCGTCCAGCGCCCGTCGCTCCGCTCGCGCACGAGCAAAAGCGTGTCGTTCTGAAAGACCGCCCCGCGCACGTCCACCTTGGGCGTCGCGTAACCTGTCTGTTGGGCGAAGAGGTCGCGGATGAAATCTTCGTCGGCATGGGAGCGTGAGGCCATCATCTCCGCGGCGAGGCGCGGATTTCTTTGTAGCGCTCCTTGTCGAAAGGGTCTTTGGTGTAGCGCAGGCCGGTCTGCGCAAGGGCCTGGAGGCGGCGCGCCCACTCGAGCCACTTCGGGTCAGCCACGCAAGTTGGTCACTAAAAAGGCGCGTAGGCCACGGGCCGCGGCGTCCACAAAGGCTCGCCGTATTCAGCCCCGATAAAGGTGCCCCAGTAGGCCGCGCGCCCCCTACGGCGGCGATACACGTCGGGCGTGACGGTTTCGGAGGCCGCCTCGCCCGTGAACTGGCTCTTGTAGCAGCGCACCGCCTCCTCCCACACCTCAATGGTGGCGCTCGTGTCGACAACGAGCGTGGCCCCGAAAGGGCCGTTGCCCATGTAGAAAAAAAGGTTGAGAGGCTTGAAGGGCTCGCCCGAGAGCGGGCTGTTTTTGAGCCCGGCCAAATGAACCGCGGCGGGCACAATCGCGGCGGCGGCCACATGGTCGGGGTGGCGGTCGTTCCCGTGAGGCGCGACCACCACGCGGGGCTTAAGTTCGCGCAGGACGCGCGCGAGTTGCAGCCTGCGGTCTTCAGAGTCCATAATTCTCGAGTCAGGCCAGCCCAAATTTTTACGAACATCGAGCCCAAGCACCTTTGACGCGGCCTCCGCCTCGCGCGCCCGCTCCTCCGGCGTGCCCTTGGTGGCGGCCTCGCCGCGAGAGAGGTCGATGATGCCGGTGCTACGCCCCTCCCCCTTGGCGCGCGCTAGCGTGCCGCCCATGCCCAGCTCGGCGTCGTCCGGGTGAGGGCTCACGACGAGAAAGTCTATAAAAAAGGCGGACGGGTTAGTCATTGCGTTTGACGCCCTCTATGTCCGGCTTTATATCCGGTTCGGCGTGTGGCTCGGCGTAAGATGCGACGTTCCCGCGCGGCTTCCTGGCAGGAGCAGGCACGGCGACCACCGCTTTGGGCGCGCCCGGCGCGGCCTTTTCGCCCAAGCGCCGCTCGTTACCCTGCGCCAAGCGAACGAGGTTCTGCCGGTGCCGAAAAAGCGCCAACAGCGCCAACGCCACCGCCAGAAAGAGCGAGGCGGGGCTCCACGAGCCCGAGATGAGAAAAAGCGGCGCGCTGACCATGCCGACGAGCGAGCCCAGCGACACGTAACGCCCCACGATCATGGTGAACAGCCCGATGGCAACCGCGGCGAGCGTGGCGGCGGGGGCAATGACCAAAAAGACGCCCACACTTGTCGCGATGCCCTTGCCGCCCTTGAGGTGCAAAAAGATGTTGAAGTTGTTGCCCAAAACCGTCGCCAGACCCACCAGCGCCACGCCCCACGAACTCACCCCGAGGGCGATGGGCAATGAGACCGCCAGCGCGCCCTTTAGGGGGTCGGCGACCACCACAATGAGCGCGGGCACCGTCCCGACGGAGCGGAGCACGTTGGTCGCGCCGATATTGCCCGAGCCGATTTTCTGGATGTCCACGCCGCGCGCCCGGGCGACGAGGTAGCCCGTCGGCACGGTGCCCAAAAAGTAGCCGATGACTAAGCAGAGCGCGAAGATAAGTTCGCTCATGGCCGCGTCCACCCCGTTTCTTTACGCCTCACGTCCCCGATTGTACACGCCTGGGTCATGCCGGGATGATAAGAAAGCCAAAATCCCCTTAAGCGTTCCCGTTCGCGTTAGGCTTTAAGGATGCCTCAGACGATTCTTTTTCTTCTCGTGGTGGCCCTTTCGGGCGTCTACGCGAGCCGCTGGATGCTGCGCTTGGCACCCCTGGGCAACGAGCTGCCCCTCAAGACGGTCGCCGCCACCGCACTCGGCGCGCTCGTCGTGGCGGCGTTTTTTGCCGTCGTCTCTCTCCCCGAAGCCCTCGAGGTGGCCGCGCTCGTGCTCGTGCCGCTCTATATTTTCGGCCCGCTCGCGCTGATCGCGCTCGCCAGGGGACGGCGCTACGGCGGGGCGCGGGGCCTGGCGAACGCGCTCTACTGGACTCAGGGAGGCCGCGAGGCGGTGGGGCGACTCCTCGCGCAAGTCGCGCTGCAACGCGGCGACGCCGAGGCGGCGCTGGCGCTCCTGCCCGAACGCGCGGAGAGCGATTTGTTACGCGTCCAGGCTTACGCCCAACAGGGGCGCTGGCGTGATTTGTTGGAACTCACACCTCCCGAGGGAGGCGACAACGCCTTTTTAGCCCACGCCGCGCGGGCGCAAGCCTACCTGGAACTGGGCGAAACGAACCTGGCCGAGTTTGAGCTCACCACGATGGAGGAGCGCTGGGAGGGGCAGGGGCAAGGCCCGCTGGGTTACCGCGCCGTCACCCTCACCAAGGCGCGCTTGGCGGCCTCGAGGGGAAACTTTGAAGAGGCGCGCACGCTTTTGCAAGAGCCGCTGCCGGGGGTGCCGCCCTATGTCGTGCTGGGGATTTTGGCCCTCGCGGCGGAGCGGTCGGGGCGGCTCGAGCCCGCCTCCAGACTCTACGCTCAAGCCTATCAAACCGCCCCCGAGGGTCAGCGGACGGGCTTGGCGGGCAAGCTCACAAGCTACGGTCAGCCCCTCCCCAAAGTCGCCCGCGAAAAGCCGCGGCGGCGCGTAACGTTTGCGCTCATGGCCGTGATTGCGCTTTGCTACGGCGTCCAACTCTGGCTCGACCAGAACTACACCGCAGGGGGGATACGCACCGCAGCCTTTCTTCATAACGTGCCGGGCGTGCCCGAGGCGGACGCGCTTTGGCGCTACCTTTCCTACGGATTCGTCCACGGCAACTTGGTCCATATCGGCTTTAACCTCTGGGTGCTCTTCGACATCGGGCGGCTCTACGAGGCGCGGCGCGACCCTGGAAATTTGCTCGCCGCGTTTGTCGTGGGAACGATTTTGGGCGCTTACTTCACGACCATCGCCACGGCGGGCGGAGTACCTTTGGTGGGCGCTTCGGGAGGGGTTTTGGGCGTCGCTGGGGCGCTGCTGGCGGACACGTTGCGTAGTCAGGGCGCGCAAGACCGTCTTCTCACTCGAGCGCTCTTGCAATGGATCGTCCTCATCGCGCTCTTTTCGCTCCTGCCGGGGGTGTCGCTCTGGGGTCACGCGGGCGGGCTCGTCGGCGGGCTGCTGTGGGGTTTTGTGCGGCAGGGGCTGCCAGCGTCTAAGAGAATTGATTGGGTTGCGGGCGGGCTGAGCGTCGCGCTTATCGTTTACGCGCTCGTGAGTGCGGGAGGTTGGGCGGTGCGCTATTTATAGGTTCGGGTCTTCCTCAATGTTGAGGCTCGGCGGGCCATAGGTGCGTCTTATTAAAAGGAGATCCCCCTGAATCCCCCTTATTAAGGGGGGCTGGGGGGATCTCGATGAGGCTAGAGAACGTCTCGAATGAAGATGTCTCTGGTGGAGGTGTCTCCCTCGAGCCCGCCTCCTGCACACCTCACGTCTTACATCATGCGCCTTTCACTCTCCGGCTAGACAACCGTCTCGTGATAAACTCCCCCATGCACGGTTTCACGCGCCCCCTTGGAAAGCACCCCGATGTTTGACGGCTATCCCACAGATACCTTTTGGGATGAAACCTTTGAAGAACTTCCCGGCGGTGAAAAACAGTGCCGATCCCACTACCGCGACATCATCGGGGGCTTCGGCGGCTACGGCGAAAGCGAATTCGGGCGGCGGCGCTCGCTCATCGACCTGACCTTTCGCAATCAGGGCATTACTTTTACGGTTTATGGCGACGAAAGGGGCACCGAGCGCACCTTTCCTTTCGACCCTTTTCCGAGGGTGATTCCCGCGGACGAGTGGCGGCACCTTGAAAAGGGCCTTAAGCAGCGCGTAAAAGCCCTCAACCTATTTCTGTACGACGTGTACCACGATGAAAACATCCTCAAAGACGGCGTGATTCCTACGCACCTCGTCCACGACAACCCAAACTACCGCCGCGTGATGCGCGGCGTGAACCCGCCCCACGGCGCGTACACCCACGTCGTCGGCTGCGACCTGGTGCGCGACGAGACGGGCTACCGGGTTTTGGAGGACAACCTGCGCGTGCCAAGCGGCGTGTCGTACATGCTCGCCAACCGCAACGCGATGACGCTCTCTTTTCCGCAGCTTATGGCGAGGGGGCGCGTGAGGCCCATCCGGCATTACAGCACGGCGCTGTTGGAGTGCCTGCGCAGTCTTTCGCCGCGCGATAAGAGCCCCACCATCGTCGTCTTAACGCCCGGCCCCTACAACAGCGCCTATTTCGAGCACGCCTTTTTGGCGCAGCAGATGGGGGTTGAACTTGTCGAGGGCCGCGACCTCTACGTGGACGACGGGCGCGTCTGGATGCGCACCACGCGGGGGCGACAGCAGGTGGACGTGATTTACCGCCGCATCGACGACGATTTTTTGGACCCGCAGGCGTTTCGCAAAGATTCGTCCCTGGGGGTGCCGGGGCTCATCGAGGTCTACCGCGCGGGGCGCGTGGCGCTCGCCAACGCCGTCGGCACGGGGGTGGCGGACGACAAGGCGGTCTATGCGTTCGTGCCCGAGATGATTCGGTACTATTTGAACGAGGACCCCATCCTGCCCAACGTGCCCACCTACCTGGGTTCGGTGCCCGAGGGGCTGGAGATGATGCTCGAGCAAGCTTACTCCTTAGTCATCAAAGAAGTCGGCTCCGCAGGCGGCTACGGAATGCTCATCGGCCCCGAGGCGGATGAAGAAACCATCGCCGCGTTCTTGACCAAGGTTAGAGCGAACCCGGCGAATTACATCGCCCAGCCCGTCGTCAAGATTTCGCGCCATCCGACCTACTACCCCGACACGGGCCGCTTTGAGCCCTGCCACATCGACCTGCGGCCTTATCTGTTGGTAGGGGAGGACATCACCCTCGTGCCGGGCGGTTTAACAAGGGTGGCCCTCAAGCGCGGCTCGCTGGTGGTCAATTCGTCGCAGGGGGGCGGCTCGAAGGACACCTGGGTCTTGGCGGACGAGAGCGACGTGGACTGATGCTGAGCCGTTTGGCCGAAAACCTCTACTGGATGGGCCGCTACGTCGAGCGGGCGGAAAATACCGCGCGTCTTTTGGACGTGAACTACCACGCGCTCATCGAAGCACCGCTGGTGCCGGGGGCGCGGGCGCTCGTGTCCGAGCAGTGGGCACCCCTGCTGAGCATCACCGGGGACGAGGAGGGCTTTCGCCGTTACTATGAGCGGGCGGACGCCTCGAGCGTGCCCGAATGGTTGGCGGTCCATCCCGAGAACCCGAGCAGCATCCGCTCGAGCCTCCAGCGCGCCCGCGACAACGCCCGCACGCTGCGCGACCGGATTTCCATAGAGATGTGGGAGGCGGTTAACCGCGCTTATCTAACGCTCTGCGACGGTCACGAGGCGTCATTTGGCGACGGAACGCTTCACGACTACTGCGTGAGTGCGCGTGAAGCAAGTCACCTCTTTTTCGGCATCGCCTCCGCGACCTTGCCCCGGAGTCTTGGCTGGTATTTTTTGACGGCGGGGCAGTACATCGAGCGCGCGGATAACGTGCTGCGCATCCTCATGGTGCGTTACCGCCAGTACCGCGGGCAGGAGCCGGTGGTGCGCGGCATCGAGACGCACCGGGGGATGGCCCTGCTGCGTTCGGTGAGCGCCTACGAGGCGTTTCGCAAGTGCTACCACAGCGCCTTGGAGCCCGGCCTCATCGCTTCCTTTTTGCTCCTCGACGCCGACTTCCCGCGCTCGTTAAGGTTCAGCGTCCAGATGCTTTTCGAGACCCTGGAGGACATCGCCGCGCTCAACCCCGGCACGGGCATGGAGCCCCGGCGGCAGGCGGGGTGGCTCGCGGCGCAGCTCGAGTTCATGCCAGACGCGGCGCAGATTATCGACAAGGAGAAGCCGAGTTTGGAAGAGCTTCTTAGCGAACTGGCGACCCTTTCGGGCGCAATTAGCGCGGCCTACTTTGAGAAAGCGCCCATCAGAACCCAGTCGCAGAGTCAATCTCAGAGTCAAACCTCCTCTTCTGGCAGCCAGTCACAGTCACAGAATCAGAGCCAGTCGGATAGCTCGTCACAAAATCAATTTCAAGAACAAACGCAGAAAGTTTAGGGGGAACCATGCGCGTACGAGTTGGTTGCGAACTTCACTACGAGGTGCCCTACGGAGCGCCTATCATGACCATCGTGGGACTCCGCGAGGGACGTTATCACAAGCTCATCACCGAGCGGCGCTTTGTTGAGCCTGACATCCCGCTGCACGAGTATTTCGACGGCTTCGGCAACCGCGTCTGGCGGCTCAACGCGCCCGAGGGCAAGCTTCGCCTCGTCTACGACGCCATCGCCGAGGTGCCGCCCGAGCCCGACCCGGTGCTGCCGGGACTCAAAAAGGCGCTTGTGCAAGACCTGCCCGACGACACGATTGTTTACACGCTGCCGAGCCGCTACTGTCAGACGGATTTATTCATTCAAGACGCTTGGGACAAGTTCGGCGACGTGAGGCCCGGCTGGGCGCAGGTGCAAGCGATTTGCGACTGGCTCCACCAAAACATCCGCTACGAGGCGGGCAGCACCTCGGCCACCTCGTCGTTCGAGGCTTACCGCGACCAGCGCGGCGTCTGCCGCGACTTCGCGCACTTGGGCGTCGCCTTTTGCCGCGCCTTGAACATCCCCGCGCGCTACGTGTGCGGCTACCTGCCCGACATCGGCATCGAACCGCCCCCCATCGCGATGGACTTTCACGCCTGGTTCGAGGCATTCTTAGACGGCGACTGGCGCACCTTCGACGCGCGCCACAACGAGCCGCGCATCGGGCGCGCGCTCATCGCCTACGGGCGCGACGCGGTGGACGCCGCCTTTGCGACCTCGTATGGCACGACCAAGCTCACGCGTTTGGAGGTCTGGGCGGACGAGGTGGACGAGGCCAATACCCTAGACGACCCGCACCCGCCGTCTTTTCCCGAAATTCATCAGGACAAGGTGGAGGGCGAAGCGAGCCGGACGAGTAGCGACACGGTACGCGGGTGAACGCCCTCGAGCCCGCGCTCACCTTCCTCGACCACCGCGCGGTGCGCTGGGGCGAGGTGCGGCGGGCGCGCTACCTCGTCTACCAGAGGTTTCACTACCGCTACCCCGGCCCCATCCGCGACCTGCGCCACCGCCTGGTGGTCCTGCCCGCTGCCCGCTACGGCGACCAACTCCTCTACCACCACGACGTGCGGGTTGTTCCAGAGGTTGAGGTTCACGCGCTGAGTGACGCTTTTGGGAACCGGGTGCTCGAGTTCCGCGCCTCCCACGTGTCCAAGGATGTTTCTTTCGAGGTCGTGAGCGAAATCGAGCGCGAGGTCGTTCAGCCCAACCCGCCGGTCACGCCCGCGCCCGGTTCACAATCCTTTCGCGTGGATTTTCTCGAGCCCACCCCCCTCACCACCGCGGACGCGCGTATTCAAGAGGTGGCGCAAGAGCTAAAAGAGGCGGCGGCGGACGAGCGCGATTTAGCTTCCTCTATAAGCCGCTGGGTCTACCAGGCCATGCGCTACGGCTTCGGGTCCACGGGCGTCAAAACGAGCGCGGCGGAGGCCCTAACCGTCGGACGCGGCCTCTGTCAAGACTACGCCCACATCATGCTCGCCCTGTGCCGCGTTGCGGGCCTGCGCGCGCGCTACGTCTCGGGCCATATGCTAGCCGAGGGCGGCTCGCACGCCTGGGTGGAGGTGCTGTTGCATGAAAAAGGGGAGGCTGTAGAGAAAACAGTAGCTCTCGCCTTTGACCCCACCAACAACCGCTCCCCCGACCTAAGCTACGTCACCGTCGCCGTCGGACGCGACTACCGCGACGTGGCCCCCACCTCCGGCTCGTTTAACGCGCCTTACGCGGGCAAAATGGCTTTCACCAAACGCGCGGGATTGACGGCGCTCGAGTACGCCGACGGGCGCGTACTGAAAGCTGCGTAGGGCTCGAGCCGTTAGTTTTTCTTATCAAAGGAAAGCTTTTGCTGCAATCTGCTACCCAACCGGCGCACTAAACGCCGCTTCCGCCTTGCGCACCTTGACCGTGACTTCCAACCCACCCTTGCCCCCGCCCCGCCGCAGCCCCTTCACGGGCGGCACGTCGTCATAATCCCGCCCAAAGCCAATCTTGACGTGCGCCTCGGTGGCGCGGCAGCCGTTGGTCGGGTCAAAGCCCGTCCAGCCGCTCCCCGGCAAATAGGTCTCGACCCACGCGTGCGAGCCCTCCGCGCCCAACATGCCTTCATCGCCGCCCGGGTTGCTATGCACGTAGCCGCTCACGTAGCGCGCCGGAATCTCCGCGCTCCGGCAGAGCGCGAGCATCGCGTGGGCGTAGTCCTGGCAGACGCCCCGGCCCTCGCGCGCAAACTCGAGCAGCGGCGTGTCCACGTGGGTCACGTTGGACTGGTAGATAAAGTGGTTCTTGAGGTAGCGCGTCATGTTGTCCAGATAGGTGACTAACTCATCATCTTTACTTAAGGGCAACGCGTGAAACGCGCCGAACCAGTCGTGGTTTAGGGGCACGCGTGTTGTGGGGGCCAGGAAGTCAAAAAAGCGGTGGCGGAGTTCGGGCAACACGTGAGCGGGCACGGGGTGCGGCTCGGGCGTGGGGTAGGTCACCACTTTGGAAGTCGCCTTGATGAGCAGATGCGTGTGCTCGAACGGCAGGTGAAAGTGGTGCATGAGGTTGCCGTAAAAGTCGCGCTGGCTCCGCACGACCGCCTTGGGGGTGATGAGGAGGTCGAACTCGAGCATCGTCTGGCGGTGGTCGTCCGCCGGGCGCAGCCGGAGTTCGTTAAACGAGTCCCAGGCGGGTTTTGGGTAGGTGTATTCGGTTGTGTGGCTCACGCTCAAGACCATAAGAAACCCCAGCGCCACTATAACGTGCGGGTTATGAGGGCGCTGGGAGGTGTGAGATTCTGAACGTTGAGAATCTTAAATGTTAGGGCGTGACGATGATGTCTTGCTGTGCGCCTCCACCCTGCAACGTGACGGTGGCTTGACCGTCAAGATCGACCCCGGAGGCGGCGGCCTCCAAGGTGTAGGTGCCCGCGCCGAGGCCGGTTAATGAGAATGCGTCGGACACGCCCAGCAGCAGGTCGAGCGTCACGATATCGGTGTCGCTGCCGCCGCTACCGTCGGCCGTCACGGTCGTTCGGACCGTCCGTCTGTCATCCGTCGGACCCGGCAGCCCGAGCGCCACGTCGGCGCGCAGGAGGCCCGCGCCGTACTGGTTTGCGTTCATGTAGCTCGAGTCGAAGTAGGCGCTGTCCTTGAGTTTCTGACTGACCTTGGCAGCCGTTGGGCTCGTCATTTGCTCCCAAACGAGCGCCGCCACGCCTGTGACGATGGGAGTCGCGTGCGAGGTACCCGTTTCGACGCCGTAGTTGTTACCGGGGAAGGTGCTGAAGACGGCTTCACTGATTTTGGGGCAGCCACTGTTGATAGGGTAATCCCCGGCGGCGGCCACAATGTCAAGACCCGTGCCGTAGTTGGAAAAGCACGAACGGCGGAACTGGCTGTTGACCGAGCCGACCCCAATCACACCGCTGTAACGCGCAGGTGCCAGCACGTTTTGGTTGCCCCCGTTTCCTGCCGCGGCGATAAGCAGCGCGCCCGTACCCTGAGCCGCGGAAACCGCGCTCTGTACGGCCTGACTCTCCGCGCCGGGCCCTGGCTCAAATCCCAGGCTGAGGTTGACGATTTTTGCCGGGTTGGAGTTCTGGGGAACGCCGGAAACGGTGAGTCCCGTGGACCAGCGGATCGCTTCGGCAAGCGCAAAAGCCGTAGTAAACTCGCTCTGGTAAAAAACTTTGATGGGGACGATGCGCGCGCCGCCGTAAAGAACGCCCGCCACGCCCTGACTGTTGCCTACCGCGGCGATGGTTCCGGTAACGTGGGTGCCGTGCGTGTCGCTGTTGGACTGGGGCCGTGGGTTGTTGTCCCGCGTCGAGCAGGTGCGACTGTCGCCGGTACCGCTTGTTGTCGCGCAGAAGTCGTAACCGGTAAAGCCGCCCTGGTTTTGCAGAAATACGCCCTTCAGGTCGGGATGGTCGAGGTCAATCCCAGAGTCGATAACCGCAACCGTCACCGCTGAGGAATTTTCCGCGTTCCACGCTACAGGCAAGCCGCTGGCGGCGAGGTGCCACAGCTTATTGTTTTGCGGGTCGTTGGGCAGAGCTTGCAGATAGATGTAGTAGTTGGGCTCGGCGTAGGACACGCGGGGATCGCGCTCGAGCAACGCCGTGAGCGTTTCAGCATCCTGTCCAGGGGATACCGCGACAAGGGCAGGCATGTCTGCGCCCCCGGAACGTAGAACAGTGATGGGATAGTCGAGCTCGAGCAGCGCCTCGAGCTGCCCGTAAACGCTCGAATCACTCCCGCTGGTCAGCCCGTCGGTACGGAGCTTGACGAGCAACTGACCCTCGACATACTCGGGTTTCTCCGAAAGCGTCATGGGGGTCGGAAGCTTGGGGTCGTTGGGAACAGTGAAATTTTCAAGGTTGTTGGAAGTCTGAACGGTACCGCTGATGCTGCCAGGACCGCCGCCCGCGCCCGGAACGGTGACTGAGAGCGTCGCCGTGTCCGTCTGGCTGCCGCTCCGACCTGTAATAACAATCTGATAAGTTCCCAGCGCAGCGTCGTTTTTGGGCGTGACTTGCAATGTTGCCGTCTCTGTACCTGAAATCGTCATGGATGAGCCGTTAATGTCGAGCTGATCGGCAGGAAGTCCGTCGTTGCCACGGCTGAACGAGAGCGTCACGTCGCCGCTAAAGCCGCTCGAGCTAATCGTGGTGCTCTTCGTTTGACCCGGCTGGACCGTGAGTTCTGAGGGCGACAGCGACACCTGCGGCCCCGTCTGCGAGGGAATCTGCGCGCTGACCTCAAAAACCGTGGGGCCGCCGGGGTAGTTAACGACCACTTCCGAGCGGTAAGTTCCGGGCTCCGCAAACACCCCGTTGGTGGCGAGTTCGACCTCCACCGAAGCACCCGGCTGAAGGGTGGCGTCTTGTGGTTCAAGGGTGTACCACTGTTGAACAGTTTGCCCGTCGCGGGTGTTGTTGCGGGACTCGAGCTCAAAAGTGATGGCCTCATCACCCGTGTTGGTCAGCTCAAAGCGTCCCGTTTGCTCTTGACTGGGCTGGGTGAGAGTATCCACCTCGATAGGCTTACTCTCGGGCGAGGTACAAGAAACCAGAAAGACGAGGAATCCTAGCCATAAAAATGCGCTGCGTTTGTTCATGCTCCTTTATAACGTAATCTTTTCATCTTGTGTGAGGAATATTGCGCGTTTCTTTGGGGCCGTTTGGAGCGGCGCGCGCCTTCCTGAGCCTCCTCCCGCGCGATTTACCGAGGGCGCGGGAGGGTTCACAAAAGCTTCATCAACAGGGCTTTATGAACGAATGGCTAAAGCCTTGTAGGGTCAGCGCCCGCAGCGCGTAGGCGCGCCCAGCGCCCGGTCCGCGCAGACAACCCCGGCCCCGTACTCCGCGCGGTTCATGAAGGAACTGAACTCGGCGCTTCCGGTGAGTTTGGCCTTGACCTGTTGGGGGCTTAGGTTGGGGTTTTGGCTGAGAACCAAAGCCGCCACCCCCGCGGCGAAGGGGGACGCCATCGAGGTGCCCTGGAGGCAGCCGTACTCGCTGTTGCCGAAAGCATCGCTCGTAAAGGTGCTGAGGATGGCCTTGCAACCCAGCGCGAGCGCCGACGTGCCGCCGGGGGCCATGAGGTCCACCGTCGGCCCCGAGGCGGCGTAGTCGGAAAAAGAGGCGCGGCGGTAGTCGCCGTTCACCGCGCCCACCGCGATGACGTCGGGCGCGTTGGCGGGGGATAGAATGGCGGCACCCTGGGCCGTCCCGCTCGAGCCCCCCGCGTTGCCCGACGACGCGAAAAGCACCGCGCCCGCCGCCGCGGCCTGTCGCATCGCCTCGTCCACGCTGCTGAGTTGCCCTTTCGTCCCCAAACTCATGTTGATGACGTCGGCTTTGTTCGGGTTGGGCGCGACGCCCGCGACGCTCAAGCCCGCCGCCCAGCGGACCGCGTCGATGAGGTTGTTCGTCGAGGCTTGCAGGCCCGTCTCGTCAAACACCTTGACGGGCAAAATCTTGACGCCCGGCCCGTAGGCCACGCCCGCGACGCCCAGGCCGTTGTCGCCCACCGCCGCGGCGATGCCCGCCACGTGCGTGCCGTGCTCCGCGTAGCCGTTTCGGGGCCCCGGGTTGGGGTCGTTGTCGTGGTTATAAAAGTCGCAGCCGGGGAGCATTTTGTCTACCAAGTCTTCATGGTTCATGTCCACGCCGCTGTCGATGACGGCGACGACGACTTCGTTCTTGCCCGTTTCCAGGTCCCAGGCTTGGGGTAAGCCGAAGTCGAGCAGGTTCCACTGGTTTTCCAAAAACTCGTCGTTGGGCCGCGTTTCCAACGTATGAAGGTAGTAGTTGGGTTCGGCGTAAAGGACGCGGGGGTCGGCCTCGAGCCGCCTCGCCACAGCCTCCATATCTACAGCCTCCATGTCTACAGCTTCGCCACTCACCCTGTTGAAAGCCGTCGCCCCCGCCACCCTCACCAGGTCGGGCGCGTGGAGGCCGCCCGGCTCCTCCAAAACGAGCCCGAAGTCGCGCCCCACGGCGGCAGCGACGTGCTCGAGGGCTTTAACTTTACTCTTAGCGTCGAGGCCTGCGGGCTCGCGGTAACGCACCAGCAGCTCGCCGGGCACGTAAGGGGTTTGGGGAACGGGGGGGGTGTTTATGACAGCGCGCGCCGCACGCGCGGAAGGGCTCGCGCCGTCGCCCACAGAATTGCCCCCAAAGCTCGAGGGATAGCTGCCGCAACGGTCGAGGCCCTCAATGGTCTTGCGGTAGCTGAACGTCACGTCCGCGTCGCCCGCGTTTGAAGAAAAGGAGAGGACGGCGCTTACGGTCTCGCCCTCCTCGAGCCCGCTCGCGTCCACCGTGACGGAGATGCCGGTGCTGCCTTTGCCCTCGATGGAACCTTCTTCGGGCGTGAGCGTCACCTGGTCCGAGTTTGAAGAGGCGCGCCAAAGGAGCGTTGACCTGGTGCTTCCTGTGTTTCTGACAAAAAGAAGGTTGGGGCTCCGGGCGCTGGTGGTGTTGACCCCCTCCGGGACGCCGAGCTGCGCCTTGGGGTCGTATTCGAGCGTCACCGCGAGCGTCGCGCTGGCGCGAATCTCCCCGCGCTCGCCCGTCACGACGAAATCATACGTTCCCTCCGCCGCGCCGTCCTTGGGCGCGACCGTGAGCGTGGCCGGGTCGGTAAGCGTGGCGGGGGAGAGGGTCGCGTTAAAGGCGCCCACCTCGCTCACGGAAAACGTCGCCGCGCCGCCGAACCCGCTCGAGCTTAGCGTGACGGGGTCGCTCGTCTCGCCCGGCAGGAGGGTTAGGGAAGGGGGCGACACCGTCACCTGCGGCTGCTTTTCTTTGTCGGGCGGCGAGGTGGTGCAGGCGACCAAGAAGAGGGCCAGAAAGAAGAAAAGACCGAGCCGGAAGAAGGTTTTGTCGCGCGTCATGCCTAGTTATAACCTCGTTTATAGTCTGAAAATTTCTACTGCGTAACGTTTCGCTCGTGGTCTCTTACCTTCGCGGTCTCTCACCTCTTGTAACGCCAGTCAAGCACCAGTGACGCCGCAAACAGCGTTTCTGCGGCCCCGAGCGCCCTCTGAAAAGAGCCCGCGGTGTTGGTGGGGCTTCTTGCCAACGCTTCACCAAAGCTTCACACGGGCGCGGGTTCACCCGAACTAACGCCCGCAACGCGTGGGCGCGCCCAGCGCCCGGTCCGCGCAGACAACCCCGGCCCCATACTCCGCGCGGTTCATGAAGGGGCTGAACTGGGCGCTCCCGGTGAGTTTGGCTTTGACCCCTTGGGGGCTTAGGTTCGGGTTCTGGCTCAGCACCAGAGCCGCCACGCCCGCGGCAAAGGGCGCGGCCATCGAGGTGCCCTCGAGATAGTCATAGCGGTTGTCGGGCAGGGTGCTGAGGATGGCTGCACCTCCAAAGGGGTCGCTTTCGCTCACGGCGCGGCTTCCGGGGGCCATGAGGTCCACCGTCGGCCCCGCGGCGGCGTAGTCGGAGAAGGCGGCGCGGCGCCCTTCGCCGTTCACCGCGCCCACCGCGATGACGTCGGGTGAATTGGCGGGGGACATGACGCCGTTGCCCGCGGCCGTCCCGCCCGCGTCCCCGGCGTTGCCCGCCGCGGCGAAGAGCACCACGCCCGCGCTCGCCGCCTCTTTCATCACTTCGTTGACGCTCTGAAGCTGGCTCTTGCCCGTGCCGAGGCTCATGTTGATGACGTCGGCTTTATGCGGGTTGGGCGCGACGCCCGCGACGCTCAAGCCCGCCGCCCAGCGGACCGCGTCGATAAGTTCGGCGGTGGTGGCGACGTAGCCCGTGTCGTCGAACACCTTGACGGGCAAAATCTTGACGCCCGGCCCGTAGGCCACGCCCGCGACGCCCAAGCCGTTGTCGCCCACCGCCGCGGCAATGCCCGCCACGTGGGTGCCGTGTTCCGACGCGCCCGTGCCGCCCGGGTTGGGGTCGTTGTCGCCGTCGTGAAAGTCGCAGCCGGGGAGCATTTTGCTCCTTAAGTCTTCGTGGTTCATGTCCACGCCGCTGTCGATGACGGCGACGACAACCTCACCCTCACCCGTGTCTAAGTCCCAGGCTTGGGGTAAGCCGAAGTCGAGCAGGTTCCACTGGTTTTGGAGGTCGATGTCGTTGGGGCGTGTTTCCAACGGGTAGAGGTAGTAGTTGGGCTCGGCGTAAAGGACGCGGGGGTCGGCCTCGAGCCGCGCCGCCATTGCCTCCATGTCCACGGCCTCCATATCCGAAGCTGCCGCGCCCGCCACCCTCACCAGGTCGGGCGCGTGGAGGCCGCCCGAACGCAAGGGTTGCAGCCCGAAAGCGCGCGCGACGGCCCGCGAGGTAAGCTGGAGGGTCTCGAGCTTATCCTCAGCATTAAGGCTCACGGGCGCACGGTAGCGCACCAGGAGTTCGCCGGGCACGTAAGGGGTTCGGGGGGGTTGTTGGGGTGTGAACCGGGGCGCGCTCACGCCTGAGGCGGTCGGCGTCGGCCCGGCGACGGGAGCGCCGCACGCGTTAAAGCCTGCCGCGGTCATGCTAAAAGTCAGGTCGATGCCCTTGGGGCCGTAGTCCGAGCTTAGCAAGAGGGTGTCGCGGATTTTGTCGCCCTTGCTCAGGCCCTTTTGGTTCACCTCGATAACGACGGTGTCCTCGTCGTTCCCTTTGAGCGTGCCTTTGCTGGGCGTGACCGTGACGCGCTCGGACTTTGAGGTGATGCTCCAGTCGAGAATGGTTTCCGGCCCCCCCGTGTTTCTGATGGTGAAAATCTCTGTTCTGGAGGCGGAATCGAGCGTGAAGCTTTTGGCCGAGGCCATGAGTTGCGGGGTGGCGGGCGCGGTGCAGGCGACGAGAAGAAAGGCGGCTCCAAACAAAACTGTGAGGGGTAGAAAGCGTTTTCTCGAGTTGCAACGTTGAAACATGAAGCGTAGTGTAGGGACCCCCCGCTTAAGACCCTGTGAGCTACCTCTTACCACCCCCCCAAACGGGGTGGGCTATGCTGACGAAGTGAAATCTTTTGCCCCCGATGTTGACGTGGAAAACACTCTGAACGCGCGCAAACTCAAGCACGTCGAGGTCTGTTTGCGCCATGAAGTCGAGTACACGAGCCGCACCACCGGGTTTGAAACTTTCGACCTGCCCTACCGCGCGCTTCCCAGTACGGACCTAAACGCCATCGACACCCGCACGACCTTTTTGGGTAAAGAACTTCGGGCACCCCTCCTCATTGGCGCGATGACGGGGGGCGCGGAGCGCTCGCTCATCATCAACCGCCACCTGGCGCTCGCGGCGCAAGAACTGGGGGTGGGCCTGATGCTGGGCTCGCAGCGGGTGATGCTCGAGCACCCCCACGCCCTGCCCTCGTTTCAAGTCCGTCCTTTCGCGCCCGACATCCTCCTGATTGGCAACCTGGGCGTGGCGCAGCTTAACAAGGGCTACGGCGCGGACCACCTCCGCCGCGCGGTCGAACAGGTGGGTGCCGACGCGCTCGCGCTCCACACCAACCCCTTGCAAGAGGCGCTGCAACGGGGCGGCGACACGGATTTTTCAAACCTCGTGTCGAAACTGCTCGAGGTGGTGCCCAAAGTCCCGTACCCCGTGCTGCTCAAAGAAGTCGGGCACGGCTTGAGCGCGGAGGTGGCGGGGGCGGTCGCGGATGTAGGCTTCGCCGCGCTCGACGTGGCGGGCGCGGGCGGCACCTCCTGGGCCAAGGTCGAGGAGTGGGTGAATTACGGCGAGGTGCGGCACAAGGACTTAGCCGAGTGGGGCATTCCCACCGCGCAGGCGCTGCGCGACGTGCATAAAGTCTTGCCAACGATGCCGCTCATCGCCTCGGGCGGGATTCGCACGGGCTTGGACGCGGCCAAGGCGCTTAGCTTAGGCGCGCAGGTGGTGGCGGTGGCGCGGCCCCTGTTGGAACCCGCGACAAGGTCTCCCGAGGCGGTGGTGGCCTGGCTGGAGAATTTTGTGTGGGAACTCGAAGTGGCGATGCACTGCGCGGGCGCAGGCGGCGTGGGGGCGTTGGCGGGGCTCGAGCTAAGGCCCCGGGATTAACCACTCAACTAGCGTCCGGGCGTGCGGGAGTGCAGGGGGCGTTAGAATGCTCTATGGACCTACACATCAAGAATAAAGTCGCGCTGGTGACGGGCGCATCTCAGGGAATTGGCCGCGCTGTGGCCTTGGGGCTCGCTCGAGAGGGGGCTCGAGTGGTGCTGAGCGCCAGAGGCAAGGCGGGGCTTGACGGGGCGGTGGAGGCGGTCCGCCTTGCCGGCGGCGAGGCGTTCGGCGTGCCCGCCGACGTGAGCGAACCGGAAGCCATTGACGCGCTGCTGGAGCGCGTGACGCGTCGCTTCGGCGGCGTGGACATCCTCGTCGTCAACGCGGGCGGCCCTCCCGCGGGGCCCGCGACTGGTTTGGATGACAAGGCTTGGACACGTGGCTTCGAGCTTACTTTGATGTCGGCGGTGCGCCTGAGCCGAGCCGCGCTGCCCCACATGCGTTCAAGGGGCTGGGGCCGCATCATCAACGTGACCTCGCTCTCGGTGCGCGAGCCCATCTTGAACCTCACGCTCTCCAACGCGTTCCGCGCGGCGGTCACGGGCTTCGCCAAGACGCTCTCGCTCGAGATGGCCGCGGCGGGCGTGACCGTCAACAACGTGGCCCCCGGCTACACCGCCACGGAGCGTCTCGAAGAACTTTTTGAGAACGAGGGGGCGAAGGATAGACTCATCAGCACCATCCCCGCGGGGCGCTTCGCCACGCCCGAGGAAATCGCGGCGGCGGTGGCTTTCTTGGCGTCGGAGGGCGCGGCGTATATCACCGGGCAGACGCTTTTGGTCGACGGGGGCGTGGTGGGCTCGCCCTTTTAGCGGTGGGACGGTCGGGCCTAAGTCTGCTTTTACCCCAGTCCACTTTCCTCTCAGCCCTCATCACTTTTACCTTTCCCCAAAGAGGCCGCGACGCGGTATTCTCCGGTATGGAATACGTCAACCTCCCCACCCAGCGGCGTTTCGACGAGGGCAAGATGCAAAAAGTGCCCGTGTTTGAGTCAGAACGCATGTTCTTTGACCAGTATTGCCTGCTCCCCGGCCAGGCGCAAAAGGTACACAGCCACGCGGACGAGGACAAAATCTACGTGGTCTTGGAGGGCCAGGCGCTCTTTACCATCGGCGACGAGCAGGAGCTGCTCGCCGAGGGCACCGCGGTCATCGCGCGCGCGGGCACGCCCCACGGCGTCCGAAACGAGGCGAGCAGTCCCCTGGTGCTGCTTGTCGCAATGGCTCCCAAGCCGGCACCCAAGCCGGCATAAACCCACGTGGACGTTTCCCCACAAACCCTTCGGGGCCGCGCCGTCGACCATCTCGGCGTCGCGGTTGAGAATTTGGAAGAGGCCAGCGCGCCCTACCGACTTCTTGGTTTACCCCTCGAGGGCGAGGATGAGGTGCTGGCGTCTCAGGGGGTGCGCGTCCGCGTGTTTCGGGCGGGGGAGGCTTTGTTGGAGCTGCTCGAGCCCACCCATCCAGAAAGCCCCATCGCCCGCTCTCTAAAAAAACGCGGTCCAGGTCTTCACCACGTCGCGTTTCGTAGCGCCGATTTAGAGGGAGACGTGGCCGCGCTCCTCAAAGAGGGTGCCGCGTTCATCGACCCCGAGCCGCGTCTGGGGCGCGCGGGGAGCCGGGTCGTGTTTTTGCACCCGAAGTGGTCCAACGGGGTTTTAATCGAGCTGGTGTCGCATTAGCAGGTACCGGGGCGTGTGGTGGCTCGCGGCGCTCGCCTGGATGGGGCTTATTTTTTGGCTCTCGAGCTCGCCCGACGCTCAAGGTGCAGCCTTACGCCCTCCTTTCGACAAGCTCGCGCACGCGGTTTCTTTCGGCCTGCTCGCGCTCCTTTTCCGCTTTGCCACCCACCGCGCCCTGCTGAGCGTGCTGCTGGCGTCTTTGTACGGCCTCTCCGACGAACTCCACCAGGCGGGGGTGCCGGGGCGCGACGCCGACGTGTTCGACTGGGTGGCGGACACGGTGGGCGCGCTTCTGGCGGTGGGGGCTGTGTGGTTTTTGACTCGGCGGCGGCGGGAGCGCGCCGAGCCGTTACAATAGCCGCATGGTTGGTTCAGACTTTTTTAGCACACGCTCACATCTAGTTTTGACCTCGAGGACGCCGTGAAGCTCGCCATCGTCGGCGCGGGCAAGATGGGCGG
This sequence comes from Trueperaceae bacterium, assembly GCA_965214995.1. Taxonomy (GTDB): domain Bacteria; phylum Deinococcota; class Deinococci; order Deinococcales; family Trueperaceae; genus CBDCCT01. The sequence goes on from CBDCCT010000002.1 coordinate 2,930,291, forward strand.
CGCGGTGCTCACGGGGGCGCTGCGCGCGCACGTCCTGGACGCGGGCGACATCGGCATCTACCACCCCGACGAAGCGCGCCGCGCCGCGCTGGCCGAACGCTACGGCGTTACGGCGCTCACCGACGACGAAATTCACCGGGCCGAGCGGGTCCTGATTGCCGTGAAGCCGCAACGTTTCGACGACGTGGCCCCCCTAATCGCCCAGCGCAACGCTTCGTACATCTCGCTCATGGCGGGGGTGTCCGCCGCGACCATCGCGCGGCGCGTCGGCTCGAGCCGCGTCGTCCGGGCCATGCCCAACTTAGGCGCGAGCGTCGGGCGGAGCGCCACCGCCTTAGCCAGCCTGCCGCAGGCCACTTCTGAGGATACCGAGATGGCCGACAGGCTCTTTCGCGCGGTCGGCACCGTGTACCGGGTGCCCGAAGAGCTTTTCGACGCCTTTACGGGTTTGGCGGGCTCGGGTCCCGCCTTTGCCGCGGTGTTCTGCGAGGCGCTGGCCGATGGCGGCGTGCGGGTGGGCTTTAGGCGCGAGACGGCGCGCGACTTAGCAAGGCAGGTGCTCTTGGCGGCGGCCACGCTTTTGGAGCACAAAAGCCCCGCCGACCTCAAAGACGAGGTCTCGAGCGCCGGAGGCACCGCCATCACGGGCGTGATGGCCCTAGAGCGCCACGGCCTCCGCTTCGCCACCATGAGGGCCGTTGAGGACGCGACCGCCCGCGCCGCCGCGCTCGCTCGAGAGGAAGACTGATGCGCCCTCCCTTCTTATTGGTTCTTTTGGTCATCTTTACAGCCACTTCAGTAGCCTCCGCGCAAGAAAGCTACTTCCCCAACCGCGACGGGCTGAGCTGGACCTACAGCAACGGCGAGACCCAAACGCTCACCGGGCCACGCCTCGTGAACGGCCAGAGCGTAATGGTCCTGGCGCACGCCCTCGAGGGCGTGCCCGTGTCGGAGGATTACCTCTTTTACGACACGACCGGCGTGTTCTCGCTCGGCACCGCTGCAGGCGGGCGGACGCTCGTCTACACGCCGCCCCTCGTGATTTATCAGGGGGAGAGGCTCGAGGTCGGCGACGCCTGGGCGAGCACCACCCAAGTCGGAGACTTGGAAATCACCTTTCAGGCCGAGGTGCTGGGCGTCCGCGGCGTGCAAAACGCCGCGGGCCGCTTTAACGCGCTGCAAATCCGCCAAACCACCGTGACCAGCACGGGCGCTCAGACCACCCTGGACCTCTTTTTTGTGCCCACCGTGGGCGTGGTTCGCACCGTGACGCAAGACGGGACGGTGGTGGATTTGATTGAAAAGAACTTTTGATTTACGCAGGCTTAAGCAGTGGTGAGTGGGTAGTGATGAGTGATTAGCCCTTCTGGTTCCGTCTGTTGCTCACTGCATATAGGGTGGTCCGAAAAGCCTAAAGAATCCACCCCCCGATAAAGAGGCGAAAAAGCGCCACAAGGATGACCACGATGTTGATGTTGCGTCCGTTTGTCCGGTCGCTCATGAGCCCTAACACAAGCCCGAGAACGGCGCCGAAAAGCGCCAGCCAAGCGCCTATGGCTCCAATCACAGGAATGATGGCTGTGAGGATGATAACGACAAGCGAGACGACGCCGATAATGACGGAAATGGTGTTCATAAGCCCTCCTTAGCAAACTATACGGTGAAGCTGCCCTGTCTACGCCCTACTTTTGGCGTAGACAGGCTCGAGCCACTCCCTTTTAAGCGCCTCGAACGTGTCATCTTGTAAACTCTGCCGAATCTCCTCGCAGAGCCGCGCCATGAAGCGGAGGTTGTGGATGGTGGCGAGCGAGCGGGCCAGCAGCTCCTCGGCCTTGAACAAGTGGCGGAGGTAGGCCCTCGAGTAGTGCCGACACGTGTAGCAGTCGCAGTCGGGGTCGATGGGGCGCGCGTCGTTGGCAAAGCCAGCATTGCGCAGGTTCAGCCGGAACTTGGGCAGGGGCGCGCCATCGTCGCCTAAACGCTTGAGCACGCCGCCGTTGCGCGCGTTGCGCGTCGGGCTCACGCAATCAAACGTGTCGCAGCCGCGCGCCACCGCCTCGAACACGTCGGGCGGCTCGCCGATGCCCAGAAGGTGCCGCGGCTTATCGCGCGGAAGCTCCCCCACCGTCCAGTCGATGACGCGGTGCATGTCCTCTTTTGTTCGGCCCAAGTTGCCGCCGATGGCGAGGGCGTCGAAGTCCATCGCGGCAATCACCCGCGCGCTCTCCCGGCGTGGGGCCTCAAACGCGCCCCCCTGGACGATGCCGTAGAGTGCCTGGGCGTAACCGTGTTGCGGGCCGTTCTCCTGAAAATAGGCGAGTGAGCGCGCCGCCCAGCGGTGGGTGCGTTCGGCGCTCCGGCGCGTGTACGCCTCGTCGTGCAGCGGCGAGGTGCATTCGTCAAAGGCCAAAATCATGTCCGCACCCAGCGCGCGCTGGATGGCGATGGACTTTTCGGGGGTAAACACGTGCTCGGAGCCGTCGATGTGGCTCTTGAAGCGCACCTCCTCCTCACCCACGCGAACCAAAGACGTACCCTGCCCCACCCGCGGCGTTCGTTTAGGCATGTTCAAAACGCCCCCCGCCTCGCCGGGGAAGATGTTGGCGATCTTGCCGACGCCGTGCTCGAGGCTCGCCCCCAACGAAAACACCTGAAAGCCCCCCGAGTCGGTCATGAGGGGGTGCGGCCAGTTCATAAAGCGGTGAAGCCCGCCCAAACCGGCCACCACCTCCGCCCCCGGCCTCAAGTAAAGGTGGTAGGTGTTGGCAAAAAGCACCTGCGTGCCTGCGTCCCATACCATTTCGGGCGTGACGCCCTTGACCGTGCCTTGCGTGCCCACCGCGACAAAGGCGGGCGTCTCTATCACCCCGTGCGGCGTGGTGTAGCGTGCCAAGCGCGCGGCACCTCTTTCTAAGAGGATGTCGAACTCGAACCCCGGCTGTTTCATGTATCCCGTTTCATTTTCACTTCACTCCCGCGTCATCTTCCGGCGCATAAGCCCAAAGACTTGTCATTATGACACGCGTCCGCACGGGATGAGTTTCAGGGGTACACCTGTAAGCTCGAGCCCTTCACCCCGCCTCATCCTGTACCCGAAGCCGTCTCCTTGGAGAAGCGCAGACGTTAAACTTGCTATGTGCGCTCGTTCATCCTTTTTCTGGCCCGCAAACACGTCCGCCACCGCGCCTTGCAGAGCGGCCTCACCGTCTTGGGCGTGGCGGTCGGGGTGATGGTCGTGGTGACGGCACTCTCGCTCACGAACGGGTTTATCGACGAACTCATCTCCTCCACGCTCAAGGCCACCCCGCACGTGACCCTGACGAGCTTTGACGGGAGCCTTTTGCCCAACGACCCCGCCACCTTAGCGCGCATCAGCGACTACCCCGGCGTCGTCGCGGCGAGCCCCTTTTTAGCGGCGCAGGCGCTCATCTCGAGGCGGGCCAACGCGAGCCTTGGCATCTCCGGGCGGGGCGGTTTCACGCAGATCTTGGGCATCGACCCAGGTAGAGAGCGTGAGGTGCTCGAGCTCGAGGCGCTTAACACCAACAGCGATGAGCTAGCAGGCGAAAAAAGCATCATCTTGGGCGAAACCCTCGCCTTTAATACCTTGGGCGTTTTTCCCGGCGACGAGGTGTTCGTGCGCGACATCGCGGGCCTCAGCCGCACCTTCACCGTCGCCGACACCTCGCGCGTCGGCAACGAGATTATCGACAGCGTGGTGTCGTACGTGTCTTTGCCCAACCTCCAGGATTTTCTGCGCGCGGAGGACCAAATCAGCGGCTACCACGTGCGCGTGCAAGACCCTGAACAAGCCGGGGCGATTGCGGGCGCACTCGGCGCGACTTTTGAACTTTTGCCGACCTCGTGGGAAAACCTCTTCAGCTCCCTCATTGACCAGCTCCGGCTGCAGCGCGCGCTCATCAGCGCGGTCACGTTCCTTATCGTGCTCGTCGCGGCGATGGGGATTGCCAACATCCTTATTTTGACGGTGAGCGAAAAAACCGAAGAAATCGCGGTGCTGCGTGCGCTCGGCGCGTCGCAGCGGCAGATTCTGGCGGTGTTCACGCTCGAGGGCCTCCTCTTAGGCGGCGCGGGCACGCTCCTGGGCGCGCTGTTGGGTCTGGGGCTCTCCGCGTATTTCAAGTTCCAGCCCTACCCGCTGCCCGGCGACCTCTACTTCATCACCCAGCTGCCCGTCGAGCTGCGCGCCTGGGACTTCATCTGGGTGTCCGCGCTTTCCATCATCACGAGCGTCATCGCCGCCTTTATTCCCGCGCGGCGGGCGAGCGGGCTCGACCCGGCGGCGATACTGAGATAACGACTTTATAGCGCGTAAAAAGAAACGTCGTTACGCTCGAGTTTGATGCTCGACGCTCGCCCAGCACCCCCGCCACCATTCGCCGCACGCCCGTCGCTCCGCAAGTCACTGCTGTTTCTGCTAATTCTCGCAGCGCTCGTTGCCGGTATGGCCTACATCATCTGGTTTGCTTTTACGGACCCCCAAGGTTACGCAGTTTGGCAGGCTCAGGAGTGTTGTGAGGGGGGCCGTGGTGAAGGTGCCCCATTTATGCTCTTGGCGTTTAGCCTCATCCTTATTCTTCCCTGCTACTATTTTTGGGCATCATATTTGCAACGCATTGTAGGTAATGAACCGTTCATTCTAATTGACTATCGGGGCTTGTACCACCAGGACTGGAACGTGGGCAGCATCCCCTGGTGGGACATCAGCGACACCGAAATCATCTGCGTAGAAGACGAAGCCCGCAGGATTTTCTGGCACGTGCCGCGTCACTGGTATGTCGCCGTTTACCTCAAAGACCCGGTAAAATATCTCGAGAAGAAATACGGCGGGGGACGCTTTGACGGAACCGACCCCAATTTAGAGTGGCGTATCCACGTGAACATGCTCAACACCACCCCCGAGGAGCTTCAGGCTCATATTCAGGCCGCACTGGTATACTGGCAGCAAGCCGACGTTCTCAGGTTTAAATAGGTTATGAAAGACAAAGCTCCTAAAATTTACGACTACCCGCGCTCCTGGAACTACGTGCTCTGGCTCCTGGGCCGCAAGATGTACACCGAGGCGCAACTCCGCGACAAGCTGCGGCGCAAAGAGGCGGAGATTGAAACCATCGAGCGGGTGATGGCGCGGCTCAAGGAGCTCAAGTTTTTAGACGACGCGGGCTTCGCCGAGGCGTACGTGAATTCGCGCAAGAGCCGAAAGGGTCGTCTGGCCTTGAAGCAGGAGCTTTTTCAAAAGGGCGTGGCGGAAACGTTGGTTGAGGAAACCTTGGAGCCTCTGGACACCGAGACGCAGGTGCGGGCGGCGCTGGGGGTGTTGGAAAAACAAACCTGGCGCTTTCTGAAAGCGCCTCCCGAAAAACGCCGGGCCAAGGCCTATGCGTTTCTGGCGCGGCGCGGCTTTACGGGGGACGTGGTGCGGGAGGCGCTCGAGCAGGTTGATTTTAACGAGTAGACAGAGGCGCAACATCCAGAACTCAGAGTTTTACCAGGGTGTCCACTTCGCTTGACGCGCCCCCGGCATCTTAGTAGACTAAACATCTGCGTCGGGGCGTAGCGCAGCCTGGTAGCGCACATCGTTCGGGACGATGGGGTCGGAGGTTCAAATCCTCTCGCCCCGACCATGCAGGGGGTAACACTTTAACTTTGGGACATCAAGCGTTACCCGACGAGTCAGAGCTTCTGCTTTTCGCAGGAGCTTTTCCTTTGGTGTTGCCCCTGTCGGCCTGATTCAGCTCGGTTTTGCGGGGCTGTGGCGACAGGAGCACGATGGCGAGAATGAGGAGCGTGCCCCCCATGAAGCCCGCCGCGCCGAGCCGCTCCCCGAACAAAAGCCACGCCAAGAGGGTGGCGGTGAGGGGCTCGAGCAGCGTCACGATGCTCGCCGCCGTCGCGGGCGTCGTGCGCATCCCGGTGATAAAAAGTGTGTAGGCAAAAGCGGTGGGTACAAGTCCTAAATAGAGAAGCGTCAGCCAACTTAGGGGCTCGAGGCGCGCTGTTAGACCAGAGAGGAGCGCGAAAGGCAGCAGGATGAGCGCCCCGACTGCAAACGCTCCGGTAAGAGGCGCGAGCGGGTGGTAGCGCCCTGCCAGAGCGCGGCTCGAGAGCACCACCACCGCGTAACCCGTGGCCGACCCGAGCGCCAGGAGGACGCCCAGAACCTGACCCCCCGACCCGCCGACGCGCACCCCGTCAAAAAGACCCGTCAAAAGCACCGTGCCGAGCGTGGCGAGCGCGAGCGCGGCGACAAGTCTTTTTGTGAGCCGTTCGCCCAAAAAAATGAACGAGAGCCCCGCGACGATGACCGGGGCGGTGCAGAGCGTGATGAGGGTGGCGACGGCAACCCCGACCCTGGCGATGGCGGCGAAGTAGCAAAGCTGGTACACCGCCAGCATCACGCCCATTAGGACCACCGCCGCCCCATCTTTGAACAAATTGTCTTTAGCCGCGATGCGCCTTGCGCGCCCGCCTTTGGTCAAAGCCAGCGCGAGCGCGAGAGCGGGCGCGGCGAACGCCAAACGGTAGAAGCCGACGGGCAGCGCGGTCAAGGAGGTGGTGGCGTAGAGAAACCCCACCGCGACCCCCACCGTGCCCCAGAGGGACGCGGCCAGCGCGATGCGTAAAATACCCGTGCGTGTTGAAGCTTGTGCAGACATGAAACCTTCCCTTATTTTAAGAAGAACCTAAACGGGGCAGGGAAGGCAAAAATCTACGCCGCCTCGTGAGTCACGAGGGTGAAAGCTGCTCGCCTACCCTTAGCGGATAGGGAGAGCGGGCGGGGGGAGTTGGGCGTAGCCGTTCGTTTTTTTCATGCCAAGAGCAGCTTAGCACGGGAAGTCAGAAAACTAACCCCTCTGCCTTGGACGTCTGGCACAGCTTCAAACGCGCAACTGCTGCATAAGCTCATCAACGCGCGTTTGAATCCGTCCCCACGCACCGTCCAAATCCTGACTCGGCATCGGCACGTCATCCCACTGTGAAACGTTTTTGTCCGTTCGGGGCAAGCGACTCGGCTCACAACCGATGGAAACGATATGGTCTGCTTTTTCAACGTCCGCTCGGCTAACTTTTCTTGGCTTATGCGCCGTTCCGCCCACTGTGCCGTCCACCATGCCGTCATACCCTTCTCGGTTTAGCAGCGCGACAACCTGCGGGGCGACCTTTTCATCGGGCTCGGTGCCCGCCGAGAACGCTCGAGCCCCCACCCCTTCATCCCTCGCGCGTTTGTTGAAATATGCCGTCGCCATCACGCTTTTCGCGGCGTTGTGTGGGCAGAGAAAAAGAATGTGCTTGTCCATCATAACCTCCGTTGAGAGTTAATGTAATAACTGTTGCATCAAGATGAAATATATAATACACTTTAGCTTGTGCGCTGGCTAGTCCTCTCCTACTCCTTACCCAGCAAACCCTCGTCAAGCTCCCGCGTGACGCTGTGGCGGCGTTTGCAGCGTTTGGGCGCTCTGCCCATAACGGGCGCTTACGTGTTGCCCGAACGTCCGGACTGCCTCGAGTCTTTCACCTGGCTCGCGCAGGAGATTAGAGCCGCCGAGGGCGAGGCGCTCGTCATGAAGGTTGAGCGGTTTGAGGGCTTGAGCGAAAAGGCGTTGGTTGAGCGCTTCAACGCGGCGCGTGCGGACGCCTATGCGGAGGTGCTGGGTGAGTTGGGGGCCCTTGAAAAGTCGTTGGAGGCTGAGGATGTTCAGCACAAGACGCTGGCTAAGGTGAGACGCCGCTTCGCCGAGGCGCGGCGCGTGGATTTTTTCGGCTCGCCCGCGGGAAAACGGGCGGCCGCCAAGCTTAGGGACCTCGAGCAGCGCCTCTCACCCGGCTCACCCGAGACCGCCCAGGTGCCCCCTGCAAACAAGGCCGATTACCAGGGTAGGGTCTGGGTTACGCGTCCACACCCCCACGTCGACCGACTCTCCTCGGCCTGGCTCATCAAGCGCTTTATCGACCCGGACGCGACGATTCTTTACCGTACCTCGGTCGAGGAGGGTGAGGTTGGTTTTGATATGGGTTCTGACACTGGTTCTGACACTGGTTTTGATATCAAGGGCGCGACCTTTGGACACATCGGCTCGCTTTGCACCTTTGAAACGCTCCTAACGGCTTTTGCGCTTTCCGACGCGGCGCTCACCCCGCTCGCCCACATCGTCCACGAGATGGATTTGCGCGACGAGCGTTATGTACGCTCCGAAGTCGCGGGGCTCGACGCGCTCTTGGACGGCTGGCGCTCGCTGGGGCTTAGTGATGAGGCGCTCGAGGAGCGAGGCGCCGGCCTTTTTGACGGTCTCTACGCCACCTTTAAGAAAGCCTACGAGACGCTGTAGCGGTTTTTCTTTATGCACAGCGCAACGATTGGGGAGACATGATGGATAAAACCTTGACGCGGGCGGACTCGAGCGGTTCCCACACCATCCCCTTTGCCGAGGCGCTGCGCGTGTGGGTCAGGGTCGCGGCGAACTCCTTTGGCGGCCCGGCAGGGCAGATTGCCGTGATGCACAGGGTGCTGGTCGAGGAAAAGCGCTGGATCAGCGAGAACCGCTTTTTGCACGCCATGAACTACTGTATGCTCTTGCCCGGGCCCGAGGCGCAGCAGCTCGCCACCTACATCGGGTGGTTGCTCCACAAGACCAAGGGCGGGCTGGCGGCGGGGCTGCTCTTTATCCTGCCGGGCTTTCTCTCCATTCTCGCCCTCAGCATCGTTTACGCCCGCTACAGCAGCACGGCCTTTGTGGACGCGCTTTTCTTCGGGCTCAAGGCGGCGGTTCTGGCCCTCGTGGCGGAAGCCGTGATTCGCCTCGGCAAGCGCGTCTTGAAAAACTGGATGATGCTCCTCATCGCCGCCCTGGCCTTTGTTGCTATTTTCTTCCTCACCCTGCCCTTTCCCCTCATCGTGCTCGCCGCGGGCCTGACTGGTTTTGTGGGCGGCAAGCTTTCTCCGGAGCTTTTCTACGTCATCAGAGGCCGCCAAGTCGGCAAGGACGACCGGGTTAGCAAAGACGACGGGGCAGACTTCGTCATCACCGACGCCGTCGCGTCGCATACCGCGCCGTCATGGGCTTACGCGCTCCGGACGAGCGCCGTGTGGCTTTCTGTCTGGTTGGCACCGCTGTTTGCCATCGCGTTCACGCTCGGCTCAGAAAGTGTCTTCACCCAAATCTCGCTCTTTTTCTCGCAGGCGGCCTTGGTGACGTTTGGCGGGGCGTACTCGGTGCTGGCGTTTGTCGCCCAGCAAGCGGTGGAGGTTTACGGCTGGTTGGAACCGGGGGAAATGTTGGACGGTCTCGGCATGGCGGAAACGACGCCGGGGCCTCTGGTTCAGGTCACGCAGTTCGTGGGCTTTATGGGGGCCTACCGCCAGAGCGGGCTCGAGCCCCTCTACGGCGGCGTCTTGGGCGCTATCGTCACCACCTGGATGACCTTCGCGCCCTGCTTCCTCTTTATCTTCTTGGGCGCGCCCTTTATCGAACACCTGCGCGGCAACAAGTCGCTCAGCACCGCCCTGTCCGCCATCACCGCCGCGGTTGTCGGCGTCGTCCTCAACTTGGCGCTCTGGTTTGGCGTCCACGCCGTTTTTTCAACCGTGACCGACACCCGCTACGGCGGGGTGCGTTTGCTCGTTCCCGATTGGACGACTCTAAACTTCGTGGCACTCGGGATCGCCGTGGGCGCGTTCGTTGCGCTGTTTCGTTTCAAGGCGGGGATGATTCCTACCCTGATGGTCAGCGCGGGCGTTGGGTTGCTTTACCGTTTGGTTTTTCAGGGGTAGGAGACCGAAGTCGTTTTAGGGTTCTTACAATGTATTCAGTCCAACATACATTGCGGCTCAGTTTGCTACTCTATGCCCTTGCGCCGCTCACGGGGCGAGTTTATGCAGCCCAGTAGGACGTTGCGAACACAATTCCAACTTTTACGTCGTCTATCCGGGGGGACCTTCTATGTCTACACTCTCCACGCAAGAACGAAACCTGCCGACCCAAACGATTCTCAAAAACCGCAACCTAGACCTCATCTTCGCCGTCGCCATGATTATCATGACCGGCATCAGCGCGGTGACGCCCGCGTTCCCGGAGCTTGCGCGCAGCCTCGGTGTGTCCGAAAGCAGGGTTGGGCTGTTGGTCACAGTCTACACGCTGCCGGGCATCTTTTTGGCACCGCTGTTGGGCACCTTTGCCGACCGGCACGGGCGCAAGCGGGTGCTGGTGGTCGCGCTCCTCCTGTTCGGTTTGGCGGGTGGGGCGTGCGCGTTCGTCAATAACTTTACCCTTTTGCTCGTCCTGCGCGCGGTTCAGGGCGTGGGGCTCGCGCCTCTCTTTCTGATAAGCCTGACCATTATCGGCGACCTTTTTGACGGCGAGGCGCGGACCAAGGCGATGGGTTACAACACCACGGTTATCGGCCTGAGTGCCGCGCTCTATCCGGCGCTCGGTGGGGGGCTCGCGCTCCTAGACCCGCAGCTTCCCTTTGCGCTCGCGTTTCTCGCGCTGCCCGTCGGCGGTTTATTGATTCCCTTTCTAAAAATACCCGAGCCAAAAAATCACCAAGACCTCAAGCAGTATTTTTCGGGCGTGCTGGCGAGCGCCAAGGACCGCGAGGCTATATGCTTGCTCGTCCTGACGGCGGGCGCTCAGCTCGTGCTGGTGGGCGGCTTTTTGAATTATGCGCCGATTCTGCTCGAGTCCTCCCTCGGCGCGTCAGCGTTTCTTATCGGCGTGGTCTTGGCGGCGCGCTCCGTCGCGCTTTCCGTCACCTCGTCGCTGCTCGGCAAGCTCGCCGCCAAGGTATCGCAAAAAAGGCTTATCAAGGGCTCGTTCGTGCTCTCCGCCGCGGCGCTGTTCCTCTTTCCCCTCTTCAGCACCCTCGGCTCTCCCTACTGGCTGCTCCTGCCCGCCGTCGTCTACGGCTTGGCGCACGGCCTGAACTTCCCCAATACCCAAACGCTTCTCGCGGGGGCCGCGCCTTCGGAACACCGCGCCGCCTTTTTGTCCCTGCGGAGCAGCGTCAAGCGGGTGGGGCAGACGGCAGGGCCTTTGGTGATGGCCGCGGTGTACGGGTTGTGGGGTTCCAACGCTGTGTTTTTTGTGAGCGCCGCAATCGTCTTGCTCTTGCTGGTGGTGGCGTTGGTGATGCTCGAGTGACGCGTGGTTTTACTGTTTCCCAATCCTGATGCGCTTTGTGTTCAGCCGGTAAGTTGGTTTGTATTGCCCTGAGGATCCCCCCAGCCCCCCTTATTAAGGGGGGAACAGTAGAAAGTCCCCCTGATTAAGGGGGATTTAGAGGGATCGAAACACCCTCCTGCGTTCCACTGAGACTGGCATAAACGAAAAGAGCGGGCGTTCGCGCCCGCTCTTTTGCCTGTGAAGCTTTAGTTTGTTAGTTGTTGGTTTGCATCTGTGCGAGTTGGTCCTCGAGGATCGCGTTGGCCTCTTCGTTAAGCGCGTCCAGCGTCTCCTGCACGTCCGCGCCGTCCACGATGGCGGTCATCTCCTCCTCGACCACGTCGCGCACGAAGTCATAGCCGGGCACGGGCGGCTCGGCCTTGCCGTAGGGCAGCAGGTTGAAGGCGGTCTCGTAGGTGGGGTTCTCCGCAAAGTAGCCCGTAAGCTCTTCTGCTACGCTCCTACGCACCGGGAAGTAGTTGCTCGCCTCCGCCCACTCGGCCTGCGCCTGGTCGGAGGTGTAATACTTGAGGAAAAGCCAGGCCGCGAGTTCGCTCGCTTCGTCCCCCGTCTCGGGCACGCTGACGCTCGCGCCGTAGATGTTGATGACGGGCTCTTCCGTCGTGTGAGGCGGCGCGTCCACGCCCCAGGAGAAGCCCGCGCCCTCGTCCACCGCGCTCGCGTAGAAAGGCAAGCCCGACGACGACCCCACCGTAAAGAGCGTCGTGCCCGCGCCGAAGTCGGTCTGGTCGCCGAACTGCTCGACGACGATGGTCGCGCAGCCGTCCTCTATGAGGCTCTGGAGAAAGGTCATCGCCTCCACCGCGGCCTCGCTGTTGTAGGTGTACTGGTTCGTGCTGGCGTCGTAGATGTCGCCGCCAAAGGCGAAAGTCCAGGCGGCGAAGGTCGAGGCGTTGATGTCGAGTTCGTAGCCGGTGCTGCCCTCGGCGGTCGCGCCGCTAAAGGGGTTCTCGGCGGCGGCACAGGCCACCTCCCTGAACGCGTCGGGTGTGGTGGGCGGGCCGTCGTAGCCAAGCTCACTCAGCCAATCGGCGTTGTAGTACATCACCTCGACCGAGCGGTTGGGCGGGAAGCCCAAGCGCTGGTTGTCAAAGCTCGGGAACACGTCCGCGTTGAAAAAGCCGGGGAAGAAGTCCGCCTGCTCTTCGTCGGAAAGTCCCCAGGTGGAGCTGTTGAGGAGCGGGTTCAAGTCCAAGAGCGCGTCGCCGAGCTGATAGGTCGCGGCCTGGTTCTGATAAGCGACCACCAAGTCGGGCACGTCCGGGGTGTTGAGCAGCGGCAGCATCTTCTGAAAGATGTCGCCGTAGCCCCCCTGATACTCGGCGTTCACGGTGATGCCGTACTCGTTCGTTTCGTTGAACCCGGCCACGATTTCCTCGAGCGCTTCCTCGCGGTCGCCCGTGTGCTGGTGCCAGAAGGTGATCGTCTGGCCGCTCGGGTCCACGCTCTCCCAGTCCGTCTGTGCCAAAGCGGCACCCAGCGTGAGGGCTGCGGCGAGCAGCCCGACAAAAAGCCAAAATCTTTTCATGCATCCTCCTTTGGAAAAATCACTGCCCGATTACAACTTATCACTGTCATAGGCTTGTCACCTGTACGTCGCGTGAGGATTGACAACGGTCACCTGATACGCGGCTCATCCCTTGAGGCCGGAAGTGGCGATGCCCTCGGTGAACTGTTTCTGCGTAAAGAAGTAAATCACGAGCACCGGGATGATGGTAATGACCGCGCCCGCCATGAGGAGCTGCGTCTCGGGCCCCGCCTCGGTAATGAAGGTATAAAGCCCGACCATGAGCGGACGCCAGGTGGGGGTGGTGGTGACCAAAAGCGGCCACAAAAATTCGTTCCAGGCGACGATAAAACCTAACAGCGTGACGGTCATGATGACGGGCTTGCTCATGGGTATGACGACGGCGCGTAAGAAACGCGCGTGTCCGGCCCCGTCGATGCGCGCGGCGTCCCAAAGCTCGCCGGGGATGCCCGCGAAAAACTGCCGCAATAAGAAGATGGAAAACGCGTTCGCTATAAAGGGCACCGTGAGCGCGGGCAGCGTGTTGAGCCACGAGCCCCAGGGGATGACGTCGCCGCGGACGAGCAGGAAGTTGGGGATAAAGGTGACGGTGGTGGGAATCATCATCGTTGCTAAGAGTGTCATGAAGATGACCTCGCGCCCCGGAAACTCGATGCGCGCGAAAGCGTAACCCGCCAAAACGGAAGTAAAAAGCAGCCCTGCCAGCGTGAGCGCGGTGATGATGACGCTGTTTAAGAAGTATTGCGAAAAGTCGGCCTCGCCCCAGGCCTCCGCGTAGTTGGCGAACTGCGGCGCGTCGGGCAAAACCTGCCGGTTGATGGTCTCGCCTAAGGTCATGAGCGAGGTCGAAATCATATAGAAAAAGGGCGTCACCGCGATAATGGCCCCGACGAGCAGCACGAGGTAGATGGGCAGGTGGACGAGGCGGAATTCGTAAGGGGTGCGTGAGGCCCGCTGAACCCGCCGGTCGGCCTCGAGCGCCGCCCCCTCCAGACCGCCGACCCTCGCCCTAGCCACGGAGCGCCCGCTTCCCGAAAAGCCGGTTTTGCACGAGCGTAAGACTCAAAATCACGACGAAGAGCAAAATGGACTGCGCCGCCGCCAGCGAGTAGTTGTTCCTTTTGTAAAACGTGTCGAAAATAACGATGCTCGCAGTGTCCACCGTGCCCCGCGCGAAGGGCTCGCGCATGACGTAGAGATGGTTAAAGGCCTGGAAGGTGCCGATAAAACCCAAGACCGTGAGGTAAAAGGTCACGGGCGAGAGCAAGGGCACGGTGATGGACCAAAACTTTTGGCCCCCGTTGGCCCCGTCAATCTCGGCGGCTTCGTAGAGTTCTTTGGGGATGCCGCCTAAGCCGGCGAGAAAGATGACCATGTTGTAACCCACGTAGGTCCAGATGCCGAACATGATGATGGTGACGAGCGCCAGGCTGGGACCTGCCCAGAAATCTGTTAACTGGAGCCCCAACCGCGCAAAAAGCCCGCCGAAAAGAAGCTCCAAAACGGGCGTCGCCTCAAAAAGCCAGCGCTGCGGCGCGATGCCGAACAGTCCCAAAACTTGATTGGCAAAACTTTCTTCACGCGGGCTGAATAGGCCCCGGAACACCACCGCCGCCGCGACCACGGGCGTGACGTAGGGCAGGAAGTAGACCATCCGGAAGCCCTCTTGCCCGCGAATTTTTTGAAACAACAAGTAAGCCAGCACCAGCGCCAGCGCAATCTGGAGGGGCACGGTGCCGAGCGCGTAGTAGAGGGTAATCTCGAGCGACCGCAAAAAGTCCCGGTCCCCCGCCCCCGTCATCATCCCCCAGCCGAGCGCGAACACCACCCCCGCGGCGAGGAGGGTGAGCGCGGCGACGACCTTGACGACCCGCAGCGTTCGTCCTCCCGAGCCCTTAAACGCGTCCGTCCAGAGCCAGTGCGCGAGCAAAATAAGGGCGACGCCGCCCAAGAAGAGCGCGCCGCCCGTCCAGGAGCCGACGAGGTCCTGGTAGTTTTCCAGGCCCAAAAAGCGTCCCTTCCGCACCCGCCAGGAGTAGAGGCTCATGTAAAAGGCGTAGCCAATGGGAAAAAGGCCGAACACCGCGATAACCAGCACCGATGGGAGGATGAAAAGGTAGCCCGTCAGCCACTCGCGGCGCTTCAGGGTGTTGGGGCGTTTTCTTTCGCCTCCGGTTGAGAGCGTGTTTAGGGCCACCGGGTGACCTCCGGGTGTTTACCGGCTCCCTCGAGCCCTGCGCCCTCAACATATTCGGCATGTTTGGGTTTTCTTACAGACGGCAAGCGCGCCTCTGTGCTCATGTATCACCCCAAAGCGTCAGTGTAGTTCCCCCGCGTCAGCACGGTGTCAACCGCCCACCTAAAAGTATAAACGCAAGCGGTGCCCGGTCGGCGTTGTTTGCGCGTTGCAAGGCGTACGTCACACGGGCGTCTGTGTAACGTGAGGGTAGAGTTGAGGGGTGAAACGGTCGAGTCGGCGTTTGGCACCCGCCCCCAAAGAGCTCGAGGCGGAAGTTCTGGCGGGCCTCGCCCCCTTCGCGGTGGAGGAGCTTAAAAGGCTGCCGGGCGTGACGCTGCGTGAGGGCCAGTCCGAGGACGCGGTGCGCTTTAGCTACCACGGCGACCTCGCCCGCTTGCGGCGGCTCCGCACCGTGGTGGCCGTGTACCTCGTGCTGCCCTTCGACGTGCCGCGACCCAAGGCGCTTTTGGGGCATCAGCATTTTACGAAGCTTTTGGAAGGTATCAAGACGGTGCAACAGGAGCCGGAAACACACTTTACAGGCTTCCGCTTTGGCGCGGCGGGGGGCGACTCGCCCGTGTTCAAACGTTTGGCGACGGCGCTGGAAAGCTCGCTAAACCTTCCCTACGACGCCGAGGCGGGCGACCTGCTCCTGCGGGTGAGACCGGCGGGGCGCGGCTGGGAGGTGCTCGTCAGGCTCACCCCGCGCCCGCTCTCGGCGCGGGCGTGGCGCGTGTGCAACCGGGCGGGCGGCCTCAACGCCACGCTGGCGGCGGCGATGGTGGCGTTTGCGGGCGTGGGTCCCGACGACCGCGTGCTCAACGCCATGTGCGGCTCGGGCACCCTGCTGGTCGAGCGGCGGCTGTCGGGCAGAGCGGCGCGTCTTGTGGGGGTGGATATTGATAGTAACGCCCTCGAGTGCGCGGCGGCGAATCTGCGCGAGAGCGGCTTCGGGGGCGACGCTGAGCTTTTACAAGGGGACGCGGCGGGGCTTGACCTTCCTGCGGACTCCTTCGACGTGATGGTAGCCGACGTTCCCTGGGGCGACGCGGTCGGGTCGCACCGCGAGAACGCGCGCCTTTACCCCGCCTTTTTAACCGAGATGGCGCGCGTGGGCGGCAGAAACACGCGCTGCGTGGTGCTGACCCACGAGGTGAAACTCTTTGAGCGCGTGCTCAAAGAACAAAGAGCGTGGCGGCTTGTGACCGCCCTCCGCGTGTCCCATAGCGGCCACCATCCGCGGATGTACGGGCTCGAGCGCGTGCGCTAGGGCCTGCGCCTTGATTTTGGGGAGCGGCCGAAACCGTGCTCTACCCAGAGCTTTGGATAGTCACCACTTGTTGGGATGCCCCCGCGCGGCTCGAGCCTTTTTTGAGGGCTGACGGTGTTACCCAAACAAGCATAAGCTTCTGCTGTGACGCCTGTACTCCTTTGCTGAGTACGCCAACCTCTTTGTAACAGAAGAGTCCCGTTTTATAGTGTTGCAGGAGCAGCGAAGAGGGCAGCAAAGAGAGCCGCTAGCAGGGGGGGTTGAGAGCTAGCGGCTCTCTTTTTTGGTTGCGGCTTTTGCCCCACCTGCGCCCCTTGTTTGCGCCGAGCATCCACGCCTATAAAACACGCCTATGAAACTTGTAAGATTTCGGACATTTTACGGTTTTCCGGCCCCTCGCGGCTTTTTTTGCGGTTGTCCGTAGGATGCTCCTCCACGTTTTGAGAAAGAATCAAGTAGGGTGGAAACCATGATTTTCCCCACCCTTCCTCCGGCGCGTCCGGCAGACGCCTCGGCCAAGACGTGCTTAGTCAAACCAGACAAGCGTACGGAAAGCGCCCTGAAACTCCACGTGACGTTTTTGGGACGCGGCGAGGGTTCGGCGTCGTGAAGGGTGCCCTTTCCCCCACGCCCCGCCCCGCCGAGGGCTCAGCCGACCGCCTCCGCGAGCTCGAAGCTCGTCTCGCCGCGGTCCACGGCGCGTCCCACCGGGCGGAGCTTCTGGGGGCGCTGCTCGACGCCTTTGACAACACCCTGGTCGTCACCGACCCAGGAAAGCCGGACAACCCCATCATCTACGTTAACCGCGGCTTTGAAGAGCTCACGGGCTACCGTCCGGAGGAGGTTGTGGGGCGCAACTGCCGCTTTTTGCAGGGTCTGGACCGCGACCAGCCCGCCGTGGCGAGGCTCCGCGAGGCCGTTCGGGCGGGGGAGGCCGTGCAGGTGGAGCTGCGCAACTACCGCAAGGACGGCTCGATGTTTTATAACGAGCTCTACCTTTCGCCCATTATGGACGACGAGGGCAGACCTATGCTTTTTTTGGGCGTCCAGAACGACGTGACGGAGCGGGTGGAGGCGTTGCGGGAGCTTAAAAAGGCGCGAGACATCCTGGAAACGCGCGTGAGGGAGCGCACGCAGGCGCTCCACACGTCCAACGAGAGCCTGGAGCACGAGGTTGTTGAGCGGCGGCGGGCCGAGCGGGAGGTGCGCGCTTCAGAAGAGCGGCTGCACGACGTGCTCGACCACCTGCTCACCTTTGTGGCGGTGCTCGACCCCGACGGTAGGCTGGAGTACGTGAACCACACCGCGCTCAGCGTTTCTGAAGTTACCTTAGACGAGGTTCTGGGCGAGCCTTTTGCCGACACCCCCTGGTGGCGGCATGACCCGGCGGTGCAGGCGCGGCTGCGCGGGGCGCTTCAAAGAGCGGCTGAAGGCGAGACATTGCGTTATGACGAGCGGGTGTGGGTGGGGGAGGGCCGCGTGCTCACCGTGGACTTCATGCTCGCGCCCATGACGGATGAAGAGGGCCGCGTCACGCACCTTGCCGCGTCGGCGGTGGACATTACCGAGCGTAAAGAGGCTGAAGGGGCGTTACGGGAGTCGCAGCGGTTCTTGCGCTCGACCTTGGACGCGCTCTCCGCGCACATCGCGGTGTTGGACGAAGAAGGGACGATCGTCGCCACCAACGCGGCCTGGCGGCGCTTTGCACGAGAAAACGGCGGCAATCCGGACGACGTAGGGACGAACTACCTGACGGTATGCGGGGTGCCGCCGGCCAAGGATGCAGACGAAGACGAAGGAGGCGCGCGGAACACCCCAAAAAATTCCACAGATGCTGCAGAGGACAATGAAGGTGCCGACGTGGCGGCGGGTATCCAGGCGGTCATAGGGGGCGAAAGGGAGCAGTTCAGGCTCGAGTACCCCTGTCACTCGCCCACCGAGCGTCGCTGGTTCGCGCTCACCGTGAGCCGCTTTTCGGGTCCTGGCCCGGTGCGGGTGGTGGTGGCGCACGAGAACATCAGCGAGCGCAAACTCGCGGAGGAGGCGCTGCAAGGGGCGACCGAGCGGCACAGGCTCTTGGTCGAGAGCGCCAAGGAGTACGCCATCATCATGACCGATAGTCAGGGGCGCGTGCTCGAGTGGAACCCCGGCGCGGAACGCATCATAGGTTACGCCGAAGAGGACGTGCTGGGCCAAAAGGTCGACTTTATTTTTACCCCCGAAGACCGCGAAGAGGGGAGGCCAGCGTTTGAACTGCGCCAGGCCGAGGCGACGGGCGCGGCCAACGCCCAACGCTGGCACCTCCGAAAAGACGGCACGCGCTTTTTCGCCGACGGCGTGATGACGGCCTTGCGGGACGACGAGGGGCGGCTGCGCGGCTTTGCCAAGGTGCTGCGCGACTCCACCGAGCGCAGAAAAGCCGAAGAGGCGCTTCAGCGGAGCGAAGAGCGGCTGCGTCTGGCGCTCGAGACGGTGCGGCTGGGCGATTGGGAATTGGATTTATCTACCCTAGAAGCGCAACGTTCGCTAAGGCACGATCAGATTTTTGGTTACGACACGCTCCTGCCCGAGTGGAGCTACGACAGGTTCTTGGAGCACGTTCTGCCCGAGGACCGCGCGCACGTCGCCAAAAAATTCGGTGCGTCTCTGGCCGAGGGCGTGCCCTGGGATTTTGAATGCCGCATCGCGCCGCGGGGCGGCGGCACCCGCTGGATTTGGGCGCGGGGGAAAGCTTACCGCGACGCTGCCGGAAAACCTGTACGCGTGTTGGGTACGGTCATGGACGTGACCGAACGTAAAGAGGCCGAGGCGGCGCTGCGCGAATCCGAGGTGCGTTTCCGGGGCACCTTCGAGAACGCGGCGGTGGGCATCGCGCATGTGGGCATGGGCGGCGAGTGGCTGCGCGTCAACGAGACGCTCTGCAGGATTACCGGCTACAGCAAAGACGAGCTTTTAAGGATGACCATTCAGGACATCACCCACCCGGACGACCTAAACGCCGACCTGGTGCAGATTGAACGGCTCATGAAGGGCGAGATAGAGTCCTACACGATGGAGAAGCGCTACTTTCACCGGGACGGGCGGGTCGTCTGGATGGACCTCACCGCCGCGTTGCAGCGGGGCGAGGACGGCGAACCGAGGTACTGCATCTCGGTCGTGGAGGACATTTCGGAGCGCAAAGAGGCCGAGCGGGAGCGCCTAAGGCTGTTGGAGCTCGAGCGCTCGGCCCGCGAGGACGCCGAAAGGGCGGGTGCTCGCCTCTCCTTTTTGGCCGAGGCGAGCACGCTTTTGGCCTCGTCGTTAGACTACGAAGAAACGCTCGCCAACGTGGCGAAGCTCGCCGTGCCGGGCGTGGCCGACTGGTGCACGGTGGACTTGGTGGACGAGGGCGGAAGGCTCGAGCGTCTGGCGGTGGCGCATAAAGACCCCGACAAGGTCGCCTGGGCGCTCGAGCTTAACCGCCGTTACCCTCCCTTGCCTGAGACCTCCGGCGGTTTCTACGAGGTGCTGCGCACGGGCAAGGCGGTGCTCCGGCCGGACGTTCCGGACGCGCTCCTTGCCGCCGCCGCTCACGACGACGCGCACTTAAAACTGCTCCGGGACGTGGGCTTTCGCTCGATGATGGTCGTGCCGCTCAACGTTCACGACAAAACCCTGGGCGTCCTCCTTTTCGTGTCGGCGGAGGGGGGGCGGCGCTACACCAAGGTTGACTTGGCGCTGGCCGAGGAGCTGGGCCGCCGCGCCGCCATCGCTATGGAGAACGCGGTTCTTTACGCGCAGGCGCAGGACCTGAATGAGGCCCTGGAGGAGCGCGTCGCGCAGCGCACCGCGCAGTTGGAGAGCGCCAACAAAGAGCTGGAGGCTTTTTCCTACTCCGTGTCGCACGACCTGCGCGCGCCCCTGCGGGGCATCGACGGCTTTTCGCAGGCGCTGTTAGAAGACTATGGCGAGGGTTTGGACGAGACCGCGCGGCACTACCTCGCGCGCGTGCGCGCGGGCGCGCAGCGCATGGGCGAGCTTATCGACGACCTGCTCCTCTTGTCGCGCCTCTCGAGGAGCGAGATGAAGCGGCAGGAGGTGGATGTGAGCGGGATGGTCGAGGAGATTGCCGAAAGACTCGCCGAGCGCGAGCCTGAGCGAGAGGCAACCTTTAGCGTCGAGGAGAACGTCATGGCCGAGGGCGACGCGCGCCTTCTCACGGTGGTCTTGGAGAACCTGCTCGAGAACGCCTGGAAGTTTACTTCGCATGAGAGGTGCGCGCTCATCCGTTTCGGTGTTCAAGGGGGCGAAATCCCGGTATACTTTATTCAAGACAACGGGGCAGGTTTTAACATGGCGTACGCGAACAAACTCTTTGCCGCCTTCCAGCGCCTACACTCGCCCCACGAGTTCGAGGGCACGGGCATCGGCTTGGCGACGGTGCAGCGCATCGTCCACCGGCACGGGGGCCGGGTGTGGGCCGAGGGCGAGGTGGGGGTGGGCGCGACCTTTTTCTTTACGCTGGCCTGAACGCTGGGCCAAACATCACCCTGAGGAGGGGTAAAGGCGGATGACTCAAGAGGGCAACCATATCCTGCTGGTCGAAGACAACCGGGACGACGTCGACCTGACCCTGCGCGCGCTAAAGCAGCACAAGCTGGTGAGCGAGGTCGTGGTGGTCGAGGACGGCGCCGAGGCGCTGGACTACCTTTTCGCGCGCGGTCGCTACGCGGACAGAAACCCCGAGGCGGTGCCTCAGCTCGTGCTCTTAGACATCAACCTGCCCAAGCTGAGCGGCCTGGAGGTGCTCAAGCAACTCCGCGAAGATGTACGCACGAAGCTCCTGCCCGTGGTCATGCTCACCACCTCGCGCGAGGAGCGCGACGTGGCCGAGAGCTACGCCAGCGGCGCCAACTCCTACGTACAAAAGCCCGTGGATTTTGCCGCCTTTACGGAAGCCGTGAGGCAGTTGGGCGTCTACTGGCTCGTGCTCAACGAAACGCCGTGGCACGCGCGGGTTTGACGCCCCTGCGCGCGCTCCTAATCGAGGACTCGGCGGACGACGCCGCGCTGGTAGCGCTCGAGCTCCGCCGCGGCGGCTTCGCGCCCGTGACCAGGCGCGTGGACACGCGTGAGAGGGTGCTGGAGGCGCTTCTCGAGGACTGGGACGTCGTGTTGAGCGACCACGCCATGCCCCTCTTAAGCGCGCTGGATGTGGTCGAACTTCTCCGCGAACGCGCCTTGGACGTACCCTGCCTCATCGTGTCGGGCGCCATCGGCGAGGAGGCGGCGGTGTCCTTGATGCAAAGCGGCGCGGTCGACTACGTGAACAAGGATAACTTGAGCCGCCTCGCGCCCGCCGTGAGCCGCGCCTTGCGCGAGGTCGAGATGCGCCGCGCCCGCCGCGCCGCCGAGGAGGCGCTGCGCAGAGCCTACGACGAGCTCGAGGCCCGCGTCACGGCGCGCACCGCCGAGCTCGCCAAGGCGCGGCTCCGGCTCGTCGAGGTGCGCGAGGAGGAGCGCCGCGGCTTCGCCCGCGAGCTCCACGACCACGCGGTGCAGGGGCTTCTGGGCCTCTCCTACGGCTTAGTCGAAATCCAAAAGCAGGCCGCCAAAAGGGGCGTGGACGGCGTTTTTAAGAAGATGCTGGAAGAGCAGCGCGACACGGTCTTGGACATCGTGAGCGGCCTGCGCGGGCTTATCCGCGGCTTGCGCCCCGCGGGTCTGGACGAGTTCGGCTTGAGCGTGACGTTAGAAAATTACGTCACCTCGCTCGGTGATGGGCGGGGGGCGCGGCCGGTCATCTCGAGCGACATCGAAACCGACGGCCTAGAGCTGCCGCCGATGGTCTCGCTCTGCTTTTTCCGCGCCGCGCAAGAAGCCCTGCGCAACGCGCTCAAGCACGCCCAGGCGGGCACCGTCATGCTGCGCTTGTGCGTTCAGGCGGGGGAACCGGGCACGCTGGAGCTCACCATACAAGACGACGGGCGCGGCTTCATCGTGCCCGAGCGGTTAGGAGAGTTCGCCCACAAAAATCACTTCGGCCTTATCGGCGTCGAGGAGCAAGTGACGATGGTGGGCGGCACCCTCACCGTACTGTCAAAACCCGACGCGGGCACCACCGTGAGCGTCAGGGTGCCGCTACAGCCTCACACCTAACCCTGTAAAGCCAACCGCTGTACGTCCGTTCAGTTCATCAGCCTCCCCGCCCAAAGCAGCACCAGCCCGGCGCGCAGCGTCCAGGCGGCGGTGCGTACCCAGTTGCTACCGACGAGTTCCTGAATGGTTCTCTCGTCGTAGCCTTGCCCCAAACGCGTGTGCCGCGGCACCTGCACCAAGGCGGTCGAGAGCCAGATAATCCCGAGAAGCCCCAGGCCCGCCCACAGCTCGAGGCGCGGAATATCGTGGGACCAGAAGAGCCCCACGGCGGTGGCGAGCTCGAGCCCCATCACCGGCCCCACCACAAAGCCTGTAAGCCGTTGATGCCGCGCGGCGTAGGTCGCGAACGCCTCACCGGGCACGTTGGCAAAGAGCGGGTAGTGGACCACCTGCACGAACCAAATAAGGCCGGTCATGAAGAGCGTCGCGGCGAGGTGAAGGGGGAACATAGGTAGAGCTTAGCGCCTCGTGGAAACATTCACGAGCACATCCCATCGCTCGAGCCGGATACGACCTGCTATACTACGCGCCATGACCATTACAGTCGAAGCTGTTTATGAGGCGGGCGTGCTGAAGCCGCTCGAGCCCATCCCCTCGCTCAAAGAGAACACGCGGGTGCGGCTTGTTATCGAGATGGGCAGCGTTGTGGCGCAGCAGCGGCGCGCGCGTCTGCACCTCTCTCCGGCGGTTGTACGTGACCTCGCTGAAAATCCTCAACACAGCCTTCTCGAACGCTGAACGTGCCCCTCGACGTACCCGCGGGCACGCGCTGCTTTATCGACGCCAATATTTTTGTTTATCATCTTGTTGATGCTCCCGAGCTATCCGACGCCTGTTCAGATTTTTTAGAGCGGATCGAGAAAGGTGAGCTCGCCGGGACGACCTCCGCAGTTGCCGTAGCCGAGGCGGTCCACGAGGTGATGCTTGGGGAGGCCATGACCAAGCACGATTTGCCCCACCGCGGTTTGGCGCACCGGCTTCAGCGTCAGGCACAACTTATCGCTGACCTCAGCAGGCATAAGGAGGTCATCAAGCTTGTGCGTGCTCTCAACCTTCAGGTGGTGCCGACGACGCTCGAGCTTCTTAAGAAAGCTGCAGCCCTCGCCGTCACCCAGCAGGTGTTGACGAACGACGCCGTCACACTCGCCGTCATGGCGCAAGAGAGTCTTACTAACATCGCCACAAACGATGACAACTTCCGCCGCGTGGGCACTGCAACCGTATGGACGCCGCGGTCCTAAATGGATTAAAAGTCGAAATCGTCGTTTCATCCATCTGAAACTTTTGTGTGTGCTAGCGGAGGCGGGATCTTATGTCGCTCATGCAAGCATCTTCCCGATTGCAAGCTGGGCTTGGCGCGGGATGGGGCGTCGGTAGTAGGATGAGAACAATAGAGGAGTTTCCTGCGCCGACCTTTATGAGAACCAGTATGAACCAAGCACAAGCACCTGAAGGGGTGGGCCAAGGGAAACAGGCGGGCAACGGAAGGAGCATTCATGGCAAGCGTACTCGACGACCTACTCAACGCGGACCGTTCGCAACTCACGCCGGACGAGCGAGAGGAACTCAACAGCACCGAGCTGCGCGAATGGCTCGAGTCCTTGGATTACGTTCTGGCGAGCGCCGGGCCGGAGCGGGTCAAGGAGATTTTGGAGAGGCTCGAGATCCACGCGCACACTCAAGGCGTCACCATCCCCTTTACCGCGCAAACGCCCTACATCAACACCATCCCCGCGGAGGAAGAGCCCGAGTATCCGGGCGACTTGGAGATAGAAAGGCGCATCCGTAACCTCCTGCGCTGGAACGCGATGGCGATGGTGGTGCGCGCCAACAAACTCTCCGACGGCATCGGCGGACACATCAGCACGTACGCCTCGGCGGCGACTTTGTACGAGGTCGGCTTCAACCACTTTTTCCGCGGCCCCGAGGCGGGCGTGGACGCGGACATGCTTTTCATCCAGGGTCACGCCAGCCCCGGCATCTACGCGAGGTCGTATTTAGAGCGCCGTTTCCCCGTCGAGCGCTTACGCAACTTCCGCCGCGAACTTCAGGACGAACCCGGTTTGTCGAGTTACCCGCACCCCTGGCTCATGCCCGGCTACTGGACCTTTCCGACGGTGTCAATGGGCTTAGCGCCAATTATGTCCATCTATCAAGCGCGTTTTAACCGTTATCTTGAAGACCGCAAACTCAAAGAACCCGGCGACGGCAAGGTCTGGGCTTTCTTGGGCGACGGCGAGACGGACGAGCCCGAGACGCTGGGCGCGATAAAGTTTGCCGCGCGCGAAAAGTTGGACAACCTCATCTGGGTCATCAATTGCAACCTGCAACGGCTGGACGGCCCCGTTTACGGCAACGGGCAGATTATCCAGGAGCTCGAGGGCATCTTCCGGGGCGCGGGCTGGAACGTTATCAAGGTGGCGTGGGGTTCGGGCTGGGACAGGCTGCTCGAGAAAGACACCGAGGGCGTCCTCGTGGACCGCTTCCACCGCCTCGTAGACGGCGAATCGCAACGCTACGCCGCCTTTGGTGCGCCCGAACTGCGCGAGCACTTTTTCGACACGCCCGAACTCAAAAAACTCATCGAGGGCTGGAGCGACGCGGACATCGCCAAGCTCAACCGCGGCGGGCACGACCCGGTAAAGGTCTACGCCGCCTATAAACGCGCCGTTGAGCACGAGGGCTCACCGACGGTTATCTTGGCGCGCACCGTCAAGGGCTACGGCTTGGGCGAGTCGGGCGAGGGCAAGAACGTCACGCACCAGCAGAAAAAGCTCAACGAGGACGAACTCAAACGCTTCCGTGACCGCTTCAATATCCCCATCACGGACGAAGAAATCGGCAACTTTCCTTTCTATAAGCCTGACGAGGACAGCGAGGAGTACAAGTACCTGGTTGAGCGCCGCAAGGAGTTGGGCGGTTTCGTTCCGCAACGCAACGTCGAGGTGGAGCCGCTTGCAACCCCCGACGAGAGCCTGTTCGAGGAGTTTTATAAGGGCACCGAGGGCCGCGAGGTCTCGACCACGATGGTGTTTGTGACGATACTTCGCAAGCTCTTGCGCGACAAAACCTGGGGCGACCTCGTCGTGCCCATCATCCCCGACGAGGCGCGCACCTTTGGGATGGAGGCGCTTTTTAGGCAAATTGGCATCTATTCGCACGTGGGCCAGCTTTACGACCCGGTGGACTCGGACAACTTGCTTTACTATAAAGAGTCCAAAGACGGACAGATTTTAGAAGAGGGCATTACCGAGGCGGGCTCGATGTCGTCGTTTATCGCGGCGGGTACGGCTTACGCCACACAAAGCGTGAACACGCTGCCCTTTTTCATCTACTACTCGATGTTTGGCTTTCAGCGTATCGGCGACCTCATCTGGGCCGCCGCCGACATGCGTACCAAGGGTTTTTTAGTGGGCGCAACCGCGGGCCGCACGACCCTGGCGGGCGAGGGTTTGCAGCACCAGGACGGGCACTCGCACGTGCTCGCTTATCCTGTGCCCAATCTCAAGGCGTACGACCCGTGTTTTGCCTTTGAGATGGCCGTCATCATCCGCGAGGGCATCCGCCGGATGTACGAGGAGCGAGAGGACATCTTCTACTACCTCACCGTGGAGAACGACAACTACGCGATGCCCGCGGTGCCCGAGCATCTGGAGCTGGACGCGCTCAAAGAGGGCGTCTTGAAGGGAATGTACAAGTTCAAGCCTGCCGAGAAGAAAGCGAAGGCCAAAGCCCAGCTTTTTGGGAGCGGGGCCATCATGAACGAGGTGCTGCGGGCGCAGGAGATGCTTCAAGACTACGGCGTGGCCGCCGACGTGTGGAGCGTGACCTCGTATAAAGAGCTTCACTACGACGCGCTGCAAGCCGAACGCTGGAACCGCCTGCACCCGAGCGAAGAGCCGCGCGTGCCGTACGTGAGGAGTGTGCTCGAGGACGAACAAGGCGTCTTCGTCGCCGCCTCGGACTACATGAAAATTCTCCCCGACGCGCTCGCGCGGCACCTGCCTAAGCCTATGATTAGTCTCGGCACCGACGGTTTCGGGCGCTCCGAAGCCCGCGAAGAACTCCGCGACTTTTTCGAGGTGGACGCGCGTTACATCACGCTGGCGACGCTTTACGCGCTCGCTCAGGCGGGGGAGTTGGACAAAGAAGTCGTGAATAAAGCGGTGGGGGAGCTCGAGCTCAACCCCGACAAGCGCAACCCATACAAGGATTAAACAGTGAGGTTGAGAGGGAAAGACGTTCCCTCTCCCGTTAAACCCTGCTAAACCGCAGAGCTATCCAAGGAGTGAATAATGAGTGAGCAGACCGTTCCTGTCGCATGTGATATGAACGCCTTTACACCAGAACAACGCCTACGCTACAACGAGGTCTCGAGTCACCTAAGGCAAGCGACTGAAGAGGCCAAAGAGTTATCGAACGGTTACGCGTTCCGCTACAACACGAACGAGGATACATGGATGAAAGCAGCAGAATACGTAGACCTCGAACGGCGCTGCTGTCCGTTTTTTGCCTTTGCCTTGGAACGTGAGTCGGGAAGTGGTGCCGTATGGCTCAAATTGACGGGGCGAGAGGGCGTGAAAGCGTTCTTGACGGAACAGATTCAGCGAACCTAGTGGTCGTGTTGCGGTTTGATAAGGTGCTGCAAGGGATTTAGGCTCGTTCTGTTTTTAGTGACGAAAGGACGTTATCTGTGCCAACAGAATTCAAGCTGCCCGAGGTAGGCGAGGGCATCGAGTCGGGGACGGTCGTAGGCATTCTCGTGGCGGTGGGGGACACCGTCGAAAAAGACCAGCCGGTGTTGGAGTTAGAAACTGACAAGGCGGTGGTTGAGGTGCCGTCGTCGGTGGCGGGCGTGGTGGAGGCCATCAACGTAAAAGAAAACGAAGAGGCCAAGGTCGGCCAGGTCATTCTCACCGTAGGCGATGAGGGGGCGGACGCGGCTTCTGAAGAAACGACAGAAGAAACAACAGAAGAAGCGGGCGGGGAAGCGGAGGCTTCTGCGGGAGAGGCTGGGGGAGAGACCGAAGAAGTCGCCGAAGACCTTTCCGCCGAAACCTCCGAAGAGGCCGACGCAGCGCGTAACCAAGCCGCCGACGCGGAGGTGAAGGCCGAGGAAGAGCTCGAGGGAGAAGAGGAAGAAGTAGAGAAAGAAACCGACGAGGCCACCAACGCAAAAACCGCCGAAAAAGCGCAAGAGGCTCCGGGTTCTTACGAAGGCAACACGGGCAAACTCGTCCCCGCCGCGCCCTCCGTGCGCCGCTTGGCCCGCGAGAAGGGCGTGGACCTGAGCCAAATTCAAGGAACCGGAGCCTTGGGCCGCATCTCGGCGGAGGACGTGATGCGTTACGCCGAAGGCGGCGCACCCGCAGAGGCTCCCGCGCCTGCCTCTCAAGAACCCGCGCAAGCGCCCGCACCCCAAGCCCCCGCCGTATCTCTACCCGACTTCAGTAAGTGGGGCGAGACTACCCGCGAGCCGATGAGTGGCATCCGCAAAGCCACGGTCCGTTCGATGACCCAAGCGTGGGCCACGGTGCCGATGGT
Organism: Trueperaceae bacterium; assembly: GCA_965214995.1. Taxonomy (GTDB): domain Bacteria; phylum Deinococcota; class Deinococci; order Deinococcales; family Trueperaceae; genus CBDCCT01. Next base: position 2,958,214 of record CBDCCT010000002.1, read on the forward strand.
CACGCAGTTCGACAAGGCGGACACCACCGAGTTCGACGCGTTGCGCAAGAAGTACGCGCCAAGGGCCGAGGCAATCGGTGCCAAACTCACACCCACCGCAATGATTATCAAAGTGGTCACGGGCGCGCTGCGCCAGTTCCCGGACTTCAATGCGTCCATCGACACGCAGAGCAACGAAATCGTCTACAAAAAGTACGTCAACATCGGCGTGGCGGTCGATACCGAGCGCGGGCTCCTCGTCCCGGTCATCAAGAATGCGGACCAAAAGGGGATTATCGAGCTTTCCAAAGAGCTTGGCGACTTGGCCGAAAAGGCTCGCGCACGCAAACTCGGACCCGAGGACATGCAGGGCGGCAACTTTAGCGTCTCGAACCTGGGCGGCATCGGCGGGACGGGCTTTACGCCCATCGTCAACCCGCCCGACGTGGCGATTTTGGGCGTGTCGCGCGGCACTTTTGAACCCGTTTACAACCGCGAGACGGGCGCGTTCGAGCCCCGCATGATGATGCCCCTGTCCGTTACCTATGACCACCGCCTCATTGACGGTGCGGCGGCGGCGCGGTTTTTAAGGTGGATTTGTGCGGCCATCGAGGACCCGTTTTTGATGGCGTTGGGGTAGGGGAGGGGCGGCGTTTTCCAGAGGCTAATCCTTGCTACGTGAGAGGTTAAAGAGACAAGTACCGAGGATTGAGTAACGAGTTGAAAGTGTGCTCGAGCCTCGTTACTCAGTCCTCTTCTCTCAGCACTTCAACCCCAGTACCACGGCAGCAGCGGACGCCACCAGGGCGTCGCGTAGAGCACGAGCAGCGTGGCGGCGCCGTAGAGGAGGCTCGAGCGCATAAACTTAGCCCGGTCGGTGGCGGCGCGCTTGGAGAGCGAGTAGCCGAGCTGCGCCGCGACCACCGCCAGAATCATAATCACGAGATGCTCCGCGACGAAAAACCGAAGCTGCGTGTTCTGCATGGCCGCGCCCATGTTCTGCATCGCCCCGGAGATAAGCGGGCTTATCCCGTAAAGGAGCAGGCCGACGACGAGCTGAAGGCCCAGCGCGGAGGAAAATACTAACCCAGCGCGCCTGTCGCCGTCCGTCCAGGCGGCGCGGGTGAACAGGCCTCTGAAAGAGGAGAAAAGCGCCCAGGCCGCCCCAAACACGACCACCCAGCGCAAGATGTTGTGGATTCCCTTGGTTATTAAATAAAGTTCGGACATCACGTTCCCTTCTCGCCCCTTTATACTGGCACACGTGCGGGCTTTACAAGACGACAAACGTCCCGTTGTGGTCGTGGGCGGCGGCGTCGCAGGCTGCACCTTAGCGTACGAACTCAGCAAACGGGGGCGGGTTGTGCTGCTCGAGGCGGGCCGCATCGGCGCACAGGGGGCCTCATCGGTACCCGCCGCGCTCCTCAACCCCTACCGGGGCCGCAGCGCTAGGGCGAGCGGAGAGGACAGGGAGGGACTCTGGGCGATGTGGGCGTTGGTGGGGGAACTTAGGGACCTCGGCCTAGACCACGGCGTCCACCAGACGGGCGTGCTGCGCGTCGCGTCCAACCAAAAGCAGGCTAAGACGTGGCGAGGGCGTGACGGCGTCCGCTGGTTGGAGGCTGAAGCGGTGCCCCCGAGCTACCACGCGCCTTTCGGTGGTTTTTTGGTGGAGCGGGGGGGCTGGCTCGAGCCCCACAAATTTTTACGTGCGCTTACTCTTGCGGCAAAAGGGCGAGGGGCGGTGGTGGTCGAGGATTGCCGGGTGACGGGGCTCGAGGCTGGAGAAGGCCATACAGTTCACACCACACAGGGGACGTTTTCCGCTCAAAAGGTCGTTCTCTGCGTCGGGGCGAGCCTTAATCCAGATTTACCGCTGCCGGGGTTGGAGCGCGTCGCCGGAGACGTTGTTGGTTTCCGTACGGATGTTGACATGCCCTACCCGCTCGCGGGCGCGGTTTACGGGGCGAGGTGTAAAGAACAGCTTTATGTAGGTGGCAACCACCGCCCCGCAGGTGAGGAGGACCTAACAGCCCCGCAACAACTCCAGCGTGCCGGGAGTTGGTTTGTACCTGCTTTGAGAGAAGCGGCGCACGTCTCCACCTGGACGGGCGTTCGCGCCAAAACGGCGAATAACGCTCCCCTTATTCAAGAGCTTTCGCCGGGCCTTTGGTTCTTCGGCGCGCTCGCCGGGCGCGGCTTTCTCTGCGCGGCGCGCCTTAGTCGGAAGCTGGCTGAAGCTCTCTAACCTCGCGGTGCTGGGCGTAATATTCCTCGTTGGGCCGCCAGCCGAGCGCGTTCGCTAAGCGGTTGGTGAAGTTGAACATGGCCGCCACCTGCGCCGCCTCGAAGATGGTCTCGTCGGAAAGCTCGAGGGCGCGCAGGGGTTCCAACGCCTCTTCCGTCATCTCGTAAGACTCACCCGTCATCGCCACGGCAAAGTCCAGAAGCGCCCGCTCGCGCTCTGTAAGGTCCGCGCGGCGGTAGTTGTGGGTGAGCAGGTCGGCCAGCACGGGGTCGCCCGCTATCTCGCGCAGGTAAGCCCCGTGCGAGGCGAGGCAGTATTCGCAGCGGTTCTCGGCGGACACCGCCACCGCTATCATCTCGCGCTCTTTGCGCGAGAGCGCGCTCTCTTCGTTGCGCATCAGAAAGTCGTAATACTTGAACCAGCGCAGGAAGTGCTCGGGCGTGAGCGCGAAAACCCGTGCGACGTTGGGGATGAGGCCGGTTTTCTCTTCGAACTTGTTGAAAAGCGTTTGCACCGCTTCGGGTGTCTCACTGCGTTCGGGTACGCGGAGCCAGCTTGGGTTGTCCATATCCACTTACGTCCTCCAGACTTTTATAGCTTACGCCATAGGCGCGCAAATAATAAAGAGAGTGGCCCCAGCACTCTCTCTAACCGGTGGGTTTATGCGCCTCCTGTTTAGGGAATGACGCTACCGTACCTGATGGCAAAAACATACTCGGAACCGTCTTCGCCGAAGTCGCCTTTTTCGACACTCGCGCCCACAGACCAGGAGACTTCCTCGCCCTCCACAAAGTTCCAGTCGTTTTTCCAACCCTCTACGCCGTCAAAGTTGGGAAGGGCGTAGCTAAAAGCCGAGGCGGCTCCTGACCATTCCCGACCAAAACTGACGAAGTAGGAGAGGGTTGCCGTCTCGCCGAGACCCTCAACGGCTCGGTCGTAAAAGTTGGTGTACTCGGCACCCGCTACGGGATAAGCGCTCCACGTCGCGGCGGGGCGGACGTAAGGGGTTTGGCGCTCCACCCGTACGGTTGCTTCCAGGGGTGGAGGCAACGCGAGCGTGACATCTTCAGGCGCGGTGAAGGTGCGTGCTAACCCGACATACGTGCCTGATTCATTGATATCTGTCGAGCCCGCAGCAAAAACGTCATAAAAGCCGTTTTCGCCCAGCAACGCTTGGGGGAGCACGGCGTATCCGAAAGTGTTCGCGTCGCCCGCGTAAGCTAGCTCCGCGTAGGTGTAGTCCTCCGTTCTCACGCTTACGCCGCCGAATATATCGTCACCTTCTTTTGCGCCCGTTACCGTCACCGTTCTCGTTTCCGGCACGAACGCGTCCGCGCCGCCAAAGTCGAGCGCCAGCGTCTGGTTGCTGTTTACCGCCAAGTTGCTTTTGACAATTATCTTGTTGGGAACACCGAGGGTGCTCTTTATGGCGATGAGGTCGTAAAAATTTCTCTCGAGCTCGAGCGCGTAACGGCTCTCAGAGGCGTCGAACGAATCTTCCTCAAACCCTGCGTAGACCGCGCCCTGCTCCCCAGCATTCAGCCCACTGACGTCTCCTGACAAAACGTATGTGGTGGGCGCGTCACCGGGCGTGAAGCAACCCGCGTAGACGCTCGAGCGCTCTCCCAGGGTGTACAGGTCGATATCGACGTCAACATCCCCCGTCGCGTCCACACAAACGTGCGCGACGCCGTAGCGTCCGGCGGGATCCTTGATGGCAACGGTATGTTCGGTGCCGTGGCTCAGAGGCTCCAAACGCTCAAAGCGCGAGAGGGACTTGGGGCGTCTCGGGCCGCCCTTGAAATTCTCGCGCGCCTGTCGATAGGCGTCTTCAGCCCCCTGGAGAGCGGGGGTCGGCGAGGCCGCCGCGTCTTGCACCAGAAGCCTCCAGGGACCGTCGCCGTCTTGGTAAGCGACCCAAGCAGCGCCACTCACCTCGAGGGTCAGGGTACGGGACAGATTCGTTCCCCCGTCGTCACCGCAGCCGACCAACAAAACCAACAGAAGGAACCACGTAGCCCCAGGCATCCTCATAACCGCCTCCTAAAGGTTGCTTTGCGGTTAGATTAGCACATCTTTTGGGCGAACGTTAGACCTTTTTTGAGCCTTTATGAGGCGGGCTCGAGCCCCACAAAACCCGCGCAGCGCAGCACCGGCTGGCCCTGGTACTTGGGCAGCTCGGGATGGGTACACAGCACAAAAAGGTTTCCCTTGCTGCTCCTGACGAGCTTGGCGAGCGCGCACGCCCCGCAGAGGCCACCCCTAGCGGCTTTGAGTAAGTTGGCGCGGTCTGCGTCCGTCATCTCACGCGTCCGTACCGTTCAACCTGACCTTTGGCGTGCGCTATTCCGCCACGGCGCGCTCTTCAAAGAGCCTGTCGGAAAGTTCAAAAAGCATCTCTTTGGTAAAAGGCCGCTTGCCCTCGGTGAGCGCTTCTTTGGCCGGGTTGTAGGCGAGCTTGCGGTAGACGTGCGACTCGAAAGGGTGCAGCGTTATCTCTTTGAATACAGCGTGGCGCGGCGAGGCGCTGAGGAGCAAGACGGGGTCGCCCGCCGGGTTCGACAGGCTCGCGCTCATGATGGTGGTCGGCAGGCTGTAGGGCCGCTCCATCCGGTAGATGTAGTCGGGGAAGTCGGCCTCTTTTTCGAACAGGACCCCCGCGTGGGCGTCCGCGTATTCGCGCAGCCAGCCCAGGAGCGTGTTCCAAGCCTCGTAAAAAGCGCTGTCGTTGGCGTTCATGCGCTTAGTCTATCGCATCAGCCCTTGGCGCTCGTTCATTTATCATGAGGGTCATTGGGGAAGCCACGAGAAGGTGATGAGGACTGAGCTAAAATCAGCCCTCTCAGTCCACTCGTTCCTTATTGCTATCCTGCGTCGGGGCTCTGCGTTCGGAACAGTCCTTTCTGCTTTGAATCTGAAAAAGTTTTGGTGACAAAACCTGCGCCCAAACCAAATGATTTCCTGATACGATGGGCCTGCGCTAAGCTACTGCAACACACAGTCTGCAACATAAAAATCCGCGCGCGTCCGTACCGAAAACCCGCCCTGCGCAGAAAGGCCGTTTAAGCTCGAGCCATGCGAGCCTCCTCCCTCCCCACCCCGCTCCGCCTCGTGCCCGGCCTCGGCCTCACGGCCGCCCTCACGGTGGCGGCTTATGGGCTGGACGCCCTGCCCGGCTTTCACCTCCTGGGCACGCTCGGCCTCGCCCTGGTGCTCGGTCTCGCCTGGCGGGCGCTTTTCGGCCCCTCCGAGGCGGCCGCGCCCGGCGTAAAGTTCTCCGCCAAAACGCTGCTCAGCCTGGGCGTTATCTTGCTCGGCGTGAGGCTCGACTTCGCGCTGCTTTACGAGGCGGGGCCCGTCGTGCTGCTTTTGGACCTGCTCGTGGTGGGGGTCGGGGTGCTGGTCATCGAGCGCTTGGGAAAGGTGATGGGGCTCACGCGCGGGCTGCGGCTCGCGCTGGCGGTGGGCTCGAGCATCTGCGGCCCCGCCGCCGTCGCCGCCGCCGTGCCCGTTATCCGGGCGAGCGACGACGAGGTCTCCGTTTCCATCGGCATCGTCAGCCTGCTCGGCGCGTTGGGCGCGGTCGGGTTCATCTTGCTCGCGCCGCTTTTTGGCTCGAGCGAAACCTACGGCCTCATGACGGGCGCAACCTTACAGTCGGTGGGCCACGTGCTCGCGGCGGGCGCGGCCGGGGGCGCGGGGGCGCTCGACCTAGCCACGCTGACCAAGCTGACGCGGGTCGCGCTGCTGGCCCCCCTTTTGCTCGTGATAGGTTGGCTGCTCGCTAGGCGTGACGAGACAGGGCGGGATGAGACAGGACGTGACGGAGCAGGGCGTGACGGAGTGGTGGATGGAGGGGGACGCGCAGAGCCGAAAGCAGCGGCACCGGGGGTGAGGGCGAGAGCGCCCCTGTTGCCGAACTTCCTGGTCGGCTTTCTCGCGCTGGGGGCGCTCAACAGCCTCGGCTTTATCCCGGACCCTCTGGCGGGCGGCTTGAGCGCCGCCAGCCTGGTGTTGACCGCCGCGGCGATGGCCGGGATTGGCTTGGGTGTGGATTTCGGCGTGCTGCGGCGCATCGGCGGCGGCGCGATGCGGCTGGCGCTGCTGGGCTTCGGGGTCATCCTCACGGTTGCGGGGGTGTACACGCTGGCCTTTTGACTTTGCAACGGCTGGCGACGTTGCGCCCTGCTTCAGGTGTTGGTCCGCCCGTCCGCCGGATAGACAAGCCCAATCTGCCGCCGAACCTCGTCCAGGGTCCGCATAATTGCCAGCGTCTCGTCCAGGGGCATGAGGGGGCTCTCGAGCTTACCCTCCCGCACACAGCGCATCACCTCGGCGGCTTCATACTGGTAGCCGTTGCCTTCGTAGGGCACCTCGATGTCTTCCGACGACCAGTCGGGGCGGATGAGTTTCATCTTCGAGGGTTGCCACCAAGGCGTGAGGATGCGCAGCATGGCCTCCGTGCCCATAATGGTCGCCTCCCAAGGCGTCTGCGTGCGCACCGCGGTGCTGCAAACCGCCAGCCGTCCGCCGGGATAGGAGAGGATGACCTCGGTCTCCTCGTCCACGCCGGTTTCGCCCAAATGAGCGGCCGCCACAACGGTCTCGGGCACAACCGTCCCGGGGCGGCCCAGCAGCATCGACGCCAGGGAGATGGGATAGATGCCCACGTCGAGCAGCCCGCCGCCGCCCTGCTCGAGGTCGAAAAGCCAGTAATCGGGTTTCACGTCCGTGCGGTAGCCGAAGTCCGCATGAAGCCGCCGCACCTCGCCGAGCGCGCCCTCGTCGATGAGCGAGCGCACCCGGCCCATGAGCGGGAAATAGCGCGTCCACATCGCCTCCATCAGAAAAAGCCCGCGCGCCCGCGCCTCCCGAACCATCCGCTCCGCCTGCGCCGCGTTCACCGCGAAAGGCTTTTCGCAGAGCACCGCCTTGCCCCCCTCCAGGCAGAGCAGGCTGTTGTCCATGTGCGAGCCGTGCGGCGTGGCGACGTAGACCGCGTCAACCTCGGCGTCTGCGGCGAGAGCTGCATAGGAGGCGTGGCGGTGCGGCACACCAAACTCGTCTCCAAAGGCGTCTGCGGAACTTTGCGAGCGCGACCCCACCGCGACGAGTTCGGCGTCGGGCAACACGGCGAGCCCTCTCGCAAACTGGCCCGCGATGTTGCCCGTGCCGATGATGCCCCAACGAAATGTGTCTGCGTCTCTAGGTCTAGTCATGCCTGGGTCTCCTTTTCGTTTGCCGTTCATCTTCAACGCCGTCCGCCAGGGGCGTGCGGCGCGTTCGGGTGCTCTCCAAGGTTGAGGCCGATTTTAAGCTCGTGCGGCCTCAGGTTTCAAACAGCACCTCCGGCGGTGAGGTGGCGGTGAGGGTGTCGAGTAGGGGCGCGTCAACGACAATTCCCGCCTCTTGAAACGCAATAATAAGCGCACCGATGGCGGGCTCGAAACGGCTTTTGACAACCCTAACGAGGGCGTGCCGTTCCGACACCCGGTTGACCAATGCGTCTTTGAGGACGCTCGAGGGATGCCTGAGCACCCCCCCCGCCAGCACCAGGCTGTAGGGCTGCGCCCCCAAACCGACGCGACGCGCCGCGGCGAGCGCGTAGTCGCCGAGCGCACGGCCGTGCGCCTCCACAATCCCGTGCGCGGTGGCGTCGCCCGCCTCGGCCTCGCTAAGCAGCACGCGCGTGAGCCGGGTGAGCCGCGCGGTGGGAGCTTTATCGCGTTTGGTGAATTCGTATAAGGCGGCTTCGACGGTGGGCAGCTCGAGCACCTCCAACACCCGCTCCGTAAGCGAAGTAGGCGGGTCGATGCCGAGTTCCGCCCGGCACACCGCGCGGAGCGTCTGCACGCTTAGGTCGCCGCCGCCCCCCGGCCCCTGCCACCACGAAGAGTGCCACTCGCCCGCCGGGCCGCGGCTCCCCGTGGCCGCGCCCGTGCCGCACGCGACCATCACGCCGAAACCCCGCGGCAGCCCCGCGTAGAGCGCGCCGATGGCGTCGTTGACCACGCGCACGTGAGCGAAGCCGTCCCCTTCTAAGGTGGCGCGGATGAGCGCGAAGTCCTCGGGCCAGTCCGCGCCCGACATGCTGAAGACGCTTTTTAGAAGCGCCTCGCGGGTCAGTCCGGCCTCCTCTAAGGCCGCGCTCACGGCCCGGCGCACCTCGGCAAAGGCGGCGGCTTCACCCTCGTAGATGTCGCCGGAGCCGCCGCGCCCAGCGCCGACGATGCGCCCGTTACATTCGGCCACCAGGGCCACCGTCTTGGAGCTGCCGCTGTCGACGCCCAGGACGTAGCGCGGGGGCTCAGGCACCCTCAACACCCTCCCCGTGCCAGGCCGCGCGGTCGGCGAGCACCGTTACGTCGGCGGCACGTTGCAAAAAGGACGCGGGCACGTCCGGCGTGACCGGCCCTTCGACCGTCCGGCGCAAGATAGCGTGTTTATGGTCCCCAGAAACGAGCAGAAGAATCTTCTTCGCTTCCAGCAAGACGTTCATCCCCGCTGTGATAGCCTCTCTGGGCACCCGCTCTCGCCCGCCCCAGTAAGACGCGTTGCTTGTCACGCTCTCTTCGGTCAAGGTGACCACGCGCGTTACATCCGTTGGCGCTGACGGCGGCTCGTTGAAGCCTAAGTGGCCGTTCGGCCCCAAACCCAAAATAGCTAAGTCAAAACCGCCCGCGCGCGCCACGGCCTCGTCGTAGGCGTGGCAGGCCGCGTGGGGGTCGGGGGTGTCGCCGGGCAAGCGCACCACGTGCGCCTCGGGAATCTCGAGCGGGTCCAAAAACGCCTCTTTCATCCAGCGGTAGAGCGAGCGCGGGTCGTCGGGGGTGAGACCCAGATAGGCGTCGAGCTGGAACGCGCGCAGGCGGCTCGAGTCCACCTCCCCCCGTGCGCGCATATCGGCCAATTCACGGTAGAGCCCCAGGGGCGTATTGCCCGTGGCGACCACCACTGCCGCGTCCGGTTTGGCGCGCAGGTACGACGCGACCCTTTCGGCCCCGGCGCGGCTGAGCGCGGCGTAGTCCTCTTTTATGACGAGGTGCATCTAGGCGAGCAGCCGCTCGGGCAGGTAGTCTTTGAGCGCGGCGGCCATCTCGTTGTAAAGCGCCTCGGCCTTGCTCAGGGAGATAACCAGCGGGTTGGCGGCGAGCGCTTGGATGGCCTCGCGCCGCGTGCCTTCCCAAGCGACTTTGGCGGCGAGCGCCTGATACTCGCCTAACATCTTGGTGAGCCCCGCAACCTGCTTGGGCAGCGCGCCGTGCGCTATCGGCGTGACACCGTGCTTGTCCACAAAACCCGGCACCTCGACCACCAAATCATCGTCAAAGTCTTTAAGCGCCCCCCGGTTGGGCACGTTGACGGGCCAGACCTCGCCGCGGTCGTTGAACACTGCGTCCATTACGTCGATGGCGAGCTCGAGCTCGTGCAGCCCGCCCCTTGAGCGGGCGGGCTCGAGCTGCGGTTCGTCCCTGTCCGCCTGTTCTTGATAGTGCCGCCAGTAGTCGGGCACGGACGCCATGATGTCCTGCGCGCGGGTGGTGGGCTTTTCTTGAAGCGTCTTGATGACCTCGTCACGATAGTAGTAATAAAGAAAATACTGCGCGGGCACCGCGCCCATTTTGGCGGTGAGTTCCAAAAGCCTCTTGCCCCGTTCGTCCACGCCTGGGTTGTCTTTTTTGCGCTCATAAGCCTCACGGACGAGCGCAATAAGGTCTTTGCCGTCATAAAGATGCCGCACCGACCAGGAGCCGTGGTTGAGGCCAATCATCGCGGTGTCCACCTTGTCGGGGTCTAGGTCGGCAAACTCTGCCACCTCGCGCGGGAAGACGATGGGGCCCTCGCAGAGGGAGACGGTGGGGATGTCCGAGTGATGCGTGACTGCCTCGGCGATGATGTTGACGGGATTCGTGTAGTTGAAAAGCCGCGCGTCGGGGCAGACTGCTTCCATGTCCTCGATAATCCCTTTCATCACGTGGATGGAGCGCAGCGCCATAAAAAAGCCGCCGGGACCTTGCGTTTCCTGCCCTATGAGGCCGTGTTTTAGCGGGATGCTCTCGTCGAGATAGCGCGCCTCGAAACCGCCGGGGCGGTAGCTCGACAAGACCGCCTGCGCGTCCGTCAAACCTGCGCGTCTGTCGGTCGTCGTGCGAACCTTGATGTCTACGCCCCTGGCTTTCGCCATCTTATCGGCCAACTTTTGGACGAGCTCGAGCCGCGCCTCATCTAAATCAATGAGCACGATTTCCGAGCCCGCAAAATTCTCCCCCTGCTCGATAAACGACGCCACCGTGCCCGGCGCGCGGGTGCTGCCCCCGCCGATGTACGCAATTTTAATGCCTGCCACACTGCCTCCTGTGTCTTAAAAACTCGGTCTTAAAAGCTCGTCCGAAGCGTCTGCGTTTGCCCGGTTTCCGCCGAGCGGTAGGCCGCCTCGATAATCTCAATGACGTGCCGCGCGTGCTCCGCCGTGACGGGTGAGGGCTTGTCCTCGCGCACCCAGTCGACGAGCTGCATGATGTCTTCAAACACGTGCTGCTCCTCAATCTCGCGGTGCGGCCCCACCACGTGCGGCAACAGCGCCTGCTGCCCGGTCATGCCCGGCGTTTTCGCGGCCACGTCCCGGCCGGGGTAATCAATTGGCTGTTTATCGGTAAAGCCCTTGACCAGCGTGAGCCCCTGAATAAAGCCTTCCGTACCGAAATACGCGCCAATCCAGGGCATACCGTCGCCAACCACATTATATGACCCGTGCCCCGCCACGCCAAAAGCGAGGCCGAAAAGCCCGTCGCCGTAGTCGAGCAGCATCAGCGTGTTGTCGTCGGCCTCGGTGGGAATCATCTTGTCTCTAAAGGGGCGCTCCTTGATGCGCGTGCCCGACAGGGCGGTCACGCGCTTGGCGGGTCCCATCACGGACGTGCTGGCGTGCAGCGCGTAGACGGTGGTGTCGTAGAGCGGCCCGCCGCCGGGCTTGCGGAAATACCACGAGGGGTCGATGTTGCTCAAAACATCGTCGCCCTGCCTGAACTCCTCGGCCTCGTGATAGGTGAGGGGCGCGGAGCCGTTCATGAACCAGCACACGGTGCCGAGCGCGCCCTCGTCTATCAACTTTTTGACCGCCTGAAGCTGAGGGCGCAGCACCTCGCCGGGCGAGGCGACGATTTTCAAGCCCTTTTCTTTCGCTAACTCGATAAGTTCGGTGGCCTCCGCCTCGGTCGTGGTCATCGTCTTGTTGAAGTGAACATGTTTTCCAGCTTCTAATGCCATCTTGCCCTGTTCATAATGAAGCCCGATGGGTGAGGCGATGGTCACGGCGTCTACGTCGGCGTGCTCGAGCATCTCCTCATAACTCATAAAGTGCTGCGGGACGCCGTACTTCTTGGCGGCGGCCTCGGCGCGTTCCGGGAAGGGGTCGCAGATGGCTTGCAGCTTGACCCGGTCCTGGACGTCGTCTTGGCTCAGGTGCGGCAGGATACCGCGCAGGGCGATGGTGCCCGCGCCCACCACGCCCATCTTAACTACGTTGGTCATCGTTTCTCCTTGTTAAGGGTTTTGGGGCTTTGTGCTCGAGCCCTCACCGGATGAGCCGTACTTTAACGCCGTGTTCAACCTCAGCCCAATCCCTAGCGGCCGTCACAGCCGTGCCGCCGAGCAAGTAAGCGGTAGCCAGACAGGCCCGGTCCGCCAGTGACAGGCCTGTTCCCTTGGTTTTTAGATAGAGCTCGCCCGCCACAAGGGCTTCCTCGGGGGAAAAAGGCGTCACGCTGAGCCCTAGCAGGGTCAGCTCCTCCAGAAGGGTATCGACAGGTTTACCCCGCGCCACCGACTTCTGCACCACCTCGGAGAAGTTCACGCTGTTCATAACCGCGCCCTCGAGCACGACCACCTCGCCCCCCGGCTCCCTTTGCAACAGAGCCAGCAGCGCCGAAGCGTCGAGCACCTCGACCCCAGGGGGCAACGCCACTACGCCTCTTCACGCGCAGCCTCGGCCCGGCGCTCTTGAATAAGCTCATCAGCCAGACTTCCCTCGACGTCGCGGTAGCGCTCTTGCAAACGGGTGAGTAGCGCTGTACGCGGCTCGAGCACCAGCCGTCCTCCCTCAACCCAGGCGACCACCTCGTCGCCACCTCGCACCCCGAGCTCCTCTCGCAGAGCCTTTGGCACGAGCGCACGGCCTTGGGTGTCGAAACGTATTTTCTGTTTGGCTGCTAATGCCATAATTGACTATAGCACCTAACTCATCAAAAACTCCTATTTCCCCCGTTCCCCTTGCTCTAAATTGAGCTAGATGAACTCAGTGCTGCTAACTGTGAGTAGGGACCACTTAACCTTGACATACCCGACATAAACATGGTTCAGGTGTAAAAAGTGTATAAAGTCGAGTTTGTCAGCGGCATCTCACTACGGGGACAAAAGTTTAAGACAGTGGTTGAGGCTGATGGGCGCGGGAGAGTTACCGGCAAGAATGGCTGAACGTAAAGCGTCAAGACCGCGCCTAAAGTAGCTTTTGGGCAGGTAGCCATGTGCTTTTACTCTGAGCGGGCGCTGCTCATAACACCACTCACCCACCAAATGAGCCCAAGTAAAAGCGAGTGCTAAAAGGGCTAGCAGCGTGTTGAGCCGCGCTGGGGTAGTCAAGTGGGTGTCTTCTAGGTTGAAGCCGCGCGTCTTGAGAGCGGAAAAGAGCGTTTCAATTTGCCAACGTTTTGAATAACGTAGTAAGGCTTTGTCGGGTTCGGCGTTGCAGACCAGCACCACCAATTCGCCCTCCTTGCTTTTAGTCACGGCTAGGTGGAGGTGTAAGTCGAAGACCCGGCAACGCTTGGGGCAGATGTAAACCTCCTGGGGTTTGAGGTGGTCATAGCGTTGTTTGGCTGAACGGCTTCGACCTTTTGAGCCGATGCCGGTGTTGTTACGCACCCGCATCACGAAGACGAGCTTACGCTGCTTGAGACCTTTGAACCAGTCGTTACCTGTAAACTCCCTATCCGCCACGATAGCCTCAACATTCTCGGCTTCAACAAGCGTCAGTACCTTATCTACCAGTGCCAGGCGCTCTGCCGTATCGCTGTTGCCCTTCTTGTCGAGCAACACCCACAGCAACGGGAAAGCAAGTCCCTTGTAAGCCACTCCGAGCATCAAGATGTTGATGCAGACGCCGCCCAGCTCCCAGGTGGTGCGGTCGAGCGTCAACACCAAGCCATCCCTAATAGGCAACAACGCCAACATCAGCCGCGCAAAACACTCGCCCTCTAGGTTCACCGTCCCGAAAAACCTTTTGATGCGCTTTTCGTTCGACTCCGTTAGCACCCGCGGATTCAGCGCGCTCGCTACCGTCGTCATGCTTACCCCACGCACCACGACGACCGCCATCACAAATTTGGCGATGAAGCCGATTCTAGCCCCATGCAGAGGTAGATACGTTTGCAGTTTCTTCTGAAGTTCGTTACGCTTGTGCATAAGCCAGTCCTTTGACAGTGGTTTCGTTCGCACCTAAACTATGTCATAGACTGGCTTATCTCGCTTTTGTCCCGGTAGTGAGCAGCGGCATAGCTACTGTGCGGCTAACGCGTCAAACCGCCTCCAAATCAAACTGCACCTTCATCCTTTTAGGGTCGCGCTCAGCCAGCCCTAGCCCGCCCGCAAACTCGCTCACGGGCAGCGCGTGCGACACAACCGGGCCGAGCTGCACCGCGCCGCCCTTCACCAAGGCGATGGCCTCGTGAAAGGTTTTGTTGAGCGCGAAAGAGCCGACAACGCGGACATCAAAGCGGAACACGTCGAAGGGGCTGAAGGAGGCGCTCGAGCCTGCCGGAGCCACCCCAAAGACCCAGAGCTTGCCGCCCGGACGCACCCAGGCGAACGCCCCCTCGATGACTTTGGGCACGCCCGTCGCGTCGGCCACGACCTCGAAGCCGTGCGGTGCAAGGCTGCCAAAGGTTTCTTTGTTGAGTTTATCGGCCCCAATCACGGCGTTTGCGCCCAACTGTTCGGCCAACTCCAGCCGCCACGCCTCCTTGTCCACCATCGCCACGTAGGAGGCCCCGGCGCGCTTGGCGGCCTGCATCATGAGGATGCCCATCGGCCCGGCCCCGAAAATCAGCATCCGGTCGCCCGCTTGGATTTGAACCTGCTGTAAGCCCCAGACCACGCAGGCTAAGGGCTCGAGCAGCGCCGCGTCCGCGAACGACAGGTCGCCGATGCCGTAGACAGCGCTTTCTGGCACGCGGACGTACTGGGCGAAAGCGCCCTCGCGGGTGACGCCTACGACTTCTAGGTTAAGGCACTGGTTGAACTGCCGCCGCTGGCAGAAGGCGCAGCCGTAGCAGGGCAGGTTCGGGTCGGCGGTCACGCGGTCGCCTATTTTGAAGCCGCGGACGTTCTCGCCCACCGCGGCGACCACGCCGCTAAACTCGTGGCCCGGCGTTACGGGATAGCGCGCCAACGCGTACGAGCCGTGCCAGATGTGCAGGTCGGTGCCGCAGACGCCCGCGCGCTTGACCTCGATGAGCACGTCGTCCGGGCCGAGGGTGGGGCGGTTCTGCTCGTGTACCTCCGCACGCCCTGGCGAAAGGATGCTGGCCGCAATCATTTATTTAATGGCCCCCATCGTGAGGCCGGTGACGAGCTGCCGCTGCGCCACCCAGCCCGCGACGAGCACGGGGATGACCGCCGCGGTCGCCGCCGCCGACATCTTGGCGATAAAGAGGTCGCCCTGCGCCGCCTTAAAGGTTGATACGTAGACCGACAGGGGGGAGGCGTCGCGGGAGGTGAGGTTGACCGCCAGGAAAAATTCGTTCCAGGTAAAAATGACTGCGAGCAAAGCCGTCGCCGCCAAACCGGGGATGAGCAGCGGCATGATGACGTTCTGGAACTCCTGCCAGAGGTTTGCCCCGTCCAGCCGCGCCGCCTCGATGATTTCATAGGGAACTTCCAGCATAAACGAGCGCAGCATCCACACCACCAGCGGGAAGTTCATGCCGGCGTAAAGGATGATGAGCCCAAGGTGCGTGTCGAGCAAGTTGAGGTTCAAGAAGAGCACGTAGAGAGGCACGATCACCCCGGCGGGCGGCAGCATCCGCGTGGACATCATCCATAAAAGCGAGCCGTCGGTGCGTTTCGTCTGGTAAAAGGCCATCGCGTAGGCCGTCGGAATGCCCAGCAGGAGCGCCAGCACGATCGAGAAAAAGGTGATGATGACCGTGTTCCACAGGTACTCTAGGAAGGGCGAGTTAAATAGAGCCAAGCGCCAGTTGTCCAGGGTCGGCTCGAAGAACACGCGCGGCGGGAACTGAATCGCCATCGCCTCGGTCTTGAACGAGGTTAAAACCATCCACAGAATCGGAAAAAACATCAAAAAAGCGAGCAGCAGAGTGAGCGCGGACAGCAGGTGGCCCCAGGTTTTTTGTCGGCTTATAGTCACAGCGACACCTCATTTGCTTTAGAATTGCGGCGCAGCACGTTGAGGAACAAGATAATGACGATGTTCGCCAGAATCACCGCGAAGATGCCGTAGGCGCTCGCCCGGCCCACGTTTTGCCTCGAGAACGCCTCCAAGAAAATTTGGTAGGGCAGGTTCGTCGTCTGGATGCCCGGCCCGCCCGAGGTGGTTACGAAGATGATGCCGAACTCGCTCAGGATGAAAATGGTCTCTAAGAGCAGCGCGATTTCGATAAACTTGCCCAAGTGCGGCAGGATAATGTGGCGAAACATCGTAAGGCCGCTCGCTCCGTCGATCCGCGCCGCCTCCAAGGTCGAGTCGGGCAAGCTCTGCAAGCCAGCCAAAAGAATCAGCATCACGAAGGGAATCCACTGCCACGAGATGATGCCGATCACGGTCGCCAAGGGGAACGCCTCGAGGGCGTAAAAGTCGCGGACGCCGAACAGCCTGAAAAAGTAAGCGAACAAACCGAAAGACGGGTCCAACAAGACGTTTTTCCATACCACCGCCGCCGCCACCGGCATCATCAAAAAGGGCGAAATAAGGAGGGTGCGCGCCAGGGCCCGCCCCGGGAAGGGGCGGTTCAACAGCATGGCAAAGCCGAGCCCGACGACAAAGGTAACAGCGACCACCGCGACCGTCAGGAAGATCGTAATCCACAAAACGGTGTAGAAGTCCGGGTTGGTGAGGATGCGGCTGTAGTTGCGCCACATGTCGCTCCAGCCCAGGAAACCCTCGCTACCGGGCCGGAGCAGGTTCCAGTTGGTAAACGAGTACCAGATGGCGAGGACGAAAGGCACCTGCGTGACGAGCACGAGAAACAAAATGCCGGGGGCGGACAGGAATTTACGGTTCTCGCGGCGGAGCGGTTTCTGGGCTTGGGTCCGCGGTTGCGGCAGGCTGGTACTCGCCATCACTCTCCTTTAGCCGGGCGGCTGGGAACGTTCGCGTTTGGTGGCCGGGTGCCTCGAGGGCGTAAAACGCCCTAAAGAGGATGCCACTGTTGGTATGGAGGTGGTGTGAAGACGAAAAGAAAGCGCGACAAAATATAAGAGCAGGAGTGGGACGTGCGTCCCACTCCTAAAAGGCTTAGTAGTAGCCCGCGTCCTGCATCGCTTCGTCGGCGATGCGCTGGGCGCGGCTCAGGCCGTCCTCGACGCTCACATCGCCCGCCAGGATTTCGGCGACGATTTGCGCCACGTCGGAGCCGATGCCCTGGAATTCAGGAATCTGCACGAACTGCACGCCGGGCGCGATTTGCGGGTTCGCGGTCGCGTCGGTGGGGTCGGCGGTCTGGATGGACTCGAGCACCAGCGGCGCGAAGGGCGCGGCCTCGGCGTAAGCTGGGTCTTCGTAGGTCGAAACGCGCGTACCGGGGGGCACGGACGCCGCACCTCTCTCCTCGGCGACCAGGTCGATGTACTCCTGTGAGGTCGCCCAGGTCATGAATTTAAAGGCGGCTTCTTGTACGTCCGACGAGCTGGGGATGCCAAGGTTCCAGCTCCACAACCAGGCGTTGCCCTTCTCGACGGGACCGACCGGGGCAACCGCGTAAGCCATGTCGGGTCCTGCTTCGGAGTTCGCCAGAAAGCCTGCCGCGACGGTGGCGTCCACCCAGATGGCAGCCTGACCCGACGACATAAGCTGCAACGCTTCAGGGAAAGAGATACCGGTCACACCGGGTGCGCCGCATTCAGACACGAGGTCACGGTAGAAGGTGAGCGCTTCGGCCCACTCGGGCGTGTCGATGGTGGGGCGGCCCTCGGCGTCGAACCACTGTCCGCCAAAGGTGTTGACGACGGTAGTGATGGGCGCCATGTTGTCACCCCAGCCGGGCTTGCCGCGCAGCACGACGCCGTAGACGCCGTTCGCCGGGTCGTGAACTTCGCAGGCGATGTCGCGGATTTCTTGCCAGGTAGGTGCTTCGGGCATGGTCACGCCCGCCTCGTCTAGGAGGCGCTGGTTGTACATGGTAAAGCTCGACTCGGCGTAGAAGGGAACGGCGTAAAGCTCGCCTTCGTAGCTCAGGCCGTCGCGGACAGCGGGCAACAGGTCCTCGAAGTCGTAGTCTGCTGCGACCTCGGGATACTCTTGCTGGAGCGCGTCGACCGAAACGAGCCAGTCGTTTGCGGCCCACAGGGGCGTCTCATACGCGCCGACGGTGACCAAGTCGAACGAGCCGCTGCCCGTGGCGACGTCGGTGGTGAGGCGCGAACGCAGCGTGCCCTCGTCCAAGAAGAGCCATTCCAAGTTGATGTCGGGGTTTTGCTCCTCAAAGACGGTGCTGAGTTCTTGCATGGTGACCATGTCGGGGTTGTTCACCGAAGCGATCGTGACGGTGGTCTGAGCCCAAGCAGCTCCCACCATAAAAAGTGCCGTGAGTAGAGCGAACAAACCTGTGACGCGTGTTTTCATCTCATCCTCCCAGTGTTGCTTAGAAGTTCTACAACCGTACTTTGGACAAAAAGGCTGAATGGACACGTGACCATTTTGAACTTTCACAACCTCCTTCCGCTCTGGTCGGCGTTCAATGTCGTCCTCCGCTCGCAATCTACATACATCCTGAGATGTTGCTCGGGACTTCATACAACCAACGCTGTACAACCAATGGTCTCGTGGTCATAAGCATAGACTATCTCCAGAGGGTCTGTCAATAGCTGAGGCGAAAGATGAAGAAGCAAAGGGTGTCTGCGGCACCCAAGGCGCGGAAGATACAAAAAAGACGCGGCGGGTCACGCATCTGTTACAGTGGACTCGTGTCCACCATCAACGACTCCACCATCAACGATGTCGCCAAACGCGCGGGTGTGTCCGCCACCACCGCCAAGCGCGCCATCCGCGCGCCCGACAAACTCGCGCCCGCGACCCTGGAGCGCGTCCAGCGCGCCGTTCGTGAGCTTAACTACGAGCCCGACAGATTGGCGAGCGCGCTAAGGAGCGGCCAGAGCACCACGGTGGGCCTTATTATCGGTAGCATCGTCGAGCCCTTTTTCGCTGAATTGACCCGCGCGGCGGGCCGCGCGCTGCGGGCGCGCGGCTACACCCTGATCGTGGCGGAGAACGAATATGACAGCGCGTTGGAACTCGAGCAGCTCCGCGAATTCCGCGGCAACCGCGTGGGCGGTCTCGTCATAAGGGCGGGCTACGGCGGTCAAAATTTGGATTACCTCACGCAGCTAAGCGAGCGCGGCACCGCCGTTGTCGAGGTTGATTACGCCTACCCCACGAGCCCTTTTAGCCACGTGCTGCTCGACAACGAGGCCGCGATGATGGAGGCGGTGGGGCACCTCCACGCGCTCGGCCACAGGCGCGTCGCTTATATTGGGATGGCCTCGCAGCCCGGCCAGCCCGAGGAGCGTTACGAGGGCTTTCTGGGGGCCGCGCAACGGTTCGCCCTCACCCTGCCCGCCGCCTATCACGCGGGCGGCGCGGCCTTTGCGACCGGCTTGTCCGAAGACGACGCCTACGCCATCACTACCCATCTTCTCGCCGCTCCCGAGCCGCCGAGCGCCGTCATAGCCTTTAACGGCACCTGCACCTCGGGCGCGTTTCGCGCGGTGCGGGACGCGGGGCTCGAGCTGCCCACCGACCTCTCGCTCGTCGGCTTTGACAACTGCGCCTGGACGGGCCTCGTCAGCCCCGCCGTCAGCGTCATTGAGCAGCCCACCGAGGCGATGGCGGGGGCGGCGGTGGAGATTTTGCTCGGCAGCATGGGCAATAGAGAAGCCCAGGTTGTGCGGCGGCGCTTTGAGGGACGTTTGCTGCACCGTGGTAGCACCGGGACACTTCCTTTGTAGGCTCGAGCCCCTATGAACACAGAACATGTTATCCTGCTGTAATAAGTGGGTACGGAGGTTTGTTAAGTGTCCGAGGTAGGGGAAAGGATGCTGGCCGAGCTTGTGCGCATCCGCGAGGCGTTAGAGCGGGAGCAGACGCTGGGCTTTGGCAAAAAGGAGGAGCCGACCTACCTTTTTGTGCGCCATCCCAAAAACGTGGAGGACGCGGACCACCTGTGGTACTGGCGCGACAAACATCAGCGGGTCAACCATCCTATTTACGAATCCGATTTAACAGGCTTCATAAGAAGCGTCTACCGGCGCGACCGTAGCGACGCGGGCGGGGACACGGTCGCTCTTCTCAACGTGCTCGTCCACGCCGACAAACCCTACGTGTTGCAAACGGGCTTTTTTACCAATTTCTCGATTTCTTTGCTGGCGGCGTTTAACGAGCTCGAGCCCAACGACCTAGCCGAGCCCGTCACCCTGGTGGCCGACCTCTCTCCGGGGCGGCGGAGTCGGCCCACGGTCTTTTGCCGGGTGGAGCGGCGCGGGGAGCGGCTGCTCCCTACCTTTAGCAAAAAAGACGACGTCGGAAGGCTTTACGACGCGGTGGTGGCGAAATTCGGGTTTAGCAATCCGCTTGGGGGGACCGAAGGGGAGGACCGGGATGAGTAACGAGAACGCATTTTTTGAAGGCGGCGTGGACGCGACCGAAATCCGCCGCAAGTACGCGCACTTCCAGCGCCTCATGACCGAACTCATGTGGGACTGCCTGGTCGGGACGGACGAGCAGCAGGTGCCTGAGGACGAAATCGAAACGTACTGGATTAATTTCGAGGACGGTGAGCCGCTCAAGCACACCCTCCACCTACCCGCGGGTGAGCTTATGGAGGGCGAGCCCATCTATAACGAGTACAACAAGGCGGTTTACGTGGTCAAGGATGAGGGCGTTCTGCCGGAGATTAAAAGGAGGCTGGGGGAGCTCGAGCACGTCCAGAACGAAGCCAAAGACCTGGCGGGTCTCACCAAGGGCGGCGTGTCCAAGCACCTGCTCTACCCCGACCTCTTCGAGGGGGTCGCGCTGGTGCGCTACAAAAAAATCCAGAGTTACGACAGCCACTTGAGAGACAAGGCGTTCATTTTGGACCGCCTGAGGCGTCACCTGCAAGACTTGAAAGAGGTGACTGCCGAAAAGTACGCGCCCCGCGCCTCTTTTGAGGACCCCGTGTTGGAAAAACGTTACGCCGAAATGCGCGAGGTGGAGGCGCACATCGAGCTGATTACCAACCACCCCGAGGACGAGTTCCGCGAGCGCCGCCGCTACGAGCGGGTGCAGCCTTATGTTTACTTTGAAGACGGCTCGGCGCGGCAGGTCTATCTCAAAGATGTGGGCTTCATCGTGACGGGCGAAGACGTGGAGATACGGGACGACAGCGCCCGCACCCGGCGGCGGCACGGGGGCAAGAGTAACCTCGAGCCGCTCGTGAGTTTCGCCAAGACTTCAGAGGTGTATAGCGAGCGGGCGTGGCGGAAGGCGCACCCGCAGTACGGGACGAGGCGGTGAACATTCGGCACCGCGCGCTGGCAGGGGGAGAACGAGGAAGCCGTCCCACTCGCTCGGTACGGGTGGAAAGCGCGGTATATAGAGGATAGAGGGCTCGAGCCCGCCTCGAAGCTCCCTTCTACTCCTGCGTCACAAACTGCTCACCCGGCGCGTTGGGAATACACGCGCGGTCCTCGCTATACATGTGTGGCGTGTTGTTAAGCAGGTCGCGTTTGGTCTCGCGCGCTGCATAAGCGTCCTCGACGGCCTCAGCGAGAGCGTCTTTGGTTTCGGGATAAACAACGACTCGAGCATAAGGCTCGGTGCGCGTCTCCTCCGGCACCCGCAAGTTGGCGTTGAGGCGGTCTGGGAAACCCTGGCTGCTGTAGGAGGGTAGCATCACCGCCAAAAGGCCGTTGGGCATGGGGCTTTCTCCGGGGTCCGCCATCGCGTCGCCGGGATTGTGCAGGGAGGCCAGAAGCTCCAAATCCACCGACTGGCGCGTGTAGGTGCAGGGTCCCAAAAGGAGGAGCGTCACCACCGAGTCCTTGAGATAACGTTCGCGCATCTTGTGGATGACCTCGTGCTTGTCGGCACCCTTGACGATGTCCTCATCCAACCTTTCCAAAGGCCGACGCAGCGCGTGACCGTCTAAATTGTCGAACTCTTTTAGAAACGCTTCCACCTCGTCAATGTCGTCTGGGTCGAAGCTGAGATAAATTTGCCTTTGAATATTTGCCATAACGCCTCCTGTGGGTCAAGGCTACCCGTTTGGCGAGAAAGAAAACTGTGAGGTAGGGGAGGGTACAATTCGCCACACCCGCAGTCACGGTCAAATTTCTCACGCGGGAACGGTGTTCTTAACCGCGCTTCTGGGCAACCTCTTCTTGCCGGACACTTGTTAAGATGAGGAAAAGCGTGGCTGGTACCGTATCGGCTTCAAGAGCAAAACTAGAGTGAAAGGATGCTAAGACGCGCCCGCGTCAAAAACTCATGAGTGATATAGCCTCTCCCCCAGATGTCTCGAGCCTCCCCTTCGTCGAGGACTTGTACCTCGACTACCTCAAAGACGCCGCCTCGGTGCCCGAAACGTGGCGGCGCTATTTCGAAGCTTTCCCAGGCAACGGTTTGGCCGCGCGTGGGACGCTCGCGCCGTCGTTCAAGGCCTCGAGCCTTTTCAACCCGCCCACCAAAGCGCCCGCAAACGGTGCCACGAGCACCACCAACGCAGAGGCGGCGGCCCTGCAACAGCGCGCGGACCGTTTGGTGCGCAACTACCGCGTCCGCGGGCACATCGCGGCGGACTTGGACCCGTTGGGGCGTCCCAAAGAAGCGCCGCCCGAGTTAGAGCCCGCCTACTACGATTTCACCGACGTGGACATGGCCTCGGAGATTCTGAGCAGCAACTTCACGAACGCGCGCACCTTGAGCGATGTGATAGACAGCCTCAAAAACACCTACACCCGCTCCATCGGCGCGCAATTCATGCACATTGACGACCTCGAAGTGCGCAAGTGGCTGCAAGAGCGTATGGAGAGGACGGAAAATAGGCTCGAGCTCTCACGCAACGAGCAGGTGCGCATCCTCACCAAACTCACCGACGCGGTGATGTTCGAGGAGTTTATCCAGAAAAAGTTTATCGGCGCGAAGAGTTTTTCTTTAGAAGGTTCTGAAAGCCTCATCCCCCTGCTCGACTTAGCCATCGAAAAGGCGGGTGAGGAGGGCGTAAAAGAAATCGTCCTTGGCATGGCGCACCGGGGCCGTTTGAACGTGCTCGCCAACATCATGGGCAAGAGCCCGCGCGCGATTTTCCGCGAGTTCGAGGACAAAGACCCCGAGATGCACCGGGGCCGCGGCGACGTGAAATATCACCTGGGCTACTCGAACGACTGGGTCACGAGCACGGGCAAAAAAGTACACCTCTCGCTCTGCTTTAACCCCTCGCACTTGGAATTTGTGAACCCGGTGGCGCTGGGGCGCACTCGAGCCAAGCAAGACCGCGCGGGCGATACGGCGCGCGAAAAGGGGATGGCGCTCCTTATCCACGGCGACGCCTCGTTTATCGGCGAGGGCGTGGTGCAGGAGACGCTGAACTTGAGCGAACTCAGGGGCTACGAGGTCGGCGGCGCGCTCCACGTGATTGTGAATAACCAGTTAGGCTTTACCACCGCGCCCGCCGAGAGCCGCAGCACCACCTACGCCTCGGACGTCGCCAAGATGCTCCAGAGCCCCATCTTTCACGTGAACGGCGAGGACCCGGAGGCGGTGGCGCAAACCATAAGTTTGGCGATGGACTTCCGGCGCGAATTCAAGCGCGACGTGGTCATCGACATGTACGCCTACCGCCGCCACGGCCACAACGAGGGCGACGAGCCCGCCTTTACGCAGCCGCAGCTCTACCAGGTCATCCGGGCGCGACCCACGGTGCGCGAGGCGTATCTGGAGCGCCTGTTGGAACTCGGCGAGGTCACGCGCGAGGAGGCCGACAAAATCGCCGAAGAGAGGCGTGAGGAGCTCGAGCGCGAACTCTCCGTCGCCCGCTCCGACGATTTTGCGCACCAGTATCAGGCGTACGAGGGTCTATGGCAGGGCTACGTCGGCGGGCGCGACAGCGAGGTGGACGAGGCCGACACGGGTGTGCCCAAGGAGCAATTGTCGGCGCTGCTGGAAGCGCAAACGAAGTTCCCCGACGATTTTCACATTCACCCTAAAATCAAGCGGCTGGTGGAGGCTCGAGCCGAGATGGCGCGGGGCGAGCGTCCCTTAGACTGGGCCGCCGCCGAGTCCTTGGCCTTGGCGAGCCTAGCCGCCGAGGGTCTGCGCGTGCGCTTGAGCGGTCAGGACAGCGAGCGCGGCACCTTTAGCCAGCGCCACGCGGTCTTGCACGACGTGGAGAACGGCCACACCCACATGCCGCTGGCGCACCTGCAAGATGCAGCGCCCGTCGAGATTTACAACTCGCCCCTGTCAGAGACGGGCGTGCTCGGCTTCGAGTACGGCTACTCGCTCGACATGCCCGACGCGCTCACCGCCTGGGAGGCGCAGTACGGCGACTTTGTCAACGCCGGTCAGGTCATCATCGACCAGTTCATCGCCTCCGCCGAGGACAAGTGGCGGCGGCTCTCGGGGCTGGTGATGCTCTTGCCCCACGGCTTTGAAGGCAGCGGCCCGGAGCACTCGTCGGCTCGGCTCGAGCGCTTTCTCATGCTCGCCGCCGAGGATAATTTACAGATTGCGAACCCGACGACCCCCGCGCAGTATTTCCACCTCCTGCGCCGTCAGGTGGTGCGCCGCTACCGCAAGCCTTTAATCGTGATGACGCCCAAGAGCCTGTTGAGACTTCCCAGGGTGGTCTCGAGCCTAGACGACCTGGCCGAGGGTGAATTTCAAAGGGTTCTGGGTGACACAGAAACCGACCCGCGCAACGTCAAGCGCGTCTTGCTATGCACCGGCAAGGTCTATTACGACTTAGAAAAAGAGCGCGGAGACTTAGGCCGCGACGACGTGGCGATTCTGCGCTTGGAACAGCTCTACCCGCTCTCCGAAGAAGCGCTCCACGCCGCCTTTGCTCCGTATGCCGACGACACCCCCGTCTACTGGGTGCAAGAGGAGCCCGAAAACATGGGCGCGTGGCGTTTCCTAAAAATCGGGTGGGGTGAGCGCCTCTTAGGCCGCCTGCCCTTCTACGGCGTGTCGCGCCCCGCCTCGGCGAGCCCCGCGACGGGCTCGGGGTCGTCGCACAAGCTCGAGCAGGCTGAACTCCTCAAGACCGCCTTTGCGGGTGGTGACGCGTGAGCGTGACGTTCTCAGTCGGTTACACTTTCCTTCTTACAGTCGTAAGTGCTGAGTGGATTCAGCGTAGGTCTCATCTCTTATACTGCGTGCGAGGCGGTAAACCATGAACCTACTTTTTTTCAAACTAGATGACGTGTGCCCGCAAGGGTATACCTACTACGCTAGGAGCCCCCATGCCCACTGAACTCAAAGTCCCCGAAGTCGGCGAGTCGATTAACGAGGTTTATATCGGCCAGTGGCTCAAGTCTGAGGGCGACACGGTTGAAAAAGACGAGCCTCTAGTCGAGGTCGAGACCGACAAGGCGACCTTGGAAGTGCCCGCCTCCGCCGCGGGCACGCTCTCCAAGGTGCTCAAAAAAGAGGGAGATACCGCCAACGTGGGCGAGGTCATCGCGCACATCAGCGCGGCGGGTGAGGCGGAAGCGCCTGCGGAAGCTCCTACAGAGGCTCCCGAAGAGGCTCCGGCAGAGGAGGAGCAGGAGAAGCTCGAGGCCGCCGAAACGCACACCGCGGTGGATGAGGAGCACGCAGAGGCCGAAGCGGGCGTCGAGGCGGAAGGTGAAGCGCAGACAGAGGCCGAGCCGCGCATCATGCCCGCCGCGCAGCGTTTGCTTGACGAGAACAGCTTGACCCCGGATGAAGTTAAAGCGACGGGTCCCGGCGGGCGTCTTTTGAAGGAGGATGTGCAGCGGCATGTAGAAGCTCAGTCCAAACCGGCGGAGGCTTCTGCACGGGAAGCGCCGAAGCAAGAAGCGCCCAAACGTGAGGCCCCCGCGCCCTCGAGCGCCGAGCGCGAGGAGGAAGCGGTGCCGATGAGCCCGCTTCGCCGCCGCATCGCCGAGCGGCTGGTCGAGGCGCAGGCGAACGCCGCGCTGCTGACCACCTTTAACGAAATCGACATGTCCGAGACGATGGCGCTTCGGGGCGAGTACAAGGGCGCGTTTGAAGAGCGCTACGGCGTCCGTTTGGGCTTTATGTCGTTTTTTGTCAAGGCAACCGTGGACGCGCTCAAAGGCATCCCGCAGCTCAACGCCGAAATCCGTGGCACCGACATCATTTACAAGAACTATTACGACATTGCCGTGGCGGTCTCGACCAAAAAGGGCCTCATTACTCCAGTCATGCGCAACGTCGAGCGCCTCAGTTTCGCCGACATCGAGGCGACCATCCGCGACTTCGGCAAGCGGGCGCAGGAGAACAAAATCATGCCGGACGAGCTTCAGGGCGGCACCTTTACCATCTCCAACGGGGGCGTGTTCGGCTCCTTGATGTCCACGCCCATCGTCAACCCGCCGCAGTCGGGGGTGCTGGGGATGCACGCGATTCAGGAGCGCCCGGTGGTGATTGACGGTCAGATTGAGATTCGCCCGATGATGTACGTGGCCCTCACCTACGACCACCGCATCGTGGACGGGCGCGAGGCGGTCACGTTTTTGAGGCGCATCAAGGAGGCGGTCGAGAAGCCCGCGCGGATGCTGCTCGAGGTCTGAGTTCTTCCGGCACCTGTGAGGTTGGGGGTTGAGCCCGTCTTGCCCCCGATCAACGTGTCGAATATAGCAGCCGTTGGTGGGTGTTTGTGCCCCTCGAGTTTTCTCTCTAGCGCAATCTAAAGCTTCTTATCCTACGGGCCTTTTGAGCCAGTGTTAGCGCCCGCATCAAGAAGCACCGTAACGACATCAAATTTTTTCGCCCACGCGGCTGCTTCTAAAGCTGTTGTGCCTAGCGCCTCAGCGTTGACATCGGCCCCAGCTTTTAAAAGCGCGGTGACGATAGCAACATTGCCAAGCGTAGCGGCGTATATCAAGGCGGTTTCATCACGGTCGGCTCGGATGTTAACGTCGGCTCCAGCGTTAATGAGGGCGTCAACTACAGCGGAATCAGGGTCAGGGTTCAAGACAGCAGCCATTAACGCCGTATGCCCCACTTCGTCTTGCGTGTCCACCGTGGCTCCAGCAGCTAGCAGGGCATTAACAACATCAAAACCATTTGTTTGGGCAGCAATCCTCAGTGCTGTTTTCCCCAGTGAATCTTGTGCATTTACGTCGGCTCCAGCTTTAATCAAACTATTGACGATGTCAGGGTCATCGTTATACGCAGCCGCATACGTCAATGCTGTCCACCCAAACCGCGAATCATGGATACTCACATCAGCTCCGGCGTTGATAAAGGTGGTGACTACAGAGTTGTTGCCAAATCCAGCGGCGCTCATTAAAGCTGTCTGTCCTGTCGGAAGTTGAACGTTGATGTCCGCTCCGGCCTCCAAAAGAGCAGCAGTAACCGCAGGATTGCCGTTGTTAATTGCAGCCATGATTAGAGGAGTAGCCCCGGTTACGAGGCGGGCGTTCAGGTCAGCCCCAGCATCAGCAAGAGCAGTGACAACGGTGGGGTTGCTGTTTTTCGATGCAGCGTTTATTAGTGCCGTCGTCCCATCATCTCCATAGGCATTAACGTCAGCCCCAGCCTCGAGAAGCGTTTTTGTAACGTTGGGGTTACTGTTGGTTCGAGCAGCAAGTATCAGAACTGTCCACCCATTTGCGAGGCGAGCATCTACCTCGGCTCCGGCATCAAGAAGCGCAGAGACAACTCTGGGATCATTGTTGAATATAGCAGCCCACATCAGAGCGGTTCGTCCAGCCATGTCCCGTGCATTTATCTCAACATCACTGTTGAGCCACGCTTGAACGTCGCTGACGCTCGCCTGTGACCAGACGGACTGGTAACGGTCTGCATCCGAAGCGTTGACGAGGTCTAGGGGGTGAGCTTGCGCGGAAGTGATAGTTAAGCAGAGCGCGAGAACGGCAGTAGCAACATGTCTGTGAAGGTAAGGTGGGAACGTCACCAGACAAGGATAAAGTCTGTCCGGCGTTCACCTTGCGGATAATTCAACAGACGTTACATTGCTAGTGGAGGGCGAGGTACACTAGAAAGCACTTACCACGCATTAATTGTGTTGTATGAAACCGCTATAATTGCAATTTCGCACAATCTACAAGTCTCAGCCAGGTCGTTGGCGCTGCTCGCTCAGCAGGTTGCGGATTTCCTCGAGCAGCACCGCCTCACGCGAAGGCGTGGCTTCCGCCGCGTCCTCTTCGACCTCTTTATGCATGAAACGTTCCTGCATCCGGTTGTAGCCGCGCACGATGAAAAAGACGACCAATGCAATAATGAGAAAGTCAAAGACCGCCTGGAGGAAGTTGCCGTACTCGATTTGTGCCTCGCGCAGACCGAAGGAGAGGCCGGAAAAGTCGACGCCGCCCAGAATAAGGCCGATGATGGGGGTGATGACGTCGTCCACCAAAGACGTGGTAATTGCGCCAAAGGCCGCGCCGATAATCACGGCGACGGCTAGGTCCAAAACGTTGCCCCGGTTGATAAAGTCGCGGAACTCCTTGAGCATAACTTCCTCCTCGAAGCTTGCCCCAGGGTATTATAAGCAGAGTTAGTAACGAGACATCAAAACAGCCCGACGTTTCGGTTGAGGAGCGGAGGTTCCGGCTTTGTCGGGCCTTTGCAGGGGGCTTGACATCCGCGGGGGCGAGGACGTTATAAGATTTGCAGAAGGTAAGCTCCCAATCGAGCAAAATTCGGTTTACGGGAACCGTCCAGAACAGCCTTTGAAAATGATGTCCGCTTCAAAGCGGACTTAAGAGCAGTTAGGAGTAAAAATGGCTAAACATGACCTCATCGTTATCGGCGCGGGTCCGGGCGGCTACGTCGCGGCGATTCGCGCGGCGCAGCTTGGGCTGAATGTTGCTTCGGTGGATAAAAACGACCAATTGGGCGGCACCTGTTTGCGGGTCGGCTGCATCCCCAGCAAGGCGCTGTTGGAGTCGAGCGAACGCTTTTACGAGGTGCAAAAAAGTTACAAGGAGCACGGCATCGGGGTTGAGGGCGTCACGCTTGACCTAGAGACAATGCTCGGGCGCAAAGACAAAGTCGTCAAAAGCCTCACCGACGGCGTGGCGTTCCTTTTCAAAAAGAACAAAATCACGCGTTACCAGGGTATAGGGGAAATTACAGGTCAAGGCAAGGTGACGGTTCACGGCGAGGACGGGGACACCGAACTCGCTGCCGACAACATCATCATCGCCACGGGCTCCAAGGTGGCGTCGTTGCCGGGTGTTGAATTGGATGGCGACCGCGTCGGCACCTCGACGGAGGCGCTTGATTATGGCGAGGTGCCCGAGCACCTGGTGGTCATCGGCGCGGGCTATATCGGTTTGGAACTCGGCTCGGTGTGGAAGCGCTTAGGCGCGAAGGTGACGGTCTTGGAGTATTTAGACCGCATCCTGCCGGGGATGGATGCGGAAATCGCCAAGGAAGCGCTCAAGATTTTTAAGAAGCAGGGGCTCGAGTTCCGCTTAGGCGCCAAAGTCACCTCTGCCAAAGCCGAGGGTGACACGTGTACCGTCGAGGTGGAGGGGCAAGAGCCTATCACCTGCGACCGAGTGCTGGTGGCGGTGGGGCGCAAGCCGAACACGGACGGGTTGGGATTAGAGTCTGTTGGGCTCGAGCTTGACGAGCGTGGCCGCATCCCCGTGGACGAACGCTTCAAGACGGCGGTGGACGGCGTCTACGCCATCGGCGACGCCATTCGCGGCCCCATGCTCGCGCACAAGGCCGAGGAGGAGGGCGTCGCCTGCGTCGAAGGCATCGCGGGCGGCTACGTTCACGTGCCGTATGAGGCCATTCCCGCGGTGGCCTATACGGAGCCCGAAATCGCCTCGGTCGGACGAACCGAGGAGGAACTCAAAGCCGAGGGTGTAGCTTATAAAAAGGGCGTGTTCCCTTTTCAGGCCAACGGGCGCGCGAAATCGTTGGGGCACCCCGAGGGCAAGGTCAAGATTTTAGCGGACGCCGAGACCGACCGGGTTTTGGGCGTGCATATCATCGGCGCGCGCGCGGGCGACCTCATCGCCGAGGCGGCGGTGGCGATGACGTTCGGCGCGTCGGCGGAAGACATCGCGCGCTCGAGCCACGCCCACCCGACATTGGCCGAAGCGCTTAAAGAGGCGGCTTTGGCCGTGGAGGGGCAGGCGATTCACATTTGATATGGAGGCTTGGTCAATAAAGGGTCTCGCACCCTGTGTGAAAGATAGGAGGACTGAGGTGAAAGAGGATGCCTCAGTTCTCGTTATTTCTGGCTCCGTTAATGCGCGAGCGAATGTGAGGGTTTTGTAAAACCCGTCAATCTTGAGGGCTCGAGCCCACCCATCGTATGCTGGCGCATGACACGGAAAAGATATCTTTTTGTTGCGCTTCTGATGCTGCTCTTTCACACTGCCCCGGCTCAGGAGGTTACGGACACGCCGAACAATTGGTTCGGCGTCGGCGTCGGGCTCACCTCTTTAGACGTGCAGGTGGGCCAGTACGACCTGCTCGCCACACGTCTTCATGGCCGCCTGGTCGCCTCCTACGCCTTTTGGGGCATGTTCGTCGTTCATACGGACGTGCTCCTGAGTACGGGGCGGCAGTCGGGTTTTTTCTTCGGCCTGGGCGCGGGCGCTATGACCGACACCTCTTATCTGGCTTTCGGCCCCGACCTCGTGATAGGCGGGGACATCCCCATAGACAACAGGAGCGGCGTCTCGCTCGAGGCCGCCGCCGGCTTTTATCCCTATGTGGCGTTCTACGGTGACGAGCCCCGAAACGAGGTGGGTCTCACGCCCTTTTACCCGCTCTTCGCGCGCCTGAGCGTGGGCTACCGGTATTCGTTTTAATTTGTGGTTGTGCTGTCAGGAGCTTCTGCGTTAGCGACGTTTATGTAACCAAAGCCTCAAAACACCTTATATATTAAGGTATGCTTGGCAGAGACAGAGAGATACGCTCTTTGTATACATCTTTTTGATTAAGGAGATGAACATGGCAGTCGAAGACTTACGCAAAAACGGCATGATGGCGCACCTTTTAGACGCACTAGACGAAGGTCAGGACATCGGTCACTACGGCCGCTTGGTTTTCGCCATCATCGCGCGGCACTTTATGAGCGAAGATGAGTTGGTGGACTATCTGCAAAAGGACAGAGACTTTAGCGAGGAGGCGGCGCGCGGACTGGTGCAGCAGGTGCAGGAGAAGGATTACAACCCGCCGCGCCGCGACACGATTTTGGGCTATCAGGAAGAGCAGGACTTCCCGATTCTGCCCGACGCCGACGACCCCGACGCGGGCAACGTGTATCAAGATTTGGATTTTCCTGACAAAATATACGAGGACATCTCGGAGTACCACCAGCAAAAGGCGGACTAGCGCGTTGTAGAGCTGCCCCCGTACAACCTTAGAAAAGCGGGATTATTTCGCCCCCCCGGATTTATGGGGTGCGGGGGTCTCGAGCGTCACCGGACCGGCTCTGGGGACGCGTTGAGAAACGGGTTCGGCAAGGGTGGGGGAGAAGCGGGCGCGCAGTGCCTCGGCGACGACCTCCCCCTCCTCTTCATGGCGCCGCCGCGCCTCCTCGCGGTAGCTTTCGACAAGTTCGCTCGGCAGCGTGAGGAGCACGGTGCGGTGCGAGCGGTCGCGGGTGTGATAGGTGTAAAATGCGTTGACGCCCAGCACCCAGGCCGCGCCCAGCGAGAGACCCGCCAAGATGTCCGAAGGGTAGTGAACTTGCAAGTAGAGCCTCGAGGCGCTGATGCTTAAAACCATCACGGCCCCGAGGACGCCCGCCAAAACGCGCCAGCGCGGCGCGAGGTGGGTCACGACGAGATAAACCGTTAAAAAGAAGGCCATGCTGCCTGTGGCGTGGCCGCTCGGGAACGAGGGCGAGGCCGTCGGCCAGAAGTTCACGTCGGGGAAGAGTTCGGGGCGGGGGCGGCCGAAAATGTACTTGGTCGCTACCATGATGATGGACGCGCCGCCCATCGCAAAGGCGAAAAAGAGCGCCTCGCGCCTCGAGACCCACCACAACCCGACCCCGACGAGAACGGAGAGCCCAATCATCACCTCCACGCCGCCGATGGTGCTTAGCGCCACGGCGAGGCCTGTTAGGGCAGGATTGATGAGCGTATAGAACCAGTCGAGAACGGGCGCGTCAAAAAAGAAGCCGTTTTTTTCGTAAACCCCGTCGGCGAGTTCGACGAACGCCCAGAGCCCGCCCGCGAGCAGGCCCCAGTAGAGGAGAAGCCGCCAGGAGAGGCGGCGGAGGAGGGCTTTGAGAACGTCCATAGGGGAGTATGTTACCCCGACCCAAGTGAAAGGACGGGGTGACGGAGCGTTGCTAAAAGCGTTTTCTCGAGACAAAACAACGTGTGAATCTGTCCATTCGTGTTTACCGTGGTGACGTAATATTAAGCAAGGCTTCAAATAACGGCTTAGGAACAAAGGTCTTGCAGTTTGTAGAGTCAGCATATAGGGCAGTGTCAAAAACGAGAGGAGACGCCAGCGTGCCAGAACAGAACATGCGCGACAAAGTTTGCTTGGTCACGGGGGGCAGTTCGGGCATCGGCAGGGCCACCGCCGAGGCGCTCGCGGTGCGCGGGGCCACCGTGGTGACGGTGTCGCGCGGCTCCGGCAGCGGCGACGAGGTCGCGGCGGAGCTGCGCAAGAAAACGGGGGGCGACGTCCATTTTATGCCCGCCGATCTCTCGTCAATGGGAGAGACGCGCGCGCTCGCGGCGCGGTTCAAAGAGCGTTTCAAACGGCTCGACGTGCTTGTAAACAACGCGGGCGTTTTTATGGCGAAGCGCCGGGAGACCGCGGACGGCTTCGAGAAGACCTTTGCTTTGAATCACCTCGCGCCCTTTTTGCTCACGCACCTCCTGCTGCCGCCGCTGCTCAGTGCGTCCCCCTCGCGCATCGTCGTCGTGTCTTCGGAAGCCGAGCGCATGGGGAAAATGCACTTCGACGACCTCATGCTCCACCGTTACGGCGGCTGGAAAGCCTACGGGCAGTCCAAGCTCGCCAACCTGCTTTTCACCTACGAACTCGCCCGACGTTTGGAGGGCACGGGCGTGACGGTCAACGCGCTTCATCCCGGTTTCGTCGGGACGAACTTTGGCACCAACAACGGGAGCTTTGGGCGTCTCGCCATGAGAGTGCTCAAGCCCTTCACGCGCTCCCCCGAAAAGGGCGCGGAGACGGCCGTTTGGTTGGCGACTTCGCTGGATATCGAGGGGGTCACGGGCAAATATTTCAAGGACAAAGAAACCCTAACCTCGGCGGACGTTTCTTACGACGAGGGGGCGCAGCGGCGGCTCTGGGAGGAGAGCGCGCGGTTGGTGGGTCTCACAAGAGAAGAGGCGCAGCCTTTGAAAGAGGCCGCAGCTTAGCCTACAGCGTGCGTGTCTCGAGAGGTGAACAATAAAGGCATGGCCGATACCGTTGACACCCCAGTTACTCTTGACAAAACCGCCGGAACCGATTATGAGGTGCTCGAGCCCATCCGCCAAAGGTGGAGCCCTCGAGCTTTTTCCGATAAATCCGTTGAGCCTGAAAAGTTGTTGCGGGTGCTCGAGGCTGCACGCTGGGCCGCCTCATCTTTTAACGAACAGCCCTGGCGCTTTATCGTGGCGACTAAAGAACAAGAGGAGGCGTACGCCAAACTTTTAAGCTGCCTGCGAGAGAAGAACCAGGACTGGGCCAAAACCGCGCCCGTGCTGATGATGTCGCTCGCCAAAAGAACTTTCTCCAAAGGTGGCGGGACGAACCGCCACGCCTGGCACGACGTAGGCATGGCGGTGGAAAACCTCGTGCTCCAGGCGACCGACTTAGGGCTGCACGTTCACCAGATGGCGGGCATCCTGCCGGACCGGGTGCGCGAGCTTTACGGCGTCCCGGACGACTTCGACGTTGTTGCGGGCCTCGCGCTGGGCTACGCGGGCGACCCGGCGGTTTTGCCCGACGATTTGCAAGAGAAAGAGCGCGCGCCGCGGTCTCGCAAAGCGCTTTCTGAGCTTGTTTTTGCGGAGGCGTGGGGAGAGGGTGCAGGGCTCCTCAAAACGTTCTGACTTTGTATTGTGCTATGGCGTGGGCGGAAACGCTCAACGCGCGGGTTGACGAGGCGGTGGCGACGTTGCGGGATGAGGGTGTGAGGCTCGAGTCGTGGTTTCATCTGCCCCTTTACGGTAAGGATTATCTGCTCTGCTACATGCGCGCCGAGTCTATGCAAAAGGCGCAAGAAGTAGTAAAGGAGTCGCCCCACGCCATAGACGCGTACCACCAGCAGTTCAAGAAGGATACGTGGGTTGGGGGTAAGAAGTTGCGGCTTTTGGTGGACCTTGTGAATGAGGTGACGTGACGAACCGCTGCACCGGGATGCAAACTCGTTTTTTAGCAGAGCGGGCGTAAGTTCTTAAATCTCAGTCTTGGCTTCTGCTTGCGACCATGACGCTTGCTGTTAAAGTGCGTTATGAGGTTTACAGCAATGCCCAAGGAAATCCACCCTCTACAAAAGCAGCTTGTAGAAACGCTGAAAACTGAAGGCTTTGTGCGAAGTGAAGCGGTAGAAAGAGCGTTCCTGGCAGTTCCTCGTCACCTGTTCTTACCTCGGCTTGGTCCAGACGAAGCGTACAAAAACGAAAACATACCGACCAAATACAGTGACGCGGGTGAAGTCATAAGTTCGGCGTCTCACCCTGGTATCGTCGCAGACATTTTGGAAGGGCTTAAATTATCAGCAGGGCAGCGCGTTTTAGAAATTGGGGCGGGTACAGGATTTAATGCAGCCTTGATTGCTCATCTTGTGGGTGAAGAAGGCATGGTTGTCAGTCTTGATTATGATGAAGATACTGTCGAACAAGCACGGAAGCATCTCGAGTCCTTTGGAGTAAAAAACGTCCAAGTTCACCACGCCGATGGTCATTTCGGCTTTGAAGCCCTGGCTCCTTACGACTGCATCGTTATGTCAACGTCTTCTTCCGACGTGTACCCCGCTTGGGTAGAGCAACTTAGCGAAGGAGGTTCGCTCGGGTTTGCCGTACGCTTTTATTCAGAATTGGGGACATTCGTTATCTTCGAGAAAAAGCATGACCACCTCGTGAGTCGCGCTGGTGCTCGAGCCTCGTTTATGCCGATGCGTGGGGCGGTAACGGATACACCTTCTGATGAGGGGGAAAAGCTTTTGCGCGAGCGTATCGAAGCTGGCAAGGCGTTCAACAGAATCCTTGTGTATAAAACTGGGGCTGATTTTCCTAAGCGTGACCAGCAAATCGTTTTGCGGCGGAACCACGCTACGTTTATATTCCAGTGGGACTAGCTGATTTTGGCTAGTCCCACTTTAACCAACTGCTGAAGTAGGCGTTATGAGAGTTCTTGTCACAGGCGGCACCGGCACCCTCGGACGCTATGTTGTTCGGGCGGCGCTCGAGCACAACCACACCGTCCGCGTCCAGAGCCGCAGCCCTCAGAGCAACAGCGCGCCCGCGGAGTGGGCGCGGGCCGACCTCGCCACGGGTGAGGGCGTGCGGGAGGCGGTGGGCGGCGTAGACGCCATCATCCACGCCGCGAGCGACCCGCGGAAGCCGCAAGCCGTGGATGTTGCCGGGTCTCGGCGTCTCCTCGAGGCGGCTCGTGAGGCTGGTGTAGCTCACCTCGTCTACGTTTCCATCGTCGGTGTAGAAGAGATTCCGTTCAGCTACTACCGCGCGAAGGCGGAGGCCGAGCGGCTGGTTGCCGAGAGCGGCGTGCCGTACTCCATCCTCCGCGCGACGCAGTTTCACAGCTTCGTAGACCAAATCATCCGTACCGCCGCCCGCGTCCCGCTCGCGCTACCCCTCCCGACCGACTTCCGCGTTCAGAGCGTGGCGGCTGAGGAGGTGGCGGCGCGCTTAGTTCGTGTGCTTAACGGCGGCTCCGGCGGACGGCTCCCCGACTTCGGCGGGCCGGAGGTGATGACGCTTGGAGAGGCGGCTGAGGTGTGGAAACGGGCGCGCAGCGTGCGGAAGCCGGTGGTGAACGTTCCGCTCTTCGGTGGGCTCGCGGCGGGATTCCGCGCGGGGCAGAACACGGTGTCGGAGGGAGAGCATGGCGTGGTGGGGTGGGAGGCGTGGCTGCGTGGCACCGCTGGAAAAGATTTCTAACATTCCCCCGTTTGAAGAAACATTGGTTAAGTTTCATGAGTTTCTAGCCTCGGGAGCTTATCCAACTGAGCTTCTTTGGGTGTTCCGTGAAGACGTAATCCGCTCGTCTCAAAAGAGGTGTTTCATTCATGCCTCTTTGCCTGCCGAAAATGCCAACCTTGCTGAAAAAGTGTTTGAGTTTGGGCGTTCCGCGGGCGCTGTAGGTATACATGCCGTCTGCAAAGTAGACAACGCTGTGGCTGTTACAGTTCTGTCTCCGTCATGGTCTGGTGAAAATGTACAAGGGTGGAGTCAAGGTCTCAAGCTGTCGGTAAACGAGCCACTAACCTCTGCTCAACGTGTTTCTGAACCTTGGTGGTGGCTTCTCAAGTACGTATCAAGGTGGTGGCGCTTTCATCAAAATTCGCGGGGTTTTCTTTCGCCGCGTCCTGTCGAATAGCCATACAACACATTGTTGCATCTGAATTAAAAAAGCAGCGCGGAGATTTTGTTACCTCCGCGCTGCTTTCATTTTTACGTGCTACTACGTCGCAACTTCAAACTTACGAAGGATTCTGCTCCTTCTGCGCCCCCGTCCCCGGCTTGGGCGGGCTCAGCTTGGGCTCTTGCCCCTCGGGCTGCATCACCCGCGAGCTAAAGGTGCCCTTCTTGTCAATCGACTCACCACTCGACCAGCGTCCCTCAGGCGGCGCGCTGCCGTCCTTTTTGAAGCCCAAGAACACGTAGTTGTAGTCTTGCAGCTCCTCTTCCTGCGGGAAGGAGTTGGGGATGGGGTGGTTCGAGGGCCCGCCGAGTTCTTCCAAAACCGCCAGCCACTGCTCCTGGTGCATGGTGTCGCGGGCGATGAGGAACCTCAGCATGTCTTTCATGCCGGGGTCGTCGGTGAGGTTAAAGAGCCGCACCGCCAGCGCGCGCCCGCCCGACTCGGCGGTCACGTTGGCGTACATGTCGGCGGCTAAGTTGCCCGTGGCGTAGACGTGCGAGCAGTCAAAGGGCACGCCGTTGGAGTTCACCGGCATGGCGCCTAAACCCGACGAGAGCAGGTGGCGCGGGTTCATGCCGCCCAAAACCGCCCCCACCACCGGGTCCTTGGCGGCCTCCTCGACCGTCTTCGTGGGCGCGCCCTCTAAGTTCAGGGCAACCGCCGTGGCGAGCATCTCCACGTGGCCCATCTCCTCGGTGCCCGTTTCCATGAGCATGTCTCGGTACTTGGTCGGGCCGCGCGAGCCAAAGGCCTGGAAAAGGTACTGCATCATCACCCGGATTTCGCCCTCGACGCCGCCGATGGCCTGCTGGAGCATCTTGGCGAAGAGCGGGTTGGGCGTGTCGACGCGCACCGTGTACTGCAATTTGCTGTCGTGGTAAAACATCTTTCCCCCTTGTATTTGCTGACTTGTGAAACCGTGACGCCTTCTACGCCTCGTTGCTCGCTTTTGAGGTCGTTGCGAGCGTGTCCAAAGTCTATAGTGCGTAGCGAAAGGGGGAGTGTAGGGTGTTCCCCTATCTCGCCTCGAGGACCTCCCGCTGCTCGAGCAAACCGTGTGAGGTCGTACGGACGTTCCCGGCCCCGCGGCGCAGGATGGAGAGGAACGGCCCCGCCACTGCGCGCTCGAGACCTTTAAGCGCGCCGAACAAAACGCTGAAACGTTTGGGAGAACTATGCTGCTCGAGACCATC
The DNA here is from genome assembly GCA_965214995.1 of Trueperaceae bacterium. Classification (GTDB taxonomy): domain Bacteria; phylum Deinococcota; class Deinococci; order Deinococcales; family Trueperaceae; genus CBDCCT01. The sequence continues at coordinate 2,995,688 of CBDCCT010000002.1, forward strand.
AAAACCCCCGGCTTAGCCCACCTCTCGTACCTGCTGGGCGACCCCGGCAGCGGCGTGTGCGCGGTCATCGACCCGCGCCGCGACGTCAAGGTGTATTTGAACATCGCCCAAGCCAACGAGGTCCGCATCACCCACATTTTTGAAACGCACGTCCACGCCGATTTTGTCTCCGGAAGCGCAGAACTCGCCTCCCGCACGGGCGCGCCCGTCTATGTGGGCGCGTCGGACGCGTACGGCTTCGACCACCACGCGCTGCGAGACGGCGACGCGGTGAAGGTCGGCCCCTTCACGCTGCGGGTGCTCCACACGCCGGGGCATTCGCCCGAACACATCTGCTTGGTCGTGAGCGGCGGGGGCAAGGGAGCGGAGCACGATTGGGCGGTTTTTACCGGTGATACGCTTTTTGCGGGCGAGGTGGGGCGGCCCGACCTGGCGGAAAACGTCAAAGACGAAGCCAAGGAGGTGCTGGCGGGGAAGCTTTATGACTCGCTGCACGACAAGCTCCTTACGCTAGAGGACGGCCTCGAGGTCCTCCCGGCCCACGGCGAGGGCTCGCCCTGCGGGGGCAGCATTGGGGCGCGGGACCGCACAACTATTGGTTATGAGCGCCTTTACAATCCGAAGTTGCAAGTGGACAAAGAGGCATTCACCAAACGCGTGCTTTCCGGTCTCCCCGCCGAACCCTCCTACTACGCCCGCATGAAGCGCGTGAACGCTCGAGGCCCCGACGTTTTGGGTGTCCGGCCCCCGCCCCCCTCGCTCACGCCCGCGCAGTTCGGGGCGGAGATGGGGGAGGGCACAGTAAAAGATACGGTGGTGCTCGATGTCCGAGAGATTGACGCCTTTGCGGGCGCGCATATCCCCAGAAGCCTCAACATTGCCTTGCGCAAGGCGTTTCCCATCTGGGCGGGCTGGATGTTGAAACCTGAGCAGCGCATCCTCCTCGTGTTGCCCCCTTTCGTCGAGGCGGCGGAGGTGCAGACGCAACTCCTGCGCATCGGCATTGAAGACGTGGTAGGCACCCTGCAAAAGGGGATGCGCGGCTGGGTCGAGGCGGGTAAGCCCTTTGAGACGACGGGGCGGCTCAGCGTCCACGAACTTAAAGACAGGCTCGAGGCGGGCCAATTCCAGCTCCTCGACGTCCGCAACGATGAGGAGTGGAGCGAAGGCCACATCAGAGGCGCAAGGCACATGTTTGTGCCCTTTTTGCCCCAGCACTTGGACGACTTAGACCCCGACGAGCCCACCGCGGTCTACTGCGGGAGCGGCTTTCGCTCGAGCATTGCCGTAAGTATCCTTAAAAAGCACGGTTTTTCGGACCTTTACAACGTGCTGGGCAGCGTGAGCGCGTGGAAGGGGGCGGGGTACGAACTAGAAAGTGATTAGTGGTTAGTGGTGAGTGATTAGAAAAAGGCGGTGGTTAGGCAGTGCTTCGACTGTGCGAGGGTAGCTTTGTGTATAAATCTATGTGATGTTGTATAAAATACCGTTTGTGCGTCTGTGACGTTGTTTGTGATATTCTCAAGACATGAAGACAATCAATATTTTGGGTATCCCGATGGACTTAGGCGCGGGGCGGCGGGGGGTGGACATGGGGCCGAGCGCGTTGCGGCTTGCTCGGCTCGAGGCGAGCCTGCGCGGGTTGGGCTATGCCATCAAGGATTTGGGCAACGTCGAGTCGCCGGTGCCGGAGGCGTTGGACGATGACAACGGCCTCCATTACGCCGACGCCATCGCCGAGGCGTGCCGTAGGGTGTACGAGGTGCTTCAAAGGATTCCCGACGGTCATTTTCCCATCGCCTTGGGCGGCGACCATTCCATCTCGATGGGCACGGTGGCGGGTGTAGCGGGGGCGGGGCGGACGGGCGTGTTGTGGATTGACGCGCACGCCGACCTTAATACGCCCGCGACCTCGCCGAGCGGCAACCTCCACGGGATGCCTCTGGCGCACCTCCTGGGCGAGGGCGACGCGCGCCTGTTGGATATTTGGGGCGGCGGCGCGGTTTTGCGCCCGGAGGACGTGGTGTTTATCGGCGTCCGCTCGATAGACCCGGACGAGCGCGACCTCATCCGCGCGCGCGGCATCGGCGTCTACACGATGAAAGAAATCGACACGCGCGGGATGGCGGCGACCGCCGCTGAGGCTCTGGAGCGCCTGAGCCACGTGCCGCGCCTGCACGTCTCTTTCGACGCCGATGTGCTCGACCCGAACCTCGCGCCCGGCGTCGGCACGCCCGTGCCCGGCGGCCTCACCTACCGCGAGGCGCACTTGTTGATGGAACTTCTCGCGGATGCAAAAGTGGTGACCAGCCTGGATCTGGTCGAGGTCAACCCGATTTTGGACGTCCAGAACAAGACCGCGCAAATTATGGTGGAGATGGCCTCGAGCCTGCTGGGCAAAGTGATTCTTTAGGATTTTTGCCACTACCTTGCAAAAAATAGAGAATTTTGGGAATAGGTAGAGAAAATTGAGAATCAAGCTGATCTCGATTACGGCGGAGTGTATACTTTTCCATATGTGGTGAATTTTATGCGCCAGCCCTAGCGATTTTTTTAACTGTTTATCAAGTTGATTCTTTTTGTTGAGATACAATAAGACATGACGTTGTGGGTATCTCACTTTCCCGCGCTATGTGGCGAAAGCTTCGCTTCTTGGGCGGCCAGACTAGCTGTCGGTAACGGTTTAGCGTGGGACAGGTTTTGGAATGTTTTGGCAAAACAGTCCGGAAAACAGATGCAAGGGTCTCTTATCCCTTTAGGGATAAGAGACCAAAGCAATAAGCGATTCGAAGAAGTAGTTGAAATTTTTGGTCGAGGTACTGGGCGGGAAGTCGACACAGTGAAAGCGATGTTCGCTCCGACTAGAGTGCGCATCGAGAGCACGAGCGTCAGATCGCGTGAATTGCTCTTTGGCACATCGCTTCAGAGGGAAAGCTCTAGCACGAAGGTCTACACCCAGTTTTGCCCGCTTTGCCTTCTTGAGGATGAAATCTCCTTTTTTAGAAGAGTTTGGATGTACAGCTTCTACAGCGTCTGCGAACATCACAATAGCTTCTTACAGACGAAATGTAGTGGTTGTGAGAACCCAATAGAGGTCGGCGGGGATGACGAGTACGAACCGCACCGTTGTCCGCGTTGTAATTACGATTTGCGCCTATCAGGAGCAGTATCAGCTCCCGTTGACAGGCATTTTTGCCAATTCCAGTCGCGAATCGTGACTGGTTTCTTTGCTGGAGCCATTCAACATTCAACAGCGATAAGCTATCTTTTGCGTGTGGTTACAAGCTCCCGTTTACAAAAGAGTATGAAGCAACATGCCCGGAATGCCCTTGGTTTTGATGAACTAGACTGTCATCCATCAGATATAGCTGTCCGGTTTGCTGCGATGCACTGGATCTACTCTAAACAGTCATATTAATGTTGGAGTAGCATTATGACCATGAAGAAGTTGTTGGACTTTTATCTGACACCCAACAACTACATCCCTTTCCTCATCCGGAAAAACCCATTTTTTAATTAACATTCCACTTCGCCCCGCGTGTGCGGGGAAAACTTGAGGCCATCTCCACCATGATTTGCGCGGTCGCGCCACCCCCGCGTGTGCGGGGAAAGGGTGAGCGCAGCGGCCTGAGCGAGAGCGAGGTCGCGCCACCCCCGCGTGTGCGGGGAAAAGACTTGATGAATACGGCTCTCGAGCACCGTCAGTTCTCTCTATGTCCTACGCGTTCTAAATGTTTTAGAGAAAGCAGTCCGAAGCCGTAGCCCTTCGCGCTGCCGACTCCTGATTCAACTACGTACCCAAGCCCTTTCGGATCATCCACTTTAAGAACTCCTTTAAATCTCACCCCGTTGAGTGTTACAAGACGTTCCTTACGGTATGACTGATGTGCCTGCCTGCTCAGAACCACGTGATTGATGAGCTCACAACCTGCACGCTCAACGTGTCGCTCTAACCAGCTTCTTAAATCTTCCGGCTCTAATAAGGCTCTGCGTTTGTTCGCTCGCTCCGCAGTTGGATTCGCCTCGAGTTGGAAAAGTAGCAGGTCGCCTTCTTGAAAATCACGGTTAACCTCTGCACTTCGGACGCTAACGGCGTAGCCGGGCATAGATCTCGACACATACTGCGGCTCGAGCGGCCACTCACACTGAATCGTAAGACGCCAGGTTGACTGCATATCGAGTCGCCAAAGAACTCTCGTCGTTGCGCCTTCAGTTAAGTGAGCCACGGAACGGTGCATCTCGTATCGGCTGGCGACATCGCGCTTTGCAAAGAGGTTCTCTTGGTTCAGAATCAGCTCGGTAGAGTACACAACTGTCCTCCGTCAACGTAGCTTCTGTAAACCCTTCGGGGGCCAAAGGAATGGGGGATCAAACTGACAGGCTGATCGTAAACGACTTTTCCCCTGCCCTCGATGTAGCAGTTCCTGAGTTTCACCGGCTTGCCGCTCAGAACATGCGGATAGGTGACAACGACCTCTTCCAAAGGGGTTTCTTTGAGTCCATCTATAACGAACGGCGGAGAACTCGGGTAGTAGCCGCGGCGGCCAAGGTAGACAGGAAAGGTGGGTACGGCGAGCGCAGCATGGACCTCCTCGAGGAGATAATAGTCCCCTTCTAAAGCGACAAGGAACGCAGCGTCTGCTAGGTACTGAAGTGTCCGCTTGTGCTGTGGATGCACCCTCTCTCCGTCTGCGCTTAGAACATCTTGAGCTGTGACAAGATCGGTCAGAACAACGCCCGGCTCGTCGACACGCACTCCCATACGCAACGAAGCTAGTTCGCTAATGTCATCGTTCCGCTTCAACCCTAGTGAGGCGGCTATGATGCCAATAACGCCGCATTTGGTCGGCGCGCGTTCGGTGGGACGTGATCTGTGGCGGCTGGTGCTCCACGATTGCATGGGGCCAACAAGAGGTATGGCAAGGGAGAAATTCACTCGTTCCTCGCCAGACATGCTAGAGCAGCCTCCTTCGCCCGCTTAATGCTCGCAAACCGGGTGCCACTGAGGCCCTCGAGGTCATAATGCGACGCAAAGAACGTCTGCGGCCACCAATACCCCTCATACATGGCGGCGGTTTTTTTCCAGTAAGACTCCAGCCGTTTTACAGCGTTCAAACTTGGATCTGTTCCAGGATTGACCGGTTTTCTAAACGCGTTGATCATCTGCATGTGCATACTGTTTATGCCCACAACGAACGCGACACATGCTGAATCTGTAAAGGGGGGAAGCGAGCGGGCTCTTGCCGCTGGAAACGTTGTAATAATTGATTCAAGGGTGCTGTCCAGAACGGCGTGCGCTTGCTGTGCATCTCCGTTCAAGTTTCGCGCCAGCTGTTTAACGTCAACGAGCGAGTAGCGGTAGTAAATCGGCGCACTGTAAGCCGCGTCGCCGACGAGCCCCGCGCCGGGCAAACCTGTGTCGACGTCGTCTACGGCGGACCAGAAGTCGGTCTGCAGAGGTTCAGCGTGAACACCAATGGCGGGCTGAACATGTAGGGCGCCAAAAATTTGGTTTCTTTGGTGTCCGGCGAGCCAACGACCCGACATCGCAACCTCGGGGTTGGCTGGTCCACATAAAGCATCCGAGAGCTCTTGCTTCAGGCTCTCGCTGATCTCCTCATCCGATTGCAAAACAGCCATGTTCTTTGCGATAACGTCGGCAAAACCAGCGACCTCGGCGTCTGTGACCGTGATCATGTTGTTTGACCCTTTTATCTCTTTAGATTTAAAAAGGCTCCCGCACACTCTTTGAACAGTTTCGCTCAACCCCTCGTGTTCAACACCGCGGCTCTTCAAAGCTTCGAGGACGAGCCGGGCCAAGTGGCGGGTGCGGTTCGTAACCTTCGAGTGCTTTGCTCTACCGTCTTCTCTGAATACTCGTTTCTGTGACTGACTACTGACCATCGACCGAGAGTAGCCGCCGAACACAGTGCGTTTCGGGTTACCGTACTCATCGCAGTTGACTGCGCTAGGGCCGAGGGGATGGATCATATGCACCTCTACGAAAGCGTTGGACGTCGTTCTAAGCATCGCTTCTTCTCCTTCTCAAAATTTCTCCGCCAGCGCTCCGGCACATGCCCTAGTACCGACCGCCAAGTGAGCAAATCAGTTAGCAAAAGCGCCCAGTTTACGGGCTCGCTCACGCCCCTTAATGAGCCAGAGACTGCGGCACTCAGTTCTACGAAAGTCTCAGATTGTAGAGCACGCGCAAAGGCAGAATAATATGTCTCTGGGCCTACAGCACCTATGAAAGAGCCCAAATCCCCCGTTGTCGGATCGTGTTTGGGATTAAGAGCATAGAGATGCGCGACCAAAGCGTAGCTCTCGCACGTCCAGACGCTAGCGCCTCGCGGAAGAAACGTGGCGATACGACGTGCGCTTCCAGTGGAATACTCGGCAGGAGTTTTCAGTATTGCCAAATCGCTTGGGTGAAGTGTCTCAAGTCTCTCAATAAACCGGACAGGCTTATCCTGCACCTTTGCACGTGGTGGCTTACTCTGGGGGTTCTTGTGCGTCGGTGGTTTTACAGCCTCGAGCGCCGCTTTTGTAACCGTGCTCAGCCGTTCTCCAAGCTCATTAACCGATTTGCCTTCAACAAAATGCTGCCGTACCAAAGACTCACCGTTTACTTGAAAAGTTTCGAGCGCGCTCAAAGCCGCTTGGCTACTCGCCCGGCTTCTACGGTTTTTCCTTTTCGCGTTCATATAGTCGAGCAGTATGGCGAGTTGCCACTGCTTACTGCTTACAGCCCGTGTGAGCGCCGCTACTTCTTCTACGGTTGCCCCTTTGAATTCGTATTTGTCCACGCCAAGTGCGACGCCTTGCTTGACCTGAAATCTAACTGTTGCGAAATCTTGAGGGGGCGTTTCTAGTTCAGCGGTACGCTCAATAATTTGAGGTTTGAGCATGTCGGAGGATTCAGTGAGAAGGGCGGCAGCAGCGACGAGCGAAAAGGATCCACGTTCATATTTCACACCGCCGTTTTGTGCCTGAGCGACCATCGGGTCGCCCGTTGCGTCGCGGTGCAGACCAGCAGCAACGGAGACGAACTGGACGCAATCACCTTCCGGGTGGAGCAGCAGCATTCTCGAGAAGGGCGTGTAAGGGTGTAGGAGCTTATTACCAGCGCGTGCCAGTTTGACTTCCCCCGCCTTATGTAAACCAGAGCGCCAGACGGGCGGCAAGGTTCTAGGTCCCGCATTGGCGGCCAGCTCATAAAGTAAGGTCGGACCCGCGCCATACGTCACAGGCATGTTCGCTAGAGGCGTGGCGCTGGTGTAGCCGTAGGATGAATTCCCCCCAACCGGGTTGAACGTTTGAGCCGCGATTATAAGGGCCGCCGCTTCAGCCAGAGAGATAGGCGGCGGATCATCCGTCATCGTGAAATCTCCGACGAGCTTGTTGTTGTCTCTGTTACCGCCGGAATCCAGAACGGTGTGGCTCGAGCGCTTACTACATTCCAGATCGGCGATTTGGTAAAAAGGGCGCTGAGGCTCGAGCAGGTCAAACGGGTGCTTCTCCATGTAGTTGTAAAGCTTGCGATAAGGCAAACCTTTATCTAGCCAGGCACGCCTCATAGCTGGTGTAGGGTCGAGCGCGTCTTCCACAACGGTCAGGAGAAAACGAAGCAAACTTAGAACGACGAGGGGGTCAACGTGGCTTAAGTTCAAAATGGCGGCGTCTTTAAAGAGGTCCCGCAAACTGACGAGCACCGGACCCTGCTCGGCGCGGTAGACCGGTATCCAGGCTTCACGCGTTAAGTCAAACGTCACAATCTCGCTCCTGCTGGAGGTAAGTAGCCACCAAGCCGCTGCTCCCGCACTTTGTCAATCAGGTCAGCAGTAACGCGTTCGGGGATGTCGGGCGAGTCTATAGCAGCGTGACTGGCTGCTATGAGCAAGCGCTTCAGCTCACCCGTTCTGCCGTTACACAATGCCAATAATTTAGCGTTCATTTTGGCAAGGTTACTCGGTTCAGTCAGGGGTAAAATTTCCTCCCACCCTTTTAAGAAGCCTATGAATTCCTCCTGTCGGTCTGTCCAGGGGGGCATACGTACAGTTCGGAAACGGGATGGTAAATACCGGTCCCCACTAATGATTTCTTCCACTAGCGGGTCTGCCACGAGCACGAGGGTGAGCCCCACGTGATAGGTAAGCCAATCGAGGACCGGTAACACCCTGAACGGGTCGCCGCCCTTTATACCAAAGAGGCGATGGGCGTGGCTGACGACGAGCACCTTTGTTCTTGTGACTTTCAGCGTTTTGAGCAGTTGCCGTTTAAGCTGACTTTCCCCTCCGCTATCAACGAGTTCGGGGTTTACGCTCGACAGGATGTCTTCATAAAGCGCCTCGGTCTTCCCGTGAGCGTAGGCGTCAATGAAAAGTATGGGAGCCTCGGTCCTTTCCTCGAAGATGTTGGGCCTGATTGGAAAGGACTTCTTTAGACGGCGCACCAAGGTCTTCTTGCCGTGGTCTGGTGGACACGTGACGAGCAAACTGTCCAAAACATCGTCTGAGCCTTTCCGGCTCTCTTCGGAGTTACGGAGCACCGTTTCTACATGGTGCAAGACAGAATCCGCAACGTGATCGCTGACGTAGTGGCTACGCCTAAGATACGTATGCCGAATTTCGTCCGGACGTTTAAGGAGCCGCGCGACTCCCTGGTTAAGGTGTTCAGGCATCGTCATCCCAGTCGATCTCGGCACCCGCTGGTTTGATTTTCTCTACATCAAATTTGGGTGAGGCTTCACGTAGAGGTGCTACGTCTTTTTCGTGGGCCTTCTGGCGGTGCTGGCTGCGAGTTGGGTGAGTCTTCCCGTGTCCATGTGCCTCTTGCTGCGCGAGCTGGATGGCCTGTGCCAAGATACTGTCCGAATCCTTCTCTATCTGCTTGGCGTCGAGCAAATCCTTGGCTCGCTGCCATACCTTGTTGGACAACTTCTGCTTAAGTCGCGATTTAACCTTAATATAAATCTCAGCCTCTGGATCCCAAACGTATGCAACCGATATATCGTCATGGTTGCGGCGTACCCAAACCTCATTGCCCGCGCCAATCCGTTTGAGCATTGCTTGCAAAGCAGGGGCGTTGTACCAAAGGTAGTCAATCACAACGCCCTGACCGGTGAGTGTGGGGTCGTAAGCGGGGAGAAACGATATCCTAAACTCGTCAGCACGCTCCGGCGGTATCTGCTTGACCACGCCTAAGCCAGGCCGCTCGTCGGTGCCGATCAGGAGCGTTTCGTAAGCCTGGAGGGGGGTCAAACCGCCTATGCCACTGTGCGATGTTGTGTGGTAGACGTTTTGTATCCGGCCAGTGAGCCAAGCGCGTAAGTCTTGGATGGAGAGTTTGGGTTTGCTGAGGGACCGTTTACGCTTCGCCTCGTCAAACACACACGCGCCGGGCAGCTCGAGCACCCAGTCTTTAACCTTGCCAATGAGCGATTCGATAAACGCGCCGTATTCCGGCGTCGCGGTAGGACGCCAGTCTATATCTATATTCCAGTGCTGGCATCCGAGTTCTAAAGCGTTGCTCCTTAAGTCGGGGCCATTATCCGCATGCAGAAACAGCATAACGCCATAGGGCCAGAACTCCCCCTTGCTCATTTTAGGCAGTACGCACATCGTGACCGTGGCCGAAATTGACACCGCACTTGGGTCCCGGAAAGTTAAATAAAAGCCAAAGATCACCCTGGAGGCGACGTCGATAGCGAGCGTCAGCCAAGGCCGCCCTACGTTAACCCCGTCGTCGAGTAACTCGATGTTGAGGAGGCAGTGGTCGATTTGCACCGTGTGTAACAGCGTGTCGGGTACGTCATAATAATGTCCGGCGGTCGAGCGGGCCTTACGCAGCGCTTTCAGGTCAGCCTGCAGCCAATTACGTAACGTCTCGTAGCTGGGAACTTTAGGATGTTTTTCGGGATTCTGCGTATGGTAGAGCGTTAATTCCTCTTGGATGGTTCTGACTAATACCTTCTTTTTGTCTCCTTTCTTCCAATCCGTTGCCCGGTTTTTGGCATGTTGACGGGTCTCGGGCGAGAAGTAGCTGCCACCTTTCGCACCATGAGGTCGGCGTTGTAAACCTTTCACGCCGCCTAACTCGCGCACTTTGGCCGCCCTGTTATAAAACGTCGCCTTAGGAATCCTTGCCGCAGCGATGTCGCTGTCAGACAAGATTCTGCCGTTTCTTGCGGCTCGTTCTCTAGCCTCGATTTCACCTATCCGCCTAGCCCCCTCCTCTGCTGTTATCTTGCCAGAGTTGAAAGCTTTGTAAACTGCGTAGGTTTCTTGGTCTGGGAGCTCATCAATGCTCAGTAGCTCGACCGGTTCTGGAGGTCTTTTGTGCGCCACGGTAATACGGTGCCGTTCAATTTCATAAGTTTGAGCACCGTTGGACACGACAACATGGGTTAGCTTGAGTTTCTCAACCACAAACTCCCCGTCTAACCCGACAACTTGCACGGTTGCCTTTTCCCGCAGCTCGACGTGCATGAGCTACCAGACCGGGTGGGGATAGAGAGGACGGCCCGCCGGATAGATAGATGTTATGTTGGACACCCGTTGCGTTAAGTCGGCATAAAGACGAGCTTTATACAGGAGGGTCCACACCGTCGCTAATGCCGGTAGTCGCTGCTCTTTGGGTCTACGTTGCATCAGTAATTGTGGCGTGATGCCGGGCCACTCAGCTACATCAGCCAGAATGGAGGCTGCCAGCGCGGAATCTAGCGGCATGTCGCGGTAGTAGCTCAAAAATGCCGCGTTGTATGCGTACTTGTTCACCTTAAGATCAAGGATCATGCGGTAGACCCAGCCTCGTTCCTCGGCGTAGGCTCGAGCTGCAGCAGCTTTCATGCGTATATCACCAATTTTTTTTGCGTCTTTGAGGTCCTGGTGGCTTTTTACTTCGTAGAGAACGTAGGCAGGTCGAGCATCTTTAACTGCCTCTGTGCCGTAGGTAACGAACGCATCCGGAATGTGCGAATGTTTTTTATCATCAACCTCGAAAAAAATCTTGACGGGTTGACTTACAAATGAAAGGACCTTGGGGTCTGCCCTGAGGCAAATATAGAACTGCTTTTCGGTCTGAGATTCGAACCAGTTACCCTGTATGCCGTCGCTGCTGACAATGCCAGTAACGCGAACTCTACTCTTGACGCGTCGCCTCACGGATTCTCTCGGTACAGTCACACTGCTCCTTTTTTGGTGTTTAGGAACATAATTACTAAATATACAATATTAAAATACAAATAGCAAATTCGTTCCTGTCATACGCTAATGTGTGGATCTAAAAGTCACCCCGTCTGACTTTCGTCGTTGGTTGCTCAGTAAGGAGAAGGTTTCGCGTTCGAGCGCCGATACCTATGTTGACGACGTCTCCAGATTTCTGCGTTTTTTAGAACATCAGCGTTTAGAAACCGTTGATATCGAGAAACAGTTGACTATTTATTTCAATGACGAGAAACTAAAACAGAGCTACTCTAGGCGTATCCGAGCTGCTCTTCGCTTTTACTTTTCTCATCCAGAGGTTGATTTTGCTGCTAAGCAAGCTGCCACCGCATGGTTGGAAACGAACGTCACACAGTTCAGCTCTTCTTCAAAAGAAATAGATGTCAGCCACGTAGAGCAGCTCATTCGCGCCGCCGCCGAACGCTCTAGTGAGATTCACAAAGTTCGTAACATTGCGCTAATCGCTTTTCTTTACGCGACCGGTTTAAGGCTCGAGGAGGTGCTCAACCTCATGATGGCTCACCTGAAAGGGAGCCGAGGGGCTTACTTTCACAGTATAGAAGACCATGTAAGCGCGTTGTCCCGCTGGAGCGAGAAAAACGAAACAGAATTTGCGGTTCCATTACATCCCGACGCCAAAACCGCGCTCCGTTACTGGCTCCTCGAGCGGCTGAAGTTTCCTGGGCTGAGGGGCTGGTCCGAATTTGAACATGTCTGGACGAACGTCGTGCTGGAACCTAAAAGTAAACAGCTAGCCACTCGCATGAGCGTGAAAAACGTTTTACGGCTATTTGAGACATTATCGGCGCACGCTGATCTCAAACCACCAGTAACCCCTAATGATGTTCGCCGTTTAACTATGCGTCAGCTTGAGCCTGGGCTGACGACAATCGTTCTTGTCGCTTCTCCACCAAAAGATAATTTGATTAGCCTACCTCTTGAAGTACACGACCGCTTTGTAGAAGCTGGTAAAAAAATAAGACCTTTGAAAGGTTTGGAAGCTACGTTGCGTCAAAGCAGATGGCAACCCGAGAGGCCGCCCAGAGTCACCTTTGAACATGCAAAAGCACTTGTGGAGGGGGCGCTGAGCGAGCGTGGCGTCCTAGAGGCGGCTCAGGGTGCTGCATTCGTTGGATTTCTCTTAGGCACAGGACTTTATTATGAAGAAGCCGCTTATCTGTTCAAAGAGTCAATTCACTTAGACTCTGCCGTCCCATACTTCATATTGAACTACCGTTCCAAACCAGTAATTGCACCTCTGTCCCCTCTAGCTCAGGTGGCACTTTTGACGTGGTTGAGCGTGGTAGGTAGCGATTTAAAGAATCAAACAGTCTCATTTCCACAAAAAGGCACACCTCTTTGGCGGTTCCAAACTACTAACCAAAGAACAAGATTGAACGCGCAAGCGTGGTCCCTACTAAATCGCCTGTCCAAACGAGGAAACCTCACCTTCACAATGAACGCCGATGACTTTAGAAAGCTCTTCCGAGACGCGGTAGCACCAGGACTCTACACAAACGTTGTTGTGAACGCTCATGATTTGGGTGGGCCCTGGCGTGGTGTTGAGGAATTTACAACTAGCAGTAATGAGCAGCAACAACAAACATCTGTTCTACACGAAATGCAAGAGGAGGTTATGGCATCCGACGTTCTCAACGAATTCACTATTTGGTACAAGAGAAGACTTAGTGAAAAATTTCAATGGGCGGATTTAGCGGTAAATTCGTATCACCTTTCATTTCTATAGTTAAGGTCCAGGTGAAGCTTGAAAGCCATCAGTGTGACTGAGACACTCGAGTCCCAAAAGCTTCTTCACGCCCGCCCGTAAAACCGCCCCAGACCCACAGCACCCACCACCAGGATGAGCACCGCACAAGCGAGCATCCCCCCACGCACCGACAGCAACAAAAAGAGCGGGCTCGCCAACAAAAGCCCTAACGACGACCCCACGCTCGAGAGGGTAATGCGCGCGCTGTAAACCTTGCCAATCTGGTTCGCCGGGAAGTCCTCCTGGATCATGAGCAGCAACATGATGTCACCCATCGGCCCGCCGAGCGCCCCGAGGGCCGCACCTAAGAGCGCAACGGGTACACTCGGCGCGAGCGCCAGCACCACAAAGCCGAAGCCGAGTACGAGCTTACCCATAAAGAAGAGCGTGGCGCGGTGCTCGACCTCGAGGCCGCCGACGACTAAGTTGCTTAGAACGTTACCCACCCCGTAGGCGGCCACGAGCAGTCCGTAAACCCCAATGCTCGCACCGAACGTTTGTTCGGTCAAAAGCGCCAGCCCGACGGTAAAGGCCGCGCTCCAAGCCAAGTTCACCACGAGAAGCGCGCCAAAGGTCCACGCCAGCGGGCGGTGCGCCGCGATGAGCGTGAAAGCACCCCGCAGTTCGCTCACCACACGCGTAGGCCCACGCCCCTCACGCTCTTCAACCTGTCGAGGTCGCCACGCGTAGCCCCGCCCCAACGCCAATACAGCCAAGGCCGAGAGCCCGAACGTTACCGCGTCAACCGTAAAGAAGTGGGTGAGGGGGAGAAGGGCCACGAGAAGCCCCGCCAGACCGGGGCCGACCACTCGAGCGAGCCTGGCGGTAACGTCCAAAAGCGCGTTGAACGCCTGCAACGAGCGGGAGTCGGGCGTAAGAGCAGGAAGGCTTGCTTGCAAAGTCGGCTCGAAGAGTGCGGAGAGCCCACCCGTCACCGCGGCGACGACGGCTAAATGGACGAGCGTGATGGAGCCGAAGGTGGCGGCGAGCGGTAGGCTGAGGACCGTCAGGCAGCGGACAACATCAGCGGTAACGAGCAACTTCTGCCGGTCATAGCGGTCAGCCAACACACCACCCAAAAGCCCGACACTGAGCCGGGCCAGGGCTCCGGCGGTGAGCACGAAACCCGCTTCACGGCCCACCAGTTGCACCGAGAGCCACACCGTTGCCAGTTCAAAAAGCCTGTCGCCCACCGCCGAGAGCACCTGCGCGAGCCACAAGATGAACAGGTGACGGTGCCCAAGAACGCGGAGTGTGCGGGTCAAGACCATGCTTTGTCCATCATCCCCTTAAGCTACTTGAAATGGACACCCCCGCATCAACCAGCTTTTACGTGGTCGAGAGTAAGGAGGCGGCGGCGCTACTCATCGACCCGGCACAGCAGCGTTATCTTCTGCCCTTTCTCGCCCGCGACTGCACGATTAAGGAGGCGGCTGAACGGACCCAGACCTCGCTAAACAGCATGTACGTCCGCGTCGAGCGTTTCTTGCGTCTCGGCCTCCTCCGGGTTGTAGAAACGCGCTCACGCCCCGGACGCGCGGTCAAAGTGTACCGCAGCGTCAAGGACCGCTTTTTCGTTCCGGCGCTGCTCATCGGTTTGAGCACCGTCGAGGCGGTGCAGGCCAAGCACGACGCGTATTGGGAAGGGGAGTTGCGCCGCAGTCTACTGGTTGCGCGTATGGAAAACACGGGGGAGTGGGGCTTCGAACTCTCGCGCGATGCGCAGGGAGATTTCTGGGTGTACGGCGCGAAGCGGCCCGGAGAGCGCTACAACTCTCATGCGCCGGGCGCGCCCGCGACGGTAAGCCTTTGGAGCGAGCAAATCACGCTTGACTACGAAGAGGCCAAAGCCTTTCAGAGTGAGCTGCTTGCGCTTTATAAGAAGTACCGCGCGAAACGCGGCGGTCAGCCTTACTTGCTGCGCATTGGACTAGCGCCGTGGCAGAGTGACTGGCCGGAGTGACTATAAAGGAGAGGGGGCTCCATTTGTAGTCTCCAATCCTTTGTTACACATTTCTCCAAAGTGGTACAACTCGCTTTACGAACAAGCTTTATCTAACACCTCTTAGCTGCCAAGGGTGTAGCATGAGAGTACACTACGCGTTCTAAGCCTTGTGAGGAGGTAAACCGGTGCGTAGCGTTCTGTTCCTACTGGCGCTCATCCTAAGCTTCTCTTTCGGTCAAGACCAGCAAGGGGCAGCTCGAGCCGACATCGAAGCGCGCCTAAACCTCAACTTCGAGCACTCGGACGGCGACCAACCGGCGGACTGGGCGAGCAGCGGCTGGAGAAACGCGCCCTACAAGGTCTACCTCACGCGCTCGGAGGCTTATCAGGGTAGACAGAGCGTCGCCTTCCGCTGCGCGGCCCAGGCGTGCGGCTCCGGGGCGTCCGGCGTGGTGACCAAGCGCCTCTTCGCCGAGAGCTTGGTCGGCAAACAGGTGAGGCTGCGCGGCTTTCTCAAGACCGACGGGGTCGAAGGGGGCCACGCGGGGCTGTGGATGCGCGTTGACGGCGCGTCTGTTGAAGGCCGCCCGGAGGAGTTGGCTTACGACGACATGAGCGACCGCGGCGCGGTGGGAACCCAAGGCTGGACCCCGTATGAGATGGTGCTCGAGGTGCCCGAGGGCGCGCGAGACCTGTTTTTCGGCGCGCGCTTCACGGGTCGGGGGGGCGCCTGGGCGGACGCGCTGGAGCTCAGCGTGAGCGACCCGGCCACGGGAACCTATACGCCCGTCGCCGAGGTGCTGAGCGCCGCCGAGCTCGCCGAAGAAAACTTCAGACCGCCCGCCGAGCTGCTCGCCTGGCTTGGCGAGAACGCCGTGCCCCTGGAGACGGTGACCCCCATCGGCTTTGAGGAGGACCTCGAGCCCTTCAAAGCCATCGTTGGGAACGCCCGCGTCGTCGCGCTCGGCGAGGCGACGCACGGCACGAGCGAGTTTTTTAAACTCAAGCACCGCCTGGTTCAGTTTCTGGCCGACGAGATGGGCTTCACCGTCTTCTCCATCGAGGCTAATATGCCCGAGGCGTACCGCATGAACGAGTACGTGCTGACGGGCGAGGGCGACCCTAGAGAGCTGCTTAAGGGCATGTACTTCTGGATCTGGAACACCCAGGAGGTCCTGGACATGATCCTGTGGATGCGCGCCTTTAACGCCTCGGGTGCCGGGGTAATGCAGTTCACGGGCTTCGACATGCAGACCCCCACGGTGGCGATGGACGAGGTGCGCGCCTTTGTCGCGCGGTATGACCCTGGGTATGTCGGCGAACTTAGTGAGGCGTACGAGACCGTCGCCGCGTCGTACGAGGTGCTGCGGGGCCAATACGGGCGGCCTTCCCCGAAAGTGACCGAGTGGCGAGACGCCGCGTCGCGGGTGCTCGAGCACTTAGAAAGCAACCAGCAGACCTATACAGACGCCACGCCCGCCGAGCTCGCCTGGGCCTTGCAGAACGCCCGCGTCGTCTTACAGGGCGCCGAAGACCGCGCGGGCGAGGTGCCGCGCGCCGAGAGCATGGCCGAGAACATCGCCTGGATTCTGGAGGAAAACCCGGACGCCAAGGTCGTCCTCTGGGCGCACAACGCGCACGTCGGCGAGTCGAGCCGCGGTTACCCCTCGATGGGCCGCTCTCTCGCCGAACGCTACGGGGAAGATTACCTCTCGCTCGGCTTCACCTTCTATGAGGGCGAGTACACCGCGAGAGAGCGGGAGACGGGCGCAGTAAGGACACACGCCGCCGGGCCGGCCTCCGCGGAGAGCGTCGGCGGGACTTTCCACGCGCTCGGCCTGCCCCTGTTCGCGCTCGACCTGCGGGGCGCCGAACAAGACCCGGCGGCGGCGTGGCTCACCAGACCGCAAGACGTGCGCATGATGGGCGCGGTGGCGGTAGACGACGAGCAGGCGTTCTCCCGTAGCGTCTTGCTCGAGGACTATGACGTTGTGGTGTTCGTCGACCGGATGACGGCGACCGACCCTTTGCCGTGACGGGTGCGGCACATTATGAAAGCCGTCCGACCAAAAGGAGGTAACAGATGGGACGCTTGGCCCCGTTTCTCGCGCTCTGCCTGCTGCTGAGCGGCTGCACCTTCCTCGGCGGTCCTGTCTCGCACCGCTTGGACATAATTATTCCCGCGTCGGTTGCGGACATAGAAGAGGGAAAGCTCATCGCTTTTCTATACGCTTACGACCCCGGTGTTGCGGACAAGGCGGCGGATGAACTCGACGCGCAAGAGATTCTTTTCAGCCACCGCCAGGGAACGCGCACCGCCGAGTCGGTGAGGCTGAGGGGACATAGACCCGCCGGGTTCAGGGTCTACGTGGCCGCCGTAGGCTACGAGCGGCGCGGCGGCGACTGGGTCTACGTCCTCTGGGACGGTCAGACGCAGACGGGGACGCCGAGAAGCGTCCAGATGAGGGTGGTAACTGATTCGGGTTCAGACTAAGCTTTGAGGGGTGCGGGTTCCCGGACCGACTCAGGGGCGCAAGCCGATAAGAGGCACGAGCATCTCATCTGCAGTCAGCGAGCCGTGAAGCCCGCGCAAGGTGTCTTGGCCGCGCCTCCACAAGAAGTGCGGACCCTTCGCCAGTAACACCACGTCACCGACGCGGCGCGCGGCGTCCGGGTGCAGACGCGCGGGGTCGCCGTACAGGCCCGCGGCCAGCGCATGTTCGCCCTCTAAGACCACGAACTCGCCGCCGAGTTCGGCCTGGGCGTAGGCCAGCAGCGCGGCCTGGTGACCCGCTCGAGCGTACAAATAAACGTGCCGCGCCTCGCCGCCGGGCAGCAGCGCGCTATGCTCGAGCAAGCCCGGATAGTCCTCCACAAAGCGCCCGGCCTGGGGCGGCGTCACGACGTGGCCGTGGTCCGCAGTGAGCAAAAAGAGGGTGTTGCGCCGTTGGACCACGCTCAGATGGTCCAAGAAGCGCGCCAACTGCCAGCCGAAGCTCGCCCATAACGCCGCTAAAACGGGCGCGTCCCAGCCGTCGCGGTGGCTGAGCGTGTCGAAGTCGGGATAATACGCATAGGCGTAAGCTCTCCCTCCCGCCGTCTCGTCTAACCACGCGCCGAGCTTGAAGAACATGTCGGTCGCGTCAACATACCCGTCAATCTCCGCGCCGCGGGGCCGCATCCGTGACAGCGGGCTGTGGCTGTAGGCCTTGGGCATCACGACGCGCATCGGGACGTCCGCCCCGGCGAGCACTTCCGCCGCTGAGGGCGTGGGCAAGAAGCTTTCGGGCTTCACGCCCCACGCCTCCAACTCGCCATCCACCGCTTTACGTTTGCCGACCGGGTGCCAGAACAGCATGTTGGCGACCACGCCCAACTCGGCTAAAAGGAAGCTAAAGCCGAGCATCCCCGTCTCGGCGGGCGCGGCCCCGTTGCCGAGCAAGACCGTCGTCGCCACGCTCGTCGTCGAGGGCGCGACCGAGGTGAGCGGGGTGTTGAGGACGCCGTAGCGCGCTAAAACTCTGTGGAAGCTCGCCTCTTGTGCTCCCGCCTCGTCACGCGCGAGGTGGGCTTGCAGTTGGGTCCAGCCGAGGCCGTCAACGAGCAGCAGGACGACGCGCTTTATGTCCCCTCCCAAACGGTCTAGGAGGGGGCGCTCGAGCCCACGGCCCGCCCAGCCCTCGGTGACGCCGAGAAGCCTACCGACGGTGGCGGGAAGGTTTGCTAGGGAACGCTCCTCATAGCGGGGTAAAACGAAGGACTTAGGCAACAGCGAGCTTAGGGGCCTGTTTTGCGCGGGGGGTAGGTCAAACACAGCGCAGTATAGCGTCCGGCTGTAGGAAGCGGCTAAGCAATGGGGGTGCCCACAGATTTACTGCTTTTGCTGCGTCGGCCCTGACGAGGAGCACGAGTCGAGGCCGTGTTGCTCGGGGAGCGTTGTAGAATTTGGGGGTCGGGATCGGCGCACCCTCGGATGCGGTGGAGGAAATACCAAAGTGCTAGTCAGGAGTATCGCGCGGTTCTCTCGAAGGGTGGGTGTTTCCGTTGCTTGGTGACCGCAAAACGTGCATACATGAAGAAGGGAGCGCGTCTCATGCAGATAGACCCACCGACGCAGACGCCAACCCCGTGACGCCACGCTCCGCCTTGGTCGGCGCTGCCGACGCCGCGTCCCGCCAGTGAGCCGCGCCCGGCACGGCACGGTGCCGACGCGGGTCGTTATCCTCGGGGTGGACCATTCCGCCCAGCTCGTTGCGAGGTCGCAGCGCCCCGCCCTTTTCCGCGCCTTCTTTGAGCGCGTCGGTCCTGACGCGGTGGCCGTCGAGCGGGACCCTGAGTCTTTCGCCCGCAACGACCCATATGAGTTCACCTATGAGATTCAGCACCTCGCCGTCCCCTGGGCGCGCGAGCGGGGCCTGCCCGTCTACCCCTTCGACTGGGTGCCCTCGGTCGCCGACACGCGGCTCCTCTTCGGCTTCGACCTGACACCCCCCTTCATCCGCCCGAGCCGGGGGTTCGCGGGCTTCCTCGCCTTCACCGATCCCGATGTGCTGTCAAGGCCTCTCCTGTACGCCGACGCTCCTGGGGCTGGCGACGCCGCTCTCGCCTGGGCCGACACCCCCCAGGAGCGGTCGGTGGGCGACGCGGCCCGGCGGCTGTTCCTCTACCGGACGTTCCTCCAGGCCCGGCGGGTCGCCCTAGCCGCGTCTAACCACCCTGGCGGCACGCTCCTCGTGCTCGTCGGCCACCTGCACAAGCCCGATTTCGGGCGCATCCTCGCGGATTATCCCGACGTTAAGCTCGTCCCGCCATCCAATTATGGCTCCCCGACGGACGAGGAGGCGGCGGCGCACGAGCGCCCGGAGGACGCCCGTGCGGTCGCCACGTTCAATCTCCTCGGGATTCAGTCCCGCACGAACGTCGTGGACTATCCGTACCTTCGAGAAGTGGTCAAACGGCTCGTCAAGGCCTCGCCTGACGCCCCGGAGGTTCGCCTTTTTCAGGCGCGGCTCGGCGTGCTCGAGGGCGAGATAAGCCCGGCGGAGGCTGCCGAGAGCTACCGCCAGATTTGCGAGGCCACGGGACCCGAAGACGCCTTTACGTGGACGGGCGTGGCGAACGGATCTCGGCTCGACACCTACTTCGACCCGTTCGGGAACCTTGCCGTGGGGCAGCGCGCGGCGCTGGAGCGGGCGCGCGAGCTGTATAAGCTGGGCCTGCCCGAAGAGGCGACCGCCTTGCGTGAAGAACTCGCGGCGGAGTTGCCGCCGCAAAAGGCGGCCCAGCTCCGCGCCTATTGGGATGAGCACGTGCGTTAGGCGCTGTAGCTGTCTTCTTTATGAGGCGTGGTTGATACTCACGGCTGTCTACCAAACGCCCACTCGAGCGCCCCCGGAAATGCCTCTCGCCACAGCACAGAATCATGCCCGGCTACGCGCCCCTCGAATCGGCTCTCGACGCCCCCATCTGCGAGCTTTTCGGCTAAACCCTGGGTTGTCTTGAAAAAACCCTCCTCAAGCTCTCCCGCGACGAAGTAGAACTTGGTGTTCACAGGCCCGAAGTCGAACGTCCCGGTTTCGGATTCAGCCTCAAACGCCTCGGTAGGGTCTACGCCCACAGAAAAAGGCAGCGCGTACCCAAACACCTCGGGGTGCCTTAAACCCATCGCCGCGGCGAACACGCCACTGTTGGAGTGACCATGAACGGCGCGTTGCTCGCGCTCGCGCGACGCGCCAAATGTCTCTTCCGCCCAGGGCAGCACCTCCTCAATAAAGAAGCGTTCGTGTTGACTAAAGCGTTCATCGTCTCTGTTGGGAATATACTCGCGCGCCCGCAGATCAAGTTCGGGGTCGTAGTCTGCCTCCGGGTCGCCTGCGTAAGCGCCCGACGCGACGCCAATGAGGAGAAGGGGCGGTAACTCGCCCTGCGCGATAAGGGGCTCTACAACGGGGGCGTAGTCTCGTACCACGCCCCCGTCGGCTAGATAAACGACAGGCAAACCGGGGAGGTTCAAGGCGTCATAGTTGGGCGGGAGATAAACAGTCAGCGTGCGGAACTCATCAAGGGTCTCGCTGTGGAGGGTGCGTTCGAACACCCTCCCTTTTAAGCCGTCGAGCCGCTCAGGCGCGCTCGGCGCGTCATAACCGCGCCAGACGTCGCCTTCCGTTTGCGGAAACGTACCGTCTACGATAAAGAAGTAGCTGACGACGGCCTGTGACAGGTTGGGAATGGTTTTGCTCAAGACCCAGACGTCGCTGCCCGGCAAGCGCGTCAGGGGCTCTTGCAAACCGCAGCACAGTTCTACCCTTTCCGCCTCCCCTTCATAAACAAAGGTGAGCGCGTCGCCGTCCGCCCAGGCGGGTCTGCCCTCGGCCTCTAAGCGTTGCAGCAACTTCTCCGCCTCTGTGGAGGTTTGGGCGAGGGTTGGCGCGGTGTCCCACGTAGAAGCGGCGTCGTGAGGGCGGGACGAAAGGCGCGCGTGCTCCGCGGTGGCTTGGGCGTGAACGGGTGAGGCGGCGAGGAGGAGGGTCAAGATAACCGTCGTGATGCCTAATCGAGGGTTCATGGTTGCTCTTGTACCTTCTGCGCTTGGGACATAAATCATCATAACGCGGCTTAAGAACAGACCTCGCCCGGTTCGGTTATGCTAAGGGCAAACGAAAAGGGGTCACCATGCGCCGGACTAGCCACTTTGGAATCCTCCTCGTCCTCCTGTTGGGAACGCTCCTCGGCGGGTGCAGCTCGCCCCCCGACGCGGTACGCGACACCTCTTCCCCGTTGTTAACGGACAAAACGCTCTACGTCGCAACGCCCGAGTTCGCCGACTGCACCGGGCCGGGCTGCCCTCACGCGTTCACGGTAGAAGCGAGCTACACGAACCGCACCGACCGCCCCCTCTACCTCGCCCGCTGCTACCCGGACAGCGAGGCACCCATCTACGGCGTGCGGCTGGTAGCCCTCGGGGGTGAAGACGAGTCCGCGTACAACCTCATCTGGGCGTGCGTGGGGCACGACGAGGCCATCGAGGTTCTCCCCGGCGAGACGCGGACTGACACACTCCACCTGTGGGGGCCGAACGCCTTTGACGGCGAGACGGGCGAACCCTACGGGGCGCTCGAGGGCGAGTTCCAGCTCAACTACCAGGTGCAGATATGTCCGGAAGAGGACCTGACGTGCAGGCTTGTGTACGCGGCAGGAAGTTCGAACCTCTTCGAGGTGCGGCTGGCGCGCTGAGGGCTCGAGCCGCTATATTCCCGCATAACGTACGCAAGTTCATCCTTCTCCTCGTCCTCTCGACCGTCGGGCTGACGTTTCCCCAAGACGTCCTGGACCTGAGCGCCCCGCGGCTCGAGCAGGAGACCACGGCGCACTTCACCTTCGACCATTACGTCAACGTCACGCCCGCGCTAGGTACCCTCGCCGACGAAGCGGACGAGGCGTATACCTATGTGAGCGGGCGGACGGACGCGCGCTATAGCGGGAAGGCGAGCGTGGCGGTCCGGTCGATGATGGGCGGCCCCTGCCCCGCCCGCGGCATGATGCTCGAGCGCATGGAGGGCGACGAGCCGCGCAGCATCATCCTCTTTGTGGACGAGACGACCAGCTTAGACCAGCTTCGCGCCGTCTTAGCGCACGAGCTGGCGCACCTCCTGCACGCGGACGGCTTTACGGAGTTCCCTAGCGCCGCGGGCCTCACCGCGGAAGCCACGTTGGACGGCGACGGGGGCACCCCGCCGGATTTCGCTCTAGTCTACGGACTGTCGCTGGAGGAGCTAGAAAAGGCTTGGCTGGAGAACTTGGGGGCGGAATAAAACGCAAAGAATGGTTTCGGTGCGCCGAAGCCTCCCCCATGAATGGGTGGCGTGAACCCACACACCCCTTGATGACCAAGCCCGCGCCCGAACCGGCGAGCTTACACCGCCCTGAAGTAGCGCGCTACTCCCGCCTCGTCAAACTTCCTTATCCTCGGTTGGTGCTGGCGCTGCAAATCTACTACAGCCTCTCGCCGCTCGAGCGCCTCGATACACCGGCTCTATCGTCATCAGTCCAGTCTCTGTAAAAACTAGGGAAGCAGGACCCGGAACGCGGCGTGAGCCTTACGCCATGTGGCACCAGTACAGACCTTGCCACATCCCCTACCGCCTTCGTCACCTCTTGCTCGTGAAGGGGTACAAGATTCAGCCGCAAACCCCAGGGCAGCTCACCCCTCAGCTTGGTGCAGCGCCTCTCAATGCACACGAACGCCCGCCTATAGCGGTTGAAGTGAAATATCGCCCTCGCCTCAGGACTCGCGTTGAGCACCCCCCTGGCCGTCAAGACCCCGGCCTCTGTTGTGAGCGTCGTGCTGGTAGAGAGAAAGCCAGCATTCACTTCCACCTGCTCAATATGACCAAGCTCGAGCCTCTCGCCCTCATTGAGCACCCCTGGCGCGGTTAGAAGCGCCACCCCGAGCACGAATAGGGATGAGGCTTCTAAAAACGAGCGCAACAAAGGGGTGCCGCTCAAGTTGCGCCCCACCCTGCTAGCGCATCCTCCCAATCGTCGCCTCGTCCGGCGCCACCAGCCTGAGCGTCTCGAAATAAGCGCACCTGCTCCCAAAGAGGCGTTCAGTAGGCCAGTCGGGGAGCAAGCGGAAGTCGTCGGCTTCGTTCAGGCTTGTAACCGCGAAACCCCCACCGCCCGCGCGGGTGTTGAAGGTGGCGAGGTGGACCCCGCTGCCGTAGCAGTCGACCTCGTGGTAGAGGCCGCCAAAGCCCTCGACATGGACCAGGTCGTCCGACGCGCCGCTAAAGAAGATTTCTTTCACTCACCTTCTCCTCCGTTGACCTCGGCAGCCCCTCGGCAGCCCAAGGTTGCAGGCAGTTTCGGCCTCCGGTTCACGCCACGCGGCGCGACGCTCGTGTTGCAAAGGCTAGAGACCGGTACGGAGCGCAGGCCGCACGGGCGGAGCCGGGCTGGCCGTTTTCCCTTTGGGCAGGGCGTGGCTTAGCTCGTTTCTCCTTTCCCGGTAGAGCCCTCGTACGCGTCGAAGCCGAGCGAGGTGACCTCGACCGCGAGCTCGTCCTCGGGCGCCGCGCGCTCCCGCGCCCACGCCTCCAGCTCCTGCCCCCCGACCCTGAGCCGGCAGGGGAAGTCCGTCATGAAGGTGCTCAGCAGGTCCCGCAGCCTCTTGTGGCGCTCCTCCGCGGGCGCGAGCTCGCGCAGCGCCGCCGCGGGCAGGACGGCGGTGTGGGGCGCGTAGGCGCCGCCCGAGCGCGCCGCGTCCCCGTAGAAGGCGCGCGCCAGGAGGCCGTAGAGCTCCAGGGGGGCGCGCCTCTCCCGCGGCACCATGCCCGGCGTGAGGGAGCTCATGGCCCCGCGCCAGCCCGAGAGGAGCGCGGGCGACACCGCGCCCGCGTCGGCCTCGCGCGGGCGCGGCAGGGGCGCGGCCACGTAAGCGCCGCGCGGCCCCCCGCTGCCGAGGAGCTCGCGGGCGCGCTCGTCGAGCCTGAGGTGGAGGAGGGCGCCGTCCCCGCGCAGCTCGGCGGAGGCGAAGAGCCGCAGCAGCAGCCCGTCGCGCGTGCGCGCCGCGGGCTCGTAGAGCAGGCGCAGCCTTAGCAGGGCCTCGGCGAGCGCGAGCGACAGGGTGAGCCCGGGGAAGAGCTCGGCGAGGCGCGCTTTACGGAGCTCCGCCTCGCCCCCCGGCAGCGCCGCGGCGAGCGCGTAGCACAGGAGCCGCCACTGCTCCAGGCCGAGCGGCGCGTGGCCGCGCAGCGATAAGCGGCCGTCGGGCGAGCTGAACACGACCAGGGAGGCGTCCTCGGCCGCGGGCGTCGACGCGGGGCCGGCGTCGGCTCGAGCCACCCCTACTCCGCCAGCGCCAGGCTGTAGCGCAGCACGCTGTCCTGCCCGCTGACCCGTAACTCGTACTCGCCCGCGGCGGGGGGAACAAACTCGAGCTCGCGCATAGCGTTGGAGGTGCCCACGCGCTGGCTATAGAGCGGCTCGGCGTTACCCTCGCTGAAGACCTCGACGAGGTAGATGGCCGCGCCCTCTTCGTAGTCGATCACGAAGGTGACAGGATCATCGGCCGTGGCGCTGAAGAGGTAGCGGTCGGCCGAGCCCGCCGTCACCGCCCCCAGCACGGTCTCGCCCTCCTCCAGCCGCGTCACCCCTCGCCGCTCTTCCGGCGTGCCGCTCAAGTAGCTCGCCGTGACGGTGTAGGAGAGCTCACTCTGCTGGGTGCCGATACGCAGGACGTAGTCCCCGCTTCCCGGCGGGGCGAAGCCGACGACCGGGTTGCCGCTCTCGTAGGCGTAGCTGTTGGAGGTGCCGTAGCGCTCGCTGTAAAGGGGCGTGTCCAGATCGTCGGCGCGGAAGATGCTCACCTCATAGGTGGCTTTACTCTCTTCTCTCGTCCCCGCAAAGTCGAAGGCTAGGGGCACGCCCTCGACCCCCGAGAAGCTGTAGTCGGCGACGCCGCCCGGACTCAACATGCCGCTACGGGTCACGCCGGGGGCTATCTCGCCCGCCCCGACCACGCCTACAGAAGAGTAGGACACCAGCACCTCGCTCACCGCCTGCCGGGTCACGTCGAGCTCGGTCTGCGAGCGGCTGCCGGGCAAGGCGCCGGGGTAGGTCTCGCCCTCGTAGACCACGCTGCCGACCGTGACGGTGTAGCGGCCTGTCGCCAGACTGGTGAGCGTCCTGCTCCTTTCCACCTCTTCCTGATAGTCGCCGGGCCCGGCGACGGTGACGTCGGCCTCGGCCTCGGGGGGCAGGCCTTGGATGGTCACCTGCAGGCTGCCTGTGTTGGGGTCGGTGACTGGAGGGGGCGTGACGGCATCCGAGCACGCGCCCAGCAAGAAACAGAGGGCGAGGAGTCCGATGACCCTATACTTACCCCCTGCGAAAAAACGTCGACTCGAGGACGCCTCACCGCGACCGAACGAACGCTTAGCTCCTGCCGCTCTTCCACGCTTTAACTTCATGCTCTACCCTCTCCTTTTCCCTTTGATGTTTCTACGCCTGAGCTCACGACCGCGCCGACATAAACGAACCCTCGAGAACCGCTCAATAGGGCACCCGCAGGTCCTCGACCGCCACGCTCACGACCTGCCCTACATCGTCCTGCCCGCTGAAGCGCAGCGAGCCGGTGACGTAGCCTCCCTCGAGCGCGAAGTCCGTCTCGGCCTCGCCGGTGAAGAAGCGGCGCTCACCCAAACTGCCCACGCCCTCGAACACAACCGAGGCGGTGCCCGCGAGGGGGCCGCCGCGGTAGGTGAGGTTCATAGGCGGGCTTTCTACACTCCTCTCGTCGAAGCGCGCCAGATCGAAGAAGGTGTTGTTGCTGAGCTCGAGTTCGAGCACCCGCCCGTCCTGCACGACAGCCTCGCCCCGCTCGCCCCCGTACGCCCCTGCGTAGCGCTCGACGCCGCTCACCTGCGCGGTCCAGAGGACGTTGGCTCGAGGGGCTGGGCTTGCGTCCGCCTGGCCCTCCGCCTGGGGCTCGAGTGTGGGAGCGCAGGCACCAAACAACACAAGAGGAACAAAAAGTGTCAAGAGTAACAGTTGCCTGTTCAAGATCGTCTCCTTTCTCCTGCTGTTCCGATGCAAATTCTAGCTAGCTTCGGCTATTGCTACTCTAACATTCTAAGACTAGGATGTTAAGTCGCAGTATCCCTGCTCCTTTGCCAGGATGCAGGGGTGGCAACCTTACCTGAGGCGTGGCGTGAGTACGAGATGCTTTACCGGCAGGCGTTAGGCGTAAAGGTGAGGCGATTAAGAAAAGAAATGGGACTCAACCAGGACGACTTTGCCGACCTAGCCTACTTACACCGCTCACATATTGGCCTGATTGAGAATGCTAAATACAACATTTCGTTAGCGACCCTGCTGCGACTCGCCAAGGCTTTAAACGTTGCACCGGAGGAACTGATTGCATTGAATGGAGAGGGGCCAGAGCGGCCCTGAAGAGCTTACACTACAGATGGAAAACTTATCTTAGCTTCAAGCTCCAGAGCACGAAGCGAGCAGAGACATCTTCACTGCCTCTTGAGGCGAGCTTCCAGAAGCGGTATAAAAGTGTGGTTGAGCAGGTTGTACGCGCAGTTCGTCCCGTCCTCAGGTGCGGCGGCTGTCGTAAGCACAAGGTAGTCCTTTGCCCGCGTTAGCGTCACGTAAAGGAGCCGCTTGGCCTCGGCACTTTCACGCTGCCCCTTCTGCTGCTCGAGCGCCTCAAAAATAACAGGGTTGGTCTTGCTCGGTGTCTGCCGGTCGAGCTTGAGCGCCACGCCCACGTCACCAGAGAAGTACATGGGCTCAGTTTTGGCTACGAAGCGCCGTCCCAAATCCGCCGCGATGACGATGGGCCACTCGAGCCCCTTGGCCTTGTGCGCGTTGATGAGCGTGACCGCGTTGCCAACCTCAACAGGTGGCCGGGCGACGTTGACCCCTCTGGTGATAAGGTCTCTGATATCGCGCCAGACGCTAAAGGCGTTATGCGTGTCGGCCTCTAAACGCCGGACGAGTTCGGTAAAAGCGCGGTAATCCGCTAGGCGCCGCGCACCCCCGACAAGGTTGGCGATGACCGCAGGATAGGCGGTGCGTTTCTCGGCTAAGTCAAACAGCTCGGTGGGAAGGCGTTTCCGCTTGTCGGCAAGCTCGGTCAGCGTTGCTTTGGCTTGACCCAAAGCCGTGTCATCCTCTATTTTATCTAAAGCTTCTAAGAAAGCCCACCAACTCCTCTCTCCTTTGGCCTGCGCCAGGCGCTGTAAGGTGATGTCGCTGAGGGCGAAGAACGGGCTTCTGAGCAGGGTCACGAGCGCGAGGTCGTCTCTGGGATCGGCCAGAAAGCGGAGCAGGGCGAGGCCGTCTTGGGCCTCGCGGGTGCCGAGCAGGTCGTCCGCTTCGGTGAGAACGGCGGGGACGCCCGCCTCGAGCAGCGCCTCGGCGTAGACCCCCAAGGGTGCTTTGGTCGCGGCAATCACGGCGATGTCCCGCGGCTCGGCAGGCCGCTCGACACTGCCGTCGTGAACGGGCGTTCTCTTGGATAAAAATGCCGCCACGCGCGCCGCGATGAGGCGGGCTTCTTGCTCGAGCCCCGCCTCGCGCAAGGGGGCCGGGTCTTCTAAGCAGTAGGCCTCGAGGTGAGGCCCGCCACCCGGCACATCCTCTCGGAAAGCGCGCAAAGGCTCGTGCAGGTCGCCTAAAAAGCGGGTGAGCTCGTTGAGCCCCGCGAGCAGCGCGGCGTGGGTCCGGAGTGAGGTATCAAGCGCCACCACCTCGCCGCCCTCTTGTATGGCCTCCCTAAAGCGGAAGAACACGTCCACGTCCGCCCGGCGGAAGCCGTAGACGCTCTGCTTCGCGTCGCCCACCACCGTGAGCGTCGCCCCCTCGGTAAGGAGGTTCAAAAAGCGTTCTTGAACTCTGTTGGTGTCCTGCAGTTCGTCCACCAGAAAAGCTCGCCAGCGCGCCCGGTAGTGCGCTGTAACGTGCGCGTGCTCGAGCGCCTCTAGCGCATGGACCTCCAGGCTGGCGAAATCTACCACCCGGTCCTTGAAGCGGCGCTCCGTCAGGTAAGCTCTCACGCACGCGAACGCCGTCCTGACCGCGGGCAGCAGCTCGGCTAACAAAGCGTCGGCGTCGCCGAGTTTTAGGGTGAGCTTTTTAAGGTTGCGCCTGACGCCGTCGCGCAGCGCGGAAACGGCGATGCCGACGGCTTTGAACGCCTCTTCGCCCCACACCTTCTTGCTGCCGCCTCTAAGCACAAGTCCCTGCGCCGCTTCATACGCCGCCTCACACGTCGCAGCGTCTCCCGTTTCTATCTGGTTAATACAGCGTAGAGCCTCGAGCCGCGTCGCCTCCCTGGCGTCCCCGGCGGGACCCTGTAACGCTTTTAACGTGTGCTTGTGCCCAGCTAGGTCGGCCAGAAGCGCCTCTCTCGCCTCCTCTCTAGTCCGTTCAGCAAGCACGGCCCACGCTTCAGTATCTTGATGCAGCGCGGCTTCGGCGGCGATGGGGTCGAACAGGAGTTGCTCGACATAACGTTTTAAGGTGCTGTAGGGAAGCTCCTCGAAGCACCCCTCCGGCACCTTCGCCATCGCCTCGTCAAGGTAACGAGCCCGGAACAATTTCTCTTCGTCTTCGTCCATTACGCGAAAGTCGGCGGGTAATCCTGCTTCCAAAGGAAAGTCGCGGCAGACGCGGGCCGCGAGCGCGTCGAAAGTGCCGATGGAGGCGGCTTCGAGTTCAGCGACCGTTTCGGCATCTAAATGAGCCGACTGCAGACGTTTGCGAATGCGGCTTTTGAGTTCGGCGGCGGCTTTGCGAGTGAAGGTGGTGGCGACTATCTCGAGCGGCGACAGCCCGCGCGCGCCAACGAGGTGCAAATACCGCTCGGTGAGCAAAAACGTCTTACCGCTCCCCGCCCCGGCGGTGACGGCGACGCTGCCCTCGGCCTCGACCGCCCGCCGCTGCTCAGACGTCAGCACGGAGCGTCTTTCTTTCCAACCGGGGACCTTTGCGGCACAAGAGGTCGAACGCGCAGTAGGCGCAGTTTTTCTGGCTGGCGACGGGGGGAAACATGCCTGTCGCCAGGGCTTCTTTCGCTCTTTCTAAGCGCTCCGTAAGGTCTTCAGGTGTCTTACTCGGCAGCACGTCCGCACCTTTGAGCGAGTAGTAGCGAGCGGTGACCTCTTTCTCGGGGTACGCTTCACGCGCCGCCTGCTCGTAAATGAGGAGCTGAACGTCCGGGGTGGACACGTAGCTCGAGGTCTTGTAATCGGTCACGACCAACCCGTCGGGTGTTTCGTCGATGCGGTCGATGCGGCCCTTTACGCTAAAGCCTTGCCACGTGGCGTTGAAGGTGTGTTCAGTCTTGACGATGCGAGCGTTCTCCAGCACAAACGCCGGGGCGGTGATGGCCCCGCGCAAGGTGGCGAGGTGCTCGAGCCTTTTGGCGGGCCAAGCGGGCAGGTCGGGCACGCCCAACGCAGCTTCCGCCTCGGCGAAGGCGGCTTCAAGGTTGCTTAGCATTGACGTGCGTATGTCGGCCTGACCCTGTGAGGTGTCGGCGAGTCGTTCCAGGGTCTTGTGGTACAAGTTACCCGTCAGCAGCGCGTCCTCCTCAAACTCGGCCGGGCCGCCCGCCTCGAGGACGTAAGCCGCGAACCACTTGAATGGGCAACTCAGCAGGTGCGCGAGCTGCGTGGCGCTAAAGGTGCGGCTCGACACGTCTACACCCAAGCCTGTCACGCCGTCGAACTCGTCAAAGAGCCCCGCCGCTTCGCGCGCCGCCTCGACGTGAAAGCCTCGGGTGCCCGCGCCCTCCGTCTGGAGCAGACTGGACCGCCGAAGCTCCTGCTCGCTCACGGCGTAGGAGCGCGCCGACGATTGCGGCGTAACGCCGAGCAGCCCGAAGTAGTAGCTGGCTTCCGTGAGCCTGTTGGCAAGCCTGTCGGGATAAGAGAGCGTGACGCTCGAGCCAATGCTCGACACGAGCGAATGAAAACTCAGCCTTTCGCGCCAGGCGGCGTAAGGCGCGGTTTCTACGGGGACGCCCTTTGCACGCAAGGTTTTCCGCTCAAAAAAGTCGAGCGCCGCGTCGTCGCGCATATCGGGCGGGAACACGCCCTCCGCCAAGCCGAGCACGAAGGCGTGCTCGAGCCGCGCCCCCAGCACCGCAAGCGGCGTATGCACCGCCACACCGCGCCCCGGCTTGACCGACACGGTGAGGAAGTGGAGCACGTCGTCGAGTTCGACCAGAAACGCGTCGCGGCTCACGCGGGCCGAGCCGTCGAGCGAGCCGAGTGACTTTATCAATGACGCGAGCGCCTCTTGTTCGCGCGGCCCCTTTAGCTCAAAGGTGTCCCAAATCTCGGCCAGCACCCCGATAAACTCGGCCCGCGTGGCGAAGGCGGGCAAAGTAGGCAGTGTGAGCGAGAGCGCCCCCCAATCCCCCAGGCGCTGCGGGTGGGCGGCGCGAATCTTCGCCCACAGGTCCGAGTCGAGCCGGTCGGTCAGGGGGTGGACCAGAAAGCGGAGGGTCGCTTCGTAACCGTAAGCTTGACTGAGCATGGTTACAAACGCCGCGACGAAACTCCCGACAAGCGTATTTTTGAGCGGCAGGGCGTAGTAGGCGGCGACGTTGACGCCGTACTCTCTCGCCACGCCGAGGATGAGAGGACCGTAAAGCGTTTCATCGCGGACTATGAGCGAGATGTCATTCGGCGCAGTTCCCTCATCTAGCAGCGCCTTGACCCGCGCGAGCACCCCGCGCACCTCGGCCTCTTGGTCGGGAAAGCGTAACGCTTCGAGAGGAGCGCTGACGTGCCAAACGCGTTCGGCGGGCTCACGAACGACCCTCCAGCCTCTAGCCTCCAAAAACGCCGCCGCTAGGGTGTTCTCGGTGAACAGCGTGTCGTCGGCGTAGGGCAAAACGAGCTGCGAGCCGTCCGCCGCGAGAGCGTTTAAAAACACCAGCTCGCCCAAACCCAAGCGGGGGTAGCCGGTGATGGTCACGCGGGTTCTCCCGGTAACCTTGGCCGCCTCGAAAAAGATTTGCGCGGCGTCGATGAGGCTACGCTCGCTCAGCAGGCGCTTGAAGACCCGCGTCACCGCGGCCAGCCTCGTTAAGCGTCCGCCGCACGAGGCGACCCGCTCGAGGTCGGCATCAAGTCTAAGCAGCTCGCGCACCGCCGGGCCGAAAAAGCGGGCGAAGCCTAAGGGGTCGCTCTCGCCGAGCACCTCGCGCACCGCCGCCACCAGGAGCCGCCGGGATTGTATAGGAGAGGCAACCAACCCTTCAAGCAACGCGCGCCGGGCCAGGGCCTCGAGGGTCACAGGGCCTATCCCTAACGTGTCGGCGGCCCTGTTGGGCGTGACCGTCAGGCCTTGCAAGTCCGATGTTGACCCCAGAATTACGGTTCGGTTCAATGGAGCCCTCGTGAGTCCGTGCTACGCGGCAAGCATAAAGCTACTTTACCCTTTGTTCGAGCGGTAGGCGAATGTATAGAAAAATGTGGAGGGAAAACGGCTAAACGCATAACGGACCCCCTATAGACTAACCAACCCGCCCTCAAAGGTACAGTGATTTATCCTCAACGGGCGTCGGCTCGTACCTGTCACCGTAGGTAAACACGTCGACCTCTTGGTCGCGCAGGCGGATCTTGACCCGTTCCAGAAGCAGAGGCACCGCCTTAGCCCAATCGTCGTACCTCATCAGGCTGACTTTGACCGATGCGAAATGGACTTTGACAAGGTCAAATTCGTCAACGTCTCCGAAGAGTTGGGCGGCGCAACCGACATAAATCCGCAGTTCTGCCGGTAGATCGTTCAGGTAGGTGCGGTGGAAGACCCAGCTATGCCCTTCGTTCAACCTACCCGTGCCGAGAGCTTGGTGAGCCTCGACCGACTTCGCCTCAATCAGGCCGGGGTCGCCGACGCTGTAGAGCTTTTCTCTGGCTTGGTCGGCGGCGTCGGTATAGGTGCCGAAAAAAGTTTTGATGTCCCGCTTGAGGCTCTCTGGCATGTACGCATACGCCTTTCGCTTCCCGAACAGGCCTAGCGCGAAGAAAACGGTCAAGTCGTTCTTACGCATCCTTTCCGCCTCGATCAGGAGTTCGGTTCCATAAATGCCGGTAAGGACATCGAGCGCTTTCTTGTGCGAGCCCGCTACGCGGCGCAGCCCCTCCGAGAACTCAAACTCGCTGTTCGCCGGGATACGTCCGAGGTTGAGCGTGGTTTCCCAGAAATCGTCGAACAAGACCTTGTGACGTTCGTAAAGCTTGCTGGCATCGACAGCAGGTTTTTGATCCTTTCTTTGGGAAAGCTGACGCCACTCGCGTTTGACCAGCTGCCTCTCCAGCAAGAAGCGCTGCTCCTCCTCTTTGTTCTTGAATATGATAAAGATGCCCTGCCCGACCGCAACGGCGTTGGTGTCCAAGGTGTCCTCGAGGTAGCGGGCGAACTCCGACTGGGAGTAATACTTCTGGAAGGTGTTGATGCTGGTGATGACGCCGTCTTTGTAAGGCGCGTGCTTTTCAAAGACCGACTGGCCCGCCACCATCACCGAGGCGATCAGAAAGGTTTTGGCGTAGCCGTAGGCCAATCTCAGCGTTTCATCGCGCTCGTTTCGGTCTTCAATGACGTTGAGGACAAAACCCAGGTTGACGACGTCTTTCGCCTCGAGTTTCCCGTCAGGCTTGTAAACAGGGTCCCAGCCTTCAACGTCGAGGCCGTGGGCCTCGAGCTCGCGCAGGTCGTCGCCCCTGCCGCAGCCGTAGTCCAAAATGGAGTAGTCACCACCTAGATAGCCGTGGCGAGCCAGGACCTGTAGGGGGGCGCTGAGTTGAGGGCGGCTGATAGCGGTTTTATGGCGCTCGACCTCGACGACGGGCACGTTCGCGGAAGGTGGAGCGTTAACTGGTTCTGCTCTGGAACGGAGTCGTCCCTCAACGTCGAGGTAGTAGCCCTTGCTTGCGATGAGCTTTAACCAGTTCTTCTTGAAGCCTATCCTACGAGTGTTTTCATACAGACCGACGGCTTCGCCTTCGCGAGTAATTCTCTCGAACGCTCCTCGGTAGGTATAGGTGTCTAGGACGAGCGTCTCTTTGCGGTGCAGGATGGGCGGGTTGTCAGACTTGCTGTAGTTGATTACCTTCACTGTGTCGCGCTGTAAATCGACCGAATAGCTCGTATGAAGCTCGGGGTAGCTTTGCTCGTCAAAGCCGGGGTAGAACAGTAGAGAGAACTTAAAATCCCTCTTGCCGAGCTTGACGACGTTCCAGTGCCCTCTGGCAATCCGCTGATCCTTGATTATCCTGAAGATGTAATTGGCCAAGTCTCGGGGGATGGACTCGAGAGCGCTGACATGGAGGTAGACGGCGTCGGGCAAATGCTTACCGCTGTTTACCCCGGAAACCAACCTTTGGTAGGTGACGAACTCCATCTCTGTGGCTATTTTACCCGTACGGACAGTTGTGGCACAGACAAAGGCACTATGGCGGAGGTAGACGCTGAGATTGAGAAAGGTTATTGTGGGCTGCGTGGAAGAGGGTAAAATTCATGCTTGTTGACCAGCCTGGCGAAGCTCTGAGCTTCAGCGGTCACGAAACGTTTCCCCTTCGCTACACCTGGCTACCCAAAGCGGTGCAACGCTTGGAACAACACCCTGATTTGTTCACCCGCGACGACGCTCTCGTTATTCTGGGCGTCGGGAAAAACATGGTGCGCTCTATACGGCACTGGGGACGAGCTTTTGGAATCCTTGAGCTCGACCGCGATTCACGCGATCAAATTACTGAGCTTGGTGAAAAGCTTCTTGGGGCGCGTGGATGGGACCCTTATCTGGAGGACCCTGGAACGCTTTGGCTCCTGCACTGGAATGTTGTTAGTCATCCTGAAAAGGCGTCCACCTGGTATTTCGCATTCACGCAGTGGAATCAGGAGACGTTCACGCGTCAAGAGTTAATAGATTGGCTTTTCCGCCTCTCTGAAAATCACCCAACCGCCAGGTCTACAAAAGGTTCGATTGAGCGGGATGTCGGCGTGTTCATCAGGACCTATGTCCCGGCGGAGGTCAAGCCGACGCTCCCATTAGAAGAAACCTTCGATAGTCCTTTGGTTGAACTCGGCCTCCTAAGGGTTGCCGAGGGAGGAAAAGGTAGCAAAGAGGTATACGGGTTTGTCAAGGGCCCGAAACCTATGCTGCCGGACGACATCTTTATCTACGCACTCCTGGACTACTGGCAAAGGGTAGCGCCTGGTCGCCAGACGCTCGCTTTTGAAACGTTGCTCCACGGCAGGGGAAGTCCGGGCGCGGCGTTCAAGCTCTCGGAGAATGCGTTCGTCAGCATCCTGGAGCGGTTACCCAGGTGGACAGGCGTACGTTTTGACGACACGGCGGGCATGCGCCAACTGCTCGCTTATGCCCCCGAGATGCCCGAGCCGCTCGCTGTGCTCGAGCGTTATTACACCCCGGATGTGGTGGTCACATGACAACTTCCTTTTTGCCGCAAGCCCTCGTCGACGTGAGGGGCCGCTTCCACCGCTCGGTGCAGCTCTCGCGGGACTGGCAAGAAGGGCGCGACCTAGACGGCTACCTCCTCACGCCCACCGTCCGTGATTTGACAGCGCGGATTGTGGGCGAGCTTGGTCAACTTAAAGGGACGAGGGCGTGGTCGGTAACGGGTCCTTACGGGACTGGCAAATCCTCTTTCGCTCTCTTCTTGGCGAAGCTCCTCGCGGGCCAGCTTGAAGACCTCCCCGAGCTTTTCCCCTCCATCCGGGACTCAAAGCGTGAGCCGTTTCTTCCCGTTTTACTGGTGGGGCAGCGCGCCCCCCTCAAGCCCGCACTTCTCGCGGGCCTCGCCTCGAGCCTAGCGACCATCGACGCGGAGCTCGCCGAGGAGCTTTCTCGAGCAGCGCGAGCTGACCTGGTCGAGGATGGTCAGGTCGTTGCCGCCTTCGAGGAGGCGACTCGGGCAGCCATCAGGGCCGGTCACGGCGGCCTTCTGGTCGTCCTGGACGAGTTCGGGAAGTTCCTCGAGCACACTGCGCATAACCTGGAGTCGGAGGACCTCCTGGTGATGCAGAGCCTCGCGGAGGCGGCCGCCCGGAACGACGCGCCGTTCGTTCTCATCACCATCTTGCACACAGGCTTCGCCGAGTACCTCGACGCGGTAGACGAGGTGCAGCGGGCTGAGTGGCAGAAGGTCCAGGGGCGGTTCACCGACGTCGCCTTCCAGGAGCCGCCCGAGCAGCTCCTGAGGCTCGTCAGCAGGGCGCTCATCACCCGTTTCCCGAGCGAGCTCGAGAGAAGGTACGAAACGGTGGTGGCCGACGCGCTCGCGTCGGACGCCCTGAGGGAAAGTCGGCAGCGCTTGCCCCTAGCGGAGCTCCTGCCCGAATGCGCGCCGCTCCACCCCGTCACCTCTTTGCTGCTTTGGCCTCTTTTTAGGAGCAAGTTGGCCCAGAACGAGCGCTCTCTGTTCTCCTTTCTTACCAACCACGAGCCGTTCGGCTTTCAGGAATTTCTGGCTACGGCGCGTTGGAACGAGCAGACCCCGCTTTACCGCCTCGACCACCTTTACGACTACGTCAGAACCTCGCTCGGCACGGGCGCCTACCGGGGCGACGCCGGACGGCGCTGGGTGGAGGTCGACGACGCGCTTCACCGCGTAGGCGCGGGCGCGCCCCGTCTCGCTCACGCGGTCGTCAAAGCGTTGGGCCTCTTGTGGATATACGGCAGGCCGGTCGGGCTGCGCGCCGACGAGGAGACCATCGCCCTCGCTCTCGAAGATGCCCAAGCGGTAAGGGAGGCGCTTCGCTACCTCGAGCGCAAATCCATCGTCGTTTACCGCAAGTTTGAAGAGGCGTACGGTCTATGGGAAGGCTCCGACGTCGACTTGGACACCCGCTTCGAAGAGGCCAAACAGCAGATCGCACAGGGAGACTTGGCGCGCCGCTTGAAGCGCGTGATTGACCTCCGGCCTCTCGTCGCACGAGCTCACTACATCCGTACGGGCACCATGCGCTACTTCTCCGTAGACGCGGTAGACGGCTCCGAGGCGGCGCTCAGAAAGCTCTTCGAAGACAACGAGGTCGGCGACGGCGTGGTCACGTTTGTCCTTACCACACGCCTCAGAGAGCGCCTCGAGCTGCTCGAGCTCGCGCAGTCCCTTACAGGAAGCGAAGAGGCGCGCCTACGCATTTTGGGCTTCCCGCACGCGATGGCAGGCCTCGAGGAGGCCGTGGCGGAGGTTGAATGCTGGCGCTGGGTGCAAGAGAACACGCTCGCCCTGCAGAACGATCAGGTCGCCAGAAAGGAGCTCGGGGCGCGTCTGGGGTTCGCGCAGCAACGCCTAGAGGACATCGCCGGTCGTGTGCTCGGCCTGCGGGGCTACCGCTTCGAGCCTCAGACCACGGAATGGGTCCAGGGCGGGCGCAGCCTCTCGTTACATAGTGCTCGCGCCTTCATGCAGTGGCTCTCCAGACTTTGCGATCACACCTTCGACCAGGCCCCGCCGCTCCACAACGAGCTGCTCAACCGCGACAAGTTATCGGCGGCGGCCAAAGCGGCTTTGAACCGGCTCGTCAAGGCTATGGTGAGCGACGAAGAACGCTACCGCTTTGGCGTCGAGGGTACGCCCGCCGAAGTGAGTATGTACGAGGCGATGCTCCACGAGGGTGGCTTTCACCATCAAAGAGAGGGACTTTGGTGGCTAGGCGAGCCGGAAGGCGACTGGAAGCACGTGTGGGACGTGGTCTTGGCCTTCCTTGGCACGACCCACATGAGCAGGCGACCCTTAAACGAGCTTTATGACCTTCTCAAGCGCCCTCCCTGCGGCATGCGCGACGGGCCGTTGCCCCTGCTGTTGTGCGCGGTGCTCCTCGCCCACAAGAGCGACGTTGTGCTCTACTACAACGGTCTGTTTCAGCCCGAACTTTTCGACGAGGTGCTCGAGCTGCTCGTGAGGGTGCCCGAAAGCTTCGAGATTCAGCAGATCGCTCTCACCGACGAAGGCCGCGCCACCCTGGATGCCATCGGCGAAGTGCTCCACAACCTCAACTTGTTTAATAGCCAAGGCGAGAATTCGCCCCTTTTGGGAGCCGTACGTCCGCTTGTGGTCGCGGTTGCCAAGCTGCCGCCCTACAGCAAGAACACCCGCCGGTTGACCCCACCCGAAGCGGCTGAACTTCGGGACGTGGCCCTCAGCGCCAAAGATCCCCACGCGCTACTTTTGCAAGATATCCCCCGCGTGCTAGGTGTTGCGCCTGAGACCGCCGAGGCCCGGCGTGAGCTTGCCGAAAAGCTCCAGACAAGTCTTGTCGCCCTTCAACGTGCCTACCCAAGGTTGCTCGACCAAGTCGAGTCTCAAGTCAAGGAGACGTTTGACCTCAGAGGTACGAGCGCGCGGGAGCTCAAAGCCGAGCTGGCTGGGCGCGCCCATCCTCTCAAGGGCTACGCAGCCGACCAAGCGCTAGCACTCTTTATCGGCGAGGTGTCGCGCCAAGACGAGCGCGACTGGCGTGAGGCCGTTGCCCGCGCTACGCTCAAGGGCAAGCCTGCAACGACGTGGAACGACAACGACGTGGTCGAGTTTCAGCTGCGGCTACGCCAGCTCGCCAGTGACTTCATGCGCCTAGAAGAACTCGTTACCGAGAAGCGGGCGACCGGAGCGGATCAGATCATCCGCATCGGTATTCTTGGCGACAGCCTCACCGAAGCGCGTCAAACCCTCGCTTTGCACGGCAGCCGTATGCCCGCTGTGAATAAAATAGCTGATAGAATCGTGGGGATGTTAACAGAATCAGAAGATGATACCAGCGGCCCCGATGGCGCTCGAGTTAGACTCGCCGCCCTTGCCCAAGTGATCATGCGCTATCTTCAAGATGAGGAAGGCGAACCCAGCCATGACTGAGATGCGCCACATCCTGCTCGTTTCGGGCGGCAAAGACAGCACCGCTTTAGCCATTTACATGCGCGACAAGTATCCCGAGATCGACATGGAGTACGTGTTCTGTGACACGCACAAGGAACTCGAGGAGACATACGAGTATTTAGTTCGCATCGAGGCATATTTGGGGAAGGAGGTTAAAAGGCTGTCGTCTGATTTGGGTGAGCGCGGGTTTGACCATCATCTTGATATGCGCCGCGGATATTTACCATCGCCATCGGTGCGTTGGTGTACAGCGAAAATGAAGATTGAACCGTTTGAGAAGTACGTGGGTGATGAACCCGTTATGCTCTACGTCGGTATCAGAGCTGACGAACCTCGAGAGGGCTATCTTTCTACTAAGCCTAACATCACGTCTATTTTTCCTTTTAAGGAAGACGGGATTAACAAAGATGACGTGATGCGAATTTTGAATCAAAGTGGTGTAGGACTACCTACCTATTATGAATGGCGCACACGTTCCGGCTGTTATTTTTGCTTTTTTCAGCGGAAAATTGAGTGGGTAGGGCTTTTAGAAAAGCACCCAGACCTTTTCGAGAAAGCTAAAGAATACGAAAAGGTAGATGAAGGTTATACCTGGGTTCAAAGAGAGAGTTTAGATGAACTAGCTGAAAGAGCCGACGACATCAAAGTTGAGGAGATGAAACGTAGAGCACAGGCGGCGGCCCGCCGGAAACCACGGACGTTGGCAGAGATGTTTACAGGAGAGCTAGACGACCCTGAGGACGATGTAGGGTGTCTAATCTGTCATTTATGATTTTGTGAAGAGATAGCCGGGAGGGTAGACATTTGGAAACCAGCCGCCTTGGGTCAACTTTTCATCGAACGTTCTCTCTGGTACTTCCGGCTGTCTCACAAGTTTTGACGGTAGTAAACGACTTACAAGGCAGCAACGAAGAAATAAAAGGTAACTCCTTCGAGGTTCTTAGAGAAGGCACAAATCTTGGCACAGTTTATGTTGCGGCGATGCCACGGTACGCTGTAGGAGCCGGACTGCTCGAGGACAAGACGTATGGGTTTACGCCGCTAGGTGCAACCGTCTTTGAACACGACCCGATGTTGACTCACCCCGTGACGCTTTGGCTTATGCATTATCATCTTAGCGCCCCGAAAGGGCCGGGGCCGTCTTACTGGCATTACCTGGCGAGCCGAGAGATGCAGATCGGCGCGGAGCTAGACCCCAAAGAGCTTACGGATAAAACGCGGAGCTTTCTCAAAGAAACCGAAGGCTCAACCTTAGCAGATCGGTCTGCCCGAACCCTCGTCACGGTCTTTACCGGAACGTACACCAAAAGTGACGCGCTCGGTAGGTTGGGGTTGCTCGAAGAAGTTGACGGCAAGGGGCAAGAGAAAACCTTTGAAGTGCTCGAGCCCGAACCTCCTCCCCTGTGGGCTGTGGGTTACGCGCTTGCTCACTATTGGGAGAGCGTCTGGGGCGATATGGGGCTCGTCAACCTGTCGGAGCTTTCTGAATCCGGCGGGTTTTCGACGCTGATGTTTCTGGGCGCGTATCAGCTCAACTCGACCTTGAGGCAGTTGCAGAGTGAGGGGCTGCTCGAGCTGTGGCAGGTTGCGCCGCCTCACCAAATCGCTAGAAGTTGGAGTGAGAAGGGGGCGTTTCTAAAAAGACTCTATGAGTAAGCCCTCTGCCAGCGAGGTCGTTCAAAGGGTGCGCGGCAAGACACTAGACTGTCGCACGGGTATTTTTCTGTTGCCCGAGCGGCTTCTAGGGTGCGAGAAGTCTTTGGGCGCCCGCTTTGACTTGGACGCGGTTGACTACGCAGCTTGGTGTGAGCAATACTTGTATGAGGACGAAAAGTTCTTGCGCTTGAGTGGGGACAGGCTGCTCAAGTACCTACATGAAGCTTGCCACGGCGACTTTATGACGGACTGTTTGCTTGTCTACAACTTCGATCTGGCGCTCGCGTACTTGCCTTACCTAGAACGCGGGCAGGTGTGGGCGTTTTTGCGTGATCGTTTTCGGAAGAGGCCCAAAGGGCTCATCCTGAGTATGCCCGAGAGTGCCTCACGTCTGCTGCCGGACCCGGCGGCACTCGAGGTGTGGTCTAAGGGTAACCGTCTAGCGAGGGTCGAGTAACCCTTATGTGCGTTTCGGAGGCGCAACCGTGAATTATCTTGTTAAAGACATCAGCACCCTCGATACGGAAACCGAATTCCGAAACGACGTTCAACTAAGTGATTACCGCTCGGCCAAGAATCTGGAACTTCTCAAGAGCTACATGTTCACGGCGGGCAGCTTTCCGAACAAAAAATCCACCTTTGAACTGCTAGACACGCTTTATCGGGCTGTCGCCGACAGGCTCGATAACCGCTTTTTGATTCAAGCCACCTACGGGCACGGTAAAAGCCACTTCGGGCTGGCGCTTGCTAACTTTTTTGGTAAAGCTGAAGGTTCACTGGAGATTGACACCTTGCTCCAAAAGGTGGGCCGCGTCGTCAAAGACGCGGCCGCGGTAGGGAACTTCAGAAGCTTTAAGCGCAACCGTAAGCCCTTTTTGGTTGTCATGTTGCGCGGGGATATGCCGGGCAACCTGCGCGACAAGTTCTTTCGCGGTTTGGACGAGGCGTTTAAAGAGCATGAGACCACCAAAGATACCCGTCCGCCACTGTGGTTCGCGTCCGCAATTGACTACATTGATAGCCTGAAAGGTGAGCAGGTCAAGGCTGCTGAGTCTTTTTTGGAAGGGCACCGCCTCGATCTAGCGGGTCTACGTCGGCGCCTCGGGGAGCGGGAGAGCGAACTGTACGACCTATGCGTGGGGCTTTGTCGCTCGGTCAGTAACGTCACGCCGGATTTTGGCGGTGAAGCGAGCTTGAGCGACACCATCGACTGGGTCGTGGGCGACCTATGTGGAAAAGACAAGCCTTTTGGGGGTCTACTCGTTCTGTTTGATGAGTTTAGTGAGTTTGTTAGCGAGTACAAACGCCGTCAGGCGACGGGCGTGCATTTGCAAGAGCTGATGAACGGCGTCAGCAACCATGCGGGTGACGTTCTATTCGTCGCATTTTCGCAGCACGAGCCGGAGAGCATCGCCAGAGATGACGGGAGCCCGGAGGCGGCGGGATTCCTTAAAGAGCTGAACCGTATCCCTAAGCGTTTTAGACTGCACTCTTCGCTCGAGGACGTGCTCGGTGCCTACTTCCGCATCGAGGACGCGAACTGGCAGGAGCTTATGCGGCAGCCTAAGCTGGGTGTGCGCATCGCCGAAGCCAGTGACATGGCCTACGAAGCTTTTACGAACCGCTACCGCCAAGTTCTCCACTGGAGCACAGAGGAGTTTCAAGAACGGGTCACGAAGGAGTGTTTCCCCCTACATCCGCTCACCACAGCCTTACTCTCTAGCGTCGAGTTCGAGGCGGCGGCGACGACGCGCTCGGTCCTAAAGTTTTTGACCGACCCTGAGGGCGAGGTGAAATGGCAGCTCGAGGAGCCCGCCGTCGTCAATGACGCGGTCAACTGGGTTTTACCGACGAGCCTCGTGGACTATTTCGAGGAGATGCTCGGGGCGCAGGTCTGGCAGCAGTATAAAAATGTCAGCGTGCCGGACCTGACCGATGTTCAAAGGGCCATATTAAAGGGAATGGTGCTGCAGATCGCGGGCAACATCCCTACTAAGCAGATCGGTTTTGAAAACCTAATAGGTCAACTGACGGGTTACTCGCAGGCGGAGGCCAAAGCGGCGCTAGTCTCACTCGAGGAGGCGCGTTACATCCGTCGTGACGAGGCTAACAGAGCCTACTCTTTCTGGTCCGGAAGTAACGGTGCGATAGAACTCGAGCGCCTGCTCAACCAAAAACGCGAAGAACTTACCAAAAGAGGCAGACTGAGTGACTATTTGGACGCGCTCGATGGCGAGAGCACGAACGAGGTCAACAGCCTCTTAAATAAAACGAAGCTCCTCCAAACCTACCCGGTAGACGTCGCCTGGGGTCACCCCGAGGATTGGGCGGCTCAGGAGTTCGTGCTGACTAAGGCGGCTTTCAGCTACGGGAACCTCGAGAGG
The DNA here is from genome assembly GCA_965214995.1 of Trueperaceae bacterium. Classification (GTDB taxonomy): domain Bacteria; phylum Deinococcota; class Deinococci; order Deinococcales; family Trueperaceae; genus CBDCCT01. Next base: position 3,038,086 of record CBDCCT010000002.1, read on the forward strand.
TTGCTCGGTCGTTGTCAGGCCACCCTAACGCACTACCCCGACTGCCGCGGCCTTGTGCTCATGCCGATCGCGGAGACGCAGGAGGAGGTTAACTGGTTTCGTGAGGAGCTAGAGCGGGTGCTCGATACCTCCGCAAATCTCAAGTCCGCCCCGCTTACCGTCTTACGTCCCCAAATCCCCACGCCGGACCTGAAGTGGTTGCTTATCAAGTACGCCGTGATGTACGACAAGAAATTCAAAGATGAGGCAATCCACCAAATCGGCAACCAAGTTCTTGAGGAAGAAAAAACGCGATTTGAAAAGCAGATTCGGGCGGGCCTCGAGCAGCTACGGAGCGAATCAGTCATAGAGGTTCCGCAAGAGGCTCGAGGCGCGGTAAAGGCACTCTCCCTCACCCAAGGGTCTGGCGGGCGCATCCCCAAGGTATTAAAGGAGGTCTACCGGGTCGTTTATCATAAAGCCCCTCCGGCTTGGTTCACCCAGTACAAGCACAGCTCTGGCAATAACATGCGTAACGCGGTGTCTGTACTCGCAACTGTGCTCGTTAGCAACAACATGGCTAACGCTCGAGCCGGATTAAGCGCCGTAGCCTCAGAAACGGTCAATCAGTTTGTTGAAGGAAGCTGGGGAATGCTGTCGCCACAAAATCAGCTCCAGCAGCCCACGTCGGAGCCTGTCAAAGAGGCTTGGCGGCGGCTTGATGGCGCTTTCTCTGTAGGAGACAGGACGCCGATTCGGCGTGTTTTGGCTCCGCTGCTCAACGCTCCCTTCGGCTACGACTACAACACACTCACCGTCTTGTTCTGTGGTTGGTTTGGCTTCAACCGCCGTGACTCGGATATTGTTATGAACGGCAGCTTTATCGCTATTAACGATGACTTTGTGACGTTAGGTAAGGGTAAGGGGAATTTGAAACCGAGTGACTTTCTTGGTGCCCTTGACGAAGCCAAGCTTTATAGACGTGACCCGTCAAAACACATTAACAAGATAGAAGAGGTGATCAGTAGCGTTGAAAACGGTAGTCTCCGCAAAGACCGAGCCGAAAGCTTGACGTCTGAGTTGCGTCAATTTCAGACTAAGTTTAAAGACTCAGAAACCAAACTTCTTGAGCGCGTAGAGCAAGCCCAACGAAAACTGGACACTGGGTTAAGCACGCTTACCGCTTACGAACATGCTGTAAGCCAAGTGCAATCAACCCTCCCCAAAGCCAAAACCGTTTCAGACCTCGCGGCGCAGCTTAAGAAGGTTGGCGAGTTACAGGTGCCTTACACGATCATTTCCGAGTTGCCAAAGCCTGAAGAGTTGCGAGACCAGATCCAAAGCCAAATCCGATCTATGACGGCTGCCCAATGTGAAGCCAATGAGGCGCTTCGGCGTCTCACCGACTACGGCAAGCAAGAAGAGGCGCTCAAGCAGATGCGCGCGGAACTCAACCGGTCTGGCTTGAGTTCCGCGGCGGGCAGGGTTGACGAAGCGCTGGCGAAGCTCGAGAGAGAGCGAGGCCGGCTCGAGGGTGAAAGGCAAGAGAGTCAGCACCTTGATACCATCAACCAGGTAGCGGTTTCGGCTGGCCTTAAAGACCTCAAAAGGAGCGAAGAAGCGCTCAAGCAGTTCGTAGAGACCGGTTCGGAACGGGTCAAAGCTAAAGCATCGGCGAAGCTAGCCGATGTACAGGCGCGGATTGATAGACTTAAAAGCTTCGTTGTAAAGCTTCCCGCAAATCTCGACGCCGTTCGGAGTACCAGCGAAGCCAAACAGATTCATGACCAGATTCTCGCCGAGCGCGCCAAGTACGAAGATACGCCAGACTATAACGACATTGAAACCGACCAGTGGCGCAGCGAAAAGCTCGAGGCGTTTTTCGTGGTCCTCGAGCGGAATGTGGCTCCGGCTTCACGCCAAGACAGTTTAGAGCGGCTTGAAGCGCTAGCGGGGCTGCCGGAGCAGTTTTCTGACTCCCTTCATGAATCCCAGCGTACGTTGCTAGAGAACGCCGTGAAGCAAACGCGTAAGTATGTTGAGGAGAAAGAACGCGAGGCTCAAGCGTGGCTTGAAGAGCTGGAAGCCGCGCTCGAGGGCAGTGGCAAACTCGATGCCATAGAACGCGAACTCAACACTCCTCATCTATTTTTAACGGAAGACTTGCATGGTCAATTAGCTAGCCTACGCAGGAAGCTAAGGCAACATCAGAGCGCCAAGGAGCAAGAAGAACAGACACTCATTGCGATTGCCGGGGCGGCGCACGTGGGAACGCTGGAACAACTACGGGCATCTCTAAAGTACCTTGCGCAGTTTTCAGAAACGACCCAAAGTGTCAAAGAAGCCTTAGTCAGTAAAAGAGGAAAGATTGACGCGTCGCTGCGTAGCTTGATGGATCGCGTCAGCGAATGGCAAGCAGAACTCGAGCAAACGACTTCCGCGCAGGAGGCCGAAGAGCTCGAGAGAAGCATTTTCAAGCATTTGTCGGACTACCGGGACAGCGAACTTTATGAACAGGTGGAGTTGCTGCATGGGCGAGCACAAACCACCGTTGAGGTGCTGCAAGAGTTGAAGAAGAGGCCTACGCTCGAATCGTACGACACGTTTCGAAAGCGGCTAGAACATTTACAAGCGTTGCGAGAAACCCAAGGACTAACCCGCATTCACCAAGAGGCTATCCAAAGAGCGGTTCAAGACGTAAAGTCGCAGTTGGAAAAGAGAGAGCAGCAGGCGTCGAGGTGGCTCAGTGACCTCGAAGAACAAGTTTCTCTCAACGAAAACCCGCATAAGTTAAGGAGTGCTTTACAAAACATCCCTACGTTTCTCCCTACTTCTGAACAGACTAGGTTTACGGCGTTAGAGGCAAAAGTTAGGAGGCTAGAAGAGAAGCTCGAGCAAGACCGGGAGATCCAGCGGCGGCTCCAGTCTTTAACCCCTTCGAACACGTATCATGACTATCAGAAGCAGCTCAACGCGCTGACTGAACTCGAGAGTCAGGCGCACGAACAAAAACTTAAGACCGCCATTTCTGAGCGCATCGGACAAGCAAAAGCGCGCATTCTTCGGGAAGAAGAGAGGCTCGAGCAAGTCATAAGGGCCTTGGGAGAAGTTGAAAGTACACGCGAGGTTCGTAAGTTACTCTCGACCCTGAGCGATCTACAGAGCTTTTTCGGTCAAAGCGACGCTGCCGTGAAAATAGATGGTTTTGTCAAGCGCGCCGAGAGCTTAGAGAAGTACCTCAACTCATTGACATCTTACGAAGGTATAACGCTTCAAGACCCAACTGATTTTGAAGAGCACCAAGACAATATCCGCCAGTTGATTAAAATGAACCAACACTACCTGAGCAGTCCCCAGGTTGTCCTTGGTGAAAAGCAGCTCGAGCGGCTCTACCGGGACCTGCAAGGAAAACAAGAGGAGGCCTGCAGATGGCTCCGGTCATGCCAACAGGAGCTCGACGGGGCCGACGAAGTGTCGCTCCCTCATTTGGAGGAGAAACTGAAAACGCCTCATAAGTTCTTGCCAAAAACGGAGGCCGGAACCTTGGAAACTCTGCGTCAAAAGGTTGAGGCGAGGATCGGCGAGAACGAAACGTACAGTATCCTGCTGCGTTTTAAACGTATCAAGGATCCAAAAAAACGCCAAGCCTGCTTTACAAAGCTAGAGGCGTTAATGAGGGAGCTCGAGTCGGCGTCATGAGTCAGGTACTTCTTGATCCAGAAGGGATGTCTGAAACGCCGGAGGGACACAAGGTCGTCACCTCAGAGGTCGCGTTTTGGCGCTCAGCATTGCAAGACACGCCGCTTCACCTCAAAGGTGTCCATTTATGCGAATGGGCCAAAGTCTTTTATGAAGGACGTAATCAAACGATTAGGGAGGCTTGGTCGCCAAGCCAAGAACTGCGTAAACTTTGTTCTACGCTCACCCTTCAACAGGCCAAACAGTTAAGGGAACAGCTCGGCTCGTCTCTCGACGCGCTGCCGCGCCCGCTTACGCTCACGGAGGTCGCCAGGGCACACTTTTCTGGAGACTGGTGGTGTGATCCTCCTAGCGCCGAACACGCCGCAAGGTGGCTAACATGGTGGTGGGAAAACGACCCGGATGAGAGTTCGCGCGTGCTGCTACGCGCCTTGAGCAGCTATTACGGAGAGAGGTATGAGAGCGCCGAAGCGCGCGCTTACGCCGTTCAAAGTAAGCCACAAGCCGTCGATCTGCTCAGCGGCTGGCTGGGTCTCTCTTCCGATGCCAAGGATTTCGGCTCTTTTCCCACAGAGCTTCCTAAAACGGTCAGAGGCGAACTTCGCCAGGATTTCAAAGGCCGGGCGCTTACGTCAAAAGGGCAGTTTTTCTCCGAGCTGTTGCGTGATCGGGCGGATGTACAGGTGCTGAGGTTGGCGGCTGATGTGAGTGCGGAGTATCTCTTGCGGCACCCCGACGAGCTGACGCTCACGCTATTCAGGACGCTCGAGCGTTATTTATCCCTGTCTGTGCGGGCGAGCCTCGCCGATTTGCTACCGGTTGCTGCTCCGGGGCTAATCCCACATGAGGGGACCCGGCTTAAAGACTGGTATTTAGACGGGTACCTACCCTACCGACTATGGCAAAGGCACAATGAGAAGCTCATTAAACAGGTAGGGCGGGAGTTTGCCGAAATTTACCTTCAGCTCTACGCTGAGGCTCTAAGTGGTAGCGCAGAGTATGAACATTTAAGCTGGTCAAAGGCTCGCCATCTGCGTCAGTCAGGCCGAGTCACTTTGTTGGTTATCTTAGACGGACTGGGTTACACGGATATGCGCGTTTTCTGGGATGAACTTGAGCGACTTGACGTAAACGACAGACTATCACTAGGTCAAACCGACGTCGCCTTTGCCCCGCTACCGTCTATCACAGAATGCGCCAAACCCTCCCTCGTGAAAGGTGTCAGCCCGCTTCAGGCGGCTGATGCCGACTTGTTAGCCCCGGTGCAGAAGAAAGACGCAGACGTCGAAAGCGCCCTTTCAAAGGCTCAACCAGGTGACTTAGTTATTTGGAGTCTGCTCGAGCCCGACCATACCTATCATAGCCATAAGGATGTGAACGCAGCAAAGGACATGGCGCACGCAGTCTTGGGTGGTCTGGCGAAGCGTATTCTGAAACAGATGGTGAGCGTTCCCGCCGATCTCAACGTTCGTCTGGTGGTCACAACCGACCACGGTCGGCTGCTTACAGAGTCAAAGCGAGAGATTGCTTCGCCGCCCAAATTTTGGCCTCATGGTCGGGCGGCGCTCGGCACCTTTGAGCATGACTTTCCTGAACGGGGCTACGAGGTGAAAGGCGACATCATGTACCTAAGCGGCACCCGCTTCAGTTTAGACCGCGATGCGGCAATCGTCTTGACCGAAGCGTCTTTTCTCACTCAGGACGGTAGGCAGGGTGTAGACGCCTATCCTCACGGCGGGCTTTTCCCGGAAGAGGTGCTCATCCCTTGGTGGACAGTTGAACGTGATGCAACCCTGTCACCTTTGGTATGTAGTGTTCACGGCAAGGGTGTGAGCGGCCGTGACGCCATGTTAGTCATCAAAGTAGACAACCCCAACGCGGTTTCTGTGAAGGTAGAAGAGCTTTTGCTCAACTGGCTTTCCGAGATGCCGCGCGTTGATGAGACGGTGAACCCTATGTCATCTTTGGCGCACAGCTTGATGGTTCGCTGGCCGTCGGTGAGAGAAGCCGAAAGCGCGACGGCGCGTTTGCGCTATAGTTTGCCCAACGGGACACCTTTGGAAGCGGTGGCCGAGGTAAGACTTGAGAGCGAAGAGATGTATACGCGTGATAACCCCTTGGAGGATCTGCTGTGAGTATTGACACCACGCTGCCAGTATCCTTAAACGAAAAGGTGATTCAGGTCTTTGGCCGCTTAGCGATTGACAAACGTAGGCTTCCAAGCAGCCAGTTGACAGCAAGAGGAATTCCTGCCTATGTAGCCGAGTGGGTGCTCGATACTGTAGTTCCGGGAACGGGTGTTCTTTCCTCGGAAGAATCTGAAAAAATCCATGAGTGGGCGGCCCGCGTTATCCCTGGTCCGGGCGATCAAAATATTATCAAGCACAGGATCGCGCGGGGCGAAACCGTTAAAGTCTTGACCCATGTCCAGGCGGAGATAAAACTCAAGCAGAACAAACAGCCGGAGCGTTACGTCAAGATGAGCCTGCTCGGTATTGACGACGCTTACGTTGCTGACAACCTCTTGATTGAGTACCCCGACCTCCTCCGACACGGCATATGGGGGGTTGCGGAGCTAGGTCATCTGTCGAGCGGAACAGCCTTACTTAGCTTCCGCCCAATGCAGGCCACCGTCAACCTCGATCTTTTTAAAGAAGCAAGGACTAAATTTACCCTTGCTGAATGGCGCTCGCTCCTGCTCGTGTCAATGGGTTATGTTCCCGACAGCTTTACCGAGGAGCAGCAAACTCTGCTTTTGTGCCGTTTGCTTCCGCTCATTCAAAAGAACATGCACCTTATGGAACTTGCTCCGAAAGGAACAGGAAAAAGTTATATATTTGAAAATATAAGCGCCAAGGTTCGCCTTGTAAGCGGCGGGAATGTCTCTCCAGCCGTGCTGTTTATCAATAACGCCTCAGGACAATGGGGTCTACTAGCGAGGTTCGCAGTCGTCGTGCTCGACGAGGTTCAAACACTCCGGTTTGAAAAGCCTGACGAAATTGTGGGGGGATTAAAAGGTTACCTTGCTAATGGCAAGTTGACCCGCGGAGGTCTACACGAAACAGCCAGCGACTGCGGCTTGGTGATGTTGGCTAACATTACTTTGGATGAATACCAACGTCCCGTCAGAGAAATTTTGGTTGAGGAGCTCCCTGAGTTTTTACGTGAAACAGCGTTTCTCGACAGGCTGCGCGGTATTATTCCTGGTTGGAAGCTTCCCAAGCTTAGCAGCAAGCTTCTCATCAGCCCCGAGTCATCTACTTCGGTTGGGTTAAAGGCAGATTTTTTTGGCGACGTGCTCCTTGCCCTGCGTAACTCGCCGGAAGCAAACCAATACTGTTATGAGCACGTCAATTTGGCTGGCGGAAAACCTTACCGCCGGAATGAAGAGTCCGTCCGCGCTCTCGCTGGTGGACTCATGAAATTGCAATTCCCCCACGGAGAAGTTGCGCCTGAGCAGTTTTACAGGTACTGCTTGAAGCCTGCAGTAGAGCTGCGTCAGCGCGTGTGGGACCAGCTCTATATGCTGGATGGCGAGTATCGCCAGTACGAGCAATGTATAGAGACCATTTAAGGGCAAGCGAATGAACGACGATGGCACTAACAACTCTGTAGTTTATCTTGACAATCATGCAACGACGCCTTGCGATCCCGCCGTCGTAGACGCAATGCTGTTTTACTTCACTGAAGCGTTCGGCAATCCCTCGAGCAGCCTTCACCCAATGGGCAAAAAGGCCGCCGAGGCCGTACAGAACGCCAAAGCGCAGGTAGCAAGCCTTATCGGCTCGAGCCCTGCCGAAATCATCTTCACAAGCGGCGCAACTGAAAGCAACAACCTCGCCGTTTTAGGACTGGTGCGAGGCCTTGCCTCGCATACTGAGCGTAAGCGCATTGTAACGACGAAGCTCGAGCATAAGGCCGTGCTCGAGCCGTGCCAGGAGCTTTCCAAACAGGGTTATGAGCTCGTCTATTTACCCGTTGATAAGCAAGGGAGGGTTGAACTCGAGCCGGCTGGAACCCTCATAAACGAAGATACTCTACTTGTATCGGTGCAAGCGGCAAGCAACGAGATTGGAACCGTTCAACCCGTTCGACAACTCGCTGAATTAACACACGCTCGAGGTGCTCTCTTCCATACGGACGCGGCTCAAGCCGTCGGCAAGATATCGGTTGATGTCGACGCCTGGGATGTCGATTTACTCTCGATAAGCGCACACAAGCTTTACGGGCCAAAGGGCGTCGGCGCGCTTTATGTGCGTGGTGGCCCGCGAGGTCTACCCATAAAACCTTTATGGTTTGGCGGCGGGCAGGAGGCGGGCGTCAGGTCAGGTACAGTGAACGTTCCAGGCGTCGTTGGTTTGGGGAAGGCTTGTGAGCTGTGCGAGCAGCTATTGCCCGAGGAGCAACAGCGAACGGAACTATTAAGGGATCAACTAGAGCGAGAAATCCTTGAAGGCATAACCAACGTTCGTCGCAACGGCGACTTGGAAAATCGGTTACCCAACAACAGCAGTCTCACCTTCCGGGGGATTGATGCGGAAGCCCTCATTATGAATATGCCAGAGCTTGCTCTAAGTACAGGCTCGGCTTGTACCTCGGGTGCGCTCGAGCCCTCCCATGTGCTGACCGCCATAGGCCTGTCCCGTGAGGACGCTTACAGCACCGTACGAGTCGGTTTAGGCCGTTTCACAACGCAGGAAGATGTTGCTAAAGCCGCTGAAATTATGGTTAAAGCGCACGCTTCAGTTTCTGCTTTTGCCTAGCCCTCCGCCGGAACCAACCAAAACGCGATGTACCGATTTGGTGATGCTACCTAGTGCGTCTCCCTCGCACCCCCAGCTCTGTTGACGCCGTACGCAAGGGCAACAGTGGCTGCCACCATACTTGATCCCGTTCCTACCGCTTGCCGTTCTAGTCCTACTTGTGAAGGAAGCGGACGGTGAGGGCCACTCTTGACGCTGGTCTCGCTACAGGACATGAGTATGCAAGGATAGGGCGTCCGCGCAACAACCACCGACCTCTTCAGCCAGCAAGGAGAGTCGGTTTGATCACCGCCCACAACTCACCACTGGCAACACCCAAGCGAACCACGGGATCCACCGCGACCGAACAGAGGCAACAGCTTTAGCGAACGCACTTTAAGGGGTTCCCCCGCTGTGTACAGTACACTGATATTTATACAGAGGTAGAAGATAGTAAGAATAATCGTTAACAATTATTCTCAAAAACAACTACACCGTTCGTAATTATTCTCAAAAACAATTACCTATATTCCCACAATCTTTTAGTAAAACTGGGGTAAAGGGCAAAAATATTCTCCAAAAGAATTGTTTTTGTCAACCTTGCAAAAAACAGAGAATTTTGGGAATGGGTAAAGAAAACTGAGATAGGACTTACGCACACCATTCCAATGAAGAAAGCTGCTGAGATGGGCTATCGAGGGCACAGGCGTGTTTCATTTCGATGGGCTCCACTTCATCTATGCAGGCGTGTCGGGCGGGGACATCATGAACGTTATGGACGCCACGCTCAAAGTGAACGGCTGCCGCTTCGAGGGCGCTGTCTTCGGCGAAACGGACGAAGATGTCTACGGGGAAGCCATCTATCTTTACGGGAAGGCCGTCGCCCAAGTCAGCGACAGCGTGTTTACGGCGAACGGTTTAGCCGCCATCCAACTGGACGAGACAGCGACGCTCGAGCTTGTCGGCAGCCACATCCTGAATAACGCGAACGGGCTCGAGCTCTATGACGAGACCCGCCTTGTGGCCCAAAACAACGTGTTCGAAGGGGGCGGCGCAGACGGCTACGCCCTTTACGCCGAGAACGACGCGACGCTCGAGCTGAGCGGCAACACGTTCCAGAGCATACCGGGCGCGGCGCTGCTGGTACGGGGCGGAGCCTCGGTGACGCTGAGCGGCGATACGTTCAAGGACAACGGCGGTGAGGGCGGTTACGCGGCCCTTACTTTTCTCGACTGGGCCACCGGCACGGTGACGGCCAGCACGTTCGAGACCAACAGCGAAGGCGCAATCAGCCTGTTCAACGAGGCGAGCGTCCTGCTGACGGAGAACCTCATCACGAACAACGGCACTTACGCCACCGTTTATTTGAGCGGCACCGCTGAGGCCGTTTTGACGGGCAACCGAATTTTAGCGAACGAGGGGAGCGGCGTCTACGCGGTGGGCAATCCCAAGCTCGAGCTTGCCCGCAACCTCGTCGCGGACAACCGGGGCGAGGCGGCGGTCACGTTGCTCGAGCTGACCAAGGCCGAACTCAGCGACAACGACGTCACGGGCAACGTGCAAACGGGGGTGTACCTGGGCGAGACAGCGCGCGCGACCCTCAGCGACAACCGAATTTCAGACAACCGTGGGACAGGCGTTCTCAGCGACGACACGGCGCGCGCCACGCTGGTAGGGAACATAATCAGCGGAAACGGCGAGTTCGGGGTGAACGCCCGCAGTGCCAGTCACGTCGTCTTGACGAACAACACCGTCGACGCCAACCGTAGCGGTGTCGTGGTGGACGACGACGCCACGGCCTTTATCGAAGACAACGAGGTGACGGGGCACGAGCGCTCGGGCATCGGTTTTTTGGGCAGGGCCGGCGGCGCGGTCGAAAACAACCGAATCCGTGACAACCGCTCGAACGGCGTCGCCGTCGGCGGCGAGGCGACCCCTGTGATAGCAAACAACCTCTTAGAAAACAACGTGTTACGCGGCATCTTGTTCTTCGGCCAGGCGGGCGGCACGGCGACCGGAAACACCCTTTCCGGTAGCCGGTACGGCCTATTCAGCGCGGACGCGGCTGCCCCCACGCTGCAAGACAACACCTTCTTGGACAACGACCAGGAGACCGGCAGCGGTGAGCTGGCGGGGGAAGAGTAAAGGGGTTGTATGGCTGTTAGGGCAGGAGATAAGCAGTGTTTCTACCTGCTATGCCGATGTCGCTGCCCTCGACCTCGCTCGTTTTAAAGAACCTTCATACCCCCAACATTGCCAAACTCGAGCCATTTTTCGTGGCGGGGAGAAAGTAGAAGGGACAAGAACGATATCTTTCCGAAAAGAGCAAAACCTCGTCTGGCACGAGGTTTTGTGGCGCGCCCGAGAAGATTCGAACCCCTGGCCTTCTGATCCGTAGTTACTCGCAAGCTAGGGTCTGTCTGACTGACATTCACAACCACATAATAATGGAAGCGACCAGCACGCCTGCAAGGTAGTTTCTACCGCGTTTGTCGTAGCGGGTGGCAACAGCGCGAAAGTCCATGAGGCGGTTAATGCAGCGTTCGACCACGTTGCGAACCTTTTCATGAAGTTCTCGGGCATATCCAGCCAGGCTGGCAAGGCGTCGCCTCTCATCCTGAAGCGTTTCTCTCGCTCGGTTTGGTTGATATGAGGTGGTTGGATAAAGTTTTGCCACTCCTTATCAAAGCCGAAAATAAGTGTAAAACGGAAGGTTCAAGCCTTTGCCACTGGGATTTGCGTAGCGATAACATATGTCTTAAAGGACGGCAGCCACTTTTTATTGACTGGAATCTGGCGTGTTTATCCAATCCCACTTTAGATATTGGTTGCTGGTTGCCCAGTTTGGCGGCTGAAGGAGGTCCGAAGCCTGAGGCAATTTTGCCTGATGCTCCTGAAGTTGCTGCTTGGGCTTCCGGCTTTTTTGCTTCTCGAGCCGGTCTTCCCACCATTCCTAATGCACCTCGCGTACGCTGGGTTCAAAAACAGCAGTTGAGTACGGCTTTACCTTGGGTAGCTCGAGCCTTGGATTTGCCTCCTCTGGTCGGGTTTGACTAGACGCCGCAACGGATTGTGACTCTGTCGTTGAATTTCTGGAGGTAGACTTAGAGCATGTCAAATTTAACCGTCGCACCGTCAAAATCGCTGAGATTGGGTCGTTAGGCGGCGAAGTTATGGGTAGTGGCGTACCGGAACCTGGCCCTGCTCAGGACGTTTGCCTCTGGACGTCAACCTTCTTAAACGCTCAAACTACAGCCAAGGAGACCCTCATGACCTCAGCCCTTCGCGGACCCAAAACCTACCCGCTCGTGGGCAGCGTTCCCGAGCTTCTCAAGGACCCGTTCAGCTATTTCTTTGGGGCGCAGCGCGAGTTTGGCGACGTGTTCGCGTACCGCATCGGCCCGCGCAAGCTTTACTTTATCGCCCATCCGGACGACATCAAACACGCGCTTTTGGACAACTACAAAAATTACCGTAAGCACACGGCCTACGATAAAATCAAGCCGCTCGTCGGGGAGGGCCTGCTGACCAGCGAGGGCGAGACCTGGCTTAAAAACCGCCGCCTGGCGCAGCCCGTGTTCCACCGGCAGCGCATCGATACCTTCGGCGACATGATGACGGAGGCGTGCCTCGAGATGCTCGCGCGCTGGCAGCCTTACCTCGACACGGGCGAAGCTTTCGACCTCGCCCCGGAGATGATGCGCCTGACTTTGACGGTGGTCGGCAAGGCGCTCTTTAGCACCGACCTGAGCGGAGAGGCCGAGGACATCGGGGAGGCGCTTGGGTTTGCGCTCGAGCAGACCAACCGCCGCACCCTGGCCCCTCTCGACCTCCCGCCGAGCGTGCCGACGCCAAATAACGTCCGCTACAAACGCGCGATTCGTGCGCTCGACGAGGTCGTTTACGGCCTCATAGACGAGCGCCGCCGCACGGGTAAGGACGAGGGCGACCTGTTATCAATGCTCCTGCACGCCCGAGACGCCGACACGGGCGAGACCATGAACGACCAGCAGTTGCGCGACGAAGCGATGACGCTGTTTTTAGCAGGTCACGAGACCTCGGCCACCGCGCTGACGTGGGCGTTCTATCTGCTGTCCAAGCATCCGGCGGTGACCGACACGCTGTTGGCGGAGCTTGACAGGATATTGGCCGGTCGCACGGCCACCGTTGCCGACGTGCCCAAACTCCCTTACACGCGCCAAGTCATCGACGAGGTTTTGCGCCTCTATCCCCCCGCTTGGCTTATCGGGCGGCAAACGCTTGACGAAGACGTATTACCCAGCGGCACCGCGCTTAAAGCCCACACCGACGTGACGATTAGCCCGTATATCACCCACCGCCACCCGGACTTCTGGCCCAATCCCGAGGGCTTCGACCCCGAGCGCTTTCGTCCTGAGCGTGCTGAGGGGCGGCACCGCTTTGCTTACTTTCCCTTTGGCGGCGGGCCGCGCCTTTGCATCGGCAATAATTTTGCGCTGCTGGAAATGGTTTTGAGCCTAGCGACGGTGTTGCAGCGTTGTCGGCTCGAGCTGTTAGCGGGAGAGCGGGGAACACCGCAACCCCAAATCACGCTGCGACCCAAGGGCGGCGTGCGGGTCACGCTGAGGGCGAGGTGAGGCTACGAGCGTCTGTATAACTCCTCCTGTGGACACCGCCGAGGATGAAAACAGGGGTGCGCTGGCCGGTGTAGGGTTCGTCCCTCTGTGGTGCGATGAGCCTGTCGCCCGTTCCATTGCCGCCATCCCAGCGCCTGACAGCGACACTCATCTTCTCACAGTAAATCCACGAAATGCGATAATTCCGCACATTTTAGGGGAGTTATGCCGCAGTGTGAGGTATAATCATAGTTAGGTGACTCATGCCCACTTATCAAGAGACTGATTTAATTGTCCTCATAGGACCTATGAAGGCAGGTAAATCTACCGTAGGCAAACTACTTGCTGAAACACTGCACATACCCTTTAAATCCCTCGATGGCGTTGAGAAAAATTACATTCTCGACGCTGGTTTTGATGAAAAAAAAGCGACCGCCATCCAAAATAGTCAAGGAGATTTGGCATGGTACGAATACAGACGGACTTTTTTTGATATAGCAGTCATCGGGTTCCTGAAAGATTACCGGACTGGTGTTCTTGAGCTAGGTGGTGGTCATCCGATATTACCAACACAAGAGAAGCAAGACAAGGTTAATAAGGCATTATCCAAGCTACCCAATGTCATATTACTTTTACCCACTCCAGATATCCCTACATCTCTCAAAATACTTAATGGACGCCAAAGACCAGAATTTCGTGACCCTGATTTTAATGAGATTTTTCTGGCAGACGAACGCTTTTTTGATTTAGCAAAGACCGTATTTTATACGCAGGACAAATCACCTAGTGAACTTTGCGGCAAAATTATCGTGTCACTAGCATCTCCTAAGAACGTCCCCTAACTATTTACTGCAACGAACGCTAAATCGTCCCGTCAAGTTTCTAGAGTAGGAGTTAATCACACGCAAATCATTCTACCAACGCCTTTAGCGCCGTTGAGTTTAAGCCGTTAGGCGCGAGACGTGCGTAAGGGCTACAACAGGGATAGGATTATTTACCGGTAACTTTTTCAAATTTCAGGTGTGCCAAGTATGATGTTATCAAATAAACGTGGATTTTGTGTGTTTGATTCCGGCAGGCGTCGTCATAGCGAAGCTCTCCTTTACTGATAAATGATAACCACCACATATCAAGGGCCAATGCGATTCCCCGTGGTCAAGAGGTCAAGAGTGAAGCTGTGGTCCATCCAAACACACCCTGAATAAGCTTCATCAGTAACCGTTTGTGACGCTCAACCAGGTCTCGACTGACCGGCTCTTAAGGCAGCACTTTTAGTCCCATCAGCACCGCGACGTTGCGAAGTCGCGCGTCCGTCGCCACGAGCGTGGTGCTTCGAGCGGCAAGCGCCGACGCAACGTGAATGGCGTCGAGACTCCGGATAAGCAAGGGCTGAGCCTGGCTGTACGCTCGCTTTACAAGCCTTTCGGCTTCGGCGGTCACATCCGCACTGTTAGGGATGAGGACGAGACGCCCTGCCGCCGTGTCGCTCGCAAAGCGTGCAAAGAGCGTTGCCGCCGCGCCCCGTTTAAGGTCGCCCGCGTGCTCTTTACGGTAGAGCGTGCAGAGCACCTCAGCTCTGACAATGTCTGAGCTAAAGGGGGGATGCTGCGCCTGGGCGAGGAGCGTAAGGAAGTAAGGGGAATCTGGTTCGGGCGCATAAAGCTTGATGAGCGCGGAGGTGTCCCAATAGGTCAATCTCTGGCCCCGCGGTCCTCGCTCAGGATGTCTTCTGTACGCAGCTTATGACTACCCGTAGCGACGCTCGCCTGAAGCTGCTCGAGTTCGGTAGCCCAGCGCCGCATGTCCGCATTATCTTGTTGAACGGCGCTTGTCAGGCGCGCCTTGACCTTGCCGCGCACCGTGATGAGCACGTCCTCGCCCTGGCTGGCACGCTCGACAAGCTCGGACAGTTTGGCTTTGCTTTCACGCAACGACTTTATCATGTGACCATTGTAGTCTCTTCTTCGGCTTAGGGCAAGCTGAAACGCCCTGCAAACGCCCCACCTTCAAGCTCAGCCTATGGAAAGAAAAAGTGTGACCTACGCTTTACGGCTGTGGTGTGACGGCGAACGAGACGCGGTGTGGCGGGCGAGTCTGGAGAACCTGCAGACAAAAGAGCGGGTGAACTTCTCGAGTGTAGACAAGCTCGTGCGCTTTCTACAAGCAAACCAACAGCAGCTTGAGGCTGAGGAAACTTAGCTGTAGCTGCTTTGCTGCTCAAGCCTTCTCTACCTCTCCGTCGCAAACGCCCCGCAAACGCCTCCTTTTTATGCTGGACCATCATCAAGGAGGCGACTATGGCACAGGGCTTTGTCGTGACCGCTGCGTTACTTTGGGCGGTTTCAGGACTCATCACCAAAGGACTGTTAGAGGCGGGTATCGGCCCTCTGGAAATAGCTTTTTGGCGTTCGTTCCTGGGGGAAGCGCCTTTTTGTTTCACGCTTCCATGCGGCACGAGCTGAGGCTGAAAACGCGCACCGACCTCGGCGTCGTGGCGGGGCTCGCCGTCGGCGGGCTCGCGCTGCACTTCGCCTCCTTTGCCTTGGCGGTAGATTACGGCGGCGTGAGTTTAGCCGCCCTGTCGGTGGCGCTCGGACCGGCCTTGGTGGGGCTGGGTGCGTGGCTTTTTTTGGGCGAGCGGATGACGCGCCCGAAAATGGCGCTTATCGCCGTGAGCGTGCTCGGTTTGGGGCTCGTGTCGCTGGGCGGCGGGCGCAATGTCCAGGTGTCGGCCCTCGCCCTCCTGTGGGGCGGCGTCGCCGCCCTGACGTTAGCGAGTTACGACCTCGTCGGCAAGTGGCTGCTAAGGCGCTACAGCCCGCTCGTCTTGAGCGCGTTTCTGATGCCGCTGGCGGCGCTGGGGCTGTTGCCCTTCGTGTCCTTTACGGCCAAAACCCCGCGGCACTGGCTCCTGCTCGTCGTCCTCGCCGGGTTGGCGACCTATCTGGGTCATCTTCTTTATCAAACGGGTTTACGACGGCTCGAGGCCTCTCGAGCCGCTCTGCTGGTCAGCGTGGAACCCGCGATGGCCGTGAGTTTGGCCGCGCTCGTTTTTGGCGAGCGTTTGGCACCTTTAGGGCTCTTCGGCTCAGGCTTGATTCTCTCGGCAGCCGTACTGACCGCCTCGCCGTTTGGACCCTTGAAGCGCAAGGGGATACTGCGCGGGTCTCGCACCGATGCGACCTTGGGTAAACCTTTGCGCAAACGCCTTACGCCCCCTTCCTAAAGTACGAAGGAGCAAAAACCCCCGTCTTTGAAGGGAAGGAGCGCAACTGATGATAAAGCTACTGTGACCCAACAAGCTGCTTCACCCTTGGCCTTGAACGTTTCTGACCGGCGGCTGTCCCACCTTTAATGCATTGCACGATGCACCCAATCTGAACGCGCGGGAGATGATGCGTGACATCCTAGACCGTCAGCCATAAACGAAGCGTTCAGGGGTCGTTCATACCCACTCGTGCATTCTTAAACGTGACTCGGAAAGAGGGTGAACCGAAATCCGCGCACGTTCATCCCGCCGGGCCTGCCACACCAGCACGGCAGCAACTGCAAAGGCTTGCGAGAACGAAGGAGGAGTTGTGAACGTCATGAAAAAAGGAGTCAGGCAAACACTGGAGTCATTCAGCCACTTTTGGCACAGGAGAAATTTATGAAACCTAACGTTGTACGAGTCCGCTACCTTAGCGCCGTCATCCTGGCGCTTTTGGCGCTGCTCGTTAGCGCAGGCTGCACCCGCACCGAGGTGATTCAGGTGCCCGTCAGCGAGGAAGCGAGCGTGGTGGTCCGCTGGAACGAGGCGATGCTGGCGGCGATTCGTAGCAATCCGCCGTCCCCGACCGTCATCAGCCACAAGCTCTACTTGGTGCATGAGGCGATGTTTGATGCCTGGAGCCTCTACGACGGCGCTGCCGTCCCCACCGTGTTGGACCCCGCGTTGCGCCGCCCTAGCAGCGAACACAGCGACGCCAACAAAGCCGCCGCCGTGTCGCAGGCCGCCTACCACATGCTCGTTGACCTTTTTCCCGACTACGAGCACGACACCCAGGCCTTTTCCAACTTGCTGCACCGCTTAGGCTATGAGGCCGTTGCAGGGGCCGACGCGACCCCGGCGGGGACGGGCTTTCGCGCCGCGCAGGCGGTGCTGGCGTCGCGCGAGCACGACGGCTCCAACGCTGCGAACGGCTACACCGACACCACCTCGAGCCGTTACCCCTACCTCTTTGAAGCGGTTAACAGTGCCGACCCCGAGGCGAATAACGCACCCGGTCACTCCGGCTTCGACCCCAACCACTGGCAGCCCCTGCGCGTGCCGACCGGCGAGGTGGTGAGCGAAGACGGCTTTCCCCGCATCGACCCCGCCGACCCCGCCAGTTACCACGACCAGACCTTTGTAACGCCGCACTGGGGCGCGGTGACTCCCTTCGCCTTGACTTCCGGCGACCAGTTCCGCCCGCCGCCGCCGCCGCAGATGGGCTCGAGCGCCCCCTACACCGACGCCCTCGGACAAACCATGACGAACGACGAAGCCTATCATAAGCAGTTTAATCAGGTGCTCGAGTACAGCGCCAACCTGACCGACTACCACAAGTGCATCGCCGAGTATTGGGCCGACGGACCGCGCACCGAGACCCCGCCGGGTCACTGGAACGCCCTCGCCCACGGCATCTCTCAGCGCGACCAGCACACCCTGGACGACGACGTCAAGCTTTACTTCGCGTTAAACGGTGCCATTTTCGACGCCAGCATCGCCGCCTGGGAGGCCAAGCGCGCCTACGACTTCGTCCGCCCGGCCTCCGCCCTGCGTCACTTATACGCCGGGCAGATGATTACAGCTTGGGGCGGGCCGGGGCTGGGAACCCAGACCATCCTCGGTGACACCTGGCGACCCTACCAGAGCCTCACCTTCGTCACCCCGGCGTTTCCCGAATACGTCTCGGGTCACAGCACCTTCAGCGCGGCGGCGGCGGACGTGCTCACCCGCTACACGGGCAGTGACCGATTTTACGACGGCGTGACGGTGTTGCAAGACGACTTTAACGACGACGGCATCCTCGACCTGTTGGGGCAGTACCTCGTGCCCGTCGGCGGCAACCGCTTTGAAGCCAGCCCCTCGGAGGTCGTCGTGCTCCAGTGGGAGACGTTTCAAGACGCGGCGGATGAGGCGGCGATTTCCCGGCTCTATGGCGGCATCCATATTCAAGACGGCGACAGGTACGGCCGGGTGATGGGGCGGCAGATAGGCGAACAGGCTTACGCGCTGGCCGAGCGGTACTGGCTGGGTGAGGTTAGGTAGGAGAGTTGATTAAGAGACTCGAGCGTGCCTAACCCCGACATCGATGTTAGGCTACCGCGCCACTTGACGCCCTACTCGCTCGGAAAGTGCAGCTCTCAGGCTTTATCCCTCGAAAGGAAGACGACCATGATACCCACCCCGTCCGAAAAGCTCTTGCAAATCACCTTCCGCTACCAAGGCTCAAGTAACGTCCACCAGCAGTTGCTGACCATCTTGGCTCAGTGCATCGCAAACGCGCCGGGGCTCATCTGGAAAACCTGGCTTATCAACGAGGCCGCCGCCGAAGCGGGCAGTATCTACCTGTTCGAGGATGGTAAGGCGCTGGACGCTTACTTGTGTGGTCCCATCGTGCCCAACCTCAAACATCAGGAGGGCGTTTGTAACGTAATGATTAGAACCTTCGACACCGTAAACGACATGCCGCTCGTCGCCATCAAGCGGGGGCGTGAGAAAAACGAGGAGGTCTTCTCTTGAAAAACGCTTGGGTTTACGCTCGAGGGCGTTCTCGACCTGGAACGCCTCGTCCACAGGGCGCACCCTTTCCTCGCCAAGCCTTTATCCTGCACTGAGGAGGACGCTATGTCAGAGAATGCCATGTCGGAAGCAAAAGAAACCCTGGCTATCCACCCCTTAGAAGGCTACGCAGCACCCGTAGGGTACGCCTTGGCTTGTCTCGAGAAAGAACGCGAGCGAACCCGCGAAACGGTCGCCGATTTGTCTGTCAAAGCGTTAGATGCTCGTGCCGAAGGCTTCCCCAACAGCATCGGCACCCTGCTCTACCACGTCGCCGCCATCGAACTCGACTGGCTTTACTGTGAAATCCTCGAGCAAGACGTTCCCGACGACCTGATGTCTCTTTTCCCTGTTGATGTGAGAGACAGAGAAGGTCACTTATCAAAAACCACAGGAGCCGCTCCAGCTGAGCACCTGCACAGGCTGGACGCGGTGCGGCGAGCGCTGTTTGACAACCTCAAAGAGATGGATAGCGAAAACTTTTACCGCTTAAGGCGTCTCGACCCCTACGACGTGAACCCCGCTTGGGTTTTGTATCATCTGCTCGAGCACGAGGCGAAGCACGGGGAGCAGATGGCGCACATTCGCCGTGCCCTCACATAGTCTTCGCCTCTGTAGCTCGGCAGGCTTGGTACCACAACGGGTGCCGAAGCGACCTGTCCTAAGGGGTGCCCAAAGATAGGCAAGCTTATGCGGCTGTTGCGCGCGACTCCCGCAGAAGCATCTGGCGAGGCTTGAAGTTTCATATTTTTCTTCACTCAACCCCTATCAAAATTCAGTGGATTATTTTCAAGACGCCCTCACAAACCGAGCGTGAACGGAGGGTTCACGCTAAGTTCATCCCCTTTCCTTCATCCTACAGCAACCCTGTACCACACCCAACAAACTCAAACGGAGAAGGAGCCCGCTATGAAAACGAGGACCACGGCGACAAATTCACCCGAGCGTCGTGAGGTGGGACCTCACGATCATCTCCTGCTCGTGAGTTTTTGCTACCGAGGACCAGGTAACGTCTACCAGGAACTCATCAACCTCTTGGCGAAGACCGTCGCTAGCACCCCCGGACTCATCTGGAAAACCTGGTTCATTAATGAGGCCGGTGCCGAGGCGGGTAGCCTGCACCTGTTTTACGACCGCGTCGCGCTCGAGAGGTACCTGCGCGGTCGCGAACTCGCGGCGCTCAAGCGCGAGGAGGGGGTGGTTGACCTCACCGTCAAGAGCTTCGCCACCCTGAACGAAATTCCGCTCATCGCCATCAAGCGCTGGTAGCACGAGCCCGGAAAGAAGCGCCTGCACACCTTAGGGTTCATGGGGCCGCGCGACTTCCGCCCACGCGCCCGCGGACCCGACTCGCACCCGGCAGAGCTGCGGCGAGCATCTCCTCGAGGCTCAGCCCTACGCTCTGCTCGCGCAGTTGCTCGAGGACAGCGGGCGGCAGCACTTCACCCACCGAAAAGAGGAGGTCGCGCACCGCGCGGGCCGTCCAGTGTGGCAGCGCCGGGTGCGCCCCCAACCACATAAGCCACAGTGCGACCCGCTCTCTACCGCCCCGCGCGGCCTCGAGGCGAGCGGCTCTGTAGAGACCGCGGAGGACGAGTGACAGGTCGCCGTTGGCAAGGGCGATGGCGGCGCTTTGCTCGAGCATCCCCTGAGCACGCGCGAAGTCGTAGGTTTCTGTGCCGAGGTGCCCCAGAAGCAAGAGTGCCCCGGCCTGCGTCCAGTTATCCCCGATAGAAGACGCCAGGTTGTACCCCTCGAGGGCGGTGGCTTCCGCTTCACCATGCGCCCCCAGCCGCGCGTGCGCCCAAGCGAGCTCGGTCACGCAATAGGGGACATACTGGTTGAACTCAATTTTTCTGGCGAGATTCAGCGCCTGCCTGGCCAGCGTCAAGAGGTTGTCGCGTCGGCCCGCGCGCCTGGAGACGGCGGCCAGGTTGGCGAGGTTATGGACCTGCTGGAACGGGTTGTCGAGCGCCCGGTTGAGGTCGAGCGCCGCCGCGTGGCAGCGCTCCGCCTCCTCGTAATACCCCTGGCAGGACAGCGCCAAACCCAGGCCGTCGAGAACGACGGCCTCCCAGGCTCTTTTGCGCGTCGTCCGGGCGAGGCTTAAGGCCTCCCGGTAGGTCCGCTCCGCTTCGGGATACGCGCCCCTGCGCCAGGCGATGATGCCGAGCACGCGTAGTCCCAAGATGATGCCGTCCACGGCCCCGAGCGGGCGGAGGTAGCCCAGACCCTCCTCGGCCCAGGCCTCCGCTCGCTCGTTCTCCAGCCAGTGGCCGAGCCAAGCTTGGTACACCAGAAGGTGGCCCAAGGTTTCCCGGCAGGTTGTCCCTTCCAACGAAGCGGCCTCGAAAGCCGACCCGAAAGCCGACTCGGAAGCTAGGGCCAACTGCTCGAGGCCCTCGTGGTACTGCGCCCGCACCTCGAAGTACCAGGTCAGCGCCTCGGCGGCGCGGCCAACCCCTTCGCAGCCCGCCGCGAAGGTGCGGTGCCAGGCCGCGAGGATGTTGTCTATGTCGGGCGCGAGCGCCGCTATCGTTTGGGGACTAGGAAACATCTCCGACGCGCGCCAGGCCTGAAGCGCGTTCAGGTAAAATGCTCGGTGGCGTTCTCGCAACGTACCGGCGACCGGACGCTCGAGGAGCTTCTCGAGCGTGTATTGATGCAGCAGGGGGTGAAGGCCGTAGCGCCCGCCGAGCGGTTCTTGCACGAGCGACTTGTCGACCAAAGACGCCAGCACGCTCACCGGCACGTCCGCCACCTCGTCCGCCGCTTCTTTGGTGAAGCCGCCCCGGAACACGGACAGCGCGCTTAAACTCGCTTTCTCCTGAGCGGTAAGGAGTTCCCAGGAATGGTCGAACGCCGCCCGGATGCTCTGGTGCCTATTCGGGATATTTTGGGTCCGGGTGCGCAGAATGTCCGCGTTCTTTTCAATCTCCCGGGCGACGTCTTTGGGGGCGATCGTCTTGATCCAGCCTGCGGCGAGCTCGATAGCCAAGGGCGAGCCCTCTACAAGCGTACAAATCTCAACAACGGTTTTCCAATTGTCTTGGTTAAGGTCAAAGGTCTTCTGCACGCGCCGGGCCCGTTCCGCGAAGAGCTGCGTCGCGCCGAACGCTCGGGCCTCCTCGAGGGCGGGGCCGACCTCCGGATACGCCAGTCCGCCGAGCGAGAACAGCCACTCCTCCTCTAAGTGCAGCCGTTCGCGCGACGTCGCCAAGACTTTCAGGCTCGGGCAAGCGGCCAGCAGCTCGGACACCAGCGCGGTGCCCGCCAGCAGATGCTCAAAGTTGTCGAACACCAAGAGCGTTTCTCTGGCTTTCAGATAGCGCCGCAGCCGCGTAGCGGGGTCGTCATGACCTTGCAGGACGAGGCCCAGGACCTCCGCCACTTTGGGGGCGACCGCGCCGGGGTCCGCCAAGACCGCGAGTTCAACAAAACACACGCCGTCGCGGAACGAATCCCGCTTGGCCTGCTGCTCGGCAACTTCCAGGGCAAGGCGCGTTTTCCCGGCTCCTCCCTGGCCCACGACCGTGACCAGGCGGCAGTCGCGTCGCCGCAGCATCGCGCTGAGTTCGGCAACTTCCAGCTCGCGCCCGATGAACGTGGTGCTGCGGCTCGGGAGGTTTGGAGGTCGAGGTGCTTTTTTGGCCCGGAAGTAGCGCTCGGCCTCGAGCTTGGTTCCCTCGAGCGCCACGTCGTACCCTCCGGCTTCCGCTCGCAACCGAGGCAGGTAAACGCTCTCTCCGAGCAGGAACAACCGGTGCAGGCGCTTTAGCTCGCCCGGCCCCAAGGGGGGCGCGGCGCTCAAGGTGAAGGCGGTCTCCGCATGGTGCAAGGCGACCTCAGTTTGGTC
This sequence comes from Trueperaceae bacterium, assembly GCA_965214995.1. GTDB lineage: Bacteria > Deinococcota > Deinococci > Deinococcales > Trueperaceae > CBDCCT01. The sequence continues at coordinate 3,060,763 of CBDCCT010000002.1, forward strand.
TTCGGCCGCCGCCCTCTCAGCGAGTCCGAGATGTGCGCCGCGCACCCGCTCCGCCACCGCTTCGCGGGTGCTGTAAACCCACTCTTCAAGTTCTGTCCCCCAGTCCGGCAGGAAAACGCCCTCCAGAAATGGTGCCCTGTAGAGGCTGACGGCGCGCGCTTCTTTCCCCTCCTCTAGGGCGTCCAGCACGCCCCCGACATCGGAAGGTAGGTTTGCCCATACCCTCGCCTCGTCGGTTTCCAGAACATCCGGCGCGGCCCGGCGCAACTGTGACAGCGCTTGCGACAGACTGTTGAGGTGATTCGCCGCCCGAGGCCAGAAAAGCTCCGCCAGGTGACGCCGCTCGAGGGGCCCCTCGAGCAGCACATAAGCAAGCAGCAACAGCGGCTTCGGCTTCTGGAACGTCGAGCCGCCGAGCTTAAGTCCCCCGAGCGTCCTAAGCTGCATGGCCCCATTGTAGAGGACAGCGCTCATCTTCTCAAAATTAGTGCGACCTGACCACGCCCTGAACGACCACGCTTGCCAGATGACTCTATGTACCGGAGCAAGCGTGAACGCGCCTTTCACGCCCGGTTCATGCCGACCCGGCTACGGTGCGAACGACAACGTTGTACACACTCGCCCGGTTGGAGGTGGCACAAGATTAACCATTCGCTTAGAACATAAACATTCTGAGGTCAACCCTAGAGTTCACCCAGACCCTCACAGTGTCGAAAGGATACGCGTGAAACACTCTTACCTCAAACGGTTAGCGCTCCTCTGGCTCCTCGCCGTCCTCTTACTCGCCTGTACACAAGAGCAGAACGACGAAACGCCTGACTTCTCGCTCGAGCTTTCACCCTCCGCTATGGCGATAGCGCAAAACGCCGAAGCGCAAGTTACCGTCACCATCAGCGCCACGGGCGGTTTTGATGGCACGGTCGCGCTCAGCTTGGAGGGGGACGTAAACGGCTTGACTGGCGACTTTAACCCCGACACCACCAAAACGAGCCGCACGCTGACCTTGAAAGCTGGCGTCGACGCGGCCACGGGCGTGCGGACGCTCAACGTCAGGGGCGTGGCGGGTAGCCTGAATAAAGTAGCGGAGTTGCGGCTGACGGTCAAAGACCAATTCGGCACGGAAGAGCTGCGCGAGGTTATTTCAGCAGAAGACCCGCCCGCCGGACCCGTACGAATTAATGAGCACCTGACGGTGCGGTTTGTCGGCAAGGGAACGCTGAGCGATGGCCCTCCCGAGGAAGCAGTTTTTGTCGGCGAGGACGCGCCCGGTAGCGACCCCTCGAGCGAAGTGCCCGTCGACGAGGCGGAGTACGGTCGGGTCGCTTTCCACGTCTTCAACCCCACCACGGGTAACGAGTTCGAGCTTCTGTTCGAGCAACCGCTTTTAGAGGCCGTCCACGCCTTTCAAGAGGCCCGCGGCTTAACGGACGCCACCGAAGGCGTTCCTGACCCCGACGCCAACGAACGACCCATCATTCCCCAAGGCTGGAGCAACGGCGCCGACGGTCGGCTTGTCTGGTTCTCCACGACAAACTGGCCTTGGCGCGCAGTCTCACAGTTTGGTAGGGAGGACTCTAACTGCACCGGCACGCTGATTGGCCCCCGCCACCTTATCACCGCGGCGCACTGTATCAACAGGCGTGGCACCAACACCTGGTTTACGGTGCAAGTCGACCCCGGCAGGAACGGCCTCAACGGCAGCCCTTACGGTTCTTCGACCATCAAGCTCGAGCCCGACCTGGGCACCGAAGCCTGGTACTTCACGCCTGCCCCTTGGCGCTCCCAGGCCTGCGCGGGTGGCTCCTACAAGTGCCCGGAGTGGGACTGGGGGCTCATCGTCACCCCCGACCGCTTGGGCGACCTTACCGGCTGGATGGGCTACTGGGCCGGACCCGGCTCCTACCTCAACGGGCGAACTCACTATAACCGGGGCTACCCGATGTGTGAAGGCTCCGCTAGTAACCGCCCCGCGCTTTGTGACAACGATACGTTCGGGGAAGAACTCTACTGGGCGAGGCTCTTCGGCGACTCGCAGCCGTGCGATTTGGGAAGCTACTTCAGCCCCGGCCCGGATGGGTGGAACCGCGTCATCAAGCACTCTTGCGATACCAGCGGCGGACACAGCGGAAGCTCTGTCTACCACTACCGTTTCAATGAAGCAACGGAGCAGTGGGTGCCGGTGGTCAGCATGGTGCATCATTCGACTGATTGCGGGGTATGCAGTTCCGATGCCGACCATCCGAACCGGGCCAGGCGGATTACCCCCGGCGACTTGGGCATCATCAGTTGGCTGCGTAACACCTTTCCTTAAGGCGTTTTGCGTGACCGGTGAATCCCCGACAAGGGGAATCGGTTGCCCAAGCGCTTGAGCAAGCAGCGCAGGAGCTTTGGGGCGCCCGTCCTGTACAAGTGGGATTACTCCATCAGAATAGAGTAATCCCAGGTCTGTCATACCCCACAAAGGTGTTTAGGGACGTGTTCGTGCTTCTGCGGCGGTTGCGCGCGTTCGCTGCAGAAGAGATAAGTCAGTGTCACCCTTCAAATTGTTGCACCTTCTGGAGGGTAGCGCCCTATCATCTGCAAAATCTCCCGCTCCAACAGGCGCTCGCGAATATTAAACTGCAGCAAGCGCTCTGTCACGCGGGCAATATCGGTGAGCGGTATGATTTGCACTCCGTCAAGGTTGAAGTGGCTGGTCCAACGGTCCGTCCGCGGATTATAGAAGCGTACAAACGTGTTTGTGTGCCAGTCGATGGAGCCCACACCGCTCCCCTTAGCGCGGTTACAAACTACACAAGCGAGCGCGAGATTATCCTCTTCGGTCCTTCCGCCACGCTTCTCGCTGATGATGTGGTCGACCTGCACCGCGTAGTAGCTGTCGTCTTCGTGGATGAGGCAGTATTCGCAGCATCGGCTCGCCCTGGCTGAAACACGTTGGCGCAGGTCTGCCGGGACGTACGTTTTACTCACTCAGGAGTTGTCTGGCTTTTGCTTTCGCCAAGCGCATGACGTGCTCGAGCTGCATGTATTGGTCGAGTTCGCGGCGCTCGTCCTGGGATAATCCCTGCGTCTTCTCCTGCTCGATAAGGTCGGCGACCCGCGCCTGTGCATTTTCAGAGGGGCGAAAAGACACGACGCCGGCAGGGTTTGCACCCGCAATGAGATCAACGATTTCTTGATAGGCGAGGGTTGCCATAGCACTATTATACCTCAGTTGAGAAGTTAGCTTCTGCAGCTAACGCGCGCGTTCAGCAGTTCCAAACTTAACCGTTCAAGAGGAGTCGAGCCCTAGAACGTGCTCAAGCTCAAGTCCTTGAGCCATAAAGGGTAAGAGCTGAGATCAGGAGTCGAACAGGTGAAACCGGGTCAGGGTGCGCAAGTCGCCAAAGAAGGTGGAACGGGGACCTAAGCGGGTACGGATGACCTGGTAACGCGTATCGAGCAGGTCGAAAAGCGTGTGAAATACAAAGGCAAGGAGCATGAGCGATAGCAGGATAGTCGAGAGATGCTGCTTGCCGTGCCCAAAGTTGTGCTCAAAGTTGTAGCCTTTAGTCTTGAGCACGTTGTTGCCCTCGTTCTCGACTTTCCAGCGAGCACGCCCCCAGGTAACGACGCGGACAATGGTTTGTAGGCTCAAAGAGAGGTTAGTCGCAAAGGTGTTGTGGTAGAGCGTCTTGCCGTTAGCATCTCGCTCAGTGACTTCGCACCAGTTCACAGTAAGAGCGTCCCTACCGTCGCGTAGCGCTAGGTCGTTAGCAAAGCGGTAGCAAAGGCTGCGCTGTTTCTTACCCTGACCCTGTAGAAGCGTCACTTCTTGGATGGGGCTGAGCGAGAGGTAGTCGTAGAGCGTCTTGTGCGAGCTCGGCTTGCACACGAACACGAAGTCACAGCCCTGTTCGAGCACGCGCTCACAGGTGGACTGATGGCAGTAGAGGTCGTCACCCAAAATGACCACCCGCCCCAGTCCGTACTCGGACAGTTTGTACGAGAGCCAACGCTTAACCGCCGCGCTCTCACAATCTTGTTTGTCGCTACCGTCTTCGCATAGAACGAACTCAGGCTCTAAACAGAGCACCTCATGAGCCCCTGCACTAAGCATGACCGGCAATACAACGCTGTGGGTATAGCGTGTTTTGCCACCCTTGTCTATTTTGCCGCAGCGTTCGCAACTCACCCGTTCCGAACTGTGGTACAGCGTGCCGTCCAGTGCCACCAACACCCGCCCCGCATTCTCGAAGTGCTGCTTGAGTAAGCCTGAGCCAACAAGTTCACGCACCACGTAGCGGTAAGCCACAGCCAGCGCGTCGGGCGAGTGCTCGTCGAGCACGTTCTTAATCTGTTCGTCACTCGCTATGCGCTCCAAACCAAACAAGCTCTGCACGTTGCTCCGGCCTTTGCGCGCTCTCATCTCCCGTTGCCATTCCAGAAACGAGGCGTTTTGCATGAAGAACACCGAAAACGCAACGGCAGGGCGGCCTGCCCGTAACGCCGCTAAGCCTATCTCGCTCAAGCTGTACTGCTTATTCTTTCCTCTGCTGTCTTGCATCCCCTCGAAGATGCTGCCCAACACGTCAACGAGTTGGTTAAAGCGCAACCCCTTTTCCATACCTCCAGGCTACCGCTTCTGCTGGGCAAGGGGAGAATTAAATTTGGAATTGCTGGCGCGCGTCAACCGCAAAAAGGTGTATCTGGTAAGTTTGCCACAGATCATTTTTTAGCAAGTCAGCTTTGACGAGATAGTATCTTGACCGTAAAAATAGTACAGAATTTAATGGACGCGCCATCCGTGAAAACGCGTTCCTGAGTTGCTTGATTCACCATCCTATACAGCTTTTGGCGGCGGTAACGTCAACTATAGATCAACCAGGAAAGTTATTGTAGCCCCAAAGTGGTGGCATTCCGAACGTTATCCCTGCATGACGCACGAGCGCCTCGAGCATTCTCGTCTTCTCACCAAGCAATGCTATGTCGGCGTAACGGTTCACACGTTCCGCGGGGTCGTCTACGAGGTCGTAAAGCTCCCCGGCCCCATCTGTGTAAACGGCAAGTTTAAGGCGTTCTGAACGAACCATCTGACCGCGAACCGCATTTGTAAAGTGGCTCGAGCGCCCCACCTTGCTCGCAGACTTGTCCAGCAGTACCGCGTGGACGTACGAGCGGTGGCTGCGCTCTGAGTGCTCGAGGAGCGGCAGCAGGGTTTTTCCCGTAAGGCCGTCCGGTTGTGGTACCCCTAATGTATCGAAAAGGGTCGGAACCACGTCCAAAAGTTCTACGAGCGCAGAAGTGTTTTGGTCCGGCTGCCGTTTAGAAGGAAGGCTGAGCACCAGCGGCACGCGCAGGCTTCCTTCGTAGAAACTGTTGAATTTGCCGAGCATATTGTGTTCGCCAAGTTGCTCGCCGTGGTCGGCGGTAAACACGACGAGCGTATCGTCTAGCAGATCGTGATGCTCGAGCCCGTCCAACAAACGCCCTAAGCACGTGTCCATCAGCGTGACCTGCGCTAAATAAGCCGCCACGAGTTCCTGCCTTACCTCCTCCGAAATTCCCAACCAAGGTTCGCGCACCGCCTGCTGGATGGAAGGTTTGGTCGCGGGGTCTTCGGACACCTCAAAAAGTTCGATCTCATCAGGCGAGTAGAGGTGGTGGTACGCGGCGGGGAGAAAGAGGGGCGGATGCGGTGTGTGGAGGCCGACAAACATGGCAAAAGGGCGGTTCGCGTCTCGTTGAGAGAGAAAGCGAACCGCCCGAGACGTGACCTGCACGTCGTAGTGAGCCGCTTCACCACCCTCGAGCACACCGACCAGGGGACGTCTCGGCTCATCTCGGCTCGCCGTCGTCATCGACTGCCCGCTGAACCAGCCCCACTCGGTCGTGCCTAAGCTCATCAGAAAATCCGGTTCGGGGTAGCGGGTAAAACCGGGGTTCATGCCGTGCGTTTTGCCGAAGGCGACGGTTTCAAAGCCGTTAGCCTCGAGGTGATGCCCCCAGGTGCGCTCCTCGGGCGGCAGCAGCGAGCGGTTGTCCAAAACGCCGACCTGCTGCGGATAGCGCCCGGTCATAAACGAGGCTCGAGACGGCCCGCAGACGGGGTACTGACAAAAGGTGTTCGTGAACGTCGTCCCCCCTTGCCGCAGGCGGTCGAGGTTCGGTGTTTTTACGAACGGATAAGCCTCGTGATAGGCGACATCCGCCCGGAGCTGGTCGGCGACGATGAAAACGAGGTTCTTTTCTGTCACCCTTTCACCGCGCCCAGGGTAAAAGAACTCAAGAGCCGTTTTTGCGTCGCCCAGATAAAAGCGATAATCGGCACCATCTGCACCGTGCAGACCGCGAAAACCTCGCCCCAGCCGATTTGCCCCTGCTCGATCTGCTGGAGCAGTTCGGAGATGACGATGGGCAGCGTTCGGGCCTCGAAGTTGGTGAACAAAAAGGCGAACAGGTAGTCGTTCCAGGCGGCGAGCGCCACGAAGATGGAGGCGGCGAAGAGACCGGGGGCGAGGAGCGGAAACACGACCAGAAAGAACGACTGGGCGCGGTTGCACCCGTCTATCATGGAAGCCTCGTCGAGTTCTTTGGGCACGGCGTCGATAAACACCTTGAGCAGCAGCGTGGTGATGCTCAGTTGAAAGGCCGCGTGAACCAAAATCAGCACCCAGGGCGTGTCGAAGAGGTTGAGCCTGAGCAGGATGGGATAGAGGGGAATGGCGATGATAATCGGCGGGAACATCCGCACGGCGATGAGGCCCAGCGCAGTTCGCTTCACGCCGACGAGACCAGTCCTCGAGTACGCATACGCGGCGGGCAGAGAAGCCAGCAGCGTCAAGAGCACCGCGCCCACGGTGACGAGCAGGCTCATCTGGAGGCCGTTGACAAAGTCGTTGTTTTCGAACACGACACGGTAGTTGTCGAACTGCGGCCTGAACAGAAACGTCGGCACGCGCGAAAAGATGTCGCGCTCGAGCTTGAACGACGACAAAACAAGGAGCAGCACGGGAAACGACAAAAAGGCGGCGGCCACCAAGGTGATGAGGTAGTCGACGCCGCGCCCGAGGCGCTTACGGGTGAACATGCTCACGCGTTACTCTCGGCGAAGGTGTTCAAGTACATGCGGCGCACCAGCCAGCCCGAAATGAGGACGGTAATCACGAGAATGAGAAACGACACCGCCGCCGCGCTGTAGAAGCGGTTGTAGACGAAACCCTCTTTGTAGAGATAAATCGCCAGCAACTCGGTAGAGCGCCGCGGCCCGCCCCCGGTCATGAGCCACACCACGCCGAACGAGCGGATGGTGAAGATGGTGCGAAAAATCAGCGCCACGTAGATGGCGGGCTTTAAGAGCGGCAGGGTGATGTGCCGAAAGAGCGCAAAGCCGCTCGCCCCGTCGATGGCGGCGCTGTCGTAGATGTCTTGCGAGATGGTACTGCGGGCGGGATAAATAAACAAAAAAACCTGCGGAATCGCCGCCCACACCTCGACCAAAATGACGGTGAAGAGCGCGTTCTCCTGACTGAGAAAATAAACCGGGTCGAAGCCGAGCCGTGAGATAAAGTAGTTCGCCACCCCGATGTTGAGGTCTAAAATATAGCGCCAGACGACGATTAAGACCGTGGTCGAGAGCGCCGAGGGCAGCATGATGAGCGCAATCCAGAGCCCCTGAAAGCGGAAGCGCTTCGCCATGTGGACCGCCAGGAGCACCCCGAGAATCATCTGCGCCGCCACCGCCGCGACGACGTAGATGACGTTCACCTGCAAGGCGTGCAAAAAGCGCGGGTCGGTGAGCACGCGCGTAAAGTTACGGAAGCCCACGAAGGTGGGCTCGAGCCCAATCTCGTAATCGGTAAAGGCCATGCCGAGCGCTAAGAGTTCCGGCACCAGGATGATGCCCGTCAAGAGCAGGGCGGCGGGCAAGAGGAGCCCGTAGCCGCGCAGGCGTTCCGAGAAACGCGGGGCGCGGCGGGCGGGCGCAGTACGAGGGGTGGGGCTTCGGCTCTGAATCATGGGTCTAGTGGGTTAGGGCGGTTCCTTACTGGTCTAGGAGTGTGCGGATGGCGTCAGCGGCGTTTTGCATCGCCTCTTCGGGCGTCTTGTCGCCGAGCATGGCGGCGGTCACTTCTTCGCCGTAAATCTCCAGAATTTCGGTTGAGGCGTCGATGGCCTGGATGATGGCTTTGGCGGTCGGCGCGATAGCTTGCAGCGTCGCCGAGGTCGGCTCGGTCTCGTTGTAGCCAGCGTCGGAGAAAGCGGACTGGCGGATGGGGCCGTTGCCGTTCAAGGCGAGGGCGAGTGAGGCATCACCGCTCGAGAGGTAGCGGATGAATTCCCATGCTAAAGCTTTACGCTCGTCAGATAGCCCGGCAGGGATGACCAGCCCCCAGGTCGCCACCTGGTGAGGCGCAAACTCCAAACCCGACCCCTCGGCGGCGGGCAGCACGGCGTCCCGGATTTGCCCCGGAACCTGTGACGATTCGGGATTGTTGAAGTCGTTGTAAAAACTGAAGGTCGTGACCGCGTGCGCGGCCAAGCCCTGTTTGAGGTAGGTGCGCACGTCGCCCGAGGCGATGGTGTCGAAGTTCGGCACGACCTGACCCGCCTGGAAGGCGTCGCTGATGTCGGTGACGAACTGAATCATTTCAGGACTGTCGACGGTCACGTTGAGGTCATCGTCCAGGATGCGAGCCCCGTAAGCCATCGCCAGCTTGATGAACTCCTTGCCGCCCTCCGCGCCGCCATAGATGGCGAGCCCGTAGACCTTGTCGCCGTTGTCGTCGGTATAGGTCGTCGCGGCCACGTTGTCCCAGAAAGCCGCCATGCTCGAAGGCGGCTCAGAGGTGCCGGTCTGCGCCTCCAACATCTCGGCGTTGTACCAGAGCACATGAAAAGCGCTGCGGAAGGGGATGCCGTAGAGTTCGCCTTGAAAAGTGAACGGTTCCAAGGTGCCCGCGATGATGTCGTCGAAATTTTCAATCGGCTCCGCGTCCATGAGGGGGCCGAGCGGCGTGGCGCTGCGGTAGATGCTCGAGCCGCCCCACCTGTCCAGCACGAACACCACGTCCACGCTCGGGCGCGGGCTGGTGATGGCGCGGCGCATCTTGAGTTCGTAGCCCTGGAAGGGGCTGAGTTCCCACTCGACCGTGAAGGGGGCGTCAGCGAGTACATTGGTGCCCGCGTCGCCCTGGCCTTTGATAAGTTCTTGAAACGAGTCGAGGGTGAACACGCGCACGGTGTCCTGGGCCAGGGCTGTGGAGAGACCGAAAACGGCGAGCAGAACGATGAGGGGACGAAAAACGGACGGTTTCATGGTGTACCTCCTTGTTGGTACAGGCTTAGAACGTCGGCTATTTGGGCTTGGGCGTCCGGCGCAAGCTCCTCTAGCCCCAGGGTTTTCCCGCACCCGAACCCGCGCAGGTGGGCGGCGTACTTTAAACAGCTCAGCCAGTGGCCGTGGGTGTGGAGTTCCCACAGGGCGGCGACGCGTGCTTGAAGCACCCGCACCCGCGCCTCGTCTCCCCGCCGCGCCGCCTCGAGCATCCGCACGAACACCTCCGGCTCGAGGTTGGCGAGACCCGCGACCACGCCGTCCGCACCCGCCAAGAGCGCCTCGCCCGCGGCGACCTCGGCACCTTGCAAAACGCTGAAGTCCTCCCTCGCGGTCTTAAGCTCGAGCAACCCTCGGAAGTGCTCCTGGTCGCCCGTGCTGTCCTTGATGCCGACGACCTGCGGATTCTGAGCGAGCCGCCGCACGGTCTCGACCGAGAGCGGATTGTGTGTCGCCGACGGGATGTTGTAGAGCACGACGGGGAGATGCGTCGCCCCTATCACCTTTTCAAAGTGCCTGAGTTGAGCCTCGTCGGAAACCCCAAAGTAGTAGGGCGTCGTGAGGGCGAAGGCGCTCACCCCCAGCGCCTCGAAGGTGGGCAGGACTTCGACGACGCGGGCCGTACTCGCCTCGAGCACCCCGGCGACGACGGGCACCCGTCCCGCCGCGACCCGAACGGCTGCGCTGAGAACCTCCCGTTGCTGTTCGCGCCTTAGCCACGGGCCTTCGCCGCTCGAGCCGAGCATGAAAAGCCCGTCCACGCCTGCCGCGACGAGGCGCTCGAGTAGCCTCTCAAGCCCAGTCAGGTCGAGGCTGCCGTCATCTTTGAGCGGCGTAATGACGGGCGGAATGACGCCGGAGAGGGTCACGCGCCTCCTTTCTCGCGCTGTTGAGCACGTCCTAAACGCTCGAGGATGTAAGCGTAGTGCTGCTCGAGCGCGTTTCGGAGACCTGTGAGGTCGCCGGTCTCGAGGGCGCGGACGACCCGCTCGTGGTCGCGGTAGGTGCGGGCCGGGTCGGTGTCCCCAATGGCGGCGTGCTGGCTGGCGCGGCGGAAGGCTTGCCAGAACACGTCGGTGACCTTGCTGATGAGGGGGTTGTTCAGGTTCTGGCAGTAGAGCCGGTGAAACTCGCGGTCGGCCTCGGGCGAGACGCCGCCCGCCGCCGCTTGCGCCTTCATCTGTTCAAGAACCGCGCGTGCCGCCCCAAGCTGCTCCTCCGTGAGCCGGGCGAGCACCGCGTCCGCCATGCCAAGTTCCAAAAAGGCCCGCATCTGCAACAGGTCGGAGAGGTTGCCAAGGTCGTCCATGAGGCCGTAAGGCAGGTGCTCCAGAAGCGGGTCGAACGAGAAGCTGCCGACGAACAGGCCGTTGCCGCGTTCCGAGCGCACGAAGCCCGTGCTCTCCAACACCTTGACCGCCTCGCGCACCGACAAGCGGCTTACGCCCAACTGCTCGGCCAACTTCGTTTCGGGCGGCAGGGCATCACCCGCCTTGAGGCCGTTCTCGGACACGTAGGCGCGGATGGCGTCCTGCACACGTTCGCGGATGGTGGGGCTGCGCTCGAGGGTCTTCAGCCGGGCCACGTCAGGCCCTTTCGTTTTGCCAACGGGCGTGAGTAACGCGAATCACCACGGGGTTGGGCCACTTCGAGTCGTTGTGCAGGCGCTGCGCCCGCATCACCGAGAGGTGCAGTCCGTTATCATCCTGCGTCCAGCTCGCCCTGGGGTTGACGCCGAGGCGGTACTCGAGCGCGTTGCCCGACTGCCCCAACACCTCGACTTCCGTGGCTTCGGTCGCGCAAATGCTCTTCAGGGTGACGACTTTGCGCTCCCCCTTGGGCCACGCGCCGCCCGTAACGAGGGCGTAGACGGTGTCGCCCTTGCGCGTGTACCAGACCTCGTGCTCGAGCGTGAGCGTTTCCCGGACGACCGGGAGGGACGCCGTGTCGTAAATCCCCTCCCTATTGACGAACATCCACAGCGCGAGTTCTTGCAGCCGGTCCGTCTGTTGAATGGGCAGCTCCCCGTCGGGTTTGGGACCCACGTTCAGGAGCAGGTTGCCGCCCTTGGCCCGTGTCTCGACGAGCATGTCGATAAGCTCCGTGCCCGACTTGTACGTTTCATGGGTAGGTTTGTACGCCCACTGGGTGCCGAGCGTGAAGCACGCCTCCCAGGGAGGCGGCAGGGGCGCGTCCGGCAGGGTCTGCTCGGGCGTCGCCATGTCGCCTCGCGTCACCACCGTCTGCGGCGAAAGCTCCCAGGCGAGTTCTTTCAACCCCTCGGGCTCGCCGTCGAAAAAGACGATGTCGACAGGCCCGTAGTGGGTTAATAATTCGCGGAGCTGCGCCCGGTTGTGCGCCATCAGCTCGGGATTGTTGCGCGGGTTGGCTTCGGGGCGCGACCGCGTCACCTCGTATCCCTGCCGGTGCAAGAGCCAGAAGTCGTCGGGAGAGAAGTAAAAGCCGACGGCGATGTCCCAGGCGCGAAAAGCGTCCACGACTTCATGCGTGATGTCTTTACCATAAGGCGTGTTCATCACGTTGAAGCTGGTGGTTTCGGTGTCGAACATGCAAAAGCCGCTGTGGTGCTTGGTGGTAAACACCACGTAGCGCACCCCGGCGACCTTCGCCTGCCGCGCCCAGGCGTCCGGGTCGAAGCGCGTCGGGTCGAAGGTTTTGGGCAAGTCGTGGATGAAACGCTCCAGATAGTCCTGCGACGCCCCCACCATCGAGTGGCTGATGACCGACCCGAGCTGCACGTCGAGCGACCAGTGGACGAAAAGCCCTAGACCCAAGCCGGAAAACCAGCGGGCTCGAGCCTCGTCGTTGCCCGACACGGCTGCGGGAACGTGAAAGTTTTTGGTCAAGCCGGGAAGTTCCGTCGGGGGAAGATTCTCCACACCCTGCTCCTGTCTGAGTTGCTCCTATCCAAGTTGATTTGCCTCGAGCTATAGTTTAAAACAGATATCTGATATCTGTCAACAAGGAGGGGTTGATGATGAAAACGATGAAGGCTGATGTGCTTGTTTTTGGTGAGTCGGCACCGGGCGTCGCTGCCGCCGTTCGCGCGGCCAGGGAGGGACTTACCACGCTGCTGGTCACGCAGGACGAACACTTCGCGGGCGTGCTCGCCTCCTTGGGCGCTATCGAGACGCACTACACCGGGGTGCGTGCGCCCCTGCTCGAGGAGTTAAAGTCGGGCATCGTCCGCCACTACCGGGAGGCCTACGGCGAAGATTCGGAACAGTACCGGCAGTGCGTCTACTTGGAGCCCGGCAACCCCATGATGACCTTCGAGCCGAGCGCGGCGCTCAAAGTCGCTAAGGAGATGGTCGAGGCGGAAGACATCACCGTTTTGCACCGCTATCACCCTGCCGCTGTCGAACTCGACCGGAGGCGCGTGCGGGCGGTGCGGTTGCGGGCGCTCGAGGCTGGTAAGTCTGATAAGCCTGCTGAACCAGACGAAGACATCCTGGTCGAAGCCGACACTTTCGTCGACGCCTCCTATACCGGCGACTTGGCCGCCGTGGCGGGCGTGCCCTACCGCGTCGGGCGCGAGTCGCGGCGCGAGCATGACGAGCCCCACGCGGGCAAGCTCTTCACCCGCTGGATTCCGGGGCGCTTTCCCATCGACGCCGCCGAGGGACGGCTCAACCTACTGCCGAAGTTCACCACGATGGGCCTGTTGGCGGGCAGTACGGGCGAAGGGGACGATGAGATTCAGGATTACAGCTACCGTTTGTGCCTCAGCAACGACCCCGACAACCGCGTCACACCGGGCAAGCCCGAGGGCTACGACCGCGAAGCCTACCTCGCCATCACCCTGCCGCCTGAAGAGACCTGGCAAAAACCCTACGCGCTGCATCACCGCTTTTTAACCAAGACGCTTCAGGAGATGGTCGAGGGCGACCACCTTTTTCACGGGCACGCCCTGCCCAACGGCAAGCGCAGTTGGAACGCCACGAACTTTACCGGCGCGGGCAAGGCCTACCCTGACGGGGATGCGGAGACGCGCCGTGAGGTCGAGCGGCGGCACTTGGAGCACGCCTTTGGCATCCTCTACTTTTTGCAGAGCGACGAGACGGTGCCTGAAGCCGTTCGTGAGCGGGCGCTCGAGTGGGGACTTGCAAAAGACGAATTTACCGACAACGCCAACGTGCCCACCCACCTCTACGTCCGCGAGGCACGCAGGATTTGGGGCCGCGCCACCTTCACCGAGCACGACGCGCTCTTAGCGCCCCGTTCGAAACGCACGCCCGTCCACGCCGACAGCGTTGCCATCACCGACTTTCCTTTGGACTCGCTCGCCTGCACCCCCGAGCGCCGCCCCGGAACGGCCTGCGACGGGCAGTTCTTTTTGCAGGAGCAGACCCGCCCCGCGCAGGTGCCCTACGGTGTCATGCTCCCCGAAAGGCTCGACAATCTGCTGGTGAGCGTGTGCTGCTCGGTCACGCACGTCGCCTGGGGAACGGTGCGGCAGACGCCGACTTTAATCCAACTGGCCGAAGCGGCGGGCTGCGCGGCGGCCCTGGCGAAAGAAACGCGAGCGCAGGTCACCGATATCGATGTGGACGCGTTGCAGCGCAGGCTTGCGGAGAACGGGCACATGCTCTCGTTTTTCAACGACTTTGACATGGCGACCCCCGAACCCTGGGTGCCCGCCGTCCAGTACCTCGGGACAAAAGGGTATTTTTCAAGCTACGACGCCCGCCCGGACGATATTTCGACCGAGGCCGAGGCTGAGGGGTGGCTCGAGCACGCCCGCCGCACCCTGCCCGGTATGCCGGAGAACATCAGCCTTACGGGTCTGAAACGCGGTGACGCCGCTGAAAAACTCTACGCACTTTATAAAGCGAATGCTACCGCCCCTACTTGAAGAACCGGTCTCACCGCACGGAAGCTCGAAAACAGCGCGCTTGTTGTCACCCCTGGTACTGCCCTTTGGCTATCGTGAACGCTGCCCAGTGGTCGTAATACGCGCTGACGAGGTCTGAGTCGAAACCGCGCTCTGTTACGAGTTCTTGAACGCCGCGCATCCACGCTTTGGTGTGTTCAAAAGCGACGTGCCGGTTCCAACCCGCTTCATCCGTAAAGGCTTCGTAGGTCGTGAATTCGTTTGGCCGACTGGCCGAACGTAGCAGGTCGAAGATGAGGCAGCCTTTTTCCTGACGCGTCGCCTCGGCGACTTTTTGTGTCAGGGCTAGAAACGTTTCGACATGGTCATCGGGAACTTCTACGGTGAGCGTAAAGGTGAACATGGCTTACTCCTTGAAATAGCCCGCGTGGTCGTAGGCGAATTTGGCGAAGGAGGTAGGTTGTCTGCCGGTAATGCGTTCAAAGGTGGTTAGCTCGAGTCCACTGAACCAGCCCTCGGCAGCCTCCGCATAAACGCTTTTCAGGGTGTCGGTCACACCTAACTCGCGGCAGTGCGCTTCAAACGCCGCCACACCGTCGACGTGTGTAATGGGCTTACCCGCTACGAGACTGAGCGTTTCGGCTATCTCGCTCGCGGTGAGCGCACTCAGTCCGGTGAGTTCGAAGGCGTCCCCCTCGAAGGTGCTCCGTTCTTCTGCCTCCATCGTCAGGAGTTTTGCAGCGGCGTGGGCAATGTCGCGGCAGTCCAAAAAGGCGATTTCACCCTCGCTACTCGGCAGGTAAAAGCGGTCGTCGCCCTTCGTGTAAAGTCCCGGCACGCTCAAAAAGTGCTGCATAAAGATAGTCGGGCGAACCACCGTGCTGGCGACGCCGCTACGCCGAACGGCCTCTTCCCCTTGCCAGTGGAGCGAGGGAAACCGTCCGGGCGGCGGGTCGCTGTCGGGTGAGCGTGCGCCCGTGACGCTGACCTTGACGATGTACTCGGGTTGACCGACGCGCGTGAAGACCTCCATAAGTTTGGCGTGCCACGCCGCCATGCTGTCGATGACCGGCGCGATGATGCAGAGCTTGGTCGCGTCTTGGAACAGCCTCTCGAGTCCCCCTTCATCTTCAATGTCAAAGGCTGTGGGGTGAACCCTCTGCGGGTTCATCGCTCTCAAAAGTCCCGCGGCGGATGAAGAAGGATTGCGTGTAGCAGCGCGCACCTCGGGCTGCGACCCATGCGATGCGAGCAGGTGGACAAGTTCGCTGCCGATTTGTCCCGTGGCTCCGGTGACGACGATAGTATCCATGTAAGGCTCCTAACGGGTGAGGCTTTTGAGGCTCTCTACCGGCCTCACGTACCGGGTCGAACTGAAACTTTCCAGCATCGCCGCTGTCTCGTCTTTCCAAACGCGAAACGCCTCGGTTTCAAAGTGAGCGAGCCTCGCCGCGTCACCCGCATAAACCTCAAGCACGACGAAGTTTGTCGGGTCGTCTTGCTCCTGAAGCAGGTCGAAGCGGACGACGCCCGCCTCGAGCACCGTCTTCTCCACATTCTCGCCGCTCGCTTTGAGGAAAGCGCCAATGAACTCGAGCTTGACGCTCAAGCGTACGGGGCGAATATGCACGGCTGTCTCCTCCGGTAATTTTTGTGACGATGTCGTTTCTTGCGTGTCCCGATTACTGTCTCTGGACGGGCAGACCGAACGTGTTCGTGCGGTTGTCGGCGTCGCACATCCCGCCTGAGCGCTCACCGAAGTAGAGCAGGTCGTCCTCGAGCTTGACGAGGTCGTACTCCACAGGACAGTCGACGATAGGGGGCGTGCCCGTCGCGGGACAGCCGGTGCTGCTGATGTCTTGCTCGACGCCTAGTTCCCAGGGAGCCGAGCCGCAACCCGCGTCGCCGAAAGCCGTGACGAAGTCGGCGACGAGCGGGGTGTGGTATTTCTTGCTGAAGCCGAAGTTGCCTTCACGCCCACCTGCGGATTCGGCACCCAAGTTATAGATGCCTTCGTTACGCCCCTGGGCCAGACCGACCGTGCAGGCTTCATCGGCGTACAGGGTGAAGCCGATGGACCACAGGGTGTCGCTAAGTTCGAAGTCACGTGTGAGGTAAAGACCGTTACCTATGTCTTCGCAGGTAGGGCTTGTCCACCGACCCGACAGGTCTGCGGGGGACTGCGCCCAACTCAGGGTAACGAGGGTGAAAAGAGCAACGAGACCGAGTATCTTTTTCATAAAAGCGACTCCTAAACGTGAAATGTAAGGCCGCATAACGACCTGCCACTTACCCTAAGAAACCCGCTCTAGGGAAACAAGTAGCCTTGGCACTGCCTGGTTCTATAGGATAAAAAAGTGCCTTGCTTCTTTTGCTAAGCTACGGTTATGCTTGATACCCCCACGCCCAACGTGCTCAACCCCAAGTGCCCCTCGAGAAAAGTTTTCAAGATGCTCGCCAACAGGTGGGCGCTACTCGTACTGGCCTCTTTGTCGAACGGAGAGAAAAGGCACGGCGAACTGATGCGGGAGCTTGGCGACATCTCGCAAAAAATGCTCACAAAGACACTCAGAGATTTAGAGCGCAATGGGCTGGTGACGAGAGAGCACCATCCGGAAATCCCGCCCAAAGTGGTCTACGCCCTCAGCCCCTTGGGGACGACCTTGATCGAACCGATTCGGGCGTTGGGCGAATGGACTATGGCGCACTTTTCGGACGTCGAGGCGGCGCGGCGGGCGTTTCCAAATGAATAGCTGAGCCAGGGTCTTCATCTTCAGCACGCCCAGAGGGCTGACGGCGGGTCTCCACGGCTTCGGTCTTCACTTGGTGGAGTGGGTTTACATTTCTGACGCAATCAAATTCAAACCTAAATGCACTAATCCGTGCTTCTTTTGCACCAACGCTTATTCGTGACTACGGGCCAACTGCCGCATAAGCCCCCCTCATCTTTTCAGCTTAAACCACCTTCCATACGTCAAACAGCGCCACCCCCACTCAACAGGTCCATACCTGAAGCGCCTTAGCCACCAATGACTCAGCATCATCTGGAGCGGGAAGATGATGAGGGCAAGCAAAATGCTCCACGCAGGGCTTACCTCACCGTATAAGCCGCCACCATAGCCGTAGAAGGTAAGAGTGAACATGACCGACTGCACAAGGTGGTTCGTGAGCGCTATGCGCCCCACCGCGGCGAGCGGTCTAAGATGACGTTGCACGCTTGGGGTAAGACATAGAGAGAGGCCCGCCAGATACCCGAACCCCAAAGCCGGACTTCCGAGCGTGAGGTCCAAAGCGGAAAGAAAGCTCGAGACAGGAGCTGAATGCGACACGAAAAAGGCGTGCAACCCGACGATGGGCACGCCGACCAGAAAGCTCACGAGACACGCCTGCTGCCAGAAGAGACGGTGCTTTACTGTGTCCTCTAAATAGTTCTGTCTCCCCAAAAGTAAACCCCCCAAGAAGAACGTCAGAATTTGCGGTCCCGCAACAGGCAGGTTTAGAAGCGTCAGACCGGTGTCGGATAGACGCTGCACTGTGGTCTGAAAATAATCTCCTTCACCATAAGCGCGTGTTGCGTGCTCGACATACGAAAGCGCAAAACCGTCTTCTGAACCCTCGAGAAGCCAAACAACGAGAAAAGTCCACACCGTCAGCGCTGCCATCCAAACAAGGAGTGTCCTATCAGATTGTCTCCTAAATGGGATGAGCAGGAAGCCAATCAGGGCATAGGTCACCAAGATGTCGCCCGACCAGATGAAGACGGCGTGAATAAGCCCGATCAGCAGCAAAATAGCTAGGCGCCTTCTAAACAGCGGTAAGGCCTCATCCCTTTTGCGCAGATAGAGGGAAAAGCCAAGCCCAAACAGAAACGAGAAGAGCGGATAGAACGAGCCGACGATGAGCACTCGGACGAGTCCTTCAGTGACACGTCCAACCTCATCTAATTCTGGAAAGTCTAGTGGCGCGTAGAACTGAAAGGGATAGCTGAATACCAGCGCGTTGGCGATGAGCACCCCGAACAGCGCAAAACCGCGCAGGATGTCGATGGCGACGATGCGCTCTTGAGCTGGGCGCAGGGCATTGTCTTTAAGGTTCGTCTGCTCCATCAGGAACGTCCTTTATCACCATCTCGCAAACTTTTGGGGATGTGCTTTTCGGTCTTTTCTGCCAGTTGTTGATACTTCTCTAAATCCGCTCGCAGCATATAGCGTTTCGGACGATTCGCCTCGTCGAAGACGAGTTCCAGAAGGGACGCTGCCTGTTTGACGATGGGCTCAATCGTGTTGTCGGACATAACCAAGTCTCCTTTCCTAAAGTCCAGGTGAAGCTCGAGATGCAAGGCTTTGGCGAGATAGAGCCGGAACCCCGCGCGTGTTGGTGTGGACTTTAGCCGACTCGGTTATAGCTTGGGAAGGAACTGACGGTTCCGGTTTTTTCTTCAGCAATAAAGTTTCGTACGAAGGTTTAGGAACTGCTGGTTCAAAGTCCGTCCTGCACGTCAAGTTTCACCCTCATTTGCCGAAGTCAAAATGAAGGTGAAACTCGTCTGGCAACTCCGAGTTATGGGATGATCAGGTAGCGCCGGATAGGCGTTGAGGCTGCGCTACGACCTTCTTACGGAAATAATCATGGCTTCATTGTGTGACACGTTTCATGAGGACAAAGAGAGATAGAATAAAGGAGCAAAGCTCCTTCGCTTGCTTGATAATCGAATCCACAGTTAAAACTCTTGCAGTTCACTGCAGGATTTCAACTGTGGGTTTTTATATCCATACTGACCAAAGCTCGACCTCTTGTGTAACACGTAAAGGAGATTTTCCGTGGCGAGACGATCGGATGGCGAAGGAACCATCAAGAAACGGATTCTTACGCGCGCCAACGGTACAACCTACACACGTTGGTACGCCCGTATTACGTTGAGGTGGGATGGCAAACGCAAAAAGAGCAAGGATGGTCCCCTTCGAAAAACGCAAAAAGAGGCGCACGGGGACCTTGTCGAACTCGAGCGCCAACAGAAAAGCGGCAGGCTTAAAGACGGAGCGCAACAGAAGTTGAGTCACTATGTGCAGCACTGGTTGGAACGAGCCAGGCGCGTTAAAAAGTGGCGCACCTATCAGACCTATGAAGGAGACCTGCGAAACCATGTGTTGCCCTACCTAGGACACAAGCGGCTCGATAAGATCAGCCGCGCCGATGTCCAGCAGATGGTCGACGCTGCCTTCGATAGGGCCACGGCGCAAGAACAGAGTGGCGCGGCGGTCGCGCGCAAAGCGAGGGCGGTTTTAAGAACCGCCTTGCAAGACGCCGTAGACCTGGAGCTGCTCGAGCGCAACCCCTGCGAACGCATAAAGTGCCTGCGGAGCCAGTATCTCAGATTGAAGTCTGGACACCGTCGGAAGCCAGGAGGTTTTTGGACTCGGCCGGGTTACACCGCCTTTACCCTCTCCTATACACCTCGATCACGACCGGCATGCGGCAGGGGGAGCTCCTGATGCTTCAGTGGGAAGATTTGCACCTTGATGATGAACTACCGTTCGTCGAGATCAAGCGCACTTTGGTGATGGTAAAGTACTCGAACATTCCTCAAGCGAGACGCAATCAGAAACTGACCCAGTTCTATAAGAATTTCTTTTATAACGCCCCAAAAACGAAGGGGTCGCAAGGCATCGTCAGTCTTCCTGACGACACGGTCAGAATCCTCAAGGCTCAAAAAGAGAACCTGACACAAGAAGCCGCGCGGATCGGTCGGCGTTGGACAGAACTTGGTCTTGTCTTTCCCTCGAACGTCGGTACGCCGATGAGTCCCAACAGCCTACTTAACAGCTACAAACGTCTCATCGAGAAGGCCAACGTCCCAGAAATCACGTTTCACGACCTGCGAGACAGCCACGCTAGTCAGCTGCTCGCCCAAGGTATGGACATCGGCGCGGTATCCGAGCGCCTGCGGCACACCACCAAGTCAACCACCCTCAACCGCTATGTTCATGTGGTCGAAGCCCAAAAGCGGCGCGCGACCATGACGATGGGCGAGCTGTTCGGCTTTCTAAACGAGCGTTGAATAGCTGCGGCGGGGGAAATGCGGGGGGAAGACCGAAAAAACGCCTCGAGGACACTATAAACCTCGAGGCGTTTTTCTCGTCCCTGGCGGAGAGGGTGGGATTCGAACCCACGGTAGAGCGAAAGCCCTACTTCGGTTTTCGAGACCGACCCATTCGACCGCTCTGGCACCTCTCCGTAAGCGGGCTATGAAAGTATAGCGCACTTCGCGCTCCTTGCAAATGGGGGAGTGAACAGGCGCAACTCCAAGTTCAACCGTCCAAGCGGAAGCTAATTTTGCAGCGTCATTAAATCCAGGGCCTTGAGTCGTAGAGCGTACGTCAACAGATTGGCCAAAGCGCAACCCCTTTTCCGTTCCAGAAGGTTACCGCCCCTGCTGAGCCAAGGGGGATGTTTAGCTCTGGAACTACCGCCGTTGTCCGTCACGACTTGATCTATCTTGCCTAAGGCGCTTATACTGTCAAAGTTTGAGTCCCCCTGGCTCGCAGCGATGAGTCTGGGGGCAGATTTGTCGTGCGCTCCCGGCAGGCCCGGCGCGCAGTATTACACAGCGATATCGACGGCATCGGCTACCAAATTCTGTAGGCTCTGGGTTTCCTCCGGACACCGAGACCAAAACGGCCTTGACCGCCCCCTGTCGGAGCGGACGAAAAAAGAGGAGTGATCGTTCTGCCAACCGTAAACCAGCTTTTACGAAACGGGCGTAAGACGCTCAAGAAAAAGAATAAAACGCCTGCTTTGAAGGGCAGCCCGCAGCGCCGCGGCGTCTGCACCGTCGTCAAGACACAGACGCCCAAAAAGCCGAACTCGGCGCTCCGTAAAATCGCCCGCGTGCGCCTGTCGTCCGGCTACGAGGTGACCGCGTACATCCCGGGTGAGAAGCACAACTTGCAGGAGCACTCGGTGGTGCTCATTCGCGGCGGGCGTGTGAAAGACCTGCCGGGGGTGCGCTACCACATCATCCGCGGGGCGCTCGACTCTCAGGGTGTGGGCGTCGGTCGCTACGTACAACGCAATCAGGGCCGCAGCAAATACGGCTCGAAGAAACCGAAGAAGTAGGTGGAGTGAATGGGACGTAGAAGAAGAGCTGAAGTTAGACCCTTAGAGCCCGATCTGGTTTACAGCGACACGACCGTAACGGCTTTTGTCAATAAGCTTATGCGCGACGGCAAGAAGAACCTCTCGAGCCGCATCTTTTACGGCGCGTGCCGTCTGGTCCAGGAGCGCAGCGGTCAAGAACCCCTCAAGGTGTTCCGCCAGGGGTTAGATAACGTGAGACCCAAAATCGAAGTCAAGAGCCGCCGCGTGGGTGGGGCCACCTATCAAGTACCCGTCGAGGTGAGCGCGCGCCGCGCGCAGTCGCTGGCGCTACGCTGGCTCGCGGCCGCGTCCGACGCGCGCCCCGAACGCACCGCGGTCGAACGCGTCGCGGGCGAAATGCTCGACGCCGCGGCGGGTCGCGGGGGCGCGGTCAAGAAAAAAGACGACGTCGAGCGCATGGCCGAGGCCAACCGCGCGTACGCGCATTACCGCTGGTAAGAAAGGAGGAAGAAGGGACGAGATATTCTCGACTCTTTCTTCGCGCTTATGGCAACCACAACAGAGATTGATCTAAACAAAACCCGCAACATCGGGATCGCCGCGCACATCGACGCGGGCAAAACTACGCTGACCGAGCGCATCCTTTTTTACACCGGGCGCATCCACAAAACGGGCGAGGTCCACGAGGGCGCGGCCACGATGGACTGGATGGAGCAGGAGCGCGAGCGGGGCATCACCATCACCTCGGCGGTCACGACGGCGACCTGGGGCGACACCCGCATCAACATCATCGACACCCCCGGTCACGTGGACTTCACGATGGAAGTCGAGCGCTCGATGCGCGTGCTCGACGCGGCGGTGGCGGTGTTCGACGGCTCGCAGGGCGTCGAGCCGCAGTCGGAAACCGTCTGGCGTCAGGCGGACAAGTACAAGGTGCCGCGCTTAGCGTTCGCCAACAAGATGGACAAGACGGGCGCGGACTTTCAGCTCGTCCTGGACTCGATGGAGGAGCGTCTCGCCGCCAACGCCGTGCCGATTCAGTGGCCGATGGGGCGTGAGGAGAACTTCAAGGGCCTCATCGACTTGGTCGAGTTGAAGGCTTACACCTACATGGACGACTTAGGCCAAGACATCCAGGTCACGGACGTTCCCGCGGAGTATGAAGAGATTGCGCAGGAAAAGCGCGCGCTGATGATAGAAAAGCTCGCGGACATCTCCGACGATATCGCCATGCTCTATTTGGAGGGCGAGGACGTGCCCGCCGAGATGATTCACGCGGCCATCCGCAAGGGCGCGGTGTCGCTGCAGCATTTCCCGGTGCTCTGCGGCTCGGCCTTGAAAAACAAGGGCGTGCAGCGTCTTCTGGACGCGGTCGCGCTCTACCTGCCGAGCCCTTTGGACGTGCCCCCCATCCGCGGTGTGCTGCCCGACGGTACCGAAGACACCCGTTCCGCCGACGAGGACGCGCCTACCTCGGCGCTGGCTTTTAAGATCATGACCGACCCCTACGTGGGCCGTTTGACGTTCGTGCGGGTTTATTCGGGGGTGCTCGAGGCCGGCTCCTACGTGCAAAACGTCTCGAAGGGCAGAAAAGAGCGCGTCGGGCGTCTCTTAAAGATGCACTCGAACAACCGCGAGGAGGTCGAGCGCATCGGCGCGGGCGATCTAGGAGCCGTCATCGGTCTTAAGGACACGGGCACGGGCGATACCTTGGCCGACCCGGACCACCCCATCGAATTGGAAGCCATCGAGTTCCCCGAGCCCGTCATCACCGTGGCGATTGAGCCCGCGTCCAAAGCCGACCAGGACAAGCTCTCGAGCGGTATGGTCAAGTTGGCCGAGGAGGACCCCACCTTCCGCGTGAAGACGGACTCCGAAACGGGCCAGACCACGATTTCGGGCATGGGCGAGCTTCACTTGGAGATCATCGTGGACCGCCTGAAGCGCGAGTTCAACGTGAACGCGCAGGTGGGCGCGCCGCAGGTGGCCTACCGCGAGACCATCACCAAGCCCGCCGACGTGCAGGGCAAGTTCGTCCGCCAGTCGGGCGGGCGCGGTCAGTACGGCGACGTGCGCATCAAGGCCGAGCCGCGGGAGCGCGGTGAGGGCTTCGAGTTCGAGAACGCCATCATCGGCGGCTCGATTCCCAGGGAGTTCATCCCGGCGGTTCAGAAGGGCGTCGAAGAGGCGCTGCAAAACGGCCCGCTGTTAGGTTTTCCCATCGTGGACATGAAAGTGTCGCTTTACGACGGTTCGTATCACGAGGTGGACTCCTCGGAAATGGCCTTTAAGATTGCCGCCTCGATGGCGATTCGTGAGGCGATGAGCAAGGGGGCGGCGGCGATTCTCGAGCCCATCATGCGTGTTGAAGTCGTGACGCCCGAGCAGTACATGGGCGACGTGATCGGCAACCTCAACTCGAGGCGCGGTCAAATTCAGGGGATGCAGCCTCGGGGCAACGCGCAGGTCGTCGACGCCCACGTGCCCCTGTCGGAAATGTTCGGCTACGCGACCGACCTCCGCAGCTTGAGCCAGGGGCGCGCGACCTTCACGATGTTCTTGGACCACTACGCGCAAGTTCCCAAAAGCATTCAGGACGACCTTATCAAGAAGTAACGACTTTCGGAGGCGAGGATCAGCGTACCTATGCGGTTCTCGCCTCTCTAACGGACACTCACCCCACACCACATTCAAGCTTAAAAGCATCTGAGGAGCATCATCATGGCAAAAAGCGTGTTCAACCGAACGAAACCGCACGTGAACGTAGGAACGATAGGTCACGTAGACCACGGCAAAACGACCTTAACGGCGGCCATCACCTTTACGGCGGCCGCGGCCGACCCTTCAATCGAAACGCAGTCTTACGACCAAATCGACAAAGCCCCCGAAGAGAAAGCCCGCGGCATCACGATTAACACCTCGCACGTCGAGTACCAGACCCCCGAAAGGCACTACTCCCACGTCGACTGCCCCGGTCACGCCGACTACGTCAAGAACATGATTACCGGCGCGGCCCAGATGGACGGCGCAGTTCTCGTCGTCTCGGCCGCCGACGGCCCCATGCCGCAAACAAGAGAACACATCCTCTTGGCCCGCCAGGTAGGTGTCCCCTACATCGTCGTGTTCATGAACAAAACCGACATGGTCGATGACGAAGAGCTCTTAGAGCTCGTCGACATGGAGGTGCGCGAGCTTCTTTCCTCCTACGACTTCCCCGGCGACGACATCCCGGTCATCAAGGGCTCGGCTCTCAAAGCCTTGGAAGCCCTGCAAGGCAACCCCAACATGAACCGCGGCGAGGATGAGTGGGTGGACCACGTGTGGGAACTCCTAGATGCCATCGACTCCTACATCCCCACCCCCGAACGCGACGTGGACAAACCCTTCCTGATGCCTGTGGAGGACGTGTTCACCATCACGGGTCGCGGCACGGTCGCCACGGGCCGGGTGGAACGCGGCATCGTCAAAACGGGCGACGAAATCGAAATCGTCGGCTTGTCGAACACGCGCAAGTCGATTGTCACAGGCGTCGAGATGCACCGTAAGACGCTCGACCAGGGCATGGCGGGCGACAACGTCGGTGTTCTCTTGCGCGGCGTGTCGCGCGACGACATCGAGCGCGGGCAAGTCTTGGCCAAACCCGGTTCCATCACCCCGCACACGAACTTCAGGGGCTCGGTCTACATCCTGCGCAAAGAGGAGGGCGGCCGTCATAGCGCCTTCTTCACGGGCTACCGGCCGCAGTTCTACTTCCGCACCACGGACGTTACCGGCGTGTGCACCCTACCCGAAGATGTAGAGATGGTGATGCCTGGGGACAACGTGGAGCTGTCGGTTGAGCTCATCAAGCCCATTGCGATGGAAGAGGGCTTGCGCTTCGCCATCCGTGAGGGCGGCAGGACTGTGGGGGCTGGTGTGGTCACGCAGGTGACGAAGTAAGATGGCCTCCGCACCGCTTATCCGCATCAAGCTGCGGGCCTTTGACCACCGCTCGCTCGACTCGTCGGCGACCAAGATTGTCGATACGGTCCGCCGGACGG
Organism: Trueperaceae bacterium; assembly: GCA_965214995.1. Lineage (GTDB taxonomy): Bacteria > Deinococcota > Deinococci > Deinococcales > Trueperaceae > CBDCCT01. The sequence goes on from CBDCCT010000002.1 coordinate 3,086,072, forward strand.
GTGCGAAGGTGGCCGGTCCCGTGCCGCTGCCGACGCGCATCCGACGCTTCTGCGTGCTCAGGAGCCCCTTTGTCAACAAGGACTCGCGCGAGCATTTTGAAATCAGGACGCACAACCGCCTTATCGACATTAAAGCGCCCACCAAAAGCACCATCGACTCGCTCATGCACTTAGACCTCCCGACGGGGGTCGACATCGAAATCAAGACGGTCGGAGGACGGTAACCGTGAAGGGCATTTTAGGTACGAAAGTGGGCATGACCCAAGTCTGGCAGGGCGACCGGCTCATTCCGGTGACCGTCGTGCTGGCGGGTCCTTGCCCGGTGGTGCAGCGCAAAACGCCGCAGCAAGACGGCTACAGCGCGGTGCAGCTCGGCTGGATGGACAAGCGCGACAAGACAGCCAACAAGCCCGAGCGCGGCCACGCTAAGACCTCCGGCGCGCCCGTCCAGCGTTTTTTAAGAGAGTTCCGCGACTACGCGCCCGAGGAGGACGCGGTCACGGTCGAGATTTTCGAGCCCGGCCAAAAGGTCGACGTGACGGGCACCAGCAAGGGCCGCGGCACCACGGGCGTGATGAAGCGCTGGAACTTCCGCGGCATGAGCGCGTCGCACGGGGTCAAGAAGAAGCACCGCCACCCCGGCTCAATTGGTCAGCGCAAGTCGCCCGGACGTGTTTACAAGGGCAAGCGCATGGCCGGACACTATGGTGCCGAGCGCGTGACGACGGTGGGCTTGGAACTTTTAGAAGTCCGCGCCGACGACAACTTGCTGCTCATCAAGGGCGCGGTCCCCGGCCCCAACGGCGGCACGGTCGTGGTCAAGGATTCGAAGAGGAAGGTGAGCTGATGGCTTTAGCGCGCACCCCTATCACCCTGGATGTAATCGGTAGCGAGCGCAAGGTGACGCTCGAGCTGCCCGAACCCAAAGAAACCGTGCTGCACGAGGTCGTGCAGTGGCAGCGCGCCAAGCGCCGCCGGGGCACCGCCTCGACCAAAACGCGCGGCACCATGAGCGGTTCGACCGCCAAAATCTACCCGCAAAAGGGCACGGGCCGGGCGCGGCACGGCGACCGCAAAGCGCCCATTTTTGTGGGCGGCGGTACCGCTTTCGGCCCCCACCCGCGCGACTACTCGTACAGCCTGCCCAAAAAGGTGCGCCGTTTAGGGCTGCACATGGCGCTCGCCGCGAGGGCGAACGACGGCAAGCTGACGCTGGTTGACGCCTTCAACATCGGCGGCAAGACCAAAGAGTTTGTCGCCTGGGCCAAAGACCACGGCTTCGAGGGTGGCGAGCGGGTGTTAGTTGTGACCGACGACGAGATGACGAGGCGCGCCGCGCGCAACCTCCCCTGGGTGGGCGTGCTGCCGCGGGCGGGGCTCAATGTTTACGACATTTTGCGCTATGACCACCTCATCGCCGACGCGGAACTCTTCGCGGATATGAGTACAAACGGTGACGCTGACGGTAGTAACAACAGTGCGGAGGTGGCCGCATGAACGCGCACGACATCATCCTCGGTCCCGTGTTGAGCGAAAAAGCGCTCGGAATTATCGAAGAGAGCAAGTACGCCTTTTATGTTCATCCCAAAGCCAACCGCACGCAGGTCAAAGACGCGGTCGAGCGGGTGTTCAACGTGGACGTTACGAAAGTCAACCTCTTGAACGTGCGCGGCAAGGAGAAGTCGATGGGCCGCTACCGCGGTTTTCGGCCCGCGCGCAAAAAGGTCATCGTGACCTTGCGCGAGGGCCAACGCATCCAGCAGCTCGAGGGCCTCACCTAAGGAGGGTTCTATGCCTACCAAAAAATATCGTCCATATACGCCCTCCCGCCGGTTTATGACCACCTCGGATTTTGGCGAGGTCACTAAAACGGAGCCTGAAAAGTCCCTGTTAGAGCCCGCCAAAAAGACGGGCGGCAGGAACAACCGGGGGCGCATCACCTCACGTTTTCGGGGCGGCGGTCACAAGCGCCGCTACCGCCGGATTGACTTTACGCGCCGTGACAAAGAAGGCGTGCCCGCCAAGGTCGCGGGGGTCGAGTACGACCCCAACCGGAGCGCCAACATCGCGCTTTTGCACTACCTAGACGGCGAGAAGCGCTATATTTTGGCGCCGGAAAAGCTCGAGGTGGGCAGCCAGATCGTCGCAGGCCCCGAGTCCGAGCCGGTTGTCGGCAACGCCTTGCCGTTGCGCTTTATCCCGGTGGGTTCGGTCGTTCACAACGTCGAACTCGTCCCCGGTAAGGGCGCGCAGCTCGCGCGCAGCGCGGGCACCAGCATCCAAATTCAGGGCCGCGACGACGTGTATGTCACGCTACGCCTGCCCTCGGGCGAACTGCGCCGCGTTCACGGCGAGTGCTACGCCACCGTCGGCACCGTCGGCAACGCCGAGCACAAAAACATCGTGCTGGGTAAGGCGGGCCGCAAACGCTGGATGGGCCGCAAGCCGCACCAGCGCGGGCGCGCCATGAACCCGGTCGACCACCCCCACGGCGGCGGCGAGGGCCGCTCGACGAGCGGACGCCCGCCCGTGAGCCCTTGGGGTCAAAAGGCCAAAGGCTACAAAACCCGCAACAAACGTAAAACGAGCAGCCGCTTTATCGTGCGCCGCCGGAAAGGAAGTTAGTAGTGGCACGCAGCATGAAAAAAGGCCCCTTTATCGACGACCACCTGCTCGACAAGGTGGACGCCGCCAACGACTCGGGCGACCGCAAGGTGATTCGCACCTGGAGCCGCCGCTCGACCATCGTGCCCGAAATGGTGGGTCACACCTTTGGGGTCTACAACGGCAAGCAGCACGTGCCCGTGTTTGTTCAAGAAAACATGGTGGGGCACAAGCTGGGCGAGTTCTCGCCGACGCGCACCTTTCGCGGCCATAGCGGCACCAAAAAGGAACGCTAATGGAAGCCAAGGCGCACCTCACCATGCTCCGCACCACCCCGCGCAAAACGCGGCTCGTGGCCGACTTGATTCGCGGCAAGAACGTCTCCGAAGCCGAGAGCATCCTGCAATTCACGCCTAAAGGCTCGGCGGAGCCCATGCTCAAGCTCTTGCGGAGCGCCAAGGCCAACGCGGTCAACAACCACGACATGTTTGAAGACAGCCTCTACGTCTCTCAGATCATGGTGAACGAGGGGCCGACCTTGAAGCGCTACCTGCCGCGGGCGCGGGGCCGGGCCGATTTGATGCGCAAGCGCACGAGCCACATCACCATCGTGCTGGAAGAGAGATAATATGGGTAACAAAATAAATCCGGTGGGCTTTCGCTTGGGCGTCAACAAAGTGCCCTCGGCCAAATGGTACGCGAGCCCGAAAAACTACTCTAAACTTCTCACCGAAGACGAAGCCATTCGCAAGGCCGTGATGGCGGATGTGGGTCACAGCGGCGTGGCGCGCATCGACATCGAGCGGGCGGCGCACAACATCAACATCGTGATTCACACGGCCAAGCCGGGCGTGGTCATCGGGCGTGGCGGCGAGTCTATCAAGGCGCTTAGGGCTAAACTCGAGGGCGTCGTCGACGGCACCATCGCGGTCAACGTGCAGGAAGTGCCTAATGCGAACACCAACGGGCCGTTAATCGCCCAAAGGATTGCGGAGCAGTTAGAGCGCCGCTTCGCCTTCCGCCGCGCGATGAAGCAAGCCGTGCAGCGCACGATGGAGTCGGGGGCCAAGGGCGTGAAAATCCGCTGCTCGGGCCGTTTGGGCGGCATCGAACAGGCCCGCCCCGAGTGGTACTCGGACGGCCGCGTGCCCCTGCAAACGCTGCGCGCCGACATTGACTACGGTACCGCCGAGGCCAAGACGAGCTACGGCATCGTCGGCGTCAAGGCTTGGGTCTTTCACGGCGAGATCGTGGGCGACAAGCAGCGCCGCGCCGCCGTCATCCCGCGGCCGCGTCAAGAAGAGGACAAAAAAGGCCGCCGCCGTCGTCCGCAAGGCCGCCGCCGCCCGAACGAGCGTGGTGACCGTAATGACCGGGGTGGCAGCAGCGACCGTGGCGGTGACCGCCCGGCCAGGGCCCGCCCGCCCCGTGACAGAGGGAACAAATAATGCTTCTACCCAAACGCGTCAAATACCGTAAGCAGATGCGCGGGCGCATGACCGGCGACACCAAGGGCGGGGATTATTTAGCCTTTGGCGACTTCGGCTTAGTGGCGATGGAGCCCGCCTGGATCAAGTCGAACCAAATAGAAGCCTGTCGCATTACCATGAGCCGTTTTTTCCGCCGCGGGGGTAAAATCTACATCCGCATCTTCCCCGACAAGCCGGTCACCAAGAAACCGGCGGAGACCCGCATGGGTAAGGGTAAAGGCGCGGTAGAATACTGGGTTGCGGTGGTGAAGCCGGGCCGCGTCATCTTTGAGGTCGCCAACGTGACCGAGGAGCAGGCTAAGGAGGCCTTTAGGCTCGCGGGTCACAAGCTGCCCATCAAGACCAAGATGGTCAAACGAGAGGTTTACGATGAAGCCCAGTGAGGTTCGCAATTTGAGCCCGGATGAAATAGAAGCGGAAGTGAGCAAGCGCCGCGAGGAACTCTTGGATCTCCGCTTTCAGGCCTCGGTGGGCCAAGCGAGCAACCCCAAGCGCATCCGCACCGCCAAGCGCGAGATTGCCCGCTTGCTCACGGTTGCCAACGAAAAGAGGAGCGCATGAAGAAGTCCCTTCAGGGCCGGGTGGTGAGCGACAAGGCCGACAAGACCGTGACGGTCCGCGTCGAGCGCCGCTTCAAGCACCCGCTCTACGGCAAGGTCGTGGCGGTCAGTAAGAAATATCTGGCTCACGACGAAGCGAACGAATACGGCGAGGGCGATCTTGTAGAAATCATCTCGAGCCGCCCCATGAGCAAGCGCAAACGCTTTACCGTCACACGTTTGGTCGAAAAAGCGAGGGGGTGAAGGAGCGAGTGATGAGTGATGAGTGATGAGTGATTAGAAAAATCTAACCACTAACCACCAACCACCAACCACTATTCCACTATCATGGTTCAACAAGAAACGTATCTCGAGGTCGCCGACAACTCCGGCGCACGGCTTATCCAATGTATCCGCGTGCTCGGCACCGGCTCGCAATATGTGGGCGGCGTCGGCGACGTGATTGTGGCGGCTGTGAAAGACGCCATTCCGCGCGCCGGAGTGAAAAAGGGCGACGTGGTCCGGGCGGTCGTGGTGCGCACCAAGAAAGAAATCAACCGCGCCGACGGCTCGTCCATCCGCTTCGACACGAACGCCGCGGTCATCATCAACCCGCAGAACGAGCCGCGCGGCACCCGCGTGTTCGGGCCCGTGGCGCGCGAACTGCGCGACAAGCGCTTTATGCGCATCGTGTCGCTCGCGCCGGAGGTGCTCTAATGCCCGACAACACACCCACCAAGAAGAAAACGAAACTCAAGCGCGGCGACCGCGTGCGCGTGACCTCGGGCAAGCACAAGGGGCTCGAGGGCCGCGTGATGGAAGTGAGACCCACACAAAACCGCGTGGTCGTCGAGAACGTCAACGTCATCAGGAAAGCGCAGCGCCCCACCCAGGACAACCCGCGCGGCGGCTTTAGCGAGCGCGAAGCACCTATCCACATGAGCAATGTGCGCATCCTAGACCCCAAAACGGGCGAGCCCTCGCGCGTCGGTTACCGGGTGATAGACGGCGAGCGGGTGCGCGTGAGCGTCAAAAGCGGCGCGCGCTTAGACAAGTAGCCGGTAGAACAGGTAGCCATTAGATTAAGTAAGGAGAGAGATGGACGGCGTAACGATAGGCCTTAAACAAAAGTATCAGGACGAAGTGCGCGACGCGCTGAGAGAGCGTCACGGCTACGACAACATCATGGCGGTGCCCCGCGTCGAAAAAATCGTCATCAACATGGGCGTGGGTGAGGCTCGAGAAGACTCCAAGGTGTTAGAAAGGGCCTCGAGGGACCTCAGCCAAATCGCGCTGCAACGCCCCGTGGTGACTCGAGCCAAAAAGTCGGTGTCAAACTTCAAGGTGCGCGCAGGCATGCCCATCGGCCTCAAAGTCACGCTGCGCGGCGAGCGGATGTGGGCTTTCTTAGACAAGCTCATCGGCGTGGCGCTGCCCCGCGTGCGCGACTTTCGCGGCGTGTCCTCGGGCGCGTTCGACGGGCGCGGTAACTACAGCTTGGGCCTGCGCGAGCAGCTTGTCTTCCCCGAGCTTTCGTATGACCAAATAGACGCAATCCGCGGGATGGACATTTCCATCATCACCACCGCCGAGACGGACGAAGAAGCGAGAAGTCTTCTGGAACTTCTGGGGATGCCCTTTAGGAAGTAAGCTGTAGGGGCTCGAGCGAGCCTATTTTGAGAATTCTTGAGAAAGGAGCCACATGGCTACCAAAGCACACATCGCCAAGGCGAAGAGAACGCCCAAGTTCTCCACGCGCGGCGTGAACCGTTGCCACCGTTGCGGGCGCACGCGCGGGTACCTGCGCACCTTTGACCTCTGCCGCATCTGTATGCGCGAGATGGCGCACAAGGGCTACTTGCCCGGCGTGACCAAATCGAGCTGGTAGGGGAGGAGCAGGGGAGATGGGGAGTAGAGGAGTAGGGAGCAAAAGCTTTTGACTCTACTCGTCACTTTTCACTCATCACTTTCCACTCGGTACTCGGTACTTCCTGAACCAGCCCCTGCGTAACCTGAGCCCGTTAATTTACCCCACAACCCCAAACCTCTCGTCACAACAAAGAAACCACGTTTTCGAGGGTACGGTCAGCGCGCGTGCGCTGATACCGCCCTCCAAGGAGCAAAAAATGCAGACAGACCCGATTGCTGACATGCTGACGCGCATCCGCAACGCCGCGGCGATTGCCAACGCGACGGTGGACGTGCCAGCCAGCAAGTTCAAACGAGCGCTCGCGGAAATCCTCGTGCGCGAAGGTTATCTCAAGTCGGTCAACGAAGCCGAGGTGAACGGTCACAAAGTGTTGCGCATCGGCCTCAAGTACGGCCCGCGCCGGACTTCGATTATCAACGAAATCACCCGCGTGTCCAAGCCCGGCCGCCGCGCCTACAGCAAAGGCAAGGCGGTGCCCGTGGTGCGGGGTGGGTTGGGCATCTCCGTCGTGTCCACCTCTCAAGGGCTGATGGTCGACCGTGACGCGCGCCGCCAAAACGTCGGCGGCGAAGTTCTCTGCGAGGTGTGGTAATGTCGCGCGTTGGTAGAGCCCCCGTGACGGTGCCCAAGGGCGTCGAGTTCAACCTGAAAAAAACCGAGGTGACGGTCAAGGGGCCCAAAGGCACGCTTACCGTGCCCGTGAATCCCCGCTTGACGGTCAAGCAAGAAGATGGCGAAGTCCTTGTCGAGCGCCCCACCGATAACCGTACAGACCGCGCTCAGCACGGCCTTGCGCGCAGTCTTATCCAGAACGCAGTAACCGGCGTGACGGAAGGGTTTAGCCGTAATCTCGAGATTCAGGGCGTCGGCTACCGTTGTGCGATGCGAGGGAAAAACTTAGAACTCTCCTTAGGCTTCTCCCACCCCGTCGTTATCGAACCGCCCGAGGGGATTACCCTAAACGCGCCCGACGCGACGCACATTACTGTTTCGGGCATCGACAAGCAGCTCGTGGGCCAGGTCGCGGCGAACATCCGCGCGGTGCGCCCGCCCGACTCGTATCACGGTAAAGGCGTACGCTACGCGGGCGAGCAGGTCCGCCTCAAGCCCGGTAAAGCCGCGGCGAGATAGTAGAGGATTGCAATGAACGTACAAACGAGCAAAAGGCGGCGTCAGCTTCGCACGCGGCGCAGCATCCGAACGAACGTCGACAACGGCAGAATGCGCTTAAGCGTGTTCCGGAGCGCCAAGCATATTTATGCGCAAGTCATTGACCCCCGTGAGGGTCGCACCGTCGCCGAGGCCAACAGCAAGACGCTGGGCGTCTCGGGCGATAAAAAAGAGCAGGCCAAGGCCGTCGGTCAGGCGGTGGCAGAACGGGCGCTCCAAGAGGGCGTCAGACGTGTGGTTTTCGACCGGGGTGCCTACCGCTACCACGGTCGGGTGGCGGCGCTCGCCGAGGGCGCGCGCGAGGGAGGCCTGGATTTCTAATGGCAGACACCGATTTCGAAGATAAAGTAATTTTCATTCGTCGCACCGCCAAGACCTACCAGGGCGGACGCCGTTTCCGTTTCGGCGCAATGGTTGTTGTGGGCGACCGCAACGGGCGCGTCGGCGTGGGGCTCGGCAAGGCCAAGGAAGTGCCGATGGCGGTCCAAAAGGGGCAGTACGTCGCGCGGCGCAATTTAGTCGAGGTGCCTATTGAAGAACCCGGCACCATTCCGCATGAGGTTTTGGGTGAGCACGGGACCTCTCGGGTCATGCTCAAACCCGCCGGGGCGGGCACGGGCGTCATCGCGGGCAGCGTGCCCCGGGCGATTGCCGAGTTGGCGGGCCTGCGCAACCTGCTCACCAAAGAGTTGGGCTCGCGCAACCAAACAAACGTCGCCTACGCGGTCATCGACGGGCTCAAGCAACTCAAGACCTTTGAAGAAGCGCAGCGCGAGCGCGAGGTCGCAAGGTGAAGGCTACCCTGGTACGCAGCTTTATCGGCGTCAAAAAGGACCAGCGCGCGACGTTGCGTGCTCTGGGCTTTACAAAACGCGGCCAAACGCGCGAACTCCAGACCACGCCCGACGTGCGCGGCATGGTGGACAAAGTCGCCTATTTGCTAAAGATTGAAGGGCAGGAAAAAACGTGAAACTCAACGATTTAAAACCCGCCGAGGGCGCGAAAAAAAGCCGCCGCCGGGTCGGGCGCGGCCTGGGCAGTGGTCGCGGCAAAACCGCCGGGCGCGGTCAGAAGGGCCAGAAGAGCCGGAGCGGCTTCTCGCAGGGTTCGGGCTGGGAGGGGGGGCGCTCCCGCCTCGTCGCCCGCTTGCCCAAGCGCGGCTTTAACCACCCCACCGAAGGCTTCCAGATCGTCAACTTGCGCGATTTGAATTCTTTTGACGAGGGTGCCACCGTCAATGCGGAAACGCTCAACAGGATTGGCTTAGTGCGCCACGCCGACCGGCCCGTCAAGCTCTTGGGCGACGGGGCGCTCGAGGTGCGAAACTTAACCGTCGTCCTGGACGCTTACAGCCGCCGCGCGGTGGAGGCCGTAAGAGCCGCTGGCGGTAGCGTTGAAGGTGCACAGGCTGAGGAAACCGGCACCCAAGACGCTGTTACTCAAGAAGACAACCAAAACGTCCCGCCGGTTGAGGCCAGAGAGCAAATCACGCCAAATGTCGCGCCGGAGGTGGATGAAAGTGAGTCTCGGAGTGCGGCTCGAGTCACCCCCCAAGGCACGGTGGAATATACCGATGGGGCCGAAACGCCGCCCACAAGCCCCATTCAAGAAACCGTGCAAGATACGGCGGACACCTCATCAGACACAGCGTCGGGTACAGTGCAGAACGATGACGCTACTCGAAACGCCCTACAGGATGACGAGCAGGATGGGGAGCGGGGCTGATGTTAGCCGCGTTTCGCAACGCGCTCGTCATCCCCGACCTGCGTAACAAGCTGCTTATTACCATCGGCCTCCTGTCGGTCTACCGTCTGGGTGCCTTTATCCCCACGCCGGGCATCGACGTCGAAATCCTGCGCGCGCAGATTGCCAACCAGGGCGGGATTTTCCAGCTCCTGGGTTTTGTCACAGGCGGCAACTTCGAGCTTTTTTCAATCTTCGCGCTGGGCGTGATTCCCTACATCACCGCGAGCATCATTTTCCAACTCCTGACCTCCGTCTACCCGCCCTTAGAAAAGCTCCAGAAAGAGGGCGAGGAGGGGCGGCGCAAAATTACGCAGTACACCCGCCTGGCGGCGACGGCTCTGGGCGCGGTGCAGGGCCTCTTTTTCGCCATCGCCTTTTTGGGGCCGAGCGGTGCGCTCAAGGTTGGCTGGAGTAACGGCCCCTTTTTCTGGTTCGCCGTCACGGTTACCCAAATCGCCGGGGTCACGCTGGTGATGTGGCTGGGCGAGAAAATCTCCGAGTACGGCATCGGCAACGGCATCTCGCTCATCATCTACGCGGGCATCGTGGCCGCTTATCCGGGCGCGATAGGCCAGAACTTCGCGCTCATCGGCGCGGGCGAGACCAACCTCTTCGGCCTCATCATCTTTTTCGCGCTGCTCATCTTCGCCATCGCGGGCATGGTCTTGGTGCAGCAGGCCGAGCGCCGTATCCCGGTGCAGTACGCGCGTAAAGTCGTGGGCCGCCGGGTCATGGGCGGCCAGAGCACCTACATCCCGTTGCGCTTAAACGCGGCGGGCGTGATTCCCGTCATCTTCGCGGTCTCGGTGATCATCTTGCCGAGCACCATCATCGCGGGCTTTCCCAACGTGGCGTGGGTGCAGGCGGTGGGCGCGTGGTTCAACCCGGGCGTGTGGCAAGGGCTCATCACCAGCACGGTCTTGATTGTGCTCTTCACCTACTTTTACACGCAAATTTCGTTCGACCCGCGCCGCATCTCCGAAAACCTGCGCGAGTACGGCGGCTTCGTGCCGGGCGTGCGTCCCGGACAGCCGACTACCGACCACCTGACCCGCATCACCAACCGCATCACGCTGTGGGGCGCGCTCTTTTTGGGTGTTGTAAACGCGACGCCGCAGGTTCTGGCGTGGATTACCGGGGTGGGGCAGTTGGCGCTCGTTTTCTCGGGTATCGGCCTCCTTATCGTCGTGGGCGTGTCGCTCGACACCTTGCGGCAGATGGAATCGCAACTCATGATGCGTCACTATGACGGCTTTGTGACGAAGGGGCGTATCCGGGGCCGCGGGAGGCGCTTTTAGTGCATCGAGGCCAAGAAGTGCTCTTGCTCATGGGTCCTCCGGGCGCGGGCAAGGGCACGCAGTCCGAAAAGCTGGCGCGCGCGCGTTCCCTGACCAAACTCTCGACCGGCGACATGCTGCGCGACCATGTTCGGCGCGGCACGCCGTTGGGCGAGCAGGCGAAGCGCATCATGGAGGCGGGCGAGCTGGTGCCAGACGAGCTTATCGTGTCGATGGTGCGTGACGCCTTGGGGCAGGAGGAGGTGCGCGTGCTGCTCGACGGCTTCCCGCGCACCGACGTGCAGGCGGGGGCGCTGGACGCGCTTCTGGGTGAGCTTGACGCCGCGATGACGGCGGCGGTGCTGCTCGAGGTCGAAGAAAACGAACTCGCCCAGCGCCTCCTCAAGCGCGCGCACGAAGAAGGGCGCGTGGACGACAACGAGACAACGATCCGCAAACGCATGAGGGTCTATCAGGAGCAGACGCAGCCCCTAGTGGACTACTACGGCGCGCGCGGCAAGCTCCGCCGCGTGAACGGCGAGGGCAGCGTCGAAGAGGTGTTCGCGCGCATTTCCGAGGTGCTGCCGTGAGCGTTCTATGATTCTCAAACGTGCGGCGGAATTAGACCTCATGGCCGAGGCGGCGGCTGTTAACCGCGAGGCGCTGGAGGCGGCGGGGCGCGCCGTGGCCCCCGGCGTGACCACCGCCGAGTTGAACAGGATTGCCGAAGATGTTATCCTGCAGAGAGGCGGACGCCCCGTCAACAAGGGCTATCCGAACTCTAAAAAAGGCTACCGCGACTTTCCCGCCACCCTCTGCACCTCGGTCAACGACGTGGTCGTCCACGGCATCCCCGACGCGCGCCCCCTGCGTTCAGGCGACATCGTTACGGTTGACGTTGGCACCGTTTACAAAGGCTACGTGGCGGATATGGCGAAAACGTATCCCGTCGGCGACATCTCAGTCGCCGCGCGCAAGCTGCTCGAGGTCACGGAAGAAGCGCTCCATGCGGGCATCGACGCCGCGAGAGCGGGCAACCGCTTGGGCGACATCTCAGCCGCCATTCAAGGAGTCGTCGAAGGCGCGGGCTTCTGGATTATAAGAGAATTTGTGGGTCACGGCATCGGCCGCGACTACCATGAGGCTCCCGAAGTCCCCAACTACGGCCGCGCCGGAAAAGGCCCCCTGCTGCGCCCCGGCCTGGTGCTCGCTATCGAGCCGATGGTCGCCGAAAAGCGCACCAAAGTCGTTATTTTAGACGACGGCTGGACGGCCCCCACCGCGAACGGGAGTTTAGCCGCTCATTTCGAGCACACCGTCGCCATCACCAAGGACGGTCCGCGTGTACTGACTGCTGAGGACTTGACTGCTAAGGACGAGCCTCCCCAGAGGGTTCTGGCAGAGGGAGGAGTTTATGGCGCGTAGAAAATCAACAGGCAAACGTCCGCCCCGGACGCCCACCGAGCGTCCGGAAGAAACCACCCAAGACACCATCCGCACCGAAGGCGTCGTACTGGAAGCCCGGCCCAACACCACCTTTATGGTGCAGCTCGACGCGGGCCCCGAAATCTTGGCCCACGTCGGCGGCAAGATGCGGCGGCACTACATCCGCATCCTGCCGGGCGACCGAGTCGTCCTAGAAATCAGCACCTACGACCCCGAAAAGGGCCGCATCGTCTATAGAAAGTAGGGCTGCAAGAGCAGACGCGTCGGTTTTTGCCGTATAATGAGGCGATAACGTGGCTTAATGTCTGGACAAAGCTACGTGGCGAGTTTGCCAAGCCCCAAAACAAGTGACGGTCACTAAAGTCGCTTGTATCTTTTAATCGGTTGCAATCAGAGCGTATTAAGGTAGACCAGTAGTCAAGCCTGGAGAGACTCCAGAGAGGAGCAAAACGTGAAAGTGCGTGCGTCCGTTAAACCCATGTGCGACAAGTGCAAAGTCATCCGCCGTCACGGCAGGGTTTTTGTGATTTGCTCGGTGAACCCCAAGCATAAGCAGAGACAGGGCTAGCGGTAGAGCAAGAAGTATTACTGAGATTCCCGATTGCCGACCACATCCGCCGCGTGTGCGGTTTCTGTACAAGGCAACCAGCAGCAAACAAAGAATGAAAGGACTTTTATGAACGACTACAAACGGAGAGAGATTTAAATGGCGCGTATCGCTGGGGTAGATTTGCCTCGAGAAAAGCGCATCGAGCACGCGCTCCCTTACATTTACGGCATCGGTCTGAGCCGCTCTCAGGAAGTGCTAGCCAAAGCCGAAGTGGACCCCGATACGCGCGTTAAAGACTTGGCCGAAAACGAAGTGCTGAGGCTGCGCGAAGTGGTCGAGCGAGAGTTCAAGGTCGAGGGCGACCTGCGCCGCGAGATTCAGCTCAACATCAAGCGCCTCATGGACATCGGCTCCTACCGGGGCTTGCGCCACCGCCGCGGGCTGCCCGTGCGCGGCCAGTCGAGCAAAACCAACGCGAGAACCCGCAAGGGTCCGCGCCGCACCGTGGCGGGCAAGAAAAAAGCCCCCGCCAAGAAGTAGGAGTTGGCTTATGGCAAAACCCGCTGCTAGAACCGCAACCAGAACGAGAAAACGCGTCAGGCGCAACCTGGCCGAGGGCAAGGCATTTATCCACGCCTCGTACAACAACACGATTATCACCATTACCGACATGGCGGGCAACACCGTCGCCTGGTCGAGCGCGGGCAGCATCGGCTACAAGGGCTCGAAAAAGGGCACGCCTTACGCCGCGCAGCTCGCCGCCGCCGACGCGACGCGCAAGGCGCAGAACATGGGGCTCTCTCAGGTTGACATCGTCATCCGCGGGACGGGCTCGGGACGCGAGCAGGCGATTCGCTCGATTCAGTCGACGGGCGTCAACGTCCGCTCCATCATCGACGACACCCCGGTACCCCACAACGGCTGCCGCCTGCGCAAGCGCAAAAGGAACAGTTAAGGAGCTTTATGGCACGTTACACCGGACCCGTTTGCAAACTCTGCCGCCGCGAGGGCACCAAGCTCTATCTAAAGGGTGACCGCTGCTACAGCGCGAAGTGCGCCATCGAAAAACGCCCCTACCCGCCCGGCCAGCACGGCCAGCGCCGCTCGCGCAAGCCCTCGGACTACGGGGTGCGCCTGCGCGAAAAGCAAAAACTGCGACGCTTTTACGGCATGAACGAAAAGCAGTTCCGCAACCTCTTTGACGAGGCGGTCAAGCAGGAAGGCGCGACCGGCGGGGTGTTCTTGGCGCTCTTGGAGAGCCGCCTGGACAGCGTCGTCTACCGCTTAGGCCTCGCCTCGTCGCGCGCCCAAGCGCGCCAATTCATCAACCAGGGCCACGTTACCGTGAACGGTCGGCGCTTAGACATTCCTAGCCACACCGTCCAGGCGGGCGATGAAATCGCGGTTCACCCGAGCGCCCGCAGCTTCGGCCTCATCCGCCAGAACGTCGAGGCGACCCGCCGCCGCAAGCTGGGGCCTTGGCTCGAGTTCGACGCCGACAACCTAAAGGGCCGTTTCTTGCGCCCCCCCGCCCGCGAAGATTTGGTCGTTCCCGTGAACGAACTGCAAGTTATCGAGTATTACTCGAGGTAAACCACGAAGATAAAAAGGGCAGAAGGGAGATTTTACGCTCTCTTCTGCTCAAAAGCTGTAAAGCTTTAGGAGATACTAAGGTGCAAATCGTACCAGAATTTAGAGCCAACGTAACAGACAAGTACGGCGAGTTCATCGTCGAGCCCCTGCCGCGCGGCTACGGGGTCACCCTGGGCAACCCGCTGCGCCGCATTTTGCTGTCTTCCATTACCGGCACCGCGGTCACGAGCGTGTATATCGAGGACGTGCTGCACGAGTTCTCGACCATCGACGGGGTGAAAGAGGACGTGATGCAAATCATCCTCAACCTCAAAGAACTGGTCGTCAAGCTCCACGACAGCGAGCCCGTCACCCTGACCCTGCGCGCGGAAAAGGCGGGCGAGGTGAGCGCGGGCGACTTTGAAGTGCCCGCCAACGCCGAGGTCGTCAACCCCGAACTCCACATCGCCACGCTCGCCGAGGGCGGCAAGCTGGTGATGGAGGTGCGCGTCGAGCCCGGCGTCGGCTACGTGCCCGCCGAGGTCCACGCGACAAAAGACCGCATCAACTCGATCCCCGTGGACGCCGTGTTCACCCCCGTGCGCCGCGTGGCCTACCGCGTCGAGGACACGCGCGTGGGGCAAAAAACTGACCTCGACCGGCTCGTGCTGCGCGTCTGGACGGACGGCTCGACGGGTCCGCGCGAGGCGCTTGACAACGCGGTCGAGATCATGCGGAGCCAGCTCGTCGTCTTTAGCACTGAGACCATGCCCGAAGCCGCCGTGCCCGTCGTCACCCTGCCGAACGTGGTTCAGCAAGAAGTGCCCGCGGCGAGCGGCCCGGAGAGCGTCCAGATGAACCTAGACGCCCTGGAACTCTCGAGCCGCGTGCTCCACTCCCTCCAAGAAGAAGGCATCGACTCGGTCAACGCGCTCCTGGCGCTTTCCGAACGCGACCTCAAAAAAGTGGGCGGCGTCGGCGACAAGTCATTAGAAGAAATCAAGGAGCGGCTCGAGGCGAGCGGCCTTAAGCTAAAGGATTAACGAATAGCGGCTTTTATCATAGGCTGAATATACTGATACTGAGCCGGTTCAGCGCAGGCATCATCTCCTAGACTATGTTACACACCGTAAGTCTTAACTGAGTTCTTCTCAAACCAGATGATACCTGCTATAAACGGGATGATACCCCCATCATCAACGGGATGATACCCCCCACCAAAGGAGCACCATGAGACACCTCTCGAGCGGACGCAAACTCAACCGCAACTCTTCGCATAGGATAGCCCTGGCGCGGAGCCAGGCCACCGCGCTGCTGCGCCACGGCCGCATCAAGACCACGCTGGTCAAGGCCAAAAACCTCCAGCCTTTCGTCGAAAAACTCATCACCACCGCGCGCGGCGGCGACCTGCACGCGCGCCGCCTCGTCCTGCGCGACATTCACGACCTGGACGTGGTGCGCTCGCTCATGGACGACATCGCCCCGCGCTTTGCCGAGCGCAAAGGCGGTTACACCCGCATCTACCGTCTCGGCACCCGCCGCGGCGACGGCACGCAAGAGGCGCTTATCGAGCTGGTGGATTACCAGTCTTAGCCACTGCGTTACCAAAGCAAGCGCATTTAAGCAAAGGAACTCGAGCTTTCGGGCTCGAGTTTTTTATTTTTCCTTCTTTCACCCCGCATCAAAATCAGGGCGAAAAAAACCAAGGTGAGAAATACCCAAGACAAGGTGAGAAATACCCAAAATATTGACCATAATGCTCTACCATTCGGACAGGGGTACTTTTGACATCCAGGAGTTAGAACATATGAACGGTCGCAAACGCAATCTTCTCGGTCCATTCCTTTTACTCTTGCTCGTGCTGGCGGGTTGCACCTCGGAGGGTACCGAACACAACCCGCCGCCCACCGCCTCTCTTACAGCCTCTTTTACCGCCACGCCCACGAACGGCGCCGCGCCGCTCGTGGTCTCGTTCGACGCCTCCGGCTCGAGCGGCGCGCTCCGTTATGACTGGGATTTTGGCGACGGCGCTGAGGGAGAGGGTGCTAAAGTCTCTCACACGTACGATGTGACTGGTGAATACACCGCGACGCTGAGCGTGACCGGCGCCGAAGGCCAAACGGCGCGCGAAACGGCAAAGATAGCGGCCAACCCCGCCCCCCAACCTCCCGCCAACGGAGCACCCACCGCCGCTTTTACGGCCACACCTGAAACCGGCAGTGCGCCGCTCGAGGTCCTATTTGACGCTTCCCGCTCGAGCGACCCCGACGGCGACGGCCTGAGCTACGCGTGGGATTTCGGCGACGGCGGGACGGGCGGGGGCGTCACGGTTCGCCACGTTTACGAGGCGGCGAACAGCTATACCGTTACCCTGGTCGTAGACGACGGGCGGGGCGGCAGCAACAGTGTGCAGAAGACCGTTCAGGTGAACGCGCCCGAAACCCCGGATTTTAGCGGCATCACCTGGAGCAACGCGGCTCCCCAACCGTTCGGCAACCTCGAGGCGCAGGGTCTGGTGCTTGGCGGCAAGCTCTACTCGTTCGGCGGTTTTGACAAAACAAAGCGGCCTTCTTTTACCCCCACCGACCGCGCCTACGTCTACGACCCCGCCACGAACGCCTGGACCGCCCTCGCGCCTATGCCCAGGATGCAGGGCGGCACCGTTCCGGGCGGCACGACCAACACAGGCACCGCCACCGACGGTGTGGATATTTACTTCGCGGGCGGCTACACCGCCAATCAGGGCGGCACCGGACAAATTTTCGGCACCTCCGAGGTGTGGAAGTATGACGTGTCAGAGGATGCGTACACGTTTTTGCCCAACTTACCCCCGACGCCCGACTCCGGCCCCAACAACCGGCATTCTACGGGGGGGCTCGAGTACCTGAACGGCAAACTCCACTACTTCGGCGGCACCAGCGGCGACCGCAGCAAAGACGTTGGTTACCACCTTGTTCTCGACTTGGAAAATCTCGACGCGGGTTGGACGGAGGCGGCACCCCTACCCAACCCGCGGCGTCTCATGGGCTCTGCTGTCCTTAACGGCAAAATCTACGCGATCGGCGGGCAGCACGGCCAAGACGCGGCGCTCGTGCCGGAGGACGCCGTACATGTGTACAACCCCGCCACGGACGCCTGGACGGAACTGGCGAGCCTTGCTAAGCCCCGCAACCACATCTCGTCGGACACCTTTGTGATGGGCGAACGCATCATCGTGGCGGGCGGCCAGCTGAGGCACGGGAACGCGGTCGCCGATGTGTCTGCCTACGACCCCGCGACGGACGAATGGGTAGAGCTCACGCCGCTTCCCGCCGCGCGCTTTTCGGGCGTGTCCGGGGCGATTGACGGTGTGATGTATTACACGACAGGCTCGTTCTCCGCAATGACGTTCAGGGGCGTGCCGCGTTAGAACGTGCAGTAAAGCGTAACGAGGGTTGTTGCAATGTCGCAGAGCTCGAGCTTCAGGGCTCGAGCTTTTTGTTGCCCCTTTCATCATTTCATTGGTTCTTCATGACTAACAGCAGGTAACACCCTGGTTTTAGGGAGACGTAAGTCAACATACCGTGTGGGACGGAGCTTGGGAGACGTTCGGCGTCGAATGCCCTCAGTATTTGTGCAAACCGCTATGAGTATCAACGCGGATACGCTTGACAACGGTTACAGATGGTTTAATAAAGGTGATTTAGAATGAATAAATACAGCCGGAAACACAACAAAAGAACATAAAGTCACATTCCAATACTCGGGGGTTTTGGACATGAAGGGTAAACGTCATCTTTTCTGGTTCGTCTGTTTTCTACTCGCCGCGCTTCAGTTGTCTTCTTGCGCACCCGACGACGCCAACACCACGGTGCTCACCGCCTCCTTCACCGCCACGCCCAAGACCGGCACCGCACCGCTTACTGTCTCTTTCGACGCGACGGGCCTGAGCGGCGCGCTCCGTTATGACTGGGACTTTGGCGACGGCGAAAGGGGAGAGGGCGCTAAAGTCTCTCACACCTACAGCGCGACCGGCGAATACACCGCGGCGTTGACCGTGACCGGTGCAGAAGGAAGAACGGCGCGTGAAACGGTTAAGGTAGTGGTCAATGCCGCGTCACAACCCAACCGAGTTCCTACCGCCGCTTTTACCGTGACGCCCAAAGCGGGCGTTGCGCCGCTCGAGGTCTTTTTTGACGCGACGGGCTCGAGCGACCCGGGCGGTAGTTTGACTTACGCGTGGAATTTTGGCGACGGCGCAACGGGAGAAGGCGCTACCGTCCGCCACGTTTACGAACTGGCGGGCACCCACACGGTCACCTTGACTGTGGAAAACGAAAAGGGTGGCCGTGACAGCTTACAGAAAACCGTTCAGATCGAACCGGGAGCGTCGTTTACGACCGTTGCCTGGAGTACCGCGGCCCCGTACCCGCGTCCCAACTCCGAAGCGCAGGGGCTGGTACTTGGCGGCAACCTCTACTCGTTCGGCGGCTTTGACGAGACGAAAACGCCCTCCATCTATACCCCCACCGACCGCGCCTACGTCTACGACCCCGCCACGAACGTCTGGAGCGCCCTCGCAAACATGCCCAGGATGCAGGGCGGCACCGTGCCGGGCGGCACGACCCACACGGGCACCACCACCGACGGTGTGGACATTTATTTCGCGGGCGGCTACACCGCCAACCGGAGCGGCACTGGGCAGATTTTCGGCACCTCCGAGGTGTGGAAGTATGACGTGTCAGAGGATGCGTATACGTTTCTGCCCAACTTACCCCCGACGCCCGACTCCGGCCCCAACAACCGGCATTCGGCGGGGGGGCTCGAGTACCTGAACGGTAAACTCCACTACTTCGGCGGCACCAGTGCCGACCGACGTAGAGATGTTGGTTACCATTTCGTTCTCGACTTGGAAGACCCTGCCGCGGGTTGGACGGAGGCGGCTCCCTTGCCCAACCCCCGACACCACATGGGTTCGGCGACTTTGGGCGGCAAAATCTACGCGGTCGGTGGGCAACACGGCCACGACGCGGCGCTCGTGCCGGAGGACGCCGTGCATGTGTACGATCCCGCCACGGACGCCTGGACGGAACTGGCGAGCCTTGCTAAGCCCCGCAACCACATCTCTTCCACCACCTTCCCGGTGGACGGTCGCATCATGGTGCTTGGCGGACAGTTGAACCACACGAGCGCCGTTGACGACGTTTCCGCCTACGACCCCGCGACGAACGAATGGGTGGAACTCACGCCGCTTCCCGCCGCGCGCTTTTCGGGTGTGGCCGGGGCGATTGATGGCGTGATGTACTACACGACGGGGTCGTCCTCTGCAACGACGTTCAAGGGCGTGCCGCAGTAAAACCGCGTTGAAACGCTGCGCCTGGAGGGTTACGGTTGCAAAAGCCTGGCGAAGCTCGAGCCCGCCCCCGCCCAAACAACATCAAGAAGTTCGGCCACAGTCGCGCCTAAGTCGGCAAAGTCTCTCGTACCCAGCTTCACGGCGGCGCGGTCGGGGCTGTAGGCGAGCAGAAGCCCGTACTCGCGGGTGTGGTCGGTGCCCTCCCACGTCGGGTCGTTGCCGTGGTCGGAGGTGAAAAAGAGCCAGTCACCGTTGCCGACCGCGCCCAGAATCTCCTCTAACCGTTCATCCGTCTCGCGTAGCGCCGCCGCGTAGCCCCGCGGGTCACGGCGGTGGCCGTAAAGCGAATCGAACTCGACGAGGTTGCAGAAGACGAGACCGTGCGGGCGCTCGCCCATCACCTCGAGCGTTTTGTCAACCCCGTCCGCGTTCGAGTCGGTGTGAACCTCTCTCGTAAAGCCGCTGTGGTTGTAGATGTCCGGGATTTTGCCCAAGCCCACAACCGTTTTGCCTGCGTCTTTGAGCGC
Source organism: Trueperaceae bacterium (assembly GCA_965214995.1). Classification (GTDB taxonomy): domain Bacteria; phylum Deinococcota; class Deinococci; order Deinococcales; family Trueperaceae; genus CBDCCT01. The sequence continues at coordinate 3,106,258 of CBDCCT010000002.1, forward strand.
GTTCAGCACCGTCGGGTGAGGCGGCGAGAGCGAAAAGTCCTTGCGCGCCGCGCCCAAGCGGACGAACGCGCCGGGTTCGCCCTCGAAAGGCCGCGCGATCACCCGCGCCACGGCGTGTTCACCTTGTAAAATCTCCCGCGCCCCTTCGCACCACGCGTAAAGCGTCTTGAGCGGCACCACGTCCATATGCGCGGCCACCTGGAACACGCTGTCGGCGCTCGTGTAGACGATGGGCGCGCCCGTCTCTAAATGTTTCTCCCCAAGCTCCTCGATAACTTGCGTGCCCGAAGCGGGCTTGTTGCCCAGGTGCCCCCGGCCCGTCACCGCGTCGAACGCGTCCATGACCGCGTCTGGAAACCGTGTAAAAGTCTGAAAGGCGTGCGCCAACTCGCAGCCCATGAATTCCCAGTGGCCGGTGGTGGTGTCTTTGCCGGGGGAGCGCTCGAGCAGACGGCCAAACGAAGCTTGTGGCGCGCTCGCTGCCGGGACGGACGCAATCCCTTCGATGTTGCCCAGGCCGAGCGCCTGGAAGTGCGGCAGCTTTACGCCGGTTGCTTCGAGCGTGTGGTCGAGCGTGTGCGCGCCCGCATCCCCAAACGCGTCGGCGTCGGGTAGCGCGCCGACGCCGACGGAGTCGAGCACAATCAAGGTGACTGTCATAACGTCAGTATACGCGCCCCATCGGGGCGGTCATAATGGCTGAGTGATGTGGGAACGCGTACAGGAGACCCTATTGGAAAGCGTGGCCCGGCTCGCCCCAGAGGCCGAGACGCTGCTCGTCGCCGTGTCGGGCGGCCCCGACTCGGTGGCGCTCTTGCGGCTCTTGACGGGCGGGCCTTACCGGCTTCGCGTTGCCCACTTCGACCACGCGCTTCGTCCCGATTCCGCCGGGAACGCTGCCTTTGTTCGGTCGCTGTGTAGTGCCCTCGAGCTCCCCTTCCACATCGAGCGCGCCGAAGTCGCCCCCATCGCGCGTGAAAAGGGCTGGAACCTAGAAGACGCCGCGCGCCGCCTCCGCTACTCCTTTTTAACCCGAACCGCCAAACGCGTGGGGGCCGACGCCGTGGTGACGGGGCATACGCAAGATGACCAGGCCGAAACGGTGCTAATGCAGCTTTTGAGAGGCGCCGCGTTTCTTCGGGGGATGCCGGAGAAGCGGGGCCGGGTCGTCCGGCCTCTTCTTAGCACCGCTCGAGCCGACCTGCTCGCGTATCTTGACAGCATCCAGCAGCCTTACCTCACCGACCCAACCAACCAGGACACGACCCGAACCCGCGCCTGGCTCCGTCACGAGGTGCTGCCCCTGTTGGCGTCGCGTTATCCCCACGTAACACGCACGCTCGCCGGGCTCGCGGAACTGCAACGCGACCAGGAGGCCCATTTTGCAAGGGAAAGTGAGCGGTTTGTGGAGGGCTCGAGCGTCCCCGTCGCCTCTTTGCAACAGGTTGACGCGGCGCTCCAAAGACAAATCATCGCGCGGCTCATGGCGCGCTCGCATCTTCAAGCAAGCACCGCGCATATCGAGGCCGTGCGGCGCGCGTTGCCGCAGGCGCACCCGCAGAGGGTGGCTTTGCCCAAGGGATATTTGGCGCGCGTGGCGTATGGACGGCTCGAGCTCGTTCCGTCCCCGTCCGACAACCCTGTGTCGGCTCGAGTAGACCCAGTGGACAAGCCAGTAGACGTGCCGCCGGAGATTGACCCCGAGAAGCTCGAGCCCTTCCCCGACCTCGTGACCCGCACGCGGGAGCCGGGCGACCGCATCCGCCTTGCAGGAGGTACGAAAAAACTCAGCGACTTACTCATCGACCGCAAAATTCCGCGTGAAGACCGGGCTGTGCTCCGGGTGCTCGCTTCGGGTTCGGAGGTGCTGTGGGTGGAGGGGGTGGCGACGGATGTACGGGTGGCGCGGGAGGCGGAGGACGCGGACGTGTACTGGATGAAGGCGGCGCTCGAGAGAGCGCGTGAGGCCGCCGCGCGGGGCGAGTTGCCGGTGGGCGCGGTGGTGGTCAGAAACCGCGAGGTCGTCGGCGCGGGTGCCAACACCACCGAAGCCGCGCACGACCCAACCGGGCACGCCGAGCTGCACGCGTTACGGGGGGCGGCGGAGGCGCTGGGGGATTGGCGGCTGGCGGGTTGCACGCTTTATGTGACGCTCGAGCCCTGCCCTATGTGTTTCGGTGCCGCCTTGCAGGCACACCTGCCGCGTCTCGTCTACGGCGCGCCCAACAAACGCGAGGGCGCGTTAGGCAGCGTGGCTGACCTGCGGGAGGCACCCTGGAAGCGTTCTTTAGAGGTTCGCGGGGGGGTGCTGGGGCTCGAGGCGGCGGGCCTGTTGAGCGCGTTCTTCAAAGCGCGGCGCTAAGCATCATCGGGTTTTGTTAATACCCGACCTTGACACTCGGAATTAGATTTGTCATGATGCTTTGCAAATCCGAGTTCTTTACTCGGATTTAATTTGAGCTCGCACCGTTGCCCAGAGGGTGACGCCGAGAAGGGAAGCCGTATGTCAAAACTGTGTTTAACTCTAAGCCTTGTGGGGCTCATAGCCTTTGCCACCACGTTTGCCACCGCCCAAGAGGTCAACGTCTACTCCGCCCGTCACTACGACAGCGACGTGACCTTGTACGAAGCTTTCACCGAGGAAACCGGTATCGAGGTCAACCTCATCGAGGCGGACGCGGACGAGCTTATCGAGCGCATCCGGAGCGAGGGGGCCAACTCCCCCGCCGACGTGCTCATCACTGTGGACGCCGGGCGGCTCTGGCGCGCCGAGGAGGCGGGACTTCTTTCGCCCGTGGACTCCGAAGTTCTCGACGCCGCCGTGCCCGCCAACCTGCGTCACCCCGAGGGAGAATGGTTCGGCCTGACCACACGCGCGCGCGTGGTTGTCTATAACGAAGAAACGGTGGACCCGAGTGAACTGTCCACCTACGAGGACCTAGCCAGCGACGCCTGGGAGGGCCGGGTCTGCGTGCGCTCCTCGAGCAACGTCTACAACCAGTCGCTCGTCGCCTCGCTCATCGCGGCGAACGGCGTGGAGGAGACCGAAAGCTGGGCGGAAGGGTTGGTCGAAAACTTCGCCCGCGAGCCCCAGGGCGGCGACACCGACCAAATCAAAGCCGTCGCCGCGGGCGAGTGCGACGTAGCCATCGTGAACCACTACTATCTGGCCCGGCTTATCGCCTCGGACGACCCGGCTGACAGGGAAGTGGCCGAAACTGTCGGCATCTTCTTCCCCAACCAGGACGGGCGCGGCACCCACATCAACATCAGCGGCGCGGGCGTCGTCGAGGGCGCGCCCAACCGCGAGAACGCGGTGCGCTTTTTGGAGTTCTTGACCACCTCCGAAGCGCAGGAGGTGTTCGCGGGCGGCTCTTATGAGTTCCCCGCGGTCGAGGGCGTGCCCGTCGCGGAGGTGGTGGCGGGCTTTGGCGACTTCAAGGCGGACAGCGTCAACGTGTCCGTTTACGGCGAGAACAACCCCGAGGCGGTGCGCATCATGGACCGCGCGGGCTGGCGCTAAAAAGAGTTACACAAGAGGCAAAAGAGTAGCGCGAGTGCTCGGAGCACTCGCGCTACTGCGTTTGAAAACATCTTCAAGCTTCTTCCGACTTTCGCAGCCACTTTACTCTGCTACGCTCCACACGAAAACTGCCAAAGGTTCAACGCTTTAGTTCTCTCGAGCGCGCAATCGCCCGGCTCAAAAGCACCACCGGCAGCACCCCCGCGAGCACGATAAGAAGCGCGCCGGGCGCGGCCTCGGCCAAGCGTTCGTCCGAAGCTAAGCGGTAGACGCGCACGGCCAGGGTGTCAAAGTTAAAGGGCCGCACGATGAGCGTCGCGGGGAGTTCCTTGATGACGTCCACAAACACGAGCAGCGCCGCCGTCAGGAGGCTCCCGCGCAAGAGCGGCATGTGGACCTTTAGAAGCGTGCGCAGCGAGCGGTGGCCGAGGCTGCGGGCGGCGTCGTCCATGTTAGGGGTAATCTTGCCTAAACTCGCCTCGACCGCGCCGAAGGACACCGCCAGAAAGCGAACGAGGTAGGCGAACACGAGCCCGGCGATAGTGCCGCTTAACAGCAGCCCAGTGGACAGCCCGAAAAGCGCCCGCGCGCCCGCGTCGATGCGCCCATCCAACCAGCCTAAGTGCATGAGCACCCCCACCGCGATGACCGACCCCGGCACGGCGTAGCCGAGCGAGGCGACGCGGGAAGACGCGCGCGTCACCGCGTTCGGGCGAACCCGCTTGCCGTAAGCCAACGCGAGCGCGACGAGGAGCGCCAAAAGCGCGGTGAGCACGGCGAGGGTGAGGCTGTTTCGGGCGTAGACGAGGACGCGCGCGTCGAGCCCGTTCGCGCGGCGCAGCGTCATCATCACAAAGATGAGGGCAGGCAACGCGAAACCGAGACCCACGGGCAGCGCGCAGGCAAGCCAAGCCAGCGCGGCCCGCGGGCCCTTGAGCGCGTAGCCGCTCAGGCTGCGGTAGCGGCTCCCCGCGGGCTGACCCTCGGGGCGGCGGCCCAGGAGGCGCTCGAGCACAATCAACACCAGAATGAAAAGCAGCAGCACCGACGCGAGCTGCGCCGCCGCCACGCGCTCGCCCAAGCCGAACCAGGTGCGGTATATCCCGGTGGTAAAGGTGACCACACCGAAATACTGCACCGTGCCAAAGTCCGAGAGCGTTTCCATGAGCGCCAGCGCCACCCCGGCGGCGACGGCGGGCCGCGCGAGGGGCAACGACACGCCAAAAAAGCTCCGCCAGGCGCTCCGCCCCAGGCTGCGGCTCGCTTCCAAAATCGACACCGACTGCTCCAAAAACGCGGCCCTGGTCAGCAGGTACACGTAAGGGTAGAGGGCGAGCGTGAGCATGATTACCGCCCCGCCGAGTGAGCGCACCTCCGGAAACCAATAGTCGCGGGCGCTCCAGCCTGTCAAGTCGCGCAGCGCGCTCTGGAGGGGCCCGCTGTACTGCAAAAAGTCGGTGTAGGCGTAGGCCAGCAGGTACGCGGGCACCGCCATCGGCAGGAGGAGCGCCCACTCGAAAAATCTCCTTCCCGGAAAGCGGCACATCGTCACCAGCCAGGCCGCGCCGACGCCGACCACCAGCACGCCCGCCCCCACCCCCAGCATCAAAAGAAACGAGTTTCTGACGTAGTCGGGCAAAACCGTGGTGCTCAGGTGACGCCACACCTCGCCCGTGGGCGCGGCGACGCTGCTGACGACGACCAGAATGGGGGCCGCGATGAGCAGCGCCAGAAGCGTGACCAGCACGCTCCAGCCGCTCAAGCGCGCTTTGCGACTCACTCGGTGGGCGGGTGCGTTGCGGTTCCGGACGAGCTTTTGTACGGCCAAAAAGGGGTCTTGCATCGTCGGCTCACACAATACCGCAAGTTTGGCGAAACCCTAGCAGTCTAGTCGGATATTTGTTAAGCTGTCTGGGTGGAGCCCTCGAGCCTCACCCTCCTATGACTTTGATGATTCCGTCCTCCCCTCCCGTAGCTTCTCGAGAGCCGATACCTTCTCGAGAGAACGCAGCCCGCACTGCCACGGGCCGTCCCGTCGTGGAGCTTGACGGCCTGAGCAAGAGCTACCAAAATCCCAAGCACCCCGCCGTGGCCGCGCTCAACCTGACGGTCCACGAGGGTGAGACGCTGTGCTTGCTGGGTCCGAGCGGCTGCGGCAAGACGACCTTGCTGCGGCTCATCGCGGGTTTTGAGACGCCGGACGCTGGGAAAGTGCGCGTGGGCGGGCTCGAGGTCGCGGGACCCAAAGTCTGGCTGCCCCCCGAAGCGCGCCGCATCGGCTTTGTGTTTCAGGACTACGCGCTTTTCCCGCACTTAAACGTGCTGCAAAACGTCGCTTTCGGCGTGAGGGCGCGCACGCGCCGCGCCCGCATGAAGCGCGCCGAAGAGGTGCTCGACTTGGTCGGCCTCACCATCTTCAGCCGCCGCTACCCGCACCAACTTTCGGGCGGCCAGCAGCAGCGCGTGGCCCTGGCGCGGGCGCTCGCCCCCAAACCCGCGCTTATCTTGTTGGACGAGCCCTTTAGCAACTTGGACGCGGCGCTCCGCGGCTCGACCCGCGAGGAGGTGCGGCGCATCCTTAAAGAAACGAACACGACCACCCTGTTGGTCACGCACGACCAGGAGGAAGCGCTGAGTTTTACCGACCGGCTGGCGGTGATGCGTGCGGGGCGGCTCGAGCAGTTAGGCCTCCCCGAAGAGGTCTACAAGCGCCCCCGCACCGCCTTTGTCGCCTCCTTTTTGGGCCGGACCAACCTGCTGCGCGGCACGGGCCGGGGTGGGGTGGCCGAGACGGTGCTCGGCACCCTGCCCCTCACCCGACCCGCCGAAGGCAACGTGCTCCTCTCGCTCCGGCCCGAAGACCTCTTTTTTGATGTAGAGAACAGTAAAAATGACGGGGCGGGGTTGGCGGTGAGCGTGGTGAGCCGCGAGTTTAAGGGACACGACCTCACCTACGGGTGTCAGGTTATCGCCGAGCCGGGCGAGGTCGGCAAGGGACTCACGGTGCAGACCGGGCCCGACTGTCCTGTTAGGGAGGGCGACATCGTGCGGCTCAGAAGCCGCGGGCCGGCGGTGCCGCTCGAGGGCAGCGTCAGCCCCAAGTAGCCCGAGCAGTGTTTCGTGTTTTCGTAAAACTTTTTCAGACCTTGTAAATTCCCTTACGTCTTTGTAACACGTTGGGGTGGGGGCGAGCCTCACACATGCGTTCATGGGTTAATTAAAGCCGTTAGAAAGAACGTGACCGAGGGGGGCTACTCTTCTCTCGCCTCCGCCTCCAACACCCGCTCGCTTTCCACATCCACCAGCGCAAAAAAACGCTCCGTTCCGCCCGCGACAAAGGCCACACTCCACCGCCCGCCGCCCTGATGTTCCGCGTAGGTGCGCCAGTCGTCGAGCCCGTCCAGAGCGTCACCGACCTCTTCGTAAGCCAGGCGGATGGCCTCGTCTCGAGCGTGCTCAACCGCCCTCTCCTCGTCAAAGGTGCGCTCGTTGCGAATTTCTTCGACGTAAAATTCGTCGTCCATGTTGGCGATGACCCGCAGGTGCTCCAGGCCCCTGTAAAAGTCCACCACCCAGTGCACCTTGAAGCGGTCGTAGTCCGCCTCGATGTCCCAAAGAAGCGGGTCGACGAGCCGCGCGGCCACCTCGGGGTCGTCCAAGACGAGCGTTTGCACGCGCGCTCGGCCCGCCGCGAGTTCGTCCTCGGGCAAGGGGCGCGGGATGAAGGACTCGTAGATTTCGCTCGAGCTGGCGCTAACGTTCGCGTAGCCCAGCCATTCCTCGCCCTCGGCGTCGTGAAACTCGACGGTCCAGCCCCCGTCCAAGTTGTTTTCGTCGTGGGGTGAGGCGCTGCCCTGCCAGCCCTCGTAGTTCGTGAGCCAGTCGGCAAAGTCTTCAGTTTCCGCTATGAACGTAATAAGCCGCGCTTCCGTTTCTTCGTAAGATACTTCGGATTCCTCCGTTTGGGCGGACGCGCCCAGGGTCAGGCTGAGCAGCAGGGCGAGCAGCGCGGCCATTAGCCCTTTTTGACGCGTAACCCTAGACACGGGCTTGCCTGTTGTCTACTGGATGCACGAGGCCGAGCGGCGTGACGATGTGGTCGGGGAAGACCTCGGCCAGCTTGGGGTTGCCCAGACGCTGCGCGACCACCTCGGCCAGCACGTCGCGGTAGTCGGTGGTGACGGCCAAATCGCCGTCGCTCAGGGCGTCTCGCTCGAGCGTCGGCCACTGGCTGTAGACGCGCCCGCCCTTCACGCCGCCGCCCATCAGCATCATCACGCCTCCGTGCCCGTGGTCGGTGCCCGCGCTCGCGTTCTCCTTAACGCGCCGCCCGAACTCGCTCATGGTGAGAACCGTCACGCGCTGCATCCGGTCGCCGAGGTCGGTGTAAAACGCCTCCAAACCGCGCGCCAGGGTGCCCAAAAGATAATTGAAGTTCCCGTCCAGCGTGCCTTGTCCCTCGTGCGTGTCCCAGCCGCCCAAATCGAGACAGGCGACCTCGAGCCCCACCTCCGCCTTGATAAGCTGCGCAATCTGCTTCAGGCCCTTGCCGAAGCCGTGGTGGTCGTCCGGATAGGACGCGCCGCCTGCGGGCTGATATTTGTGCTCTAAAGATTTGAGCATCTCCACCGTTTCAAAAACGAGTTCCGCTTGCGGCCCCAGCATCTCGTCGGGCGTGTGCAGGGTGTAGAGGTCGGCAAGCATCCGCTCCATGCGCCCCACCTCGTCCTGCCGCCCGCGCAGGTGGAAGTCGGCAATCGAGCGGAGCGATAAGGGCGTGCCGCCGCGCAGCGAGGCGGGCAGCATCGCGCCCATCCCGACCGCGCGAAAGGGCGAGCCGTTCTCCCAGGCCGCGCTTTTCAGGTGCCGCCCGAGCCAGCCCGTGCTGGTCGCTTTCGTGCCCGGCGTGCCGTTTTCCATGAACTGCATCGCGTCAAAGTGCGAGCGTGTGGAGTCGGTGCTGCCGACCGCGTGGACGATGCCGAGATGGCCTGTGCGGTAGATGTCCGTGAGCGGCTCGAGCGCGGGATGAAGCCCAAAAAAGCCGTCCAAGTCGAGCGCGGCACCCTGTGCCTTGCCGGGTTCGTGTACGCGCTGCGTCGGCCTGGCGTCAAAGAGTGTGGACCCCTCGCCGTAGGGCACGACCGCGCTCAGGCCGTCCATGCCGCCGCGCAAGAAGATGCAAACTAAAGTGTCGCCGGGGGCGGCGCTGACGGTCTCGAGCGACCGAAAGGCGAGCTGAGGCAGCCAGCCGGGCAGGAGCGCACGCGAGACGCCGAGCGTGCCGAGCGCCCCTAAGTTGGCGAGAAGGTCACGTCGGTCCATTTTTTCTCCTTAGACATTTTCTACCCAACACCCCTGCCCCTAACACCACTGATACGCGGGCGAGGCGAGCATGAGCCCGTACAAAGACGCGAGCTTGCGCGCCAAAAGGTGAGCGGTGACGGGCGTATCGGCTCCACCATCATCCGACGCAAAAGCAATAAAAGGCGCTCGCTCGTCCTCTTCCAGATGCCTGACAAAAACCTGCCGCGCCACCTCGTCCACAAGAGCCCCGACGGTTTCGGGATTCCCGGTGCGCTCATAAAGTTCCGTGTTCATGCGCGCGTCCGGTTGGCTGTAAGCCGAGTGCGTCAAGGCCGAGGCGACGTTCCAACGGGCCAGGAGGCCGCTGCTCGTGAGCCACGCCGCCGCCTTGTCCGGGTAGCCGTCCGGCGGCTCCCAGGCGTAAGGGACGTGCGCGAGGTTTTTCAAAAGCTCCCTCGTCTCGTCATCACGCGGCTCGGTGCCCGTCGCGCGGAGCGCGCCGACGAAAAACTCCAAAGGGCGGCGCAGCTTTTGCCCCGCAGAGACCTCAAACTCCGAAGATAAAAAGATATGGCGCAGCACCCTTTTAAGGTCGCCGTCCGTCTCCGCCCACACCCGCGCTGCGCTCTCCACCAGATTGTGCGGCGGGTCGTCGGCGACGAACTTGACGCAGAGCTTCGTGCAGACGAAGCGCGCCGTCGAGGGATGGTCGGCGAGGAGGCTCAAGACGTGAAGACCGTCCTCGACGCCTCTGTCCGCGGGCAGGGTGTGCCCAAGCACGTGCTTTTCGCCCGCATCATGCACCTTGGCCCTGAAATAAAAACCCGAGTCCGTGCGGTTGTCAACCGTCCAGCCCGTAAAGGCCCGCGCCACTTCCTTTACGTCCTCCTCGCCGTAGCCGCCGTCCACGCCCAGCGTGTGAAGCTCTAAAAGTTCCCTCGCGTAGTTCTCGTTCGGGCTTTCCGCCTTGTTGCTCGTGTTGTCTAAATAACCGAGCATGGCGGGGCTCCGCGCGGTGGCAAAGAGCAGGTCGCGGAAGTTTCCTAGCGCGTGGGCGCGGATGGCCTCGCGCTGAAACACGATGACTTCGGGCTCTAGGTCGCGGCTCGGCACGTTGAAGTGGTCCGTCCAAAAATCCACCATGCGCTCTAAAAGTTGCCGCTTGCTGTGGGTTGCGCGGAGCACCATCCCTTGAACCAGCGCCTTGCGACAGCGGTCTCTATAGTCGGTGAGGCGGTGGGCGGTGCGGCGGTCCATCGCCAGGATGGGGAGCTCTTGGAGTTTCACATCCGCCGCCGCGTCGTCTAGCCCTTCGGGGTGAAGCTGCTCGTCTAGGTACGCTTCTAATCCAATGTTGTTTAGCCGCTCGAGCTCCTCAAGCCGCGGCCCCCAGGTGATGCGGCTAAGCAGGTGCAACGCGGGGTCGACCCGCCGCGCCGCCTCGTTCGCCCTAACGAGCGCGGGCGACACGAGGCTCGCGGCGAATACCGCGCCGCTGATTTTAAGGAAGTCGCGTCTGGATGTGTGCATAGGGTTTTGAGGCTTCTATATAAAAATCTCGCCTTCTCAAACGTGTGTGAGAGCAAGGGAAATCGGACCGAGCGCCTTTGCAAAGACTTTAGCAGGTTTACATGAAAATGCAGTGTACATAGCGACATAAAGTTCCCTGCCTGTCTCACACGGCTTTTGTCCGTGTCTAGGACATTGGGACATTTGACTCGTTGACAGTGTCAAGGGCGACTGTTATGCTGACGCAGCGATAGGTGAAAGGCTTGTGAGCTTAAGGTTTATCGCATTTTTTTATGCTCCCGTGGATGCTGTTTCCCTACGACGTGATGCCGCGGTGCCTTTCGGGTTCAGCTTTTTCGCGTGGCATAAAGAGCTTTTAGAAGGGAGGGCCGCTTGGAAAGCCAGGGCGAAAGACTCTTGCAGAATCTCGTCGACCACGAGCAGGCGCTGGTCGCCAAAGTAGAAGAGGCCAAGGGCGAGGCGGCTGAGATCATCAGCGAGGCCGAGGCCAAGGCCAGAAAGATAAAAGCGGACGCGAACACGCGCGCAGAAACGCTCTCCAAGGAGCAGGCCGAAACGACGCGTGCGGAGGGCGAGCGTTCACGGAAAGAAGTCATGGACGAGGCCGAGCGCGGCGTTCAAGCGTTGCGGGCGCAGGCCAAAAAGAACAAAGCCAAGGCCGTCAAGCTCGTGATGGAGCGGGTGCTGCCGTGATCGCCGCGATGGATCAACTTTTGGTCGTGGGCCGCCGGAGCGTCGCCCAGGAGGTGCTGGCGAGCCTGCAAACCCTCGGGGTGGTGCAGGTCGATCCCTTAGAACCTGCGGAAGGTCAGGCGCTCGCCAAGCTCAAGCTCCGCGAGGCGGACCAGGCGACCAAAGACGGGTGGAACGCGGCGGTGGCGCGTTCCGAAAGTTTGCTCGACGTGCTTGGCGCGTCCGACGCTTCAAGCCCCGCAGTAAATCCCGCAGCAAACCCCACAGCAAACCCCACAGCCTCGAGCCCCAAAAGCGACGCGCCCCAGAGCCTCGCGGACATCCAGTCCTACCTCAAAGGCGTCAACGCGCAGGTCGAAGACTTGGTCGCTGAGCGCGGCGAAGTCCGCGACGAACTGGACGTCATCAACACCTACCTGGGCGTGTTCCGCGGGCTCGCGCCGAGCCTGGCGCAGTTGGAGCGCAGCCGCTACCTCACGGGCGTGGCTTTCGCGGTGAACGCCGACGCCTTTGAGGAGACGCGGCAGAAGCTCGAGGAAGCCCTGGACGGGCGCATCGTGCTCGCCGCCAGGCCCTCCGGCAAGCAGCTTTTGGCGACGGCGGCGGTTCTGAAAGGCGATAGGGGAGAGCTGCTGAGCGCGCTCTCAGGGCTAGGGTTGGCCGAGCTGAGCCTGCCCGAGCGCTACGCCGGCCTGGGCTTCGCCAAGGCCGTTCACACGATGGAGGAGCGTTCTCAGGCGCTGCCCAACCGCCTGACGGTTATCAACAACGAACTTACCAAACTCCGGGCGCAGCACGGGGCCAAGCTCCGCGCGGTGCATCAAACGGCGCTAAACCACCAGGCGCGCTTCGAGGCGCTTGAAGACGCCGTCGAGGGCCGCTACAGCTTCGCGCTGCAAGGCTGGGTGCCCTCGGGCGAACGCGCGCGCGTGGTGGACGCGCTCCGGAAGAACTTCGGCGACGCTGTCGCGGTCGAGGCGCGGCACGCCGACGAACATCACGACGTGGGGGTGCCGGTCAAGCTCGAGAACCCCGGCTGGGTCAAGCCCTTCGAGGGGTTGCTATCGCTCTTCGCGCCGCCCAAGTACGGCTCGTTCGACCCAAGCTGGACGCTGGCCGTGTTTTTCCCGCTCTTTTTCGGTCTCGTCGTGGGCGACATGGGCTTCGGGCTCATCTTCTTAGCCCTCGGGCTCTGGCTGCGCGCGCGGGGCAAGCGCGGCAAACCTTTGGGGCTGGGACCGCTGGGCATCACCATCTCTCCCGCCGCGCTCCCAACCGTCGGCATCGTCATCGTTTGGTGCGCGGTCTGGAGCATCGTGTTCGGCTTTCTCTACGGGGAGTTCTTCGGCAACTTTTTGGAGAAGTGGTATGGCCTCGGCGGCAAGCCGGTTTTCTACACGCCTCTACACCACGAAGAAGGTTACGGCTGGATTCCCATCATCCTCTTTAGGGTCGAAGTGTTTCAGCCCCTGCTCCTCCTCTCGCTGGGGTTCGGTGTGCTGCAAGTCTTGGGTGGCTGGGGGATTCGCGCGTATTACGGTTATAAACACGGCGATAAAAAGCACCTGTGGGAAGGTATCGGCATGTTTGGCGGCCTTTTGGCCGTGGTCATCTTTTCTTACGCTTACCTGACGGGAGGCTTGAGCGCGTTTGTGTGGGTGATCGTCGCGCTCCTGTTTGCCCTTTTCATCGCCGGGGTGGTCCTGTCGGGCGTCGTGCTGATGATCGTTGAACTCATCTCCAACTCCGGCAACATCTTGTCCTACTTGCGTCTTTTCGCCGTCGGGCTCTCCGCGGCGCTCGTCGCCAACTTGGCAACCAACCTGGGTTTCGCCCTGGGCGACGTTGCGCCCGTGATAGGTCCCATTTTGGGCATCCTGGTGGCGCTTTTGGTCCACACCATCGCCATCGCGCTCACCATCATCGGTCACACGCTGCAACCTTTACGTTTGCAGTACGTGGAGTTTTTTACCAAGTTCGGGTTTTACGAAGAAAACGGCCGTCCTTACCGGCCACTACGTCTTTTTGGAGGAAAAGCATGAAAAAGGTTTTTAGTTTGCTCGCACTCGCGTTACTAGCTTCCCTGGGCATGGCGCAGGAGGCTGAACTCGCCACGGAGGTCGTGGACACCGCCGCCACCGTTGGGGGTGGTTTGGTCGCCATCGGCGCAGGTCTGGCGATTGGCCTTTGCGCCATCGGCGTAGGCATCGCGCAGGCGTCCATCGGCAGCGCGGGCGCGGGCACCATCGCGGAGCGTCCGCAGGCGTTCGGTCAGATTCTCATCTACCTCGTTATCCCCGAAACCATCATCATCTTCGGTTTCGTTATCGCCTTCTTCCTCTTCGGCGCGCTCTAGGCTTCGTCATGGCAAATCTTGCTGCTCTGCTTGACAAAGAAGCGGGCGCGGAAATCGACACCATTCTCTCCGAGGCGCGGCAGCGTGCCTCGGAGATTGTCGCCGAGGCCGAAAGGGAGGCCGAGGCGACCGTCGCGCAGCGTAAACGCACGCTGCAAAGCCAACACGAGGCCGCGGGGGTGCGCGCGCGTTCGTCGGCGCAGCTCGAGGCCTCCTCCATGCGGCTCCGCGCCCAACATGAGGCCGTCGAGGATGTGTTCGATACGGTTGAGAAGGATGTCGAGTCGTTGATGAACGACGAGAAGCGTTACGCGCCCGTGTTCAAGTCGCTCTTGTCAGAGGCCGCCGAGGCGGTGGGTAAAGAAAAAGTCTCGGACGTGACCGTCAATCCCAAAGACGAGAAGCTGGCGAAAAACGCGCTCAAAGATTTAGGCCTCAACGCCACCGTCCACACCGACGAGAGCGTGCGCGGGGGGGTGCGCTTGCGCGCGACGGGCTCCAACAGCACGGTCGAGAACACCTTGCCGGTGCGGCTCGAGGCCCTGCGCGACGAACTCGCTTCGGAGGTGTCGGGGGTGCTCTTTAAGGGCGCGTCCACACAAACCCAAGGAAGCTGATGTCGTCCGATTTGGGTTACATCAACGCCCGCGTGCGCGGGCTCAAGTCGCAGCTCTTGGGGCCGGAGTTCTATAACGACGCGCTCAACGCGACCGACTTTAGGGCTTTCATATCGTCTCTTTCCCAGTCGCCCTACATGCGCGATATGGAGGAGGCGGAGGCGCGATACGAAGGTTTGCGCGTGGTGGACGCGGCGCTGGCGGGGAACTTCTACCGGACGACGCGCAGCATCCTTACCTTTTCGGACGGGACGGCGGAGCGGCTTATCGCCCTCGTCCTGCTCCGCTATGACCTTGCGAATCTCAAAGCGATTGCCAGGGCCAAACACGCGGGGCGCGAGTATGAAGACATGCGCGAGGCGCTTCTCCCGGCGGGACGGCTCAAGCCCGCAGTTCTGGAAACCATAGCCGGTACTGCCGACCTACCCGCCGCCGCGCAGTCGCTGGCCTTTACACAGCACCCGCTGTCGCACGCTTTCTCGCGCGCGGTGCGCGAGTACGCTTCAGACGGCGACCTTTACGAATTGGAGCTAAATCTTGACCGCGCCTACTACCGCGCGGTGTTTGACGAGTTGGAGGAGGCCAACGCCTCACGCGAACTCATCCGCTATATGCAGCGCGAGGTGGACGCGACGAACCTGCGCACCGCGCTCAAACTGCGCGGCCAAACCGCCCCCGCCGAGGCTGCTGAGTTTTTCGTGCCGGGCGGGCGGGAGGTAAACCGGAGCACGTTCGAGTCGCTTCTTTCTAACGATTCGCCCGCCGCACTTCAGGAGCTTTCAAACACCAGCTTCTCCGAAGTAGCCGAAACGGACACGTTGAGCGCCGCCGACGAGGCCATCCGCAACACCTTGGACCGCGACGCGCGCCGTTTGGCGCTCGGCGACCCTCTGGGCATCGGCGTGGTGCTTAACTACCTGCGGCAAAAAGAGAGCGAGGCGGCGCGCTTGCGCCTTCTAGCTCGGGGCAAATACTACGGCGTGCCGCGCCCGCAGTTGGAGAGGGAGCTAGGGAATGCCTAGAGTGCTCGTACTGACCGATGCCGAAACCGCCTTGGGCTTTCGCCTGGCGGGCGTCGAGGTCCGCGAAACTGATACTGAAGGTGCGCAGGAGGCTTTGGAGCAGGTTATCGCCTCCAACGACTACGGCCTGGTGATGGTGGACGAGTCGCTGATTGACGACCCGATTCGCTCGAGCGAACGCGCCATGCGAGGCCGCGACCTACCCGTCCTTTTGCCCATGCCCGGTCTGGGTGCCGCCTTTGGCGAGGCCGACGACGCTGACGCTTATATGAAAGACCTGGTAAGAAGCGCGATTGGGTTTGACATTAAGCTCGAGTGAGTAGTGGTGAGTGATGAGTGGTGAGAGGGTAAAAGGTAGACTGACTTATTAACAAGGAGGTGGGGAGATAGGACGCGTTTCCGTCTCCTCCCTTTCCTATCACAAGGAGGCAACAGTGGCGATTGAAGGCAAAGTACAGCGCATCTCCGGCCCGGCGGTCATCGCCGAGGGGATGATGGGCGCGCGCATGTTCGACATCGTGCGCGTCGGTGAAGAGCAGCTTATCGGCGAGATTATTCGTTTGGACGGGACCACCGCCTTTGTGCAGGTGTACGAAGATACGGGCGGCCTTACGGTGGGTCAGCCCGTCGTCTCAACGGGGCTGCCCTTGGCGGTCGAGTTGGGGCCGGGGATGCTCAACGGCATCTTTGACGGCATTCAGCGGCCCCTAGACAAAATCAACGAGGTCTCGGGCACCTACATCGACCGCGGCATCACCGTGAACTCGCTCTCGCGCGAGGCCAAGTGGGCCTTTACGCCGAGCGTCAAAAAAGGTGACGAGGTATCGGGCGGTCAGGTGCTGGGCACGGTTCCCGAGTTTTCGTTCACGCACAAGATTTTGGTGCCCCCCGACAGGAGCGGCAAAATCAAGTCCATCGTCGGCGAGGGCGAGTACACCGTTGATGACGTGGTGGCGACCTTAGAGGACGGCACCGAACTCAAGCTCTACCATCCCTGGCCCGTGCGCCAGGCGCGCCCCGTAGAGAAGAAGCTCGACCCGGTCACGCCCTTCTTGACGGGGATGCGGATTTTGGATGTGCTTTTTCCCCTCACGATGGGCGGCACCGCGGCCATCCCCGGACCCTTCGGCTCGGGCAAGACGGTGACGCAGCAGTCGATTGCGAAATACGGCAACGCCGACATCGTCGTCTACGTGGGCTGCGGCGAGCGCGGTAACGAGATGACGGACGTGCTGGTCGAGTTCCCCGAGTTGGAGGACCCGCAAACGGGCAACCCGCTCATGGAGCGCACCGTGCTGATTGCCAACACCTCAAACATGCCGGTGGCCGCGCGCGAGGCGAGCATCTACACGGGCATCACGCTGGCCGAGTATTTCCGCGACCAGGGCTACCGCGTCTCGGTCATGGCCGACTCGACGAGCCGCTGGGCCGAGGCGCTGCGCGAAATCGCCTCGCGTCTGGAAGAGATGCCCGCCGAAGAGGGCTACCCGCCCTACTTAGCCTCGCGTCTCGCCGCCTTTTACGAACGCGGGGGCCGCGCGACAACGCTCGCGGGTGAGCAGGGCGCGGTCTCGATTATCGGCGCGGTCTCGCCTGCGGGCGGCGACTTCTCCGAGCCCGTCACCCAGTCCACACTCCGCATCACGGGCTGCTTCTGGGCGCTCGACGCCTCCTTGGCGCGCCGCCGCCACTTCCCGGCGATCAACTGGAACCGCTCGTACTCGCTTTTTACGCCGATTCTCGAGGACTGGTACCGCGAGAACGTCGCCGAGGACTTCCCGGCCCTGCGCGACCGCGCGGTCAACCTCTTGCAGCGCGAGTCCGAACTCCAGGAAGTCGTGCAGCTCGTCGGCCCGGACGCCCTGCAAGACCAGGAGCGTTTAATCATTGAAACGGGCCGCATCTTGCGCCAGGATTTCTTGCAGCAAAACGGCTTCGACCCCGTGGACGCGTCTTGCTCGATGACCAAGGCTTACGGGATGCTGCAAATGATGGTCAAGTTTTACGACGAGGCGCGGCGGGCCTTGGAGGGCGGCGCGACGGTGGACGACATCCTGGCGAACCCCGTTACCGAAAAGATTAACCGCGCGCGCTACACGCCTGAAGACGAGTTCGAGGCCTACAAAAACGACGTCATCAAAGAACTCGACGACGGCTTTGCCGTTGCCGCGTGAGGGTTGCCCAGAAGTTTCACAAAGAGGGTAGAGAGGAGAAACTATGGCGAGTAAACTGCTAAAAAAAGAATACAGCGAAGTCTCCTATGTCTCGGGGCCGCTGCTGTTCTTAAAGAACGCGCCCGACCTGGCTTACAACGCCATCGTGCGCATCACCGACGGCACGGGCCGCGTCCGCGGGGGTCAGGTCATCGAGGTCTCGGACAAGATAACCACGCTCCAGGTTTTCGAGGACCCACGCGGCATCGACCTGGCGAGCACCACCGTGAGCTTGGTTGAGGACGTGGCGCGCTTGGGCGTCTCGCGCGAGATGATCGGGCGGCGCTTTAACGGCATCGGCGAGCCCATCGACGGTTTGCCCGAGGTGGTCGCCGACAAGCGCCTGCCCATCGGCGGCGCGCCGATTAACCCGGTAGCGCGGGAGAAGCCCGAGGAGTTTATCCAGACGGGCGTCTCGACCATCGACACGCTCATGACGCTCGTGCGGGGTCAAAAGTTGCCCATCTTCTCGGGGTCGGGTCTGCCCGCCAACGAGCTGGCCGCGCAAATTGCGCGTCAGTCCAAGGTTTTGGGTGAGGGCTCCGAGTTCGCCGTGGTCTTCGCGGCGATGGGCGTGACCCAGCGCGAGGTCACCTTTTTTACGCAAGAGTTCGAGCGGACGGGCGCGCTGGCGCGTTCGGTCTTGTTTCTTAACAAAGCCGACGACCCCGCGGTCGAACGGCTCCTCACCCCGCGGATGGCGCTCACCGCCGCCGAGTACTTGGCCTTTGAAGAGGGCTACCACGTGCTCGTCATCCTCACCGACATGACGAACTACTGCGAGGCGCTGCGCGAAATCGGCGGCGCTCGAGAAGAAATCCCAGGCCGCCGCGGCTACCCCGGCTACATGTATACCGACTTGGCCTCGATTTACGAGCGCGCGGGCGTGGTGGAGGGCCGTCCGGGTTCGGTCACGCAGATTCCGATTCTGAGTATGCCCGACGACGACGTGACGCACCCCATCCCCGACCTCACGGGCTACATCACTGAGGGACAGATTTACCTCGCGCGTAGCCTGTTTAACCAGGGCATCTACCCGCCCATCAACCCCGGCCCCAGCCTCTCCCGCCTCATGAACAACGGCATCGGTGAGGGCAAAACGCGTAAAGACCACAAAAACGTCGCCGACCAGCTCCAGGCGGCCTACGCCAACGGCTTAGACCTGCGCCGCCTGGTAGCAATCACGGGTGAGGACGCGCTTTCGGAAAACGACAAACTTTACCTCAAGTTTGCCGACGAGTTTGAAAAGCACTTTATCAACCAGGGCAACGAAGACCGCTCGATTGAGGAGTCCTTGAATATCGCTTGGACCACCCTCTCCCTGCTGCCGAAGAGCGAGCTTACCCGCCTCAGCCGCGAGCAGGTGGATAACTACTACGGCGCGAAGATGGAAGAGATGTGGGGGGCGAGGGTCTAAGGTTCTAAGGTGGGAGGGGCGGAAGTCCAAGTAGAGACTTTTTCACCCTTCCCACCTTCACCCTTCACTCTTCCAAAGGAGCTTTATGGCAGAAAACATCGCCCCAACCCGCTCGAACCTGCTGCAACGGCGCGACCAGTTGCGCCTCGCCAACCGCGGGGCCGACCTGCTGAAGCGCAAGCGCGACGCGCTGATTGGTGAATTCTTCGGTCTCGTCAAGGAATCTTTGGCCGCGCGCCGCGCGCTGAATGAAACGAGCAAAGAAGCGTACTTCAGCCTTTTTCTCGCCAATGCCTGGGACGGGCCCGAGGCGCTTCAGAGCCTCAGCCTGGCCGAGGGCTCGCAGCTCGAGGTCGATATCAAAGTGGAAAACCTCTTCGGCGTCAAGGTGCCGCAAGTGCAGGCTCCTAAGTTCGACGACAAGTTGCCCTTCTCGCCCATCAACGCGGGCACGCGCACCTTAGATGCCGCCGCGCAGTTTCGTAAATTAACCGAGGCGCTCGTCCAGGTGGCCGCCACCGAAACCCGGTTGCGCCGCGTCGGGGAAGAAATCAAAAAAACCTCCCGCCGGGTGAACGCGTTAGAGCAAATCGTCATCCCCGGTATCAGCTTGCAGATCAAGGACATCCGCAGCGTATTGGACCAGCGGGCCTTAGAAGAAATCACCGTCCTGAAGCGCATCAAGGCCAAGCTCGACGCCCGCGAAGAGGCCGAGGGGATGCCGCACGGCGAGCCCCAGAGCGAAGCCGCCAAGCCCGCGTTTCCTGCTTGAGGGAGTCCAAATTAAAAAGCCGTCCACAGCAAAGTGGGCGGCTTTTTCATATAAATTACACGAAGGCGTACGGGCGAGCCGCGACCTGCTGGTCGTTACCTTGGGCGACTATGCGGCCAGGGAGACGCAGACCTGGCTCGAGCCCTAGCCGCCAAGGGCATATGCTACTTCATCCCCGGCGCGAGGTGCGCCAACGACCTCCACCCCAAGTGGCCCGACCACACAACTACGGGCGCAAAAAGGCGGTGCCGTCGTCGCAGATCGAGGGCGCGCAGTTGTCGCTCTCCGACCTCCTGCTTTTCGAGAGCGACGAGGTGCCGGGCGTGCTTACATCAAAGCGGCGTTGCGGCCCCCTTCTTTAAAAGCATGTCACGGCCCAAACAACCCGCACAACATCGAAATTCTGAACGAGCTACCGCAACACCGCCGAAAGCAGGCGCGCTATTGAAAAGTCGCGCCTGAGAATGCCGGGGAGCTCGAGCGCGAACCTGCCGGAGAGGCCGAGTTCAAGCTTTCCCCCACTCAGGTTCGCTAGTCGAGAAGCCAACGCTACCCCTAGGGTGGCAGGACTAAGTTCAAACCGTAAGGTGAGAGCGGCGCTTCCAAACGCGGGAAGGGCTTGGGTAACAACCTGACCCTCACCGACGCTCCGGCCGCCCAGCATCAGCCTGAGGTCCGGGGCGCTAAAGACGTAGCCGAGGGGGGTGGGGTTGGAGAGCTCGAGCCCCACCTCTATCACCACCCGGCTCACGCTCAGCTCGCGTAGCCCCGAGCGCTCGGGTAGGTAACGGAAGGTAGGCGCTCTTAATGCGACAGGCTGTTCCACCGTTCCCGACGCCAAGGTGACAGAAGAGAGGCGCCGACGCAGCCTGAACGCCCCGACCGTCGCGGCCCCTTCCAAACGGTAGCGCGTCGGCTCACCCGCAACGAGGCGGGCCATATCGTCCAGCAGCTCCGGCGCTTCGCTCAGGGGCGCTGTGATATCGAGCGTTAAGCGCTCCGAGCCGCGCGGCGGCAAAACAACGCCCTCAGCGGAACGCCCCCGTGCCGCACGCCTGTCATTGATAAAAAGGACAAAATCGAGTTCGGACAAAGACAGGGCGAAAGGGTTGGGATTGCCGACCTCTAGGTCGAGGCTAAAGGTAGCGGTACCCGAGCCCACTCCCGGCGGGTCAAGCCTTACCAAAGCGAAGCTCTCCGGAACGGGCCGGAAGGTCGGTTGCTCGAGCGAGGCTGCTCGAGGGAGGCAGGCGGACAGAAAGACGAGAGACAGGAGGGCGATAAGCGCACGGACGCTTCTGGGCGGCTTTACACGCATGACGGCTCCCGGACCCGCCCCGGACGAGGTGGAGCCCGTAGCGCGGCCCTCCGCCAAGAGCAGCGTCCGAACCGGCACTCGGTGTCAATTCTCTCTGGCTTGGTGCTTGTCATACAGAAACCCCTAACGCCGTGGCGAGTGATGCGTGACTCATGACCATAACACCCAAAATTTGGCGTGGGCGCGTTTCAAGCTGGGCTCACGAAGCGGGTGGCCTGCTCCGCGCTCAAAGGCTCGGAGAAAAAGTAGCCCTGAGCGTACGCCTTCAGAAAGCACCACCCCGATGCTGGCGCTCACAAAAAGCTCGTGGTCTTTGTGTTTGAAAGGAAGCGCGAAGGTGGCCCGAAGCCGCTCGACCACCCCGTCGGCGCGTTCCAAGTCGCAAAGGGCGTCCAATTGGGCAGGCCGGTCAGGGCGTCGTGAACTCACTGGTAAGATTGACACATATCCTACAGAAACGTATAGTAGTCAAAGTAAACGTGAGGTATATATGTAGCTTGGCTACCTCAGAAACAGAGGGGGCGGTAGTAAGTCGTGGTGCAAAACCTACAACCCCTCGACGCCTTCAAGGCGTGGGATGTTGCGGCGGCTCGAGCGGCGCTCAATCTCACTATGCGGGCGTCAGCGCGCGCTTGGCCGCAGTGCCTGAGGGAGGTGATACGTTAAGAAGCTGCAAAAAACCGCGGCACCACCCTTGTCATTTCAGACGTGTTAACAGGAGGACGTTGTGAAGCGACTGTCAAATATCCTTAGCCTAAGTTTAATTTTAAGCTTTTTGAGCACCGGACTGACCCAGGGAGGCACCCTCATCGGCGCGTTCGACGTGGGTCCGGGCGGCTGCACCGCCGCGCCCTGCATCCCTTACTACGCTAATGCGGGTCACACCTGGCTCTCCAAAATCTGGTCGCCTTTAGTGAGCCTCAACGAGGACGTGAGCGGCTTAGCGCCGCAGCTCGCCACCGAATGGTCGTCTAATGAGGACGCCACGCTCTGGACCTTTGAGCTCCGCGAGGGCGTGACCTGGCACGACGGCGAACCCTTTACCGCGGAGGACGTGAAATTCAGCATCGAGCTCGCGCTTCACCCAGACGCCGCCACCCGCGTAGGCTCGATCTTTTTGCCCCCCGAGCGGTTGGTGGGCGGCAAGGCGTTTGCGGCGGGCGAGGCTGAGGGGATCAGCGGGGTGCGAATTGTTGACGCCCAGACCATAGAGATAGAGACCACCGAGCCCGCGCCGCGGCTGCCAGGACAAATGATCGAACTTTACATCCTGCCCCAGCACGCGCTGGCCGACTTAGGCCCGGCGAACTTGAACACGAGCGACTGGTTCATAACCCAGGCCATCGGCACCGGCCCGTTCGAGCACAGCGAGTACCGCCAGGACGAGGCCTGGACGCTCGTGCCCAACGAAGACTACTGGAACGGCGCGCCGAGGCTCGACCGGCTCATCAACCGCTACTTCGTCGACGAAACCGCCGCCGTGCTGGCGCTCGAGGGCGGCGAGATTGGATTTACCTACGTGAGCGGCGACGTGGCGCAGGGCATGGACGAGGAAGGCTTCACGCTTTACCAGGGCCCGTCGGGCGTCACGAACTACCTCATCTTCAACTACCGCGACCCAATATTCACCGACGAACGGGTTCGCAAAGCCATCCTTCACGCGATTGACCGCGAGGCCATCGTGGAGGCGCTTTACAACGGGCAGGCCGAGGTGCAGCCCTGCATCAACCCCTGGCCGTCGATGAAGCCGGACGCCTCGCGGCTCAACGACTACGCCTACGACCCCGACACGGCGCGCGGGCTCCTCGACGAGGCGGGCTACGACGGCGGCTTGAACGTGGAGGTCGTCACCTACTACGACTCGCAGCAGGCGGCGGACGTCCTGGCGGCCATCCAGCAGTATCTGGCGGAAGTGGACATCGGCGCGACGCCGCTGGTTGACAAAGAAGGCTACGACTCGTACTTCTATACCGGCGAAAACTGGGACGTGTCCTACCGCGGTCTCGGCATGACGCCGTTCAACTACCCGTTCAACTTTTACGTCGCCGGGGGCCAACCGACCACCGACGGCGCGCCGCTTATAGGCGAGACCTTCCCGGAGCTCGTCGACCTCATCAACGCGGCGCAGGTGGAGAGGGACAGCGACCGCTATCTGGAGCTTCTCCAGGACATCTGCGCGTTCCAGAACGAGCACGCCATCGAGGGTTACATGTGGGTGACGCAGCGCTTCGGCGTGGCGGACGACGACCTCGCCGAGTTCTACTGGTACCCCGCGCCGGGCGGCGGTCCCTATGAAGACCACGCAGAAACCTGGTCCGTCAACTGATCTCGAGGGGGCCCGCGTCAGGGCCCCTTTGACCTATGCTTACCTACTCCTTGAGAAGGCTTCTCTTGAGCTTGCCGCTCCTCCTGGCCGTGACCGTCATCGTGTTCGCGCTGAGCGAGTTCGCGCCGGGCGACGTGGCGGACTATTTCATCAACCCCGAGCTGGGCTCCACGCCCGAGGCGGTGGCGGCGCTAAGGGAGAAGTTCGGTCTCAACCAGCCCGCGCCGGTCCGCTACGCGCGCTGGCTGGGCCGCGTGGTGCAGGGCGATCTGGGGTTTAGCTTCGTGACCGGGCGCCCCGTGCGGGAGACCATCCTGTTCCGGCTCGGCAACACGCTCCTGCTCATGGGCACGGCGCTCCTCGTCGCGCTCGTCGTCGGCATCCCGCTGGGTATATTTACCGCGCTGCGGCAGTATTCTTTCTGGGACTACCTGCTCACCAGCCTGTCTTTCTTGGGAATAAGTATGCCCGCCTTTATCGCGGGCATCTTGGGGCTTTACCTATTCTCCATCCGGCTCGACTGGTTCCCGGTGGGCGGGCTCCGGCCGGTGGACCGCCCCGCCACGTTTTTTACGACGCTTAGCCACCTGGCGCTGCCGAGCCTGCTGCTCAGCTTTGAATTCACCGCCAACTTCATGCGCTACACGCGCTTTAGTATGTTGGAAGTGATAGGCACGGACTACGTCCGCACCGCAAAAGCGAAGGGGCTGGCGGCGCTCAACGTGAACGGCAAGCACGCGCTTCGCAACGCGCTCCTCCCGGTCGTGACCGTGGTCGGCCTGAGCCTGCCCGCGCTCGTGGTGGGCGCGGTTTTTACCGAAACGATCTTTTCCTGGCCGGGCATGGGCACACTTTATTTACAGGCCGTGACCTCGCGCGACATCCCCATCATCATGGGCATGAATTTGGTTATCGCCGTGGTCGTCCTCTTCGCTAACCTCGTGACCGACCTCTGTTACGGGCTGGCGGACCCGAGGATACGGTATGACTAGCGCGACGACGGAGCCGCGGCGCGGTCCCAGGGCCGAGTCGTTGGGGGCTCGAGTATTCAGGCGCTTCCTCCAGAACCGCATGGCCGTTCTCGGCGTGCTGGTGCTCACGCTTATCACCCTGGCGACGCTACTCGCGCCTTACCTGACGGCGTTTTCTTATGAACAAATTGACCTGCGCGCCCGCTCCCAAGCGCCTACCCCCACCCATCCCCTCGGCACGGACCGCCTCGGCCGGGACGTGCTGAGCCGCACGCTCTACGGCGCGCGCATCTCGCTCATCGTGGGCTTCGCGGCGACTTTTGTGAGCATCTTGATAGGCATCATCCTGGGCGCGCTCGCCGGGTTTTACGGCGGCTGGGTGGACAACCTGATTATGCGTTTTACCGACGTGGTCATGACCTTCCCGCCCATCATCCTCATGCTGACCCTCGCCGCTTTCGTGCCAAGATCGCTCCTTACCATCGTGCTGATTATTGGCGGGCTGAGCTGGCCCGGCGCGGTGCGGCTCGTGCGCGGCCAGTTCCTGGGTTTTAAAGAGCAGGATTTTGTCACGGCGGCGGGCGCCTTGGGCGCGGGCGACCCGCGCCTCATGTTCGTCCACGTGCTGCCCAACACGCTGCCGCCCCTCGTGGCGATGGCGAGCTTTAGCGTGGGTCACGCGATTCTCACCGAGGCGGGCTTAAGCTTTCTGGGTTTGGGCGTGCCGCCGCCCGCGCCGAGCTGGGGCAACATGCTCGAGGCCGCGCGCAACCTAGAAATCTTGCGCGAGCTGCCCTGGGCCTGGCTGCCGCCCGCCGTCATGACGGTGCTGACGGTGCTCTGCGTCAACTTCATCGGGGACGGGTTGCGCGACGCCGCGGACCCGCGCATGGTGCTCTGATGACGCTGTTCGAGCGGAACATGGCCGGATACAGCGCATACCGCATCCCCGCGCTCATCCTGACGCCGGGCGGGACGCTTCTCGCCTTTGCCGAGGCGCGGCGCGACAGCCGCGCGGACGACGGGCAGATAGACTTAGCCGTGCGGCGCAGCCGCGACCACGGCGCGACCTGGAGCGACATCAGCGTAGTATTTAAAGAGAAAGGCGTCACCACCTCCAACCCCTGCCTGCTTGCCGACCACGCCAACCGCACGGTCGTGCTCCTCTTCTGCAAGAATCCCGCCGCGGCGGACGAGCTGGACATCACGGCGGGCCGGGCCGAGCGCACCGTCTGGGTGAGCCGGAGCGCGGACGACGGCGTGACCTGGAGCGAACCGGCGGACATCACGCGTCGGGTTAAACGGGCCGACTGGACCTGGTACGCCACGGGCCCCGGGCACGGCGTGCAACTACCTGGGGGTCGCCTCGTGGTCGCCTGCAACCACGCCGTCGCGCGCAACTATAGTCAGGAGGACCCGCATCACGCCCATCTCATTTACAGCGACGACGGCGGAAGCTCCTGGGCGCTTGGCGCGGTGGCACCGCCTCGGACGGGCGAGTCCCAGGTTGCCGTGCTGCCTGACGGCTCGATTTATTTGAACGCTCGAGGGTTTCGCGGCCCCGGCTACCGGGCCGCGGCGGTAAGCCGTGACGGCGGCGAAACCTTGACGAGCTTTCGCTGGGACAAAGCGCTACGCGAGCCGGTAAACACGGTAGACACCGTCCTGCCGGAACCCGTCGGCTGTCAGGCGTCCATCACGACGGCGGGCCGGAAACTGCTTTACACGGGGCCGGCAGCCGAGACGCGCGCGCGCCTCACCCTCAGGACAAGCGATGACGGGGGCGTGACCTGGCCCGGAGCGCGCCTCCTTTGCGAGGGTCCTGCCGCCTACTCCGACCTCGCCGTCTTAGACGACCACACTGTAGTTTGTTTGTTCGAGGCCGGGGACGCAGAACCCTATGAAACGTTGCGGTTCGTACGCATCAAGCTTGCAAAGGAGACGGGATGAATCAGAGGTATAACAAGCCGCGCCGCCCGAAACAGAAGGGGCACTCCAGAAGCGAAAAGGCCCGTTTACTCGATTTGTGGCTACGAGGTCCGGAAGCGCGAGAGTTCCAACACGTCGCAATCTACGCTTGCAGCTACCCAACCCGCGCGGATTCGCGGCGGCGAGAAACGGCGGTCGGGGCATGACGCGTGGCGGCCTCATCGCCGCGACCTTTACGCCCTTTACCGAGTCAGGAAGGGTGGATGTCGGTATAATTCCCGCTTACGCGGACCTGCTTAAGCAAGACGGGCTGCGCGGCGTGTTCGTCAACGGGACGACCGGCGAGGGTGCGCTCCTGACCCACGAGGAACGTAAAACCTTGGCGCGCGCCTGGGTCGAGGCCGCGGCGGGCGAGCTCGAGGTGTTCGTCCATGTGGGGCACGCGAGCGTCGAAGCCGCGCGCGACCTGGCCCGGCACGCCGCCGAGGTGAACGCGGACGCCGTCGCCACCCTCGCGCCTTATTTTTTCAAACCCGCCACCGCCGCGGCGCTCGCCGAGACCTTGGCGCGCATCGCCGACGCCGCGCCGAACACGCCCTTTTACTATTATCACCTCCCGTCCCTGACCGGCGTGGCCCTGTCGATGGCGGAAACCTTGCCCTTGGCGGCAGAAGTCGTCCCCAACTTAGCGGGCGTCAAGTACACTTGGGAAGACCTGCTCGACATGAGCCGCGTTTTGGATTTGGACCTCGAGCTCCTCTTCGGTCGTGACGAAATCCTGCTCGCGGCGCTCGCGCTAGGTGCCCGCGGGGCGGTGGGCAGTACCTACAACCTCATGGCTCCCCTCTACCACCAGGTCATCGCCGCTTTTGACGCGGGCGACCTCAATGCGGCGCGCGCGGCGCAGCGGTCGGCGAGGGAGCTTATCGTGGTTGCGCTCGAGCATGGCGGCCTGCCCGCGCTCAAAGCGCTGATGAGGCTGCGCGGACTCGACTTAGGTCCCTGTCGGTTGCCGCTTGCCTCCCTAACGGCTGAGCAGCTTACGAAAATGACAGCCGCCCTCGATGCGCAGGGGCTGACGGGCCATCTTCATCCCGCCGCCTTAGCGCCAAAGGGAACTTAGAAGCGTGCCGACCATCTCGCACATCCGCCCCGTCCTGCTCAGCGCCCCCTACGCCACGCCCGAGGACCTCGAGGTCAAGCTCCACCTTAGCAGCGGCACCCGCACCACCGGCTTGGTCGAGGTGACGCTTTCCGACGGCACGACGGGTATCGGCGAAGGATATCTGGCTGTTTTCGCCCCGCACGTATTCACGAGCATCACCCAGCTCATCGCGCCCTACCTGCTCGGAAAGAATGCGCTGGACGTTCGTGCGCGCTACTTTGACATGTGCGGGGTTGTGGACTATTGGAGTTCGGAAGGCGCGGCGCGTCACGTCGTCAGCGCTCTGGAAATCGCGCTGTTCGACGCGGTAGCCAAGCATTTAGAGGTGCCCGTTTACGCCCTACTCGGCGGTAAAGCGACGGACAGACTCCACTTATACGGTTCAGGCGGGGACAGCACCACGCCCGACGCGATGCTTGAGGAGTTGGAGCTTTTGAGGCGCAAAGGGATTGACATCATCAAGATTCGCGCCCGGAATCATCAGGTAGACAAAGCGGTGTGGACGCTTCATCAGGCGGCTCGCTTCGGCATCCGGGTGGCCGTGGACATGACGCAGAACCTAGCTCGTCCCGGGCAGAGCGTCGCCGACGTGCTGCGTTTTGTCGAGGCGGTCCGCGCGCGAACGCCCGAGCCCATCTATTTTCTGGAAGAGGGCCTCGGCCAGGGCGGCCTGAGACACTACCCCGAACTCAGACGCCGCACCACGTGCCGCGTCGCGGGGGGCGAGACGGTCACGACCGCCGCCGAACTGTGCGAGCGCGTCGAAGCTGGCTACTACGATCTAGCCCAACCCGACGCCACCGTGATTGGCGGCTTGCTCGAGACCCTTTCGGTCTTCGACACCTGCGCCCGCCACGGTGCCGAGGCGGTGGTGCACTGCTGGGGGAGCGGCGTGAGCATGATGGCGAACTACCACGCGGCTTTCGCGGGTGGGGGAGCGCTAGCCGAGTGGCCGATGAAGCCCTACCCGTTGCGAGAGGCGCTCATGGCTGAACCGCTCCACCTCGAGAACGGCGAGCTTCACGCCCCCACCGCGCCCGGTCTGGGCGTCACGCTGACCGAAGAGACCGAACGCCGCTACCCCTATCAAAAGGACGCGGTCTACGCCTGTCTCGCACCCCCTACCGTTCTCGACGAGAGCGTGTGGGGGGTAGAGGCGTGATGAAAACCATCCTCGTTGCGGTTGACGCGTTTAATGACGAGCACCTGCGGCGCATCGAAGAAGCGGCGGCAGGTTGGGCCACTGTAGAACGCATCCCGGAAGACGCGCCCAAAGCCCTTTATCAGGCCGCGCTCGAGCACTCCGAGGCCGTCATCGGCTGGCCCGAGGCCGAGCTTCTGCTCTCAAGCCCCGTCATCTACTTCCAGTTGCCCAGCGTCGGCTACGACGCCTATGTCGGCAAGGGTCTGAATAACAAGCCCGCCTTCACCCTCTGCAACGCTCGAGGGGTGATGAGCGTCGCCGTAGCCGAACACGCCCTGGCGCTCATGTTCGCCCTCACCCGCAGGATTGATGAGCACGTGCGCGATGCGGACGAACGGAGGTGGGAGCGCAGGGGTTCTTACGATGAACTCTTCGGAAGAACGGCGTGCGTGGTGGGCTTGGGCGACATCGGCACCGAAGTCGCCCGCCGCTGTCAAGCCTTGGGTATGAGGGTGACGGGCGTCCGCTTCACACCCTCGAAAGCCCATCCCATTGTAGAGGAGCTCTTCGGCCTGCCTGAGCTCGAGCGCGCGGTGGCGGAAGCGCAGCACGTCGTAAACATCCAGCCCGTCACCAAGGAGACCGAGAGGCTTTTTTCCCAAAAGGTGTTTTCCGCCATGCCGCAAGGTAGCTACTTCTACAACCTCGGACGCGGCGGAACCGTTGATGAACAAGCCCTTGTTGAGGCGTTGCGTTCTGGGCATCTGTCCGGCGCGGGGCTCGATGTGTTTGTGGAAGAGCCGCTGCCGGAGGGACATCCGCTCTGGACGCTCAACACCGTCATCACCCCGCACGTGGCGGGGCGCTCGGTGAGGGAATTTGACCGCATGTGCGGGCTGTTTGTGGAAAACTTGAGGAGGTTACATGAGCAAAAAGCGCTTGCCAACACGATTAACCTTATTATCTGACTGAGGGATTTGCATACCGAAACGATTCGTACACACCTCCCAACTATTTTTTGTTGTATATTCAGCTATCTGGTAACAGATTAAAGACCTGGTCTAGCGCAGCGTAATTTCGCTCTGTTGCGAGAATCAGATGTTATGCAGACCTGTACATATGTTCTTCCGTACGCTGTGCAGCGGTTTTTGCGTTACAGCTAAAAATGGCACTGAGAAGGGTTTGATGCTTTTCGATTATTTCAGAAACACCTCATTGCGATTCATTGCGTAGGCAAGCTTGCTTTCAAGATAGCACCTATCCGGCATCCTACCTTTAGAGCCCCAGTTACAACAGGGAAGTTGTCATAGCCTAGCTGAGTCTGCTTAAAGCTGCATAGCCCTTAATACTTTATGAAGAACCTTGAACTACCTCAACTAAATCAGTATGATAGCCGACACAACATAAACAAGAGGGAGGGACGCTTCATATCCAATTGTTTTTGACCGTCCACATCTACTTTCTTCTATAGGGAGTTTTTATGATGACTAACCGGTCCTACGCGTGGCGGATTTTTTTACAAGTCTGCTTGTTTGCCCTCGTTCTGGCGGGCGTGTCTTGGGCACAAACGTATCAGGAAGCGCCCCAACTGGCTGAGCGTGTGGCGGCGGGCGATTTGCCTCCCGTCGAAGAGCGTCTGCCAGCCTCCCCGATGGAAGTACCCGTCCTCGAGAGCATCGGCACCTACGGGGGAGACCTTGACGTGGCGCTGGTCGGCGGCGGGGGCTTAAGCCACCTGTTCCGCTACCATTCCTACGAACCGCTGGTACGCTGGACCCCCGACTGGGAGGGCGTCGTTCCTAACGTCGCCAGCTCTTGGGAGGTGAACGACGAGGCCACCGCATTCACCTTCGGGCTGCGCGAAAGTATGAAATGGTCGGACGGCGAGCCCTTCACGGCTGACGACATCATGTTCTGGTACGAAGACGTGCTCATGAATAATGAGCTGACACCGTCCGTGCCTACCTGGCTCACGAGCGGCGATGAACCCGTGGTGGTGACGAAGGTCGATGACACCACCGTCACCTTTACCTTCGCCTCACCGCAAGGGTTGTTTCTGCAAACCTTGGCGTCGGCCGGCAACGACCAGATGCTGCGCTACCCGAAGCATTATCTGACGCAGTTTCACGCCGCCTACAACCAAGACAACCTCGAGCAACTCGTTCAGCAAGCGGGCGCGGCGGACTGGGTGAGTTTGTTTCAGCAGAAAGGAGGCACAGACGACCTGGACACCTTTTTCAGGACCAGCGAAATTCCCGTCATCTCGGCCTGGAAGTTTTCGGTCGCGCCGGGTGAAGGAACGACCAGGGCCGTCGCCGACCGGAACCCTTACTACTGGAAAGTGGACGCCGAAGGCAACCAGCTCCCCTACCTTGACCGCGTGGTCTACGACCTCGTCGAAAACGTCGAGGTGGCCCTCTTGAAAGCGCTCAACGGCGAAGTCAGTATGCAAGACCAGTACATCGCCACGCTCACCAACAAGCCCGTGCTTTTCGACAATCAGGCCGTAGGGGATTACCATTTCTTCACCACCACCCCCACCGCACCCAACGCGGCTGTTGTCCAGCTCAACTTAAACCACCCCGACCCTGTAAAGCGCGAGATTTTCCAGAACAAGGACTTTCGCATCGGCTTGTCTTACGCCATCGACCGCCCGGAAATCATCGACCTCGTTTACCTCGGACAAGGCGTACCTCACCAGGCGGCGCCGAGACCCGAGTCGGACTTGTACAACGAACAGCTCGCCACCCAGTACACCGAATACAGCACCGAACTCGCCAACGAGCATCTCGACGCGGCGGGTTATACCGAGAGGGACAGCGAAGGCTTTCGATTGGGGCCGGACGGGGAGCGTATCGCGTTCGCCCTCGAGCTCGACGCCGCTCGAGCCGAGTTTGTCGATATGGCCCCTCTCCTTCAGCAGTTTTGGCGCGAGGTCGGCGTCGACGTACAAGTCAGGACGATGGACCGTTCGCTCTGGGAAGTGCGCGTCCGGGAGAACGGGGAGTTCGACGCCACGATTCACCGCTTCGGGGGTGGAACCGGCCAGGTGATTCTCTTAGACCCGCGCTACTACTTCCCCTTCAACGGCAACTCGATGTACGCGCCGGCTTGGGAAGCCTGGTACAACAACCCCTCGGGCGAGGGCGCTTCTATCGCACCCGAGGAACCCCCGGCTGCCGTGAAAGAGCAGATGGCCCTGTACGACCAACTCAAAGGAACCGCCGATACCGACGAACAAAAGGCGTTGATGCGGCAGATTCTCGACATGGCCGTGGAGCAGTTCTACGTGATCGGCATAACGACTGAGCCCGAGGGCTACGGCGTCGTCGAAAACAGTCTGAAGAACGTGCCCGAGACGATGCCCTGGTCGTATGTTTATCCGCACCCGGCACCGACCAATCCCGAACAGTATTACTACAGCCAGCCCTAATCCATGTACCGACCCAAAGCTGTAGGATTTGCGAAATGCAAATCCTATAGCTCACCGTTTCAGGACCACTCTCGAGGAGAATCGTGACGAACAAGACCTCGACTCTCGACGCGCCGGTTCCGTACAGATCGGAAAGCGGCTGGTTTGACAAACCCATGCGCTGGGCGCAGTTGACGCTGGTCGAGGACGACCCAAAAACGTTGGATGTGGCTTTCTGGCTCGACTACTTTAGACGCATCAAGGCCGACGCGGCCTGCCTTAGCGCGGGCGGATATATGGCGTTTTATCCCACGGACATCCCGCTCCACTACCGGAGCAAGTTCCTGGGTGACACAGACCCGTTTGGAAACCTGGTGCGCGGGTGCCGCGAGATGAACATGGTCGTACTAGCCCGCACGGACCCCCACGCGGTGCATCAAGACGTCTACGAGGCTCACCCTGACTGGATTGCGGTGGATGCGGAGGGAAACAAGCGTCAGCACTGGGCAATGCCCGATGTATGGGTCACCTGTCCCTTTGGCCCTTACAACTTCGACTACATGACGCAGGTTCACCGGGAAATAGTGAGCGAATACGCGGTCGACGGCATTTTCAGCAACCGCTGGGCGGGCTCCGGGCTGTGTTACTGCGAACACTGTCAAGGGTTGTTCGGGGACGCTCACGGTATGGATTTGCCGCGGACCAGAGACGCGCAGGATCCGAGCTGGCGCAACTACCTGCTGTGGCGGCAACAGCGGCTGTTCGAGTTGTGCGACGTTTGGGACGGGGCGATTCGTGACATCAATCCCAACGCCCGGTATATCCCGAATTCCGGCGGCGGTGCGCTGAGCGAGTTGAGCATGAAAACGCTCGGCGAAAAGGCCGACATTCTGTTTGCGGACAAGCAGGCGCGCTCGGGCGTCACCGTGCCGTGGGCGAGCGGTAAAAACGCCAAAGAGTTCCGCGCGACGCTGGGAACGAAGCCCATCGGCGGCATCTTCAGCATCGGCGTCGAAGAGCCCCACCGCTGGAAAGACTCGGTGCAGAGCGAGGCCGAAATGCGGATTTGGGTCGCCGATGCGACGGCCCACGGTATGCGCCCCTGGTTTACCAAGTTCGCCGGGTCCGTGTACGACCGGCGCTGGTTGGGGGTCGTGGAAGACATCTACACCTGGCAGCAGTCCATCGAGCCCTACTTGCGCAACAAGCGGCCGCTGGCCGACGTGGCCCTCGTCTATTCGCAGCGGACGGCCCACTTCTACGGCGGCGAGCAGGCGCGGAACAAGACCGAAGCGCCGATCCTCGGCGTTTACCAGGCGCTTGTCGAGGCCAGAATCCCCTTTGAAATGGTCCACGATGAGCTTTTGGACGCTGAGCACCTAAGGGCGTTCGGGACATTAGTTTTGCCGAATATAGCCGCCTTGTCCGACGCGCAGTGCGACGCGTTGCGGCGCTTTGTCGAACGCGGGGGCAGCCTGGTCGCCACGTTTGAAACCTCGCTGTACGACGAGTGGGGTGCAAAGCGTGACGACTTCGGCCTGGCCGACCTGTTCGGCGTGCGCCTTGCGGGCGACACGCAAGGCCCTATGCAAAATTCTTATCTGCGGCTCGAGCCCGGCACCGACGCGTCTGCGGCCCTTCTTGACGGCCTCCGCGGTACCGAGCGGATCATCAACGGCGTGTACCGCGTGCCGGTCGAAGCTACGAAAGCGCACCTGGCGTCGCCGCTCACGCTCATCCCTTCCTATCCGGACTTGCCGATGGAGGAAGTGTACCCGCGTGAGGACCACACCGGCATTCCCGAGCTTTATCTGCGGACGGTTGGCAAAGGACGCGTCGCCTATATTCCCTGGGACGTTGGCCGCGCCTTTTGGGCCTTCCTCACCGTCGACCACGGCAAACTGCTCGCCAACCTCGTGCGCTGGGCCAGGGGTGCAGACGAGGCCGTAACGGTAACGGGTCAAGGGGTGATCGACGTGGCGGTCTGGGAGCAGGAGCAGTCGATGACGGTTCACCTGGTCAACCTCACCAATCCCATGATGATGAAAGGCCCTTTCCGCGAACTCATCCCGAGCCCGGCGCAACAAGTCACTATCCGGCTCCCCGACCATCGGTCGGTCGGCAGGGTGCGGTTGCTCAAGCAAGGCCGAGAATCAGAGTTCGACCTGACAGACGGGCTGTTAACGGTGAGCGTCCCATCGGTTGACGACCACGAAATCGTTGCCGTGGACTTTCAATAGAGGACTTTCAATAGAGCGGGAGTATCTTTTCTGTGAACAAAGCGACCTTACCCGATTTTCCCTACGGCGCCGTGTACTTTCGCAAGTCGAACCCTCCCAAAGACGACTGGGCACGCGATTATCGAACCGCGAGCGAAGACGGCATGAACCTCTTCCGGCACTGGTTTTTGTGGTCCGCCCTCGAGACCTCACCGGGTACTTTTGATTGGGAAGAATACGACCGCCAGCTTGATTTGGCCGCGGAAAACGGGCTCAAGACCATCATCGCCGAAATGATCACCGCCTCGCCCGAGTGGGCCTACCGCAAATTCGCCGACGCGCGCTACGAGCGGCGGGACGGAACCAGGGTCGAAAGCAGCATGAGCGCGAGCTGTGTGACGGGCGGTTTTCCCGGCTTGTGCTTAGACCATGCAGCGTACAAAGAGGCCGCCGGTAATTTCCTGACCCAGCTCGTTACGCGCTACCGGGAGCATCCGGGTCTGGGGGGCTACGACATCTGGAACGAGTGCAACTACGCGTCGGACACCTGCTACTGCGACGCGACGGCGGCTAGATTCCGGGACTGGCTGAAAGGCAAATACGCCGACCTCGAGACTATGGGGCAAGCCTGGCACCGCTACAGTTTCTCCGCCTGGGAGGATGTCACCCCGCCTCGAGACTTAGGCCCCTACCCACACGTGCTGGACTGGCTGCAGTTCAGGATTGACAACGCCTACGAACATATGCGCTGGCGGGCCGACCTCATCCGCGACCTGGACCCCAACCACCCCATTACAGCCCACGGCGTCGTCGGGAGCTTTACCATCATGGCGTCGCGCGGTGCCGACGACTGGCGCGCCGCCAGCGAGGTCGAAAGCTACGGCTACACCTGGGGCTCGTCGCGTCACGGCGATGAACCCTGGAAGCAACTGCACGCGGTCGACCTCGTCCGGGCGAGCTCGCGGGGCAGGCCGTTCTGGCACGCCGAGGCCTACGCCGGACCCCTTTGGATGCAGCCCCAGGTCATCGGCAAACCGCGCACCGAAGGGCGCATTGCGACCGCGGAAGATATCCGCTACTGGGACATGACGAGTTTCATGGGTGGGGCGACCGGCCTGCTCTACCTGCGCTGGCGTCCCCTTCTGGACGGGCCGTTGTTTGGTGCATTTGGAGCCTACGGGATGGACGGCTCACGGACCGAGCGCTCGGACATGGCCGCCAAAATCGCCCGGTGGGTGAACGACCCTGCCCAGAATCGACTGTGGCAGTCCCGGCCGGTAGAGGGCGACATCGGCATCGTGTACGCTCCCGAGACGCAACTGTTCACCTACGCGCAGCAGGGCGACACCTTGGCTTACGCGCAATCTATGCGAGGTGCCTATCAGGGGTTTTACGACAACAACATCCAGGCGGACTGGGTCCACATCGACGATATCGACACCTACACCTTCCTTTACTTGCCGTTCCCCGTCATGTTGAGTCGGGCGACGGCGGAGAAGCTTAAAGACTGGGTCGCAGGAGGTGGAACCCTCGTTTCCGAAGGGTGCCCCGCCTACTTTGGAGACGGAGGACACGTCGGCACACGACAACCAAACTACGGCCTTGCAGAGGTTTTCGGCGCGCAAGAGAGCTTGGTCGAGTTTACGCCCGACCTGCTGGGCGACCTGAAATTCGAGGTGAACGGCAACCCCGTGTGGGGCGGCATTTTTGTGCAAGCCTACACGGTGACGACGGGGAAGGTCGTCGGAGCTTATGAGGACGGTCGCGTCGCCGCCGTCGACAATATTTACAAAAAGGGAAAGACGCGCCTGGTCGGCTCGATGGTCGGCGCGGGTTACGGCGAGCACGCCGCCAACCGTTCGTCGGCTTTTTTCGCCGACCTGCTGAGCCTTGCTAAAGGTGCTCAGCACGTGCGCTCGAGCGATTCGCGCGTGAAAGCCAGGCTCCACGACGGCGACGGCGGGACTTTTCTGTGGGTCGCCAACGCGTCCCGGCAGGCGATTCCGGTGCAGCTTACGCTCAGCGAGGCGTGGGGACCCTACACTTCTGCCCGCTCTCTTTGGGGGGCGGAAGCCGAGGTCGACCAAAACACGCTCACCCTGAGCGTGGGGGCCAGGGACGTTGCGGTGCTCGAGCTCGAGTAGGATGAGCGAGGGCTGTCTTATTCACTACCGTTAGGAGCATCCGTTTTGAACGAGCCGTATCAGAAATATATGGACCTCAGCATCGTCCACTTCATGGCCTTTCCCGAAGTGATGGGCGGCCAGGGGCCGATTGTGGAGACGCTTGAGGACATCCTTTTCGACACCTTCTTTACCGCCGTCGAGGTGGGACCCATCCATGATTCCAAAGTGCGCCGGCAGGCGGCGCAACTGCTGGCCCAGGCCCGGCTCAAAGTCGGCTTCGGGGCCCAACCCATCGTGCTGATGAACAAACTGAACCCGAACACGCCGGACAAAAACGAGCGAAAACGGGCGATGGAGCTGCTGCAGGAAGCGGTGCATCAGGCGGTGGACTTGGGCGCGCAGCGCTTAGCGCTCCTGAGCGGCCCCCGCCCGGCAGAGCACGACGTGGCCGAACAAATGGGCATCCTGATCGACTTTCTGCACGACCTAAGCATCTACGCAGAACGACAGGGCCTCGTCGGTCTCACGCTCGAGACCTTCGACCAAGATATCGATAAAAAGGCGCTCGTAGGCCCCAACCGTGAGGCGGCGCAGCTGGCGCGCGCGCTCCGGCGAGACCATCCCGACTTCGGTCTGCTGGTCGACCTCAGTCACCTGCCGTTACAGCGCGAGTCGATCGAGACCGGCTTGGAAGACGTTCGCGGTCTGCTGGCTCACGCTCACATCGGCAACTGTGTGCTCGACAAAAATCACAGCGCCTACGGCGATCAGCACCCCTATTTGGGCTTACCCGGGGGTGAAAACGACGTGAAGGAAGTGACCGCGTTCATCGAAAAGCTGTTCGATATCGGCTTCCTGGGTCAAGATGAGCGCCCCTTTTTCGGCTTTGAGGTCAAGCCGCAACTGGGCGAATCGTCCCGGGCCGTCATTGCCAGCACCAAACGCGCGTTCACGGAAGCCTGGGCGCACGCTAGTCTGCGCCTACCGGTGGGGAGCGCCGCATGAGAGTCTTTGTTACCCAACGCATTTTCCCTGAAGGTCTCGAGCTGCTCGAGCGGGCGGGCCTCGAAATCGACCTGAACGACGCGAACAACCCGCTGCCGAAAGCGGAGCTGATTGAGCGCGCCCAAGGGGCCGATGGCGTGATTTGTCTGTTGACCGACACCATCGACGGTGAGGTCATCAGCGCCGCGTCCAATCTCAAAGCTATTGCGAACGTCGCAGTCGGCTATAACAACATTGACGTCGACGCTGCCAGCCAGCATCAGGTGCTCGTGACCAACACCCCCGACGTTTTGGACGACACGACCGCCGACCTGACCTTTGCTTTGTTACTTGCCGCGGCCCGCCGCATCCCCGAGGCCCACACCTACACAACAGCCGGAAAATTCGACGGCTGGGAACTCTTCCAGCCCCACTTGGGGTTCGACGTGTGGGGAAAAACCCTCGGGATCGTCGGGATGGGCAGAATTGGTCAGGCGGTCGCGCGCCGCGCGTCCGGGTTCGACATGCGCATTTTGTATTACAACCGCAGCCGGGTCGACGCTGAACTCGAGAAAGACCTGAACGCTGCGTACGTCTCGTTCAACGACCTTCTTAGCGAGAGCGACTTTATCACCGTCCATACGCCTCTCACGGAAGACACGAAGCATCTCTTCGGCGCAGACAGTTTCAAGAAGATGCGGAAGACGGCAATCCTCATCAACACCTCGCGGGGACCCGTGGTGGACGAGGCGGCACTGGCCGCGGCGCTCGAGGCGGGCGAGATTGCGGGCGCCGCGCTGGACGTTTTTGAAGAAGAACCCGAAATCCACCCCGACCTTTTAAAGGAGCGGGAACACGTGGTCTTAGTTCCCCACATCGGGAGCGCCACCCACGAGACGAGGCGCCGGATGTCGAGCTTGGCTGCGGAGAATATGGTGGCGGCCCTCTCCGGCAAGCGCCCCCCCTGCCTTGTCAACCCTGACGTTTGGGAGGATGGGGGATAGGTGAAAGGCGCGGTTTGGGAGCTGGCGTACGGAAAAGCTCGTAGGCTGATTCTTTTATGTTCCAGAGAATCGTACGGAGGGGCCTCATGTGCCGATGCCGCTAGGGAAGATGGGGCCATCCAGAGTTCGTCACCAGTGTCAAGTTGCGAGAGACCCGATACGTACACGCTTCATCAAAAGTGGCATGAACGCAATGATCGAGTCCACTTTTCCCAGGGATGTTCACTTGTCATCACTCGCTTTAACAGCGTTCAGATTCTCGGGGGTCAGATAGACGCCTACCAAATGACTTTTGCCGGGCGGGTCGCCGAGATTGGTGTAATCGACAACCAGCACCCGCTCGTCCGGTAGTTGAACCCAGGAAGAATAACCGTGGTCGGGCCAGGGCTCCTGATGGGGGTGATTGGGGTGAAGTTGGAGGAGACGCCCCCTCTGATACTGGTCGGGATAGTGTCCGCT
Organism: Trueperaceae bacterium; assembly: GCA_965214995.1. Taxonomy (GTDB): domain Bacteria; phylum Deinococcota; class Deinococci; order Deinococcales; family Trueperaceae; genus CBDCCT01. The sequence goes on from CBDCCT010000002.1 coordinate 3,144,765, forward strand.
TGCGGCCTTCCAAGACCAGGAAAAGTCCGTCAGTGTCGGATTCTTGCATTCGAAGGAAACGCGCTTCCAAAAGCTCCGCCCCTCGGTGCCAAACTGCCCGAACTGAGTGCGCCGCTCCGGACGTTCGCCGCGAAAATCGGTGATTTCATTCTCGCCTCGGAAAATGCAATCGTTCATGACGACCTCTCCGTCAACGCGCACCTGCAACAGGCCGCGCTTGTGCGTTACGGTGAGGGTCCGATAGTGAGTAAAATCTACAGGCTTAAAAGAGTCACCTCTCGTGCTGTTGCCCAGGCGCAGAAAATCGGAGCCAAAGTTGAGAACGAGACCGGCCTCTTTTCGGCTCGCCAAACTTCCGCAGGAGAGAAAGGCGACGGGATAGCGGCCCGGCCCCTCGACCTTGACCACCGCTTCAAATTTGACTTCGCTGTGGTTGGATTCCGGTGGCAGCAGGCTGTAGCGGCACTCGAGGTCGGGCTCGTTCTCTATCACCAGCGCTTCGCTGGTTAGGTGCGCCTTGTACTTACGCCGTGGCCCGCCGACGGCGTAGCGCCCGGCTTCCCCCCTCAAATCCCCGCACCACGCGTACGTCCCAAGACCTCCGTTGACGTTACGACCGGTAACGAGCGTATTGCCGTCGGGGAGTCTTTTGGCATAAGGCCGGTGGAACGCGAAGGGCAGCATCTGGACGTTTGACCAAGTACGGCCCATGTCTTCGGAAAACGCGACAAAACAAGGGATGCCTGCCGAGTGGTTTTCTCTCATGACGCAGGCCAGCGTCGCCCCTTCGTTTAGGAGAACGAGCGCGCCCTCGCAGAAGCGGTGGTAGCCGTCGTGCGCGATGGTGGAAACCTCTTGCCAGGTGTTCCCGCCGTCGCTCGAGCAGCTCAGGATGACGGCGAATTCCTGGCTGTCCCCGCGCAAAAGGTGACTGGTCACGGCCAATCGACCATCGGGCAGCTCGGTCACGCGGTCGGGCTCGAACCCTTTGATGCAGGGCTTATGGGGACCCTCCCAGGTTTTCCCCTCGTCATGGCTCCACCAAAGCCAATTTCCCGGGGGCTGATCTTCGTGAAAGTGGTGGTAGTCGTCGTGGTCGCAGATAACGACCAGCCGCCCGTCGGCGAGCCTGCTCAACCGTGGGGTGACGAGGCGTTCATCTCCCTTGGTGAGGTCGGCTTTATGCACCTCGCTGAGTTTGGACCACGTTCTGCCTTCATCGTCACTCGCCAGGATCGTGATTATTTGATCCTCGTTTGACCAGTGCGCGTCGGTATTAGAGTAGACCAGCAACAGCCTGCCCGAGTCTAGTTGCACAAGGTCGGGGTTTTTGGTGAAGCGGCCGGGGCTGCGCCAAACGTCGAACACCTCGCTTGCCACGGTGTGTGTATGCTCGAGCATAACTTTCTCCTTTTCGTGTCCTGTTGAACACCCTCTGCTTAGGTAGAAATATTCAGTAGAAAACTGTTCAGTCGAGGTAAGGCGACACAGACCTTTTCCTTGAGCATGAACTTCTACTTTAAAACCCAGAGTAGACTTGACAGATATACTACAGGTAGCTATGCTACATTCACACGCAGAAGATGTCAAACAGTTTGGTGGCGCGGATGGATCTGTTTATTAAAGAGCGCGTAGAGAGACCCATCAAAAAGGGAGGTCGCCCATGAACCAGCGCAGAAATCAGTAATGCAACGGGAGAGAAGCACAAAACCCGGGTATCCCTGAGTTAGGGTTACCGAGCTGGAAAAGGATCAGAGAAGGGGTTGAGAAATAATATGCGTTTGAAAACAAGAAATTGCCATCACCTTTTGCCTCTGTTGGTCGCCATCTTGACAGGCTTTACCCTCGGCCAAACCACCTATAATCAAGCCCCCGAACTTGCCGAGCAAGTAGCTGCAGGTACCTTACCCCCTGTTGCCGAACGTCTGCCCGCCGAGCCCGCCGTGGTCGAACCTCTCGAGCAGATCGGTCGCTACGGCGGCACCATCAACAGCGTACTCAAAGGGCCGAGTGACGATTTCTGGATAGAAAAAACGATCGGCTATGACCCTCTCGTTCGCTGGAGTCAAGACGGCAGCAGCATCATACCCAACTTGGCCGTCTCGTGGGAGGTGAATGAAGACGCGACCCAATACACTTTTAAGCTTCGCGAGGGGGTCAAGTGGTCGGACGGCACACCGTTTACCGCTGACGACATTATGTTCTGGTACGAAGACGTTTACCAAGATGAAACGTTGACGCCGGTCCAGCCCGGTTGGCTGAGTTCGGGGGATGAGCCCGTCGTTGTCGAAAAGATAGACGATCACACCGTCTCGTTTACTTTCGCCGCGCCCAACGGCCTGTTCCTCAAAAACCTCGCGGCCAGCAGTACGGTGCTGGACAGAAATACCTTTACCCGCTTTCCGCGGCACTACTTAGAGCAGTTTCATCCTAACTACAACGAGGAGGTAGACACCCTGGTCGGTGAGGCAGGCCTGGATGACTGGAGCCAACTTTTTTCTAACCGCGCCAACGAGTGGCAGTCCCCGGACAAACCCACGCTTTTTGCCTGGCGGCTTACCAGCGCCTACGGCGACAGCCAGCGCCTAACGGCCGAGAGAAACCCCTACTACTGGAAGGTCGATCCCGAGGGTAATCAACTCCCTTACGTAGACGAGTGGGTCTATGACATCGTCGAAAATGAAGAGGTCATCTTGCTCAAGGCGCTGAACGGTGAGATCGACCTGTTGGGGCGGCACATCAACACGCTGGGCAACAAACCCCTTCTGTTTGAAAACATGGACGCGGGTGGCTACCGCCTTTTCGACGAGGTCCCGACCGAAATGAACGAGGTGCTCCTTACGCTCAATTTGAACAGCCCGGACCCGGTCCTGCGCGAAATTTTCAACAACAAAGATTTCCGCATCGGGCTGAGTCACGCGATCAACCGCGAAGAAATTCTCGACATCGTGTTCGTCGGTCAGGGCGAACCCTACCAAGCTGCGCCGCTGCCCGATACGCCCTTCTATGACGAAGAGATGGCTAAGCAGTACATCGAATACGACGTGGAGCTGGCGAACGAATACCTGGACAAGGCGGGCTTTGCCGAGCGTGACGGCGAAGGCTTCCGCTTAGGCCCCGACGGGGAGCGTATCTCGTTTCCAATGGAAATCATGAACTTCAAGCAAGAGCGTATCGACGTCTTGGAACTCGTGCGGAACTATTGGCGCGACGTGGGCGTCGACATGCAGGTGCAGCCGGAAGAACGCACGCTGGCAGCGACTCGTCTCCAGAGCAATTTGATGGACGCGTCGGCCTGGTCGGGTAACAACGGCGGTCTGGACGCGCTACTCGAGCCCCGCTACTTTATCCCTGTCAGTGCTGAAAACGCTTCCTACGCGCCCCTGTGGGCGCAGTGGTACGAGACAAGAGGGGCAGAAGGCGAGGAGCCGCCGGCCGACGTGCAAGAAGCCCTGAGCTTGTACGACCAGCTCCAGGCTACTGCGAGCGAGGACGAGCAAATCGAACTTATGAAGCAAATCGTCGACATAGCCGAAGAACAGTTTTATACGATCGGCACCGTGCGACTTGCACCCTTCCCAGGTATCGTCAGCCAGCGGCTACAAAACGTTCCGGAGGCCATGATATATGCCGGAACCTTTAGAGAACCAGGTTACACCGCGCCTGAACAGTACTTCTTCAGTGACGCCCAGTAACCGTACTTCTGCATGAAAGCGCCTTTGGGTCGGAGCATTTCCAAGGAGATGACTCCGACCCTACGGTTCCGGTTGGAACGCTTTTGAATAGCTTTGTGCCCTCGCCTCACTACCTCTAGCTTGTGTTCAGATGCGTAGGCGTCAATGCCTACGCAGCCTCGAGAAGAGGAAAAATGCCAACTTCCAGCCCGCACCTTCTGCACCACTACGCGAGAATCAGCGACATCATGAGGGCGCAAGGTATTCGGACCGATGAAGCGACCGGCAAAGCGTACTTCACCGGCTACCCCCACCAGACGATGTACGATTGGGACCAATACTTCGAGGCCATCATTCAGCTTTATTTGGGTTGGGACGGCACCTACGTCAAAAACGCCGTCACGCTTTTTTTAGACAACCAAAAAGAGGACGGCTTCATTCCGAGAACCGTGCCGGAAAGGCCCCCTCACCGGGAAGGCTCCGAACACGTCAAGCCCTTTTTGGCCCAAACCGCGCTACTGCTTTATAAACGCGAACACACCCTTTCGTGGTTGAGTGCTCCTTATTATCTTAAGTTGAAAAAGTATCTGACTTATTGGCTCGAGGACCGGCTTGGCGAGCGGAACCTTTCGGTCTGGGAAAGCGCCCCGCACACAGGCATGGATTCTCACAAAGAACGTGCCGGCTGGTGGAAAGACGCCATAAGTGAGGGCGCGGACCTCAACAGCTACTTGACCAGAGAATGCCGCGCCTTCGCCGTTATTGCGGATGTGTTGGGGGAAAATTCGGACGCTTCTTGCTTTCGCGGTCACGCTGACAAGCTCTCTCGAGCCCTTCGTGAAGACCTTTGGGATGAAGAAGACGGTTTCTTTTACGACCGTCACGCGGGTTCAGGCGAACTCATCAGGGTCAAGTCGGCGGCCGGATTCGCTCCGCTATGGGCCGGTATCGCCACACAGGAGCAAGCCAAGCGCCTCGTTACCGACCACCTGCTTAATCCGCAGGAGTTTTGGCGAACGTGCCCCGTTTCTACCTACGCAGCGACCGAGCCTAGCTTTAAAGACGTTGGTCCCGGGGCAAGCTGGAAGGCCAACTGCTGGCTACCCGCCAACTATTTTATATTTCAAGGTTTGCGAAGCTACGGCTACAACGGTGTAGCCAAAGTGCTCGCTGAGAAGTCGTACAACCTGGTTAAGGAGGTGGGTGACAGAGAATATTATGCGAGTGAAGCCCTCGAGGGCTGCGGACACGACCCCTTTTGGGGCTGGTCTCACCTGGCTTACTTTATGCCTTTGGAGAGCGAGCTGGGCTACGACCCAACCCGCCTTGATGTATCGCTTAGTGATGTAGCTCAGGTGACAGTTCTCCCCAGTACGAAGGTTGAGAGCGGAGAGGGTGCGTCATAAACTCGAGCGACATTCGAGTCAAACCTGTTGGGAAAAATCATGACGATTGTCAGCACTGCAAAAGAGCGTCCTAACATCATTTACATTGACTGCCACGACTTAGGCGAATGGTTGGGCTGTTACAGTAAACCCTACTTGCGCACGCCGAACTTAGACCGCCTAGCGTCCGAGGGTGCGAGGTTCACCCAGTTCATCGCCAGCGCGCCCATCTGTATGCCCAGCCGAGCGGGCATCTACACGGGAAAGATGCCGCACGTCGCGGGGGTGATGGGGCAAGAACCTCTCAACGGCGACGCATTTTGTATGGCCGAACATTTCCGACGCGGGGGCTACGAAACGGTTCTGGCCGGTAGCCTGATGATTCTCAACGACCCTGCCTGGGCGGGTTTCGAGGTGGTGCTGGCGGACGGGCCGCCTGAAGACGCAGCGGCTGACTTTATGCTCGAGCGCGGTTCTAACAACCCTCCCTTTTTCTTATCGCTCTCGCTGCCCTTGGTCCACCGCCCCTTTGGGAATGCCTTCGATCCACTCGTTGCCGAACGCCTCGAGCTGCCTCCACCCCTTCCTGACTTGCCTGCCGTGAGAAAAGACCTTGCGGCGCTGTGTCGTCAAGTGGAAGAGCTGGATGTTAGGGTGGGCAAGGTTCTGAACGCCATTAAGGAGGCGGGGCTCGAGCAAACCACGCTGGTCGTTTTCACAACAGAACACGGGCTCGCTACCGCTCGAGCCAAGCACACGCTCTTCGACACAGGGCTGAAGTGCGCGCTCCTGATTAAATACCCGCCTCTCATCCGAGCGGGTAAGCGGTATAAAGGGCTCCTCAGCAATCTCGACCTGTTGCCGACGCTTCTGGAGACGGCCAACCTACCCGTGCCCGACGACATTCAGGGCCGCAGTTTCTTGAGTCTGCTCGAGGGCCAAGATGACTACATCAGACAGGAAGCTTTTAGCGAACACACCTGGGGGCGGCGCACCGGGAGGTGGTACTACACGCCGATGCGCTCGGTGCGGACCGAAAGATACAAGTACATCCACAATTTTACCCGGCAACCGAACTACCTTGACAACGCCTGGCTCGCCCGCTTTGACGATCCGCACGAGGTAGCCAACCGTCTCTTCTCGAGCCCAACGCCCGAAGCGCAACTGTACGACTTGCAGCGGGACCCTCACGAACTCACGAATCTTGCCTCTCACGTGGAGTTTGCCGAAGTGCGAGACGAGCTTAAGAAGCGCCTGTTTGGGTTCCTCGAGCACACCGACGATCCCATCCTGCGGGGTCCCGTTCCCAACCACGAGAACAAGCCCGACGTGCCCGAGTGGACGGAAACATCCGAGGGCGGATTTCGGCTCCGCGACGATGAGCCTATAGAGTCGGGAGAAGCGCCGTTTCCTTGACCAGAGCCCTCCGGCCTTTCCCCAAAAGACGCTGAACGTAGTTTCAACCGCTTGACGGATATCCTATAAGAATCTTATGTTAGCTCTAGCTAATGTTGCTTCGCACCGAAGCACAGCGACGGAGGACGCGATGTGGATACATCCATCAAAAAATTAGACCGCCCGCCCCTGCTCCACCAGTCGGTACAGGAGGCGATACGCGCGTACATCCTCGAGCACGCTCTACAACCCGGTGCCCCCCTCCTGCCGGAAACCGAACTGGCTAGACAACTGGGCGTCAGCCGCAACTCGGTCCGCGAAGCGGTCAAGGCGCTCGAGTCGAGCGGCGTCTTGGAAACGCGGCGGGGCAGCGGCGTGTTCGTGCAAGAGTTTTCGTTTGAACCGTTGCTCAACAACCTGCCTTACGGCTTGATGCAGGACTTGCGGGGGCTGGCGGAACTCTTGGATATCCGGCGCGTGCTGGAACTGGGCATGATTGAAAGTGCGATGACCGCGACTTCTCAAGAACAGTTGGGGGCGTTGCGGGGGGTGCTCGAGCGGATGCGCTCGCTTGCCGAGCGGGGCCGGAGTTTCCCGGAGGAGGACCGCGAGTTCCACCGCCTGTTGTTTTTAAACCTGGAGAATCAGATGCTGCTCAAGCTGCTCGACGTGTTCTGGCTGGCGTTTCGCAAGGCTTCCGACCACAGCACGATTGACAATACCGACCTAATGCGCACCTACCGCGACCACGTCGCCATCGCTGAAAGGGTGGCCGCCAAGGATGTGGCGGGGGCGCGCGCGGCGCTAGAGAGCCATTACACAGGGATTCAGGCACGTTTAGAGCGGGCTCAGCAGAACTCGGTAACTCCATGAAAGCTTCCGGCGCCTACCGCAAATTGAATGAGGCTCTATCTAAGAATGAAGGGTCTATCTAAGGAGGTCCAGTGTTGACGACGTTAGACTCTCTCGCTACCCAAGAGCCTAGTCAGCTAGACTCTGAGGAGATATTCGCTCGATTACCCGACAACCGCTGTGGCGAGCGGGACCGCCAGTACCTTAATGAGGTGCTAGACGACGGCTTCGGTAACAAAGAACCCGCCGGGATGCTCGAGCGCTTTGAAGGGGCCTTTGCGGAGCGGTTCGGGTTGGGGTTCGCCATCTCCCACAATTCGGGGTCGGGAACGATGCTGTCTTGTTTGCTCGCGGCGGGCGTCGGGCCGGGCGACGAGGTCATCGTCCCCTCATGCACGATGGCCGCGACGGCCTTTGTGGTCGTTCAATGTGGCGCGGTGCCCGTTTTCGCGGACAGCGACCCGGACACGTTCAACATTGACCCGGCCAGTATCGAACGTCGCATCACCGAATTTACCAAGGCGGTCATCCCGGTGAGCGTCTACGGCCTCGCCCCCGATTTTGACGCCATCCTCGAGCTGGCCGAGCGGCATCATTTGACGGTCATCGAGGACGACGCGGAATGTTTTCTGGGCACCTACAAAGGAAAACTCGTGGGCACGCTCGGGCACGCCGCCAGCTTCAGTTTCCAGGGTTCAAAACATATGACGAGCGGCGGCGACGGCGGCATGGTCATCACAAACGATGAGGACTACGCGCGCGACATTCGCAAGGCCTCGAGCCAGGGCTACCGGACCTTGCAAGGCAAGCCGGGCTCGACCATGATTCCGCGCGACGAACGGCAGGACTGGGCCTTTGAGCGGCACGACCGGCTCGGCTACAACTTCCGGATGTCGGCGCCGCAGGCCGCGCTGGGCCTCGCTCAGCTCGAGCGCTTGGATTATCTCGTTACCGCCCGCCGATATATCGCCCACCGGTACGAAACGGCCATCCGTGAAGAGAAGTGTGAATGGCTGAAACCGCCCGTTGTGCCCGCAGGCTCCACGCACACCTACTGGTGCTACCCGTGCAAGCTCGAGCAAGACCTGCTCGGCGTGGACTGGCGCGCGTTTCGCAAGACGTTTATCGAGCACGGCGGCGACGGGCTTTATGGGATGTGGACGCCCGTACACTTAGAGCCCATCTTCCAAACGCTGGCCTTCTACGGTTCGCCCGCGCGCGCGCCTCACTTTGACCCCCGCTACCGGGGCGACGTCAAGGGCTATGGCGAAGGGGAGTGCCCGAACGTTGAAACCTTCCGTAAGAGCCTGTGCCTCTTCAAGACGGGGATGCAGACGTTGGAGAAGGTGGATGCTCAGGTGGAGGCGCTGCGGCGGACGATTCGCCACTATGCTTGACTTGCACCGTCCATCAGTTCAACCTCTTTCACAGTTCAGGGAAAGTTGGCAATGAAAAACGCTTTGGACAGGTTCCGGCTCGACGACAAGGTGGCTATCATAACCGGGGGGAGCGAGTGGCTCGGCTATGACATGGCCGCCTCCTTGGCTAGTGCGGGTTGCCACATCGTCATTACCTCGAGGACGCGGGCTCGAGCCGAAGAGGCGGCCCAAAGGATAAGCGACGCGTACGGGGTGGAGACGCTGGGATTAGAGATGAACCAGCAGAGCCACGAGCAGGTCAAAGCGATGGCGGAAACCTCCCAGGCTTGGAAGGGCCATATAGACATTCTCATAAACAACGCCGGTGGCGGGTCGGGGAAAAGTGAGGGGAATCTGTTCGAGCGAGACCCCGGAGACATCGTCGACCTCATCACCATCAACCTTATCGGCGTGCTCTTTTGCTGTCAGGAAGTGGGCCGCTTCATGGTTGGGCAAAAACGCGGCAAGATTATCAACATCGCCTCCGTTGCCGGGCTCGTCGGCCGTGACCGCCGCATGTATCACCGCAACAGCAAGATGGAGCAGCCTATCGACTACGCCGCTGCCAAGGCCGGGGTTATCGGCATGACTAAGGACCTCGCGGGCTTGATGTCGCCCTTGGGCGTTCAGGTCAACGTCATTTCTCCCGGCGGTTTCGACAAAGGCGACCTGCCGGAGGGTTTCGTCAAGGACTACAGTGATGAGACCATGCTCGGGCGGATGGGGCGGATGGGCGAAGACATAGAGGGCGCGGCGCTCTTTCTGGCTTCCTCCGCCTCGGACTACGTCACGGGGCACAACCTCGTCGTGGACGGCGGCTTTAGCGTCTGGAAGTGACGTTTGTGACGTTCCAACTCGAGCACCCTTCTCCGGTGGCACTCGCACCGAGCAGGCTGACTTTGGTGGCTCATAGGCTAAGCGTCGCTAGCCTTTGAACCGTGCAGCTGCGCGTTAATAAAGGTAAAGCACCCTTCCATACCCTCAACGATGTCGCCGCCGCTCTCCTCGTCGGCTGAAAGCCAGCCGCTGTAGCGCGTTTCCTTGATGGCCGTGAAAATAGGCGCGAAATCGATATCGCCTTGCCCCAAGACTTTGAAGGCCCCACCAGAAAAATCCTTGAGGTGATAGTTGTCGATGACGCCTCGAAAGTCTTGTATGACCCCGGCGACATCGCTTATGCCCGACTTGACCAAGTGGGCGGTATCGACGGTTAAGCCGACCGTTCCGTCGTCTGCGGCGTCGAAGAAGACTTCCACGTCCTCACGGTACATCACGGGCTGGTTGAAGTGCTGGTGAAGCGACAGCTTTACGCCCCTGTCCTGAGCCTCCTTACCTAAGTCGGAGAGGACGGCAGCATAGTTTCGGATGTCCTCTTTTGTAACGCCCTCTCGAGGCCGTGATATGCAGTGAACAACAAGGTCCGTGCCGACCGCCTGCGCAAAAGAGAAAACCTGTTTGAGAAACGCGCGATTCTCGTCGTCTAAATTTCCGCCCGTAATGAGTCCGGAGGCAGCGCCCGGCAGCCCTCCCCACTCGAGCGTAAACCTATCAATCTCGTCCAGGTAGGGGTAATACTGCTTTTTCTTGAGTTGCAAACCGTCGTAGCCAACTTCACGAAATCTATCGAATAGGGTACGCCGTTCGTCCTCGTTCGCCGTCGGACTGGAAAAGGCTATCTTCACAACATGCCTCCAGGCTTAAACGTTACGATGCGCCCTTCTGCGGCGGAGCAGTAGGCGGCTTCCAAAAGCGCGATAGTTTTGATGTTGTCGTGGACGCTGTTTGGGGCTTCTTGTCCCGTCTCGAGCCACCTCAAAAGCTCGTTCAGACTATAGAACGCCGAGTCGGGTTTCTTATCGCCCCCGCCGGTCGGGTTGTCCCAGTGCTGCGCGGCGGGTTTGTCCTTTTCCCGGTAAAGGTCTACCGAGGTGTAATCCGCCAAAAGCGTGCCCCGTTCGCCAATGACGAGCATCTCGTTAAAGCGGCGCGGCGTGGAGAAGCTCTGCGTGTAGGAGACGAGAGTCCCGTTGTCAAATACGAGTTGCACGAACGCTTCCGTCTCGCCCGCTCCCTCGATGGCGGGGGAGGAGGCAGTGTGGCACACCAGCGACCTCGCCTCAGCCCCAAGAATCCAGCGGAAGCCGTCGAGCCAGTGAACCCCCATGACGGAAAGCGCGTTCCGCTCCCGCGCCTTGCGCCAGCCCGAGTTCTGGCGGAACATCAAATCCTGAAAAATGATGCTTGTCACGCCGCCGATAACGTCCTCTTTGAGAAGATTTTTGACTAAATTAAAGGTATAAAAGGGCCGGAAGTTTTGGTTGACGCAGACCGGCGTGCCGTGCCGCCTCGCCGCTTCCGCTAGTTCGACAGCCTCGGCGAGCGTCTCGGTGTAGGGCTTTTCGCAGAGGGTCGGGATGCCCGCCTCGATAAGGGGAAGAAGAACCGCCGTTCTGATGCTCGAGGGCGTACACGCCACCGCCACGTCGATGTTGCTCGTTTCTATAAGATGCTCGAGAGTCGCGTAGCGCTGCGGAATCGCGTAGGCGTCGGCTCGTTCTTGCAGCGCCTCGGGGTTAGGGTCGCAGATGGCCGTCACCTCGACCCGCTCCGGATGACGTTTAAGACCGTCCAAGTGCATTTTGGTCACGGCTCCGGCACCCACGACGCCCACTTTATACCTTACTTGGGTCATCTTTTACCCTTCTCCCACGGTCTCGCGCCAGGCGTCGTTGAAGGAGACGATGACGACGACCTCGTCTTGACCGACGTTCCGGGCGTGGTGCCAGACCCCCTGCGGGATGACGATTGCGTCTCCAGGCTTCATCTTGACGGTGCCGCCGTCGGGCAGGGTGTGCTCGACTTCCCCGGCTTCAACGTAAAGAATCTCTTCGCAGTTCGGATGATGGTGATGCGGGTTCGCCATACCCGGCTTGATGGTGACTCGGCCAAAGGTCATTTCACGGCTCGAGCCGCCCCGACCCGTGACGAGCCACTGAAGCGTGCCCCACTCCGTCTCGACCACCTCGACTTTTTCATTGGAAATCATTGTCACGTTTTCTCCTTTGATGCGAAACTACTGGCGCTTTGTGCTCGCCCCTATTTAGGTGAGTACGTCACCCATAAAGTGGTTAATCATGACTTTTCTTAGCTCCGCCAAACGGGAGGCATACTCCGGCCAGGCGGCTCTGTTCTCAAACTCTTGGGGGTCTTGCTCGAGGTCGAGTAATTCGTACCATTCTCCCTTTTTTGGCTTGTTGACGTGGACGTACTTCAGCCTGCCGTCGCTCACTGAAGCAAAGCCCTCACCCTCGCTAAAGACGTAGTCGTAGCCGCCCCGCGCAATATTTTGTTCTAATTCTGTGCCGTCGAGCCCGAGTTCTGCTCCGGCCACTTTCAGACAAGTCGGCATGAGGTCGACCGCCATGACCTTTACGTCGGTCATCTTATGTTCCCTTCGCCCCGGATACTGAACCAAAAGGGGAACATTGAGAACATCCTCGTAGGCGCAGTTGTTTTTGCCCCACACGCCGTGGTTGCCCAGCATCTCGCCGTGGTCGGCGGTAAAGAGAACGAGCACGTTATCGGCAAACTTCTCCCCGACAAGCGCCAGAATCTCACCAATTTTATCGTCTATCTGCGCGACGTTCGCGTAGTAGTTTCGCCTTAATTCTGTCCAATAGGTTTCCGTGTAGTTCTTGCAGGCGCGCCCTGGTGCCCGGTTCGCACCATCAATGTCACCCGGACCGTGATAACTCTTATGAAGTATGCGCCCAGGGTCGTCAAGTTCTCCCGGCCTCATCACCCTTTCTTCAAGTCGGCTCGTATCGACTCGGTCGTAATACGCTGCCGGTGCGTCAAAGGGGTAGTGCGGACCGCTAAAGGAGACCCAGGTGAAGGTCGGCTCGTCGGCTGTACGCCTTTCCAAATATGTCACGGCTTTGCGGCCTACCCAACCATCCGGATGCCATTCGGCGGGGGCGGGAAATGGGTAGACCCTCATCGCGTTTTTGTCCCAAACGGCGCGGCGGTAGGCGTCCAGATGCCCGACTTGGTCCAACTCCTTACTATAGTCGTCATAAAAATAAGCGGAGGCCAGTTTGCCGTCCTGAAGGTCTAAGTGGTCCATCCCGAGGCTGAGGTAGTAGGCTTTGACGTCGTCTCGAGGCAGCGTGCGCTCGGGCGTGGCCGCGCCGTAAGGGCGCGGCGCGAAGTGGCATTTGCCGACCACAGCCGTTTTGTACCCGCTTTTCTTGAGCGTGTTGAAAAGGTTAGGAAAACCAGGTGCCAAGGTTTGCGCGCGAAAGTTGCTGTAGGCCCCGTTGTTGTGCGGAAACCTTCCCGTCACGATGGAGGAGCGTGCAGGCAAGCACCAGGGGCTCGTCGTGTAGGCGCGGTTGAACTGGATGCTCTGCGCGGCCAGGGCGTCGAGATGAGGGGTTTGGACGACTGTGTTGCCGTAACAACCGAGCGAATCCTTCCGCAGTTCGTCCACCGTAATTAAGACGATGTGAGGTTGATTCACGCTCGTCCCTTTCTTAGAGCAAGCACAACATCCTGTCTGGCCTAAACCTAAGCCAGACAGGACGGAACGCTCATTTACTCTTCGTCTGAGATGAAGTACTGTTGCGGGTTGGTAGGCGCGGGTGTCGGATAGGCGAAAGACGAAATCATCGGGTCGGTCACGTTGTGAAAGTTGTTCTTGATAACGCCAAAACCGGGGGGTTGCGTGCTGATGCCGATCACGTAAAACTGGTCGGCCGCAATTTCTAAAATCTCTTGCATGAGCCTGAGTTGTTCGTCTTCGTCGGCGGTGGCGCGAACCTGGTTATAGAGCTCTTGCTGCTGTTTGACGATGGCGGGGGGTTCCTCACCCTCCGCGCCGCCGGTTTGGTACCAAAGTCCCCAGAGGGGTGCGTATTTGGCAGGTTCATTGTCCAGCGGGACGTAGTAGCGCGGGTCTAAAAGCGCGGGCGGTCCGCCGCCCCACACGGTGGCGTCGTGCTGACCGGCTGCGATGCGGGTTTGGTAGAGGGAGCGGTCTTCCGGCCTGACTTGCATGTCGATACCGACGTCGGCCCAGTAGCGTTTAATCAGCTCGAGCGCGTCAATCATCCCCGCCGAATCACCACCGGAGGTCGAGACTTCCATGATGATGGTGAGGCGTTCACCGTCGGGGCGCAAGCGGAAGCCCTCGGCATCCTTTTCGGGAAGCACCCTGTCTAAGTATTCGTTGGCTAAGTCTGGACTATACTCGAGGTACTGCGTCGCCAACTGCTCGTTGTAGTCGGCCATGTTTGGGAGCGGTGCCGACTGATAAGGGACGCCCTGGCCGAAATGGATTAAATCGATGATTTCCTGCCGGTCGATGGCGTGCGACAGGCCGATGCGGAAGTCTTTGTTCTGGTAAATCTCCCGCTTGACCGGGTCTTCGTTGTTCCAGTTCAAGTTGACGTTCAAGGTATTCATCTGGTAGGGGATGGTGTCGAACAGGTGGTAGTTGCCTGTTGCCATGTTGTCTATCAGCAAGGCTTTGTTGGTCGGATTGTCGATGTTGCGTGTTTGCATCCCAATCTCGCCGTTGAGCGCGTTGAGCAACAACACCTCGGTGTCACCGACTTGCGTGACGACGACGCTGTCGAGGTAAGGGAGCTGGTTACCTTCCGGGTCGACCTTCCAGTAGTAGGGATTGCGCTCGGCGACCACCTGGGAGGTGCTCTCACCAATCGCCGTGGTGAGCTGCCAGGCGTTTAAGGTGGGCATCTCGGAGTTGCTCCACTCTTCCGCTTTGGTCTCGAAAAGCTGCACCCAATCCTCTACCCCGGCTTCCTGGACGAGTTGGTCTAGGTTTTCCTCGTTATATTCGGCGTGAAACTGCTTTAGGTAGTGTGCCGGATAACTCAGGATGTCACGGCCGTCCGTCGTCGCCATGTTTTGCAAGAACAGGCCGTTGGGCGACGTGAACCTGAAAACGAGCGTATAGTCGTCCGTCTTTTCGATAACGACGGGCTCGCCCCCGGTGTAGTAAAAGCTCCGTAAGTCTTCTGAAATGTCCTCGTTGAGCGCCACGTCTTCGTAATAAAAAAGGACGTCGTCCGCGGTGAAGGGCTCACCGTCGGACCACTTGACGCCTTCGCGCAGCCTGAAGGTGTACTCGGTGGCGTCGCCATTAACCTCCCAGGATTCGGCGAGGTTGGGGATGACCTCGGTCCAGTCGATGTCCCAGCGTACCAAGTTGTCGTAGCCGATGGTGCGGGTTAGGAGGGTTTTGTCCCCCCCACCGACCATCCCCATACGCCAGACGCCCCCGTAGTCGCCAATGCGCTCGACCGGCTCGACCACCAGCGGGTTCTGGGGCAGGCGCTCCTCAACGGGTGGCAATTCACCCGCGGCTACCCGCTCGGCCAGTATCGGAGCTTCGCTATAGTCGTTGAGGGGCTGGGCGTTGGCAACGGTGAGGCTTACGCTTAGGAGAAGCCAAAGGATAGCCGCCAAGGCTGGAATGTATGTTCTGCGGTAGGTGGATGTCTGTGGGTACATCGCTGTCTCCCTTCAAAAGCTTGTATTGAGATTTCGCCGGTCATTTAAAGATTTAAGTCACTCGGCCATGTGCTAATTCATAAGTCTTCACCCTCACGTTCTCGAGCCTCGATTTGAGCGACGACCGAGCGCCGCACGCCCTCGATGTGCGCCTCCATAAGCTGCGCAGCGAGGTCGGCGTCGCGCGTCTTTAGCGCCGCCAGAATGCGGGGACGCTCGAGCGCCGTGCGCCTGATCACCTCGGCGTCACGGTTGGCGACGTAGCGCAGGATGCGCACCTGTAGCCCCAGCCGGTTGAGCGCGTCGATCAGCGTCCCGTTCCCGGAAAGTGCGGCGATGGCTCCGTGAAACCGGCGGTCGGCGGCGCTGAAAAGGTCTAAATCGTTCTGCTCGAGCGCCGTCTCGAGCTCGTCCAAAATTGCTGCTAAGTCCTCTACATCTTTGTTGGAAAACCTACTAACGGCTAAACGTACGGCAAGACCTTCAAGCACCTTGCGAACTTCGTAAAGGTCATCCACCTCCTCGGCTGTAAAACTGCGGACGAAGTTGCCGCGGTAGGGGCGGTATTCGACCAGCCCCTCTTTGACGAGCGTGCCGATGGCCTCACGAAGCGGGGTCCGGCTGACGGAGAGTTTCTGGGCTATCTCGCGTTCATCAATCTGGCTACCCAGCGGAATGTCACCCGCAACGATCAGCTCGAGAAGATCCTTGTAGACACGCTCTTTGAGCGTGAGATAGCGAAACTGACTCACCACGGCTCCCTCAAAACGGCTTAGTTGACTTCTAACACTTTTGTTATACAATATACCAAACGGAAATTGCAAGCCAGCCGACCGATTCACCGACGTTGCGCGGTCACAGAGATTTTAGGGTGCAAACCGCCGTTGGGTGGCTCGAGGAGAGGAGCAAGCGTGAGCAAGACTATCCTGATGATTGGTTTATTTGATACCAAGGGTGCCGAGTACGCCTTTTTGAGGGAGCGGATTGTGGCTCGAGGGCACGAAGTCTTGGCGATGAACACGGGCGTCCTCGGCTCGACCGACCTTTTCCCGGTTGACGTTGAAGCCGACGAGGTCGCCAAGGCGGGTGGGGGAGACCTGAAGAGCTTACGGGACAAAAAAGACCGCGGCGAGGCGATGAAGGTCATGAGCGCCGGCGCACCCGTCGTTGTGAAATCGCTCTATGACGAGGGCAAGTTCGACGGCGTCATCGGGATGGGCGGCACGGGCGGCACCAGCGTCGTCACCGCCGCCATGCGCGCGCTACCCGTGGGCGTGCCCAAGGTTTGCGTCTCGACCGCGGCTTCCGGCAATACAGCGGCCTATGTCGGCAGCAAGGACATCACCATGATGCCGTCCATCGTGGACGTGGCGGGCATCAACCGCATTTCTCGCCTCGTTTTCTCGAGGGCCGCGGGCGCGATCTGCGGCATGGTCGAGACTGAACCGCCTAAAAGTGCCGAGGATAAACCCATTATCGCAGCGTCCATGTTTGGCAACACCACCGACTGCGTCAACGCCTGCGTGGAGTCCTTGTCCGAGAAGGGCTACGAGGTCTTAGTCTTTCACGCCACGGGCACGGGCGGCAAGACGATGGAGGCTCTGGTCTCCGAAGGCTTGGTGGACGCCGTGCTCGATATCACCACCACCGAGTGGGCCGACACGGTCTGCGGCGGCGTTTTCGACGCGGGGCCGGAGCGGCTGAGCGCTCCCGGACGGATGGGCGTCCCCCACCTCATCGTCCCCGGTTGCGTGGACATGGCGAACTTTGGCGGTATGGAGACGGTGCCTCAAAAATATAAAGACGCCAACCGCACCTTTTACGAATGGAACCCTTCTGTCACCCTCATGCGCACGAACGTAGAGGAAAACAAAAAGATGGGTGAAGTCTTCGCGGAAAAGGCGAACGCCGCCACGGGTCCCGTGGCTTTTCTCATCCCGCTCAAAGGCGTCTCGATTCTGGACGGCGACGGCGAACGCTTTTGTGACAGAGAGGCCGATGGGGCCATGTTCGAGACGCTTAAAGAGAACTTGCGAACTGGTATTCCGGTGGTAAACATCGACTGCAACATCAACGACCCGGCGTTCGCCATTAAAGCCGTCGAGATGATGGAGGGGTTGATTCAAAGCGCCAGGGGCGGAGCTTAATGCTTAGCCGTCAAGAAATTTTGGACCGCTTGAGAGGCGTGATTGACGCAGGTGTTCCTGTCATCGGCGCGGGGGCGGGTACGGGTATCAGCGCCAAGCTCGAGGAGGCGGGCGGGGCCGACCTCATCGTTATTTACAACTCGGGCCGCTTTCGCATGGCGGGTCGTGGCTCGCTGGCCGGACTCATGCCCTACGGCGACGCCAATGCCATCGTGATGGAGATGGCGGGCGAGGTCTTGACCGTGGTCGAGAACACGCCGGTGCTGGCGGGCGTGTGCGGGACCGACCCGTTCCGGCGCATGGACGTTTTTCTCAAGCAGATAAAAGACATCGGTTTTGCCGGGGTACAAAATTTTCCCACCGTCGGCCTCATTGACGGCCAGTTCAGGCAGAACTTAGAGGAAACGGGCATGAGCTACGAACTCGAGGTCGAGATGATTTGCAAAGCGCATGAGTTGGACCTGCTCACCACGCCCTACGCTTTCAACACCGAGGAGGCCGAGGCGATGGCCGGGGCGGGCGCGGACGTTGTGGTTGCTCACATGGGGCTTACCACCAAGGGGGCCATCGGGGCGACTACCGCGCTGACGCTCGAGGACGCCGTCCAAAAAGTTCAAGAGATACGGGACGCGGCCACAGCGGTCAACCCCGACATCATCGTTCTCTGTCATGGCGGTCCCATCTCCATGCCCGACGACGCCGCGTACATTTTGACCCGTACGAACGGCGTCCACGGTTTTTATGGGGCCTCGAGCATGGAGCGTCTGCCCGTTGAAACCGCGATCACCGAGCAAATGAGAAAGTTCAAGGCCATCAAAAGATAAGTGTGGGCAACGGTGATCATAGGATAAAATATCTTTGTTAAAGCAACAGAAAATCAGCTCTGCCGGTTTGACAGATATCCTATAGCTAGGTAGAATGGAAGCATCAAAAAGCTTTAGACGTAGGTCGCTGGAATGGAGAGACCCAAACTTCGCGTCTCCCTCAATCACCTCAGAGGCTGGAATGAGCAGATAGAAGCTACAGGGAAAGGGAACTTGGTCAAGGTGAGTCAGGAGCCTGTGTTGAAGCCCATTCGCTCGGTTAGCGACAAGGTCTTCGAGGTGTGGCGCAGCCCCGCGTCGCATCTGATCCGTGGTGACAGCCAGATGTTCGCCATTACCTGGCGTTGCTCCAACCTGTCGGGAGGGAATAGAGATTTCTTGACAGGTGAGCGGTACTCGAGGTTCTTACTGGATGTTGAAGAAGCCACTCTGCCGTTTTTGAGGACCAAGAGAGTTTTAGTTCCAGGAACAACCAGTGAGGAGTGTGGAAAACAGTGCTCACCTACATCATCCGCCGTATTTTGTATATGATCCCGACGCTGTTCGCCATCTCGGTGGTGGCTTTTTTCATCATCCAACTGCCACCGGGCGATTTTCTCACCTCACTCGTGGCGGGCATGGCCGAACAAGGTGAGACGATTGATAGCGCGCAGCTCGCGGCCTTAAAGCAGCGTTACGGTTTAGACCAGCCTTTTTATGTCCAATACTGGAAGTGGATTTCGGGCATCGTCTTCCGGGGCGACTTCGGCCAGTCGTTCGAGTGGAACCGCCCGGTCAACACGCTTATCTGGGACCGGCTGGGCCTCACCTTCATCCTCTCTTTGTCGACCCTAGTCTTTGTCTGGGCGGTAGCCATACCCATCGGCATTTATTCGGCGGTTAGGAAGTATTCACTTGGCGACTATGTGGCGACGTTCCTAGGATTTATTGGGTTGGCGACGCCTAACTTTCTTATCGCGCTGGTTCTGATGTACGTCTCCTTCAAGTACTTCGGCCAGAGCGTGGGCGGGCTCTTCTCACCCGAATACATCGACGCCCCCTGGAGCTGGGGCAAGGTGACCGACCTGCTCGCCCACCTGTGGATTCCGATGGTGGTGCTGGGCACGGCAGGCACAGCCGGGCTCATCCGCACCATGCGGGCGAATCTGCTTGATGAGCTGGGGAGACCCTATGTGGTGACGGCCAGGGCGAAGGGGGTGGCTGAGAACAGGCTACTCGTTAAGTATCCAGTGCGGCTAGCGCTCAACCCTTTCGTGAGCGGCTTGAACGACGTGCTGGTGCAGTTGGTGTCGGGCGCGGCCATCGTGTCTATTGTCCTTAGCTTGCCAACCACGGGTCCGCTCTTGCTACGCGCCCTCATGTCGCAGGACATGTACCTGGCGGGCTCGTTCATCCTGATGCTCTCGGTCCTGACCGTGGTCGGCACCCTCCTTTCGGACATCCTCTTGGCCTGGCTCGACCCGCGGATTCGCTACCGCTAAGGAGTTTGACGTGGACATCAACAGAAAGCCGAGCAGAGACGAGGTAGAGGAGCCTCGAGACACCGAGGCGAAGGGTAGGTCTGGGGTAACAACCGAAAGCCTAGAAGGCGTAGGCGCTCCTGCTGAGCCCAAGTCTGGGGAAGATGCCTTTGACGCTCCTAGCACCCCGCTAGACCCCGACCACGTAGGCGACGCCGAGACCGAAGCGCGCATCCAGGTGGCGGGACAGTGGCGCTTGATGTGGTGGAAGTTCAAGAAGCACAAGCTGGCGCTGCTGGGCGGGGTGGTCACTTTGCTCATCTACTTCGTCGCCGTGTTTGCCGACTTTCTGGCGCCTTTCCCCACCGACGCCTACAGCGCCCGCTACACCTACGCGCCGCCTCAACCCTTGCAATTTGTGACCCGTACCGAGCAGGGTAGAGAGTGGGGCCTGTTCGTCAACGGCTACACCGTCGAAGTGGACCCGGTGGCCTTGCGCCGCACCTTTGTGGTTGACCCGGAGGTGAGCTATCCCATTCGCATGTTCGTCAAAGGCGCGCCCTACAAGCTCTTGGGCTTCATCCCCGCCGACCGGCACCTCCTTGGCCCCGTGAATGCGGGTGACCCCATGTACCTGCTGGGGGCCGATAGATTAGGTCGTGACGTCTTGAGTCGCACCATCCACGGCACCAGGGTGTCGATGTCGATAGGTCTGGTAGGCGTGGCGTTAAGCCTCTTCTTGGGCGTGTTGCTGGGCGGCATCTCCGGCTTCTATGGCGGCGCGATAGACAACCTCATCCAGCGCCTCATCGAGTTCTTGCAGGCCATCCCCGCTATTCCTTTGTGGATGGGCTTGGCCGCGGCTATCCCTTTAACCTGGCCGCCCCTAAGGGTGTACTTCATGATTACCGTCATCTTATCGGTCATCGGCTGGACCGGCTTGGCAAGGGTGGTACGCGGCAAGTTCTTCTCGCTCAAGACCGAGGACTTCGTGACCGCCGCCAGACTTGACGGGAGTAGCGACCTGCGCATCATCATGCGCCACATGGTGCCCTCGTTCATGAGCCACATCATCGCCGTTGTCACCCTCGCCATCCCCGGCATGATCCTGGCCGAGACCGCCTTGAGCTTCTTAGGTATAGGCCTGCGCCCCCCGGTGGTGAGCTGGGGTGTGCTTTTGCAAGAGGCGCAGAACATCAGGAGTGTTGCCACCGCACCTTGGCTCTTCTGGCCGGGTGTCGCGGTCGTTACAGCTGTTTTGGCGCTTAACTTCTTGGGTGACGGACTTAGAGATGCGGCGGACCCCTATGTTAGCTAACAAGTTGGCTTATCCTATGTCGGCTATAGGCCAGCCAGGGGTGTTCTGTGAGAGCTAAGGAAGCACTGCTCGAGGTCAAGAACCTCAAGACCCACTTCTTTACCGACGAGGGAACGGTCAAGGCGGTGGACGGGGTGGACTTCACCATCCCCCGCGGCAAGACGCTCTGCGTGGTGGGCGAGTCGGGCTGCGGCAAGTCGATGACCGCCAGATCTATTTTGCAGATCGTCGACTCGCCGGGCAGAATCGTCGAAGGAGACATCCTCTTCCATCCAACAGAAAACACCACGGTCGACCTGGCGAAGCTGGACCCGAGAGGCCGGGACATCCGGGCGATCCGCGGCAAGGACATCAGCATGATCTTCCAGGAGCCGATGTCGTCGCTTTCTCCGGTGCACACGATTGGCAACCAGATTATGGAAGCCATCCTCTTACATCTCAAGGTGAGCAAGCGTGAGGCCAAGGATAGGGCTATAGAAGTGTTAAATAAAGTGGGCATCCCTCGGGCGGAGACCCGGTTGGACGCCTACACCTTTCAACTCTCGGGTGGGATGAGGCAGCGCGCCTGTATCGCGATGGCCTTGGCGTGCGAGCCCAAGCTTTTGATCGCCGACGAGCCCACCACCGCCCTGGACGTGACCACCCAGGCGAACATCTTAGACCTCGTCAAGGAGCTGCAAGACGAGCTAGGTATGTCGGTCATGTTCATCACGCATGACTTAGGGGTGGTGGCGGAGATTGCTGATGAAGTCGTCGTGATGTACTTAGGCACGGTGGCCGAGCGGGGTGACGTGGACAACATCTTTCATGACCCTAAGCATCCTTATACTCGAGCCCTCCTAAGGTCCATTCCTAAACTGGGCACGGGCTACAAGGAAAGGCTCGAGTCCATCCGCGGCATGGTCCCCCACCCCTTCAACCGGCCTAGCGGTTGCTCCTACCACACGCGCTGCGATGAGTTCATGCGGGGCGTGTGTAACACGCTTGTGCCACCCATCGAACATCTAAGTGAGGGCAGAGAAGTAAGGTGCCTGCTTTACAGCGATGTTGCTAAAGTCAGAGCGGAACAAGAGAATAGGGTGGCGGCGTGAGTTTGTCCAGCCAACGAGAAGGACGGGCGCGCCAGACTGACCCTACAAAGAGAGACCCTGTAAAGAGAGGCGGTGGGGGCACAGAAAAAGAAGCATTGCTCGAGGTCAAGCATCTCAAGATGCACTTCCCCATCCGCAAGGGCTTGTTGCGCCGAACCGTGGGTCAGGTCAAGGCGGTGGACGACGTGTCCTTTACCATCCATGAAGGTGAGACCTTAGGCCTGGTGGGTGAGTCAGGCTGCGGCAAGACCACCACCGGAAGGTGTCTGCTTAGGGTCTACGAACCTACCGCAGGTGAGCTAGTCTACCACCGGGAGAGCGGCAAAGACGTGGACCTGATGACGCTGGGTAATCAGGAACTCAAGCCCTACCGCCGCGAAATCAGGATGGTCTTTCAGGACCCGCAGTCGTCGCTGAACCCGCGCCTGCCGGTCTTAGAGATTGTCGGCGAGCCGCTAAAGGTCAACAAGTTAGCCACCGGCAGAGACTTAGAAGACAAAGTCGCCGACTTGCTAAGGAGAGTCGGGCTCAGGCCCGAGTACATGCGCCGCTACCCGCACGCGTTCTCAGGGGGCGAAAGGCAGCGTATCGGGATTGCCCGCGCTCTCGCCACAAATCCGCGGCTCATCGTTTGTGACGAGGCCGTCTCGGCTCTGGACGTCTCAGTGCAAGCGCAAACCCTAAACCTACTGCAAGACCTGCAACAAGAGTTCCAACTTACCTACCTGTTCGTAGCGCATGACCTGAGCGTGGTCGAACATATCAGCGACCGGGTGGCGGTGATGTACGTGGGCAAACTCGTTGAACTTGCCAGCACCGAAGCGCTCTACGCTCAGCCTCAGCACCCTTATACCGAAGCCTTACTCTCAGCCGTGCCCAAGCCCGACCCGCGGCTCAGGAACAAGGGCGCGCGCATCCGCTTAGAGGGAGAGGTGGCGGACCCGGCGAGTCCGCCGAGTGGTTGCTACTTCCACCCCCGTTGCCGCTACAGCGACAAAGACCGCTGCGTGCGTGAGACGCCGCAGCTAAGACAAGTCGCGCCGGGTCATTTTGCAGCTTGTCATTATTCGGAGAGGCTCGAGCTTAGGGGGGTCGCCAGCGAAAGGGGGACGGCTAACGGCACATATTCAAGTAACCCTTAAACAAAATGGAGGACGACGTTATTTCTAAAAATGTCCTTTTACTTATTGCCGACGACTGGAGCCCAATCGCGGGCTGTTATGGTAACAAAACCATCCAGACGCCCGTTGTAGACGAGCTGGCGACTCGAGGTGTGGTGTTCGAGCAAGCCTTTTGCACGACGCCGTCGTGTGCTGCGAGTCGGGCCACCGTGCTGACGGGCCTTCACTCCCACGCGCACGGTCAGTACGGCCACAGCCACAAGCGGCACAGCTTCCGGACCCTGCCAGCGGTACGAACGCTGCCTGCGGTACTGCGCGAGCACGGTGTCTTCACGGGCATTATTGGCAAACAACACACGTTGCCCGTGGAGAGTTATCCCTGGGACGTCAACCAAAGCGAGACCAATCCCAAGGGGATTGACTTTCGTGATCCGAACGAAGTGAAGGCTGCCGCGCAAGCCTTTTTTAAAGCGAGTGGGGACCGCCCCTTTTATCTGCACGTAGGCTTTTGGCGTCCGCACCGTCACGGCGACGGCTTCGGCAACGACGTCTCGTTTGAGCATGTACCGACGGTTCACCACGCGCCCGGTGACGTGGTGGTTCCTGGTTTTCTTCCCGACCATCCCGAGGTGCGGCGCGACTTGGCCGACTACTACACAGCGGTGTCGCGGCTCGACTTTACCGTTGGGGGGGTGCTCGAGGCCCTCCGAGAATCGGGGCTCGAGAAGGACACCCTGATTATCCTCATGAGCGACCACGGGATGCCCTTTCCCGGTGCCAAAGCTTCTTCTTTCGGTTCGGGACACCACTGCCCGCTCATCATCAGCGACCCCAACGGGGCGAAACGAGGCGTTCGCAACCGCGCGCTTGTCAACTGGACCGACCTGATGCCGACCGTTCTGGAAAGCTTTGGCATCTCGCCGCCGCAGGGCTTACACGGGCGTTCGCTGCTTCCTATTCTGGATAGCGAGGAGCCGTCCGGTTGGGACGAGACGACCTTTTCGCACAGTTTCCACGGCGTGACCGAATACTACCCTTACCGGGCCATCCGCGGGCGCAGGTACAAGTACGTGCTCAACCTGTTTCCCGAACTCACCCTGCCGCTTCCCACGGATTTACTGGTTTCTAAAACGTGGCGAGTTGTCGAACGAGAGCGGCTCGAGTTGGGTCAACGGCGCACTCCCGAGGTTCTCCACCAACCAAAAGAAAAGCTGTACGACGTTCAAACAGACCCACAAGAAGCGCACAACCTTGTTGATGTTCCGGAACTCGCCGACCTGGTGACAGATTTCCGCACGAGGATGAAGAACTTTCGTGAAGAAACAGACGACTTCTGGCTTCTGGCTTCGGAGCAAGAGCATCTGCGCCACTGGCGGTAGAACGTAACGCACGCAGCGACTCAGGAGATGACGATGACGACTCGAGAGCGAAAACGCTACGCTTTGGTCGGCACGGGCAGCCGTGCCGGCATGTTTTTCTCTGCGCTTATGGACAGCCACGCCGACGTCGGCGAGCTGGTGGCGCTCTGCGACCCCAATCAAACGCGCATGAACTACTACAACTGCAAAGCTTTGGAGGAGGCGGGAACATCACTACCTACCTACCGTCACACCGAATTCGACCGCATGGTGAGCGAGACTAAACCCGACGTCGTCATCGTCACGACCATCGACCGGACCCACCATACGTACATCGTCCGGGCGATGGAACTGGGCTGCGACGCCATCACCGAAAAGCCGATGACGATTGATGAGAAAAAGTGTCAGGAGATTTTGGACGCGGTGAAGCGCACGGGCAAAAAGCTCGCTGTGGCCTTTAATTACCGCTACAGCCCCAGAAACTCGAAGGTCAAAGAAATTTTGCAGGCGGGCGAGATTGGCGAGGTGCTGTCCATTCACTTCGAGTGGCTTCTGGACACCCAGCACGGTGCCGACTACTTCCGCCGCTGGCACCGGGACAAGCGCTTGTCGGGCGGCCTCTTGGTTCACAAGGCGACGCATCACTTTGATTTGGTCAACTGGTGGTTGGATACGGGGCCGGAGACGGTGTTCGCTATGGGCGACCTGCGCTTTTATGGCCGCGCGAACGCCGAGCGTCGCGGCGTGAGCGACTTTTATCACCGTTATCACAATTCAGGCAAGGCCAAAGGAGACCCTTTCGCGCTCGACTTAAGCGCAAGCCCGAAACTTCGGGGTCTCTACCTCGAGGCCGAACACGAAGACGGTTACTTTCGAGACCAGAACGTCTTTGGCGAGGGGGTGTCCACCGAAGACACCCTGGCGGTGATGGTGCGCTACGAAAGCGGGGCCGTCATGAGCTATTCGCTTAACGCCCACTGTCCCTGGGAAGGCTACCGGGTCATGTTCAACGGCAGCAAGGGGCGACTAGAAGTCGAGGTCGTCGAGAGGTCTTACGTTTCGGGTGCTCACGACGATAGCGCGCCGGAACAACAGAAGCCCGAGATTGACCCTTCTTACAGGGATGAAGAGCACGCATTTGCCCAGGCGAGCAGGCCGGTTATCCTGTTGCAAAAACATTGGGAAAAAGCTCGAGACGTCCCCTTTGAGGACGCGGCGGGTGGTCACGGCGGAGGCGACGCGCGCCTGTTAGACGACCTGTTTCGTGGTGCTGGTAATGACCCCTTGGGCAGGGCGGCGGGCTACATGGACGGTGCCAAAAGCATTCTGGTCGGGATTGCCGCCAATCACGCGGTGGCGACGGGAAGGCCCGTCCGGGTCAGAGAGCTCGTGAGTTTCGAAGGAAGGTGAGATGTACCGTCGCTTGCTTCCAACACCGAGCGGCCCTCAACATTATGAAACTCGGCGTTTTCACGGTGATGCTCCCCGGCCTGACGCCGGAGGAGGCAGTTGTTGAACTGGGAAGTGCAGGTTACCAGGGCGTGGAGTGGCGCGTGGTCCACGTCCCAGCCAAAAAGCATGGTGAAGCCCTCTCTGGGGAAACAACCGCTGCACGTTGTCTCTTACACCGCAGGAGGCAAAGAGGGCGCGCGTGCTGTCCGAAGGCGCGGGTCTCGAGATTCCAAACTTGGGCACCTACATCGCGGTGGGAGATACCGAGGCGACCGAGCGGGCGCTTGCCTTCGCCAAGCTCTGCGGCGCACCGCAAGTTCGAGTCGGCGTAGGAGCGCCAAATCCGGAGGTGTCCTGAATTGTGTGTTTGAGCGAATGTCCTTGCGTCGCTGACGGGGCCGGTTCGGAGCCATAAACAATTCGTGGCACACGCGCCAAATCCCAGCTACGCCGAGAGCTTCCGGGTAGCCGAAAGAGCATCGACGAGATATGGTTCGTCTGCAAGAAGCCGGAGGAACTCGGACAAATCCCCGATGCAGACAAGCTCACCTTGGAACTGCTGCTCGAGTTTAGCAGCCACCAGAGCCGCGAACGCCTCTCCGTCAAAGTCTCAGACGTTTATAAAACCATAGAACAGACGATCCGCGAGAACAAAATCAAAGAAAAATTCTTTAGCGTCTGGTGCCCCTTCAGTCGCACCTTTGGCGTACTCTGTTGAGCGGTCACGGGCAAGAACTTCATACCTGGGCGCCGGAGCTCCGCCTGGCGCTCCGGCGCGACGTTGCCCTCGAGCCCCACCAAGCCGGTGACCACGTTGCCCAGAACGGCGCGTATGAGCCCGAACACGACCAGGAGGACCCCGAAAAGCGCGGGGAGCGCGAGCAGAACGCGGCGAGCGATAAAGGTCAACGTGGGCGCGCCTCTTTCACACCACGGGCGCTTTTCTCGTGGGTTAAGCCGTTTCGCGCCGTCGCCTGACTCGTGCTCGGTAACCGTCGCTCTCCCCTTTTTTCCTGCGAACGGTTTTACGAAACGGGTAGGATGAGGCTCTCCAAGTCCCTCGGATAGACCGTCAGGAACTCGGGCGCGTCTTCGGTCACGAGGATGGTGTCGGAGTGACGGAAGCCCCCCAGCCCCTCGACGTAAAGGCCGGGTTCGACGGTGAAGAGCATCCCCGGCTGCATGACCGTGTCGTCTCCCACATCCAGAAAGGGTCCCTCGTGATAGCGGATGCCGATGTTGTGTCCCGTGTGGTGCCGCCAGAAGGGGGTGAGGTCGTGCTTATCGAAGTAGGCCCGCACCGCCTCGTCAACGCTGCTGCACGGCCTTCCGGCGCGGCAGGCGTCGATGGCTAAGTCCTGCAAGGCCAGCATATGTCCAAAGTACCTCCTCTGCTCCCGGCTGGGCTCGCCCAAAAACATCGTGCGCTCGAGCTCCGACCAGTAGCCGAACATCGGGCAGGTCGCGCCCGTGACCAGGGTGTCGCCCTTTTCGAACACGGCGTTGATGTTGAGCGAGTGCGGCAGCGCGCCGTGCGCGCCCACCTGGCCGCGGTAGCCCGCCGCCGGGCCGGAGCCGCCCCACGAGAGCGCCCGGTAGCCGCCGCCGTACGCGGCGAGAAGCTCCTGGGTGGCGTCATAGGCGGCCCTCATCTCGACCTCGGTCTCGCTCAAGCCGGGCTGGGTGTAGTCCTGCAGGAGGCGGTGCGCCCGGGCCGCCCAGAGCGCCGACTCGCGGATGAGCGCCACTTCGGCGGCGCTTTTGACCTGCATGGCCTCTTCCAACGCGTCGTCCAAAGGTTCATGGGTCGCGCCTGTGAGGTCCGACAGCTTGGGGCCGCGGTAGCCCATCACCTTGGCGTAGCCGTCGCCGTCACCCATGAACGTCCCCCCGGCCATCTCGAGTTCCTCCATGAGCCGCGCGAGCTGCGTCATGGGATGGTCCTTGTCGGGATATTCGGGATAGGCCGCCACCCGGTCGACGGACGCGTACGCCTGGGCGTGCTCGAGCTCTAAGCGAGGCACGAACAAAACCGTCTCGCCGGCACGACTGATGAGCAGCGCCACGGGCCGTTCCGTCGGGACGAACGCGAAGCCCGAGAGGTAAAAAACGCGGTGGTTGGCCCACCACACGAAGCCCGCCGCTTCCTGGGCGTTGGGGTGCTCCAGAAGTCGCGCGCGCCGCGCGCGGTACTCCGCCTCGGTTATGGGGGTTGCCAGTGGGTGCGTCATGAATTCTCCTCAACCTCTCCTCAACATGGTCAGGCGTTGGTAGCGGTGCTCATAAGATTAAAGGCGGGCATCTACATGTGTACATACGGCTCACCCTGTTTTGACACCCTATCTTGACATCGCCATTCTGACATCGTTTTATTTTGACATCGCCAACGCCCGGGTGTAACATACCTCACAGCTACTTGTCACGACAGCTTTTGTAAAAAACCCGTTGCGGCCGATGTCAGGCTCAGGTTCTCCAGGGAGGAAAGATGAAAAAGCTCTTTACCGGCCTCGTCTTGTTGGCGGCCCTTGCCGCTACCGGGTTCGCGCAGCCCAACCCGCAGGTGCTCAACTTCGGCGTCTATTTTGAACCCTCCGGCATCGACCCGCACGTCAGCACCGACGCGGCGGCCACCTGGATGGCGAACAACATTTATGACACCTTGGTTCGTTACGACACGACGACGCAAGACGACGGCACGGTTGTGGGCACGACCGAGGTCAAGCCGTGGCTGGCCGAGTCCTGGACGGTTTCCGACGACGACCAAACGTACACGTTCCAGATTCGGCAGGGCGTCACCTTTCACAATGGTGCCGACCTCACCGCCGAGGATGTCGCGTTCAGCCTCCGGCGGGTGCTGACTCTCGATTTTGCGCCCGCCCAGCTCCTCAAGACCTGTCTTGACGCGGACGGCGTCGAGGTCACGGGTGAGCTCGAGGTGACCGTCACCCTCACCAACGCCTGCCCCTTCTTCCTCAGCCTGCTCGTGCAAACGCCTACCGGGGCCATCATGGACGAAGATTATGTGATGGAGCACGGCGGGGTCGAGGCGGAGACGCCCAACGAGTTTTTGCGGACCAACGGCACCGGCACCGGCCCCTTCATGTTTGCCAACTGGGAGCCCGGGGTGCAGTACGAGCTTGTGGCTTTTGAAGACTACTGGGCGGGGCCGCCTGAACTCGAGCGGGTTTCCTTCCGCGTCATCAGCGACCTTGCCAACCAGTTCCTGCTGCTCCAGCAAGGCCGCTTGGACGTGGTTTACAACCCGCCCGTGGACATTTTGCAGCAGGCGCTCGACAACCCCGACCTCACGGTGATAGACCAGCAGTCGGTGGGCTTGCAGACGCTTTACATGTCCAACATCCAGCCGCCCTTCGACGACGTGCGGGTGCGTCAGGCGGTCATGTACGCGCTCGACCCGCAGGAAATCAGCGACGCCGCCACGCTCGGGCTGGCGACGCCCGCCTCGAGCGCCTTCCCGGACGCGCTGCCCGGCTATAACGGCACCTTCTGGCCCTATGAGCGCGATGTAGAGAGGGCCAGAGAACTCCTCGCGGAGGCTGGGTATCCAAACGGCTTCAGCACCACCCTCGCCTACAACAGCGGCAACGCCCAGCGCGAGATTTCGGCGGTCGTGGCGCAGTCCCAGCTCGCCGAGGTGGGCATCCAGGCGGACGTGCAGGCGGTGGCCTGGCCGACCTTTGTCGAGGGCTTCCAGAGCGGCACCATGCCCATGTTCGTCGTGAGCGGCCTCGCCGCGCCCGTCCCCGACCAGTTCGTCAGGGACACCTTTGCGACCGACAGCGCCGGGGTGGGCGGCAACTACGCCTTTTACAGCAACGAGCGCGTCGACGAACTCGTGGCCGACCTAAGCGCGACCACCGACGAAGCCGCGCGGCAGGCCATCATGGACGAGCTTCAGCAGGTCCTGGTCGAAGATTTGCCCTCGGCTTATCTCTATAACGCGACGCTCTTTTACGTGACCCGCGCGGAGGTCCAGGACTGGGTGATGTATCCCTCCGGCGACTGGTTCTTTAACACGGTTCACAAGGAGTAGCGCCTTGATAGCAGGCAACACCCTGGTTTGAGGGAGATGTAGTCTATAAGTTGCTGTGTGAGACGTAGTTTCGGAGATGATACCTGCGTTGAATCACTTCAATCGTTCTGCAAACCGCTGTGAGATGACGGTGTGAGGTGCGGGTGCTTAAAAAGACGAGCACAAAGGTGAAGATGACGAGCGTGGCACCTCAACCGGTGCCATGCTGACCTTTATCGTCCGCCGACTCTTCGCGCTCGCGCTGCTCCTCGTCGGCATCAGCCTCATCACCTTTTTGCTGGTCAGGCTCGTGCCGGGCGACCCGGCGGCGCTCTACTACGGCGGCGCGCCGGTCAGCGAGGAGGTCTTGCAGACGCTGCGGCGTCGGTGGGGGCTCGACCAGCCGCTCCCCGTGCAGTACCTTTACTACCTGGGGGGCTTGGCGCGCGGGAATTTGGGGGTCTCGCTCTCGAGCGGCCGCCCCGTCTTAGAGGACCTCTTGGCCCGCTTCCCGGCTACGTTGGAACTCACCCTGGCGGGCATCCTCCTCGCCGTCGTCGTCGGCCTGCCGCTGGGCGTCCTCGCGGCGTTGCGCCGCAACCGCCCCACCGACCACCTGCTGCGCGTCGTGTCGCTCGTCTCGCTGGGGATGCCCAGCTTCTGGCTGGGGCTCGTCCTCATCTACCTTTTCTCCTACCGCTGGCCGGTGTTCCCGCCCGCCGAGGGTCGCCTGGCGCTCGACGTCGCCGCGCCCGAGCCCATCACCGGGATGCTCACGCTGGACAGTCTTTTACGGGGCGACTGGGCCGCGCTCGAGTCGGCGTCGTTGCAACTCCTCGCGCCGGCCATCACGGTGGCGCTCGGGCTGGTGGCGGTTATCGTGCGGATGCTTCGGGCGGGGATGCTCGAGGAGCTTGGCAAAGATTATGTGCGCACGGGTCACGCCAAAGGGCTCCCGTCACGCCTCATCTTCTACAAACACGCGCTCCGCAACGCCATTATCCCCACGCTCATCGTCGTCAGCCTCCAGGTCGGCGCGCTTTTGGGGGGCAACGTGCTGGTCGAGGCGGTGTTCGCCTGGCCGGGGGTGGGGCTCTACTACATCAACGCCATCAACAGCCTCGACTACAACGCGGTGCTGGGCGCGACGCTGCTTATCGCGGTGGTGTTCGCGCTCATCAACCTGCTGGTAGACATCCTGCACGCCTTTATCGACCCGAGGGTTCAGTATGGCTAGCACGGTCAAGACCTTTGCCGAGAGAGAACATACGCCGCGCAGGCGTCGCTTACGTCTCAACTCCTCGCTGGTTCTGGGTATGGTTGTCGTCGGCATCATGGTGTTCGGCGCGCTTTTTGCGCCCTACCTTACGCCCTATAACCCCGTTGAACTCGACATCCCGGCCCGCTTTCAGCCCCCGTCGCCCTCGCACCTCTTCGGCACCGACCAGTACGGCCGCGACATCTTTACCCGCGTCCTTTACGGCGCGCGCTACGACCTCGTCATCGCGGTGCTGGCCGTTTCCCTCGCCGCCGGGGTGGGGACGCCGCTCGGCATGGTCTCGGGGTATTTTCGCGGCTCGCTGGAAACGTTCATCATGCGCAGCATGGACCTGCTCCTGGCTTTTCCCAACCTCCTGCTGGCGATGACGCTGGCCGCCGTGTTGGGTCCGAGCCTCAACAACGCCATTTTGGCCGTGAGCATCGTCGGCATCGCGGGCTACGCCCGCATCGCCTACAGCGCCACGCTCGCCGCTGGGAACGAGACCTATGTCGAGGCCGCCAAGGCCTTGGGCGCGCCCCACAGTCGCCTGCTCGCGCGCGCCATTTTGCCCGCCATCCTAGCGCCCATCGTCATCCGCGCCACCTTGGGCATGGGCTTTACGATTCTATTAGCCGCCGGTCTCGGCTTTATCGGCCTGGGCGCGCAGCCCCCGACGCCGGAGTGGGGCGCGATGATCAACGAGGGCCGCAACCAGGTGATCCTCGGGCGCTGGTGGACCTCGGTCTTTCCCGGGCTGGCAATCGTCGTGCTGGTGACGGGCTTTAACCTTTTGGGCGACGGGCTCCGCGACGCGCTCGACCCAAGAACATAGATGTGGTGGAGGGCGTGGCTAGTAATGCCCCAAATTGATCCTCTGCTGAATGAAGTTGCTAAGAGTTAAGAAGCCTGCTGAGGCAGAAGAGGACAGCAGCGAGAGTCCAGAAACTGCGCCGATGGGCTTTGACCTTCGGCGCGGCTAAAATTAGCATCGGTCGAAACTAGAGACCTTTCACGACAGAGTCCCCCCGTTCGCCGAAGAAAGTCCCGCACCACCTCCACAAAGCGCTCATGCTCCTCTTGCTGGGGCGAGCGCCCTGAGTTTTCGAGCACCACCAACTCCGCGTTCGGGATACCGGCGGCGAGTTCTTGCGAGGCCTCCAGCGGGGCAATCCAGTCGTGGCGGCGTTGCGCGCGTTTCCTGGGGTTGCGGCTCCAGTCTTTGGCCGCAACCAAACCTGTTCTCCGAAGGGCTTGGTCACTCCCAAACACGCTTCATGTTTGCAACATCCCCTCGGCGCCCTCGAGCAGCCTCGCCACGACCGCCGCGAGGGTCGGTGTCTCTGCACCCTCGACGAAACCTGTTAAGCTCTGCAACCTGGACCGGGCACGGTCGCGCATGTAGGCCTCGCTGCCGGGGTGCCGCGCCACCAAGTCGAGCCATACCGCGACGTCGTTCGAGGTCTCAGGCGCGTGTTCGAGTAAAAGCTCCGCCAGGTACGTCAGGGTGCGCAGCGTGTAGGGCTTGGCCCCCAGCTCGTGGGCGAGTCTTAGCGCTTGGCGGCAGTGAGCCAGACCTTCGGGGACACTGCGTCCGGCCCTCACGCGTCCCAAATGGGTAAGGGCTGAGACTTGCCTCAACCGGTACCCAACACGCTGGCTCAGCTCGAGCGCCAACTGCGTCTTGCCCGCCCAGCCCAGCCCGGTCAGGGTGACGAGGCGGTGCCTATGAATCAGCCGCAGCAGCCGGGAGAGCTCGTTTTCTCTGCCCAACAGGGGCTGGCGTTCCCCGGGCGGCCCGACAGGTGGAGTAAGGGAAGCGGTGCTTAGAGTGAACGTTCACCCAAAACCCTTTCGCTCCGATGTGCTCGCCGGATTTGACACTTTCTCGATGCCGTTGAGTGTGAGAGAAGAGGTGTGAGCGGGATGCCGACTGTACCCAACTCTATGTCGCATCGTACAGCACGGGTGACGAAGCTCTTAGCGTGAACACCCGAGTCTCAAAGCCCACACCTGACTGACTTGGGTGCTCACGCGGCAGCAGGTCGAGCCCCTGCGGGTCGAGTGGTACGCACAAACCGTGGCTGAGCGCTCTGAAAGCTTTCACGTCCGAAAAGACGGGGGTGGCGTCGCGGCAACGCCGCCGCTAAGAAGGGGACCAACTGCTGCCCCGAGCTTTGGCCGCCGACAGCGTGGACGATAAGCGGTAAGGCGAAACTTGCTGACACCACGGCCGCAGTGAGTGAAAGGAGTTGGGCGCTTCGCCTGGTTGCGTGCCGGACACTCATTTTAGTCTCCTCTGCTTTGCCCCCCGCGCTGATCGTGATGGCCGAGATTTGGTCGCTGAGCCTAAGCAGCAGTCTTACAACTGGTACGGGTGCGGCCCAAAGTTCGCCTCGTAAAAGGCCGAAACCGTCCCACCCGGTGGGACGAGTTCATCGACCTTGGCGCGGTCTTCGTCGGTGACAGCTACCTCGAACGCTTCGAGATTGTCCTCGAGCTGCTCCATCGTCCGCGGGCCGATGATCGGGCTCGTCACGCCGGGCTGCTGCATACACCAAGCCAAGGCAAACTGCGACAGGGTGCAGCCTTTCTCCTCGACCAGCGGGTTGAGCCCCTCGATCACGTCAAAGGCGCGGTCGGTAAAGCGCCGCTGCTGAATGGCGTTCTCTTTGACGCTCTCGTAACGGCTGCCTTCAGGGGGTGAACTGTCTCGGCTGTACTTGCCCGTCAGCAATCCACCCGCCAGCGGACTCCAGGGGATGGTACCCACCCCGTAGGTCTGCGCCATCGGCAGAAGTTCGCGCTCGACGCGGCGGTCTAACAGGTTGTAGGGAGGTTGCTCGCAGACAAAACGGTTGAGCCCCAGCTCTTTGGCGAGGTACCACGCCTCGGTGAGCTGCCAGGCGGCGAAGGTGCTGGTGCCGATGTAGCGCACCAGGCCGCGGCGAATAAGGTCGTCCAAGGCTTGCAGGGTTTCGTCGATGGGAATGTCGGGTTGCGGGCGGTGAATCTGGTAGAGGTCGATGTGGTCGGTTTGCAGCCGTTTGAGACTCGCCTCGCACTGCTCAACGATGTGGCGGCGGCTGTTGCCCTTAGCGTTCGGGTCGTCATCGTCCATAACGCCGTGGACCTTGGTCGCCAACACGACCTTGTCACGTTGACCGTTTCGTTTAAGCGCCTCGCCGGTGACCTCCTCGCTGCGGCCACGGCTGTAGACGTTGGCGGTGTCCAGAAAGTTGATGCCCGCGTCTAAGGCCCGGTCGATGATGTCGTAAGACGCTTCGGGCTCGGTCTTGCCGCCGAAGTTCATGCAGCCCAAGCACAGGGGGCTGACCTTGACGCCGCTGCGGCCTAAGGGACGGTAGTCCATAATGTTCCCTCCTTCTAAGAGTATAATGCTAAGAGTTTAACGCCTTGACGCTTAGTGGATGCTCCACTTTGGCTAAACTGAATCTACCCCAACATGAGTCTCATCAAGCTACCAGGAAGTTAACGTGACAAGACCACCTCAGGGGTGAAGCGTCAGCTTGCAGATAGCGTGATTTTTAACACCTTACAGCTTTTTTACAATTGGGAGGCGAGGGTACATGTCAACCGTAGGGTTTCCCGGCTCGGGCCACGGCCGTGAGCGAAAGAGACGCCTTCGCGCTTCAGCGTCCCTCAAAAGGTGACACCCGCTCGCCGGGCTAACGGCCGGATGACGCCGCCGGGGTTGTTAAGCTCTTCCGGAAGGCGACTGAGATGCGTAAGAGTCTTGTAAAGGTTCCTCCTTTAAGCTAACAGGATGGTCGCCCCCGCTCTCTCCCACCGTCTCAGCGGCGCTACTCCACCCCCCCTCGAGGCGCTCAAGCGCCGCTTCTACTTGGTCATGCTCAGCCTGCTCGTGCTCTCGGGCGCAGCGAGTACCCTGCTCTTCACCGAGGGCTACTTTTTTGACAGGGTGTTCACCCCGCTCTTGCTCCTCGTTCTCGCCGGTTTCGCGTTCAGGCTCTGGTGGCGTCCTGCGAGTTTGCCTCTGGTCGAGCGCGGCGTCACCCTCACCGCGGGCTTAGGCTACACCTTTATCCTGGCCCACACGCTTTATCTTTCGCCCGAGGAGGGCGTCAGAGAGACGTTCCTAGGAATTTTCAGGCTCTGGGGACCGCTTATCTACGTCTGGGCCTACCTGGCGCTCGGCAGCCGCCGGGGCCTGCTCGCCTCGCTCGCCTTTTACGGCGCCACCTTGGCAGTGAGTTTCCCTTACCTCCTTTTCTACCCGCCAGAAGACTTAGCCTTTGACGGGCGCTACCTGCTCGGCGACTTTTACTTAGCCAGCCTCGCCTACATCGCCGGTCTCTACGCCTCTGCCACCTTTCTCGAGCAGCAGGTGAGAGAAGGGGCCAAAGCGGAGGCTTTAGCCCACTACGCCTACACCGACCCGCTGACCGGGCTGCCCAACCGCCGCTTGTTGGCGGAAACGCTCGAGCGCAGCTTGCAAGAGGACAAGGCGCTCGGCGTCTTGTTTATCGACTTAGACGGCTTCAAGGGGGTGAACGATTCACTGGGCCACCACGCGGGCGACGCGCTCCTTATGGAGGTGGCGACGCGCTTAAAGGGCTGCGTGAGAGGGGGGGACACGCTCGCCCGCTTAGGGGGCGACGAGTTTGTGGTGGTGCTGCCTGGCTTAAGAAGTAAGGAGGACGCTGTCGGAGTGGCGCACAAAGTTGTCGAAGCGCTTAGAGAGCCCTTCGTGACCGCAGGAAACACGCTCAGTGTCACGGCCAGCGTCGGCGTCAGCTTCTATCCGCGAGACGGGCTGAGCGCCACAGACCTGCTAAGCCAAGCGGACCGGGCGATGTATAGGGCCAAGGCGGGGGGCAAGAACGGCTACCGCGAGGGGGCGGGGCTCGAGCGCTGCCGGTAACGTGCCGCGGTAGAATCAGGCATGGCCGGTCTCTACCCCGGCTCTGGCGGCCACACTTGAGACGCTTACGACCCGCCCTTCTCGAGCGCCACCAGCGGCTTGTCCCGGTAAGCGGGCTCGAGCCTTTGGGGGAGGGTAGGGTGAAGATTCTCACCACCGTAAACATAAAGGCAAAGAGGTTTTCAAGCGGGTCAAGGCCGAGGCGGGCGCAGTTGTGGCTATAGAACAGCTCGGGCTGGCCGAAAGCTATGAAGCGCTGTTCCCGCTGTTAAAGGCCGCCTGATGTGCGGGCGCTACACCGCCACGTGGGAACCGGAAGTTTTTCAAAAGCACTTCAACGGCGTAAAGCCAAAGCCGGAGATGCTCATGGATCAGGGTGAGAGACTCAGCGCCCGCCTCACTGCGGCCAGCTCGGCGGGCTTGATAGCGTCCTCCCGGCGCGCCACCACACGTCTACACCTGTTCTCTTTTTTAAGCGTCGCTCGACAGCACCAGCACGCCCTTGGGCGGCAGCGTCACCTCACCGTTCAATTGCGTGTCGGAGAGTAGGTCGTGGCCTTGCGCGCTCAGCCGCCTTTCCTGGTCCGAATGGTTCAAGACGAAGCGTAGCCGCGCGTCTCCCCGAACGCGCTCGGTGACCTCGAGCCCCCCTTGTTCCTTTCGCTTTTTAAGGGGCGTCGCAACGTCCGCGAGGTTTAAGAGCCACGGCGCGAGCGTGTCGTAAAGCGCGCGGTTGCCCGCCGTGCCCACGTAGACTGCCTGACCCCGACCCGCCCGGTTGCGCGTCACCGCCGCTTCACCCCCGTAATAGTCCGCGGTGTAACGCGCGACGACTTCGGCACCTTGTGGCGTCACAATGTCGCACCAGACGTTGGCTCGCGCCTCGCCCACGGGCGTGACGGCGGTGAACTCGAGCCCCTGCCCCGCACCCTCGGGCAGCGAATCATAATCCTCAATGGTGATGCCGCAGAGCTCGGCAAGTAAACCAGGTAAAGGCATGTCAACAACCGCGTTGGCTTCATCCTTGACGCCGCTCCGCAGGGTTGTAAGAAGCGTTCCGCCCGCTTCCACGAACGTCTTGAGGCGTCCGGCCAGAGCGTCGTCTAGGACGTACAGCGCGGGCGCGGTGACGAGCTTGTAGCGCGACAAGTCCGCGTCCGGCGGCACGATGTCAACGGGAACGTTCAGGCGGTGGAAGGCCTCGTAGATGGTGGCAAAGTGCGCCGGATAACTGAAGTTGGGATTGTTGGCCTGCACCTGAAAGGCGAAGCGGCTGTCGTAGTCGAGGAGCATGGCGACCTCGGCGTGGACGCTAGACCCCTGGATAGCGTCACCTATGCGTTTGAGCTCGAGCCCCATCCCCTTAAGCTCCTCAAAGCGCCGCCCCTTGGTCCCGTCGTGGTTTAAAAGCCCGTGCCAATATTCTTCAGCACCAAAGCGCGCCGTGCGCCAGCGGAAGAAGATCATCCCGTCCGCGCCGTGAGCAATCGCCTGATACGCCCACAGCCTGAGCTCGCCGGGGCGCGGCGTGACGCTCACGATGTCCCAGCCGCCCGGACCCGACTGCTGCTCCATCATCCAAAAGTTTTGCCCTTTAAGACCGCGCATGGTGGCGTGACCGAGCGCGAGGGCGCTTTCGTTGACCCTCTCTTTCATGTCCCAAAACCCGCGCGGGTAGTTGTCCCACGTGACTAAATCCAAATCTTCAGCGAGGTCGAAGTAGTTGAGCTGGCTGTAGCCGAAACCCATGAAGTTATGCGTGACGAAGTGTTTAGGGCACCTCTCGCGGAGGATGTCGAGTTGGAGCTTTTGATAGTTCACATAGACATCGGACGCGAAACGCTTAAAGTCGAGCGCCAAGCCAGGGTTGTGTGACGGCGCGGTGCTTAAAGGTACGGGTACCTCGGCCCAGTCGTTATAAGCGTGACTCCAAAAGACGGTGCCCCACGCCTCGTTGAGCGCGTCCAGCGTTCCATACTTTTCTCTTAGCCAACCCTGAAACCTCTCGCGGCATACCTCGCAGTAGCAGCGGTCGCCGAACTCGTTGTCTATTTGCCAGCCGATGACACTCTCATGGTCTTTATAGTGCTCAGCCAGCGCCGTGACAATCCTCTCGGTGTGCGCGTGATACGTCGGGTGGCTCGGGCAATACTCGCGGCGGTGGCCGTAGGGAAGGCGCACGCCGTCCTCGCGCACCAAAAAGAGCGTCTCGTCTTTGTTCATGAGCCAGGGCGGGGCCGAGGCGGTTGGCGTACCCAAGATGATGCGGATGTCACGTTCGGCGAGCATAGCAATCGCGCGGTCCAGCCAGGCGAAGTTGAAGCAGCCCTCGGTGGGCTCGAGCCTGGCCCAGGCAAACTCTGCCAGACGCACCGTGTTGACGCCTATCTCCTGCATAAGCCGCGCGTCTTCGGCCCACCTCGCTTCCGGCCAGTGTTCGGGATAATAGTCCACGCCAAAAGGGAAGCTCACAGCATGTCCTCCAACGACCAGTGGTTGCTCCAGCGCGCGTCGATTTCGTCACGCACGTTCTGGTAGCGAATATCGGTCGAAAGCCGGATGCGCCCCCCATCGTCGGTATTGTCGAGCGAGGCGTGAATCATATAAGGGCTATGTACCACCATGTCGCCCGCCTCAAAGTCGGCGGCGAGCCAGCGCGCGCCGAACTTATCGGCCATCGCGGGCAAATCCTTGCCGACCCAACCGCCCTCCGCCATGTTCTTGTTGTAGGCGCTGATACGCTCTTCGGGTGAAAGTTCAGCATTCTGACGGCTAAACTCGGCCTCCATCTCCCGGCCTAATCTATCCGAGCCCTCGAGATAAACGAGCCCGCCCATCTCCAAGGGGATGTCGCCCAAAGGAATCCAGCTAGACACGACGCTGTCGGTGCCGCCACGTAAGTAGATAAGGTCGTAGTGCGCGGGCGTGGCCCACGCGCTCCCCGGTGTCAGGTAGCGGATGATTTTGCGCTTGTGCAGGTACGAGGGGCCGTCTAAAAAGGCGTCGTAAAACCTCCACAGGCGGGGGTGTAAACAGAACGACTCGTAGGCGGCGGTGCGGGCTTGTTCCATCAAAACCTTGTTGGTTTGCCGCTTGTCTTCCGTTCCCGAATAAACGCCGTCTCCCGGGTCGGTGCCAGGTTCCAGGAGTCCGGTAGGCTCGAACGCTGCGAAGAAACGGCGGCGGAACTCCAAAACTTCGTCACGCGGGAAAAAGCCTTTCAGCCACAGATAACCCTGAGCGCGGTAGCGTTCTTTCAGGGTTTCCAGCGGGGTCTTAGGGTCGCTCGGTACTAAGGAACCGAGGCGCTCCGGCGCGCTCGAGAGGCCAAAGCCGTTGCTCGTCAGGGGGCGCTCGTTCAAGCGGGGATGTCGTGCGGATATGGCCTCTTGGCTCACGGTTTCACCTTCTAAAGATTTGTGCTCGAGATCCGTGCGCGTCAACGTCAAAACCTGCTCCACAGGAGGCTATGGGGCACCGTCGCTTTTCTTCTAACTTAAAACCGCACTCACACCCGAGGAAGCGGCTCGAGCCCGAGTGGCCCCACTTAATCGGCGGTGTACCACTTGTGTATGGCTCTAAACCGGCTCCGTCACCGACGCAAAGACACTCGCTCAAACACACAATTCGGGACACCTCCACTTAATCAAGCGCCCCCGCCGTCACGCCCTCGATAAAGCGGCGCTGAAAGGCGAGGAAAATAATCAGCAGCGGGATGATGCTAATAATGGACGCCGCCATCTGCACGTTGTAGACGGTGCGCCCGACGGGGCCAATCAGCGAGCGGATAAGCAGCGGCAGGGTGAAGTTTTCGGGCGACTTAAGAATCACGAGCGGCCACAAAAAGTCGTTCCAAGCGCCCATAAAAAAGATGAGCCCCAGGCTAACAAGCCCCGGCGAGACCACAGGCACGATGACGCGCCAGTAGATGCCGAACTCCGACGCGCCGTCGATGCGCGCCGCGTCCAGCAGTTCGTTGGGAATCGTCGAGATGAACTGGCGCATAAAAAAGATGCCAAAGGCGTTGGCCGCGCCCGGAATGATGAGCGGCCAAAAGGTGTCAATCCACGTTAAATCGCGCATGATGAGGTAAAGAGGCACCATCGTCACGACAAAGGGAATCATCAAGGTGGCGAGCAAAAAGATGAACAGCCCCGAGCGGCCCGGAAAGCTGTATTTGGCGAAGCCGTAGCCGCCCAGTGAGCAAAAGAAAAGGCTAAGGAAAGTAAAACTCGTCGAGATGAAAAGCGAGTTCCAGAGGATGCGAAAAATGTTGTACTCGGTCACGAGGTAGCGGTACGAATCCAGGTTGAAGTTTCTGGAGATGATGATGGGCGGAAAGCCGAAAATCTCGTCGGCGGGTTTGAGCGAGGTCGAGAGCATCCAAACGAAAGGCAGCAGCATGAAAGCGGCCACAGCCACGAGGAAGCTGTAGAGCAGGACGTTCTCGAGCCGCCGCCTGGCGCGCACCCCGGACGACGGCGCGGGTCTCGTTCCAACGGTTGTTGCCACGGTATCCCCCTACGTGCGAGCGCGCCCGACGAAGCGCAGCTGCAAGAGCGACAGCACGATGATGATGGCAAAGTAGACATAAGACATCGCCGAGGCGTAGCCGAAGCGGAAATTGCCAAACGCCTGGCCGAAAATGTCTAGAATGGGCGTGATGGTCGCGTTCATCGGTCCTCCGCCGGTAAGAATATAGACCTCGGTAAACAGGTTGAACGAGCCCATCGTCGACAAGATGACGACGAAGAGAATCACCGGGCGCATCATCGGGGTGGTGATGTAAAAGAAAGACTGCACCGCGTTGGCACCGTCCACCCTGGCCGCGTCCAAGACCTCTTTGGGAACGGTCTGCAAGCCAGCGAGCATAATCACCATGTTGTAGCCCAGGTAGTGCCACAAGATGAGCAGCGTCAGCGCGACGCGCGCGCCCCAGATGGACTCCAACCACGGCACCGCCGGAAGCCCTACCACGCCCAGCATGATGTTGACGAGGCCGTTTTTTTGCTCGAGCAACAACCGAAACGCAAAACCCGCCGCGACCATGTTGGTGATGTAAGGAACGAAGATGATAGTCCGGAAAATCCCGAAACCGCGCACGCGCGGCGAGTTGAGCACCACCGCCAGGATGAGCGCGAACAGGACCATCGGCGGCACCGATAAAAAAAAGATGATGACGCCGTTTAACATCGACTGCCAGAAGACCGCGTCGCTCCAGAGCCGCACGTAGTTGTCAAAGCCGACGAACTCTATGGGGCCGAAGCCCTTCCACTCGGCGAAACTTAAGTAAACCGAGAAGAGAAACGGGTACACGCCGAACACGGCGAAAGCCAGAAAAAAGGGCGCGATAAAGAGGTAGGCCCAGCGCGCCCGGAAGATTTGCCGCCCCAGCGAGTCGCGCTTGGGGGCCGCGCGCTCCGCGGCGCGCGGTGTAACCTTGGAGTCAATCATCGGGAAACCTCAAAGGGAGTCGGGCTTGGCCCGACCCCCGTGTTGACCTAGCGAACGTCCTGCCTGATGGCGTTGGCGGCCTCTTGGAGGGCCTCCTCGGCGGTGGCGTTGCCGGTCGCGTATTTTTGGAT
This sequence comes from Trueperaceae bacterium, assembly GCA_965214995.1. GTDB lineage: Bacteria > Deinococcota > Deinococci > Deinococcales > Trueperaceae > CBDCCT01. Next base: position 3,186,579 of record CBDCCT010000002.1, read on the forward strand.
GGCGGTGGCGACGTAGCCGTTCATCAGCGTGTAGTTGGGGCCGTAGATGTAGGCCTGCGGAATCTCTTGAGCGACCTCGATGTAAAGTTCTCTCACCTCTTGACCGCCGAAAAACGGGTCGGGTTCGTTAAAGATTGGGGCGTCGTAGGTCGTCTCGAGCGAGGGCAAAAAGTCGGACGCGGCGAACAGCTCTATCTGGCTCTCCTCGCGGCCCAACATGAACTCGGTAAAGGCCCAGGCGGCGTCTTTGTTCTCGCTCTGCTCCGAAATAACGAAGTTCGAGCCGCCGTCGTTCGCAGCGCGCACCTGGCCCACGTCCATCGCGGGCATCAAAGCCACGCCCCACAAACCTTCCGTGCCGGGCGCTATCCAGTCTTTCAAAAAGGTGCCCATCCAGCCGGCGATGACGAGGGTGGCGACGGGGCTGTCCTCGCTCGCAAGCTCGGCGTACCAGCCGTCGGTCCACTCGAGCTGGTCCGACAAAAGTCCTGCGTCCCAGAACTGACCGAGCATCTCCAAAGTGGCGACGTTTTGGGGGCTGTCGACGGTGATGTCGCCTTGTTCGTTGTAGTAGCCCAAGCCCTGCTGCCAGAGCATCATCTCAAAGGAGCGGGCGTAGTTGTTGGCCTTGTTCTGGGCGAAGCAGTCGCTGCCGGTCGCCTCTTTGATGGTCTGACAAAGCTCTAAATAGTCGCTCCAGGTCGCCACGGAGTTGCTTACCTCTTCAGGGTCGGTCGGCAGGCCCGCCGCCTCGAACACGTCGCGGCGGTAGTACATCACCACGGGGCCACTGTCCCAGGGCATCGCGTAGTAGCTGCCTCCCTGCTCGGCCTGCGTCCACTTGAACTGGTTGACGTCGGTCAGGTAGGGCTGGACCTGCTCGGTGAGGTCGGCCAGGCCGCCGAAATCGACGAACTGCGCCAGATGGCTGCTCTCGACGAGCGCCACGTCGGGCGCGCCAACCCCGGAAGAGATGGCGAGCTGCAACTGTTGGTAGAGGTCGGCTGTCGCGTAGTCTACAATGTTGACCTCAACGTCCGGGTACTCGGCCTTGAAGTCGTCCAAAAGACCGCTGTTTCTGATGGGGTCCATCGCGGCTTTCCAGCCCCAGACGGTAATCTCACCCGAGGGTTGGGCGTCTTGCGCTCCACTCAAAAGACCAAAGGCCATAAGAAGAACGGCTGCGAGGGTTAAACGGCTCTTTTTTGCTCGAGTCATATTGTTATCCTCCTGACTAACGTTTGCGGAGCGAAAAGGTCTGTAACACTTCCGACAGGTTTTGACCGCTCCTTTCGAGCAGCGGGGCTCTCAAACTTGGTCCGATTCGGGCGGGTCGGTCTGCCAAAGGGTGAAGGTTTACTGGCCGCGTCTCACTCACGTCGTGCTCTACAGCTAAAATTGTGAACGCCCACAGTTTACCCCACGCGACGCCCCGGTTGTCAAGGGTCTCTACTGTCAAACTGTCAAACTGTCAAACTGTCAAAGCAACATAGAATCAGATTTCTCCTGCCTGAACGCGCGGAGCAGCCGAGGCAACCGCTTAGTTTTTGCATGTTGCCATGCGGCTGCTAAACTCGCTTGATGCTCTAAGAGGGTCATGCTAGGCTGTGGACGTTCACAAACGGTTACGTAGCTTGCAAAACGGCGCGACAACGACCATCATGACAAACACAAAGGATACAAAGACAAAACATGGCAGACGGCGCTCATAAACCAGTTACGCTCAATGATGTTGCTCGTGATTCGGGTGTTTCTTATCAAACGGTGTCGCGGGTTGTCAACGGTCATCCGCACGTCGCCAAGGCGACGAGGGAGCGTGTACTCACCTCGATTGAGGCGCTGAGCTACCGTCCCAACCGCGTGGCGCGGAGCTTGGCAACGCGTAGCTCGGGCACGCTGGGCATCATCTCCTTTGGCACGACCTACTACGGGCCTGCCCAAACGTTCACCAAGATCGAGAGAGCGGTCAGAGCGAAGGGCTACGGCCTGACCTTTTACAGTCTTGATGAACTTACCAAGGAGCAGTTGAGAAAGGCGGTGGAGAACCTCTCGAGCCACCAGGTAGACGGCATCGTCATGGGTGCGCCCTTTATCGGCCTAGACCCTACCGACGTTATGGAGCTGTGCGGGAACATCCCGGTAGTAATGATAGACGTCCCCAAAGACGCCCACGTACCTTCGGTCGTGATAGACCAAGTGGCGGGCTCAAGACTCGCCACCCAGCACCTCATCGACTCGGGACACAAAGACGTCGCGGAGATAAGCGGCCCGCTTAGCTGGCACGACGCGACGCTAAGGCACGAAGCTTGGCTGGCGACGTTACGAGCCGCAGGCCTTAACCCTGGGCCTAGCGCGGAGGGGGATTGGTCCGCCGCCGGAGGATACAGGGCCATAGAGCAGCTCCTAAAGACGGGTAGACGCTTTTCGGCCTTAGTCGCCGCCAACGACCAGACGGCCTTGGGCGCTGTGCGCGCGCTGCGCGCGCACAGTTTACGCGTTCCCGAAGACGTCTCCATCGTTGGCTTTGATGACATTCCAGAAGCCGCTTACTTTGAGCCGCCTCTCACGACCGTAAGTCAAGACTTCACCGCGCTCGGGCAGCAAAGCGTTGATTATCTGCTCGCCTTGATCAAAAATCCTGAAACCTCTTTGCATCAGCGTGTGCTTTATCCGACGTTAATTGAACGACAGAGCGTGAAGAAAAGGGAGGCGTAGGATGAAATGTGCTGCCAGCGGCGACTTCGGCACGCCGGCAGGCTGCGCAAGTTTTAATGGTGTAGCGGCCAAAATCGGGTGGCGTGAGGACTGTGCGTGAGCCAGGCGCATTAGCTTCATAGACACGCCCGGTGTCGAAAGCCAGCCGTTTTCCTATGTTCAGGCCCTATTCTTTCAGCAGGTGCGCTCGCAGAACGTCTGCAAAGAGGGGACCTCTGAGACCTCGAGCCTTATGACGTCAATGACGATAAACGAGGCGGAGACAGTGCGCACAACCGCTATAGGCTCGTTCAGCAAAACAGTTCCTAAGCTTTGGGTCAAGCTGCCGAGCCGCAGGTCCCCGCTAAATCACACGGGCGGCGCGGCCGTGCCGATGTAGTAGGCCACAAAACCCAGCACGAGCGCGAGCCCCAGCGGCGTCGCCCACCGAAGCGGGAGCGTTTTGGCGGCCTCTTTGGGCGGTTCACTGTGGGCCGTTAAGCCGTCGCCAAGACGCGTCCCACTCCAGCTAGCGAAGGCCGCCATCACGAGGGTCATGAGAAGCATCATCGGCAGGGCGCGCGCGCTCACCTCCGGGTAGACGAACAGAGCCGAGACAAGCGGCAGTCCAACCGCCGCCATGCCTACCGTCGCGCCTAGGCCTGAGTGCCACCAGACGGGGGTCCTGGCCGCGCGGCGGAGCCCGCCCAAGGCGGTGCAGTCGACCGCCATCAGCACCGGCAGGGAGACGAGCCACGCGTCCGCGCTCAAAGTGCGCAGCTCGAAGGCGTTAAGGAGCGCGAAGCGCACCCCCAGCGCGATGAGCCCCACCGCGGTCGCGCTCCCCGCCCGGCGGGTCGTGTGGAGGGCGAGCGTACCGACAAAGGTCGCCAAGAAGGTGACAACCACGGGCAACAGCCACTCGGGACGTTGCCAGAAGGCCTGAGGGCTGCGCCGGGCACCGCCGAGCGCGTCCCATTCGGTGGTCATGAGCTGGAGCAGGATGGTCAGTGCGAAGGCGAGCGCCGTAATGATAAGGGCGTCGTGCGGCGTCAGCCGAAGGAGCTCCCACTTCCGCTCCGGCATGGTGCTGAGCAGAAAAGCGACCGCCGTGATTGAAATGAGCGCGAAGGAAACGGCCAGAAAGATGTGCGGCAGGCTCCAGGCGGAGAGGTCTTCGCCGTAGATGAAGTGCCAGGCCGGGTCAGCGGGCACCACGTAGAGCAAAAAGGCGCCGAGCAGCGCGAGGTAGGCGACGGGGCGGTTCGACCTGAAGCGCGCGGGCCAGCTCCCCGGCTGACGCCCCAGTAGCCACAGGCCCGTTAAGGCCAAAAGGACAACCGAGCCGAGGCCAAAGTACATCAGCAGGTGGGGCCGCCAGAAGAAGTCGTCGCCGAAGGGGACGCCGTACTGCGTGTGCCAGACCTCGTCCCAGTAGCCGCCCACCACGATGCTGATGCTGCTGACGGTCAGGGCCAGCGCCAAGAGCTGGCGCTGGCTCGCCCTTAGCGCGCTCCTAGACAAACGTTCGCCCTTTGCCAAAGGCTTGGCAAGCAGCACCCAGCCAAGTAGGACGAGGAGCGCGAGCATCACCAGGAGCGAACCGACGCCGAGTAAAAAGAGTCCCTGGTTGCGCTCAGGCATACCGCCCCAGTAAGCGAGCGCGGTAAGTATAACCATACCCGCAGCAACGGGAACGGCGGTTTGGAGTCGCTTCAATAAAGCTGGATTAAAAGCCACGACAACACCTCCTTGATGCTTCTCTCGGCGGGGCTAAGCTTAGCGCACCAGGATGAGCTTGCCACGCCACACCAGCTTGACATTTCCTGCTACGCCTATGGCCGCCTGTCAGCAGTTGAACCGCCCTCACCCGCGCATGATGTCACGCCATAAATACCGCCACCGTGAACAGCACAACTACGCCGCGACCCTCTTCGGGCTGGCCCAAAAGCCCTTTAATAGTGGCTCTCAACCCCTCGTCTGGCGGTTACGGAGTCACGCCGCATAAGCGGTGACGTCTTTAGGGAAACGGTAGCCAGGACAGCGGTCGAGGAGAACGCGCGGCGGCTTATCTAAAAACTCTCTTTTTGTGAAGTGACAGATCCCTAAACGGCGCTTGATGGCGCTTGGTCAGGGTTCGGTCAGGGGCCCTGACGCAGACTACGACATCGTGACGCCGATATCCACTCTTTTCGATTGAAAGCGAGGTCTAAAATGCGATTATTCCTGATTGAGCAGCAGACGGGCGAGGTCATCAAGACGTTGGGCAGCGGAACCATCCTGTCGCCTAACTTTCCCGACCAGAGCAAGCCGGGCGCGCCGGCCCTCCCGCCGTTTTTCATCCGCCTCGAGCCCCACAGGGTGCGGCGCATTGGGAGCGCGGTCTTCAAGGTCAACGACGCGGCTGCCGCGCCGGTGAACGCTGCACCGTACGAACTTAGGGATCCAGGGCCGAACGGGAACAACCCGCTTACGCTTCCGCAAGGTAAAGTGGTGCTTTCGGCCCAGACCTTTTCAAAGGCCGACGGCAAAGGCAACCCGGGGCCGACCATCACGCGGACGTTCACCGTCACCAACGATCCGAGCGTGGAGACCGAATTCGACTCGGTGTTGGGTGAAGCCGAAGTTGAGAGCGAGGCCGAAAGCGAGGCGGAAGCCGGCGTCACGAGCGGCAAGGCCACCGGCGCTATAGCCGTCGGCGCTGCCGCAGGCGCTTCGGGCGCCAACGCGCTGACGCAGACGGTAGCCAGCGGCTCCATTTCGCTGCAAAGCCGGAAGCCCGCCAAGCTCACCTCTACAGGCCCTGAGCCCACACCGGCCGGCGGGCCGACCGGCGGCGGGCCGGTCACGAGCAGCGTCACCTTCTCACCCGTGGGGGCACCGCCGGGAGGTTCGGGCGCGGGCGGGGCACCGGGCGGCCAGGGCGTGCTCACCGTCGCCAGCGCGGAGGGCGAGGCGGAGGTCGAGGTCGAAGCGGAAGCCGAAGCCGAGGTGGGCAACGGCAGCGCCGCCGCGGTCGGCGGCACCGCGGTGGCCGCGGGCGCTTCGGGCGTCAACGCCTATCTCATGGCCGACGGCGCCACCCGGCCGTTCGCCGCGGAGACCCTCTCCGCCGTCGACGCCGCCACCTCGACGTCAACTTCCGTCAGCGCCGTCACAATTGAATTCGTAGGTGACACGGGCGACCCGGGCGACCCGCCCGACCCGACTCCCTTGACGCTGCCGGGTATGCCCGCGCCGCTGCTTGTTCCCCCTTTACCGCCGCCCTCCGCGCCGCCACCGTCGGTACCGCCCTACGCCCAGCTCGACACCGAGAGCGAAGTCGAGGTGGAAGCCGAAGCCGAGGCCGAAGCCGAAGCGGGTATCGCCGCGGCGGCGGCCGTCGTGTCCGGCGGCGTCGGCGTGGCTGTGGTCGGCGATTGCGCGGCAGCAGCGGCGCTCGCTTCGGTCGCCACCTCAACGTCTACCAGCGAGGTGGGAACGAAGATGCCCAAAGTGTTTAAGGGGACGGGTGGTCTGTCTGCACCGTATCCGCCTGCCGGTGTCGGCGTCGGGGCTTCGCTCCCGCCGGCAGGTCCCGGCGTCGGACCCGCCTCGGGGCTCGGGGCGGCGAACTCGCCCGTCGAGCAGGGCGTCGCCCCGGTCTCACCCAATGTCCAAGGCACCAACGCCTCGTTCGACCGTACCGGACGAGGGCTGGCCGAAGCGGAAGCCGAGGCCGAAACGGAAGCCGAGGTCGAGGCCGAGGTGAACAACGGCTCCGCCGCGGTCGCCAGCATCGCCGTCGGCGGCGGCGGCAGCAGCGGGCTCGCCGCGACGAGCCGGGTGAGTTGCTCCACCGCCGCGTCCACCTCGACCGCGAATCACTTAGGTCCCCAAGTCCGCAACAACGACGTCGTCGAGGTGACCTACCAGCGGGAGAACGCCCTCGCCTCGTCGTTCGACCTCGAGGCCGAAGCCGAGGCCGAGTCCGAAACGCGGGCGGTCGCGCACATCGGCGGCGACGGCGTCAACTCGAGCGCCTCAGCACAGAACCGCACCGCCGGCGACGCACGCTCCGAGTCGGGCGTCGCGCTCGGCGGCACCAGCCTTTGGGCCGGGCCGGGTGACAAAGACGCCGCGGTCACCGGCACGGCGGCCGTCACGCCGCGACCCCTCGAGGCCGTCGTCACAAAGGCCCCGCCGGCAAACGGCAGCAGCGGCTTGACGGCGCAACCAGGGAATTTCGAGGTCGAAGTCGAAACCGAGGCGGAGGCCGAAGCCGAGGCCGAGGTGGGCTTCAACGCCGCGGCCGCCGGTGCCGCCGCGGTAGCGGTTCAGGCGAAAAATGGCTTCGTCAACACACCCGCCGCGGCCGCCACCGCCACCAGCGCCTCCACCCGCACCTTCGGCAACCCCGAGAACCGTTTCGACCACGCCCATAAACCCGGCCCGGCGACGCCCGGCGCGCGGGGCGGCGTGCCCGACCCCGGCCTCGACCTGACGCTTGCCCAGTTCGAGATTGAGATGGAAGCCGAGGCCGAGGCGGAAGTCGGCTACTACGCCGGTGCCGCGGCCGCGGCCGCCGCGGGTGTGGGAGCACGCGGCCTCGACGCTGCGGGCAGTCCCTCCGACGCCCTCACCGCCACCGCAGCCGAGTCCACACCGTTTGCCGCGGCCGCAGCCGCCGCGGCAGGTCCGCAGACGGAAGCTTGGGTCGTCGTTCCTCCTGCCGCGGCCACCGGCATCCAGACGGTCAAGGCGTACGCTCGAGCCTACGATCCGAACGGCGGGCCGGTCGCCGTCGCCGTGGCCGTTGCGGGCGTGCCCAAGCCCGACGGCTACGACAACGAGTACGAATTTGAGGTCCAGGGCTTGGGCGAGGTCGCGTACCTCGCGGCGCTCGAGTTCGACACCAATCACCTGGCAAGCGATAGGTTCCTGCGGCCTCTCGATACGCCCTCAGACGTCGATGAGCCGGAAGGCCCCGACGCCACCTTCGAGGACGAGGCGGAAGCTGAGGCGGAAGCGGAAGCCGAAGCCGGCTACGGAGTTGCCGCCGCCGCCGCGGGCGCGGGGGCCGCAGGCAAATACGCCGACGCCTCGGCCGTCACCTCAACCGCCACGCAGTTGCCCGCGTCTCCCTTTGATTACGCCGCCATCGACGCAGACGCCGGACTCTAGCTCTTCAACGCTCGAAAGAGGAGTCAACAAAGGAGATAACACTCATGCCCCCCACCGCGCAAGCAGAAAAGTTTACTGTCTGGGAAGGCCAGACCCGCAGCCTCGAGGTCACCCGCAACATTCCTAATGACTCGTTTCGCCGCTCCTCGTTGATGGTCGCTAAAGCTCCCGCCCACGGAACGGCGAAGGCCGCTCCCGACGGCACCGTCCGCTACACGGGCAAGCCCAACTACTTTGGCGAGGATGCGTTCACTTATTCCATTGCCGACGCCGCCGGAAACCGCTCGCAAGCCGTCGTCTCCCTGACCGTCGAAGCGGTCAACGACGAACCGGTGGTCGATGGGGGCATCCCGGACCAGCAGGCGACGGTAGGTCGGCAGACTATCATCCAGATTCCTTCCAACGCTTTTGCCGACGCCGATCCGGGAACACAGCTTAGCCTCACCGCCCAAACGCCGTTGCCGCCAGGCTTGAACTTTGAGGACACCAAAATCGTAGGCGTCCCTCAGCAGCCGGGCCGTCACGAGGTTGTCATCCGCGCCGAAGACGAGGCGGGCGCGGCGGCCGCGACGCGCTTTCGTCTGACCATCGAAGCGCCTAGTTAGGCCGGGGCACTGAGCCATGAACCCCCGTCAACCTGAAGCCACGGACCTGTGACAAACGCAGGTAGAGCTGAAGCAAAGAACAGGACGGCTTTAGCTACCTCAGCTGGGTTGCCCAAACGGCGTAGGGCAGTCTTAGTGATTGGGGCGCGTAGCAGCGGGGCGCGGCCGCGCCCCAGTCTAGCGCGGCACCTAAAAGAACCGCCCCCGCAACGCCTCTTGTTCCGCCCGCCGCTCGGCAAAGGGCGAGGGACCCTCCAAAGGAAAAACCGCCCCCTTGGGCAGCGCCTCGCGCAGGTACAGCGCGTCCTCTTGCTTGAGCTCGAGCGCGACACAAGACCCCAAAGAGAGCGCCTCATAGGCGTGCTCCTTGTCGAAGAGCAGTTCATGCGCCTGCGGCCAGTAGCGGCGGTGGACGCCGAGTTCGGTTTTCATGCCTCTAAGGTAGGGCATGTGCGGCGGCGGCGCTGTGGACCTCTTCTCAACGCCCAGGAGACGCCGCGAGATGTGAAGTAAAGTGCTCCATGAACACCCGCGGCTGTTCGATGTAGGGGGTGTGGCCGGTACCTTCCATGACGACCTCGCGGTAAGCACCCCCGGCCTCCTTGTACGCCTCCAGCACGTAGCGCGTCTGCTCGAGCATCGGCTGGGGCGGGAACACTTCAGCACCGGGCCAGCCCGGCACCGCGCCGAGCCTCCCCAGGGTGCCGAAGTCGAACATCGAGGCGTCCGAGACGATCTGGTCGTCCGAGCCCCGAATCCACAGGACGGGCGGCTTTTCTGAAACCGCCAGGAAGCGCTCTACCGTGTTGCCCACGTACTTAGGCGACCAAGGGTGACACGGAAGTCGGCTCGAGCCTCGTCTCAAGCGTCACCGCCGAGCGTCCTCCGCCAAGCCGTACATGCGGGGCACCGCGGCGAGCAGGTTCTGGGTATAAACCTCGCTCGGGTCCTCGAGGATGCGCTCGGTCGGTCCGATCTCCACCAGGCGACCCTGGCGCATCACGGCGACGTTCTGGCAGAGTCGCTGCACCACGCCCAGGTCGTGGGAGATAAAGAGGATGGTGAGGCCCATCTCACGTTGCAGCCGCCCAAGCAGCTCCAGAATCTGCGCCTGGATGGTCACGTCCAGCGCCGAGGTGATCTCGTCGGCGATGAGCACCTCCGGTTCGACGGAGAGCGCCCGGGCGATGCCGACGCGCTGGCGCTGACCCCCGGAGAGCTGATGTGGGCGGCGGTGTTTGAGGGCGAGGGGCAGGTCGACCGCCTTCATGAGATTTTCTACCCGCGCCCCGACCTCATTCGGGGGGCACATCCGGTGCCTGCGGAGGGGCTCGGCGAGCGTCCGGGCCACGCTCAGGCGGGGGTTGAGCGAGGAGAAGGGGTCCTGGAAGACCATCTGCACCGCGCGCCGGTAGGCGACGCGCGCCTCCGAACGGAGGAGCTTTATTGACCCCCCCCGATACCGCACCTCGCCCGCGGTGGGTTCAATCAAACCCACGAGCGCGCGGGCGACGGTACTCTTGCCCGAGCCGCTCTCGCCCACCAGCCCGAGCGTTTCGCCCCGCGTTAGCCTCAAAAAGACGCCGTCAACGGCCCTGACCGAGGGGCGGCCGAAGGGCAGGAGGCCGCCACGCGAGCCGAAGTGGACGGAGAGGGCGTCGAGCTCGAGCAACACCTCGTCCGGCGGGTCGGCGTCGGCCATCCGCTCGCCCACCATCCCCCGCCCGATCTCCGGGTGCGCGGCGATAAGCCTTTTCGTGTAGTCGGCTCGGGGCGCGAAGATGATGGATTTCCGCCCCCCCGCCTCCACGACCAGGCCATCCTTCATCACCACGACGCGGTCGCACATCTCGGCGATGACGCCCAAGTCGTGCGACACCATGATGACGGAGAGCCCCTGCTCGTCGCGCAGCGTCTTGAGCAACTTTAGGATGCTCGCCTGCACGGTCACGTCGAGCGCGGTGGTGGGCTCGTCGGCTATCAAGACCTTGGGCTCGCAGGCCAGCGCCGCCGCTATCATCACGCGCTGCTTCATGCCGCCGGAGAGTTCGTGGGGGTAGCTGTCCACCCGCCTCTCCGGCTCGGCGATGCGCACCCGGCGGAGGAGTTCTATCGCCCTTTGCCGCGCCTCCCCCCGGCCCACACCAAAGTGGAAGCGGAGAGCCTCGCCGACCTGTTTGCCGACGCTCATGATGGGGTCTAGGTGGCTCGAGGGGTTCTGGAAGATCATCGCCACCCGCCGTCCGCGCACCGTGGCGAGGCTGGGCGGGGGGAGCTCGAGCACATCCCGCCCCTCCACAAGCACGCGCCCGCTGACGCGCGCGTTTTTGGGCAAGAGCCGCAGGATAGAATGGCAGGCGACCGACTTGCCCGAGCCGCTTTCGCCCACAACGCCTAAAATCTCGCCCTTCGAGAGCGCGAACGACACGCCGCGCAGGGCGGTGACCGGGCCGCGCGGGGTGTCGAAGACGACGCCCAAGTCCTGGACCTCTATGACCGGGCTCACCCTTTGACCCTGAGGAGCTTGGCGAAGCCGTCGGCCAGGAGCGAAAAGCCCAGCGTCAGCAAGACAATGGCGACGCCCGGAAAAAACGATATCCACCACGCGGTCGCCAGAAAGGTGCGCCCCTCCGCTATCATCAGGCCCCACTCGGGGGTGGGCGGCTGCGCGCCCAGACCCAAAAAGCTTAAGCCCGAACCCGACAAGATGACCAGCACGATGTCGGTCATCACAAAGACCACCGAGGGGGTGACGGCGTTGGGCAGCACGTGCCGGACGATGATGCGCGGCGCACCGAAGCCCAACACCCGCGCCGCCTGGACGAACTCGGAGCCCTTGATTTGAAGCGTCTCGGCGCGGGTGAGCCGCGCGTAGGGCACCCAGGCGACGAGCGCGAGCGCGAGGTAATAGTTGGTGAGCCCCGGCCCCAAGATGGCGATGATGGCGAGCACCAGAATCATGAACGGGAACGCGATGGTCACGTCGAAAAGGCGCATGAGCAGCGCGTCTATGACGCCGCCGTAAAAGCCCGACACCACCCCGATAAGCACGCCGATCACGAGCGGCGCGGTCACGCCGATGAGGCCCATCGTCAGGTCGACGCGGGTGCCGTAGAGAACGCGAGCGAGAACGTCGCGGCCCAGGTTGTCGGTGCCGAGGGGGTGCTCGAGGCTCATCGGCTGGAGGATGGCGGTGAAGTCGATGGCGAGCGGGTCGTAGGGAGTCAAAAAGGGCGCGAAGAGTGCCACCAGCACCCAACCCAGCACCAGCAGGCCCCCGGAAATGATTTGTGAAGGTAAGGCAGAACGCCACCGCGTCGCCCCTGTGTGCCCGGCATCGCTCACGCGACCTAACCCCGCCACTACGCCCCCACCCGCGGGTCGATGGCGAGCGAGAGCAGGTCGACCGCCAAGGTCGCCAGGGTGGTCAGCAGGGCGAAAAAGAGGGTCAAGCCCTGGACCACGAAGTAGTCGCGCCCGACGATGGCGGCGAGCATGAGCTGGCCGAGACCGGGAATGGCGAAGATCGTCTCCATGATGACCGAAGAGCCCATGATATAGACCACCACCACGCCGAGCAGGTGCAAGTTGGTCAGCACCGAGTTGGGGAACACGTGCCGGAAGTAGATGGCGCGCTCGGGCAAACCCTTGGACTGGCCGGCCACGACGAAGTCGGCCTCGCGTTGCTCGAGCAACGTCGCGCGCAAGTTGCGCACCAAAATGGGCGTCATCGCCAGGGCGGTGGTCAAGGAGGGGAGCACGATGTGGTGCAGACGTTCCCAAAAGCCCTCGCCGAAGCCCGTCGCGGGGAACCAGTCGAGGCGCACCGCGAAAAGGAGCACAAAGACAATCGCCAGCCAGAACGAGGGCAGCCCGAGGCCGACGGTGCCGAACACGCGGATAAGTGAGTCCAGAAAACTCTCCGGATATAGAGAGGCGAGAACGGCCAGAAGCAGCGTCAGCGCAACGGAGAGAACGAAGCCGCCCGCGATGAGGTAGAGCGTCGGCACCATCCGGGTGCGGATAAGGTCCAGGACCGGCACCTTGTAGATGATGGAGCGGCCCAGGTCGCCGCGCAAGGTGTTTCTGAGGTAGAGCGCGTACTGCGTGAGAATAGGTTTGTCCAGGCCGTACTGCTCCCTCACCGCCGCGACCGCCTCCGCCGAGGCGCGGGGGCCGAGGAGGACGCGCACCGGGTCGCCCGGCGTGAGGAGCGCCAGCACAAAGGTGAGGACGCTGATGCCGAAGAGCACCGGGACGAGCTGCAAAAGGCGGCTTAGCAGCAATCTTTGTCTAGCCATAAAATTTAACCATACATCTTACCCATAAACCACTATCCAGCCATAAATCATTGTCCTAGCCATAACTTATTAAAAGAGTGCGTGCTCTGGTAAGCCCAGAGCACGCCGGGGCTACTCGTTGAGCTTGGCCTGCTCGAGCGACCACTGGAGCGCGGGGCTCATCATCAGCCCTTCGACGCTATCGCTCATGGCGATGGTGTAGGGCGGGTAATAGAGCGGCACCTGCGCAACCTCTTCTAAGGAAATGCGCTGAATCTCGCTGTAGAGTTCGCCGCGCACCTCAGGGTCAAGTTCGCGCACCGCCTGCTCGACGAGCGCGTCCACCTCCGGGTTCTCGTAGTACGAATAGAAAGAACTGTTGCCGCACGACCCGCAGAGCGCCCAGCGCACCGCCTGGTCGGGGTCGGTCGTCTCGTTGTACCACCAGCTCGGGGTGATGCCGTAGTCGGCCGTGGTGACCCGCTCCCACCAGGTGGGGCTGTCAACGGTGGCGATGGTGACGTTCAAGCCGACCGCGCCGAGCTGGGCCTGCAAAAGTTGCGCGATTTGCGTGTTGTACGAGCTGCCCGAGGTGATCATGACCTCGACGGACGCGCCCACCGCGCCGGCCTCCTCGAGCAAAGCTCTGGCCTCTTCGGGCGCATAGGGAATCGCGGGTAGCTCCGCGTCGTAATACGTAAGCGCGTTGGGCAAGGTTGAATTGGCCGGGACGCCGTAGCCGAAGGTCACCGCCTCGACGATGCTCTTCGTGTCGATGGCCCGCGCGATGGCCTGCCTTACCCGGACGTCGTCCAAGGGTGCCGCTTGGTGGTTGATGAGCAGGATGTTGATGATCGACGAGGGGTCCAAAGGAACATTAATGTCGTCTTGCGCCATTAGCGTATTGACCTGCGACCAGGGGGTGCCGGAGATGACGTCCACCTCGCCCGCCCGCAGCATCGAGACGCGGGTGTTCTCGTCGGACACTTCGATGATCTCCACCTCGTCTAGATAGGGCAGTCCTTCGCGCCAGTAGTAGGGGTTGCGCTCCAAGATGACGCGGTCGTTGGGCCGCCACTCCTTGAGGTTAAAGGGTCCCGACGAAACCGGATTCTGGGCGAAGGCCTCGTCGCCCATCGCCTCAACCGCGGCTTTGGGGACGATGCCCGCGTTGAACATCTCCACCGAGCCGAGAAAGGGGGCCGCGGGGTACTCGAGGGTAAAGACGACCGTTCTTTCGTCCACCGCCTCGACCTCTTCGATCACCTGGAACATGCTGTTATAGGCCGAATCCTCCTGGTCGCGCAACCGCAGGAAAGAAAAAACCACGTCTTCGGCGGTGACGGGCGAGCCGTCGGAAAATTGGGCGTCGCGCAAATGAAAGGTGTACTGGAGGCCGTCCTCGGACACCTCCCAGCTTTCGGCGAGGCCGGGCAGGAGTTCGGAGCCGTCGGGGGCGTTGCGCAGCAGCCGCGAATAGAGCTGCCCCAACACTTCAATGTCGCCCGCCGCCGCGGACTTGATGGGGTCGAGCGTCGACACGGGCGACCCGGTGGTCATGCGGAGCGTTGACTGGGCAACGGCTCCCACCAAACCTGTGAGCAACAGGGTAAATAAGGCTATGCGGACCAAAGCACGCTTCATATAGCTTCCCTTCTGGTTGTGCAACGGTTTTTAGTGGAACAAAACCCTTACGAGTGTTCTAACCTCCTTTTCGTTAAGTTGGTATCTATTCTACAAAAATTTGCAGGAGAGGTCACAATCGGCCCCGGCTCATTCACGCGGACAGGTTCACGTCGCTCGCGCGCATGAGGGCGCGGAAGAGGCGAGCCAAGCTTTCCGCGTCCTCCACCACGCAGGTCACGCCGCGTTCAGATGCGCGCGTCACGCCGGGCAGGTAGAGGCAGTTGTCCGCCCTCGAGGGATGGTCGAACTCTATGTCCAGGGTGCTGTTGGGCGGCAGCCGCCAGGGTCGGGTTTGGTCGGCCTTCTTCATGGCCGCCTCCGCGCCCGCCCGGATGAGCGCCTGGGCGCGCTCGGGGTGTAGGTGGAGGGCGCTGGTGCTCGAGTACCCCGTCTTGACCACCACGCCGACGGGCTCACCTCCCAGAAAGTCTCGGGTCTGCGCCACCGCCTGGTCGTCGCCCGTGACCAACACGACCCGCGCGCCGAAGTGCCCGGCGACCGCGGCGTTGAGGCCGAACTCGCCCGTCGAGCGCCCGTTCAGGCGCACGTCGAGAACGTATGAGGTCCAGGTGTGCGCCAAGGGCGCGGCCGGGGTGCCCGCCTTGGCGTGATAGCCGACGAAGAACACCGCGCCCTCCCCGACCTCCTCGCTACCCTGCATCATGCCCCAGGTTTTGTCGCTCCCGGTGATGAAGCGGACCGCCGGATGGAGTGCTTCCGGGACGAGGTTGCGCATCCCGTCGTGCGCGTCATTCACGATGACCTCGTCGGCACCGCCCGCGAGCGCGCCCTCCACCGCGGCGTTCACTTCTTTGGTGAGGCGTAAGCGCGCCCGCTCGTACTCGGCGGTCGACCTTGACCCGCTCCCGTACTCCGGCGGCATCACCTGGACCCAGCTCGTGACGCCGCAGACGCCTTCCATATCGGCCGAAATAAGCACCTTCATCGTGCTAGAACCTCCTCAGTACAGCGTTTTGGTACGCCTCGAGCCACCGGGTGATGTGGCTTTACACCCAGTATGCGGGCTGGGCGTAACTGGGCGTCACCCGACCCCGTGGTGTCACGCTCACAAGCCCACGTTACGCTCGAGCACCCGGAGCACCGCCGCAACCCCTTTATCAAAGTCGTCCAGCCGCAGGTGCTCGTTGGGGCTGTGGATGCGGCTGCCCGGATACCCGCAGCCGACACCGACGATGGGCAGCGCTAAGTGTTCGACAAACGGGTACATGGGGCCGGAGCCGGCCGAGTTGGGATAGACCACGGGCTCTTGGTCGTAAACCTCGCGGAGCGCGGCTACAGTGTTTTGTACGAACGGGTGGGTGATGTCGACGCGGGCGGCGCGTTCAGCGTGCTCGAGCGCCGTGACTTCGACGTCGCCAAAGCCGCGCCGTTCCAAATGGTCTTGGAGTCCCGCCAATACCTTTTGGGGGTCCTGGTCGGGCACGAGACGGATGTCGAGTTTGGCCTCCGCCTCGGCGGGCAGCACGGTCTTGGAGCCGGGGCCGCCATAACCGGCGTGGAAACCGTTGATGTTCAGGGCGGGCTCAAAATAAAGCCGCCGCAAGAACTCGAGCCCGACCACGCCGCCGATGAACCTTTCCGCCCCGAACGTCTGGGCGAGGTCTTCATCCTCTCGGGGCAACGCCGCCAACGCCGCCTCGTCGGCCTCGGTGGGCGCCGTCACGTCGTCGTAGAAACCCGAGATAAGGACGCGGCCGTTATCATCACGGAGCGAGGCGAGGAGCGCCGCGAGGCGGTAGATGGGGTTCTCGACGACGGCCCCGTAGCTCGAGTGCAGGTCGAATGACGCGGTACGCGCCCGCAGCTCGACGGTAAGGATGCCCTTGAGCCCGCAGTAGGTCGCCGGACGCCCGGCCGCGTCCACGCCGCCGAACTCCCAGATGCAGGCGTCGGCGCGGAGCCGCTCCCTATTCGCCTCGACGTAAGCCGCTAAGTTGGGGCTGCCTATCTCCTCCTCTCCTTCGACGACAAACTTAACGCCGAAAGGGAGCCCGCCGTGCTTCTCGCGGAACCATCTAAGGGCCGCCAAGCGCGAGACGAGCTCGCCCTTGTCGTCCGCGGCACCGCGCCCGTAGAGCTTGCCGTCCCGCTCGGTAAGCGTGAAGGGGTCACTCTCCCAGAGCGCCAGCGGGTCGGCGGGCTGCACGTCGTAGTGGTTGTAAAAAAGGACGGTCGGCCCCACCCCAGGCTTCTCGCCGTAGACCACGGGCGCGCCGGGGGTGGCGTGCAGTTCGGTATAGACACCCTCGGCCTCGAGCAGGTCGCGCACGAGGGCGGCTGCCTCGGCTATCCCGCGCCCCTCCGCCGCCACCGACGGGACGGCGACGAGACGGGCTAGAGCGTCACGCGCATAGCGCATGATGTGTTCGGGCACGTTCACCGGCTCATCCTACAACCGGAGCGAGGCCGAGCGCCCGACCTCGGCTGTAGAGTGGCTCACTCTAAGCTCGCGCTGTAGAGCCACAGGAACTCGTCGGGGCGTGGCTTCCACTCGAGACGGTCGCTCACCCCGTAGGCGTCCCGCTGTTTATAAAGAAATATCATGGGCGCTTCGTCTTGGATGAGCTCGAGCGCCGCCCCGTACGCCTCTTCGCGCACGCCCCGGTCTAAAGTGGTGTGGGCCTCGTCCAGCAGCGCGTCGAGCTCGGGAGAGCTGTAGTAGCTTAAAAGTTCGTCGGTCCGCAGCAGCGGGTAAAGGATGAAGTCGGCGTCGAAGGGCGCGTTGCCCCAGCCGATGAGGAACAGGTCGGGCGCGTCGCCCGCGAAGAGTTCGCCCACGTAAGCGCCGTACTCGCGCACCTCCTGGTTGACGGTGAGGCCGATTGCCCCTAACTGCGCCGCGACCGCCTGGGCTACTTGTACATCGTTGACATAGCGTCCGCTGGGGGTGCCAAGCGTCACCTCGAAGCCGTCCGGGTAGCCCGCCTCGGCGAGGAGCTCTCTCGCTCTCTCCGGGTCGTACGGGTAGGGCGACAAGTCTGGACTGTAACCAAAGTCGATGTCGGTCAGCAGCGTGGTGGTCGGCGTGGCGAGGCCGTTGAAGACACCTTGCACGATGGCGTCGACGTCCACGGCGTAGTTGAGCGCCCGGCGCACCCGCGCGTCTTGCAGCGGACCTTCTTTAAGCGTGTTGATGCCGATATAGATGACGCGCGCGCTGTCGACCGTCTCGAGCTCCGCGTCGGGCGCCGCCTCGACGGCTCCCGCCAGGCTGGGGGGAACGTTGGTGATGAGGTCGGCCTCGCCCGTACTCAGGCTCGAGAAGCGCGTGATGGCCTCGGGCACGGGGCGGAAGGTGAGCTCTTCGATATCGGCGGGGCCGCGCCAGTAGTCCTCGAAAGCCGACAAAGCCAAC
This sequence comes from Trueperaceae bacterium, assembly GCA_965214995.1. Lineage (GTDB taxonomy): Bacteria > Deinococcota > Deinococci > Deinococcales > Trueperaceae > CBDCCT01. The sequence goes on from CBDCCT010000002.1 coordinate 3,204,383, forward strand.
GCCACGTCGGGCTGCCAGCTCACGAATTCAAAGGGGCCGGTCCCGACGGGCTGGCGGGCGAACACCTCCTCGCCCACCTCCCCAAAATAGCCCGGCGGGACGATGAGCAGTTCGGAGAAGTAGGTCTCGGCCAGGGGTTGCGGGCCTGTCGTGGTGACGGTGAGGGTGTTCTCCCCCGTGACCTCGACCGACTCGATAAAAGCGAAGCCGCGCGCTATGGGCGATTCTGTTTCCGGGTCGAGGATGCGCTCGACGGTGAACGCCACCGCCTCGGGGGTTAGCGGTTCACCGTTATGGAACGTCACGCCCTCGCGCAGCGTGAAGCGCCAGGTGGTGTCGTCGACCGCCTCCCACGACTCCGCCAGGCCCGGCGAGAAGGAGCCGTCGGGCTCCTTGAACAGCAGGGCGTCGAAAAGGTTAATGAGCGCGTTGAAAGTCGGGGTCTCGCGGTTCATGGTGGGGTCTAGGGTCTTGGCGTCGGCGCTCTGCATCACCACCACCGGCTGGGCGAACGCCGCCAGGGTGAGGCTGAGTAACGCGAGCGCGAGAAACCTTAAGAATGTTGCCATCTTGTAACCTCCTCGTTGAGCTACCGTGAGATTATACGCGCCCGAGTAGCCTCATGCGCCAGCCGCGATAGAGTGGGCCATGCTCGAGTACCTGGTGCGCCGCCTCTTGTTAAGCGTCTTTGTCCTTCTCGGTTTGACGCTCATCGTGTTCGTGCTCGTCAACCTCTCGGGCGACCCCGTCCGGCTCCTGTTGCCGCCGGACGCGACCCAGAGCGACGTAGACGCCTACCGCGAGCGCCTCGGTTTTGACGACCCGCTGCCGGTGCGTTACGTTCGTTTCCTGGCTCAGGTGGCGCGTCTCGATTTCGGCACCTCCATCCAGCTCCGGGAAGACGCGCTGGGGTTGGTGCTGTCTCGCCTGCCGGCCACCCTGTCGCTGGCGCTGCTCGCCACCGCTGTGGCGACGCTCATAGGCATCCCCCTGGGCGTGTTGGCCGCGGTGAGGCGCAACACCCTGTGGGACAGCCTGATCTCCGGGCTCGCCGTCACCGGACAGTCCACGCCCGTCTTCTGGCTTGGCATCATGGGCATCTTGCTGTTCGCGGTGACCTGGCGGCTCCTGCCCGCCTCGGGCACGGGGAGCTGGCGCCACTACGTCTTGCCGACAGGCACCTTGAGCCTCTTTCTGCTCGGCGGCATCGTGCGCGTCACGCGCACGAGCCTGCTCGAGGTGCTGAACAAGCCGTACGTGCGTACGGCCACGGCCAAGGGGCAGCGCCGTAGCCGCGTCGTCTTAAAGCACGCCTTCCGCAACGCCGCCATCCCCATCGTCACCCAGGTGGGGCTTCAGATGCGCTTCGTGATGGGCGGCTCGGTCATCACCGAGACGATTTTCGCCTGGCCCGGTCTGGGAAGACTCTTGGTGCGCAGCGTGTACGCGCGGGACTATCCGGTCGTCGAGGCGGGCGTTTTCGTCATCGCGGTCTTGCTCATCATCGTCAACACGCTCGTCGATTTGTCGTACAGCCTCCTTAACCCGCGGGTCGAGCTCACCTAAACGTGGGGCGCGTTTTCAAGGGGCTTGCGAAGGACAAGCGCGCGCTCCTCGCGGCGGGGTTTCTGGCGTTCATCGTCCTCGCCGCGCTCGCCGCGCCGCTCTACCCGCACGGGCCGCTCGAGCAAGACCTCTTCGCCACGCTCGAGCCGCCGCTGTTCGTCTCAAGCGCGGGCCGGCTCCACCTTTTCGGCACCGACCAGCTCGGGCGCGACCTGCTGGCGAGGCTCCTTTACGGCGCGCGCGTCTCGCTCCTCATCGGCGGCAGCGCCGTCCTCATCGCCGCGCTTCTAGGCACCAGCTTAGGACTCGTGGCGGGCTACTTCGGCGGCGTCGTCGACACCGTCATCACCGGGCTCACCGAGACGATTCTCGCGCTGCCCTTCATTATCCTGGCAATCGCTATTATCGCGGCGTTGGGCTCGAGCCCCCTCATCGTCGTCCTGACGCTGGGGCTCACCGCCTGGGTGAGTTTCGCCAAGCTGGTGCGCGGCAAGGTTTTCGAGCTGCGACATGAGGAGTACGTCTTGTCGGCGCTGGCCCTGGGCGGGTCGGACGCGCGCGCCATGTTCCGCCACATCCTGCCCAACGTGCTGCCCCTCATTATTGTTGACGGCACCCTGCAGCTAGGCACGCTCATTTTGGCCGAGGCGGGCTTGAGCTTCTTGGGTCTAGGTATTCAGCCGCCGACGCCGACCTGGGGCGGCATCTTGAGCGAGGGGCAGACGTTCGTGGCGGTTGCCTGGTGGCTGCCCACCCTGCCCGGCGTGTTGCTCTTAGTAACCATCTTGAACATCAACTTCCTGGGCGACTTCTTGCGCGACGCGTTGGCTCGAGAGGTGTGAGCCCGACATGTTCGCCAAACGGGGGTGACGCCCCGGTGGACGTCCCCGGCCCTCCTCGACGCGCCTCGAGTTCAGCCTGGTAGGGAGAGCGTGGCCCGCGTCATAAGCGGCCCCTTCTGGCGGTGGGGCGTCCCGCGCCGTTGATCACGCGGCTACTTCGTGAACACGGTAGGGAAAGGGAAACCTCCAATAAGCGCTATGTGAAGTGTAAGGAAGAGCAAGAGAAGCAAGTTCCGAGCAGAGCGAGAACGCTTGGAAAAGAGCCGCCGAGACTTCCTCTTTTGGAGTCACTTCTCAATTCCACCACCCTTGGTGGTCGTTTGGTATAACGGCTTTTTAGCGTGTTTCTAGCTCGCTGCGAACCTCTTTTACGCCCGACATGTCTCTCACGGTGCGCGCCACTTCGTCTCTAATCTCTGCACTTTCCACGCTGCCTTGAAGCGTCACCACGCCCTCTTTAACATCTATTCGAGCGTCGTCCACCCTTCCATTTAGGCGCTCCTTAACGGCGCGCTCCAACCCCGCGTCGTCTCGCTCCACGTCTGGCAGGGCGTCGATCCAACGCTCGCTATAGTTTTCGACGTAGTCGGTTTCGTTCCCGCTGCTCCTGTCGCGCTGGGTGCCGAAGACGTTGCCGTAGTCGAGGTCGCGGTGACCTGCTTCGGTGTTCGTGTTCTCCTGGTCCTCGTCGGACATACCTGCCTCCTCTGACTCCTACTATAGGCGAAGCGAGGGTGGGGCGTGAGCGCTCGAGCCTTAGTCGTTACTAAGCGACGCCTGCGCGGGCGTGCGGATGTAGAGATCGTCATACTCGGGCGAGCGGACGTAGTGGTTGGCGATGCGCGGGTCGTCCATGTTCTCGATCCCAAAATCCGAGATGACTTTGGGCTGGAAGCGTTCGATGGATTCGTAGATGTTGTAGCGGTAGTCGAGCAGCGACGCCAGCGTTTCTCTGGCCTTGTAGGGCGGCCCCGCCATGTACCAGATGAAGTCGACGTCGTTCCGGAACACGTTGAACCTGATGTTGCCGTCGTAGACATAATCGTCTTTGGTGGTAAGGTCCAGAACGTACTGAATCTTGGCGAGCTGTTCTGCGTTCGAAGGCGTGATGACGCGGCGCAGCCCTTCATTGACCGGAGCCAAAAAGGTGAAAACCAGCACGAGCGCGGCCAAGGCCCTGTGACGTCCCAGGCCGGTGGTGAGCGCCTTGGCGGCCAAAATGGCGACGAAGGGAAAGGCGAGCATGTAGTATTGCGGGTTGTGCCTACCCGACAGCAGCGTGAAACCAGCGACCCCAACGACCAAGAAAATCATCTCCCACTCGAGCCGCTTTTTACGCAGGAAAAAGAGCGTGGTGATAAAGAGCAAGATGATGAGCCCGTCTTGCCTATAGAGCACGCTAAGGTTGCGCAAGAGCTTTTCGTATTCCCAGCCGCGCAGAGTGTAATAGAACGAGTTATAGGTAAAGTTCCAAAAAATAAAGGTGTCCAACGTTTTGGTGGCGAACAAGTAGAGCACGAAGGGCAGCGCGGGGGCGACCGCCGCGGCGGAGAACAAGACCACCTCTTGAAGCTTTAGTTCACGGCTCCATACGCGCGCCAGCATGACGAGGCCCACGAGCCCCAAAAAGATGACGGCCTTTTGCAGGAACAAGAACGCGACGCCAAAACACACGCCGCTCAGGATGAAAGCCCAGCGCGCGCGGGTGCGAAAGGCGCGCAGCGCCAAGTAGGTTCCTAAAAAGACGAACAGGCTCTGCGGCGTGTCGGGCCGAATCTCGATAGCCTTGGCGGTAAAGAGCGTGATGAGCGTTAGAAAAAGCGTGCCCACCACCGCGACGAGGTGCTTGCGGTAGACCTCTAACGCTATCAAATAAGTGACGATGAGCATACCCAAGACGTTAAAGAACATAGCTATCCTCGCCGCCATGATCGCGTCCGTCGTGGTTCCAAACAGCGCGTAGAGCGGCACCAACAGGTAGTGCAGCAGGGGGAAGTGGTGCTGGATAAAGTCTTCGTAGATTCTCTCCCCCTGAAAAAGATACCAGGCGGTGTGCATGGCCTCGAACTCGTCGTGGTCAAAAAACCTGTTGAGCGAGCCCATAAAAAGAAGCGCTACCGACAAGAGGAGCAGAAGCCACGCGAAAGCGGTGAGCGGAAAGCGACCCTTTGATATTGTGTTCGAGCGGGTTCTCAGAAGCGTGCGTGGGTTGAGCATGGGTTACCCTTCTTGCTGGGTTTGGTTTGAAATGGGGAGACGACGCGTGAACATAGTTGCAGCAGGGCCCGCGGCGTTCTTTACACCTTCAGAGCCCTAAAGTAAATGCTTGGCCCCAAGACCTATAAAGACGGAAGCGGTCATGCTATTACTGATAACCTCGAGCACTCCCTCACCTGCGGCGTGTCCCCCTCGAGGTGAGCTAAGGGTAGCACGTGAATGATAAGCGTATTCCTCGTCCGTCACATTTTCTGCTCATGTGCGGCGCGGGGTAAATTCTCTTTTTTGAGGCGGCTCTTTGTGCGCTCAGACAAAAGGGGCCTCGCGCGCGTTCAGGGCCGGAAATGGTAAATCTAACCACGTAAGTTTTTGCACACGGTATACTCGCCAGCGGCTACTGCGCCCACCTCATCAGCCCCACGCGGGCTTTGCGGTTTTGCAAGGGCGCGGGAGGCTGCTCGAGCGTGCGGTGACGCTCGAGGCGCAGCTCAAGTCATGCGCGGGGTACAACGGGGGCGAGGTTCGGATAGGGGAGGTTGGAGCACCTGTGGGCAGTGAAGTTTCTATAGTTATCCCGGTTTACAACGAAAAAGGCGCCGTCGAGGAGACCGTCCGCGAGCTTTGCCGGACGATGGAGGGTTCAAGTCACACCTTTGAAATCATCCTGGTGGACGACGGCTCGACGGACGGCTCGAGCGACATCATCCAGAGCATCTCCTTGCCCAACGTCAAAAAGGTGGCGCACGTGACCAACCGCGGCTACGGCGCGGCGCTCAAGACGGGACTCAAAAACGCCCGCTACGACCTCATGGCGATTACCGACGCCGACGGTACCTATCCCAACGAAAGGCTGCCCGAACTCATCGACTTACTCGGCGAGAACGACATGTTGGTGGGCGCGCGCACGGGGCAAAACGTCAACATCCCCGCCGTCAGGAAGCCCGCCAAACGCGCGCTCAACGAGCTCGCCAACAGCCTGTCGCAGACCAAAATCCCCGACCTCAACTCGGGGATGCGGGTGATGCGCAAGGGCGTGGTCAGAAAGTTCATGCACATCCTGCCCGACAGCTTCTCGTTCACCACCACCATCACGCTCGCCATGCTCTCGGACGGCTACCGCGTCAAGTACGTGCCGATTGACTACTTCCACCGCGCGGGAAGCTCAAAAATCAACCCCATCAAGGACACCATCCGCTTTACGCAGCTCGTGATTCGCACCGTGATGTACTTCAACCCCCTGAGAGTCTTTGTACCCATCAGCCTGACGCTCTTTCTGCTCGCGCTGATTATGCTCGTCTACCGCCTCATTAGCGGCGAGGGGCTGCTCGTTCTGAGCATCATCCTCTTCGTCTCGGCCATCCAGGTGCTCACCACGGGGATGCTCGCCGACCTTATCGACAAGACTCAAGCCAGATACCGGGAGCCGGAATGAACACAAACACGGTTATGAACAAGAGGGTAAAAGACGGCGCGAAGGGGAGCGAGGACGTTTCTAAAGCGCGCGCGAATCGGGACAACGGCTCGAGCCTGCGGGACGTGTACGCGCAAAAAGCACTCAATCAAATCCCCAGAATCCTGAGCAACCAAGACCGCACCCCCAGTTCCCCGACCTACGGCTGCTTGCACCGCGACTACTGGCTGGATAAAACTTCTGACTTCCCCGACGCGGTGCGGCAGTTCGCGGTACACGCGCTCGCGCTCGTGTACAAGCGTGAGATGCCGGGCAACATCTACTTTCGTCACCCCAAGGTGCGCGACTGGACGGTGGCGGCGCTCGACTTTTGGGCGTCCATCCAGCACAGCGACGGCTCGTTCGACGAGTTCTACCCCTATGAGCGCGGCTGGGTCGGCCCCACCGCCTTTACGACCTATACGGTCGTTGAAGCGCTCAACCTGCTCGGCGACGAGGTGCCGGAGGGCGTGCGGACGCGGGTCACCGAGGCGGTGCGCAGAGCGGCCCATTTCATCGCGGCGGGCGAGTCCGAAGAGGATCACCTGGCGAACCATCACGCGATGGCCTGTCTGGCGGTCTGGAAAGCCTACGAGTTGCTGGGAGACGCGGCGCTCAAAGAGGGTTTTGAAAAGGTGTTTCGTGACTTTTTGACTTACCAAACTGACGAAGGTTGGTCGGTCGAGTACGACGGTATTGACCCCGGCTACCTCTCAGCGACGGTGTCTTTTTTCGCCAAAATCTACCAGACAAACCCCGACCCAAGAATTTTAAAAGTCATCCGCGCGTCTATTCATATGTGCGCCCCCTTCGCCTACCCCAACGGCTTTTACGCCGGGAGCATGGGCAGCCGCAACACGCTCCACTTCTACTGCCACGGCTTCGAGGTGATGGCCTCTGAAGTTCCTTTGGCGGGCGCGATCGCCGAACACCTCCTTCAGGGTCTCGCCGACGACAAGCTCGTCCCGCCCGAAATCATCTCCGACCGTTACCTCGTCTACCGGGTGCCCGAATTCTTGCTCGCCTATCTTGACTACACAAAGCGCCCCGACCCGCTGCCCGAACTCCCGTTTCAGCGCGAGCCCTACACCGAGTTTTTCCCTGGTGCCCGGGTTTATGTCAAGAACGAGCCCGCGTATTACGCCATCGCCAACCTCGCCAAGGGGGGCGTGCTCAAGGTGTTTGACAAGGCGCAGGAGGGTGAACTCGTCTTTAACGACTGCGGCCTTATCGGGGAGGCGGGCGGCAAAACCTTTACGAGCCAGTGGATTGACCCGAGCTTTGCGGTGAGGCAGGATGAGGCGGGGCTCGAGGTCTCTGGCCGCTGCCAGTGGGTCCCGTCACATAAAGTTTTCAACCTCACCAAAAACCTGGCCTTCCGCGGCGTGCTCCTCTTCACGGGCTGGTCGCCCCGGCTCTCGCACCTGCTCAAGGGGCAAATCCGCAAAACCCTGATGCTGGGTCAGCGCCCCGCGCCGCTCACCTTTCGCAGGCGGGTACGTTTCGAGGAAGAAACCATCACCATAGAGGACGAGGTGCGTTTAGAGGGCGACATCAAGGTCGGCGCGCTCGCTGTCGGCGACGAGTTTTTTGTGCGCTACGTGCCGCAGTCGCGCTACTTTCAGAGTCAGGAGCTGGGCGTGTCGGGCGTCACGCTTGACGACAAACAACTTGCTAAGCTTAACGAGACCCGGCAGTTCGTGCTCGAGCGGACCGTTCGCCTCGGCGAAACCGCGCCTGGCGAGAGCACGCCTGTGACCTCTTGAGTTTCGTTAAGTTTGACCCAATCCTATCCGTGTAGCTTACCGGTGTGAGGTCATGGCAATGTCACACAAACGCAATGTCACAGAAACAATGTCACAGAAACGCGGAAAACGAGGTATGGCTCTGAACCGAACACTCCAGCCCCGACGAGAAGCGGTGTCGTATCTGTCGTATCTAAATTGGTGGTGGCCGCTCGCGCTCTACGCGGCGCTTCTCGCGCTTAGTTTTGGTCTTTGCGCGGGGGCCTACGCGTTTTTTCCCGAGCTCCAGCCCCTCCTCGTGCTCGAGGACAGCCTGGTCGAAAACCTGAGCATTGCCTTCTACTTGCTCGGCGTCGGCATCTTGGCTTTGGGGCTCGCCCGCCAAGCGTACCGCTTCAAAGGTATGGCCGCCCTCGCCGCGCTCTGCGTGCTCGGCGCGTTGGAAGAGCTCAGTTACGGTCAGAGGCTTTTTCCCGCCCTCGTCTTTCCGACCCTGCCCAGCGGCATGACCTTCGACGCGCTCCACGACCTCGCCCGCATCGCGGTCAAAGGGTTTGAACGGCTGGGCGTGCCCTGGTATGGCGGCTTTTTGCTCAGCGCGCTCGTACCGGCAAGCGTGGCGCTCTGGCTGTTGCGCCACAAGCTGCGCGCTATCCTGCGCGCGCTTTCGACGCCGCGTTCGCCGTGGCTCTACGTCGCGTTAGCAGCAGGCCTGGCCCTTGTCGCTCTTTTTGTTGACAGCCAGGGTCGCGTGACCCAAAAGTGGGTCTTGTTGGAGGAAGTTCTGGAGATGAACGCCGCCTTGTCGCTCGCCTTTGCTGCTGGCATCGGAATCTTTTTCGCCCGGCGTGAGCGCCAAACTCATGGCTAACCCGAAGCGCGCCGCCCTGGGATTGGTGAGCGTGCTCGTGTCGGCGGGGCTTATCGTCTGGCTCGTTACGCGCATCGACGCGGAGAGTACCCTCGAGCACCTCGCCCAGGCCGACTGGCGCTGGCTCGTGCTGGCGACGCTCCTCACCCTCGCGCTCCCCTTTACCAGCGTGTTCCGTTGGCTGGGCGTGCTCGAGGCGCAGCGCATCGCACTGCCCTTTGCGGTGGCCTTGCGCGCGGTCATGATGGCAAACGTGCTCAACAGCTTTCTTCCCTCCAAAACGGGCGACATCGCCAAGGCGGCCTACTTGCGCGAGCACGGCGGGCTCGCCAAGGGCACGGGGACGGTTATTTTGGAGCGTCTTGTAGACTTAGGCGTTCTGGGCGCGCTCGGCCTGCTCGGCCTTCTGGTGAGCGGCACGCTCTGGGGTCTCGTCGCCGGGGTGACGCTTCTGGGCGGGGTGCTGGCGGTTTTTCTGGTCGTTTTGTTCGTCCCCCTCCACAAGCTGCCCCTGCCCGGTAAGGTGGCGCGGATTTTTGAGAGTCTGCGCACCGTTTTTGGTTCCTGGACAAGGAACCCCGCCGCCATCGCGCAGACGCTTCTGGGCTCCATCCTCACCTGGTCGCTGGGCGGCCTGACCGTTTTCGCGCTCGCGCAGGCGTTCGGTACGGGCCTGGGTCTGGGTTTCGCCTACGCGATTTTTCCGCTCGCCATCCTCGCGGGGCTCGTGCCCGTGACGGTGAGCGGCATCGGCACGCGCGACGCCGCCTTTGTGGCGCTTTTAGGCTCGCAGATGTCGCCCGAGCAGGCGACGCTGGTGGGGATCGGCTATACGCTTTTTGCCTACTGGCTCTTGTCGCTCCTCTCTTTCCCGGCGGTGGCGTGGCAGGTGATGGCATATTTGCGGCGGGGCGGGGGGCGGCGTGTGGGGGCGGAGCTAGAAGGAAGATAGACGCGCAGCGTTCACAATAAAAACGGTAGGGTGACAGCCCTACCGTTTTGCACGCCCGTTCCTGAACTTACTGCTCAAAGTCTCGCACGAACCGTTCCTGCTGAAGATAGACGAAGCGGGGGGCCATCGGCGGCAGGTTTTCGGCGCTGTTGAAGCGTTCATCGTAGCTCCAGGCGCGAATCGGGGGGCTATAGCTCGCTTGCCCCCAGCTACCTCTAACGTGCCGGGGCCTGTCAAGGCTCACGAAAGAGCCCTTATAGGTGAACGTTCTATTGCTCCAGTTCTCGTGGAAGCGAGGATAGTTTTCTAGGCCGCCGTTGTAAGCGCCCCCCCACCCGCTGGTGCCTTCCTGTCCTCCAGTGCTGTCGGTGCCAGAGAGAAAGGCTGCGTTGACTCGAGTATCCGCGGCGACGCGGCTACCAAGTCCTTGTGTGCTGGTAGCGTCGTTGGCCCAAGCGTTCGAGAGGATGTTGAGCGAGTCAGCCAGGAAGCTGGCTGGTCTCCAGTTATCACTAGAACGGTCGTCGCGGTTGTAATCGCCTTGCACGTAGAGAGCTTGATCGGAAACGAGGGTGAGTCCTCTAATTTGGGGGTCACCTGGTTTAGTGGACCTGAGCTGGTCCCCGTTGCGTACCCGCACTCCATAGTCGTTAAAGCCACCTGAGTTGGGGCCGATCACCGTCATGAACACCACCAAGCCACCCTGAGAGGTATCATCTATGTCTCTTTGGATACTTGAACTTTGGTTAAAAAGCTGGTTTTTATATTTGGACATACACTCGAGAAGTCCCTTAACGTCAACCTCGAGCATGTTGATCGTTTTCCTCTCGCGGTTGTCGTAAAAAGACCGTGACCACTCAACAGCTCTAGCCGACGAGTTACCGTTGCCATTACCGTTGTTCCCGTTGCCATTGCCGTTGCCGTTGCCATTACCGTTCCCGTTCCCGTTGCCGTTATTGCCGTTGCCGTTCCCGCCCCCGAGCACATAAGGTCGTGTTGAACCGGATGTCGCCCTACAATCGTTCTTGTTGAGCTTGTCTGTCATAACGCCGTTCTCCGTGATGTTCCCGGCGACAATATCTCTGTTCGGCACGATGATCTGAGGGTTGTTTGGATTGCGCAGGTCCAGAGCGATGCGAAGGTCCGCTTGCTCCCAGTATTGCCCGCCGATGTCAAAGGTATTAACGTTCGGCACCGTGAGGTTGTCCAGGCCGGTCTCGATCCGCCCGTTCCACCCGTCGAGAGTGCTCTGCGCTATCCTGCCCGAGCAGGCTATGCTGGGATTAGGGTTCGTGCTGTCGTTCGCGTCGTCAACGCGGACGGTGCCGCCGCAGTCCGTGTTGTTCTTACGGCGACGGTAGAGGTCGCCGCCCGTGCCGCTGTCGCGTTTTGCGGCGGTGACCTTGCCTGTAATACTTAAAGTGGCGGCGGAACTCAAGTAGAGGTCACCGTTAACATGCACACGCCCATTAAGGGTCATGTTGGGGCTGGGCAGAATCTCTAAGTCTTTGTTGTAAAAGGCGGCAAACTGAAACACGGGGACCAGACGGCTCCGGAACACCATCTCGGTGCGGGCCTCTAAGCTGTCGTCGCGCGCGCTCCTCGCCTCAGACACAACGGTGTAGTGGTACTGGATGGCGTTGAGACCGCCAAAGTCCTCATCGTTCGGGATGCGAATCATCCGCGCGCTGTCGTTCGGGTCGTTGTTGGCTGGGTCCTCGACCACGTAGGTGATGACGTTGCGACCGCCTACGGAGGTCTGTTTACAGTAGAAGTCGTCGTTACCCGACGCGGGCGTGAAATGCTCTGCGCTCCCGCAGGCGGAGGTAGGCTCGAGCAAACGCCCGTTGGGGCGGTTAAAGTCCAAAAAGGTCTGGCGGATTTCCTCGCCGCGCAGGTTGAGCCCCGCCTCCGAGGCGTAAAAGCCGCTCGTGCTGGCCGCGCTCGAGGCGGTGGTCGAGAGCTCGATTCGGGTCAAGGTGTAGTAAGCCGTCGCCAGGGCCATAAGTACCACGAGCAGAATAAGCACCGTGATGAGCGCAAAGCCTCTTTGCCGATAGGGTTGCTGCATGATACCTTCTCCTAAGCGTTTCATCTAGAAAGTGCGTTGCGCGGAAAGAACTCCGAAGAGAGGGTGCGGCCCCCTTCTCCAACGAGGTTGATGCGGATGGCCCGGAGGTCTTTCCAGTTGTCGTTCACATCTGTGCCAAAGGTGGTTCGCTCGCTTCCGTCCGACATGATGGCGGTGACTGTGAAGCTGGTTAGGCCGTTGACAATCCTTTGGGTGTCGTTGCCGTTCTCAACGAGTTCTAAAACGCCATTTGAGAGGCGGTAGCGGTGCTCTTCAATGAGGTAAAGGCTGGTCTGTTCGTTCATCCGGTAGGTGTTCGTCCAGTTTCCGCTGCGCCTTATAGCGTAGTTGCCATCAAAGCTAAATCTATCCACGTAATCGAAAAACTCGCCGTAGTTCCGCGTCCGGCTGTAAATATAGGCTCTAGCGCTCCCGCCTTTTTGCGTTCGGTAGTCTTCCCAAGCTTTGAAATCATCCGGAAGACTATTGTCGTCGTCTTTGTTACGCGAGGTGCTCGAGGGGTTGAAGTCGCACTCCGGGCGATTGGGATCACTCCAGCCGGAGCCGGGGGCGGAATTGCGGCTGATGAACATCACGCCGCCGAACCATCCGGAATCGTTGCACGCAGGCAAAATGTCGTCGAGCACCGATCGGCGCAAGACCAGTTCGTTGCCGTTTTGTACGGCTATCACCGGGAGACTAGCTGAACCCAGGCCCTCCCCGGCGACGCGCACGTCGGCGGCGAGGATGTCCAGGGCGCTGCGCAGGTTCTGGTTGGTGCTAGTTCGCTCCTGATCAGCCGCCAGCAGGCGGCGGTTGGACATGGTGAGCGCGAACGCCGAGCCGATGATCATCATGCCGACAGCCAGGGCTAAGAGCAGTTCGACAAGCGTCACGCCGCTAGCACTGGCAAAGCCGGCTGCGGGGTTACTCACCCTAGAACTGCGTGTAAACGGTTTCAACTTGGTAGTAGGTCCGGCCATCCTTTATCACCTCCACTTTGATGTGTCTGGCGCCGGAGTCGCAGTAGGGCAGCTCGGCGGTGCAGTAGGAAGTCCTGACGTTGTAGACGTTGCCGGACTGGCCGCTCGGGACCGACTGAACGCTTCCCGAGGCGGGCCAGTTGGCAAAGGGTTTCTTGCGGAGACCGTCCATTTCCATTTGGGCAATGGCGACGGCTTCGGTGCGGCGCTGGCTCTGCAAGTTGGTCTGTGAATAGGAGATAAATAGGGGCGCGATGGCTGCGAGCACCACCGACAGGATAGCCATAGCGATGATGGCTTCGACGAGGCTGAATCCCTGGCGTTTCACCGTACCTCCACCCCGCCACCTCGGAACACCTCAATTTGGCGAGTCTTTCCTTTATCGTCTTGAAGGGTAAATACCGGGCTGGCGTTGGCAAGGCCGCGGGAGCTGTAGCAGACCACAGCGTCGCCCGCGTTCCATGCGCCCGCCCGCAAACGGACTGGCCGCTCCAGCTCGAAGCCGAACCGCGCATCGGTGGTCCAGCTGGACGCGCTGCACTTCGAACTGACCTCGGCGCGGAGCTGTGTAGGAGAAACGTAGACGAGGCGGTAAGCGGACGTACTCGCCATCGCTCGAGCGCGCACCTGTTTGAGGTGACCCGCCAGGTTGCTGGTGCTGTTTTGTAGGTCGCCGCTGAGCGGTTTAAGGTTGAGCGCGCCGATGCCCAGTACAATTCCCAAGATGCTCACCGTGATGAGCAGCTCAAAAAGCGTGAACCCTTGTATGATTCGTGTTCGTTTTCTCAATCCTATCAACTCCTAGACGCTCTTTGTTATGTGCGACAGGGGTCTGTACCCGACCTCGTCCGCTCGAGCTTATGGAGTTGACTATAGGAAAAAAACTCTTACAAGAATCTTAGTTCCAACGTCTCTAAGGCTCTTTTTGCCGCTTTTTTCTCCCCTAAACGGGGGAGACACAAATGGGGGGTGGCCTTAATAAAACACTACCGCACGTTTTATGACGCAATTCTTACGTGGTCAGAAAGTGACCCGAAAGTACTTGAGGCGTGTAAGGGTTGGAGCTCGAGTAGCGCGTGTCTCGCTTCGGTTTCTAAGGCGCTGTGGGTGACGTTGCGCGCGGCTTCACGGCGAGGATGAGAGCCATCGGAATATCGAAGGTGACGGCGGCGCTATGCTGATAAACGATGTTGAAACGTGCCCTGGCCCTCTCGTCCGCTTTTCTAAAAAGTTGGCGAACAGCCTCTGCGCCCTCTTTTGTCGGTTTCATACGCATTATCCAGCTTCCAACGTCCAAAGTATAGACGGTGTGGGCGTCGCCGACGACCCACTCGAGCCCCGCCTCTCTGACAAACGCCCGCCACTCGTCCATGAGGTAAGCGCGCACGTGGGTGGGGTCGCGGACCGTTTCCAGCGCGTGATACCACGCCTCGAGTTCTTGGTTTGGCGTGACCTCGTCGACTATGATGAGCCTGCCGCCGGGTTTGAGGACGCGCTCGAGCTCTTTGAGGGTGTCGGGGACGCTTGCGTGGTGGTGCAGCGTGTGCCGCGCGGTAACGATGTCAAAAGTGTCTTCAGAGAAGCCCGTGTCGTCACCCGTGCCGGGGGTGAACTCGAGGTTGTCCAGGTACCCGTATATCTCACGCGCCGCCGCCAGCATCCCCTCGGCGGGGTCCAGGCCATAAACTTTCTTGACAAACGGGGCGAACGCCGCGGCGGTGTGGCCCGCGCCTGTGCCTACGTCGAGGAGAATGTCAGACGCGCTGGGTCTGGCGAGGTTCAAGAGCTTAGGCAGCGAAGGCCCAAACTTGTGAGGCTCGCTCGCCGCGTAATCCGCACTCCTGGCGGACCAGGTGGGGGCGCTCATCCCTTACCGTCTCATATAAGGCAGCGCAGCCGCGGTTTCCGAAACCGCGCCCCCCGCCTCCAAAAGCTCGGCGATGGGGTCCCAGCGGCCCTCCATAAGCGCACCCTTGGCGCTTTGTTTGATAGTCACCGGGAGCGTCTTGTCGGCAAAGGTCACGCGCTCGTTCCCTACGTCGATGGCAATTTCCGTACGCGGGTTTTGCTCCACGGTCTCAACCATCATCCTAATCTCTTCCCGTCCAGCCTCCACACAAACCAGCCCGAGCGTCACGGCGTTGCCGTAAAAGATTTCGGCGAAACTTTCGGCAACGACCGCCCGAAAGCCGTGGCGGTAAATGGCCTGCGGCGCGTGCTCGCGCGAGGAGCCGCAGCCGAAGTTGGCGTCCGCAAGCATGATGGTGGCCCCCTCAAAACGCGGGTCGTTGAGGGGATGCTCTCGAGGCGTGCCGTCCTCAAAAAAGCGCACGTCGTAAAAGAGCGATTCGCCCAAGCCGTCGAAGGTCACGCACTTGAGGTAGCGCGCGGGGATGATGCGGTCGGTGTCTAGGTCGTTGCCGGGGATGTAGACGCCTCGGCCGGTGAGGTGGGTGATTTTTTCCAAGGCCATCAGAAACCTCCGAAGAGAGTTAAAACTCACGAATTAAGGTTAGCTACGGTGAAGGGGCTCGAGGGTAAGAAGGTAAGGAGAGTTATGCACGATCCCCTAAAGCCTCTGATCGTGCGTGATATCGGCTAAAACTGTATTGGTCGTAACAACGGTACAGAATTCGCCGTGAAGGCTCGCCAAATGGACTCTATGAATGACGTCAGCGCTCAGCGGTTCGCCTTTGGTGTCTGTACGGTCAAATGTTGCCGTTCCATCAGAAACGAGCCGAACTTCAAAGCCGAAATTGCCCGCCATGCGCGTCGTCGTTGATACACAGTGGTCTGTGGTCAAACCGGCAATTACGAGGGAGTTAATGTCATTCTCACGAAGATAAGACTCTAACTTGGTCCCGATAAAAGCACTGTTAACATTCTTTACAAAGATAGCTTCATCTTTGAGCGGTGCGACTTCAGGTTTGAACACGAACCCTGAATTATCTGGATGCAGAGGCGAACTGGGGTTGGTGGAGCTGTGCTGAATGTGAATAACAGGCAGGCTTTGTTCGCGCCACGCCGTAAGAAGCCGCGCTATATTCACTTCTGCTGACAGATTGTTGCGTTGACCCCAACAAGGTTCATCAAATCCTTGTTGAACATCAATAAGTAGTAAGGCTGGCCGGTCCATATAAACGTCCTAACGTGGCATATAACTAGGAGCTAACCGCTTCTTTTACACCGAAGATTTCCCTCGCATCACTGATTTCTCCCGTCACCGCCGCCGCCGCAACCATCACCGGGCTCATAAGCACCGTGCGCCCTGTGACTGAACCCTGTCGGCCTTTGAAGTTGCGGTTGCTCGAGGACGCACAAAGCTGGTCCCCCACGAGCTTATCCGGGTTCATCGCTAAACACATCGAACAGCCCGCGTCGCGCCATTCAAAGCCTGCGTCTCTGAACACTTGGTCAATGCCTAATTCTTCACAGTGATATTTGACGATTTGCGACCCCGGCACGGCGATGGCCTTGACTCGAGGGTGGACCCTGTGGCCCTTTAAGTATTTGGCGACCTCGAGAAAGTCCGACACCCGCGCGTTGGTGCAGGAGCCGAAAAACGCCACGTCGATGGGGGTGCCCTTGATGGGGGAGCCCGGCGTGAGCTTCATGTGCTCCAGCGCCTCGGCGACCGCGGCTTTATCACCCTCGGGCGCGTCCTCGACTGTCGGCACGCGCTCGTCTATAAAAATAGCCTGCCCCGGATTGATGCCCCAGGTGACCGTCGGCGCGATGTCTTGCGCGCGAATATCGACCACGTCGTCGTAGTGACAGCCCTCGTCCGAGGCAAAAGCGCGCCAGCGCGCCACCGC
Organism: Trueperaceae bacterium; assembly: GCA_965214995.1. Classification (GTDB taxonomy): domain Bacteria; phylum Deinococcota; class Deinococci; order Deinococcales; family Trueperaceae; genus CBDCCT01. Next base: position 3,220,895 of record CBDCCT010000002.1, read on the forward strand.
CTCGTCCCACTCGGCCTCTTTAGGCGCGTAGGGGCGGCCCTTCAGGTACTCGAACGTCGTCTCGTCCGGGTTAACGTAGCCGCAGCGCGCGCCGCCCTCGATGGACATGTTGCAAACCGTCATCCTTTCTTCCATGCTCATCTTGTCAAAGACCTCGCCGCCGTATTCATACGCGTAGCCGAGACCGCCCTTGACGCCCAGCACGCGGATGATGTGCAAAATCACGTCCTTGGCGTACACACCGGGGCCGAGCGCGCCGTCCACATTGATGCGCCGCACCCTGGGCTTGCTCATGGCGAGCGTTTGCGTCGCCAGCACGTCGCGCACCTGGGAGGTGCCGATGCCAAAGGCGACCGCGCCGAAGGCGCCGTGCGTGGCGGTGTGCGAGTCGCCGCAGGCGATGGTGGTGCCCGGCTGGGTGATGCCCTGCTCGGGGCCGACCATGTGGACGATGCCCTGTTTGCCGCTCGACAAGTCGAACATGGTGATGCCGTATTCTTGCGCGTTTTTGCGCAACTCTTGAATCATCGCGTCGGCCAGAGGGTCGCCAAAGGGCTCCTCACGGTTGTCGGTGGGGACGATGTGGTCGACCGTCGCAAAGGTGCGTTCCGGATAGCGCACGCCCAAACCTAGGTCGCGGAGCATCCCAAAGGCCTGCGGGCTCGTCACCTCGTGGATGAGGTGCGTGCCGATGAGCAGTTGCGTCTGGCCGTTGCGGAGCGTGCCGACCGTGTGCTCCTCCCAAACCTTGTCGAGAAGGTTCTTGGGTTCTTTTGCGCCGAGGCTCGAGCCTGCCCCCATCTTTATTGTACTTTCCATGTCCACACTCCTAACAAAAAATCCCCTGGCCTAAAAACCAGGGGGTGCCGACGGACCGTTCGAGAACGCTACGCGACAGCCCCACCCTGTAGCCTCACAGGTAGCCTTACGCGTAACCCTTTTGCGATGACAATTCGGAGACGGCGGCGCAAACGCATTGGGGAGAGTATACGCGGCGCGTGAGAGGGTGTCAACATGACTTGGGTCTCTACATACCCACAGAGAAAGCGCGGAAAAGTTGTTTTTCCGCGCTTTCTTGCCTTGCCGCTGTTCTGCAGACTTCCGGCTTTAGCTCCCGCTCTTGTTTTGGTTTTTCTGGTTCCCGCTAGCTTGGCTGGTCGCATCTTTGGCGGCCTGCTGCGCCTTGTTGGCGTCCTCCTTGGCAGACCCTTTCACGTCCTCGGCGGCGCTCTGGGCTTTCTCTTTGCCCCCTTGCGCCTCCTCCTTGGCGGTCTGTTTGGCCTCCTCGGCCGCCTTTTGCGCGACCTGCTTGCCCTTCTCGACCTTGTCCTGGAGGTCTTCGCGCAAGCCCTGGGCGGTCAAACCCTGCTTCTGGGCCTCCTCTTTGGCGGTGTTGACGGCGTCTCGCACCACATGCTGGGCCGCGCCCTGCGCCTCTTTGGCGAGGTCTTGCGCGCGGCTCATGAGGGTGTCCCTGGTGTCGCCCATAAACTCGTTTTCGTACTCGGTGTTGGGGATGAGCAGGCCCACCGCCGCGCCCGCGAGCGCCGCGACCGCGCCGACCGCGAGCGGGTTCTCGTCCAGCGCGCGCCCCAGACCGCGTTGCGCCCTGCGCGCCCCTTGGCGTGCGCTCTGTCTTGCGCTTTCTGCCTGCCTGCGCGCCTGGTCGCCCATCTGGTCCGCCTGATTGCGCAGGTTCTCGCGTGCGCTCCCAGAGCTGGTTGTAGAGCCTCCATAGCTCGAGCCCCCACTTGATGCTAGACTGCTGTTCGCTCGAGAAGTTCCGTACGTGGAGGCGTCCCGCGAGGCGTAACGCGACCCTGTACCGGCTCCTGTAGCGTACCCTCTGCCGTACCCAGCCCCCGTGCTGTAAGGGCTTGTATACGAACCCGCCGTCCGGCTCGAGGGGTGCGTGGTGGGGTAGTAGTCGTACTCGTAGTCGTCTTCGTCCGACCGGCTCGCGTTGATGGTGCCCGCTATGAGTAGACCCAAGCCCGCTCCGATGAGCGCCACGGATATCGGGTTCTCGCGGATGGTGCCGACGAGGCCTTCGTCTTCACGTCTGTTTTCGAATCGGCTTTCGTCTCTGTTATACCTATTGTTAAATCTGCTGGCGTCTCTGCCGCCGACGCCTCCTGTGGGGTAGGTCATCTTGTACACCTTTCCAGCCGCTGCGGCGGCCCAAGCTTAGCTTTCGGTCGAGCTGTCGCGGTTCGGATTTTGGTAGGACGAGCCGCTTGTGTAAGGTTGCGTCCCGCTGCCGGTCTGGCCGTAGCTCCCGCTGTAGCCTTGGCCGCTGTAACCCTGGCCCCTACTGCCTTGGCTCCCGCCATAGTTCTGACGGCTGCGCTCGCTCGAGCTCTTTAAAAACCGCGCCGCCATCACCCCGAGCGCGACCGCGCCGCCGATAAAGATGGCGGGCTCGCGCTTGGCGAAGCGCTCGAGGCCGTGAACAACGTCCCCCACGTCCTGCTGCTTTATATATTCGGACGCACTCTCGACCCGGTCGGCCAGGCGCTCGGCGTACCCGGCGACCCCGCCGTAATCCTGGTCGCGCATGTCCTGACCCGCCTTGCGGAGAACTTCGGCCACGCTGCCGAGTTCATCGGCGGCACGGTCCTTTTGTCCCGCGACGGTCGACTGGATTGTTTCCTGCGCACGGTCACGCAAGCCTTTTGCTTCATCAACGACGCGGTCCCGGACGTTCTGAGCTTCTCGCTTGGCGCTCTCGCTGGCGTCGCTCGCCGCGCTCTGCGCTTTCTGCTTCGCGTCGTCCGCGGCGTTTTGCGCCTTTTTCCTGGCGTCGTCCGCGGCGTTCTGCGCCTTTTCTTTGTTTGACTGACTGTTCGACTGGTTAGATGTTTGTGCCCCCGACGTGTTACCCCCTGCGCCGGTCGCTCCTGTTCCTTTGTTGCCCGTTCCCTTGGTGTTGTCTGCTGCCATATCGCCCTCCATTCGGGAATGCAGTTGAGATAGACAAGCGGGCGGCCTGGCCTATATCACGGACCGCCTGCTCGGTCGTTGTCGTCACCCCCCATTGTGTAGACTTTGACGAGGTCTGAAAAGTACACCCTGTTACAAACTATCGCTTCCTCGAGCACTTTGTTGGGCTCAACTTTTTACAAACAGGATTTTAGGTGGAATATGAAGGTGAAGCTTGAGGGCAGAGCTGTCAAGAAGTCTAACCGCGGGAAGCTTCACGAGAGCGTCGAGGCTGGAGACGTGGGTGGAGACGCCTCTCAAAAATTACGAGCCTGAAGTCGAGCATACTGCTGGCTTCTACCGTGACTGCGGGTGAATCCTCGAGCAGCGTCACGTCGGCTCCCCAAAGTGCCACCAGCATAAGGGGGCTTTTGGATCATACGTAATCTGAGACCTCTGCAGTCTCCTCGGGGGCGGGCTGTCGTTCAGGTGCCGCGCCCGGTGCGGCCGACGCCGCCGGAGGTTGCGGGGGGGGGCTGCGGCGCGCGGGGCGCGCTCACGTTGCTCCCGCCGCCCGCCTCGACCAAGCGGGAAAACTCTTTGGCGTCTACGGCGCGCTCTAAACCCACCTCAAAAGAGATTTTGCGCGCAAGGTGCAAGCTCGCCAGATTGGCGTCCATCGTGACCATGCCGAGCTGACCCCCCATCTGGATGGCCGATAGAATTTGGTGCGTTTTGCCCTCGCGGATAAGGTTGCGGATGGCGGGCGTGGCAATCAAAAATTCGTAAGCGAGTACGCGCCCGCCGCCCTGTTTGGGGACGAGTTGCTGCGTGAGAATCGCTTGTAAGTTGTTCGCCAACTGCACCCGCACCTGCGACTGCTGCGCCTCGGGGAACACGTCGATGATCCGGTCCACCGCCTCGGGCGCCGAGTTGGTGTGGAGCGTGCCCATGACCAAGTGACCGGTCTCGGCAGCGGTCACGGCGGCCCCGATGGTCTCGTGGTCGCGCATCTCGCCCACCAGAATCACGTCGGGGGCCTGGCGCAAGACCGAGCGGAGCGCCCGGTCGAAGTTGCGCGTGTCCTCGCCTATTTCGCGCTGGTTGACGACCGACTGCTTGTGCTGGTGGAAAAACTCGATGGGGTCCTCTACCGTGACGATATGTTTGCTGTAGCCCTTGTTGATGAGGTCAATCATGGCCGCCAGGGTGGTGGATTTGCCCGAGCCGGTCGGCCCGGTGACCAACACGAGCCCCCTGGGCTGGCGCGCCACGTTGGCGACCTCCTGGGGCAAGCCCATGCGCTCGAAGCCCAAAATCTCCTCGGAAATCGTTCGCAGCACGCCCCCGACCGAGCCGCGCTGAAAGAAAGCGTTGACCCGGAAGCGCCCGTAGCCCGAGAGCGCAAAGGAAAAGTCCAGGTCTTTGCCCTCTTCAAAGTTGCGCTGTTTTTTCTCGTCCATCATCGAGTACATGAGGCGCCTTGTCAAGTTGGGCGAGAGCGGGTCGTGTTCGGTGGGACGCCACTCGCCGTCGATGCGGAGCATCGGCGGGAGCCCCACGGTAAGGATGAGGTCCGAGGCGCGCCGCTCGACGGTCAAGCGCAGGAGGTCGACGATGTCGGCCTCTATTTGGGTCGTTTTGCCGGGGTCTGCCATAACTCTCCTAAAGGTTGGGTCGCTGTTGCTTTCGCTCTCTCTTGCCGGTTCGCCTTCTCGCTGACTCGGCTTACCTGGTCTACGTTGAGTTTTTCTAATCCGTAAGTTTTCCTAGTCCGTGGTGCGCGCCAGCACTTCCTCGAGCGTCGTGATGCCCTGAAACGCCTTTTGTATGCCGTCGTCGCGCAGGGTCTTCATGCCGCTCGCCGCGGCTATCTGCTTGATTTCGCTTGCCGACTTGTCCTTGACGATGGCGTTCTCGACCTCGTCATTGACCACCAGAAGCTCGTGAATGCCGTAGCGCCCGTTGTAGCCGCTGCCGCTACACTTCTCGCAGCCGACGCCGCGGAAGAGCGTCTTGTCCTTGATGGCCTCGTCGGGCAGGCCGATGCGGCGCAGCACGTCGGGCTCGGGCGTGTATTCGACCTTGCAGTTTTTGCAGACGCGCCGCACGAGGCGCTGCGCGAGCACGCCCAAGAGTGAAGCGGAAATGTTAAAGGGCTCGATGCCCATCTCCGAAAGCCTGGTCACCGCGCCCGCGGCGTCGTTCGTGTGCAAGGTGGCAATCAAAAGGTGGCCTGTGAGCGCCGCCTCGACCGAAATCTTGGCGGTCTCGGTGTCCCGAATCTCGCCGACCATGATGACGTCGGGGTCTTGGCGCAAGAACGAGCGCAGCGCGCGCGCAAAGTCGAGCCCGGCCTTGTTGTTGACCTGCGTCTGGTTGATGCCCGGAATCTCGTATTCGACGGGGTCCTCAACCGTCGTCACGTTCACCTCGGGCACGGCGATGCGCTTGAGGATCGAAAACGTCGTAAACGACTTGCCCGAACCCGTGGGGCCGGTGATGAGAAACATCCCGTAGGGCTTGTGGATCACGTCATCAAAACGCTGAAAGTTGTGCTCCGCAAAGCCCAACTGCTCTATTTCGGGGATGTTGTCGGCTTTTTTGAGAATACGCATGACCGACTTTTCGCCGTAAACCGTCGGCAGCGTCGACAAGCGGAGGTCGACCTCCATTGTCTTGTCTTTAAAACGCACGCGACCGTCTTGCGGCATACGGCGCTCGGCGATATTTAAGTTGCCCATGATCTTGATGCGGGCGGCCATCGCGCTCGCGGTCGCCTTGGGCATGGTCATGTATTCGCGCAGCGTCCCGTCCTTGCGGACCCGAATCACGACCTTGTTGGGGCGCGGCTCGATGTGGATGTCCGAGATGTCGTTCAAGACCGACTCGCGGATGATGTTGTTGACCACCTTGACGAGCGCGTTGTCGTCGATGGCGGAGTTGTCGGCCTCGCTTTCCTGGTTTTGGGAGCCGACCTCCTCCAAGACCGCCTTGGCGAGCTCGTCCATGTCCTCGCCGCCGCGGTAGAAACGGTTGATAAACTTCGTGAGCGTTTCTTCGGTGGCGACGGCGGGCTGGATCTCTTTGCCCGTGATGAGCTTGATGTCGTCTAAAGCAAACACGTGCCGCGGGTCTTTCATGGCGACGACCAGAACGTTGTCTTCTAAACGTATCGGCATCGCCGTGTAGCGCCGCACGGTGGCCTCGGGCACGAGCGTGACCGCGTAGGGGTCGACCTTGGTGTTGCCTTCTTCGATAAACTCATAACCAAGCTGCATCGCCAAGCTGCGCGCGAGCATTTCGGGCGAGATTTTGCCCGACTGGACGAGGGTGTCTTCTAAGCGGCCCCCGCCCGAACGCTGGCGGTTCAAGGCGTCGTCCACGTCGCCCTGGGTCACGTAGCCGAAATCCATGAGGATTTCGCCCAGGGGCTTGACGCGGCCCAGCTTGTTCTGCTCCTCCAGAGCCTTGCGGAGCTGTTCGCGCTTGAGCTTTTTGCTCTGCAGAAGCGTTTCGCCTAAGCGGCCCTTGTCGCCCGCGTACATCTTTTCGATGCGGTCTTGCACCGCCGTCTCGGGCGCGCACACGAACGAGAGGGGCCGCTGGATGATGGACTCGATGTCGGGGATGCGGCGCGGGTCGGCGAGGGCGATGACCAAGTGCTCCTCCTCTTTGTAGGGCACCGCGTTAAACTGCACCGCGTCGAGCCTGAGGAGCGTGAGCGCCAGCTTTTCGGTGATTTTGGCGTCGGTGAGCGATTTGACAAAAGGAATCCCCACCTGCTCGGCCAGGAGCTGCGCCAGCGTCTCTTCAGAAAGGGAGCCCTGTTTGATGAGGATGCGGCCCAACAGGCCCCCCGTGCGGCTCTGCTCCTCGACGGCTTGCTTAAGGGCCGCCTCGCTTAACAGCCCCTTGTCAACCGCCAGGGTGCCCAAACGCTGGTCGGTGTCGACCTCGAAGTCGGCGGGGGGCACGAGCCCGAGCTCGGGGTAGTGTGTGGCGATGGCCCACTGCAACTCGCGCCCGAGCGCCTGGTAGGGCTCGACGATGCAGTCCGAGCTGTCTTCTATCTCCTCGATGGCGAGCGCGTCCAAGGGATCGTGAAAGGCGACGCGCAGGCGGTTGTCCTCTAAGGCAAAGGGCAGCGCCCCCACCTCTTGAGCCAAGTCGGCGGGCACCTTGGCGAGCGCCTCGGGCGCGACCTCGACGCGGGGCAACATCACCAGGGGGATGCCGATGGATTCCTCGATGGCTCTGGCAATTCTCTGTTCGGACAAGATGCCGATGGAGACCAAAATGTCTCCCAAGCGTCCGCCCACCTCGGCGTGTCGGCCGATGGCCTGCTGCAAATTGTCGTCGCTCACATAGCCGCGTTCTAAAAGAACGGCCCCCAGCCGTTTATCACCGATGGACAGAACCGCCACGGTCACCTCCTGATGTCGCTACTCTTTTGCCCAGCACAAACCTCTCGAGCCGCCGCGCCACCCGCGTGTGGGGCAACCCTCCCTTTGACAACGGCGTGACCAAAACGGACACCATCCCAATCACGTTGGCCCCGAGCACGTCGGTAAAGAGTTGGTCGCCGACCATCGCGGTTTCGTTTGGCTTACTCCCCAGGAGCCGCAGACCCCGCTTGAATGCGGGCGTGAAGGGTTTGCCCACCAGCGAGAGCCCCGTCACGCCCAGCTCGGCCGCCCAGCGGCTCACCCGCACCCTTTTCCCGTTGGAGAGGATGAGCAGGGGAATGCCGGCCTCTTTGAGCGCCCCGACCCAGGCCCTAAAGCGCGGGTTTAAGAGGTCCGCGCCCGAGGCCACCAGGGTGTCGTCCAAATCCACCATCACCGCGCGGACGCTGTGCCGCTCCAGAAGTTCAGGCGTCACCTCGGGCACCGCCTCAACCACCACGTCCGGCCTAAGCAGCATGGGTCAATCTAACACGGGCGCTTTCGTCTTCAGGAACAAAAACCTCACTTTGGCGCGCCCTTTTGTGGGCTGCAGGAGCACGTGTAAGCCTTTTCACCGTCACGTCTCACGTCTGGGTCGGAGAGTGGAGGCGCGCCGGACGTTCCCCACAGATTTGCGTAAGTGGATGAAATTTTCACGTCCTCCAGCACCCACCCAGAGCAGCGTCGTCTACAGTCAATTTGCGGTGTCAACCTACAGCGTCATCGCCTCGTGCAGGAGCGCGGTGAACGTGTCCGGGTCGTCCAGCCAGGGGTAGTGCCCGGCGTCCAGGAGGCTGGTGAGCGCGTCGGGCATCCCTTCTAAGACCACCTCCACCTGGTCGGGGTAGCTCGTCCGGTCCTCCTGACCCGCGAGCACGACCGTGGGGAGCGAGAGCGCGGGCAGCACGTCGCGCACCTCCAGAGACCACACGCCCGTCGGCAGTTCGCCCGTCGAGGGGCCGAAGAGCGCGTCCGCGTCGCTGTGCTCTAACCTCAGGCGGGAAGCGGGCTTGGGGAACTCGAGCAGGTCGAACAGTCCCTTGGAGGGCGTCCAACTGAAAGCTTGCTCGAGCAGGCCCTCCGGGTCCGCCCCTTCGCCCTCGGCAAGCGCGCTTTCGGGGGGCAGGGCCAGGTCGGCGTTGCCGCTCAAAAAGGCGGCGCTACGCTGGAGCGTCCGCGCGAGGAGCGCCATGTCCACCCACGGATTGACAAAAAGGAGTCTGGTCACGCGCTCCGGTGCCGCCGCCGCCGCCGTCGCCGCGATGAGCGCGCCGAAACCGTGCGCCAGGAGGGTTGTTTGGGAGATGTCGAGCGCATTGAGCAGCGTGACAACGTCGTCGGCCAGAAGCTCGAGGCTCACGCCCCCCGCCGCCGGGCTGCGCCCCCCGCCGCGCTGGTCGGCGTAGACGACCAAATAACGTGAAAGTTCGTCGCCGACAAGGTCGCGGAAGGAGTGACTGTTGTAACCGGGTCCGCCGTGAAGGTAGAAGATGACGGGCGCGTCCTCCGGCCCCACCACCTCGGCGTGAAGGTCGGCACCCTCGGCGCTTATCAGGTGGGTTTCGTCTAGGTACTGTCCGCTGGTATCGGTGTCAGACATCTTTCTACTTTACGGGTCAATCTGGTTCAACAAGCGGCGTTGGGCCGAATTCCATGAATAGCCAGATTGTTCAAGCCAAACGCTCAAAGCGCCACACCCGCGCCCCCTCCGGCCACAAAACTTGTGGCGCGCGTTCGCACTCGCAGACGAGCAGGTAGAGCCCGGGCCGCTCGAGCGACCCCAACAGCGTGAGGCGCACAACCTCCTCTTGTTCTTGTAACGTGGCGCGCAACGCCTCTAAGTCCGTCTTGGCCGTGGGCGTGCCCGATTCGATAAAAAGGGTGAGCATGGGCTCGAGTATAAAGGACCTTGTTCGTGAGCACGGGACACGCGCCCGCGTCCTCTGCTACACTCTGATGTTTATGCTGGTCGCTCCCCCCAAACCCACCGAACCTACCGCAGCCCCCTACACCGCCGCCATCTCCGCCGTGCGCCCCGATTCGCCCGCCGAGCGTGCGGGCGTGAAAGTGGGTTGGGAACTCCTGCAAGTCAACGGCGCGTGGATTCCCGACATCCTGGCCTACCGCCGGGAGTTGGAACGGGGCGCGGCGACGTTGCGCGTGCGCGACCCGCTGCTCGGCGACGCGCTGAGTTTCACCGTCGAGTGGGAGGACCCGGGGTTAGAGTTCGCCGAAGTCATCTTCGACGGCCTCAAACTCTGCGCCAACAAGTGCGAGTTCTGCTACGTCCACCAAATGCCCAAGGGCTTCCGCAAGTCTTTGTACATCATGGACGACGACTTTCGGACCTCGTTTCTTTACGGCTCGTTCGTGACGCTCACCAACCTCAGTGAAGAGGACATTGGGCGCATCTTGGATGAAAATTTGAGCCCGCTCTACGTCTCGGTTCATACCACCAACGAGGACCTGCGCAAGGACATGATGAAGTGGTGGCGGCTCAAAGTAAAAGATGAGGCGGCAACCAAAATTCGGGGGATGCTCAAGAGGTTAGAGCCCATCGACCTCTACACCCAAATGGTCTTGTTACCAGGCCGCAACGACGGCGAACACCTCGACGAGACTTTGGACTTTCTGGCCTCGCACGACAACATCATCGCGGCGGCCTGCGTGCCCGTGGGCCTGACCGAGCACCGCCGCCACCTCCCCGACCTGCGCACCTACACCCCCGACGAAGCCAAGGACGTACTGAGGCGCGTTCACAGGTTTCAGAAGAGGATGCTGGAGGAGCGCGGCACCCGCTTCATCTTCCCGAGCGACGAGTTTTACCTCCTGGCAGACGAGCCCCTGCCCCCCGCCGAGGCGTATGAGGGCTTCCCGATGCTCGAGAACGGCGTCGGCATGATTCGTGACTTTCTAAGTGAACCGTCCCCCGCGTTGCCCATGCGTTTGGAAACACCCAAGAAGGTGATTCTGGGGACGGGTAAACTTTTTGCGCCCGTGCTCGAGCGCGCCGTCGAACCTCTGCGTAAGGTGGAGGGTCTTACGCTAGAAGTCCGCGCCCTCAAAAACCGCACCTTTGGCGAGGTCACTACCGTCGCAGGCCTCCTTGCCGGACGCGACTTCTTGACCCAAATCGAGCCTGGCGAGGCCGACCTGCTGCTCGTGTCACCTAACGTCCTCAAATATGGCACCGAGACAATGCTGGACGAGCGCACGCTAGATGATTTGAGGCTCGAGCTGCGCATGAAGGTTGAGGTGGGAGGGACGAACCTCGGGGAGCTCGTTCAGGCTGTTCTGACCGGGGTGGGGGAGAGGCACGTGCCGCAGTTTGGCTTTTCGGCACACGCGGTTAAAGAGGCGTCGAAGCAGCACTAACGGCCTTACTCTATAACCGTCAAAATGAATCATTATCCTAAGCGTTGCGTTCTGCCCGAATGCTCTCTTCTATCGCCTCTGGGCTGCGCGTTGAGGCAGGAGCGGACGCCAAATTGTCAAGGAAAGCGAGCAGTGACGCCTTCTGACCCCTCGCACCCTCCTTTGAAATGATGAGCACTTCTACGGGTCCGGAGGGAATTTCTGGGGGAACCATCAGGGAGAGTTTGCGGTTCTCGGGAACGGTGGTTTCTAGTTTGACGGCGCGCATGATAGCTTCCTTTCTGAAAGCAGTCTATACCTGCTGGATTAGTTGAGAACGTAAAGATCACCAAAGACCTCGAGCTGTTGAACATTGGTAAAAGTATGGAATAATAGTCAGTGGTTTTTAATGAACAACAGCTATGATCTCACTCAATTAGATGAGCATTCCTTTGAGCATTTGGTCAATTCTCTTGCTATTCGTGTTTTGGGTGCGGGACATACCGGATTTAGCCCTGGAGCAGACGGGGGACGTGATGGGTACTTTGAGGGTACTGCTCCCTATCCAAGTGAATCTGACCAGTGGACGGGGGTTTGGTACATCCAATCGAAGTTTCATAAGCCTCATCTATCTACAGATTCTCAAAGATGGTTGTTGACTCAAATCAAAAATGAGCTGAAGAAGTTTAATAGCCCGGAGTTTAGGAGAAGATGGCCGGATATTTGGATTGTCGCTACGAACGTTGACCCATCCGGAAAACCCGAGACAGGAGCATTCGACAAAGCTAAGCAGCTAGTGGAAGCGGAGAATCCCGAGCTAGCCCAAAGATTTCACATCTGGGGTGGCAATAAAATTTTAGATTATTTGTCTGCTAATGAGGAGATTGCCAGAAGATATGGTCATTTTCTTACGCCAGGGCATGTTCTCAGCAAGATGCATGACTATTTTACAGATTCTCGAGCGGAAATTAAGGAAATCCTTCGCTATCTGATTGTCAAGCAATTTGAGGAGCAGCTCCATACAAAGCTTGAGCAGGCTGGCTCCGGTGAAGATACACGCCCAGGAATCCATCAGCTATTTATAGATTTACCCTTTAAAGTTGGTGAGTCTGGTCCGACTGGTTTAGTTATGCAATCTCTTGCCCGTTCATCTGCTACAAACCATCAATTTGTTAAATTCTCGAAGGGTTCACGTGAACGCGAGTGGGAGAGCTGGAACAAACATCCTTCAAGGGCTCGGGTATGGTTTGTAAAGGGTGGTCCGGGGCGTGGTAAATCAACGATAGGCCAGTTTTTCTCGCAGATTCAAAGAGCGGCTTTAATTTTACAGCCAGAAGGTCCTGATGTTTTGCCAACAGTAAGTAAGTCGGCAGAAGAGGTAAAAGAAATAGCACTAAGGGCTGACTACTGGCCTACAGTCCCGCGTATTCCCATCAATATTGAGCTGAAGGACTACGCTCAGTGGCTAGGGCGTCAAAGTTATTCGGAAAGTAAGGGAGTCTTGACGTATCTCTCCCAAAAAATTAGAGCCCGCGTTGAGCAACAGGTTCAAGTCGGCACCTTGAAGAGAGCGCTACAAGCACAAAGCTGGCTTGTTATTTTTGACGGTCTCGATGAAGTACCGCAGGATGTCAAAGATAATGTTGCGACAGAAGTACAACATTTTGTTAATGACATATATGTTGAGAACAAGATAGACCTGTTGACAATTTGCACGTCACGCCCACAGGGGTACTCTGGTCAGTTCTCTAATCTTGAAGCTGCGATGGTTACCCTCACAAAATTGTCGCCCGAGCAAGCCTTATCCTGCGCGAAGCCTGTACTAAGTATCGGGCGTTCGGCGGAAGAGAGTGAAAAGTCTTTCGAGATGTTAAAGGCGGCCATTGAGTCACCATCTGTGAAAGAAATAATGCCCACCCCTTTACAGTCACATATCATGGCGGTAGTGGTACGTGACGGGAGCCGACCACCTGATAGAAAGTGGCAACTTTATAACAACTTCTATGGTGTCATTAAGCGTAGAGAAGCAAATCGGAATCTGCCCGACAAGAAACTTGCGAAATTACTGCGAGAAGACGAGCAACTATTAAAGGCAGTCCACAACAGACTGGGATTTGTCCTGCACGCCCGCGCCGAGACAAGCGAAGGCGCTCAGACCTCTTTGAGTCGGGAGGAGTTTAAAGAGCTTGTCGAACAGACGGTCACGCAAATGATAGAAACAGATGTTGAGGACGTAGTCAACACCCTAATGAAGGCGACTACCGAGAGGCTTGTCCTTGTAAACACCCCAGATGATGGTGACCATGTACGATATGATATTAGGCCGTTGCAGGAGTTTTTCGCTGCTGAGTTTATCTACGAAAGCGTGAGCGCAGAGCGTCTACGCGAGCGTGTTGAAGTGATAGCCGGTGATGCTCACTGGCGTGAAGTTATGCATTTTTTGCTAAGCGCGCTTATAGAGAATCAAAGACAAACAGAACTCTCGGTGGTCATCTCTACTCTCAATGATCTTGATGAAGAGGGTGAAACTCAGGAGTTAAAGACCTTGAGTAGAAGCCTTGCTAGGGGTGCATTGCTTACGCAAAGGCTTTTGCAGGAAGGAGTTTTAGAACAGGATAAAAGGGTACGGCCTCACTACGGGGACAAAAGTTTAAGACAGTGGTTGAGGCTGATGGGCGCGGGAGAGTTACCGGCAAGAATGGCTGAACGTAAAGCGTCAAGACCGCGCCTAAAGTAGCTTTTGGGCAGGTAGCCATGTGCTTTTACTCTGAGCGGGCGCTGCTCATAACACCACTCACCCACCAAATGAGCCCAAGTAAAAGCGAGTGCTAAAAGGGCTAGCAGCGTGTTGAGCCGCGCTGGGGTAGTCAAGTGGGTGTCTTCTAGGTTGAAGCCGCGCGTCTTGAGAGCGGAAAAGAGCGTTTCAATTTGCCAACGTTTTGAATAACGTAGTAAGGCTTTGTCGGGTTCGGCGTTGCAGACCAGCACCACCAATTCGCCCTCCTTGCTTTTAGTCACGGCTAGGTGGAGGTGTAAGTCGAAGACCCGGCAACGCTTGGGGCAGATGTAAACCTCCTGGGGTTTGAGGTGGTCATAGCGTTGTTTGGCTGAACGGCTTCGACCTTTTGAGCCGATGCCGGTGTTGTTACGCACCCGCATCACGAAGACGAGCTTACGCTGCTTGAGACCTTTGAACCAGTCGTTACCTGTAAACTCCCTATCCGCCACGATAGCCTCAACATTCTCGGCTTCAACAAGCGTCAGTACCTTATCTACCAGTGCCAGGCGCTCTGCCGTATCGCTGTTGCCCTTCTTGTCGAGCAACACCCACAGCAACGGGAAAGCAAGTCCCTTGTAAGCCACTCCGAGCATCAAGATGTTGATGCAGACGCCGCCCAGCTCCCAGGTGGTGCGGTCGAGCGTCAACACCAAGCCATCCCTAATAGGCAACAACGCCAACATCAGCCGCGCAAAACACTCGCCCTCTAGGTTCACCGTCCCGAAAAACCTTTTGATGCGCTTTTCGTTCGACTCCGTTAGCACCCGCGGATTCAGCGCGCTCGCTACCGTCGTCATGCTTACCCCACGCACCACGACGACCGCCATCACAAATTTGGCGATGAAGCCGATTCTAGCCCCATGCAGAGGTAGATACGTTTGCAGTTTCTTCTGAAGTTCGTTACGCTTGTGCATAAGCCAGTCCTTTGACAGTGGTTTCGTTCGCACCTAAACTATGTCATAGACTGGCTTATCTCGCTTTTGTCCCGGTAGTGAGGGGTACGGCAGCAGTTTAAGAAATGCCTGGAGCCGTTAGTCGCTGCCACAAGTTCAAGTTTAACAATGGGAATGTTAAAAACTGAACAGAAAAACTCCCGTGCATGGTTGATAGATGTTTTGATCGAAGCTTTGAAAAGGTCCAGTCAACCTGAGAGTTGCGGTGCTGCGCGTGTTCTCACCTATATTGTGGATGACGAGCATCCCAAAGTTAAAGAAGTCCAAAACCTTATCTTAGATTCTAGCCCATCCCGATTCAACTGTATCTTCTCGTCTGAAGAATTTTTTGACGAAGGATTTGGTGTGATGATTCAGAGAAGGAGCGAGAGGATTCCGAACTGGCTCATTAAAGCAACTATTGATGTGTTGCTGTCTGAACGATGGAGACACTTGAGCGAAGAGGGGCTGTCTGGTGCTTTAGAAGTCCTCAGATTTGATGAGGGACGTTCTTTGCAAGCTGTTAAATCATTAGGGCTAAAGGATTACGAAATCTCTCTTCTTGAGGAGCTTCTGCAGGACAACAACAGCAAAGAAACACGGCAGATCAGTTATGGCGACGTCAAAATAGAACTCCCCAAGAATGATTGGACGACTGGGACCTTCGAAATCAAGTCCTGGAGAGAAGCTCTGCCTAACCTGTCAGAGAAAGGGGCAGGCGTTATTCTTTTGGTGGACAAAATTTTTCGCTTTGCGAATGAGCAAACTACCCAGAATTTGCGGGACGTTGTTGATTGCGTAAACGGAAATTTCTCTCTCTTATCTGCTCTCCCTTATCATTTGCAATTTTACCTTCCGCTAGAATTCAACCTTCCACAAAATCTTCTATTTAATGAAGTCTCTTCACTTGATTTAAAATCTTTCAAAAAGCTGCTAAAGACGGGAGAGCTTGGCTCAACATATATTGCTAAACCTCTACGCTCATTTTCTTTGATGAACAAGATGGATATGTCACCTGAGGAGTTCACTAAAGTAAAAAACGATTTCCCATATGTTGCCTTCATAAGCTACTGTTATGAGATTGACTATAAGATGCGTTCGGTTCCAGATGCTGAGAGGCTTAGCTACCTTCGTGATGCGACAGAGCTTATATTCAAATCAAAGCATCTTGTAAATCGCGTACCACAACTATGGGGCGATTTATTGGAAAGAGCAGGGGGGCGAGCAGACGAGCTTAGGCGTACTATTGTAGAATGTGCAGAAGAAATACCCGATCATATAAATGTAACTGCTTTGCTCAATGGAGGGACGGATAGTGGGTACCTGCTTCCCAAGTTACCTGAAGAAGGAGTATTGCTCCCACATTTGCTTCAGGCGGTCTCACGTTCATCTCCCATTCCGATGCGATTTCTCGAGGAGGGGAGAAGCCCTGAAGTTATAAGAAAGCGGGCATCGTTAGTAGCTTCCGATAAAAAATTATTAGAGTTAATTGCTACGGGGACTGAATACGGGGCAAGTATAAGAGTTGCAGCCATTATCTTTTTGTTGCTTCTGGGAGATAAAGATAAGTTAGATACGCTGGCGGAAGTGCTTCGAGAATTTTACGCTAAAGGATTTGAACAGTGGTTTCTGTATCCCCTCCTAAAACAGTTAGAGGAATCACCACATGATGATGAGGTAAGGAGATTTACCGGTAAGCTGCTGGATATTGCAAGAGAAAATCCTAGCGATAGAACCTTTATTCAAGATCATTTACTAAATATCTGGAGGGAAAAGTCTAGCGCTCCTGTTCAAGGGAATGATCTCCTCAATGAGTGGTTGTCTGGCTAATATACAGCTTGAAAACCCATCGTGTCATCAAGTACGTTAGGCTTCTTCATCGACCTAACTACCTCAAAAAGTGACTCGTCAGCTATCTCCGTGAACCGTCACCGTCAGCGTCCGCGCCCCCGCTTTGTCACGGTGCTCGCAGAGGTAGAGGCCCTGCCAGGTTCCCAGCACGAGCTGACCGTCTTTTATGGGGATGGTGAGCGAACTTCCTAACAGCGAAGCCTTGATGTGCGCGGGCATGTCGTCGGGACCCTCGAGCGTGTGCTCATAGTACGGCGCGCCCTCGGGCACCATCCGGTTGAAGTGCCGCTCAAAATCGCCGCGCACGTCGGGTGACGCGTTTTCATTCGGCGTTAGGCTCGCTGAGGTGTGGTGGATAAAGACGTGCAGGAGGCCGATGCGAACTTCTTTGAGTTCAGGGATTTGTGACACGACTTCGCGGGTGATGAGGTGAAAGCCGCGGGGTTGGGGCTCGAGCACAATCTCTTTTTGCTGCCACATGAGGCGAGTGTATCAGCTCCGGGCTTTGAGCCAAGCCAAACGTCTCCAGCCCTGTTTCTCAAACGCCGCATCTCCGTGGTCGCGCGCCCACACGATGGTGCTGAGTGCGTTGAGTGCGGCGTAACGCTCGAGCACTCCCTCTTCCTCTCCCAAGTCGCGCCCGTAGCCGCCTAAAAATGCCGCGCGTAAGTCGGGGCGCTCCGGCCATAGGTCGGCCCAGAGGCGCTCGAGGTCGTAAAGCCACAGGTCGGAGTGGGCGTGTTCAAAATCGATGACGTAAAGCGTATCACCGTCCACCAACCAGTTGCGCGCGGTGTAGTCGCGGTGGCAGGGGACGCGCGTGAAAGATGTGAGCAGGGGCAGGGCTTCGGCGACTCGAGCCCTCACCCAGGCGATATCTTTGGGGGTTACTATCCCCTCGGCTCGAGCGGCCCACGCCTCCAGACGCTTTTTTAGAGCGTCCGCCAGCGTCAGCGTGTCGGTGTCCTCGAAAGGAACCTCGTGCAGCCGCCGCAGGAACGTTCCGGCCTGGTGGTGCAGGTTGCCCTCTTCACGTGTGGAAAGTTTCACCCTCTCCACAAGCTCACCCGGCACGGCGGAGAGCAGAAGGGTCTGAGTTTCCCGTTGATGCGCGAGCAGCCTTGGGGTCAGGGGTGACAGGGACAGGTGAGGCGTCCACGCCTGGTAAGCGTGCAGTTCTTGCTTGAATTTACGTGTCTGGCGGTGCTTTTTGAGAAAAACCCGCTCCTTTTTTGTGGAGAGTTCCCAGACGCCCGACTCGGCGTGGTCCCAGCCGCAGAAGCGGGCGGAAGCGATGTCTGATATGAACTGACGGGCGAACTCGAGCCCTCCTTCACCTAACGTCACACCTGATGCCATGTTATCCGCCACGTTGCCCACGTTTGCTCCTCCACGCGTTTCCGTGCTAGAGTACCAAGTTGGGAGTTGAGGTTCGCGCTCACTTTATCGGGCGTTTGCTTTGGCTTACCTGGAGGTAGCATCTCAAGAGCATATGTAGATGATACCTACACGGAGGTATTTAGATGGCACTAGCCAAGGAAAGAAAAGCCGAAATCATCCGCGAGTTCGGCGGGAGCGAGACGAACAGCGGCTCCACCGAAGTTCAGGTGGCGCTTTTGACCGCGCAGATTGAGTCGCTTAGTGGTCACTTGCAGAGCAACCGCAAAGACCACCACGGACGCCGCGGGCTTCTCACGATGGTGGGGCGGCGCAAACGGTTGTTGCGTTATCTCGAACAGAACGACTACGAAGGCTACAAGGAGCTTATTGGACGCCTTGGTCTGCGCCGTTAGCATGGTTTTGGGATTTTCTACAGGGGCATCCAAAAAGTAACGGTTATCGGGCGAGGCGTCTTCGGCCTCGCTCTTTTCTTGGTACTTATTCGAGCTTTTTGAGCAATATTTGTGAGCACGACCTACGCTGAACCTATTTTGTGAAAGGCAACACCAAAAGGAGACAGAGTGACTATTCCACAACCTAAACGTTACACCACCCAGTTGGGCGGGCGCGAGCTTGTGCTCGAGACGGGCAAATACGCCAAGCAGGTCTCGGGCAGCGTCACGGTGCGCTACGGCGACACGCTGGTGCTCGTGACCGCGCAGATGTCGAGCGGCACATCGCCGATGGACTTTTTGCCCCTTACCGTCGAGTACGAAGAGCGCCATTATGCCATCGGTAAAATCCCCGGCTCATTCATGCGCCGCGAGGGGCGGCCCGGTAATCAGGCGATTCTGAACGCTCGCATCACCGACCGGCAGATTCGGCCCCTCTTCCCCAAGGGCTTACGCAACGAGGTCCAGGTGATTATCACCGTGCTCGCCGCGGACCAAGAGAACGACCCCGCGCCCCTGGCCGCCATCGGCGCGTCGGCGGCGCTGACGATGAGCGACATTCCCTGGGACGGCCCGACGGCCTGTGTGAGCGTGGGCTATATGAATGGCGACTATGTGCTTAACCCGACGCTGCAACAGCTTGAAGAGTCGGCGCTCGAGCTGACCGTCGCGGGCACCCGTGACGCGGTGCTGATGGTCGAGGGCGGCGCGGCGGAACTCTCCGAGGAGGTGATGGTCGGGGCTATCGAGTTCGCCCAACGCGAGATGGCGGGCGTGCTGGACATTATTGAAGAGATGCGCGCCGATGTGGGCGAGCCCAAAGCGTCCTTTGAACCCGCTGTGGAACTTTCTCCCGATGACGTCGAAATGATGGTGCGTGAGGCGCAAGAAGCGGGCCTCCGCGACGCGCTCCTCACGAAGGGCAAGCACGACCGGAGCGCGCGGATGAAAGAGCTTCGTAACGGGATTTTGGAGCGCCTCGTGCCCGACCCTGAAGCCGAGGGCGCGGGCGAGAGGCTGCGGGAGCTTAAGAGCGCGTTTGGCAAGGCCGAACAGCGCGAGTTGCGCCGGATGGTCCTGGAGGAAAACTTACGTTCAGACGGGCGCGCGCCCGAGGACATCCGCCCTATTTGGGTTGAAGTCGGTCCTCTGCCCACCGCCCACGGCTCGGCGGTCTTTACGCGCGGCGAGACGCAAGTCTTAGGCGTGACCACGCTCGGCACGGGCAAGGACAACCGGCTCGTGGACGACTTAGGTCTGGAAAACTCAGAAGAGTTCATGCTCCACTACAACTTCCCGCCCTTTTCAACCGGCGAGGCCAAGCGCTTGCGCGGCACCTCGAGGCGCGAACTCGGTCACGGCAACTTGGCGCGGCGGTCTTTAGAGCGCATGGTGCCGGACCAAGAAACCTTTCCTTACGTAATTCGCGTGGTTGCTGAAACGTTAGAGTCCAACGGCTCGTCTTCGATGGCGTCGGTGTGCGCGAGTTCTTTAAGCATGATGGACGCGGGCGTGCCCCTCAAGAAGCCCGTCGCGGGCATTGCGATGGGGCTGGTGAAAGAGGAAAGTTACAAGATTCTGAGCGACATCTTGGGCTCCGAGGACGCGTTAGGCGACATGGACTTCAAGGTGACGGGCACGCGCGACGGCGTGACCGCGCTGCAAATGGACATCAAAATCAAGGGTATTACTCCGCAGATTATGCAAGCGGCGCTCGAGCAGGCCAAGGCGGGCCGACTGCACATCTTAGGGCTCATGGACGAGGCGCTGGGCGCGCCACGCCCAGAGGTGTCCGAGCGCGCGCCGCGCATCATGACGGTGCAGATTCCGACCGAAAAAATCGGCGCGGTCATCGGGCCGGGCGGCAAGCAAATCCGCGAGTTGGAGGCCTACGGCGCGCAAATCGACATCGCCGAGGACGGCTTGGTGCGCATTTACAGCGAGGACTCTGAGGCCGCGAAGCGGGTCAAAGCGCAGATCGAAGGCCTCACCGCCACCGCCGAGGTGGGCAAGGTTTATGAAGGCAAGGTCGCCAAGACGCTCGACTTCGGCGCGTTTGTAACGCTTTTTCCTGGCACCGACGGCTTGCTGCACATATCGCAGATCGCCGAGGAGCGGGTTGAAAGCGTGGATGACTACCTCAAGGTGGGCGACACGCTTCAGGTCAAGGTCAATACCATTGATGACCGGGGCAAGATAGACCTCGTCCGACCCGAGTTGGAGGGTAAAATCGCCCCGCGCCGTTCCGGCGGTGGGGGCGGCGGGCGTGGGCGCGGCGATAGTCGCGGTGACCGCAATGGCCGAGGCCGCGGCGACCGCGGCGGGCGGCGCTAGACAATATACCGGCAACCTCTAAAGGCTTTAGGAACGTTTAACGCGACTCAAGCGAAGAGGTTGCCTCACCTTCTCATTTTCAACGAAACAACGAAAGAAATAAAGAACGCTTCCCCTCGAGCCCAAACGAGGGACCGCATCACGGCGACGGGTGTTGAAAACGCCTCTCGCCTCACCATGCGGGACCAAAGGAGAAACATGGCACGCAACCAAAGAAGACAAAACGGCAAGAGCCGCGAGAAAAACATTCGCATCATTCCCATCGGCGGGATGGGTGAAATCGGCAAAAACATGTTCGCGTTGGAGTACGAAGACGAGATCATGCTCATTGACGGCGGTCTGGCTTTCCCCGACGCCGACATGCTGGGCGTGGACATCCTGGTGCCCAAAATCGACTGGGTGGTCGAAAACGCCGCCAAAATCAAGGGCTGGGTCCTCACCCACGGTCACGAGGACCACATCGGCGGGCTGCCCTATATGCTCAAACTCCTGCCCAAAATCCCGATGTACGGCGCAAAACTCACCCTCGGCCTCTTGCGCGGCAAGTTTGAGGAGTTCAAGCTCAAAGAGAGCGACGTGGACCTGCGCGAAATCACCACGGACGAGCGCATCAAGCTCAGCAAATACTTTACCGTCGACTATTTCCGGATGACCCACTCCATCCCCGACAACTCGGGTTTAATCATCCACACGCCCATCGGGCGCATCGTCCACACGGGCGACTTCAAGCTCGACTACAACCCCGCGGACGGCAAGACGAGCCACCTGCACAAGCTCGCGCAGGCGGGCGAGGAGGGCGTCTTGGCTCTCATCTCCGACTCGACCAACGCCGAGCGCCCCGGCTACACGCCCAGTGAACGCGACGTGATGAACGCGGTAGACCAGATCGTCTCGAAGACCAAAGGCCGCGTCATCGTCACGACATTCTCGTCGCACGTCCACCGGCTGCAAAACTTCGTCCGCGTGGCCGAACGCTACGACCGCCGGGTGGTCATCGAGGGCCGTTCGATGATTAAGAACACGACGATTGCGCAGGAATTGGGTTATCTGGAGGTCAAAGAGCCGCTGGTCAGCACCGACCAGATGAACGACTTAGCCGACGACAAGGTGCTCTTTTTATGCACCGGCTCGCAGGGGCAGCCGATGGCGGCCCTGTCGCGCTTGGCCTCCCGGACGCACCGCAAAATCTCGCTCAAGGCGGGGGACACGGTCATCATGTCGTCCAACCCCATCCCCGGCAACGAGGAGGCGGTGGGCCGCGTGATCAACCAGCTTTACGCGCTGGGTGTGAACGTCTACTACCCGCCCACCTACAAGGTCCACGCCTCGGGGCACGCGTCACAAGAGGAGCTTAAGCTCATTCTCGACCTCACCCGGCCTAAGTTTTTCATCCCTTGGCACGGCGAGGTGCGCCACCAGGTGAATCACGTGAAGCTGGCCGAGGGCATGAGCAACCCGCCGCAGAAGAGCCTTATTCCTGAGAACGGCGACATTTTGGAGCTCGCTCGAGACGACCTCCGCAAGGTCGGCCAAATCGACTCGGGCGTCATCTTCATCGACAACATGGGCAAGGTGGGTGAGGAGATTACCGAACCCGTCATCCGCGACCGGCAGACCTTATCGAGCGACGGCGTGGTCGTCATCATGGCGCTCGCGGGCAAACAGCCGAGCGTCGAGGTGATTAGCCGCGGCGTGGCCCCCAACCACCGCGAACTCCACGCGGAAATCGAGAAGATTGCGATGGACGGGCTTCAAAAGGGCATCCGTGAGAAGCGCCGCTTGGGCGACATCCGCGACGACATTTTCTACCCGGTAAGGCGCTACCTTCGCAAGGCGACGGGGCGTAATCCCTTGATTGTGCCGACGGTTTTGGAGGGGTAAAGTTTACTTGGGAGTTTGCCCGAGCCAATCCCGCACAAGCTCCAAAGCTCTCACCACGTCCGCTCGAGCCTGCTCAATCGTGTCGTCTTTAACGAGCAAGGCGTCATTATTACGCCCGTAACAGTCGTACCCAGCCGCTGCCACGTGCCCGCCGTCCCGGTAGAGGGCGAGAGCGCGCAGCAGCGGCACTTCATAAAGCACGTACACTTCTTTGGGTAATAAGAAATAGTCCGTTAGTGGCTGGTCGCAGCGCATCACGTAGACCTCTTGGATTTCACGGTCTATCGCATTTGGATAGGTGCGCTCCACCCGCCGCGTCTCGAGGTGATGAATCTCGGAGGGTGTGACGGTGAGGCCGATTTCTTCTTCCGTTTCGCGGAGCACCTCGTTTATAGTCTCACCCGCGCCGAAGTGACCGCCCACCGTCACGTCGAGCTTGTTGGGCTCCAAATCCTTGTGCTGCGAGCGCCGTTGCAAAAGGACGTAACGCCCCTCCTTGACAATCCAGAGGTGAAAGGCGCGGTGTAAGTCGCCGTCGCGGTGGACGGCGGCTCGAGCCTTGCGCTCCCCCGTGGGGGTGCCACTGGGATTCAGCACGTCCAAAAGTTCGCCTTCGTCCATAAGGGATTGTATCTCGCTGTGGGAGAACGTTGGGACCCTTCCAGCTCGAGGTGATGCGGTAAGGTAAACCTTTAGGAGGATTTTTATGCCGGTAAAATTTAGTGACCTCATCCGTGACGACGCCTTTCGGATTCGCGGCCGCCGCACCCTCAAGCGCTTTTACGAAGAGGCGAAAGAGGCGGTGCAGAAGGATGAGCTTAACTTGGAGGGCCACTCGCTCCCCACCACCATGAACGCCTTTATTCGCGCTGCCGAGGGCGAAGGTAAAGAGCTCGCTGCCGACTACGACGTAGTGGATTTTTCTTTTGCCAATGATGAAGCCTTAAAGCGCTGGCGTGAGGCTCATTCGGAGAAGCGAGCCGCGGGGGGTTCCAAAACGGTCTATATGAGCGAGAGCGGCAAGGCGCTTTTGGAAAGTATGAAGGGGCTCGAGGGGGCTCGAGAAGAAAGCTTACTAAGAGGCAGCAGCAAAAAAGAGGACGTGGTGAGCGCGCTTTCGGACCTTCAGGCGGCGGTGTTCGAGTTTATGGCGACCTATGATGAGGTGCAGGGGGCGCTAAGGTTACCCAGGCGGGGGGTGGATTTGGAGCGGGTGAGAGTGCGTAAGGTTGGTAAAGCTGCGAAAAATAAGTAAGGCGTGAAGTGATTGAGGGAGGTGAGTGGGTAGGGGGGTGGGGCTCGAGGAGCTGATAAGGGAGTTTATAGGATAGTCATGAATTCCGTATCACTTGATGCGTTATTGCTCCATAGGTGCGTGAGAATAGCGCGATACATACGGGTTTCCATACAAAGGATTCAATCCTGGTATGGCTTCCCCAATAACAATCCCTGCGTTAAGGCCATCTAGGTAAGATTCACTTAACTCGAACCCCTTCGCGTTCAACGTGAGCCTGCCATCGCTATGTATTTCGATTTGAACACCGTTTCGTAAAAATAAACCACGCTCGATGATTATGCCGCTTGGGGCGTTAAGAGATACCTGAAGGCGGATTTTTCTAAAACCGTCTCGAATTGTCAACCGAGTTTTCACGAATTCAATGTCCCATATACCGGTAGCTGAGAATACAAGCTCGTTGTCTACTATGCGAAGTACCTGTTTGTTGTAAATATCGAACACCTGCAGGGTCAGTAGGAGATGTCCGTCTTCTAAGCGGAATAAAACAAGAGGTTCAAGGTCCACCATAATTGGTATGAGAAAAGACCTACCATTTTCAAGAGGTGCTGACCGAAAAACGTTTGAGCCAAGGATCGCTATAGCCGTTGTACCGGAATAGTGCAATGTGTACGGTGGTGAGACGCCCTCACGGAGGTTGTACGGATTACGGTCAGCTTCCCGAACTTGTTCAATTGGGAGCAGGCCTTTTGTCCGTTCAGTGTGATGACGGTTGCAAAGTAGAGTAATGTCCTTTTCAACATGTTCCTTTACAACAGCCCACCCTTCCATATGCTCGTACTCGCACAGTGGTAAACCACAGATGACGCAACCGAACCCGCACCGTTGGCGAACAGCACGCTTAACCGGTAAAGGAGGATTGCGCGAAGGCTTATCGTTCATGTTTAGGTTTGCTGACTCCTAGTCACAATTATACCCCTGCGCGGTAGGATTTCACCATCAAGCGAAGCGGGAGAGTTTTACACTATACTCACATCGACATTCACATTGATAAATACGCCGCCTGCACCTCCGGATCGCCCAACAACGCCTCGCCGCGCCCCTCCCTTTTTATCTCGCCGTTCTCGAGCACGTACGCCCGGTCCGCCAGCCGCAAGGAGCCGCGCACGTTCTGCTCAACCAGTACGACCGTCACGCCCTCCTGGTTGATTTGTTTGAGGGCGCGAAACACCGTTTTGGTGAGCGCGGGCGCGAGGCCCAGCGAGGGTTCGTCCACGAGCAAGAGCTTGGGGAGGCTCATCAGCGCGCGGCCGATGGCGAGCATCTGCCGTTCGCCGCCCGAGAGGGTGCCCGCGAGCTGCGTTTCGCGTTCGGCCAAGCGGGGGAAGAGGCTGTAGACGAAGCTTCGAGTCTCAGCCGCCTTCTTTTTGGCTCCGGGCAGATACGCCGCGCCGCTGTCTAAGTTCTCCCGCACGCTCATGAGCGGAAAAAGCTGCCGCCCCTCGGGTACGTGCCCCACGCCCCGGCGCACTATGCGCGCGGCGCTCTGGCCCCTCAAAGGCGTCCCGAACGCCTTGACGCTGCCCCCCCACGCCGGGATGAAGCCCGACACGGTTCTTAGCAGCGTCGTCTTGCCCGCGCCGTTCGCGCCGATGATAGCAATGAATTCGCCCTCGTCGGCGTGCAAACTCACCTCCCAGAGCACGCCGATTTTGCCGTAGCCCGTGCTTAAATTCTCGACGGAAAGCGCCCTCATACCTCCTCCTCCGTATCTTCGTCGCTTCCCAGATATGCCTCGACAACCTGCGGGTTACTGGTGACCTCCGCGTAACTTCCCTCGGCGATTTTTTCCCCGTGGTCCATGACGATGACCCGGTCCGCCAAGTCGCGCACGACGGGCATGACGTGCTCGATGAAGACGACCGTGACGCCGCCCTCGCGTACGTTCTTGACAAGTTCGACCGCCTCTTTGGACTCGGCGGGGCGGAGGCCCGCCATCACCTCGTCTAGGAGGAGCACGTCGGGTTGAGTAGCCAAGGCCCTGGCTATCTCGAGCCTCTTCTCCTGCAACAGCGTGAGGTCTTCGGCGGGTGTGTCTTTTACACGCGTGAGGCCGGTGCGCGCCAAAGCCTCCTCGGTGAGCTTAGCCCCCTCGCGCGCCCCCACGCCGCGCTTGCCGAAGCGCGCGCCCACCTCCACGTTTTCCGCGACGCTCATCTCGGGAAAGGGCTGGACCACCTGAAAGGCGCGGCCAAGCCCCAAGTGGCAACGTTCGGCGGGGCTCGAGCGCGTAATATCTTGGTTCCGGAACGTGAGCGACCCGCTCGAGGGCTCGAGCAGCCCCGAAATCATGTTCAAGGTCGTCGTTTTGCCTGCGCCGTTGGGACCGATGATGGCTAAGATTTCCCCTTGTGCTACTTCAAACGACCTCGATGAGCGCCTGCGCGCCCGCCGCGCCGGGGCCGCCAAAGGCGGAGTCCTCATGCAAAAGCGCCACCGAGTCTATGCCCGCTTGGGTAATAAAGCCTGTCGCCGCCTCGACGTTATGGTAGTCCCAGGGGTGGATGTGGAAGAACCAGGGCTCTTCGCCCAAAAGCTCCTCGATGCCGTCAAAGCCCTCGATGCCGACGCCCGAGACCGCGCCGCCTATCCAGGTGACGACGGGCTGAAAGGTCCGGAACGACTCCACCAAGCCGAGGGTGACGCCGCTCGAGTACCCCCCGCCGATAAACCCCACCTCGTCCTCGGTCATGAGCTTTTCAAAGGCGGCGAGGGCGGTGGCCGCGTCTGCCTGGGTGTCTTCGATGATAATTTCTAAGGGCTCGCCCAGCACGCCCCCCGCCGCGTTGATTTCGTCTAACGCGAGATTAAAACCGTTTTGCTGCGCCTGCCCGGTGCCCGCCGCGGGACCCGTCAAGGGGCTCAAAATGCCGATTTCGACGGGCTGCGCGTAGCCAAGCGTGAGCGCGAGCGCGGCGAGGAGGGGGATAAGTTTTTTCACAGTGTCTCCTTTTCAAGTGGTTAGTGGTGAGTGATGAGTGGTTAGTTTCGGTTCTACCTTTTGCCTTTTACGTCATGGGTCTCCTTTCGGGGCTCGAGCCCCCGCCCATTTATTCGGGCTCATCGTCGGTTTCCCATAAGGGTGTCGTGAAAAGCTCGAGCCGCCCAATAAACCCGCGCACCACGCGGGCGACGGCCTCGGGCCTCTCGACGGGGGCGGCGTGACCGGCGTGCTCGAGGGTCACCAAAAGGCCGCGCCGCGCCCACTCGACAATTTCGTGGGAGTAGCGTAGCGGCGTCAGCAAATCTTCCTGACCCACCGCGGCCAAGAGCGGGCCTTCGTACGCGCGGAGACTTTTGCGCGCGTCGCCGAAACCCAAAAGACCGTCAATTAGATAGCCAATCACCGCCGGGTCGGCCTTTGCGGCCGCCTCGCGGTAGGAGGCGAGTTCATCGGCGTGTTTGTCAAGAAAACTGTGGCCCCAGACCCACGGCGTCGCCACGTCGAAGCGGAGCCCCGCGCCGCCCGCGCCTAATGCCGCCCGCCAACTCTTCAAAATGGTCTTAAGCATCGGGTCAACGCGGACGAAAGAATCCACCGTCGTCACGCTCCTCACCCGCTCCGGCTCGGCGTTGGCGAGGTTGCCCGCCAGGAGGATGCTCACCAAACCGCCGTTGCTCAGGCCCACGAGGTGAACGCGGGAGAGGCTGAGGCCGTCCAGCAACGTTTTGAGGTCCGCCGCGTGCTGCGTCGGCGTGTAAGGCCCTTCGGGTTTATCCGACTCGCCTTGTCCGCGGCAGTCGTAGCGCAGCGTGGTGTAGGCGTCGGCAAAGTGCTGCTCGAGCCCCTCCCAGGCGGTCGTGTCCATCGTGAGACCGTTGACGAAAACCACCGCCTCCTCCGTGTCTACGCCGCCCTTTTGATAGTAAAGCTCTACCTCGTCAGCAACCCTAAAGCGTGGCATGAGCCTCCTTAAAAGAGGCGGCTAAGTCGCTTTTGAGAATCTTGCCCGCGCCGCTTTTGGGCAGGGCGTCAAAAAAGCGGATGTGTTTAGGAACCTTGTAGCTTGCGAGGTGCGCTTTCAAAAACCCCCGTACCTCCTCCTCCGTTATGGTCTCACGTAACACGATGACCGCCAGCCCCACCTCGCCCCACTGTTCATCAGGCACGCCCAAAACCGCGCACTCGGACACGGCGGGGTGTTCGTAAAGCGCGTTCTCGACCTCCACCGGAAACACGTTCTCGCCGCCCGAGATAAACATCTCTTTGCGCCGTCCGACGATATAGAAGAAGCCGTCCTCGTCCTCTCGAGCCAAGTCGCCCGTGTAGAGCCAACTCTCCCGCAGCACCTCGGCGGTGGCGTAGGGACGCCCGAAGTAACCGTTGAAAAGATGCGGCCCCTTCAGGGTCAACTCGCCAACCTCCCCCTGCGCGACCACCTCGCCTTGCTCGTCCCGGAGAACCGCCTCAGCGTGGAGGACGGGCTTACCGACGGACGCGGGCCGGGCCTCGGCGTCGTCCAAGCCAATCGCAAAGCAGTTCACCCCCGCCTCGGTGAGGCCGTAGCCCTGTTTGAAGCGAACCCCACGCGCCATGAAAGCAGCGCGCACCGGCTCCGGGCAGGGTGCCCCGCCCGAGATGGCCCAGCGGACGTGTTTAAGGTCAGCGGTGGGAAAGTCGGGATGCTCGGTGAGGCTTTTGAACATGGTCGGGACCATGAAGAGGAGGGTGCATCTTTCTTCCCTCACAAGCTCCAAATACTCCCCCGGCTTGAACGCGCGTTGCAGCACCACTCGAGCGCCCAAGTGCAAAAGCGGCACGGTGAGGGCGTTGACCGCCGCATGAAAGCAAGGCGTCGCCTGCACCGCGCAGTCGTCGTCGCGCAGGCCCCACGAGAAAACAGTGTTGACGGCGTTGTAAAAACCCTGCCGGTAGGGCTGCACTGCGCCCTTAGGGATGCCCGTGGTGCCGCCCGTGAAGAGAATCATCTGGGCGTCCTCACTTGAAAGTTCAGGCAGCGGTGGGGGAGAGGGGGCGGCGGCGAGCCATGATTCGTAAAGCTCGAGCCCCACCCCTTTCACCCCGGTCGCCTCGGCTGCCGCGGCGTTCTCGGCGTCAAAGAACATCAGCTTGGGCCGCACGTAGTCCGCAATTTTGCGCTGCTCGTGTTCCGACAGGCGGTAGTTAAAAGGCGTGTAGACGAAGCCCAGCTTGGCCGTCGCCAGAATTAGGTCTAAATGCGCCATATGATTGAGCGCCAAGATGCTCACCCGGTCGCCCTTGACGACGCCCACCTCGGTGAGCCGCGCGGCGAGTCGTGTGGCGCGTTCATCAAGCTCTTTGTACGTGAACCAGCACCCGTCCCACCACACCGCCCGGCGTTCCGGCGTTAACTCGGCGCGCTTTTTAGCAATATCAAACATCACGACGCCTCACCCCACCGCAAGCAAAGCGCGTTCCAGACATAGCCCACGCCCGCCGCCACTAAAACCACCAAGTCGTCCTCTTTAAGTTTCCTGGCTTGCTGGGCCAGCTCGAGGCTCAAAAACTGGTCCACCTGCCCGATGTGGCCGTAATCCGAAAGATAGGTGGACTGTGATTCGTCCAAACGGAGTTGCTCGAGCAGATAATCGTGCGCGCTCCTTTTCATGTGGAGCATCGCCAAATAGTCGATGTCGGAAACTTCGTAGCCCGACTTTTCCACGGATTTGTGGATGACTCTGAGGAAGTTCTCGAGCGATTTGTCCTCGAGCCTTTCCTTCATCCCGGCGGGATCGGGCACTTCCAAAAGGTAGCGCCCCGCGTTCTCGGGCGTCAAAGGTTCCACCGTGCCGCCGACGGGTACCCGCACGTCGAGCGAAAACGCGCCGTCGGTGAGAATGTGTGAACCCAGAATCTCATGACGCGCCCCCCGCCTCACCACCGCCGCCGCGCCGCCCGCGCCCAAGTTGTACATAAAACGCACATGGGGGTCTGCAAAGTCGATGAGGTCGCCGTTGCGGTAACCTCCCGCGACGAGCACGGTCTGGACGCTCTCGTCGGCCAGCAACAAGTCCTTGGCCTGTTTAAGACCAAGCACACCCGTCCCGCACTTCTGCCCAATGTCGTAAGCGTAAGCGTTCGCCGCGCCCAAATCGTGCGCCAGCTTAATGCCCGCCGTCCAGACGGGGTACTCCTTGTATTCTTCGGTGATGCAAATGACCACGTCCACGTCTTTCGGCGAGAGGCCGGACGCAGAGAGCGCCCGCTCCGCCGCCCACACGCCCATCGCGGTCGGGTGGTCGTCCGGCCCCGGCTTGGGTTTGGCGCTTATACCAAGTTTGTCCGTCACCACCCACTCGGGCAGCCCGCTCGCCGTGGCGATGTCGGCGCTCGAGACGCGCCCCTCGGGCACATAAACGCCGATGCCGCTCACGCCGATTACGTCCTTACTCATCACGGTGCTCCCCATCCGGGCTGAGGCCGTGAGAGAGAAAATCAAACGTCGTCTCCATCACCCCTTCCGGCGGCTCCCGACCCTCCCAGATGGCGTGACGCAAGCCTAGAAAGTGCGCGACGCCCATGAGCGCCCAGGCTTGCGCTGCGGCGTCGCCCGCGCGCACCTCGCCCTTCGCCTGGGCCTCCTCGAGCCCCGCCCCGTACGCCCCCGCGAGCGTCTCGTAATACTCGCGGTAGACATCCTCATCCACGAACTGCGACTCCATCACCACCCGGTAGAGATCTTCGTGCGCCAGGCAGAAGCGAAAAAAGGCGCGGAAGCCCGCCTTTTCCAGCTCGAGCCGCCCCTCCACGCCTCCCACCGCCTCGGCCAGCGCCCGCCGCAACGTGCGGCTCATGTGCCGCACGAGTTCACGCAGGATGTCCTCTTTGCTCGGAAAATAGAGGTAAAAGGTGCCCTGCCCCACCCCGGCGCGCTTGGTGATGCTCGAGACCGACGCTTTGGTGAAGCCCCGCTCGCCGAACTCGCCCTCGGCGGCGCTCAAGAGTTTCTGGCGGGTGGCTTCGCCCCGCGCGGTGGCGGGTTGAGGCAGGCTTGACAAAGGCGTCCCTTCTGCGCAGCACGGCTTATCTATACTTGCACGAACATGACAACTGATTCAGGTTTCAGTATCGTAGCTTGTCGGGAGCGCCTTGTCAACCACCGGCGCGAGGTGGGTAGGCTTTCAAACCAAAAGTAACGAGGACTGAGACGACCGTAAGGCCCCAGTCCTTTTTTGTTCAGCCTTATAATATGGGAGAAGGCTTGAGAAAGGTCTAGCCGTGAAGCTCGAGCTTCGCCGCGTATCTCTCGAGGAGGGCTCGAGCCCCCTCCAAGCGCGTCTCGGGTCCGCGAACGGACAGGAGCGTGCCGCCCTCGCGGACGGCCTCGGCGTAGTAAGTTTGCTCCTCCTTGCCGAGGTCGCCGAAGCCCGCGCCGAGCGCCGACATGGCCTCGTCCCTGGCGCCCAGAGCGGGCGCGACGGTGGCCGGGTTGGGTACCGCGCCCCCCACCTGGCCCTGCCCGATGCTCCCGCTCGCGGGCGCGACGGGCACGTTGCCGCGCGGCTCCACCTCGCGGACGACATCCACTTCATCTCCAAAACCCTCGCCGTAAAGGGCGTTCAACGCCTCGTCCAGCATTTCTTCGTCGTCAAACAGCGCGACAAGCGTGCTCATAAACCTCCCTCACTCTCTTTGAGCGTTCCCTCTGCGCTCTCTCAACATCGTAGAAGGAGGGGGCGGCTCGAGAGTGGTGTTTGAGGAACAAAAGGAGGTGGAACGCGGGCGACGAGGGGAGAAAAACGCTTCACGCGGTGCTCTGGGTAGAACTGGGCGGAAGAGAATGAGAAAAGGGCCGGCGCAGGGAACGGCCAAAAAGGTAATAATGAGTTGCGCCCTATTTTTGGGGGGCGTGTAACGCGTTTCATAAAAGAGGAAGGAGAGTGTTATGCCTCATATCATCTGTGAACCCTGCATCGGTACCAAAGACTCGTCCTGTGTGGACGTCTGTCCGGTCGAGTGCATCTACGAAACGGACGACCAGTTTTACATCCATCCGGAGGAGTGTATCGACTGCGGCGCGTGTGTGCCCGTCTGCCCGGTCTCGGCCATCTACACCGAGGAGGACGTGCCGAGCGAGTGGGAGTCGTTTATCGCCAAGAACTACGAGCTTTCGGGGTTGTAATGCAGCGTGTGGGGCGCTCGAGCGTGAACACTTACAAAGCAGCCTCCTCACAAAAGCGGTCCGCGAAAGCCTTTTTGAAGCGCGCCCAGGTCTCCTCGTTCTGTGGCATCCCCTGCTTTTCGGTCCACATGAGAAAGGGCGTCAAAAAGGAGCGGGCGCAGAGGAGTTCTTCATAGAAAATGCGGGCGCTTAGGCCCCCCTCCTCGAGCAGCCCCTTCGTCTCGAACGCTTCTAACGCCCCCGCCCGGTCGTAGGGCACGGCGCGAAACTCGTGTCGCCACACGTCCCCCTGAAGGTGCATCACGAGATACTGCGCGCGCGGGTCGCCGTTAAAGGGGGTGCCGACCGCGCCCGTGTTGAGGACCAGACAGGGGCCCCAGCGGCGCTCCAGGGGGCTATGCGTGTGCGAGCCGATGAGCACGTCCGCGGGGGTGACTTCGAGGATGCCCTCAATGTCCGCGTCGGTCAAAAACTTGCCGTAGCCCTCGCGGTAGTGTCGGGGCGAGCCGTGCGAAAGAAGCAAACTCGGCGCTCCTTCGGGCGTGACGGCGTGCGTCATGGGCAAGGTTCTAAAGGTGTCAATCCAGCCCGCCCGTTGAAGCCCCCGCGCCGCCCACCAGGCAGTGCCGTCCCAAAAGGGGTCTTTAAACCACAGGGGCGGGATGTCCGCGTCGCGGTCCACCCACTTGCGCATGAGGTCGTCGTGGTTGCCGAGCGTCATGGGCAGCCCTTCGGCGCTCACGCGCTCCATCACCTCTATGTTACTGGGGCCGCGGTTGACCATGTCCCCGTTGACGACGACTTCTTCTATTCCCTGTTCTCTGATGTCGGCGAGAACGGCCTCGAGCGCCTGCCTGTTGCCGTGAATGTCCGCGATGACGGCTACTTTCAAAGTGGCTCATTGTACCCCCAAGACCAGCCTTCGCAGGGCATTTTTGACTTTTGCGGGGCTACGCCGGGCACGGCGGTTTTTTATATACCTTTGGCGTTGTTCCCGCCTACAATGGGTGAGGACGTGTTAGGAGCACTCGGGAAACTCTCGTTGAGGCCCAGAGGCAGCGTGGCACGGGGTTATGCCGCAACATTACGGGTGTAGCGCGCGCGTCGTGACGGGGACGTTATGACGGGCGTAGGGTGTGGGCTTAGAACAAACGTAGGGAGAGGAGCCGGGACGCGTTGGGTACCAAGGCTTTGGTGATCGCCACAATTTACAACCGACTCAAGACCATCCAGGGAGCGCTCGCCGAGGTGGGCTGGCAGGTCGACTCGTTCCAGGACCCGCGGGAGGCGCTGGAAAGTCTCCGGACGGTTCGCTACAGCGCGGTGTTTTGCGACGAGCTCGTGCGCGGCGCGAGCGTGGGCGGCTTTTTGGCCTGGACGCGCCGCCTTTCGCCCGACCTGCCTTTTTACGTGGTTGGCGATACGCAAGCCGACCGGGGACGCCACGCCGGAGCCACCAGCACGCTGCCCTTTCCGCCGCCCCTCGGCGCGTTGCCGCGGCCCAAAAACCCGACCGAGCACGAAACGCTCGACCTCCCCTCCGTGGCGGGAATAAAGGCTGGGGGAGCGAGAACGAACGAGGTGCCGCTTTCGGGCAACACCTCGCTCGTTCCCTTAGCCGGGCTTTTGGAGATGATGGGGCTGGCGGGCCAGAACGGGCTTTTGGAATTCGGCCCGGCGGGGCGCGAGGGGCTGCTCTACCTAGAGGGCGGCAAAATCCTTCACGCCGAGGTTCCCGCGAGCGGCTACGGCGGGAGCGGGGGGCTCAGGGGGCTGGGGGCGCTCGCGCACGTCCTGTCGCTCGCCGAGAGCGACTTCCGGGTGCTCCCCTACCGCCCGCCCGCGCGCCCCGCGGTCAACCTGCCCGTGAGCAACGCGCTCACCGAGGCGGCGCGCCTGTCCGACGAACGCAGGCGTCACGAGGGGTTCATCGAGACGATAAAAGAGGCGTGCCCGGCGGTCACGGCGGTGGCGGTGGGCTACCTGCTCTCGGCGAGCCCCGGCGCGACCTGCGGCGAGGCGCCGGGGCTTTTCGGCACCGCCAAGGAGCTTCTGGCGGGGCGCACCTTGGGCAAGGTCGGCGCGCTCTATATGGCCTTGGAACACGAGGCGCTGGCGCTACGCACCTTTGGCGACGACAACCTGCTCGTCGCTAAGGCCCCCCTGGCGGCGCGCAGAACGCTCTTCAACGCGCTCGAGGACATGACCCTGGCTGAATAGGCGCCCTTCTATGTAGCTATGTAGTGCCACGCCGACCGTCAGAGGCGCTCGAGCGCCTTCTCCGCCTGCCACAGGTGCCGCCGCTCGTGCGCCAAGAGAACCAGCAGCCACTCGTAAAGGGTGTAGCTCAGCCAGCCCGCGAAGGGCGAGCGCACTCGTGCGCGGGAGAGCTCGAGGCCGTTCAGCGCCTCGAGCTGCCTTAAAAACTCCTTTTGTAGGGCCAAAAACTCGCGCTTGACGGCGTCCGGCTCGAGCGCTCCGGGCACGAACGCCGCGCCCGTTTTTGTTTTGAACCTTGCGGGGGGCTCGGTGGCCCGGATGAAGAGCTTTACAAAAAGGCGAGGCCGAAAGGGACCGCCGCTCCTCAAATTTTTGGCCCTAAGCTCCGCCGCGGCTTTGTCCACCAACGCAACGCTTCTGCGCCCGGTGATGTTGAGGTGGTCCAGACATTCGGCGATAGACCAGGTCCCGGAGGCGGGGCGTCGCAACAACGCCTCGTCACTCACGCCCGCGGTAAGGCGCGCGGCCCTCTCCTCGAGCGCCAAAATTTGGTTCTTGAGCGCCTGCAGTTCGGGTGCCAGTGTTTGCACAGTCGCCCCTCCTTTAGGAGAGTCTAGGGAAAACAGCCCAGACATATGTCCCCACAGAGGATGATGACGATAAAAAAACGCACCCCAATGCTAAGGCGCGCTCTTCTACGCTCGACTGCTGATCGCGGTTTACGTGTTACCGGACGTGCTGCTTTCGGGGACGAACTCGAGCGCCACCCCGTTGTTGCAGTAGCGCTTGCCCGTGGGCTGCGGCCCGTCGTTGAAAACGTGCCCCTGATGAGAGCCGCAGCGGGCGCAGTGGTATTCTGTGCGGGGCAAGATGAGCTTGAAATCCCGCTTGGTCTCTAGGTGCCCGTCAATAAAGTTGTAAAAGCTCGGCCAGCCCGTGCCGCTGTCGAACTTCATGTCGCTACCAAAAAGGGGCAGCCCGCAGGCGGCGCATAGAAACGTGCCGGGGCGCTTTTCCTGGTCCAGCGGGCTCGAGCCCGCGCGCTCGGTGCCCTCTCGACGCAGCACGCGAAACTGCTCGGGCGTCAGTTCTTCGCGCCACTCGGCGTCGGTTTTTTGAACTCTGTCGATGTCTGCTGTGTTTGCCATAAGAGATAGTACCGTGAAGCCGCCACAAAGCCCGTAAGAGAGCTTTCAAGTTTTGGGCTTGAATGAGGACAAAATAAAAGAGAACCAAATAAAAAGCGCGCCCTTCAGCGCGTTGATTTTTCTATCTTACACCCGTATACGTTATTCGTCAAGCCTTTACACCTAAAATCCAGGCAAGGGTCTGTATAGTCGGGAATAGAACAAGGAACAGGCTTTTCGGCGGCCCTTTTACGAGACTTCACGCGCCTTTGTAAAACTTTGTAAGACGCATTAAAAACCGCCGACTCCATAAGGGTTTTAACGCTTGCATATGGGTATCATCGGAGCGGTAGCTGTAGGATCGCCAAAGACTCTTTTATTACCTCCTCCTTGTCCGCCTCGACCTGTGTTGTCGCGTTCCTGAAGCCGCTAATCAAGTTTTGTCCGGGTTTCGGCTGCATGGGCTTGACGAATACTGTATATGGGTGTAGACTGCTCTTTGTAAGCGCTCGCGAGAGCGCGTTTTTTATTGCTGTGTGTCATCCTAAGTGTTAAACCTTACTGGTGCGAAGGTGACGCTCGAGCAACCCACCACCAAACTTACGCTTCTGCTCTCTCATTTTACCCGCCCAAAAGCACCCAGAGCCAGGGACGGTTTAACGGCCCATTTGTCCCTTTCACCCATTGACCTACCTGTGCGCCGCTCTATACTCGCGTTAAGAACGTTTTTTCAAGTGCGCACGCGTTTAAGCATGTGAGGGAGACACTTCATGGAGTTACCCAAAGGTTCTTTGGTCCCGCTGCCCACACCCTTTACGGGCTCGGAAAATAACATTGACGAGAATGCACTGCGAGAGATTATCGACTTCCAAATCCGCGAAGGCTCGCACGGCTTGGGCTGCACGGGCACCACGGGCGAACCCTCTTCGCTCTCGCTCGAGGAGCGCAAATTCATCACCGAATTTGTTATCAAAGAGGTGCGGGGCCGCGTGCCCGTGATGCCGGGGACGGGCACGACCAACTTTGACGAAACTATGATGCTGACCCGTCACGCGGTGGAGGCGGGCGCGGACGCGGTGCTCGTCATCAGCCCGTACTACATCAGACCGAACCAGAACAGCCTGTTTACTTACTTCAAGAGAATCGCCGACAGCGTCCCCCAAACGCCCGTGATGCTCTACAACATCCCCGGACGCACGGCGGTCAATATCGAGCCCCGGACGATTGGCCGCTTGCGCGAAGCGTGCCCGAACATCCTGGGCGTGAAGCACGCGACGAAAAACTTAGACGACGTGAGTTACACCTTTGTTTATGCTGGGCGCGACTTCGGCGTGTACTGCGGCGCGGAGACGATGACCTACCCCATGCTGGCGCTGGGCGGCTCCGGCCACGTGAGCGCCACGGGCGTGATTGCGCCCAAGGAGATCGCGGAGCTTTACACCCTGGCGGCGGCGGGCCGGTGGGACGAGGCGCGGGATTTGCACTACCGGATGCTCGAGCTTAACGACATCTTGTTTATCGAAGTCAACCCGGTGCCCCTCAAAACCGCCCTGTCGATGATGGGCCTTTGCGAGGCGCAGTGGCGGCTCCCATTGGGCCCGATGATGCCGGAAAACGAAGTGAAGCTCAAAACGACGCTCGCCAAGTACGGGATTTTGGAAGGGGTGGCGGCGTGAGGCGGGAGAATTCTTCCGAGGGGCGTCGGGGGGAGTTATGAAACGCGCTCGAGTCATCATCAACGGTCATTTCGAAAATGTCACGGTTGAAGACGAGCGCGTCGTCACCGCCTCCGGACGCCACTACGCGCAAGACGCGGTTACCTGGCTTCCGCCAGTTGAGGTGGGCACGATTCTCGCGCTCGCGCTTAACTACAGCGACCACGCGGCGGAGTTGGACTTAGACAAGCCGGACCAGCCCGCGCTTTTCCCCAAGTTGCGCAACGCGCTTCTTGGACATTTAGGAACTATCATGAGGCCCCACGGCGTCGAGTACATGCACTATGAAAACGAACTCGCCGTCATCATCGGCAGACCGGCGCGGCGGGTGAGGGCTGAGGACGCGCTCGAGTACGTCAAGGGCTACACCGTCGCCAACGACTTGGTTGTGCGCGACTTTGTTATCAACCACTTCCGCCCGCCCATCAAGCCCAAAAACTTTGACACCTTCTTGCCGATGGGACCGTGGTGGGTGGACGCGGCAGAGGTGCCCGACCCGCAGAACTTAAATTTGCAAACATTCGTCAACGGCGAGAAGCGGCAAGAAGGTAACACGGCGAACATGGTTTACAAGATTGCCGACATCATCGAGTATGTGAGCGAATTTATGACTTTAGGAGAGAACGACGTGATTTTGACGGGCACGCCCAAGGGCATCTCGCACGTGAATCCGGGGGACGTGATTCGCTGCGAGGTCGAAAGCGTGGGGGCGCTCGAGAACCGCGTCGTCGCCGAG
The DNA here is from genome assembly GCA_965214995.1 of Trueperaceae bacterium. Taxonomy (GTDB): domain Bacteria; phylum Deinococcota; class Deinococci; order Deinococcales; family Trueperaceae; genus CBDCCT01. Next base: position 3,258,425 of record CBDCCT010000002.1, read on the forward strand.
ACATTAGAGGGGGAAATGGAATCCAAACAAGAGGTGAACGCGTGAGCGGGGTGGCGTCTACTTTGAGCACACCCGACAAGGCGGCGGTCAACCGGTCTCGAGCCGACGGCTACCGCGAGCATGTTGCGGCTCGAGGCGTCAAGCATTTTATTAACGGCGAGTGGCTCGATTCGGTGTCGAATGAGACGTTTGAGACGCTTTCGCCGATTGATAACTCCGTGATTTGCACCGTCGCTTTGGGAGACACCCAGGACGTTGACAGGGCAGCGACGGCGGCTCGAGACGCCTTTCCCGCCTGGCGCGACCTGAGCGCTAAGGAGCGCAAAGAACTCCTCCACAATGTCGCCGACCTTATCGAACAAAACGCCGACGAAATCGCGCTTTTGGAAAGCCTCGACACCGGCCAGCCGATCCGCTTTATGAGCAAGGCGGCGGTGCGCGGGGCGCAGAATTTCCGCTTTTTTGCCGACCGGTGCGAGGGCGCGCGAGACGGCTCCTCCCTCCCCACCGAGGGCTTCCTCAACTACACGCTGCGCCAGCCCATCGGCCCGGTGGGGGTCATCACGCCCTGGAACACGCCCTTCATGCTCTCCACCTGGAAAATCGCCCCGGCCTTGGCCGCGGGCTGCACGGTAGTCCACAAGCCCGCCGAGTGGAGCCCCGTGACCGCGATGCGCCTGCACGACATTATGAACGAGGCGGGGCTGCCCAAGGGCGTCGTCAACATGGTCAATGGCTACGGCGAGAGCGCGGGCAAGGCGCTGACCGAGCATCCCGAAATTAAAGCCATCGCTTTCGTGGGCGAAAGCCTCACAGGCTCGCTTATCATGGCGCAGGGCGCGCCGACCTTGAAGCGGGTTCACTTTGAGCTTGGCGGCAAGAACCCGGTGGTCGTTTTTGCCGACGCGGACTTGGAGCGCGCGCTCGACGCGGCGCTATTCATGATTTATTCGCTCAACGGTGAACGCTGCACCTCCTCGAGCCGTGTCTTAATCGAAGGAAGCATCTACGACGAGTTCACGCAACGGCTGGCCGAGCGCGCCAAGAAGATAAAAGTTGGCGACCCCCTAGACCCCGTCACCGAAATTGGCCCGCTAATTCATCCCAAGCATCTGGAAAAGGTGCGAAGCTACTTCAGCCTTGCCAAAGAAGAGGGCGCAACCGTGGCGGCGGGCGGCGAGACTTTAGAGGGCAACTTCGTCAACGCCACGCTCTTTACGGGCGCAAAAAATACCATGCGCATCGCCCAGGAAGAGATTTTTGGCCCCGTCCTCACCGCGATTCCTTTTAAAGATGAGACGGAGGCGTTAGAACTCGCCAACGGCGTGAAATACGGTCTCACCGCCTACTTGTGGACGAAAGACGTGACGCGGGCGCACCGGTTTGCGGGAGGGCTCGAGGCCGGGATGGTCTGGGTGAACTCCCATAACGTCCGCTACCTGCCCACGCCCTTTGGCGGCATGAAAGCCTCAGGCATCGGGCGCGACGGGGGCGACTACTCGTTTGACTTTTATATGGAGACGAAAAACATCGCGGTGGCGCTAGGTGAACACGCTATCCCAAAACTGGGGAAAGGGTAGATGCGTATGGCGGACGTGGTTGAGTTAGAGGTTGAGACGGATGAGAATGGCAAACTTCATATTTCAAAAGAACAGCTTGGCGACGTTCAGCCGCACACGAGTTTTAAGGTGAGGCTCGAGCGCAAAACGCCCCAGCCTAAGTGGGGGCCGAAATGGGCGAACCTGACGCCTGAAGAGCGGGCTCGAGATTTTGAGGCGTGGGCGAGGCGGTTTGGGGATAATGATGCGCCTGCTCTTTCCGATTGGGCAGTCAGTAGAGATTCTATCTACGACTGATGTCACACTACCCGGCTGACATAAAGGTCTTGCTGCGCTACGAGGATACGGGTGTTTGGAACTTGGGTGAGGTGAAAGGTGATTAAGGAAGCCCACGAAGTTGACATCAAGGCAGATAGCGAAGGCAATCTCACGCTTCCCAAAGACTTGTTAGGTCAGCTCGGCGCTGAGGAGCATTTCAAGACGATGCGCCTCGGGAATCAGGTCATCGTCTGGCCTGCGTCCAAGCGTTTTCACGAAGTGGCGACGCCGGAGCAGCGCGCCAGAGCTTTTCGGTTATGGGCCGAGAGTCACGAAGGCGGTCCGGGGCTGACGCTCGAGCAAATTAGCCGCGACACAATTTATGACTGGTGAGAAAGGGTAAATATGGCGAATATAGTTGAGCTCGAGGTTGAGACCGACGAAAACGGCGAGTTGCACTTGACCAAGGAGCAGCTTGGCAACACAGAGCCGCACACACGGCTCAAGGTGCGCACTGAGCCGGTGGGGCAAAAAAGCCATTTCGGGCCGCTCTGGGATTCCATGACGCCTGAAGAGCGGGCTGAGGACCTGCGCGAACTCGTTAAAACGTTTGATAAAGGTCCCGGCCTTTCCGACTGGGCCGTGAGCCGCGACTCCATCTACGATTGATGTCCCGCTACCTCGCCGACACGAACGTTTTGCTGCGTTACGCAGACACGGGCGCCAATCAGCATTCGCTCATTATGCAAGCGTTGGAAACGCTCATGTTACGTCAGGACGAGATGGTGATGGTGCCGCAAAACATCTATGAGTTCTGGAGTGTGGGGACGCGGCCAAAGGATAAAAACGGTTTGGGATGGACGACAGCTAAGACAAGGGCCGTGACAGACCAGCTTGTTAAGAGGTTTCCGCTTCTCCCGGATATGCCAAGCGTCTTTACCAACTGGCTCGAGCTCGTCACCCGCTTTGACGTTAGGGGTAAACAAGTCCACGACGCCCGCCTAGTTGCCGCGATGTAGACGCACAGCGTAGAAAACATCCTCACGCTAAATGTCAAAGATTTCGAGCGTTATTCAAAAGTTAAGCCGGTTCATCCAGACGCAGTACAGGCGTGAAGGTTGAAAAGGAGCAACCGTGAAGCGACTTCAGCATATAGCCCTCCGCACAAACGACTTAGAGCGCACTCGAGCCTTCTACAAAGATGTGCTGGGTTTAGAAGAGGCCAACTTCGACCCCGACGGTGGGCGGTTGTGGCTGAGTTTAGCGGATAGTTTCACGCTCATTTTTGACCGCTCGGACGATATGCCCTCCGCCTCGAGTATCACCTACTTGGGCCTCGAGCTTGCCGACTTTGGGGCGGTGGACGAGATGTACGAGAGACTGGAGGCTCGAGCAAAGATGGGCCGCGACATGAGAGAGCTTTACCGCCATGAAAAGGGACCCTACGGGTTTTTTGTCGAGGACCCGAACGGCTACGTCATCAAAGTATTCAAGTACAATGAAGTGGTCTGAGAAGGTAAAAGTTGATGGATTCGGAGATTCTTAATCTGGCACGGTTTGTCGATGCTGTGAGCGTTCTTCAGTATCGGCTACGAACTTTTGAACGCGCACTTATTACAAAAACAGAAGTTCGCTCAGTTAGAAGTCCGCGTTTTCACCTAGATACCGACGTTTACTCGACTCAATTTGAAGATTGGGTAGATGGTTATGTTGGAGCACTATGGCGGTTAAAAGTTGAGCACAAACCAACGCTTGAGTACACAGTGGGGCTCGAGTGGAAGGGCTGTCGATGGTTTGCCAGCTATCATGTACGCACTCTTGATAAAAATGACCTTTCAAAAGACGTAATAGTTGAAAAAGAATTTCAGGTGGAGCCTAAACTCTCAGCCATCGTGACTACTTTTACAGACGGAACTATTGACCAAGAAATCCGCACTGAGATTCTAAACTTTTTCAGTCAAGACGTTGAATGTCACGAAGAAGTTCTCGACTACTTCAACCTAATTTCTCAAGGAGATAGGCGTTCAAGAGGAGCACTTACCCGCATTCAAGCAGCCATAAAGGAGGCATAATGCCAGCACGCACCGGAAAAGAGTTTTTAGAGGGTCTAAAGCGCAACCCGCCCAACATCTACGTGGACGGCGAAAAGGTCGCCGACCCGACCACCCACCCGCACACGAAAAACGCGGCGGCGTCCATCGCCCATCTTTACGATTTGCAGCACGTGCCCGAGTTGCAAGACGTGATGACCTATGAAAGCCCGACGACGGGCGAGCGCGTGGGCATGAGCTTTATGGTGCCCAAAACGAAAGAGGATTTGCAGCGCCGCGCGAAGATGCACAAGGTCTGGGCGGACGCCTCGCTGGGCTTTATCGGGCGCGCGCCGGACTACCTCAACGTCAACGTGATGGCGGCGGCGCAGGCGGCGGATTATTTTGCGCAATGTGACCCGCGTTTTGGCGAGAACATGCGCAACTATTATGAGCACGTGCGCGAGAACGACCTCTGCTTGACGCACGCGCTCACCAACCCGCAGGTGAACCGCTCGGCGAGGGCGGACGAAATGGACGACCCCTACATCGCCCTCGGCTTGGTGCGCGAAACGGGCGAGGGCATCATCGTGCGCGGCGCGCGGATGATGGCGACGCTGCCGATAGCGGACGAAATCCTCATCTTCCCCTCGACGGTGCTTAAAGAGCAGGAGGAGCTGACGCGCTACGCGCTCGCCTTTGCGGTGCCCTGTAATACACAAGGCGTATCTTTCCAGTGCCGGGAGCCTTTGGACATCGGCCGCTCGCACGAGGACCACCCGCTGGGCTCGCGCTTTGACGAGATGGACGCGATGGTCTACTTTGACGACGTGCTGGTGCCCTGGGACCGCGTGTTCTTGATGAACGACGTGAAACTCGCCAACCGCGCGTACGGGACGACGGGCGCGGTCTATCAGATGGCGCACCAAGTCGTGAACGTCAAAATCACCAAGACCGAGGCGTTTTTGGGGGTGGCGCAGGCCATCGTGGATACCATCGGCAGCGCGCAGTTTCAGCACGTGCAGCAGAAAGTCGCGGAGATTATCCTCAACTTAGAAGTCATGAAGGCGCTCAAGCTCGCCGCCGAGGAGGGGGCCGAGCCCGACCAATGGGGCACGATGACGCCCGCCAAAGGACCCGTCAACGCGGCACGCAACCTCTACCCGCAGCTCTACCCGCGAATGAACGAAATCATCCAGCTCTTGAGCGCCTCGGGTCTCATCATGATTCCCACCAAAGCCGACCGTAAAGGGCCGATGGGCGACAAAATCGACAAGTTCTTGCAGGCCCGCAACGCCAGCGCCGAAGAACGCATCAAGCTCTACCGCCTCGCCTGGGACATGACGATTTCGTCTTTTGGCGCGCGGCAAAACTTGTACGAAAAGTTTTTCTTTGGTGACCCGGTGAGGACGCAGTGCGCGCTTTACGAGGGGTACGACAAGGAGCCTTATGTGGAGCGAATCAAGGCGTTTTTGGAGCAAAGCGATGAGCTGAGCGTGGAGACTCAAGAAGAAGCAGTTCCCGCGGATTAACTCATGCCAATTCGACAAGCCAACCCAGACCCGCCCTTTAACATCGTGCGGCTCTCTCACATCGAGCTGGGCGTGACCGATTTGGAACGCTCGAGCACCTTCTACGTCGACATCCTCGGTTTAATAGAAACGGAGCGCACAAAAAATACGCTCTATCTGCGCGGGCTCGAGGAGCGCAATCACCATTCCTTCGTCCTCACCCAAACGGACGCGCCCGTTGCCAAGCGTTTGGCTTACAAAGTGGCGAGCGAAGCGGATTTAGATAGGGCCGAGGCGTTTTTCTCGAGCCAGAACTTACCAACTCAATGGGTGGACAAGCACGCGCAGGGGCGGACGCTGCACGTGGTGGACCCGTTCGGGATGCCGCTCGAGTTCTACTACAAAATGGAGAGCGTCGAGAGGAGCTTGCAACGTTACGGCGAATACAAGGGCGCGCAGGTCATGCGCATTGACCACTTCAACCTATTCAGCAACGACACACAGGGGACGCACGATTTTTACGCCCGGCTGGGCTTTCGCACCACCGAATACACCGAGACGGAGGGCGACGACCCGCGGCTCTGGGCGGTGTGGATGCACCGCAAGGGCAACACGCACGACGTGGCGCTTACCAACGGGCGGGGGCCGCGGCTCCACCACGTCGGCGTGTGGGTGCCCACGGCGATGAATATTATCCATACCTGCGACCTTCTGGCGACGACGGGGCATGTGGAGAGGCTCGAGCGCGGCCCCGGACGGCACGGCATCACCAACGCATTCTTTCTCTACATCCGCGACCCCGACGGCCACCGCACCGAGCTTTTTACCTCGGATTATCTCACTGTGGACCCCGACTTTGAGCCTATCCGCTGGACCCTTGACGACCCGCAGCGGCAGACGTTGTGGGGGCACGCGGCCCCGAAATCTTGGTTCGAGGAGGGGACGCCGTTCGAGGGCGTCGAGGTCCAAGAGCCGGTGATGCGGGAGCGTCCGGTAGTTGCCACTTAGCCTGTGTGATACGATGCACCTTAACGCATCACCATCGCGCCCGCTTACGGCGCATAAGGAGGAGTTATGAAGTTTGCCCTTAGGCTTGTCGTCTCTCTTACCGTCTTGGCCTTTGCCTTCAGCGCGGCCCTCGCCCAAACGATTCGCATCGGCGCGGTGGCGTCCGCCACGGGTCCCGCCGCCGCCCTGGGCGAGCCCGAGGCGAACACCTTTAGGCTGCTCCAGGACCAGCTCAACGCCGCGGGCGGCATCGGCGGCGTGCCCGTCGAAATCATCTTTTTAGACGACGCCACCGATACCCAGCAAGCGGTGACGAACGTGCGCCGCCTGATAGAAGAAGAGAACGTCCACGCGGTCATCTGCTGCACCATCACCGCAAACTCGCTAGCGATTATCGACACGGTGCAGGAGGCGGAGGTGCCGACCGTCTCGATGGCGGCGTCCGCGTCCATCATCGAGCCCGTGGAGGAGCGCACGTGGGTCTTTAAGACGCCACAGACGGACCGCTTGATGATTCAGGGCATTGTGGACGATATGCAGGCCAGGGGACTTCAAACGGTTGCCTTCATGGGTCTGGACGACGCTTTCGGCGAGGGCGGCTTGGTCGAGCTTCAGAATTTAGCGGCTGAGAACGATGTTGAGATTACGACGGTTGAGCGTTATGGGCGCACCGACACGAACGTCACGCCGCAGACGTTGCGGGCGGTCTCGAGCGATCCCGACGCCGTCCTCGTTTGGGGCGTGGTGCGCGACTCGGCTTTGGTCGTCCAGGCGCTCCGGGACCGCGGCTTTGATGGGCAAATCTACGTGAGCCACGGCGTCGGCAACCCCACCTTTTTGGAGCAGGCCGGAGACGCGGCGGAGGGCGTGCGGCTGCCGATTGGCCCGATGATTGTGGTGGATGAGCTTGCGGACGACAACCCCATCAAGGCGGTGGCGCAGGGTTACATCGAGGACTACGAGGCCGCCTACGGCGCGGGCACCGCGAGCACCTTTGGCGGGCACGCGTGGGACGCGTATCAGCTACTTCAGCTGGCAATTGAGGACGCGGTAGCCGAGGGCGTGGATTTGAGCGACTTGGAGGCGGCGCGGGCGGCGATTCGGGATTCGCTCGAGGACATCACCCCCTTTGTCGGCGTGGGCGGCGTGTTCGACTACACCGCAGAGGACCACCTCGGCCTGGATGACCGCGCGCTGGTCATCGTCGAGATTGTAGATAACAACTGGACCTTAGCGGGCGAGTAAGCTTTGGGGGCGGGTGCAAAGCCCGCCCCTACTCTGTCTTTACTTAACTTATTTTGTTCGATATACCCATCATCCTCTTTTTTGAAGGCCTCACCAATGGGGCCATTTACGCGCTCATGGCGCTGGGCATCGTCGTTCTCTACTCGGTCACGAGCGTTATCAACGTGGCGCAAGGGGAGTTTGTGATGCTCTCGGCGCTCTCGGCGGCGAGTTTAGGCGCGGCGCAAGTGCCGGGTACGCTTTATATCGCGGTGGTGGGGCTCCTTGCCTGGGGCGTGTTTGACGCGGTGACCGCGCTCCGGCAAGGGTACTGGCGGCGGGCGGGGCTGGGGCTGCTGCTTCCTTGGGCCGGGGCGGCGCTCGTTTACGCGCTCGTGCTCTGGGCGACTCGAGCAGAACTTAGCTACCCCCTGCAACTTCTCCTGGCGGTGGCGCTCACTACGCTGCTCGGCCCCATCTGCTACCGGCTCATCGTGCAGCCGCTGCCTCGAGCCTCGGTGCTCGTGTTCCTCATCCTCACCATCGGTCTTCACCTCGCGCTGACCGGCCTGGGGCTCGCCTTTTGGGGGCCGCAGCCCTACAGCCTGCCCGCCTTTGGGAGCGGCGGCGTGGACATCGGCCCCGCGTTTTTGTCCTATCAGGCCGTGTGGCTGCTCGTCATTAGCGGCTCTCTCATGCTCCTGCTCTACCTATTTTTCAGCCACAGCATCTACGGCAAGGCGCTCCGCGCGGCGGCGGTGAACCGGCTCGGCGCGCGGCTCTCGGGCATCAGCGTGGTGCGGGCGGGGAGTTTGAGCTTTACGCTCTCCGTTTTCCTTAGCGCGGTGGCGGGCGTGCTGATTACGCCCATCACCAAGATGATTTATGATTTGGGCTTCCTGCTCGGCCTCAAGGGATTCGTCGGGGCCATCATCGGCGGCTTGGTCAACCCGCTCGTGGCGGTGCTGGGGGCGCTTTTTGTGGGCGTCGCGGAGCAGTTCAGCGCGTTTTACATCTCCTCGGCCTACCGGGACGTGCTCGTCTTTTTGCTCATCATCCCCGTGCTGCTGGTGCGGTCGCTGCAACACCAGGATTTTGAGGAGCACGTGGACTGATGAAAGAGGACGTGTCCGAGGCCGCGCCTAAAGTAACATCCGAGTCCGTCACGACTTCTACACAAGCGCGCTTTCCGTGGCGTGCGGGGCTGCTCTCTCTTTTCTTACTGTTCGTCGCCATTGCGCCGTTCGTGCTTTCGGGCTTCTATCTGCGGCTCCTCAACCTCATTGGGATGTACAGCTTAGTCGTCATGGGGCTGGTGCTGCTCACGGGCTACGCGGGGCTCGCGTCACTGGGGCAGGCGGCGTTTGTGGGGACAGGGGCGTACGCGGCGGCGATTCTCTCGAGCCGCTACGGCCTCAACCCCTGGCTGGGCATCGTCGCGGGCATCCTCTTGTCCGTCGGCATCGCCTGGCTTATCGGGCTCGTGACGCTGCGGCTCAAAGGTCACTTTCTGGCGCTCGCCACGCTCGCCTGGGGGCTCATCATCACGGGCGTGCTGCAAAACTGGATACCCGTGACGGGCGGGAACACGGGCTTCGGGAGCGCGACGGGCAACCGTTTTCCGCCGCTGAGCGTGTTCGGCTTCGAGCTTCGCGGGGAGCGCGTGTACTACTATCTCGTCTGGGCTTGCGTGCTGCTCGTGCTGCTGCTTTCCTTGAATCTGATGCGCTCGAGGATGGGGCGGGCCATCAAGGCGCTGCGGACGGGCGGCGTGGCGGCGGCGTCGTTCGGGGTGGACGTGGGGCGTCTCAAGATGACGACGTTTTTGCTCGCGGCGGCCTATGCGGCGCTCGCGGGGGGGCTTTTCGCGTTCCGGGAACTCTTTTTGGACCCCAGAATTGCGGGGCTGGGGGCGTCAATTGATTATCTGATTATGGCGGTGGTGGGGGGGCTCGGTTCGCTCTGGGGGGCGGTCTTTGGCGCGGCGCTCTTTGTGGTCGCGGGGGAGGCGTTGCAGGAGTACCTGCCGGTCCTGTTGGGGCGTAGCGGGAACTACGAAATTATCGCGTTTGGCTTCATCCTCATCCTTGTGTTGCAAGGCGCGCGGCGCGGGCTCCTGCCGCTCTTGAGCGGGTTTTTGCCCCCCGCGCCGCCCGAGCCGGTGCGGACGGACGCGCCGCCGCTGTTGCCTAGAGATAAGCCCAAGGTGACGGGGGCGCTGCTCGAGCTCTCCCACGTCTCCAAAGCCTTTGGCGGCCTCCGTGCGGTGGATGATTTATCGTTCACCGTCCAGCCGGGCGAGATTCTGGGGCTTATCGGACCCAACGGGGCGGGCAAGACGACGCTTTTCAATCTCGTCACGGGGGTGCTCTCGCCCACCTCGGGGGAGATTCGGTTTGCGGGCGAGGCCATCGGCGGCCTTGCGCCCCACCGCATCGCGCGGCGGGGGCTGGCGCGGACCTTTCAGCACCTCAACTTAATTGGCACGATGAGTCTTTTGGAAAATGTGGCCCTGGGCGCTTACACCCGCACCCGCAGCGGGGTGTTTGCAGGGATGTTGGGGCTCGAGCGCCGAGAGAACGCCCGCACCCGCGCGGAGGCGATGCGGCAACTCGAGCGCGTGGGACTTGCAGAAGACGCCTTTAGCCCCGCCGACAGCCTGCCGCTGGGCAAACAGCGCCTCTTGGAAGTGGCGCGTGCGCTCATGGCCGACCCCGTGCTCTTGCTCCTGGACGAGCCCGCCGCGGGTCTGCGCAAGGGCGAAAAGGGCGAGCTGATGGCGCTCGTGCGCAAGCTTCAGGGCGAGGGCGTGACGGTCTTGCTGGTCGAGCACGACATGGACGTGGTGATGGCCCTGGCCGAGCGCATCGTGGTGGTCAATTACGGGACGAAGCTCGCCGAGGGGACGCCGGGCGAGGTGCGACGCAACAAGGCGGTGCTCGAGGCCTACCTGGGCGCGGACGCCGCGTGACGCGTGAAGGGCAGGGGGAGTGGGCGCTCGAGGTCGAGAACCTGAGCGTCCGTTACGGCGGGGTTCACGCGCTTAGCGAGGTTTCGCTAAAGGTTCGCAAAGGCGCACTTGTGACCGTCATCGGGGCCAACGGCGCGGGCAAGTCGAGTCTGCTCAACGCGATTACCGGCGTCGTCCCGAAACACGCGGGGCGCGTGGTGTACGGCGGGGAGGACATCTCGAGCGCCGCGCCCGAAACCCTGGTCGGCAAGGGACTGACGCTCGTCCCCGAACGCCGCGAACTTTTCGCCGCGCTGTCGGTGGTGGACAACTTGCGCTTGGGGGCCTACCACCGTTTCCTCAAACGCGACTCGAGCATCCGCGAAAGTATGGCCTATGTGTTCGACACCTTCCCGCGCTTGGCCGAGCGCCGCAAGCAGCTTGCGGGCACCATGTCGGGCGGCGAGCAGCAGATGCTGGCGCTGGGCCGCGCCATGATGAGCGGTCCTAAGCTGCTCTTGCTGGATGAACCCTCCTTGGGCTTGGCCCCCTTAATCGTCGAGGAGATTTTTCGTGTGGTGCAAAATCTCAAGGCGCAGGGGACGACGGTGTTGCTCATCGAGCAGAACGCGAGGGCCGCGCTCAAGTTGGCGGATTACGGGTATTTGTTGGAGACCGGCGAGGTTGTCTTGGGCGCGCCCGCAGGAGAGTTGATGCATCATGAGCGGGTGGTGGAGGCGTATTTGGGGCTCTCGAGCACACCGTAAAAGAAGCTCAACGCCAGACTGCCACGCGCATCACATCGAAATCACTATTAAAGGTCCAGACGGGCAAGTTCAGACGTTCTGAAAGAACGGCAAGGGTCAGGTCAAAAAGAGAAATGCGTTGGTCGCTATAGGTTTTGGCCCGCCTCGCCGCCTCGTCAACATCTTTGGCGGTTGCGCTCACACGCGGAAAGCTGCGGACCTCGTCGAGCCAGCGGTGCGCCGCCCGAAGTTCTAAGCGCCGCAGGACGAGCGAGTAGCTTTCGAGAAGGATGGGATAGGCGACGAGCGCCTCTAACCTTTCGTCCACGAGGCGCGTCAGCTCCTCATGGGCGCGGACATGGTACTGGTCGTCGGGGTCAACGAGGGCGTAGAGCACGCCGGTATCGACCAGCACGCTTCTCACTCGGCAAAATACTTGTCGTGGTTGACGCTAACGTCAGACTTCCCGCTTCCCTTTTCGGCGGGGGTAATCCGTAACGGTCCCTCCGCGGGACGATACTCCCGCTCGCGCAGACGCTGCGCCTGCAAAAAGTCACGTAGCGCCACCTGCATCACAGTCGTCAGCGAGGGCGGCGTGTCCTGTTCTGACAAGTAAGCGTTCAGGTCGCGCTCGAGTTCATCTGTTACCGTCACAGTCACACGTTTCATGCTGGAAGTATAGCATCTCGCGGTGAAAGTGATGAAACGCTTAGACAAGTTTAAGGGATGAGCAGCACCTTACCCGCCGTCTCACGGCCCTGAAGCTTCCGGTGCGCCTCGGCGGCGTCGGCCAAGGGGAGGCTCGAGTCAACCCGCACCTCAAGCTTGCCCTCCGCCACCCAACCCAGCACGTCGCCCGCGCGCCAGAGCAGTTCGTCGCGGTCTTGGACATAATGGCCTAAGCTGGGCCGCGTCAAGTAGAGCGAGCCCTTGGCGTTGAGCACCTGCGGGTCGAAGTCGCCCACGGGTCCCGAGGACTGGCCGAAAAGCGCGAGCAGGCCGCGCGGCTCAAGGCAGTTCAAACTTTTCTCAAACGTCGTCTTGCCGACCGAGTCGTAGACAACCTGCACGCCTTTACCATCCGTCAAGTCTTTTACCGCCTCCTCAAAATCCTCTTCAGTGTAACGGATGACCTTGTCCGCGCCCGCGCCCCGCGCCAGCTCCGCTTTTTCCTCCGTCGAGACGGTGCCGAAAACGTAAGCGCCCCGCATCTTCGCCATCTGCACCAAGAGCAGCCCCACCCCGCCCGCCGCCGCGTGGACGAGGCAGGCGTCACCCTCTTTTAATGGATAGGTGCTGTGCGAAAGATAATGCGCGGTCATGCCCTGGAGCATCACCGCGGCGGCGAGGTCGGTTCTCACGCCCTCGGGTACTTTAACGAGCTTCGCCGCCGGGACCACGGCCTGCTCGGCGTAGGAGCCCGGCGTCATCGCGTAGGCCACGCGGTCACCTACCGCGACTTCGCTGACGTTAGGGCCGACTTCAAGCACCTCCCCCGCGCCCTCCATGCCGGGTGTGAAGGGAAGCGTCACCTTATAGAGCCCTTCACGGTGGTACGTGTCAATGTAGTTGACCCCCGCCGCCTCCACCCTCACAAGCGCCTCGCCATCGCCGGGTTTGGGCGCGTCTATGTTGCGTAGCTCGAGCCGCTCCGGCCCGCCGTGTTCTCGAATTTGAATGGCTTTCATATCTCTCCTTTGAGTTAGCCTACCGCGTTCTATAGGACTGAGGTCGAGAGGCTTACTTTTCTCTCAGTCCTTTCCTCTTTCCCCTCGGTTCTCAAACGGTACACTTGAACGTGCCCCCACCCCTCCGCCTCTTCTTAAAGAGCAAAAAGCCCACATATGGGGAGGCGGTCTCGAGCCTGCGCCTGCTTTTTATGGGCGCGTTCGGGATGCAGCTCCTTTTCTCCGGGCTCATCGGCATCGTAGCGGCGCTCATCGTCGGCGTTCAAGCGGGCGGGAGTTCGCTCGTGGCGTTTGTGATGCTCACTTTCGCGCTTCTGAGCCTCCCGCTGGCGCTTCTTGTTGCGTCGTTCGTCTCGAGAAACGGCGGCAAAGCGGGCGCGCTCGCGGCGGCGATTGCGCTGGGCGTCCTCCTGTCAACGCCTGCGTGGTTCATGCTTTTTACGTTTTTAACCGGAGGCGCACCCCTTTACCTCCTCCTTTTTTTGGGGATGCTCGCGGTTTATTACGTTCTTGGCCTCCTTTTGGCGGGGCGTTATGCTCACATGGCGATTTTGGCTGAACCACCCAAACCCGCATCACCCGAAGCCGAACGCACGTCCCGGTCACATGAGGGAGTTTAGTGGCGCTTTTTGAAACGCTCCTCAACGTGGTGGTGCCCGCGTTCGTGGTTATTGGGGTGGGGGTGCTGCTGGGGAGGTTTTTAGGGCTCGACTTGGTGCCCCTAAACCGCGCCGCGCTCTACGCGGCGGTGCCCGCGCTCGTATTCACCTCGCTCGCCGGAACCGAACTCGGCGCGGGCAGCGTGGGGCGGCTGGTGGTGGGGCAAATTGTCTTTCTGGTGCTCATGCTGGGGCTCTCCTACCTCGCCTCGAGGCCCTTCGAGGCGCGCACGGGGCGCGGCTTTATGGCGACGAGTTTGTACGGCAACTCGGCCAACCTGATGCTCCCGGTCACGCTCTTTGCGTTTGGAGAGGCGGGGCTCGAGCGCGCCCTGGTCTTGTTCGTGGTCTCGTCCATCGCGCTCTTTGGCACCGGGCCGCTCGTGCTCGCGGGAGGTCAAGGAGCAAATGGTGCGGAGGTGCGCCTTACTTCCGTGCTCCGCCTGCCCGTGCTGTGGGCGGCGCTCATCGGCGTGTGCTTCAACCTCTTGGGCCTTTCTTTTCCGCAGGGCTTGGGGCGCGGTATCGGCATCCTGAGCGACGCCGCGATTCCCCTGGTGCTGCTCGTGCTCGGGATGCAGATTCACCGCTCGGGTGTGAGCGCGCCCACGCCCGTGAACTGGGCGGGCACGGGCTTCAAGCTCGTTGTCGGTCCGGTGTTGGGCTACCTCGCCGCCCGCATCGTCGGCGCGACGGGGCTCGATTTGGCGGTGCTGACGCTCCTCGGGGCGATGCCCCCGGCGGTCAACACGTTTATGTTGGCCTTGGAGTTCGGCGGCAACGCCGAGGAGGTGGCGCGCACGGTGGTGCTGGCGACGCTCCTGGCGCTGCCGAGCGTGTCGGTGGTGGTGACGCTGTTGATTTAGCGCGCGTTGAGGCTGGTTTAGCTGCGGTGAGGTCTGCTCGAGCACAGTAAGAATCTAGACAAGAACGGCAAGAAAGCGAGCAAGAGTGTGGTAAAAATCAGGCTATGACAGACATCTGGGCACTTTTTTGGTCCTTTACCAAGGTGGGCTTGTTCGGCTTCGGCGGCGGCCCCTCGATGATTCCGCTTATTCAGCAAGAGGTGGTGGACGCGCGCCACTGGCTCACCAAAGAAGAGTTCTTAGACGCCTACGCCTTTGGCAGCACCCTGCCCGGCCCCATCGCCACCAAAATGGCGGGCTACGTCGGCTACAAGGTGTCGGGCACCCTCGGGGCCGCCGCCGGGCTCATCGGCGTGACGGTGCCCACCATCATCGCCATGATTGCGCTCGGCGTGCTCTATCTGCGCTACCGCGACTCGTCGGTTATCAGCGGCTTTTTGAAGGGCGTGCGCCCCGTGGTCATCGCGCTTCTCGCGCTCGTCGTTTATGAATTCGCGCCGAGCGCCTTTGGCGCGCCGCCGCAGTGGCTCGCCAACTGGGCGTTCTGGCTGCTCGCGGTGGTGGCTTTCGTGCTGGCGGTTCGCTTTGACGTCCACCCGGCGGTGCTCATTGTCGCGGGCGGCGCGCTCGGCATCACTCTCTTTCGCTAGGAGATTTATGGCTTTTACTTACGACTTCCCCTACCCCTCGCAACGTATGCCTGTGATGGCAAAAAACGTGGTGGCGACCTCGCAACCCTTGGCCGCGCAGGCGGGACTGCGGATGCTGCTGGCGGGCGGCAACGCGGTGGACGCAGCATTAAGCGCCGCCATCGCGCTCACCGTGGTCGAGCCGACCTCGAACGGCATCGGCTCGGACGCCTTTGCGATTCTTTGGGACGGTAGCGAACTCCACGGCCTCAACGCCTCGGGGCGCTCGCCGGAGGCGCTCACGCCGGAGCGGTTCGCGGGGCAAAGGAGCGTGCCCCTACGCGGCTGGGACGCCGTGACCGTGCCCGGCGCGGTGTCGGCCTGGGTGGCGCTGTCGGAGCGGTTTGGCAAACTGCCGTTCGAGAAGCTTTTTGAGCCCGCTGTCGCCTACGCGCGCGAAGGCTTCCTCGTCTCGCCCATCACCGCCCAAGCCTGGGCCGTGGCCCCTCGAGCCTTCACCGACTTCCCCGAGTTCATCGTGGGCTTTCTGCCGGAGGGACGCGCGCCGAGAGCGGGCGAGCTTTTCCGGTTCGAGGACCAGGCGCGGACCTTGGAGCGCATCGCCGAAACAAAGGGTGAAGCCTTTTATCGCGGCGACTTGGCCGAAAAGATGGTCGCGCACGCGGAAGCGTCGGGCGGTCTCATGACCGAAGAAGATTTGGCCGCGCATAGAGCGGACTGGGTGGGGACCATCGCGCAACGCTACGGTGAGGTTGAATTGCACGAAATCCCGCCCAACGGGCAGGGGCTGGCGGCGCTCCTCGTGCTGGGGATGCTCGAGCACCACCCCGTCCGCGACTATCCTGTGGACTCTGCCGATTCGCTGCACGTACAGATTGAAGCCATGAAACTCGCTTTCGCCGACGCCCACCGCTACATATCCGACCCGGACACAATGGATGTGCCCGTCGAGAGCCTGCTGAGCGAGGCGTACTTGAGCGAGCGCGCCCGCTGCATCGACATGAAGCGCGCGCAAGACCCCGGTCACGGCGTGCCCAAACGCGGCGGCACCGTTTATCTGACGGCGGCGGACGGGGACGGGATGATGGTCTCGTTCATCCAGTCCAACTACTACGGCTTCGGCTCGGGCGTGGTGGTGCCGGGCACGGGCATCAGCCTGCAAAACCGCGGGGCTGGTTTTACATTAGAAGAGGGGCACCCCAACCAAGTGGGCGGTGGCAAACGCCCCTTTCACACCATCATCCCCGGTTTCTTGACCCAAAACGGTCAGCCGCTGATGAGCTTCGGCGTGATGGGCGGCCCCATGCAGCCCCAGGGCCACGCGCAGATGGTTATTCGTTTGCGCGACTACGGCCAGAACCCACAAACAGCGAGTGACGCGCCGCGCTGGCGGGTGGCGGGCGGTTTGGACGTTAACGTCGAGCCGGGCTTCCGCGCGGAGGTGCTGGACGATTTGCGGAGCCGTGGTCACGTCGTCACCGAAGATAATTCGGCTTTTGGCGGCTTTGGTGGGGCGCAGCTTATCTACAAGGTTGACGGCGGTTATGTGGCAGGTTCGGATTCGCGTAAGGACGGGCAGGCGGTGGGTTTTTAAGCCCGGCTATGCCACAATGGAGCATGACAAATTTGCGGCGGTTTTTTGTTCTGCTTTGCCTTACACTCTCCTCTCTCGGCTTTGCGCAAGAGAACGACGTCTACTACGAAATCTTCGTGCGCTCCTTTCAGGACTCCGACGGCGACGGCGTCGGGGACTTGCAAGGCGTGATTCAGAGGTTGGATTACTTAGAAGACTTGGGCGTCACCGGCTTGTGGCTCATGCCCATTCACCCGAGCCCGAGCTATCACGGGTACGACGTGACCGACTACTATGCCATCAATCCCGACTACGGGACGCTTCAAGATTTTGAGACTCTGCTGAGTGAGGCGCACGCGCGCGGCATCGACGTGGTGATGGATTTGGTGGTTAACCACTCGAGCAGTCAGCACCCCTGGTTCTTGGCCTCCAAAGACCCCGCCTCGCCCTACCGCGATTACTACCTCTGGCGCGAGGACGACCCCGGCTGGCTCGGGTTGGGCGGCCCGGCCTGGCACGCGTCGGGGGATGGCTACTACTTGGGGCTCTTCTGGAGCGAGATGCCCGACCTCGACTACCGCAACCCGGAGGTGGTCGAGGAGATGAACGAGGTGGCTAGGTTCTGGCTCGAGCTCGGCGTGGACGGTTTCCGCATTGACGCGATTCAGCACGTGATTGAGAGCACCGACGGCTTGATTCGCAACACGCCGGAGAACCTCGAGTGGGTCGAAAACTTTGAGGCCTTTATCAAAACGGTCAACCCAGACGCGTTCCTCGTCGGCGAGACCTGGACGGATGTTGAGACGATTGCGGATTACTTTACCGAAGCAAATTTAGACCTGGCTTTTGACTACCCGCTCTACACGTCTCTTTTAGACGCGGTGGGGAAGGGCAGCGCGACAAACCTTAACTTCACGCTCGAGAGCGAAGCGCGCCTCTTCCCGTCCGACGCGCAGCGGGCGGTCTTCCTCTCCAACCACGACCAAATCCGCCCCGCGACCTCGCTGAGCCTCCTGCGCCGCGACGAGGGGAAGCTCAAGCTCGCGGCGGGCCTCCTCCTGACGCTGCCCGGCACGCCCTTTCTCTACTACGGCGAGGAAATCGGCCTGCCCAACGGCCCCGGCGACAAAGACGAGGAGAAGCGCACGCCGATGCGCTGGGACCCGGACGCGCCCCACGCCGGTTTCAGCACCGCCGAGCCTTGGTATCCCTTTAGCACCGACGACCCGGCCATCACGGTGGCGGTGCAGGCGGGGCAGGGGGACTCGGTCTTAAACACGTACAAGGAATTCATCACCCTGCGACAGACCAACCCGGCGCTGAGCCGCGGGAGCATAGAGGTTTTGGACACGGGGGACCGCGGCGTGCTTGCCTTCGCGCGCACAACCGACGAGCAGACCCTGTTGGTGGTTGCCAACCTCACCAAGCAAGAGCGGGAGGTGGATGTGGGGGCGCTTATTGAAGGCTCTTCGCTTGCGGGTTCGTTCGCAGAGGCTGAGGACCTGCGCACAGGCGAAGCCTCCTCCGGCACGCTGACGTTGATGCCGCTTGAGCTGAGGGTGCTCGAGTAGAAGATTTTTAGTATGAGCCAGAACTTGCCCATTGACCGACTAACGTTAGAGACGGATTCACAGACTTCTGTCTCTTACTACGTCGGTGGCAACAAACAAGGTAAGCCCGTCGTGCTGCTACATGGTGGCGGAACCGACCATGCGCTTCTTTCATGGCGTGAAACCATATCTGCACTCACCGAAGCAGGATATTACGTGTTAGCCCCCGACCATCCCGGTTACGGGAACAGCCCACTCCCCGACTACCCCGTGACAATGAAGAACTTGACTACCTACTTTGCGCGTTTTGTAGCGCGGCTCGAGCTCGAGCGCCCCTCAATCGTCGGCGTGTCGATGGGAGGCGCTATCGCGTTAGCTTACGCGCTGCGTGAACCTCGGAACGTGAGTAACCTTGTGCTCGTCGGCTCTTACGGCTTTCAGGACAATTCGCCTTGGCATACGCTGGCTTACTACCTTGTTCGTACACCGGGCTTAACAGCGGTGAGTAACAGACTGATTCAGTCTAACCGTTGGCTGCTAAAGCAAACAGTCAAGCAAATTATCCGCAATCCAGAAGCGCTCACGCTCGAGCTTCTGAACGACGTTAAAGGGGCGCTCAAAAACGAAGCGTCACAGAAAGCCTTTAGTCAGTTTCAAAAGGACGAGATTCAGCGGCGTCATAATCGCACCAACTTTACCCAGCGGTTGCATGAGATAGAAGTGCCTACGCTGATTGTCCACGGCAGTAAAGATATAGGCGTGCCTTTAGCGGCGGCGGAGCGCGCTACGTCGAGGCTGCCTAACGCACGCCTTGTTGTATTCGAGGATGCTGGGCACTGGACGCAACGCGACCAGGCTGAACGTTTCAACGCTTTACTCCTCGAGTTCTTAAACGGCAACCTTTAGCCCCTCACATTGGCTAAGCTATTCGTTAAATCCTATAATCGGCTATGAGCAGACCTCTTTACGTTTACGTTGATGTTGACGAAACCCTTGTGCGAAACTACGGGACCAAACGTATACCCATGCCGAACGTGATTGCGTATGTGAAGAGGCTTCACGAGCAAGGCGCGCTCATGTACTGCTGGAGTTCTGGGGGTGCTGACTATGCGCGTGAGTCTGCCCAGGCGCTAGGTATTGCATACTGTTTTGAGGCATTTTTGCCCAAACCTCAAGTGCTAATTGATGATGTGAAGTTGGCTGATTGGCGACTGTTGACAGAAGTGCATCCTAATTCTTGTGATTCATATTCACTCGAGGATTACCGCCGTCTGCTCTTCAAAACTTGATTAGGCCGGGGCGCACCACACCCTCAGCACCCAGCGGCTATACTCGAGCCTTATGAAGTCTCATTCCCCTCTCAAACGCGCGCTCACCGGCATCCAGCCTTCGGGCGAGCTGCATATCGGCAACTACCTGGGCGCGGTGCGCAACTGGGTCCGCATGATCCATACGCACGACATGTTTACCTGCATCGTGGACTACCACGCGCTGACCAGCCCCGTAGACCCGGCAACCTTGGCCGAAAAAACACATAAGATGGCGGTTGCCATTCTCGCGGCGGGGCTCGAGCCCGAACGGGCCACCCTTTTTGTGCAGTCGCAGGTGCCTGAAGTCGCCGAACTTACCTGGTTTTACCTCACCCTGACGCCGTTGGGGGAGCTCGAGCGCATGACCCAGTTCAAGGACAAATCAGCGCGGCAGGAGTCCATCCTCTCGGGCCTCCTCACCTACCCCGTGTTGCAGGCCGCCGACATCCTCATCTACAAGGCCGAGGCGGTGCCCGTCGGCGAGGACCAGGTCCAGCACGTCGAACTGACGAGGGAGGTGGCGCGCAAGTTCAACTTGGCTTTTGGCGACACCTTCCCCGAGCCCAAGGCGGTGGTGCCCGATTTGGGCGGGCGCATCAAGGGCTTGGACGGGCGGGCCAAGATGTCTAAAAGCTTGGGCAACACCATCGGGCTTTTGGAACCCCCCGCTGAGGCTTGGGACAAGCTCCGCACCGCCGTGACCGACAAAGCCAGGTTGCGCCGGAGCGACCCCGGCGACCCGCAGGTGTGTAATATCTATCACCTGCACAAGAATTTCTCTTCCGAACCGATGATTGAGATGGTCGAGAGGGAATGCTCGAGCGCAGGCATCGGCTGCACCGACTGCAAAAGTTTTTTGTTCGGGAGTATGCAGAGACACTTCGAGCCCATCCGCGAGCGCGCCGCCGACTACGCCGCCAAACCGGGGCGGGTGCGCGAGATTCTGGCGGAGGGCGCGGCGAGGGCGCGGGGCGTCGCCAGGGAGACGATGGCCGAGGTGCGCGACAAAATCGGGTTTTATAAGGGTGTGGATGATTGACCCTTTTCCCCTAGTCCCGCGATGATTCTTTTTCTCTTTCTCGACGGCGTTGGTTTGGGTGAGGGCGACGCCGTGAACCCCTTTGGGACGGCCCGCACGCCCTTTCTTGCCGAGTCACTGGGCGGAGCGTTGACGCGGGAGCGCCCCGCTATCTTCACTCCCTCTTTTGTTTTCAAACCTCTCGACGCGCGTTTGGGTTTTCCCGGCCTGCCCCAGTCGGCCACCGGGCAGACGGCGCTTCTTACGGGCAAGAACGGGGCGGCTATCATGGCGGGTCATTACGGTCCTTATCCCGGCCCGACGCTCAAGGGGGTCTTGGACAAAGGCACACTCTTTTCAGAGGTCGTGGCTGCGGGCGGGCGCGCGGGGCTGGCGAACGCGTTTCCGCCCGGCTATTTTGCCGCCGTGGAACGTGGCAAGCGCCGCGTCAACGTGCCCGTTTACGCCGCTCAGGCCGCCGGGCTGCCGCTCTTGACCCTTCAAGATTACGCGGCGGGGCGCGCGCTAAGCGCGGACCTTAGCGGCGCGTATTTGCACGACTTAGACCCCAAGCTCCCCCGCTACAGGTTTGAGGAGGCGGGTTCAAAGCTGGCGCATATCGCGCAGGATGCCGACCTGACCTTTTTCGACTTCTGGCTCTCAGACAGCGCCGGACACCGCTGGTCTTTTGAGGCGTCGGTGGGGCTTGTCGAGCAGTTGGACGCTTTTTTATCGGGCCTCGTCCCCGCCCTTGGCGACACCACCTTGCTCCTCACCTCGGACCACGGAAACTTGGAAGACAAAAGCACCAAGAGCCACACCACAAACCCGGTGCCGCTGCTCGCGCTGGGTCCCGCCGCGCCCGCATGGGCGGGGGTGCGGGATTTGCTGGAAGTCGCCCCCGCCGTTCGTCGGGTGCTGAAGTTAACCCCCTAAGATAATCCCCGCGGCCTCGTACCACGCGCCGAGCACGAGCAGCACGAGCGCGATGGGTAACATCAGCACGAGGCCCCGGAAGCCCTCGCGGTAGCCGCCGAAGCCCTTGCGGATGAGCGTTACCAAAAAGATGCCCCCGCCCGCGGTGACCAGCACGTAGGCCATGAGTTCGATGGCGAGCAGCCCGAGAATAAAAAGGAGCGCGAGCGGCGTGACGCCGCCTAAGAGGCCGAAAGGCACCCCGAGCGCGAAAAAGCGCAGGCCGTTGAGGATGTAGGCGGGGATGCCGAACAAAAAGGCGAGCCCGAACGACGTCACAAAAGCGCCGAAAAAGAAGTTTTGGTAAAACGTCACCCCCGCCGCTCGAGCCACGTCGCCGCTGCCGTAGGCTTGGGTCGCGCCCAAGTCCTCGAGCGTCGTCTGCAAAAAGCCCGCGATGGCCGTTTCGCATGACGCGGGCAGGTTGGCACCCAAAAGCGTGCCTAGCGCGAACAGACCGTAAAGCGCAACAACCGTACCGATGACCAAACCCCGGTGCGCCCGCAGCACCCGCCAACCCTCTCCTAACCAGCGCCGCATGAACGAGGGTCGCACGAGTCCGTAGAGGAGTGCCAAGGAAAGGAGCGCGAAAACCCACCCCGCCGCGCGCGTTTGCAGAACGCTAGGAATACTCGGCGAAGCCGACGTGGTTCGAAAGCCTACCCTTTCAGCCTCCCAGACGTCGCCCTGCTGCCGGAGCGTAACCTCGACGACCGTGAGCTGGTCGTTGGGCAGCGTGGCGGGGTAGGAATAGCGGCGGGTACCGGGTTCCTCTGCTTCCAGTTCGCGGCGGTCGTCGATATTGACGCTCG
Source organism: Trueperaceae bacterium (assembly GCA_965214995.1). Taxonomy (GTDB): domain Bacteria; phylum Deinococcota; class Deinococci; order Deinococcales; family Trueperaceae; genus CBDCCT01. The sequence continues at coordinate 3,280,812 of CBDCCT010000002.1, forward strand.
TGCCCTCCGCCGGGGGCGGGTTCTGGACGAGGGTGGGAAGCTGCGCGCAGAGCTCGTCGGGCGAGAGAGTAGCGAGCGACAACAGTCCGGGCGACGGGTTTTCAAGCCACGCCCGGACCGCCTCATCGGCCACGGCCTCGGGGTTCGCGCCGCTCACCGTCGTGACGGCGGTGCCCGGCTGCGCGAGAGCGGGTGCCAGAGAAAAAAGCAAGAGGAGGAGCAAGGGGCGCGTGACGTAAGGGGTTGTAAAAATACTGAGCCGGTTCAACGTAGGAATCTCCTAAATTATGTCTTAGAGGGGTACGCAGTTGGACTTTCTCAAGCTGGGATGTTGCCTACTATACATCCTCCAGCGGAAGACCCTGGGCGCACAGGGGGCAGGCGTCGGGGGGGTAGGTGGGGAACTCGAGCTTGGCAAGCGCGCGCAAATCATTAAAGCGCGATAACCCGCGGTCCACGATGCCGCCCCGCCCGACGCAGACGCCCCCCTCGCGCTCGGCCGCGTGGACGGCACTCTCCAAGCTGCCGCCCGTGGTCACCACGTCCTCGACCGCGATAAAGCGCTCGCCCGGCGTGATGCGAAAGGCGTCGCGGAGGACCATACCCTTTCCTTTAGTCTCACCTTTCTCTGCAAAAAGCGCGCGCAGGCCCAGCGAGCGCGCCACGAGGAACGAGAGCACCACCCCGCCCATCGCCGGGCCTATCGTAAAGTCCGCCTCAACGTCCATAAAAAGCTCGGCCAGGGCGTTGCCGACGCGTTCGGCGTGGTCGGGGTACTGCAACAGGGTGGTGGATTGAAGAAACACGGGCGAGTGACGCCCCGACGCGAGGAGCAGGTGCCCCTCCAGATACGCGCCCGTTTGACGGTAAAGATGCAACACATCCACCAGAGCAGCATACCGTAGGCGCTTGCGGTGGATGGGTGCGGTTTCGTACGAGGGTGTTTCTGTTGGGGTGTGTGGGGGTAGGGGAGACGCGCTGTGAACTTTATGAATTTTTATGGAGCCTGGGGATGTAACATCTTTGAGGCACCGCCCCTCGAGGACCCTAACCGACCCATGCCGCCGCTCCACTGGTTCAAAAACGCCTCCCTGCGAACCCTCCGGGCCTTTTCCCCACGCTTTGTAAAGGTCAATGACGCGTTTGCCGAGCGCGTTCTGAGCCCTGAAGAGTACACTCTTTATAAAAAGATGGACGTGCGCGACCGTCACCACGCGCTGCTCGTCGCCGGGGCGGTGCGGCGGCGCGCGCCGGACGCCTCAAACGTTCTTGTGAGGGCGGCGCTGCTGCACGACGTAGGCAAGAGCGCCGCGCCCTACCGCGCGTGGGAGCGCATCATGGTTCACCTTTACACCCCCCCTACGCCCGCCGCGCCGCGCTTTACAGGCTTCCGGGGCATGTGGCAGCGCCACCGCCACCACGCCGCCTACGGGGCCGAGATGATTCGGCAAGCGGGCGGGAGCGAGCGCGTCGCTGAACTCGTTGAACGGCATCACCAGCCGGGGGAAGACCTCGAGGCCGCGCTGCTCAAGGAAATAGACGAGATGTTCTAAGTCTAAAAGCGTGCAAGACTAGAGCGTGGACCTTCTCGACTGGCTCTTCGCGCGGCAGCGTTTCGGCATGAAACCGGGCTTAGGGAAGGTGCGGGCGCTGCTGGAGCGTCTGGATCGTCCGCAGGAAGCGTTCAAAAGCGTGCTCATAGGCGGCACCAACGGCAAGGGCAGCACCGCCGCCACGCTGGCGAGCATCCTCACAGCGTCGGGTAGGTGCACAGGACTTTTTATCAGCCCGCACTTGACAAAGTTTTCCGAGCGTTTTTTGGTGGATGGGCAGCCGTTGGCGGATGAAGTCATCACGGCTACTTTGAAAGACATCAAGCCTGTTGCCGAAGCGTTGGGGGCCACCTTTTTTGAAATCGTCACCGCGCTCGGCTGCGTCCTTTTCTCCCAGACTGAGGTAGACACCGCCGTCATGGAGGTGGGCTTGGGCGGGCGCTTCGACGCGACGAACGTGCTCGAGCCCTCTTTGAGCATCATCACGGGCGTGTCGCGCGACCACACCAAGATTCTGGGCGAGACCGTCGGGGAAATCGCGCGCGACAAGGCGGGCATCATGCGCACCGGAAAGTTGTGTCTGACTGGCGCGCAGGGGGACGCGCTCACGGTTTTGCGTGAGGAGGCGGCGCGCGTCGGCGCGACCCTCTGGGCGGTGGGGGAGGAGCTTGGGGTTGAGGTGAACAACCTTGGCTGGCGGGGGCTCGAGCTTGAGGTCAAAAGTCCTCACGGGCGGTGTACACTCCATACCCCTCTTATCGGCTCCCACCAGGCCCGCAACGTCGCGCTGGCCGCCGTGGCGGGGGCGATTCTGGGCGCGGAGGGTGACGCCATAGAGCGGGGCGTCCGGGCGACGCGCTGGCCGGGGCGGCTCGAGCCCATCGCCTATCAGGACCGAACCTTTTTGCTAGACGGCGCGCACAATCCGGAGGCGGCGGCGGCCTTGGCGCGGGCGGTGCGGGAGTTGGGCGTTGAGCGCACCTCCCTCGTTTTCGGCGTCGGGGTGGACAAGGAAATAGCGGAGGTGGTGGCGGGGCTCGAGCCCATCACGCGAAACGTCATCCTAACGCGCGCACGCCTAAGCCCACGAGCGGCGGAGCCGGAAGCGCTTAAAGCTTACTGGCATGTGCCGACGGTTCTTGCTGACGGTCCCGAAGAGGCTGTCGAGAGGGCGCTCGAGCACACCCCGCCGGGTGAGGTCGTCTTGGTTGCCGGAAGCCTCTACCTCGTCGGGGAGGTGAGGCCGCTGCTGTTGGGGGAGGGGCTCGAGCCCTGGGCGCGCTGGCAATAGTCAAGCTCCTTTGGGCTGCACGTGCAACGCCCGCAGGTGCTTCACGGCGCTCACCCCGCTGATGACGATGACGCCGACGGTCACGCTCATGAGGCGGGGCACGGTGTCCCCCTGTACCATGAGGATAAGGGCCGCGAGAAACGGATAGAGCGCGATGGCGAAAACCGGCGCGAGCGGCGTGCGGCGAAAAAGCAGCATGAACGTGACCAGCAATACGAGCCCGCCCAAGCCCACGAGCGGATAGACGGGCAGGGCGACGCCCAGCGCCGTCGAGAGCGCCTTGCCGCCGCGAAAGCCCACAAAGGGCGACCACGCGTGCCCCGCCACCGCGCCACACCCCGCCACGACACCCGCCATCTCGCCGCCGAGGGCGAGACCCAACGCGCCCGCCGCGGCCCCCTTGGCAACGTCCATGATGAGAACGAGCACGCCCAAGCCCCAGCCGAGGTTCCGCGCCGTGTTCATCGCGCCCATGTTGCCCGAGCCGACCTCGAAAATGCGTTTTCCTTTGAGGCGGGCAACTAAAGCCGCACTCGGCAAGCCGCCGATGAGGTAACCCAGCAGCGCGGCAACCGCCCCGGCAACTACCACAGCCACGCTTGTCACCGGTAGAGGCTGAGCTGCGCGAGCGAGCGCACGTCGCCCACGTGAAAGGCGATGTAGCGTGACAGCAGCGCCCAGTGGCCGCGGCGCTCCGTGACGGGCTCGGACAAGGCGTTTCGCACCGTGTCCAGGAGGATGCGCTCGAGCTCCCCCAACAGCCCAAGCGAGAGCCGCATCCCGGTGACCCCGCACGCCTCGCAGGTCATCCCGCCGCCCGCCACGTCAAAGGTGTGGGTCACCTCCGCCGCGCCGCAATGGACGCAGCGTTGCAGCCGCGGCGACAGGCCCGCCTGCTGCAACAGCTTCCAGCTCATCACCAGCGTGACCGCCTCCGGGTCCGCGTGCCCCGACAAACCCCGCAAGCCCGCCGCGAGGTAGCTGTGCATCGTCTCGCCCGGGTTCACGTCCGCGGTGAGTTTGTCGGTGAGCTCGGCCAGCACGTGCGCGTAGGGGTAGCGGTCGGGCGCGCTGAGTTTGGGCAGCGCGCCGTTGAGCTGCACCTGCGTGATGAGCGACAAGTCCTCGTCGCCCTTGCGGTAGTGCTGGACGGTCACGTCGTGAAAAAGGCTCAGTTTGCCCACGTTGCCGCCCAGAAGTTTGCCCTTGCGCGCGACGCCCCGCCACTTGCCCTCTTCGCCCAGGAGCGTCACCACCACGTCGCCGCTCGGCAGGGCGGTGCGGCGGATGACGATGCCTTCGGAGACGCTGTAGCGCTTGCTCACGGGCTATTTTACCGTGGCGAAGGGGGCTCGAGCGTTTTCAAAAGGCAGCGAAAGCAAAAAGGAGTACGTTTTTCAAACTTTCCCGAATTCATTCCAGAACGTGATGAACAGTCCTTACAGCGAACCTTCAAAGTCACCTGTAGAAGCGGCTTTACTACTGTGACACATAAAGCGCGCGTTAATCCGTTCCGACGGGATTTGCTACACGTTCCCGCGCCCGCCGCAAGTCCCGGCGGTGCGGCCGCAGCCCGAGCACGGCGCTGAGTCCCAAAACGCCGACGACGAGCAGCCCCGTCCGCGGCCCCAAATGCCCGACGAGCTGGCTCACCAGGAGCGCGCCGAAGGGCGTGAGACCCGAAAAAACGAGCATGTAGACGCTCATGACGCGGCCCCGCAGCCCGTCGGGCACCATGAGCTGAACCGTGGCCTGCGCGTTGACCATCGTGAGAATCATTCCCAGACCGCAGCCCACGAGCGCCACCGCCGCCAGCCACAGCGTGGGGGTGAGGGTAAAGGCGATAAAACAGACCGCCAAGAGCAGCGTGCCCCAGCGCATGAGCATGAGGCGGGCGTCGTCACCGTAGAGCGAGTTGACGATGAAAGCTAGAATAGCGCCCACGCCGAGGCTCGAGAGCAAAAGCCCCAGCCCCCCTACGGTAAGCCCCAACGCCTGCCGCGCAAAGAGGGGCACAATCATCTGAAAGTTGACAATGGTCAGCGAGAGCGAGCCCACCAACAGTGTCGCCAGCCGCACCTCCGGGGTGCGGAAGGTGTAGAGGATGCCTTCGCGTATCTCCTCCACCACCCTGTGCGGCTTGATGGCTCGAGCGGGCAGCGGGATGGTGAGAATCGCCGCGATGACCGCACCATAAGAAAGCGCGTTGAGCGCGAATGCAGGACCGTAGCGCAGCAACGGGCCGCCCACTAAGACCTCGCCAAACGCCGCGATGGTCGCCGCGGCGACGGCGGGGCCCACGAGCCGCGCCGCGTTAAAGGCGAGCGAGTTGAGCGCCACCGCGTTGCGCACGTCCTCCTTGGGTACCAAGTCGGGCACCAGGCTCTGCCGCGCGGGCAGGTCAAAGGCGTTGGCAATCCCGTTCAAGACCGCCACCGCCAGCAGCAGCGGGTAGGTGAGCGCGCCCGTCAGCGTGAGCACCGCCAGCACGAGCGCGGAGAAGGCCAGTGTGCCCTGGCTGGCGAGCAGCACGGAGCGCCGTGAGCGCGCGTCGATGACCACCCCCGCGAACAGCCCCAGCACCAGCACGGGCGCGAACTGCACCGCGCTCACATAGCCAAACTTGATGGCCGCTTCCGTGGGGTCTTTGATAAGGTCAAAGACCAGCCACGACTGCGCGGTCACCTGCATCCAGGAGCCGATGAGGGAAAAGCCTTGCGAAAACCAGTAGCGGCGGTAGCTTGTGTGGCGGAGCGATGCGAAAGAGCGGGGGAGGTGACCGACAACCATAGCCGCACCACCATACACCCTGGGGGCGGGCCGCAAGAGCGGGAACTTACATAGTCGGCAAAAACATGAAGGTTAAATCACAGCCAGCCAAACATAGCTCAACGAACACAGCCGACCAAACACAGCCAACCAAACGCAGCCAACAAAAAAGAGAGGCTTTCGCCTCCCTTCGGGTTAAAGCTTGACTTGTCTACATCACGCCCTGCGCCACAGCATCTCGCGCTTAAGGTCCTCAATGGTTTTGGTGACCGGGATGTCGCGCGGGCAGGCGTTGGTGCAGTTGTAGGCGGTGCGGCAGCGCCAGAGGCCGTTGGACTGGTTGAGCACCGCTAAGCGCTCCGCCGCGCCCTGGTCGCGCGAGTCGAACACGAAGCGGTGCGCGTTGACAATCGAGGCGGGGCCCAGAAAGCGCCCGTTGGCCCAGAACACCGGGCAGGAGGTGGTGCAGGCGGCGCAGAGGATGCACTTGGTGCTCGCGTCGAAAATCTCGCGCTCTTCGGGGCTTTGCAATCTTTCGGCGGCGGGGGCGGGCTCGTCGTTGATGAAGTAGGGCAGGACCGCCTTGTAAGACTCGAAAAAGGGGTCCATGTCGACAATCATGTCTTTAATAACGGGCAGCCCGCGGATAGGTTCGACGCTGATGCGTTCGCCCAAATCTCTCACCAGCACTTTGCAGGCGAGGCGGTTCACGCCGTTGATGAGCATCGCGTCGGAGCCGCAGATGCCGTGCGCGCAGGAACGGCGAAACGATAAGGTCCCGTCCGTTTCCCATTTGATTTCGTGGAGCACGTCCAGTACGCGGTCGGTGGGGCGCGCTTCCACTTTGTACTCCGCCCAGTAGGGGCGCTTGTCCTGTTCGGGATTGTAGCGTTTGATTTTTACGTTGACTTGCATAGTCCTCCGGGGGAGCGGGGGAAAGCCCCCCGTCCTTTTGGGTTAGTAGACTCGAGGCTTCGGCTCGTATTTGCCCAACGTCACGGGTTTGTAGTCAATCCGCACGCCGTCGCCGTCTTTATAGACAAGCGTGTGCTTGAGCCAATCGTCGTCGTTGCGGTCCTTAAAGTCCTCGCGCGAGTGCGCGCCGCGCGACTCCTTGCGGTTTAGCGCGGCGTGGACGAGCTGTTCGGCATTGTCGAGCAAGAAACCCAGTTCGACGGTCTCCATGAGCTCGGTGTTGTACTGCTCGCCCTTGTCCTCGACGCCGACTTCTTTATAACGCGCTTTGAGTTCCTTGATTTTTTCCACCTGACCGCACAAGGTTTCTTCGGTGCGAAACACCGAGGCGTTTTCCATCATCGTGTTCTGCATCTCCTTGCGGATGTGCGACACTCTTTCCTTGGCTGAACCGTTGAGCGCGCGGTCGAGGAGGTCTCGAGAAAAGTCCTGCGCGTCTTTGGCAGGGCGACCGTAGGACGCCTCGGCGGCGTACTTGGCCGCGTTGATGCCCGCGCGGCGGCCAAAGACAATCAAATCGCCCAGCGAGTTCGTGCCCAGGCGGTTGGCCCCGTGCAGCGACACACAGCCCACCTCGCCCGCGGCGTAGAGGCCGGGGACGACGGTGTCGTCGCCGTCGATGATGACCTCGGTGTCAATCGTCGTCGGGATGCCGCCCATCGCGTAGTGCGCGGTCGGCTGGACGGGCACGGGTTCGTTGGTGGGGTCCACGCCCAGGTAGATGCGGGCGAATTCGGTGATGTCGGGCAGGCGCGACTCGATGATGTGCGCGTCGATGTGGGTGAGGTCTAAGAGGATGTAGTCTTTGTCGTCGCCCGCGCCGCGGCCTTCGCGCATTTCCAAGTACATGGCCCTCGAGACCATGTCTCGCGGTGCCAAGTCTTTAATCGTCGGCGCGTAACGTTCCATAAACCGCTCGCCCTCGTCGTTGCGCAAAATCCCGCCCTCACCGCGCGCGCCCTCAGTGAGGAGCACGCCGATTTTGTAGAGCCCCGTGGGGTGGAACTGGTAGAACTCGGGGTCCTCGATGGGCACGCCGCGGCGGTACACGACGCTCATCAGGTCGCCCGTTAAGGCGTGCGCGTTCGAGGTCACCTTGAACATCCGGCCGTTGCCGCCCGAGGCGATGATGGTGGACTTAGCCTGGAAGGTGTGAAGCTCACCTGTGGCTAACTCATAGGCGATGACGCCGCTGCACTCGCCATCCTCGAGCATCACGTCCAGCACGTGAAACTCGTTGAAAAATGTCACGTTGTCCTTGATGGACTGCTGATAAAGCGTTTGCAAAATCATGTGCCCGGTGCGGTCCGCGGCGTAGCAGGCGCGCTCGACCGCCGACTTGCCGAACTCGCGGGTGTGACCGCCGAACTTGCGTTGCGCGATGCGGCCTTCGGGCGTGCGCGAGAAGGGCAGGCCCATGTGCTCGAGCTCGTACACTGCCTCGATGACTTCATGTGCGAATGCCTCCGCGACGTTCTGGTCGGTCAAGTAATCCCCGCCCTTGACCGTGTCAAAGGCGTGCCACTCGGGGTGGTCCTCGGTCACATTGCCCAAGGCCGCCCCCACGCCGCCCTGCGCCGCGCCCGTGTGCGAGCGCGTCGGGTAGAGCTTGCTGATGACCGCGACCGACACCCCAGGATGCTGCGCCGCGTAACGCGCCGCCATCAAACCTGCGCCGCCCGCCCCGACCACGATTACGTCGTACTTGTGTGCTCTCATCACGCCTCCTTAGTGCTCAGCCGGGAGGGCGCGAATCGCGTCGCCCATTTCCGCGTACGAGAAAGTCCAGAGCGTCATCACGCCAACCACAAAGATAACCGCCGAGACGGAGTAGAGAATCACCTTGGCCCAGAAGCGGCGCGACGGGTGCCGGAAGTAGTCCTCGACGCTGTAGCGCAAGCCGTTGACGCCGTGCAGCATCGAAAAACCCAGCAGGAACGAGTCGTAAACTCGTACCCAGGGTTTGGAAAAGCGCTGCGCCACATAGTTATAGTCAATCTCGCCCGCATTAAAAGCGATGTTGTTAAAAAACACGTGCCCGAACACGAGAAAAACGAGGATGAGGCCCGACACGCGCATGAAGACCCACCAGGCGAGCTCGTTGTTCGCGCCGTAGGTTGCTCTCGCCTGACGCAGTGTTTTTGGTTTGACCGCCACTTAAGCACCCCCAAAGATTTCGGGCAGAAGCTTCCAAAGCACGGGAATCCCGATGAGCGTAGTGGTAATCATGACGCCGTACCAGAGCGGCCGCTGAATCTTAACGCCCCACTCGGTAAAGTCCATGATGATGATGCGTAAGCCGTTGAGCGCGTGATAGACCACCCCGGCGATAATCAAGATGAGGCCGATGCGAAAGGGCCACTGGTGATAGAAAGCTAAGAACGTGTTAAACGCACGCGGACCGTACATCACCAAGCTGATGTCGAACACGTGGAGCAGCAAGTAGAGCGCGAGCGCGACGCCGGACAAGCGGTGCAAGATAAAGGCCCACTGGCCTTCCCTTCCTCGGTACATGTACAACCTCCAAGAACCCTAAAATCCTTCACGATTTTATCATGGTGGCGCGCCGCTCCTTGGTAAGCGACCTTTCGTTCGTTTCTCTTGTCACAAGCTTTTCGGAACCCGGTTGGCGGCGTGTAGAAGGGGCTGGGGAGGCTCGAGCCGCAAAGCAGCCCAAAGAAGAAAACAGGCTATAGTCGCGTGAGGAGTTTCTATGCACATCCTTGTAACCGGGGCCACCGGATTCGTGGGCAGCGCCGTGGTCAAAGCTCTGCTAAGCGCAGGGCACACCGTCACCGGCCTCGTCAGAAACCCGGCCAAGGCTAAGGGCCTCGAGGCCCTGGGGATGCGCACAGTCGTGGGCGACATGCTCGAGCCCCACACTTACGCGCCCCTTGTCAAGGAAGTTGACGCGGTCGTCCAGGCCGCGCAGTATGGCGTGTCGGGCCGGATGACGAACAAGAAAGTTTCACAAATCAACCACGCGGACGAGTTGATGACGTTGGCGCTGGCGAAAGCGTGTCTGGAACACGACAAGGTGCTGCTCTACACCAACGGCTGTTTCGGCTACGGCGACCACGGCGAGGCCTGGATTACCGAGAAAACGCCGCTGTCCCCGTCGCCGATGGGGGTGGGTCACGCCGCCGTGGTCGAGCGGTTGATGGCCCTTCATGAAAAAGAGAACTTAAAGGTCATCATCCTGACGGCGGGCTTTGTGTACGGCCCCGGCGGTTTGTTCAAAACCTCGTTCTACGACACCCTGACCAAAAACCAGTTGCGCGTCTTCGGCGCGGGGCAAAACTACTGGAGCACGGTTCACGTGGATGACCTCGCGCGAGCTTTTGTGAGGGCGCTCGAGTCCCGCGCCTACGGAGAAAACTTCAACATCGTCGACGACGACCCCGTGCGCCTGCGCGAGCTGGTTGATGCCTTGACAGAAGCGGCGGGTCGCAAGCGCGTGGGCGGCATCCCGCCTTGGCTTATCGGCCTCATGATAGGCCCGCCCGTCGTCGCGTCGCTCACGACCTCGTTCAGGGTGAGAAACGACAAGGCAAAAGAGGTGCTGGGCTGGAAGCCGCGTTACCCATCCTTTCGAGCGGGTGTGGGCGAGGTGGTGCGTGAGCTCGAGGGGCGGGGGTGAGGGCTCGAGATAAACGGTTCGGAACATTTGCTAGCCAGAGTTCTTGAACAGGCCAACGTCCCTCACAGCGACGTTTTTGCTACTCCCCCCGCAGCTTGCTGTACACCACAAGGTCGTGCCAATCGCCCGCGCGCCACTGCGCCTTTCTCGCCACGCCCTCGCGCGTGAACCCGGCCTTTTCCAGGGCGCGCTGCTCCGCTTTGTTCGTTATATCGGTCGACGCCTCGACGCGCATGATGAGGTAGGTTGAGAACAGATAGTCCGCGAACAGTCGCTGCGCCTGAGTGCCATAGCCTTTGCCGCGGTGTTCCGGCCCGAGCGTGATGCCGATGTTGTAAACCTGGCTGCCCTCGTTGGGACCATATGCCACCCTGTGATAGCTCACGCTGCCCAGCACCTCTTCTGTTTCGCGCTCCAACACGATCAAGACCCCGCCTCGAGGGTCGAGCAGGCCGTTTTTGTTGAACTGCTCCTCGAGCGCTGCATGTCGGAACCCAAACATGTTGTATGGAGCGTTGTGAACGGGGTCGTTGGTCCACCTCTCGAGCAGAGGCAAATCCGCACGTTCCACAGGCCTCAAACACACCGCGTCGTTTTCAACCATTCAGCTCTCTCATTTGGTGACTATAACGCAACATGCGCGGCAAAATTTCCAGCAGGTGCAGCGGTCCCAACGCGTCCAGTTGACGCGCGTCCGCCCTTCGGTCTTGCAGATTTCCTGTGCTAGACTCCCCGCTATGCGCGTCGGCTTCGTCACCTCTTTACTCTGGGAGCGTTACGGCTCCTTTTGGCACAAGCTCGTCATGGGCGTGGGGGCGGAGACCCTTTTTCCCGAGCCCGCGCGGCTCGAGCGGGCGCTCACGGACGAACGGCTGCGGGAGATTCCTGGCGTGGCCTTCAAGCTCGCCGCGGCGCAGGCGCTTGTTTTAGACGCGGATATGATAATTGTGCCCGACCTCAACCCCGGCGAAGAGCGAACAAGGGGCGGCGGGCAAGATCCGTGGGTAGCGTCTTTTCCCGAGGCGCTGGCGACGACGCTGGGTGGGCTGCCGCCCCTTGTCGCGGTGCCCGCGGGGCTCGAGGCCCCTCCCCAGACCCTGGCCGTCAACACGCTCCACACGCTCACCCGCGACCCCGCGCTGGTGCGGCGCGTGTGGGAAAGAAACCGGGGTCTTGCCAAGCCGCCGCGCTATCCGGAGCCGCGCTGGCAAGGTTTGTCAGACGAGACGACCGTGGGCGTTATCGGGCAGCCCTGGCTCTTAAGCGACGCGGTGGTGGATAAGCTGGGCGCGCCGGGCAAGCATCTTGTGTCGCAGCACTCGCTCGAGCCCGCCCTGCTCCGGGCCGAAGGGCGGCGGCTCGACCCGCGCCTCATCCCCACCGACAGCGAGGTGCTGGGCGCGGCGCGTTACTTGAGCCGCAAGGGGAGCGTGGCCGAACTCGTCATGGTCGCCGACCGGACGGGGACGGACGCATGGCTCGTGAGCCAAGTCGAGCGCGCGGTGCATAAGCCGTTCACGGTCACCTACCTCCACGACGTGTTGAGCCCCGACGACCTCACCGCCCTGACGCCGACGCTCTAGCCCGTGTGCTCCTAGCCCGCGCCTCGATGCTCGTTCTCATGGCCCTTGCGACCGCCGGGTACGCCTTTGTGAACGCTTTTGGGGCCTGGGCGGTGGTGCGCCGCAAGCCGTGGGTCGCGGGGCTTTTTCTGCTCGCGGCGGCGGCGCTGATAATAGCGGCGGCGGCGTTCGTGTCCGCCATCCCCTTTGCTCGAGCCTTTTTGGCCGCGGGCCTGCTCCTCGCCTCGCTCGCCTCGTTGGTCAACGCGCGCGTGGTTTTCGGCAAGGTCGAGCCGCGCGACCACATCGTCCGCGCTGCGCTCGCGCTCGCGCTTTATCTCCTGGTGGATTGGGCGCTCGGGTGAGCGATTCGGACGCGCCCGTTCTAACTTTAGAAGAGGCGTCCGTCCGCCTGGGTGGCGTGGTCATCCTCGAGTCGGTGAGTTTCACCTTGCGCGCGGGCGACCTCGCCTGGCTCGCGGGCGCGAACGGCGCGGGCAAGAGCACGCTGCTGCGGGCGGTGGCGGGCCTCTTGCCCCACGGCGGCGACATCTCGATTGGCGGGCACAGGCCGCGAAGTCTGGAGGCGAGAAAACGCTTTGTTTATGTGCCCGACGTGGCGGCGCTCTATGAAGACTTGACGCTCCGTGAACACGCGGTTTTTACCGCGCGTGTTTATGGGCAAGCCGAGGCGGAGGCGCGGGTGGTGGCGTGGCTCGACTCTTTTTCCCTAAAGCGATTTTTGGACGAGAGCCCGAGCCGTCACTCGAGGGGGATGCGCCAAAAGCTCGCCTTGGCGCTCGCGTTGGGTCTCGAGCTGCCGCTGCTCATGCTGGACGAGCCCTTCAACGCGCTCGACGTGGAGGCGCAGGAGGTGCTGCAAGGCGCCTTAAGCGCGCGCGTGGCGGCGGGCGGGGCGGTGCTCCTAACGGCGCACGGGACGACCCCCTCGGGGGCGCGCGAGTTGCGGCTCGAGGGGGGCAAGCTCGCACCCTCCCACGCTGATTATGCCCTCTCCGGCGACAAAGATGCCCGCTAGCGCCACCAGCGCCACCAGCGCCATTGCCTATCTGCGCCGCCGCACCGTCTGGCGAGCGGTGCGGGGCTATCTCGACTGGATCGGCAAGGCGGTCGGCTGGGCGTCGGTGGTCTATCTCGTCGTCTGGTTCGTGATTTTTCTTGTATCGGGGATTCAGTTGCTCAAGCCCCTTAGTGACCCCCTGCCTACATTTTTTCTCCCGCTCGCGGCGAACGCGCTTTTGAGTGTGTTCCTCCTGCTGCCGTTTCTACGCTCCGCTGCGCCGCCCGTCATCCTCAGCCGCGCCGACCTCTACCGCTTGGCGCTCGCGCCCGCGTCGCCCGGCGAGAGTTTGCGCTGGGCCTTTGCGCTCAAAGGGGTGCTTTACGCGCTCGCGGGTTTCGTCTTGGGCGCGTGTTGGTCGCTTGTGGCGGCTACCTGGCTGGCTAAAAGCGCGCCGTGGGCGGCCCCCGCGCTCGCGCTCCTCGCGTCCGCGCAGCTTGGGCTCGCGTGGCTCGCTTATGTGAGTGCTTCTAAGGGTGCGACCTTTGAAGGTGAGAAGGGCCTGCCGACATCCCGGCTTTTGGGTGGGTTGGTCGTTCTGCTCTGCGTACTGGGCGCTTTGGCACCCGGTTGGGGCTTGGCGGCGGCGCTCCACGGTCCTAGTCCCTTGACGCTGCTCGAGCCCCTCCTCCTCCTCGCGCTCACCCTCTGGGCGGTGCGGGCCTCTTTGCGTGACGCGTTTCCGCCCGCGTTCCCCGTGCAGTGCCTCGTGCTGAGTGAACTCCGCGCGCTGTCGACGCTCGCTTTTTTGGGCGCTGGGGCGGCGGACCCTGTGCGGCGGGGGGAGCTGTTGGCGCAACTGCGGGAGAAACCGACCCGCGCCACTAAAAGACGCCTGCCGCTTCCCCCGCCGGCGTGGGGCGCGGGCGGCGCATATGGCTGGCGGACGGCGCTCTCGCTCCTCCGGCGGCCCCTTCCGTCGCACGTTGTTTTGATGGTGTTGTTGGCGGCCTCGAGCTTCGGCGCGCTGAGCCGCGCGGTCGGTCTTCTGGGCGTTCTCTTTGCCGCGCTGGCGTTGGGAGGGGCGCTCACCCGGCTCCTCGGCCCCGCCGCGCCCGCACCTCCCCTGCCCGTGGCCCCCGCCGACGAGGCGCTGGGGCGCACCCTGCCGGGCGGTTTGGTGGCCGGTGTGGTCGTGATGCTGGTGCTCACCCTGGCGGCTGGCGCGGGTGTGGCGCTCACGGGAAGCGCGCTCGTCATCGCGGTGACGCAGCCTCTGTTGGGTCTTCTGCTGCTCGCTAAGCTCTCGAGCTGGACTGGCCTACCCTCTGAGCGCGCCGAGGCCTGGTTCGTCGCCGCGCTTCTGGCGCTCACGCCCGGCCTTTTGCTCGAGCCTCTGGGCGCAGGCGTGGCCGTTTTTATCCAACTCAGCCTCCTCTGGGGGCTGGCGGTGCTGCCTTTTTAGCGCCTACTCCCCAAAAAGCCTCTTCGCCGCGTCTTCTTGACTCGTCCTTTTGGCAGGAGTCCAGCCCTCGCCCGCGGTCGCAAGCCGCCCCTTCTCGACCAACTTATCAAGCGAGGTTTGAAGCGTGTCCACCGCCAACTCTTCAAAGTGGCGCTCGTCGATGAAACGTTGAATCTCGCGCAGCGTCGCGCCCCGGCCCCTCGAGAGCGCCTGCACCGCCTCCAGTACCCAGTCGTCTACGGTCATGATTAAGTTTACGCATTTTATAGGGAGGGGGTGCGAAGCGAGGCGCGGTACAATCTGTAAGTTGGGGATGGGCGTGGGGTTTGTAAAGCCAAGATGATGCTTTTGTAGAGGTTGGTACAGAAACTTGTTGAGGATGAGGACGAAATGTCACGAAGGTGCAAACGGCAGGACCGTTACAAGCCACACCCGAACGAGGTGGGTTTAGGTGAGTTACGCCCAGCACATAGGTAAGGCGGCGAAGATTCTCCGCGCGGGCGGACTCGTTGCTTTCCCGACCGAGACGGTGTACGGCTTGGGAGCGGACGCGACGAACTGCAAAGCGGTCAAAAAAATCTTCGCCGCCAAAGGACGCCCCGCCGACCACCCGGTCATCGTCCACCTTCCTTCCTCAGACGCATTAGCAGCGTGGGCGACGGAGGTGCCTGAGGCGGCCTACCGCCTCGCCGAGGCGTTTTGGCCCGGCCCATTGACGCTCATTTTGAAACGTTTAGAGGATGTACCGGACGCCGTCACGGGTGGGCAGGACACGGTGGGGCTGCGCGTGCCGGGGCATCCCGTGGCGTTAGCGTTACTCGAGGCGTTCGGGGGCGGCGTCGCTGCACCCTCCGCCAACCGCTTTGGCCGCGTTTCTCCGACTCGAGCCGAGCACGTGCGGGCCGAGCTGGGCGGGGCGGTGGACCTGATTCTCGACGGCGGCCCCTGTGAGGTGGGCTTGGAGTCCACCATCCTTGATTTGAGTGCGGGTGCGCCGCGCTTGCTGCGGCCCGGTGGGGTGACGGTGGCGCGGCTCGAGGCGGTGCTGGGCCACTCCCTCGCGCCCAACAAAACGGGTGCGCCGAGAGCCCCCGGCACCCTGGCGAGTCACTACGCACCCACCACGCCCACCGTCGTTGTTCCTTCTGAAAAACTAGCGACGTGTCTCGAGCAGCATAAGGATAAAGAATTGGGCGTTCTCGTCAGACAACCTCAACAGAACCAACCCGAGAACATTCTTTGGAAAACCCTGCCGAACACGCCCGAGGGGTTCGGGCGCGGACTCTACGCGGCGTTGCGCGAACTCGACGCGAGCGGTGTTGAACGCATCATCGTCGAAGCGCCTCCCGAGGATGATGCGTGGCTGGCGGTGCGCGATAGGCTGGCTCGAGCCGCCAAGCCTTACAACTTTTACGATTACGGAGACTCATGACCGATTCCGCATCCGACGCCACAGAGAACAATGCCGCCAAGCCCTTGGTAAGCGTCATCATGGGCAGCACCTCCGACTGGGAGACGATGCGGCACGCGGCCGAGACTTTGGAACGTTTCGAGGTGCCCTTCGAGCGTTTAGTGGTCTCGGCGCACCGCACCCCGGCGCGGCTCACGGCTTTTGCTGAGGAGGCCGAGGCGCGCGGGTTGGAAGTCATCATCGCGGGCGCGGGCGGCGCGGCGCACCTGCCGGGGATGGTCGCGGCGGGGACCACCGTGCCCGTGCTGGGCGTGCCCGTGCAGAGCCGGACCTTGAGCGGGTTGGACTCGCTCCTGTCCATCGTGCAGATGCCCGCGGGCGTGCCCGTCGGGACCCTGGCGATTGGCGCGGCGGGCGCGACCAACGCGGCGCTCTTGGCGGTGGCGATGCTGGCGACGACGCGGCCCGAGTTGCGCTCGAAGTTGAAGGCGTTTCGGCTCGAGCAGACCAACCGCGTTTTGGAGGCGACGCTGCCGTGATTCTTCCGGGTGCAGCCATAGGCATTTTGGGAAGCGGTCAGCTCGGGCGGATGCTGGCGCTCGAGGCCAAAAGGATGGGCTACCGCGTCCATATTTTCTCGCCGGGGTCGGATACACCCGCGGGGCAAGTCGCCGACGTTGAAAGGAACGCCGCGTACAGCGACCTGGACGCCGTGCGCGCTTTTGCGCGGGACGTGAACGTGGTGACGTTAGAGTTCGAGAATATCCCTGTGGCGGCGCTCGAGGCCGCGTCGGAACATGCGCCCGTGCGACCGGGGATAGGGGCGCTCTACACGGCGCAGAACCGTCTGCGCGAGAAGACTTTTTTGTCTCAGACCGGGTTTCCCGTCGCACCCTTTCGCGCCGTCCGGGACGCTGACGATTTAGGGGCGGCCCTGCGCGACCTCGGCACGCCCGCGGTGCTCAAAACGGCGGGCTTCGGCTACGATGGCAAGGGGCAGGCGACGGTCACGACGGTTGAAGAGGCGCAGGGCGCGTTCGCGGCCCTCGGTGGGGGCGAGGCGGTGCTCGAGGCTTTCGTCCCCTTCGAGCGTGAGCTTTCCGTCGTGGCGGCGCGCGGGCTTGATGGAGAATTCGCCCACTACGGCGTGATTGAGAACCGGCACGAGAAGCATATTCTGGACGTATCCATCGCGCCGCCTGATGTGTCTAAAAAAGTTGAAGAGGAGGCGGTGGAGATTGCGCGGGGGGTGCTGGGGGCCCTGGACGTTATCGGCGTTATGTGCGTGGAGTTTTTCTTGACGGGAGAAGGGCTCCTCATCAACGAACTCGCGCCGAGGCCGCACAATTCGGGTCATTTGACGCTCGAGGCCTTCGCAACAAGCCAGTTCGAGAACCAGCTCCGGGCGGTCTGCGGTCTGCCCCTGGGCGCGACTGACTTGTTACGACCCGCGGCGATGGCGAACCTTTTGGGCGAGCTGTGGGACGAAGGAACGCCCGACTGGGCGGGAGCCCTGGCGCTGCCCGAGGTGTACCTGCACCTCTACGGCAAAGGGGAGGCGCGTAGGGGGCGCAAGATGGGGCACCTCACGGCGCTGGCGGACGACCCGGAGGCGGCGCTGCGGCGGGTGCGGGAGGCGCGGGGGCGTTTGTCTCCACGGGAGCGCAACCTCTAAAAAAGTTTCAGAGAGGCCCTGGCGAGGATGAACGGGGTGCTCCCGCGGCGCTTAGTGACCCGTCTAAGGAGCGGTTGGTATAAGTGAGGGATGCAAAACGCTCTCCACCTCACCCGTAACGCGCGGGGGCATTTCGACACGCTCCTGCCGCTTCTTGATAAAACCCTGTCAGAACTTCCCGAACGCGACATCCAGCTTTTTCGCTTGCGCCTAGAGCGCCAGTTTCAAAACCTTTTTGACGGGTTGGAGCCCGTTTATGGGGCTCGAGCCGATTTCGCCAAGATGTTGGAACGTCTCGTCGTCCTGCTGGCCGAGGGTTATAAAGCGCGCCCCGAAGATTTGAAGCTGCTCGACATAGAGCGCGACCTCACCCCCGACTGGTTCCAGCGCGAGGGCATGGTCGGCTACGTGTTTTACGTGGAGCGTTTCGCGGGCACGCTTCAGGGGATAAACGAAAAACTCGACTATCTTGAAGACTTGGGCGCGACCTACCTCCACCTCATGAAAATCATCAAGCCTCGAGAGGGCGAGAACGACGGCGGCTACGCGGTGGCGGACTACCGGGCGGTGGACCCCAAAGTGGGAACGATAGACGATTTGGAAAATCTCTGCCGCACGCTGCGCGAAAGGGGCATAAGCGTCTGCGTTGACTTGGTCCTCAACCACTGCGCCAAGGAACATCCTTGGGCGAGGCGGGCGCACTCGGGCGACGCGCGTTATCAGGATTACTTTTACATGTACCCCGACCGTACCATGCCCGACGAGTTTGAGCGGACGCTGCCCGAGGTGTTTCCCGACTTCGCGCCAGGCAACTTCTCCTACTATCCGGAGATGGACAAGTGGGTCTGGACGACCTTTAACGAATATCAATGGGACCTCAACTGGTCCAATCCCGAGGTGTTTTTGGAAATTGTCGGCGTGATGCTCCATCTCGCCAACCGCGGCGTCGAGACCTTCCGGCTCGACGCGGTGGCGTTTATGTGGAAGCGGTTGGGCACGAACTCGCAGAATCAGCCCGAGGTCCACGACCTCTTGCAGGCCCTACGTGCGTGCTCGCGCGTCGCCACGCCCGCGGTGGCGCACAAGGCTGAGGCCATCGTGTCGCCGCAGGATTTGATTCACTACTTCGGCACGGGTAAGCACCACGGCAAGGTCTCGAACATCGCGTACCACAACACGCTGATGGTGCAGTTCTGGTCCTCGTTGGCGAGCCGCGATACAAGGCTCATGACCCACACGCTGCAAGAGTTCCCTCGCGCGCCCTCAAACGTTGCCTGGGCGACTTACATCCGCGGTCACGACGACATCGGCTGGGCGGTGACCGACGAGGACGCGGCGGCGGTGGGCTTGAGCGGCTTTTTGCACCGGCAGTTTCTCTCGTCTTATTACGCCGGGGATTTCGAGGGCACGCACGCTCGAGGCGCGGTGTTCCAGTACAACCCGGTGACGCAAGACCGGCGCATCTCCGGGACCTTTGCGAGCTTGGCGGGATTGGAGAGGGCGCTCGAGCAAGACGACGCGTTAGGCGTCACCCTCTCCGTTGAACGCATCCTCTTGGGCCACGCGCTCATGATGGGTTACGGCGGCATTCCTCTTCTCTACATGGGTGACGAAATCGGGCTGCTCAACGACTACGACTACGCTCGAGTCCCCGAAGCCGCGAGCGACAACCGCTGGCTGCACCGGCCTTTTATGGACTGGGAAAAAGCCGCACAGCGTTTTGAAGCGGGCACCCCCGAAGCGCGCATCTTTGAGGGCCTCCAGAAAATCATCCGCGCCCGGAAGCGCACGCCGCACCTTCACGCGTCTTACGAGTCGGTCACGCTTCCCACGCCCAACCCGCACCTTTATGCTTACAGGCGTATGCACCCGCTGGGCACGATGGTCGCGGTGTACAACTTTAGCGAAGCGCCGCAGGCGCTCCCCGCGGACGTGCTTTTTGAGAATGGGGTGACGCGGCCTTTTGACGCACTCGAGGGGGCGTTCATCGACCCCTTCGGCAGCGCGCTACATCTTGGGCCCTATGGGCGGAGGTGGCTCCTGCAAGCAGAGTCTATGGGTATAGACGCGGGTTGAGCGGACTCGCTGTTACGGCTTTCGCCCCGGCGTCCTCGAGAGGGTCCCCTTCGGCTCCTCCTTGGGGTCCTTGCGATAAGCGGGCAGCGTCCCCGCGGAGAGTTCTTCCCAGGTGACCTGCTCATCCAAGGTAATCACCTTGACGGGACAGGACGCGGCGCAGGCGTTGCAGCCCATGCAGCGTTCCGGGTGGAGGTGCAGCGTCGCGCCGCCCCCCTCATCAGGCGGGTCGAAGGTGCGCTCAAAGGCGTCCGTCGGGCAGACGTTGGTGCAGACCGGGCACATGATGCAGCCGTCGTGGACGCGGGGCAGCGTCCAAGGTACTTCGGTTTCGGGCTCGAGCTGCGCGCGTTCTATGAGACGGTAATGCCGCTGCATCTCCTTGGGCAGCGTTTTGTCGTCGTCACCGCCGGGGTCGAGCGGCTTGAGCGCGTCGGCGGCGCTCCGCTGCATCCCACGTAGGCCGCCCCGTAGGAGCTCGCGGCGGCTCACGGGGTCGGGGTTGTCGGTGGTGTCGAGGGTCGGGGTCTCGGTAATCTGAAAGTCGATCTCGCGCCCACGCACCGCCGCGAGCGCCGCCGCGTCCTCGGTGAGCGTATCGAGCGCCGCCAAAACTTTGGGCGCGCCGATGTGGCAATTCGCACAGTCGCCCCGCGCCAGCGTCACCTTGCCGCGCGTGCTGGCGAGCCGCAGCAGATCGCTCGGCCGGAGTCTCGTCAGGCACTGGACGGTTTGCGCCGAGCCCCCCACCTGCGAGCACTTGACGGGCGCGCCGGGCTGGTAGCTCACTTTGCTCTCCAGCGCCTGCGACGGGCACGCCTGCACGCAGAGCCCGCAACCCGTGCAGTCGATGTCGTTAATCTCAACCTTTTTGTTAATGGTAATCGCGTTGTGCGGGCAGGTGTCGCGGCAGAGGGTGCAGCCACCTACCTTTTTGGTCACGACCAGGCAGTGCTCGGGCGTGTAGACGGGCTCTAAGGACGAGGCCTTGACGATGAAGTTGAGGAGTTTGTCGAACACTGCTCCCAGTGTACCGGCTTGTAACGTTTGGGGAGGTGTTGGGGACACCCCTACGCCAGGTTAAATACTGTCTCCTACATCAACTGGCTACGTGCATAAGCTGAAACGCGGTTACAGGGGTTCCTCGAGCAGTTCGGTGAGCCTTGACAAACAGCGCTCGTGCTTTTTGGCGTAGGCCGAATCCCGGTAAGAGGGGTCGAAAAGCGCGTCCAGCGCCACCTCCCCGGAGGCCCTAAACCCTTTTTTGAGGTCGTAGAGCTTGTCGATAAAATGAACAAAGCGCAGGGCGTCGTTCTGGGTGGGAATCGTCCGGACGCCGTGGACGAAGAGCGTGCCGACGTTCTCCAAGAGCTCGCGGTAACGGATGGGATGGTAGCGGCCCAGGAGGTCTAGGAGTTGGGGCCACTCGAGCACCGTCTTAGGCTCCCTTGCTCGTTCCTTTTGTAAGGCCAACAGCGCTTCACCGCTGTAAAACGTAGCGAGGTGGTCGCGCTGCCTGAAGTCGGGCCCCTCGACGCGTACGGTCCGGAACCGCGCCGCGACGCTCTGAATCTCGCGCTGGAAATCCTCCGCGTTAAATCGCCCCTGCCCCTGGCCCTCGGGCGGCGTGTTCGAGGTGGTGATGACGCGGCTCCCCCCCTCAAACAGTTTCTCTAAAAACGTCTTGACGATGAGCGTGTTGCCGGGATCGTCGAGCTCGAACTCGTCTACACATACGAGGCGCAAACCGCCCATCGCCTCCTCCGCCCCCGCCATCCCTTTCACGCCGATGACGTAAACGAGTTCCTGAAACGATAAATACGCCTTTTCTGTCTTCTCAAATGCGTGATACGCCGCCGCCAGCAGGTGCGTTTTGCCCACGCCGAAGCCGCCGTCCAGATAAAGGCCGCGTTTTCCCTCAACCTTTTGCCGGTGCCAGGGCCAGCGGAAGCCGCCAGGGGCTGTGGGGGAGGCCGTCACAAAATCCCGCGTCACCTCGCACGCGCGCGCCTGGCTCGGCTCCTGGGGCCGGTAGCTGCCAAAGCGCGTCCCTTCAAAGCGGGGCGGCGGGACGAAGCTCGGCAGGCTGCGGGTGTCGGGCAGGACGAGGTCGTCCAGCGAAAGAACGTCGGGCACGAGGAAGAGCGTATCACGCGCTTGCGCGGCCCGAAGGGGTAAAGGGGCGGCTCCCAGCTTCCTCACGACTCGCTGCGTATGTTAGAGTGGCGCAGAAGGGGGATAATTATGGCGAGCAACGTTTCAAAATCCGACCTCGTGGACGCGGTTGCGGGCAAGCTGGACATGACCAAGAGCGACGTGAAAAAGGTGATGGATACGCTTCTCGAGCAGGTCACCACGCACCTGCAAGGGGGCGACAAGGTGACGCTAACCGGCTTCGGCACCTTCGAGGTGAGAGAGCGCAAGGCCAGGGAGGGCGTCAAGCCGGGCACGACCGAGAAGATTCAGATTCCCGCCTCTTCTTACCCCGCGTTCAAGGCGGGCAAGGGGCTTAAAGACAGCGTCAAGAGCTAGCGTTTAACCCCAACCGTAAACAGCGCCCGCTCCGGCGGGTGTTTTTTGCCTCTTGACCTATTCAAGGCTGACGCTACTCTGAAGACTGCTCACGCGCCCTTCGCAGAAACGCGAGAAATACCACCAGGGCCGCCGCCGAAAGTGACACTGTGATTACCACGGCTACCGCGCCCAGAACGGGCGAGCTTACGCCGAGCAGGTTCACGTCCGGCCGGCTCGACCAGGTGCGGTACTGCATGAAGGGCGTTTCGATGAAGATGTGCGCGAGAGTGGGAAAGAGAAAGAGCACAAAAGCGAGCGCGGCACGAAGACGCCGCCTCCCTCTGATGAGCAGCAAAATGGCGATGAGCGGGTAGACGAGTAGGCTGTACGTAAACGCGTTGACCTCGGGAAGGAACGGCCAGCCGCTGTGGTCAAAGCGGAGAACGTGGTCGGCGTGATGGATAAAGCCGATGCCCGTCGCCACGAGCGCCCATTTTTCGGCGGTGGTGTAGCGTCTTCTAAAAATGTTTGTCATGTTGCTTCCTTACAGGTGTGTAGCTTGCAAAAGCCTCTCATATAGCGGTTTTGGGTTGACGAACCATGCCCCAAAACACGGGGCCGTTTTCGACTCGAGCTTCCTGCGCAACTTCAAATCCGTGCCTGCTATAAAATGCTAAATTTCGCTCGTTGAAGGTGTCGAGGTAACAGGGCCTTCCCTCCTCATCCGCCTGCGCCAGGAGCGGACGCAGGAGGGCGCCGCCCACCCCCTGACCCTGCGCGGCGGGCGCGACGCCCAGCGCCACCAAGTACCAGTGGCTTTCGGGTGCCGCGCTCTTGCGGAGTGCTTCCACATGCCTGCCCAGCGCCACGGCGCGCGAGAGGCCGTCAAAACCGAAGCGGAACGGGAGGGAGAAAAAACCCGCCCGCGCGGACGCGAGCAACCCTATGTGGCTGTCAGGGCGCGTCCAGACGGCCTGGCCTTTTGCGTCCTCCGCACCATAGACCCTACCTTGCTCGAACCCGAGCGAAGGGACGAACGTTCCGAAAAACCAGGTGAGGGCTTCGTGGCGCTTTTTGGGGTCGGGTAGGATGAAAACAAAGTTGGGCTCGTTGAAAAAAGCGTCCCTCATAACCGCCCCTGTTTTTTGAGCGTCGTAACTTTTTTTGCTCAGAAGCTTGACCTCGGTTTGCTTCATGTCAACCTCCCGGGGTCTGAATGCGGACGCTCGCCACGTCACCGGCCCTTTTCCCACGTTCAAACTTGCGCTTGTAATGGGTGATGGTCAAGCTGATGCCCGTGCTGCCAACGACCGTCGGGACGACCCACACGAGCACCTCCGGCAAAAAATCGACGTTGGTCACGGCAAAAGCTGTAAAGGTTGCGATGTAAGCCGAAAGCATCCCGATGATGTGGGCGAAAAACCATTCGCCCTTTTCGACCCGTCCGGCGTACTTGCGAAACTCCCGGCTCACCAGGACGGCGGTGAGGACGCCGAAGAAGATAGGTAGAAAGGTGAAACCGGTGGCGACGCCGTAAACGACGAGGCCGAGCCCAAAAAGCAAGGTGACGCCTGAGACTCCCCAGTCGAGCGGGGTCACCCCCACCCCTTGGTGCAACCGCTTGTGAAAGAGCGCCCGGTAACCCGCAAAGGTCAGATAAAAACTTAGCACGGCGATGCCTAGCAAAAACATGTTGGGGCGGTAGACGGCCAAAAACACGGCGCTCACGGCCACGGCGACCATCGCCCAGACGTAGACGATACCCGCGCGGCGATGCAGGGTGCCGCCCTTGGCGCTGAACATGGCGAACGGGCCAACCGCGAGCGCGGCGAACCCCGCGGCGATGTGGGCGTAAAGGATGATTGTGGTCGTTTCCATCAGTCCTCCTTATTTTCCTTCGCGTCTAACGCGTCCAAGGTCGTCAGGGTTTCGTCGCACCATTTGAGCAGCGCCTCCGCCTCGAGCCGCCCGTAACTCAGGGTCATGAGCCAGTAGGGCAGCGCGGGGTGACCGGCGTGCTCGGTCTCGAGCCAGCGCTCGATGCCTTTGTAGGTTTCTAAATCTTCCGCAAAGCGCTGCTTATACCCCTCGACGTGCGCCGCGGCCTGGTCGGGGGAGACGTGATGAGCAAAAAAGAGCTTGAGGAGCAGTTCGTTGCGGGGTGGGGTGGGGTTTGGGGGCTGCTCGAGCCAACGTTTAAGCGCCTCCCGCCCCCTCTCGGTGATGGTGTAAACATTCTTGTCCGGTCGCCCCTCCTGCCGCTCTAGTTCGCTCGTGGCGAGGCCGGACTGCTCGAGGTCTTTCAGATTCGGATAAATCTGCCCGTAGCTCTCGCGCCAAAAATGCCCGATGCTCGACTCAATCTGTTTTTTGAGGTCGTAGCCGGAGTGAGGCCCGCGGCTTAGCAAACCGAGAAGGGCGTACTGGCTGGGTTTTTGCGGATTGGTTATCCGTGTCATTGTATATCTCCTAGTTATATATCTAGCACATGTACCAATCCATTGTAAAGAGGCAGGATGACCGAGACGGGTCATGTGCTGCTCTTTTGCTGCGGCGCAAGACCGACGTTTGACAAAGCGGGTGGGCCGCCGTAAGCTAATGCAGCCACGCGAACGTGGCTAACCAAACCGCTCCTGCTTTGGGGAAGTCCGGTGCAAATCCGGCGCTGTCCCGCAACGGTCAAAGTCCGAGTACCAGAGCCGGAGCCTACGCAACCCCTTGCGAGGACGAGGAAGGGCGGCCCCCGGTTTAGACTGGAGACCCGCGCCCATCCTTTTTGGATGGGATTTTTTGTCCCGCAGGCGGCCCGGAGGAGGCCCTTGTGATAACTGATGTGACGGTCAAGCGGATTTTACTTTCAGCAGGTTTCTCATTCATAGGTTTTGTGGGCAGTTTTATGGGCGCCGCGTTCGCCACCGACTACCCCCTCACCGTGACCGACGACTTAGGGCGGGAGGTCACGCTTCAAGAGCCCCCCGCGCGCGTCATCACGATGATTCCGAGCCATACGGAAACGGTCTGCGCTTTGGGGGCCTGCGACAGGCTGGTGGGCGTGGACGAAAACAGCAACTATCCCGCCGAGGTCGCCGACCTGCCGAACTTGGGCAGCGGGTTCTCGCCCAACGTCGAGGCAATCGTCGCGCTCGAGCCCGACCTCGTGCTTGTGGAGGAGTCGAGCGGGCTCGCCGAGACGCTTGGCGAGTTGGGCTTGACAGTCTACGCGGGGACGGCGCAAACCTATGACGAAGTTTTTGACATCTTCGAGGTGGTGGGCGAGCTGTTGAATCTCGAGGACGAGGCGGCGCGCCTCTCGAGCCAAATCCAGGCTGAGGTGGACGCCGTCGCCGCGCTCGTCGCGGACGCGCCCGCCCCGACGGTCTATTACGAACTCGACTCGAGCCCCTACAGCGTCGGTCCGGACGCCTATATCGGCACCCTAATTCATAAAGCGGGGGGCGAGACCATCGTCGAGGCGGGCATGGGCGACTTCCCGCTCCTCGACCCGGAATTTGTGGTCGCCGCCAATCCTGACGTCATCGTGCTCGGCGACGCGCCTTTTGGCGAGAGCGCGGCGACTTTGGAGGCGCGGCCGGGCTGGGAGGGTCTTACGGCGCTTCGTGCGGGCCGGGTGGCGGAACTTACCTCTGAACAGGTCGATATAGTCAACCGCTCGGGGCCGCGCGTCGCGGAGGCGGTGCGGCTGTTCGCGCAGATTTTCCATCCCGACAGAGTGGATTAGAGGTGCAGCGCGGGGCCTTTCGGGAGGGTTTGCGCGGCCCCTTTGTGGGCGTGCGCTGGACGCCCCTGCTACTGTCCGGTTTTGTCTTAATAGGCGTGGTGGTGCTCGCCACGGGCACCGGGTCGGTGTTTGTGGCACCTTCAGACGTCGTGCGGGCGGTGTGGCGCGGTGTGGTGGGTCTTAATGGGGGTGCGGTAACCGACACGGTAAGCAACACCATCGTCTGGGACATCCGGCTGCCCCGCGTGCTCATGGCGGCGCTCGTGGGGGGCTCGCTCGCGCTGTCGGGGGCAGCGTTTCAAGGGCTCTTTCGTAACCCGCTGGCCGATCCCTACTTGCTGGGCGTGGCGAGCGGGGCGGGCTTCGGCGCGAGCCTGGTGATGGTCTTGTCGGCGTCGGTGCCCCTGTTGGCGCGGCTCGGGGTGCCCTTTGTGGCCTTTTTCTTCGCGCTTCTGACGGTCGGGCTGGTGGTGCTCTTGGCCCGGCAGGAGGGGCGGGTGCCGACGGTGGCGCTCATCCTCGCGGGGGTGGTGGTGGGCTCGAGCCTCACCGCCGCGACCTCGTTCGTGATGCTCGCGGCTCGAGGCGGAGCGGTGGGCATTCTTGCTTGGTTACTCGGCAGTTTTGGGTTCTCAAGCTGGGCTAAATTGGGTTCGGTCTTACCTTTTTTCGCCCTCTCCGCCGGGGTCATTTTTCTCTCGAGCCGCGCGCTCAACCTCCTGCAACTGGGCGACGCGCAGGCGGCGCTCCTCGGGCTCCCCGTCGAGGGCTTCAGGCTGGGCCTCATCGTGACGGCGACCCTCGCCACGGCGGCGGCGGTGAGCGCGGCGGGCATTATAGGCTTTGTCGGCCTCATGGTGCCGCACGCGGCGCGGCTGGCGACCGGCCCCGACCACCGCACGCTGGTGCCGCTCGCGGCGGTGTGGGGGGGCATCTTTATGGTGCTGGCCGACCTCCTGGCGCGCACCGTCATCGCGCCCGCGGAGCTGCCCGTCGGCATCATCACCGCGCTCGTAGGCGGCCCCTTTTTTCTCTTCCTGCTGCGCCGTTCGAGGACGAGCCGGGGCCGGGTATGAGTCTACGCGCCGAGGGGCTTCACTTTGGGTATGGGTCGGGTCAGGGCTCGAGAGAGGTCGTGACGGACTTTAGCCTCGAGCTGCGCCCCTTTGAAACTGTCGGGGTGGTCGGGCCCAACGGCGCGGGCAAGTCTACGCTCATCGGCCTCCTGACGCGGGTGCTGGTGCCTACCAAAGGGGAGGTCACGCTGGACGGGATTTCGATTCGCAAAAAGTCGCGGCTCGAGCTCGCGCGGCGCGTGGCGGTGCTGCCGCAGGGGGGCGAGCTGCCGGGCGACTTTTCGGTCCACGACATCGTCATGATGGGGCGCACGCCTCACTTGGGTTTCTTGGCCGCCGAAGGTCAGACTGATTTAGACGTGGTGGAGTGGGCGCTGCGCCGCACCGACACCTGGGGCTTTAGGGACCGGCCCGTGAGCGCGCTTTCAGGGGGCGAGCGGCAGCGGGTGCTCTTGGCGCGGGCGCTGGCGCAGGAGCCTGCCTATCTTCTTTTGGACGAACCGACCAACCACTTGGACCTCAAGTACCAAATTGAAGTGCTCTCGTTTACGCGCCTCGAGGTGGCGCGCGGCTTGGGCGCGCTCGTCGTGCTGCACGACCTCAACCTGGCCGCGCGCGTCTGCGACCGGGTGCTGGTCATGCATAAGGGGAGGCTGCGGGCGCAGGGCGCGCCCGCGGAAGTGTTTACTGAAAGGCTCATCCGCGAGGTTTACGGTGCCGACGCGCACGTTTTCGCGCAGCCCGGCACGAAGGTGCCCGTGGTGCTGCCCCGCTTGTGAGGTCTTGACAACGGGAGGAGGCGGGGCTGTAGGGGGCCCAGGGGGTCCTAGACAGGTAGATGTCCGGCCAAGACGGACCCTGGCCGGACACCTTACCTCTCACTGAAGCGTCAAGGAAGCTGCACCAGAACTACTGTAAAATCACTGTTACCCCCCTCGCCTCCAGGCTCCCGACGTCAGCCAGCGCCTGAGTGCTGAGCGGGTTACTTCTAAGGTCTACAAGGTCGCCGCTGCCCAGGCCGCTGTTATTGACCAGGGCGCTGATGTCGCTGATGTCGTTGGATGCAAGTTCGAGCTCCGTCAAGTCGATAAGACCCTGGAGCGGTGTGATGTCGCTAATCTCGTTTCCATCAAGGTAAAGCGTCGTCAAGTTGACAAGGCCCTGGAGCGGCGTAATGTCGCTGAGGGTGTTGCCTGCAAAGTCGCTGTTGCCCGCAAGGTCGAGGAATGTCAGGTTGGTGAGACCCTGGAGCGGCGTGGTGTCGCTGACGTGGTTGTTTCGGAGGTCGAGGTATGTCAAGTCAGTGAAACCCTGGAGCGGCGTAAGGTCGCTGACGCGATTCTCGAAGAGCCTGAGCGTCGTCAGGTTGGTAAGACCCTGGAGCGGCGTGATGTCGCTGATGATGTTGCCTCTAATATCGAGATACGTCAGGTTGGTAAGACCCTGGAGCGGCGTGACGTCGTCGATCTCATAATTGAAAAATCCGATGTCAAGGTATGTCAAGTTGGTTAAACCTTGGAGCGGCGTAAGGTCAGTGACATATGTATTGTAGAAGAGGTCGAGCTTCGTTAAGTTGGTGAGACCCTGAAGGGGCGTAAGGTCGCTGATGTAGTTGCCCGCCAGGTCAAGTGTTGTCAAGTTCACCGCGTTTTGCAAGCCCTCGAGGTTCTCAATCGCTCTACGATTTGCCTTAAGCTCGCTTAGCGATTGCATATCCGCGCAGGTGACGTCGCCGCTGGGCTTGTTGAGCGCGTCCCGGACGGCTGCCTCTAAATTGGGGTCGGGAAAAACAACCGGGTCGGTGCAGTTTATCTCGCCCAAGACCACGGCGCTGATGTCTACACGGAAAGTAAAAGGTTTGTTCTTCTTGAACGTTACCTCGAAGCGGAAGCGGTCGCTCTTCTCGCCAGGGCTCAGCACCCCGTCGCCGCCGAGCTGCTGGTCGGTGACCAAGGGGGCGGACGCGTTGATAACGTTGTTGGACGCCGAGTTGAGGGTAAAAAAGAACGGCTGCGCGAAGTCTAAGTCGGCGGTGATGTTTTCTACTCGAGTGCGGACCACGAGTTTTCCGGGCGACACAAACTGAAATCCGACGTTTCTAAGCGCCGCGTCCACGTCGGGGGTGAGG
Source organism: Trueperaceae bacterium (assembly GCA_965214995.1). Classification (GTDB taxonomy): domain Bacteria; phylum Deinococcota; class Deinococci; order Deinococcales; family Trueperaceae; genus CBDCCT01. Next base: position 3,309,707 of record CBDCCT010000002.1, read on the forward strand.
ATGCGGGTGTCGCTGGGGCTGCTTTGTGGTTGAAGCTGCGTTTCGCCGCTATCCGGCTCCAGAAGGGTTACGGCCCCGGCTTGGGGATTAACATAAAACTCGAACCCGGTGGCTGCGCCCGCTGGCGGTTGCGTGACGGGTTGCGTGTTGCAGCCAGCAAGAACGAGCAGCGCGACGAGCAGCGTGATGGGGAACAGGGCGGGCGTCCACGTTGACTTAGCTTTTTGCTTTATAAACATCATGATTACCTTTCTTGTCAGCGAGAATAGAGGGAATGTAAGGACGATGCTGTCTAAAGAACGTTCAAACCTTTTACCGCGCGGGCTCAGACACTCCCTTCTTGCATCCCCGGCTGTGTCCCGTTGCAGGGCGGAGGATTGTGCGTGAACAGGGTCTGGAACAGCGATAAGAAAACTGCGGATGTGAAGTTGATGCTACAGGTGTTGCGTCTCCTCTCCAACGGGTGTGGGAACCCCGCTGATATAGAGCTTGGCAGGTCGGGTCTGACCGCACCCTGAACGAGGTGTTAGCCTTTCGTCTCGTCGACCCCTTTTCGTTGAGCGGCGAGACGTCGAGCGTTCGGGCATGGGTCTTGCGGCGTTATTCGCCCTGATCGTCACGGAGCAGCCGCTCGATGACGAAGCTCCCGTCGACCTCAAAGCTGTCCTCCGGGTTGGTCGTGTCGGTCATCAGGTCGAGCTGCGACAGGGTGCCGCGGAAGGTGCCCTCGAGGCGGTAGGCGTCCCCGCCAAGCGGCTCCACCTTGGTCAGGGTGACCTGCCCCGCCTCGGTGCTGTAGACGCCGCTAAACATATCCGGCGTCGTCCAGTACATGAAGCTAGCGTCAGTGAAGGTGCAGGGGCAATCTTGAGGGAAGCCGCTGAAGCTGCTCAGCTCGAGCGCCAGCGCGTTTTCGACGCTGAACATGCTGCCGATATGCCCTTGAATCGACAGGGTGGCGAAGCTGTCCATAAAGAGCGACCACGACGCGGTTGGATGGTAGTCTTCAACGGTTTCGGTGCCAAAGGTGTTCCAGCTTCGCGCCTCGCCGCCGAGGGTGGCTTGGATGGTGCCGGAGACCTCGAGCCCCTGCGCGAGCGCGGCGGGGAGAGAGGCGAACAAGAAGACGAGCAGGAGACGCAAAGGAGCAACCCCCCTCTACGCGGTCAGTTCGAGAAACTAAATTCGTCCTCATTCTCCCTCCTTTACGCACTCCTCGCCGGATGCTTGCGCCATGTAAGGTGACAATGTGAACAATTTGACACGGGGTGAACAATGTGACACGGGTGCGCTCCACCACGCTATCCTGCTATACTCGCCGTAGCCATAGGTCATTTGCACTAGGAAGCAGTCCGTAAAGGGTCAAGGTAACGGTGAGGTGACCGTGCCCTACATCAGCGAGACCGAACTCAAACGTGTCGCCAGGGCCCAACGCGTGTTCCTCGCGCGGCGCGATTTCGCCCACCCCGAAGCCTACCGCCTGGCCTGCAACCGCGCCCTGCGGGAGCTGTTAGGAGCGGACCACACCGTCTTTTTTGAGGTGGGTGACGAGGTGCGCCTCGCCAGCGACGACACCTGCCGGGGGACGGTGGCGTTTATCGAGCGGACCTACCGGCAGCTTAAAGGTGCGCGTCCGTCCGGGCTGGACCCGCACATAGAGACCTTCATACGCGAACGTCTGCGCCGCGGCACGACCGCCGTGACCGATCTAGACGCTCGCCCCAACTTGGAGCGCTCAGACGTTTATCGTGACCGCTTCGTCCCGGCCGGTTTGAGCTTCTTGATGGGGCCGTCCGTGGTGGTGGGTTCCGGTGAGGCGTCGGTGCTCTGCGCTTTCGAGCGCAAAAGGCGTTCCTACGGCGAAGAGGGGCTTAGGCTGCTCGAGCTCGTCCTCCCCGCCTTTCGGGCGGGCGCCGAGGCGCACCTGCGCCCGCCCGAGGGCGCGGGTTTAGGGCGCTTCGTCGAATCCTTGCCGCTACCCCTGGCCGTGTTCGGCCCGGAAAGCGCCGACTGGCGCAACGCCGCGTTCGACCGGCTCGAGGCGGCTGACCCCGAGTTCGCCCGCGTTCTCTCCGCGGCCAAAGATTTGGTCAAGGACCCCGCGCTAAGGATGCGTTCAGGCGGTGAGGAAGCAACGCCTCCGCTCCGTCGTCAGGTAACGACCGCCGCGGGGAGCTACGAGCTGGTGGCCCTGCCTCAAGGCTCGAGCGACGAAAACGTCCTGCTCCTCGTGACCCGGACGCGGCTGCACCTGCCCGAACCCGGCTGCCTGATGGCGCGCTACGCGCTCACGGCGCGGCAGGCTCAGGTGGCGCTCCTCCTGGCCGAAGGGTTGACCGACAAGCAGGTGGCGGCGCGCCTGGGTGTGAGCGTCAACACCGCGCGGCGGCACGCCGAAGGGCTTTTGAGGAAACTCGGGGTGAGGACGCGCTCGGCCGTCGCCCTCAAACTGCTCAGCTAGGCAAGGCTGACAACTTGGTTATACAAGGCGCAGACGTTATCTTTGACCCATGTCCTCCTTCCACCACAAGAAACTTCCCGACCACTCCACCTTGCTCATGGGCCGCGCGCCGAGAGACGAAACGGGCTTCCGAAGCGCGCGCCTGCAAATCTGGTACAACCATACGGACGAGCCCTGGCAAGACGACGGCCTCCACGCGCACGAGGCGAGCGACGAGTGTTTCGCCGTCCTTAGAGGGAGCCTCACCGTCGAAGTGGCGGGCGCGGTGCATAAAATTCGTGCGGGTGAGTTTTGCTGCTTTCCCGTCGGGGTCTATCACGCGGTTGTCGAGGTCGAGACGCCGGTCGAGACGCTGATGATCCGCGCGCCCTCGCTAGAGGACAAAGTTTACCCGCCTCCTGAACAAACATCGGGTTTGCGTTAAACTGCCCGAATGTCAGAATCCCAGATGTTAGACCTTTGGCTCATCCGCCACGGCGAAACCGAATGGAACCGCGCCCGCAGGGTTCAGGGCCACACCGACGCGCCCTTGACCGACCTCGGCGAAGCGCAAGCCCGCAGGCTGGGCGAAAGGCTCAAAGACGAAACTTTTGACGAGCTGCACGCCTCCAACTCGGGCCGGGCGCAGCGCACCGCGGCGCTCGCGTTTCCCGGCTTGCCCGTCCGCACGGACGAAAGGCTGCGCGAGATGCACTACGGGGTGCTCGAGGGCAAAGTCCGCGACGAGTTCACCGAGGACGACCACCAAGCGTATCAAGCCTACCGCGCCGACCCCTACGGCGTCGCCGTCGCGGGGGGCGAATCGTGGAGCGACCTAAAGGCGCGCGTGTCCGACTGGCTCGCCACGCTGCCCACCGCCGGGCGCGTGGCGGCGGTGTCGCACGGGGGCACCATCCGGGGAGTGCTCTTGTGGGCGATTGACGCGCCCAGCACGCACGATATGGACAGGTGGAATTTTGTATTCGGCAACACGGGGATTACGCGTATCAGCCTGGACGGGGAGCGCAGGCTCATCAGAAGCGTCAACGACACCGCACACTTGGAGGGGCTCGAGGACTAAATTACCCTCAGCCCAGCTCGAGCGTCAGCGCCACCACCCCGTGCGAGAGCCGGAAGCCGACTGTTTCCAACGTATGACAAGCCTGCCGTTCATCGTCGTGAGCACGCGCTAAAAGCAAGGTGATGTCCTCATATTGGAAAGCCTCACGCGCCGCGCGGGCGAGGAGCGCGCGGCCCAGACCCTGCCCGCGCGCGTGGGGCAGCACGCCAAAATAAGCCACCTCGGCGAAACCGTCTTCGGGGAAGAACTCTAACTCCAAATGCCCCACCAGCGCGTCGTCCTTGTAGGCCAATAAGAGCCGCACGTCGGGGTCCGTAAAACGTTCAATCAAATCTTCGTCGCTCCAGGCCAAGCGCGTGGCCCAGTTGTCGCTCGTGTCGCGGTAGAGGTCGCGGTAGGTGCTCACCTCAATCTCGTCTCCCACCCCGTGCTCCCCAACCCCGGCCCCTTCAAAACGAAAAGGCGAGAAGCCCACGGGGGGCGCTTCGCCCTGACCGAGCGAGTAAATATAGGTGGTGCGAAAGGGCGCAAAGCCCCCCGCCTCGAGACTTCGGCGCGCGCGCACGTTCTCCTCGTCCACAAAGGCTTCGACGAAGCCGTACCCAGCAGCGCGCGCCGTCTCGACCACGCGGGCTATCAAGGGCTCCAGCGTTTCCGCGGGGAGTTCCGGCCCCAACAGCGGCCCCTCCACAAAGATTTCGCCGTCAAGGTTGCAGAGGCTCAAATAGGCGACGATGCGCTCTGAATGCTCGAGCACAAAAGGAAAGGTCTCGGTGTAGGGGCTCTCGTCGCCCAGTTCTTCCATAAGTTCAGCTACCGTGCGGCTTTCGGGCGACATCGCGCGGTAGGCGGCTTTCTCGTCTTGAAGGTTCAAAAGCTCCAACAGCGCGGGCAAATCTCCGTCTTCCAAGGGCCTGACCGTCATGCACCCATGCTACTGCAAAAATGGGGGCGGGTTTCTGAGTCTCGTCGGTGTGCTGAGTCGACATCCGGTGACGGTGCCGGAGTAGGGAGCGGGGGAGATGGGGCATTGGGGTTCCACATAGACTCCCCACCTCTTTATTCCCCACCTCTTTATTCCCCACCTCCCTATCTGTCAATGCATCTGCACCTAAGCCAACCTAAGCTAACCAATACCCAGCACCGCCCTAATACTTGCTCGGCGGGTCATAGCGCCTGTGGATGGTGCGCGCTAATTCATAGTAGTCGACTAAACGTTGCGTGCTCGAGCGCCAGTTGTGAGGCTCCACATCCTCACGCGCTCTTTTTCCCATCGCCTCGCGCAACGCCGGGTCGAAAAGGAGCGCGCGCAACCGTTCGGTCAGCTCGCCTAAGTCGCCGGGGGTGAACATAAAGCCGTTGCGCCCGTCCGTAATTACGTCAGGGATGCCCCCGGCCCGCGCGCCCACCACGGGCACGCCCGAGGCCATCGCCTCCATCGCCACGAAACCCAGTGTCTCGGTGTCCGACGGGAAGGCGAACACGTCGGCGCTGGCGTAGGCGCTCGCCAGGTCGTCCCCGCTCATGTAGCCCGTGAAGACCGTGTCGGTCCCTTTGAAGCGCTCCCTGAGATACGCCTCGGCGGGGCCGGAGCCGACAAAGGCGAGCCGCACGCCCCCGATTTGGGTGACGGGCGCGTAGAGCCAGTCCAAGCGTTTTTCGTGCGACAGGCGACCCACGTAAATCATCAAGGGCTTGTCCGGCTCACCCCCCGAGAGGCGACGGCGCATCTCTTGAGAGGCGTTGTCCGGCCTGTAACGCACCGTGTCCACCGCCTTGGGCCAGAGCCGCACGCGTTTTATCCCCAGGCCCCGCGCGGAGTTGACCATCGGCTGGCTCGTGCAGAGATTCACGTGCGCCTGGTTGTGGACGTCGCGCAGGAATGTGCGCGACAGGGGGCTCAAAAAGCTCAATTTGAGATGCACCGCGTACTGGGTGATGTCGGTATGAAACGAGGCCAAGAGCGGCAGGTTGCGCTGTTTGGTGATGGCGGTGCCCCAGAGCCCCAGAATCACCGGGTTGACCACATGAACGATGTCGGGCGCGAACGCGTCAAGCTCGCGGCCCAGGCGGGGCCGGGGCATACCCAAGACGAGTTCGGGATACCAGGGCCGAAAGGGAATCCCCGGCACCTTGACGACGCGGTAGCCCGCGTACGACTCGGGCGGGTGGTGGGGCGCGAAGATGAGCGCCTCGTGGCCGAGCTCGCGCAGATTGTCCAGCGTCCGCACGATGCGCGTGACCACGCCGTCGATTTTGGGTAAAAAGGTTTCGGTAAAGAGGGCGATGCGCATAATAAGGCGGATTTTCTCGGCGCTTCCTTTCTATAACTTTATGGCAAGCTTGTAACGGTTTGCGTCCGTGCTGAGCGAATTTAGCGCAGATATCATTTAGACGACGTTTCAGTTGCGCAGTCCGCTGCCTAGCGACAGTAACGCGCAGGCTGGGTCTTACTCAGGCCAGATGATACCTGCTTCAGTGACTCCCTAACGAAGTCCGCACCTTGCGCCGCCACTCGCGCCACTGGCGCTTGAAAAAGCGCCTCCGGTAGCGCTGCGCGCCCGCGCGCCATTCGCCCGAGCGTACCGAGGAGAGCGCCGCCGCGGCGATGAAAAAGGGGTGCAGGAGCGCCCACCCTATGATGGGCAGTCCCCACAGGTCGCGGCGGCCCAAGTCCGCGGCCCCGATGTGCATCCCCGAAATCTCGACGGCGAGCTTGACGGCCCAGAGCCCGAACACGAAGGGCGCGAGGGGGGGCACAAAAAGGGCGAGGAGCACCGCGAAACTCAGCAGCACGCTCTGCGCGCCCAGAATCGCAATTGAGGTCCAAAAGAGCGGGTGGTAGTGGAGCGTGTGGTGGTAGCGCGAGACCCAGCGGCGGCGCTGGTTGAGGAGCGCGCCCAAGGTCGGCATAGGCCGGGTCAAGACGCGCGTCTCGAGCGCGTCGGCGAACACGATGCGCCCTCCCTGCAAGCGCCCCATGCGCTGCGTGAGCAGGTCCTCGTCGCCCGAGGGCGCGCGGCCCGAGGCGCCAAAGCCGCCGATGGCGTCAAAGGCCGCCCGGCGGTAGCCCTGGTTGTTGGCCGAGCTCGCAAAAGCCCAGCCGAAGCGGGTTAGGGACCTCGAGGTGAGCATCAGGGAGAGCCAGTCGATATTTTCAAAGGTGTGGAGCGGGCGCGCGCCCCCGCCCGCGCGGGTGCTCTCGACAAAGCCCACGACCATCGCCACGTCGGGCGCGAAGTAGGAGGCCATGCCGGCGACCCACAGGGCCGGGTACTGGCAGTCCGCGTCGCTCGTCAGAATGATCTCGCCTTTTGACGCGCGGATGCCCGTGTCGACCGCGTTGACTTTGGGTGCTAAACGTCGGCTGGGCACGTTCACGTCCACGCGCCGAAAGCGCGGGTCGCGCTCGACAAAGCGTTGGATAATGAGGGGCGTGGCGTCGGTGGAGCGGTCGTTGACGATGACGAACTCTAGCTTCCCCGCATAAACTTGTTTGGAAAGGGACTCGAGCGTCTCCCCCAACCTTTTTTCTTCGTTGTGCGCCGGGATGACCACGCTAACAGAAGGGCTCACCGAAGGGTTGTTGGGCGAGTCTGCGTAGGGGAGTGCTGCGCGTTCGGCGCTCTTGCGAGACACGAACATGCCCACGTAAACGAGCCCCATCAGCCCGATGTAGGGCAGCACGAGCGCATAGAGAAGAACCAAAAAAACTACCAAAATCACTCTACCCCCAGGGGTGTCCCGCAGCCGTCAAACCGGGTCGCGGGAACGTCGAAGGAGAGTTTAGCATGAAGCTTTCTCCGCCTAAGCGCGCCCAATTGCGGCGCAGCCCCTACCATGTGCGCGCTCGAGTGGGCTTGAATAAGGCTGTGAGACAGTGAGTTGTCAAAACTGGTCGTCGTCCAATAGCCACACCCTTCAGAAAGGAACCTCATGGGACCCGTTCTCTATTCACTCGGCATCATCTTCATCATTCTGGGCATCGTCGGCGTGGTCTGGTTCGGCACCGCCGAACGCAAAAGGAGCGCCCCGACCTACGGCCGCGGGTCGATGTGGCTCTTGGGGGCGGGCGTGCTGCTCCTCATCGTCGGCCTGGTGGTGGCGAGCAACCTTTAGCTTTTCGGGTGCGCGCCGGAACAACCCAAAGTTGCCTTTTGAAGAAGCGACACGCGCACCCTTTGAGCCGGGGTAGGCTTGGGGTGTGAACAACCTGCCCGACGCTCTTGGCGACGCGCCCAGCTACCACGCGTGGCTAAAAGGACACGCGGACTACCGGGGGCAAATCACCTTTTCCGCCTTCGTCCCGCCGCGTGGCGAGGGAGAAAACGTCCCCTACGCCGGAAGGTACGCGCCGCTGCTCGCGCGCCTTGGCGCGACCCCCTACCGCCACCAGGCCGAGGCGCTCGCCGCGGTGGAGGCGGGCTGCAACGTGGTGGCGGCGACGCCCACCGCCTCGGGCAAGTCGCTCAGTTACCAGCTGCCGACGCTCCACGCGCTTCTAGAAAACAGCACCGCGCTCTACCTCTTCCCGACCAAGGCGCTCGCGCACGACCAGTTGGAGAAGCTCCGGGCGCTCGCGTCGGTTTCGGAGATAACGGGGGACGTGCCGGGTCTCATCACCGCTTACGACGGCGACACGCCCGCCGCCAAGCGGCGCGCGGTGCACGAACGGGCCGCGTGCATCCTCACCAATCCCGACATGCTCCACTACGGGATTCTGCCGCACCACGCCTCCTGGGCGCGCTTTTTGGGGCGTTTGCAGTTTATCGTCGTTGACGAACTCCACGCCTACCGAGGCGTGATGGGCACCCACGTCGCCAACATCCTGCGCCGCCTGCTGCGCGTGGCGCGTCACCACGGCGCGACCCCCCAAATAGTCGCGGCGAGCGCGACCATCGGCAACCCGGCGGCGCACGCGCGGGCGCTCACGGGGCTTACGTTCGTCCCCGTTACTGAGGACGCCGGGCCGCGCGCCGCGCGCGAGCTCCTCTTCTGGCGTCCGCCCAACCTTCCCGGCGAGGACGCCCGCCGCCGCTCGGTCAACACCGAGGCCGCCGACTTAGCGCGCCTGTTCGTGCGCGCGGGGCTCAAGAGCATCTTTTTTTGCAACTCGCGCAAGGTGGCAGAACTTTTGAGGCGCTACGCCCGGGAAGGTTTAGGAGACGACGAGGCCGCGCGGCTCCAGAGCTACCGCGCGGGTTACACCCCCGAAGACCGCCGCGCCATCGAGGCGGGTTTCAAGGAGGGCGACATCCAAGTGTTAACCGCGACGAGCGCGCTTGAACTCGGTGTAGACGTGGGCGGCGTGGACGCGGTGGTTTTGGTCGGCTACCCCGGCTCGATGACCGCCTTGTGGCAGCGCGCGGGCCGCGCGGGCCGGGGGGGCACGCGCTCGTTGACGCTCCTCATCCCCGGCAACGATCCGCTGGACGAATACTACCTAACCCACCCCGAGCTCATCGCCGAGGGCCGCGCCGAGAACGCGGTGGCGGACGCGTTCAATACGGAACTCCACCCGCGCCACCTGGCCTGCGCCGCGTTTGAAAAGCCTCTGGAGGAGAACGAGGAGCTAATCGGCGACGCCGACCTCGCCCGCTTACCCCGCTTTGTCAAACATAAAAGCCGCTGGTTCTACCGGGGCGTGTACCCCCACAAACATTTGAGCGTGCGCGGCACGGGCGGCAAACAAATCGTCCTCAAAAACGGCCTCGGTCAATCCTTGGGCGTGAGCGACCCCGCCACGGCGCTCCGCGAACTCCACCCGGGGGCCATCTACCTGCACCAGGGCGAGAGCTATCTGGTGCGCAATTTGGACTTAGAGCACGGCGTCGCGGTGCTCCTGCCTCACATTGAGGACTACTATACGCAGGCGCGCTCGGAAACTGACATTGAGATACTAGGCCAAGAAGCGCCGCTTTACGGGGTGAACGTAGGGCGGGTCAGGGTCACGAGTCAGGTCACCTCGTACGTGCGCAAACGACTTTTTAGCGAGGCGGTGTTGGACGAACGGATGCTCGAGCTCCCCGAAACCGCCTACTCAACCCAAGCCTTGTGGTTCAACGTGCGCGCCGCGGCGCATACGCTCCACCCCAGCCTGCTCCCCGGCGCGATGCACGCCCTCGAGCACACCCTCATCGGCCTCCTGCCCGCCTTTGTGCTTTGCGAGCGTGCCGACGTGGGCGGCGTGTCCTACCCCGTTTATCCCCTCACGGGCGAGCCGCTCATCTTTATCTACGACGGCTACCCCGGCGGCGTCGGTTACGCGCGCGCGGGCGCGGCGCTGTGGGATGAGTGGCTGGGAGCGGCGCGCGACCTCCTCAGGAGTTGCGCCTGCAAAGACGGCTGCCCGCGCTGCGTCTTGTCGCCCAAGTGCGGCAACGGCAACCAAACCTTAGACAAGGGCGCGGCGCTGATGCTGGCCGACGCGCTGTTAGGGCGGCTCTCCGGTGCGCGGGTGGGGCTCGAGGCCTGAGCGCCCCCTTAGAGGCGTGACGGCGGCACCTCGAGCGCTTAAAAGTGTCTGCTTCCCCTATGATCTCCGGCGACACGTAGCCGAGCGGCTTGTATCGGCGGCGGGCTTGCGCGGATAATGCGGTATGGACACCCTTGATACGAATTCAGTTGACGCGCCCATCAAAGACCGCACCTTCGACCACCACATCGGCAACACGCCCCTGGTCAAGCTCGCGCGGGTGGTGGAACCGGACATGGCCGAGGTCTGGGTGAAGCTCGAGGGCCAGAACCCCGCGGGCTCAATCAAAGACCGCACCGCGCTGGGGATGATAACCGACGCCGAGGCGCGGGGCGTGCTCACGCCGGGGAGCGGCCAGACCATCGTCGAGCCGACGAGCGGGAACACGGGCATCGGTCTTGCTTTTTTGGCGGCGGTGCGCGGCTACCGCTGCGTCATCGTCTTGCCCGACTCGATGAGTGAGGAGCGCAAGCGCACGCTGCGGGCGTACGGGGCGGAGCTCGAGTTCACCCCCGGCGAACAGCGGATGCAGGGCGCGATTCCGCGAGCCGAAGAACTCGCCGAGACGAACGGCTGGTGGATGCCCAACCAGTTCGAGAACCCCGCCAACCCGCGCTACCATTACCAAGTCACGGGGCCCGAGCTGTGGCGGGGGATGCAGGGCCGCGTGGACGCGTTCGTGTGGGCGTCGGGCACGGGCGGCTCGATTAGCGGGATTGGCCGTTACTTCAAGGAGCAAAACCCCGACATCAAAGTATACGCGGTCGAGCCCGCGCGCTCCGCGGTCATTAGCGGTCATGAGCGCGGCTCGCATAAGTTTCAGGGGATGGGGCCGGGCTTTATCCCCGGCAACTTAGACGTTGATTTGCTCGACGGGGCCATCATGGCTTATGAAGAGGACGCGTTCCCGTTGGGGCGGCGTCTGGCGCGCGAGGAGGGGCTGTTTATCGGCATGTCCTCCGCGGCGACGGTGTGGGCGGCGCTTAAGGTGGCGCGCGACCTGGGGCCGGGCAAGGTGGTCGTCTGCCTCGCCGCCGATACCGCCGCGCGTTACGTCAGTACAGAACTTTTCGCCGAACCCGAAGAGGCGCACGACGTCAGCCGACCCGCGGGGCTCCCTTAGACAAGGGTTTCACGCGTGGGGCCTCGAGCCGCGCCGCCAGCCTCCTCAGCCCCTCTGCCGCGCGGCCTCGCCAGTTTCCTTTCGGCAGGCTCCGGTAGTGTTCGGCCTCTTTGTGGTAGCGGCCCAGTTTCTCGTGTGCTTCGTTTATACCAATCCACCCGTTCAGCCTCATGTCCAACCTCCTAAACTCATCATGTAGGCGGACTGCTTCAAAGGGTAGAGGGGTGTTTGAAGCTGAAGCGCTCTACACTGGGGTATGGAAAAATCGGATGTACAAGTTCATGTCGTGACCGACCCGGAGGCGGCAAATCTGCTCAGCGACCCCGCGCAGTTGGAGCTGCTCGAGCCCTTCTTCCAGGGAGAGGTCGTTTTGGGTGAGCTTGCTAAAGTGCTCGGCCTCAAGCTCAACACGCTTCTTTACCGCGTCAATAAGCTCATTGACCTGGGCCTCGTGGAGGTGGTGCGCGAGGAGCCGCGCCGGGGCAAGCCCGTCAAAATCTACCGGGCGGCGGCGCGGGCTTTTTTCGTTCCTTTTGAGAGCACGACGAGCGTGAATTTGGGGGAGCTGTTGAGGGGTATGACTTTTGGAGGTGAGAAACTTTTTCACCGCGAGGCGGCTCGCTCTCTCCAGACGCTGACCCCGTCGTGGGGACTTCACATCGTTCTCAACGGGCAGAAGCAACTCGCAGCTCTTATAACCGATAGCAAAGACGGGTATGCGGAGAATGACGCTACCTTTCTTGGCCCCGTTGCGCCTGCCTTGTTCTTTGCCGACGGTTTTCTCACCCTCGACTTCGCCACTGCCAAGAACTTGCAGCGGGAACTTTTCGATCTTTTCAAACGGTATAGCGGCGCGCAAAGGAGCGGGGAGCAACGTTATGCGTACCGGCTCGGCCTCACGCCCGTGGTTGACGCCTCACCCGAAAAGGATTAGCCACCGCGACATCAGGGGGCACTGTAGAACACCGAGAAGCCGTGACCGTCCTCCTCACACTTCTTTGAAATTCCCAACAATTGTGCGCGCGTTTCCGGGCTAGACTGTGAGATATTGGCTAAAGAACTCGGGAGCATGGTGTCGGGACGGGGTTCGCGTCTCACGCCGGAGGGAGGACGCAAGTGACTCAGGGGATTCTGCAAGGCTCGCAGGGCGCGGCTCTGCAAAAACGGTATGAACGGCTTTCTGCCACGCTGCAAGCGCACAGTCAGGCGCACCTGCTCGCGTTTTACGACGAACTGGAAGACGCCGACAGGGACGTGTTCTTGGGGGAGCTCGAGGCGCAAGATTGGGACGAACTGGCGGGGCTCATCAACTCGCACGTGTTGAACGAGCCCGACGCGGCGCTCTCCAAAAACGTTGCCCCCGCGCCTTACTATCCGCAGACGCCCACGCGGGAACTTGAAGCCAAATATAAAGAGGCCAAAGGGCTGGGCGAACGGCTTTTGCGCGACGGAGAAGTCGCCGCGTTCACGGTGGCGGGCGGTCAGGGCACGCGGCTGGGCTGGGACGGGCCCAAGGGAACCTTTCCGGCCACGCCCGTCCGCGAGGCCCCGCTCTTCGCCGTGTTCGCCGAAACCATCCGCAAGGCGGGCGAAAAGTACGGCGCGACCCCGCCCTGGTACCTCATGACGAGCCCCATCAACGACGCGGCGACACGGGAATTTTTTGAAAAACACGACTACTTCGGGCTTAACGAGGCCGACGTCACCTTTTTTTCTCAGGGCACGATGCCGAGCGTCGGGCTGGACGGGAGGGTGCTTCTGGCCGCCAAGGACCGCCTGGCAAGCTCCCCGGACGGTCACGGCGGCGCGCTCAGGGCCCTAAAGCGCAGCGGCGCACTGGATGACATGGCGGCGCGCGGCGTCACCCAAATCTCTTACTTCCAGGTGGACAACCCCAACGTCAAGTGTTTGGACCCGCTTTTTATCGGCCTGCACGCGCTGGACGGCGCGGAAATGTCCTCGAAGATGCTGCCCAAGGTGAGCCCCTTTGAAAAAGTCGGCAACTTTGCACTTCTTGACGGTCGCGTCGGCGTCATCGAATATTCCGACATCCCCGCCGAACTCGCCGAGGCCCGCAGTGAAACGGGCGAGCTGCGCTTCCGCGCGGGCTCGATTGCCATTCACATGATTTCGGTCCCCTTCGTGCGCAGGCTGAGCGAGGGGGGCGCGTTCGCGCTGCCCTTTCACCGCGCGGTCAAGAAGGTGCCGCACCTGTCGCCTCATACGGGCGAATGGGTGAGGCCGAGCGCGCCCAACGCGGTCAAGCTCGAGATGTTCGTCTTCGACGCCCTGCCCTTGGCGGAAGGGAGCGTCATCCTAGAAACCGACCGGGTCGAGGAGTTCGCGCCCATCAAAAATGCTACAGGAGACGACTCGCCCGAGACTAGCCGACGCCTCCAGAGCGAGCGGGCGGCGCGTTGGTTGGAGCAAAACGGTATCAAGGTGCCCCGCAACGGGGAGGAGGTGGACGCGGTTATCGAGTTGCGGCCCCTCACCGCCACCGAGCCGGACGACTTGGAGGGTGCGAGCTTGCCGGAGCGGCTCGAGCCCGGTAGCAAAGTCTTGTTGTAAAGCTCTCATTGCCGTCTGAGAGAGGGTCTAACTTACGTAGCAGGATAAGAGGGAAGTCAGCTAGCAACTGACTTCCAAAATTCTTTTGGCCGGTACGTCTCCGCTACCCGCGAGTTCCTTCTTGTCCAGGATTATGCGTGCCCGTAAACCCACCCAACAAAAGGGTGGCGGTATATGGTAAGCTTTTACGGTTTGTTCGGGCGGTGAAAACAGCCGTTAACAGTACGTTCATTTGGATTTTCCGTTTGACCGTTCGGCGTTTGAGCCTCGAGTGGTCGGGTAAAAGTTAAGAAACCAGTAGCCAAAGGGTCATTTTCATTTAAGGAGTGAAACCATGAAACGCACCTATCAACCCAACAAGCGCAAGCGCGCCAAAACGCACGGCTTTCGCGCCCGCATGAAAACGGCGGCGGGCCGCAACGTCATCAAGCGCCGCCGCGCGCGGGGCCGCAAGCGTCTGTCCGTATCCGACGAGTAGAGTCGCGCAACCGTTGTGGTGAACGTTCGCTGCAACGGTCGTTTTTAGCCAGCTCCCGCCATGTCCGCACCCACACCCCACGCCGCCCCCTCGAGCGCCCCGCTCATCGTCTCCCTCAAAGGCGACCGCGCGTTCGGGCGTCTGCGTAAAGGGCGCGCGGGCAACGCCAAACTTTTGGGTCTTCGCTGGCGGCCTACACAGGAGGGGCGGGTGCGCGTGGGAATAGTCGTAAGCAAAAAGGTGGGCAAGGCGGTCGTGAGAAACCGGGTGAGGCGGCGTTTGCGCGAGGCGCTCAAGCGGATTCTGCAAGGGATGAGGCTGAGAAATGAAGCGCGTTTGCGTGAGTCGGTGTCCTTCGACCTGCTCGTGATGGCTAGGCCCGACGCGGCGGGGGCGACCTATGGGGAGCTTTCTGACGCGCTCGCTTACGCGCTTCGCAAGGGCGGGGTGTTATGTTGAGAGAGTGGCCCGTAAACCTTGCGCTCGCGCCTATCCGCCTCTACAGGCGCTTTTTGTCGCCCCTCAAGGCGCAGCCGAGCTGCCGCTTTTCCCCCACCTGCAGCGCCTACGCCGAGGAGGCCGTGCTGCGCTTCGGCGTGCTTGGGGGCTCCTATCTGGCCCTCAAACGCTTGCTCAAGTGCCACCCCTTTCACCCCGGCGGCTTTGACCCCGTTCCCGAGCGCCCATACCCGGAGGAATTTTGAAACGCACGTTACCCCTTCTCGCCTCTATTTTCTTTTTGTTTCTGGTATCTTTTGCGTTCGCAAGGGTCGAGTTCGACCTTACGCCCTTTGGGGCCGAGAGCTTCCGCGACGCCGAAGACCTCACCGCGACCTGCGCCGCCACGGGCGACGAGAGCTTCTGGTGCTCGCAACGGGACGCCGAACTCAGTCTCATTACCACCAAGGGGGCCGACTATTTTTTCGACCCGGCGGGCGAACTCGTGGCGCTCTACAGCAAGCAGCAGACGGGGCAGGATTTCAAAGGCAACTACACGCTGAGCGCCAACCAAAATCTCGTCCCCTTGGGCGCTCCTGTGCCGGGCGGAGCGGTTCTCATAGACGGGGACTACCTTCCGCCCCAGAACGTTGAGAGTTCCTGGCAGCGCCTTAGTGACACCGAGTTTGAGGGTGCCTTTCGTTACCGAGCGGGCGATTACACGGTAGAGAGAAGAATCGTCGTGAGTTACGTGGCGCAGACCTTTGAGATGTCCGTGACCGTGACGCCCACCGCCGAGGCTGTTGATGAAGCCGCGGGTGAAATTACGGGTGAGGCTGCAGAGGCTGCGGGCGGAGCCGCCAATGACGTTGCGGTGCAGCTCGCCTTCCCCGGCATCGCCCGCCAGGAAAGCCCGGTTATCAAGGTGGGACAGGGCGAGACGTTCACGCTCAATCCGGGTGCGCAGCCCATCGCAAGTCCGCGCTACGTGTCTTTGCAGAACAACAACCGCAACACGGGCGTGGCCTTGGTGGTGCGGCCCATTGCGCAAACGGACGCGCTCGAGGCGCTGCGCCTCACCGACCGGGTGGTGGCGCTCGAGAAAACGCTCCCCGCGCCTGACACCGAAAATCTTGGCGCCGACACGCCCGCTGGCCCCGAGGTTTCTTTTGATGTCGAAGTCTACGGCGGTCCCAACGAGTTGGTGCGCTTTTATCAAGAGGGTTATCAAGAGTTGCCGGGGCTTTTTAAGCCCAACATCTTGGGCCGTCTGTCTATAGGTGTGCTCGCGGTGCTCGTCGCCATTCACGATGTGGTGGGCTCGTGGGGGTTGTCCATCATCGTCTTGACGCTCATTTTCCGCCTGCTCATCTGGCCTTTGATTGCCACCCAGACGCGCTCGATGGCGGGGATGCAGCAGCTCCAGCCCAAGCTACAGGCGCTGCAAAAAAAGTACAAGAACGACCGCGAAAAGCTCACCCAGGAGACGATGAAGCTCTACCAGGAGGCGGGCGTCAACCCGGCGGGCGGCTGTCTGCCCATCGTGCTGCAGATGCCCCTGTTTATCATCCTCTGGCGGGTTTTTTCCAACTTCAACTTTGCCGAGGGTTTCCTCTGGATTCCCGACTTAGGTCTCGCCGACCCCTACTACATCCTGCCGATTCTGTACGTCGGCGTGATGATCGGGCAGTCGTTCTATATGGCGCGCGGCAACCCGCAGAGCCTGCGTCAGCAGCTCCTTATCAACGTCGTGTTCATCTTTTTTGTGATCAACTTCCCCGCGGGCGTGACGCTCTACTGGGTGGTGTCGATGTCCGTCCAGGTGTTCCAGTATTACCTCATCAACCGCAACCTGCCCGCGCCCGCCAAAGCGACCTGACCCGTTAATTTGGGATGGGGGCGGTGTGTCGCGCGTTTCTTAACCGCCCTCTACCCGCCCTTCGCCATTCGTGTTAGTATCCCCTACACGCTGGGTAAAGGGACGCTATGGCTGACGACTTAGATAAATACCTCGAGAATATCGGCATCAGCACGGACGAGGAGGAACCCTCTCTCGAGGACGCGCTGCCGAAGGGCCGCGGGGTGTCCGGTGCCGGGGTGGACGAGAGAAGCGTTGAGGGGGAGGGCGCCGGGCGGCTCGAGTCGCCCCTGCCCGTGCCCGGACCCGCGCAGGGGGACGTGGAGGAGCGGCTCGAGTCTTTTCTGGTCAACCTGCTCCTCAACTTTGACCCCACCTACGCGGTCGAGCTGAGGCGGACGGATGAGGGCGACGAGATCAACGCCGAGATTTTCGGCGGCGACCCGGGCAAAATAATTGGCCGGGGCGGGCGGACCTTGAGCGCGCTCGAGTACATCACCAACACAGTCATCAACCGCAACGAAAAGGGCGCGGTGCGCATCAACATCGACGTGGGCGGTTACAAGCGCCGCCGCGACGACCGCTTGCGCGAGAACGCGCGCAAGGCGGCGGACCGGGTGCGCAGTTCGGGCGTGGCGGTCGAGTTGGAGCCCATGAGCGCCGCCGAACGCCGCGTGATCCACATGGAACTGGCCGACGACCCCTCGGTAAGGAGCGAATCCTCGGGCGAGGGCCGCGACCGCCGCGTGGTGGTCAAGCCAAGATGAAGGAGTTTTGTACAATCAAATAGCGCTCGAAACAACGCGGAACGAGTGTGTTGCGGCGCTCTAAATTCTTGTAATCACGTTACAGTCCACATCTTCGGAACGTGTAAGTCTGGAACGTCATGGTTGTTCGCCTTTTAACACGCTTTTTCACTCGTACAAAAAGGAGGCTGGAATGAGTGATTTCTCCAAAGACGACCTCAAAACGCTTAGCGGACGCCGTGAGGGTCCGGCAGTGTCCCTTTACATCCCGACGCACCAGGCGGGCGCGGACACGCGCGAGAATCATATCCGCTTCAAGAACGGGGCCAGAGAAGCCGAGCGGCTTTTAACCGAGGGAGGCATGGACCCCAAGGCGGCGCAGGCGCTTTTAGGACCCGCTTATAGTCTGGTCGAAGACAACGATTTCTGGCAGCATCAGAAAGCCGGATTCGCCATGTTCTTGACCGAGGGCGAAACTCAGCAGTACCTCGCCCCTCGAGCTTTCGACGAACTCGTTGTCGTGTCCGACCGCTTTCACCTCAAGCCGCTCCTGCCGCTCCTGACCGACGACGGGCGCTTTTACGTGCTGGCCTCGAGCCTTGGCAACACGCGCCTCTTTGAAGCGAGCCGCGACGACGTGAGCGAGGTGGATTTGGGCGACACACCCACAACTTTGGACGAAGCGCTCAAATACGACGACCCCGAAGAATCGTTGCAGCAGAACACGATTTCGACCATGTCGGGCGCGCCCGGACGCGCGGACACCGCCTTTCACGGCACGGGCGCGGAAGACGACGACCGCAAAATGAAAATCCTGCGCTTTTTCCGTAAGCTCGACAACGGCGTCCGGGACGCGCTCGGCGACGCCGTATCAAAGGGCGTACCCCTCGTGTTTATGGGCGTCGATTATCTCTTTCCCCTCTACAAAGAGGCCAACCACTACACGCACCTGTTAGGTGAGGCGGTCGGGCACGACCCCGACAGGCTGAGCGCCGAGGAGGTGCACGAGCGGGCGTGGGAAACCGTACAGCCTCATTTTCATAAAAAGCAGGAGGAGGCCAGGGGACGTTTGGAAGAGGCTTTGGCGAAAGACTTGGGCTCGAGCGACCTACAAGAACTCCTGCCCGCCTCGACGGACGCGCGCATCGAAACGCTCTTTGTGGCGGTCGGCGCGCAGCGCTGGGGCCGCTACGACGAGGAGGCGCGCGCCGCTGAGATGCACGATGCGGAGGAGCAGGGCGACGAAGATTTGCTCGACTTCGTGGCGGTGCAGACGCTCCTCAACGGCGGCGTCGTCTACGCGGTCGCGCCCGACGAGGTGCCGGGCGAGAGTATGGCCGCGGCTATCTTCCGCTTCTAGGCTTTCTAAACGTTTAAACGACTACGCGGCGCTTCGGTGCCGCGTACGTTTTTCTCCCCCAGGTCGTTAAACTAAAGCGTGACGTATTCCTCCCACAGGATTCAAAAAAACAGACCCAGGCGGCTTAGCGTTTGGGGAAAAAGCCTTTGAGCCTTTTTGAAAGCGTCCGCAGCGCGTGCAAAGAGGTGGCGGAGCGGGCGAGGTACGTCCGCATCAACCACGAGGCGCTTCTCGATTATGTGGGGGAATGGCGGCTCGAGCCCACTCGCCCCAGCTACGACCCCGTCCACCATTACCTCGGCCCACCCGACGCGACCGCCGCTTACGTGCTCACGCTCGACGCGGTCAACTTCGGCTCGGGTTACTTCCCGCACCTCATCAAGCGCCCCGATATGTCGGGCTACTTTACGGTGGCGTCACACCTCAAAGACCGTTTTGACGCCCGCGGCCCGCTCTCAGCAACGGCGCTTAGCGACCTCACGGTGGAGGACTGTGCCGCGATATTTGGTCAGGATTTGCAGGACCCTGTGCGCGCCGAACTCATGAACCTCTTTACCGTCGCGCTTAATGACCTCGGCGCGCTGCTTTTGACGCGTTACGGTGGTTCGTTCGTCTCGCTTATCGAAGCGGCGCAGGGGTCGGCTGAACGCCTCACTACGCTCCTTGCCGACATGCCGTATTTTCAGGACGTGGCGACCTATCCAACTGTGGGAGACGGGTTGGGAGGTGAGCTTGATGTGCCCCTCTACAAGCGCGCCCAAATCACCGCCTCCGACTTGTCGCTAGCCTTTGAGGGTCAGGGTTACGGCTGCTTTGCCGACTTACGCCGCCTCACCATTTTCGCCGACAACCTCGTGCCGCACGTGCTGCGCGTGGACGGGGTTTTAGACTACGACGCTGCGCTCGTTGCGCGAATCAACGCAGGCGAACTTCTCCCGGCGGGCTCACCCGAGGAGGTCGAGATTCGGGCGGTGGCGCTTCACGCGGTTGAAAAGATGGTTGGGACGTTTAGAGAGGCGGGTAGGGATGTGACGGCGCAAGAGCTCGACTTTCTGCTGTGGAACCGCGGGCAGGAGCCAAAATATAAGGTGGTGCCGCGTCACCGGACGCGCACCGTGTTTTATTAGTGTTGACCCTCGCTAAAGCATTGGGAAAAGCTGAGCATCGGCTGGCGGCGGCGGGGGTCGAGAGTGCGCAGGTTGAGGCTCGAGCCCTCTTGGAGCACCTCCTCGGCCTTTCCCGAACCGAACTTCTCTTAGCGCCCGCCCGCCCCCTCACCCTGGAGGAGGAAGCGGCATTTGAGGGTCTGCTCGAGCGCCGCGAACGCCGCGAGCCCTTGCAGCACATTTTGGGGGTAGCGCCTTTTTACGGTTTAGCGTTGGAAGTCACGCCCGCCGTGCTCATCCCGCGCCCCGAGACGGAGCGGCTGGTGGAACTCGCTTTAGAAGCGTTGCGCGGCGTCTCTCAGCCCAAAGTGCTCGACGTTGGCACGGGTAGCGGCGCGGTGGCTCTCGCCGTCAAGCAGGAGCGCCCGGACGCGGAGGTTATGGCGACGGACGTTTCAGCGGAGGCGTTGGACGTAGCACAGGGGAACGCGCGGCGCTTGAATTTAGATGTCACGTTCTTACAGGCTGATTTGCTCGAGCACCCCACCGTCAGCACGTTCGCAGCGCGCGCCCACCTACTCGTGTCCAACCCGCCGTACCTGCCCGAGGGGGACGAGCTGAGCCCGGAGGTTCGGGCGGACCCACCCGCCGCGCTCTTTTCGGGGCGGGACGGGCTGTCGCACTTCCGGCGGCTCGAGCCCCAGGCCTTCAACCTTTTGCCGGAGGGTGCGGTGATGATGCTCGAGCTAGACCCGCGCAACGCGCCCACCGCGCTTTCATTAAGCGGACGGTGGGCGCAGCGGCGTTTGGAGAAAGACCTAACCGGGCGGGCGCGCTTTTTACAGCTTACGCGTTAAGGTTGCCTGTTCGTTTCGGTCTCGAGCGGCTTGGCGTCTAAGTCTGGGCGGGGGTAGGTCTCGGTGTTCGCTTCTGGTGCGGGCGTTTCCAGCGGGCGGGGGGCGGGGCGTTCTCGTATGAAAAAGCTCGAGAAGAGCAGCAACCCCGCGCCGACGACCACGCAGGAGTCGGCGATGTTAAAAACCGCGAAGTTAAACGACGGAATCTGGAAGTGGATAAAGTCGCGCACGTAGCCCAGCCAGAAGCGGTCAATCATGTTGCCAAAGGCCCCGGCCAAGATGAGCGTCAAGGCCCAGTTCTGGAGCGCGGGCGTCTCGCGTGCGCGCCGCCACAAGTAAACCGCGAGCAAAACGGACACAACCGCAGAGAGTATGCCGAGAACAAGCGTGTTGTTCTGAAAGATGCCAAAGGCGGCGCCCGTGTTTCTTACATAGGTAAAGTAAAAGCCCAGCCCGACGTAGCGTCCTGAACCGTTAAGAGGGAAAGTATTGACCACCCAAAGCTTGCTCAGTTGGTCGGCGACCACGAGCAGCGCGGCAACAAATAAATACATGCGCCCAGTATACGCGCAAGTTTCTTTCGAAAGGGATGCGCGACGTCACGTGCAGGTAGGGGCTGCTGCACTTTGGTGAGTGGCTGACGGTTCAATCTCCCCGGGCTGCCTGTGTTGTAAAAATCTACACATCCCACAAAGGTGCGCACAGCTTTCCTGTATACTCCAACGCATAGAACTTATTTTAGAGGTCTCCTACCGTGCAGCGGGGGCGGGCCGAAGCGTTAAAGAAGGGGAGAGATGCCAGCAACCATCAAGCAGTTACAAAGGCAGATTGAGGTGGCGGACGGAACCGACAAGGAACTCTTAAAAAGTTTCGCGGAGATTCTTTTCGGCAAGGCGAGCCGGGAATTCCTGAGCGAATTCGACCCCGAAGCGCTTATGGCGATGGCGGTCGGGGCGCTTCGCTTTATCGCGCCTGAGGGGACACACGTTCGAGTCTACAACCCAACGTTGGAGGAGCACGGCTGGGAAAGTCCGTACACGGCGCTCGAGCTCACCCTCCAAGACCGTCCCTTCATCGTCGATTCGGTGCGCGCCGAGCTGCGCCGCCGGGACCACAAGCTCTACCACTTTATCCACCCCATCCTGAGCGCCAAACGCGACGCGGCGGGGCGCATTGTGGGGGTGGCGCAAAAAGGCGGCGAGGGCGCTCTCGAGGCGTACGAGCTTTACTTGATTGGGCGCATCAACGACGCCGAGGAGCGGCGCGCGTTAGAGGAGTCCGTGCGCGGGGTTTTGCAAGACGTCCTTCTGGCGACGGGCGACTATAAAAGAATGCGTCATAAAGCGCACGACTTGCACGATTATCTGGACGGTCTGCGCGAGCAGAGCGTGGGGGAGGGCAAAGACGAGCGGGCGGAAGAACTCGCGGAATACGCCGCCTTTATGAAATGGCTTGACGCCGACAATTATGTGTTTTTGGGTTACCGGGGCTACGACATTGTCCGCGATGTCAAGGAAGACGGAACCCCGCACTTGCAAATCACGCCGGAGTCGGGCTTGGGCATCTTGAGCAAGCTCGAGCGCAGCGCCTACCACGAGCCGGTGGCCCTGTCCGACATCCCCGAGAGCCTGCGCGAGCGCGTGCTGGGCGGGCGCGTTCTGACCGTGACCAAGACCAACGCCGAGTCCACCGTCCACCGCCCCGTGCGGATGGACTATATCGGCGTCAAAAAATTAGAGGACTGGGAGGTGCGGGGCGAGGGGCGCTTCGTGGGCCTGTTCACCTCCAAGGCGCTATCGACCCCCGTTGAGGAAATCCCCATCCTGCGGCGCAAGCTGCGGCAGGTTTTGGAGCGCGACGGGTCGCCGCCCGGCTCGCACGACTTCAAGCAGATCGTCTCAATTTTTAATTCCATCCCGCGCGAGGAACTCTTTTGGGCGGACTCGAGCCGGCTCTATGAGGACATCCGCACCGTCATGGGCGAGGCGCAGGAGCGCCGGGTGCGGCTCACCGTGCGGCCCGACCCGCTCGCGCGCGGGCTCGCGGTCATGGTCATCATGCCGCGCGACCGTTTTAATTCGGAGGTGCGGCGCAGCATCCAGCGGTTTTTGATGGGCAAGTTGGAGGCCTCGCACGTGGACTATCAGCTTGCGATGGGCGAGGACGAGGAGAGCGTGCGCTTCCACTTTTTCTTTACCACCGAGCTCGACTACCGCAGTCTGGACCTGAAGACGTTGGAGCGCGAGGTCGCCGACCTCACCCGCACCTGGGAAGACCATCTGCGAGACGCCTTGCGCACCGCACAGGGCGAGGCGGGGGAGAGGTTAGCCGAGCGTTACGGGCGCGCGCTTGACGAACGTTACAAGGCGGACACGACTCCTCAAACCGCCCTGCGCGACATCACAAATTTAGAAGCACTAGGAGACGCACCTTACCGAGTAGACATCGTCAACCCGAGCGACGACCAAAAGGCCACGCACTTGAACATCTACCACCATCAGCGCTCTTTGGTCCTCACCGACGTGCTGCCGATGCTCGAGAACTTAGGCTTTAGGGTGCTCGAGCAGATTTCCCACGTCGCCCACTTCCCCGAGGGAGAAAGGGGCATCGACATCTTCCGGGTCCAGACGGACGCGGGCGAGCCCATTGATGTCGAGAAGAACGGGGCGCGGCTCGAGGAGGCGCTGCGGGCACTTTTAGCGGGCGAGGCCGAGAATGACCGCCTGAACCGTTTGGTCCTCTACGGCGGCCTCACGCTGCGGCAGACGGCCTTGTTGCGCGCCTACCAGATGCACTTTTCGCAACTCAACGCGGTCATCAGCCGCCGCTTTATCAACGACACGCTGCTCGCGCACCCGGCCATCGCGGGGCTGCTCGTCCGCTTTTTCGAGGCTAAATTCAGCCCGGCACAGGAGGAGCGGTTGGAGGTGTTGGAGGGGCTCGAGGACGAGTTCTCAGAAGCCTTGAGTATGGTGGCTTCCCTGCCCGAGGACCGCGCGCTGCGGGGGCTTTTCAACCTCACCGCGGCGACGGTGCGGACGAACTACTTTCTCGACAAGCCCTATATCTCGTTTAAGATTGATTCGAGCGAAGTGAGCACCATGCCCGAGCCGCGCCCGCTCTTTGAAATCGGCGTGGCGAGTCCCCATGTCGAGGGTATCCACCTCCGCGGCGGCAAGGTCGCGCGCGGCGGCATCCGCTGGTCGGACCGCCCGGACGATTTTCGCACCGAGGTTCTGGGCCTCATGAAAACGCAGATGACCAAAAACGCGGTCATCGTGCCCGTGGGCTCAAAGGGCGGCTTCGTCCTCAAAAACCCGCCCGCCGACAGGGAGGCGCTGCGCGGCTTCGTGCGCGCGCAGTACCAAACGTTTATCCGCGGGCTTTTGGACCTGACCGACAACATCGTTGACGGCGAGACGGTCCACCCCGAGGGCTTGGTCATCTACGACGGCCCCGACCCCTACCTGGTGGTGGCCGCCGACAAGGGCACCGCGACCTTTTCGGACTTAGCCAACGAGACCGCCGCCGAGTACGACTTCTGGCTTGACGACGCTTTCGCTTCGGGCGGCTCGCACGGCTACGACCACAAGGCGGAGGGCATCACCGCGCGCGGGGCGTGGGTCTGTGTGGAACGCCACTTCCGCGAGCTGGGCGTGGACGTTCGCAACGAGACCTTTACCGCCTTTGGCATCGGCGACATGTCGGGCGACGTGTTCGGCAACGGGATGCTCCACACCGAGACGATGCGCCTGCAAGCGGCCTTTAACCACCAGCACATCTTTCTGGACCCCGACCCCGACCCGGTCAAAAGTTACGCCGAACGAAAGAGGCTGTTCGCGTTGCCGCGCTCGAGCTGGGAAGACTACAATAAAGACCTCATTAGCAAGAGCGGCGGTGTCTATTCGCGCTTCGCCAAGTCCATCCCGCTTTCCGAAAACGTCCGGGAGATGCTGGACGTAGAGGCGGAGGCGCTGTCGGGTCAGGACCTCATCAAGGCGATTCTCAAGATGCCCGCCGACCTCTTTTGGAACGGCGGCATCGGCACCTACGTGAAAAGCTCTGCCGAGCGCCACGCCGAGGTGGGCGACTCCACCAACGACGCGGTGCGGGTGGACGCGGACGAACTGCGCGCCAAGGTGGTGGGCGAGGGGGGCAATCTGGGCTTTACGCAGCTCGCCCGCGTCGAGTACGCGCTTGCGGGCGGGCGCATCAACACCGACGCCATCGACAACTCGGGCGGCGTGGATATGAGCGACCACGAGGTCAACATCAAAATCCTCTTACGCCCGCTCTACACCTCCGGCGCGCTCTCGTTCGAGGAGCGCAACGAGCTGTTAAAAGAGATGACCGACGAGGTGAGCGCGCTCGTTCTCAAGGACAACTACATGCAGTCGTTGTGCCTGTCGCTCGCGCAGGCACGGAGCGAGAGCGAGTTGGGGCTGTTCGAGTCGCTGCAAGACTACTTAGCCGAGCGGGGGCCGCTCAAGCCGGAAGTCGAGTTTTTGCCGAACCCCAGAACCTATGATGAGCGCGCTCGAGCGGGGGAGGGGCTCATGCGGCCCGAGCTGGCGATTTTGTTGGCCTACACCAAAATGGGCATCTACCGCAGGCTTTTGGAGACCAACTTTCCCGACGAAACCTACTTCCAACGCTACTTATTCGACTACTTCCCCGAGCCCCTGCAAGAACGTTTTCCCGAGACCATCCGCGACGAGCACCCGCTGCGCCGTGAAATTATTGCCACGCAATTTACCAACAAAGTTGTGGATCTTTTGGGCATCACCTTCGTCCACCGCAGCATCCGCGACACCGGGGCGAGCCCCGTCGAGGTGATTCGCGCGGCGCTGGTGGCTCTGGAGCTGCTCGAGGTGGACCCCTTCATCGCGCGCGTGTTCGCGCTTGACAATGAGGTGCCCGCCGAGGCGCAGTACGGGGCGCTGGAACGGCTCATCGCCTCGGTGGAGGGCATCGTCCACTGGATTCTGTTGTCGGACCTCGCGGCGGAGCCTGTGGCCGATTTTGTCGGTGTCTACCGCGAGCCTTTGTCCACCCTCCGGGCGGGACTGCCCGAGCTGTTGCCCCCCAGAGAACGCGAGCATTTCGAGGCGCAAGCGCGGGAGGTGGAGGCGCAGGGTTTCTCACCCGAGCTGGCCGCCGACATCGTCTCGCTCGACTACTTGCCGAGCGGCGTGGGCGTGATTGATGTGAGTAAGGAGGCGCATGTGGCGCTCGAGGCGGCGGCCAAACGCTTCTACGCCCTCGGCGACCGGCTCCGTCTGGGCTGGCTGCGCGACGAAATAGCGGCGCTGCCGAGCGAGAGCAAGTGGGAAAAAATCGCGCTGGGCGGCCTCGTGACCGACCTCCGGCAGGCGCAGCGGCGGCTCACCACCCGCTACTACGAGGCGTTGCGCGAGGGCGGCGAGAGGACCCCGGAGGCGTTTTTGGAGGCCCGCCCGCGGCTTCTCAAACGGTTTGACACCACCCTGCAAGAGATTCAGAGCCAAGATTCGCTGAGTTTGGCGAGCGGCGAGGTGCTGGCACGCCTCTTGTGGCAGATGGTCGAGGAGACGGTGCGGGAGGAGGCGCGGGAGCTGGTGGCGGGGGCTGCTTGAGTTGCTGACTCGGGCTGTGCGGACGCAGGAAGTACCGAGTGGAA
Organism: Trueperaceae bacterium; assembly: GCA_965214995.1. Taxonomy (GTDB): domain Bacteria; phylum Deinococcota; class Deinococci; order Deinococcales; family Trueperaceae; genus CBDCCT01. The sequence continues at coordinate 3,335,899 of CBDCCT010000002.1, forward strand.
AGTGATTAGTGGGGAGTAAAGGGTGAGGTTTAGGTGGGTGTAACGGGGGGCGCGGCTTCAAAATCAAAAAAGGCGCGGAGGATGGGGTTGAGTCTGAGCAGCCCCGCCTCCGTAGTCCATAGTCGGGTTTCAGTAAGATCGAGCCATCCCTCTTTGATAAAACGCTCGAGCACCTCCCGGTACTCTTTTTTCACGTCTACCCCCAAACGCGCCTTGAGCCGTGCCAAATCAACCCCACGTTTTGTCCGTAACCCCGTCATCAGCACGTCTAAAACGTAATCCTCAGCGTCTATGGGCATAACGTCGGGCGGGGTGTGCTCGAGCCAACTTTTAATAGGCCCGTTCGTGCGGCGCTCGCCAACCCTGACGTTTTCTCCCCCCTTGACAAGGGGGGTCGGGGGGGATCGAACCGGCACAAAACCCGCCGCCGAAGGTCCAAGCGCCAGAAAATAGTCGCCGTGCCAGTAGACCTGATTGTGCTTGGATTCGTGGCCCGGCTTGGCGTGGCTCGAGACCTCGTAACGCTCCAGCCCATACTCCGAAAGCACGGTGTCGGCTAAGGCGTAATCATCCGCTTCCTTATCGGCGTCTACCACAACGCCGCGCCTGGCAAAAGGCGTGTAAGGCTCGATGGTCAGGTTGTAAACACTCACGTGCGGGACGCCCGTCCGGGCCAGCGCGTGCAAGTCCGCCGCCGCATCCTGTTCACCAACGGCGGTGATGAGGTCGGCGGAGGTTTCAAAACCAGCTTCCAAAGCCATTTCCACCGCCTGTAAGCCCTCAGCGCCGCTATGCCTTCGGCCCAAAAACTTCAACACCTCGTCTTGCGTGGACTGAAGTCCGATGGAAAGGCGGTTAAAGCCTAGCTCACCAAACGTTTGCAGCCGCGCCGCGTCGAAGGTGAGCGGGTCGGCCTCGAGCGTCGTCTCCAAGCGCGCGGGCCAGCCCCAAGATTTTTGGAAGATGCCGACAACCTTTTCCAGTTCCTCGTCGCTGAGGTGCGAGGGTGTGCCGCCGCCAAAATAGAGAGTGTCGAGCGTGCCCGGAAACTCTTCATGAAGCGTGAGGGCTTCCTGCTCGAGCCTCCTCAAATACGCCGCCACCAGCCCCTCGTCCCGCCGCATCTTGTGAAAGTCGCAGTAGGGACAAATCTTGGGGCAAAAGGGAACGTGCAGGTAGAGCGAGCGCGGCACTCCTTTAGCTTACGGGGCTTGTCGAGAATGGGGGAGACGCCGCGCGACTTGACCCTAAATGTTAGTGACCCTTGAAGTTCGGGGCGCGCTTTTCTAAAAAGGCGCGCGTTCCCTCCTTGTAGTCGTCGCTCCGGCCTGCCTGGTCTTGGAGACGGGCCTCGAGCCCAAGCGCTTTACCAAGCGTCGTCGTGGCACCCTCCCGCAGCGCCTGCTTGATGAGCCCGTACGCTTTAGTCGGTCCCTGCGCTAAGGTTTCCGATATCTCTTTAACAGTCTCAGAAAGGTTTGCGGCGGGCACCACGCGGTTGACAATTCCAAGCCCCAGCGCCTCCTCGGTGGAGAGGCGGGGCGAAAAGGCGAGGAGTTCGAACGCCTTGGTGGGACCCACGAGGCGCGGCAGCGTGTGGCTCATGCCGGAGTCGGGCACCAAGCCGATGCGGGCGAAGGCGGTGGTGAAGGTGGCGTCCTCCGACGCCACGCGCATGTCGCAGGCCAGTGCTATGGACAGACCCGCGCCCGCCGCCACGCCGTTCACCGCCGCGAGGACGGGTTTAGGCAGCTCAGCGATGCCTCTGATGACCCTGTTGAACCGTTGCAGGTGCTCCTCGAACGCAACCTCTCGCCCCTCAATCTCTTTAAGGTCCTGCCCCGCACAAAAGCCGCGCCCCGCCCCGGTAAGGACGATGGCGCGCACCCGTTCGTCTGTCGCCGCGGCCTCGAGCGCGTCCCCAAGCTCTCCCAAAAGCTCTTGGGTAAGAGAGTTGAGCGCGTCCGGGCGGTTGAGCGTTAGCGTTAAGACGTTGTTCTCGAGGTTTTGCAGTAAGTTAGTCATTCTCTCTCCGGAGTGGGTTGAACGCTGCTTCTAGGTGTAACGCTGCCGAGGTAACGAAACATCTCTTGATTAGTCGTCAAACCACCTGCTGCCACCAACGCGAAGTCAAGCCTCGAGAGTTCGTCAACGTGCTTCCAAGCAACAGCCTGGATAATCTGGCAATCCAGCAGCTCAGGGTCATACCCAGATTTCAACACGCCTCTATACTCTGTTACCAGAAAGGTGTAATGGTGGTCATCCTCAGAGTAAGAGATGGTGCTGACGTGGCGAAGCGCCAGGGCGTCGAGGCCGCATTCTTCTCTCAGTTCGCGCGCTGCCGCTCTCTGGGGCGTTTCGCCCTTTTCGATTCCGCCACCGGGCAGACACCAATAATTTCGACCATTATGTGCTTGGTTGACCATAAGGACTTTCAAGCCACAAATCAACAAGCACTGTGCCCTTGCTCTACCCATGTCCCTCACACGTTCCCCGGATTTTAAGCGTTCGCACGACCTCCTCCGTCTTCCTCACGCGCAACAAGGGTCAGAATGGTGTAAAGCGCCACCGCTTCGTCATGCTGATTGGTCAGCCTCACGTCCCACGCCACCACGCCCGTCGCCCGTTCGCCCTCGCGCTTGTCCTTCTTAATCTTTTGCTTGACGGTCAGGTGGGCTCTTATGGTGTCGCCGATGCCGACGGGCTGGACGAAACGAAGATTGTCGAGGCCGTAGTTCGCCAGTACGGGTCCGGGCCTCGGGTCCACAAAAAGCCCCGCCGCCATCGAGACGAGAAAATAGCCGTGCGCTACACGTTTGCCGAAGAGTGAGTCCTTGGCCGCTACCTCGTCCACGTGCGCGTAAAAATAGTCCCCGCTGACGTTGGCGAAGTTGACGATGTCGGCCTCCGTGACGGTGCGGCGGTGGGTGGTGTAGCTTTCGCCGATTGCTAAATCCTCAAAACTTTTCCTAAAAGGATGCACGGCGTCCCCCGTCGTTCGCGCGCCCGCCACGTACTCCTTGGAAATAGCCATCAGCGTCGTCGGGTCGGCTTGGACGGCGGTGCGCTGCATGTAATGTTTGACGGCTCTCGCCCCGCCCAACTCCTCACCGCCCCCCGCGCGGCCCGGCCCGCCGTGGAGGAGCGTCGGCAGCGGCGAGCCGTGCCCGGTGGACGAGGCCGCGTCGTCGCGGTTCAAGACGAGCATCCGCCCGTGGTGCGAGGCCGCGCCGAATACAAGCCGCCGCGCCTCCTCCGGGTCGTGCGTGACGATAGACGCCACTAAGGAGCCGCGCCCGCGTTTGGCAAGTGCGGCGGCCTCCTCGAGCCCCTCATACGGCAAAACTGTACAGACCGGACCAAAGGCTTCAACTTCGTGAGGTTCCGAGGCGCTAAAAGGCTTGTCGCAATAGAGGAGCGTCGGAGCGTAGAAGCCGCCCTTTTCCGCGCTGCCGCCTAAAAGCTCGAGCCCCGCCCCGTCATACACCACCTCGCACGACCGCCGTAACTTTTCGACGCTCGAGCCGACTTCCTCGCGCTGTCCCACGCTCACCAGCGGCCCCATCCGCACGTCGTCGCGCGCGGGGTCGCCCAGCGTGACCCCGCCGAGGCGTTTGCTTAGTGCCTCCACCACCGCCTCCACCTTGTCGCGCGGCACGACGGCGCGGCGAATCGCGGTGCATTTTTGGCCCGCCTTGGAGGTCATTTCGCGGGCGACTTCCTTGATGAAGAGCTTAAACTCCTCGTCGCCGGGTTGGGCGCTCTCGCCCAAAATGCAGGCGTTAAGCGAGTCGGCCTCGAGCGTAAACGGCACCGCCTTGTCAATCACGTTCGGGTGCGCTCTCAATTTCTTACCCGTGCTTGCTGAGCCCGTAAATGTCACCACGTCCTGCTCATTTAAGTGCGGGAAAAAGTCCACGGCGTCACCTGTAATAAGCTGCACCGCGCCCTCGGGCAAAAGGCCCGTGTTCAGCATCTCTCGGAACATCGCCTCGGCCAAGTAGGCGGTTTGCGGCGCGGGCTTCATCACCGCGGGCATCCCGGCTAGGAGCGTGGGCGCGAGCTTTTCCAACATGCCCCAGCAGGGAAAATTAAAGGCGTTGATGTGGACCGCGGCGCCCTCTTTGGGCGTCAAGAGGTGCCGCCCGACGAATGAGCCGTCTTTGGAGAGTGGAACAGGGTCACCTTCGGTTAAAAAGGTCTCGTTGGGAAACTCGCGGCGGACGAGGCTCGAGTACGCGAACAAGGTGCCGACGCCCCCCTCGATGTCCACCCAGCCGTCGCGCCGCGTCGTGCCCGTGAGAAAGGAAATCTCGTAAAAGCGCTCTTTAACTGCCATGAGGTGCTTGGCAATGTCTTTGAGCATTACCGCGCGTTCGTGGAAGGTCCTCTTGCGGAGGTTCGGCCCGCCCACCTCACGGGCGTAGGAAAGCGCGCCTGCTAAGTCGAGCCCTTCGGCGGTGAGGCGCGTGACGGGTTCGCCGTACACGGCGTCGAGGATGGGCGCGCCTCCGCCCTCACCCTTGAGCCACCCGCCCACGACAAAGCTCGGCAGCTTGTCGGGGATGGACAGCCGAGATTTTTCTAAGGTGTTCGTAAGTTGTGTCATGCCCTCATCATACTCGAGCGCCCTTTTTAGTATTTAGGGCTCGAGGAAATAACCGAACACCGCCGCCTGTTCCTACCGCAACGGCATATCGCTGTAAACGTCCGTCTCGTTGAGCACGAGCAGCGTCACGAGTCCCTTGGCGAAACTCATCAAATCCTCCCCCGCCGCCCGGTTCTCGTCTGATTCCATCGCCGCGGCAAAGATTTCTTGGTTCGGGTAGTGCATCTCGACAATTATGAAGTAGGGGGGCGGGCCGCCCGTTAGGTTCGCCGTCACCCGGTTGACGACGATTTTTTTGAGCCCCGGCGTCCGTTTCACCAAAGGCATGTGAACTTCTTCATAGTGCTTCATAAACGCGTCCGGGTCGTCCGGTTTTTTGTAAAGCGCCATCAGTCTGACCATGCTGTACCTTTCACTTTCGCGCCTCCCAACGTTCGCGTAACCTGGCGAAATTCTCCTGTAACCTCTCCCGCGGCAAAATCACCTGTGTCGTCTCGCCCTCTCCCATCTTGTCGCCGAGTTCGCTGTGCGCTTCGCAGCGGGCATAAACGCGGTTCTTCTCGGTTCTCACGTGAATCCCTTTTAGCGTGACCTTCATCCCCGGCAAGGCCGAAGCGAGGTGTGTGACCGCTACGGAAAAGCCTATCCCCGCCTCATGAGGCTCCAAAAAGGGCAGGATGATTTTGCGGCTCACGAGTTCCATGTGCTTGGCTAGCCAGTAGGTCGCGTAGACGGGGTGGAGCTTGCCGAGTTCGGGCTCGGGGAGTTCAAAGTCCACCGTCATTCCCTTCGTAACGGTGAGGGTGTGGGTGGCGGTGTAGCCGTCAGGAATCGGCTTCATCGCTTCGGTTTGGTAGGGTTCTTGGGGCCTCCTCAAAATCAATCCTGTCGTAAACCTCAGCCAGTTGAAGTTCGCAGTTGATATTGGGAAGGGGCGCGCTTACGTCCAGCCCACCGTACTCACTAAGAAGCCAGCGCCCGCCCTCTTGGCGCTCGAAAATCTCGAGCAGCGACTCATTTTGTGAGACGAGCACATAGGTTTGCAAAGAGTCCAGCTTGCGGTACTGCCCGAACTTCTCCCCTCGGTCATACCCTTCGGTGGAAGGGGATAAAACTTCGATAACTAAGGTTGGGTTGGTTAAAGTGTCGCTTTGGCTGTCGGTGAAATCACCCTCACCGCAAACAACGACGACATCAGGATAGGTGTAACGTCTGGACGCCGCAAGCTGTACGCGCATGTCGCTCACAAACACTTCGCAGGGCTTACCCTTGAGTTGTCCCCTGAGTTCCGCGCCGCAGTTGAGCGCAATGAGGTTGTGGGGCCGACTCGCCCCCGCCAACGCAAAAATCTCGCCGTCAACGTACTCGCTTTTGTAGTCGGCTTGGCGCTCGAGCGCTAAATACTCCTCCGCCGTATAACTTTTGTCCGCAACAGGTAAGGCCATTCCTCATCTTAAAGGTTCCGCTCGTCCAGCGTGCGCCGCAGCTTGCCCCCCGCGCTCCGCGGAGCGGCCCCCGGCGCGAGGAGGCTCACGCGGACGTTCACGCCGACGGTGTCTTTGACGCGGCTTTGTATTCGGTTACGCAGATTCCTGAGCGTGGGGTCGGTCTCAACGGTTTCGTCTGAGAGAGACGTTTGGCCCACTTTGTAAAAGGCGGGCTCGGAGAGCTCGAGCCTCAGCGTCAGCGCGTCCAGCGTTCCTTCGCGCGACACCACAAGGAGATAATGAAGCGCGATGTCCTCGATATCCTTGAGCACGTCCTCGATTTGCGTCGGGTACACGTTCACCCCCCGCACAATCAGCATATCGTCGCTCCGACCTCGAATCATCCCCATGCGCGCGTGGGTGCGCCCCGTCGCGCCCAGCTCCCTCGTAATGTGTGTGATGTCGCCCGTCCAGTAGCGCAGCAGGGGCAGCGCCTCCTTGGTCAATGTAGTGATGACGAGCACGCCGTCCTCGCCCTCGGGCAAAGGCTCGCCCGTGTCGGGGTGGACGATTTCGGGGTAGAAGTGGTCTTCCCAAATGTACGACCCCTCTTGCTCGCTCACATCCTCATTCGACACCCCCGGCCCGATGATTTCTGACAAACCGTAGATGTTGGTCGCCTTGACGCCCAACCCCGCCTCGACATCGGCACGAATCGCGTCCGTCCAGGGTTCGGCGCCCAAGACGGCGTATTCCAGGCTCGTCTCTTCGGGTGAGAGGCCCTTCGCTTTAAACGCTTCGGCCAAAGTCTGCGCGTACGACGGCGTACACGAAATCACCTGCGGCTTCAGGTCCTGAATGAGCATCACCTGCCGCTCGGTCATGCCGCCCGACACCGGAACGACCGTCAGCCCCAGCCGCTCGCCGCCGTAGTGAAGCCCCAGCCCGCCCGTAAAGAGCCCGTAGCCGTAGGCGTTGTGAAACATCATGCCAGGCCGCGCCCCCGACGCCGCGAGGCAGCGCGCGTTCACCTCCGCGAAAGTTTCAACATCCTTTTTTGTATATCCCACGATGGTCGGCTTGCCCGTGGTGCCGCTGCTCGCGTGGATGCGGGCGATTTGCTCTTGTGGCACGGCAAAAAGTCCGAAAGGATAGTTGTCTCTGAGGTCGCTTTTTTTGGTGAAGGGGAGCTTGTGAACGTCGTCAACGCTCCTAATGTCTCCCGGTTTGATGCCCTTTTCGTCTAGCGCAGTTTTGTAAAAAGGCACGCGTTCATACACGTAGCGGACGAGAGTGCTTAGGCGCTCGTCTTGAAGCGTTTTGAGCTTGTCCTTGGGGAGCGTCTCGAGCTCTCGGTTATACATGACACCTCCAGAAGGTCTGAGTGCTGCTTAGTTTACCTGCTCACGCCGCGCGGGGGCGGCTAAGGAGAGAAGCGTCTTTTCAACTCTGGGCTCGGTAGCTTCACAAGCTTTACATCTATGGTGAAATGAAAAGAGCGCGCGACGACCGCGCAGCCTCAAGGAGACCTACTAGCCAATGGACATCTATACACCCGACTGGGTCCGCGACGCCGTTTTTTATCAAATCTTCCCCGACCGCTTCGCCAAGAGTGAGCGCGTGAAGAAACCGAGTGGGCTCGAGCCCTGGACGAGCCCGCCTACCATCCACGGCTACAAGGGCGGCGATTTGCTGGGCGTCGTGGAACATCTCGACTACTTGCAGGACTTGGGTATAACCGCGCTCTATTTCAACCCCGTGTTCCAGTCCGCCTCGAACCACCGCTACCACACCCACGACTATTACAACATTGACCCAATGTTGGGCGGCAACAAGGCGCTGCGGGAACTCATCGATGCGCTCCACGAACGCGGCATGAAAATCATGCTCGATGGGGTCTTTAACCACGCCAGCCGCGGCTTTTTCCAGTTTAACGACATCCTGGAAAACGGCTCAGAAAGCGCTTATCTTGACTGGTTCCACGTGCGCAAATTCCCGCTCAACGCCTACGGGGGCCGCGGCGGGCTCGGGTATGAAGCCTGGTGGAACCTGCCCGCGCTGCCCAAGTTCAACACGGACACGCCCGCGGTGCGCGAGTTTTTGTGGGACGTGGCGACGCATTGGTTGAAAACGGGCGTCGACGCCTGGCGCTTAGACGTGCCCAACGAAATCCGCGATGACGCGTTCTGGAGGGAGTTTCGCAGGCGCTGCCGCGCGGTCAACCCGGGGTGCTACATCGTGGGCGAAATTTGGGACGACGCGACGCGCTGGCTTCAAGGCGACCAGTTCGACGCGGTGATGAACTATCCCTTCACGCGCGCCGCGTTTGGCTTTACCGCCAGCGAACTCGATACCAAGGAGATAAAACGCTGCGGCTACCAACACATCGCACCCTTAAGCGCAGAGGCGTTTGCAAGGGAGGTGGAGGTGCTGCTAAACCATTATCCGCCCGAGGTCACCGACGTGCAGTTCAACCTGCTCGGCTCTCACGACACGCCGAGGGCGCTCACCGTGCTCTGTAAGGACGAGGCGGCGCTGCGCATGTCGCTCCTTTTTCTCCTGACGTTTCCCGGTGCGCCCTGCCTCTACTACGGGGATGAACTCGGTTTAACGGGTGGACATGACCCCGATTGTCGTCAGGGGATGCCCTGGGACCACAAGGAGGTGTGGAACGAGTCGCTGTTAGATTTCGTCAAGCGCCTCACCGCGTTGCGCTCGGAGCACGCGGCGCTCCGCCGCGGGACGTACGAGACGCTGCACGCTTCTGACGGGCTTTACGTTTATGCAAGGGATTTAGACAGCACCCGCTTCGTCGGCGCGCTCAATACGAGTGATGAGGTGAGGAGGCTCGAGCTAGCGGGCGAGCACCGCGACCTGCTGGGTACCCTTGCGGAGGACGCGCTGCCCGCGCGTTCTGGGGCGCTGCTTATAAAGGTATAACAAAAAAGCATCCTCCCCACGGGGAGGATGCTTTGCTTCTCGAACGTGTGCTTACCAGTCTACGTCCGTCTGGCTGTAGCTATGAATAATCTCGTCCCCGCGCTCGCCGTAGCTCACGCCCGTGCCGAATTTGGCGGCGACGAAGGTAAAGAACTCTTCAAGCTTGTTGCTGGCCTCGCTCACCGCGTCGAAGTCTAAGTTCTGCGCGCCCGTTAAGCCTGCGGTCAGCTCGAGCTGCGCCGCGACCTGCGCCCCCAAGTTCTCGAAGGTGCTCCGGTAATCGGTCAACGCGACTAAAGAGGCGCCCTCGGGCGCGACCTCCTGGAGCGCGTTGTAAGCGTCGCTGTTGGTGATGCTCGAGCCGTCCGTTTTGGCGTTCAATGCCGCCTGCATCGCTTCCGCCGAGGTGGCTATCAGTACCTGGCCGTCGGTGACCGCGTAAGAAAGGCTCAGCCCGTCCGTGATGTCGTAACGCGTCACGTTCACGCCGTCTATGCTCGAAGCGTCCATGACCGCGCCCCCGGTGCCGCCCTGCGGGTCGGAAAAGGCGGACACGGCCTGGGTGACGTTTTGGAAAAGGACTTCCAGCCCCGTTCTGGCGGCCTCTTCATCGGTTGTGGAGAAGATGAACACGCCCTCACCGAGCAGGTTCTCGGCGGCCACCCCCGGCTGCACCATCTCGCTCACGCCAGTGGTCACGCTCGTTACCTGCGAACCCGTCCAGTCGAAAAAGGTGGTGCGCAGGTCGACGCCAAAAAACGATAAGAGCAGCGTGTTGAGGTCGCCGCCTAATTCGGGCACGCTCGCCGCGAGCTCGTTCAAGTAGTCCCACCACCCCTGGAAGTTCACGGTGGCGCTGCTGTAAGCGAGCGCGTCTTCGGGCACGAACGAGACCGCGTCCTGGGTGGTCGGTTGGGCGCTCGTCAGAAGCTCATAGAGCGCCGTGTCGCCGCCCGCGGCGTTGGGAACTTGATACGTTTCTTGGGCGAGCCCGTCGTCGGTCACGCGAATGGTGCCCGCGGCCACGCCCGCCGTGGTCAGCGCCTGCGAGAGCCGCGTCACGAGCGCGTCGAAGCCCAAGTTTCCGGCCAGGGGTGCCACGGCGTCCGCGATTTGCGCGTAGTCGAGGTAGGAGTAAAAGGTGCCGGGCTCGAGCCGCCCCAACGTGCTCGCGTACCCCTCGCTATCCACAAACGAGAGGTCTTCGGAGCCGCCGAGCTGCCGCAGCACGCCGCGCAGGGTGTCGGGATTCGTCGAGAGCATGAGCAGGTCGTCGGCGAGCGCGTAGGCGACGACCTGAACAGGGTCGGCGTCCTCTATTGCCTCTTGATAAAAGGTGTAGTCGCCTTCGGTGAGGGTTTCGACCATACCTTCCGCCCCGGCCCGGTCATCGTCCAGGGCACCCTGAACCGCGGGCACCGCCTCGTCGCTGAGGCGCGTGATGAGCGTTAAAGAAGGGAGCGGGTTAAAGGGCGAGGCCGACACGTTGATCCAGGCTTCTTGGCCCAGAAAATCGTAGATACCGAGGCCCTCGAGCCGTCCCGAAAAGAGGTCTTCGTCCATCATGCCGCCGGTCATGTCGTCAGCCGTACCGCCGGTCATGTCGCCGCCCGTCACACCGCCGGTGAAATCATCATCGGTAAAGCCGTCCATATCGTCGAAGGCGTCATCGCTCTCGTTGAAAAGTACCTCCAGGGCCTGGCCGAGCTCGAGCCGCTCGAATTCGTCCACAAAGGGCTGGAACCGGGCTTCCTGGTCTGCCAAACTTTGCATCCCGAGTGCGAGAATCGTGTTTTCGGGCAGCAATTCGGGAATGCTCTGGGCGCTCGCCAATCCCCACAAAAGCAGCGCGGCGGCGAGTACGAATTTCTTTACGGTCATGTGTTCCTCCTATAGAATCAAAACCCAGCTTATTCTAAAAAACTACAGCATGAGAAGAGGCGTGCGTCCGTGGCTCTTATATTCTGCTAGCTTCTGCGGGGCGCGTCAGGCGTGTGTCAGCTTCTCAAGCACGCGCTTGGCGGTTTCTACAATGTGGGGCGTGTTAAAGCCTAACTTGTCCATCACCACGTCGCCCTCACCCGAAGCGCCGAAGCGGTCCAAGCCGACGACCGCGCCGTCCAAACCGACATAGTCGCCCCAGCCCAGGAGCGAGCCCGCCTCCACCGCCACGCGCGCCCGCACGCTTTTGGGCAGGACCGACTCGCGGTAACTTTCGTCTTGGGCGTTGAAAATCTCGAACGACGCCATGCTGACCACGCGGGTCTTGATGCCGTCGCCTTCTAAGACTTCTTTGGCCTCCAGGCACTTATGAACTTCAGAGCCCGTCCCAATCAGAATCAGGTCCGGCGCGCCGTCGGAGTCAGCCACCGCGTAAGCGCCCCTGGCGACGCTTCCCTTGGGAACGTCCAAGTTGGGGATGTTCTGCCGCGTCAACGCCAGGGCCACCGGGCCGTCCTGGTGACGGAGCGCGTAGGCCCAGGCTTGCGCGGTCTCGTTCGCGTCGGCGGGGCGGATGACGGTCATGTTGGGAATCGCGCGGAGCGCCATGAGCGCCGCGATGGGCTGGTGCGTCGGGCCGTCGCCGCCCAAGCCGATGGAGTCGTGGGTGAACACGTAGACGACGGGCTGGTCCATCAGGGCCGAGAGCCGCAGCGCGGGGCGCAGGTAGTCCGAGAAGATGAGGAATGTGCCCACGAAGGGCCGCAGGTCGTGGAGCGCCATGCCGTTGGCGGCGGCCGCCATCGCGTGCTCGCGCACCCCGAAGTAGATGTTGCGCCCCGTGTAGTCGCCGCGCTGGATGATGGTGGTGCCGTCGATGTCCGTTTTGGTCGAGCCCGCCAAGTCCGCGGAGCCGCCGAGCATTTCGGGCACGAGTTTGGCTAGGGCGTTGAGCGCCTTGCCCGACGCGTTGCGCGTCGCCGTGCTCCCGCCCGGTTCAAAATGGGGGAGGGCGTCCTCGAGGCCCTCGGGCAGCTTCTTCTCGAGCATCCGCCCGAACTGCTCAGCAAGCTCCGGAAACGCGCCCTTGTACGCCTCAAAGCGCGCGTTCCAATCCCGTTCGGCCTCTTCACCCCTGGAGACGGCCTCGCGGTAATGCGCCAGCACGTCGTCCGGCACGGTAAAGGCGGGCCAGTCGATGTTCAGAGTTTCCTTGGCCTTTTTCGCGTCCTCCTCGCCTAAGGGCGAGCCGTGAACGTCGGAGGTGTCCTGGTCGGGCGCGCCGTAGCCGATAATCGTGCGCACCGCAATAAGGCTGGGCCTGTCCTGCTCCTCTTTGGCCGCCTCGACCGCGGCCTGAATCGCCGCCACGTCGTTGCCGTCCTCGACAAAGGCGGTGTGCCACCCATAAGCGCCGTAACGTTTCAGGGTGTCCTCGCTAAAAGACACGTCGGCGTCGTCGTCGAGCGTGATTTCGTTGTCGTCGTACAAAACGATGAGCTTGCCCAACCCCAAGTGCCCCGCCAGCGACGACGCCTCGTGCGTCACCCCCTCCATGAGGTCGCCGTCGGAGGCGATGACGAAGGTGTAGTGGTTAACAATCTCGTGGTCGGGGCGGTTGTAGACGGCGGCCAAGTGCGCCTCGGCCAGGGCCATGCCGACCGCGGTGGAGAGGCCCTGACCCAGAGGGCCGGTGGTCGTCTCGACGCCGGGGGTGTGGTGGACCTCGGGGTGGCCGGGCGTCTTGCTCTCGAAGCGGCGGTAAGCTCTAAGGTCATCCATCGACATGTCGAAGCCGGTGAGGTGCAAGAGGCTGTACTGGAGCATCGAGCCGTGGCCGGCGGACTGCACGTAACGGTCGCGGTCGAACCAGAGCGGGTTTCGGGGGTTGTAGCGCATACTCTGGGTAAAAAGCGTATAACCCATCGCCGCCGCGCCCATCGGCATCCCGGGGTGGCCCGAGCCCGCCTCTTGGGTCGCGTCGATGGTGAGCGCGCGTATGGTGTTGACGGCGCGCTCCTGAAGGTCGGTTCGGGGTTTTTCGGTGGTCTGTGTCATGGCGTCCTCCGGTCTTGCAAGGTCTCGAGCAGGGTCTTATTTGTCGGTGCTTATAGTCCAGCACTTGCGAGCCAGCTTTTACCATAGCAGGCGCGTGGGCTCGAGACTAGGGATTGCGGCGGAGTTTAATGACCGGGGGTAGAACAGCTCACAAAAGTGCGTTTTACTGTTCCTTAGAACGTTCGTCAAAACTGATGTGCAGAAAGCTCGATTTTTGTTAGTTGGGTAGTCCTACAGCGTCACCAGCCCTGACCGCACCGCTCGCGCTACCGCCTCCGTGCGGGTGCGCGCGCCCAGTTTGCCCAGCAGCGCGTTGACGTGAAATTTGACGGTGTGCTCGCTGATCTCGAGCCGTTTGGCGACGCCCTTGTTGGACAAGCCCTCGGCAAGAAGCCCCAGCACCTGCGCCTCGCGCGGCGTGAGGTCGCCAAAGGGCGCGTCACCCTCGCGGGCCTCGGCCCCCAAAAACTCGGTGAGGGCGGGCTCGAGCACCACCAATCCCCCCACCATTGCTTGAAGCGCCGCCGCCATCCGCTCGCCCTCGGCGGTTCTGAAAAGGACGCCCGCGGCCCCCGCCTCCAACGCGCCATTCACTTCCTCGCCTTCCGTGACGAGCGCCAGCAGGGGTACGGGGAAGGGGGGCGGCGTCTCCGTACCCTCCCAGACGAGCGCGTCGAGCGACGCGTCCACGAACGTTTCCACCCCGTCCTCCGGCGAGAGTTCCGCGACGACCGTAACGTCATGCGCGCCGAGGAGCGCTGCAAGTCCGGCCCTTACAAGCGGGTCGGCAGCGACAACGAGAACGGTGAGCACAAAAAGAACGCGACTCGGCGCTAGAGCGTCGCCTCGTCCAGGTAGCAGTAACTCCAGGTCTCGCCCTTTTCCAGCGATTTGATGATGGGATGTTCTGCACTTTCAAAGTGCGCGCTGGCGTGCTTGTTTTTGGACGAGTCGCAGCAGCCCACGTGCCCGCAGGTCATGCAAACGCGCAGGTGGACCCAGGTGTCGCCCTGCGCCACGCATTCCAGGCACACGTCGGCCTCGGGGGTGACGACTTTGGTTTGTTCTTGGTGGGTGCAGGCGTCTGAGCGGCGTTCTTCGGGTTTAAGCTCGAGCCTTTCCGTGTTCACGTTGGGGATGACTTCTAACAGAAGCGCTCGAGCGGCCTCGCTGCCTCGCCTGGTGCCGTAGGCGTCTAACAGCGTGCTGAGGAGCGGCACCACGCTCTCGACTTCTTCGGAGGTGACCACCGTCGCGCCCGCGCGTTTGAGCTCGAGCGCGTCCGGGTAAAACTGGGTTCTGGCTAAAATGGGTAAGTCCTCCCTCACGCCCCGCACGAGTTCAATCACGCGCCTCGCGTGCTCGGGCGCGTCGTCCAAAATGGCGAGCATCCGCGCATCTAGCACGCCCGCCTCCTCCAAAATAAAGCGCGTCGCGTAGTCCCCGCGCATCGCTCCCAGGCCGTCCCTTTCGGCCTCCGCCGCTCCGGTGGGACTCAGGGTGACGATGAGAAAGGGGACGCGTTCGCGCTGGAGCGCGTGAGCGAGCTTTTTTCCGCCCGCGCCGTAGCCCGCGATGATGACGTGGTCTTTTAGGTCATGCTCTTTGTCCGTTGTCTTGGTTTCTGAAGGGGCGGACGCTTCTTGGTGGGGCTCAAGCCTTCTACCCAGCGCGCTGCCCAACCCCGCCAAAAAGGGCGTCACACCCATGAGCAGCACCGTCGCGGCGATAAACGTCTGCCCGCCCGTTTCCGCCAGTCCCGCCGGAAAAAGGCCCACCTCGCGCCCGGCGCGCTCCAGCACGAAAGAAAACTCCCCCACCTGCGCGAGGATGAGTCCGGCGGCGAGCGCGGTCCCCAGCGGATAGCCGAGCGCGCGGGCGCTCCCGGTGGTGATGAGCGCCTTGAGCACGAGCATACCCGCGACGACGGCCAAAACGAGGGGCAGGTTTTGGAGCAAAAAGCCCACGTCCAAGAGCAGCCCGATGGACACAAAAAAGGCCGCGCTAAAAAGGATCTGCAGGGGCAAAATCTCGCCCAGCGCCTGCGAGCCGAAGCGGCTCTCGCTCACCAGCAGCCCCGCCAAAAACGCGCCCAGCGACAGGCTCACCCCCGCCAGCCCGGTGAGGTAAGCCGTGCCGAAACAGATGGCGATGACGCCGAGCAAAAAAATCTCCTGCGAACAGGTGCGCGCCAGAGCCTCCAGCACCTTAGGCATCACCCGCCGTGCGAGAACGAGAATGGCGGCGATGATGAGCGCCGCGCTGCCCAGCGACACGACCACGTCGCCCAGAGACGCGCCCGCGCCGCCCAAAATGGGCACGAGGATGACCATTCCCACGACCGCCAAATCCTGAAAAATGAGGATGCCCAGCGACACCCGCCCCGGCGGCTCGTTCGTCTCGTTACGGTTGGCTAAAAGTTTCATCACGATGGCGGTCGAGGAGAGCGCGAGGAGCATCCCCGTAAACACCGCCGCGCGCGCGTCCACGCCGAAAAGGAGCCCCAGCCCCGTGACCAGCGCGATGGTGAGCCCCACCTGCAAGCCGCCGCCCACGAAAATGAGCCGCTGGATGCGCATGAGGTTGTCCAAGCTAAACTCGATGCCGATGGTGAAAAGGAGCAGAATCACCCCAATTTCCGCCACCGCGTCGATAAGCTCCATGTCGCTGACAAGCCCCGTGAGGTTGAGCAGCACGCCCGCGATGAGAAAGCCGACGATGGGCACGAGCCCCAAGCGGAAACAGCCGTAGGCGATGAGCGCGCTCGCCACGATGAGGATGGCGACTTCGGAAAAATAGGCGGGCGCGTCCCCGGCGGCCAGGGCCACGTTTGCAAGGGAGAGAAAGAGGATGACGAGCAGTGTTTTGATGAGCGTTTCAGTCGGAGTTAGCCCGTTTTTTGATGCTCTATGTTTTTTGGCCTCAACGCCCCGTTCCTCTGGCGTTTGGGTTGAGGGTTTGCTCGAGCCCACCCCTCTCCCCCTTGAATTGTTGCGGTCTTGGGCGGCGTGCCACGGTTGCGTATGGTTCAAGCTCGTCAAAAGCACGGCTCCTCTAAACATGTACAAGATACTTCGGGCCTTGGGCGAGGGTTATGGGCTTGCCCCTATCACCCGAACATTGTCCAGCCCCAGCGTCCCGGCCACACCGTCGCCCGACCAGGCGGGCTCGGCCTCGGCGCTCACGATTCGCAGTTCCGTCACGCCGGCCAGCACCGCGTCAAACGGCGCTTTGCCGCCCACATTCGTCATCACGTCCTGACCGACGGGAAAGGCCACGGCGTGCCATTGACCGTCCGCAGGGAGCATTACCGCCTCGGTGCTTACGTAGCGGGTCTTTTGGGTGTCGGCGTCGCCCTGCACCCCAAGCCGCAAAAAGAGCGGCGTATCGCCAAAGTTCGCCACGTCGGCGGCGACGGCGAGGGGCGCATCCAGCGCGCTGTAGTCCCCGGCCCACTGCGCGCGGTTAAAGACCACCATGCGCCCGCCGGGCGCGTTCTCGCCCGAGGCGACGTTCTGGAGGTAGGGGTCGCCCGCGCCCGCGGGGCCTCCTCCCGACATGACGGTCGGCGGGTTGGGGCTCGCCGCGCCGTGGCTCCAGCCCGCTGCGCCGCTCTCAAAGGTGTCTTTCTGGGCGGCGTCCACCGCCAGCACGGTAAACGCGGCGAAGCCGACCAGCATGATGAAACCAAGAAAATAAGTTCGCCGATGACGTGTCACGGGTGCTCCCTCGAGCCGATTCGCTGCCCAGCGTGAACGCCACTGTAGCACGGTGCGAAGGGGTGCTTTGTCGTCCTTTCGCCATGAAACCCAAAACAAGGCCAACCTTTCCGGCACGCTTCTGAACACGTCCGAACTCGCCTGTTCAGGTCTGCACCATCAAGTTTGCATCGTCGGGTCTTCGTCGGCGTGGAGCGTCCACTCGGCCTCGCCCGTTTCAACGCTCACGCTGTCGCCCCGGAGGATGTCCTCCACGAGCCGTTGAGCGTTTGCCGCGGAGCCCCCAGCCAAACGGGCGACTTCGGCCTCGAGCGCGTCCCTGGATTCGAAAATCTTAATCTCGCTCGGCCCGGCGGGTTCTTGGTAGAGGGTCACTTTGAGGGGAAACGTCAGGTTTTTCATGCGCCCATTGTACCCTTTTGATATTAGACGGCACAGCCCGTCAAAGACGCTCGTTTGGGTTCCACCAAGGTAAAGCTGTGGTAAAAACGTTGGTTTTTGTGTTTATTGGCAACCGCTGCGTCCCGCACCACCTGCCACAAGCCTCAATTTATGAATGTGAGGTAAGCTAATGTTTATGTGGCTCTCACGAATCGTCGGGCTTGTTGAAGCGCACCCGGGACCCGTGCTGGTCGAAGGCGGCGACGCTTACGGCCTGCCTTTTGTTTTAGAGGCTTTGGGGGAGCGCCACACGCTCGTCTGGTTGGACCTTCACCCGGCCGACGCGAGCGACTTTGTGGCCCTCGGCAACGCGCTGGCCTTAAGCGTCAACCGGGCGCTGGGGGCGACGCTTTTGCCCAAGGCGCTTCCCTTCGGCTACGCGGTCGAGGTGCTTAAGCACCAGCTCCCCACGCTCGGCCCGCTCCTGGTCGCCTGCTCGCACGCCGACTTCAATCCGCTTTTTGGGGAGGCGCTGCTGGGCTTGCAAAGGGATGGGGTCAAGGTTTTACTTGGCGGCGAAGATTTCGCGTCACTTCCCGAAGGTGCGCTGCGCTTGGGTAGAGACACGCTTAAACTTCGTCCGGAGGAGGCGCGCGCACTTATCAAAGGCCGACTGGACGACGCGGAGGGGCAAGTTGTTTACAAAACCTCAGGTGGGGTCTATTTAGACTTTATCAAGGGCTTATCCAGGCTTAGAGGTGAAGCGCCGCCCTTTGTACCGAGCCCCAAAGGCGCACTCAAAGCGCCCGGCGACGAGGTGCTGGTCTCGCCCGACGCGCTTTTAGACGCGCTCATGCGCTTGGAACGTTTCACGGAAGCGCTCGACCTGGCGGTGATGAGCCTGCCCGAGCGGGTGCCCGAGGTTCTCAAAGAGGCCGGGCCGGTCTATCAGGAGGAGGGGCTGCTGGGTAGGCTGCGGCTGCTGCTCGAGAGTTTAGACGCCAAAGAATCCGAGGAGATTCTGAGCTGGCGCTTGGTCGCGGCGGGAAGCCAGGGTGAGCACGCCCCATTGCTCCCGACCATCCAAACTTTTTTGCGCCGCCATGAAGCGCCGGGCTTACGCGCACGCTACGCCGTCACCATCACCGATCCGCAAGAGCGCTTTGCCGAGGCGCAGCGGGCCGCCAAGGCCGAGCAGACGCCGCTAACGCTCTTTCAGCTCGGGCGGCTCCACACGAACCCCGACGCGGGCGTGACCATTTTGCGCGAGAGCATCCGGCTGGCCGAGCGCCGCGGTCGCCCCTACGAGGTGGTGCGAAACGCCGGGGGCCTGGCCGAAAGGCTCGTCCACGTGGGCCGCTTCGAGGAGGCCGCGTCGTGGGCCGAGTGGGCCCTAAGGCTCTCCGACGCCCAGGACCTCAAGGACGGCGATAGGCGCTTGCGGCTTCTCAACACCTGGGCCTACGCCCGGCTCCTTATCGGCCAGAGCGTCGGCTTGGGGGCCCCCCTGCGCGAGGCGAACAGCGCTCTTGACCATACCGGTCTGGATCTGGCGGTGTTGTTCCGCTCGACGCTGGCGAACTTCGAGCTCGTGAGGGGTGACTTGAGCGAGGCCGAGAGGCTCGCGTCCGACAATCTCTGGCGGAGCCCGCGGCGTCATGTAGGCACCTTTACCGTGTCGTTGGTGCGGGTGCTGCTCGAGCAAGGCCGCGTCACCGAGGCGCTCTACGAAGCCCGGCGGGCGGTTTTTTTGACCGAAGGGGAAGCGCCGAGCTACACGCTCCACGCGCAGTTGGCGCTCGGTATGGCTCAGTCTTATACCCACCCCGAAAAGGCCCGGGAGAACCTCCAGCCGGTCTTGGATTGCGCCGACTTTTCCGCCGACCGCCGCGCGGGCGCTGCGCTTCACCTTCTCAAAATCGACCCTGGGCTCAAAATCGACCCCGACCGCGAGAGACTGGGCGTGGTGCGCGACCTCCTCGCCCCGCTTCCTCTGGCCGGGCTCAAGCTCCTTTCGGGCCCCGAGGCGGCGTTTTCAAACGTGTGGGCGCGCGTGCTGGGCCGGGAGGTGCCCTTGCAGATTCGCGTTCTGGGCGCGCGCGAGGTGTGGCTCGAGGGCCGTCCTTTAGAACTCTCCCTAAGAAACTTGGAACTCCTCGTCCTGCTGGCGTTGGAGCCCGGAGGCTCGAGTCTAGAAGACCTTCACGCCAAGCTTTACCCTGACGAGGGAACGGGCGCTGTGGCGTTGCGGAGCGCCGTGTCCCGCCTGAGGCAACTCGTGCCCATAAGCGAACCCCCCTACCGCCTCACGCTGCCCTACACCCTAGACGCAACCGAATGCGCACAGTTGCTCGCGCCCGGCACGATAAGGCGGGCGATGGAACTCTACCACGGCCCGCTCCTATACGAGAGCGACGCCCCGGGCATTCGCTTCACAAGAGACTTTTTAGAGGAGCGCGTCCGGCAAGGGGCGCTCCACGCCGGGGACCCCGAGGTGCTTTTTGACCTCGCCCAGACGCTCAAAGACGACCTGGAACTCTGGGAAGCGGCGCTCCGTACCCTGCCCCAAGGAGACCCGCGGGCCCCCCTGAGTCGGGCTCAAATAGACCGGCTCAAGCGTGAATGGAACTGAATAAACCGACGCTCGAGCGTCACTACCCTCGCTTGCAAGCCGGCCTAACGCAAGCGTCACCTTTCAACTGCATTCCAGATGCCCAGATGATAGTTACAGCCTAAAATCTACGAACTAAACTTTAGCTTAGGTCTAACCACTACCCACTGTAGTACGTTGCTCTGCTCGGGCGCGGCGACGGCAGGCCGGGTTTTTCTGCATGGTGCGCTACGGCCTCGATAAGCTCGACCTCGCGGAGCGCCACCTTCCCCCCTACAAGTTTGAATCTCCAGGTTCCCTCAAGTTCTTTACGCGCTTGTTCTTTGGTCACAAGCAACTCCTTTCGCCGGGCTTTGAAAGCCTCTGTCCGCTCAAGTATAGAGACTGGACGTTGGCGGCGCGTTGCAAAATCTACGCACGTTCTTGCAACGTGTTTGCAACAAGGCGCGGGTAAACTGTAAAAAGATTTACGGGGAGGAGATAACGATGAAAAAGGTTTTGTTGGTGCTCGCTCTGGTTTTGTTGCCCATCGGTTTTGCGGAAATTGGCGACGGAGGCCACATCGACTTCGGAAGCGTTCCCACGCCCTCGCACGCGGCTCGTTAGCCTTTTGCTCTCGGCTCGAGCTCACCCCTTACGTTCTTGTACCCACCGCCCCTCCACCCCCCCTTACGCGTTTTGTCTTTTGTAGATACGGGGAGGTGGAGGGGCGCACTCAAAAGCTGTAGACGTCCTCTTGCACGTGCACGTGACAGAAAGCAATTTGAGGCTTGTCGAGAGGTCTGCCTGGGCGGGGTACAGACTAGGGTGTGCGTTTTCCAGAGCACGCCGCGGGTCTGGACTATTGAAGCTATCTTGATCACAAACTTCTTTTAACCACAAACTTCATCACGAGGGGGGAATTTTCGTTGAAACAAGAAGCGCTGAGAGCGTCGTGTCTGCTACCATCGTCCCCGTCAGAGAACGCCGCGAACTCGTGACGCTGACGGCAGAGACGGATGCGCGCTTCGTCCATACGGATGCGCACCCTTCGCACCATTCAAAAGTGCTGGGTGAGCTTAAACGCTTGGCTAGGCTTATCGCCCAAAAAGACCAGGGCACAGCCGCCCACTGCGGGCGGCTGCGCGACTCGGCGCGGGCCGTCGGGCTCGAGTTATGCCTGTCGTCGCCCCGACTCTACCGGCTCGGCTACGGGGCCTATTTGCACGATCTGGGAAAAATTGAAGTGCCCGACGGCATCCTGCAAAAGCCGGGTCGGCTCACGCCCAAAGAGTGGGAATGCATCAAACGTCACCCGGTGGTGGGTCGGTGCCTGCTCGAGGCGACCTCTATGGCCCCCGCGGGCGTCATCGTCGAGCAGCATCACGAAAGGCTCGACGGCTCGGGCTATCCTTACGGCCTCTCCGGCGACGCCGTTTTGATCGAGTCTTACATCGTGGCGGTGGTCGACACCTACGACGCCATGACCACCGACCGGCCCTACCGTCGCGCGCTGCCGCACGGGGAGGCGCTCGAGAAGATTCGCACCCTCGCGGACCGCCACTATCCGAAAGAGGTGGTCACTGCGTTTTTCACCGTCATGGGCCTTTCCGCCAAGGCAAGGGAGAACGGCGGGAACGGGGTAAGATAAGGGCGTGGCCCCCTCTCATTTTCCTTTCGAGCCTGCGTTCGGTTTCTCAAAATTCGACGTTTTGAGGGGGCGTGTCTGACGGACGGCGTACAAAATCCTCTTCGCCTGGCCGTCATCGGCACGGCGGCGCGCTCGGATTACCTCTACGGCCCGCTCATCAAGGCGCTACCCGACGAGGTCGCGCTGGTGTCCGTTTGGGGCCGCAGTCAAGGCTCGGCGCGGCGTCTGGGTGAAAGTCTGGGCGTACCCTGGTACACGGATTTGGGCAAGCTGATAGGGGAGACGGCTCCACAACTGGGCGTCGTCTCGGTTGCCTACCGCGCCAACGGCGAGGTGGGTTTGATGGCGGTCGAGCACGGGCTCCACGTGCTGCTCGAGACCCCCATCGCCCACGATTTAGAGGAGGCCGACGCCATCATCAGGGCGGCCGAGGCGCGCGGGCTAAAAATAGAGGTGGCCGAGCAGTTCCACCGTCGCCCGTTGGAACAGATCAAACTTAAACTCATCCATTCGGGACTGTTCGGCCGCGTCCACAGCTCATTCAACGACTTCGCCGGACACGGCTACCACGGCGTGAGCGTGATGCGGAGCTATTTAGGCTTTGACGCCAAACCCGTGCAGGTCACGGGGCTGGTGCGCGAGTATGAACTCATGCCCTACTACTCGAGGCTTACCGAGAACACCGAAGCGCGTACTGAAACGCAAGAACACGGGCTCGTGGCGTTTGAAGGGGGCCAGCTTGGCGTTTTTCACTGGACGAACGTGGGTTACGACTCGCCGCTGCGCTGGTGGCGCTCATCGCGTTTTCTAGCCGAAAAAGGTATGGGCCTCACCGTCGGCGTCGGTTTGGACGTTGAAGAACGTCTCAGCCTGCTCGCGCCCGGCGGCGAGGCCCCGCGGTTTGTCACGCTCGAGCGCCGCTTCGAAAGGGTGGACGGCGGGGCTTTAGAGGCGATGGTCGCGCACACGGGCGACCCGGAAGAGTCCGTCGTGCGTTGGAACAACCCGTTCCGCGGAGCCAAAAAGGGTCACGGTGTCCAGTGGCACGACGACGAAATCGGGGTGGCGGGCTGTTTAATGAGCCTCGTTCACGCGGTGCGCGCCGACGCCGAGCCGAGCTACGGCGGTGAGCAGGCGCGGCTCGACCAAGAAATTATCCTGGCCCTTCGCCAGTCCTCCGCGCAAGGCGGGGAGCCCGTGCAACTGCCTTTGGAAGAAACGCCGGACCTGTAGACGCTGGGTTTATCGGTGCTAGAATCGGCAACGAGACCAAGCCCGAAAATCTCAGAACCGGGTATTTTGGCACGTGCTGGTGGGGCAGCTCTGGCCTTTCACCTCACCCGCGCCAAGGGCTCAGACCCGGACGCGCCGCTGCTACAAACTCAGCGGAAAAGGAATCCCGTGAAAATTTTGATCCTCGGCGGAACGGTCTTTATCGGGCGTCACCTCGTTGAGGCGGCCACACGTCAAGGACATGAAGTCTCAATGTTTAACAGGGGGTATACCAGTAAGAAGTCTTTTCCAGGCGTAGAAAATCTCCAAGGAGACCGGCACCAAAATCTTCAAGCCCTGGTTGGTGGGCAGTGGGACGTCGTGATTGATACGTCAGGTTATCTACCCAGCGCCGTCCGAGCTTCTGCCGAGGTTTTGCAGTCTGTTGAGGCTTACGTTTTCATCTCGAGCGGTTCCGTCTACCAGAATTTAGACTCCGCGCACTTAGACGAAAACTCGAGCGTGCAAGAGATGAGCGACGCGGACTTAGCCGAGGCGGAAAAGACGCGAACGGTTGAATCGCCAACAGCGGCGTCGTACGGGCAGCATTACGGGGCGCTCAAGGCAAAGTGCGAAGCGACGCTCGAGGAAACACTGCCGGGACGCGCGCTCATCATTCGTCCTGGTTTGGTTGTGGGCCCTCACGACTACAGCAACAGGTTTCCTTATTGGCTCCAACGCGTCGCAAAAGGAGGGGAATGTTTAGCGCCGGGTCATCCCGACACCCCCATCAGCGTTATTGACGCTCGAGACTTGGCGGAGTGGACCCTTCTGATGGCGGAAAAGCGCAGAACGGGCGTCTACAACGTCACCGGGAGACGGTACGGTTTAACCTTTGGGGCGTACCTAGCGTCATGCAAAGCGGTCACTGAGAGCGACGCTGAGTTCACCTGGGTTGACGCTGACTTCTTGACGGAACATGGCGTACAACCCTGGCAGGAACTCCCACTATGGCTTCCAAAGCAGTTTAGGGGAATGATGTTAATTGACGACCAAAAAGCGGTAGATGGAGGACTCACCTACCGCCCAATCAGTACAACTTGCGCCGACACTTTTAGCTGGTTAAAAAATCAGGCTCCGAACTTCAAAATAGAAGCCGGTATGGACGGAGAGAAAGAACGCAGCGTGCTGCACGCCTGGAAAATGTCAAGCACCTCCACCTAGACAAGGGAGAAGGCGCTTGACGTGTTGAGACGACCCTTGTCTCGAGAGACACCCACAGCATCACGTCATTCCCCATAAGGCACCCAGATATTTTTCACCTGCGTCGCCCGGCGCAAATACTCCCGCCCCTGCCCTTGCACTATGCTAAACCAGTCGCGCCTTTTTCCGTAGTTCACCCAGGTTTGCTTGAGATTCCCGACCGACTCCCGCTCGACCACCTTACTTCCCTCAGCCGAGCCCACGTACCAAAGCGCGTCCACGTCGTCGTGCTGCGCCAGCGTCCGGGTGAGCGCGTCACGTTCACCCGTCACGATGTTGACGACGCCCCCCGGCACGTCCGAGGTGTCTAAGACCTGATAGAGGTCGGTCGCCGCCAATGGATAGCGCGCCGACGGCACCACCACCACCCGGTTGCCCATCGCCACGGCGGGCGCAACAAGCGAAACGAGCGCCAACAGCGGCGCGTCGTCGGGGCACACGAGCCCCATGACGCCCAGGGGCTCCGGCATCGCCAGGGTCACGTTGCGCACGGGGGTGTGGTGAACCGCGCCGTCGTATTTGTCGGCCCAGGCGGCGTAGTAGAAGAGGCGTTTGACGGAGGCCGCCACCTCACGAGACGCCTCTTTATGCGCCGCGCCCGTCATGGCCGTAAGGCGCGCCTCAAACTCGGGGGCTCGAGCTTCTAAATTTTCAGCCAGATAGTAAAGAACCTGCGCCCGGTTGTGCGCGGTCACCTTGGCCCAGCCCCCCGCCTTGCGCGCCGCCTCGACCGCGTTGCGAACGTCCTTGCGGTTGCCCTCGCCCACTTCGCCTAAAAGCTTGCCCTTGGGGTCCAGCACAGGGCGGCTATACCCCGAGTCGGGCCGCGCCCCCTTGCCGCCGATGTAGAGCTTCGGCGTGCGGTCAAGGGGCGGCAGCTCCCAATCCTTCCGTTCATCTTCAATTGCCTCTCTCGGGCGTTGAGGGGACGCTGCCTCGTAGTTCGGCAAATCCTTTTCCCAACTCGGCTTGAGGTACTCGAGCAGCCCCTCTTTACCCCCCTCACGCCCGAACCCGCTCTCCCGGTAGCCGCCAAAGCCCGCCGCCGCGTCAAACTGATTCGTGCAATTGACCCACACCACCCCCGCTTTTATCTTCGGGGCCACGTCGAGCGCCAGGTTGACGTTCTCCGTCCACACCGACGCCGCCAGCCCGTAGCGGGTGTTGTTGGCGAGTTCCACCGCCTCGGCGGGCGTGCGGAAGGTCATCGAAACGATGACAGGGCCGAAAATCTCCACCTGCGCCACCGTGGAGGCGGGCGAGGCACCCGTAAAAAGCGTCGGCGGATAGAAAAGCCCCTCCTGCGGCACCGCCCAAGAAGGCTGCCAGCACACAGCCCCCTCCGCCTTGCCCTGCTCGACCAGCGCCTCGATTTTCTGAAGCTGCACGGGCGCGACAATTGCGCCCATGTCCACCGCCTTGTCGAGCGGGTCGCCCACTCGCAGGGTCTCCATGCGCGCGCGGAGTTTATCAAACAGGGCGTCGGCCACGCCCTCGTGGACGAGCAGGCGCGAGCCCGCGCAGCAGACCTGGCCTTGATTGAACCAAATCGCGTCCACCACGCCCTCAACCGCGCCGTCTAAGTCGGCGTCATCGAATACGACGAAAGGCGACTTGCCGCCTAACTCGAGGCTCACCTTCTTCCCGCTCCCCGCCGTCACCTCGCGGATGCGCTTGCCCACCTCCGTCGAGCCTGTAAAGGCGATTTTGTCCACGCCGGGATGTGTAACTATAAGCTCACCCACGGAACCGTCCCCCGTCACGATGTTAACGACGCCCGGCGGCAGGCCGACGTCCTGACAGATTTCCGCGAAAAGCAAGGCCGTGAGCGGTGTATACTCGGCGGGTTTGAGGACTACCGTATTACCCGTCGCCAGCGCAGGCGCGATTTTCCAGGCGAGCATGAGGAGCGGGAAATTCCAGGGGATGATTTGCCCGCACACGCCCACGGGCTCATAACCTTCTAGTTCGGTCTGCATAAGCTCCGCCCAACCCGCGTGGTGGTAGAAGTGCCGCGCCACCAAGGGGATGTCGAGGTCGCGGGTTTCGCGGATAGGCTTGCCGTTGTCCAAAGTTTCCAGCACGGCGAACAAGCGGGAGTGCTTCTGGACATGCCGGGCGATGGCGTAGAGGTAGCGGGCTCGAGCGTGTCCACCCAGCGCAGCCCATTTTGGCTGCGCCGCTCGAGCGGCCTTCACCGCCGCGTCTACGTCCGCCTCGCCCGCCTGCGCAACCTGCGCCAAGGGCTGAGCGTTGGCGGGATTGATTGTCTCAAAAAACTCAGCCGACTTGGGTTCGACAAATTTTCCGCCGATAAAAAGCCTTATGCTGCGCCCGTGGCGCTCCAACCAGGAGGTCGCGGTGTCGGCGCTTTCTAACGCGGGGCCGTAGTCCATCGTTTCGAAAATCTCCTTTACGGTCATCTTGCCTCCTTTTGCCATTCGTCGGCGAGCAAGCCGTAGACGAGGTGGTTTGTCAAGCCGTCTCGAGTGTAGCCCATCCCTCTCAGCTTGCCCTCGAGCCTAAACCCCAACCTTTCGGGAATGGCGCGGCTCCTCTCGTTCGCTTCCGAACAGCGTATCTCGATGCGGTTGAGGTTCAGTTCATCAAAAAGATAGGTGATGAGGTAGGAACACGTCTTTATCATGATGCCGCGCCTTTGATAAGTTTCTCCAAGCCAATAGCCGATTTCTGCGCTGCGAAAGAGTGGTGAAATGTGCTGAGCACCGATAGCGCCGACCAGTTCATTGTCCAACCAAATTCCCAACTGGAATCCGTCACCCTTAGAGAATTGTTCTAACGCTTCTCGGATATCCGTTTTGGAGTTCTCTACAGTTTTTGTTTTGCCCACAAAGGGAAACCAGTAACCAAGGTGCTCACGGTTCTTGTCAATGAGACTGAACAACGCTTCGGCGTGACGCGGCTCGAGCAGTCTGAGTTCTAACCCCTCGTCAACGGGGGCGCTAAACATGTTCCCAGTCCTCGAGCCTAAGCCCCTCAATCCGCGCAAAGTGCCTTGTGTTGCGCGTCACGAGCACGGTGTCAGTGGCAACGGTAATACCCACACTGCTATAAAATTCATCAGAACTCTATTCCAACCATGAGGGTATAAATTTTTCCAAGGCTCTTATTGCACGGTCCAAGCTTTCCGACGCACTTCGGGCCACTTTTATATTCCACTGGTTATTAACGAAAGCACAAAGCCTTGAATTATAACCACGCCCAATATGTGCTCCCGAGTTAGGCAAGATATCTTCTTTGACCAAACGGTAACGAGAGCGTTGTACAACCTCAAAAAGGCTACGCTTTGGGTCTTTGATAGTTTCAACTGCGTCTGGCACCATTTCATACCGAACTCCCAGAAATCTTGCGAATCCTTTTCTATCAGCTAACAAACAAGCCTCAACCTCTCGAACTGCAATTCTGAAGATCAAGTTACGCTGCCTTAGTCCGCTCTCAAACCAATCATCAATAAGCATTAGGGGACATTCCTGCTCATCCAGATCGGTTAAAATAACGAAGGGCGTGCCACTTGCTGCAGCGTGATTGTAGCTTTTCACCTTCTTTTTTAGTTGACTGTTACCGTGATTGTTGAACACCCTACCAACTGTAAAGTCTTTATCTACGTGCTCAAGCATTTTTCTCAAAACACATTCGCTTAATACATCCTCCACTGCCAGATGTACCGGAATCACTCAAATAACCCTAATTGCTCGACATTTTTTGGTTTTGCGTAAGGTAAGACAGCGTCAGCAGCACTCAACCCACCTTCCATTAACAGCTTCACATCCTCGATTGAGGAGGCAACCTTTATTTCTGTTCCCTCCTTACTAGGCTCTAACAGTAGAACTTCGTCTGATGAAATACTCCTATCCGTCAGTAGCTCTGCACTGTGCGTACTGATGAAAATTTGACGACTCTTCTTCGTATCTTTCAAAATCCGGTTAATCATTTGAGGAATGTTTTCAACTATACCAGCATTGAGTGACAATTCCGGTTCTTCCAAAAGCAGGGGTGCCTCACCCCGAAAAAGCGACCACAACAAACCAATCAACCTGAGAGTTCCGTCCGAGAACTGATCTTCTCTTTGCCTAGATCCTTGAGCACGCCAGTGCTCGTAGACTGCCTCAAGATGAGGGTTCCCTTTTTCATCTCTGACATCCGACAATTCTTTTAGCTGCGGTACAGCTATTTGAAGCGCCCTCTGTATCTTTCTCAAACGTGATGCTTTTGTTCGTTTATCTGTCTGAACAATATCCTCTAAAAGTGTACGCCCAAAATAATCTTCAAACTCGGAAGAAGAAGCAACAAGCTCTGGGTGGCGTAATAGCTGAGGTACCATGTGCAGATATGAGATGTTTTGAAGAAACGTTGCTATTTCTCTGAATTGGGAGTTGGCGTTAACCTGCTCTAAGTACGTTTGTGTCTTTCGCAACTCATCCTTCTGATCCTCTAGGTTCGGACGATCAACAATAAGTTCGTCGTTCTTCCAGACTTTCTCGAAAGCAATTATCGCATCGCGTTTTCCTCTAACCTCTTGTTTAATGCCTAGAGCGTAACGCCAAACTTCCACCGAATTTTCTGTCATTGTTACGTCAAGCTCAACGTTTGGATTACGCCTTGCAGCCAAACAGCGAATCTTTGACAATCCGCCTCTGTCGTTGATCGCTTTCTGTAAACCTCCTCCTTCACGACGAGCTACATCTCTTAGGAATCTAATTGCGTCCAGGAAATTTGACTTTCCGGATGCGTTTGGACCCACAAGGTAAACTCGATCACCTACTTGGATATCTACCTCCTGAAAATTTTTCCAATTCTTAAGAGTTATCTTTGAAAATTGCATAAACCTCCTAAATAATCCTAAAAAGCGAGCGTCGCCCCGAGGCTTCCTTAAAGGCGGCTTCGTCTTCGGGATCAGAAAGCGTTCCAGCAAGTTTATTCCAAAGGTGCAGCTCTTCCTCCACAGACAGCGTCGGCTCTTCAAGTTTATCAATTTCGCGCTCGAGCTTTAGCAACTTCGTCTCGTCTAACTTCTCAACGCGCCTCATCATACGCTCTTTAATGGTCATCGCTTTTCTCCTCGCGCCCACCAAATAGAGGTTTGCGGTGTGCGTGTTGCTCCCACTCGGCATATTCTTCGGGGTCAGAGAGTAAACCAAATATACCGCGCCAAGCCGCCAAGCGGCGCTCTATCTCTTCGGGTGAGGGTTTAATATTTTCGTTAAGGAGAGCTTTTAATTTCTTTTGTTCTGGCTTCTCAACGCGCTTAGTGGTGCGCTTTTTTACGCTCATCTTTACCTCCTACGCCAGCGGATGCCGGTACAAAGCCGAGTAACGCCCCGTCACAAAGTGCTCCAACTGCCTTTCTATATCTCCTAAAAGCGAACTCGCGCCGAAGCGGAAGAGCTCGGGTTCCAACCAAGGCCGCCCCAACTCCTCTTTCATCAACACGAGCCACGAGAGCGCGTCCTTGGCGGTGCGGATGCCCCCCGCGGGTTTGAAGCCTACCCGGTAGCCCGTCCGCTCCTCATACGCGCGAATCGCCCGGACCATGATGAGGCTCACGGGCAGGGTGGCGTTTTCGCTCTCTTTGCCGGTTGAGGTTTTGATAAAGTCCGCGCCCGCCATCATCGCCACTAAGCTCGCCCGCATCACGTTGCGTAAAGTCCCGAGTTCGCCCGTGCCCAAAATCACCTTCATGTGCGCCGCGCCGCAGGCCTCACGGAAGGCCGCGACTTCGTCATAGAGTGCTTCCCAATTGCCGGTCAGCACATGCGCTCGAGTAATAACGATGTCGATTTCTTCCGCCCCCGCGCCTATTGAAGCGCGAATCTCCTCCAAGCGCGTCTTGAAGGGCGACAAACCCGCCGGAAAGCCCGTCGAGACGGCGGCGACGGGGATGCTCGAGCCTGCTAAAGCCCGCACCGCGGTGGGCACCATCGCGTGATAGACGCAAACTGCCCCCACGGTGAGGTTTATGTCGGCCATACCCAAAGCGTCGAGCAAATCCTCCCGCACGGGCCGCCGCGCTTTCTGGCAGAGCCGCACCACCCGCCCCGGCGTGTCGTCGCCCGACAGGGTGGTGAGGTCGATGCAGGTGACCGCCTTGAGCAGCCACGCCGCCTGCCACTCGCGCTTGACACTGCGCCGCGTGCTGAGGGTGGCGGCGCGGCGCTCGGCGGCGGAGCGGTTGACCTGGACCTGCTCGACCCACTCGAGTTCCAACGGCATCCCGGGGTTGCGCACCATTTCACGCGCTTCTCTCACATCTACTTTTTCTCCTACCGTTTCTCCCATCGTCACGATGCTTACCTCACCTTTCAAGGGTTTTGCCTCTAGGAGGTATTATAGGGCGTGAACCCGCGTGGGTTCATCGTAGAGTTTCTTTGTAAACGCGAATTTTTCTGGAACTGGACTCATTAAGACGCGTGTTCGCCATCGCCAAACGAGGTTTATAAAACAGGTTTTAGCTATGTTAGAGACTCCTTCAAAACGTATTACGCCCCGCACAACGGGACCCCATCCTTTGAGCGTCGCCCCCATGATGGACTGGACCGACCGCCACTACCGCGTGTTCATGCGGGGCATCACCAAGCGGACGCTCCTTTATACCGAAATGGTCACGACCAACGCGGCGCTGCACGGTGACCGCGAGAGGATTTTAGGCTTCTCCGAGGTCGAAAAACCCCTCGCGCTCCAGCTTGGCGGCGACGACCCGGCGGCGCTCGCCGCGTGCGCGCGTCTCGCCGAGGCGTGGGGTTATGACGAAGTCAACCTCAACGTGGGCTGCCCGAGCGACCGGGTGCAAAACGGCAACTTCGGCGCGTGTTTGATGGCGCAACCAGAACGCGTGGCCGCGTGCGTGGCCGCGATGCGTGAGGCCGTAAATATCCCCGTGACCGTCAAGCACCGCATCGGCGTGGACGCGCTCGACCGTTACGAGGACATGGCGAACTTCGTCCGCGTTGTGTCCGAGGCGGGGGCGGACCGTTTCACCGTCCACGCGCGCAAGGCCTGGTTGAGGGGCCTAAGTCCCAAAGAGAACCGCACCGTGCCGCCCCTGCGCTACGAAGAGGTGGGGCGCCTCAAAAGAGAGTTCCCCCACCTCACCATCGAAATCAACGGCGGCTTTAGAGATTTGGACGCCGTCCGCGCGCAGCTAGGCCGGGTTGACGGCGTGATGATTGGCCGCGCGGCTTATGAGAATCCTTTTCTTTTTGCCACGGTGGATGGAGACTTTTACGGCGAGACCGCCCCGCCGCCCACCCGGCGCGAGGTGGTGGAGGGGCTGCTGCCGTATCTCGAGGGAGAACTCTCCCAGGGCACGCACCTCAACCGCATCACCCGTCACGTGCTGGGGCTGTTCGCGCATCAGCCGGGGGCGCGGGCCTGGAAGCGGCACCTGAGCGAGAACGCGCACCTTCCGGGGGCGGGGGTCGGGGTCGTAATGGAAGCCGTGCGGCGCGTTCCCGACGAGGTGTTGGACGCGCGTCCGGTGGGGGAGGTTGGCGGTTCGGCCGTAGTCTCGACGGCGTCACTCGTATAGCTTCCCAAAGAGTCATGAGACGTTGCCGGTTGAGGCTGCTTCGGACGCGGCGAATCGTTATACACTGACGTCACCGGGAGACCTCTATGTCACATACGCCACACGCGTCACGAGAAGTACCGCAAGGAAGAGCACAAAAGGCATCTGAAACGCTTTACAAACCCATCGAGGACTACGGGGCCATCGGCAACTTGCGCACGGTCGCACTCATCGGGCTTGACGGCTCGGTTGACTGGTGCTGCTTGCCGAACTTGGACGCGCCGAGCGTGTTCGGGGCGCTTTTGGACGTTCACAAGGGCGGGCGTTTTCGCGTGAGCCCGGTGAGTTATGAGAGGAGCGCGCAGCGTTACCTGGACAACACCAACGTGCTCGAGACCCGCTTCGAGGCTTCCAACGGAACCCTCACCGTGACGGACTTCATGCCCCTGCGGGGCTCCATTGTCGGCGCGGGCGACCCGAACACCTCGCCGACGCTTCTCCGGCTGCTCCGCTGCGAAGAAGGGGAGGTGGAGGTGGGGCTCGAGTGGTCGCCGCGCTTCGACTACGCGAGGGCGGTCACGAACATCACCTTGACCAAAGGGGGCGCGCTCGCCCGCACGGGAGAAAAACCAGGGGACGAAACCGGCGGCGAGGTCATGGTGCTGGCGGGTCTGCCCCACGCGGCGTCTGGTGATGTCGAGATCGCAGATGACGGGCACGGCCCCGTTTTCCGCGCCCGCTTTACGCTGCGCGCGGGGGAGCGCGTGGCGCTCCCGTGCCGCTACGGTGTCACGGAGGCGGAGGCTGATTTGAGTGAGTGCGACGCCCTCTTGCAAGAGACGGTGGCGGCCTGGCGCGGCTGGGTTCATTCCTGCTCGGACAACCCTGGCGGCTGCGCCTTTGGCGGTCCCTGGCACGAGCTCACCATCCGCTCGGGGCTCGTTTTAAAGCTCCTCACCCACCCCGACACGGGCGCGATTGCCGCCGCGCCCACCACCTCCTTGCCCGAGGACATCGGCGGGGTGCGCAATTGGGACTACCGGTTTTCTTGGGTACGCGACGCCGCCTTTACCGCACAGGCGCTCTTTTCGCTCGGGCACCACGCGGAAGCGCTCGATTTCATCCATTTCGCGCAGCGCGTGGCGAAAGCGGGGGGCGAGCATCCCTTGCAGCTCCAGATTATGTACGGCCTTCATGGCGAAACCGACCTCACCGAAGAAACGCTGCCCCACTTGGAGGGCTACCGAGGCTCCTCCCCCGTGCGCATCGGCAACGGGGCGGCGAAGCAGAAGCAGCACGACATTTACGGCGAACTGCTCGGCTCGGCCTATGAACTTGTGAGGCTGGGCGGGGAGCTCGAGCCCGACCTGATGGCCTTTTTGGGTGCCGTGGCGACGCAAGCCTGCAAAGTTTGGCACACACCCGATGCCGGGATTTGGGAGGTGCGGGGCGGGCCGCAGCACTTCGTCTATTCCAAGGTGATGGTCTGGGTGGCGCTCGACCGCGCCGTTCACATGGCGGAGCGCTACGGCCTGCCCGGACCCGCCGACGTCTGGCGGCAAAATCGTGAGGCGGTGCGCGAGGCGGTCTTGGAAAAGGGCTACGACCCGGAGGTGGGCGCGTTCGTCCAGGCGTTCGGCTCCAAGGCGCTCGACGCGGCCAACCTGCTCATCCCCGTGGTCGAGTTTCTGCCCTTCGACGACCCCCGCGTCCAGGGCACCATCGACCGGACGCTTGAGAAGCTCACCCACAACGGTATAGTCCACCGCTACCTCACCAGCCACACCGACGACGGGCTCGCCGGCAGCGAGGGCGGCTTCGGCCTCACGACTTTTTGGTTGGTGGACGCGCTCGCGCTCTCCGGGCGTCTGGACGAGGCGCGTGCGCTTTTCGAGGGAATGGTAGGGCGCGCCAACCATCTGGGGCTCTACGCCGAGGAGTTCGACCCGCGCACGGGCGCGTTTTTGGGCAACTTCCCGCAGGGGTTCTCGCACATCGGCTTTGTGAATAGCGCGCTCTATTTAGCCAGGGCCGAAGGGCGGCGCGCGCCCGCACCCGCGCCCGTGGGCTCGCGCGAGCACGGGGCCGAGGCGGGCCGCGACACCCGCGCGAAGGGTTAGGGCGTGCCAGGTTGTGTCCAGGGACATGGCTACATCGAGGAGGAGGGCGACACGCTTCTTTTCTGGAGGGTGGAGACGCTCTGGCGTCTCGCTGACGCGCTACCCGTTCGGCATCTATCCTTAAACGAAATCTACTGGACGGAAGATAGTTGCGCCTACCTAGAAGAAGACGACACCTATCTGGATTTCGCCAAGCATGTCAAGCGCGTGCTGGACGCGGACCTGTCCTTTCCCGTCATCCTGAGCCCGGACGGCGTCGTCATGGACGGGATGCACCGGCTTGTGAAAGCGTTCGTCTCGAACGTGCCGACGGTCAAGGCCGTTCGTTTCACCCGGATGCCGCCGCCCGACTGCACCGAGCGCCAACAGTTGGATAATGTATAGACGAGCGCAAGAGACCTTTCGATGATGTAACGGTCGATGATGTAACGGCAATGTAGCAAGACGGGTGATTTCGAGAGCGGGCGCTGTGCCCGGTGTGAATGAGCCCAGTATGTATAATGAGCCATGCGACTACTTCCGAAGCTAGGGGAACCCATATGAAACGTTTGCTCATCTTTTTTTGCGCCGCGCTGCTCCTCGCCGCCTGCACCGAGCCGCCCTTGGAGAGGCAGCTCGAGGGCGCGCAAAACGAACTCCAAGACGCCCGCTCGGAGCTCAACGAGGTCGAGCGGGAGCTCGCCCAGGCGCAGGTCGAGGCCGCCGAGCTGCGCTTGAACATCGCCACGCTTACCGGTGCCAGCGACGTGCTGCCCCAGGAGGGCGCGGAGGTGGACCTGCTCCGCACCCGTCTGGCGGAACTGGAGGCGCAAGCGGACGCGCTTTTGGTGCAGCAAGCGGAGCTTGTCGGCGCGTTCGAGGAGGCCGAGGCCGAGGTGGCCGAGTTGCGCGGCGCCGTTCTAGACATCAGGGAAGAGCGCGCCGAGCTGCTGGACGAACTTGCCGAACGCGAGGCGGAGCTCGCCGCCACCCGGGAGCGGCTGAGCCGCTACGACGGGCTCGACTTGGAAGCGCTCAACGCGGCGCGCATCCGGCTCGAGGCCGCCCGCACCCGCGCCGAGACCTTGGAGGCCGCCAACAACGAACTGCGCAACGTGCAAGACGACCTCCGGCGCGGCCTGAACGTGGCCGAGGCGACCATCACCGACACGCAGGCGGAAATCAACGCGCTGCGCGCGGAGCAGATCGCGCTCGAGGCCCAGCTCGTCGACGCGCGCAACATTATTGAGATCTCTCCCTCCCAGGAGCGGCTGCAAGCCGCGGTTCAAGCGAGCCAAGCCGCGCAGGCGCGCGCCGCGGCCTTGGAACAAGAGCTCAGCGCCAGACCGACCGAGGCCGACCTGGTCGCCCTAAGAACGGAGCTCGAGGCCCAATTCAGCGCGGACGAGTTGGCGACGCTCCGCGAGTCGCGCGACGTGGCTATCAGGCAGGCCAGGACGCTGCAAGCGCAGCTTCAGGAGGCGCAGGCCCGCTTGGCGGCGCTCCAGAACACGGAGCAGTCGGGCACCCAAACGGACGCAGAGGCCGTCATCGTCGCCACGCCCTCGACAGGCGCGTCCGCGGAACTGCAAAGGCAGCTTCAGGAGGCGCAGGCGCGCATCGCGGAGCTCGAGGCGCAGCTGAGCGGGGAGCAGTAAAGAGGTTCTTTAAGCGTTTAGGGAGGTTTGGGACGCGTTTAGACGCGGACTGCTTTGGCGTTTATTTAGAACCGAACGCCCGGGACCTCCTAAAACGAATGAAGAAAGTCTGACAACTGCGCCTGCAGGGTTAAAGAAAAGAGAGGAGGCTCGAGTGCGTAGGCTCACGCCTCCAAGCATACGTACCCGCTCTCACAAATGTCTTACGCACGTCTCACCGGGCGCTTCAATTCGTTTCGTCTTGACCTCACCCTCAGCCCGTGCTACAGTTTGCATCGTTATTGCACCCTATGTATAAAAGTGCAAAATCAACTTATGACTTCGCACGCTTTAACCACCCGCGCCCGACGCCGCTAGGCCGCTCGTTCTCGAGCGGTCCCATCACCTTGCGTCGCCCCGCGCGGGGGTTTCTTTTTTGGAGGAGACAGTGAAAGGCAAAACAGAACACAGTAAAAACATCAAAAGAGTGGTGCTGGCCTATTCGGGCGGCCTCGACACCTCGGTCATTCTTCACTGGATTAGGGAGAACTACGCCGCTGAGGTCATCACCTTTACCGCCGACATCGGGCAGGGCGAGGAGGTCGCCGAGGCGAAGGAAAAGGCGCTCCGGACGGGGGCGTCGAAAGCCTACGCGGTGGACTTGCAAGAGGAGTTCGTGACAGATTTTGTTTTCCCGGTGCTCCGCGCGGGCGCGGTTTACGAAAGCTACTATTTGCTCGGCACCTCTTTCGCGCGCCCCCTCATCGCCAAAAAGATGGTCGAGATTGCCCGGCAGGAGGGCGCGGACGCGGTGGCGCACGGCGCGACGGGCAAGGGCAACGACCAGGTGAGGTTTGAACTTTCGGCGTACGCGCTCGAGCCCGCCATCCACGTGATTGCCCCCTGGCGCGAGTGGGACTTAAAGGGCCGCGAGGACTGCGTGGCCTACGCGCGCGCGCACGACATCCCTGTGGGCGTCACCGAGGAAAAGCCCTACTCGACCGACGCGAACCTTTTTCACATCTCCTATGAGGGCGGGATTTTAGAAGACCCCTGGGCCGCGCCGCCCAAGGGGATGTGGCGTCTCACCACCGACCCGCGAGACGCGCCCGACGCGCCCGAAACGGTTAAAATCGAGTTTGAGGGAGGCAACCCCGTCGCCATCGATGGCGAGCGGTTGGGGCCGGTGGCGCTACTGGAAAAAGCCAACGCTTTGGCGGGAAAGCACGGCGTGGGCCGCGTGGACATCGTCGAGAACCGTTTCGTCGGCATGAAGTCGCGCGGCTGCTACGAAACGCCCGGCGGCACGCTTCTCTACCACGCGCACAAGGCGGTCGAGTCCTTGACCTTAGACCGGCAGGTGACGGCGCTCCGCGACGAGCTCGTGCCCAAATACGCGTCGATGGTCTACAACGGTTTCTGGTACGCCCCCGAGCGCGTGGCGTTACAAGGTCTCATGGACAGCGTGCAAGCCCGCGTCACGGGCACCGCCAGATTGCAACTTTATAAGGGCGGCGTGACCGTGCTGGGTCGCAAATCACCCCACTCGCTCTACCGTCAGGACGTGGTCACCTTTGAAGAGGACGCGGTGTACAACCAAGCCGACGCGGAAGGGTTTATCAAACTCAACGCGCTGAGGCTGCGCACGGCGGCGCAGGTGGAGGCCGAGGGCGTGGCCGCGGGAACGGAAGAAGCAGATAAAAAGGTTCTAGTGTGAACGGCGGAACAAAGGGTGCAGCGTACGAGGCGGCGCGCGTGCGGAGCGCGGGTTTGGCGGACGTGGCGGCGCTCGAGGCGCTCTACCAGCGAGCCTGGCCCGAGGCGGGTGAAACATGCGAAACCGTGCAGGGCTGGCTCGAGGCGGGCGGCGCTTTGGTGCTCGAGGACGCCGGGGGCACGCTTCTGTGCGCCCTGCGCTGGCGCGAGGAGGGGGACGGCTGGCGCGTGGACCGCGTCGCCACCCCGCCGGAGGAGCGCACCCAGGGCTTTGGCCGCTGGCTCATGACTAAGCTCGAGGCCCTAGCCATCCAGCGCAACATCCCGACTCTGCACCTGCACCTTGGCGAGGCACAACGCGAGCTGCTGCCCTACTACCGCCGCATGGGCTACCGCGCCGTAGAAGGTGAAGTGGAGGGTGGCGGTATTTTGAGTAAGCGCGTGGGCGGTACCTGGCAATATCAGGGATGAGTAGCTTGCAGGGGTAGGAACTTGATTTCACCTAAACACTGTCCCGCTGCTACACTGACACCATGAAACGTATAACCGTCACGCTTCCAGACGAGCTCGAGCAACGACTCGACACCTACCGCAAGGCGCAACTTGTAACACCTAGCCTTACCAAGGTTGTGCAAAAGGCGTTGGAAAGCTTTTTAGACAATTGGACGCGGCAAGAGTTGGAGAAGCGGGGTTACGAGCCGCTCTCCCGGTGGCCCGTGAACTTTCCTGTGTTTGAAAAGGGCAGCGGCAAACGAGACATTAGCATCAATCATGACAAATACCTTGCAGAAGCGGCAAAGGATACTTAGTGATGCTTGGGGCGGCTTTATGAGTGTAGAACCCTTCTTTCCAGTTGACGCATCCGACCAACGTCATAAGCGCGTGCCTGTCTGGCAGGGTTAGGATGACCGATAAGCGTATGTGGGGCGGGCGTTTCACGGGAGAGACCGACAAACTGGTGGAGGAGTTCAACGCCTCCGTCTCCTTTGACAAACGCCTGGCGCTGCAAGACATCCGGGGTTCCGTCGCCCACGCGACGATGCTGGGGGAGCAGGGGATATTGTCTCAGGACGAGGTGGAGAGGATTGTCGGCGGGCTCGAGAGCATCCGCAGTGATATTGAAGCGGAACGTTTCGAGTGGAAAGGCGAACTCGAGGACGTCCACATGAATATCGAGCGTGCGCTTACCGAACGCGTCGGCGCGGCTGGCGGCAAGCTCCACACCGCGCGGAGCCGCAACGACCAGGTGGCGACCGACTTCAGGCTCTGGATACGAGACGAAACGGAGGAGTTGCAGGAGCTTTTCGCGCGCCTCCGCCGCGTGCTTGTCACGGAAGCCGAAAGGCACTTGGGCGTCATCATGCCGGGGTACACGCACCTGCAAGTGGCGCAGCCCGTTCTCTTTTCGCATCACCTGATGGCCTACTATGAGATGTTCAGCCGCGATGAGGAGCGTTTGAAAGACTCCATAAAACGCCTCAACGTCTCGCCTCTGGGCGCGGGCGCGCTCGCCGGGACGGGCTTTCCCATCGACCGGGAGCGCACCGCTGAACTGTTGGGGTTTGACAGACCTGCGGCGAATTCGCTCGACGCGGTGTCGGACAGGGATTTCGCCTTGGAGTTCTTGAGCGCGGCCAGCATGGCGATGATGCACCTCTCGAGGCTCAGCGAAGAGCTCATCTTGTGGTCGTCTCAGGAATTTGGTTTTATAACGCTGCCCGACTCGCACACCACGGGCTCTTCCATCATGCCGCAGAAGAAAAACCCCGACGTGTGCGAGCTCGTGCGCGGCAAGACGGGCCGCGTTTACGGGAGCTTGATGGCGCTTCTTACCGTCATGAAGGGCTTGCCGCTCGCCTACAACAAAGACATGCAGGAGGACAAAGAAGGCGTGTTCGACGCGGCGGACACGTTGCGCGCTTCTCTCACCCTCATGGCCGACATGCTGCCCAAAATGACCGTTCATGAGGCGCGCACCCGCCACGCCGCGGGACGCGCCTACAGCAACGCGACCGACTTGGCCGACTATTTAGTGAAAAAGGGGCTTCCTTTCCGGGAGGCGCACGAGGTGGTGGGGAAGCTCGTTACGTTGGGTTTAAACCAGAAAAAAGATTTGCAAGATTTAACGTTGTCGGATATGAAAAAAGTTTCGCCGCTTATCGGGCAAGACGTCTACGCTGTCCTTCAGCTCGAGCGCGTGGTGAACGCACGGTCAAGCTACGGCGGCACCGCGACCGAACAGGTCGAGGCGCAGATACGGGCCGCGAGAAGACAGCTTGGCTAGTCCTGCTCGAGCTGAACGGAGCTTGTAAGATGACGGAAACACAGTACGCCAGCCTCTCTTTTATCGTGCTAGGGCTTCTCTCTGTCGCGGGTGCCTATTTCAACTGGAACTGGTACATGAAAGGCTGGCGTGCGCGCATCGTCGTCCGCACGTTTGGGCGGGGCGGGGCGCGCATATTTTACGCTCTTCTCGGTGTCGCCATTTCAGGTGTAGGCGTTGTGACTCTCTTGGGTTAAACGTTGCGCCTTTCGATGACTGGAGGCTCTGGCGCTGATTTGGGGCTGCTCAAGAGGTAAGATGTCGGCACGACCGTGAAGAAAGAATGGCCCAGCGTTCACCCTGAGAACGGATTTCTGAGCGACTTGGCGCTGCTCGCCCTCATCCTGCCCGGCGTGTTTCTTGCGCACTTCATTCTTTGGGCTGAGAACGCGCCCCCTGCCGCGCGGCTGCTCGTCCTCTCCATTGACCTGCTTGTGGTCACGCTCATCATTTTGCTCGCCCTCTTTCTCAACCGCTGGCTGCGCTACCGCCTGAGCGAAGAGGGCGTGGCCGTTTTCGGCGTCGGCGGGTGGTTTAACGTGCCCCCGCAAGACGTTGTGGGGGTAAAAGTTGTGACGTTCTCGGCGAACCCGTGGGGTTATAAAGTCGGGCTGAACGGCTTGTCGGGCATGGGCTACGGCGTCTTCAGCACAGAACCCCACAGCAGGGTGCATCTTTACGGCTACGCTCATGCGGGGCGCGGGGTGCTGCTGGAGCGCCCTGAGGGTAAACTCATTTTGCTCACCCCCACCGAGCCCGAGGAGTTTCTGGCCCATCTCTACGCGCTTGGTTACGGAGCTAGCGCATAAGGTTTCACGTATTGGTAAACTGATTCATGCCCCTTCTCCAACCACCCCCACACGCCCTTGCCGTCACCGTCCGCCCTGCCAAGGCCGAGGACGTGCCCGAAATTTTCGAGCTTATTGGCTATTGGGCGGGTCAGGGTAAGATGTTAGTAAGGCCCATGCAAAACATCTTCGAGAACCTGCGCGACTTTTTTGTGGCCGAAGTGGACGCGAGCGAGGGTCCAGTGTTCGCCGGTTCCGGCGCGCTGCATATCCTCTGGGGTGACATCGCCGAGGTGCGGGGGCTGGCGGTCAAACCGGGGATTCAGGCGAGCGGTGTGGGTCGCATCCTTGTGGCGGCGTGCGAGGAGGAGGCCCGCCGTCTGGGCATTCCCACCCTTTTCGCCTGGACTTATTCGGTGGGCTTCTTTGAGAAGTGCGGTTTCACACTTATTGATAAGTCCAAAGACTTGCACCCGCGCGTCTGGTCGGAATGCCTGCGCTGCCCCTTCTTTGTGGGCTGCAACGAGAACGGGATGCTTAAGAAGCTAGAGGGCGTGCCCACGCCCCCCAACCTGCCCGCGCCGCCCCCCGCCCAGACGCCGCCGGGCATCCCGTGAGACTTGCGCGGGGGGCGCTCTCGGCGTAGGATTTCCTCATGGATGCACCCGACTTAGCGGCCATCCGCGCCGCCGCCGAGAGAATCGCGGGCGCTGCTTTTCGCACGCCGCTCGTGCGGTTGCCCCTAGAGGGCGAGGTCTACGCCAAGGCCGAGAACTTGCAGCGCACGGGCTCGTTCAAGCTGCGCGGCGCTTACAACTTTCTCGCGTCGCTCCCGCCGGAGGTGCGCGCTAGGGGAGTGGTGGCGCACTCGAGCGGCAACCATGCCCAGGGCGTTGCCTGCGCCGCCAAGCTTTTCGGCGTGGCCGCGACCATCGTCATTCCCGAGGGTGCGCCCGAACTCAAAATCGAGCGCACCAAGGCCTGGGGTGCCGAGGTGGTGCGCTGCGCCAACACGAGCGACGCGCGCGCGGAAACCGCGGGGCGGATTGTGGAAGAGCGAGGGTATACCCTCGTGCCGCCCTTCGACCACCCCTGGATCGTGGCGGGGCAGGGCACGGTGGGCCTAGAAATCGCCGAGGACCTGCCCGAGGTCAAAAACGTGCTCGTCTGCGTGGGCGGCGGCGGCCTCGTGGCGGGCGTCGCCACCGCGCTCGCCGCTCTCTCTCCCGACGCGCACATCATCGGCGTCGAGCCCGAACTCGCCGCCGACGCCAAGGCCTCATTCGATTCGGGCACGCTGCAACGCTGGGAGGCGTTTGAGACCACCCGCACCGTCGCCGACGGCGTCAGGACGCAGAGTTTGGGAGGGCTCAACTTTGAGATTATTCAAAAACATGTGACGGGCTTTGTCACGGTGGATGAGGAGGCGATTTTGGGGGCGATGCACTGGTACCCGCGCGAAGTCCGGCTGGTCGTCGAGCCCACGGGCGCGATCACCCTGGCGGCTTACCACCGGCTGCGGTCGGGGGTGGACGGCTTGGAACTCAAGGACGGCCCCACCGTGCTTTTAGTGAGCGGGGGCAACGTGAGCTTGGAACAGCTCATAGGGGCGCAACGGGCGCACGCGGGTCAGGGAACGTCTTAGGCCCATGTCTCCGCTCATCGTCATTTTGCTTCTTTTTTACGCCCTGTTAGTCGCCACGGCGCTGCTCGTCTGGCTGGCCCTTACGCTGCCCAAAAAACGCCGGAGCGAGCACGCGCCCGCCCAAGCACCCACCCCAGCACGGCAGCGGGAGGCACCCAAAAAAGAAGCCCCCAGGGTCACCGTGGCACCCCGGCCCGCCGAGCCCGCTACCGATCCCACAAACCCCCGCCCTACAAATGACACGACGCGCGGCGCGTGGGTTAAAAAAGAGGCTCCCGACGAGAGCCATATCAAGGAAAAAAACAAAGATGAGAGGGGCCGGCAGGAGGACGACCCCTTTGAGCGTTTTGTTCGCTCGAGGCGCGACGACCTAGACCTCTAGATTAGTTTCCAAAGCAACAATTTTCACAGCAGTACAACTACACCGCGTTGAAGAAAGTTTGCTGACACTTCACATTTAGAATGTTTAGACCTGCAAAAGCTGCAACAGTCGGTTTTGCGGCGCTGATGCGAGCAAGGGTGTTACTGAATAAGAACCTGAAACCTCAGATAACCGAAAGCGCCGGGGGCCAAACTGTTGCCGCATGGCCCCGGCTGTGTCACGGCGAGGTCTAACGTACCGCTGGTCACGCCGTTTAGATCGACGGTGGTGACCGAGCCGCCGGGGCAGGTGAGCTGGACCTCGCCCGTAGCGCCGTAGCTGTTTTGCACCAAACGGGTGCTCGTCGGCACGGCGTCGCGGATGACGACGTTGTAAAGCAGGTTGTCCTGCGCGGTAAAGGTGATGTGGTACTCGAGCACGTCGCCCGGCGCGCCCACGCCGCTCTTGCCGAAGCTTCCCATTTGAGTCACGTTGCGCACTGCTTTATCGAGCGTGAGCGAGCCCGCAGCAACGGTGGTGGTTGGATCGGTCGCCGTATTGTTACCGGGCGTTGTGTCGCCTCCACCAGAAACGGTCGCGCTGTTGGTAAGCGTATCGGGTGCGCTGGGCAACACGTTGACGCTCAGGACAAGGTCGGGAAAGCTCGCGTTCGCGGCGAGCGTGTCCGCCCTCGTCGCCGTGACGGTGGAACCATTTGCGCTTACCGTCCACCCGCTCCCGCTCGCCGCCTTATAACTTAAGCCAGCGGGCAGCGTGTCGCTAAGGGTGACGGTGCCCGTCGCCGCGCTCGTTCCTACGTTGGTGACGCGCAGGGTGTAGGTGCCGGTTCCGCCACGGATGAACGCGCCGGTATGAGACTTGCTTAGCGTTAAATTGGGTGGGCCGTCCTGAAGCTCGAACGCGCCGGGTTCGCAGCCCCCGTTGACCGCGCGGGCGACGCCGCGCTGGTCTTTCGCGCCGACGCCCGCGCCGCAGTTGGAACTGGCTGGAACAACGCCGTTCACGCCGCTGCTACTCGCCAAGGACAGCGTTTGCGTTGGGCCGCCGTTGCTGCCTAGCGCCGGGGCGAGCGCCAACGACGTGGCGGTGATGGTGTTGCCCAACGCGCACGAATTGTCTGTGTTGGTCCAGTTGTTGCCGCCGTCGGTGCGCGCTGACTCGACAGCCCTGTTAGTCTTTGCGTCAGCCACGCAGTTACGTACCGTACCGTCGAGTTCGGTATTGTTAAAAATGAGGCTGCTACGTAACGTTACCAAACCGGTACTCGCAAAGTCGATGGCGCCCCCCCTGCCGCCCACATTATGGGCCATCGTGACGTAGGTCAAGGTGAGCTTGCCGTCCACACGCACGGCCCCGCCGGTGCCGCCGACCCCGTTTGGCGTCCCCGCCTCCGAACGGTTGTTGGCGAAGGTGGTGTTGACGACGTTGACCGCCGCCGGGGCTTTGCCGATGTCGATGGCGCCGCCGTCGTCTCTGGCTTTGTTCGCATGGAAGGTGCTGTCGCTAATGTTGACCGTCGCGTTTTCGACCTCCAACGCGCCCCCGTCGTTGGAGGTGCTGTTGCTAAAGGTCATGCGCTCGAGGTCGAGCGTGCCCCCCTCGACATAAATCGCGCCACCGTTGCTTTTCCAACTACCGGGGTCTGCGCCGCCGGTCTGCGTTCCGGCGTTGCCGTTGATGACTGTTAGGTCGCTCACCGTCACGCTTCGACCCGCCGCCGCCGGCATAAAAAACACGCGGCTGCCGACGCTGCTGTTAATCACGCCGTCCCAGCCGCCGCTCACCCTGAGCTGCGCGGCGGGACTCGTTCCCGCGGGGCCGCGAATGACGAGGTCGGAGGTGATGCTAATAGCGCCCCCCGCCGCACTTGTCAGTGTGATAGTAGACCCCGTTGGTAATGAAAAATTAATTGTGTCGGCGCCTGCGAGCGCGTTCGCCTCCTGCACGGCGGCGCGCAGGGTGCAAACACCCGCCGCCGTGGCGCACACGCCGTTGCCGGGGCTCGCGTCGGCCCCGTCGGCGGTACTGTTGACGGTAAAGGTCGCGGCCCAACTCAGCGTCAGCACGTGGACAAGCCCGAGGCTTATGGCGAGCGTCTTGACACGGCCTGTGTGCGCGCGTTTC
This sequence comes from Trueperaceae bacterium, assembly GCA_965214995.1. Lineage (GTDB taxonomy): Bacteria > Deinococcota > Deinococci > Deinococcales > Trueperaceae > CBDCCT01. The sequence continues at coordinate 3,379,929 of CBDCCT010000002.1, forward strand.
CAAAATTGAAGCATGGCTCATTCCTAATGTTTATTGGTAGCGGTGCCTGCCTCGAGAGGGTAGCTGTGTTCAAACTTGCTTACAAACAGTCATCAGGCAGCCGCGACCCGGTAACACACCGTACTGCTGCGGGTTGTGACCGTCTATAAAAAAGTAGGCGTCAGAACAGTCTCCGCCTCCTCAAAACGGATGAGGAAACTTTACCCGGGGGTTGGTACACTGGCGGTCGTGAAGGAGCCCTCATGACCCCACCCCCGCCCTTCGAGCGCTACGAACGCCTCTCGTTCTCGAGGCCCGCGCCGCGCGTTTTAGAAGTCACAATGAACCGCCCCGACAAACTCAACGCCGCGGACGCCGTCATGCACCGCGAGCTTGCCCAAGTTTGGCGCGATGTAGACGCGGACCCCAACACCGCCGCCGTAATGTTGCGCGGCGCGGGGCGCGGCTTTTCGGCGGGGGGCGACCTTGACCTCGTCGAGGCGATGAGCGAAGATTTTGAGACGCGGGCGCGCGTCTGGCGCGAGGCCAAGGACTTGGTTTACAACCTCGTCAACTTTTCTAAGCCCGTTGTCTCGGCCATCCACGGCCCGGCGGTGGGGGCGGGGCTCGTCGCGGGGCTTTTGGCTGACGTTTCGATTGCAAGTAAAAACGCGCGCATCATCGACGGGCACACCCGCTTAGGCGTGGCGGCGGGCGACCACGCGGCTATTATTTGGCCGCTTCTCTGCGGCATGGCGAAGGCCAAGTATCACCTGCTGCTCTGTGAGCCCCTAAGCGGCGAGGAGGCCGAGCGCATCGGGCTGGTGTCGCTCTGCGTGCCCGAGGAGGAGCTTTACGACAAGGCGTTGGAGGTGGCGCAGCGTTTGGCCGCGGGCTCGCCGACCGCGCTGCGCTGGACCAAATACGCGCTCAACAACTGGCTGCGGCTGGCGGGGCCGACCTTTGACGCGTCGCTGGCGCTCGAGTTCCTGGGCTTCACCGGACCCGACGTGCGCGAAGGTCTGGCCTCCCACCGGGAGAAGCGCGAGCCTAGATTTAGCGACAAGTCGCCCTTTTAGGTTTGCATCTGCTGCAAGTACAGTTCGTCTCATAACCGACGCTGCACATGAAAGTGCCGCAGCTTTCTCACTTCTTATTGTTAGGAGACACCATGAACCCCCTTTCAGCAAGCAATCTCTTTAAACTGGTACGCGAAATCGACCTAAACGCGATCCAGCGCGAGTCCGAGCGCCGCTTCCGCCTCCTTTTGCTGGGCGATGAAGCTCTGACAAGCGCCCTGGCCGAAAGTCTAAGTGGGGGCGACGGCCGGACGGGCGTGCACCCTTGGCTCGAGCGGCGCGGCTTGGGCGCCCCCGGCGACCTTAGCGGCTTTGACTTAGCGCTGCTCGTCCGCGGCGATGTCGAGCATGTTGGCGGTAATCTGGAGGTGCAACTTGGGGCCCTCCACAAAGCCCACGTCCCCGTCGTCACAATAGTCGTCAGCCCCACCGCCGAAAGTCGGGCCGGGGCCGAGCTGCCGCGCGAAGGGGAGGCGGCGCGGGTGCTCCTGCCGGACACGGAGCCCGGCACCATCACGCAAAAGCTCGCGCCCGCTCTTTTCACGACCGCGCCCGACGACCTGCGCTTGGCCCTCGCGCGGGGGCTGCCCCCGCTACGCGCCGCGGCCATGCGCGCGCTTATCGAAGAGACCGCGCGCGCCAACGCGCTCTACACCGCCTCCACAGGTCTCGCCGCGGTGGTGCCCGTGTTGAACGTGCCCTTGGGCGTCGCCGACATGGTAGTTTTGACCAAAAATCAGCTCGTCATGGCTTACAAGCTCGCGCTCGCGGGCGGCAAGGGGGGTCGGCCGCAGGAGGTGGTGGGCGAGATCGTGAGCGTCTTGGGCGGCGGTTTCTTTTTCCGGCAACTCGCGCGCGAGCTTGTGGGCTTTGTGCCCGTGGCGGGCATTTTGCCCAACATCGCCGTGTCCTACGCGGGCACCTGGCTTATCGGGCAAAGCGTGCAGCTCTATGTTCTGGAGGGCAAGAAGCTCAAGGTGAACGAGATGCGCCGCTTTTACGACGTAGCCTTAGAGGGAGGCCGCGCTCTCGCCCAGGGGCTGCTCGAGCGCGCCCGCAAAAACGCCCCCGGCGGCGAGCGCAAACGCGCCCGGCTGCCGTGGCGGTTACCGCGACGTGGCCCCAAGGCCTCCCCAACGCCGGACTCGGAGGAAACCACGCAAGGTGCTGTTGGTCAAGACACCACCGGTCAAAACGCTGCCAGCCAAGACCCCGCAAGCCAAGACGCCCCAAGGGGGGAAGAAACGGACGAACGCGAAAACCCGGTGACGTGAGGCTCGAGCCACAAAGACTACCCTGTTACTTTTCTGTTACTGTGCGGGCTCAACGTTGGTCACGACAAAAACGTAATCTTGATAGTCACCGTTGCTGGCATCCTCAAAGGCGACGAGGTAAGCATTCGCCAAAGATTGGCCCTCACGGTCTTTGAGCGGATACACCCGCGCGGCGTGTGCGACCTGCCCATCCGCCTTGTTGAATTTGTCTTGCGTATAGCTCACGCGCTTGAAAAACTGGCTGTCCACATAGAAACCAAAGGGCTCGGTCTCCGGCTCAAAACTTTCGGCACCCTCGGCGAGTCCGGGATTGAGCGTTTGGCTCTCGCTCGCTTCTCTGGAGAGCACCCCGACCTGATGCGGAACCGGCGCGTCCGTCTGAAGTGTGTAGTACCCAAAGGGCAGCATCTCGGCAGGAGAATAACGCGCCACGGGCGTGATGGTCACGGGACCCGCTCCGACTTTACGAAAAAGAGACGCCGGAACCTCGTCGCCGATGGGGGCGGGGTCGGTGCCCAGCACCAGCTCGTCGCCGCCCACGTCGATGGCGTAACCCAGCGTGTCCACCACCGCCTGAAGGGGCGGCTCGTTGTTGCCCCCCAATCCCTGGCTCGAGAGCCCGTAAAGACCTACCTGCACACCCTCGTCCGCGTCCTCGAGCGTAAGCATCAGCGCGGCGCTCAGGGAGCCGGTGACGTTCTCACGCGGCGAGAAGGTGAGGCCGAACTGGGTTTGCGCTCCGGGTGCCAAGGTCACGGGCACAGGGGGCGGGTCGAGGGCGAAATCTTGTGCATTCGCTCCTGCTAGCTGAGCTTCTGTAAAAGTCAGGGAGCCGTCACCCGTATTTTTGACCGTCACGAGCTGCTCGAGGGAGTTCTTTCCCTGCACCGCGCTGAAAATAAGTTCTTGAGAGGCGGGTTCTACGGTCACCTCGCCCGTGGGTATCTCTCCGTTCCCGGGCGTGTCCTCCACGGTGGTCGTAAAGCTCACCGTAAAAGGCTCGAACGCCGCGCCGCGCTCGTCTTTTAGGGCCGAGGTCACGGCGAACGTGTACCGGGTCGCCGCCGCCAGCTCGTCCGCGGGCGAGAAGGTGAGGCTGTTGCCGCTGACGCTCGCCGTCCCGGGAACGTTCATCCCGGCTTCGGACGTGAGCCGCACCCCGCCGTCAAGCGTCGCGTTGTCGATACTCGCGTCGTTGGGCAGGCTTACCATCGCCACCACGGCGGTTTCTACGGGCACGTCCGCCGCACCGTTTTCCGGCGTAACGGAGGTGACGCGGGGCGACTCGAGGCCGGGAACAACGGGGCCGGGCTCTTCCGGGCCGCAGGCGACTAGAAAGAGAAACAAAAAGAAAAAGATAGGTAGTGATTTGCTTATGTTCATAAAGCACCCTCATTCATAAAGCACCTTCGCTTAACTTAAGATGTGATGAAGTGTGAAACGAGACATGTGTGGCTTCTGAAAAGCGTGATTTTTCACCCGTTCCTTTTTACCACCTCATGAGCCTCCGCAACGCGCAAAGCTCACAGAGCCGTTTGGACAGTCTCGCACAGGCGCACCGCGCAAACCGAACCTGGTGCGCCCGCGCCAAAACTCGTGAAAGCGTAACACCCTCGTCGGTAGGAGGGTGAGAGGTTTCGTAAAGAACGTTTACCCCTTGCAAAACGCTCGTCACTTGCTAAAAAAGCTAGGGGTGTAAAGGAATCCACATCTAATTAGCTTTCTAACGTGTAAAAGAGAATGAGAAAGCCCACGTGACATCTTCTACTCGCTCAGGAGTGGGCCGCTTCGACTGGGCACCGAGAGGACAACAATGGACGTTAAAAAGCTTTTTGAAACGAAGGTCAACCGCCGCCGGGTGCTAGGCAACTTAGGCATGATGGGTGCGGGCGCGGCGCTCACCGCCTGCGGCGTCAACGCCCAGCCCGATGATGACGACTTCGACGCGGCGATCCTCAACTTCGCGCTCAACTTAGAGTATTTAGAGGCCGCCTTTTACCTCGCCGCCGTGGGCCGCATCACCGAGCTTCCCGGCTACAGCGCCGACAAGATTCTCGTTCCTGACGGTTTCGACCCCACGGTCGGCATCCCCTTCCCCGACCCCGCCAGCATGGACCCCGCCGTCGCCGCCATGTCTTCCGTCGGTGAATACGCGAACGAAATCGCGCAAGACGAACTCGACCACGTCAACTTTTTGCGTAGTGCGCTAGGTACGAGCGCAGGCGAACTGCCTACCTTGGACCTCAACGCGTCCTTCAAAGCTGCGGCGGCTGCGGCTTTTGGGCTCATCGCCGATCCTGCAAGCGTCGGTCTACCTATGGGCTTTACGCCCGACAATTTTGAACCCCTCTCAACGGGCCCTCTTAGCGAAGCGCTCTTTTTGCACGGCGCTTTCATCTTTGAAGACGTCGGCGTGACGGCGTACAAAGGTGCGGCGAAGTTCATCACCAACCCCGACACCCTAGAGGCTGCTGCAGGCATTCTTGCCGTCGAGGCGTACCACGCCGGTGAGGTTCGCACCTTCCTTTATGGCGCGGATAGACGGCGCGCTGACATCTACGGTGGTTTAGACACCTGGACCATCGTCAGCGCGATTTCTGCCGCTCGTGAGTCTTTGGGTGGCGGCGGCGCCGAGGTGGACCAGGGCATCGTCGCCGAAGCCAGGTTCGGCCTCTCGACCCAAGTGCACGGCGGTGCCAATGTTGTCCCTACGTTCAACAGCGGCAACCAAAAGGGCATTGTTCCGAGCCGTACCCCGCGCCAAGTTGCCAACATCGTCCTCTTGACCTCGGACACCAGCGTGACGACAGGCGGCTTTTTCCCTAACGGCCTTAGCGTCCCCGCTGCTCTCGCGGCTGATACTACCGCCATCCTCGACCCCAACTTCCCCAACAACCTTTAAGACTCTCTGGCAGGGTGTTCAGGCCGAACACCCTGCTTTTTTCTACCCTCTCGCCTCGACGCCAAACGCTAAAGTTACACACGCCGGAAGCCGGAGGTGCTAGAGTAGACGCACGAATATAGGAGGTTACGCCATGCGCATCGGTCCCTTAGGCTTACCCGAAATCATCATTATCTTGATTGTGATACTCTTAATCTTCGGCCCGCGCCGCCTGCCCGAGATGGCTAAGGGCATCGGCCAGTCCGTGAGAGAGTTCCGCAAGGGCATCCGCGACATGAAAGACGACTTCGAGGGTGAGGTCAACAAAGACGACAAGAAGACCCCGCAGGTGAGCGTCTCGAGCGTGCCCAACAACGAGCTGGAGGCCGAACGCGCCCAGCTCCGCGCCGAGCAAGAGCGCCTGAACGCCGAAAAAGAAGCACTTCGCGTGGAAAGGGAGAAGGCGAACGCCTAACCCCGCGCTTGCTCTCGAAGGGGTCCCGACGTGACCTTGATAGAACATTTTGAAGAGCTGCGCACGCGCCTCTTTATCGCGGTGGGCGCGTGGGTGGTGGCGGCTGGGGTCACTTTTGCCTTTCGTATCCGTTTGCTCGATTGGCTCAAGGAGCCGTTGCCGGAGAGTATGCCGCTCAGCTACTTCTCGATCTACGAGCCCTTCACGGCGAGTATGCAAATAGCCTCTTTTTTCGGTTTCGTCCTGGCCGCGCCTGTCATCGTGGGCCAGGTGTGGGGGTTTGTCGCGCCGGGGCTCTACGACGAGGAGCGCCGCTACGCGGTCCCCTTTATCCTCTTTACCGCGCTCGCGTTCGCGTGCGGGGTGGCTTTTTCTTATTATGTGGTGCTGCCTTTTACCATCCCCATCCTCTTATCTTTTTTGACCAGCGAGGTGGTCGGGCTCCTCTCTATCGGGCGCTACATCTCCAACCTACTTTTACTCATGGGCGTGTTCGGGCTTATGTTCGAGATGCCGGTTTTGGCCTTTTTGCTCGCGCGCATCGGGCTCGTGCGCGTGCCCATGCTCACGCAGTACCGCCGTTACGCCATCGTCATCGGCCTTGTTTTGGCGGCGGTCATCACGCCCACCGCCGACCCCTTTAATTTTGCGCTCGTCGCTGTGCCGCTTGTTATACTCTACGAAATCAGCATCGTCGTCGTGCGGTTTTCACAGCGAAAGGTGGAGCATGGAACAGATTCAGGAGTTACGCAAACGCATTGATGGGCTAAACCTGCAAATTTTGGAGCTTTTGTCCGAGCGGGCGAGGGTCGCCGAGGCCATCGGGGAGGTGCAGACGGGGCTGGGGCTGTCGCACTACGACCCGGTGCGCGAACAAAAGATGTTGGACGCCCTCACCGCCGCCAACCCTGGCCCCTTTGACAACAGCACCGTCAAGAGCCTGTTCAAGAGCATCTTCCAGGCCAGTATGCACCTAGAGCAAGAGGCCGACAAGGTCAAATACCTCACCTCGCGCAAAACGCGGGCCGAGGACACGGTGGTGCGGGTCGGCGACGTGCCCGTGGGCAGCGACCACGCGCCGGTTCTTATCGCCGGGCCCTGCGCCATCGAATCCAAAGAGCAGGTCGAGGCGACCGCGGCGTTTGTGGCGGGCCGCGGCGTGAGGCTTTTCCGCGGCGGGGCCTACAAACCCCGCACCGACCCCTATTCTTTTCAGGGGCTGGGCGAAAAGGGTCTCAGGATAGGCCGCGAGGCCTGCGACAAACACGAGCTTCAGTTCATCGCCGAAATCATGGACACCTGCGACGTGGACATGTTCAATGAATACGTGGACGTGTTCCAAATAGGCGCGCGCAACGCCCAGAACTTCGCGCTCCTCCGGGCGGTGGGCCGGTCGAACAAGCCCGTCTTGTTAAAGCGCGGCATGAGCGCCACCATCGAGGAGTGGCTCATGGCCGCGGAGTACCTCTTGAGCGAGGGCAACCCCAACGTCGTCCTCTGCGAGCGCGGCATCCGCACCTTTGAAAAGTACACCCGCAACACTTTGGACGTGTCGGCGGTCGCTTTGGCGAAGCTCGAGACCCACCTCCCCGTCGTGGTGGACGTGACCCACTCGGGGGGCCGCCGCGACCTGCTCGTCCCTTTAACCAAAGCCGGGCTCGCGGCGGGCGCTGACGGCATCATGATAGAGGTTCACCCCAACCCCGCCGTGGCGCTCTCGGACAACAAGCAACAGGTGGATTTTGAGACCTTTGACAAGTACTTGGAAGAGACGGGCTACCACAAGAAGCTCTCGCAAAAGCGGCACGAGGTTTACGGGTTTTAGGAAGGGTCTGTTTTTGCTGGCTGTTGGAACGAATCCTACAGCTTTTTTGTCATAAACGCGCTGTTTGGGTCGTCACGATAGTCGCCGAAGGGTCCCCGGTACTCAAAGCCGTACCGCAGGTACAAGGCTCGAGCCGGGGCGAATTCTGCCGAAGCGCCTGTTTCTAAGTACAGACAACCATAAGCGCGCCGCTGGGCTTCCTTGATGATGTGCTCGAGCACCCTCGAGCCGACGCCCTTGCCGCGGTGAGCCACGGCGGTGCGCATGGATTTGACTTCACCGCTTTTTGCGTCGAGTTCTTTGAGCGCCCCGCAGCCGAGTAAGTCGTCGTCCTCCCACACCGACCAAAAGGTGATGTCGGGCAAGCGCAGCGCCTCCAGAGGAAAAGCGTTAACGCTGCCGGGCGGCGTGACGGCGTGCATGTTCTCGAGGTGTTCCCGGAGAAAGGCGGCAATCTTTTTGCCCCTTAGGTCATCTTCACGAATCTGCAACCGGCTCACCTCCTTGACGGGCTGAGGGTCTAATACGCCCGCTTTTTCACCTCTATTTCAGGCAGCGTCAACAGCCACTCGGTCACCGCGTGGACCGCGCCGCGCGCCGTGGGGGTGATGACGGGGTCGCCGAAGGGCTCGAGGCGCACAATCAGCTCGTCCCCCTCGCGCCTGCCCACCACCACCAAAAGCCCCTGCTTCAAGTCCGGCTCGTCCACCGTCGCCCGCACGAGCAGGCGCTCGCCCTCGTCGGAACCCACACCCCGCAGCACCTCGTGCAAGATGACGTGGCCCGCGGCGTAGGAGACGACCTGTTTTTCAAACTTGTCAAAGGAGGCCGGTAGCGTGCCATTTAGCAGAGCGTGGGGCATGGTTTCAACTCTTTCTAGGGGAGGATGGAGGGGCGTCTCGCCCCCGCGGTACTCGAACACCTGGTAGTGAAGCGGCTTGCCCTGCGCTTTCCACTTGAGCGCGTATTTTGTCTCGAACACCGCCGCCGGGGGCTCGGTCTCATAGAGCGCGTAAAGCCCCGTTTTCTCGGCCTCGGTTCGGGCAAATGCTAGGTAGTCCGGGTGGTCGGTAGCGAGCAGAATCTTTCCGCCGGGTTGCAAACGGCTCGAGGCGAGTTCGAAAAAGGGCGCGCGCAGGAGGCGGTTGTTCTCGTGTCTCGCCTTGGGCCAGGGGTCGGGGAAGTTGACGGTAACGGTCTGCAAGCTGTGGGGCGCGAAAAGGTGGCGCACCGCGAAGGTTGCGCCTATTTTGAGCAGCCGCACGTTGTTGAGCCTTTCGGCGCGGACCTTGCGAAGGGCGCGTTGGAGGGAGGCGCTCGAGATTTCCAAGCCCACAAACTGGCCCTCGGGTTCGTCCTTGGCCCGCCGCACGGTGTAGCGACCGTCGCCGAAGCCTACTTCTAAGTGCAACGGTCCCTCGCTCCCAAACTGTGCGTCCCAGTCAATCGGGAAGGGGTAGCGCCGCCAGGGTAAAAGTGGGCCGGAGGGTTCGGTATCCAGCAGCGCGCGTTCCAACGTCTCATCTCGTGTCACTTCGTCCTGCGTCACATGACCCCTAAACCGGCTTGACGAGCAGCGTCGTGTTGACCGCCAGGTTGGAAGAAAAGAGCGTGTCGCGCGAAAGGAGCCCGTAAGGCCCCGCCCCCTGCACCGGCTGGACGCGGAACACGTCCACGCGGCCGTCGGGGCGGCGGCAGGCGATGTGGTCGGGGAGGTAGCCCAGCACGCGCTGCCAGCCGCCCATGAGGTTGGGGTCTATCCCGATGCTGCCCGCGGGCAGGTCTTTGGCGAGCTTGGTGACGAGCCGCGCCACGCGCGGTTTCTGCGTGCGGATGGTGAGCGCACCCAGTTGGATGAGCCGCGCCACCACCGCCTTGACTTCGCTCATATCGGCCCCCGCGTCCGCGGCGACGCGCTTCAAGTCGCGGCGACCGTCGACGAAACGGAGGATGGCGGTTTCAGAGGGTTGCAGGGTCAGGTTGGTCGCGCTTAGGTCGGTAAAGGCCGGGACCGCGTCGTCCGAAAGCGCGACCGCCGCCCCCTGCGTCCCGCGCTGTGACTCGTCCAGGCGGCGGATGGCCTCCAGGAGCAGATTCTCGGTGCCCCCGTGGATGCTCGTTTCGGACGCCGCCAGCCCCAGCGTAAACTCAAAAGACCCCCGCTCGTCCCGAAAAAGCGCGTAAACCGCCTCTTCGCCGTTGAGACCGTTGAAGTCGGCGTGGACCACGCGCCCTTTGTCAAAATAAACGCGCGCCGCGCCCTCGGGGTGGTCCACCATCAAGCGGCCCGTGCGCGACGACGAGGCGAGGAGCTGGAAAAGGTCCACGAGCGAGAAAAGGCCGAGTGTTCCTGTCACCCCTCCAGTCTACCGGGTTGAGGGGGTGCGCCGTGAGAAATGTCGCAAAGGTTGCTGACTGCTTACCGCTCCACCGCTGCGCGCACCATCTCCTCTCGGTTCGCCGACTTGCTAAGCGCGAGCACCCCCTCGAGCCCCTCGCAGCTCGTCTGGTGATAGCGTGTGTTGGCGACTAAGCTCGAGCGCCCTCTCGGTGTTAAGTCCAGAACCTCCCCCACCATCATCGGGTTGACGCCGTAGCGCAGGTGCAGGCGGTTCTGTAAACCTTCGCGCAGGCCGTAACGGAGCCAGGCCTCCCCCTCGGTGAGCGCGGGGTCGGGCGGCCAGGGGCGTTCCCAGGGGGCGTGGTTGGCGCTCGGCTGCACCACAATCTGTACCCCGAGCCCATCCAAACGCTCTAACACCGACCCGTAAAACCCGTCGAGACAGACCGCCACACCGACGCGCCCCACGGGCGTCTCGAGGGCGTGGACGTGCCCCAGCGGCGCGCGGGTGAGGCCCGCTCTGGACTCCGCGCCGGGCGTCAGGTAGACCTTGTGGGTTCGGTCGAGGATTCGGCCCGTCGGCCCAAAGGTGAAAGCGGTGTTGTAGACGCGGCGGCCCGCGATATGCACGCCGCGGCTCGCCTCCTCCTCCACGTGGGGCAGAAAGGTCGTCCCGGCGACCACCGTGGCGTTAGCAAAGCGTGCGGCCTCCGCAAAGGCGTCGCGGTAGGCGAGGTAAGCGGGGCGCGCCCGGAGGTGGTAGAGCGCGGCGGCGGGGGAGAGGCGTTTCGTGATGATGACCCGCAGGAGCGCGCGCCAGTGACGCCTAGCAAGCACGAGTGCAGCCTCACCGAACGTTTTTGCGCTCGAGACCTCACCGTTGCCGAGCGTGAGGAGCAGAGGAAAACCTATCGTTTCGGGAAAGGCGATGAGCTTGGGCGCGTCGTCAAGCCCCGCCACCGCTGCTTCGGTGAGCGCCAGCACGCGCGCCCTGAACCGCTCCGGCGTTTCATAGTCTGAAAGCTGCATGGCGGCCTGCACCGCGATGAGATGGACCTTCACAGGTTTAGTTTAAGGCTTTGGGTTGAGTTGCTGAGGCTCGAGCCGCTCACCCAAAACCCGGCAGGGTAAAGATTTCGGGAATAGCGGGAAGGTCTCTGTCACTTTCCAAAGAGGAGACCGTCATCCCCTCCCGCCCCAACGCCGCCCGCACGACGCGTTTTTCAAACTCGTTGACGTGCTCACTTTCTAAAAATCCCTCTACAGGCATCCAAGAAGCTTCGGCAATCTCGGACGCGTCGACGGTGATTTCTTCCGTAAGAGGTTCCAAACGGCAGACGAAGTAGAGCGTTGACTTGCCGAAGTGGTAACTTTGCATGTGCCCGAAACAAACGAGTGATTGGAAACGAGTGCGGACGCCCGTCTCCTCAAGAACCTCGCGCAGCACGCCCGCCGCGATGGCCTCGCCGGGCTCGAGCAGCCCGCCCGGAAGTTTGTAGGCCTTGGGGCGCGTTTTCGCGTGGTAGAGTTCCAACACGACCAACAGCTCGCGCCGCTCGTTCAGGACCGCGCCGCCCACGCCGATGTAGTGGCCCGCGTAGGGGAGGACGAACGCGCCCGCTTGCAGCCGCAGCGTGAGCATGAGGTAGTCTTCGCTGCTGTGGTGAAAGCGGAACCCGGCGGCTACCGCGGTGGGGATGAGGGGGGATTGCTCGAGCGGTACTTTAAGCCACGCCAGCCTGAGCCCCTGTTCTTTCCAGAGGTGTAGCGAAGTTTTAAGCGCCTCGCCAAACTCCGGCGGGGCGGGCAGTGCGTTGGATAAGGGCCACACGCCGCCCCAGAAGTCGGTGGTGGCCTCGAGCATCACCCACTCTACCCTTACGGGTGTTTGTAGAGCGTTGGCGGTCTCGCGTTCAGCGGGGTTGTGCGGGTGCATTCACTAGCACGCGCCGCCCGCTGTCACGTCGCCTGAGCCCTGCACGCTGACGGCGGGATTCGCCGGTTCACCGTAATAGGTCACGTCGCCGCTACCCGCGAGGCTCGCCTCGAGCCCTTCAGCCGCGCAGACGCTCACGTCGCCCGAGCCCGCCAAAGTAACGTTCACCGTATCAGCGCGAAGCCCTTGTGTGTCTACGTTACCCGAGCCCGCCACCTCCACCGTCAGCGTGTCCACGCGGCCCGTGGTGTTTATGTTGCCCGAGCCGTCAAGATGGAGCTCGAGCCGCCCGGCCTCCAGTCCTTCCGCCGTCAGGTTGCCCGAGCCGTCAAGATTAAAGGTGAGCGCATCGGTATTGAACGCCCCCACGTTCACGTCGCCCGAGCCGTCAAGCTCAACCGCTTCAAGCTGCGGCAGCGTCACATGGTAGCGCAGCACGTCGCGGTTGATTTTGGTCATCGCGTTTCTGTTGTCGGCAATCACAAGCGTGTCGCCCCGCACCTCGGTGGTGATGGCCCCCTCGTATTTGGGGGAGAAGGTAAGCACCACCCGCGCCCCGTCGCCCTGCGTAACGGTCAACTCGCCCAGGGTTTCTAGGCGCACGCGGTTAAAGTCGCTCACGACGCGTTCTTCGGTCAGGAAACCATCTGCCGAGGCGGACGCCCCCGTGTCCACGGTAATTTCCGCTTCCGTGCGGAAGTCGCAAGCTGTCAGTAACGTAAGGCAGAGGCTAAATAGGAGAAATTTTTTCATCACTAATCCTTTCCGTGCTGACGCTTGTCAAGACTGAGCCGATAGAGAGAGTAGCTACGGTGACACTGAATCTGTTCCACTTAGCGGTTGTCGCTTTGAAGATTACGCCTTAACCATACGACTATTTTCAAGGTCCAACCACCGACTAAAGGAGGAGGTGCGGGGTAGGAAGCCGAACCGAAACGGGAACGATGCTCAAAATAGCAAGCTGCTCGAGCGGTCTTGCGCGTCACCTTTCAGCGTAGGCTGTGGGCTGTTCTTGTCGCGGCGCGTTTAGTAAGGTGTAGGGGTTGAAAGGACCCTTATGAACCCACTTTTATCCCAAGAATTCTTGATTCCCTTTGACGACATCCGGCCTGAACACGTTGAGCCCGGCGTCCGTGAGGCGTTGGAGAACGCGCAGCTCGAGCTAGACGCCATCATCAACGAAACGAGTGCCCGCACTTATGACAACACGTTGGGGGCGTTGGGACGGCTCGAGGAGCGCCTGGACCGCGCCGTCGGCCTCGGCTACCACCTCATGTCGGTGATGAACTCGCCCGAGTTGCGCGAGGCGTTTAACGCGGTTCTGCCCGAGTTTTCGGCCTTTTACGCCAAGCTGCCGCTGAATGACGGGCTGTGGCGGGCGGTCAAAGCGTTTTCGGAAACCGAGGAGGCGCGCGCGCTTACGGGGGTTAAGAAGCGTCACCTCGAGAAGACCATGCGCGCTTTCGTGCGCGCCGGGGCCGATCTGCCCCCCGACCAAAAAGCCAAGGCCGAGGCGCTGAGCGTTGAATTGTCCACGCTCCAGAATGAATTCTCCAACCACGTGTTAGACGCGACCAACGCCTTTGAGTTGATTATTACGGATGAGTCGGAGCTGTCTGGCTTACCCGAGTCCGCCAAGGCGGGGGCGAGGGAGAGCGCTAAAGCCAAGGACAAGGAAGGTTACCGCTTCACCTTGCAAATTCCCTCCTATTTGCCCTTCATGAAGTACGCTGACGCCCGCGACCTGCGCGAGAAGATGTACAAAGCGTATGTGAACCGCGCCTCCGGCGGCGATTTCGACAACAAGCCTCTGGTTGTCAAGATTTTGGATTTGCGCCGAGAATTGGCCGGCCTGTTGGGTTATCAGGATTTCGCTGATTACCGTTTAGAAGAGAACATGGTCAAAACGGGCGCGGCGGCGCTCGCCTTTGTGCAGGGGCTGGCGGAGCGCACGGAGCCCTACTGGCAAGAGGAAGTGGCGGCGCTGACCGCGTTTGCCAGGGATGAGCTTGGGTTGGAAAGGCTCGAGCCCTGGGACGTGCCCTACGTCACAGAAAAGTTGCGCAAGGCCAAGTTCGACCTTGACGAAGAGGAGCTGCGCCCGTACTTCCCCCTCGACCGGGTGCTCTCGGGGCTTTTCGAGATTGTCCACCGGCTTTTCGGCGTCACCGTCACCGAGCGGGGCATCAGAGAGCTGTGGCATCCCGAGGTGACTTTTTACGACCTTCACGGCGAGGACGGCGCACACCTGGGCTCGTTTTATGCCGACTGGTTCCCGCGCGAGTCGAAGCGCGGCGGGGCCTGGATGAATCACTTTATTACGGGCGGCCCGCAGGGGGACGGGTTCGCGCCGCACTTGGGTCTCATGGTCGGCAACTTCACGCCGCCGCAGGAGGGTAGACCTGCGCTCCTCACCCACCGCGAGGTCGAGACGACCTTTCACGAGTTCGGCCACCTTCTTCACCACCTCTTGTCGCGCGTCGAGGTGCGCGAGCGGGCCGGGACCAACGTGCCCCGCGACTGGGTCGAGCTGCCCTCGCAGATTATGGAGAACTGGTGCTGGGAGCGCGAGGCGCTGGACCTCTTCGCCCGCCACTGGGAGACGGGTGAGAGGATTCCGGAGGAGCTTTTCCAGAAGATGCTCGCCGCGCGCACCTTTATGGCCGCGAACGCGCAGATGCGCCAGCTTTCGTTTGGGACGGTGGATTTGGAGCTTCACATCAACTACCGCCCCGACGAGGACGGCGACGTGGTGGCGTACGCGCAGGAGACGATGGAGCCTTTTTCGATTCGCCCCGAGTTCGCGCATAACGGGTTTATCAACGCCTTTTCCCACATCTTCGCGGGCGGCTACGCGGCGGGCTACTACTCGTACAAGTGGTCGGAAGTCTTGGACGCGGACGCCTTCACGCGCTTCCAGCGCGAGGGCATCTTCAACCGCGAGACGGGCCGCGACTACGTGGACGCTATATTATCGCGCGGCGACGCCGACGACCCCGACGTGCTCTACCGCGACTTCATGGGCCGCGACCCCGACACGAGCGCGCTGCTGAGGCGTAACCTGGGCGCGGAGCCTGCACCTCTGGCGGCGGACTGATGGCGGGGGTTTTGGACCGCAAGGACGTACGGCAAGAAGAACGCTGGAACGACTCGAGCGTTTTCCCCACCTCCCAAACCTGGGACGAGGCGTTTGAGGAGATAGGGGCGAGGCTCGAGCAGGTGAGGTCATACGAAGGCACGCTCTCGCAGGGTTCTGAGAGGCTGGCGGACTGGCTCGAGCTCCGCAGCGCCCTCTACCGGGCCTACGGCAAACTCGCCGTCTACGCGGGCATGGCCTACAGCGTGGACACGAACGACGAGGGGGCCGCCGCGCGCTATGACCGGGTGCGGGGCTTAGGCGCGCGACTGGCTGCCGCGACCGCCTTTGCCGAGCCCGAACTCCTCAATATCGGCTTTGACACCCTGCGGAGTTGGCTCGTGCGGGACTCGAGACTGACGGTCTACGGGCATTATTTGGAGAGGCTCGAGCACAAAGCCCCCCACCTGCGCTCCGCCGAGGTCGAAGAACTTTTGGGCGCGCTCTCCGACCCCTTCGGCACCGCTGCCTCGGTCCACGGCGTGCTCGCTAACACCGACCTCCCCTTTGCACCCGCCGAGGGCGCAGACGGCGAGAGGGTCGAAATCACTCAGGGCAACATCCGCAAAATTCTCGGCTCCCCCGACCGCACGCTCCGCCGAAGCGCCTATGAAAACTACGCCGACGCGCACCTGACGTTCAAAAACACGATGGCGCAGACCCTCTCCGCGGGCGTCAAGCAGAACACGCTGATGGCTCGAGCCCGCCGTTACGACTCGGTTTTGGAAGCCGCACTCTCACCCAACAACATCCCCACGTCCGTTTTTTACACGCTGCTGGACACCTTCAAGGCCAACCTGCCCACCTGGCACCGCTACTGGCGCGCACGGCGGAAAATGCTTGGCGTCGAAACGCTCCACCCGTTTGACACCTTTGCGCCCCTCACGCAGAGTTCCCCCGAGATTTCCTATGAACAGTCGGTTGACTGGCTCACCGAGGCGTTAGCGCCTCTTGGGCAGGAGTACACCGAGACGCTGCGGCGGGGCGCGTTAGAGGAGCGCTGGGTGGACCGCGCGCTGAATCGGGGCAAGCGGATGGGGGCGTTTTCAAGCGGCGTCCAGGGCACCCACCCCTTCATCATGATGAGCTACACCGACGACGTGGCGGGCATGAGCACCCTGGCCCACGAGTTCGGCCACTCGCTGCATTCGTACCTGAGTTGGCAAACGCAGCCGCCCGTCTACAGCTCCTACAGCCTCTTCGTCGCCGAGGTCGCCTCGAACTTCAACCAGGCGATGCTCCGCGCTTACCTTTTTGACCAGAACCCCGACCGCGACTTCCAGATTGCGCTCATCGAGGAGGCTTTCGCCAACTTTTACCGCTACTTCTTCGTGATGCCGACGCTCGCCCGTTTTGAGCTGGAGATTCACGAGCGGGTGGCTCGAGGCGAAGCCCTCTCCGCCGATGGCTTAAACGACCTCATGGCCGACCTTTTCACCGAGGGCTACGGCGACGAGGTGGCGATGGACCGCGCGCGCGTCGGCGTGACCTGGGCGCAGTTTCACACGCACCTCTACAGCCGCTTCTACGTGTTCCAGTACGCCACCGGGATTTCGGGCGCGCACGCGTTGGCGGGCGGGATATTGGAGGGGAAAGCGGACGCGGCGGAAGATTATTTGACGTTCCTCAAAGCCGGAGGCTCGTTGTACCCGTTGGACGCGCTCAAGGTGGCAGGGGTGGACCTTGGGGATTCAGCGCCCGTTGAGGCGACGTTTGAGGTGCTCTCGGGGTTGGTGGAGCGTTTGGAGGGGTTGGTGGGTGAGTAGGTCGTACAAAAAATCCAAGAGGAGGTCAAACTCCTCATCTTTCGTCCTACGATGTTTTTTACAGGAGTTTCACTGGGCGGAAGTGTTCTGTAATCAGCAATTAGTGTCATGACCCCCTCCATTTCACTGCAACAGTTTCATGCACTTACCCACCCCTTGATTGGTTTGCCCATATCACGAGCACGCGAGGGTTATTACACAACCGCCCTTTTGTATCTTGGCGAACTCAAAGAGCGTCGCTTTTCTCGAGATAAAACGGTTCTTGAGGGTGAAGCTTCGTTTATGCTCGAGTGGCACTGGCGTGTTGAGAAAGAAAAAGTTATTTGGTTCTCGAGCCATAGCTGCGAAACCAAGCGTGAAGAGGGTCTAGCAAGTCTTGAAGGTAAATTAGTATGCGGTATAACCGTTGAAGGCCGTTTGCCGGAACTGGTTATTGAGTTGTCAGACGATATTTGGATAAAGTCTTTCAACCTGGCTGAAGAGCAGCCTCAGTGGACCGTTTTCCTCAAAGAGGGGAGCTGGATTCTCTCACGGTTTGGGGAGCTTGAGCTTGTACTTGAATCGTCGCAGGTGCGCTCTGATTAGGCGTTGCAAGAGACGCTGACCTATGTCGGTTGAGAATGCAGACGATATTTTGAAACCCACTCGCTACTCAGGTCAGCGCCCATAATCTGTGACCACTATACTTTCGACCTGTTTTGCAGTAGCCCGTGGTGCATTGGGTACGCAGCAGGAGGTCCAGTTTGGTGTCTTTAGGCCATCAAAAAATTACAGCTATCTGCTCAGACTTCCTCGGGCGGTGCCATCCCCGACCGCACGATGTAACGCTGCGCTCTAAGCGTGGCGGTGCAACGGGTTTTGTAGGGCTCGAGCTTTGTTCACGCCCAGTAAAACTCAACAGCTACAAAAACTTTAAACAACCCAGCGCACTACTCGCCGCGAACGCGGATGATATCTCCCGGCTTTAACGTCTCGAGCGCCTTCAAAATGCTCGGGATGAGGGGTTCGATATCCTCGAAGGCGTTGGTTGGGGCCTCGAGTACAACAATGCCGATGTGGCCCTCCGACAAATTTTGCTGGTAGGTCAGATTGCCGTCTATCGTAACGAAGGCGTCAAACCGGCCCTGTATCTGACCCAGTAGCGCCCCGTCTTTGAGGCCGCCGTAACCGGCCTTTTGGACGAGGACGGCTTGATGAGCGTGTTTGGAAAGCACCTTCGTGAGCCGGTTGGGTAAACACTCGTCAACGATGACTCTCACGCTGCGCTGAGTTTGAGTTCCCGCTCGACCTCTCTCAAAAGCTGGCTTACCTGCGCCGCCGATACTGAAGGAAAATCCTCCAAAAACTCCCCAACGGAATAGCCTTTCTCCAGGCAGTCGAAGAGATTCTTGATAGGAACGCGGGTTCCCTCGAACACCGGAATACCGCCCAAAATATCAGGGTCGCGGGTGATAATGGACTGCATGAGTTTAGTATAAACCTTTACGGGACGCGTCAACAGGTGATGTGGGGTGGGGACGCCTCGAGCCCACCTTGGTCATGGTTACTGGGTCAAGACATAGGCGAGATGATGTTTCCAAACTGCTGACACACTCCGGCTGACCCGGCCCTGACGTGCTGACGCCGTACACCCTCAAGTCCAGCAAAACATAAGCCCAAAGGCTTACACCTCCTCGAGCGGCGCCATCCCCAACCGCACGATGTAACGCTGCGCCCCCCGTTTCTGTAGATAGATTTTGAGCAAACCGAACATCTCCCGCTGGAGCGCCTTGGCGTCCTCGAAATCTAAATAAACCGCGTCGCGCCAGGCTGAGAGCGCCGCGGGGGCGTCCTTGTCGAGCGTCGTGTAGTTACTTTCCGGGTTCAAGGCCGCCTGAACCTGCAAGCGCCCGCGCCCGTCGCGGTAGACGCGCGTGCCCCAGGCCCCCACCGCCTGCGTGCGCGCCCGCACCACGCCGCGCCGCAGCGTCGCCTCCCAATAGGCGTCGCGCTCGGCCATCGCCGCCTCCAAGGTTTCGGCGCTCGTCGCCTCGTAGGGGATGAAAAAGAGGTCGGCGGCGGAGCGGTAGAGCTTGACGGCGCGCCCGCCGCGGGACCTTTCGCCCGAGATTTTTAACAGCCCGAGGTTCAGGAAACGCCTGACCCTCGAGAGCACCGTGTTGGGCTTTTCCCCCGTTTCCTCCGCGGCTTGTGAAACGGTGCAGTCGCGGCCTAAAAAGGGCTCGAGCCCCCTCAGCGTATGCGGATTGGTGAGGATGTCGGCGGCGCGGCGGTCCTGAACGACCATGATGCTAGGTGATTTTGAGGCTTCCATATCATCCAGCTTACCCTGAGAATAGAGCTATGGACGCTGCCGTTCTCGGTTTGGACCACGTGCTCCTAGCCATGCCCGCCGGAGGTGAGGGGGCGGCGCGGGAGTTTTACGGCGGCTTGCTCGGTCTGCCGGAACTTCCTAAGCCCAAAGAGCTTATCGGCAGAGGCGGGTGCTGGTTCGCGTTGCCGAACCTTCAGCTCCATCTCGGGGTAGAAGACGGTTTCGCGCCCGCCAGAAAGGCGCATCCGGCGTTTCGAGTGAGCGACCTTGAAGGGTTACGGCGTCGGCTCGAGGCGGCGGGCGTTCCCGTCACCTCAGACGCCTCTTTACCCAATCAAAAACGCTTTTTCTGCGCCGACCCGTTTGGGAACAGGCTCGAGTTTTTGGAAGCGCACACTGACTGAAAACCCCTTTAGGACCATAAACACGCAGTCACGAACCATCTTCAGAAGTGGAAGGCGGTAAAATGATAGAATCTGTAAGCGACAAGTGGCGAAAGCCTCCCTTTCCGCCCATTCTCACGAATCCCGGACATTACCAAAGGAGTCCAACATGGCCGACCTAACGCCCAAAAATTCGTTCGACGCCAAGGCGAGCTTCGACACCGGCTCGGGGACGGCGCACTATTACCGGCTCGAGAAGCTGCAAGAGGACGGCTTGGGTGATATCAGCCGTTTGCCCTTCTCCATCAAGGTACTTTTAGAGTCGCTCCTCCGCAACGAAAACGGCTACAACGTGACCGCCGACGACGTAAAGGGCTTGGCCGCGTACAACGCCAAGGAGCCCGCCAACGTCGAGATTCCCTTCAAGCCCGCGCGGGTCATCCTGCAAGACTTTACCGGGGTGCCGAGCGTGGTGGATTTGGCCGCCTTGCGGAGCGCGATGGACCGCCTTGGCGGCGACCCGCAGCGCATCAACCCGCAGATTCCGGTGGATTTGGTCATCGACCATTCCGTGCAGGTGGACGAGTACGACTCGCCTTTGGCTTTGGCGAACAACGCCGCCATCGAGTTCGAGCGCAACCGCGAGCGTTACGAGTTCCTGCGGTGGGGCCAGCAGGCGTTCAAGAACTTCAGCGTGGTGCCCCCCGCGAGCGGCATTGTTCACCAGGTGAACTTAGAGTACCTCGCCAAGGGCGTGCAGACGGAGACGCAGGACGGGACGGAGGTGGTCTATCCGGACTCGCTGGTGGGCACCGACTCGCACACCACGATGATTAACGGGCTCGGCGTGGTGGGCTGGGGGGTGGGCGGCATCGAGGCGGAGGCGGTCATGCTGGGCCAGCCCATCTATATGCTCACGCCTGAGGTGATTGGTTTCAAGATAACCGGAAAGCTGCCCGAGGGCTCCACCGCCACCGACCTCGCGCTGGTGGTGACGCAGATGCTGCGCGAGCGGGGCGTGGTGGGCAAGTTTGTCGAGTTCTACGGGCCGGGATTGTCGAGCATGACCCTCCCCGACCGCGCGACGATTGCCAACATGGCCCCCGAATACGGCGCGACGATGGGCTTTTTTCCGGTGGACGCCGAGACGCTGCGTTACTTGCACCAGACGGGCCGGTTGGAAGACGAAATCGAACTTGTCGAGACCTACACAAAGGCGCAGGGGCTTTTCCGCACCGACGACACGCCCGACCCCGAATTTCAGGACACGCTATCGCTCGACCTCTCCACCGTCCAGCCCAGCCTGGCGGGACCCAAGCGTCCGCAGGACCGGATTTTGCTCTCAAACATGAAAAAGGAGTGGGAGGCGGGCCTGCAAGCGCCTGTTGCCAAACGTGGTTTTGGGCTTTCCGACGAACAACTCCGTAGCACGGGGACGCTCGAGATGAAAGGCGAATCCCTCACCCTCACCCACGGCGACGTGGTCATCGCGGCCATCACGAGCTGCACGAACACCTCGAACCCCTCGGTTATGCTCGCGTCGGGTCTGGTCGCCAAAAAAGCCGTCGAGGCGGGGCTGACCGTCAAGCCTTATGTCAAGACCTCGCTCGCGCCCGGCTCGAAGGTCGTGACCGAGTACCTCAACGACGCGGGGCTGACGCCTTATTTGGACGAACTCGGCTTCTACACCGTCGGCTACGGCTGCACCACCTGCATCGGCAACTCGGGGCCGCTGCCTGAGCCCGTGGTCAAGGCCATCAACGAGGGCGATTTGGTTGCGGCGAGCGTCTTGTCGGGCAACCGCAACTTCGAGGGGCGCATCAACCCGCACGTGAGGGCAAATTACTTAGCCTCGCCGCCTTTGGTCGTGGCCTACGCCATCGCGGGCACCGTTGACATCGACCTGGTGAACGAGCCTTTGGGCAAGGGCAAAGACGGGCAAGATGTATACCTGAGCGACGTTTGGCCCTCCTATGACGACCTCACCGAATACATGAGCAACGCGATGAAGCCCGAGACCTTTCGCCGGATGTACGACGGGATTGAACAGTCGAACGAGACTTGGAACAAGATTCCGGTCAAGGGCGGCGACTTGTTCGAGTGGGACGAGGAATCGACCTACATTCAGGAGCCTCCTTTCTTCGTCGGGATGAGCCCCGAACCCGAGCCCATTGAAGCTATTGAGGACGCTCGAGTGCTCGTCAAGGTGGGCGACTCGGTCACCACCGACCACATCTCCCCGGCGGGCTCGATAGCGGTGGACTCGCCCGCGGGGCAATACCTGATTGACAAGGGCGTGAAGCGCTCCGAGTTTAATTCTTACGGTTCTCGGCGCGGCAACGACCGCGTGATGACGCGGGGCACCTTTGCCAACATCCGCCTCAAAAACGAGATGGCCCCCGGCACCGAGGGCGGCTGGACCACCTATCTGCCCACGGACGAGGTCATGAGCATCTACGACGCGTCCCTAAAGTACGGCGAGACGGACACGCCGACCATCGTCTTGGCCGGGCACGACTACGGCATGGGCTCCTCGCGCGATTGGGCCGCCAAGGGCACGTTCCTACTTGGCGCGGAGGCCGTCATCGCCAAGTCCTTTGAGCGCATCCACCGCTCCAACCTCATCGGCATGGGCGTTTTGCCCCTGCAATTCGAGGAAGGCGAGGACGCGGCTTCGTTGGGGCTCACGGGTGAGGAGCACTTTACCATCCACATCAGCGACGACGTGAAGCCGCAAGAAACGCTTACTGTGGACTTTGAGCGCGAGGACGGTACGAAAGGCCAGTTTGAAGTCATCTGCCGTCTGGACACGCGCGTCGAGATTGACTACTACCGCAACGGCGGCATCTTGCATACGGTATTGCGCGCGATGCACGAGAGCGAGGCGCAGGCCAAGGCTTGAGTGACGGTTCGGAGAAGAGGGAGGCGCTGCTTCGGGTAGCGTCTCTTTCGTTTTGTCTAGGTATGAAGCTCGCGCTCGAGCCCTCTCAAAGCCCGACTCCGCCGACGGGTAAGCAGTTTTAACGCTGCTGAATTCTTCCCACCACAAGCGTAAGCACCACCGCCAGACCGCCGAGCAGCAACACGAGACCGAAAGCGCGCCCGATGCCGAAGAGGTCGGCGCTCATCCCCAGAATCTGCGGGTTGATGAGGATTGCTAGCCCGGTGGCGAGTGAGCTGCGGGCGCTGACGCGCTCCGACTTCGTGGGTGCGGCGTCCGTCGCGGCGGCCAATCCGAGCGGAAAAAGACCCGCCGCGCCGAAACCGACGATAAAAAGCCCGACAATTTTGAGCGGCAGGGTTGCGCCTAGCCAAAAGAGCGGAAAGCCGCCCAGAAGGATGAGCAAATAGAGGAGCAAAAGTTTGTGGCTGCTCGCCCCGCGCGCCAAGCGGCTTCCCACAAAGCGTCCCAACACGCCTGCGCCTACAAACACGGTGACGAGCGCGGCGGCGCTGCTTGGCGCGAGGCTGAAGCTCGAGAGCAGAAAGTCCGCGCTCCATAAAGCCACGCACCACTCCGCCGACACCCCCAAAAAGAGAATCAGCCAGTAAAACCAGAAGACGCGGGGCAGACGCCCTCCCGCCGCGCCTTTCTCCTCATTGGGCGGCGGAAAGGACGTTTTGCGCAGGCTCAGCGCCATCAGCAGCCAGGCCGTCACGACGACAAAGAGCGCCACGCGCCAGCCCACGCCGAGTTGCTCGAAACCGCCAACCAACAGGGGTAAGAAACTCACGCTCACCGCCGCCGCTAAGTTCGCCTCCATAAAGGCGACGGGCCGAAACTGCCGGTGGGCGTTGGCGAGCGTGGTCTGCACCATCACAAAAAGCAGTGTGCCGAGCGTACCCATCACCAGGCTGCCCAGTACCGTCACCACCGGGCTTTGCCCCCCTGCCAAGAGCAGCGTGCCCGCCGCCATGCCCGCGCCGCCGCCCCAAAAGGCGCGGCGCTGCCCGAACCTCTGGACAACCCCGTCGCCGAACAGCCCGACCAGCACCATCCCCAGCGCGAACGCGCTCGCGTGGAGCCCGCCGACGGTGTAACTAAGGTTGAGTTCACGGCGCAGAAAGGGCATGATCGGACCCAACGCCGACTGCGAATAGGCGAAATACGCCAGCATCCCGTAGGCGAGCCAGGTGAAGCGGGTGCGTTTAAAGGTTTGGGTGCTCACGAAGGGAGCTTATACCAGAACCCCTTTGGCAGGTGGCGCGAAGCGCTATCTCCGGCCCTACTTTTTCCGCATCTCCGCCAACTTATCCCACTGCTCCGCCGTCACCTCGTCCAAAATGTTAAACTCCCCCGCGCCCCAAGCTTTCTCGCCGCCGTCGATATAAATAAGGTCACCCGTGATGTAGGCTGCGCCGTCTGAAACGAGGTAGGCGGCCAAGTTGGCAAGCTCCTCGTGTTTCCCAACGCGCCCCAGAGGAATACGCTTCTCGAACATCTCCTGAATCTCAGGCGTGGGCATAAGGCGGCTCCACGCGCCTTCGGTGGGAAAGGGGCCGGGCGCGATGGCGTTCAAACGAATCCCGTACTTGCCCCACTCGGCGGCCAGCGATTTGGTCATGCTGACGACCCCGGCTTTGGCGGCGGCGGACGGCACCACGTAACCCGAGCCCCCTTCGGCGTAAGTGGTAGCGATATTGAGTACGGCTCCTTTTTGCTCTCTCTCAATCCAGCGTTTGCCGAGTTCCAACGTGCAGTAAAACGTACCGTGCAAAACGATGCCCAAAACCGCGTCCACCGCGCGGTGCGACAGCCTTTCGGTGGGGGAGATGAAGTTGCCCGCGGCGTTGTTGAGGAGCACGTCAACCCGTCCAAAGTGCCCCTCGACCGCGTCAATCATCGCCGTCACTTGTTCGGGGTCGCGCACGTCTACGGTGGTGGTAAAGACCTCGCCGCCAGTGGCGTCCATCATCTCCTGGGCGGCTTTGTCCAGAACTTCCTGGCGGCGGCTCGAGATAGCCACCTTCGCCCCCAACGCCAAAAACCTTTCGCACATCGAGCGGCCTAGTCCCGTGCCGCCGCCTGTGACCAATACCACCTTGTCTGCTAACAAATCGTCCTTAAACATCCCGGCCTCCGTTCGCGCTATCTTATCCCAACCTCCCCACCCCCATAAAACGGCCCACGCGCTTGCGGAGGCGGTTAAATCCGTAAAACGCTAAGATGTGTAGATTCACCTTTGGGCGTTTTGGCAAGGGGTATAGTGAGCAAAGCAGGTCGGTGAGGGGAGGAGGCGGCTCGAGGCTGTCTTGGTAAGATACGTCTCTACTTCTCAACTGTACGCTGCGCTACTATCTCCAGTAGAAGTGCTTACCAGTAGAGGTGCTTATATGTCCTGGCGCGACCCCATCATCGAAGTGAGACAGGCGCATATCCGCGCGGTTATCGCGGAGCACGCGTCGCAGTGGCACTTGATGGCGCAGCACTATCTCTACTGTTTGGAGCGCGCCACCGAGGCCGACGACGCGCGCGCCATCCGCTTTTTTGCCGCAAAGCTGAGCGTTGCTTACGCGAAGATGGACATGCCCCACAAGGCGACCTACTACCGCAATTTGTGCTGAAGTTCTCCTAAAACCTGAGAAAGCTCCGCCAACCTTTTGGAATTGGCTTCTTTCTGTTCTCGAGGTCGCCTGGTGAGGGTTGCTGACGCGCTTTGTTCCTCTTGCCTATAAAAAGTTCTGGGACGGTGCGGAAGAGGCGCATACTCCATTACGCTTTGCCAGGCACAAAAGTGTTACGCTTGTCGCCAGAATGACTCGCAGAGGAAGCGCGTGAGGCTATGTTTGGGGCAGTGTCTGTAGCTATGTTTATCATTTCAAAACCACTCAAACCGTCAGGTGAGGCCGGGCTCGAGTCCGCGCCCAAGCCGAACGGGTCAAAGGAGCGTATGAATGGGTGTTCTTGAAGCTGAGCCGGTTAAGCAGGGGAGAGGCTCCAAAGTCAACGACTTTTCAGTTGTGGTCGCCACGGCCAACGGGACGGGCAGCCAGACGGCCAACTTAACGCTCCTGCGGGCGTTTTTCAAAATGGGCATCCCCGTCCACGGCAAAAACATTTTCCCCTCGAACATCCAGGGCTTGCCGACCTGGTACCACATCCGCGTGAGCCGCGAGGGCTACGTGGCGCGCCGCCACACCTCGGAGGTTTTGGTGGCTTTCAACCAAGCCACCGCCGAGGATGATATTAAAGCCCTGCCGCCGGGCGGCGTGTGCGTATATAACGGCGACTGGAAAAGCGTCTTAGAGCGCGACGACGTGACCTACTACGCGGTGCCGGTCAATGATTTTGTAACAGAGGCAGGCACCAAGGGCAAGCTGCGCGACTACATCGCCAATATGGTCTATGTGGGCGCGTTGGCGCAACTCCTGAATATCCCGTTGGAGAGCATCGAAGAGGCGCTAAACTTCCATTTCGGCAAACGCCAAAAGCTGGTTGACTCCAACATGGCGGTGGTGCGCGCCGCGCACGCCTGGGCGGAGGGCAACCTCACCAAACGCGACCCCTTCACCGTCGCGCCGATGGCCGAGACGGGCGGGCTCATCATGATGACGGGCAACGAGGCGGCGGCGCTGGGTTCAGTTTTCGGCGGCGTCTCGGTGGCGGCCTGGTACCCCATCACCCCCTCCACGAGCGTGATTGACGCGCTCAAGGAGTACCTTCACAAGCTCCGGCGCGACCCCGGGACGGGCGAGGCGACCTACACAGTTATTCAGGCGGAGGACGAGCTCGCGGCCATCGGCATGGTTTTGGGCGCGGGCTGGGCGGGCTCGAGGGCGATGACCGCCACCTCCGGCCCAGGTATCTCGCTCATGGCCGAGTTCGCGGGGCTGGGCTACTTTGCCGAGATTCCCGCGGTCATCTGGGACATCCAGCGGGTGGGGCCGAGCACGGGGCTGCCCACGCGCACGGGCCAGGGTGACGTGACCTTTGTTTATTATCTGGGTCACGGCGACACGAAGAACGTCATTCTCTTTCCGGGAAGCGTCAAGGAGTGCTTCGAGTTCGGCGTAGAAGCGTTCGACTTGGCCGACACGCTTCAGACGCCCGTGTTCGTGCTTTCGGACTTGGATTTGGGCATGAACAACTGGATGTCGGAGCCTTTCGATTATCCGGACGCGCCCATCGAGCGCGGCAAGGTCTTGAGCGCTGACGAGGTCGCCGAACAAGGTTTCTCGCGGTACAAAGACCTCGACGGCGACGGCGTCCCCTACCGCACGCTGCCCGGCAACGAGGGGCCGGGGGCGGCTTACTTCACCCGCGGCACTGGGCATAACGAGCACGCGGTCTACAGCGAGCGGGCCGACGACTGGGTTCAAAACACCGACCGGCTGGCGCGCAAATTTGACACCGCGCGCAGGCTCGTGCCGGGGCCGGTGATTAGCGAGGTTGAGGGGGCCGAGGTGGGCATCATCGCCTTTGGCTCGACGATGTACGCGATTGACGAGGCTCGAGACCGCCTCGCTGCCGACGGTCTCACCACAAGCTTCATGCGCCTGCGCGCCCTGCCGATTAACGACGAGGTGCGCGACTTTATCGGGCGCTACGAGCGGCTTTTTGTGATTGAGTTAAACCGCGACGGGCAACTTCACGCGATTTTGCAAACCGAGATGCCCGAGGCGGCGACTAAACTAACATCGCTCGCGCGGATGGACGGGTTGCCGCTAACGCCGCACGAGGTGGTCGACGCCCTAGAAAATGTGCTGCGGGGGGCGTTGCAGGGCGCGTCACGAGGCGCATCAAATGTAGAAGAGGCTCGAGAGCCCGCGTTACACGAGGGGAGAAACTAACATGGCGTCACCCATCGCCAAAGAAAATGACATCGGGCTGTCCAAGTCGGACTACGGCGGCCAGCCCTCGACGCTCTGCAAGGGCTGCGGGCACAACTCGATTGCCAACCAGATTATTCAGGTGGCGTTTGACTTAAACATCAGGCCGCACGAGATTGTGAAACTATCGGGGATTGGCTGCTCGAGCAAATCCCCCGCCTACTTCCTGGGCATGTCCCACGGCTTCAACGCGCTCCACGGGCGGATGCCCTCGGTGGGCACGGGCGCGCTGATGGCGAACCGGCACCTGCAGGCCATCGGCGTCTCGGGCGACGGCGACACCGGCTCCATCGGCATGGGACAATTTAAGCACCTCGTGCGCCGCAACGTGCGGATGGTCTACGTGGTCGAAAACAACGGCGTCTACGGCCTCACCAAGGGCCAGTTTTCCGCCACCGCCGACGAGGGGCAGGAGCTTAAATATGCGGGTCACAACGACTTGCCGCCCATCAACCTTTGCATGGAGGCGGTTATCGCGGGCTGCGGCTTCGTGGCGCGCTCCTTCGCGGGCGACGCCAAGCAGGTGCGCGAACTGCTCAAGGCGGCGCTCTCGCACCGGGGCACCGCCGTGCTGGACATTATCTCGCCTTGTGTCGCCTTTAACAATGACGACGCCTCGACCAAAAGTTACTCCTACGGGCGCGAGCACGAGGAGCCGCTGCACGAGGTGGGGTATGTGCCCTTGACCGAGGAAATCGTCTTGGAGGGTCAAGACCCCGGCGAGATGCGCGTGGTCGAGCTTCACGACGGGTCGTTTATTAAGTTGCGCAAGTTGGAGCGCGACTACGACCCGCGGGACCGCATCGCGGCCTTGGGGCGCTTGCAGGAGGCGGAGGCGAGTGAAGAACTCATTACCGGCCTCGTTTATTACAACCCCGACCGGCCCGCGCTGGCAGAGGTTGAAAGCATGGTCGACACGCCCCTCGCGCACCTTTCGGACGCACAACTGAGGCCGCCGCGGGAGGCGCTGGAAACGCTGATGGCCGGGTTGCAGTAATCTAGTTCTCTAGCCTGCGCCCGCAGAACGCCCAAGGCCATGAACTACGCCTCTCTCATCGCGCTCCTCGCCGCGATTTCTTTCACGCTGCCCTTTCTGGTGACGTTGGCCGAAAACGCAGGCGTCCCCAGGGGCTTTAGCATCGTGACGACGCTCGCGGGCGCGACTTTCGCGCTCGCGTGGGTCTGGGTGAGAAGCCGGGTGTTGCGCCGCACCGCTCTCGAGGAGCGCGTCGCGGCCATCGAGCGCCAGCGGGTCGAAGCGCCAGGTCCCGAGGCCTTTTTCCTGCACGGTGACCATCTGGGCGATTTGCTCCTCACCTTAGGGCGGCCCAGCGAGGCGTTGGCGGCGTTTGAGGCCTACAAGAGGGTGGCCGAACGTGCGGGGCGCGAGGTGGGGAGCACGGAACGCGTTATCATGAGCCTGCGGCGCGAGGGGCGGCAGGAGGAAACGGATGAGGGCGTATAGAGGTCTGGTAGAGGACGGCGTGGTGAGGCTCCCCGAGGGGGTTGAGCTTCCTGAGGGCGCGGTCGTCACGGTCACGATTGGCGAGGCCGAATACCTGCGCGCCAAGCTGCGCCGGGTTTTAAAGCGTAACACGCGCCGCCGCGCCCGCGCCAGGGTGCCGCACCCCCTGCCCGTCTAGTGGCCCATTTGGTCCTCGTCCCGACGCCCATCGGCAACCTTGGCGACATCACGTTGCGGGCGTTGGAGGTCCTAAAGGCTGCCGACGTGGTCGCCGCCGAGGACACCCGGCACAGCGGCAAGCTGCTGGCTCACTTCGGGATAGACAAGCCGCTCGTGCGTCTGGATGCGCACACAATTGGGGCTCGAGGCGAAAGCGTGCTGCGCGAACACACCCTCGTTGCCTTCGTGACCGACGCGGGCACGCCGGGCGTGTCCGACCCCGGCGCGGAACTCGTCACGCTCGCCCTGGCGCGCGGCGACACCGTTGAGGTGCTGCCGGGCGCGACCGCTTTTGTGCCCGCGCTGGTGCTCTCAGGATTGCCGCTCGCCCGCTTTGGTTTCGAGGGCTTTTTGCCCCGCAAGGGAAGCGCGCGCCGTGAGCGGCTTAACGGAATCGCTAAAAGCGAGCGGACGCTGGCGCTTTATGAGTCGCCGCAACGCCTTCAGCAAACCCTGGCGGACTTGGGGGAAGCGTGCGGCCCCCTACGGCGCGCCAGCGTGAGCCGCGAACTCTCCAAACGTTTCGAGGAGACGCGGCGCGGCACCCTGGCTGAACTTTGCGAAGCGTTCAAAGGGGAGGAGGTGCGCGGCGAAATCGTCATCGTGGTGGGTCCCGCTGAAAGGGCAGAAGAGACGGATTTCACAGAGACGGCCAAAAGGCTCGCCGCCGAAGGACTTGACAAGCGTGCGTTGCGTGGAGCCCTCATCGCACTCGGCGCGCCCCGCAACCTCGCCTATGAACTCTCCTTAGCGGAGACTGCAAAGGATTAGCCTAGCGCGGTTTACAATAGGTCTTTGGTGTTGCCTATGTCCCAAACCGTTCAAACTCGTTCCACACGTCTTCTAGGGCTCCCCGCCGCCGCGCGCCTGGCGCTTTTCGCCCGCCACCGCGGCCCCGCCGTCCTCATCACCACCGAGGAGCGCGTCGGGCTCTTCCGCGGCGCGGATGTTTTCGGCGCGCCGAGCAGCGTCAACCCCGATTTGAGCGACTGGAACGACAAGCACGACAAGGCGGTCTTGAGCGTGGCGCACGCGCTGCGGCCCTTTCCTAAAGACCCCGCCGCTTACGCGCTGACCCTGCGAACGGGCCGGAACTATCCACGCGAAGCCCTTCTGGAGCGTCTTGTCTCCTTTGGGTTCGAGCGCGACGGGATGCCCGGCTTCGTGGTGCGAGGGGACACCGTCACGCTTTATCTGGACCCGGAAGACGAGACGGACACGCTCAGGCTCGAGTTCTTCGGTGACGAACTTGACGCCCTGGAGCGCCGTGGGAAGCGCGCGCAAAATTTTGTACTTGCCCCCTTAGAGGGCGCACCCTTAGAAGAGGAGGGCTGGGAGGGCGTGCTGTTAGAGAGCCTACCCGGCACCGTCTTTTTAGACTCCTCCGAACTCTTACCCGCCGAATTCGACAACCCAGCGCGGATTGAGTGGCTTTGGGACTATTTAAGGGAGCGCGAGGTGGTGTCGTTTGGCCGGGATGCGCTCGAGCTCCCCGAAGAGACGAGCGACTTACAACCGCTGCCCTACTACCGCGCCAAGTTATCAGACTTCGCCGCCGACGCTGAGGGCTGGCTCAAAGACGGGTACAGCGTGACGGTGCTCCTGCGTTTTGAACGCACCGGACGCTATTTGCGTGACAAGGTCCTGGATAACCTCCCAACCGAGTGGGTACAGGGCGTCAAGGAGCATCCGGGTGTGCTCGGCCTCACGGTGGGTGTGGACACCCGCGGCGGCTACCGCGACGCGGCGCGGCGCGAGGTCGTCGTCAGCGAAGATTTGCTCTACGGCTATCAGGGCGCGCGCAAACTCAAAAGGCTGCCGGGCCGTCAAATCGGCGACGCCACCGCGCTCACCGTCGGCGACTATCTTATTCACCCGGACCACGGCGTCGGGCGCTTTTTGGGGCTCGAGCCCCGGCAAGTCGTCGGCGTGACGCGCGACTATCTCAAACTCCAGTACGCGGGCGAGGGCAAGCTTTACCTCCCCGTCGAGGGGCTGCCCCTGTTGCGCCGCCACCCCGGCACCACCGACGA
The DNA here is from genome assembly GCA_965214995.1 of Trueperaceae bacterium. Classification (GTDB taxonomy): domain Bacteria; phylum Deinococcota; class Deinococci; order Deinococcales; family Trueperaceae; genus CBDCCT01. The sequence goes on from CBDCCT010000002.1 coordinate 3,410,865, forward strand.
ACCGCCCCGGCTCTCGACCTTGGGCACGAACGAGTGGGCGCGGGCGAGGGAAAAAGCCAGGGTCAACGCCCAAGAACTCGCCGCCAAACTCATCAAAACCTACGCCGAAAGGCAGGTCCAGACGGGCGTCTCGCTGCCCGCGCTGCCCGACTGGGACCGGCGCATCGAGGAGAATTGCCCCTTCACCCTCACCACCGACCAGCGGCGGGCGGTTGAGGCCACGCTGCGCGACATGGCGAAGGCCGTCCCGATGGACCGCCTTATTTCGGGCGACGTCGGCTTCGGCAAAACGGAGGTGGCGATTCGCGCCGCGCACCGCGCGGTGGGCCACGGCAAACAGGTCGCCATGCTCGTGCCCACCACCGTGCTCGCGCATCAGCACTTTGAGACGTTTGCGGAACGCTTCAAGGGCTTGCCCGTGCGGGTGGAAATGCTCTCGCGCTTTTCTTCGGATAGTGATGCGAAAGCGGTGCTGAAGGGTCTCAAAGACGGCAGCGTAGACATCGTTGTGGGCACGCACCGCCTGCTAAGCGAGGGCGTCAAGTTCAAGGACTTGGGGCTGTTAATCATCGACGAGGAGCACCGCTTCGGCGTGGGCCAAAAGGAGCGGATGAAGGGGCTCAAGGCGAACCTCGACGTGCTCTCGCTCTCGGCCACGCCCATCCCCCGGACGCTCTACATGAGCCTGGTGGGTCTGCGCGACGTGTCGCAAATCATGACGCCGCCCGCGGGCCGCAAGCCCATCCAGACGGTGCTCCAGCCCTACGACCCGCTCGCGGTGCGCGAAGCCATCATGGCCGAGCTGGAGCGCGGCGGCAAGACGTTTTATATTCACGACCGCATCGGCTCGATGGGCTCTCGCGCCCTGGCCCTCAACCGGCTCGTGCCGGAGGCGCGCATCGGCGTGGCGCACGGTGGGATGAGCGGGGACGAGTTGGAGGGCGTCATGCTCGGTTTTGAGGAGGGCGCGTTTGACGTGCTCTTAAGCACCACCATCGTCGAGTCGGGTCTTGACATCGCGGGGGCGAACACGCTTGTCATTGAGCGCGCTGACCGCTTGGGCTTAGCGCAGCTCTACCAGTTGCGGGGCCGCGTGGGCCGCCGCGACACCGAGGCGTGGGCTTACTTGCTCTACCCCGGACGCCTCACCGAGGCGGCGCAGCGCCGTCTCTACGCGCTCGCCGAACTCAACGACCTGGGCTCCGGGCACCTCTTGGCCGAGAAAGACATGGAAATTCGCGGCGTCGGCAACCTGCTAGGGCCGGAGCAGCACGGGCACATCAGCGCGGTGTCTTTAGAAGTTTACACCGAACTCTTGGCCGAAGAAATCGCCAAGCTCAAGGGCGAGACGCGTACTGAACGGCCCCAGGTCGCCATCGACCTGAGCATCGACGCGCGCTTAAGCCCCGCCTACATCGCCGATGACGACGCGCGGATTCGCTTTTACGGTTGCTTGGCGGAAGCCGACACCTTGGCCGACGTGAGCCGCAACGCTCGAGAGATGCGCGAGACGTTCGGGCCGATGCCCCCTGAAGTAAAAGCCTTTGTCGAACTCGTCAAGCTGCGCCTTTTGGCCGCGCAAAAGGGCGTGGTGACGATTGCCGAGCACATGACCGACATCCAGCTTTCGTTCGCGCAGGAGACGGTGGATTACGACGCCAAGGGTGTCCGGGAGCTTCCCTACACCGTCGAGCCGACCCGCTACCCGCCCGGCTTCTCCCTTAAGAAGCGCGGGCTCAAGGGGGACGACGTTCTAACGGCTTTGAGCGAGATTCTTTATCTCTGTGGGTGATGGAGCGTTGGGGTTGCTAAGGTAGACCAACGAGACACTTTTCACTTTGCCAAAAATCCGAAGCTTGACAGGAGCAGAAGAAATGGCATAGATTGTTAACACGAGTTAATAACGCGTGTCGGTTTTTAACAGAGGTTTGTGTAACGGTCTTTTCTTTCTTTTCTCTGGAGGTTAAGGAATGCTGACGTGGCAACCCGGCAGGTAAACCAGAAGGTCGAAGAGCCGAACGCGTTCCAGCGGGGTCTGAGGCGCGCCTTTAACGGTGAATCCCTCACCGCCTACCTCTTTATCTTGCCGAGCCTGATAGGGTTTCTTGTATTTTTCGCCATTCCCTCGCTTAGGGCCGTGCAGATTTCCTTTACCGAGTGGAACCTCTTGCGCGCCCCCGAAGCGGTGGGGTTTGAGAACTACCGCGAAATTTTTGGCGACCGCGACTTCTGGAACGCGATGAAAGTTACCTGGCTTTACGTGCTTTACAACATCCCCTTGCAGACCGTGCTGGGTCTTTTTATCGCGGTGGTGATGGACCGTGTGGCGAAGTCCATTTGGGTACGCGGCGTGTTCGTGCTTCCTTATCTTCTCTCGAACGTTATCGTGGCGCTCATTTGGCTCTGGCTCTTAGACCCGCTTTTGGGCTGGGGCAACGCGCTCTTGACCGGGATAGGCCTGGACCGGCAGCCCTTCTTTGGTTCGGTCGAGCAGGCCTTGCCCACCATCGCGGGCATCAACATCTGGCGGCACATGGGCTTTAACGCGCTTCTTTTTTACGCGGGCATCCAGTCCATCCCCAAGTCTCTTTATGAAGCCGCCACCATTGACGGCGCGGGCGAGTGGCGCATGTTTCAGAACATCACGCTGCCCCTGTTGCGTCCCGTGATGGTCTTTGTGCTCGTCACCTCCTTGGTCGGCTCGTTCCAGATTTTCGACACGGTCGCGGTCACCACGCAGGGCGGCCCGGTGGACGCGACGCGGGTCTTGGTCTACTACATCTACCAGAACGCCTTTGAATTTTTCAGGATGGGCTACGCCACCGCGATGTCGGTGATTCTGTTCATCCTCCTCGTGGCGGTCGCGCTCGTCCAGATGCGCCTCCTGCGCGGCGACTCGTCGGACCTGGCTTAGTAAGGGGGTATGCGCATGGCTTCAGCTGCTTCAGCAACCGTTCGTGAGCGCAAGTGGGGTGTGGGGCGCATTTTCACCTGGGCGCTGCTCATTTTCCTCATCCTCTTGACCCTTTTTCCCATCTTTATCGTGTTCAAAACGGCGCTGACGCCGCAGCGGCAGCTTTTTGGGAGCGTCGCCGAGCTATTTCCCTCCGACCCGACGCTCTTTAACTTCCGCCGCGTGATGGGCTTTGTGAGCGCGGAGGAGAGCGTGGCGGCGGGGGGAGCGGGTGCCAACATCAATTTCTTGCGGGCGATGGGCAATTCGGTGATTTTCACGACGCTCATCGTGCTCGGTCAGACCTTTTTTTGCTCGATGGCGGCCTACGCCTTTGCAAGACTCAAGTTTCCGGGGCGCAACGCCATCTTCTTTCTCTACCTCTCCGCGCTGATGGTCCCGGGCATCGTGCTCTTCATCCCTAACTTCATCCTCATTCGCAACCTGGGTTGGCTCAACACCTACGCGGGCATGGTCGCGCCCTTTTTTCTCATGTCGCCCTTCGCGGTGTTTTTCCTGCGGCAGTTCTTTTTGGCGATACCGGGGGCGCTCGAGGAGGCCGCCCGCTTAGATGGCGCCTCCCCTTTCGGCATCTTCTGGCGCGTCATCTTGCCCGTGAGCCGCACGCCCATCATCACGCTGATTATTCTTACGAGCATCCAGATGTGGAACGAGTTTTTCTGGCCCTTTTTGGTGGGCAAAGACGACAACGTGCGCGTCTTGACCGTGGCGCTGCAGTTTTTCCGCACCCAGACCCCCCAGGGCGCGCCCGACTGGACGGGGCTCATGGCGGGCACGTTCTTAAGCATCATCCCCGTTTTCATCCTGCTCATCGTGCTGGGTCGGCAGGTCATCAACTCGCTGCAGTTCAGCGGGCTCAAATAAAAGTGGTTAGTGATGAGTGATTTAGAAGAACCTAACCACCCACTCGCCTTTCGGCAATGTCTCCCAAAAGGGGAGTTTGCAAATCTTAAGGAGGAACGATGAAGAAGGTTTTAAGTTTATTGGCGGCGCTCGCGCTGGGCGCGGCGTTCGCCCAAACGCAGATTGATTACTGGCTCTGGGACGCCAACCAGCAGCCCGCGTACCAGGAGTGTGCGGAGCTGTTTATGGAGCAAAATCCCGACATTCAGATTAACATCACCCAGCAGGGCTGGGGCGACTATTGGGGCGGCATCACCACGGGCATGGTCTCGGGCACCGCGCCGGACGTGTTCACCAACCACTTAGCCCGCTACCCCGAGTTCGCGGCGAACGAGCAGATTGTCGATATTCAGCCCCTGATCGAGCGCGACAACGTCGATACGGGTATCTATATCGACGGCCTAGCCGACCTGTGGATCCGTGACGGCGCGCGTTACGGGCTGCCCAAGGACTGGGACACCATCGCCGTTGTTTACAACGAAAACATGCTCGAGGCGGCGGGCGTCACGGTCGAAGAGCTCAACAACGCCACCTGGAACCCCGAGGACGGCGGGACGTTTACGGACCTCATCGCCAGACTCTCCATCGACGAGAACGGCAACAACGGCCTCTCTCCCGACTTCGACCCCGACAACGTGGTGCAGTTCGGCTTTCTCTCCACCGACGGGGCCGACGCCTACGGGCAAACGCAGTGGAGCGCTTTCGCGGTCTCGACCGGCTGGCGGTTCATCGACGACCTCTACGCCACCGAATACTACTACGACGACCCGCGCTTCATCGCCACCATCGAGTGGTACAAAAGCCTCATCGACCGGGGCTTCGCGCCCTCCTTTGAGGAGGTCAACGCCCTCGGCAAAAACGCGCTCTTCGCCGCCGGGCAGGGCGCGCTCATGACCGACGGGAGCTGGAACATCGGCACGAACCGGAACAGCTCGGAGTTCCCGGTCGGCTTCGCCTCCGTTCCCGCGGGGCCCGAGGGCAAAAAGAGCATGTTTAACGGCCTGGCGGACTCCATCTGGGTCGGCACGGACAATCAGGACGCGGCCTGGGAGTGGGTCAAGTTCTTGGGTTCGCCTGCGTGCCAAGACGTCGTCGGCGCGTACGCGGTGGTGTTTCCCGCCATCCCCTCGGCGGTCGATGTCGCCGAGGCCGCTTACGAGGAGAACGGCGTGAACGTCGAGGCCTTCACGGACCTCACCGAAATCGAAGGCGCGACCTTCTTGTTCCCGGTCACCGACTACGCCTCGCAAATTTCCGAAATCATGACGAGCACGATGCAGAGCATCCTGCTCGGCCAGACCGACCCCGCGACGGCGCTACCCGAAGCCAACGAAGAAATCAACGACCTGTTCTGAATACCCGTAGGGCGTACGAAAGTGCGCCCTCGCTCCTTATCTTGATTCCCTATATGAAACACCTCATCTTTATAGGACTCCTTTTCATGACCGCCCACGCGCAGCCCGTACCCGTCGAGGTCGGTGTGACGCCGCTCGAGCCCAGCGACTGCTCCCACGCGTTCGTCAAGCACCCCCTCGAGCACACCACCCGCGCCCACGGCCCCGACGTCACCTTTTACGACTCCAACGGCGCGGGCGTGGCGGCGGGCGACCTTGACAACGACGGCGACATCGACCTCGTGCTGGCGAACCTGGACGGGAAAAACGCTGTTTTTTGGAACGAGGGGAAGCTATCTTTTCGTAAAGAGGAGTTGACGCATGGGGACTCGAGGGCCGCCGCCGTGGTGGACGTGGACGGCGACGGCCTCCTCGATATCGTCTTTACCCAGAGTTTGGGCGCGCTCAGTTACTGGAAAAACACCGGGGGCGCGTTTCAGCGGGGCACCCTGCCCGGCGTGACCCGTAAGGCTTACACGTTCGCCTGGGGTGACCTCGATGCGGACGGCGACTTGGATTTGGTTACCGCCTCGTATGACGCGCTGCTCGAGCAAGAACTCAAAAACTCTTTTCTCTTCTCTTCGGGCGCGGGCGTTTCGGTCTATGAGAACACGCTTGAGGGGTTCGAGGAGACGCGGCTTGCCGAAACGTCGCAAGCTTTGGCGCTCGCACTGTTTGATGTCAATGAGGACGGCAGACCTGACATTATCGTGGGAAACGATTTTGAAGTGCCGGATTACGTTTACCTAAATACCGACGAGGGCTGGCTTCAGGCCACACCCTTCGCCACCACCACCCGCAACACCATGAGCTTCGACGCGGGCGACCTTGACAACGACGGCGCGCCCGAACTCTTCGCCACCGATATGAAGCCCGACTTTTCGGACGATGTCGCGCTCGCCGCCTGGATGCCGCTGATGGAGCGGAGCTACCGCCGGCAGATTCACAGCGACCCGCAACGCGAGGAGAACGTCCTCCAGCGCCGCACAGAGGGCGGGTTCGAGAACGCCGCTTACGAACTTGGCATCGACGCCACCGGCTGGAGCTGGTCGGGTCGCTTCGGCGACCTCGACAACGACGGATTTTTGGACCTCTACGTGGTCAACGGCATGATAGCGCGGGACGTTTTCTCGCATCTGCCGAAGGATGAACTTACAGAAGAAAATAGGGCGTTTCGCAACAACGGGGCGGGCGGCTTTCGCCCCGCGCCCGATTGGGACTTGGGCATGACCGAGAGCGGGCGCGGCATGACGATGGCCGACCTCGACAACGACGGGGACTTGGACATCGTCGTGAACAATTTGGAGCGCCCCGCCGTCATCCTGGAAAACCGGCTTTGCGGCGGCGCGGGCTTGGAAGTTGACCTCTTCTGGCCGCAGAGCCTGAATACTCGAGCCCTGGGCGCGGCGTTAACACTCCACACGGACGCGGGGCCGCTGCTGCGGGAGGTGCGCGCCGCGAGCGGTTACCTAAGCGGCGACGCGCCGAGAGTTCATTTTGGTCTTGGGGTAGTAAGCCCGGAAACGCTAGAAATCCTCTGGCCGGACGGGCGGCGCAGCGTGATAGACAGACCCCCGCCGCACACGCGTTTGAGTGTGACTCGAGAGTGAGACTTAAGAGGACCCAACGTGCAGACACCTAAGCTCTCACTCCCCACCCTGCTCCACCCCGGCAAGCGCGCGCCGCTGCTGCTCGGCGCTGCCTCGCTGGGCGCGCTCCTCTGGGGCGTCGCCGTGAGCCGCGCCGGGATGCCGCTGTGGGGTGGGGTGTCGCTCTTCTTGGGTGTCACGCTCGTGCCGGTTTCACTCAAATGGCGCGACGACCTGCGGCGCTGGGGCGCGCCCGCCACCCTCTTGAGCGTTTTGTTGGTGATGCAGACTTTTCACACCACCGAGCACGTGGTGCAGATGGTGCAATACTACGTGCTGGACTGGCCGCCGGGCCGGGCGCTGGGCCTGCTCGCGGGCTTTAACGTTGAATGGGTTCATTTCGCGTGGAACTGGCTCGTCTGGGGCTGCGCGCTCTACTTGTTTAGGTCGGGACTGCGCGGCGTCTGGGGCGTGGCGCTCCTCGTGTGGGCGACGGCGCACAGCTTGGAGCACACCTACCTGCTGGTTCGCTACTTCGGCGTGGTCGCCGAACTGCGGGCGCTCGGCCTGCCCTTGTTCGACTCGGCGCAGGGCCTGCCCGGTATCTTGGGCCGAAACGGCTGGCTCGCCTACAGTTCACTTTGTGGCAGGATTCCAGGCTTAACCACCGCGCCGCGGGTCGCGGTGCATTTCTGGTGGAACATCGGCGAGCTCGCCCTGCTCGTGCTGGCGGCGGGGCGTCTGCCCGCGCTCGAGCCGTCCCGTCCGGAGTCGTGAGCAAACCCGTGACACCGGTTTTACGCCCGCTAGTTCAAACTGTTACGCCGCCCGCGGTTGTACGCTTGGGCGCAAGAGAGAGGAGCTAAAATGCCAAAAATCACCTTTATCGGCGCGGGTTCGACCGTGTTTGCCAAAAACCTCATGGGGGATATTCTTTCCTACCCCGAGCTGCAAGACGCCACCATCTGCCTTTTCGACATCGACGAGAAGCGCCTCAAGCTCTCTCACCTTGTGGGGCAGCGCATCGCCGAAACGCTCGGCGTCACGCCGACCTTTGAGGTGACGACGGACCGCGAGGCGGCGCTAACGGGCGCGGACTACGCCATCAACATGATTCAGGTGGGCGGCTACAAACCTGCCACCGTGATTGACTTTGAGATTCCCAAAAAGTACGGGCTGCGGCAGACCATCGGCGATACGCTGGGCATCGGCGGCATCATGCGGGCTTTGAGAACCATCCCCGTGCTCCTCGACATGGCCCGCGACATGGAAAGGCTCTGCCCCGAGGTCACCCACCTCAACTACGTCAACCCGATGGTCATGAACTGCATGGCGCTCGACCGGGGCTCGGCCATTCGTACCGTCGGCCTCTGCCACAGCGTGCCACACACGGCGTCCGAGCTCGCCAAAGATTTGGGCGTCCCCTTTGACGAGGTGAACTATCTGGTCGCGGGCATCAACCACATGGCGTTTTATCTGAAGCTCGAGCACAACGACCAAGACCTCTACCCCCGCCTGCGCGAGGTGCTTAACGAGGGCCGGATGCCCGCGCACAACCGCGTGCGCTACGAGATGTTCTCCCGATTGGGCTACTTCGTCACCGAGTCCTCGGAACATTTCAGCGAATACACGCCCTGGTTTATCAAACGCGACCACCCCGAGCTTTTGGAGCGTTACAACATCCCTCTGGACGAGTATTTGTACCGCTGCGAGGCGGGCGAGAGGAGCTGGGAGTTTATCGAGCGCGAGTTAGAGACCCCGGGCTCGCAGGACCCGCTGGAGTTGCAGCGCATCTTGGAGGAAACCCCGCTCATGCCGACCATGATTGAGGGCACAGTGCGGGGTTTTGCGCGCCTTGGTGAGGTGAGGCGGAGCGCCGAGTACGGCTCGAGCATCATCCACAGCCTCGAGACGGGCACGCTCCGCCGCGTCTACGGCAACGTCCCCAACCGCGGGATTATCGACAACCTGCCCCCAAGCTGCTGCGTCGAGGTGCCCTGCTTGGTCGACGCGAACGGGGTGCAGCCCACCAAGATAGGCCCCCTCCCGCCGCACTTGGCGGCCTTGATGCAGACCAACGTCAACGTGCAAGAGCTCACCGTGCAGGCGGTGCTGACGGGAGAGCGTGAGCACGTCTACCACGCCGCCATGCTCGACCCGCACACCGCGGCGGAACTCACCCTGGATGAGATTTGGAACTTAGTCGACGAGCTTATCGAGGCGCACGGCGACTATATCCCCGAGGCGCTGCGCGAAGGGCCCAGAAGGGCGGTTCCGGCATAGGCGCTGACCTCGTCCTAACGAGTATCCTTATGAGCAGCGCGCGCTCGCCGCGCCCGGTGACGTGAGACGGGCGACCAGCCGCCAGGTCGCCCAAAGGGCCGGGGTGTCGCGCACCACCGTGTCGTTCGTGCTCAACGACGTGCCGGGGATGAACATCAGGCCGGAAACGCGCCAGCGCGTGCGTCAAGCCGCGCTCGAGCTCGGCTACGTCCCCGACGCGGCGGCGCGCACCTTAGCGAGCGGCAAAACGCGCACGCTGGGGCTCGTGGTCTTTGACGCGCATCATTTGCAGGTCGACGCATTTATTTCGCAGGTGCTTTATAGCCTCACCGTGGTGAGCCGCGAGCGGGGCTTTCGCACCATCGTCGAGGCGGCGGGGGACGTGCGTCAGGACGACGCCTACGAAGCGCTCGTCAGCGCCAAGCAGATAGACGGGCTCATCGTCTTGAACCCCCGTTCGGACGACGCGCAACTGGTCGGGCTCGTCGAGCAGGGCTTTCCCCTCGTGCTCATAGGCAAAATCAGGCACCCCGAGGCGCACGCCGTCTACCACCGCTCGAGCGCGGAGGCGGCGGTCGCCCACCTTGTCTCACTGGGTTACGAACGCATCGCCCACATCACCTACGCCCCGACGCAGTATCTTTCGTCGAAAGACCGGCTCGCGGGCTACCGCCGCGCTTTAGTCAAGGCCGGGCGGCCCCTCGACGAGGCGCTGGTGCGCATAGGCGACTACAGCGCCGCCAGCGGCTACGCGGCCATGCGCTCGCTGCTCGCCTCCGCCCGACCCGACGCCGTGTTCGCGGGCAACGACACCATCGCGGTCGGCGCGGTTGCCGCGGTGCACGCGTCGGGCCTGCGCGTGCCCGAGGACGTGGCCGTGGTGGGCTACGACGACATCCCCACCGCGCCCTTTTTGAGCCCGCCCCTCACCACGGTGCGTGTGCCTGCGCTCGAGCAGGGACGCCTGGCCGGGGAGATGCTGCTGCGCCTCGTCCACGGCGAACGCGTGCCGGAGGCGCAGGTGGGCCTGGCGACGCGCTTGGTCGTCCGGGAGTCTTGTGGCGCGCACCTGTTGTAATGCTTTTAGTCCTATCTCTTGCAACCCCATTTCAGCCCATCCGAAAGCGCGGGCGGATGCAACCAAGGGAACAGCGTCTAAAACCTGTCAATCACCGTGACCCCACGCCCCTTGAATTCACCCATCGCGGCGAGCTCCGCGCCCGCCCCCTCGAGCCCCACCGTCTTGCCGATGAGCCGGGCCGGCCTAAGCACGCCGGAGACAATCATCCGCAGCATCTCCTCGTAGCGGTGCGCCTGCATCCCGTGCGAGCCGACGATTTCGAGTTCTTTGGCAATAACCTCGAACATCGGCATCGAGACGTTGCGCTCCTCCGCCAGCATCAGCCCGATTTGCACGTGACGCCCGCGCTTGCGTAAAGAGCGAATCGAGTTGCGGCAGGTGAGGGCGCTGCCCAAGGCGTCAATCGACACGTGCGCGCCGCCGTTTGTGAGGTCGCGGATGGCCTTGACAGGATTCGTCTCCCGCGCGTTGACCACGGCGGCTGCGCCGACGGAGAGGGCTAGCTCGAGCGCCCTCCCGTCGATATCAACCCCAACGGGCTGCGCCCCGAGCGCGCTCGCAATCATGATGGCCGACAAGCCCACCCCGCCGCAGCCGTGAACCGCCAACCACTCGCCCGGCCTAACGCGGCCCTGGTCCACCACGCCCCGAAAGGCGGTCATAAAACGGCAGCCTAAGCTCGCCGCCTCGACAAAGCCAAGCGCGTCGGGCAAACCCACCAGGTTGATGTCCGCCCTGGGGATGGCAACGTACTGCGCAAAAGAGCCCCAACCCGTAAAGCCAGGCTGATAATCGTTGTCACAAATGTGCTGATTTCCCTCCCGACAGGGCGCACAGACGCCACAACCGCCGCAAAAGGGCACGGTGACGCGCTCGCCGCCCCGCCAATTCGCCACGCGCGGCCCCGCCGCCACCACCACGCCCGCGAGCTCGTGCCCCGGCACGTGCGGCAGTTTTATCGTCGGGTCGTGACCCTGCCACGCGTGCCAATCCGAACGGCAGATGCCGTTGGCCCGCACCTCGATGACCACCCCGTCCTCGGGCGGCTCGGGGTCGGGAACCTGGGTGACGTGCAGGGGTTCCTTAAAAGCCTCCATCAGCGCCGCTTTCATGTTCACGCTCCTCCTCACCAGTGTGACACGCCCCCAAAGTGGAGGCTTCACTCTTATACACCCCTTATGGAACAGCACTTATGCAGAACCTCCCCCACGCATTTGTGACCTCCATATTTGTGGAACAAGCTACTTTTTTCCTCCGCACCCAGGTCTATCGTTTAGCCAAGAGGTTGATACAAGCAGCCTCAACTTACCTAACTCATGGGAGGCACAAATCATGGCAAACACGAACTACAGGCGAACCCTATCCGCTTCCTCGATCATCGGCGACGGCGTCAGAAACGCGCAGGGCGAAAACCTCGGCAATCTTAAAGAGCTCATGATTGACGTCGAGCGCGGTCAGGTGGCATACGCCGTCCTCGATTTCGGCGGCGTTTTGGGCGTAGGCAACAAGCTTTTCGCCGTTCCCTGGCAAGCGTTTGACGTGAACGAAGAGGACCATAAGCTGGTTCTCAACGTTGACAAAGACCGCCTAAAGAACGCTGAAGGCTTCGACAAAAACGACTGGCCCGACACCGCCAACTTGGATTGGGGCAAGCAGGTTCACGACTACTACGGCTACACCCCTTACTGGGAGCGTTAAGCTGAACCGCAACAAACCAACATAATAAAAGAGGCGAGTCAGACTCGCCTCTTTTTTATCCGTCCACTTGTATATTTTTTAAGTTTCTACGAGCGCGGCTTCTTCGGGTACATGTCAAGAGTGTTGAAGCTCTAGTTGGCGCGTTTCGACCCAGGCCTTTTGGGCTCGAGCCTAAGCGGTTGCGCCTCACGCTCCGCTATCATCACGGCCTCTTCAAAGCTCGTCGCATAAACCACGACCGTTTGTGTGGGCATCTGTTGGTAGGGGTCGTGCAAGGGGAAAAGGTCGACGGTGTAGGAGGCCCTAAGCGCGGGGTCGCCCCAGATGTGAAGAGGGATGTACATAGTGACTGTCCAGTTCTCCCCTAAGCGGTGGCACTCGCTCCCGCTGCTCCTCTCACTTTACTGGATAGCGGCCTAGTGAAGATGTGAAAAGAGTACATGGTTGTTTATAAAGATGCAAACTTCACGAACTCAATGTGCTTCAGATGTGCCCCAGTAGTAGACCTTGAGGTAGTGCGCCCACAGCCCCCCGTACCACCCATAACGCTCGGCAAGTTCCCGTGCGCTGCCCGCGCTGATGGAAAGGCCCTGCGTATAGACGGACGAAGCCGCGGGTAAAAGCCCCGTGTCCGTCCAGGGCACGCGCTCGGTGCGCCCGAGGCCGCGCAGCATGATGAAGTCGATTGACCACGCGCCCACGCCCTTGATGCCCCCCAGCCAGCGCGCTACCTCGTCGTAGGGTGCGCGCCGTAAAAACGCTTCGTCGGCTCCCGCCCACGCCTTGATGAGCGCGTCCATCCGCTCCGTTTTGCGCGTGTTGTTGGTGGCTGCCAGCATCGTGCCGGGCGGCGCGGTGAGGAGCTGCTGAGGTTCGGGAAACGCGCGGTGCGTGTGGCCGCCCCACTCGAGCCCCCCGCCCGCCTCCATAAGCCGCCGCATCGTCTCGTGCGCGAACGCGTTGGGCGTGCGCTGCTGGATGACCGCCCAGCAGGCGCTCTCGAAGGGCGTCAAGACCTTGAACGGGTGATAGCCGTAAAGCGCCTCTGCAACCCCCCCAAACGCCGGGTCCTTGGCCGCCAGCGCGTAAAACGGCTCTAAATCATCGTCCAGACTCAAGAAAAAGCGGATGCGGTCCTCCGCGGCCTCCACACGTTCAGAAGTTAAATTTTCTGCGTAGAGGGCGCACTCGAGTCTCGGCCTCTCCACCGTCCCTGCCTCCCGCACCCGAAACAGGACGGGCTGCCCCAAGATGCTCACCACCCGTTGCAGCGCGCCCTCGACGATTTGCTCGTGCGCCGGGTGGCGCTCATAAGGTTGTGAGCGGAAGGTGCGGATGAAGTTTAAGGTTTGTTCAAAAGAGAAGGGTGGGGTGGGCTTGAGGGTGAGCGTGGTGGTTTCTAGGCTCATGTGGTTATTGAACCGTAAAGATGCTTGTGAGACTACGGCGTAGGGTGTGAACCTTTGAAGTTTTTAGGGTTGCTGATATGGTGTGGGGCTCGAGGCTCAGTTGAGTAAGTAAGGCAGGTAAATCTGTGTTGCAGTCATTCGTATTCCTTCAATTATCAGTATTGGGAAAAGCAGCACAACTATAAAGAGCACCACGTTTGAGATGACGCCTGTAGGTGTGTTTCTAAATTTGACAATAACGAATACAGAAATAGCGAACAAAGCAAGACTTACAATCCAGTAGGTATCTGACGTTAGTATTAGCATCTTTAGCAACCAATTGACCTCTCCTCCTAGCTGGGTAATCAAGCCAATAAGATAATATGAAGCTGCTCCGACATATATGTAGCCAAGGACGACAAAGAGAAGGGTGAGGGCCCCAAGAGTGTAACTAAACATACGGAGTGATTTTGGAAGTTCGTAAGACATTATTTTAGTCTAGGGTGCCGCGAGCGGTTTTTGAAGTAAGATTTTCCTAAGTGTGCAGTTTAGCTGCGTGCGCTCAACAGGAGGTTACGGGGGATTTGCTGGCAATTACCTATAGTTTCCGGTGCCACGCATTAGAATAAGTATGTGCCTACGGTCTCACGAATCGGCCCTTATAGGTTTTTCTTCTACGCTAACGAAAACGATGAACCCGCCCACATCCACGTTCAGCGAAACCGCGCTTTGGCAAAGTTTTGGCTCAAACCCGTAACTTACGCCAGCAGCACCGGCTTTCCGGCTCGTGAGCTGTCAAAGTTGCTCGAGCTTGTCGAAGAGAACCAATCAGCATTTGAGGAGGCGTGGAATGCATTCTTTAGCCGCTAACCCTGTTCTCGCTAGCGCCGTCGAATGTACCGACGACGAACTCAGGGTCTTCTTGTCCGATGGGCGCAGCCTGTCAATTCCTATCGTTTGGTTTCCCCGCTTGGCAAAAGCCAGCCCTTCAGAACGCGCTGACTATGAACTGCTTGGGAACGGCGAGGGCGTTCACTGGCCGCAAGTAGACGAGGACATTTCAGTGCTCGGACTTTTGGCGGGTAGACCTTCTGTTGAGTTTGGACGTGGCGCATAGTTACGCGCTCGTCTCCGCTTTTCATCCCAATAGCAGGAATTTTCCGTCGTCACCCAAGCAGTTTGTCAAGCTCGCTCTCTACATCCGGGCGCTCGAACGTAAAGCCTTCCGCAAGCAGCCTCGTCGGCAGCGCCTTGGCGCTCGGCAGGAGGACGGTGTCGGCCACGCCGCCCGTTGCTAAGCGTAAGGCAAAAGCGGGGGCGGTGATGGTGGGGCGGCGCAGGCGGCGCGCGGTTTCTCGAGCCAAGTCGCCCTGGCGCACGGGCTCGGGGGCGCTCAAGTTGTAGACGCCGCGGCTCTCGTCGCGTTCAATCAAGAAGAGCATCGCCCGCGCGAGGTCGTCCGCGTCAATCCAAGCCCACCACTGCCGCCCGCTGCCAAAGGGGCCGCCGACGCCGAGACGGATAGGCGCGAGCATCTTCCTCCAGCCCGGCGCGTCCTTGGCGAGCACGACGCCGATGCGCCCGATAATCAAGCGCGCGCCGTTCGCGCCCCCGGCGGCCCCTTCCCACGCGTCGCAAACTTCAGCGAGGAAGAAGCCCGCGTCTTTGGGGGCGTTTTCGTCCAGTTCGGCCTCGCCCGCGTCGCCGTAGTAGCCCGTGGCGGAGGCCTGGAACCAGACGGGGGGTGGGTTACGGCATAAGCGGTGGGCGTGGAGCAGCGTCCGCGTACTCTCGACCCGGCTTTCCAACACGCGCTTTTTGTGCGCCTCCCCCAAACGCCCGTCGGCCACGGACGCGCCCGCCAAATTAACGAGCACGGCAGCACCGTCGAGCCCTTCGGCGAGGGCCTCGAGCGCCTTCTCGTCCCCTTCTTTGGCCGCCTTGGGCCGCCACACCATCGGCGTCGCCCCCTCATGCTCCGTGCTCGCGCTGCGCGTGAGCGTGCGTATCCGGTAGCGGTTCCCGGCTGCTTTGACAAGATGCTTGCCGACCACGCCGGACGCCCCGGCGATGACCATGATGGGTTTGTTTTGAGTCATAACCTCACCATACGAGACCTCGAGCTTCAAATGTGAGAGGCACGGAACGAACGCGCCTTTTTGGTCTAGTGACTAGCGCAGCGCGTTCGTAAGCGCGTCGGTGAGGAAGGGAAGCCGCTGGTCCTCCAACGAGGCTTCAGCCTCTAAGAAATTGCGAAACGCGTTGAGCCTGTCTAAAGCCTCTGCGCCGTCGTTTTCCTGGAGAGCGTCTTGGACGCCCTCGAGTTCCGAGCTGAGGTTGTCGGGGCGCTCGAGCCCCGCCACCGCGTTTTGCAGCGCGCTTAGTACAACCTGCGGGTCGGGAGAGAGGTCCAGTCCAACCAGAATCGGGTCGTGGTCGGAGGTGCGGTAGGGGGTCACCTGATAGTAGACCGGATTATTATAGGAGGTGTCGTAATCCCAGATGTCGGGCTCGTCAGCGTTGATGTGCCACTCGGTCGCGCCCGTGACCTGGGAGAGCAGCGTCTCGCTGGCGAGCGCATAATCCAGATAGCCAAAAAGCCCGTCGAAAACGTAGGAGTAGGCGAACTCGCCGCCATACGTTTCGACGAGGTCGGTGTAACCGGCGGTACGAAGCGCGTCCACGGGGTCCTCTTCGTCGTAGGCGTTGAGGTCGCCCATGAGCAGCACGTCGGCGTCGTTTACGCCTGTAGGGTTCGCTGCCAGCCACGCCGTGATGGCCTTCGCGGCCTCCGTGCGGCGTTCGTTATAGCACCCCTGACCGTTGTCACGGTTCGCACCCGCCGCGCCGCTGCACCCCTTGGACTTGAAGTGGTTAACGACCACCGTCAGCGCGCCGCCCGCTTCCGTAACGAACGACTGCGCCAGCGGCACCCGGTTCGTCCCCGGCCCGACGAAAACGCTCGCCGGTTCCGAAAGCGTCGCGGTCTCGCCCACGGGGACGACCGCGCCCGTCTTGTAAAGAATGCCCACCCGAATGGCGTCGGTGCCGAGCGTGCCGGTGTCAATCGCGCGGTAGGTGTCCTCACCGAGCCGCGCGTTGAGCCCCGCGACGAGGCTTCCGAGCGGGTCGGCGCCGGACGTGTTCTCGAGCTCAACAAGGCCGACAATGTCCGCGTCCAGACCGAGTAGCGCCTCGATAATCTTGGCCCGCTGCCGCTCAAACTCCTCTTGAGTGTCCGCGCCGCGGCACTCGAGGTTCTCCCCCGCACCGCAAACCTCCCCCGCCTCGCTCAGCGTCGTGAAAAAGTTGAGCAGGTTGAAGCTCGCCACCCTCAAGGTTCCGCCCACCGCCTCGGGCGCGTCGGGGCGCGGGTTTTCTTGGGTGTAGTCCGCCGCGCCCGTCGGCTGGACGCGGTAGCGACCAAAGGTGTCGTCGAGCACGCCGACGGCGTTGGCGACCGTGTCGCCGCCGCGAAAAAGATTGTCTGGGCCAAGGGGCGCGCCGTTCGGGTGGCGGGCCGGGAAGGGGTTTTGGGAGGAGCGCCCGTCGTCTAAGGTGATGCGGCTTAGCGTGACGGCCTCCTCGACTTCTTCGATAGCGGCTTCCTGCTCCTCCGGGTCGAGGTAGCTCGTCGGCGTGTACGCGCGGCCCTCGTCGTCGGGGAGCGGTAGCGACAGGACGATTTCGCCGAAGCGGTCGTAGTTGAAATATTCGGAGATAACGAGCGTCTGGGGGAAAGTGACGCGCATCCCTTCAAAGGGCTCGAGCACGTCCAACGGCAACGTGATGTCAACGGGCGCGGGGAGTTCCGCCGTGCCCGTCACGCTTACCTCGGTAACGTCCGCAAGCTGCGTCAGCGACGAACCGTTAGAAGTCTCGTACTCGGTCACCCTCCCCGTCACGCGCACCCTGTCACCGACGCTGACGCTTTCCGCGTCTAAGTCAGGCGCGTAAACAAACAGCCCCTCGGAGGTGGCCGGGTCGTTGTCCGCATCAACCGGTTCCTCCTGCACGTAGAAACCGCCCAGGTCTCCGTCGTCCGCGTCTAAAACGTTTTCTGAACCATTATCAGAATCATCTTCATACTGAAAATCACCGACCACCACGCCCTCGACGGTGACGGTCTCGCCCACCAAGGGACTCGAGTCGCCGCTTCCCTGAACGTCGTGAATTGCGACAACTTCGCCCCCGCCGCTTTCGTCCTCTACGCCGTAAGTGAACCTCACGTTGTCAACAAAAACGTTTTCTGCCCCCGAGTTTGTGTCCACACCAACCGTAAGCGTGATGGTTTCCTCCAAACCGTCCGAGAGGAGGGGCTCGAGGTCCACCCTCAGCGCCCGCCAGCCGATGCCGCGGTCGTCCGCGCTGGCGTTCGCCTCCAAGTCGCTCCCGCCAAACTCGAGCACGCTCACCGTCTCGTTGCCGTCGCTCAACGTGACGGTAAAGGCGTCGTCCGCTTCATAGCTCGTGCTGTTAATCCAGTAGTCGAGGCCAAAGACGCGGGTCTGAAAGCCGCTCACGTCCACAGGGTCGAACACAAGCTCGAGCCGCCCGTCGCCGTCGTTGAATTCAAAGTTTCGCTCCGCCTCCCCCACGGGCGTTCCCTCCGGCCCCACGTTGGGCGCGCCCCCGCCGCCAAAAGTATTGACGCCGACGTAGTCGTCAACCTCGTCCCCCGGCACCACCGGCCCCGCGCCCACGCCCCGCGTGTCGAACCAGAACGTCTCGAAGCCCAAACCGGGGCCGCCGTCGTTAAACGCGCCGCCGTTGCCCAGCCGCCCGCCGCTCTCCAATGAATCCGTCGTATAGGCCGAGCCGGTAAGGTCGTTGAAAGTCTGCTCGGCTATCACGCCCGCCGAGACGCCGGTGGCGGGCGCGCACGCGCTCAGGACCAGAAAAGTCCACAAAAATTTCATAAGTCACCCCATCCTCTTTCCCCGTGCGGGGCCTGTGAAGTCGCTACGCCACACGCTAACACGGTTTTTCACCACAGAGTCACGGGATGAGAGAGGTTTTGAGTGCAGGCTTAGGGTGCAAAAAAGAAGCGCGGTTGTTGCGCCGCGCTTCTTGGTCATCCATTTTGGTTTATTGAGCGTTGCGGTAGTTTTCCGCCACCTGGTCCCAATTCACCACGTTCCACCAGGCGCTAATATACTCGGGGCGCTTGTTCTGGTACTTGAGGTAGTAGGAATGCTCCCACACGTCGAGACCCAACAGAGGCGTTTTGCCTTCCATAAGCGGGGAGTCCTGGTTGGGGGTGCTGGTCACCTCGAGCGTCCCATTATTAGAAACCAGCCAGGCCCAGCCCGAACCGAAGCGGCTCCCGGCAGCGTTCGTGAACTCCTCTTTGAACGCGTCAAACGAGCCGAACGCGTCGTTGATGGCGTCGGCGAGTTCACCCGAAGGCTGACCGCCCCCCTGCGGGCTCATCACTTTCCAGAAGAGGTCGTGATTGTGGTAGCCGCCGCCGTTGTTGCGCACCGCCGTGGGTAAGTTGCCTTGGCTCAGAATTTCCTCGATGGACATATTCTCCATCTCGGTTCCCTGGACGGCGTCGTTGAGCTTGCTCGTGTAGCCCGCGTGGTGCTTGTCGTGGTGAATCTGCATCGTTTGGGCGTCGATGTGGGGTTCTAAAGCGTCGAATGCGTAGGGCAAATCTGGGAGCTGAAAAGCCATGTGTGTCTCCTCTCGAGAGCGGTCGCAGGTATCACCCTGGTTTGAGCAAGCTTCAGTCTAAAGTTACCGTCTGGAATATACAGGAGATAATTCCTGCGCTGAACCGGCTCGACCGGGTGGAAACCGTTGTTACATCTCCGCTCAAAGCTCTCTGAGTCTAGCAAAAGTGGGAAAAGATACCTTTTCCAGGCTTACAAAGTGCGCGGCGGGCGGGGTGGGGGAGACGCTGTGGCGTCGCCGGGCGGGTGTCAAAGGTTGTCACGTAGAAGCGCGGGGAAAAAGAAAAAGCGCGTGTTTGAACACGCGCCCCGGTAAAAGGTTCGTTTGCGTTAGTAGCGGCTGCGGGAGCGGCTTGCGGCGGGGGCCGCGTCGGTCACGGTTACGTTCGCGGCCTGCAGGCCCTTTTGGCCCTGCTCGACGTTGAATTCGACCTTGTCGCCCTCGTTAAGCTCGCGGTAGCCGTCGCCCTGGATGGCCGAGAAGTGAACGAACACGTCCTCGCCGCCCTCGGACTGCTCGATAAAGCCGAAGCCTTTTTCGCTGTTGAACCATTTGACTGTACCTGTTGCCATGTTACCCATCTTTCTGCATGAATGCTTTCACGCTTTCTCTTGCGGACCACCAGAAGAGGTCCGGACCACAACCAACACACAACACTCTTTGTCGTCGCCTTGTGGATATTTTGAGCATAAGCCAATTCGCCGCAAAACGCAAGGGGTTGTGGACGGAAGTGCAGAAGTGTCGCGTCAACGGGCCCCCAGCGCCTTAAAACGCGCCTCGAGCCCCCTCGTCACCACCCCACGCGGCTCGAGCCCAAGCCTCTCCACAAGTTCTTTCGTCCATAGCCAGCAGGCGGCGTAGACGGTTTCCAGTTCTGCAAGGCCGCCCGTACAGGCCGCAAAACGCGCGTACGCGCCTAAATCTCCCTCGAGTCCCCGCGACGGCGTGAGCCAGTGCCCCGTGGCTCCCTCCGCGGCTCGCGCCAGCCACAGCATGTGGCGGTGGACGTGGTGGAGCGTATCAAAGGCTCGAGCCCGCTCGCCCCGCTCAAGTACGTTCAAGCCGAGTAAGAGCCAGTTGAGGAGGCGGTCGTAAACGGTCTGCAGGTGCATGGGCTCGAGCCCCTTAAAAGGTTTGTCGCGCCAGTACCTTAGGTGTCCCGCAAGTTCCCCCGTGCGGTCGAGAATGAGCATCGCGTCGGGCAGGGGCGTGTCCGGCGCGGCGGCCCACGTCCTGACCTGCGCCATTTCTGAGGCCCGCTCAAAATGAAACTCGCCCCGCACGCCGTTCTCGAATACCACCACGTCCGTCCCGAACTCGTTGGTGAGGTGAAGCGCGACGGGGGACACCCCCGCCACCCACGCCTCGAGCTGGACAGACTCGACAACCTCGTCCGCGAAAAAGAGATAAAACTCGATGTCCGAATAGACGTCGCCCTCGCCTTTGGTAAACGAGCCGTACATGAGCGCCGCTTTCAGACGCGCGTCCTCCCGGCAGAGGCGTTTAACCCGCGCAATCATCCCCTCCTGGAGCATCAGAAGACTTCGGCTCGAGCCTTCACATAGACGTCATAGTCGTGAAGACTAAAAAGCACCATCACCACGCGCTCCAAGGGGGTGTCCCGGCCAAAAAAGTGCTTGGTCTCGAGCATGGCGATGCGGCTCGCCCGCTCAATGGGAAAGCCGTAGACCCCGGTGCTGATGGACGGAAACGCGATGGTTTTGACGTTATTTTCCACCGCCAACCTGAAAACGCTCTGGTAGCAGCTCGCTAAAAGCTCGTCCTCCCCGCCGTGCCCGCCCCGCCACACCGGGCCGACGGTATGAATCACAAACTTGGCGGGCAGGTTGTAGCCCTTGGTGAGCCGCGCCTCGCCCGTGGGACAGCCGCCCAGGGTGCGCGTTTCTTCTAAAAGCTTCGGCCCCGCCGCGCGGTGAACCGCGCCGTCCACGCCGCCGCCGCCGAGGAGTGAGGTGTTCGCGGCGTTGACGATGGCGTCTACCTGCTGTTTGGTGATGTCGCCTTGGGTAAGCTCGATTTCGGCCATAAACTGATTTTACGCGAACTTAAGCGCGCTGTGACCGGCTGCTAAGGGCTACCTACCACCTTGAGTAACATGTGAACCCATGTTCATCCCTTCTCAAGTCCCAGATGGGCGCGCTTCGGGGCCATTTCAGGGGTGTAATCGGGCGCAATCTGGAGAATGTGCCCCTCCCAATCGGTCATGATGAACATAGGGACGCCCTGAAGGTGTGCCTCGTCAAAAAACAGTCCTTCGGAGTCTAGGTAGACCGAGTCGGTGAAGCTCGAGGCAAAGGCCGCGCTGTTTTCGCGGGTGTCTCTGCCGACGATGATGGTGGTGGGGACGCCCTCACGAGCCAGTTCAGCCCTGAGCGTCCGAATCATCGGTTTCGCGCTTTGGCAGTGGGGGCACCAAGGAGAAAGGTAGATGGTGAGGCAGCGCTGCGCTTCACAAAGCCCCACCGTTTCCTCCTTTCCCTTCGTCGGGAGAGGCTCGTCGGTGTGATAACGCTCCAAAAGCATCGTGGGCAGCGTTCGCCGTCCGAGCCAAGCGTCGGGTAGCGGGACGAAGAGCAGGGCGAGGGCGGCGAGTACGGACAGGGCGGCAACGGCGCGTAGCATGTCGAAAAGATAAGGCTTGCCGGCTCACGAAAAACTTACACATCCGGGTTTCAGGCCGTAAGAATGTTGTAAGAGCCTACCCTCTAAACTCCAGGTCAACTTCTCTTGGAGGGTTTGATGTGAACCGACTTTTTTCGATGCAGGGCAGGCTGGGCAGAGGCGGGTACTTCTTGACGTCGTTTTTGGCTGGCGCTACGTACATGGTGACGATTTTTGCTTTGGGTTTTATTTTGGGAATGACCCGTCCTGAGCTTTTTATAGCTGAAGAACCACCCCCATTTCTTATTGTGTTGATCTACCTCATCTACACCCCCTTCCTTATTGTTACCGGGGTTGCGACGGTCAAGCGTCTGCATGACCTCGACCGCCCCGGCTCTCACTATTGGCTAAAGTTCATCCCAATATACAACCTCTACCTCTCCCTCGTCTTGCTTTTAAAACCGGGTACTGAAGGGGACAATTACTATGGTTCCAGCCCCAAGCAGCCGTCTTCTCAGGGTGTGCTGGCAGCGTAAGTTCCTTTATCGGATTGTCAACTACCCAGTTGTCAGCGGCGCGAAACCTCAATCAAGTGTGCAAACAAACGTCCGCTCTAGGAGAGCGGACGAACTACTTTTTAGATTAACGGGCTTTTGGATGTTGTCTCGGCGTTTTACCTCTTGAGGCTCAGCAGCGCCATGATGGTGGGAACCGCGACGACGCCGTGCATGATCTCGAGCGCCCAGCCCGTCACGGGGCTCAAGGCCGCGGTGATGGGGTTGATGGCGAACACGATGAACACAACCGCCGCGATGACCAAAAAGGCCGGGTTCGGGTTGGCGAGAAAGCGGTCCAAAAGCCAGTAGAGCGCCCCCGCGACGAGCGCGGCCACGACGCTAAAAAGGATGATGGGGATGAGGCCGACGCTGTTGGTAAAGGGTGTGTCTACGGCCAAAGGCCCGCCGAGGATGGCGCGCGTGATGAAGTAGATGACGGCGTTGATAAGGGCCGCGATGACTCCGGCGGTGAGCCCGGCGCGTATTGCGCTCCCAAACGAGACGTTGCTTCTGGCGGTGCTGACGGTGGTCATAACTCCTCCTGTTTTTTCGCAGTTCGCCGAGAACTTTTGCGCCGACGCTTCCCTGAACTCACAAGCTTTACGCCGGATGCGCTGCTCGAGCGCCCTGTCAACACCCCCCACCCCATGAGTATAGAACAGATTTGAGTGTAGAACAAATTGTAGACTGCCCCGGCTCGAGCCGTGCTTAAGTTTTTTCTGTACGTTTATACGTTTTTCTGTTCCGGCTTTGACGGTGTTAAGGCTTTGCGGCAGCGTGTTTTTCTGGGGTTAGGCGGCGCGAAAAAGCCGCGGAAGGTGCTGCCAAAGCCGGGGGCCGCGTTGGCGATGACTACGCTGCTAGGCTCGAGCGCCGTGTCGCCGTGCGGGTTTCCTGTAAGCTTGTAACGTGACTCTGGTAGGTACTTCATACGGGTAGATATTTCGGTAAGGGCTGGGTTGAGAAAGGGCAGAAGATGAGTTCGACTCTTGTAAACGAAGCTTTAGACATCCTGTCGCGCGGTGCCGAGCATATCGTGCCGGAGGGTGGGCTTGAGGACAAACTCGAGACCGCCGCCAAAGAGGGCAGGCCCCTGCGCGTCAAGTTGGGCATCGACCCCACGAGTTCGGACATCCACGTGGGCTTCGCGGTGGTGCTGCGCAAGATGCGCCAGTTTCAGGATTTGGGCCACAAGGTCGTCTTAATCATCGGCGACTTTACCGGCATGATCGGCGACCCGTCGGGTAAGTCGAAAACGCGTCCGGTGTTGGACCTCGAACAAACCCGCCGCAACGCAGAAAGTTATGTGCAGCAGGCGAGCAAGATTTTGGATGATGACCCCCAGAAGCTCGAGATTCGCTACAATTCTGAATGGCTCGAGCCCTTGGGTTTTGCCGAGATTGTGCGCTTGGCCTCGTCTTATACAGTGGCGCGGATGTTGGAGCGCGACGATTTCTCTAACCGCTACCAGGGAGGCGTGCCCATTAGCGTTCACGAGTTTCTTTACCCGCTGGCGCAGGCTTACGACTCGGTAGCGATAGAAGCGGACGTGGAACTCGGCGGCACCGACCAACTTTTCAACCTGCTTGTGGGCCGCGACGTGCAGCGCGCGTACGGGCAGGAGCCGCAAATCGCGCTCACCACGCCGCTGTTGGAGGGTCTCGATGGGGTCCAAAAGATGTCTAAATCCTTGGGCAACTATATCGGCATTTCCGAGCCCCCCGAGGTGATGTTCAAAAAGGCGATGCAGGTGCCCGACGCGCTGCTTTACAAGTACGCCACGCTCTGCACGCCGCTTGACCTGAACGAAATGAGAACATTGATTGGCAAAGACGTGAAAGAAGCTCACCGCGTTTTCGCCCGCGAACTCGTGCGCCTTTACCACGGAGAAGCGCCCATCGAGGAGGCCGAGGAGCGTTATGACTACGTCGCCAAGGGCGGGATTCCCGAGGACGTGCCCTCTTTTCGGCTGCCGGAAGGAGAGCTCGAGGACGGCCACATCTGGATTTGCAAACTCGCCACGCTCGCCGGCCTCACGGGCTCAAACGGCGAGGCGCGCCGCCTCATTCAAAACCGCGGCTTGAAACTTGACGGTGAGCCTGTGGAAGACGTGCAGCTTCAGGTGGATGTGTCGGAGCCGGTGGTGTTGCAAAAGGGGAAGGATACGTTTAGGCGGGTTGTTCGTTAGCTGCTGCTGGACGGCGACTCTCGTTACGCTGCGTTGAGGACAACAAAGGAATATAATAGACGTGAGATTTCTCGGTGCATCGGCTGAGTCGCTTCGTACGGATAACACGTCTGACCTCGTCTGAGGAAGGAGATGTTTCTCTTGAGTAAGCGCCCATATATGTTTCGTGGTTGCCACTTTTCTCATCCCTGTGCTGCAATAAAATTCCCTTTAAGGATGTTATCTCGCAGGATGCAGGATGCCAGGGTGCGGGGTAGTCATAGTTAGACAGCATTTTTTGTGATCCGCATCGAATCCGAAAAGCCGCAGGCATCGATTTGCAAATGCTGCGGTAGTACAATGGTCCGACTGACACGCTTCGTTTACAAAGACAATGACGCTTTCGCGGTCTACTATGCTGCTTTCACGCCGGAGCATCCCGAAAAGATAGTAAGCGCGATGATTGGGCTGGGAGAGTGGGGTGACGCCGAAGTGAGTCCAGAGGCACGCGTGGCGTTTCCCTTCGAGATAAGAGCTACTGAGGATCGGTTTCAGGTGGGCATGGTAGACGCGGAAGTCTCTCCGTGGAGCCAGGTGACATTCCTCGGTTCCATTCTGAACCGAGACGAGGCGCTACAGCATGAATGGATATCTGAGGTGTTTCGTATCACGGACTGTATGGTCACTGAGGACGAAGAAATTGTCCGATACTTCAGTGGGAACTACTGTGGTTAAGTAGTTCTAACCACCAAATCTAAATAGCCAGCACCTTCGCCAGCTCAAAAAGCTGCCAATCTATTTCCTTGTGTTTTTCCCAGGTGTCGTGTAGGGGCACGAACTCGGTGCCGCGCTTGTCCACGCCGACCATCACGCCCGTTTTGCCGTCAAGCAGGCCCTTGACCGCCACGTAGCCAAGGCGCGAGGCCAAGACGCGGTCTCGAGTGCTCGGCGAGCCGCCGCGTTGGATGTGGCCTAAGATGCTCGTACGGGCCTCGTAGCCGCAGGCGGCCTCAATTTCCTTTTGTAAGGCCACCGCGCCGCCCGGATGGGCACCCTCGGCGACGACGACGACGCTCGAGCTTTTGCCCCGCCTTTGCGCGTCGATGACCATGTTGACGAGCGCGGGCACGTCCACCTCGACCTCGGGCAAGAGGATGGCCTCGGCGCCCCCCGCGACGCCCACGTTGAGCGCGATGTGCCCCGCGCGCCGCCCCATCACCTCGATGAGGAAGAGGCGGTCGTGGCTCGCGGCGGTGTCGCGCAGGCGGTCGATGGCGTCTAACGCAATGTTCATGGCGGTGTTAAAGCCAATCGACACGTCGGTGCCGTACACGTCGTTGTCAATCGTCCCGGCGATGCCGACGACCGGAAAGTCGTGCTCTTCATAAAGCGCCGCCGCGCCGCGAAAGGAGCCGTCGCCGCCGATAACGACCAGACCCTCAATCCCGTGCTTGCGGAGGTTGTCCGCCGCCTTCGCGCGGCCTTCAACCGTCATAAAGGCCTTTGAACGCGCCGTGCGTAAAACCGTGCCGCCGCGCTGGATGATGTTGGCGACGCTCCTGGGGCCCAGTTCTTCGATGTCGTTTTCTATCATGCCTTGGTAGCCGCGGTAGACGCCCGAGACGCGGACGTCGTAGTAGATGGCGGTGCGGACGACCGCGCGGATGGCGGCGTTCATGCCCGGCGCGTCGCCTCCGGAGGTGAGAACGGCAAGGTGCTTCATCGGCTCCAGTATACCCCGTGCCACAAGGCAAACGGGGCGTTGGTGCGGGTTTGTCCGGATGGGGGTGTTCGCTAAAAAAAGTCAGGAAAGGGTGGCGAGCGGCCGGACGCAGTTGCGCCCCGCTCTTTTGGCGCGGTAGAGCGCCGCGTCAGCCGCCCGGACGAGCGCGGCCGCGTCCGGTATGGTGCGCGAGAGCGCCGCCGCCCCGACGCTGATGGTGACCCCGCGCAGGGGCCAGGCCGAGGTGCCGACCGCCTGCCGAAAGCGCTCTCCCACGGCGAGCGCGTTCTGGAGCTTCGTGCGAGGCAAAATGACGGCCAGCTCCTCGCCCCCGTAACGGGCGAGAAATTCGTCGCGCCGCGCCTTGTCCGTGAGCAAGCGGGCGATGCGGCGGAGCGCGTCATCTCCGGCGGGGTGGCCGAACATGTCGTTATAGTCTTTGAAGTCGTCCACGTCGATGAGCAGCAAGGAGAGCGCTTCGCGGCGCGCTCTGGCGTGGTCGAACGCCCTTTCCAACCTTTCGTCAAAGGCGCGGCGGTTTTTGAGGCCGGTGAGGCCGTCGGTCGTGCCCAGGACGTTGAGGTGCGCGTTGGCCGCCTCGAGCTTGCGGCGGTGCGCCTCGAGCCGCGCTTCGTGACGCTTCAACTCGGTAATGTCTAAAGCCGTACCCGCGACGAAGCGGCGCTCGCCCAGCCTGAGCGGGAACTTGTAGACTTGCCAGTGCTGCACCTCGCCGTCGGGCGTGGGCACGCTCTCGGTGAGCTTGACCGTTTTCGTGCCCGCCAAGACGCTTAGGTCGTGGTCGCGCAGGGGGCGCGCCACCTCGCGCGGCCACAGCTCGAAGTCGTCCCGGTTCTGCCACTGCTTCCGGCCGAGCTTGAAACGGCGCTCGAAGGGCCGATTCGCGTAGACCATGCGCCCCGCCTCGTCTTTAATGAAAGAGATCATGGGGCTGTTGTCCATAAACGCCTGAAAGCGCTTTTCGCTCTCCCTCAGCCTCGCGGCGGTGCGCGACAGCTCCAAAAGTCTCACGACCTGTCGGGCAAGCGCGCGCAGCGCCTCTTGCCGGGCCGGGCTCAGCTCGCGCGGTTTTTTGTCCATCACGCAGAGCGTTCCCAACGCCCCCCCTTTGGCCGTGACGAGGGGCGCGCCCGCGTAAAAGCGCAGGTGCGGCGCTCCGGTGACGAGCGGATGACGCCCGAAGCGCTCGTCGCAGCGCATGTCGGGCACGACCACGACCTTGTCTAAGACCCCGTCTAAGACCTCGTCTAAAGCCGTGTGGGCGCAAAGGGACTGCTCGAGCGGAAGCCGCGTCACCTTCAGCCCCACTTCCGCCTTGAACCGCTGATGATCGCTTTCTAAAAAGCTGACGGCGGCTATTGGGGTGTCGCAGAGCTGCGCGGCCAGACGCACCACGTCGTCGTAGGCCCGTTTGGCCTCCGTGCTCGAGACGTCGTTCCTGCGCGGCGCCTCGAGCCGCGCGGCTTTTTCGGCGGGATTCGTCATGCGTCACTATAAAACGGCCTGCGACCCTCGCCGATTGGCAATTTCACATAACGGTCGTTTCACAATAAAAGGTAAGAGGGGTTCCGACCTTTTTGTGTGTTTTTGCCCCTGTCCGCTTGCTCCGCCTGACCTTGGGACTAGCGCCCCAGCCCCCTGCGAAGGCACGTTGAAAAGTCGGGATCATGAGCGCAAACCGCGACCCGCGCCCCGACGCTGTGGGTCTCGCGCAGCGCGTCACCGGGAACGCCCGTGTCTATCCAGCCCTTGTCAAAAAGCACCCTGTCGGAAAGCCCCGGCAACACGTCCGCCAAGACGAAAGCGGGGAAGGAGCCGGGGCGCACCCGGTTGGCGTGTTTGCGGAGGGCGGAGGTGCAGTTGTTGGTGATTGAGTTGTAAAAGCGCGGATGTCGGCGCAGGGCGTTGGCGGTTTGGAGCATTCCCTCCAACACGGTACGCACCTCGTGGGGCGGCGTGACGAGCGGGTAGAGGTAGAGGTCGTGGCCTAAGTAGAGCGTGCGCCGCAAAAGGAGGTCGCGCTCGTCGCCGACGCCGTAAAAAAGCTCAAATTCGTTGACGAGCCCCCTGAAGATCGAATACGACTCGCCCTGTTTGATCCGCGCCTCGATGGACAGGGCCAAAAAGTCGTCCTCGAACTCGAAACTTAAAAAAGTGTGGGCGATAACCTTGAAAGTGGGGTGAAAGGGCTCGACGATGAACCAGAGGCGTTTGAGCGTCCTCAAGTCGTACCTCCGGGTTTCCCACACAACCTCGTAGGGGGTGCCGGGCGCGCCGTAGCGGGTGTTGCGGACGTTGTGCAGGGTGAGGATGTCGCCCTCAAACTCGGCTTTGGGCATCCTGGCGACGTCGGGTTTCCAGTCGCGCGCGTTGGAAGGTTCTTTAAGCGCCACGCGGAGCGCGAGCGCGCCCGCCGCCAGCGAGAGCGCGCCGAGGACCAGCTTACCGGGCCTCACCTTACGCCTCCGCTTCTCTGGAGCCGGAGGCGCTTGGGAGGTGCGCTGCAACGTCACGTTTGTGTAAGTTTGTGTAGGCGTAAAAGATGCTCATCCCCTCCTCGTTACAGCGTATGCTAAACCTTGAGTACGCTATGAATATGCTAAACCTTATAAAAACCGTGTGCCCCATGCCGAGGGTATGCTTTGCACTATACAGGCGCTGGGTTGCGGTTTTGTCGGAACAAGCGTCTAGAACTAACCTAGCCGTTTACACGCTCAGCCTTAATAGTCACGACGGTTGAAGTCCCAATAGGAGTTTTATGAAACGCGTCGTCGTCGCTTTTGGAACGCGGCCGGAAGCAAACAAAATGGTGCCCGTCGTTTTCGCCCTGCGCGCGCTTGGGGGCGTACAGGGCGCGATTCTCACCACGGGCCAGCACCGGGAGCAGCTCGACAGCACGCTCGAGCTCTTCGGCCTGCGCCCCGACATCGACCTAAACGTGATGACGCAGCGGCAGACGTTGCCCGCCTTAACGAGCCGAATCGTCGAGGCGGCCGCCACGGCGCTCCGGGACCTGCAAGCCGATTACGTCTTGGTGCATGGCGACACGCTCACCACGTTCTGCGTCGCGCTCGCGGCCTTTTTCGAGCGCGTCCCGGTCGGCCACGTCGAGGCCGGGCTGAGGAGCCACGATTTGCAAGAGCCCTTTCCCGAGGAAGCCCTGCGGTGCCTGACCGACGTGGTGACCGACCTCGCCTTGGCCCCCACACCCGACGCCAAAAAGAATCTGCTGAGGGAAAACAAAGCGCCCCACAGCATCCTCGTCACCGGCCAGACCGCCGTGGACGGCGTTCGTTTGGCGAGCGAGCGCGCGGCGCTGCCCTCGTTTATCGCTCGAGCCCAACAGCAGCGGCGGCTCGTCACCGTCACGATGCACCGCCGGGAGAATTGGCCGCTGCTGAGAGCGTTGGCAGGTACGCTCAAAGATGTGGCCGAACACCATCAAGACTGTTTTTTCGTCTACCCCGTTCACCTCAACCCCGTCGTGCGCGAGGCCGTGACGCCGGTTCTGACGGGTCTGCCCAACGTCATCCTGTGCGACCCCCTGCCGTACGGCGAGATGGCGGCGCTCATAAGGGATTCGGTGTTGTTGGTGACCGACTCGGGGGGATTGCAAGAGGAGGGGGCGAGCCTGAATGTGCCGGTTGCCGTGTTGAGAAACGTGACGGAGCGACCTGAAGGCGTCGCGGCGGGCGCGGTTCAGCTTGTCGGGACGGAGCCCGAGGCAGTCGAGAAGCGCATCACCCACCTGCTCACGGACCCCGCTGCGCTCGAGGCGATGCGGCACCGCCCCAACCCCTTCGGCGACGGGCGCGCGTCCGTCCGCGTCGCGCAAGCCGTCGCGTGGCGCATGGGCTTAGGGCCACGTCCCGACGAGTGGGTCGGCCTAGCGCGTGCTTGAGGTCGTGGCAGATTAGGCGCGCGGTTTGGTGGAGCGCGGGGTTCATGTGATGCAGCAGGCGGTGGCGGCGATGATGCAGCAGGTGAACAACATCGCCAAGGAGAAGTCCTGCATCCTCATCCCTGGCTGCCAAACAGAGTATGACGCCAGCGGCAACGCGCAGACGGCGCCCCTCTCTCCCTTTTCAAACGAAAGAGTCGCAGTCGGCCTGCTGCACGAAGCTTGATAACGTGTGATGTTTTTGGAACAGGTGATTTGTGGGCACAGATATTAGCATGTATGCGGAAGTCAAAAGGAACGGTGTCTGGCGTCTCATATCAGAAGAAACCGCCGGACACCACCCAGACGATCCGGACGCACAGCGCTATGAGCCCCTCGAGATTTACGTGGGCCGAGACTACAACCTTTTCGGCATCCTGGCTGGCATGGGAAGCGCCAGCGCAAGAACGGTTGACGGCAGAAAGTTCGATGCTATCGCCCCGCTGCGCGGTCTGCCTGAAGACCTAAGTCCTGAAATTCGTGACTGGTTCGAGGAGTGGGAAGAGGCACCTTTAGGATCGAGTTACTTGCTCTTATCGGAAGTTTTAGACTTCAACTGGCACGGCGAAGTCATGCACTTTGAGGCGATGGTGGACGCGCGCGTGGCTCACCTGTTCGCAGAGAACGAGCCGTTTCCAGCCGATAAGTGGCCGAAAGACGTTCTAATGAGCTATTCCGTTATCAAGCGTGACGGTGTGGTTGTCCGGTGGACTGACACCTACGCCGCTTCGGTTGGCGAGGGTGTTCTCGAGCTCTTCGAGGGGCTCACGCGATACGGCGAACCTTCGCACGTCCGGCTGGTGTTCTGGTTTGACAACTGAGCCGAAAATCATCAACGGCAGACCAACAGAGCGCTGCGCCCGACTGCCTAGGGCCCCGATTTACCACATACGATAACGCTCTTGTGGCGAAGGTGTGTCAAAATCTAAAGTTGGGCGCGAAACGCAGCCGTCTTTGGCATGTCCCGGCGTGGCAGCCGAAGTAGGCCGGGTGAAAAGGCGCGTCACCCTGACGGCGTCACAAAACTTTGAAAGTTATTCTTTAGTGATGAACGCTGTAGGAGGAGCATATGCGGAATACGCAACCAGAGACGAAACCACGCCGCCGTTCGCCGTGGCCGCTGCTGAGGGTGATCGGCAGCGTTGTTGCGAGTGGCGCGTTGGTGCTCGTTTGCGCCGTAGGCATCGGCCTTGTGTTGCTCGGGGGCTGGCTCGGCCCCGATACCCAAGGCTTCGACGCCGCGCTCTGGCGGCAGTCGACGATGGGATGTGCAGGCAATCCGCGCTTGGGTATGTACGAAGAACTCGAGGCCAGGCTGCTGCGCGAGCGCCCGACCAGGGCCGAGGTGCTGACCTTGCTCGGCCCGCCGGACGGTGAGGACGCGGCGACTGTGGATTACACGCTCGGCTACAACATCATTGATTGCGACTACGTCATCATCACCTTCGGCGCTGACGATCGGGTGAGCGAAGTGCGCTACATGCAAGGCTGATGAGATTTTCTGAGAACGCGGACGGTCTAACCCAGACCTGCGGAACTTACGGGTGGCCGGTTCAGCTCGTTGCTCAGGCCCGTGACGCGGACGAGCGGATCACCATGAACCGAACCCTATTCACGCGTTGCAGCGGCTGAGCGGCTGTTCTTTATACTGCTCGAGAGGGAAAAGCTTGTGGAGATCATCGAGAGGTTTTTAGAACGCCTAAAGCCCGAAGCCGATCGGCTTGGCGTTTATTTGAAGCCGCCGTTGCCGGAGGACGAACTGAACGAAGCGGCCGAGACGATCCGCGGCGAGCTTGGGCTTACGATCCCCGAAGACTACCTGCGGCTCTTGCGCGTCACGGACGGAATTGAGACGCAGTGCGGCTATCTGTCGCCACTCAGGGAGATAAACGAGCAGAACGCGGTGCTCTGGTTCATGGAGTCGAAGTCGGGCGCTAACGCTCAGGGGCATGTCGAAATCCGCTACGAGCCGCTAAGGGCACCACGGACCCCCACGTACCTCTGGCTCGGGTATGACGGCAACAGCGCCGAGCAGGTTTTTGACCTCGAGACCGGCGAGTTCCGTCAGCTCCTCCTGGGCGACGACGTCCCGCTCAACCGCGACCGCTCGCTGGTCGGGCTCTTGCGGCACATGATCTACGGTGAGCCGGCACCGTCGTGAGAGTAATAACCGGCCTAGCCACTAAACCCCATTAAACTGTGGTGAAGCTGCTCGACGTCGAGGCCCGCTTCCTCATCGCCGGACGGGGCCTGATCCTTTATCCGGACTTTCCGCTGCCGCCGGAGGGGCGATTTCGCCCATTTGCAGAGCCGGTGCTCGTTATAAAACCTGACGGAAGCCGCGCCGAGTTTGAGGCCAGCTTCCAGCCGACGCACTTCCGGCTGTCTGATGGATGGAGCCAGTGGGCCATCACCGTGATGTTGAAAGCGGAGAAGGCGGACGTCCCGGTGGGAAGCGAGGTGTACTGCCGGGACGAAACCCGTGCTTTGCTCGTAGGGTGAGCCGCGCAACCCACCAAGGCAGCGGACGCAAGGCATGACGGTCTTGCTTTGCCCGGCTGTCCGGCGCTATCTTACGGCACGGTAAAGCGCCGGTTTGACCCTGCGCCGCTGACCGGTCAAACGTCGCACGGAGGAAGTGAACCTAAATGGCGAGCGATATCTCAATCGGCGAGCAGTACCTCAACGTGTCCAACCGCCGTCTTCACTCGTTAGTCGTTTTCGCTCTTCAAGTCGGGGGGAACATTGCGAGCACCGACGAAGAACGGGGCTACGTCACCAAACTGGAGACCTGGGACGAACATGAGCGCTATCCGGGTTGCGGCTTCGACCTGGGCGAGCGCTTCCCGTCCGTGAGCGAGAAGAAGTTCTGGGCGAGGTGTTTTTTCGCCGTCGCCCGCCGCATTTTCCGCCGGGAGCTTGGCAATCAAGCTATCCAAACCTGGCAACCCAGTGCCATCGGCGACGCCTACGTCGCGGCGCGGATGCTCGTCCGCGCCGTCCAGGAAGAGACCAAAACCTCGTGGCAACCCAGAATAGAAGACTCAGACGACCAAGAGCAGGGCGAGCGCATCCATCTCCGGCTGTGAGAGGGCTGGGCCATCAACGAGCGGGTTTTGGCAGGTGATCCGGGCGTTTAGACTATGGTTTTTTGGGGTTTTTTGGTCACAGGGGCGTTACGCTGACGGCCCGGTCACGGTAGCGTTAGGAGGATGGGTGCTCCGGCTTAACATCTGGTCGTCTTTGTGCGTGGTAGTCGGTGTGTTCGGGCAGATTGGCTACCTGGCCGACGTCCTGCAGCCGCTTTTGCCCGCCTGGGTTGCGGTGCCGCTCTTTATCGCGCCCGTCGCCGCGGTCGTCTTCGTCCAGCCGGGCGAGCTGCCCGACCGGTGGGTCCGGCGTGCGCACGCAGGTGCCGCCGTCTGGTACGTCCTGGTCACCCTCGCGGCCGAGGCGGTTACCCTCTTCGGCAGCGCCCCGCCCGGCGCGCTGATGTTTCGCGTGTTCATGCACCTCGGCTGGCTACAGTTTGTCCCGCTGCTGCAAGCGGCGCGCGCCGGGCGCGACTAGCTAATTCTGCTACGATCCGTTGGCGCCACACTGCCGGAGGCTAAACGTATGCGTCACATCAATCTCGAGCAGCGAGAACAGCCCGACTCACCCTTGACGCTTCGGTGGACGGGCAAGGCGCGCACCTTCATTGGCTCCTCCGTGCGTGCGTCGTCGTGCATTATCTACGCCGACTGGGGCGGCAACATCGTCGCGCTAGATGAAGCCACGGGCGAGAAAGTGTGGGCGGTCAAGGCTCGAGCCGCCGTTTCTCAGCCGCTCTTTGTCTTTCAGGGGCTGGTGTGGGCGCTCGACAACAAGGGCTATCTCATTGGCTACGGCGTGGCGGACGGGCAGCCGCGCACCGAGTACCGCCTCCCTTTCTCGGGGTGGAACTTAAAACACCACGGCGACTCTATTTACTTCATGAACCAGACAACCCGCCGCCGGTCTGGCGCGAAGGGGCGTCCGTCGCGCTTAAACCTCTTAGCGGGCGGCGTTGACGCGTTAACCGACCGTCTGGCGAGCGTTGACTTTGGCGGAACAACCGGTGGGCTCTGCGTCTGGCCGGAAGAAAACGCGCTCGCTCTCTTTCTCGCGCCAGACCTCATGAAGCTCTCGCTAGTCGACGGGCGGCTGCTCCAGAGCTGGACGATTCCCGGCGCCCATTACCTGGCCGGGCTGATCTCTTTTGACCACACGCTGCTCGGGATCACGGAGCTGCAGACGAGCCTCGGCAGTCGGCTCGGGGCGGCGCGCTATCTCGAGCACAACCCGACGCCGCTGATTATGGTCACCGAGGAGCAAATCAAGCAGTACGCGCTTCTCGTCCGCGGCGTTTATTCGTACCGCACGAGCGCCGTGCAGCTAGACGAAAGGACGTTCATCCTGGAAGTGGGCGAAACCGTCATGCGGTGGACGAGCGGCGAAATTACCGACATGACCGCGTTACCCGAACGGAGCATCTGGGGAAACCGAAGTGCCGGCCTCTTCAAGGTTCAGGACGAGCTGCTGGTGTTTCAGCAGCAAGAACGTAACCACACTGACGCCGACGGCTACGTTTTACAAGTTTACACGTGCGACCCCGAGCGCCTCCAGGTGTCTGCGTTAGGACTGCCGCTTCGCACTCACCCTCACGGACGAAGCTTTCAGGGGGCGTTTGTCGACCAGTACGGGCAAAACTTTTTCTTACGCGGCGACGGGCGGTACCATTATCTGTCGTGGCAAAACGTGTAACATCGCCCTTTGGCGATCCGAAATTTTACCCGCATTTGCTGTAACCGCAGTTCCCGCACTTCTGACAGCCCTCCTCGAAGCGTAAGGGGCTCCCGCAGTCGGGGCAGCTTACGCCCTTGTTGAGGACGTTCTCGACCCCGGCGGTCTCGAGCGCCACCGCAATTAGGTCGGCCTTGGAAGCGACCAAGCGGCCCTGGTACGAGCCGTACATGCCGCCGTTGATGCCGCGCAGCGTCTTTACCACCGCCTCGGCGGGCACGCCGTACTGTAAGGCGATGGAGACGACCCGGCCCAGCGCTTCGCTATCGGCGTTGGACTCGTCGCCCGCCTTGCCCGCGTTGATAAAGACCTCGGTGGGCAGTTCGTCTTGCTTGTTGACGGTGATATAAAAACTCCGCCGGTCGCCGTTGGGCAGCGTGAGCTTGACGTTGTCGGTAAAGCCCGTGAGGCGGCCCGGGCGGTCGAACAGGGGCTCGCCGGGGAGGCGGTTGCCTTCGGGCAGGGGAGAGGCTTGGGAGGTTAAGGGTTTAGTCTTGGCAGCTTCTTTTTTGGGCGTCTCGTTCTTGGCGGCCTCTTTGCTCGTGCTCAACACCTGAAACTCGCGCGAGCCGTCGCGGTAGACGGTGATGCCCTTGCACTGTTCGTCAAAGGCCTGGCTGTAGGCGCTGTACACGTCGTCAACGGTCGCGTGTTTAGGCATGTTGATGGTTTTGGAAATCGAGTTGGCGACGCCCTCGCCGCCCTCGTCAAAGGTGCGCTGGACAACGCCCTGCATCGCCACGTGGTCTTCAGGGGCGATGTCGTGGGCGCACCGCAAGACCCTTTTGATCTCGTCCGGGATGAAGTCTAAGCTCTGCACGGAGCCGTGCGCCGCCCCGACCGCCTCGACCACGCGGTCCCAGTCCCAGGTGCCGTCCTTGCGCCAGTCTGGGTGGGGCTCATGACGCTCGAGCATTTCCCTAAACAAAGGCGCGATGAGCGCGGCGTACGAGTCGCCGATTTTGCGGTAGACGAAGGGGGCGAAGATGGGCTCGACGCCGCTCGAAACCCCCATCAACATGCTCGTCGTGCCTGTGGGGGCCACCGTCAACAGGGCCACGTTGCGGCGCGGGTTCCCTAAACCGCTCTTGTCAAAATCCGGAAACGCGCCCCGCTCCTCGGCCAGGGCCCGGCTCGCCGCGGTGGCGCTCTCCCTAAGCTCGCCGATCATCGCCGCGACCGCCTCCCGGCCTTCGGGGGAGTCGTAGGCCAGGCCCATCGTGACGAGCGCGTCGGCCAGCCCCATCACGCCTAAGCCAAGGCGGCGCAGCCTCATGCTCATGGTGCGGTTGTCCTCTAAAGCGAATTTGTTCACTTCCAGAACGTTGTCCAAAAACCTGATGCAGGTTCCCACGTCGGCGCGAAAGGCGGGCCAGTCGAAGCCGCCCACGCCCTTGTTAGGCGTGCTTACGTAGGCCGCCAGATTGATAGCGCCCAAGTCGCAGGGCTCGCCGGGAAAAAGGGGGATCTCGCCGCAGTTGTGAGCTGAAATACCATTAGCGTCAAACGCATGAACATGCCCCACCGTCACGTCGAAAACTTCTTCCGTTCCATCGACAACAATTTCGACGATTTCGTCCGTGAAACGCTCCTTGTTTAGGGGGCGCTGATACGCGTTTAGCTGCGCCTCCAGCCGCTCACGCTTCGCGCCGTCCTCGAAGCCAACGAGGGTTTGAAAGGTTGCGAGGTTGTCGTTGGCGATGACGAGCTCGTGGTCCGCACGACACAAGTAGGCGCGTGACCCGCCCCGACCGTCCGGCAGCTCGCGGTAGCCCGCGGGACGGCGTTCTTCATAAACCTTGGAGAGAATACCCAACCGCGCCAGCATCCGCTGAACACCTCTCAGTAAGGGTAAGTCTGACCCGGCCAAGCGCACCGAGACGCCGTTCTCTTGCCGCCCCTGCGGCGAACCGTCTGCATCGAAAAGTCCTCTCAAGAAGCCCCGGTAAAAGTCGAAGCTCGCTCCCTCCACTTCGTTCGTGAGCGTTTTGTGGCCGTGGACGATGCCGTAGGACGCGGCGAGTCTGGCGAGCCCCGCGGAGGCGAGGCGAACTCTGTTTCTGGTGTTAAAGTTCGTGATCCATAGCTTACCGGGCTCGCACACCCTATTGATGCCGTCATGGGCCAACTCGGCCAACGCCTGACGGGTCGCGCCCCAATAGTCGAGACACGCCATCGGCTCGGCTTTGTCCACGGCGAAGGTGCCGTCACCCACCAAAGAACCCAGCAGCCACCCTTCGATGACGTTTCCTCTACCGCTCCACGGTCTTACCTCGCGGTGGTTTTGCAGGGCGACGCGGTCTCCCACGGTGAGGTGCTCGAGCGCCGTCCAGACCGTTTTTTGCTCCCCGCGCTCCCGCACCACTTTGTTGAGTTTATGGTTGCCCGTAAGGCGCAGCTCAAAACCGCGCTTAGTCCGCACCTTAAAAACGTCCTTGACCCCCGTTGACCAAAAACCGTCGCTCTCTACGCCATAAGTTTTACCGTCAACCACCGCGCAGAAGGGTTTGCCGACGAGCTCTCTCACCCTGCGCGGGCCAAGCTGCGTGTGAACCCAGGTGTCTCCCGTGACGCAGGGGTTGGTCGCCCTGATATCCCCCATGAGCGCGCGCATCGGGTTGTGCTGGTTGATGCGGTCGATAAAGATGAGCCCCGGCTCGCCCGTCTGCCAGGCGTGGTCGGCGATGTCGCGCAGCACCCCGCCCCCGCCCACCCGCTTGCTCTCGCGCATAAAGGCGTCGGTCACGAGCACGGAAATGTTAAAGGTCGAGATGTCGCCCTCTTCTTTTTCGCGCGCCAAGTCTTTGCAGGTGATGAAGTCTTTGATGTCGGGGTTGGTGACCGACATGGTCGCCATCCCCGCGCCACGTCTCGTCCCGCCCTGCCTTATCACCCTGAGCGTGGGCGA
This sequence comes from Trueperaceae bacterium, assembly GCA_965214995.1. Taxonomy (GTDB): domain Bacteria; phylum Deinococcota; class Deinococci; order Deinococcales; family Trueperaceae; genus CBDCCT01. Next base: position 3,448,616 of record CBDCCT010000002.1, read on the forward strand.
GAACACGTAACGCAGCGTCGCCACGGGTCCGGCATGGGCCGCCCCGCCCAGGGACGCCCAAAGCGCAAAGTTGTCAAAGACCTCGACCGCGAACGACGAGGGGCCGCTTGACTCGCCGCCCGACCCCTTGACCGGCGTGCCCTCCGGGCGGAGCCGCGAAAGGTCCAAAAGCACGTCCTCGCCGCGCAGGAGCTTGAGGATGGTCTCGCCGCCGCGCTTCCAGATGCTCTCGACCGAGTCGCCGACTTCAAGGGCTTTAAGCCCCACCATCGGCGCGTCGCCTCCCTCCACAAAGGCCGCCATGCGGTAGCCCTTGGTCACGTATTTGCCGTGGACGAGGTCAAGGTAAGTGCCCGTTTTGACCTTGTCGTAGTCGGGATGACTCGGCGAGATGGTGAGGTAGAGCTTGCCCGCTGGGCCGCGGTAGGGGCGCTTCGGCGGGAGCGGGTCGAGGCAGAGCCCGTTGCCGCCGCCCACCTTGGTGACCAAGGCCAGCTTGGTCGCCAAGGAGAGAACCCACGCGTCCGTACCCGCCTCTTCGGGCGAGCCGTCCTGGACGAAACAGTTTAAGACGTTGCCGTGGCTCGTGGCCGCGCCCGCCAGCACCCGGCCGCCGGGGCAGAAGCGTTTACTCGCCATGAGGTCGTAAAACTTCCCCTCATACGCCTCCCTGGCCTCTCCCGCTTCCGGCGAGGCCACCCAGGCGGCCACGCGGCGAAACATTCCCCAGAGGTCGCCGTCCCCCGGTCCAAAGTATTGCCGCTTGGCTATAGCTACCGCGTGCTCGTCAAAGGCGGGCGTTACAGGCGCTGCGGATTCTTTCACGGTTCAACCTCCAGGGGTGTGGTCACGGGGGCCGTGCTCATAAGCAACGTCTTACTGGATAACGTTCTGCACCGACAAACTCTGCACTAACCGCACTTATAAGATGTATCTTACACAACTCACTCAAAATAATCAAGCCGTAACACAAGGCGTAGGTGCGCTGAGACGGAGCTTAGCACGTGCTACATCTTGTATGCAAGGGTAGTCTAAGGGCAACAGCTAGCACAGGGTAAACAATTCGTGTGTGAGTGGGTGCATTAGGCTACCATGAATCTTGAGCGCTTCTAGCGTTTCTTCGACTTCAAGATTGTCTGGAACCGCCACGCTCCGGCAGGCGAAGGAGCCTCGATTAGCGTGCTTATCTTCGGCTGCGCCGCCCTGCTTTGCTAATGCCTAAAATGGCGCACGCCTGTAAACACCATTGCCAAACCGAGCTCGTCCGCCGCTTCGATGACCTCGCCGTCGCGGATGGAGCCGCCGGGCTGAATCACCGCCGCCACGCCCGCCGCGGCGGCGGCCTCGACACCGTCGCGGAAGGGGTAAAAGGCGTCGCTGGCGCACGCGCCGCCCCGCGCGCGGCCCGCCGCCTTGCGCGCGGCGAGTTCGCCCGCGTCCACACGGCTCTGTTGGCCCGCGCCGACGCCCACCGCTTGCGCGCCCGCAACCAAAACGACGGCGTTGGAGCCCGTGTAGGCGCACACCGTCCAGGCCAGCTCGAGGTCGCGCCACTGCCCCTCGGTGGGCTCGCGCTTCGTCACGACGCGCCAGGCGCTCCGGTCTAAAGAAACATGGTCGGGCTCGCCGACTAAAAAGCCGCCGTCCACCCGCCGCAGTTGGAGGCCCGCCGGGCCGGGCGGGGGAGCCTCGAGCACCCGGGTAGATTTGCGTTTGCTCGTGAGCCGCTCGAGCGCGCCACGTTCAAACGCCGGGGCGATGAGCACGTCCGCCTTGGGGTTTGCCAGGATAGCCTCCGCCAGACCTAAAGTCGCGGGGCGGTTGAGCGCCACCACGCCGCCAAAGGCCGATTTCGGGTCGCAGGCGAAGGCTTTGGCGTAGGCCTCCTCAGCCGCGTCCGCCAGCGCCACGCCGCAGGGGTTGGCGTGTTTGACGATGACGCAGGCAGGCGCGTCAAACTCGTGGACGAGCCGCCAGGCGGCCTCCGCGTCGAAAAGGTTGAGGTACGAGAGCGCGGCGCCGCCGTGCTGCACCGCCTCGTCCCAGCAGCCGTGCGTTCCAGTCTCGCGGTAGCGGGCCGCCCCCTGGTGCGGGTTCTCGCCGTAGCGTAAAGTCTGGGCGCGCTCGAGGCTCACATGCAGTGTTTCCGGCAGCTTCGCGTCCCGGTCGAGCCACCCCACGATGGCCGCGTCATAGGCGGCGGTGTGGGCGAAGGCCTTGCGCGCTAATCTGCGCCGCAATTCGGCATCAACACCCGTCCGCAGCGCCCCCAACACCGCCTCATAATCCGCCGGGTCGCACACCACCAGCACCGCCTCGAAGTTTTTTGCCGCCGCGCGGAGCAGGCTCGGCCCGCCGATGTCGATGTTTTCGACCACCTCTTCTTCAGCCGCCCCGCGCGCCACGGTCTCCCGAAAGGGGTAGAGGTTCGAGACGACCAAGTCGATGGGCGCGATGCCGTGCGCGCGCAGCTCCTCTAAATGCGCCTCGGTGCGCTTGGCGAGGATGCCGCCGTGAATGCGCGGGTGCAGCGTCTTGACCCGGCCCCCCAAGATTTCCGGGAACGCGGTCACGTCCGCCACCCGTTGCACAGGCACGCCCGCGCGCTCGAGCGCGTCAAAAGTGCCGCCCGTCGAAAGGAGGTCGAAACCCGCGTCCGCCAAACCCGAAGCGAAGGGAACGAGACCCGTTTTGTCCGACACGCTAAGAAGAGCCCGTGGCATGTTGCCCAATCTAACAAGAAAAACGGCTCGAGAGCTCGAGCCGTTTTTCCAGGTTCAGCCTATTGACTACTCTCCTCCAGTACCACCGCCCGTAACGGTGCCACCCGTCACGGCATCTGTAGCCTCCGCACCCGTCATTACCTCTAGGCCGCCCGTCGCTGCGCCACCCGTTACGGGTGCTGTAACCTCTCCACCCGTGGCGGCGCCTCCGGTTACCGCACCACCCGTTACCGCGCCCCCGGTTCCGGCGCTTACCTCGGCCAGGAGGTTGGTTACGGTGACTTCATCCCGCAACTCGCTCAGCCAGGTGTCGCGCAGTTCCTGGCGCTTCTCCTGGAGCACCGCCTCCTCCACCTGGGTGCGCACCTCCGCAAGCGGCTGGACGCGCTCCGGGGTCCGCGTCGCCACGAGCACCGTGTACACGTCGCGGGTGGTCGGGACGCCGCCCGTCTCGCCCCCTGTTACACCGCCCGTTGCGCCGCCCGTCTCTGCGCCTCCGGTCGCGGCGACCTCTTGGGTGAGCGTGAGCACGTCCGACACCTCCCTTACCGAGTTCGGGACGGGCGTCAGGGTGCCCTCGAAAAGGGCGGTCTCGAGTTCGGGCTCGAGCCCTCCCGGCGTCACCACCCCTAAATCCTGCACGGCACCCCCCGCCGCCTCCGCCGCCGACTGCAACGACGATTCCGCCGCGCCACCCGTGACACCCCTGCTTACCGAGCCGTCCTGCTCACTCAACCCTTCGGTTACCAGGGACTGGCGAAACGCGGTCGCGGCGGCTTGGTCGTCAAACGTCACCTGAGTGGCGACCGCTCGAGGCGGCAAGGTAAAGCGGCTTATGTTCTCGTCGTAGTACGCCTGCACGTCCGCGTCGCTTACTTCGGCGTCGCGGCTCACGTAGTCGAGCGCGCTCTGCGCCACCGTCGGCTCGGGGCCGATGGGGGTGATGCCCAAGGCCTGCGCCCCCTGCACCGCCAGCGCCTGGTTGATGAGGCTTTCTAAAATGCTCGGCTTAAAAAACTGGGTGATGAGTTCCGCGCTGTTGGGGCTCAAGAAATTCTGCACCTGCGGGTTCGCGTAGGTCGCGCGGCCAAGTTCGGCGGCGCGGATTTCCTCTTCACCCACGCGGGCGACGACGGGGTTGTCGTAGGTGTAGGAGCTGCCCTCGGGGGTCGTGACGGTGGCCTCCGCGCGGAGCGCCTCCAGCGCCTCTTCCTGCGCCCCCGCCCGCTTGGCCGCCAGGGCATCCTCGCGCACCCTCTCCGTGATTTCTTCAAGGGGCTGAACCTCGGAAGGAATGAACTCCTCGACCTGGACGATATAGAAGCGGTCGCCCGCGCTGATGGGCTCGGTCAGACCTGCGCCTCCCAGACCAAAGGCGGCGTCGGCGACCGCGGGCGGCAGCGCCGCGCGGCCTATCGGCGTGGGCTCGGAGGAGCCTGCGGCGGCACCCAAGGCACCCGCCTGGTCGGCGCGCTCGGTCGAAAACTCGCTCGCCAGCGTGGCGAAGCCTTCGCCCGCTAAGAGCCGCGCGTAGAGCTCGTCGGCCTGCTCCTCGGTCGGCACCACGATTTGTCGCGCGGTGATGCGCTCCTCCGTGGTGTAGGCGTCGCGGTTGGCTTCATAAAACGCCGCCACCTCGTCGTCGGTGACCTCGACCTGGCCGATAAGCTCGTCTAAATACTTTTGCTGCTTCAGGTCTTCTCTGACGGCGTCCCGAAAAGTAGCGTCGGTAAAGCCCGCGTTGCCGATGAGACTCAAATAACGCTGGTCGTTACCCGAGCCCGCCACATTATTTTGCTCGCGGAACTCATTCACCGCCTCGCGCACCTCGCCGCTTGACACGCGCGTGTCGGCGGCGGCCTGTTGCAGCACTTCACTTGTTATGAGCGAGTCGAGCAGCAGTAGCTGCAAGTCCTGGGCCACCGGGCCTTCGGACACCGCCGTATAGAGGCGGTTACTCTGCTGCGCCCGGGCCACCTCGAGCTCACTGATGGGCTCGCCGTTGACAAAAAGCGCGGGCACCTCCTCCTGTCTTCCTGCGCCGCCGAAAAGATTGCCCGTGGGCGTAAAGGTGACAATCATGCCCACCAAAAGGGCCACCGAAATGACCCAGAGAATAATGCTGTTGGTCCGTCTTGACAACTTCATCCGTTTGACTTCCTCCCGTTGGTAGCAGGTATCATCTGGTTTGAGCGAGATTGGGTTTACAAGTTAACGTCTAGTACCTAGGTCTGAGGACGATACCTGCTTGAACTCGCTCAGCGTCTACGAAACCCGCTTTACTTATGCGTATCATTCCCAAAGGTGTCCGGGTGGCAAATGTGCTACCTTGGACCCTTGAGGGATACGCGAGTTCTAGTTTATAGTGCTCGTAACATAACCTCTCACGCGCCCGTAGCTCAGCCGGATAGAGCGTTCGCCTCCGGAGCGAAAGGTCACAGGTTCGAATCCTGTCGGGCGCACCACCACAAATTTTGTCGAATCTCTTTTCACGTTCATGCTCTCGTGCCCTCTGGAGTTAGCGCGAGGCGGGCTCCAAAAGGCAAAAAGGAGTGTAACATACCGCTTCATCTTCGGTAAGCTCCCCTTTGATTTAAACATGACCCTCTGACGGCAGATTGAAAACCAAACCGCCCGCTTTTCACCAAAGCTTAAGAACGTTTTCGGCTCTGCCCGCTCCCGCTCGAGCCCTGCCCTTTTTGGCACCGCTTCACCCGCTAGTCACGCAAGCTGTAAAGCCCCGTCCAGCGGCGGTCAAGGCGGTGCTTAAGCCACAGCAGCGCGCGGCCCCGCCCCCACAGGGTCGGCCCGAGCGCGAGCATCGCCTCGGGCGTTCCCGTCGAGACGAGGTAGGGCGACACCGGGTGGGGGCGGAAGGGCTCGAGCGGCACACTTTCTAAGTTCCTGCCCCGCCCCGCGGCCTTTACCAAGCGGTCTAAGTTACGGCGCAAAACGAGACCCTCGCGCACCGCGTTCACGCCCGAACGGTCGAGTTCGAGCCCCTCGACCGCGGCGCAGTCCCCCGCGGCGAAGAGCCACGGCGCGGCGACGCAGCGCAAATCGCGCCCCACGCGCACGTAACCTTTTCCAGTTACCGGCAGCCCCGCCTCGCGGAATATGGGCTGCCCGGCGGTGCCGGTCGCCCAGAGTGTGAAGTCCGCCCTTAGGCACTCGCCGTTCTCGAGCCTCACCCTCTGCCCCCCACGACCTCCCGGTTCAACACACGCGACCTTTCTCCCCAAACGCACCTCCACTCCCCGCGCCCGCAGCATCCGCTCGGCGCGCTCCCCCATCCCCCGCCCGAACTGCGGCATGAGCCGACCTTCGGGGTGAACGAGGGTGAGGCGCAGCGCGTCCGGTCGCCTGCTCTTTTCCAGGCGCGAACTCACGTTGAGCATCACTTCCGTGCCCGCCGGGCCGCCGCCCACGACCACCAAAGACCGCTGGGGCTGGGGCCGCTTGAGCACGTCCTCGAGCCACACCACAAGCCGCTCGATATGACGTAACGGCTTGGTGAGCGCCGCGTCGCCCGCTCTCTCTTGCAGGGGGTTGGTCGCGCCCAAGTTAAAGGCGGCGAGGTCGCACGGCACCTCAACCCCGCTCTTTGTGAGGAGCACGCGCCGAGCCACGTCAAGGTGCGAGACGGGCGACTGCACGAAACGCACGCGGTTCTTGCGGCACCATCCCAACAAGTCAACGCGCGCTTGACCGGGCCTGTACACACCGCCGACATATTCGGGCGTCATCCCTGAATAGAGGAGGTAGGGCGCGTCGTTGACGAGCGTGACCTCCACGCCTAAGCGGGTCCAGCGCCGCGCCGCCTTGAGCACGGCGACGTTTGCGTGGCCCCCGCCGACGAGCAGCAGGCGAAGGGGCGTTTTAGCTCTCGAGCTTACAAGCACGTTTCCCGAAAAGCTCTCTCAGCCGTTTCTTTTTGAAAGCAACCACGTCACCCGCGCAACTCACGAACGGCGCGCAACGCCTCGGGCACCGCGAGCGCCACCGACGCCGCCGAGGCGAGCGTGGCGACCTGGCAATATTGGCAAAGCGCGTGGTTGTCGCGCCACTCTTCGCGCGCCAGCTCGAGCGCGGTGGCCGTGTCATAGACCGTTTTGAGTCCCATCGCAATGGGCAGAAAGGGCAGATTCCGCACCCGGTCTTTGCCACCCGCCCCGGCCAGCCAGGCCGTTACCGCGTAAGTCGTCACCATCGCCAGCCCGTCGGGCGACCGGAAACGGCTGTAGGCGTAGTCGGACGCGTCCACTTTCGTGGCGTTAAAAGGTCCGCGCGGCGGGTCGGGCAAGCGTTTGACGATGCCCATTTGATAGAGCGACACGACCTGCCCCATCGCCGCCCCCAAGAGGCTAAGGCCGACAATCCAGCGGCGGCGTTTTAGGTCGGGGGTTCTCCCTTTGCGCAGTTCGTGACTTAATTGAGTTGGATTCATCGTGCCCTCCCTGTGGGTTGCGCTTTTCTGGGCTTGCCGAACGTTGCGGACGGCTCGAGCGGAGAAGAGCACATTTCGTTAGCCGAGGGCGGAGGGTAAAAACGTATCTCATATACACTCCCGCGCCCCTGCTAAAGCCTAAGCGTAAACGCTCAGGTAAAACCGCGCGCCGCCCTGCAATCAGACCCCCACGCACCAAAGGGGCGGCGTCAGCTTTAGCTTGAGTTTGCGGGTAATCGTCTGTGACGCTTTCTCTAGATCAGGCGACGCTCTTGGTGATAGAAAACTCGAGCGCTGCAACCACACCAACGGGCGGCTTTAGGCGGCTCGAGCCCCCTCACCAAGCGCCTCAACCGCGGCGAAAAAGGCTTTAACGACCTCTTTAGGATAGTGAACACCCGCGTATTTGCGAATCTCCTCAAAGGCTACTTCGTCAGGGAGCGCCTTGCGGTAGGGGCGGTCGGTGGTCATGGCGTCAAACGTGTCGGCCACAGCCACGATGTAGGCTTCGGTGAGGATGTTTTTGCCGGAGAGGCCGTAAGGGTAGCCCGAGCCGTCCATGCGCTCGTGGTGTTGCTCGACGACAATACCTGCTTCTTTCACATGAGTTGTAGCGAGAATCTCTCTACCTAGTGAGGGGTGTCGTTTGATACAGTTCCACTCTTCGGGGGTAAGTTTTCCCGGCTTTTGCAGAATTTCTACGGGTACCTCGACCTTGCCTATGTCGTGAAGAAGCGAGCCCAAGTCAAGTCTGTAAAGCTCCGACTGCGATAGACCCAGCTTTTGACCTGTGGCGTAGCTTAGACGCTGAAGCCTGCGGCAGTGGTCGGCGGTGTAGCCGTCTTTCACTTCTATTTCAACCGCTAGCTGGGTTAGCTCTTCAAAATTGTGGGAGATTTGATAGAATTGCGGCTGCGACACGGTGACAAGCAGATGCGTCTTAGTGAGTGACTGCAAAGTAAGAGGTTCGCTTATGTTTTCGCTGACGAGATACTGGCCCGGTCCGACACGGTGCGTGGTTCCGTTCAGAGTGTACTGAAGGCAGCCTGAAAGAATGTAGTAAACCTCGAGCGCAACTCCTGTGGGCACTAACGTTAACCGTTTATTTACTTGAAGCGTCACCTCCATGACTTCTGTTGAGGAGGATGTCCCGAGGAGGCGAACGTTGGTTGAGGGAGTTGTTATAGCCTCTAAGCACTCTCCCTTCTGACGAACAGCCGGGTGCGACGGTGCCTGTAAAAGGGGAGAAGCATTCATGACCGCACTATGCACGCTAAGCCCTTACAAAACTCTTACGAGCGAGATGTGAGCATTGTGTGAGATCTTTACCTTGATTTGGCTATACTGCGTCCATGAGCATGATTTTAGGCGACTTTGCGACTCTTCCCTGGCACACCTTCTTTAACGGCTTTACCGAAGTTCATATGGTTCGTGTAGGAAACGTGACGGTGCGTGCTGAACCGCGAGGGCAAGGCTACCGGCTTCTCCTCACCCATTCTGGGGGTGAGGGCGTGCGGGTTCTAGAGAAGGCGGGGCTAAAGGAGGCGGAAGAGGAAGCGCGGCGGCTCATCCTGTCCGCTTTTAGCGGAGAGCCCGGATTGGGTTTTACCGAACTCGCTGCGCGTTAAGTTGCAGAAATTTCTCATCCTTAACAATAATGAGAGAAATTTCTTGGCAAAAAATTTCGTGTTGGTCTACATTTCTGAGTGACACTCATGACCGAAGACGCCGGTTAGGAAGAGGTCAAGCAGTAGCTTAACCTTAGGGTATCCAAGAAAATCTCAGTATAAAAAAGGAGTCTACATGAAAAAAGTTGCGCTCGCTCTCGCTCTGGTTCTTTCGCTTGCTGCTACGTCTGCCTTTGCGGGGTCCGCGAAAATTGGTAATGGTTTCACCGTTACCAACGGCTTCACCGTTACCAACGGTGTCTCTGTTAGCAAGTAACCCTTGAAATCGTCAAAGTGGGCCGGGCGTCTTTCGGCCCACTTTGTTTTTGGCAGAAGGGGCTAAAAGAGAAGTGGTGTGTCAGTCTCACTCTCTGCTGACAAAGAGTATGAGAGACTTTAGACTCTTGTGACCCAAATAAACCCTCAAACTTAGAACTGCGGGGCTGTTGTGCGTCTACGCGTGCAGGAGCTCGAGCCCCGCGTCCCTCTCCTGCGTCGTCGCCCATCTCAAGTAACCACAGGCGCTTCGGCGGCGTAACGCTCAAAAAGCCCCTCCGTGACAATCCGCCGCATCCGGGTGACGGCGGTGTGGAGGTCGCTAAACGAGGTGTAGAGGGGCGCAACCCCCAAACGGATATTGTCGGGCGGGCGGAAATCGGGGACGATGTTCATGTCCCGAATCATTGCCAGGTCGATGCCCAGCCCCTGCGCGTGCCCGAGCGACACGTGCGAGCCGCGGCTCCGCGCGTCGCGGGGCGAGTTGAGGGAGAAGCCGACGGGAGCCAAGAGTTCTTCCCACAAAGAGATGAGGTAGTCCGTTTGTTGTGCGGACTTCGCGCGCACGCGGTCCATCCCGGCCTCGAGCAGCACGTCCACCCCCGGCTCGACGAGCGCCAAGGAAGCTATCCCCGGCGTGCCCGTCAAGAAACGGCGCAACCCCGCCTCCGGCTCGTAAGACAAGCCGAAGTCGAACATCCCCTTTTGCCCCATCCAGCCGGTGATGGGGTTGGCAAGTTCCTCTTGCAACTCGCGCCTAATAAAGAGAAACGCGGGCGCACCGGGGCCGCCGTTGAGGTACTTATAGGTGCAGCCCACCGCGAGGTCGGCCCCCGCCGCGTTTAGGTCCACGGGCACCGCGCCCGCCGAGTGGCTTAAGTCCCAGAGCGAGAGCGCGCCCGCCTCGCGCGCGGCGGCGCTTAAAGAGGCCATGTCGTAGACGTAGCCGCTCTTATAAACCGTGTGAGACAGCGTCAGGAGCGCGGTTCGTTCGTCTAGGGCTTCTTTGACGGCGTCAACGGGACCGTGGACGCCGTCGGGAGAGGGGAGGAGCTCGAGCGAATGCTCCCCCCCCAACAGCTCCACCGCCCCCTGCACCACGTACACGTCCGAGGGAAAGTTAAGGTCGTCGCTGAGGATGCGGGTGCGGCCTCTCTGCTTACGAAGGGCGGCCACGACGAGCTTGAAGAGGTTGACGGAGGTCGAATCCGCCATGACGACTTCGTCGGGTTGCGCACCAATAAGTTGTGCAATTTTGGCGCCGATGCGCGTGGGCGCGTCCAGCCAGCCTTCGTTCCAACTTCGGATGAGCCTTTCGCCCCATTCCTTATGGATAAGCCTATCGGCGCGTGCGGCGGTTCTTTTGGGGAGCCGCCCGAGCGAGTTGCCGTCCAAATAGATAAGGTCGGGGTCGGTGATGACGAAGCGTTCTCGAAAGGAAGCGAGCGCGTCCTCGGCGTCGAGGGCCAAGGCGTAGGCTGCATCGGTTCTTACTCTGTCAGAGTTTTTCATGGCGTCTCCTGTCGCACCTTTAGAGTTGGGAGCGAATCGCCCACAGGTCGGGGAAGAGCGGCTTGAGCGTGGTCATGAGGTAGCTCGCGCCGGGTGAGCCGCCCGTGCCCACCTTCGCGCCGATGGTCCGCTCGACCATCTTGACGTGACGGTAACGCCACTCCTGCATCCCCTCGTCAAAGTCCACCATGCGCTCGCAGACGCGCGACAGGTCAGGGTTGTGGCGGTAGATGTCGATGAGGATGCTTTGCACCTCTTCTGACGGCGTCACCGCTTCTCGCACGTCGCGCTCCAAAAGTTCCCGTGGCACCTCGTAACCGTTGAGCTTAAGCAGGTGCAAAAAGGCGTCCCAGAGCGTGGGCGCCTCGAGGCGGGCCTCGAGCGCCCGCTTCAGTGGCCCCTCGTAATGCTTGAGCATCCCCCGGCGCTTGTAACCCAGGGCGAACTCGAGCGCCCGAAACTGCGCCGACTGAAAGCCGCTCGCCGTGTCAAGCGCGTCGCGGAAGGCGTTGAACTCCAAAGGCGTCATCGTCTCCAACACGTCCACCTGCGCCACAACCGTTTTGAGAATCGTCAGCATCCGCCGCAAGGTCCCCAAGGCGCGCGGGGTGTCGTTCGCCCGCAGCCGCGCGGTCAGAAAGTCGAGTTCGTGCAGGAGCTGTTTGAACCAGAGTTCGTAGGTCTGGTGGATGATGATGAAGAGCATTTCGTCGTGCTCGGGGCCGGGCGATTCAGGTTTCTGGAGGCTCAGGAGTTCGTCTAGGTGGAGGTAGCTCGAGTAGGTGGTTGCCATAGCCCATTGTAGTCCTTGAAGCCGCCTTTTGTTCTCCGGCAAGAGCCTGGTTTATGACTCAAAGATTTTTGAGAGCTGAGGAGCCTCTGCGGATGCTGAAAAGGCGTAAAGCTGTTCTTTAAGGTTCGAACAAACTGTGAAGCCTCATGTGAATGAACGACTACCCCTTTGTCGCGAGATTTCCTTTATGATTGGAGCGTGAGCAGGAAAGTTGGATAACCTCTGTTAACGTTTAACAACCTGAGGCAATCTGACTGGGTGCTGTAAAAGGGAGGAATTATGCAGGAAACAACCGTGGGCAGTTTGCGCGTCAAAACGGGTTTTGCGGAGATGTTCAAGGGCGGCGTCATCATGGACGTGGTCACGCCCGAGCAGGCGAGAATCGCCGAGGACGCGGGGGCCACCGCGGTCATGGCCTTGGAGCGCGTGCCCGCCGACATCCGCACGCACGGCGGCGTGGCGCGCATGAGCGACCCGGAGATGGTTTCCGGCATCGTCGAGGCCGTCTCGATTCCGGTGATGGCGAAAGCGCGCATCGGCCACTTTGTCGAGGCGCAGATTTTGCAGGCGCTGGGCGTGGACTTTATCGACGAGTCCGAGGTCTTGACGCCCGCCGACGAGAGCTTTCACATCGACAAGCACGCCTTTACCGTGCCTTTCGTGTGCGGCGCGACGAACCTGGGCGAGGCGCTGCGGCGCATCGGCGAGGGCGCGTCGATGATTCGCACGAAGGGCGAGGCGGGTACGGGCAACGTGGTCGAGGCGGTGCGGCACGCGCGCAGCGTCTTGGGCAGCATCCGCGAGATTCAGGCGAGGCCGCGCGAGGAGCTGATGAGCGTCGCCCGCGACTTGAGAGCGCCTTATGAGCTTGTGCTTTATGTTCACGAACATGGCAAGCTCCCCGTGGTCAACTTCGCCGCGGGCGGCGTGGCGACCCCCGCCGACGCCGCGCTGATGATGCAGTTGGGTCTGGACGGCGTGTTCGTCGGCTCGGGCATCTTCAAGTCGGGCGACCCCGTCAAGCGCGGCCAGGCCATCGTCAAGGCGGTCACGCATTATGACAACCCCGACATTTTAGCCGAGGTCTCGCGCAGCTTAGGCGAGGCGATGGTGGGCATCAACATCCCGGATTTGAAAGAAGAGGAACTGCTGGCGTCTCGAGGCTGGTAAGGGCAGTGGGTAGTAGTGAGTGATGAGTGATTAGAAAAATCTAACCACTAACCACTACCCACTCATCACTGCTGTATAATTGCCCTGTGAAAGTTTTGCAGGGTTTTTTTCTTGGTCTGTTGGCGGTGGTGCTCTCAGTAGCGGCGCTTTTGACGGCGTCGGCGTTCAAGTGGGCGCAGGAGTTGCCCGACTTGAGCGAACTCGACGGGTACAGCTACAGCGCGACGACGCAGATTTTTGGGCGCAACGGCGAGCTGATTGGCGAGCTCGTGCCGGTGGCGGGGGCGGACAAGGCCTCGACCAACCGGATTCCGGTGACGCTCGAGGACGTGTCGCCCGCCGCGCTGGCTGCCATCGTTGCCTCTGAGGACGACCAGTTTTTTAGGCACTACGGCTTTGACACGCCCGCGCTGCTCAAGGCGACCTATTTGGAGTTCTTGGGCGAGGGCGGGCGCGGCGGTTCGGGTATCACTTTTCAGGTAGTCAAAAACACTGTTTTGAACGACATTAAAGAGGAGCGCACCCTAGAGCGTAAGTTCAAAGAACTCATGCTGTCGGTCGAGCTCGAGCGCCGCTTGACCAAAGAAGAAATCCTGCAGCGTTACGTCAACGTGGTCTATTGGGGCGGCAACGTCTACGGGATTCGTCAGGCGGCCAAGGCCTACTTTGACAAAGACCCCTCCCAGTTGAGTTTGGCGGAGGGCCTCTACTTGGCGCGCCTCCTGCCTGCGCCGAGCCGCATCTATGAGGACTTTGTGGACACGCGCCGAGGGATGCGCGGCGTGCTCGACAACATGGTCGCGCAGGGCGTGGTGAGTCGAGAACTGGCCCAGCGTGCGTGGCTCGAGCCCATCCAACCCACCGGCTGGAGCGTCACCTACGACGCTGAGGGTAATATCGTCGGGGAGCCGCAGCGCACGGGCGAGAGCATCCGCATCGCCGAGAGCGTGAGTTCGGAACTCTCGAAATCCATTTCGCTGGCCGTGAGTAACGAGCTTCAAGAGCTTTACGGCGCGAGCGTCGTGTTCGGCTCGGGCGGCTTCAGGGTTTACACCACTATCGACCCGTCCACGCAGCTTGCCGCCATGCAAGCCTCCAAAGATGCCGAGGTGCCGCCGGGGGCGCAGCTCGCCGTCGTGGGGCTCGACCCGAAAACCGGCGACATCCTGGCGATGGTCGGCGAGCGCCTCGTTGAGGGTCAGCGCGAGGGGGACCTCAACCGTGCGCTCAACGCCTGGCGTCAGCCGGGGAGTTCGTTCAAACCCATCGTCTACGCGACCGCCATCGAGCAGGGCGGCTATACCCAGGCGAGCTTAGTGGCCGACGAGCGCACCGCCTTCGCGCAGCGGGGCCAACCCGACTGGGTGCCCAGCAACCACGACAACACCTTTACCGGCCTCAAGACCTTGCGCCAGCACTTAGACATCTCACGCAACATCCCGGTCGCCAAGCTCGTCGAGGCGGTGGGGCCTGAGACGGTCACGGCCAGAGCCCGCGAGCTGGGGTACGAGACGGTGCAGCCCACGATGGCGCTCGCGCTCGGTTCGTACGAGGTGACGCCCTTGCAGCACGCGAGCGCGCTGGGGAGCTTTGCCAACGGCGGCGTTCACGTCGAGCCGCACCTGATAGAGCGCATCGAAGATGGCGAGGGCAACGTGATGTGGGAGCATGAACAGCGCGAGACGCGGGTGTGGAGCGAGGGGACGGCCTACGTGATGCTCGACCTCCTGCACGGCAACGTGACTGACCCCGGTGCCTACAGCCGCCGCGCGCAGATAGACGGGCGTTGGGTCGCGGGCAAAACGGGCACGACAAACGAAGACAGGGACATCTGGTTTGTGGGCATGACGCCCGGCATCGTTGCGGCGGTGTGGATAGGGTTTGACGATTCTTCGTCCATTCCCAGGAAAATAGACCCTGCGCTCACGCGGGCGGGCGATGGGACGGTGAGTTCTTCAAGACAGCCCATCTACGTCTGGAAAGAGTTCGTCGAGGCGGCGCTGCGCGGCACGCCGGGGAGCCCCGAGGGTTATCCCGTCCCGCCGGGCGTCACCTTTGCGCGGATGGATTTGTCTACGGGGACGGCGAGCTCGAGCGGCATTAACGCGGCCTTTGTCGAGGGCACCGAGCCGGGCCGGAGGTCGCAGGTTGCCGCCACGCCCATTACCGTCACTGTTGCCATCGACCAGCGTACCAACAAGCGCGCCACCCCCGAGACGCCGCCCGACCAGGTTCGTTATATAGACGTGAGCCCCGAGGACCTAAGCGGCTATCTCAACTAACCTTTTGTAATCCACTATGACGCTCACCGCGGTTACGGGCTTAAGGGTTGGTCACTGGACGAACTCTGACGCCGCCACGGGTTGCACCGTCGTTCTTTGTCCTCCAGAGGGCTGTGTGGCGTCGGGTAGTGTGCGAGGAAGCGCGCCGGGCACGAGAGAAACTGCGCTTTTGGCACCAGAAAGGAGCGTCGAGCGGGTTCACGCCGTGGTGCTCACGGGCGGCAGCGCCTTTGGGCTGGCGGCGGCGCAGGGGGTGGTTGAGTGGTTGGAGGCTCGAGGCGTCGGCCTGCCAACCCCCTTTGCAAGGGTGCCCATCGTGCCCGCCGCGGTGATTTACGACCTCGGTGTGGGCGACGCCAAGGTGCGGCCCGGCCCGGCGGAGGGGCGTCACGCTGCCGAACACGCATCTTTGGAACCTGTAGAAAAAGGCCGCGTCGGTGCAGGAGCCGGGGCGACCTGCGGCAAGTACGCAGGCTTCGACAAGGCGCAGTTTGGCGGTTTGGGGAGTGTTGCGAGGGAAATCGGGGGCGCGACGGTCGCGGCGCTCGCCGTGGTCAATCCGGTGGGCGACATTGTGGACCCGCAAACGGGCCGGGTGGTGGCGGGGGCGCAGGAGCTTAACGGAGCGCGTCCGGTGGGGGAGAGGCTCGAGTTCTTCGCCACATCTCCGGTAACTCCCGGAACCAACACAACCTTGGTCGTAGTAGCGACCGATGCGCCTCTGACCAAAGTCCAGGCCAAGGTGCTCGCCGACAGCGCCCATGTCGGCATTGCCCGCGTCACTTACCCGTCGCACACGCTCCACGACGGCGACACGAGTTTCGCGCTGAGCACGGGAACCGGTCCTAACGTGCCGCTCATGCTGCTGACGGTGGCGGCGCAGGAGGTGGTGGCGGCGGCGATTTTAGACGCGGTGCGGGCGGGAAACCCGGAAGCGTAAAGGGTGCCCAAAAGGTTTGGGTAACTCAAGGTTAAACGCAACTTCGAGTAATCAAGTCAGACCATATAAAAAACCGGAGGGCGGGTGTCGACAAAGGACCCGCCCAAGCAAGCTCAACGCACTCTTTTCCGGGGGGCGGGTGTGGATGAAAAACCCGCCCGGGCGCTCAACGCACCCATAAAAGGACTCTTTGAGTATAGAGACCCGCCGCGCGTAGGGGTGGTGGATTTTCCACAGCAGGTCGGGGTGTGGCGTTTAGTACAGGGCTTTGCGGTAGCGCGCCAGCATCTCCTCCTGCGTCTCGGCTGGCTCCGCGGAATCCGTTTGGTCTTTCAACATCGTCCCCATCGTCGGCAGAGTGGTTCGGGCAATCTTTGCGTCCTCACTCCAGACTTTCGCCCGCATCAAGGCTTTGGCGCAGTGAAGATAAGCCTCTTTGACCGTAAGCTTGAGAACCGTGATGGGCAACTTTCCGTTCGTCTCAAAAGTTTGCCGCAACGCGTCGTCGGTCCGAATCTCTACTTCACCGTTTACCCGCAGGGTTTCGTCAACACCCGGAACGAGGAAAATTGTGCCGACGTATCCGTTGCGCAAGATATTTTCAAAAGAGTCGAGGCGGTTGTTGCCGGGCCAGTCGGGGATGAGCAAGGTGTAGGGGTCGGGAACCCGCACAAAACCCGGCTCTCCGCCCTTGGGTGAGGCATCCGTGCTCCCCTCGCTGCTGCTTGCCAGAATCATGAAAGGGGAGAGGGCGATGAAGTTTCGGCAGTGCATGTCCAGGTGGTCGAGCTGTTTTTGCACGGCGCGGCCTTTAGGCTCTTTGTAATGCTGCCTAAGCTGCTCTGAAGTTTCTATCTTCACGGTCCGTCTCCTCTCACGAAGTGCCGGGGGTGTCTACGGATTACAGCTCGAGGTACGCCTTGGCGCTCGCCATGTCGTCCGAGAGTTGCGCTTTGAGGTCTTCCAAACCCGCAAACCTTCTCTGACCTCGCAAAAAGTGCTTGAAAGACACGGTGATACTCTCTCCGTAGAGGTCTCCCGAAAAGTCGAACAGGTGGACCTCGAGCGACGGCGGCGTGTCGGGAAAGCTCGGGCGCGGCCCCACATTCGCCATGCCGCCAAAGGTGCCCCCGTGGGTCTCGACTGTGACCGCAAAAACGCCCAAGGGCAGCGCCTTGTTCGGGGGCAGCGCGACGTTGGCGGTCGGGAAGCCGATGGTGCGGCCTCGTTTCTCACCCTCGACCACAGAACCGGTGGCAAGATACGCGTAGCCGAGCAGCCGGTTGGCCTCGCTCACGTTGCCCTCTTTTAGAAGCGCGCGGATGCGTGAAGACTTGACGGCCTCGCCGCCCTCCTTTTTCATGCCGAAGACCTCGAGCTTTTCAGTAATAAAGGAGAGGTCGTTGAGCGTCCCCTCCCGCTTATGTCCAAAGCGAAAATCCTCCCCGACGATGATGGTGTGGGGCGTGAGCCTGGCGAGCTGGTCCAAAAAGACGCGCTTGTCGGTCTGGGCGTACTCGAGGCTAAAGGGAATCACGACCACCGCCGCGGGTTTGAAGGGAGCAAAAAGTCGCACTTTCTCCTCTAAACTCGTGAGGTAGGTGCCGTTGCCGAAGACCATTTTGGAGGTCGGAAAAAAAGAGATGACCACGCCCGGACGTGTGTCTTGCGCCAGGTACTGCATGTGGCGCAGGAGCATCTGGTGGCCCACATGGACGCCGTCGAAATTGCCGATGCAGAGGACGGGGCCGGAGAGCGTTAGGGCGTCAGGTGTGTCTACGACGTTCATGAGACCATACTCACAGAATCGTTCGTGAGAGCTTTTCCGAGGGCGTGACATGTTTTGCGCCGCGAACGTCCGGGTTTCTGTCTGTTGTCGGCATAGCGTTTGTTAGAGCTTGCTCGAGCCGTTACGCGCGTACGCGAGCGCGACCAGGGTGGGGGCGCTTGTTGCGACCCGGCCCTCCTTAACGTCGCGCCACACCTCTTTTATAGGACGCCACTGGACCGTCAGGGGTTCGTTCGGGTCGGGGTCGTGCGGGACCTCGAGCAAGTCCGTCGCCTCGAAGAGGTAGAGCTTTTCGGTGCTGTAGCCCGGGCTCGAGTACATCTGCGTAACCAAGGTGAGGGTGCCACTCAGCCCCGTCTCCTCAACAAGCTCACGGCCCGCCGCCGCTTCGGGCGTCTCGCCCTCGTCAATAAGTCCCGCGGGCAGCTCCCAGGTTTCTTGTCCAATGGCGGGGCGGTGCTGGGACACGCCCAGGACCTCGAGCCCGCTCGGGCTCTTGCGTAAAGCCAAAACGCACACCGCGGACACGTGCTCGACAACCTCCCAGTGGTCGTCGAGCGTGACGAGCGTTAAGAGTTTGCCCTCGAACCGAACCTCGCGCTTCAAGAGCGCTGTGAGCGGGTAAAGAGACCTGGCCCGACAACCATACCTTAGTTTTCGGCGCTCTCGGGGTTGTAGCGCAAAAAGGCGGGGATGTCGTAGTTGGTGGGGTCGTAGGTGCGGCCCGCGGCGTGGTTGCGGAGTTGGGAGGGGCGCAAGACCTTGACCTGCGGGTTGTGGTCGAAGCCCGCGGCGATGACGGTCACGCGCACCTCGTCGGCGGCGGCCTCGTCGTAGGTCACGCCGAAAAGGACGTTGACGTCTTCGACCTCGGTCGCCTCGCTGATTTTTTCGACGATTTCGTACGCGTCAAAGAGCGTGAGCTCTTCCGAACCCGTGATGTTGATTAAAAGCTGGTGCGCGCCCTCGACGCCGCGCGCCAAGAGTGGCGAGTGGGTGGCGGTGGTGGCGGCGACCTCGACGAGCTTCTCGCCGCGGCCCGCGCCGATGCCCATCAGCACGGTGCCCGCGCCCGAAAGAAGCGCGCGCACGTCGGCGAAGTCAACGTTGATGAGGCCGGGCACGTTGATCACGTCGCTGATGCCCTTGACGCCGTGGTAGAGCACGCGGTCGGCCACGCGAAAGGCGTCGGTGAGTTTGACCTTGCGGTCCAAGGCCGAGAGCAGGCGCTCGTTCTCGACCACGATGAGCGCGTCCACCTTGTCTTCCAAGCGGCGCAGGCCCTCCTCGGCCTGGCGCATCCTTTTGGGACCTTCCATGCGGAAGGGCGTGGTCACGACCGCGACGGTCAAAGCGCCCAGTTCTCTGGCGACCTCGGCCACCACCGGGGCGCTGCCCGTGCCCGTGCCGCCGCCCATGCCCGCGGTGATGAAAACTAAGTCCGAGCCGCGCAAGTTTTCGGAAATCCTGTCGCGGTCTTCCATCGCGGCCTTTTCGCCGATTTCGGGGTTCGCGCCCGCGCCTAGGCCCTTGGTCATGTGGTCGCCCATCTGGATGCGGGTGTCGGCCAGGCTGGTAATCAAGACCTGCGCGTCGGTGTTCGCGGCGACGAACTGGACGCCCTGGAGGCCCGCCTCTATCATCCGGTTGACCGCGTTGTTGCCGCCGCCGCCGAGGCCTATCACGCGAATTACTGCACTATCCATACTGTTCATAGTTCACTCCTTAATTTGGCAAATAGACTTGACAAGGGGACGTGTGACAAAGGGACGTGTGACAAGGGGACAAAGAAACGAAAGAATCGGAATATAGAAGCATTAAAAGAAATCCTTGAGAATGTTACGGACGCTCGAGACGAAGCCGGACACGCGGTTGGACACCCCTCTGGACACGCCTTCCACCCGCAGGGGCCGGGCGCGGCTCGGGGCGTCGGGGAATCTCTGGTGGAGCATCCCGTGGCGCACGAGCCCCACCGCGGTGGCGTGCGCGGGCGAGGCCACCACGTCGACCAGCCCCGAGACCCCGTGGGGCTTGCCTATGCGCACGGGCAGGCGGAAGCGATCGGCGGCCACCTGCTCGAGCCCCGGCAAGAGGGACGCGCCGCCCGTGATGACCACGTTGCCCGCGAGGAGTTCCAACGCGCCCATGCGCTGCTCGATGTTGCGCTTGACCAAATCCAGAATCTCGACCACCCGGGGTTTAATCACCTGCGCCAGCTCAAAGGTCGAGAGCGAGGCGGTGTAGTTGGGGTGCGCGACCTCGAGCGCGACCTCGCGGTCGGCCAGGTCGGGCAGGGCCACGCCGTAACGTTTTTTCACCCTTTCGGCCTCCTCGGGGGGGATGCGCAGGAGTTGCGAGATGTCTTGGGTGATGTGGTCACCTCCTAAGGGAATCACCGCCGAATGGGCCAGGGTGCCGCGCCGGAACACGCCCACGTCGGTGGTGCCGCCGCCCACGTCAATAAGCACGGTGGTGAGGTCGCGCTCGGAGGAGTCGAGTACGGCCAGGCCCGAGGCGAGCGCCTGCACCACCACGCCCTCGACCTCGATACCGGCGTCGCGGGCGCAGCGGCGCAGGTTTTGCAGAGGACCTTGCGCGCCCGCGACAATGTGGACGTCGACCTCCAACCTCACCCCCGACATCCCCACCGGGTCCTTGATGCCGTCGTTGCCGTCGACGACGTACTCCTGCGGGATAACGTGGATCATCTCCATGTTGGCCTCTAAGGGCACGGCTCGAGCGTTCTCGATGGTGCGTTCGACGTCGGCCTGGGTGACCTCCTGACCGCGGCGGATGGCCGCCATGCCGTGACTCGTCATCGCCTTGAGGTGACTGCCCGCCACGCCCACCCAGGCGCTCCGGACCTCCACCCCCGCCACGCGTTCGGCGGCGGCGACGGACTGCCGCACCGAATTGATGGTGCGCTCCAAATTCACGACCACGCCCTTGCGCAGCCCGTCAGAAGGCACGGTGCCCTCGCCGATAATGTCTAAAACCCCGTCCGCAGCGATTTCGCCGATGACGGTGCAGATTTTTGTCGTGCCGATGTCTAGGCCGACGATGATGCGTTCGTCAGTCATGATGTACGCTCACTCCCCAAGGATAAACGGCAACGCGCGCTGCTTCCTCGCTGCTGCCCTGTTGGCTCAAGAACCCCGCCCAGTGCGCCTCTAACGCCTCGACGCCCGGCGTAAACAGCTCTGCATGAGCCAGGCGAACCTCGAATCCACTCGGCGAGTAGCTTAGCATCTCCGGCTCGAAAGCTGCCAGTAACTGGAGGAGCTCGAGCGCCTCCGCCCTGCGGTCAGGCCCCCAACCGCTCAGCGTGACCGGCGCTTCTTTCACGGCGGCACTGGGCAAAAGCGTGCCGTCGAGCGCGTAAACGCCTTCGCCGTCGCTAACGTAGGGGGTGCGCTCCCAAACGTTCACGCTTATGGTGTCGGGCCAGCGGCGCACCACTTCAACGCGCGCGACCCAGGGGTCGCGGGCGAGGGAGGCAAAGCGCGGGCGGATCACCCACAAAAAGGGGTCGCCGGGCTTTAGCTTCGCTCTTTCCAGCACCTCGGCTTCGGAAAGGTGGCGGAGCCCCGCGACCTCGATGTGCGTGACCCCAGGCGCGAGGCGCGAGACGAGCAGGAGGGCTGAAAGGACAAGAAGCAGGCTCAACATCACGCGGCGGCGGGTCATGCGCCCTCCCCAAAGCCCCAGAGTTCCCACTCGGTCTCGAGGGGCGTCGTTACGCGCTCCTTGATAAGCGCGAGGAGTTCAACCACGTCGCGCGCAGTCGCGCCGCCCGTGTTGACGATGAAGTTGCCGTGCTCATGAGACACCATCGCCCCGCCCACGCGCAGGCCCTTGAGGCCGTGCGCGTCCACGAGGCGTCCCGCGGACTCACCGGGAGGGTTCTTAAAGGCGCAGCCCGCCGACTTGCGCTTGGGTTGGCCCTTGCGGGCGGCGTCCACTTGGGCGAGCCGCGCCGCCACACGCTCCCTCGTGGAAGGCGTCAGGCGGAGCCGCACGCGGGTGAGGACGGCACCTGGCGGTAGGGCGCTCCGGCGGTAGCCCAGCCCCAGCGCGTCCGCGTTTAGGCGTTCGGTCGCGCCGTCCACAAAAACCTCGACCTCTTGCAGCGTGTCGGCCATCTCGCCAAAGCGCGTGCCCGCGTTCATCGCCACCGCGCCGCCCAGCACGGCGGGCACGCCTAAGAGGCC
The DNA here is from genome assembly GCA_965214995.1 of Trueperaceae bacterium. Classification (GTDB taxonomy): domain Bacteria; phylum Deinococcota; class Deinococci; order Deinococcales; family Trueperaceae; genus CBDCCT01. The sequence goes on from CBDCCT010000002.1 coordinate 3,470,426, forward strand.
CTCGAGCCCCGACAGCCCCGCCTCCGCCGCGCGCCGCACGAGGCCGGGCAGGGGTGTGGCCGCGCCCAGCCAGAGGTCGGTTTGACCCCCTGACAGGTTCGCTTCAGGCAGACTGTTGTAGGCGCGTCCGAGTTTAATCACGCGCTCCCGGACGCCTTCGTCCGCCACGAGCAGGTTCGAGCCCGCGCCGATCACGCGGTACGGCGCGCGGGTGGCGGTACGCAAGTCGGCCTCGCTTTCGACCTCCCACAGTTCAGCGGGGCCGCCGACGCCCAGCGTGGTCAGCGTTTTCAGCTCGACGAGTCTGGACATCACGCTAGGCGGTGCCATCGTCGCCTCCAAGGGCCGCCACCAGCCCCTGCGCCACGCGCCACACGTCACCCGCGCCGAGGGTGATGACTAAGTCGCCCGGCTCGAGCGTCCCCTCCAGATAAGCCTGCGCCGAGGCGAGTGTGTAGTGACCCGCCGCCTTGCCCGCCGCCTTGAGCCGGTCCACGATGAGGTCGGCCGACACGCCGGGCAGCGCCGCCTCGCCCGCGCCGTAAATGTCGAGCACCAACACCTCGTCGGCCAAGGCGGCGGCGTCGGCCAGCGCGGGCCAGTGCTGCGCGGTGCGCACCCAGCGGTGAGGCTGCAACACCGCGCGCACCCGCCGCCCGGTGTTTCTGGCGACGGTCAAGACCACCTCGACCTCGGTGGGGTGAACCGCGTAGTCGTCCAAGACGAGCGCGCGGTCCACCGAGCCGCGGCGCTGCAAACGCCGCCCGACCCCGCGAAAGTCGGTCAAGGCCGCGGCCGCCGCGCCGAGGTCCAACCCCAACAGATGCACCGCCGTGAGCGCCCCCGCCGCGTTCTGGATGTTGTGTTCGCCCGGCACGGAGAGCGCGACGTCGTAAGGCCCGCCGCCGGGCGTGTGGAGCCGGAACGCGCTCGTCATCTCCTCCAAAGCCAGCACCTCGGCTCGGTAGTCGCTCGCCTCGCTAAAGCCGTAGGTGGTGGCGTGCTTTGAGCCCAGAAGCGCGCCTAAGTTGGGCCAGTCGGCGCAGTGGAGGAGCGTCTGGGCGTTTCCGGCGAACTCGCGGAGCGCCCCTTCGAGCGCCCCCTTCGACGCGTGGTAGTTGCGCCTCTCGCTAAAGCCTTCCGCGATATGGTCGTCGCTCAGGTTGGTCACAACCGCCAAACGTGAGCCCACGCGGGCGAAACCTGGGTCGGACTCGTCCACCTCGGCCACGAAAACGCCACCCGCCCCGTAGCGCACGTTGCCCCCCAAAACGGGCAAGTCCGCGCCGATAAGCACGGACGGGTCGCGGCCCCCGTCCACGAGCAGAGTCGCAATCATGCCCGTGGTGGTGCTTTTGCCGTGGCTCCCCGTGACGGCGACCCCCTGACGGCCCGCCAGAAGCTCCGCCAACAGCTCGATACGTTTTAGCGTGCGCACGCCCGCGGCCCTTGCCGCCCGGACCTCCGGGTGCGTTTCGGGCACGGCCATCGTGTGAACGAGCGTGTCCACCTTGTTTACCTCGGCGTGCTCCTGATGAGGCGTTGCGTCGTTGCGCGTGATGTGGTCGGGGCTGTGGCCTCTCAAGATGGTGACGCCCTCCCGCTCGAGCGCTCCCAACACCTCCGCGCCGCCCGTGTCGCAGCCCGAGACGCGGTAGCCGTCGGAAAGGTGCCAGCGCGCGAGGCCGCTCATGCCGACGCCGCCGACGCCCATAAAGTGCAGGTGAGGCTTCACGCGGGCTCCTGGGCGAGCGCGGGCTTCATGTTCCGTTTGAGCGTCTCGTCAATGAGCGCGGCAAAGGCTTCCGCCGCGCCTGCGGGGGAGAGAGAAAGCGCCGCCGTTGCCGCCGTTGCACGCATTTTGTCGTCGAGCAACGCTTCCCACGCGCCGCTGAGTTCCTGGATATCTCGCTCCAGCACCACCCGTCCCGCCCCGGCTTGCGCGACGGCTTGCGCGTTGTGGCGCTGGTGGTCCTCGGCGCTTGAAGGCAAGGGCACCATCACGAGCGGCACGCCGTGAAAGGCGGCCTCGGCGAGCGTGCCGATGCCTGCACGCGTGACCCCCACGTCCGCCGCCGACCAGGCGAGGGTGGCGTCTATATAAGGCTGCACGACATACTGCGGATACGCCCTCACCCTCTCCCGAACTCCGTTCGCCCAGCGCGGGCCGGAGCTGTGGAGGACGGTGAGGTTCTGGCGTAGGGTTTGGGGCAACGCCTCATACGCCTCCGGCACCCGTTCGTTGAGCGTTACAGAACCCTGTGAGCCGCCCATGACAAGCGTCACCACGCCCTCTTGAGGCAACCCCAACCGCACCCGCGCCTCCCTTTTCTCCACCCGAACCTCGCGCACGGGCAGCCCGACGACGTGGGCGGCGTCTTTACGAACCCCTCTGAGATGATCCAGGGCCTCGAGCTTGCCCAGCCCCACGAGTTTCGCCCTAGACGCAAACAGGCGCGTGACCTGACCCGGCAAGGCGTTGCCCTCGTGCAAGAGGATGGGGAGGTGCTTTAGAGACGCGGCGGCGAGCGCCGGAAAGGAGGCGAAGCCGCCGAAACCGACCACCGCGAGAGGTTTTACCGTGCGGAGGACGCGCGCGGCGTCTCCCAAACCCAAAAGCGCCCGCACCCCCTGCCGCGGGTCGGGCCGGGCGCGGTCCCACTTGCCCGCGCGCACGCCGTGAAAAGAAAAGCCCGCCTCGGGGATGATGGTCTCTTCCATGCCGCCGTAGTGTCCCACAAAATGAACAGTATAGCCCAAATTCTGGAGGGCTCGAGCCACCGCGAGCGCCGGGTAGATGTGCCCGCCCGTGCCGCCTGTTGCAAAGACTACCGTTCCCGGTTCTCTCACAGCGCCACGCCCTCCTTGACCGCCTGACGGTAGGCGCTGTGGATGAAGCCCATCGCCACCCCCACCGACAGGAGGCTGTTGAGGCCGTAGGACACGAAGGGCAGCGGGATGCCCGTGACCGGCAGGAGCCCGGAGGCGACGAGCAGGTTTAGCGCCGCCTGGCCGCAGATATACGCGGTCGCGCCCGCCGCCAAGAGCGAGCCCGGCCCCGAAATGGCGGCGGCGACGCGCGTCCCCCTTACCGCCACCATAAAATAGAGCGCGAACATGATGGCGACGCCCAAGAGCCCGAGCGAGTGCCCGATAGAAATGGAGACCATGTCGGTGTCCGCCTCGGGCACGGCGATGGGTCGGCCCGGACCCACGCCGAAAAGCCCCGCCCGGACCAAGGTGCGCTGCGCCTGGAGCGCCTGATACGAAGCCGTCTGCGCCTGCGTCTGCGCCCCCCAGAGGTCCGAAAAGCCCGTGATGCGCTCGCCGATATAAGAAAACTGACTCAAATAGGGCCCCGCCACGAGCACCGCGATGAGCGCCGCCGCCGTGGAGATGCTTAAAAGCCGCACGATGGTCGTGCCCGCGGCCAGCATGATGGCAAAGGCCAGCGCGAAAATAAACGCCGCGGTGCTCACGTCGGGCTCGGCGACGATGGCGCCCGCCGCGAAGCCCATCACCACCATCGGCCGCCAAATTTGCCAGTTGCCCAAGTGGTTGTAAAAAAAGGCGGTGAGGTAGGCAATGACGGTGACTTTCATGAGTTCGGAGGGTTGCAGCGCGAAGCCGCCGAGCAAGAGCCAGCGTTTGGAGTCGCTGCCCGCGGGCGAGGTGCCGACCACGAGCACCGCCAGGAGGAGCAGGAGCACGCTCCCGTAAGCGTAGGGGCTTAACCGGACGACGGTTCTGGGCGGCACCCTCGAGACCATCACGGTCACGAGAAAGGCCAGAAGCACCCGCGCGAGGTGGCTCGGCCAGCTCGAAGGCGCGCTCACAGCGACGCCCAGCACGCCCAGCGCGCCCAGCGTGAGCTGCACGAAGACTAGGAGACGGTCCACGCCCGGCCTTCCCAGGCCCCGCCGACCCGCGCTTCCAAAAGCCCGACCGCCCGGCGGAACGTTTCCGCGCGCGCCCGGTAGTCCTTGAACTGGTCGAACGAGGCGGCGAGCGGGGCCAAAAGGACGGTGCCGCCGTTTTTGCTTAGGTGCTCGAGCCCCCGCTCGCACGCACAAGAGAGCGCCGCCGCGCCGTCCTCTTGAGGGCACAAGGCGGTGTCGGTCCAGGCCCCCACCCTTTGCGCAAACTCCGGCCCCGAGCGGCCCACGCCGATAAAAAGCACCACTTTCTCCCTCACGAGCGCTTCCAGTTCCTCAAACGCCGCGCCCTTGTCCACTCCGCCGCCAATCCAGACGATAGGTTTGGGGGTGGCCTCCAAGGCCGCCCGGACCGACAGCGTGCGGGTGGCGATGGAATCTTCCACAAAGGTGACGCGGCTCCCTGCGCCCCCGAGCGCGCCCACCACGCTGTAGCGCCCCGCGACGCCCTCGAAACGCGCTAGCGCGTCCCGCAGCGTCTCGTCCTCCAGCCCGTACGCCGCGCCCACGAGCGCCACCGCGAGCGCGTTGGCGTGGAAGTGCCGCCCCTTGACGTGCAGGTCTCGAGTCGGCAGAAGTGCCTTGCCGTGCAGCATCAGCGTGTCCCCGTCGGGGCCGGGCTCGAGCCACGCGTCCGCCTCACCCTCCACGGAAAAGCCCAGCGTCTTGGCCCGCGACGCCTCCGCCCACGCGCGCACCACCCGGTCGTCGGCGTTGTAGACAAAGGTGTCGTGCTCGTCCAGATGCGCAACGAGCGCCTTTTTGGCGGCGTGATAGGCCGCCACCGAGCCGTGCCGGTCGAGGTGGTCGCGGCCTAAGTTGAGTACCACCGCCACCTTGGGCTTGAGGGTGGGGGAGCGCTCGAGCCCGAACGAGGAGAGTTCGGTCACCAGAACCGCGCCCGGTTCGTTTGTATTCAATGCCACCGCCGCGAGCGCGGGGCCGATGTTGCCGCCCGCGGGGGCGTCGAAACCCGCCGCCTGCAGCGCATCGCTCACCCAGCGCGTCACCGTCGTTTTGCCCGCGGTCCCGGTGATGCCGACGATGTCCGCGTCTGTAGTGCGGTAGACCCACTCGACCTCGCCGATGGTCTCCAAGCCGCGCGCGCGTAGCGCCACTAAATCCGGATGGTCCCAGGGCACGCCCGGCGCGGCGATGCAGATGTCCACTGCTGCTTCGCGGGGTAAAGGGCTCGGTTTGCAGCCTAAGACTTCGACCTCGAGCACCTCATGCGCCTGCGGCCTCTCGTCAAAATACAGCACCTCGTGACCCTGCGCGCGCAGGAGGCGGCAGGCGGCCACGCCGCTCCGGCCGAGGCCGTAGACGAGCACGCGCACCTTGGTCACAGTCGGCTCCCGTTCAAGCTCCAGGCGAGCGCCACGCAGGCGGCGGTCACGAGCCAGAAGCGCGTGACCACCTGCGTCTCGGTCCAGCCCGAGAGCTCGAAGTGGTGGTGTAGCGGGCTAATGCGGAAAAGGCGCTTGCCGCCCGTGAGCCTGAAGTAGCTCACCTGGAGCATCACCGACACGACTTCTAAAAGGGGAACGAGCGCGATGAGCGGCAGCCACCAGGTCCAGCCCGCTAGAATCACGATGCCTGCCACCCCCGCCCCAAGCGCTTCCGAGCCAACCCCACCCATAAAGATGCGCGCGGGATGAGCGTTGTACCACAGAAAACCGAGCAGCGCCCCCACGAGCGAAGCCGCGAGTGAGAAGCTAAGAAAAGGCAAGAGGATAAGCGCGACCATCCCGCCCGCGAGCCCGTCCAACCCGTCGCTAAAGTTCACCGCGTTGATGGTGCCTGTGATGATAAATGCGTAGGCGAGAATGTCGAGCGGCGCAATGCCAAAGAGTGGATGCCCGCTGAGCACCGCGTAAATCGAAAAGAGAAGCGCGAACAGCGCTTGCAAGAGCAGCCGGTAACGCGCGAGCAGCCCCGTTGAGGCGTCCTCGCCATGTGAACCTTCGCCCGCGCTGATGCGCCGCTTGCGTTGCAGCGACGCGTAATCGTCGTACCAGCCGAGGAGCGCGGCGGCGGCGGTGAGCGCGACCACCACCCAGCCGTCGGTGCTCGTCTCGCCCACCACGAGCCAGGCAATAAGGGCGGCGAGCAAAAAGGCCGCGCCGCCCATCGTCGGCGTGCCCTCCTTGGCGAGGTGCGAGCGCGGCCCGTCGCGCCGGACCGCCTTGCCCCAGCCGAAGCGTTTGGCGAGCTGGACGAACGCGCCCACCAAAAGGAGCGAGAAGAGGAGGCCCAGCACGACGCTCACGCGACCGCCTCACAGTCTTTAAGAAAATTCACGAGCCGCTCGAGCCTCATCCCCCGCGACGCCTTGAAAAGGATGGTGCCCGTCAAGTCCAAAGTTGCTAGATAATCCTGCACTTCCTCCACCGTTTCAAAATGCTTAGCGCTCGAGTTTTCCGACGCGATAAAACGCGCTTCGGTTCCCACTGTAACAACCTCGTCCAGCCCCCGCGTGTCCCGCCCCACTGCACGATGAAGTTCTTCGGACGCCTTCCCAAGCTCGAGCATGTCCCCCAACACCGCCGTGCGCGGCCCCGGCGCATTTCTAAGCACCTCGAGCGCGGCCCGCACCGCCGCGGGCGAAGCGTTGTAGGTGTCGTCGATGAGCATAAAGTGGGGGAGGCTGTGGAACTGGAGGCGTCCGGGCTCGAGCCTGACGGTTGCTAAGCGCGCGGCAGCTTCTTCTAAAGGCAGTCCCAGATGTGACGCAAGCGCCACCGCGCCCACCGCGTTACGCGCCATCGCCGCGCCCGGACGGGGGAGGGGGACGCGAACGCCCAAGACCTCGAGCGTCTGGCTCACGGGCGTCGTCTCGGTGATGCGTCCCGTAATGTCGGCTGTAGTCTCGTCTGCGTCACCGGTAAGCCCGTACACCCGGCTCTTTTCTCGCCTCTCCGCGCTCAAAAAGGGCGCGGCTTGAGCACTCACAAACGCGACCTCCGCCGCCTCGACCAATCGTCCCTTTTCCCGCGCCACGCCTTCCACGCTGCCGAGCCCGCTGAGATGGCTTTCGGCTACGAGCGTGAGCACCGCGTGGGTGGGCCGGGTGAGTTCGACGAGCGTCGCCATCTCGCCGACGTGGTCGATGCCGAGCTCGAGCACCAGCGGCTCATTTGTGCGTCCTCCCAACCACGCTTCTACCAGAATCTGCGCGAGCGCGAGCGGTGTGTTGAAGTTGCCGGGGGAGTTGGGCACGCCCAAGGCCGCACAAACAAACGCCTTGGTGCTCGTTTTGCCCGCCGAGCCGGTTATGCCGATAACTGAACCCGAGAGCGCCGCGCGCGCTTCTCGGCCCAGCTCGAGCAGCACCCCGCCCGGGTCCGCCACCCGCACGCCGCGCGGGTGGGGTTCGTCGGACACGATAAACGCCGCGCCCGCCGCCAGCGCCGCGTCCGCGTATTTGATGCCGTGTTCGCTCTCGCCGGGAAGGGCGAAAAAGGCGTCGCCGCGCCGCACGCGGCCCGAATGAAAGCTCACCCCGGTCGCGGCGGGCGTGGCGGCACCCAACGCCTTGCCCACCACGCCCGCGGGCGACATGGCGGCGATGTGACGGGGGCTCAGCACGTGAGCCTTCCCACCACTGGACTTAACAACTTACACACGTTACACACTATACCTTACCGAGTCCTCACTGGGAGCGGGCGAGCGCACCCTCCTGGGGGGGCAGGCCCCACAGCGCCACCGTCTCGCGGCCGATGGCGCCGAAAAGGGGCGCGGCGACGAAAGTGCTCGTTGAGCCCTCGAGCTTGGGCTTATGGACGAACACCGCCAGCGTCACCCTTGGCGTGTCGGCGGGAAAAAATCCGGCGAAGTGGAGCGTGTATTCGTCCTCGACGTAGCGCCCGACGGAAGGCTCGAACACGTCGGCGGTGCCGCTCTTGCCGCCTACTAAGACGCCGGGGATTTTGGCGACTTTGAGCCCGCTCTCCTCGACGGTGTGAATCAGCATACTGCGCACGGCGCGCGCCACCTCGGGCGAGAGCACCCGGTGGGGCATCCGCCAGGGCTCGTCCTCGACGAGGCGCGGCGGGACGTAGAGGCCGTCGTTGGCGAAAATGCTGTAGGCGGTGGCGAGTTGCAGCTCGGTCGTCGTGAGGCTCTGGCCGATGCTCGCTGAGGCGTGGTCCTGGGGCACCCAGCCCTCGGGCGTTCTGAGCTGCCCGGAGCGGTCGTAGGCGTAGGAGAGATTCACGCTCTCACCAAAGCCGTAGCGGCGGTACCAGTCGTAAAGCTCGGGAGACGAAAAACGTTGCCCCAGATGAATCATGCCGCTGTTGCTCGAGTAGCGCAGCACGTCCGGCAGGGGCAGCGTCTCGTCGTGTTGGGCTACATCACGAAAAGTCTTATCGCCCACGCGCAGCGTCATCGGGGTGTCGATGATCTCGTTCGGCTTCACCCGTCCGTCCTGTAAGAGGGCCGCCACGACAAAGGGCTTCATGGTCGAGCCGGGCTCCACCTGCTGCAAAAAGGCGCGGTTGTCGATGTCGCTGCGGTCGCGCACCCGGCCCTGATAGTTGGGGTCGTAGTCGGGGTAGGAGGCGGCGGCCAGAATGCGCCCGGTGCCCGCTTCTATCATCACCGCGGCGCCGCTCTCGGCCCTAAAGGCCCTCACCGCCCGTTTGACCTCGGCCTGCGCGACCGCCTGCAAACTCGGGTCGAGCGTGAGCGTGACGTTTTCGCCCGTGCTGAGGCGGCTCTCGAGCGAGAACTCGAGCCCCTCCAAGCCAAAGCGCCCGTCGGGCTGCTCCGCGCCGCTAAAGCCTATGACGTTGGCCGCCAATGTCCCCTGCGGGTAGCGGCGGTGCTCGACCGCGCCCTCGGCGAGCACGGTACCGTCCGAGCCCAGAATCGCGCCGCGCCGCGCGGGCTCGGTGAGCGCCGCTGGCGGGTCGGGCAGCGAAGCGCCCCTCGAGGCGAAGCCCAAAAACGCGGCCAAGAGGGGCAGCGCGAGCAAAAAGAGCAGGAGCGAGCGCCGGGCGAGGCGGAGGTCGTGCGTCTCTGTGGGTGTTGCTGTGGGGGTATCCGAGGGATACTGGTCCTCAATCTCGTAAATGCCAACGCGGCTCTTCCGGTTCCTCGCCGCTTCCTTTGCTTTGGCCGCCCATTCGGCCCGCTCCCGCCGCGTCGGGGTCGCGCTGTGGTCGGCTCTGCGCCTGTTACCGGCGCGGTCTACGCGCGGGGTGTGGACGGTTCTACGTTTCAGCGCCATATCGTACGAATCTCCAATCCGCCGGGGGGCCGGGGTGGGTCGGGGGGGGGAACGGGGGAGACCTGAAAAGTTTCTTGCCCCTCGGGGCTCGTCATCCCGCGGGCGAGCGCCCAGGCGCGCACCGCCGCGGGCCCCGTCACGGTCGCGGCCTCGCTGCGCAGGTCGCTCAGCAGGATGTAGCGCTCGCTCTTTTCGTTGATGAGTTCGCGCTGCTTGCGGTAGAGGCGCTGGTTGTGCGTCCCAAAGGCGGCGAGGCCTACCAAGAGGATGAGGTAGAGCACGACGGTGCCTTGTTGGGTTCGGGTCATGGCTGGGCCTTTGTAAATTTCGTCGTGGTTTTTGCGGCGTCCGTATCCACCCTCTCCCCGACGCGCAGCTTGGCGGCGCGGGCGCGGGGGTTCGCCTCGACCTCTTCGGGCGAGGCGGTGAGCGGCTTTTTAGCGAGGGGCCGCCACGCCTCGCGCTCTCTTAACGCGTGCTTGACGATGCGGTCCTCGAGCGAGTGGTACGACAACACCACGAGCCGCCCGCCGGGCTTAAGAATCCGCTGGGCGGCCTCGAGCGCGTCTGAGAGCGCGCCCAGTTCGTCGTTGACGAAGATGCGCAAGGCCTGAAAGGTGCGCCGGGCCGGATGCTCGCGCCGCCGCCCCGGTGGGTACGCACTCTGGATGATGTCGGCCAGCTTTTCCGTCGTCTCGATGGGCGCGTCCTCACGCGCCTCAACGATGCGCCGCGCGACGCGGCGGCTGTGGCGCTCTTCGCCATACTTAAAGATAATCGCGGCGAGGTCGTCCGCCGGGGTCTCGTTGACCACCTCCGCGGCGCTCCTGCCCTCACCGCCCATGCGCATGTCGAGCGGACCGGGACGCCGAAAGGCGAAGCCGCGTTCCGCTTCATCTAACTGCATCGAGGACACGCCCAGGTCGAGCAGCACGCCGCTCACCCCGTCCAGCCCGGCCTCTTGCGCGTAACGGTCTAAGTGCCGAAAATCGCCCTCCGCAAAACGCAATTCGCTGTGGGGGGGGACGCTGAGCTCCTCTAAATACGCCCGCACGCGCTCGTCGCGGTCAACGGCCAGGACCGAGCCGCCCGCCCGGAGGATGGCCTGCGTGTGCCCGCCCGCCCCAAAGGTGCCGTCGATATACCAGTGACCCGGCTCCACCTGCAAGCCGTCAAGACATTCGGTCAGCATGACGGGAAGGTGGGGGCGCACAGTGTTTTGTCCAGAATCTTGCATGGTGTCTTGTCCGGGATTTTGGTTTGTTTGCGTCATCCGACCAGCTCGCTAAGCAGGCCGGGGGCCGGGGGCTGCACCTGCACCTCGTTGAGCGACTCGAGCCAGCGGTCTTCGTTCCAGATTTCCAGCCGGTTGGGCGCTCCGGCGACGATGACGTTAGCGGAGATGTCGGCGAACACGCGCAGGGTGGCGGGCAGGGTGATGCGTCCCGCCGCGTCTATCTTGGCCTTGGCCGCGCCCGAATAAAAAAAGCGCACGAACTTGCGGGCTTCCGCGTCGATGATGGGCAGGTCGGTGAGGCTTTTCTCGATGCGGTCCCAGTCGCCGAGGCGGAAGATATATAGACAGCCTTCCATGCCGCGCGTCACGACCATGCCGTCCTCGACAAAGTTGCGAAAGGGCGGGGGCACGATGACGCGTCCCTTGTCATCCACCGAGTATTGAAACTCGCCGAACGGCATTCTCCACCCTCCTCCCACCGGGAACCCGAAGCGCGGCGACACCCCAAAGCTTGGTTAAGTCTCCAAAACACGCGCCTCACCCACTTCGGTTCTGCGGGACAGCCTAACACACTTTACCACCTTTTCCCACACCCTCCCACTTCAACCCCAAAAATGGGCTGAAAATTGATGTTTCTCCCACCTATTTCCCACCTTAGCAGAAGGAAAGATTAGAGGTCTGATTGTGACGCGAAAGGGAGATATTACGTCTCTGGCGCTAACTTTAGCATGGGAAGCCGGTTCAAGACGCGTAAGCCCAAATGAGGCGGATGAGACGGGGCGGGTGCTGACGCAGGTGTGAATAAGCTCACACGCCGCTCGAGGCTCAGTGGGCGAGGGGCAACCAAACGGGACGGGTTCACAAACGAATGAGGACGTTCTTGTGAGAACGCCCTCGAGCCGGTGCTCTATAAAACAAGTATGGGTGCGGGAGAGGCTGTAAGCCGGGTTCTGTACCCCGTAGGGGCTCCGATCATCTATCTGGGACGCCCCTCGCGGGACGCCTCGAGCGGTCAACCTCGAGATGCGAACGAGCCGAGCAGGCTCTCTCTCCTTCGGACCTTGCACCGGGTGGGGTTTACCTAGCCATCCTTGTTACCAAGGATGCTGGTGGGCTCTTACTCCACCGTTTCACCTTGACCGGGAGGTATCATCTCGTCATTAACACGTTAAGTTATCTTATGAATAACAAAACGCTTTTAAACGAAGCGGATACCACCCCGGCAGTCTACTTTCTGTTGCACGTGCCGTCGCCTTACGCGCCCAGCCGTTAGCTGGCACCCTGCTCTAAAGTGCCCGGACTTTCCTCAGAGCCTTGTTGGTATCATCTAAAGAAACAAACAAAACTCCGCGATCAGACACCTCTCACCGCAAGTTCTTATTCTACCAGATTGCCAGGGGTGTCGGACGGGGTTAGCCAAAGGGTCGCCTTGGTTGCTGGGCGGTGTACCACGAACTGTGTGGGGCTCTAAACCGGCTCCGTCACCGACGCGAAGACACTCGCTTGAACACACAGTTCAAGACACCTCCGGTTGATGGGACCGTTGCACCGCCTCGAGTCCCGCCGAAATGATAGAATTGTAACGGTCGCACCTTTGCTCGAGGAACCCGCAAGCGCTGTTTGAGCCGACCCGCGCGTTCGCGCCCTGGCGCGCTGACACCCCGGCTGCCGAACGCGTGGCCTCCCGTTGAGGTGGGTTGTCCCGCGACACAAACCACGGCGCAAGACGTCGGGAGACGGTCGTAGGGTCAATAAGCACAAGGTCAACAAGAAGGAGTCATGGCTATGGAGAAGATTTTGGTAACGGGCGGGGCGGGTTACATCGGTTCCGTGTTGGTGCGACAGTTGTTGGGGCTGGGCTATCCCGTGCGCGTGGTTGACGCGATGCGCTTTGGCGGTGAGGCGCTCGTTGAGGTGTTGAGCAACCCGGACGTTGACCTGCTTTGTGGCGATGTCCGGGACGTTACGCTTATGACCCAAGCTTTAGAAGGGGTTCGGGCGGTGGTGCACCTCGCCGCCGTCGTCGGCGACCCGGCCTGCGCGAAAGAGCCCGACTTGGCGCGGAGCGTCAACCTGGAGGGTTCCAAACGGCTTTACGAGCTGGCCGAACGCGCCGGGGTGGAACGTTTTGTGTTCGCGTCCACCTGCTCAAACTACGGCAAGATGACCGACGCCTCCGGCTACGTTGACGAGACCTCGCCCCTACGCCCCGTGTCGCTTTACGCTGAGACCAAGGTGGCGTTTGAAACCTTCTTGCTGTCACAGCCCAAAACCAACCGGTGCCGGCCCACCTGCCTGCGCTTCTCCACCGTGTACGGGCTCTCCCCGCGCATCCGCTTCGACCTTACCGTCAACGAATTTACCAAAGAGCTCGTTTTGGGGCGCGAGCTGACCGTGTTCGGCGAGCAGTTCTGGCGGCCTTACTGTCACGTCGAAGACCTGGCCCGCTCGGTCGTCGCGGTGCTCGAGGCGGACGCCGGGGGGGTCGCGTTCGACGTTTTCAACGTGGGCGATACGGGGGAAAACTACCAAAAGCAGACCATCGTTGACCTGATTCAACAAGAGGTGCCTACGGCGGTCGTGCGCTACGTCAAGCGCGACGAGGACCCGCGCGACTACCGCGTCAACTTTGACAAGATCCGCGACTGCCTGGATTTCTCGATAACGCGCCGCGTGCCGGACGGTATCCGCGAGATCAAGCGGCTCCTCGAGGCCCAGCTCCTCCTCAACCCGGACGACCCGAAGTACGTCAACGTGGCCCCGGTGCTCGCGCATGGACGTTGATGAGGTCGTGACGCGCCTCAAGCGCGTTCTTCCGGCGTCGGGCGCGCCGCTTTCGCTTCACGAGCCTCTTTTTTCGGGCCGCGAGAAAGATTATGTGCTCGAGTGCCTGGACACCGGCTGGGTCTCGTCCGCGGGGCGCTTTGTTGACCTGTTCGAAAAAAGGTTGGCCGAGTACACGGGCGTCGGCTGGGCCGTCGCCGTCGTGAACGGGACCGCGGCGCTCCACATCTGCCTCGTCCTCGCGGGCGTCGAGGCGGGCGACGAGGTGCTCATGCCGACGCTGACCTTTGTGGCGACCGCCAACGCGGTGAGCTATCTCGGGGCGGTGCCGCATTTTGTCGACAGCGAGGAGCAGACGCTCGGTTTGGACCCCGCCAAGCTGGCCGACTACCTGCGCGACGTGGCCGAGGTGCGCGGCGAAGAATGTTTCAACCGCCACACCGGGCGGCGTCTCAGGGCGGTCGTCCCCATGCACACCTTCGGGCATCCGGTCGACTTAGGGCCCCTGCTCGAGCTTTGCGACGCCTATCATCTGGTGCTTATTGAAGACGCCGCCGAGTCGCTCGGCTCCTATTACAGGGGCAAACACACGGGCCGGTGGGGGCGCGCCGCGGCGCTTAGCTTTAACGGCAATAAGATCATCACCACGGGCGGCGGGGGCGCTGTTTTGACCGATGATGAAACGCTCGGCCGGTGGGCCAAGCACCTCACGACCACCGCCAAGCTGCCGCACCGCTGGTCTTACGTTCACGACCAGGTCGGCTACAACTACCGTTTGCCCAACCTCAACGCGGCCCTGGGGTGCGCGCAGCTCGAGCGCCTGCCAGGTCTCCTCCAACAGAAGCGCACCCTGGCCGACCGCTATGTGGAAGCATTCCGAGATTTTGAGGGGGCGCGTGTGTTCACCGAACCGGCGTTCGCCCTTTCCAACTACTGGCTCAACGTGCTCTTGCTGGACCCTGCGTCGGCTCCCTTACGCGACGCCCTTCTGGACGCGTCCCATAAAGCCGGTTTTATGACGCGTCCCGTCTGGACGCCCATGCACCAGCTGCCCATGTACCGCGAAGCGCCGCGGATGGACTTAAGCACCGCGGAAAGTTTGAGTCAGCGCATCATCAATTTGCCGAGCAGTCCACAGCTTGTTGACGGTGTTGTTGACGGGGGTGTGGTTGACAGTGCTATTCACAGGGATGCCCCCGCGTGACGCCCGCGGCCTCGAGGCTGGCCGTCATCCCTGCTCGTGGGGGGTCGCAGCGCATCCCGCGCAAAAACATCCGCCCGCTGGGGGGGCGTCCGCTCATCGCCTACACCATCGAGGCCGCCTTGCAAAGCGGGTTGTTTTCGCGGATCGTCGTCAGCACCGACGATGCTGACATCGCCGAGATTGCCGTGGCGCACGGGGCGGAGGTGCCGTTTTTGCGTAGCAAGACGTTGGCGGATGATCACACCCCGGTGTCGCTGGCTACTTTGGACGCCTTAGAGCGCCTGGACGCCGCGGGCGACATGTATCATGTGGCGCAACTCATGCCCAACTGTCCGCTAAGGACCGCGCAAGACATCCGCGAAAGTTACGAACACTTTACGGCGGGCGGCGGCGAGGCCCAACTTTCGGTGACGCGTTACGGGTGGCTGAATCCCTGGTGGGCCTTGACGCTCGACGCGTCGCAGGTGATGACGCCTTTGTTCGAGGCCCAACTCAAAAGGCGCAGCCAAGACCTGCCGACGCTGTACTGCCCGACCGGCGCGGTCTGGTGGATCACGGCGGAAGCGTTGCGCCGCGAGCGAACCTACCATATCGAAGGGCGCACCGGCTGGCCGCTCCCCTGGCAACGCGCCCTTGACATCGACGACATGGACGACTGGGCCTTGGCGGAACTGCTCGTGTGCCGGTAACATGCGTACAGCGCTCTACATGGTTATCCACCCCGGCATCACCCCTTACTTGAGACCTTGGTACGAGAGTCTTAAAGCGCAACGTGACCAAGACTTCGACCTATGGCTGAGCTTAGACGGCGTGAGCCGCGAGCAGGTGTGCTCTATTTTAGAAACGGAGGTAAACGCCACGTGGCGCGTCGCAAGTTCGGGGGCGACGCACGCAGCGCTGCGTGCCGACGCCCTCGGCAGCGTCACAACGGACTACGACGCGGTGATTTTAGTCGACGGCGACGACGTGCTCGAGCCCTCGCGGGTCGGGGCGGCTAAAGAAGCGCTCGAGACCCACGACGTTTACGGCTGCGCCATGACGCTCATTGACGAAACCGGCGGGGCGTTGCCGGGGGTTTTCACTCCACCCCCCGGCGCGGATTTAGCCGAGCTGTTGCCGAGGCTCAACCTCTTCGGCTTTAGCAACACGGCCTACCGAAGCGGCGTTCTTGCCGACGCGTTAGCCGCGCTACCCAACACGACCTTGGTCGATTGGTGGGTGGTCACGCGCGCTTGGCTGCAAGGGGCCGCGCTGACCTTTGACCATCATCCTCGGATGGCGTACCGTCAGTACGCGAGTAACACGGCTCGAGTCCTGCCCCCTTTCACGCCCGCTTACCTCTTGACCGCCACAGCCCACGTGCTCAACCATTATCATCTACTTTTGGCCGACGCGCCCGAAGATGCGCCCCCGGCCTCTTTGTCACACCTCGACTCGCGCCACTCGGACGTGCAACGCTTCGCCGCCGCCGTCACCGACCATGACGTTCTGGCGCGCTACTTAGGGGCGCTTCACGCGCGCCCCCAATCCCTTTACCTGTGGTGGGAGATGGTCGCTCACCCGGACCTGGAGACCCTATGGACAAGCTCACCCTAGCCGGACGCCTCGTCGGCCCGGACGAACCCCCTTACCTCATCGCCGAAATCGGCTCCAACCACAACGGCGACGTGACGCTCTGCAAGGCGATGATCGACGAGGCGCAGCGCTGCGGCGCCGACGCGGTCAAGTTTCAGTCTTGGTCGAGTACCTCGCTTATAAGCCAACGCGAGTACGAGCGCAACGTGAGCTACAGCGACAAGAAAAAGCACTTCGGCTCGCTCGCCGAGATGGTGAGCGCATATCAGCTCACCGAGGCCATGCACCGAGAAATCGCCGCCTACTGCCGCGAGCGCGGCGTCACCTTCCTCTCGACCCCCTTCGCGCCCGAGGAGGTGGACCTGCTCGAGTCCTTAGACGTGGCCGCTTATAAAGTGGCGTCGATGGACGTGAATCATCCCCTGCTGCTCGAGCACATCGCCAAAACGGGCAAACCCGTGATTCTCTCGACGGGAATGGCGAGCTTGAGCGAAGTCGCGCAAGCGGTGGCGACCCTGCAACAGCACAAAAGCGGGCCCATCGCCCTCCTTCACTGCATCTCAATCTATCCTCCCGCTTACCCGACTATTCACCTGCGCAACATCCCCATGTTGGAGCAAGCCTTTGACTTGCCCGTCGGCTTTAGCGACCACTCGCTGGGCGTCGCCATCCCGCTCGCCGCCGTCGCGCTGGGGGCCTGCATCATCGAAAAGCACTTTACGCTCGACAAAGACATGGAGGGCTGGGACCACGCCATCTCGGCCGACCCGGCGGAGCTCGAGACGCTGGCGACGGAGGGTCGCAACGTTTTTGCGGCTCTGGGTAGGGGTGAGCGCACGGTGAGCAGCGATGAATTAGAAAAGCGCAAAAAGTTCCGTCGCCGTGTGGTGCTCAAAAGCGCGGTGCGCGTCGGCCAGGTGTTGCGCGTTGAGGACCTCGACTTCAAGCGCCCGGGCACGGGCATCCATCCCGACGAATACGGCTACGTCGTCGGCCGCGCCGTCAAGAACGACCTCGACGCGGACCACGAGCTCGAGTGGTCCGACCTGGTGTAGACGCGTGACGGGCAGCCCCAAAACTCCGCCTCGCACCGTGCTCGTCTTGGGCGCTGGCGGGCACGCCCGCGTGCTGATTGACGCCTTGCAGGGGCGCGACGACGTGACTCTTGGGGGTGTTTTCGACCAGGACTCGAGCCTTTGGGGAGAGCGGCTTATGAGCGTGCCCGTGCTCGGTGGCGACGAGGCCGTGTTTGATTACGCGCCGGAGCGCGTCTGGCTTGTGAACGCGGTGGGCAGCACTCGAGACACCGGCCCGCGGCGGGGGCTTTTCGAGCGGTTCAAGGGGCGCGGCTATGAGTTTCTGAGCGTGGTTCACTCGAGCGCCCGGCTGGCGGGGAGCGTGACGCTCGCCGAGGGCGTTCAGGTCTTGGCGGGGGTCATCATCAACCCCCACGTCACCGTCGGCGCGAACGCCATCATTAACACCGGGGCCATTATCGAACACGACTGCCGCCTGGGCGCGCACGTTCACGTCGCGCCGGGGGTCACGATGGCGGGCGGGGTTGAGGCGGGGCGGGGCGTCCATATCGGCATCGGCGCCACCCTCATCCAAAACCTCACCCTCGGTGACGGTTGCGTAATCGGGGCGGGGGCGGTCGTGCTAGAGTCGGTCCAAGCTCATACGTTGGCGGTGGGGGTGCCTGCGAAAGTTGTTCGAAGGTGGTGAAACATGGTTTGGCTCCGCACCCTGGTCCGTCCAGACGACACGCTGCGCCGCGTTATCGAGGTGATTGACGCCGCCGAGTTGCAAATCGCGCTCGTTACCGACGAACGTCGGCGCTTGCTCGGCACCATCACGGACGGCGACGTGCGGCGCGGTCTCTTGCAGGGCCTTAGCTTAGAGGCCAAGGCCCGCGAGGTGATGAACGCGTCGCCGACCACCGCCCCCGCCGGGACGCCGCCCAGCGCGACCGAAGCGCTGATGCACCGCCGCTCGCTGCGCCACATCCCCGTCCTCGACGCGGACGGCGTCGTCGTCGCTCTCGCCTTGCCTCGGACGGACTCGAGCCAAGGGCGGCTCCCCAACCAGGTCGTCTTGATGGCGGGCGGCCTGGGTACGCGGCTGGGGGCCCTGACGGAACACACCCCCAAACCCCTCTTGATGGTCGGGGCCAAGCCCATCCTGGAAACCATCCTTGAAAGCTTTGTCTCGCAGGGGTTCTACCGCTTTCACATCGCCGTGAACTACAGAGCGGACATGATCGAGGCGTACTTCGGCGACGGCTCCAGGTGGGGGGTCGAGATAGATTACTTGCGCGAGACCAAGCGCCTGGGCACGGTCGGGGCGCTCAGTTTGCTCGACGCGCCGCCCTCGGAGACGTTTTTCGTGATGAACGGCGACGTGTTGACCAAGATAAACTTTAGGTACATGCTCGAGTTTCACGAGAAGCACGGCCAAAGCGCGACGATGGCCGTGCGCGAGTACGACTTGCAAGTGCCTTTCGGCGTGGTCGACCTTGAGGGGCACACCATCAAGGGGCTTATCGAAAAACCCGTCCAGCGTTATTTCGTCAACGCCGGGGTCTACGCGCTGAGCCCGCACTGCTGTGGCCTAATTCCTTGCGACGACTATTTCGACATGACGAGTTTGTTTCAGGCTCTGATTGCGCAGCGGCAACTGGCGGCGAGTTTTCCCATTTATGAATACTGGCTCGACGTCGGTCGCACCTCGGACTTTAGGCAGGCGCACCTTGACTACGCGCAGCATTGGGAAGCCCCTTTGCCCGCCGACACCTTTGAGAGACAATCTTAGGCACACGGACTTATGTACACAGTCCTGAACAGACGGCCTTGACATACATGATTTGACCTAGCATAAACAGAAGGCGGAGTGATGGCGGACAAGCGGCTTTACATCGTTCACTGTATCGACACCGAAGGGCCCCTTTACGAATCGCTCGAGGCGACCTTCGAGCGCCTCGAGAAGATTCTGGGGTTCAGGCTCGAGCCCAGCCGAGAAACGCTCGACCGGTTGCGGCGTAAAGAACTCGACCTCGGGGGGCGCGAGGAGATTGCCAGCCTGGTGGTGTCCGAACCGCTGCTCCGCTACAACGATACCTGGGACAAGCTCGACGCCATGCTCGACGATATGCTAAGCGAGGCGTACCGTTTCAAGTACGCAGACGCGCGCGGCGAACCCTGGGTGTACAACTGGTTCATCGTCGACCACGTCGGCTACGACGTCAACCCGAGACGCCGCGACATCGGCTACCACAATATTTTCGACCATTATCGGCGGCGTCTCAAGGAACTGCCGGTGCCCCGCGACGAGGTGCATTGGCACTTTCACCCCATGTCGACATACAAGGAGGCGCACATCTGCGCGACCTCGTTTTTGAGGTCGCCGCATCTGCTCGAGACCTTGTCAAGGCGCATTATCGACCGGGGGTGGTTCCCGAGCTGTTTCCGCCCCGGCTTTCACGCCGAGCGCCCGGACAGCCACTGGTTTTTGGAGCAGTGGGTTCCTTTCGACTTTTCCAACCAGGCCATGCCGTTAACCGCTGCCGACACCCAGCAAGACGACATCGCCGACGGACGCTTGGGCGACTGGCGGCGCGCGCCTAACGACTGGTCGCCCTACCACCCGTCCCACGACGACTATCAAGTGCCGGGCGGGTGCCGCCGCGCCATCTTCCGCTGTCTCAACGTGGGCACCCGCTTGAGGCTGCTCGACCGCCGCGAGGTCGAGCGGGCCTTCCAGCGCGCCGACCAGGGTCACCCGACCGTGCTCGCCTTTACCAACCACGACTTCCGCGACATGCGTCACGACGTCGCGGCGACCCACGAACTGATAACCGAAGTGGCGCGGGACTACCCCGAGGTCGAGTGGCACCACGCTGGGGCGAGGGGGGCGGCTCGAGCGTCGCTGGGCCTGAGAGCACACCCCCCCATCAAACTCGAGCTCACCTTCGAGTCTCGCGCCGACGCCTTACACATGAACGTGAGCTCGAGCGCCGAGAGCTTCGGTCCGCAACCCTTTTTGGCCGTGAAAACCAAAGACAAACGCTACTTAACCGACAACTTCGACCTGCACGTCCCGAAGCGCCGCTGGAGCTACACCTTCGACAGCGACACCATTCTTCCTAACGCCGTCGAGACGGTCGGCGTCGCCACCAACAGCGCCGACGGCGCGACCTGCGTGGTGACCTACGCGCTCGAGAGCCAACGCCTCGAGGAACACAGCACCTGACCGTGCAAGAGTCCCCTACCCAGCAGGCCCAGGCAACCCCCCAAGAAATCGCCGCGTATTTCGACCGGCTGTGGCCCTTGCTGCGCAGTCTGACCGGCGAAGGCGTGAGACGGAGCCACGACATTTTGGGCGAACTGCTGCCGCTCGAGCGTTTTGAAGTGCCCAGCGGCACCCGCGTGTTCGACTGGACCGTGCCCAAAGAGTGGGTGGTCAATGAGGCTTACGTTGTAACACCGGATGGCAGGCGCATCTTGGACGTGAAAGAAAACAATCTGCACCTGCTCAACTACGCCGTCCCTTTTCGTGGGACGCTCATGCGTGAGGAATTGGACGCCCACCTTTACAGCCTGCCCGAACAGCCGGACGCGATACCTTACGTGACGAGCTACTACGCGCCGCGCTGGGGCTTTTGCCTCGAGCACCGTCAGCGGATGAGCTTACCCGAGGGTCTTTATGAGGTGGTCGTCGACACCGCGCATATCGACGGCTCGCTCACCCTAAGCGAAGCCGTCCTGCCCGGCACCACCCAGCACGAAGTGTTGCTCTCGACCTACACCTGCCACCCGTCGCTGGCGAACAACGAACTCTCCGGCCCGCTCGTCACCGCCTTTTTGTATAGGCGTCTGGCGGCGCTCGAGAACCGGCGTCTCACCTACCGGTTCGTCTTCGTGCCCGAGACGATAGGCAGCCTTTGTTATTTATGGTTAAAAGGGGAGCACCTTCAAAGGTGGCTCAGGGCCGGGTACGTGGTGACCTGCGTCGGTGACGACGGCCCCTTTACCTACAAACGCTCGCGCATGGGCGACACCCTGGCCGACCGCGCCGCCGAACACGTGCTGGCGCGCCGCGGTGAGCCCGCCTCTTTCGTCGAGTTTTCCCCCGCCCGCGGGAGCGACGAACGTCAGTACGCGTCGCCCGGTTTCAACCTGCCGGTCGGCTCGCTCACGCGCACGATATACGGCTCCTATCCCGAATATCACACCTCGCTCGACAACCGCAGCCTCATCTCGTTTGGGGCCATGTGCGAAACCGTCGAGGTCTATTATCACGTTCTGGCTACGCTCGACAAAAACAGGACGTACCAGCGCACGCTTCCTTACGGCGAACCGCAGCTCGGCCGCCACGGGCTCTTCCCGACCTTGGGCACGCCCGACAAAGACGCCGAGCTGTCCGCGCTGCTCTGGCTCCTCAACTTCGCCGACGGAGAGCACGATGTTCTCTCCGTGGCCGAGCGCAGCGGTCACGACGTGACGCGGCTCGAGGGGGCGGCCAGGCGCCTTCTCGAGGCGGGTCTGGTGCGCGAGGTGCTTTCATGAAGCTCCTGCTCGTCGACGACAACCGCGACCACACCAACTGGGGGGGCCGCGCCACCAGCATCGCGCTGACGCGGCTTCTCAGCGGGGCGGGTCACGACGTCGCCGCCACCGTCGCCAACCGCGAGGTGCATACCGTGGTGGCGGTGAGCGAGTCGCCTGTACTGCGCCGGGCACTACGAGCTGCGCCGCTAAGACGCCAAGCGACCTTTTACCTCGAGCACGGCGTGCGCATTCGCCGCCTTTTGACCGAGCTCGGGCTGCGCGACGTTATCGGCAACGACCCGGCGGCGAGCGCGCAGCGCCTCTTGAAGCACCGCCGTGACCACCCGCTGTTGGCGTCACTCTACGAGCGCGTGATAGAGGCCGACGCGGTCGTCGTCAACGGCGAGGGCAGCATGATCTTCAAGGCGCAGCC
Organism: Trueperaceae bacterium; assembly: GCA_965214995.1. Lineage (GTDB taxonomy): Bacteria > Deinococcota > Deinococci > Deinococcales > Trueperaceae > CBDCCT01. Next base: position 3,492,373 of record CBDCCT010000002.1, read on the forward strand.
GCGCCGCGAACTCGCCTTTCAGCTCGCCATGCTGGCGCTCGCTGAGGCGCTCGGCAAACCCGCCTACTACCTCAACGCCGTCGTTTCGGACGCGCCGGGGGGCGTCCGAAACGCTGAAACCTACGCCGCCGCGTTGCGCCGGCTGGAGCGCTGCGCGCGGGTGTCGGTGCGCGACCCGCACTCGCTCGAGCTGCTGCGCGCCAGCGGCTACTTTGTACCCGCCAGCCTCGTTCCCGACGCGCTTTTTAGCTGGTATCCCGAAAGGCTCAGCCCCGCGCACGCCAAGTACTTAGCCTACCCCCAAGCACTCATCCCCCACCCCGAAAACGAGGCGCACTTGCGCTGGGACTTTTCGAAACCTTATCTGTGCGTCGCCGGTAGCTCACACGCCGCCACCGACCAAGCGCGCGCCGAGGCGTGTTACGGCGCGCTCGTCGAAAGTCTCAAGGTGTTGGGGTTACCCCTCTACCTCATCGAAAGCTGCACGGGCGACCGCTTTTTGCACCGCGTCGGCGCGCGCGCGGGCGTGCCGGTCATCCCGGTTGCGACCAACGTCTTTGCGGGCGGTTTGATTCTAGCAGGCGCGCGCGCCCTTGTCACCGGGCGCTATCACCCCGCCATACTCGCGTCTTTGGGGGGGACGCCGTGCGTTTTCTTGGGTTCGGACTCGCACAAGACGCGCAGTTTGCAGGCCCTGCTCGGCTACGCCACGCGCGAAGAGGCGAGCGCCTTTCCGACACCAGGTGATGTCGCGCAGGTGTGTGAGCGGACTCGAGAGGCGCTCGAGACCCCCACCCGGCGCGGACACATTCTGCAAGCTGTCACGCACCGGGCCGCCGAAGCGCGGCGCGTCGCTGAACTGCTGGACGCGCCGACGACCGACAGGGGACGCCCAGGCGACGCGCTCCGGCAAGACTACGGAACGCCAGCACCTGGTAACCCTCCGCGCGATGAGGCGCGTGACAGGGTGCGTGACGAGGTGCGCCCCGAGGTTACGCCATGACACACGCTTACAAAACCCCTCTTGAACCGTCTGCGCTTTGGGAGAACGCGTGACGCGCACCGCCCCCACCTTTCTAGCGACGACGGCGCTCGAGCCCTTCTGGGACACCTCACAGCGGCTGCTTTTCGCGGGTGAGTGGTGCCGCTTGCACGCGCGCCGTGACCACTGGGGCAATTTAGACGCCGAGGTCTTGGCCTATCCGTGGGACGACCACGCGCGTTTGGCACACGCCTACGCTGTGACCTTTGCGAGCTACGAAGCGCTGCTGCCGGTGCTCGCGCAGTGGCTCAACCGTGTTCACGGGACGCGGCACGCGCCGCGCTACTGGCGCGTGCTGCTAGGGCCCTTTCTGATCTGGTACTGCCAAACCCTCTTCGAACGCTACACGCTGCTCCAAGACGCCCACGCCCGCACCCCGCGCCTCACCACCCGGGGGCTAGCCGCCGCCAGTTTCCGCGTCCCCCGCGATACCCGCGACTTTTTGCGCCTGGCGACCGAGGACGACGCCTGGAACCTGCAACTCTTCACGCTCCTGATTAAACACACCGGTCTCATCGGCCTCAGCGCCGAACAGGACTACCCCGTCGCCCCCGCCGAGCAGCCCGACGCTGCCCCGCCCCAGCACCTCACGCGGCACCTCAAGCACAGCGTCAAACACAGCGTCAAACACCTCGCTTTAAGCCTCTTACCCTCACCCGAGGTCGTGCTGCACCTGCGTAACGGGGTGTCACCCCTCAACCTGGCGCACCTGACGCTGGCTTCGCGGGGGCGGGTGCAGCGGCTCGAGGGGCTCGGCGCGTTGAGCACGCTAGGAGACACCTCAACGCCAACCAACCACGACGCCGCGTTACGCCGCGCGCTTCAGGCGCTGCCCGTTCAGGACGCCTTTGGTCGCATAGTGCTGGCGACGCTGCCCGAGACGCTGCCGTGGCAGGTTCTCGAGGGCTACCGCGCGGGGTGCGAGGGGGCGGCGCGCCTCCCGCAGCCCGCCAAGCCGCCCAAGCTCATCGTGAGCGATATCGGCTGGTACTTCGACGAGGCGTTCAAGTTCTGGGCCGCGGCGCAGGCCGAGCGCGGTGCACGGCTCGTCGGACACCAGCACGGCGGCGGCTACGGCGACCGCTTGTGGGACACCGGGGAAGGGCTCGAGCGCGCCCTCACCGACCGCTTCATCTCGTGGGGCTGGGAGGGCGCGCGGGTAGTGCCGCTCCCCGCGCCGCGTCTTAGCGCGCGCCACAAGCGGCGCGGGGAGCGTAACGACCGAGAAGCTACTCAAGGAACCGTGTTGTGGGTAGGAAACGGCGTGCCGCGCTACGGTTACACCCTGGAGAGCGCGCCGAAAAGCAGCCAGTACCTCGCGTATGTCGCGTGGCAGCAGGACTTTTTGCGCGCCCTCCCCGAACACGCAAAGCGGCGGCTACGCTACCGCCCCTACCCGCGCGCCTACGGTTGGGACGAGGTGGCGCGCCTGCGCGCGGTCTACCCCGACTTGCAACTCGACAGCGGCGGTGACTTTTTGGCGCGCTTAGCAGAGTGCAGCGTCTTTATCACCGACAACCTCAACACCACCTTTTTACAGGCGCTCGCGCTCGACACGCCGACCTTGCTCTTTTGGGACGCCGAACGCTACGCGCTGCGCGCCGAACGCCTGCCGCACTACGGTGCGCTGCGCCGCGCGGGCATCTTGGTGGACAGCCCCGAGGCGGCGGCGGCGGGGCTTGCGCGCCTCCTGGAGACCCCCGCGTGGTGGCGCAGCCCCGCCGTGCAGCGCGCGCGCCGGACATTTTGCGAGCACGCCGCGCGCGCCGACAAGCACTGGCCGCGCGCGTGGCTGAGGGCGTTCCGGGGTCCGCTCCTGAACTCCGACACCAGCCCCGACATCGTTTCGCACCCGCTGGATACGCAGTTCGCGGCCACACCGGAGGTCGGTGACTAAGATGCCCCCCACCGTCAGCATCATGATTCCTACTTACAACCAGGCGCACTACCTGCCCCAAGCCATCGAGAGCGCGCTGGCGCAGCCCTATGGCGGCCTGGCTTATGATGGTTTTGCTTATAGTGGCCCTGCTTATGACGGCCTGGCTTATAGTGATTTAGAAGTCATCGTCGCCGACGACGCCTCTACGGACGCGACGCCGCAGGTGGTGGCACGCTACCTAGGCGACGCGCGGCTACGCTACGTGCGCAACCCGCACAACTTGGGGCGGGTGGGTAACTACCGGCGCTGTCTTTACGAGCACGCGCGCGGTCGCTACGTGCTCAACCTCGACGGCGATGACTGGCTCTCGCCCTCAAGCTTTTTACACCGCGCGGTCGCCTTGCTAGACGCTCGTCCTGAGGTGTCGCTCGTTTTCGGACAGCAGCGCGTTTACCTCGAGGCCGAAGCGCGCACCCTGGCCGCCGAGAGCGCACCGGACTACGTCCAAGCCATCAACGACGGCAACGCGCTCTTTTTGCGCTACGGGCGCGGTCTCAGCTTTCCCCATCTGAGCGTGCTCTACCGCCGCGCCGACGCGGTGCAGGTGGGCTTTTATAGCCTCGACACGCTCTGGTCGGACGCCGAATCGTTCCGGCGTCTCCTGCTCGGGCGGCAGGTCGGCTATCTCGCCGAGGTAGCGGGCGTCTGGCGTCAGCACGCGCGTAACGACAGCCACAGCGTCCACGACTACCGCGTCCTGTTAGACACCTTCGCGGGCATCGACGCCTCGTACCGCTACGCGTTCGAGCGCGGCGCGCTGCCCCCCGCCGCGCTGGCCGCGTGGCGCTACAAGCTGTTGCGGCGGGGGTGTTACAGCTTTTTGTACCAGCAGCTTAAAGCGGCGCGGTGGGGCACCGGCTTGCGCTTTTTGAACCTGTTGAGGCGGCGTTACCCGCTTGTCGCGCTCTCGCTCTTTCTGGACTTGCGCGCGCCCGGGCGTTCGCTTCTAGCCAAACTCACGCGCCGTCAGGCGCTGCTCGAGTCCCTATGATGACCTCTTTAACGACGACGCCCCGCACCGTGCTCATACCTTTCGTGAACAACAACGACGGCGGGTCGTACCGGGTCGCCGCGCAGCTCGTGGACTGGCTGAGCGCGCAAGACCAGCTCCAGGGGTCGAGGTGGCGCGCGCAGGTGGTGGTTCCCGCCCGCACCCAGCACACCGGGCGCTTCGGGGCGGCTCACAGCCTCGAGCTTCCCGCCTGGATTACAGAAGCCCTCAAGCGCCGCTTTCGTCAGCAGGGCTTGGCTCACTTGGCTCTCTACCGCGCGGCGCGCCGCTACCTCACGCAGCACCCGCCCGACCTGCTCCACATCCACGACGAACCCACCCTGCTGACTTGGGGAAGCGCCGCCAAGCACTTAGGCATTCCGGTGCTGTGGCACGTCCACAACCAGGCACCCGACCCGCTCGACGGCTACTATCTGCATCTATGCCAGCGGCTCGTTTTGGTGGCGCGCGCCAACCGCGCGCGCTTTGCCAAGCGCCGCTTGCCGCCCCACCACACCATCTACAACGCGGTCGATACCGGGCGCTTTTACCCCGGCACGCACGCGCAGCGCCAGTGTATCAGGCGGCAACTCGGCCTCGAGCCGGGGCGCTTCACCCTGGGCTTTGTGGGTCACTTGGCGGCGCGCAAGCGGCCCGAGTGGGCGCTCTCGGCTACGCTCGAGCTACTCCGGCGCGGTCTGGCGGTGCAGCTCGTGATGGTCGGCGACGACCCCGGGGGGGGTTACCGCGCGCGCCTCGAGGCGTGCGCCCAACAAGCCGGGGCCTCACAGCACGTTCACCTGCTCGGCTACCGCGACGACGTGCCCGCCGTCTTGCGCGCCTGCGACGCGCTCGTCCTCACCTCCACCCACGACGGTGAGGCGTTTCCGCTGGTGGTTTTAGAGGCGATGGCGAGCGCGCTGCCCGTTGTCGCCACGCGCGCCGCCGGGGTACCCGAGGCGGTCACGGACGGCCTCACCGGCTACCTAAGCGCCCCCGACGATTTCGCCGGGTTCGTTCGCGCGCTCGCCGCGCTGGCGAGCCAGCCCACGCGGGCGGCGGGGCTTGGCACCGCGGGCTACAGGCGCGCCCGCAGCAGCTTTACGCCCCAAAGCTTCGGCGCGTCCGTCGTTGCCGCTTACGACGCGGCCCTAACGGAACGCCGCGCCCCCTCGCTCAGCCAGGGGGGCACGCCGTGACCCGCGCCTTAAGGCCCGTCACCTCAGCGGGCGTGTTGCCGCGCCTGGCTTTTGGCGCGCTCTGGCTCTTTATTTTTACGCTGCCGTGGGAGCGTTCGGTCGCGGTCGGCAGCCTCGGCGCGCTCGGCAAAGTCGTCGGCGTCGTGGCGCTGCTGCTCGGGGTGGTCGCCACCGTCTCGGCGCATAGCAGGGTGGCGGCGGGGCTAGCGCCCGCCGTGCGGCTGCGCGCGCCCTCGCTCTTTTTGCTTCTGATGGTGCTTTTTGCGCTGTGGCTGAGTACCAGCGCCCTGTGGAGCGCCAACCCTAGTGGCGCGCTCAAGCAGGCGCTCACCTACGTCCAGCTCGTGGGGATGGTGTGGCTCATCTGGCAGCAGAGCCGCGGCGAGCGGGCGCGCACCGCGCTGCTACGCGCCTATGTACTAGGCAGTTACGTTGCAGCCGGGGCGGTCGTCGTTAATTTCGTGCTGGGCCAGGTGAGCGGCGAGGCGTCGCGCTACTCCGCCTTTGGCGACGACGCCAACTACGCGGCGACCTCGCTGGCGCTGGCGTTGCCGCTGGCGTGGCAGCTCCTCGGGGTCTCGCGCCGTTACTACTGGCTTTACGCGCTCTTCATCCCCACCGCGCTTTTGGGCGTCGGTCTGACCGGCTCGAGGGGCGGTTTCATCGTCAGCGTCATCGCGCTCTGCGTCATCCCCCTGACGTATCACTACTTGAGTCTGTGGCGCAAACTGCTGCTCTTTGGCGTTTTAGTCACCTCCCTCTACGGCGTGGTGGCGCTCCTGCCCGAGACCAACCTCGAGCGTTTGGCCGGAACCACCACCGAACTCACCCAAGGGACGCTGACCAGTCGGCGCACCATCTGGCGCGCAAACTTGAGCGTCATCGCCGAGCACCCCCTTATCGGCGTCGGCAGCGGCGGCTTGCCGCAAGCTGTCGCGCCGGTGCTCGGCTACGCCAAGGTGTCGCACAACGGCTACCTCACCGTGCTAGGCGAGCTGGGCCTCATCGGTTTTGGCCTCTTCGCGGCGCTCTTTATCACCGCGCTGCTGCCCCTTTTGACCCTCCCCGCGCCGACCCGCAGCTTCGCTCTGGTGCTGTGGCTGGCGCTCGTCGTCGCGCTGATGCCGGTCAACTGGGAGTACGAAAAAGTGACCTGGTTCGTGCTGGCGCTCCTCACGAGCTTTAAGGCTTACGTTTGGCGCGAACCGCGCTTGAAGGTTGCGCCCACCCCGTCTCTACCTACCCCGCCTTCACCCATCACCCCCGGAAGTCGCGCACCGTGAGCCCTGCCACAGCACCCCATACAGCCACACACGCAGCACCACATGTCGCCCTATTCATGCCCGACCTGGCGGGGGGCGGGGCGGAGCGGGTGATGCTCCATCTGGCCGAGGGTCTGGGTCGGCGCGGCGCTACGGTCACCCTCGTCCTCGCCGACGCGGTCGGTCCCAACCTGACCCGGCTGCCCGCGGGGGTGAGGCTCGAGGCGCTCCACAGTGGCGGTGCGCTGCGCAGCCTCCTACCGCTCAGACGCTACTTACAGCGCGCGCGCCCCGACGTTCTCATAAGCGCCCACGAACACACCACCGTAGCCGCGCTCGTAGCGGCGCGCGGTCTGCCGGTGCGCACGCTGGTAACGCTGCACAACACCTTTTCGGTGACGCGCCGCCACGCCGGGGGGGGGCGCGCCCGCTTGGTCAACGCCCTGCTGCCGCCTTTAGCGCGGCGGGCCGACGCGCTCGTCGCCGTATCGAACGGGGTAGCGCGCGACTTCGCGCGGGTCGCGGGGCTCGAGCCCCGCCGCGTGCAGACCATCTACAACCCCGTCATTTCCGAAACGCTCTTTGCGCAAGCGGCGCTCCCCGCCGCGCACCCGTGGCTCGACTCGCGGCGTGGCGACGACCTCCCCGTCATCCTCGCCAGCGGGCGGCTCACCCCGCAAAAGGACTTTGCCACGCTGCTTCACGCGTTTAGGCGCGTGGCGCAGCTTCACCCCGCCCGCCTCATCATTTTGGGGGAGGGAGACGGTAGGGAAGGGCTCGAGGCGCTCGTCACCCGGCTCGGCTTGGACGCTTGGGTAACCCTGCCCGGTTTCGTCGCCAACCCCTACAGCTTTCTGGCGCGCGCCCACGCCTTCGCCCTGTCGTCGCGTTGGGAAGGCTTGCCGACGGTGCTCATCGAAGCGTTGGCGCTCGGCGTCCCGGTCGTCGCTACCGACTGTCCCAGCGGCCCCCGCGAGATTCTAGCGGGCGGGCGCTACGGTCAGTTGGTGCCCGTAGGCGACAGCGCCGCGCTCACGCGCGCCCTCCTGGAGACGCTGCGCGCCCCGCGCCAAGCCCCGCCGGAGGCGACCCGTTTCTACCGGCTCGAGGTAGCCACCGACGCCTATCTGCGGCTCATCGGAGAGCTTATGGGTGAAGGGCCAGCCGACGCGCCGCTGGCCCAAGTTCACCCGCCAGGAGGCACACTTTATGAGAGTTAGCTACGTCACCATGACCTTCCCCGCCCCGTCGGAAACGTTCGCGTGCAACGACGTGCGGGCGCTGCGCCGGGCCGGGGTGGAGGTGGCGGTGTACGCGCTGCGCGCGGCGCACCCGCAGGCCGAGACGCTGATGCAAGAACGCGGGTTGGTCGGGCTGCCGGTAAGCCATAGCACCTCCCACGCTCGCTGGCGCGGGCTGCGGCTGGCGCTGGCGCGGCCCGCGCTCCTCGTCGCCCTGCTGCGCTGGAACGCGCGCTTTAACCTCGCCAAACCGCTGCACTTTTTCAAGAGCCTGCTGCTCACGCCGCGCGCGCTCGACCTCTTTGCGCAGCTCGAGCGCTCACGCCCCGACGCGGTGCATATCTATTGGGGGCACTACCCGGCGCTGGTCGGGCACTTGGTCCAGCGGTTTATGCCCGGCACGGTCGTGACGCTGTCGCTGGCGGCCTACGACCTCACCACCCTGTATGGTGGCAGCGGCGACGTGGCGCGCCGCGCCCACGCGGTGCGCACGCTCGCGCAGGTGAACGTCGCGCACATCGTGAGTGCGTTTGGGGTGGCGCGGGAGCGCGTCACCGTGATTCCGGACGGGCTCGAGCTGAGCCAACTCGCCGGCGCGCGACCCGCGCCGCCCCGGCCACCCAGCGCGCCGCGTCTGGTCAGCGCCGGGCGACTGGTCGCCTCGAAAGGAATGGACGATGTGTTGCGCGCTTTTGCGCGCGTGCGCTCCTATTACCCCCAGGCCACCCTCACCCTCCTCGGCGACGGCCCCGACCGCGCGCGTCTGGAGGCACTGGGCCGAACGCTGGGTCTTGGCGATGCGGTGGCCTTTCGCGGTCACGTCCCGCATGATGCGGTCTTTGACGCGCTCTCCGAGGCCGACGTGTTCTTGTTTATGAGCCGCGACGCGACCGAGCGGCTGCCCAACGTGGTCAAGGAGGCGATGGCGAGCGGCTGCGCCTGCGTGGTTTCCGACACCGTCGGCATCGCCGAACTCATCCCGGACGCGCGCCACGGTTTCGTGGTGCCGCGAGGCGACGCGGCTGAGGCGGCGCGCCGCGTTTTGCAGGTGCTAGACAACCCCGAAAGGCGCACGCTAATGACCGCGCGCGCCAAAGCGTTCGTCCTCGCCCACTTCGACACCGCGCGCACGGCGCAGAGCTACGTGCAGCTCTGGCGGGGCTTGTTGGAGCACGCCGCGCCCGAACGCCGCCCGGTCACCCACCCTGCCGCCCCGACCCGCGCCGCTTAGAGGAGGCCCTGACATGTGTGGCATCGCCGGTATCCTGACCCCCGACCCCCAGGTAAGCGCCGTGCTGGCCCGCGCCGAAGCGGTGCAGCGCCACCGCGGGCCCGACGCGCAGGCCACCGCCTGCTACCGCGTCGGCGACTGGACGGTGGGCTTCGCCCATCAGCGCCTCGCCATCTTGGACTTAAGCGAGGCGGGGGCGCAGCCGATGGCGAGCCCGAACGGCGACGTGCTCATTTACAACGGCGAGGTCTACAACTATCAAGAGCTGCGCGCCGAGTTGTGCGCGGCGGGTCACCGCTTCAAAAGCCAGAGCGACACCGAGGTGGTGCTCGCGGCGCTCGGCCACTGGGGTCTGGAAGAAGCGTTAACCCGCGCGAACGGTATGTGGGCCTTGGCCTGGCTCGAGCGGCGGGCGTCCCGCCTGCACTTGGCGCGCGACCGCGCGGGCATCAAACCGCTCTACTACCTGCAGCACGCGCGCACGCTCATGTTCGCCTCGGAAATCAAGACGCTGCTCGAGATGTCGCCCGGGCGTTTACCCCTCAACGTCCCCGTCATCGGCGCTTTTTTGAGCCAGTCGCTGCTCGACGCTTCTGCGGAGACGATGATCGACGGCGTTTATCAGCTAGCGGCGGGGCACACCCTGAGCCTCGACTTGACGCAGGCCGCGCCGCCGCTTGCGCCGCGCCGCTACTGGACCCTCCCGACGGTGCCGCCCGATGACGTGCCCGCGCCGGACGCACCCGAACTGGCCGCGCAGCTCCGCGCGCTCTTTTTGGACGCCGTGGCGCTGCGGCTGCGTAGCGACGTGCCGGTCGGGGTGCTGCTTTCGGGCGGGGTGGACTCCAGCGCCATCGTCTGCGCCGCGCAGCACCTGTTGGGGGCGGGGGCCGAGCTCGAGCTGATCGGCGCGGTGAGTAGCGACCCGCGCTTTGACGAGTCGCCTTTCATCGACGAGGTAGCGCGCTTTGTCGGGCGAGGCGTGCATAAGGTGAAGCTCGAGTTTGCCCCGCACGAGGCGCTGGACCTGCTCGGGCGGGCGATCTACGCCAACGACCAACCCGTGGCGGGCTTCTCGAGCGTCGCCCACTATCTGTTGATGGAGCGCGCCAGAGAGCGCGGCGTGACCGTTGTCTTAAGCGGTCAGGGGGCCGACGAGCTTTTGTGCGGCTACCGCAAATACTTGGGCTTCTACGTGCAAGCCCTCGTCCGAGAGGGGCGCTACGCGCAAGCGGCGGGGCTGGCCCGCCGCTTTGTGGCGCGGGGCACGGTGGTCAACCAGTTTTCGCTGAGCGAGGCGCGGCGCTACTTGCCCGGCTATCTAGCCGGCTATTTTGAACGGCCGTCAACACCCGACTGGCGCGGGCCGTGTCTGCGTGAGCTGCCCGCGACCTCGCTCGGGTTGGGGCCGGGCATGAGCGTGAGCGAACGCCAAGCCCTCGACGTGACGCGCTTGTCGGTGCCCGCCCTGAACCACTACGAAGACCGTATGTCGATGGCCTTCGGGCGCGAGGTGCGCTTGCCATTTTTGGACGTGCGCCTCATGGAACTCCTTTGCCCGCTGCCCGCCCATTACAAACTGCGTAACGGCTGGACCAAGTACCTCTTCCGCCGCGCGCTGGCCTCGCTCATGCCCCCCACCATCGTCTGGCGCAAGGACAAACAGGGCTTTAGCAACCCGCAGAGCGAATGGCTCAAGCGCGAGTTGCGCGCCGAGGTGCTGGCGCTCTTTGCGCCGGACGCCCACATCTTCCGCACCGGTTTGGTCGACCGCGCGGCCCTGCTCAAAACGTATGAGGCGTACTGTGAGCAGCCGCATGGGCGCGGCGCCATCTGGTACCGCGACATCTTCAACCCGTTAGCCACCGAGCTGTGGCTCAGAAAATTCGAGGGTTATTTGTCATGATCACCCTTCCCGCTACCCCCGCCCTTCCGCCAGCCCAAGGGCTGATCAATGCGTTCCAAAACCGCAGCGCGACGGTCGCCGTGGTCGGCCTCGGCTACGTCGGGCTGCCGCTCGCCGCCGAGCTGGCCCGCGCGGGCTTTCGCACCCGCGGCTTTGACGTGTCTCAAAGCCGCGTGGCGGCCATTGGCGCGGGCACGAGCCCCATCCTCGACCTTAGCGACGACGCGCTCCGCACGCTCCTTAGCGACTTTGATTTCCGCGCGGGCGACGACCCGCGCGTGCTTAGCGAGGCCGACGCCATCCTCGTGTGCGTGCCGACCCCCCTGTCGGGCACCAAGGAGCCGGACTTAAGCTACATCTTGGAGGCCGTGAAGCGCATTAGCGAGCAGCGCCGCCCGGGTCAGCTCATCGTCTTGGAGTCGACCACCTATCCCGGCACCACCGACACGCTCATCGCCGAGATGCTCATGAGCAGCGGCGCCCGCCTCGACGAAGACACCTTTTTGGCCTTTAGCCCCGAGCGCGTCGACCCCGGCAACGCGACCTTTACCACCCGCACCATCCCCAAGGTGGTGGGCGGTATCAGCCCGCTCAGCACCGAGGTGGCGCTGGCGCTCTATCAGCAGGTGCTCGAGCACGTCCACCCGGTCTCGAACGCGCGCGTCGCGGAAACGGCCAAGCTCCTAGAAAACACCTTCCGCGCGGTGAACATCGCTATGGTGAACGAGTTCGCGCAGCTCTGCCACGAGCTGCATATCGACGTTTGGGAGGTGATCGCCGCCGCCAAAACCAAGCCCTTCGGCTTTATGGCGTTTTATCCGGGTCCCGGCGTGGGCGGGCACTGCATCCCCCTAGACCCGCACTACCTCGCCTGGAGCGCGCGGCTCTCGGGCTTTGAGCCGCGCTTTATCCACATCGCCGATCAGGTCAACAGCACCATGCCGCGCTACATAGTGAGCCGGGTCGCCGAACTCTTAAACGAGGAGGGCCGGGCGGTGCGCGGCAGCAAGCTGCTCGTCTTCGGGGTGGCCTACAAGCGCGACGTCAACGACGCGCGCGAGTCGCCCGCGCTCGAGGTGATGCACCTGTTGGAGGCCAAAGGAGCCGAGCTTCGCTACCTCGACCCGTTCGTGCCGACGGCGGCGTTTAAAGCGCGGCGGTGGAACGCGAGCCAGCTCTCGCCGGAGCTGCTCGCCTGGTCGGACGCCGCGCTGATCCTCACCAACCACAGCGCCTTTGATTGGCCCGCGCTCCTGCCGCTCCTCCGGGGGCGCGTTCTGGACACGCGCAACGCGGTCGCGTCTGCCAGCGATGTTGCCAAGGATAAAAGTGATACTGCCTATGATATTGCCAGTGACACTGCCAAAAATAAAGTGGTGAGACTCTAAGGTGCGCGTCGTCTACTTGCATCAATACTTCACCACCCCGCAGATGGCGGGCGGCACGCGCTCGTTCGAGCTGGCGCGGCGGCTGGTGGGGTGGGGACACGAGGTCCACATGATCACCGCCGACACCGACCCGAGTACGGCTAGCGCCAGGGGCGGCTGGTACCAGACCCAAGAAGCGGGTATCGACGTACACTGGCTGCCGGTGCCCTACGGCAACGCCACACCCTACCGGGCGCGGCTCGAAGCGTTTGCGACCTTTGCCCTCGCGGCGGCGCGCCGCGCCGCGCAGTTCAAAGCCGACGTGGTTTTTGCCAGCAGCACCCCCCTGACCATCGCCCTGCCCGCCGTCTACGCGGCGCGGCGCGGGCGCGTCCCGATGGTTTTCGAGGTGCGCGACCTGTGGCCCGACGTGCCGATTGCGTTGGGGGCACTTAACGGTTGGCCCGCGGTGGGGTCGGCGCGCGCGCTCGAGCGCCTCGCCTACCGCCACGCGAGTCACGTCGTTGCCCTGTCGCCGGGGATGAAGGCGGGGGTGGTGCGCCAGGGCTACCCGGAGGGGCGCGTTCACGTCATCCCCAACAGCGCCGATTTGGAGCTTTTTGATGTACCCGCCGAGGCGGGGCGCGCCTTCCGAGGGCGCTATGCGTGGCTGCAAGAGAGGCCCCTGGTCGTCTACACGGGTACGCTCGGTCAGGTCAACGGTGTGGGTTATCTTGCGCGGCTCGCCGCGGCGGTCTACCCGCTCGCGCCGGAGGTGCGCTTTCTGGTCGTCGGCGAGGGCCGCGAAGAGGCGGAGGTGCGCGCGCTCGCGCAGCGCTTGGGGGTCTTGGACGTCAATTTCTTCATGTTGGGGCGGGTGCCCAAAAGGGCGGTGCCCGAGATTTTGTCGGCGGCGACGCTCGCCACCTCGCTCGTCATCGACGTGCGCGCCCTCCACGACAACTCCGCCAACAAATTTTTCGACGCGCTCGCCGCCGGTCGCCCGTTTGCGGTCAACCACGAGGGCTGGCTCGCCGACCTGCTGCGTCGGCACGGCGCGGGCTTGGTGCTCGACCCGCACGACCTGGCGGCGGCGAGCCGCGCGCTGCTGAGCGCGCTCAACGACCCGCACGGGCTGGCCGAGGCCGGAAAGCGCGCCCGAGAACTCGCCGAGACGCACTTTGCCCGCGACACCCTGGCGAAAGCCCTCGAGACCGTCCTGCTGCGCGCCGTCAACGAGCGCAGCCACCGCGTCCCACAAGACAGGTCACTACAAAATAGGTCATTACGAGACAAGTCGCACGAGACAGCCCCGGAGACGCCCTATGACGCGCGCTAAACGCTCGCTGGACCTCGTGATCTCGAGCGGGGCGCTGCTCCTCTTGGCCCCCCTCTTGCTTATACTCGCCCTCCTGGTGTGGCGCTTTATCGGCCCCCCCGTCCTCTTTCGCCAAACGCGCGCGGGGCGCGGCGGGGTTCCTTTTAGGCTCTACAAGTTCCGCACCATGACGGACGCGCGGGGCGCGGACGGCGCACCCCTGCCCGACGCGGCGCGGCTCACCCGCCTGGGACGCCGGCTGCGCGCCAGCAGCTTGGACGAGCTGCCCGAGCTGTGGAACGTGCTCCGGGGCGACATGAGCCTGGTCGGCCCGAGGCCGCTCCTGACGCGCTACACGGCGCGCTACAGCCCCGACCAGCGGCGGCGGCTCGAGGTCACGCCGGGCCTCACCGGGTGGGCGCAGATCAACGGGCGCAACGCGCTCTCGTGGGAGGCGCGCTTCGCGCTGGACGTGTGGTACGTGGACCACGCCTCCCTTACGCTCGACCTGCTCATTTTGTGGCGCACCCTCCGTCAGGTCGCGCGGCGCGACGGCGTTAGCGCCCACGGCCACGCCACCATGCCTGAGTTTGGGGCCGAGTTCGGGGGGCCGTCATGAACGTGCTCATAACCAGCGCAGGGCGGCGCACCTCGCTGCTGCGAGCCTTCAAATGCGCGGTAGGGGAGGCCGGGGCGGTGTTCGCAGGCGACCTGGACCCGCTCGCCCCCGCGCTCTATTTGGCCGACCGCGCCTTCGCCCTGCCCCCCGTGACCCGTGCCGACTACATCCCGCATGTGCTAGACCTCGTGACACGTCACCAAATTGGACTGGTCGTGCCGACCATCGATACCGAACTCCCCAGCCTCGCCGCGCACGCCGCGCGCTTTGCGGAGGTGGGGGGAGTCGCGCTCGTCTCGAGCCCCGCTTTCGTCACCCTCACCCGCGACAAATGGCTCACGGGCCAGCACTTTGCCGCCGCCGGGGTCGCCACCCCCCGCGCCTGGCTCCCGGAGGCGCTGGACGACACGCTCCCCGAGCGGCTTTTCGTCAAGCCCCGGGATGGCAGCGCCAGCCGCGACACCCACCGCACACCCCGCGCGCGGCTGGCCGAAGTCTTGCCCAGGGTGGCTAACGCCGTCGTGCAAGAGGAGCTGCGCGGCCCGGAAATAACCGTGGACGCGCTTTTGGACTTTGCGGGCACCCCGCTTCACTACGTGCCGCGCCTGCGACTGCGCACCCTGGCGGGCGAGTCGATTCAAGGCGTCACCCTACCCGACACCGAGCTGCGCCCCTGGCTCGTCAAAACGCTCGGCGTGGCCGGGCGGCTTGGCGCGCGCGGGCCGATCACGCTGCAAGCTTTTTTGACCCCCACAGGCCCGGTGCTCTCGGAGATCAACGCGCGCTTTGGGGGCGGCTTCCCGCTCTGCTATGCGGCGGGCGGGCGTTACCCCGAGTGGCTGCTCGAGCTGCTCGCGGGTGCGCCCCCCGTCAGCCGCTTGGGGGCGTACCGCGCCGGGCTGCACATGACGCGCTACTACTGCGAACACTTCACCACGGAGCCGCTATGGTCGCCCGCTTCGGCGTCGTCTTCGACCTAGACGACACCCTCTACCTCGAACGCGACTACGTGGCAAGCGGTCTGCGGGCCGTCGCGGCGCGCCTCGCCGCCGGCCCCGCCGCCGAGGCGCTGGCGGCGGGGCTCTGGCGTCGCTTCGAAAGCGGCGCGCGCGGCACCCTGTTTGACGAGCTGCTCGAGCACCACCCCGAGTTCCGGCCCCTATGCAGCGTCCCCGAGCTGGTGCAGTGTTACCGCGCGCATAGCCCAAAGCTCGAGCTGCTCCCCGGCGTGCCCGCGCTCCTCGACCGCTGCCGCGCGCGCGGGCACGCCCTGGCCGTCATCACCGACGGGGCCTGCGCCAGCCAGCAAGCCAAAGTCGCGGCGCTAGGTCTATCGGCCTGGGCCGAGCCCGTCATTCTGACCGACCGCTGGGGGCGCGACTACTGGAAACCCCACCCGCGCGCGTTTGAGGCCGTGGCAAGCGCCCTCGAGCTGCCCGCTCAGGCGCTCATCTACGTGGCCGACAACCCCGCCAAAGATTTCTACGCGCCCAACCGGCTGGGTTGGCAAAGCGTGCGGTTGCGGCTCCCCGGACAACTTCACGAACACCTGGAGAGCGCCGCCGACCCGCTCGCCCAGCCTCACTGGGACGTGACCTCGGTGGCGGCGCTGCGTGACGTGCTCGAGCGTCAGTTCACCCTCCAAAGCTAGAGGAAAGGTAAGGAACCCCCAATGCCCCTCACCGCTCAGCCCTTCGCCCCCTGGCCGCACTTCGAACCTGACGAAATTGAGGCGGTGACGTCGGTTCTAAGGTCGGGAAAGGTCAACTACTGGACCGGCCAGGAGGGGCGGCAGTTCGAGCGCGAGTTCGCCGCCGTTACCGACTGCGCCCACGCGGTCGCGGTGATGAACGGCACGGTGGCGCTCGAGCTGGCGCTCTACGCCCTGGGTATCGGTCCGGGTGACGAGGTCGTTACCACCAGCCGCACCTTTATCGCCTCGGCCAGCGCCGCCGTGATGCGGGGCGCCGTCCCCGTCATCGCCGACGTCGATTCTGAGAGCCAGAACCTCACCGCCGAGAGCGTGCGGGCGGTGCTGAGCCCGCGCACCAGAGCGATCATCGCGGTTCATTTGGCGGGCTGGCCCTGCGAGATGGACGGTCTTATGGCGCTGGCAAAAGCGCACGGCCTCAAGGTTATCGAAGACTGCGCTCAGGCTTTGGGCGCGCGCTACCACGGTCGCCCGGTGGGCTCCTTGGGGGACGCGGCGGCCTTCTCGTTTTGCCAAGACAAGATTCTGACCACAGGTGGCGAGGGCGGCATGCTGACCACCAACGACCCGGCAGTGTGGGAGCGGGCTTGGGCTTTTAAGGATCACGGCAAGAGCTACGAGGCGGTCTACGCGCGCGAGCACCCGCCGGGTTATCGCTGGCTGCACGAATCGTTCGGCACCAACTGGCGCATGTTGGAGGTGCAAGCCGCCCTCGGGCGCGTCGCGCTCACCAAACTGCCCGCCTGGTTGGCGCGCCGCCGCCGCCACGCCGAGACGCTCAACAAACGCTTCGCCACCCTGCCGGCTTTGCGCCTCACGCCGCCGCCGCCTCACCTCGAACACGCCTATTACAAATACTACGTCTTCGTGCGCCCCGAGCGGCTCAAGCCGGGTTGGGACCGCGATCGCATCCTAGAAGAGATCATCGCGGCGGGCGTGCCTTGTTACAGCGGCAGTTGCAGCGAGATCTACCACGAGAAGGCCTTCTCCCGGGCGGGCCTCGGGCCAGCACAACGTTTAAAAGTGGCCCAAATGCTCGGCGACACCGCGCTGATGTTTCTCGTGCATCCCACCCTGTCCAAAAACAACCTGCAAGCCACGGGGAACGTGGTCGAGGCGGTGATGGCGCGCGCTACCGCGTAGGGCCTCGAGGGGCGTACGTTGCTAATTACTAACTGAGGGGTGTGCATACAGTTAGACAAGTTCGGTAATGGCGAGACTCAGAATCCAGGGCTAAACCAAGTACAACCAGCTTAAAAATCAATCCTAATCCGCCAAACCGTTGGAGTTGCTCATACCCTTTTACCTTGACGACTAAGCGAAGCGAGGGAGTCAAGGGCGAGCAGAGCGAGTGAAAACAGCTACGGGTTTACCCGTATGGATGAGCAGGCGGGGTTTGGCCTGCTCAGGAATGAATGCGAATCCGTATTAGCACATGCTGACCTATGCGCAAGTAGAAACCGAGCCAAGATCACTTTATGAGCAGCGCCCGCCTGCGATGGTCCTGACTCACGGCCTTTGGTCGCTTGAAGATATCCTTCGCTATCAGCCCTTTCCGCCAAAGGCGGTGAGCTAATCTCACGGCGCTACCTGTGGGAGCGTGTGACAAGTGACCTGAAACACAAAATTTTTTCTATTATCATAATCCTCTTAGAAAGGGAAGTGAAAAACGCCATACGTTGGCTGCTCAATATCAGAACAGCCGGCTCGTAAGGTAAATGTCTAGGCTGGCGCGTAATGACTCGCGGGGCGGAGAAGTATTTGGTAGGTGAGGGTATGGCTAACAACCACTTGAAGGTGCGCGTCTTTGGCTTTCCCGAGTTTCGCTTAGGCGATCGGGTCATAACGGTCCAGATGCAAAAGTCCGCCGCTATCCTGAGTTACCTCGCCGTCACGCGCAGGCCGGCGTCACGGCAGAGGCTCGCCGAGATGTTGTGGTCTCACGAAGGCGCTAAAAACCTGCGCCATCAGCTTCACCGCCTGCGCAAGCTGGCCGGTGCCGGCGAATGGCTACAAGCCGAGGAGTGGATTCGTTTGCGGGTCAGCTCCGACCTCGACGACTTTGAGCGTGCGGTCCGGGAGCGCTGCTATACGCAGGCCTTCGCCCTCTATATGGGTGAGCCGAATAAAGCGTTGCTGCTCGGCATCGAACCCCAAGACGCGCCCGAGTTTTTCGAGTGGCGCGACCTCGAGCAAGCGCGTCTCGACGCGCTCCTTTATGAAGCGTTACACAGCGCGTGCGAAACCTTGGAAGAAGCCGGACACTTCCGCGACGCGCTCGACAAGGCGCGGCGGCTGGTCTACCTCGACCCGCTCGACGAGTCGGCGCACCGGGCCATCATGCGCCTCGCGTTTCGCCTAGGACACACGCGCCTCGCTTCAAAGCAGTTTGAGGCGTGTCAACGTATCTTAAAAAATGAGCTGGACCTTCTCCCGGCACCCGAGACGCTCGCGCTGGTTCGCGCCATCCAGCAAGGCGCGTCTCTGCCGGAGGCTGAGGCGGCGCCGAGCTGCGTCGGCGCCGCCGGACCACAGCGGCGTTCGCCCCTGCTGCTGCTGCGCCCCCCCGAGCTGGTCGGGCGCGAGCGGGTGTGGGAGGCGTGCGAAACCGCGTGGCAAACGGGGCAGAGCGTCTTCATATCGGGTCCGGCGGGCATCGGCAAATCGCGGCTGATGCTCGACTTTACCCGCCGTCTTGGGCGGCGCTGCGCGGTGGACGGTCGCGTGGAGGACGCGGCGGTTCCTCTAAGCAGCCTTGCCCGCGCCGTGCGCACGGCCAGCGCCGAAGCGCCCCTGTCGCTCGCCCCCTGGGTGCGCGCCGAGTTGGCCCGCCTGGTGCCGACCTTGGGCGAAGCCGACCACGAACCCCTGTCTCACAAGCCCCTGTCGCACGAGGACGCGCACGTGCGTTTTGTCGAGGCGGTCTATCAGTTCTATGTGGCGGCGAGCGAGGCGTTCGAGGTGCTGAGCATCGACGAACTGAACTTTTACGACCCGGCCTCGCTCCAGATCGCCGTTTACTGCATCACGCGCTTGTGCGCCGAGCATCCTGGGGGCGCGCGCTTCGTCTGCGCCTTTCGTAGCGGCGCGCTGCCCACGGCGTCGGCGAACGCCCTGGCGGGCTTGTGCGAGCAGGAAAGGGCTTACCACCACCCGCTCGAGCCGCTCACGCCCAGCGCCACCGAAACGCTGCTCCGCAGCCTGGACTTCGCGCCGTCGTTGGCCCCTGAGGTGTATCAGTTGACCGGGGGCAACCCCAGATTCATCATCGAGCTGCTCAAGGGGCATCGGGCGCAAACCCCTCACGACGCGCCCACAACATTAGACCCTGCGGCATTAAACCCCGTGGCGTTCGACCCCGCCGTGGCCGAAAAGGTGATCGCCAAACGCCTGAACCACCTGTCGGCGGGGGCCAGGCTGACGGTCCAGACGCTGGCGGCGCTGGCGTCCGAAGTAGACACTGAATTCCTCGCCCATATCCTCCAAAAAGATGCGCTCGAGGTTGCGGCCGACCTCACCGAGCTGCGCCACGCCGGGCTCCTGGGCGGCCATACTTTTACGCATCCGCTCGTTGCCAGGAGCGTCGCCGCCACGACGCCCGCTGAGCTAGGGCGGGCGCTCCATCGGCGCATCGCCGCGGCGCTCGAGGCGCGCACCACCTACCAGCGCCACCTGGCGCGCCACTGGGCGCAAGCGCACGACCCTCACCGGGCCCTCATCCACCAACTCGGCGCGGCTCGAGACGCAGCCGCGTCGGGCGCGACCGAACAGGCCAAGGCGTGGCTGCAAGAGGTGATCGGCGGCGCTGCTAAAGGCAGCGACCTGAGCGGCGAGGCCAAACGGCTGTTGGAGCAACTCGAGGGCTGATTTGGTCAAGAGGGCTCACTCGGTCGATGTGTAAAGCGTGATGTGTAAAGGTGTGGTGCGTAGAGTGTGATGTGTAAAGGCTTTTTGTGAACGGTTAGGGGTGACCGCCTCCTATAGCAGGTGCCGGGTTTGAGCCAAGGCCGGTGAATGTTTTACTGTCCAGTACACGGTTTACGGAAGGGATACCGGCGGCGTATGGGCTCAGTGTTTATGGGAACCGCTCCACAGACCGCCTTCTACAAAATCTACAAAAGATGTCGTTATAAAGTCGTTATAAAAATGTCGTTAACGTAGAAAGTAGGGTGCGTTTTGGCAAGAACTTGTTGCTAAAGGCTCACTTGTGGGCTCGAGGTCGCAACCCGCTTGGGCGACGCCTCACAGGCGGGGCTGCTTGTCAAGGAACGCTCACGGGATGCGCGTGCGCGACAATGCGCCTCACCATGAAGCTCAGCCTTTACGATCACGCGCAGCAGCTTAAATTCGTTTACGGGGCGGCTGCTTGGGCCCTGGCGACGCCGCTTGCCTACGCTTTTTATTATGACTTCGCGGTGCCCGCGACGGCGCTCGCTACGCTCGTCCCCCTCACCCTCGGGCTCGCGCTCGTCAAGGTCGCCGCGCTGAGCCTGACCGGGCAGCACAAACAGAGCTGGTCGCAAACCTCGTTCCAAGACCTGTTCGGCTTGGCGCGCACCGTGCTGGGCGTGACGGCGCTGGTCGCGCCGCCGCTTTTCATTCTCGTTATCTTTATGGGCTGGCCTCTTCCGGTGACCGCCCTGCCGCTCGAGGCGCTCCTGGCGCTCGGCCTCATGGTCGGCGCGCGCGCGGTCGTGCGCGCCTTTTACGAACATCGGTGGCGGGGGCGGGGCGGCGTCAACGCGCCCAAAGACGCGCCCAAAAGGGTGCTCGTCGCCGGAGCGGGCGAGGCGGGCGCGCTGGTGGTGCGGGAGCTGCTCCGCCACCCCGAGATGGGGCTTCAGCCGGTCGGCTTTTTGGACGACAACCCGCGCAAACGCAAGGCGACCGTGGCGAGTCTTCCGGTGCTCGGCAGCACCCACGCGCTCGACGAGGTCGCGCGCGCGGTCGGCGCCGACGAACTGCTCATCGCCATCCCTTCCGCCGACGGGGCGGTGGTGCGCCGCTTGGTTCGGCAGGCGCTGGCGAGCGACACGGGCATAGCCGCGCGCATCGTGCCCGGGATGTACGAGCTGCTAAGCGGGCGCGTCACCATCAGCCGCATCCGCAACGTCGAGATCGAAGACCTGCTGCGCCGCCCGCCCATTACCCTGGACACCTCGCTGATCGCCACTTACGTCACAGACCGCACCGTGATGGTGACCGGCGCGGGCGGTTCGATCGGCTCCGAGCTGGTGCGGCAACTCTGCCGCTTCCGCCCGCGCGCGCTGATCTTGTTCGGCCACGGCGAAAACAGCATCTACCAGCTCGAGCGCGAGCTCGACAGCACCTGGCCCGATGTGCCCTACGACAGCGTCATCGGCGCGATCCAGAACGGGCGGCGGCTCGAGCATATCTTTGAGCGCTTTCGCCCCGAGGTGGTGTTTCACGCCGCCGCGCATAAACACGTGCCGCTCATGGAACTCAACCCCGAAGAGGCCATCTTCAACAACGTCATCGGCAGCCGCAACTTGGTCAACTTGGCCCTCAAGTACGGCGTGGGTCACTTTATCAACATCTCGACCGACAAGGCCGTCAACCCCAGCTCGGTGATGGGCGCGTCGAAACGGATGGTGGAACACGTCGTGCAGAGCGCGGCGGGCCGCGCGGGCCCCGAGCAGGTGTTCGTCTCGGTGCGCTTCGGCAACGTGTTGGGGAGCCGCGGCAGCGTCATCCCGCTCTTTAAGCAGCAGATTCAGGCCGGTGGCCCGGTTATCGTGACGCACCCGGAGATGGTACGCTACTTTATGACCATTCCCGAGGCGGCGCAGCTCGTCTTGCAGGCGGCGGCGCAGGGGCGCAACCAGGAGGTCTACATCCTCGACATGGGCGAGCCGGTCAAGATTTTGGAGCTGGCCCGCGACCTCATCCGGCTTTCGGGTTTTGAACCCGAGGTCGATATCCCCATCGTCTTTAGCGGCGTTCGCCCCGGCGAAAAACTCTTCGAGGAGCTGATGACGACTGAGGAGCGCGCCAGCGCCACCGCGCACGCCAAGATTTTTGTGGCAAAACCTGCCCCCTTCGACGAGGCGGCGCTCGAGGCCACCCTCGTCGACTTGACCCACGCCGCGCTCTGCTCGGACGCGCCCGCGGTGCGGCGGCTCCTGAGGGGCTTTGTCCAGGGCTGTCACATCTCCTTGACGGCCAATGATAGGACCGGTGGCAGGATCAGTGACAGGGTCACCGCGCCGCTCGGCACCGACTAGGGCGCAGTGTTCTTGCTCGCCAAGCTGGTCGGCTATCTGTTGCAGCCGAGCCACCTCATCTATCTGGCGCTGCTGCTAGGCGGCGCGCTGGTGTGGAGCCGGCGCGGGTTTCGGGTGGGGCGCTGGCTGCTCTCGGCCGGGCTCGTCGCCAGTTTACTGCCCGCTTGGCTGCCGCTTACCGCCTGGCTCGCGGTGCCGCTCGAGGAGCGGTTTGCGCCGCCTCTCGAGCTGCCGCCGCAGCCCGGCGGCATTATCGTCTTGGGGGGCGCTGAAGAACTCGACCTCAGCGCCGCGCATCCCCAAGCCGCCCTCAACGACGCCGCCGAGCGGCTCGTCGCCTTTGCCGCGCTGGCGCGGCGCTACCCCGAGGCCCGACTGGTCTATAGCGGCGGCTCGACCGCGCTCAAGGGCGGCGGACCTACCGGCGCGGCGGTGGCGCGTGAGGTGCTGAGCGCGCTCGGGGTGCCGCCCGAGCGCACCGTCTTTGAGGACGCGGCGCGCAACACGTATGAAAACGCCGTTTTAAGTAAAGCCCTGGTTCGGCCACGACCCGGCGAGCCGTGGCTGCTCGTCACCTCGGCCATGCACATGCCGCGGGCCGTCGGCGTCTTCCGCAAGGTCGGCTGGCCCGTCGTCCCCTACCCGGTGGACTATCAGCTGCTGGGGCCGAGCGACCTGACGCTCGACCTGTGGCCGTCGCCCAACGTGCTCGAGGAGTTGGCGCGCTTCGACGACGCCGCGCACGAGTGGCTGGGGCTCATCGCCTACCGCCTGCTCGGCCGCACCGACCGACTGCTGCCGGCACCCTGACGTTTTGATTTTAGGTGACATGGCAGTGACGTGGCAGGTGACATGACAGTGACGTGGCAGCTAGCGCGTCAGCGGTTCGCCTGGTACTGCGCGCGGAACACCATCGCAGCCGGGACGAAGATACGGCGCGGCTCGTTTACGCCGTACGCGTTGCCCTCGAGGGTGTTGTACACCTTTTCGGACGCGCGCCCCACTTTGGCGTCCCAGGCCGCCAGCAGCGGGTAGCTGCCGATGGCGTAGGTGCTGTCGTCTAGGCGCGTCTGCGAGCTTGACGGCACGCCGCCCCGCGCGCGGCCCCCGCCGATATCGCTAGCAAACGAGGCGTAGTCGGCGTCGTCCATCCAGAAGTCCGCCACCCCCGCCGAGACTTTCTTGACCACCGACACGTCGGCAAAGCGGTAGAAACCCTCCAAGTGCAAGTCGACGGTGGCGGCGATGACGTAGCGCAGGTAGGTGGCCGGTTGCAAATAGTAGTAGCCGGGGTCGAACGTGTGAATCCACACATAACCCTGGCGCCGCCCGGTATCGACCTCGACGAACCCGCCGTCGTCAAAAAGCCGGTCGGTCAGGCGCTTGGCGTCAGAAAGCCGCCCCGTGTCGCCCGTGAGCTTGTACATATAAAGCTGATAGCGGATTTGGTGCGTCCACGGGTGCAAGAACTCGCGGCTGATAAAGGGGTAGCCGCGCGCTACGCGGTTGCGTTCGCGCCATTTGGCCTCGTAGTGGTTGATGAGGTAGTCGCGCCAGAAGTCGGCGTGAGCGCCGTAGCCGGGTCTAAGGTCGCGGTTGTGGTGGAGGACGTAAGCCAGCGCGGCGATATTGGCGTGGGTGAGAATCTCGTCCATCGTGTGGTTGTCTCGGCCGTAATAAGCGCGGCTGTCGGGATCGGCTAGCCAGCGCCAGTTGAGGTAGCCGTCGCCGTTGGTGTCACGCAGTTCTTTGCGCATAAGCTGGGCCAGGCGGTCGAGTTCGTCCAAGAGGGCCAGGTCGCCGGTCGCGCGAAACACCACCAAGAGCGAGGTAAAGGCGTCGTTTAAGGGCCGCGCGTAGGCGTAGAGGTCGCCCTGACGCGCCAGGCGGTCCAAGTCTCGGTACTGACTGCGGTGCTCTAACGCGGTCCAGAGTCGGTCGTACCACCGCAACGCGTCGCTCGAGAGCTGGCTGCGGCGGAAGTCAGGATCGCCGCGCAGCGCGTAGTCGGCAGCGCCGCTCGCAGGCGGATTCGCGGACGCATCGTGACGCACCTCAAAGGTCGCTTCTACCTGCTTGCTGCCCCCCGACGCCAAGGTGCTGACCGCACGGATGGTGTGGCGACCCTCGCTAAGCGTGCTCATGTCGAAAGGCTGGGCGCGGCCACCTGCCGCCGTGCCCGCGAAGTCAAAGGGTTCGATGTGCTCGGTTTGGCGGGGCTGACGCGCGTCGTCCAAATAAAAGGCCACCTTGGACGTTTCGGCGGCGGCCCGCATAAAGATGTAGACGCGCCCCGACAGGATAGCGCCGTCGAGCGCCTCGCTGCTCGAGCGCTCAGCCGAGCGGCTAAAGCGCAGGCCGCTGGACGCTTGCGGCTCGATGGGCGTGGGCACCGAGTCGCTACAGGCCACCAGCAGTATAAGACCGACGAAGGAAACGAAAGCCAACAGGCGGCTTCTTGAAGACATAAGGATGCCTCCTCTCTTGCCTCGTTACGGTTGTGTCATTCCTAAGGTGAAACTTGCGCGCGAAAGAGCGTAACCAGCTCCCTAGCGACGGACCCTCGGACGGTTGCGCCACCAGCTCCACCTGTCTCAGGCACCCAAAATAAAAAACAGGCTTCAACGCTTCCGCGGGGTGAGGCAGCCCCAAGCCCGTTTACCCTACCCTTGATGCGTGAAAGAAGTATGTAGATATTTATATAAACTTCTCATCCTGCACATGATAAGTGGAATATTTTACACGTGCTATATGGCAGTTTGCTCGAGCTTCAGGCGGTAGCCCCGACATCGGAACGCCCCGCGCAGCAGGGGACGCCGACGGGACGCCTGCCCGCCATACTCTGAAGTGTGTTCGCAGAAAGTGGGTTCGCAGCGGCTATCATCCCTACGCGCGGGGTCGGCGCGGTCGCCGGGTCGCCGGGTGGGTTACAGGGTGGATCACAGGGCCGGGGGTTGGGTCACGCCTCCTCGAGTCGCAGGGGTTCAGGTCACAGGTATTTAAGCCGTGGGTATCTAAATAAATATCTTAAGTATCTAAATTTAAAGAGGTCGTGGTCGTGCGTTTGAACGCCGCCCTCGCCGCGGGCGTGTTGCTCTGCCTGACGGGGGCGGGCTGCCACCACGCGCTCGCCGAACCCGACCCGCGACCCGTCACGTGCCCGTCGACGCGGGACCCAAGCTCGCTTCGTGCCGACCCTGCCTTTGACGCGGCCACGTTGCCGCCGGACGCGCAGGGGTGGCACCGTCAACTGCTGACGACGCTGCAACGCTCGCACAACCCAACCGAAATGGCCGAAAGCGGCGACCTCTACGCCTACGCGAGACCCTTGAACGATACCTTCGTCTCGCTGCTGGCTGCCTTTCGCGTCACGGGCGACCCGGCCCTTCTTGACGAGCTCGACCGTTTGGCTGAGCTTATGCGCGCGCAGCTTAGCGACACCAACGGCGACGGTTACCTCAACTGGCGCTGGCTGGCCGTTCCAGACAGCCGCGTCCACTACGGCCAAGACCAACACGTCATGGACGAGATGATGACGCACGCAGGCGTCGCCGCGGTCGCCTACGCGTTAGACGTCAATCGTGACCTCAAGCCCGAGTACGGCGCTCACGCCGACTTCTGGCGCGACTACTTGGTGCATCACTTCGAGGCCAAGTGGCGGGAGCGTCGTGAGGTCCCCGAGGGCTTCCCGTTTCTCGAGGGCGAGTTCATGCATCCGCTGGCCCACTGGCTGCGCTACTTGCACTACCGCGCGCTGCTGACCGGCGACAGCCGCTACCAAGACGAAGCCGACCACCTCACCGATATCTTCTTCGAACAGGAGTTGCGTGAGGTCACCACCCCGGCGGGGCCGGGCTACGTGTGGCCTCACAGCACCACCTATACCGACGGCACCGAGATTTACCTGCAACCCACCACCTACACGCGCTACGTCGTGGCGGCGGTGGTGGACTTGCACCTAGAGCGCATGGGCCGCTTTGCTGATGAAGCGGTGGTTCGCGCCTTTGCCAACAGCGTCTCGAGCTTCCTGGTAGGTCCGGACGACCTGGGGCGCGACATCGGCGGGGGCGTCAGCCGCGCGGGCCTCCCCGCCGCGCCGCCCGAGTTTGGGCGTGAGGAGTTCACGCTGTTGGCGGACGGTTCGTGGACGTTGCTCGCCACTTGGGATAAAAGCGGTGCCCTCGAGCAAGCCGCCGCCCACGCGCTGCGCGAGAGTAGCGGCCCCATGGGCCCGTTTATCGCCGCTGACTTGCTCTTCACCTACCTCTACGACGCCTGCACGGCAACACCAAAAGAGTAAACCACCGTGACGACACGTTGGCCTATCCTAACCTACCACGCATTTCATCCCCCCTTTGAAACGCTCGAGGCCCACCACGCCCACGTCGCCCAAGACCCGTACCTAAACAGCGCCGGGGTGCGCCGCTACACCCTCGATCAGCACGTCTTTAGCGCGCAGCTCGAGGCGCTGCGCGCGGCGGGCCGGACCACCCCGCGCACGTGGGAGGAGTTGGACGCGCCGGACGACCGCGCGGTGTGGCTCACCTTCGACGACGGGCACCGCTCCAACCTCACCCTGACGCTGCCCGCGCTCGAACGTTGCGGGTTTAGCGGCATCTTTTTTATCACCACCGACTGGCTGGGCCGCCCCGGCTTCATGACCGAGGCCGACCTCCGCACGCTCGCTCACGCCGGGATGTTAATTGGCGCGCACGGCTGCTCACACCGCCACTTCGCGGATCTGAGTGAAGCCGAGTTATATGCCGAACTGGGAGGGTCCAAGGCCCGTCTCGAGGCTGTTTTGGGGCTCGAGGTGCCGGCCCTGGCCCTGCCCGGCGGGAGCAGCCACCCCGCGCTGCCGCGCCTGGCCCGCGATCTCGGCTACCGCCACGTGTTCACCTCTCAGGTGGACCTCGCCAGCACCCGCCACGACCCGCTTCGCTGGCCGCGCGCCAAGCTGCGCACGGGCGTGCGCAACCTCATAGGCAACCGGCGCTACGACCAGTTGCGAACCTACCTGCTGAGGTGATGCGGGTGTAGCAGTGAGCTATGTGCCGACGGCGATAGGGCTTAACTGTCGTTGACTTACGGGCGGCTTGGAGAAGAGATTGGTAAAGAAACAGGTTCGGCGAGGAATGTAGAGCTTAATGAGCTTTTCAACGCGTTTTCGCTTCAAGCTTGAAAACGATGAAGATAGCTGAGAGGGACTGCGTTTCAAGATTTTCAAGGCGTGCGAAGGCAAATTTAGGTCTACTTGGATTTACTAGGAGTTGAATACGTTCGCACCATGCTAATAGACCAAAGCAGTCGTAACAAAACCCACGGGTGATACCTAAAAGGTAGGTCACGTTTTATGCTCTATTACATCGCCAAAACATTGGACCGGCCAGATGGCGGGAGCCGCGCCGCCGTTGACATCCTGCTCAGCATCCTAACGACAGACCTGCCCGTGACCGTGGTGAGCTGCGACCGGTGTGACATCCCACCTTCTGTAAACAGCCACCTTGTTACACCACCTCTTTGGCTTACGCCACCAAGCCAACCACGCTTACCTAAACCAAGCCGGCACTTTCCAAAGGACTTTGTGCAGTGGGCGAAGGAAAGCTTACAAGACCCTTTCAGACAACGTCGTTTCGAGGGTAACCTTCGACATGCCGAGCCTCGACTGGTCATTCACAACGGTTTCCCCAAACGGGATTCCTATGCCTTTAATGTTCTTGGTAGCTTAGGGAAAAGCGTAATGATCGTTCATTCCTCTCCTAATTCAGTGACGTTTTACAGCAAAAACGATAAGAGCATGACGATAGATTGGGTTTTGGAGAGTATGCAGGCGTGCCTAGCGCTTATTTTTGTGTCATCACGGTGCAAAGAAGAGTGGCTCGCATTCGAGGCGCTCAAAGGAAAGCTTGCCTACTATATCCCCAACTGCTGTCGAGAAGACGCAGTTGAAACTGTCGCCTCACAAGATCGAGGAGAAGTGCGACAACGGCTCGGCTTCAAAGATCAGTTCGCCGTTGTCTGTGCCGCCAGCTTTCAACCAAGGAAAGGTCAGGATGTCCTTGTCGAAGCACTTCCGGAACTTACGGCAGTAGCGCCAGACCTTCACCTCTATTTTGTCGGCGACAACAGAAACGATTGGGGTGCCACCCTACAAGAACGAGCTGCGGGCCTTGGTCACGCTGGGCGCACGCATTTTCTCGGTCTGCGAAGTGACGCCTTGGATCACATCCGCGCTGCCGATTTGCTCATCCTACCTTCTCGTGCCGAAGCGCTACCCCTTACTATCCTTGAGGCTATGGCTTTGGAAACGCCTGTCGTTGCCACAGACATTGATGGTATTCCAGAGCTTATCGAAGACGGAGCTAGCGGTCTGCTATTTCCTGCTGACGACCGCGAGGGATTAGTCAAGGCATTTACCCGCATCTACCAGGATAAAGTGGAGCGCGGTGCATTTGTCGAACATGCACATGCTCGGTATTGGGCGCACTTCTCAAGAGCTCAGCATCTGAGACGATACCGCGAGGCTATTGATCAACTACGGAATTGGTCGGCCTAGGTGAACAGTGAACAGTTTAAGCCTACACTAAGCGGCCGGAGCGGTAAAAACCTCTGCGCCGTCCGCGGCGTTTAGCTGCGCTTCTGAGCATCTGAAGGATGAGATCGGCTCTCACAGTATTCACCTTTCAGGTGGACCTCACCAGCACCCGCCACGACCCGCTTCGCTGGCCGCGCGCCAAGCTGCGCACGGGCGTGCGCAACCTCATAGGCAACCGGCGCTACGACCAGTTGCGAACCTACCTGCTGAAGTAAATAGTAGCTTGGCTGAGTCCCCAGCAAGCTTTCATCTCGGCGTACCGACGTGTGAGGGTAGCGCGGGCAAAACGGGTATCAGCCGGTCTCCCATACCTTTTAGCTCGTTCGCTACGCTAGCCGTAGTTTTTGTTCGTGTATCCCCGCGCCACGGCTACAGACACCCTCTACGAACTCTCAGAAACCTTCGGGAGACGCGTTAATTTATTCCATTTGCGTTTGAGGTCGCGCGGGGCGTAGTACGCGCGGTAAGCGAGACGGTGCCCCAGCCCGATAAACGCGTGGCGCGACTTGTAAAAGTGAGGCACGGTAAAAGGCTCGGGGCCGTACTTCTCCTTGTAAGCGCCCCCGCCGCCCCAATCGTGCCACGTTACCCCGCGCGCCTTCCAGTGGCGCAGCGCCGTCCAGTGCAGCAGTTCGTTGGGGCTTAGCGACAGGTGTTCGCGGCGGCTAGCGTTGCCCCAGAAAAACGAGAAGGTGTTGAAGCCCGGATAGAGCCCGGTGGCGACGCTCTCCCCGTCGGGGTTGCGGGCGCGCAGCAGCAAGAGGTGACCGGTCGGGTGCAGGTGGTGAATCAAGCTATGCACCCGCTCGACCCCGTAGGTGGGGCGCAGCCCTTGCTTGTCGAAGACCTCGAGGAGCTGTGCGTAATACTCTTCGGCGAAACCGTCCGGGCCCGCTTCCTCGATGACGACGCCCGCCTTTCGGGCGTAGCGCACCCTGTTGCGGCAGGTTTTGCGCATCCGCGCGAGCAGCGCCTCCTCGGGCACGGTCAGGTCGGTGCGGTAGGTGGCGAAGGGGCGCACCGCAAAGCCCAAGTCGAGCCCCGCCGCGCGCGGCAGATGCTCGTCCAAAAGCTCTAGATGGGCGCAGCTCAGGTCGCGGAAGGCGAACGGCTCGAGCGCCGCGAGCGCCTTGGCGCGGTCTACGCCGGGCTCGAGATTAAAGCCCATATAACCCGTGGTCCAGCCTGGAAAGGGGCTACCCAGAATCGGCACGCCCCAACGCCTGACCCGCAGCCCGGAAAAGTAACCGAGCGGCTGCTGGCCGTCCGAGAGTTCCGCTATGATGATTTCGCCGCGCTGCGTGTCGGCGACGGATCGCAGCCACGCCTGGGTCTGGAAGATGCTGCGGTCGGCGAAGGCGTCGAGCCGGGCCCAATCGACCTCGTCCAGAGGAAGCCGACGCCAGTGCAGCGCGCTGGTCGCCGCGCGGCGCGGCTCAGGACGGGGGCGGTCGAGCGGGTTTTGGTTCACGTGGTTTTGGTTCACGTAGTTTTGGCTCACATGGCTCCAGGTCGCGCGGCGCAAGAGGAGAAGCGCACGCCGTCCCAAAGCGCCAGCTACCCGCGAGCGTAGCGGGGCCTCGTCCCGCCGCCGTCCCTCACAGCGGCGGTGTTCAAAACGCGGCGCGCGCTTTTGTAAGTCGCATCTATTATAATAAGTCGTATGTAAGCCGTGAGCTAGTCGCCACCGCTTCAAAAACCCGAAGGTGTCCCAAGTTGTGTGTTTGAACGAGCGTCTTTGCGTTAATAACGGAACTGGTTTGGAGCCATGCATAGCCATACATAATGCCCATACACACTCTGTGATACACCGCCGAACCGCTGATGATGAGCCGCCGCGCTGCCCCAGGCGCGTGCTCGAGCGGGAACGGCAAGGGGACGCAGCCATCCGACAATGTCTCATGCTTAGTCGCAGGCTTACGAGTTGGGCGCGCCCTTGATTCGCGCCGTCCGCACCATCACCACGTTGTTAACGCCGCGCGAGCGCCGCTACGTCCTCGCGCTGCTGCCCGCTTTGGCGCTGATGGCCTTGGTCGAGGCGCTGGGGGTCGCTTCCATCATGCCTTTTTTGGCGCTTTTGACCGATTCCGAGGCGGTGTTTAGCAGCGCCCCGCTGCACTGGCTTTACGACGCGCTCGGTTTCTCCTCGAGCGAGCGTTTTCTATTCTTTTTGGGGCTCGGCGCGCTCGCCGCGCTCGCGCTCAGCAACGCCTTTTCGGTTTTTATCCTGTGGCGCGTGAGCCGCCTCACCTGGATGCAAAACCACCGCCTGTCGAGCCGCTTGATGGCGCGCTATCTGGCGCGTCCCTACCCGTTTTTCCTCAACCGCAACAGCGCCGAACTGGGCAAAAACATCCTGCTCGAGGCGTCGCAGGTGGTGACCGGGGTGCTCGTTCCGGGGATGTTGCTCGTCGCTAAAGGCTTTGTGACGCTGGCGCTCTTGGTGCTCTTGGTGCTCGTCGACCCGCTGCTCACGCTGCTGGTGGCGACGGTGCTGGGCGGCGCGTACTTAGGGATATTCGTGCTGCTGCGGCGCAAGCTGAGCGCGCTCAGCGCGGAGCGCGTGGCCGTGGCGCGCGCGCGTTTTCAGAGCATCAGCGAGGCGTTCGGCGGCGTGAAAGAGGTCAAGATGATGGGGCGCGAGGGGGCGTTCTTTGGGCGCTTTTTTAGACCCTCCGAGCGCTTCTCAGAAATTTTGGTGACCGAGGCGGTGGTGAGTTTTGTACCCAAGTACGTGCTCGAGGTTTTCGCCTTTGGCGGCATCTTGTTTATCTCGCTCTACCTGCTGGCGCAAGGCGACCTCGCGCAAGTGCTGCCCGTTATCGGCGTCTACGCCTTTGCCAGCTACCGCCTGATGCCCGCGCTCCAGCAAATTTTTGACGCGCTCACCAAGGTGCGGCTGTCGCTCGCGTCGCTCGAGCTGCTCCACCACGACCTGCACGGCTCGGAGGCCGCCGCCTGGGAGGAGGGTGTTTTCGAGACGAGCCACGCCGAAGCGGGCTTGGCGGTCGCGCACGACATTTGTTTGGAGCGCGTGACCTACAGCTACCCCGAGACGCCTCGAGCGAGTTTGCAAGACGTAACGCTGAGGATTCCCGCGCGCAGCTCGGTGGCGCTGGTGGGGCGCACGGGCGCGGGCAAAACCACCGCCGTGGACATCCTCTTGGGGCTCCTCAGCCCGCAAAGCGGCGCGCTGTTGGTGGACGGTCAGGTGGTCGCGGGGCCCTTGCTGCCCCGCTGGCGGCAAAGTATCGGCTACGTGCCGCAGCACATCTACTTAAGCGACGACAGCGTGGCGCGCAACATCGCTTTTGGCTTGGCCGAGCCCGACATGGACGCGGTCGAGCGCGCCGCGCGCACCGCTCACTTGCACGACTTTATCCAGGGGCTACCCGAGGGCTACGCCACGCTGGTGGGCGAGCGCGGCGTGCGGCTCTCGGGGGGCCAGCGCCAGCGCATCGGCATCGCCCGGGCGCTCTACCATGACCCCGCGGTGCTGGTGCTCGACGAGGCCACGAGCGCGCTCGACGGGCTCACCGAAGAGGGGGTGTTTAGGGCGTTGCAGCAGCTCTCGGGCAGCAAGACCCTCATCATGATCGCGCACCGGATGAGCACCGTGCGCGCCTGCGACAACGTGGTTTTGCTCGAGGCGGGGCGGATCACGGCGCAAGGGAGTTTCGAGGCGCTGCTGCGCGGCAACGCGCACTTCCGGGCGCTGGCGCAGCTTCAGGACGGGGCGGAGCTTCAAGTCGGGGCGCTCCTTGACAATGTCCAAGACAGTATCCTCGGCAATGTCCGAGACGATGCTCAAGACAGTATTCAAAACAACGTCCAAGACGGGGGGGTCGAGCCGCCCGCGGCGGTGGCAAGCGGCAGCGCGTGGCGTCGGCCACAGAAAGAGAGACAAGGAGCATGAAACGCGTTCTGGTCACGGGTGGCGCGGGGTATATCGGCTCGGTGTTGGTGCGCCAGCTTTTGGCGCAGGGCTACCTTGTGCGGGTGCTCGACTGTCTGCGCTTCGGGGGCGAGTCGCTCGCCGAGTTGGGGGGGCACCCCCACTTTGAGGTGGTGCGCGCCGACGTCCGCGACGCCGAGGCGGTGACGCGGGCGCTCGAGGGCGTCTGGGGCGTGGCGCATCTGGCGGCCATCGTGGGCGACCCGGCGTGCGCGCGCGAACCCGAACTCGCCAGAAGCGTCAACATCGCGGCCAGCCAGCAGCTCTATACGCTCGCCGAAGAGCAGGGGGTCGCGCGCTTCGTGTTCGCCTCGACCTGCTCGAACTACGGCAAGATGACTGGTCCCGACGTCTATCTCGACGAGACCTCGGCGCTCAGGCCGGTCTCGCTCTACGCCGAGGGCAAGGTGGCCGTGGAGCACTTTTTACTGACGCAGCCGCGCAGCCGCCGGAGCGCGCCCACCGCGCTCCGCTTCGCCACCGTCTACGGTTTGTCGCCGCGCCCCCGCTTCGACCTCACCGTCAACGAATTTACCAAGGAGGTGGCGCTCGGGCGGGAGTTGGTCGTTTTTGGCGAGCAGTTCTGGCGGCCTTACTGCCACGTGCAGGACTTGGCGCGTTCGGTCGTGGTCGCGCTCGAGGCTCCCGCCGAACGCGTCGCCTTCGAGGTCTTTAACGTGGGCGACAGCCGCGAGAACTACCGGAAAGGTGACCTGGTGGCGCTCATCGAACGCGCCATCCCGGCGGCGCGGGTGCGCTACGTCGCGCGCAGCGAAGACCCACGCGACTACCGCGTGAGTTTCAGCAAGATTCAGGAGCGGCTCGGCTTTCGCATCACCCGCACGGTGTTTGATGGCATTCTCGAGGTCAAGCGGGTGCTCGAGACGGGGCTCCTTTCGAACCCCGACGACCCCAAGTACCTCAACGTTCAACCCAACAGCGCCGCCCCCGTCCAGGCGGGCGTCTGATGGACGCGGGCGCGCTGCTGGCGCGTGTGCGGCGCGTGGTCGGCGAGAAGGGCGCGGTCTCGCTGCACGAGCCGACCCTCCCCGAACACGCCTGGGACTACGTCAAGACGTGTTCGGACACCGGCTGGGTGTCCTCGGCGGGCGCGTACGTCGAGCGTTTCGAGCGGCGCTTGGCCGACCTGAGCGGCGCGCTCACCCCGCTGTTCGAGGCGCGGCTCGCGCAGCGCAGCCAGGATTTGCCCCCGCTCTACTGCCCGAGCGGGGCCGTCTGGTGGGCGCGCGAGAGCGCGCTGCGGCGCGAAAGGACGTTTCACTTAGCGGGCCGCCGCGGCTCCGAGCTGCCCTGGCAGCGCGCTCTGGACATTAACGACGAAGCGGACTTTGCGCTGGCCGAAACCCTGGTGGCGCGGGTGGTAGGGTAAGTGCGCACCGCGCTCTACAGCGTCATCCACGCGGGCACGCTGCCCTTTGTCGCCGCCTGGTACCGCAGCGTGCAGGCGCAGACCGACCGCGCCTTTGACCTGTGGCTGAGCCTCGACGGCGTCTCGCCGCAGGGCGTACAGCGGGCCGCCGCCGCGAAGGTGGACGCGACGTGGCGCTTGGCCGAGGTCGGCGCGACGCCCGCGAGCTTGCGCAGCCGCGCGCTGAGCGACATCGTCGGGCGCTACGACGCCGTGGTGTTCGTCGACAGCGACGACCTGCTCCACCCCGAGCGCGTCGCCGCCGCCAAAGCGGGGCTTGCGTGTAGCGACCTCTACGGCTGCGCCATGCAGTTCATCGACGTTTCGGGTCGCCCGCTCGCTGGCCTCTTCGAGCCTGCACCGAGCGAGGCCGAGCGGTGGGGTGACGGCGTGTTGTGGGAGGCGCTGCTGCCCTACCGAAACGTTTTCGGCATGAGCAACACCGCCTACCGCGCAAGCACCCTGGCGCGCGTCTTGCCGCTGCCCGTCGACACCGCCCTGGTCGACTGGTTCGTGGCGACGTGCGCGTGGCTTGACGGGGCGCGGCTCACGTTCGACCCCTACCCCTACGTGGCCTACCGGCAGCACCGCGCCAACACCGCGCGCGTCATCCCCCCCTACACCGCCGCGTACCTCGCCAAAGCGACCGACTACGTGCTGACGCACCACCGCGCCGTGCTGGACGCCGCGCCTCCTTGCGCCGCGCGCGCGCGCACCGAAGCGCGCTGTGAGAGCGTGCGGCGCTTTGCGGCGGCGACCGCGCGGCCCGAAACGTCGGCGCGTTACTTGGCGGCGCTCAACCGCGCCAAACCCGTGTTCACTTGGTGGGAGGTCGTGGCCTACCCACCCCTGGAGGCCATATGGACCCGTTCAGCCTAGCGGCTCGCCCGGTCCGACCGGGCGAGCCCCCGTAGCTCATCGCCGAAATCGGCTCGAACCATGACGGCGACCTCGAGCGCTGCAAAGCGCTGGTCAGCGCGGCCCAAGAGGCAGAAAGCCTTGTTCCGAACACACCCCGTGATTCGCTGAGGCTGCAACGACTAACCAGCAAGACTTTATAGAAGCACCCGCCGCACCGCCTCCAGAACGCGCCGGGCGTCGGGGCGGTAGTGGTGCTCGACCGAAGAGAAGGGCGGATAAGGCGCGTCCCAGCCCGCCACGCGGAGGACGGGGGCCTCGAGGCTAAAGAGCGCCTCGTCGGCGATGCGCGCCGCCACCTCCGCGCCGAAGCCGCCGCCGCGTTTGGCCTCGTAGACGACGACGGCGCGGCCCGTTTTGCGCACCGACTCTAAGACCGTCTCCTCGTCGAGCGGGACGAGGGTTTCTAGGTCGATGACCTCAAGCCCCACCCCCTCCTTCGCCGCCACCTCCGCCGCCTTGAGACAGACCTCCACCATGCCGCCGTAGCAGAAAAGACTCACCGCGTCACCCTCGCGGACCACGCGCGCCTTGCCGATGGGGTGGGTGTAGTGGCCCCCCGGGACCTCGGCCTTGAGCGAGCGGTAGAGCTTGATGGCCTCCAGGAAAAAGACCGGGTCGGGGTCGTCAATCGCGGCTAACAGGAGGCCCTTGGCGCGTTCGGGGTGCGACGGGATGACCACCTTGACGCCGGGCACGTGCGCCAAGAAGCCCTCGGGCGAGTCCGCGTGCTGCTCGGGCGTGTGGACGCCGCCGCCGTAGGGGGCGCGGATGACCATTGGAATCGAGAAGCGCCCCCGCGTGCGGTGGCGGTAGCGGCCTAAGTGCGACAGGATTTGGTCAAAGGCCGGGTAGAGAAAGCCCGCGAACTGGATTTCGGCCACGGGCCGCATCCCCGCGAGCGCCAGGCCGATGCCGTAACCTACAATGCCCGCCTCGGCCAAGGGCGTGTCGTACACGCGCTCCTCGCCGTATTTGGTTTGTAACGCGTCGGTTGCGCGGAACACGCCGCCCATGCGCCCCACGTCCTCGCCGAAAACGAGCACCCTTGGGTCGCGCTCCAAGGCGATGTCCAGAGCGTCGTTGATGGCCTGAACCATGTTCATGGTTTTCGCGCCGCCCTTCTCAACGCTTCCGGCCTCCCTCTTACCTTTAACGCTGGTCATGAAGCGCCTCCCACGCCCCCTGCTGGTCGGGCGTCATCTCGGCGAACACGTGCTCGACGATTTCCCAGGGTTTGGGGTCGGGTGCTTGGTCAGCTTTTTTCACGGCGGCCTCGAGTTCCCCCTTAAGCTCGCCCAACAGCGCCTCCTCCTTGGCGTCGTCCCACAGGTTGAGGCTGGCAAGCGCCTTGCGCATCCGCCCCACCGGCTCGCGCCCGACCCACTCCTTCGTCTCCGCCTCGTCGCGGTAGCGGCTCGGGTCGTCCGAAGTGGTGTGCGGGGCGATGCGGTAGGTGACGGCCTCGATTAAGGTCGGCCCCTCTCCCGCCCGCGCCCTCTCCACCGCCTCCTTCGCCGTCTGCCACACCGCCACCAAGTCGTTACCGTCCACCAAAGCGCCGGGCATCCCGTAGCCCTTGGCTTTGTCGGCAATCCGCTCGACGCGCATCTGCTTGTGCGTCGGCACCGAGATGGCCCAGCCGTTGTTCTGCACGACGAACACGACGGGCGCTTGGTAGACCGCGGCGAAATTCAGCGCCTCGTGAAAGTCGCCCTCGGAGGTGCCCCCGTCGCCGATAAAGGCGGCCACCACCCAGTTTTCACCCTGAAGGGTGCCAGCGTGCGCCACCCCCACCGCCTGCGGGAGCTGCGTGGCGATGGGGATGTAAAAGGGCAGGATGCGTAAACCTTCTGGAAAGCGCCAGCCCGCCGGGTGCGCCCGCCAGTAGAGGATGAGATAATCCAAGGGCAGCCCGTGAACGAGCGCCGCGGCGCTCTCGCGGTAGGACGGCACCAACCAGTCGGTTTTCTCAAGCGCCAGCATCGCCCCCACCTGCGCCGCCTCCTGACCGCGGAAGGGCGGGTAGACGCCCAGCTTGCCCTGCCGCTGCAAGACCTCGGCGCGCTCGTCGAAAAAGCGGGCGCGGCGGAGCGCGCGGTAACCGCTAAGCAGCGCCCCCTCATCAAAGGGCAACTCCTTTAGGGGCGCGCCCTCGTCACTCAGATACTGAACCATCTCCATTGTGCCTCCCTTGGTAAACATCCCATTGCTGCGTCCTTCTCGTCTCTTGCAATGTAACACTCGAGAACTCAAAAGTCGTGAGGTGTACTTCCGTTCGCAAAGCAAATTTTTTGAGAACCATTTTCAACTTGAGTAGCCGTACCCTCTGGATTGGCACAAGGTAAAGTCTCTGTAGGAGGCTCTTATGACGGACCCCTCGACCTTCGCCGTTTTCTTCGTCGCCGCCCTCACGCTGGCCGTCATCCCCGGTCCGGGGATGCTTTACGTGCTCGCCCGCACCTTGCGCGGCGGCAGGCGGGAGGGTGTCTTGTCAACGCTCGGAACGGGCGTCGCCGGGTTGCTGCACACCCTCGCCGCCGCCTTGGGTATTTCGGCCATCCTCGCCACCTCGGCCTTGGCTTTCGCCGTCGTGAAATGGTTGGGCGTCGCATACCTTATTTATCTCGGCGTGAAAACCCTTTTAGAAAAGGGTAGCTTTGGTGACGACATCGACCTTACGCACGTCCCAAGTCGGGGCGCGTTTCGTCAAGGTATCGTCGCCGAAGTTCTCAACCCTAAAACCGCACTTTTCTTTCTTGCTTTCATTCCACAGTTTGTCAACCCCGACGGCAATGTGTTTTGGCAGTTCGTGATGCTTGGCGTCATCACAACCTCCCTGACCAGCGGGGTCGATTTGGTCGTCGCGTTCGGGGCGGGTCCGCTTCAAAACGTGTTGAAACGCAGCCGCCGTTTGCAGCGCGTCCAGCGTGTGGGTTCTGGTGGTTTGTTGATTGGGCTTGGTATGTATGTGGCGGTTGATAAATAAGGGGGGCTCGAGCAACTTTAAGCAGATGTTGTCCAATAATCATATTCGCTTTTACCACTGGTTGGGATGGACGCTGGGTCAATGCACTTAGTTAGTATCTTTTGGAACTGTTTTTTGCATCGCTGATGGGTTCTAATCCTTCGTCCGAGATTAGTTTGTCCTTTGGCAAGCTTGAGGACTATTGCCAACTCTTGTGGTGAGAAGCTGCTTATCATCGCACAGTAATCATCAAATGCCGCGTCAGACACACCGTACTGATTACCAACAGCACATAGCATCACTGCTGACACATACTCCTGTCGGCAAGAAGATGGTACGGCTATCTGTGCTGTTATCTCTCGAAGCCTCGCAGCAAATGGAGGTTCATTGTAAAAATTGTACATCGCCAAATGTACAGACATAAGTTTTGAACAGGCTTTTGAAACAACTGTGTGATGTTCTGCATCACTAAGAAGCATCATTAAGTCCAACTTCTCAAAAAAATCTCGTGATGCGACTTGTTGACCAGATTTTCCACCAGCAACGTAATCAGAGTGCCGATTGAGCAGTTGAGAACGAGTTTTTGGCGAAAAGTGTGACGAAGACTCCTTGCAAACGTCTAAAGCATTTAAACGTGATTCTTCTGAGGAGCTAGCATCACAGTAGATTCCGTGCAAACTGGAGAAGATAAGATTACGTTGTGCATCATGAGTGTTCGTAATACGGTTACACCATTCTCTAGTCTGTTCGGAAGAAAATCTTGCTGTTTTGAGGCTGCTAATCAATGCCCTAGTATCAACACCTGTTGGATTTGAGGTTTCGGAAAGAGCGTACTTCGCACATCTTTTCAGAAAAACGATGAATTCGTCATCATCCACCGTACCCATCGGTGGATGTGCCGTAGAAAAATTGTTTCTTGTATCTCTACATTGGTCTAAAAAGAAAAAAGCATCTTCGCTAATCAAATTTAGCTTGAGGCAGAGGTTAAGCAAATCAGAATCTTGAAGGTCGTTGAGTTTGTCTTCATCGAAATCCTTATTTGTGAACTGCTCAACAACATTTAGACCAAATCTACGAATTTTATTCCTAAGCTCAAGAATTGCAGAGTTCCAAACATAATTGATAGCCGCATCAAACAACCCTGCTGCTACTGCTACGCACATCCGCGCATGATGCTCGCTTCTAATCTCAACCGGGATTTGGTTAAGTAGTCTCGGAAGCTCTGACCATGCGTGAGCAATTTCCTCATCTGATGCAAGAATTTCACGAGGAACACCTAAAGCTTGGGTGAGCTGAGCTAGGGCGGAAGAAGTTGCAGAAACAATTTCTGGTAGCTCGACTTTAGACAACTCAGTGCTCATAAAATTACGGTAGGGTAGCATACAAAAGAAGAGGCTGTAAACAAAAATGAGGAGCTTTTTTCTACAAATTCTACTCTACATGTTTGCCTAACGAGCGTTCGTTTGTTATACTAGAGCCAATGGATAGAACACTAGACAGACGCGATGAAATCCTCGAGACCGCCGGAGAACTCTTCCGCGCGCACGGCTACCACGCCACCTCGATGCGCGACATCGCTAAGTCTCTTAACCTGCGCGGCTCGTCGCTCTACGCGCACGTGACCTCTAAAGAGGAGATGCTGTGGGAAATCGTCACCCACGCGGCGGACGCCTTTTTAGACAAGGCCGACGCGGTAGACCCCGCCCTCCCGGCGGACGCGCAACTGCGGGCGCTCGTCCGCGGGCACCTGGAGGTCATCGCCGAGGAACTGCCGCACGCGACGGTGTTTTTTCACGAGTGGAAGTTCTTATCGCAAAACTTAAAGGAGAACATCACCGCGCGGCGCGGCGCGTACGAAAGGCGTTTCCGCGAGACCATTGGGGCGGGCGTGCGCGAGGGGCTCTTCCAGGTTGAGGACCCCAAACTGGCGACGCTGTTTGTGCTCTCGTCGCTCAACTGGACCTACCAGTGGTTTCACAAAAACGGCGAACTCAGCCTAAACGAACTCACCGAAAAATATACGACGCTAATTTTTAACGCGTTAAACGCGAAGTAGACCAGCAGAGGAGGACGCGTATGCCTGTAACCACCCAAGTTCCTGTCACAAGTCAAGTAGACCTCACAGCCGCGCAGAACGAAGAGGACGCAAAGCTGGAAGCCTTTGAGGCGCGCATCGCCGACGGCGAAAAAATCGAGCCCGGCGACTGGATGCCGGGGGCGTACCGCAAGCAGCTCATCCGCATGATTTCGCAGCACGCGCATAGCGAGGTCGTCGGGATGCTGCCCGAGGGCGCGTGGATAGCGCACGCCCCGAGCTTGCGGCGCAAGATGATTCTCCTAGCCAAGGTGCAAGACGAGGCGGGGCACGGCCAGTACCTCTACCACGCGGCGGAGACGCTGGGCGCGACTCGAGAGGAGATGGTGGACGCGCTTCTGACGGGCCGCGCCAAATACTCGTCCATCTTCAACTACCCGTCTCTGACCTGGGCGGACGTGGGCATGATTGGCTGGCTCGTGGACGGCGCGGCTATCAAGAACCAGACGATGCTGGCGCGCTGCTCGTATGGCCCCTACTCGCGCGCAATGGTCCGCATCTGCACCGAGGAGACGTTTCACCACAAGCAGGGCAAAGAAATGGTCATCCGCTACGCGCAAGGGACCAAAAAGCAGCGCGAGATGGCGCAGGACGCGCTCGACCGCTGGTGGTGGCCGTCTTTGATGATGTTGGGACCGCACGACGCGGATTCACCCAACACCACACAACTCATGCGCTGGGGCGTCAAGACGAAAACGAACGACGAGGTGCGCCAAGAGTTTATCAACGAGCACGCGCCGGAACTTTTGGAAGCGGGCCTCACCATCCCCGACCCCGACTTGCGCTTTGACGAGGAGACCGGCAACTGGCACCACGGCCCCATCGACTGGGACGAGTTCTGGCGCGTCGTTAAGGGCGGCGGTCCCTGCAACGAGGAGCGGATGAGCGCGAAGCGCAAAGCACACGAGGAGGGCGCGTGGGTGCGCGAGGCGATGGA
Organism: Trueperaceae bacterium; assembly: GCA_965214995.1. Lineage (GTDB taxonomy): Bacteria > Deinococcota > Deinococci > Deinococcales > Trueperaceae > CBDCCT01. The sequence continues at coordinate 3,533,341 of CBDCCT010000002.1, forward strand.
CGCGTACGCGCGGCGGCAGGCTTCGGCTCGAGAGGTGGCTCGAACGTTGACGTCCGGCAAAACTCACGCTCTGCACGCAAACGGCTAGGGGCGGTCTTTAGCCATACGGGCGCGAGCTGTTTTTCGCTGTCCGTCACGTTTGGCAGTCGGCGCGGGCTAGCTGCCCCCTGCTGCAACTCCTATGTCGCCCGCCCCTCGAGCCTCTCCCTACGAATCTCCCCGACATTCCGGCAGCCCGCCAAACCCATCGTCAGGTCAAAGTCGGCCTTGACGTTCTTGACGAGCTCACGCACGCCCCGCTCGCCCGCCACCGCCAGCGCGTAAACGTAAAGCCGACCCACCAGGACCGCGGTCGCGCCCAGGGCAACCGCCTTGAACATGTCCGCGCCGCCCCGAATCCCGCTGTCCATGAGTACCGGCACGCGCCCCCCGACGGCTTTGACAACGCCGGGCAGCGCGTCCAAGGCGGCAACCGCCCCGTCCACCTGCCGCCCGCCGTGGTTCGAGACGATGAGGCCGTCCACGCCGTGCTCGAGCGCCTCCTTAGCGTCATCCGGATGCAACACCCCTTTGAGCACGATGGGAAGCTCTGTGTGCGCTCGCAAGAAATCTACGTCGTCCCAGCTCAAAGACGGTTTGGAGTAGGTCCGGATAAAACGCCCCACCGCGGCGACGGGCTCGCCCGAACGCAAATTGTCCCGGAACGAACCGGGGTGGGCCCGCGCCATCTGTAAGAGCGCCCGGATGGAGGAGAGGGTGACCTTTCGCTCTCTGGGCTCCTGAGTCGCGTCCGCAAGCGCCTCCTTGAAGTTCGGGTCGCTGGTGTACTGGGCGATGCCCTTGCCTCGCAAGAAGGGCAGATAAGCGAGGTCTAAGTCGCGGGTGCGCCAGCCGAGCAGGGTCGTGTCCAGCGTGAGCACGAGGGCCGTGCAGCCGCAGGCCTCAGCACGCCTTACAAAACTCAAGACCAGGTCGGCGCTCTGGCTGTAGTAGAGCTGAAACCAGCGCGGACTCTCCCCCATAACGCGGGCGCACGTTTCCATCGGCACCGACGCCTGGCTCGAGAAAACGAACGGCACGCCCTCCGCGGCGGCGGCCTTGGCGACGGCCAAGTCGGCCTCGCGGTGCGCCATCTCCAACACGCCGATGGGGGCGAGCAGAAAGGGGCTCGGCAGCGTGTGACCGAAAAATTCAACCGATGCGTCGCGCTCGGACACGTTTCTGAGCATCCGCGGCACGATACGCCAGCGCTCGAACGCTTCGCGGTTTTCTAAGATGGTGCTTTCCAAACCTGCACCGCCCGCCACGTACGCGAAGCCTTCGGCGCTCATCTTGCGGCGCGCGGCCTCCTCGAGCCGCTTCACATCAACCGGCACCAGAGGCTTGTCGCCCGCCACCCCGCCTACATAAACCTCTTCTTGGCGTTTGCGCCCGACGTTGCTTTCAACCGCCCTTTCGTCCGCCACCTCAGCATCATACCTTGCGGCTCGGCTCCGAACAGGCACGGGAGTTTCAGGGCTTCCGCCGCCTTCCCGGCCAATCCGGTTTCATCCTTTTTCGCCACTTCTTGAGACGGACCCGGTAAACCTTTTCATGACGCTTTGGCTTCCGGCGATTCGCTAGCGCTTGATGGGCAAATCTCGAGGAAACCCCGTCAAAACCTCTACTCCCGCGTCCGTCACCACCACGTCGTCCTCGATGCGCACGCCGCCGAGCCCCGGCGCGTAAACGCCCGGCTCGATGGTAAACAGCATACCCGGCTCTAAAAGGTCCTCGACCCCCGCCGCAATCTGCGGGATGGGCTCGTGAATCTCCAAGCCCAATCCGTGCCCCGTGCGGTGGATAAACAGGGAGCCGTAGCCGGCCTCTTCGATGACTCTCCGCGCTGCCCTGTCCACCTCGCCCATCGGCACGCCCGGCCCGGCGGCGGCAACGGCGGCCCGGTTGGCGCGCAGCACCGCGTCGTGCATCCGCCTCATCTCCTCGCTGGGGGTGCCCAAACAAAAGGTCCGCGTGATGTCGGCGGGGTAGCCGTCCGCCTTGCCGCCAAAGTCGATAAGCAAGAATTCGCCCTCCCCAAGTTTCCGGTCGCTCACCCCGCCGTGGGGAAGCGCGCTGTTGGGCCCCGTCTGGACGAGCGCGCCGAACGCCTCGCCCTCGCTCCCGTGCGCGCGCAGCGCCTCGCTGAGCCGCGCTTTGATGGCGCGCTCCGTCATGCCGGGTTCTGTCTCGCCGAGCACCGCCGAGAGCGCCTCCTCGCTCAGCCGGACGGCCCGGCGCACGGCGTCCACTTCTCCCGCCGTTTTCTTGGCCCGGATGGCGATGAGTTCACGTTCAACCGGTTTCACCCGCAGGGTCTCGTCCGCCCGCTTGAACGCTTCCCACTCGCTCACGCGCATCGTCATGCCGTCCACGCCGAGCGTCCCGCCCCGGAGGCCCAGCCCCGCCACCGCCGCCTCGAACGCGCCCCCAAAGCCCGCCTCGTCGGTCCAGACGAAAGTTTGCGCTCCTAAGTCGGGGCGCGCGTTTAGCTGGGGCAGCTCGAGCTCCGGAACGATAAAGGCCGTTTCGCCCTCCGGCGTAAAAAGCGCCACGATGGGCCTTTCCGAGAGGTGAAAGTGCAGCCCCGTGAAGTAGACCATGTTGGCCCCCGGCACGAGCGCCACCGCGCGAACGTCGCGGACGCCCCGCAACTTCTCCTGCCGCTCTCTATAGTTCGCTTGAACCGTCATTTTCCGCCCTTCTCCGCGCCCCGTACCTACTCTTGGCGCTGCGCGCGCCTGCGCTTTCTCACCTTAAGAAAAATCCTTGCCCCACAGGGTCGTCCGGGTCCACCACCCACTGACAAAAGCCGGTGATGTGGGCTCTCCCGCCGACTTCGGGCACCACGGCGGGAAAGTCGCCCACCTGGGTCGTCTCGCCCACCCTGCCCGTAAAGGTCGTGCCGATGATGCTTTCGTTAACAAGCGTTTCGTCCTTGGCGAGCTGTCCTCTTGCGTAGAGCTGCGCCACCCGCCCGGCGGTGCCCGTGCCCGTGGGCGAGCGGTCCACCTCGCGGTCGGCAAAGATGCAGACGTTGGCCTGGGTCGCGTGGGCCCGCGTGGGCGCGCCGCTGACGATGGTGCCGTAGAGCCCGCGCAACTCGGGCTCTACGGGATGAACCACGTCCACAACCCCTTCGACGGCGCGCTTGACCTCGTCGCCAAGCTGGATAAGAGGGCGGTAGTTCTCCGGGCTGACCTCGAGCCCCACCTGTTTGCCGTCTAAGTAAGCGTAAAAAGCCCCGCCAAAAGCTAGGTCCACCGTGACCGGGCCGAAGGAAGGCGTGTCAACTCTTAGGTCTTGGCGGTAGAGAAACGAGGGCACATTCCGGAAGCGCACGCCGCCCACCTTACGGCCGTCCCAGCGGACGAACGCCTCGATAAACCCCGCGGGCGCGTCGATGCCGACCCGCGTCTCGGGAACGCGGGTCTCCACCCAGCCCTGCGCCACCGCCACCGTCGCCAGGGCGATGACGCCGTGACCGCACATGGTGCTGTAGCCCGCGTTGTGCATAAAAACGACGCCCAAGTCGGCCTCCGCCGTCACGGGCGGCGTCAGGAAGCCCCCGTACATGTCGGCGTGGCCGCGGGGCTCCAACATGAGGCTGCGGCGAACCGCGTCCAAGTGGTCGCGGGCCCAGCGGCGCTTCTCGAGCATCGTCTCACCGGGAATGGGGGGGACGCCCGCGCTCACGATACGCAGGGGCTCGCCCGCGGTGTGGGTGTCGATGGTGGTGTAGGTGCGGCTAAATTCCATGCTCTACTCTACGCCGAAACGCTGTGCGGGGCCTTGTAGCAGGAACACCCTGGTTTGAGGGGGGTATAGTCCACAGCTTGTTACGTGGGGCGGGGTTTCAGAGACGATTCCTGCGTTGGAGCACGTCAATTTTCATGCAAACTGCTGTAAACGCTCTTTGATCATGAGGGGCCGGCTTTCCTTATCCCTTCACCTTACTTTTTGTCGCTTTTTGTCACCTCGAGCTTTTGTCCCCCGACGGTTAGTCCCCCAGCACCCGCACCTCGTCGGCCTGAACGTGGCCGTCCAACAGCACCCCCTGTACCCAGACGCGCGCCCCCGGGGTGAGCGCGCCCCCGTCCAGCCGCGCGCCGTCCGCGCTCAGGAGGTTCGTCCGCGCGTCCGTGGTGACGAGATAGGTGTGGCCGTTCTCGAGCACATAAAAGTTCGGCAGGGAAGCGCCCGACGGGGTGACCGTTTGACGCGCGACCTCCCCGACGAAAGCGGTGGGGGGCGGCAGGTCGCACACCGCCGTGCTGGGGGCGCAGGCGGAGAATAAACCAAAGAGACCAAGGAGCATGAGAGAACGCATTTGGGCAGCGTACATCTGGACAGTATAAGGAAGAGCAGGATGAGAGCGTTGAGGTTTGGCCCACTCTGGGGTCATTTGAGCAGACCGCTGGGCTCTACCGCTGGCTCTTATCCCTTAGAATACGGTCGGAGCCGTTTTAGATTTGACCCTACTGGCTCAGCCAGGTGTCGCTCTGGGGCTGCGTGGTGTTCGCTGAGCCCGTGGTGACAACCAAACGGTTGTTGACAAAACCTGCGATGGGCGACTGTCTCGCGGCAGGCAGAGGCGTCAGTTCTTCCCAGGCGTCGGCCGCGGGGTCGTAGGCGAGTACGGTTGGAACTTCCCTTGACTTCTGCGTCACGCCGCCCACGACGATGATGCGGCCCCTCCAGGCGAGCGTCGAGGCCGACGTGTGCGAGAGCGGCTCGGGCAGGGGCGCGGCCTCGGTCCAGGTCTGAAGCGCAGGGTCGAAGACGTTGACGCTTGTCTGGTTACCCGCCTCCTCGTCACCCAAGTGCTGACCGCCTACCGCGTAGATTTTGCCTCCCAAGGCCACGCCCGCGGTGTGGTTGCGCGGATTGGGGAGGGGCGGCGCGGCGAGCCAGCCCACCGGGTCGTCTAGGTCGAGCGTCCAATGGTCGCCGGAATCTTCTAGGTAGCGACCGTCCACACGGAGCGTGCCGCCAAAAAAGTGGAGCGTCCGGCCCAGCTTGACAAGCGCGCCGCCGCCGCGCTTTTCCGGCAGGGGCGGGCCGGGCTGCCAGGTATCGTCCGCTGTGTTGTAGATCCAGACGCTGTTCGTGCTCGGCCCCGGATGGTTCCCGACAAAGCCTCCCACAATAAAGACCCGCTCATCGTCGACGGCGGTTCCGGCGTGGGTCAGCTTTTCGGGCATGTCGCTCCGCTGCGTCCAGGTGTTCTCGGCGGGGCTGTAGGCGAACACGTGCGCGCTCGCCTCGATGTTCTGGCTGTAAAAGCCGCCGAACACGAAGAGCTCGTCCCCGACGGTCGCCCCCTGCGCCTCATAAAGGGGCGCGGGCGCGGCCTCGCCTCCGGCCCAGGAAAGGGGCGCTAGGGGCGGCGGGTTCACGTTGACCGTGAGGGGCGCTGCGCGAGAAACGGGCGTCTCGCCGCCGAAACTCACCTGCACGTCAAACGCGTAAGAGCCGGGGGACGCGGTGCTCGAGGGCGCGCCAAAGGTGAGCTCGAAGCCCGCGCCGTTCTCCAGCGTCACCACGTCCCACTGGAGGCCGGGTACCGTTGCCGATACCGCGCCCGTGAGGGTCAAGGTAGGCTCACCCGAAACGTTTTGTTGGTTTTTGATACCCACCACAACGGAAGTCGCGCCGTCCAAATCTACGTTCACCGCGTCTTGTGGCAGCGCGAGGTCGAAGCTCGGTTCGGGCTCCGGCTCGGGTTCGGGCTCGGGTGCGCCGCTACTTAATTCGAGCACCGCCTCAGCGACGCCGTCCCCTGCGGCAGGCTCGAGCAGGGTGCCGGAAAAGCTGCTGGCGCTCTCGAAAACTCCCTCGATGCGGCTTTCTCCGGTACCTGTCGCCGGTCTTGTCACCGACAAGGCGGTGCCCACGAGCGTTCCGGTGTAGAGGACGGGGTCGCCTGCGCCTTGGCGGTACTCGAGCGCGACCTCCGTACCGGTCACGCTGACCGTAAACGCCACGTCGACGGCTGGCAGGCCGTCACCGGTCGGCGTCGCGGTGCCGTGCCAGGCACCGCTCACCGGATAGGGTAGCGGTGCGGGGGGCTCGGGCGTGACGTCATCACCACCACAGGCCGTAAAAGCAGTCACGACAACAAACGTGACGAAAAGCGCAGAGAGATGTTTCATAATTTGATCCTTCAACGGAAGCCAGACGCAACGCACACTCTAATACTTGTATACACGACGTGACGAAAAAAACGCGTGATAAAAACCCTTTTTCAACCCAACCCCCCGCTTTCAGGGCCCGTGCTCGGTCCCTTCCCAAAGACCCTACTTCCAGAGTATACCTAGCGGCTTCTCGACCCGGTTAACGTTGGGTACGTTCGGTCGGTTTGGGCTGTCACTTTGAGCCGCCGAGCACAACCCAACCATCTTTGATATCACACCCTTTCGCACATTCCCCGAAACACGGAGCGGTGTTGCGTTCAGCGTCGCCGCAACGCCGTTCCTGCAACCGTTGTCACCGCTCACGTTGTGCCGCCGTGTACGCGCCGCGTGAGACCTTCATACGACTTTTTGTCCCTCCGGCGGGGCGTCTCCGAAAAAGTCGGGGTTGGCGCGTTTTTCTGGCCCCCTCGCGTAGGTAGCCGCGTCCACCTCGAGCCGGGCGAAGCGGGGGTCGCCGCCGCGCTCTTTCCACACGCGCGGCTTGGCGGGCAGCCCCAAGCCGACCACGTGCGGCTCTAGGTCGCGCGTCGCCAGCGCGAACGCGCCCAACATGCTGTCGTCGCTCAGTACGGTGCCCGCCAAAACGGTGGCGTGATAGGCCACGCGGACGCCCCGGCCGATGACGGTCTCTTTGAGCGTGACGTCGGCGGCGTTAAGCACGTCGTGCGTGTGGCTGTAGACGTTGACGTAGTCCGACAACGAGGCGCCGTCGTGAAGCTTGACCCCGCCGATGTCGTCGATAAACACGTGGCGGTGGATGACCACGTCGTCCCCCGCCTCGATGTTGTAGCCCACCGAAACCTCGACGTTCTGAAAAATTTTCAAGTTCTTGCCCGCGCGCGCGAAGATGCGCTCCGCGAGCATCCGGCGCAAACGCACGCCGCTGTGGACAGACTGGCCCAGGGGCGTCAGGTCGAGGCCCTTCCAGAGCCAGAGGAGCGGCTTGACGCGGGCGAAACGGTCTTGGTCGGTGGCGACGTAATGCTCCGCCTCAAAGGTGACGTTGCGGGGGTCTAGGGCGAAAGCGGCGAGCGGGAACGCGGCGTTTAGGTCTTCAAAAGGACGGCCGTACATGAGCTCGGCAAGAACGCTCCGCACGGTCTCGTTGCGGTCTAAGCTCTCGTCGTCAAGCCTCTCGGCAAGCTCGGAGACGAAGCGCTCAAAGGTTCCCGCGGCCTTTGCGGGGGGATGGCGGTCGATAAGCCAGGGCATGGGCCTCCTCCCCTTAACCTTAGCGTCGTAGGGCGCGGGAGGCGCGTAAGATGGCCGACGCGTGTGTAACCCGGTGTTGTTCCCTGCTACTCTGTAGACAATTTCCTTGGGTTGTCTCGAGAACCCACACGGACGCGCACGCTTAGAAGCTCAATCAAAAACAACGCGAGAAACGCCTCCCGGTACGCTCCACACGCTCACGGGTTTGCCGAGAATGTCGGAGGCCGCTTGGCTTTTGGGCGCGTCGCGGTTTTCCTCATCCGCGCTCCCCACCAGCACCGGGCGGGCGGCGAGGGCGACGCCGCCCTTTTTAAGCCGCGCCGTAAGTTCTTCAAAAGACCAGTCGTCAGCCCAAAGATGTTTGAGCGCCAGCAACGCGGGGCGCCCCCTGGCGGCGACCCGGCCCGGCGGCCGCGCCCGGCCCACCTGGGGTCGGCGCAAGCGCACGCGCCCCGGCAGACCCTTTAGACCTTCGTAAAAAAGGTCGACGAACTCGTCCAGGAGGTAGTGAGTATTGAGAAGCGCCTGCGCCTCCGGGGCGAGCTCTTCGATGTCGTCCTCGTCCGGGTCCGAAAAGTCCAGCCCCGAAAAGAGCGCGTTGAGCCGTCCCGGCAGGTTGTTGAGCCGGTAGAAGCTCTCCTCGGCGGCGGCGGGCACGAGCCGCAGGGGGGCCAGGGTGAACCCCGCTTCTTGGAGGGCGTAAAGCGCTTCCACCTCTGCATCGACTGCATCGACACCGCCCCGGGCGTCGCCACTATGCGCGCCACGCGCTCCCGCGCGGCCCGCGGCGCGGAGGTCCAAAAGCCGGAGGTCTGGGTTGGGCGTGCTCATGGGTTGGCATCATAAGCCATGACGCAAGGGGCGTTTGTCCGCCGCGACCTCGTTCGAGCGTTTGTGGTGTTCTGCAACGCCAAAAGCTCGTGCGCGTTTCTCATCCCGCTTCTCGCGTCCGTGCTAAACTGCCCCCGTGGAAAGTCGTTCGCAACTTCGGGTTTCTCGGGCGCGCGGTTCGCGCGCGTCCGGCGCGACCGGGCCGAGCCCGCGGGGGGGGCTCAAGGGGCGCGTCCGTTTGCTCCTGTTCGGGCTCCTGCTGCTCGCCGTCTTCGCCTACACCGCGATTCTCGTGACCCGCTACCTCAACGTCGACGAGGTGAGTCTGCCCGACGTGGTGGGCATGAGCGTCGACGACGCGTTTGCGACGTTGCGGGGGCTCGGGCTCGAGGTCACCTCCTATTCCGAAAGCGTGCCGGGGGCTTCCGTAAACAGCGTGACCTCGCAGAGCCTCCCGCCGGGGGAGCGGGTGCGGGAGGGGCGGCGCGTGGGCATCGGCGTGTACGCCCCGCCCAAGGACGTGCGCGCGCCCGCGCTCGTCGGGCGGGGCGGCGCCGACGCGGAAGCGCTGCTGGCGGATTCGGGCCTGCTCCTGGGCGACAAGAGCTACGCCTACAGCGAACTCCCGCAGGGCACCATCATCTCGCAAACGCCCCCCGCGGGCGAAGCCGTCACGTCGGGCGAGAGCGTGAATGTGGTGGAGAGCCGCGGCCCCGAGCTGAGCCACGTCACGCTGCCCGACCTCCGCGGTCTCACCGTCGCGGAGGCGCGCGAGCGCTTGAGCGCGCTCGGCGTGCGCCGGGTCGAGACGCTCGCAACGGGCGTGTCTTTCACCTCCCCCGGCACGGTAACCGCGCTCTCGCCCCCCGCGGGCGAGAGCGTGCCCGCGAGCACGCTCGTGACGCTCCTTTACGCTCTCTCCGGGCGCGAGGTGGTGAGGGTACCCGATGTGGTGGGTAGTACGCTCGAGCGCGCCGGACTCTCCCTCCAGGCCGCGGGCCTCGGCGTTTCGGGCGGCGCGGTCACCTACATCGACGACCCCGCGCGTCCCGCGGGCGTGGTCGAGGTGACGCCCGCGGGCTACACCCTGCGCGGGAGCCCCGTCCGCCTCACGGTCAACGGCCCTGCGGTGGGCGAGAACGCCGCGCTGCCAAGCGGTACCGAATTTCAAGTCGGGCCTGGAGACCAAAGTCCGGATTTCGGGACGGACTTTAGCCGCAACCCAGACGCCGCAGCGGGTGACGAGAGCGCCTGGAGCGTTCCCATCAGGTTCGACCCGACGGCGTCGGGCATCACCGGTCCCTACGAGTTCCGTCTTGTCGTCAGCGACGCCCAAGGCGAGCGCACGGTTATCGACCGCGCCTACGCGGCAGACGAAAGCGTGGACACCCGCGTGGCGGTCTACGGCAAGGCGGCCCTGCAAATTTTTATCAACAACAATCTCTATGTGGGCTGGAGCCCCTAGCGCTTCTCTGTAGTTTTTATGTGATTTCTTTGGCCCGCTCGCCTTGCCGCCACGCGAGCACGCCCCCTGCGACGTTGTAGACCTCGCTAAACCCGGCGGCCTCTAAATATAGCCCCGCCAGCTCGCTCAGCTGCCCGCGCTCGCAAACGAGATAAACAGCCTCCTCTTTGGGCACGTCGGGCAGCCTCCCCGCCTGAATCTCCTCCAAAGAGAGGTGCGCGACCCCCGGCAAACCGTCCTGCTGATGGCGGGCGGAGGTGCGCGTGTCAAAAGCGGCTGCGCCCTCCCGTAAGGCTTGTCGAAAAGCGCTGATGCTCACGGTTTTCACAGGCTCGAGTATACCGCGGACCTCGTAAGTTTTTGCCGGGAACCTACCCGTCAGAAGGCGGACTTGGTGAATCGAAAACGGTTTCCCAGGGCGAAAGGTCAAAAAGCGGCGAAGTAGGAATCTTCGCTGCAAAGGCGGGGCGGGGGGGACAGACTGGGGGTAAAGAACGCCCCCGACGCCGCTCGGCGGGGGCCGCTTTATCCTGGATGTCCGAACCCTCATCCTCAGACCCCTCAGAGGAGGCGCCGATGGAACCCCCCATATCCCCACTCGCCAAGCGGTTGGCTGAAGAAAACAACGTGAGCTGGCACGCTCTCCAGGGCAGCGGCCCGGCGGGCCGGGTGGTCGAGCGCGACGTGCTCGAGTACCTCGCCCGGGTCATGTCCGGCGAGGCGGCCGCCGACCCCGCGCCCGAGGCGCTGCCGGAGGGGGCGGACGCCTGGACGGAAGATTTGGGTGACGAAGCGCGTGGGGGCATCCCGGCGGAGGACTTTGACGAAGCGCTGCTCGAGCTTGACGCGTTAGACGACGATGAGCCCCTGGTCGCGCCCGCGGAGGATGCGCTTGACGACTTCACCTTCGCCGAGGCTTTCTCCGGTGATGAAACCCCGTCCGACGACGTTTTTGTAACGGACGGGGCTGAGGACGCGCTTTTCGGCGACGAGGCGGCGCTGGATGAGGCCGAAGGTTTCGAGGTCTTTGAGCGCGTCGGCGAGGCCGACGTGCAAGCAGACGCGTTCGACACGGGGGCGCTTGACACTGAAACGTTTGAAGACGATAAATCCTTTGACAGCGAAGCGGAAGCTTTTGACGAGGACTTTGGTGCGGGCTGGGCTGACGCGCCTCGAGACGCCGACGCGGACGTTCTCTCCCCCGCTCCTCTTGCAGATGATTTCGGGTTCGCGGCAGATGTCGACGGCGCTGAGCTGGGCAGCAAAAGCTCTGACACGTCCGGCGGCGAGCTGGGTGATGAATTTGGTGGTGCGGCGGGCCTCGAGCCCGACACCCAAACCGCTTCCCCCGCTGATGAGACCGACGCTTTCCGGTTTGAAGGCTTTGGCGACGCGCTAGCTGACGTTGAAACGGCTCCCGCACAGCCTGCCGAAGACGTTCCCGCCGAGGACGCGCGCGGCTCCGGTGACGATGTTGGGGCGTCTCCAACCTCTGAGCCCGCTTCCCTACCCGACGGGCTGCCCGTTGCGCCCTACGGCCTCCTGTTGCGGCGTCACTTGGACTTAACCCCGCTGCGGGAGGCCCAGCGGGCGGCGGGAGAGGAGCGAAAGGGCGGAGACACGCCCCCGCCGACGGCGTTTTTGCTCCGCGCGGCGTTCAAGGCGCTGCGCGCGGTGCCCCTAAAAGGGTCTGAAGCGGCGGTCGCGCTGGCGCTCGTTTCCGGCAACCGTTTCCGCACCCGCGCCGTGGGGGATGCCGACGCGTCCCTTGGGGTGCTGCTCGAGGAAACGGAGCAAGCGTCAAGCCCCGTCGGACAAGAGGGTGAGCGGGAGGCGGACACGGCAAGGGCGGACCTCCTCGTGGCCGACCTGTCGCGCTACACCCTCGACGAGGTCGTGTTCAACGTCGGCGTGCCCGTACTGACGTTGAGCCGCCTTGGCGCTGCGGAGGAGGCCAGGGGCACGCTTTCTCTCTCCGGCGACGTGTCGCCCGAATGGGGGGCCGCGTTTTTAGAACGCGTGGCCGAACTCCTGGCCTCGCCCGTACGACTCTTGTTCTAGCGTTGGGTCGGGCTTCAAGCGTCCGACGCCGACTGGAAAAAACCACCCACGCCGCCGTTAGGCGTGGGTGGTTATCGTTGTTCACATTGTAGAAACCGCTCCCGGATGACTGACAGGGAGCGTTCTACCGGCTGACGACAAACGAGACGGCATCCAACAGCTCCGTGACCGCGCCAATGAAGGCTAAAAGACTGCATAAAGAGCCGGATGCTCTACAGTGGTCTTGAGGAGGCGTCATGGCAATTCAGACCAAAGAAGCTTACACCTTCAAGCAGCTTATCGGCGGCGCGTGGCTCGAGGCCGAGAACGGCAACACCTGGGAGCTCGTTGATCCCGCGACCGAAGAGGTCGTCCAACAAGTCCCTTTTGGCGGCGAGGCGGACGCGAGGGCGGCGGTGGACGCGGCGGCGGCGGCTTTTCCGGCCTGGTCGAGGACGAACCCCTACAAACGCGCGGAGGTCTTGCGCGGCGCGGCGGCCTGGATTATGGAGCGGCTGGACGACCTCTCCCGCATCACCACGGAGGAGTCGGGCAAGCCCTTAGGCGAATCTAAGGCGGAGTGGGCGAGCGCGACGGGGTATCTCGAGTGGTTCGCGGGCGAAGGGGTGCGGGCCTACGGGCGCACCGTCCCCGCGCGGGCGAAGGGCCGCCGCATCCAAGTGATTCATCAACCGCTGGGTGTGGTCAGCAGCATCACCGCCTGGAATTTTCCCGTGTATAACAACGTGCGGGTCTGGGCGGCGGCCCTGGCGGCGGGCAACACGGTGGTGGGCCGCTCGAGCGAATTCACGCCGCGCACCGGGATGCTCCTGGCACAAGCTCTGGTCGAAGGAGGCGCGCCCGCGGGCGTGATGAACCTCGTGAACGGCGAGCCTGAGAGCATGGGCAGAGTGTTGCTGGACGACGTGCGCGTGCGCAAAATCCAGTTCACCGGCTCCCCCCGTGTGGGTAAGCTGCTGATGGACGGGGCCTCGAGGACGATGACGCGGCTTTCCTTGGAACTCGGCGGCAACGCCCCGGTGCTCGTTTTTCCCGATGTGGACGTTTCAAAAGTCGCCAAGCTCTCGGTCGAGTGGAAGTACCGCAACTGCGGGCAAGTCTGCGTCGCGCCGCAGCGCTTTTTTGTTCACGGGGATATTTACGACGCGTTCGTCGAACGCGCAGCCGAGGCGACGCGCGCGCTTAACATTGGTCACGGCCTGAACAAAGAGACGCAGGTGGGGCCGCTCATCAACGCCAAGCAGCGTGAGCGCGTGGCGGAGCTCGTCGAGGCGAGCGTATCAGGCGGCGCGGAGGTGCTCACGGGCGGTAAGCGTCGGGAGGGCAAGGGCTACTTTTACGAACCCACCCTCGTCACGGGGGCAAAACCCGGCGTGCCCGTTTACGACGAAGAGCTGTTCGGCCCGGTCATGCCCATCGTCCGCTTTGGCGAGGTGGAAGAGGTTTTAGAGCTTGCCAACGCAACCGAATACGGTTTGGCCGCCTTTGTGATGACGCGTGACCTCAACACGTCCATCCGCGTGTCGGAAGAGCTCGAGTACGGCATGGTCTGCATCAACGACTGGCTCCCGGCCACGCCCGAAGCGCCTTTTGGCGGGGTTAAAGGGAGCGGCTTCGGGCGCGAAACCGGCGCGGAGGGGCTTTTAGAGTATCTGGAGACGAAAGCGATTTTTACGGGGGGCGTCTCGAGCTGACGGCGCGGGGCGGGTAGCTTTTGCCTAGCCAGGCGTGAGCTCTCCCCGCAAATCCTCCTCCACCTTGGCGCGAATCTCGGTGGGGGAGAGCCCTTTTCTAAAAAGATAAAGCAGCTTGGTCAGCGCGGCCTCGGGCGTCATGTCGGCACCACTGGTGACGCCCGCGCTCAGGAGCGCGTCGCCGGTCGCGTAGCCGCCCATGTTGACACGCCCGCGCAGGCACTGGGTGCAGTTGACGATAACCACGCCCCGCGCGGTGGCCTCCGCCAGCACCTCCAAAAGCGCTCCTTCCGCCGGGGCGTTGCCCGCGCCGTAGGTCTCGAGCACAAACCCTTGCACCGGCACCCTTAAAAAGTTTTTTACTAACGCCGCCGTAATGCCCGGAAAGATGCGCAACGTGCCAATCATCACCTCTTGAAGTTTTTGCAGCGTGAGCGGCGCGGTTGGCGGCGGGCGCACGAGGGACGCGTCCACCTGGATGTCCACCCCGACCCGGCCCAGGGGCGGGAAGTTGGGCGAGTCAAAGGCGTCGAAGCCGGAGGAGGACACCTTGCGCGAGCGGTTGCCGCGTAGCAGGAGGCCGCTCGAGTACAAGCAGACTTCAGGAATGGAGTAGTTTGCCGCGATGAGCAGCGAGGTAATGAAGTTTTCCCGCGCGTCGCTCCGCACTTCGGCCAGCGGGATTTGCGAGCCCGTAAGAATCACAGGTTTGGCGAGGTTTTGAAGCATGAACGATAAAGCCGAGGCGGTGTAGGCCATCGTGTCGGTGCCGTGGAGGATGACGAAGCCGTCGTAGTCGGCGTGGTGCTCTAAGATGTCTCGCCCGATGCGCTCCCAGTCCGCGGGCGTCATGTTGGCTGAGTCGAGCAGCGTGGGGTACTCGTGCAGCGTAAAGCGTGGCATTTCAGGGCGGCGCAACTCGTGCATCTCCGCCAGACGCTCACCCAGATAGCCGGGCGCGGGTCGGTAGACCCCGCCGACTTTTTTCATGCCGATGGTGCCGCCTGTGTAGGCGATGTAGACGGTTTTGTGGGAGGCTTTGTCCAAATCTTCTTATCCCTTTGTTAAAGCGTTCACGTCACTTTGATACAAAAAAGGAAAATATAGCGCAACCGTATTGTCCTCCTTCTAAAATATAAGATTTTGCCCTTGTAAAAATAAGCATACTGTTACCATAAAGAGGTGAACAGCTTTAGACCAGAATTTTCACCGTTAGAAAAAGAAAATCAAGATTCGATAGAGACCAAAGCTAATTTCAGACAAAAGCTCTTGCCACTTTTTATGATTCTTATGGGACTTTTCCTGCTAGCAATTGCAATTTCAAGCTTCATCGCGTTGTTTTTGGGAACACCTCTGACGCAACTCAACATTCCAGAGTTTGATTATCCGCCTTTACTCACGCTCTTTATAGCGGTCGTTGGCGGCCCCTTGCTTTTTTATTTCGGAGTAGTTAGGTTAACCGAAGTAGTAAACGTAAACTCAGCAGGTGTTGAGAAGACACACGCTTTTGGCCGAGACTATTTAGCATGGTCAGACGTTGGAGCAATTGTCTGGCTGAGCGAAAAGCAATACGTTGAGCTTTTACCCGCTTCACTAGACAACAGTCAAGGACGACGTTCTCATAAACCTATGACGACCGTCAATTTTGAGTCATTTGTAAATGCTCCGGAAGTAGCTAAGGCAATGGTTACTTTTGCTTATAAAGTCAATCCTGAGGTGGCAATTGACGACAAACTCTTAGAACACCTCAATCTGGCTGATGCCGAGAAGTTCAAACGTTTTACCCTGTCAATATAGGTGTGAGGCGTCTGCTCGTAGATTATACCGTTCCGGCGACTCCTTTTAAGCCTCCTCCAGCCGAAAACAACAAAAAAGCAGCCGTAAAAAGGCTATAGACCATACTCGCTCAAACCAGGTTGTTTCCTGCTACAGTTATGCACTGTCGTCACTGAGCATTTTGATAATGTGCTTGGCAAGACGGTCTTTAATCTCACGGTGTCTGGGTACAGGTTGTGAAACCTTTGTGCGAGGATTTTGATACCAGTCGTGGTTGCCGCCATGACGGACGAACTCACAGCCCATTTGCTCGAGCTGATTGACAAGTTCACGTTTCTTCACACCACTTCGAGTTCGGCAACACGACGTACGTGAGGAATATCACCGCTGCTCAGGTCTTTATAGATGTCGATGAGATTAACCCGTAATTCTTCTTCGCTTTCGCCTTGTGTCCAATAGTCAGGGTACTGCTCTAGGTAGCCGAGCCACATATCGTCATCTTGCCAGTAGATGTACTTCTGTTTCATACCCTTTATTGTAGCCGAAAACGTGGGGAGCGCTTAACTATGATGATGCCGCCCGGCGACTCCTTTTGTAACTCCTCCGGGTGTGACCCTGGTTGATTTGGAAGGATTGACCAAAAAGAGAAGCGTGCGCGCGTTCTACACACGCTTCTCTGGGTCTTTTGCTAGGGCTCGAGCACCCACACCGCCGTGGTCCGCGGCGGCACGGTGAAGGTGCCTTCTTTGAACCTCGAGAACCGGCTCTGCAAATCGTAAGACTCCCGCTGCACCGGGTGAAGGCTCAAGTTCTGCCCTTCAAAAGCCAGGACCGGGAGCCGCTGCATCTCATCGGTGGCGTTGAACACGACAACGACACCCTCATAGTTGGGGTCTAAATCCTCCCCAACCTCGTCCGACAAGCCCATAATGATAACGCCGGGAACCCCTTCCGGGCCGGTGTTGTAAAAGGTGAGGCGCGCTTCTACCTCTTCAGCCGTGTGCAAGCGAAAGAGCGGCGAGCTTTGGCGGATTTGGAGCATTTCCTGAAGATGACTCACCGCCGCGGTGATGGCCGCCTCGTCCGCCCGTAGCGCTGTGTTCTCCAAGAGCGGGCGCATGAGGGGCCAGCCCTCCTCGTTCGCCCAGGCGGGCGGCAGGCCGACGCCCCAGTTGTTGGTGCTGTAGGTAAAATCAAGTTTGTTAAACCAGTCGCCCGAGTCGTACGAGTCGCGGTCTAGCGATTTCGAGCGCAGCATGTCGCTCCCCGCGTGGAAAAAGGGCACCCCCTGCGCGAGCGCGGCGAGGCTTAAACCTACGTTCTGCGCCCGCACCCGTTCGCTCATCACGGTGTCCGCGGGGTGCTTGTACTGCGAGATGTCCCACAGCGTTTCGTTGTCGTGCGCGGAAACGTAAATGATGTTTTCCTGCGGGTCTTGTGTATAGCCCGCGGGCGCGCCGTTGTAGTCCACCTCCGCGCCCGTTACCGTCTCGCCGTTGCGGTTTGTAAAGGTGTAGCCCGCCAAGTTGCCCGCGAGCCCCACCCGAATCTGGTCGGCGGCGAGGAGGAGTCTGTCCCTTTGTTCTTCCAAGGGTGCCTCTACCACCTCATTGGGGTCATAGAAAAGCCCGCTGATAAAGCCCTGGTTGGTCACTTTGCCTTCGGGGCTGTCGAAAGGACCGCCGCCGCGCACCGCGTCGCGCAGCCGGTCGTTAAAGGTGCCGATGCCCGTGCCCGCGACGTTGATTTGGGTCGCGTTCACGCCCCTTACGTTGTCCGCCACCTCGCCGAAGTTCCAGCCCTCGCCGTAGACGTAGATTTTTGAGCCGTCCACGCCGTCCTCTTCAAGCGTCAGGCCGTCCAGCGCCTCGCGGATGTTTTGCATGTTAGCGAGCATGTGGTGGCCCATCAAGTCAAAACGAAAGCCGTCCACCTTGTAGTTCTTGGCCCAGGTTAGGAGCGAGTCAATCATGAGCCGTTCCATCATGGCGTGCTCGGTGGCGGTGTTCTGGCAGCAGGTCGAGGTTTCGACAAAGCCGTCCGCGTTCAGACGGTGATAGTAGCCGGGGACGACCTTATCGAGCACCGACTTTTCTTCCTGGCCGCTGGCGTTGGTGTGGTTGTAGACCACGTCCATCACGAAGCGCAGGCCGTTTTCGTTCAGGGCTTTGACCATTTGGCGGTACTCGAGCACCCGCCCCGCCCCCTCCGGGTCGGTCGCGTAACTCCCCTCGGGCACGGTGTAGTGGTAGGGGTCGTAACCCCAGTTGTAACCGTCGTTGCCGCGCGCCGCGCCGATGGCGGCTTGCTGTTTGGGAGAGTCGGGGGGGAAGCTTGTCAAGTCGCCCTCCGGCTCTTCCCATTCGCTCTTATCCTCATTGATGGTGGCGATGTCAAAGGTTGGCAAGAGGTGCAGGTGGGTAAGCCCCGCCTCAGCCAAGTTCTTAAGATGTGTCATGCCGTTTGAGTCGGGATGGGTAAAGGCGAGGTAGGTTCCCTGGTGCTCGAGCGGCACCCCCTCATCCCCCACGCTAAAGTCGCGCATGTGGAGTTCGTAGACGGTCACGTCCTCAAAGGCCTCTAAGGGAGGTTTCTCGAGCCCTTCCCACCCTTCGGGTTTGAGCGCCGTGTCGTGCAGGTCTACAATCTGGGAACGTGTGGAATTCGTGGACAGGCTGTGTGAGTATGGGTCGGTGACAAGGTTGGTTTCAATTTCCTGAGTAATAGGCGCGTAGACCTGCACCTCGTAAAGGTAATACTGCCCCTTCCAGCCCGCGTCGCCCGTCACGCTCCAGACGCCCGTGGTGTCGTCGCGGTTTAGCTCCAAAACCTGAGCGTCGCCCGCGTCGGCGCTTTCAAAAAGGTGCAGCTTAACCTCCTGCGCGGTGGGTGCCCATACGGAGAGCGTCGGCACGCTCTCCGCCCAGGTCACGCCCAAAGGTTGGCTGTTGGCGTAGAGGTTGTCCAGCACGCCGGGAATTTGTAAGCCCGTCGCATTTTGCAACGTCCCCTCGGCGTCTGTATAGGAGGCAGCGGTTTGACCCCGAAGGACGGCGGCAACGTCGGTATTCTCGGGTACGCGGAAGGCCTGGTAGCCTGCGAGGTGGGGGAATGCAGTTTGTAGAGGCTCGCTTAAGGGTCCGGTAGGCTCGAGCACAACCCTCTCGCCGCCCTCGAGCCCGTTTTCTCCGAGCGTCAATCCGGCGTCGGGCGAATAGTGAAGTGCAACCTGAACCCCCTCCGGCACCTCAACATCCCAAGCAATCGTGTCTCGGCTCAGCCAGTGGGCTCGAGCCTTGCCTAAGTCACCCTTGGGCGCGCTCGCGCTGTCCGGTCTCTCCGTATAAATCGTGTCGCTCCCCGAAATCATCCAGACCTCGTTACCCATGTCATTCAGCATCAAAAACATGTCCGGGCCGGGGTCCTTTTCGTCACCCTTGTGGACGATGAAGCCGACGCGCTCCGCCCCCTCGGTGAGCCCCACATCCCAGTAGACGCCGTAGTCGTCCTCCCCGCTGATGTCGAGACCGTTTTCCCAGGTGACTTCTTCGGTGGTGTCCTCCCACACGTGGAGCTTCCAGCCCTCGTAAACGCCGTCGGGACGGGTGTAGTGGATGCGCGCGGTGTCGGCGGCTAAGTCTTGCGCGAAAGCGCCGCCGAGCGCGAGGAGACACAGAACGAGTGTCGGTTTAACGTAACGAAACATGTTCACCCCTTTTAGATACCCAAGTTTCATCCACTATGGCACGTCCCGTCGGGCTCGAGCAAACAGGAGGCGTAGGAACGTGACATCAGATTCTCTGGTCAAATTTTTGGGCGCGGGGGGAGGCGTGGGCGCGCCCAAGGGCGAGGGGGGTAAAGAAGGGGCGCTCGAGCGCCCCTCTGCCAACGGGTATTGTGAACTACTGCCCCTGACCGTCCACCGCGCCGCCTGTGGCGCTTTCGCCGTCCCCCGCG
Source organism: Trueperaceae bacterium (assembly GCA_965214995.1). Lineage (GTDB taxonomy): Bacteria > Deinococcota > Deinococci > Deinococcales > Trueperaceae > CBDCCT01. Next base: position 3,552,573 of record CBDCCT010000002.1, read on the forward strand.
GCAGCCGGGTCCCCGCTCTCGGCTTCGGCGCTGGGGGCCACGGGGTCGGCCTCCGCGTCGCCGGTCACGTTCCCGAACGTCAGGTTGTTCACGCCCCGCTCGGCCACGAGGCTCATCGCCCGCTCGATGGGGATGGTGACCCGGCCCGTCACCTCGCTATGGCTATAGTCGGACAAGGCCGCCGCCGCCGTGGTCAGGGTGAGCTCGTACTCCGTGGTGTCGGCGGGCGTATATTGCCCCTGGGGCCGCGCCGACATGAGCACCAAGATGAGCACCAACGCGGCCACCGCGCCGATACCGCCCAGGATGAACAAGACGCGCGTTTCGCCCTCGGTGAGGAGGTAGTCGCGGGGCGCTCTATGCATGTTCGGCCCCCCTGGTGGTCGCGGTGCTGGGCGTGAGCGGATGCGGGTCTGCGGTCAGCCTAGGGTCGTGCAGCGGCAAGAGCGGGCGGCTCCTGAGGCGGGCCACAAAGGCCGCCAGCCAGAGGCCGCCAATCCCAATCAAGGCCACCGCGTCGAGCGCGTGAAAAGGAATCTCGCGGTCGTAAGCGGGCACGATAATCCAAAAGAGGTCCACGAGCCGCATGAGGAGCATCCAGGAGGCCATCACGACCAGCGCGCGCCGCTTGCGCTTGACCCAGCGCGAGAAGAGAATCAAAAAGGGCAGCGCGAAGTGGAACGCGAGCAAAAAGAGCGCCACGACGTTCCAGCCGCCGCTAAGGCGAATCGCGTACCACGGGCTCGTCTCGATGGTGTTGTTCGACCAGATGATGATGAGCTGCGCGAAGGATACATACGCCCAGAAGAGGGTAAAGGCCATCAAAAAGTTGCCCAAGTCCTGCAAACGTTTGGCGTTTAGGAGCCTGTCGATGGTCTCGTTCCGCGCTAAGAACACCATCAAGAGGATGATAAAGGCGACCGCCGTGATGGCCTGACCAATCATGAAAATCACGCCGTAGATGCCCGAGAACCATTCGGGCGACAAGGACATGCCCCAGTCGATAACCGCAAAGGTCATGGTGAGGATGAACACGACGATGCCCGGCCCCGCGCCGTCGCCGAAGCGCTCGCGGATGCGCTCCGCCTCGCCCAAATCTTTGCTCCGGTCCTGTCTGTCCGACAGGCGGGTGTAGTAAAACGCCATCGCAAGCCAGATGGCGAAATACAGCACCGTGCGGATGATGAAGAAGGGCACGTTGAGCCAAGCCTCTTTGGCCTGCAAGAGGGGGTTGAGCGCCACCACGTCCGCGTGCGACCACTCGTAGAGGTAGCCGATGCCGAAAAGGACGGGGATAAAGAGGAGCGCCATGAGCGGCAGGACCATTGTCCCGGCCTCCAAAGGACGCCGGATGAGCGCGCCCCACGAGCCGCCCGCCAAGTGCTGTACCAAGAGCAGAACGAAGCAGCCCGCCGAGAGCCCGAACCAGAACAGGTAGGCGTAGAGGTAGGACTGGAAAAAGCCGGTGAGTCCAAAAAACGCGAGCACGATGGAGGCGACGATGCCCAAGACGCCTATCACCAAAGAGGCGCGTAACAGGCGCTCAAAACCGGGTGCGAGCTCTCTATCGCGCGTCACCGGGCGGCCTCCCCGAGGTCGAGGCTTTCCAACACCGCGGCGGGCACGTCGTCCAGCGTGGCGTTCTGGCTCAGTTGCAGCGCCTTGATGTAAGCCGAGATGGCCCAGCGGTCCTCGGGCGGGATGCGCGAGGCGTAGGGGTACATCGCCCCAAAGCCGTTGGTGATGGCGTTGTAGAAGTAGCCGACGGGTTGGGCCAACAGTCTCTCCTCATGGAATGACGCGGGTGGCACGAAGCCCTTTTGGATTATCATGCCCCCGCCGTAGCCCGAAAAGTTGTGGCAGGGCGAGCAGTAGATGTTGTAACGTTCTTGGCCGCGCTCGAGCACCTCGTAGGTGAGCGGAATCGGCAGTTCGGTCAGCAAACCGTTTTCGCCCACGCCCGTGAAGAACGACGCGTCGGTGCCGCCGCGTTTGCGCGAGACGGTGCCCTCGATGAGGGGCCGCGACGACGCGCCGTTGGCGAACAGATTGCTCTCCTCGTAGACCTCATATTTGGCCTGGTCGTACATGTTGCGACCGCAACCCGTGAGCAGAAGCAGGCCGAGCGCGAGCAGCGTAAAGCGGAGCGTGTGGGGTGAAAGTATCGTCATAGGCGTTCCTAACGCTCCACTTCCGAGACACGCTCGGGTCGGGGCGTCAGACCCTCCAAAAAGCTTTTGGTTTTGTCAAAGTCGAACGCTTCGTCGTCGGCCTCGATGCACAAGAAGAACTTGTCGCGCGTCGCGCCCTCGAAACCCGGCGCGTTGAAGATCGAGTGGTAGGGGCGGGGCAGGCCGTTTAAGAAGAGCATAAAGAGCCCCGCGGTAAAGGCCGCGGACAAGACGGTCATCTCAAAAGTAATCACGATGAAGTTGGGCCACGAGTTGAGCGGTTTGCCGCCGATGTTGAGGGGATAAAACTCAACGTTGGCGTACCACTGCATGAAAAAGCCCGCCGCCCCGCCCAGGATGCCCATGATCAGCACCGCCCAGCCCAGGCGGGTGGGTTTGAAGCCGATAGCCTCGTCCAGGTCATGCACGGGAAAGGGCGTGTAGGCGTCCATCTTGGTATAGCCTTCTTCACGGGCGGCGTGGGCCGCGGCGAGGATGTGCTCGGGCTCGCCGAACTCGGCCACGAGGCCGTAAAGGTCGGCGTCGGCGACGCGCTCCCCGTCGGTGTAAGCCTGTACGGTGCTCACGAAACCGCCCCCTCTTCTCTAGGCTGATAGCCGGGCTGCTTGTGCTCGTCAGAAACGTGATGTGCGTCCTCGTGGGCGAGCTCTTTCATCTCGGTGGTGGCAATGGACGGCAGGAGGCGGATGAAGAGGAAGAACAGGGTGGCAAAAAGCCCTATCGAGCCGATATAAAAGGTCCAGTCGTACAGGGTCGGGTTGAATTCGCCCCAGGACGAGGGTAAGAAGTCCGCGGTCAAGGTGACCGCGACGATCACGTAGCGCTCGAGCCACATCCCCACCGACACGATGATCGAGATGAGAAAGAGCAGCAGCGTGTTCTGCCGCACCCGCTTGAGCCATAAAGGCTGGATGGCGATGACGTTGCAGAGCATGAGCGACCAGAAAGCCCACCAGTAGGGGCCGAAAATCCGGTTGTAGATCATGTCGCGCTCGAACACGTTGCCGCTATACCAGGCCATGAAAATCTCGATCATGTAGCCGTAGCCGACGATCAACCCCGTGGCGAGCATCAGCTTGGCGGAGTTGTCTAAGTGCCGCTTGGTGATGAGGCCCTCTAAGTGAAACGCCTTGCGCAGCGGGATGGCGAGAATGAGCACCATCGCAAAGCCCGCGTACACTGCCCCTGCGACGAAGTAGGGGGGCACGATGGTGTTGTTCCAGCCCGGAAGCTGCGCCACCGCGAAGTCCATCCCGATGGTTGAGTGGACCGACAGCACGAGCGGGAACGAGAGCGCCGCCAGGATGAGGTAGGCGCGTTGGTAGCGTTGCCAGTGCTTCGTCGAGCCGCGCCAGCCAAGAGAGAGCGCCGCGTAAAGAAAGCGCAGCGGCTTGAGCGTGGCCCGGTCGCGTAAGGTCGCCAAATCGGGGATGAGCCCGATGTACCAGAAAAGCACCGACACCGAGGCATACGTCGAGATGGCGAACAAGTCCCAATCGAGTGGACTGCGGAACTGCGGCCACAACCCGTAGGTGTTCGGGTAGGGCAGCAGCCAGTAGAAGAGCCAGGGGCGGCCTAAGTGAAGAATCGGATAGAGCCCCGCGCAGACGACCGCGAAAATGGTCATCGCCTCCGCGAAGCGGTTGATAGAGGTGCGCCAGGGCTGCCGGAAGAGCAAGAGCGCCGCCGAGATGAGCGTGCCCGCGTGACCGATGCCGATCCACCACACGAAGTTGATGATGGGAAAGCCCCAGGCCACGGGGATGTTGTTGCCGAAGATGCCGATCCCGGTGGTGATAAGGTAGACCATCGTCGCCAAGTACATGGCTAAGCCCAGCAGCGCGATGCCAAAGCCCACGATCCACCAGACGGGCGTGCGTTGCGGCTGCGTCAGAACGGGCGTGTTGACGACGTCGTCGATGCCGCCGTAGGTCTGTCCGGGGGCGATGACCCGGTTCGTCTCTACAACCCTGGGCCTACGTCTAGGCTGAACGGCCATCAGTGTCCTCCGTCGAGCGCATTGGCCTCTGCCAACGCGGGGTGGGGATTTTTGAGCGGGGTGATGTAGCTCGTGCGCGGCACCGTGTTGAGTTCTTCCAGCACGCTGTAGTTTAGGGGCGAGGCCTTGGCGTGGACCACCGCGGTCGTCTGGTCGTTGATGTCGCCGAAGACGATGGCCTCGGCGGGGCAGGCGGCCTGGCAGGCGGTGACGATTTCGCCGTCGACGAGCCCGCGCTCCTCGATGTCGGCTTGAATCTGGGCGCGCTTGATGCGCTGCGTGCAGTAGGTGCACTTTTCCATCACGCCGCGGCTCCGCACCGTCACGTTGGGGTTTTGCACCATCGTGAGCGCGTTTTCTTCGAGCTCGGCGTACTGCAAATAGTTAAAGCGGCGCACTTTGTAGGGGCAGTTGTTCGAGCAGTAGCGTGTGCCGACGCAGCGGTTGTAGACCATCACGTTAAGGCCCTCGTGGTCGTGGACGGTCGCGGCCACCGGGCAGACGGGCTCGCAGGGCGCTTTTTCGCAGTGCTGGCAGAGCATCGGCTGGAAGTAAAACTCGGGGTCGTCGAGCGAGCCCGCGTAGTAGGAGTCGATGCGAATCCAGTGCATCTCGCGGCCCACCGCCACCTGGTCTTTGCCGACGATGGGGATGTTGTTCTCCGCCTGGCAGGCGACCACGCAGGCGTTGCAGCCCGTGCAGACGTTCATGTCGATGACCATGCCCCAGGCGTAGGTCTCATACACGTAGTCGGGGTAGAGATCGGACTCGTGGTGCTCGACGGGATGCACGAACTCGGGGTGCTCGGGGTGTTCTTTAAATTCGGCGAGCGTGCCGGGGCGGACGATGGCGCGGTCGCCCTCGATGGTGTGGTGGACCTGCGTGGTGGCGAGGGGATAGTCCTCGCCCGTGGGGGAGAGCTCGAGCCCCGCCCCCGACCAGGGCGCGTCGAGCGTGCGTATCCGGTACGCGCTAAAGCCCGTGCCGTTGCCGATGCGCCCCGCGCTCTCGCGGCCGTAGCCCAGGTGCGCCGTGACCGTTCCCTCGGCCTGGCCGGGCAGAATCCAGACGGGCGCGGGGACACTTTGGCCCTCAAAAGAGAGCGTCACCACATTGCCGATGCTTAAGCCGTAAAGCTCGGCGGTGCGGGGGCTCATGATCGCCGCGTTGTCCCAGGTGAGCGCGGTAAAGGGCTTGGGCAGCTCTTGCAACCAGCCGTTGTTGGCGTACTGACCGCCGTGGACGCTCGGGTCGGGCCGGAAGAGGACTTCGAGCGCGCCTTCCGGCGTCGCCGTGGGTGCTGCTACATCGCTAAAGTCGGTGCTAGCCGTTACCTGCTTAGTGGGCGTCGCGCTGCCTTCAACCACGCCCTTGTAGAGCGTGGTGCGCCAGAAGTCGTCGAAGTCGCCGCCCGCCGCCGTCACCTGGTTTTGCCAATAGGTGCGCACGATGTCGTAACCCGCCGCGGGTTCGCCGTTGAGGACGGCTAAGAGTTCATGGACCGAATGACCGCCATAAAAGGGGGCGATGAGGGGCTGCATGATAGAGGCGGTGCCGTCCAGGGCTCGAGCGTCGCTCCAGGTTTCCAACTCGTGCGTTTGCGGCAGGTGCCAGGTGCAAAGTAAAGAAGTCTCGTCGGGGTAGAGGCTCAAGTGAACGCTCTCGGGCACGCGCTCCAAAGCCGCGGCGAATTCCACGTCGGCGGGCGCGGTGTAGACCGGGTTGCCCCCGATGATGACGAGCATCTCGACCTCGCCCGCCGCCATCGCCTCGGTGAGGTCGCGCAGCGAAGCGCTTTGGTCAACCGACAAAAGCTCGGGCGGGTCGATGTAGACGACCGTCTCGCCGACGTTGCCCAAGGCCGCGTTCATCGCGTGAGCGAGCGCGTGGACGACGGGCGGCTGCTCGTCGCCCGCGATGACGAGCGAGCGCCCCGCGTTCTCCTGCAAATCGGCCAGCACCGCCTGCAACCACGCGCTCGGGACGGTGTCGGGCGGCAGGCTGCCCGTGACCGACACGCCGAGCTGTTGGGCAAGGGCTCGAGCCAGCGCTTCAACTTCACTGGGCCGTAGCGAGAGCCGGTGGTCCGCCGTCGCGCCCGTGATAGAGGGCGTGCTTTCGGCCACGTAGAGGCGGTTCATATCGTCCTCGGCGGTCAGCACGCGGCGCCTTCTGGCGAAATCGCGGGTGTAGCGGAGCATCCCCGGACCCTCGCCCAAAAAGTTCGCGCCGAGCGAGAGAATCACGTCGGCGTTGCCCAGGCGGTAGAGCGCCCGCGCGTCCTCGCCAAAGGCCATCACGGCCCCCGCGCGTACATAGTCGCTGTGGGTGGGATCGTACTGGTGCCACTGCGCCTCGGGAAAACGCGAGAGGAGCGTGTCCATCTGCGCGGCCATCGTCGGCGAGGTGACGTTCTCGGCGAGGATGCGCAGGCCCGCGCCCGCGCCGAGCCCGCCCAACGTCTCGCCCATGCGCACGACGAACTCGTCCCACACACCCTCGACGCCGTCCGTAAGCACGCCCTGCGCGCGGTCGGGGTCGTAAAGCGTCAGGACCGACGCCTGCATAAACACGTCCGTCGCCCCCAGCGAGATGGGATGGTCGACGTTGCCCTCGACCTTGGTGGGCCGACCCATGTTGCTCTCGACGAGCGCGCCACGAGCGTAGCCGCCGTGGGTCAGCGCGGTCGCAAAAAAGAGCGGCTTGCCGGGGATGATTTCTTCGGGCGCGCGCACGTAGGGCACGACCTGCTCACGGACGGGCGGGAGCGCGCACGAGGAGAGGCCCGCGAGCGCCAAAGACGCGCCCAAGAGCTTGATAAAGTCGCGGCGGTCTAAGGAGCCCTCTAAAGGCGCGGCCTGCCGCGGGAACTCTTTGTGCAAAAACTCTCTGAATTCGTGCGTGTCGGCGATCTCGTCGAGCGAGCGCCAGTAGGCCTTGCCCTGCTTTTTCTCGAGCCGCTCGCGCACCTCACTGATGTTTAAACCAGTGTTCGACGTGCGGGTGGGGATGTCTGACATATTCATAGGCTCGCTCATTTGATCTCACTCATCGGTGGCACGTGGAGCACTGCGGGAGCTTGTTGGTGTTGATGTGATAGCTCTGCACGAGGCTTCTTCCTAGTTCGGTTTGGTTCTCGGGGGGCTCATACGCGAGGTTGAACACTTCCTCGCGGGGTCTAATGTACTCTTCGGGCGCGCGGTGGCACTCCAGGCACCAGCCCATCGTCATCTCCTCCGCCTTCCAGATGCCGCCCATCTGGTCGACGCGGCCGTGACAATAGTTGCAGCCGACGCCGTTGTTGATGTGCGCGGCGTGGTTGAAATAGACGAAGTCGGCCAGGTCGTGAACGCCGTTCCACCTGATGGGGCGGTCTTCTTCCCAGCTCTCCCACACGGCGGCAAGCTGCGGCGTCCCCACCCGGATTTGCGAGTGGCAGGTCATGCAGACCTCGGTGGGTGGCACGTTGGCATAGGCCGCCACCTCGACCGAGGAGTGACAGTAGCGGCAATCGACCCCGAGTTCGCCCGCGTGAAGCGCGTGCTGAAAGGCGACGGGCTGCGCGACGGGCACCCCCACCTGGTTGTAGGTGGTGCGGGCGAAGGCGGTAAGGGCGAGCATGAGCAAGACGATGAAAACCGCCCCCCCCCAGATGGCCCACTTGGCAAAGGCGTTGGCGTTAGGCGGAAACTGCTGGGGCATCGGACCTCCCTAATGGTTTTGATAGCAACCCTGTTAACCATTTTGATAGGTGTGCGTTGCGGGCTCGAGCCCCACCCGCCAAAGCTCGGCCCGAGACCAACCATAAAATACTCACCAGACACTCACGAGACCAACCATAAACGGACCCACACGGAGGACGCGGCGTTCGTGTCATCCCTAGTTCTCCCTCCCTTTTGGGTTAGCGACCCCCACCCGCGGCGACGTGTCACTACACCAGAACAGCATTAACCTACCACAGATGCCGCAGAGTGTTCGGGGGACATTTGTCCTCTGAGACTATCCTCACAAATGAAGGGTTAGGGGCTGCCTCACGGCGAAACGCTCAAAAAAATAGAAGCGCCGCGGCTCCCACCTTGGCGCTCCCTACCGTCCTCAGCCCGTTTCTCTTCCGCCTCCAAGATAGCATGTTGTTGACAAAAAGCGTATGAAAATCCTTTGAGAACCCGCGTCAGGTTGAACATGGTAGTTCAGGAGAAGGCTCACACCTGCGTTTTCTTACTCCTTGCCAATGCTTGATTCTCACTTGAGGTCTCGACCCACGACTGCGCCTGCTCACGGTTGTCTCGCTACCCGGTTGTCTCGTTACCCACTGCGCTACGCTGACGTGAAGGGTTCAGCCTCTACCGGACACCCGCTATACTCTCTCCATGATTCCCATTTTCGACGGTCATAACGACACGCTTCTAAGCCTCACCACGGCGCGCGGCGCGGGGCGCTCCTTTTTTGAACGCTCCTCCGTCGGTCATATCGACCTGCCCAGGGCCTTGGAGGGCGGCTTGGCGGGCGGTTTCTTCGCCATCTTTGTGCCCAAAGGTGACGAACTCAACAACGACGACAACATCATCCTTACCGACAAGGGCTACCGTTTCCCGCTCGCCGACCCCATCGAGCCGGAGGCGGCGCGGGAGGGAACGTTGGGGATGACGGCGGCGCTTTTTGAGCTTGAAAACTCGAGCGAAACGTTCAAAGTCGTGCGGACGGTGGATGCGCTCGAGGCGTGTATTGAGAAGGGTATATTCGCAGCTATTTTACATTTCGAGGGCGCGGAGGCTTTGGGGGACGTGGGGGAGCTCGAGGGTTTCTACAACCAAGGCCTGCGCTCGCTGGGCCTCGTCTGGAGCCGCCCCAACAGGTTCGGTCACGGCGTCCCCTTTGAATACCCCGCCTCACCTGACACCGGCCCCGGCTTGACGGACGCGGGTAAGGCTTTGGTGCGGGAGTGCAACCGCCTGGGCGTGATGATTGACCTCTCGCACCTCACCGAAAAGGGCTTCTGGGACGTGGCGGGGCTTTCCGACGCGCCCCTCATCGCCACCCACTCGAACGCGCACGCGCTCTCGCCCGTGCCGCGCAACCTCACCGACGGGCAGTTGGGGGCGATTCGTGAGAGCGACGGCATGGTAGGCGTGAATTTTGCGGTGGGTTTTTTGCGTGCGGACGGCGCGAAAAATGCTGATACGACGCTCGAGACCGTCGTGCGCCATTTTGATTATCTGATAGACCGTTTGGGCGTGGACCGCGTCGGCTTCGGCTCGGACTTTGACGGGGCCACGATTCCTTATGGCATTGGGGACGTGTCGGGGCTGCCGAACTTGTTGGAGGTCATGCGCGCGCACGGCTATGACGACGCGACCTTGCGCAAGGTGGGGTATGAGAACTGGTTGCGGGTGCTGCGGAAAACCTGGCGGGAATGACTATTCGCTTTCACATGATTTTAGCGACCTTCCGCGCCCCTTTACGTTTGTGACTGGAGGCTCGAGCATGAAAAGATTCGTTCCAGGGCTTGTGGGCGTAGCGTCCGGTCTGGTTTCCACACTTCTGTCTCCTGTCTTTTTTTTCACTTCTCTTTTTGGGACAGATTCTCTCCTCGTTTGGCTGATTGGCCTGTGTTTCGCGCTCGCGTCGTTTTTAATACCCGAATTTAGGCATCTCGCGCGGCGCGGTCTCTGGCTGCTCGCCTGTACGGTGGGTTTCGGATTGGCGTTTCACACCTTTGGTTTGGGTTTAGATGTCGCCCACTATTTGGGCGTGATTTCCGCCCTGACCTTTTGGCTCGCCCTGCCCATTGCGGGCGTGGTGGGTGCGGTTCTCCCCACGCTCGTTTTGCGCGTTCACTCACCCCTCCTGCGCGGTGGCGGCTTCTGGCTGACCTTGCTTTTGTCGGGTATGTTGAGCCTTCCGGGTGTGCTGGCATTTCCGGATACGCTGGGAGTTCCGGGATTTCCGGGTGCGCTGGGAGTTCCGGATGTGACGGGATTTACGGACGTTATTTACGCTCCGTACCTGTTGGTTCTACCGCTTTTTGTCGTCTGGCAGGCCGGTATGCTCATGTGGTATACGTCGCGTTTGCCCGAAAGATTCACCGAAGAATCCGCTTAGGCTGCTCGAGCCCTCCACCTTTCTAAACCCTCCCAAAACCCCAAGTGGTAATCTCTAAACGTTTGTGCTAAAGATTTCTCTTGCATCACGGGAGGTGCGTCGGTGGCTGACGAAGGCTATTATCACAACCCCACTTTGTTCGGGGACAGAATCGTTTTCGTGTGCGAGGACGACCTCTGGGAGGTTTCTGCAAAGGGCGGAACGGCGCGGCGTCTCACGGCGAATCCGGGCCGGGTGCTCACGGCGGCGTTTTCACCGGACGGCGAATCTTTGGCCTTTACGGGCCGCGACGAGGGCGCGGACGAGGTCTACGTCATGCCCGCCGCGGGGGGACCCGCCATAAGGCTCACCTACCTGGGCTCGAGCACGCAGGTTGTGGGCTGGACGCCGGAGGGTGCCATTGCTTTTGCAAGCAACAGCGGAGCACCCTTTTCGCGCCTTTTCAAGCTCTACACCGTCCCGGCGACGGGCGGCGAACCCGCCGAACTGCCTACGGGCCCGGCCTCGAGCCTCTCCTACGGCCCGAACGGCGGCCTGGTCATCGCGCGCAACACGACCGACTTAGCGCGCTGGAAGCGCTACCGGGGCGGCTTGACGGGCGACATATGGATAGACGCTAAGGGAGATGGCGATTGGGAGCGGCTGTCGGGGCTCAGCGGCAACGTCGCCGCGCCCCTTTGGGTGGGGGAACGCATCTACTTTGTGTCGGACCATGAGGGCGTCGGCAACCTCTATTCGTGTACGCCTGCGGGTGAGGGGCTGCACCGCCACACGCACCACGCCGACTACTACGTGCGCCACCCCGCCACAGACGGACGCCGCATCGTCTACGGGGCGGGGGCGGACCTCTACCTTTTCGACCCGGAGGAGGGCGAGAGTCGGCCCGTTGAAATCGCCTTTCACAGCCCCAGGGCGCAGCGCAAGCGCAAGTTTGTCGAGGCCGCCGCGTACCTGCAAGGCTATATGTTAGACCCCAAGGGACACGCGGTCGCGCTGACGGCGCGGGGAAAAACCTTTGCGATGGGCCTGTGGGAGGGGGCGGCGGTTGGGTATGGCGACGAGGGCGCGCGCACCCGCCTGCCGACGTATCTTCACGACGGAACGCGGCTGGCCCTCGTTAGCGACGCGGGGGGTGAGGACGGGCTCGAGCTTCACCCTACCGACACGCTGGACGAGCCCGTACGTTTCGACCTCGACCTCGGGCGGCCTCTCACCATGACCGCTTCGCCCAAAAGAGACCTGCTGGCCTTGACCAACCACCGTCATGAGCTCGTTTTGGTGGATATAGAAGCGGGCACCGCCACGGTGCTCGATGAGAGCCTTCACGCCCCTATCCAGGGGACGGCCTGGTCGCCGGACGGTCGCTGGCTGGCCTACGGCTTTCACGACACCTCTCAAACGTCCGTTATCAAACTCTGCTTTGTCGAAACGGGGGAGACGACCGCCGTCACCCGGCCCGTGCTGTGGGACGGGCGGCCCGCGTTCGACCCGGAGGGTAAGTACCTTTACTTCCTCTCCTACCGGGCCTTTAACCCGGTCTACGACAGCATGGGTTTTAACTTGGGCTTTCCCAAAGGCGGGCGGCCCTTCTTAATTACGCTCCAAGCGGATACACTCTCGCCGTTTGCCGGGACAGTCGAGGACGAGGCGGAGGAGATCAAAGCAGGTGATGAGGATAGCGAGGCCGAGACACCCCTGCGCATCGACCTGGACGGCATCACGGACCGGCTCGTCGCCTTTCCGGTGCCCGAGGGGCTTTACACGCAGGTGCGCGGCCTGAAAAACAAGGTGCTCTTTTCGTCCGAGCCGGTCGAGGGGGCGCTCGACACGGATTGGTTCTCGTTCGGCCCGCCTCCGGCCAAGGCCAAGCTCGAGCTCTACGATTTCAGCAAGCGTGAGTGCGAAACTTTGGTCGAGGGCATCACCGACTTTGAGCTTTCCGGCAACGGCGAAAAGCTCATCTACCGCGCGGGTGACCGGCTGCGCGTCCTCAAGGCGGGCGAAAAGCCGAACGACGAGGGGGAGCCCGGGCGCAAGAGCGGCTGGCTCGAGCTGGGCCGCGTCAAGGTCTCCGTCACGCCGCCTACGGAGTGGGCGCAGATGTACCGCGACGCCTGGCGGCGGCAGCGCGACCACTTCTGGACCGCGGACATGTCGGGTGTCGATTGGGAGGGGGTGTATGAACGTTATCAACCGCTGCTTGAACGCGTCGGCACCCGCACCGAGTTCTCCGACCTGCTCTGGGAGATGCAGGGCGAACTGGGCACCTCTCACGCATACGAGTTCGGCGGCGACTACCGGGAGGAGCCGAGTTATCCCCAAGGTTTCTTGGGCGCGGACGTGGTCTATGACGCGGCATCCGAGAGCTACCTCATCCAACACATCGTCCGGGGCGATGTTTGGGACTTACAAAGCGGGTCGCCGCTCCTCCGCCCCGGCGTCAACGTCCGCGCGGGCGACCGGCTGCTGGCGGTGAACGGTCGCCGTGTGAGTCGGGAGGTGCCGCCCGCCGCGTTGCTGGTCCACCAGGCCGGGAGCGAGGTGAGGTTGAGCGTCGCGCCCGCCGACGGGGGTGCGCCGCGCACCGTCACCGTCAAGACGCTGCGCGACGAGCGCCCGGCCCGCTACCGCGACTGGGTCGAGCGCAACCGCGCCTTTGTTCATGATGCGACAGGCAGCAGGGTGGGCTATATCCACATCCCGGACATGGGGCCACAGGGTTTCGCCGAGTTCCACCGCGGCTTCTTCGCGGAGGTGAACCGCGAGGGCCTGCTCATCGACGTGCGCTGGAACGGGGGCGGTCATGTGTCGGGGTTGTTGCTCGAGCGCCTCGCCCGCCGCCGCTTGGGCTACAGCGTCCCGCGCCGGGGCGAGCCGCATCCCTACCCCGACCTCGCGCCAATGGGGCCGATGGTCGCTCTGACCAACGAGCAGGCGGGCTCGGACGGCGACATCTTCAGTCATGCGTTCAAGCTGATGAATCTGGGACCGCTTCTGGGCAAACGCACCTGGGGCGGCGTGGTCGGCATCAACGTGAGCGAGCGTTTGGCGGACGGGAGCATCACGACGCAGCCCGAGTTTTCCTTTTGGTTTGAGGATGTGGGCTGGGGCGTCGAGAACTACGGCACCGACCCCGATATCGAGATTGATATAAAGCCGCAGGATTACGTCACAGGCCAAGACCCGCAGTTGGCGCGGGCGCTCGAGGAGCTTATGAGGCTGCTCGAGACCCCACACGGGCGTCCCGACTTCGGCAAGCGCCCTCACCTGGCCCCGCCGCCGCTGCCCGAGCCCAGCGTCTAGGGCTCGGGCTCCACAAGGTCGGAATTCACGTAGGCCGCTGTGAGGAAACACTTTGAGGCAACAAAAAAGCGTAGGTGATACCTACGCTTTTTTAGTGGCTGCTTTACGACTGCGATTCGGGGCGGTACCCCCCAAATCATCCCTATCAGACGGTTCGGCGGGTGTGGTCTCGCCTTGTGTCGCGCAGAGCCGTGGCCGCTAAAATTGCCACCAGCGCGCCGACGAGGTAGGCGTTCCAGTCGGGCTCGTACGCAGCCCCCAACACCCACGGCGCGATGAACAGGCCCACGCCCAACAAGATGTTGCTCCACTCCGCCAACGAGGCAGAAGGCATCGCCAGCGCCCAGACGGCCACCAGGAAGATGAGCGCGCCTACCCAATAAGCGTCCGTGGCGTAACCGCCAGCGTTAGGTAGAAACCAGGGCGAGATGAAAAGCCACGCACCCAGGAGCAGGTTGACCCAGTCTTGCCAGCGGCGATGAGGCTTGTCATCAACATATGTATCTCTCACTGGGGTGTCTCTTACCGCAGTGTCTCTTGTGGTGTCCCTCGTGGTCGTCGTTTTCGTGTCCGAATAGGCTTCAACTTTTTTGGTCTCGTCGTCTCGAGCCATGTAAACCCCCTTCTTTAGATAGGTATACTCCCCTTTTTGACGACACTTCCGTAGCCGTGACGGCAATTCGTGAGCTATCTCACAACATCGGGACCGTAAGGTAATGCTGTTAGCTTGATGGGTGCAAACAAGTATTCTCCCTCTTTCGAAGGACGACAAGACGATGTAAGGCTCCTAGGGTGAAGGAACCTCAAGGTAGCGAAGGGAGAAGCAAATGGCAACATCAAAGCTCAGCTTGGATACGAGGTCAGATCGGAATCCGGTTTCGTTTATCAAGAAGATGTGGCAGGTTCATGCGCCTATGACGTTGCTAAGCCTTGTCATGGCGGGGCTTACAGTCTTCTTTATTATCGGGATTTTCGCGGATTCGCGCGTGATTTACGGGCGCACCCGCTTGGCTCAAACCTGCTAAGTTCGCTCTCTCAATTTCTATCTATACCCTGACGATTACCTGGCTGCTCGGTTTCATCAAGACTGAGAGGCGCTGGAAAAAACGCCTTGTCGGACTGCTCGGCTGGCTCATCGTCGGCGTGTTCGTCCTCGAGATGATCCCGATTATCGTGCAGGTTGTGCGCGGGACCACGAGTCATTATAACGTTTCGACACCCCTCGAGGCTTCCCTGTGGTCGGTGATGGGAACAGGCATCGTTATTTTGTGGCTGACGAACGTCGTGATAGCGGGTCTTTTGCTCTTTCAGCGTTTTGAAACCCCGGCCTTTGCCTGGTCGCTGCGTTTAGGATTGGTCATCACCATCATCGGCATGGGCTTAGGTTTCTTGATGACCTCGCCGACGGCGCAGCAGCTGGCGAGTTGGCAAGGAGGCGCGCCCGTCACGGTCGTTGGCGCGCACACAGTTGGGTTTGACGACGGCGGGCCGGGGCTGCCGGTCGTCGGCTGGAGCACGCAAGGGGGAGACCTAAGAGTCGGTCACTTCGTCGGGATGCACGCCTTGCAGGTGCTGCCCTTTCTGGGTTGGTTTCTCACGCGCCGCCGCAAGTGGAGCGTGCGCCAGAGCGTGAGGCTCGTGTGGACTGCCGCGGCGGGCTATTTAGGACTCGTGCTGCTGGTAACGTGGCAGGCGCTGCGGGCGCAGCCCGTTACGCAACCGGACGCGCTGACGGTGGCGGTTTTCGCCGCCCTTGTCGGGCTTACGGCGTTGGCGGTGGGTGTCGTTTTGAGGCGTGGGCGGGCTCGAGCCTAAAGAGGGGTAAAGAAATTTATAAGTTGATGTCATAACGCCGTAAGAACGCCTTATCTACACTTTTTGCAGGTAGTCGATAAGGGAGTTCACCGTGCAAATCTGTTCGACTTGTGGCGATTTCATTCTCAAAGATGAAGAGGTTTTCTTTAAGGCGGTTGCTCAATCCCATGAGCCCTTGCCTGTTTGTGGCGATTGTGAGGCCGGTGTACCCGTTGCGGAGGTTGAAAAACCCAACTTTACCTCCGCATGGCTAACGGGTCTTTTCGCGGGTATGCTTGCAGCTCTTCTGTGGTTTGGCGCGGTCGTCCTGACAGGGCGGCAGTACGCGCTTGTCGCCATTTTTGTGGGTTGGCTCGTCGGCAAGGCGGTTCTGCGCGGGGCTGACAGAAGGCCGCACTTCATCCTCCAAGTCATGAGCGTCGGCATCACCGTGGTCACGATGGTGTTGAGCGAATACCTCATTACGCGCTTTCTGGTTTCGCAGACGTTGCTTAGTCAAACCGGACAGGGACTTCCGTTGTTCATGGGCGTCGCCGACACGGTGCGTATTGCGTTTTGGGGCATGGCTCAGGGTCCAGCTTCGCTCATTTTTTGGGCGCTCGCCATGTGGCAAGCCTTTGTCGTGCCGGGCCATCGTTAGTTGAGGTGCTTAAAACGTGAGGGCGTGGCTCGAGCGGCTACGCCCAATCTCTTAACAAACGCCCGAACCTGCGGCTTTGAGCCGGGCTCGGGCGCTAAAACTAGATAGGCCGCAAGGTCGGGCTGAACTGATTGAGGCGAGGCTAAGAGGACCCGCCCTCGAGCGACGCACCTTCAGGGATGATAACCCTTCTCGTCACCCCCGGATTTCTCAGCCGCTCTTCAAAGCTCCTACCTTCATATGGGCGTTCATACGTGACGAAACCCCGGCCTCGCCGCCTGCTGTTACGACGCCCGTCTTGGTCTCGAAGCACGCGCCACGCGAGCAGCCCCGCGCCGACGCCCACGAGCAACCCGGCGACTGTGCCCGACGTTCTGGGGCGCGTCTGCGCTTGGGTATAAAAGCTCGTCTGGCGCACGCCGCCGCGGTTGTAGCCGCGCACGGCCCCGCCGCCCGAGGCGCTGTAGAGCCCGTCACGGTCGTGCTGCGCGGGCGCGTTGCCCTTTTGTTGGTCGAAAATCACGGCTTCCATATACTTGTCGGCCAAGCGCGGCGCGTTTTGACCAAAAGCCGAGATGCCCTTGCCGCCCGCGCCGCCCACGAACATGTCGCGCTGCTTGTGCGTGGCGCAGTGAAGAATCGCCTCGGCGGCCAGGTTGGGGTGATAGACCGGGGCGGGCAATGCGGCTTTCTTGTCCATATAATTTTTGGCGTGCTCGGCGTAGTTGGTGTCCAATGCGGCGGGCTTGATGAGCGACACCCACACGGGCGCGTCTTCGCGCTCGAGCTCCATCCTTAAGGCGTCGGTAAAGCCCTTGACCGCGTGCTTCGAGGCCGAGTACATCCCCTGGATGGGGATGGCCCGGTCGGACAGAGTGGAGCCGACGTTGACAATCGTTCCTAAACTATCCTGGTGCGTTTTGAAATGTTTGGCGGCCTCGAGCGACCCATACACCGTGCCCCAAAAGTTCGTATCAAAAAGCTGACGGCTGTCCTCGGTCGTGACCTCTTTTAGGAGCCCGTAAATCGAGACGCCCGCGTTGTTGACCCAGGTGTCGTAGCGCCCGTGCTCCTCGACGGCCTTGTCCGACAGGCGCTTGACATCCTCTTCCTTGCTCACGTCCGTCACGACGTAGCTCGCCTTGCCGCCCTTTTCGTTGATGCCGTCGACAATCTTTTGAAGCGCGTCCTCGCTGCGCGCGCCCAACACGACGCGCGCGCCCTTTTCGGCGGCCATCTCCGCGGTGGCGCGCCCGATGCCGCTGCTCGCGCCGGTAATAACGATGACTTGCTGGTCGAGTGATTTTTGTTTCTTGTTCATGATCCCCCTTTTCTCGCCCTGAGTATAGGTTCAGCGCCGCGGGGGGACTGTGGGCAGTGACAGAAACGCGCCCGTGTCAAAGCGGACCGTCACGGTTGTTCCTGAAATCCTCCTTTCGCATGACGTTTTTTACCGTGCTTCTCTGCTAGAATGCGCGCATGATGACGTTTGCGTCCAAAAAGCTCGAGCGTAGCCGCAGCGACCGCAAAGTGGCCGGGGTGTGTGGGGGCGTCGCCGACTACTTCGGCGTATCCAGCAAGCTGATCCGCCTCCTCTTTTTGGCTGCCTTTTTCTTTACGAGCGGTGTGGTCATTCCGGCTTATCTGCTCCTCGCCTTTGTCATTCCCGTCGAGCCGCGCGAACTCAAGCGCGGGCGCGTGTCGGTGGGCGAGGTGCGGCTGCGCGAGGTGGTGAGCGCCGCGCGCGGCAAGGTGTCGCCGCCCGTCCTAGATAAGGTCGATAGCGTATACGAAAGCGCCGAGGCCCTTCTGCCCAAACTTAACGAGGTCAACGCCAAACGCGACCCCGAGCTGGCGACGCTCAAAGAGGCGACGCTCACTTATTTTCCCGACACCTTAGAGAGTTACCTGATGCTGCCCAAGACCTACGCCGAGACGCACCGCTTGGGCGGCGGCATGACGCCCGAGCAGAAACTCTTGGACGACCTGAGTTTGCTCGAGACCTCTTTAGAACGGGCGGTGGGCGACCTGTACGAAAACACCATCTCCCGCTCGTCGGAACGCTTGCAGGACCTCGCGGCGCATTTCGGCGGCGACCCCACGCGCGAGGTGCGGCGCAAGCTCGAGGAGACCGAGCGGCGAGCGCAGGATGTTCTGCCCGACGAGGCGCTTTCAAAAGTGCGGAGCATCAAAATAGCGGTGCTGGCCGCGCTGCCGCAGTTGGAGCGCGGCGGCGGCCTCACCCAAGACGTGTACAACGTGCGGCAGACGGCGCTGTCGTACCTGCCCGACGCGGTCGAGCGCTACGCCGCGCTGCCCAAGGGTTTCGCCGAAACGAAAAGGTTGCGCAACGGCAAAACGGCTAAGGAAACCCTGTTGGAGCAGCTCGAGCTTTTAGACGACACCATGCAAAACCTCATGGCGAGCGTGTACCAGGAGGACGCGCAGGGACTCCTCATCCACGGCAGGTTCTTGGAGGAGAAGTTCGCGGCGCATAAACTGGACTTGCCGACGCGCTAGACCAAACCGTGAGATGTGTCCGCCCTGCGTCGCCACGACGCGGGGTTTTTCATGTGCGTCCGATTTCTCCCAAAGCTCAATGAGGAGCGCGCCGAGTCCTCTCTAAAGCATCTTTCGCACCTGGAGCGGCTACAAGCACGAAAACGGGCGGCTTGACCCGTGTATTACGCGCGTAGCGAGCACGGGGAACGCTTGGTATCCTTTGAAGCAGCGTCTCAACTTTTAGGAGCCTCATGACCGAACCCGACACCCTCGAGCCCTTAACCACCAAACCGACGGCCAAACGCGGTTTGGCGAGGCTGGGCGACGCGCTCAGCGGGAGCGGGGGCGCGCTGGCGCGGCGGCGCGCGTTGGGGACGGTGTACCTGCTCATCGACTGCTCCTCGAGCATGGCGGACGGGCGCAAGCTCGAGCAGGCGAGGCGGGGGAGCGTGCGCTTTTCGGTCGAGGCGTGGCGGCGTTCGCAGGCGGTGGGGGTGATTGGCTTCTCGGGGCGGCCTTTTTGCCTCGTGAACGCGCGGCTTTGGGACGAGAAGCTGGCCGAACGTTTGGGCGGACTCCAGGCGGACGGTCGCACCGCGATGGCGGGCGCGATTCGCATGGCGACCGCCAAGCTGCGGCGGCGGCGGGGCCAACGGACCATCATCCTTATCACCGACGGGATGCCCAACAGCCGCGAGGCCACCCTGGCCGCCGCCCACTTTGCGAGGGCGAGCGGCATCGAGTTCGTCGCCATCGGCACGGACGGCGCGGACGAGGCTTTCCTCGCTTCACTGACGCCTAAAGCGGAACTGGCCGTCAAGGTGCCGCGGGGGGCGCTCGAGGAGAGCATTTACGCGGCTGTCGGGGTTCTACCCAAAGCGTCTTAGTGGGATGGTGTATGGTGAGTGTCTCGTCCTCGTGATGATTCGTTAAGCCACTATGACTTTAACCAGTCTCCTGGGTTTCACCTTTGCCGTTATAGCTTCAGCTATCGGGCTGTTGCATTTCTACTGGGCGGCAGGAAACCAAAAGGGTATGTCGTCAGCCGTGCCTACGCGTGACGGTCAGCCGCTCTTCAAACCAAGTTCTTTGGCAACGGCTTCTGTGGGTGTGGCTCTTTTGTCGGCTGCTACGCTTTCGCTCGAGTACATAGGCGTTTTTGCCCTGTCCCTACCCCCCTGGCTAACGTCGCTTGGCATGTGGGTATTAGGTGCAGTATTCTTACTTCGCGCCGTTGGAGACTTCCGTTACGTCGGCTTCTTCAAACGTCACACGGGCACGCGTTTTGCACGACTAGACACGCGCTTCTACAGCCCTCTTTGTCTGCTCCTGTCCGCCTTGGTTTTTGGAGCCATCTTTACGGCTCCTTCGCCCTTCTAGGCGTTGCAAGGTGCTTTGGGTTGTAGGGTGCTCGAGCCGCCTCCGCAAAGCTGCGTGATAGCATCAGAGCGTGAGCGTCGCTCCCTCCCCGGAACGAAAAACGTTAAAAACGTACCTGGACTTCGTCAAATTCGAGCACACCCTGTTCGCACTGCCTTTCGCCTACGGCGGAATGCTCCTGGCCGAACGCGGCTGGCCCGGCTTTCCCACCTTTTTTTGGATTACCCTGGCGATGGTCGGCGCGCGCACCGCGAGCATGGCGCTAAACCGCGTGATAGACGCCGATATGGACGCGCGCAACCCGCGCACCCGCACGCGCGAGATTCCTAGAGGTGTGCTGAGCAAACGTAACGGCGTCGTGCTGGCTATATTTTCCTTTCTCCTGCTGGGTCTCGCAGGTTGGGCGCTCAACCCGCTTACGTTGGCGCTCCTGCCGGTGGCGGTTTTTTTTCTGGCGCTCTACCCCTACACCAAACGCTTTACGCCCCTCTGCCACTACTGGCTGGGGCTGACCATCGGCGCGGCGGCGGCGGGGGGCTGGATTGCGGTGACGGGCGCGTTCGCGCCCGCCGCCGTCACCCTCTGGGCGGGGGTCGGCTTTTGGATTGCGGGCTTCGACATCCTCTACGCGGTGCTCGACTTCGACTTCGACCGCCGCCACGGCGTCTATAGCGTCCCCGCACGTTTCGGCATCGACAACGCGCTCCACGTCTCGGCGGCGACCCACCTGCTCGCCTGGGGCTTTTTCGCGCTGACGCTGCCCCTCGCCGGGGCGGGCTGGCCCTACGGCCTGGGCCTCGTGCTGGTCGCCGCCGTGCTCGTGAGAGAACACCAGCTTGTCGCCACGAGGAGCGTCGGCGACGTGCTGAAGTCGTTTAACGCCAACCTCTACGTCGGCGTGATCATGCTTGTGGCTATTCTGCTGGATGTTGCCTGAATTCTTGACAAGCTCGTCCGGAACCCATACACTCTTCTAGGCATAAGATTCAGGCATGGAGCCGTAGTGTAGCGGTTAGCATATCTGCCTGTCACGCAGAAGGTCGCGGGTTCAAATCCCGTCGGCTCCGCCAAAAAGCCTCGAGCAAAGTTTGCTCGAGGCTTTTTTACGCAGTCTCACAAGGTTTTCGAGAAGTCCTCACCATGAGCCGCGCCTCATCGCCTCGGGTCCGCCCCTCAACATCTTTAAAGACATTCCGAGTAAACGACTGTGATAGTGAAAAGGTTGAAAAGAGGCTTAGGGGCGCGTGAAGTTTGGCCTCGAGTCTTCCCTTGTCTTTTCGCATGTTGATGATACGTTGATGAGATGTCGTCATAACTCGCACTCTTTTTTCTCAGTCTTTGCTACCTTGCGGGTGTGCCGTTGCCTCTCTTTCCGCTCTCGCTCGCCGTTTTTCCGGGGATGACCCTGCCGCTCCACATTTTCGAGGAGCGCTATAAAAAGATGGTGAGAGACTGCGTGGAGGAGAACCAGCGGCGTTTCGTGATTGTATTGGCTAAACCCGTGGTGGACATTAGCGACAGGGAGCCGCCCACCTACGAGGTCGGCAGCTTCGTCGACATCTTGACGGTGTCGGAAAACCCGGACGGGACCTACGACATGCTGGCGCACGGCCAGGAGCGGTGCAAGGTGCGGGTGGTAAAGCGTGAGCCCGTGCAGGAAATGGACGGCTCGACGAGTCAACTTCTTTACACCGCTGAGGAGCCTTACCCCTTAGAGCGCGGCGACCCCAACTTAGAGCGGGTCGCGGCCTGGGACGCGCTCGACACCTTTCGGGACTACGCCCGCACCTTTTTTACGCCCGACGCCGCCGAGCAGATTGACGAGGCGCTGCCCGACGACCTCGTTTACCAGGCGTCGTTCGTGTGCGCGAACCTGCGGGTGCCCGTGACCTCGCGCCAGGTGATGCTCGAGGCCCCCTCGCTCACCGACCGCTTCAACGTGGCGCAGCGGCTCATGCAGGAGCGGCTTCAGATGAGCCGGGCGTCTTGACTGGGTGCCGGGGTCGCAAGCTGTAAGATTGGCTTCGTGACATCATGAAACAAACCACAAGCGTGACCGAGGCCGAGGTCTCAGCTTTTACCTTCCGTTGGTCCGACCTCCCGCCGCTCACCCGCGCGCTGCCGGGCACGGGTGGGGTGATTCGGCGTCGGCTCGAGGATTTTCTAGTAGACGAGGTGCCGCTCTATTTACCCGAGGGCGGGGGCTCTCACGCGTATGCGTGGGTTGAGAAGCGCGGCCTGACCACACGCGATTTAGTCGTGGCGCTCACCCGCGCGGGCGTGGCGGAGCGTTCTATCGGCGTGGCGGGGCTCAAGGATAAACACGCGGTGACGAGGCAATGGCTGAGCGTGCCCAACGCGCAGGCGGGGGCGCTGGAAGCGCTAGAGGCTTTGGAGGGCGTGCGCATTTTGGAGAAGGCGCGCCACCGCAACAAGCTGGGTGTCGGCCACCTGCTCGGCAACCGCTTCACGGTGCGGGTGCGAGATGCAGAACCGGACGCGCTGGCACGGGCGCAGGAGGTGCTGAGTGTGCTCCAAAAGCAGGGCGCACCCAACTACTTCGGCCCCCAACGTTTTGGGCGCTTTGGGACGAACGCGGTGGACGGCCTCAAGCTCGTTCGCGGTGAGTGGGTGCCGGGGGGGCATCGCCTAAAACGGTTTTTCATCTCGGCACTCCAGTCGCTGCTCTTTAACGATTTATCGGCACGACGCCTTAAGGAAGGTCTTTACACCCGCGTCCTCACCGGCGACTGGGCCAAAAAGCACACTACAGGCGGGATGTTTTTGGTTGAGGATGGAAGCGTGGAGAGCCCTCGAGCCGAGGCTTTAGAAATCAGCCCGACGCTGCCCCTGTGGGGCAAAAAGGTGCGGGTGAGTGGGGGAGAGGCCGGGGCGTTGGAAGAGGAGACGCTGGAACGTTTCGGCCTCCGCTGGCTGGATTTCACGAGTCGCAAGGGCTCGAGGCGCATCACCCGCGTGTTGTTAGAGGATGTTGGCTTAGAGGGAACGGAAGACGGCTACACGCTTTCGTTCGCGCTTCCCAAAGGCGCGTTTGCGACCACGGTGCTGCGCGAGGTGATGAAGGTCGAGGTGGATGTGGGGGCGGAGGACGCTGGAGATGATGCGGAGGAGCCGTGAAGGCTACCGTATCAAAGTTTCCTCTTAATGTGACGGCGCGTCAGGAGAGGCGTATCAGCCCGGCGTGCGTCGGCTCGAAGCCGCACGCGCGGTAGAAGGGCTCCAAGTGAGGCTCATCAAAATCCGCGTGCAGCCACTCCAGCTCCCCCTCCTTTGCCCTTGCGGCTTGCGCGGCACGTCTCACAAGCTCTTTGCCGACGCCCCGCCGTTGCCAGCGCGGATGAACGGTCGTGTCGAGCAAAAAGACGTGAACCCCGCCGTCCCAGGCGACGTTGACGAAGCCGACGAGCGTGTCCTCAGCGTAGGCGGCGATGTAGACCAGGCTCCGCGCCAGAACCGGCCCGTAGTCCCA
This sequence comes from Trueperaceae bacterium, assembly GCA_965214995.1. Lineage (GTDB taxonomy): Bacteria > Deinococcota > Deinococci > Deinococcales > Trueperaceae > CBDCCT01. The sequence goes on from CBDCCT010000002.1 coordinate 3,575,996, forward strand.
ACTTACGCGGTTCGGCCAGGCACTCTCGAAAAGAGGATTGAGGATTTCATTAGACAGGGGCGGACTCACATGATACGTGATGTCGTGAGTAATTGGCGTCACAAGTTAGGCTTCTCGAGCGAGCCAGAAGCGCCGTGCAAGAAGTTCAACCATGAAAAGGGCCAGGCCGAGCAGGGCGAAAAAGGGCCACACGGGGAGCGCATCCGACGGGATGGGCGGGGCGTAGACGCCGGGCACCTCCAACACCTCGCCTCCGCTCTCGCGGGCGATGTCTTGCAGCAAGACGCGGGTGTCGGCGGTGGCGAACTCCGCGTTGGGGTTCGCCACGGGCGCGCGGGCGGCGATGTCGCCCCCGTTGACGACCAGGAGCGTGCCGCCGTCGGCGGGGGTCTCGAGCCGCCCCTCATAACGGCCCGGCGCGACCTGCTCCAGGGGCTGCGTCACGCCGTTGTAGCGGGCCTCTAAAGGCTGATTGTCGATGTACTCCCCGTCTCTCACTGCGTCCACCACGACCTTGACCCCGGTACCGTCGGGCGTCGCCGTGGCCGAGAACTCCGCCGGGTTCGCCTGGAGCCAGCGCGTCACCGTGCCGAGGAGCGCGGGCAGCTCGCTCCAACGGCCAAAATCGCCCGCCCAGGCGTTGAGGTCGGTCGTCAAGGCTGCCGAGCGGCCCAGGCCCTGACGGCCTATCGCCAAGACGGGCTCCCCCTGCACGCCCTCTAAAAGCGTTTCGGCGTCACGTTTCAAGGACGAGGCGATGTAAGCGTCCAAGGGCGGGACGCTCCCGCTTAGGGCGGGGGTGAGCGGGTTTCTCCTGGCGGTCGGGCTCAAGCGCTCCTCGCGCAACAAGGAGCGCGTGGCGGTGAGCGCCTCGTTGGTAAAAATCTGGGGCAGCGTGCTCACGTTTAGAGCCGAATAGTAGCGCCCGCCGCCCGCGCTGGCGATGGCCTCGAGCCGCGGGTCCGCCCCCGCGCCAATCGCAATCGTCGAGGTGGTGACGCCCTGCGAGAGCCCCAGCGCGGCGAGCGCGCCGAAATCCACCGACGACCCACTCCCGAACGCGCCGCCGTCGTTAAACTCGCCGTCCGAGAGGATGATGATGTGCTTGATGGCCGCGTCGCTCGCCCGCAGCGCGTCAAAGGCCTCGCGGTAGGCAGGCTCCAAGACGGTACCTCCCTGCGGCTCGATGTTGAGGATTGACGCGAGCATCTCGCGTTTGCCGCGCTCGGTCGCCTTGCGCAAATCAAAGGCCCACTCCTGCTTGTCGCTAAAAACGACCAGCCCCAGCGTGTCGTCCTGATAGGCGAGTTCGACCACGCCGATGGCGCCCTCTTTGGCTAGGTCGATTTTGCTCGGGTTGCCCGAGCTCATCGACTGCGAGCGGTCGAGCACGATGACCATCGCCACGAGCGGCAGCTCGACCTCGGTGCGCAGGTCGGTGTTGACGGGTAAGACGGTCTCGACGGGTGTGCGGTACCACGCGCCTAAGCCGAAAGAGTCCGGCCCGCCGGTCATCAGCAGCCCGCCGCCGTTGTCGACGTAACTCTCCAACAGGGAGAGCTGACCGGGCGTGAACATCTTGGCGCTCTCGCGCAAAACGACGGCGCTGTAGTCGAGCGGGGTGGTGAGCGCCTCGGGGCCGCCCTCGGTCACGTCAAAGCCCTGGGTGCGCAAGAGCGCGGCCATCGCGGGGTCGCCCAGCACCAGCACGGGGTCGCGCTCGTCCACCGCGATGGTGCGCACCTGCGCGTCGTCGGCGGTGGGTTGGGCGAAGGGGGTCTCGAGCCGCGCGCTCACCTCCAGGTCGCCCGTGCCCTCCACGGGGAAAGAAAAGCGAAAGGGCGTGCGCCCCGCTCTCACGCGCTGCTGGATGGGCGGGAGCGCCTCCTCGCCCTCGGTGCCCCTCACGCTTGGATAGAGCGTCACTTCGGTGTCCACGTCGCTCTCGATCACGGCGGTGACCTCGACCGTCTCGCCGGGGCTCACCGCGTCGGGGGAGAGGAGCGCGAGCACGCGCGTGCCCGGGAGCGGGTTCACGCGGTAGGTGTCGATGGGCACGCCAGGCAAGGCCAGCCGCGCGTTCCCCACCGACTCCGCCCCGTCGGAAAGCAGCAAGATGCGTTTGGCACCCGCCGACGCGGCCACCTGTAGGGCCTGGGAGAGGTCGGTGCGGTCGGTCCCTAAGTAAGCGGGCACCTCTCCCGCCGCACGAACGCCCGCCGGGGCTTCCGTGGTGTCCGCCGCAAAATAAAAGAGGCTCGGCTCGCGTTTTAAAGAAGCAAAATCGAACTCTCCAAGCGCCTCCGCCGCTCCCGACCCGACGCTGTCCGACACGTCCACGAGCACCGCCACGTCACGACCGGGCCGCTCTACGGAAGGTTGCGCGAGCGCCACAGTGAAAAGCGCCAGCGCCGCGAGCCGCACGCCCCAGCCCCCGCGTCTGGGTAGCAGCAGGGGCAGCAGAGGAAGCAGGAGCAGCGCCAGCAGGAGCCAGGGCGCGTCAAAGGTAAGCCAGGACAGCACCCCTCTATGGTAGCAGGCCGGGCGGGGTGGGGCTGGAACGCAGGGTACGGGGGCTTGACAAAGATATACTAAGTTCATCTGGCTTAGAGGAAACGTCGTTGTTGAATTGCTATGAGGAACGGAGCCTATGAGATGTTACCTGCGCTCTATACCCTCAGTGCTTATGCGATTCGCGGTAGAGCGGCTCGAGCCGCTCTACCGCCTCACCCCAGAGGCTCCGTAAACCTCTGCACCTCGACGCGGTAGCCGTCCGGGTCGCGGGCGAAAAAGTGATAGATGCCAAACCGCTCGTTCAGCTTGGGCGCGCCCTCCGTCTCCACCCCGAGCCCGCGCAGGCGCTTGTAAACCTCGTCCACCTCGTCAATCAGCAGCGTCAGGATGAGCCCTTGGTGCCCCGGCAAGGTCCCCTCGTGCTGGCAAAAGCCTAAGTAGGCGTCCCCGGATACCTTGAAAATGACGCAGCTTCCTTGGTCTCGAGCCGTCTCCAGGCCAAGCTCCCGCACATAAAAGTCGGTGGTCGCGGCGAGGTCGTGGCAAGGATAAAAGGTGATGAAGCCTTGGATGTCAGAACGGGGTGCGGGTTGCGTCATGAGATTCCTTTCCGGATGTGCCACGTTGTGAGAAATCTTTTCTTGGCGTGAAACCGCCTGAAGCTGTCAGCCTCAACGCTTGCAACTATAGTCAAACCACTATACTATAGCTGTGTAACATATGGAGCGACGCCGAGCGTGAAAAAAGTGCGGTGGGTGGGCTCAGCGCTGGATGACCTCAAAAGGTTGCCGGAGCCTGTGCAAGACACGACAGGCTACATCCTTGACCGTGTGCAGCGAGGACAGAATCATCCGCGCCTGAAACCGCTCAAAGGTTTGCCGGGGGTGCAAGAAATCCGGGTCGACTACGACAAGGGCACCTTTCGCACGTCTACGTGGTGAACCTCGGAGACCATAATCTATGTGCTGCACGTCTTTAAGAAAAAGTCCAAAAAGGGAATTGCTACGCCGAAGCAGGAGATGGATATCATACGCGACCGATTAAAGCGAGCCGAGGAGGACGCGAGCCGTGGATGAACAAGCCTTAAAAGATGACACAACCGTTACCGAGGGCAGCGGCAACGTCTTCGCCGACATGGGTCTCTCCAACCCGGAGGAGCGCCTGTTAAAAGCGCGTCTAGCCAGCATGATATACGACGTGACCGAGGCTCGAGGCTGGACCCAAAAGCGCAGCGCCGAGGTGTTGGGCGTCACTCAGCCGGACGTGTCGAACCTTGTCAACGGCAGGCTGAAAAATTTCTCCGTTGAGCGCTTGCTGCATTTCCTTAGCAAACTGGACCAGCGCGTGACCATTACCGTGCAAGATGAAACGAGCGGGAGGCCGCCGCAGGAGATTGTCATCGCGGCTGAGGCCGGGGCGGAGACTCGAGCGCGCTAGGCTCAAATGCAGTGCTCGACAGAAAATTCAGTCGAACCCACTTTAGCTTATCAGTGGACTTACAAGCGCTTAGAACCAGCTTCGTCTTACTCAATGCGTCTCGTTTGCCACATCAACCTTAGTAATCCACAGGCCGCAAGTAAAACTCGTTGATGGCCGTGGCCGACACCACCGCGTTAATGGGCAGTTCGCGCTTCCAGTGGGTTCTGGCGACTTTGCGCTTCACCAAAGTGATTTCTTCTTGGCTGAAACCTAAGTCGCAGATGTAGGCGTCCTCGTAGCCCGCTAAGTGATGCGCCAAAATAATATCGGCGCGTTCATACGTAATACCCAAGTCGCTCTCGTCAGACTGCCCCGGCACCAGGTCGGCGCTGGGCGGCTTGCCGACAATGACTTCGGGGACGCATAAGTGCCCGGCTAACGCCTTGACCTGCGTTTTGAAAAGGTCGCCTAAGGGGTTGACGGGGCCGGTGTCGGCCACGTCGTGCCAAGTGTAGTAGCCGAAAAGCCGCTCGGTCTTGTTGCCGGTGCCCAGGTGAATGGCGCTATACTCGAGCCCCTTGTCAAACGCAATAATCATCCTCTCCCGCGCCATGATGTTGCCCTTGCGGTGCGGGGTCATGGTCGGGATTTTGTTGGCGTAACCGTCCACGGCGTCCGAAATGTCTATAGTCTCGCTCGGGAGCTCGAGCGCATCGATAATGAGTTGGGCGTGCTCGAGCGACGTCGGCCCCGAGGTCCGGTAGGGGAGACGCAGCGCGTGGACGTTACTTCCGCCAAAGGCTCGAGCCGCCAGATAGGTGGTGGTGGCGCTGTCGATGCCGCCCGAAAGAGGCACGATGACCCGCTCGAAACCTTTGCGTCCTACCTCGTCGCGCAAAAAGGCGACCAAAAAGTCCGTGACCATGTCTAGGTTCAAATCCAGAATCTTCTGAGGTCGCCCCTCGCTTCGGATGACGGGAACTTCTTGCCGAGTCGCGGGTCTGGTTTTAGTATGGGTCACGCTCTCACCTTTTCATCTTTCCTGACCGAAGCCTCCTCAAACGCGCGGATGAGTTCGGAGAGGTTGGCGCGTAAATCCGACAAGAGCGGCGTTTCGTAGCGGGCCACCTGGATACTCTCTAAGTGCAAATCGGTGAGCAAAATTTGCTCGTCAAAGAGCGCTGCTTGCGCCGTCACCTCGCCGTAGGGGTCCACGACGTTGGAAAAGCCCACAAAACCCTTGCCGCCCTCGAAACCCACTAACGAGGTCGTTACCACGTACACCCCGTGCTCGGCGGCGATGCCCCGCGCGGTCGCGCGCCAGCGTTCGGCGTTGCCGGGCAGCGCGCCCTGCAACTCGCGCGCGGGCGAGGCGTTGGGGATGTAGAGGATGTTCGCGCCTTTGAGAGCGAGCACGGCGGCGGTGCTCGAGTGCCACGCGTCCTCGCAAATGAGCATCCCGGCGCGGCCAAAACGCGTGTCGAACGCTGAGAGCGCGTGCCCCTGCGACACGTAACGCTCCTCGTCAAAAACGCCGTAGGTGGGCAAGAACATCTTGCGGTGGACGTGCCGGACGCCCGCGTGGGGTGTGTTGTACTCAAAATAAAAGGCGCTGTTAAAAAAATCGTCGTTAAAGCGTTCATAAGCGCCCAGACAGATATCGACGGGCTCGAGCCAGCCCACACGCTCCAGAACCTCGCCCACGAGCGCGTAAAGTTCCTCCGCCGTCAATGCCTGCTCGCGCACCCCGGCTTGCAAAAAATAGCCCGACAGCGACGCCTCGGGCAGTGTGACAACGTCCACGCCCTCGTCCTTAAGCTGCGTGAGGATGGCCTCGAGCTTTTCCAAATTGCGCTCTAAAAGCGCCTTAACCGGCTTGAACTGAAGAACCGCGTGCCGAATCATGCGTTTATCTTACGCTTTCGTCTCGAGCCAGACAAAGGTTTATGCCCCGGTAAAATTTTTGTTTACAAACAGATTGTGGAGAAGGGTTACGCGTCAATCCCTTGCCCTCCGCAAAACTGTAGCAGCCTGCCCCGCCGTGTTAAAGTTTTTACATAGGTTTTGCGCCGAACAAGATTTTATAAAAGGAGGTAGTGATGAAACGTTCTTTGGGATATCTGGTGGTAGGTTTGCTCATGGGGTTGTTGGGAAGTACGGGGGCTCAGGAAACCCCGTGGACCTGCCCCGAAGGCTTTGAAGGACAGCAGCTCAGCGTCTACAACTGGACGACCTACGTTGCCGAAGACACCATCCCCAACTTCGAAGAACTCTGCGGGGTCGAGGTTCTTTACGACACCTTCCCCACCGACGACGACATGCTCGCCAAAATCCGCCAGGGCAACCCCGGTTACGACGTGGTCGTGCCGAGTTCCACCGTGCTCTCGCTCATGATTGCCGAAGGGCTGCTCGAGCCCCTGGATTTAGAAAACATCCCTAACTTCGCCAACCTCGCCGAGACCTTTGTCGGCCTGCCCTTCGACCCCGACAACACCTACAGCGTGCCTTACCAGTGGGGCACGATGGGGATTGGCTACAACACCGAAACTGTGGGGGAGGAGGTCACCTCTTGGGACGACATGTTTAACTACGGCGGCCCAGTCAGTTGGTTGGAGGACATCCGCGGCATGATGGGCGTGGCGCTCCTTAAGCTTGGCTATGATCCCAACACGAGCGACCCCGAGAAAATCCAGGAGGCCAAAGATTACCTCCTCGAGCAGGGCGGCAATGTCGTTTATATGAACCAGGACGACGGACAGGAGGTCTTGGTGCGCGGCGAGGCGGACATGGTGGTGGAATACTCAGGCGATATTTTCCAAATCATGGACGAGTGCGACTGCGACACCTACGCCTACGTCATCCCCGAGGAGGGCACGCTTTTTTGGGTGGACACGCTCGCCGTGCCCGTGGGCGCGCCCAACAAAGAACTCGCTGAAGTGTTTATCGACTACCTCCTTGCCCCGCAGGTCGCCGCCGACATCTCGAATTACACGGCCTACGGCACGCCGAACGAAGTCGCGCTTTCAGAAGGGCTTATCGACCCCGAACTCGCCAGCGACCCCGGCATCTACCCGAGCGAGGAGACGGAAGAAAATCTCTTCTTCGTCGAGCAAACGCCCGAGCGGGCGCAGCTTTACTATGACGCGTGGGATGAGTTGCGCATTTTTGTGGGGCAGTAGGGGAGGCTTGTGCATCACCCCTTGGTGCATAGCAAGGTGCGCGGCTGACGCGTGAGCACACCCGCCGTCGAACTGCGCGAGCTCGTCAAAGAGTTCCGCGACCCCAGGGGGGGCGGGACGGTCAGGGCCATCAACGGGGTGTCGTTGCGGATTGACGAGGGCGAGTTCTTCGCGCTGTTGGGGCCTTCGGGGTGTGGCAAGACCACCACGCTGCGCGTCGTCGCGGGCTTCGAACAACCGACCTCGGGCGAGGTGCTGATTAGGGGTGAGGCGGTGGGGGGGATTCCGCCCTTTCACCGTCCCGTAAACACAGTGTTTCAGGACTACGCGCTCTTCCCGCACATGAGCGTGCTGCAAAACGTGAGGTTTGGGCTCGAGATGGCAAAAGTCCCCAAAGCCCAGGCGAAAGCGCGGGCGATGGAGGTGTTGGAATTGGTCCAGCTCCCCCACACTGCCGACCGCAAGCCGCATCAACTCTCCGGCGGACAGCGCCAGCGTATCGCTTTGGCGCGCGCGCTGGTCAACAAACCCGCTGTTCTGCTCCTCGACGAACCGCTGGGCGCTCTGGACCTCAAGCTGCGCAAGTCGATGCAGTTCGAGCTTAAAACCATGCAGCGCGAGGTGGGCATCACCTTCATTTTCGTGACCCACGACCAAGAAGAGGCGCTGACGATGGCCGACCGCATCGCCGTGATGAACGAGGGCCGCGTGCTGCAAGTGGGCCGCGCCGACGAAATCTACGAAGCGCCCGCGAACCGTTTCGTCGCCAACTTTATCGGCGAAACGAACTTTATCGAGGGCAGGTTGGGGAGCAAAAACGGCGCGGTCGGGACCCTCGAGCTTTCGGACGGGCGGCACCTGGAAGGGCGGCTCAGGGGGCACGCCTTAGAGCTCGGCGAGCGGGTCAGCGTTGCGGTGCGCCCCGAAAAGATTGCGCTCCACGCGCTCCACGACGCGCCCCCCGTTTCGGACGGGGTGACGGCGCTCGAGGCCGAAGTCGCCGAGGCCTACTACATCGGCACCGATACCCGTTACCGCGTGGTGTCGGGTAGCGAGGTGGACTTGGTGGTGCGGGTGCAGAACCTGCACCACGGCTTCGGCTCGATGCTCCCACCGGGTGAGAAGGTGTGGGTGTCTTGGCGGAACGAGAACGCCACGCTCTTAGATTGATACAAATTTAAACCTCCTTTATACGGCCTTCTGCTGGGTTTCTGCTACACTTAACACCATGACCAAGAAGATTCGCGTGCTTGAAGTTTTCGGCTCCCCCTTTGAGATGGGCTTTAGACACGGCGCGGCGCACAGAGACGCGATTGTCGCTTTTGCGAGGGAGCGCGTCCATTTGAGCGGTGACCCCAAGTGGACGGGAAGGGGACGCTCCGGAGAGGAAGTTCTCGCCCTGGCCGAAGCGTGTTTGGAGGAGCACGAGCGTTACGCGCCGCATCTCGTCGAGGAGCTTAGAGGAATGGGGAACGCGACGGGCTTAAGCCTCGCCGAACTCATTATCGTGGGCGGGTTTACCGACTTTATCGACACGGTTTATAACGCCAACGCGTCCCCATCGCCTGTTCCCGCCCACGCGGGCGCGGACAACTGTACGGCCTTTTTGGTTCCCGACAACAGGGCGGCAGACCAAAGGGGCCTTTACGGTCAGACCTGGGACATGCACGACACCGCCACCCCGCACGTCGTCATGCTGCGCGGCGAGCCGGAAGACAAGCCCGCCTTTTTGGCCTTTACGACGGTCGGCTGCGTCGGCATGATGGGGATGAACAGCGAGGGCGTGACGGTCGGCATTAATAACTTAAGCGGCGCGGACGGGCAGGTCGGCGTGACCTGGCCTTTTGTGGTGCGGAGGATGCTCGAGCAGTCTACCGCCGAGGACGCTCTCACTTGCCTCACCTCCGCTAGACTCGCGGGCGCGCACAACTATTTGGTTATGGACCGCTCAGGCCGGGGCTACAGCGTCGAGGCGATGTCCACGGCCACCCACGTGACCGAGCTTGACGTCGACCCGCTCGTTCACACCAACCACTGTTTGTTTAGCAGCACCCACGCGGTCGAGCGTAAACGCGAGGCCGCCTCGCAGGAGAGTTCGGAAGCGCGGCTCCGCAGGGGCTACGACCTGCTCGCTAAAGAAGCCCTCACCGAAGAGGATTTACAGGCGCTGACCCGCGACCCCGAGGCGGTCTGCGTCTCCTCCAAGCCGCCCCTACATGTTGAAACCTGCGGCGCGGCCGTCATGCGCCCCGCCACGGGCGACTTTTGGGCGGTGTGGGGTTTGCCGTCGGAGAATGAGTACGAGCATTTTACGGTTTAGCCTACGCTGAATTTATGAGCAAACGGTTCCTCTGTTTTGACGTTCAACCCTGTCAAGACGTTTGGTGCAGCCCAGTTTGCTCCTGGTCGCGCAGCTTTGCCAGGCTTGGGGCACGCCGAAAGGGACGCGTTTCTGCTACATTGGCGTATGACCCTGCGGCGTTCACGACGGCGTTTCACCGTGACCGAGTTTCACGCCATCATCGAAGCGGGCGTGTTTGGCGAGGATGACCGGCTCGAGCTCATCGACGGAGAAATCGTTGAAATGTCCCCTATCGACATCCCGCACGCGACTTGTGTCCGGAAGCTGAACAACCTGCTCACCAGACTGAGCAAAACCATCCTTATTGACGTCCAGAACCCTCTCAGACTGTCGGAGCGGTCTGAAGTTTACCCTGACGTGACGGTTCTAAAGTACCAGCCGAATCTTTATGCAGACCGCATTCCGGGTGCCCAAGACGCCCTTTTAGTCATCGAAGTTTCCGACTCGACCCTGCTCTTTGACCGCACCGTCAAGTTGCCCCGCTACGCCGCGGCTGGGGTGAGGGAGGTGTGGATAGTGGACTTAAAAGCTCAGCGAATTCTGGTCCACCGCGACCCGCTAGACGGCGTTTACGGGCGCGTTGAGGAGGTCAAACGGGGCGGCAAGCTGAGCGTTGCGGCGCTTGACGGTGTCGAGCTAGACCCCGCCGACATTTTGTGATAAACCTCGTCACCATTAAACCCGAACACGCGAGGGCGCTCGAGAGACTCCAAACCACCTGCTTCCCCACCCTCGCCGCCCACGAACTCATGCGCGAAGAGCATTTTCTAAGCCACTGCCGCGTCTTTCCCGAGGGCGACTTTGTGGCACTGGATATAACACCGGAGGGCGAGCGCGTCGTCGGCTTGGGCTCTGGCTTCTTGACCAACTTTGATTTTGACCATCCCAACCACACCTTTAAGGAAGTTATCGCGGGCGGTTTTTACACGAACCACGACTCGAACGGTGCGTGGTACTACGGCGGCGACATCAGCGTGCATCCTGATTACCGGGGGCGCGGCATCGGCAAGATGCTTTACGAGGCGCGCAAGGGGCTGGTGAAAGGGCGCGGCCTAAAAGGCATCGTCGCGGGCGGCGTGCTGCCCGGTTACGTGCTGCACAAAGGCGAGCTGAGCGTGCCCGAATATGTTGAGAAGGTCGTCGCAGGTGAGCTTGTTGACCCGACGCTCAGCTTTCAGTTGCGCAACGGCTTCGAGGTGCGGGGGCTGCTCGAGAACTATTTTGAGGATGAAGCGTCCGACAATTGGGCGACGCTGATTGTGTGGGAGAATCGGGAGACGTCGAGGGTGGAAGGGCGTTGAGGATGAACAAGTATAGAGGCGGCAACTTTGATGATTTTTTGGCTGAGGAAGGCGTGTTGGAGGTGTCGGCTCGAGCCCAAACACGACTCTTAGAGCTACAGCTTGCCGATGTCACACCCGCCCCCTCTAGCTCTCCCCCTGCGAACCCCGCTGCTGCAACAGCAGCGAAATCCCAATAAGCAGCGTAGACGCCGCAATCATCAACGTCGAAATCGCGTTGATTTCGGGCGACACGCGCTGCTTGAGCATCCCGTAAACAAAAATCGGCAGCGTGTCGTCACCCACGCCTTTGGTAAAAAAGGTCACCACGTAATCGTCCAACGAGAGCGTGAGCGCCAGCAGCGCCCCCGCCATGATGCCCGGCAAGAGCAGCGGAAAGGTGACGCGCCAAAAGGTCTGGAAGTGGTTCGCGCCCAAGTCGTTGGCGGCCTCCTCATAGTTGGTGCTCATGGTCGCCAAACGCGCCCGCACCACGATGACGACGTAAGAAATGTTAAAGGCCACGTGCGCGATGATGATGGTGGCGAAGCCGAGCACCAGCCGCTCGCCCGTAAGACCCTGAACATAATCGAACACGACGCGGAAAAAAATCGCCAAAGACACGCCCTGCGTAATCTCGGGGATGACGACGGGGATGTAAAGAAGCGCGTCCAACACGCCTTTGCCGGGGAAACTTCCCCGGTGAATCGCCAGCGCGAGCATCGTGCCGATGACGGTGGCGAGCAGCGAGGCACTAAAGGCGACGATGAGCGAGTTTCCTAACGACTCCAACAGCTTGCCCGTCACAAAGCCCGCCCCGCCGCCCCCCGCCGCGAAGATGTTTTGATACCACCGCGTCGTCAAGCCCTGCCACACGGACACTGAGGGGGAGTCGTTGAACGAAAAAACGATGAGGACGACGATGGGTGCCCACAAGAAAAAGTAAGAAACCAGCGGGGTGATGATAAGCCCTAGTCTGCCAACCCTGCGGACGAACAGGTCGCGGCTCAGCTTGCCCCGGTTTACGTGCGTCTCGGCGGCGCGTTGCGTGCCTAAGGGCGTATCAGCCACGCGCCCGCTCCTGTCCAAAACGAATATAGACGACCACGCCGATCAGCACCAAAACGATAAGCACGACCGACACCGCCGAGCCTAGGGTGACGTTGCCGCGCCCGCCGAACTGCCGCGCGATAAGGTTGCCAATCATCAAGCCGCGCGTGCCGCCCAGGAGGTCGGGCGTCACGAACGAGCCAATCGACGGGATAAAGACGAGCATCGAGCCCGCCACGACGCCGGGCAAGGTCAGGGGAAAAATCACGCGCCAGAAGGTGCGCCAGTCGTTCGCGCCCAAGTCATAGGCCGCTTCGACAAAGCGAAAATCCAGCCGCTCCACCGCCGCGTAAACGGGCAGGACCATAAAGGGCAAAAAGCCGTAGACCAGACCCAAAATGACGGCGAAGGGCGTGAAGAGCAGTTCCAAAGGCTGCGTGATAATCGAGAGGCTGGTCAGCAGCGTGTTGATTACGCCCTCCGGCCCGAGAATCGACTTGAGCGCGTAGGTCCGCACCAAAAAGTTCGTCCAGAAGGGCAGGAGAATCAAAAAGAGCAGGACGAGGCGGACGCGCGCGCTTTTACGCGTACTAATGAAAAACGCCAGCGGATAGCCGAGCACGAGGCACCAGAGCGTGGTGTAGAGCGCGATGCGTACCGAGCGCCAGATAACGGAGCCGAACACATCAAAGGTGCGCGCGTAGTGCTCCAACGTCAAGGGCAGCGTGGGTGCGCCGCTCAAGCCCCGCGACATAAAGGAGGCGACGAGGATAAAGAGCAAAGGCAGCATGAAAAAGACCATCAGCCAGAAGATGCCGGGAAAGGCCAGCCGTAAACCCTTACGCGCTTTCACGGCTCCATTTTATAACGTGCGAGAGGAGGGTGTGAGGAGTGGCGCGAGTCTGCTCGAGCGGGTGACGCCAAAGCATTATGACTTCTGCCCCCGTTCTTTCGCCGGGACGTCCGCAGTACCGCGCAATTCGTTTTTCTACACACCACCCCGGCAAGAAACCTTTTGAAGCCCCAGCCGCTTCAGACAGCCCTTCCAATTTTAGAACGTTCTCGGTGAGTTGATGTCCTGTAGGCGGAACTTGTCTCGGAAGCTGGTCCGTCCCCCAGCGCTCGCCGCCCCCTCGTTCATGGTTGGCACGGCTCGAGGGGAATGCGCCGTTGACAGGCCGGAGAGCGTTTGATACTGTGAAGTTGTCAAAAAAAACGACGTGTTGTTCGCCCCAGTTGCTCGCGTGTACCTTTTGGAAACGATTCCAACGCCCGTCTCACTACGGAGGAAGCCGTGCAGGACAAGCCAACCATCCAAGACATCGCCCGCCGGGCGGGGGTGGGCGTGGGCACGGTGTCGCGGGTGCTGAATGCGCATCCCAACGTGAGCGCAACCACACGCGCGCGCGTGGTTGAGGTGATTGGGGCCCTGGGCTACCGCCCCTCCTCGGCGGCGCGGCACCTGCGCACGAGGGAAACGCACGTGCTCGCGCTTCTTACCGACGAAATTGCCACCACGCCCTTCGCGGTCGGCGTCGTCGAGGGCGCGGAGCGCGCGGCGTGGGAGGGCGGCAAGCTGCTCTTCGTCGCCAACACGGGCGGCGACGGGGCGCGCGAGGGGGCGATGCTCGACAACCTCCTGAGCCGCCAGGTGGACGGGGTGGTCTACGCCGCGATGTACTTCCGGCGCGTCTCGCCGCCGCCCCCGTTATACGAGGTGCCGACCGTGCTGCTCAACTGTTTCAGCGACGACCCCGCCTTTTCGTGCGTCATCCCGGACGAGGTGGGCGCGGGCTACCGGGCGACCGAGGTGCTGCTCGAGAAGGGGCATCGGCGCATCGCGCTTATCAACCTGCGGGGCGCGTTCGCCGCGCCCGCCCGTTTAAAGGGTTACCGGCAGGCGCTCGAGCACTGGGGCGTGCCCTTTAACGACGCCTACGTCGTCCCCGGCGACTGGACCGCGACCGGCGGTTTCGACCTGACCAAACGCGTGATGACGCTCTCCGAGCCGCCCACCGCGATTTTTTGCGGCAACGACCGCACCGCGATGGGGGTGTATCAGGCGCTCGCCGAGCTCGGCTTGAGCGTTCCCGCTGACGTTGCGGTCATGGGCTTCGACAACCAGGAAGTCGTCGCGGCCTTTTTGCGGCCCGCCCTGACCACGATGGCGCTGCCCCATTACGAGATGGGGCGCTGGGCGGTGAACTACTTAACGGACGACACCAGGGCGACGGGGCCGCCCGCTTGCTTCAAGCTGCCCTGCCCGCTCGTGTCTCGACATTCCCTCTAGTCCCATTAGCCCGAAAGGAGGCACGTTCACCCGCTTTAGAACCCACGCATCAACCCTTTGAAAGGAATCCTCATGAAACGAACCATTGGCTTGACCCTCCTTCTCCTCCTCACGCTCGCGCTGGCGCAAGACGACCGCGAAGAGGTGACCATCTGGTGGCACTCCTCGGGTGCCGCGCCCATTTATGAGGAGCAGGTCGCGCGCTTTAACGAGTCGCAAGACCAGTACCGCGCGGTCATCACCGAAATCCCCGGCGGCGCGGTCTCGGGTTCGGGCTACAACGACGCGGTCAACGCGGCGGCGGTGGCGGGCGACCTGCCCTGCATCCTCGACTTGGACGGCCCCTTCCTCTACAACTATGCCTGGGCGGGCTTTTTGGAGCCGCTGGACTCTTACTTGCCCGAGGGCTACATGGATGACTTTTTGCCGTCCATCCGCGAGCAGGGCACCTACAACGGGCAGCTCTACGCCATCGGGCCGTCGGACTCGGTCACGGGGCTCGTCTCGACCCGGCCCGTGTTGGAGGCCGTCGGCGCGCGCATCCCCGACGGGCTGGCCGACCCCTGGACCTTTGAAGAGTTCAACGAGTATATGCGGGCGATTCAAGAGCTCGAGACCACCGACTACGCGCTCGACCTCAAGATGAACTTCGGCGCGGGCGAGTGGTACACCTACGGCTTTTCCCCCTGGCTCCAGTCTTACGGGGGCGGCCTCATCGACCGCACCGACTACCAGACCGCCGAGGGCGTCCTCAACAGCGAAGACTCCATCGAGTTCATGACCTGGTTGCAGAGCCTCTTTGAAGAAGGTTACGCCACCCTAACCCCGGCCGACAACTTCGAGTTCGTCAACGGCAACGCGGGCATGGGCATCTTTGTGAACTGGATGTATAACGACTACAAAGAGGCTTACGGCGACGACTTGGTCATCTTGCCCGCCCCCGACTTCGGCGCGGGTCCGGTGTCCGGGATGGGCTCGTGGGCCTGGGCGATGAGCTCGCAGTGCGAGAGCAAGGAAGGGGCGTGGGCGCTGCTCGAGTACCTCCTGGAGGGCGAACAGATAGAAGAGTGGACGGGCGAGTTCGGCTCCCTGCCCGCGCGCATCTCGCTTCTGGACGCGACCGACCGCTGGCAAGAGGGCGCGGACATGTACATCCTGCGCCGCCAGCTCGAAGAGGGCGTCGCGGTGCCGCGCCCCGTCACCCCGGCCTACCCGGTCATCACCGCGTCTTACGCCACCGCGATGGACAACATCATCAAGGGCGCGGACGTGGCTGCGGAGCTCGACGCTGCCGTAGACCAGATAGACCAGAACATCGAGGACAACAGCGGCTATCCGGCGCAGTAGGTCGCGCTGCACACCGGCTGGTGGTTTTTGAGGTCGCTTTTTTGAAGCTACTTTAGGGAGGTGGGGCGTCGAGAGGTGGGGCGTACAGGCTTTTGAAAACCCCATCTCCCTACCTCCCCCGCTCCCCACCTCATGCGGGTTCCGGCCCCTCGAGCCGAAGGGAGGATGCAATGGCCCTGAGTCAACGAACGGCGTCAAACAGGCCCGTAGGCCTCAACCAACGCGGGCGCGAGCGCCGCGCCGCCTGGCTCATGAGCGCTCCCGCGCTCGTTCTGTTAGCCACCTTTATCGTCGCGCCCTTGGTACTCGGTTTCGCCTGGAGCTTTACCAACAAGCGCCTCATTTCGCCCCTGCCCGTCGAGTTCGTGGGGTTTCGCAACTTCGACCGGCTGCTTAGCCTCACGGTGCTGACCGTGGAGCCCGAGCGCACCGACGCGGGCGAGGTCGTGCGCGACGAGGACGGCGGGGTCGTCTACCCGCGCATCCGCACCCTCACGCGTGGGGACGAACGTCTGGAGGATTTCCGCGAGTGGACCCGCTTCCGCTTCGCCGGGGCGATGCGCGTCCTTCTCGCCAAAGACCCGGCCTTTATGCAGTCTCTGGTCAACACCTTCGTGTTCGTGCTCTTTATCGTGCCGGGACAGGGCGGTCTGGCGCTCCTCTTGGCGCTGCTCGTCAACCAGCGCTTACGGGGCATGAACCTCTTTCGGGCGGCCTACTTCTCGCCCATCGTCACCTCGATGGCGGTGATCGCGGTCGTGTGGGCCTTTCTCTACAACCCTCAGCAGGGGCTTATTAACGAGTTTTTGGAAACGGTCACTTTCGGCGCAGTTAGTAACATCCCCTGGCTCGTCTCGACCGACACGGCCCTCGCTGCGGTGATCATCATGTCCATCTGGCACTCGGTGGGGCTCCAGATGGTGATTTTCTTGGCGGGCTTGCAGGGCATCCCGCACGTGCTTTACGAGGCGGCGCGCATCGACGGGGCCGGGATGATGCAGAATTTTCGCTATGTGACGCTGCCGCAGCTTCGCAACACCATCATTTTCGTGCTCGTCAGCACCACCATCCTGGCCTTCCGGGTGTTTACGCAGGTCGACGTGCTCACGCGCGGCGGCCCCGAGAACGCCACGCGCTCTATCGTCTTTCACGCGGTCGATACCGGCTTCCGGCAGCAGCAAATTGGTTACGGCTCGGCGGTCACGCTTCTATTTTTTGTCATCGTGCTTGCGATAGCGCTCCTGCAACGCTGGCTTTTGCCGCCCGAGCGCGCGGTGGAGGGTTAGGATGGCGCAGCAAACGCGCACCCAACCCGTCGCCAAAGACAGGGAGCGTGGCGGCTCGAGCCCCCGCAAGCTTTGGTTCAGAATCGCCGACTACGCCCTGATGATTTTTCTGGCGGGCTTTTTCTTGTTCCCCACGCTCTTTATGTTCGTGTCATCGTTCAAAGAAGAGCGGCAGATTTTCGCGGACCTGCAGACGGTCGTGTTCGCCTTTATTCCCCGCGGCGCGAGTTTGGACAACTTCCGCTTCGTCTTCAACCGTGTGCCCTTTTTGCGTTACCTGCTCAATTCCCTTTTTATCACCGTCGTGACGGTCGGCTTGGGGCTCTTTTTCAACAGCATGATAGCCTACGCCCTGGCGCGGCTCCGCTGGCGCGGCAAGGGACTGGTGCTGGCGGTGGTCATCGCGCTCATTATCGTGCCCCTGGAGGCCATCTCGATTCCCATGCTCGTTTTGGTCAACGCGCTGCCCTGGTTCAACGTGGCCTGGGACGGCCCCGCCTTTTTGGGGATGACGCTGCCGACGGTCCAGTTCGTCACCTCCTGGCTCGACTCGTACCAGGTGCAAATGATTCCCTTTATCGCCTACCCGCTGGGCATTTTCCTCTTCTACCAGTTTTTCCTGGACATCCCCAAGGAGTTTGACGAGGCCGCCATTGTCGACGGCGCGGGGCCTTTTGAGATTTATTGGCGCGTGATTGCGCCCTTGGCGCGCCCGGCCTTTGCCACGGTCGCCATCTTGCACTCGCTGGTGATGTGGAGCGCCTACCTGTGGCCGCTCATGGTCACGCGCGGCGAGGCGGTGCGGCCGCTCACCATCGGCATCACGCAGATGTATCTGGTCGACCTAGAGTGGGGCGCGCTGATGGCCTACGCCTCGATGGCGACGCTGCCCATCCTGGCAATTTTCCTCATTTTCCAACGCTGGTTCGTGCAGAGCGTGGCCTCGAGCGGGGTTAAGGGGTGAGCGAGACCCTTAAGGTATAGAAGCGTGAGCGTCTATGGTCTGAGAGGTTTTATGGCGTTGGTTTATCGTTAGATATTCGCCGGTATGGTGAGAGAGACGCCCCATCCGCTCGAAAAAGCGCTCTAGCCCCGATTGGGTCTGTGTACTGGAGAAAGCTGCCATATGCGCGGGTTTTCACGCCTCTTTTTCGAGCGCACCGACCCACTTAACGCGCGCCCCGCCAGGGCTCGAGCACCTCGCGCGCCCTCGCCCGGCCCACCTCGGTAAGCCCCAGCACGGGACCCTGCGGCTCCCTCTCGACAAACCCCTTGTCCAAACTCCGCTCGTACACCCGCTTCACCTTGTTCTCGCTCCAGCGCAGGTGGGTGCGGAGCGCAGCCAAGTTGTTCTCCTCGCCCGGCTTGGTTTTTTCGTGGTGATAAAGGTGGACCAGAAGCGTCCGCTCGGCGTTTTGGGAGCGCTGCCGACGCCTGCGCGCCTCTTGCGCCAGGAGGCCGTAGCGCGGGCCCAGCAGAAAGGCCAACGCCAAGAAGAGCCCGGTCGCGCAGGCCATCATCCCGCCGATGGACACGTCGAAAAGGACGGCGGCGTAGTAGCCGAGGAGGCTCGAGAGAACGGAAATCACCACCCCAAAAAAAATCATCCGCCAGAGTTTGTCCGTGAGCAGATAAGCCGCGGCCACGGGCACAATCACGAATGCAACAAACAAAACCGAGCCCACCGCGTCAAAGGCGGCCACCGCGGTGACGCTCGTTAGGCTCAGCAGCGCGTAGTAAAGAAACGTCGGGGAAAAGCCCAGCGCGGCGGCGAGGCCTGGGTCGAAGGTGGTGAGCTTGAGTTCTTTGTAAAACACGACGACGAAGAGCGTGTTGAGCAGCGTGACGACGCCCAAGGTTAGGAGCGCCTGCGGCACCTCAAAGCCCAAGAGCGGCACCGTGTCGAGCCAGACGAAGCCGATTTCGCCCAAGAGCACCGCGTCGGTGTCGATGTGAACGTCTCTGGCGTAGACGTTGATGAGCACCACGCCGACCGCGAACATGAGAGGAAACACGAGCCCGATGGCCGCGTCGTCTTTGACCCGGCCGCTGTTCGCCAAGAGCCCCGTGAAAAAAACCGTCGCCACGCCCGCCAGCGCCGCCCCGACAACCAGAAAAGGCGAGAACTGGTCGCCCGTCACGAGGTAGCCCAAAACGATGCCCAGCAGCACGGAGTGGGAGATGGCGTCGCTTAGCAGGCTGCTCTTGCGGAGAACCAGAAACGCCCCGACGAGCGACGAGGCCGCGCCGACGAGCGCGCCGACCGTCATGATGACGAGATTGGGGGACTCGAGAAAGGTGGTAAGCGCGTCCTTCACGGCGTGTGCCCCATGCGGGCGAGCGTTTCCTGCGCCCTTGCAAAGCCCTCGTCGGTCAGCCGCCAGTGCTCGGCCTCTTCGGGCATGTGGGCGGTGGGGGTCACGAGTCCTTGGGCCTCGAGCCTCCCCAGAACGGAACGCGCGCTAAAGCCGTAGTACGAACTCAGCATCCCCTCCTCGGCGGGGTAGTGGGGGTCGCCGTGTGCCTGCGCAAGTTTGAAAAGGTCGGCCAGCACCCGCTGCGCCCGCAGACTCGCGCGGTTGCGCCGCGCGGCGAAGAGCGCCCACAGGAGCCCCCGCCCCGGCGCGACGAGGAGCGACACGAAGACGATGACCGAAATACAAATAACGATCATCGGCCCCGTCGCCAGGCCGCGCCCGGTGGCGCTCAGAAGTGCGCCCGCCACGCCGCCTAAAGCGCCAAAAAAAGCGGCGAGGAGAGTCATCACTCCCAGCGACCCGCTCCACTGCCGCGCCGCCGCCCCCGGCGCGATGATCATCGCCGTCATCAGCACCACCCCGACGAGCTGGAGGCCAATCACCACGGCGAGCGCGATGGTGACGATGAGGAGCACGTCGAGCGCTAAGACGGGCAGGCCCAAAGAGCCCGCGAAGCCGGGGTCAAAGGTGCTGACCTTGAACTCTTTCCAAAAAAGCAGCACGACGCCCACCGTTACAAACGTCACTACGCCCATCACCCACACGTCGCTCGGCAGCATCGCCGCCGCCTGGCCGAACAGAAACGCGTCCAGCCCGGCCTGGCCCGCGTTGTTCTGGTTGCCGATATAGGTTAGGAGCACCAAGCCGAACGCGAACGAGACGCTCAAGGCCGCCCCGATGGCCGCGTCCGTTTTGAGGCGGCTGCGGCGGATGAGCAGCAGCATAAAAAGCGCGGCCACCGCCCCCGTGAGGAGCGCGCCCGCGAGAATCGGCACGAGCAGCCGCCCGCCCGCGATGAGAAAACCCAGACAGACCCCCGGCAGCGCCGCGTGGGAGAGCATGTCGCCCAGGAGGCTCTGCTGGCGCAAGACCGCGAACGAGCCCAGGACGCCGGAGGAGACGCCCAGGAGCGCCGCGCCCAACATGACGTTGCGGAGGGTGAAGTCGGTGAAAAAGTTGATGAGGGAAACGTCCATCTTTAGGCTCTTCCGAGACCCTGCACCGTCTCCCGCTCTAACTCCTGCCCCTTTTCCTGCCCCGGCAGCGTCCCCCCCAACAGCGCAATCTGGCCCCCATACGCCGCCCGCAGATTCTCCGCGTTATATACCGTCTCGACCGGCCCCTGGGCGATGACGCGGACGTTTAACAGCACCATCCAGTCAAAATAATGCGCCACCGTCGCCAAATCGTGATGCACGACGATGACCGTTTTGCCCCGGCTCCTTAGCGCCTTGAGCAGGTCGATGATGGCGCGCTCCGTGGTCGCGTCCACCCCGGCCATCGGCTCGTCCATAAAGTACAGCTCGGCGTCTTGGACCAGGGCTCGAGCCAAGAACACGCGCTGCTGCTGCCCGCCCGAAAGCTGCGAAATCTGCCGGTTGGCGAACGCCTCCATACCGACGCGTTCTAAAGCCGCCTCAGCCAACGTTCGCTCTTTGCGTCCCGGTCGCCTGAACCAACCCAGCCGTCCATAAAGCCCCATCGTCACCACGTCGAGCGCGGTGGTCGGGAAATCCCAATCGACCGAAGAGCGTTGTGGCACGTAACCCACCCGCCGCCGCTCCTCTTTGTAGGGCGCGCCGTGGATGTAAACGTGCCCCGCCGCCGGTTTCACGAGCCCCAGCACGGTCTTGATAAGCGTCGATTTGCCCGCGCCGTTGGGGCCGACGATGGCCGCCAGCACGCCCGGCGGCACGTCCAGGTCAATGTCCCACAGCACCGGCTTGTCACTGTAAGACACCGTCAAGTCCTCGACGTGGAGGGCTAAACCGGGCTCATGGGCGGCGCTCGTAAGGGCGCTCATAAACCGGCTTGCCCCCACCTTTGCGCCCACGCGGCCAGACCCTCGGGCAGGGGCGGCGGCGTGCCGCCCAGCGCCTCGGTGATGGTCCGGGTGTTGCTCACCATCATGCCGATGTAGGTGCCCTCCGGCGTCCCGGCCTCGCCAAAGGCGTCGCTAAAGAGCGCGCCGCCCAGGGCGACCTCGAAGCCGCGGTCGCGCACCGCCGAGCGGACCGCCTCGATGGTGCGCGCGTTGATGCTCGTCTCGACGAAAAGGGCGGGCACCCGCCGCGCCACCACCTCGTCCACCACCCCGCGGATGTCGGTGAGTCCCGCCTCCGCCTGGGTGCTGATGCCCTGGATGGCGACGACCTCGAGCCCATACGCCCGCCCGTAGTAGGCGAACGCGTCGTGCGCGGTAACCAAAGCGCGCTGCGCCTCGGGAATGGTGGCGAGGCTTTCTTGAACCCACGCGTTAAGCGCGGCTAATTCTGCTTTGTAAATGTCCGCCCGCGCCCGCACTCCCTCAGCGCAGTCGGGGCGCAGGGTGCTGAGTTCGTCTGCGATTACGTCCGTGATGTTTTCCCACAGCGCCACGTCCATCCACAGGTGCGGGTCGACGCCGTAGGCGCTCGAGGTCTCAATCAGTTCCCCCTCGGGCACCGCCCGCTCGGCCACGGCCACGGTAGGCGTGCGTTTGCCAAAACGCTCCAAGACCTCACCGAGTTGGCCCTCCAAGGCGTAGCCCGCATAAAAAATCACGTCCGCATCCTGAAGCGTGCGAACGTCGCCCGCGCTCGCCTTGTACAAGTGCGGGTCGACCCCCGGCCCCATGAGCGTCGTGACGGTGACGCAGTCCCCGCCGACGTTCTCGACCACGTCTCCCACCATGCCGACCGTCGCCACGGCGTTGATAGGGGTACCAAGCCCCGTCTGCGCGAACGCGAACCCCGAAAGTAAAATAAATGCGCCTAACCACTTCATTTCTGTCCTTTCAACGCCCCTTTTGTTCGTTTGATGCTCTCATTAAGCAAGCCTCAAAATATTTTTAGCCACACCTAAACTCAGCTTAAACTCACTCCCCCGCCCTGTCAAGCGGACGCCTCACCTCGTGGACTTCAGCAGGTTCTGCGTGAATCGCGGCGGCCAGGGCGGGGGAGAGGGCGACGGAACGGCCCTCACGCTCAACGGTCACCGGCCCGTCAAAGGGCGCGCGCTCCCGCAGGGTGACGACCGCGCCCGGCATGAGGTCGTGGTGGGCGAGATATTCCAGCACCTCGCGGTCTTGGTTGGTGATGCGGGTGATTCTCGCCGTTTGCCCAACGCTAAGCCCCGTTAGCGGTTCCCCCAAACTCTGCGGCAGCGAGCCGTCGCGTCCCGGGATGGGGTCGCCGTGCGGGTCGTGGGTGGGGTTGCCCAAAAGCTCGGCGATGCGGTCTTCGAAATCCTCGCTGATGTGGTGCTCGAGCCTTTCCGCCTCGTCGTGAACTTCGTGCCAGGGGTAGCCCAGCGCCTCGGCCAGATAGGTCTCGATGAGGCGGTGATGGCGCAGGGTCTCCAACGCAATCTTACGCCCCGCCGGGGTGAGCGAGACGCCGCGATATTTCTCGTACTCGATGAGCTTGAGCGCGCTCAGTTTCTTGAGCATCCCGGTCACGCTCGCGGGGCTTACCTCAAGCGCGTCGGCAAGCGCCTGTGTTTTGGCTTCGCCAAGCTCGAGAATCGCCTTGAGATAGTCTTCGACGGCGCTCGAAAGCGGTTTATCGGTCATGGCCTCGTCACGCTCCCACCCTACCATTTTTTAGGACTGCCTAAATTAAAAGGACTACCCCGCGTCCCGACTGTAGCCACGCAACTTCTGACACCCGCCAAGGCGCTGTATAAAAATGTATATGGGAAGCCAAACACTCGCGCGTTCGCACAACAACCTTTTGACCTACAGCTACCTCCTGCTGGGCATGATTATTTTCGGCAGCGGAACCCCCATCAGCAAAATCGTTACAAACGCGTTCCCCGTGTTTGTCGCCTCGGGGCTGCGCATGGTTGTGGGGGCGCTCCTGCTGCTTCCTTTTGTGCTCTTGAGACCTGAAGGGCGGAAAAAGTTGGCCGCTTTAGAAAAAAGAGACTGGCTCGTCGTCTTCGCGGTCGCGCTCGTCGGCATGTTCGCCTTTAGCGTGCTCATGCTCTACGGCATGAAGCTCGTCTCGGGCGTGGTCGGGAGCATCGTCATGAGCGTGACGCCCGCCGTGACCGCGGTCGGGTCTTTTCTGTTCCTCAAGGACAAGTTGGGCTGGCGCAAGGCCGTGGGCGTCGCGCTCGCGGTCGGGGGCGTGCTCGTGCTCAACGTAGCCGGGGGCGGCGAGGCGTCGGGAAGCAACGTGGTGCTGGGCAGTTTGCTCATCTTCGGGGCCGTCTGCGGCGAGGCGGGGTATACGCTGCTCGGCAAGGTGGCGACGGAGCGCTTGAGCCCCCTTATGCTGGCGGGGCTGTCGGCGGGGTTGGCCGCGCTGCTTTTCGCTCCTTTTGCGTTTTTCCAGTGGGGGTCGCTCGACGTGGGGGCGGTGTCAACGGGTGACTGGCTGGCGCTCGCTTGGTGGGGCGGGGGCACGCTGGCGCTGGGCTCGTGGCTCTGGTACCGGGGCGTCGCGCGGGTCGAGGGGAGCACCGCGGCGGGTTTTATGGGCGTGATGCCCGTGAGCGCCCTCGTGCTTTCTTACGTTCTATTAAGCGAGCCCTTCGCCTGGATTCACATGCTGGGTTTCGCCATCGTCTTCGCGGGCGTGCTTTTTATCGCCTGGTCGCACGCGCGTATGGCGGAGGCCTGACGTTTGTTCAGGCGTTGACGCCTCCGCTCAGGCGTCCCTGCCGATGATGGCCTCGAGCCCCCCCTCCCCACTCTCAGCAAGCTTTGTTAACAGCCCTCTGTTAATTTCCTTGAGCAGCCCCGGACCCCTGTAAACAAAACTCGTATAAAGCTGTACCAACGAGGCCCCGGCGCGCAGCCTTTCCCACACGTCATCGGCGCTGAAGATGCCTCCGACCGACACGAGCGGCAGCGCGTCACCCACTTGCGCGCGCAGGTAGCGTAAAAGCTCGACGGACCGCGCCCCCAGAGGCCGACCCGAAAGCCCACCCGCTTCATCAATAGAAGTGATGAGACCCGCTCGAGCCACCGTTGTGTTGGTGGCGATGAGGCCGCCCAGACCGAACAAGAGCGCCAGCCTCACGATTTCATCGAGCTGTTCAAAGGACAGGTCGGGGGCGATTTTTAGGAGAATGGGTTTTTGTGACTTTTGCCCCGCAGCGTAGCCCGTGACGGTGTCTAAAAGACGCTCGAGCCTGCCGCCTTCTTGCAACGCCCGCAGCCCCGGCGTGTTGGGCGAACTCACGTTGACGACGAAATAGTCGGCGTAGGGCCAGAGCTCTTCTAAAGAAGCTAAATAATCGCTCGGCGCGTCGTCCAAGGGCGTCACTTTGGATTTGCCCAGGTTAACGCCCAGAGGCGTCGGGATGCGCTCCCGCTCGAGGGCCTTGAGCCGCGCCGCCACCGCCGCCGCGCCGCCGTTGTTAAAGCCCAGCCGGTTGATGAGCGCCTCGTCCTCCGGCAGCCTGAAAAGCCGGGGCTTCGGGTTGCCGGGCTGCGCGTGCGCGGTCACGCTGCCCACTTCCGTAAAGCCAAAACCCAGCGCGGGCCAGGTGGGCACGGCGAGCGCGTTTTTGTCAAAACCCGCCGCCAAGCCTACCGGGTTGGGGAAGGTGAGGCCGAAGCAGTTTATCTGGAGTCGGGCGTCGCTTACCCGGTAGAGGCTCGAGAGAAGCCGCAGCGCGTAGGGGTGGCGGGCCGCTCGAGCAAGCTCCCCCATCACCCGGTCGTGAATGGTCTCGGGGTCGGCGCGAAAGAGGAGAGGCTTAAGGAGAGAATAGGCTGTCACTGGGTCGTCAGTCTCACTCAGTCATCAACCTTAGCATGAGACATGGAAAAAGCCCCGTGTGGGGCTCTTTTGTAGACTTTTGCCTCAATCCTCGTTACGTTGGGCTTCGTTTCTAACAAAGGTACGGACTGGCGATAACCCGTCCCTACTTCTGTCTATATCCGCGCTACTTTTGGGGCGGCTTGCTCGGGCGCACCTCGACCCGGCTCGGCAGCGTGCGAGGGTGCATCGTCAGCAAATCCACCACGAGCTTGGCGATGTCCTCGGGCTGAATCTTCCAGGCGTCTTTCTCGCTCGGGGTGTGGTCGTTAAAATGCGTCGCCACCGAGCCCGGCATGATATACGAGACCTTGACGCCCTTTTGCCGCAGGTCGAGCATCACCGCTTCGGAAAAGCCGTTGAGACCAAACTTTGAAGCGTTGTAGGCCGCGCCCCCCGCAAAGGGGTTCTTGCCAGCCAACGACGAAATAGTGATGATATATCCTTCCGACTTCTTTAACTCCTCCACCGCCGCCTTGACGCTGTAGAACACGCCCGTGAGGTTCGTGTCCACCGTGTCGTGCCAGTCGTCCACGCTCATTTCATCAATGGGCGCGAAGCGACCCACCCCGGCGTTGGCGACGAGCACGTCTAAGCTGCCAAATTCATCCACGACCTTTTTGACCGCCTGCGTCTGCTCGTCCATATCGCGGACGTTGCACTTGATGCCGATGGCCCGACCTGGCCCCGTCTGAGAGAGTTTCTGCGCCGCCTCCTCGACCTCGTCCTGATGCCGAGAGGTAATGACGACGTTCGCACGCTCCCGCACGAGGTGTTCCGCCACGCCGTAGCCGATGCCCTTGCTGCCGCCTGTTACGAGTGCTGTTTTTCCTTGGATGTCCATGAGGCGAACCTAGCAGGAAAGTTGGGGTTGCTTTGAAGCGTCGCTAACAGTCGCCAGTAAGAACTGTTGGCACCTCCCGAGCTGCGTTCGTTACAATTCACCAAACACTTTGCCGAGAGAAAGCGGCGAGCGCGAGCCGGGCCGTAATGGGAATCCCGGCCTGCTCGCGCTCTTGACCTCTTGTAGCAGGTATCATCTGGTTTGAAGAGAACATAGTCTGAAGGTTGCTGTGTGCGACGGAGTTTCGGGGATGAGACCTGCGTTGGATCACTTCAGTCTTCATACAATCCGCTGTAAGTTGAACCGTTTGGTCTCTTCAACCCGCTTTCAACGTGGCAGCGTTCTCCTCGTAACTTGGTGCTTACTACCGCCTTACCAGCACCACCCAATCTTGTTTAGCCTCCTTGGGCGGGCTCCCCAGCGTGACCTTGCCGCCGCCCGACACGGTGCGGGTGCTTCCCTCGAATTTTCCTGTGCGAGGGTTGAACCATCTTACGGAGAAGCGCCCGCCCGCGCCGCTCAAGTTGAGCGTGCCCGTGTTGGAGGCGTTCTTGAAGTAGACCGCGTAGACGTCTCCCTTTTTGGCGAACACGTAGTCGTCTTTGACCGAGGTAAGGCCGTCTTGCGAGCTCATCTGGGTAAAGGGAAGCGTGTGGATGAAGGAGAGCGCGTAACGCGTATAGTCCCACACGCGGTCGCGGCTGCGCCAGTCCTCCGCGTTGAGGTCGTTGTTGGGATACTTGTAGCCGAAGTACCACTCGACGCCCGCGCCGCCCGCCATAAGATTCGCCCAGAGCGCCTCTTCGCGCGCGGTTTCGTGGTTGTTGCCGGGACCGTCGGGCGAGACGCCCTCCCCGGCGGTGCCGGGCTCGTCGATAGTCACGACCCAGGGGTGGCCCTTTGCCGCCGACGCCCTCAGCCACTTCAAGGTCATCTCGTGCCCGCCCTTCATGTGCTCGAGCTGCACCGACGCGTTGGTGAGCTTGGGAAACCCGAGCAGGGGCTTGTAGACCTTGTCGTGGTCCCAGGGGTAGGTGTGGACCGCGATGGGGTGGTCGTAGGGGTCGAGCGCGCGGACGTAATCCGCAAAGGCCCGGCGCTGCGCGTCGGTGTTGGTATTTTCCTCGCCCAAGTTCCAAGTCACGGCCAAATGCTGCGAAAAACGCGCGACGAGCTCGCGGTAGTAGAGTTTGCGCTCTACGCCGAGCGCCCCGCGGTTTAAGAGCTGGTCGTTCTCGGTTTCCTGGGTGACCACGTGCAGCATCAGGCCCTTTTCGTCCATGTGGTCGAACACGAGGTTCCACTGCTCGAGCTTGGACACGTCAAAGGTGCTGCGCGCCCCGTGGCTCGTCCAGGGCCACACGTCCTTGCCGTCGCCGTTGACGTTCATGGTGAGGAAGTAGACCGCGTTCATGCCTTCTGACGAGAGGTAATTGAGCGCGCCGATGATGCCCTTGCCCTTGCCCCCCTGCCAGGTGGGGTCGCCGCGCTCCCAGTCTCTAACATGCGCGCGGTAGCTTTTGAGGAAGTTTTGGCCGCCGTGGTTGTAGGTGCCGTCAAAGTCTTTGTACGCGAGAAAGTTCTCGGGGCTGTCGGCGCCGCCTTTAAGAAAAAAGTCGCCGTTTTGGAAGCGCAGGTAGCGCTTACCAACGTACTCGAGGAACCCTTTCCCCCGGTGGTCGCGCCCGGCCTTGTCGGTCCGGCTTACCGTGAAGCTTCCCGAAGCGCCGTCGAACGCGGTCGCCTTGCCCGCTTTGGGGTCCAAGCTCACCGCCACGTCCTTGCCCGTCCGGAACGAGGCGGTGTAGGTCCAGCGGCCCGTCTTGGTGGGCGTAAAATGCGCGCGCCACTTTTTCCCGCGCGTCGCGCCCGTCTCGGCGGCGTTGCCGTCGGCGGCGAAAAAGCCGGGGACGGCCACCGTCGCGCCGCTCTGGTGTTTAAAGGTCACGTTGAGGCGGTGGTCGCGGAAGGTGGCCGCGTCCCCCTCGCTCATCATGGGACCGTCGAAAGTCACGCTCAAGGGGTGCCACAGCTTGCGCTCGCCGGTCACGGTGCCCCCGGCCTCGCCGTTACTCCCATCTCCTGCGCCGTCTCCCTCACCGCCAACCACTTTGAAACGGACGGTCAAGGGCGTGAGCGCGTCTCCTTTGGCGTCGGCCTTGGTGTAAGGGGTCACGGTAAGCGTGTAGTCGCCCTTTGCGGGCGTCCAGGCGTTGAATTTGCCGTTCCCCTGGTCGCCTTTTAGTGCGTAGGGCAGCTTGCTCTCGACGTTTTGAACGCCGTTTAGGTTGAAGCGCACGGAGCCGACGTTATCGACGTCCGCCTGGATGTTGAGGTTGCGGGTCGGCAGGGCGGCGAGGTCTAAGGTCGCGCCGTCTTTGAGGGGGTTAAAGCTCTTTATCGGTTCGCCCGTGTCCGCGTTGATAAGAACGAGCTTTCTCTTCCCTTCACCCTTGGGTTTGTCGCCCTTGTTGCGGACGGTAAAGCTCGAGCTCACGACCGTCTGCCCCTTGCTGCTCGAGACGACCGCGGTCACGGTGTGACGTCCCTCTTTCAGCATTTTTGTGTCGAGCGCCCCCGCCGCGCCGCTCGGAACCGTGCCCGCGAAGTCGAAGAAAGCGTACTGTTCGGTTCGGTAAGGCTCACCTTTGCGCGTGGGGTCGTCGAGGTAATACGTCACGTGCGTCGCGCGGTTCTTGGGCACGAGGTAGATATAGGCGTTGCCGGAGAGAACGGCGTCCGCGAGCGGCTTTCCTTTTAAACGAGAAGGCTGGGGCGAGACGAGCAACGCGCCGCCCAGTTTGCCGCCGTTGTCGACCAGAAAGGTCGCCGTCGCTGTGTATGAACCGCCGCCCTCGAGCGTAAACGCCGCGGTCACGGTATGAATCCCGTCGCCCAGACTCTTTGTGTCGAGGGGCTTGGCGGCACCTGACGCGCCCACCAGGTCAAAGGGCGCGTCCGAGTCCGTGCGGAAGGGTGCCCCGGCGCGCGCGGGGTCGTCCACATAAAAGTCAACCCTTTTGACCCCGCGCGTCCGGGCGGTAAACACGTATATATTGCCCGTAAAGGTGCCCGTATCGAGCACCTGGGCGTTCGCGCGGTCTGGCGCGGTGCTCACCAACAGGTCGCCGACGACGGCCTCGACCTCGAGCGCCTGCGACGCCTCCTGCGGCCCCTCACCGCTGCAGGCGGCAAAAAGCAGACCCAAGCACAGCACCAGACCCGGGCCGAAACACGTCTGAATAATATTCGTTTTGTTCTTTGGCATCCCTCTCCCTTTCTTTTTCCGCCCCCCCGACGGTCTTGAAACTTGAGCGGACATCCCCGCAACAAAGCCCACGCGTCAGACGAAAATGCTCAGCCGGCTGCGCGCTCTTCCCGAGAATGGCAACTGACGCCGGGTGTGACCAGAAAACGGCGCAACGTTCGCGCGGCGGATTTTGGCACGCCGGGCTTAAGCCTCGCCCCGGCACAGAGATGGTAAAACGGCCCCGCCCCGGGTGACGTGAAACTTTCCTCCCTATCTCTGAAGGACTTTTTCTCGAGGGGGCTGAGGGGAGTGCTGCGCGTAAAGGTTTAACCTTTGTGAAAATCCATACAAGTGAGACGCCTGCGAGAGTGGTGCGACGCCACTTTGCCCCGTTTCGTCTTGGCGCGTTCTGCAACGCGGCTTTTGCGCAGCCGCTCTGAATGTGTCCAAGATTAGATGAGAATATGAAGATGGGCCGATTTTTTGACCCAGTTTCCGTTTCTGACGTAAGGATTAGTCGGAGTGTTCAGATGTGGGACAATCGGTTCTCACGTCGCGTGTGTATTTAGCTCCTCCAACTCATGTTAAGCTCGAGCCGTATGCCTACCACCCTGACGCGCCCCGCGCAACCGGAAGCTGCGACGCCGGGAAGGCCGCCGGAAGGTTTCGTGGTCCTCACCCCCCATTTTTCGGGGAGCTTAAGCGACCTCGCGCAGGCGCTGCGGGCGGGCACGCTCCGCCCGGAACGGCTCGACGTTCTTCTTCTCGTCCGCGACTACCTCGTTTACTATCGGCGGCTGGCCGGCAAGGACTTAGAGCTCGCCACCGAGACCTTGCCGGGGATGGCGCGGGTGGTCGAGCTCAAAGTCCGGATGCTCCTCCCGCGCCCGCCCAAAAGCGAGGACGAGGAGATGGTGGAGGAGGCGCTCGAGGCCGTGGACCTGCTTTTGGGGCTCGAGGAGGCGGTGTCGTTTCTCAAGCGCCGCCGCGAGACGCGGCGCGTTCTCCTTGTAAGCGCGCCCCGCCCCGACCTGCCCCGGCCGGAGCGGCCCCTCGGGGTGAGCGCGGCCCGGCTCGCCGAACTCGCCGCGCGCTACCGGCCGAGCCACTATTTCGAGCTCTCGGCCCCGCGCCTCACGGTGGCCGCCGCGATAAAGGGTCTTAGGGACGCGCTCGCCCGCGTCCGGCGGGGTTTTCTGCGCGACCTGCTGCCCCAAACCGACTGGCCGACCCTGGTGGTAAGTTTTACCGGGATGCTGGAGCTCGTTAAAGAGGGCGAGCTGCGCGCGGCGCAGGGTAGCGTTTACGGGCCCATCGAGCTCGAGGCCGTAGAGAAGGCCGCAGAGACAACAGAGACGACAGGGGAGACGAAAGAGGCTCGGTGAGCCGTGGGGTGTACTTACCGGAGTCTGTTGACACAAGCTTAAAGCAGACGTAAAACAGGAGCAGGTGGGAAACGAGCGAAGGTTTGCCTGTTACCCCTGCGCCTGTCCGCATACGAGTTATTCCGGCAGTCTGAATTCCAGCGTTTCGCTGCCCGCCTCTTCGCGCTTTCCCCTAAACGAGGTGACTTCCCTGAACTCGTCTTTGGTGTCGGCGTAAAGCACCCTTACCAGCGGATTGCCGAGGTCTTCGGACCACTCGAGCCTCAGACGGTTCAGCCCCGGCACCACGTACTCGGCGACGTCTAAGTCGGTCGTACCGGCAAAGTCGCCGACCTTTTGGTCGTTGATAAAGACACTGATTCTGTCGCCGCCGGTTACCACGCTGAGCAAGGTTTGCTTGTCGACCGAGCCGTAACTGGGTTGAGTCGAGGCACCCGGGGTTTGCGCCGACGCACCGGGCAGGGTGAAACTCAAAGTTTTCGAGGCGGGTTCGCCCTCGTCACCCAAGGCCGCGTCGAACGCTATGAGTTCGCGGAACAAGTTGCTCTCCTCGGCGTAAGCGACCCTCAGTACCGCTCGCGCGACCGCGTCACCCTCGAGCCTCAGCTCGTTCTCGCCGGGGTTCACCAAGCGGCTCAGGTCGTAGTCGAAGCCGCCGGTAAACTCGCCGACGAATTGGTCGTTCAGGTAAACGGCGAGCGGCTCCCCATCAACCTGCAAAATAGTGAGCAGGGTCTGCCCGGCTCTGGAACCGGGCCGCGGCATCTTTTCAGGCTCGAACAGGGTAAAGCGGACACCCTTGCTGTTCGCCTCTTCCCTTTCGGCGTGGCCAACGTCGATTTTCGCAATCTCGGCAAAAGCCCCCGCCTCGGCGGCGTGGGACAAGTGCGCCTCGTAGAGCCGGTCGACGGGCGCGTCCCAGGACAGCTCGAAGGTATTTTCGCCGGTTTTCAAGTACTCGCTCACGTCCAGACGGGTGGGACCCTCGAAAGGCCCCAGCCGCTCACTGTTGAGCGTCACGTAGACCTCACCTCTGTCGGCGAGCATATTAATTAACAGGAGCGTTTGTCCGTCGAAAGAGGTGTCACCGGTTTGTGCGAGCGCCACGCCGACGAGGGCCAGCCAGAGAAAGAAGTGCTTGAGCATAGCTTGAGTTTAGCAAAAGGAAGAGGTCGGTAACGAGAATGACGTTTAGGTGTCGGGCTGGGTGTCGGGCGTCATCCTCGAGCCACTCGAGATACTCCTGCTTGTCCCGTATTCATATTCTGCCTTCTGCGTTCTCCCTGTCTCATTCTGCCTCCCCGGCACGTCGATCAAGGCGTCCAGCGGTTTGTGTACCTTCCCAAGCTTGCAAACGCGCTCCAGACCCCCTAGAGTGGGGATGTGAAAGAATTCAAGCTCGAGGTCGACAAAGAAACCGCCCGCGGTCGCTACGCCAACGTGGCCGTCATCGCGCACACCAAAGACGAGTTTATTCTGGACTTTGCGCTCACCTACCCGGGACAAAACCCCGCCGTCAACGCCCGCGTCATCACCAGCCCGGGACACGCCAAGGCGTTCTTGCGCTCCTTAGAGGACAACATCCGCAAGTATGAGGCGCGCTTCGGCGCGTTGCCCGAGCCCGCCCCGCGCCCCGGCGGTTCGGGCGAGCGGAATTAGCCGCACCTAAACTTTCGGGCTACGTCTCTCGGATTACCCTGCTCAAGAACCTCTCAGGATGTAATGGGGCCATGTCCGAGACGGTCGTGGTTTATTTTGACTACCTGTGCCCCTTCGCCTGGCGCGGCGCGGAGGTGGCGGAGATGGTCGCCGACGCGCTCGACGTGAGGTTCGAGTGGCGGCATTTTTCGCTCTACCAAAGTAACCATCAGCATAACCATAACGGTCATAACGGGAACGGCTGGCAACTCTGGAACGACCGCCTGAGCCCCGACGACGAGGCGGGCGGCAAGGGCCTGCTGCCCTTTCTGGCCTCCTGCGCGGCGCGCAAACAGGGTTTTGAAAAACACCAGCGCTTCCGGCTCGAGCTGATGCGCGCGCGCTACCAAAGGCACCTGCCCTACACCCTGGCGACCATCCGCGAGGTGGCGAACACCGCCTGCTTGCACCTGCCGACCTTCGAGAGCGACCTCTGGGACCCCGAGTGCCGCACCAGGCTCGCGCACGAGCACTACCGCGCGGAAGCCTTGGACGTGTTCGGCACCCCGACCTTTCAGTTCGAGAACGGCCACCTCGCTTATTTTAGGATTAACAGCCTGCCGGGTAGCGCGGGGGAGGCGGTGGAGCTGTTTGAGGATTACAGGCGGCTGCTCGAGTGCTACCCCTACCTGGAAACGGTCAAACGCCCGCGCCCGAAGGGTAACTGAGGGCGCGAGCGTTTATCCTCGCCGCACGGGGCTAAGTTACGGTGGTCGCTGCACCTAACGCAGCGCCACGCACGTTACAGGCGCACCGGCAGTCCCCTGGTGTAGTAGTAGAGGTAGAGCAGCCCCTTGTCCCGCGGGCGGTCGTGCAGCCGGAGGTAAAACGCGTACTTTTCATCATACGGCGTCGGCTCGGGCGGCGTGAAGAGCGCGCGCAAAATACCGGGGACGAGTTCGCGCACGGGGTCGGCCTGCGCTTGCGCCGAAACGTCCGGCGGCAGCGCCGCGCCGAGCACGCCTTGCGCCAGCGAGACACCCAAAAAGAGCATCCGGCGGCTCCGCGTCTTCTCGGCCTCCCTCAAAACGTAATCCCAATCGAGTTCGGTCCGGCGCACGAGTTCGGCCACGTCGGCCATCCAGGACAAGCGACGCCAGAGGTGCCTCGAGCCGTGCGCGCAAAGAACAAGGAGCAGGTCCTCGGGGGGGACGGCGTTCACCTCGCGGCCCCCCAAACTCACGCGTTGCAGGCGCGCCCACAGACCTTCTATGTCAAAGCGAAAGCCGAGGTGCCGCCCCTCGACGTGCCAGTGAGGTTCCAGGAGAACTTGCCCGTCCCCCTTTTCCAACTTGAGATGGTAGCCGCGCAGAAAGACGCGCACGCGCTTGAGGAGCTTGTTGCCCGTTTGCGGCTCTCTCGAGCGGTAGCCTCTGGAAAAGAAAAACGCCTCCGCCCTTCCTAAATCTTTTTTGCGAACGAGCAGGTCCAAGTCGCCAAACTGGCGCAGCGACAGGTCGCCGTAGGCTGTCACGGCCAGCGCGGGGCCCTTGAATGGTAGGGCGGGGACGCCGAGTGCTTCAAGTCCGTCCACCAACGCCAGAAGCTCGCGCGTTAAGACCATGTTGCGCAGCGCGTTGCCGTGAAAGTAGGCGCGGAGTTCGTCTGCGAAGGGTTTGGGCAGGAGGCCCGTGTAGGCGGGCAGAAGGTTTTTGTAGAGGAGCGGCACGACACTATGCTGAAAAGCCATGCGGAGGAGGTAGTCCCAGTCCAAATCCTCACGCAGGAGCGCGTCCACGTAGGCGGCGCTCTCCTCGTCCAGACGGGTACGCGCGCCCAGGATGAGCAGCGTCTCTTCGGGGCGGAAGGTGTGGCCTTTGGGGAACGCGGGGGTGCTAAGGGTGGGCATCACGACCTGCTTCACGCTATAAGCTCCTCGAGCAGCACCGGCAACCGTTCAAAGTCGCGCCCGGTCTCGAGCCGATAAGCGGGGCAGGCCGCGACGAGCGCGCCCAACGCGTCCACGTGGGCTTGGGACGCCTTCGCCTCGGTGAGGAGGACGTTGGGGAGGAGCTCGAGCAGCGCCTCGTCTCGCGTCATGGGGTGCAGCGTGCTCTTCTCGGCGTGAGCGATGCGCGGGAAAACGAGCGCCGCGGGTTCGCCCTCCAGGATGACGCCCGCCCCCACCGCTCCCGCGGTGAGCTGGTACTTTTCCCCGCCGGAAAGTTTGCGCTGAGGGGAAAGCTCGAGCAGGTGCGCCGTCTTGTCAGTAAAATCAATCTCGTCGGGAAAAGCCAGCACGCGCAACCCCTCGTCTCGCTTCAGGAACACCATGTCGTCGCTCATCAACCCCCACCCGGCGCGGAGCAGCGCGAGCGTCAACGTGGATTTACCGGAGCCGCTCCCCCCGGGCAGGAGCAGCGCCCGTTTTCCCCTACAGAGTCCCGCGGCGTGCAGGTTGTAAAGCCCGCGGCGTTTGAGGGTTTCGATAAAGGGCAGCGTGAACATGGGGCGCGAAAGGAGCCAGAGATTGTCCCGCTGCGCGCGCACGTACGAAACGTCGGTGTGACCGTCCAACGGTCTGCAAAGCACCCGCACCCGCCCGCACACGTCGATGTAGAGCGCGTCGGCGTCCTCTACATAAAGCACCTCGCCCTCCGGCGCATCGTAAACGGGCCGGGACGTGCCTGAAGGCCGCCGCACCCGGTGATGCTCTAAGGTGCAGGAGAAAACGAAGGCGAGTTCAGGTTTTGCGGGCGGGGCGGCGAAGGGCTCGAGCCGCGCGCGTAACGCCCCCAACAAGCTTTCGTCGTCGGCCTGAACGCTCATGGTTACGCCGTGAAAGCTGTAGTGGTGGGTAGAGGATGGGGTCAAGGGCGTGAAAATCTTTGCTAGCGGTTCAAGCTTTTTTGGCGTTCAGGAGATCGGTAACTTGTTTGTTGAGTGGCAGCATCTGATGAGTCGACGTTATCACGGGTTTGGGGGTCAGAGGCTCGAGGCGGTCACATCCTATGGTCACTCGCTCGAGTCCGCTCGGCCTCGTTGTCCGCGTTACTTTTGGCGTGTTCGGCCCAACGTTATAAGTTAAGCTTTGACTGGGAGCCAAGCCGGTTCCGCCTCACTATCTTCTATGCGACCCTCTCCACTTTTCAACACCATCGTCATCGCGGGCGTCGGGCTGATCGGCGGTTCCGTCGGGCTGGGCGTGCGGCAGCGGTTTTTAGCCGACCGGGTGATTGGGTTCGACTTAGACCCGGTGGCGTTGGAGGCCGCCGTCGGCATGAGCGTCATCGACGAGGCGCAGCTGCGGCCCGGCGAGTGGCTGGAGAGTGCTGATTTGGTTGTGCTCGCCTCGCCCGCGCAGACGCTCGTGGCCTCTGCCGAGAGCCTAAAGCCCTTCCTGAACGAACGCGCCATTGTTACTGATGTGGGCGGCGTGAAAGAGAGCGTCGTAAAGTCGCTCGTTGGTCTCCGTTTTGTCGGCGGTCATCCGATGGCGGGCAGCGAGCGCGTGGGGGTGCAAAACGCGGACGCGGCGCTCTTGGAAAACGCCGTTTGGGTGCTTACCCCAGATGAGACAACCGACCCGGAGGCGTTGGAAAAAGTACGCACCTTTGTCGAGCACTTGGGCGCTCGGCCTATCCAGACGAGCCCCGAGCGGCACGACCGCCTGGTGGCCGCGGTGAGCCACGTGCCCTACCTCACCGCGGTGGCGCTCACGCAGCTCGTGGCCGAAGACCGCGACCGCGACCCGATGATGCTGCTCGCGGCGGGGGGCTTTCGGGACCTTACCCGCGTGGCGTCGGGGAGCCCGCGCATGAGCCGGGACATGGTGGCGGGTAACAAAGAGGCGGTGCGGGAGGCGCTGGCCGGGCTTAGGCATCAGCTCGACGTGTTGGAAGAGGCCTTGGAGCGTCCCGAGAAGTTGCTCGAGCACGCCGAGACCGCCAAACGGAGCCGCGACTCCTTTCCCATCGTCCGGCGCTCGCTTCTGCCTGCGCGTTTTGAGGTCGTTATCGCGGTGCCCGACAGGCCGGGCGAGCTTGCCAAAATTACCAGGGCCCTGGGCGAGGCGGGCGTCAACATCAAAGACATCGAGGTCTTAGGCATCCGCGAGGCGGGGGGCGCGGTGCGGCTCGCTTTCAACGACGAGGCGCAGCTTAGGACGGGCACGCGCGCGCTCACCGAGGCGGGGTATGAGGCGCGGGGGCGCGGTTAAGAGTTCAGACTAGGAGCATCATGACACGGCTTTTTCTGGTCCGGCACGGCGAGAATCGGGCGAACCTCACCAAGGAGTTTTCGCACCGGCTGGTGGACTACCCGCTGACGCCCAAGGGCGTGCTGCAAGCGCGGGGGACCGCCGCCTATTTCTTGGACAAAGATGTCTACCACGTGTTCACCTCACCCCTCAAACGTGCGCGCGAAACAGCGGAGGTCATTGCGGCGGCGACGGGGGCGCCGTTGAGCGTGCTCGAGTCCTTCCGCGAGGTGGACGTGGGACGCCTGGAAAGGGAGCCACCCACGCCTGAAAACTGGCTCCTCCACAACGACATCGTCCGGGGCTGGTGGGAAGGTGAGCATCATTTGCGCTTCCCCGAGGGAGAAAGTTATGAGGAACTGCTGGGGCGGGTGCGAGA
Source organism: Trueperaceae bacterium (assembly GCA_965214995.1). GTDB lineage: Bacteria > Deinococcota > Deinococci > Deinococcales > Trueperaceae > CBDCCT01. The sequence continues at coordinate 3,612,707 of CBDCCT010000002.1, forward strand.
GGCCTACAAGGAAGTGTTGCGGGGCCGGGACGGGCAAGCGCTGGTCATCGTCGCCCACGGCGGCAGCCTGACGCTTCCCCTCAAAGACCTGTGCCGCGGCGTAGACGTTGACACCCTGCGCAGCGCCGCCCACCACAACTGCGCGGTGAGCGAACTTAGCGCCGCGCTTCAAAAAGGCGAGCCCCACCTTACGCTCGTTCGCTGGGCCGCGTGCGACCACCTCTCCGGCGAGGCGGCGGAGTTCGTCGCGGGCACGCCTGCCCCCGGTGAGCGCATGGGTTGACGCTTTCGCTAGAAGAATCTACGCGCAAAACGCCACAGCAGCCACAGCGCCAGGAGCCAGACGGCGAAAACTATCCCGGCACCGAGTCGACTCCGTGACCCTTCCGCCCCCGCCGCTCGCTCCCGGCTCTCGGCCATCACAGGGGCCGGGATGAGCCGTAGCGCGAGCGCAATCCCGGCGGGCAACAAGATGAGGTCATCTAAAAGACCCAGCACGGGGATGAAGTCGGGGATGAGGTCGATGGGCGAGAGTGCGTACGCGACCACGCCCGCCACGATGAGTTTGGCAACCCACGGCGTTCGGGGATGACGATAGGCGAAAGAGAGCGCCAGCACCTCCCGTTTGAGCTCTTTGGCGCGGTTTTTGAGGGCGGCAAGCACCCGCCGAGTATAAGCTTTTGCCCTTCCCAATCTGGTATGAAAACGTATGGCCCACGCGCCCCTTTTCGACCTCGCTGTGAACCGCGCGCTCCTCTATTCAAGGCGCTTGGGCCTGCCTTTAGAGGAAACAGAGCAAGGGGAGGGCTTAAGGGTGGGGCTCGAGCCCTGGTACCTAAAAACGCGCTTTGCTTACCGCATTCCGCTAGAAAAGGTTGTCAAGGCGCTCCAGCGCTACCCCGGTGATGACTACTATTGGACGGGAGGAGAAAACGGGCGCTGGGTGGCGGGGCGGAACCCGCGGCCATGAAAAATGGCTCCTCGGATTACGCTTAGCGCTTAGGCTCGTGCTCGAGCGACGGCGTCTTCTTGCCGCCCCTCCTTATAGTTATAGTCAAACGCCTCGGAAGAGGCCGACGGTGCCAGCGTAATCACGACGTACTTAGAAACCGGTGTATTACTCTTTTCGGCCACGCTGCCAATCGGCACGAGCACGTTGGCCTCGGGGAAGTAGGTCGCGGTGCAGCGGCGCGGGATGGCGTAGGAGAGCGCGATAAAACGCTTTGCCACACGCTCCTCACCTTCAAAATGGCTCGTCAAATCGAGCACGTCGCCGTCTTTCACGCCCATTTCATTCATGTCTTCAGGATTCATCAGAATCACCCGGCGCTCGCCTTTAATGCCGCGGTAGCGGTCGTCCAAACCGTAGACGGTGGTATTGAACTGGTCGTGCGAGCGGATGGTCATCATCACGAGCTGGTCGGGCTCGAGCCTGCTCTCCGGAATCTCGTGGACGGTGAACTTCGCCTTGCCCGTGTCGGTGGTGAACTCCCCCTCGCGCGGGCCGTTGGGCAGGTAGAAGCCCGCGCCGCGAACCCTTGCGTTGTAATCGTCAAAACCGGGGATGGTCCTTTCTATCGCCTCGCGGATGCGCCCGTAGTCGGCGACTAAACCGTCCCAATCCACCGTCGAACGCGCGCCCAGGGTCGCCTTGGCGAGTCCTGCGACGATGGCGGGTTCGCTTAGCAGGTGCTCCGACGCGGGCGGCAGGATGCCTTGCGAGTCGTGAACAACGCCCATCGAGTTCTCGACCGAAACAAACTGCGGCCCCGCCGCCTGCATATCTACCTCGCTGCGGGCCAAGCAGGGAAGAATCAGCGCCTCGTCGCCGTGGACGAGGTGCGCGCGGTTGGGCTTGGTCGAGACGTGGACGGTCAAGCGGCAGCGTTGCAGCGCCTCGGCGGTGTACTCGGTGTCGGGCGTGGCCGACAAGAAGTTGCCGCCCATCGCAAAGAAGACCTTGGTTTTGCCTTCATGCATCGCCTTGATGGCCTCGACGGTGTCAAAACCGTGCTCTCGAGGGGGCTCAAAGTTAAATTCTTGGGCGAGCGCGTCCAAGAAATCCTCCTTGGGCCGCTCCCAAATCCCCATCGTCCTGTCGCCCTGCACGTTTGAGTGCCCGCGCACCGGGCAAGTGCCCGCGCCGGGTTTGCCGATGCTCCCGCGCAGGAGCAGCAAATTAACAATCTCCTGAATCGCGCCCACCGCGTTTTTGTGCTGCGTCAAGCCCATCGCCCAGCAGATAATCATGCGCTTATTCCCCATGACGAGTTCAGCCGCGGCGCGGATGCCCTCGAGGGTGATGCCGCTCTCCTGGACGATTTTGTCCCAGCTCTCAGCGCGCAGGTCATTTAAGAAGGCGTCAAAGCCTTCCGTTTTTTCCTCGATAAACTTGTGGTCGAACACCTCGCCCGGACGCTTCTCCTCTTCCGCCAAAAGCTCTTTCATGACGCCCTTGAGGAGCGCCACGTCCCCGCCGATGCGCACGGGCAAAAAGAGGTCGGAGAGCTGCGTGCCGGGGCCGAAAAGCGTCGGGACGGCCTTGAGCGGGTTCATGAAGTCCTGCGGGTTCTTGAACGCCATCAGCCCCGCCTCGGGCAGCGGGTTGATAGAGACGATTTTCGCGCCGTTCTTTTTGCCGCGCTCCAGGGCGCTCAACATGCGCGGTTGGTTGGTGCCGGGGTTCTGGCCGATAATCATGATGAGGTCGGCTTCGTAAAAGTCGTTCAGCGTGACCGAGCCCTTGCCCAGTCCCAAGGTTTCCGACAGGGCCGTGCCCGAAGACTCGTGGCACATGTTCGAGCAGTCGGGCAGGTTGTTGGTGCCGTACTGGCGGACGAAAAGCTGGTATAAAAAAGCGGCCTCGTTGGACGTGCGCCCGGAGGTGTAGAAGACGGCCTCGTCGGGGGACTCTAAGGCATTAAGCTCTTTCGCAACCTTGTCGAACGCCTCGGCCCAGCTTATCGGCTCGTAATGCGTGGCCCCTTTACGCAAAATCATCGGGTGCGTGAGGCGGCCTTGGCTGTTGAGCCAGTAGTCCGAACGCTTGGAAAGCTCCTCAACCGAGTGCTTCCTAAAAAACTCGGGCGTGACGCGGCGCTTCGTGCCTTCGTCCAATACCGCTTTGGCCCCGTTCTCGCAGAACTCCGCGACCGAGCGGTGCTCATCTGGGTCGGGCCAGGCGCAAGACGAGCAGTCGAAACCGTCATGCTGGTTCATGGTGGTGAGCAGCCGCACGCCGCGCACGGGGCCGGTCTCGTCAAAGGCGTGTTTGGCGCTCGAGAAAACCGCGGGCAACCCAGCAGCCAAGTGTTTAACTGCCGTGCGTTTGAGCCCGGTGAACGCCTCCGGCGGCTGCGCCTGGACCCGCGTATTTTTGTTGTGGTCGGGTGTGGTGTCTTTAACGTGCTCGAGGTCCTCTTTCGCCTCGTAGTGGTCAGGCGCGCCCACCGCTTCGGAACGGCTCGTCTTGGCAGGGTCGTAACCCTTTTGGATATCGGTCTCTTCTGCGTCCACGTTTCCCCTCATTTCTTAGAGCCCGACCGGGAACCAGTCTCAGCGTAGCCCTTAGCCGCGAACCTGGTGGCTAAACCTCCCGCTCGGTTCTCGAGCGCTCCCAGTTGGAGGCCTCATCAAGCGCCGCGACCTCCTCGGGGGAGAGCTCGAGCGTGGCCGCGGGCAGGAGGTCTTGAAGCTGCGCCACGCTGTTCGCCCCGATGATGGGCGCGCTCATGTACGGCTTGGCGAGAAGCCAGGCGAGCGCGACCTGCGCGGGGTGCGCGCCGTGCGCCGCGGCGACCTCACGTACTTTATCCAGAATCGCCCAGTTGGGCTCGGTAAACCGTTTGTTGGCGATGCCCTCGGCCCGCTTGCTGTCGGGCAGCGCCGCGCCACGTTCGTACTTGCCCGTCAAAAAGCCGCCCGCGAGCGGGCTGTAAGGCAGCACGCCGACGCCATACGCCTCGCAAACGGGGGCCAGCTCGCGCTCAAACTCGGCCCTGGTGGGTTGGGTGAGGCTGTACTCGGGCTGAACCGACACGAACCTCTCAAACCCGTGCTTATCACTCGCCCACAGCGCCTGCATGAGCCGCCAAGCCGAAAAGTTCGAGCAGCCCAGGTAACGTACGTAACCTTTGCGCACGAGGTCGGTCAAGGCGGACAGCGTTTCTTCGATGGGCGTCTTCGGGTCTATCCAGTGGACTTGGTAAAGGTCGATGTGCTCGACCTGCAACCGCCTTAACGAGTCTTCGCAAGCCTGCATAATCCAGCGCCGGGACAAGCCTTCACGCTGTAAGGGATGCCCACGGCCCTCCGCGCCGTTCGCGCCCATCGCGCCGCGCACCTTGGTGGCGACGAGCACCCGATCGCGGTTGCCTCTCGCTTTCAACCAGCGCCCGATAATCTCCTCGGACACGCCGCCGGGATTGTCGGGGGCCCACATGCTGTAAATGTCCGCCGTGTCGATGAGGTTGCCCCCCGCCTCCACAAAGGCGTCCATGACGCCAAACGAGGTCGCCTCGTCCGCCGTCCAGCCGAACTGCATGGTGCCGAGCGCAAGGGGGAAAACTTCTAAGCCGCTGCTGCCGAGGTTGCGGTAGGTCATGGGGTACTATAACGGTTTTTGTTTTCAAGATGCTGCCCTATCTGAAGCAACATTTTTTATGAGAAGCGCCGTCACAGATGTTAAACTCTCCAAGGTGTCTGTTAAAGCAACCTTACGACGGCTTGGTGAGAACCTTCAGGACTGGTCGGAGAGAGGTCTGAACGAGGCGCAGACCTCTCAGGCCATCGTCTTACCCGTTCTCCAGGCGCTCGGCTACGATATTTTCAATCCTTACGAAGTGGTGCCGCAGAACGCGAACCACGGTTATTATCCGGACTTCACGGTCAACCTTGCCGACAGGATAAGGTTCATCATCGAGGTCAAAGCGCTCAACAGAGAGTTTTCAGCGGGTGACCAAGCGCAGTCGGTCAATTACGTCAACGCGCAAGGCAGGCGGTGGGCAGTTCTCACAAATGGCAAGGCGTGGCACTTTTTCGACAACCAAATCCCTAAACCCGCTGCCGAAAAGCTTGCGACCACCATTGACATTCAAAAACCCGAGGCTGCAAACTACCTCGCCAAGTTACTCGCGCGTTCTATCTGGGAGCCCGAAAACGCGGACGACGTTCTCGCAACCAGAGTGGACGAAGTCGCCAGCGACATCAGAAAGCGGACCAAGCTGAGCGAGATAGCGCAAAAGCTCGAGCGCGAGCTTTCAGAAGGCTTTACCCAGGACGAGGCGGGTCTCAAAAAAGCCATCCAGCTAACGCTGGAACCCAACGAAAAAGAGCTGGCGCTCGAGTCTCTGCTCGAGCTAAGCAGAAAACTCCTGGGCGCTCCCGGCAACACCCTGCCATCCCTTCGACTTTCAAAAGAACCAGCGGACTTAACCGAGGCGCTAAAGGCGGGCATAGCCTCCACAAAACCGCTCAAAAGAAAAGGCGCGCCTTCCGACATAAAAGTCTGGGTCGGGGATGACGAGGTAGAGGCGTCTAGCTGGCGCGACGTGACCTGCGGAATAGCCGAAGCCCTCCTAATGTTGGACAAGGAGCCGTTATTGAAATCAACGGGACTTGTTAACAGTCACGTAGATGAGCGCACTAAAGCCAGTGGTGATGTTTACGAAGGCAGCTCGTATAGAGAACTTAGCAATGGTCACTTCCTGTTTATTCATTCTAGCGCCAAGGCTCATGAGCGGCAGAGTAGGAGGCTGCTCGAGCTTATTAACACCCCAACACGCTTGCTGCGGGTTGTTTACAAAAACGAGGAATTCTACCTTCCTTGAAGTTGTACGACTGTAGAGACGGGCTCGAGCCTCTTCAACGCGCTTCGCCTCACGCTAAACCTGTTGTAGAGAAGACGACAGCGCCACGCGCGCCTCACCCGCATAAATATTAAACCGTTCGCCGCGCAAAAACCCAACAAGCGTCATGCCGAAATTTTTTGCAACCGACACCGCCAGGGACGAAGGCGCGGACACCGCGCAGACCACCCCCAGCCCCGCCGCAAGCGACTTTTGCAGGAGTTCAAAGCTCGCCCGGCCACTCAAAAGAACGATGTGTTCTTTCAAAGGCAGCAGGCCCTCCAACAGCGCCCAGCCGATGAGCTTGTCCAGCGCATTGTGCCTTCCTACGTCCTCGCGGAGCGCGACTAGCTCGCCCTCTTTGCTAAAGAGCGCCGCCGCGTGCAGCCCGCCCGTCGTCTCGAAGAGTCCCTGCGCCGCCCTCAACTTGTCGGGCAGCGAGGTAATAATGTCGGGTGACACAGTGAACGTAACCGGTAGGGCCGCGCAGCCGCGAATCTCCAGCGCCTCCAAACTCGCCTTGCCGCAGACGCCGCAGGCCGAGGTGGTGGTGAAGTGGCGCTCGAGCCCCCGCAACTCGGGTAGCGGGCCGCGCAACGTCACGTTGACGATGTTGTAACGCTGTTCAGAGGGCGCGTCTACGCAATAGGAGATGCGCACGATATCCTTGCGGCTGACGACCCCCTCGCCAAAAAGAAAGCCTGCCGCCAGCTCGAAGTCGTTGCCGGGCGTGCGCATAGTGACCGCGACCGTCCGCCTCTCCTTGCCGCTCACAAGGCGTAACTCTAAAGGCTCCTCCGTCGCAAGCGTGTCGCGCCGCTCTCTGACTTCACCCTTGGTAACGGTTGTGACGACGCTTTTGGTTTTGCTCTTGGGCCGCACCCTCACCTCCTGCTTGACGCTCGAGCGCAACAGCCGAACTCAAGGAAGGGCTCACTGGCACCGAAAGAACCCGGCAGCTCTCGAGCCCTTTTGACTTCCGTGGTTTCGGCGCAAGCAGCGCCCCACGCTTTCGGCAGCAAGAGTCATCAACAGCGCCTCTTGCTTGCCGTCTGGTTTCGGCACCCCTCCGGGCCGCTGTTCGTTCCGGGCATCCCCTGGCTCCATTGAAAATTTCAGAGTGCTCGAGTGCTAGGGGCTCAGTTTTTGTCGGCGTCTTTCTCGTCGGCGTCTTTTTTGTCGGTGCCCCTGTCGCTCGGGCGGCCTCCGGCCCGTCCCGGCGAATAGGAGGGGGGGTCGCTGGTGGGGAAGGTCTCCTCGAGCGCCTCGTCTATCTCGCTCTCCTCGTCTATCTCGGTTTCTTTTATCTCTTTTTCGTCAGCCTTGTCGCTGCTTGCCGAACCGCTCTTTCGCTCAGACGTCATATCGTCCTCCCTAAACGTTCCTCTGTGGCGGCTTTCGCTCAGCCCCGTGGCGCGCAGTTCCGCGTCCGGTATCTCGCCCCTTTCCATCATCGTTTTGAGGCGGTCTAGGTCCTCGCGCACTTGCCTCGCGGGGTTCTCTCCGAAAAGTCGCGCGACCGCCGCGCCGAGCGCGCCGCCCGGCGGGTTGTACTTGAGCGACACCCGCACGACCGTGCTCTGGCCGCCCGGCATGGCCCGGAAACGCACCGCGCCCGCGTTGGGCACCGTGGCACCGGGCAGCGAGCGCCACGAGAGGAGTTCGCCCTCCACGTCGCCGACGATTTCCGCGTCCCACTCGACTTGGGTGCCCGCGGGGCCCCTGGTGACCCAGTGCGAGCGCCCGCCGCCCCGCGTCTCGACGGACTCGAGGTGACGCATAAAGCGGGGCAGGTTCTCTAGGTTGCGCCAGAACGCGTAAAGGTCTTCGGGCGTGGCGTTGACGATGACGCTCTCCTCGACCCCCAGCCCCTGCCCTTGCGACACGGCGTACGCGCGCCCCCCGGTGCTCAGGCCGAGGCTCCTATAGACGAGGCAGTCGCCCGTGACCCCGCGGTAGACGAGATAGCCCCCGCCGAGCGCCAGCGCCGCGCCTCCCGCGGAACGGCGCTCGAGGCCCACAAACGCCAGCACGCCGCCACCGACGACGGAAATCCAGCGCTCCAGCTCCCCCACGTTGTGAAGGTGTCCCCTGGAAGGCTGCGCCCTTCCGCCCGCTCCGTATTGACTCCTTAGTAGCATCTTTTCTCCGTTCATGCGCCGTATGCTTGACTGTACGACTACTGTACCGTAACCGACCTTTCCGGTTGCGCATTTATATCCTGAATCCAAAGACAACCCAAACGCTTCCGGGCGAATCCAGAAAAATCCATCCGATGATACCCGGCGTACGTCACGCCAAGAACGTAGAGGGTGCCACAATTGGGGACGAAAGCTCCTGCTAGGCTCGTCGTGAAGGGCGCGTGGGGTGGCCCTTTTCGCGCTTGTTTGAAAGCAGAGGCGGAAAGCGGCGGACCAAAACTCAGCTTGCCCCACACGTCAAAGCCACATCAAGAGATTGGAGCGTCAGCATGGACAGGGATGACTTGTACGGTAGTGACTTATCAGGCCGAGGGTACGACAGCCAGGATTATGGTGAAGGCTATACCACCTACCGCGACACCTACAGCTACCGGGACTACGACTACCGCGACTACGGCCAGGGCTACAGCCAAAACTACAGCGAAGAGGACGTGAACTGGGGTTCCGTGATTGCGGGCACGCTTCTTACCGTGCTCGGCGGCTACCTCATTTACCGCGGCGTCTCGAGCCAAGACCGCGGCTACGACTACTACAGCGATTACGGCGGGCAATATAGCGACGACCGTGAGGGGGGCATCGAGGTAGAGGAGAGCGTCACCGTCAACAAGCCCGCCTCGGAGCTCTACTCCTACTGGCGCGACTTTGAAAACCTGCCCAACGTCATGAGCCACCTTCAGTCGGTCGAGAACCGGGGCACGCGCTTAGGCAACGAGATTTCGCACTGGGTGACCAAAGGCCCCGCGGGCACCCAAGTCGAGTGGGACGCCAAGCTCGTTGACGACCGCAAAAACAGCCTCATCTCCTGGCGCTCGGAAGACGACGCCACGGTCCCCAACGAGGGCTCGGTCCAGTTCGCCGAGGCGCCGGGCGGACTCGGCACCAAGGTCACCGTAACGCTCACCTATCACCCGCCGGGCGGCGCGCTCGGCGCGGCGGTCGCGCGCCTCTTCGGGCAGAACCCCGCGAAGCAGATTCGTGACGACCTCGACAAGTTTAGAGAGCATGTGGAGTCGGGTCAGTTGCTGCTGACTGGGGGTTCCAGCTTCTAAGGTCTCACCTAAACTACTAAGGCTCCCGCTCGGTCGGGAGCCTTTATTTTTTATCCTTTGTGGGGCTCGAGCGCAGCTTTAACTTAGCCGTACTTAACCGTGCCGTTTTAAGAATCGCAAAATGATGTCACGCAGGTACTTGTCCGTAAATCTTTTGGTGGCCGGTAACTGACGCTGCTCACGATGATAGAGCGCATCCAAGAGTTGAATTAACTGATTCCGGCGCTCTGGAGTTAGACGCTGCAGTTCTTCATCCTGTTTCACCTGCTGCCGCAGTTCCCTTCTCCTCTCACGTACCATTGCTGCCTCTTGATATTCGCGATAAGCACTTGCAAAGTCTTTGGCGCAGGCTGGTAGGTACTTGAGTAGGTAGCGGAGAATTATAATTGCAGTAGCGATGTCAACGTGCGACAGCGCCTCCTGGATTACCAGTTCTAAAGACCCCTTGCGAATGGAGAGAAATTTAAGCTGAGCTTCGGGCTGCCGAGCATATGAGTTGTAGTCTGGGTATGTCAGCCGTCCAAATGCCCCGTCTAGAAACCTAATGAAAGCAGCAAACTCTCTTGCATTCAGATTCTGGTCTTCAACGGTAATAACAAGCTCGATAGCAGAATCAGGAGGAAGGTCAGTTGGGATTACTGCTTCCCTCAGTTGCTTCAAAGCGCCGCTCGGCGTGGGGACTGGAAGGAAGAGTGGCATTCGCCAGAATACCAGTAGGACGTGCGTAACTACGATTATGCTGCACCCTGCAACGTGGATTTTCAAAATGTGTTGAGCCATTCTATATCGTGAGACCACTGTGGGAACCAAAATTCAAATACTCACATAACGGCTAAGCCTTCCGAAAAAGCGCCAGCCCCACCCGCCCCCGATACTGTGCCCGGATAAGTCTAAACCCCGCCGCGTTCGCCTGCTCTTCTAAACTTTTGGGCTCAACAAACCGAAGTCCCGACAGCCCCAGCGTCCCCTGACCCAAGCGTCCAAGACCTGTACCAGCCTTTGTTACATACATCTGCCACATCTGCCCGCCGGGTTTGAGCACTCGAGCCATCTCCGAAAGCGTCCGAGGCAAATCAGTCAGCTCATTAAGCGTGCCGCCGGAAACGACGCCGTCAAACACCCCATCTTGATAGGGAAGCGCGCGCAGGTCAGCCAGCACCAGCACCGGCTCCACCCCACCGCGCTTGCTATACTCTTTAGCTTTTTTCAGAAACGGCAGGCTGTAGTCCAGCGCGTGAACCTCGAGCCCCCCCTCACGCTCCAGCAGGGTGCGCGCGTAGAGGCCGCTTGAGCAGCCCGCGTCGAGAAAACGCTCGCCCGGTTTGGGTTGCGTCCACTCGAGCATGAGCGCGAGTTCTCGTTCTACGCTAAAGCTCCCGCGCGTCAAAATCCCCATCGAGCGCATCCGCCAGAGCGGTTCGTAAACGGCGGCGGTGAGGGGTAGAAAGTTGCTCGCTTGGGCGGGCGGGACGCGGGGTTTTTGGGAGAGGGCGCGGTAGATGCCATGCTCGAGGGGCACAGGAATTGAGAAGGGAAAATCAGGCTCGCTCACTACGGCGCATTGTGACACGCTTGTAAAAAGAGGTTCGTAGATGGGCCTATGAATTTGAGTTTCGTCTATGAAAATAAAACGCGCCCCGAAAGTTCAGGGCGCGGGCTCGAGCTCGAGCCTTTTTTACCGGCTGTTATTCAGTAACCGTCAGTTGCAGGTCCATGCCCAGTTCGGCGTGGCTGCCGATGGGGCAGTAGACCCGGTAGGTGCCGGGTTGCAGGGTCACCGTCATCGTCTGGGTTTCGCCGGGCTGGAGGTTGCTTTCGAACTCCCTCTCCATACCCTGACCCTCGATTTCAAAGTTGTGCTCCGCCGTGCCGTTGTTGGTCACCTCGAAGATGAACTGGCCGGGGTTGCGACCCGTGTCGGCCATAGAGAGGGTGGCGGGCATCTCGATAGCCCACTCCACCAGCGACACGGTAACCCGCTCGGTGGCGAGCGCCTCAGCGTCTCCGGTGCCCGTGGTGTCGGTGCCCATCGCGCCCCCCGTGGCGGTCAGGTCCACTTGCCCGCCTACGCTATAAGCGACCATCCCGTTGCTGCCGGACTGCCCGCCGAAGCGCTCGGGGATGCCGGTCCCGAAAAACAGGGTGTTGCCGACGACGTTGAGGGGCGTGGCGACGGCGTCTTGATACGTGGTGCTCCAAAGCTCGCTGCCGTCCGCCGCGCTGTAACCCTTGAGCGTGCCGTCGATGGAGCCGACGAAGTAGACGTCGTTGGCGAGCATACTCGCGGCGGGGATGCCCGCGGGCTGCGCCTGGTTCTTGAACCACAACGTCGCGCCCGTGGCGGCGTCGAGCGCCTTGATGGTGATGGGGCGCTCTTCCGGCGGCGCGCCGTAGGTGTTGTTGTTGTTGCTCCACACGTAGACGACGCCGTCGCCGACGGAGCCTTCCGTATGGATGCCGCCCCCCGCGGCGCCGTAGCCCACAAAAGTCTGCCAGACGAGCTCGCCCGTGTCGCGGTCAAACGCGTGAAAAAAGCCGCTCTTCTGGCCCGCGCCGACGAGCTCGCGGGTTGTTCCGTCCACCTCGGCTTCAAAAAGTTGCGCCCCCGCGCCAAAGGCGTAGTCGGGACCGACGGGCTCGGCCATCGTCCAGAGGTCGCCCTGGGTCACCTGGTTGGCCCAGACGATTTCGCCCGTGCGCGGGCGCACCGCCAGCACCGCGTCTGAATAAGGGCTGGCCTCGGTCACGTACGAGTTGGAGGTGGAGAAGTAGAGGAGGTCGCGTTCGGGGTCGAGCGCGAACGAGCTCCACATCCCCGCCCCCGTCTGCGGCGCCTCGGCGAGCTGCAAGTCCCACTGAATTTCCCCGGTCGCCGCGTCGAGCGCCAGCACCCGGCCCTGGAAGTCGGGCGTGAAGTCTTCTATCTGCGCGTCGAGCGCTTCCTCCACCGACGAGAGACCGATAAACACGAGCCCGTCATAGTAGAGGAGCTTGCTGATGCTGCCCGCGTGCTCGTCCTCGGCAATCTCGGTCTGCCACAGCACCTCGCCGCTCTCTTTGTCGAGGGCGTAGGCCATACCCTCGGTGCTCGCCTGGAAGAACATGGTGTCGCTCAGCGCGCCCGTGCCCGCGAAGCCGTACCAGGGCCACATGCTCATGACTTCAGGTTGGGCTTGGGTCTGCCAGAGAATAGCGCCCGTGACCGCATCGGCGGCGTAGACGTTGCCGCCCCAGTCGGCGAAGTAGACGCGACCCCCCTCGATGAGCGGCGCGTGCGAGACGTGCTCCTCGGTGGGAATCATCCAGGCCTGCGCTAGCTGCGAAACGTTCTGGGCGTCTATGGCGGCGTCAGGGTTGGCGTGCCGGTTGTTGATGTCGTAAAGATTGCCCTCTTGGGCCGTGCCGAGGCTCAGCAGCGCCCAAACGAGAAGGCTCACGGTGACGTACAAATTTTTCATAATGTTCCCCCCTTAGTGGTTAAAAATGGATGACGTAAAGATGAATACAAATGTAGCCCACTTGTGCCGCAATACCACATGCCTCCCCTCTGCTTGCTTTATGCCGAGTATGGCAGGCTTTGGTGGGAGAAACTGTCAAGTGCTTGACAAAGTTTCTTTGGCTCGAGCCCCGCCTAAACTCTCACAAGAACCGTAAAAAATCACGCAAAGCGGCACCCGCCACTTTGTTTTGTGGCGTTTGCTGCGCATGGTAGAAGGATGGCGGACTGGGACGTTCTCATTGTCGGCGCGGGCGCGGCGGGCTTGGCGGCGGCGCACGCCCTGCGGGGGGCGGGGCGGGTGGGGGTGCTCGAGGCCCGTGACCGCGTCGGCGGGCGCGTGTTCAGCGCGACCGACCCCGCGTTTCCTCTTCCTATCAACTTGGGGGCCGAGTACATCCACGGGCGGGCGGCGGCGCGCTCAACCTTTCTGTGGGCCGCCGGGGTCATCCCGGTGGACGTGGCCGACGAGCATTTTCTCTACCGGGGGGGTTCCTTGGAGCCTGCCGAGGGGTTCTTTGCCGAAGCGGGCGAGCTTTTGGGCAGGCTCGCGGCCACGGACGCCGACGACCTCTCCTTTGAAGCGCTTCTCAACCATCCCGCCACAGCCGGGACGGACGCGCACACAAAAACCCTCGCCCGCCCGCTTGTTGAGGGCTTCGACGCGGCGGATCCCGCGCGGGCGAGCGCCGCCGCGCTGGCTACGGAGTGGCGGAGCGGTGCCAACGACGAGGGCGCGCAGTTCCGGCCTCTGGGAGGATACGGCGGCTTATTGCGACATCTCACCCGCTCCATCACGCCCGAGGTGACGTTGCTCCTTAATACCGTCGTCCGGGAGGTGCGCTGGGGCGAGGGAGAGGTAGATGTAGCGTGCGAGCGTTTTGGCCGAGAAGCAATCTTCCGGGCGCGCCGCGTTATCGTCACGCTGCCCCTGAGCCTCCTTAAGCCTGGCACGCCGGGCGCGGTGCGCTTCGCCCCGGCTTTACAAAAAGAGGAGGCGCTGGCGGGGCTCGAGCTAGGCCCGGTGGTCAAGGTGCTGCTGGGGTTCGGTGAGGCGTTTTGGGAGGATTTGGAGGACGGGCGTTACTTCGGCGCCGCCTATTTTCACGCGCCCGACGCATCTTTCCCGACCTTTTGGACAACTTTACCACTGCGCACGCCCGTCCTGACCGCGTGGGCGGGCGGACCCAAGGCGGCGCGCTTAGCGGCGTGTTCGGAGGGCGAGATTGTCGGGCGGGCGCTCTCGAGCTTAGCAACGCTTTTTCCCGACCCTCCCCGTCCCGAGGTGGTGCGCGTTTACGACTGGCAGCGCGACCCGTTCTCGAGGGGCGCGTACAGCTATGTGTCCGTGGGCGGCGTGGGCGCACGCGGGAAATTGGCTGCGCCACTCAAAAACACCCTCTTCTTCGCGGGAGAGGCGACGAACACGGAGGGCGAAGCGGGCACGGTTTACGGCGCGCTGCAGAGCGGGGTGCGGGCGGCTCGAGAGGTCACGGCGCGCCAGTCCAGAAACCCTTTCTAAATGACGGGACGAACTGACGAATTGGCAGGGCAACGGGACAGGGAACGCATCCTTTCAACTCTTTGGGAGGCGCTCGAGCCGCACCCGCAGGTTCACGCGATGTGGTTGGAGGGGGCCGACGCACTCGGAACCGTCGACGCCCACTCCGACATCGACGTGTGGCTGAGCGTGGAAGATGGCTACGAGGACGCGGTGCTGGCGCGCGTGCGGGAGGCGCTGCGGGCCGTTGCGCCGCTCGGTGTGGAGCACGAAACGCCGCACCCGCATCTCCTCCTCCGGCAGGTCTTTTTTCACCTTGAGGGCACCTCCAAATTTTTGCTCCTCGATTTATGCTTGCAAAGCCGCAGCCGCGACGTGGCTTTTCAAAAGGGTGTAGACGCCGTCAGGGTGGTGTTTGATAAAACAAACGTCGTTCGTTACGAAAAGCGGGACGAGGCGGCGGAGGAGCGGAGGTTGCGAGAGAGGGCGGAGGCGCTGGCAAAAGAATTCGTGGTGCGGCAGGTTTGGGTCGAGAAAAACCTCCGCAGGGGGCTTTTTCTGGAGGCGCTGGGGGCGTATCACGCTTATAGCTTGCGACCTTTGGTTGAGCTTTTGCGCATCATTTACGCGCCGCACAAACGGGATTTTGGATTTAAAGACGTTGATAGAGACCTGCCTCGAGACGTGGTGGAGACGCTCGAGCCCCTTCACAAAGTTGCCTCATTAGACGAGCTTGCGGCGCGGCACCAGCAGGTGTGCAGTCGTTTTGAAGCGCTTTCTGAAGTTTTGCGCCTTCGGAACGCCCCGAGCAGTCAGGAAAAAACCTGATAAAATTGTCACTCAGCTTGCAGAAAGTTCGCATTCGCGGCTCTATAACTTATAGGTTGATATGTTCCCCGCAACATTTTGAACCTGAATTTCTGGTTGTGGTGGGACTGGAAACTGTGTGCAGAACAGGCAGAAACACTAGACAAACCTTAAAAATTCAGGTATAATAAACATCACTGAGGGGAACCTCTCCCCAGCTTCCACCGCTTAGTTGGCACTATTTAATTGGCACCACCCAATAATCCGCGCCATTCTCAAGTTGCGTTATAGCCAGGCGGAGCCCATCCAAGTACAACCCCACCACCCAACTAATTTGCACGTTTTGCCACCCTCTAGTCTAACCAAAAGGTGATTGTTATGACCCATATGACCTTACCCAACGCAACCCATTCCGCTCGCCCCCTAGACCTCGTGCCCCAGACGCTGGCCCTGCCCACGCGGACGCTCGAGCCCGGCGACGTGCTTTACGAAGCAGGCCGCGACGCCTCCTCGCTCTACATCGTGCAGAGCGGCGTGCTCAAGGCGGTCGTGCCCACCTCGGTGGGCCGCGACCGCATCGCCGACCTCTACGGCCCCGGCGACGTGCTCGGCACGGCGGCCTTAAGCGGCGAGACCCACGCCGAGACGGTGGTGGCAATTCACGACGCCGCGCTCGTGCCCGTCGACCCCGCGCAGTCGATGAACGACCGCCGTCTGCGCGACGCCATCCTCCAGAGCTTGGCGCTGCAACTGCGCCGGGGCCGCGAGGTCATGGACGACGCCGAGCTGCCCGTGGGGGCCCGTGTGACCCGCGCTTTCTTGCGCCTCAGCGAGCGCTTCGGCCAGGACGCGGACGATCATGTGGGCGTTAAGCTGCCCCTGGCGCTGACGCATGAGGACTTAGCCGCGCTCGTCGGCTCGTCACGCGTGACCATCACCCGCATCCTGGGCGAACTGCGCAACGAGGGCGCGCTTTCGGGCACGCGGGGCGTCTACGTCGCCAACCCGGCGGGGCTCGAAGCCGCCACCGACTCCTACGTGATGCAGGTTCTTTAACGCGCTTCAATAGCGTCTGAGGTGCGTACCGTCCCGCTGGTCGGGATGTACGCGCCTCCACGTGTGTGCCCCGGCGTATGGTCTATAATCTAGACGCTGGCTCAGGGGCTCACGCGCCCCTGACATCATCCGGACACCCGTTCAGGATTCTCTTTTAGGAGACAAGATGGCTACAACGGCTACAACCAAATCGAACAAATCGAAAAGCAAAAAAGACGCGGAACTCGAGGCCGCCCCCGTGACCCCCGCGCAAGCAGCCCCCGAGGATGTAGAGGCGACCAGCGAGGTTTCACTAGACGGAGCCGCGTGGTTGCAACACCCCACCATCCAGGCGCTCATCAAAACCGGCCAGGCGGAAGGTCTGGACACGGACGAGGTGCGTACCGCTTTAGAAGGTGTGTTGGGTGAGGATACAGAAACGAACTACGGCGCGTTCTTGAAACTGCTCGACGCTAAGGGCATTGACGTGGCCGAAATCACCGACGACGCCGCGGACGTTGATGGCGACATAGATGACGACGAACTCTTAGACAGCGACGACGAAGAAGACGAAGACCGCGAGGCACTGGAAGCGCGCCTGGAGGAGATGTCCGACCGCGGCACCTCGACCCAGGACCCCGTGCGGCAGTACCTCAAAGAGATTGGCCGCGTCAAGCTCTTGACCCTCGAAGAGGAAATCTCGCTCGCGCGGCGCATCGAGGAGGGCGAGGCGGCGGCCAAGCGCTTAGAAGAAGAGGGCGACACGCTCGAGGCCCGGACCAAGCGCGGCTTGCAGCGCGTGGTCGAAGACGGCGAGTGGGCGCGGCAGGGACTCATCGAGGCCAACTTGCGCTTGGTCGTCTCCATCGCCAAAAAGTACCGGGGCCGCGGGATGAGCTTTATGGACCTCGTGCAGGAGGGCAACCGCGGCCTCATCCGCGCGGTCGAGAAGTTCGAGTACCGCCGCCGCTATAAGTTCTCCACCTACGCGACCTGGTGGATTCGCCAAGCCATCAACCGCGCCATTGCCGACCAGGCCAGAACCATCCGCATCCCCGTTCACATGGTCGAGACGATCAACAAGCTCTCGCGCCTAAAGCGCGAACTCCACCAGGAGCACTCGCGCGAGCCCACCTTTGAAGAACTCGCCGACGCGATGGGGCCCGGCTGGGACGCCGACAAGGTCGAAGAGGCCTTCCGCGTCGCCAAGGAGCCCGTGTCATTGGAAACCCCCATCGGCGAGGAGGACGACTCCTTTTACGGCGACTTCATCCCCGACGAAAGCATCGAGTCGCCCGTGGACCAGGCGAGCAAGGCGCTCCTAAGCGAGAGTCTGGATGAGGTGCTGGGTAAACTCAACGAGCGCGAGGCCGCGGTGCTGAAGATGCGCAAAGGTTTGGTGGACGGGCAGGAGTATACGTTGGAGGAAGTCGGCGAACACTTCGGCGTGACCCGCGAGCGCATCCGCCAGATTGAGAACAAGGCGCTACGCAAGCTCAAATATCACGAGTCGAGGGCGCACAAGCTGCGTGACTTTTTGGAATACTAACCAGAACCTGAAATGTAAAAAGGCGGCCTTTGGGTCGCCTTTTTTTGTTTCGACTTGAGCGTTGGCTGCTGGCCTCGAGCCCCCCTTCAAACCCGGCTCAGGTGTCGCTACCCCCGTCACTGAGTTCATAAACCGAGTAGATGTCGGGCAATTCGGTACGCCTCACCTCATTCTCGACGTAGCGGACGTGGCCCCCCTCAAGCAGCGCGTCCCCCACGTCCCCGCGCACGTCGGTGATGGTGGGCGGGGTGTCGCTAAATTCGTAGACGTACCAGCGGTTGTCGCCGCCGTCTCGCACGAGTTTATTGCTTGACGGGTCACTTTTAAGCAGGTCTAAAATTTGGGCTTGTTCAGCGTTCATAGGGCCTCCTGACGCCCATTTTAACGCGGCGGGGGCTGGGGGGAATTTCGGGCGGGGCTACGCAGTGCGCTTGAACACGGTTTATTGGTCGCGCGGTCTCATTAATGATTGGGTTGATTACCCGAGACGGAAATCAAAAAGCCGAAAGCACTCTGGTTTTTGTGCGTTGATGCGCGTAAGGTTAAAGGCGGGATGGGTGTTCTTCTACGCCTTTCGCTTTTCCGGCGTACGCCCTGAAAGGAAAACATGACTTCACATACGGCTTCGTCAGGTTCGTCACCTTCGTCAAAACGCCTTTTGCGCCTCGGGTCGGTGCTGCTGCTGGGGGTCGTCGCCGGGTACGGCGTGCGCTACGTGACCACGCGGCGGGAGCGCGAAAGCGCCCAACGCACCACATCTCAAACTCAGGGCGTTAGAACGCCCGCCGAGCTTATCGACTGGTCGTTAGCGCGGCGCGTGGCCCTGCGGGTGTCGGGCTGGGAGGGTGCGGGCGTGCCCGCGCGGGAGAGGCGTGAAGCGCAGTACATCGACCTGGTCGCGCGTAGCGAGCCGCTTATTGCTGAATATCTGGGTACGGCGTTGCCGCAGCCCCTCGAGCACGTCCACGTCGTAGACCGCCGGGAGTGGTTGGAGGCCAACTTTGCTTCTATGAAGGAGCTGTTCACCACCCTGTTTGCGAGCCTCGGCGCGCAGGCGCGGCTTGCGGAGGTCGGTGAGGTGGGCCGCCGGGTGGCCGGGCTCGAGATGGGCGCGCTGCTGGGCGTTCTCGCGCGTCGCGTGCTCGGCCAGTACGACTTAAGCCTCTTGTCCCCCGACCCTCACGCGCGCGGCGCGCTCCTTTTTGTGGAGCCCAACATCGCCAAACTGGAAAAGGAGCTGGGCCTCACGGGCGAGGACTTCCGCCTTTGGATTGCGCTGCACGAAACCACGCACGCCTTTCAGTTCGAGAGCTTCGCGTGGGTCCGGCCTCACTTCAGCGCGCTGCTAAACCGCCTCGTGAGCGGGCTCTCGGCGCGGCTGGTGACGCCCGACACGCGCCCGTTGGAGCTTCTTGGGAGGCTCGTTCGGCCCTCGAGCGGCGGACTACTAACGCGTTTCCTCACCCCGGAAGAGCGGGCGACGTTCGACGAACTCCAGGCCTTGATGTCCCTTGTCGAGGGCTACGCCGAACACGTGATGAACACGGTCGGGCCCCGCGTCCTGCCGAGCTTTGGCACCATCGAGGCGCGCGTGCGCGAGCGGCGCAAAAACCCGTCGTTGCTCCTAGAGCTTTTCGACCGCCTCACCGGGATGGAACTCAAGAAAGCGCAATACCGCCAGGGCGAGGCGTTTGTAAACGCCGTGGTCGGGGCGCAGGGGCTTGATTTCATGAACCGCGTGTGGGAGGGGCCCGGAAATCTGCCGACGCTCTCAGAAATCCTCGAGCCCTCCCGCTGGATTGCGCGTATGAAGCGCAGCCCGGTGCCTTAGCAGCCTCTGTCACCCCCTATCACCCCACCGTCACCCGGCGCGCTGAAGAGAAGGAGAGGCAGACGACTGTCTTGTCATGTGAAAAATTGCATTATGGTTTGGAATACATCACACAGCACGGAGAAAGGACCTAAACGATGCAAGAAAAAGCAACGGCAGGTTGGACGAGTGGGACGACGCTCCTTAAGTTACTTTTGGCGGTGTTTTTGACAACGCTGACCGCGGCGGCTCTCGCGCAGGACGCGAGCATCACCCTGGCGACGCATTACCCGCCGGCGAGCATCGAGATTTTGGAGCCATGTTTTGCCGCCTATGAAGAACAAAATCCGGGCGTCAACATCGAGCACCAGCAGATCACTTACGGTGACTACCTGCAAACCATCCTGACCTCCCGCTTGGGCGGGCAGTCGCCCGACATCTACCACGTTTACTCCATCTGGGGCGCGCAGCTCGTCGAGAACGGCATCCTGGCGACGCCGCCCGAAGGTATTGTTGCCTTTGTTGAGAACAACTACGTCGACAGCACGGTGGACGCCGCGAGCATTCAGGGCCAGCTCTGGGGCGTCCCCACCGAGGTGAGCAATTACATGCTCATTTACAATAAAAAGCTTTTACAGGAGGCTGGTTACGACGCGCCGCCGACGACCTGGGCTGAGCTGCAAGAGATCGCGCAGGCGACGACCAAAAGCGACGGGGGGCAGATAACCCAGTCGGGCTATGCGGCGGGCACGACGACCGCGGAGGTGGTGCATCCCTTCCTGACGCTGCTCTACTCCAAGGGCATGGACCTCTTCACCGAGGATTTCTCCGCGACCAACCTGACCACGCCCGAGGCGGTCGAGGCCCTGACGCAGCAAGTGGAGCTTTTTCAAATGGGCGCGGCCACGCCGAGCTTGACCGTCGACGACTTCAACAGCGGTTTGGTGGCGATGGAGATTCAGCCGGTGTGGCTCGAGTCGCAACTTCAGGCCGCCTTTGGTGACGCCTTTGAAGAAACGGTGGGCATAAGCCAGATTCCGCAGGGCGACGACTGGCGGAGCCTGCAGTATGCGTTCTTTTACGCGGTTGACGGCAACAGCGACGTGCAGGACGAGGCGTGGGCGTTTCTTGAGTGGCTCAACTCCTCACAGGCGGAGGGCGAACCCTCGTGCATGGGGCGGATGCTCGTTGACTTGGGCGCGCTGACTGCGAACGAAACCGACATCAACAACGCGCAGGCCGAACTCGGCGACTTCTTTACCGCGCCCTTTGCCGACGCGCTCGAGCGCTCCATCACCGAGCCCAACGTGGTGCAGGCGAGCGAAATCGAGCGGATTTTGCAGGGATACATCGAGCGCGCCTGGCGCGGCGAGCTGAGCCCGGAAGAGGCGCTCACGCAAGCGGACGCAGAGATTAGCAGCATTTTGGCTGAATACTACTAACCTCCAAGTCTGGAGAGGGTCTCGGGTGTCGAGGCCCTCTTGAAGGCTCGAGCCCCACTTGTTTCTGATTACCCTTATACTTTACCTGCCTCAACGTCACAACTCTAATGTTACGGCTCCGCTCGCGGCGTTTTCTGCTCCGTCACCCGGTCGCCAAACTGGGTACAAACGTGCGCTCCAGCGCGAAGAGGTCAGTATGCACCACCCAACCCAATGACAACCAAACCCGCAACCGACGCGGCCGCCCCTGCCCCCCTTACGCGTAGGCGGCGACGTGTCCGCCAGCAAGACTGGGCCCCTTACGTGTTCCTCGCGCCCACGCTCCTCTTTTTCGTGGTCTTTTTCTTGTTGCCCATCGGCTTCTCGCTCTATCTCACCTTTACGCGCTGGAACCCGCTCTCGACGCCTAATTTTATCGGCTTGGACAACTATTTTTATCTCTTTAACGACGCCACCTTCCGCCTCACCCTGTGGAACACGCTTCTTTTCGCCTTTGGCGCGGTGTTTATCGGCACGCCGCTCGCGCTCGTGGTCGCGTTCGTGTTTACCCAGAGCCGCTACAAGGCGTTCTGGCGCTCGCTCTACTTCCTGCCGATGATCACCAACGTCGCCGCGATTGGCTTCCTCTGGCAGTTTATTTTGAAAGGCAACGGCGGGCTTATCAACCGGCTTTTGGGGTTTCTCGGTGTTAACGGGCCGAACTGGCTCACCGACCCCTCGGTGGCGATGTGGGCGGTGATTATGGTCGCCATCTGGTACTACTTAGGTCAAGACATGCTGCTCTTCTCCGCCGGTCTCGAGGGCATCGACGATTCTTATTACAACGCGGCCAAGGTGGACGGCGCCAACACGCTGCAAATGTTCTGGAACGTGACCGTGCCGCTCATCCGCCCGACGCTGCTTTTTGTCAGCATCACGAGCTTTATCAGGGCGATGGGGTCGGCGTTTGCGCTTATCTTGGTCCTGACGGGCGGCGGCCCGGTGGGGAGCACCAACGTCACCGCGCTCTACATGTACCAAACCGCCTTTACCGACCTGCGCATGGGCCGCGCGTCGGCGGCGGCGTTCGTGCTGTTCGTGGTGATTTTTCTCATCACCCTGGTGCAACTGCGCCTGTTCCGGCGGGGCGGCGTTGAGGCTTACTGAGCATTTTGCGTTGCGCGCGCAGGGTGGGTTGAGGTGAGACAAAGTGTCGAGTATTGAGTACCGAGTAGAAAGTTGAGACAGCTTTTGTCTTCTCGAGAGCTGGCGCATAAGGTGAGCGTGATTGGGGAGAATGATGAGTAGACGTATGTGGATAGTGGGGAGCGTCGTCAAGTACGGGCTCCTCGCGCTGGGGGGCTTCCTTATGCTCCTGCCCTTTTTCGAGATGTTCGTGGGCGCGCTGCGCACGCCCGCCGAGAGGTTCGCGCAGCCGCCCGTGTTCTGGCCTTCCGACCCGCAGTGGAGCATCTACGCGGAGGTGTTCGAGAGCCTGCCCGTCGGAAAATGGTACCTCAACAGCGTCATCGTCACCGTGAGCATCACCTTTTTGCAGCTCCTGACGAGCGCGATGGCGGGCTTTGCGCTCGCCAAGTATCAGTTCCGGGGGCGCAACTGGATATTCCGGAGCGTCTTGTCCGCGCAGATGTTCCCCTTTTTTCTCTTTCTCATCCCGATGTTCTTCCTCATGCGTTTTTGGCCCCTGGCGGGCGGGAATACAATCTTAGGGGCGGGGGGAAGCGGGCTTTTAGGCACCTACGCCGCGCTCATTTTGCCCTTCTTGATTACCTGGTACGGGATTTTTATGCTGCGGCAGTTTATGGTGACGATTCCGACCGAATTGCTCGAGGCCGCCCGCATCGACGGCTGCTCCGAATTCCGCATCTTCGCGCAAATCGTGCTGCCCTTAATCAAGCCCGCTTTGGCGACGTTGGGCATTTTCGTTTTTATCTACCAGTGGAACGAGTTCATCTGGACGCTGACCATCACCCGCTCCGCGCCCCAGTTGGAGACGCTG
Source organism: Trueperaceae bacterium (assembly GCA_965214995.1). Lineage (GTDB taxonomy): Bacteria > Deinococcota > Deinococci > Deinococcales > Trueperaceae > CBDCCT01. The sequence goes on from CBDCCT010000002.1 coordinate 3,635,442, forward strand.
CCGGTCGGAATTTACCTCCTGCGCGGCGCGTTCGGCAACATCGAAGATGAATCTTTACAGCAGGCGGCGCTGGCGGTGAGCACGGTGCCCCTGGCGGTGCTTTTTTTGATGTTGCAACGTTACTACGTGAAAGGTCTGGCGATGTCGGGGCTTAAAGGATGACGCAAAATACGAATGAGACGGAGGTAAAGGAGCCGGGTTTGGAGGAGGTGCGGGACCGCTACCGCGCCGCGCTGCCCGAGGGCGAATTGTGGAGTTTCGCGGTGACCGCCTTGGACCGAACCGGCTTGCCCTCATGGTCGGTCACGCAGATGCCGGGCTTTCCCGATGGCGGGCACGGTTACGGTGAGAGCGAATTGCAGGCCGAAATTGGCGCGCTGGGCGAGCAGCACGAGAAGTTGCAGAGCCGCCTCACGGTTCCTACTTTTCCAATCGAAAGCGCCTCATACAATGACCTCGTGAGCGCCTACGGCGAGGCGTCGGTGGTGGACGCCGTGCGTTTAGGCTTACCCGCCGGGAGCGACTACACCCCGGCGCGGGGGCTGCGCTGGGTGCGCCTTCGCCGCTGGTCGGACGGGGCGGAGCGGTTCGTGCCCTTAGCGGCGGCGGCCTCGAGCGCGTCCGAACTCCCCAAGGGTTACAGGCCGCTCTTTCTGCCCGTCTCAAACGGTCTGGGTGCCGGGTTTTCGCTCGAGCGCGCCTTGTCTCACGCCGTGTTAGAAATCTTGCAGCGCGACGGCAACTCGGTTCGCTACCGCGCCTTTGACCGGGGCGTGGCGGTTGATGTGAGCGGGTTGCCGGACGACCTTGACGCCGTCCTAACGAAACTGCGCGAGGGGGGGCTCGAGCCCGTCGTCAAACTCGCCGCCACCGACTTCGGCCTCGCCAACGTGTACGTCCACGGCCCCGCCCGCCACGACTTCGCGCCCGCCGTCTCTGAGGGAGCCTGCGGCGAGGCCTGCCACCCCGACCGGGACACGGCGCTGCGCAAGGCGCTCCTAGAATACGCCTCGTCGCGGACGCGTTTGGCTTTCGACCAAGGCCCCTTAGACCGCGTGGCCGAGGTGGCGACGCCGGGCTACTTGGAGGCGCACCGTCGCCACTTCCCGCCGGGTAAAGAGGAGGCGCGGGCGCTGTCCTCGATGCTGGCGTGGCTCGAGCTGACCCACGCCGAGTTGCGCGAAAAGCTCGAGCCCGTGTGGCGGGTGCGCGAACATATTTCTTGGGAGAGCCTGCCCCAAACGCGCGTGTCCACGCCCGAGGAGACGCTGGCGCTGCTGACGGAGCGTTTGGAGAATTTCGAGATTCTTTATGTAGAGACGCAAAGCGAAAAGGCGCGGGGTGAGGGTGTGCACACAGTTAAAGCCGTCGTACCTGGTCTGGAAGTTGAAACAGCCTCGTATGGCCGCATCGGCGCGCGCAACTTGCGGCGGCTTTTGGAAGGGGAGAGTCTGCTCGTTGGCGTCGGCACCCCGCCAAGGGGCGCGGCTCGAGTGCATCTGCGTGAAGAGGATGAGGAAGCTTTGGGTGGTCCTGCCTGGTTTGATTTGGCAGGGCTCGAGCGCCTCGTCAGCCCCTTCTACTCCCTCTACCGCGAACCGGCGAGTCACGAGGCGCAGTATCACAGGGGAGACCAAGAGGGGTGAACAGACCTTCTCAAGAGGCTGTGAACGCGCTCGTTGCTGCGGCTCCGGCTCGAGCCGCTACCCTCGCGCGGCGCGACTATCGGCGCGAGGGCATCGAGATGTTGCTGACGCTCTCCAACCTTCAGGGTGAACCCTCCTCGCCCGAGGACCCCTACGGCTGCGCCCTCGCCGACGCGACCGAGCGGGTGGCGGCGCGTTTGTTGGTGGGTGAGGAGCACGACCCGGTGCGGGCGTTGCGGGGGGCGCTCGAGGTCGTGGCCGCCGACCTGTTTACCCCCGAACCTTATGAAGAAGCCCCACCGTTGCGCGCCGAGCCCGACCCCGCCGCCAGTGGCGATGGCTGGCCGCCGCTGCGGTTGGGAAGCGCGCTGGATGAGGAGTTGCGGGCGTTGACCAAGGCGCTACGCAGAGGCCGTTACCTGCGCGCGCTCAACTTTCACATCACTCCCCGCGCCGACGCATCGCGCTACGAAAGGCGGCTGCGCGCCGTGGGTGAGCGCTTCTCGAGCGTGACTGAGGCGTCGCTATGCCGCCTCGTCGCGGGCGAACCCTGGCAGGGCGCGCGCCCGCCCGCGCTACTCGCCTTTTTCGAGGGCACCCGCGACGGTTATGACGTGGCCGCGCCGCTCCTGGAAAAGGCAGGTTTGCACGGAATGTTCTTCCTCATTCCCGGCTTTCTTGACGCGCCCGCCTCCGAGCAGCGCGCCTTTGCCGCCGCGCATCACATTGCCCTGGCCGAGGGAGAGTATGAACCCCATGAGCGCGTGGCGATGAGCTGGGACGAGGTGCGCGCCCTTGAAAAACGCGGTCACAGCGTCGCCTGCCACACGATGACCCACGCCGAGCCGCGCCCGGACACCCCGATTGATAAGCTGCGCGAGGAGAGCGTCGGGGCGCTGTTGAGGTTGGAAGAAGAACTAGGCCATGACGTCAAGACTTTTACTTGGTTGCGGGGCGTGCCGTGGGGTGTGGAACCGCGCGCGGATAGGTTGCTCCTGGAAGCGGGGGTGGAGGTGCTAATTAGTACGTTTGAGGTTGAGGTGCTACCTCGAGGGTAATTCGGGAAGAAAAGCCTGCGCTTTTTGCGTAAGCTACAGGCTCGAGCCAGAACTTTGCTACAGCGCGGTCCCGCTGGATGTGAACGTGAGCGGGTTCATCATTTTCGTTTGACTAGAAGAAAAACTTGTAAGATGTCGATTTGTAAAACTGTATGCACACGCTTATTTTAGTGTGTAACGCCCGCCTTCACCGGCGCGAGCACCTGAGAATGGCGGGCACTTGGGCTGGCGAGGCCCGACGACAGCAAAAGGCCACATTCGCGTCCGGTGCAAGGCGTTGTTATGCGGTTTGCCCGCCGATGAAAGCCATGAGAGCCGTGCCTTCTTCCTGTGTGACTGGGAAGTTAGTTCCTTGCTGAAAACCGTGAAAGACAGATAGGTTGCTCAGCGCCGGAACTCCTTTCAGTTCGCTACTGGTTATAGCCAAGTTCCGGTGTGTTAGTTTGCCTCTCACCCGGCAACGAACCTGAGTTTCAGGCGTCGTCCAATAGGACTGCTCGCTCGGTAACTCTGGCATGTCCTCAGGAGCCGATTCTATTTGCATCACTGCATAGATGCCGCGCTCCTTGCCCGTTTGCCACAGAAAAGCAATGTCACCCAGCTTGATGTCCTTCATGTAGCGAGTAACAAGCCAAGTAATCTCCGGATTCGGGTTCTTCAGCCGCTCGAAGAGATCGTACATTTCCGGGTTGCACTTGAAAATCCAGTAGTTCACGCTAACCTCGTTGGCTGTAGTTCAACGCCGCATAACTATGGTTATACCGCACCCTGCGGTATAACACTCCCAAAACGTGAGCAATTACCGCACTTCGTGAGGTTGCTGTGAGAAGATGAGTGTTGCTGTGGGACTCTCAAAAGATGATTCTCCATTTCTCATCGAGGTCAGGAGGGTTATCCGTACTAAGCGTTTGAGCTTAAGCACCGAGCGCCCTTACTTGCACACCATCATAGGCTACCTCTACCTCCACGGCAAGCGCCACCCCAAAACATTGGTAGAAGAGAAGCTGAGGTGCAAGCGTACCTCAGTCACTTGGCGCTAGAAAAGCGCATTGCCGCCTCCACGTAAAACGTCGCACAAAGTTTTGATTGAGGAGCGATGTTTGTCGAGACACAAAAACAGGAGCTAAGACTAATCCCAGCCCCTTGACTCGAGCCCTAACATCCAACTTAAGGAGCCGCAACCCCTTCGTACATCATGAACTGTCCCGAGCCCGGCACGCCGACGCCCCCAATAGCCAGGTATTACGCCCATGTCAGGGATACATTCGCGTCAGCATCCGCGGAAAAGGGATCACCTCGCGCAGGTGGTTGACGCCCGTGATCCAGGCCAGCGTGCGCTCGAGCCCCATCCCAAAGCCCGAATGCGGCACGCTGCCGTAGCGGCGCAGGTCTAGGTACCAGGAGAAAGCCTCCAACGGCAAGTTATGCTCCTCGATGCGGCGCTTTAAGAGTTCGTAATCGTGGATGCGCTGGGAGCCGCCGATAAGTTCGCCGTAGCCCTCGGGCGCTATCACGTCGTCGCACTTGACGCGGGTCGGGTCGTCGTCGAAAGGCTGCATGTAAAAGGCTTTGGTCTGGGTGGGCCAGGCGTGGACGATGACGGGGCGGTCGAAGGCATTGCCCAAAATCGTCTCGTGCGGCGCACCGAAGTCGTCGCCCCACTCTAAAGGCTCACCCTTCTCAGTGAGTAGCTTTAGCGCCTCATCGTAGGTCAGCCGGGGAAAGTCGCCGTTGGCGGTGGGCTCGAGCCTGCTCACGTCGCGCTCGAGCAGGTCGAGTTCGGGCCGCCGCGTCTCAAGCACCCGCCCGACGAGGTAAGACAGAAGCGCCTCTTGCAGCGCCATGTTGCCCTCGTGCTCCAAAAAAGCCACCTCGGGCTCGATCATCCAGAACTCGAGCAAATGCTTGCGCGTTTTGGACCTCTCGGCCCGAAAGGTGGGGCCAAAGGTGTAGACCTTGCCAAACGCGAGCGCGCCCGCCTCCGCGTAGAGCTGGCCCGATTGGGATAAATAGGCCTTGTCCTCGTCGAAAAGCGAAATCTCAAACAGGTTGGTCGTGCCCTCCACCGCGGTGGGCATGAAAAAGGGTGCGTCGAAGCGGACGAAATCCCGCTCGGCGAAAAAGTCGGTGATGGCGCGCTCCAACTCGTCGCGCACGCGCATGACCGCCCACGGTGTTTTGTGCCGCAGGTAGAGGTGCCGCCGCTCCATCAGAAAATCCACCCCGTGCTCCTTGGGGGTGATGGGGTACTCTTCCGCGGGAGGTGCGACGACCTCCACGTCCGTCACGCCGAGTTCGACGCCACTCGGTGCCCGCTCGTCCTTGCGGACTTCGCCCGTGACGACGAGGCTCGTTTCTTGCCCCAGCCGCCGGGCGCGCTCGAACACGTCTTCGGGAACATCGGCTTTGGCCAAAACGCCCTGCACAAAACCTGTGCCGTCGCGGAGTTGCAAAAAGGCGATTTTTCCCGAGGAGCGCAGGCCGGTGAGCCAGCCCGACACGCGCACGGTCTCGCCTAAATGGTTGGGTAGGTCGTGAATCGAATGCATAAGGAGGAGTTTAACAGGCGTGTGTAATTGGAAGTTCCACCGGGCCAACGGAATTCTTTGGGCGTTGCGCTGAATTCCATTGACTATCACATTGGGTGGTTCATTTTTCGCTCTCCTTTTTTGTTTATGCTGAGGTTCATGTCTCAACCACCGCGCTGGCGCAGGGTCTTCAGATGGCTCGCTATAGGGAGTGCAGTTGCGGTCGTTGGTTTGGCTTTGTTTCTCCTTTTGACCGTCGGCGTCGATACCAAACCTTTTAGAGACGCGCAGGGCCGGGTGGTTCCTGGCAGCGTTGCGGTGATGGAAAAAGTTGAGATCGGCGGCGTCGAGCAGATGCTCTGGTTTCGCGGCGTCTCCTCCGACAATCCCGCCCTCATCTTGTTGCACGGCGGGCCGGGTGCGAGCGAGTCCGCGCTCTTTCGGCACTACAACAGCGAGTTGGAGGAGCATTTTCTGATGGTGTACTGGGACCAGCGCGGCACCGGGCGCTCCTTTTATGCCGATATCCCGCCCGACACCATGACGATGGAGAGGTTCATTGCTGACTTGGATGAGGTCGTGGACCTGGTTCAAAAGAGATTCAACAAAGAAAAGGTTGTGTTGCTGGGGCACTCCTGGGGCACGGCGCTCGGCACCCTCTACGCTTATGAGCACCCCGAAAAGGTCGCCGCCTATGTGGGCGTCGGGCAGGTCGCCGACATGCCGGTGGGAGAGGCGCGCTCCTACGAATTCGCCTTGTCGGAGGCGGAAGCGCGCAAAAACCAGAAAGCTATAACAGAACTTGGGCGTATCGGCTTGCCGCCCCACACCGTCGGCGAGATGCTCACGTCACGCAAGTGGGTCGAGCGCTTTGGCGGGTCGTTTTACGGCGACCTGTCTACGGGAGGATTGATTCGGGCGGCGCTGCAAACCGACGAGGCGAGCTGGTGGGACCTGGTCTTGTTCGGCAGAGGCAACCAATTTTCGCTCCGCGCCCTGTGGCCCGAGTTCCGGACGTTTGCGTTGGACGAGCGGTATCTCACCTTCGAGGTGCCCGTGTTTTTCCTCGAGGGCCGCCACGACTGGCAAGTTCCTGCGGTGGTGGCGGAAAGCTATTTTGAAAAGCTCAGCGCGCCTGTTAAGAAACTCTTTTGGTTCGAGTCGGGTCACAACCCACCGTTCGAGGAGCCCGACAGGTTCAACCGGGTACTCGTCGAGGAGGTGCTACCTCTTATTAGATGAAACGGTCTTGTGCCGCCGCCTGACAGGCAGCTTTAAGCATTCCCCAGCGTGAGCGTGGCCTCGAGCGCCGCCACCACGCCGCAGTCGTCGACCTCGCCCACGATGCGCTCGAAGCGGCTCCGCATCGTCTCGGGTGCGTTGCCCATCACCACGGGATGGCCGACGAGCTCCAACATGGGCAGGTCGCCCGTGGAGTCGCCTACGCCCATCACGTCTTTTAGGGAAACTTTGAGCGTGTCGGCGAGTTCGCGGGCGGCGGCACCCTTGGAGACGCCCTTGCGGGTGATGCTCACAAAAAGCGTGTTCGGCATCACGGGTGAGGTGGCTTGGGAGAACTGAAGACCCGCGGGCGCGAACGCCTCGGCGGCGTCCAACTGCTCGGGGCGGAGCACCCACTGCGCGCGCACCACGGGCTCGTTTTCGGCCACGTCACTGAGGTCGTGGACGATGGCCGTAACGCCTATCATCTTGGCGTGCGCTTCGCTTAAAGGCGTTTTGCGCTCGACGAAAAGCGCGTTGGGCGTGTAGAGCTCCAAGACCAGCGAGCGGCTGCGGGCGTGCTCGATAAGTCCTTTGGTGAGGGCCTCTTTGAGCGCGAACGCCTGGAGCGTCTCGCCGTTGCCGTAAGAGATAAGCGCGCCGCTCTGGAAGATGTGCGGGGTGTTGGGTCCCAGCCTTTGCGCCACGCGCTGCGCGACGCCCGCGCAGGGGCGGCCCGTGCAGACGGCCAGCTTGACGCCGCCCGCTCGAGCCTTTTCCGCCGCCTCCCACACGCAGTCTTTTACCCCGCCGGAGGAGCCTATCAGGGTGCCGTCTATATCGAGCAGCACGAGCGGAATCACGAGGTGGGCTCTAGGCTGCGTGCCGGTTCGGGGTTGTCTTGGGGTGCCCCACCGGGCTCGTCAGCCACGCGTAGATGGAGCTCATTAAGCTGTGCGGGCTCTAGAGGCCCCGGCGCGCCCGTGAGCGGGTCCGCGCCCCGCTGGTTTTTGGGAAACGCTATCACGTCGCGCAGGCTCTTCGTTCGGGCGAGCAGCATGACCAGACGGTCGAGCCCCCAGGCGATGCCGCCGTGGGGCGGCGCGCCGTAAGCGAGCGCGTCCAAAAAGAAGCCGAAACGCGCCCGCGCTTCCTCGTCGGAAAACCCCAGCGCCTCAAACATCCGCTTTTGAACGTCCAGACGGTGGATGCGCAGCGAACCGCCGCCGACTTCGTTGCCGTTGAGGACTAAGTCGTAGGCCCAGGCGCGGACGTTTTCAGGGTCGGTCTCGAGCCGCGACAGGTCCTCATCCAGGGGCCGGGTAAAGGGATGGTGCATGTACGTGACCTCCCCGTTTTCCACGCTCAGGAGCGGAAAATCCACCACCCAAAGGAAGTTGAGCGCGTCCTCGTCGGCTAATCCTAAATCGCGCCCGAGCTTGAGCCGCACCGCGCCGAGCGCCTCGCAGGCCCCCAGCCAGGCGTCGGCGGTGAACAGGAGCAGGTCGCCCGGTTCGGGGGCGTGGGTCGTAAGCCCCGTTACCTCGCGTTCGGACAAAAACTTGGCGATGGGCCCGCTAAACCCTTCTTCGTCGCGGCGCAGCCAGGCCAGACCCTTGGCCCCGTGGCGTTTGGCGTGGGCTTCTAGTTCGCTCAAACCCTTGCGGCTGAGCGTGCTCGCGTGTTCGGCGGGCACGCTCAGCGCTTTGATGACGCCGCCCGCTTCCAGCACGCTTCCAAAGCCGCGAAACGCGGTTCCGGTGAACGTTTCGGACACGTCCGCAAGCTCCAAATGGAAGCGGGTGTCGGGCTTGTCCGAGCCAAAGCGGTTCATCGCCTCCAAGTAAGAAAGGCGGGGGAAGGGCGTCTCGATAACTCGGCCCAGCGCCTCCTTGACGACATACTGCATCAGACTTTCGTTAAGCCCCAACACGTCCTCCTGGTCCACAAAAGACATCTCCAGGTCGAGCTGCGTAAAGTCGGGCTGCCGGTCGGCGCGCAGGTCCTCGTCGCGGAAGCAGCGCGCAATCTGAAAGTAGCGGTCAAAGCCGCTCATCATCAGCATCTGCTTGAAAAGCTGCGGGGACTGGGGGAGCGCGTAGAACTCGCCCGCGGTCCGCGTGGGGACTAGAAAGTCGCGCGCGCCCTCGGGCGTCGAGAGGGTGAGGAGCGGCGTCTCGACCTGAATGAAGCCCTCACGGTCCAAAAAATCCCAGATGGCCTTGGTCACGCGGTGGCGCAGCCAGAGCGGGCGGGCCGCCTCGGCGCGGCGCAGGTCTAGGTAGCGGTAGCGGAGGCGCAACTCTTCGTTCACCTCGGACGCGTCCACGCTGCCGTCAACCTGGAAGGGCGGCGTCTGGGCCTCGGAAAGAACCGTCATGGCGTTGGCTATTACCTCAACGTCGCCCGTCGCCCCGTGCGTCCGCTCCCCCTCCGGGCGCAGGCGGACGGTGCCCGACACCTCCACGACGTACTCGCTGTGAAGCGTTTTGGCTCTCTCAAAGGCTTGCGAATCGGGCTCCACGGTCACCTGGACCGTGCCCGCCCGGTCGCGGAGGACGACGAACACGACGCCCCCCTTGTCGCGGACGCGGTTGACCCAACCTTGTAAGACGACCTCACGGCCCGCGTGTTCGGCGCGCAGTGCGCCGCAGTAGTCTGTTCGTTTCATAGTGGCCTCTCGTTGATTGGGTGGGATGTGCGCTTTACAGCCTTTGGAGCAGCTTAGACCGCGACGCGCTTCGCAACAGTTGAGTTCGTGACACTCATGAACGACGGAATTTACGACACGGGAGCTATAACACGGAATTTATAACAGGGTCGGCGGCTCTGAGCCACGCTCGAGAAACCCCCCCAATTCGCTCTCGCGCACAAACTGCTGCTCGCCGCTCTTCAGGTGCTTGAGCGCGTAGCCGCCCGCCGTGCGCTCCTCAGGCCCGCGCAGCCCCGCGTAGACCGCCCCCGCCCGGTCCGCGTCGCGTAAACCCTTTCCCGGATTGCGCTTCGCGTAGGCGTGTTCAACCGCGTGGTGCTCGCGCAGTTCAAAAGCCGTTCTAGAGACCTCGGCTACCGCCTCGTCATCCAAGGGCACCAAAAAGAGCGCGGGCGGCGGCGCAGGGGGAAGCGTGACGCCGTCTTCCATAAGCGCGTCCAGCACCCTTTCAACCCCAAAGGCCCAGCCGACGCCGGGGGTGGGCGGCCCGCCCAAGCTCTCGACAAGCCCGTCGTAGCGCCCCCCGCCGCAGAGCGCCGACTGCGCGCCGATGCCCGCGTGGTGAATCTCAAAGGCGGTGCGGCGGTAGTAGTCGAGCCCGCGCACAATGCCAGAGTCTACCTCGACAGGAATCCCCCAATCGCCCAAAAACCCCCCCACCGCCTCGAAATGCGCCCGCGCGGACGCGTTCAAGAACTCGAGCGGCCTCTTGAGGTCCTTGATAATCCGCTGGTCGTTCTCGTCTTTACTGTCCAACACGCGCATCGGGTTGAGTTTCAGGCGCTCTTGCGAGGTGGGGGAGAGGTCGCCTGCTCTGGACCCCAACGCATCACGCAAGTACGCGTTATAAGCCTCTCTGTCCTCCGGGTCGCCGACCGAGCCGAGTTTGACGGTGAGGCTCTTTAAGCCGCAGGTTTTTAACACCCGGTAGAGGAGCGCGATGGCCTCGGCGTCTATTAGGGGGGACTCGAGCCCCAAAAACTCGCAGTTGACCTGGTGAAACTGTCTGAAGCGACCCCGTTGCGGCCTCTCCGCCCGGAACACAGGGCCGCGGCTCCAGAGCTTGACCGGGGTGGGGCGCGTTTGGAACCCGCCCTCGATAAACGCGCGCATCACGCCGCCCGTGAATTCGGGGCGCAGCGTCAGAGAGCGCCCGCCCGCGTCCTCAAAGGTGTACATCTCTTTTTGCACGACCAAGTCCGACGACGCGCCCACCGACCGGATGAAGACTTCGCTCTGCTCGAACACGGGCGGGGAGATTTCCTGCACGCCCGCGCGCCCTAGAACCTTCTCGGCCACGCTGCAAACGTGACGCCAGCGCGGCTGGGCCTCGGGCAGGATGTCAAACGTGCCTCTGACGGCTCGGAGCTTCATAAGCGTAAAGTCTAGCACGCTTATGGGGGCTCGAGGGGACGCTGCGGCTGCCCCGTCAGGGCAGATTGGCGGGTAAGCCGTTGCTCTTTATCCCCTCCACCACAACGAACACGTAACCGCTGCCCGCGCCCTCCGGGACGGGCGCGACGATGCGCGACGCGTTCCAGGAACTCGCGGGTGCGACCACGCCGCCTTGCCCGTTGATGTCTGCACCCATGATGACGTAGCTCTCGGCCGCGCCGCCCGAAAAACCGTCGCCGAAGTAACGGCCCTGCAAGAGCACCGCGTTCGCTTCGTCGCCCTCTTGAGGCACGGTCACCGAAACAAGCGTCGGCAGCACGTTGTTTTGCACGTTAATGGAAGGGGCGCACGCGCCGAGCAGAGCGAGTAATAAAATCACAGTCATGAGCGGAATGGGTGAGAGGGTAAAGCGCTTCAAGGTAGCCTCCTCGAGAGTTGCGCAGCTCGTCAAACAAAAACACGGGACGCGCGCCTAAAACATTCCGAGTATAGGGTGCTTTGGAGGGGGCCGCTGTGGAAGTTCTCATTCTCCACGCGCCGCGAACTGCGCGCTCTTGTGGGGCTTCAACGCCACGCGCCAAGACCGCCGGGCGCCCAAAGTGTTAAACTCGTTTCTGAAAATACTGTGCGCGGCGAGCCCGTACGCGTACCGTTGGAGACCTCTAAGCAACACGCAGACCGACGAAAAGATGCGTCTGGAAAGAGCGAAAGGAAACGTTATGACCTGGGACGAAATCAGAACCGACTGGGACAAGGTTCAAGAGAACGCCAAGCGCGCCTGGCCGCAGGTGCCCGCGAGCGACATCGAGGCGACCGGGGGCGACCGCGACGAACTCGTGAAGCGGGTTGAGGAGAGTTTGGACTTTTCAGGTGAGGCGGCGCGGCTCGAGGTGGACAACTGGGCGGAGAGCCTAAACCGCTAGCGCGAGGTTCTGTAACAAACACATGCCAGATGAACGAAGCTCAGACCTCGAGACACGGCACGCTCAATATGTTCTTCTTATGGTGCATGAACTTCATAAACGAGGTTATCAGCGACTTCGGATAGTTCCGGGCATGGCCCCGTCTGGACTTTATTGGCGCTGTTCAATCACACCTATCACAAATACTTTGGCGACTCACGGTGCAATGCCGCTCCAGTACAAGGCTTGTGTTCACTACACCACTGGAATGGGAAACGGGTACTTTGGCTGGACGGATGCCAAGCACGATATCCCACAACAACTGGCGGCTAAATTTGTTGAACGCTTTCCTGAAGTCGTTCGTGCGGGTTTGGGTTCGGATTGGAACTATGCTGGTTGGTATGTAGAAATGCTTGGGTTTGCAAAACGAGGTTGTTTCCCTATTGCATATTCCGATTGGCAGATAGAAACGTCGAAATATTTAGCGAGGGACAGCGAGCGTGAGCTACCCCTTCCACCGGCTGGTGAGGCAGAGCCACTCGGAAATAGCGACCTGTAGCAAAATGACAAAGCGCTGCGCCCGACTGCCTACAGCCTTGCGCTATTTCCGACTTCCGGCGGTGAGTTTGTCACTGAAAATGCGTTACGCGTCCGCGTCGAAGGGCAGCTCGAGGTGCTCATACAGACGCGCGACACTCTCTCTCAACGTCTCAACCTCAGCCCTAAGTCTTTCCAGTTCGTCCGTCTGAGACGCGGCGGGCCTGGCACGCGGTTTTTGCTTTTCTTCGTCCCGGCCCAGCGTGTGTCCCCAGCGGTCTTGGCTCTGACCGGGGCCGCGCCCGAAGTTTCTGGCGAGCGTGGGCTGGTGGGCCTCGAGGCTTGCCAACGCCTCTTCGACCTCAGCTATGTCGCCAAAAGAAACGTAACGCTCGGTGCGGCTCCGCAGTTCGCCGGGCGTCTGTTTGCCGCGGAGCATGAGCACGGCGAGCACGGCGAGGGACTGCGCGTTAAGGTTTAACGCCTCCTCCAGCTTGTGCTGATGCTTAAAGACGCGTTCGTTGGCGGCGCGCGTGGTGCTGACCAGCCCCTTGTCGCGGAGCGTCCGCAGGGTGTCCTCGACCTCGTCTTGGGAAAGCTCGAGCACGGGGTCTCGGTTCGTTTTCTGGTTGCACGCGTTGAGGAGCGCGTTGGTCGTTAGCGGGTAAAGCTCGGGCGTGGTGCGCTCTTTTTCTAGCAAACTGCCCAGCACCCGGATTTCGGCCTCGCTCATAAAAGGCTGACGGAAAGCGTGACGAGGGTAGTGCAAACGTTCATACCCGACTTTATCATGCGGCGCTGGAGACCTTTTTTCTGAAATATCACTCGTCTGGCAGCGTGACCAGGTCGCCAAAACACAACATGACGCTTACAGCCTTATGGCCTACGCTTCTGGCGTTCGTTGCCGCGCTTAAAGTTGCCCGTCGCGCGCTGGAGCAGCTCCTGCGCCTCCTCTTCACCCGCTTCGGCGAGTCTGGAGGCGAGGTCTCGGCCCCTCTCACCGCCGAGCGTTTTGACGCAGCGCCCTTCCCAGAAAATGCGGACGGTGCCGTTTTTTTGCGCGCGGTAACTGAACGTCTCGTGTCCCACGCCGCTCAGTTTACGCGAAAATCGCTTGTGCTTACGACGTTCTTGTGCCCGAGGACACGCCCAAGCTCTGTTGAACGGCTCGAGCCCCCGCGTCACACCCGCCTTCAAGAGCATGACAGTTGTCACCCCGGCGGTTTGATGTTTGGCAGTAGGCGGCCTCCGCTTAGGCGCGCATAATGACGCGTAGGAGGTCGGCATGACGAGCACGGCACAACCCACAGCGCAGCGCACAGCACCCCAATTTTCAAACGAGGTTGCGGAACTGCGTGGGGTCAGCAAAACCTACGGCGAGGTTCAGGCCCTCAAGAACGTCAGCTTTGAGGTGCGCGCGGGGGAGGTGGTGGCGGTTTTGGGCCCCAACGGCGCGGGCAAAACCACGGCGGTGAGTCTCCTGCTCGGGCTGCTCCGCCCGACGGCGGGCACGGCGCGACTTTTCGGCGCGGACCCCCAGGCAACGGAGACCCGCACCCGCGTGGGGGCGATGCTGCAAATCTCGGGCGTGCCCGAGACGGTAAAGGTGGGCGAGCATATTAAACTCTTTTCATCCTATTACCCCAAGCCGCTGAGTTTGGCTCAGACGCTCCAAGCTGCTGACCTTGTGGGGCTCGAGCATCGGCTCTACGGCAAGCTCTCGGGCGGCCAAAAGCAGCGGTTGCACCTAGCCCTCGCGCTCTGCGGAAACCCCGACCTGCTCTTTTTGGACGAACCCACCACCGGTTTGGACGTGGAGGCGCGGCGGAGTCTGTGGGAGCGGGTGCGCGGTTTTATCGCCTCGGGGCGGACTGTGGTCTTAACGACGCACTATTTAGAAGAGGCCGACGCGCTGGCCGACCGCATCATCGTCATCAACAAGGGCGAGAAGATTGCCGAGGGCACGCCTGCCGAAATCAAGTCGCGCACGGCGGGGCGGCGGATTCGTTGCGTCACTAAGGTGAGCCCCGAGATGGTGAGGGGTTTTGCAGGTGTGACTTCTGTAACGCTCGAGGGCGCGGCCTTAGAGATTCTGGCGACCGAGGCCGAGCCCGTGGTGCTGGCGCTGTTGCAGCGCGACCCCGGTTTGCGCGACTTAGAGGTGAGCGGGGCGGGGCTCGAGGACGCTTTCTTGGCGCTTACAAAGAACAAGACATACACTCAAAAAGGAGTTCCCGCATGACCCGCGCACGTTCAACCGTCTCTTCATCACCCCCAAAACGCAACTTAGCACGCATCTATGCGCTCGAGGCCAAGACCGAATTCCTAAAGCTCTGGCGGCTGCCCGCCTATTCGGTTGCCACTTTGGTGTTCCCGCTCATGTTCTACGTGATTTTCGGCCTCACCTTTGGCGGCTCCGCGGGTCCGGTGAGCATCTCGACCTACTTGCTCGCAACTTACGGCGCGTTCGGGATTATCGGCGCGGCGCTGTTCGGCTTCGGTGTCGGCGTGGCGGTCGAGCGCGGGCAGGGCTGGATGCGTCTGAAACGCGCCTCGCCGATGCCGCCGACCGCCTACTTCGTCGCCAAGATTGCGATGGCGCTCTTTTTCAGTCTGCTCATCGTGATGCTCCTTTTCGCCCTCGGCGCGCTTCTGGGCGGCGTGCGGCTGCCCCTCACAAGTTGGCTTTCGCTCCTCGGCGTGCTGCTCGTGGGCGTGTTCCCGTTTTGCGCGATGGGGCTCGCGTTCGGCTACCTGCTCGGCCCCAACAGCGCGCCCACCGCGCTCAACATCATCTACTTGCCGATGGCCTTTGCTTCCGGCTTGTGGATTCCCCTCGGAAACCTGCCCGGAGCCGTCCAGGCCATCGCGCCCTACCTGCCGCCGTATCACTACGCGCAGCTCGCGCTCAAGACCATTGGGGCGAGCGAGGGAAGGGCGAGCTGGGTTCACGTCGCCGCGCTCTTCGGTTTCACGGTGTTCTTTCTCGCTATCGCGGTGTGGGCGTACTGGCGTGACGAGGGCAAGACGTACGGCTAGTAAAGAGATATGAAGGAGGTAAAAATGAGGATGACACACGCTTTTGTACTGTTCGCAACCACGCTGTTGACGGGCGTCGGTGTGGCGGGGACGGGTCAAGCGGTGCTCTTCGAGAACGTCAGGGTCTTTGACGGCGAGCGGGTGATTCCGCAGACGAACGTTCTCGTGGAGGAGGGACTTATCGCCGCCGTGGGCGAGGGTCTGGAACCGCCCGCGGGGGCTGAGGTGGTAGACGGGCGCGGCAAAACGCTCCTGCCGGGACTTATCGACGCGCACGTGCACGTTTTTACGCGGGAGGCGCTCGAGCAAGCCCCCGTCTTCGGCGTCACCACCATGCTGGACATGTTCACGGACGTTTCCTTCGCGCAGGCCATGCGGGCGGAGCAGGGGGCGGGCGGGGCCACGGACCGGGCCGACCTGTTCTCGGCGGGAACGCTCGCCACCTCGCCGGGGGGGCACGGGACCCAGTTCGGCCTCGCCATCCCGACCCTAACCGACCCCGACGAGGCCGACGCCTGGGTCGAGGCCCGCACGGCGGAGGGCTCGGACTGGATAAAGGCGGTGCTCGAGGACGGCTCGGCCTTTGGGCTGGGCTATCCGACTCTTAATGAGGCGACCTTAGAGGCCGTGGTGACCGCGGCGCACGCGCGGGACCTGCTGGTGGTCACGCACGTCTCGACGCTTAACGACGCCAAGGCGGCCATCCGCGCCGGGACGGACGGGCTGGCGCACAGCGTCGTTGACAAAGAACCCGACGAGGCGGTGCTCGAGCTTGCGGTCGAAAACGACATCTTCGTCATCGCCACGCTCGCGGTGTACGAAACGATTGGCGGCGAGCCAAAAGGTGAGGTGTTGGCTGAGGACCCGCGCCTCGAGCCCTACCTTTCCGCGTTCGACCTGCAAAACCTTTCGGGCGCTTTTCCGCCCTCCGGGGGCTCGAGCTTCGCGGCCGCTCAGGCGTTGGTGCGCGCCCTGCACGCACGGGAGGTGCCGGTCCTGGCGGGCACGGACGCGGCCAACCCGGGCACGACCTACGGCGCGAGCCTCCACCGCGAACTCGCGCTCCTCACTGCGGCGGGCTTGAGCCCGCGCGACGCCCTCGCCGCCGCCACTTCGGTGCCCGCCGACCGGTTCGGCCTCACCGACCGCGGCCGCGTCGCGCGGGGCCTCAAGGCGGACCTCCTGCTCGTGGAGGGCGACCCCACGGAGGACGTCACCGCGACGCGCGCGATTGTCGGCGTCTGGAAGGACGGCGTCAGGGTCGACCGCGACGCCTACCGGGCGGGGCTTGCGGCCCAACGCGAAGCCGCCGAGGCGCAGACGCGCCTGCTCGCTGAGGCGGACGCGGCCCCGGTCAGCGATTTTGAAGCCGGGAACCTAAGCGTCGCCTTCGGCCAGCCCTGGGTCGTCTCGACCGACGCGGTGGCGGGCGGGGCCTCCGAAGCCGCTTTCCGCGTGGTCGAGGGCGGCGCGGCGGGGAGCGGTCACGCGCTCCTCATCGAGGGCGAGGTCAGGGAGGGGTTCGCCTTTCCCTGGGCGGGCGCGATGTTCATGCCCGGCGCGGAGCCGTTCGCGGGGGCGGACCTGCTAAACAAGCCCACCCTCCACTTTTTCGCCAAGGGCGAGGGCGGCCCCTACCGCGTGCAGGTGTTTTGCGAGAACTTAGGGCAGATTCCGGCGGAAAGGCCTCTCGAGGTTGGGCCGGAGTGGCAGGCCTACGCGTTTGACCTCGCCACCCTTAACGGCTGCGACACGGGCGGGCTGCAGGCGGTCGTCTTTTCGGCCGGGCCGGGTCCGGGGGTGTTCGCGTTCTTCCTCGATGAGGTGGCGTTCCGCTAGGGTTTTACATGGTGCTTTAGATAGAGTGCTTTAGAATGAACGAGATGTTCACGTCCGTTTCACCCAAAAGAATCGGCTGGGAGCCCTACCTCTACCTCATTTACCTGGGCTTTTTCTTCTTCCAGCCGTTCTTCGACACTTCTTTCGGCCTTGTTGACTGGCTCGCCACCCTCGGGTCCGTTGCGCTTTTTCTGCCCGTCTACTTCTGGGGCTTTCAGCAGCAGGGGCGTCCTATTCTCCTTGCGGTCGGCGTCATGACGGTTTTGGGCTTCGTGTCGGTCCAATTTTTCAACACGGGCGGCACCGTGTTTTTCGTCTACGCCGGGGCGGCGGCGGCCTATGCGGGGAGGCCGCGCCTCGTTCTGCGGGTGCTGCTGCTTATTCTTGGAGTGGTCGCGCTCGCCTTTGTGGTGTCGCCTTTGCCCCTGTCGGTCCGCCTCTGGACGTTCATGTGGGCTTTTCTGTTCGTACCCATGATAGGCGCGCTCAACACCTTCCAGGCCGAGCGAGAAAGGAGCAACGCGAAGCTGCTCATGGCCCAGGAGGAAATCGAGCGCTTGGCGACCGTGGCCGAGCGCGAGCGCATTGCCCGCGACCTGCACGACCTGCTGGGCCACACGCTTTCAATCATCACCTTGAAGTCTGAACTGGCCGCCAAACTCGCGCCACACGACCCGGCTCGAGCGGCGGGGGAGATGCGGGACGTCGAGCGCATCTCCAGGGACGCGTTGTCAGAAGTGCGGAGCGCGGTGCGGGGCTACCGGGCGCAGGGGCTTAAGGCGGAACTCGAGAGCGTCAAAAGGGTGCTCAAGACCGCCGGAGTGGCGTTTGACTACTACGCGGAGCCCGTCACGCTCTCCCCGGCGCAAGAGAGTACGCTCTCTTTTGCGCTACGCGAGGCGGTCACCAACGTGGTGCGGCACTCCGGGGGGACGCGCTGCGCGGTGCGGCTGCGGTGGGAAGAGGACGGGGTGGGGCTCGAGGTCGAGGACGACGGCTGCGGCGGCCTCGCGCCCGAGGGCTCCGGGCTGTTGGGAATGCGCGAGCGGGTCCGGTCGCTCGGCGGGCGGGTGGTGCGCGTCGGTAAAAGTGGCACCCGCCTCACCGTCTTTTTACCCACGATGACCTCACCAAGCCAAACTTCACCAGAACGAACACCAGGACCCGCGCCAGAGCCCGCGCTGCAAGACGCATGATTCGTGTACTCATCGCCGAAGACCAGGGGATGGTGCTGGGCGCGCTCGCGGCGCTTCTGGAGCTTGAAGGCGACATCGAGGTGGTGGCGCAGGCCAAGGACGGGGTGGAGGCTTTGAAGCTCGCGCAAACGCACCAGCCGGACGTACTCTTGACCGACATCGAGATGCCCGAGATGACGGGGCTCGAGCTCGCCGCCGAAGTCAAGAAAGCGTTACCCAAAACGCGCGTCATTATCCTCACGACTTTCGCGCGCGGCGGCTACTTGCGCCGCGCGCTCACCGCGGGCGCGTCGGGCTATCTCCTCAAAGACGCGCCCGCGCGCGACCTCGCCGAGGCGGTGCGGCGCGTTCATGCGGGAGGTCGCGCGGTGGACCCCGAGTTGGCCGCCGAGGCCTGGGGCGAGCCCGACCCGCTCACCGAGCGCGAAAGGCAGGTGCTGCGCTTGGCGGGGCAGGGGCGGACGAGCGCGGACATCGCCGCCGTTTTGGGGTTGTCGGACGGCACGGTGCGGAACTATCTCTCCGAGGCTATCTCCAAACTCGGCGCGGGCAACCGGGTCGAGGCGGCGCGGTGGGCGCGGGAGCGGGGCTGGCTGTAGCGGGGCGGGATGTGTCTCCACCGCCCCGCTACGCTCCACTTACCTTCTCCACCTTTTCTTCTGACGGAGCCCCCTTGGCCGCGGAGCTCACCGGAGGAGGGCTCCAAAAACTCCTGCTAGGGCTGCGTGCTGCCTTCCAGGGTGAGCGCGAAGAGGTGCATCGTCTCACGGTCGGGCAGGCCGACGCCCGTGAGTTCGCGCTCCGGCTCGAGCGCCACCGTCTGCGCGAAGATGCGGCAGTTGAGGCTCTCGACCGCGCCCGAACCCCCCCGCCTTTGCGCGTAGTCCAACGCGACCGTCTCGCCATAACGCGGTTGTTGGCACCAGTCGGAAAGGCCCAGCATTACCTCCTCGCTGCTCCCGTCGGCGTAGTGGAGCGTTAGGGGCACCTCATAGTTGCCCTGTTCGGACGCGCCCAGAAGATGCAGGGTCTCATAGGAGCCCGCCGGGACGCGCAGGCGCTGGCCCTGGAGTGAAACGTTGTTGGCTTCGGCCTCGGTGGGCGGGAAGAGGTAGGGGACCTCTTCGAAGACGAACCTTTCTCCCCCCGCGGGCGAGCGCTCCGCCGGATAGGTGGCCCCCAGTTCGCCCGAGTGGTTGTCGAAGTTGCCCTTTAGGGGGTTCGACGGGTCGGAAAAGGCGTCGTTGTTAAAAGCGGGGGCGAGCTCGAGCGCGACAAAATCCCCTTCTTCAAAAGCGGCGGGGAGCTCGAGCTCGGGCCCCGTGCGTCCTCCCGCCCCGGCGAGGTCGGGCAGGGGCGCGTCCGTAGACCAGTGGGCGAGCGCGAAACCAAAAGGCGGCAGGGTGACCGCCGCGTCCGCCGCAACTTCGGTCTCGCTCACGAGGTTCGCCAGGCGGTCGAAGACGCGCACGCTGGCTCCCGCTCCTAAGCCGTCACCCGTCACCGCCGCTTGCGTGTCCTCTTCGGCCCAACTCTTCAAGAGCAAAAGGCGCTGCCCCGGTTGACCATAAAGCTTTCTCATCACCAGCGGGCGAAACACGAGCGCGTCGGCGCGCACGGGCGTGCCCGCGGGGTTGTTTACGGTGACGCGGTGCTCACCGGCTTCGAGGGTAAGCACGCCCAGCTCGCTCATCTGGTAATGCACCTCATCCACGCCCGGCAGCTCGAGCGTAGGCAGAGAAGCGTCGTCAACGAAGACTTCTAGGGTGTTGGATCGGTTCTCGGCGCGCGCCAAGGCGTAAACGCGGTAGGGGCCGCTCTCGGGGAGTTCTACGGTTGCCCCCACGCTCGAGCCCTCGACCAGCACCGCCGTAAGCTGCCCGCTCGCCGCCGCATTTATTTCGGTGGGGGGCGACTGCCCGAAGTCGAGACCGGTCTCTATCTCGAGCGTCACGTCGTCCGTTTTCTCGAGCCAAACGTAAGGGAGCATGTCCAAAGCCTCGGGCCGCGCTTCGGCTTGGAGGAGCGCCAAAAGGCCGGTGATGGTCGATTCCGCGCCCGCGTTGCGGTTGATGATGCCGCGCTCCAAGCCGTCAAAGGTGCGGCCCGTTTGGGGTTCGTACATGGGCTGGCGCAGTTCGTTGTTGCCCAGAAGCCAGCCCGTCATGAGCCCGCCGAGTTCGTTATAAACCTCCTTGCCCGTCGCGTCGGCGAGCGCGAAAAAGCCGGAGGCGACCGACTCCATCCCAAACGCGATTTGCGCGAAGGTGTCCACCGCGGGGCTCATCCTTTCGACCGGACCCTCGCTCGCCAGGAGATGCACGAAAAAGTGCCCGGCCTCCGCCTCGGCGCTGTCCAGCCAGTCCTCCGCCTCGGGGCGCGCTTCAGAACTTGCTGTGTATGCCTCGGCCAGGGCCTGCGTTTGCCTCGAGCCCCAGGCGTGCCACTCGAGCGGGTCGCGCGCGAAGGAGGGGTGGGCGAGAAAGGGGTACGTCTCGGGCGGGCCGTACTGGAAGGCGGCAAGACCGTCAGCGAGCATCGTGAGGAGCCCCCTCACCTCTTCGTTCTCTTCGACTTCCAAATAACGCGCCAGCGCCACGGCTAAAATCGAAGCGACGTCCGCGCCGTCGTCGGGGAGCCACTGGGGCACTTCAAAGCCGCGAACCGTTTCAAACTCGCCAAACTGAGGTTCGACCTTCGCCACAAAGGGCGACACGCCTTTTAAGAAGCTCGCCTGCAACTGCGCTGCGTAGTCGGGGTCTACATCACGAAACACCCGGTAGCCCTCGGCCAAGGCCCACAGCCCCCGCGCCGCCCAAAAGCCCGCGCCTTTGCGGGAGGTGCGGCCCAGCGTGTTGATGCTGCCGTCTTCAAAAACGAAATTGTAGAACTCGCCGTCGTCGGCCTGGAGCGCCATCGTGAAGTCGAGCAGGCCCTTGGCCTCATCCAACGTGCTAACGACGCCCCTTTCGTAGCCCCACAGGTAGGCAATCGCCGCCCGCGCCACGTCGTCCAAGTCGGTCACGCCCTCGCCGGGGGCCTCGCGCCCGACGTACTGGCCCGGCTCGTCGGGGCTGGGCTCGGCGTAAATCCAGACGCCGAGGCGCGTCTCGCCCTCGACCTCGAAAGGCTGGGTGAGAAAGTCGAGGTGGTCGAAGTTGGTGACGTCCTGCGCTGCGTCCTGTGCAAAGCCGAGCGAGGCGAGGAGCCCGAGGAGAGAGAAGAGGATGCTTGGGAGCATCCTCTTCGGAATTTTTTGAACCCTTTTAACGCTCATGCTCACGACTACTCACTTTGCAGCGCGACCGAGGCGATTTCGGCCTGACGGTCGGCGGCCCACGAGATGGCTTCTTCCTCCGACGCCGCCTCGTAAACGCTGTAGACGTGGCGGAAGTCCAGCGTGTCGCCCGGCAGGTAGTGGTTGGGCGCGCTCGGCGTCACGTCCGCCGTCGCGTCGTAGGTGGCGAACTCGTCCGCGGTCCACTTAAAGACGCCCGTGCGGAACTCCTGCGACTCGAAGACCCAGGTGTCGCCGGAGAGAAAGGCGTCGTTGTTTTCAGCGATTTCGGGCGTCTCGGGCGAGATTTCGGCCACGGCGAGTCCGAGAGTCGGTGAGTAGTCGGCCCGCCAGGCCTCGGGCGAGGCGAAGATGTAGGTCGCGCCCCAGTAGAGGGGGTTCAGATTGTTGTCGGCGCGGAAAGCGAGGTAGGGGGTGCCGTCAACGGTGGTCACGGCGTCGCGCTCGGCGAAGTAGGCTTCCGGCGTGGTTTCCAACTGGTCGGCCCAGATGAGTTTGCGGAACACGGGCATGAGGTGGAGCGCCTCGGGGTCGGCCTGGCTCACCACCCTGGTCGCCATGTTCTGCACCTTCATCATGTCGGCGTAGCCGCGAAAGGTCACGTCGTTCGACACGTCCACGTCGCCCGTCGCGTAGATGCGGGCGACCACGCGCTGGTTCAAACCCACAAAGCGGTCCGAGGCGTACTCGCTCACCACCGTGACGCGGGCGGGTCCGGCGGGGAGAATTTGGGTTGTCACGTGGCGCATCCCGCCCTCCTCGAGCGTCGTATATTCCTCGTGCGGCCCCAGCTCCTCGTTCGCCCAGTAGGTGCTTTCAGGGTAGCCCGAAAAGCGCAGGATGCCAAGTTCGTCGATTAAGAGTTCGTCCGTGCCCCCAAAGCCGGTGATGCTCGGCAGACCGCTCGCGGGCACCTCGACTTCAAAGCCGTCCATCATGTTGCTCGAGATGACGGTGGGGTCTTCTCCACTCACCGAAAGTGCAGCGTCGTAACTCGGTGCGTCCATCGCTTCGTCCGAAAGTTGAATCTCGGCGGGACCCGTCGCCAAAAAGGCGAGTTCGTCGCCCGCCGACAAACGTTCGTTGAGGTCGGTGTCGTCAATTTGATAGGGCACCTCTTCGCCGCCGATGAGCACGCGTAACGAGTCCCAATTCATCTCGAACTCCGCGCCGACCTCGTTACGCAGCGTGAGCAGGTCGATGGAGACCGGCACCGGGCGGTCGGTCTGCTTGTCCACTTCGACCGTGAGGGAGCGGGTCTCAGCCATAGCGAGGCCCAAAAGTAAAGTTGCCAGTAAAACCAGTAGTCGCTTCATAACTGCCTCCTTAAAAAAAGCCGCTGATGATGTCTCGAGCCTGCTGCGCCGCACGTTCCAAGCCTTCCTCGGGACTCCGCACGCCCTGGACGGCGGCGGCTTCGTACTCTCTCGAGATGGCGTCAAAAATTTCGATGAGATACGGCGTATCGTCCACCCCGCGGGTGCGCAAGTTCTGCTCGATGAACTCGTCCAGAATAGGCCGCTCCCCCAGCATCTCGATAAAGAGCGGGTTCTCGGCCATGTCCTGACGGTAGGGAATCTGGCCCGTAAGCTCCATAAAGAGCGCGTCGTTTTCGGGGCTTAAGATAAACTCGATAAACTTCCAGTCCTCTTCCGGGTGCTCGCTGGTGCTGAAAATGGCGATGTTTTTGGGGTCGCCGTAGGTGAAAACGGGCTCGCCCGCCAATCTATCGGGCACGGGCGGCGGGACGAGGTCGTATGCAAAGCCCTCCGGCGCGTTTTGCTCGTAAAAGGGCAGCGTGAAAGGCCCGGCGGGCTCGACGAGCACGGTGCCGTCGAAAAAGCGGTTCTGCGCCGACTGGCCTTTGGGGGCGAGACCCTCCTCGAAAAGCGTCGCCAGAAACGCGAACACCTCCTGCCCAGCCTCGTTGTCGAACGCAACTTCGCCCTCATCATTCAGCAGCGTCTGGCCTTGGGAGGCGGCGATGTAAAGGGTGTAAAAGTCGAAAAAGCGCTGCCACCAGGTCACGTCCACGTTGGGCGCGTAGAGGTATTTTTCGCCGCCCCACGTTTCGTTGACCTTGCGCGCCGCCTCCAGAAAACCCGAGTAAGTCGCCAAATCCTCCGGCGCGACGCCTGCTTCCTCGAGCAAATTGACGTTGTAGGCGAACATCACCGGGTTGGCCTTCCAGGGCACCTGGTAGACGTGGCCGCTCGGGTGGGTGTAGAGGTCCAAAATCGCCTCACCGGAACGCTGGGTCATAAACTCGGTAAAACCCGGCAGCGTCTCGTGTTCAAAAAGCCCGCCCGCCTCGACGTACTGGCTAATGGCGCCGGGGTAGATGTTGGCGGCCACGTCGGGCGTGGTCCGCGCGGCGATGGCGGCGAGCAAGACCTCTTCGGTCGAGCGGCTTGCGGGTAGGGGTTGCATGTTGACCTGGATATCGGGGTTTGCCGCGTTCCACGCCTCGACAACCTGAGTAGCAAAGGCGATTTCTTCGGGGTTCGACGAGGGCCAGAAGGTGATCTCGGTCTGCGCGAGGGCGAAGCCGAGGAGGAGAAGTAGGGTGACTTTGAGCGTTTTGATGGTCGCCTCCTTATGGTTGCAAGTGCTAAAGCTTGTGGTCTAGCCGACAGTTGCGTGCCCCTCCTAACCTTTGACGCCCGAGGAGGTGATGCCCTCGAGGTAGTAGCGCTGGAACACCAGGTACACGACTATCATGGGCAGCACGGCAATCAGCGTGGCCGCCATGACCGAGCCCACCTGCCCGCCCGCCTGCCCGCCGATGCCGTAGAGCGTGACCATCTGGGTGAGGGTCTGGTACTCGAGCTCCCGGTTCACAATCGTCGGCCATAAAAAGTCGTTCCAGCCGCCCATGAAAGTAAAAATCCCCACCGTGATAATGACCGCCGTCGAGAGCGGCCAGATGATCCTAAAAAGGATGGTCAGGTCCGAGGCCCCGTCCACCCGCGCCGCGTCGAGGAGGTCTTGCGGGATGGTCTTGAAGTGCTGGCGGAACATGAAAATCCCAAAGGCGCTGATCATGCCGGGCACGATTAACGCCTGGTACGAGTCGTTCCAGCCGAAGCGCACGATGAGGATGTAGAGGGGGATTAAGAGGAGCTGACCGGGAATCATCATGGTCAGGAGGATGATGTTAAAGATGAAGTCGCGCCCGAAAAACTTTAAGCGTGAGAGCGCGTAGCCAACAATCGAGGAAAAAACGAGCACCGACGCGGTTTGCAGGCCGTAGGCAAAGGCCGAATTGAAAAGCGCGCGGCCGATGGGGATTTGGGTAAAGACCGCCCGGTAATGCTCCAAAGTCGGGTTCTGCGGGATGAGGTTCAAGCCGTAAAGCTCCTGCGGCCCCTTGACCGAGGTCGAGACCATGTACAAAAAGGGCAAAAGGAAGGTGAGCGCGCCCAACCCCAAGAGCCCGTAAAAGAGCACCTGCCGCGCCACCAAGGGCCAGCCTTCCAAGCGGCGCTCGAGCCCCCGCACCTAGTACCCCACTTCCCGCTCGATATAGCGGCGCTGGATGAGCGTCACGACGAAAATGAGCAGCGCCAGCGCCACCCCGAGCGTCGCCGCGTAGCCCATCCGCAAGAACTGGAAGGCTTGCCGGTAGAGGTAGAGCACGATGCTTAGGGTTGAATCGACCGGCCCGCCGCCCGTCATCACGAAGGGCTCGACGAACAAAGAAAAGCCGCCAATGGTCGAGAGCACCACCACCAGCACCATCGCCGGATTCAAGAGCGGTAGCGTAATGTA
Source organism: Trueperaceae bacterium (assembly GCA_965214995.1). GTDB lineage: Bacteria > Deinococcota > Deinococci > Deinococcales > Trueperaceae > CBDCCT01. Next base: position 3,660,585 of record CBDCCT010000002.1, read on the forward strand.
CCAGAAGCGCTGCCAGGCGTTCGCGCCGTTTAAGTAGCTTTCCTCGTAAAGCTGTGCAGGAATGCTTTGCAACGCGGCCAAAAAAATCATCAGGTAGTAACCGACGTTTTTCCAGGTCGCCATAATCGCAATCGAGGGCATGGCTAGGCGGGGGCTCGAGAGCCAGCCCACCTCCGGCAAACCGACCTGCGCCAGCATCCCGTTTAACAATCCATCGTCGGCGTAAAGCCTGAGCCAGATGAGGCTGATGATCGCGCCCGAGGTGACGAAGGGCAGAAAAAAGGACACGCGAAAAAAGGCCCGCGCCCGAATCTTTTGGTTGAGGATGACCGCCAGGAAGAGCGCGATCGCAATTTGCAAAGGGATATGTACGATAAGGAAGACAAACGTGTTGACGAGCGCCTTCCAGAAGAGTTCGTCGCTTATCAAGCGGTCGTAGTTGCGCAGGCCCACGAACGGCTTTTCAGGCCGGACGATGTTCCAGTTATGGACCGTCAGGTAAAAAGCGAAGCCCACCGGATAGGCGGTAAAAACGGCGAAGAAAATGAGGTAGGGCAGCGTGAAGAGGTAGCCGACCGGATTCGAGCCGCGCAGGTCACGCTTTAGGCGGCCCCAAAATGAGCCCGCCGGAGAAGCTTTGCGTTGGGCCACCCTCACCCCGGTACCCCCTCTGTATACTTACGCGCGGAATGCGAAGGGGGTTGCGCCCTCCTTGCCGGGCGCGCCTTAGGCCAACACATCCTTACGCTTGAATCAACTGGCGTTCAACATAATGTTTCCGAGGATGGTAGCACCCACAGGAGGCGCTGTCAACAGGGTTTACGCACGTATGCACGTTTTGGGTGCAACCCAGACAGAGTGTGTTATCTATGAATATCCACCGAGGTGCTGGCGAGGAGGTGCTCGAGTTCCTCCCGGTTCGTCACGGGCTGGTCGCCATACTGGCTCAGCGAGAGCGCGGCGGTCAGCGCGCCGTAAAGAAGACCCTTGTTAAAGTCTCCTTGCAAATACCCGTGAAGCGCGCCCGCCACCATCGCGTCGCCCGCGCCGATGCGGTCCAAAATAACAACGTCCCTAGCGGGCACGTGGACATAGTCGGTCCCGTCCCAGCCCATCAGACCCTCGTGCGACATGCTCATGACGACGTAACGCGCGCCGCTCAGCTCGGCGAGTTGCGACACCATCTTTTCGGGCGTTCCCTCGCAGCCGAACACCCGCGCGGCGTCGGCGCGTCCGCAGAAGAGGACATCCACGCCGCGCACGAAAGGTCCGGCGACGTTGCGCGCCGTCTCAGGCGTCCAGAGTCGGCTCCGGTAGTTCATGTCGAAGCTCACCGGCACGCCCGCCGCCTTGGCGCGCGCCGCCGCCTCGGTTAAAAGGTCGCGGACGCCGCTACACAGCGCCAGCGTCAGGCCCGAGAGGTGGAGCAGGCGCGTGTCGAGCAGGTAGTCCCAATTGATGTCCTTCGGAGTGAGTTGTGTGAAGCAGGTGCCCGCGCGGTCATAGTAGACCTGCGTCGCACGCGGCGGCACGGCGTACTCGACGTAGTAGGTGGCGAGCCGGTGGTCGCCTGACCATTTGACCGCCGACAGGTCGAGCCCCGTCGCGCGGTATTCACCCGCGACCCGCCTTCCCAAGGGCGAGTCGGGCAGCGCGCTCACCCAGCCGCACGACCAGCCTAGGCGCGAGAGCGTGCAGGTCACGTTCGCCTCGGTGCCGGACACGTGGACGTCGAACGCCTTGGCCTGCTCGAGCCGCGTCCCCGCCGGAACGCAGAGCCGCAGTTGTCCCTCGCCGATGGTGGTGACGTCGAAGCGGGGCACGGCGTCAGCCGCCTCTGGCTGGGTGGAGCGAAAGGGTGCGGTGCTCGAGCCTCACGCGGGGACCTGCTCAATGAGCCCGCCCTCGGCCATGCGCGCGAGGACCCACGCCCTGGCCTCTTTAACTTTTTTAGATGAATCGGGCGCGTTGTCGTTCCACATTTCCACCACGACGGGACCATGATACCCGAGCGCGGAAAGCGTGCTGAACGCCTCCACGAAGGGCACCTTTCCCTCGCCGAAGGGGACGCGCCGGGGCTCGCCGGGGCGGGCGTCTTTGACGTGGAGGGCGACGATGTGTCCCTTGGCAAGCTCGAGCTCCGCCAAAACGTCCCGCCCTCTCTCGGCCAAGTTGCCGATGTCCAGATAGAGCTGGAGCCAGGGCGAGTTGAAGTGATTAACCAAGCGCATCCCCTCTCGCAACGAGGTGACGCCGCGCGTGTCCATATTTTCAACCGCCAGCATCACGCCCGCCTGGGCGGCAAACGCAAACCCCTCCGCCAAGCCCTCCTCAAAACACCCCACGCAGTCCGCCGTCTCGGCCTCGTAAAAAACGTAATAGCCCGCCACCTGGATAATGCGCACGCCCGTCTCGGCGGCTAAGTCAACCGCGCGCAGGAGCAGCTCGAGCGCTCTCGCCCGCGTCCTTGCCGAAGCGCTGCCGAGCGGGACCTTGCGGTGCGCGCTCAAGCAGAGCGTCTTGAGCGGGACGCCCGTCTCCCTGACGGCGTGCTGTAACTCGCGGCGCTCCCTTGAGGTGGGCTCGAGCCTCTCAATACGTTCATCACTCTCGTCAATCGAAAGCTCAACAAAGTCAAAGCCAAGCTCGCGCGCAAGCTCCAGACGCTCCGCCCATGAAAGGTCGAGGGGCAGCGCCTTTTCGTAGACGCCCAGAGGCAACATGTCAGCCCGTCACGCCGTAGGTCTCGCCGATGGCGTCCTGAAACGCCCGCGCCGCCGCCGCCGGGTCGTCCGCCTCACGAATCGCTCGTCCGACGGTAAAGACGCTGATGGGCACATCCTTGAAGCGCGGCATATCCTCAACCTTGACGCCGCCCGCCACGCTCACCTTGAAGCCCATCTCGCTTAAATTCCGCATCACCTCGAAATCCCTACCTTTCCAGCTCAAATCGCCCCCTTGCTCCTTTATAGTTGCCTCACCGTCGCGGCTGCGGTGGGTGATGACCCAGGGTACGCCCAGGTCGCGCCACGCCGCCGCGTCGTCCCAGGTCCAGCCGTCGATAAGCTCGAGCTGCACCTCCCCCCCCCGTTTCTCAGCCTCTTTCAGCACCACCTCTACCGTCGTCAGCGTCGCCCCGCTCACCACGCTCACCCAGTCCGCCCCCGCCTCGAACGCGAGTTTGGCGATGATGCTCCCCGCTTCGGCAATCCGCACGTCCGCCAGCAAAATCTTGTCGGGGTAGAGCGCCCGCAGCGCGCGCACCGCGTGCATCCCCTCGGCGTAGCAAAGGATGGTCCCCGCCTCGACCACGTCGATGTGTTCACGCGCCTTTTGCACAGGCGCCAGGGCGGAAGGCAGGTCGAAGGTGTCTAAGGCAAGTTGCAGTTTGGGTTTCATAACGTCCTTTCAAAATCAAAGTGGTGAGTGGTTAGTGATGAGTGATTAGAAAAATCTAACCACTACCCACTGCTTTACCCTTTCACCGCTCCCGCCGTCATCCCCTGGATAATCTGCCGCGCGGCGAAAAAGGTAATCAAGAGGGGAGGAATCGCAATAAGACTCCCCACCGCCATCATCTGCCCCCAGAGCACGCCGTCGTCGCGGATGAATTCGGAGGCGAACACGGGCAGCGTTTTGGTGTAGCGGCTTGTCAGGAAGAGCGCCAAGATAAACTCGTTCCAGGCGATGCGAAAGGTGAAAATGGCCGAGACCGCGAAACCCGCGCCCATGAGCGGGAAGATGACGCGGAACAAAACTTGCAGGAGCGTCGCGCCGTCGATGATGGCGGCCTCCTCGAGTTCCACTGGAATTTGCTGAGTAAACCCAAAGAGCAGCCAGACCGAAAAGGGTAGATTCAGCGCGGTGTAAAAGAGCATGAGCCCGAGCTGCGAGCCGTCCAGAAAGTCGCCCCGCCCGAGGCCGTTGGGCAAACTAAAGCGCACCCCCTCAACCGCGTCGCCGATGCCCCACGAAATCCAGAAGCCGACGACCGCCACCGCGATGACCGCGGGGGGAATCATGCGAATCACGAGCGTGGTCTGCGCGATAAGCCCGCGCCCCGGAAAGCGCATCCGCGCGAGGGCAAACGCCGCCATGCCCGCCGTGAGGAGTGTGACAAAGGTCGAGCCGAGCGCGATGACCAAGGACGAGATGAGGTAGGGAATCATGCGGTACTGCGTGATGACCTCGGAATAGTTGCTGACCGTGGGCACGAAAATCCAGCGGGGGACCCTCGATTGAATCTCGACGGGCAGTTTGAGCGAGGTCGCAAACATCACAAAAATGGGCGCGAGCGCGACGAGCGCCAGCGTAAGGAGCGCGATATAGCGCCACACGTCGCCGCTTCTTACACGCGCACGTCTCGCCCTGCGTTCGCGGCGCTTTAAGCCACGCTCCACAGTTTGCTGCACCCTAAACCGCCCGGTCTTTCAAAGGATTGTTGTAAAACATCAGCGCGACGCTCAAGAGAATGAGGATGACGCTTAGGAGCACCGCGATGGTCGCGGCGTAGCCCAAGTCCTGCGAGGTAAAGGCGGTCTGAAAGAGGAGCAGCGACAGCACCCGCGTCGAACTGCCGGGGCCGCCGTTCGTCATGATGTAGATGACTTCCAAGGCCCGGAACACGTCGATGATGCGCATGAGCAGCGCGATAAGCAGAATGTTTCGCATCATCGGCAGCTTGATGAACCAAGTCATCTGCCACCAGTTCGCCCCGTCTAGGTACGACGCCTCGATAAGGTTGCCCGGCAAGCCCTGCAAACCCGCAAGCACAATCATGAAAATAAAGGGCGTCCACTGCCACACGTCGCTAATCACAATCGAGAACATCGCCAGCGTGGGGTCGGCGAGCCATTCTTGGCGGATGAAGCCGAGATGTTGCAAAAAGGGTAAGGTGTTGCCAATGGACTCGAGGTAATAATTCGCCACCCCGTTACGCGCGTCGAGCAAGTAGCGCCAGATAAGCCCCACCACGATGGGCGCAATCATCAGGGGCAGCACGAAGATGGTGCGAAAGACGGACGCACCCCGCACGGGCTTCTCCAAAAGCAGCGCCAGGCCGATGCCGATAATCATTTCCAGGAGCACGACCCAAAAGCCAAACACAAAAGTCGTGCGAACCGACGACCAGACCACGGGGTCGGTCAAGAGGCGCCCGAAGTTTTGAAAGCCCAAATAAGTTTTGTCGCCCCACGCCTGCCCAAAGTTCCAGTCGTAAAAGCTCAGGACGAGCGAGTTGTAAAGGGGCACCATCAGCCCGAGCGCCAAAATAGCGACGGCGGGAAGTAAAAAGAGGTAAGGGACGGCTCGGTTGGGTCTCATTAGACGCTTTCTTTATAAGATTTAATGCTCAGACTGAGAAGCTTTGGCTAGCAGATGTTTAGCGAACTGATTTTATAGACTACTTCAAAATAAGGAGAGAGACGCGCTCTTAACGCGTCTCCCCAAAATGCTAGTTGCCGCTCGTCTCCCAGCTATAGTACCCTTCGCGCTCTAAGAGTTCCCGCAAACGGTCGTTGGCCGAGTTCATCGCTTCTTCGATGGTCTTTTGTCCCGTCAACGCCGCCGAAATCTCCTCACCCAAGATGGGCGCGTTCATCGCGGGCCATTCAGGGATTAGGGGACGCCAGTCGGCGTCGGCGCAATCCAACTGCTCCAGCACCACCGGGAACTCGGGGCGCATGGCTTGGAGTTCGGGGTCGCCAAGCGTGGACATGCGCATGGGGTTGCCGCCCGCCTCGACGACCATCTGGTCGCCCATCTTGCTCGTGAACCACTGGATGAAGAGCCAGGCGGCCTCTTGGTTCTGCGAGTTTGCGGGGATGCCCATCGCAAAGCCGCCCGTTTCACTGCCGCAGGTGGCGGCGGTGGGGTGGAGCGCGTAGCCGACGTTGCCGACGACGTTCGACACCGCGGGGTCGGCGACCATCGGCGCGATCGCCATGCGGTCTAGGTACATGGCCGAATCGCCCTGCAAAAAGGCGGCGTCCTGCTCGCCCGCGCCGTTCGCTTCCGCGCCGGGGGGAGAGTTCTCGAGAATCGTCTGAAGCGTCTCAACCGCTGCGATGGCCTCGGGTGAGTTCACAACTGGGTTGTAATTATCATCCAGCACGGTGCCGCCCAAGGGCGAGAGGTGCAACAACCAGGCGTGGACGACCTGGTGCCCCGCCGAGCCGCGCGTGGTCATGCCGTAAACGTCGGGCACGTTGTCGGTGATGAACTGCGCGGTTTCCAAAAGCTCGTCGTAGGTGGTGGGAACCTCTAAGTCATATTCCTCAAAAATGTCCGTCCGGTAGGCCAAAATGCTCGTCTCGGGGCTGAAAGGGATGCCGTAGAGCGACGCGCCGGGGCCGTCCAAATACCCCTTGCGCCCGCCCGACTTGCCGCCGTTGGTGAGGTAGGCGGGCACGATGTCCGCGATGTCGTAGTCGGGCATCGTGAGGCGCGGGTTGTTGAGGAAGGGGGCCAAGGGCTCGAGCCAGCCGTTCGCCACGTACTCGTTTTTGGTAAAGACTACCCAGGCCACCACGTCTAAGTCGCCCGAGCCGGGCTTGGAAATCTCGGTGATCTGGCGGTCTTTCATGTTGAGGTACTGGGTCAAGTCGAGTTCGACCTCGATACCCGTTTCCTCGGTGAACTGCGGGATGAGCGAGGCGGCGGCCTCAAAATGCGAGAGCGCGGGCCAGCTCACGACGATGGTCGTGCCGCATAGTCCTGGTCGTAGGGCTGCGCCAGCGCGCCAAAGAGCGCGCCACTTAGCAGGGTGAGCGTGGCAGCGAGGGTTAGAGTTGTTCGTTTCACGGGTTAAACCTCCTTGAGATGTTTCAAGCTCTTCTTTCTCAGCGTGTCTTGCTTGCGTGTCTCAGACCGGGGGGCGGTCTTAGGACCAAAAAGGGTATCACGGGGCGCTACAGGAGCGCCTTGAAGGGCAGGTCGGGCTCGGTGGCAAAGGCGTCTTCAAAGCCGCGCCGGTAGTTGAACTCGAGCGCGTCTTTGTCGGCGGGAAAAGTGAACTTGCCGCCGACTTGCCAGATAAAAGGCTTAAAGGTGTACTTATGGCGGTGCTTGCGCATGTTCCAGAGCACCAAAATCTCGTTCGTGTCGGCCTGAAAGTTCGTCCAGATGTCGTGATGCACCGGAATCACGACCTTCGCCCGCAGACTCTCGGCCATCTTCAAAAGGTCAACCGACGTCATCTTGTCGGTCATGCCGACGGGGTTGTCGCCAAACGAGCCCAGGGCCACATCAACGGCGTGTTCCGCCCCGTGCTTGGCGTACCAGTTTGAATAATGCGAGTCGCCGCCGTGGTAGAGGGTGCCGCCGGGCGTCTTGACAAGGTAGTTGACCGCCGCCCGGTCCATGTCCTGCACGGGCTTGTCTTTGAGCACCACGCCCTTGGGCGCGGTCACGAGCACGGTGCGGTCGAAGGACTCGAGCGCCACCACTTCCGTATCTTTAATCTTGATGCTGTCCCCCGGCCTCACCGTCGTCAAACGCTCTTCGGGCACGCCCCACGCCTTCCAGAGGTCGGTGCAGGTCTCGGGGCCGATGAACTGCACGTGGGGGCCGCAGTTTTGCACCACCGCCGCCGCCACGTTCGGGTCGATGTGGTCGCTGTGGTGGTGGGTGGCGAGCACCGCGTCGATTTCTTGAATAGCAAAGGGGTCCAAAACACAAGGCGAGTTGCGCAAATTAGGCTGAAGCTGCAAAGCGCCAATCGCGCGGCGGTGCTGATGTTCGGGTTCCATCTCGGGCGCGTCTTGCGTGCGCTTGCCGCTTTTGACCCATAGGTCGAAGCAGAGGTTGGCGTTTCCCTCCGTCTTGACCCAGATGCCGGTGCAGCCGAGCCACCACATCGCAAAGGTACCCGGCGCAACCTCTTCGCGCGCAATCTCTTCGTTGAGCCACGTGCCCCATTCGGGAAAAGAACTCAGAATCCACGACTCGCGCGTAATCTCGTTGACCTTGCTCAAATGTTCTCTCCTTCAAATGGCGAGGGATGCGCTTCCGCCAATGGCATATGTACTATCACCGCGCTAACGACGTGAATTACTTTTCTCGCCCTTTTACAAGTTTGTCTCTGCCGCCCACTTTATCCGGGTGCGTCAGGGTGCGTCAAGCATTGGTGCAAGTTTTTGCACATGTGTGCAAAACCGGGTTAAGCTCACCTTGTCATGAGTAGCATGTCGCGTTCACCCGCACTCGAGCCCGCAACGGCTGCAACGCCTACCGAACTCACGCCCGAAGAGACAGACCTTTTGGCCGAGGTTGCTACGCTTTACTACCAGGAGAACCTCACCCAAGCTGAAATCGGCAAGCGCATCAAAACGTCGCGCTCCACCGTGTCGCGCCTTTTGCGCGAGGCGCGCGCGGCGGGTATCGTACACATCAGCATCAACCACCCCTGGACCCGTGACAGCCTGTTGGAGTCGGAGCTTGGAGACAAATTCAACCTGCGCGAGGTGCGCGTTTTGCAGAGCAGCGTGTTAAACCCGGATGACACGCTCGACGGCATGGGGCGTCTCGCGGCGCGATATTTGCAGACCGTCATCAAAAAGGACATGGTGCTGGGCGTGTCTTACGGGCGCTCGATTGCCGCGACGATTCGCAACCTCGAGCCCCAACGCAAAGAAACATTCACCGTGGTGCAAATCTTGGGCGCGCTCGGCTCGGACAACCCGCTCTATGAAGGGGCGGATTTGGCCCGGGATTTGGCGGGCAAGTACGGCGCGACCTACCGTTACCTCTACGCGCCGCTGGTGGTCGAGAACGCCCGGATTCGTGACCTTTATTTCCAAGAACCGTTGGTCAGAGACGTGCTCAACGTAGGACGACAGGCCGACGTTGTGCTTATTGGGATTGGCTCGCTCGAGGCCCGCGCAAGCGAACTCATCTGGCGCGGATATCTGCTCGAGAGCGACTTAGCGAGGCTTCGGGAAGAGGGGGCGGTCGGCAACATTTGCGCCCAGTTTTTCAACCTTCACGGCGACGTGCTGGACACGCCCTTTAACGAACGCTCAATCAGCGTCGGTCTGAACGCGCTGAAAACCACCGACACCGTCATCGCCGTTGCGGGGGGCGCGTCAAAAGTGCAGCCCATTCTGGGGGCGCTGCGGGGCAAGTTTATCAAAGTGCTCGTCACAGACAGCGAGGCGGCGAAAGGCATTTTGCAAACCCCTGGTTAGGGATGCAACCGCTCACTGCGCTATGCTACGCGTATGAAAATCTACACCAAAACCGGCGACGCGGGCACCACCGGTCTCTACGGCGGCGAGCGCGTGCGCAAAGACGCCTTGCGCGTCAAGGCCTACGGCACCGTGGACGAGGCGAACGCGGCGATTGGGTTGGCTCGAGCCCATCTCGACACGAGTGACGCCGAACTGGATGGTGACCTAGAGCGCATCCAAAACGCGCTTTTCGACGTGGGCGCGGACTTAGCGACGCCGCAGGATTCGCCCTACCGCAAGAACGTCGTGCCCATTGACGAAGCGGACGTGGCGCATTTGGAAGGGCTCATCGACGCTTACGACGCCGACCTCCCTCAGCTTCAAAACTTCATCCTGCCGGGCGGCCCTCCCGCCGCGGCGGCGCTGCAACTTGCGCGCGCCGTGGTGCGCCGCGCGGAGCGCGAGACGGTGCATCTGTCTCACCACGAGGAGGCGAACCCGCAGGTCGCGGTTTATCTCAACCGTTTGTCGGACCTTCTCTTTGTGCTGGCCCGCGTGGTCAACGCGCGCGCGGGCGAGTCCGAGGTGCGCTGGCGGGTCAAAGGGCGCGAACGGCCCAAGGAGTAAGCGCGTGCGCGTCGTCTCGCTCGCCTGCTCGAACACCGAAATCGTCTGCGCTTTGGGTCTTGCAGATTCGCTCGTCGGGGTGGACAGCCATTCGGACCGGCCTGTGGAGGTTGTCTCGAGCCTGCCCAAAGTCGGACCCGATTTGGACATCGATGTGGAGGCGGTGCGGCGGCTCGAGCCCGACCTCGTCTTGGCCTCCTTGACCGTGCCCGGTCACGAGCGGGTGGTGGCGGGATTGGCGGCGGCGGGGCTGCCTTATATTGCGCTCGAGCCTGCGAGTCTGGAGGACGTCTATGGGGACGTTCTCACCATCGCCCACGCGTTGGGCGTTGTGAAAAGGGGCGGGGCTTTAGTGGGCGAGATGCGTACAGCGCTGCGGCCCGTGGCGGTGCCCGACCCTCCCAAACTTTTGGTGCAGTGGTGGCCCAAACCCGTCATCGCGCCCGGACGCCTCTCCTGGGTGGACGACCTCATCCGGGCGGCGGGCGGGCGTAATCCGTTGGGGGACGATGTCAAGAGCAGGCCGCTGAGCGATGAGGAGGTGCGCGACTTAGACCCAGATGCCGTTATCCTCGCCTGGTGCGGCGTCGCGCCCGAAAAATACCGCCCCGACGTGATCTACAAAAATTCGCGCTGGGGCGAGGTCCGTGCGGTTCGACATAGACACGTTCACTGCGTTCCCGAAGCCTTTTTGGGCCGACCGGGGCCGGGGCTTGTGGAGGGCTTTCGCGCGCTGCGGGGGATCGTCGAGCGTATGCGTGACCGCTAGCTTGTGAGCGAGACGTCAAGGCGGAGGTTGCGCGGTTTCCGGCACCTTGCGCAGGGTCGCGCGCACGACGAGTTCGCCGGGAACGAAGCGCACGCCGGTCGTGTTCGCGTCCAGGGTCTCGAGCAGCCCGACCGTCGCCTCGATCATCGCCCCCGTCTCCTGCCGGACGGTGGTGAGCGCGTACACGGGCCAGCTCGCCGCCTCGATGTCGTCAAAGCCTATCACCGACACGTCCCCCGGCACGTCGAGGCCGAGCTCGAAACGTAGCGCGTCGAGCGCGCCCAAAGCGACGATGTCATTGTTGCAAAAGAGCGCGTCGGGCGCGTTGGGGTCGCTGTAGAGGACCTTGGCCCCCTCGAAGCCCCAGCGGTAGCTGTAAGCCCGCTCGACGGCCGCGCCGAGCTCGAAACCGCGCTCGCGCAGCCGCGCCACGAAACCGGCACGCCGGTCGCGGTTGGTCGAGGTGTCGGGCTTGCCGCCGATAAAAGCAAAGCGTGTGTGCCCCGCGTCGATAAACGCGTCGGCCACGCGCGCGCCGCCCCCCAGGTTGTCGCACGACACCGCGTGAACGTCGGCCCGGCTCGCGTAGCGGTTGAACAAAATTATGGGGATGCCGCTCTGTGAAAACGTCTCGACCATGCGCGACGAGAGCGTGATAGAGGTGGCGATGACCGCCTCCACCCGGTAAGCCTGCGCGCGCGCGAGCGCGTTTTTGAGGGAGTCTTCGCCCTCGACGTTGAGCAGGAGCACCTCGCGCCCTTTGTGCTCGAGCCTCTTCGAAAGCTCCATCAGCACGGGCGCGTAAAAGGGGTTGGTGATGTCGCCGATGATGACGCCAACCAGACCCGAGCGCTGCGTGACCAAGGAGCGGGCCAAGGCGTTGGGGTGGTAGCCGAGCTTTTTCGCTACCGCCAGGACCTTCCGGCGCGTTTTGTCGGCTATCTTGCCCTCTGGCGAGAACGCGCGCGACACCACCGCCTGCGACACGCCCGCCGCCCTGGCGACGTCCGTGGAGGTGACCTTGCGCCCCCCGCCCACCCTAGTACGGGCTCGAGGAGGTGCGCCCTCCGCTTGTGCCCTTCACCGCCGAGACGACCTCTTTGGCGGCCGCGGCTAGAAAATTTAAATCCGACTGGACGGTCACGAACTGATAGCCTTTTTCCATCATCTTTGTGGCGTAGGCGCTCGAGCCGTTGTGGAGCCCCGCCACGCGCCCGTGCCGCCTCGCCACGTCCAAAATCCTGTCCAAGGCTTCCGGCACGGGGCCGCTTTCAAAGTCGGCACCCGGCGGGCCGCCCAAAGACTGGCTCAAGTCCGCCGGGCCGACGTACACGGCGTCCAAGCCCTCGACGCTCAGGATGTCCTCGACGTTGTCCAGCGCCTCCGCGGTCTCGACCATCGCAAAGGTGAGGACATTTTTGTTGGCACCTTCCGCGTAGGTAGGCTCGAGCAGCCGCGCGCGCGTCGGGCCGTACGAGCGGTAGCCCAGGGGCGGGTAGCGGCAGGCCCCCACGAAGCGCTCCGCCTCCTCGCGGGTGTTGACCATCGGGCAGATGATGCCTGCGCAGCCCGCGTCCAAAAGTTTCATGATGATGCCCGGCTCGTTCCAGGGGACTCGAGCCAGAACGGGCGTCCCCGCCGAGGCGGTTCCCTGGAGCATGGCGAGCGCCGCCTCGAAGTGCATCAGCCCGTGCTGCAAATCTATCGTCAGGGCGTCAAAGCCCGCGTGCGCCATCCCCTCCGCCGACACAGCGGAAGGGATATGCAGCCACCCGTTCAGCACGCTCTCACCCGCGTCAAAAATCTCTCGTAACGACCTCATGGGTCTCCTCTCTAAGCACTAACCACTAGCCACTAACCACTAACCACTTTTTCCAGCCAGCCCCGCAACAGCGCCGTGACCGCCTGGGGCCTTTCCATCGGCGTGTAGTGACCGCTGTCTTCGACGATGGAGAGTGAAGCTTTGGGTATTGCCGCTTGCATCTCCTCGTGAAGCTTGACGGGCGTCACCTCGTCCTGGCGTCCGACGATGAGCAGCGTGGGACAGGATATCCGAGAAAGGTCGTCCCGGCTGCTCTGCCGACTTTGCAGCGTGCTGAGCTGCCGCAAACACGCCCTTTCGCCCGTCACGAGGCCCATCAGGCGGATCGTCTCGACCAGCCAGAGGTCGTCCCGGCGCGCCGGGTGGACGTTCTGGGTCATGGGCTCGAGCATACCCTCCAGCCCCCCCGCCCGAATGGTCTCCTTCATCCCCTCCCACGCCTCGCGCTGCGCCGGGGTGCTGCCGCCGGGGTTGGCGTCGAGGAGCGCCAAGCGCAAGACGCGCTCCGGTGCCCGCCGGAGAATCTCGAAAGCGACGACCGCGCCCATCGAAAACCCGGCCAGCGCGAACGTCTCCGGCGCGCGGGAGAGGACGCTCTCCGCCACCTCCGCGACGCTTTCGCCCGCGCTCACGTCCCCCACCGACACCTCGGCCACGTCTGAAAGGTGCCGGCGCTGGTGCCGCCACATGGCTTCGGTGCAAAAGGTGCCGGGCAGAAGGAGGAGCGGGACGCGGGGCACTAGCCCTCCAACTTCTCGCGCATCTCCCGTTCCAACGCCTCAAAGTTCTCGGGCTTGATCATGCGCCCCTTGTCGTCCGCGTGAAAGCCGTGCTTCTCGGCTTCTTCGATGACGGAGGGTGCCCAGTAGGGGTCTTTGCCCTCGAACACTTCATGCTGCTCCAACACCGCGAAAAACCAGGCGTCCTCGTCGCTCGCGTTCTCGAAGCTGCGCCACAGGCCGGGGGGCAGCGAGATGAGGTCCCAGGGCTCCAAAATGGCCTCGCCGTCGGGCTCCTCGTCGGGATGTTCGCCCCAGCGGAAGCGCCATTTGCCCGTGAGGGGCAAAAAGGCCTCGATGTAGTCATGAGTGTGGTAGGCGGGGCCGTTGCCGGGGGGCGCTTTCGCCATGCCGAGCTGGAAGCCGTGCGGCGAGGTGATGTAGGGCTCGAACTTGTCGTCCTCGCTCGCCGTGTCGCCGATGAGCGCGTAGTTCATGCGCTGATGGCCGGGCAGGATGCTGTCGATGAACATAAGCGGGATGCCCCGTTTTTTGAGCTTATCGAACTCGATGATGCGCCCCGTCATTTTGCCGGAGGGATCGGTAAACTTTTCCATGCGCGCTCCCTTAAATCTGGACTGTCCGTACTTGGCCCGCAAACCTTGCATGAATAGGTATTCAACAAATGCCGGTCAACTTGCGGTTTAGGGAGCACTATAAAGGGGGCGTGTTCTAACTGTCAACCATCTAGAGCCGGGGCTCGAGCCACAAAAACAACGTCTGAGGGCAGAATCTGCTGAGTTACCCCGCTTCTCCGGCGCCTTTGGTGTTCTGACGCTCGAGCAAATCAAAGACAAGGTTGACAGAGAGGATGAATGCGTAGTACATTTCTGTCAACTTAACACAGCGGGTTGGCCCTTGACGCACCAAAGGTTTAGTGCAGCAAGCTAGTGCAACAGGCCCGGTATACATCACTTTCCGGCGCTTTACCCGGTTCGAAAAACGATTGGAGGAGGCGAAGATGAAAAGAGCGCGCCCGACCTGCGCTTTTACGGCCCCTCGGACCGCGAGCTTTACGGCCGCGGCGACTATCAAACGTTCGTGCTCTCCCTCCTGGCGATGTTCCCCGACCTGTCGCTAAAAATTGACGACCTCTACTGGATGGGCAACGACGTAGAGGGCTACGTTACTTCAACGCGCTGGAGCGCGGTCGGCTCGCACCGCGGGCACGGGGTTTACGGCCCGCCCGCCGGGCGGCGCGTGCATATGTGGGGCATTACGCAGCACGTAGTTAAAGGCGGCAAGATTACGGAGGAGTGGATGATGTTTAACGAGCTCGGGGTGATGGCGACGCTTTTTCGGGAGGGGCTCGAGCCCCAATTTGAGCAGACGCCCGAACGAACCGAAACGAATTAGGCGGCAGCTATGGCGACGTACATCAAAAAAGGCTGGGACGAGGCGGCGCGCGTGGAGATAGGCCGAAACTGCGTGAAGATTTGTGAGGCCGAGGGCTTCGCCGGTCACAAGCGCCAGGCCGAGTTGAGGGTCGCGCGCTACAGCCGAGAAGTCCCGGCGGGCTAACGTTCATGACCCTCGATGTTTTGTTGAGTTGCGCGTGCCCTCGTTAATCTCTTTGGAAGGCAAGCGGGCGGTGGTCACGGGCGCGGCGGGCGGCATCGGCTCGGCCGTCACGCGCCAGCTCGCGGAGGCGGGCTGTATGGTGGTATTGACCTACCGGAGCAGCCGGGCCGAAGCGGAGGCCCTGGCCCGGTCCCTGCCCGGCGAGGGGCACGTGGCGCTGCCCCTGGACGTGGGGGAGAGCGGGAGCGCCCGCGCGCTCGCCGAGGCGGTGGAGGGGCGTTACGGCGGGCTCGACATCCTCGTCAACAACGCCGGTCTGACCCGCTACGTCGCGCACGACGACCTGGACGGTCTGGACGACGGGCTCATCGACGAAATCTTCCGCGTGAACTGGCGCGGCGCGTTTTCGTGCGTTCGCGCGTTCAAAGGGTTGCTGACGGGGGGCGACGGCGGCCTAGTCGTCAACATCTCGTCCATCGCGGGCACCACGGGCGAGGGGAGCAACGTGGCCTACTGCGCCTCCAAGGCGGCGCTCGACTCGATGACGCGCTCTCTGGCGAGGGCGCTGGCACCCCACATCCGCGTCGTCTCGGTCGCGCCGGGGCTCGTCGAGGGGGTGTATGCGAGAAAGCTCGAGCCCGCCTGGCGCGAGGCTCAAGTCGCGCGGACCCCGCTGCGCCGCCTTGCCGAGGCCGACGACGTGGCAACGGCCGTGCTGGCCGTTGCCACGTTGCTCCCCTTTACGACCGGCGATATCATTCACGTGGACGGCGGTCGCCCCCTGACCTAAACTTGTACGTGAGGTGTAGGCGAGGCCGGGTCGCCAGTCTCACAAGTCACCAATCCCGAATCCGCCAACCACTAAAGGAGTCTCCATGCCGGAAACGAAAGCCGAAAAAGAAGCCGCGAAAACCCAGAGCGCGCCGGACTCGAGCAAATTGCAAGACACCCCCGCCGGCCCCATCGGCGACGTGCCCAACACCGACATCAGCAAGTGGATGTCCCCCGACCGCGCCAAGCGCCAGGCGCTACGGGGTTTTGACGACGACTACGTCGACATCGTGGACTACATCGTGCGGAGCACGCACAAGATTTGGGAAGAGCGGCAGATAGGGCTCATCTACAGCCACTACCGCCACAACGCGCAGGTCCACACCTCGGACGGCCTCACCTACGGGCGCGACGACTGGATCGCGGCGTCGGTCAAGACGATGGCCGCTTACCCCGACTGCCGCTTGTACGCCGACGACGTGATCTGGTCGGGAGACGAAGAGGTGGGCTTTCACTCCTCGCACCGCATCGTCTGGACGGGCCACAACACGGGCTACAGCGCCTACGGCCCGCCCACCGGGCGCAAGGTCACGCGGCAGGGCATCGCGCACTGCTTTGTCAAGGAAAACCGCATCATCGAGGAGTGGGTCGCCAGAGACGAGCTCGCGCTCGTGCGGCAGCTCGGGTTGGACGAAATAGCGCTCGCCAAAAGGGTGGCGGCGCAGGAGGCCGCGCGCGGCGTCAAGCTTCCCAAAACCCTCACGCGCGGTGAGGTCGAGAGGATGCGCGGGCAGTTGCCCCCGGAGGTGGCCGAGCCCTCGAGCGAGGACCCCGAAGGACTCGTGCGGCGCGCCTTGCACGAGGTCTGGAACTGGCGCATGGTGGGCCGGGTGGGGGACTATTTCGCCGCCAACTTGTTCTGCTGGACCGCGCCGCACCGCCTCATCTACGGGCGGGGCGACTACGGGGCGTACGTGCTCGAGCTCCTCGCCGCCTTTCCCGATTTGGCGATTACGGTGGACCACCAGTGTCACGTTGCCAGGGGCGACGAGGCCCGCGTGGCGACGCGCTGGTTTATGCACGGCACCCACGAAGGCCCCGGCCCCTACGGCGAACCGACCGGCAAGCGCGTCCACCTCTTCGGCATCAGCCATCACGACCTCCAGGGGGGCGTCATCGTGCGCGAGCACACCGCGTTCGACGCGTTCGCGCTCCTCAAGCAGATTTATTGGCCGGACGGTGACAACGGTCAAGTGTCCGTTTAGGGGGCGGTGATGGCTTACGACGTTATCGTCGTCGGCGTGGGCGGGATGGGCAGCGCGACCGTTTACCAGCTCGCCAAACGTGGGGCGCGCGTGCTGGGGCTCGAGCGCTTCGACGTGCCCCACGACCGAGGCTCCTCGCACGGCGTCAACCGCATCATCCGCCTCGCGTACTACGAGGACCCTTCATACGTGCCGCTGTTGAGGCGCTCTTATGAACTGTGGCGGGAGCTCGAGCGTGACACAGACGAGCAAATCTTATTTGTCACGGGTTCGGTGGACGCCGGGCCGGAAGATAACGAGGTGTTTAGAGGTTCTTACGAATCGTGTTTGGAGCACGGCATCCCGCACGAGGTCCTCAACCACAGCGAACTGCGCGAGCGCTTTCCCGGCTACAGGCTCCCCAAAGGCCATTACGCCCTCTACCAAGAGGAGGGCGGGTTTTTGCTCTCGGAACGCTGCATCGTCAACCACGTCATGTTCGCGCAGAGTTTGGGTGCCGAGGTGAGGGCCAGGGAGCGGGTGCTGGACTGGCGCGCGGCGGACAACCACGTCACGGTGCGCACCGACCGCGGCTCCTATGAGGCGGGCGCGCTCGTCGTCACCGCGGGCGCGTGGGCTTCAACGCTCGTGCCCGGTTTGGGCGAGAACGCGAGGGCCGAGCGGCAGGTTCTGGGCTGGTTTCAGCCCCGCGCGCTCGAGCTTTTCTCCCCCCAACGCTTCCCCGTTTTCAACCTCATGGTGGACGAGGGGCGCTACTACGGCTTTCCCGCTTACGGCACGCCCGGTTTCAAGATAGGCCGCTACCACCACCTAGACGAGCAGGTAGACCCCGACGCGGTCGACAGGGAAGTTCACGCGGCGGACGAGGACATCTTGCGCGCCTGCGTCTCCCGCTACTTCCCCGAGGCGAACGGCCCCACGATGGCGCTCAAAACCTGCCTATTCACCAACTCCCCCGATGAGCATTTCATCATCGGGGCGCACCCCGAACACCACAACGTGAGCTTTGCGGCGGGCTTTTCGGGGCACGGCTACAAGTTTTGCAGCGTGGTGGGGGAGACCTTGGCGGAGTTGGCGACCCTGGGCGAAACGAGGCACCCCGTCAAGCTGTTCGACCCGGCGCGCTACCTCGGCCGGAGTTAGGAGGGCGAAAGCTCCGGATTCCCTTCACAAACTCCCGAACCTGTGCTACACTCACCCAAGACGAGTTAAAGGGAGCGTGAAAGTTTCAAGACAACCCTGCAGTGTGAGTCGACCAAGTGAAGCCGTTTGGTTTCGGGAGGCATACTCTCGCGTGAAGGTTGTGGAGAAGCAGAAACCGATCAGGGAAAGGCCCGCTGGGTTGTTTGGGTTGCTGTCTGTTAACAGCCCCGGTGTGCCGGCTGAGGCGAACAAACTCACCCTATTGTCTTCTTTGTTTTTCCCAATTTGTAACGAACTCGCGTTTTGGCGAGGTGCCGCTCTTTGGTGAACGGCCAGGCTTTAATAAGGTTAATATCAAAGCCGACGCAGGGGTCTGAACAGTCGTTATGATGGCCCATACAGGTAAGACCAAAGCGGAAGAGACTAAAACTAACGAGAACAAAGACCACAGGCCCAGAGTTAGAAAGACCGAAACTAAGTTTAGCTACAGAATCGAAGAAGCGAGCTTTCACCACGGGCGTGGGGTTTACGAGGCTATCTGTCTAGCCAACGCCCTCGACCCCACACGCCACATCTCGGGCGTGTTTGGCCTGAAGGAGTGGCGGGCGCTTTTAGGGCGTTTTCCTGGAGGGCAGCTCGTTGCGATTGCCGACATAGGCGGGCAGGAAAAAGTTATCGGCGTGGCGTTGTCGTTGCGGATGAACTTTGACCCGTCCGCGAAGCCGTTGCGTTGGTACGACGTCATAGGCGACCTCACCCTCGCCAACCACGACCCCAAAGGCGCGTGGCTCTACGGCGTCGAGAAGGCCGTCCACCCCGATTTTCAGGGTTTAGGCGTCGGCTCGGCGCTCTATGAAGCGCAGTTCGCGCTCGTCGAGAAGGAGGGGCTCGAGGGCATCCTCGCGGGCGGGATGCTCAAAGGTTACGCGCGTTATAAACACCAGATGTCGGTACACGATTACGCCGAGAGGGTGGTGCGCGGCGAGATTTTCGACCCCACGGTGAGCGTGCAGATGCGGCGGGGTTTTAAGCCCTGCGGGGTCATCGAGAACTACGCCTGGGACGCGCAAGCCGAGCACACGGGGATGCTCATTGTGTGGGAGCCGCCGAAAGTTTTGTCTCCTAAGCCTTTATCTACTAATAAGCCTTTATCTACTAAACCTCGAGCTCCCAAGCCTCTATCCAGCAATCTAGCCCCCAAGCCTCGAGCCCAGAGGCCGCGCTTATGAGCACGCTCGTCATCGGCGCGGGCGTGGCGGGTCTGGCGGCGGCGCGCGCGCTTAAAGAGGCGGGGGAGAGGGTGGTGGTGCTCGAGGCCAAGAACCGCACCGGCGGCCGCACCCACACCTCTTACGACTTCGCCGACGTGCCCGTCGAGTTGGGCGCGGAGTTCATTCACGGCGACCGCGTGGCGACCTGGGAGCTTATCCGGAGCTTGAATTTGAGAACGCTCCACTGGCGTAAAACGGACGATTCGCTCATAAGGTTGGAAGACGGCGCGTGGCTGACGATGGCCGAGGCGCAGGCTAATCACCCCGATTTCGACATCACCCGCACGTGGCGGCTCCCCGAGGTGGAGCCGCTTCCTTTTGAGACTTGGCGCGACTATTTAACCCGTATCGGTTTTTCTCGAGACCAGCTCCGCTACGTCGGGCGTTCCTACGCCAACGCCTGCGGCGAGTCGATGCGCTTTTTGAGCGCTGCTGCGATGGTGGAGCACCTGCGCGAGAAGGGGGAAGAGGGCGGTCTCGGCGATTACCGTCTTTTAGACGGGTACAGCAAGCTGGTCGAGAGTTTGGGGGAGGGGCTTACTGTTCACCTCAACAGTCCCGTCGCCGAAATTGCTTGGTCGGTACGGGGCGGCGTCCGCGTGCGGACCTCGGGCGGCGCGTTACACAGCGCCGACACCGCGGTGCTGGCGGTTCCTTTAGGCGTGTTGCAAAGTGCTATCGCTTTCAAACCGACTTTGCCCGAACTCAAGCAGAGCGCCCTCGCCGGGCTGCGCATGGGGCCGGTTATCAAGCTCATCTACCGCTTCGCCGAGCCGATTGTGCCGGAGGGCGTCATGGCGATTTACAGCCGCTTAAACCCGCCGATGTGGTGGTCGCCGTCGTTCGGCCATTCCACCAAGCAGCACGTCTGGACCGCGTTCGTGTCGGGCGACGGCGCGATGAGGCTTCTGGAGGGCGGGGAAGAGGCGGCGTTGGCTGGGGGTCTGGCCTCGTTGCGCGAGGAGTTGGACCGGCCCGATTTGGAGGCCGAAGCCTCGAGGCTCGTCAACTGGCCCGCCGACCCCTTCGCCAGGGGCGGCTACAGCTTCGTTCTGCCCGGCCATCACGGCGCGCGGCACAAGCTCGCCGCGCCCACCCCGCCGCTCTTTTGGGCGGGCGAGGCCACCGAGCCCGAGCACCGCGCCGCCACCGTCCACGGCGCCTTTTTGAGCGGCAGACGCGCCGCTACCGAGTTGTTGAGCTATGAAGGCGACGTGGTCCCGCCCATTGCCGCCAGGGTTGACGGCGCACAAACCTCTCCTTTGCCCGCCCCCGCGCGTTCAGCTTTGGGAGAAGACAAAGGAGATTTTTTCTAGCCGGTGCCGTTTTTAGGTGCTCTGGTGAAAGTGGCACACGACCGGGCCGAGAAACAGGTAGTCGTTGGAGCCTTCCCACAGGGGCTCGAGCTCTAAGGTGTTGTTGCCGCTTCTCCGCAGAATATTCGGGCCCACCACCGCGCTGATGCGGTCATAGACAATCGTGCCGTGGCTCACCCAGCGGTTGGCGATAAAGGTCGTAATGGGCGTGCCGTTCACCCGTACCCGCACGCTCATGTTCTCGTCGCCCGAGCGGAAGCCGCCGAGAACGGCCACATCGAGCACCGCGTTCGAGTTGTGACGGCCGCCCGTGTTAAAGGTTTTCGCGTAGACGGGCGTGGCCGAGCGCGTAACGAAGTCGTTTTTCGTGACGACGGTGAAGTCCGAAAGAACGGGCATTACGCGCTCCTTTCGAGTTGCGCCGACGTGTCAAAGGCGAGGCCGAAGTCGATATCAAGCTTGCTGGCTAAGAGACCGATTTGGGCGATGGGGTCGTCTTTGGGCAAATCCTCGAGGTCGGCCTCGAGGCCGTCTATGTGACGCGTCTGGGCGAGTTCGCGCAGTTCTGCCGCGCGTTTGTTGAGCGCTTCTTTTTCCATGCTGACAATCCTCCAAAGGGGTGTTGACGGTTGAGGTGGGTGGACATGCACTCCTTTCTTGCTGAAGTAAGGCTAGTTTGCGAAATGGGGCCTGACCAAGGCCTGACCGCCCTGTCAACATAAAAAATCCGCTAGAATAACTCTTAATCTTTTTGTGAAAGCAGGTTTTTGTGGCCCTAAAGCACCTCTCACCCGTCTGGACGCACCTCACCTTTATTAAGCCCGTTCGCGGCGAAGGCATCCATCCACAGCGCGCTCCTAAGCGGCAGACGCGCCGCCGCCGAGTTGTTGAGATGAGGGCGACGTGGTCCCGCCCATTGCCGCCAGGGTTGACGCGGCGCAGGAGCGGGTGGACAAGCGCGTCCCTTCAGTTGTGGGGGAGAAGTGGGCTCGAGGGCGTAAAATGAGACATGAAATTTGTTTTTCCGGAACCTCAGTGGCTTTTCCGACGCTTGAAAGCTGCAAACCCACAGGTAAACCCAGAGTTTGCTTTTCGTGGAACAATTGGTTGGTTAAGAGGGCTTTCTATACTCTGCGACGAAAAGAGCCTTGACCGAAGCAGTCTTCTTTCGCCTCTTAGCAGTAAAGTAAAACCTCGTAATCCGGCTAACGATGATGCAGACACTGCCGTTTGTGAGTACACCTTTATGGCGCTTCAAAATCTTTCCTCACTTTATGTAATGAAAGATGCTAACCGCTCGTACGACCTTGCGCGAATCGCAATAATTTCTTGGTACTACGGTATCTATTTCGCAGCCAAAGCTATGGTAGCTGCCTATGATGGTTCAACACAGGAAACGCACGCAAAAACAGCCAAAGCATGGGACGCACAAGTTGTTCAAAGAGGTTACATCAGCCAACCGTTTGCATGGAGGCTTGATACGCTTGTAAAAAGTGAGTACGAGAAAATAGTCAAAAGTTTGGGGGACACCTTTCATATAGGTAAAGGTATTCCTTCAACTGAAGAAGAAGCGGTTGGAGCTTGTCTTGCTTACCTGAAAGGTACAGCCGAACATGAGCGTGAAAAAGCGGAAGCTGATATAAAACGTAGTGGAGAGTTCAAAAAGCTTGGTGTGCAGAATTTTCGTACTAATGCAGCGAAGCAACTAAGAGACGGAAAGCTCTCCAATAAAACCGTTTGCTTCTTGAACCAAGCTTTCAGGTATCGCGGTAAAGCCAACTACAGGGATACTCTTTATTTGTCATATGGTCATGTTAAAGAAGAAGAATTAGAACGGTTTCTCGAGGATTTGTACAGAACCCTTTTTGCTTTCTTATTGCAAGCTGGATGTTACTGCGAACTTCGCGCAAAGAAAAGTGGTTGGTCTGATTTCTTAGACGATTTAGAAAAACATGGTCGTTTGTCGGTGCCTCTCAATGTTTTGGGGCGTTTGAGCTAAGATGTTTGGCTAGCCGGAAGCTTGAGATGAAACAGAATCACGAAGGAAGGTTTTGAATGGCTCTAAAGCACCTTTCCCCCGTCTGGACGCACCTCACTCATATCCAGCCCGTTCGCGGCGAGGGCATCTACCTCTATGACGCAAAGGGCGCGCGCTACACCGACTTCACCTCGGGCATCGGCGTGACGAACACGGGGCACTGTCACCCGAAGGTTGTCAAAGCGGTGCAGGAGCAGGCCGAACGGTTGCTTTTCGGTCAGATGAACATCGTCGTGTCGCCCGCCGCGTTGTCACTCGCTGACGCGCTCGAGCCTTTAATGCCCGCAGGCCTTGACACCTTCTTCTTCTCGAACAGCGGGGCCGAGGCCACCGAGGGCGCGCTCAAGCTCGCGCGGCACGCGACGAAGCGCCCTAACGTTATCGTCTTCCAGGGGAGTTTTCACGGGCGCACCGCGCAGACGATGGCGATGACGACTTCCAAAACGGCCTACCGGCACCAGTACCAACCCCTGCCGGGCGGCGTCTTCGTCGCGCCGTACCCTTACGCCTACTTTTACGGCTGGGACGAGGCGGCGACGGTTGACTTTTGCGTGCGGGGGTTGGAGCACCTGCTAAGGAGCCAGAGCGCGCCCGACGAGACCGCCGCGATTGTCATTGAGCCCATCCTGGGCGAGGGCGGCTACGTGCCCGCGCCGCTCCCTTTCTTGAACGAGTTACGCCGCATCTGCGAAGAGTACGGCATCCTGTTGGTGATGGACGAGGTACAAACGGGTTTCGGGCGCACGGGCCGGATGTTTTGCTTTGAGCACGCGGGTCTTGTCCCGGACATCGTCGTGATGGCGAAGGGGCTGGGGAGCGGCCTGCCGATTTCGGGGCTTGCCTCGAGCCGCCCCCTCATGGAACGCTGGCAACCGGGCACGCACGGCGGCACCTACGGCGGCGGCAGTACAATTCCTCTTGCAGCAGCTAGAGCAACGGTGGAGGTTTTGGTGGAGGAGAACTTGCCTGAAAACGCCGCCAGGATGGGTGAACGGCTAATGAACGGGCTGCTCGAGCTTCAGCGCCACTTCCCCATCCTCGGCGACGTGCGCGGGCGCGGGCTTATGGTTAGCACAGAATTCACCTTTGAGGGCCAGCCCGACCCGGAAACCTGTAAGCGCGTCCAAGGGGCTTGTTTGGAAAAAAACCTGTTACTGCTCACCTGCGGAACCTACGGCAACGTCATCCGCTGGATTCCGCCGCTGGTGGTGAATGGTGAGCAGATTGACGAGGCGTTGGAGGTTTTCGCGGGGGCGCTCGAGACCGTCACGCCCGGCGTGACCGCTTAGAGATGGCAGCTTGGATGTTAGTCTTGAGCCTTACAGGAATACGTTCTGTGGTCCGGTCGCGCCTATGAACGCTTGTGTCTTCTGTCAGCTCCTCAGCCGAGAGGAGGCGCTGCTCGAGGTCAGCGCCCACGCAGCCTCTTTCCTCGACGTCCACCCCCTTCGCCCCGGTCACGTGTTGGTCGTACCCAAAGTTCATGAGGCGGAGTTCTTCGCGCTGCCGGACCACGTTCACGCGGACATCATGCGCTTGGCGAAGCGAACGGCCCGCGCGCAGCAGCGCACGTTCGAGCCCCTCAAAGTCGGGCTGCTGGTTGCCGGTATGGACGTTCCCCACGCCCACTTGCACCTCGTCCCCATGCACGATTATCACGACATCACGTCGAAAAGGATGCTCGAGGGCAAGGTGTTACGCGCGAGCGACGCGGACCTGCGAGAGAGCCAACGAAGGCTCAAAAACGCTCTGTCGTTACAAAAGGAGTAAGGATGATTCAGAAAATCAACCTCAGCGAGAAGTTCTCTATGTTTGGTGAACACTGGAACCCTAAGCTCGTCGGCGAAGTGAACGATGTTGCGGTTAAGCTCGTGAAGTTTCAAGGCGCGTTCGTCTGGCATCATCACGAGGACGAGGACGAGCTTTTCTATGTTGTCAAGGGGGGCTTTACCATGCGGCTCAGAGAGGGTGACGTTGGGGTGAACGAAGGCGAGTTCGTCATCATCCCGAAGGGCACGGAGCATCAGCCTTACGCCGAGGAAGAGGTCGAAGTGATGCTCATTGAACCCACAACGACGCTCAACACGGGCAATACTGAAAACGAGCGCACCGTGAAAGAACTCGAGCGCATCTGATGGGCACCATCAAGCTCGTTACCGAAGTTCCGGGACCAAAAAGCCGCGCCATCGTCGCGCGGCGCGAGGCGGTGACACCCAGAGGCGCGGCCAAACTCACCTCCATCGCCGTCGAGCGCGCCCACGGCGCGGCGGTCACGGACGCCGACGGGAACACGCTTTTAGACTTCGCGGGCGGCATCGGCATGTTGGCGGTGGGGCACACGCCCGAATCCGTGGTCGCCGCGATAAAGCATCAAGCCGACAAGGTCATCCACCCCTGCGCCATCGTCGCCACCTCCGAGCCGATGGTTGAACTTGCCGAACTCCTCACCTCCGTCGCACCCATCGAAGGACCGGCCAAGGCCACCTTTATGAGCAGCGGCGCGGAAGCCGTCGAGACGGCGGTCAACGTCGCCCGCGCGTATACAGGCCGCCCCGGCATCGTCGTGTTCGAGGGCGCGTACCACGGGCGCACCAACCTGACCTTGACGATGACGAGCAAGTACGCCCTATTCAAAAAGGGCTTCGCGCCCTTTGCGCCTGAAGTCTATAGGCTGCCCTTCCCCAACCTCTACCGCCGCCCGGCGAGCATGACCGACGCGCAGTATATAGACTTTGTGATTGAGGGCCTCGAGCACGCCTTCGTCGCCCAGGTGGACCCGAGCGCGGTCGCGGCGGTGGTCCTCGAGCCCGTCCAAGGCGAAGGCGGCTTCCTGCCGACGCCGCCAAAGTTTTTACGGCGCATCCGCGAACTCTGCACCGAGCACGGCATGGTGATGGTCGCCGACGAGATTCAGTGCGGCATGGGGCGCACGGGCAAACTTTTCGCGGTGGAGCACTACGGCGTGACGCCCGACCTCCTCACCACCGCGAAGTCGCTGGGCGCGGGGATGCCCATTTCGGCGGTCGTCGGCAAGGCCGAACTGATGGACGCGCCCCATCCCGGCGGTTTGGGCGGCACCTATAGCGGCAACCCGGTGGTGTGCGCCGCGGCCATAGAAGCGGTAAACATTATCAATACGCCTGAATTTCTAGCGAGGGCGAATGAGGTTGGCGAGCGCTTCCGAGAACATCTAGCGGAGCTTCAAGCCGAGTTTGAGACCGTCGGCGACGTGCGCGGCCTGGGTCCGATGCTGGCGGTGGAGTTCGTGCGGGATAAAACGTCGAAAAAACCCCTCACGGCGCAAGAGGTGGTTGACATCACCACCGAGGCGCTAAAACGCGGGCTCATCATCCTGCGGGCGGGGCTCTACAGCAACTGCATCCGCCTGCTGCCGCCCCTCAACCTTACTAATGAAGAGCTTGACGAGGGGATGGGGGTGCTGCGTGAAGCGGTGCGGGCGGCGGTCAAGGAGACGGTGACGCGGTAGCGAAACCTTCACCCGATGCTTGTGATGAGACCTCCTGCGAAAGTTGCACTGGTACTCGCCTGAAAATACACGCCCGCGCCGAGGGTGGAACGTACCCGAACGCCACCGCGCAAACGCCCCAAACCGTAAAAAGTCTGAACCCAGAGGTTTGCAAACCCCTGGGTTCAGACTCGAGCCCCAGCCAATAAGCGACGAAGCAGTTCCTAAAACGCCGCCGAAAGCGCGAAGTCGCTTAGCTCGGCCGGGTCGAAGCTGTAGCGCCCGCGGGTGCCGCTCAAGAGGCCTTCGTCGCGCATCTCGCTCAGCACCGCCGTGGTCGTCTCGCGGGCCGCGCCCACCATCGCCGCGAAGTTGTCGTGGGTGAGGGGCAGCGTCAGGCGGACGTGGTCGTCCGAGGGGTGGCCGAAACGTTCGCCGAGGCGTACAAAGGTCCGGGCGAGGCGCGCGTTCACGGGCAGTTCAGTGTCTTCTAGCGCCTCGCGCAGCCGCGACAACTGAAGTCCGGCGGCGCTGAGGAGGTCGTCGTTGAGCGCGACTTGAACCTCGTCGCGGGGCATCACCCGGACGCGGACGCGCGGGGAGAGCGCGTCCGCACCCTCCTCAAAGGTTGGGTGGTGAGGCGTGAGCGCGCCGATGAGGTCGCCCGGGCCCGCCACGCCGATGATGCGCTCTTTGCCCGTTGCCAGGTCGATGCTGAGTTTGAGCAGGCCTTCTTCAACCCGGTAGACCGTATCGGCGGGGTCGCCGACGCGGTAGAGCGCGTCGCCCTTGTGAAGCTCGCGCAAGGGGTAGTCGAGCGCGCGCTCCGGGGGCGGGGAGAGCGGTTGCGGGGTGCTTAGGGGGGCATTAAAAGAAGAGGTCATAGCCCCATTGTACTCCATCCGTCAAGAGGTGCCTGTGATCTGCTGTGCAAAAAATCTGAGTGTCTTCCGCTCAACCCAGCCATCCAAGTTCTTTCAAACTAACATTTTGAAACATTGCCTAAACGGTTGCGGGCTCGAGCCTCGAAACCCTCTCGCCCCGCACAAAGGTGGCGACGGGCCAGCCTTTCAAACTCTCACCCGCCCAAGGGCTGAATTTGGCCTTGCTCTGGAAAGTGGCGGGGTCCACAGCGCGGGAGGTTTCTAGGTCAAGCACCACCACGTCAGCAGGCTGCCCAACGTCCAAAGTCGGGACGGGCCAGCCCATCACCCGCGCGGGGCCGCGCTGGAGGAGACCCAGCAGCGCCTCCAAGGTGAGCGTCCCCGGTGCCACGAGCCGCGTGTAGAGGAGGGGAAAAGCGACCTCGATATTGGCGATGCCGAAGAGTGCTTCCAACATGTCGCGCTCCTTTTCGGCCTTCGTATGCGGCGCGTGGTCCGTGCCGACGCAGTCCACCACGCCGCGCTTTACTGCCTCCCTTAGAAATTCCACATCCTCTTGGGTGCGTAGGGGCGGCGCGACCTTGTAGATAGGGTCGAAAGCGCTCAGAGATTCGTCGGTGAGCGTGAGATGGTGCGGCGTGACCTCACAGGTGACGGGCGCGCCCCGCGCCTTGAACCATCCCACCACCTGCATCCCCCGTTCTGACGAGACGTGCGCGATGTGAACCCTCGAGTTGGTGAGTACGGCAACCTCGCAGTCGCGGTAAATCATCGCCGCCTCGGCGGCGCTCGGGTTGCCCGGCAGCCCCAGCCGCTGACTCGTCACGCCCTCGTTCATCACCCCGTCTTGCCTCAGCGAGGGGTCTTCCGAATGCGTCTGGACGACGAGCCCAAGTTCTGCCGCGTACTCGCACGCGCGGCGCATGAGGTGACCATCCACCACAGGAATACCGTCGTCCGTCACCATCACCGCGCCCGCCTCTTTCAAGGCTGCAAAGTCGGTGAGTTGTTCGCCTCTCAACCCCCGGCTCAGGGTCGCCGCCGGGCGCAGTCTTGCCCTGCCGATACGCTCCGCCTTGGCAATAAGCTCAGCCACCACGCCGGGGTCGTCCACGGGCGGCGAGGTGTTCGCCATGCTCACGACCGTGCCGTAGCCCCCCGCCGCCGCCGCCGAGAGCCCCGAACGCAGGTCCTCCTTGACCTCACCCCCCGGCTCGCGCAGGTGGGTGTGGAGGTCGATAAAGGCGGGGGTGACGAGTTTGCCCGCCGCGTCAAAGGTTTCGTCCACCTCGCCGCTTAAGTTCAAGCCTTCGATAAGGCCATCTTTTAGGTAGAGGTCGGCGGTGCGGTGGGTGCTCGAGCCGACGAGAGTAGCGTTCTTGATAAGGATTCTGGACACGATGACTCCTTAGTCGCTGGGTCTTCCAACGCCGCGTTACACAGATTTCACGGGTTTATCTTTTTCCCACCAGCAGCGTGTAAAGCACCGCCATCCGCACCGGCACGCCGTTGGCGACTTGCTTCTCAATCACACTCTTCTCCGAATCGGCGAGCGTACCCGAAATCTCTACGTCGCGGTTCATCGGTCCGGGGTGCATTAGAAGCGCGTCCGGGTGCGCGTGCGCCATGACTTCTTCCGTGACCTGATAGCGCGTTTGATACTCGGCTAAAGAGGGGAGAAGCCCCGCGTTCATCCGCTCCGTCTGCAACCTCAGCGCCATCACCGCGTGCGCGCCTTCGGCGGCTTCATAAAGGTTATTCGTGAGGGTGACGTTTTCCGCCTCGAGCTCTCTAGGCAAAAGCGTCCTCGGCCCGCAGAGCGTAACTTGCGCGCCTAGCTTCGTCCAAAGTTCGGCGTTGGAGCGGGCCACACGTGAGTGCGCCACATCCCCCACGATAGCCAACCTTTTGCCCTCAAACCCGTCAAACCCGCTAAACTCCTTTGAAAAGGTGTAGGCGTCTAACAGCGCCTGCGTCGGGTGGGCGCGGCGTCCGTCGCCTGCATTCACAATCGCGGCGTCCGTCCATTTCGTGAGTTGATAGGGCACGCCCGCCGCTCCGTGTCGCACCACATAAAGGTCGGCCTGCATGGCGTCTACCGTCTTGAGCGTGTCCTTCAAGGATTCGCCTTTGGCGAGGCTCGAGCCCCCCGCCGCAAAACTCATCACGTCCGCCGACTGCGCCCGCGCCGCCCGCTCGAAAGAGAGCCGCGTGCGCGTCGAGGGCTCGAAAAAGAGCGTGCCCACCGTGAAGCCTTGTAAAGCAGGCACCTTTTTGATGGTGCGTGTCATCACCTGCGCCATCACGTCCGCCGTGTTGAAAAGCGCGGTCACGTCCTCGACGCTCCAATCCTGCAAGTCGAGCAGGTGACGCTTTTTCGCCCGCGCGGTCTCGGGCACGTTCACCGTCTGCGTCATGACCGCTCCATGAGGTCGACGCCCTCTTCGCCGTCGACGGACGTCAGTTTGACCTTGACCACTTCCTGAAGGCTCGTCGGCACGTTCTTGCCCACGTAGTCCGCGCGGATGGGCAGCTCGCGGTGGCCCCGGTCGACCAGCACCGCGTACTGAATCACCGCCGGGCGGCCCATGTCGATAAGCGCGTCTAGGGCGGCGCGGGCGGTGCGCCCGGTATAGAGCACGTCGTCGCAGAGCACGACGCGCAGCCCGTGAACGTCAAAAGGCACCTCGGTCCGCTTAACCACGGGTTGCAGCGCGATTTCGGACAGGTCGTCGCGGTAGAGGGTGATGTCGAGCTTGCCCAGGGGCGGCGCCACGCCCTCGAAGTCGCGGATAAGCCCGGCCAGATGCACCGCGATGGGCACGCCCCGCGTGTGGATGCCCACGAGCGCTAAGTTCTCGGCCCCCTTGTTGCGCTCGACAATTTCGTGTGCGACGCGGACAAGCGCGCGGTTTATCTCGGTGGCGTCCATGAGCTGCGCTTTGTGCGAAAGCGTCACTGTGAGCTTCCTGTGCGGAAACTTACGGGAAAGTCTAGAGAAAAACCACAAAAAAACGCCGACGAGGCGGCGTAAGGGGGCGTTGTGACGTTCTGGTTTTGGTGCATGATGCGTTTCCTTTCCGGCCTCGCGGGGCCGAATTAAAGGGCTGAGGAGAGTTTACATCCTGCGGGTCGGCTGGTCAATGCCGTTTCGACTTTTAGAAACTATGCGAGGGTAGCCCCATCATCAGCCGAGGGTAGCCCCATCATCAGCGGTACAATGGTACAGTCCAGGAAAACTTAAGCGTTAGGATGAAACGGGGCGAGAGTGACAAGACTCTCTAGCGGTTTTTACCAACACTGAGTCTAACGACGCAGACATCGCCGCAACTACGGCCTAAACGGTAATCTGTAGACCGACTCTTCTCAGACCAGATGACATGTGCTCGAGGGTATACCTACTACGCAAGGAGGCAGCGTGCTTGTCAAAGACATCATGACCGAAAAAGTCGTCGCCATCGGCCCGGATATGCCCATCGGCGACGTTTACGCGCTCATGGAGCAGCGCAACATCCGGCACTTCCCGATTGTGGAGGAGTCCCCCGAGGGTAGGTTGGCCTCCGCCGACGCCGCAACGAAACTTGTTAGGGACGACAACCCCAAGCTCATCGGCATCGTGTCCGACCGCGACATCCGCAGCGTCGGCTCGGAACTGCCGGGGGCCAAAAAGGGCGTGACGCTCACCCACCCGGTGCGCTTTGTCATGGCCTCGCCCGTCCTCACCACGCACCCGCTCGACCCTGTTGAAGAGTCCGCCAGGGTGCTGCGCGAGCGAAAAATAGGGGCGATGCCCGTTTTAGAGGGCGACAAGCTGGTCGGCATCGTGACCGGTATCGACTTTTTGGAGGCCTTGGTGCGGATGACGGGCGTGTATGAGGCGGCGACGCGCTTGGAGGTGGAGGTCGAGAACCGGCCTGGCGCGCTTTCCGGTCTGGCCGGGGCGATTGGCGCGCGGGGCGTGAACATCTCGAGCGTGCTTACCACCTTTAAGGACGGCGAGACCCTGACCTTCGTGTTGCGGGTGAATACCATCGACGGGCGTGGGTTGGCGACGGCGTTGCGGGGCGAGGGCTTCGGCGTGGTGTGGCCGGTAGACAAGGAGTAGTGTGGACTGCGCCTTTTTGTACGACCCGAACTTGAGCGAATACGCCCTTTCCGATTCTCACCCCTTTAAGCCACTGCGGCTCGAGCTGACCCGCAGTTTGCTCTACGACTTGGGGCTGCTTAGTGATGCGCTCGAGCTGAGTCCGGAAGCCCTACCCGAGGGGCGACTCCTAGAAGTCCACGACGCCCGCTACGTCGAGGCGGTGGAGGCGGTGTCGAAGGGTGAAGAGGTGCCGGAAGCCTACGCTTACGGCCTGGGCACGAGCGACAACCCCATCTTTCCGGGGATGCACGAGGCGGTGGCGCGGGTTTGTGCCGCGACGGTGACGGCGGTGGACTTGGTAGCGTCGGGCAAGGTGCAGCGCGCGGTAAATCTCTCGGGAGGGTTGCACCACGCGCTCTTTGACAAGGCTTCGGGTTTTTGCGTTTACAACGACCTTGTGTTGGGTATCGAGCACGCGGTCAGACGCTACGGGCTGCGGGTGGCCTATGTGGACCTAGACGCGCACCACGGCGACGGGGTGCAGTGGCTCCTTTATGACCGGGCGGAGGTGCTGAGCGTGAGCCTGCATGAGTCGGGGCGCTATCTTTTCCCCGGCACCGGGCACACCTACGAGACGGGGCGGGACGCGGGGCGGGGTTTGAGCGTGAACGTGCCCCTAGAGCCCTTTACCGAAGACGACTCCTTTTTGGCCGCGTTCGAGGCCGTCGTCCCGGCCTCGTTGGAGATGTTCAAACCCGACCTCATCGTCCTTCAAGCGGGCGCGGACATGCACCGTTACGACCCGCTGGCTGACCTCTCGCTCTCGACAAGAGCCTTTGAGAGGAGTTACGCGCGCATGAGCGAGCTTGCCGACGAATTTTGCGAGGGTAAACTCGTCGCCACGGGCGGCGGCGGCTACGACCCCTACCGCACCGTGCCCCGCGCGTGGGCGCTCCTCTGGGGGGCGGTGAGCCGCCAGGAGGTGCCGGAGAAGATACCCGGAAGCTGGCGGGCGCGCTGGGAGGCGAAGAGTCCCGAAGAATTACCAACGAGACTTCACGACGACGCTTGGCCGCCCACCCCCCGCCGCGCCGACATCGCCTCGCACAATCAGGCGGTGGTCAAGAGGCTGCTCGCCACGCTCGAGCCCCTCTGGCACGAATCCTCTAAGGCTTCTAAGTGATGCGTTTTACAAGTGTAGAGGATTTGGAAGCCGCCGTCGGTACAACGTTGGGGCCTAGCCGCTGGTTGGAAGTAGACCAGGCAAGGGTTGACGCCTTTGCCGAGGCCACGGGCGACCACCAGTGGATTCACACCGACCCAAAGCGGGCGGCGCTCGAGTCCCCCTACCGCCAGACGGTCGCGCACGGCTACCTGACGCTCTCCTTGCTGTCCGGGTTAGTAAGCGAAATTTTCCCGGTAGAGGCAAAAATGGGCGTCAACTACGGCCTCAACCGCGTGCGCTTCCCCGCCCCCGTGTTGAGCGGTTCTCAGGTGCGGCTGGTGGCGGTGCTTAGGGAGGTGAGGGGGGTGGGGGGCGGCGCTGAAGTCGTCCTCGACGCAACCTTTGAGAATGATAAGCAGACGAAACCCGTTTGCGTGGCGCAAGCGGTTTTGCGGTTTTACTTCTGAGTTTACGCGTCAACGCTCAGCAGGCGAGGAGCAAAACGCCTCTACTTACCACTCACCACTGCTCTTAAACCAGCGGCTCCTGCACCGTGTCCGGCACCCTTGCTTTGGTCGCGCGGCCTGCGGCGTGGGCGAAAACCGCCACCAATGCGGTAAAAAGCACCACCAGCCCCAGCGCGAAGGGCAGCGAGGTGAGTTCGGCGAAAAGCCCGATGAGGGGCGGCCCCGCCAAAAAGCCGAAGTAGCCCGCGCTCGAGACCGCCGCTATAGCCGTGCCCGCGTTGACCCCCGGCGTCCGGCCCGCGGCGCTAAAGAGGATGGGGATGAGGTTTGAGAGCCCTAGGCCGACGCAGCCGAAACCGACCACAGCGGCGACGGGCCGCCCGATGAGCAGCCCCGCGCCGAGACCCACCGCCGCTAAGGCGGCGCTCGAGCGCATCAGCGGCACCGGACCGAAGCGCGCCACCATCCGGTCGCCCGTAAAGCGCCCCAGCGCCATCATCAGCGAAAAGGCCGCGTAGCCCGTGGCGGCCACACCCGCGCCCGTCCCCAGCGCGTCGCGTAAATAAACCGCGCTCCAGTCCGCCACCGACCCCTCGCCGACGAGCACGAAAAAGGCGAGCAGGCCGAGCGCCAGAAGCGGCCCCGTGGGGCGCACAAAGGTGGGCCCGCCAGCCTCCGCGTCTTCCGCCCTGTCGACCCACAGCCACCGCAGCGCCACGAGGCCAATGAGCCCAAACACGGACGTCACGAGAATCACGTGAATGGCGGGAGAAACGCCCGCCCAGAGGAGGAGGCCGCCGAGACTCGAGCCCGCGAGCCCGCCCACGCTAAAGAAGGCGTGAAAGGACGACATGATGGCTCCCCCGTGCGCCTTTTCGACCCCCACCGCCTGCGCGTTCATCGCCACGTCCATCGCGCCGTTGCCCGCGCCGAAAATCACGAGCGCGATAACGAGAAAAGGCAGGGTGGGGGCCAGCACGGGCAGGGGCAAGGAGAGGCAAAAGGCTACCGTCGCCACGCGCATCACGCGCTGAGAGCCGAGCCGCGCGATAAACACCCCGGCGAGCGGCATCGCCGCGATGGCCCCCACCGCCATACCGAGCAGCGCCAGGCCCAGCACCCCCTCGCTCAAACCCAGCCGCTCTTTGACCAGTGGGATGTGCGGCACCCAGCTCGAGAGCACCGTCCCGTTCACGAAAAAAAGGATCAAAACGGCCAGACGCGCCGCCCGTGGCGTGAGGGTCGTGTTCATGGGTTCTTTCTCAAAAGATGTGGGTAAGAAAGCAGCATGAGCCTAGACTATCAGAGAAGGGTGCGCCGTACGTCTTCACAAGGGCCGCTTGCGGTTGAAGCACAGAAAGCGCGCGTGGTAAAGGTTGAGGATGAAGAGAGTTTTTGTGACCCGCTCCGTTCCCGACGCCACCCTCAAAAGCTTGAGAGACGCCGGGCTCGAGGTAGACGTTTACGAATCCGAAACGCCCATCCCTCGAGGCGAACTTTTGGAGCGCGTGCGCGGCTACGACGCGCTGCTGACGCTTCTGTCGGAGAGGGTGGATGAAGAATTACTCGAGGCGGCGGGGCCTCCCCTGAGAATCATCGCCAACTTCGCGGTGGGCCACAACAACATCGACGTAGCCGCCTGCACGGCGTGCGGCGTCGCGGTGAGTAACACGCCAGACGTGCTTACCGACACCACCGCCGACCACGCGCTGATGCTCTTGTTAGGGGTGGCGCGCCGTGTCATCGAGGGCGACGCGCTCGTGCGCTCGGGCGCGTGGCAGGGCTGGGCACCCAATCAACTTTTGGGTCTGGACGTGTCGGGTAAGACGCTCGGCATCGTCGGCATGGGCCGCATCGGGCGGGCGGTGGCGGAACGCGCGGAGGGTTTTAAGATGAGGCTGCTCTATCACAACCGCTCACGAGACGAGGGGGCCGAAACAGAACTCGGTGTCTCCTACCGCGACCTTCACGACCTCCTTGGAGAAAGTGACTTTGTAAGCATCCACGCGCCTCTAACCGACGAAACGCATCACCTGATTGGTGAGGCTGAGCTGGGGCTGATGAAGCGTACGGCGGTGTTGGTGAACACCTCCCGCGGGCCGCTGGTGGATGAGAGGGCGTTGGGGCGCGCCCTCCGCGAGGGCCAAATTTGGGGCGCGGGCCTCGACGTGTTTGAAGACGAGCCGGAGCTGACGCCGGGCTTGAGCGAACTGCCTAACGTCGTGCTCGCCCCGCACACGGGCTCGGCCACGACGGGCACCCGCGAGGCGATGGGGCGACTTTGCGCGGAAGCCGTCGTCGCTGTGCTCGAGGGGGAGCGCGTCCCGCATCTGCTCAACCCGGAGGTTTTGGAACCGTGAGTTTGAAGGGGGTTTCGAGGTGAGACGCGTGGCTCAAAGTTCACGCCGTAACGCTCGAGGATACGCAACCTTGCTCCCGCCCCGTTGCGCCTCCCATTGCCCCGCCAGCACGCTCCCGAGGATGAGCGCCGCGCCGAGCACCTGAACCGGCTCGAGGCGCTCCCCGAGAAAGCCGTACCCGAGCGCGGTTGCTATGATAGGGCTGAGGAGCCCGAGAAAAGAAACCGACACCCCGACCCTTTCGATACCCCGAAACCACAGCGTATAAGCCAAACCCGTACCGACGAGGGCGAGGTACGCGTAGCCTGCGATGTTTTGGGGCAACAACGCGGGGGGCGCGCCCTCGAACACCAGCGACAGCACGCCCAAAAACACACCCCCCGCCACGAGTTGCCAGCCGGTAAAAAGTAGCAGCGGCACCGGACGCACCCAGCGCCGCGCGAGCACGATTCCCGCCGCCATGCTCACCGCGCCCCCGAGAGCGGCGAGCACGCCCCACGTGTCGAGCTGCATACCTGGACTCAGCACAAGCAGCCCGACGCCGACAACACCCACCACGCCGGACCCAACCGTGAGCGCCGTAGGACGCTGCGAGAGGCCGAACCAGGCGAGAAAGGCGACCAGCAGCGGCTGAACAGCCCCGAGCGTGGCCGCCACCCCGCCGGGCAGCCGGTAAGCAGCGACGAAAAGCAGCGCGAAAAAGAGGCCGATGTTCAAGCCCCCGAGCACCAGAACGCGCCGCCACCACAGCCCCTTGGGCAAACGGCCAAACCCCGCCACAATCAGAACACCCACCGGAAGCGCCCGCAGCGCGCCCGCCAGCAGGGGCCGGTCCGGCGGCAAAAGCTCGGTGGTCACGAGGTACGTGCTTCCCCACACCACAGGAGCGAGTGCCGTCAGACATACGTCAAAGAATCTATTCATCTCTATTTAAAGATACTTTATTTAAAGTTAACTGTCAAGATGCTTGGATTCGAGCTATACTGAGAGATGCCGCACGACCATGTAGCGCATATCCTCGAGCAGTGGCGAAAGCAGCACCCCGGTGTGGACGTGTCTCCTATGGGCGTCATAGGGCGACTCTCCCGGCTCTCGCGCGACGTTGAGAGCAAGCTCGACGCCAACTTCAAACGTTTCGGGCTCGACGGTGTTGCTTTCGATTTGCTCGCCGCCCTGCGGCGTCAGGGTGAGCCCTTCACGCTCAACCCGGCCGACCTCCAGTACGACATGATGCTCTCGTCCGGGAGCACCACCTACCGCATTGACCAGTTGGAAAAAAAGGATTGGGTCACGCGCCGACCCGACCCGAATGACCGCCGGGGAACTCTCGTGATGCTCACGGAAGAGGGGTTGAATCTGGTTGACGAGGTACTTACCTCGCATGTGCAGGTAGAAGCGGAGTATCTGGCGGCGCTCACGCTCGAGCAACGTGAAACCCTCACCCAATTGCTGACAGTTCTTACGAAAGAGCATCATCTTTGATATTTCGTTCGGTATAAAAGGTTCCCGCTCCTTCTCGAGCAGTCTCATCCTGTAAACGCCCGAGGTTTATAGTGACCTTAAGGAGTTATTTATGGAACGCTTCGACGTAATCATCATAGGTGCGGGCGTTGCCGGGAGCGCGGCGGCTTACAAACTCTCGAGCCGCGCCAAAGTCTTGCTGCTCGAGCAGTACCCCTTTTTGCACGCTCAGGGCTCCTCCCACGGCGGCTCGCGCATCTTCCGGCACGCTTACGAGGACGAGCGTTATGTGAAGTTGGCCGTCGCCGCGGACGAGGCGTGGGCGGCGTTAGAGCGCGACAGCGAGGACAGACTCCTCTACCGGACGGGCGGGCTCGACATCGGCGGGGAGGCGTTGGAGCTTATCGAGGAGGCGCTTAAGAAAGTGGGGCGGCCTTTTGAACGCCTCTCACCGAAGGAGGTGAGGGCGCGGTTTCCGGCGATGCGGCTGCTCGAGGGTCAGGAGGCTCTCTTTCAACCCCAAGCGGGCGTCCTCGCCGCCACGCGCTGCTTGAGCGCGATGCAACGCGTGGCGGCGGCTAGAGGCGCGGTGCTGCGCGACCGCACGCCGGTTGAGAGTTTGGACGTTCATAAAGACCACGTCGAGGTTGCCACGCCGGGAGGGCGCTACGCCGCCGCCCGGCTCGTGCTGAGCGCGGGGCCGTGGCTGGGGCGGCTCGTCCCGGAGCTTAATAGATCGCTGCACGTCGAGCAGCAGCAGGTTCTTTACCTGCGTGTCGAAAACGGCGAGCACTTCGCGCGGGGCAAGATGCCCGTTTTCATCAACCACGAGAGCGGCGTCTACGGCTTGCCGCCCTTGGAGCTGCCTCACGCCGTCAAGGTCTCGGACCATTATGGGGCGCCCAGGATAGACCTCGAGCACCGCCCCGACACGCTGATGGAGGCTCGCGCTCATCACACCATCCAACGGGTGCGCTCGTTCATGCCCGAGGTAACGGACGACCTTGTGAGCTATGAGATGTGCCTCTACACCAAAACACCCGACGAGCATTTTATTTTAGACCGTCACCCCGAGCACCCGCACGTCGTTCTCGCCGGAGGCTTTTCGGGACACGGTTTTAAGTTCGGGCCGGTGTTGGGCGAAATTCTGGCGGGTCTGGCGTTAGAAGGTTTTTCAAAGCACGACCTCAGCCTTTTTGATGCGGGCCGTTTTGCGGGCTTTGCCACGCAGACCACGGCTTAAAGAGCCAAAGATGGCTATGCTTGGGGCATGAGCATACCCGACAAACTTCAAAACGTCATCAGCACCTTTAAAGCCGCGCCCAAGGCGCTGCGGTTACAGATGCTTTTAGAGTATTCCAAAAAAGTGCCGCCTTTGCCTGAACACTTGGAGGGCCGCCGCGACGCGATGGAGCGCGTGCACGAGTGCCAGACGCCCTTTTTCATCGCCACCGAGTTTCCAGACAACCACGTCGTCTTTCACTTCGACGCCCCGCCCGAAGCGCCCACCACGCGCGGTTTCGCGGGCATCTTGTCGGAAGGTTTGAGCGGCCTTCCCGCCGAGAACATTCTGGACACGCCCGACGACTTTTACACCGAGATGGGCTTAGGCGAGGTGATCTCGCCCCTGCGGCTGCGCGGCATGTCGGCCATCATGGGGCGGCTCAAGCGGCTCATACGGGAGCACGCTGAACAAGGGGGGGCACAACCGTCATAGGTGGCTGCGGCGCAGTCCAAAGCTGGATGGTCGGTGAAGGGATAAAGAACCAGGTTTTGGCCCTTTATAAAGCCTTGCTTGGCGAGGGTTGCAGAACTCTCCTCAGAAACTCCCCCGTATAACTCTCCGGCACCCGCGCCACGCGCTCCGGCGTGCCCTGTGCGATGACCTGCCCGCCGCCGTCGCCCCCCTCGGGTCCCAAATCAATGAGCCAGTCGGCCGTTTTAACCACGTCCAGATTATGCTCAATGACGATGACCGTGTTGCCCGCGTCCACGAGGCGGTGGAGAACGTCCAAAAGTTTCTGGATGTCCGCAAAATGCAACCCGGTGGTGGGCTCGTCCAGAATGTAAACGGTCTTGCCCGTGCCGCGCTTTGAGAGTTCCTTGGCGAGCTTGATGCGCTGCGCCTCGCCGCCCGAAAAGGTGGTGGCGCTCTGGCCGAGCTTGATGTAGTCCAGCCCGACGTCGTGCAGCGTTTTGACGATGCGGTGGATGCTGGGGTGGTTCTCGAAGAATGTCAGGGCTTCTTGCACGTCCATCTCGAGCACGTCCGCAACTGTCTTGCCCTTGTATTTCACCCCCAGCGTCTCGCGGTTGTAACGCTTGCCGCCGCACTCCTTGCAGGTGACCCAGACGTCGGCCAAAAAGTGCATCTCGATTTGGTTCTGCCCGTGCCCGCCGCAGGCCTCGCAGCGGCCCCCTTTGACGTTGAACGAAAAACGTCCAGGCTTGTAGCCGCGCTTTTTGGCCTCAGGGGTGAGGGTGAAGACTTGGCGGATGGCGTCAAAGACGCCCGCGTAGGTGGCGGGGTTGGAGCGGGGGGTGCGCCCGATGGGGTCTTGGGTGATGTGGATGATTTTGTCTACGGCTTCCAGACCTCGAATTTCCTTGTAGGGGCCGGGGGTGAGGCTCGAGCCGTTGAGCGTCCGCGCCAAGGCCGGGTAAAGCGTGCCCGTGACGAGGCTCGATTTGCCCGACCCTGACACCCCGGTCACGCAGGTGAGAGTGCCGAGGGGCACGCGCGCGCTCACCTGCTGAAGATTGTGGAGGCTCGCGCCGCAGAGTTCCAGCCAGCCCCCCGCCGCCCGGCGTTCGGGTTTGGGCGGGGTGATGCGCGTTTTCCCGCTCAAGAAATGCCCAGTCATGGATTTTCTATTTCTAGCAATCTGCTTGGGCGTCCCCGCCGCGACGAGTTCGCCGCCCTGGACGCCCGCGCCGGGGCCTAAATCCAGGATATAGTCCGCGCGGTTCATCGTCTCCTCGTCGTGCTCGACGACCAAGACGGTGTTGCCCATATCGCGCAGGCGCTCCAAAGTCCCAATCAGCGCCTCGTTGTCGCGCGCGTGCAGGCCGATGGAGGGTTCGTCCAAAATATAAAGCACGCCCACCAAGCCGCTGCCAATCTGGCTCGCCAAACGGATGCGCTGGCCCTCGCCGCCCGAGAGCGTGCCCGCGCGGCGGTCTAAGGTGAGGTAGTGCAGGCCCACGTTGAGCATGAACTGGAGGCGGTCACGGATTTCTTTGAGAATTTCCTCGGCGACCTCGAGCGCGTGCGCGTCCAGTTTTTGCGCCAACGCCACCACCCAGCCGTGCGCCTCGCCAATCGAAAGGGCGCTGAGTTGGGGTAGCGTTTTATCCCCCACCGTCACCGCCCGCGCCTCGGACCTCAAGCGCGCGCCGCCGCAAGCCTCACAAGGCAGTTCGCGCATGAAGCTCTCGTACCACTCGCGCATGTCATCACTGCTGGCTTCTAGGTGGCGGCGTTTGATGCTGGCGACTAAGCCGTAGAGGGGCTTTTTGCGGCGGCGGGTGTAGCCCTTGGCGGTGCGGTTGACGAACTCTATTTTCTGACCGTTGGAGCCGTAAAAAAAGGCCTCGCGCCCGCGTTTGGGAATGTCCTTCCAGGGCGTGTTGAGGTCAAAGCCGTAGTGGTCGGCAATCGACTGCACGGTGCTTACCGTCCAGCCCTCGCGCTTTTTTAGCTCGCCGTAGTAGCGCAGCGCGCCGTCGTTCAGGCTCAGATTCTCGTCGGCGATGACGAGGCTCGGGTCCACGTCCATGTGGGTGCCCAGGCCGTGGCAGGTCTCGCACATGCCCAGGGGCGAGTTAAAAGAGAACATCTGCGTACTGAGTTCAGGAAACGAAATATCGCAGTGCGGGCAGGCGTTGTGCTCGCTCATGAGCAGGTCGCGCTCGCCTAAATTGGCGACGAGGAGACCGTCTGCGGTCTTGAGCGTCGTCTCGACGGACTCGGTGAGGCGGGACAGAAAGGCGTCGTCATTCGTTTCGGGAATGACGAGGCGGTCAACGATGATGTCGACGGTATGTTTGTTTTTCTTTTCTAAGTTAATCTCCTCGCTCAAGCTCACCACCTCGCCGTTGACGCGCGCCCGCACGAAGCCGCTCGAGCGCGCCTCCGCAAACACGTCGGCGTGGGTGCCCTTACGGTTCCTTACAACCGGGGCCAGAAGCTGAAGCTTGGTTCCGGCGGGGAACGCGGCGAGGCTGCGCGCAATTTCTTCGGCGCTCTGCGCGTGGACTTCACGCCCACAGTTCGGGCAGTGCGGCGTGCCGATGTTGGCGTACAAGACGCGCAAATAGTCCATCACCTCGGTTACGGTGGCGACGGTTGAGCGCGGGTTCTTGCTCACCGTTTTTTGTTCGATGGCGATGGCGGGACTTAAACCGCCGATAAAATCCACCTTGGGCTTTTCCATCTGCCCCAAAAACTGCCGCGCGTAGGCCGACAGGCTCTCGACGTAACGCCGCTGCCCCTCGGCGTAGAGCGTGTCAAACGCCAAAGACGATTTGCCCGAGCCCGACACGCCCGTGATGACGACCAATTTGTCCCTGGGAATCGTCACGTCGATGTTTTTGAGGTTGTGATGCTTCGCGCCCCGGATGACGATTTTGTTGGTCATGTTAGAACCCACCGGTCTCCTCCGTGTTGAGCTGGCTTGTGTGATGCTCGAGCCTCCCCTTACCCCTACCCCTACATCCCTGCCGCCACTATACCCTAAATGCTGGGGTGTCTATGAAATTTCCCAAAGTTTCAGGATGAGCAAAAGAAAACCCCCGCATCCGTGAGAGGCGGGGGTCTAACAAGGCTTAGCGTTTAAGCTTCAGACGTCTCGACGTCCTTTTCTTCGTCCTGCTGCTCCTGCCGTTCTTCTTGTCGCGGCGCGGGCTTGCGGCCCTCGCGGAAGGCGGCGGTAAGGAGCGCGGCGGCCTCGGCGGCGTCGATGGCGTTCTCGGGGTCCACCTCGTCTTCAGCGGAGCTTGTAGAAGCCTGCGCCTGCGGGGCTTCAGCTTCCTCGTTCTCTGCCCTTTCGGCGGGAACCTGAGCTTTCAGCTCCTCCTCGCTCGGCTCGACCTGCTCGGCGACCTCGGCGGTCGCGTGCGTGTCTTGCGGCGCTTTCTGCGGCGTGGTGGCGGGGTCGGCTGGGGCTTCCGTCACCTGGGTGGACGCCTGGGCGGCAACTGTGTCTGTGTCAGCACTCGTGTCGTTCGTTTCGCCGCCGCTCGAGTCCCCGCCCTTGTCGGTCAGCCCGAACTGCGCGAACAGATCGGCGTACACGTCGCCCAACTTGGTCGTCGCCTTGGTGCCCGTGTCGGACGCGGCGTAGGAGTAGTCGTAGTCGATGCCCTGGCTCCGGCGTCCGCCGCGGCGGCCCTTGCGGCCACCCCCGCGGCTCGCAGGCGCGCCCATCGGGGCCCCCGCGGCTTCGAATTCGCCCGCGGTGTAGGGCAGCAGGCGCTTGCGCGACAGCGACGCGCGCTGCTCGATGGGGTCGATGTTGAGGATCACCGCGGTGACCTCGTCGCCCTTGTTGAAGTGCTGGGAGATGTCGTCGATATGCTCGTGGGCCAACTCGCTGATGTGAACTAAGCCCTCGATGCCCTCTTCGATTTCCATAAACACGCCGAAGTCGGTGATGCCGGTGATGGGGCCGGTGATCTCGGTGCCGGGCGGGAAGCGGTCGGGCAGCGAGCTCCAGGGGTCGGGCTGGGTCTGCCGCAACCCGAGCGAGATGCGCTCCTGGCTGGTGTCTATTTTGAGGATCATCGCCTCGACGTCTTCACCCTCGCTTAAAACCTCTTTGGGGTGACGAACACGCTTGGTCCAGCTCATCTCGGACACGTGGATGAGGCCCTCCAACCCCGGCTCGATTTCCACAAACGCGCCAAAGGGGGTGAGGTTGGTGACCTTGCCCGCGATCTTCTGGCCGATGCTGTAGTTGGCGAGCACGTTCTCCCAGGGGTTGGAGATGAGTTTTTTCATGGACAAGTTGATGCGCTCGCGCTCCAAGTCCATGTCCAAGACTTCGACCCTAACCTTTTGGCCCACTTTGATGACTTCGCGCGGGTGATTAAAGCGCCCGTGGGTGATTTCGCTGCGGTGAACAAGGCCGTCGATGCCGCCCAAGTTCACGAACGCGCCGAAGTCGGTGATTTCGACCACCTCACCCTCGAGCTTCGCGCCGGGCTCGAGACGCTTCAGCGTCTCCTCTTTGAGCCCCGCGAGTTCTTGCTCGATGATGGCGCGCCGGGAGATGATGACGCGGTTGCGCTTGCGGTTGAGCTCAATGATTTTAACCCGGATGCGGGTATCGACATAAGGCGTAAGGTCATTCACGCGGCGCACGTCAATCTGGCTGGCGGGCAAAAAGGCGCGCACGCCCAAGTTCGCCACCAGACCGCCGCGCACCTTCTCGACCACCTCGACCTCGACGGGCAGTTCTTTTTCAAAAATGTCCTGGAGCAGGTTCCAGGCGCGCTCCTGGTCGGCCCGCTTCTTAGACAGGGTGATGGTGTTGTTGGGGATGTCCGCGCGGATGACGTAGACCTGGATTTCGTCGCCGGGCTTAAAGTATTTGGCGGCCTCCTCGGCGTTGGCGTCAAACTCGAAGAGCTGGTTGTAGGGGATGATGCCCTCGATTTTCGCGTTCACGTCGGTGACGATGCCCTCTTGCGAGAGCATGATGACGGTGCCCGTGGTGAT
Source organism: Trueperaceae bacterium (assembly GCA_965214995.1). Lineage (GTDB taxonomy): Bacteria > Deinococcota > Deinococci > Deinococcales > Trueperaceae > CBDCCT01. The sequence goes on from CBDCCT010000002.1 coordinate 3,703,685, forward strand.
CATGCCGCGGTGGATGGGCTTGCGCGCGAGCTGGTCGTCGGAAGCGGCCATCACGTCTTCCATCGTCATGGTTTCGGCTGAGTCGGTAGAAGCCTCTGCAGGTGTTTCTACAGCCCCTACAGACATTCCAACATCCGTCTGCTCCGTTGCGGTCTGAGTTGTTGTCTGAATCGGGGTCTCGGTCGCCGCTTCTGCGCCTGAGGCCTCAGGCGCGTCGCGCTGCACCTCCGTATGAGCCGCGCCTACGTCCTCGGCGCGCACTTCGTCCGCTCCTTCACCCTCTGTTTCGTCCTCTGCGGGTGTTTCGGTCTGGCTCTCGGCTGTGACGGCGGCACCCACGCGTTCAGCGTCGATGTCGTCCTGTTCGGCGTCCGTTCGGGAGGTCGTCTCGCTCGCGGCACCGTCTACGCTATCGTCTGCACTGCTGTCTGCACCGCTGTCTACACCGTCTGCGAGATTGTTCGCGTCGTCACGCCTCCCAGCGTCACCGGATTCGTTGCCGCTACTGTTATCACGGCTGTTTTCAGCGTTACCGGGGCCGCCCAAACCTAAAATGCGGCTTGCCGCGCCAAAGGCGGCAGCGCCAACCGCGGTAGCGGCGTCGACGGCGCTTTCGACGACGGTGGGTTCTTCGGTGCGTTCCTGGTCGCTGTTCGGGTCGTTTGAGGCGTTTTCGGAGGAGTCTGAGCGAGCGTTTGACGTGGTGTCCTCTGCCGCTGCAGCGCCTACACCCTCGGCTTCCGCAGTCGGGGCCTCCGTAGAGCTTTCCGTCGGGGCTTGGTCGGTGGTTGCGACAGGGGTGTCCGCAACCTGGTTTTGTTTTTCGTCCATGTTAGGGGGTTTCCTCCTTGCCTGGAATAATCTTGGCAGTATTGCATTAAACCACAAAAGGGGGTACCTTGGCAAGGGTTGAGCGGACCCCCGCCAAAAGCGTCTTGTTATCTTCTGAGGGTACCCCACAGACAGTGTACCCCAGCAGAGCAACGGCTCGAGTCAACAAAGCGCCGTAAAACCTGCCGGTGCAGCGCGGTTTGTCTTTCCGGCACCAACTTCTGTATGAATTTTTGTGCTGGCGACGAGACCGGCAGGGAGCCAGACGCAAGTGGTGAGCCAGCCACGAATGTGCGACGCCTTGCCTTAATAAGCCGTCAGCCCAAACTGTAGCGGTAGCGGCTCCCGGGCATGGCCTTGACGACGCCCTGGAGCTCGAGCAGCATCAGCACGGGCAGAAGCTCGGGCGCGCCTAAGCCGGTGCGGGCAATGAGGTCGTCTAAGAGCGGCATATCGCTCGCGCGCACCGCGTCGAGCACGCGTTTTTGGGTGTCCGTAAGGGTGAGAGAGGGCGGGGCGCAAGCGCCCGCGCGCCAGCCGAACTCTTCCAATACGTCGTCTACACTTTGAACCAAGACCGCGCCCTGCTTGAGGAGGTTCAAGGTGCCCTTGGCGTTGCGGTCGCCCACGCGTCCGGGCACGGCGAATACGGTGCGGCCCTCCTCGAGCGCGTAGTCCGCGGTAATGAGCGCGCCCGACCGTTCGCCCGCCTCGACCACCACCACGCCGCGCGACAAGCCGTTGATGATCCGGTTGCGCCCCGGGAAGTGCCCCGCGCGCGGCCCCGTGCCGATGGGATACTCGCTCAGAAGCGCGCCGCGCCCGTCTAAGATGCGCTTGGCTAGGCCCGCGTTTTGCCTCGGATAAACCACGTCCACCCCCGAGCCCAGCACCGCCACCGTCGTCCCGCCCCCTACGCCCACCGCGCCCTCGTGCGCGGCGCTGTCCACGCCGAGCGCGAGACCCGAAACCACCGTCACCCCACTTTCGGCCAGGCGCGCGCTTAAGTTACGGCTCAGCTCGAGCGCGTACGGACTCGCGTCGCGGGTGCCCACCACGCCCACCGCGCGCACCGTCTGGGAGGGTCCCGACAGTGTATGAGGCAACGCGCCCCGGACGTAAAGGACGGGCGGCGGGTCGTAAATCGCGCGCAGGCTCTCCGGGTAGTCGGGGTGCGAGAGGGGCAGCAGCGTGACGCCGAGACGCTGCGCGCGCGTTAGTTCCTTGTCGGGCGCGTCCGACGCTTCTGCCTGCGCGATGGCCGCGATGAGTTTCGGCCCCACACCCTCGACCGTAGCGAGCGCGGGCGCGTCGGCCTCAAATACGCGCTCGGCGCTACCGAAGTGCTCGAGCAAAAGCTTGAACTTGCGCGGGCCTAAGCCGGGGGTCAGGGCGAGGGCGAGCGCGGCCCGCAAGGACGCCTGGGTGTCGTTCATCGTGCGCGCATCCTACCAGAGGTGTCGGCGTTGATTTAAGAAGTTCCTCACCTCTGCGCGCGCCTCTTCTTGTGCTACCATTGCCTACAAAGTTTATGACTCAAGTAACCGACCGACCCATGACCGCCGACGCGCTCCTGACGCTCAACGACGGCTTCCGTTACGAACTCGTGCGAGGAGAACTCAGAAAGATGTCGCCCGCGGGGGGCAACCACGGCTATTTGGCTAGTGAATTCTCAGCCGAACTCAGGAACCACGTCAAAGCTCATAACCTCGGCAGAGTCTACGCCGCCGAAACCGGCTTCAAGCTCGCCTCAAACCCCGACACCGTCCGCGCGCCCGACGTAGCTTTCGTGAGCCGAGAACGCGTGGAAGAAACGGGCCCCGTCACGGGCTACTGGCCGGGCGCGCCCGACTTAGCCGCCGAGGTAGTTTCACCGAGCGACACCTACAGCGGGGTCGAAGAAAAGGTGTTCGGGTGGCTGCACCACGGAACGCGCCTGGTCTTGGTCGTCAACCCGCTTAAAAAAACGGTGACCGTGTACCGCTCGAGCACCGAAATCACGCGCCTGACCGAAGAGGATGTTCTCGAGGGCGGCGACGTGGTGCCCGGCTGGACGCTGTCTCTCAAAGATTTCTTTGCCTAATCCCGGCAGCCGCGCCAGCCGTAAAGCCTCCGACGAGATTTCACGCCAATCTCCAGCGGCTGCCGTCGGGGGTGTCCTCGAGCACCACCCCGAGCGCCGCCAGACGGTCCCGGATGGCGTCGGCCCCCGCGAAGTCGCGCTTAAGCCGCGCCTCCTGCCGTTGGGCGATGATGAGGTTTAAGAGCCCGTCCAGCGTGCCTAAGTCCGCGCCCGTTCGGGTTGTTTGAGGCGTCCCCAGCACGCCCAGCACTTCCCCGGCGAGGTCTTCGTAAAAAGCTCTCACGGCGGTCAGGTACTCGAGGCTCGGTTGATTTGCCCCTTTTGTTGAAGCCAGGGCCGCGTTGATTTCCCGCGTGGCGTCGAAAAGTGCCGCGACAGCCTGCGGCGTGTTGAAGTCGTCGTTCATCGCCTCAGCGAAGCGCGCGCGGTAGTCTTTCAAAGGGTCCTCTTTGGGAGCCGCCACTTCAATTTCGTCCACACGCTTTAGCACCTCGCGGTAGGCGTCCCCAATACGTTTTAATCCTTGCGTTGAAGCCAGCAAGCTTTCGTCGGAAAAGTCCGACAGCGAGCGGTAATGCGAACTCAGCAGGTGAAAGCGTAGAGCGAGGCCGCCGTGTTCTTTAAGGAGTTCAGAGAGCGCCAAGGCCCCTTTGGACTTCGCCATCTTCTCGCCGCCAAAGGTTAGGAAGTTCCAGTGCAGCCAGTAGCGCGCGAAGGGCTTGCCCGCGCCCCGTGCCTGGGCAATCTCGCACTCGTGGTGCGGGAAAAGCAAGTCCAGACCGCCGCCGTGGATGTCGAACTCGTCGCCCAGATATTTGGTGCTCATCACCGAGCACTCGATGTGCCAGCCCGGATAGCCCTCGCCCCACGGGCTCGGCCAGCGCATGATGTGGCCCCCCTCGGCGCGCTTCCAGAGCGCGAAGTCGCGCGGGTCGTCCTTGTCGCCCCGCACCGCCACGCGCGTGCCCTCCAACAAATCGTCCGGGTTGCGCCCGGAGAGTTCGCCGTAGGCGTCCCAGGCGGACACGTCGAAATAGACGCTGCCGTCCCTTTCGTAGGCGAGCCCGCGCTTTAGAAGCGTCTCCGTCATCCCAATCTGCTCGATGATGTGCCCCGAGGCGCGCGGCACCACGTCGGGGCGGCGCACGCCGAGCTTGGCGAGCGCGTCGAAATAAATCCAGAAGTATTTCTCGGCTATCTCCATTGGTTCTAACTGTTCTAACCTGGCGCGCTTTAAGAGCTTGTCCTCGCCCTCGTCGGCGTCGTCGGTCAAGTGCCCCACGTCGGTGACGTTGGAAACGTAGCGCACGGTGTAGCCTTCGTGTTCCAACCAGCGCCGCACCACGTCGAAGAACACGGGGCCGCGCGCGTTGCCGATGTGCGGCTCGCTGTATACGGTGGGGCCGCAGACGTAGATGCCGACGCGCCCCTTTGTCACGGGCTCGAAGGGCTCTTTGCGCCGCGTCATGGTGTTGTAAAGCTGTAAAGCCATTGCAGACTCCTAAAGCGGGAGGTCAAAAGCGCTATGTTGCTTTGACTTGGGTAAATTTTAAGTTGTCTTGAAAAGGAGAAAGACGGGTTCGTCAGCTATAGGAACCAGCAACATCGCGTGGTGCAGCCTGCGAAAAACCGTCTCATAGGAATAGTGTAGCACGGCTTTTGCCAGAGAAGCGTGCGGTAGATTGAACGGATGTCTTTTCTGACCGTCGCCCGCACCACCGAACTCGAGGCCCTCATCAAAGGCTCCCGCTTTATCGCCCGGGTCGCGCGTGCAAAAGCTGTAGAGGAGGCCAACGCTTTTTTGGAAGAGGCCAAAACCCGCTACCCCGACGCCTCGCACCACACCTGGGCCTACCGCATCGGCGTTGCCTACCGCTTTTCCGACGACGGCGAGCCGGGCGGCACGGCGGGGCGGCCTATGTTGGAGGTCTTGACCCGCCGCGACCTAAACGAGGTGGCGGCGGTGGTGACGCGCTTTTTCGGCGGGACGAAGCTCGGGGCGGGCGGCCTGGTGCGCGCCTATTCCGCCACGCTCGCCAAGGCGCTCGACGCGGCGGGCGTGGCGGAAGTCAAACCGCAGGTGCGGGCGCGGGTGGCGGTGCCCTTTGCAGAGATGGACACCGTTCACCGCTTGTTGGACGGCTGGCCCTTGCTGACCAAAGGAGCGCCCGAATATACCGCCGACGGGATGCGGCTCGAGCTGCGGTTGCTCGAGGAGGACGTGGCTTCTTTACGAGACGAACTCGAGACCCTGACGCGAGGTTCCGCCGACCTGTCCGTTCTCTAAACCTGAACCTTCGCATCTGTCCTTTAGAACTTTTCGACAGCTACCGAAAATAGTTCCGCAACATCTCCTGATACTCCACCGGGATGCGGCCCTCGGTGATGGCCCGCTCGACCGACCTGTCAAAATCTCCGGCGGCCTCGCCCGTGGGGCGGGTGCCGGGGTCCGCGCCGGGGAGCTGGAGCGCGCCGCTCAAAGTCGAAGCGCCCTCCTGACGTCTGCCGCCTAAAAACTCGGGCGGGGTTTGGGGGGAGCCCTCGAGCCCCGGGGCCGGCTCAGCCAGCCCTTGAAGGGAGCCGCCGTCGCCCGCGCCGTCGCCCCCGCCGTCCCCGGCCAGCGCGCCGCCCTCGCCGTCCTCCCCGGAGGCCGGGGCGTTCACCCCTTGCGCTTCGCCGTTACCTTCCTGCGCGCCCGCCTGCGCCGCGTCACCCGGCGCTCCGGCATCCTGCGCACCCTCCTGGTCGTCAGCTTGTTCGGTCGAGCCCTCCTCCTGCGCGCTTTGCTCCTGGCCTTGCGGCTGTTCGGCCTGGGCTGGCCCAGTCTGTGACTGCTCGGCGGTCTCCTGCGCGTCGCGTTCCCCCTGGGCGGCACCCTCTGCGCCTTCGTTACCTTCTTGACCTTCACCCTGCTCTTCTCCCGAGGCGCTTTGCTCCCCCTGCTCTTCTCCCGCTGCGCCTTGTGCCCCCGCGCCCTCCTGAGACGTTCCTTCGTCACCACGGCTTGCCGTGCTGGGTTGGGCGTTGGCTGGCACGGGGGCGGCTTGGGGGTTCCCGGCTCCCCGGGCCGCCCCGTCGGTATCCGAGGCTGACTCGTTTGGGGGAGGCGCGCCGCCCCCCTGCGGGGCACCGGCCTCTTGCGCCGACGTTTGCTCTTGGCGCGCGTCCAGAAAGCTTGACAGCGCCTCGCTGTCTGAACCTTCCGAGGGAGTGCCGCCCGCGCCCCCCTCGGAGCCGTCGGAGGTGTCGAAGTCGCGCGCGTCGCTCCCTGCCGCGCTCTCGACGGGTGTCTCTGCGGGCGCGTCCTGCGGCGTTTCGCTTTCCCCGCCCTCGGCTTCAGCGGGGGGGGATTCAGGCGTGTCTGGAGAAGCGTCTGCGGGTGTGTCTGCGGGGGCTTGGGTGACTAGACCGCGCCCGCCCGGCAACGAAAACCCCGGTAAGCCGACCGCCGGGAGGACAACTAGGCCCAGCGCGAGGACCAGCGCGGGCAGCCACCACGGCTGCTCGGCGGGCGGCTCGAGCCGCCCCGCCAAATCCTGCGCGCGCACCGCCACCGCGCCATGAAACCCGTAGGCGTCGTTTGCGTTTTCGTGCTCGAGCGCCGTGCGGTAGCTCAGGCCCGTTTCATTTTCTATCCACGAGAGCGCCCACGGCTCTTGCGGCTTCAAGGGCGCGAGAAACCCCAGGGCGAATCCCAAGGCCACGCCGCCCAAGTGCAGGGGCAAAGGCACCCCGGCGAGCCACAAAATGAGCGACAGGAAGAGCGCGCCTGCGCTGCAGAAGAGCAACCGCAAGCGCCTCCTGCGGCGGCGCGCGAGGCGGCGGTGCAGTTCAAAGGGGGGTTGCGGTGTGCTGGGGGGGCGTTTCGAGCGGCGCTGGCTGGGGCGAATCATGACGTGGGCGGAATCCTTTCGGTTTGGACGGGACGAAAAAGGTAAAGGAGCGTACCGAGGCTTAGGAGGCTCACAAAAACGAGGTGGGGAAGCGTCACGCGGGTCGCGGCACTAGACGGGTTGAGGAGCGGCAGCTCGAGCCAGAGGTCGCCGAAAAAGAGCCCCACGATAAGGAGCGGCACCGCGAGCGGGAGGAGCGCGCGCAAGCGCAACGCGCCCAGCAACCCCCCCAGCGCGAGCCCCACCCCGAAAAAGCCGCAGACGGTGAGCAGACCCAGCAGCGGCGACCAGCCGAGCGGCACGCCCGGGAGGGAGCCCGCGTGCGCGGCGAGCTCGAGCGGCAGCGTGAGCGCGGCGAGCACGAGAAGCGCGGCGAGCGTGCTCCGGCGCGCGCCGAGGGAGGCCGTGGCGGTGTTCCCGCCGTAGGAGAGGCTGAGCAAAAGGAGCGCCAAAAGCTTGACCTGCGTGAGGATGAACCAGCTGTCGTTGGGCCGCGCCGCCCCCCGGGGCGACGCGCCAGGCAGCGCGAAAAGGAGCACAAAGGCGAGGAGCGCGAAGTAGCCGACCATCACCTGGACCATGTCGGCGTCTCGCAAACGGCGCGAAAGCGCGTGGAGAGGATGTGCCCGCCTCCTCAGGGACGTCATGGGGCACTCCGCGCGGCTTGAAGTTGACCTGTCTCGCCCTCGGGCAGCGCCACAAAGATGCGCCCGCCCTCTCTGGCGACGGCGGTCCCCTCGGGCAGCCGGGGCAGGAGCCCCCGGTAGACGAGGGGCAGCTCGAGCGTGTTTTCTTCGCCCTCGCGTATCGGGCGGGCCGTATCGGGCGCTAAGGCCTCCTGGACGCCCCCGCCGACCACGTACACGTCAACGAGCGCGTCCGCCCCCGCATTGACGAGCGCGCCGTTTTGCAGGCTCAGGCGGGCGGGCTCGAGCCGAGGTGCGAGTAAAAAAGTCGCCGACGACCAGCGCGGCAGCTCGACGTGGAGCCCCTCGAGCGTTCTTTCAACCATCATAGCTGAAGGCGCGGGTGCGGACTGGAGGGCGTCCCTCAGGGTCTCCGCCGCGCCCTCCGGGACGCTCAGAGCGCCCGCGTCCAAGAGCCGCGCGTCGGGCGGGCCCGTCACCGTGCCCCCGGCAAAGCGGAAGAGCGTCCTCACTTCGGCGGTGTAGGCGAGCCCGTTCGCGCCGATGCTTAAAGTCCGGGAGCGCACGGGCGCCGCGGAGGGGGGCCGCGCGTAACTCCACGCGGCGAGCGACACCAAGGGCACGACCGCGAGCGCGGTGAGCAGCCCCGGCGTGCCCCCGAACCGGACGAGCAAAAAGGTGACGAGAAGATAGCCCGCGAGCCCGAAAAGGAGGGGCTGGCTGGGGGCGCTTTGGGGGGGCTCGAGCAAGTCCGGCGTGAGCAGCGCGGCGGTGAGCGTGGGGGTGTCGACCGGGTCTAAAGAAGCCAAAACCGCGCCCAGGACCTCCGCCCCCTCGCCCTCCACAAAATCGCCTCGAGCGAGCCAGCCGCTACCCAGACGTTGCGCGGGAAGCGGCGCGAGCGTACTTAAAGATTCAAAACTCTGCGGCAGAGGGCCCACCAGCAGCACCTTGACCCCGCCCGCCGCCGCCGCCGCGAGCGCCTGCGGACGCGGCGGGGCCGCCGTACCGTCCACCAGAAGCGTCTCGACGCCGTCATAAGCGGCGGCGCGCTCGGGCAGGCTTCCCACAAGCTCGATAACGCGCGCCCCGTCACCGTTACTTTCATCACCAACACTTTCATCATCACTCAAATCATCAAAAAGCGCGCGCCACCGCCCCACCTCGCCCGCCGACACGAGCTGCAAGGGCCGCGGGTTGACCGTCACGCGCGGGTCGAAGGTGCCGCTGGCTAAGGTCACCTCGCCGCTGCGCACGACCCAGGCAAAAGAGCGCCAGCGCGGGGGCAGGTACAAATCATCCTCAAAAACCGCCATGCCGCCCCCCGCGGGCAGCGGCGCGCGGTAGCGGACGACCCTCGAGCCCTCCCGCAGCCCCCCCCGGTCTATTTCAATCATAAGCTCCGCCCCCGCCACGCCCCGCGTGGTGAGCCGCAGCGGGTTCCAGGCGTCCGCGACCATCTCGCCCGAAAAACCGAGCTCGAGCGTGATGTCGCGCGCTTCCGCTAAAGGTTGTGCAGCGGCGAGTGAGGCGAGCAGGCTCCACAGAAGAGCCACGCTCCACCACCTCCAGATACGCCTTTGCATACGCCAGTTTAGCCCATTCCTGCTAAACCTTGTGTCGGCCCCCACCCCAACGCTGTACGAAAAATTATTGCAGCTTGGGGCGAACGCGTTAGTCTTAAATGCTGAGGTGACACTATGTCAGCATTTCCGAAGCCGACGAGCGCGTTTGTTGGTGCGTCTTGGGCGGCGCTGCTTGTCGGGGTGGTGTCTTATTTTATTGGCCTGGGGAACGCCACGATAGGGTTGGGCGAAAAGGGTTACTACTTGGTCTTGATGCTCTACGGACTCTTTTCGGTGGTGTCGCTCCAGAAAACGGTGAGGGACCAGCAGCAAAACATCCCTGTGACCAGTATCTACTACGGCATCGCCTGGACCGCGGTTTTGTCGGCGGTGGTGCTCATGGCTATCGGCCTCTGGAACGCGACGTTTACCTTGAGCGAGAAGGGGTTTTACGGCATGTCTTACGCGCTCAGTTTGTTCGCGGCGACCACCGTACAGAAAAACATTAGGGACGCCAACCAAATAGAGATGATTGAAGATGAGGACTACCACAGAGAAAGCGGGTCCTGGTTAAGGCCAAATTTCACCTTGAGCCAACCCAAAGCTGACCACGAATCCTCTTCAGAACTCGGTCCGGAAGATGAGCACTAGCCACGCCTTTCGGATAGAGTAAGGGCAGAAACACAAGAAAAGGTTCAGGCTCTCCCACGACTTAAAAAGCGCCTCGAGAAGCCAGAAGTTTTCTCCACTCAACCGACTCGAGCCGCCCCGGAAGGGCAAGTGAATCTTAGTTATTCGGCACAAACACGATCGCCGTCGAGATTTTCCTTTGTGTAAAGGCGGGGCGGTTGAGGGTCTGGCCGGCGGCGTAGAGGGTGCTCGAGCCCCCGCTGTCCATTTGCAGGGCGTCGGTTGCGCCAAGCGACAAAAAGAGCGGCACAAGCTCCTTAGCGGTCATGTTGGTGGCGGTGACAAAAAGCACCGTGCCGTCGGGCTTGACGCCGACCGCGGCGCGGGTGGTGCGGCGGTTCACGGGCGACTCGGGGTTCTCTACATCAAAGGCCTCGTCCCACGGCTCGAAGGCGGCGCGTCCCCCCCGGACGAGCAGCGGCCCCGCCTCGACGGCGTAGCGCACCGCGTTAAAGGCGGGCGGGCTGAAGGTCGCCTCGAAGCTCGCGGCGTCGCCCACGTCCGCGAGGGCGAGTTCGCGCAAAGCGGGGTCGTAAAGGTCGGGCTTGTAGGTGATGACGAAGCCCCCCTCGGGCACGCGGCGCGGGCCTATCTTGTTCTCCAGCACCCGCCCGTTCTGGACGACGATGGCTCCCTCTCGAGGCGTGCCCACTAGAGCGTTCGCCGCCGTGTGAACGGTGAAGGGTAAGCTGCCTTTTTCTAGAGACGCACCGTCGCCCGAACTATCTGCTCGGTACTGTTCTTGAGTGTCCGTGGTGTAAAGACGCCCGTTGACGCGGACCTTGAACGTCGTCTGGATGCGGTCGATGACGGGCTTACCCGCCCCGAAGCCGATGCCCGCGCGGTTTCTTGACGGGTACGAGAGCAGCGCGTTGTCCACCTCCAAAAGCCCGATGGTCCTTCGGTCTTTGGTATCGAAATAGCCCGCGTTGATGCCGACTAAGCCGCCGCTCGAGAGTTCCGAAAGTGTGCGCGGCACGTACGACTCGCCGACCACCCGGAACTCGCCGCTGCCGGGGGCGATTTCGATGATGTCCACATAGCTCGGCCCCTCGATTGTGGCGACCGTGGTGCGGCGGTAGTTCACGCCGGGATGGAGCGCGCCGCCCGCGGGCAGCGCGGGCACGTAGGCGGCGAGCCGCGCCGTGTCGCGCGTGTCGAACCGCGCCTCGGCGTCTTCCGGGTTGATTGCGTTCTGAGGTGTCGCGGGTGAGGCTGTAAAAGATGGGGTGGGCGGCGCTGAGGCCAAAGCCGACGCGTCCACGGGCGTCACGTCCACGACCAGCCGCGTGGGGTCCTGGAGGTCGAACACCCGGTAGTGCATGTCCGGGCCCGTTAAAGAAACCCGCGTGCCCGCCGCGCTCGTGGCGAACGCCACGTCCACGCCGTACACATTTTCTGGCACCGACACGGGCAGCAGGAGCGGCGGCAGCGTGAACGAGAGGGGCATCCCGGCGACGAGGTCGCCCTCGCTCTCGAGCCCCGCCAGCACGCCGGGCTCGAGCCCCGCCAAGTCAAACACAATCCGCACCCCCTCGCCCCGGCTCGCGCGCACCGCCTCGAGGCGAGGCAACGTAAGCCCCAACGCCTCCACCGTCGCCCCCGTGACGAACACCTCGTCGCCCTGAACCACGGGAGCGTCTACCGCGTTCCCCGGCGACCAGCCGATGCCCGGCATATAAAAAAACGTCTCGCCGCCGTGGCGCACGCTCACCACCCCGCCCTGTTGGCTGGCGAGGGCGTCGGGCAATAGGTAGAGCGCGTAGGGGTCGGGGTCGGCAAGGCCCCAACTCAATACAAGCCACAGGAGAGACAACCAGGAGAGCTTTTTCACAGCCTTCATGACATCAAGTTTATGATGGGGCCTGAGTTCTCAGATGAGGACTACCTCACTCCGGGGCTCAGGCGTTCTTTACAAAATCGCGTAAAGTCGTGTTACGCGGAGGTTGGTACTGAGGTGGGGAGATATACCCAAAGGGCATAAAGGGAGTAGAGAGGTAGGGGGAAATTCTCCCTATCACCGTTGCTCCCCTGCTCCCCATCCCCCTAGAGAGAATGCAACACCTCCGAAAAGGCGCTCGCCTCGAGCCGCGCGCCCAGCATGTGGCCGAGCGAGAGCGCGAGACCCTGCGCCTGAACGTCGCGCAGGCCCAGCGTCATCGCGCCCAGATTGACCGCGCGCTTGCGAAGCGGGCTCATCGCCTCGGGGGCGAGGTCGACCACGCTCAGGTGCGGCCCTAGCAAGTCACTCGGCACCTGCATGGTCGGGTCCACGCGCACGAGCAGGTCGGCGCGCTCGATGATGCCGACGGCTAGGGGGTCCGCCTGCGCCTTGGCGATGGTTTCGGTGCTCGTCGGCAACTGTTGCGTCGTCCGCTCCGCCACGGGCCGGTTGGCGGCGAGCACGGCCAAGCGCCCCGCGCCGCCGCTCGAGAGTTCCCGGCTCACCGCCCTCGCCCGCGCGCCCGTGCCCAGAACCACCACGCTCGCGCCCTTGACAACCCAGCCCGCCTCGCGTAAAGCTCCCCCCACCGCGCGGCCCACGTTATATTCCGCGATGAGCCCCCCCGGGGTGACGGTGAGCGAGTCGGCGGCGGCGGTTTCCTGCGCGTCTAAGCTCGCTCTGGTCGCCGCCCCGAACGCCTGCGTCTGGAACGCGTCGTCTAAAAAGAGCGCGCCCGCGAAGTCGAGGGCGTCCAAGCTTGCCGCCACCCGCGCCACGTCAGTGGTAGGCGGCACCGGGTGGAGGTGAAAAGGAAGCTGCGGGTCGCGGTATTGTGAGAGCGCCCGCGCGAGAGAGGGGTCTTGCGAGAGAACAGCGACGAGGTACATGAGTTTAGTATAAGACGAGGAGGGGGAGGAGAGGGCGGGGATGCGCTGCTGCCACCTTCGCGCTGTTTTTGTTCGTCCAGAAACGTATGCTCTCCGGCCCGGCGCGGGCGTGAAGGGGTGAGAATGACGAGAATCAGAGTCGGCATCATCGGCTGCGGCGAGGTGGCGCAAATCAACCACCTGCCCAGCTTGGGGTTTCTGAGTGATTTGTTTGAAGTGACCGCCCTGTCCGACGTGAGTAGTAAGGTGCTCGAGAGCGTCGGCAAAAGGTACGGCACCGAAAAACGCTTCCTCGACTACCGTGAGCTCGTGAAGGATGCCGAAGTGGACGCGGTTCTCGTCGCCACGCCGCACGCCCTTCACGCCGAGCAGACGCTGGCGGCCTTGGCGCACGGCAAGCACGTCCTGGTCGAAAAACCGATGACGATGACTTTAGAGGACGCCGATAGAATCATCGACGTCCAGAAACGCAGCGGCTTGACCGTCCAGGTCGGCTACATGCGCCGTTACGCCACCGCGTTTGAGGAGGCGGTGAAGAGAGTGAAAAAGATGGACGGCGTCAGGTTGGCCCGCGTCCACGACGTCATCGGCAAAAACGCCTTGATGGTAGCCCCCACCTCGAACGTCGCTCGCGGCGACGACGTTCCTCAGCGGATGATAGACGAAGGTAAACAGTCGGCAGAGCAAAAGCTGTGGGAGGCGCTTGGAGAAGCGTCTCAGGAGATAAAGGTTGCCTATAACGTTCTCTTGGGTCTCAGCACGCACGACCTCTCCGCCATGCGCGAACTTTTGGGCGCGCCTGAGCGCGTGCTTTACGCGGCGCAACGTTCAGGCGGCTTGTACATCACCGCGGCTTTTGACTACGGCGATTTCGTGTGCCATTTCGAGACGGGCATCGACGCCGTCCCCCGCTTTGACTGCCACTTGGAGGTTTACGGAAAGTCTCAGCTCCTCCGGGTCGAGTACCAAACCCCGTACGTGCGTCACCTCGCCACCAAACTAAACGTTGTCACGGCGACTCATGAAAGCGACCTGCATATAGAAACCGTCCAACCCGCTTTCGAGGACAACTTTACCCGCGAATGGCAGGCATTTCATAAAAATGTTACGACGGGCAGCATCCCCAAGACGGACCCCCAGGATTACCGGCACGACCTCGAGCTGTTCGGTCAGATGATGGAGAAAATTCGCAACGACACCCTACTCGAGCCTATTTCGGCGGACTGAGATGTTTGTGCGCCTCACCCCCTCCGCCGGAGCGAGAAGCGAAAGAGGTTGTGGGGAAGCGCGCGGGGCCGCTCGAGCCCCCACTTATGCTAAAATCTCTCTATGAAGGCGTCCCGCTACAACCCGCACAGTAACTTATGGTTGACGCGTGGACATACGCAGCGAACGTGTCGCTCGTCAGCGTGTGCTTAAACCGCCTTTCAATCCTTTAGAAATCCACAACTTGCCAAGAGGTGACCCATGTTTGTAACCCTTCCCGACGGCAACCGTCTGGACGTACCCGACCACGCCACCCCCAAACACGTGGCCCAGGCCATCGGCCCTGGCTTAGCCAAGGCCGCCTTGGGTGCGGAAGTCAACGGCCTTCTTTCGGACCTCTTCACCGAGGTGCCCGAGGGGGCGCAGGTCTCGATTCTCACCAAACGCGACGACGCCGCCTTACGCCTCATGCGTCACACGCTGGCGCACGTGATGGCGCAGGCGGTGATTGAGTATTTCGTGAGCCAGGGTCACTCACGTAACGACGTCAAAATGGGCGTCGGCCCGGTTATCGAGAACGGCTTTTACTACGACTTCGACGTGCCGCGCCCGCTCACCCCGGAGGATTTGGGGGCGATAGAGGGCCGGATGCGCGAGATTACCAAGGCGAACCTCCCGCTGCGCCGTTTTGAAGAGTCGCGCGAGGAGGCCTTGGCGCGCTACCGCGAGATTGGCGACCCGTACAAGCTCGAGCTCATCGAAGACCTCCCCGCCGAAGTCCCGCTCTCCTTTTATGAACAGGGCGGCCCAGATGCTACCGGGGGTTTTACCGACCTCTGCCGCGGCCCGCATGTGCCCCGCACCGGCGACATCCCGCCGCACTTCAAATTGATGAACGTGGCCGGGGCCTACTGGCGGGGCGACGAGACCCGCCCGATGCTCCAGCGGATTTACGGGGTGGCGTTTCGGACCAAAGAGGAGTTGGAGCATTACCTGTGGCAGTTGGAGGAGGCTAAGAAGAGGGACCACCGCAAGTTGGGGGCAGAGCTCGAGATTTTCACGTTAGATGAAGATGTCGGTCCCGGCTTACCCCTGTGGCTGCCGCGCGGGACGGTCATGGTCGAAGAGATTGAGGCACTAGCTAAGGAGATGGAGAGGCGCGCGGGCTATCAACGTGTCAAAACACCGCACATCGCTAAAGAGGAGCTGTTCTTAAGGAGCGGCCATTTGCCCTACTACGAAGACGGCATGTTCCCGGCGATGGAGCTTGACAACATCAAGTATTACCTCAAGCCAATGAACTGTCCCTTTCACCACAAAATCTTCGCCGCCAGACCGCGCTCCTACCGCGAGCTACCGCTCCGCTTGGCCGAATACGGCACCTGCTACCGCTACGAAGACCACGGCGCGCTGATGGGCCTCATGCGCGTTCGCAGTTTGCAGATGAACGACGCCCACATCTACTGCACCGAGGCGCAGTTTGAAACCGAGTTTATGCGCGTCATTGACATGTACCTCGAGTATTTCAAGCTGTTCGGCATCCACGAGTACGTGATGCGGTTGTCCAAGCACAGCAAAGAGGGGCTTGGTAAAAAGTACGTGGACAACGAGCCGCTCTGGGAAAAAACCGAAGGCATGGTGCGTAGTGCCCTACAAAACGGCAACGTCAATTTTGTCGAAGCCGAAGACGAAGCGGCCTTTTACGGCCCCAAGATTGACGTGCAAATCAAGAGCGCCATCGGACGCGAATTTACCTTGGCGACCAACCAGGTTGACTTCGCTCAGCCGGGACGCTTTGACCTCGTTTACATCGACGAAAACGGTGAACGTAAGACCCCGCTCTGTTTGCACCGCGCGCCCTTGTCAACCCACGAACGCTTCATCGGCTTTCTCATTGAGCACTTCGCGGGCGACTTCCCCCTCTGGTTAGCCCCCGAACAGGTGCGCGTCGTGCCGATTGCGGACCGTCATATTGGGTATGCGGAAAGTATCAAGGCGAAGCTCGAGGCCGCCCACCTCCGCGCCGAAGTGGACGGGCGCAGCGAACGCATGAACGCCAAAATCCGTGACGCCGAACTTTATAAAGTGCCCTACATCGTCGTGGTGGGCGATAAAGAGGCGGAGGCGGGCAGCGTCTCGTTTAGAAGCCGTTTGGAAGAGGACGCGAACGGCGTGCCGGTGGACGCGTTTGTGTCGCACTTGCAAGAAAACGTGGAGAAGCGGCGGCTCGAGGTCAAGCCGCTCGAGCTACCCGTCAGCGCCTAGCATCGTTCCTTTGGCGTGTTTCTGAAAGTATAGGGCGCGGTTAAAGTTTAAGGATGCTCACTTGGCAAGTTTTGGGCGCGCCCGAGCGCGATAACGCGCTTTTTGTGCGGATTGACACCGGGCGCTCCCACCACCGCCTGCTCTTCGATTGCGGCGACTCGCTTTCCGACCTGCCCGCTGCGGAGACGAGGGGGGTTGACCACCTCCTGTTTTCGCACCTGCACTTGGACCACGTGGGCGGCTTCGACAGCTTTTTCCGCCACACCCACCCCCGCGAGGCCCCGGTTGAGGTCTGGGGGCCGCCCGAGACGGTTGCCATCATGGGCCACCGCTTCCAAGGTTTTATGTGGAACCTGCAACCCCGGCGCGAGGGCACGTGGTTTGTTCACGACGTGTACGAAGACCGGGTGGAGAGCGTGCGGTTTAGCTCGAGCGACCGTCTCAGGAACGCGCACCCGGCGGGCGTCCGGCCCTTCAACGGCGTTCTTATCAATACGCCCGTCTTTACTGTGCGCGCCTTTCACATGGACCACCTCACGCCGTCGCTGGCGTACCTGGTTGAGGAGAAGCCGCGCCTGAACATCAACACGGCGGAACTCGCCGCGCGCGGGCTGCCCGGCGGTCCGTGGTTGCAACGCCTCAAAGACGAAGCATTGGGCGATGAGGCGAAGCTCGAGCTGCAAGGCACCTCCTACCGGCTTGGTGATTTGCGGGAGGGACTGCTCGAGTGCTCTCCCGGCGCGTCGGTTGCGTACCTCACCGATTTTTTATTGGATGAGCGTGCGATGGAACGGCTTTCTCACGCGCTAAAAGGTTGCACGACCATCGTCTGCGAGGCGCAATTTCAACACGCGGACGTAGGGCTCGCTCTTAAAACTCACCATATGACCACCGTGCAGGCCGCGACGCTCGCCGAGCGGGCGGGGGCGGGGGAGCTTGTGCTCATTCACCTATCCGAACGTTACCGGCCTCGAGAGTGGGGGAGGGGGTTAGGGGAGGCTCGAGCGGTTTTCCCAAACACGCACTTCCCGCCGCACTGGCGGATTCCTCTACCACCTGGCGCGTAAGCCAATCAATCTCCAACGCGCTCGCCGGACGGCTTGCCAATATCGCCTGCTGGACGGTATAGTTCCCTCACCAAGAAAGTTGCGCAGCCGCCGGGCTGTCACGGTAGAAATGAGGGGCTAAACATGGTGAGCGCCAACGTTACGAGCCTCCCCGCGCTCTTGAAAAAGCGCAGGGACGACCCCACCCCCGCCCACCGCGTCAAACGCTTCGGGCTGTGGGCGACGGTCACGTGGGCGGAGCACGTGGCGCGGGTAAACGCGCTCGCGCGTAAGATGATTGACTTGGGCGTCGGGCCGGGTGAGCGGGTGGCAATTCTTTGTGAGAACCGGCCTGAATGGCTTGTCTCAGACCTCGCCATCCAGAGCGCCGGGGGCGTGTCGGTGGGCATCTACACGACGAGCAGCGCCAAGCAGGTGAGGTACGTGCTCGAGCACTCCGGCGCGGTCGGGCTTATCTTAGAAAACGCCGAGCAGATTGAGAAGTGGCTCGAGATTCGTGACGCGCTGCCGAACGTGCGCTGGGTCATCGCCATCGAACCCGAGGGTTTTGACGAGGTGCTGGCCTGGGACGAGGTGCTGGCGGAGGCTGAGGGGCTTTACGCGCGTGACTCCAGTCCTGTGGATGCTCGAGTTGACGCCCTCACCCCCGACGACACCGCGCTCCTGATGTACACCTCGGGCACGACGGGCCATCCCAAGGGCGTCATGTTGTCGCACAAAAACCTGCTCTGGGCGGTGGACGCGCTCATCCAGACGTTTGGCTACAACAAAGAGGACGAGATTATTTCCTACCTGCCCCTGTCGCACGTTGTCGAGCGCGGCGGCTCCTACTGTCACCTGGCGGCGGGTTTCCCCATTTCGTTTGTCGAGAATCTGGATACTTTTGCGCAGAACCTTCAGGAGGTGCGCCCGACGGTCCTTTTCGCCGTGCCGCGCGTGTGGGAAAAGATGCACTCGCTGGTCGAGCTTCACATGCGTGAGGCGCATCCCTTTAAGCGGAGCGTCTACGGTTGGGCAATGCGGACGGTGGGCGGTAAGCATAGGTCAGCTACAGCACCCCTGGCGCACCTCCTGGTGGTCCACTGGCTCAAGGTCCGGCTCGGCTTGGACCGCGTCCGGCTGGCCGTGTCGGGGGCCGCGCCCATCTCACCGCGCATTCTCCTCTACTTCCGCTCGCTCGGGCTAGACATCCGCGAGGGTTACGGGATGACCGAGAACACGGGACTCGCCAGCATTCACCAAGATTCGTTCGAACTCGGCACCGTCGGCACGCCCTTTCCGGGGGTTGAAATCAGGATTGCCGAGGACGGCGAGATTTTGACGCGCAGCCCCGGCAATTTTAAGGGCTACTTCGATGACCCCGAGGCCACCGCCGAGACGATGAAAGGCGACTGGCTCCGCACGGGCGACGTGGGCGAAATAGACAAGGACGGGCACCTGCGCATCACCGACCGTAAGAAAGACATCATTATCACCGCGGGGGGCAAGAATATCGCGCCGCAAAAAATCGAGAATTTGTTAAAGGCGTCCGTGTTCGTCAACGACGCGGTGGTCATCGGCGACGGGCGCAAGTACCTCGTGGCGCTGCTCGTTTTGGACGAGGACAATATCAGCACCTGGGCTCGAGACCACGGCCTCTCCTACACGACCTACAGCGACCTGGCGGGGCACGAAGAGGTGCGGCGGCTGCTCGAGACCGAAGTCGCCGAAGTCAACAAGCAACTCGCCCGCGTGGAAACAATCAAACGTTTCGCGGTCCTCCCCAAACGCCTTTATTTTGAAGATGGCGAGGTGACGGCGACGCTGAAGGTAAAACGCTCGAGCCTCGCCAAAAAATACGCTGACCTGATTGACTCGCTTTATGAATAGGATTGAGAGTGGGAACAAATAAATGAGCGTGCAACGACTCGAGCGTTACGAACAAAAAGTCCGCCACATCGAGGACGCTCAGGGCTGGGTAATGTTCGGGCTTTTTATGGCCTTTCTCGTGGCGCTGCCTTTTGTCGCGCCCGGTTACATCATCTACAACGTCACGCTCTTTTTCGTCTTCAGCCTCGTCGCGGTGGCCTTAACCGTGCTCGTCGGTTTTACTGGGCAGGTGTCGCTGGGGCACGCGGGCTTCCTTGCGGCGGGGGCGTACACGACGGCGTATCTCACGAGTTTGGGCTGGCCTTTTTTGCTGGGGCTCGCTCTATCTTTAGTAGTCGGCGGGCTGCTGGGCCTCGTTATCGGGGTGCCGTCGCTGAGGCTCGAGGGTCCCTACTTAGCCATCGCCACGCTGGGCTTCGGGCTCGCCATCCAGCAGATTCTCAACAACTGGCGGCTCGTGGGGGCGTCCACGGGCTTTCTGGCGGACCGGCCCGCGTTTTTCGGTCTCGATTTTACCCGCGACACGCCTTTTTACTTTTTTGTTCTGGTGATTGTATCGCTCGCCATCTGGACGGCTTTCAACCTCAAACGCTCTCACGTGGGCCGCGCCTGGGGGGCGGTGCGCGACGCCGAGTTGGCGGCGCAGATGAGCGGCGTGAACTTACCCTACTATAAAACGCTGGCGTTCGTGCTCTCCGCGGCCATGACCGCGCTCGCGGGTGGGCTTTATGGGGCCTTGCTAGGCTACATCACGCCGGAGAGTTTTAACCTGCTCCTGTCCATCAAGTTTTTGCTCATCATCGTCGTCGGGGGCTTAGGCTACCTGCCGGGGGCGATTCTGGGCGCGGCGGCCATTACCGGCTTGGAGGTTATCTTATCGGCGCAGCAGAACCGCTCGCAGCTCCTTTTCGGCGTGGTGGTGATTTTACTCATGCTGCTCGAGCCCCGCGGCATATACGGCGTGTGGGGCCGGATCCGGCGCTACTGGCGCACGTGGCCGATGTGATGTTGAGATGGGGTGGCGGGGAGATGGGAGATAGAGAGATAGGGAGTAAAAGCTGGAGTTTGGGAGATGAAGGTAAGGGTGTTAATGCTGTGGGGGGCTCGAGCTTCCTGAAAACGTCCGCCACCACGTCACGTCACATATCACTACTAATCTCCCCCCTTATCAAGGGGGGCTGGGGGGGATCACCCTAATGGAAAGTTTCCTTCAAGCATTGGTGAGCGGCTTAGCCGCAGGCAGCATCTACGCGCTCATCGCGCTCGGGCTGGTGCTCTTGTACCGGACGACCAACATCCTTAACTTTGCACACGGGGAGTTTGGCCTTCTTGGGACCTTCCTAGCGTTTGTGTTTCTCACCTCGCTCAACATTCCTTACAGCCTCTCTTTCCTGCTCTCGCTTGTGGCGGCGCTGCTCTTGGGCGGCTTCGTGTCGCTCGTGCTCGTCAAGCCCGGCAAAACGGCGCTCAGCGTCGGGCTGGCGGTGCTCGTGGGGGCGCTCGCTTATGGGCTGGGGCTCGGCTTGGTGCTGGCGTCAGTCGTCGGCGTCGTGGCGGGGGTGCTCTTTTACGCTCTTTCAGAAGGAGGCGCAAGCGACCCCGGTGAACTGGGCTTAATCATCCTTACTTTAGGCGTCAACTTGGCGCTCCAGGGCACCTACGCGCTCTCGTTCGGCACCGACAACCAAATCCTGCCGCCCCTCATCGCGGACAGCACGCTGCGCGTGGGCGGCGCGGCGTTGAGCAGTCTGTCGCTCCTCACGTCCATCATCGGCGTGGTCATCATGGTGGGGCTCTGGGCGCTTTTAAGCCGCACCAAAATCGGGCTCGCCATGCGGGCGGTGGCGCAGCGCGAGGACGTGGCGCGGGCGATGGGCATCCCCGTCCGCACCGTGATGTTTGCGACCTGGGGCGTGTCGGCGCTCCTCGCCGCCGCCGCCGCGCTGCTCTTAGCGCCCACCACGCTGCTCTCGACCAACCTGATGTTCGACCCGCTTTCCAAGGGCTTCGTCGCGGCGGTCATCGGCGGGATGAACAGCCTGCCGGGGGCGATTCTGGGCGGCTACCTGCTGGGGGTTTTAGAACTTCTCGTCGGCGTCTACATCTCGAATGAGTTCAAGGCGTCGTTCGCCTTTGTGGTCGTGCTCGTCGTGCTCGTCCTGAGACCTCACGGCGTTCTGGGTCGTCCGGAAGTGCGGCGTGTGTAGGGGCTGCGGATGGTAAGATGGTTTTGTAGTCAAAAAAGATGAGGAGCGAAAGAAGCGGGAGAGTTCTCCCTACCTCTTGTCTCCCCATTTCAAAACGAAAGGAGCAACATGAAAAAACTACTTGTAAGCCTCGTTCTTCTCCTAGCAGGACTCGGTTTCGCCCAGACGCCGGGCGTGACCGACACGGAAATCCGCATCGGCACTTGGGGGCCGCAGTCGGGCCCGGCGGCGGCCTGGGGCACGGTCATCGACGCGATTGACGCCTACTTCCAGTACGTCAACGCGCAGGGCGGCGTGAACGGGCGTCAACTGGTGCTCGTCTCGCGCGACGACGGCTACGACCCCGCGCGGAGCGTGTCGGCGGTGCGTGAGCTCATCGACCGCGAGAACGTGTTCGCGCTCGTGGGCGGCATCGGCACGGCCAACGGCCTGGCGGTCTTGCCGATTATCGAGCGTGAGGGTATCCCTTGGGTTAGCCCCGCGTCGGGCTCGGGCGAGTTCGCCCGGCAGAGCGACGGCCTCGTGTTCGCCACCTTTACCAACTACGGCGTCGAGTCGGCGCTCATGACGCGTTACGCGGTTGAGGAACTGGACAACACGCGCATTGCTGTTTTCTATCAGAACGACGGCTACGGCGAGGAGGGTCTTGCCGGTGTTGAAGAGGAGGTCGCGCGTCTTCAAGAAGCGGGGATGGACGTGTCCGTCGTCGACACGGTCTCCTACGAGCGCGGTGAGACCAATATGGCGGTTCAGGCCTTGCGTTTGAGCGGCGCGGACGCCGACGCGGTGGTGATGTACAGCACGCCCGCCGCTGCCGCGGCCTTGGTGAACGAGTTCGGGCGCCTCGAGTACACCCCGCGCATCTTAGCCTCGAGCACCCTCCTAGACCCCAGCCTGCTCGCCAACCCCGGGATGCAGGGCGCGCTGCTCGCCACCTTCGCGCGCCTCCCCTCGGCGGTCGTCGGCGAAGAGGGCGGCGACCCCATCGCGGACGAGATTCTCGCCAACGTCATCATGCCGTACGCCCCCGAAGCCGCCAGCGACCCCTTCCGCTCGGGTGCCGGGGTCGCCTTTGTGCAGCCTTTAGTTGAAGCGCTCCGCGCCGCCGGTCCCGATTTGACGCGCGAGAACTTCTTGGAAGCGATGAAAAATATCAGCGGCTACGATACGGGCATGTTCGCCAACCTCGACTTTACCGAGGGCTACCAGGGCAACAACTCGATTATCCTGCTCCAGGTCACGCCCGAGGGCCTGCGCCCGGCGTCGGACGGGTTTATCACGTTCTAGTGGAGATGGGGAGGATTGTCTCCTCCCCGTCCCTTTATCTTATAGTGATGTTTTCATGACCCCACTGCTCGAGCTCTCCCACCTAAGCCTCTCCTTTGGCGGCATCAAGGCGCTCACGGACGTGAGCTTTCCTGTTCACGAGCGGGAGGTGGTGGCGCTCATCGGCCCCAACGGCGCGGGCAAGACGAGCTTGTTTAACTGCGTCTGCGGCTTTTATCAACCGCAAACGGGCCGGGTGCTGTGGAAGGGCCGCGACATCACCGGGGCCAAACCCCACCGCGTCGCGGCGCTGGGCATCGGGCGGGCCTTTCAAAATATCGAACTCTTCAGGTCTTTGAGTTGCCTTGACAATCTTCTGCTCGGGCGGCACCTGCACGTGGGGACGGGGCTTTTGGGCGCGATGTTCGCCACCCCCGGCTGGCGGCGCGACGAGGTGCGGCAGCGCAGGCGGGCGGAAGAACTCATGGACGTGCTCGACCTGCAAGCCTACCGCGACACGCCCGTGGCGGTGCTGCCCTACGGCGTGCAGAAGCTTGTGGAGGTGGCGAGAGCCTTGGCCGCCGAACCCGAGCTTTTACTCCTCGACGAACCCACCGCGGGCATGACCGCTGAGGAAAAAGACGAGATGATGTTCCGCCTCCTGCGCCTGCGGCGCGACTTAGGACTGTCGCTGCTCGTCGTGGAGCACGACCTGCGCGTGGTGAGTCGGCTTGCCGAGCGCATCGTGGTGCTTGACTACGGCGTTAAGATTGCCGACGGCACCCCTCGAGAGGTGCAGCGCGACCCCGAGGTCATCCGGGCATATCTGGGCGAGACGCAGTTGGAGGCTGCGGGCGCAAGCAAGGCGGAGCCGGTGGGGGAACCCACCAAGGAGAGGACGGGATGACGCAGCCTGTGTTGCTCGAGCTGAACAACGTCGAGAGCGGCTACGTCAAACGCTTGCCGGTTCTAAAGGGTGTGTCGTTAAGGGTCCGCGAAGGCCAATGCGTCGCCCTTTTGGGCTCGAACGGCGCGGGCAAGAGCACGCTTTTGAAGACCATCATGAGCCTCATCGACAACGAACCGCGCAAGGGTGAAGTGTCCGTTCTCGGCACCCCCGTCCAGCACACGGCCACCGAACGCATCGCGCAGATGGGCCTCGCTTACGTCGTCGAGGGGCGCGGCATGTTTCCTGAACTCACCGCGGGCGAGAGCCTCAAGCTTGGAGCTTTTTACCGGAGCGACCGAGCTGGGGTGCAGGAGGATTTGGAGCGGGTTTACGGGATTTTCCCGCGCCTTCAAGAACGCGCGGCGCAGCCCTGCGGCACCATGTCGGGCGGCGAGCAGCAGATGTTAGCCATCGCGCGGGCGATGATGAGCCGCCCCAAATTGATGATGCTGGACGAACCCTCTTTGGGCTTAGCGCCTCTGTTGGTCGAGGAGATTTTCGCCACCATCCGCGACATCAATAGCGAAGGGATGGGCGTGCTTTTGGTCGAGCAAAACGCGGCGCAGGCGCTCCGGATTGCGGATTACGGGTATGTGCTCGAGGCCGGGCGCATCGTCTTAGAAGGCACCGCCAAGGAACTGCGCGAGAACGAGAACGTTCAAGAACTTTACTTAGGCGTGAACGCGCAGGAGACGGACGAGCGGATTTTTGTCAAACGACGGCGGCGGTGGAGTTGAGGTTCAACCGCTTCGGAAGGGGCTATTTTTGAAAGCTATTCTTTGCAAAAGGTGGGGCGCTCCCGCTGACTTGAGTTATGAAACCGTCCCCGACCCCGTCCTGAACACGGGCGAGGTACTTATCAAGGTGCGGGCCGTTGGGGTGAACTTTGCCGATACGCTGATGATTGCGGGGCGCTATCAGCTAAAGCCGCCCCTGCCGTTTTCCCCCGGTTTTGAGGTGGCGGGGGAGGCGATGGAACTTGGCGAGGGCGTCACGCATCTCGAGCCGGGAGAGCGCGTGATGGGCTTTCTCCAGTACGGCGCTTACGCCGAAAAAGTTGCCGCGCCCGCCCACATGGTCATGCCCATTCCCGACGCGATGGACTACAAAGACGCGGCCGCCTTTGCGGTTGCCTTTGGGACGTCGCATGTGGCGCTCGAGCACCGCGCCCGCCTGAAAACAGGGGAGACGCTGCTCGTCCACGGCGCGTCCGGCGGTGTCGGCTTGACCGCGGTGGAGCTTGGCAAAAGGATGGGCGCGACCGTCATCGCCACCGCGAGTACGGCGGAAAAGTTAGACCTTTGCCGCCGCTACGGCGCGGACCACACCATCAACTACCGCGAAGAGGATTTTGTCCCCAAAGTCAAGGACATAACAAACGGGCGGGGCGCGGACGTGATTTTGGACCCCGTCGGCGGCGACGTGTTTGAAAGGTCGCTGCGCTGCATCGCCTGGGAGGGCCGAATCCTGGTTATCGGCTTCGCCAGCGGCGAGATACCGCAGGTGCCTGTGAACCTCACGCTCGTCAAAAATTGTTCAGTCGTGGGCGTGTTCTGGGGCGCGTACGGTCAGAAAAATCCAAAAGTGCTGATGAGTTCGCTGCAAACGCTGCTGACGTGGTACGCGGAAGGGAAGCTGAAACCGCACATCTCCGAAGTTTACGCGCTTGAAGACGCGCCGCGAGCGATGATGGAACTCATGGAGAGGCGGTCAACGGGGAAAGTGGTGCTCGAGCCCTAAATCCATTAAAACGGGATTAATGTCAAACTTTACAGACCGGCGTAAAGGTCTTCTACAGCAAGCTTGAGTCCCACGCAAGGAAGCTCGAGCCTTTCTCCAGTCTCTTTAACGCTGTAGCGCCAGGTGCTGCCCTCGTCGCGCTCGTAGACTTCAACGCGCTGCACATCTTGATTGATGAGCACGTAGGCGCGCAGGCTTTCAAACTTAAGGTAGTTGTGGAGCTTTTCGCCCCGGTCTACGGCTTCGGTGGACCGGGAGAGCACTTCAACAATCAAGCAGGGTTTGCCTTTGACGTAAGCGTCATCGTCCTCTTCGTCACAGGTGACGAGCACGTCCGGGTAGTAGCCGACGCCGTCGGGGGTGCGCACTTTCATGTCGGCGAAAAAGGTGCGCCCCGGTCCGGTTTCGGCGCTAAGCAGCCGGGCGTATAAGCGGCCCGCGAGGCGGTTGTGGCGGTCGGAGGAGCCCGCCCTCATAAACATTTGGCCGTGGACGAACTCATGTTTGACGGGACTCGTTTTCTCGAGTTCCAGATACTCCTCGAACGTTACACCCGTCCGGACGGGTTCAGCAGTGCGCGACATGGTCTATTATACTGTTGCTTTTTGTGATGTCGCCCTCCCTAGCTCGTCCTGTAGACCGCCGTCCTAAGTTCTTGGGCGTACGGCTCGAGCTCCGGCATCCCCATATCCGCCGCTACGGCGATAGCGTGCTCCACGTTGTAAGGCAGCCGAACGAGCCCGACGGAGAAAGGGGCCGCTCTCGCACTTCCCACCACACCCTCTAAAATTGCGTAGGTGGCGAGCGGTTCATCCAGCGGGTTGCCGACACTCCCGGCGTTGAACAAGGTTTTACGGTGGTGATAGAGCGACGCTGTGAACGCAACATGGATGTCGCCGTACCCTATAACGTCCGGCTCCCCCAGCCCCTCCCCGGTAAAGGGCGTGTTGGTGAACATCTCGAGCCGCCGCTCGTACGGAACATCGGCGTAGATGCGGGTCCAGACGCTCTCGTGCGAGGCGTGAAAGAGGCGAACACGCTTGCCGCTCATGAGCAGGTCAACGCTGTTGGGGAGCTTTCCTAAGTAGCGCAGGCGCGCCTCGCCGAGCTTTTCTTGGTGCCACCGCAAGGTGGGCGAGGGCGGTGTTTGCGGACGGGCGGCCACGTCATCCCAGTTGCCGCGGACGATGACCTCGCACGCCTCGCGGCAGAGGTCAACCGCGAGCGCGCTCTCGGGTCCCTTGCCGACCAAATCCCCGAGGCAGTACACGCGCTCGATGCCGCGCTCTTTGATGTCTGTAAGCACCGCCTCGAGCGCAGGAACGTTCCCGTGGATGTCGGAGATGACAGCAACACGGTCTAAGGTGCTAGATATGACGTGGGCCCCTCAAATTTCGTTAAAAAGACGCGCGCGGCGCTCTTCCACCCAGAATCGCCCCCATCCGCGCCTCAACGAGCTTGTTAAAGGGCGGGTGCGTGAGGATGTAAAAGCTCTCCTTTTCAATTCCTTCAAACACGGCTTGGGCCACGTCGGCAGGCTCGAGCCCGCCCTTGACAGACTCCGTAATCACGCCTGCGAATCGCTGTGTACCCTCGTCTATAGTCTCCAAAATCGTGCGCTCCTCCGCCCGGCGGTTGCGCTCCGAGAGGTGGATGTTGGTTTTAATCCAGGCGGGGCAGAGCACCGAGACGCCGATGTTTGCGTCTACCTCCTGAAGGTCTAAAAAAAGCGTTTCGGAAAGCGCCACCACCGCGTGCTTGGTCACGCCGTAGGTGTTCATGCGGCTGTTGGAGATGAGCCCGGCAATCGAGGCGGTGTTGACGACGTGGGCGTTTTCATCATGCGCCAACATGCGGGGCACGAACACCCTGACGCCGTAGACGACGCTTCTCAAGTTCACGCCCAGCACCCAGTCCCAGTCTTCTAACGAACTTTCCCAGAGGAGGCGCGGCGGGCTCGAGACGCCCGCGTTGTTGAAAAGGAGGTGGACGTTACCGAAGCGTTCTTCGGTCTCCCTTGCCAGCCCCTCAATCTCCTCAAAACGGCTCACGTCGGTCTTGACGGTGAGGAAGTCCGCACCCTGATCGCCAAGTTCCCCCGCAACCGTCTCCAAATCCTTTTCGCTAATATCCGCCAGCACCACCTTCATGCTCAACGCCGCGGCCCGGTGCGCCAGCGCCCGCCCGATGCCGCCCCCCGCGCCCGTGACGACGGCGGTTTTGCCCGCAAACTCCCTCACGCGGGGGGCTCCGACACCTGGACAAGCAACTTGCCCATCTTGTCCCCGGTAAAGAGTTTGTTGATGACGGTGGGGGCGCTTTCTAAGCCTTGGTGGATATCTGAGCGAAACTTTAGCCGACCCTCACCCAACCACCCCGCCATCTCCCGCACCGCCTCGGCGGCGCGGTCGTAGTAGTCGAGGACCAAAAAGCCCTGAATAAGCGCGCGTTTGGACACGAGGATGCTCAAGTTCTGAATCCCCGGCCCCGCCTCGGTTGCGGCGTACTGGGAGATAAAGCCGCACAGAGGAATTCGCGCGCCGATGTTGACGTGCCCCAGCACCGCGTCCAGAATGGGCCCGCCGACGTTCTCGAAATAGACGTCTACTCCGTCAGGACAGGCTTTGCGCAATGCCTTGTAAACGTTCTCGCTCTTGTAGTTGATCGCGGCGTCCGCGCCCAACTCATCCGTCAGCCACGCACATTTCTCGTCGCTCCCGGCGATGCCGACGACGCGCAACCCCTTGATTTTGCCGATTTGACAGACCACCGATCCCACCGCCCCCGCGGCCCCCGACACGACGAGCGTTTCACCCTCTTTGGGTTTTCCTACGTCCAAAAGTCCGTAATACGCGGTGATGCCGGTCATGCCGAGCGGTCCCATATAGGCGTCCAGCGGCACCCCCGGCCCACGCGGGAGCTTCTGAAAGCCCTTGCCGTCGCTCACCACATACGTCTGCCAGCCCGTCATGCCCGAGACGATATCGCCCTCTGAAAACTTTGGATTTTTGGACGCCTCGACCACGCCGAGGCCGCCGCTACGCATCACCGCGCCGAGTTCGACTTTGGGCAAATAGGAGTCCGCTTTCGCCCACACGCGCTGGGTCGGGTCGAGCGAGAGGTAGACGACGCGGACGAGGATTTGACCCTCCTGAAGCTCTGGCACCTCCTCCTCCTGCCACTCGAAATCGCTTTCCTTGAACATGCCTTCGGGGCGCGCTTTGAGTCGCCATTGTTGGTTGGTTTGCATGATGCTTCCTTTCAGGATGAGGGATAGGGCTAAATAAACTTTCTCCGTCGCCGCCTCTTGTCTCAGACGCTCCCTCTGTCTACCGCCCGCTCCGCCATCTCCCCGTAGGCCCGCACCGCGTGGATGAGACCCGCGAAGCGCTCATCTTGGGTCAGACCCTTTTTGTAGCGCGTGTAAATCTGTTGCACGATGACGGCAATCTTAAAAAGGCCGTAGACGTAGTAGAACACGGGGTTGGGCACGTCGCGCCCGCTCGAGCGTTCGTACTGCTCGAGCACCTCCGCCCGCGTCGGGTTGCCCGGTAGAGCCGTCGGGCTGAGGCCCAGACGCCGCAGCGCGGGCGAGTCGTCCGCTTGGGTCCAGTAGCCTAAAGAGGTGCCTAAGTCCATGAGCGGGTCTCCGACTGTCGCCATCTCCCAGTCGAGCACGGCGGTGATGCGGGTGGGGTCGTGGGGGGCGAGCACCACGTTGTCGTATTTGAAATCGTTGTGGATGAGCGATGCGCCCGATTCAGGGGGCATGTTGCCAGCAAGCCACCCCGCCGCCGCGTCAACGGTTGGGATTTCATCCGTCTGCGCCGCTTTATAACGCTCCGTCCAGCCGCGCACCTGCCGCGCGACGTAACCCTCGGGTCGGCCAAAGTCGCGCAGACCCGCCGCGCCTAAGTCAACCGCGTGAAGTTCCGCGAGCGCGTTTACAAGAGAGGTGGCGACGCCTGCCATTAAATCAGGTGCGGGTGCTTCTTCCTTCGATATGGTGCCGCGCAAGATGACGCCTTCGACGCGCTCCATCACATAAAAAGGTGCGCCGATAATTTCAACGTCCTCGCAGTAGAGGAGGGGCTCGGGCGCTTTGTCGTAGACGGGATGCAGGTGCGAAAGCACGCGGTACTCGCGGCCCATGTCGTGCGCACTTTTGATGTTCGCGCCAAAGGGCGGGCGGCGCAGGACGAGGGCCGTGTCGCCCAGCTCGAGCAGATACGTCAGGTTCGAGAACCCGCTCGGAAACTGTTTTACCTTGAGTTCGCCGCTTAAGTTCAGATGGTCGCGGAGGTAGGGCTCGAGGGTAGTGAGCTCGAGGGCTTCCCCTTGGCGAACCGCTTTGGGTTGGTCGGTGGAAAGGGTCATGTTACAGGTTCCTAAACACGTTTTACGCGAAGGTCGAGGTGGGCTTAAGAGGAAGTACCGAGAACCGAGTAGAAAGTAAAAAGTGCAGTCAAAAGCCTTTGCTCCCTACCTCCCTACGTCCTTTATGCCCTTTGGGTAAACCCCCCTAAAGCTTCACCCCGTACCCCCGCATCACCCGCCGCGCCACCACGCCCTTATGCACCTCGTCCGCGCCGTCGTAGATGCGCGCGCCCCGCTCGTGGCGGTACCAGAACGACAGCGGCGTGTCGTCGGTGACGCCCAGCGCGCCGTGGGTCTGGATGGCGCGGTCGATGACCTTCATAAGCACGTCGGCGACGAAGAACTTGATGACGGACACTTCCGTCCGGGCCGCGCGGCTGCCTTCTCTTTCGATGCGCTCCGCCGCGTCCAAAACAAGGAGCCGCGCGGCGTTGATGTCGGCTCGAGACTCCGCAATCCAGTTCTGGACGGACTGCTTGGTCGCCAAAGGTTTGCCGGGTGAGAGTTCGCGCCCCGCCGCGCGCGCGCACATGAGGTCAAACGCGCGCTCGCAAATGCCAATCCAGCGCATACAGTGGTGGATGCGCCCCGGCCCCAAACGCTGCTGCGCGATGGCAAAACCCGCGTTCTCCTCGCCCAGCAGATTCTCGGCGGGCACGCGGAGATTCTCGAAGCGCAGTTCTGAGTGGCTGTGGTGGTCCTCGCCTTCCTCGCCGACGATTTTGATACGCCGCACATGAACCAAGCCCGGCGCGTCCGACGGAGTGATAAGCATACTCGCGCGCTCATGCGGCTTCTCAGCATCGGGATTCGTCACCGCCATGACGATGACGAACGAGGAGCCGTCGAAGCCCGTCGTGAACCACTTGTGCCCGTTGATAACGTAATCGTCGCCGTCTTTTTCCGCCGTGGTGCTCATCCACACCGGGTTCGAGCCCGCGTGCTTGGGCTCGGTCATCGCAAAGGCGCTGCGGACGCTCCCCGCGATGAGTGGTTCTAGGAATTTCTCTTGCTGCGCGGGCGTCCCGTACTGGTGCAAAATCTCCATGTTGCCCGCGTCGGGCGCTTGACAGTTAAAGGCGTAGTGGCCCAAGGGCGAGCGCCCTAAAACTTCGCTCAACCTGCCGAAATCGGGGAGTGACAAGCCCAGCCCGCCCGCCTCGGCGGGCATCTGCGGCGTGAACAGGCCCATCGCCCTGACTTTTTCCCTCTTTTCGCGCAAGCGCGGCAGCACCGCGCCGAAGCCTTCTTGTAAAAAGGTGGGCTCGAGCGGATACAGCTCCGTCTCCACAAAATCCCTAGCGCGTTCTAACACCTCCGACAGCTCACCCACGCGCGCCTTGTCCACATGTTCCAGCGTGCTACTCATCTTCACTCCCTAACCGCCAGCCTCGGCTTTTATAAAATGTCCTCTTGACCACCCCTACGAAACGATATATCCCCCGTCAACCATATACACCCCGCCTGTGCAATAAGCCGACGCATCCGACGCCAGAAAAACAGCGGTACCGACGAGGTCTTCGGGCTCTCCCAAACGTTTGATGGGCAATCGATTTACAAACTCTTTTGTCAACGCCTCGTTGCCCCACATCGCCTCGCTGAATTTCGTCTTGATGAGGCCGGGGCAAATGGCGTTGGCGCGGACCCCCATAGCGCCCCAATCCTGCGCCATCGCCTGCGTAAGAGAAATCAAGGCCGCCTTGGACGCGCTGTAAACGCCAATGCCCGGCTCCGGTTTGAGCCCGCCAATGGACGAGATGTTAATAACCGAGCCCCCGCCGCGCGCTTTCATGCTCTGCAGGGCGCGCTTGCAAAGCTCGAGCGGCCCCTTCAAATTCACGTCCATGATTTTGTCGAACGCGCCCGCGTCGGTGTTCTCTACGGGGCCATACACGGGGTTGGCGGCGGCGTTGTTGACGATGATGTCGATGCCGCCGTAGGTCTGGAGCGTCGTGTCAACCAAGGTTTGAATTTGCTCTAGTTCACCCACATGCGCCGCCACCCCCACAGCCTCGCCGCCCGCCTTTTGAATCGCTTCCGCCACCTCGTCCACGGCGTTTTGCTTGCGGCTACTCACCACCACCTGCGCGCCCTGCGCGGCGAGCGCGTGGGCTATGGCCTCGCCGATGCCCTTGCTCGAGCCCGTCACCACGGCCACCTTGCCGTCAAGCCGGAACAGCTTTGAAACGTCCACTGGGCCTCCTGTTGGGTCAGCATACACCAGCGGGGTGGAGGCGGGGTCGGAGCTTGGGAGTCTCTACTCGTAAGTGGCTGTGGAACGCTCCGGCAGAGCGTGCTTCAGCTTGACCCTGCGGAATCATCTTGTAACAGACCACGCGTCTCGAACCGCTCCTTATTTTTCACACCCTGCAGCAACGCCGGGTTGAGCCGCTTGTCCTTTGGGTCGCCGTGCAGCACCGAAATGTCGCCCGTACTCTCCAACACCACAGCCTGCACCTCGTCAAAGTCGAGCACGTTCGCTTCGCGCAATTTGCCGTAGATGTCGTTTTCGGTCACGCGCGTCGCCAGCAGCACGTCCTTGAAAAAGGTGCCGCCCACCATGAGCAAAAGAGGCTCGTTGTCGGTCGCGCTCACGCGGGTGTGGGAGCGTACCCAGGATACCAGGCGCTGACAAGCGAGCAGCGCGGCCAGGGCCACGGCGCCCTCGAGCAGCGAGGGCGTCGGGCTCACAACCGTGCTGGCGATAACGCTGCCCGTCGCCACGGTGATGGCAAAGTCGAAGCTCGACATTTTGGAGAATGTGCGCAGGCCGTTGAGGCGTGTGAACAAGATGATGGCAAAGTAAATACCCACCGTTGACAAAACAATCCACAGCACCCTGTTGGCGGACGTGTCGAGCCATTCCATGACGCTCTCCTTTTAGGCAATACCCCGGTTCAAGCGATCCTTCCGCGAGGCACCGTTCGGGGCGCGCTTGGGAAACGACGTCTCCGGTTATTCAAATACTTCGTCTCTATACAGTTTCCAGCCCTCTTGTCGCTTGACGTAGACGGATAAAAATCTCGCGCGGTAATCGAACCGCTCGCCGTGATTGACGCCGACCCCCCGCCACGTCCCCACAACGACGGCGAAGCCCGCGAATACCTGGACCGAATAGTCGCTGCCTTCGGCTACGTCCCAGCGTCTTTGCCCCGACCTGTAAGAGGCCACGACCTCTTGCTTGCCGACAACCCCGTCCCCCTGGATGCGCTTATAGCTCTCGTCCAAGATGGACGCAATCTCTTCGGCATCGAGGTCTCGGTGGGCTTGCACCCACCGTCGCTCGGTCCTCATTACCTGCTTTTCTTCGGCGTCGTTCATGGGCACGTTTCTACAGCACGGGATTTGTTACAAGTCTCTCCGCCTTCAGTTTGTGTCAGCGGCAGTGATGATGTCCTACGCTACCAATGGAGGAAAAAGTCGAAAACTTTACAGCCCTGTGCGTCGCTGCTTAGCCTATCACAGTTACCGCAACCGGATTTTTTGGCTCGAGCACCCCCAACCCCTCGCCAGGGTCGCCCACCCCTGTCAAAATCTCGGGGGTGTCCCGAACTGTGTGTTTGAGCGAGTGTCTCTGCGCTGGTGACGGAGCCGATCTGGAGCCATACATAACTCGTGGTACACCGCCGAATCTTTAGGTCTCCTCATCCAAAAAAAGCACGTCCCGGATGAGGTCACGGCTGTCCGCGCGGCCTCCCAGCGACCCCGCCAGCGTCCCCAACGCCGCCACAAACAAGCTCAGCTTCACGTGGTCGAGCGTGCGCACCGCCGGGTCCACCGTGGGCCACGTTTCCATCAGCTTGCGCGGAAAAATCGTGAGGATGCCCAAATAAGCGAGCCCCGCAAAGGCGGCGAAAAGAAGCAGCAGGGTGAGGAGCAAACTCAGCAGCGTCGCCGCCCCGGTGACCACGCTCGACTCGGCCACGCGCCGCCCGCGGCGCAACAAGGGACCGAAAGAAAAGGCGCGGTAGAGGACGAACGTCGCCACCACCAGCGACGCGCCCGAAAACAAGACGAGCTGATAAAGCTCGACGGTGCTCGCCACGTCCCACATCTCCGGGCTGAAAAACACCACGATGATAACGGAGAGCGCGGCGGTAATCATCGTGGGCAGGCGCGCGAGCAGGCGTAGCGGGTTCGCCCGCACCACCGCGTGCGCGATGCTGCGCCAGTCACGGTGAAGCGTTTGCCATATGAAGCCCCAGCGGTTGCCTTCGCTCGTGCGTTCGTGCGCCTCGAGGGGCAGAGCGCGCCGCATTCTCTCAAATTGCGCTTCACTCAAGCCCGCCATCGCGTCCAAATCCTCCACGTCTTGAAAGTCGTACATGACGTTCTCGGGGTCTTTAACGTGCGGGAGGTTGAGGAGGTGCCCAAAGGTGTGCAGCAGAAGGCGGTAAAGCCGCGCCACCGCCACCCCCTCGTCCGCCTCCTCGCCCCAAAAGCCGGGCCCCAACCGCTTGGTCGAGACGACGCCGATGTTGGTGAGCTGGCTCGGCAGGGCGAGGGTATAGGAGAGCGTGGTGGCGGCCAAGTCGACCTCGGTGACGATGAGGAGAAAGTGAACGTCGCGCTCGAGCTTTTCCGTCATGCCGACCTTTAAGAAGTCGAGCGGCGCATAAGCCCCGCCCGCCGGGGTGAGGTGCGGCCCGGCAAAAGAAAGGAGTTCCACGCGCCCGTCCGTCTCTCTTTGGAGCGTGTCACTCAGCATCCCCACCGCCGCGTCCGCCTGCTTTTCAAAACGCTCCGAAGATTTGCTCTCCACGTCCATTTTCATCACGCCGATGACGTATTCGAGCCCTCGAGCGGGCGGGGCAGGTTTAGGCACGGCGGGTCACCCGCCAAGTATACGTTGCATAAAGGTTACGCGTCCCGTGCCCGCCTGTGATGAAGTGGGGGGTTGAGCACACCCGTAAATTCAGAGCGTCGGCAAAGGGCGTGGGCGCGGGGCTGAAAGCGCGCTAAGAAGGGGCCAGCACCCGTAGCCAGATTCACCCGTACGCGCTGGGACCGCGTCTGATGACTCTGCGGCTGTCCCGGAAATAGTTAGGATCAAGCGTTGGATGCGGCTCGAGTCTGGAGCATTTCAATAAAGTTCTGGTGCGCCTCTCCCTGGAGGCCGGTTTGCAGGGTAGAAAACACCGTGGCGAGGTCGCCCCCAAGCAGCGCCCGCGCGTTCAGCCAAAGGCCCGGAAAGGTGGAGCTTTTCAGCACGCCCTCGTCGGCTGCTGGCAGGGGAACGTAGCGCCCCTCGCGCAGCACGAACCAGTCCACACGCTCGCTGTACGTTTGCCACACCAGATACTCCCGAACGCCGTTCCTCCTAAAGGCGTTCTTTTTGTCATGGAGGTCGTAAGCGGCGCTGCTACCCGCCACTTCGACGATGAGCTCGGGGGGGCCGGCGATATAACCGTCTTCATCAACCAAAGATGACCCGCCCGCCGCCTCCGCTAGGCGCAAGAGGGCGTCCGGCTGAGGTTCGTTGTCGCTGTCCAGCCGGACTGTGACGTTGTCGCCAAAGGTTACAAAAGGCGTTGCGGCGCAATAAACACCCAACCAGGCCATGATGTAGCCGTGGGGTTGACCATGCGTTGTGAAGCGTACAGGTGACGGCATGTAGACGACTCCCTCGACAAATTCAGCCTTTTTTACGTGCGGCATGGCGCTGTAACGCTCCTCGAACTCGGCGCGAGTGAGGCGGTCGCCCGTCTCGAGCGGCACCGTGCGCAAGTCCGTCAATGTCGTCTTCACGGTCTTACCTCACTACCTAGGTTATCAATCAACCCCGCCACCGTCGTCACCGGCAGCTTGCACGCGCCGCCCTCGCACACGTAGGCGGTGGCCTTATTTTCTACCCGGCCCCGCCCGCTCAAAAAGGGCAACAGCTCGGTCAGCGGGTCGTCCCCATCCTCCGCCAGCGCGACGACGGTGTAAGGGAGCGGGAGCTTCTGCACCTCGTTAATCAGGGCTTGCGTGTCCTCACCCTCCGGAGGGCCAAAAAGGGCGATCTCCTTGGGCGGGGTCAGGAGGTGCTGGAGAGCCTCGAGGGGTGTCCCGAACCCCACCGGATGCTTGCGCATGGCCCCCGCCACCGGCTTTATCGCGCCCGCCGCCAGCGCCTCCCAGTCGCGGTTGTCGGTAAAGCGCGCCAGCGTGAGCAAAAACTTCGCGGCGGCCCCGTTGCCCGAGGGCGTCGCGGCGTCGAAAAACTCTTTGGGCCGCACGATGAGCTTTTCGCCGTCGTCGGGGGTGCTGAAAAAGCCCCCCTGAGGGTCCGCGAAGTGCTCGGTCAGGGTGTGGGCGAGGTCCAAAGCGAGCTCGAGCCACTGGGGTTCTAATGTCGCCCGGTAAAGTGCGAGCAGACCCAGACCGTAAAAGGTGTAATCTTCCAAGAGCCCCGCAATTTTGGCCTCGCCGTTTTTATAGCTGTGCAGGAGCCGCCCACCCTGCATCATCTCGTCGCGGATAAAAGAGGCGTTGCGGCGGGCCAAGTCCAGGTAGTCCTCGCGCCCAAAGATGCGCCCAGCGTCGGCGAGGGCCGCCAGCATAAGGCCGTTCCAGGAGAGGAGGATTTTGTCGTCCAGCCCCGGACGGACCCGCGCCGCGCGGGCGGTGAGAAGCGTTTGGCGGATGGACTCGAGCCTCCCTTCCACCGTCTCCACGCTCAAACCAAAAGCTTGTGCCACCGCCTCTTTAGAACGCGGCGTATGCAAGATGTTCTTGCCCTCAAAGTTGCCCGCGCGGCTCACGTCAAAGTAGGCTTTGGCAATCGCCGCGTCGTCCCCAAGCAGCCCGTCTATCTCCTCTTCGTCCCACACGTAAAACTTGCCCTCTTCGCCTTCTGAATCGGCGTCGAGCGCGCTGTAAAAGCCGCCCGAGGGGTCCAACATCTCGCGCTGCGCCCACGCCACCGTCTCCTCAACGACGCGCTTATAAAGCCCATCGCCCGTTTTCTGATACGCCTCGGCGTAGCGCGCCACGAGCTGCGCGTTGTCGTAGAGCATCTTTTCAAAATGCGGCACCAACCAGACCGCGTCCACGCTGTAGCGGGCGAAGCCGCCGCCTAAGTGGTCGTAGATGCCGCCGCGCGCCATCGCGGAGAGGGTTTTCTGGGCCATCTCGAGCGCCGCGGGCTCGGGGCGGCGCAAGAGGAACTTCAAAACGCTGTGGGGCGGGAACTTGGGCGCACCGCCGAAGCCGCCGTGGCGCGGGTCATAAGACGCCATAAGCGCGGTGAGGGCGTCTTTGAGAATGCCGTTGTCCAACTCTCCCTCGGTGCTTGGAAGGTTCGCCATCGCGCCCAAATGCTGTGTCATCGCCTCGGCTGAGGCCGTCACCTCGTCGCGGCGGGTCTGCCAAGCGTCGGCAAGGCTCCGCAACACGCGCCCGAAGCTCGGGCGACCGTAACGCTCGTCGGGCGGGAAATAGGTGCCGCCGAAAAAGGGCGCGCCTTCGGGCGTCATCACCACGGTCATGGGCCAGCCCCCCTGCCCGGTCATCGCCTGGACCGCGTTCATATAGACCGCGTCCACGTCGGGACGCTCCTCGCGGTCTACTTTGACGTTCACAAAATGCTCGTTCATAAACGCGGCGGTGGCGAGGTCTTCAAATGACTCGTGCGCCATCACGTGACACCAATGGCAGGCGGAGTAGCCGACCGAGAGCAGGATGGGCAGATCCTCTGCCCGCGCCTTGTCAAACGCCTCCTCGCCCCACGGGTACCAGTCCACCGGGTTGTGCGCGTGCTGGAGCAGGTAGGGGCTGGTTTCGTTTGCGAGTCTGTTGGTAGGACTCTCCGCCGCGTTACGTGCCATTTGCTACCTCATTTGGTGGAGTTCTCTTCTCAAAACTTTAATGGGAAGCAGAGGAGACAGGGAGCAGAAGAGAAATTTTCCCTCTCTCCCTCACTCCCCACCTCCTTGCTCAAAATCAGCTCGAGCGCATCACGTCTTCGGTGCTCGTCGCGGGCGCCTCGCTCTCCTCGGGCGAGTTGCCCAGACGCTCATATAGGTCGACCATCGTGTCGTAGATACCTTGCGCGTCGGGGTCGCTGGTGTTCTGGAGCCAGTCTTGGGCGTCCTCGATAAGAGTTTCCATCTGGCGCTCGAGCTCGTGCCTCAAGGCCGCCGACTCGCCCGCCACGTCGTACTCGGTCGGGTGGATGCCGTCGCGCTCGCGCTGGTCGTCGTCGCTGATGAATTCGGGGCGGTGGCCGTACTCTCTGGGGTCGGTGTCGTCGGGCATGGTGGGCTCCTTTGGGTTAAATCTCAATAGTTCCTTGCGTCTAGCGACTACCCAGATTTTAAGAGAAGGTCGGGGCCGCGTTTGTATTACGCCCGATAGAGTCACCTGATGTAGAGAATTTTGACGCAACTTTTCACCCTTTCTCAAGCCGTACAATGCCCGTTATGATCCAAGACATCCGCAAAGATTACGCCACGGGCGAGTTGCGCCGAGAGGATTTGAACGCCGACCCCGTCGCCCAGTTTGGGGCGTGGTTGCAAGCCGCCATCGACGCCGACCTACCCGAACCCACCGCGATGACCCTGGCGACGGTGGGCGAAAACGGTCAGCCGAGTGCGCGCGTGGTGCTTCTCAAGGGGGTGGACGCGCAGGGCTTTCGGTTTTACAGCTCGTATGAGAGCCGCAAGGGTCGAGAACTCAGGGCGAACCCCAAAGCAGCGCTCGTTTTTTACTGGCACGCGCTCGAGCGCCAGGCCCGCGTCGAGGGAAGCGTCCAAAAGCTCTCGCGTGAAGAATCCGGACGTTACTTTGAGTCCCGCCCGCACGGTTCCCGGCTCGGGGCGTGGGCGTCGCGGCAGAGTGAGGTGGTAGAGGGGCGAGAAGTCCTCGAGGCGCGCCTCAGGAAGCTAGAAGAGACGTACAAAGAAGGTGAGGTGCCGCTGCCCGACTTTTGGGGTGGGTACTTGGTTGTGCCGCACGCGCTCGAGTTCTGGCAGGGGAGACCCAACCGCCTGCACGACAGGTTCCGCTACACGCGCCGCGGGGATGCGTGGGAAATGGCGAGGCTTTCGCCCTAAGCGGGTTTTGGTGCGTAGGTTTGCTCGAGCCCTTGAAGTTGAGAGTGGCGAGAGAAGAAGGCTGAGGTAAAAGTGTTTCTCAGTCCTCTTCTTTTCCCTGCGATGATGTCGCTACGGGGTCGGCCTGCGGAGCCTCTGCGGGTTGAGAGTTGTCACGCAAATCGAGGCCGTTGGTGCGGTTCATGGCCGTGTCTAAACCTTGGGTGAGGTAGAGCTCGAGCGCGTCCGCCGCACTCTCCACGGTGCGCTCCACAAGCTCCCGCTCCTCATCACGAAAGGCGCTCAGCACCCAGCCCTCCACCGTCCACCCTGCGGGCGGCCTGCCGATGCCGATTTTAAAGCGCGCGAACGCGGGGCCCAAGCGGCTGATGATGTCCTTCACGCCGCCCTGCCCGCCCGCGCC
This sequence comes from Trueperaceae bacterium, assembly GCA_965214995.1. GTDB lineage: Bacteria > Deinococcota > Deinococci > Deinococcales > Trueperaceae > CBDCCT01. Next base: position 3,742,613 of record CBDCCT010000002.1, read on the forward strand.
GCCCCCGCCGGGCTTGAAGCGCAAACGCCCCAGCGGCATGTCGAGGTCGTCGTGAACCACGAGGATGTGAGCGGGCTTGACGCCGTGCTTGGCCGCGTAGCCCTGCACCGCCGCGCCCGAAAGGTTCATAAAGGTGGTGGGCTTGACGAGCAAGGTGAACGCATCCAGGCGGGCCTCTTCGGCGTTTTTGCCCTTGCGGAACGCCGCGCCGCGCCGCCGCGCTAAACGGTCCACAACGAGAAACCCGGCGTTGTGCCGGGTCTCCCTGTAGCGCGGTCCGGGGTTGCCCAAACCAACGATGAGTTTCACTTAAGCCCCGTCACCTAAGCTTCGTCTTCGTCCGTTTCTTCGCCCTCGTCTTCGGTCTCCTCGCCAATCACTTCGGGCTCGATAACCTCTTCGGCGGTCGTCTCGACCTCTTCAACGAGGCGCGGCGGCAACACGGTGATGATGGTGCGCTCGAGGTCGTCCAGAATCTCCGCCTCGGGGGGCAGCGAGTTGACGATGTCGCTGATGTGGACGGCGTCGCCAATCTCTAAGGCGCTGATGTCCACTGCCAAGTTTTGCGGAATAAGGCGCGGCACCACGCTGATATAGACCTCGCGGCGCTGAATGTCGAGCTGACCGCCCGCCTTGGCCCCCGCCGCGGTGCCGACGAACTCGATGGGCACGTGGACGTCGACGACTTGGCCCGCCGTGACCGCGTAAAAGTCTACGTGCAGGGGCTCGCGGCGGCGCTTGTCCATCTGCACGGCCTTGACGAGCACCTCGTGGGTTTTGCCGTCGACCTCCAGGTCGATAACGCTCGAGACGCCCTGCGCGCGGAACACCCGGTCGAACGCGCGCGTAACGACGCTTATGGGGACGTTCAGTTCCTTGTTGTAGACCACGGCGGGCAAGCGGCCCTCGCTGCGGAGCGCGCCGGGCTGGCCGGGGGTGCGTTTTTGAGCTTCCAGTTTCATCATACCTCCTGTTGGCTAACTTGAGCCTACTCGTGCTTCGGTAAAATAACCCTATTACGGGCTAAGCTTTGAAAAGCGAACTCACCGAGCTGTTGTCGTGGATGTTGCGTATCGCCTTGGCAAGAAGCGACGCGACGGACAAGACCTTGACTCGGTCATGCGTGCTCGCAAAGGGAATCGTGTCAGTCACGTAAATGTTCTTTATCGCCTCGTGCGACAGGCGCTCGAGCGCGGGCGGAGTAAACACGGCGTGCGTGGCGACGACGGTCACGTCGGGGAGTGCGCCGAGCCTGAGCAGCGTATCGATGCCCCGCGCCATCGTGCCCGCGGTGGAAATCATATCATCCACCATGATGGGCCGCATACCCCCGACCTCACCAATCACGTGGGTCACCTGGGTGTCGGTGGGGGAGTCGCGCCGTTTGTAGAGCATCGCCAGGGGCAACCTCAAGTGATTGGCGAGCCGCCGCGCCTCGGTCGCGCGGCCCACATCGGGCGAGACGACGACGCAGCCCTCTAAATTGGTTGTCTCCAAATGTCCGGCGAGAATGTCCAGCGCGGTGAGGTGGTCTAAGGGCACGTCAAAAAAACCCTGAATCTGCCCCGCGTGGAGGTCGATGGTGATGACCCGGTCCACGCCCGCGGTCTCGAGCAAATTCGACACCAGCTTGGCGGTGATGGGCTCGCGCGGCTGCACCTTTTTGTCCTGCCGGGCGTAGCCAAAATAAGGAATCACGGCGTTTATGCGCCCCGCCGAGGCGCGCTTCAGGGCGTCGGCAAAAACGAGCAGTTCCATGATGTTGTGGTTTACAGGATGACACGTTGACTGAATCACGTAGCAGTCCGCGCCGCGCACCGACTCTTCTATCTTGACGCGGCTCTCGCCATCGGGAAACTGCGAGACGTGGCTCTTGGCGAGCGGCTGGCCCAGATGCGCGGCCACGGCCTCCGCTAACGCAGGCGTGGCGCTCCCGCAAAAAAGTTTGACTTCCTCACCCATCATAAATAACGTTTTCTGACCTTTCACTATTTCCCCGCGTGCGGGCTCACGAAAAACTTGAAGATGCTTTTTTCGGGGCTGGAACAACCTTTTGCCCCGTTTCTACCGTACGTCTCGACACCTCAAAAAGGCCAAGGGGGAGTATACACGAAAAAGTAGCGGGGGATGCAAAAACCGCCCGCGTCATTTCTCACAGCGGGTGCGCTCCTCGCCGCTCCACAAGCTCACCCGAGGTTTAGGGCGAGGTGGCCGCGGTGATGTTTCCGCCCTCGAGCAGCCCATAATCAAACGCGGGCTCGTCCGGGGCGACGTAGATGTTAACAGACCGCTGCGCGGCGGGGCCCATCGTGTCCGCAACCGTCGCGGTGACTTCCTCGCGGCCGTTGATGGGCTCGGGCAGCGTGACAGTCACCTGCGCGCCGCAGCCATACTCGGCTAAGAGGTCGCGGCTCACCGCCACGTGTTGCCAGGGCTCGAGCGGGATGCTGCACGCGCCCTCCTGTCCCGTGGCGAAGTTAAAGCCGATGCGCGAGAGCGCGCTTTCTTCTAGGGGCTCGAGGACCAGGGTCACGGCCTCCCCGGCCTCCTCGCCGGCCCCGCCCGTCGCCGCGTCAGCTACCGCGCCGCTGGCGACCGCGTCACCAGCGTCAGCGCCGTCACCCGCGTTCTCGTCCGCAGCATCGGCCAATGCCGGGAGAACCTCTACAGGCGTGGCAAGCTCGGCGGGTTCGGTCTCGGCGGGTTCGTTAGCGGGTTCGTCGGTGGGCGTCACGTCCTCTACGTCTGACATGTCTGATACGCCTGACGTTTGCGCCTGGGGCGTCTCAACGACGCTGGCGGGCTCGGTCTGGGCGGTTTGTGTCTCAACGGCCTGTGTCTCGACGGTTTGCGTCCCGGCGGGCGCGGCGGCCTCTTCGGGGGTGCGGTCGCGGCCAAGGTTCACGAGCGTGAACACGATGGCGAGCCCGATGATGCCGAGGGCGATGAGAAGTGCGAAATCTACCAAGCGTTCTTTCATGGCCTCATCATCGCCAATATGGCGGGTGTTTGCAAGGGGCGTGGGGGTTGTACCGCTCATTCAGTAATGCTCGGCTGCAAAGAGAGTTCTTCACCTCGCCATGAAGCTTACGCGAGTCTACTCGAGCACAAGCGTCCAGGAACGTCGCCCTTTGTCGCCCCCCAAAGTCGTACACTTGACCCTGTGAGCATCTTTGAAACCGTCGCCGTCATCCTGAGCGTCACCGCGCTCTTCGGCTACCTCAACGAGCGCTTTATCAAGCTTCCCACCCCCATCGGCGTCACCCTGGTCGCGCTCCTCTTGTCGCTCGGGCTGCTCTTGATAGGCGGCGCGACCGCTCGCGGTTGGGCGGAAGGACTTCTCGTCACGCTCGACTTTAACGCGCTGGTTTTGGAGGGGATGCTCTCGTTTCTTCTTTTCGCGGGCTCCCTAACCGTCAACCTAGACGACCTCAACCGGCAGAAGTGGCCGGTGCTCATCCTCGCAACCCTGGGCGTGGTTTTGTCAACTTTTCTGGTAGGCACGCTCGCCTACTTTTTGCTGGGGCTTCTGGGCCTACCCATCCCTTACCTCTACGCGCTCCTTTTCGGCGCGCTGGTCTCGCCCACCGACTCCATCGCGGTCTTGAGCATCCTCCGCACGCTGGGCGTGCCCAAGGACATCGAGACGCTCATTACGGGCGAGTCGCTTTTTAATGACGGCGTCGGGGTGGTGGTTTTCAGCGTGATTTTGAGTCTGGTAGGAGAGGGGGGTCACGGGGAAGCCAGCGTGGGCGGGGTGGCCTTGTTGTTCGCGCAGGAGGCGCTGGGCGGCGTGGTGTTCGGGCTCGTGATTGGCCTCATCACTTACCACCTGCTCAAGCGCGTGGACGACTACACCGCCGAAGTGCTCATCACCCTGGCGCTGGTCACGGGCGGCTACGCGTTCGCCCTGACGCTCCACATCTCGGGTCCTTTGGCGATGGTCGTGGCGGGGCTTTTTATCGGCAACCGGGGCCGCTTGTTTGCGATGAGTGAGACTACGCGCGAGCATCTGGACACCTTTTGGGAGATGACCGACGAGATTCTTAACGCGGTGCTGTTTGTGCTGATTGGCCTCGAGATGGTCCTGGTCGAATACACCCCCCGCAGTTTCACCGCGGCGTTCCTCGCCGTTCCTCTGGTGCTCGTGTCGCGCCTCTTGAGCGTGGGAGTGCCCATCTCGCTCATCCGCTTGCGGCGCGCGTTTCTCCCCTATACGATTCGGATGATGGTCTGGGGGGGCTTAAGGGGCGGCATCTCGGTGGCGCTCGCGCTCTCCCTGCCGAGCGGCGAGACGCGCGACCTGCTCCTCATCATGACCTACGGCGTGGTGGTGTTCGCCATCCTCGTTCAGGGCCTCACCGTCGGGCGGGTGGCGGCGCGCATCCCTAAGAGCGCGTAAAATGTCCAGAGAGCGCGAACTCAAGTTTTCTCTCCTAGAGCTTCCTGAGCCTGACACCGTGCAAAATGCGCTTATGGGCGCAGAATTTACCGTGCGGGCTTTGGGAGAACGCATACAAAACGACACCTACGTTGATACGCTCGAGGGCGCGTTAGAGCGCGCCGGGCTGGCATTGCGGGTGCGCGAGACGGAAGGGAAGCGGCTCGCTACGCTCAAAGCGGCGGGCGAGGCTAGCGGGGGCCTGCACGACCGCGAGGAACTCGAGCTTCCCCTCCAGGATGATGATTGGCCTCAACCCATCCGGGAGCGGCTCGAGGGCGTTGACACAGACTCTCTAAAACCTCACCTCCTCCTGCATACCGCGCGCACCCGCTACCTCGTCTCTGAGAACAACACTGAGCTTGCCGAACTCGCCCTCGACGAGGTGACGGCGCGGCGTCCGGGGGGGCGTGAGGAGGTGCATTTTTTGGAACTTGAGCTAGAAGCCCGCGCCGGGTCGGACGAGGACCTAGAAAAAATCGCCGGGGCTCTCAAACGCGCACTCACCCTCACGCCGGAAGAGAGAACGAAGCCCACGCACGCCCGCGCGCTGCTTGAGGCGGAGCGGAAATGAACGGTGACGTAATCGCCCTCCTGCTCATCCGCCACGCCAAAGCGGACGAGCGGGGACCGGAATATCCCGACGACAGCCAAAGGCCGCTCACCAAGAAGGGACGGGCGCAGGCGCGGAAGCTCGCTGGGCTCTTCAAGGCTCTGGACGTTCGGTTTGATTATCTCTTCTCGAGCCCCTACACCCGCGCGCTACAAACCGCCGAGCCGTTGGGGGCGCGCCTGAAAAAGGGACGCGTCGAGACGCTCCAGAGTCTTACCGACGACCAATATCCAAAGTTGCTTGCGGACATCGCCACAAAGATGGAGGAGAACGCCATAAAAGAGGATAAAAGGGCGGGAAAAGCGGAGAGTACCATCGTGGCCTTAGTAGGTCACGAACCCTACCTCGGCGAGTTCGCTTCTACCCTTCTTACCGCCGACCCCGAACGCGTGCATATAGACTTCAAAAAAGCGGGCGTCCTTACCTTGCGCGGAAGGCTCGAGCCGGGTAGGATGACGCTTCTCTGGATGCTCGAGCCCTCCCTTTATTCACGACCAAAATAACAACACCCTTCGGCTTCTCTCATTTTGGAGCGAGGCTCGAGCCGCTTACGCCACACGGGGCTCGCGCATCGTTTATGATGGCGCATGGACAACATTTACGATAGTGACGACCAGGAAACCCCGCAGGCCAAGATGGGCGACGCGACGCTGGGGGGCGTGTCCGGCGTGGGCACGCTGCAAATCGTGCGGGGCACGCGTAACGACAAGATTCTCGACGTGGTCGGCACCTGGCGATTGCCGGACGAGGACGCGGGAAGCGACGTGGGAGACATTCATAGAGCGCATGAGGAGGGCCGGGCGGTGCGCTACACGGGCCGGCTCGACGACCCCGAGTATCCAAACATCAAAGAAGTAGACACGGAAGTTCGCATCACCTCGATTAGTTCGTACCATTACACCCCTCGAGAGGGCGAGGAATCGGGCGAAGAGCGCACGCTCTACAACTATGATGTGACAGGCTCGCTGCCCTACACCGACGAAGACGTGCCCGAGGCGTAGAGCTCGAGAAAAGAAGCACGAGCGTGCCGGAGGTTTAGACGTGCGTTCGGGGCGGGACCCAAAGCGTAGGCTGAATGGTCTCATAGATTTCGGATTTTGCTGGATTTCAGCGAAAAATCCCCCCCAGCCCCTCTTAACGAGGGGGAAACAGGTTAAGTCCCCCTTAACAAGGGGGACTTAGGGGGATCACACACCGAAAAGTAAACAGACTCAAGCATTAAGCGGGAAGAGCCTCAAACAAAAGCGTCGGACTTGCTACACCGTTGCAGCGCCTTGGGTGTATGCTCGCACCCGTGACGCGCTGGAAACGAACCCTCTACATCATGTTCGCCGCGCAGGTCCTGTCGGCGGTAGGGTTCTCGACCATCTTTCCTTTTCTGCCTGCGTACGTGACCTCGCTCGGCAGCACCACGGGCGTGAATCTGGCTTTTTGGGTGGCGATGGTCTTCAGCGCGCAGGGCTTTACTATGATGTTCGCCTCGCCCGTCTGGGGCGTGGTGGCGGACCGCTACGGGCGCAAGCTGATGGTGCAGCGGGCCATGTTCGGAGGCGCGCTCATCATCTTGCTCATGGCCTTCGCGCGGAGCGCCGAGGAGCTGGTGCTGCTGCGCGCGGTCCAGGGGCTCATCACCGGGGTGGTGGCGGCGGCGAACGCGCTGGTGGCGGCGAGCGCGCCGCGCGAGCGCATCGGCTACGCGATGGGCTTACTTCAGGTCGGGCTCTGGAGCGGCGTGTCGGTGGGGCCGGTGATCGGCGGTCTGTTGGCCGACGCCTACGGGTTTCGTGCGGCTTTTTTCGTGACCTCGGGCTTGCTTTTTATGGGCGGCCTGCTGGTGCTCTGGGGGGTTCAAGAAGAGTTTGTGCCCTCTGAGAGACCTAAAAAAGTCTCGAGCTACTTCGCCGACTGGAAGCACGTCTTTTTGGCCCCCGGCGTCAACCCGACCTTTCTGATTCGCTTCGCCGCCTGGCTCGGGCGCACCATGATAGTGCCCTTTTTGCCCCTTTTCGTCGCCTCGCTCATTGTTGACAAGTCTATGGTAAGCACCTTTACGGGCCTGGTCATCGGCGTCGCCTCGGCGGCGGGAACTTTGAGCGCGATCTTTTTGGGCCGTTTGGGCGACCGCGTCGGTCACAAACCCGTACTAATCGTAAGCGCGCTCGCGGCGGCGCTCTTCTACCTGCCGATGAGCCTGGTGACGGCGGGCTGGCAGCTCCTCGTCCTCAACGCGCTCACGGGCGCGGCGGTGGGCGGGGTGATGCCCGCCTTGAGCGCGCTTTTAGCGACCTACACCGAGCACGGCGAGGAGGGCGCGGTTTACGGCCTCGACAACGCGGTCATCGCGGCGGCCCGGACCGTCGCGCCGCTCGTGGGCGCGGGCGTGATTTTTCTTTTCGGCGCGGCGGGCGACCCCCCTAACTACCGCGACATTTTCGTCGCCACGGGCGTGATGTTCTTGATAACCGTCGGCCTTGCCGTATGGAAGCTGCCGGACAGAAGCGTGAGGCGCGCGGCGAGTCCAGCAGACTAAATTTGATAGGGGGATAGGAAGTAGAAAGATAGGGTGAATTCTTCTCCCTGCCTCCCCATCCTCCTACCTCCCTAAAGCCTTTGTTCCCCCGCACCTTGACAAGCCCCCGCGCACGCGCTAGCGTGAACGCGTCACCAGGGGTGCCCTAAGGGGCTGAGAACAGACCCTGCGAACCTGATCCCGTTAGTACGGGCGTAGGAAGCGTGATAGTGAAGTCCGAACAAGTGTATCAACAGGGCTTCAAAACGAGCTTCAGGTTTCCTTTCTGGTGACGGAAAGGATTTTTTATGTTTAGGATTTTGGGCTTCGTATTGGCGCTCGCGCTGAGCGTGTCTTTCGCGCAGGAGACATTACGAGTTTTAACGCACAACTCATTCAACATCTCGAACGAGGTAGTAGAGGCTTTTACCGACGAGACGGGCGTAGAAGTGCTCCTTTTGGAGGGCGGCGACGCAGGCGAGACCGTCAACCGCGCCATTTTGACCAAAGGAAACCCGCTGGCCGACGTGCTTTACGGCGTGGACAACAGCCTCATCGCTCGAGCCGCGAAAGAAGGGATTTTCGAGCCCTACCGGAGCCCGCTCCTCGACCGGGTGCCCGAGACCTACAGGTTTAGCGAAGACAATCTCGTGACTCCCATCGACGTGGGCTTTGTCAACTTCAACTACGACAAAGCCTGGTTCGCAGAGCGCGGGCTTAGGGCCCCCGCCGACCTCACCGACCTCACCAAGCCCGCCTACGAGGGACTTACCGTGGTCCAGAACCCGGCGACGAGCTCGCCCGGTTTGGCCTTTATGCTCACGACGATTGACAAGTTTGGGGAGGGGTGGCTTACGTATTGGGCGGCGCTGCGTGACAACGGGCTCGAGGTGGCCGACGGCTGGGAAAGCGCCTACTACACCTCGTTCACGCCCTACGGCGGCGAACGCCCTATCGTCTTGTCTTACGCCACCTCGCCCGCCGCCGAGGTCGTCTTTGCCGAGACCAAGCCCCAAGACGCGCCTACCGGCAACCTCTTCTGCGACGCGTGCGTGTTCCGGCAGATCGAGGCGGCGGGCATCTTGGAGGGAACGGAAAAACGCGAGGCGGCGGAAAGGTTTATCGATTACATGCTGAGCGTGAGGTTTCAGAATGACATCCCGCTCAACATGTTCGTCTACCCCGTCGTCGAGGACGCCACGCTCCCGGAGGTTTTCACGCAGTACGCGGCGGTGCCGAGCGAGGCGCAGATTGCGAGCGTGCCCGCCGAGACGGTCGAGGCCAACTTGAGCGCGTGGCTGGACGCGTGGACGAAGGTGGTGGAGCAGGGGCAGGACCCGGCGGCGGTGCGCTAGACCGGTCCAGAAAAGCGTTTAACCAGAGGAACGTTGAAGGGGTGTACCGTCAGGGGCGGTACACCTTCTTGCTGTCAGGTCTTGGTCCTACCGTTGCCACACCGGCCCCATTTTTTCTAATCTAAGACGTGTTAAAATTTTCACGGTGAACCACAAACTTTTGTGCTCGAGCCGGCTTTCTGATAATGAGAAGGTCTTCAGCATGGGCCCTGCTGACGTGAGGGGGTGACGTTTCAGGCTGCTCCTGGCTGGTCGAAGGCAAATCCTTAACCGTGGTGAGTTTTAGCGCTCGCCCCTTCTCTCTCAAGAAACTCAAGAAAGGCGTGCCATGTCTCAGCAACCGCTCCCTCATCCCTTTCGTTTTCCAACCCTCCTAAAGGCGTGCGCCGCGCTCGCTCTCGTTCTATTCATCGCGGGTTGCAGTTCTGAAGAGCCCACGGTCACACCCCCCACGCCCGCGGGTTTCGTCTTCTCGGTCGACCCGGCGGGAGGGCTTATCACCCTCGCTCAGGGAGATTCCAACAGCCTCTCGCCCCAAAGCCCGTTGCAGAGCGGTGTCGACCTGGCCGCGTCTTATTCCTACAGCTTCGAGCCGGGCAACGTGCTGGTTATCGAGGCGACCTTTACCAACCTTTTGGGAGACATAAGTTTCGCCCAGCCCTTCTTTTTTACGGTTGACGAGGCCACGACCAATATCTTAGGGTCCGAAGAACCCGAAGTCACCGACGACGACCTGGGCGGCGACGGCGTTTTGGAGCCCGGCGAGACGACCTCTGTTTTGACCTTTAGGGTCCGTCACAGGGGCGAGCCGTTCGTTTACGTGGTCAATGCCGACGCGCAGAGGACGGTGCGCCAGGTCGGGTTCACGCAGAGCGATGTGATTGCCTTTATCGGCCGGTACTTAGAGCACGTGGGGGAGGTGGGTTCTGCCGTCGCCGACGACGTCGGCGTCCGGGCGCTCCTCGCGCCCGTGACCGAGCTGGAAGGCCAACTGCCCGAAGATTCCGCCGACTGCGGCGCGGACGCCTGTCTCCCGCGGGGCGTGTACGACCACGGCGAGGGCGCGTTCGGGGGCGAGTGGGTGTTCGTCGAGGCCTCGGACGACCTCGAGCTCCGCTACGAGGTGAGGGGCGCGTCCGGCGCAACGCTCCCCGCCGTGCTGAGCATCGACTGGGACGCGGCGGGGGCGACGCTGATACAAGGCGAGCTTCCGGGCGGCGATGTCCCACCTCCGGATTTCTTTGACGACTATACCTACGAGGTGCCGACCGCCCCCGCCCTGTCGCTCACCGTGGGCGGCTCGAGCGCCGCGGCGCTGAGCGCGACCCTGACCTGGGCGGACGGATGCACGCTGACGGGCATCGGCCTCACCCGCTTTGCCTTGAACGGCTCCGTCGGCGTTGACGCGACCGCGCGTTTCGACAACGTGGGGTTTGTGCAGAACAACTCTTCGGTAGGCTTTACGGGCACGACCACATTGACCTCGGGCGACGACGCGGCCACGTTCGACGGCTTTGTGGAATTGGGCTTTACAGACCTCGGTGAGGACTGCGACTTGGAACTCGCTTCCCTCGAGCGCGCGGCGCTCTCTTTGGAAACGTCCGTGCGGGTTGACGGCGTGAACACGCGCTTGGGCGCGTCTTTAAACGTCAACGCCATCAACACCGAACCGGGCCTCGAGTCGGCGGAGCTGAATGGCTTGCTGCTCATTAACGGCAGGACCGCTGTGAGCTTCGTCGGCACTCTGGACGACGAGAACGGCAACGGGATTCCCGGCGAGAACGTCCTCTTGAGTTTTGCCGACGACAGCGTCGTTACGCTCGAGGCGTTTATAGGGCGTTTGGTGTTTTCAGAAGGGCTCAGCACCTTGCTGCACCTCGCGCGTTAGGCGCCGACTTTCCCAGCCGCTCCGAAAAAGGAGCGTTCGCCCCAAGCATCTGGTATGCTCAGCCTAAAGGAGGCAAAAGTGAACGAGCGCAACCCCAACACCACCGCAGACACAAAAGCGGCCCCCGAAGCGGTCAAGCCCTTCGAGGAACCCAAACTCACCTACCTCACGCCCAAACTGAGCGAGCGCGGCAACGTGCAAGACGTGACGCTGCAGGGCTTCTTCGGCTCCTTTTCGCCGTAAGAAAAACGTAGCGAAAAGGTTAGAGCACATAAAGCGCGAGGCCGAAAAGCCTCGCGCTTTATGTGCTGTTCTCAGTGCAGTGCAAGTAAGTCCAGGGCTAGGGGTGCCTTGCTGAGGTTAGCCACTACGGTAGAGTCGGTTCTAAAGCTAGATAACCGTGACCTGAGCGCCGCCCGTTTCCAGAGCGAGCCGCACCTCTTTGAGGTCGGAGAGCGCGCGCCGCACCCTCTCCTGCTCGCCGTCCGGACAACATACAATGACAAACGCGCTGATTTTCCCCCCCGGAAGCTGCGCGTACGCGCCCGCCTCGCGGACGCGTCTCGTCACGTCTTGCACGTACTGGTCTTCAAAGCGCCCCGGCAGCCGCTGCTTGAGCGCCTGCATCTCGCCGATGATCTCCCCCACGCGCTGCAAGTCGCTCCCTAAGAAAGCCCGCTCGAGCGCGTACCCCAGCCCCTTGATCTCGTGCAGCGTCTCGGTGGCCTCGCTCATGTGGCTGCTTAAAAGGTCCAACGAGGGCTTGCTCTTGGCGTGCCGGCCGCTGTAGAAAAAAAGGAGCGAGTTCTGAAAAGCGGCGCGCATCTCCGGGCTTAAATTTATGTCTCGAGGGGCAACGTTAGCGCCGTGGTACTCGATGTGGTACTCGATAAGCTTGAGGCCGCCCAACGCGCAAATGGAGGGGTCGTGGTAGCCCGAAGCGCCCTGCAAAACGTCCACCTCGATATGCGAGGCTTCCGTGAGCAGCCGCTCTTTGCTTACCGTTTCCCCCCTGAACGCGTGCATCGCGTGGAGCAGGCCCACCGTGACCGCGCCGGAGGTGCCCAGGCCGCTCTCGCCCGCTAGGTCGGCCATGATGACTAAGTCGAGGGGACGTTCCTCCAAGCCCGTCACCCTCACCGCCTCCCTTATCAGGTCGTGTTTGATGTGCGCCACCTCGCCCACCTTCTCGCGCACGTCTTGATATCTGAGCCGGTAGTAGCCGCCCAAATTCTCCTTGAGCATCACGTAAACATACTTGTCGATGGTCGCGCTCACCGTCACGCCGCCATACCTTTCCGCGTACGCTTTCAGGTCGGTGAGGCCGCCCGCTAGGGGGATGCGCAGCGGCGTTTTGGAGACGATCACGCGGGGGCCCCGAGCTCGAGCACCCGCGCCACAACCTCCCGCACGTTCGCCTCGGCGCTCGGCTGGGTGCCGCCTAAGTGAAGCCACCTCTCGGCTTTTACGAAGCCCACGCGCTCACCTCTCTCGACGGCCTTTTGGAGGTTGGGGAGCACCCGGACCTCGCCCCCGGTCCGCAGCGTCATATCCCGCAAAACCTCCGGCGACAGCTTCCACAGACCGATGTCATACTCACCCTCCCCGCACCACGCTTTCACGACCCGTTCCCCTTCCGTTGTCACGCGCACCTTTGCGTTCTCGTCCTCCGGGCCCGGGGCCAGGGTCTGGACGTTGTCCTCCGGATGGGTATAAACGCGCTCAAAAAGAGTGGTCGGCACGTAGAGGTCGGCGAGCCACACCGTCAGGGGCTGACGAGGCTCGTACGCCTCCGTCACCAAGTGCAGCGCGTGGCCGGTGCCTAAAGCCTGGGGTTGTTGTAGGTACTCGAGCTTAAGCCCCTCATACGCCTCGCCAAAGTAATTCCTGACCTGCTCCGCGTGATGGCCCACCACCAAAATGAGCCTGTCTCGCGCCGGGTCAAGGTGGCGGCTTTGCAAGAGGTTCCGGACGGAGAACTCTAAAAACGGTCGCAGGCCCACGGGGTACATGCACTTTTGCAGATAGTCCCCCAAGCGCCCGAAGCGCGTGCCCTTGCCTGCGGCCAGACAGACGTAGTCCATAAAGGACGGTACCACGACGCGAACGGGCGCTGAAGACTCAGGTCGGGGACAAATATAGAGCAAAGACAATTCAACCGCTCTGCTCGCGGTTCCTTTTGCAAAAACCCAAGACGAACACTTGCCAAACCAGAGATGCCAGACCACATTCACAGCACCACTGGTGTGGTTTTCCCCAACCATTTGCATTCATCTAGTCACAGCGCTAAGCCTCACGGGGCGAATCTTTGGGTTTGCCCCCGTCACAAAATAGGGCTGTCACCCCGGTCACTCGAGCGGGTGTCGAGGGTGAATGAAGCCCCCGGCAGGGAGTGATTCGGCGCCGTAAAAACCTTGACGACTTCCATTATGGCTCGAGCAGCGGGTGGTGAAGATGTATTCCAATTTGGCGGGATAGCTCAATTTTGAAGTTGAACTGTTCAAGTATCAGTGACAAATATGTTAACATAACTTATGAAACGCACAACTATCTATCTCGACCCGGAGTTGGAGATTCTCCTCAAGCTCGAGGCCCTGCGGCAGAAAAGGCCGATGGCCGAGGTGATCCGCGAGGCGCTGCGCGCTCACCTGTCAAAACGTCCTGCCGGCTTGCCTCCTGGCGGAGGCGCGTTCGACAGCGGTCACACCGATACCGCCGAACGCGCCGAGGAGCTTTTAGGGGAATTGGGTTTTGGTGAGGACGCTTAATGGCGCTTTTGCTTGACGCGGGTATCCTCTACGCCTACTACGACAAACGCGACGCTTGGCACGCGGCATCGCTCGAGCTTTTTAGGGCGGAGCAAGGTGGTCTTGTCGTGCCCGCCCCGGTTATCGTCGAGGTGGACTACCTCCTGGGAAAGCGTTTAGGACGTGAGGCCCGGATGATGTTCTACAGGGGGCTGACGGAGGGAAACTATTTCGTCGTCGATCTGGTGGGGGAGGGGTACAAACGCGTTTTTGAACTCAACCGCCAGTACGCCGACTTAGAACTCGGTTTTGTGGACGCCGCGGTCGTCGCCATCGCCGAAACGCTCTCGCTGAGCCGCGTCGCCACCACCGACCGCAGGCACTTCGGCGCGCTCAAGGCGGGGCTCGAGCTCCTGCCCTGACCCCCGTTTTCTAATCCGTCCTCCTTTATAATGAGGCGCTTCACGAAACGAACGTTTACGCTGGTTCGGGACACGAGAGGAGGTGAGGGCACCCAAGAGGCCGGGGGAAGACCCCACTATCTTCAACATACTTTCACTCGTACGTACCCAGGTGTACCAAGGAGGCAACCGTGAGCGACCAAGAAACCACCCAAAACGCGGCGCAGGGCCAAGAACAGGGTCAAGAACCCGCGCAAACCAAACGTACCCGCATCGAGGAATTGGAGGTGGCCGGTAGCGGGCTCGTCGAGCGCATCAAGGAACTCGTGCAAGACTCCTCCACCCGCCGCGTCATCATCAAGACGCAAGACGGCAACGAACTCATGACCGTGCCCCTGACGATTGGCGTGGTGGCCGGAGGGCTCGTCGCCTGGGCGGCACCCCTTTTGGCCGCGGTGGGCGCGCTCGCGGCGCTCGTGACGAAAGTGAAGTTGGAGGTCGTCCGCGAAGACGACGGGACCGACGCGTAACGAACACGCACGAGCTTACAGGTTCGCAAAACTTTGCCAGGAGGTGGGCGTCCGCGCAGGCGCTCATCTTTCTTTGTTCTTGCCTTATTTTGTCCCGGGAACTTGCCGTAAAGCCCACAAGAGGCAAACCGCCCTTTGGGCGAACGCCGTCACACCCCGCGCGGCGCAAAGCCCTTAAACTTGTACATGGTTTTCAAGCGTCACCTTTTTTTTGTGCCATTCACAACTTCGCCCGGTTTACAGTTTGGGATTTTGTTTAAGGGCTTTTCCGGGGTGGGGGAGACCCCGGCGCACCGTTCCGGCTGTGGGGGCGGCGTCGGCTCGAGCCGAGACGGTTGAGCCCCTCACCCCGTCACGCGGCAGGACGCGCCACCGTAAAACGCCTCATCGTCAACGCCGACGACCTCGGGCTCTCGCCGGGGGTCAACCGGGGCATCTTGGAGGCCCACAAGCGCGGCGTCGTCACCTCGACCACCGCGATGGTCAACACGCCGAGCGCGGCGGCGGGCATCGGCCTCGTTCAGGCGGAGGCCCCCACGATGGGGCTGGGACTGCACCTCAACTTGAGCTTTGGAAAGCCCCTGCTGAGCCCGGCGGAGGTGCCGAGCCTGGTCCGGGCCGACGGGCGCTTCGTGAGCGTCTCGAGGGGCCTAGCGTCCGCGCGCTGCTGGCGTCCCCATGAGGTGCGCGCCGAGCTGGAGGCGCAGCTCGAGCGTTTCATCAAGCTTGCAGGAGCGTTGCCCGACCACCTAGACTCGCACCAGCTCGTCGGCTCGCTCTCCTCGGTCTGCCGCGAGGCCATGCTCGACCTGGCCGAGACCCACCGCCTGCCCGTGCGCCGGGGGGGGCGGGCGGCGTTCAGGCTGCTCGAGCAGGAGGCCGCGCGCCGCCTCCTGCTCACAAGCTGGACGCCGCCCCTGCTCGGGCCGTTCCCGTGGCGGCGCTTTGACCACATCTACAACAGGACGCCCCTGGAGACCGACCATTTCGAGATGAGCTTTTTCGGCGTCGGGGCCACGGTAGAAACGCTGCTGCGCATTCTGGAAGACCTGCCCGAAGGTGTAACCGAACTCGTCTGCCACCCTGGATATTGGGACGCGGGCGCGGACGGCTACGGCTGGCGCGAGGCGGAACTGAGCGCGCTCACCGACCCGCGTGTGGTGGCGAAAGTCAAGGCGGCGGGCGTAGAACTGATCACGTTTGGCGCGCTCGTTGAGAGGCTCGAGGCCTCAAAGGTCTAGTCCAGCTTTTGGAAGTCCTTGACCGGTTCGTGATTCTGCACGTTACTGAAAACTCGAGAACCAGCTTCAAGTGTCAACAGAACCCAAGAAAGCCTACTTGAGCCTGTTCTTCACGCGACGCTTCTTTTTCTGATACTATTATTGGTTAAAGGGCGGCGCTGTTTTGCTTGCGGGCTGTGCGAGACACGTTCGCGGAACCCGTGACGGCTGTGCCTTTCCGCAAGCTCTTCCAGGAGGTACGCCCAGTGACCTCACAGCCCGCTGCTCAACCCGTTCAAACCGAACGCCTCACCCTCATAACCAAAATAGCCTACGGCGTGGGCGACATGGGTGGCTCCGCGGTGGTCACCATCAAGGGCTTTTTCTTGACCGCGTTCCTGCTCGACGTGGCCGGGCTGCGCCCCGGCGCGGTCGGCGTCATCTTTCTCGTGGCGCAAATCTGGGACGCGGTCACCGACCCCGTGGTCGGCGTGTGGTCCGACCGAACCCGGACGCGCTGGGGCCGCAAGCGCCCCTGGCTTCTTTTCGGCGCGCTGCCCTTCGGGCTGGCCTATCTGCTCAACTGGGTCGTGCCCGACTTAGGGGGCGTGGGGCTGTTTGTGTACTACCTCGGCGTGGCGCTGCTGCTCCGCACCGCCTTTACGGTCGTCGGCATCCCCTACGGCGCGCTCACGCCCGAGCTCACCCGCGACTACGACGCGCGCACCAGCCTCAACGCCTACCGCTTTTCGTTTAATTTAATCGGCAGCATCCTCGCCATCACGCTGCACCCGCTCCTGGTCGGGCTGGGCGGCGACGTGTTTGCGGGAAACTTGATTAGCGCGGGCGTGGTGGGGCTATTCATCGTCCTGAGCCTCCTTTTTACCTTTCGGTACACGTATGAACTGACCCCGATCGAGGAGCCCGGTGAGCGCGCGGGCTGGGGTTTAAGCGGCCCTGTCAAAAGCATTGTCAGAGAGTTCCGCCAGGCGTTCGAGAGCCGCTCGTTTTTGTTCGTCACCGGCATCTACTTTTTCTCGTGGCTCACGCTGCTCTTGGTGCAGAACAACCTGCTGCTCTTCATCCGCTACTACGCGGAGGTCGAGGCGCAGTTTACGGGCATCATCTTGGCGTTCCAGCTTTCGGCCATCCTTTTTTTGAGCGTGTGGGGTTTCTTGAGCCGCCGCATCGGCAAGAGGGGCGTGTACGCGGCCGGCGCGCTCCTGTGGGCGCTCGGCTTGGCGGCGCTCTACGTCGTGCCGCGTGGAGAAGTGATGCTTTATTACCTCGTCTCGAGCCTTATCGGCATGGGGGCCGCGGTCGCTTATCTCATCCCCTGGAGCATGTTGCCCGACGTGATAGAGGAGGACGAACTGCGCACCGGTCGCAGGCGCGAGGGGGTGTTCTACGGGATGTTTGTTTTCTTGCAAAAGCTGGGGCTGTCGGTGGGCTTGGCGGCGTCGGGGTTCGCGCTCGAGGCCGCGGGCTACCTCACGCCAGGCACTGCGGGCGAGGCGGTGGCGCAACCCGAGGCGGTGCTGACGACGTTACGTCTACTTGTGAGCTTCGTTCCTGCTACGCTGCTCCTGCTGAGCCTGCCCTTAGCTTACTTCTATCCCCTCACCCGTGAGCGCTACGCCAGCATCCGCGAACGCCTGGCGAAATCATGACTTGTTTTGGTGACCTGTGATAGGAGAGTAAAGGTTTGGACCATGCTTTTATTTTGTTTAGGTGTCGGAAGGCCCGCGCTTTACATAAACTTCAGCCGCTGAACTGATGTTCTAACAAATCAGCATAAAATAACAGGAGACCCAATGCAGACGTTACGAACACCCGACGAACGCTTCTACAACCTCCCCGACTACCCCTTCGTTCCTCACTACCTCGTCATCCCTGACGGTGAAGGCGGCGAGCTGCGCGTGCATTACCTTGACGAGGGCGGCGGCGAGAGTGTCCTCCTCTTGCACGGCGAGCCCACCTGGTCTTACCTCTACCGCCACATGGTCCCGCCCCTCGTGGCGGCGGGCTTCCGCGTCGTCGCCCCCGACTTCGTCGGCTTCGGCCGTTCGGACAAACCCACGAAACGCGCGGACCACACTTACGCGCGTCAGGTCGAGTGGACGCGCGCGGCGCTTTTTGACGTGCTGGGATTAGACCACATCACGCTCTTTTGCCAAGACTGGGGCGGGCTCATCGGTCTGCGCTTAGTCGCCGCCGCGCCGGAGCGTTTCGCACGCCTCATCATCGCCAACACGGGGTTGCCCACAGGCGAAGGGGAGATGCCCGAGGCCTTCACGCAGTGGCAGACGCTGTCACAGACCATCCCGGAACTGCCGGTCGGCGGCATCGTCCAGGGCGGCACCCAGAGAACCCTGTCCGAAGCCGAAGTCGCCGCCTACGACGCGCCCTTTCCCGACGAATCCTACAAAGCCGCCGCGCGCGTGCTCCCCGCGCTCGTCCCCACCTCGCCAGAAAGCCCCGGCGCTGCGGACAATCGCGCCGCCTGGGGCGTGCTCGCGCGCTTTAGCAAGCCCGTCCTGACCGCTTTCAGCGACGGCGACCCCATCACCAAAGGCGGCGAGGCGGCCTTCCAGACCCACATCCCCGGCGCGCAAGGCCAGCCGCACGTGACGATAGAAGGGGGTGGACACTTTTTGCAGGAGGACAAGGGGGCAGAGCTGGCGGCGCTCATCGCAGATTTTGCCAGAGGGTAGGCTAAACTTTTTTGGTGAAAACGACCGCATACTATAACAGGATACCCAAACGACTTAAGCAACAGTAACAGAGGTCCCCGTTTTGCCAACAGGAGGGCTACGCGCAGGCAGGGGAGAGGCTGAACCTTCCCGCCCGCGTCGCAAAAGGCAAGCTACACGAACGCGCTCACGCCCGTGATGGCTCGCCCCACGATGAGCGTGTTCATTTCCCACGAGCCCTCGTAGGAATAGACCGCCTCGGCGTCGGCGAAAAAGCGGGCGATGTGGTGCTCCAACAAGATGCCGTTGCCGCCGACCACGCCGCGCGCGGTGGCGACCGTCTCGCGCATCTTTTCCGTACACCAGGCTTTGGCGAGGCTCGCGCGTTCGGGGGAGAGGCCGCCCTCCTTTTCGAGCGCCGCGAGCCGGTTCATCATCGTGAGCATCGCGGTCACATTGCCGAGCATCCCCACAAGTTGCGCCTGGACGAGCTGAAACGAGGTGATGGGGCGACCGAACTGCGCGCGCTTATTGCAGTAGTCGAGCGCGTGCTCGTAGGCCGCGAGCGCGATGCCCACCGCTTCCCAGGCCACTCCGGCGCGCCCGCTCGCGAGCTGCGTCGCCACGTCTTTGAAAGAGTTTACGCCCGGCAGGCGGTCGGACTCATCAACTTGAACGCTCTCGAGCCCAATCAGCACGTTGTCAATCGCGCGCTTGGCAATCTTGCCGCGCAGCTTCTCGACGTGATACCCCGGCGTGCCCTTCTCGACCAAAAAGCCCTTGACCTCTCCGTCTGCGGTGTCTTTGGCCCAAATCACGTTCACGTCGGCAATCGTCGCGTTGCCGCTCCACTTCTTTTCGCCGCTTAAGGTCCAGGTGTCACCAGTGCGCGTCGCGGTGGTGCCCAGGCCCGCAGCGGCGGCGGAACCCACCAGGGGCTCGGTAAGGGCCCACGAGCCAATCTTTTCAAAGCGGTACATCGGGGGGAGCCAGCGCGCCTTTTGCTCGGGCGAGCCGAAACGGTCTATCGAGGTCATGCAGAGGCCCCAATGAACGCCGAAAAAGGTCGACATCGAGGGGTCACCGCGGCCCAGTTCCAGCGACATCACGCCGGAGCGTTTCAAGGACATGCCGGGCCGGTAGGGGCCGTAAAGCGTTTCAACAAGCGCGCCAAATTTAGGGATGACTTCTTTTGGAAATTCGCCCCGGTCCCAGTAGTCGTTGATAATGGGTTCGATGTCGCGGGCGAAAAAGTCGCGCAGCGTGCGCTGCATCCGCTTTTCGTCTTCAGAAAATGTCGCCGTCACGTCGTAAAAGTCGCCGTTGACGGGCGGCGGGGTGGGGGTGCGCTTGTCTCGCTCGAGCCCCCGCACCACCTCAGCTAGAGCCTCTTCAGAAGGTGCAAGCTCCAAAAGCCTCGCCAGCGCCGGGCTCTCGAGCCGGGCCTGAGCCTCAACATCACCCGCAGCGTCGGGTTTAAGCGTCGTGTCGGTCATTTTTTACCTCGTCTTTTCCGTCTCGAGAAGCGTCACGGTTCGGCTCGAGCCCCGCAGGAAATTATTAACAACGCTCACGCGCGCTCGTCCTCTCTACGCCACCCGTTAAAGGTCCCGCCCTCCTTCGCCAGCTTTTCAAGAAGCGGCGCAGGCGTCCAGTGCTCGCCAACTTCCTTTTGAAACTTTTTAACGTCCGCGTAAACCTCTTCTAGCCCCACCGTGTCCGCGTAGAACATCGGGCCGCCCCGGTAGGCGGGGAAGCCGTAGCCGTACACGTAAATCACGTCGATATCGCCCGCACGCTGTGCAATGCCCTCCTCCAAAATCTTTGCACCTTCGTTAACGAGCGCGTACAGGAGGCGTTTTAAGATTTCTTCGTCCGAAATCTCGCGGCGTTCAAACCCCGCCTCTTCTGAGTGCGCCAGCACGAGCGCGTCGATTTCCGGGTCGGGCAGCGGCGTGCGCGAGCCCTCGTAGCGGTAGAAGCCCGCGCCCGTCTTCTGGCCCAGACGCCCCGCCTCGACCACCTTGTCGGCGAGGCTCGAGTAGCGCCTTCCGGGCGGGCGTGTCGCGGCCTGCGCCTGCCGGATGCGGTAGCCCACGTCGAGGCCGGCCAAGTCGCCCATCGCAAAGGGCCCCATCGCCAGGCCGAAGTTCTGCATCACCCCGTCCACCTGCTGCGGCAGCGCGCCCTCCTCGACCAGAAAGAACGCCTCGCGCACGTACACGTGGACCATGCGGTTGCCCACAAAGCCGTCGCAGACGCCCACCACCACCGGGGTCTTGCGCATCGCCTTGGCGAGCGCGAGCGCGGTGGCGAGCGCTTCATCCGAGGTTTCGTCCGCCCGCACCACCTCCAAAAGCTTCATCACGTTGGCGGGCGAGAAAAAGTGGGTGCCGAGCACCGCGCCGGGTCTCGAGACCACCCGCGCAATCTCGTTTACATCGAGCGTCGAGGTGTTCGTCGCCAAAACCGCGCCTGATGGGGTCACCAAGTCGAGCTTTTTGAACACCTCTTTTTTGAGGTTCATGTCCTCGAACACCGCCTCGATAACCAAATCCACGTCGTTTAGCGCGTCGTACTCGAGCACCCCCTCGATACGCCCCATGCGCGCGTCCATCTCCTCTTGCGACAAGCGCCCTTTATCCACGGTGCGCCCATAGTTCTTGCGGACGGTGTCCAGGCCGCGCGTCAAATTCTCCTCGCTCGTCTCTAAAACCTTGACGTCAATCCCGGCGTTGGCAAAATTCATGGCGATGCCGCCGCCCATCGTGCCCGCGCCGACGACCGCGGCCCGCGCGACGGGCTTGGGCTTTACGCCCTCCAGCTCCGGCACCTTGGCGGCGGTGCGCTCGGCGAAAAAGATGTGCCGGAGCGCCTTGGACTGGTACGAATTTAAAAGCTCTTCAAAAAGCTCGCGCTCGCGCTTCAGACCCTCGTCCCAGGGGAGCGTCGCGGCGGCCTCCACCGCGTCGATGCAGCGCAGGGGGGCTATGAGCCCGCGCGCGCGTTTTTTCGTTTCCTCCCGCGTATAAGCCAACACCGCCTCTAAGGGCGCGTCGGACTTTACCGCGAGTTCGCTCGTTTTGGGCCGCTCCTCACCCACAACGCCCTCGGCGTAAGCCAGCGCGCCCTCCAAAAGGTCGCCCTCAGTAATCTCATCGACCAGTCCCAACCCTAGCGCCTCCTCCGCGCCCACGGGGTCGCCCGTCACGATGAGCTTTAGGGCCGCCCCTAACCCAACAAGCCGCGGGAGCCGCTGCGTGCCGCCCGCGCCGGGCAGGAGGCCCAGCTTGACCTCGGGCTGGCCCAGGCGCGTGCCCGGGCTCGCCACCCGGTAATGGCAGGCGAGCGCGGCCTCGAGCCCGCCCCCCAAGGCGCTGCCGTGCATCGCGGCGACGACGGGTTTATCACTTCGTTCCAAACCCGCGACGAGCCCGCGCACGTCCGGCGCTTCCTCGCGCGGCATGGTGAAGGTCTTGATGTCCGCCCCCGCGATAAAGGAGCGCCCGCCGCCGATCAGCACGAACGCGCCCACCTCGTCGTCGGCGTTGCCGCGCGCTAGGCCCGCCAGGATGCCCTTGGGCACGCCGGGGGAGAGCACGTTGACGGGCGGGTTGTTGATGGTAAGAACCGCGACGCGTCCGTGGCGGCTGTAGCGCACGAGGTCTGGGGCGGTGGGGGAGGCTGTGGGGTTTGAAGACGTATCTGACGAAACCGTATCTGACATGGTCCTCCTCGAGGGGCAAAGGGCGTTACGGAGCGTGTAGACTCTAAAGCTACCATTTGAGAAGCAAGGGCTTTTTGCCGCAGGCGTACTTTCTGAACACATGACGCCGCGGAGATTTTCGAGAGGGGTGACTCTAAAAGCCGCCACTCAACCAAAAGACATGCTTTCTAACTCAAACGCTACTTCTTCGTACTTGTCAACTTGGTCGAGATACCCCTCAGGCAGAGCGCGGAGCTGATAGTGACGGTCTACCTCGGCCAACCTCCGCAGCGCCGCACGGACGAGAAGCTGATAAAACGTCTCGCCCGAACCAGCCAACCTTGCAAGGCTCCACGAGGCATCCTCCCACATCACCGCGTCGATAACGAAAACCGCTTCGGCAAACGCCGCAGGCCGCCAGTAGGGGCTGAAGTCGATAACGGCGGGGGGGGTGCCGGGAGCGAAAAGGATGTTCCCCCCGATATCGCCGTGTATCACCTGCTCCTTTGCAGCGAGCGGTTTCGTCAAGCTTTGGAGTTTTGTGTAAACCCGCGCCACCCGCGGGTGAGGGTGCCACGCCGCCCCCTCCCAAACGATGCGGTCTGCCTGCGACCAGGGGTCCTGGCGAAGGCTAAAAAAGTGCGGGCGCGGGTAAGGTTGAAGGGCGCGGTGGAACGCCCGGCTCACCTCCAAACGTTCACTGTAGCGCTCACCCTGCACGGTGTCGCCTTCAAGATGTTGCCAGGCGGTCCACCCGCTAAACACCCATCGCCCCGCTCGAGTCGCCATAGGCCGAGGCACGGCGAACCCTCGTTGCTCTATCGTGCTGTAAACATGAGCCACCCACCGCGCTTCTTTGGCGCTAAGCGTAGGCTTGAGAATGATGTTTCCTGAACGGTAGGTCGTGCCCTGACCGCCCCCCAAGCGAGTTGGCGGCTCGAGCGCACCAAACGCGTCTAAAACTTTTGAGGGCGGGGCTTGCACGGGAGGCACTGTAACAGCGTCCCGCCAACATCTGTGGGCACAACAGTTAAGCCACTCTCACGTGTCACCCAACCGCGACAGCGGACGCCGACGCCGGTTCGCGTACGCCCGTTTCTCCGATCTCCAAGGTGCGCTGTGACGTTTATAAAGCAACACATAAAGCAAAACGCCCGCCGGAGCGGGCGCCACTGGTTTAGGGTGCCGTTGTTTGTGCTGGCGTTAACTTTTGACGCGCTCTTTAAGGCTTTTGCCCGCCTTGAACGCGGGGGCCTTGGACGCGGCGATGTCTATCTTGTCGCCCGTGCTCGGGTTGACGCCTTGCCGCGCGGCGCGCTCGCGCACCTCGAACGCGCCGAAGCCGGTTATTTGCACCTTGTCGCCCTGTGACAGGTGCTCGGTGATGTGGTCGAACACGCCGTCGACCACGGCTTTGACGTCCTTTTTGCTCAGCCCGGTTGTCTGGGTGACTTTGTCAACGAGATGCCCTTTGTTCACGGTGTCGGCCATGTTTTTCTCCTTTGCCTCGCAATTTGTTTTTCAATCTAACACAGAAGCGGCGTTAGAGGCGAAAAACTTGTCTGGTTATTTTATACACGAACGGGTAATGACACACAAGTGGTCGAAGGGTTGCGAGGAGACCGCAGCAACGCTTCTATGTGGAGAAAAGCTGAAAGTACCGAGTACCAAGTATCGAGAATGCTTCTTTCAACCCGGTACCTTTCTCCTCGAGCTCTAAAGTTTTGATAAAAGCCTGAGGCTGCAAGGACGGCGTCGGGAACGCTTTTGGACGCTTAGTAGTACCGCAGCCGGAGCAAGATGTCCTGCGGATGGTTGCCAAACTTCGCGCCGAACAAGTTGATGCCGCCCACGTGCCCCGCGTCCCCTTTCACCCCGATGCGAACGTCGATATGGGCGGCGTTGTGGAGTCTGAGGTCGCCGAGCGTCACGTCCGACACCCTCACGCCGTCCACCTGGCTCCCGCTGGCCGTGACCTGCCAGACCTTGAGCAGACCGTACTGGGAGTCGGATTCCCACTGCCACGCGGGCGTGAGCTGCCCGCGCACGCCGCCAAAGTCCGCGGGGCTGGTCCAGTAACCGAGTTCGACGCCGTTAATCCACACGCTAACGTCCGAGGGCCAGTCGAGGCGGTGCATGGGCGCTTCCGAACAGCTCTCGAAGCTTAGGGTCAAACTCTCGACCCGCGCGCCGGGGTGCAAGCGGTTGGGCAGGCGGTATTCGACGTAGCCGCTATGGAACCAGAGCAGCTCCGCGTTAAGGCGCTCGGGCTCCCAAAAGGAGGCGGGGTCGTCCAAAAAACCAATCAAGCCCTCCGCGCTCACCAAGCCGCAGGTGGGGGTGACGTGAAGCTTGCTGTAAGAGCCGACGCGGATGGGGAACTCGAGCACCCTGCCCACCTCCGCGTCGCGCCGCCGCACCATGTGGACGTTGAGCCAGTCGAAAAGGCAGCCGCAAACGCGCTGCGTGCCCCGCTCGCCGGGTCTATGCTCGCAAGTAATGAGCCCCGCGCGCTCCAAGATGTTGACGTGCATGGTGACGGTCGCTAGGTTCATGTCCAGCGCCCCGGACAACTCGGTCAAGTTGCAGAGGTGGTGGGCCAAGTGCTCGAGAATCCTGAGCCGCGGTTCCGAGGCTAGGGCCTTGAATTTTTCCAGGGTGTCACTTCGCCCCGACGCGATATCGAGTTCAACGACCCTGTCCTGAAACCGCCCCCCAAGCTGGTGCAACGCAGCGTTTGCGTCTTTGTTTGCATCCTTATACTTCGTCATCCAACTACTTTAGCAAAACATAAATCAAAAGGACGGAAGACCTTTCAAATACCCCGTGTTTCTTCATGAACGGTCGATTCTTCGCGCTTTGTTCGACTCACGTATTGACTTGGCGGGTTAACCGTAGTAATTTGTAAAGCAATCGAGGTTCATTACGTTCTGCGCGTGCGGCTTTTTAAAGTGCTTCGGGGAGCGTCTCGAGCGGGACACCGTATTCAAGCGGGAAGGGGTGGAACGGGTGTCGGATTACCCACGGCCTCAGCACGTAAGGAGCTCCTGGCAGAGCCTCAACGGTCTTTGGGACTATTCTTCTGACGCGGGCGAGCGACCCGGCGAGGTGGCGTGGCAGGGCGACATCTGCGTTCCCTATCCGCCCGAGTCACAGCTTTCGGGTGTGAACGACCCAAGCTTTCACCCGGTTGTCTGGTACAGGCGCTCTTTTGATGTCTTCGACGCGTGGCACGGGGGCCGCGTCATCCTGCACTTTGGCGCGGTGGATTACGCGGCAAAAGTTTGGGTCAACGGCCAGTTCGTTACGAGCCACGAGGGCGGCCACACGCCGTTTTCCGCCGACATCACGGGTGTTCTGGTTGAGGGCGAGCAAGAGGTGGTGGTGAGGGCTGAGGACGACCCCCTAGATATGGAAAAGCCGCGCGGCAAGCAGGACTGGCAAAGAGAGCCCCACGCCATCTGGTACCCGCGCACCACGGGCATCTGGCAGAGCGTGTGGCTCGAGCCCGTTGCGGACACGCACATCACTGAAGTTAAATTGACGCCGGACTTGGCTAACTTTGCTGTATTGAGCGAGGTAAGCGTCGCGGGTGATGTTGAGGGGCTGGCGCTCGAGCTCTCCTTTAAACGGGACGACGAGATGCTGGCCGCCGACCGCTGGGACCTCACGGGTCATAAGGTCATGCGCACCGTTCACCTGGCCGTGAGCGGCTTTGACGACTTACGGAGATTCGTCTGGAGCCCGGAACACCCCAACCTGATTGACGTCACACTCAAGCTCTACCGGGGTGACACGCTGCTCGACGAGGTGGAGAGCTATACGGGCCTTCGTTCCATCGAAGCCAGAGACGGGCGGTTTTTCTTGAACGGGCGTCCTTACTTCTTGCGCCTCGCTCTTGACCAGGGCTACTGGGACGAGAGCCTGTTAGCCGCGCCGGATGATGACGCGCTCAAGAAAGACGTCGAGCTCGCCAAGGCGATGGGCTTTAACGGCGTGCGCAAGCATCAGAAGATAGAGGACCCGCGTTATTTATATTGGGCCGACAAACTCGGGCTTTTGGTGTGGGAGGAGTTGCCGAGCGCCTACACGTTTACACCCCGTGCGGTGCATAGACTCACGAAGGAGTGGCTCGAGGTCTTACGCCGCGACCACAACCACCCCTGCGTCGTCGCCTGGGTGTGCTTCAACGAGTCGTGGGGGGTGCCCCACCTGGTTCACTCAAGCGAACAGCGCCACGCCGTCGCGGCGCTTTATCACCTCACCAAGGCGCTCGATTCCAGCCGCCCGGTGGTGGGCAACGACGGCTGGGAGCACGTGGCGAGCGACCTTTTGACGATTCACGACTACAGCCGAGAAGCTGACACCTTGAGAGCGCGCTACGGCACCTCCGAGGCGAGCGCGGAGACCTCTCGAAAGACGCTCGAGCACGGTCGCGCCATCTTGCTTCCTGGCGTGAACTTGGACAACCAGCCCGTCATCCTGTCCGAGTTCGGCGGGATTCGTTACCACCCCGAGGCTGAGGGCTGGGGCTATCAGCAGGCCGAGAGCCCGGAGGCGCTGCTCAAAATCTATGCGGAGATGATTGGGGTGATATCGGGCGCAGGGCTGGCCGGTTTTTGCTACACGCAGTTTGCAGACACATTTCAAGAGCAGAACGGCCTGCTCTATTCGGACCGTCGTCCCAAAGTGAACTTAGAAGCGTTGGCCGTGGCAACAAGGGGAGAAGGGTAACGATATTTTGTAGAAGTTTTGGCTATACCGAAAGGGGAGGGCAGAATGTATATTCGTAAATATAAACGTCGCATCATAGGGCTAGGATGGGTGCTAACGCTGCTTTTGGCAGCATGTTCCACTATCACACCCGACGCTGGCTTGGAACCCCTGGCGACCAACACCTACCGCAATCCGCTCGAGCTCCAGACCCCCGAGGGGATGCGCGTCGAAAGTTGCGCCGACCCGGCGGTGATGCATGGACAAACGCAGGGGGATAACACCTGGTATCTCTACTGTACAACCGACCCCTTGAGCGGCAGTGACCGCGACGCTGACGGCAACCTCATCTTTCGTCTCATCCCCACCTTCGAGTCGCAGGACTTGGTGAATTGGACCTACGTCGGTGACGCCTTTTCAGAGCGCCCCGCCTGGGTTGCCGACGGCGCAGGCTTGTGGGCACCGGACATCACCTACTTTAACGGCCAATACTACCTCTACTACACCGCACCGGATACCGACCTACCGGGTGGCGGCAGCGCCATCGGGGTCGCCACCGCGCCGACGCCGACGGGGCCCTGGACGGATAGCGGTGGCCCCGTGGTCGAACCCCACGCCGCGCCCTGCTGTCCTGGGTCGAAGCGCTGGGTCTTCGACCCGGAGGTTATAGAAGCCGACGGCACGCGTTACATCTACTACGGCTCCTACTTCGGCGGCATTTCGGTCCGCGAACTGAGCGACGACGGTCTCCGGTCGTTGCCCGCGACTCAAACGCAAATTACGATTGCCAACCGCTATGAAGGTGCCAACATCGTCGAGCGGGACGGATACTACTACCTGTTCGTCTCGGCGGCCGACTGTTGTCGCGGCCCGCTGACCGGTTACAGCGTCTTCGTCGGCCGCTCGGAGAGCCCTACCGGCCCCTTTGTGGACCGCGACGGGATATCTCTCTTGAATGGCCGCGTGGGCGGCACACCGGTCATCAGCATGAACGGCAACCGCTGGGTCGGCCCCGGTCATAACGACGTGATTACCGACTCCAGCGGCCAGCAGTGGTTCGTCTACCACGCCATCGACCGCTTCGACCCTTACTTTGAAGGGGAGGTGGGCTTTACCAAGCGCCCGGTGCTGCTCGACCCGCTCGACTGGACGGACGGCTGGCCGACGGTCCGGGCGGGCCTTTGGGCCTCGGACACGCCACAACCGGTTCCCGCCGCGCAACCGGGGGATAAGACGACCTATAAGCCGAAGCCGCCGCGCCCCGACCGGGCTGGCAAACTTCTGGTTGAAGATGCCTTTGGCGGCTCGGAACTCGAGCCCGCCTGGAGCTGGGTGCGCGAGCCAGGCGCCGACACCTACGAGGTGACAGGTAGCCGTTTGATATGGGACACCCAAGCCGCCGACCTTTTTGAAGACAGCAACAACGCCTCGGTGCTGACGCGGCCCGCGCCAAAGGGAAACTATATCCTCGAGACCAGGGTCAAGCTGGACCTGCCGCCCGAAGGGTGCTGCTTCAACTTCGTCCAGGCGGGTCTGGTCGTCTACGGCGACGACGACAACTACCTCAAACTCACCCACGTTTCCATCTTCGAAACCCGCCAGACCGAGTTCGCCAAGGAGAAAGCGCCCGTCCCGGCGGGTTATCCGCGCTACGGCAATACGGTCGTCACCGCCCCTGGTGAGTGGACGAACCTGCGCATCGTCAAGGAGACGAGCAGGGGTGAGGAACACTACACCGCCTACACCAGCCGCGACGGGGAAAGGTGGAACCGCGGCGGCACCTGGACCCACGACCTGGGCAAGAACGCCCGCATCGGCCTGGTGTCGATGGGCGGCGCGGGATTTACCGCAGAGTTCGACTATGTCCGTGTCTACCGGTTGAATCACGGCGGAGGACGGATGTGACGCCTCCTGTGCGCCGCCCGGTCGAGGTGTCGGCAAAAGCGACTCGGTTCGTGGTTGGCAACGACGGCTGGGAACTTGTTGTGAGTGCTACGCGCGAAAGGGGGTGAGACGGAGGGGGAGAAAAGGATGCGTAACGGAGTAAGAAAGAGCGACCAGGCACTGATGTAAGGTGCCGAGAAAAGGGGCGGGTCGGTCCATCAGGCTCGGCCACCGTCACGAACACATTTCAGGAGGATTGCATGACCCTTAGAATCACCGCTTTAGTGCTTACACTGTTTCTGCTAAGCAGTGTGGGCTTCGCTCAAGATGGCGCGACGTTGCCGGAAGATTGCTCGAGCGTCCAACTCGATTACTGGAACCCCTTCACCGGCCCCGACGGTCCCTTTATGGGCCAGTTGGTCGACACCTTCAACGCGTCGAACCCCGACATCAGCGTGACCATGAACACCCTGCCCGAATACGGGACGCAGCTCACCACCGCCGCGGCCTCCGGCACCCTGCCCGACGTGGCTATCATCTGGGCCGACCAAGTTGCTACCTACGCCTACCGCAACGTGTTTCGTCCGATGGACGACGTGGTCGCTCAGCTCAACTTAAGCGGCGAGAATTTCCCCGGCGCGGTATGGGCCGCAGGCGAGGTGAACGGACAACGCTACAGCGTGCCTTTAGACATCCACCCGCTCGTCATGTTCTACAATCAGGACCTGCTGAGCGCCGCCGGGGTGGAGGGCGCGCCACAGGACCGCGAAGCTTTTGAGGCCGCCGCCGAGGCGGTAACCGGTGGCCGCGACTACGGTTTCATGATAACCACCGGTTTTCCCATCGAGCAAATCTTCCGCTCGCTCCTCCACCAGTTCGGCGGCAGCGAATTTAACGAGGACGGCACCGAGGCGACCTGGAACAGCGAAGCCGGGGTGCGGGCGCTCGAGTGGATGAAGAGCGCCCAGGACCGTTTTTCCGAAGCCAACTTAGAGGTCGACTCGGAACTGAACGCCTTCAAGGCGGGGGGCGCCGGCATGATCTGGAACGGCATCTGGCAGACCACCAACGTGACCGGCGACGCGGTGATGTTCGACAGCGGCGCGGCCGCCTTTCCGCAGATCGGCGATCAGCCCGCGGTCTGGGCCGGCTCGCATCAGCTCGCGCTGCCCGTCAAGGCCGAGGCCGACGCGTGCCGCGACACCGCCGCCGCCATCTTTATCCAGTACCTGCTCGACAACTCGCTCGAGTGGTCCAAAGCAGGTCAGATTCCCGCCAACAATACCGTGCGCGCCAGCGCCGAGTTTGAGGCGCTCGAGCCGCAGGCCAGCATCGCGCCGTCGGCGGACTACGCCATCTTCCCGCCCAGCGTTCCCGGCATCACCGACGCCTTTGCCCCCTTGGGCGAGGCCGTGGGTTCTATCATGTCGGGTACAGCGACCGACGTCCAGGCGACGCTCGACGCTTCGGTGGAACGCGCCAACGAACTCCTGGCCCAAAACCGCGACACCTACAGAGACGCACCCTAAACCCATACGAAAGCGGCTGGGGGAACCCGTTCCCCCAGCTTAGATCCCAAAGGAGACGCCGGATGGCGACGACGGTTTCACACGGGGGCGCGGTTCAGAGGGGGGGCCGAGGCCGCAAGTTCAGGGTCACGCCTTACTTATTCATCCTGCCGCACCTCGTCTTTTTCGCACTGTTTATCGGCTACCCCTTTTTTAACGGCTTGTGGATCAGCTTTCACGAGTTTGACTACCTGCGTCCTGAGAGTACCCGCTTCGTGGGTTTACAAAACTATTTTGCGCTTTTTACGCCTGGCACTATTAAGTTCAACGAGTTCTGGAACGCGTTTTTCAATACGCTCGAGTTCGTGCTCTACAGCGTGCCGCCCCTCGTCTTGGTCCCTTTGTTCCTGGCAATTTTGCTCAACACCAAGACCCCGGGTCGCAACGTCTTCCGGGCTATTTACTTTGCCCCCTGGGTGCTCTCGGTGGCGGTGGTGGGTCTCTTGTGGTGGTGGATTTTCCAGAGTCAGGGCGGGCTCATCAACTACTATCTTTACGATCTGGGTGTCCGCCCGCCGCGCTGGCTCTCCTCGATGCCCTGGGCCTGGGTGTCCATCTTGGTCGCCACGGTCTGGTGGACGGTCGGCTTCAACATGATCATCTTCCTCGCCGCCTTGCAAGACATTCCCGGCTTTCTTTACGAGGCTGCCGAGATCGACGGGGCGAACGCCTGGCAAGCCTTCTGGCGCATCACCTTGCCGACGCTGCAACCCGTGATGCTCTTCGTCGTCATCATCACCATCATCGCGTCCTTTAACCTTTTCGGGCAGCCGTTCTTCATGACGGGCGGCGGCCCCGCCCAGCCGACCGGCGGCGGCTCGACCGAACCCGTCATGCTCCGCATCTACCGCGAGGGCTTCGAAAGACCCTTCCAGGGCAGCGGCGCGGCCATGTCCTTTGTGGTGGCAAGTTTTATGATCCTCATTTCTTATCTCAACTTCCGCATCTTCAGAAGGCGGGACTAGGGGGCCAAGCATGACCAACCCGACAGGTACCGACCGCAGCCAACAGCGCCTCCTCCGGCGACGCAAGCGCACCCGGATGCTGACGCAGCGCGCCCTCACCTACCTCGTGCTGGGCATGGTTGCCTTGCTTGTCATTTTGCCGCTTCTGTGGATGCTCTCGACCTCGCTCAAGCCCAAGGCGCAGTGGTTCACGCGCGAGATTCACTGGCTTCCCATCACCTTTACGCTCGACAACTACCGCGCGCTTTTTGCCAATGCCAACACGCCCATCGTGCGCTGGTTCTTTAACAGCCTCTTCGTCGCCAGCGCGACCACCGTGCTGGTGCTGGCTGTAGACGCAACGGCGGCTTACGCCTACGCGCGGCTCGAGTTCCGGGGCCGCCGGGCGCTCTACGCGCTTTTGCTCGCCACGCTCTTTTTACCCGGCATCATGTTTCTTATCCCCAACTTTCTCACCGTTTTTCGTCTGGGCCTGCTGAACAACTATCTGGGCGTCATCTTGCCGGGGCTGGCCGGGGTGTTCGGCGTCTTCTTCCTGCGGCAGTTTTTCGAGAGCATTCCTAAGACGCTCGAGGAAGCCGCCGAGATTGACGGGGCCAGCACCTTTCAAATTTTCACCCGGATCGTGTTGCCACTGTCGAAGCCCGCGCTCGCCACGCTCGGCATTCTCACCTTTTTGGGGAGTTGGAACGACTTTTTGTGGCCGCTGCTCATCCTGCGCGACCGGGCGCTGCAAACGCTCCCGCCGGGCTTGCGCACCCTGCAAGGCGCTTACACCTCCGAATACGGTCTCATGATGGCCGGGGCGGTGGTCGTCGCCGTGCCCGTCCTCATCCTTTACCTCTTCTTGCAGCGCTACATCGTCGAGAGCGTCGCCAGCACCGGGCTCAAAAACTAGCATGAGACGCCTTTATATAGTTTATATAATTGGCATGATTGGACTGCTGATGAGCGCTCAAGCCCAGACCTTTACCAACCCGGTTCTCCGCAACGATTTTGCCGACCCCTTCATCCTGCGGGTTGACGACACCTTTTATGCCTACGCGACCAACGTCTCGGGCCGCAACATCCAGGTGAGCCGCTCGCAAGACCTCGTCAACTGGGACATCCCTAGTGAGGCGTTGCCGGGACTGCCCCGCTGGGCGCGGCTCGGCGGCTCGCTGGTCTGGGCTCCCGAGGTTCTGGCGCTTAACGGACGCTATCTCCTTTACTACACAGCCAGGGACGAGGCGTCCGACCGGCAGTGCATCGGCGTGGCGGTGAGCGACGAGCCGGACAAGTTTTTTCAGGATACGAGCGACGCGCCACTCGTTTGTCAAGCCGACGAGGGTGGCTCTATCGACGCCAGCCCCTTCAGGGACACGGACGGCACGCTCTACCTTCTCTGGAAGAACGACGGCAACTGCTGCGGCCTGGCGACCTATCTCTACGCGCAAGAACTCGCCCCGGACGGCCTTAGCCTCATCGGCGAACCCACGCGGCTCATCCGCAACGACCAAGCCTGGGAGGGTAGTCTGATTGAAGCGCCGACCCTGTGGCGACACGAGGACCGCTATTATTTATTCTTCTCGGCTAACAGCTACGCCGGGCCGGAGTACGCGGTCGGCTACGCGGTCTGTGACACGCCCCTGGGTCCCTGCCGGAAAGCACCGGAAAACCCCATCCTGAAGAGTGATATGACGCCCCCCCTGGTCATTGGCCCCGGTCATCAAAGCCTCGTAGTAGATGACGCTGGGCAGACCTGGCTTGTTTACCACGCCTGGGAAGTCACCTCGGCGGGCCTGCGCGGCGGGCGTCGGCTTATGTGGCTAGATAGGCTCGAGTGGATGGACGGCAAACCCGTTGTCCAGGGACCCACCACCGATCCTCAGAGTGCCCCTGTTTTGACACCCCGCTAAGACAAATGTGATGAGACATTCTGCCCTGCTAACGACTAGACGAGCCCTGACTTTGATGAAGACGCCGAACTTTATCTGATGGGTAGAAGGTCAGTCCATCATCAACGGGGGCCAAAGGCCGAGCCCACGCCACAATTCGCGCCCACGGTGACTAAGTCTTGATGGCTTTATAGAGGACACATTGACAACCACAGTTAAAATTGACATTGAGCGCACCTTGGCCCCCATCGACCCCAACATCTTCGGCGGCTTTGCCGAACACTTGGGCCGCTGTATCTACGGCGGCATCTATGAGCCCGATTCGCCCCACGCTGGGGAAGACGGGCTTCGCAAAGATGTGATGGCCGCCCTTCAACGCCTCGACATGCCGGCCGTGCGCTATCCCGGCGGCAACTTCGTCTCGGGCTACCGCTGGCGCGACGGGGTGGGGCCGCAAGAGGAACGTAAAGCGCGCATGGACTTAGCCTGGCACGACGTGGAGCCCAACACCTTTGGCACGAACGAGTTCGTGGACTTCTGCCGCGAGCTGGGCACCGAACCCTACTTCGCGGTCAACGCCGGGGACGGGGACATGCGCGAGGCGCGGGATTGGCTCGAGTATTGCAACGGCACCAAAGATACCTACTTGGTCAACCTCCGTAAAAAACATGGCTACGAAGCGCCGCACAACATCAAATACTGGGGCATCGGCAACGAGGTGGACGGCCCCTGGCAAATCGGCATGAAGACGCCTGAAGAGTACGCCCGCACTTACGCCGAATACGCCAAGGTGATGAAGTGGACCGACCCGAGTATCAAACTGTTTGCAGCAGCGGTGTCGCTGTGGGAAGGTGACTGGGTCGAGCGCATCCAACTCCTCATGGAGCACACGCAGGCGTTCAAAAGGGTCGCGCCCCCGCTGCTCGACTACCTGGCTATTCACTGGTACGTCGGCAACGACCCTGTGCGCGGCTTCGCGGACGACGACTTTGCGAGCTACATGGCGATTTCGGAACGCTTCGAAGACTACTTAAGCGCCGCCGAGGGCGTCATCCGGGCGATGAGCTCGCAGCTCAAACTTGAAAGGGACATCCCCATCGCGGTAGACGAATGGAACGTCTGGTACCGCACCCACAATGAGGAGAAGCTGGAAGAGGTTTACAACCTAGAAGACGCGCTCGTCGTCGCCATGCACTTTAGCGCCTTTATCCGCCACGCCAAAAGCGTGAAAATGGCGAACATCGCGCAGATTGTTAACGTGATTGCCCCCATCATGACGCGGCCCGATGCGCTGGTCCTGCAAACAACCTTTTATCCGTTCGAGGTCTACCGCAAGACCTGCGGCGACACCGCTTTGGACGTGCATTGGGAGGGCAACACCTTTTCGGCGGCGGGCTTTACGGGCTTGCGCACGCTTGATGTATCGGCCACGCTCAAAGATAAGCAACTGTCGGTTTATTTGGTCAACCGCTCTTTAGAGGAGAGTGAGGTGACGCTCGAGCTACAAACCGGCTCTTTTGCCGGGTCGGGCAGGTCGTACGTCGTCAATGGCCCCGACATCAAGGCCGCCAACACCTTTGACGCACCCAATCAAGTTGGCACCACCGAGGCAACCCTTCAAGCCGAAGGCGAGCGCTTCACCACCACGCTCGAGCCGCACGCCTTCACCGCGCTCGTGTTCGACCTTTCCTGAGGTGCAGGGATGCGCAGGCGGCCTTGAACTGAGCATTAAACCGCGGATTTGTGATAAAGGTTCAATCCACCTTCGGTAACGCCGGGCGGGGCGATGGTTTCTCTCGAGGGCCCTCGAGGGGAAACGCGCCTCAAGGCTTCGCGCAAGCGCTGACTTGTGAGGCGGTTGTTGTATCTTGACAAAATGCTCTCGCGCGTGTTAGCGTTAACGCAGCGGTCAAAACTACCCATAGGAGTGTGAAATGAAACATTTACGGCTTGCTCTGCTTAGCGTGACTCTTTGTCTTTTCGCCCTTGCCGGCTTCTCCGGCGCGCAGGACGCGGGCTTCGTCGGCATCTCCATGCCGACCAAATCGTCCTCGAGGTGGATTTCCGACGGCGAGAGCATGGTCGAGCTTTTCCAAGAGCGGGGCTACCGGACCGACCTGCAGTACGCCGAGGACAACATCCCCAACCAGCTCGCGCAGATAGAAAACATGCTCGTCAAGGGCGTCGACGCGCTCGTGATCGCTTCTATCGACGGCACCACGCTTTCCGACGTGTTGCAGCAGGCCGCCGACTTAGGCATCCCGGTTATCGCCTACGATCGCCTCATCCGCGGCTCGGGCAACGTGGACTACTACGCCACCTTCGACAACTTTCAGGTTGGCGTGTTGCAGGCGCGCTATATCGAGGAGGCGCTGGGCCTGGCCGAGGGCGAGGGTCCCTACAACATCGAACTCTTCGGCGGCTCCCCGGACGACAACAACGCCTACTTTTTTTATGACGGCGCGATGTCGGTCTTGCAGCCCTACATCGACAGCGGACAGCTCGCGGTCAGGAGCGGGCAGACGGGCATGAACCAGGTGTCCACCCTCCGCTGGAGCGGCGCGACCGCGCAGGCGCGTATGGACAACTTGTTGAGCGCCTACTACACCGACGAGCGCGTCGACGCGGTGCTCTCGCCCTACGACGGGCTCAGCATCGGCATCCTGTCGTCGCTCAAGGGGGTCGGCTACGGCAGCGCCGATTTGCCCATGCCGGTGGTGACGGGGCAGGACGCCGAAATCCCTTCGGTCAAGTCCATCTTGGCGGGCGAGCAGACCTCGACCGTGTTCAAAGACACCCGCGAGCTGGCGAGGGTCACCGTCGATATGGTTGACGCGCTCCTCCAGGGCGGCGAGGTGCCCGTCAACGACACCGAGACCTATGAGAACGACGTCAAGGTCGTGCCCGCTTACTTGCTCGAGCCTACCAGCGTGGACATCTCCAACTGGGAAGAGGTGCTCCTAGACAGCGGCTACTACACCGAGGACGAGGTCAGATAAACCTCTCGAGGGCGTGGGCACACCCTGTTGAGTGTGTTCACGCCCTCTTTTGCTTGAACCGAATGTACGGGCTGAAGTCATATCAGCGGGGCGGCGGGACCTGACATGTCAATTATCCTAGAAATGCGCAACATCACCAAAACCTTTCCGGGTGTTCGTGCTCTGGACAACGTCAACCTCAGGGTCCGCGAGGGCGAAATCCACGCGCTCGTGGGGGAGAACGGCGCGGGCAAGTCGACGCTCATGAAGGTCTTGAGCGGCGTGTACCCGCACGGAACGTATGAGGGCGAGATAATTTATCAAGGTCAAGCCTGCCGCTTCAAGGACATCAGCGACAGCGAGCGGCTGGGCATCATCATCATCCACCAGGAGCTGGCGCTCATCCCCCTGTTGTCCATCGCCGAGAATATCTTTTTGGGCAACGAGCGCGCGAAGTTCGGGGTGATCAACTGGTTTGAGGCCGTCACGAAAACGCGCGAGCTCCTGGACAAGGTGGGGCTGAACGAAGCGCCGGACACGCTGGTTGGCGACATCGGGGTGGGCAAACAGCAGCTCGTCGAGATAGCCAAGGCCCTAGCCAAAGAGGTCCGGCTGCTCATCTTGGACGAGCCCACCGCCTCCTTGAACGAGAGCGACAGCGACGCGCTGTTAGGGCTGCTGCTCGAGTTCAAGGCGCAGGGCATCTCTTCAATCCTTATCTCGCACAAGCTCAACGAAATCTCCAAGGTGGCCGACTCGATCACCATCTTGCGCGACGGGGCCTCCGTCGAAACGCTCGACGCGCGCGAGGCCGGGGTGAGCGAAGCGCGCGTCATCCGCGGCATGGTCGGGCGCGAGCTCACCAGCCGCTTTCCTCCCCGCGAGAGCAAGGTGGGCGAGACGGTCTTTGAGGTAAAAGACTGGAACGTTTTTCACCCCCTCGACGGCGAGCGCCAGGTGGTCAAAGACGTTAGCCTCTCCGTGCGCAAGGGGGAGGTGGTCGGCGTGGCCGGGCTTATGGGCTCGGGCCGGACGGAGCTCGCCATGAGCCTCTTCGGCAGGTCGTACGGTCGGCGGATAGGCGGCAAAGCTTATATGCACGGCCGAGAGGTCGACCTCAGCACCATCGACAAGGCCATCGCCAGCGGCCTCGCCTACGTGACCGAGGACCGCAAGCACTACGGGCTCGTTTTGGGCCAGGACATCAAGCATAACGTCACCTTGGCGAACTTAGACGCCGTGACCCGCGGCTTCGTCATCAACGAGCCCGAGGAATTTCGAGTCGCCAACCGCTACCGCGACCGGCTCAAGATCAGGTGCTCCTCCGTCTCGCAAGAAACCGTCAACTTATCGGGCGGCAATCAACAAAAGGTGGTCTTGAGCAAATGGCTCTTCGCCGACCCGGAGGTGCTCATTTTGGACGAACCCACCCGCGGCGTCGACGTGGGCGCCAAGTTTGAGATTTATACCATTATCAACGAGCTCGCCGCCGAGGGCAAAGGGATTATTCTAATCTCGTCGGAGTTGCCCGAGATTCTGGGCGTGAGCGACCGCATCTACGTCATGAACGAGGGGCGCATCGTCGGGGAGATGCCCCGCGGGGAGGCCTCGCAGGAGAGAATTATGAGAGAGATCGTCACTCACGGGGCCGCAGCGTGAGCAGCATTACCGTCAAAGAGCGCGAACGTACGCTCGGTCTGGGAGAACTTCTCCGCCGCAACCTCCGCCAGTACGGCATGTTGGTCGCGCTCTTAGCCATCATGGGCTTTTTCCAGGTCCAGACCGGCGGCGTGCTGCTAAAGCCGCTCAACCTCACCAACCTGCTCCTGCAAAACTCATACATCGTCATCATGGCAATTGGCATGTTGCTGGTCATCGTGGCGGGGCATATCGACCTGTCGGTGGGCTCCATCGTCGGCTTTATCGGCGGGCTCGCCGCGGTGATGACGGTCAACCTCGAGCTGTCTTGGGTCCTGGCGGTCGCCGTTTGTTTGCTCGCGGGCGCGCTCATCGGCGCGGCGCAGGGCTACTGGGTGGCGTTTTTGGGCGTACCTTCCTTTATCGTGACGCTGGCGGGGATGTTGGTGTTTCGGGGCTTGAGCCTTGCTCTTTTACAAGGCCAGTCGGTCGGGCCGTTTCCCGCAACTTTTCAGAGGTTGAGCTCGGGCTTCGTGCCGGACGTTTTCGGCGGTGTGGGCGGTCTGCACCTCACCTCGCTGCTCTTGGGCGCGCTCGTCGCTTTTGCGCTGGTCTATATCAACGTCCGCGGGCGGCGCAACCAAAAGCGCTACGGCTTCGCCACGGAGCCGCTGGCCTTTTTTTGGCTCAAGAACCTCGCGGTGGGCGCCGCCATCCTCTACCTAAGCTACCTCATGGCCTCCTACCGGGGTTTTCCCAACGTCCTCGTCATCATGTTCGCGCTCATCGTGCTCTACTCCTTTCTGACGCGGCAGACGACCATCGGCAGGCGCATCTACGCGCTGGGGGGCAACGAAAAAGCCGCCAGGCTGTCGGGCGTCAAGACGCAGCGGCTGACCTTTCTGACCTTCGTCAACATGGGGCTCCTTTCGGCACTGGCGGGGCTCGTGTTCGCGGCGCGGCTCAACACGGCGACGCCGGGGGCGGGCAACGCGTTCGAGTTGGACGTCATCGCCGCCGCGTTTATCGGCGGCGCGTCGGCCACGGGGGGCGTGGGCACGGTTATCGGCGCGGTCATTGGCGCTTTTGTGATGGGCGTGATGAACAACGGCATGTCTATCTTGGGCGTGGGCATCGAGTGGCAGCAGGTCATCAAGGGCCTGGTGCTGCTGCTCGCGGTTTTCTTCGACGTGTTCAACAAAAACAAAGCGTGAGCCGGTTTCCGGGACAAAGGCGCCAAGGTGTGGCCTTATGAAAAGAGCTGTGACCCTTAACGACGTCGCCAGAGCCAGCGGCGTGTCCCACCAGACCGTGTCGCGCGTCATCAACGACAGCCCGCGCGTGGCGGCGGGGACGCGCGCGCGGGTGCTCGCCAAAATAGACGAGCTCGGCTACCGCCCCAACGCGGTGGCGCGCCTTTTGGTCACCGGCAGGTCCAACACGGTCGGCATCATCTCCTTTGGTACGGGCTATTACGGCCCCGCGCAGATGGTGGGCAGTATCGAACGCGCGCTAAAAAGCCGGGGCTACGGTTTTGTTTTTGCGTCCATAGACGCCCTCGACCTCAGCAGCATCCGTGAGGCGATAGGGGAGTTGGAACGCCACCCCATCGCGGGACTCCTCCTGGTGACGCCCTTGCTTGAAGCCGACCTAGAAGACGTCCAGGCGCTCTGTCAGAACCTACCCTTTGTCATGATCGACGTCCGCAAGGGGGCCGCGCTCCCCTCGGTGCTCTTCGACCAGGCCCACGGCAGCGCCTTGGCGACGCGTCACTTGCTGGAGCTTGGGCATACCAAGATATGCGAGATAAGCGGTCCTTTGAACTGGTCGGGTGCCCTGGAGCGCCACCAGGCCCTGCTCGAGACCCTGCGCGGGGCGGGTCTGAAGCCGGGGCGGGGCGTCGAGGGCGACTGGACCGCCGAGGGCGGATATGGGGCGGCCAAGGCGCTGCTAGACGAAAGCTTCTCGGCGCTCGTCGTCGGCAACGACCAGATGGCCTTGGGCGCCGTTGCGGCCCTGCATGAGCGCGGCTTGCGGGTTCCCGAAGATGTCTCGGTCGTCGGCTTCGACGACGTGCCGGAGGCGCGCTTTTACCGCCCGCCGCTCACCACCGTCCGGCAGGATTTCGAGGAGTTGGGCGAGCGGAGCGCCGCGTTCGTCCTCGACCTCATCGAGACGCCCAGGGCGTCAACCGAGCAGCACCTGCTTTGCCCCGAGCTCGTGGTGCGCTCGAGCACCGGCCCGGCGGGGTCGTCGTAAAAGGGTTGGTAAACTCATATCAGCTTTGAGGAGGAGAGCATGAGTCAGTATGCGGTAGGCATCGACTTCGGCACCCTGTCGGGTCGCGCCGTTTTGGTTGATGTAGAAAACGGCGACGAGATAAAAAGCGCGGTGTTCGACTACCCGCGCG
The DNA here is from genome assembly GCA_965214995.1 of Trueperaceae bacterium. Lineage (GTDB taxonomy): Bacteria > Deinococcota > Deinococci > Deinococcales > Trueperaceae > CBDCCT01. The sequence goes on from CBDCCT010000002.1 coordinate 3,782,749, forward strand.
GGGTGATTGACGAGCGGCTACCCACCTCCGGCGAACGGCTGCCGCCCGAGTGGGCGCTGCAAGACCCACTTGACTATCTGGAGGTCGTCAGGCAGACCGTGCCGGCGGTTCTGAAAGGGATTGACCCGGCTCAGGTGGTGGGTTTGGGCATCGACTTCACCGCCTGCACGATGCTTCCCACCAAAGCCGACGGCACGCCGCTCAGGAGTTTGGACGCCTGGCGAGACCACCCCCACGCCTGGGTCAAGCTCTGGAAGCACCACGCCGCGCAGCCCCAGGCGGACAAAATCAACCGGGTGGCCGAAGAACGCGGGGAGCCTTGGCTGGGGCGTTACGGGGGTAAATACTCTTCGGAATGGTTTTTTTCCAAAACCTTGCAAATTCTGGAGGAAGCGCCCGAGGTTTACGCGGCGGCGGAGAGGCTGCTCGAGGCCGCCGACTGGGTGGTGTGGCAGCTAACGGGCGTTGAGACGAGAAACGCCTGCACCGCCGGATACAAGGCGATGGTGCAAGGGGGCGACTACCCCTCCAGAGATTATTTTGCGGCCTTGCATCCCGACTTTGCCGACATCGTGGACGACAAAATGAGCCGCGACTTCGCGCCCCTTGGCGCCAAGGCCGGAGGGCTCACCGCGGCGTGGGCGGTCGTCACGGGCTTACCGGAAGGCACCGCCGTCGCGGTCGCCAACGTGGACGCGCACGTGAGCGCGCCCGCCGTCAAGGCCACCGGCCCCGGCGTGATGGTGATGATAATGGGCACCTCGACCTGCCACGTGATGTCGGGGACTGAGCAGCGCAACGTCGAGGGGATGTGCGGCGTGGTCGAGGGCGGCATCATCCCGGGGCTTTATGGTTACGAGGCGGGGCAGTCGGGGGTGGGCGATATTTTTGCTTGGTTCGTGGACCACGCGGTGCCGCAGGACTATTACGAGGCGGCGGCGAAAGCAGAGCTGGATGTTCACAGCTTTTTAGAGCGCGAAGCGGCACAACAGCGCGTGGGCGAACACGGCCTCCTGGCGCTCGACTGGTGGAACGGCAACCGCTCGACCTTAGTAGACGCCGAGCTTTCCGGTTTGATCGTCGGCCTGACCCTGGCGACGCGCGCCCCCGAGATATACCGCGCGCTTATCGAGGCGACCGCCTACGGCACCCGCGAGATTATCGAGGCGTTTGAAAGAGAAGGAGTTGAAGTAGGAGAACTCGTGGTGGCGGGCGGCCTGCCCGAAAAGAACGCGCTGTTGCGCCAAATCTACGCCGACGTGACCGGACGCCCCCTCAAGCTCGCGGGCTCGGCGCAAACGCCCGCCTTGGGCGCGGCGATGCACGCGGCGGTGGCGGCGGGCGTCTACCCGGACATTCACGCCGCCGCTGACAGGATGGGCAAGCTTAAAGAAGAGGTGGTGACGCCCATCGGGGAGAACAAAGCGGTTTACGACCTTCTCTACGCGGAATACAAGCGCCTTTATGACCTTTTTGGACGCGGCGAGAATGACGTAATGAAGACCCTTAAACGCGTTCGGCGTGAGGCTAAGGGAAACAAAGATGCACGCCCCGACAGGGAAGTCGAAGCGGGCGCGCGTGAGGGGGCCGAAGCGTGACGGTGGGGGAGTTGCAGGAACAGGTCTGCGGCCTGCACGCTTACCTGCCCGCCAATAACCTGGTGAGCTGGACGAGCGGCAACATCAGCGGGCGTTTGCCCCGTACAAATACGATGGTCATTAAACCGTCGGGCGTGATGTTTGAGGATTTGACACCAGAAAGCATGTGCGAGGTGGACGTAGAAACCCTCGAGAATCGCGGCGACCACAAATTCTCCTCCGACACCGCCACCCACGCGTATATTTACAAGCACATGCCCAAAATCGGCGGCATCGTCCACACGCATTCCCCCTACGCCACCGCCTGGGCGGCAGTCGGCAAAGACATCCCCTGTTTCTTAACCGCGATGGCTGACGAGTTCGGCGGGCCCATCCCGCTGGGCGGCTTTGCGCTTATCGGCGGCGAGGAGATTGGCCGGGAGGTGGTGCGGGTGCTCCAAAACCACCCTTCTCCCGCCGTTATCTTGCAAAACCACGGCGTCTTTACTATCGGCAAAACGCCCAAGGACGCGGTCAAGGCCGCCGTCATGTGCGAGGACGTGGCGAGAACGAGCTTTCTCGCCCTCCAGTTGGGCACGCCGCTGGCGATTTCGGACGAGGACGTTGCTAAACTCCATCACCGCTACACGAACGTCTACGGACAGTGATGAGTGGGTAGTGGTGAGTGATTAGAAAAACTAACCACTACCCACTCACCACTAGCTTTCCAAGGAGGTGTATGAAAGAACTCACTCAGCCTGGCATCTGGTTCGTCTGCGGTTCGCAGCATCTTTATGGCCCCGGACCCTTGGAAGAGGTCGAGCGCAACGCTCGAGCGGTTGCCGGCACATTAGACGAAGCTGACGCCGTTCCCCTGCGGATAGTTTTCAAAGGTTTGCTGACTACCCCAGACGAAATCCGCAGACTCTGCTTAGAGGCCAACGCCGACGAGGGCTGCGCCGGGCTTATCTTGTGGATGCACACCTTTTCGCCCTCGAGGATGTGGATTGGCGGCTTGTCGAGGCTCAGTAAGCCCTTCCTCCACCTCCACACCCAGTACAACCGCGACCTGCCCTGGGGTGACATCGACATGGACTTTATGAACCTCAACCAGGCGGCGCACGGCGACCGCGAGGCGGGCTTTTTGCACACCCGCATGGGGCTAAGGCGCAAGGTGGTGGTGGGGCACCCGCGGGACGAGGAGGTGCAGGCACGCCTCGGCGCCTGGGCGCGGGTGGCGCACGCCTGGCACGACCTACAGGGGGCCAAGATAGCGCGCTTCGGCGACAACATGCGTGAAGTCGCGGTGACGGAGGGCGACAAGGTCGCCGCGGAGCTGCGCTTTGGCTTCTCGGTCAACGGCTACGGCGTAGGCGATTTGGTTGAACGGGTCGAAGCGGTCTCGGAGGGGGCGGTTGATACGCTCGTCGCCGAGTATGACGAGCGGTACAAAATCGCTGAGAACTTGAGAAAAGACGGCGAACAGCACCACGCGCTGCGTTACGGGGCGCGGCTCGAGCTGGGCTTACGCGCGTTTTTAGAAGAGGGCGGTTTCAAAGGCTTCACCACGACCTTTGAGAACTTGCACGGCCTCAGACAACTCCCCGGACTCGCCGTGCAGCGCCTCATGGCCGACGGCTACGGCTTCGGCGCGGAAGGCGACTGGAAAACCGCGGCCTTGCTGCGCGCCATAAAGGTGATGGCGGGAGGCGAAAAAACCTCGTTTATGGAGGACTACACGTACCACCTGGAGGAGGGCAACCATCAGGTTTTGGGCTCGCACATGCTCGAGGTCTGCCCCTCCATCGCGGACGCTAGACCTAAGCTCGAGCTTCACCCCTTAAGCATCGGCGGCAAAGCGGACCCGGTGCGCTTGGTGTTTGACGCGCCGCCGGGTGACGCCGTCAACGTTTCGCTTATCGATTTGGGCAACCGCTTTCGCCTCATTGTCAACGAGGTGACCGCGGTGGAGCACCCCGAGCTGCCCAAGCTCCCGGTGGCCCGCGCCGTATGGGAATGTAAACCCGACTTCAAAACGGCGGTCGCCGCTTGGATTTACGCGGGCGGCGCGCACCACACCGCCTACAGCTATCCGGTAACGACGGAACATATCGAAGATTTCGCGGAACTCGCCGGGGTCGAGCTCGTCGTGATAGATGAGCACACCCGGCTGCGCGAGTTGAAGAACGAACTGCGGCAGAACGACCTTGTCTATGCGCTCGAGGGGGGGCTGCGAGGCTAAGATGACGCGTGGTCGTTGCAAATACGGGAGGATGACGATGACACCCTTTCAACCCAACAGGAGAACCCGGTGAAAGCCGCCTTGCTGCACGGCGTCCGCGATCTCCGCATTACCGACGTTCCCACCCCCGAACCCGCGCCGGACGAGGTGCTGCTTAAGGTCCGCGCGGTGGGCGTGTGCGGGAGCGACTTGCATCACTATTTAGAGGGCGCCATCGGCTCGACCAAGGCCGTTGAACCCTTCGTGCTGGGGCACGAGTTCGCCGCCGAGGTGGTCGAGGGGGGCGCGTTGGCCCCCGGCACGCTGGTGGCGGTCGACCCTAACCAGGCTTGTCATGCGTGCGAGTGGTGCGAGGCGGGACACCCCAACCTCTGCCCCAACGTCCGCTTCAAGGGAGTGCCGCCCCACCAAGGCGCGCTGGCCGAATATATCACCGCCAAACCGGAGGCGCTCATCACGCTCCCAGAAGGCTTTGACGCGGCCACCGCGGCGTTGCTCGAGCCCTTGGGTGTAGCCATCCACGCGCTCGACTTGGCCCGCTTAAGGCCGATGGACTCGGTGGCGGTGGTGGGCGCAGGTCCCATCGGCCTGCTCCTCCTCCAGGTGGCCCGCCTCTGCGGCGCAGGTAGGCTCATCGCGGTGGACCCCATAAAGTACCGCCGAGACCTGGCCGCCACGCTGGGCGCGGACGCCGCCGCGCCCTCCTGGGAAGGTGTGCAGGACCTCACCGACGGGCGCGGGGTGGACGTGGTGCTCGAGGCCACCGACTCGCCGGACGGCCCGCAGCACGCGGCGCAAGCCGTGCGCATCGGCGGGCGGCTTGTGCTGGTGGGCATCCCCGAGGGCGACGCGTTCACCCTCAACGCCTCGCTGGTAAGGCGCAAGGGGTTGACCATCAAGCTGTCGCGGCGGATGGGCCACGTTTACCCGCGCGCGGTTGAGATGGTGCGGCAGGGGCGGGTGAAGTTGGAACCGCTGATGACCCACCATTTTGGACTCGAGGAGGCGGACAGAGCTTTTGACCTCCAAGCCGCGCACCAAGACGGGGTCGTCAAGAGCGTTATCTATCCCTGGGGCCGAGAGGATTAGGTAAAGCCGCAAAGTCGTGGCGACGGCTCGAGCGGCGAAACGGCCCGTTGCAAAAGTGAAGGTGTGGCAGTAGGCGAGCAGCCCATGTGAAAGGTTGATACCGCTTATATTGACAAACATCAATATGTACCTTAAGCTGGGGTCATGACCCCAGCCGTGACAGCCAAAGACTCGCGCTCGCTCGAGCCCTCACCCAATCTCTCTTCTGGTATTTTCGACACCGCCGCGTGGATTTTCAAGGCCCTCTCGGACCCCTCGCGCCTCAAGATTCTGGCGCACCTGGCCCGACAGGATGCGAGCTGCTGTGCCCCCGGTGAGGGCGTATGCGCGTGCGACTTGGAAAGCGTCACCGGGCTTTCCCAGCCCACCGTGAGCCACCATATGAAATGTCTTGTGTCTGCTCGGCTCGTCGTGGGCGAGAAGCGCGGCAAATGGACGTACTACCGCATCAACCCCGAAGGCTTCGACCTCGTCAGGTCGGTGTTGCCCGGCTTGGGCGGCTAAAGGTCCTGGCTCAAAAGAAGAGTGGATTTGTTGCTTAATACATTGACGATATTCAATCCGTCGCTTCGCACAGGTTATAGGAGGTTGTATGAACCACCAGCCGTTTCTCAACACGCTCAGAGCCGCCCCTGACAGGCCCCTCTTTTTCGAGACCCGCACGGCTCGCGGCAGCGTCCGCGTGGGGGCGGGTTACCACGTCACCGAGGTGAGAGCTGTGAACGTCCGGGCGGTCGATTGCGGCGGGCGGGCGGACGCGTGGGCCGAGACCATCGTCCAGCTCTGGGTGCCGGAGGAGGCGGCAAGCGGACCCCCCATGACCGCGGGAAAATTCTTGAGCATCGTGGCGCGCGTGACCGCGGACGTGCCCGCCGTGCCCACGGCCGAGGTGCGGGTGGAGTATGGCGACGCCGGGAAGGCCGCCGTCTCGTACCACGTTGAGGGCGTTGAGGTGGCAGACGGGGCCGTGGTGGTGAGGCTCAAGGCCCCGCGCGTCACCTGCAAGGCGCGCGACCGGGCGCTCGAGCCCTCCCAAACAAAGACCCTGCCCGTGCTCGACACCGAAAGTACAGGCTGCTGCGGTCCCTCGAGCGCGCAAAGCTGCTGTGCCTGACGCTTCCAGCAACGCCGCCCTTAGCCACGAAGACCCGCGGCCCATGCGCTTCGGCCTTTTCATGCAGCCCGTCCACCACCCGCGCGAGAACCCGACGCTGGCTTTGGAGCGCGACTTAGAGCTCGTCACCCTGCTCGACGCGCTCGGCTTTGACGAGGTCTGGGTGGGCGAGCACCACTCGACGGGCTGGGAAACAATCTCCTCGCCGGGCGTCTTTATCGCCGCGGCGGCGGCGCGCACAAGGCATATCAACTTTGGCAGCGGCGTGGTGCCCCTGCCCTTGCACCACCCCCTGCTCGTCGCGGAGGAGTACGCGCTCTTAGACCACCTCACCAGGGGCCGCGTGATGCTGGGCATGGGACCCGGCGGCGGCGTGCCGAGCGACCCGCTGGTGTTCGGCGTCGCGCCTTCCGAACAGCCCGCGCGGTTTATTGAAGCGCTCGAGGTGGTGATGCGGCTCCTCGATTCTCCCGAACCTTTGAGCGTCAAAACCGACCATTTCGAACTCCGCGAGGCGGTGTTGCAACTGCGGCCCTTTACCTACCCGCGCCTTCCCGTCGCGCTGGTGACGCTTCAAAACCGGGAGACCTTAAAGCGCATCGGCCGCCACGGGGCGCGCTGGCTCACCTCTCACGCGCCGGGTTTCGAGGCCTCCTGGGAGGTAGTCGAGCGTGCCGCCAAAGAGGCCGGGCGTAAGGCGGACCGGCGCGACGTCTATCTGACGGTCGACCTTTATTTGGCTGAGACGCGCGAGGCGGCCCTGGAGGACATCCGCGCGGGCGCGGCGACCGAGCGCTACGACTTTTCAACACCCGTCACCGGTTCCCCGCCTCCGACAGTGGACCGCGAGCGCTGGGTGGAAAGGTTGGCGGAGCGCCCGACCGACCTTATCGGCACGCCCGAGGACGCGGTGCGCAAAATCCGCGCGTTGCGGCGCGAGACGGGCGTCGGGGGCCTGCTCATCCGCAGCAAAGAGTGGGCCCCGCGCGAAAAAATCTGGCGGAGCTTTGAACTTTTCGCCCGCTACGTCATGCCCGAATTCAAGGGTTCGCTGGCGGGTTTGCGAGCCGCCGAGGAGGTTGCCAAGGGTTTTGTCAGAGGGATGTGAAGGCGCGCGCCGTGACGCCCCGCTACTACGGCTGGCGCATCGCCTGGACGCTCGCGGTCACGCAAACGGTCGGCTACGGCGTGCTTTACTACGCGTTCGGCGTGCTCATCGAACCAATGGAGGCGGAGCTGGGCTGGTCGCGCGGCGAGATTTCGGGGGCGTTCTCGCTGGCGCTGCTCCTGTCGGGCGTAGCCGCGGTGCCCGTGGGGCGTTTTGTGGACGCGCGCGGGGCGCGCGGGCTCATGACGCTGGCCTCGCTTGCCGGGGCCGCGCTGGTGCTGACCTGGTCTTTCGTCACGAACCTCACAAGTTTCTATTTCGTGCAGGCGGGCCTCGGCCTGGTCATGGCCGCCGCGCTCTACGAGGTTGCCTTTACGGTGGTGGCGGTGTGGTTTAGGCGGGAGCGCGCCCGCGCGCTGCTCCTCGTCACGACCGTCGCGGGGCTTGCCTCGACCATCTTTGTGCCGCTCACGACCGGCCTCGTCCACGTTTTCGGCTGGCGGGACGCGCTCAGGGTGCTCGCGCTCGTGCTGGCCGCGACCGCGCCCTTACACGCGGGGGTGTTGCGGCGGCACCCGCGGGGGCTGGGGTTAGAACCCGACGGGACCCCCTCACCCGACCCGTCATCCGCCCCACCGCCCCCGGACGTCCGTCCCCGCGACGCCTTGCGCGTGCCCACCTTTTGGTGGCTCACGGGCGCTTTCGCGCTCGACCGCGTTTCGGTCGTGGCCGTGGCCGCGCACGGCGTCCCGATACTGGGCGAGCGCGGCTACGCCCCCGGCCTTGTGGCGGCGGCGGTGGGGTCGATTGGGCTTATGCAGATTGCGGGCCGCCTCATGTTCGTGCCGCTTGCCCGGCGCGCGCCGCTCCGCCTCCTTTGCGCGCTCGTTTTCGGCGTCCACGCGCTCGGGCTCCTCGCCCTGCTTGTACTCCCCGGCGGCGCGGGTGTGTGGCTTTTCGCGCTCCTTTTCGGCGCGGCCAACGGGGCGGGCACCTTGGCGCGCGCCGCGCTTATCGGCGACCTTTACGGCTCGGCGCACTACGGCGGCATCGGCGGGAGCATGGCGACCGCGGTCGCCATCGTGGGAACCGCCGCGCCGCTGGGCGCGGGGGCGCTCCACGACCTCTGGGGAGGGTACGACCCGGTGTTGTGGGGGCTGGTGGGTTTGTCCGCGCTCGCAGGATTCGCCATCATGCGCGTGCGGCCTTAACCGAGCTCGCTGACGTGGAGGCAGGTCGCGCCGGGCCGAGGGCGACCGTAAAGACTTGAGCCCCACGCGCGGCGTGGTGGTACACTGCCAAAACAGCGGAGGAGCGTGTGAGCCACAAACCCGACTACGAAGCCATGTTGGACGTCGCCCTCGCCGAGGCCGAGGCGGGGCACCGAGAGGGCGGCGTTCCTATCGGCGCGGCGCTCTTTACGCGTGATGGTGCCTTGCTCGGGCGCGGCCACAACCGCCGCGTGCAGTCGGGCGACCCGTCGCTACACGCCGAGACGGACGCCTTTCGCAACGCGGGCCGCAGGCGCTCGTACAAAGACACAATTATGGTCACGACGCTGGCACCCTGCTGGTACTGTAGCGGCTTGGTGCGCCAGTTCGGTATTCCTACGGTGGTGGTGGGCGAGTCGGAGACGTTTCGGGGCGGTGTGGAGTGGCTGCTCGAGAACGGCGTGGAGGTCGTAGACCTAGACTCGCACGCGTGCAAAAGCCTGCTCCAAGGCTTTATCGCCGAGCATCCCGAGGTGTGGCATGAGGACATCGGGGAAGTTGCGGGTGAGGACGCGTGAACCTCGCCGGTCTCGCGCTCGTCGTCCTAGGCATCCTCGCGCTCGTCGCGGGCCTCGCCGGGGGCGTGGCGCAGCTTTTCCGCGAACGCGCTTCCGTAAACGCGCAGGCCGCCCCGCCGCCCACAGACTTTGTGAAAGCCTTGACCGAACTCCTTAAAGCCCTCGCCCAAGCGCCCACCTGGCTGGCGCTGGTCGTGGTCGGTATTATCCTGATTGTGCTCGGCGCGTCGCTCTAGCCCCTGTGGCCTCGTTTTACAACCAGGCCGACTATGAGGTGCGGCTCGAGTGGGACGCGGAAGCTCTCACCTACCTCGCCCCGCACACCGAGGCGGTGGTGATAGTTGACGTGCTCTCGTTCTCGACCTGTGTAGACGTTGCCACGGCCCGCGGCGCTTTTGTTCTGCCCTACGCCTGGAACGACGCGTCCGCCGCCCCTTACGCCGCCAAGAAGGGGGCGCTGCTCGCGGGCGAACGCGCCGGTAAAGGCTTTTCTCTGTCGCCCGCCTCTTTGCAAGCCATCCCGGCGGGTGCGCGCCTGGTGCTGCCCTCGCCCAACGGCTCGAGCCTGACCCTGCTTGCCACGGAGCGCGGGGGCGTGCTCACCGCGTGTTTGCGGAACGCCCCCGCCGTGGCGAGATACGTGCGCGAACATTTCGCCACCGTCACGGTCGTCGCCGCGGGAGAACGCTGGCCGGGGGGCGGGTTGAGGGTCGCGCTTGAAGACCTTTTGGGCGCGGGCGCGTTCATCAGTTTTTTAAACCGTCCCTCATCCCCCGAAGCGGCTGCGGCAAGGGCTGCATTTGAAAGCGTGAAAGACCTTGCGACCACCCTGAAAACCTGCGCCTCCGGGAGAGAACTCGCCACGCGCGGTTTCGAGGCCGACGTGGAACTCGCCGCGGCGTTCGGCGTTAGCGGAGCGGTGCCGGTGTTCGAGGGGGACGCCTACGCCAACCGAGGTAGCGGCTAAGCGCGCGGTCTGTCAAGCGTGTCAAGTATTGTCATCTTGACACGCTTTACCGAAGTCGCATAGGATAGCCCCAGAAGGAGCCCCGCCCAAGCTCACCCAACCTGTTGCAGCGTCCTATACGACGTTGCGCTTTGCGCCGCCTCGACTCAAAACACGCCTGCCTGTTTCCGTCGTCACTGGGCAAAGAAACCGCACGCAATCGTTACGCCTTTGAAGTTCGGTTCAACGCGTTTAAACAAGCAATTTAGGTATTCATAAACAGCTTTTAGGAGTTCCTGTGGCCGTTCAGTCCGCACGCGTCAACGAGTCAAAAGGTGAGTTTAGCGTCGGGAACGCTCATGTTTATGACCGCTCGAGCCCCCTACGCTGGATTCTCTCGCACCTAGCGCGCTACAAAGGTTTTATCATAAGTTTCCTCGCCGCGGGCCTCTTAACCAACGTGCTCTTCGCCGCCGTGCCGCGCCTCACCGGGGTGGCCTTTGACGAGGTGCTTCAGCCCCAGCCGAGCGTGCGGCGCTTGGGGCTCCTCGCGCTCGCGGTCCTCGGCATCGCCCTCCTGCGCGGGGTGCTCGACCTTGTCAGCTCATTCTCGGTCGAGACGCTGGGGCAGCGCTTAGAGCGCGACGCGCGCGACGAGCTCTACTTGAGCCTGCTTGGCAAAAGCCAGACCTTTCACAACCGCCAGCGTGTGGGCGACATTATGGCTCGAGCCGCCAACGACGTGCGGCAGCTCAACCCGATGATGAACCCCGGCGTGTCGCTTATCACGGAGTCCCTCACGGGCATCATCACGCCGCTCGTGTTCATCGCTTTTATCGAGCCCAGCTTGCTCCTCGCGCCCGTTCTTTTTGTCGTCGCGTTCGGCTTCGCGCTGCGCGACTACATGCGGCGCTTGACCCCCGTGTCGGGCGCGATGCGTAGGCGGTTCGGCGAGCTCAACGCCGGGCTCAACGAGACGATGACCGGCATCGAGGTGGTCAAGGCGTCCGCGCAGGAGGTTTTCGAGCGCGGGCGCTTCGTCCGGAACGCCGCACTCTACCGCAACGCCTTTGTCGCGCAGGGCGAGGTGCAGGCGCGTTACCTGCCGCTCTTGCTTTTCGGGGTGGCGCTGGCGGGGAGCTTTGCGCACGGGCTTCTGTTGCTCTCTCAAGGCGCGCTCTCGGTGGGGGACTTAGTCGCCTACGTGGGGCTCGTCGGGGCGCTCCAGTTTCCCGCCTTTATCTCGGTGTTTACCTTTTCGCTCGTGCAGCTCGGGGTGGCGGGCGCGGAGCGGATTTTGGAACTCATGCGCGAAGAAACCGAGTTTGACGAAAACGCGGCGGGCCACGCGGCCCCCATCGGCGGCGAAATCGTCTTTGAAAACGTGTCTTTCGGCTACGGCACTGGTGGTGATAAGGCCGAGTCCATCCTGCGCAACCTCACCTTTACCGCCAAGCCGGGCGAAACCGTCGCCATCGTCGGCCAGACGGGCTCGGGCAAATCGACCCTAACCAAGCTCGTCAACCGCGTGTACGACGTGAGCGAGGGGCGCATTTTGGTTGACGGGGTGGACGTGCGCGACTGGAACCTCTCTTCGCTGCGCTCGCAGGTCTCGGTCATCGAACAAGACGTATTTCTCTTCTCGCGCTCCGTTGCCGACAACATCGCCTTTGGTCTCGGGGATGCCGACCGCGAGGCGGTGGTGGCGGCCGCGGAGGCCGCGCAGGCGGACGGCTTTATCCGCGGATTTTCTGACGGCTACGACACGGTCATCGGCGAGCGCGGCGTGACGCTCTCGGGCGGGCAGCGCCAGCGCCTGGCTATTGCCAGGGCGCTCCTAACAGACCCGCGCATCCTCATCTTGGACGACGCCACCAGCGCGGTCGACAGCGCGACCGAGGACGACATCCAGGGGGCCATCAACCGCGTCCTGGAGGGCCGCACCACCCTGATGATCACCCACCGCCTCTCCCAAATCCGCCGCGCCGACACCATTTTGGTTTTGCACGGGGGCGCGCTTATCGACAAAGGTACACACGACGAGCTCTTAGGACGTTGCGCGCTCTACCGCAGAATTTTTGCGAGATACGAGGACTAAATGGGCTTTGTGATGGACGGCCTCGCTGGCGAGGCCTACGACCGCTCCTACTCGGACGCCACGCTCTTGCGCCGCATCCTCTCCTACTTCCGGCCTTTTGCGCTGGTCATGATGTTCGTCGCGGTGATGATTTTTCTCAACGCAGCGATGGACGCGCTCCTGCCGGTTTTGATCGCGCGCGGCATCGACGCGCTGGGCGAGCCCCAAACGGGCGAGACCGGCCTGTGGGGGCGGACCGCGTGGCTTTTGGTCGCCATCCTCTCGGCGGGCGTGCTTTCTTGGACTTTCAACTTCTTTAGGCAACGCTACACCGCCAGGGCGGTGGGCAACGTCGTGCTTGACCTCCGCAAGGACGCCTTCGACGCGGTTTTGAAGCGCGACCTGTCCTTTTACGACGAGTACGCGACGGGCAAAATCGTGAGCCGCGTGACCTCGGACACCCAGGACTTTTCCACCGTAGTCACGCTGACCCTAAACCTGATGAGCCAACTCCTCCAGGTGGTCATCATCGTTACGATTCTCTTCTTTATCGACGTGCGGCTGACGCTTATCGTCCTCTCCATCGCCCCCTTTATCGTGGCGGCGGCGCTCGCCTTTCGCCGCATCGCGCGCTTTACCAGCCAGGGCGCGCGGCGCGTGCTCGCGCAGGTGAACCAGACCGTGCAGGAGACGGTCACGGGCATAGGCGTCGCCAAGGCGTTCCGGCAGGAAAGCACCATCTACCGCGAGTTTGGCGAGGTCAACGCCCAGTCGTACGCGCTCAACCTGCGCCAGGGGCTCGTCTTTAGCGCCATCTTCCCCGTGCTCGGCGCGCTCGGGGGCGTCGGCACCGCGCTCGTCATCTATTTCGGTGGGCGCGGCGTCCTGGGCGGCGCGCTCACGCCCGGCGAGTGGTTTTTGTTCGCGCAGAGCCTCGCGCTCTTTCTTTTCCCCCTGACCAGCATCGCCTCGTTCTGGAGCCAGTTTCAATTGGGTCTCGCGGCCAGCGAGCGGGTTTTCGCGCTTGTCGATGCCGAGCCGAGGGTGGTCCAAAGGGACAACCAGCCCGTGCCCGAACTCGCGGGGCGCATCGAGTTTCGGGGGGTCGATTTTCGCTACACGGTCCAGGAACAAGTGCTGCACGACTTCAGCCTGACCATCAGGGCGGGGGAGACCGTTGCTTTGGTCGGTCACACGGGCGCGGGCAAATCGAGCTTGGGCAAGCTCGCCGCGCGCTTTTACGAGTTTCAGGGTGGTGAGCTGCTGATTGACGGGCGCGACATCCGCTCGCTCGACTTAAGCGCCTACCGCCGCCATCTGGGCATCGTCCAGCAGACGCCCTTCCTTTTTAGCGGCACGGTGCGCGACAACGTCCGTTACGGCTCCCCGGAGGCCGCGGACGAGGCGGTGCGGGAGGTGGCCGCGCGCATCGGCGGGGGGGACTGGCTCGAGTCCCTCCCCCACGGCTTAGACACCGACGTGGGCGAGGCGGGCCGCAGCCTGTCGATGGGCCAGCGCCAGCTCGTGGTCTTGTCGAGGGTGCTCCTCCAGAACCCGCGCATCTTGATTCTCGACGAGGCCACCGCCAGCGTGGACCCCTTAACCGAGGCGCAGATTCAGGAGGGGCTCGAGGTCGTCTTGCGCGAGCGCACCGCCATCGTGATTGCGCACAGGCTCTCAACCGTAAGAACCGCGAACCGCATCATCGTGCTTAGAGAGGGTGAAGTGATTGAGGAGGGCACGCACGAGGGGCTGGTGGAAAGGGGCGGGCACTACGCGGAGCTTTACAACACCTATTTTCGGCACCAGTCGCCGGACTATGACCCGGCGGCGTTGGCTTAAAGCGTTTGTGAAACCCGAACGCGTGCTCGAGAGGTGGCTACAACGCCAATGCGCTCGGCGGCGGTCGCCAACGCTTGTTGGGCGGCTAGCGGTAGGCTTCCCGGCGGTGCTTCACGCGGTAGACCGTCACCACCCGAGTTTCATCATCGACATCGTATAAAACACGGTACACGCCTACCCGCAGGCTGTAATCGTCTCGCCCGCGAAGTTTCTTCGCGTCCGTTGGTCGAGGCTCATCTGCAAGACCGTCGATATGCTGGCTCACCAAGCGCGTGTACCCCTCGGGCAATTTTGCAATGTCTTTGACAGCACGCCGCAACACGCGAACGCTATACATCGACCCCTTCGGCGCGCAGTTCCGCCTTGGCCTCTTCCCAAGGGACGGCCTCTTCTCCAGACTCGCGGAGGAAGGCTATTTCTTCAGCGTCCTCAGCGTCTTCAAGTAGAGATAAAAGTTCCTCCCAAAGAGCGTAGTCGAGAACAACCGCTTTTTTGGTTCCGTCAGCGTCCACCACGAACTGGGCTGCCTGCAACTTTTCAGCAACGGTCACGTTGAGCCTCCGTACGTTTATTCTACTCCTGAGAGGCTCGAGGGGAGAGAACTTACAACTTTTGCAAAACATGGAACTCTATGCATGACTCGGTGCCTTTGGTTTAACGTGCGTTTTTAAGAAATCTGATAAAGTTGAGGATGAGGAAAAAAACTTCACATAACTCAGTTCCCAGCAACAAAGCTGAGAAAAGCGATGATCAGAAGCGGGTTTACCTAAGCCAGTCGGAAGTACCAAGCTATCCATTAGAACAGGCGCTTAGAGTACCAAAAGCCATTGCCGAGCACCTTGCGTATAAGCCAGCTAAACCTCTCCAGGTTGCTAAAGCAGTGGGTATGCAACCTAATTCAGGCCAGTTTAGGGGAATATGCGGGGCTTCGGTAGCTTATGGTTTAACAAAAGGTAGTTACAGTGCGCCTGAAATTTCCATTGAGCCATTGGGAATGCGAATTGTTAGACCTTTGGAAGAGAACGACGATTTAAAAGCGCGTCGTGAAGCTCTGCTTAAGCCACGAGTTATTGGCGAGTTTCTGCGCAGGTACAATAGTGCATCACTTCCACGTCTCGATATTGCTCAAAATGTCCTAACTGATATGGGCGTACCACCGGAAAAAACAGAAAGCGTTTTGTCGCTAATCTTAGAGGGTGCTGAGTCAGTTGGCTTCATAGAAGAAATCAAGGGCAAGAAGTACATTGATTTAGGGAGGTCACCCTCTGCTTCACCTGAATCAGAAACTGAAGTTGAGGATACTGAGGAAAACAACCTGGAAAAGGCTAAACCTCCTACAGGCGAGACTGCTGAAAAAGTAAAAGTTCAACCACCTGAGTTTCGGAAAGAAAGGCAATCGTTTGGAGACGATGCTGTCTCTGCTCATACGGCTAATAAAAGACGTGTTTATATCACTCATGGCAAGAACAAAGCGTTTATTGAGCCGATCAAAAAGCTGCTTAGTTTTGGGGAGCTTGAGGCGGTTGTATCGGTCGAGCGGCAATCTGTCTCTCAACCTGTACCAGATAAAGTCATGGGTGAAATGAGAGGTTGTGGTGCGGCAATTATTCATGTTGATGCGGAACTCAAGCTGATGGACCAAGAAGCAAATGAACACATTGTTCTTAATCCAAATGTCATGATGGAAATAGGGGCAGCGATGGCCTTGTATGGACGGCGTTTCATACTTTTAGTCAAGGAAGGCGTTAAGCTACCCTCAAACCTGCAAGGACTATATGAGGTAAGATATAAAGGAGACAGTCTTGATGGTGAGGCTACAATTAAACTTCTTGAAGCCATCAATGACATCAAAAATCATCCATTGCCTGCTCGTTACTCAAATGAAGTAATCTCTGAATAAGAATCCAAAAGACCTTTGAACCGCTCGTATGCCCTTTCCCACGCCCCGCTCGAGCCGTCCCACAACTCCCTTTACCCATGTATGATGGTGCCAGAATGAACGAATCAAAAGCGTCTCTTATCGAGTCAAATCCAAGCATCATGATGGGCAAGCCTGTCGTTAAGGGTACGCGCATTACGGTAGAATCCATTTTAGAAAAGCTCGCCAGCGGTGAAAGTAAAGAGCAGCTTCTTTCCGCCTACCCCAGGCTAACGACAGAAGCCATCGACGCGTCGATGGCTTTTGCTGCTCAGGTCCTCCGCGCCGACGTGGTCTATCCCACGCCGGACAAGGCGGCGTAACTTTTGTTGCTGATGAGGGTGTGGACGGCGCTATCATTACGAAGCTGAGAGAAGAACATGACGTTCTCTATGTTGCCGATATGTCACCCGGTATCTCCGACGATGAAGTTTTAGACCAGGCAAACGATAAGCAAGCGTTGCTCATAACGGAAGACAAAGACTTTGGCGAGCTGGTGTTTCGACTCGGACGCATCCACAGAGGCGTGGTTCTTCTGAGGCTTAACGGCCTGAGTTCTGGGTTGAAGGCGAAGATAGTTGCTGAGACCTTTCGGACATACGGCGCTGAAATGACAGATGCTTTCACGGTTGTCTCGCATGGTTCGGTACGCATTCGCTCCAAACTGTGAGCACAAATTTTTCTATCACCGAGTGCTTTGAGCACAAAACCTCTCACCTAATCCAAAAGTCTTTTGAACCGCTCATACGCCTCGTTCCACGCCCTGCTCGAGCCCGGCTTATACCGCCTCCTCTCCACCGACGCTGCGACTGCCTTACGTCCCGCCGCTATGTCGGGCAGACGGCCCGTGGCAACGGCCTGCATCATGACGTTGCCCAGCGCGGTCGCCTCGACGGGCCCGGCGACCACCGCGCGCCCGCAGGCGTCGGCGGTAAACTGGTTGAGCAGGGTGTTCTGCGCGCCGCCCCCCACCACGCGGATGGTCGTTAGCTCGCGGTTGGTGAGCTTTTCCAGCGCTTCCACCACCCAGCGGTAACGCAGCGCAAGACTTTCTAAACAGCAGCGGACGGTTTCCCCCACGCTTTCCGGTTCCTCCTGTCCCGTGCGGCGGCAAAAGGCGCGCACCGCGCCCCGCATGTCGCCGGGGCTTAGGAAGTCCGCCGCGTCGGGGTCGATGAGGCTGCGAAAAGGCTCGGCGGCCTCGGCCAAGCCTAAAAGTTCTTCCCAGGTGTACGTCCTCCCCTCGCGCGCCCACTCGCGGCGGCTCTCCTGCAAAAGCCATAATCCCGCCACGTTTTTTAAGAGCCGGATGGTGCCCCCCACACCGCCCTCGTTGGTGACGTTGAGCAGTAAGGCCTTCTCGCTGAGGATGGGCTCCGGCACCTCGGCGCCCAGCAAGCTCCAGGTGCCCGAACTCAAAAAGGCGCTCTCAACGTCCAAGCCGGGAATCGCCGCGACGGCGTTCGCCGTGTCGTGGCTCCCGGTGGCGATAACGGGGACGGAGCCTTTGAGCCCGACTTCTTCTTTGAGGGGGGGCAGCATCTCACCCAAAACGGTTCCGGGGGGGACGAGTTCGGGGAAGATATGACCGGGGAGCCCTAAGCGCTCGAGCACCTTCACCGCCCAGGAGCGCTCCCTCGCATCAAGAAGCCCGCTCGTCGAGGCGTCCGTGTATTCCACGCATTTGCGCCCCGTGAGCCAGTAGTGAAAAAGGTCGGGCATCATCAGGAGCGTGCGGGCGCGCTCTAAAAGCGGGTCATGCGTCTCTACGCTGCTCAGGAGTTGAAACATGGTGTTTATCTGCATGAACTGAATTCCGGTACGCGCGTAAAGCTCCCCCTTTGGCACCCGCTCGAAAGCGCGCGTCATCATCCCGTCCGTGCGCGCGTCCCGGTAATGGTAGGGAAGGCCGAGGAGTTCGCCCGACGCGCCTAACAGCGCGTAGTCCACGCCCCAGGTGTCGACGCTCACGCCCGCCAAGGGCGCGTCGGTTGCGCGTGTGTACGCCCGCAGCCCCGCTTTTATCTCCGCCCACAGCCCACGCACGTCCCAGTGAAGATGTCCCGACACGGTCAAGGGGCCGTTGTCAAAGCGGTGGAGCTCGCGTAGGCGAAAGCTCGAGCCATCCCACCCGCCCCACACCACGCGGCCGCTCGAGGCGCCCAGATCGACCGCGAGGAAATTGGCCTCGTCCGCGCTCACTTGGAAAGTTCCCGGCGGCGGTAGTGTTCGTCCAAGCGGTTGTCAATCCGGTCGGCATCCACGTTTGAAAGGTAGCGGGGTCCGCCCGTCAAAAAGGTGCCGAGCAGCGTTTTGGCCCATTTGTCCGCCATCAGCATGATGTTTAGGACTTCTTTGGCGCTCCCTCCCAGCGCGACGGGGCCGTGGTTCTCCATGAGCAGGAGCTTGGGAGGGGTGCCGCAAACGTCCTTAAAGCGCCGCAGTTCCTCCTGCACGAGCTTGGCGAGCGCGAAGCCGGGGTCCACGTAGGGCACGACCGCGGGCGCGCGCCCGCAGACCACGATGGCGTCGGGGAAGATGTGCTTACGAAAGGGCTCCGCGCCCCGCTGGCTACAGAGCACCGCGTTGACCGAGACCGTGTGCGTGTGGCCCACCCACGCGGCCTCGCCCTCGGTCAAACAGAGCGCGTGCAAGAAGGTCTCAACCGAGGGTTTTTTATGGCCGGGGTCAGCGAGCGCGTCCACCAGAAACGCTTCAATTTCCTCCTCGCTCATCGCGCTCTGTTGAAATCCCGCTAGGACTCTTTTTAGATCCACCCGGCTCACGTCTTTTTCTTGAAGCGTCCCCAGCGAACTCCCCGACGCCTTGATGAAGAAGGTGGTTTCGTCCGCCCGCGCGCTCACGTTGCCCTCGCCCAAAATGGCGAGTCCGCGCGACTCCAAGCCCAGGGCGTGAGAAAGTTCCAAGAGCTCGCTAAGCGTTTCGTCCATAGAAGACCTCCTCGAGAGAGGCCAGCGTATCACGAGGAGGCGGAGGCACCATTAGGATGAGACCCGGAAGAAATAAATCTTAAATAAATAATTCACAAATATAAACTTTGTGAAAACAATCTTTTTAAAGGTTCGTCAGCCCTGAACCTCGAGCTGTCTCTCACAGCGGGGGTGGCTTCAGTTTACAGCCCTACCGCCCGCCCCCATCTACTCGCCTTGCTCAGAGCCGGTCAAATTGAGGCCGGGGGAGAGGCGGCGCGCTCTGAGCTGCCAGGTGTGGCGTTGCGCCTCGCTCAGGCTCAAGAATAGGAGTCGGCCGAGCGCGTTGACGCCCTCGTCGCGGTTTTCAAGGAGGCGCGCCTCGAGCGCCCGCTTCTGCCGCGCCCGGCCCAGCGCCCCCTCCGCCGCCGCCTTGGACGAGCCCAGCCCGTAGATGGCGGTGGTCTTGATGTCGCTGTGGCCCAAAATGCGCGAGAGCGTAAAAAGCGGCAGCACCTTGTGCATCTCGCTCCCAAAGGTGTGGCGGAACGAGTGGAGCGCCCGGTAGCCGCGCCCCTTGCCCGTGCGCGGGTCGGTGCCGCCAAAGGTTCGTTTGCAGAGCTCGTCGATGCGGTAGCGCAGCCCGGCGTCGGTAAAGGGGCCCAGGCCGCGGTAGGCGCGCACCAGCACGAGCGGGTGCGCGTCCTCGCGGCGGTCCGCGTGCTCCAAGAGCGCGACGATGAGCAGGTCCGCGAGCGGCGCGAAGCGCGGTTTGTCGCCCTTGCCGCGGAGCTTGGCGAGCCCGTCGTCCAAGCTCAGCGCGTCCCACGTGAGGCTCAGCGCCTCGCTCGCGCGCAGCCCGGCGAGCACGGTGAGGAGCACGATGAGCAGGTCCGTCGTGTCGTCTTCAGAGGCGGCGGCCCGGAAAAGCGCTACCACGTCCTCCAGGGTGTACGCCTCCCTTTTGTCCTCGGCGCGTTTCACGTCGCCCGTCACGCCGGGCCGGTCGAAGGGATTGTCGCTGTGGTAGAGCCCGCACCAGCGCAGCGCCTCGTAAAAGTGTTTGCCCACCGCCACGCGTTTTAATATGGTGCTTTCTTTGAGGGGCGCGACCAGAAAAGCCTTGGGGTCGCCTGGGTCGCGCACGCCCGCCTCGAGCTCGCGCACGTAGAGCTTGGCGTCGTCGGGCCCCGCCTTGAGAAGCGCTTTGCCCGACCAGGCGTCGAGCAGCGCGAGGAGCGCGAAGCGGTAGGCCCTAAGCGTCAGGGCGCTCACGCTGCTGCCTTTCTGTCCTTCTTTTTTGAGATAGGCTTCGGTGAGGCTCCAGAGCGCGTCGTCTTCCCGGGCCTCGAGCGCGCGCGCGGCCTCACGTTTCCGTTCGGCGGGCGAAAGCTCGAGCCACTCTTTGAGTGCGTTTCGCCGCACGGCCAGTTGGGTGCTGTTGTTGGCTCGAGTTGCTACATCCTTATATTTGTGGGAACTCACGCTGTACGATAACATTTAACGAGTTTAGTAGCTATCTTTGGAGAAGGTAGCATTCTCCAAAGACTTGTGCCAGAGGCTGTTAGGGTGCCTCAGCTCGAGCCGCGTCGGGATGAGCCTCTCGCCGCGGTAGCGGTCTGCCGCATTTGCGCTTCGGTCGGGTTCTGCTCGCTCCTATAGAACCGTCTTTCTAAACGCGGTAGGTCACTAAAGGTCCAAGCCGACGCTAAGGTTCGCCCCCTTACCCTGCGCCTTCAGCTAGGATCTCCCGGTAAACCGCTGATACGCGAGTCGGTGCAGCGCGGTATGCTTCTATGGGATGGCCCGTACTAACCGCACCCAATACGCCATTCTCGGCTTTTTAGCGAGTGAGTCCGGCACAGGTTACGATATCCGTACCTGGCTCGAGGGCATCAGCAGCATGTGGCACGAAAGCTACGGGCAAATCTACCCGACGCTCAAACGTCTGACGGACGAGGACCTGGTAACGCGCTCGGTCACCGACGGTGCGAAAGGCTCTGACAAGTACGTTTACTATATTACCGAAAAGGGACGCGAGGCGCTTACCGATTGGCTGAACGAGCCCGTTTACTTCGCGCCGCCCCGTAACGAAATGTTGTTGCGCGTCTATTTCGCCAAACACGTTGGTAAAGAGGTTCTGATAGCGCAACTCCTACGTTACCGCGAGGTGGTGCAGGCAAGCCATGACTGGTGTACGGAACTCGAGAAAAAATACGTCGTTGACGAGACGCCCCTCGTCTCCTCGGACCACGCGTTCATGACCATCAGTCACGGGCTTTACGTCACCAGGGCGCAGCTTGAGTGGTGCGACGACATGCTGATGCGGTTGCAGTATGAAAGCCAAGCTGAATCTTATAGCTAATGGCTGCTAAACTCCGTGAACGTTCTGGTAATATTGGCTTCGGTCCTGACTTTTGAGCTTTCACCGCCAGACAGCCGTTTAACCCACCAGCGCGTTTTCAGTCTCACGCCAAGGACACACAGTCAAGGGCACGTCGCGGTGCCAGTCCCAAACGCCCTGTACGTCAATGAGCACGTCCATACTCCAGACCAGTTCGTTGTTGTTGGCGACAAAGGTGTAGGGCGCGTCCAAAGGAATCCGAAACTGCTCACTTACCTTTACCGGCTCGTTCAGGGTGAGCGTCCGCTGCGTCAGGCTCGTGCGCGTTTCCTCATAGACCTTGTGCCGGTGGGTCGTCTTGTTCGTACCGCTACCTTGCACCACCCGCTCGTGAGCTTTGAGGACGAAACAAAGACGTTCGAGCTGCACTTCCCTTGTCGGCACAAAGCCGACATCGCACTCGAGCGTATCGCCCGGGACGAGCTCGCGCCGACTGAGAGAGAGCGTCACCTCGCCCAGCCGCCGCGTTGCCAGCGCGTTCCTGACGCCGAGAAAGATACAGAACACGCCAGCGAGCACGAAAACCAGCGGAAACAGAGCGGCGGTGCTGCCGAGGCTGCCGAAAAACGCCAGGAAGACGACGAGCCCGACCGCGCTGAAGACAGCTCCAAAAAGCACCAAGGGCCACGCTATCCCACGCCCTGGCAGCTCGCCACTCTCAGGAGGTTTATAGTCCGGTCCTAAACTCACCGGCATCCCGGTTGGCAGCAAGAGCAGTTCGGTTTCCGCCTTGGGGTCGAGAAAATTCGGCATGGTAGGCACGTCGAGCACGGCGCGTACGTACCAGTCGACGTTGAGGAGGTGACCTCGGTAGGTCAGCGGACCTGCCGGAGCGGTGAAGCCGAACGGCACGCTGTAGGTGCGCCCCGGCTCCAACCGTCTTTCGGTCAGGGCCAGCTTGTGGCGAATTGTTTCGCCGCTCGTCCGGTTGCCACGTCCGTGCGTGCGCCAGAAAAGCTCAACGGTCATCCCGCTCGGGTCAAGCGTGCGGTGCGGCGTCAGGCAAACCTTGCCGGTCACCTCGTCTCCCACAGCGTAAACGGCGTCGGGCTGGTCGAAAGAGAGCTGAACGTCACACGCTTGGAGCATCAGCCCAAGCGTACCGGGCCGGGCGTTTCCAGGCGCTGAAAAACCTCATAAAGATAGCCCTCCACGCCGCGCACGTCGTCGCCGAAGTGGTGGGTAAGAAACCGAACGCTTCCCGCCTCGAGGACCGGCACGGGACCCGGACCGCGTCTCGCGGCTTCGATACGGCGCGCCACTATCGCGCTCAGCCGCTGGGGCGAAAGACCGCGCAGCTCCAAGGTGCGGTGTTCTAAACCAGCCCACTTGAACTCGGCGCGGTGGTCCTCGTGCGTACCCACCACGAACGACGCGGGACGCCGGAAAAGGTGCCGACGCGCCCGCCCCGAAAATCGCTGCGTCTCGTCAAGAAAGAGCAGGGGCGCGCTCGGCACGCGGGGGCGTGGTCCGCCTTCGGGATAGTGGCGGTAAGGCGCCTCGGGAAAGTGCTCACGTAGGGCTAAAAGGTGCGTCGTCTTGCCGCGTCCACACTCGCCTATAACCTGTAGAACAAAGCCGGGTTGTCTAAGCCGCTCGCTATACCGCGCCGCATCCGCCCCCAAGACGGCCAGCCGCCCGCGCAGCTCGAGCGGAAGTTCGCCAAACGGGTTGCGCGTCAAGTTGAGGTGAGCGAAAGGCGGCGTAAGCACGGCTTTAGTGTGGCGTATTCGCGGCGCAGAACAAGTAAAGCTTTTTATGTTTACACATCTCTGCAAAAGATGCGTGGTCTCTCGCCTTAACCCTGTTCCTTATATCCTTACAGTTTGTAGACACCTTTGAGACATTTTGCGGACGCTCCTTTTTTATGCTGCCTCCTGAAAGGAGCTAGACCATGAAACATTTAGGGATGGTAGTGCTTGTAAGCTTGTTGATGCTGGGTTGCGCTCAGGAGAACACGGGGCAAGACCAAGGCGACCCGCCAGGCCAGGGCGGCGCGGCGCAGGAGTTCAGGGTAGGCGAAATCAGCTTTTCGGTTGACAGCCTCGAGGCCGGGGACGGCGGCGTCACCTTGAGCGTCACCGTGGCAAACGGCGGCAGCGAAGCCGTAAGCCTGAACCGGGAAAACCTCGAGCCGCTCCTGGTCAACGACAAGGGCGACATGGCCTTTGGCAGTCTGCCGGAGGGCGCGGAGGTGGCGGCGGGCGCGAGCGCGAGTTTCGACCTTAATTTCGCGGGGCTGTCGGGGGGCTTTTTTACGCTCGCCTTTAACGCGCCCAAAAACCTGATTATCTCCGGCCCCGGCGACTGGCCTGTTTACTACGTCGGGCCTATCCTCACCGATAGCGTCACCCGCGGCAGCCAGACGGGCAGCGCAGCGCTCGACTTAGCCGTGACGGGTGACTTAGCCGACACGGGCAAAAAGCTCGAGGCGCGCGTCAAAGGGGTCTCGTTAGCCGACGGTGACATCGTACTGACCGTGTTTTTAAGCCGCGAAGAGGGTGAAGATTTATCCGGCGTAACCAGCTTTGCCTATCTCGGCTCGGACTGTTACGCGCCTACCAGGATAAGCCTGACCGACGCCAACGGTACCGTCTACGTGCCCGACTACGGGGCGGGTCTCCTTGCGAACGCCCCCGAACTCAAGGTTTCAGACTCGGTCGGTGAGCCGAGCTATGAGGGCGAGTTGCACTTTGCGCCCCTTTTAGAGAGCAGCGCCGGCCCGCTGACGCTCAACTTCAACGCCTGCGCCGCGGACGCCGCCCAGGAAAGAGCGTACTCGCCGCCCCTGACGATAGAAGGCATTCCCCTGCCCGCTCAGTAAGCACGAAAGGGAGGTGTTCTCAGTCGTCAGCTTAGCTAGCTCGAGAGCTTTTGGCTGACGGCTGGGCCTTTACAAGGTTGAGTCGCTGCTTACAGAAGCTTGACCCTCACGTTGGGTAGGTCTTATGACGGACGCTGACAAAACCGACTACTGCTCGTTCGTCGTGCGCTTCTGGCTCGAGCCTAGGCGGGGCTGGCTGGCCGAACTCGAGCACTTGCAAAGTGGCGCGAAAGAGCCGCTAAAGGCCGCCCCCGACATCGTGATGTTTCTAAAAAAGCACGATGCTCCCTTAGAGGCTCTGAGCACCGAGTAGCTTTTGTAGGCGTTTTGAACAGAGCTGACGCCGGACCTCTAAAAACTCCCTTGTACTTTCTGAGTTTTTATCATATCTTTAAGATATAAAGCAGCGTTGAGGCATTAAAGTGCGAGTTCCTCAGCAGTTGTCCGACAGTCAGCTTCAAACGGAGGTTGGTCATGCGCATAACGGCTTTAAAGATGTTAGCCATCACGCTCTTGACGCTGGGCATAGTCACAGCCCAGGACGCGGGCTGTCCCGATGTCACTTACCCTGACTGGGAAAGCTCGCCTTATGTATTGCCGTTTGCGGCGGGCGAGACTTACCGCGTGGAGTTGGCGAACTGCTCGAGTTCCTACCACAGCGCCCAGTATCCCGACCGGTACGCTTATGACTTCGTCATGGACATCGGCACGCCCATTTTAGCGAGTCGTGCCGGGAGGGTGGTTTACGTGGAGGAATCCGGCAGGGACTTCAACCACCCCAACAACCTCGTCGTCGACCACGGCGACGCTACCTTTGCAGAGTACATGCACCTCACCCAGAATGGCGCAGAAGTGGAGGTGGGCGACGAGGTCGTGCAGGGTGACCTCATCGGATACAGCGGCGCGACGGGCTTAGCAGGGTATCCGCACCTGCACTTCATCGTGGTCAAAGACGACCCGAGCTGGCCTTACGAGGGCGTGCCCGTGACCTTCAGCAACACCGCGCCCAACCCGCGGGGGCTCGCATCCTACACGCCTTACGAGGCGCTGCCTTACTAGCTCGAGAAGCGGCGAGCCCTCAGCACGGTGCAAGCCGCACTCGGTACACATCCGCGCGGGAGCAACCCATGTCCAGACCCGAACTGAACACGCCCCTCTCCCCCGAAGCTTTGTACAACCGGCATCTGCGTGACTACTTCAGGGCGAACCCCGGCGCTGCGCTCGAGGATGCCCTCAGGGCCTGGAAAGAGCGGCGGGGCAAGCGGGCCGAGTAGGTCTGTAACAAAAAGGAGGTCAGCATGAACACCAAAAAACGACGCCGCCCAAGGTGGGTACTGCGGGGCGTGGTCGCTCTCCTCGGTTTAGCCGTTTTGCTCGGCGTCGCAGGGGCTCTTTACCAGTCGCGCGCCTCGGCCGCAGACAGGGCTAGGTTCACGCCGCCGGGGGAAATGGTGGACGTTAGCGGGCGGCAGATGCAGCTGCACTGTCAGGGTGAGGGCAGCCCCACCGTCATTTTAGATGCGGGCCAGGGGGGTTGGTCGGTAGCCTGGACGGACCTTATGCCGCAACTGAGCGACATCACCCGGGTCTGCGCCTATGACCGCGCAGGTTACGGTTGGAGCGACCCAGTAGACGACGAGCGCACGCCCCAGGCTATTGCGGATGACTTAGTTGCCCTGTTAAACGCAACTAACTTAGAGGGGCCTTACGTCATCGTCGGCTTCTCTTATACGGGTTTATCCTCGAGGCTGTTCGCGGCGCAGAACCCGGAAGACGTCGTGGGTATGGTCTTAGTCGACCCCGCTACCGAATTTGACAATGCCCTTATGGATGAAAGCTTGGGAAACCAGCAGCGCGCTACCGTCGGCATCTTTCAGGCATTCGGTTTAGCCGCACGCTTGGGACTGGTCCGCTTTCTGGACCCGAGGGAAATGGCCCCTTATGCGCCGTTCATCCCGGAGAACGCCGCCCAGCCGGACATCTACTACAGCTTCATTTCGGAGCCGCAGTGGTGGCAGACCTCCCAAAAAGAGTTCGTCGCCCGCCTGAGCGACGAAACACTCGCCTACGTCCGTGACAACGGCGAGATTAGAGACATCCCCCTCGTCATCATCGGCGCAGAAACCGTGGCGGGTGAAGATGACGGGTTTGCAACCTTTAGCGCGGCGCACCTGGACAACCTGAAAGAGTTAGCGGGGCGCTCGAGCCAAGGGGACTTTATCCTCGCCGAAAACAGCACGCACGAGGTGCCGCGCGACCGTCCCGACGTGGTGATTGAAGCTGTTGAGCGCGTTGTCACGGCAAGTAGAGAGAAACCGGGCGATGGCTAAAAAAGCAAAGCTCTGGTTTGACAAACAGTTAGCTCAGCGCCTAGCTGACAAACTCGAGCCTCACTACCCACCTTTTGACAGAAGCCGTTTTATCGAAGCGGTTGAAAAAGGTGTGGACGACCTCGAGCTAAAAGCCCGCGTCGCGTTCATCGCTGACAGCTTGCGCGAACACCTCCCTGACGATTACGAAAAAGCCGTCGCTACTCTTGTCAAAAGCTTAGGTCCCGAAAACCCTAACGAAACAGGCATGTTCACCGACTTTTACTGGGTGATGCCTTATGCGACGTTTGTCGAAAAGTACGGTCTCGAGAGCCCGGAAATCTCCTTGGACGCCATCGCCGAAATCACCAAACGCAACACGGGCGAGTTTGCGGTTCGCCCCTTTTTAGAGCGCTTTCCCGATGAGACGTTCGGGCGGATGCTCGAGTGGTCGCAAGCCAGTAACTTTCACCTGCGCCGTTTAGCGAGCGAAGGCGCGCGTCCGCGCCTGCCCTGGGCAAGAAAGTCAGACAGCGTTGTCGACGACCCCTCTTTAACGCTGCCGATACTGGAAAACTTAAAAGATGACCCTGTAAAGTTCGTACAAAAATCTGTTGCCAATCATCTGAACGACATGCTCAAAGACAACTACGACTACGCGGTGGGTACGCTGACAAGGTGGTCGAAGAACGCGGGCAAAGAGCGCCGCTGGATTATCAAATACGCGCTCAGAAAAGAGCTTAAAAAGGAGAACTTTGAAGCGTGGAAGCTGCTTGCTTGGGGCCAAAGTCCTTAGTGAGCATTTATGGTCCCCGCCACAACGTGCGAGTGAGTCGTCTATTTAACCACCTGGTAAATCCGGTGCCGAGCGTGGCCGCGCCCAACACCGTGACGGCTCGAGCCACCCCCCGCACCCGCCTGCGCCGCGCCGCCACCCGGGGGTCCCGGATGCGAATGGTGTGAACGGCGCGCGCTTCGCTATGGTGATAGGTGAGCGTCTGGCGCTCGGGGTCGGCCTCGAGCCATCCGTCCGACGCCGCCGCCTCAAAGCCTCCGGGGTACTGAAACGCCGGGACGAAGATTTCGCTCGGCGCGTCGACCCTCGGGTTGTGTCGGAAGGTAAGGGTGAAGGTCCGCCGCGCCATGTCAAAGCTCATGTGTAGGGGCTCACCCGCGCACGCGCGCGCATAGGGGCGTAGCGCTGCACGTAAAGCGCGCCCACCATCGTAGACACCACCCGCACCCGTTTCTTGGTCGCGGGAATAAATAGATAAGTCCTCGCCGTTCCAGGCGTCGCCGCGCGCATTATCGTTGTCGGGATTGTAGTTCCAGAGGGTGTAGCCGACCAAGTTGGCCTCGAGCGCCCCCAGACTGGCGTCGAGCGCCGCTTCTTGCTTTGTAAAATCGCCCGTCCGGAAGGCTTTTTTGTCTAAATCAAAGGGAATGCCTACCTCGCCAATAAGCGTGGGTGCCCCGTTCATCCTCCTCTGTGACACCTCTTTAATCTGCGCGATTTGCTCCCTGAAAAGCCGCCGCACCCGCGCCCGCCCCAGCACCACCCGCTCGCTGCTCACGTCATAGGACAGCCAACCCAGAAAATGCTTTGTCACGAGCGTCACCACGTCGTACCAGTGCGCGGCGTGGACGATATGGGGCGCGTCTTGCGGCGTCCAGCACACCGCCGCGTCACCCGGCACGCCCTCCACGAAAAGGAGCGCCTCGGGGTCGGCGCTGCGGATGGCGGCGGCGTAAGCGTCGGCGAAGGGGCGGAAGTAGTCGCGGTAGAATTCCACCTCGCGCACCCTTTCACCGTCGGCAACGTGCGTGAAGTGCTCCGGGCGGAGCATCTTGACCTCGCCTAGATCGTCCACCCCCCAAACGCCGTTGTGACGCCACACGGGCGGGTAGCCGTCGAGCCAGGCGTCCGCCTCCCCCGGGTCGGCCTTAAACACGCCCCGCCGCCGCGTCCCGGTGAGGTCGGTACGCCACGCCTCGACGCGTTGGGCGTGACCCGCCCCCATCACCATCGTCTGGAGCAGGGCGGGGGTTGGCCCTTGCTTAAAGTCCGCGTTGGGCGTGTCGCCGGGGCCGCCCGCGCCGATAAAGCCCGCCGAGGGCTCGTTCATGGTGCCGTAACCGACCACGTTATGTAGCCCCTTCAGATGCTCTGCCAAGCGCTTCATGGCCCCGATATAGTGCCGCTGCAAAAAGTCCTGAGCGGGTTCGCCCTCTATAAGCGTGCGCGGCGCGAAGTCGTTGCCGCCAAAAAAGAGCGTGAACATAGTGGCCGTCGCCAGTTTGCCGTAGTTGGTCAGCCACACCATGCGCGGGAACGGGTCGCCGTGCGTCTGGTGAACCGTGGCCGCGCCCGTCGCCTCGAACCGGGTGAGGTCCAAACCGACCACCGCAAAGGTCCAGCCCGGCGCGCCGCTGCCGCCCGAGAAGCGGCTCCAGGCGTCCTGATGGGGGTCAATGAAGACGTCAATGCCGTGCGCCGCCGCCTTCGTGAGCACCGCGCGTACATAGTCCAGATACGCCTCGTCATATACCCCCGGCCCCGCGTGTTCAACAGCCTCCCAGGTCACTTGAAAGCGCAAGAAAGTAAATCCCCAGGCCTTGAGCCGCGCAAAGTGCGTGTCGGCTTCTTCTAAAGGAAAAGGTCTGCCCACAAACGAAACGTCGCGGTGGTTGAAAAACCCTTCGCGCAGGTGGCTCGAGCCGTCCGGACGCGCGGGCAGTTTGCTGTTCGCGCCCAGGTTGACGCCGCGCAGCAGCAGCGTGCGCCCATGTTCATCCTTGAGCCAGGGACCGTCGGTAAGAATCATATGAAAGTGTAACAAGGGTGAGCGACGGTTTTGTAGATCGGACGTCCCCAAAGTTTTACCCGATATCTCCCCCGTTAGACTATCTACACGAAATTAAATATTCCGTATGTTATAACAGGAATCCATCACGTAAAGCTAGTACGGCTCCTTTAGGGACTTTTACCCTTTTGGTTTGCCAAGTAGTTTAACCATATAGTTAAACCTAGGAAAATCTGAATCCTTCTACGGAGTTAAATTGATTAAGGGGTTTCCTGTTATTTTACATAGAAACTCAGAGCTGCTTTTCTGCCCTGGCCCTACCTAGTCAAGTATGACCTCATGCTCTAATCGGAAAAATGTTTCCCGCGTTTTAGCTCGAGCACGTAATCAACAGTTTCGAAATAGACTTCAAAACCCGCTGAACTATAAAGCTTCAATGCTGCTTCATTCGTGGGTGCATACCCCACGATAGCCTTCTCCATGCCCGCTTCTTTCATCCGTGCCATCCCTGTAAACATGAGTAGCTTGGTTAAGCCGCGCCGTGTAAAATCACTGTGACAGCCCACGGGTTCAAAGAGTCCTGTTCGGCTGACAGGGTCAAGCCAGATCACCACAAAGGCTGCAAAGCGTCCATCGGGTGCGACGACGACAAGCTCTCGCTGGGGGTCAAAGCCTGGGGTTCGCATCACTTTGAGGTATTCAGCTTCAGTCCATTTGGGGCTAAATGCTCCGTTATGTACGTCTGCCACAAGCTGTGCTTCGTGTTCTCCTGCTACAGAGCGGATAGTAAAACCCTTGGGCGGACGAGCTTCAGGAATGCTATCAAGGCTGCACTTCATTACCGCATAGTCTGCTTTTTGTGCTTTGAAGCCTAGCCGCTCGAGGCAATCCTTGCCTGCTTTATCATCCCTTACAAAATTGACCGTTACGGTTTTTTTCTCCTTTTGTTTTATCCGTTCGCGCATCACGGCAAGGCAGGCACGGTGAAACTCGAGTTCCCACGCACCACCACGTCTGCGCGTATCTATCACAGGGGCATAGCGTCCAGAGTCAGCATCTAGCTCGACAACAGCAAGTATGTGCTCACCTTCTTCAACCATATTAAAATGGTGCTCGAGCCCTTCCCCACGATAGCCATTGCTCATCCAGTGGACAAAATCGCCGGGGTGATAATTCGTGAATCTATCACGCTGCCAGCACTCGCCGATAAAACGCGTAACCGCGGGCAAATCATTTGGTTGATATGGACGCAACATCATGTTTACTTTCCTTGGCGTAAGATTTTTCCGACCAGGGGATTAGGCCAGTATCGACAAAATCGAGGGTTTCCTGCTATTTAAAGAAGCTTTGCAAATGGAACAACTTTCTCTAGTGGCAAGGAGGGCCACAACCCCTTGATACGTCTCAGCTAGTCCTCAGATGGGACCTCATAAAAAAGAGCGCTCCGCCGTTAAGCGGAGCGCTCTTTTTTATGAGGTTTTTATTCGAAGCGGATGTTCTGCTCGTCCTCTAAGCTAAACGCCTGAATCTTGGTGGGGTCGGCCAGCAGCGTGATCTTGTCGCCCGTGTCAACCCTCGCGTGCGGGTCCACGCGGGCGACGACGTTCTGGTCGCCGTCGACCGAGGCGATGATCATCGTTTCCGCGCCCAGAGGCTCGACCACCTCAACGGTCGCGTTCACGACGTTGTTGGCCTCGGGGATGTCGGTATAGCCTTTGAGGCCCAAGACCTCGGGGCGGATGCCGACGTAGACTTTTTTGCCGTTGTACTTGCGCAGTTTTTGCGCGAGCTCGGCGTCGGGCTTAAGGTCAAACTGCGAGCCCTTGACGTGATCGCCGTCCACGGTGCCGACGAGGAAGTTCATCGCGGGCGAGCCCATAAAGCCGCCTACAAAGCGGTTGACGGGTTTGTCGTAAAGGTTGATGGGGGTGTCGACCTGCTGAATCAAGCCGTCTTTCATCACCACGATGCGCGTGCCCATCGTCATGGCCTCGACCTGGTCGTGGGTGACGTAGATGGTGGTGACGCCCAGGCGCTTGTGCAGCTTGGAAATCGACGCGCGCATCTCGACGCGCAGCTTGGCGTCCAGGTTGGACAGGGGCTCGTCCATGAGAAACACCTTGGGCTCGCGGACGATGGCGCGGCCCAAGGCCACGCGCTGACGCTGTCCGCCCGAGAGTTCGCGGGGGCGGCGGTCCAAAAGGTGTTCGATTTGCAGGATTTGGGCGGCCTCCTTGACGCGCTGCTCGATCTCCTGCTTGGGCGTTTTGCGCAGCCGCAGGCCGAAGCTCATGTTCTGATGCACGTTCATGTGGGGGTAAAGCGCATAATTCTGGAAGACCATCGCAATGTCGCGGTCTTTGGGCGGCACGTCGTTCACCACACGGTCGCCAATCTTGAGCGTGCCGTCGCTGATCTCCTCGAGCCCCGCTATCATCCGCAACGTGGTGGTCTTGCCACAGCCCGACGGGCCGACGAACACCATGAACTCCTCGTCTGCGATGTGTAGGTTGAAATCTTTTACGGCGGTGACGTTGCCAAACCTTTTGTAAACGTGATCAAGTATAACTTCTGCCACAGCACCCTCCTCTACTTGGTTTAGAGGAGTCTAGCACGCCGCCCTGCAAAAAAGCTAGCCGCCCCAGAGCCATTCACGCCACGACAAACGGTCACCCTCGGCGAAACGGTTTTCCTCTTCGCCGAGCTGCATGTAGTTGAGGACGGCCACAAAGACCACGCCGCCCACCGTGTTGCCGAGCGTCACGGGCACCAGAAAGGCGTTTAGATAGGTCCAGAAGCTCGCCCCGCCCAGAAACACCACGTGCAGCACCTCGACGGAGCCCGCGACGCAGTGAAAAAGGTCGGCGGACACCTGGACAAAGATAAAAAGCCAGATGACGAACAAGCGAGACACCGTGTCGCGCGCCGCGTGGACGAGCCAGAGCACCCCGGCGAGGAGCCAGCCCGCGATGACCGCCTTGAAAAAAGCGCCCCCCCACGAAGCCCCAAGCAAGTGTTCGCCAAAGCGGACCGCCGCCGCCGAGGCCTCAGGGCTCAGCACCTCGGCCCTCGCCAGGAAGAACGCGAAAAGCGCCGCGCCCGCGGTGTTGGCCGCGAAAACCACGCCCCACAGCCGCAAAAGCTTAGGCACGCTCGCTAAGCGCGTCAAGACCAGCGTTACGGGCGTGAGCGTGTTTTCGGTGTAGAGCTGGTAGCGGCCCAAAATAATGAGGATAAAACCGATGGGGTAAACAAGGTTGCCGACGAGTTCGCTCTCGCCGGGTGCCGCCGCGGTCAAGGCGGCTCGAGCGAGCAGCGACAGCCCGAGCGCGAGCCCGCCCGCCAGACCGCTGGCAAAAAGCAGGCCGTTGTGCCGCGAGAGTTCCTCCTCGGCGGTGGCCGAGACGCGGTGGAAAACTTCGCTAAGCGAAAAAAAGTCGTTGACCGCCTCGCCCTCGCGCGGGGCCTCGTCGACCTTCTCCCCTTCTTCAAAAGCCTCTTCGGTCGCCACGTCGTCACCCGAGACCCTGCGCGGCTCGCTTCTTTCTCCTTTTTCTCCTCTTCCCAACGCCACGGAAAACCTCCCTTAAACGAGTCTACGGTCTATAAGGAAACACAACAGCGCCGCCCGCCGGAGTTGCCGGGTTTTGCCTCACACAAAGCGCTAGCCGCGGGAGCTTTTATAAAAAACCACAGCGCCCGACAGCGCTCACACAAGAACGCCAACACGTAAAAACGCCGACATACCAACATGAAAACTCCAGGCAATCGTTGCCTGGAGTTTGTGGTGGAGGCGGCGGGAGTCGAACCCGCGTCCAAAACCCCCTCAGACCGGCTTCTACGCGTGTAGCCCCTGATTGGATTGTCGGCCTAAGCTGCGCTCAGTGGCGGGCGCTTTAACTTAGGCTTACGCGCCTTTAGTTTCGCCTTGGGTCCGACGCTAGAAACCTTTGGCTAGCCCGTTTTAGGACGTTCCGCTAGCGAGCCACAGGCGGGGCTGCTAGAGAACGGTTAGCTACGTTTACGCAGCTAGTGCAAAGCTCGGTTGAGCATTGTTGTTGCCAGTTAATGGCTTTGCCGCTTTTTTAAGAGGCCAACGGCACCCTCTACGCGCAACCGCATCCGAAGCGAGGCCCTGTCGAGACCAGGTCGCCCCCAGACAACAGTTTCTAGTGCAATTCTGCCACCAACTGCCGCCGCGTTTCAGCGGCGACCTTTAGTATAGCGCATGTGAGGGCTTTGGGATAATGGACGCGATACTTTTTTGTAGGTATTTATCGTAGTAGGGCGCGAGCACGCGCAACATAGAAGACACGGTGGATCATCCGTTAAGCTGAGTGTTATGAGTCCCACCGAGGTTCTCTTGCAGTTCGGCACCGTTTTTTTGGGTGCGTTTTTGGCGTTTGTGCTCGAGCACGTGCGGGAGCGCCGCCGTCTGCGGGGCTGGGTGAGACGATATCTCGAACAGTTTTACGGCGGTTTGCAAGAGAGTATCACCACACAAAAGGAGGTCGTGAAGACGCTCCGAGCATCTATTGAGGTCTACCAAAGGTTCGCCAAGGCAGAACCTGATGTCACGGCACCCCAGACAGCAGCCCAGACCGCAGACGAGTGGAACGCGCTACTGGCGATGTCCTACAGTTCGGGCGGCGATTTTAGCCTTCTGCTCGAGGGCGACACCCTGCGCGCGCTGCCCGCCGAAGTGGTGCGCGCGCTCAGTAGACTCCAAAAGGTCAACGACGCCAACGGTATACTCAGCCGCCTGCTGGCCGATCCGCACGGTCGTTACGTGGTGCCCATCGCCCTAAACAAGACGTGACCGCCCAGCGAGCCCGACCGCGCCGCGTTGGCTTATTTTAAGCGTGTGGCGGACGCGAGCCTGGCGTACCAAACGCGCTTTTTAGA
This sequence comes from Trueperaceae bacterium, assembly GCA_965214995.1. GTDB lineage: Bacteria > Deinococcota > Deinococci > Deinococcales > Trueperaceae > CBDCCT01. The sequence goes on from CBDCCT010000002.1 coordinate 3,816,627, forward strand.
GGTCATGAAGGAGGTCCAAACGGTTTTGGAGCGCCACCGCTTAGCCCCACGGCAAGGATCATAGACTGCTATACTCCCCCTATGGGCAACGCCGTCTCAATGAAGGGCATCACCAAACGTTTTCCTTTGGTGCTGGCGAACGACCACGTAGATTTTGGCGTGAATTGGGGCGAGGTGCACGCGCTTATCGGCGAGAACGGCGCGGGCAAGAGCACCCTGATGAAAATCCTTTATGGGCTTCAGCAGCCGGACTCGGGCGAGATTCTGGTGGACGGCAAGCCCGTCGCCATCCACAGCGCCAAGGACGCGATTCGTTTGGGCATCGGCATGGTCCACCAGCACTTTATGCTGGTCGAGCCCCTGTCGGTCGCGGAAAACATGGTGCTCGGGTCGGAGCCGACCACCGGGCTCTCTCTGAATTACCGCGCGGCGAGGACAAAAACGCGCGACCTCATCGCGCGTTTCGGGTTTGACATCGACCCCGACAGCCGAATTGAGGATCTACCCCTGGGGCTCCAGCAGCAGGTCGAGATTCTTAAAACGCTCTACCGCGACGCGCGCATCCTCATCATGGACGAGCCCACCGCGGTCTTGACGCCGCAGGAGACGCGCGGGCTGTTCCGTTTCGTCCGCGACTTCGCGGCGGCGGGCCACGCGGTGGTGTTTATCTCGCATAAGTTGGACGAGGTGATGGAGATTTGCGACCGCATGAGCGTGATGCGCGACGGGCGCATGATAGGCACGGTGGCGCGCGAGGAGACGGACCAGCGGCGGCTGGCGACGATGATGGTCGGGCGCGAGGTAATTTTGCGCGTCGAGAAGGGGCTACCTGAGCCCAAGGAGGTGCGGCTCGAGCTTCACGACATAACCGTCAAAGACCCGCTCAAAGGCAAGCCGCTGGTGGACGGGGTGTCGTTCGCGCTCCGCGCGGGCGAGATTTTGGGCATCGCTGGCATCGAGGGCAACGGGCAGTCCGAACTCGTCGAGGCCGTCGCCGGGCTGCGCAAGGTGGACGGGGGCCGCGTGCTGATGGGCGGTAAAGACGTGACCAACGTAAGCGCCAAGGCGCGCCGCGAGGCGGGGCTCTCACACATCCCCGAGGACAGATTTGAACGCGGGCTGGTCGCCACCTACAGCGCCGCGATGAATAGCATTTTGGGCGACCACGCCCACGCCCCCTACAGCGGCCCGCTGGGGTTCTTGAACGAGCGCAAGATAGAGGCGCACGCCGAGCGGCTGGTGCATGACTACGACGTGCGGCCTCCCTCGACCACCGTGCCTGCGGGGAGCTATTCGGGGGGAAACGCGCAAAAGCTCATCGTGGCGCGCGAGCTCGAGCGCGCGCCCCACATCCTCATCGCCTCGCAGCCCACGCGCGGCGTGGACATCGGCGCCATCGAGTTTATCCACAAACAGATAGTCCGGGCGCGCGACGAGGGGCTGGCGGTGCTGCTCGTCTCGGCCGACTTAAACGAGGTGATGAGCCTGTCCGACCGTATCCTGGTCATCTACGAGGGCCGAATCATGGGTGAGCTTGCGCAAGCCGAGGCGACGGCGGAGACGCTGGGGCTGCTCATGGCGGGGTCGACGGTGCGGGATGAGGTTGCCTGAAGCTTGTCCGTCTCCCCTATTGGTGGTTCTTGGTTGGTGGTTCTTGGTTGGTGGTTCTTGCTCGAGCCACCCATACTGGTCTATAGTTCTGGAATCCTGTTATTTTTCAAGGGTTTTGTTAGAGAGTTTTGCCAAACAGTGAAAGGTCGTCAGAGCCGCCCGCGAAACTCAAGCGGGGGCCAAAATCGTCCGCCTCATCGGTCCACCGCAGCCAAAAACCGCCGCAACCGCACCGCGAGCTGGGGGAATTCTATTAAAAAAGCGTCGTGGCCGTGGGGCGAGGTGAGGCGGGCGTAGGCGGCGTGGGGCAGCGCGTCGGCGAGCGCCTTGACTTCGTCTTCGGGATAAAGCACGTCGCTGTCGATGCCCATGACGAGGGCGGGCATCGTGAGGCGGGCGAGCACGTCGGCGAGGCGGCCGCGGCCCTCGGCTAGGTCGTAGTCGTCCATCGCGCGGGTGAGGTAGAGATACGTGTTGGCGTCAAAGCGCTTGACGAGCTTGACGCCCTGGTAGGCGAGGTAGGATTCGATTTCGAAAGAGCGGCCCAACAGGTCGCGTGAGGCGCTCACGCGCTCGCGGCCGAACTTGGCCTCCAAGGAATCCACCGAGCGGTAGGAGAGCATGGCGACGGCGCGCGCCAAGCCCAGGCCCGTTTCGGGCTGATGCTCGGGCGGGTAGCGCCCGTCCTGCCAAAGGGGGTCGGCGGTGATGGCGCGGCGCGCCACCTCGTTGAGGCCAATCGCCCAGGCCGAGTGCCGCGCGCCGATGGCGACGGGGACGATTCTACGCACGCGTTCGGGGTGCGTGGCGGCCCACTCGAGCACCTGCATCCCCCCCATCGAGCCGCCGACAACCGCGTGGAGCGTCCCCACGCCCAAGGAGTCCAGAAGCCGCCGCTGCACCTCGACCATGTCCCGAACCGTATAGCGGGGAAACGTTAGGCCGTAGGGCTCGCCCGTCGTAGGGTTCACGCTGCTCGGGCCGGTGGTGCCGTAGCAGCCGCCCAGGACGTTGCTACAGACGACGAAAAAGCGCGCGGTGTCGATGGGCTTGCCCGGGCCGATGAGCGGGTCCCACCAGCCGGGCACCTCCCTGTCCCCTGCGCCCGCCCCCGCCTGCACGCCCGCCGCGTGGGCCGAGCCGGTGAGCGCGTGGACGAGCAGGACCGCGTTGTCGCCCGCCGGGTTGAGCTCGCCGTAGGTCTCGAACGCCACGGTGACGCGCTCCAAGAGGCCGCCGAGCTCGAGCCGCAGGGGCTGCTCGGGCGTGGCGACCTCCAGCGACCGCGGCGTCACCGCGCCCACGCGGCCCGCCGGGTGAGGGCCGGTCCGGGCCAAAAGCGCGGCGTGGTCGCCCCAGGTCTCGTGGACGAGGGTAACAGGGGTGACGGGGGTGCGGCTCACGCGAGCGCCCGCCCGAAGTCCGCCTTGAGATCGTCCACGTCCTCGAGCCCCACCGAGACCCGCACCAGCGCGGGAAGGACCCCGGCGCGGCGCTTGGCCTCGTCACTCAGGCCCGCGTGGGTGGTGGTCCAGGGGTTGATGACCGCGGTTTTGGCGTCGCCCAAGTTCGCCAGGTGCGAGGCCAGCTCGACCCGGTCGAGAAAACGGTGCGCGGCGGCGGTGTCGTGAGTTTCAAAGCTCAAGACCGCGCCGAAGCCGTGGCGGAGAGTGCGCCGCGCGGCCTCGTGCGAGGGATGCGACGGCAGGCCGGGGTAGACGACGCGCGTCACCCCGGGCTGTTCATTAAACCAGTGGGCGAGCGCCAGCGCCGTTTCGCACGAACGCGCCACGCGTAAGGAGAGCGTTTCCAAACCCTGTAAACCTAAAGAGGCGGCGTGGGGCGACAGGGTCATGCCCATCGTGAAGAGCCCCAAGTCGTGCGCGCGGGCCGTAAAGGCAGTCTTCCCCGCTCGAGACAGATAGCTCCGGCCCCGGCTGTCAGGTGTGTTAAAGGCGGGAAACTTGCCGTTGTCCCACCCGTAGCGGCCCGCCTCGACGACAGCCCCGCCCACAAAGGCGCCGTGACCGCCGATCCACTTTGTCGCCGAGTGGACGACCACGTCGGCCCCCAGCGCGAGAGGCTGGCAGAGGTAGCCGCCGCAGCCCCAGGTGTTGTCCACCACCAGCGGCACCTCATGCTCATGACACAGCTCGGCGACGGCGGTTATGTCGGGCACGGCGCCGCTGGGGTTGGCGATGGTCTCCAGCCAGACCGCCGCGGTTTCGGGTCGCAGCGCCCCTCGCACGCCGTCGGGGGTGGGCGAAACGCGGCTCACGGAAACGCCCCAGGGCTCGAGCAGCTTCGTCGCCACCCCGAAGGTGCCGCCGAAGAGCTCGTCGGAGAGCACCAGGTGCGCGCCCGGCGCGAGCAGCGTGAAAAGCGCCGCGGTCGTCGCCGCCTGGCCCGAGGCGAGCGCCAAACCCGCCGCGCCCCCCTCGAGCGCGACCAAGCGCGCCACAAAAGCCGCCACCGTCGGGTTGTGCATCCGCCCGTACTGGTTGCCGGGCGCTTCGCCCGCGAACAGAGCTGCCGCGCCCGCCGCGCTCTCGAAGGTGTAGGCCGCGGTCGCGTAGACGGGCACGGCGCGCGCCTTTGTGACCGGGTCGGCCTCCTCCTGGCCCGCGTGGACCTGGAGCGTATCGAAAGCGGGCACTTACGCCCCGACGGGGAGCCGGCTCGCCGCCAAGGCCTGCGCGAAGTCCTCTTTGAGGTCGTCGATGTGCTCGAGCCCCGTCGCCACCCGGACCGTGCCCGGCGTGACGCCCGCGGAAAGGAGTTGTGCCTCGCCCAGTTGCGAGTGCGTGGTCGAGGCGGGATGCGTGACCGAGGTTTTGGCGTCGCCCAAGTTGACGAGGCGCGAGGCGAGCGTGACGGCGTTGAGAAAACCCTTGCCCGCCTCGTGCCCGCCCGCTATCTCGAAGGTGAGGATGCCGCCCGCGCCGCGCGGGTAATGCTGCTTGGCGCGCTCATGATAGGGATGGCCCGGCAGGCCGGGGTAGTTGACCGACGCGACGCCCGGCTGTTCTTGGAGCCAGCGCGCGAGCTCCAGGGTGTTCGACACGTGCCGCTCGGCCCGGAGCGACAGGGTCTCTAAACCCTGGAGGAAAAGGAACGCGTTGAGCGGCGCCAGGGCCGCGCCCACGTCTCTTAATCCCTCGACGCGCGCCCGCACCGCGAAGGCGATATTGCCAAAGGGCCCGTCCGCGCCGAACACGTCCCAGAAAACGAGGCCGTGATACGACGGCGAGGGCTCGGTAAAGTCGGGGTAGCGCCCGTTGCCCCAGTTGAAGCTCCCCGCGTCCACGATAAGCCCGCCGATGCCCGTGCCGTGCCCGTTAATCCACTTTGTCGCGGAGTGAATCACAACGTCCGCGCCGTGCTCGATGGGCCGGTAGAGATAACCTCCCATCGCCGAGGTGCTGTCGACCACCACCGCCACGCCCCGCGCGTGCGCCGCGTCCGCGATGGCGTCTAGGTCGGGCAGCGCCAAGGAGGGGTTGGGGATGGACTCGCAGTAGACGGCCTTGGTGTTCTCGTCAATCAAGCGCGCGTAGTCTTCGGGGTCGTCGTCGGGGCCGACGAAGCGCACCTCAATGCCTAAGCGCGGCAGGGTCACGCCGAAGAGGTTGCGGGTGCCGCCATAAAGGTTGGGCGACGAGACAACGTTGTCGCCCGCGCGGCAGAGGGTCGTGAGGGTGATGAACTCGGCGGCGTGGCCCGAGGCCACCGCGAGGGCGGCGACGCCCCCCTCGAGCGCCGCCACCCGGTCCTCCAACACCGCGTTGGTCGGGTTCATGATGCGCGAATAGATGTTGCCGAACTCCTGGAGCGCGAAAAGCCTCGCGGCGTGGTCGGCGTCGTCAAAGGCGAAAGCGGTGGTCTGGTAGATGGGCACGGCGCGCGACTTCGTCGTCGGGTCGGCGGCTTGTCCGGCGTGGATTTGCAGGGTTTCAAAGCGGTAGGGCATGGGTCTCCTCTGTTTAGTATCTAATTAGTATCTAAGCAGTAAGCAAGTATTAAACCAAAAGGGACGCTGCTAACACGTCCGCTGCAGCCTGTTCACATGCGGTCGTGACTTGTACGAAGTCTTAGGTGGACTTACGCGTCACGCCGCGCGGCGCATTCGCCGGGCGTGCGTTGTGATTTGCAAAAACTTTGGAGGAAGGGTCAACATGGCGGCCTCTCTTTCTCGAGCCCGAGCTCGACTTACCCTTTACAAGGCTGCGAGGCGCGTCACGCCTCTATCTCTCCGGCCCGCGCGCCATCGTGACGCGGCAAACCGGCTGGAAGAAGCACCCGCTTACATGAAAGCTGGTTGCTGCGGCGTCTTCGGGCCAGGTCCCTCAACCGCTCCTGATAGAGCCACCCGTGGGTGGTAAGAGGAGTAAAGCACAAGTCGGGGGGAGATGCAAGGGGCGGAGGCTCCCGCGGGCACCTGACCCGGTTGAAAAACAACACGGCCGAAAGGCAGCGTTAAAAGAGCGTTAAAAGGCGGCGGGGAGGTCCGGTTAAACAAAAGCGGATGTGACGCTTTAGGCCCGCCTGAAACATCCAACTGCTATCTTTGGCGTGTAAAACCGAGTAATTTTAGGTTGCTCTGGATCACATGTTGTGCTGTGTAGAGCCTTCGGGGGGAGCTCAGGAGTTTTCGCCATGATCACCATCTTTCTCGACACCCCCAACCTCCTGATGAAAGAAACGCTCGGCCTGCTGCTTTCGAGAGAGGGCTTCGCGCCCACCTCGAGGGCGGACGCCGACCCCAGAATCGTCCTCAAAGATTTGCAGGGCCACGCCGCCCCCTACCCGCCGCCCCCGCCCTACCGCACGCTCGCCCTGGTGGCCGCGCATGAAAACGACCTGGTCCACCTTCTTTATCTCGGTTACAAGGGCTATCTGCGGCCCAGCGAGGGCGGCACGACCATAGTCAAAGCGGTCAGGGCCGTGCTCAGGGGCGAGGTGTGGGGGGAGCGCAAGCTCATCGCGCGGGCGCTCGAGAAGCACGCCGCGCCCTCGCTCACGCGCCGCGAGCACGAGGTCCACCACCTCGTCGTGCGCGGGCTGTCCAACCGCGAGGTGGCCGAGGAACTGGGTATCGCGGAAAAGACGGTCAAGGGGTACATGTCGTCCTTGCTGAGCAAGCTCGGCGCGAGAAAGCGGACCGAGCTCATCCTCAACGCGCACAAGGCTCACGCCGAAAGGTCTTAGGACCTTGACCCCCCGGGAAGCGAAAATTTGGACTGCTCTAGACTATACGAAAGGGCAGTGTACCACGAATCGTGTACGGCCCTAAACCGGCCACCGACGCAAAGAACTCGCTCAAACACACAATCCGGGACACCTCCTACGAATGGTTTGGCAAACATCGCCACTGCCAGCCGCGACAGGTTTATGCCCCAGTAGCTGCGCAACATAGCTCCTCACATCAAAAGCGAATGCCCACTTCTTTCGGGCGTCACGGCTTACCGTTACATGCCCCATACGGTACAAGCTCAAACAGTTACGTGGGAAACCTTGGAGTAGAACGTTTTTATACTCGAGCCTCTCCCAGCCCCTCCACAAACGTTTGATGCTCCTCCCCACCCAAACACCCTTGCAGCGTGGAGAGCACCCCCGCCAAATCTCCGTTCAGAAGCGCGTCAACGTTTAAGCAGAGCCCCGGAAACGTTCGGCTGTGGATGACGCCCGCTTTGGTCTCGAGCGGCTCATACCGCCCTTCACGCAACACGAACCAGTCGAACGCCGCCTCGTCCACACGCCACACCAGATACTCCTGAACACCGCTGCGACGATACACGCCCAGCTTGACGTGTAAATCATAAGACACGCTGCTCGCCGCGATTTCGGCAGCTAGCTCCGGCGCGCCCTCTACGTAACCGTCATCCCCCACGTGCGCTTGTCCACCCGGAACAAACAAGAACGCGTCAGGCTGAGGTTCGTTGTCTAAGTCCAGCCGAACCGTGCCATTGTCTCCCAAAAGAACACCGGGCGTCAGCGCGCGGTAAAAGCCCAACCAAGTCATGAGGTCGGCGTGCGGTCCGGCATGTCTTTCAAAACTTACGGGCGAGGGCATGTACACGACTCCTTCGATAAGCTCCGCTTTTTTTACGTGAGGCATCGCGTGATAGCGGCGCTCAAACTCGGCGCGCGTGAGTCTGTCGCCGTTTTCCAGAGGCGGCACCGTTGCGGTCGTTTGCCTCTTGCGTGTTTGGGTTACGCTCATCCTGGAGTCCTCCCTTACCCGACAGTTTACCGCAATGGCATAGGAGAAAAACGCGCGGTGCGGCTCGAGCTCAGGCGTGTAACAGACGCCACTTTCCTGTAAACTTATTTACATTGCTTCGCACCACCCTTACGTTGGGAGTTTCTTTTTGAGCCTCGTCCAGACCACCCCGGATAAAACAGCCGGAACCGCCGCACCCCACCGGCCCGCAGTCGTCTCCGTTCGCGGCCTCAACATGGTTTACAGGGGGCGCGGCACGGAAACGGTGGCGCTCAAAGACGCCCATTTGGAGATTGGGGAAGGCGCGTTCGTCTCGCTCATCGGCCCCTCGGGCTGCGGCAAGACGACGCTGCTGCGGCTCATCGCCGACCTCATCCAGCCGACCTCGGGCGAGCTGGCCGTCTCCGGTAAGACGCCCCGGCAGGCGCGGCTCGAGCGGGCGTACGGCTACGTGTTTCAGGCCCCCGTCCTTTACGAGTGGCGCACGGTGCTTAAAAATGTGATGCTGCCTTTAGAAATTATGAAGTTCCCTCCCAAAGAGCGGCGCGAGCGGGCGGCGCGGCTTCTCAAGATGGTCGGCCTCCAAGACTTTCACGCGCAGTACCCCTGGCAACTCTCGGGCGGGATGCAGCAGCGCGTTTCGATAGCGCGCGCGCTCGCCTTTGACCCCAAGCTCCTGCTCATGGACGAGCCCTTCGGGGCCTTGGACGAGATTACGCGGGAGGCCATGAACTTAGAACTCTTGCGCATCTGGCAGGAAACCGGCAAGACAGTCGTGTTCGTGACCCACTCGATTGCCGAGGCTGTGTTCTTGAGCTCTCACATCGTGGTGATGACGCCGCGGCCCGGTAAAATCGAGCGCGTGATTGAGGTGGGTCTCCCCTACCCCAGAAGCAACGACACGCGCGAATCTCAAGCATTTTTCGACCTCGCCACCGAGGTGCGTGAGGCACTGAGGGGCGCGCACTAAGGTGACGCGGCTTAAACGCGCGGGGCCGGTGCTCATCACGCTGGGCGTCCTCATCTTGCTCGGCTACCCGCTGGCGCTCCTTTTCGGCCTGCCGCTCGCCTGGCGCGACCAGCACGATTTGCGCAAGTGGGAAAAAGAAAACGTCACCGCGCCGGACGGTGAGACGCTGCGGGGTGAGGCCGACGACAGCAACCGGACGTTTGAATTCCCCGTCGAAAATATTGTCGAAAATGACGAGAGCCGGAGTTTGTTTGTAAATGGTACGCCGCTCTCGAGCACCGCCGAACGCCCCGAAGAGCGCGTGGACGGCGCGCAGCGCACCTTTACCTTCGAGAGTAACCAAGGCCTCATCACCTTGAACGACCAGCTTTTGAGCGAGGAGGATTACACTCGAGCGGGCAACGTCGTCACCTTTGCGGAGCCTCCGCCGCGCAACGCGGCGCTCAGGCAGTACCGGGATTATTTCGTGAGCCGCCCCGCGGCGGGTGAGGTGAGGCTCGCCGAAACGCCTCCGGCTGGGGCTCGAGTCTGGACAAATCAATACACCGTCTACGCCAAACCGGGTTGCGGGGCTTCGCTGCTCGAGTGCTTCTACGCGCTGCCGCAGCACCCCGTCCCCTTCCCCCACTGGATTGCCGCGCGCATAGCACCGTTTTTCGGCAAGTACGCGCTTAGCGACGAGCGCAACGTGGTCCGGGCGACGCTCTACACGACGCTGGGGACACTCGCGGCGCTTGGGTTGGGTGGGGCGGTTGGCATTATGCTGGCGGTGCTTTTTGTGCTCTTCAGGCCGCTCGAGCGCGCGCTCCTCCCCTGGACCATCGCCTCGCAGACGGTCCCCATCATCGCGCTCGTGCCCGTGCTCCTGCTCGTTTTGGGGAATATGGGCATCACCATCCAGACGAGCCTCCTGCCCACCGCCATCATCGGGGCGTACATCTGCTTTTTTCCGGTGGTGGTGAGCACCGTCAAGGGCCTGCGCGCGGTGGACCCGCTCGCCTTGGATTTGATGAGGTCTTACGCCGCGACGCCGCGACAGGTTTTTCTCAAGGTGCGCTTTCCCGCCGCGGTGCCTTTTTTCTTCACGGGGCTCAAACTGGGCACCGCCGCCGCGCTCGTCGGGGCCTTGGTCGCCGAGACCGAGTCGAACAACCGCCGCGGTTTGGGCTTTCAGATCTTGGGTCAGGTGCAGTCGGGCAACGTGGCGGACGTGTGGATTTTGCTCCTTATTTCTGGACTTTTGGGGATTGGTTTGGTGACGCTCGTCAACCTCGTGCAGCGCGTGCTGGCTCCCTGGGAGCGGGCGTGAAGTTCAGGCCCGCGCCTTTTGCCGTGGCGGGTGCTGTACTGGCGCTGGTTGGGCTTTTTGGTCCTCTTGGAGCGGCGGGGGGAGCAGCATGGACCGAACTCGGCGTGCTTGGTTTCGTTCTCGCGCTTGGAACGCTCGCGCTGTCGCTTGTCGGCACCGTCTGGACGTTGGCGCTCGTCGTTCCTGCGGGGTTGCTCGGCACGTTTCTGGGGGTGTACGGGCTGGAGGGGCTCGAGACGAGTGGTGCCTGGGGCTACTGGCTGCTCTTCTGGGGCTTCCTGCTCGCCGCGGTCTCCGCCGCCGGGCGCGTGAGCCTCACCGAACCGGCGCCAGAGGACACGGGCTTTGTTAGGGGACTACGCCGCGCGCTGCCGCCCGCTACGGTTCCCTTCGTATTGCTGCTGTTGTGGCAGGGGCTCGTCGTCGGCTACGGGGTGCCCAAGGGAATTTTTCCGAGTGTCACGGATGTTTGGGCGCAACTGCGCTCGAGCCTCCCCGTGCTGCTGAGCGACGCCTATGTAACGTTTGTCAAAGAGGTTCTTTTGGGCCTCCTTCTGGGTCTCGCCGGGGGTTTTCTGGTCGGCGTCGCGGTGGCGGCGAGTTCTTTTTTGCAGCGCGGCTTTTTGCCCTTGGCGGCAGCTTTCGGCGCGGTGCCCATCGTCGGGCTCGCGCCCGTGCTGGGCCGCGCCTTTGGGGTGGATTGGGAGTCCAAGGCGGCGGTGGTGGTCATCGTGACGTTTTTTCCGGTGGTCTTGAACACCGTGCAAGGACTCCTCCAGACGGACCCGCTAAAGCTCGAGCTTCTCCGCGCCTACGCCGCCACGCCGCGCGAGGTCTTCCTCAAGCTGAGGCTGCCCAACGCGCTGCCCTACCTCTTTAACGCCCTCAAGCTCGCCGCGGTCCTCTCGGTGGTGAGCGTCATCGTTGCGGAATTTCTCATTCCCGGCCCGCCCATAGGTTTAGGTCAGCGCATCTCCTTGAGCGCGCGGCGCGGGGCCTATGACGTGGTGTTTGCGGCGATTTTTGTCTCGAGCCTCTTCTCGATTCTTATTTACGGGGCGCTTTCGGCCTTAGAGCGTGCCCTCACAAGCTGGCACCCTTCGTTTAGAGAAAACTAAAGCTGAAACGAGCCTATATTGGCAAAATTCAGATTAGAACGGTTCAGCGTCCCTTGCAGCGCATAGGCAGAGTGCTCTGTCACTTGCCGAGCAGAAACTCGAGCATCATCTCCTGCACCGCCTCGACCATCTGGTCTCCATTCGCTGTCTTGCAGCCTGCGGCGCGGGCGGCGGATAAAAGGGGCGTCTCCCCATGCCCGGCAATCACGTCTCCCACGAACATAGAAGGTGTAAGTAAGGGCGCGGCGACGGGCAGCGGGTCTCCTTCAGCCATACCCAGCGGTGTCGCGTTGCATACCAGGTCGCAGCCCGTTGGGTCGGGTGGCCCGGCGGTCACCCGGTCACGGCCTAAGTCCGCCACAAGCGTCATGAGTTCGGCAACGCGAGCCTCGTTCGTGTCGTGGATGATGAGTTCGCGGACGCCGGACTCGAGCAGTGCGACGGCGATGGCACCCCCTGCCCCACCTGCCCCGATGAGCAGGGCTCGAGCGCCTTCTATCTGCGCGCCTTGGTCTTTTTGCGCCTTTACGAAGGCGAGCCCGTCGAGCATGTCGCCATGCCACGAACCGTCAGCGTTGCGGCGCATCACGCTCACCACTCCCAGCAGCTTTGACCGCTCGGAGCTGGTGGCGCAGTAGCTATAGGCGGCGAATTTATGCGGCATGGTGACCAGCAAACCGTCAATATTGGGGACGAGCGTGAGGCCGCGTATAACGCGCTCCAAATCCCCTTCCGGCACCTGCATCGGAATACATAGGCCGTTGTGTCCCCGTGCCGCGAAACCACCCGTCAGGCGCTCGGGTGATTTCACGTAGATGACTGGGTCGCCGATAATCGGGAATAAACGTGTCTCACCGCTTAGGCTCTCGAGCATTTCTTCTACCTCTGTATCCATCCTATATTCAGACGGGGTGTAAATGCACTGAAATCACGGATGATTTTGCTACGCGCGCCAACGATTGAGTTGACGTGGGGCGAAACCGATTACGTACAACGTCAGGAAGCAAGTTTTAAAAGAGAAGCTGTTTCGCCCTCACGTCTAAATATTTGTTATGTCGTCCGTTGCTAACAAAGAACTAACAGTTGTAGTAGCGAATCGGATTTTGTGTATGCATCTCCGGCATCTGTTTTCCAACATATTTATCTCGAACGCTATCCTGAGCTACTTTGCCGACAAACTCAAAACGGTTTTTCAGTTTAGTATGTTCAGGCTGACGGTTTTTGTATTCCGTCGAAAGTTCTCGATGCCATTGATTTATTTCATACACTTCCTCTACATTACCTTGATAAACGGCAAATGCAAAGCGAGCATTCTCGGCGCGTTCACGGTCAAGTCGCCATATTCCTCTGGTGCAATCGTAAAGTTCGCCTGCGCTAATTCCAGCACGGTAGGTTTGATTAACGTTAATGGCGATGACAGGCTCATCAATCCGGGTAATAGATTTACTCATAGTTTTTGCAGGCTCTGAAATAATCTGCTGAATTCGCAACCGTTCGCATCACAGGCGAAACGACATAACTGTGTATATACCGCTCGCTCCGTGATGACATAGCCATGAAGAGTATTATATCGCACCTACGAGGTCATATCCAAGCTAAACGTGCGAACATAACGTTCGGTGCAAAGCTACTTTCTTCATGCTTTCCCCCTCTCCCTCTTCTCCTTGGTAGACTGAGCCTCGTAACACTTTAAGGAGGAAACATGAAAAAGGTTTTTCTGGGTCTGGCAACGCTCCTTCTCACCACGCTCCCGGCAGGCTTCGCCCAAGACCTCGTTGACGTGTGCTTCCAGTCCAAATGGTTCCCGCAGGCGCAGTTCGCGGGCTACTTTGTCGCGCAGGAAAAAGGCTTTTACGAAGAAGAAGGTCTCGACGTGACCATTCTGGACGGCGGCAACGTCAACCCGACGGTGCAGGTGGCGAGCGGGAACTGCGACTTCGGCACCGACTGGATTGCCAACATGCTGGTGCAGCGGGCGCAGGGGCTCGAGGTCGTGCAAATCGCGCAGATTTATCAGGACTCGGGCTACCGGATGGTGGCGCTTAACGATTCGGGCATTGAGACCTTTCCTGACCTCGCGGGCCGGACTGTGGGTGTCTGGGGCTTTGGCAACGAGTTCGTCGCGCAGGCGATTTTTGACGTTGAAGACCTCACCTCGAACCTAGACCCGACCGTGACCAACCCGGACGTGAACGCGGTTGTGTACGCCTTTGACCCCTCGCTGGTGTTTCCCAACGAAGTAGACGTGGCGAGCGCGATGACCTATAACGAACTCGACCAAATCGTTGGTCTGGGTTACCCGCTGGACACGCTCAACGTGCTCGACCCCGCGGACATCGACGCGCAGCTTTTGGAAGACCTCATCTTCACCACGCCCGAACTTTTGCAAACGGACGACTTCAAGGGCTCGGGACTCTCCGGCGCGGAGGTGGCAGCGCGTTTCTTGCGCGCGTCCATCCGGGGCTGGGAATACGCCGTCAACAATCAAGAGGAGGCCGTCGACATCGTCCTCAGCCAGTGCGGCGACACCTGCGCGGGCTCGGGTAGCACGCAGAGCCCGGAGATTCACCAGACCTGGCAGATGGCGCGGGTGGCCGAACTCGTTAAGCCCACGCCGGATACAACGGTAGGCGCGATAGACCCGGCGGCGTTTGAGCATTCGGTAAATTTGCTCGTGCAGGTGGGGCTGATTGGGGAGCCTGTGACTTTTGAGGAGATTGTGGACACGAGCGTTTATGACGCGGTTCAGGAAGGGATGACGGGAGGGCAGTAGGGCTCGAGCTTCCCCCCAACCAAAAAGCCTCTGGGGGCGTCGCGTGCTAAGCTGTGAGCTCACGACGCTCCCTTTCGTTCATGCCGAAGCCTTGGAGGTTAACATGAGCACGCCGACGGCAGAAAAAAACGTAAAGACCAAGACGCAGGAACTGCTCGAGCGCCAGCGCGAAGTCCTCTTCCCCATCCAGAGCAAAATGCTCCTTTATGGCGACGAGCCCCTGGCGGTCGACCACGCCAAAGACCAGTGGCTTTGGGACGTTGAGGGCAACAAGTATCTCGACTTTTTCGGCGGCATTCTCACGGTGTCAGTCGGCCACTGTAACGACGAGGTCGTCGCCGCGGCGGACGCGCAGCTTCATAAGCTCGGGCACACCTCCACGCTCTACATCAACGAAATCACCATCAGGGTAGCCGAAAAAATCGCGCAAATCACGCCAGGCCGCCTTAAGCACTGCTTTTTCACCAACTCGGGCACCGAGGCCGACGAGACCGCCATCCTGGCCGCGCGGATGTACACGGGCAACAGCGACATCATCGCGCTGCGCCACGCCTACTCGGGCCGCTCGGTGAGCATGATGAGCATGACCGCGCACGGCACCTGGCGCTTGGGCGGCGTGTTCGACGGGGCCATCAAGCACGTGAAAAACCCCTACACCTACCGTCGGCCCGAAGGCATGAGCGAGGCGCAGTTTTTGGACTTTTTGGTGCAGGATTTAGAGGAGATGATAGCGACCTGCACGAGCGGACGCATCGCCGCCTTTATGGCCGAGCCCATCCAGGGCGTCGGGGGCTTTGTGGTTGCGCCGGAGGATTATTTCAAGCGCATCCTGCCTGTGGTGAGGGCGGCGGGCGGCTTGTTAATCATTGACGAGGTGCAGACCGGCTGGGGGCGCACGGGTCGGTACTGGTGCGGCATCGAGCATTGGGGCGTCGAGCCCGACGTGATAACTTTCGCCAAGGGCATCGCCAACGGCGCGCCCGTGGGCTGCACCGTCGCCACGCCCGAGGTGGCGGAGGCGGTGGACGGCCTCACCTTATCGACCTTTGGCGGCAACCCGGTGGCGATGGCGCAGGCTTACGCGACGATTGAGTACATTGAGAAGCATAGGCTTTGGGAGAACGCAGAGGAGCAGGGCGGGAGGCTCCGCGCGCGCATGGAGAAGATGCGGGAAGCGCATCCCTTTATCGGCGACGTGCGCGGGATGGGGCTGATGCAGGCGTTTGAGATGGTGGTGCCGGACGGGGGCAAGGAGCCGGACGGGGCTCGAGCCGGAGCTTTAGTCAACGCCGCGCGCAAGCGCGGGCTGCTCATCGGCAAGGGCGGGCTTTACGGCAACACCATCCGGATTGCGCCGCACCTCAACGTGACCGAAGAAGATTTGAACGCGGGGTGTGAGCTTATGGAGAGGGCGTTGGCGGATATTGCGTAACAAGCGCCTTGGCTTGTGTTTGAACCTCCTAGCGGGCATCTACAACTTCGGGCCGGCGCTGTTGCGACTTTCGCAAGGGGTCCGGTAGCGAGTGCTGAGTGATGTGTGGGCGGTCGCTTGGCGGGCGCGGTGAAGCTCCCCAAAGGGTACAGGCGTCGTTTGCTGGGCCACACTGTGATCGCGGCGGTGCCGGGGTAGACTTCACGGCGTGGGTGAGGCTGTGGTCGCTGATGTGCGTGTGGGGAAGCTCTTAAAGCTCGAGCCCCGCGTCAGCGTCATCATCCCGACGCTCGACGCGGCACCCTTTGCCGAAAGCCTGTTGGCGGCGCTCCGCGAGCAGACGCTCTCCCCTACCGAACTTATCGTCCTCGATTCGGAGAGTAGCGACGGCACGCCCGCGAGGTTCGCGCGGGCGGGGGCGCGGGTCGAGTCCGTTGCCAGGGAAGCTTTTCACCACGCGGGCGTCCGCAACCGGGGCGCGACGCTCGCTTCTGGAAACGTGCTCGTCTTTTTGACCCAGGACGCGCGCCCCGACCACCCGGAGTTTTTAGAACGCCTTGTCGCCCCCCTTGCCGCCGGGAAAGCCGCCGCCGCTTTTGCGAGGCAGCGGCCACGCGCGGGCGCGACGCCGCTCGAGCGTTACGCGCGCGAAACCAACTACCCCCCCCAAGACCGGCTGGTCTCACCCGACGACGCGGCGCGGCTCGGGGTGCGCGCTTTCTTCTTTTCCAACAGCGCCTCGGCGGTTCGGCGCGACGCCTGGGAGGCGCTGGGCGGCTTCCCGGCCCACACCATCATGAACGAGGACATGCTCTTTGCAGAAAGGCTCCTCCGCGCGGGCGGGCGCGTCGCTTATGTGGCCGACGCGGTCGCGGAGCACTCGCACGATTACACGCTGCCGCAGACCTTCCGGCGCTATTTCGACATCGGCGTGGTGTTCGCCCAGGCGGGCGAGCTCGGCAGAACTTCCTTGAGCGGCGAAGGGATTCGGTACGTTGGAGACCTTTTAAGCTTTCTCAGAGTGCATAAGCTTTATAGTTGGATACCGAGGGCGCTTTTAGAAAGCGCCGCGAAGTGGGTGGGTTTATCGTTAGGAAAGAAGCATCGTCATCTACCGCGCTCTCTGGTGAAGCGCGCGAGTATGCACCGGGGCTACTGGCGCTGACCCTCATGGGGCGCCTCGTCGTGCCCCTGGTGCTCGCCCTTGCCGACGTGCTGACCATCGTCGGGGCCACCCTGCTCGCCATCTTTTTGCGCGACGCCGTGCTGCCCGCCTTTGGTTTGACGCCCTTTAGTCCCATTTTGAACTACGCGACGCTCTGGCCGGTGCTGGGGCTTTTCGTGCTCGCGCGGGCCATGTTCGGGCTTTATCCTGGGTACGGCGTCCATTCCGCAGAGGAGCTGCGGCGGGGCGTAGTGTCCACGGTGGTGGTCGTATTTTTCGTGCTCGCGGGGAGCGCGCTCTTTCAGTTTTCAAACGTCTACTCGCGCGCGGTCCTCGTCCTTACGGGCGGGCTCGTGCTTGTCGGATTGCCCCTCGTGCGGGCTTTTACCAAGGCGCTCCTCTCGCGCGCGCCCTTTTACGGCGAGCCCTTGTGGGTCATCGGCACGTCGCCGCAGGCGGACGCGCTCGTGGCTATTTTGGAGCAGCGGCGCGTGCTGGGCTTGCGCGTGGCCGGGCGCTCTTCGAGCCTGCCCGAGCGCGCGCCCCTCGTCCGCACCTGCCTGGTCGTGCCCGACCCCGCCAAAACGCACGTGCCCTCGCTCCTCGACGGGCTGTATCGGCGCTTCGAGCGCGTCTGGCTGGTGCCCGACTTGCTCGAGGTGGCGAGCGTGTGGGTCATCCCCAGAGACCTAGAGGGGCACATCGCCCTGGAACTCCGCAACAATTTAGTAAGGCCCGTGAACCGCTTTCTCAAAAGGACGCTCGACCTGACGCTCATGCTCCTGCTCCTGCCCCTTATCCTCCCCCTCCTCCTCGTCCTGGCCCTCATGGTCCGCTTAGACTCGCAAGGCCCCGCCCTGTTCGGCCATAAGCGCGTGGGCAGAGGCGGCAAAACCTTTACCGCCTGGAAATTCCGCACCATGCACGCGGACGCGGGCGCGCAGCTCGCCGCCTACTTGGCGAGCCGTCCCGAGGCCAAGCTCGAGTGGCGCGAAACCCGCAAGCTGCGCCGTGACCCGCGCGTCACGCGCTTGGGAACCCTCCTGCGCCGCCTGTCCCTGGACGAACTGCCCCAGGCCTGGAACGTGATTATGGGCGACATGAGCTTAGTCGGCCCCCGGCCCATCATGGCGGACGAGCTCGAGTGGTACGGCGACCGGGCGCACCTCTACACCCGCGTGCGCCCCGGCATCACCGGGCTCTGGCAGGTCTCGGGCCGCAACACCCTTTCTTACGCCGAGCGCGTCCGCTTAGACGCCTATTACGTGCGCAACTGGTCGCTGTGGCTCGACCTGGTCATCATGAGCCAGACGGTCGCGGTGGTGCTCAAGGCCGAGGGGGCGTATTAGGTTAAGGTTCAAATTTTTTAATGTGAGTTCTGTGGTGCTGAACGTGTGATTCAGTGGTTAGTGTGAGCAGATAGGGGAAGGTTGCGGGGCGACTCGTCAGCCGAATTTTACTCAAGCCGGGGTGCTCGTTCAGGGCACCTCGAGCGCGAGCGAGAAAGTCGTATTGTTCCCCACCTCGTGCCGGACAAAACCCGGCCCCAAGTCCGTGTAGACGGGAATGCCCGCCCGGTTGTTCGCTGCGCCGTAAAAGGTGAGGCCGACCCAGCGCCCGGTGCCCACGGTCCAGTTTTCGAAGTCGATGGTCGAGCCGAAAGGCACCTCGTCCGGCGCGGGCCAGTCCAGCCCGGCACAGCCCGCCGGGGCCGCGTTCGGCCCCGCGTCGGGGGGAAAGTCGCCGTTGTCGGTGGCGCAAAGCAGGAGGTCGGCGCTTAGGTTACGCAGCATGACGGCCGCCGCCAGATAGTTTGCCGCCTTGCGCGACGAGACCAAGTTGGGCACGAACACCGCCCCCAACACAGCGACGACGGCGATGACGATGAGCAGTTCCAGAAGGGTAAAGCCTGAGCGGACGTAGTGCATAACCGTGACCTCGCCAAACATGACGTTCCCTACACCGCGCCTCCACACCACAGTCTAAAGGCTCCCGCGCCCGTTGTAGCGCGAAAAGGCCTCATTTATGTGAGCCTCTTAAGAATTTTGTGAGACAGCGCGTGACATCCTGGGTGAGGATAAAGCCCCAAGCCCCTTTCGCCACGCCCCTCGAGCCCCCTCCCCAAAAAGCCCACCCCCAAGCGCGTGCGCCGTCAAAGGGTGGTAAGGAACCCTAAGCCTGATAAAGCGTCAGGCGGTTTTGGGGAGGGGCTTAACGGGCTCACACCATCCCTACAAGTTCAGCCACTCGTCACGACTGACACCGACCTGCCGAATGATCTCGCGGATGAGCCCGACGCCAATTTCTTTGCTATGAATGGGTATGGGCACAATCTGCCCCGTCTTGAGGTTGACCATGCGCGAGTGACGCCCGCCCGGAAAAGGTCCCTCGAAGCCTAGTTTACGCAGCTTTTCAATCACCTCTCTACTTTTGAGAGGCGTGAGCTTAGGCAACGTTCTGCTCGAGCACGTCAACCCCGGAAAGTTTGGGGATGTCGAAGCCCAGTTGGAGCGCCAAGAGCACATTACCCTCAACCACGTCCGCGAGTTCCGTCCTGGCCTCCTCTACACTCTCCCCCTGAGCGTAAAACCCGTCCGCGCCCGGCACCCGCGCCACCACCACGCCGTCCTCGTCGCGCTCGTACTCCGCAAGCTCTAAGGCCCGAATCAGGTACTGCCGCAAGGAAAACTGTTTAACTTTCATGGACACAGTTTAGCATGTCAAAACCTGAGCCCCACCCCCCAAGCGCGTGCGCCGTCAAAGGGTGGTAAAGGACTCTAAGCCCCCACCCCTAAGTCCAACACCCTCAGCCGATGTGGGAAAGGCTCGAGCCCTCACAAGCTCGCAATAAGCTTTATAATGTGCCAGAGGCTCACATGATTACCGACTACATCCAGGCCGCGCTGCGCAAAGCGCATTACGAAATTATCGAGGACGACGAACCCTTTTACAGTGAGGTTCCGGGTTTGCAAGGCGTATGGGCCACGGGCGAAACGCTCGAGGCTTGCCGTGACAACTTAGCCAGCACGGTCGAAGGCTGGCTCATCGTCAGGCTTTCGCGCAACCTGCCCATCCCTCCGTTAGACGGCGTCACGGTGAGCGTACCCGCAGAGATGGACGTTGCCTAAACTCGCCCCCGTTTCGTGGCGGGATTTTATTGGGCGCTTGCGGGCGCTCGGTTTCGAGGGACCCTTTGAGGGTGGCAAGCACCCGTACATGGTACGCGGCGAGGTGGTTCTAACTATTCCAATCCGCACCGCAAAGACATAGGTGTTTCTCTCCTGTCGAGACTGCTGCGCCAAGCGGGCGTGAGCCGCGAGGAGTGGTTGGGAGAATAGAACTCTAAGCCCCCCACCCCCCAAGCGCGCCGTCAAAGGGTGGTGAAGGGCCCTAAGCCCCCACCCCACCAAACTCCGTTGAAGCCCGTAAAGCCCCCCACACCCTCACTCAACCCCCCAAAGCACCTGAGTGCGTTTGGCAGCACGTAGTATGATGGGCGCATGATTTACGAGTCTCACGAAGTCCAGTCCAAACTGCAAGAACACCGCCAGGCGTTGCGCGAGTTCGGCGTTGTCCGTTTGTCGCTTTTTGGTTCGGCGGTTCGTAACGAGGCGGGCGAGGCGAGCGACCTTGACTTCTTGGTAGAACTGACGCCCAAAACGTTTCGTAACTACATGGGCCTCAAGCTGTTCTTAGAGGATTTGTTCGGCCTGCCCGTTGACCTCGTGACGCGTGAGGGACTCAAGCCCTTGCTGAGCGAGAGGGTGCTGGGCGAGGCAGAGCGTGTCGCGTGATGTTCGCCTCTTCTTGAACGACATCCTCGAGGCCGTTCAAAAAATCGAGGGGTACAAGAGGCGTCCTCGGAGGCGCTTTTGCAGAGCCCCATGAGAGCCGACGCCATAACGCTGAACTTGCTCATCATCGGTGAGGCCGCCGGGAAGATTCCCGAACCCGCTCGAGCTTCCCATCCAGAGGTACCCTGGCGACAGATGGTGGGATTACGCAACGTCATTGCCCGTCAGTATTTTCATCTTGATTTAGAAATCATCTGGGACGTAGTTGAGAACGAACTTACTACCCTTAAAAGGGCAGTCACCGAGATGCTTAGTAACCTCGAGCCTTGACCCAAGGCCCCCCACTCCCAAGCGCGTGCGCCGTCAAAGGGTGGTAAGGAACCCTAAGCCTGATAAAGCGTCAGGCGGTTTTGGGGAGGGGCGTTAAGCACTTCCCCTAGCTTCTTTACACGCCACTACTGCCTCGATAAGAGTTTGTCGTATTCAGCATGTGACCCAACCCAAAACCACATCACCCCGCCCTCGTCACGTTCGCAAACGGCGCGGTAGCCTCGGCTGACCCGCGCCGAATAGAGGGGCAGATTCGGGTGAACCTGCTTGAACTGTAAAGAACTGTGCCAGGGGTTTCTTAAAAAGTTCGTACTGTTTGTACGCCCTTGTTTTAACACCTTCGGGCAGTTTGGCGAGCTGGTCACGAAACGTTTTTGTCGTCCGTGACTTCACCCCTCAACGTCACACGCTTGGGTAAGACCCGCGCGGTCTTCGGCCTCCGCCTCCTCGAGCAGTTTCGCAAGCACGTGTGGAGACCCTGCAAAAGCGGCGTCCCAGCGGCGCTCGTCTTCTAGTTCCTCGAGAATCAGCCGGGCGATAGCGTCCTGCTCACCCTCGGGCAGTCTCTGAACCTCGGAGATGGCTTTTTCGAGCAGTTCGGTCATGCCCGATTATACGCCGTAACCGAAGCTCGAGCCCCCTTGAGCCCTCACACCACCAAACTTTGTTAAAGCCCCCTTGCCCCAATCCAGAGCCCCTACACCTTCGCGGCTTCGTACCTGCCGGACGCAAGGTAGTAAGGTAATATGATGTGGTTGTGCTTGTCTATCTTGACAACTGCTGCTTCAACCGACCCTTCGACGACCAAAGCCAAATAAGGATTCGTCTGGAGACGGAAGCAAAATTATTTATCCAGACGCAAATAAGTCACGGTCTTACGCTGGCGTGGTCGTACATGCTCGACTACGAGAACTCTTTTAACCCTTTTGAAGAGAGACGCAAAGCCATCGAACGCTGGCGCAAGCGCGCCGTGGTTGACGTGTCCGAAACCGCCGACATCATAGACCGCGCGGAGCAACTCCGCACGCTCAACGTCAAAAGTAAAGACGCGCTTCACGTCGCTTGCGCCGCTGCGGCTGGCTGCGATTATTTTCTGTCAACCGACGACATCCTACTCAAGAAGCTAGGCGGAAGCGCACTCGGCGTACCGTCACTTAATCCTGTCGCCTTTGTTACGCAGTGGGAAACTACGGGAGGAAAATGAAAACAGACACAGAAATCAGGATTGACGGCACACAAGCACTGGTCGAAGCCCTTGGCGAGGTCAACGCCGAAAGATTTATCGCCCTCATCATGCGCGAGCCTTTCGACTATACGAAGTGGCAGCGGACCCTGTTCGGTGAGCAAAGTGTCGAGCAGGTTAGTCGGGCGGCGAGGGAAAAGAGGGAGGAAGAGAGCGAGCGCTAGAGAGTACAAAGAAAATCGTCGGAACAAAGCTCGAGCCCCACACCATCAGACTTTGCTAAAACCCTCGAGCCCCACACCGCCAAATGTTTAGTAAAGGACTCGAGCCCCCCACCCCCTAAGCCCATGCGCCGTCAAAGGGTGATAAGGAACCCTAAGCCTGATAAAGCGTCAGGCGGTTTTGGTGAGGTCTAACGCGCCGACTCGAAAGAATCCCGCAAAAGATGTAAACTAAACCTTGTGACCGTTGCCGTTGAAGATGCCAAAGCCACACTCGACGAACTTTTGGACAAAGCGATGGAAGGTCAAGAGGTCGTGATTACCCGCGAGGACGGAACAACCTTTAGACTCGTCGCCTCGAGACCTGTAACTCACAGACGGGGCGGGCTTGGTAGTGCCAAAGATGTCCGGATTGCCGATGATTTTAAGGATATTCCCGAGGGCTTTGAAGGTTACATGCCCCCCCAATGAGGGTGCTGATTGATACGCACACCTTCCTTTGGTATATCCCATACCCTCAGCCAATGCCAAGACCGCTCAGTAAGCCCGGTGATGAAGGTCGATGGCTTCAACAAACACGGTCGCGTCGTCGCTCTCCACGCGAAAGATGATGCGGTAGTTGCGGACCCTCCGGCGGTAACCTGAGACGCCGCGCAGCTTTTTCACGTCACCCGCCCAGGGGTCTTGTGTCATCTCACCCAACGCCTCTTCTATGGCGGCGGCGTCACCCGGTTGCTTTTGCGTCAGCCCATCCAAAAACTTCCGAGCTTTACGCTTTAAGAGGACGTTGTAGCTTGCCACGGCACATAATCGTCCTCGTCGAAGGGGCCTGACAGCGCCTCCACCTCGTCCGGCGCGGGGTCGTCTTCGGGCAAGGTGAGGTCGGCGATAAACCGCTCCACCCGCCTCAGCTCCGCCTCGCTCAACCGCTCGAGATCTTTATACAACTTTTGTTTCAAGGTCATGAGTTATTTTAGCATGTGAGGACTCGAGCCCCCCACCCCCTAAGCACGTGCGCCGTCAAAAGGTGGTGAGGGGCTCGAGCCTGACAAAGCGTCAGGCGATTTTGGTGAGGGCTCAAACCTCTAAATTTGTAAATAAGAAAATCAAGCTGAACAGAAGAGGTTCAGGAAACAGAGAGCGCCTTCCACTGCACAGAAAGCAAACCGCCTGAGGAATCCTCAGGCGGCTCAAGTACGTTCCGGCTGCTAAGTTATTTACTGAGCAGTTTGCTTCTGGCCGTTGACGTAGGTCACAGCACCACCCACACCAGGACCAGTCACGGTCACAAGTACGCCGCCGTTATCAGCGGCAGTAACGGCGCAAGCAGTAGTTCCGGCAGGAGCAGCATTAGTCGAGTAGCCGTCAGCAGTCTTAGCCACAAGGCAAGGGCTCCAAGCAGTAACAGCCGCCGCAGGAGTGCGGCTTGCATCAGTAGCTAACCAAGCGGTAACGGCGGTATTGACGCTGGCGCTATGTGCTTGTACAGCACGCTCGTTTGCAGCGTTGCGGGCGTTCATCAGGTTCGGAATAAGAACCGCCGCAAGAATGCCGATGATTGCGATGACAATCAGCAGCTCGATGAGGGTGAAGCCTTTGTTGCTTTTGTTGTTGCGCATGATGCGCTCCATTCTTGAGCACCCAGAGGGATATGGGATGATACGGGGTGCTCGGATGAGTTCTAACGATTGGGTCTTTTCCCGTTCGTCTAAAAGGATTATGGACCCTGTGGGCGCAGCGTGCTGTTGAAAAACGCACGGGCTGGAGGGTGTATTTTTCACATCAGGGACGGGCTTTGTGCGTCACATGAGGGCGTGTGAAATGTTTGGGGAGATGGGGTCAAATAAGGCGTGCCGGGTTGGGTAAGTCTTTTGCGTCAGCGACGAAACCGGGAAGCTGGGCACAGCGCGTGGTGCGCCGCCCACCGCCTGAGGCGTCGCCCGCCCTATCCCTCGAGCGTCCCCACCAACGCCTCGTGAACCTCTCCCAAAAGCGCCCCCACCTCGTCACGGTTAAACACGAGGCGGATTCCGGCGGTCTCAAACAGTTCCGTTAGGGGCCGCGTGCCGCCCAGAGCGAGCGCGGCCTTGTAGTCGTCGAGCGCCCCCGAGGGGTCCGCCCGCGCGCGCTTCCATATCTGAATCGCGCCGAGCCAGGCTATGGAATACTCGAGCATGTAAAAGGGCGACTGGAAGATGTGGCCGAACTGCCAGCCTTTGGCGTGCGCTCCTTCCAAACCCGACCAGTCTATGGCGGGGTCAAAGCGCGCGGAAAGCTCGAGCCACTTGTCGTCCAAATCTTTGGCGGTCACGTTTTCGGGCGCGTTCGTATAGAGCCAGTGCTGAAACGCGTCGGCCTGCGCTTGCCTGGGAAGCTGCTGTAGGGCCCGCTCCAAATTCTCGCGCCGGGCGCGTTTCGCGTCACGCGCGTTGTAAAAGCCGCCTTGCGACGCTTCTAAATAGGGCAGCGTGAGGAGTTCCATCGTCTGCGAGGCGACCTCGGCCATCTCCATGCCGGGCAGGAGGTCCCAGAGGAGGTCGTTGCGCGCGCTCGAGGCGAGCGAGTGAAAGGCGTGCCCGCCCTCGTGCAGCAAGACCCACACGTCGCGGTGCGAGCCGTTGGCGCTCCAGTAGATGTAGGGCTTGCGCTCTTTGGGGAAAAACGACTGGTAGCCCAGGCCCGGCACCTTGCCCTCGCGGGACTCTAGCTCCAGCCAGCCGTCCCTGAGCGATTCAAACTGCTGTCCAAAACTTGGGTCCAGACGGTTGAAGATGCGCACCAGGCCCGCCTCGAGTTCGTCTGTGTCTTGGAAGGGCTCGAGCGGACCCTCGCCGCGTAAGTCGGTCAGCAGGTCCCAGGGGCGCAGGCTGGGGACGCCCAGGACTTCGCGGCGCTTTTCGCGCCAGTCGGAGAGGAGCGGCACCACGGCGTGCGCGACGGCGTCGTGCAAACGTTCGGCGTCTTCGGGCGCGTAGGCGAAGCGGTTCATCTCGCGCCAGCGGTAGGCGCGGTAATCCCTCTCCCCGGCGTTTTTTGCCAGCCGCCGCCGCAGGGGGAGCATCCGGAGGAAGAGATCGTCCAGAGCGTCGCGCACCGCCGCCTCCGCCGCCTCGATGGCGCGCCAGGCGGCCTCGCGGCGGGCGCGGTCGGCGTCCAAAAGGCGTTTTTCGGCCTGCGGGACGGTCATCGTCTCGCCGTCCAGCGTCACCATGAGGCCGCCCATGATTTCTTGGAATTCGCTGTTTAGGGTCTCGAGCTCCGTCTTAACGGGCACGTTCGCCTCACGGAACAAGTCGGCCTCGTTGCGAAAGCGGCGCAAGAGTTCGCGCTGGTCGGGTGGAGGCTCGAAACCGTCCACCGCAAGCAGCCTCTGCGTCAAATTCTGAGCGGCCACCTGCACCCTGGGGTAGACCTCCCCCACGAAGTCCAGATAAGCTTTCCCCGCCCCCTCGTCCGTCGTGTCCTCGTCGCGGGCGCGCATGAGGCGGGTGAGGGCCTCGAGCACGTCCTTGTCTAAGTCGCTCCAGTCGTGCAGCCAGGCTTGCACGTTCTCTGCGGTTAGGGGCCTCTCCTCCAACTCTTTGTAACGCGGTCCGAATTCGTCCCACGTCGCCATAGTTTCTCCTCCCAAAAGGTTAAAAACTTCACTCACCCGCACAAAATATCACGGCGTCAAACGCCAAAATCTTCAACCGTCATCCAGGGCTGTGTACTTGTTTACTTTCCTACCGTAAAATTAGAGGGTGACGACTCGAGAAAGCCCCTGGCGGCGTCTTTTTGAGGAGGTGCGGCGCGAGCTTGGCGGGCGGCGCGACGACGACGGGGTCGTGGGCTCTATCAACTGGCTGCGCAAGGCGATGGCGGCGCGCGGGGCGAACCCCAACGTGGTGAGAAACATTATTTACCGCGACAAGGGCAAGGTGGCGGACAAGCGCGCGCTTCTCGAGCTTCTAAAGGGGCTGTGGGCGGAGCTTGACAGGGGGCCGTTGCAGGCCCCCGAGTTGGAGGTGCTCTTGTCGCTGGGCGGTCACGCGGAGGAGGCGACGGGGCTGCCGGGGCGCGAGAAGAGGCGCGTGTACGGGGAGTTCGTGAGCGGCGTGCGGGGCGGCGCGGCGCCCAAGCTGCTCGTGACCGGGCGGCCCGGCTCGGGCAAGACGCTGTTGCTCGACTTTGTCCAGGGGGCGCTCAACGGGCCGCCCAAGGCCGCGCCGCGCATCGCCCGCTTAGAGTTTACGGGCGACCTCACCGCCTCGTTGGGCCGCCTCGCGCAGGCGCTGGGCGTGCCCGCGCAACGCTTCGAGGCGCGGCTCGCCAACGTCAGCCGGGGCGCGTACGCGGTCCAGGCCGACGCGCAGGCGGAGGTGGCGCGCGTGTTTCTGGACGCCTTGAAGCACGACGGCGCGCCCGCCGTGCTGCTCTTGTACGTGTCGGGCTCGCTCGCCTCGCAGGAGAGCCTGGGCGCGGGGCCCGGCGCGGTGCCCCTGCGCCTCAACACGCCCGACGTGCCGCGCGTGAACGGGGCGGAGTGGCTCTGGGCGTCGCTCTTGGAGCCCATGAGCCGACTCTCCCACCTGAGCCTCTTAATAAGCACCCCCGACCTGCCCGCGCGGGCGCTCTTAAACTTGGGCGCGTTCGGCGAACCCGTCCGGCTCAACCCGCCCACGCTGAGCGAGGCGCGGCGTTTCGTCGGGGGGCGGCTGCCCCACCTGCCGCCCGCGCAGCAGGAGGCCCTGGTCGCGCGCGCGGGCCGCTCCTTTGAGGAGTTGCGCACCTTAACGCTCCTCGCCGAGATTCGTGAGGGCGGGCCGCCCCCCGGGCGGGTCGAGGGGACGGCGAAAACGGACGCCGACTCGGAGGCTCTGGACCGTGCCGACGGCGCTCCGATCCCGCATTTGGAGGAGCTGAGCCGCCTCGTCGAGACGGTGGGCGAGGGGCGCTTGCGCGACTTTCTGGCGGCGCTGGCCGTGCTGTCGCTGCCCGAGGGGCCGTTTCATGGCGACGCGCTCCGCAACCTGCGCAAACCCGAGTGGGGGGAGTTAAGCGGGCTCGAGGAGGCCTTTTTGGACCCCGTCCCGGGCCAAGAGGGGGTGTGGCGGCCTTTTTCGCGCCAGCTCGCGCGTTCTCTGAGGGCGCGCTTGCAAAAGGCCGACCCCGCGCGCTACCGCCTGCTCAACGGGGCGGCGGCGGGCCACCACGCGGCGGCGGCGCGGGAGGCGCCCCGGGGCGAGGCGGCCACGCGCTACCTCCTCCACACCTTTGAGGCGCGCGACTGGGCGGCGCTTGAGGGCTGGCTGAACGAGCACAGCGTCCCGCAGGCGCTCCTCCACCGGATGTGGGAGGCGGCCAGCGCGGAGCTTGAGGGGGAGAGGCTCGAGGGGGTCGCCGAACCCTTAGCCAAGCACTACGTCCGTTTGGGCTCCTACGAACACCCCAACGCGGTGGCGGCGTTCGAGGTGCTTTCGGCCTCCCCTGACGCGCGCCTGCGCGCCTGGGCCGGGCTCAAGCGCGCCGAGGGCGCGGCCTTGCGGGGCCAGTTCGAGCGGGCGGAAGTTTTCCTGGCCCACGCCGACACCCAGAGCGAGGCCGACGCAGCCCTTGACGCGACGCTCAAGGCCGAGCTGGCGCTCGTGCGCGCGAGCGTCGCCCGCTGGCGGGGGAGTCTGGGCGAGGCCGCCGCGCTGGTTGAAGAGGAAGCCAGGGGGGAACTCCCCCACATCCCGGCCCGCGCGAGCGGGGGCCTCGTCCACGCCAAGGTCGCGGTCTGGGCGGGGCTGATTGCCAAGGACGGCGGGGACTTGGAGGGCGCGCTGCGCGAGTTCGGGACTCTCCGCACCGACGACGACCTCGTCCGCGCGCGCGTCGCGTTCCAGACGGGCGACGTGAGGATGGCGTTGGGGCGCTTTGACGGGGCGCTGACGGCGCTCTCGGAAGCGGTGCGCTTGGCGAGCGAGGCCCCCGCGTTCGAGCGGGCGCGTTACCTGGCGCGGCGCGCGACGTTGCACCGCAGGCGGGGCGCGTTCGGGAAGTCCAGGGCGGACTTTGCGGCGGCGTTGGGCGTGCTCGAGCCCTCCCTCGTAGGCTCAGCCGTGACGCGCGACTTCGAGCGCGCCAAGGTCGAAGACGAGCGCGCGCTGCTCCTCCTCGCTAAGAGCGCGTTCGAAGAGGCCGCGCTCGTGCTGAGCCGCAACCTGGAAGTTTTTAGGGCCTACGGACGTACCTTTGGGGTGGACGCATCTTTCCGCCTCCTGCGCACCCGCCTGCGGCTGGGCCTGCTCTACTGGTGCCGAGGCCTCGGCCGGCCCTACCGCTTTCCCTTAACGGCTCCCTTCCAGCACGCGACAGGTCACGCCAATTGGGTTAACAACGACCTGACTCACGCCCGCCGCCTCGTACACGCGGTTCTTAAGGACGTAGGGGCGCACCCCGACGGCCCCGAGCGTTACGGGCCGCTCCTGCGCAAGGGCCTGCTCGCCGCGAGCCTCGTGGCCCCGCCGGGCGAGGGGGTGGCTCGAGCCAGGGACTCGCTCGTAAACGCCCGCTTCCCCTACCCGGAGGCGCAGAGCCGCGCCTACCTGGCCGCCGCCCTGCTCCGCGCGGGCGACCCCGACGCGGCTTTAGAGGAAACGGGCCGCGCGCACGCCGCCTTTGAAACGTCGCGGGAGCTTTCTCAGTCCGAACGGGAAGCGGGGGACATAGGCCTGTCGGCGTGGCTCGTCTCCACAGAAATCCGCGCCCACCTCCTCGTGGGCAGCCCCGCCGCCGCGGGCGACCGCCTGGCGCGCGCGCTCGACACCCCCCTGCTCGAGCCCTATCACGACACTCTGCTGCGCGCGTTCGGCGAGGCTGCCGAGACCGCCCCGCGGGATTGGGCGTGCTACGGCGGTTTGCGGGAGCGCCTGGCTCTTGCCGACAACGCGCTGGAAGACTGCCTGCGCCTCCCCGACGCGCTCGTGGCCTGGTGGCGGGGGCTTGGTGAGGGGTCTCGAGACTAAAGTCGGGTGGTCAAATGTTGAAGGGAATCAGATTGGTGGCGTCCTCGATGAGATGCGCTTTCATCCGGGCGAGAAGCGGCAAATCAGCCCGTTCAGCTTGGCGAATTATCAAACCACGAACCGCCTCAGCGCCGTCTTGAGACTCTAAAACAGGAAAATGAAGGCTACCTGAAGACCTCCTTTTGCTGCTCACCCGCCTTTGGGTTATAGTGAGCGTCCGGAAAGCATCCAAACGGTCGCTCAACTCGGCTGACCCGTGGATTCTCCACTCGCACGTCTAGCAAGACGGGAAAGGAGGATTTGGCAAAACGGTAGTTTAACAGGTCTGCTCGGCTCTAAGCCTCGAGCTTTAAATCACACTTCAAGGAGGACACATGCTTCGTCGCATCATCATTTTTGCTTTTCTTCTAAGCTTTTTCTTGCCCGCTTTCGCCCAAGACGAGGTCAGCTTGCGCTGGCGCACCCGCCCCGACAACCAGGCCGAAATCGACGTGTATCAGCAGGCGAGCGAGACCATCGACGCTGAGTTTGAGGGCGTGACCCTGGAGTACGAACCCGGCGGCTCGGAAAGTGCCTCGTACCAAGACGTGCTCGTGACCGAAATCGAGGCGGGCACCGCCCCCGACGTGTTCTGGATTCCGGGCACCGACGTGGCACGCTTCGCCGAGGCGGGGCTCATTTTGAACTTAGCCCCCTACGCCACCGATGACGCCGACTACAACGCCGACGACTTCTATCCCGGCCCGATGGGCTTCCTCACCACCCCGGTCGAGGAGGGCGACAACGCGCTTTGGGGCCTGCCGCGCGACGTGTCGGCCTTTGCGATTTATTACAATCAGGACCTTTTTGACGAGGCGGGGCTTGACGCTCCCGGCGGCGAGGACTGGACCTGGGAGCGCTTTGCGGAAGCCGCCAACGAAATCGACACGCTGGGCGACGAAATTTACGGCTTCGCCATGAACGCCTGGTGGGCCAACTGGGGCTACTTCGTCAACGCCGCCGGGAGCAGCTTTTTTAACGAGGACTACACCGCCTGCGGCTTAGACAACGAGGCCACCGTCGAGGGTCTTCAGTTCGCCGCCGACCTGTTCGAGAGCGGCGCGGCGCTTCCCTGGGGCACGGACGGCGAGCCGCCCTTCTTGGCGGGCAACGTCGGCATGTTTATTAACGGGCGCTGGGCCACCCCCGGCGCGATTGCCAACGCCGACTTCAACTGGAACGTCGCGCCCCTGCCTGTGGGCCCGAGCGGCGAGCCCACCAACTGGCTCTTCTGGGGCGCGTACGTGGTCAACGCCAACACCGCGAACCCGGAACAAGCCTGGGAGCTCGTGACCCGCCTCACCTCGCCCGAGATTCAGGGCGAAATCGCCTCCTTGGGCGCGAACATCCCGAGCCGGGACACACAAGAGGCCATCGACCTCTTTTTAGCCACGCTGCCCGAGAGCGGCGTGAACAACCAGGCGTTTATCGAGGGCACCACCGCGAGCGACGTGCGCACCGAAGCGCCGCTCTTCGCGGGCAACTGGCCCGCCATCGACACCGCCTACGGCAACGCGGTGGCCTCGGTGTTTAACGGCGAAGTGACCCCCGAAGAGTTCGCCAACACCATCTGCACGCAGGTCGCGCCGGAGTTCGAGCAGTAACGCACTTGTCACATCAACGTGACGACAGGTAATGACGGGGCGGTCCGCGTGGCCGCCCCTTATTTTGCAAATGGGTACTATAGTTTAGAGCTTATTTGACCAACCGGAGGGAAAGTCATGGACCACGCGAGCCCCGCGCGACGTTCTGAAGGGAACGCTCGAGCCTACCCAGTCATCATTATCACGTGCGTATGGCACGCGCTGCTAGCGTTTTATCTAGTCACCTTGTCTCTAGGCATCTTCCGTGCAGACACATTACTCATCGCGGGCAAACCCGCCGATTTGGGAAGGCCCGTGCAGGTTTTCGCCGGGATTTTGCCCCTCGCGCTCGCCGCGCTCGCGGTTCTGGCGGGCGTGGGCCTCCTCCTCAAGCGTCCTGCGGGGCGCTACGCGGCGCTCGGGGTCAACCTGGCCGCGTTCGCGGGGGCGCTGTTCGCGCTTTTTGGGGTGTGGGGCCTCTACGGCTCTTTCGAGCACGTTGTGAACGGGGTGATGCGTAACGCGTATCTCACTCTGGGTTTTGCGCTGGCGTACCTCTTTTATTTTGTGGCGGGGCGGCTCGAGGACGCCCCCAAGGCGCGGCGGTGGCTGAGTCGTTTGGGTCTCGGGATTGCGCTCCTCACGCTCGGGGCCATCCTCTTGTCCGCCGACATCCTGGCAGGTATCGGCTACCTGCTCGGCACCTACGGCGCGTGGCAGACGTGGGCGCTCACCGCGGCGGCTCTGCTGTCGGGCGCGCTCGTGCTGCAACTCATCCGGTTGGGAGACTTCTTCGGCGAACGTCCCGACGGGCGGGCGGCGTGGCAGGGCTGGTTCATGCTCGCGCCCAATATCTTGGGTTTTCTGTTCTTTTTCGCGGGGCCGCTCCTCTTGTCGTTTTATCTGAGTTTCACAAATAGCTCGGTGGGGCAGGTGCCCCAGGTTACTGGAGTCAACAACTACGCGCGGCTCTTGTCTTTGGAGGTCAAAGTTCTGGGCGACGACGACGGTGCCGCGCAAAACGCGCTCTCGTTCGGTTACGCGGTGGTGCGCGAGTTTGACATCGGGAACAGCCGCTTGGTGGTCGGCGCGAAAGACCGGCTTTTCTGGATAAGCCTCTTTAACACGCTCCTCTACTGCGCCATGCTCCTACCTTTAGCCATCATCCCGGCGCTCGTCATGTCGCTTATTTTGAACTCGTCGCTGCCGGGGATGCAGTTTTTCAGGGCGGTGTACTTTTTGCCGTCAGTCGCGGCGGTGGTCGGCACGGCGCTCATCTGGCGCTGGCTCTACACGCCGACGACGGGGTTTATTTCCTACGCGGTCACGCAAGTCACGGGCTTCTTGGGCGTGCCCGACCCCGAGATTCAGTGGCTGTCGGACCCTCGAGTCGTCCTCATCTCGGTGGTGCTTCTGGCGGCCTGGCAGGTCGTCGGCTACAACACGGTGCTCTTTCTGGCGGGTCTCCAGGGCATCCCCCGAAGTTTGTACGAAGCCGCCGAGATTGACGGGGCGAGCCCGTGGCAGCGCTTCCGCAACGTCACCCTGCCGATGCTCGGGCCGACCACCTTTTTCGTCCTCATCACCACGATGGTCACGGGGCTGCAAGCTTTTAACGAGCCCTATGCACTCTTCCCGTCGCGCCCGGTGCCCGAAAACGCGACCACGCTCGTTTATTACCTCTATACGGTCGGCTTTAACCAGTTCAATTTCGGCTACGCCTCGGCCATCGCCTGGGTGCTGTTTATCATCATCTTCGCGTTTACCTTCGTGCAGTTCCGCCTCAACCGCTCGCAGGCATACGGTTAAGGGAAGGGTTAGGAGACTTATGCGACGTTCCAGACTCACGCCCCGCACGCTTTTTTTACGCGCGCTGGCTTACCTCGCGCTCACGGGCTTCGGCTTCATCATCATCTTCCCATTTTTATACATGATGTTCACCTCGCTCAAAACCTCCGGCGACGTGTTCCGCTACCCGCCCGAACTCTTGCCGATGAGCCAAGCGACCGCGCCGTACGAGGGCGGGGAAGCGCCGCTCTACCGCCTCCCGGTAGAGGGCAGAACCCGCGACGTAGTGAGCACGGGCGAGCGCGAACGTTTCGGGTTCTTTACGACGGAGGAGAATATCAACCTTACGGACACGCGCAGCAGCCGCCTGGTGGCGGAGGTGCCGCTGGACGACGCCGTCGAAACGGGCCGGAGCGTCACCATCACTCGTGGAGGAGCGGAAGAGAGTTTTGACGTTTACGAAGTGCCCGTGGAAGGCGCGACGCAAGAGCTTCTGCTCGCCTACCGCGGCGCGCAAGACCGCTTCGTGGTTCCTAATGACCCTACCTTAGACACCTACGCCGTCGAGCGCACCGCCCCGCGGAGCGAGTACGTCAACTTTCAGTGGGGCAACTACAGGGCGTTTTTGACCCTCAACTTAGACCGGGCCTTGGTCAACACCGTGCTCGTGACCGTGTTGGTGGTGCTGGGGCAGCTCGTCACCTCGATTTTTGGGGGGTACGCCTTCTCGCGGGTCCAGTTCGGCGGGCGCGACACGCTCTTTTTGCTCTATCTGGGCTCGATTATGATTCCCTTCGTCGTGCTCATCATCCCGATGTACCGCCTCATGGTCATCCTCGACTGGCAGAACCAAATCGTGTCTCTCATCCTCCCCTGGATTTTCACCGCCTACGGCACCTTTTTGATGCGGCAGTTTTTCATCTCCATCCCCAAAGACTTAGAAGAGGCCGCCATGTTGGATGGCGCGAGCCGCTTCCGCATCCTCTGGCAGATTTTCGTGCCGCTCTCGCGCCCCGCCATCGCCACGCTCGCCATCTTCTCGTTTCTCTACGCCTGGAACTCGTTTTTGTGGCCGCTCCTCATCATCAACGAGGCGAACGAGGCGAACCACGTGCTGACGCTCTCGCTCATCAAACTAAGCAACATCGCCGCCGACCGCCCCAACATCGTGCTGACGGGCGCGGCCATCGCCATCTTGCCGCCGATGATTATTTTCGTGCTGGCGCAGCGGTACTTTATCGAGGGTTTAAGCTCGTCGGGGATGAAGGGGTAGGTGAAGGCTCCCGGCGCAAGCGTTCAGTTGCGCGGTATCACGCTCGAGAACTTTGGAGACTGCCTCGAGCTCGAGCTTGACGAGGCGCAGGCGGCGTTCGTCGCGCCCAACGTGCGCTCGCTCGCTGAGGCCTACGTCCGGCCCACGCTGCACCCGTTCGGCGTTTACGACGAAACCAATATCGGTTTTGAAACGCCCGTCTCGCCGATGGTCGGCTTTGTGATGGTCGAGCTCGAGGCGGGCGTGGGTTTCTTGCTCCGCCTGATGATCGACCGCCGGTATCAGGGTCGCGGCTACGCCCGCGGGGCGGTGCGGGAGGTCGTGCGGCGGCTCGAGCTCACGCCGGAGGTCCGCCTGACTGCCACGAGCCACAGACGCGGCAACGCGGCGGCGGCAGCCCTCTTTCGCGGCGAGGGCTTCGTTCCTTGGGACGTTCCTTACGCGCGCGACCACCCCAGCGAGGTCTATCTCCGGCTCGAGCGCTACACTTAGCAGGTGGAAAACTGGACACACGGCGTTGACCTTTTTGAAAAGGGTGAATATTGGGAATGTCATGAGGCTCTGGAGCCCTTATGGCTGGAGGCGACGGACCTTGACAAGAGCTTTCTCGGCGGGGTGATTTTACTCGCCGCCGCGCTCCACAAAGCGAGGGCGATGGGCTCGCCCAGGGGCGGCAGGCGCAACTACGCCAAGGCGTTGCGGCACTTAGCGCTCGTGCCGGACCGTTGGGAGGCTTACGGCTGGGAGGTGGAGGTGCGGGAACTCGAGGCCCGCGTCCACGCCGCGCTGCGCGATTCCAGCTTGAAGCCGCGCATACCCGCCTCACCCAAGGCGTCTCCCCCGTCCAGCGCACCCTGACTTTAGGACGCGGGGGTTAAGATGTCCGTAACGAGATGGAAGAGAAACTCTTAACAGCCATAGACGAGGCTCGAGCCGCGGGCGAGCGTATAGCCCTAGCGACGGTGGTGCGCATCCGCGGCTCCGCCTACCGCCGCGAGGGCGCAAAGATGCTCGTGACCGAGGGGGGCGCGCAGGTCTGCATGATTTCGGGGGGCTGCTTGGAGGGCGAGGTCGGCGAAATCGCCCAGCGCGTGATGCAGACGGGCGAGCCCTCCCTCAATGCTTTTGATTTGGATGAAGACGTGGTGTGGGGGCTCGGGCTCGGCTGCGGCGGCTCGGTGGACGTTTACACCGAGCCCTTTGACGAGCGTGAGGCGCATACGGCGTGGCTGGGGGCGCTGCGGGCGGCTCGAGCGGGCGCTTTAGCAACAGTCCTGGAGAGCACAACAGACGGCGCGCCACGCGGCGCACGGATGTTTATTGACGAAACGGGCGGGACGCTTGGGAGTTTGGGAGATGCGGGGCTCGAGCGCGCCCTCACCGCCCTCGCTAGAGAAAAAATGGCGCAACGCTACCCGCGCGCCGAGACGCGCCGCTTTCCCCTGGGCGACGGTTACGCGGAAGTCTTTTTGGACGTGACCACGCCGCCTCTTGAATTAACACTCTTCGGCGCGGGACACGACGCCATCCCGCTCGCCCGCTACG
Organism: Trueperaceae bacterium; assembly: GCA_965214995.1. Taxonomy (GTDB): domain Bacteria; phylum Deinococcota; class Deinococci; order Deinococcales; family Trueperaceae; genus CBDCCT01. The sequence goes on from CBDCCT010000002.1 coordinate 3,851,976, forward strand.
CGCACGACTTGGGTTTTCGCGTGACCGTCGTGGACGCGCGCCCCGCCTTTTTGACGCCCGAAAATTTCCCCAACGCCGCGCTCGTCCGCACGCATCCCTCCGGCTTTGCCGAAAAGGTGGAAATCAACCCGCGTTCGCACGTCGTAATCATGAACCACCATTTAGAACGCGACACGGCGAGTTTGGCGTTTGCGCTCTCCTCCCCCGCGCCCTACATCGGCGTGCTCGGGCCGCGCTCGCGCTATGAAAAGATGCTGGGGGCGCTCGAGGAAAACGTCCCTGACGAAGCACTCGAGCGAGTTCACAACCCCATCGGCGTAGACGTTGGCGCGGAGGCACCGGAAGAGGTCGCGGTGAGCATCGTCGCGGAACTCCTCGCGGTGCGGGGGAGGTATGAGGCGGGCTTTCTTAAAGACCGTGACGGGCCCATCCACGTCCATGCGTAACGCGTGCTAGCCGCCGTCCTGCTCGCGGGGGGCGAGAGCCGCCGCATGGGGCGGCCCAAATTAACGCTCGAGCTTGAGGGAGAAACGCTGCTCGCTCGCGCCGTTCGTAAAGCGCAGGAGGTAGCGGACGTTACCGTCGTCGTGGTGGGTGCCTACGCGGCGCTCTACCGGCCCGAAGCCGAAGCGTGCGGCGCGCGCGTGGTTGAGAACCCGGATTGGCCTGAAGGACTCGGCAGCTCCGTACGCACCGGGATAACGGCCCTGCCACCCCAAACCGAGGCGGCGCTCCTCGTCCTCCCCGACCAGCCTTTTGTGCCCGTTGCGCATCTGGAAGCCCTTATCAAGACTCACCGAGACTCGGGCAGCCCCCTCATCCTCTCGCGCTACGACGACGGCGCGCTGGGCGTGCCCACGCTCGTCCACCGGAGCCTGTTCGGGCACGCTCGAGCGCTGCGCGGGGCGGGCGGGGCCAAGGCGCTCCTCAAGTTTACGGACGAGGTTGCAGAGGTTGGGCTTACGTCCTCTCACGCCGTGGATGTTGACACGCCGGAGGAGGCGGCGCGCTGGCTGGGAGCGGGTGCTTGAAAGATTGAACTTAGGGGAAACGTCTTAGTCCATCACCCTATGACTACTAAACATTACTTCTTTCCCTCTGCAAAAAGATACCTGAGTAGCAGCCTTACCGCCCTCAACAGCCTTGTAATAAAGCCCCTCATTTTCAGCGTCTTGTAGCATTCGGTAAAAGCTAGAATTTTTTGGTCACTCGGAGCTAAACGGAGCGTCTTTACCAAAATTGGAACGGTCAGAGAATCGCTAAAGCTTATGATGTTGGTGACGAGCAACCCTTCTAGGGTTTCCGGTAACGATTCTCCCTCGAGTTCCACCTCAGCGTGCGCCGTGATAAGCGCCTCTTCCAAACGCTGCTGCCGCGCGGCTTGAAGCATCCCCAGCGCCCAAAAGACCTGCTTAACGTGATTCTTCTCGACTAGAAATAAAGTTTCCGCAGCACCACCCAAAATGAGCATTCTCGAGCCGGAATCCGATTCTTCGGTAGCTTTGGCGAGGATGACAACGGCTGCTGGTGCCAGATTGCCCTCTACAACTTCTCTCTGCAACGCCTCATCAACGAGTGCAGCATACTCTTGTTCCTCTTGCTCGAAATACTGTGAGAGCCCCTCAAACTCTTTGGTCTTAGGTAACTGGCTCACGTGTGAACTTTAACAATGCTTCGTGAAGTTGTCAATTGTTTATCACATGTGTTTAGAACCTGCAAGTAAGGGGAACATCGTGAGCCGGAGACTAAACCTTTGTATGTGAACACTTTGTTGACAAACAGTCAATATATGTCATATTGTTACATATGTATAGATTATCCATAAATGTATAGAGGAGGGCGATAGATGAAATAGAAGAATATACAAGTCCTCGGTAGCCCATCAGAAGTTGTTCTTAATCCTCGCCTGAGAAGTAGTGGGGTTTTCTTCTGCTTGGCTAATTCGTCTCGAGTGTAAGAGTTTTGGAAAGGCCAGCTTTACTTATGGCTACAAAAAGTATGACAGGAAGTGCTTCAACTAGACGGCAGAGGGAGCGGAAAGCTTCAAAAGTTTCCGTCAAAACCTCAGTCGGTGAACCGGGTAAGCGGACGCGCGTCCCCTCGCCTCAGGAGCTTGCCCTTTTAAAGCTTCTCGTTGCCGACCCCGAGAAGTGGAGCTATGGGTACGAACTGTCTCAACTTCTTTCGGGTGTTGAGCATCCAACGGTGTACAACATTCTCATTCGCCTTCACAAGAACGGCTACTTGGAAAGTCAGTGGGATTTAGAGTCAGAAGGTAGACCCAGACATCAGTACAGACTCACGCCGCAGGGCGTCATGTACGCAGCCAAGAGGTTTGCCAATGCGCCTTCCAAAGCGAGGGAAGAGGCCGAGCGCCTGGTTGGCTAAACCTTTAAAAGCAGCGGTGGAAGAGGCTGATTCCCTACCGCGTAGGCCAAACCCACGTCCGCTCGAGCTTCCCATGCGAAGATGAGAGTATGAAAAACGCCGACCCCCTCCCCCACGAACAGCGCCGCGCCCGCCGTCCGCTGGGGGCGGAAAAGCTGCGGCGCTCTTCTGACCACCGCCTCGTCGGGGGCGTGCTCGGGGGCGTGGCCGAGTTTGTGGGCTCGAGCCCCCTCACCGTGCGCGCCCTCTACGGGCTGACGGTCCTCTTCACGGGCGGGCTGATGCTCCTAAGCTACCCGCTCCTCTGGCTGCTGCTGCCGGGTCCGGAACGTCCGCCTACGGATAAAACGCGTAAAGACAAAGGCGTCAACGCTGCGGGTGCATCTCACAAAAACACAAAGGACGCTTGACTAATCCTCAACATCCAACCCCGTCAACCCTCTAAAACCTCCACCTCATCGCCCAGCCGGAGCGTGCCCTCGCCGTGGTGGAGGTAATTCCCTCCGAACCACACCTCGTTGCCCACCTTGCGGTAGCGCGCGAGCGTTTTTAGGGGCTCCTTGCCCGCCGCGCCCGTCGCCTGGTCCACCGTCACGAGCGCGCAGCGCACGCAGGGGCCGGTGCTGCGGAAGGTGACGGGGCCGATGCGGAACGCTTTCCAGCGGTCTTCGGCAAAGGCGTCGCAGCCGCTGACGACCAAGTTGGGGCGAAAACGGTTCATGGAAACGGGCGCGTCTAAACGCCCGTTGAGGTCCGCCAGAGACGCCTCGGACACGAAGTGAAAAGGGCTGCCGTCGGCAAAGTTGAGGAGCGTGTCGGGGTGTTCGTTCATCGGGCGCAGCGACGCGTCGGGCATATAGACGAGGCGGTAGGAGCCGCCCAAAAAGGTGCCGAACCAGTCCGTCGCCTCCTCCAAAACTATGGCGGGAACGGGGTCGCTCCATACATGGACCTCGAGCCCTTCCCCCTCAACCTCGAGCGGCAACTCGAGCGCAGCCATGCCGGGCGCGGTGAGCTTCAGACCATCCTCTAACGCCACCTCGACCTTGGCGAGCGCCGGGTGGGTGCGCTGCGTGACGAGCATCCCCGCCTCGTCCACCACCATCCAGCGGCGGTCGTGTTGGGGGCCGCGCGTCACAACGTCCATTTCTTCTAAGGAAATACCCGAGGCCGATTTGATGGGGTAAATGTGGAGTTGGCTTAATGTAGGCATAAAGTCTCCATTTACTCGAGCCCCCGCCCCATATATACCGCAGACTTAACACGCAAGAGTTCGGTAAAGCCGAGCTTTTCGTAAAACCTTCCCGCGCGGGTGTTGCTCGAGCCCATCCCCAGATGTACCGCTGGAGAGCCCCGTTCGCGCAGTGCCTCAGACAGCCTGTGCATGAGCCGCGCGCCCTGCCCCTGACCCTGCGCGCGGGGCAGCAGGTCAATGTGTAAGTGAGAGGGGTAGGGACGGAGCACCTCGTAAAGTACCGCGTGACCGTTCTCGAGCGGATGGTGCATGATGTGGTAGAGCCTTTCGGTGCGGCTCCAGCCTTTCGGGTCGCCCGTGGGGTCGGGCAGGTCTCGCCGGATGTCGGGCAACCATTCAGTGAGGAACGTTTTGTAAAAGTCCTCCGTGTCGAGCGCGCCCAAGACGTATCCGCAGACGCCCGCCTCGTCCTCGAGCACGAACGCCAGTTCCGGCTCCAAGGTGACATACGGCCCCGCGTAGAGGTGGCCCAGCGCCTTGGGGTCTTCATACAAGTGCGTGGCGTCCTCGCCCGAGTCGCCCGTTTTCAAGCAGATGTCGTAAACGGCTTCTAAATCTTCAGGTTGATAAGGACGGAGGGTAAAGCTCACGCTTCCTCCAGGGGCAAAAGCCGCCGGAGCTTGGCGACAAGGCCGAGGGCGTGGGTGTTGGACACCCATTTGGAGGCGCGGAAAGCTTCGGATGGGCGGCTCGAGTCTCGCCACGCCGTGTAACCCGCCGTCACCATTACCTCTTGCAAGACGGCGAGGAGGTACGGATAGAGCGCGTAGAGGAGGCCGCGGTTTTCTAAGGTGGTGAGTTTCTCGAGCAGCGCCCGCACCTCCCTTTCATACTCCCCCAAACGCGCCGCCGCGTCACCCGAACCGGGTGACGCGGCGGCCTTGGCTTCTTCTAAAAGCGCGTCGCCGTAGTTGCCAAAGGAAAAGGGCAGGTGCAGGAGGTCGGTCAGGCGTTTGAGCTCGTCAAAGCTAAACGCGCCGTCGTGGGTTTTGAAGGAAGGAAGCCAGGCCGTAAGCGCCTCTTCATAGGCGGTTTCAGGACTCCACGCGTCGCTCCCCAAGTAGCGCGCGAGCGTGAGCAGCGGGATGAAGTTGGCCTCAAACTCGTTGTTGGGATTGCTCAAAATCCCGGTGACTTCGTTGCGCAGTTCGGGCACACGACCTTCATAAGGCCCCAGGTAAACCCGCTCGATGTCGTAATCGTTGGCGTGGAGGTTGTCCCATAGAAGCGGCTTACGCTTCAGCACGGTGCTTAGCGCGCGCAGAGAATCCACCGTGATGGTTTCCGAGACCACCTCCGGCCCGGTCCAGAACACATAGATGTCCGGGTGCAGCGTCTCACCGAGTTCTTGCAGATAAGGCGACGCCGTCACCGAGGGCTTGACGAAGCGTGCGCAGTATTCGGTGGGGCAGAAGAGAAAGGGTGCATCGCCCAACTCCTCACGCGTGTACTCGAGCATCCGGTTCGTCAGGCTGCTCTGCGCCGCCGCAAAGGAGCCAAAAGCGGCGGTGTCCTCGTCGCTCATCCTCTCGGGGATGTCGTCGAAAAGGATAGCAAACTGCCTCACGCCAAGACTCAACATCTGGTCCGTTTTGGCCTTTAGGGCGTTCCAGTCGGCGGGGCTCGAGTACCCCACGTCAAGCCCCGGCGCGATGGCGTAAACAAAACGAACGCCCTTACCCTCGCACGCGCTGACTAGCGTTCTTAGCTCAAATGCTTCCTCATTGCTGTAGAGCGCGCGCCAGGCGGCGCGGTGCTTGAGGTCGTCTTTGGGCGCGTAGAGGTAGGTGTTGAGGCCCCACGCCTCCATGAGGGAGAAGAGCTCGAGGCGCTGCTTGGGGGTCCAGGGTCTGCCGTAAAAGCCTTCGATGACGCCGTTGAGAGGGGGTGAGGACATAGCGTCAATATACAAGACTCGAGGTTAGCCAACCTAGACAAAGTTAGAACGCTAGCACCTAGACGTTCTCCTTAAACGCAACAATTTAAAAACCGTTTATGTATTTGTGCTACGGACGCGCGTAACTCTCGCACAAGGATATGCACAATCAGAAGGCCTGTCGAGACGCTACATCTCTCAGTAACGGGGTCTTGCGCCAAAACAGCATCACATGTGGTACTATATACGAGCATGGGGTCGCTGGATGTTGGCGCATGATGCGGGTGGTGTTCGACACGAACGTGCTGGTGGCGGGCCTGCGCTCCAAGCGAGGGCTCAGTTATGGGCTGCTCGCCAACCTGACGGCGCTGCCCATCGAACTATGCGTGTCCGTCGCCCTGGTGCTCGAGTACGAGGCCGTCCTGAAGCGCCCCAACATGGTGCCCCTCACCCACGCGCAGGTTGATACCTTCTTGGACTTCCTTTGCGCGCACACGCTGCACCCAGCCATCAACTACCTGTGGCGGCCCTTTTTGGATGACCCTAACGACGACATGCTCCTTGAACTCGCCGCCAACGCAGGCGCCACCATCATCACTTACAACCTCAAGGACTTTAGGGAGAGCGAAACCTTGGGCGTCAACGTCATCGACCCCGCCGAGCTGGTGCGTGTGCTTGTCAAGAAAGGATGAACCCCGTGAGCAGTCTAAACCTACGCCTGCCCGACTATCTCCACAACCATATCCGCGAGCTTGCCAAGCGCGAGGGCGTTTCGATCAACCAGCTCATCACTTTGGCGGTAGCCGAGAAAATCTCGGCGCTGGACGCGGCGTCCTACTTGCAAGAGAGGGCAAACCGGGCTGACGCGGACGCCTACCGAGAGGTATTGGGAGCCGTGCCGGACGTTCCGGCTGACGAACGCGACACCGTGCCTGAGGATTTGCAGGGCTTGTTCAGAAAGCTGCAAGACTAGACTTGCAAAACGCCGATGCTGACAAGGTAAACCGTGACCTGTGAAAAGCTCGGGGCGCTGTTCAGCCGTCTAGGATCTGCCGTAAAAGCCTTTGATGACGCCGTTGAGAGGGGGTGAGGACATGGTTAGGTCAATATACAAGAGTTAGGGTCAGCCGACCAGCGTCGCTAACCCGAGTGCTCCGAAAAGCACCACCAGCACGGGCGTGAAGCAGCAGAGCGCGGTCAGAGCTGTGCCGATGATGCCGGTGCGGAGCAGGCAGGCGGTTGTTTTCTTGGTCACGTTCTTTCACAGCGTAGAGCCTCCATGAGTCGTCTCTCCAGAAGTTCTTTGCTCGGCCAGCCCTTACCCCCATTTTCCTCATAGACCCGGCAGGCCATTGCGCCTATACCCTCGTAATGTTCAAGGTCTACCCCGTTCACCTTGAGGCTCGGCGAGCCCGCGAAGTGCAGCGCGTTCGCCTTCTCCAGACTGTCTACCTTGACAGGACGTACGGTTACATCCAGGTCGTGTTCGCTGATGACCTCGAGCAGCTCAAGCCAGGCAGTTTTGTACGAAGGACAGCCCTCGAAGTAGAGCAGCTCGACGTGAAGCGGTGCTGGTTCTTCTCGCGTCTCGCTCACAGCATGTAACTCACATCAGACGAGGCTGCCGGGTGGACGAAGATACCCGTTTTGACCTCACGCGCCGTGAGCCCCTGCCGCATCGCTAACGCAAATAGGTTGATGGTCTCGGCGGCGTGATTGCTGAGCAGGTGAGCGCCGAGCAGCTTACCCGTTTCCTTTTCGATGAGCACTTTGTACGCGGCGTGCGGCTCGTTGGTGCGCCGCGCCGTATACCAGTTCGACATGTCGCCCTGCTTAACGGTGAAGTTGAGCCCTTGCGCCCCGGCCTCCGCTTCGGTTAGACCGACGCGAGCTAAAGCAGGAACCGTAAAGGCGACGCTCGGCGTGCCCGTGTAGTCGGGCGTCTTGTGGTTGCCCTTCAAGATGTTGCTTGCCGCGACCAGCCCTTCGTGAACGGCGACGGGCGTGAGCGGCCAGCCGTCCGTGTCGGCGCTGTCGCCAGCGGCATAGACAGCGGGGTTCGAGAGGCTTTGCAGGTGTTCGTTGACCGCGACACCCCGCTTCAGGTCGTGCTCAACGCCGCCCGCATCCAAGTCGAGCGCGTCAATCTCCGGCACGCGCCCTGCCCCATGTACCACGAGGTCGGCGGCAAAGGATTCACCCGTTGAGGTCTTCACCGTGAAGCCGTCCTCTACCTGCTCGACCTCTGCTACCTCGGTCTTAACCTGAATGTTGATTCCTATGTTTTGCGACGCGCTCACCAACCGCGCCACCAGGTCGGCGTCAAAGCCTTCCAGCGGCCTTTCGCCCCGGTGCAAGAGAGTCACGTCTGCGCCCGCCCTTGCGGCGATGTGGGCGAACTCGAAGGAGATGTAGCCGCCGCCGAAGACGAGATGTTGAGGGAGCGTGTCAAGCTCTAAAAAGTCGCTGCTGGTGATAAGGTGCGCCGCGCTGGGGGTAGGCAAGTCCTGTGGCTTCGCCCCGGCTGCGATAACGATGTGGTCTGCTAAGAGGGTTGTATCACCAACCAGCAGACGATTGCGACCTACGAAGCGTGCGCCGCCGTGATAGGTTGCCACATTCAGTTTTGTCAGGCTTTTCTCGAGGTTACTGGGAACAGGCTCGGTGAAGGTGCGCTTAAACGCCATCAGCTCAGCCCAGTCGATACAAACGTCACCTGTCACGCCGTGCCCGGTCATGCGGCGCTGCCAGTCCACGAGTTCCGCCGCGCCGACCAAGACCTTCTTAGGGTCACAGCCGCGCAGGGCGCAGGTGCCGCCGTAAGGTCGCGCGTCGATGACTGCCACGCCACTTTTTTACCTGCCGAGGCGGTGCGCTTGGCGATGTTGAGTCCGGCCATACCGACGCCGATCACGACTATGTCGTAGTGCGTATCTGTCATGTATCGAGCTTAAAACCTCCCCTCAAGGGGAGAGTCAAGCCCTAGATAACACTACGCTTCTGTTTCTAATAGGTAGACACAGCCTTCGGTGTCGCACGCGGGGCTCGGGTCGGCGTTAGCCCAGACGAGGCGTGTACTTAGTTCGCGCTCGAGGGCGCGAAGCTTAGTAAGGCGCTCCCGTACACCTTGCAGTTGCTTGCGTAAGTCGGCGCGGACGTGGTCGCAAGGGACGACGCCCGCCTCACGTAGCCTCAAGATGTCACGGATGTCGGCTAGGGTAAAGCCGAGGGCTTGGGCGCTGCGGATAAAGGAGACGCGCTGGGGGGTGTTGGATGGATAGTAGCGGTAGTTGTTCGCGCCCCGCTTCGCCTCTAAAAGACCCTGGTCGGTCCAGTAGCGCAGGGTTTTGACGCTTTCGTGAGTCAAGGTGGCGAGGTTGCCGATGCTGAGGGGCATGACCTAAGCGTAGTTCATCTTTAGGTTTGATACGGCTCGAAAAGTGACAAGAGCTTACTCGGCTTACATGGATGACTTACATGGGTGAACGGGCTTACCCACACATAAAGATTAACGTTCCACCAAAGAAAACAACTTTAACGCTGGGATGACGCTGCATAGCACCTCACCCCTGCGCCGCCTCCCTCACCCCCCTCACCAACTCCGGGTGCTTCGCCTCGGCCTCGGGATAGTAGAGCACGCAGCGCGCGTAGTGCCCCGGCGCGGCCTCCACCATGTCGGGCAGGCGCGCGTTGCATTCGGCGTGGGCGAAGGGGCAGCGCGGCGCGAAGGGGCAGCCGGGGGGCAGGTCGGCCAAGTCGGGGATGTCGCCCGTGGCCTGCAGGGTCTCGGGCTCGAGACCCGACTCGGGCTTGGGCGCGGCCTTTTTGAGGAGCTGCGTGTAGGGGTGCTTGGGCGTGTTGATGAGCCCGCTCGAGGGTCCCACCTCCATCAGCCGCCCCGCGTACATCACCGCGATGCGGTCGCTCATGTAGTGCGCGCCCGCGAGGTCGTGGGTGATAAAGAGGAGCGACAGCCCCTCCTGCTCCTTGAGGTCCAGAAGCAGGTTCATGATGTCGAGCCGGATGGACACGTCGAGCATCGAGGTGGGCTCGTCGGCCAAAACGAGCTTGGGCTCCACCGCCAAGGCCCGCGCGATGCCCACGCGCTGCCGCTCGCCGCCCGAGAGTTCGTAGGGGTATTTGTCGATATAGCGTTCGGCGGGTTTGAGGCCGCAGCGCTCGAGCAGCGCCTTCGTCTCCTCCCGCACGTTCTTCCGGGTGGCGAGGCCGTGGACGAGCAGCGGGCGCTTCAAGATGTACGAAATCGGGTAGACGGTATTGAGCGACGAAAAGGGGTCTTGAAAAATCATCTGGACCCGCTTGCGGTAGCGCCGCAGCGCCCGCCCGCGCAAGCCCGCCGGGACCGTCTCGCCCGAGAGCGCCATCTCGCCCGCGGTGGGCTCGTAAAGCCGGGCGATGAGCCGCGCGACGGTGGACTTGCCCGAGCCCGACTCGCCGACGAGCCCCAGCACCTCGCGTTCGCCTATTGTCAGGTCAATATCGCCCACCGCCGGGACTTTGGTCGAGCCGAACATGCCGCCCAGAACAAAAGTTTTGCTGAGGCCGTGAGCCTCAAACACGGGCGTCCCGCTCTCTTCTCGTACGTTCACGCTGGCAACGCTCTCAGCTCGCCGGGCTGCACCAGCGCCTCTTCCCGGTCATAGGCGGCCAAGAGTGCTTCGTCATAGAGGTGACAGGCGGTGGTGTGACCTTCGACCACCTCACGTAACGGCGGCGTCACGGTGTCGCAGAGCCCTTCCAAGCGCCAAGCGCAGCGCGCGAAAAAGGGACAGCCGGTGACGGGCTTGCTCAGGTCGGGCGGCTTGCCGGGGATGCCGTGCAGCCTTTCGCGCGCCCCCACGAGCGGCGGGAAGGCGTGCATCAGCCCCTGCGTGTAGGGGTGCAGCGGCTCGGCGTAAAGCTCGCGCGAGGGGGCCTTTTCGATGACCGTGCCCGCGTACATAATCATCACGCTATCGCTGATTTCGACCAATAAGGAGAGGTCGTGGGTGATGAAGATGATGGCGATGCCTAACTCTTTGCGGATGACGTCGATTTTTTGCAACAAGGTGCGCTGCACCACCACGTCGAGCGCGGTGGTGGGCTCGTCCATGAGGATGAGGTCGGGCTCGAGCGCTAAAGCGATAGCGATAACCGCCCGCTGCTTCATCCCGCCCGAGAGCTGGTGCGGGTAGGCGTCTAAATAGTCGGGCGAAATGTCCACGAGTTCAAAAAGTTCGCGCGCGCGTTTGTCCAACGCTGCCTCGTCCATCTGCGTGTGCGCCCGCATCGCGTCGTAAATCTGCGTGCGGATGCGCGTCACCGGGTTGAGGACGTTCATCGAGGCTTGGAAGACCACCGAAAAGTCGCGCCAGCGCATCCCGCGCAACTCTCGAGGCCCCACCTTGGCGAGGTCTTTGCCGCCCAGCCACACCTCGCCCCCCAAAATCTCACCGGGCGGCTTGAGGAGCCGGGCGATGCCAAAGGCGAGCGTCGTCTTGCCGCAGCCGGATTCGCCCGCGACGCCTAAGAATTCACCCCGTTGGAGCGTCAGATCAACATCCCGCACCGCGCGTACGGTTTTGTCGCCCAGCACGTAACCCGCGCTGAAGTCTTTGACTTGCAAAAGCGCGTCGCTGCTGGGCCGTGAGACGGACTGAACGGGTTTTGCGGCGGAGGAGGTAGCGGATATGCCGACGGGCTCGAGCGTCCGCGCCCGCTTAGGTTTCTTAACACCCTGAGAGCGCAACTTCGGATTCGTAATCTCGTCAATCGCAAAGTTGAGGAGCGCGAACGAGGTGCCCAACAGCGCGATACAGAGCCCCGGCGCGACCATCCAGGCCCACTGGCCCATCAGGAACGCCTGATTGTTCTGCGCCCAATAGAGCATCGTCCCCCAGGTGGTGATGCCCACGTCGCCAAGGCCTAAGAACTCGAGGCCCGCCTCGCTAAGAACTGCAAAGAGCGCCGCCCCGAAGAAGTTGGCCGCGATGAGCGAGAGCATGTTGGGCAGGATTTCCGCAAAGATAATCCGCCCGCCCCCCTCGCCCGCCACCGCCGCGGCCTGCACAAAGTCGCGGTTCCGCAGCGTCAGCATCTGCGAACGCAGGACGCGCGCCCCCCAGGCCCAGCCGGTTATGGCAATCACGAAAATGATTGGCAAAACCCCGCTGAGGTTGATGTACGCCGCAATCACGATGAGGAGCGGCAGCCCCGGAATCACCAGGAAGATGTTGGTGAAGGTGGACAGAACCTCGTCTATCCAGCCGCCGTAGTAGCCCGCCACGAGGCCAATCAGCACCGAGATAACCGTCGCCACCGCGCCCGCCAGGAGCCCCACGAGCAGCGACAGCCGCGTGCCCCAGACGAGCTGCGAGAATATGTCTTGCCCCAGCGCCGTCGTCCCCAAAAGGTGCTGCGTACTCGGCGGCTCGAACGGGATAAACGTCATCTCCGAGGGCGACGCGGGCGCTAGCCAGGGCGCAAAAACGGCGACAAAGGCGAAGGTCGCCAAAAGGGCGAGCCCTAACTGCGACTTGCGGTTGCGCAACAGCCGTGACCAGTCCATCTAAGCCCCCCGGCTCCGCACCCGCGGGTCGAGGAGCGAATAGAGCACGTCCGCCAAAAAGTTCGCCACGAGCACCGCCAGGGTGATAAAGAGGAAAATCGCCTGCATGAGCGGGTAGTCGAGGCTGACGACGGCCTGATAGAGGTAGTAGCCGATGCCGGGATAGGAAAAGACGATTTCGGTAAGCAGCGACCCGCTCACCACAAAACCCAAGGCCATCGCAAAGGCGGTAAAGCTCGGTAGGATGGCGTTGCGCGCCGCGTACTGGTACATGACCCGCTGGGTAGAGAGCCCTTTGGCGTGCGCGAACGCAATATAGTCCTCGCTAAGGACGCCGATAAGGTTGTTGCGCATGGTGAGGAGCCAGCCGCCCATCGCGGTCACGATGATGGTCAAGGCGGGCAAGACGCTGTGGTAGAGGACGCTGCCCACCCAGGGCAGCCCCGAATCCCGCGCCACGTTGACGCCGTAGCCGCCGCTTAAGGGGAACCAGCCTAGAAGATAAGCGAACACATAGAGCGCAATAAGAGCAAACCAAAAGTAAGGCACGCCGTTTAGGAAAAGCGACACCAGAACCAAAGAATCGGCCCCCGCGGAGTCGCGCCGCCAACCGGAGAAGGTGCCCAGCAGCGTCCCGAGGACAAACGCGAGCAGCGTGGTGACGCCGACGAGCCCCAGCGTCCAGGGCACCGCCTGCGCCAGGATGGAACTCACGGGCGCGGGGAAATAGCCCAGCGACACGCCGAAATCTCCGGTGAGCATCCGCCCCCAGTAGTCAAAATATTGCAGCAACGGGTTCTTGTCCGTCTCGAGCCCGAACGCCTCCCGGAGTGCGTCCGTCGCCGCGGGCGAGAGCCGCCCCTGGTAACGCGCCAGCATCACCCCGATGGGGTCGCCCGGAACCAAGAGGGGGAGCACGTAGTTAATCGTCAGGGCGGCCCAACCCGTCACGAGCAGCAACGCGAGTTTGCGCAGTAAGTAGCGCACCTATACCTCCTTCCCTATACTCTCGAGATGCTTTTGGGGGAGACGCGCGCGTCTCCCCCGGCTTTCGTTAATGCTTACTTTAGCCGCACCTCGCGGAGCATGAGCAGCCCCGCGGTGGTGTCTTCCGCGCCGCCGTCGGTGTAAGGGTTGTCGGGCGTGGGCCAGCCGGTGAAGTTCGACAGGTTGTAAGTCGAGAACTGCACCCGGTCGGTCAGGGGCACGTAAGGCACTTGCTCGATGACCACCTCGGCGATGTCGTTGATGGCCTGCTTTTGCGCGGCCTCGTCGCTGCTCGCGCGGTAAGTTTCTAACGCCTCGGTGATGGCCGGGTCGGTGAACCTCGAGAAGTTCGAGTCGGCAATCTCGCCCACCTCCGCCGAGAATTCCGGCGCGAACGACTGGTGGTAGAGATAATAAGGCGTCGGCCCGTTGCCCCAGCCCCACGAAATAGCCATATCGTAGGTGCCGCTTTGAAGAGCGCGCGAGTACGAGCCCCAGTTCTCCTGCTGGATGGTCGAGTCGATGCCCAAAGCTTCTAAGTTCTGGGAAATAATCTGCGCCATCGTGATGAAGTCGGTCCAGCCCGCGCCCACCAGAATATTAAAGGTGGGCAGCGCGTTGCCCTCGGGGTCGGTCAAGTTGCCGTTCTGGACGGTGTACCCGGCTTCAGTAAGCATCGCCTGCGCCGCCTCGGGGTCGTAGCCGTAGCCCGCCTCGGCGAGCGACGCGTCCAGCCACTCTTCTTGCTGCGCGGGGATGATGCCGCTCGGGTTCGCCGCGCCGACGGAAGTGCCCGCGTAGGCCTTGGCGGCCAGGTCCGCTTTGTCAACCGCCATCGCGATGGCCTTGCGCACCGCCACGTCGTCGAAGGGCGCTTTGGCGGTGTTTAGGAAGAGGATGTTGCTGTTGTTAACGGGCCACCAGTATTGGTTGGTCTCGGGGTTTCTCGAGACGTAGGTCCGCTCGACGTTGGGGATGTTTAAGTAAGCGTAGTCCGCCTCGTTGTTAAGAAGCAAGAGCAGCGAAGCCTGGTTACTGTTGGTGACCTGCCAGGTGACGCCGTCAATGTAGGGCTGACCCTCAAGCCAGTAGTTGGGGTTCTTGACGACCTTGATGAGCTGCGGCGCGAACGAGTCGAACAAGAAGGGTCCCGTGCCGACCGGGCTCTCGTTGGTCGCCTCGGCGGGATTGTCGATAGCCGACCAGACGTGCTCGGGCACGACGAGCTGCCCCGCGATGCCGTTGCCGTTGGCGAAAAGCGGCGTGTTGGGCTCCGCAAAGGTGAAGACCACGGTGTTTTCGTCCGTCGCCTCGACGCTCTCTAAACCCAAAGACCAAAGCCCGCTCGTGTCCAGCGCCGGGTACTCTCTGAGGTAGTTAAAGGTGAACGCCACGTCCTCCGCGCTAAAGGGCTCGCCGTCGCTCCACTGCACGCCCTCGCGCGTCTCGACGGTGAGCGTCAGGGTGTCGTCGCTCCACTCATGCGAGGTGCCGAGCAGCGGCGTGAGCTCGCCAGTAAGCGAGTTGACGAAAAAGAGCGGTTCGTAGATGAGGGGCGTCGCGGGCAGGTTCTGGCCCGCCGTGCCGAAGGGGTTGAGGTTAAAGGTGTAGCTCCCCGAATCGCGCGTGACCTGCAAGATGCCGCCCGTTTGAGCCTCCTGAGCGCTCGCGCCCGAAAGTGCGAAGGCGACTATTACGGCGCAGAGCACACAAATGATTTTGCCAAAGGGTCGATAGGCCGTTCTGTTCATACCTTTCCTCCTGTTGGTATTTCTGTTACTACACAGTTTGACACGCGGTCAGCACGCGGCGCTCGCACTCCGCCGGACGCGTCATGCCGGGCTAGGCTCGAGAGAGCTGACCCAAAAGGACGGCTAAACGCGCTGACTACAGCAAAGTGTATCACCTTTGAAAATACCACAATTTTGCCGCGCGCTACGGGTTTTTAGAGTTTTACGCTCGAGCCCACCCCATGACGGAACTGCGGGAGCTATAAAGGGCAGAAAGTTGTACAAATTAAGCAGATTTTAGAGGACGGACTTTTAAGAACTTGAGGGACCACAACAGGGCAACGCCCGACCCGTCTTCTACGCGTTGTAAAACTTACCAGGTAAAACTTACCAGCCCCGCGCCGCCAGAATTTTGGGCAGGTCGTCCTGTAGGCGCAGCACCTTGTCCTGACCGTACACGAGCCGCATCCGGCCCTCGCGGTCGAGCACGATGACCGCGTCGGTGTGGGTGAAACTCGCCTCGCCGATGCCCGCGAAGCCCACGTACACGCTCCTGGCCGCCCGCGCGATGTCCGCCGCGGAGCCGCTCAGACCGACGAAGTCGGGGTGAAAGGCCCCGGCGTAACTCTGCACCTTCTCCGGCGTGTCGCGCGCCGGGTCCACGGTGACCATCACCACCTGCACGTCCTCGGGCTCGCCCAAGTCCTCGTACACCTTGGCGAGTCTGCCCAGGGTCAGCGGGCACACGTCGGGGCAGTTTGTAAAACCGAAGTAGATGAGCACAACGTCCCCCCGCCAAGTATCAGGCAGCGTCTTGCGCGCGCCGTCTCCCGCGGTGAGTTCGACGCCGGGGACGGTCGCGGGTTCGTCAAGCGGGGTGCCGTAAAAGTCGCGCGCCTCGGCCCGGTTGAGGCCGTAGAGGGAAAAGGCCACCATGAGCAGCGCGAGCACGCCGGTAGCCAGAAGAAAGGAGAGTCTTGCGCGGTTCACGTTTTTAGTATAGAGGCGCAAAGCTCGAGGTGACGTCGGGCAAATGTCCCTGATGCTCAACGTTTTTTATTGCCTGTTTTATTGTCTACTCAGCGTGTACTGAGGGGGGTCTATAAAGCGCTCGAGTAAAAGTTTTGTAACGTTCGGGTGTCCGAAACGTTTGTAAAAACAAACCTCAAACCAAAAAGGGGCAGCGTGGCTTTGGGTGTTCTCGCTACAAGACCCCTCGAGCACGTCCGGGAAGCCGAAAAGGGGTCCTGGGGTTGCAGGACGACCACGCTGCCATTTTGTTTGTACACACCATTGTCAAAAGTGGATGTGGAACGGTCGCCGGGGTGGCTAGCCTGGCAGATACCGCCGCGGCCCCAAGCTGCGCCTAGCTGGTCGCTCTCGCTTACTCGAGCAGCGCCCCGGCAACGGCGAGGCCCGAGAGGTAGGCCGCCTCGAGCTTCGCCCCGCCGCACCAGTCGCCGCAAAAGAGGAGCGTGTCGTCCTTGAGGTACGGCTCATCAAAGGGCTCAGTCACCATGCTGTAGCGCCAGCGCTGCCCGTCCGTCCAGAGAGGCTGAGGTATCCAGACGCCCAAGGGACGCGCGGCCTCGAGCATCCTCTTTTCGATATCCTTTGAGTCACGCTCAAAATATTCGCGCGCGAACGCGGGCGCGCTGTGAAGGACCAGCACGGTGTCGGGGTTTTTCCGTTTGGTGTCGGGGTTTTTCCGTTTAGAGCTGTCATGGGCTACCCAGGAGAGAACCGGATGCTCCTCTACCGTGACGCCGCGCCACGCGGGCGCGCGGTCTGGGGGATAGCCCGCGATGACCGTAAAGCAGGGAGCAAAAGCGACGGTTTCTAATGCCCCTCGAGTAGCTTCGTCCAACCCGACGTCCCGGCAGAGCTCGAGCGCCTGCTCCGGCGGCGTGTTGATGACGAGGCGGCGCGCGCTGAAAATCTCGCCCCCCGCCGTCTCGACCCGCCAGCCGCCGTTTTTGACAACACGCGCGACCCGCGTTTCCCGCTTTATGGTAAGCCCCTCGCCCAAGAGCTTGCCGAAGGTGTTCATGCCCGCCGGGAAGACGTAGCGGGGGTGGCCGTCGGCGGGGCTTTTGAGCCCGCCCGGACGAAGCGTGTGAAAGCCTCTCGACCACACCACCACGTGCCCCGCCGCCCGCCACGCGTCCACCTGCTTTTTGAAACGCGCGTCTCGAGCCGTAAAGAACTGCGCGCCGTGGTCCACCCGGTTGCCCCTGACGGTCCGGGTGGCCGCGCGCCCGCCCAGGCCGCGGCTCTTTTCCAGCACCACGACCTCCCGCCCGACCCTGGCAAGCTCACGCGCGGCGGTGAGCCCGGCCACGCCCGCGCCAACGATGAGAACGTCTATCATTCAGGATGCGAGCGAAGAGCCCGCTTGAGAACGCTCGTCACGCGTCACTGAGGAATGGCGATGCGCGAGACGGTAAAGGGCAACTCCGGGCTCACCCCCTCGCCGCGGTTGTTAAACTGCGAGTTCACGACCAGCAGCGTGTCGCCCGCCTTGGCGATGGTGGTGGGGTATAGAAGCGAGGGGTCGCTAAAGCCTTCGCCGACCGTGCCCGAGCTGTAGTCTTCCGAGAGCGTCACCGGGACGATGAGCTCGGCGGAGTTGCGCGCCACAAAGAGCGTCCCGCCATCCAACAAGATGCCGTCGCCCGCGGGAAGCGTGCCGCCGCCAAGGTCAATTTGGGTCACCTCTTTCGTCTCGGTGTCGATGCGGAAGAGTTCGCCCGTGTTCGACTGCACGACGATGAGGTACGCCCCGTCGGGGCTCGAGGCGATACCGTTGAGGTTGAAGCCCTCCTCGTATTCGATGGGCGTGCCCGAAAGCTCGAGCCACGCTTCAAGCTCCCCCATACTTTCGCCCGCGCCGCCCGTTCCGGTCTCCGCCGGGACTCTGAAAAGCACCGGGCGCATGGAGTCGGTGATGTAGGCGTCGCCCGCGGGGGTGAAGGCGACGTCGTTCAAAAAGGTGCTGTCAACTTCGGGCGTGGTCAAGGTCGTAAGCAGCTCGCCGTTCTCGAGGTCGTAAACGTACACGTTGCCGCTGTTCCCGCCCGCGACGACGAGCCGCCCCGCGTTCACAGCCATGCCGATGGCGGTGGGTTGCGCGCCCTCGGCGAACACGCTCACCTCGCCCGTCTCCAGATCGCCCTCAAAGATGGTGCCGTCGGTCGTGCTGCCGACGTAAAAGGTGTCGGTGCTTTCGTTGAAGGTGACGCCCTCGGGAAAAACCGCGTCGCCAGGCAGAACGTAACTGTCCGGCTCGGGCTGGGCGGCGCTCGCAACGAAGGTCAGAGCCAATACAAGGACGAGCGGGCGGAAGAGGGTGTGACGTATCTTTAGACGTGTGTTCACAAGTATCTCCTTTCATGCTTCAAACAAGCGTAAAGGCTTGGGCGGCGGGGCACTTCACGCCATCACACAGTCAGGAAAGCACCTTCTCGCCTGACGCTTTAACGCCTGTGGGTCGCGGGGCGATTTACAGCTTCGCCCCGCAGGAGAGCGGCGGCGTGGGATTTTTCACACCTGGTACCGATGCTCACATTTTTCTCTAATTTTGGGCTAGACTTAATACAAGATTTTCCGACACTCTATAAGGAGTGTTACATTCTCTCCAGTTTGCCGTAGGGCGTTGTCCACTCGCGTGGCGCTTTTGGGTGGGGAGAAAGTTTAATGGAGAAGGGCAGAGCCTGATGGCTAAAAAGAGAGCAACCGCGAGGCTTCAGAATCAGAAAGCGCATCTTTTCACCCGTTCCCCCCTTCGCAGGGTCCGTGCGGGACTTTTTTTGGCGGCGTTGACCTTACTCGCCGCCTGCTCGAGCGAGGGGACGCCGCAGGGGCAACCCACGTTAAGCGATTTGGCATCGGAGGTGCGGCTCGAGGGCGTATTCGGGGAGGCCGCGACGGGCTCTTTCGAGTTCGGGAACGGTGGCAACGGTCCGCTCGAGTACCGAGTGAGCGAGCCCGGCGTGGACTGGCTCGAGGTCACCGCCGGAGGCGCGGGCAGGCTCGCACCCCGTGGGGTGGCGACCGTCGGGCTCAGAGGAACCTGCCCGGACACTGGGGCGGAGACGCGGAGCACCTCGCTGACGTTGCAGTCGAACGCGTCCGCAGAGAAAATCAAAGTAAGCCTCGCGTGCAAGGCGGGCGCCCAACCCGTGCTCGGGGTGCTCTCGCCCGACGCGCTCGAGTTGGAGACTTACAAAGGCCAGACGGTCGAGAGCCAGTTCAGCTTTTCCAACCAAGGCAGCGCTCCCTTGCATTACACCCTCGCTTTGCCCGGTGAGGCTGCTTGGCTCCGGTTAGGGAAGCGAGAAGGCACCGTCCAACCGGGCGGCGACGCCGAGGTGCCCGTGCAGGCCACCTGCCCGGCGTCCGGGGCCGACCCGGAGGTTTTAGAAACCACCGTGCGCGTCCAGCCGGACGCGCCCGCAGGAGGCGCGAACCTCACGGTGCGCCTCTCCTGCACAACGCCGCCGTCCACCCCGCAGCCCCTGCTCGGGGCGCTCTCGCCGAACCCTCTCGTGCTCTCGGCGGAGGTTGGAGAAACGGCGGAAAACAGTTTCAACTTTTCAAACGGCGGCAACGCGCCCCTCCGCTACACTCTCAGCGGGGCGTCTTGGCTCGAGTTCAGCGCCTCCGGGGGCACCGTGACGCCGGGCGGCAGCGCCGAGGTCGAGGTGCGCGCTACCTGCACCGGCACGGGAGAAAAAACATCCGCCGTCACCGTAACGGGCAACGACCCCGCCACCCCGAGCCGGACGCTCGCCGTGACGCTGCGCTGCAGCGAACAAAAACGCGTCCGTTGGGAGCTGGCACCCCTAAGCTTAAGCGTCTCGAGCGCCGTGGGCGCGAACATTCCCGCCCAAAAAGCTACGCTCAAAAACGTCGGTGATGCGAGCGGCGACTACCGTTTAACGAGCAACCAAGCTTGGCTCACGGTGGAGCCGGGTACAGGCACCCTCGGGGCGGGCGCGTCGCGCTCCCTAAATCTCGCGGTGGCCTCATGCGCGGCGAGCGGTGAGGCGACGGCGACGCTCACCGTGGAGGGCGGCGGCGAACGCGCCCAACTCACCCTCACGCGCCGCTGCACCCAAGCCGCGCCGCCCCAACCGACACCCCCGCCCCCATCTCAACCAACCGTAGACTTGGAGCTGACGCGCTTCTACATCAACCAGGCCGTGCCCGCCGCGGACTCAGCGCAAGCCCCCAAAAACCAGATCCCCCTTGTTGCGGGGCGCGGGGGCTTGGCGCGCGCCTTTGTCACCGCCGACGCCGCCAACACGAATGCCGCGGTAAGGCTTCACTACCGCGACGCCTCGGGCAAAAAGGGCACGCTTGACCTCAAAGGTCCCAGAAACGTCCCTACCACGCCGCGTGAAGGCGACCTTGGAAACACCTTCAACGCGGCGCTTGACGGCTCGCTCTTGCGCCCCGGCTTAGAGGTCTATATCGAGGTGGACCCCGACAACGCGGTGGCCGAAACGGATGAAACCAACAACCGCTACCCTGCCTCGGGCTACGTGGCGCTTCCCGTGCAAAACACGCCGACGCTCAACGTAACCCTCGTGCCCGTGACCTACCAAGGCGCGACCCCCGACATCACCAACGCCACCAAGGCGCGTTATATGGACGCCGCGCGCCGGATGCACCCGCTGGGAGAGACCAACGTGAGCGTACACAGCCCCTACGCCTTTAACGGCGACCTCGACACTATCAACGGCTGGGACGAACTCTTGCGCGCCGTGACCACCCTGCGTGGTGCCGACGGGAGCGACAGCCTCTACTACGCGGTCGTTGACCCCCGGTACTCGAGCGGCGTGTCGGGCTTGGGCTGGATTGGCTTCCCCGTCGCCGTCGGCTGGGACGACCCAACCACCCGGGGCGAGGTGGCCGCGCACGAGTTCGGCCACACCTGGGGCCGTGAGCACGCCTTTTGTAAAGAAGGAGGTGCCATAGGAGATGCGGATGCATCCTATCCGTACCCGAACGCCCGCACGGGCGTCTGGGGCTACGACGCTGGCGATGGCAGCTTACGCGACCCCGCCAAAACCGCCGACATCATGAGCTACTGCGGCCCGCGCTGGGTGAGCGACTACACCTACAAAGGCGTCCTCGACTTCCGTCAAGAGAGTGTGCGCGTTCAAACCTCGAGCGTGAGGTCGACCAACGTCCTTCTGGTGAGCGGGAGCCTCCAAAACGGCAAGCTGAGCCTCAACCCGGCTTTCAGCCTCACCACCACGCCCCAACCGCCCGCGCCGGGTTCTTATACTCTCGTAGGTTTGGACGCGTCGGGTAAAAGGCTCTTCAGCGTGCCCTTTGGCGTGTTCGAGACCTCTCAGCATGACCCAAAGGGCGGGGAGCGCGCCGGGTTTAACTTTTCAATTCCGTTAAGCGCGGCCCGCGCGGCGGAGCTCGTCTCCCTGCAAGTCAAACGAAACGGCGTGCTTGTGGCAGAGAACGCCACCCGCATCTCCCCGCAGTCACTCCGCCCCACCCAGGTCACGCGGCTCGGCAACGGTCAGGTCGAACTGCGCTGGGACGCGGCGCGCTACGGCGCGGTGATGGTGCGTGACGGTGACGGTACGGTCCTGGCGATTGACAAGAGCGGCACCGTGACCCTGCGCCCGAATGGGAACACGTTGGAACTCCTCTTGTCAAACGGCGTCCAGACGATTCGGGAAGTCGTTAAATTTTAAGGAGTACGTTTCAAGCTCTTTGAACGCAGGCGGGGGAGCGCTCCCCCGCCTGTAAGCTACTTCTTCAGAAAAATCTCGGCGGCCCCGTTATAGTGGCCTCGTGGCGAGCGGACGCGCACACGAAACCATCAACCTCGTCGTTTTCGGCGCGGCGGCGGCGGCCTATACCTACGCGCACGCGCGGGGCTACACCGCCCGCTTCGATACGCTGCTCGCGCCCGAAACCGCCGCGCTTTTTACCGTGAGCTACCTTGTCGGCACCTTCTTGGTCACGCCCGACCTCGACCTGGCGGACAACCGCGTGCGCGCAAAAAGCAACTGGGGTCTGTTGGGTCTGCTCTGGGTGCCCTACGGCGAAGTGTTCAAACACCGGGGTCTGTCTCACACCTGGTTCGTCGGGCCTCTCACGCGGCTCTTGTACATGGTGATGGTCGGGCTCGCGCTGTCGTGGGTCGTGTCGGCGGGGCTGTCTCACTTCGGTTATACCTTTAGCGTCCGCGCGCAGTGGCGGGAGAACGGCCTGGAACTTTCTCTCGGGTCGCTTTTGGGTTACTACCTGTCGCAGTGGCTCCACCTCATCGCCGACGGCGTCAAACCCGACCACGGCTCGAGGCTGAGCCGAAAGCGGCGCAAGGGCTAAAGCTGGGGCGAAGGCGTCCTGAAAGCCTAGCGTCTTACCCCTCACCTTACGCACAAGCGGCTGAGAGTCCAGAACCACAGAAGCGCCCCGCCACGCTCCCTTCTGTGTCCGGAACGCTTCTCAGGTTTGGTCAATTAAGGTTTTGCAAAAAACCCAACAAAAAGAGAAGACTCCCCATCGCAAAAAGCCCGAAGCCGAGCAGGACGAACACGCCCATGCCGCTCACCTCGACGCCCTTGGACCGCCTTAGGTTGGCGGCATAAAAAAAGGCGAACAAGCTCAAGCCCAGCATTACCGCACCTATGATTGCACTCCACGTCCAGTCCACGTTTTACTCCCCTCAGCGGGCCAACGCCGCGCTCGTTGTCTCGTCACACTTTTGACAGCGCCGCCCGCTACCTTAGCCGTCTCAAATGTCTACTCAGGCCGCGTGACAGGCGCCGTTTCTAAAACCATTATAAAGCCGTATTGCCCTGCGGCCCCGGCTCGAGCCGCCCGCTGCCGAACCCGTACAAGTATATCTAACTCCGCGCGTCGTCCTGCATCATTTCCGACAGCGTCTGCTGTTTTTGCTCTTTCGGATGGACCTCGAGCTCGAGCCCCAGCGCCTCCAGAACCTCGAGCAGAGGCCCCGGCAACGCCCCCTCGGCTCCCGATACGAGCCGGTCGAGATACGCGCGGTTCACGCCCGCCTCCCGCGCAAATTCAGCCGTGGTCGTGTCGCGCGCCGCGAGCGCGCTCTTGATGGCGTTGCGGAGCCGTTCGTTGGTTTCGTTCATGGGGTAAGTATAACGAGCGCATCCACGCACAAAGCGGGGCTGACTCACCTGGTCCGGTTTCGCTCGAGCACGTAATACTCCTTGCTCTCCTCAAATAAAAAGTCTGTCGCGGTGTAGCCCTGTGCGAAAGCTCGAGTAAAAAGGTCGCGCGTGTAGTCGCGCCAAGCGCCAGCGAGCGTTCTGTCGGCTTTTTTGATGACTTGGATGTTGATCGGTATTTCTATAAAGAGGCGGGGGGGCTCGAGGGGCGGCGCAGCGTCCGGGGGACGAACGAAACTCCCGCCATACAACGCGTTTATCCTGACGCCCCCCTTTCCTTTAGGTGATGTACCCGCCAAACGCTCCCGCACGTGCGCACTATCAATCCACCAATCCACCTGAAAACGGTCACTCGGCAAACCTTGGTTGATGCCGCCCATCTCTCCGTAAAGGTTGGGAAGATAAAGGCGGCACACCGCGCCGAGCTTACGCAAATTAAAGGCGGCGTTGCGGCTCTCCAAAGGATCAAACGTCCAGGTTACGAGCGTGAGATGCTGCCTCAGCACCGCCTCACGCTGCGCCAGTTTGAGCCCATAGCCGACGCCCTTGTCCCGGTAACTTTTGAGCACCCCGAGCATATGCGAGCAGTGCTTAAACTCTTCAGCCGTGCGCCCGAGAAAGCCAAACACAAAGCCGACGGGGCGTTCGGGCGCGTCCGCTACATCATAAGCCGCCAGCACCACCCCGCCGTTTTTCTGGACCGTCAGGAGCGTCTCGGCGGGCTCGAGCCCCCCTTCCGTCTCCCACACCTCCCGCTGAAGCTCCTCCAAGGCTCTAAACTCGGTAATGGTCTGGGGCGCGCGAATCTTCAAGGCCATAATGTGCGCCCATTGTAGCGTCTACGGCTGATTCTCAGGCCCATTACGCTTTTCTCTTCTATCTCAAAGAACACTTTACAGGCTGTTAAAATTTTGTATAATTTGTAAAAGATTTGAGGAGACACCATGACCACGCTCACCAAACCTGCCAAACCCGCTACCGTACCCGAACCCAAAGGCCAGCCCCTCGTGGGCCACCTGCCCGCGCTACGCCGTGACGCGCTGAGCTTTTTTGTGAATACGCGCCGCGACCTGGGCGACATTTTCCGCTTCCGCGCCGGGCCGCGTCACCCTTACCTCATCGCCCACCCGGACTTTATCAAGCACGTGCTGCTCGACAACTACCAGAATTACCAAAAAGACAGCGCCTATGAGAAGACCAAGCCGCTCTTAGGAAAGGGGCTGCTCACCTCCGAGGGCGACTTCTGGCTCCGGCAGCGCCGCTTAACGCAGCCCGTGTTTCACCGCGGGCGCATCGGCGGGTTTGCCGACACGATGGTCGCCTCGACGACGGCGATGCTGGACGAGCGCTGGAGCGTTCTTGCGCGCGAGGGTACACCGTTCGACGTGGCCGCGGAGATGATGCGCCTCACGCTGACGATTGTCGGCTGGACGCTCTTCAGCACCGACGTGTCGGGCGAGGCTGAGCGGGTGGGGCGGGCTTTGTCAGTAGCGCTCGAGCACACCAACGCCCGGATGCGCTCTCTCTTGAACTTTGAAACCCTGCCCACCCCCGCCAACCGGCGCTTCCGCGAGGCCATCGCCACTCTGGACGAGGTGGTTTACGGGCTCATTAACGAGCGGCGCAAAGCCGGAGACGGCGGGGACGATAAAGGGGACCTTCTCTCGATGCTGCTCGAGGCCCGCGACGCCGACACGGGCGAGGGCATGACCGATAAACAAGTACGCGACGAGGCGATGACGCTCTTTCTGGCGGGTCACGAAACCACCGCCAACGCGCTCGCCTGGACTTTTTACCTGCTCTCGAGCCACCCCACCGCCACCGAGGGCCTTTTTGCCGAGGTGGACGCGCTGGGACACACCCCGACGGTTGCCGACCTCCCCAAACTTTCCTATACCAAAATGGTCGTGGAGGAGGCGATGCGCCTCTACCCGCCCGCCTGGGCCGTCGGGCGGCGCGCTCTCTCGCCCGATGAAGTTGGTGGCTACACCATCGAGGCGGGGTCCGACGTGGTCATCAGCACCTACGTTACCCACCGCCACCCCGACTTCTGGCCCAACCCCGAGGGCTTCGATCCGGGGCGCTTTTCGCAAGCGCGCGCCGAGGGACGCCACCGCTTCGCCTACCTCCCTTTTGGCGGCGGGCCGCGGGGCTGCATCGGCAACAACTTTGCGATGATGGAGGCGCAACTCGTCTTGGCGACCATAGCGCAGCGGTACGCGCTCGAGCTCGTCCCCGGCCACCCGGTTGCGCCCCAAACGATGATTACGCTGCGACCCGAAAACGGCATTGTAATGAGGCTGCGGCCTCGGTGACCAAAATTCCAGTGACTCATTCCTCATCCGAACTCAGCCCGCGTGAAAAGCGCCGTTACAAACGGAGGCTCGAAATTTTAGGGGCCGCCCTCGACGTGTTCGCCGAGCGCGGCTTCCACAACGCCTCGATGGAGGAAATTGCCGAGCGCGCGCTCCTTACCCGCGTGAGCCTTTACAACCATTTTGGCGACAAACTCGCCCTTTTGCAGGCGCTCCTAGCCCTCAAAAGCGAAGAACTCGTCGCCCGAATCGACGAGGCGGTGCGGGGTGTTGAAGCCACCGACGCGCGCTTGGAGCGCATCGTCCGCGAGACGCTGACCTTTCAAGAAACCAACCGCGGCGTGCTCCATATTTTCCTCACCGCCAGCGGCTTGCCCGAACTCATCGGTCAGCGCCCGCTGGAGGCGTATATTCGGCGCGTGGCCGACATCCTCCGCGAGGGCGCGCAACGGGGCGACCTCGTCGCTACGGCGCCCCTCGCCACGGCGGAACTTTTTACCACGATGGTTTTTGTGGACACGCTCACGGCGTACGCACCTCGAGAAGATGGGGCGGAGGAGGCCGGAGTTGACGAAGCGGCGCTCCTGGTGCAGGTGTTTTTGCGGGGGGTGCTCAAACCAGCTTGACAGGCTCACGAGAAGCGCCTGAAAAGCTCCTATATAACGATTTTTGCCCCCTTGTATCAAGCGCAGCGAAACTGCATTACTTTACAAAGCGTCGGGGGCGCGGGTATGATTGCGACATCTTTCGACAGCGCCACACGGCTGTTAACACACGGGTCGGTAGACAAAAAACGCTCACCGTTGGCAAAGCAGCACCCTTGGAGGAAAAGCATGGCACGCACCGTCAAAGGCGGTCTCATCCAGGCGTCAAACCCCATCCCGGGCGACGCCGACTTGCAAAAAATCAAGCAGGCGATGCTCGATAAGCACATCCCTCTCATCGAGGAGGCGGGGCGGCAAGGGGTGCAGGTGTTATGCCTGCAAGAAATCTTTTACGGCCCCTACTTTTGCCCCTCCCAAGACAGCAAGTGGTACACCACCGCCGAGCGGGTGCCGGACGGCCCCACCGTGGGGATGATGCAAGAACTCGCCAAACAGTACGGCATGGTCATGGTCGTGCCCATATACGAGGAGGAGATGACGGGCATTTATTACAACACTGCCGCCGTCATCGACGCCGACGGGACGTATCTCGGCAAGTACCGCAAGACGCACATCCCGCAGGTCGCGGGCTTTTACGAGAAATTCTTCTTCCGGCCCGGAAACCTGGGTTATCCGGTGTTCGAGACGGCGGTGGGCAAGGTGGGGGTTTATATCTGCTACGACCGCCACTTCCCCGAAGGCGCGCGGGCGCTGGGGCTCAACGGCGCAGAAATCGTCTTCAACCCTTCCGCGACCGTTGCGGGTCTGAGCGAATATTTGTGGAAGCTCGAGCAGCCCGCCCACGCCGTTGCCAACGGCTACTATGTGGGCGCGATTAACCGCGTGGGTCACGAAGAGCCTTGGGACATCGGCGAGTTTTACGGTCAGTCGTACTTTGTCAATCCCAGGGGCCAGTTCGTTTCGGTGGGTTCGCGCGACAAGGACGAACTCATCACCGCCGACTTAGACATGGACATGATTCGGGAGGTGCGCGACCTCTGGCAGTTCTACCGCGACCGGCGGCCCGACATGTATGACGAGTTGGTGGAACTCTAAACAGTGATTAGTGGTGAGTGGTTAGTGGGTAGATTTTACTCGTCACTCATCACTAACCGCTCATCACTATGAATTTAGAGGACTTACAAAAACGCTTTACCGAACTTGAACCGCCCATGTCCAAAAACGAGGCGCGCACCGAGGCGAACCGCTGTCTTTACTGCTTCGACGCACCCTGCATCAAAGCGTGTCCGACGAGCATCGACGTGCCCACCTTTATCCGGAAGATTGCGACGGACAACACCACCGGGGCGGCGGTGACGATTCTTTCCGCCAACCTTATGGGCGCGACTTGCGCTCGAGTCTGCCCGGTCGAGGAACTTTGCGAAGGCGCTTGTGTCCTAAATGAAGAAAACCGCAAACCCATCGAGATAGGGCGCTTGCAGCGTTACGCGACGGACCATCTTTACGACAAAGGAATCATGCCTTTCAAGCCCGCACCGCGCAACGGTAAACGCGTGGCGGTCATCGGGGCCGGACCGGCGGGGCTCACCTGCGCGGGCGAGTTGGCGAAGTTGGGCTACCAGACGACCGTGTTTGAAAAGAACGCGCTCCCCGGCGGGCTCTCGACCTACGGCATCGTGGTGATGCGCGAGCCTATCCGGGTGGCTTTAGAAGAGGTCGCGTTTGTCGAGAAGCTCGGAGTGGAAATTCGGACGGGCCTCGAGGTGGGCAAGGATATCAGCGCGGACGAGTTGGGAGAATACGACGCGGTCTTCTTGGGCGCGGGTCTGGGCGGGGTGCCCGACCTCCGCATCCCCGGCGAGGATTTGGCGGGCGTGACCGAGGCGTTATCTTTCATTGCCGAGACCAAGCTGGCGGAAAAGGAGGGGCTGGAACATCTCCAAAACCTCCCCGTCGGTAAACGGGTCGCGGTCATCGGCGCGGGCAACACCGCCATCGACGCGGCGACGATCGCCAAACGGCTCGGGGCTGAACGCGTCACCATCGTCTACCGCCGGAGCGAGCGGGAGATGAGCGCCTATGATTTCGAGTACGCGTTTATCAAAAACGAGGGCGCGGAGTTTCGTTTTTTAACTCAGCCGGTGAGGATTTTGGGCGAGAATGGGCGCGTCGTCGGGCTCGAGTGCGTCCAGATGCGCCTCGGCCCGCCAGGGCCGGACGGGCGGCGGCAAGGCGTACCGGTGCCGGACAGCACCTTCGTTTTGGAATGCGACCAGGTTGTCAAAGCCATTGGGCAGGAGAAGCTTGTGCCGCTCTTTGAGGCGCTGGGGCTCGAGACGTTTAGAGGTTACGTCAAGGTAGACGAACGTTTGCGCACCTCCAACCCCAAAATCTTCGCGGGCGGCGACTGCGTCAGGCTCATGGGCGACGCCATGACCGTGACGGCGGCGCAAGACGGCAAAGTGGCGGCGCGGAGCATCCACGAGTGGCTAGAAGAGCTCCCGGCGGATTAGCTCATTATGATAACGTCACTCCCGAGTTTGCAGCTTATGAGCCTGCTCTTTCTCCTGAACGGGCGCGAGGTGCTGCTTGGGCGGAAAAAGCGGGGCTTCGCCAAGGGCCGCTGGTTGGGATTTGGTGGCAAGCTCGAACCTGGCGAGACCATCGAACAAACCGCCGTACGCGAAACCGTTGAGGAAGCCTGGCTGAGGCCGCTCGAGCTTGCCCGCATGGCAACGGTGAATTTCTACTTTCCCCATAAGCCAGCCTGGAATCAGCAGGTGTGCGTTTTTACGAGCAGACAATGGGAAGGGGCGCCCGCAGAGTCCGATGAAATGGCTCCGCAATGGTTTGACGTGACAGCCTTACCGCTCAACACCATGTGGGCAGACGCCCGGCACTGGCTCCCGCAGGTGCTAGCGGGAAAGACGCTACAAGCGGACTTTCGCTTCAATCCAGAACTTGCAATCGAGACCTTTGCCGTCCGAGAAGGACCCTGGTAAAAGGATCGTGGTAAGGAGAAACTGTGGCCGATTTGAGTATCAATTTTGCAGGCATCACCTCCCCCAACCCCTTCTGGCTCGCCTCGGCCCCGCCGACGAACACCGCGTACCAAATCAACAAAGCCTTTGAATATGGCTGGGGCGGCGCGGTCTGGAAAACGGTGGGCGCGCCCGTATTGAACGTGTGCAGCCGCTACGGAGGTTTCGAGTACGCGGGTAACAAACTCGTCGCCATCAACAACGTTGAACTGATTTCGGATAGGCCCCTGGAAACTAACCTCAAAGAAATCCGCGAAGTCAAAGCGCTCTGGCCCGACCGGGCGGTGATTGTCTCGGCGATGGTTGAGTCCAAGCCCGAAGCCTGGCGCGAGATTGTACAAAAGATTGAGGATACCGGGGCGGACGGCATCGAACTCAACTACGGCTGCCCGCACGGGATGAGCGAGCGCGGGATGGGCTCGGCGGTGGGGCAGGTGCCTGAATATTGCTCGATGATTACGGAGTGGGTCACGGAAGTCTCCAGCATCCCTGTGATTGTCAAGCTCACGCCCAACGTGACCGACATCGTGCCGCCCGCCAAGGCGGCGGTAAGGGGCCGGGCGGACGCCATCAGCCTCATCAACACCATTAATTCGATTATCGGGGTGGATTTGGACTCGTTTCGGCTCGAGCCCAACGTCGGCGGCAAGGGCTCGCACGGCGGCTACGCGGGCCCGGCGGTCAAGCCCGTCGCGCTCCACATGCTCTCGGCGGTGGCGGGCGACGAGGACGTGCGGCGCGCGGGGCTGCCCATCTCGGGGATGGGCGGCATCCAAACCTGGCGCGACGCGGCGGAGTTTTTGCTCCTCGGCGCGACCAGCCTGCAAGTCTGCACCGCGGTCATGCACTACGGCTTTCGGATTATCGAGGATTTGACCGACGGGTTGTCAAACTGGCTGGACGAAAAGAACGCCGCGTCCGTAACCGATATCATCGGCGCGTCCGTCCCGCGCGTTTCATCCTTTGGCGACTTCGACCTCGCTTACAAGACGGTGGCCCGCATCGACCCGGAACTTTGCATCCACTGCAACCTTTGCTACGTCGCCTGCGACGAGGGCGCGCACCAGTGCATCGACCTTACCGTGGACGGCGTAAAGATTGACCCGGCAACCTACACCGGAGGCGTGAAGCCTCAGCCCGTCGTGCGCGAGGATGATTGTGTAGGCTGTAACCTCTGCTCGTTGGTCTGCCCGGTGGACGACTGCATCACAATGATTGAGGTGCCGCCCCAGCGAGAGAGCGTCACCTGGCGGGAGCTGAGCGAAAAGCGGCCCGAGGTCACGGAGGACTGGGAGGCGATGAAGCGTTACCGCGACGAGAAGGGCATCGAGATTCACTAAAATCGAGAGGAAAACAAATGGCAAAAGTGCAGCTCAAGCCCGACGAACACGGTAATTTGATTCTTCCCCGCGAGGTGTTGGGGGAAGGGGCCGAGCACAGCGTTTACACCGCCACGCGTGAGGGTCATGTGCTGCGGCTCGAGCCCGCCCCTCGCAAGCTTCACGATATTAAAGACCCGGAGGAGCGCGCTCGAGCCGTCGCGGACTTTATGAAACGCATCGCCCACAAAACCGGCGTGAGCTGGCCCGAAAACTACAACGTCAGAGACGACGTTTACGATTGATGCGCTTTCTCCTCGATACCAACATCCTTATTAAGAGCCGTCAATCAAGATGACCCGCTCTATTTGGCGGTTTCCGGAGCAGTTCAAACGCTCTCAGTTCAAGGCCATGAACTTATCCTCGTGCCGCAAGTTATCTACGAGTTCTGGTCAGCGGCAAGTAGACCTGTGAGTGTCAACGGCTTGGGCTGGTCACCATCCACCGTTCGCGAGGTCGTCGAAGACTTCATCCGGGAGTGGACGCTCCTCTTGGTACGCCCGAAGTCTTCAGCCGCTGGCTCGAGCTCGTCACCACCCATGACGTCAAGGGCAAGCAAATCCACGACGCTCGCCTCGCTGCGTCCTTAAAGGCGCACAACATTGAAACCCTGCCCACGCTCAACAGCGACGATTTCAAACGCTACGACGTCAACGTCGTCCATCCCCGCGAAGTGCTAGCGTAACGGAGGAATCATGGGCTTGCTTATCAAAAACGGCGAAATAGTCACCGCCGACACGCGTTACAAAGCCGACATCTACTGCGAAGATGAAACGATTACGCGCATCGGCCCCGACTTGGACACGCCGGAAGGTACAGAGGTTGTTGACGCCTCGAGCAAATATGTTTTCCCCGGCTTTATTGACCCGCACGTACACATCTACTTGCCCTTTATGTCCACCTTCGCCAAAGACACACACGAAACGGGCTCCAAGGCGGCACTCGTGGGCGGCACGACGACCTACGTCGAAATGCTCGCCCCGTCACGCGACGAGGACCTGATGGAAGGGTACGAGCTTTGGACCTCCAAGGCTGAGGGTCACAGCGCCTGCGACTACACCTTCCACATCGGCGTCTCCAAGTTTGACGACAAGACGGAAGGGCAACTCCGCGAGATTGTGGCGGGCGGCATGACCTCATTCAAGGTCTTTCTCGCTTACAAAGGTTTTTTCGGGGTGAGTGACGAAGAACTCTACAAGACGCTGAAACTCGCCAAGGAACTCGGCGTCACCGTGGCGGCGCACTGCGAGAACGCTGAACTCGTGGCGCAGCGGCAGGCGCGGCTGCTCGAAGAGGGCAAGACGGGGGCGCGGTGGCACGAGCCGAGCCGCCCGGTTGAGGTTGAGGCGGAGGGGACGCATCACTTTGCCACTTTTTTGGAGATGACCGGCGCAAAAGGGTACGTGGTGCATCTCAGTTGCGAGGCGGCGCTGAAAGTGGGGTTGGACGCCAAAATGCGCGGGGTTGACCTCACCATTGAGACGTGCATCCCTCACCTCGTGCTGGACAAAACTTACGCCGAGCGGCCCGGCGTCGAAGGGGCTAAGTTCGTGATGTCCCCGCCCCTACGCGAGAAGAATAACCAAAAGGCGCTGTGGCACGCACTCTCCGCGGGCCTCATCGACACCGTCGGCACCGACCACTGCCCCTTTGACGTCGAACAAAAAGCGATGGGCGAGCCCGACTTCACCAAAATCCCCAACGGCCTGCCCGCCATCGAAGACCGCGTCAACCTGCTCTACACCTACGGCGTGAGCCGGGGCGGGCTCAACCTCCACCGTTTTGTGGACGCCGCTTCAACACGGGCGGCCAAGCTCTTCGGGCTCGAGCCGCGCAAGGGCACCATTGCGGTGGGGAGCGACGCCGATTTGGTGGTGTACGACCCCCACTACCGCGGCACCATCTCCGCCAAAACGCAGCACATGAACAGCGACTACAGCGCGTTTGAGGGGATGGAGATTGACGGGCGTCCGAGCGTGGTGACGGTGCGGGGCAAGGTGGCGGCGCGGGATGGTGAGTTTGTGGGTGAGGTGGGGCGCGGTAAACTGCTGAGGCGCTAGGTGTCTTTGGTGACTGTCGCTAAGGCTGTATACGTTTTGGATGTGTCTGTGTGAACATCGAGGGCGTCATCTGGCTCGAGACGGTCGTTGAAAAGCTCTTCGCGAAACATCAGGTGACGACGACTGAGGTCGAAGAGGCGCTAGCAAATCGCGCCAAATTTCGCTTTGTAGAAAAGGGAGACAGAGCGGGCGAGGACGTTTACATCGCGCTAAGCCGAACAGACGCAGGGCGCTATCTCGCTGTATTATTTATTCACAAAGCCACGCGCGAAGCGCTCGTCGTGAGTGCTCGCGACATGGCGGCCAAAGAAAGGAGGCAGTATGGCAGAAAGTAAGCTTCCAGATTTTGATTCGCTCAAAGAACTGGCCGACTTTTTTGATGTGAATGATATGGGGGACTACTGGCAGAGTATGCCGGAAGTCACGTTTGACGTTGCCATCACCCGAAAAACGCGGCTTGTGGCTATCGAAGAGGCGCTGGCCGAACGCGTTGCACAAGCGGCAAAAGAGAGACGTGTGTCGCCCGAGGTTCTGATTGAGGCGTGGCTCGAGGAAAAACTCGCGCTCGCAGATTGAGGTGGCGGTGCGGGATGGTGAGTTTGTGGGTGAGGTGGGGCGTGGTAGACTGTTAAGGCGTTAGGTTATTCGAAGAGGCAGTACGGCAGAAAGTAAATCTAGGTTGCTCTGGATCACATGTTGTGCTGTGTAGAGCCTTCGGGGGGAGCTCAGGAGTTTTCGCCATGATCACCATCTTTCTCGACACCCCCAACCTCCTGATGAAAGAAACGCTCGGCCTGCTGCTTTCGAGAGAGGGCTTCGCGCCCACCTCGAGGGCGGACGCCGACCCCAGAATCGTCCTCAAAGATTTGCAGGGCCACGCCGCCCCCTACCCGCCGCCCCCGCCCTACCGCACGCTCGCCCTGGTGGCCGCGCATGAAAACGACCTGGTCCACCTTCTTTATCTCGGTTACAAGGGCTATCTGCGGCCCAGCGAGGGCGGCACGACCATAGTCAAAGCGGTCAGGGCCGTGCTCAGGGGCGAGGTGTGGGGGGAGCGCAAGCTCATCGCGCGGGCGCTCGAGAAGCACGCCGCGCCCTCGCTCACGCGCCGCGAGCACGAGGTCCACCACCTCGTCGTGCGCGGGCTGTCCAACCGCGAGGTGGCCGAGGAACTGGGTATCGCGGAAAAGACGGTCAAGGGGTACATGTCGTCCTTGCTGAGCAAGCTCGGCGCGAGAAAGCGGACCGAGCTCATCCTCAACGCGCACAAGGCTCACGCAGAAAGGTCTTAGGACCTTCCTCCGGGGAACCCTATGGAATTTTTCACGGATTTCTTCGGTAGCTAAGGGAAAATCAAGCGCTTAGACGTGAGTCTTTGTAATCTTCCCCGGGAATGTTACAACCTGAAGTTGACTCTACGTTATAAGTCCTCTTGCTTATAACCTCGAGTGCTAGGGGGTCGGAAGTTCAGAAACGCGTCTGTGACGCAAGTGTTGACGGTTTCTGATCGGCGACAACCAGCTTTAGCGGTCGTAGGAGGTCATATAGCTTCATTTTGGAACAAAGACTTGTTCGCCTAAAGATGTAGAGATTTTAGATGTCTACGTGCCAGACGGACTTTACGGCAGTTATTATGCTCGGATGCGAGTCCGAAAAAGTTGCTTATCCCCTAGCATCCGAGGTTTATAACTAGAGAGGGAGCGCCGCTTGGCGCTCCCTCTCTGGCTAACGCACCTGGCGCTTAATTCTTGATCTCAATCCTGCCGCGCTGGTAGTACTCGATTTCATTGTTCTTCTGCTCACCAATCCAGTACTGAACCCCATTGTTAATGTTGCGGGCGTACCGGAAGTCGTTCTGCTTGTTCTGCACGTCAGGGCCGAATGCCTGGCCGACGAGGTCGCTGAGGAGGCTCTGGTTGGCCGAGCTGGCGACGAGGGTCTTGTGGTTGGGGGTGTTGCCCTCCGAGTTGTAGCGGTACGTCTTGAAGGTGCCGCCGTCGTTGACGGTGACGAGGAACGCGTTGTATTCGCTCGTCGAGAGCTTGGGCGAGTAGTCGAGGTCGACGAACTCACCGGCCACTTCGAAGCGCTGGCGGTTGAAGTACTCTATTTCGTTGTTCTTCTGCTCGCCGACCCAGAGCTGGACCTTCGAGCCGATGTCGCGGGCGTAGGCGAAGTCGTTCTGCTTGTTCTGCACGTCAGGGCCGAATGCCTGGCCGACGAGGTCGCTGAGGAGGCTCTGGTTGGCCGAGCTGGCGACGAGGGTCTTGTGGTTGGGGGTGTTGCCCTCCGAGTTGTAGCGGTACGTCTTGAAGGTGCCGCCGTCGTTGACGGTGACGAGGAACGCGTTGTATTCGCTCGTCGAGAGCTTGGGCGAGTAGTCGAGGTCGACGAACTCACCGGCCACTTCGAAGCGCTGGCGGTTGAAGTACTCTATTTCGTTGTTCTTCTGCTCGCCGACCCAGAGCTGGACCTTCGAGCCGATGTCGCGGGCGTAGGCGAAGTCGTTCTGCTTGTTCTGCACGTCAGGGCCGAATGCCTGGCCGACGAGGTCGCTGAGAAGACCCTGCTGGTTAGAGGTCTTCATGAGCTGAAGGTCGTTACCCTCTGAAGTCATCTTGTACGTTTCAAAGGTGCCGTCGCCGCGAATGACCGTCGTGAGAAACACGTTCTCGTCCGCGTTTGAGAGCTTGGGTGAGTAGTCGAGGTCGACAAACTGGGTGCCGCCGTCGGAGAGCGTCCCCAGAAGATCCTCTTCCAGATCATCCGTCGAGCAAGAGGCGAGAACGCCCGCCAGCAAAAGAACACCCAGAACCTTTACGTAATGTTTCACAGTGTGACTCCTTTAGCGCAAAGTAGAAAATAAATCACCTTGCAGTTGCCACTGTAGCACCAACATGAGAGTGTTTATAGCGCCCAAGGTCTGAGGAGAAAGTGCGACCAAGGTCTTAGGACCTCAGAGAAAAGCCCTTCAAACGTTGAGAATGAGTTTGGTGCAATTTTTGGCTCCCGGCTTGACAGACAGCTTGGACACACGGGTTTTACTGTTCCGCCACGAGCAACCACACCAACAGGTCAATTTTAGGCCTGCCCCGCGGCAACCGATCCAAACAGCTCCACACGCCGGACACCGGATTTGAAAACGGATTTCCCCCGCGCCTTACGTCACGCCGCCCGCTTCTCGCCACCCCGCGCGCTTCATGCAGCGGTTTTCGCTCGTACTGAGTCTGTGGGCGCAGGTACTATCTCGACTACATCCTTGACGGCAACAAGCACGCTGAATTTTTCTCGGACCAGATACTACCTGCTATAGGCTAGAATGCCTTATGTTCTTCCGACGCAGCAACCCCAACTTCAAACAAGAGGGCAACTTTTTGCTCGCCCGCGTGCGCACCTCCCGCAACGGCGAGGTCATCCCCGTGCGGCTCTCCAAAACGAGCGAGATGAGCTTGCAGGGTAGCGGCTATTTTGTCCGCAAAACGCTTGTCGGCTCGCAAACGCTCGACCAGGCGACCTTGGAAATTACCCTTAACCGCCGTCACCGTGTGCTCAACGCCGCCGTGGACGGGGGCGAGCTCGTGCCGGTCAAAGAGTGGGACTAGGTGCATCCCTGGCACGACCTTCCCCCCGGTGACGCCAAAGAGCTTCGGGTGGTCATCGAGGTGCCCCGCGACACCACGACAAAGTACGAGCTCGACAAAGAGCTGGGCGTCTTGAACGTCAACCGTATCCTGAGCCCGCCCGTGACCTATCCCGCCAACTACGGCTTCGTGCCCCGCACCTTGGACGAAGACGGCGATCCCCTAGACGCGCTCGTGCTGATGCAAAACGCCGTGGTGCCCCTCTCCGTCGTGCGCGTCAGACCTGTCGGCGTGGTGCGGTTTAGGGACGGGGGCGTTTCGGACGACAAACTCATCTGCGTGCATGTTGACGACCCGATGACCGCCGCTTACGAGTCGGTGGAGGCGCTGCCGGAGTATCAGCGGAACGAGCTCACGTGGTTTTTCGAGGGTTACAAAGGCAGCCAGGAGGGAGCCGAGGTCAAGGGTTTCAAGGGGGTGGCGGAGGCGCTCGAGGTGTTGAGGACCTGTCGCGAGCGGTATCAGGCGCGTTTCGAGGACGCGTAGGGCTCGAGGCGCAACCCGCACCGCCACGGCTAAAAACCGTCCGCGCCTACGAGCCGCGGGAGGGCAACCGAGACGCGGGGCACAGAAGCGCGCCCGCACCACCCGGGGCTTCTCCGGGTCTGCGCCAAGCTTGTAGAATGTGCCGTTATAATAAAGGCCATGACTGATTCTGCACCACAAAAAAACCTGCCGAAAGCGTGGTCGAGAGCCACCATCATCACCACAAAGCCCGAAGTCGACTGCAACCGCCACCCCGTCCGGCGGGCCTTGGGCGAGGCCGTTCACGTCACGGCGGACATCGTAACCGACGGGCACGACATCTTGGCCGCCGAACTCCTCTATTGGCCCAAGGGCG
This sequence comes from Trueperaceae bacterium, assembly GCA_965214995.1. GTDB lineage: Bacteria > Deinococcota > Deinococci > Deinococcales > Trueperaceae > CBDCCT01. Next base: position 3,888,842 of record CBDCCT010000002.1, read on the forward strand.
GCGAGTGCCAAAGTACGCGCATGGTGTTCGGGGGCAACGACCATTATGAGGCCGCCTTTCACCCCGACGCGCTCGGCACCTGGTTCTACAAGGTGCAGGCCTGGGTGGACCCCTTCGCCACCTGGCAGGAGTTGTTCGAGCGCCGCGTCAAGGGCGGCAGTCCGGATTGGGAATTGACAAGTGAGCTCAAAGAAGGGGCTTCGATACTGCGCCGGGCGGCGGGGGGCGCAACGGGGGACGACAAAGCGCAGCTTTTGGCCTTTGCGGACGCGTTTGAAGAGAAAAACATCGAGGCCGCGCTCACCCCCGAGGTGGCGGTCCTCGCCTCGCGCTACGACCCGCGCGAGGGGGCGGCGGAGGGGGAAACGCTCGAGCTCACCGTCGACCGCGCCCTGGCCCGCTTCGGCTCCTGGTACGAGTTTTTCCCGCGCTCGAGCGGTCAGCCGGGCGAGTTCGGCACCTTGGACGACGCGGCCAAAAGGCTCGACTACGTGAAAGAGATGGGCTTCGACATCGTCTACCTGCCGCCGATTCACCCCATCGGGAGAACGCACCGCAAGGGCAAGGACAACGCGCCCGAAGCCGAGCCCCACGAGCCCGGCTCGCCTTGGGCGGTCGGCAACGAGGACGGCGGGCACAAGACGGTCAACCCGGACTTGGGCGGGATGGAGGCGTTCGAGCGCTTTGTGGCGCGGGCGGGGGAGCTGGGGCTCGAGGTCGCGCTCGATGTCGCCTTCCAGTGCTCACCCGACCACCCCTACGCCAAGGAGCACCCCGAGTGGTTCCGCCAGCGCCCCGACGGCTCGATTCGTTACGCCGAGAACCCACCCAAAAAGTACCAGGACATCTACCCCATCAACTTTGAATCCGACGACTGGCGGGGCTTATGGACGGAACTCCGCAGCGTGTTCGAGTTCTGGGCGGAGCGCGGCGTGCGCGTGTTTCGGGTGGACAACCCGCACACCAAGCCGTTGGCGTTTTGGGAGTGGTGCTTTTCGACGTTGCGCGAAACGTACCCCGACCTCGTCTTTTTGGCCGAAGCCTTCACTCGGCCCAAGCTGATGTACGCGCTCGGCAAGGCGGGCTTCAACCAGTCCTACACCTACTTCACCTGGCGCTACACCAAGGCGGAATTTGAGGAGTACTTGACCGAACTCTTCCACACCGACGTCCACAACTACTACCGCCCCAACTTCTGGCCCAACACGCCCGACATCCTGCCGCCCTACCTGCGCGACAAGCCCACCTTTGAAGCGCGCTTGGTTCTCGCCTCGACGCTGTCCGCGGCCTACGGCATCTACGGCCCCGCCTTTGAGCTCATGGACAACCAGCCCCACCCCGCGCGCGAGGAGTACCTAAATAACGAGAAGTACGAAATCAAGGTCTGGGATTTAGACGCGCCCTATTCGCTCAAGCCGCTCATCACCCGCATCAACGCCGTCCGCCAACAGAACAAAGCGCTCCACCACAACCGCAACCTGCGTTTCCACTTTATCGACAACGACCAACTGATGGCCTACACCAAGAGAGAGGGCGACAACCTCATGCTGATGGTAGTCAACTTCGACTCGCAGAACACGCAGTCGGGCTTTTTAAGCCTGCCGCTGCACGAGTTCGGGCTTTCTTATGACGAGCCTTATGTGTTGGAAGACCTCCTAGACGGCGCGCGCTACCTGTGGCAGGGGGGCAGAAACTACGTGGAGCTCAACCCGCACAAGGGACCCGCGCACGTTTTCCGGGTGAGCCGCCACGTGAGGCGCGAGGAGGATTTTGAGGGGTACGTGTAAACGTAGACCACACAACCAGATACAAGACATTAAGACATTAAGACATAAGGAGAAGCGTCGCGGTGAGAAGTGGCTTGCTTAACATTTGGCACCACCAAAGCCGGTAACGTGGTAATAAAGAGGATGCAAAGGTTCGCTTGCACGAGGGGCGAACCTCTCTCATGTCCCGCCGCCACCGTCTCGCCAGCGTCTCGTCCCCAAGATGAACGCACCAAGAACCCGCCCACGGCGTCCAAACGAACGAGGTAACGATGAAGCCACCCACCACATCCCAAATAAGTTCACAAGCCGGCTCACAAGCCGACGCACGGCCCCAGCCCTTTTTGGAAAACCCCCAATGGTACAAAGACGCCGTCATCTACCAGGTCCACGTGCGCTCGTTTTTCGACTCGAGCGGCGACGGCTACGGCGACTTCGAGGGGCTACGCCAAAAGCTGCCTTATATCGAGACATTAGGCGTCAACACGCTCTGGCTGCTGCCCTTTTATAAGTCTCCCCTGCGCGACGACGGTTACGACATCTCGGACTACAAGGAAATCCTGCCCGTCCACGGGACGCTGGACGACTTCAAGGCGTTTTTGGATGAGGCGCACGCTCGCGGGATGCGCGTCGTCACCGAGCTTGTGCTCAACCACACCTCGGACCAGCACGCCTGGTTCCAGGAGGCGCGCAAGCCGGGTTCGACAAAGCGCGACTGGTACGTCTGGAGCGACACCTCGGACAAGTACAAAGATGTGCGCATCATCTTTACCGACACGGAGCACTCCAACTGGACCTGGGACCCGGTCGCCAAGGCCTACTATTGGCACCGTTTCTTTTCACACCAGCCCGACCTCAACTGGGACAACCCGGAGGTGGAAAAGGCGCTCCACGAGGTGATGTTTTATTGGCTCGATATGGGCGTGGACGGTTTAAGGCTCGACGCGGTGCCCTACTTGTACGAGCGCGAGGGGACAAGCAGCGAAAACCTACCCGAAACTTTAGATGCAATTAAGCGCCTCCGCAAGGTTTTAGACGAACGCTACGGCGGCGACCGGGTCCTCCTGGCCGAGGCCAACCAGTGGCCCGAGGACACGCTGCCCTATTTTGGCGACGGCGACGGCGTGCAGATGGCCTTTAACTTTCCCGTGATGCCTCGGATGTACTTAGCGCTGCGCCGCGAGAACCGGATGCCGATTGCCGAGATGCTGCGCCTTACGAATGACATCCCGCCGGAAGCGCAGTGGGCGCTCTTTTTGCGCAATCATGACGAGTTGACCTTAGAGATGGTCACCGACGAAGAGCGCGACTTTATGTATAACGAGTACGCTTCAGACCGGCAGTTTAGGCTCAACCTGGGCATCCGCCGCAGACTCTCGCCCCTCTTAGGCGGCGAACGGCGGCGCATCGAGCTGATGAACGCGCTCGTGTTGTCGCTCAAAGGCTCGCCCGTCCTCTACTACGGCGACGAAATCGGCATGGGCGATAATGTTTTCCTGGGTGACCGCAACGGGGTCCGCACGCCGATGCAGTGGAGCCGGGACCGCAACGCGGGCTTTTCGGACGCGCCCTTTCACCAGCTCTTCTTGCCGCCCATCAACGAGGGGAGCTATTCGTATGAATTCTTAAACGTCGAGGAGGCGCAGCGCAGCCCGCACTCGCTCTACCAATTTATGCGCCGCATTTTAGCGATTCGCAACCAGCACGGGGCGACCTTTGGGCGGGGGACGCTCGACATCTTGCCCCTCGAGAACCAGCGCGTGCTCGCCTACTTGCGCGAGTACGAGGGCGAGACGATTCTGGTGGTCGCCAACCTGTCGCGGTTTGCGCAGGCGGTGCAGTTGCCCTTAGAGGCTCATGCGGGGGGCTATCCCATCGAACTCTTCGGCCAAGCGCCCTTCCCCCCCATTGGCGACGCGCCTTACCCGCTCACGCTCTCGCCGCACGGGTTTTACTGGTTCAAGCTGGTGAAAGACCTACCGGGGAGCGAAGGAGACGTGTTTTCGTCGCAAGTTGCGGACCTGCCCGAAGCGCCCGCGCGCACGCTGCCGACGCTGCGGCTGGCGGGGGGGCTCGAGACCGTCTTGGTCGACACGCTCGTCCAGGGGGACGCGCGGGAGAAGCTCGAGCGCGCCCTCCCTGACTTTTTGAAGGGCCAGCGCTGGTTCGGCGGCGGGGGGCGGGCGATGCGCTCGGTGAGGCTCGCCGACGCGGTGCGGGTGCAGGCGAAACCGCTGCCTGTTTACATCTCGCTCCTGCGCGTCACCTTTGAGGACGGGAGCGTCGAGCGCTACTTCCTGCCCCTCGCCGCGGCGCGCGGCGAGGCCGCCGAGCGGGTGATGGAGACGCGCCCGCGGGCGGCGTTAGCCCGGCTCGAGGGCGAAGGCGAGGGCGCGCTCCTGCACGACGCGACGGCCAACCCCGAGGTCTGGAGCGCCCTATACCGCGCCGTCCAGCGCGGCTGGAAGGGCCGGAGCCTCCAGGGGCTCTACACCGCCGAGGCGCTGCCGGGGGCCGAGCTGCCCGACACGGACGAGGTCACGGTGCTGAGCGTCGAGCAGAGCAACTCGTCGGCGGTATTCGGCCGGGCCGCCTTTGCCAAGCTCTACCGCAAGTTGGAAGACGGCCCCAACCCCGAGGTCGAGCTTTTGGACTACCTCACCAAAGCAGGTTTTCCCTTCGTGCCCGGCGTCAAGGGGCGGCTCGACTTCCGGCGGGGCGACCTGCGGCTTAATTTGGGCGTGTTTCAAGAGGCCCTGGAGGGCGAGGGCGACGCCTGGAGCTACGCGCTTTCGGAAACGCGCCGCTACCTCGACCGCGTCGCCAACACTACGCCGCCGCCCAATGGGCTGCCCAAAAGCCTCAACGACACCCCGCCCGCCTGGCTCGAGGACAGCGCGGGTGAGGTGTTGGAGCTCGCCCGCTTGCTGGGCGTCCGCACCGCCGAACTCCACAAGGCGCTCGCCCGCGCCGACGCCCCCGCGCTCGCCCCGGAGCCGACTACGCCGGGTGAGCTGCGCGCACTCGCCGCGCGCATCCGCGAGGAAGCCGCGAGGACGCGCGATGCGCTCTCGAATACCGAGCACGCGCTTGACGCGGAAACGCTCGAGCGCAGCCTCGCCAAACTGGACGCACTCACCCATACAGACGCCGAAGACGCCTGGGACAAAATCCGCGTTCACGGCGACTACCACCTGGGCCAGGTTTTACAAACGGGCGGCGACTATTACCTCCTCGACTTCGAGGGCGAACCCGACCGCTCGCTCGCCGAGCGCCGCAAAAAGGACCAGGCGCTGAGGGACGTGGCGGGGATGCAGCGCTCCCTCGAATACGCGGGTCTCGTCGCCTGGCGCAACCATCCCGGCTACGGACAGAACGGCAGCTTAGAGCGCTGGGCGGAGCTTCTTATCCGCTGGAGCGAGGCCGTCTTTTTGGAGTCTTACTTTGTGACCGCGGGCGCGGACGCTGACTTTTTGCCCCCCGACGGGAGCACGCGCGATAGGTTGCTCTGGGCCTACCAGTTGGACAAAGTGCTTTACGAAATCCGCTATGAGCTCGGTCACCGGCCCGACTGGGTGGTGTTGCCGCGCCTCGGACTGGAGCGATTGCTGGGCCTCGCCTAGAGCGCGGTACCCTTCACCAAAGCTTTAACCAAAACTTTAGATGTGAGAATCATGTGACGAGTGTGGGGGAGTCCGGGCGGCTCCCCCTTAAACTTGGGATATCGACGGACCCAACGAGGGCGGCTTGCTCGTCCTCCCGGCCTAACACCCCCAGGAGCGCGTCATGTATCACGTCACGCAACAAGCGCCCGATGTGGCACCCGCAAAGAGCTCGAGGGCTCTAAGCCTTTCCAGACCCGACTGGTACAAAGACGCAGTGCTTTACGAACTCTACGTCCGCGCCTTTCACGACGCCGACGGCGACGGCCACGGCGATTTGCAGGGCGTCACCGAGCGCTTAGACTACCTCGCCTCCTTGGGCGTCGACTGCCTCTGGCTCCTGCCCATCCACCCCTCGCCCCTGCACGACGACGGCTACGACATCTCGGACTTTTACGGGATCCACCCCGACTACGGCACGCTCTCAGATTTCGACACGCTCATCGAGGAGGCGCACCGCCGCGGCTTACGCGTCATCACCGACTTGGTCATGAACCACACGAGCAGTCACCACCCTTGGTTTGTGGAGAGCCGGAGCAGCTTAGACAACCCCAAACGCGACTGGTACGTCTGGAGCGATACGCCCGACAAGTACGCAGGGACTCGCATAATTTTTTCCGACACCGAGCCGTCCAACTGGACTTATGACCCGCAAACGGGCGAATATTACTGGCACCGCTTTTTCCGCGACCAGCCCGACCTTAACTACGACAACCCGGAAGTGCAGGCGGAGATGCTCAACGTGATACGGTTCTGGCTCGAGCGCGGCATCGACGGCTTTCGTTTGGACGCGATTCCTTACTTGTTCGAGCGCGAGGGCACGACGAACGAAAACCTGCCCGAGACCCACGCCTTTTTGCGCAAGGTCCGTTCGTTCGTGGATACGCATTACCCCGGCACGCTCCTCTTGGGCGAGGTGAACCAGTGGCCGGAGGACACCATGCGCTACTTTGGCGAGGATTGCGACGAGGTGAATTTGCTTTTTCACTTCCCGGTGATGCCGCGTCTCTTTAAAGCCTTGGCGGAAGGTAAGCGCGATTCGGTCGAATGGATCATGGACCGCACGCCCGAGGCCCCCGGCGACTGCCAGTGGGTCATGTTTCTGCGCAATCACGACGAGCTTACGTTGGAGATGGTGACTCCCGAAGAGCGCACCTTTATGTACGACACCTACGCCTCCGAGCCCACCATGCGGCTCAACGCGGGCATCCGCCGCCGTTTGTCGCCCCTTCTAAACGGCGACCCGCGCAAGATCAAGCTCATGAACTCGCTGCTCATGACGCTGCCCGGCACCCCCATCCTCTACTACGGCGACGAGCTCGGCATGGGCGACAACTTAGCCCTGCCCGACCGCCACGGCGTCCGCACGCCCATGCAGTGGAGCGGCGAAAAAAACGCGGGCTTCTCCCCCGCCGACCTGCCCTACACGCCGCCCGTCGGCGCGCCAGGGTTTTCTTATGCGCACCTCAACGTCGCCGCGCAGGAGGGCGACCCCGAGAGCCTGCTCAACTGGACACGCCGCTTGGTGAGGGCGCGCAAGCGTCATCCCGCGCTGGGCCGCGGGAGATTCGAGATGCTGCGGCCCGAGAACCGTTCGGTGCTGGTTTTTCTTAACACCCTTGAACTTGCGGAAGCGGGGGATGTGGGAGCGGACGGAAAAACAGAAGACATCGTACTCGCCGTTCACAACCTCTCTGGCACCTCCCAAACGGTTCGCTTGGACCTCCACCGCTACTTGGGCAGACCGCTGTACGACGCCTTTGGCGGCGAGGAGGTGGGCCGCTCGAGCGGAAGAACACAGCTCGAGCTCCCCCCCTACGGCTTCCGCTGGCTCTCGGTAGGTGCTTAGAGAACGCTACAAATCAACCCTTTGGAGACGCTGGGTGTCACGTGAGGGTTCACACAGCGAACCCTTTGCACGACGTGGAAATGCGACATCCGCCACACGCTCACGAAACCCTGGATTCCCTCATCTAAAACCTGTTACCCTACCCCTTATGCCCTATGTGCAAACTTTTAAAAAGGGGTTTTCCGTCCCCCTATTGCTGCCTATATCGTTAACAGTGCTGCTTCTGGGTCTCGGCGGTTGCGGGAGCGAAATTGACGCACCCGGCGAGACGCTGCGCATCCTCGCTGAGACGCTCGAGCCCGCCTTTCTCAACGAGCCCTACAGCGCCACGCTGCGCGCGGTCGGGGGGCTGTCGCCCTATTCGTATGACTTAAGAGAGGGCGCGCTGCCGCCGGGGCTCGAGCTCCAGGGCAACACCCTGCGCGGCACGCCCACCGCCACGGGCACCTACACCTTTACCGTATCCGTGTCCGACGCGAACCTCTCGACCAACTTCGAGAGCTACAGTCTCCAAGTCGTCGAGGCACCCCCCGCCTCCTTGACGCTCAACGCGCCAGGAACGGAGGTGGCGCGGCCCTTTTTGCTCCGCGGCGAGGTGAGGGACGCGCGCGACTTGCAGGCGCTCCGCACGCTTGTTACCTGGGACCCGACCCTGTTCGAGCTCGTGCCGGAGAGCGTCCGCGCGACCCGCAACGACGTGGCGCTCCTCTACAACGCCGAAGAGGGCAGCCTCAACTTAGACGTGGCGGTGCTCGGCGAGGGCCTGCGGGGTAACCATAGACTCTTTGAGTTCGCGCTCCGCCCTTCTGAAAGAACTCTGGTCACGCTCGACACGCAGACCGAGTTTTTGTCGAGCGACTTTAGGCACGCATTCACAAGCGACCTGGAAGGGGCGTCTTTCGGGGCCGACGAGGTCGAGGACGTGACCGGGGGCGACGCGACGGGCGGGTCCGGGACCGGCGGCTTTGGGGAAGACGGGACGGGCGGGACTGAGCCCGGTACGGGAGGAGCTGGAAATGGAAATTAGGCGGGCCAAAAAGCCCCTTTTCGTGGCGCTGCTCTTTGCCGCCCTGTGGATAGTCATGGGGCCGACCGCGGGAGCAACGACCTATACCGCGCTGTCTTTGGAAGAAATCGCGCAAAAGGCCGACACAGCCTTCTACGGCACCGTCGGCGAGGTACGCGTTGAAGACCGCGACGGCGAACCCTGGACGGTCGTCACCTTTACGCCCGAACGCACGCTCAAGGGGGACTTGGGCGAGAGCTTTGAACTCTCCTTTTACGGGGGCACGCCGCCGGAGGGTCCCGCGCTTCTGGTCGACGGGATGCCCCGCTTCGAGACGGGCGAGACGGTGCTCCTGTTCGCCTACGACGCGGCCTACTATTCGCCCGTGGTCGGCTTTTCGCAGGGGCTGTGGCGGCTCAGTGACGCTGGCCTGCGCGACGAAACGGGGCGCGTGTTGAGCTTGGATGAGGAGGGGGCGCTCGAGCCAGACGGGAGCGGCGCGGCCACTGAAGACCTTTTGAGCGCGTTCGAGGGGCTGCTCGAGCCCGGGGCGACCCCGTGAGGCGTCTCCTCGTTCTCACCCTCTGCGCGTCGCTGTTTTTCTTTTATGGTCGGGCGCAGACGGACGCCGATGCAGAGCTTGAGACTCAGCCCGAAGCCCAGCCCGAAGCCCAGCCCGAAACCCGCGTCACCTACCGCGTCGACGTTGGAAACGGCCCCGACGCCCTCGCCGAGGAGGTCGCGGCGGCCTTTGCGGTGTGGGAGGGGGTCGAGGGGGCGGACTTTACCGCCGCCGAGCTTGGAAGCGACGCGGGCGAGGGGGCGGACGATGACGCGACCGCCGTGCTGGGCTACGGCGACGCCGCGCAGTTCGGCCCCGACACCGTGTCGCTCACGCTCTCGTCGACCGCGCCCGGGGCGGACGCGCCGCGCATCTCCGTCCTGCTCAACCCGGACGCGGACGCGCTGCGCCCTGCGGCGCTCCTGCACGAGACGGGCGTCCTGGCGGGCGTTCCCGCGTCCCCGACCGCGACCGGCGTCATGAACCCGGCGCTCTCCCCCGACGAGAGCGCCGAACTCACCGAGGCGGACCGCGCCGCGCTCGTGTCGTTGGAGACGTTCGCGCCCGAAGACCTTAGCCGCGACGGCGTGGTCGACTTTTACGACCTGGCGCGATTCGCCGCGGCCTTTGGTCAGACCGGGGTCAACCTCGAGGCCGACTTCAACAACGACGGGACCGTCGACGAGGCCGACTTGGAGCGCCTCAGGGCCGCTTACGTGTTCGGCCCCCCCTCCGAAACCGCGCCCGCCACCCTCGCGCCCGCCGAAGGGGACGCGACCGGAGGTGCCGCGACTGGTGGGCTGGGGGACTTTGACGAGAGCGCGTTCGACGAGAACTTTGGTGCAGGGGACGAAACAACCGAGGATGATACAACCGGGGGTGCTGACGTAGAAGATACCGACCCGGAAGATACCGTCACCGGGGGTGCTGACACTGGAGGCACTGACGAGGACGGTGGCGACACTGGGGGGGCGGGTAGCGATGAAACGGGGGGCGCGACGGGCGGCGCTTAGCGCGAGCTGCCAAACCCTGCCTGCCGCCAGCTTTCGTAAAGGGCCACCCCCACGCTCACCGCGAGGTTGAGCGAGCGCGCGTGGGACTGCATAGGGAGGCGCAAGGGCTGCGTCACGGCGCGGACCTCCTCGGGCAAGCCTCTGGACTCGGGGCCGAAAAGGAGCACGTCGCCCGCCGCATAGGTCACCTCCGTATAGACGCGCGTCGCCTTGGTCGAAAACGAGAAAACTCTGCCGCTCTCAAAGGCCACGTCAAAAGCCCCCCGGAACCGCTCAAAAGAGGCGTGCAGCGTGACGTCCGCCTCGTCCCAGTAGTCCATCCCCGCGCGCCGCACCGCCTCGTCGGTAAGGCGAAAGCCCAGGGGGCGGATGAGGTGGAGCGGCGCGCCCGTGGCGACGCAGGTGCGGGCTACGTTGCCCGTGTTGCCCGCGATTTCGGGTTCAAAAAGCGCGACGTGGAACATGGAAGCATTCTAAGGGATTGGGGGCTTGGAGGCTGCCAAGGGCGAGCGGAACGCGGTGTTTCGAAACGGTAGACTGAGCTTGTGAAGCTCGCCGCTACCCACCTTGACCCGGACTTCGACGCGCTGGCAAGTCTCGCGCTGGCGCGGCTCGCGCACCCCGGCGCAGTGGCGGTGGTCGTGGGGGAATTGAACGAGCGCGTGGGAGATTTTATTCACCTCTACCGCGACAGGCTCGAGTTCAAACACGTCAGTACCCTAGAGGACAAAGACATAAATCTTGACGACGTAGACGAACTCATCGTCGTCGACACCTCCGCCCCGGACCGTATCGCGCCCTTTGACGCGCTCCTGGGCCGCGTGCCCGTCACCCTTTACGACCATCACCCGCGGGGCGAGGGGGCCATCGCGGCGGCGGGGGGCATTCACAAAACGGTCGGCGCGACCGCCACGCTGCTGACGCTGCTGCTCAAGTCGCGGGGCGTGAGCATCCCCGCCGACTTAGCCTCGCTGGCGCTGCTGGGCATCCACGACGACACGGGCGACTTCTCCTACGCGCTCACCCGGTCCGACGACCACGAGGCGGCGGCGCACCTGCTGGGGGCCGGGGCCAACTTAGAGGTCGTTAACGACTTCGCGGGCGAGCGTTACAGCGACGCGCAGCGCGAGCTTCTGAGCCGCCTGCTCCGCTTTGTCCGCGAGGAAGAGGTGAACGGCTACCGGGTGGTGGTGGCGGGCCTCGAGCTAGGCAACCACGACGACTACCTGCCCGGCGTCGCGCCGCTCTGCACCGAGCTCCTCGAGATACACGGCGCGGACGCCGCGCTTGTCGGCATAGAAAAAAAGGGAAAGGTGCATCTCGTCGCGCGCTCGAGGGGGAACACCGTCGACGTGGGCGCGGCCCTCGCCAAAGCCTTTGGCGGCGGCGGGCATCCGGGCGCGGCCTCCGCCGGGAGCGAAAAGTCTTTACAAGAGGCGTTAGAAAAAGCGCTTTCCGCCTTTTCTCGCCACAGCCGCCCCGCCCGCACCGCGCGGGACGTGATGAGCCGCCCCGTCAGGACGGTTCAGGCGGACGCGACGATCAAGGAGGCGCAAGACACACTTATACGCCACGGTCACAACGGTTTGCCGGTTTTGGACGGTGCGGGCGAACTTGTGGGGATTATCTCGAGGCGCGACTTAGAGCGCGCTGGGCGGCACGGCCTGGCGCGTTCCAAGGTGAGCGGCTTTATGACCAAAGAGGTTGTCACCGCGATTGAAAAGACGCCGTTAAGAGAGCTCGAGGCGCTCGTCGAAACGCACGACATCGGCCGCGTCCCCATCCTCCGCGCGGGCAAGCTCGTGGGCGTCGTGACCCGCACGGACCTCATCGCGGCGCGTCACGCGGGGCGTGGGCCGGCGCAGGGTTTGGTACCAAGTCCCGCAAACCGGGCGCAAGAGGTGCTGGAGAGCCTCCCCTCGGCGGCGTTGGAGGTGCTGGAAAAGTCCAAAACGTTCGCGGGCGGCGCGCTCTACCTCGTGGGCGGCACGGTGCGCGACGCGCTGCTGCGCACGGGGATGCAAGACCTCGATCTGGTCGTCGAGGGAGGAAGCGCCGAGGCGTTGGGAAAAACTTTGCGGGAGGCGCTCGGCGGGCACCTAATGTCTCACGCCGACTTCGGCACCTGCACCCTGGAACTCAAGAGCGGTCTCTTGGTCGATATCGCGGGGGCTCGAGAAGAGTTCTACGTTCGCCCCGGCGCGCTTCCCCAGGTGAGCCCCGGTACGCTGCGCAAAGATCTCGCCCGGCGCGACTTCACCGTGAACGCGCTCGCGCTGAGGCTTGCGCCGGAGCCCGCGGCGCTTCTGGACCCTTTCGGCGGGCTGGCGGACCTAGAGGCGCGCGTGCTGCGCGCGCTCCACCCGCTCTCTTTCGTCGAGGACCCCACCCGCATCCTGCGAGGCGCGCGCCTCGCGGGCAGGCTCGGCTTCGCTTTTCACCCGGTGATGGCCGAACAGATTCCTCTCGGCTTAGAGCCCGCCGTCCTGAGGGGCGTGAGCCCGTCGCGGCTCCGCGGCGAACTCCTCCTCACCCTCGCCGAGCCCCGCGTGGCCCCGGCGTTGGAGCTTTTAGAAACCTGCGGCGCGCTTCGCGCCATGTTCGACATGCATTTGAACGCCTCACCTCCGACCCTCGGCATGTTCAAAACCCTCGACGCGCTGCGCCAAGACGGCCCCGTGCCCGACGAAAGCTACCTCCTGCTCCTGCTGCTGAGCGTGCCCGACGCGCATATTGAGGCGCACCGCGAGACGTTCGGCTGGCCCAAACGGCTTGTGGACGCGCGGACGACTTTGCAGGAAGCGGCGCGAACCCACGTATTTCCAGAAGAAAAATTAGAGGCCGCCACCCCCGCCCTAAAGGCTGCGCTCAAAGCCCTTCACCCGGCGCTGCGCCGCGCGGTCGAACGCGCCGAGGCGGTGTCTTTGCGGCCCAAGCTGCGCGGTCAGGACGTGTTAGACTTGGGCCTGTCGCCCGGGCCCGAAGTCGGTACGGTGTTGCGGCGCGTGGCCGCAGCCAGGTTGAAAGGTGAGGTGGGCTCTTTTGAAGAGGAGCTCGAGCTCGCCCACAGCCTCGTCCGGGAAGCCCTCCGCCACCAGGAGTAACCCTTCATGATCCTAGACTATCTCCAGAACCGCGCCTTTGACGCCAACGTCCTCCTTATCAGCGCCGTGGTCATGATCATCGCGCTCATTTTTCATAACGTCTTTCAGTCCTGGGTCGCCTCGCGCTATGGCGACAACACGCCCCGCTTCTCCGGGTTTATGAGCTTCGACCCGCAGCGGCAGCTCGAGCCCCTCGGCGTGCTTTTTCTCTTTCTGCTCGGTTTCGGCTGGCCCAAAGCCATCCCCGCCAACTCGCGCAACTACCGAGGGCGGGGGCGGCAGGAAGCCTTGGTGTGGTACAGCGGGCCGCTCGCTTACCTCATTGTCGCCTTTATTTCCTACCTCGTGGCGCTCATTTTTGTGGAGGTCGGCAATCCAGAACTCGGCACCGCGTTCCGGATTGCGGGAGACTTTTCCGTACTGCACGCCGTGATTAATATTTTCCCCGTCTACCCCCTTGACGGGGCTAAGGCCGCGCTCGCCTGGGGCAACGCGGACGTGCGGCGCTTGGTTCAGCAGGTCGCCTCGTACGGCATCATCGGGTTTATCGTCGTTTTCTTGGTGTTGAGTTACACAGGGGTCATGGGCGCTGTTACCAACCTTTTTAGGAATCTTCTCTTTACCCTCCTCCGGCTCATCCCCGGTTTGTAGATGCTCCTCCGCTTGCTCCAGGAGTCGCCCGGCGTTTTTTTCGTTATCGCCGTGATCCTCGTTTTTAGCCTCGCCTTTCACGAGCTTGGTCACGCCTGGATGGCCGACCGCTTCGGCGACAAGACCGCGCGCAACAAGGGGCGCGTCACGCTCAACCCTTTGAAGCACCTTGACCCCGTCGGCACGCTCCTCTTGCTCGTGGCGGGCTTCGGCTGGGCCAAACCCGTGCCCATCCGGCCTGGCAACTTTACAAACTACCGCTGGGGGATGTTTTCGGTAGCCCTTGCAGGCGTCGCGGTCAATTTTCTTTTTGCGGTGCTCGCGCTGCTTGCGTTGGCAGCGCTTGGCGTGCGGGTCACGGACACGGGTAGTTTCGCCGTGCTGCCCGGCTCTCAAGCGGAAACGCTCGCCGCGGGGTCTTTTGACGGGCTTCTTTCCGGCTTGCTGATTGCGGCGCGTATCAACATGATTTTGGTGGTCTTTAACCTCCTGCCCATCCCGCCCTTGGACGGCTCCAAGGTGGTGCAGGCGTTCGCGCCCGCGTCGTGGGGGCGCGCGCTGTGGGGGCTCGAGCGCTACGGCTTTTTTATCGTGATTGGGCTTTTGGTGCTTTTTGACCGGCAGGTGTTCGCGCTTATCGACGGCGTGACGGCGCTGTTGATGCAGCTTTTGTTGAGGTGAAGCGAAGGCCAAAGGAGAGCCTACTCGAGCAGCAGACTCTCCTCGAGCACAAAGGGGGCCGCCCGGCCCGCCCGGACGTCCACGACCATCCCCACCACGGGCGCGTAGGTTTCTATCGTCGTGACGAGTTCGCCCGTGGGGCCGTACTTGCGGATCAGGTGACCGCCGCGGCGCGCGGCGTAGAGACAGCCCTCGTGGTCCACGCCCAAGTCGAGCAGGCCGTCGGTCGCCTCGCCGTGGAGGGGCTCGAGCACGTACGAACGTTCTATCTTGCCTCTGGGGCCTACCTTGCGGATTTTGCCCCCCGTCGCGTCGCTGATATAGAGGTTGCCCGATGCGTCCGCCGCGACCCCGTCCAAAAGGCGCATCCCCGCCTCCTCGGCCCCCACGCGAAAGGCCCAGCGCAGTTCGTAAGCGCCCTCCGCGCTAAAACGCTGCACCTGGCGGTTGCCGTAGTCGAGCACGTACACCGAGCCGTCCGGGGCCGCGGTCACGGTGCGGGGGTCGTTGAAGAGCCCCTTGCCCTCGCCGCGCCCGCCGAACGAGCCTAAATAGTGCCCCCCCGCGTCAAAACGCCCGACGAGGTGCGTCTCCGAATCCAAGACCAACAGCGTGCCGTCGGGCGCGACGCTTAGCGACACGGGGTAGAGGAGTTCGCCGGGCTTTACGCCGTAGGGGCCGAACGAAAAGAGGAGGCGGCCGCCCGGCTCGAGCTTGTAGAGCATGTGGTGCGCGTCCCCGCCCACCCGGTACTCGAACACCGCCGCGTAGAGGTTGCCCGCGGCGTCGGGCGCGACCGACAGGGGCGGCGCGGCGAAGCGGCCCTCCCCCACCCCGATGTCGCCCAGCGAGCGGTGCAGGTTGCCCGCCGTGTCGAGCTCACGTAACAAACCCTGGCGCGCGCTCACGGTCACCAAGAGGCGGCTCGGCAGGGCAGCGTCCTGGTCACTAAAGTTGCCCGCCAAAATTTCATGAATTTCTTCTAGCGGCGGCCTCTCGTCGGCCTCCTTGGCTATCATCCGCATCACGAGCGCGTCGAGCGCTTTGGGGACTTCTAAGTTGAGCTGCCGCGGCGGGGGCGGGGTCTGGAAAATCTGCTGGTGGACGATGGCCTCGTAGCCCCCCTTGAAGGCGGTCTGCCCGGTGAGCATCTCGTAAAAAACCAAGCCTAAGCTGTAGATGTCGCTGCGGTGGTCTATCTTAAGCCCGCGCGCCTGCTCGGGCGACATGTAGACGGGCGTGCCCACGCGCGCGCCCGTCATGGTGAGACGCGTCAAGATTTTGCCGCCCGCGATGCCGAAGTCCATGAGCTTGACCGCGTCGGGCTTTAAGCGGCCGTCCTCGCTCAGGCCCCCGCGCAGAATCATGATGTTGGCGGGCTTGATGTCGCGGTGGATGATGCCCGCCGAGTGGATGTGCTGCAAGGCTTTTACCACAAGCTGCATCACCTCGGTGCTGAGCTCCGTGTCCAGTTCGCCCGACTCGACGTAGCTCTCCAAACTCCGCCCGTCCACGAACTCCATGACCATGTAGTGCCTTACCCCGACGGAGCCGTGCTCGAAGGTGCGCACGATATTGATGTGGTCGAGCCTCCCCGCCACCTCGGCCTCGCGGTGAAAGCGGCGGATAAACTTGGCGTCGGCGACGTACTGCTCCATCGGGATCTTGAGCGCGACCGTCGCCCCGTCGCTCCGGCGCTTGGCGCGGTACACGCTCGCCATCCCGCCCGAGCCCACCTTCTCGAGCAGGTCGTAACCGGGCACCTCGACGCCCTCAAACCCGCCCGGCGGCCCCGCGGAGGTTTCTTTATGGCGTTTGCGGGGCGCGACCTTGGGGCGGCGTCCCGCAAAGGGCCGCCCGCGCACGGCGAGCCCTAAGGCCACGGCCGCAAGGAGAACGGGGGCGACCGCGCGACCGGGCTCGCCGAACGCCAACAGGCTCGCCGCAAAGGGGAGCGACAAAAAGAGCAAAAGCACGCTAAAAAAGCCCGGCAGCAGGCTCAAAAGTGCTCCCGCCGCGAGCGCCAAGCCCAGCATCAGCGCGAGCACTTACGACACCTCGCCGACGACCAGCGTGATGTTGTCGGGGCCGCCGCGCGCGTTGGCGAGCGCGATGAGGTACTCCACCAAGGCCTGGCGGTCAGGCGTCCTTTTGACCTCGGCCAGAATCTCCTCGGGCGAGACCAAGCCGTGGAGGCCGTCGGTCGCTATCACGAACACGTCGCCGCCCTGCACCTCCAGCTCGACGATGTCGGGCGCGACCTGGGGGCGGGTGCCGAGCGCCCGCGTGATGAGGTTGCGCCACTCGTGGCCTTTGGCCTGCTCTTCGCTTAAGAGCCCGCGCTCGAGCTGCTCCTCGACCCACGAATGATCTTTGGTGAGCTGATAAATGCGCTCGCCCCGCACCAGGTAGGCCCTCGAGTCGCCCACGTGCCCCAGATAGGCCCTGTCACGCAAAATAGCCACCGTGGTGAGCGTGGTGCCCATGCCGCGCCTGCCCGCGTGCGCGATTGCGGCGGCGTAGACGCGCCGGTTAGCGAGCCGCACCGCCTTTTCGGTGAGTTTGTCGATACCGACCAACGGCTGACCGCCGTTAAGCACCTCCGCGTAGCGGCTAAACGACTCGTTAAGCACCTGCACCGCGAGCCGGCTCGCCACCTCGCCCGCGGCGGCCCCGCCCATCCCGTCGGCCACCGCCAGCAGGGTCAGCGGGCCGTCGGGAACGAGAAACTGCCAAACGCGGTGGTAGTCTTCGTTTAAGGGCCTGACCCGGCCCACGTCCGAGCCGTGCCCGACATAGGGTCCCAGGCGCACGCGCCCAGTTTACCAAGGCGCATGAGGGGCCATAAAGACAAATTTTACATCCCCCCACGCCACCGCCGGAACCAAAAGCGCGTGCAACACGCCGAACCCACAGCGGGTTGCATAACGACCGAGGGAACAGGGCGCAGGTAGCATGTCCTGGACTCTGTCCCACACAAAAGTTTATAAATTACGTTTTTCAAAACAGGGTGTTATCTGCTGTCAGGAGGTGATGTGCTAGAAGATCCTTCCGAGGAGGCCGCTCGACATGGGCGGGTCGAAACCAAGGAGGATAGAGCATGGGTAAACAGCAAAAGCGTCGGCACACGACCTGTGGCTTCCGCTCGACGCGCGCAACGGTAGCCTCAAAAGGAGGGATGGGTTTTGAGCAGAACACGTTCCACTCGCCAAAGCTAGCGCCAATCCCCAGTTCCCTCCTTACGTTCCCCGTATAGTTGGGTTATGCTTTCTCACCCGCGTCTCCTGCCGCCTGTTCCGTCACCCAGGGGGCTCGAGCACCTAGAGGTCATGCGGCTCGCGGCAAAGTCGCCCAACGCGGCGGTGTCACGGCTTTCTCACACCTACGGCGAGGCGTTTGCGTTCGGCGTGCCGCCCATCCGTTTCGTCTGGCTCATCGGCGAGGCGGCGAACCGGCTCATGCTCGAGCGGCCCGAGGCGTTCAGGCTGCGCGCCGCCTACCGCTTTTTGGAGCCCATCGGCGGGGCGGGCGCGCTTATCACAAGCGACGAGCCCGAGCATTTGAGACGCCGCCGCCTCGTGCAGCCCGCCTTTCACAAGCGCGGCCTGGGGCGCGCGGCGGACATCATAAGGGCGCAAAACGCGCAGCTTTTTGACGCGTGGGAGCCCGCCCAAACGGTCCGGCTCTACGACGCGGTCAGGCCCGCCGTGCTCGCCAGCATCTGCGAGATTTTGTTGGGACCTGAAACGTTAGCGCGCCACCCCGAGGTCGTCGGGAGCGTGGGCGCGATGATGACTTTTGCCAACCGCTCTTTTTTCGCCCAGCTTTTCAAGCTCCCACTGCCGGGCACGCCCTGGCACGCTTTTCTGCGCGCCCGCCGCCTTACCGACGCCGTGCTCTACGCCGAAATCGCGCGGCGGCGTAGGGAACCGGACGGCGCGGGCGAGGACGTGCTCTCGCTCCTCCTTCGGGCGGAAGACGAGGCGGGGGGAAAACTTTCCGACGGGGAGGTGCGCGACGGCGCGGTGAGCCTCGTGTCGGCGGGCTTCGACACGACCTCCGCCGCGCTCGCCTGGACGGTTTACAACCTGCTGCACCGTCAGGAGGTGCGGGCGCGGTTTTTGGAGGAGCTTGAAGGGGAAGAGACGGTGTATTTAGAGCGCGTCATCAAGGAGACGCTGCGGCTCTACCCGCCCGTGCCCGCCATCCTGAGGCAAGCGAGCGAGGACATAACGCACGCGGGCTACCGCATCCCGGCAGGAAGCTTCGTCGCTTTCTCGACCTACCTCACGCACCGCTCCGCGGCCTGGCGCGAGCCCGAACGCTTCGACCCCGACCGCTGGGACCACGCCCGCCCCGACGCCGATAAGCCCTCGCTCGCCCTCTACATTCCTTTCGGCGGCGGCGCGCGCTACTGTATCGGCGCTGGGCTCGCCACGCTGGTCATCCGCGAGACGGTGCGCGACCTCTTCAGGCGCTTTTCCGTAGAGCCCGCCTGGACGAATCCCGTTGAGGAAACAGGTAACACGGTGCATCCGAAGGGCGGCCTACCTCTGCGCGTTCATCCCCGCTAGCTTCTTGGTAAGCCGCGCCTTTAACCTCTCCTTGACCTCGGGCCAGTCGGTATCCACGACCGAATAAACTTTGGTGTCGCGCACGAAACCGTCCTTGGCAATCATGTGGCGGCGCAGCACGCCCTCAAAGGTCGCGCCCAAAGCTTCTATGGCCCGTTGCGAGCGCTCGTTGCGGGTGTCGGTGTGAATCTGGACGCGCAGGAAATGCAAACTTTCAAAAACGTGCTCGAGCATCAAAAGCTTGCTCTCGACGTTGACCGCGCTCCCCTGATAGGCGGGGTCGAGCCAGGTATAGCCGAGCTCACAGTTGCGGTGCCGCCACACAATATCACTGTAGCGGCTGCTGCCGATGACCCCGCCCGTGCGGGGCTCGAGCAGCACGAACGGGTACGCCGTCCCCGCCTCCCGACCTCTAAAGGCCGCCTCAAAATAAGTCTCCCGCTGCGCGTCGGTCACGGGCGTCGAGGTGTAGCGGTAGGTCTCAGGTGTTTTCTGCGAGATAGCCATGAGCGCGGGGATGTGCTGGGGTTCCAAGGGCTCGAGCCGCACCGACCGGCCGGAGAGGATGAGGGGATGCGCTATCATGCGCCGATTATATAAGCCCTTTTGATGTTCACAAAAATTCAGCCCTGGTACATTTGACTGATTCGCCAACCTGTCAACAGACCCTAATTGAGCAGCCGCGGATAGCCGCCCAAGCGCTCGCGCGCCGTGTGGACGTGACCCCGCAGCGTCAGCGCCCACTCGTCGGCGGGGTGGAGGTGCTTGAGCGCGGCCTCGGCGTGGGAAATAATACGCGCGGGCTCCTCGCCGGTTTGGGCGAGCACGTCGGCCAGCATCTCGTGGGCGGTGAGCCAGTCGGGCTCGCCCTCCTTGGAGGCGCTCACGGCCTTTTCGAACCAGTCGACGGCCTCGTCCAGGCGGTAGTAGTCGTTGGCGAGGTTGCCCAAACAGATGCAGGCGGGGGCGGTCGCGCCTGCCTCGAGCGCTTCCTTGGCCCACGCCTCCGCCGCTCGACTGTTGCCGAGCCGGTACTCGGTCTCGGCCAGGTCGGCCTTGGCCTCGCCCAAAAAGGCATAGCGCTTGTCTTCAATGATGTTTAACAGCACCTCTTTGGCCTCGAGCAGGTGGTCGGTCTCGAAAAGAGAAAACGCGTACTCGTGGCGCGCGAAGGAGCGTTGCGAGGCCCCGGCCAACCCAATGGCCTCTAGGTAGTGGGGCGCGGCGCGCTCCAGCCGCCCGAGCAGCGCGTAGGTCTGCGCGAGCGCGAGGTGCAGGCCGAACGACGTTTCGCCCGCCGCCTCCTCCAACACGCTCGCCTGGAGCAGGTGCTCGAGCGCCCGGTTGGGGTTGTCGAGCAGCGCGTGCGCGCGGCCCGAGAGGTAGTGCATCACGGCGCGCTCGTCCGACTCTAGGAGGTCGGCTTTAATCTCGGCCAGCACCGCCAAGCTCTCCGCGGCGTGGTCCGTCTCGACGAGGCTGGCGGCCAGGTTGAGGCGTTCGCCCTCCCGGTCGGTGCCGCAACTCGAGGCCACCGAACATTCGTAAGCCCCGCGCGCGCCCGCGTAGTCGCCCCGTCTCTCAAACGCTCCGCCCAAAAGCGACCAGCAGCGCCACACGAGGTAGCGCGGCAGCGTCTCTTTGGGGATGTCCTCCAAGATTTTGATGGCCCGCGCGAGCGCGCCCACGCTCAAAAGCGCGCGCGCCGCGTGAAAGGCGGCCACCGCGTCGCCCGCGCCCGCCGCGGCCACCGCGCCCCGTTTGATGTCGGCCCGTAAGGACGCGTCGCCCTCGTAGGCGGCGAACTCCCAGCGGAGCGCGCGGTAGAGCGGGTGCTCGGTTATCGTCGGCTCGGCCTCGGCGGCCTCTTGGAGCGCGTGCAAGCCGCCAGCAAGCCCGTCCTCCTCATAAAGCGCATAGACCGCCGCCAAGAGGAGCTTGAGCAGGCCCGCGTCGCGGCCCCGTCGGCCCCGCCTGGCGGCATTCTCGAGGAGGGCGAACGCGACTTCGTAGCGCCCTTCGGAGAGCGCACGGTGCGCGGGCTCGACCTCGGCGAGAGGCGAACGGCGGAAGAACATGGTCTAGGCTAACACGCTTGTGTCATGACTTTACCTTAAACTTCACAGGGGGAAGACACAAGCGAAAAATTGCCTCGCCGCCTTTGCACTCGCGGCAACGTGGTTAAAACATAATCCCAGAGCCAAGCCTCTACACCCTGATGGCCTGAACGTTTACAACCACCTCACCGTCCGCGGCCCCTCTCCCGCCGGATAGCCGGGCACGGCCCGGTGGAACGACTCGACGAGCAGGCGGCGCGGGAAGCGGCGCATAAAGGTGAGCACGCTCCGCGCCTGGGTCTCGTGCTGGCCCATCGCGCGCAGCTTGTTTTCGAGGTGAGGCCCCACCTCGACGTAGTGCGTGGGCGGCAGGTGCAAGGCGCGAATCTCCTCGGGACTTGTGAAACCTGCGCGCGCCTCGCCGCTGTAGGGGCTCTCAGAAGCGAAGTAGTAGAGCCGGTCGGGGGTATGCACAGCTCTCCCCAGCGCCTCTTTGACCCAGCGGTGGGTGACGATGTGGTCAGGGTGACCGTTGGCACCGTTGGGCGGGAAGGTGAGGATGACGGCGGGCTCGAGCGCGTCCAGCAACGCAACAATGCGCCCTACCCCCGCCGCCGCGTCCACCCCGGCCAAGCCCAAATTCTCCGGCAGCCCGCGGTCGGCGGCGGGCACAAAGTCGGGCAGGTCATCAATATAAACGTCTTGTACGCCGAGCGAGGCGAGCGAGGCGCGCAGTTCCGCCTCGCGCACCTCGGGCAGCGCCTCGCGGCTGCACACATCGAGCGTGCGCCCCGAGCCGCCCCGCGTTAGGGTAAGCGTGGCGACGCGCTTGCCCGCGTCGGCCATGCGGCTAAAGAGCCCGCCGCAGCCGAACACTTCGTCGTCGGGGTGGGGGACGATAAGCATGAGGTCGACCATAAGTCACTCCAGGGGGTACAGCAAAGGTTCCCCTCGAGACTATGGCATAAAATCTTACGAACGGTTGAAGCCAAAGGTTTTTAGAGCATTACGGCAGGTTCAAATCTTCGCAGCCTATGCGCTCCTGAAGACAGCGAAACAGTGCGGCCTTTTCGGCGGCTCGAGCCGCGGCGGCCTGCCGTGCCGGAGAAACCGCAGGAGGGGGGGCGGGCGCGCGGACGGTGACGCGGGCAGGGGCGCGGGCCGCGCGGGCGCGCGAGGCGGCGCTCACAAGCTCGGCCACGGCGTTGTTGTTATAGATGAGGGCCAGGTCTCGAGCCGTCTCCCCTTCCCCGTTGCGCGCGTTATTTTCAGCACCCGCCTCGAGCAGCGCCGCGGCAACGTCCGCGCCCGCGTCCCTTGCGGCGTACATCAGCGGCGTCCAGCCCGCGCGGGAGCGTGCGTTCGCGTCGGCCCCCGCCTCGAGCAGCGCGCTCACGGCCTCCTTATGGTTTTTGTGAACCGCGTACATCAAAGGCGTCTGGCCGTAGGCGTCGCGGTTCTCGACCGCCGCGCCCGCTTTAAGAAGCGTGCGGATACTTGCTACGGGTGCGTCCTCCGCCGCCCGAAAGAGTTTTTCGTTGAGCCAATCCACAAAAGCTTGGTTGCCGCTCTTCACGGCCACATCCAGAGGCGTTTGCCCCTCATCGTTTTTGAGGCTCGGGTCGCCGCCCGCCGTGAAGAGCGCCTCCGCCACCCTCACGTCGGGGTTGTCCCGCGCGGCGTACATGAGCGCGGTCCAGCCCGCGCCGCTGCGCGCGTTTATTAAAGCGCCCGCGTCTAAAAGGGCCTCGACCGCGTCTAGGTTTCCGGCCCCCGCCGCGTACATGAGCGGCGTTTGACCATACGCGTCGGTCACATCAGGGTCGGTTCCCGTCAGCGCCTCCCGGAGGGCGGGCGCTGCGCCGGTTGCGAGCACGAAAAGTGAAGGCTCTTCTCGGTTCGCCGCTCCGCCGTCCTCCACTGAGTTCTCACCTATGTTCCCCTCAGAGCCTGCCAACATTTTTGATTCATTCTCCGATATACTTTCCGCCTCGAGCACCCCCCCACCCTCGCGCATCTCCTCTTCCGCCGCCCTCCCAACCGTATCGGGCGGCGGGGAGACTTCCGTTTCTGGGGGCTGCGGGGCCTCGCGTACGGGGAGTGCGGACATCGCGTTGTCGGTCCCTGCGAAAAGGCTCGAGAGGTCGAGCCGCGGCAAAAAGGGGGCCACGGCGCTCACCACCAGCGCGGCGAGAAGCACAAAACTCAGCCTTAAGAGGTAACGTGTGAGACGATTTTGAGAGTTGACCTTACGGCGTCGTTTGTGACCGGGTTCGGCTTCAAGCCCCGCGCGCCGCAGCACCCGCAGCACCCGCCCCGCTTGGGCCCTGGGCACGACCAGCGAGAGAGGCCGCCGCGCCTGCAAGAGAAGCCGCGCCACGTCCTCGGGATTTGAGTCGAGCACCTCGGAGAGCTCAAAGGCCAGCGCCCGCGCCTCCACCCTCGAGACCAACGTGTGAAGCGTCACGACGGACTCATGCGTCACAGGTACTTTTTGTGAATAGCGAAGCATGTCACGCCAGTATAAAAGACGCACCCGCGGCGCGTTGTGGCATTTGGCCTCCCGGCCTTAACGAAAACCACATGTTGAGTGGGAAACCTAACCCACCAGCCGGACGGAGCACCCGCGCCTCTTCAGATGTTCAGTACGTTACACTCGTACCCATGCGCGCTTCTAAACTCTTCTTCCGCACCCTCCGTGACGCTCCGACCGAGGCGGATTTGCCTAGGTTCTGTTGACATTCTCATGCGGTGAGCTGTTAGAAGAGGGGATGAGCAGGGTAAAACTCAAGGCTAAACAGTGGCATAAAATCAGAACGTTCTTAGATGAGAACCCGCAGGTGTACGTGGGGCAAGAGAAGCAGTGCCGTAGATTTGTCGAAGGTGTACTTTGGCTGCTGCGGAGCGGTTCTCAGTGGCGACTTCTTCCCAGAAAGTACGGCAAGTGGAACAGTGTTTACAAGCGCTTTGACCGGTGGAGTGAGCGTGGTGTATGGCAGGAGCTGTTTGAACACCTCGCGGATGACCCGGACATGGAAAGCGTCATGATAGACGGCTCCGTAGTACGGGCACATGCGTGCTCCGCGGGTGCGCCCTCTAAAAAAGGGGGCAAGAGGCGCAGAACCTAGGCTATAGTCGCGGCGGGTTTAGTACGAAGATACACGTGAGCGTCGATGCTCTAGGCAACCCGCTGCGACTGTTACTCACCGCGGGACAAGCGCATGAAGCGCCACGCGCCAAAGCGTTGCTAGCAGGCTATGAAGCTGAGTTCGTCATGGGCGATAAGTCTTATGACGCTGACCATGTGCTTCTTACTATCGCCGAGATGGGTGCGCAGGCGGTGATTCCACCTAAGAGCAACCGCAAGGAGCAGCGTGAGTATGACCAAGAACTCTATAAAGAGCGTCACCTCGTTGAATGTTTTTTCAACAAGCTTAAACGGTATAGGCGCTGCTTCTCACGCTTTGACAAACTGGCTCGTAACTACCTCAGCTTCTTGCATTTCGCCTCCGCTCTCATCTGGTTGAGGTGAAATGTCAACACAACCTAGCCACAGGCTTCTTCTGCGCGCGGGTTTTATCAAAGGACTCGCCGCCGGGATTTTCGACTACCTGCCGCTCGGCTTGCGGGTGAAGCGTAGGCTCGAGACAATCATGCGCGAGGAAATGGAGGCCATCGGCTTTCAAGAGGTGCTCCTGCCCGTCGTGCAGCCCGCCGAACTCTGGCGGCGCACGGGCCGCTGGGACGCGATTGGCGACGACATGGCGCGTTTTCGTGACCGCGGCGAGCGCGACCTCTGCTTGGCGATGACGCACGAGGAGGCGATGACCGACCTTGTGGGAAGCGTCGTCACGTCGTACAAGAGCCTGCCCGTCAAGCTTTACCAACTCCAAACGAAATTCCGCGACGAGCCCCGCGCTCGCGGCGGCCTCATCCGGGTGCGCGAGTTCATCATGAAAGACGGCTACTCGTTCCACGCGGACGAGACCGATTTGGACGCTTTTTATGAGGAGGTTTACGCGGCGTACGAGACCATTTTCAGACGTTGTGGCCTCCCCGTGGTCGCGGTCGAGAGCGACAACGGCATGATGGGCGGCTCCGGCTCGCACGAGTTTATGGCGCTTAGCCCGGTGGGCGAGGACACCGTTATCTTGTGCGAAAGAGGCGACTACCGCGCCAACCGGCAGGTGGCGACGTTCCAAAAGCCGGTGCCCGACGCCGAAGCGCCCGGCGCTTTGGAGAAGATTCACACGCCGGACACCACGACCATCAAGAGCCTAGCGGAATTTCTCGGCGTCCCGACGAGCCGCACCGCCAAGGCCGTGTTCTTTATCGCGGATAGACCCGACAAAACGGAGCCGGAGGGGGCGGCTCCGTCATTCATCTTCGCGGTCGTGCGGGGTGACACGGACCTCAACGAGACAAAGCTCGCCAACGCCGTGGGCGCGCGTAGCCTGCGCCCGGCCACGCCGGAAGAGATTCGCGCGGTGGGCGCGGAGCCCGGTTACGGCTCGCCTTTGGGTGTGGAGCGGGCGCGGATGGTGGTGGTCGTGGACGACCTTATCCCGCAAAGCCCCAACCTCGTCGCCGGGGCGAACGAGGTTGGCTATCACTACCAAAACGTCGTCTATGGGCGCGACTTTAGCGCGAACATTGTCACCGACATTGCAGCGGCCCGCGCGGGCGACCCCTGCCCGGTCTGCGGCTCGAGCCTGCGGGCGGAGCGCGGCGTCGAGGTGGGCAATATTTTTAAACTGGGCACGCGCTACAGCGAACGCATGGGCGTCACCTTTTTGGACTCGAGCGGCGACGCCCGCCCTATGGTGGGGGGCTCTTACGGCATCGGCCCCGGTCGGCTCATGGCGAGCCTCGTCGAGGCGCATCACGACGAGGCGGGGATTGTCTGGCCCGTGTCCGTCGCGCCCTTTACGGTCGTGTTGGTGAGCCTCGCCAACGACCGCGCGCCGGAGGTTGCGCGCGCCGCCGAGACGCTTTACAAAACGCTCCAGGAGGCGGGCGTGGACGTTCTTTTCGACGACCGGGACGAGCGGCCCGGCGTCAAGTTTAACGACGCGGACCTCCTGGGCATTCCCTTCAGGCTCACGTTGGGCGCTAAAGGCCTCGCCCGCGGCGTGGTCGAACTCAAAGTGAGGCGGACGGGAGAGACGCGGGAATTGGCGCTCGAGACCCTCGTCCCCACCCTTCGTGACGCCTTGGCGGAAGCTTGGGCGGACCTGTCGCCCCCCTCTACGCCCGCGGTTGCGCTCTGACGCGCGGGAACGGTACGATTGGGGCGGGAGGGCGTCGCCTTGTGGGGTTGATTCTGTGACTCGAGCTCTGTGAGATTCTGAGCAGGATGTAAAGAATCTCGCACGGTGCCAAAGGAGAGGTCTTGATAATGGAGCACACGCCGCGTCCGCCCCAGGCTCGAGCCGAGAGCACGGAAGGGTCTCTCTGATGGCTTTTTTAACGGCAACGGTTGGTGTTCTGACGACGGAACGGGCGCTCCTCCTCCTCGTCGTCACCGCTTTGGCGCTCGCCGTCACGCTTTTCGTGCGGTTGCGGCGGCGGGGAAAGCGGCAAGACGAGGGAGCGCGGGCGCGGCTGCTCGCCCGCGCCTCTCTGTTAGGCGCGCTCCGCCGCGGGCTGGGTGAAACATATTTGGTGCTTGGCTGGGACGACATGAAGCCAGGCTCCCAGGTTGATGCGCTACACACGTCGGGGAAACTCCGCTCCGCTGAACAAGTCGAACTTGAGTCGAACCTCGAGCCCATGATTAGTCGCAATATCGAGCACGTTGCCGACGACGTGGACTGTTTGCTCGTCCGCAAGCGCGACCTCTCCCCCGTCTGCGCGGTGGCGCTCGGCGACGCACCCGAAACGCAGTTAAGCGTGCCCGTGGTGACGCTTCCTTTAAGACGCGCCTACGCATTACAAGACGTTGACGCGGCGCTCGCCCCTCTTCTCAACGCGCCTCCCGAGACAAAAGTCGAGCCGGAAGCGGCGACCCCGCCTGCACCCCCCTCGTCCACCCACGCCCCCCAGCGAGACGCGCCGCGGCTACCCAATGCGCTCTCGACGAGAGCGTAGGAGGTTTCATATGGGACGATGGGGAAGCGTGCTCGCCAACCTGGGGTATCAGGTCGAGAGGCAAGTGGACGGCACCAAACACCGCTTTTGGGGGCGTTATGGTCGGGACGCGCTCGTTGTCGCGCCGTACCTGACCTACGGCACGAGAGAAAAGTTGTTTATCAAGGGGCGCGTGCTCGAGAACGAGAACCTCTCCCCCGCGGGTGAAGGCGACACGCTGTGGGACAACCTGCGCAACACCTGGAAGCGCTTCGAGAGCGACGAAATTCGCGGCGCGCGGGTGCGCGTGACCTTCGGGGAGGCGGTAACGGAGACCGTCACGGACGAAGAGGGCTTTTTCGAGCTGTGGCTGCCCGTCTCTCTACCCGAAGCGCATGACTATCTGCAAGAGGTGGACCTAGAACTCTTAGCGCCCTTACGCCCCAAACAAACCGATGTCCACTTCACCACCGAGGTCGTGGTGCCCGCTCACACCGCGCGGTTCGGCGTCATCAGCGACGTGGACGATACCGTGCTCCAGACGGGCGCAACCGACCTCCTGAGCGCGGCCAAAAAGACTTTTTTGGGCAACGCCAGAACGCGCCTGCCCTTCGAGGGCGTGGCGGGCTTTTACAAAGCGCTTCACCAAGGAACGCATGGGGACGTGAACCCCCTTTTTTACGTGTCCTCCTCCCCCTGGAACCTCTACGATGTGCTGGTGGAGTTTTTTGAACTCAACGACATCCCTATAGGCCCGCTCATGCTCCGCGACTGGGGCCTCACGCCGGATGAACTCTTGCCGACTTCGCACGGGGCGCACAAGTTGGAGGTTATCCGAAACATCCTCGAGACTTACCCCCAACTCCCCTTCATCCTCATCGGCGACAGCGGCCAGGAGGACCCGGAGATTTATCACGAGATTGTGCACAGTCACCCCAACCGCATTTTAGGCATTTACATCCGCGACGTGAGCAATAAGGCCGGACGCAAAGAGGCGATTCAGGCGTTGGCGGAGGAGGTTTCCCGCGACCGGACCGAACTCGTGCTCATCCCCGACACCGTCTCGGCGGCGCAGCACGCGGCGGAACGGGGCTGGATTTCGACGGACGCCGTGCCGGAGGTGCAGGAGGCCAAGGCGGAGGATGAACGGGCCGAGCCGCAGTAGAAAAGCAGTAGAAGCGCTGCTTCACAGCGTCTTGTGGCGGGCTTACCGTGACGGGCGAGACGAGTCGATATAGTAGAGCATGATTGAGACGCTTTATCTCGCTAAACCTCGAGGCTTCTGCGCGGGCGTGGTCATGGCGATTGAGGCGGTGGAACGCGCCGCCGCCGAAGGCAAACGAACGGGTGAGGGCGACCTGACCGTCTATCACGCCATTGTCCACAACGACACGGTGGTGGGCAGGCTCAAGGAGCAGCACGGCGTTCACTTCGTCGAGGATTTGGGGGAGTTGGAGGCGCTTGAAAGGGACGCAAAGGGCACGCTCGCCGACACGGTGGTCTTCTCCGCCCACGGCGTGTCCCCGGCGGTGCGACAGGAGGCCGCGAGGCGGGGCTTAGCCACCATCGACGCCACCTGCCCGCTCGTCACCAAGGTTCATTCCGAGGCCAAACGCTACGCGCGCGAGGGCTACCACATCCTGCTCATCGGCGACTCGACCAAGCATCAAGAAGTTATCGGCACCAGGGGCGAAGCGCTCGAGCATACAACCGTCGTGAGCGTCGTCGGCAACCGTAAGCATGACCCCGCGTTGGCCGACCCCCGCAGCGTCAGCGTGCCCGACCCGGATAAAGTCGTGGTGCTCACCCAGACAACACTCTCTGTAGACGATGTAGAGAAAACCATCGAAGTTTTGAAAACCCGTTTCCCCAAGCTCGTCATCCCGCCTAGCGACGACCTCTGCTACGCCACCAAAAACCGCCAGGACGCGGTGCGCGGTATTGCGCCCCGTGTCGACCTCTTTCTGGTCGTCACCAGCGACTATTCTTCCAACGGGATGCGCCTCTTAGAACTCGCGGAAGACCTTATGGGCAACGCGAAGCGCGTCGAGAGCGTGGTGGACATTGAGGAAGCGTGGTTGGGAGGCGTCCGCGCCGTCGGCATCACCTCGGCGGCCTCGACGCCGGACGATCTGGTCGGGGAGATGGTGGCGTTTTTTAGGGATAGAAACGTGGGGCTTAACGTCATCGAAGAGGGCGAGTGGGAGAACATCACCTTTAGGCAGCCGAAGCGGGTGCCCGCGCCGGTTGAGGGCGCTCGGCGGTAAAGTACGGAAATCAGAAAAGGTTAGCGGGCGCGTTTCAAGTGGAACGTTCAATCTGCTTTGGGCTAACAGGGGGCAACGGTGACACAGACAGCAGCGGGTATTGACCGGCGCAGGATTTTGTGGACGGGCGTTCTTTTGGGCGTGGGCGTGGTCGGCACGCTCGACGAGGTGGTGTTTCACCAGCTCCTCCAGTGGCACTTTTTTTACGTCCACACGGACGACTTCTGGCGCATCTTTAGCGACGGAATGTTTCATATTTTTACGAGTGCGGCGCTTGTATTGGGGGCGCTGAGGTTGTGGCGGGGGCGGGGTGGTGAGCGTACTCGAGCCGCCTCCCTCGTGTTCGGCGCGGGTCTCCTTTTCGGGGGCGGCGGCTTTAACCTCTTCGACGGCACGGTGAACCACAAAATTTTGCGGATTCACCCGGTTCGTTTAGGTGTAGAGAACCCCCTGCCCTACGACCTCGCCTGGAACGGGGTGTCCGTGGCGCTGCTCGTGGTGGGGTGGTGGCTGTGGCGGCGCTCGAGGCGGCAAGCTTAAGAAAGCTTTGGGTCGAGGTCGGGGTGCAGTTTCAATTTGCAGCCGCCCCGAAGAGCGGCTGCAACAAAGCTACGATTTTTTGCGAGAACTGTTGGTTGAACGTTTCAATCCTCAGCCGCCCCGAAGAGCGGCTGCAACCTGGCGGTGCTACGACTTCGCTTACAACAACTGGTTTCAATCCTCAGCCGCCCCGAAGAGCGGCTGCAACATCCTTTTGGGCGCGGCGGCGGGATACTACGCGCTGTTTCAATCCTCAGCCGCCCCGAAGAGCGGCTGCAACTAAAGGATTTGGGGGAGGACATGGAAAACGTTGGTTTCAATCCTCAGCCGCCCCGAAGAGCGGCTGCAACCGTTATGAGCAGCCAATCACGTTTCACAAAGGCAGTGTTTCAATCCTCAGCCGCCCCGAAGAGCGGCTGCAACTACTTGTTAGCCCACGCCGCCGAGGTGGTCTTTTTGTTTCAATCCTCAGCCGCCCCGAAGAGCGGCTGCAACCCCTAGTTGCGCCTCTGCCTGGTCGAGGGCTTTTAGTTTCAATCCTCAGCCGCCCCGAAGAGCGGCTGCAACATGCACAGGAGCACTTTAATAATCGTGGGGTAGTCCATGTTTCAATCCTCAGCCGCCCCGAAGAGCGGCTGCAACATGGGCCTGCCTGTCAAGGGTCGTACGCCTGTTGGTTTCAATCCTCAGCCGCCCCGAAGAGCGGCTGCAACTAGAACAGGCGAAAGCCGAACGGGCGGCACTAAATGTTTCAATCCTCAGCCGCCCCGAAGAGCGGCTGCAACATGTAAAAGCCAGTCTCCCATTTCCGCATCGTCAGCAGTTTCAATCCTCAGCCGCCCCGAAGAGCGGCTGCAACTGAATGACATTGTGCAGGTAAGCCAAAACCTAAAGGTTTCAATCCTCAGCCGCCCCGAAGAGCGGCTGCAACGTACAGGCGACCGTGCCAGACGACCTCGAGCCGGGTTTCAATCCTC
This sequence comes from Trueperaceae bacterium, assembly GCA_965214995.1. GTDB lineage: Bacteria > Deinococcota > Deinococci > Deinococcales > Trueperaceae > CBDCCT01. The sequence goes on from CBDCCT010000002.1 coordinate 3,919,620, forward strand.
AGCCGCCCCGAAGAGCGGCTGCAACCTACGTCTTGATTTTCCATACAACCCCGCTCAAAATGTTTCAATCCTCAGCCGCCCCGAAGAGCGGCTGCAACACAACCCTTAGAAACACGCTTTCCACCATGCGGCGCGGTTTCAATCCTCAGCCGCCCCGAAGAGCGGCTGCAACTTTGGCCGCCCGCCAGGCCGAGCCCTTGACGAGTTCGTTTCAATCCTCAGCCGCCCCGAAGAGCGGCTGCAACGCGCGCAACATAAGCAAGGGAAACGCCGAACGCGACGTTTCAATCCTCAGCCGCCCCGAAGAGCGGCTGCAACCTGACGACGCAGAGACGGGGGATTGGCTCTTAGATGTTTCAATCCTCAGCCGCCCCGAAGAGCGGCTGCAACCGAGCGTGAGGACATAGGTCGAGCGGCTGTAACTCTCAGTTTCAATCCTCAGCCGCCCCGAAGAGCGGCTGCAACCCCCACCCCTGGCTCTCTTGAAAGGGTGTTTATATGTTTCAATCCTCAGCCGCCCCGAAGAGCGGCTGCAACACGAATTTAGTGACGAGTTTGCATAAGGAGCTTTGTTTCAATCCTCAGCCGCCCCGAAGAGCGGCTGCAACTACATCGCGGACAATGAGGCGCGGGGGCTCAGCATGTTTCAATCCTCAGCCGCCCCGAAGAGCGGCTGCAACCACACCCGCGCTCGTCACGCCGGGGCCTAAGTCCTTGTTTCAATCCTCAGCCGCCCCGAAGAGCGGCTGCAACCTGCGATGCTGATGAGTTCCGTGTCATTAAACCTCGGTTTCAATCCTCAGCCGCCCCGAAGAGCGGCTGCAACAGCTCGAGGCGGCGCGCGCCGAGGTGGCGGCACTGGTTTCAATCCTCAGCCGCCCCGAAGAGCGGCTGCAACCAACAAAACGACTGGCTTCTACGTGTTCTCGAGTTGTTTCAATCCTCAGCCGCCCCGAAGAGCGGCTGCAACCGCGCTCATCAATGGTCGGCGTGGTGTTGGAATTGTTTCAATCCTCAGCCGCCCCGAAGAGCGGCTGCAACACGAGGCGCGTTTCGGCTACTACGTTGACATCCTGGTTTCAATCCTCAGCCGCCCCGAAGAGCGGCTGCAACGCTGGGATGAGGAGTGATAGACTCACCCCAATGTGTTTCAATCCTCAGCCGCCCCGAAGAGCGGCTGCAACTTGCGGACGGCGATGCGGGCGGCGGAGGTCAGCCTGTTTCAATCCTCAGCCGCCCCGAAGAGCGGCTGCAACCTGGCCTTTTAGGGTCTCCTCGAGGCCGCTGAGTTGTTTCAATCCTCAGCCGCCCCGAAGAGCGGCTGCAACTTGTACTCGCCGCGCTCCATAAAGGCCTCCTAAAGTTTCAATCCTCAGCCGCCCCGAAGAGCGGCTGCAACTATCGTGACAATGGCTGGACATTTTCCCCAAACGAGTTTCAATCCTCAGCCGCCCCGAAGAGCGGCTGCAACTTTTCGGACAACGCGGCCGGTGCGGTCATGGCTGAGTTTCAATCCTCAGCCGCCCCGAAGAGCGGCTGCAACAATGTAGACGCGGTGGGGCGGCATCATCGAGATGTTTCAATCCTCAGCCGCCCCGAAGAGCGGCTGCAACCGCTGTAGGCCCCGTGAGCTTTAGCGAGTTTCGCCTGTTTCAATCCTCAGCCGCCCCGAAGAGCGGCTGCAACGTGCCTGGTGCGAGCCGGAAGAGCCTGCGACACCTACGGGGTTTCAATCCTCAGCCGCCCCGAAGAGCGGCTGCAACAATCCTCAGCCGCCCCGAAGAGCGGCTGCAACGAGTGCCCTCCGTTTGTTTCAATCCTCAGCCGCCCCGAAGAGCGGCTGATGCGAACAATGTTTCAATCCTCAGCCGCCCCGAAGAGCGGCTGCAACGCTAGCCAATATACAGCACGTTCAAGACGGCGTTTGTATAAAGCTTTGCGCGAAGCCGGACGTACGCTGCTCCGCAAGGCTGCGCCGTTAAAGATGAATTGTCATGGAGCGCGCCGCTCACGCGAGAAGCGGCTTGCGCGAACCCCCCTGCGTTTCACACATCACTTGGGGTTCGCGCGGAGAGAGCGCGCGGGCGGCTCGTTGGGGTTGATGGGCCGGTCGAGGCAAAACCGCGCGGGAAACTCATCCCCCACCCTCGCCCACGGCGTACGGCCTGCTACACAAATCCCACGGGTAACGCGGTGAGTTTCCCGGCTAAAGCATAGCGTGGGGGATGAAGTTCTGCAACGGCGGGGGTAGAGAAGGGTGTCGGGCGTCAACCGGGGCAGGCAGATGCGCAGGCGAGGGTTCAGGGAAGGTCGGTAAACGGGTCTTGGTCATAGGGGTGCCAAGCTATCGTCTTTATCAGGTCTTGGTAACGGCGCTCGTCGTCGTGACCGCAGAGTTCCAGAACGTGCAGCACACCGTCCCGCTCTCCAAAAAACACGCGCGGCGCGGTGTGACCTTTGGGGAACTTGTAAATACCGTTTCTCACGGCCTCGGCGCTACGTTTCCACGCGTCTTTTTCGCCCAGCCGCAGGCGCTCGAGCACCTCCCGATAAAGCCCTTTCGCGCTGTGGTCCATGTCCTGATAGGTTTTGCTGGCGCGGCTCGAGAGCCGTAGCGGGCGGCGGCTCTCCTCTTGCCCTTTGAACGCTTCTAAATACGCCTCCCCTAAGGGTGACAAGTAGGTGTGGCCGTCCTGGGCGTCCTCGAGCAGCAGGGCCACCGTCTCGGGCAGGGCGTGCAGGCGGTCACGGACTTCGGCACTGAGGCGCGGCTCGGCGTCCAGCCAGTCGAAAAAATCTCGGTGCCAGGCGAACAAGCTGTAGTCCCACAAGATGGGTGTGGGGGGCAGCGTGACGATGTCTCCAAACTTTTCATGGATGTAGCTTACGGGCACGCCGAACACCAGGCCCACCGCGGTGGCGTAGGCAATCTCCGCCTTGAAGCCGCCCGTGGCGCTGATGAGGGGCGCAAGGCCGCCCCGCTGGGCCTGCCGAAGCTCTCGAGCCAGCACCCGCACGAACCGGCGCAAGCCGTGCTGGACGAACCCTCGTTCATGATAGCTGAGGCCCTCGATTCGCTCTTCACGCGCTTTGTGCTCTCGCTCCTGGTAGTAGGCGACGAGCGCCGCTGAACAGGTCTGCCCGTCCTCGGTGTCCGAGTGCAAGAAAATGAGTTCGTTACCCCCTTGGATGAGGCGAGAGAGGGCGTTCGCTTCGGCGCTGGCCTTTTGTGGATGAAGGTGCAGGAAAGTGTGTAACGCTTTGGAATCTCTGGGGCTAAAGTCGTAGCGGGGGGCGTTGCTCAGCAGGCTGGTGCCGACGGTGGAGATAATGAGTCGGCTCACGGCGCGCTCTCCGGTGGGGTTTGCGGGTCTAGCTCGAGCCTCGGCGGCGGGGTGGTTGGGGGTGTTCTGGACATAGCGCCTCCCGTTAAGCGTTACCTCTAAATCATATAAATCATAGCAACGCGGTGCGTAGCGGTTTTTATCCGGACCAAGCAGGTGCCGCCCAACTTTCGCCGCCCGTGCGGAGGCGAGGGTACCTGGCCCGTTTCGCACGGTGCTAGAGCGCTGGATGGGCTCGAGCCGAGGCCACCCCCGAGCTCGCCGCCACCGCCGCCGCGCCGATGACGCCCGCATCCGTCCCCAACTTTGCAAGCCGCAACTTCACAGGCGGATAGCCGACGCTGTACAGGTCCGCCGCCGCCTGGATTTTATCCATATAAAAACTTCCCGCCTGGCTCATCCCCCCGCCAATCACGAAACCGTCGGGGTCAAAGGCTTTTTGCAAATTGGCGAGGCCGATGCCCGTGTAGCGCGCCGCGTTGTCGATGATTTTGAGCGCGCGGCGCTCCCCCACCTCGGCCCGCGCGAACACCTCCTCGGTGCGCATGGGCAGACCGTAGGCATAGGAACCGTCTCGGGCGATGGCGCGGCCCGCGGCGACCGCCTCCCAGCAGCCGTAGTGACCGCAGCCACATAAGGGGCCGTCGGCCTGCAAGGTCATATGGCCGACCTCGCCCGCGATGCCGTTCGCGCCGTGCAAGACGCGCTCGCCCATAAAGATGCCCCCGCCGACGCCCGTCGAGATGGTGACGTAGATGCTCGTGTCTAGGTCCACGGCGGCGCCGTAAAGGTGCTCGGCGTAGCCCGCGGCGTTGGCGTCGTTTTCCAAGACGACCTCGAGCCCCAGCGCCGCCTTAAGCCCCGCCGTGATGCTCACGTTCTCCATGCCGGGGATGTTGGGCGCGAACAAAACCTTGCCCACGCTAAAGTCAATGGGGCCGGGCGAGCCGACGCCGACGCGGGTCACCTCGGGATGCTCTCTTAACAGCGCCCGCGCCATCTCGGCGAGCGCCCGGAGCACGTCGTCGCCGCCCGTCCGCGGCGTCGGCTGGAGGTGTTTGAGGAGGATGGTGCCACTTTCAACTACCGCGCCCGCGATTTTCGTGCCGCCCAAGTCGAGCCCGATGGTTTTCATGACGCCTCTTTACACGTGTTTTTGTCGATGCCTTTGGATGTATCGCCCATAGCTTTAGTCTAACGCGAGTCCTGCCCAGCCCCAGCGCGGAGCAGGGCGAGGGTGGCGCGGGCAATCTCCCCCTCTTCGTCGGTGGGGACGACGAGCGTTCTGACGGGACTCCCCGCCGCGCTAATAATACCCTCGCCGCCCGCGCGGTTTTTAGTTTCGTCGAGTCTGATACCCAGGAACTCGAGCCCAGAAAGCGCCCCCGCACGCGTTTCGGCGTCGTTCTCACCGATGCCGCCCGTGAAAACCACCGCGTCGAGACCGCCCATCGCCGCCGCGTAAGCGCCGATGGTTTTGCGAATGCGGTAGCAAAAGACCGCCACGGCCTCCCGCGCCGCCTTGTTGCCTTCACGGGCCGCGCGGCGCACGTCGCGCATGTCGTTGGAGACGCTGGAGAGACCCAAAAGCCCCGAGCGTTTGTTGAGGAGCGTGTCGAGTTCCCCCGCGTCCATCCCGTTCTGTAAGAGATAGAGGAGCACGCCGGGGTCGATGTCGCCCGTGCGGGTGCCCATTAAAAGACCCGCCAAAGGCGTGAAGCCCATGCTCGTGTCCACCGAGCGCCCCCCCGCCACCGCCGCCGCGCTCGAGCCGTTGCCCAGGTGGAGCGAGACGAGGCGCAGCTCCGTAAGGGGTCGCCCCAGAAGCTCCGCCGCCCGCCGGGTCACGTAGTCATGACTTGTGCCGTGAAAGCCGTAGCGCCGGATGCCCTGTTCGGTATAAAACTCGCGCGGGAGGCCGTACAAAAACGCTCGAGGCGGCAAGGTGCTGTGAAACGCGGTGTCAAACACCGCCACCTGCGGGACGCCGGGCAGGAGGCGGAGCGCGGCGCGGACGCCTTCTAAATTCGCCGGGTTGTGGAGCGGCGCGAGCGGGACGAGCGCTTCCAAGTCGTCAAGCACCTCGTCGGTCAAAAGCGTCGGCTCGGTGTAGCGTTCGCCGCCGTGGACGACGCGGTGCCCGACGGCGGTGATGGTTTCTAAGGGGATGTTGGCGGAGAGGTGCTCGAGCAGCACCCGAAAGGCGTCTTCGTGGTTTTTAATCCCCTCAGCGGGGGAATCCTCCGAGTTCACCTTTACTTTTGACTCGCCGCCGATGCGCTCGACCAAGCCGGACCATCCTTGAGGAACGAGTTTGACTTTGAGGCTCGAGGAGCCCGCGTTCACCACCAGCACGCTAGACTCAGCCATCCCCGCCCGCCTTGCGTTTGGCGAAACCCTCGAGCCGCTCCCGCACCCGCGCCTCCCAGCCCTCGCCGTCGGCCTGGTAGTAGCGCCGCGGGCGCATCTCACCGGGAAAATAGGCTTGCTTAAAGCTCCCCTCCGGGTCGTCAAAATAGTACGCGTAACCCCGCCCGTAACCGAGCCCCTTCATCATGCTCGTGGGCGCGTTGCGCAGGTGCAGCGGCACGGGCGCGGCGCTGTGCTCTTCGGCGTCGCGTTTGGCCTCCCCCCAGGCGCGGTAGACCGCATTGGATTTGGGGGCCAGCGCGAGGTAAACCGCGGCCTCGGCGAGCGCCAACTCACCTTCAGGGACGCCCAAAAACGCCACCGCGTCCCTTGCGGCCAAAGTCAGCCGGAGCGCGTGCGGGTCGGCTAAGCCCACGTCCTCACTCGCTACGCGCACCATGCGGCGCGCGACGTAGAGCGGGTCGGCCCCGCCCTCCAGGAGCCGGGCCAGCCAGTAAAGCGCCGCGTCGGGGTCGCAGCCGCGCAGGGACTTGTGGAGCGCGCTCGTCAGGTTGTAAAAATGCTCGCCGCCCTTGTCAAAGGCGAGGCCCTTGGCGGAGAGCGCCGCGCGCGCGGCTTCTACATCTAACCGCCCATCCTTTGCATACGCCGCCGCCCCCTCGAGCGCCCCCAGCGCCCGCCGCGCGTCGCCGTCCGCCCAGGTAGCGAGAAGGTCCAACGCATCCTCGCTCACCGATAGCGCGCCGTCAAAGCCGTCGGGGTGCTCCAAGGCCCGTGTCAGCACCGCCCGTACGGCTTCGTGTGACAGGGGCTCGAGCACGTAGAGCTGACTCCTCGAGCGCAGCGCCCCGTTCACCTCGAAAGAGGGGTTCTCGGTCGTCGCGCCGATAAAGAGGAGCGTGCCGTCCTCAACAAAAGGTAAGAGCAGGTCCTGCTGCGCCTTGTTGAAGCGGTGGACCTCGTCTAAAAAAAGAACGGTCCTCTCCGGGAGCCGCGCCCGCGCCTCCTCGGCCACGCCCCGCACTTCCTTGACCCCCGAGGTGACCGCAGACAGCCCAACGAAGTGCGCGCCCAAATGTCCGGCAACAAGGCGCGCCAACGTGGTTTTGCCGACGCCGGGAGGACCCCAGAGGAGCATGGAGCGAAGGACGCGCCTCTCGAGCATCACCCGCAAAGGCTTGCCCGCCCCCAACAGGTGCGCCTGCCCCGCCACCTCGTCAAGCGTTTTCGGGCGCAGCCGTTCGGCGAGAGGTGCCGCAGGGATGGGAGTTTCCGTCACATCCAAAGTGTACCAGCCGGGCGCGGTATCGGTGGAGCCACTAGAGCTTAAAGAGAAAAGAGCTGAGAAAAACTAAACCCTTTCCTCTTTTCTCTTAGCCCTCAGTCCTTTTCCCTTTCTAAAACTTGATACACCCACACTAAGATTTTGTATAAAAGGTGACACATTGGACGAACACCTCTCGGTAAACTGTCCTCATAGAAAGGACGGTGGACGATGTACAAACTGTTTACCCTAGAGGAGGCCACCGAACTCCTCCCGACCGTCGACCGCACCCTCCGCGAGATGCAGAGCGCGGTCAAGGACGCGTTAGCCTTGCGCGAGACTTTCACCCGCACGCCGCAGGGCACGGTTAAGGCGCGCAACCTGGCCGAGGAAATTAACTTTTTGCTGCGCGGTTTGCAAGAGAGCAAAATGGAACTTGATAGGCTCGGGGTCCATCTCAAGGACATGGAAACGGGGCTCGTTGATTTTCCGAGTCAGCTAGGCGCGGAAGTTGTTTATCTCTGTTGGGAGCAAGGACAGGACGCGATTACGCACTTTCACCGCCTCAACGAAGCGGAGAGCGCCCGCCAGCCTCTGCCCCAAACGCACGTGGAGCACGTCGCGGCCTAACAACCCATCACCCAGACCGGGAAGCTCGAGCCCGCTCGAGCTTTTTTTGTGACTTTTCTCTCTATACCTTTTTCTCAAAGGTGTTACGCCGTCATAGTAGACTTGAGTCTTTAGGAGGGTGTTAATGAAACTTACAACCGGCTTTACCCTTACCATATTCCTACTCCTGCTCCTTTTAGGAACCGCGCAGGCGCAAACACGGCTGCCCTACGGCGCGGTTCAGACGGCGCCCGCCCGCTACAGCGACGTGCCGGAGGGCCACTGGGCGAGCGAGGCGGTGGAGCGGCTTACGAACTTGGGCATTCTTACGGGCTATCCCGACGACACCTTTCGCGGCACGCAGTCCCTGACGCGCTACGAGGTCGCCCTGGTGGGCGCGCGCCTCATCGATTACGTCAACACCCTCGTCGGTCTCGCGGAAGACGACCCTGCGTTCATCGAGAGTTTACGCGAGGCGCAGAGCGAACTTGGCGGGGAACCTTTAAGCGTGCGGACTGAAAGGCTCGAGCAGGCACTTGCTGAGGCGGCTTCGCTCGAGTACGTGCGGAGCCTGGAGGCGCGCGTGGTGGCGCTCGAGCAAATGCTCAACGAAGAGATGGGCGCAGACTTTCCCGGCACCATGACCGAAGCCGGGGACGGCGTGCCCCTCTCCGCCGCCGAAGCGGTGGGGAGCGCAGAAGACGGTACAGGGGGCGCAACAGACACTGCAACAGGTGCGCCCGGCTTCGGCGTGGCGACGCCCGACGCGCAAGCCAGTGTGCCCGGCACCATCGCCCTGAGTCGCCGCAGCGCGTACCCGTTTTACGTGGGCGTCGCGCCGGGCATCAACGTAAGTTCGGGCGACGTGCTTTTCGGCCTTCAAGCGGGGTACGACGGCCTCGTTGGTCCCGTGGGTGGAGTTTTACGGCTCGCTTATAACGTCTCCACCCGCGACCTACGCGCGTCCGTTGACGCGACGGTGCGCTTTGCCGCGTTCGTGACTCCCTTGGAACTCTACGGCGGCTTGGGCGTCGGGGGGAGCTTCGGCTCGGAGGGTGAGGCGTTCTTTCTCGAGGCCCCCCTGGGTGCCGAATATTTCATCACGCCCCGCGTCGGCCTCTTTGCGCAGGTCGTCCCTTTTTACACCTTCACGCCCACGAGCGAGTTCGACGCGAACGTGACGGCGGGGGTAAATTTCCGGTTTCAGTAGAAACGCTCAGGGGGTAGGGAGGTGGGGCGGTAGGGTTTTCTCCCCACCCCCCTATCTCAAGCCTCACCACCCCCGCTCCTTGGCGTAGAGCGCCGCCTGCGTCCGGCCCCGCACGTTGAGTTTGGCGAGCACGCTGCTGACGTGCGTTTTGACGGTTTTCTCGGCCACCTCGAGCCTGCCCGCAATTTGCTTGTTGCTCAGGCCCCGCGCGACGAGCGCCAGCACCTCGCGCTCGCGGGCGGTCAGGTCGTCCAGGGGGTCGTCAAAGGGTGTGGCTAGGAGCTTCACCGCGCCCCCGTCAAAGGCCGTTTCGCCGCGCAGAACGGCGCGCACGCCGTCTAAGAGCGCGTCCGGCCCGGCGTGCTTGACCAGAAACCCCGCCGCGCCTCCCTGCACGGCCCCCCGCACATAATCCTCGTCCAGAAAACTCGTCAGGACGAGCACTTTTGGGGCGGGGGTGAGCGCCCGAAGTTTTGGCAACAGGCTTAGCCCGTTCTTGTCGGGGAACTCGAGGTCGAGCAAAACTAAATCGGGTCTGAGACGCGTCACCACCTCCAACCCCGTTTGCAAATCTCCCGCTTCTCCAGTCACCTCAAGGTCAGCCTGCAAATCCAAGAACGCCTTGAGCCCCTCGCGCACCACCGGGTGGTCGTCGATGATGACTAGCGTCGCCACGGGAAGGTCACCTCGACCTTGAGCCCGCCGCGCGGACGGTTACTCAGTTTCAGCACGCCGCCCACCGAGGCCGCTCGAGCGCGCATCGTCTCGAAACCGAAGCCGCCGGTTTTCTCGCCCCTTTCTTCGTCACTCAAGCCGCGCCCGTCGTCCGCGACGCTTAAAACGACCTCGGAGCCGCGTTGCTCGAGCCCAATCCACAGGTGCTGAGCCCCGGCGTGTTTGAGCGCGTTGTGGACCGCTTCTTGGGCCACGCGGTAGAGAGCTTCGGTTTGCTGGGGACTCAGAGGCAGCGGCTCGGTCTCTAGCTGAACGCGCATCCCCTCCGGGACCCGCCCCGCGAGACGCTTCAGAAGCGTTGGTAGGTCGGAGGCGTCGGGGGGACGCGTCACCTCGACGAGCGCGCGGAGCTCGCCCAGGGCGGCGGTGACGAGTTCGGCGCCCCTCTCCAAACTCGCCGCCCGCTGCACCCCGTCGGGGTTGTCCCTGGCGACGCGCAGCGACAGGTCGGCGGCGAACAGGTGCTGCGTGACCGAGTCGTGCATCTCGGTCGCCAGGCGCTGCCGCTCCTCCAAAGTCGCTAGATAGCGCGCCTCGCGCGTTCTTTCGTCTTGGAGGATGGAGCGCTCGAAAGCCACGCCGAGCTGCCGCCCGACCGCGGTCAAGAAAAGGAGCGTGTCGTCGTCGAAACGTTCACGCCCCGGCGCAGCCAGGTTCATAATCCCGACCGGCCCCCGCTGGCCCAACAAGGGGATGCTGGCGTGGATTTCCAGACCCGCCTTGTCGCCCGTGGCGGCTTCCAAACGGCTGCAATGCACGATGTTGACGCCCCGGTCGAGGTTGCCGCGCCGAAAGAGCCACTGGCAGTCGCACGTCCCTTTGCAAATCGGCTCGTTGTTGTCCCTAGCCAGCGCGGGCGGTAGCCCGGTGGTGGCGGCGGCGCGGAAACTCCCCTCGTGAAGGTCACCTTGCGACACCCGCGTTAAGAAGACCCAACCGGATTTTAGGCCCAAGAGCGCGACGAGACGCCCCAGCGCCCGCCCCAACGCCCCCGCAAAGTCCACCTCTTCGTTTAAAATCTCGCCGATGGCGTTTAAGGTTGAGAGTTCGGACACGCGCCGCTCGAGCGCGCTCTGTGAGACCTCTTGATTCATCTCAGCCATTTTACCGCGTTGCCGACTCCTCTTTAGGCTTAAGCATCGTGACGTAAAACGTCCTGGTGGCCTGGAGGTTGCCGACGTATAAAACAAGGTGGGTACATGTCATGGCAAAAGCAAATGGCTGTCCCCAAACTCGTGCCACAAGTAACCCGCACCCACAGCCTCCTCATACGCTTCTCGAACGAGCGCCTTCCCGGCGACGGCGTAGAGCATGGCTAAGTGGCTGGCTTTGGGGTCGTGAAAACCCGTAGTAAGGCCGTCCACCACGTTGACCGGCTCGCCCGGATGGACGTAGCGGCGGGTAAAGCCCCGGCTCGGCACCACCCCTTTACCGTCCCAGGCGGTCTCCAGCGCCCGCACCACGGTAGTGCCCACCGCGACGACGCGCGAGCCTCGAGCCCTCGCCCTATTCACCTGCCTTGCCGTGACCGCCGGGACTTCAAACGGCTCGGGCGGAAGCGTCTGGTAAGTTAAATCGCCCTCATTAAGCTCGAGGCTCGAGACGCCCGTATGCAGCGTGAGTTTGGCGACGCCGACGCCTTTTTCGCTCAAGCACCTCAGCACGCGTTCGCTAAAAGGGCGCGCGGCTGAAGGCATTTCGGCGGAGCCGGGGGTGTCGGCGAACACGGTCTGGTAGTGCTCGAGCGCGTAGGGGTGCTCGACGTAGCCGTAGCGAATCGGGCGACCAAAATGCTGCATGGCGTTTGACGGGTCGCCCTCCAAGCGAACGAACCACAGGCGGGGCAGGCCGGGGTAGGGTGCCAGAAACGTAACCCGGAGTTCTCCCACCGTTGCCGCGTCGCCGGAATGGAGGGGCAGCGGGCCGGACCTGTCAAAATCCCAGCGCGGTTCGACCAGCCACAGCCCCGCCCCGTAACAGGTCGAGAGGTTGAGCATGAAAGGACCGAACGCGCCCTCGGCGGGGAGACTCACGGGCAGCGTGGCGCTGCGGTTGACGACTAGCAGGTCGCCGGGGTTCAAAAAGTTGGCGAGGTTGGCGAAGCGGCTGTGGTGGTGGCTCTCCGGCGTGCTGACGAGCAGCTTGACCCCGTCACGCGTCCCTCCTCTGGTCTCGAGTGGCGCGGTGGCTTGAAGATGGGCCGGACGCGCAAAATCTAGCTCGGCAACGGTCATACCGCCTCCACATCCGTGAGCGTCCAGCGGTCGGCTTGCGCGCCGAAGCGCCTTCCGTTCACGTCTTTTCCCTCTTGCCCCAACAGCCAGGCCCAAAAAGGCAGCGTCACGTCGGGCGTGGGCCTGTCCGAGATGTCTTCACCGGGAAAAGCGGCTTGGTGCATTTTGGTGCGCATGTCGCCGGGGTCCACGCTGACGACGCTCACGCCGCTCCCTTTAAGTTCGTTCGCCAGCGTTTTGCTGACGAGGTCCAGGGCGGCCTTGCTCGAGCCGTACCCGCCCCAGCCTTCATATCCGCCCCCCGCGGCGTCGCTCGAGACGTTGACGACGAGGCCCCGCGCTCTCTTGAGGAGCGGCAACGCCTCCTGAACGAGCGCCACGGGCGTGATGACGTTGGTGTCGAACACCTCGCGCAAACGGTCGAGCGGATAGTCTACAAGCGTCGGCAGCGGGCTCGGCCCTAAGCTTGAGGCGTTGTTGACGAGCAGCTCGAGCCTTCCTAACTTCTCCGCCTCCCGAACGAGCACCCGGCGGTGCGCCGCGTCGGTGATATCACCCGGAATTGCAACGACGGTTGCGCCGTGCGACCTCAGCTTCTCCGCCGCCTCGTCCAACGCTGCCGCGTCGCGGGCGTTGACGACGAGGGCGTAACCCTGCTTGGCTAAAAAATCCGCGAGCGTGAAGCCTAAGCCCCGACTTCCTCCGGTGAGAAGGGCAACGCGGCTCATGCGCGGGCCTCGAATTTGAGAAGTGTAAGTGGGACGACCGGCGAACGTTTTGTGTGTTCTGCTCCGTGATTGAGTGTGGTATCTGCTTTCATGCTTACCTCCTTGATAGAGCGTAGTCGCGGAAGTCGGCTTTTACATCGGGCCGGGGGCAGAGGTAGGGCTAGGACTAAAGTCCTAGCTGCGTGAAGCGTCCGTTGCCGTGCAAGTTATGACAGTGGCTCGAGACGTAGCTTGTGAATAACTTGACACGGCCCGCTCGAGACCCTTAAGATAGCCAAAAGCTACTAAAAGCATTTAGTTGAACAAGGGTGTAAGAAGAGCGTGAGGAAGGGTGTGAGGCATACGCACGCGAGACCTCCAACGATAAAGCAGGTGGCCGAGCGCGCGGGCGTGTCGCCGACGACGGTTTCTTTTGTGATGAACGGCGTTGAAAGCGCCATCCCCGCCGTGACAAAAGAGCGCGTGTGGCGGGCGGTGCGTGAACTCGGCTACCGGCCCAACGCGATGGCGCAGGCGCTCAGGACGCGCCAATCGAACCTCATCGGCTTCGTCTCGGACGCGGTGGCGACGACGCCCTTTGCGGTCGAGCTTATCAAGGGAGCGCAAGACTGCGCTCGAGCCAACGGCAAACTCTTGCTCGTCATCGACGCGGACGGCGACGACGCACAGCGCGAGCGGGCGGTCGAGACGATGCTTGAGCGCAGCGTCGAGGGCGTCCTCTACGCCGCCATGTTCCACCAAGAGGTGAGCCTGCCGGAGCGCTTTGGCGAAACCCAAACTGTGCTCGTCGACTGCTTTACCCGCCAGCCTTACGCTTCCGTCGTGCCCGACGAGGTCCAGGGCGGACGTGAGGCGACCGGGAGGCTGTTAGAAAAGGGGCACAAGCGCGTGGCTATTATCCCCAACGACCGGCTCGACAAAGGTTATCCGGCGGCGGCGGGTCGGCTCGAGGGCTACAAGGCGGCGCTCGCCGCTTCTGGGGTTCCGTTCGCGCCCGAACTTGTCAGGGAGGGGGACGGCAACGCAGAAAGCGGTTATGCGTGTGCGCTCGAGCTTATAGCTCTGCCCGAACCTCCCACGGCTATCTTCTGCGGCACCGACCGCATTGCGATGGGCGTCTATGAGGCGCTGAAAAGTCACGGCTTGAAGATTCCCGAAGACGTCGCCGTTATCGGTTTCGACAATCAAGAGGTGATTGCCGAAAATCTGCGCCCGCCCCTGTCAACGATGGCACTGCCCCACTACGAGATGGGGCGGTGGGCGGTGGAGCGGTTGCTCAGCGAGGCTCGAGACCCCATCAAGCACGTGGTTACTTGCCCGTTCGTCGAACGAAAATCTTTGTAGAGGAGGCCGGTTTATGTAGATATGTCTTGTAAAACCAAGCCAGGTTTTTCTTCAACCGCACACCCGCTTAAGTCTTAGGAGGAAAAGATGAAAACCCTACGGACCACGTTGGCATTTACGGCGCTGCTCATCGCAGGCTTCGCCCTTGCCCAGACCGAACTGAGCCTCTGGTACCACGGCGCAGGCAATTCCGCCGAGCGCGACACCCTGTTAACGGTCATCAACGATTTCAACGCTTCACAGGGCGACTGGGAAGTCGTTTTAGAAGAGTTCCCGCAGGAGTCTTACAATGAGTCCATCGTGGCGGCGGCTCTGTCCGGCAATCTGCCCGACATCATCGACGTGGACGGCCCCGTGATGCCCAACTGGGCGTGGTCGGGCTACATGCAGCCGCTCGACCTGCCCGAGGGCGCGCTCGAGGGCTTTTTGCCCGGCGCGGTCGGCGAGTGGGACGGCGAAGTCTACTCGGTAGGCCTCTGGGACGCGGCGGTGGCGGTTTACGCGAGGCGTTCGGTGTTGGAAGAGAACGGCATCCGTATTCCCACCTTGGAAGAGCCCTGGACCCTGGAAGAGTTCGATGCGGCTTTAGAGACCCTGCAAGCGACCGGCGAGTTCGAGTACGCCTTTGACCCTGGCTTGGCCGACACGGGTGAATGGTACCCTTACGCCTTTTCGCCCTTTTTGCAGTCTTTTGGCGGCGATCTTGTAGACCGCGAAACCTACCTGTCCGCCGAGAACGTGCTGAACGGCGAAGAGGCATTAGAGTTCGGCACCTGGTGGCAGAGCCTGTTCGAGCGCGGCCTTGCCCCCGGCACCTCGCAAGACAGCGCCGACCGCCAAACGGGTTTCCTCGACGGCGACTACGCCCTCCAGTGGAACGGGAACTGGAACGCGCTGGCGGCGCTCGAGCAGTACGGCGACGACATGCTCTTCCTGCCCGCCCCCGACTTCGGTGAGGGCCCCGTCATCGGCGCAGCCTCGTGGCAGTTCGGCGTGTCGGCGGACAGCGAGCACCCGGAGGGTGCGAACGAATTTATCGCGTTCGCCATCCAGCCCGAATACCTCGCCATGTTCTCCCAAGCGACCGGCCTCATCCCCGCCACCCCGGAGGCGGCGGCCATGACCGAAAACTACGCCGAGGGCGGCCCGCTGGCGGTGTTTTTTGACTTAAGCGAGAACCAGGCGCTCATCCGCCCGCCGACCCCCGGCTACGTCGTCGCCGCGCTCGTGTTCGAAAAAGCGCTGGCCGACATCGCCAACGGCGCCGACGTGCAAGACACTTTAGACGCCGCCGTGGACGAAATTGAAGCCGACATCGAGAACAACAGCGGCTACGGCTTCAACTAGAACAGGCATTTGTCATGGTTCGTCGGTTCCTGCAACGGGGCTGACGAACCATGAAATTCACCAACGGGATTCGTGTAGCGGTTTTCGTTAATACTGAGTCTGTTAGTGCAGATATCATCTCTTGAACTATCTTCCAGACGGTAACTCGCAGACCAGACTCGTTCAAGCCAGATGATACCTGCCACAAAGGGACGGGTGGTATGCAAGGAGCCAAAAAAGTCGCTGCGGTAGGGGGTCCGGACGCGCCCAGGGCGTCGGCCTACAAACATCAAGAAGCCCTCACGGGCTGGCTCATGGCCGCGCCCGTGATTCTCTTACTCCTCACCTTTTTGATTGTGCCCTTTTTGTTCGCTTTCGGTTTGTCGTTTACCAACCAGCGGCTCATCTCGCCCAACCCGACTGAGTGGGTGGGCACGCGCAACTTTGCGAGTTTGCTGACCGTGCGGCCCTTTGTGCTCGAGCCTGTCCGCGACGCCTCCGGCGCGTTCGTCCGCGACGAAGACGGCGGCCTCGCCTACCCGCGCCTGCGCGACTTTACCCGCAACAACCCCAATTACCCGCAGCTTGACGGTTTGCGTGAATTTGCTTCTTGGCAGGTGGGTAGCAACCGCTTTGTGCTGCTCGCCAGCGACACCGTATTTTTGCAGGCGCTTCTCAACACCTTTTTGTTCGTTTTGGTTGTTGCGCCCGTCCAGGCCGGGCTGGCGCTGCTCTTGGCGCTGCTCGTCAACCAGCCCATACGCGGCGTCCACCTCTTCCGGACGATATACTTTATGCCCGTGGTCATCTCGCTCGTCGTCGTGTCGCTCCTGTGGCGCTTTATTTATGACGGGCAGGACGGGCTCCTGAACTCGATGCTCGCTTTCCTAAGTTTCGGCGCGTTCGAGCCGGTCGACTGGCTCGGCAACCCCAGAACGGCGTTAGGCGCCATCATGGCGATGTCGGTCTGGCAGGGGGTCGGGTTTCACATGGTCATCTGGCTCTCGGGGCTGCAGACCATTCCTTTCGTCCTCTACGAAGCCGCCTCCATCTCGGGCGCGAACAACCTGCAGAAGTTCCGCTACGTGACCTGGCCGGGTCTGCGCAACACGGCGGTGCTCATCTTGGTGGTCATCACCATGCAAGCCTTTGGGCTCTTCACGCAAATCGACGTGATGACGCGCGGCGGCCCGCTGGATTCCACCCAGTCCATCGTGTTTCAGGCGGTGCAGCGCGGCTTTGAAAAGCAAGACATCGCGGGCGGGTCGGCCATCTCGGTGCTCCTCTTTTTGCTGGTGCTGGCGGTCTCGCTCATCCAACGTTTCGTCACGAGGGAGGGGCGCGCATGACGACCCAATCCTCTAAGAAGGCT
The DNA here is from genome assembly GCA_965214995.1 of Trueperaceae bacterium. GTDB lineage: Bacteria > Deinococcota > Deinococci > Deinococcales > Trueperaceae > CBDCCT01. The sequence goes on from CBDCCT010000002.1 coordinate 3,936,156, forward strand.
CCCAAGCGGGTCTCGACAAAAGGCGTGAAGGGTCGGTCTCACCGTCTCGGCGTCGCCGGACGCTACCTGGTTCTCGTTCTGGTGGGGCTCGTTTTCGTTTTTCCTATCGTCTTTATGATCGTCTCGTCGTTCAAGCCGGGCTTGCAGCTCTTGCGCGACACCTCGTCCCTGCGCGCGTTCTTGCCCGTGGGCGACATCTCCCTAAACAACTACGTCGACGCCTTTGCGCGCGCGCCCATCGGCCGCTTTATCTTCAACTCGGTGCTCATTACAGGCGTCACGCTTGGCATCGGCTTGTTCCTCAACTCGCTGGCGGGCTTCTCGTTCGTCGTCCTCAAGTGGCCGGGCAAAACCATCATCCTCTCCGTCATCATCGCCACGTTCATCATCCCCTTCGAGACCATCGCCATCCCGCTGCTTTTGATTGTCAACTACCTGCCCTGGCTGGGGCTGGACGGCTTCACGGTGGGCTGGCTCAACTCGTACCACGTGCAGATCATCCCCTTTATCGCCGACGCGCTCTCGATTTTCCTGTTCGTGCAGTTTTTCCGCGACCTGCCGAACGAACTCGTCGAGGCGGCGCGCATCGACGGGGCGGGCTGGTTCCAAATCTACTCGAGGGTCTTCGTCCCCATCTCCGGCCCCGTGTTCGCCACCGCCGCCATTTTGAAGTTTCTCGCCATGTACAACCAGTACCTCTGGCCTTTGATGGTCGCGCAGTCCGAGCAGTACCGCCCGGTCATGGTGGGTCTGCAATACTTTTTCCAGCTCAATACCGCCTGGGGTGAAATTATGGCCTACCTGACCATCATCACGGTGCCCGTGCTGCTCTTTTATTTGGGTTTGCAGCGGGCGTTCATCGAGAGCATCGCGTCGTCGGGCGTTAAGGGTTGAGGCGGGTTGCGTGACGAAGGCTAGCCAGAGCGCGAAGCTCGAGACAACAGAAACGAGCGAGAACTGGGGCGAGAGGGCGGCCCAAAGACGCCGAACCCTCGTCGCCGACCTCCACCGCCCCCGCTACCATTTTCTCCCCCCCGACGGCTGGACGAACGACCCCAACGGCGTAATCCAGTGGGAGGGTCAGTATCACCTCTTTTACCAGCACAACCCGCACGGCCCCTTTTGGGACACCATCCACTGGGGGCACGCGGTCTCACGCGACCTCGTCCACTGGGAAGACTTGCCCGTTGCGCTCGAGCCCTCGCAGGACGGCCCCGACAAAGACGGCTGCTTTTCGGGCTGCGCGGTGAATGACAACGGGGTGCCGACGCTTCTTTATACGGGCTTTGCCGACGCCAAACAGACCCAGTGCCTAGCCACGAGCGCCGACGGACTCCTCACCTGGGAAAAGTTCAGCGGGAATCCTGTGCTCGCCACGCCGCCCGAGGGCGTGCGCCCACTCGACTTCCGCGACCCCTGGGTGTGGCGAGAGGGCAACGCGTGGTACATGGTGCTCGTGTCCGGGCTTGCGAGTTCGGACGGCGGGGTGGCGCTCCTTTACCGCTCCCCCGACCTGCGCACCTGGGAAGCGCTCCCGCACCTCCTGACGGGGGAAGTCGAAACGACCGGGGAGGTCTGGGAGTGCCCCAACTTTTTCCCTTTGGGTGACAAGCACGTGCTCATCGTTTCGGTCTGGCCCAAGCACAGCGTTCACTACTTTATCGGCACCTTTGCGGACGGGCGCTTTAGCCCCGAAACGCACGGCGTTCTGGACCCCGACGGCAGCCTTTACGCGCCGCTGACGATGCAGGAGACAGGGCAAGAGACAGGACGGGGACGCCGTTTGCTGTGGGGCTGGATGGACGAGCAGCGAAGCCGTGAGGCCCAGCGGGCCGCGGGCTGGGCCGGGGTCATCTCGCTGCCCCGCGTGCTTTCTTTGGATGGAAACGGGCGGCTCCTCACCGATTTTGTGCCGGAGTTGCAGAGTTTGCGCCGGGAGGGGGTGCGTACAGACACCCTCGAGGTCACCGACCCGGTGACGGTAGACGTGAAAGGCCCCGCCCTCGAGCTGCGCCTCACCTTGGAGCGGGGGGACGCCTCCCAATCCGGCCTCGTCCTCGCCCGCTCGCCTGACGGGGAGGAGGAGACGCGCGTTTATGTGGACTGGCAGGAGGGGCGGCTTGTGATTGACCGGGCGCGCTCGAGCCTCCTAGAAGGCGTCGAACGGCGCGTGCAGTCGGGGGCGCTGGCCTCTCTCGGCGACACGTTGGAGCTGCACCTTTATCTTGACGGGTCGGTGCTCGAGCTTATTGCCAACCAGCAACTCGCGTTAAGCAGCCGCATCTACCCAAGCCGCCCGGACAGCTTAGGCGTGCAGCTTTTCGCGTATGGGGGGCGGGGCACCTTCAGCGTCGAGGCGTGGCAACTCGCGTCCATCTGGTAAGGATAGTAGACACAAGAGAGCGCCCCCAGTTTGCCGGGGGCGCTTTTCGGTTGAAAGAGGGGCGGGAGTGGGAGATTGTGATGCACAGTGCCCGCCCAAAGAAAGTGTAGACGGGAGCCTCTCACAACATCCTTACGACTTTGTCACAGCTTTCTTACGCCCACCTACGCCCGAAGTACGGCCTCAGTCGCGGCCCTCATCCTTTTCCAGCCCCTCCCGCCGGTTCTCGGACGAGCGCGTGTCGGTGCTGCCGCTCGCGCCCGTGTCCCGGTCCTCGGTGGGGCCGGGCAGGTCTTCGCGCTCGTTGTCGCGTGTGTTCTCGTCCGTTTTGTCCCCAGCTACTTTATTTACGGTCATGTTTACCTCCCCTTCCTTTATCAAGCCTTTTGGAGGTTTGTCATAGCGCGTTCGTTACAGTTTGTTACAACGTTTCGCCTCGAGCCAACGCCGAAAACCCGCCTCAGTAAACCCGCGACCATCTCTAGCGGTCGTTCCGCGCCACCAGCGCGTTGAGCAGCGTACTAATAATGGTCAAAATGAGCGCGCTCACGACCGCGCCCCAGAAGCCGGTGACTGCCAGAGGCGTGAGCGCCGCGACGATGGCGAGCGAGAGCGCGTTGACGACGAGCAGAAACAGCCCCAGCGTCAGGATGGTCAGCGGCAGGGTGAGAAAAATCATGATGGGCCTGACAATCGCGTTGACAAGACCCAACACAAGCGCCGAGATGAGCACGGGGCCGAGACCCGGCGAGGTAAAATACAGCCCCACATTGAGTTGCGTCGTGATCCAGAGCGCGAGCGCGTAAAGAAGCCAGCGGATAACAATCATGTGAAAAGTATAACAGTACGTCCCTAGCGCGGCGTTCGGCTAAATATCTGGTAGCGGCTTTTGGTCGTGAAACCCAGCGTTTCCAAAATGCGCACGAGCTTGGGGTCGGTTTCGGACACGGTGGTCTCGAGCCAGCCCAGCGGGCTCTGCGCGGCGAGTTCGTGCATACTCGACAGGATGAGGCGGCGCAGCATCGCGCTCGAGCCGCGGAACGTTTCCAACACCCCCGCCGCCGCGAGATAGTAGCGGCCTTCTATGCCGGGCTCGACCAACCCCTCGTCCAAAAGGCCGTAAAACGCGTAGCCCACGGGGGGCTGGTCGAGCGTTTCGCGGGCGATGAACCAGAGGTCGGGGCGAAAGGGGCCGCGCCGCCTTTTGAGGTAGGCCCAGGCCTCGTCCGAGGGCGCGCGCCCTTCGGCGAGGCGGAACACGTCTGCAAAGCCCGCGTCGTTTTCTTCAGTCCAGGCTTCTAGGAGTAGAGGAACGCCCAAAGGCGGGAGTTCGGAGAGGGAAAAGCGCAGGTCTCTCGCCGTTTGTAGGCGGAACTCGAGCGACGTGAAAACGGGCTCGAGCCGCGCAACCGTACCCTCCAACAGCCCGTGGAGCGGGTAGTGCGCCGCCTCGTGGGGGTGCGTGCGCAAGAGGTCGCGGAGGAGCGTTTCCAGGTCGGCGGGGTCGTCTGAGAACCAGACGTTGCTCAAATACAAGTTTTGGTCGTCCTCGTCGGGCTCGGGCGCGCGCACGTGCGCGCCCGCCTTGGGTGACGCGTCCATCAACACAAAGCTTTTTGCCGCCTCCGCGTCCGCATCGCGCAAAGACCCCACCGCCCAGTGGGCGAAGCCGCGCGGGTCGCTGTGGCCGATAAAGGTGTAGTGCTGCGCTAAGAACCACTGGAGTTCGCTCGAGGAAAGAGCCCTAATCACAAACGACTACTGTACCCGATATCGAGACGCCACATGCCGATGTGCTTCGCCAGCCGAAGCCAAGCTACAGGGCTTCCGAAGCGCCAGAGTCATTGAAATAACTCTTGACGCACCCCGGGGGGTTTGATAGGCTCATCGGGTAACACGTGAACAATTTAACAGCTCAGCCGACTCGTTTTGAAAAGCACCTTTCGGGAGGAAACCATGAAACGTACGCGCTTATTTGCCCTCTGTCTGGCTCTCATCTTTTCTCTGGGTTTTGTGGTTTCCGCCCAAGACGACCCCGTCACGGTGGGCGTCATCACCTCCCTCACCGGGCGCTTCGCCGAATTCGGCGAGCAGCACCAGGCGGGGTTCAATGTGGCCTTAGAAGACATCAACGCCGAGGGGGGCATTAGCGGCAGGCCGCTGGAGATTGACCTCCAGGACGACACCTCCGAGGCGAGCGTCGCGCTCTCCGCCGCCGAAGGGCTTTTGCAGGAGGGCGTGCCCCTCACCCTGGGCGCTTATTCGTCGTCCATCACCAACCCGCTGGGCCAGTATTTCACCCGCGAGGGCGCGCCCTTTCTCGTGTTCACCTCCTCGGACGACGCCATCACCCGGCCCGGCTCCGAGTGGGTCTACCGGCTCAACCAGCCCGCCACCGCCTACGCGGCCATCCTCTACGACCTTTTTGACAAGGTCAACACCGAAAACGGCGAGGACACGCTCCAGACGATTGCGCTCATTCACGGCAACGGCAACTTCGAGACCGCGGTGGCCGACGCGGCGGTCGAGTTTGCCGAAGAACGCGGCTACGAAATCGTCGAGCGCGAGTCCTACGACCGCGGCGTGACCGACTTTCGCCCCGTCCTGAACCGCTTCGCCTCGGCGAGCCCCGATGTCGTGTTTATGGTCTCATATGCCGAGGACTCGGTCGGCATCATGCGCCAGGCGAACGAGGTGGGCCTGAGCCCCGAGATGTTCGCGGGCGGCGCGGCGGGCTTTGCGCTGCCCAACTTTATCGAGGGCGCGGGCGACGCGGCCAACTATGTGGTCACCGCGACCGCCTGGACGGAGGCCGCGCCCTACGAAGGCGCGCAGGGGCTTTATGAACGCCTGAGAGACGAACTCGGCAAAGAGCCTTCGTATCACGCCGCGCAAGCCTACGCGGGTCTCATCGCCGCCGCCGACGCGCTGCGCCGCGCGGAAACGCTCGAGCCCGCGGGCGTGCAGGCGGCGCTCGAAAGCACGGACCTTAGCACCACCTACGGCCCCATCCGCTTCGACGATTTTAACGGCTACACCAACCAGAACCCCTTAAACATGATAGCGCAGCAGGTCCAAGACGGCGCGTTCGTGACCGTCTACATCTCGCCCGAGGTTGATGTGGAAGGCGAGTTACTCTTCCCGACGCCGCCCTGGAGCGAGCGCTAGGTTGAGAGGCGGGGGGATGTTCATCATCCCCCCTACAAAATGGAACTCACCGGCCTAATCCAGAACCTCGCCAACGGCCTGCTCATCGGCGGCGTCTACGCGCTCGTGGGGGTGGGCCTGTCGCTCATCTTCGGCGTGATGCGCGTGATTAACTTCGCCCACGGCGACTTCGTCGTGCTCGGGATGTACAGCGCGCTCGTCGTCTATAACCAGCTCGGCTGGGACCCCTACTTGAGCCTTCTCGTCGCGCTGCCGCTGGGGTTTTTGCTGGGGGTCTTGCTCGAGCGCCTCGTCTTGAGCCGCCTCGTGGACGCGCCCGCCGACAGCACGCTGCTCGCCACGCTGGGGCTCGCGCTGGTTATCCAGAACACGCTGCTCCTTATTTTCGGCGCGTCGCCGCGCTCGCTCTACGTGCCCTACGCGACCGCGACCGTTCGGCTCGGCCCCGTGACGCTCTCGCTCATTCAGATTGTTGCCAGCGCCATAATTTTGCTCGTCATCATCGGCCTTTATATTTTTCTTACCCGCACCGAGTCGGGGCGGGCGGTGCGGGCCACCGCGCAGAACCGCTTGGGGGCCGAACTGGTCGGCATCAACACCCGCGTGATTCACGCGCTCGTTTTCGGCGTCGGCGTGGTGTTGGCGATGGCCGCGGGCATCATCCTCATCCCGCAGCTTTTCGCCACCCCGGCCATCACGGGTCCTGTGTTTACCCTCAAGGCCTTTGTGGTGACCGTGCTGGGGGGGCTCGGCTCGATTTGGGGGGCCATTGGAGGCGGGCTGCTGCTGGGTGTCGTTGAAGTTCTGGGAGCCTCGTACATCTCGAACGCCTACCGCGACGCCTACGGGCTCGTCGCCTTTTTGCTCGTGTTGCTCCTGCGCCCCGAGGGGCTTTTCGGCCGCACGGTAAACCGCGTATGACGCGGCATTTTGTTGGACTGGGGGCGCTCCTCGTCGTCGGTACCGTGCTGCCTTTCATCTTTCCCGCTTATTTGAGCTTGGGCATCACGCTGCTGCTCTTCGCGGGCTGGGCTACGTCGTGGGACATTTTGGGCGGCTGGACGGGTCAGGTGAGTCTGGGACACGCGGCTTTTGTGGGGATTGGGGCCTACGCGGTGGCGCTCGGGGTGGGGCGGTTCGGACTCGCACCTTGGTGGGGGGCGCTGTTGGGCATGGCCGTGTCGGGGGTGCTGGCTTTTTTGTGGGGCCGCCTCACCTTCGGCTTGCGCGGGTCTTATTTTGTGCTCTCGAGCATCGCCGTCGCCGAAATCCTGCGGCTTGTCGCCATCAACGAGCGCTGGCTCACCGGGGGCGCGCAGGGCGTGTTTATCGCCGCCTTGCCTGAACCCTTTGGCCTCGACCTTTTTGACCGCTCCGTTCAGTTCTATCTTGCACTCCTCTACTTGGCGCTCGTTATCGGTCTCGCCATCCTCTTCTCCCAAAATCGCTTCGGCTATCAGATGCGCGCGGTGCGCGAGGACGAAGCTTCGGCGGAGGCGGCGGGCATCAACCCGACGCGCGTCAAGCTGCTTGCGTTTACGCTGTCGGGCGCGCTCACGGCGCTGGGTGGCGCGATGTACGGCGTGTTTCTCTCTTTTTTGGAGCCCCACGACCTCTTCTTTTTGCCCCTGTCGGTCCGCATCGCGCTCACCGCGATTATTGGCGGGCGCGGGACCGTCTGGGGACCCTTGACGGGGGCGGCGCTGCTCGTGCTGTCCGCCGAACTCTTCCGCAACGCGTTCGCGCAGGCCAACCTGCTCATCTACGGCGTGCTCATCGTGGTGGTGGTGCTCTTTATGCCGCGCGGCATCATCGGCGAACTCGCGCGCAGGCTCGTCCGGAGGCGCTATGCGAGAAGCGCTTAGGGCCGAGGGGGTGGTGGTGCGTTTTGGCGGCTTGGTGGCGGTGAACGGCGTGTCGCTAAACCTCCAGCCGGGCGAGATTCTGGGGCTCATCGGCCCCAACGGCGCGGGCAAGACCACACTTTTCAACGCGCTCACGGGCTACGTCCCGCTCTCCGGCGGCAAGGTCACGCTGCTCGGCCAGGATGTCTCAAAGCTGCCGCCCTACGCCCGCACGCGGCTCGGGGTGGGGCGCACCTTTCAGATTGAGCGGCCCTTTGAGACGCTCACGGTTTTGGAAAACGTCCTCGTCCCCGCCTTTTTGACGACGAACCGGCGCGCGGAGGCTGAGGCGCTGGCGCTGGAGACCTTAGAGCGCGTCGGCTTGGCTGACCGCGCCGCGCAGCCCTCGGCGGACTTGAACTTGGCGAGGCGCAGGCGCTTAGAACTCGCCAAGGCGCTGGCCGTCAAGCCCAAGGTGCTCTTTTTGGACGAAATCATGGCGGGCCTCAATCCTCCCGCTTTAGCCGAAATGATTGTGTTCGTCCGCGGCCTCACCGAGAGCGGCCTGGCCGTGCTCATGGTCGAGCACATCATGAAGGCCATCGTCGAACTCTGCGACCACGTGCTCGTGCTCGCCTTTGGCGAACGCATCGCCGAGGGGACGCCGGAAGCGGTCACAAGCGACCCAAAGGTCATCGAGGCGTACTTGGGAGGGGCGGATGAGTGACGGCAAAAACAGTGTCAAAAACGACGCCGTTCTCAAGGTAGAGAACGTCGAACTTGGCTACGGCGAGCTTAAGGTGGTGTTCGGGGTGTCGCTTTACGTCGGCCAACATGAACTCGTCGGCCTGGTGGGCGGCAACGGGAGCGGCAAATCCACCATTTTACGCGCCATTTCGGGGATGATAAAACCGTGGAGCGGGCACATCGTCTTTGACGGCACGCGGGTCAACGGCCTCCCGCCGCACGAGCTGGCCGCGCTCGGCGTGGCGCACGTGCCGATGGGGCGGCAACTCTTCCCCAACATGAGCGTCGAGGAGAATTTGTCGCTGGGCGCGTATTTGCCCGAGGCGCGCAGAAAGCGCAAAAGGAGTTTCGAGCGCGTCTACGGGCTCTTTCCCGATTTACAGCGCAAGCGCAAAGACATGGCCGGGGCGCTCTCGGGCGGGCAGCAGCAGATGGTCGCCATCGCCCGCGCGATGATGTTGGACCCCAAGCTCCTCATTATGGACGAGCCCTCGCTGGGCCTCGCGCCACTGCTCGTCAAGGAGGTAATGGGCGCGATTCGCAGCGTGGCCGAGACGGGGCTGCCTATTTTGTTGGTCGAGCAGAACGTGATGCAGGTTTTGAAGGTGAGTGACAGGACGTATGTGCTCGAGAACGGTCACCTGGTCATCCACGGGCCTTCAGAAGAACTGATGGGGCACGAGACGGTGAAAAAGGCGTATCTGGGTCTCTGAACGTTCCATAACGCGCCCACGAAAGCCGTAGTCTCTGGACGTGTTCGGTGAACTGAAGAAGCTCAAGACAACTTAAAGTGAGTCAAGCGTGAGGTGCTGGTAAATTTAAAAAGTCATCCAATACCCAACAAACAGGCCCGAGGGTGGGGGGGCACAGCCTCGGGCCTGGATAATATCTAAGGAGCCCGCAGACGGGCGAAGCCGCTGCACCTTCTCTGCGGGAACCACCGTTTGCCCCCCGGTGGCGTGCGGTTGAAATCCGCGTGACGGTATTAAAGCACATTCCTCTCACAACGCCCAGTGACACCTGTAACCGGAAGGAAGTTACATTTGTACTCTTCTGTACCCTTTGCGCCTCCTAAATCCGTGAGCTAAACTTGAGAAATGGCAAAACCCCGCATCATCGGCGGCAGCGCCAGGGGCCGCACCCTGGAGACCCCCAAACGCGGCACCCGGCCGAGCCCCGGCAGGCTCCGCGAGGCGCTCTTCAACATTCTGGAGTTTCGAGAGCGTGGGGGCTTTTTAGACCTTTTCAGCGGCTCCGGCGCGATTGGCCTCGAGGCCGCCTCGAGGGGCTGGACGAGCACCTGCGTGGATAAAAGCCGCGAGGCCGCGGGCGTCATCCGTGCGAACGCGAGAAGTCTGGGGCTCGAGGTGAACGTGGTCCAGGGCGACGCCCTAAAGTTTATCCACAAAGACGAAACGTTCGACGTCGTTTTTGCAGCGCCTCCTTATCCGTTAGGGCTGCAAGAAATATTCCAGACCATCCTGGACGCCGGGGTCGCGCACGCGGGCGGGCTCTATATTTTTCAGCACCCGACGGGGCTCGAGCTAAATCTCACTTGTGAGGGTGAAAGCGCCAAGCGGGAGGTGCGGGCGTACGGGTCGAACGCGCTGAGCCTCGTTTCGGTGAAGCCCTGATTTTAGAAACCTCTGTGACGTATTCCTCTAGGGGAGATTTGTAAGAACGTTGTAAGACGCTCCGGCTTAGAGTGAGTCATGCATAACGCACCCGACAACACTCTCCCCACCACCCTACCCAACGCCGTGTGGTGCGGCCACAACAACGAAATCTGGGGCCGCGACCCCCACGACCCCGACCTCTGGCACAACCGCAACGGTTTGATTATCAACTCGGCAGCTTTAAGAGAGCGGATGCAATGTTTTGAAATCGGCCCGGTGAGGCTCGAGGGCGTGAGCCAGCCGTTCGAGTCTTAGCGCCGCTAAGCCAAACCGTGCGCCGCCGCGCCCTCCTTTAGAAACTTCAGCCCCGCCCCCGCCAGCACCGCGGGCGGCTCGTTGGGGGGCCGCCACAAACAGGTGGCCGCCGCCAAATCGGGGTTGATGGCGGCGAAGGACTCGAGCACCAAATAGCCCGAGAACGAAGCGTCCTTGAGCCCACGCCAGACCTCGTCCCACGCCACCGTGCCGCTACCGACGAGCCCGCGGTGGCTCTCGCTCATGTGGACGTAGTCGAGCACGTCCGCCGTCTCGACCAGAGGCGTGTAAAAGCCCGCCTCCTCGATGTTCATGTGGTAGGTGTCGGCGTGGAGCTTGAGATTGTCCGCGCCCACGGCCAGAATGGTATCGCGGGTGTCGGCCAGCGTGTTATAGAGATAAGTCTCGTAGCGGTTGCAGGCCTCGAGCGCCAGCGTAATCCCGCGTTTCCGCGCGTCCTCCGCCACTTCTTTTAGAACCTGGACGACCGTGTCCCGCTCCTCATCTGTAGGCGGGCGTCCCGTGAGCGTGCCTAGCGAATAGGCGAGGCAGCCGCCCAGGTAGGAACCGCCCAAGACCTCGACCTGCTCGAGCGCTCCTGCCAAGAACGCTTTAGCTTTTTCGGGATACGCGGGCATGTGCGCGTCTTTGGGCAAAACGAGCGAACAGGTTGCGTGAATGCCCGCGCGTGCGAGTGCCTCGCGGTGCCTTTTCGCGTCGAAGGTGTGGGGGTTTAGGAGAGGAATTTCGATAAAGTCAAAGCCCGTCTCCCCCGCCCGCTGTATGGCGTGATTGCCAGCTTCTAAAGTCCACTCGCCAATCCAGACGAATGCGTGTGCACCGTACCGTATCAAAGGGACCTTCTTTCACGTTTCTAAGTCGTGCTTGGTGTTGGAGCCTGCTCGAGCTTAGAATGGCGACGAGACGCTGTCAAGAAGTTAGGTTAAAAACCCAGCCAAGAAGCTCGAACGCTCACGGAGGTTTATGCTTGTCACAAGGGAGAAACTATGACCCACAAACCCCGCCTCAACCGATTTCTGGCTCAAGATGGAAAATGTTTTGACGTCGCCATCGACCACGGCTTTTTTAACGAGCCGGGCTTTTTAAGGGGCATCGAGAACATGGAAAGAGCCGTGCGCGCGGTTGTCGAGGCCGGGCCCGACGCGGTGCAACTGAGCGTCGGCCAAGCGCCGCTGCTCCAGAGGGTGCCGGGCAAAAAGCCCGCGCTGGTGCTGCGCACGGACGCGGCCAACGTCTACGGCAAGACGCTGCCGCGCACGCTTTTTAGTCTTGTGCTCAACGGTGCCGTCGAGCAGGCGTTGCGGCTCGACGCGGCCTGCTTGTGCGTCAACCTCTTTTTACTCCCGGACCAACCCAAGCTCCACGAGACTTGCGTGGGTAACATCATGCGCCTTAAGCCCGAGGCCGACCGCTACGGGATGCCGCTCATGATTGAACCTTTAGTCATGAAAGACAATAAAGAGGCGGGCGGCTACATGGTCGACGGCGACCTCCACAAGATTAAGGCCCTGGTGAGGCAGGCCGTCGAACTCGGCGCGGACGTGATTAAGGCCGACCCCACCGACGACGTGAGCGAGTATCACCAAGTTATCGAGGTGGCGGGGCGCGTGCCGGTCTTGGTTCGGGGCGGCGGCAGGGTCTCGGATGAGGAGGTCTTGAAGCGGACCCATGAACTTATGAAACAAGGGGCCAAGGGCATCGTCTACGGGCGCAACGTCATCCAGCATGACGACCCACCCGCCATGACGCGGGCGCTCATGGCGATTGTCCACGAGGGCTCGAGCCCCGACGAGGCCGCCCGAATCTTGAGGGGCGGCTAGCCCGTGCGCGAGCTTCGCTTCGGCATCATCGGCTTGGGCCTCATGGGCCGCGAGTTCGCCTCGGCGGCGGCGCGCTTCTTTCATCTGTCGGATATGGATGTAAAACCCGTCATAACGGCTGTTTGTGACGTGAATGAGGGGGCGCTCGAGTGGTTCCGCAAGAACGTCCCAACCCTCACCCTGGCGACGACGGACTATCACGAACTTCTGGCTCGAGACGACGTAGACGCCGTCTACTGCGCCGTGCCGCACAACCTGCACGAGGCGTTTTACATAGACGTTATCAAAGCGGGCAAGCACTTGTTAGGAGAGAAGCCCTTTGGCATCGACAAAGAGGCCAACACCCGCATCACGGAAGTCGCCGACGCGCACCCGGAGGTGCTGGTGCGCTGCTCGTCGGAGTTTCCTTTTTTTCCGGGGGCGCTGGAGATTTTCAGGGCGGCGCGGGCGGGGGCGTTCGGGCGCATCTTGGAGGTCGAGGCGGGCTTTTTGCACTCTTCAGACCTCAACCCCGACAAGCCCCTCAACTGGAAACGGATGGTCGCGTTTAACGGCGCGTACGGCTGCATGGGCGACCTCGGGATGCACGTGCTCCACCTCCCGCTGCGGCTGGGCTGGAATCCGAAGAACATCCGCGCGGCGCTCTCCAACATCGTCACCGAACGGCCCGACGGTAAAGGAGGTACAGCGCCTTGCGAAACCTTAGATAACGCCACGCTAATGGGCGACGTGCGGGTGGAGGGTGAAAACGCTTACACCTTCCCCATCACCCTGCACACCAAACGCATCGCGCCGGGCGAGATGAACACCTGGTTTTTGAATGTTTACGGCTTGAAACGGTCGATGGCCTTTTCGACCAAATATCCCAAAACCTTACGCGTGCTGGACTACGACCCGAACAACGGCGGCGTGCAGGCCTGGCAAGAGATTGATATGGGCTACAAGAGCGCCTACCCCGCCATCACGGGCGGCATCTTCGAGTTCGGCTTTTCCGACGCCTTATTGCAGATGTGGGCCGCCTTTTGCGACGAGCTCGAGCACGGCGACCGCATAACCGGCCCCCTCACCTGCGTCACCCCCGACGAGGCGCGGGAGAGCCACCGGATTTTCACCGAGGCGTTAGAGAGGAGCAGTGGGTAGTGGCTAGTGATTAGAAAAATCTAACCACTCATCACTCACCACTAACCACTTCCTATGGCTGAAGTCACGCCTGAAGTTATTGTCGCCGGACACCTCTGTTTGGACATCATCCCCAAGCTCTCGAGCCCCCTCACGCTCCGCCCCGGCACGCTGACCGAGATTGGCGCGGCGGCGTTCGCGGCGGGGGGCGGCGTGTCCAACGTGGGTTTGAGCCTCCTCAAGCTGGGCGTTGATACCAAACTAATGGGCCGAATCGGGCGCGACGCGTTCGGGGAAGCTCTGCGGGCGCTGCTTACAGAGCACGCCCCGGACGCCGCCGACACACTCCAGACGGGTAGCGAGAACACCTCGTATACCCTGGTGATAAGTCCGCCCGGCACTGACCGCGCGTTTTTGCATCATTCCGGTGCCAACGACGCGTTCGCTCCCGCCGATGTGGATGTGAGGGTGCTCGAGGGGGCGCGCATCTTCTACTTCGGCTACCCGCCCCTCATGAAACGCTTTTACGAGGACGGGGGCGACGGTCTGGCGGCGCTGTTCAGGGAGGCCAAAACCCTGGGCGTCACCACCGCGCTCGACATGACGCTGCCCGACCCCGACGCGGCCTCCGGGCGGGTGGACTGGCAGGCCTTTTTAACGCGGGTACTGCCCTTCGTGGACGTTTTTCTGCCGAGCCTGGATGAGACGCTGTTTATGCTCCTCCCCAGCCGCTTTGGTACGACACTTGAACCCATGCCCGCCCCCTTCCTCACTGACCTTGCAGAACGGGTGTTGGGACTTGGCGCGGGCGTGGTGGGCTTCAAGCTGGGTAAAGATGGGCTGTACGTAAGAACCGCAGACGAAGCGCGACTCTCCGGGCTGGGCCGCGCTGCGCCGCCCACCGCGGACTGGGCGAACCGCAAACTCTGGTCGCCCATCTTTGAAACGACCGCTAAGGGAACCGTCGGCGCGGGGGACGCGACTTTTGCAGGCTTTCTCGCGGCGCTGCTCCGCGGCCTGGACCCTGCGGAAGCGGTGAGCATGGCGAACGCCGTGGGCGCGTCCAGCGTGGAGGCGGCGGACGCGACGAGCGGCGTGCGGAGTTGGGCGGAGACCGCGGCGCGCGTTAAAAGCTGGCCCCACGCGCGCCACCAAATGCCTGACGGTTGGCAGCGGGGGGCGCAGGGTACTTACCTTGGGCCTCGAGACGGCTCGATCTAAAGAAACGGAGCCTCTATGAAACCCATCACTTTGCCTACTCTTCCCTCACCTTTACAGTGGCTCGGCGAACCTGCGGACTGGAACGTAAAAGACGCAGGGTTAACGCTCACAGCGGGCCGAGAAACCGACCTGTTCCGCGACCCGGGAGGCGCGCCCGCACGCGCGAACGCGCCCGCGCTCCTCTTCCCCGTTGGCGGCGACTTCGTACTGAGCGCGAGGGTAACGGTCGGTTTCAGAGCGACTTTTGACGCGGGCGTGCTACTTATCTTTGAAAGCGGCTCGAGCTGGGCCAAACTTTGTTTCGAAAGGTCCCCGCAGGGCGAGCCGGCCATTGTCTCCGTCGTGACCAAAGGGGTGTCGGACGACGCCAACGCCATGACGAGACCCGGCCCCATTCATCTTCGCATCGCTCGTTTGAGTGGGGCTTACGCCTTTCACGCGTCGGACACGGGGGAGCATTGGGAACTCATCCGTTACTTTTCACTTTCAGCGACGCACCCCGATGCGAATCTCAGGGTGGGCTTTTTGACACAGTCGCCCACAGGTGAGGGCTGCACCGCGACCTTTTCCGACATCGCTTTTGAGAGGAGGACGCTCGAGGACATCCGTTCCGGCGTATAGGTGTCCGTAGGTCTCAACCGCCTTAGGGGCTTTAACAACCTGACGGATGAGGAGCGGGGGGAATGGGCTTCTGACTTTATTTTCCACTCCCAACTCGGTACTCGTTACCTCTCCGCCCTCCCCCACCTCAGCTAACTCAACATCCGCATAACCCAAATTTGTGAAAGACTTGGCATACCCCAGCTTTTAGGGTATAGTAAGACCATCATGAAACGCCGCGCTCTCTCCCCCCAACAGGCCAAGGTCCTCCGCAAGTTGCAGCGGGTGAGGCGGCAGGGCGAGTTTCCGCACCTGTCAGAGCTGGCTCGAGACTTAGGCCTCCACTACACCACCTTGCGCCAGCACCTAGAAGCACTCTCGACCAAAGGGTATCTAAACTTCCAGAGCCGCGGGACGGGACGCTCGCCGCAGCTCGAGCTCTTGAATTTCCAGACGGGCG
Source organism: Trueperaceae bacterium (assembly GCA_965214995.1). Lineage (GTDB taxonomy): Bacteria > Deinococcota > Deinococci > Deinococcales > Trueperaceae > CBDCCT01. The sequence continues at coordinate 3,951,470 of CBDCCT010000002.1, forward strand.
TGCCCGTCGTCGGCGACATCCCCGCGGGCGCGCTGAGCGAGGCCATCGAATCGCCCGACGGCTACCTGGCGCTCTCCAATGACGAAGCCTTTTTTGCTTTGCAAGTGCGCGGCGACTCGATGGCCGACCTTATCCAGGACGGCGATTTGGTGCTGCTCGATAAGGACGCCTCGCCCCGCCCCGGCGAAATTTGCGCGGTTCGGCTCGAGGACGACGTGACCCTGAAGTATCTCGAGTGGGCGGAGAATGCGCCCAAGTGGCGCGTGCTGCGCCCGCACAACCCACTTTTTCCCATTCTGCGCGTAGAGGCCGAACAAGTTCATATCGAGGGCGTCTACCGCGGCCTGCTGCGCGGCAGCGTGATAAAGACGCTTCTCAAGTAGCTTTGGAGGGTGAGGATGAAGGTGTGAAGGTGGTGAAGCACAAAAGAAGGGTACACGTAAGCTTGGCGGCAGCGTGTACCCGTCAAAAGGCAATCCGGTTTAGGTCTCGCCCTGTCCGTGCATCATAGCACTTTACAAAGGGATGGGGGATGGGAAGCCCGTTGGAGGCGCTATGGTACGGTCCACAAGGTTCAAACAACCCAGAGTGCAGTCGGCAAGACCTTCACAAAAGGTTTCAAAGTTCCCTAGAGCGCACGCGCAGCGGCGCTCGTTTGCCTTTGCGCTGGCTCTTTTTACGCTCGCGCTGGTCTGGACGCTGCTGCTTCCTATGGCGCGCACCCTTGTGGGGACGGGGATGGGCGGGCTCGAGCTCGCCTTTTGGCGCTTGCTTTTGGCGGGCGGGGTGTTTGCGCTCCACGCGCGTTTGTCGGGGCGGCTCGAGCTGAAACCCCCTCGGCAGGGCCTCGCCCTTCTGGCACCTCTAGGTCTTGCGCTTCCCTACGCGGCTACCCTTTTTCTGGAAGCATGGACGCCGCTTAACGGAATTTACCTCGCGGCTTTCCTCATAGCGGCGACTGCTTTGGGTCTGCTCTGGCTCTTCGGAGGAAGCGCGCTCCGCAAGCTCAACCTCGTGCTCGCCTCCGGGCTGGCGCTCTACGCGCTGGCGGTGGCGGGGGGCGTGTCCGCCGAAATGCTCCTCAGAAACGGCGGGTGGGGCGCTACCGTCGGCGTCGGCCTCGCCGCATACGCGCTCGCGTGTAGAGGGCTCGAGCGGCGCGCGCCCGTCACATTTTACGCGTTTGCGCTGCCCCTGGGGGCGCTCGCGCTGCTGCCGCTCGTGGCGGGTCACGTCGCGCCCAAAAGTGCGGGCGTGTGGCTCCTGCTGGTCGTGTTCGCGCTGCTCTCGACCTACGGCTTTTACGCGCTTCACGCCCTCGTGCTGCGATCGTTAGGAACGTCTAAGGTCTCCATCGTCGCCACCGCCGAACCCGTCGCAGCACTCCTCACCGTCGCCCCCTTTCTCCTGCCGAACACACCCTGGCTCGGGCTCTTGGCGGTGGGCTTTGTCCTCCTCATGGTCGCCGCGTTTCCGCCCGTCCTCGCCGCGCAGCGCTCTGCCAAGCAGCAGTTTTTGCGGGACCGGGCGCAGGGCGTGGGGAAGGTGATTAGTAGATAGTGGTGAGTGGTTAGTTTTTCTAATCACTAGCCACTCACCATTCATCACTTTCTTAGCCCGCACGTAGAAAGCAACATTCTCCCTAACCCATGCGCGGTACAAAAGAGGCATGGACACGCACCTCTTTAGCCCGCTCACCCTCCGCGGCCTTACGCTACGCAACCGCGTCGCCGTCTCGCCCATGTGCCAGTATTCCTCAGAAGACGGCTTTGCCAACGATTGGCACCTCGTGCATCTGGGCTCGAGGGCCGTCGGCGGCGCAGGCCTGGTGCTCACCGAGGCCGCCGCCGTCGAGGCGAGGGGGCGCATCAGCCCGCAGGATTTGGGGATTTGGAAGGACGCGCACGTGGACTTCTTAAAGCGCATCACCCGCTTTGTGAGCGGACACGGCGCGGTGCCGGGCATTCAGCTTGCGCACGCGGGGCGCAAGGCCAGCACCTACCGCCCCTGGGCCGAAGGGCGCGGCGAGGTGCCCCGTGCTGAGGGCGGCTGGCCCGTCGTCGGACCGGGTGCGGAGCCTTTTTTAGAAAGTTACCCCCAGCCCACCGCCTTGGGAGAGGCTGAACTAAAGGAGATTATAGAAGCGTTTGCCGAGGCGGCGGGAAGGGCCGCTGAGGCCGGGTTCAAGGTGGCCGAACTCCACGCCGCCCACGGCTACTTGCTCCACTCGTTTTTGTCGCCGCTGGTCAACACCCGTAGCGACCGTTACGGCGGCTCTTTTGAAAACCGCGCGAGGTTGCTGCTCGAGACCACCGACGCCGTCCGCGCGGTCTGGCCCGAAGACTTGCCCCTGTTCGTGCGCATCTCCGCGTCGGACTGGGCCGGAGGCGGCTGGACGGTCGAAGATTCGGTGGCGCTGGCGCGCCTCCTCAAAGCGCGGGGCGTGGACCTCATCGACTGCTCGTCGGGTGGCGCGGTGCCGGGTGTGGACATCCCGGTGGGGCCGGGTTATCAGCTTCCTTTTGCCTCGAGGGTGAAAAGGGAGGCGGGCGTCCCCACGGGCGCGGTCGGGATGATTACCGAGCCCGAGCAGGCCGACCGCATCATCCGCGAGGGCGGGGCCGATGTAGTCTTGTTGGCGCGCGAGCTTCTGCGCGACCCCTACTGGCCGCTCCACGCGGCCAAGGCGTTGGGAGTTGAGGTTAAGCCCCTGTGGGAGCCGCAGTATCAGCGGGCGGTTTAAAGGTTACCTTGCAGCGCCTCGCTATACATCCTGGTCAAGCGGAGACGGTCCGAGCTTCTCTGTTATCAAGTCCCAGCGGTTGTGATAGTTACTTTGCTGGTCATCCATGATCCAGTGCATGTAGCGGCTCCAACCTTCTCCGAGACGGTCAGCAACTACGGTGGAGGGCACAATGAACACGTCCGGGTCCTGCCCCGCCCCCCACTTCAAATCAACGAAGGCATAGAACACGTTGTCGCTCCGCAGGCGCATTGCCTTCTTCCCGATGTCCCACTCCCACCGATTCTTTTCGGCCACCCGCTTGAAATCCCGCCGCGCCCCACTAGAGGTCTTGACCTGAATCATCACCACGTCGTCTCCCGATACGTCGCCGACCATAAGGTCCACGGTAGGCGAGCCACCTCGAGTCAGAGCGACGGGATAGCCAAGTGCTGAAAGATAATAGGCGACATAGTGCTCTCCAGCGGCAGCGGTTAGCGCTGTCGGTCGTTTAGGCATAAAAAACAGTTCTCCCGATGTTTTACAAAAAGCACATGACCGGCCCTAATGCCCCTCCGGCTCCTCCGTCTCCTCCACCAGCGCATTGGCAACATACACAAACGCCGCGCCAATCCCGCTCAAACCGACGAGCACGAGCACGCTATAAAAGCTGATGCTTAAAAAAGTGTCCATAAACTCTCCTTTATCGTCACCTTCGCAACTCTCTTACGGTACTGTACCAAACCGCCGGGCGCGGGGGCGGCGCATGGTACGCACAAAGCGCAGAATCAGAAGCGCCGCCGCCGTGCCCAAGCCCGCGACCAGACCCAACCACAACCCGCGCCCGCCCCAACCCAAGCCGAATGCCAGCCAGACGCCCACACCGAGCCCGACGCCCCAGTACGAAAAGAGCGAGATGAGCATGGGCGTGCGGGTGTCCTTGAGCCCGCGTAGCGCGCCCGACGCGCTCACCTGGAGGCCGTCGAAAACCTGGAACATCGCGGCGACGCCAAGGTAGGTGACGGCGAGCGTCACCAGGGAGGCGTTGGCGGGGTCGCGCACGTCAACAAAAAACCCGACGATGGTGTGGGGCAGCAGCCAGAAGGCGAGCGCGGTGAGGACCATGAAAGCCCCGCTTAAGCCGATGCCAACGCCTCCGGCACGCCACACCCCGGCGGCGTCCCCGCGCCCCGCCGCCTGCCCCACCCGCACGGATAAGGCGATGGACAGCCCCAGCGGCACCATAAAGGTCAAGGACGCCGTTTGCAAAGCTATCTGGTGCGCGGCGAGTTCCGTCGCGCCCAAGAGGCCCATCAGCAGCGCGGTCACCGAGAAAAGTCCCACCTCGAAACCGAGCGTGAGGCCGATGGGCCAGCCTATGGTGAAGAGCTCGAGCAGCGTGCGCGGGTCGGGCGTGCGCAGCCGGGAGAAGATGCGGTAACCCGGAAGCGTCACGTGAACGTAAAGACCTGCAAGCGCGAACATGGTCCAGGAAACAAATGTGGTGGCGTAGCCCGTGCCAACCAAGCCGAGGGCCGGAAAGCCCAAGCGGCCGAACATGAGCACGTTGTTGGCAACGATGTTGAGCCCCACGCCGAAAAGGGCGATGAACATGACCGGCCTCGGGTTGGATAAGCCCTCGAGCAGCCCCCTCAACGCGTTCAACCCCAAGGCGGGCAGAAAACCCCAGGACACCGCCCGGATATAGGCCCCGGCCAGGGCCGCCGTTTCCGCGGGTTGCCCCATGAGCCGCAGCAGCGCTTCCGCGTTCCAAAAGAGAGGCAGCGCCAGAAGCGTTCCCCCTACGGCTAACCACAGGCCCTGCCGCGCCGCGCGCGCCACCCCCTCCTCGTCCCCTGCGCCGTGCGCCTGCGAGACGGTCGGCCCCACCGCCAGCACGACGCCCGTGAGGAGGAGAAGCACGAAAAAATACACCGTGTTCCCCAGCGCGATGCCCGCGAGCGCCGCGTCGCCCAAACGCCCGACCATCAGCGTGTCCACAAAGCCCATCGAGGTGCCCGCGAGCTGCGCCAAGATGAGCGGCCCCGCGAGAACGAGAAGCGGGCGAAGTTCGGTCCAGAAAGGTTTCATCAGGTAAAGCTCCTAGCCGCCCGTGACTATAGCAGGTACAGCCTGCGGGCACACGTCGCCCGGTTCGGGCGAGCTTCGGTTCACGCGTTACTGCCCGGGACGCAAGTGGGTAATACCTGCGCTGAACTCGGTGTCAATGAACCAGTCCTCCTTGACGCTTGGCTGTCAGTTGGCAATGTTCAGCTAAGCGTTCGGGACAACCTTGTTTGGGTTGCCCGGTGACTGCGACACGAGTTAGACCCCGAACTGTGAAGCCTTAGATATCGCGGCGGCGTCGCCCCGCTGTAGGGTGGCAAACCGTGACCGACCCTCTAGCGCTCCTCGAGACGCACTTCGGTTTCCGCAGCTTTCGGCGGGGTCAGGCGGAAGTCGTCGAGGCCGCCTTAGAGGGGCGGGACGTGCTCGCCGTGATGCCCACGGGCGCGGGCAAGTCGCTCACGTACCAGCTTCCCGCGCTTATCAACCCCGGCCTCACCCTGGTGGTAAGTCCTCTTATCGCGCTGATGCAAGACCAGGTTGAAACGCTCGTCCGGCGGGGCATCCCCGCGGCGGCGCTTAGCAGCGCGCTGAGCGGGGCTGAGCAGAGGGAGGCGCTTGTCAACTTGCCGCGCCTCAAACTCCTCTACCTCTCCCCCGAGCGCCTCGTGTCGCTCGCGCCCCGCGGCGTACTCGGCCGGACAACGGTAAGCAGACTCGTGGTTGACGAAGCGCACTGCCTCTCCGAGTGGGGACACGATTTCAGGCCGGACTACCGCCTGTTAGGCCGCATCCGCCAGGGGCTCAACGGGAAACACGCCGCGCCCCCCGTCACCGCGCTCACCGCCACGGCGACGCCTGCGGTTCAGGAGGACATCGTGGCGACGTTGGGGCTCCGCCAGCCCGCGCGGGTCCACACCGGCTTCGCGCGCCCCAACCTCGCCTACCGCGTGCTGCGGGTGGCGGGACCGAGCGCCAAGGCGGGCAAGCTGCGGGCGCTGTTGGCGGAGCAAGCGGGGACAGGTCTCGTTTATGTGGGCACCCGGCTCGAGGCCGAGGAGGTGAGCGGCTGGGTCGCGTCCTGGGGTCTGTCCTGCGCGCCCTACCACGGCGGTCAGGACGCCGAGACGCGCCGCGCCGTCCAGGAGGCGTTCATGGCGGGGCGGCTGCGGGTGGTGGTGGCGACGAACGCGTTTGGGATGGGTGTTGACAAGGGGAACGTGCGCTTTGTGATTCACTACCGGCTGCCGGGCACCCTGGAGGCCCTCTACCAGGAGGCAGGCCGCGCGGGGCGCGACGGCGAGCGCGCGACGTGTACGCTCCTTTACGCACCCGAGGACCGGGCGCTCCAGGCGTGGCTGGTGGAGAGCTCGAGCCCCTCCGCCTTGGACCTCAAAAAGCTCTACCTGGCGCTGCGGCAAAGCGTCGGGGAAAGCGTCAGGGTGAGAGAGCTTGCGCGCGCTCTCACCCTGGGCGTCGGCAAGGCGCAACGGGGCCTCGCGGCGCTCGTGGAGGCGGGCGTGCTGGCTCCCTTTCAACCCGAGACAGGGGTGCTGGAGGCGACGCTGCTGCCGCCCTACGACCGGAGGGTGCCTGTTTTTGACACCTCTAGGCTCGAGGCCCACACGCGGCGGCGCTACGCGTTGCTAGACGCGGTTTATGCCTACGCCGAAAGTTCGCGTTGCAGGCGGGAGCTGTTGCTCGAGTATTTTGGCGACCAAGCCTCCCCCGACCCCTCATGCGGCTGCGACCGCTGCCTTCCCACGCGCCCACCCCTGAGTGGCGACGACCGCGCCGCGCTGCGCCTGCTCGAGCGCCGGCCACGGCCTTTCGAAAGTACAGTCAAGACGTTGCAAGGGAGCGCGCTGGCTCACTGGCAGGCCGAGGAGGTCCGTGCGCTTCTGAACGACCTTGTGGCGTACGGCGAACTCGAAACCGTCCGCGGGCGGCTCTGCTTAAATCCGCAGGGGCACGCCGCCCTTGAAGCCTTCTCAGCTGTAGGAACGTCGTATTTAGCTGAAACTCACCTTTTCATCCTTTCCAAAAGGTAAACTTGGCGCTGGAGACTCACCTTGCACCTGACCGTTATCGGAGACATTCACACCCAGAGAGACAAATTTTGGACGATATTGCGCGAAGCGGGTCTCGCGGACGAGGCGAACGCGCCCACGGCGCGCTTACAAGACCCGAGCACCAAGCTCATCTTGCTGGGCGACCTCGTCCACGCCAAGAGCCGCGAACGCTACGCCGAACTCACCCAGGAGAGCCGCTACGACGAGTACACACCCGAGCACCTGCGCAAGGCGGAAGCGGCGCAGGAGGCTTTTTTGTGGGAGGTTAAAAGGTTTTACGACGCGTTGCCCACGGGGCGGATGGTCATTCTCATGGGCAACCACGACTTCAACGCCGTCACGCCCACGCAGGGTCCTCTGCGCACGGACGAGATTTCGCACCTCGAGTGGAAAGAGGGCCGCGCGCTCCCCGACGAACTGCGCGCCTGGATGGAGAGCTGGCCCTTCGAGGAGACCGTCGAGGGCATCCACTTCGCGCACGTCGGTCCTTTGCCCAAACATAACCGCTTCGACAACGCGTTTTACCTAGAAAACCGCCGTGCCTGGATTTACGAGGAGCGCGACTTTCTGGTTAACACGCCCTACCGCATGGGCGTCTACGGCCACACCCCGGTGCGCGGCGGGGTCAACTTCGCGTCCCGGGGCCGCGCCATCCTGCTCGACACCAACGGCCACGGCGAAGAGTACGTCTTTTTAGAGATTGAGGTGGAGGAGGCGAATTACCATCTCAAAATGCGCGGCCTCATCTTTGACGAACTCGTCCGGCGCTGACTCCCGAACGAGTTCAGGAAACGTCCGCCCCCGTAGGCGCGAACAGGACCCAGTGCTTGAAGGGGGTGAGGTCAACGGGGCCGTCGGGTCCGACGAAGGTGAAGCCGTCCTCGGGCGACCAGGTGCCCGGAATCTCCTTACCGCGTAAATAGAGCGTCGCCTCGCCGCCGCTCAAGGGGATGTAGAGCCGCCCCTCGGGGTCGTTGGGCTGGGGTTGCACCATGATGCGCGCCACCACCACCGCGTCCACCAGAACCGCCTCGTTCGAGGCGTCGCTGGCGTCGCGCCCCATACGCTGCCAGCGATATAAGTTGAGCTCGGGCAGGTAGCGGAAGCCGCTCGAGTACGCCCCCGAAAACCTCACCGATACCCCCGCCGCGTCTTCGGCCTCGTCGCCCGGCCTATAAATGTCGCCCTCGACGACTTGTGAAGCGCCCAGGGAAAGGCGGTTGACCGCCTCGCGCAGGGTGCCGCCGCTCGAGTAGAGGTTGTAAGGCGCGTCCCGGCCCGGAGCGCGGGAGAAGAGTTCGCCCCGGTCAAAGGCGTTAAAGGTCCGTGTGTTCGTCCGGGCGATGTCGGCCACCGCCGCGGGCGAGCCGCCATCGTGGACGAGCACGCCGCCCAAGCCCCGCGCAAGCTCGACAAAGTAGTCGCGGGCGCTGCGCACGGGCCCGACCGGGCCGGGGTCGGCGCGGTCGTAAAGAGTCATGAGGCGGGTCAGGCCGCCCTCGACGGGCATTTCAAAGATGGCGGAGGCTTCACGCAAACCCGACTGCGGGTAGCCGTTTACGTTGTCGAGGAGGACGGCTAAGGGTTGTGAGCGCTCGGTGCGGTAGGTCTCGAGCGGCGGCGCGCCCGTGGGGGCTGGACTCTCTGGCGCGGCGGCCGCGCCTAAAGCGGAGACCTCGGCGTCCGGCTGGGTGCTGGTTTGCCCCGCCTGACCCGCGTCGCCCTCGGCTTCCCCTTCGGCGCTCGCAAGGCTCTGGGTTGGCGGCGCTTGAGGCGTGCTGGGGGAGGTGGACTCCGCCTCCGCAGGGGCTTCCGCAGGGGGTTCTGCGGCGGGTTCTGTAGCAGGTTCTGTGGCGGGTTCTGTGGCGGCAGCAGCCGCGGCGGCGAGCGCGAAGCGGTCAATTTCCACTTCCACTTGAGGGCTCGGCACGGGCCGCGCCTCCCTCGCCTCCTCAGCAGCAGCCTCGGCCGCCGCCGCGGCGAGCGCGAAGCGGTCCACCTCGACCGCCACCTCCGGGCTCGGCACGGGCCGGGGCGTGGCGACCGCGGTTTCGACTTGCGGTTGAGGCAGCGCACGCTCGGGCGCAGCCGACGCCTCGACCTGCGGCTGGGGCAGGGGTCTCGCGGCGGCCACAGCGGTTTCGACCTGGGGTTGCGGCAGCGCGCGCGCGGGGGCCACGGACGTTTCAACCTGCGGCTGCGGCACCGGGCGCGCTACCGACGTTTCGATTTCAGGCGCGGGCAGAGGGCGAGCCGCCGCAACGAAAGTCTCAATCTGGGGCTGGGGCAACTCACGCGCCGCGGCGACGGAGGTCTCAACCTGCGGCTGCGGCACCGCGCGTAAAGGAACGTCGACTTCAATCTCTGGTTGCGGCACCGCGCGCTCAGCCGCCACGGACATTTCAATCTGGGGCTGGGGCAAGGAGCGCGCCACCGACGTTTCGATTTGCGGCTCGGGCAGCGGGCGGACCGCCGTCACCGTGGTTTCAACTTGCGGCTCGGGCAAAGGCTGCGCTGCCGCCACCGCGGTTTCTATCTCAGGCTCGAGCAACGGGATTTCGGGAGCCACCGCGGTTTGTATTTGCGGCTGCGGCACCGCGCGCGTGGGCGCGACCTCGACGTTGGGCGTCGGGGTGATGAGGCGCGCGGGCGACGCTTCGGCGGTGATGTCGGGCGTGGGCAGGGGCACGGCTCGGGCAAGCGGGGTGGGCTCGAGCCTCACCTCGTCCACCTCGGGCAGCGCGGCGGAGGCGGGCGCGGGGGGTACGACTTCTACATTTTCTGCACTGGGCGTTGGGGCTCGAGCCTCGGGTCTGGGCGGCGCGGGCGGCGTCTCGGCGACCGCTTCCGGCTCGGCGGGCGCGGGGGGTGCTGGAGACGGTGCGGGAGGCGTTTCCGCCACGCTCGCCTCTTGGGCAGGCGCATCCTGTGCTTGTGGCTCCTCGGCGGGCGCGGGCACCTCCGCCTGCGCCGGGGGCGCTTCGACCTGCGGGGTCGGCGCGGGGGGCGCGGGCGTCTCGGCGGTGGGCGCGTCGGTGGGCGTCTCGGCGGCCTCGGGCGTGCCCACGTTAATCACGATAAAGGTCTCTCTGGGCCGCGTCTGGGGCAAGACCACGAACCATACGAGGAGAAAAAGCGCGGCGAAGTGGATAAAGAGCGACAGCAGGAGCGCCCGCCGCTTGTCCGGGTCGCCCCAGAAGCCTTGGTAAACCCTCACCCGTCCCCTGCTGAATTCTTCGGTCGTCATAGTTTCGTCACGATATCAACACACCTGTAAAAACGTCATTTCGAGGCTCTAGCCCCCGCCCGTCGCAATGGCGATGTTGCGCGCGCCCGCCTCCTGGATGAGGCTCATCACGCGCACGGGCAGGCCGTACTGGACGGACTGGTCGGCGCGCAAGACCACCGTGTCGCCGCCGCTCGATGCCAGCACCCCCCGCAGCGTGTCCACGAGTTCGTCCTCGGCCACCTCGGTGCCCGCGACGAAAATCTGGCCGTCGCGGCTCACCGTCACCGTCGGCAGGTCCGAACTCTGCGCCTGGCTAGTCTGCGAGGCGGGCAGCTCGACGGGGAGGCCCGACTCGAGCGTGATAAAGGTCGTCGAGACCATGAAAAAGATGATGAGCAAGAACACAACATCGACCATCGGCGTGAGGTCGAGCGAGAGGTCTTTGCGCATGGCGCGGCTAAGACGTCTTGAGCGGTTCATACGCGTCCTCCCGCAGATTCTGGACGGGCCCGCCGCGCTCCTCGCGGCGCGCCGACACCACCTGCACCACGTTGCCCATCAGCTCCTCGCGGCGGCGGTCGATCTCGATAAGAATATTGTCCACCCGGCTCGCCAAGTAGTTGTGGCCGATAAGCGTCGGGATGGCGACCACGAGCCCCGCCGCCGTGGTCACGAGCGCCTGCCCGATGCCGTCGGCCAAGGCGGCGGGGTTGCCCGTGCCCTGCTGCGAAATCTCGCTAAAGGCGATGATCATGCCCGTGACCGTGCCCAAAAGACCCAAGAGCGGCGCTATTTGCGCGATGGTCGCCAGCGGCCTTAAGCCCTTGGTGAGGCGCTGCTCTTCTTCCAACGAGGCTTCTTGAAAGGCCGCCTCGACCGCCGCGCGCCCGTAAGGGAGGCGCAGCAGGGCCGACTTGAGCACCCTCGCCACCGGCCCGCCGTGATTCTCGCAGGCGCTCAGCGCGGCCTCCAAATCGCGGTCGCGCACCGCCGCGTTCACCCGGAGCATGAGCCGGTCCGCCTCGACGCGCTCGCGCCCGAGCTTCTGGAGCCGCTCGAAAAAGAGGTAGAGCGCGTAGAGCGACACGATGAGAATGGCGACCAGAACCGGGCCGCCCGCCAGAATGAGATTCATACCTTACGCTTCCCCTCGAGGTGCCGTTCACGGGTGAACTGTGGCTTCATGTTCGTAACATTCATAGAGACATCCTCACCGGAAAGCCTCCATGAGAACAAACCCACATCCACATACGTGAAATTTCTCAACCTTCGTAAAAACATCATTGACAACATGGTAAAGCGTGCGCCGTTCGGGCGCATGAGAGGAGCTTCACACATGGCTCTCGACATACAGCGACTACCCTACCCCGTTTAGACGCCTCAGCCGGTATTGCGCATACCCGCCGCGACCCCGAGCAGGCTCACCAGCACCGCGTACTCGAGCCCTTCACGCTCAGGACTCTCTTCAGGCAGCGTGCGCAAACGTCTTAATAGTTCCACCTGTAAGTAAGAAATAGGGTCTACATAAGGGTTGCGCAGCGCGATGGTGCGCTCCAAGGTGGGGTCGTTCTCGAGTAGCCCCCCACCCGTCGCGCGCGCCACCGCCTCGAGGCTGAGCCCGTACTCCTCCCGAATCATCGGCCAGAAAGTGTCGCGCAGAGGCTCAGAAATGAGTTCAAGATACGTCTCGAACACCCCCATGTCCGCCTTGCCAAGGCTCATCTGGGCGAAGTCAATGACGGTTTTGAAAAAAGGCCAATCGCCGTACATCTCGCGCAAGAGCGCGTCGTCCACCCCTTCAAGCCCGCTCCCCAGCCCGTACCAGCCTGGCAAATTGGCGCGGCACTGGGTCCAGGAAAACACCCAGGGAATCGCGCGCAAACCCGAGAGCGAACGCTCCCCGCCACGCCGCGCAGGTCGTGAGCCCACATTGAGCCGCGAAATCTCCTCGATGGGCGTGACGGTGTGGTAGAAGTCGAGAAAGCCTTCCTCCTCGAGCAGCCCCCGATACCGCGCCTTGGCCGCCCCCGCCGCGTTTTCCAACGCGTCACGGTAACGCTCCGGCACCTCCTGCACGGGGCCGCGCGCGTCTCGAGCCGACGACAAAATAAAGGCGTGCGCCACCTGCTCCAGATGCCGATGCGCCAAATCGGGATCGGCGTAGCGGTCTGAGAGCGCCTCGCCCTGCTCGGTCAGCCGCATCCGCCCGCCCAGCGAGCCGGGGGGCTGCGCCAGAATCGCCTGACCCGTGGGGCCGCCGCCGCGCCCGATCGAGGTGCCACGCCCGTGAAAGAGCCGCAGCGGCACCCCCGCCTCACGGCAGACCGCCGCCACCCCCTCCTGTGCCTCGTAAAGCGCCCAGTTGGCGGCCAAAAAGCCCGCGTCCTTGTTCGAGTCCGAGTAGCCAATCATCACCTCTTGGACGCCGCGCCGCTCGAGATGTTCGCGGTAAACAGGCAGGGCGAAGAGTTCGCGCAAAACTCCCGGCGCGGCCTCCAAATCCGCCACGGTTTCAAAAAGGGGCGTCGCGTCGATGTCGCTCAAGCCCGCCTGTTTGGCGAGGACGAGGGGCTCGAGCACGTCCGACACCCCTTCCGTCATCGAGACGATGTAACTTCCCGTGGCCTCGGGGCCGTAGTGTGCTCTCACGCGTCGGAACACGGCCAGGGCCTCGAGCGCCCGCTGCGTGGGTTCCTCAAGGGGCGCGTCGGGTGGGGCAAGGGGGCGTTTGGAGGCGAGTTCCGCCGCCAGCAGCTCTACCCGTTTGGGCTCGGGGAGCGACGCGTAGTCCTCGCACACACCCGCGTAGCGCAGGAGGTCAGCCATCGCCGCCTCGTGAACCTCGGAGTGCTCGCGCAAATCCAAGGCCGCCAAGTGAAAGCCAAAGGCCGCCGCCCGGTAGCGGTCCGGCCGCACGAAAGCCGCCGCTCGAGCGTCCCCACCCCCCCGCAGCGTCTCCTCGATAAGCGACAAATCGCGCAGGTAGTCTTCCGCAGTATAGTCGCCCGCGCCGTCCTCTCGTTCATGAGTCAAGGCGCGGTGCATGTAAAAGAGCTTCCGGCGGTAGGGTTCCTCCGCAAAGCGCTCGGGCTCGCCCTGCTCGGCCTCGAGCGCGGCCAAATCCTCTCGGAAGACGTCCGTCAACGTTACTCGAGCCTCCCACTGCGAGAGCCTTTGCACGAGCGCGTCTACATCCGTTATGTGACGCTCCAAAGCCAGGAGCGACTGCAAACGGTAGGCCTCGGCGGTGGTCGGCGGGGTGACGAAAGGATTGCCGTCGCGGTCGCCGCCTATCCAAGAGCGGAAGCGGACCACGGGCGGCAACGGCGCGCTTTGCCCCTCAGCCTCGTCCTTGTAATAGAGCGCCAGCGCGCCCTCTAAGTCGAGCATGAGCGTCGGCACCGCCTCGAGCAAAGAACGCCGAAAATAATAGAGCGCCCCCTTGACCTCGTCCACCACGCTCGGCTTTTGCGAGAAAAGCTCGCGCGTCTCCCACAGGGTGGCGATTTCGGCCAAGATTTCCTCCTCGAGCCGCGCCAACGCCCCCGGCGACAGGTCGCGCTCGCCGCGCTGCCGCAACGCCGAGGCGACGCGCTCGAGCTTGAGCCGGACCGTGTAACGCTTGACCTCGGTGGGGTGCGCGGTCAGGGTGAGTTGGATGTCTAAGGCCTCGATAAAGCGCCGCGCCTCCTCGAAAGACCAGCCGCCATCCTTGAGAGACTTGACCGCCGCCGCCACCGATTCGGAGCGCGGACGCTCGAGCGTCGCCTCCCCCTCACGAAGCCTGTTCACGCGCACGCGGTGGATTTCTTCGGCCAGGTTGATGAGTTGGAAGTAAACGGTAAAGGCCCGGAGGAGTTTTTCGGCTTCGCTGAGGCTGAGACTCGAGAGCAGGTCTTTCAATTCCTCGCGCTTGTTCGCCTCGGGTTCGGCCCTGAGGCCCTTGGTGAGCGCGCGGACCCGCTCGACGAGGTTGAAGAAGGGTTCGCCCTCGAGTTCGCGCATCACCGTTCCCAGGGCGCTGCCTAAAAAGTCTACGTCGTCGCGCAGCCCCTGAAACCGCTCGCGGACCTCCGCCTCTTCCGTTCTTTTCATAGACACGCTACTCATGCACTCCTCCTAAGCTCATCACTGTAGCAAGAAAGGAAACGGTTTGAGAGAAACTTAGTCTGCAAATTACCGTTTGGGCCGTAGTTGAGGGGATGATTCTCGCGTTAATGGTCTCAGCGTTCACAAAAACCGTTACAAGGTCACGGAGCCGCCCACTGAATGCGCTCGATCTTGGTCGCCCGGTTGCCCGAAAGCTCGATACTCACCGCCCGCACCTCGCCTGCGCCCTCGGCGGGTTTGTAACGCTGCGGCAAGCGGGTGGTGAAGCGGTAGTGGACTTCTTCAAAACGCATCCCGATGGCCGAATCCTGCACCCCCGTCATGCCCACGTCGGTGATGGTCGCGGTGCCGCCCGCGATGCGCTCGTCGGCAGTCTGGACGTGCGTGTGCGTGCCCACCATCGCCGCGGCGCGCCCGCGCAGGTGGTAGCCCATCGCCCGCTTTTCGCTCGTGGCCTCGGCGTGGAAGTCGAGGATGAGGGGTTCGTTATTGGGGAGGGTCTCGAGCACCCCGTCCACCGCCCGAAAGGGGCAGTCGAGCGGGTCCAAAAAAATCCGCCCCATCGCCTGCGCCACCGTCACCCGCTCGCCGTTACGCGCCTCAAAAGAGGCGTGCCCGAGCCCCGGCGTGCCCGGCGGGTAGTTTAGGGGCCTGAGTAGCCGCGGCGTCTCCTCAACCAGTTCCAACGCCTCCCGCTTGTCCCACGCGTGGTTGCCGAGCGTGACCACGTCCACCCCGGCGTCCAGCATCTGTCCAAAATGCTTGCGGGTGATGCCTGCGCCCCCCGCCGCGTTCTCACCGTTGGCGATGATGAAATCGTAGTCGTCGCGGAAGGCCCTTAAGAAGTCCTGCATGACCTTGACGCCGGGGGTGCTGAAAATATCTCCGATAAAAAGAACACGCACGAGGGCAGCATAACCTTTGCGCGCACCAAGGATTGAGAGCAAACCTGAGAAGCGCCACCGAAGATTTCGGTGTGTCGTTTTTAGTGAAGTCGGTTAACGCCCTTTACTAAGGACAAGTAAACACCTACGTCAACCATCTACCGGTAGTTTTACGCCTGTATGCACGAGCCCATCCTTACCCTCAGCACTTCCTACGGTTAGCTTTACCCAGTAGTCAGCATCCCCAACAACTTCAGCAACTTCATCGTTCACGGGAATCACGCGCGCGAGCCATTCATCAGTCATGGGTATTTCACCGCCGCCGTTCATCTTGATGACAGGTGCTTCACCTTCAGCAGAGAAGATACCGTACAAAAGCCAGGCGTTATCGTCGTCTTGATAGGCAAAAATTGCTACGCGGCCTCCGTCTTTTAGCATGGCTACAGCTAAGCAGCAACTACATCCCAGGTACAGCGTTAAATTTCACAGCACACTTTGTCAATATCGTTCCATCTTTCAACATTTTACTCACCCTTGTTCGCCTCATACCACGCCCGCCACGCCTCCTCGTCCCAGCCCACCGTCAGCGTGTTGCCGCTCCGCACTAAAGGCTGCACCATCAGCGCGGGCTCGTCGATAAGTTTTTGCACCATCTCCTCGTCGCCGACGCGCAGGTACTCGAGTCCAGCCCGCTCATACGCCTTACCTTTAGCGTCAACAACCGCGTTGAGGCCGAACTTCTGCACAAAACGCGCGAGTTCCCCCGGCGCCATCGCCCGCCCTTTAAGGTCCACGAACTGCGGCTTGAGGCCCCGCTCCTTGAAAAAGCGCAGCGCCTTTTTGGTGTCTTGAGACTTGTTGGTGCCGAAAATCTGGACGTTCATGAGGTGATTGTAAACCTTCGCTTGTCGAGAGTTACAAAGGGAGCCCGCTAAGCTGGAAGAAGCGTGAGCCGTAAACGACAGGACGAGACAATAGGGCAAACTGTGAGATTTCTCATCCCTCATTCACTTTTATTGTGATAAACGAACCTCGATTTGGGGTGCATTTTGTCATAATGAAGCATGAAACAGCTCAACGCCAGACCCTCCTCGATAGAGTTTCTGAGCCGTTACATCCATGAGCCTGTGAACTGCCTTACCCACCTCCTTGGGGCGGTTTTTAGCGCGCTCGGGATGGCGATACTTCTGACGAGGTCCTGGGGCCGACCGCTTTATGTAGCCTCGTTCGCCGTTTACGGCGTAAGTTCCGTGCTGCTCTACCTCGCCTCCTCCCTCTTCCACGGCCTCAAGGTGAGCCCGGAGCGGCGGCGCTTGCTGCTGATGCTCGACCACGTCGGCATCTTTGCTTTGATCGCCGGGAGCTACACGCCCGTCACGCTTATTATCCTTAGAGAGCATAGCGCTCTACTCGGCTGGGGCTTTTTCTGGCTCGTCTGGGGGCTCGCGCTGCTCGGCATGGTCTTTAAAATCCTCTGGCTCGACGCGCCCTACTGGCTCTCGACGAGCTTCTATCTGCTGCTCGGCTGGCTGGCGCTCTTTGTCATCGTGCCCATCAAGGAGGCGCTGCCCGCGGGCGGCTTGGTCCTGCTCTTTTTGGGGGGGATTCTCTACTCGGTCGGCGCGGTGGTGTTCGCGCTCGAGCGCCCCGACCCCTACCCCGGCGTGTTCGGACATCATGAACTCTGGCACCTGTTCGTGCTGGCGGGAGGCTCGAGCTACTTTATGATGCTGTTTTTATACGTCGCGTCGTTGTAGGATCTACTTCGGGCCCGGTTTTCAAATTTGGCGTCTGCGATTCACCGCGAGCCTCAAAGCCTCGAGCCAAAAACCCGTCGAGGCTCCCGCCGGAACCGATATGTTAGCTTGTCTCAATGTTCGACGCGGTTGACCGCACCATCCTCGCCATCCTCCGCGAAAACGGGCGCGCCTCGCACGCGACGATTGCCAAGGCGGTGGGGCTGTCCGCCCCGGCGGTGGGCGAGCGCGTGCGCAAGCTCGAGGCCGCGGGCGTAATTGAGGGCTACCGCGCGGTGTTGGGCGCGGACGCGCTCGGGCTGCCCATCTGCGCCTTTGTCGCCATCGCGCCGCAGCCGCGCAATCCGGGCGCCAATCTGGTCGATAACCTCATCAAACTGCCCGAAATTGAGGAGCTGCACGCGGTGGCGGGTTCGTACGGCTACATCGCCAAGGTGCGCGTCGCCAGCACGAAAGACTTGGACGGCTTTTTGGACCGGCTGTGGGTCTTGGAGGGCGTCGAGCGCACCGAGACGACGATGGTCTTGCGGACGAACCTCGAGCGCCCCACCCATCTCCCCTTTGGTGACGAGGAGCCCGCGTGATTCGCCCTCTCACCGAGGATGACCTGCCGCAACTCTTCGCCATCCGCCAAGTCGCCTATCTGGACACCAACGACTACAGCACCCCGGAGGCGCGGCAGCGGCATATGGACCGCCTTCCCTACACCTGGGGCCACTTCGAGGGCGACACGCTCACGAGCGCCGCCGTCGTCTATCCGTTCGAGATGTATCTTGCGGGCAAGCTCGTGCCGATGGGCGGCCTGGCGAGCGTCTTGAGCGCGCCCGAACATCGGCGGCGCGGGTACGTCGAGGCGCTGCTTAAAGATGCGCTCACGCGGCTCCATACGCAGGGGGTGGGCTGGTGCTTGGAGTATCCCTTCGACCCCCGCTACTACGCCCGCTACGGCTGGCAGAGCGTCCCCAGCGGCTCCGTCGTCGCGTGCCCCAGCGAGAAACTTTTCGGGGGACGCGCCCCCGACGCAAAGAGGCTGACCAAGGATGAACTAGGCCGCCTCGAGCCCACCTACGCACGTTGGGCCGCGGGGTACAACTTCACGCGGAAACGGGGCGAACGCGTCCACGGAAGCTGGCCCACCATCCTCGCCAGGCCTTGGGAAACGCGTGAACGTTTTGTTTACGAACTGGACGGTGCCTACTGCGTCCTGAGCCTCGCCTATGACGACGCGGCGG
The DNA here is from genome assembly GCA_965214995.1 of Trueperaceae bacterium. Taxonomy (GTDB): domain Bacteria; phylum Deinococcota; class Deinococci; order Deinococcales; family Trueperaceae; genus CBDCCT01. Next base: position 3,969,543 of record CBDCCT010000002.1, read on the forward strand.
ACGTGATGACGCTCACCGTGGAGGACTACGCCTACAGCTCTCCCGCGGGACGGGACCGTCTGTGGCGCTTCGTCGGTTCCTTTCACGGTCAGGCGGACGCGGTGCGGCTGCATCTACCGGGGGACGAGCCGCTGCTTTTCGGTTTGCAAGGCTATGTGGCGGCCAACCGCTCGATCTTTCAGGCGCGCGTGGTGGACGTGACGCGGACGCTCGGTGGTCTCCCCAGCGAGGACGCCATCAGCTTTACGCTGGGCGTCCGTGATGACTTTTGCGCGTGGAACGATGGGATGTTTGGGCTCGAGCTTTCCCCGAACGGGACTCGAGCTGAGAAGACGGAAGGTAGTGCAGATGTGAGTCTTGACATTCGCGCGCTGGCACTCCTTCTTTCTGGGAGCGTGAACGCCCGCACGGCGCAGCGCACCGGGCTCGCCGAGGGAGATTTGAGATACATAGAAGCTCTCGTTTCTCTCGCGGGAGGCCGCACCTCGTATATGGCTTTGGCGGATTATTTCTAAAGCGCAGCTTTGATGGCTTCACGGTTCGTTTCAATCAGCCGCTGCTGCTCGGGCCAAAAGAGGTCGGGCAGGGCGTCTAAGGGAAACCACTCGAGCCGATAGTCATAATCCTCATCCGTCGGCCTGCCCTCGACTTGCTGGGTGGAAAAAAGAAAATAATGCACCGTGGTCCAGCAGGTCCTGGCCCAGTTGAGGCGAGCCTGCGCGCCCAACTCCCCAAGAAACACAAGCTGCGACAGCCCCGCCTCCTCCCCTATTTCACGCCGCGCCGCCTCCACAAGCGTCTCCCCCGGCTCGACCCCGCCCTTGGGGAGGATGTAGCCCGTGCGCGCGCCCTCGCCTCCAACCAGAGCGATGAGGAGACGGTCGTCCTCACGCCGCACCACCACGCCCCCCGCCGAGGTGCGGTCAGGCAGTCCTTCGGGGCGGGTGTACCAGCTTTCGTCAACCATTTTGACCCGTCCAGTACATCAAGCGGTCTGTATGGGGGTTCGCGGTTTCAAAGCCAAAACGCTCATAGAACTTTTTGTACCCACTCCCGTCAATCAAGTAGACACCCAAGAATTTGCCCCTAGCGGCGTTCAAAAGGCGCTCGAGCACCCCCGAAGCCACGCCCCGCCGTCGGCACTCGGGGTGAACCATCACGTCCAAAATCTGAGCGGTATAGGCGTCCCCAAGGATGCGCCCGAAGCCGACCAACTGTTCCTCTACGCGCGCCGTCACAACGTAAGGCGAGGCCGCGAGGGTTCGGCGCGTCTTCTCGAGCGTCCGTTGCCCCTTTCCGTTCCAGCCCACGCTCGAGTAGAGCGAATTGACCTCCTCCGGTTCGAGCTTGGGGTCGTTGAGAAGGTAGGTCATTTATTCCTGCACCGCCTCCAAAAACCAGCCCGGCAGCCGCTTCCTTTGCCGCTTGACAAAAGCCGGAAAGTCGGCGTCGAGCACGTAGGTGACCGCAAAGTCGTCGGCGCTGCGGACGCTCCTGCCGTAGGCCTGCACGACGGTTAAGCAGGTGCGCCAGTCGTACCAGGCGGGGTCCAAAGATTTGCGGCGCGCGATCTGCGGGTCGCCTAAGTAGGGGTAGGGGATTTTGCAGATGACCTGCCAGCGCGAGAGGTCGCCTGACAAGTCGATGCCCTCGGTCATGCTCGGCGTTAACAAAACGGTCGGGTGGGGGGAAAGGCTGTGGGCCTCGAGCGCCGCCTCGCGCCCGTCGGCGCTGTAGTGGGTGACGAGGCGGTCGTGGTAACGCTTGGGGAGGTTGCGGGCGATGTGGCTCGAGATTCGGTACGAGTGCGCGTGGATGAGCCCCTTGTCGTGCGGGTGCGCCTCGAATAGCTCGGCGATTTCGGCGACGAGCTTGGGCAAGTCCGCCTCCAGATAGTGCCGCGTGAGCCGCGCGGTGGGGCGGAGGTAGATGGGGCGGTTTTCGGGCGGGAAGTTTGACTTGACAGAAATGACTTCGGCGTCTTCCGGGTCAACGCCTAAGCTGCGTAAGTAAGTGGGCGGGTCGAGAATCGTGGCGGAGAGCATCAGCACCCGTTTGCCGAAACCAAAAAGGAGAGGTTCGGCGAACGACGCTACCTTGACGGGCTTGAAACTTACCGTTTGACCTTCCGAACTCCCCCGCCGCTCGACGGTCCACTCGACGTAATCCTCTTCGCGGCTGCCCAAAAGAAGCTCCAAGCGCACGCGCTGGTTATCGAGCCAGCGTTTATGCTGCATCTGCACGAGCGCCACGTCAGCGTTTCCTTTTTCTTTCTTAAGGTCGTGCTCGAGTTCCCGGCTGCGGCTCGCCAAAAAGGGCAAGATGTCTTCGGCAAAGTCGAAATACTGATAGTCCTCGCCCATTTGTGGAATTGTCTCGGTAATGCCCACCCGCCTCAACATCACGTCCGAGAGCGTCACCTCGATAAAGCCCATGAGCGCGCCCTCGGCGTTGTGCGCCTCGTCCAACACGAGCAGGTCTCTTGGGCCGAAGCCGCCCGAGTAGTTGAGTTCGGCGAGGTAGTAGGCGTAATTCAAAATGGTGCCCTTGGCCGCCATCGCCTCGTCCTTGGCGCAAAAGTAGGGGCAGTCGTCGCACTCGGGGAACCTGCGGCCTATGGTGCAGGGCGCGGCGGCGGCGTGTGTCGGCGCGACCAAGCAGGGGTAGTTGCTCCGGCCTTTCATTAACGACAGGTCGGGAAAGTCGCGCAGGTACTGTTCTTGAAGGAGCTTTTGGGCGGTCAACACGTAGGCGCTTTCGGCCTCGCGCGCCAACGTCACCGCGATGGCCGACTTGCCCGAGCCGGTGGGGGCCTCGATGACGACAAAACGTTTGCCGCGCGCGAAGGCGGCGCGCGCGGATTGAAGCGCCTCGAGCTGCCCCGCGCGGTAGCTTCGGAACGGGAAGGTCGGGGACACGCTTTTAGGCTAACATTCGGCGGCGGCGCGCGCCAAATTTCAGGCGGACTTTCGTACTCGCGCGCCCACAACCCCGCGGGCCGCTGTACGGCTCGCCAACCAGTTCCACACGAACACGGTAACGACGCTTATGGTGAGCATTTCGCCGCCGTCCTCGAGCACGCTCATGAACGTTTGCAGGATTAGCGGACCCCCCAACAAGATGTGGAGCATGTCCACGCCGAGGCCGAAAAGGACGAAAACCGCGAAGAGGAGGGCCAGGCTCCTTGAGAAAGCTTTTTCCGCGGGCGCAGCGCGGAGGTAAGAAAAAAGCACGAATCCCAGCAGAACGACCCCGAAAGCTCCCCAAACGATGAGCTCGCCGAAATCCTGCCCACGCAGCCCGAACGCCGCAGGAATACCTAGCCCATCAACGAGGTGCCGACCTACTTCTTCGTGAATTTTCAGCGCGTCGTCGAGCAGCGCAAAGGCGAAAACCACAGCCCAAGCACTGTAGGAAAGCGCTTTTTGTTTCGTCCAGAGGAAAACGAGGGAGCCCGTTGTCAGCAGCAGCTTTAGGTACTGGAAACTTTCGGCGAAGCCCCGGTCTTTGTCGACCCTGAACCCCTCGCTCAGCAGCGGGCCGGCGTAGGAGGTTCGGTAAAGAAGCCAGAAATGTAAAAGGTGGAGGCCCATGAAAAGTAGGTCGAGGGCCAGCAGGAAGCGCAGCGTTTTGGAGCGCCACGTCCTCGCCCATGTGGGGTGGGTCATTGGTTCCTTTCTGGCGACATAGAAAAAATCACATTGAAGGACCCTGAACGTTTTGTCACGTCACTTTAAGGTCAAGTGCTGAACAGTAATTTAGCATCCAGTGCGCCGCCTTGAACGTGCAAACGCACAAAAAGTTTTCCCCTCTGTAAGAAGTTCGTAAGAAAGGTTCCTTTATAAAGGGGTGTGAAACGGTTTCGCCGCCCCACCTTTCTCCGCGCCGCGCGGCCTGACGGAATGCGTGGCCGGGCAACCGTTCCGCCACGTGCGGGGAAGGCTCTCCGCGCGTCTCTCGGTCAGGGTGGGGATGAAACCTTGGCGCAGCTTGCCCGCTTTCAGGCGTCGCTGCAAGAGATTACCGACGATCTTTTGCAGCACCGCATTTCCGACGCGTTCTATCACAAGCTACTCTCGTGCGCCGTTGACCTCCTGCCCAACGCCCACGCGGGCAGCGTGCTCTTGCGCCGTGACGACGGGCTGTACCACTTCGTGGCGGCGGTGGATTACGACTTAGCGGGGCTCAAGGACCTGCCCCTCGCGCCGAACGAACTCTATTTTGACGAGGACTTTGGCAAGACTTCTTACCTGCTTACCGACTTGGCCGAGCGAAACGTGGAGGTGCTTTCCGGGCCGCGGGCCGAGGCGCTCGAGGTCTCGGGCCACACGAGCGCGATTCGCGCGACGTTGGTCGTGCCCATCCGCCTCGCGGGCGAGACCGTCGCCGCGCTCTGTTTGGACAGCAAAGCGTCGGAGTGCGCCTTTAACGAAACCGCCGTGCGGATGGCGGAGGCGCTGGGGGGCCAGCTCGGGGTGGTGCTGCAGCGCCTCAGGCTCCAGGCCGAGGCGGAGCGGGCGGCGCAAGAACTCGCGCTTTTAGACCGCGTGCGCGCGGCCTTGGCCCATGAGGAAAATTTAGGCGAGGTTTTGCGCACCGTGACGGGGAGCGTCGCCGAGATTTTCGGTTACCCCCACGTCGGTGTGGCGCTTGTCAAAGGCGACATGCTTGTGCCGCACGCCTGCGTGGGCCATACGGGGGGGCTCGAGCCTTTCCCGCTCTCCAAGGGTGTGGCGGGGCGCGTGGCGCGCACAGGCGAGCCCGCGCTCGTGCGCGACGTGCGCTTAGAGCCCGACTACCTCGCCTTTGACAATGCGGGTGACGACATAACGGGGGACAGCACAGTGGGGTTCGAGCTGTGCGTGCCCCTTTTTGACGGGGAGACGGTCATCGGCGTGATGAACGTGGAGACGCCGCCCGCGCAGCCCTTGGGCGAAGCCGACTTAAAGCTCATGACCGCGCTCGGCGAACATATCGGCGCGGCGGTCGAGCGAGCGCGGCTTTACCAGGAGGTGAGCAAAAGCGAGATGAGTTACCGGGCGCTCTACGCTTCAGCGCAGCGCCAAGCGCAGGAACTCGCGCTTCTGGAGCGGGTCCGCACGGAACTCGCCAGGGTGCTCGAGCCCCGCGACATCTTCCGCGTGGTCGTCGAGGCCGTGGCCGAAACCTTTGGCTACACCCAGGTGAGCCTCTACCGGCTCGAGAACGAGACGCTGGTGCTGCAACACCAGGTGGGCTACGCCCAGCCCATCACCCACCTCCCCGTCACGCACGGGGTGATGGGGCGGGTGGCGCGTACGGGCGAGCCCGTCCTTTTGGAGGACGTAAAGCGTGACCCTGCGTTTGTGGCGGCTGTCGAGAGCGTCACCTCGGAAGTGTGCGTGCCCCTCTTGAAGTGGGGCGGGGTGGCGGGCGTGCTCAACGTCGAGAGCCGGGGCATCGCGCTCACAAGGGCGGACTTAGGGCTCGTGCTCTCTTTGAGCGAACATATCGACATCGCCTTGGAGCGCGCCCGCCTCTACAGCGAGGTGCGCGAGCGCGAGAGGCACTTCCACGACTTTTTAGATTCCGCTCACGACCTCGTCTGGAGCACCGACCCGGACGGACGGTTTTTATATGTGAACCGCGCCTGGCGCGAGACGCTCGGCTACGGGACGCTCGAACACGACGTGGGCACCCTGTCCGTGTTCGACCTTCTGCACCCCGACTCCAGAGAAAGTTACCGCGCCGCCCTCCGGCGCGTGGTGGCGGGGGAGCTTGTGGGCAGCCTCGAGGCGGTGCTGCTCACCAAATCGGGCGGGGCCATCAGCGTCCAGGGGAGCGCCACCTGCCGCTTCGAGGAGGGCAAGCCCGCGGCCGTGCAGAGCATCTTCCGCGACGTTACCGGGACCAAGGAGGCCGAGGCGCGGCTCCTCCACAACGCCACGCACGACGCGCTGACCAACCTGCCCAACCGCACCCTGTTTAGCGAGCGGCTTTCCGGGGCGGTCGCGCGCGCCCGGCGGGGCCGCGCTTTAGACGCCGCGCCCTACGCCGTGCTCTTTTTGGACCTAGACCGCTTCAAGGTCATCAACGATTCGCTGGGCCACCTCGCGGGGGACGCGCTGCTCGTGGAGGTGGCGCGGCGGCTGCTGGGCTGCGTGCGCGCGGGCGACACCGTCGCGCGCTTGGGCGGCGACGAGTTTGCGATATTGCTCGAGCCCTTACATAGCGCCGACCCCGCCGAAAGGGGCGCAACGACCGTCAGACATCAGGCCGAACGCACCGCCGAGCGGGTTCGGCGGGCGCTCGAGCAGCCCTTCGTGCTGGACGGGCGCGAGGTGACCGTCACCACGAGCATCGGCATCGCGCAGGGCGACGCGCGCTACACGCGCGCCGAGGACGTGCTGCGCGACGCCGACACCGGCATGTACCGCGCCAAGAGTGCCGGCCGGGCGCAGTGGCGCGTGTTCGACGCCTCCATGCACGCGGACGCGCTCAGGCTCCTGCAGTTAGAGACCGACCTGCCCCGCGCAAGCGAGCGCGGCGAACTCTTCGTGGCCTACCAACCCATCGTCTCGCTCCAAGGAGAGCGCCTGCTGGGTTTCGAGGCGCTCGCGCGCTGGCACCACCCCGAGTACGGGCTCGTCTCCCCCGGCGAGTTCATCCCCGTGGCCGAGGAGACGGGGGCCATTCTGGACATCGGTCGCTGGGTGCTGCGCGAGGCGTGCGAACAACTTAGCGCGTGGGAAGCGCGCCACGTCTCTCCACGCTTTCCCGCCACGCCCGTCCCCGCCCCGACCATCAACGTCAACCTGTCCGCCAAGCAGCTCGCTCTGCCCAATCTGGCGAGCGAGGTGGAAGCGGTGCTTAGAGAAACGGGGGTGGCGGCGGGGCGGCTCAAGCTCGAGCTGACCGAGAGCGCGCTCATGGGCGACGGCGTCAGCGAGACGCTGCACAAGCTGCGGGCGCTGGGCGTCCACATCCAGATTGACGATTTCGGCACCGGCTACTCGTCGCTTTCGTATCTCCACCGCTTCCCCATCGACTCGCTCAAGATTGACCGCTCGTTCGTGAGCCGCATCGGCGAGGACGAGGTGAGCGGGGCCATCATCACCACCATCGTCTCGCTCGCCCGCGCGCTCGACATAGGCGTGATTGCCGAGGGCATCGAGACGCGCGCGCAGCTCGAGTGGCTCAAAAACTTGGGCTGCGAGGCCGGACAGGGCTACTTGTTCGCCCCGCCCCTCTCGCCCGAAGGGGTTCAGGAACGCTTTCTCGAGCCAGCGGCGACGGTGGCCGCTTGAATTCGGCCTCACAGCGGTTTAGATAAACACTGAGGGCACCCAAGCGCCCTTAGCATCCCCAAGACTCTGTACTGCCCGAGGTGTAAATCATGTGTCTCAAACCAAAACGTGCTAGCTGCTATAGACCCAATCGTAAGAATTCTGTGAGAGGGGTTCTTGTACCCTTTAAGTGGAGGTAACACTGTGCAGAAGACCCTACCGGGAAGCGTCAAAGACAAGCTCGAGAACAGCGCCGCTTATGTGAGGGAGCGCGCGCAGCAGCGGGGCGCGGTGTGCAGGCTCGAGTTCGAGATTTTCAACCTCGGCGCGATGGCGCAAGAGGCTTTGGACAAGGAATCTGCGGACCTCGCCAGGGAGGTGCTGGCTTACGAGCAGACCCTCCTCACCCTTATCAGCGACTCGCACTCAAAGCCAAGTTACAGCGTGTCAAAGAGAGTTCAGAGGTAAACCCAGACATGTAAAAAACCAGCCGAGGGGCTGGTTTTTTGGTGCTTGGTTTTGGTGACCAGTTTTGGTGCCGAGGAGGGGACTTGAACCCCTACCTCCTAAACGGAGACCAGCCCCTCAAGCTGGCGCGTCTACCTATTCCGCCACCTCGGCGTGTTTAACCAGCGTACCCACCACGGCAAGCGTAGCAAAAGGGATGATACTTGCTAGCCGTGACGGGTGTCAAGCATCGCGCGAACGTGCGCGGGCGGGGGCGAAAGACAAGGCTCCTTTACCGGACGCCTCACGAGCACGCGTTATGCTTCTACGCGTGACGGTTGAGCGTTTCCAAAAAATCATGCGCGTGCTGCGCTATCGGCAGCCCGATCTGAGCGTGCTGGCCGAGCATGTACACAAGCCCCACAACCTCTCGGCCATGCTCCGCTCCTGCGACGCGGTGGGCGTCGGCACGGCGCACGCGGTCGCGCCGACGGGCGGCGTGGCGACCTTTAACGAAACGAGCGCCAGCGCCGAGAAGTGGGTGGACGTCCACGTTCACCCTTCTTTAGATAACGCGTACAGGGTTGTAAAAGAGCAAAAGATGCAGCTTTTAGCCGCGCACTTTTCGCCCCAGGCTCGAGACTACCGCGATGTGCACTATACAAAACCGACTTGCGTCCTCTTAGGCAACGAAAAAGATGGCGTTTCGCCCCAAGCGGCTGCCCTGGCCGACGCGCACATCATCATCCCGATGTTCGGTATGGTGCCGTCCTTGAACGTCTCGGTCGCCACCGCGGTGATCTTATTTGAGGCGCAGCGGCAGCGGCGGGCGGCGGGGATGTATGAGACGCCAAGGCTGAGCCGCGAGGCGATGATGGCCCAAGCTTTTCGCCTCCTCTACCCGCGCTTGGCGGAAACCTACGACGCGCGCGGCCTCCCCTACCCCGCGCTCGACGAGGAGGGCAACGTCTCAGAGACCGCGCCGTCTTAGCGCGCCCAAACGTCTTCTCCCTTCCGGACCTGCCGCGCCTCGTCCCTTAAACTAGAAGCATGAAAACGCACGCTTTACTTCCTCGCACCCTTTTCGGCTTGCAAATTTTCGCCCTCGTCCTCGTGCTCATCGCCTGCAACGAGCCGTCCAACGCCCAGAACGCCGCGGTGGCGCTCGAGCCCTACGCCGACGGCTTCACCCAACCCCTGTTCGTGACTCACGCGGGCGACGGTTCAGAACGGCTTTTCGTGGTGGAGCAGCGGGGGCAGATTCGTGTTGTGGAAAACGGCGAGGTCCGTGAAGAGCCTTTCTTAGACGTATCAAACCTCATCTCGTGCTGCGGCGAGCGGGGGCTTTTGGGGCTGGCCTTTCATCCGAACTTTGGGGAGAACGGCCTTTTTTACGTGAACTATACGAACACCTCCGGCAACACGGTCATCGCGGCGTACCGCGCGTCCGATGACTTGACGCGGGCGGACCCCGACTCGAGCACGACGCTGCTCACCATTGACCAACCCTTCGGCAACCACAACGGCGGACATCTCGCGTTCGGGCCCGACGGCCACCTCTACATCGGCACGGGCGACGGCGGCAGCGGGGGCGACCCGGAGGAGAACGGGCAGGACCTGAGCACGCTGTTGGGCGCGCTTCTGCGCATTGACGTGGACGGCGGCGCGGACGGCGAACCTTACAGCGTTCCCGAAAGCAACCCCTTTGTAGATACCGAAGGCGCACGCCCCGAAATCTGGGCCTACGGCCTCCGCAACCCCTGGCGCTTCTCCTTCGACCGCGAGACGGGCGACCTGTGGATTGGCGACGTGGGACAAAACGAGTGGGAAGAAATCGACTTTCAGGCCGCGAGCAGCGAGGGCGGCGAGAACTACGGCTGGAACGTGATGGAGGGGGCGCATTGCTTCGAGCCGGACACGGGCTGCGACGAGACGGGCTTGGTGCTGCCGGTGCTCGAGTACCCCCACAGCCAGGGCAGTTCTGTCACCGGGGGCTACCGCTACCGCGGCGCGGCGCTGCCCGACTTCGTCGGCACCTACCTGTTCGGCGACTTTACGAGCGGGCGCATCTGGGGCGCGACCGAAAACGGCGACGGCGGCTGGTCCTCCGAGGAGCTTCTCGACGCGGGCTTCCGCATCTCGACCTTTGGTGAAGATGAGGCGGGCGAGCTTTACGCGGTTGACTATAGCGGGGGCACGGTCTACAGGCTCGAGCCAAGCGAGTAGCCGCGGCGCATCCCAACGAGAGAAAAGGACTGAAACGAAAGTAGTTTCAGTCCTTTTCTCTTTTGTCTCAGTCCTCCAATGCAACCCGGCTTGCGGGCGCTCCCGACGCGCCCTGCTATCATCGAGAGGTGATTGACCCTATTGTGGTATGCGACTTGGGCCGGATGGATTACAAAAGGGCCTGGGACGTGCAGCTCGAGACCCACCGCGCCGTCATCAAGGGTGAAGCGCCGCCGACGCTGCTCTTGGTCGAGCACCCGCCCGTCATCACCTTTGGCAAAAAGGGCGGGCGCGCGAATTTGCTCACAGACGAAGCGGTCTTACGAGAACAAGGATTTTCCTTGTACGACATCGAGCGCGGCGGCGACGTGACGTATCACGGGCCGGGTCAGCTCGTCGGCTATCCCGTTTTCAGGGTAGGGCGCAGGGTGCGGGACTATTTGCGGAGTTTAGAGACCGTGATGGTCGAGGTTTTAGCGGAATACGGCCTAAAAAGCGCGGGCAGCCCCGGCTACGCGGGCGTGTGGGTGGGCGACGAAAAAGTGGTGGCGATTGGCGTGGCGGTCAAGCGCGACGTGTCGTTTCACGGCTTCGCCATGAACGTGCATACCGACCTGGCGCACTTCGCCCACATCGTCCCCTGCGGGCTGGCCGACAAGGGCGTGACGAGTTTGTCGGCGTTGCTCGAGCGGCCCGTTACCTTAGACGAAGTCAAACCCAAACTCATTCGCGCCTTTTATAAAACTTTCGCCCAGGAAACGGTGGCCCTGTGATTAAACTAGAAGACATCAAAGTCGTCAAAAACGGCGTGCAGCGTAAGAACCTTGGCAACGTGCCGCGCGAGCGCAAGCCCGACTGGCTCAAGGTCAAGCTGCCGACGGGCGCGAAGTATGGCGAGGTCAAGAGCACGGTCCGTGAGCACCGCCTTTCGACGGTCTGCGAAGAGGCGATGTGCCCCAACATCGCCGAGTGCTGGAGCGCCGGGACCGCGACCATCATGCTGATGGGTTCGGTCTGCACCCGCGCCTGCCGCTTTTGCGCGGTGGACACGGGCAACCCCAGAGGCCGCCTGGACCCCGACGAGCCAAGGTTGGCCGCCGACTCGGTCAAGCTGATGGGCCTAAAGTACGTGGTGCTCACCTCCGTGGACCGTGACGACTTGCCCGACGGCGGCGCGGGTCACTACGCGGCCTGCATCCGCGAAATCAAAAGGGTCAACCCGGACACCGCCGTCGAAGCCTTAACGCCCGACTTTGCGGGCGACACCGACGCGGTGCAGGTGGTGCTCGAGACCGGCCTCGAGGTCTACGCGCAGAACGTCGAAACTGTCAAGCGCCTTACCCACCCGGTGCGCGACCCTCGCGCTTCCTACGAACAAACCTTGAAGGTCTTAAAATACGCCAAAACCGCGCGCCCCGACGTGCTCACCAAAACGAGCCTGATGCTGGGTCTGGGCGAAACCGACGAAGAAATTTTGGAGACGATGGACGACCTCCGCGCCATCGGCGTGGACATCGTCACTTTCGGGCAGTACCTCCGCCCCACGCCCGCGCACCTGCCGGTGGTGCGTTACGTGCCGCCCGAGGATTTCACGCGCTACCGCGACTTGGGTCTTGAGAGAGGCTTTTTGGAGATTGTCTCGGGGCCGCTGGTGCGCTCGTCGTACCGCGCCGAGCGGGCGTTGGAGAAAAATAACGTGGGGTTGGCGGCGGTTTAGCGGGCCTGACATTAGCGGAGAGCGAAAGACCTCAGACGGTCGTCAACGCCCTACACCCTCACCTGATTCTTCCCCGAATGCTTGGCTTCGTAAAGCTTGGCGTCTGCCAGCGCCACCTGCTTTTCACAGTCGGACACGCTCGTGTCGCTCGAGAGCCCGATGCTCAGCGTGACCTTGAGGCCGGGGGCGACCGCGCCCCAGGGATGAGCCGCGACCTTGCGGCAAAGTTCGTCGCAGACCGCCGAGGCTCCCTGCAGGGACGTTTCCGGCAGGAGCAGCACGAACTCTTCGCCGCCGTAGCGCGCGGCGGTGTCGACCTCGCGCAGCCCCTCCTTGAGGAGCCGCGCGACCGTCCGCAGCACCTCGTCGCCCACGGCGTGCGAGAAGGTATCGTTGATGCTTTTGAAGTTGTCGATGTCGCAAAGCGCCACGCTAAACGCGTGACCAAAGCGGCGCGCCCGGACGAACTCCTCGCGGAGCCGCGCGTCGGCGTGGCGGCGGTTATGGAGGCCCGTTAGCGCGTCCTCTTTGGCCTGACGCTCGAGCCTCGCCAAAAGCTCCGTCGCCTGCTCGTTGAGCCTGTGCAGTTCGGCGTTGGCGTGGGCGAGTTCGACGTTCTTGAGGCGGTAGATTTCGCGCTCCCGCTCGGCCTGCTCGGTCTCGAACTGCACGCGCAGGCTGCCCAGCGTCCGGTTCGACGCCTCGTTGACGACGCGCTCTTTCACCTCGCAGTAGCGCTCATAATGCTCCAAGGCCTCGGCCGGTCGGCCTTGGCTTTTGAACGCGTGAGACAGCGCCTTGTGCGCGCCGTAAATGTTGTCCTGGCTCCCGCTCCGCGTCGCGGCGTTAAGGGCTTCGTGCAACAGGGGCAGCGCTTGGGCTGTCTGCTCTCGACCTAGAAACAGCGCGCCCAAGAGCAGCAGGGTTTCCGCCTCGCCCTTTTGGTCACCCAGCTCCTTTTTGAGCGTCAGGCTCTGCTCGAGGCAGTCCTGCGCCTTACTCTCTTCTCCCAGTGCTTTGTAAATAGAGCCCAAGCTGTCGAGCGAGTAGGAGACGCCCCGCTTGTCCCCTTCTGCTTCGCGGCGGTGCAGGCTTTGCTGCTGATAGGCGAGCGCGTTTTCAAAGTCGCCGAGCTTCTCGAAAGCGAGCGCCGTGTTGTCTAACAAGAGGGCGTGGAGGTTTGAGTCGGCCTCATCCAGATTTAAGGCCTTGCGGTAGTGCTCGAGCGCCTCCTCAAACTGACCCAGCCGGTAGTAGGAGTAGCCGATGTTGTTGAGCAGCCGCGCTTCCCCGTTACGGTCGCCGGAGGCGGTACACAGCTTCCAGCTCTTGAGGTTGTAAGCGAGCGAGTCCGCGTGGTTGCCCAGGTAGTCGTGGATGTAGCCTAAGTTCTGGAGCGCCTCGGCCTCGTCTCCGTCACCGCGTCCTTCACAAAGATAGTACCTGGCGAGAAAATAGTGAAGCGCCTCGTTGAGTTCGCCCAACTCCGAGTTGATGACGCCGAGCACGTTCAGGGTGTTCTCTATTCGCCGCCCGTCGCCCAGCGCCTCGAAATGCGGCAGCGCGGCGAGCGCGTCCTTTAGCGCGCCTTGCGGGTTTGACAGCCGCAAGGACAGGTGACTCCTGACGTAGAGACTGCACGCCATACCCACTCGGTAATTCAGTACCTCAGCCTCTTCGAGCGCCCTTTCGCAAAGCGCGAGCGCCCCTTCCGTGTTGCTGAACTGCTCTTCCCAGGCGCGGTCGAGCAGAGCGCCCACTTGGGCGGCCCCAAGCGCGTGGGCGGGAGGTGGTGGGGCTGTTCCGGCGTCTGACAAAGCGAGGTCTCCTTACGTGAAGTCTCCTTACGCGCCACTATAAAAGAAAAAGCCTTGCAAAATTCTTACACGGGCCTTGGACCCTGTAACGGGTGACGCGGCCTCAGCGTTTAAAGTTCGTCATCCCCTCCCGGATCAACTCATACGTCTCTTCCATGCCGTGCCAGCCCTCGACGGTGGTCTCTTTGCCCTCGAGCTCCTTGTAGATATTAAAAAAGTGCTCGATCTCGTTCAGCCTGTGGGGCGAGATGCTGTGGATGTGGCGGTTGGCGTCGTAGCGCGGGTCGTCGGCGGGGACGGCCAAGATTTTCTGGTCGCGGCCCTTTTCGTCGCTCATCTCCAGGTAGCCCAGGGGGCGCACCTGCAAAACCGCGCCGGGGAAGGTGGGGGCGGTGATGAGCACGAGCACGTCCACAGGGTCGCCGTCCTCAGCCAGCGTGCTCGGCACGAAGCCGTAGTCGCCGGGGTAATGCATGGGGCTGTAGAGCACGCGGTCAAGGCGAAACACGCCGCTCTCGGGGTCGTATTCGTACTTGTTGGACGAGTTCATCGGCACCTCGATGACCGCTTGCACGATTTCGGGTGCTTTGTCGCCCGCGGGCAGATGATAAAGGTTTCTAGGGATGGTCATGCTCACGTCACTCCTAAGGAACGGCTCGGGGCGCAGCCAGCGCGCCATACCGTAACACCATACAGTGACACTGTAGCCCAACCGCCGCCCCGTTTGCGCCAAATATACCCCAGTCTGGTGGGGCGAAAGAAAGGTGAGGCTCGAAGGATCTAGAGTGCCCCGTTTCACGCGATTCGGCCTCAACCATCAGAAGCGCGGAAGCCGCGCCTATGTTAGACTCTCGTGTTTGACTCGACACTTAACCCTTAAGTGTTAGTTGCGGGTAGCTACCCTAATTAGACAATCCCAAAGAGGGGCGGGGAGCGCCTTAAATCAACTTGGAGGCAGTATCTTGGACGTACTACTCTTGCTTATTCCGCTCGCAGCCCTCGCCGCGCTCGTCATGGCCGGCGTGCTCGCCAGAACGATTCTGGGGGCGGAAACGGGCAACGCGCGCATGGTGGATATTTCGGACGCGGTCAAGCAGGGCGCGCAAGCCTACATGAACCGCCAGTATGCGACCATAACGGTGGTGGCCCTCGTCATCGCCGCTATTTTTGCGCTCGTGGCGCTCCTGAGCGACGGCTTCCAGGCGACGCTGTGGTGGTGGACGACGGTGGGCTTCCTTGTGGGCGCGCTCTTTTCGGCCATCAGCGGCTACGTGGGCATGAACATCGCGGTGCGCGCCAACGTGCGCGTGGCCCAGGCGGCGAGGGGCGGGCTAGAGGGCGCGCTCAAAATCGCCTTTAACGGCGGCGCGGTGGCGGGTTTGGCGGTGGCGGGGCTTGCCTTGCTGGGCGTGTCGGGCTTTTTTTACCTGTTTTATGTGGTGAGCGGGCTCGAGAACCCCGTCGAGCCCCTCATCGGCTTCGCCTTTGGCGCGAGCCTGATTAGCCTCTTCGCGCGCGTGGGCGGCGGCATTTACACCAAAGCCGCCGACGTGGGCGCGGACCTTGTCGGCAAGGTCGAGGCGGGCATCCCCGAGGACGATCCGCGCAACCCGGCGGTCATCGCGGACAACGTGGGCGACAACGTCGGCGACTGCGCGGGCATGGGCGCGGACCTGTTCGAGACTTATGCGGTCACGGTCATCGGCGCGGTTTTCTTGGGCTACTTGCTGCCCGGCATCAGCCCGGTCACGGGCGTCGCCGAGGTGACCGCGCTCGTCACCTTCCCGCTCGTGCTGGGCGCGATTGCGATTCTTGCGAGCATCGCGGGCGTCTATTTCGTGCGCTTAGGCGACAACGGCAACATCATGCAGGCGCTTTACAAGGGCGTCTACGCGAGCGCGGGCATCAGCGTGGTGGGCTTCTTTATCGCGTCCGTCGTGATGTTTAACGGCTTCGACTTCGCCGCGCTGCCCGCCTTTGGGAGCGGGGTCACGTGGCTGGGGATTTTCGGCTCGAGCGTCGTCGGTTTGGCCGTGACGCTGGGCCTCATGTTTATCACCGAATACTACACCGGCACCCGCTTCGCGCCCGTGCAGCGCGTGGCGCGGGCCTCGGTCACGGGGAGCGCGACGAACATCATCAGCGGGCTCGCGGTGGGGATGCAGAGCACCTGCGTGCCCGTGCTCATCCTGGCGGTGGCGATTTACCTCTCCTTCCTCTTCGCGGGTCTCTACGGCATCGCCATCGCGGCGGTCGCCATGCTCTCGGTCACGGGGATGATCGTGGCGATGGACACCTACGGCCCCATCACCGACAACGCCGGGGGCATCGCCGAGATGAGCGAGCTGCCCGACGAGGTGCGCGAACACACCGACGCGTTAGACGCGGTTGGCAACACCACCAAGGCGGTCACGAAAGGTTACGCCATCGGCTCGGCGGCCTTGGCGGCTCTGGTCCTGTTCGCCGACTACAGCGAACGGTTGGCGCGGGAGAGCGAACGCCTGAATCAGGGCGAGCTCGCTTTTTTACTGAACGACCCCATCGTGCTTTTGGGGCTTTTTATCGGCGCGATGCTGCCCTTCCTTTTCTCGGCCTTTTTGATGGAGTCGGTGGGCAAGGCGGCGGGCAGCGTTATCGAAGAGGTGCGCCGCCAGTTCCGCACCATCCCCGGCATCATGGAGGGCACCGCGCGGCCCGAGTACGGCACCTGCGTGGACATCGTGACGCGCGCCGCGCTCCGCGAGATGGCCCTGCCCGGCCTCATGGCGGTCGTCGCACCGCTCATCGTCGGCTTCCTGTGGGGGCCGTTGGCGCTGGGCGGTTTGCTCATCGGCGTGACGGGCTCGGGTCTGATGATGGCGCTGATGATGTCAAACGGCGGCGGGGCCTGGGACAACGCCAAGAAGTACATCGAGGACGGCAACCACGGCGGCAAGGGCTCGGACGCGCACGCCGCCTCGGTCGTGGGCGACACCGTTGGCGACCCTTACAAGGACACGGCGGGGCCGTCCATCAACCCGCTCATCAAGGTGATTAACACCGTGGCGCTCATTTTCGCGGGCATCATTGCGACGGTGGGCGGGGTTCTGCTCTAAGATTCGGTAAGAAGCCTCGAGTGCCCGCCCCCAAGCAAAAAGGGGCGGGCTTTTCTGTTAAGCTGACGCGTGAATTTTGTACAGGACCGGGTGACATGGTTGTTCTAGGCGTGATGGTCGGCGGCGCGCTGGGTGCGCTCCTGCGCTATCTCACCAACATCACGCTGCAAGGCGCATTCGCCGGGAGTGCCTACGCAGGCTTTCCACTCGCCACGCTGCTTGTGAACGTGGTGGGGTCTTTTTTGCTTTCGTTCTTGGTCTATTGGGGCGTCCCCCTCTCCCCCACCCTGCGCGCCGCCATCGGCACGGGTCTAATAGGCGCGCTTACAACCTTTTCCACTTTTGAGGTTGAAATTGAAGGGCTGTGGCGCAGTGGACACGTTTCACAAGCAGCCCTCTACGGCCTCGGCAATCTCGTCCTCGGCTTCGGGGGCGTGCTGCTCGGGCGTTTTTTAGCCGGACGTCTCGGCGGGGCGGTCTAGCTCGTTCTGAGAAGCGATATTTTCTAAAAAGTAGCGGTGAATGCGGTTGTCGCTCGAGAGTTCAGGATGAAACACCGTCGCCATGAGCCTGTCGCCCGCGACCATCACAGGGTCGCCGTCGTAACTTGCTAAAACCTCCACTTCGGACCCTACCTGAGTGATGCGCGGCGCGCGGATGAACACGGCGGGGAAGGGTTCCTCGAGTCCCGTCACCTCGACGTCCGCCTCGAACGAGGCCACCTGCCGCCCGTAGGCGTTGCGCGCGACGCCGATGTCGAGAAGCCCCAGCCGCGGCTGCTCCGGAAAGCCCACAATGTCCGTGGCGACGGCGATGGCCCCCGCGCAGGTGCCCCAGATGGCGCCGCCCGCGTGGTAATAATTTTTCAAAGCATCATCAAGCCCGTAAGACGCCATGAGCTTCCCCATCGTTGTGGATTCGCCGCCGGGGATGACGACGCCGGAGAGTCCCGCCAACTGCTCAGGCAAGCGCACCTCAGTCACCTCGGTGCCAAGTTTTTCCAGCACCCTTTTATGTTCACGAAACGCGCCTTGGAGCGCGAGCACGCCGACTTTCATGCCTCCATCATGGCACAGGTTTCTGTAGCACGTTTTGAAGTGGGTTCGCCTGTTCTTCCGGGAAGCGCCCTTGCTCGACCCAAGGCACCGGGTGATGAGGTCACATGGTGGCTGGCAACCCTGCCAAACATAAGACCCTGCGGAGGAGGGCGCAGGGTCTATGAGAGGAGCGGAACGAGGCGTAGGGGGTTCCCCGTGTCCGTAAAGACACTCTAGCCGGACCTCTCTTACAAAATTCTTACTTTTGAAGGGAGGCTCGAGCCCTCGGCAAAACCGAGAATTCACAAAACCCGCGCGTAAGGGTTCTGTAAGAGGGCGCGCTCTAGCATGTGGTCAGGGTTGGCGACACGTGCCCCGCCAGCTCGAGCGCCCGGCCGTCACTACCTCCGACGGCCGGGCGTCTTTTACAGTGGTTTTTACCAATAACGGCCGACTCAGCACATGTGTAGGCCAAGCCAAAAACCATCTCAATCGTCGGCGAACCCATTTTTTCTCGCCCATACGACGACTTCGGCTCGAGAGCGGAGGCTGAGTTTGTCGTAGATGCGCGACACGTAGTTGCGCACCGTCTGTTCGGCCAGGTCGAACTCGGCGGCGATGCGGCGGTTGTTCCAGCCCCGGCCGATGACCTCGATGAGTTCTCTTTCGCGCGCCGTCAGCTCTAACACCCGGTCGTCAAGTTCCCCCTCGTCGGGCCGCGCGGTGAACATCTTGTCGACAACCGCACGACTGAACCAGGTGCCGCCCTTGACCACGGCGTGAATCGCGCTCACCAGCGCCTCGGCGGCCTCGTCCTTGAGCAAGTAGCCGGCCACCCCCGCCCGGACCATCCCGTGAACATAAGCGGCGTCGTCGTAAGCGGTGAGGACGAGCACGCGGACGTTGGGCTGCGCCTTGGCGAGGTCGGCGACGGTCACGAGCGGCGTGGGCCCCGGCATCGAGAGGTCGAGCAGCACCACGTCGGGCGCATGACGCTGGCAGAGCGCCACCGCCTCCTCGCCGTTGGTCGCCTCGCCGACGATGCAAATGTCCGTTTCCTCGGCCAAGGTCGCGCGGATGCCCGAGCGCACGAGCGGGTGGTCGTCGGCTAAAAGGACGCGGATGGGGTCAGCCACCAAAGCTCCCGCGAGCGGCTGACAGGCTGGGCGTACAGTCTCTTGTACGGTCGCGCGTGTAGAGACGCTTGTGCGTCAACGCGCCGTCACACTCGGCGGTCACAGTTTCTTCCTTTGATATGGCCTTTGGTCGATAGGGCCTTCTGTTCTCGGGAGTCTGTTCTCGAGCTTGGCGTCGTCACACCGCCACAAGCCACACGGTTCGAAGTTCATGAGAAGACTTTACCATCCCGACCCGGCGCAACTTTCTCACATTTTCCCGGAATTCCTGCGCGTAAACGAAAGATGGCTCAACCGTTTTTAGACGCTCCGACGGCCCTACACCAAGGAGCTACACCAAACTCTGTTATGGCTAAGATTTTAACGTGTAGTGGACCAGCCGCTCACCCCCAAGCAGCCTCACGCCGTCGGCGCACGTCACTTTTAACAAACCTTCGGGTGTGACGCCCGCCGCGACACCCTCGGTGACACTCTCCCCTGCACGGCCAGAACTCGAGAAGCTAACCTTTTGACCCGCTAAAAGGTCAAAAGGCGCGAAGCGTTGGGGGAGCGTGTGAGGCTCGAGGGCCAGGCCGCACGCTAGGCCCTCGAGCACCACCATGTGAACCCCCTCGACATCCCAGCCTCTAAGAGAAGCGAAATCCTTGGGCACACTGTTGTTGACGTTGACGCCCACCCCGACCAGCAGGTGCCCGCGCGCGTGTTCGGCCAAGATGCCGCCGAGTTTCCGGCCTTTGTAAAGGAGGTCGTTGGGCCACTTTAT
The DNA here is from genome assembly GCA_965214995.1 of Trueperaceae bacterium. Classification (GTDB taxonomy): domain Bacteria; phylum Deinococcota; class Deinococci; order Deinococcales; family Trueperaceae; genus CBDCCT01. The sequence goes on from CBDCCT010000002.1 coordinate 3,989,046, forward strand.
AGAAACGCGCGCGCCGTAGGTGGGAAACGTCTCGGCGAGCCCCACCGCCAGGGCCACGCTCACGACGCCCCGGCTGGGGGGCGGCGCGCCAGAACGCACCGCGAGCGTCTGGTAGCTCCCGCCGAGCGCGCTCGACCAGTCGCGCGCGCGCCGACCCCGCGCCGCCTCCTGCACCGCCGCCCGGATGACGAGACCGTGGACGTTTTCGCCCCGCTCGAGCCGCGCCCTCATCTCGTCCTGGGTCGAGGGAAGCGTGTCGAAGGCTTCTATGCGAAAAGGGAGATTCAACGCTGTGGGACCGGGCGGCGTATCAGGAGGCGAGCGCAACGCCGTCCACCGCCCCGTCCACTGCCCCATCCACCGCCTTGGAGATGCTGAACACGCGGCTCACCCCGCGCTCGGTGGTCACGCCCCAGAGGGTGTCCGCCACCTCCATCGTGGCCTTTTGGTGGGTGATGAGCACGAACTGGGTGCCTGCGCCCGCTAACGACTCTAAAAAGGCGCAGAAGCGGCGGATGTTGGCCTCGTCTAAGGGCGCGTCGACTTCGTCCAAAATGGCGATGGGCAGCCCCCGCGCCTCGCGCTCGCCCGTGAGGGAGAAAAGGAACGCGAGCGCGCCCATCGTCCTCTCGCCGACCGAGAGCAGGTTGAGCGAGCGCGTTCTTTTGCCGGGAGGCTGGAGGCCGATTTTCAAGCCCACGGGCCGCCCCTCGGCGTGCTCCACCTCGATGTCGGCCACCGCCTCGGGGCCGAAAAGTCCCTTGGCGTGGTGTGTAAAGGCCGTGCGCAAACGCGTTAGGGCCTCGCCCAGACGGCGGCTCGTTTCGGCGTCGATGTCGCGGAGCAGCGTCTCGAGCTCGTCCACCGCCGCGGCGGCCTCCGCGCCTTCGGCGCTCAAGGTGTCCAAGCGCGCCCGCTGCACCTCCCAGTCGCCGCGCGCCCGGTGGTTCACGGGGCCGATGGCCTCTAATTCCCGTTCGGCTGAGGCGAGCCTATCGCGCAGGGTTCGGGAGGCGCCGTCAACGAGGGGGAGACCCGCCGGAAAGGCGTCGCGCTCCCCCAGCGCGCCCTCCAGGGTGGTCTCGCGCCGCGCGAGGAGGAGCGCGACCTCTTCCGCCTCGGCGGTGCGGGCGGCCTGCGCACCGCTTTCTTTGGCGAGCGCGGCTTCCGCGGCCTCGCTTTCAGAGCCCGCCTCGCGGTAGGCCGCTTCAACCTGCGGGAGGTCGTGGGGCAGCGCCGCCTCGGCGCGGCGCAGGGCCTCCGTGAGTGCGCCCTGCGCCGCCTCCTGCGCTCCCCTTTCGGCGGCGAGCGCCCCCGCCCTGTCGCGCAACGCCCGCAAGCGCACCCGGCCCTCTTTAAAGCGCATCAGAGCCGCCTCATACGCGCGCGCTCGCTCCTTAAACACGCCGAGCGCGGCCTCAGACTCGTAAAGACGACGGGCGGACGCTTCACGTTCGCGCGCCGCCTCCGCCTGGGCCGCCCGCGCCGCCTCGAGCGCCCTTTCCAGCGCGGGCAGGTCCGTTTCTTCAACCCCTCCTTCCGACCCAGAAGGAGGAACGAGCGCGCCCAATTGCGCCTGAAGCGTGCGCTCCGACCGCCCCAGTTCGTCCGCGCGCGAGCGCCGCGTGGCGAGCGCGCCCCGCGCCTCGGCGAAAGTAGCCTCGGCGCGTTGCAACGCCTCCCGCCGGGCCGCGACCTCCTGCTGACGCGTCTTGAACGTTTCTTGCGCCGCCGCGACGGCCTCCTTTAGGCGCGCGGCCTCCCCCTGCGCGTCCTCCGCCGCCCTTTCCGTCTCTCTCAGTTCGGCGGCGGCACCCAAAAGACCCGTGTTCGCCTGACGCTTGCCCCCGGTCACCGCGCCGGAAGCCTCGAGCAAATCCCCCCCCAGCGTGACCAGCCGCGGCCTCGAGGCGTGCGCGCGCGCGAGCGCCACCGCCTCTTCGGTGGACGCCACGACGACCGTACCGCCTAAGAGCGAGGCGAACACGCCCGCGTAGCGCGGCTCGAAAGAGACGAGGTTCAAGAGGAGGCCGACCACCCCCGGCGCACCCTCAGAAAACGCGCCGGAAAGCGCTACTATCCGACCCGACACGAGCTCGAGCGGCAGCAGCGTCGCCCAGCCGCCCACCTTTTTGAGGTGCCTAAGCACCGCCTGCGCGACGTCCGCATCCTCCACGACCACGTTCTCCGCGCGCCGGCCGAGGGCGCTGCTGAGGGCCAGCGCATAGGCCTCGGGCACCTGCACGAGATCGGCCACGGAGCCGATGACGCCCGGAATCCCCGAGGTGAGCGCCTGCCGCGGCCCGTGGGCGTAGCCCTGCCGCGCGGTGAAGGCGCTCCGGCTCCGCGCGAGCGCGCGCTCCTGGGCGAGCGCCTCCGCGTGGGCGTTGGCGTGGGCTTGTTGAGCCCTCTCGAGCGTCTCGCGCGCCGCCGTGAGCGCCACCTCGGTCTCCCCTAACGCGCCGCGCGCTGCGGTTGCTTCCTCCTCGCACGCCGCCACCCTTGCGGGGTCCGCGTCGGGCAGCGCCGTAAGCCGCCCCTTTACCTCCTCGAGTTGCGCCTCGAGCGTGCGCCTTTGGCTCCCGTAGGCCGCGAGCGCGCGCGCCCTTTCAGACGCCGCGGCGCGGGCCTCGTCAAAGAGGCGGGTCTGTACAGCGAGCGCGTCGTCGGCCTCTTTGGCGGCGCGCGCCGCGGCGGCGGCGGTTTCTTGCGCGCGGGCCATATCGGTCCCTAACACCGCGCTGTCGCCCTCGGGAGGCGTGGGCGGGGGGGTGTTCTCGAGCGCCGCCGTCTCCTCCTCCAAACCCGCCGCCTCGCGGCGGAGCGCGTCCAGCCGCGCCTGCGCGCCCTTTACTCGCTCCTGCGCCACGCGGAGGTCGCCGCGCCGCGCCTCGGCCTCCCCCACCGCGCGCCGGTAGTGCTCTTCACGCTCGCCCAGAACGCGCCGGGCCTCGCGCCAACGCGCCTGCGCCTCTGAAAGCGCGTCCCGGCCCCCGGCAACCGCGCCCCGCAGCTCCGCAGCCTTTTCTCTCAAAGCGCCGATTTCCGTTTCCAGCGCCTCCACGCGCCGGACGCTTAAGGTATAGCGCAAGTGCAGCACCTCGCGGCCCAACGCAGCGGCGCGCGCCGCCTCCTCGGCCTCCGCACCCAGCCGCACCACCCCCGCGCGCAGTTCGCCCAGGATGTCTTCTAGCCGTTCTAAGTGGTCCCTGGCCGCCCCCAACCGCCCCGCCGCCCCGTCGCGCCGGGCGCTCAACTTGGCGACGCCTGCCGCCTCGGCCACGTAGCCAAGCAGCGTCGCGGGGTCCGCCATCAAGACCCCACTCACCTCGCCCTGACCGATTAAAGCCAGCCCGCCCCGGCCCAGCCCGGAACCCGAGAGCGCGTCGTCTAAGTCCAAAAAGCGCGCGCCCCGGCCGTTCAGGAGGAGCTTACTTTGACCGTCGCGGAAAAGGTTGCGGGTGATGTGAAGGCGGCCTGACGCGCTCTTAAGCTCGAGCTCCACCTCCGCATACGACACCCCTTTCCGGCCCGCCGCCCCATGAAAAATGAGGTCGGTCTTCTCCTCGGCCCGAAACTCCCGCGCGCGCCCGCCCCCGCTCGCCCAGCGCAGCGCGTCGATAATGTTCGACTTGCCCGAGCCGTTGGGCCCGACCACCGCCGTGACGTGGGGCGAGAACTCTATGGTGGTGCGATCGCCGAAACTTTTGAAGCCGTGCAGGGTGAGTGAAGAGAGGCGCATTAAAGAGAGTTTAACGTGTGGAGCGTGGGGTTAGGCAAGTCGGACGCGAAGACTGAGGACTGAGGACTGAGGACTGAGAGAAAAGTAAACCTCTCAGTCCTTTCCTCTTTTTACTTCTCCAAGCGCCTCCAGCAACGCCACGCTCGTCTCGATGCCACGGTAGTAATTCACGAGGTCGAACGACTCGTTGGGCGAGTGGGCGCGGTCGCTCTCGAGCCCCAGCCCCACCAACACCACGTCCGCCCCCAATTCCTTTTGAAAGGTGCTCACGACGGGAATGGTGCCGCCCGTGCGGGCGAAGATAGGCTCACGTCCGTAGACCTCGCGCAGCGCCTTAGCTGCCGCCTTTACTGCGGGAGAGTCCAACGGCGTCAGCGCGGGCTCGCCGCCGTGCAGGTTCTCGACTTCGACCGTGAGACCCGCTGGCACGTTTTTCATGAGATAATCCCGCAGTTTCTCAAAAATATCATCCGGACGCTGGTCCGGCACTAAGCGGCAGGAAATCTTCGCCATCGCCCCCGCGGGGATGACCGTCTTCGCGCCCGCGCCCTGGAAACCCCCGCCGATGCCGTTCACGTCCAAGGTGGGGCGCGCCCAGAGGCGCTCGAGCACCGTATATCCCGCCTCGCCGGGGGTCGCGGTAAGCTCCAACTCCTCGGCGAACTCGGTTTCGTCGAAGGGCACCCGCTTGAACGCCTCGCGCTCGGCGTCCTTAATCTCCTCCACCGCGTCGTAAAAGCCGGGCACGGCCACGCGTCCCGCGTCATCGTGAAGCGCCGCTATCATCCGGGCGAGGCCGTTAATTGGGTTGGGCACGCCCCCGCCGAACGCGCCCGAGTGCAGGTCCATCGCCGCACCCTTGACCCGCACCTCGGCGTAGGCGAGCCCTTTAAGGCCGTAGGTGATGGTCGGAAGGCCGGGGGCCGCCATCGCGCCGTCCGAGATGACCACCACGTCCGCCGCCAGGAGGTCGCGGTGGGTCTCGATAAAGCTGCCTAGGCTGGGCGAGCCGATTTCCTCCTCGCCCTCGACGAGAAACTTTAGCGTGACGGGCAGCGCGCCCTGGGTGGCGAGCAGCGCCTCCGCGCCCTTGATGTGCGCGTAGACCTGGCCCTTGTCGTCCGACGCGCCTCGAGCGATGATTTTCTCCTCCGTCACGACGGGCTCGAAGGGCGGCGAGGTCCAGAGCTCGAGCGGCTCGGGCGGCTGCACGTCGTAGTGGCCGTAAACGAGCACCGTCGGCGCGTCCTCGTCACCCACGCGTTCGGCGTAGACCACCGGGTGGCCCGCCGTTTCCATGATTTGGGTCGTTAGTCCCGCGCGCTCGAGCCCCTCCCGCACGAAGTCGGCGGCCCGCCGCACGTCGGCGCGGTGTTCTGCGTCGGTACTCACCGAGGGGATGCGCAGGAAGTCCAGGAGTTCCTCGAGCTGGCGGGGTCGGGCGTTTTGGAGGTAACTTGATAGGTCTGTCATCATAGTGAGGAGTATATCGCCCGCGCCCGGTGCTGCGGGTCGGCGCGGGGTATGCTTTATCCCATGAACCCCACCACCCAGCCCATAGGAAGCAGGCGCATCGCCTCTTTCGGCGAGACCGTCTTCTCCCGCTACACGCGCTTGGCGGGAGAGTACGGCGCGGTCAACCTGGGCCAAGGCTTCCCCGACTTCGCGCCGCCCGCGTTTGCGCTCGAAGCCCTGCGCGAGGCCGCCTCGGGGCCGCAACAGTACCCGCCGCTGCCGGGGGTGCCGGTGCTGCTTGACGCCCTTGCCGAAAAAATGAGTGCGTCTCTGGGGCGCACTTTGGACCCTGTAAAAAACATCCAAGTCACCGTGGGCGCGACCGAGGCGCTTTTTGCCGTCATGCAGGCGCTCGTCAATCCGGGGGACGAGGTGGTGTTGCTCGAGCCCTTCTACGACGCCTACCCCGCCGACGTACACATGGCCGGGGGCGTGCCGCGTTACGTGCCGCTTCAACCGCAGGAGGATGGGGGTTGGGCGCTCGAGTTTGACGAACTCAGAAAAGCATTTAGCAACAAAACCAGGGCCATTATCCTCAACACGCCGCACAACCCGACGGGCAAGGTTTTTTCACCCGCTGAACTCGACGCCGTTATTGAGCTTGCCGAGACCTTTGACGCGTTCATTATCAGCGACGAGGTTTACGAGCATCTTGCTTTTGAAAAACATGTGTCCATCGCCAGCCGTCCCGGTGGTTGGGAACGCACCATAACGGTCTCGTCCATCGGCAAGACTTTTTCGGTCACGGGCTGGAAGGTTGGTTGGGCGGTGGGTCCTGAAAATCTCATCCACGCCCTTCGCATGGCGCACCAGTGGATTCCTTATACGGTGGCGACGCCCTTGCAGGTGGCCTCGGCGACTCTGCTGCGTGAGGCGGGGGCTCGAGGCTACTACGAGACGCTGCTCGGTGACTATAAAAGGAGGCGCGACACGCTGGTGGACGCGCTCCGCGACACGCCCCTAAAGCCGCTCGTCCCGCAGGGCGGTTACTTCGTCATCGCCGAGAGTTCTGCGCTTTCGTTCGAGGACGACGTGAGCCTCTGCGACGCGTTGCCCGTGCGAGTTGGCGTCGTCGCCATCCCGCCGAGCGCCTTTTACAGCGAGCCGCATAAGCATCTCGCCAAGCACCTTGTGCGTTTCGCTTTTTGCAAGTCGGACGAGGCGCTAAGAGAGGCAGCCGAACGTTTGAAAGGGCTCAACCGCTAGCGCCTTTCCGACGGCGTTGCAGGACGGTCAGCACGACGGGCAGGAGCAGCGCGAGCGCGGAGAGCGCGAGCAGCGTGACCGAGATGGGTCGGGTAAAAAAGACGGTGTAGTCCCCCTGGCTGATGGCGAGCGCGCGGCGAAACTGCGCCTCGGCCAAGGGCCCCAGAATCATGCCGATGACCGCCGGGGCCACCGGAAAAGAAAAGCGGCGCATCAAGAAACCGATAAAGCCGATGATGTAGAGCGTGACCAAGTCCACCACCGAATTGCCCAGACTGTAGGTGCCAAGCGTGGCGAAGAGCAAAATCCCCGCGTAGAGGAGCGGGCGGGGGATGGTCAGGAGCCGCACCCAGAGACCGACCAACGGCAGGTTGAGCACGAGCAGCATGGCGTTGCCGATGTAGAGCGAGGCAATCATGCCCCAGACCAGGTCGGGCGCGTTGGCGAAAAGCAGAGGCCCAGGTTGCAGCCCGAACTGCTGAAAGGCCGCGAGCATGATGGCGGCGGTGGCCGAGGTGGGAATGCCGAGCGTAAGAAGCGGCACCAGCACCCCCGCCGCCGCTGCGTTGTTGGCCGCCTCGGGTCCGGCCACGCCCTCGATGGCGCCCTCGCCAAATTCTTCGGGATGTTTGGACAGGCGCTTCTCGAGCGCGTAACTTAGAAACGTCGGAATTTCCGCGCCGCCCGCGGGCAGGCTGCCCAAAGGAAAGCCCAAAAAGCTCCCCCTCAGCCAAGGCCGCCACGAACGCCGCCACTCGTCACGGTTCATCCAGATGGAGCCCTTGATGGCCTCCACTTGCCCCTCGTCACGCCGCCGCCTCGAGGCCACATAAAAGGTCTCCCCCACCGCAAAAAGCCCCACCGCGACGATGACGACGTTGATGCCGTCTAGGAGCTCGAGCACCCCCAACGTATAGCGCGCCTGCCCCGTCTGAAGGTCGATACCGACGAGTCCCAGACCGATGCCAAAGAGCAAGCTCGTCAGCCCGCGCAGCATGGAAGAGCCCAGCACCGCGGTCACGGTGGTAAAGGCCAAGACCATGAGCGCGAAATAGTCCGCCGGGCCGAAGCTCAGCGCCACGTTGACCATCACGGGCGCGACAAAGGTGAGGCCCAAGGTGGCAATCGTGCCCGCGATGAACGAGCCGATGGCAGCGGTGGCGAGCGCGGCGGCTCCTCGTCCTCGTTTCGCCATCTTGTTGCCTTCGATGGCGGTAATAATCGAAGCACTTTCGCCGGGGGTGTTGAGCAAAATTGAGGTGGTCGAGCCCCCGTACATGCCGCCGTAGTAGATACCCGCGAACATGATGAACGACCCCACCGGGTCGAGGCTGTAGGTCACGGGCAAGAGGAGCGCCACCGTGAGCGCCGGGCCGATGCCGGGCAAGATGCCCACGGCGGTGCCCAGCGTCACCCCCAAAAAGGCCCAAAAGAGGTTCTGCCAGGAGAGGGCGATGACGAAGCCTTGGAGGAGCGACTCGAGCGTGTCCACCCTAGCCCCCTATAGAAAGCACAGCGAGAGGCAGCACGCCCGCAGGCAAATTGAGGTCCAAAAGGCGTGTAAAAACGCCGTAGACAACCGCCGCGAGGAGGAGGCCGACGAGCGCGTCACGCAGGTAACGGCGGCTCCCGAAGCCAAACGCCACGCCCCAGAAGAGCACAGTCGAGGCGAGCACAAACCCGAGCCGTTCGATAAGGAGAATGTCGGCGAGAAGCGCCACGCTCACAATGAGGACGGCCCACCAATCGGCGGGCGCGTTTACGTCCACGTCCTCTCCCCCCTCCGGCAGCGCCCGCTCACCGCGCAACGCGCCGATGAGGAGCAGCGCGCCGCAAAAGAGTAAACCCGCCGCCACCAAGAACGGAAAAAAGCGTGGCCCGACGCGGGCGTAATTTGACAGCACCCGGATGTTAAAGGCTCCTATGATAAAGTAGGTTCCCAGCGCGAGCGTCCCCAGGGCGATGATGACATCGCCCCAGGAAACGCCCGCCTCATCCACGGGTCTTTCGTCCACTGTCCATTCGTCCCCGGCTCGAGCCTCGGCGGGCGGTTTCACCTACTCGTTGACCAAGCCAATTTCCGTGAGCACCGCTGTCACACGCTCTTTTTCGTTCGCCAGATATTCGTCAAAGGCGTCGCCGGAGAGGTAGGCACTCGTCCAGTTGAAGCGCTCCAAAGTCTCTTGCCAGGCCTCGCTCTCGACCATCTCGTCCATCGTCTCGACGAGCGCGGCGCGCTCCTCGTCGCTCAAGTCGGGGGGCGCGACCACGCCGCGCCAGTTGGCGATGTCTAGGTTCACGCCGCCCTCCATGAGCGTCGGCGCGTCGATGCCTTCTTGGCGCTCGGGCGAGGAGATACCCAGCACGCGCAGCTCGCCCGATTCGATTTGACCGGCCCACTCGGAGTAGCCCGACACGCCCGCCGACACCTGGCCGCCCAAAATCGAGGCCAGCGCCTCGCCGCCGCCCGAGAAGGGGATGTAGTTGATTTCCGTGGGGTCCACCCCGGCCTCCTGCGCAATCAGACCCACCAAAATATGGTCGATGCCGCCCGCCGAGCCGCCGCCCCAGGACACCGCGCCGGGGTCTTCTCTGAGGGCTGTGAGCAGGTCCTCGAGCGTCTCAAACTCAGAATTCGCGGGCACCACCACCACCTCGTATTCAGCGGTAAGGCGCGCGATGGGCGTGGTTTGGTCGAGAGTCACGGGCGCGTCGTTGGTCAGAATGGAGCCCACCATCACCAGACCCATCATCATGAGCAGGTCGTCGTTGCCCGCCTCCGTGGTGGCGAGCTGCGCAAGCCCGACCGTGCCGCCCGCGCCGGGCACGTTAAAGACTTCCACCTGCGGGACGATACCCGTTTCTTGCAGTACGGTTTGCATGGCTCTCGAGGTCCCGTCCCAGCCGCCCCCCGGCGAGGCGGGGGCCATAATCCGCAGCGATTGGGGCGGTTCTTGTGCAAGGGTCAACCCGACCCCGGACAGCAAGACGAAAAGAGCCAGAAACAAACGTAGCGTTATTCGGTTCATCCGACACCTCTTTCTTTTTGAATGCTAAGGAAGTGTAACACAGTCCTCCTTTGGAGCAAGCGGCCAGCCAAAGCTCACATCCAAAGACAAGGGAGGCGCGAACGCCTCGAGCGCGTTACCCAAACGCGCCTCATGCTTTAATAACTTATGACGACCATTATTTGGGCAACCCTGTGGGGCACGGCGGGCGGGCTCTTGGCGCACCGCGTCGGCTTTCCGGGCGGCGCGGCGGTGGGCGCGCTTTTTGGTTCGGGTGTTTACAACCTCTTGCTGACCAGGTCGGTGCCGCTGCCGCCGGCGCTCGAGATCGGCGCGCAAATCGCCGTGGGCGTGGCGGTCGGCTTTTCGTTTGACCGCACGCTGCTGACGAACGCGCCGCAGATTCTCCTGTCGGCGCTCGCCGGGGCCGTCACCTTTATCATCGTCGGTCTCGGGCTTGCGTTTGTGGCCTCGAGCCTTGGCTTCATGAATTTTTCCACCGCGCTCTTTTCCTTCTCGCCGGGCGGCTTTACCGGCATGAGCATCTTGGCGGGCGCGGAGGGAGGCAACGCCGCGGTGGTCGCGCTCATTCACTTTGTGCGGGTGGTGCTGCTTTTTATCGTGGTGCCGCTCCTCGTGCGGCTTCTGGCGCGCTAGCGCCCGGCCCGGTTAGAATGAACGCACATCAGACTTGGACAAGACTACAGACACAGATTTAACGCCCCCGGAGGCCCCTCATGAGCGACACCCTGACCAAACCCAACAAAGCCAGTTCTGCAACCGGCCTTAACAAACGCTCGCGCATCGTCACGGAGGGCGACGCGCGCTCCCCCAACCGCGCCATGATGCGCGCGGTGGGTTTTACGGACGAGGACTTCGGCAAGCCCATCATCGGCGTCGCCAACGGGCAGAGCAACATCACGCCGTGCAACGCCGGGTTGGGCGAGCTGAGTGACGCGGCGATGGCCGCCATCCGGACAGCGGGCGGGATGCCCGAAACGTTTGGGACCATCACCATTTCGGACGGCATCAGCATGGGCACCGAGGGGATGAAGTGCTCCCTGGTGAGCCGCGAGGTGATTGCCGACGCCATCGAGACGGTGTGCCGCGGTCAGAGCATGGACGGGCTCATCGCGGTGGGCGGCTGCGACAAAAACATGCCGGGCGCGATGATAGCGATGGCGCGACTTGACATCCCCGCGATTTTCGTCTACGGCGGGACCATCAAGCCGGGGCACTATGACGGCCAAGACCTCACCATCGTCTCGGCTTTCGAGGCGGTGGGCGCGTACGACGCGGGTCGCATCTCCTACGGCGACTTTTGCGCCATCGAGCGGGCCGCCTGCCCCGGCAAGGGCTCGTGCGGCGGGATGTACACCGCCAACACCATGTCGAGCGCCTTTGAGGCGATGGGAATGAGCCTGCCCTACTCCTCGACGATGGCCGCTGAAGACCAAGAAAAAGCTGACAGCGCCGCCGAGAGCGGACGGGTGCTGTTGGACCTCATCAGAGACGACCTCACCCCGCGCAAAATCCTTACCAAGGAGGCGTTTGAGAACGGCGTCAGCGTGGTGATGGCGGTGGGCGGCTCGACGAACGCGGTGCTGCACCTTCTGGCGATTGCGCACGCCGCCGGGGTTGAACTCGAGCTAGACGATTTCGAACGCCTCCGCAAACGCGTCCCGCACTTCGCCGACCTCAAACCGTCGGGCAAGTATGTGGCGACCGACCTCCACCGCGTCGGCGGCATCCCGCTGGTGATGAGGATGCTCCTCAACGCGGGCCTCCTCCACGGCGACTGCGTGACGGTCACGGGCAAGACGGTGGCGGAGAACTTGGAGGGCGTCCCCGACGCCCCGCCCGAGGGTCAGAACGTGGTGCTGCCTCTCAACAATCCCAAATATGAAGAGGGCCACCTAGCCATCTTGCGCGGCAACCTGGCCCCGGAGGGCGCGGTTGCCAAAATCAGCGGGCTCAAAAGTTCCAAGATTACCGGCCCGGCCAGGGTGTTCGAGTCCGAAGAGAGCGCGATGGACGCCATCATGAACGACGAGATTCGCGCGGGCGACGTGCTCGTCATCCGCTACGAAGGCCCCAGGGGCGGTCCCGGAATGCGCGAGATGCTCTCGCCCACGAGCGCGATTATCGGCAAGGGCTTGGGCGATTCGGTGGGGCTCATTACCGACGGGCGCTTTTCGGGCGGCACCTACGGCTTAGTCGTCGGCCACGTCGCGCCCGAGGCGCAGGTGGGCGGGCCGATTGCGCTCGTTCACGAGGGTGACGCCGTGACGATTGACGCGGAAGAGAATTTGATTCGGCTCGAGCTCGACGACGCCGAACTAGAGAAGCGCCGGGCCGACTGGCAAGCGCCGCCCATCAAGTACGAGCGGGGCGTGCTGGCGAAGTACGCGAAGCTGGTGGGGAGCGCGTCGCAGGGGGCGGTAACAGACTAGAGTTTATGGGAACGTTCGAGGAGAATTACCCCAACCTCGCCAGTTGGGTGGAAGACGGCTGGATAGAAATTGGGCGTGATGATTACTCCGACTCGTTCATCCGGGTTCTTGATGCGGGCGGCATGGTCTGGGAGGGAGAAAGAAGCTATCCTTCTCTTGACGCCGCCCTTGCCGACGCTGAGGAGGCCGCGAAAGCGTGGTCTGAGGAGAATGGGTGATGATTGAGCATCCCAAATATGAGGTCATTATCTACTGGAGCGAGGAAGACAAGGCACTTCTCGCTGAAGTGCCAGAGCTGCCCGGCTGCATGGCGTAGGTATATTCTAAAAATGATTTCCAAAAAAACATTACTAGATTTGATTGAGAAAACAGGAGAGAGTTACGAGAAACTTTGTAACTCTCTCGATAGAATGAAAGACGTAAACGGAGCATCTGTTGAACCCACAGACGTCTTAGGCTTTCAGCCCAATCTCACACACTGTTTATATGAACTAGACAAGCTTTATCGTCAACTTCATCAAGAGCAGCAAAGCATAATCCATAGGAAAAATAAGGTATCCAACGAATGGTTTACACATAGACTGAAAACAATTAATACGTACAAAGAGGCTCTAAGAAGAACAATATTTATCGGCAAAGCTTTAGGAGACTCTTTTGCATGGGCTTTCTATAATCAGGATAGAGAGCTTATTGACAAACATTTAGCCAAGGAAAAGCAGTTTCATACCCCACCTGGAATTGGGGGGCTAGGAGAAAGAGCGTTCATAGAAAGTTTTAGCTTTATAGGCAACTACTTTGTCATTTATCATGGCATTACCAACTTTCTACGTATTGGTGATGCGAGTCTGATAGATTTAAGTGAGCGGAAAGTAGTGGCGATTGTTGAGCTTAAAACCACGAATGCTGACGATGAGCATTTGGAAACAGTATTTACGATTGTAGGCTTAAACACTCAAGCATTTAAACGAGAAGTAGACACTTGGTACAAGACGTTTCCACTGACACCCCCTTCTCAAAATAAGAGTTTTGCTGAGTCTCCTGGAACGACTCAACTAAATCAACATCAGACTAACAGGCTTAACAAACAAACTAAAGAGATGGATGCATTTTTTGACAGAGTTCAGGTTGGCTCAACTGAGGTAAAGACCGAATTTCACTTTCAGGATTTAGAAAATCTTATGGAACAGACGAAAAAAGGAAAAGTCAATCACTGTAGGGCGAGTAAAGGTCTCACCCTTGTCGGATACACTGATACTCGACACAAGTTTTCTTCAAGAATGCTGAGTGAAGTCGATTTAAAAGAAGAGGAATGGGGAAAACTAATTAAAAAACTTCAGAAGGACATCAAGCAGGCAGCTATTCCAGGGGCTCATAATAATCTAGTCGTTAAACCTATTTTTAATTTGAATCCAAATGTCGAAGCCCCTTTGGGTATGACTCCTATCTTCTGGCGGCCTGTACATACTCATCTGATTAGGAAAATTTTGTTCAGAAACGTTGTTGTTATTTCGATGTACAACTCTTCTTATTTTTTTAACAGATTACAGGACGCAGGTTATACTGTTGAATATTCAGAAGAAGAAGGTCGCTATGGAATCAGTAAAAAGCTAGAAGGAAAGAAGATTACTTTTTTCAACATCCACTTCTTTCTTAACATGATCGTTGAACAGCTCTATCCAGAAGATGCCGTTTTCAAACTCTTCAAAGAGTTAATAGAACATTCCAATACGGAAGAAAGACCTACTCGTATAGATTTGAACATTAAGCAGCAGATTTTCTAACCGTTTTAATAAATGCTGTGGTTGTACAAACCTCTGAGGTACACTCTACTTTAACCGCCGCGCCAGCTCCTCCGCCTTGCGGTCATCGCTAAGGTCGCTTTTTAAGTCCCTGACACTCGTCAAGAACCGCTTATCGTCCGCGCTCTTTTCTGCATCCTGCAACACGTCCCAGGTCTGACTGGTAACGATGATTTCCAAGTTGGCAATACGGCGCTCTAAAGCCTGTCGCTGCCCCTCGAGCTCCCCTTTAAGCCGCTCGACCTCCTTTTCCAGCTCGGCGTTGGGAGGGCCCAATTTACGCTGTTTCGACTGAGCCTCCGTCCACTCCGTAAAAATCCAGCCGCCTATGCCCGCTAGGGGAATGAGGACCCAAATCCAACTCGCTATATCACCCATCGTCGCACCCTCTCTCTTACACGCTCGAGGCCAGCACCCACGTCACAATGGGTTGATTGTAGCTCATAAACTTTTGCGGGACATGATACGAAAGAAGGGCAGGCTCAAAAGCCCGCCCTCTCAGTCTCAATGTAAAGAGTGAACGAAGTTATGCGCCCTTTTCGATGGGCACCCCCACGCTGTTGCCCCACTCGGTCCAGGAGCCGTCGTAATTTTTGACGTTGTCGTAGCCCAACAGGTACTTGAGCACGAACCAGGTGTGCGAACTCCTCTCGGCGATGCGGCAGTAAGCGATGATGTCCTTGTCGCCCGTGACGCCTTTGTCAGCGTAAAGCGTCTTGAGTTCATCCGCGCTCTTAAAGGTGCCGTCCTCATTGGCGGCCTGCGACCAGGGGATGTTGCTCGAGCCCGGAATATGCCCGCCGCGCAACACGCCCTCTTGCGGGTAGGAGGGCATGTGCGTCACCTCGCCCGAAAATTCGCCGGGGGAACGCACGTCCACCATCGCGCCCTCGCCCGCTTTGGTTTTGTCGATGTGCTTCAAGACCTCGTCACGAAAGGCGCGCAAGGAGGGGTCGCGCTGCCCTGGGGTGTAGTTGCCCTTGGGATAGCTCGGCACCTCGGTGGTGAGCGGCTTGTCCTCTTGGGTCCACTTGACGCGCCCGCCGTTCATGAGCTTGAGGTTGTCCACGCCGCTGTACTTGAAAAACCAGAACGCGTAAGCGGCCCACCAGTTGTTCTTGTCGCCATACAAGACGATGGTGGTGTCGTTGGAGATGCCCAGGCGCTCGAAGAGCGCGGCCAGCTCGTCGGGCTGGACGAACTCGCGCATGGTGTCGTCCCACAGGTCCATGAGCCAGTCGGTTTTTTGCGCGCCGGGGATGTGGCCGGTGTCGTAGAGCAGCACGTCCTCGTCAACCTCTAAAACGCGGACGTTGTCGTCCTTGTGATGCTCAAGCACCCAATCGGTGGATACCAGAACTTCGGGGTGTGCGTAGTCCATAAAACCTCCTATAGCGGCTTTCACAAACACTGAGTCTAGCAACGCAGGCATCCTCTATACTACATCTCAAAAGGTAAGGCTCAGGCCATACTTGCTCAAACCAGGGTGTTGCCTGCTACAAGTGCATAATAGTGACCTAAAAGCTCAACTACCGGAGGCTGCGCAACATTGGCCGTTCGCATCCACCAAATATCAAACCTCGCCGGGCTCGCTCAGAAACACCGCGATGGGCCGCGTGGCCTCGAACTCCTGCGCCAGCAGCACCAGCGCCACCGTGAGGGGCACGCCGATAATCGCCCCGCCGATGCCCCAGAGCCAGCCCCAGAACACCACCGCCAGCAAGACCACCACGGGCGAGAGTTTGAGCGCGTTCCCCTGCAAGGCTGGGTCCACGAAGTTGCCCAGCAGGAGCTGGATGGCCGCGAGCCCCGCGAACACCGCCAGCCCCGTGCCGACGCCGCTAAAGGCGAGCGCGAAGAGCGTGGGCGGCGCCACCGCCAGGATGGAGCCGACGGTCGGCACAAAATTAAACGTGAAGCCGACGACGCCCCAGACGAACGGGAAGGGAACGCCCAGTATCCAACACCAGAGCCAGGTGAGAAGCCCGGTCAGGACGCTCGTAAAGGTCTGGACGAGGAAGTAACGCTCGAACTTGCCCGTCATGCGCTCAAACGCGTCCAATACGCGGTTGGAGGTGTCTGACTCCAAACGCCGCCCCACCTTTTCGCGGAAGCCGTTCGCCTCGATGAGCAAGAAAATGAGCACGGTTAAAGTCAGCACAGTCAAGGAAAGGCCGCTTACGAAGGAGCCAAAAAAACTCAGCACATTGCCCAAAAAGGACGTGCCCGTCACGCTGCTCGAGCCCCCCCCTTGCGCCGTTCCGTCTTGGGTATCTCCACCCTGAGCACCCCCGCCCTCGTCCACACCCGGCAGCGACACCGAAATGCCCCGCTCCTGCAAGCGGCTCTGCACATTTTGGAGCCGACTCTGAACCTCATCAACGTAGCTCGGCACCTCGGGCGCTACCCTACTCACGCTGTAGGCAAGCAACCCGCCCAAAAAGGCCAAAAATAGAAGCGCCAGGAGCGTGATGATAATGACGCCCACCCAGCGCGGCAGGGAGCGGTCTAAACGCCTTTGCAGCGGCCTGAAAAAGAGCAGGAGCACGACGCCGAAAAAGAGCGGCAGGGAGATGGGCTCCGTGGCTCTGAGCGCAGCGAACACGAGCACGGTGGCGATGACCGCCAGCAGCACTCGGCTCGAGCGACTGAGTGTATTCATGGTTAACCCCCCAAAAACGGTTTATGGAATGCGGCCCGCAGGCTCTCAAAACCGTTTCTCTTTATATTACCATCCCGCCGGAAAACGCCCACCACGTTCTTACTTGTGTCTAGCGACGCTCGAGCCCAACACATATGACCGGGCTGCTATACTCCCCCTGTGAAAGACCCTGTGAAAAGCCCTGCGACACGCACCCTCAAACTCGCGCCCTCAATTCTCTCGGCCGACTTTTCGCGGCTGGGCGCACTCCTCCAGGCCGCCGAAGAGGGCGGCGCGGATTATATCCACGTGGACGTGATGGACGGCGTTTTCGTCCCCAACATCACGGTAGGCGCGCTCGTGATTCAGGCCTGCAAGCGCGCGACGCGTTTGCCTCTGGACGTTCACTTGATGATAGACAAGCCTGAACGTTTCTTAGAAGAGTTCGCCGAGGCGGGCGCGGACACGCTTACCGTCCACGCCGAGGCCACGCCGCATCTGCACCGGGCGCTCGAGCTCATCCGCGGCTCGGGCACCAAGGCCGGGCTCGCGGTGAATCCCCTCACGCCCCTCGCCGTGTTTCGGGAGGCGCTGCCCTACCTCGATTTGGCGCTGGTGATGAGCGTGAACCCCGGCTTCGGGGGGCAAAAGTTTATCGAAGGAAGCTTGGCGCGCCTCCGCACCCTCGCAAAATGGCGCGACGAGCTCAACCCCCACTGCGAAATCGAGGTGGACGGCGGCGTCAACAAGACCACCGCGCCGCTCGCCGCGCAGGCGGGCGCGGACGTGCTCGTCGCGGGGAGCGCCGTGTTTGGCGGGATGGACTCGGTGCAGGAGAACCTAAAGACGTTGCGCCAGAGCCTCAGCGGAAGAGAAAACATGGGGGATGGAGCGGGCACCGGGAGCTAGGTTCTACGAGAGCTTAAAGGTTCCTACCCTTTACGTCACTCAGGGGCTCGAGCGCGAGGGCGCGTTGGCAACCTAGATTCGCCCGAGCTAAACTGAAACCTGCGCCTCCCCAAAGTAAAAAACGCCCACGTCTCTTTCGGCGCGCACGCACATGAGCGTGCCCTTGGCGAAGGGCAGGATGAGGTAGTCGCTTAAAGACCCCAGGGGGCGACCGGGCAACATCAGCACCACGCTGTCCAGCTCGCCCTGTGTGCTGTATCCGCCCTCGTCATGCGCGCCCGTGGGGCGGCCTTTGTAGCGGCGGATGGTCAGGGGCACGCCGTCGACGACCACGCTGACGGGCTCGTCCGAGAGCCCGTACAGCGCCTTTTTGGTGCATACCACGCCGTCGTAGAGGGTGGTCAGGTCGGCGGAACTCACCGACAGCGCGCGGCAGATATGGGCGGTGATCTCGCCCATGACCTCCTGCGGCAGGGGGAGGTGGAGGGCCTTGGCGGCGCCCGAGAGAAAGCCCTCGACCGTGCGCCCTAAGTCGGGCGTGCTCGCGCTCCACTGCGCGAGGTGCGCGACCGCGCGCCGCACGACCTCCTGGGGCTCCCCCCCCGCCACGCCGGAAAGCGTTTTGAGAACGTTCAGAAGCGACGCCTGGTGAGGCGAGGTGAGCACGAAAAGCGCGGTCAGGCCCTCCGCGAGGAGCGCGGCGAGCGAACGCGCCTCGTCTTGCACCCTGAGGTGGACGTAGGCGTCCTCTCTAAACCCGAGAATCTTCTGCCGCCCCAGGTCAACCGTAAAGCGTGGCGTCAGCGGCACCTCCTGCCCGTTGGCGAACAGGCTCAGCGACGGCCCCGTGCCCACGACGGCCAGCGGCGTCCCGCCCATCGAGAAGCGCACGGGTCCCTTGAGATGCAGCGTCAGCGTCTGCGCGGTGATGGGCACCTTGTCGATGCGGAGGTCGGGCCGCTGGGCGAAAAGCACCCCGCCGGGGAGACCCGCCTCGTCCGCGTTCCCGCCGACGCGCTCCGGCAGGTACGCCGCGAGGGGCTCGAAAAACCGCCCGGCGGCCTCCGAAAAGGCCTCCGCGTCCCGGCGGAACATGGCTTCTTGGGTTCTCTCAAAGGCCAGCGCCCCTTGCAGCCGCCCCTCCAACTCGTGGCGCTGCCGCTCGCGCATTTCCGCCGACAGGGGCTCTTTGGCGAGTTCTTCTAACGCTAGGCGCAGGAGGCGGCTGCTCACCCCCTTGGGCGGCGCGGCGCTCAGCCGGCCCGCGTAGGGGTCCTCGGCGATTCGGCGCGCCATCTCCCGCAGGTAGGTCAGCGCCCCCGCGGGGGGGAGCTTGAGCGCCTTGAGCGCCCCCTCGCTCCCCAGGGCGAGCGCGGTCTCTATGAGTTCACGTATCACGCCCGCGATGCTCTCGAGCGCGTTAAACGACGCCAGCGGGTCGCCGAACGCGGGCACGGGCTCGAGCACCTTAAAATGCAGCAAACTCGCGTCCTCGGCAAAAGTCGGCGTGGCGGCGTAAAGATTGAGGTTACGCAGGAGCGCGTAGAGAAGCCGCGCCGTCGTGCGCTCGCGTTCCGCGCGGCAGCTCGCCGCGGAGCGCCCCACCCAGTCCTCGAGGTCAAACCACCACACGCGCCGCGCCAACTTTTTAAGGAGCGCCTCTTCGGCCCTTTCGGCGGGGCCGAGACCTCGAGGCGTCCCCAAGACCGAGGGTGACGCGGGTGACAACGAAGCAGAAAAGAGATTGGGAGACGATTGGCGGGTCCATTCAAAAGACGGTTCAGGAGGTGACGCAGACTGGGCAAAGGGTGCGGGGGTGGCAGAGGAGGCGAAAGGGGTGGGCGGGCGTGGCGTTGGGCTCGGCAGGTCCAGCAAAAACGCCCCAAAGTCTAAGTCGCCTGCTGGCGTGGCCGTCCCGTTGGTTTCACGGTGCGCCGGGCCGTCACCCGTGTTACTCATCCCGTCGCGGCGCTCGAGCGTCCTCTTGGCCCGCTCGAGCCGCTCCCTTTCGTCGGCCCCAAAGCTCGCGCCGTGCTCCTGGCAAAAGGCGAGGAGCCGCCAGGGGCTAAAGCCGCGCGTGGGTCCCTCCTTGAAGGGGTCTGTGGAGAGGTCCGCGACTTTGTACTCTAAGAGTTCCAAAGCCAGGCGTTCGGGGGGGAGCATGACAACAAGTATAGGCTAACCCCCTATCGTATGGTTTTAATTTTTGTCACGCTTGCCCGAACCTTTTACCCGGACCCCGTTTGCCGCCCCAGTTCTCCAAGCGCCCTCCGCAAGACCTCAATCGCCCGCTCGTACTCCTCTATCTCGAGATGCTCGCCCGGCGTGTGGTCGAGCCTCGAGTCCCCCGGCCCGTAAGCCAACATCGGCACGTCCCACACGGGCGCGACCACGTTCATGTCCGAGGTGCCCGTTTTGACCTTGAAGCGGGGCGCGCCCCCCGCCGCGCGGATGGCGTTTCGGAACGCTCGGGTGAGGCGCGTGTCTTTGGCGCTCCGGTAGGCCCGCTCGAGCCCCGTAAAGGCGAGCTCGAGCCCGTCTCCCAGCAGCACCTTGCGAAGTTCCGCCTCGGCCTCTTCTGGAGACAAACGGGGCGGCAGGCGCAAGCCCAGGGTCGCGGTCGCGCGCTGCGTAAGCCCGTCGCTGGTGCTTACGAAGGCTTGCAACGAGAGCTGCACCGCGTCAAACACGCCGCTCACGCCCTCGTTAAGCCCGTCCGCCCACGCTCTGGCCGCTCCATAAAACGCGACCATGTCTTCAGGCGCGGTCGTTCCCTCGCCTGCGCCGTGGAAATTCGCCTTGGCGAGAGCCACCTTCACCACCAGCCGCCCCTTGTACCCCAGCGTCATCGCCTCCCAGCCGCTCGGCTCGCCGATAATGATCAAGTCGGGTTTGGGAAGCGTTGCGAGGGCGTGACGCGCCCCCCGGCTCGAGGGCGCTTCTTCCTCGACCGCGCCGATGAGCGTGAAGGTAAGACGCTCGAGCACCTCCGCAGGGAGCTTAGAAGCCGCCACCACCGCCGTGCAAAACGCGCCCTTGGCGTCTACCGACCCGCGACCGTAGAGTTTGCCGTCCTCGACGCGAACCGGGATGACCCCAGGTACCGTGTCAATGTGACCCAGAAAGCAGACCCTGAGAGACCCCGTTCCAATACGCGCCACCGCGTTACCGGCCCCGTCGACAAACGCTTCGTCGGCAAAGGGCTCCACCTGTTCCACAAAAAAACGCGCGACCGCGCCCTCCTGCCCCGACAAGCTGGGGATGGAAACGCTTTCGTAAAGGAGCTTAACGGCGTCTAGCACGGCCCACTCTACCCCGAAGCTCGAGGGCTCGGCACACGTTCTTGACGCTCCTTACTGTTCCGGGGAGCCTTGACCCCTTTTTGGAAAGCGTGATAGACTCCCCTTCGCCCGCGCGGGCGATTAGCTCAGTTGGTTAGAGCGCTACACTGATAATGTAGAGGTCGGTGGTTCAAATCCACCATCGCCCACCAAAAAGCCCCGACACCGGGGCTCTTTTCTTTGTAAGTTGTGAGTCTTTCGTAAATCTCGATACAGAGCGG
Organism: Trueperaceae bacterium; assembly: GCA_965214995.1. Classification (GTDB taxonomy): domain Bacteria; phylum Deinococcota; class Deinococci; order Deinococcales; family Trueperaceae; genus CBDCCT01. Next base: position 4,009,881 of record CBDCCT010000002.1, read on the forward strand.
GTAGAGCGCAGGTATTATCCCCTGAACTACGTCTTAAACAGTAACGCTCAAACCGAATCTTGTCTAAGCCGGGGGTAGCACCTGCTACCACACTACCTGAAAACCTGCCGGTTGGCCCCCAGGGTGAGCTCGAGCCGGACGATGTCGTCCCCGCGCTGCACCGTGAGCGTGACCTCGTCGCCGACCTCTTTGCTGCGCAGCACCGCGAGAAGCTCGAAGTAATCCCTGGTGGGCACGCCGTCCACGGCGGTGATAACGTCGGCGGTGATGTCCGTTCTCACCGTCCGCCCCTGGGCGTCCGTCACGGCGCGCTGCTGCAAGCTCCGCAGGCCCGCCGCCTCCGCGGGGCCGCCGGGCTGAACCGTCCCGACGATGATGCCCGGTCTCGGCCCCAAGTCCCGGCGCGGGTCTCTGGGGTCATAGCTCTCGCGCCCGGCGAAGGTAAAACCGATAACGGGCACGTCGCGCTGCTCGCCGGCTAGAAGCGCGTTGACGACCTCGCTGCCGCTCAGCACGGGCACCGCGTACGAGGCGAAGTCACTGAGCCCCACGACGCCGCGCAAAAAGGGCGGCAGGGTGCTCGGCGCGCCGTAGGCGATATAACTCACCACGCCGACGGCCTCGCCTTTCTCGTCGAGCACGGGGCCGCCGGAGTCGCCGGGGCTGAGCGCGGCGGTGAGTTCGATGGTGTCGTTTGCAAAGTCCGCGCGGCGGGCCGTGACACCTAGGCGGGTGATTTTGCCCGCTCGAGCCTCTAAAAAGTCACCCCCGCTGTTGCCGATGGCGACGATCTCGGTGCCTATCCTTGGCGGCACGCTCGCCAGCGGGATGTAGGGCACCTCCCCGTCAACGTCGGCCTGGAGCAGGGCCAGGTCCAGATAAGCGTCAAAGCCGACGAGCTCGAGCGAATAATGTTCGTCGTCGGGGCCTATCCCCATGTAGCTGAGGCTGTCGCGCGAGACGCGCACGTCCCCCGCGTCCACCACATGATACGCCGTCAGAACGAGGCCGTCGGGCGAGATAAAGAAGCCCGTACCGATACCCAACAGCGCGGGATTAAAAAATCCCCCAGCGCGCACGCCGACCTGCAAGGTCGCGGGCCTGGACAACTCGAAGGTGTCGGCGAGCCGCCCCGTCGGCGCGACCACCGCCGGAGCCGACGGGAAAGACTGCGCCACGAAGCTCGGCGCGGGTTCGGCGTATCTTGGCGACAAGAGGTAGAGGGCGAACACGAGCAGCAACAAGAAGAGGAGCCACGCGCGCCTCGAGACGGGCCTAAGCACGAGCGTCCCCAAAAACAAAATCGGTCATACCGTATTGTGGAACCATCTGCCGCAAAAGTCTGCTCAGTAGACAACATTATGTCCGGGCTTTGTCAAATTTTTCGCAGAGATTTTAAGGCCTTATCCAAAGCGTGACATGACCCTGGCGGCGCTCATCCAGGGCTTGTATAGTCAAGAGGTGAAGATGCTTTCGGCGGTAAACAAAGTAGACAAATCAGCAAGCGATTCAGTAGGCGACACACCCATAAATAAAGTAGATAACACGGCAAATGGCACAGGGGACGGCGCGGCACGTGGGGCGCGTTCCGCCATCGATAACACGGGCGAAGCGGACTACGCGGCCAAAGTTGAACAGGTCGCCGCTAAACTGACGGCGTGGGAGGGCCCCATCGTCGTCATCTCGCACCAGGACCCCGACGGTGACGCGCTCGGCAGCACGCTGGGACTAAAACGCGCCCTGGACGCGCTCGGCAAAACGACCGTGCTGCCGATGGAGCCGCCTCGTTACTTGCAGTTTATTACTCGTGAGGGAGAACTTTCAGGCCCGTTGGACACACTCCCCGAGAACTGCCTCCTGGCCGTCCTCGACGTTGAAATCGGGCCGCGGGCGACCGGCGCGCCTCTAACGGGCGCTGCATTTACCCTCAACATAGACCACCACGGCACCAACGACCGCACGGGCGACCTCTCGCTGGTGCAGCCCAGCCGCGCCGCCACCGCCCACATGGTCAAAGACGTGATTGACGCGCTCGGCGTCCCCTGGACAAGCGAACTGGCGACGCCCTGTTTGACGGGCATCCTGACCGACACGGGCAATTTTCGTTACGGCAACACCAACCCCGAGGTGCTGGAGGCCGCGGGCGACCTTCTCGCCAAGGGCGTCGCCTACACCGAACTGACCGACCGCTTGCAGTGGCGTCACCCCGACTATTTCCGGATGCTCGGCAAGGTGATGTCGACCGTGGCGTTTCCCTTAAGCGGCCTCGTGGCGACCGCGGAACTCACCCAGGCGATGCGCTATGAAATCGGCGAGACCGACGACGACTCGGACGATTACGTGGGCTTTATTCGCTACGCCGAAGGAACCTATGTCGCCATCTTTTTCAAAGAGCGCGGGGACGCGGGCGAAAACGTCACCAAAATCTCGGTCCGCACGCGCGGGGACGTGTCGGCGCAGGCCGTCTGCTTGGAACTCGGCGGCGGCGGGCACGTGGCGGCGGCGGGCGCGACCGTCCACGCGGGGCTCGAGGAGACGCGGGCGCGGGCGTTAGAAGCCGCCAGGCGCGAGCTCGAGCGCCGCGGCTTCCAGGTTCCTGCGGGCTAGGACCTGTCCGACATCCACCTTCACATTTTCTGAAGCGCCCTCTCCTTTTTCGTGCTTGCCCCGCGGTGAGAGTTATTTTCCCTTGATACCTGAGTGCGTTCTCTCTCCACCTCTTACCGCGGGACAAGATTAACTCATCCTGACTAACAACTTTCCGTCCCCTAATGGGCACTTGAACGTTTTTACACTTCAGAGGAAACTGCGCGCCATAAAAGGTCCCGTCCGCTTTGGCACATCCTATCTTTTCGCATACATGGGTTTGAGGAAGCTCATTTTGGAAGCACTCTCTGCCACTTAGTCTCTGCTCTTAGATGGTAAAAAGTGGCGGCACCGTCCTCTTGGGGAGCGGCGCGAGGGCGACGCGTAAGACGTACTGCTGAGCGCCGCCTTTGCGGTAATACTTCAGGACTAGATCATGAAGCTCCCGCTGGAACGCCTTGGCGGCAGGATAATCGAGATAGAGCCCCGTGTTCCAGCCCAGCAGCGTCGCGGCCCGGTCGGCCTCCAAGCCAAACATCACCAGCCGCCCGTCCTGCGACGCCGGGTACACGCTGAGCAGGCCGTCCTGACCGAGACCTATCCTTAACCCCCATGCACGCGGCGGTTCGTCGCCACTGGTCAGGGCGCTTTGCACCAGCCGGTCTTGCAAGTCACGCTCCCAGCGCAGCAGCCACGCTTCCGGGGTGAGGGCGTCGGTCGCCGCGAAAGGGACGAAAAATGCCTCCGCGGCGGTTCCGTAACGCTTGACCGCCCGTCCCGCTCGAGCCTCCTCCGACACGACCGTGAGCAGGCCCAGTTCCACAAACCGGCGCACCCGGTAGAGGAGCGAGTTGGGTTTCACCTCGAGCAGGGCCGCCGCCTCGCTCACGGTACGGGGTTTCCCGAAGAAGGGCTCTAAGTAGCGCAAGCCGGTCATGTCGGTGAGCAGCCGGGCCGCCTCGGGGTGGGTGACCTCGCGGGCCGGGCTAGGTGAAGGGCTCTTCTCCATTTCACGCAGCATAGCAGAAAACTAAAGAAGGAGCAGATGAGGTTGGCGCACAAACCGACCGTCTATTCCTTCTAGGAGGTTTTCATGAGCTATATCGAACCCGTTCCGCGGGGCCAACTCGGCGAACTCGAGCCTTTGGCGGGGCAGGCGTACGCTTCTTTCGGCTTCGTCCCCAACACCGTCTACACGATGGCGCACCGCCCCGAGCTCGTACGCGGCTTTCTGGGGCTCGCGCACGCCGTCATCCGGGGCGGCATCCCGCCCACCCTGCGGACGCTCGTGGTGCAGGTCGCGAGCACCGCCGCCGGTTGCCGCTACTGCCAGGCGCACGGGGCGCGCCAGGCTTCGGTCGCCGGGGTCGACCCCGCGAAAATAGCCGCCGCCTGGGAGTTCGAGACGGACCCCCGCTTTTCAGAGGCCGAGCGCGCCGTGTTGCGCCTCGCCCGCGACGCTTCAGTATTACCCAATGCGGTGACCGCGGGGCACTTCGACGACCTGAAGCGGCACTTCGACGATGGCCAGATCGTGGACATCGTCGGCACGATCGCCCTGATGGGCTTTCTCAACCGCTGGAATGACACCTTCGCCACGGAACTCGAGCCCGACCCGCAAAGTTTTGCCCAGCGCCATTTGGCGTCTGGCGGTTGGGCTCCGGGCAAACACGAGGTGGGGCGTGGCTAGCCTCAAGACGGAAGCTCGATCGGAAGTGACGGTCGACACCCCTGGCGCCTCTCTCGAGCCCCTTTTGTATCTCACGGCCGTGACCAAAGTTTACAAGCTCCCGTCAGGCCAAACTTATACCGCCTTGAAGGAGGTCAGTATGGCCGTCGCGCCCGGCGAACTGGTCGCCGTGTTGGGGCGTTCGGGCAGCGGAAAGTCGACGCTCCTCAACCTCATCGCCGGGCTCGACCGGCCGACCTCGGGGGAGGTCTCCGTCGCCGGGACCTCGCTGCGCAACTTGGGCGAGGATGCCCTCGCCCGCTGGCGGGGCCGCAACGTCGGGGTGGTGTTCCAGTTTTTTCAGCTCCTGCCGACGCTGACTGTGCTCGAGAACGTTCTGCTGGCGATGGATTTTCTTAAGGTCGTACCCCGGCGAGAACGCCAAAGGCGGGCGCAAGACCTGCTCGAGGCGGTCGGCGTCGCGGACCAGGGGGCGAAGCTGCCCGCCACGCTCTCCGGCGGCCAGCAGCAGCGGGCGGCCATCGCGCGCGCCCTCGCCAACGACCCGCCTATTCTGGTGGCCGACGAGCCCACCGGCAATCTCGACACAGCGACCGCCGGAGCAATCCTCCGGCTGTTCGAGGAGCTGGTCGCGGAAGGCAAAACGCTCGTTGTGGTTACCCACGACGAGGCTATCGCGCGGCAAGCTAATCGCGTCGTCCGGCTCGAGGACGGCCATATCGTAAGAGGGCAGCGTGGCGCGCTGAAGGTCTCCTGATGTCCCCCCGGTTGCGCAAGATATGGGGGGACGTGCGGGAAAACCCCGCACGCGCAGGGCTCGTGACCCTCGCTATAGCCATAAGCACCGCCGTACTTATGGCAGCGGTCGCCGCACAGGTGGTCCTCGACCGCGAAATCGAGGCGAGCTTCCTGAGCGGAAAGCCAGCGAGTATCGTGCTGTGGCTCGAGTCGGCGGAGCAGTCGTTGGCGGCTCTAGTAGAAGACCAACCCGGCGTCGTGGCGGCGGAGGCGCGCCGCGTCGTCCGCGCCCGCGCGGAGGTCGCGCCGGGCGACTGGCGCACCCTGCTCGTCTTCGTCGTGCCGGACTTCGACAACCTGCGCGTGTCGACCTTCCGCCCCGAGCGCGGCGCCTGGCCGCCGGAAGTGGGAAGCGCCTTGGCGGAGCGTTCGGCCCTCCCGGTTCTCAACGCCGACGTCGGCGAGACCTTGCGCTTACGGGTGCCGGGCGGCGACCTCACGGAGCTGAAGATCAGCGGCGTCGTCCACGACCCCGGCGTGGCGCCCGGCTGGCAGGACAACGCGGGCTACATCTACGTCACGCCCGAGACGCTCGCCCGGCTCGGCGCCGGATCGCAACTTGATGAGCTGCGCGTCCTCTTGCCCGAGGAGAGCAGCCGGGAGGAAGCCACCCGCCTCGCGGCGACGCTGACAGCCTGGCTTGCAGAAGAAGGCCGGGAGGTGCGGCGGGTCGAGGTCCCGGTGCGGGAGCATCCCCACGCCGACCATATGGCGACGCTGGTTTTGCTCCTACAGCTCTTTAGCGTGGTCACGCTGGTATTTAGCGGCACGCTGGTCGCCAACATGACGGCGGGCACCCTCGCCCGGCAGACGCGACAGATAGGGGTCATGAAGGCGGTGGGGGCGTTTTTCGGGCAGATCGCCGCTTTATATTTTGCTTTTATCCTCCTCGTTTGCGGTGTGGCGGTGGTCGCGGGGCTGCCCCTCGGCGCGGGGCTCGCTCGAGCCTTTGCGGGCTTTGCCGCCGGGCAGCTCAACTTAGACGTCGGCAGCTTCGCGGTTCCCGCTTGGGTCTTTCTTGTGGTCGCCCTCATCGGGATTGGCTGGCCCCTGCTCGCGGCCGCGGGTCCGGTGGTCCGGGCGGCGCGGCGGAACGTGCGGGAGGCGATTCAGGACAGCGGGCTGCGGCCTTTCACAAAGCAAACTTGGACCCGGTCCTTCTCCTTTATCCCTGCTGACCGTATCCTCACCCTGGCCTTTCGCAACAGCTTCCGCCGTCCCTGGCGGACAGTGCTAACCCTAGCCGCCCTTGCTCTCGGCGGGGCGATGCTGATGACGACGGCGAATGTCTACCGGGGGCTCCTATCAGCCGTCGACACCTCTTTGGCGACGCGAAGCGACGACATCGACCTGCGGCTCCTGGGGCTTGCCCCCACCCAGCCGCTCCTGCAGCAAGCTCGGGCCGTACCCGGCGTGCTCGAGGCGGAGGCGTGGGGCCACGTGCTAGCGACCGTCGCGCTCGAGGGCGTGGGGGCGCAACCTGTCGGTACGGGCCGCTACAGCGTGCTGGCGCCCCCCGCCGACACGCGGCTTTTCGAGCCCGTGCTCGCGGAGGGGCGCTGGCCGCAACCTGACGAATTAGGTGTCGTCGTGGTGAGTCACAACCTGCAGGCGGCGGAGCCGGGGTTAGACTTGGGCGCGCGGCGCAACCTCGTGGTGGCGAGCCGCGTGACCTCCGTGGAGGTCATAGGGGTAATGGACGACGTGTCGCCGCCAGGGTTCTACACGAACGCTGCGACCATGACGACCCTTCTCGGACGGGAGGACGTCGCGGGCGCGCTCCGCGTCCGGACGACGCCCGGAGAAGAGGCACGGGTCGCAACCGCCCTGGAAGAGCGGGTTGTCGACGCCGGGTGGTTCCCGAGCTTTCTGATGACCCAGGCCACCCTCCGCGGCTCGATGGTGGACCACTTCTTGATCCTGCTCATCCTCCTCGGCGTCGCTGCCTTCGTGTCGCTCCTCGTCGGCGGGCTCGGGCTGGCGACGAGCATGAGCCTGAACGTGCTCGAGCGGACCAGGGAGATAGGCGTCACGCGGGCGCTGGGCGCGAGCCGGGGCGCGGTGCGCCGCGTGCTCCTGCTCGAGGGCGCGTCCATAGCGGCTGTGAGCGTGCTCCTGGCGGGCGCTCTCTCCCTGCCGCTCACCGCCCTAGCGGCGTATCTGGTCGGCGAACACGGGCTACACGTCGAGGTGCCCGTGATCGTCGCCCCCGCCGCCGTCGGCGTCTGGGTCCTGTTGGCCGCCGCGCTGACTTTGCTCGCGTGCTGGTGGCCTGCCAGAGAGGCTGTAAAGCTTCCCGTGCGGGAAACGCTCGCCTTCGAGTGACGCGCGCGGAAGCTTCCGATATGGTTAGAGGTAAGTGACAACGGCCTTAAACGACGTGGGAACGGCTTTTGTACTTCCGAGGGCGCTCCCACTTCTCTTTCAGATTTTCAGGACGACCTACAGCACAAAGTAAGGATGTATGAAAGGTAACGGAAAGGCGGTGTTTACACACCACTAAGAAAAAGATATCTGAAGCGCACGCGCGCGTGTAGCGAGTTCGGGGAGGCTGTCAAGGTCCACCTCGACCTCCAAGCCCTGCGCCGCCAGCCAGGGCAACACCGCTTCAGTGGGCAGGTTGCCAACCAGTTCGTCGCCCGCGAAGGGGCAGCCGCCAACGCCGCCCAGCGCGCCCTCGAACCAGCGCAGGCCGTGGGTGAGGGCGGTCTCGAGCGGGTCACGCCAACTCTCCGGACGTGCGTGGAGGTGGAGGCCCAACGCCTGAACGTCCCTGACCGCACTCAGCACATCCCCCAGCCGCGCCGGGGTCGCCGTGCCGACGGTGTCCGCCAAAACGAGGTCGCGGACGCCCATCTCCCTAAGCCGCGCGACCGCCGCTGCCGTGTCGTCCGGCGACCAAGGCTCGCCGTAGGGGTTGCCGAAACCCATCGAAAGATAGACGACGAGGCCCAGCCCCCGCGCCCGGGTGAGCGCCAGCATCTCCTCCACGAGCGGCCACGACGCCCCTACGCTCCGGTTGGTGTTGCGCCTCTGAAAGGTGTCGTTGACCGACAAAGGATAGCCAACGCTGGTGACGTTCGGAGCCGTTAACGCGCGCTCCACTCCCCTTTCGTTGGCGACGATGCAGAGAAAGTCGGCGTCTTGGGGACGCGCCAAGCCCGCCAGAACCTCCTCGGTGTCGGCGAGCTGCGGCACCGCCTTGGGGGAAACGAACGAGCCCAAGTCGAGGGAGCGGAAACCCGCCCCCAGCAGGGCTTCTAAGTGCGCCCGCTTTTCGTCGGTAGGAATGACGCGGGTCAACCCTTGCCAGGCGTCGCGGGGACATTCGACATAGCGCAGCGTCACAATGCTTTAGTATAGAGGGTTCGGTATAAGGTGTTCTCACAAGCCACATCCTCCCCCACCTTTTCCATGTATCATCGTGCGGTGCGCCGCGCTGCGCCACGTTAGAAACCCACCCCCAATGAAGGAACCCCATGAACCCACGCATCACCGTTTGGAACGAATACAGACACGAGAAGAAGAACCCCAAAGTCGCCGAGATTTATCCCGACGGCATCCACCACGCCGTCGCCAAGCCGCTCAAAGACGCAGGCTTTGAAGTCCGCACGGCGACGCTCGACGAGCCCGAGCACGGCCTCACCGAAGAGGTGCTGGAGGCTACCGACGTGCTCCTCTGGTGGGGCCACATGGCGCACGGTGAGGTGAAGGACGAGGTGGTGGACCGGGTGCAGGCGAGGGTTCTGGAGGGCATGGGGCTCATCGTTTTGCATTCGGGGCACTTCTCTAAGCCCTTCAAGCGGCTCATGGGCACGAGCTGCGACCTCAAGTGGCGCGAGGTGGGGGAGAAGGAGCGGCTCTGGGTCGTCGCGCCGGGGCACCCCATCGCCGAGGGGTTGGGCGAATTTTTCGAAGTGCCCCAGGCGGAAATGTACGGCGAGCATTTCGACATCCCCGCGCCCGACGAACTCGTGTTCGTGAGCTGGTTCCGGGGCGGCGAGGTGTTTCGGAGCGGCTGCTGTTTTTATAGAGGGCGCGGCAAGATTTTTTACTTCCGCCCCGGTCACGAAACCCACCCCATCTACTACCAAGCCGAGGTGCAGCGCGTGATTGAGAACGCGGTGCGCTGGGCCGCGCCGCCCGAAGGACCCAAAACGACGTACGGCCACCGGCCCGAACCCTTAGAAGCTTTGAGTAAGTAAAAAAGTAACGGAGATTTCATGACACAACCCACAGAAGCAAGACCTCTCAACGTAGGCATCATCGGCGCGGGCGGCGTGGCTATCTTTCATTACGAGGGCTACACCGCGGGCGGCGCGAACATTCTGGCGATTGCGGACCTTAACGTGGCGGCGTTGGAGCGCCGTCAGCGGCAGTGGAACATTCCGAGGGGCTACACAAACGTCGAAGAACTCCTTTCCGACCCCGACATCGAGGCGGTCTCGGTCTGCTTGCCCAACGCGCTCCACCACCCCGTCACGCTGGCGGCGGCCAGGGCGGGCAAGCACGTGCTCTGCGAAAAGCCCATCTCGCTCTCTCTCGAGCGCGGTGAGGAGATGATCCGCGTCTGCCGCGAGGCGGGCGTGGTGCTGCAAATCGGCCACCACCTGCGCTCGGACGCCGCCGCCGCGAAGGCGAAACGGCTTATCGAGTCGGGTAGATTAGGCCGCCTTACCTATATGAGGTTGCGGCAGGCGCACGATTGGGCCGGGGCTAAAAGCGTCCGCGACTCCTTCGGCAAGCTCGCCAACTCGGGCGGGGGCACGCTGCTCGACAACGGCTGTCACATGATGGACTGGGCGCGCTTTTTCGGCGGCAACGTGGCCGAGGTGTACGGGCGCACCGCGACGCTCAAATTCGACGTGGAGGTCGAGGACACCTCGGTCGTCAGCCTCACCTTCGAGTCGGGCGCGCTCGGCACGGTCGAGAACGCTTGGACGGCGACGGGCTGGGACTACGGCTTCTGGATTTACGGGACCGAGGGCGCACTCGAGCACACCAACCGCCACGGCACGCCCGTGTTGCGCCACTACTACCGCGAGTCGTCGGGGACGACCTGGGCGGAGCCCGACGTGGCGACCCACGCCTTTGGCGGGCTCACCGCGCACTCGCAGGCGGTGGTAGACTTTTTGGCGGCCATCCGCGGCGAGCGCGACGTGGTCTGTACGGGGGAGGACGGGCTCGAGGCGGTGCGGCTGGTGCTGGCGGGCTACGAGAGCGCGCGGCTTAACAGAGCCGTGCCGGTTGGCGAGGTTGTCGCGGCGGACTAGGTTTCTAAAAGCCAAACAAGAGCGGCGGGTGCAGCATGGCCCGTCGCTCTCTTTGATGGGTGCTTCGAGCGGGCCCGCTCAACCGCAGCACGATGTCAGCCTATGCAGGGCGTGTCAGGCTTTTTCAACACCTATCTCATCAGCATTCTCTAAACTGCTCTTATGACCAAGCGTGAATTTGAAGCCGGGGCCGCGTGGGCGTACCGCGCCCCAAATACCGCCGGTAACCCCGCCGTCAAAGTCGTCCTGCTGTTCCTGCCCAACCGCAAGGGTGCGGTAAAGGTCAAGGTGCGTCACGTCGAGGGGGAGCTAGAAGGCCTCGAGGAGTTCGTCGCCGCCACTCGGCTCGTGTGCCGCTGGGAGGACTGGCCGAAACTAGAGAGGGACGAACAGAAAGAGCGTGCTTTCTACAGCTCGCTGGAACACAGGAAAGTAGACCAGGTCGTCTGCCGGGCGGCGGCCGCAGTGCTGTCTGCGAGTGGAGAAGACCTGTGGGTTGATGACTTCCGCCTTTACTCCGTTGTGGGCAAAGACGAAACCGCCGCGCTCGACCGGGTGACCGCGCGGGCCGGCCTGGACGCCAGGCCCTGGCGCTCCTCCCCCTGCTACACCGACCGCAAGAAGTCCACCTATGTGCCCAACGACCTGCTCATTGATTTGGCGATAGCCTTTGCGAAGGCGGAGCCGCAGACGGTCATCCTCTACCTGGACTTGGAGGAGGCCGAGTACCTGCAAAAGGGCTACGGCGACTCCCCCTTCTGGCACCGAGAGCTTCTCAAGGAGCTGCCCGCCCACGCCGTCGCGCGGCACTGGGCGAGCGGGGCGGGGCGTGACTTCTTGCGCGAGGAGCTCGAGCGCGTCCGCCATCTCGCCCGAGAAGCGTGCTACCACCTAAAGGCGGCGGGGCAAGAGCGAGAGGCGGCGGGCCTGTTGCGGCGGCTTTGAAGAACGGCTCTACGGCTGACCCACTTTATTTGTGAAAGTCGGGTGGGCGAGCTGTAAATCTAACCGCCCCCGCGATCCATCCTCGGCTCGAGCTCACCCGCTCACCACGCTCAACTTGACAAGGGCAAGCCTGGATTTATACAATTACGTTTGCGCCTGCCGACGCCTCTCTCGGCTTGTTCGGACGGCGCGCGTAAGACGGTGGGGTGTCGTCTAACGGCAGGACAGCGGATTTTGGTTCCGTTAATCGGGGTTCGAATCCCTGCACCCCAACCACTGAGAAAGACTGTCTAGGACAGTGAAACTCAAAGAGCGGCTGAGCCTGCCATCAGCCGCTTTTCTCTTTTTGTCCTAAAGTGTGTCAGTCTTGTTAGAGGCTTTTTGTAAACTCTCTTCGCCCACTTGAATTTAATGAGGTAGAGCGCTACCTCAAAGCGCACCTCGAGCCCCCTCCAAAGAAGCCGTCTGCTCCCGCCCCAGCCACATCTCAGCCTTGAGACCTTGGGGCGAGTTTTGTGAGAGCTCGAGCCGCCCCCCATGCGCCTCGGCCACCTGCGCCACCACGGTGAGCCCCAGCCCGCTCCCCGGCGTGCGCGTGCCCGGCGCGCGGTAGAACGCCTCGGTCGCGCGCGCCGCAGCCTCGGGCGACAAACCCGGCCCGGTATCGGTGACGCTCAACACCGCGAAGCTTTGTTCAGAGGCGGCGCGGGGCTCGAGCGTCACCACCACGTCCGCCCCCGGCGCGTGCTTCCGCGCGTTCTCTAGGAGGTTGACGAGGGCTTGCCGCAACAGAATGGGGTCGCCTGCGAGCTCGAGCGCTCCCGGTCCCTCATAAGCGACCTGCGCCTCTTCCGCCACCTCTTTCGCCAAAGCCGCCACGTCCACCCCCACCCGCTGCGTCCGGCCTTCGCGCGCCAAAGTCAGGAGCGCTTCGGAAAGGCGCGTCATCCGCTCGACCTCGCCCTCGAGCACGGCGAACGTCTCCTCAGCGCCCGCGTAGCCCTCGCGATACGAACTTAGCTGGAGCTTCATGGCCGTAAGCGGCGTGCGCAACTCGTGCGACGCGCTCCGCGTAAAGGCGCTCTCGCGCTGGCGAAAAGCCGCCAAGCGTTCCAGCATCCGGTTAAAGGTCGCGCTGAGTTCGCCCAATTCCCCGCCCCCCGTTTGGGGCACCCGCAGGGACAAGTCGCCCGAGGCGGCCACACGCTGAGCGGTCGCCAGGAGGTGTTGCAAGGGGCGTAGCGCGGGGCGGCTCAAGAGCAGCGAGGCGAGCGCGCCCAAAAAGGAAACGCTCACGACCGTAAAGAGGAGCGTGCGGCGGTAGCGCGCAAGTCCCTCGATGAGGCCGCGCGACGACACGGCGGCCTGGATAAAAAAGTCGGCCGAGGGCGGCCCCGGCGTCACGCTGCTCACGCGCCACACGCCGTAGGTCCGCGGGTGGGGGGTGGGCTCGAGCGGCACGTCCGGAAACCCGTCCGGCTGCTGCCACACCACCTCCCCCTGATAAACGACGCGCGCCCGCGCCACGTAGTCTTCGGTCGGAAGCGCGAGCGGCCCCAGCCCGCGCGGGTCGCGGCGGCCCCGGCTTCGCAGCACCTCCCGCTGGACCCCTTCTAAGTAGAGGTTCAGGTCACGGTCTAGGCTGGCGTAGGCCTGCTGCCTAAAGGAAAGGTAGCCGAACACGCCCTGCGCGAGGAGCGCCAGCGCGATGGCGAGGGCGATAAAGAGCGCGAGCCGGGTTCTCAGGCTCACGGGTCTAAGCCCAGACGGTAGCCGCCCGGCACGGTGCGAACCACCTCGCCCCCCAATTTGTTCCTGAGATGATGCACGCAGACCTTGACCACACCCGTGTGCGTCGCCTCGTCGCCCCAAACCAAATCCACGAGCTCCTCTACGCTATAGACGCGCCCCGGCGAGAGCGCTAGCCGCTCCAAAAGCGCGTATTCACGGTTGGACAGGGTCACGGGCACGCCGTCCCAGCGCACGGCGCGGTGCGTCAGGTCGAGCGCCAGGGGTCCTTTTTCGATGAGGCTCGCCCTCGCTTCGTGAACGCGGCGTAACAGAGCCCGCACCCGCGCCAAGAGCTCGGGCACGTCGAAGGGCTTGACCACGTAGTCGTCGCCGCCTTCGTCTAAACCCATGACGCGGTCTTCCAACGCGTCGCGGGCGGTCATGAACAAGATGGGGCCTTTGTAGCCCGCCGCCCGCGCCTCTCGAGCCAACACGAAACCGCCGTCCTCGCTCTCGGGCAGGCGCACATCTAAGAGCATGAGGTCGGGTTCGGCGTCTAAAAAGAGTGCGCGCGCCTCCTCTAAGTCCGCCGCGTGGCGCACGCTGTGGCCTTGCGCTTCCAGAGCGCGCACGACGGGTTTGGCGATGGTGGGTTCGTCTTCGACCAGGAGGAGGCGCATAGACGCTCTTTCTTATACACCCTTTGAGGCGGTGAAAGAGAGCTCCAACGTCACCTCGTCGGCCACCGCCTGCACCGCTTGCGAGGCGGGGATGCTCAGGCCAAAATCTGCATAAGGAAAAGTTGCGCTCGCCAGCCCCTCGAGCCCCGCCTCGGTCGGCGTGACCGTCACGTCAAAGGTGACGGGGCGCGTCACGTCGGTGATGGTGAGGTCGCCGGTCATCCGGAAGGAAAAAGGTTCGCCGACGCTCACCGCCTCCGGCAGCCCGGCCAGTTCGGTCGGCGTGAAGGTGATGTACTCGTAGTCGTCGGTGTAGAGGATGCGGTTCTTGAGAGCGCGGTCACGGAATGCGCTGTCGGTGGCGAGCGTGCGGGCGTTGACCGTGATGGTGCCGACCTGCGCGCTTGCCGGGTTGTCGGGGTCGAAAGCGACCTCGCCCGCGACCTGGTTCGTCGCGCCGACCACCGTAAAGTCGTCCCCGCGCAGCACCTCGTCGATGAGAAAGCGCGCCTCGGACGCCTCCTGGACGAGCACGTAACCCGTTCGTGTTTCTTCGCTGGCGGTGCCGAGGGAAACCGTTTCGACGGGCTCGCTCGCGCGCTCGGGCGTTTTGAAAAACGAGTAGCCGACGAAGAGGGCGGCGACAAGGAGCAGGGCCGCCGCGCCGCCTAAAAGTTTCTTTAACATGACCGTTGAACCTTCTCCATTGGGTGAGTCTGCGTAACGCGCAAGAGGGTCTATCAGTCCGTATAGAGCCCGATGTCGAAGCTTGCTGTGTAGCCGTCACTGGTCTGGGCGGGCTCGAGCAGCAGCCCCTCCCCACCCCGCCGGAAGATACCGTCCTGCTCATTCAGCAGCGTGCGGTAACCCTTGGAGACGTAAGGCTCCTGCGCGTGTACCACGTCGGTCACGTCTTCATCAAAGAAAAACTGCGAGGTGAATTCGACGTTTTGCCCCCCTAACTCGCCGCGCACCTTGAAGTGGATGTGGACCGCCCGCCCCTGATACCAGCCGGGGTAGACGGTTATAAACCGCACCTCGCCGTTGTCATCGGTGACTTGATAGCCGCGCAGCCAGTTCTGGCCGACGGTGTTAAAGCCTGGGTCTTGCACGTCCGAGTAGACGCCCAACGCGTCGCAGTGCCACACGTCCACCTGGGCGTTGGCGAGCGGCGCACAGCCGTTGCCGATTTCAAAAACGCGTAAGGTGAGCTCGAGCGGCACGCCCTCCTTGACCTCGCCCGTCTCGGTGTCGGTGCGGATGTCCGAGCGGTTGAGGTTTTCGTCAACAAAATAAGGTCCTTCGGTGAGTTCCGGGGTGACGATGCAGGAGGGGTAGGCCACTCCGCCCGTGCCACCCGTGCCGCCCGTCTGCCCGACCGAAAGACCAATAAGCGCGGCTGCCCCCGTCGTCCCTAGAAGCGCAAGAACCTCCCTGCGGCTCAGGACGCGCCCTACCGGTAAATCGTCGTTGTCCATCTCCAACCCTCCCTTTGCTTTCCGTCTCCCCTTTAGAGGCGCCGCGGCGACGGTTGCACGCGGCGCGCTCTGTGGCTAGTTTACCGATTTATCTGCGTTTTTACCTGCGACCGCGCCGCCCGAAGCCCCGCCCGTCACCGTCAAAGGCGCGGTCGGAAACTTCAGAGAGGTTCACCGTGTACGTCTGCGGCTCCGTCGTGACCTCCACAAATGCGGCCTCCTCGGCGGCCTCAGTGAAGCTCTCCGCGAAGCCCGCCGCGCTGTCCTCAAAGTAGGTAAAGGCGAGGGTTTCTACCACGCTACCGCCCGCCTCGGGGTCGCCGTCGTAAAAGGTGGCGGTGAGGGTGCTGCCCTCTTCCAGGCCTCGTCCGGAAGCCGACTCGCGCGGCAAGAGCCCGCGACCGTCGGCGGGGATGGTCACCTCGGAGAGGTCCACCGTGCGCGTCTGCTCGCCGACGTTGACGGTTACATAACCGGCCTCTTCCCTCGCCTCGGCAAAGGTTTGCGCAAAGGCGACCTCGCTGTCCTCACCGTAGGTGAAGTCGAGCGTGTTCGTGACGTTGCCGCCCGCCGCGGGGTCGCCGTCGTAGAAGGCCACCTCGACGGTGGTACCGAGCGCCAAGCGCCCGAACGGTAGACCGCGCCCGCCGAAGTCGCCAAAGCCGTGGTGCCCTCGGCCCAAGAACGGGGTGGTGTCGCTCTGCACGCTGTCACTTTGCACCCCGCCGCTCTGCGCGCCCCCGGTGACCTGCGCCCCGACCAGGCTGCCGCCGACAAGAAGGCCTGACGCGGTAAGCGCGAGAATAGTGCTTTTCGTCCGTCTGTTCATCTCTTGCTCCTTTCGTTTCTCGCAGAGCCCGTTGCCTCTGGGTCTCTGCTAGGTAAAAGCTTAGGTGCTTGCGGTTATCAGGGGGTTACCGGAACCATAACCGCCTCATAACCCGCCCGCTACAGGCTGCGCGCCCCCAACGTCACCGTGAAGTGCAGCGTCTCGTCACCCCGCAAAACGGTTAAGTTGACCTCGTCCCCAATTTCAAGCCCGCGTAAGTAGCCGACGAGTTCGTCCGCCGTCTCGACCCGCCGCCCGTCCACTGCGGTAATCACGTCCGCCTGTCTGATGCCGGTCACGACGCGCCCGCGACCCCGCCCCGCCCGCGACCCCACCGTGTCCGGAACGCGTAATCCAGCCAAGTCCGCCCCCGAGCCCGGCGCGACCTCGGTAATGAGCAAGCCGCCCGGAGCGCCGTAACCGAGGTTGGCGACCACCTGCGGCGTGAGCTCCAACAGCGACACGCCCATAAAGGGCACGCCGCGCTGCAAGCCGCCCTCCAAGGCTGCGACAATCTCGCTCGCCTCCTCCCCAAAAAGCGGGGTGGCGAAGCTCGAGACCCCTTCCGGCCCCACACTTATCGCCACCGCCACGCCCACCACCTCGCCGTCGCTGTCCAAAACCGGCCCGCCCGAGTCGCCCGGCGCGAGCGGCATGGTTGAGGCGATGAGTCCCTCGGGAAAGCTCGCGGAGAGCGTCTGGCCTAACGCCACCA
This sequence comes from Trueperaceae bacterium, assembly GCA_965214995.1. Lineage (GTDB taxonomy): Bacteria > Deinococcota > Deinococci > Deinococcales > Trueperaceae > CBDCCT01. Next base: position 4,026,606 of record CBDCCT010000002.1, read on the forward strand.
CCCGGCCCACCCGCGGCGCGTTAAAGTCGCCCCTCGAGTTGCCTATCGCCAGAAGCGCGTCCCCCGGCTCGGGCGTGTCGGCAAAGTCGATAGGTAGGGCCTCGAGCCCCGTCGCCTCGATGTCTAAGAGCGCCACGTCGCCATATTCGTCATAACCGACGAGCGTGGCGCTGTAGCGTTCGCCGCCAGACGTGACGACGCTTAAGCCACTCGCCTCCCGCACCACGTGATACGCGGTCATCACCAGACCGTCTTCAGAAATCACGAAACCCGAGCCGACGCCCTCGGGGGTGGTCTCGATGCGCACCGCGGCGTTTCTGGCTTCGGCGTAGACCGCGTTCAGAGTCTCTTGTTGAACCGCACTTTGCGTCCTTTGGTCGGGGCGTCCTCTTCCAAACTGCGCAAACGCGAGCGCGGGTACGATAAGCAGCAGGCTCAGCCATAGGACTAACATTCCTTTACGTCTCATTTGACCTCCCTTTCAAAAGGCAGAAGGGGGCGCGGCTCGAGCGCGCTTCACGCTCGAACGCCGTCAACCCTGGTCTCTGCGCTTTGCACCCTAAAGCACCAGGGTTATGGCCCGGTTATGGGCGGTGTTGTGGGCAAGGTTCAATGAGCCGAGCGCGCTTCCGGAGTGGTTAACGCATCTCGAGCGCCGTCCGGATTTCGGTTCCGAAACTCGGCGTGTGGTATATTTAACACCTTAGGGAGACTCATGAGACTTACACGACATCAGCGGGAAGCTTTCAAGGAATCCGCGCAAACGCTCATGCAAAAGATAGAAACGCGCCTGCCCGAGGTGCGCTCCGGGGGGCAAAACAAGGCCGTGTCGCAAGGGCTAGCCAAGCGTATTGAAGATTACCGGCAGCAGTTGGGCCACACCGTGCGGGACAAAGAGCTCGTCGCCATCAACACGGAGTTGGTCGACCTTCTCTACCGCACCAACAACATGTGCAAAAGGCGGGCTGAGAACGCGCAAAGCCGGGGCCGCGTAAGCAGGTAGTTTTTAGGGGGTATAGATTCAGGGGTGCAAACGCTCAAGCAGCCCCGCCTCGAGCTCGCCCACGCGGGTAAGTTCAGCCTGCGCCGCCAGCAGCCCCCGCCTCTGCGAGGGGGGTGTTCCGGCAAAGGCGACCTCTTTTAGAAGATTGGCAACCTTTCTCCAGAGGTCGCCCGCCTCGCCAAAGCCTCTCAGTAGGGAGGGGTCCACCTCAAGGTGGGGGAACACCTCCTGCAAAAAATCGCGGTACAGGTAGCGAAAATTCCCCCCGCCCGTGCCGCGTTTTTCAATCGCTTGATAGCCGAAACGCGCGGCCCAAGCGAGGTCGGGCAGGTCCGACCAGTTCGGCAAATCGTCGGATAGTGCAAAGATGCCGGGGACGCCCTCGAGCGGCGTGGGCGGTTCGAGCATATACGCCGCCGTTTTCGCCACCGCGCGGGGTGCCATTCTCCCCACGTCGAGGTGGGAAAGTTTGGGCGCGGCGGCGTAGCCGAAGGGTGTCAGCAGCGGGTAGTGGTCGGGGGCCACGGCGTCATGAAAGTTTTGGAGCGACATTTTGGAAAGTCCCTCTGCAGCGATGTCGGCGACCAGCACCTCGTCGCCAACAAGCCCCACCACCGCCACGCCGTGACCGATAAAGTGCGCGTCGTCGTAGTAGGGGATGGGAAAGATGTCGGTTTGGGCCAGGACGGGGCGGTGCTCAGAAAGTGCCTCACGGACACGTTCGGGTTGCCATTCACCCGCCCACTCGAGCGGCACCCCCGCAAACCTATAGAAGTTCCCCTCCAAGTCGGGCGCGCGCCCGTTAAAGCGCCGCGTCGGGGAACCCTGCGGCTCGACGCTATAAAAAAAGCCCAGCCCGCTGCCCAGCCCAAAGGCGAGCACCTCGGAGACTTCAATTCCATCGTAGTGCAGCACGCTCCTCAAAGCCGACGAGGAGCAGTGGTGGCCGACGAGGTTTTGAAAGTTCTCGAGCTGTAGAACCGCCTCTTCCACCCTCTCCCCTTTCTTCAATGGGTGAGTCTAGCGTATCAGCCCAAACGCGTGAGACTCCAAAGTTCCGCTACCTTGCCCCCGCTAAGGCGCATAAACTCCGCCATGTGGCCCAGAACGGCCCCGTCCGAATCCCGGAAAGTGACGCGCGCCGCCACCCGCTCACCTTCGGCCACAACCTCTTCGATGTGGATGCGGAGGTCAGGGTAATGCCGCCACATCTCCTCCCAAGCGCTTTGAACTCCTTCCATGCCCGCATTTCTTCCTGCCCCCGCCGTATGGTCGATAAAATTGGGAGCCAGTAGCGCCTCGAGTGCATCCAAATCTCGCCCGTTAAACGCGTTGTAAACGCGCCGAACTGCCTCTTCGTTGCGCTCAGCCATCCCTACGGCTCGTAATCGTAAAACCCGCGCCCGCTCTTGCGCCCCAGCCGCCCCGCCTCGACGAGCTTGCGCAAGCCTTGGGTGGGCCTAAAGCGTTCGCCCAAAGCCTCTGTCATCGACTCGGAGATAAAGAGCATGGTGTCTAGGCCCACGTAGTCGGCGAGCTCTAAAGGCCCCATCGGGTGATTGAGGCCCAATTTTACGGCGGTGTCGATGTCTTCGGGCGAGGCGACGCCCTCCTCCAACATCCGCATCGCCTCGGTTAAAAGCGCCGCCAGGGCGCGCGTGGTCACGAAGCCTTGACGGTCCTTGACGACCACCGTTTTCTTCCCGCACCTCTCGGACACCTCCTGCGTCAGCGCCAGCGTCTCGTCCGAGGTCTGCGTGGCCCGCACGATTTCGATGAGGTTCATGCGCTCGGGCGGGTTGAACCAGTGCATCCCGATGACTTGGGTAGGGCGCGCCGTCGCGGCAGCGATGGCGGTGACCGACAGCTCGCTCGTGTTGGTCGCCAGCACCGCGTGGGGCGGCGCAGCGGCGTCGAGTTGGGCGAAGATGTCGCGCTTGAGCTCGAGCCTCTCCGGCACCGCTTCGATGACAAAATCAGTCTCCTGCGCGGCCTGTTGAAGGTCACTGGTTAGCTCGAGCTTGCCTAAGACGGACGCGTCGTTGCGTTTTTCGGTGCGCGTTCTCGCGCGGTTTAGGGCCTCCTCAAAAGGGTCGTAGAGCTTGACTGAGAACCCGCTCATTAAAAGAAGCGTGGCGATACCGCCGCCCATCGTGCCCGCGCCCACGACGGTCACGGCTTTTATGGGTGCGTTTGGTGTGGATGTGTCTGTCATGCGTCTCCCTTGAACTCTGTTTTGGCGACTCAGAACAACCTTGACGGCTCGATTGTAACGCTGCCAGCCTCCCGCACAGCTTTTGTCCTTTGGAGCTTGTGAACCGCTGACGGACGCTAAACCAAATAAAGGTCGAAGCGCGTGGTTTTACCAGGAATGGTCGCACTAGGCTTCATCCCCCCGACCGGCGGCGCGTTCTTGGGTCGCTTGACGACGACGCGGTTTTTGGCGCACTCGAGCCCAGCACCCAGTAACCGCGGTGCGTCCTCGTCCTCGCCCACGAGGAGGCGAAAGAGGCGCATCTCCTTGTTTTTGAGGGCGGTTTTGCTCGTATGCGGGTACATGGGGTCTAAATAAACGGTGTCGGGACGCACCCCCTCGTCAAGCCCCGCCATCACCTCGGCGGCGTCGGCCACGGTGAGGTGCAGCCGCGAGGCGGTGGGGGCCGTTTCGGGGTGGGCGCTCGCTCGAGCTAGCCCGTCAGAGAGCAACGCCCCCACCACCTTTGAACGTTCCACCAGCCTTACAGGCAGACCCAGCGAGGCCAGCACAAAGGCGTCCCCGCCAAGTCCGGCGGTAGCGTCGAGGACCGACGGCAGCCGCCCCCCCTTGAGCCCGACCGCCCGCGCCAGCGCCTGCCCCTTGCCCCCGCTCTGGCGGCGGTGCGCGGCGCTTCCACCCAAAAAATCAACGTACACGGGACCCGCGGCGCGCGGGCCCGTCTCGCGGAGCTCGAGCCGCGTATCGGTCACGTACAAAAGCAGCGCCGCCCCCGCCGGTTGAGGAGTGAACGGCAACCCTAGCTGCTCAGCGAGAGCGCGCGCGCGGGCCATAAGTTCCGGCGAGGCGGGGTACACCGCTACTTTTTCGTCCACACGTCCAGCCTCGGTTTCTATCTCGGCCACAACTCATGCTAACGCGGGGGGGCTCGAGCCAACACAAAGCTGCTTTTCAGCAGCACACACTGCCCACAAATCCGGCGGAGAACTTCACAAACCACTTCCGAAGCCGGAGAAGAATGTTACTATATGAAAGAATTACAGGCCGAGGGCTTGTTTATCTCAGCTCAAAAGACAAAAGAACTTCAGATTAGTAAGTATCTTAGCAAAAGAACTTTAATAGAAAAGGAGGCTTCAATGAGCAACGAGAGCTTGAAAGAACGGCGCGCGGCGGCGGTCGCCAACCCCGCCCACTCCATCCACCCCTTCTATCCTGAAAAGGCCGAGGGCGCGTACGTCTGGGACGCCGACGGCAAGAAGTATCTCGACTGGAGCGTCGGCATCGCGGTGATGAACGTCGGGCACTCGCATCCTAAAGTGTTGGAAGCGGTCAAGAAGCAGGCCGAGACCTTCCAGCACCTCTGCTTCGCGGTCGGGATGCACGAGAGCTACATCGCGCTGGCCGAAAAACTCAACAGCATCACGCCGGGTGATACGCCCAAGAAAACTTTTCTGGTGAACTCGGGGGCCGAGGCGGTGGAGAACGCGGTCAAGATTGCTCGAGCCTATACCCGTCGCCAGGGCATCGTCACCTTTACCCACGCCTTTCACGGGCGCACCCACATGGCGCTCTCGCTCACGGGCAAGGCGAACCCCTATAAGGCGGGCTTCGCGCCCCGCGCCGCCGAAATCTACCGGGCGCAGTACCCCTACTGCTACCGCTGCCCCTACAGCGGCCGCTCTAACGACGGCTCGTGCTGCCAGAGCGAGCTGACGCAACTCCGCGACCTGGTCAAGACCACCATCGGCGAGGGCGAGGTGGCCGCGCTTATCTTAGAACCCGTGGCGGGCGAGGGCGGCTTTATCCCCGCTCCCCCTACGTTCTTGCGCGCCTTGCGCGCCTACTGCGACGAAATCGGCGCCTTGTGGATTGACGACGAGGTGCAGGCGGGCATCGGGCGCACGGGCGCGTGGTGGGTGGTGGACCACTACGGGTTGGAGCCCGACTTAGTGGTGAGCGCCAAGGCGCTCTCTTCGGGCTTCCCGCTCTCGGCGGTGGTCGGCAAGGCGCACATCATGGACAGCTTAGAGCCCGGCCAGCTCGGCTCGACCTTTGGCGGCAACCCGGTCGCGTGCGCGGCGGCCTTGGCGACCTTGGAGGTCATCGAGGAAGAGGGGCTGTTAGAGCGCGCGGGTGAAATCGGCGCGGCGGCGATGGAGCGTTTGGGACGGCTTCAGGAAAAATACGCCCAAATCGGTGACGTGCGCGGCCTGGGCGCGATGGTCGGCATTGAGTTCGTTACGGGTGCGGACAAAACGCCTAACAAAGCGGCGGTCGAGGCCGTCGTCTCGACCGCCCGCGACCACGGGCTCATCTTGCTGCCGACGGGCACCTACAGCAACGTCATCCGCCTCCTCCCACCCCTGCGCATGAGCGATGAGGAGCTTCAGGAGGGGTTAGACACGCTCGAGGCCGCGATAGAGAATGTGCTCGAGCCGGTCACGGCGGTGGCTTAAGAGTACCGCCAAATATTTATCGGGGCAGTCCTCGCGACTGCTCTGCTAACCCGCGCTCGGCACAATGCAAATGTTTTGGTGTGACTCTATGCAAGAAGCGGCGAAGAAACCAATCAAACCAATCGTAAGCTCCAGTCAATACGTTCAGAGCTGGAAGGGTGCTTACTCGAGGCACGAAGCTTCACAAGCGTGGGCGCAGGCGCTTGTGCGTGAGAAGGGCCGTCCACGCGCATAGGGATTTTTCACCCGTTACCGCGCCAAAGGTAGCAACGCCACCATGAAAAAGTAGTTCTGAGCCTCCGCAGGCTCATGTTCGGTCTTACCGCCACGCCGGAAAAGTTCCCGCAACGCCTCAGCAAGCGCAACCGCCTCGGTCTTGGACAAATTCACCACCTTGTCCGAGTACACGACAGGCAACCCTGAGGGCAACAGCTCCGGCACGGCGTCCGTCGTCACGACCCCCTCACCGGCTCGGAACAGGTAATTGCCGTAGCGCTCGTTCTGCCTGAGCGCACTCGCGTAAGAACGGATGAGGTCGCCGAAAATCGGTTCGGCTTGAACCTCGAGCCTTTCTTCTAAGGTGGCGTAAGGCGTCAGGGTAAACGGAACAAAATAAGCGTCGTGAACCGAGCGGTAGTATTTGACGGCCCGACCTTTCCGCTTCTGGGTTCTTGTGACTTCGAGCAACCCTGCATCCACAAAGGTTTTGACCCGGTAAAGCACCCTGTTGAGCCTGCAGTCCAGCTCTTCGGCAGCTTCCGTGGCGCTGTGCTCTACCGCCAGAAACGGTTTGAAGAAAGTTTTGCTCTTCGGTTCCGTGAGCAACTGCGCCTGTTTGGCGTCGGTGATGGTATGAAAGCTACCCGAATTTGGAAGTATCATTTGCAGTAGCCTAGCACCGATGCTCTTGGCATGAGCAAGCCTCTTTTTCAGCTTCTACGCAATCAGGATTTCATGCTCGTGTGGTGGGCGGGTCTCGTCTCCGGCATGGGTAACTACATGCTGTTCGTGGCCCTCCCCGTTTATGTTTATCGTGAGACGGGTTCGACCTTGGCAACGGGAATAAGCGTCGTGGCGACCGCGCTCCCCCCTACCTTGGTGGGTCAGGTCGCGGGCGTGCTGGTCGACCGCTGGGACTACCGGCGGACGATGCTCCTCGCCAATCTCGCCCTTGTCCCCGTGACTTTGCTGTTTCTGAGTGTGACGAGCGCGCCCTGGTGGCTCGTGGTACCGGTCGCTTTCGTTCAAGCTTCGGTAGGCCAGTTTCTCGGCCCCGCCGAGAATGCGCTGCTGCCGACTTTGGTTTCGAAGAAGCGCTTGGGCGCGGCGAACAGTCTGAACGCACTCAACAACAACCTGGCGCGGCTCGTCGGCCCGGCGCTGGGCGGCCTCCTCATCGCCGGGCTCGGCTTTGCCGGTGTCGTCGTGGTAGACGCCCTGACCTATCTTATGGCCGCGCTGCTCATCTTGGGGGTAAAGGGGCAGAAAACTGACAGGCGAAAACGTCAAACCCTTCAGTTAGAGAGCTCTTACGCGAGATTGCTGACGGAATGGCGGGACGGTTTAGCGGCGGTGCGGACGAATCGCTTTCTTATGCTCAGTTTTGCGGCTGCCGCCCTGGTCGGTTTTGGTGAGGGCTTCATCTCGACACTGATGGCTCCATTTGTTGCAAAGATATTGGGAGGAGGTGGCCCTGAGCTAGGGTATATCTTTTCTGCACAGGCTGTCGGAGGTGTTGCAGCAGGGTTACTCCTTACAGGTTACGCCGACCGAATGCCCTCGGTCAGACTCTTGGCACGGGGTGGGCTGCTCAGTGGCCTGATGCTTTTGTCCATTTTCAACTACCCTCTCGTCTATCCTAGGTTATGGCCCGCCTTGGTGCTGACGGCGGTAGCCGGATTACCCTTCGCTGCCTGGGGAACGGCGCAGATGACGCTGTTGCAGACTGAGGCCGAACCTGAAAAAAGAGGCCGCATATTCGCCAGCTACTTTGCGACTTTCGGCCTCTGCCAACTTCTAGGCATGGTCGTGTCGGGCTACCTCGGGGACGCGGTGGGTGTCATGGTCATCAACGTGGACGCAGGAATGTACCTGCTCGCGGGGTGTGTGGTGCTCGTCGCTGCTCGTCGGGTTAGCCGAGCCTCGTAGAGCGAAGCTTTTTACGACCAACGCGCGCAACTCACACAAGCGTCCTTCTCTTCCAAAGTTCTATTGCAAAAAACCGTACATAATGTACAATAAATCTTATGAGAAAATCACTACCGCTTCAGGTCGGCATGGCCGAGTTCCGCGACAACCTCTCGGCCTACCTCGACCTTGTTGAGGGGGGCAAAACAGTCACCATCACCCGTCACGGCAAGCCGAGCGCCGAACTTAGAACCGCCGAGAACGCTGAGGCTATTGATATCGAAGGGCTCGAGGCTTTTAGAGCTTCGTTAGGCGTGCAGTCCGGGGAGAGCGTCATCGTCAAGGCGCGGCAGGACGAGCGGTATTAGATATTTCGACACGAGCGCCGTCCTGCCGCTCTACCTTAGTGAACCCGCTTCCGCAGCCGCACAAGCTGCATTAGCGCGCGACTTTGGGCAGCTCGTCACGTCGGTCTTGACCCTCGTCGAACTACGCTCCGGGCTAGCGAGGCACGAGCGGGACGGCGTTCTCAGCGCTGAACAAGCCGAGCGCATCTTTGAGCGGGCGCGCGCCGACCTAGCGCAAACCCCGCGGCGGCTCGAGCTGAGTCAAGACGTTCTCGACGAAGCCGTCCGTCTGCTGGACGGAAACGCCGAGAAGTCGAGCAGGACGCTGGACGTTCTGCACATTGCGACCTGCCTACGCTACGGGACGCGCGGTTTCGTGACGAACGATAAGCAGCAGGCGGGATTCGCGCGGGCGGTTGGATTGGACGCACTTTGGCTTGGCGGCAGCCTCGAGCCCTAAACTTCTCTCGAGGCCTTGGCTCGAGCTATCCAAAGTTCTGACAGAGCGGCGAAGTCGGTTTCGGTTCGGCTGAATCGTGTTGGCGTCCCTACTTTCTTGCTGCAACTCCTCGAGCACCCACGACGAGATAAGATAAACCGTGTTCTCGAGCTTCGCCAAAACGTTGGTCATCTGCTTTTTGCACATCGTCGCCGCCTACGCGCTCGTTTTCTGGAGCCTCGCCTTTTTAGTGAGGTGGACGGGCGTGCCGACGGTTGCGCCCCTTGTGGCGCTTTTTCTCTCCCTTCCCACGCTGATGATTGGCGTATGTTACGCATCTTTTGACGGTTACCGCCGCATCCCTTCTTTGGCGTGGCTTGGCGCGGGCATGATGGTCTCTTTTGGAATTGTTCTCTTGGTGGCGGTAGTTCTCAGCAAGTAGACGTCAACGAATACGCAAACATTGTCACTTTCTCAACCAGGTCGGTTCCCTAACAGAACCGTCATGCGCGCGTGCTAATCTATGATGCTGAGATGCTAGCGTAGTTATGCATGTATTCAATCCATCCCACTGATAATCCCACCGAGGAAGGTTCCCATGCTTGGCTTTATCAATCAACTGTTTGACACTAACAAACGAGACGTAAGGCGGCTCGAGAACGAGGTCGTCGCGGCGGTGAGGGCGCTCGAGCCCAAAACGGAAGAATTGCCCGACCTCAAAATGGCCTACGCCGAGCTTAAAAAGCGTCACTTGGAGGGCGGCGAGAGCCTAGACGACCTCCTGCCCGAAGCGTTCGCGCTCACCCGCGAGTCGGCGGTGCGCAACCTTGGCCTTCGCCACTACGACGTGCAGATGATTGGCGGCGCGGCCTTGCACCAGGGCAAGATTTCGGAGATGAAAACGGGCGAGGGCAAAACGCTCGTCGCCACGCTCGCGCTTGCGCTCAACGCGCTCACGGGTAAGGGCACGCACCTGGTCACCACCAACGACTATCTGGCCGAGACCGGCGCGGAGTGGATGGGGCCGGTGTACCGCGGACTCGGGCTTAGCGTCGGCGTCATCAAGCACGGCTCCGACGCGGCGGCGCGGCGCGAGGCCTACAGAAACGACGTCACCTACATCACCAACTCGGAACTGGGCTTCGACTACCTGCGCGATAACATGGCATTCAGGCCCGAACAGCTCGTGCTGCGCGAGGACACTCCTCTTCACTACGCGATTATTGACGAGGTGGACTCGATTCTGATTGACGAGGCCAGAACGCCGCTGATTATCTCGGGCCCCGCGGAAGTCGCCACCGACATGTACTACACGATGGCGAAGCTCGTGAAGAGCTTGGAGCGCGGCGAGCCCGCCGAGGGCGAGGAAAAACCCGCCACGGGCGACTATTCGGCGGACGAAAAAACCAAGGACATCCACCTCACCGAACAAGGCATTAGCAAGGCGGAGGAGCGCCTTAACATCGAAGACCTCTTCTCGTCCAAAAACATGGAGGTGGCGCACATGCTCCGGCAGGCCCTGCGCGCCAAGGAGCATTATCACTTGGACAAGCAGTATGTAAAAGACGAGCAGGGTCAGGTCTTGATTGTCGACGAGTTCACGGGCCGCCTCATGCCCGGTCGGCGCTTTGGCGAGGGGCTCCACCAGGCCATCGAGGCCAAAGAGGGCGTGAAAATCGAGCGCGAGAACCAGACCCTGGCGACGGTCACGTACCAGAACTTTTTCAAGCTCTACGACAAAATCGCGGGCATGACCGGGACGGCCAAAACCGAGGAGAAGGAGTTTCAGGAAATTTACAGCTCGGATGTGCTCGTCATCCCGACGAACAAGCCCGTCATCCGCGCGGACCACGACGACATCGTGTTCCGCACCATCGAGGGCAAGTATGGCGCGGTAGTTAATGAGATTGAAGAAATTCACAAGACGGGCCAGCCCATCCTGGTCGGTACGGTGACCATCGAGGCGTCCGAACGGCTCTCCACCATGCTCAAGCGTAAGGGCATCAAACACGAGGTCTTGAACGCCAAGTACCACGAGCGCGAGGCGGAAATCGTCGCGCAGGCGGGGCGTAGCTTTGCTGTTACCATCTCGACCAACATGGCGGGCCGCGGGACCGACATCGTCTTGGGCGGCAACCCCGAGGCCTTGGCGGGGCAACTTTTAGAGCGCGAGGGCGTGAGCCGCTACAGCCGCGACGTCGAACTTTTCATCAAGGCGGTGATGCTTAAAAGGCCCGACGAGGCTCGAGACCTTACGAACAAAATTGAAGGGCTGTCGCACGACATCATCCCTAAGTTGGAGACCATCCGCGACGAGGCCGAGCGCGACCACGTCAAGGTGGTCGAGTTGGGCGGACTGCACATCATCGGCACCGAGCGCCACGAGGCGCGGCGCATCGACAACCAGCTCCGCGGGCGTTCGGGAAGGCAGGGCGACCCGGGCTCGAGCCGCTTCTACGTCTCTTTTGAAGACGACCTCATGCGGCTCTTTGCTTCCGAGCGCGTCTTGGGCATGATGGACCGTTTAGGGATGGACGACGCCCAACCCATCGAAGCCAAGATGGTCACAGGTGCTATAGAACGCGCGCAAAAGCGCGTCGAGGACCGCAACTTCGGCATCCGCAAGCAACTCTTAGAATTCGACAACGTGATGAGCAAGCAGCGCGAGGTGATTTATAAGCAGCGCCGCGACATCTTGTTGGGCAACGACATCTCCGAAGACGTGCAGGACATGATTGCCGAGTACGTGGACCCGCAGGTGCAGAATTACCTCAACCCCGAGTTGGAGCCCGAGGAGCAGGAAATTAGCAAGCTCCGCGCCGCCATCACCGAGGCGGTGCCCGCGTTGGAGAGCTTCGACTTTGAGGCGTTGCGCGGTCAAGACCCCGAGGAGGCTACCCAGACGCTCGTCCCCGCCATCGAGGAAGCCTACAAGGCGCGCGAGGCGGAACTCGGCGCACCGCTCCTGCGCGAGTTGGAACGTTTTATCGTCTTGCAAGTCGTGGACAACCACTGGAAAGAGCAGCTTCACAACATGGACGTGCTGCGTCAGGGTATTGGCTTGCGCGGTTACGGTCAGCGTAATCCTTTGCAGGAATACGCCTTTGAAGCCTACAACCTGTTTGAAGAGATGAAGGCCAACATCCGCCTCAACGTCGCCAAGCTCCTCTTCCGCGTGCAGGTCCAGACCGAGGGAGCCTTGGAACGCAAGGAGCAGCGGCGTCCGGTCTCGTACACCGACACCAAAGACCTGCCGCAACCAGGTATGGGCGCAGGCGGCGGTGGCCCCACCGCCCCCATCCGCGTAGACGACAAGGTAGGCCGCAACGACCCCTGTCCCTGCGGCAGCGGCAAAAAGTACAAGCACTGCCACGGGCGCTCGGGGAGCGCGGGCCAAAGCGCGCCTAGCCAGCCCTCGGCGTAACGCAAGAGGAAAGGCGAAAGAGAAAAGGGGAAAGAGGCTGCTGGCGTGTTGCTGGCAGCCTTTTTTTGGAGGCTCTGAAAGCACGGCTCGAGCGAGCATTCTCCAACCGGAACATCCAGCACTTCTGTCGGCTTAGGTGTCAACATGGTTGAGGGGACACATCTGTTACCCTATTTCCTATGCCTACATCGTTTGTCAGCAGGCTTCACCAGCGCATCCTCGAGACCCGTTCCCGCGTCTGCTTAGGCATCGACCCGCGCCCCGAGGCGCACCCCCTGACGCACCCGCAGAGGTTCGGGAACGACCCCGCGCAAGTCGCCAAGGCGGTGGTGTTCTACTTTCGCGGCATCGTCGAGGCGACCGAGGACGTGGTGGCCTGCTACAAGCTCCAGTCGGCCTTTTTCGAAGCCCTCGGCATCCCCGGCCTTATCGGCATGGCGCAACTTCTCGCGGACATTAGAGGGCGCGGCGTGCCGGTCATTTTGGACGCCAAGCGCGGCGATATCGGCGCGACGGCGGAAGCGTACGCGCGGGCGTACCTTGGCGAGGGCGTGTTCGCCGCGGACGCGCTCACCGTCAGTCCTTATGTGGGGATGGACGGGCTCGAGCCTTTTGTTAGCGCCGCAATGGACAACAGCCGAGGCTTGTTCGTGCTCGTCAAAACCTCCAACCCCGGCAGCGCCGACTTCCAGGACGTGGACGCGGGCGGGCGCCCTCTTTACGAGCGGGTGGCCGAAAAGGTGACAGAGAGGGCAAAGAATTATCTCGAGGCCTCCGGCTACGCCCCCATCGGCGCGGTGGTGGGCGCGACGCAGCCGGAAGCGCTTCTCTCGCTGCGGGAGACTCTGCCGCACAGCGTTCTGCTCGTGCCGGGCTACGGCGCGCAGGGCGGCGGGGCGGGGGATGTGGCCGCCGCGTTTGACAGGAGTGGGCTAGGGGCGGTGGTGAGCTCGAGCCGCGGCCTCACCTACGCGGAAGGGGACGATTTTCCGGGGCGGGCGAGGACGGCGGCTGAGGCGATGAGGGATGAAATCAACAAGGCGGTGGGTCGGTGACGCGTTACGAAGCGCAAGGACCAGAGTTGAGCGCGAGGGGAAGAGATGCGGGCGTGACAGGCTGCTTTACGAGCGCTCAACCCTCGTCCGCAGCACCCGAAGCTGACATTTTTCGTTCAGAGGATGCGTGAACGAGAAACGTTACGACCTGCACATGCACACATATTATTCGGACGGCCGGGCCTCGCCCAGGGAGCTGCTTGAGCACGCCGCGAGTCTAGGTTTGGCGGGCGTGGCGATCACCGACCACGACAACGCGCGGGGCGCGCGGGAGGCGGAACCCGTTGCAGCGGCGCTGGGACTTACGCTGGTCCCCGGTATGGAATTTTCCTGCTACTGGCGGGGCCACACGGGACACGGCGGCGGGCCCGACGTGGACGTGCTCGGTTATTTTTTGGATTTGGACAGCCCGGAGTTGAAGAGGTTTGAAGAGGCGGCGTTGAAAAACCTGCAAGGCCGCGTTTTGACCTGCCTCGAGAATCTAAACGAACGGGGCTACCCCCTCACCCTAGAAGAGGTGCAGGCGGAGAACCCACGTTATTCGGGCTTTGTGCAGCTTATTCAGGCTTTGCACCATAGGTACGGGTTGTCTCGAGACGCCGCCTTAGCATTGCTCGACCAAGCTTGGCGGAACACGGGCCGATTCCGCTTTCACATAGACGAAGTTATCAACGTCATCCACGCCGCGAACGGGGTGGCGGTGCTCGCGCATCCTTCGATTCTCGAGCATAACGGCGAAGTCATCGGGCGAGAGAGCGTGGCGGCGCTTGTCGAGATGGGGCTGGACGCGGTCGAGGTTTATCACCACCGCCTGGATGAGGCGATGCGGGCGCACTTTTTGGCGCTGGCGAAGGTTTTTAGCCTGCCCGTCACGGGCGGCTCGGACGAGCACGGCTGGCCGCGGGGCTTTCCGCGCATGGCTTCCGAGACGGTTGGCGCGGCGGGGCTGGCGAAGTTAAAGGCTAGGAGACCAGAAACTCGAGCACCGCCTCCGTAAACGCCTCTTTCGCCTCCCGCGGGGTCCAGTGGCCCGAGGGAAGGATTTTCAACGTCGCGTCGGGGATGCGTTTGGCGGCGCGTTTGGCGCGCGACACGGGCACCACCAGGTCGCGGTCGCCGTGGATGAGGAGCGTCGGCACGGAAAGCCGCCCGAGCCGCCCTAGATAGTTCGTCGTCAGCGCCGTGAGGTGCAACTCCTCGCGCAGCCAGCCCATAAAGGCGCGCTCGATGTCCGGGACGCGCAACTGCTCGGCCACCTCCGCCAAAACCTCCTCGGTCACCGCTTTGCCTTGCCTGAATACGAACAGCCTGAGGAGCAGCCGGAGCGTGCGGGGCGAGCGGCGCAGCGCGGCCCAGGTGAGCGTCGACAGGCGCGGCGTGCGCAGCGCCAGGTAGGGCAGAAAGGGCACGTGGACCTCACCGCCCAGGCCGTAAGCGTCGATGAGCACGAGCTTGCGGACGCGCTTAGGATGTTTGAGCGCGTAACCCAGCGCCACGCCGCCGCCCATCGAGAAGCCCACAAGATAAAAGGTGTCCAGCTCCAGCGCGTCCGCCAGACCCTCCAAAAAGTCGATGTAGAAATTCGTCGTCGCCGCCCCTTTCGGACCTTCCGAGCGGCCGTAGCCGGGCCAGTCGGGCGCGATGACGCGGTAGTGGGCGCTCAAGGCCGCCACGCTCCCGCCGTAGGTGAGGCGCGCCGAGTCGAGCGCCGAGCCGTGCAGGAGCACGAGCGGCGCGCCCGCCCCCGCGGTGAGGACGTGGGTGCGGAGGCCCTTGACGGATAAAAAACGGTCTTGTAAAAGGCCCTCCGCGTTACGCCTCCAGCTCGTCACGGTGGTGCTTTAGGTACGAAAGCGTCTCCCGGTAGCCGAGCTCGACCCCCTCGTCAAAGCGGTCGAACGCGAAGAGCCCGTAACTCTCGGGAAAATCGGGCCGCAGGAGGCCGTCGGGCGGGTGCATGGCGACTTGCAGGTCGATGAGCCGCGACTGGGAAATGGTGTAGCTCTTGCGCAGGAGCGCCACGGGCAAGGCCGCCTGGCCCGTGAGGGAGTGAACAAAGCGTTTGAGCCCGCTCTCGTCCTCGGGCAGCTCGAGCCTTTCTTTGGGCGACGGGCTCACGTCCACCGCCAGCACGGGCGCGTTCGTCATGGTGACGATGAGGTCGACGGGCAGGTTGCTCAAAATGCCCCCGTCCGACAGGTCGCGCCCGCCCAGCTTGACGGGGCTGAAGAGTCCCGGAAAGGCGTTGCTGGCGCTTAGCGCCCGGAGCAGCGCGCCCCGGCTAAAGGTGACGAGCTCGCCGCGCTGGATGTCGGTCGCGTTGACGACCAGGGGGATTTGCAACCCCTCAAAGGTCGCGGGCAGATGGGGCTCTAAAGCCTTTTCAATTTCGCCTTGCTCCATCAGCCCGCTCCCGCTGTCTAGGTCAATGAGCTGCGTGGCCGACAGGTTTCTGATAATGCTTGCAACCTCTCCCGCGCTGCACCCCGCGCAAAAGAGCGCCGCGATAAAGGCCGCCGTCGAGCAGGCGGCCACGGCCACGACCGTAACGCCCTCCTCCTCCAACGCCTTGAGCACCCCGATATGCGCCAGGCAGCGCGCGCCGCCGCCGCTGAGTACAAGTCCTACGTCCATAGCAAATCCATGCTTCAGAGTACGTTAGACGCGCGCGCGGCGCTGTTAGAGCGGTACCACCCGCGCTTTCGGGCCTGCGGTGAAACTTTACGACACCCCCTCCAGCTGCGTTAAGCTCGCCTCGAGCCCCCTAACAAGCTCCTCCGCTTCTGCCAGCCGCCGCCTTTCTTCCTCAACCACCTCGGCGGGCGCGTTGTCTACAAATTTGGAGTTGGAGAGCTTTTTTTGACTTTTGTCACGGTTGCCCCGGAGTTCTTTGAGCCGCTTCTCCTGCCGCGCGCGCCACTCGTCTAAATCCACCAACCCGGCCAGCGGCAAGCGCAGGGTGAGGTCGGGGACGACTTGTGAGAGGGACGCGCCCGCGGGTTCGCCCCTCTTTACGGTGGCTCGAGCAAGCGCCGCGAACCCTTCCGCGTTACCTTCAATCACCTCCGCGGCGGGTCCCTCGACATGCACCTTAATCATTTGCGAGGGCGATAGGTTGGCCTCAGAGCGGAGGTTCCGCGCGGCGCTCACCGCGTCCTGAAGGTGCGCGAAGTCCTTTTCGGCGGCCTCGTCCATAAGATTCTCGTCCACCTCGGGCCACGCCGCCCGGCCCAGGTCCTCGAAACCCAGCGCCCCGTAAAGCTCGGCGGTGATAAAGGGAATCATCGGGTGTAAAAGTTTGAGGATGGTCGTGAGCGTGTGTTTGAGCGCGGCGCGGGTCTGTGTACTACCCTCGCGCAGGTGCGGCTTGGCGGCTTCTAAGTACCAGTCGCAGAACTCGGACCAGACGAAGTCGTAGGCGGCGCGGTTGGCGGCACCCAAGTCGAAATGCTCGAGCCCCGCCGTAATCTCCTCAACCGCGCGCTGCAAACGGCTCAGAATCCACCTGTCCGCCAAGGTTTCCGGTGTAAGTTCCGCCTCAACCGCGTCATCCAAGTTCATCATCGCAAAGCGGGCTGCGTTCCAGAGCTTGTTGTTAAAGTTTCGCCCCATCTCCACCCGGCGCGCGTCCCAGCGGATGTCCTGCCCGCCCGTCGAGGTGTGGGTCATGGCGAAGCGTAAAGCGTCCGCCCCGTACTGGTTGATGACCTCTAAGGGGTCGATGCCGTTGCCCTTAGACTTGGACATCTTCTGACCGTGCTCGTCCAGCACCAGCCCGTGCAGCATGATATAGCTAAAGGGCTTCGTCCCCGTCAAGCTGTAGCCCGCCAGTTGCATCTTCGTCACCCAGAAGAAAAGGATGTCGTAGCCCGTGACCAGCACCGAGGTCGGGTAGAACTTCTCAAAAAACGGGTCATCCGTGTCGGGCCAGCCGAGGGTCGAGAAGGGCCAGAGGTTGGATGAAAACCAGGTGTCGAACACGTCCGGGTCTTGGGTGAGCTCGAGCCCCCCGTAGCGCGGGTCGTCGGGCGGGTCGAGGTACGGGTTTTCGGGGTCGGGCACGTAGACGTTGCCCTCGGCGTCATACCAGGCGGGGATTTGGTGGCCCCACCAGAGCTGACGGGAGATGTTCCAGTCGCGCAGGCCCGTGAGCCAGTCGCGGTTCACCTTGGTGTAGCGCTCGGGCGTGAGGAGCATGTCGCCCCGCTCCAAGCCCTCCAGCACCGCGGGCGCGACCTCGCTCATCTTGAACCACCACTGGGTTGACAATATGGGTTCGACGGGCTCGCCCGTGCGCTGGGATAAACCCAAAGGGATGGTGTAGTCGCGCTTGTTAAGCAGCAACCCTTCCGCCTCGAGCGCCTCAACCACCGCCGCGCGCCCTTCAAAACGGTCCAGACCCCGGAACCTCTCGGGCACGAGGTCGCTCGTCAGTTTGGCGTCAAGGTCAATCACGCTGGGCTTTTCTAAACCGTGCCTCTCCCCTATCTCGAAGTCCGTCGGGTCGTGCGCCGGGGTGATTTTTAGCGCGCCCGTGCCGAAGTCCATCTCGACCGCCTCGTCGGCAATCACGGGAATCCAGCGGTCGGTGAGGGGGATGCGCGCTCGTTTGCCCACCAAGCTTTTGAAGCGCTCGTCGTCAGGGTGAACCGCGACGGCCTGGTCGGCAAAAATCGTCTCGGGGCGCACGGTGGCTATAGAAATGTTCCCGCCCTCCTCCAGAGGATAAGCGAGCGTGTAGAGCGTGCCGGGGCGTTCTTCGCGGTCCACCTCGAGCTCTGATAGCGTCGTCCGGCTCGCCGGGTCCCAGTTGACGATGCGCTCGCCCCGGTAGATGAGGCCGCGCCCATAGAGCTCCACAAACTGCTTGCGCACCGCACGGGACAAGCCTTCATCCATCGTGAAGCGCGTCCGCGTCCAGTCCGCCGAGATGCCCAGACGCTGAAGTTGGCTTAAGATGATGCCGCCGTAACGCTCTTTCCACGCCCACACACGCTCCAAAAACTTTTCGCGGCCCAAATCCTCTTTGGTTAAACCTTCTTCGCGCAACGCCCGCTCAACCTGCACCTGCGTGGTGATTCCCGCGTGGTCGGTGCCGGGCTGAAAAAGCGCCTCAAACCCCTGCATCCTTTTGAACCTCGTTAGCGTGTCGATAATCGTGTTGTCAAACGCGTGGCCCAAGTGCAAGTTTCCATTCACGTTGGGGGGCGGGATGACGATGCAAAAGGGCGGCTTGCTCGAGGTCGCGTCGGCGGCATAAGGCTCTTCGGCCCACCTCTTCACCCACTTCGCCTCGATGTCAAAAGGGTCGTACTGTTTCGCCAGCTCGTTCATAGTCGCGCCTCCTCTAAAATGGGCAAAAAAGAAACGCCCGCTCAAGTTTCAGAAGCGGACGAGGCCCCACACAAAATTCAGGGTCCCGCGGTACCACCGCAGTTCTTCTCTTTGGCCCGAAAACAAGAACCGGAGAAGCGCTCATTGGCCGCGCTGTCGGGGCGGCGTCCGGAGGGTCTAGTAAGTTCTCCACCGAGAACCGTTCTTCCTCTCTAAAAGAGTTCACCTCGTTGACGAGATGATACCTCCAAAGGTGGGGCGACGTTCACTCGAATCTTCTCCACCCAAACTCTCAGCGCGTCACTTGGGCTCTCTGTCGAGGGGGCTCGAGCTACTCCTCCCTTAAAAAGTATAGCAGAACGAATACGCGCATACAAGCGGACTACGGAGCAAGAGGCCTGCTCTCCCGTCGCCTCAACATGTAAGACAAGCCGAGACTTACCAAGAGCAGACCCGCCGACGCGAGCAGATAGGGCGCGTTGATTGTCACGCGCGCCGCGCCCAGGTCCCCCTCGACGGACGCGCCCACCAGCACGCCGGTGAGTAGACCCGGCGCGCCGCCCAGGGCAGTGGCGAGGAGAAAGGCCGAAAAGGAAATCCGTAAAAAACCCGAGGCGTAGTTGATGAGGTCGCCGGGGAGGGCGAGGAGGCGGCCCAGCAGGACGGTCTCAAAGGAGCGGCTGCGCAAGCGGGCGACGAAATCTCCCCTTATCTCGAGCCCCCCCGCCCCAAAAGCGCGCCCAATCGCGTAGGCGAGCCCCGACGAGAGGAGCGTCGCGACCAGCGCGTACAAAGAACCCCACACCGGCCCGAAAAGAAAGCCCGAGGCGACGGTCAAAAAGGTGACGGGCAGGAGCGTGAGCGGTCTCAACAGGTACGCGCCTAAGAGCACGAAGGGCGTCGCCGCGCTCTCGGGTGCGTGCACCAACCATTCCCCCAAAAGGCCGAGAGGGCTCACCTCCCGAAAGCGCGCCACGACAAAAAACGTGAGGAGGAGCGCGAGCCAAAAGGCGAGAACGGTGAAGCGTTGCGGGCGCGTCATGAGACCCCTATCATAGAGCCATCAAGTAATATTAGGCGCGGATTTTTTACAGCTAGTGCCCCGTCACTCTGTTACTGATGGATAGAGGCGCTGCAGCTTGACCCGCGCCTCCTGAGAGGTGAAGCGCCAGTTGATGGTAGCGCGTGCGTTATTGCGCCGCTGCTCATAAGCGGCGAGTTCTTGTGTGAGCGTCCTTTCATCCTCGATGCGCCGGTCTAAGCACTGCCTACCGAGGATGCTGAGTTCTATTTCGGCCATGTTGAGGTGGGAGCCGCCTTCCAGCTCGTTGAGCCAAGAGGCGTGTTTGGGGGTGTAGTGGAACTCGAGCTTCTTGAGGATACGCCGAGCTTCAGCAGGAGGGAAAGTTTCGTAGAGCGAGGCAGGTCTGTGGGTGTTGAGGTTGTCAAGCACCACCCGCACGACCTCGGCGTCGGGATAGGCCACATCAACCAGCCACTGCATCTGCTTGGCAAAGTCTTGCATGGTGCGCTGGAGGGTCACTTCAACATGCCGCCAGCCCCTTTGCGGTTCACAGAACATGAAGAGGTTACGCGTCCCGTTACGCTTGTACTCGTAGTCGTAGCACGCCGGTTGACCAGGTTTGGCAGGTAGAGGCAAGCGCTTCTCGCCAATCAACTGCTTGTTAGTTTCATCAAAACAGACTTTGGGGCGCTTGGAATCATAAGGCTCCTCGTACAGGTCAAGCGCATCTTCCATCGCCGCTACAAACTCACTGCTTACTTTCGGAATGCACCACTGCTTTTTCAATAAGGTTTAAGCTCGTCTTTTTGAGCACCCGCCGCACCGTCTCATGGCTGAGCGAGTCTGCCAAGCCCAGTTCCACCGCTTTGTCAGCCAGCAGTCTCAAGCTCCACCTCGCCTGTCCATCAGGAGCGGCGCTACAAGCCACAACAATCAGATGCGCCTCGTCTCTACCTAAAAGTTTCGGCCTCTGCCCGCGCCGAGGCCGTTCACGTAGCGCGCTTTCTAGTATCGTTTTCAACCAGACCATTTAGCAGGAGCGTCGCCTGAATCAGGAACCTCATCCCAGACGATTACCCGTGCAACCAAGGCAGTAGAAGCCCCGGTCAGCACGAGTAATCTGCGATATGTCGAGTACCGCAAGAACCAGCATACAAGCCAGCTACACCCTGGGACTCCCTTCCGTTCAGCTCAGTCGATCGAGCGAACGCGGTGCTCGTCGATGGCGAGTTCCGTCTCCTCGCCGATCGTCTCGAAGAATATGTAGCCGGTTCCCAGTTCCGTCACATCAAAGGAAGACGCGGCCTCACCGCTGTAGGCGGTCGTCGTCAGGGGTGCCGAAGCCACCACCTCTCCATCACGTAGCAACTCGGCATCCGCCGTCAAGGCGCCGTCCTCGTCCCCGAAGGTGTAGCGAAGCGTGTGCCAACCTCCTTCGGTGACGTCTTGTCCCAAGACGGACAATCCATCACCCTCGGGCATCACCTCAATAATGAAGTAACGTAGCGGAGAGGAGGGGTCCTCCGGGTCCAGAAGGAAGATGCCTGCCGCCAACCTAAATTCAGTACCGGCGCCAGGATCGAGGTATACATCCAATTCAGTGGTGTAACCGGCGTCCGGCCAAGCTTGAGGAAAGCCGGCCCCTGGCGTAGACGGTCCGCCCGCGTCAAAGCCCGCCGTTTCCTGCCAATAATCGTTGCAAGGGCCTTGACGCACCACGGCGTATCCTTCCCCCTCTGATGGTTCGACGGGTCCACTGGACGCGTCCCGGTGCTCGATCTCGCCGCACCAACCCTCTTCACCAGGCATGGAACCCGTGATCCATCCGTCGATGCCGCTCTCGAACCCTTGGTGCCAATCCACGAACGGCTCCGGCTGGGCTGTTGCCGTGCCCAGAGTCATGCCGAACAGAACGATAATCGTTGCGATGCGCACAAGGTTGTTCATGGTTCTCCTATCTTGCTCGCGGCCTGATCGACCGCTTCGCGTTTTTCGGTCGTGGCTGAATACGTCTTTCGGTCGTGGCTGAATACGTCGTCAGCTATTTTGGAATCGACAACTGCATGAGTTTGCCCCCTTTCGTGAGAACGACCTCGGGTCATTGGGCTGCGCCCATTGCTGCCCAAACCGTCTCGTGAGAAGCCCAGAATGACCCTTCGTGCTTGCTCATCCTTATCACCGCGCCTTCTGCGGGTGAGGGCGCTCAGCCGTGCGCTCGGCGAGAAAGGCGGCGAGGTCATTGAACCGGGCGAAGTTTTGCCGCTCCCGAGTGTGCAGGTTCTCTAGGCTGTAGCGCCAGTCGTCCTTAGCGTCACCGTCGCACCACAGCCGCAGAATGTAAAGAGCTTCGTCCCTCATAAGCCTGAGTTTAAAAAACCAGGCGTCAAAGAAGCGTCAATGCTGGATGGGGACGAGTGAAGCTGTGCGCAAATGGACCGGTAGGTGTCCAGCGAAAATGTCGGTGATGAGTTTTGCTTGGTTCGGTTAGCTTTCGCTCGGTTCGGCTTGGGCTCGAGCCAAGTCGTGCTGGGCTTTATGTTTCGACTCCGCATCGGTGGTGTGGGTTACCACCTGCCGCAACGCCGTAGCAGCTTTGTCATGGAAACCGGCGGCTATATAGGCTTGGGCGGCAGCCAGCCAGTGGGGTACGGCTTTCTCGAAGTCCTCAGCCGCCGCGTAGTGGTAGGCGATATGGGCGCTTTCTGCATTTTCAGTCTCGAGAGTTTCGGCGGCGCGCTGGTGGAGTAAAGACAGAACCGCACTCGGCGTGTGGCCCAACACCGCTTCATAAAGCAGGTCGTGAGCAAAACGGCGGCCCCGTAAGAACTGCTGCTCCTCCAGCTTTCCCAATCCTTCCGCAACCTCCATAGCCGTCAGGTCGAGGAGTTTCGCTATCAGCTCGAGCGGGCTGTCGGGTCGCAACACGGCGACCACGCGTAGGAGGCGTAGATGACTCGGCTCGAGCGCATCTAAGCGCCGTACGATGAGCGTGGTGATACGTTCTGGCACCTCAAAGTGAGTCACCTCGGGCTCGAGTTTGCCACGGCTGTAGAGGTCCTTGAGAACTTCGATGACAAAGGTCGGGTTGCCCCCGGTATAGCTGTGCAGCTTAGCGGCAAGGTTATCAGCACCGGGCAGTTCGAGGCCGTCTAACAGGTCACTCACTGCACTTGGGCTCAAGGGACGCAGGTCGATGATTGCGTTCACACCGACCTCAGCACTTTGATAGATGGGGTGGAGAAGTGACGACGGCATCTCTTTCTCTCGAAACGCGCTGATGTGTCGCCAGGAACGGGGATCTTCTTGTACCAACCCGACGCTCACGGACGCGGCCACCTCTGCCGAGGCGCTGTCGAAATAGTGAATGTCATCTGCGGGCAGGGCGTTGACCCTACTCTCAAGTTCCTTCATCGTCCATAGCCACGCGTCGATAAGCCGCGCTTTGCCCACCGCTTGATCTGACGGCGTAACGTCGGGAAAGGTGCGAGGCGCAATACGCGCGAGTGCCTGCTTCACCCAAGGCTCGAACAAAAAGTCGGGAAAGGTCGAGCACAGGAGCCTGAGCCCACGGGCAAGACTGCTGAAAGGGAGCGCTGCGTCGGTGGGCCGTCCCTCGTTGAGCAAATAGCGGCCCTTGCTTCTGGCGAAGTCGAGCATAAGCCGGGTCTTACCCATGCCCGCCGGTCCGGTGATGAAGATGACCTTGCTGTCTCGCCAGGCCGTTTCCAGCCCGCTCCACTCCCGCTCACGCCCGACCAGGACCGGTGGGCGGAGCAGTTGCGGCGGCATACGAGTGGCTCGCGCCTCGGGCAACGGGGACAGGTTGCCCTGCGCGATGAGGTCGGCGAGCGCCCGTGTTTCTGCCATAGGCTCAACACCCAACTCTTCTAGCAGCACCCGGCAACACCGCTCATACTGGGCCAGCGCCGCCTGCAAGTGACCGCGTGCGAATTCGAGCCGCATCACCGTGCGGTGCGCGGACTCGTCCAGCGGGTCTAGCTCGAGCAAGCGGTAGAGCAGCTCGAGGGCAGCCCCGGTCTGTCCTGCCTCCGCGAGCTGTGCGGCCCGTCCTTGCAGGGCGTGACGCAACAGTCCCGTCAAACGTCTGCGTTCGACCTCGAGCCAATCTGTAAAGGCGGGGGCGTTGGCTACGTTTACACCGGTCAGCAAGGGGCCGCGCCAGAGGGTCAGGGCGTCCGCATAACGCCCCTCGGTCACCGCCGTCTCAAAATTGCTCACGTCGCAGGCTACGTGCAGGGAAAGCGGGTCGCCGTCCTCCAACCAGTGCTCAGCGCCGGGCAAGTGGCGTAACGCTGAGAGCACCTGCCGCAGATTGTGGTAGCGGCCCTCCCCCCACAACAGCTCGGCCAGCGTGCTCCGCTCTACCGCTTCCCCGCGAACCGCCAAAGTGTAAAGAAGCGCACACGCTTTCTCGGAACGCGGTCTAATTATCTCTCCCTGCCAACTGAGCAACGGCCTTCCCAACAACTCAGCGATCAAATGAGATTTTGACATCTAGCCCTAGTATAAAAGACGCGTGTAACCCATGTTAAACATGGAGCACGCAAGTCAACCTGTTTGAGCAAGCTTGTCCTGTTGGTCTCGTCAAGAAAACTCTCAGAAAACGTGTTCTCAACGTCCTTGAAATCGAGCGTTGACGCTTCATTGGCGCCTCCTTCGCTAGCGTGATTTGTGCGGGAGGGCACGTTCCCCACTTGCGCTGAGACGTGAAAGCTATAACGTCACTCGCAGCGTTTTGTGTAGAAGCCATCTCAAAAAAGCCGAAGCGGTAGTTTGATGCAGCCGAGCCGGACAAAGCCGAGGAAGTTCTGAGCATGGTACTCGTAACGCACAACCAAACGCCTGAAGTTCTGCAAGTGCGCGAACAGCTGCTCTATCTTCCAACGTCTTTTGGTGCGCCTGAGCTTTCGTCCATCTTGCGTCTTCGGCTTTGTCCGGTTCTCCCGATGAGGATTTCTATACTCTCAAGCCACGTTCTCATCGCTTTGGGGCTGCGGAGGCGGACGCGCTCGAGGCGCGCGTAGCGTAGTTTTGTGAGGAGAGCCTCATACTTCTTACGCTACGCCCAATGCGTGCGCAGCGCCCACAGAAAAATCGAATCCCGGCTGGCGAACTGCGCCCACAGCCGCTCCCTGTTGCCATTCTAGAGGGTTTCTCGCCCCAGCCCACGCTTTAGCGTCCGGCGCGTAAGCTGGCGCATCACCACGGGAAAGGGGTAATCAAGCCACACCAGCGTGTCGGCCCGGCCCCAGGCGATGTTGCGCACGACGCTGTAGTTGCCGTCCACCGCCCAGCGGGAGGCCCTAAGGACTTTGTCAACACGTTCACGAAAAAGGGGCGAGGGCGTCCAGTTTGCGTCCCAATGTAGGGCGTCGAGCTCGATGTGGGGGAGGTTAAGGAGGATGGCGAGGCGCGCCGCCAGCGTGGTTTTCCCCGAGCCCGTCGTCCCAACCACCACAACGCGCTGCATCTCACCCGCCGTCGTTTTATTCACTGTGAAGGCTGTAGAGGTTGGGCTCGAGCCCCACGCGCGCCTCCTCCTCGTTCAAGGTTTTCCAGGCATAGGCCATGTGCGGGGCGTTGTGAGCCACGCAGACCTCGCCATTTGCCGTCAAAGAAATAAGGCCGCCCGTGCCGCCAAAGGTCCGCACCTCGTCCAGCACCGCCTGTATTGCGTTGTGAAGCTTTTCGCCTCTTTCTAAACGTGCAGCGAGCGCTTTGGCGGCCACCGCCTTTACAAACGCCTCGCCCTGGCCCGTACAAGACACTGCGACGGAGCGGTTCGCGTAGGTGCCCGCGCCGATGAGCGGCGAGTCGCCCACGCGCCCCGGCCACTTGCCCAGCACGCCGCCCGTGGAGGTAGCGGCAGCTAGATTTCCCGCGCCGTCTAGCGCCACCGCGCCGACGGTTGCGGAGCCGACGGGGCCGCTTTTACGCTCGAGCCACTCCTCAAACGCACGTTTGGTGCGCGGCGTTAACAGCTCCTGGTTATCAATAGGTTGCGCCACCAGCGCATCCGCGCCCGCACCCACAAACATGACGTGAGGGGTTTCACGCCTCACATAGTCGGCCACGAGGATGGGGTTTTTGGCCCTCGTGAGGCCCGCGACCGCCCCGCAGCTCCCGTCCGCGCCCGCCATCACCGCCGCGTCGCACTCGACGACGCCGTCGCGGTTGGGCGAGCCGCCCGTGCCAGCATTGAAAGCGTGAGGGTTGTCCTCCATCACTCCTACCGCCGCCAGAACGGCCTCCACCGCCGAACCGCCCGCCGCCAGAACGGCGAAACCCGCCTCCCTACCCGCGACGAGGCCTGCTCTGTACGCGTCCCTGTCCTCTTCTCGAATCGTGCCGGAGCCGCCGTGGATGACTAAAGTGAGCACCATAGCGTCCTTTGTAGCAGGCTTCGCCCTTCTCGAGCAAGTATGGGTGGCCACACGATCCTACGCAGCACAGTTGTATCTCCCTCCATGCTCATCTCTATTTTACGCTCAATTCCCTTATCCTCCCCGTCACGCTCTCTCACGCCGTGCGGCTGAAAGGCGGTGGTGCGCAGCCAGCGGTAGCCGTAGGGGGTGAGCCTCAGGGTGCGCGCTTGGGGGTCGTAGGGTTCGTACATCTCGTCGCCCCAGAGGTCGAGCAGGTGGGTGGGGTCGTCGCCGAACTCGAGCGTGACCGTCACCTCCTCCGCGCCCAGGTTGTGAACCGCCAGGGCGTAGGAGCCGCGCCGTTTGCAAAGGTGGGCGAGCACCTTTGGGTGGCCCGTCTCGACGAAACTCAGCTCGCCCCAGCCGAACTCGGGGCACTCCTTGCGGGTGCTGATAAGCCGCTCCATCCAGTTGAGCAGCGAGTCGGGCTGCCGCCGCTGGTCGTTGACGTTGACCCGTCAAAGCCGTAGTCGCCCTCTCGGATAGTGGGGCGGATAAGCTCGCTTTCGGGCGCGGTCGAAAAGCCGCCGTTGGGGGTCGCCGACCACTGCATGAGGGTGCGCACCGCGTCGCGGCCCTCTAGGCTCAAGTCCTCGCCCATGCCGATTTCTTGGCCGTAACGCAAGACGGGGGTGCCGGGGAGCGAGAACATGAGGCTGTAGGCCCCCTCGAGCCGCCGCCGGTCGCCCAGCATCGGGGCCAGCCTGCGCCGGACGCCGCGCCCGAAGATGCGCATGTTTTCGTTGGGGGCGAAGTTTTTGAAGACCTCCTCTCGCTCCTCATCGGAAAGGCGCTCTAAATCGAGCTCGTCATGGTTTCTAAGAAAATTGGCGTACTGCTCCTCGCGCTGCACGGGCGGGAGGGTCTTGAGCGCCCGCTTCACGGGCTCGGCCTCTTCCCTGGCGAGCGTCAAGAAGACGTAGTTGTCGAGGTAAAAGTTGAGGAGCAGGTGCACCTGATCTTCGTCGCCGAAAAAGTCTCTGTAACGCTCCGGCTCGACGTCGACCTCGGCGAGCAAGACGGCGTCGCTGCGCTCCTCCTCGACGAAGGCGCGCAAATCTCTTAAAAAGTCGTGCGGGTCGCCCTTGAACTTGACCTCCCCCTTTTGCCGGAGCATGTGCGTCACCGCGTCCATCCGGAACCCCGCCAGACCCAGCCGGAGCCAGAAACGCACGACGCGCCTGATTTCCTCCTGGACGCGCGGATTTGTCAGGTTGAGGTCAGCCTGAAACTTGTAAAACGTGTGGTAGTAGTACTTGCCCGCCGCCTCGTCATAGGCCCAGTTGCCTTCTTGCTGTTCGCCGAAGACCACCTTTGTTTCGCCGTCCTCGGGCGGCTCGTCGGCCCAGATGTAGTAGTCGCGGTAGGGCGAATCTTCGCTTTTGCGCGCTTCCTGGAACCACGGGTGCTTGACGGACGTGTGGTTGACGACCAGGTCGGCCAGAACGCGGATGTTGCGCCGGTCGGCCTCCTCCAGAAACTCGGCGAACGTGCCCAGGTTGCCGAGGCGCGCGTCCACCGAATAGTAATCCTCCACATCGTAGCCGTTGTCGCGGTTGGGCGAGGGGAAAAAAGGCAGGAGCCACAAGCAGGTGACGCCCAAGTTGGCGAGATAGTCCAAGCAGCGCGACAAGCCGGTAAAGTCGCCGACGCCGTCGCCGTTGGAGTCCATGTAGGTTTCGACGTCTAGGGAGTAGATGACGGCGTTTTTGTACCAGTGCGTTTTCATAAGGAAACTTTCAAGGGTGCGACTTTTACTTTTAATATTTTTAGTGGCGTAATTTCCAACGGTGTGATGACCAACAGTGTGATGTTGATAATGATGCCTCCCTCGTTCATTTCAGACTACTCTAACGGTTGAGGCGCACCCCGGCCCCGGTTTTTGGAGGAAACTTCTGGAGTGCAAGCAGGCACGGTCAAACCGTGGCGGCGCGGTTGACTGGCGGGGATAGAACTGGAATCCTCCCCCGCGCCCCTGCACCCCGTCTCCCCAACGTTTCTCGTGGGGTATTTCACACTCGAGCGCCCGGCGTGCTCTTCTTCTCAACGCCGCGGCGGGCGGATGACGTTAGTATAGAAATATATGCGGCTCGCTCTCCTCTACGCCTTGCTGCTCGCGCTCCAGGGCTTTTTGGGGGCGCTCATGGCCCCGCTGAGCCCGCCCGACCTGTTTTTGCTGGGCGTGCTCACGCTGCTGTGGCGCGTCCCGGCCCCGCAGCTTGTGGCGCTTGGCTACGGGGTTGGGCTGTTGCAAGACCTTGTCGGGTACGGGGCGCTCGGGGCGCACGCGCTGGGTCTTGCGGGCGGGGTGCTCCTGGCAAGTTTCGTGCGCGCGCAGGTGAGCCAGGCGGGAGCTTTGGAGCGCCTGTTCGTGCTCATCGCGGCGCTTCTTGGCAAATGGCTCGTTCTAACGGCGCTGCTTTTCTGGTTGGGCGGCGCGGAACCTTTTGCCGAAATCTTGCGGGTCGCGCCCTTGGAGGCAGCTTTTACCATTCTTGTAGGCCTGTGGCTCTTGCCCTACGCGGACCTTCTGAGGACGCGGCGGGCGGGTTTGCGTAAGGAATTTCGGTGAAAACGCGGCTGCGAGGGTTGTTGGGAATGCTCCTGGCCCTGCTGGTGGTCTTTACGGGCCGGCTCGCGTTTTTGCAGTTTGCCCAGGTCGAGCTGTACCGGACCTTGAGCGACGAGAACGTGCTCGAGGCCCGCCACCTCACCCCCCCGCGGGGCCGCATCCTGGCGCGCGACGGCACCGTCTTGGCGGACAACCGCGTCGCCGTAGACCTCATGTACTGGGGCGGCGAGGTGGCGAACTGGGGCCGACTCTCCTATATGCTCGGCCTTGACAGGCCACCCCGCGCGCCCGACTTAAGCAACGTGGACGAGTCTCGTAACGGCGCGGTCGCTGCCTGGAACATCCCCGACGCGCTCCTGCCCGCCGTCGAGGAGCTTGTGGCGGGGCAGCCCAACTTGTCGCTGCGCTCGCGGATAGAACGCACCTACCCCACGGGCCTGGCGGCGCACGTGGTGGGCTACACGACCGAGGCCGACCCGGAGCGCTTTCCGGGCTACGAACTGGGCGACTTGGTCGGGCAAATGGGCATCGAGGCCGCCAACCAGGAGGCGCTTTTTGGCACGCCCGGTATTGAATTGGCTCAGGTAGACAACCGCCACCGAACCATAAGCACTCAAGAGATGCTGGCGCCGCAAGCGGGCGAGGACATCGTCCTGACCCTCGACCCGCGGGCGCAGGCGGCGGCGGAGCGCGTGCTGGGAGAGGCGCTC
The DNA here is from genome assembly GCA_965214995.1 of Trueperaceae bacterium. Classification (GTDB taxonomy): domain Bacteria; phylum Deinococcota; class Deinococci; order Deinococcales; family Trueperaceae; genus CBDCCT01. The sequence continues at coordinate 4,055,758 of CBDCCT010000002.1, forward strand.
GTCTACGTGAACGACTACCGCAAAAGCAAAGGACTCCCCGAAGAGACCACCCTGCGCGGCGGGCTCATTGCGATGGACCCGCGCTCGGGCGAGATTCTGGCGCTGGCGAGCGCGCCGTCTTTCGACCCAAACATATTTACCAAACGCCCGACCTCGCCGGGTGAAATCAGCGCGCTCCTCAATAATCCCAACTTCCCGCTCTACAACCGCGCGGTGAGTGCCTTTCCGCCCGCCTCTACTTTCAAGCTCGTCTCGAGCTCGGCCTTGCTCGAGGGCGGCTTTATCACCCCCGAGACGCGCTACGAATGCTCGGGCGCGTTCTATTTCGGCGGGCGGCCCTGGCGCAACTGGACCGAGCTCTACCGGGGCTCCTACACGGTGAGAGAGGCCATCGCCGACTCGTGCAACACCTTTTACTGGCGCGCCACCGCGGCCACGCCGAATATCGGACAGGGCTGGGGGGATTTTGCCAAAAGTTTGTCGGAGCGGGCGCTCGAGCTCGGCTACGGCGCGCCGATGGGGGTCGGCTTGAACGAAGAGGAGGCGGGCCGCGTGCCCACCGACGCCTGGGTGCGCGAGACCTTTGGGCATCCCTGGTACCCCGGCTTCTCGCTCAATATGGCTATCGGCCAGGGCGACGTGCTCGCCACGCCCGTGCAGGTCGCAAGCCTTGCCGAGACGGTCGCCATGAAAGGGCGGCAGGCGCAGCCGCATCTGGTCAAAAAGGTCGGCGACACCCCCGCCGTGACGCCCGTGCGCGAGGTGCCGGGGGAGTTTTGGGATACGATTGAAAGCGCTATGAGACTTATGATTACAGACTACGGCGGGCGTCACACGATGGCGCCCAACCGCTTCCCGATTCCCGTGGCGGGCAAAACGGGCACGGCGCAAAACCCGAACGGCGTCGACCACGCCTGGTTCATGGGCTACGGCCCCGTGGGCGACCCCAACTTGGTCGTCACGGTTTTTATCCAGCACGGCGGCGGCAGCACGGCGGTCGCCACCCCCATCGCTCGAGACTTTATGGCGGCCTATTGGGGCGTGGACACGCAGGCCGAAGCGCCCACCCCATGAGAGCGCGCGGCACGCGGGGCGGCGTCGTGCTGAGCTTGGACCCCACCGACTCCGCAAGTTCGGTTGAAAAGGGCGTGGCGGATTACGCCGACCTGCTCAAGGGGCGGGTGTTTTTGGAGGTTCAAGGCCACGTCCCTTGGGAAACTGTTCAAGCGGCGAACGAAGGGGTCAAGCGGGTTGGAGGGGAGGTCGCCGACGTGCGCCCTCCGGGTCCGGCCACGACCAAAACGCCCCATCAATCCTCCCCCAGCGCATCCCGAGGAGAGCCAAAAGGAGAAACCGTCATCGTGCCGCGCACCGTCCGGGGCGGCGGCAGGGTGGAATCCTCGGCTTCGGTCGTCATCATCGGTGACGTGAACGCGGGGGCCGAGGTCGTCGCGGAGGACGACATCATCGTGCTGGGCACGCTCCGCGGCCTCGCGCACGCGGGCTCGAGCGGCAACGACAAGGCGTTCATCTGGGCGCAGCACATCCTCTCGCCGCAACTCCGCATCGGCAACGCGCTCGCCCAAGCGGGTGGGGACGCGCCGAGCGAGGGCGGCCCCGAGATGGCGCAGCTCGTGAACGGCCAGATTGTTTTGAGGCCTTGGGAGCATTAGGTGCTCCGGCGCGGCGCTGCGAGGTAAAGGGAAGTCACTAAACGTTGGATAGGGAGGTGGGAGATAGGAAGAAAAAGCTCCCCACCTCCGCCCCTTATCTCCTACTCCCACAAACAAAAAATTTGAACGGGGTACAATAGGCTATCTCAAGCCGTGCAGGTTTAAAAGCCTGATGAAAGGATCTTTATGTTGAACTCCGGTATGTTGAATCTCGGCCAGTTTGTCCGCGAGCACGCCACCCACGCGCCCGAGCGCACCGCGATGCGGATGGGCGGAAAAAACTTTTCTTACGGGCAGCTCGAGGCCATGTCCAACAGGGTAGCAAACTACCTCGCCTCGCTAGGGCTCCAAAAGGGCGACAAGGTGGCGCTCTCGTGCCCCAACCTCCCGTATTTTCCCGTTGTTTACTACGGCATCCTCAAGGCGGGCGGGGTGGTGGTGCCTTTAAACGTGCTCCTCAAGGGTAGAGAAATCGCTTATCACCTTCAGGACTCGGACGCCAAAGTTTATTTTGTTTTTGAGGGTACGGACGAGTTGCCGATGGCGGAGCTTGGCAAGCGGGGCTTTGACGAGACTGATACGTGCGAGCACCTCGTCGTGATGACCGCCGACCCTGCCGACGCCGGGCCGATTGATGGCGCAATGACGCTCGGGCAGATTTTATCTAAACAACCCGAAGACTTCGACCTCGTCGTCACCGGTCCCACCGACACCGCCGTGATTCTTTACACCTCGGGCACGACGGGCAAGCCCAAGGGGGCGGAGCTGAGCCAGGTCAACATGGTTATGAATGCGGTGGTCTCGAGCCGACTGACCCAAGACGAGACGATGCGCCCCGAAGAGGGCGTGTTCATGATGGTGCTGCCTCTTTTCCACTCCTTCGGTCAGACCTGCGGCATGAACGCCACCTTTTATTCGGGCGGGCAGATTACCATGCTGCCCCGCTTCGAGCCCAAGGCGGCCTTAGAAACCATGCGCGACCACGGCGTCACCTACTTCGCGGGCGTGCCGACGATGTACTGGGCGCTCCTCAACGAGGCCGCGAAGATGGATGATAAAGATTTGAAGACCATCCGGGACACGCTGCGGATATGCTCTTCCGGCGGCTCCGCCATGCCCGTCGAACTCCTCAAAAACTTTGAGAAAACTTTTCAGGTGCCGATTCTCGAGGGCTACGGACTCTCCGAAACCGCGCCCGTCGCCTCGTTCAACCACCAGGGCCGCGAGCGCAAGGTGGGCAGCATCGGCCAGGCCATCTGGGGCGTCGAGATGAAGGTGGTGGACGCTGAAGACGTTGAAGTACCCGCAGGCGAAACGGGCGAAATCGTCATCCGCGGCCACAACATCATGAAAGGCTACTACAAGCGCCCCGAGGCCACCGAAGAGGTCATGCGCGGCGGCTGGTTCCACTCGGGCGACGTGGGAAAAATGGACGACGAGGGCTACTTCACCATCGTCGATAGGGTCAAGGACATGATTCTGCGCGGCGGTTTCAACGTCTACCCACGCGAGGTCGAAGAGGTCCTGATGACCCACCCGGCGGTGTCGTTGGCGGCGGTGGTGGGCGTGCCGAGCGAAGAATATGGCGAAGAAATCTGGGCTTACGTCGTGCTCAAAGAGGGCGAAAAGGCTAAGCCCGAAGAAATCGTCGCCTGGAGCCGAGAGGAGATGGCCGCCTACAAGTACCCGCGCCGGGTCGAGGTGCGAGACAGTTTGCCGATGAACGCGACGGGGAAGATTTTGCGGCGGGAGTTGCGGGGGGAGGCGCAGGAGGCGGTGTCGGCGTAAAATTCAGCCTTTTATGCTAGAATTTTAAAAAACGTCTGGAGGAACGTCGTGAAGTTTTTTTCTGTGCTGCTGCTCGTCATCGCCACGCTGCCCACTATGTTGCTCACTGTCTGGGCACAAGAGGACGCCGCCGTCCCCGAGGGTGTGGACGTTGTTGTCACGCTCAACAACGTCGAGAGCGTCGCCTGGGTCGTCACTGACGTTCAAACTGCGGACGGGATTGAACTCGCCGCCGACGTCGCCGAGTTGGACGTGAGAAATCCGGTCCTGACCCTCACGCCCGGACTTCGCTACCGCTTTGACAACAACGGCGGCGCGGCGCACCCGCTGGACTTCCGCAAGGCGAACGCCCGCTTTCTGCTCGCGCAGGGCAACCCGCCGGGGTCCTTGGAGGACGACGACGCGGTTGACTTCGTCGATGACGCCGAAGGGGTGACCTTTACCCTCACCCCGGAGTTGGCGGAAGACTTGGCGCTCTACACCTGCACCGTCCACCCGGACATGGTCGGCGATATCGTCATTGCCGGAGGAGAATAACGTACAGATTCAAAGCTAGGGAAAGGGGAAGTTATGCACAACCTCGAGGAAGCGCTCGCACGTATCAAAAAGCAAAAGCTCGACCGGCGCGCCTTTTTGCGCCGCGCGACCCTGACGGCGGTGGCCGCGGCGGGCCTGCCGGGCATCTTGCGGTACGCGAGCGCCCAGGAGGTGCTGAGCGCCGACGCGTTTATTCCCGGCAAGTCGGACGCGCTCATCGTCCACAACGACGCGACCGGGGTTATCGAAACCCCCCTGGCGCTCCTGCGCGAACATGACCTCACCCCGAAAGAGATTCTTTATGTCCGCAACAACCAGATTTTGGAGGGTGCCAAGACTTTAGAGCCCATCCCTTTAGAAGACTGGACGCTCGAGCTCTCGGGCCTGGTCAAATACCCCACGGTCGTGAGCGCGTCCATGCTCGCCGATATGGAAAGCGTCGAGGTCGAGATGGTCCTGCAATGCTCGGGCAACGGTCGCGCCTTTTACGCCCGCACCGTGGAAACGAGCGGCACGCAGTGGACGCACGGCGGGATGGGCAACGTGCGCTTTTCGGGGGTGCCTTTGGCGGCACTTTTGGAGGAACTCGAGCCCGAAATAGACCCGAGCGCCGATTTCCTGACCGCCAACGGGGCCGACATGCCCGGCGACCGGGCCTCGCGCCCCGACTTTTTGCACAGCATCCCTCTGAACGACGCGCTGCGCCTGGGCGTTTTAGCCACCGAAATGAACGGCGAGCCGATTCCCGCCATCCACGGCGGCCCGGTGCGCCTCGTCATCCCCGGCTACTACGGCACCATGAACATCAAGTGGCTTTCCGAACTCTCCTTTGACGCGCACGAAACGAACAATTACAACCAAATCCCGCGCTACCGCGTGCCCCTCTTGCCCATCGAGCCGGGCTCCGATATTGATTACACCTTCCAAAATTCGCAGCCCAACTGGGAGCAAAAAATCAAGAGCGTCATCTTTTCGCCCCTGCCCGAAGACGAGGTGGTCGCCGGCCCCGTCACCGTGCGCGGCGTCGCCTGGAACGACGGGGTGGTGCCCGTGACGGCGGTTGAAATTTCTCTTGACAACGGAGCAAGCTGGAGAACGGCGGAACTTACCACGCCGGAGAGCCCCTTCGCCTGGTATCACTTCCGCGCCGAAGTTGAACTGCCCGCGGGAGAGGGGCGCATCATGGCGAGGGCGGGCGACGAACTCGGACGCTCTCAGCCGCTGGACGGCTCCGTCCACTGGAACCCGTCGGGTTACGAGTGGAACGGCGTAGACATTGTTGATCTCGTGGTGACCTGAACCTTCCAGCTAAGCCTTGTTGACGTCGCCCTACGGGAACTCCCGTAGGGTTTTGATTTACGGGCGTTCGTATGGGTTAACAACAAACTTTTTGAGATGTACGCTTTATCCTGTACTTAGTGCAAGAAAAGGAGCCAACCATGACCGAAGCCGTTATCGTCACCGCCGTCCGCACCCCCGTCGCGCGGGCGCACAAGGGAAAACTCAAAGACACGCGCCCGGATGATTTAGCCGGGTTCATCATCAAAGAGGCCCTGAAGTGTACGCCGGGGCTCGAGAAAGACCTTATCGACGACGTGATTCTGGGCAATGCGCACCCCGAGGGCGAGGCGGGTTACAACTTAGCACGCATCGCGGTGGCGACCGCCGACCTGCAAGACTCGACCGCCGGGGTGACCGTCAACCGCTTTTGCGCGTCGGGTTTGCAAACCATCGTGCAGGGCTCGCACTCGGTCACGATGGGCATGACCGAGGTCGTCCTGGCGGGCGGCGCGGACTGCTCGAGCCGCGTGCCGATGGGCGGGCACACCATGTCCATCAACCGCGCGCTCTACAAGCGGTATCCGCAGGCGTATCACACGATGGGTCAGACCGCCGAGGCGGTGGCGAGAAAGTTCGGGATAAGCCGTGAGGAGCAAGACGCGTTTGCGCTCCGTTCGCATGAGAAGGCGGTGACCGCGTGGGAGGCGGGTAAGTTCGAGAATCACGTGATTCCGGTGCCGACAAAGGTTAAGGATGAAGAAGGTAATTGGCACGAGGTGGTTTTGGACCGCGACGAGGGACCGCGCGCCGACACCAACCTCGACAAACTCGCCTCGCTCAGAACGGTGTTTGCGGAGGACGAGGCGGCCACGGTCACGGCGGGGAACAGTAGCCCCCTAAACGACGGCGCAGCTTTGAGCATCATCATGGGTATGGAGGAGGCGCGGGCGCGGGGTTTGACGCCGCTTGCCAAGCTCGAGCAGGCCGCCGTCGCGGGGGTGCCGCCCGAAATCATGGGTATCGGCCCCGTCCCGGCCATCCGCAAGCTCTTGAAAAAAGTCGGCATGACGATTGACGATATCGACCTCGTCGAGATTAACGAGGCCTTTGCGAGTCAGGTCTACTACTGCCAGCAAGAACTCGGCATCCCCGACGAAAAATTCAACGTCAACGGCGGGGCCATCGCCATCGGGCACCCCTTAGGCGCGACGGGCGCGCGCATCGCCGCGGACCTATTCGCCGAGATGGCGCGGCGCGACGCAGAGTGGGGTCTCGTCTCGATGTGCGTGGGCGGCGGTCAGGGGATGGCGGGGCTGTTCAGGCGTCTCTGAAGTGAGCTGGGGCAAATCCCTGTTACGTGGCTTGGGCTTGGCGGCGTTGGGCGGCGCGACGGCGTTCGCGGGCGGGATGGTCCGTCAGGCTTACCAAACGCCCCAGGTGAGCCGCTACCGGGTGCCGCTGCGGGGGCTCGCGCGTCCTTTACGCGTGGTGCAGATGAGCGATTTGCACACGGGGCTATACATCCATGAGGAGACGCTGGCGCGTTGGGTGGCGCTCGCCAACGCGCAACGCCCCGACCTCGTTGTCATCACAGGCGACTTCGCGGACCGCTTCTCCCTTTCACCGCTGCCGAGCCTCGAGCACACCCTCACAAAACTCCGCGCGCCCCTCGGCATTTGGGGCGTGTGGGGCAACCATGACCGCTGGCGTTATCAGAATATTGGGCTTTTGTTGAGGACGCTTCAAGCCGCAAACATCCGCATCCTCAATAACGACGGGGTGAGGCTTCGTAATGACCTTTATCTAGCGGGCGTGGACGATGTGCTCGAGGGCTCCCCCAACCTTCAAAAAGCCCTGCAAAACCTGCCGCAGGACGCCTCGAGTCTCCTTCTGCTCCACAACCCCGACCTCTTGCCCGAAGTGCCCGCGCACATTAGCCTCACGCTGTGCGGCCACACACACGGCGGGCAGATCAAAGCGCCACTTTACGGCGCGATTTTTACCTCGTCGGATTATGGAAAGCGGTTTGCGGAAGGCTGGGTAAAAGAGAACGCTTACGTGTCGCGCGGGCTCGGGGTGACGGTGCTACCCTTTAGATTTAGGTGCCCGCCCGAACTCGTGGTGCTGGACCTTGAGCCCGCCTAGCCCTCTCCTTTAACCGCCAATCGCCACCATCGTCCGGGGCCTTTCGACGGGCGTGGTAATGCCCGACTTCACCTTGCGGTGGGCGGCAATTAGGAACACCTCTTGAATCGCGGGGACGGGGTCGGGCGCGCGCAGCGCCTCACGCATATCAAGCTCGCGGTCGGTCATGAGGCAAGGCCGCACTTTACCGTCGCTGGTCAGGCGCATCCGGCTGCACGCGCCGCAGAAGGGCTCGGACACGGGATTGATAAAGCCAATCGCCCCCTCCCAGCCCGGCACCTTGAAGAGTTTCGCGGGGGCGCTCGGGTCGGTGGTGAGGGGCTCGAGCCCGCCCACCACTCTCTCCAACCGCTCCCTAATCTCTTTGCCGGGTACGAATGCATCAAAATACGCGTCCCGGTCGGCATTATTCAGGTGCATGTACTCGATATAGCGCACGTGGATGGGCTGGTCACGAGTAAGTTCGGCCAGCGGGAGAATTTCTTCATCGTTAATGCCTCGAATCACCACCGCATTGAGTTTGACCGGATGCAGCCCCGCCGCCATGACCGCCTCGATACCCCGCCACACCTGCCGGATGTCGCCGCCGTTGGTCGCGCGCTTGAACGCGTCCGGGTCTACCGCGTCCAAGGAAATATTCACGCGGTCCAGCCCCGCCGCCAAGAGGTCGGGCAGGCGGCGCTCGAGCAGACTCGCATTCGTCGTAATCGCCACGTCGTGAACGCCCAAGCTTTTAGCGTGTGCAATCATCTCGGGGAGTTCCTTACGCAGCAGCGGTTCGCCCCCGGTAAAGCGCACCGAGTCCATGCCTAAGCCCACGGCGGCCTCTAAGACGTTGGCGACATCCCGGACGCTCACCGTGCCTAAAGGGTCCTTACCGCCCGCGCCCAGCGGGTCGCAGTAGAAACACTTGTAGTTGCAGCGCGGCGTCACGCTGATGCGGAGGTCTCTCACGACGCGCCCGTGCTGGTCAACGAGTGACTTCATATGCTCCCTTGGCTGAAACGGCGTTGCTCATAGTTTTTCTATAGTACACGGTGGAAAGAGTGAGCCATGTTACTGCGGGATGAACGGGAGAAGCGCGTGTAACTCGGCGGAAAGTACAACTGTAAGGGACAAACTTTCATGAAAGCTTACTCGAGCCCCACCCGCACCCGCACCACCCCCGCCCGCTCATGTTTCGCCGTTAGCCCCACCTCTCCCCCGTTGGGCGCGTGGACGACCCACTCGAGCTTCATTCTCTCGCTCGTCTCGTCCGCGCCGAAAAAAGGATGCGGCACCGAGGACTTGTAAGCGCGTCCCTCCAACTGCCCGCGCTCTTCTCTAAGTTCGCCGGAGACGAGGCTCGAGTCTTCCGGCAGCTCAATCTCCGCCACCACGCCGCGCACGCTCCTGTTTTCCAGCGCCTTTTTGGTGACGTAGGTCGGCAGCCAGCCCGTGTTGTGGACGACGAATTGGACGCAGTAGTGTTCATTCCCAAGCGGCTCGACCTTCACGTCGAAAAGCTCCAACTTGGGTGAGATTAAGAGGTGCCACACGACCCACGCGGGGAAGCGCTCGAGTTCTTTCTCGAGCAGTTCCGGCGGCGGGTTCCGGAATGCATAAAGCATATTCCAGCCGCCAAGCTCCACCTCACCAAGCTGCGGATGCTCAAAGGCGTACCAGTCCACATATCCCTTACCGCCTAACACCTCGTCGCTCCATTTCAAGAGCTTGAGGTCGTCCTCCACCGGATGCTCCCGGTACCACTCGATAAATTTGCGCCCTTCGATGCCCGCCTCTACCTGCGGGCTCCAGATTTCCACCGTCCAGCCGAACACGCCCAAGTGGTCAAAGAGCCAGTCGTCGAACGCACCCGTCATCACCTCCTTGGGGTGATAGCGGAAGTCGTGGTAGACCGAGACGTTGGGATAGCCCGTGAGTTCGGTGCCCTTTTGCCCGATTTTTTGAAAGGTCCAGAGGTCTTCGGCGGGCATCGCCTCGTCGGGCTGATGCGACGAGGGGCGCAGGAGCACGCCGCCGTGCGTGTGAAAGGTGACGCCGCCCGTGATGTTGGGATGTTCGGCGACGAACGCGACAACATTACGCACCTCCGGCTCCGAGGTCGGGTAGAGCCCCGCGCCCTTTTGCTTGCCCTCTTGCCGCCATTCGGAAGGGAAATTGCGGTTTAGGTCCAGGCCCTCCTTGACGGGTCTAAGATTCAGCGTCATCCCGTCGTAGTTCTCCAATGTTCCTTCGGGCAGCACGCGGTAGTAGGTCCCGCCCGTTTCGGCAGGCTCGCGGCGCACCAACAAGCGCGGGTCGTGCGTTGACACCTTCCAGGGTCCGTTCTCGTCCCGCAAACGCATCAGCAGCATCTGTCCGTCGCCGTCCACGTCCTCGCGTACTAAACCCTTCAGCGGCTCCTCGTTGTAGGGATAAGGCCGGGTGGACGAACGGATGATTTTAGGTTTATCGGCGAGCGCCCACTCCGCGCCGTCGGGATTGACGCGGGGGCAGAGGTAGAAGGCTCGAGAGTCCAAACAGCGCGTAATGGACTCGTCCTCGCCGTAGCCGTTGACAAGCGTGTGCAGCAGGTAAAGGCACGCCATCGACGGCGACACCTCGGTGGCGTGGATGTTGCCGTCCACCCACAGGGCGGGCTTATCACCCGCCGCGCCCGTCTCGGTGTTCGTGACGGTGAGGAGCCACACGTCGCGCCCTTCAAAACTTTTGCCGATGCTTTCGATTTGGACGAGCTGCGGGTGCTCTTTGGCGTAGGCGTGGAGGAGGCTCGAGAGCTCACTGTAGCGGTAGTAAGTGTTAAAACGGGGGGTGGGCATAAAGGTATCGTACCTGTTGCGTTTTGGGGGCGAAGGTTTTCAAGAAGAGACAACTAAACAACCGAGGGTAAACCCCTGCACGAGGCGAACATCTTAACGCCACTTTCAGGTCGCTTCAAGGCGGCGGGTTGCCCGAGAAGATGAGGCTTTACGACCTGCGCCACACGCACGCCTCGCTGCTCCTCTTGGTCGGGGTGCATCCCAAAATTGTGAGCGAGCGTTTGGGGCGCTCGAGCATCGTCACCACCCTCGACACCTACAGCCACGTCAGCCCGAGCTTGCAGCGGGAGAGCGCCGACAAGCTGGACGCGCTGCTTTTTGGCGAACCCGCTAAGCGCGGCGATGCGGCGGCCCTGAACTGAGTTTAGGGGACAAGCGGCACACTATAGGCACACAAACGGAGAAGAGCGGCTAAGCCTTGAACTTAGCCGCTCTTCTTTTTCCCGTCCTGCACAGTGTTTCTTTGGTCGGGGTGGCCAGATTTGAACTGACGACCACTTGACCCCCAGTCAAGTGCGCTACCAGGCTGCGCTACACCCCGTCACGTGCAGTTTTATGCTCAGTGGTCACAACACCAACACGCTGATGCGACCGTTTGAAAGTGTATCACTTACAAAGAGAGAATTGCAAGAATTTGAATTTATCGAATTTTGCCGGGTTCGGTCAGGCTTTGAGGGGGCTCGAGCCTCCTGCCTTAACCTGAAGGGGCGGGGACAGCGACACTGTTGACAAACCTCCTACTCGCTCAGGAATCCGGTAGCCAAAGCTGATAGCTGTAAACCGCCCAAGAGAGAAGCCCCCAATACATCCAGGGACTCTCGTCTTGCGTCCCTCACGATTTTTCTTTGGTAGGCGCGGGCAGGATTGAACTGCCGACCTCCACAGTGTCAATGAGAAGCAGCGGTCACGGAGGGACCCTGGTAAACCCCGAAGGACGTGCTACACATGATTATCATTTGTTACCGCCCCCCTGAGTTTGCCGAAGTTTGGCGGTATAGGGGTCAAGATAGGGGTCAACCGCAGCGCCTACCCGCCCCGTGCCTGACGCTCTTTCCTGTGCTTGGCACTCCCGCACCGCCCCGCGCCGCACTGCGTCCGGTTGCCATGATTGGGCACGAAGGGCGCACCGCAGACCTCGCACAGCCGCACACCTTTGTCGCCAACCCAAAGCTCGGCTAACTTGGCGTGGGCGTGGGCGTAGGCGTGGGGGGAGCACGTGGCGGTCACGCGCCCCATGTGAGGCTCGAGCCCGTAGCCCCACGCGGGCTCACTCCGCACGTGCCCGTCAAACACGCTGTAGAGGAACCCCGCCACGTCGCCTCGGAAAGAGTGCGCGTTCTTGGTGCGGGTAGTCACCTCTTGCAGCCCCCTAAGCGCGCGCCACACGCCCCAGTCGGCGGCGTCCCAATCCCGGCGCATGACCGCCAGCACGGGCGCGGGGCCTCTGACCGCGCGGGCCGCTTCCTCCTCGGCGCGTTGCGTCGCCCGCTCGTCTACCACGCGCCGCGCGTCCAGTTCTGCCAACTCCCCCTCGAGCCACGCCCGCAGCCCCGCTAGCCCCTCCTTATCGAAAATGGCCCGCGCTTGCTTGGTTGCTCTCACGTAGGCGGCGAGCCCCAGCCACGACTCGAGGGTGTTCTCATGCGGAACGGGGGACAGCCCGCTTCGGCTGGCAAGCTTCAGCACGGCGTTCTTGAGCCGGGCGACGCGCCGCCCCTCCCGCCAGTGCGGGATGAACCCGGCGAGGTACGTCAGTTCGCCCAGAAGATTGGTGTCATCCGCATACTCGGCTGTCCAGAAGGTTGTGAAATCAGCCCGGACTAGGCGCGGGTAGCCCGTCGCGGGGGGCGGGCCGGGCTCCCATGTGTCCGCTGTGTTCTCGAAGTCCACATGCCCGTGAAGCAGGGGGCGGAGCGTATCAACCTCCGACGCGTCAGGCCCCAGCGTCAACATGTCACCCGCGCGGCGGGCACCCGTCACACCCGGCTCAGTCCGCACCTCGAGGGCCGGGGCCGTTGTGTAGCTCATAGGCACCTCGAGGGGAAAGCCCCGCGAGACATCCCACGGCGGCACCTCGTCCGGGCCGTCAGCCCACCGCAGGGGTAGGGGCTGGACCCTCCACAAAAACGTGATTGATTTTTGGGGCGATTTGGCGGTTTCCATACGGCAGTTATAGCGCAACAATGGGATTTGTTGAACGTTCAATAAATCTTTTGGGAGGTAAACGAATGGAAACGAAAAGATTGGCGCTCACCTTGGAGGAAACGGCTAGGGAGTTACGGCTGGGCCGGAACAAGACCCTCGAGTTGATTCACTCTGGACAAATCGCCCACAAGCGCGTTGGGCGGCGGCTGATTATCCCGCGCGCCGCCCTTGAGCGGTTTCTCGAGGCGGATGTCGAATGAATAAGCCCCGCGTCAACGGGGCGCAAGGCAGGGGTAGGAACAGAGACAGTGTACCACGCCGTCCGTGCGAAGGGTGCCCCCCGTGCGCGGCTTGCCACCTCTTAGCCGACGGCTGTGGGCGCACTTGCGCCGCCGTCTGCCGCCGCACCGCCGAACTCGTGCGGCTTGCCCGGTGCCGCGCATGAGTGCGCCCACACCCGAACAGCTCGCGCATTACATCGAGACCCTGCGCTTTGGCCTGGTCCACATCCCGCCCGGCACCAAAGGACCGCGCACAAACGGCTGGCAAGACCGCCCCGTCACCACCCCCGACGAGGCCGCGCGCGTTTGGGAGCACGGCGGCGGCGTCGGCTTGCACCACGGCGCGAGCGGCACCGCTGTGTTAGACATCGACCATCCCGAATGGGCCGCGCTTGCGCTGGCGGCGGTAGATATAGACCTCGAGGCGCTACTCACTGCGCCTGGCCCTAAGATACGAGGGAAGAACGGACTCAAGCCCGTGTCCGTGTACCTTGTGCCCGAAGGGGTAGAGCTAAGCCGTCGGGCACTTTCCTGGAAACCGCCCGACGCAGACAAGGCCGTGACCGTGCTCGAGCTGCGCGCTGGCTTGGTACAGGATGTTTTGCCGCCCTCCATTCACCCCGACACAGGCGAGCCCTACACATGGGAACCCGAGCCCCCGCTAAGCCGTGACGACATCCCCGAATTGCCCGGATGCTTGCGGGCGTTTTGGGAGAACTGGGGGGTTCTAAAGCCCGTACTCGACAAAGCGCAACCTTGGAACGCCCCACCTCCCCCTCGCACCTTCCAAGGGGAGGGCGACGGCGTTATCGGCGCGTTTAACACTACTTACGCCGTCCAGCGTGTGCTTGAAGACCACGGTTACACCTCCAAAGGACTTGACCGCTACTTGAGCCCTCACAGCAGCACCGGCTTAGCGGGCGTGACCATCCTGAAAGGTGACGACGGCGTGGAGCGCGCCTACTCTCACCACGCGAGCGACCCGTTAGCCGACGAGCACGCGCATGATGCGTTCTCAGCCTGGTGCATCCTCGCGTGCGGCGGCGACATCAAAGCAGCGGTGAGGGAGGCCGCGCAAGAGCTAGGCATGAGCCACAACCAAAGCGGGCGCACCCCCCCTTTTGTCAGTTCTGTCAGCTCATCGGCGGGGGATACCCAAAACTTTTCGGGCGGCGAAACTGAAGACCCCTGGGAGCCGCTGGGCGACCTTCCCGGCCTCCACCCGCCCGTGCCCGCGTTACCGCCCGAACTCATACCCGAACCCTTACGCCCTTGGCTCGTTGACATCGCCGAGCGTACTTCTCTCCCTTTAGAGTTCGTCGCCTGTCCCGCGCTTGTGGCTCTAGGCGCGGTCATCGGGCGCGGCGTGGGCATCCACCCCAAACGCTATGACGACTGGCTCGTGGTCCCTAACCTCTGGGGCGGCGTCGTCGGCAGGCCGGGCCTGATGAAAACCGCCGCCATCAGCGAGGCGACCAAACCGCTACGCGCCCTCGCGGTCAAGGCGCGTGAGCGTTATCAGGAGGAGGAGGCCCGAGCCCACGCCGAACGCGCCCGGCTCGAGCTGGAAATAGCAGCGTTGAAAGAGCAGGCCAAACGCGACGCCAAGAAGGGCGGCATCCGCGCCGATTTCGACGAAACTTTGCGCGAGCTTAACGCAAAGCTGAAAGCGGCGACCGTCACCGAGCGGCGCTACATGACACAAGACCCCACCACCGAGAAGTTGGGCGAACTCTTGCGGGAGAACCCGCGCGGGCTGCTTGTGGCGCGTGACGAGTTGGCGGGCTGGCTAGGCACCCTCGAGCGACCCGGACGGGAGGGGGACCGCGAGTTTTATCTCGAGGGCTGGAACGGCGGCGGAAGCTACACCTTCGACCGGATAGGACGGGGCACCGTCCACATAGACGCGCTTACACTCAGCATCTTGGGCGGCGTTCAACCGGGCAAACTCGAGCGCTACTTAGAGGAGGCCATCGCGGGCGGCGGGGGCGCGGACGGGCTTTTGCAGCGCTTCCAGCTTGTCGTTTGGCCTGGCCGGGTGGGCGCGTTCGTCAACATAGACCGCTGGCCCGACGGCGCGGCGAAGAGGCGAGCCTACGCCGTCTTTGAAGCACTCGACAACCTCGACACGGCTACGTTGGGACTCGACGCACAAGAGGGCGATATCCCAGCCTTGCGTTTCTCTGACGAGGCGCAAGCACTGTTCGACACCTTCCGGGAAGAACTCGAGCACCGCCTACGGAGTGACGAACTCGCGCACAAGCCCGCTTTCGAGTCGCACCTCAGTAAGTACCGCTCGCTCATGCCCGCCCTGGCGCTCGTCTTTCACTTAGTCGCCATAGCCGATGGCACCCCGCCCGGCCCGGTCTCGCTAGAGGCAGCCCGACGCGCCGCCGCGTGGTGCGAGTACCTAGAGGCGCACGCGCTGAAACTTTATAGCAAGGAACTCAGCGCCCACCTCATCGCCGCGCGGGCGCTGCTCGAGAAGATAGACGACGGCTCTATCCAAGACGGGGTGCCCGTGCGCGACATCTACCGCAAGGGCTGGGAGGGGCTCGACACCAAAGCGACGGTGATGCAGGGGCTCGAGGTCTTAGCAGAGCACCATTTCATCCGCACAGAAGAAGTGAGCACCGGGGGCCGCCCGACTTTAACGGTGCGCTTACATCCCGAACTGAGGGGGGCCAAATGACCGCTTTCAAGAGCCGCTGGGCAGACTGGCAACCGGGGGAAGAAGCCGAGACGAAAGTTTCGGCTTCTTCCCCCCAACGGGCTGACAAAACCGACAAAAGGGTAGACGACTCCGAAAAAGTTTTGGAGACACCCCAAGAACGAACTGACAAAACTGACAAAAGCCCCCTTACTACCCCTTCTGTCAGTTTTGTCAGTCCCCTAACGGGGGAAAGTGAAAACTTTTCTCTTTCACAAGCCCGAGCCATAAGCCGAGACGACACCCCGAAAGTTTTAGATGTACCCAAGGAACGAACCGACAAAACCGACAAAAGCCCCCCGCACCACCCTTCTGGCAGTTTTGTCGGTTCGTTGGCGAGGGAAAGTGAAAACTTTTTTCCCGAAGCGGGTGCTCCGCTTACCACAGAAGAAGCCGACACCCTCGCCGCCCTCCTCTTGCGCTACGAAAGCGGCGACTTCAGCCCCACCGCACGAGAGCACCTAGCCCAAATCTTCCGCACCAACCCGCCCGACGCCGAAGCCCGGCTTCTCATGGCCGCCGCCTATCTGGGCGTGGGTTTGGAGGCCGCCGCGTGAAACCCTACGCCCCCCCGCCCGGCGTGCCGTCACTCCTCACCTCGGGACAAGTCGCCGCCGTCCTCAACGTCCCCGACCGCCGCGTGCGAACCTGGCTCGACAACGGCACGCTCCCGTTTTGGCAAGACAACATGAGCGCGTGGCGCTGGATACGCAGCGCCGATTTACTGCAATTCGCCGCCGAGCGCGGCCTCACGCTCGATTGGGAGGCGGCGCTTTAGGCACTTTGGCGAGTCCTACACGGTGCTTCCGGCCTAGACTTGATACATGACGAACGCGAATGAATTAGAAAGAGACGTTAGCCGCCTCACCAAACGCCGCGCCGCCCTTCAGGCGGACCTCGACAAGGCTCGAGACACCCTGACGGCGGCGCGCGAGGCGTTAGTGGACGGCGACGGGAGCGCCCAAGCCGTCACCAACGCCCAAGCCGATTTCACCGCCCTGCAAGAGGCGCTGAACGACCTCGAGGGGCGCATCGGGGCACAACAACGCGCCCAAGAAGAGGCGCTGGCTCAGGAGCAGCGCGAGGCGGGTGTGGACGAACTCCTTCACATCGCCAACACGGCCACCAAGCACCGCGCGACTTATGAGAAGGCGCTGGATGAGGCGGTGCAGACGCTTACCCCGTTCCTCGAGGCGATGTCCAACGCGCTCGACCGCATGGGCCTCGAGCGTGAGCGGTTTATCAAGCTGGGCACCACCCTCGAGTGCGGCCTGGCGAAGAACTACGAGCGCGGCCTCACATACACCCCCCTCGAGCGCGAGCGCAAGGAGGCCGCCGAGGCGCTGCTGGAAGAGCTGCGCGGTAGGGGGGCCGACCTCGCCACGGTGCTTAATCCTTTGGGCACGACCTACGCGGAAAGCGCCTTCGACCGGCTGCGCCCGCTCCCCGTCCCCGAGCCGCTGGGCTACGGCATCCTCGAGGCGCTGGCGGGCTTTCGTCGCCAACAGAAAGGGACGCGCTAAGCCTGGCGCGTCCTCTCTATAGAGAGGGGGGGGTAATGCCCAATCCGAACCCGCACAAAGCGAGACAGGCCCGCAAGCGCCGCCCCGAACCGGGCACCGTCAAGCAGCTCACGAGCGTCTTGTGGTCCGCCATCGTCAAGTTAGAAGAACACCTCACCCTCACCGCCGACGCCGAAGAGGTAGACACCGGCGAGCTGTGCAAGCTCAGCCACGCCTTGAGCCAAAGCGCCGCCACCTACCTGAAGTGCATAGAAACTGGCGAACTCGAGGCCCGCGTCGCGGCGCTGGAGGGCACCCCACAGCACGAACCCGCCAAGAGGGCCGCGTGAGCCTCCGCCGCCGTCTGGACCGGCTCGAGCCCGAACTCGCGGAGCGGTGGGAGGCGCTGTGGGAGGCCGCCGCCTGCCCGCCCTCGGGGGTTTACCTCCTCGAGCTTGCCGAGAGCATCGCGGCGTGGTACGGCGCGCTCACGGCAGAGGAGCAGGCGGACTTTGACCGGCGCTTCGTAGAGGACACAACGCGCTACCCCGCGCTCCGCGACTGGGACAACGCGGCGCTGGAGGCGTGGCACGACCAGACGCAAAGCTGGTTAGAGGCGGCGGGCTTCGACTTGGACCGGCCCGATTACGGCCTGTGGCCCCACCAGGCCCCGCCCCCGCCCGACATCCCGGTGGGGATGAAGGAGGCGCTCGAGGCGGCGGCATACGACCGTGACAACGAGTTCCGCCCCCTCTACGCCTACGCACTGCTCACCGTGCTGTGGGCGCGCTCCTTCGCGCGGGCCATCGCGGCGCACGAGGCCAAAAGTGGGGAGACATCCCACTACTGAGAAAGCTCGAGGGCGGTAAGAAAGCTGTAAAAAGCTGTAAGGATGCTGTGACAGCCCTTTTCCTACACTCTTTTTGGGCGGGCGCTGTGCATCACGACCTCACACCCCCGCCCCTCTTCCAAGACGCCCCCGGCTTAGTGCTGGGGGTTCTTTTCTTTGTCACAGGAGGCTAGAGGGTTGATGTATCATCAGGCTTTTGCAGTTCCCGGTGCCTTGGTAGCCACTCCAGTGAGAACAATGATATAAAGATGTGGCAACACATCATTTTTAGACAGAGGACGCCAAGTTATTAGCGGTGTAGCTAAGGGGGCGGCCTCGAGGAGGAGAAGCATGAAACGGTTAATAGTAGTCCACTGGCGGCAGGTAACATAGTGGCAGAGACAGAACCAAAAAAAGGTGGCTTAGGCGGTTGTGGCGCTCTCCTCATCGTCGTGGTAGGTTTCCCCGTTGCTTTTTTCCTGTTCGCCGCCGTCTACGGTGCGCTTACACCCGATACCGCGAAGCCACCGGAGGAGACCATCACCCGGCCTAATGGTGACAGGCTAGGCTGGGCCGACGCCTACATCGCCTGTCGTGACAGTGTAGAGAAACGGTTGCGTGCTCCTTCCACTGCGAGATTTGTGAGGGCAGGTAGCAACGATTTTGTAGAGCCCAATAAGGTCGGCAACACGTTTATCACCACCATCATCGTAGACGCTGAGAACGGCTTCGGCGCAATGATACGTTCGCGCTGGTCGTGCATCATAGACGGTACAGCGGATACGCTCAAAGTGGCTGAGATGTAAGTAATTGGCGGCTTCTGACCTCCTAATCTGTACTGAAGAACTTCTAAGAATAATTGTAAAGTGGGCGCGCTCATGCCCCCGCCTCCAACGCCCGCACCGTGTAGCGCGCCAAGTCCCACTCGATTTGGGCGCACTCGAGCCCGCACCTAGCCCCCGCTAGCGCGTCCTCTGCCTCTGCCAGTGCCGCGTGAAGTTCGTCAAGCTCGAGCCTCATCACCGCCGCGCGCTGTTCTGTGTTCTTGCCCTCTACCCCGTCAACCAGTAGCCGCGCCTGTGCAAGCTCGAGCGCCCGCCTAGCCTCGGCATGGGCGGTTACGGCCCCCACAAAGTGCGCCTTGGCGTCTATGAGACAGTGGGCGGCCACCTCTAGCTCGCGGGAGAGGGAAGGGGCGGCCATCACGCCGCCACCCTCAGCTCTTCGTCATAGCTCACTTCGACTTCACACGCGCCGCCACAGCGTCCGCAGGTCATCACGCGCTCGAGCGGATACCACGCCTCTTGGTAGGCGTCGAAGTGACCGCCCACCATCTCCTGAAGCACGAAGCCCTCGCCGTCACACTCGGGGCAGGGGATGAGCACCCACGACGCCGGAAGGGGCGCGCTCACAGCGCCACCCCTTCAGTCACGATAAAGCCGACAGCCTCACGGAGCGTCTTGGCGGGCTGGGTGAAGCAGCGCCCGAAGCCGTCGCGGGGGGCTTGATTCGCCCACGCCTCATAGTCGCCGGGGCGGCCTAAGATGAAGCCGAGCTGACCCTGTGCGTTGTTCACTTCGATGTCTGTACGGGTGCGGGTGAGTATGATATCTTTCATCTGAATCCTACCTTTCTAGCGATTCCTAAAGGGCTTTTGCTTCTCAGGGCGTGCCCTTTAGTGCCTTATAGTACCATGTATGTTTATATAATGTCAAGCCCTAGCGGTCCTTTATGTGCTACAATAAGGGCATGAGTGAGCCTGTAGTGAAATGGAAACTAGACAGCCTGCTCGAGCAGGCAGACGTGACCGTGTACGCGCTGAATCAGCGCCTAGCGGAGGCCGGGCGCAGCGTCTCACGTACAACCCTTTACCGCCTTGCGAACGAACAGCCCGAACGGATAGACCTCGAAGTGGTGGGGCGCGTGCTGTGGGGCTTAGAACAGCTCACGGGCAAGCATTACGACGTGACAGACGTTTTCGAGTACGCCTCACCCGGCACGGTAAAAGAGGCCGCGCCGAAGTTGAGCGCCGCGGGCGTGCCTTACACCGGCGACCCCGAAACGGACGCGGTTTTAGACGAACACCCGGACATCTTAGAGCGTATCCGCAAGCTAGAAGCGGGCGAAGCTAAACTTATCCCTTGGGAACAGGTCAGAGCCGAACAGCGTGCAAAGCGCGGCCTCTAGGTGCGCTTCAGCATCATCCTCACGGCTGACGCACAAGCCGACCTAAACGGCATTCAAGACCGGCGCAGCTACAGCGCGATTGAACGCAAGATTGACGAACTGCAAAGCGAGCCCGACAAACGCGGTAAAGAGCTTACGGGCGACCTCAAGGGCTACCACAGCGTCCGGGCCGCCGGGCAGCGCTACCGCGTGGTCTACCAAGTCGCCATGCTCGAGGGCGTGGTGACGGTGGTGGTTATCGCCATTCGCAAAGAGGGAGACAAGAGGGACGCGTACCGCGTGGCGCGGCGCAGGGTAGGGGGTAAAAAGTGAACCTAGAGGACAATGTATAAAAATATGTATAGAGTGCTCACGTATATTTTCGGAGGTCCCAAAAGTGCCCGGAAGCATCTATATCGTCTATCATGGCATTTAACAGATGGATTAGACTCGGCTCATGACTGACGAAATATGGCTAGTAATCATAGGCGGTTTCATCGCGGGAATACCAACCGCTATCGGGGCTATGGCCGCAGCATGGACGGAAAAAAAGAAGAGCGAAAGAGACTTGGAAAAAATTGAGAGGGAGTCAGTAATAAAACAACAGCAAGAGGCAAGAGAAGAGTACCTGAAGCTGAGAAGGGAGGTAAATATGGACAGCGTGAAGAGGGAAGTCGATGAACTGCGGAAACTCGAGAGAGCCGCAGAAAGCCTGTACAACGCTAGACATAGTGACGTACCGGCGGCGGAAAAAGACCAGCTTCTGAGAGAGTTCGAGTCGCTCAGGCACATAGGAACCAAGCACAGTTTTAAAAATTTTTTTGACTCCTTTCTTGACCCGATACCGGGAAATCAGCACCACAGCTTTGCAAAGCTCACGGAAATAATTGAATGGCAGGTGAACCGCCTCATCGAGAAGAGCGCGCAGTTAGAACAGCCCGAGACGCTAGAAACACCAGCAAAGCAGCCGGAGCACCGCGAAAGTTTGTTAGGTGAAACACGCGCCTACTTTTCATCTGTCATAAGAAGGTTTAGAAACCTTTAAAACAGTTTGTGTCCAAAAAACGGCTCCCTCCGCAGTGACCTGATTGGTTACTCAGGTCCACAATTTTTCGGAGGAAGCGGACGTTGATGTCCATGTTAGCAATATCCTGATAGTATATTAAGTAGTTGCTAAGTTAGCGGGATTATGCTAAGCTAGGTCTTAGCGGGAAACTGCTAAGCTACGGAGGTGGCTGTGAACTGGCGACTTAGCGAGTATTTAGAAGAGAACGGGATAACCCCCTATCAGCTTTTCAAGGAGACGGGGCTGAGCGTGAATACCATCTACCCGATTGCGCGCAACGAGGCGCGGCGGGTTGACCGGGACACCCTAGACAGGGTGCTCGCGGGGCTCAGGACCTTAACAGGCAAGCCGACGGACATAGGCGACATTCTGAGGTACGAGCCGTGAGCGGCTACGTGTGTTCCCTGTTGCTACACCCGCTCGAGTGCCAAGGGGGGGCGTAAGCGATGGGTAAACGCGCGCACGGTGAGGGTAGCATCTCCAAACGCAAAGATGGGCGCTGGCGGGGCGTGGCGACGGTCGGCTACACCCCCGAGGGTAAGCAGAAGCGCAGGACCGTGTACGGCAAGACGCAGCAAGAGGCGCGGGAAAAGCTCCACGCGCTCAATCAACAGCTCGCACAGGGCACCCTCTCGAACACGAAACTGACGGTGGGCGCGTTTCTCGAGCAGTGGTTAGAGGAGAAAGGGCGCACTATCAAGGCCACGACCCTTCACGAGTACCAATCGTGCGTGCGGAAGTGCATCGCGCCCCGCGTGGGGCGTACCCGTCTCGACAAGCTCACCCCCATGCGCGTGCAAAGGCTCATCAGCGAGATAGCCGACGCAAGCAAGGGTAAGGGGGTGGCGACGGCTAACAAGTGCCGCATCGTGCTACAGAGCGCCTATAAGCAGGCGATACGCTGGAAACTCGTTTCTGTGAACCCTGTGGAGGCAGTGGACCCCTTACCCACCGTCAAGCGAGACATGAAGCTGTGGACCCCCCAGGAGGCGGCGCGCTTTCTCGACACGGCACGCCCGCACAGGCTTTACGCGCTCTTCTACCTTGCCATGAGCACGGGCATGAGGCGCGGTGAGCTTCTGGGGCTGCGCTGGCAGGATATCGAGGGAGACACCATCACGGTTAGGCAGAACCTCGTGAAGGTGGGGCGAGCGGTCAAGCTCCAGACGCCCAAGACCGCCAAAGGCTACAGGCGCATACCTGTGACCGTTGACGTGCTAGACGCCCTCGAGCATCACCGCACTTTGCAGCGTTCCGAGACTGCTTTCATGGGGGAAGCGTGGCATGATAGCGGGCTCGTGTTCATCACAGAGACGGGCGAACCCCTGCACCCGGACACCCTGAAGGGCCACAGGAACCGCCTCATGGATAGCGCCGGGGTGCCCCGCGTCAAGCTCACGACCTGAGACACCTACACGCTTCTATCGCCATTCGGAACGGCACAGACCCCAAGGTGTTAGCCGACCGCTTAGGGCACGCTCGAGCGTCCTTCACGCTCGACACCTACACGCACCTTTTTGATGAACAAAGGGCTAAGGCGGCGGTGTCGCTTATGGACTTCCTACCCGCCCCCACCGAGCCGAACTGATAGGGGTCAAATAGGGGTCAAACCCGCCAAAAAGAAGCACCCTCACACTTGGTGGGGGTGTCTTTTTTGCGTCTCTAACGGCTTTTCTTTGGTAGGCGCGGGCAGGATTGAACTGCCGACCTCCACAGTGTCAATGTGGCGCTCTCCCACTGAGCTACGCGCCTGCGTCATGGGCTACCAATCGGGCTATCAGCAGAACTATTTGTCACCCGAAGCTTTGGAGGCGCCGACCGGAATCGAACCGGTGAATGGAGGTTTTGCAGACCTCTGCCTTACCGCTTGGCTACGGCGCCACGCGCGGCCCTCGGAAGAAAAATGCTATCACGCGCCCCGGAAGCTGTCAACGTAATAGAATGGGACATGGCTCTCAAATTTGCCCACCTCCACCAGCACACCGCCTACAGCCTCCTAGATGGGGCCGCGCGCATTTCTGACCTCATGAAATGGGTCAAGGAGGTCTCGCCCGAGAACCCGGTGGTGGCGATGACCGACCACGGCAACATGCACGGCGCGGTGGAGTTTTACAAGGAGGCCGAGAAAGCGGGCGTCAAGCCGATCATCGGTTTTGAGGCGTACGTAACGGCGGGCTCACGCTTTGACAAGCGCAAGGGGAACTCGAAACTCGACGGCGGTTACTTTCACCTGACGCTGCTGGCGAAGAACTTTAAGGGCTATAAGAACCTTTGCAAGCTCAACTCGAGGGGCTGGCTCGAGGGCTTTTACGGCAAACCAAGAGTAGACCATGAACTGTTGCGCGAGTATTCGGAGGGCGTCATCGCACTTTCGGGTTGCTTGGGCGCGCAGATTCCGCGGGCGCTGTTAGATATTGGCGAGGAGGCGGGCGAGGAGACGCTTAAAGCTTACCTGGACATCTACGGCGACGACTTTTTTGTCGAACTCCAGAACCATGTGCCTGAGCGGGCCGAAGAGATGGACGAAAAACTGCGCGATTTGTCTGAGCAGCAAACGCGGCTCAATCCGATGTTACGCAGACTTGCCGACCAGTACGGCCTTGGGCTCGTCGCCACCAACGACGGGCACTACGTCAAACGCGAGGACGCCAAGGCGCACGAGGCACTGTTGGCGATTCAGACCAAAACGACGCTCTCGGACCCCAAACGCTTCCGATTTCCCTGCGACGAGTTTTATGTCAAAACGCCCGAGGAGATGGCGAAGGCAATTCCTGAAGCCGACTTTCCGGGTGCCTTAGCACGCACGATGGACATCGCGGACCTATGCAACGTGGAGCTGCCGGTGGGTAAGAAACGTGTTTACCAGATGCCCGAACTGCCCATCCCGGCGGGGCGGACGCTGGCGGAGCAGTTGCGGGTGCAGACGTACGAGGGCTTGATTGAGCGGTACGAGGTCATTACCGAGGAGCTTTACCGAACGTACTTTTCACAAGCCACGGCGGACGTGCCTGAGAAGTTAGAGGACGTGCTGCTCGCCCTTGCTACCGAGGGTGAAAGGTGTCAAGCGCAAGCTAAAGAGGCCGGAGAAAAATATGTAACATATCCGCACTTGGAACGGCTCAAAGCGGCGGCGGACGTAAGCGAAGAGGCGTTGGTGATCCTCGAGCGCGCCGAATACGAGCTCGGCGTCACCATCTCGATGGGCTTCCCCGACTACCTGCTCATCGTCGCCGACTTTATCAACTGGGCCAAGGACCAGGGCATCGCGGTGGGGCCGGGCCGGGGCTCGGGCGCGGGCTCTATAGTCTGTTACGCAACCAAAATTACCAACATCGAACCCTTGCAGTACGGTTTGCTTTTTGAACGTTTCTTGAACCCAGACCGCATCAGTATGCCCGACATCGACGTGGACTTTTCCGACACGCGGCGCATGGAGGTCGTGGACTACGTGCGCGAGAAGTACGGTTCGGACAAGGTCGCGCAGATTGCCACCTTCGGGACGATGGCCTCCAAGGCGGCCATCAGGGACGCCGCGCGCGTGTTGGAAGCCCCCTACGCCGACGCCGACAAAATTTCCAAACTCATCCCGGTGGTGTTTGGCCGCTCCACCCCGATAGCCCGCGCGATGGAGGAAGTGGCCGAAATCAAGCAGCATTACGAGGGCGGGGCCAAGGAATTTGTGGACGTGGCGCTCAGCTTAGAGGGTCTCACCCGCCACGCCTCGGTTCACGCGGCGGGGGTCATCATCGCCCGCGAGCCCGTGCAGGAGCTCGCGCCCGTGTTCCGCAGCGGCGACGGTCCCATCGTCTGCCAATACGACATGAGTTCGGTTGAGGATTTGGGCTTTATCAAGATGGACTTCTTGGGCTTGCGGACGCTCTCTTTTATCGAGGCGGCGGTTCGCATTATCAAGGAGTCGCGCGGCATCGACCTAGACCCGGACGCTTTTCCCTTAGACGACGCGAAAACCTTTGAACTGCTCTCGCGCGGCGAGGCGGCGGGCGTGTTTCAGTTCGAGTCGCCGGGAATGGTGGACACGCTGCGCAAGCTTAAACCCAACCGGGTCCAGGACCTCATCGCCGTGTCGGCCTTGTACCGGCCCGGCCCGATGGAGAACATTCCGACCTATATCCGGCGGCACCACGGCACAACCGACCCAAATTTCACCGAGGACCCGTACGCAGATTTTCCGGCGTCGCGCGAGTATCTCGAGTCCATCCTCGAGGAGACCTACGGCATCCCGGTCTATCAGGAGCAAATTCTCAAAATTGCCCAAGCCGTCGCGGGGTACAGCCTGGGCGAAGCCGACTTGTTGCGCAAGGCGATGGGCAAAAAAATCGTCGAGGCGATGGTCAAGCACCGCGAGATTTTCAAAAGGGGAGCCGCCGAAAAGGGCATCCCGGCGGGTGAGGCCAACGCGATTTTCGACCTGCTCGAGAAGTTCGCCAACTACGGCTTTAACAAAGCCCATTCAACCGCCTATGGTGCGTTATCCTACCAAACCGCCTACTTGAAAGCGCACTACCCCGTCGAGTTCGCCGCCGCCCTCCTCACCGTCGAGCGCGCCAACTCGGACAAGGTCGCGCAATATGTGAGCGACGCGAGGCGCTTGGGGACGGACGTTTTGCCGCCCGATATCAACGACTCACGGAGCGACTTTACCCCCGTGGGTGAGGTGGTCCGCTTCGGGCTCTACGGCATCAAGAACGTAGGCGACGGCGCGGTGACGCATATTATTGAGGAGCGCACGGCTCGAGGACCCTTCAAGGACCTCTACGATTTCTGCCGCCGCGTGGACACAAGCACGGTCAACAAGCGGGCGATAGAACATCTTGTGAAAGCGGGAGCTTTTGACAAGCTGGGCGACCGGAGCACGCTTTTGGCCAACGTAGAGCCCGCCATGCGCTGGGGCGCGGCGCAGCGCGAGCAGGCCTCGAAGGGGCAAATGGGGCTTTTCGGTGCCGAGGAGACGCGGCCCCCCGCGCCAGCAAAGGTGAAGAAGTTGGGCAAGCTCGAGCTCCTGCGCTTCGAAAAAGAGGCCTTGGGGCTCTACATCTCCGACCACCCCATGAACTCCTACCCCGGCCTCTCGGCGGCGGCGAGTTGCCCGGTGGACGGGATCGAGGCCTGGTTCAAGCAGATGCGCGCGTCCGCAGACACGAATCAATACGGCTCCCTGCGCCTCAAGGTGGCGCTCGCGGGGATGCTGCAAAACATCGTCAAGAAACCTACCAAGAAGGGCACGATGATGGCCCGCTTTGAGTTGGCCGACGAGTCGGGCGCGCGCGAGGTGGTGGCCTTTTCCAGGACCTATGACGACATCGCCGACAGGCTCGCCGAGGACGCGCCCGCGGTGCTGATTGCCGAACTCTCCGAGGACGGCGAGTCGGTGCGCATCGTGGCAGACAGGCTCATCCGCTGGGAGGAGCGCGAGGGGCTGCCCAGGGTGGCGATCGCCGAGTTTGATTTGGACGAGGTGGACGCGCACCTATTGTACGACTTCCGCTCGCAGGTGGACGAGTATGCAGGCCTTCTCCCCTTGCGGTTTAGGGTGCGTTCGGGGCGCGGCGTCGCCACTTACGCAACCGAGAACATCCGCATTGACGAGGAGAGGTTGGGGGAGCTCGAGACGAGTTGCCCCTGGCTCAAGACCACGGTCACGGTCGACCGCGATTCCCTGCTGCGCGAGCGCGACAGCGGGAGCCGCTACCGCAAAGCCGCTCCCACGGGTGCGGCGCAGCCCGAGGTGCCTTTCTAATACGGACTCGCATTTTGGCTTGAGCAGATGCAAGCTCAGGAACGTCTGGGATAGCGACCCTCGAAGAGCATTGTCCTCGAGATAAACCCGTATGAGTACCTCGAGGACGGTTGAGAGAACAGTTGAGACATTATCCGCGGTCGGTAGGGGCTCGCGTCGGCTCAATGTTTTGATTCAAACGGAACAAATTTTGAGGATCGTACTTGGCTTTGATGTCGGCCAGGCGAGCATAATTGCGCCCGTAAGCCCTCTCGACCAGGCCGTCTTCTTCCATCAAGCCGGGAAAGTTCAAGTACGAGCTACCGGGCGAGTAGGGCTGCATCCGGTCGTAGAAGCGGCGCGTCCATTCGATACACGCTTCTGACAGGGCCGGATCGTGCCAAGAGGTGTTGAATACGAGGGTGTAGGGAGCGCTACGCTCACCTAACGCCGTGGCCTCGGTGGGAACCTGGCTGACGGTGTCGCCCATCGCCCAAATATCGAAGATGGTCCAATCGGTCGGGCGGCTTCGGACCTGTTCCGCAACGATGGCGACGACCTCGTCGTTGATTTCGTCGAGGTGAAGCGATTTCCAGTAGTGATAGACTTCGCCTTCGGGATTGATCCAATCGAACATGCTCTGGACGGCGGTGAAGGGCAGTTGCCCGCTCATATCGACCAAAGGCTCGGCCAGTTCCCGCAGGGGTTGAATGAACGCTGCACCTTCGTCCAGTGGCCCGATGTGGACACCCACGACGATGACAACCCCTCTGTTGCGGGCCTCGGGTGGAAAGTCGGGCGCGTCGGGAACCGTCCAGAAGAGACAGTTGCTGCTGAATTCGGGCGGCGCTTGGGCGACGTAGTCGCGCCAGGCGGGCAGGATCTCCTCCGTTTTCTCGTTGGGATACATGGCGGCGACCAGGTTGACCATAGGCCCGACCGGGTGGAGTTGGTACTCGAACGAGGTCACGACCCCGAAATTGCCGCCCCCACCGCGCAGCGCCCACAAAAGGTCTTCGTTCTCGCGTTCGCTGGCCCTCAAAACCTCGCCAGCGGCGGTCACGATTTCCGCGGAAACGAGGTTGTCGCAACTCAGACCGTGCTTGCCGCGCAGCCAGCCGTAGCCGCCACCCAGGGTCAGTCCGGCGATGCCGGTTTCAGAGACGATGCCGCCGGGGGTGGCTAAGCCGTGCAGTTGGGTTTCGTGGTCCAAGTCGCCCCAGGTTGCGCCGCCTTGTGCGTGGGCCGTTCGTTGGTGAGGGTCTACATAGACGCCTTTCATCAGCGACAAGTCGAGCATGAGGCCGCCGTCACAGGTCGCGCTGCCCGCTACGCCGTGGCCGCCCCCGTGAACGGCGAGTAAGACCTCATGCTGACGGGCAAAGTTGACGGCTGTCACCACATCGGCGGTGCCTGTAGGGCGCACAATCAGGGCGGGGTGCTTGTCTATCATCTTGTTCCAGACCCGGCGGGTTTCGTCGTAGCCGGGGGCGTCGGCGGTGAGAACCGGGCCGCGAACGGCTGTTCGCAAGGCGTTCACAGCCTGCACGTCTATTCGGGCTTTCTCACCCGACAATGTCGTCACCTCTAAAAATGTCGTTGCCTCTAGCGTTGTCATCCTGACCTCCTTGGTCGTGTTATTGATCGTGTTAACAGTGTCCCCGTATCGAATGATGCTGAAGCTGTGATGCGTTCTCGTCAAAAAGCGCGCCGCTTTGAAGCGATCCTCGAGGATGTTGCCGGGAGGAAACGCGATGCTGGCGATGGTGAGTCCCGCAACGTCGCCGCCTTCGACGCTTCCTTGTCGACGCGGTAGGCCAGCACGGCGTCTCAGGTGCCGTTGTCCAGGTCTTCTCCAATCCAGCAGGAGCAGCGCACGTTGCAGTCGCAGACTTCCAGAACCTTCGAGCTGATACGCCACGACGGTTCCTTTCTCGAGCGGGTACGTTGGGTAGATGGCGGCGTCTCACCTCCTTCGTTGCGGAGACTGGGGAGAGCGGATGATATGTCCAAGTACGGCTTAGGCATCAGACCAAGGTGCCTTTTCCGGCAGCGGCCTGGAGTCTCGCCTCCGCTGGGTAACGTAGAGAAAACCGGCTACGACTATAGGGATGAAGACGAGCAGGTTATAGACAAAGTGCAACTGAAGCCGCGGGAAAAAAATTTCCAGCAGGCTCGTCTGCTTGAGGGCGTTAAAGAGGTAATAGCCGGTCAAAAATTGGACCTGTAAGAGGACGTGTTCCAAAAAGTGCCAGCTCTGAAAGACCAGCGCCACCGTCCACCAGGTCCGGGCGCGCCCCTTGAAGCCGGGGAAGAGCAGAATCAGGCCGGTCAGTTGCAGCGAGTTGTAGCCCATGTGGAGCACCTCCGAGGCCGCCAACCCCGGCAACCACTCGCCCAAAAGCCCACCCGCCGCCCGTGGCGACCAACCGCGCCCGTAAACCTGTACGAGTTGCGCGACATGCTCGGCGAAGTGCCCCGCGCCGAGCAGCAGGTAGAGCGCGAGGGCTCGAGGATGCCTCGAGCCCCTGACGATAGAGACTAAGGTCTCTGCCCAGTTTAGATAGGGGGTCGGCTGTGCCTTCTTCATCGCCGGTTCTTTCTCGGGGCAGACTTGCGCCCGCCCCGCCGAAGGTCAGTTACCCGTGACCGCTGCCGTTGGGAAAGGAACGAAGAGTTGCACATGCGAATTGGCCCCGAAGTCGCCCGCGCTCAGGCCGTAAGTCTGACCGTCGGAGTGATAGGCGACGGCGAGCGCACTGGTGAGGCTCTCATGACTCAAAGACACGCAGCCGTCGAAGGTGGTACTGAAGCTTGCCTGGCCGTTCGCGTCTGTTGTAAAGACGTTTTGCGAGCCGTCGCGTGCGCCCAGGGGTAGGTCTATAGACTGGAAGGGCACAGTGGCGGGCGCGGGCGTGTAGAAGTGCCAGAAGGTGTAAGTCGCGTCGGGTACGAGATGTTCGAAGCTGGCTTGGAGACTGCCCTGACCGCCTTCGCAGCTCAACGTCGCGCTGCCCGCCCCGGCCAGCCATTCGCCTAAGGTAATGTCGAGCGGTTGTCCCTTGGCAAACGGCCCGATATCCGCCATGTCGCTGGGGTTGTGTGCAACGGCCTCCGTCGCGGCGTAGAGGGGGACGCTGGTGTCCTCGTCTGCGGCGGTGGCGCGGTAGACCTCATTCGCGCCCGCCTCTCGCTCGATGAAGACATCTTGTTCGTGCATCCCGGCTTGTAAGTGGTTGACGAAGGTAAGCTCGACCTGGTAGTCGCCCGTTTGTGCGGGGGCGAAGCTCGTGGCGAGCGCGGCTAAGACCAATACAAACATCCTTTTCATACGGTTTTCCTTTCTTCTTTCTTGCAAACAATCCTTTGCAACCCTCTCAAAACTATGTTGTGCTCGAGCAAGCCACACCACCTCCTTCCTGTTGGCTTGTACTTACCGTAAGGAGAGTATGGGGTAAGGGCCGTTGCTCAAGCGTTGGTTGCGAGAAGCAAGAGAAATGGATCGGCGTTGCTCAGGCGTCGGTCGGCGTGTTGTAGGCGCGGGGGCTTTCGCCCTCGAGCGTCGTCAACAAGGCTTTGGCTTCTTGCAGGTCAGGGGTGTCGAAACCTTCGGTAAACGCCTGGTAAACAGCCGCCAACCCTTCATACGCCCCCGCCGCCTGCCCTTGCGTCCGCCACAAACGCGCTAAGCTCGTCATGGCCCGCAGTTCCAAAGACCGCGATTTTTGTTGACGGGCCAACTCGGTGGCTTGCCTGTAAGCCTCCGCCGCTAAGTTGTTCCCGTCGGCGCTGTTTTGCAAGAGCAGTAAATTCCCGCGCAAGCGGTAGAGTTCGGCGTTCCACCAGTTCTCGTTGTAGCGGGCGGCGGCTGAGAACGCCCTATCGACACTCTCGAGCCCTTTTTCGACCTCTCCTGCTTTCTCGTAAAACACCGCCAGCAAAGAAAGGTAAAAAGGCAGCCGCAAACGCGCACCCGTCGCCCGAAATTCAGCCAGTGCCTCGAGTAAATTGGCCTCGTGTAGATTCTCGTCCGATCCCGCCGACGGATTGCCCAAAGCTCGCGTCCAGGCTCGGAAGATGACAGCCCAGTGATGGTAATAGCCGATGTCGTAGCGCGTCGTCATCGCCAGGCAAGTTTCAGCGTGCTCAGCTACTTTAGCCGTCTCACGGCGAAACGCGTAGAGCATCGTCAGATACGCTAATCCCACCGCCTGGCTGAAAGGACGCTCGAGCTTTTGCGTCAACCCTACACCTTCATGGCATAGGTGCAGGGCTCGCTCGGGAAAGCCGAACAGCCAAAGGTTGTGAGCTTGCGTCACAAACGGGAAAGCATCGTCACCACCGAAAGGGAAAGGGTGCGCTCGGTGCTGCCGAGGATCGTAATGAGCGAAGCTTTTCTCGAAATGAAGCTGTGCCAGCTCAAAGTTTCCCCGGCATAAATGAATAAGTGCCTGATCGCTATGTGCGGTCACAAGGAAGGCACCGAACCCTTCTCGTTCAGCGATGTCCAGCAGGTGTCGAGCCGCACGACCGCCTTGATCCAAATCTCCTGCCACAACATGATACTTGAACAACGTTTTGGCTTGGCGAAAATGCTGATCCCAGTCGTTCAACGTGTCACTCAGTTGCCACGCCTTGTGGGTCGCTTCATACATTTCAAGAGAGGTCCAGCCTTTTGTGACCTGCAAGGAGGCTGACAAGGCTACATATAGAGATAAAGCTTGTCGGTCGCGTTGCGGCGTGGCGGGTAGCTGCTCGAGCAGCGCGACGCCCCGGTTGAGCAGCTCGGAAGCTCGAGCGTTGGCAAACACCTGCTGCGCCGCTCCTCCAGCTTGCAGATAAGACTCGACGGCCTGGGCAAAGAGACCGGCCTTCTCGTAATGGTAAGCCAACTGAGGCTGGACGGCGTCTAAGCTCGCTGCGTGGTGTCGGGCTAACGCTTCGGCGGCGTGGCGGTGCAGGCGCTGGCGCTGCACGGGGGAGAGTCCGGCGTAGGCCACGTCGCGGATGCGGTCGTGGCTGAGGTCGTAGTCGCTGCCCTGTTGACGCACGATGCGCCGCTGCCACAGCTCATCCAAGGCTTGCACGAGACTCTCTTCATCGCTGCGACTCACAAGCGCGAGAAGGTCCAGAGAGAAAGAGCGGCCAAGCACCGCCGCTAGGTTCGCCAACCCACGCGCCCCGGCAGAAAGCCGGTTCAAACGCGCCTGAATCACGGCCTGTACTTTGGGTGGCAAGGGCAGGGTGGTTGGGCTCGAGGCCGGGCTGCTCGACGGGCTGCTCAACCAACGCCAACGTTCGCTTTCGTCTTTGTCCAGTTCGGCCCGCAGCGCCTCGACCAAAAAGAGGGGCACGCCCTCGGCGTAACGGCGCAGCTCGGCCAACGCCTCGGTGCTTATACCCCCCGCGATGTGCTGGGTGACGTGTTGTGCGAGTTCGTCGCTGGCGGCGGCGGTCAAGGGCGCGAGCGGGATGTGCCGGATGTGCTCGTTTCGGTGCAACTGCTCGAGCAACGCCGTGAGCGGGTGATGGGCGTCCACTTCCGACAGGCGCGCCGTGCCTACGACCAACAGCGGCGCGCTCGGCTCGAGCCGCAGCAAAAAATGGAGCCATTCCAGGGTTTCTTTGTCCGCCCATTGTAAGTCGTCCACGAGCACCAGGAGGGGTTCAGAGAGCAGGAGAACAGCGCGGGCCAAAGCTTCAAACAGGCGTTGGCGCTGCCAGCTTTCGCTGAGCGGCGCAGGCGGGGGTAAGTCGGGACGTGCGGTCAAGAGTTCTGGTAAAAGTCGCGCGCACTCGCTCAGCCAGACATCATCGAGGCGAAGGAGGGCCTGTGAATAGGGGGGCGAGCGTAGCCACGCGATAACGGGCGCGTAGGTGAGCTGGCCTTCAGCCGCGTAGGCCCGGGTGTGAACGGTGATATGGCCCTGCTGTTCGGCCCAACCCAGCAGCTCTTCGGCGAGGCGGGTCTTACCCAGCCCGGCCTCACCGCTAATCAAAACCATCGCAGGATGGCCCAGGCTGGCCGTGCGCCAGGCGGTTTGCAGGGTGCGCCACGCCTCTTGACGCCCCACCAGTTTGTAAGCCGTGAGTCTGCTTGGGGGCGTAAGCGGCTCGAGCGGCGTGAGCGAGGCGTTTCGGTTGAGGATGCGGCCGTAAATGACGCGCGTTTCCGCGCCGGGTTCCACGCCCAGTTCGCGTTCCAGCATGGCGGCACAGTCGTGGTAGACGCGCAGGGCGGCGGCGCGGTCGCCGAGCGCCTCATAAAGTGCCATCAGCCGTTGATAGGCGCGTTCGCGCAAGGGGTCGGTGTTACGGAGTTGGGTAGCGTAGTGAACAGCCGTTTCATACGCCCCCTCCGCAGCCAGCACCTCGACTAACTTATGAAGCAGCTCAGCGTAACTCTGATTAAGCCGTTCCCGCTCCGGCAGAATCCAGTCGTCGTAGCAACCCGGCAGCAGTTCGCCGCGGTAGCACGCTTCCGCTTGTATAAGCGCGCTGCGCTCGGTTGTTTCGTGGCTTTGAGCGGTGAGACGCTCGAACTCCAGCACATCGAGAGAAAAGCTCGAGAGTCGCTGCCACCCCAACGTCGTATTTGTACTTGTTAAATATGGGTTGACCGCCGGACAATCATTTCGCAACTTGTGCAGCGCACCGCGCAAGTTGGCGTAAGCGCGGTTCTCGCTGGAATCGGGCCAAAAAAGAAAGGCGACATGCTTGCGGAGTTGCGGCGTCTGGGTGTGCATCATCAAATAGGCCAACAGCGACTGCTGCTGCGGTTGGTTGACGTTTTCCTGGGACCGACCGTCCACGAATAGACTGAAGCCACCCAACAAGCAGGCTTTGAGCTGAGGAAGTTTTGACGTAGCCTTTGACATAACCAATTTGTCGTCCCGTCAAAAACGATTACGTCCACCGGAAACCGAACATTCCACCAAAGAGATGGTTAGAGTATAGCGGTTTTCGTTGACGCTTTGAGAGGTAAGGTACGACTACTCAAACTTGAAAGCAAATTTCTGTAACTTACAGCCTTCTTTAGGTGACCCAACCTTATCCTTCACCTCAAACTTAAAAATTCGGCCCATCTCAACAGTGAGATGGGCCGAATCGTATCTTGGCGTTAACGTCTAAACGTCCAGTTGCGCCAGATGCGCGTTGTCCTCAATAAACTCGCGGCGGGGCGGCACTTCACTGCCCATGAGCATCTCGAAGGCCTCGCTGGTCTCGAGCACGTCCTCAATGGTCACGCGCTTCAAAACGCGCGTCTCGGGGTTCATGGTCGTTTCCCAGAGCTGCTCCGGGTTCATCTCGCCCAGACCCTTGAAACGCTGGAGTTCATATTTGCGGTTGCGGTTCGCCTTGAGGAGTTCTTGCAGGTCCGCGTCGCCATAGACGTACGTTAAGTCTTTCTCGCGGCCGAAGCGCACGCCGTAGAGGGGCGGCTGCGCGATGTAGAGGTAACCTGCGTCGATAAGCGGGCGCATGTAGCGGTAGAAAAAGGTGAGGATGAGCGTGCGGATGTGCGAGCCGTCCACGTCGGCGTCGGTCATGATGATGATGCGGTGATAGCGCACGTCGTCTAAGTTAAAGTGCGCGTTGTCGCCCGTGCCCTCGAGACCTGCGCCAATAGCCGCGATCATCGCGCGGATTTCGGCGTTTTTCAAGATCTTGCCGATCTGCGCCTTTTCGACGTTGAGGATTTTGCCGCGCAGAGGCAAGATGGCCTGGAAACGGCGCTCGCGGCCCTGCTTGGCCGACCCACCCGCCGAATCGCCTTCCACGATATAGATTTCCGACACGCTCGGGTCTTCACTCTGGCAGTCGGCGAGCTTGCCGGGCAGTTCGTCGTTCTCTAGCGGGTTGGCGCGCCGCACCAGATCGCGGGCTTTGCGCGCCGCCTCGCGCGCCTTGGCGGCGCTCGCCGCTTTTTCGATGACCGCCTTGGCAATTTTGGGATTCTCTTCCAAAAATTCGGTCAGCTTGCCGTAGACCACGCTCTGCACCGCGGTCTGCGCCTCGGGGTTTAGGAGTTTGACCTTGGCCTGCGACTCGAACTGCGGGTCGCCCAGCTTGACCGAGATGACGCAGGAGATGCCCTCGAGAAAATCGTCACCCGTGGGGCTCGGCTCGCCCTTTTTGACCATGTTCTTGGCCTTGGCGTAGTTGTTTAAGACGCGCGTGTAGGCGGTTTTGAAACCCGTCAGGTGGGTGCCGCCGTCGCGGTTGGTGATCATGTTGGCGTAGGTGAGAATCGTTTGGCCGTAAGCGCCTGTGTGCAAAAGCCCCACCTCGACCTCGATGTCCTCGGTAGTACCCTGGATGAGGACGGGGTCGTCGTACAGGCGCTTGCCGTCCGTCGCAAGCGTGGCGGCGAAAGCGGCCACGCCGCCCTTTTCCTGAAAAACCTCGCGCTTGGGCTCCTTGCCGCGGAGGTCCTCGAGCACTATCTTCACCCCGCCCGTCAGAAAGGCCAGCTCGCGCAAGCGGCGGCGGATGCGCCCGTATTCGAAGCTCGTGGTGTCCTTAAAGATGTCGTGGTCGGGCTTGAACGAGACGCGGGAGCCCGTGTCGTTCTTTTTGGTCGCGCCGATCTCATGCACCGGCTCGGTCACCTCGCCGCGGTCAAAGCGGATGCGGTGGACCTTGCCGTCCGTGCGGACCTCGGCCTCCAAAAAGGTCGACAGCGCGTTCACCACCGACGAGCCCACGCCGTGCAGGCCGCCCGAGACCTTGTAGGCGTTCGAGTCGAACTTGCCGCCCGCGTGAAGCTCGGTGAAAATCACCTCGATGGCGGGGCGGCCCTCCTTTTGCATCATGCCGACCGGAATCCCGCGCCCGTTGTCCGTGACCGAGGCCGAGCCGTCGGGATGAAGCGTGACCTCGACGGTGTCGGCATAACCCGCCAAGGCCTCGTCAACCGCGTTGTCGATAATCTCGGTGAGAAGCTGGTGGTAACCGTCTATCCCCGTGCCCCCCTGCACGTACATCGCCGGGCGCTTGCGTACGCCCTCTAAGCCCTTCAACACCTTGATGTTGTCAGCAGTATAAGTGGATGTCAACGTCGTCCTCCATTTTTCCAGGTGCTTCGAGTAAAAAAGCGCGTCACAGAGCTGCAAACCTGCGCTCCGCCTAAACAGTGCATCATACCACTAATTGAGAGGCGGGGTCGGAACAGAAGATACGTCTCTGACGGAAGTTTCTAAATTTTTCGGCCGAACTGATGCCTTCCAATTGGAGGGTGGACTGCTATTCCGTCGTCCTTCCCTTGCTATGTTGGCAGCAGTGTGAGAGTTCTCACATTACATGATGCTATTAAAAACATGGTGTCATTAAGAACCTATAGGCTAAACAAAGGGGGAAACGATGAAAAACCTCAAAAAGCTACTTCGGGTTGGGCTCCTGACGCTGATTTTTTCGGCGCTGACCGTCCCGACCGCCTTCGCCCAGGTCGAGACGACTGAGGTCGAGCCTCAGGTGGTGACAACCGAGGACGACGGTTTTGACTGGGGCTGGCTCGGCCTGCTCGGGCTTTTGGGTCTGGCGGGCCTCGCGGGGCGTAATCGCCGCGACCGCGAGCCCGAGGTGCGAGCCTACGACAGCACCACTAAGCGCTAAAGTAGGTTCGTTCTCATCGGTCCATTGGGGCTGTCCAGAGCCGCCTGAACGTTCAGGCGGCTCTTTTCACATCCCCCCGAAAAGTCCCGGCAAGACGTTGACAAACCAAGGGACGTACGTGACCAACAAGAGCACCACCAGCATCACAGGCCAAAGAAAAAGCATCGCCCGGCTCGCCTGCTCGATGCGGATGCCCCCGATGGCGCAGCCCACAAAAAGCGCCGTGCCGACCGGCGGCGTGGTGAGGCCCAACCCCAAGTTCATGAGCAGCACGATGCCGAAATGTACCGGGCTCATGTTGATGGGGTCCGCGGTGACGATAGGCAAAAGCACGGGCGTCAGGATGAGAATGAGGGGAGCCATGTCCATGATGGCGCCCAGCAGGAGCAGCAACACATTAATCATCAGCAGCAGCAAGACGGGGTTGTTGGTGAGCTCGAGCATCCCAGAAGCGAGCGCCCCCGGAATCCGCAAGTAAGCCATAAGCCACGCGAACGCGCTCGCCGCCGCGATGAGGAAGATCACGATGGCGATGGTGCGCACCGACTGGAGTGTGGCGGCCCAAAGCTTTGAGGGGGGCAGCTCGCGGTACACGAGCGTCGCCACCAAAAAGGCCACCACCGTGCCGATGGCCGCCGCCTCGGTGGCGGTAAACCACCCGAAAGCAATACCGCCGACGATGATGAGCCCGACGGCCAGACCCGGCACCGCGGCGAGCATAATCCGCAAACTTTCGTTAAGCGGGGGCCGCGCGTCGGTGGGGTAGCCGCGCCTGAGCGCGAGCACGTACGAGGCCGCCATTAAACCTAAGCCAATCATAACGCCAGGCACGTAGCCCCCCAAAAAGAGCGCGCCGATGGAGACCCCGCCCGCCGCGAGGGAATAGATCACCGCGTTGTGCGAGGGCGGGATGATGAGCCCCTGCGTCGAACTCGCCACGGTGATGCCTACGCTAAAGTCGGTGTCGTAACCCTCCTTTTTCATCATCGGAATAAGAATCGAGCCGTTGGCGCTCACGTCCGCCACCGCCGAGCCCGACGCGCCGCCGAAAAGCATCGACGAGACGACGTTGACCATCGCCAGGCCGCCGCGTAAGGGGCCGACGAGCACGCGCGCGAAGTCCACCAATCGCTGCGCAATGCCCCCTTCCGCCATAATCTGCCCCGCGAGGATAAAAAAGGGAATCGCCAAGAGCGGCGTCGAGTTGATGCCGTTCGCCATGCGCTGCGCGACGATTAGGGGCGGCAGCCCCAAGTTGAACGCGGTAAGCAGACTCGCCAGACCCAGCGCGACGGCGATGGGAACGCCCAGCACGAGCAGCAGCGCGAGCGAGCCGAGGAGCAAGCCGACGGGGCTCATCAGCGTCTCCCAGCCGAGCAGCGCGACGCTGCCGACGACGAAAAGCACGCCGATGGTTAAAAGCGCGCCGCGTAGGAGCGGGTTGCGCCGCGGCGTCACCGCGGTTTCAGCCTTTGTGCGCGTTTCTATTGCGTTTTCTGCACCAAACCGAAACGCGTTGCGCAGCGCGTAAAAAGCGATGAGAGCGCCGCCTAAGGGAATGCCCACGTACATCCAGCCGATGGGCAGCTTGGTGGCGGAAAACGTTTGCGACATGGTGCGGCTGCTTAGTTCCGCGCCGTACCAGACGAGGTAAACGCCAAAGCCCGCGACGAGCGCCCAGACCGCGTAGGTTAGAAAGCGCTGCACTCGAGGCCGCAGGAGCCGCGTCACCACGTCCACCGACAGGTGTTCGCCCGCGCGGATGGCTAAGCCGCTGCCCAGCATGGAGAGCCAGACCATCAGAATGAGACTCGTCTCCTCCGTCCAGCGCGGCACGCGCATCCCCGGCAGGTAGCGCGCCAGCACCTGCCAGGAGATGATGAGGACGACGCCCAAAAGGAGCGTGGCGGTGAGCGCGCGGACCAGGGTGGTGAAGCGGTGCTCGAGCCTCTCCAAAAACGAGCGCGAAGGCGTCCTGGGACCCTCCGCGCCGAGCTCAGACTTCGCCACTCGTTTTACTGCGTGTCAAGAATGCGCTGAACCAAATCGCCGTACTCCGCGCCGTACTGGTCATACAGAGGCTGCACCGCCTCCTGAAAAGGCTGCGTGTCCACCTCGATGATTTCGCTTCCCGCCTCGACGACGGCTTGACGGCTCTCCTCCACTAAATCGGCCCACGCCTCGAACTCGACGGGCACGCTCGCCTGCGCCGCCTCGCGCACGAGTGCTTGGTCTTCGGGGCTCAAGCCGTCCCAGGTGGCCTTGCTTATCATCACCACCTCGGGCACTCTCGCGTGACCGTCCAGGGTGTAGTAGGGCGCGACCTCGTAGTGGCGCACCCCGAAGGGGCCGTAGGAGGGAAAATTATTTTCCGCGCCGTCGATGACGCCCGTTTGCAGGGAGCTGTAGACCTCGCCAAAAGCCATCGGCACGGGCTCCGCACCCAAGAGCTCCATCATGTCGAGCACGACCTGGCTCTGCTGCGTGCGGATGCGCAAACCTTGTAAGTCCTCGACGCTGCGAATCGGCGTGTCGGTGGTGTAGAAGTTGCGGCTGCCCGAGTCGTAATAAGCTAAGCCAACGAGGTCGGCCTCCTCGAGCCCGGCCAACAGTTCCTCGCCCACATCCCCTTGCAAGACGTTCACAAAGTGGTCTTCACTCCTGAAGATATACGGCAAGCTATAAACGCCCATCGGCGTGTAGAACTCGCCCACCGGGCTCGTCGAGGTGCGCACGATGTCGATAACGCCCAGTTGCGCCTGCTCGATGGTCGAGCGCTCGTCGCCGAGCTGGCCGCCTGCGAAAACCTCCATCTGGATGCGACCGTCGGAATTCTCATTTAGGTAATCCGCCATCGCCCGCAAGCCCACGACTGTCGGGTAGTCCTCGGGCTGGTTGTCGGCGGCGCGCAGGGTGATTTCCTGAGCCGCACCAAAGCTTAGCAGCGTGGTGAAGGAGATAAAGAGGGTGAAGGCAAGACGTTTCATGAGCATCCTCCTGTTGGGCTCTACTTAAAACTTGTCTATTAAGACCTACTTAACCGGCACAAGAAGCACTATGATTTGACCAGAAAAAACTCTGTGGTTTGATAGGTAGCATACTTCACTTTCTGAGAGGGTGTCAATCGAGTTGACCCACTCGGGTGTTACACTTCTATCACTGCGTCGGTAGCCCTGTGGGGGTTGGGGTGAGAGCGGGCGTTTGCCTATCCTCCTTTTCCGGTGCATTTAGAGGCGTACGGTACTTCCCCCAGAGTTCGTGCAGCACGTGAGCCGCGAGTTTCGGAGCCCGCGTCCGGGTAAACACCCCTTTGCGATTGGTTGCCCCGACGCGCGCCGAGCCTTGCGCGGTTCGGAAGTCGGCAAACGCCCATACATGTTGGCCGATGACAAAAGGCAGCTCCTCTAAACATGCGATGTAGCGCCGGAGGAAGGCGGCCTGGTACTCCTCCGAAAACATAGTGGGGGGCGAGGCGTGAATACCGGCGACCGCGTCGGCCCCGAACTCGGAGAGGATGATGGGTTTGCCGTAGGCCTGGTGGATACGGCGCAACTCCTCCTCGAGCCGCGCTACCCCCTCTTCCAGCCGCCCCGCCTGCGTGTACCAGCCGTAGTAGCGGTTCACGCAGGCCACGTCGACGAGTTCAAACATCCGGTCGTCAGCTTCGTCTCTGGAGACCAAGGTGAGCGGCCTTGTCGGGTCGCTCGCCCGAGCCAGGTCGCAAAGCTCCGCGAAGAAATCCTGTGAGGTCTCCCCGTCGGCGTGCGGCTCGTTGGCGAGGCTCCACAAGATGACCGAGGGGCGGTTTTTGTCGCGCTGCAGGAGGTGCTCGAGCTGAACGCGGCACCTCCGCAAGCGCTCCTGCCAGCCCCCCCCGAAGCGCAAACTCACCGCTGGCGTCTCGTCGATCACTAAAAAACCGAGCTGGTCGGCCAAGTCCAACATCTCCTCGGCGTACGGGTAGTGGGAGGTGCGGAACGAGTTGGCGCCGCACCAGCTCATCAGATCAAAGTCGCGTATGTTTGCCGCCGCAGGCACCCCTCGCCCCGAGTGGGGCGCGTCCTCATGCTTGCCGAAGCCGCGCAGGTAGACGGGCGCGCCGTTCAGCAGGAGCCGCCCCTCCTTGACCTCGACCCAGCGGAGTCCGACCGGGAGGGTGTAGAGGTCAACGGCCTCCCCTTTGCGGAGCAGGGTCACGCGCAGCTCGTGCAGAGTCGGGTACGCGGGTGACCATAGTTGGGGTTCGTCCAAAGTGAGGTTAAACGACACAGTCTGGTCGTCACAAGGCTGGCTTAACGCCTCGCCGCACAGCTCGAGCCTCAGCTCATCCCCCTTATGCCCGCCGTGCTCGACCTTTACCGTTATCCGAACGCGGCCTCCGGGTGAGGGCGTGGTGACCACCGTAAGGTCTTCGGTGGCCCCTTCGGGGAGACGTAACAGGCTCACCGAGCGGTGCAGGCCGCTGTAGGGGAAAAAGTCAAAGTCGACCGGGGGGTGCTGACCCTTGAGGATGCCCGGCGCGTTGTCGCCGTCGGCGTTTTCGTAGGCGGGCACGGTGTCCCGGCCGAGGCGTCCGTCCACGCTGACCACGAGCAGGTTCTCTTCACTTAAGAGGTCGCTGACCTCGAAGGCAAAGGGCAAGTAGCCCCCCTCGTAGTCCCCTAAGCGCATCCCGTTCAGCCAGACCTCTGCGTGGTAGAAAGCCGCGTCGAAGCGCAGGTACGTGCGTCCCGATCCGGGCGCAGCGGTAAACCGACGTTCGTACCACCCGCGACCGAAAAACTCGGCCAAATCGCTGTACTGCTCGTTCCAACTGGCTGGGACGGCGATGGGCCGGGTGTGTTCCAAACCTCCACCCCATCCCTCCTGCACCCCGATATCGTCCGGGTCAGGGCGGAACTGCCAAACGCCGTCTAGCGGGGTGTACTCACGAAAACGGTTACGGACGGGTCGGAGCAGTCGAGTGGTCAGACGATTGGTCGAAAGTGTCTGCACGAATCAGACCCCCTTTACTTTCAAGGATTTGCACGCAAGGATGAGAGCTCGCTGTCATGGAGCTGAGAATATCTAAATTAAGTTGTGGGTTGTTAACTCTTCACCCCGCCTGAGGTGAGGCCGGACACGAGCGAGCGCTGCAAAAAGGCGAAAAGGACGACGACCGGCGCGGAGATTATCACGCCCGCCGCCATCGTGAGGTTCCAGCGCACCGTGAACTCGGTGCGGAAATCCTGGACGCCTAAAGCTACCGTGCGGGTAAGCTCGTTGGTCAGCACCGAGGAGAAAAGCACCTCGTTCCAGCCTCTCGTAAACGCGAGGATGGCGATGGTGGCGATGCCGGGGACCGCCAGGGGAATGGTCACGCGCAAAAAGGCGCCGAAGCGACTCGAGCCGTCCACCTCGGCGGCCTCCTCCAACTCGGGAGGAATACTGTCGATATAGCCGCGCATGACCCAGAGCGTAAAGGGCAAGACCGCAGAGGTGTACGCCAGGAGCAGGAGCGCCATGTTGCCCCAATAGACGTTGCGCCCGATAAAGCGGACGCCGAGCTCCTGCAGCAGCGCCGTGTTCTGGAGACCGCTAAAGATCAAGAAGAAGGGAAGCAGGAGCAACACGCCGGGAAAAAGCTGCGTGGACAAGACGCCTATGCCGAACACGTTGCGGCCCCCGAAACGGAAGCGGCTAAAGGCGTAGCCCGCCATCGTGGCGATAACGACCGCGAGCAGCGTCGAAACGAGCGCCAGCCCCATGCTGTTAGTGAAGTAGCGCAAAAGGGGCACCTGCCGCCACACCTGGGCGTAGTTCTCGAACGCCCAGACGGACGGCAGCAGCGTCGTCTGGCGGATCTCGGTCTCGGTCTTGAGCGAGCTGATGACGAGCCAGTACAGCGGGAACAGGACCAGAGAGCTAAATGAGGCTACCCCGACGGTTGTGAGGAGGCGCTGCGCGAACCCCTCCGAGAGCCGCAGGAGCCCACGCACCAAGGAAACGAGGACGCCCACGATAAGCAAGGCCACGCCGATCCGCAGAAGCTGTCCGCCCAAGAGGTAAGCCCCGAGAACCCCCGCGACGGCGAGCGCCACCCACGTGGTGACCGAGAAGCCGCCCGCGCGCCCTTCACCGATCGCTTGGGGGCGCGTGAGGCGGAGGAAAACGAAAGCGAAGCCGAGGGCCAGCACCGTCATGAGGACGGCCATCGCCGCGCCGTAGCTGAAGTTAAAGTTGCTAAACGACTGCTGGAGAATCTCAACGGAAAGTAGCGAGGCTTGGCGGGGAAGTTCCGCCAGCTCCCCGCCTAACATGACGTACGGGGTTAAGTAGTCGTTATATGACCAGAGGGTGCTAAAAAGGATGATAACCGCGCCCACCGAGCGGAGGTAGGGCAGCGTGATGTTCCAGAACTTTTGCCACGCCGTGGCACCGTCCACCGTGGCGGCCTCGTAAAGTTCTTTAGGGACCGTCTGCAGCCCCGCCAGAAATACAAGGTAGAAGAGCGGCCAGCGCACCCAGACGTTGCCCATGAGGATGGCCCAGAAGCTGTTCTCGCCGACGAGCCAGAACACCGGCTCGCGGATAAGCCCGAGCCTTAGGAGCGCCGTGTTGAGGATGCCCTCGGAAGTGAGCATAAAGCGGAGCGTGATCAGCGACACCACGCTGGGCAAAACATAGGGAATGAGTAAAATACCCTTGAAAGCCGCGTTGCCGAAAAACCGCCTGTTGGCGATGAGCGCGGCGGAAAGACCTAACAGCGAGCAGAGCATAACCGTGAGCACGGTGTAGGACAGCGTCACGCGCAGCGAGCCGAGGAAGCCGTAAGAGAGACCCTCGAGCGCCCGCGCGTAGTTCTTAAAACCTATCCAGTCGAGCTCGAGGAACGGCTGCCTGAGCGTGAACTTGGTGTACTCTTAAAGCTGATCAGCACGCCCCACACCATCGGCAAGAAAAAGATAATGAGGAGGCCGAGCGCGGCCGGCAAGATCATCCGGTAGGCCAAGCGTGTGTGGTTGAGAGGCCCAGGCGCCCGCGGTTTACGGGGCTTCGAGCGGGGTTTGTTCCTTTGCAGGGTTTTTGACATGGAGCCTGCCTTTATAAAGAAGGACGAAGAGGGACGAAGAGGGCGCGGGACTCTCCCGCGCCTTTCACTTCACGGGCCGTCAGTTACCTTCGCTTGTAGGCCAGGGGTTCTCGAACCCTTCGGGAGCGCCCCCAGCGGCCTCCAGCGCGCGCTGCCCCTCGGCGTCAACCTCTTCTAAAATGCGGGAGACCGTCTCGCCCGGTTGGTAATTCCCGTCAACGACGGCACCGTAAAGCCGCGTGATAACGCTCGGCATGGTCTGCTGCACGTCGCTCCAGGCGGGATGGATGGCGTAGTGCCTGCCCTCTTCCGCCGCGGCGGAGAGCGCCTCCCACAACGCCTGGTTATCGAACGCTTGGCTGCGGTAGGCTTCCCGGACGGCGGGGGCGTGGTTCGCCATCTCGGCGTGGCGCAGCTGGATTGCGGGGCGCGCCAGAAAGGCGAGAAGCTGCTTGGCCCCGCTAACGTTGGCACTGCCCTAAAAGATCATCAGGTTGGAGCCGCCCACGAAGTTGGCCGCGCACGGACCCGCAGGAGCTGGCGCGAAGCCCAGTTCGTCCCCCAGCGCGGTGCGCTGTTCGTCGGTCGCCACGCGGTTATACTCCGAGCCGAAGATCACGGTAGCGACCTCGCCCTCCCACAAGCGCGTCAGCACGTCGTTGTCGGTCCACTCCGCGTTCTGCGGCGCGACCGTGCCGTCTTCGGTGATAAGGTCCGCCACGAACTCGACCGCGCCCGCGACCTCCGGGGCCGTCCAGGTGACCTCTTGCCCGTCGGGCGAGATGACGTCCCCGCAGTTTTGCCAGATAAAGTCTCCCAGGTAGTGCCCGAAAGCCTGTCCCGGCAAGCCGATCACCGAGTCGAGCTCGGGGTGGGCTTCCAGGATCGCGCTCGCGCCCTGGCGAAGCTCCTGCCAGGTCCGGGGGCCTTCGGGATAGCCCGCCGCCTCCCAGAGGTCGCGGCGGTAGATCATGACCCAGGGGTCGCTGTACCAGGGCATGGCGTAGGCCTCTCCGGCGTAGCCCCGCGTCTGGAGGGCGGAGGGGAGGAACGCCTCTTCCGGCGGCAGCACCCCGCCGAAGTCGCCAGAAAGCTCGACGAACCCGCCGGTCGCCTGGAAACTGGCGACGCGGGTGGTGCCGACCTGCGTGATGTCCGGCCCCTCGCCAGAGATGACCGCGGTGGTGATGCGCTCGACGGCGTCGCCCCAGGGCACGAACTCGTATTCCACGGCGAGACCGGTCTCGTCCTGGAACTGCCCCAGCGTCGTGTCCAAAAACTGCACCATGCCGTCGTTGGGCGAA
This sequence comes from Trueperaceae bacterium, assembly GCA_965214995.1. Lineage (GTDB taxonomy): Bacteria > Deinococcota > Deinococci > Deinococcales > Trueperaceae > CBDCCT01. Next base: position 4,100,431 of record CBDCCT010000002.1, read on the forward strand.
CCCAGGACCCAGAGCGAGAGGGTGTCCTGAGCGTGAACGTGAGTAAAGCCGGCAAGTAAGAGAATAATAAAAGGCATATGTCGTTTCACAACTGACCTCCGGTTGGTAGAAAACTCTTGATGTCGAACAGCCACGGTTTTCGTTCTACGCGAATAGGCTCGGTTCACTCGTTCACGCGGATCAGCTCCCACTTTCTGGTGTCTAAGGCGCTGGGGCTCCAGAGTTCTGCATCATTCTCCGCTGTGTCGTTGGCAAGGTAACGACCGTTCGCTTTGCTGACGACGTAAACATATCCTTCGCCAGCATCTACTAATGCCCATTTTCTGGTGTCCAAGCTGCTGGGGCTCCAGAGTTCTGCATCATTTTCCGCTGTGTCGTTGGCGAGATACTTGCCGTTCTCCTCGCTGACGAGGTAGACGTGCCCTTCGTCGGCGTTCGTCAGCTCCCACTTTCTGGTGTTCAGGGTGTTGGGGCTCCAGAGCTCCGCGTCGTTCTCCGCCGCGTCGTTGGCGAGGTAACGACCGTTCGCTTTGCTGACGACGTAATAGGAAACGCCAAAGGCGTAAGAGCTGCAGTCCGTCCGTACGCCTCCGCCCCCCGCCCGGTGGAGATTCAGAAAGGCTAGCATCAGATCGTCGCCGCCCGTAATGGTTTCGTAATGGTTGTGCAGCGACGTCACCTTTGGAAGCGGGGACGATTCGTCCATGAAAAGGCAATATGCCTCCTGCCCAAAAAAGCCCGCGCGCTCGAGGTACCGGCTTTCGTTCGTCAGCCTGTGCGCCTCGAGCATGAGGTCGATGGCCGCGCTTAGGGCGCCGGGGTGAAGCGCGGTGGACTTGTCGGGGGCGCTGCTCAAGTAACGTTCGGCCGCCTCTAAAGCGAGCGCGCGGTACTCTGATATCCCGGTCTGCTCATAACGCTCCAGCATCGCCAATGCGGTGGCCGAGGTGATAGGCGCGCCGTAGCCGAGCTCCCACATGGTGGAGTAATATTGATCGGCGTAGCCGCGAGGGTCGCCGGGCTGTAATGTGTCCGCGTACGCGTTCGACAAAAACCCCTCTGGTTGCCCGCTGACGTGTCCGTCAAAGTTGTGTACGAGGCTGAGGATCACGTTATCTGAGCGCACGGCTAGGCCACGCAGCTTCTCGGCGGTGGCCTGGGGCAGCAGCGCCGCCGCCCGCCACACCTCGGCGGCCATGTCCAGGCTGCTCCCCGTCCAAAAGGTGTTCTCGAAACCGCTCCCCGTACCCACGGGGAGCGCGTCAGTACCGCCCTTGCGCCGGCCGTTATACGAGTCGGTGATGGTGTGTATTGCCCCAAGCATCTCCGCTTTGAAAGCCTCGTCCGTCGTGTTGGCGTATGCGTAGGCCCAAGCTACGATCATGTTCCCGCCGTAGCGGGGGAAAGAAGCGTATCTGCCGGGCGCGTGTCGGTCGTACTTCGCGTGACGGCTAAAGTCGCCCGTGGTCTTGTCGTAAATCTGGTGGTCCCACAGCCCCTTAGCAAAGTCACGCGCCGGTCGCGGGGCGACGCCGTAAACTTCCGGCCACAGGTCCCACTGGCTCATCTCGTGTGACTGGTCTTCTTTGGTCTGGACGGTAGAACGTTCGTTCTTAAAGTCCCAGCTCAGATGCTCGCCCCACGCCATCAGATCGGTCGCGGGACTCTGAGCGTTCTCGAAAAACCAGGCGAGCGCCGCGTCAGCTTCCCGTCCGTAGGCCGGGTCGCCTGTGGTCTCCGAGAGGTCATACAGCAGGCTGTAAAGCTCGAGGTCGTGGAGAGGGTTCGAGGCGTTCCAGGCGCGGTCATGCTGGCGAACGCCGTAGTCAGAAAGGTCAACCAGCGTGTTTTTGGGATCGTCAAAGAGGGAAAGCGTCTGCCGGTCCAGCATCGACGCGAATAGAGGTGACGTCGCCGCACCGTAGCGATCACGCCCATGCCCGACCATCGCGTCCGCATAATCACGAACGACATTCAGATAGGCTCGCGAAGCCTGGGCGGCTACGGGTTGACTTAGGGGCACGTTGTCCAAAAAGCCGTCTGAACACGCAGTAACCAGCGTGAGCAAAGGGAGTAAGCACAGCAGCACCTGAGCTTTTGCTCGTATCTTCATCCGGTCCTCCACTCAAGGAACCTCCAAGAAACATAAAGGCTTGCTTCCGTCCCGCCGAAAACGCTCCGTTTATCACCCCTCCCGATTTTCGTCCTTTCTATGACGTTAACGTTAACGTCATAAGCTAGAGGTTTTTACGAGATCGAGTTTCGCTATTGGCAGGTAGGTTATCACTTATAGGCCGTTAGTGTCAACAAGGCGTGAGAATGAAACGTTTACCCTGCGCCTCGTTAGTGGTAATATCGATAACATAAATGAGCGTTATCGTTAACTAAATTAGTAATTGAGAAGGGTCAGAACACACATGACAAAGGTAACCATTTCGGACGTGGCGAAAAAGTTGGGGGTCTCAGCGATGACAGTGTCTCGCGTCATCAACCAGCAGGACGGGGTGGGCGAGCCCACACGTCAGCGTGTGCTCGAGGCGGTGCGTACTCTCGGCTATCAGCCCAACGGCATGGCTCGGGGCCTTAGGGCCAGTCGCTCTTTGACCATCGGCTTGGTCGTCCCGGACATCACCAACCCCTTTTTCCCGGCCGTCGCCCAGGGCGCCGAGGTCATGGCCCGGAAACGGGGTTACAACATGTTCTTGTGCGACATTCTTGACGACCCGAAAAACGGGGTGGCGGCGCTCAAGTCGCTCGAGGAAAAACAGGTAGACGGGGTTATCGTCTGCAGCTCCAGGATGTCCGATAAACAACTCTTTCCGCTTCTAGGGCGGCACCGAGCAGCCGTCCTTATCAACCGAGACGCGCCGGGCGAGGTCGCAGGCGTGATCAAGATAGAACACGCTTTGGGCACCCGGCTGGCCGTTGAGCACCTCGTCCAAAGGGGGAGAAAAAAGTTGGCGATTCTAGCAGGCCGAACGGGCTCGGCCATCGGCCGAGCCCGTATCGAGGGGTTCAGAACTGCACTCGCGGTAGAACGCGAAGAAGACCGAGCATTCGTCATCCAAAACGAGCCGACAGCGGAGGCAGGCAGAGAGGCGACGAGAGCGTTGCTTGCCGAGCATAGCGACATCGACGGGTTAGTTTGTTTTAACGACATCGTCGCCGCTGGCGCGCTCAAAGCCTGCAAAGAACTGGGGGCGCGCGTTCCCGAGGACGTCGCCGTCATCGGGAACGACGACATACCGCTCGCGCAGCTTGTTACGCCGGCGCTTACCACTCTCCGCGTAAACAAGGACGAGCTCGGCGCCAGCGCCGTGCAGATGCTCTTGGACAGGGTGGAGGGCCGAAATCGCCAGGTTAGCATCGTCTTTAGACCCGAACTGGTCATCCGTGCCAGCACGCCAGAGCTACCGCAAGGTCGTAAGCCTGGTGAATAAACCTTGCATAAAAGGGCTACATAGTTTTTGATCGGAGGGTGCCGTTGCCAGCAACGACCCGCGTAAAGCTGACGGTTGCGGTCCACGTTGCGCTCCCGCCTTTGCTAAGTTTGGAGGCCACCCCAGGTTTTCGGTAGCCCTGCCGGGGCAACCATTTGGTACGCTAAAAATCATACAGAGGGGTGCGGCTCGGCCGTAGGAAAGGAATCATCTTGACCGATCTGAGGACTGTTCTAAGTTCCAAAGACATCTATGAGGCGTCCCTCGTCACGCACGAGGGTCTGACCCTCTGGCTGGGGCGCGACGGGCAGCTCGGGGGAGCGGCCGAACGGGGGCATCCGCTCCTGCAAACGCTCGAGGGAGCGAGCGAATCTTTTGAGGGTGACAGGGTGCTTGTGCGTAGCGAGAAAAGCGTGCATAACGCTCGAGCCCTCCGCGCCGCCTTGCCGTGGCTCGAGCCGCGCCCTTTAGGCTTGGCAACCTCGGCGGGCTTCGGCGATAGGCTCGGGCTGGCGACGCCCGGACACGCCCTGGCGGCGACACATTTTGAGGTCTCCCCCATCTTCGCGCAACAGTCCGTCCGCGAGATGACCCGGACCAAGCGCACCCCGCAAGACGTCATGACCGACGCCACCTGGGGCGCGTTTGAAGCGGGCTGGCGCGGTGAGGTGGGGGCGGACGCCGACCACCTCAAAACGACGGACGACATCGAAGCCTGTGTAGAAGCCGGGTTCAGCTTTTTTACCCTCGACCCCGGCGACTTCGTGGACGACGAAGCCCAAACGGCGAACAGCCAGACGCTACGCGAAAAGGCCGAGGCGCTGCCCTGGGACGCGCTCGAGTCTTCCCTCAAAGACTTCTTGACGCGCTACCGCGGGCACAGCTTCGAGCTGGAAACGGGAAGGCTCGAGCCGGGTGAAGAGAACCTGCTACGCGCCCTCGCCAAATACGGGCGGGCGCTGGCGCAGGTGGCGAAGTTGTACCGACATCTGGAGGGCAAGGGCGCTCCCTTTGAATTAGAAGTCTCCGTTGACGAAACCTCCTATCCCACCACGCCCGCCGAGCACGCGCTGATAGCGAGTGAGCTAGGGCGCTTGGGCGTCTCTTTTGTGAGCCTCGCGCCGCGCTACGTGGGCGGTTTTGAAAAGGGCGTGGACTATATCGGCGACTTGGGAGAGCTTGAGGAGAATCTGAACGTCCATGCGGAGATTGCTCGAGCCCTCGGACCCTACAAACTCTCTCTACACTCGGGCTCGGACAAGTTCAGCGTTTACCCACTTTTCGCGCACGCGACGCGGGGGCTCCTCCACCTCAAGACGGCGGGGACGAGCTATCTGGAGACGCTGCGGGTGCTGACGGTTTACTCGCCAGACTTATTCAAGGAAATTTTGCGTCTGGGGCTCGAGCGTTTTCAAGAGGACCGCAAAAGTTACCACCTCTCATGCGACCCCGCGCGCGTACCGGGACCACAGACCCTCGCCGACGACGACCTGCCGGGCCTGCTCAATGACAACGACGCGCGGCAGGTGTTGCACGTGACCTACGGCTCGGCGTTAGACTCGTTCGGCACCCAGATTAAGGACGTGCTGCGGGAGCACGAGGCGGCGCATTATGAGGCGTTGGAAAGGCATTTTGTGAGGCATTTAGAGCCCTTGATGAGGCGAGATGTTTAGCCTAGAGGAGAAAGTCGCCGTCGTCACGGGCGGCACGGGCGTGCTGGGGGGCGCGATGGCGCGCGGGCTCGCCGAGGCGGGGGCCAAGGTGGCGGTGATGGGCAGGCGCGAGGGCAAGGCTGAAGAGGTTGCCGCCGGGATTCGGGCGGCGGGCGGTGAGGCGCTGGCGCTGCCTGCGGACGTGCTCGAGCACTCTAGCCTGGAGGAGGCCAGAGGAACGTTGCTCGAGACCTGGAGCCGCGTAGACATCTTAGTGAACGCCGCGGGCGGTAACATGCCCGGCGCAACTGCCGTGGGTGAGAGGACGTTTTTCGGGCTCGAGCCGGACGCTTTAGAAGAGGTTGTCAGGCTCAACTTGCTCGGCACGCTCTTTCCCTCACAGGTTTTTGGCGAGAGAATGGCGGAAACGGGCGGCTCGATCATCAACATCTCGTCGATGGCGGCGCAGAAACCGCTCACCCGCGTCGTCGGCTACGCCGCGTCGAAAGCCGCGGTTGACAACTTTACGAAGTGGCTGGCTGTGGACTTGGCGCAGAAGTACGGCGAAAAGGTGCGGGTCAACGCCATCGCGCCCGGCTTTTTCGTGGGCGAGCAGAACCGCGCGCTGCTCTTGAACGAAGACGGCAGTTTGACGGCGCGGGGCCAAACCATTGTCGACCACACCCCGATGGGCCGCTTTGGCGAACCCGCCGAGCTCGTCGGGACGGCGGTATGGCTCGCGTCGGACGCGTCTAAATTTGTCACGGGCGTGGTGGTGCCGGTGGATGGCGGCTTTTCGGCGTTCGGGGGGGTTTAGGTGGGCGTCATCGGTCAAGGGAGCGTGGAAAGGACGCTGAGCGAAGATGAAGTGCGGGGGCTGCTGTTGAGGGCGCTCGGCAACCGAGATTTAGACGGCAAACACCTCCTCGTCATCATCCCCGACGGCACCCGCACCGCGCCGCTGCCGCTCATGTACGAGTTGCTTTATGAGTTTTTAGGCGTGCGCGTGGCACGGCTGGATTATCTTATCGCGTTGGGCACGCATCAACCGATGTCGGACGCGGCGATTGATAGGCTCGTCGGCGTGTCGGAGGGGGAGCGGGCGGCGCGGTTTCCGAAGTCTCAAATTTATAACCACCGCTGGGATGTGCCGGACACGCTGACGACGGTGGGGGTGGTCTCGAGCGAAGAAATGCAGGCGCTAACAAACGGCCTTGTAGCAAGAGAAACTCCCGTGACCATTAACAAACTCGTCTTCGACTACGACGAACTTTTTATCCTCGGCCCCGTGTTCCCCCACGAGGTCGCGGGCTTCTCGGGCGGCGCGAAGTACCTCTTTCCGGGCGTGGCCGGGCGCGAGATTATCGACAGCACCCACTGGCTGGGCGCGCTCTCGACGAGTTTTGAGACCATCGGCGTCAAGGACACCGCGGTCCGGCGCGTGCTGCACCGCGCCGCCGAGTTCGTTACTTCGGAGAGGCCGCTTACTTGTCTTAAGCTCGTCATGAAGGGTAGCGAGCTTCACGGGCTCTTTATCGGCAACCACTTAAACGCGTGGGCGGCGGCGGCGGATTTATCAAGTAAGCTCAACATCATCCACAAACCCAGGCCCTTTGAGAGCGTCTTGTCCATGCCTTCCACCCGCTACGACGACCTCTGGACCGCGGCCAAGGCGATGTACAAAACCGAGCCCGTGATTCAAGACGGCGGCGAGGTCATCATTTATGCGCCGCATATCGGAGAGATAAGCGTCACCCACGGCAAACTCATCGAGGAGGTGGGCTACCACGTGCGCGACTTTTTTTTGAAGCAGTGGGAGGTTTATGAGAACGTCCCTTGGACGGTGCTGGCACATTCGACGCACGTGAAGGGGGCGGGGGAGTTTGAGAACGGGGTTGAGACACCGCGCATTAGGGTGACATTGGCGACGAGCATTCCCGAGGAGATTTGTAAGAGGGTTAATCTCGGGTACCAAGACTACAAGACGCTCGAGCCCCAAAACTGGGCGAACCGCGAAGACGAGGGTCTTTTGTTAGTCGAGCACGCGGGCGAGCATCTTTACCGTTTGGGAGAGCCTTTGTGACGCGCGCGGCGCAAAACTGGACCCTCTCCCCTGACCGCCTTTTTATCAAGGAGGCGGGGCGGCTCGAGCACGCACGCTCACTTTACAACTCAGTCAAAGACCTGCCGCTTCTCTGCCCGCACGGCCACGTCAACCCGGCGCTTCTGGCTCTTGAGCACGCCTCTTTTGGGAATCCCGCCGAGCTCTTCGTCATCCCCGACCACTACGTGTTCCGGATGCTCTACAGCCAGGGGGTGAGGCTCGAGGACTTAGGCGTCCCCACTGTGGACAGCACGCCTGTCGAAAAGGACGGACGCGCCATCTGGCGCCGTTTCGCTGAGCACTTCCACCTCTTCGCGGGCACGCCCACGGGGTTGTGGCTCAAAGACGAACTCATCAACGTGTTCGGCGTCATGGAGAAACCCAGCAAAGAGAGCGCCGACCGTATCTATGACGAGCTCGAGGCCAAGCTCGCTGAGACTGAATTCACGCCTCGAGCCCTCTTTAAGCGCTTCAACATTGAAGCGTTGTGCACCACCGACGCCGCGACGGACACTTTGGAGGCGCATGAGTCTTTGAGAGCACAAGGCTGGAGAGCGGTGCGCCCGACTTTTCGCCCGGACGCGGTGGTGAATCTGGACGCCAAAGGCTGGCGGAAAAACATCGACGTACTAAGTGAGGTGTCGGGTGTCGAGGTGGCAGATTACGCCTCATTTACCAAAGCTTTAGAACAGCGTCGAGCGTTTTTCAAAGAAACCGGCGCGACCGCCACCGACCACGCCGCGCTCACGCCGCACACTGAGCGTTTAGCAGACGGTGAGGCTGAAAGGGTTTTTGCTCGAGCCCTAAAAGGCACTCTCCAAAAGGACGACCCCGCCCGCTTTACCGCCCACATGCTCATGGAGATGGCCCGGATGAGCGTTGAAGACGGGCTGGTGATGCAGCTCCACGCGGGGAGTTCACGCAACCACAACCGCGCCGTGTTTGAACGTTTTGGACTCGACAAGGGCGCGGATATTCCCGTTGAGACCGAGTGGACGCGCAACCTGCAAGCCCTCCTCAACGCCCACGGCAACGACCCCCGCTTCACGCTCGTCCTTTTCACGCTCGACGAATCGACCTACAGCCGCGAACTCGCGCCCTTGGCGGGGCATTACCCGGCGCTAAAGCTCGGGCCGCCGTGGTGGTTTTTTGATTCGGTCAAGGGGATAGAGCGGTTTTTAGACAGCGTAGTCGAAACCGCGGGCGTCTACAACCTGGCGGGCTTCAACGACGACACGCGCGCGTTCGCTTCCATCCCGGCGCGGCACGACGTGTGGCGGCGGGTCACGTGCAACTGGCTCGCGGGGGAGGTTGTCAGGGGTTTGGTGGATGAAGAGGACGCTGCTGGAATGGCGCTCGAGCTTGCCCACGGTTTGGCTAAACGAACGTACAAGCTGTAAGAAATTTTCCCGTAGTCCCTATAAAAGGCCGGTGATGTTGCAGCGGCCTACTGACACCAAAGTCTAAAAAAGTCAGAGTAGAGGCTGTGGCAAAAGCTGTGAAAAAGGCTGCGGGAGCGCTTATTGAAGTTTCAAAAAACGGGCTTTACTGCTCCCAGGGAGAGTTCTTTATCGACCCCTGGGGCGAGACCGACCTCGCGCTCATCACCCACGCCCACGCCGACCACGCCCGGCGCGGCTCGAGGCGCTACCTGGCGACGCGGGCGTCGGAACCCATTTTGCGCGCCCGTCTGGGCGAAGATATCAACCTCCAAACCGTCGATTACGGCGAAAGACTTCCTTTCGGCGACACCTGGGTCTCGTTCCACCCGGCGGGGCACGTGCTCGGCTCGGCGCAGGTTCGCGTCGAGCGCGGCGACGAAGTCTGGGTGGTGTCAGGTGACTACAAACGCGCCCCCGACCCGACGTGCGAGGCGTTCGAGCCCGTCCAGTGTATGACCTTTATCACCGAGGCGACCTTCGGCCTGCCCGTCTACCGCTGGAGCCCGCCCGAGAGGGTGGCAAAAGACATCTTCGACTGGTGGACGTCCGACCCGGCGCGGCCCTCGCTGCTTTTTTGCTACGCCTTTGGCAAGGCGCAGCGGGTGCTAGCCGAGCTTACGCGCTTCACCGACCGCACGGTTTACCTGCACGGCGCGGTGGCGCGCCTCACGGAGCTTTACCGCGAACAGGGTATTAAAATGTTGCCGACGGAGAACGTGAGCGACTTTCCGAAAAATCACGACTTTGGGGGCGAACTCGTCATCGCGCCGCCCTCGGGGCACCGCTCAAGCTGGATGAAGCGCTTTAAGCTGCCCCAGACCGCCTTTGCCTCGGGCTGGATGGCGGTGCGCGGCAACCGCCGCAGGCGCGGGTACGAGCGCGGCTTCGTGCTCTCCGACCACGCCGACTGGTCGAACTTGATTCGGTCCATAGACGAAACGGGGGCCAAGACGGTTTTCGCCACGCACGGGCAGACCGACGTCCTGTCACGCTTTTTACGCGAGACGCGCGGCCTGGACGCGCGCCCGCTGCCCGCGCCTTATGAGGGTGAAGAGGCCGACGAGACCGGCGAGGTTGAGGACGCGCCGTGAAGCGCTTTGTGCAACTTTTCCGCGAACTCGACACGACCACCGCCACCAACGCCAAGGTCGCGGCGTTGCGGGCGTATTTCGAGACGGCGAAGCCCGAAAACGCGGTCTGGGCGCTCTATCTGCTCACGGGTAAGCTCCGCCGCAAGACGCTCACCTCGAGGGCCCTGCGCGAGGTTTTCTTGAGCGCTAGCCCCTTGCCCGAATGGCTCGTCAAGGACGCGCAGGCGCACGTGGGCGACACCGCCGAGGCGGTCGCGCTGCTCGTGCGGGCTACAAACTTGCCGCTGCCGCCCTCGCCGCCTCTGGACCTGCCCCTGCACGTCTGGCTGGAGCGCGAAATCCCCCAGGCGGACGGGGCCGACGACGAAACGAAGCGCGACCTGGTGCTGCGCTGGTGGGCGGGTTTGGAGGGCGACGAGATTTTCGTCCTGCACAAGATTCTTTCCGGCTCCTTCCGGGTGGGCGTCTCGGCGACGCTGGTGACGCGCGCGTTGGCTGAGGCCTTTGGGCAGCCCCCGGCGGAGATGACCCACCGGCTCATGGGCGACTTCCCGACGACGCCCGCGTTCTACCGCTCGCTCGCCGACGCCCCCGACGGCCCCCTGGCGAGTCAGCCCTACCCTTTTCTGCTCGCCTATCCGGTGGAGCTGGACACGGTAGCGTCGGAAGGATTAGAGAGTTACCGCCTCGAGTGGAAGTGGGACGGCGTCCGCGCGCAGGCGGTCAAGCGCGGCGGCGAGTTGTTCTTATGGTCGCGCGGCGAGGACCTCGTCACCCACCAGTTCCCGGAACTCGCCGAGGATTTGGCACGTTTACCCGACGGCACCGTGTTGGACGGCGAGGTCGTGGCCTGGGGCGACGGAGAGCCTCGGCCCTTTAACGACCTGCAAAAGCGGCTCGGGCGTAAAAAGGTGGGCGAGAAGGTTCTTAGGGAGACGCCGACGCATTTTTTGGCTTACGATTTGCTCGAGGCGGAGGGTGAGGATAAGCGAGAGCTTCCTTTGGAGGAGAGGCGGGGGCGGCTCGAGCAGCTCATCAGAGACACACCATTGGAACGCGTTACTCTCACCGAAAGCTTGGAGGCCGAAACGCTGGAGGGGCTTGAAGCGTTGCGCGCCGAGGCCAGAGACGCCGGGGCCGAAGGGCTCATGCTCAAGCGCTTGGACAGCCCCTACCTCGTGGGGCGGCGCAAGGGGCTATGGTGGAAGCACAAGGTTGACCCCTACACCTTAGACACCGTGCTCGTTTACGCCCAAGCCGGGACGGGGCGGCGGGCGAACCTTTTTACCGATTACACTTTCGCGCTCTGGGACGGCCCCGAACTCGTGCCCTTCACCAAAGCCTATTCGGGCCTCACCGACGACGAAATCGCCCGGCTCGACCGCTGGATTCGCCGCAACACCGTCGAGCGCTTCGGCCCGGTGCGGAGCGTCAAGCCCGAGCAGGTCTTTGAGCTTGCCTTTGAGGGCGTCGCGGCCTCGGGAAGGCACAAGTCGGGCGTCGCCGTGCGCTTCCCGCGCGTGCTGCGGTGGCGCGAAGACAAGCCGCCCGCCGAGGCGGACACGCTGGAGACCGCCAAGGCGCTCTTGCCGACGTGAAGGGTACACTGGCCCCCGTCTATAGCTTTTTTGAAGAAAGAGGCTGGACGCCGCTCGACTTTCAGGAGGAGGCGTGGGCGGCGTTTCTCGAGGGCCAAAGCGGCCTCATCCAGGTGCCCACGGGCAGCGGCAAAACTTTCGCCGCCACGCTCGCCCCCGTTGCCGAGATAGTCGCCGAACCGTCCAGGGGTCTCAAACTCCTCTACCTCACCCCGCTGCGGGCGGTGTCGCGCGACATCGAAAAGGCGCTCGCCGAGGCACTGGCCGAAATCGCGCCGGGCTTGCGCGTTGAGAGCCGCACGGGCGACACGGGGCAGAGCGCCCGGAAGCGCCAGATGAAAGAGATGCCCGACATCCTGCTGACGACGCCCGAGAGTTTGAGCGTTTTGCTTTCGTACAAAGGAGCGGACAAGCTGTTCAGCCGTCTTCGCGCCGTCGTCGTGGACGAATGGCACGAACTCCTGAGCACCAAACGCGGCACCCAGACCGAGCTGTGCCTGGCCCGCCTGCGCACGCTGGCACCGGAGTTAAGAACCTGGGCCATGAGCGCGTCGCTTGCGAATCTCGAGGAGGCGGCGCGGGCGGTGACAGGGGTAGGGGCGCAGGAGCCGCGCATCGTCCGCTCGAGCCTCCACCGGGACATCCATATCAAAAGCGTGCTTCCGGAGCGCATCCGCACCTTCCCCTGGGCAGGACATTTGGGCAGCGCGATGTTAAAGCCGTTGTTGGAAGCGCTCGACATCGAACGCTCGACTCTCCTCTTCACTAACACGCGCCGCCAGGCCGAGCGTTGGTACAAGCTTCTACTGGACGCCGCGCCCGAACACGCGCCCCTTATCGCGCTGCACCACGGCAGCATCGACCGCAAGGAGCGCGAGCGCGTCGAGGCGGGGGTCAAGCTCGGGCGGGTCAAGTGGGTGGTGGCGACCTCGAGCCTTGACTTGGGCGTCGACTTCCAGCCCGTCGAGCGCGTCGTGCAAATCGGCTCGCCCAAGGCGGTGGCGCGCGTGATGCAGCGGGCGGGGCGCAGCGCGCACGCGCCGGGGGGCGTGAGCGAACTCCTGTTTGTGCCGACCAACGCGCTTGAACTCGTCGAAATCGCCGCCGCGCGCCGCGCGTTAGAAGACGGCGTGGTCGAGGCGCGTCGCCCGTTAAGCAAGCCCTTTGATGTGCTCGCCCAGCACCTCGTGACCTTGGCCTGCGGCGACGGGTTCAAAGCAGCTGACGTTTTGCAAGAGGTCCGCACGACCGCCGCCTACGCCTCAATAACGGATGACGAGTTTGCGGACGTGTTGAACCTTATCGAGCACGGCGGGCGGAGTCTCAGGGCGTATCCCGAATACCACAAGGTCGAGGTCAAGGATGGACTCTACCGCGCCGCCTCGCAAAAGGTCGCGCGCCGGCACCGCATGAGCATCGGCACCATCACGACGGGCGGCAGCGTGTTTTTGAAGTTCACCAACCGCCAGAAGCTCGGCTCGATTGACGAGCGTTTCGTGTCAAGGCTAAAGCCCGGCGACACCTTTTTGTTCGCGGGCCGTACTTTGGAGTTCGTCATGATGAAGGACATGAGCGCGTTCGTGCGCGTGTCCAAAAAGCCCGCCCGCGCGACGCCGAGTTTTGCGGGCGGGGCGCTGCCCCTCTCAGACGCCCTGAGCGCCTACGTCCGGCGCGAACTGGGCGCTTCGGAGGGTTCTCCCGAGCTGGACGCCGTTCAGCCCATCTTGCAGCGGCAGCGCGACCTCTCAAAAGTCCCGGAGGCGGGCGAGCTGCTGCTCGAGCACGCCCACACGCGCGAGGGCTCCCACCTCTTCCTCTACCCGTTCGCCGGGCGCAGCGTCCACGAGGGTCTGGCCGCGGTGCTGGCGTTGCGGATGGCAAGGCGGAGGGGCACGACGTTTAGTTACGCGGTGAACGACTACGGGCTCGAGTTTCTGGCCCCAAAAGGTTACGCGTTTGAAGACGTCCTCACGCCCGAACTTTTTTCACGGGACGGGCTCGAGGCCGACGTGCGCGAGAGCGTCAACTTGGCCGAACTCGCCAAGCGGCAGTTCCGCGAGGTCGCGCAGGTCGCGGGGCTTTTGTTCGCGGGCTATCCGGGCTCGCGCAAGGGGGCGTGGGGGCTCCAAGCGAGCGGGTCGGTTCTTTTCGAGGTGCTGCGCGAGTACGACCCAGAGAGCGTGCTTCTTAAGCAGGCCGAGCGGGAGGTTTTGGACGAGGATTTTGGGCTGGACGCGCTCGCCGAGGTGCTGGCGGCGCTTCAGACTCAGCCTTGGACCTGGTGTGAAGTGGGGCGACCAACGCCCTTAGGATTCCCTCTCTTTGTCGAACGCCTGCGCGCGCGCCTCTCGACCGAGACGCTCTCCCAGCGGGTCATGCGGATGGTGGAGGCGTGGGCGCACGTGTAGCAGGTAATATCTGGTTTGAGATAGGCGTAGCTTACGCGTTACCGTCTAAAACACAGTTTAAGGGGAGAATGCCTGCTTTGAACCCGCTCAGCATAGCTAAAAACTGTTCTATAGAATTCGCGGGGGAGCGTTTCTCGCTGCTCGACCGGGCCGCCTACTGGGAGAGCGAAAACGCCCTCGTCGTCAGCGACTTGCATTTAGGCAAAGCAGAGACCTTTCAAAACGCCGGTCTGCCGGTGCCAAGTGGACACGCCGAGGCTGACCTCGCCCGGCTCGAGTCGCTGCTTTCTGAAACGGGCGCTGAACGCTTCTATCTGCTCGGCGACCTTGTTCACACAAAACGCGGGCTGACGGACGAGGTCGTCCAAACTTTTACGGACTGGCTTGCGGCCCTTCCGGTGGAGGCGCAACTCGTCACCGGGAACCACGACCGCCGCGCGGGGACCTTGCCCGCTGCTTGGAAGCTGGAAGTGTCGGCGGGGCTCGAGCGCCGCGGCGTCCTGCTCACGCACGCGCCCTTAGAGGCGGGACCGCCGCACCTGTGCGGGCACCTTCACCCGGTTGTCAAGCTCCGGAGCGGCCTGGACAACCTCCGCCTGCCCTGCTTCGTTCTGGACGCCGACCGCCTCGTCCTGCCAGCCTTTGGCAGCTTTACGGGCGGCTTCGAGGTCAAGCCGGGGCCGGGTCGCCGTCTTTTTGCCGTGGCGGGTGGCGAGGTGGTTGAGCTGTAACAAAGCGCTCGAGCTTGTCTAAAAGTATGGACACGGACTTGCCGAGTCGTCGGTAGAACGCCTCAAAGAATGTTAAACTTCTAAAACTTTTATGAGAAGAGATTTAGATTTAATTCGGAACCTGCTGCTTCACTTTGAGGAGAAGGAAAGCTGGCAACCCGAGAGCGCACATTCGGTATCAGAGAAGTTAGGTTACGGAGAAGACTTTGAAGCTTACAAAGTTGTTGTTTATCACCTAATCCTACTGGAAGAGGCAAAGCTACTCAGCACATTTGAGGCGCCCACAAATGACGACGATGTGATAGCTGACTTCATGAGGTTAACTTGGGAAGGACACGATTTTCTCGATTCCATTAAAGACAAAAGTCGATATGAAAAGATTAAGAAGGCCTTTCTGGAAGAAGCTGGGGGATGGACTATAGAGCTTATCAAGGGATTTGCTTCTCAGCTTATAAAGCACCAAGTTGGGCTTCCGAGCTGAACGAAGTTGGGAAGTGGCTGGTAAACAGCTTTGAAGTAAGAGAGGAAATGATGATAGGGTTCAAAAGCTTTCACTTTTTCGTTGTCGCATTCATGCTTTTGGCTAGCGGCGCACGCGCGCAGTCCCCCGCCCCGCTGGTGACGCTCGTGGGAGACATAAACGCCGATATCATTGCCTGCAACGACCCAAGTATGGGAGGCGAGATCTTCAGTGCGCTCGAGACACTTCTCGAAAACACTGGCAATTCGACGGTGGGCGACCCCGTTTGCGCATTCTTGCTTACTGAAGACATGAGCGCGCTGCCTGAAGACATAAGCGCGCTGCTCTCGCGCCTCGAGCGTGCCATGCGCGGCTTGGGCACTTCAGACGTGGCTGTCGGCCCGTTTGAGGGTATTGCCGGTCCGCTCTATTGGGGCTACGGGGGTGCCTTTGTTTTAGAAAATAAGACATATATGGTGTTGATTATGGACATCCCTGCTACGGGTGTCGTCGCTATACGAGCCTCACAAGTTTACTCAGGCAATTAATATTGTCACATCACCCAAGCGTTAGCCTCTACTTCACAAACAGTTCGCATCCAGCTTCGCATTCACCCCAAAAACTATGTCGGCTGAGGCTTGTAAATAGGCGCGCACACGCTTTATAATACGTGTCGGTAAAGAACCCGACTGCCTCGAGGGCTTTGTAGGGTGGGTGCGCAAGAGCCCGCCCTTTTGTGTTGCAGGTCGAGGCAGGCGGGAAAGAAGCCTCCAGCAGGGCATGATCGCGCCGCCAACACAGCCACGCGGATAATACACCACCTGTTGAAGGCCGCAGGAGGTGGAGATGGATTTAGAGGAAGCGGCGCAAAACGTGTTAGGACCCTTGGGCTTCGAGGTGTTGGAACTCACCGTGGGCGGCAAGGGAGCAAAAAGGCTCGTGCTGCTGCGAATCGACCGGGCGGACGAACAGGTTGTCACGATGGAAGACGTGAGCGTGGCGACGGAAGTGTTCGGCTTAGAACTCGACCGGCTCGACCCGTTCGAGAGCCCGTACCGGCTCGAGGTCGAATCGCCCGGCCCCGAACGCCCCCTTTTTCGGGCGCGTCACTTCGAGCGCTTTCACGACCTGCTTGCCAAGGTGCGCGTCGGTAACGAAACGTTCAAAGGCACCATCCGCGAGGTGTCCGAAGACGGGGTTACCTTTGAGGTAGACGGCGAACGGCGCAACGTCAAGCTGGCGGACATCGGCAGCGCACGGTTGGCGGAATGGCCCGACACGCCGCGCTGAAGTCAAGTTTTAGCTAGACCGGTCCCTGTCAAACAAGAAGGGACCCACAACCGAATAGGAGACGTATGAACAAAGAATTTATCGACGCGCTCAACCAACTTGCGGTCGAACGCAACTTAGACAAAGAGCAGCTCCTCACGAGTTTTGAGGAGGCGCTCGAGCAGGCCTACGAGCGCAACGTGGAGCCCGGCAAGACCATCGAGGTCGAGGTGGACCCCGAAACGGGCGAAATCGAGGTGTTGGTCGTCAAGCGCGTGGTCGAGACCGTCGAGGACCCGGCCACGGAGATGGGCTTGGAGGACGCGCTCGAGCTCGACCCCACCATCGAGGTGGGCATGGAGATGGAATTTCCCGTCGACCCCGACCGCTTTACGCGCATCGCGGTGCAGACGACCAAGCAGGTCATCACCCAAAAAATCCGCGAGGCGGAACGGACCATCGTCTTCGACGAGTACAAAGACCGCGAGGGCGAGGTCTTGACCGCGGTGGTGTCCCGAACCGACAACAAGCGCAACGTCTTCGTGGACCTGGGCCGCGGCGAGGCCATCATGCCGCCCAAGGAGCAGATTCAGGGCGAGCGTTACATGGTCGGGATGCGCGTCAAGGTCTACGTCGGCAAGGTGGAACTCTCGACGCGCGGCCCCAGCATCCTGGTATCGCGGGCCGCGCCCGAACTCCTGCAATACCTCATGCGCCAGGAAATCCCCGAGGTCGCCGACGACACGGTGGAAATCAAGGCGGTCGCGCGCGAGGCGGGGCAGCGCTCCAAGGTGGCGGTGATGAGCCGCAACTCGAACGTCGACCCCATCGGGGCGTGCATCGGTCACCGCGGCTCGCGCATCCAGTCGGTCACCGCCGAACTGCAACGCGAGCGTGTGGATATTATTATGTGGGACCCTTCCCCGCGCGAATTCATCCGCAACGCCCTCTCCCCCGCCAAGGTGGGCTTAATCGACATCGACGCCGACGCGGGCGAGGCCAAGGTGATGGTTGCGAACGACCAGCTCTCACTAGCCATCGGCAAGGGCGGTCAGAACGTGCGCCTGGCGGCCAAGCTCACGGGGTTCAAAATCGACCTTGTCGCTTCTGAGAGCGTGTCCGACCTCGACGCGGCGATGCAGGCGGCGGCCTCGCGTTTGGAAGACGCGCCCCTGCCCGTCAGCAGCGACAGCAAGCGCGCCGCCTTTGACGCGCTCTTCAGCGCCGCGCCCAAGGAAGCCGAAGAGAAGCCCGAAGAAGTCAAAGAAGAGGCGGGCGCGGAGGGCTAAGGGTGAGGGTGACAGGTGCCAAACACGTGCCCAGGAGGCGCTGCGTGGTCTGCCGCACGTCTAGGCCGCAGCGCGAATTGGAGCGTTTCTACCAAGCCGAAGGGGTTTGGCAACACGATCCCAAGCGCCGGGCGGGGGGGCGCGGCGCTTGGGTCTGCGCGGACAACGAAGCCTGTCACAAAACCAAAGCCCTTAGGCGCACCTTCCGGGCGCAGGCAGAGACGGTGAGCGACCTTCTCCAGGCGCACCGGGTCTCGAAATCAGAAGACGCCGAGAACACGCCTTATGTAAAATCTTTCACAGGGCAAAATCTTAACCAACACGCCACCCCAAACAAGGAGGGATGAATGCCTGACAAAGTTCGTATTTATCAGCTTGCCAAAGAGCTAAACCTAGAGACCAAAGACATGTTGGAGCTTCTCGACAGCATGGGTGTCGAGTACAAATCGCACTCGAGCACCATCGACGAAGAAACCGCCGAGGCGGTCCGCGGGCTCGCTGAAGACGCGCGCGGCACCGGGGACACGGTACCGGGCGAAGCGGCGGCGGAATCTGTAGGGGCAAGCCCAGCAACCACCGCACCCTCCGCAGCCCCATCCAATACAGCCGCGTCCAGCACACCCACATCCGGTGGGGCCTCCGCGGCGGTTCAAGAGAGGCCGACCGAGACGGTACCCGCCGACGCTCCCACCCGCGCGCCCGTGGTCACCATCATGGGCCACGTTGACCACGGCAAGACCACACTCCTGGACTACATCCGCAAAACCAAGGTGGCCGAGGGCGAGGCGGGCGGCATCACCCAGCATATCGGCGCGTATCAGGCCGAGACGCAAGGCGGGATGATTACCTTTTTAGACACGCCGGGCCATGAAGCTTTTACGACCATCCGCCAGCGCGGGGCCTCGGCGACCGACATCGCGGTTATCGTGGTGGCGGCGGACGACTCTATCATGCCGCAGACCCGCGAGGCCATCGCGCACGCCAAGGCGGCGGGCGTGCCCATCGTCGTCGCCATCAACAAGACCGACCTGCCCCAGGCCAACCCCGACCGCGTCATGCAGGACCTCATGCGCGTCGAACTCGTGCCCGAGGCTTTTGGTGGCGACACCATCACCGTGCCCATCAGCGCCAAAACGGGCGCGGGCGTGGACGATCTTCTGGAGATGCTCTCGCTCGTGGCCGAGGTGGAGGACCTGCGCGCGCCCGCGGACGGCCCCGCCAAGGGCGTCGTCATCGAGTCCGTTTTGGACAAGCGCGCGGGCGTGCTTGCGACCATCCTGGTCCAGGAGGGCACGCTCCACGTGTCGGACTACGTCGTCTCGGGCGAGGCCTGGGCCAAGATTCGCGCGATGACCGATTCCGCGGGCGAGCGCGTCAAGGAGGCGGGGCCATCGGTGCCCGTGCAGATTCTGGGCTTTTCCGAGCAGCCGCTGGCGGGGAGCAAAATCGTCGCGGCACCCGACGAAACGACCGCCAAGGCGACCGTCTCCGAGCGCCGCGAGACGAGGGAGGACGACGAGCGCGAGCGCATCGGCAAAAAGGGCGTGACCTTGGCCGACCTTTTCGGCAAGCCCAAAGTCGCCACGGTCAACCTCATCGTGCGCGCCGACACGCAGGGGTCGCTAGAAGCCATCAAGGGCGTGATTGCCAGGGAGGGCGAGACCACCGAGGAAGTAGACTTGAACATCATGCTCGACGCGGTAGGCGCGCCCACCGAGGCCGACCTGCTCTTGGCCGGGACCGCCGACGCGACCGTGATTGCCTTCGGCGTCAACCCGGCGGGCAGCGTGAAAAAGGCCGCCGAGCGCCAGGGTATACCCCTAAAAACCTATCGGATTATCTACGACCTCATCGAGGACGTGCAGCGCCTCGTCCGGGGCCAGATCGAGCCCGAGTTTGAAGAGCGGACGCTCGGTCACGCCGAGGTGCGCCAGGTTATCGCCGTGCCGCGCTCCGGGACCATCGCGGGCTCTTACGTGACCGACGGGCTCATGCGCCGGGGTGCCAAGGCCCGCCTTACAAGGGGCAGCAAGGAAGTCTATAAAGGCTCCATCGCGGGGTTGAGGCGCTTTAAGGACGACGTGCGCGAGGTGCAAAACGGCTTCGAGTGCGGCATCAACTTACAAAACTACGAGAACGTGCAAGAGGGCGACATCATTGAGGCTTACGAGATGGTCGAGGTGCCCGCTCGAGTCTGACCGCCCCGCGCAAGGGGAAGCGCGGCGTGAATTTACGCCTATGCAAGCGCAGTCGCCACGTTTTAGGATGAACCTTGGAATGAGAAGGTGCTAAACACAACCGTTTTGTGGCCCGTGCTGGGGCTTGCCTGGGTCCTCCTGGCGGCCCCGGTCTTTCCCCTTGTGCCATTCGCGGCGCAGGGGGAAACGCCTCATCACGCGGCGGGGATGCAGAGCCCGGTGCCGGCGCTCGAGCCCGCCCCCCGCCTCGGCGCGGTGAACGTGGGCGCGGCGCCGCTCCGCTTCTCAAGCTCATCTTTTAGACACTCCTTTGCGGCGCGTCCGCAGGGGCGGGTTTGGGAATTCGCTCCTGTCTCGACAAATCGGACGCTTCTCATACTGTTACAACGGTGGCAGCTCGAGGGTGGCTGAAAGCGTACACGCGTTGTAGATAACTTGATTTAGACAGTGTACCTTTTCAAGCTAGACGCCGACGTACCTTTTTCTGTCGGCACCCCTCAGGAGTGATATGAACCGACGTTCTTTTACCGGTATCGTGGTGCTTGGCGCGCTGTTGGCGGCCATCCTTTACATGTGGCAACCCTGGAACACGAGCGGGCAGAGTCCCCTAAGGCTGGGCCTCGATTTGCAGGGCGGGCTGCGGGTGGTGTTGCAGGCGCAAGAAGCCGACCCCGCCCGCGAAGACCTCATCGCGGCGCGTCGCGTGATAGAAAACCGCGTGAACGCCTTTGGCGTGGCCGAGCCTCTCATCCAGACCTCAGGAGACAACCGCATCGTGATCGAGCTTCCGGGCTTGTCCTCGGCGGACCAGGACCGCGCGCTGGATCTAATCGGCCAGCAGGCGGTGCTGGAATTCAGGCTCGTCAGACCGGGGGCGACCGATCCGCTCACGTTGGACGATCTCGAGCCCGCCGCCTTTACAGGTGAAATCTTACAAGACGCCCAGGCGGACTTTAACCGCGTGGGCGGCGCGACCCTGGGCGGGGCCGTTGTTCTGTTCGACGTGAAGCGCGAGTTCGCGGCCGACTTCGGAAGGTTCACAGGCGGCAACTTAGGGCGCAACATGGCGATCGTGCTCGACGACAACGTCATCACCGCGCCGACCTTGCAGGGACGCATCGACGACCGCGGGCAGATCACGGGCGACTTCACGCTCGACGAAGCGAGCGACTTAGCGCTGGTGCTCCGCAGCGGAAGTTTGCCCATCACGCTCCGGACCGAAGAGGTGCGCGCGGTCGGGCCGAGCCTGGGTCAGGACTCGGTCAACGCGGGCGCGCGCGCGGCGCTCCTTGGCGGCGCGGCGGTGGTCGTGACCATCCTCTTGTACTACGGCCCGCTTTTCGGCGGCGTGCTCACGGTCGGCCTGCTCTACATCATGGCGCTCGTGTTCGGTATCCTTTCTGGCTTGGGCGCCGCGCTCACGCTGCCCGGCTTGGCAGGTTTGGTCTTGACCATCGGCGCGGCGGTGGACGGCAACGTGATTTCGTTCGAGCGCATCAAAGAAGAGCTGCGCGAGGGCAAAAGCTTACGGCTGGCGATGCGGGGCGGCTTCGGCAACTCGCTTTCGGCCATCATCGACGCGAACGTGACGACCCTCCTCGCTGCCGCCGCGCTCTACCAGTACACCTCGGGGCCGGTGCGCGGTTTCGCCATCACCCTGGCGATAGGCATCGTCGCCGCGGTGTTCACCAACATCGTGGTCGTGCCCTTCTTGCTCGACGTGCTCACGCTGCGCTTCAGGCGTCCCTTGATGCCCAACGGCTTTTACGCGCGCGGCTTCCGCTTTGTCAAGCGCGCGCCCGTCGTGATGACCATTTCCGGCATTCTGGCCCTGTCGGCGCTCGTGCTCGTGTTCGCCAAGGACTTAAACCTCTCGACCGACTTTACGGGCGGGAGCAACATCCTATTGGGCGTGAGCGAAACCACCACCGTCAACGACGTGCGCAGCGCCATCGACACGCTCGGCTTCGCGGGCGTGAGCGGGAGCGGCGCGACGGTGCAGGAGGTGCAGGACGCGACCATTGAGGGCAAAGAGATTTCGGTGCGGGTCGGCCTGACCCCGGACGAGACGACGAGCAGCCAGTTCCCGGGCGAACTCGCCGCGGCGGTGGAGGGCAACCTGCTCCAGGCGGACTTCGTCGGACCCTCGGTGGGCGAGGACCTGCGGACGGGTGCCTGGTACGCGGTGGCGGTGGCGTTCGGCCTCATCCTCCTCTACGTCGGCTGGCGCTTCTGGCCCAACTGGATCGTTGCGATTGCCGCGATTATCGCATCCATTCACGACGTGGGCATCGTGATGGGCTTTTTGGACCTTATAGGCGCCGAATTCAGCATCCCGGTGCTCGCGGCGCTCCTTTTCGTGGTGGGCTATTCGCTCAACGATTCCATCATCATCGCCGACCGCATCCGCGAGAACCTGCGCAAGGTGCGCGACAGGAGTTACCGCGACATCGTGGACCTGTCCGTGAACCAAACGCTGTCACGCACGCTGATGACCTCGGGCACGACGCTGTTGCCCGTCTTGGCGCTGTTTTTCTTCGGCGGCAGCGTGCTGCGCGACTTTAGCATCACGCTGCTCGTGGGGATTGGCTTCGGGACGTACTCGAGCATCTTCATCCTGGCCCCGATGGTCGTCTGGTTCAAAGAGCGCCAGCGCCCGGGCAAGCGCGCGCGGCGTAGAGCAGCCTAAAGCGCCCCAAGTTATCCCGTTGTTTAGCCGCCTCCTCGCCAAGGGGGCGGCTTTTTTACGTAAAGCGAGTTGGAGACAAAGTCCTATTCCACTTCCACCGAAAACTGCCGCGCAACCTGCCCCCGGTACGACACCACCGCGCGCCACTCGCCCGGTGTGAGGGTCACATCGTCAGGTAACGTGAAGTCGGCCTGTTGCAGGGCGGACGCGGGCTCGAACCAAATAGACTCCGAACTCGCCACTTGGTTGCGCGGCCCCAGCCACTGCACCGCCACCCAGTCGGCGGCGGGCACCTCGGTCACGCGCAGCCGCAGCCGCAGCGTCCTCGCTTCCTGAAAAAGTTCGGACGAGGGCGCGACCGTGAAAGTGGGGGCGGGCATCGCCTGTGTTCTGGGGATGGGGGGGATGTAGGTGTAGGCGCAAGCGGAGAGGAGCAGGACGAGACTTAGAGAAAGAAAAATGTAACGCATAAAAAGATTATAGGCGGTTCCGGCAATCTTTTCGTTTGAGATAAAACCGCTTATGTTCATTCAAAACATAAGTTGAAGCAACCTGTTACAGCGCCTCCGGGACGAGCAACGCGGCGGCGAGCGCCAAGGGCGCGGTTTCGGCGCGGAGGATGCGCGGCCCCAAGCTCACGGCGTGAAAACCGCGCGCTTCTAAATCCGCCACCTCTTCCTCGGTGAGACCGCCCTCCGGCCCGGTCACGGTGATGACTTCGGTTTCCTCGAGCCGCGGGAGGTCGCGCAGCGAAGCCGAGGCGGTGGGGTGGGCGACGAGACCCAAACCGGAGGCAGGAGTTTCAAGTCGCCCCAAATCCACCATCTCCCCCACCTCCGGCACCACGCTGCGCCCCGACTGCTTGGCCGCCTCCTTAGCAACACGTTGCAGGCGCGCGCGTTTGTTGTCGGACAAAACTTTCACATCGCAACGGCGAGTTTTGAGAGGCAAAAAACGCGTCACGCCCAACTCGGTTCCCTGCCGGACCACGTCGCTCATCTTGTCGCCCTTGAGGAGCGCCACCGCCAGGGTGAGGCGGTAGGGCGCTTCGACGGTACTCGCTTCGGGCGCGTCCAAAAGGAGCGTCACCGCGTTCTCCTCTGTCCCAGTCACCGTGCCCGCGGCCTCGCGCCCGCGCCCGTCAAAGGCCCGCACCGCCGCGCCGGGTTCTATACGCAAGACCCGCAAGAGGTGATGCGCCTCGGGGCCGCGCAGCGTGGTTTCTCCCGGCATCAAATCTTTGAGAAACACGCGGTGACGCCTCACGGGAACCTCAAACTTTGGCAGCGTGGAGGAGCGCCCACGGGCCCTCGAGTTCGGTATTTAAAAGCTTGAAGCGTGGAGCTAACGCCGCCTCAACAAGGGGCAGACGATCTTCTAAAATGCCCGTGATGATGAGATGACCCTCTGAAGCGAGGACTCGAGCGTATGCAGGCATGAGTTCGGCGTGAAGCTCGGCGTAGAGATTGGCAACCACGACATCGGCGCTCTCCGGAGGGACCGTTTCATCAAGCGTGCCAAGTCTAAAAACCGCTTGTGACTCGTTACGCTCGCGGTTCTCCTCTGCGACGGGCAGCGTTAGGGGGTCGTTGTCGAGGCCTAAAACTTCCGCCGCACCAAAAAAATCCGCAGCAATCGCCAGAATCCCCGAACCCGCGCCCACGTCGAGCACGCGTTTTTGGGTAAGCTCGAGCGTTTGCAGCGCCCGCAAGGCCAGCCGCGTCGTCTCGTGGTGGCCCGTGCCAAAGGCCATGCCGGGGTCCAGCCACAGCACGCGCTGGTGGGGAGCGGGCGCGACCTCGCAGTGGGTCGGGGCGACGATGAGGCGGTCTAAAACGACGGGGTTGAGTTCGGCGTAGTAGCGCGCCAGCCAGTCCGTTTCTTCGACCTCCTCCCAGCGACCGGGCAGGGGTAGGGCGACGGGCGCGGGAAAGTAGGCGACAACCTCGTCGCCCTCTTGCGCCACGCCCGTGCAGCCCGCGTCCCAGAGGAGGGTGGTTTGGGGCTCCTCTAAGTCCCCCTTCATCCTAAACGAAACGCTCACGCGAATTCCTTTGGCGGCGCGACTCGAGCGTCCCTCGTCACAATCTCAAACCCCAGCCGTTCGCCCTCTCGGAGGTAAAAGTCGATATTTTCGCCTTTGGTGAGCGGTCCCAGCGATTTGCGCTTGAAGGCTCGAGTGGCAGTCATAATCATCGTCTCGGCCATGCAAGCGGGCACCAGACCGTCGCCAAAATGAATGTCTATAGAACTCTGCATCGCCCCCGGCGGCCTGACCACGCCCCCCGGAATGACGGAGACGCCCGGCACCTCCCGCACGCTCTCGTCTACGTCGGCGGGGCGGCCCAAGTCGAAAATCCAGGCACCGGGTTTGACGTGTTCGGCAAAAAGCACGGGATTGGGGTCGGAGGTGGCGGTAAAGACGAGGTCCGCGGCGCTGCAAGCGCTTACATCGGTGGAGGTGTGGAAAACCGTGCTGGGGAATTTGCGCGCCAGCGTTCGGGCGCTGCGCTCGAGCCTCTCCTTGTCACGGCCCACCAGGATAACCTCATGCACCTCGGGCGCAATCGTGCGGGCCACGCCAAAGGCGACCACGCCGTTGGCCCCGACCACCGCGGCGCAGGCGTTTTTTAGAGAGCCGCCCTCCGCCTCGAAACGCGCCAAGAGCCCCGGCACCGCCGCCCTGACCGTGCCCGCGGTGTAGGCGCCGCCGTTGGTGATGTGGAGGTCAGGCACCGCTTTTTGGATGTCCAACCCTTTGTCTCCGACGGTTGACCAAAACGCGCCCAAGCCAAACGCCTCCGCCCCTAACTCGCGCGCCAAGCGCGCGCCTTGAATCGCCATGCGCGTGGCCTCTTCTGGAAAATCACGAATCTGGTCGGGGAGCATGGAGCCGCCAATCAGCATGACCCGAAGCTCGCGCCCGTCCGAGAGCGTCACGCCGCGCACCTCGCCCTGTTTCTGCGGGCGCATCGCGCGCATCATGCGGCGGAGTAGGGGTTCGGGCAAGCCTCGGTTGAGGAGGAGCTCGAGCCAGCGAAACGAGCCCGCCTGCCACAGGTCCTCAACCGTGATGGGGTGAATCATAAAGGCCGCCACCACCACGCCTGGGTCCACCCCCCGCACGGGCGGCGACTCGCCCAGCCGCGGCTCGGTCCCGTCCATCATGCGCGCCAAAGAGACCTTGTGCCGCCAGAGCGCGATCAGAAAAATGAGGCTCGAGGCGAGCACCAGCGCGCCCTCCTGACCGCTCACCAAGAGAAGGAGCGGCAGCGTTGCGAGGCCCGCCAGCGTCGCGGGGGCCACGAACGCGTAGCGCGCGAGGAGCGCCGCGTAGAGCGTCATCGGCAGCACCGTCACCCAAAAGGGCACGCCGCCGTACGCCCAGAGCCCCGCCAGCACGCCCAGCAGCACGCCGTTGCCCCGACCCCGCGGCAGCTCCTGGCCCATCAGCGGCGGCGGGTAGAGGTGACCCGCATAAACGCCCAGCGCCGCCCACGGACTTCCCGCGGTGAGCGCCAAGGCCAGCGCGCCCTTGATAACATCCACAAAAAAGGAGCCGAGCGCCAAGGGTGCCCCCACAAACCGCAGCAAGTTCTCGACCCCCACGTTGTGCGCCATGAGGTCGCGCGCCCGCCGCCCCGTCACGCCCTCGACAAGGCGACTGCCGAGCGGCAACGCGCCGATAAGGTAGGCGAGGACGAAGGGGGCGAGGGCGGTGAGAAGATCCATGTATAGCCAGTATAAGGGCTTGGATGAGCGGGTGTGACGGTGTAACGGTGTGACCAACAGAAGGGCGGAGAGACGTTGGGAGTCGGAGGACGGTTTGAATCAAGAGCTGAGGGGCAACACTCGAGTCGAACGTTCAGAACTAAAAGCCACTTTCAAACGCGTGATATACGAGTTTTATTCCACTGACAGCCGCGATTTCTCAAGCAGACTCCATCTCAACCCTCCCCTTAACCATTCAATTTGCACACCCTTCACCCGTAGACGCCTCACCCCTTGGTTTGGGTAGAATGCTCCCGTGACCCTCGTCGACCGAACGCCCCCCCAAAACTTGGAAGCCGAACAGAGCGTCCTGGGCAGCGTGCTGCTCGACAACGAGGTCTACGCCGCCTTGGAGGGTATGCTCACCCCCGAGCACTTCTACAAGGAGAGTCACCGCAAGATTTTTCGCGCCTTTGAGCGCCTCTTCCGCCGCGCCGAGCCGATGGACTTGGTGACCCTAACCGAGGAGCTGAGGCAGACGGGCGAGCTCGAGACGGTCGGCAGCGTGCCCTATCTCATTGGCTTAGCCGACAGCGTGCCCACCGCCGCCTACGCGGAAAACTACGCGCGCATCGTGCTCGAAAAGGCCGTCTTGCGCGAACTCATCGGCGCGAGCGGGGCCATCATGCAAACCGCTTACGACGGGGCGATGCCCTTGGAACAGATTCTGGACCGGGCGGAGGCCAATATCTTTGAGCTCTCGAGCTCCAAACGCACCCACGCCTTTGAGGGCATGAACACGCTCGTCACCGACACTTTTGCGCACATCAACGAACTCTTCAACAACCCCGACCCGGTGTCGGGCTTGCGCACGGGCTTTAAAGAGCTCGACACCCTCACGGCGGGTTTGCAACCGAGCTCTTTAAACGTGCTCGCGGCGCGGCCCTCGATGGGAAAAACCGCCTGCGCGCTCACCATCGGCATGAACGCGGCCCTGCGCGAGGGTAAAACGGTGGGAATTTTCTCGCTGGAGATGTCCGGCGTGCAACTCGTGATGCGGATGCTCTGTAGCGAAGCGCGCGTGGACATGAGCCGGGTCAGAAACGGGCAACTCTCCGACCGCGATTTTCAGCGTTTGGCCGACACTGCGGGCAAGATGTCGGATGTAAAACTCTTTATCGACGACAACGCCGACATGACGGTGATGGAACTCAGGAGCCGCGCGCGCCGCCTCATGGCCGAGCATGGGCTGGGGCTCGTCATTATTGATTATTTGCAGCTCATGAGCGGGAGCGGGCGGAGCGGCGCGGGCGAGAACCGGCAGCAGGAGATTTCGACCATCTCGAGGAGCCTCAAGGCCTTGGCGAGAGAGCTCGACATCCCGGTGCTGGTCTTGTCGCAACTCTCGCGCGCGGTCGAGAGTCGGCCCAACAAACGCCCGATGCTCTCGGACTTGCGCGAGTCGGGCGCTATCGAACAGGACGCAGACTTGGTCATGTTCATCTACCGCGACGAATACTACGACAAAAATTCTGAAAAGCAGGGCATCGCGGAAATAATTATCGGCAAGCAGCGCAACGGCCCGGTGGGCACGGTCGAGCTTCAGTTCCACAACGCCCACGTGCGTTTTAACGACCTCGCCAAAACCGCGCCGTAAACTTACGTGACTACGCCTAGGAATGCTCCGTGAAACCGTCTTATGATTTATTCCGAGGAGGTGGGGGAGGAGTGGCGTTTTGCATCACACAGTTTTCAGCCTAGAGCGTTAAACTATTCATATGGGCAAATTTCCCCTCCGCGGTCTGCTGATCGCCCTGGCGGTGCTGGGGCTCATTGTTTTTGTCGCCTCTCAGAATAATGGTCGCACCCAAGCGTCCGACAAGAGTCTTACCGAGTTCTTGTCATTGGTGGACGCGGGCCGGATAAGCAGCGTCAACGCTCGAGACAACGAGCTCACCGTCACGCCGACGGGCGGCGGCGAGGCGTTCACCACCCGCTTGGCGAGCCCTCTCACCTTGGACGAGGTGGAGCGGCTACAAGCGAACGGCGTGAACATCACCATCAATCCGCCGGGCCAGAACTGGGGCGGGCTGCTCCTCACGCTGCTACCGATTCTGCTGATGGTCGGCTTTTTGTGGTATTTGATGCGCGGGATGCGCAGCGGCGGCGACGGCGCGGTGTCTTTTGGCAAGTCGCGCGCGCGCATGATTACGGAGGAGAACTCGAGCACGCTCTTCAAGGACGTGGCGGGGGTCGAAGAGGCCAAAAACGACCTCTATGAGGTGGTCGAATTTCTTAAAAACCCGTCCAAGTTTCACGCCTTGGGCGCGCGCATCCCGCACGGCGTGCTGATGGTGGGGCCGCCCGGCTCGGGCAAGACGCACCTCGCCAAGGCGGTGGCGGGCGAGGCGCGGGTGCCCTTTTTCAGCATCTCGGGCTCGGACTTTGTCGAGATGTTCGTGGGCGTGGGCGCGGCGCGCGTGCGCGACCTCTTCGAGCAGGCCAAAAAGAACGCGCCCTGCATCGTGTTTATCGACGAAATCGACGCGGTCGGCAGACGCCGCGGCATGAACATCAACGGCGGCAACGACGAACGCGAGCAAACCCTGAACGCGCTCCTGGTCGAGATGGACGGTTTTGAATCCAAGCACGACATCATCATCGTCGCGGCGACGAACCGCCCCGACGTGCTCGACCCCGCGCTTCTTAGACCGGGCCGCTTCGACCGCCAGGTGGTCGTCGACGCGCCCGACGCGAAAGGCCGCGAGGCCATCCTGCGCATCCACGCGCGCGGCAAGCCCCTGTCGAAGACGGTCAACCTCAAAACGGTCGCCCGGCGCACCCCCGGCTTTGTCGGCGCGGACCTTGAAAACCTCCTCAACGAGGCCGCGCTCGTGGCGGCGCGGAGCGGTCACAAGGAAATTTCGCCTTACGACCTAGACGAGGCCGCCGACCGCGTGGTGATGGGGCCCGAGCGGCGCAGCCGGGTCATCAGCCCGCGCGAAAAGCGCATCACTGCCTTTCACGAGGCGGGGCACGCGCTGGCGGCGCAGCTTCTGGAGCACGCCGACCCGGTCCACAAAATCACCATCGTGCCAAGGGGCCGCGCGATGGGCTACGTGATGCGCGTGTCCGAAGAGGACCGCATGTCGATGAGCCGGGCCATGCTGATTGACACCATCGCGGTGGCCCTGGCGGGGCGCGCCGCCGAGGAGATTGTTTTCAACGACGTGACCACGGGCGCGGCGAACGACTTTCAGCAGGCGACCAACATCGCCCGGCGGATGGTCTCGAGCTGGGGCATGAGCGATTCTCTGGGCAAAATCGCCCTGTCGAGCTCTAACGAGTCGTATTTGGGTGAATACGAGGGCGCGCGCACCTACAGCGAGGAGACGGCGCGGCTGATTGACAACGAGGTCAAGGCCATCATCGACGCGCAGTACGAGCGGGTGCTTTCTCTTCTGCAAGAAAACCGCGCCACGATAGACACGATTGTCGAGGTGCTCTTAGAGCGCGAAACGCTCCACGCCGACGACTTCGAGAAGGTTATGCGCGGCGAGCCCTTGCCGCCTTATGAGGGGCCGCTCGAGCTCCCCGAGACCGCCGCGCCGCAAACCGCCCCCCCCGAGGTCAAGCCCAAGGGGCCGCTCCTGCCGCCGGGGATGATGCCCAAACCGGGCTAAACATAAACCAACGAAACCAGCACCGCCCCAGACGGCTCTGGGGCGGTTTTCTCATGCATTCTCTGCGGGCAAGATCAGCAACGCCGTGCTCACCCTCGCGTTGACCCGTTAAACCCATCGCTGCCGATATCACCCGAGCAGCGCGAGTAGAAGCAAACGCAGTTAGTTTTCTGTCAGCAAATGCAAAAACGCTCTATGTAACTGAAGTTTGAAAACGATTTCACATGCTCTTGTAATAACCGCCTTTTGTTAAGTCGGTCAATATTTAGCAAGTGGGTTCAGCACGCCGAATCTTCTTTTTTGGAAGGGCAAAAAGTAGTGGCTTGACAATTTTCGCGGCTTGCGTTACACTTTTCGTGAAAGCGATTTCACAGGGAGTGTTGATGCCGACCATCAAGGAGGTGTCCCGCCACGCCCAGGTCTCACCCGCGACGGTCTCGAGGGTCCTCAACGGAACCGTGCCCGTGGCGAATGACACCAAAAAGCGCGTGCTGGACGCTGTCAAAAAGCTCAACTACCAGCCCAACGCCTTTGCGCGGGGGCTCGTCACCAACCGCTCGGGCGGCATCGGCGTGGTCATCAACGAAATCTCGAGTCCTTACTATAGCGGCATCGTGCGCGGCATCGAAAACGTGGTCGAAGGGGTCGGGATGCACCTTATCGTCTCGAGCGGTCACGCGGACGAGAAGTTCGAGCGCAAAGCCGCGGGCTACTTGTTGCAGCGCCGCTCGGACGCGCTGATTTTGCACTTAGAGACCATGTCCGACGTTGAACTCTTGGGCTGGCTCGAGCAGAACCTCCCCGCCGAGACGCCGGTCGTCATCATGGGTCGGCACGTTACCGAGTTGGGAAACCGTTGTATCTACCTAGACAACGAAAAGGGCGGGTTTTTAGCCACCCAACACCTGCTCGAGCGGGGCCACCGACATATCGCGCACATTACCGGCCCCCTAGCTATGAAAGACAGCCGCGACCGCCTGCAGGGTTACCGGCGCGCGCTCGAGGCGGCGGGGCTTTCTTATGACGAGGCTTACGTGATAGAGGCCGACTTTACCGAAGAGGGCGGCTTGCACGCGGCGCAGCGGCTGCTCGGCAGAGGGCTCGAGCTGAGCGCCATCTTCTCCGCGAACGACCAGATGGCGGCGGGCGTCTTGCACGCGCTCCGCGCCAACGATCTAGAAATTCCCAAAGACATGTCTCTCGTCGGCTACGACGACGTTTTCATCGCCAGATACCTCTACCCGGCCCTGACCACCATTCAGCAGCCCCTGTGGGACATGGGGCAAGCCGCCGCGCACATTGTTTTGGCGGCTTTGGACCAAAAAGAGGCGGAGGTGAAGCGTAAGTTCGAGCCTGAACTCGTTGTTCGGCAGTCCGTCAGAGATTTTTAACGTCCGGTTTTGACTCCCGGTAGGGAGTGAGAAAGGAAGAAAATGAAAAGATTAGCCGTTTTACTCGTCGCCCTTCTCGTCGCGTTTGGGTTCGCACAAGAGACACAAACGCTCACCGTCTCGGGTTTTCCCAACCTGACCGACGCGCTCGCGCCCATTATCGAGCTGTACATGGAAGAAAACCCGAACGTCGAAGTGGAACTTGAAGTCCGCGAGTTCGGAGACCACCATAACAACCTCGTCACGACCTTGGCCGCAGGGTCGGGTGCCGCCGACGTGGTCGCCATCGAGGTCGGCTTTATTGCCAAGTTCGTGGCGGACGGCGGTCTGGTCGACCTCAACACCTTGGGCGCAGGCGAGTTCACGCCAGGACTGGCCGACTACGCGGTTGCTCAAGGCACCACAGCCGACGGCCGCTTGGTGGCTATGCCGACGGACTTGGGGCCCGGCATCATGTTCTACCGCCGCGACCGCCTGGCGGAAGTGGACGCGAGCGTCGAAAATATCACCGGCAGCTGGGACGACTACATCGAATTTGGCAAAACCGTGACCCGCGACACCGATGGCGACGGCACCAACGACGTGTTTTTGATTGCCGACGCCGCCGACGTCTTTAACGCGATGGTGCGCAGCGGGCTCGAAGAAGGCCAGGGGCTTTACTTCGACCAGGACGGCAACGTGCTCGTGAATTCTGAGCGCTTCCACGAAGCCTTCCGCGTCGCCAAGGCGATCCGCGACAACAGCTTAGACGCCCAGATCGGGGCCTGGAGCAACGAGTGGTACGAAGCCTTTAAGCAGGGCACCGTCGCCACGCAGCTTTCGGGTGCCTGGCTTCAGGGCCACTTACAAAACTGGATGGCCCCCGACACCGCCGGTCTCTGGGGGGCGGAAAACCTCCCCGGCGGCGCATACGCGACGTGGGGCGGCTCCTTCTACGCGATCCCCGAGCAGAGCGACAACAAGGAACTCGCTTGGGATTTGATTAAGTTCATGACCACCCGCGAAGACGTGCAGCGCCTCGCTTTCGACACCATCGAGGCCTTCCCCGCGCTCGAGTCGGTCTGGACGGACGAAGTCTTCGACGCGCCGCAAGAATTCCTTGACGGCCAGCAAGCGCGGCAGCTTTACGTCAACGTGGTCAACAACATCCAGGGGACCTTTACCCACCCCGGCGACGTGGTCGCCGCTGAAGTCGTGACCAACGCGCTCACCAGCGTGCTTAATGAGGGCGCAGACATCGACACTGCGCTGTCCGACGCTGAGCAAATCATTCAGCGCCGCATACGGTAACCCATAGCAGGTAGCGTCTGAAGGAGATGCAGCCAACACATTACTGTGTGGGACGAGTTTTGTGAGATGCTACCTGCGCCCTGTACCCTCAGTGTTCGTGCAATCCGCTGTGAGTAGGCGGTAAGACAGTTTTTACTTCTTACCGTCTTACCGCCTACCGCCCCACCGCCTACTGGAGACAATATGGCTACCAAAAGCACAGCTCGAGCCCCCCGACCCAGCAGCCAAACCTGGCAAAGCCGCTGGCACAAGTGGCAACGCCAGTACGCGCCCTATCTATTTATCAGCTCGTTTTTTATCCTCTACGCCATTTTCGGCCTTTTTCCGCTGCTCTTTTCCGCCTACCTGTCCTTCCAGAAATGGAACCCGGTCCAGGGGCTCGGGGCGATGGAGTTTGTCGGCCTCGAGAACTATAAGTTCATCCTCGAGTTCACCCGCTTCAACGATTTCTGGCCCACGCTCTATAACACGTTCTGGATAGGTCTGGTGTCGGGCGTGGCGCAGCACCTTGTCGCCATCCCCTTGGCTTTCGTTCTGCTCGTTATTCTCAGCCGCTGGCGTCACCCTTTTACCGTCGCCTATTTCTTGCCATTCGTAACGTCGGCGGTGGCGATCACGCTCGTTTTTAACACCATGTTCGGCACGCAGTACGGCATCATCAACCAACTTCTGATTTATCTCGCCAGGGCCGACTGGAGCGCCTGGCTCTTCGGCGGCCTGCAAGACACCCTGCCGATCAATTGGCTCGGCCGCAAGGACAACATCAAACCCGCGCTCGCCATTCTCATCTTCTGGCGCTATTTCGGCTGGAACATGGTGCTCTACAGCGCGGGCCTAGCGACCATCCCCCGCGAATACTACGAGGCCGCCAAGGTCGACGGGGCGAACATCTTCCAGCAGTTTTTTCATATCAGTTTGCCGCTTCTGAAACCCATTATGTTTTTTGCCGTGAGCCTGACCATCATCGGCGGTATGCAACTTTTTGAAGAGCCCTTTATCCTGGTCGGGCCCGACGGCGGGGTGGGCAACGCCGGGCTCACGGTGGCGATGTACCTCTACCGCGAAGGCTTCGACTTTGGCTCGATGGGTACGGCGGCGGCGGTGTCGTGGGTGCTGTTCTTCGTAATCGCCCTCCTCACCATCATTCAGTTCGTGCTCGCCGGGCGCGGCGGATTGGAGACGCGCGAATGACCTTAAAACGTCCGGGCACGCTCACCACAAAAATCCTCTTGTTCGTCGCCCTCTTGCTACTGGCCGTGGCGACCATCTTCCCGTTCTACTGGATGTACATCCTCATGACGCACAACCGCGACACGATCTTCACCGCGCCGCCGCCCTTATTTTTTGGCGACGACCTAGCGCGCAACTACGACGCGCTCTTGGCGGCGGTGCCGTTCTGGAAGAGCATGTGGAACAGCGTCTACATCGGCGTGCTGGCAACCGCGACGACGCTCTTTTTTTGCAGCCTGGGCGGCTTCGCCCTCGCCATGTACAACTTCAGGTTCAAAAAGCAAATCTTCGGCTTTATCATGGCGACCTTTCTCATGCCGGGGATTCTCAACCTCATCCCGTTCTTTCTGATCATCGACTTTTTGGGCTGGATCAACGAACCCAAGGCGCTGTGGATACCGGGGATGGCCTCGGCCTTCGGCATCTTCATGATGCGGCAGTTTTTCGCCAGCAGCATGGCGAAAGACCTCATGGACGCGGCGCGCATCGACGGCGCGTCGGAGTTCCGGATTTTTTGGAGCATTGGCCTGCCGCTGGTGCGCCCCGGCTTAGCGACGCTGGGGCTCATCACCTTTATCGGCAAGTGGAACGAATTTTTGGGTCCGCTGGTGGTCTTGCGCGGCGAAGAAGTCATGACCGTGCCGCTGGCCTTGCGGAGCTTGCAGGGTTTGGCGGCGACCACCGACTGGGGCGCGGTGATCCTGGGCAGCGCCTTGGCCGTGACACCGCTCCTGCTCCTCTTCTTTTTGGCCTCGAGGCAAATTATCGAAGGTCTTACGCAAGGGGCCATCAAAGGATGAGGGGCGGTAAAGGGGTAAGCGAAGAAGTAGGAAGGAAGAAGAGAGAAGTAGGAAGGAAGAAAAACGTAGGATTTGGTCTCGTCGGACTTTGGGTGCTGTTGTCGTTCTCCTTCGCCCAAACGTCCGTCACCGTCTCTGTCGGTGAGAGCTTAGGACCCGTTCCCGAATATGCGATTACGGGGTTCAACCACGGAGTGTTTATGCGGGTGCTCGAGTTCGAGGAAGACTTTGCAGGGCTCGATATAGACAGCTTGCGCTATCCTCCGGGCAACATCGCCGACGAAAGCCCGCTCAGCCGTATGCACATCGCGGACTACGGGAGGCAGTGGCAATTTTTGGGCGAGCCGCCCGTCTTAGTCGTCACCAACCTCTTTACCGGGTCGGCTGAAGCGGCGGGGCAAGCCGTCGTGGATTTCAAAGACGAAGGCATCCCCGTGCTGGCGTTTGAGGTCGGCAACGAGCCCGACTTGTACGGCCCGAACCGTGCCGATGAGTCCTGGACGCCCGAAAAATACTGTGACAAGTTCCGCGAGTACCACGCAGCCATCAAGGCGGTTGACCCGGACGCCCTCGTCGCCGGGCCTGCGGTGTCGGGTGCGGACATCGCTGAGCCCTATCTGAAAGAATTTTTGAGGCTGTGTGGCGACGTGGTGGACGTGCTCACCTGGCATATCTACCCGACCGACGGCAGCGCGGACGACGATGTTGCGTTGGCGACATCCTCCAAAGTCACCGAGACCATCCAGCGTTACCGCGAATGGGTGAAGGACCCGGAGACGAACCCTCTGGGGTTTGAACGCGACATACAGCTAGGCATTACCGAGTTCGGTCTCTCCTGGCGGACCAACAACAACCGTCACCTGATGGACACTGTGGCGACGTTGTGGCTCGCCGACGCGCTCGGGAGGATGGTGCAGGGGCGCTTGGACATGAGTCACTACTTCGCCCTGCAAGGCACGGGCGGACACGGGCTGATTGACAACGCCGACTGGCGACGCCCGACGTTTTATCTTTTCGAGATGCTGAGCGACTTTACCGGCGAGGTGTTAAGTACCTCGAGCAGCGACGACGATTTGCACGCCTACGCCGTCGGGAGAGCTGAGAACACGCAAGTGCTGCTTGTCAATATGTCCACCGAGGCCAAAGAGGTCACGCTCGAGCTGCCCGAGCCTGCGGGAGGGCTCGAGCTGAAAACGCTCTCTGACGATACTTACGAAATCTTCGTGGACGAAGTGGCCTACAGAGTCTCCGAGCAAGCGGCGGCTGAACCCGTGATGGTTCCGGCGAGGGCCGTGGTGCTGGTGACGACGGTGAACTAGCGATTTTGAGGTGGTATCGGAATTTTGTCGAGCGGCAGCGCCGTGAAGGGATAACTTGATGAAGCAGGAAGTAAGACGTAAGAAGCAGGAGCGCGAAGCACCCCGGAGGGAGCGCGAAGCACAGTCGTGTGGACACGCTCCCGCTAGCCGAAGGGCAGGAAAAAGAGGGCTTGGGGCTCGAGCCTCCGTCGTCTTGGCCGGTTTACTCCTGAGCTTTTCGGCCTTTGCCCAAAGCGGCGAAAAGTTTCTCGGTAATATTTTTAACGGGCTGCCCGACCCGATTTTCGACCGGTACTGGAACCAAATCACGCCTGAAAACGTGGGTAAGTGGGGCTCCGTCGAAATCGTCCGGGACAAGATGACCTGGAGCGGTCTCGATCTGATGTTTAATTACGCGCAGGAGCAGGGCTTTCCGGTCAAGCAGCACACCTTTATTTGGGGACAACAGGAACCTCTCTGGCTGGCCGACTTACCCCCCGACGAGCAGCGGGCCGAGGTCGAGGAGTGGATGGAGCTTTTCGCCGAGCGTTACCCCGACGTCGAGATGATCGACGTGGTGAATGAGGCCCAACACGCCCCGCCGAGCTTTAAGGACGCCATCGGCGGCGAGGGCGAAACCGGCTGGGACTGGATTATCTGGTCGTTTGAAAAAGCCAGGGAGCTGTTTCCTAACGCTACACTGCTCATCAACGATTACAACATCCTCTGCTGTGCAGGCGAATTAGAGACCTACAAAGAGCAAATCGCCCTCCTGCACGAACGCGGCCTCATCGACGGCATCGGCGTGCAGGCCCACGGCTTGGAAACGGTGCCACCCTCGACGATAGAGCGTCACTTAGACAGCTTGGCCGAATTCGGGCTGCCGATTTACGTGTCGGAACTCGAGCTGCGCGAGAGCGACGACACGGCGCAACTCTCCATGTACCAGGACGTTTTCCCGGTTCTTTGGGAGCACCCCGCGGTCGCGGGCGTCACGCTCTGGGGCTACAAGGCCGGGGAGATGTGGCGCAACAACGCGGAGCTGATCGACTGGTTTGAAGAAGAGCGGCCCGCCTTGCAGTGGCTGGAAGAGTATGTCGAGCGCGGAAACTGATGCTGCGCTGCGCCGCCCTCGCTTGTTTGCTGGTGCGTTGCTCGAGCGTGTACCAGGCGAAGCGTATCAACCAGATTCAATTGGAAAGAAGATCTTGATGAACAACGTGCAGCTAGATCCCCCCGGTTGTCGCTATCGCTCAACCGCCCCCCTTAATAAGGGGGGACAGACCGAGCGAAGCTACGGTCAGGGGGGATCATGATTCAAAATCCTGTTTTGACGGGCTTCAACCCCGACCCGTGCATCATTCGCGTAGCGGACGACTACTTTATCGCCACCTCGACCTTCGAATGGTTTTCGGGCGTGCAAATTCACCACTCCAAAGACCTCGTAAACTGGCGGTTGTTGACTCGTCCTCTCGTCAGACGGAGCCAGCTCGACATGCTCGGCAACCCCGATTCGGGCGGGGTGTGGGCCCCGACGCTGAGCCATGCGGACGGGCTTTTTTACCTCATCTACACCGACGTAAAAACCTGGGGCACGGACCAGCATTTTAAAGACACGCACAACTATCTGGTCACAGCAGAAGACATTATGGGTCCCTGGTCGGAGCCCATTTACCTGAACAGCAGCGGCTTCGACCCCTCGCTTTTTCACGATTCGGACGGGCGCAAGTGGTTTGTAAACATGCTGCACGACCACCGCAAGAGGCGCAACCAGTTTGGGGGTATTGTCTTGCAGGAGTACGACCCCAAGCAAAAAAAGCTGGTCGGACCCATCAAGAACATCTTTAGGGGCACATGCTTAGGATTGACGGAAGCGCCGCACCTTTACAAAAAAGACGGCTGGTACTATCTGCTGACAGCGGAAGGTGGCACCGTCTATGAGCACGCGGTAACGCTGGCGCGCTCCAGGCAAATCGACGGTCCTTACGAGGTTCACCCCGAAAATCCCTTGCTGACCGCACACGGCAAGCCGGAGTTGTACCTTCAAAAGGCAGGTCACGGCAGCTTTGTGCAGACGCAAACCGGCGAGTGGTACTTAGCGCACCTGTGCGGGCGTCCGCTCACGCCTTTGGGACGGTGCAATCTGGGGCGGGAGACGGCGCTGCAAAGGCTCGAGTGGCCCCAAGGCGACTGGCCCCGTATCGCTGGCGGGGGCAACAGTCCCCACAAAGAAGTGCCCGCGCCCGATTTATCCGAACATGATTTCGAGGACAAACCTCAACGTGACGATTTCGACAGCCCTGAACTAGCTTTACCCTGGCAAACTTTGCGTCTCCCGCACGACGAAAGCTGGCTGTCGCTCACCGAACGGCCCGGTCACCTGCGGCTTTACGGGCTCGAGTCGCTCGCCTCGAGACACCACCAAAGTTTAGTGGGTCGGCGCTTGCAAGCCTTTTACGCGGAGGCTGAAACTTGTCTGGAATTTGACCCGGAAAGCTTTCAGCAGATGGCGGGGCTGGCAGCCTACTACCAAACGGACAATTGGGTCTACCTGCGCGTAAGTCACGGTGAAGACTTAGGCAGAACCCTCAACATCCTGAGCTACGATAACCGGCGGTACGATGAACCTTTAGACGAAGAGGTGCCCATCGGCGACGCTCAGAAAGTTTTCCTCAAGCTCATCTTTGAAAGGGAGACGTTTCGGTTTGAGTACGCGCTCGAGAAAGGCGCGTGGCTCCCTATCGGCCCCGAGTTCGACGCGGGCAGACTCTCGGATGACTACTGTCAGGGGCTTAGTTTTACCGGGACGTTCATTGCACTGTGCGCTCAGGACTTGAGCGGAAGGCGCAAACACGCGGACTTTGGTTATTTTGTCTACCAAGAGAGGGAGTAAGCTTATGAGACTGCTTTTCGCAGTAGCCACTGTTATTACCGCAACGCTGGCGTTCGCTCAGGAACCGCTTTATAAAGACGCTTCACAACCCGTCGAGGCCAGGGTTGCCGACCTCCTCTCCCAGATGACCCTGGCTGAAAAGGTCGGGCAGATGACGCAAATCGACGTGGCCCGCCTCATGGGTGAGGGCGAGTGGGACCGGGGGCCTTTAAGCGAAGAATGGCTAAAAATTGTCTTCGAGGAGAATCAGGTCGGCTCGATTCTCTCAGGCGGAGGTGCGGCACCCGTACCCAACACCCCGCAAGCGTGGGCGGAGATGACCAATGAGCTTCAGGAGGCAGTCCTGGCGTATTCGCGCCTCGGTATCCCCATGATTTATGGTATCGACGCGGTTCACGGGCACAACAACGTGCTGGGCGCGACGATTTACCCGCACAACGTGGGCCTGGCGGCGAGTTGGAACCCTGAGTTGGTGGAGGAGGTGGCGGCCCAGGTCGCTCGAGACGTGCGCGCGGTGGGGACCCACTGGACCTTTGCCCCCGTCGCCGACGTCGCGCGCGACCCGCGCTGGGGGCGGTTCTACGAATCGTTTGGCGAAGACCCTCTGTTAGCGGGTGAACTAGTCGCGGCAAGTGTGCGCGGCCTTCAAGCCTCGGGCGAGGTGGCGGCGACCGTAAAGCATTTTGCAGGCTACGGGCAGTCTTTAACCGGCTTTGACCGCAGTCCGGCTTTTTTAGACCTGCGCACGCTGCGAAGTACGCACCTGCCGAGTTTTGCGGCGGGCATAGAGGCCGGTGCAATGGCTCTAATGGTCAACAGCGGCTCCATCAACGGCGTGCCGGTTCACGCCTCGCCCTATATGTTGCAGGAGGTGGCCCAAGACCAGCTCGGCTTTGACGGCGTTATCCTGTCCGACTGGGAAGACATTTTGAAGCTCGTTACCGTTCACAGGGTTGCTAAAGATTTCAAGGAAGCCGTCGCTATGAGCATCAATGCCGGGGTCAACATGTACATGGTGCCGCACGACGCGGTGACCTTTACGAGTACGCTTACCGAACTGGTCGAAGAGGGCACGGTTTCAGAGAGCAGGATTGACGAGGCTGTGAGCGACATTCTCACCCTGAAGTTTGAACTCGGCTTGTTCGAAAACCCCTACACAGACGCGGAGGCTGCCAATAGCGTTGTGATAGAAGAGGCGCGTTCGCTGGCGAAACGGGCGGCCTTAGCGTCCATCACGCTGCTGGAAAGGGGCGGTTTACCCCTTGACGCGTCGGTACAGAACATCTTGGTTGTCGGCCCGAGCGCGAACAGTATCGAGAACCAGATGGGCGGTTGGACGATTGGCTGGCAGGGGATAGACAACCCCAACGACGTGCCGCCCGGCCTTACCGTTTTGGAAGCCGTAGAGCAAACCGCCCCCGACGGCGTTACCGTCACCTACCTGGCTGACTACCAAGATGGCGAGGCGCTCGGCGCAGCCGCCGCGGGGGCGGACGTCGCTGTCGTCATAGTCGGCGAAACGCCCTACGCGGAAGGTCAGGGGGACTCGAGCACGCTCGCATTTCCTGACGAGCAGTTAGGGCTGATGCGCACCGTTATCGAGACAGAGACGCCGGTCATCGTTGTGCTAATGGCGGGTCGTCCGCTCGTTTTCCCTGAGGATATTTGGCTGGGCCTGGACGGTTTCATCATGGCTTATCTACCCGGGAGTGAGGGAGGCGCAGCGATTGCCGACGTGCTCTTTGGCAGGGCGAACCCCGGGGGCAAACTGCCCTTTAGCTGGCCGGAGCACACCGGGCAACTGCCCCTCACCTACGACGCTCTGCCGGGCGCAACCTACGAACCGCTTTACCCCTTCGGCTACGGCCTAAGCTACACGACGTTTTCGCAGCGTAATCTGAGCGCGACGCTCGAGGGGGAGGTTGTCAACGTCAGCCTCGAGCTCGAGAATACCGGCGAGTTCGCGGGTAGCGAAACCGTGCAAGTTTATTTGAGTCGCCCGCCGTCGGGCGTGCTGACGCCCCTCAAGCAACTGGTGGGGTTTGGTAAGCTCGAGCTAGCCCCGGGGGAGCAGCAAACGCTAGACCTGGCTATCCCGCTAGAGCGCTTTGCCGTCGTCCCGGGGGACGTCTTGGGCGAAGCCGAGGCGCAAGTGCTGCCCGGTAGCTACACGTTGCAGGTAGGACAGTTACAAACGCGCCTAAATATTACACCGTGAGCGGTTAACAGACCTCCAAAAGAGCGCCGATGCCGACAAGCCGTGACCTACGAGGGGCTCGAGACGTTGTTGGCGGAAGCGTTCAGACCCACAAGCGTGGATCGTCAAGGTCAGCCTACGGGCCGTTAAACGCCTAGACCGGTCGTCGCAGCGGTAGCGCTTGGCAGCGAAGTGCGGAGCATCAGATGGCTCACACTGACAGCAGGAAGCATCTGGCTCGAAGGGAACACGGTTCGTAAATTATCGGACAGCACAGAGTTTCGGGTTACCTGCGCCGGACAATCTCATAGCGGATAACACCCTGGTTTGAAGGAAACGTAGTTTGCAAACTTTTGTGTGGGACGGAGTCTAAAAAGTGCTACCTGCGCCCTGTTCCCTCAGTTTTTATGCAACCCGCTGTCAGTGTTTACGCAAGCCGCTTTGAGCCGCATCAAACCCCAGGTGTTTCCGCCCATACCAAAGGTGACCGCTCCCGCCCCATCACCCTACGCGCAACGTCCCCAATTCCAAAATGAGAAAAATCTCCCAGCACGTAGCGCGTAAGAAATCCTATAGCGCCTCTCCACCCGCTTGAAGTGTTTGATATGAAACACCGTCTACAACAACATTTATCAGAGCTTTAAAGAAGAAACAAAACATAAAAACGTTTGTGCGGGTGCGAAATTTTTATCCCGGTTTTATGAGAGGCCGGTGCTAGACTTCTGGGGATTTGGAGGAGAGTTATGACCGCAATGCGCGAATCGCTGTCGCGCCTTTTTAATCCTCGAGTTGAAGCCGTCGGTTTGGAGATCGGCATGAGCGCGCTCAAGGTCGTGGACCTTCGGGGCGGCAAGCCGCCCTCGCTGGGGGCCATCGGCACGCGGCCCACGCCGCCCGGACTCCTCCAGGAGGACGAGGTCGTCGACGCGGCGGGCTTGGCGGAGGAAATCAAGGCGCTTTTCAAAGAGGCGGGGATAACCAAGCGTTTCGTGGTCACCGCGGTGGGCAACCGTCAGGCCATCACCCGCAACATTTTTGTGCCCAAAATGACGCTGAAAGAGCTTGAAGAGGCCATCCGGTGGGAGGCCGAGCGCTATATTCCCTTCCCCATCGACGAGGTGGTGTTGGACTACTACGTGCTCGACAACCCTGACGACGTAGAAGAGGGGGGGCAAATGGAGGTGGTCATCGCCGCCGCCCGCTTGGACTTGGTGACGCAGCAGGTGGACTATCTTAAACTCGCGGGGCTCGAGCCTCTGGTGGTTGATATCAAGCCTTTCTCGCTCCTGCGCTCCTTACGGGGCTCGCTTTTGGGCGCGCACCTTAACAAGACGACGCTGACCGGGACGAGCTACACGGAGGCCGACGAGGTGGGGGTGGTGCTGGAAATCGCCGCGTCGAACTCGACCATCACCCTGGCGCGCGGGGAGCGCGTGCTGATGAACCGCAACATCGGCGTGTCGGGCGACGACTTTACCGCCGCCATCCAACGCTCGTTCGGTCTCGACTTCGACTCCGCCGAGGAGGTCAAGATAGACTACGGCACCGCGACCATCCCCACCGAGGACGAGGAAGAACTGCTTAATTTTGACGCCAAGCGCGAGCAGTTCTCGCCGGGCCGCGTCTACGAGGCCTTGCGCCCGGTTCTGGTCGACCTCACCACCGAGGTGCGCCGCAGCTTAGAATTTTTCCGCGTCCAGGCGGGCGACGCCAACATCGGGCGGATGATAGTCTCGGGCGGCGGGGCCAAACTGCGCGGTTTGCCCGAGGCCATCGGCGACGCGCTGGGTTTTCGCGTCGAGCTGGGCGACCCTTGGCTCACCATCCACAGCGACGAGGGGCGCTTTGACGCGCAGTATCTGCGCCGCGTCGGGCCGGAATTTTGCGTGCCCTTAGGCTTGGCGCTGCGGGGGGTGAACGCCCTTGATTAACATTAACCTGCTCCCCAAAAACCTGCGGCGGCGCTCCGAGCCGGGCTACTGGCGGCTTATCGCGCTCTTTTTTCCCCTCCTCGTTTTGGGCGTCGCCGGGTTTATGCAGGTCGCCATCAACGGGACCGCGCGGAGCTTAGCCGAAGAGCGCGACCTGCGCGAACTCAAACTGACGACCCTGCAACCCGCCATCCAGGAGCAAGAGCTATTGCAGGCCCGCCAGCGCCAGCTCAGCGAACTCATCGCGGTGCGTAACGCGGTCCAAGCGGGCCGCATCGACTGGACGGACGAGGTCGCCTCGATGTTGGAGACGCTGCCCCCGCGCACCGAGACCGGGCAACCGCGCATCGAATTCAACGCGCTCAGTATGCGCGCGCTTGGCGGCGAACCCAACGACGCCTACGACGGCCTCAGCACCATCGCGGAGATGACCGTGGCGGGCACGGCGATCAATTCCGAGGTCTTGGCCTCTTACGTTCGCTCGCTCGAGCTCTCGCCCCTATTCGCGGTCGCTTTCCAGAACGCCGCGCGGGACGAAGAGAGCGGGTTTTACGACTTTAGCCTCACCATCGGGGCGCTCGCGGGCGAGCAGCCGGAGCAACCGGAGCTCGAGTCCTCGGCCAGCCTA
This sequence comes from Trueperaceae bacterium, assembly GCA_965214995.1. Lineage (GTDB taxonomy): Bacteria > Deinococcota > Deinococci > Deinococcales > Trueperaceae > CBDCCT01. The sequence continues at coordinate 4,143,854 of CBDCCT010000002.1, forward strand.
GACGCCGATTTAGGAGACACCCCATGACGCTCAAATTCCGCTCCCTGCGCCAGCGCGACGTGGCCCTGCTCGTTCTCGCCGCGACCGTTCTCGGGGCCGCGCTCTGGTACTTCTATCTTTATAAACCCGTGCAAACACGTATCGGCGCGCTCGAGAGCGAAATCGCCCAGATAGACCTCCAAATCCAGCGCGGCGAGGCCGCGCAGGCCAACCTGCCCATATTGCGAGAGGCCGTGGAAGAACTCAAGGCGGACGGCCGGGCCTTTTTAGAACAGCTCCCCCGCGAGAACAACATCGCCGCGCTTATCGAAGAACTCAAAGTGGGGGCGGAAAACGCGTCCGTGACGCTCGACGCCATCAGCCGGGGGAGCGGCGGCGAGGAGGTTCAAGACGTGCGGCCAATTAGTATCAGTATTGCGACCCAAGGCAACTACGCCCAGACTATGACGTTTTTGGAAACTCTGGAGACGTTGCGCCGCTTTACCAAAATAGGCCAGGTCGGGCTGTCTTTGCAAGACGAAGGCAGCGACGACCCCGCCCTGAGCGCCACCTACGCCTTTACGGTCTACGTCTTTACGGGCGAAGACCCGGGAGAACTCTGATGAGGCTTTCGCGCGAGACGCGCGTGACGATTGGCGTCCTCACCCTCTGCGCGGCGGGCTTCGTGTGGGTCAATTTTTTTACCGGTTCGGCGGCCGACACGTTGGCGACCACGGTGGCGACGACCGCGCTGGCGCAAGAAGCGCCCCTGCTGTCGGAAGTCAGGGCCCAAGGCACGGGCGGCGTCACAGGCGGGGGTACGGGCGGCGTCACGGGCGGAACCGTGGCTGAGCCTGTAGACGAGGTGGCCGTGACGCCCGAAACCGTCGCCCTCTCGCTAAGCTCCACCCCCGAGGGCGCGACCGTGCTGCTCGGCGGCGAACCCCTGGAGGACGTGACGCCCTTTGTTGAAACGCCCGTGGAGGGCGCGGAAGAGGCGCGCTTGCGCGTGGAGCTTGACGGCTACCTCCCTTACGAGGGACCGCTCAACCTCACCTTTGACCGCAACATCAGCGTTTATTTGGAGCCGCTGCCGCTCGAGGCGGCGTCGGGCGGTGCTGGGTCGGGCGGTGCTCCTTTGGAGGACGCCTCTTCGGAGGGCCCGTTCGTCGACATGGCGGACTCGGAGAGCGTGTCCAGCGGCACGATGGTGGCTCGAGAGGTCATCATCGACGAACTGCCCTTTTTGATCACCGCCCCGCCCCAGAGGGTCGAGGAAGGGGGCGAAGACGAGGGTGAGGCCTTGGCGCGTCCCCAGGGCGAGCAGCGGGCCTCCGTCAACCCCTTTTCGCCGCTCGTCCTTAGGATAGAGACGCCCGCGCAAGACGTTCAGGACATCGTGGTGGTGCCCGTGCCGGACGGACCCGCGCCCGCCGAAGAGGGAATGGTCAGCGCCCCACCCACCCCCAGAGAGGTGGTGAGAGCGCCCGCGCCGCGGCCGCTGGCCCCCCCGGCCCCGAGAACGACCCGCCTGCCGCGCGCGCTGCCCCAGGGCTCCCTGTCGGTCACGCCCCGCATCCTGGAGACGAGGCGTGCAAACGTGCCTCAGCCAGACCTGGCCGCCGTCGCCGCCATCCGCGTGCCGACCGCACCCAGCGCGGGTGCGAACGCGCCTGCGCTGGTCGTCACGCCGACCATTTCACCAGTTGCCGTGTCCGCTAATGCGTCGCCGGAGGAGGGGCTCGAGCCTCTCGCGCTTGCCAAGCAGAACGCCTTGGGGAACGGCGCGCCCCTCTTCGCGGGCACGAACGAGCTCTCCCGCTACCTGCGTGACAACGACGTGACCTTTACGGGCACCGTGCCCGGCCCCGTCGGCGTGGGCGTGTTCCGCTTTGCGGACCTCCCTGCCCCCGTCGTGGTGGCCCTGGGCGAGACCCTACCCGAGACCGACATCGTGCTGAGCAACTTGAGCGGCACCCAAGCGGAATTTATCCAAGGCACTCTCTCACAAACCCTCGACAGGCGGTGACCATGAAGTCAATCTCAGCGAGACTCCTCATAAAAAAGGCCAAAAGGCGATGCTCCGTTCGTTTCGTCCTCTTCTCTCCCGTTGTCTCTTTTGTTGTCTCTCTTATTGTCCTCCTCTCCTTTACGGCGAGCGCGCAGCAGGCGTCTCTGCCCGAAGACCCGCGTTTCGACCAGCCCGTGGGCTTCTCCACCTCGACCGGAGGCGAGTCGCTCCGCGCGATGGTCATGGCGCTCGCCAAGTCGGTCGGCCTCACCGCGGTGGCCGACAGCGTACCCGACACCCTCATCATGTACGACATCGGCGAGCCCAAGCCCTTTAGACAGGTTTGGGAGCTTGTGACCGCCTTGAACGACCTCGACTACCTCCTGCTCGACAACGACGTGGTGGTGGTCGGCACGCCCGCGTCGGTGGCGAAGCTCGAGCGGCAAAACGCCATGACCAGCATGACCGACGAGGGAGGCGAGCGGGTTCAGCGCTTCTACCGCGTGGTCGAAAACCCTGAAGATCTGGCGGAGGTCGTGCGCCAGGCCGTCCCCGGCGCGAGCGTGGACGTGCTCGCCAACCTCAACACGCTGTCGGTGCGCGCGCTTGAAGCGGAGCAGAGCGAGATAGCGCGCGTGCTGAGCCGCTTCAACCCCGACATCGCCCAGCCGGTGCGGCGCGTGTACTCTTTGTCGAACGCCGACGCCGCGGTGCTCGCCGAGACGTTGACCGAGACGGTCGTAGGCAGCGAGCAGGAGACCACCAGTCTGATTGACGACGACAACGATCTGGCGGCCGACGAGCAGACGACGACCAGCACCGTGGTCCGGACCGAAGACATCACCATCGCCGCCGACGAGCGCACGAACAGCGTCATCGTCACCGCGCCCGAGACCGTCCAGGCGGAAATCGCGGCGCTCATTGAAGCGCTCGACATCCCCCAGCCCCAGGTGAACGTCCAGGTGAGAATCCAGGAAATCCAGACGCGCTCCGCCGCCAACTTAGGGATAAACTTGAGCGCGGGCGTCGGCAACTTCGCCACCACCCTGCTGGACAGCGGTCTCCAGTTCGTGTTCAACGCGCAGAAGGCGGTGTCGGGGCTTAACATCGGCGCGGTCCTGGACACGCTGGAAACGCAAGGGTTGTCGCGCCGCGTGGACGACTCCAACCTGACGATGCTCAACAACTCCCCCGGTAAGATAAATGTGGGCGGCCGCATCGAACTCACCTTTGCGAGTCTCGACGGCGACATCCAGACCCGCACCCTGGAATATGGCGTCATCATCGAGGTCACGCCGCGCATCTCGAGCGACGGCCGGGTCATTTTAGAAATCAGCGCCGAGGTGTCCGACTTGGCCGTCCCGCTCGCCGACGGGGGCATCCCGCAGCGCATCGACTTCACCACCCGCGAGGTCACCTCGACGGTCACGCTCGAGCCCGGCCAGACGGTGCTCTTAGGCGGGCTCCTGCAGAACGCGCTCTCCACCACCCGCTCCAAAACGCCCATCTTGGGCTCCATCCCCATCATCGGCTCCCTCTTTAGCACCACCAACACCGAAGAGGAGGACACCGAGCTGCTGTTGATTGTTAGCGCGATGGTCATCGAGTAGGCTTGATAAAATCCGGCTTTGTTTGCTCGAGCCCGTCACTTCTCCTAAACAAGAACCCCGCCGCGCGCGGGGTTTCTCGTTTTCGTTCCCTTGCGCCTCGTCCAAGTCGCCTACATCTGAAGCGCGATCACCCGCTTCTTTCCCCTCGAGACGCGCGTGCTAATCTGTTCCTATGTTGAGATTCTTTTCGGCGGGCGAGTCGCACGGCCCCGCGCTCACGGTCCTTTTAGACGGCGTGCCCGCGGGTTTGGGGCTCGTGGCGAGCGAGCACATCGACCCCTGGCTTAGGCGGCGACAGGGGGGCTACGGCCGGGGCCGCCGCATGGTGATAGAAAGCGACTGCGCGAGCATTCTCGCGGGCGTGCGCGCGGGCTTTACTACGGGCGCGCCCCTGTCTTTACAGATAGAAAACCGCGACTGGCGCAACTGGTCTGAGATCATGTCGCCTGAGCCCGGCAACGAACCGCGCAAAAAGGCGCTGACGGAAGCGCGGCCCGGTCACGTGGATTTAGCGGGCGGCGTTAAATACGGGCATAAAGACCTGCGGGACGTGCTCGAGCGCGCCTCGGCGCGCGAGACCGCCTCGCGCGTGGCGGCGGGGGCGGTGGCGCTGAGGCTCCTGCAAACGGCGGGCGTCGAAGGCTGCGCCCGCGTCGTCAGCATGGCCGGGATTCCCTGCGACGGCGGGATGGACTGGGACGCGTTAGACAAGCTTGACGAGAGCCCCTTACGCACCTTTGACGGCGAGGCCGAGGGAAGCATCATCGAGCGCATCGACCAGGCCAAGGCCGCGGGCGATACCTTAGGCGGCGTCATCGAGGCGCGCTTTCGCGGCGTGCCCGTGGGGCTCGGCAGCCACACGCAGTGGGACCGCAAGCTGGACGGACGTTTGGCGGGGGCCGCCATGAGCATCCAGGCCATCAAGGGCGTCGAAATCGGCGACGGCTGGCGCAACGCGGTGGTAGCAGGCAGCGAGGTCCATGACGCCATCTACCGGAACGACGCGGGCTACTACCGCGAGACGAACCGCTCGGGCGGGCTCGAGGCGGGCATCACCAACGGTTCTGAGCTCGTGGTGCGCGCCGCGATGAAGCCCATCGCCACGCTCATGAAGCCCCTGCCGACGGTGGACGTCGTGACGCACGAGCCCGCCGACGCCGCCCGCGAGCGCTCCGACACGACCGCCGTCCCCGCCGCGTCCGTGGTGCTCCTGGCAATGTGTGCGCTCGTGCTGGGGGACGCGCTTTTGGAGAAGTTCGGCGGGGACACTGTACGCGAAATCACGGAGCGTGTGGAGACGCACCGACATTATGTGGCGAGCTTCTAAATTCACCGGGCCGGAACCGTTCGCCCTCTTGCACCGCACCCCGTCCTGATGGAGGTCTTGGAGGTGACGCGCGCGTACTTAGTCGAGGAGAAGCCCGTGTCCTGGGTGGCCTTGGTCGGCTTTATGGGCGCGGGCAAGAGCCGCATCGGCTGGGAGCTCTCGAGGCGCCTGAGCCTCACCTTTATCGACACGGACAAGGTCATCGAGCGCGTGAGCTGTATGCGCATCCCCGACCTCTTCGACCTCTACGGCGAGAGCGTGTTCCGCGACTACGAGAGCGAGGTGGTGAGGCGTTGCCTGCGCCTAGACGGGGTCGTCGTCTCGACGGGCGGCGGCACCGTGATGCGTTCTGAGAACCGCGCGCTCCTCAAGAGCCGCGGCCCGGTGGTGCTCCTCACCGCGAGCCCGGAGACGATTTACAAGAGGACGCGCCGCCACAAGCGCCCGCTGCTGGAAGTCGGCGACCCGGTGGAGCGCATCCGCACGCTCATGAAGGCGCGCGGCGAGGCCTATCAAGACGCCGCCTCCTTTAGCGTCTCGACCGACGGGCGTCACTCGTCGGACGTGGTCGAGGACATCGTCGAGGGCCTGTGGGCCTGGGCGGAGGCGCGGGCGTGAGGCTCACCGTCGCGCTCTCTCCCCCCTATCCCGTTATCGTCGAAGCGGGCTTGCTTGCTAAGCTGAGTACATATATTGCGGAAGACACCGTTGTGCTCGTGAGCGACACCAACGTCGCGGCGCACCACGCGGACGCGGTGCGGGAGGGGCTTAATGCCAAGACCGTCGCCTGTTTAACCGTCGCCCCTGGCGAGGGGAGCAAAACGCTTACAACTTACGGAGCACTCCTCCAAGAGCTAGCGCAAAGAGGGATTGACCGTAGCGCGGCGGTGCTCGCGCTAGGCGGCGGGGTGGTGGGCGACCTCGCCGGATTCATCGCGGCGAGTTATCTGCGCGGCGTGGCCTTCTATCAAGTTCCCACCTCCCTGTTGGCGATGGTCGACGCCAGCGTGGGCGGCAAAACGGGGCTCAACCTGCCCGAGGGAAAAAATTTGGTTGGCGCGTTTTGGCAACCCAACGCGGTACTCGCAGACGTGAACACGCTCCAGACCCTGCCCGAGCCCGAGTTTCGAGGGGGCGCGGTGGAACTGTTCAAACACGGGCTTCTGGCCGACCCGGGTTTGCTCGAGCACCTCCCCAGCCCGGCCTTTCGACCCGACGGCGACCCGGACTTCCTGAGCGAACTCGTCGGGCGTTCGGTCGCGGTCAAGGCGCGTATCGTCGCCGCCGACGAGCGCGAGGGGGGCGAGCGCGCCTTTCTTAACTTAGGGCACACGCTGGCGCACGCGCTCGAGGCCCTCACTCACCACCGCATCCCCCACGGCGACGCGGTCGCTTACGGCCTTCTTTTCATCGCCATACTGTCCGCGGGGCGCGGCTACGCGGACGAGACGGCGCGGGTCCATGAGTTCTTGCGTTGGGTGAGCCCGGTTCCGCTTGGCGTGACGAACTTTGACGACCTTCTCCCCTACCTCTACCGCGATAAAAAGGTACGCGGGGGGCGGCTGCGCTGGGTGCTGCTCGAGCGCGTCGGCAAACCTCTCTTGGTAGACGATGTTCAGGAAAGCGAACTCTACAAAGCCTGGGGCGCGTTTGTTAGTACGCTCGAGGCCTGACGGAGACCCCATGATTCTCGTTCTGAACGGCCCCAACCTCAACCTGCTGGGAAAGCGCGAGCCCGACATTTACGGGCGTGAAACCCTGGAGGATTTAGAGACCCGCTGCGAGGCCTGGGGCGCGGAGGTGGGCACCCCCGTCGTGTGCCGCCAGAGCAACTACGAGGGCCAACTGCTCGACTGGCTCCACCGCGCCGAGGACGAGGGCGTAAAGGGCGTGGTGCTTAACCCCGGCGGCCTCACCCACACCTCGGTGGCGCTCCGCGACGCGATTTCAGGCATTACCCCGCCTGTGGTGGAGGTGCATCTGTCGAACGTTCACGCCCGCGAGAGCTTCCGGCATCACTCGTTCGTGGCGGCGGTCTGCATGGGCAGCATTACCGGATTGGGGCTCGAGGGGTACGGGGCCGCGATCCGCTTTCTCGCGGGCAGGCGGGCACCCACCCGTCCCGACTACACCTAAACTTTAGTTAAAGCCGTACCTAAATAATTATCCACCCGTCACCAAGCAGCTTTTCGAAACGTGCCGAGAAACGCAGGAGTATAGCGTCGGGTCCTCTACGCCACAACGGCGCCGGACCGCTTCGGCTCCCGCGCGCTTTGGTAGTGACGCGTTGCGGTGATGCTCAAGGCGCAGGAAACCGCGGCGAGCAGCGCCAACCCGGCGAGCGCCCAAAAGAGAAAGAGCGTGGTCATGAGGGCCAGCGCCAGCGAGAGAAAGTGGGTAACACCGAGAACGGCGAAAACGGTAAGTTCTTTTTGGGTCAAGGTGAACATGAGAATATCTTAAGGGGTAACCCCTTACAAGACTCTTACAAGTATGAGTCTTTCGCCACGCGCCCCTACCCCCGCAAAAATTCTCCCGGGCCTTCACCCAAAGGCGGTAGGTCCTGCAACGACTTGAGGCCGAACTCGAGCAAAAACCGCGTCGTGGTCGCGTAGAGCAGCGGCTTGCCCACCACGTCCTTGCGGCCCACCACCTTGACGAGCTCGCGCTCTTGCAGCGTGTCCAATGTCGAAGCGCACGACGCGCCGCGCGCCGCCTCCAACTCGCCCCGCGTCACGGGCTGCTGATAAGCCACGAGCGCGAGGGTTTCTAGGGCGGCGCTCGAGAGCTGCGGCAGAGGCGGCGGTGAGAGCAGCGGGGTGAGGTCGGGATTGAGCGCCGGGTCGACCACCAGCCGGTAGCCCCCCGCGACCTCCTCGACCACCAACCCTAAACTCTGCGCCCCCAGCGTGTCGCGCAGGTCGCGCACCGCCGCCGCCGTCGCCTCGGCGTCTACGTCCAAAAGACGAGCGAGTTCTTTGTCGCTCAGGGGCCGACCCGCCGCGAGAAGCGCCGCGCAGAGAACCGCCCTACGCCGCATGAGCGTCACTCCAAAAGAAAAGCACGCCGCATTCTAACGCGGCGCGCGAGAAGAAGTTCCTAGCGCCGCTCGTAAGCCTCGACCGTTAAGCTAAGTCCGTTTTCCTCCCCAGCGGGACGAGCGGAACAGCCCGGCACGCCGGGCGGGCAGAGATTGACGAGGCGTGGGTCCCACGCGAGGCTCACGCCCTCCGAGCCGACGCTGAGTTCTTCCGCCATGACCGCGCCGAAAAGGAGGGTCTTGCCGCGAATCTCCACGTCTTTTTGTGCGTAGAGAAGGGCGGCGACCTCGAGCTCGGCGGCGTCACCGTCGGATTCGGCCTCTTCAGCGTCCGTTCCCACGGTGACGTCGCCGCTCGAGACGAAACTCAGCACGTCTTTTTTGAGAAAAGCATTATCATTTGGGTCATGGGGAGCGAGGCTGCCGTTGATCGTTACTTGAGCGCCCCCGTCGGCCTCCGACTCCCCCACCCAGAAGGTGCCCTTGCCCTGATATTTCAGCGCGTCCGACACGATAACGTCCGCCCCGCCCGTCGAGACGGTCAGGCCCTCCCTGGGACGTCCCAGAACGTCGGTGGGGGGGTGGACGAACTCGAGCCGCCCCGGCTCACCCTCGGCCCCCGGACGCCACGCGACGCGAAGGGTGGGGTCCAAAGGGTTTGAACACTCGAAGCCGACGGTGGGGATGGCAGGGGGCAGGTGGATGTCTTGTGTGAGCACAACCCTCCCCTCCTGCTCTTGCATGAACAACTCCGGGCACGTGTTGGGCGTCAGGGTGAGGTCGGCCCCCGCGGGGAAATCCTCGGCAAGCTCGGGCGCTTGGGTCGCTTCAGCGTCGGTTCTGCCCGTCCGGTTGTCTAACAGATGAGCGTTAGGCACTTCTTCCCATTTGTCCGAAATGTCGTTCCCGGACCCGTCAGTAACCCTGCGCGGCGCGCGGCCAGACGCGCGACCGAGGGAAACGCCCTTGAGCTTGTTTTGCTCGGTTCCGAGCACGACCGAACCTGTATGCAACTCCAGATTGCCACGAAGGCTTACCCGGGCGCACAGGTCGGGGGCCACCTTGTACGCGCCCAACTCGTCCACCCTCTCGCTAACGTCGGTGGCGGAGCCCCGACCATAGAAGTCGTTATAGATGCCTGTGGTGCCGCGCAGTTCCAGGACCGGCTTGTTTTCCTTGCCCTCCTCGAAAGAGCGCACGGAGCCGTAAACGGACACGTTTTCTAAGGGACCGTCAAATCCTTTTTTCACCGTGACGGCGCTCTCGATGCCGCTAGGTACCCGGTTCGTCCCGAGGCGGACGGCGTTAGTCGCCTTGGCCGCCGCCCCCTCGACGCCGCAAGCCTCGCCCGGACAGTTTTTTGCGGTGCCGCCTATGTAGCCTTCGGAGGTGATGGTGTCGCCCTCGAGCCGGATGACGTAACCGCCCTGCGCGCCGTCCGGCAGCGTCACCGGGTAATAGCTGCCCTTGTTGGTAAAAACATCCATGCCGCGCTTGCCGTTTTCGCCCTTGGCAAAGTCTACGTCCAGACCGCCCGCCGAGAGCGGACTGCCGGAGCCGCACGCGGCGTCGCCGCGCCCGTCCACGCCCCTGCTCTTGTCAAAAAGGTTATAGCTCTCAACAAACTGACTTTTTCCGTCTTCGTCATAACGCTGTAAAAAGGCCACGTTCTGGTTGGCGATGGCGACAAAACGCGTGAGCCCCGCCTCCGACACGACCTGCGCCAAGGTCGCGCCGCGGTCGTTGCTGGCGACCGTCTGGCTCGTTAGGGCGTTGAAAAGCGCGCCCGTGACCAAAATGCCGACGACGACCATGACGATAAGCGCGTAGATCAGGGCAAAGCCGTTGGTATGTTTCACAGCGTCTCCTCTTTAAGATGTGGCGAGATGACAAACAAGGTGATGAAAACGTCTCGAGCGTTCAGACGTCTTAGGGTCTTAGGTTAGGTGGGCTAACGGTCTGCTCGGCGTATTCGTAGTAGTAACCTGCCTCTTCTTGACTCGTGACGCGGCTCCCGTCAAACATAAAATGCGAGCTCACGCCGCGCGTTTTGTGGACGCTCTGCCCGGCCAGTTTGATGGTCACCGAGAGCACGTCGCCGGGGTTCGTCGCGTCACAGGTTGGAGCGCCCGGCGTGCAGGCGAAGTCGAGTTCAAAAGCGCGAACACCAGGAACAGCAGGCTGAAAGTTGGCATCATCGACTTTGCGGTAGAGCGTCCAAACATTACTATTGTTGCCGTCTCGCCGGAGCTCATAGGAAATCGTCTGGGGCGTCGGGGAATCTTTATAGGGGTCGCAGTATCTGACGGTCAGTTTGTGTTTGCGGGGATTGCCACTTGTCTCGAGCGCAGGCTTCACGCTGTCGGAGCTACAGGAAACCTGAACACCCTGCGAGCCCGCGCTGTTGAGGTCCGTCGAGATCATTTCCAGCGCCGAGCGCAGATTCACCTGCATCTCGTTGCGCGCTTCCGTCTGGTCCGCCAGCCGCCACTGCGCGGTCAAAAAGGTGGTGATGATGCCCGTGACGAGCGTGAGAATGCCGATAGCCACGAGCGTCTCGACGAGCGTCATGCCGGAGTGTGCGCGCTTCACTAGCCCGGCTCCGGGACGGGGCAAACGCTGGAGCCGTCAACCTTCTGGTCGACCTCCACGCAGCTCAGGTAGCTGATAAGACCGAGTTCTTTTTGGTTTTCCCCTACTACCCACGACACCCTCATGCGGACCTGGACGAGCGCGCCCTCTGACGCGCCCGCGTCGCTTTCGGGCCCCAGCACCCACTGCGCGGTGTACTTGCCCCCCTGGGCGGCGCTTCCTTTACAAAACGCGTTAACGCTTTCCTCCGCAGGCGGGTCTTGAACCACGGGACAGCCGCCGTCAGCGTACTTTCTCCAGGCAGTTTGCGGGTCGGGCGCGCTGAGGACGTCCAAAAGAACCTCCTGACGGACCCCCTCGAGCTGCCCGTTGGCGAAATCCTTGGCCCCGCTTATCTCCCGGGCGTTCGAGGTGGCCGACAAGGAGCCCAGTTGCGCGGCGGCAATAGCAAAGAAGGCGACCGCGATGATGACCAAGGCGACCAGGAGCTCGAGGATGGTCACGCCCCTTTTACTTTTGAAGCTTGGCGCGCAACGCTCCAAACAAGGTTGACAAACTCGGTAGCCTTTGGGTATCACTTCTGCTCCAACCTGACGCGGCCCTGCTGAGATACGACGGCGTTTAACGCGTAGCCTCTGCGCGTGGAGGAAAAGGTGAGTTTATCGTTGACGGTACCGTAGGGGGTGCCGCGTGGCGTGAAGACAAGTTCATAGCCCACGCCGTCGGTGAGCGCGACCAGCGGATAATTCCCTGAACCGACAGCAACCTCTGTAACGACGGTGTCGCCCGCCGAATACTTGCGGTCCGGCGCTCCCGCGGGGTCGGTGTCCAAGAAAATTTGGAAGCTCGAGCCCGTCACCCGCACGCCCGCGAACAGGTTGTTGGAGATAGCCTCAAACCTGGCTTTTTGCACGCTCGTCACGAAGCTTTTGGCCGCCTGCTGGACTTGCAAGCGGTCTTGCGGATTGAAATTGAACATGAGGGCGAACAAGACACCCAAAATAGCCACAACAACGATAATTTCTAAAAGACTAAAACCACGTTCCACCTTGAGGCGTCTCCCAGCACCTATAGCGTTATCCCACGTTTGGCCCCGGCGGGGACATTAAAACACTCACACGGCGGCCTCCCCACTTTGGGGGTGGTGCTAGAAAACGTGTAGGAGACGGAATCTTTCAGCGTAACTTTTAGCTGAGCCCAAGCTCTCGAGCGCGCGAGATGGCCGAAAGCCGGTCGCCGACCTCCAACTTTCTATAAACCCCGTTGAGGTAGTCCTTGACCGTCTCGGGACTTATCCCCAAACGCTTCGCCATCGCTTTGTTGGACAAGCCTTGTGAAAGGAGCCCCAACACCTGCGCCTCGCGCGGTGTCAGGCTCGGGACCTCGACACGGGGCAGCCAGTCTGCGCGGGGCTTCTCGACGATCCTTCGCAGCGTCGCCGCGAGCTCGGCGGGGTCGGTTTCTTTGGACAAGTAGGCGGTCGCGCCCGCCTCCTTGGCGGCCTTGATGATGGCGGGCTCCTCAAAGGTCGTGAGCATCACGACCAGCACGCGGCGCTTTAGCTCGGTTATCTGCTCGCAAGCTTGGATGCCGTCCAGAACGGGCATTTTCACATCTAGGAGGGCGACCTCGAGCTCATGCGCCTTGACCGCCTCCACCGCCTCGCGCCCGTCTGAAGCCTCGGCGACGACGACAAAGCCCTGGACTTTGAGCGCGTACTTAAGACCCATTCGGAAGAGCGGGTGGTCGTCGGCAATGAGGACGCGCAGGGGGGGCGGGCGCATGGATATCACGCGGCCTCCCGCAAGTACACGAGAAACACCGTGCCCTGCGGCCCCGTCGTCTCGGTCACGAGCCGCCCGCCGTGCGCCTCGACGATGCGGCGCGCGATAAAGAGCCCCAAGCCCCCGGTGCCCGCGGTGTAGCGCGCCCCCGCGATGTCCACGGGCTGCGCGTTAAAGGGCTGCGCGAGCGTGTCTAAGGGCGCGGGCAAGCCCGGCCCGTCGTCGCTAAGGCGAATCACGCCGGAAAAGATTTCGGCGGTGATGGTCGAACGCGCGTAGCGCACGGCGTTGCTGAGGAGGTTGTAGAGCGCGCGCTCTAACTCCCGCGCATCCGCCACCGCGCGCGCGTCCCCGCGCAGCGTCAGGGTCAGCCCGCGCTCCTCGGCGAGGGGGCGCACCCGCTCGAGCACCCCTACCACGAGGGGGGCGAGCTCGAGCTTTTCGCGCTTTAAGGGCACGTCGTCACGTTCGAACTTGTGCGCGTCGACCATCCCCTGTACGAGTTCGGTGAGCCTTTTGTTCTCGCTCAAAATCCGGCTCACGATGTCGATGCGCTCCTCGCGGGGCAGGGAGTCGGTGTCGCGGATCACCGCCAGGAGGTGATTGGCGGCCACCAGCGGCGTTTTGAGGTCGTGCATCAGCGTCGCCATAAACGAACTCCGGCGCGACTGCTCCAAGCCCACCTGGGCAAGAAGCGTATTAAAAGAGGTTTTGAGGAGCAGCACCTCTTTGGGTTCACTCTGGGTGGGCTCGAGCCTCACCCCCGTCAGGCGGCCCCGCCGCGACTGGAGCACGTCAATCTGAGTACTCAGCTTCGTCAGCGGCGTCAAGAGGAGGCGCGAGAGCGCGTAGCCGAGCCCCGCCGAGAGGAGCGCCACCCCGAGCATCCAAGCGCCAAAGGTGAGCCAGAGGGAACGGGGTAAGGCCGCGCCGTAGAGCGACCCGAAAAAGCTGAGGGCCACGACCCCGTTGGGCAAGAACGAGAGCAGGCCGATGACAAAAGCGGTTTGCGCGTGAAGGCTCAGGCCACCGTTGCGCTTGGGGCGTGACGCGAGGCTCGAGCCCTCACCCGTTTTGATTCCTCCCGCGCGCGTCATCCCTCCTTTCTACTACTCGTCGGAGGTCAGCACCGCCAAAAATGCCTCTTGTGGCACCTCGACGGTGCCAAGCTGCTTCATCCGCTCCTTGCCCTTTTTCTGCTTTTCCAACAACTTGCGCTTTCTCGTGATGTCGCCACCGTAACACTTGGCGGTCACGTCCTTGCGAAAGGCGCGCACGGTCGCGCGAGCCAGAATCTTGCCGCCGATGGCCGCCTGGATGGGCACCGCGAACATCTGCCGGGGGATGACCTCGGCCATCTTGTCGACGATTTTGCGCCCGATGCCGTAGGCCTTGTCGCGGTGGGCGATGATGGAAAGCGCGTCCACTTTCTCCTCGTTGACGAGCACATCCACCTTGACGAGCGCGCCCTCGCGGTACTCGAGCGGTTCGTAATCCATCGAAGCGTAGCCTCTCGTGAGGCTTTTGAGCCGGTCATGGAAGTCGTAAAGAATCTCGCCAAAGGGCACTTCATAGCGCAGTTCGACGCGTCGCCCATGATAAACCATGTTTTTCATCTCGCCGCGCCGGTCTTGGAGCAGGCCCATGACGTTGCCCACGTACTCCTCGGGCACGTAGACGGAGAGCTTGACGTAGGGCTCCTTGATGCGCGCTATCTTATCGGGCTCAGGCAGTTCGGCGGGGTTCTGGATGCGCTCCGTATGGCCGTCCGTACGTTCGACCTCGTAAATCACCGCGGGCGCGGTGGCGATGAGGCCTAAATCGAACTCGCGCTCGAGCCGCGCCTGCACGATGTCGGCGTGCAAGAGCCCCAAAAACCCGCAGCGAAAGCCGAAACCTAAGGCCTCCGAAGTCTCGGGCTCAAAGGTAAAGGCGGCGTCGTTTAAGGAAAGTTTTTCCAGCGCCTCGCGCAGCTTGTGGTAATCGTCGGCGTCGGTCGGGTAGAGGCCGCTAAAGACGACGGGCTGCGCGGGCTTAAAACCGGGAATCACGCGCGCCGTCGGCTTTTCAGCGTGGGTGATGGTGTCGCCTATCTGCGTGTCCGCGATGTTCTTGATGCTCGCAGTGAGCCAGCCCACCTCGCCGGGACCGAGCACGTCCGCTACAGCCAAAGAAGGCTCGAAGAAGCCCACCTTGTCCACCTCGAACTCTTTGCCCGTGCTCACAATTTTAATCACATCGCCCTTTTTGACGGTCCCGTCGAACACACGGATGAGGGGGATGACACCCTGGTAGGTGTCGTAAACCGCGTCGAAAATAAGGCACGACAGCGGCGCGTCGGGGTCGCCCTCGGGCGCGGGCAAGTGCTCGACGATGGCCTCGAGAATCGCCCCCACGTTCTCCCCCGTTTTGGCGGAGACCGCCACCGCAAAATCTCCGGGGATGCCGACGACCTCCTCCAATTCCCGCACCGCCCCCTCGGGGTCGGCGTTGGGCAGGTCTATCTTATTCACCACGGGCAAGACCTCGAGCCCGTTATCAACCGCCAGATACGCGTTCTGGATCGTCTGCGCCTCGACCCCCTGCGCCGCGTCTATCACTAACAAGACCCCCTCGCAGGCGCGCAGGGCGCGCGACACCTCGTAGTTAAAGTCCACGTGGCCGGGGGTGTCGATGAGGTTGAACATGTAACGCTGACCGTTTTTGGCGTGGTAATAAAGGCGCACCGGGGAGGCCTTGATGGTGATGCCGCGCTCGCGCTCGAGTTCCAAGGTGTCCAACATCTGGTCGCGGCGGTTGCGCTCGGAGACGCTCCTGGTAAGCTCTAAGATGCGGTCGGCCAGCGTGGATTTGCCGTGGTCCACGTGCGCGATGATCGAAAAGTTACGGATTTCGGGGCTGGTTGCGGGGTGACTCACAGGGCTATTGTACCGGCAAAGGGGGTGAATCGCCTGCAAGGTAGGTCGCAACGTGACGTGGGGCGGTTCTCACGGGGGCGACACACCTACAAGCACCGTATGAGAAAAAGAATGTCGGGCTAAGATTAAAGCGTACAAGGAGCCAACATGTCAGTTCCCGACCCCTTAATTACCACCTCTCCCGACCGGCTTAGCGGGACACCTGTTTTTGCAAAGACAAGGGTGCCCGTACAGACGCTCGTTGACTACCTCGAGGCTGGAGATTCTTTGGATGACTTCTTGGAGGACTTTCCGAGCGTTTCGCGTGAGCACGCCGTTGCCGTGCTGGAACTCGCCAAATCCGCTCTCCTTGATGGGGCTGTAGCGGCTTAGCCTTATTGGTGTGCGCATTCTTCTCGACAGCTGCGTGCCAAGACACCTCGCTGGAGAATTGTCGGGGCACGAGGTCCGAACAGCCCCGAGGATGGGTTGGGGTGATTTAGATGACGGTCCTTTGTTAGAAGCTATGGCTGGGTACTTTGACGTCTTAGTTACGGTTGACAAGAATCTTCCTAAGCAACAACGGCTTGACCATCGCCCTTTTGCTGTGGTCGTTCTCTGAGCCAAAACAAACCGCTTGGCCGATCTTCTCCCTCTCGCTCCGGCACTTCGCCTTACGCTTGAAGAATCTCACCCAGGTCAGGTTTATGAACTGGGTGACTAACTGAATTGAAGCCGCTCACTTTACTTCAGGTCCGAACGCTTCATGCCTAGCCAATCAGCAGCAGTGGTCAGCCTTAATGAGGAGCAGTCTCGAGTCTTGCTTCTTTTGCGCGAGTAGGTCGCAACGCAACGTGGGGCGGCTTGCACAAAGATGACGCATAAAAAAGGCGACGCACCTGTGAGAGTCGCTTGAAGTAGCCAGATGCCATGTATTTTGTATAGAGAGTAGTGAAAAATTTATAGAAATTTGCTACACTGCTTAGTATGAGGCAAATAAACATCAAGAACAGCGCGGCAGCCGACCTGCTCGATAGGGTGGTGGCGGCTACAGGTCAAGGCAAGACGGACGCGGTCATTCATGCGCTCGAGCTTTACTTGAAAAGTCTCGACGCTTCCAAACGAGCGGAGGCCGCCATCGCCCTCGTTCGTGAGCGGCTTCATCCGACGATCGAGCCCGAGCATCTAGGCAAAGCACCCAGCAAGAGCGAGCAGGAAGAGCTCTTGGGGATGTAGATGGTCCTTGACACGAGCGTCTTGTTACACGTTGCTTTCAAAGAGCCGGGTTGGGAGGAGAGCCTACACTGGTTGAGCCAGCAGCCCTCCCTAACATTCTCGGCGGTGTCGCTCGTCGAGGGCCACACGGTCATCACGAGCCGCGGGAGGCGTGACCCTCGAGACGTATTGGATGAGCTACTGCGTACCCTGGAGGTCGTGGTCGTACCCTTTGACGCCGACCAAGCCGTGCTGGCCCGCCAAGCCTACAGCCGCTACGGCAAGGGGCAGGGACACCGGGCGGGGTTGAACTTTGGAGACGTCATCGTGTACGCGCTGGCCGTGTCACACCAGGAAGTGCTCGCCTTTGTGGGGGACGACTTCAATCACACCGACTTGGAGGTAGTGCGGCTTCCTCGAGCTGCATAGATGATTTTGGTTTCTTGCTCTTGACACGCTCCTTGAGACCACGCCATACTCAACAATATAAAGTTTGTCAATCAAACAGATTGACAAACCAACGGGTGAGTACTCTCAGTATCAATCAACCAGGCGACACATCATTCGCTATGACGCGACTTGACCATCAAAGCGACAGCGCTCCGCGAGACGTAGAAGCATACGAACTCCGCGTCAGCTTGCTCATTACCTTTAATGGTTCGCCAGACGAGCTTACCGCCATCTTGGGCATCGAGCCCTCTCTGACGAGAAACAAAGGTGACGCTATCAACACAACGATGAAGCATAAACACAGTATTTGGGAGCTAGAATCGGGTATAGAGTCTATAAACAGCCTCTTTGACGACCACATCGGTTCGTTGGAGAAGCAGTTGCGCCCCATCGAAAATAAATTTGTGCTATTGCCCAAGGACGTTTACATCGAGCTTTCTTGCTATGTGATAAGCCAAGCAGAGGCTCATTATCCCTCAATTCATCTGTCTTCAACTTCACTCAAATTCTTTGCCTCAATTGGCGCGGAGATTGATGTTGATGTGCGCTATATTTAGGATTTAGCCTAAGGAGGCGAAGTGTCAAACGCCGTCATCCACATCCACGAGCTAAACCACGTGTCGCTCTACCCGCGCGATTTCGGCGCCTCCGTTAGCTTTTACGAGGACGTTTTGCAACTCCCGCGCCTCGAGCCGCCCCCCACCGACTTCCCCGTCGCCTGGTTCGCGCTCGGCAATCAGCAACTTCATCTCATGCAGGACACGATGAACCGGGACAAGGAGCGTCACTCGCATCATCTGGCCTTGCGCGTGGATGATGTTGTCGCGGCGCGGGCGTATTTGGAGAGCCAAGGCGTGACAGTCACGCGCGGACCCGATAAGCGGGGCGACGGCGCGTTGCAGA
Source organism: Trueperaceae bacterium (assembly GCA_965214995.1). Classification (GTDB taxonomy): domain Bacteria; phylum Deinococcota; class Deinococci; order Deinococcales; family Trueperaceae; genus CBDCCT01. Next base: position 4,161,662 of record CBDCCT010000002.1, read on the forward strand.
TTTGGTTCAACGACCCGGACGGCTACCGGATTGAGATGCTGTCGTTTTCATAGGGGGCACGCTCGAGCCCCCTTGAAACCTTCTTCGTCACTCACGGCTCTTTTTAGGAAGGACATATGACACAAGCTGTTTCACTTGCGAGAGACGTGTACATCGCCGTACCTGCTGAAAAGGTGTGGCAGGGCGTCACGACACCTGAAATCGTCAGCCGCTATTTTCTCACGCCTCTTCTGAGAATTGATTTACGAGTGGGCGGCGTCATGCACTTCGAGTCTTTGGGTGCGGTGACCATTGAGGCAAAAATTCTAGAGCTTGAAGAGGGAAAAAAGCTCGTCCACTCTTTTGCGTTTACGCCCGAGACGCATGAAGAAGTAGAAACCGACCCGCCCACGCGGGTGAGCTACGAAATCTGGCCGATGGGCGAGATGAGTTTTTTAGAACTCAGGCACACGGGGTTTAGAAGCAAAAACCGCACCTTTGAGAACGCCTCGGTCGGCTGGGACAAGAACTTGTGTGGGCTCAAGACGGTTCTCGAGACGGGTAAAGAACTCCCCTGGCCGCAGCCTTAGCCCCGACTATAGCAGTCTTCATCCTGAGGCTACCAACGTAGGTTTCATCACTCAGACCCCGTCCTGGAGGGCAACTCACAGACCATACTTGCTGGAACCAGCTGCTACTTGGGGCAACACCTCGCTTCTCTCAACACACGGACGCTACTTGCCACAAGTTGAGAATTCGAGAAAAACTTACGGTAAAGTGATGTCGCTTGCGACTTTCACAGGCGTTTGGGTCGGGGGGCGGCTCAAGCACCCGCGACGCTGCCGACCGCCGCGTTGCTATCGTCTTCCAGGCTCTTAAAGGCTATAACGGCGGCCAAGACCGCCAGCGCCACGGGCGCATCAAACGTGAGGCCGACGTCCTTGCCCTCGACGGACCCGCCGATTCTGCCCCTTAGCGTGTGCGTTTCCAGGGTGAAGCTGACGTCTTTGCCCAAGGTCTCGCCCCCGTACCTGCCCAGGGCTTCACGTTCGTTCAGCGTCATGCTCACATCCTGCCCGATGATGTCCCCGCCCAAGCGCACGCGGATGTCGCGGGGGGTGAGGCTGCCGCGCACGTCGAAACCGTCGAAACGGCCCCCGACACGGCCCGCCACCTCGTCCCCCTGCACCGTTACGTCCACGTCGTCCCCGACGGCCTGCCCGCCGATCCTCCCGAACAAACGTTCGCCGTCGAACAACAGGTTCAAGGCGTAGCCCGCGTGACGTCCCCCGACGCGTCCGCTGATGAGCTTGTCCGGCATGGCGTTATTCTACCCTGTCAGAAACGAGACCTCGGCGGCAAGAGGGATCGCGCCTCCGCCCTTTGGAAGGGTAAGATGTCCTTACACCACTTTTTTGGAGGCCGCGGTGACCATCCCGACGCTTCAGAGCATCACCTCACGCATGATTGACACGCCCCGCCTAAAGATGCACGCGCTTCTTTCGGGTCCCGACGAGGCCACGCCCGTGCTCTTCGTGCACGGCAACGCCTCCTCGGCGACTTTCTGGGAGGAGACGATGCTCGCCCTGCCGGAGGGCTACCGGGGCGTCGCCCCCGACCTGCGCGGCTACGGCGATACTGAAGACAAGCGGGTGGACGCGACGCGCGGTTTTGGCGACTGGGTGGACGATTTGCTCGAGCTTAAAGAGGCTTTGGGCATCACGTCCTACCACGCGGTGGGTCATTCGCTGGGCGGCGCGCTGCTTTTTAGCCTTGTTGCGGCGGACAGTAAAAGTCTTTTATCAGTGACGCTTGTTAATCCCGGCTCGCCCTTCGGCTTCGGCGGCAGCAAGGACGCGAAGGGCACGCCCACCTTTGAAGACTTCGCGGGTTCAGGCGGCGGCACCGTCAACCCCGAGTTCGCCCGGCTCTTGGGAGGGGGCGACCGCTCGAGCGACCACCCCGCCGCCCCAAGAAACGTCATGAACTCGTTTTACTGGAAGCCGCCTTTTAGACCCGAACGCGAAGAAGCGCTGCTCTCCTCCTTATTAAGTGAGAAAACAGGTCCGGAGAAGTACCCCGGGGACTCGGTAACCTCACCCAACTGGCCGGGCGTGGCGCCAGGGCGCTACGGGCCCGTCAACGCCCTGTCGCCTAAGTACGTGGGCAGTACGGTTGAACGCTTCCTGGCGGTTTCAGAAAAGCCGCCCGTCCTGTGGATTCGGGGCTCGGACGACCAGATCGTCTCGGACGCCTCAATGTTCGACTTCGGCACGCTGGGGAGGCTCGGCGCGGTGCCGGGCTGGCCCGGTGCTGAAGTGTTCCCGCCCCAGCCGATGCTCGAGCAGACGCGCTACGTGCTGGAAGCGTACAAGGAGGCCGGGGGTGCTTACCGCGAGGTCGTCATGGAAGGTGCCGGCCACACCCCCTACGTCGAACAGCCGCGGGTGTTCATGGAGCACTTTACTTCACATCTCGCGGCGTCTCCTGGGCGTTGAGAAGAGGTCCACAGCGCTGCCGCCGCAGATGCCCTACCTTAGAGGCATGAAAACCGAACTCGGCGTTCACCGCCGCTACTGGCCGCAGGCGCACGAACTGCTCTTCGACCTGCTCTTCGATAAGGAGCACGCCTATGAGGCGCTCTCCTTGGGGTCTTGTGTCGCGCTCGAGCTTAAGCAAGAGGACGCGCTGTACCTGCGCGAGGCGCTGCCCAAGGGGGCGGTTTTTCCTTTGGAGGGTCCCTCGCCCTTTGCCGAGCGGCGGGCGGAACAAGAGGCGTTGCGGGGGCGGTTCTTTTAGGCGTCTGCGGATAGCGGACCCCTGACAGCAGGTAGCATCCCTTTTGAGAGAAATTCGTGTGGGCTGTCGTGGAGGACGAGGCTTAAGCAATGCTAAGGGCGCTTAAGTCCCCTTAGTGTCTATGCAACCCGCCGTGAGACGCCGCCAGGGAGCGGCGGACACCACCGCCTACGTGGGCGGGTGCGGCCCGGGAAGAGGTAGACCACATAAGACGAGCCGAACGTTTCCGCCTCGGGCAACCTGTTTCGGCCGCGAACTCCGCAAAGACGCCTCTACAGCCTGGGATCGACCGCCTCGCTCTCGAGCGCCAGCACCCCGAACACGCACTCGTGAACGCGCCGCAGCGGTTCGCCCGCCACGAAGCGGTGGAGGGCCTCGAGCCCCAGCGCAAATTCCCTGAGCGCAAGGAAGCGCTTGGTGCCCACGTTGCGCGCCCTCAGCCGCGACAGGTTTTCGGGCAGCACGTATTCGGGCCCGTAGATGATGCGGAGGTATTCGGGGCCTCTCACCTTGAGGGCGGGCTGCACGAGGCCGCGCTTGCCCTTGGCGACAAAGCCCGCGGGTTTGACCACCATCCCCTCGCCGCCGCCGGAGGTCAGCGTCTCCCACCACCGCGTCGCCGCCCCCACGCTCTCGGCGTCGCCAAGGTCGACCTGCCGGTACTGCGTGGCGCGCAGCACGGGTGAAGGGGTCGCCGTGAGGTGGGCGTGCAGCGTTTCCATGTGCCAGGTGTGGGGCTTGTCGGCATGGACCGCGCCCTCGGTCGCCAGGAGGTGAAAGGGGGCAAGTTTGAGGTCGTCCACACCACGCACCGGCCAGCAGTAGCGGCGGTACGCCGCCCGGAAGCGTTCGGCGGCCTCTTTTTTCTTTTCCATCTGGGCGAGCAGGTCGCCCGCATTGATGCCGCGTTGCGCCGCCTTCGCCAGGGACGCCGTGACGTCTCCCAGTGCGTGCGAGGCCGCGCTGCCTACCGCCGCGTACTGCTCCTTGAGGAGCGCCTGCGCTTTGACCGACCAAGGCATGAGCTCCGCGTCGAGGAGGGCCCAGTCGCTGCCAAAGGCGTCCCAAAAGTTTGTGGCGGTGAGCGCGTCGCGTACTTGAGAGAGGAGCGCGGCCTCGAGCGCCTTATCGCCGAAAAAGGGCCGTCCCGTGCGCGTGTAGAGGACGCCCTCGCCCTCGCTAAGCCCGAAGCGCCGCCTCGCCGCTCCCTCATCACGACAGACCACGAGGAGCGCCCTCGAGCCCATGTGCTTTTCCTGGCAAACGAGCTCGGTCACGCCCTCGCTTGCGTAGTAGCCAAAAGCCTCGTCGGGGTGTTCCAAAAGCCCCTCGCGCGTCGTGGTCGCGGGCGCGGCCATCGTGGGCGGCAGGTAGACGAGCCACTTGGGATTTACCGAGAAGCGGCTCATCGTCTCCAAGGCCGCCGCGCTCTGCTCAGCGCGCAAGGTCACATTCTGGTAGCGGGTCGCCACGATTCGTTTGCCCGTGACGTCCTCCAGGTCGAGGGTGTCGTCGACCTCCTGCTGGGCCGTTCGCTCGGGTGCTTCTGAAAGGTCCAAAAAAGGCTTGGCGGGCTCGGCGTAGACCCTGGCGGCGGGCACCCCCACAAGTTCGTTTTCGGGATAGCGCAGCGCGGTGAGCTTGCCGCCAAAGACGCAGCCGGTGTCGATGTTGAGGGTGTGGTTGAGCCACAACGCGTCGGGCACGGGCGTGTGACCGTAGATAACTTTTGCCTCTCCCCGGTAGTCGCTCGCCCAGGCGTAGCGCACGGGCAAACCGAATTCGTCGGTCTCGCCGGTCGTCTCGCCGTAGAGCGCGAACGAACGCACCGCGCCCGAAGCGCGGCCTTGCAGGTCCTCGCGCAGCCCGGCGTGCGCCACGACGAGCCGGCCCCCGTCCAGGACATAGTGGCTGATAAGACCGTCTAAAAAGCTTGCCATTTCGGCTTCAAAAGTCGGCCGCACCGTTTCGGGTAGCGCCCCCAGTTCGGCGAGCGTCGCCTCTAAACCGTGGTTGACCCGAACGTCGCGCCCCTTGAGCTTGCGCAGCAGCTTCACGTCGTGGTTGCCGGGCACACACAGCGCCGCGCCCGCCTCGACCATGTTCTTGACGAGGCCGTATACGTCCAGGTTGCGCGGCCCCCGGTCTATGAGGTCTCCCAGAAAAATGACCTTGCGGCCTTCGGGGTGGCGGTAGAGGCGCGGGTAATGCGCTACCGTTTCGGTGTAATGATAGCCAAGTTGAGTGAGGAGGGCCTCGAGCTCATCCGCACATCCATGCACGTCGCCGATAATGTCAAAGGGGCCGTGCTCGCCCCGCTTGTCCGTCCAGAGCGGCTGGCGTGCAAGCTCGACCGCGTCCACCTCTTCGGGCGACTTGAAGGTATAGACGTACCTGAACCCCTCGCGCTTCAACCCCTTGAGACCGCGCTTTAGGTTCCTGAGCTGGTTACGCACCACGTGCGGGCCGAAGTCGCGCTCCGGTCGAGCTTTGTTTCTCTCATGGCTCACGCTCTCGGGCAGGTTGAGAACGACGGCCACCGGCAGACAGTGGTAGTCGCGCGCCAAATCGACGAGCGGCTTGCGGTCCTCGCGGCGCACGTTGGTCGCGTCAATCACGACGGTTCTCATGTTCTTGAGGCGCTTGGCGGCGATGAAATGCACGAGCTCAAAAGCGTCGCCCGTGGCCTCGAGGCTGTTCTCATCGTCCGAGACGAGACCCCGGCAGGCGTCCGAGGAAATGACCTCGGTCGGCTTGAAGTGCCGCTCCGCAAAGGTCGACTTGCCCGAGCCCGACGCGCCGATGAGCACGACCAGAGCGAATTCTGGAATATTGAGGGTCACGACTTCACCTCGAACACGGCGACTTGAGAGGGCGCGCCCACGGCCTCGTCCTCCGGGCCGACGCCGCCCGTGTCCACCTTGTAGTGGTAGGTCTCGGCGACCCTTTCGGCCCAACTCCTGAATTCCGCCCGCGTCCACTCGAAGCGGTGGTCGCGGTGGCGGAACCCGCCCGCGGGCAGGCTCGGCCACATCGCGTTGTATTCGGCGTTGGGGGTTGTGAGCACGACGATTCTGGGACGCGCGAACGCGAAGACGGTGCGCTCGAACGCAGCCAGGCGAAAGGGGTCTAAGTGCTCGACGACCTCGACAAGCGCGGCGGCGTCAAAGCCCCCCAACCGGGCGTCCCGATAAAGGAGCGAGCCGTGAAGCAGCCTGGCGCGTGCGCGCACGCGCTCGGGGAGACGTTCCAACCTCGCCTCCGCCCGCGCCAACGCCCTGTGCGACACGTCCATACCCACGACCTCCGCGAACTGCGCGTCTTTGAGCAGCTTCCTAAGGAGCTTGCCCTCGCCGCAGCCTAAGTCGACCACCCTCGTCGCGCCGCTCGCTTTTAGAAGCTCATGTACGCGCGCCAGACGTTGCTCGTGCAAGCCGAGCTTGGTCTCCGCTTCGGTCTCGAGCGCGTCGTCGCCGTCGGCTGTTTCCAGCTCGCCGAGCGCCGCTTTCGTAAGGCCGCGCTGGTGCTTGAGGTAGCGCCTGGCAATAAGTGATTTCTCGGGATGGTCCGCCAGCCAGCCCTCGCCCTTCTCGAGCAGCTTCCGCACCTCGTCCCCGCCCACCCAGTAGTGCTTGTCGTCGTCCAACACCGGGATGAGCACGTAGAGGTGGCGCAGCGCCCGGTAGAGCGGCAGGGTCGCGTGAAGCGTCACGTCGAAGTAGGGACCCTCGCCCCAGGCGGGGAACGCCTCGTCGAGGGGGTGGCGCGTCGCGCTCACGCTGTAGCCGAGCGGCGCGAAAAGCCGCTCTAAGAGCCCCTCACCGCCCCGGCAGGGCAGCGACGCCAAGGTAAGCGTGAGGGGCAGCGCCTTTTCGACCAACGCCTCGCGCCCCTTGCTGCTCCCGCCCAGCGCGCTGCCGAACACGCGGGCGATAGCCACGCTCATGAACGAGGACGCCACGTAGGGCCGGTCGTTGACATAGGGCTTGAGCGCGAAGCCCGCGTCACCGGGCGCGCGGCGGGTGAGCGCGACGGTGTCGATTTCCAAAAGCAGCGCCGCGCTACACCTCGCCTCGCTCGCCTCGGGGTAGTAGACGTGAGCCCGCCCGAAAGCCAGCTCGAAGTTCTGGAGCTTGTCCGGGTGTTTATGGAGCAGGTAGCCCAAGTCGGTGGCGGGGTGGTGGGTGGTCGTGATGGTTAGGAGCACTGTTTCCTCTGGGTTGAGCCTAAATTAAGTCTAGCCAACGTAGTGAGCATGTCGATGTTGAAGGCGTTACAAGCAGCCTCCCCTTTCGGGAAGCTCTCTCAATCCCTGTACGACTTTAATCCTTGTACGGGTCGAACTCATTCGCCCCCGCCATCACCACGACGAGCGGCGTGAGCGTGTGCAACACCTCGACGGTCGCGCCCTGCGCCGCCAACACGTCCGGCAGACGGCGGTAGGCCTGCGGCGCTTCGTCCAAACCGCCGCCGCGCAGGATGACGCCTCGCTCGCTAAGCCAGTCCTGCATCATCTCCTGCGTGATGAGCCCCGCTGTTTTGCGAACCTTACGCTTGTAGTCCCACTTGCCCGCCGCCTGGGTGCGGCTCATCACGCGGCCCGCGCCGTGAACCGTCGAGTAAAGCGCGGCCTCTTGCTGCGTTTGCGTGTCCACATCCGGGTCTACGCGACCTTGCAAGATGACCGCGTCGTCGCCCATGCTGCCGCCGACGAAGCCCTTTTGACCGGGAAAGGCGGGCGTGGCCCCTTTACGCACCACCACGACCTCGCGCCCGTCGTGCAGCTCTTTCCAGGCGTAGTTGTGGTGGTTGTGGACGAGCTCTTTTTCCCGCCCGCCCAAAAGTTCGACCACCTTGCGCGCCACCCACTCGCGCCCGGTATAAGCGTAGCGCCCCGCGAGCGTCATGAGCGCCCAGTAGTCTTTGCCCAGTTCGTCGTCTAAGGAGAGCAGCGCCTCGGCCTCCTTGCCCTTGTCGCCCCAGGTGCCGCCCTGATGGAGCGCCATGAAGGTCGAGGCGACGGTGTGACCGAAGCCCCTCGAGCCGAAATGCACCCCCACCCAAACAGCTCCGGTCTCGTCCGCGAACACGTCCACATAGTGATTGCCCGAGCCCACCGTGCCGAGCTGGTTGCGCGCTCTGTCCAGGAGGCGCTGACGCACGCCCTTCTTGGTCGGCACGACCTCCCAGGCGGCGTCCCCAAAAAGCGGGTCGTTAACGGGCGCGTCGTCCGCCGTGTTCTTGCGCCCAACGCCAAAGGAGATGACTTCGGCGATTTCGTCGGCGAGTTGGGGGAGCGTGTCTTTAACGTCGGCGAGCGTCTTGTCGGTGCGGATGGCGGCGTTGCCGCAGGCGACATCGAAGCCCACGCCCGCAACGGACACCTTGTTGTCGTACGCCGCGACGCCGCCGATAGGCATGATGTAACCCAGGTGCCCGTCCGACATGAGGGCAACCCTGTCGGCTCGAGTCGCCACATCCGCAAGCTGTTTCAAGGTTTTCTCGTCGTGTAGTCCGAAGATATTTTTATCCAGCGTGTTCATGCTTCTCCAAAGGTGAGGCGCACTGAATGATGTCGTGTCGTGCGCCTCAGTGTAGAACTTAGAGTTTTACTCGCGGATGAAATCCGCGATAACCGTCGGCGTGTCCGTGCCGAACCCGACCACGTCGAGCATCCCGGCGTCGTTGGGGTCCGCAATCGTAAAGCGGTTACCGAGCATCCCGACCACCACGAGCTTGGCAGGAACACCCGTGACTAGGCGGTAGGCGCGCAAGGCTTCGGCGGGATGCTGCTCGCCGTACCAGGTCTCGCTGTCGGTCAGCACCACGAAGGCGTCGACTAGGAGGCCCTTCTGAAGCGCGTAGCGCATCGGCAACGACGCGTCCGTGCCACCGAAGGGCAGCCCGTCTAGGTGCTTGACCACATCGTCGAGACGTTGACGGGGCGAAAGGTCCACCCGCACGAGCTCATGCGAGAACGCCATGAACGTGTGCTTGGGCTCCGTCGCCGCCGTGACGAGTGCGAGCGCGGCGCTCGCCACACGGGGCGTGAGGCCGGGCACACCGCCTACCTCGCCCCAGGTCATCGAGCTAGACACGTCCAGCGCCATGAGAACACGCTTGTTCGTCGGCGTGACGTTCTCGAACGTGCGGTAGAACGCCCCGTCGAGCGCGTCCACGACCGCTTGCACGGGCTCCCACGTGCCCTTCCCGCGTGCGCCGCGCCCCGCCGCGTAGGTCATGAGCGCCGCGAGCACCTGGATGGGGTGAACGCGAGCCTTGCGCAACGCCTTCGCATCCGTGATGCGCCCGGCGACGGTGTCCGCCGCCTCGCTCATGGGCGCGATTAAACCGACGCGGGTCATGGTGGCGAGGTTGCGAAGGAGGGCGGTCATGGGCATACGCTCCAGCAGTGCCGCCCAGACTTCGGGCGCGCGGAGCATCTCGGTGGGGACGACCTCGCGGGGCAGGTTGTAACGTAGAACGGCGTCCACGACCGCTTGCACGTTCGTTTCAACCTTTACCGCCTCCACCGCTGCGATGTACTCGGCCCATTCACCCTGGACGGTCTCGAGCTTGTCCCCACGCCCCGTCACATAACGGTACAGCGCGTCGCGCTTGGCGTCACCTGCCTTGGGGTGCGCCAGGCGCAGGGCGTCGCGGTGCGTCCAGCCGCCGCGCTGGGCGTACTTGGTCACTCCGTAGGCAAGGGCCTGCAAGTCCTTGTCCGCATACCACCCCGCCACCGCGCGGCGCAGCGTGCGGCCCCAGCCGCGCATCCCGTTCACATACTCCAAAAAGGTGAAGAGGTGCGTGCCGGTACGCGCCACCTTGGGCAGCGCCGCCTCCGCCGCCCGCTTGGTGTCCACGTCGCCCACGGCGAACGCGAGCGCCAACACGAACAGCGCCGGGTCGTTCTTGTGGGCGCGCCCTCGCGTGCTGACCTCGACCACGCGCTCGACGACGCGCACGCCGTCCTCGGCAAGGAGCTTCACGACGTTCTCAGCGTTCTCCACCGTGAGCGGCCCCTCACGGACGTAGAAGGTGCCGCCTTCCGTGCCCAGCACGAGGAAACGCTCGAGCCTCCCCCACGGGTCCAGCGCCCACACGTAGCCGCCCGCGCTGTTCATGACCTGCGCCGCGTCCAGCGGACGGTTTTGCGCCGTGGCGTGGGGCGAGAAGAGCTTATGGAGTTTTTGCATGTCAAGCACCTCCCTTTGGGGGCTAATAACGCGAACAGGTGAAAGGATTTGAGAAGGACTCAGTGACCTATCCGCACAAAATAAACGGGCAAAGGGTGCAGCTCGGATTGCTCCCTATGAGCTTCAGCCCGGCGGTCGGGCTGACAAGAGAAGCCTTTAGCAGGGCGTATCATGCCGTTATTACTGAGCACATTGATGACCAGAACTTGGTATATCTTTGTCAAGAGGTTGTCCACCTTTGTGGATGTGTCCTGACGTTGTGGTGCATGAAGCGGAACAGTTCTCTGGCGAGATGGGTCTTGAGACACCTGAAAGCAGCTCTGCGCGTTTTGCCCTGCTGTTGCTTTTTGTCGAGGTAGGCTCTGGTTGCTTTGTCACAGCGCGAGCGCACCTGCACCATCATATGAAACGTGCGGTTGAGCCGACGGTTGCCGCCGATGTTGAGCTGTTTTCTGTGCTGTCCACCCGAGGAGCGCTCAACCGGAGCACAGCCGGAGAACATAGCAAACGCATGTTGAGAGCGGAAGCGTCTGACATCGCCTGCTTCGGCTAAGAGGATAGCGGCGTGAACCACCCCGACACCTTGGACGCTTAGAAGTTCGGGCATCAGTTCGTTAACAAGGCGCTTCATCACGCCCTCGAGCCGCTGAATCTGCTCGAGCAGTACCTCGACCACAGCGCGCAGTGCCTCACGAGCGCTCTCGAGCTCGATGCTTCGCAAACCTAGCCGGTGAGCGGTGAGCTGTTTGACCAGCGCGTCTCTTGTTCGGGTCAGCGTCTTGAGTTCTTCTACTTTTGCGCGCGGTTCAAAGCGGCTCAGCTCGGGATTGGCAAGCACAACCCTGGCGACGTTCTCAGCGTCAACCTCGTCGCTCTTCTTGTGCCCCCTCTTACTACGGTACTGGCTGGTCAAGCTGGGGCTGACATCGACGACGGGATAGTCTTGCGACAAACCCCGACTCAACGCCTTTGAGAAAGGGTTGTTCGCGCCTTCAACCGCACACGCCTCAACCTCATAGCGCCCGAGCCAGCACGCCAGTTCGGCTAAGCCCTCTCCTGTATTGGCTACCGTGCAGTGGCCGAGCACTTTTCCCTGTTTGTCTAGGGCCGCCGCGGTGTGACTGCCCGGATGCGGGTCTATGCCTATAATGACCATACAACCTCCTTAGGTTGGTGCTCGCTGCTGTGCATATCCGCAAATGGGGCTAAAAAGCTTCTTGGTATCAGGCAATCGCAGCGTAGCCTAAGAGGCGAGGTGTGCAGTTCTGGTCTTGGCTAGAAAAGCAGATGCTACCTGGGCAACACCTCGCTTCTCCTAATATACGGATGCTTCCTGCTGCTAAAGGCTCTTCTCGAACTCGTGATAACCAAACGGCGTCGGCCCGTTGAAGATAAAACCAGGCAAGGTGTGGGTATCCGCGCTTTTCCCTGAGCTACTAAGCCTTGCGGCTAGGCTGGAGTTGAACCAGCGACCTCCCCTTGCGGGGGCTCTGACCGATAACGAATACCCTTCGGCCTGGTTGTGGTGGTGCCAAGAAGATTCGAACTTCTATCCTCCGGGTAAGAGCCGGGAATCCTGGCCGTTGGACGATGGCACCAAAAAGCGCCAAGAGGATTCGAACCTCTATTGCGATCAGCGTCTCGAGTCCTGCCGTTGGACGATGACACTAGACGTGTGGGCAAGGGGTGAGATGCCGAGTAGGGCTTGCGCCCTTGCTGCTCTACCGCTGAGCTACCAGCACCACGTTTGGGGTGCTGGGCGGGACTCGAACCCGCGACCCGCCGATTAGGAGTCGATAACGATACCTCTTCGGCCCACACTGTGGGGTTGGTTGATGACGCCAGGGGGATTCGCCCCCTGTTACGAACATGAAAGGTTTATATTTCAAGCGCAAGATGATCAAACGGGCAAGGAGTGAAGTTTCGCCAGGAGCTAGGCTCCTTCAAGCGCGTTTAACCACTCCGCCACTGTGCGTTCTGCGAGCAGAAATACACAGGCAGGACAGCCTTGAGCAGGGCGTATCATGCCGTTATGAACGCTCGCTGCGTTGATGACCAGATGCTACCTGCTGCTAAAGGCTCTCGAACCTGCGGAAACAACCGTTACTTGTTCCAGATAACGAAACCTCTTCGGCCCGTTTGCGATTTCAATTCTAAAGCTCAGGCTAAGGTGAGTGAGCTATTCGGTTTTCGTGGGTTTGGTTAAAAGGGTTCAACTCACCTTAGCGTCCTTACGCCTGCCGTGGGCCACGCTGGAGGGTCCAGGTGGGCTCGGCGCTCGGGGCGGAGTCGTGTTTGGGTTGTACAAAATTTCTGTTCATCGTGTTCACGACCTCACAAAGCGGTGAGTGTCTCCCTTTCTTGAGAATTTGCGGGCGAGTGTTGAAGCTCCGGGTTGGGTCTGATTATGGGTCAGGTAACGAAGCGTCTTCGGCCCGCGAGTTAAGAGTGTAGCAGACCGCTGACAATGTGTCAAGCGCTACAGACCCGCCGCGAAGGAGGGTCTGTGGGCTCCCGAGGCGCATTAGCGGCGCGTGAGGATGAGAGACCGTGAGACTTCCGCACGCGCGCTGACAAAGATGCGCGTAAACTTGAGGTATGTCAAAATCAACCTTAGGTCCACCCGCCGCCTTCGCCGCGACCTTTCAGCCTATGCGGTTGAGGCCGACCTGATGCTGCGCGCCATCGACGACGCCCTGATGAACTTCGCGCCGAGGCTCCAGCTGGGCGGTGCCAGGCGCTTTTTTGTGGAGTTCGGGATGTTCGGCGTGAAGCAGGCCAGGGCGTGCTTGTTCGCGGGTCTGTTCTTTTTAGCCGTCTTCGCCGTGCCTCGAGCCGGGTTTGGCCTGCCCCGCTACGACGTTCTGTTGGGCGTCGCGCTCCTCATCCAGGCGTGGCTGGTGGCGACCAAGCTGGAAACGCTGGACGAACTCAAGGCCATCTGTCTTTTTCACGTGCTCGGCTTCTGCCTGGAGGTGTTCAAGACCTCGAGCGCCATCGGCTCCTGGAGCTATCCCGACGACGCCTACACCAAGGTGCTCGGCGTGCCCCTGTTCGCGGGCTTTATGTACGCGGCGGTCGGGAGCTACCTCATCCAGGCGTGGCGGCTGTTCGATTTGCGGGTAAGGCACCACCCGCCCTACTGGATGGCGTCGGTTATCGCGGGGCTCATCTACCTTAACTTTTTTACCCACCACTACATCGGCGACTACCGCCTTTACCTCGCCGCCTGCGCGCTGGGGCTCTACGCGCGGAGCGTGGTCATCTTTAAGCCCGCCGACCGGGAAAGGCGGATGCCCCTGCTGCTGTCGTTCCTGCTCATCGGCTTTTTCTTGTGGCTGGCGGAGAATCTGGGCACGTTCTACGGGGTGTGGCGTTACCCGAACCAGTTGGGCGCGTGGTCGCTGGTGCATCTTGGCAAATGGAACTCTTGGTCACTCTTGGTCATCATGACCTTCACCATCGTGGCGAGCTTGAAACACATCAAGGCGAGCGTTCACATTCCTGAGTAAAGGGCCTGAGTAATGGGGCGACGTGCGGGGGTCGCTCGGAGCGCGTTCGAGAGCGGGACGAACGAAGAGTTGGACCCGGACGGGCCGCCGAGCGGGTGAGGGGTTGGGAGACGAGCGGCAAAGGGCCCCTCTTGCGGCACCCCAACCCCAAGCTACCCCTTACAACCCGTAGAGCGTGCCCTGCTCGGCCCCTTGCTTCATCAGCTCGAGCAAGCGCGCGGCGAGCTCGGCCTCACCCGCCAGACTCGGGTCGGCGCGGGCGTCCTCGGCAAAGCGTGCGGCGGCCTTTTCCATGATGGCGACGGCTTGTTCTGGGGCGTCAGCGTAGCGTTCGGCCGCCTCTTGCATATTGCTCACCAAGACAGCCAGGGCGACGGTCTTGGCGACGCTCGCCTGGGCGAAGTAGCGGCCGTCTTTTAGAGGTGCGCCGTCGTAACGCGCGCTCAGGCCGTCCTTAAGCGTCTCGCCCGCCGGGGTTTGGTAGCTGAGGTCGCCCGTGACGCCGAACGGGGCGAGCTCGGGCAGCGCCAGCCGGACGAGCAGGGCCCCGCGACGTTTGCTTAAAAACACGGTGCTCGTGCTCAGCTCCGCTTTGTCCTCGGCTGTGGGAAAGCCGTAGCCTTCGGCCACCTCGAGCCCTGCGGACGGCGTGAGGGTGAGCTTCAGGTCGTAAGCGACGGGGCTCGCTAGGAACGGCCAGTCTTCGGCCAGCACCTTGTTGACTTCCCGGCTGCCGAAAAGCGTGAACGCGTTGCCGCCCCGGACCTTGCTCATGGCGTCGAACGTCTGGGGGCCCAAGCCGACGCCCACGCCGAACACCGTCAGGCCCACGCCGGAGGACGCACCTTCGCGCACCAGGTCCTGAAATTCGGTCGCGTCCGTTGCGCCCACGTTGGGCTGAACGTCGGTAAAGAGCAACAAGCGTTTTTCCCCGCCCGGCTTGGCGGACTGCACGAGGCGGTAGGCAGTTTGCAGCCCGGCCTCCATGTTGGTGGCGCCTTCGCTGCGGAGGCCGCGAACGCCCGAAAGCAGCGTGTCCTGCGCGCTTCCGGGGGTGAGCGGCAGCACCGTTCTCGCGCTGCTGCCGTACACGACGATGCCGACCTCGTCAGCCGCGGTAAGGGTGGGGACGAGCTTTTCCATCAGCGCCTGGGCGACCCTAAGCGGGGTCTGGTATTCGCTGTAGGCCGTCTCGTACTCCCAGTCCATCGAGCCGGACACGTCCACGACGAACACCAAGTTTAGCGGCGGGCGCTGGTACGTGGCGGGGTCGATGGTGGAGGACAACCCCACCTGGAGCCAGGCGGAGGTTTCGCCCTCGAGGGTGGGGGCGACGCCGAGCGCGCCGCGCAAGCACAAGACGCGCGCGCAGTCCTCGCCCTCTAAGGGCAGGTCGTGCTCGGAAAACATCCCCTCGACCGTGAACGCTTCGGGGGGGGGCACCCGGCCGTTTTTGATGAGCTCGCGGGCGAACGCCATGTCCTGGACGCCGCCCGGCGTCGCCCCCGAGCCGCCGCCGCCGGCCGCGGGGCCCCCGGACGTGCTGCAGGCACCCAGCAAAAAAACGAGCGCGACCAACAAGCTGCCGAAGAGCCAACGTTTCATTAGCGCCTCCTTTAAAGGGCTTGCAAAAAGCTGGGGACATTTTACTCGAGGGCGTGGTAAGGGCGGCTTCATCGTTTGTTCACTCCCGTTCACCTGCGCGGGCGGCGGGGCCGGAACGGGTTGGCTCGAGCGTCTCCGGCGCTGTGGAGGCGAAATGCGCTAGACTAGGAACGAAGCCAAAGGGAGGTTGTGTATGAAACGCCCGTTCCTTGCCACGCTGCTTTTCGCCCTTCTCGGCACCTTCGCGCTCGCCCAGACCGAGGTGGTGGTGTTCTTAGACCCGCGCTCGCCGATGGAGCTGTTCGAGAGGTACGCACAAGCGTTTGAAGCCCAGAACCCCGACCTCGACATCGTCTTCGAGACGGGCGGCGCGACCAGCGACGCGCAGCAGCAGTACCTCAACACGGTCTTGAGCTCGCAGTCGGGCGAAATAGACATCTTTTTGATCGACGTGATTCGCCCCGCCACCTACGCCGCCGCGGGCTGGGCCGAGCCCTTAAACCCCTTTTTCGAGAGCGAAGCGGCGACGGAAGCGTACTTAAGCGACTTCCTAAGCGGCCCCGTCGCGGCCGACACGGTTGGCGGCACCCTCTACGCCGTCCCCTCCTCCACCGACGCGCAGTTCTTGTACTACCGTGAAGACCTCTTGGACAAATACGGCTTCGAGCCGCCCGAGACCTGGGAGGAGCTCAAAGAGCAGGCGCTGACTATTCTCGAGGGAGAAAACGACCCCTCCTTGCAAGGCTTCAACTACCAGGGTGCCGCCATCGAGGGCACGGTCTGCACCTTCTTGGAGGCGTTGTGGACTGCGGGCGGCGACTGGAGAGACGACGAGGGTAACATCACCGTGGACTCGCCCGAGGGTAGACAAGCGCTCGAGTGGTACGCCGACACGATGGCGTCGGGCGTCACCAAGCCCAACATCGCCGAAACGAGCACGGATAACTCGAGGCAGGAGTTCCAAGCAGGTGACGTCGTGTTCATGCTCAACTGGGCCTACGCCTGGAGCCGTTTCCAGAGCGATGAGGATTCCCAGGTCAAGGGCAACGTGGGCGTCGCGCCCCTACCTGCTTTCGAGGGCCACGAATCCGCGACCTGCGTGGGCGGCTGGCAGTGGGCCATCAACCCCTACAGCGAGAACAAGGAGGTCGCCTTTGAAGTGGTGCGCTTTTTCGCCTCGCCGGAATTCCAGCGCGACTTAGCCATCGAGGGGAGCCGCATCCCGGTGCGCAGCGCGCTCTTTGAAGACCCCGAGGTGTTGGCGGCCAACCCGCACTTCGCGCAGTTCTATGACGTCATCATCAACGCGCGCCCGCGCCCGGTCACGCCCTTTTATAGCGAGGTGTCGGAACTCATCCGGAGCACCATGAACGCGTTTCTGGCCGGGTCTTTAACGGAAGATGAGGCGCTCGAGAGGATGCAGGTCGGCTTAGAGGACATCCTCCGGTAGCGCGGCTTAGAAGCGTAGGGTTCCATAAATAAACGGGCGCGGTGCCCGGAAAAGGAGCAAGGTGGACTACCTCGAGCTTATCAACCACGACACCCTGGGCCTGCCCGGTATGCGCTGCCGCGACATCACCCCCATCTTCGCGGACGCTCGAGCTTTCAAAGCGCTTCTTCATGACCTATGCGCGCCGTTCGGCGCGTCACGGGTGGATGTGGTGGTCGGGCTCGACGCGCTGGGGTTCGTTTTGGCTACGGGCGTAGCGTTGCAGCTCGAGGTCGGGCTGGTGCCGATTCGCAAAAGGGGCAAGCTGCCCGTCGCCACCGACGCCATAGAGGTTGGCAAGCGCGGTCACGCGTTCGAGCTCGGCCGCGGGACCCTCGAGCCGGGGCAACGCGTTCTAATGGTTGACGACTGGATTCATTCGGGGTGGCATATTACAGCGGCTTTAGAGCTTGTCGAACGGCAAGGGGCGACCGTCGTCGGCATCGCGGCGCTCAACCTCAACGAGAACGAGGTCACGCGGCCCCTGCTGGCCCGCTACCTGGTCCACACCATGATGCGGGGCGGGAACACCCTTCAGCACGGCGGGGAGCCGCTAAGCTTAAACGTGGAGGTCACACCATGATTGAACGCGCCCCCTTCGGACGCACCGGCTTTAAAAGCACCCGCACCCTCTTCGGCGCCGCGGCTTTGAGCCGGGTCACACAAAAGGAGGCCGACCGCACCCTTGAAACGCTGCTCGAGTACGGCGTCAACCACATCGACACCGCCGCGAGCTACGGCGAGGCCGAGCTGCGCATCGGGCCGTGGATGCGCGAGCACCGTCACCAGTTCTTCCTGGCGACCAAAACGGGCGAGAGGCGCTACCAAGAGGCCAAGGAGCAGATTCACCGTTCCTTGGAGCGCCTGCAAGTCGAACAGCTCGACCTGCTCCAGCTTCATAATCTGGTCGACTTTGACGAGTGGCAGCTCGCTATGGGCCCAGGAGGCGCGCTCGAGGCCGCCGTAGAGGCTCGGGACGAGGGGCTGGTGCGCTTTATCGGCGTGACCGGGCACGGCTTGGAGGTGGCGAAACGGCACGTGCAGAGCTTAGAGCGCTTCGACTTTGACAGCGTCTTGCTGCCGTACAGCTACGTCATGATGCAGCTTCCCGAGTACGCCGCCGATTTCGAACGGCTTGTCGAGGTGTGCCAAACGCGCAAGGTGGCGGTGCAAACCATCAAGGCCATCACCCGGGGAGCCTGGGGCGACAAAGACCAGACGCGGGCCACCTGGTACGAACCCCTAGAAGACCAAGCGGCCGTAGACACCGCCGTGCACTGGGTGCTGGGCCGTGACGGCATGTTCTTGAACACGGTGGGCGACATTCAGCTTCTGCCCAAGGTGCTCGAGGCCGCCGCGGGTTTCAAAACGCGGCCCACGGATGACGCCATGCGCGCGGTGATCGAAAGCAAGGGTGTGGAGCCTCTGTTTACGGCGTGAGACGGTGTTCCGCAGCAAGCTGCCGGGTACTGCCGCGTGGAGAAGCTACCCTAAGCGCTTGGTGGTGGTTGGAACGACGGCGCGTTACCTCGACACCGCCCGGAACTGCGGCAGCCACTGGGCCTGGTCTTCCAGCAGCTCGGTGACCATCTTGTCGATGTCGCCTAAGGTGCAAACCGCGGCGGTCAGCGGGTCGAGCTTCACGGCGTGGCGCACCGCGTCCTCGCTGCCGGTCAGCGAGGCCTCTACAATCAAGTCCTGGACGTTGATGTTGGTCCGGTTGAGCGCCGCGAGTTGCCTCGGGAGTTCGCCCACGTGCGTCGGCTGCACGCCGCTGCCGTCAACCAGACAAGGCACTTCCACGCAACAGCCCCGCGGCAGGTTCTCGATGAGCCCTTCGTTGGGGACGTTGCCGTTCACTACAATAGGCGTGCCTGTTTCGACGGCTTCCATGATGCGCGAGCCGTACTCGTGCGTGCGTTGGGCCGTGGGCGTCTCCTCTAAAACTTTTTGAAAATCCGACTGAAACGCGTCGAGCCTGCTCAAGCAGGTGCGGAGGTAGCCGCCCGTCCGGCCGTAATCGAGCCAGTCGTTCGCGTCGCTCGTAAACTTGGGCACAAGAGACTGCTCGACCATCGCCGCGCTTTTGCGGAAGTACGGGTAATATTCGCTCGCGTGCCCGCTCGACTCGGTGACGAAGAAGCCGAAGTGGTCCATCAGCTCGATGCGGACCGGCTCCTGGCCGTATACATCCGGCTCGCGGGTGACGCGCCGAAGCTCGGGGTAGAGGTCGGTGTCACCGCGCTTGAAGGAGAGGAAAAACGCCTGGTGGTTGATGCCCGCGCAGCGGAAGGTCACCTCCTCGTACGGCACATCTAGCCACGAGGCCAGCATCTCGCTCGTGCCCTGCACGCTGTGACAGAGGCCGATATGAGGTCGTCCGGTCGCACGGTCCACCGCCCAACAGTTGGCCGCCATCGGGTTGACGTAGTTGAGCAGCAACGCCTCGGGCGCGACCGCGTCCAGGTCGTGACAGAGGTCCAAGAGCACGGGGATGGTGCGTAAGGCGCGGAACACCCCGCCGGGACCCAGGGTGTCGCCGACGCACTGTTCGACGCCGTAGCGCTTCGGTGTCTCGATGTCCGACCTGTAGGCCTCGAGCCCCCCCTGCTGAAAGGTCGTGATGACGTAGTCCGCCCCCTTGACCGCCGCCCTGCGGTCGGTCGTCGCCTCGACTTTGGCGTTGGTGCCCCGGTGCTGGACGAGTCCTCCAACGATTTGTTTGGCTCCCTCGAGCCTTTCCGCGTCAACGTCCATGAGCGAGAGGGTGCTGTCGGCAAGCGCGGGTGTGAGTAAGATGTCGTTGCAGAGGTTGCGGGTGAAGACGAGGCTGCCGGCGCCGATAAAAGCAATTTTGGGCATAACTTCCTTTCTCAGGGTCCGTTGATACTCATAGCAGGTAGCATCTGCTTTATGAAAAGGTAGTTTACAAGATGCTGGACAGACCAAACGGCGCACCGTCCAAAGCCGGTGAGTGCGAAAGCGGGTAATTCAGTCAAAGTAGAAGCAAGACGTTTTGACTCGAGCCCGTCCGGAACGGCGCATCTGTTAGAATCACCCATGAACTACCGAACCGTTGGTCGCACCGGCGTGAAAGTCTCCTCCCTCTGCTTCGGCACCATGTCCTTCGGCGACACCGCCGACGCCGCCGAGTCAGGGCGCATGTTCAGGCGCTGCTTGGACGTCGGCATCAACTTCTTCGACACCGCCAACGTCTACGCCAAGGGCCGCTCCGAAGAGATACTCGGCGACCTTATGAAGGACATGCGTGACGAGCTGGTTCTTACCAGCAAGGTCTTTGGCCGGGTGGGTGAGGACGTGAACGCTCGCGGCCTCTCGCGCCGCCACATCACCCGCGCGGTCGAGGCGAGCTTAAAGCGCCTCAAGACGGACAGGCTCGAGTTCTATTTCGTCCACCAGTTCGACGCGGACACGCCCATCGAAGAGACCTTGCGCGCCTTGGACGACCTCGTCCGGCGCGGCCTCATCCTCTACCCCGCGGTGAGCAACTGGGCGGCCTGGCAAATCATGAAAGCGTTGGGGCTTTCGGCGAGAGAACACTTGGCCCGCTTTGAACTCGTCCAGCCCATGTACAGCCTCGCCAAGCGCCAGGCCGAGGTGGAAATCTTGCCGCTGGCGCGCTCGGAAGCGCTCGGCGTCATCCCCTACAGCCCCCTGGGAGGCGGCCTGCTGACGGGCAAGTACAGCACGCGTGACAAGCCCGAGCAGGGTCGGCTGGTCGAGAACAAGATGTACGGGAAGCGTTACGGCGACGCCAAGTATTACGAAGTTGCCGAGCGATTTACGGCCTATGCCGAGGACCATAGCCTGCACCCCGTGACGCTGGCGGTGGCCTGGGTGGGCTCTCACCCGGCGGTCACCGCGCCCATCATCGGGGCGCGGAATGTGGCGCAGTTAGAGCCCTCACTCGCCGCGGCGGACTTCACCATGACGCCGGAGATGCGCGCGGAAGTCACCGCGCTGAGCCCGGCGGTAGCGCCCGCACATGACAGGAGTGAGGAGGCGTAAGCCAAAGCCGAAAGCGCTTGGCGACGGGTGGATGACCCGTCAAATTTGTATAGGTTTGTATAGGCAGTGAATGACAACGGGTACCATTTGCAACCTCACAGCGGGTTGCATCAACGCCGAGGGGACTCGAGCGCGAGAACGTCTTTTAAGTCTCGTTCTACACGACAGCCCACAAGCTAAATCTTCCTCAAAAGGGAGGCTGCCTGCCGTCAGAACCTCGGCAGCGCGCCCTTCCAGCCTGGCTCGTACTTGCGCATCTCCCCCTTGTCGTCCCTGTCCTCAAAGCCGCAGCGCAGGTACTGCTGATGAAGCTCTTCCAGCGCCGCCCGGTCCAGCGTTACCCCCAAACCCGGGCCCTCGGGCGCTTTGAGCGCTCCCCCCTCGAACTTCAACCGCCCCCCCTCGAGCACGTCTTCTTCTTGCCACGGGTAATGTGTGTCGCAGGCGTAGGTGAGGTTGGGCACGCTCAAAGCCAAGTGGGTCATGGCCGCCAAGCTGATGCCTAAGTGAGAGTTCGAGTGCATCGAGAGCCCGAGCCCCCAGGTCGCGCAGATGGCGGCGAGCTGATGGGTCGCGCGCAAGCCGCCCCAGTAGTGGTGGTCGGACAAAACGACGCCGACCGACTTTCTGGCGACGGCCTCCGGCAGGTCGCCAAACTTCGTCACCACCATGTTGGTCGCCAGCGGCATCGACACCTCACGCGCCACCGCCGCCATGCCCGCAAGCCCGGGCGTCGGGTCCTCGAGATACTCGAGCGTGTTCTCGAGCCTTTTCCCGACCTCGATGCTCGTACGGACCGTCCAGGCCGCGTTCGGGTCGATGCGGAGCGGGTGCTCCGGGAAAGCCTCGCGGAGCAGCTTCATCGCCTCGACTTCTAGCGCGGGCTCGAGTACCCCGCCTTTGAGTTTGACGGAGCCGAAGCCGTGCGTCCCGATCATCGCCCGCGCCTCCTCGACCACCGCCTCGGGCGTGAGCACCTCGCCCCAGGGGTCGGGCTCGTAGGGGGCGTTTTTGTGGCGTCCAAACTTGAAAAAGAGATAGGCGCTGTAGGGAACCCGTTCGCGCACCGGGCCACCCAACACCTCAATAACAGGCCGGCCCAGAGCCTTGCCCTGCAGGTCGAGACAGGCCACCTCGAGCGCGCCGAACACCCTGGCGAGGAGTTTGTCGCCGTGCGTGCCCGGGGCGAGCGCGAGGCCCGTTTCCGCCGTGTTCGCAACCACCCCCTTGAGGCGCGCCATAAGGCCGTTGAGGTCGAAGGGGTCGAGCCCTATGATGGCCTCTTTGGCGGCCTCCAAGCTCCTCAGCACCTCGCTGCCCCCGTGACTCTCGCCCAAACCTACGGGACCCTCGTCCGTCTCGAGTTCGATAACGGTGCGCAGGGCGTAGGGCTGATGCACGCCCGTAGAATTGAGCAGCGGCGGGTCTTTGATGGCAACGGGCGTCACATGTAGCGCGCTGACTTTCACGGTGCCCTCATAGCGGTCGCCGACCTTTCAACATGCAGGAAACGAGGAGAAACGTTACGGCGGAGCGGCGAACGCTCACCCGTTGCCACAAAGGGGGTGAGGCTGGTGACTGTCACGCCGCTTATCAACCTCCCTCACCGATCCCTTTACTTGACCTCGGCAACCAGGGTCGCCTGACGCCGCGCTGCTGTTTGACGCCTTCCGTATGCAGTTGTAGCGTAGCTTCTTGTCGTATATCTGTCAAGCCGACCTTCTTAGGCCAATGCCTTGTTGAGACGGTGTGAAAGGTGTGGAACGGAAGGTTAAGCACGCTTGGACCAACCAAATCGCCCGCGCTCAGGCGTTTCCGCCGCAGGTGAGTCGTAACAAGGTGTACGGTAGGTGTCATGTAGCTTGAGCGAGAACAGTTTTGCGTTTGCTGTCTAGCTCGTAAATATTGAAGATGACATCTACGCCCATAGGCTCAGCATCTTTGGGACACACTGTTGCGCTTGCTTAGCTTCTCATAAATCACACCTTGTCAACATCACCTCGCAAGCGGTCCGTTGGGTTTGTGCGGTTTAGGCTCGAGCCCACCCTCTCCAGTAGACACGGCCTCTAAGTCGCTCTCCACGTCCCGCACCTCCTGGGTGTCTACGTGAGACGCGGTTCCGGGCGCAGGCGCAACGGTTACGGCGTCCCTTGTTTTGGGTTCGGGCGCGCTCTGACCCCTGCGCCTCATAAAAAGATACGCGCCGCCGCCGATGAGCAGCGTGGGAAGCAGCCAGCCGTTTGTGAAGCTCAAGCCGAGTAACGCAACAGCCACCGCGGCGATGGCGGGATAGACCGCCCAGGGTTTACCACCCTCGGGCAATTTGTAGAGGTAAGCGAACGTCGCGGCGAGGCCGAAGAACAGCACGGGGCCCCCATCAAGGCGCGGCGCGACTTCGCCCAGGCCCGCCACGAGAGCCAAAGAAAAGAGCGCGCCCGCGGGGATGACCGCCCACCAGTGCCTGCGGTTGTCGAGATAGGCCACCGCGAAACCGCCACCCAAAAGCGCCAAAAATTGCGCGCCCGCCAGCGTGGGCGAGAGCGCCGCCGCCGCCGTGCCAAAGAGTGCGAAGCCGAACACGAGCGCAACGGGTGCCCACTCGCGCCCGCGGTTTTGTATGTACACGCGGCTCAAGTAGCCCCCGCCCGCCGCCAGGACCGCCGCGAAGACCAGGCCGGGCAGGCTGAGGATGCCGATGTTGGCTAAGAGCACGAAGCCGCCCAGTATCATCAGAAGAACGCCGAGGTTGAAGTTTCGATTGTCCGTCATAAAAGCCTCCTTGGCCTTTAAGCTTAAGAAAGAAGGCCAAAGCGCGCCTCCGCGCAAAGGAGGACGCGCCTCTCCACCTTTCGGGTGAGGCGTGCGTCTACAGGGACCGCGTACACTACGGGTGAGGGTACTCTAAAGATATGAACCAATTTTCCTCATCCGAACCCATCCGCCTGCTTTTGGTCGACGACCACACCGTGGTGCGGCAGGGCCTGAAGATGGTCCTGTCCTTGGAGCCCGACCTCTTGGTCGTGGGCGAGGCCGCCAACGGCCAGGAGGCGGTGGCGCAGGTACCGACGCTCCGGCCCGACGTGGTCTTGATGGACCTCTTGATGCCTGTGATGGACGGCGTGAAGGCGATTCGCGCCATCAAACAAGGGCACCCGGACGTGGAGGTGGTGGCGCTCACCAGTGTGCTCGAGGACCGCTTAGTCATCGACGCGGTGGAGGCGGGCGCGGCGGGCTATTTATTAAAAGAAACCGGGCCCGAGGGGCTCATTGACGCGATTCGCGCCGCCGCGCGCGGCGAGGTCCGGCTCGACCCCAAGGCGCAGCGGAGGCTCGTCAAGGAGGTGCGCACGCCCGAGATGCGCGAATCCTTGACCCCGCGCGAGACCGAGACGCTGCGATTAGTGGCGAAGGGTCTGACCAACAAAGACATCGCCGACGCGCTCGACGTGTCGGAAGTCACGGTCAAGACGCACGTCTCGAGCGTGCTGTCCAAACTTAACCTCTCGAGCCGCACCCAAGCGGCCTTGTTCGCGCTTAAAGAGGGGCTGGTGGGGCTTGAGTAAAGAGCCGTCAGCAGGGCGTATCATGCCGTCTGAAGAGCCGTCAGCAGGGCGTATTATGCCGTTATGCGTCAAGCCTGTGGCGACTAGTGGGGTGGAAAGGCTACTTAGCGCATGACCATTCCCTTCTGGCAACGCCTCAGCACCCGGTTGGCCGTGCTGATTCTTGTGATTGTGCTCGTGCTCGCGGGGGCCACGGCGGTCTTGCTCGTGCGGGGCTTTTCCCTCGTCAACACGAGCGCCCAGGCGTCAACCGGGCTGGCGGGCGTGAACGTCGAGTCTACTTCCAACCTGCCGAGCATCGTGCGGGGCACGGTGATTAACCTTATTGCGATTTTTTTGCTTACCTTAGTCGGGGCGGCGGTTTTTAGCCGCACGCTTCTTACCGAGCCCATCACCTCCTTGGCGGAGGCCGCGCAGGAGATTGCGCGGGGCAACTTAGGCGTAAGTCTGCCCGTCCATTCCCGGAGCGAGCTGGGCGTGTTGGCGAGCACCTTTAACATGATGGCGCGGAGTCTGGAGGCGCACACGCAGGATTTAGTCGAGGCCAACGAGGCGCTGCGGCGGAGCGAGGCAGGGCTGGAAAAACGCGTGCAAGAGCGCACGCGCGAGCTCGCCGCGCTTTTGGAGCTTTCCAATACCACCGCGCTGACGCTCGAGCTCACCCCTTTATTAGAGACCACTTTCGACCGGCTCCGCGAGGTCGTGCCCTACCGCGCGGTCGGGGTGTTCGAAAAGCGCGGCCCCGACGGAGCGCCCGAACTGGCAAAGGTCGCCGAACGCGGCGCGCTCTCCTCCATGACCGACAACGTGCTGCAAGAGGTGATGGTTAGGCGGGAGCCCATCACGCTCCCCGACGCCCCCGTCCACCTTTTCCCCCTCATCGTGCGCGACGGGGTGGTGGGGGTGCTGGGGCTCGAGTGCGCCCCTCACGAAACGCTGAGTGCGGAGCGGCTGCGGGTGGTCGCGGCCTTTGCGGCGCAGGCGGGCGTGGCCCTGGAGAACACCAAGCTGAGCGCGCAGGTGAGCGAAAGGGCCGCGTATGAGGAGCGCCAGCACTTAGCGCGCGAACTCCACGACTCCGTCTCGCAGGCTTTATATAGCATCGTTCTGGGCGCGCACGCCGCCAAGAAGCTGCTCGACCATCCCGACCCGGCGAGCCCGCAGCGCGCGGCGGAGGCGCTTTCTTACGTGCAGAGCCTGGCCGAGGCGGGGCTGGCCGAGATGCGCGCGCTTATTTTCGAGTTGCGCCCGGACATCTTGGAGCGCGAAGGGCTCGCCGCCGCCTTGCGCAAACAGGCCGAGGCGGTGGGGGCGCGGCACGGGCTTAGGAGCGAGCTCGAGGCCAGCGAGCCCAAACTAACATTCTCCGCCAAACAGGCGCTCTTCCGCGTGGCCCAGGAGGCGCTTCACAACGTCGTGAAGCACGCCCAGGCAGAGCACGTTGTGGTCAAGCTCTGCCAAAAGGACGCGCAGGTCCACCTCACCATCCAAGACGACGGCGTCGGCTTCGAGACGGACGGTGTTTTCCCCGGCCACCTGGGCCTCAAGGGGATGCGCGAGCGCGTCGCGGCCCTGGGCGGCGAACTCACCCTGACGAGCGGGCCGGGCGGCACCACCGTCGCCGCCACCGTGCCCGAGGGGGTTTAGGCGTATGAAAGATACCAACCTCCGCCTCGTCGGCACGCTGCTCGTCATCGCGGGCGCGTTCGTGTTTCTCATCAACACAGGGCTTTTGGGCGCGCTCCCGTCGTTCGTCTGGTTCGCGTTTCTCCTCACCGCGGGCGCCGGACTGTGGTTGGGTACCCTTGGCTCGCTTCCGTTCTGGGGCCGCGTCGTCGGCTTCAGCCTCATCGGCGTGTTCGCCATCGTGACCTCGGGCAGGTTCGCCGGGAGCGCCGCGCTGGCGTTTCCCGCGCTCGCGTTCGCGCTCGTTTACCTTGGCGACACAAAGCGCTGGTGGGCGGTTCTGCCCGCCGGGGTGCTCGGCAGCGTGGGCGCGCTCATCACCACCGAGGTGCTTTTCGGCTGGGGCGGCGCGCCCGTCCTTTTCTTGGGCTTCGCGGCGACCTTCGCTTACCTGTATCTTCTGCCGACAGCGAGGGGCGGTCAGCGCTGGGCGCTCTACCCGACGGTCGTCGCCATCCTCCTCACGGTCATCGTCAACGACCCGAGCGGGCGCACGCCGGGCTGGGTCTTGCCGCTCTTGCTCACGGGCGGGGGGGCGTTTATCTTGTGGTGGTGGCGGGATAGGCGGTAAGGGGAGGCTCTAACGGTGCAGGAGCACGGGCTGTTTTGTAGCCCTCAAAACCGACTCGGTGGTCGAACCCAGCAGCCACTCGCGGATGCGCCCCTCGCCAAACGCGCCCATCGCCAAGAGGTCGCCGGGCTGCGTCTCGCCTAAAATCACCTCGACGGCGTCGCCCTGACGAGAAAAAGTAGTGACGTCGAGCCCCTGCGCGTCCATGTAGCGCGCGACCCGCTCTAAACGCTCTTTGGCGACATTCTCGTCGTCGTGGGCGCTAAGCGCCGCCAAGGGCAGTTTGAGGCGTTTGGCGAGTTCGGCGGCGTAGTTCATCGTCTCGCTCGCGCGGCTCGAGCCGTCGTAACAGAGCAGCACGCGCGTGGGTTCCTGGAACGTATTCGGCGCAATCAGAACCGGGTCCGCGGCGGTGCGCAGCACGCGCTCGGCGGTCGCGCCCAAGCCGCCGGGGCTCGAGCCCCCCGCTTCTTCGGTCTGGTGCGTTTCCCCGTGACGCCCCAGCACGATGAGGTCGCTCTCCCTCGCCGCCTCCAAAATCTCGGTCGCCGGAACCCCCGTGCGCAGCTCCGTGCGTAACTTGACGCCCGCCGCGTCCTCCTCGACGCGCGCCAACACGCGCTTGCCCTGGTCGCCCAGCACCTCCTGCATCTGGGTTGAGAAGTTGGTCACGGGCAGACTCAGCGCGCCGTAGTCGGTCCAGTAGGGCATGTTGATCATGCGGGTGTCTATAACGAACACGGCACTAAGCGCCGCGCCCAGTTCTTTGCAGAGGTAGACGGCGTAGCTCACGGCGACCTTGGCGTTGTCCGACGCGTCCACGGCGACTAAAAGCGATCCAATCATAAGGGTCTCCCTGTTTCTTAGCCTCATTAAGTATACTCACCGCACGGTGCGAGAGGGCGGCGCGGCGTATGGTGGAAGGAGTGAAACCCGGCGCACGCGACAGCACCCCATACGTCACACAAGACGTTCGCACACAAGACTACAGCACCGAAATGAGGGTGACCTCCAACCGCCTGCTCAGGACGCTGTGGCTGGTGCTGGGCCTCCTCTTTACCGGCCTGGGCTTCGTCGGCGCGTTTTTGCCGGTGATGCCGACGACCGTCTTTTTGCTTCTGGCCGCCTTTTTTTTTGCGCGCAGCAGTCCCCGCTTCTACGCTTGGCTTCTCAATAATCCGATGTTCGGCCCCCTCATCCGCGACTGGCGCGCGGGGCTGGGGATGCCCTTGCGGGCCAAGATTCTGGCGGTTGGGCTCATCGTGCTGACGATGGGTTCGAGCATCCTCATCATCCCCCTTTTTTGGGTCAAAGTCATGCTCGCTTTCATTGGCGTCGGCGTGAGCGCGTACCTCGTCACCCGCCCGACTAAAAAATTATGAGCTGCTGCAACCCCAACGGCCTCAACGAGATGTTTGGCGGCTCCTACGTGGCGGCGGAGCGCCGCGCGTTCGAGCGGCGTGGGTTGAGAGAGCGGCAGAAAAGGATATTGGGGGCGGTGGGTGACGCTAACGGAAAAACAGCGCTCGACATCGGCGGCGGTTTCGGCGCGCTCAGTCTCACGCTGTTAGAAAGAGGCGCGGCGCAGGCGAGTCTCGTCGAGGTGTCGCGCGATTATCTGGAGGCGGCCCGGTCGCTTGCTGGGGCTCGAGGGGTAACGGAGAAGATGAACCTGTTGCAGGGAGATTTTGTCACCGTAGAAACCCCGCCCGCCGACATCGTTTTGCTGGACCGCGTCGTCTGCTGCTACCCCGACGCGGCGGCGCTCCTTAGTAAAGCGGCCCGCCACAGCGAAGGGCTGCTGGTGCTCACGTATCCTAAGCCGCGCCCGCTCCTCAAACCTTTTCGCTCACTTCTTAACACGGGGATGAAACTCTTGGGCCGCGCCTACCGTTTTTATCTGCACGACGAGGCGAGCATCCTTGAGGCCGCCATGAGCAGCGGTCACGAGAGGGTGCTGCACCGCTCTCTCGGGCTTGTGTGGCAGCTTTTGGTGCTCGAGCGCCCTACCCAACAACGCACAAATTTATAAATCCTACCGGACGAGCAGCGAGAGCATTTCAACGTGGTGCGTGTGCGGGTAGAAGTCGAAGGGCTCAAAGTGCTCGAGCCGCCACCCCACCCCCTCCAAGGCCGCCACGTCGCGCGCCCAGGTCGCCACGTCGCATGAGACGTAGAGGAGGCGCGGCGCGCTCGAGGCGGTGAGGGTGCGCCGCACCTCCTTGTTGAGCCCCGCTCGAGGCGGGTCCACCGCGATGAGGTCGGTGTTTTCGGGGACGACGAGGCGTTTGGCGTCCGCCTTGATAAATTCCAGATTATCAACACCCAGCCGCGCCGCGTCCCGCTCGCCCCGCACCACGCTCCCACGGTCGATTTCTAAGGCAACTACGCGCTCGAAGCTTTTCGCTAAGTGCAGCCCGATAATCCCACTTCCTGCGTACACGTCGAGCGCGAGCCCGCCCGAAGACGCCAGGGATTGCAGAGATTTATAAAGTTCGCTCGCCGCCGACGGGTTGGGCTGCGCGAAGTTCGTCGCGCTCACGCTCACGTCAAAATCTCCGTAGCGCTGCCGGATGCTCCGCGCCCCCGCCAGCCGCTCGCTGCCCCCGCGAAAGCGCCCGCGCGGGTCATAGGGCGCGTGGCTCACCCCGGTGAGCCCGGCCCTGACGAGCTCATGCGCAAAAGGAACGAGCGCTTTGGCGGGTGCCGTCGCCACGAGCGAAGCGAGCACCTCTCCCCTACCGTTGCCGCGGAAGACGACCTCGCGGACGCCCTTGGGGGTGTCCAGTCGCCCCCAGACCTCCCACGCTTCGTTGATGGCTTCGTTGGCGACCGGGTCGGACGCCAGCACCACCACCTCGTGACTCTCCGGCTCGCGGTAGCCCAGCCCCTCGCGCGTCACGGCGGGCTGTACGGCGCTGCGGTAGTGCAGGCGCTTGGGCGCGGGTCTCACGGGAGGAATTTGCACCTCACGCTTGAGCGCGCGTGAGAGCGCGTCCTTGACCACCTCCCGCTTGAGTTCCAACTGCCTTTCGTAGTGGATGAAGCCGTAGTCTAGGCCGGGATGCGCTAGGGGCGTCGTCCGGTCGGGGGAGGCGGCAAGCACGCGCGTCACCCGGCCTTGGAGCACGCCGGAACGTTCCTCCAAACGCGCCTCGACCCTTTCCCCAGGGATACCGCCCCGGACGAGCGCCACGCGGCCCCCCTCCACACGCGCCAGCGCCGCGCCGCCGTGGACGGGGCGCTCGAGCACCACGACCTCACCCTTTTCATTCTCGTCTACAGCCTTAGTCACAGCTTTACAGTCTAGCGTAGAGGACTCCGCCGTAAACGCTTCACGCTTTTGTCGCGGTCGGTTCACGCCTGGAGAGCGTGCCAGGTGTTGAGCGGCGTCCGTTAAATCATTAGTAAGCCCACTGTACACTCTGAGTTTGAACCTGAGTCAAATACTCTTCTGCTGTATATGGGTATAATACGCCAGTTCCTTAAGAGCTGTATGCGAACCTTCACTGTATATGAAATTTCTTACATGAGCAAACCCTGAGATTATAACCAATTTCATTAAGTTGCGTTGTGAAATTTTTTGTTACAGTGCCTCACAATGCCCTGGTTACGTTTGTTGTACACCCTCCTGTCCGCCCTCATGCTCTCCGTCGCCGCCGCTCAGAGCTTAGAGATTACGGTCAAGAGGGGCGACACCCTCTGGAGCCTTGCCGAACGCTACAACACCACCGTCGAGGCGATTCTAGAAACAAACGGCCTCACGGGGCAAGACCTGATTCCGGGCGCCGTTCTCAAAATTCCGGACGACGCGCAGCCCACCCAGTATGTCGTCAAGGCGGGTGACACGCTTTACGACATCGCCACCGCCTTTAACCTGTCGGTCGACGACCTTATCGCATTCAACGGGCTCAACGGCTCAGGTCTTAGTGTGGGACAGACGCTTCTGCTCAGGGCCTCGGGAGACGTCGCGCCGCCCCAGCCGCTCACCATTACGGTCGAAGCCGGCGACACCCTCTGGGCCATCGCCGCCGAATATGAAGTAGATATAAACACGCTGGGCAGCGCCAACGGCCTCAGCAAGGGCAAGGTGCTGCAACCGGGCGACACGCTGCTCATCCCCGGGCGCTACGCGGACGCCTCCGACGCCGACCAGGGGGGAGCCGCGGCGCCCGCCGTCACCGTGGCGCGGGGGGAATCGCTCTCGGTCATCGCGGCGCGCTACAACACCACCGTCGAGGCGCTCATGGCGGCCAACAACCTGCGCAGCACGAAGCTCGTGGTGGGGCAGAAGCTGCGCGTCGTGGCGGCGGCGGACCTCTTGCCCGCGACCACGGGCGCGCCCGAGTTGGGCGCGGACATCCGTATGGTCTGGCCTCTTGTCGGCGCGGTCACGTCCAAGTTTGGCTACCGCCAGCTCCGCGGCTCGCCCAACCACACGGGTGTGGATATCGACGGCCATACAGGCGACCCCGTGATGGCGGCCACGGCGGGCGTGGTCACCTTTAGCGGCTGGCGCTCGGGTTACGGTAATTTGGTCATCATCCAGACGGGCAACGAGGAATATTATTACGGGCACGCCTCCGAGCTGTGGGTCACGGCGGGCGAAACGGTCGAGATGGGTGAGATTATAGCCTTGGTCGGCAGTACCGGCTTTAGCACGGGCTCGCACCTGCACTTCGAGATACGCGTGGACGGCACCCCGGTTGACCCGCTGCCCGTGCTCGAGCACCAGGCTGTGAAACCTTAACCTGACAAAGCTGAAGCGTGTCTTACGACAGGAAGCCTGCGCAACCCCTCTTACAACGAAGCTGCCAACCGCGCGCTGAGCCTTTGGTTGTCCGGCCTGTAAAGAAAGGCGCGGCGCACCTCGTCGTCGCTAATCCTGCGGGCGGTGGTCGTGACCCAGCTCTCAGCCTGCCGCAGAACCTGCTGCGCCCTCTCCTCCCGACTGGACGCCGTCAGAACATGCGCGCAGTTGAGCAGTAAAAACACGGGCTCGACCACGCCCCGTAAGCCCTCCCTTATGACAAAATCCAGCACCTCTTGCGCCATCCCCACCCCGTCGGCGGTTTGGCCTCTTTTAACGGCGGCGACGGCCCGGCCCGCCACGGCCTCGACCCTGTTGGGATGGCGCAGAGGCTCCCAAACGGCCAGCGCCTCGGCGTAGGCCGCCTCGGCCTCGGCCCACCTTTCCAAGGCCAGCAGGCAGTGCCCGACCCGGTTGCGGCACTGACCTTCTATGCGCACCAGACCCAGAGACGCTAAGATTTCGGCCGCGTCAAGCCCGTGCTCGAGGCCCCGTTCAGGCTCGCCGCACCCGCGCAGGGTGAGGCAGAGGTTCGCCTTGAGCAGGCCCACGTCGTCGAGGCAGTCCATCTCTTCGGCCAAGGCGAGCGCCACCAAGTTGTGTTCAACCGCCTCTTCATAAAGCCCGGCAAACTGCTCCGCGAGCGCGAGGTCCAGCAAAACGCCAATCTTGTGGTACTGACGCCCCAAGGCGTCCGCTCGAGCGAGGTGTTCTTTGGCGCGCAGAATAGCCAGGCCGTAGTCGCGGTAACGGATGGCGACCAGCGTGAGCGAGGAGACGAACTGGAAGCGCAGGCGCTCCGCCTCGAGGCCCTTGCCGCCGGACCCCTCGAGCCGCCTCACCATCGCCTCCAAGCGGGCGATGCCTTGCGCGAACTGGCCGCGGCTGATGTCTTCGTCCGAGCAGTGCTCGACCCAGCTCGCGGCCAGTTCGATTCCCAGCGGCAACTCCGCCACCTGCTCGCAAAGCTTACGGATTGGGCTCGACCTTCGCCTCTACCGTTTGGTTTTTCGCGCTCGCTCTTGGTAAGGCGGTCAGGCAGCGGTCAGGGCGCTTCTCCTATCCTGCTCACGTCTTCGGAACCAAGCATCAAGCAAGCACCAAGAAAGGATGAATCCGCATGGCAATGTTCACATGTCTACGTCACCGCCCCAAGGGGCCCCACTACCGCTCCTATGCGCGGCCCCTCGCTTGGCTCGAGCCGCCCTGCCGTGGCGAGGGCTGTACGCAGGTCGTGCTCGTTTGGCTCGACCCCGAGGAAGTCAGAGACTACGAGCGCGGCAGCCGCCTCTTTTATGACGCCGACTACAACACGCTTCGCGTAGACGGTAGCGGTCTGAGCATAGCGGGGCCCGCCCCTTTACGCCTCCCCCGCCTCAACTTTCGACCAGCCAAAGCCCTCTGGCCGCTGGGCCGCAAGAGAGAAAGAGGCTGAGGGGCGAGCACTTGGGAAGCTCGAGACGCTCGCCCGCCCTCTGCGCCGCCGGGGGCAAGGCGTCGAGAAGGCCGGTCGCCTGAGAGGGTGTAACGTAGCACTCACCAAACACCTTAAAATATAAGGTATACTGGTGCTCATGACACAAGTCCTCAGCGAAGACCGGAAGAAGTCCCTTAACAACACGCTTTCCCAAATCGAGAAACAGTACGGCAAGGGAGCCATCATGCGCTTAGGCGAAGACGCCACCCTCTTGTCTCAGGGCGTCATCTCCACGGGCAGCATGTCGGTCGACTTAGCGCTCGGCGTGGGCGGCGTGCCCAGAGGCCGGGTGGTGGAAATCTACGGCCCCGAGTCGGGCGGCAAGACTACTTTGAGCCTCCACATCGTCGCCGAGGCGCAGGCCAAGGGCGGCGTGGCCGCCTTTGTCGACGCCGAACATGCCTTGGACCCCCAGTACGCCAAGGCTTTGGGGGTGGACATCGACAACCTGCTCGTGTCCCAGCCCGACACGGGCGAGCAGGCCCTGGAGATTACCGAGCTTTTGGTCCGCAGCGGCGCGGTCGACGTGATTGTGGTGGACTCGGTGGCGGCATTGGTCCCCAGGGCCGAGATAGAGGGCGAGATGGGCGACTCCCACGTAGGCTTGCAGGCCAGGCTGATGAGCCAAGCCTTAAGGAAGCTTACCGGCATCCTGAGCAAGAGCCACACCACCGCCATATTCATCAACCAGATAAGGGAAAAGATTGGCGTCTTGTACGGCAACCCCGAGACCACCCCCGGGGGCAGGGCCTTGAAGTTCTACGCGTCTGTAAGGATGGAAGTGAGGCGCAAAGGCGACGTGAAGTCGGGGGTGGACAAGGTCGGCAACCGCACGCGCGTCAAGGTCACCAAGAACAAGGTCGCGCCGCCTTTTAAGGAAGCCGAAGTGGAGATCATGTTCGGGCGGGGGATTGACAAGCTGGGTGACTTAATCAACATCGCCTCTGACCTAGACATCATCCAGAAGTCGGGCTCGTGGTTTGGCTATGGCGAGACGCGGCTGGGGCAGGGCAAGGAGAAAGCGGCGAGCTTCTTGAGCGAGAACCCTCAGCTGATTGAGCAGATAAAGCAGCAGGTTGTTGCCGCCATCCAGGGGGAGCCCGCGGGGTATAAGACCAAGGGAAGCCCCGAGGAGGAGCAAGCACTCTTCGCCGGCGATACGGATGACTAAGGTGCGCGTTTCGGTGTAGGGTTTAGGGTGGCGTTTATGGAGGTCGAGCTTAGAGAATTTCTGACGTACGCCTTGGGCGGCTCCGTTCCGCGCGGTTTCTTGGATCACCTCATCGCCCACAAAGCGCGCTGGGACGACGAGTTCTGGCGAAAGCTGGACGCGCTGGCTTATGAATTCAGGCCCGATTTGGCCGTGTGGGAGCTGACGGTTGACGCGGGCGGCTGCTTGCGGGAGAAACGCCTGCCGCTCGTGTCCGCTGCTTAAAGGGATTTGCGACGCAGCTATGAACCGCCTCGAGCGCATCCTGCAACCCGTTCTCGCTGGTTTGTCCCGAGGTCACGCCCGACACTGGACGCGTCGACAAAACGCCCGCGGACACCCGGCATGACGCCGACCAACCCTTCCTCTTCGTGCAAACATTCCCACACGCCGCTCTTTTGAGCGGCATTTTCTATAGCGTCGGCTCGAGCCCCTCAATAAAATGGGGGCTGTACACCTAAGCCCGGGCGTCCTTGGAGGACGTTTCCTGCGGGCGGCGAGGAAACGTTATGGAAGAAGTTTTGGCTATCCTGCGCTACACCGCACTCGAGTTCTACGACGACGTAGTTCAGCTTGTTGGTGAGGGTCGGCTCGCGCTCGAGCTTCTCGAAAAGCCGCAGGCGGTGGTGGCGCGCGCCTGTGACGCCTCGGGCACGGTTATTCTGGCACAAGAAGCCCCATCCAAGCGGGAGGCGGTGCGCAGGCTTTTCGAGCACCCGGCGTTTCTTTACTGACTCCCGGGACATAACCTCTTCTGAGTTTCGACACCTTTGCGCCCGGCGGTCTGAAACACCGTATCGTCGCGTCAAGGCGGCCCTGAAGTTCTAGCAGGCAACACCCTGGTCTGCTACACGCTCACTTGAAAAAACATCGATGAGCACGCACGTCCGGGGATGATGCCTGCGGGGAAGTGTAGCAACGTTACGTGGAATTGCTATTCACCTCCCCATCAGCAAACGTGCTACTCGCACGGCGCTCGAGGCGTGGGAAAAACTTGTGCGGCGGATGTGTTTCCTCCAAGCCCAGCCGCTTCAACCTGACTGCCCCTGTCGGACAAGCATCTGAATTGAACGCACATCCGGCGTGAACTTTTTACTCCTCGGCTCTTTTTAGCTTTCGGGCATGGCGGCTGCGCCCTCGCGGTCCGAGCCGATGACGGTCGCCTCGGTGTCGCGGTGCTCTTCAAAGGGCGCGTCGGCTTTTTCTTTGTCCGAGCGTATCTCGGGCAGCGCCTGGGGCGAAATCCAGCCCCGGCCCGCGGCGTGCTGCGCGGCGGCGAGCGTGTCGTCGGCCAGCACGAGCGTGCTGCCCAGTTCCCGGACCCGAGCCGCGAGTTCGCCGATGGCCTCGGGGCGGTCCGGGTTGCGGCTCACGTTACGGATATAGATGCCCAAGATGCGCCCGGGATAAGCGCCCGCGATGTCGTGGTAGATTTCGGGGTCCTCCTGACCGCTGTCGCCTATCAAGATAAAGGGTAGGTGCGGGAACATGTCGAGGATGCGCCTGATCTCGCGCGACTTGAACGAGCCGTGTTCGCTGGGCGCGAAGCCGCCGCCGCGCCAAGAGCGCAGCATGAGCGGCCCCCTGGGGATGCCCTCGGCGCGGAAAAACTCGAGCAGCAAGTCATAAAGGTTCCAGGGCGAGGACGACACGTAAAACAGGGGGTTGTTTCTCCCCCCGTCGTCCCCGCCCTGCAGGGCGCGGTAAAAGGCGGCCACCCCCTTGAACGGCAGCCGCGTGTAGGCGTTGCCAAAAAGCACGCTGCTCAGCACGCGCACCCAGCGGGTCGCGTCGGTCTGGACCACGGTGTCGTCGATGTCGCTGATCACGCCGAAGGCGGCGCCCTCGGGCGGCACCAAAACCGCGCCCGTCGCGCTCACCTCGCCCCCGCGCGTCGGCTTGAGGAGCCGCACCTCGACGTCCACCCAGCCCGCCGCCGAGCCAGAAAACGTACCTTTGGACGCAGCCCTGGACGCAGCCCCGGAGTCGGACGAAACACTGCCAGACACATTGTTAGATGAGGTGCCAGACGAGGTGTCAGATGGGGTGTCAGAGGACGTGCCGGCGGAGGTGTCGAAATACCCCCCCTCGTTGGTCACGAGCCTGCGGCGCATGGTGCCGAAGCGGAGCTCGAGCTCGGCGTTCGGCACCTCGTCGCTCACGAAACGCTTGTAGGTATTGACCAGGTTGCGCCAGCGCGTCGCCTCGGGCGTGCCCAGGCTCACGCCCTTATCTTCCAACACGCGCCCTTTAAGAAACAGCCGTTCGCTCGTCCCGTAGCCTAAATAGGGCACGATCTCAAAGGGGCGCGGCGACCGGAGAAGCGTGCGGAAGGTGTGCCGCAGGGTGTTGAAGTCTTTCTCGAGGCCCAGAAAAAAGCGTGTGATGTAACGCTTGAGTCGCGTCATCGTCTACCCCCGCCCCTCGCCTGCCGGAAGCTGCCGAGCAGCCACACACGGTGATGGACCCACACGTACGCTCTTGTTAATTCAGTCAACACAAAAACCAGTATAGTGGTTTCTCATCAGGGAAACGTTCGCTAAGGGCGATTTGGTACTGTCAATCTGACACTGCCGGTTTGGCACCGTCTATTTGGCACCGCCATAAGTCCGTTGCAACATCCTCAAAACCATTATAGAAGCGTGAAAAGCTGGTGAACGCTGTTCCAGCCGCCATGCGAGAGGGTAAGCGCTGAACACTTGCACGTCGGTTGTGTAAAGAAAACGAAGCTTTGCTAAAAGGCGCACCCAACAACTCAGACAGCCTCGCGTCAACGCCGTTGGGAGGTGAGCAGAAGGCGACAGCGGGCGTGTGTACAACGGTTGACCGCCCCCGCCCCGTGCATCCGGTACGCTGCCCTAACCAAAAGGAGGCACTTATGAAATTTGTAAATCCGTTGCTGGTCTTTCTCGTGACCTTGGGAGGCGTGGGCGCGGCGGTCGCGCAGCCCGGCGGGGGCGCGCTGAGGGCCATTGGGGTGGACCCAGGCCGCGCGACGATTCCCGTAGAGGACATCCTGAGCGGCGGCCCCCCGCCCCAGGGCATCCCCGCGCTGGGCTTTGGCGGTGACTACGCGGGAGCGGCGGCGCCGAGCCCCGCGCCGCAGTTCGTGACGCAGGCCGCCGCCGAAGCGTGGCTGGGCGAACAGGAGCCCGTCATCGCGCTTTCTCTGGGCGGCGAGAGCCGCGCCTACCCGCTCCAGGTGCTCACCTGGCACGAGATTGTCAACGACACGCTGGGCGGCGTGCCCGTGGCCGTGACCTTCTGCCCCCTGTGCAACTCCGCGCTGGCCTTTGACCGGCGCATCCCGCTGGACGCTGAAGGGGAGGCGGCGGTAACGGCGCTCAACCCGGCGGCGACGCCTCAAACGCCGCCCCCCGCCAACGAGAACGTCAACAGCGGCTTATTTGAAGAGGCCGCGTCCGCGCTCGAGGTCACCTTCGGCGTGTCGGGCCTGCTCTACAACTCCAACCTGCTCATGTTCGATACCGCCTCCTCGACGCTCTGGTCGCAGCTCACGGGCGAGGGCGTGGTCGGCTCCTTGAGCGGCGCGCAGCTTGTTCGCTACCCCGCCCAGATCGTCTCTTTTGAAGAGTTCCGGGCGGCGTTTCCGGACGCGCTGGTGCTCTCGCGCGAGACGGGCTTCTCGCGCGACTACGGCGCGAACCCCTACGTCGGTTACGACCGCGCGGACGAGCCGCCCTTCCTTTTTGCGGGTGAGATTGACGGACGCCTGCCGCCCAAGGAGCGCGTCATAACCTTTGAGCGCGCGGGCGACGCCGCCGCCTTTCCCTTTAGCACCCTCCAAGAGCAACGGGTTATCAACACCGACGTGGGCGGCGATCCCGTCGCCGTGTTCTGGCAGGAGGGCACGACGAGCGCCTTGGACGCGCGCGCCATTGCCCAGAGCGAGGACGTGGGCGCGGCGGGCGTGTTCGACCGCCGCGTGGACGGAATGACGCTGACGTTTGCTTGGAACGGCGAAGCTTTCGTGGACGAAGAGACCGGCTCGAGCTGGAACCTGCTCGGCCAGGCCGTAAGCGGCGAACTCGCGGGCACCGCCCTCTCCCCCGTCGTCCACGACAACACGCTTTGGTTCGCCTGGGCCGCGTTCAGGCCGGACACGCGCATCGTCGGGACGAATTAAGCATCCTTGAGGTGGGGTAGCGGGGAGGACGGTGCGGGGAACGTCGCGTGGACCATCCGGCGGAGTGAAGAGGGGCGAGGGCTGACCTTAATGGGCTAGAGCTCGAGCCCCCCCACCTCACCCCGCCACCCGCAGGCGTTGCACATGACCCGGCTCGCCGCGTCCCAATCGGCGTCGCCCAGCGTTTCCGCCGTGACCACCAAATCCTGAAGCGCGGCGTCGTAAATCACGTCAAAGTAGACAACGGCGGTGCTGGCGATGCGGACGCCCCCGCCGCCGCAACTCGGGCAGAGCGGCCTATAAAACGAAGGTTGATAAGAAGAAGGCGACATCACCCTCTTAGTATGCAGGGTAGCCCCCTTACAGAACTCTTACAGGGGCGGGGTCAGACCTGAGCGGAAGGAGACGCCGCCAACGTCGCTTTCGCGCCACCCACTTCTAAAGCGTTTCCTTCCGCCTTTGAGACATTCACGTCTTTACGCACCACGCCCAAAGCCAACACGCCCTCTTCGGGGTGCGTCGCAACCGCGCCCAAACGCCCCACCACCCTGCCATTCTGAACGAGGTCGCGCGCGCCCGCGGCGGGGAGGGCGCTTAAATGTAGGCGGCGCAGTTCGCGGCGCACGTTGCCGCGCGCCTCGATACGGGCCATGATTTCTTGGCCCAAGTAGCAGCCCTTGCGGTAGGAGAGCCAGGGCTCGAGCCCCGCCTCCTGCGGCAAGACGCCCTCGCCGCCCTCGGTCTCGGCGGCGGGGAGGCCCGCCGCCACGCGGGCGAGCGTGAGCGCGTCTTCGCCCGCGGGCGCGGCCCCCGCTTTAAGGAGCGCGTCAAAGAGCGCGGGCGCGTCTTTGGTAAGCACGTGCAGGTCGTAGCCGCCGTGAAGACTTCGCGCGGCCTCGCCCACGAGCACCCTGGCACTTTCAGAATGGGCGCTCGCAAAGGGAAGCTGGACGAAGCGGCCCGGCTGGGGCACCTCGCCCAAAACTTCTGTGAGCACCCCCGCCGCGTCCTCGCCCTGGAGGGTCAGGCTCGCTAGGGTGCCGCTCAAGTCTTCAATCTCCACCTGATCAAAAATGATGTGCGCCCGAAGTTGCGCGACCACCTGCGCCCCCGCGCCGCCCTCGACCGCCACGAAAAGGTCGTTCTCGCGTTTATAAACATGCATCCCCGCCAGCGCGTGACCCTTGACGTTGAGCATGAGCGCCTGCACCGTCCCGCCTGTGGGGAGCCTTTTGACTTCATTGGACACCTGTCCGTGGAGAAACTCTGCGCGGTCCGCCCCCGTGAGCCGCAGGGGCGTCACCCCAAGGAGCGGCACCAGCGCGGCGCGTTCAAAAGCTCCAACGTCGCAAGCGGCGTCACTAAATAGGGCGGCGCGTCCCTCCCGGAGCGTAAAGCCTTTGTCTTCTAAAAATGCGTTCCATGTCATAGCCCAGTCTTAACACACCCGTCCGCCCCACACGCCACCACGAGAAACATGAGCTTACCTGCCGCATGACCAGGCCTACACACTGCTTTCCAGACGGATTTTCAGACAGAGGAGAAAAAGCTTTTGACCCTGCTCTCCACTTTTCACTCACCACTATCCACTCGCTTATTCCGGCACCTCGCCCCGCCAGAGCTTGACGAGCCGCTGCCAAAGGCGCTTCACCGCGTCCGGCGCGTAGTGCGCGGCGTAGTCCGTGGCGGCCCTTTCTGAGCCCACGTCCTCGCCGTAGCGCTGAGTCAAATAGTAGCGGTGATCCATGATCCACAAGTAGAGGTCCGCCTCGTTGCGGCCCGGGAAGCGCCGCAGCACCCCATGCTCCCTCGCCTCGTCCACCACGCGCTTGTAAAGCCGGTCGTACCAAGAGCCGACCGCCTCCTCCCAGGACACGTCGCGCTGATATTTGAGGCCCAGGTAATATTGACGGGTGCGGATATGCTCGATAAGCGTGTCGTAGCGGCCCGTGACGGTAAAAAGAATCGGGTAGTGGCCGGGGCGCACGTTGTCCAACCCAGTTCGCTCCAAAAAGCGCGCGTACTCGCCCTTGATGATGATGTCTTTGAGGCTGTCCGCCCCGCCCGGCGGCACTGTCACGTTGAGCTCGATGATCTCGGCGTCGATATACTTTTGCCCCGCGTTGCGCGCGACCGAAACGCGGTGGTGGCCGTCTTTGACGAAGTAGATGTCGCCGACCTTATAGACCTGGATGGCGGGCAGTTCGACGCCCTCGAGCCCCGCCTGCCGGATGCCAATCCAGCGCTCTAAGGTATGGTCGAGCCGCGGCAGAAAGTAGTGGTCGAAGTCGCGGTAGCGGTCCACCGAGCCGACGATTTGCTGGATGAGGATGGGCCTGACCCCGCTGTAACTCTCCGAGTTTGGGTAGAGTTCCCGTACCGCGCTAAAGGGCAAGAGTTCGTTGGGGACGCCCCGGATGTTGTGGAGCACGTTCCGCCAAAACGCCCGACCCCGCGCCCGTTCGGCGTCCCGTCTCGCGCGTTGTGCCGTCATGTGGCTCACAGCGTCCTCCTAAACCAGGCTACACCCTTTTTGTAAGGCAGATGTAAGGTGCTGGATGTAACATCCCCCACACCGCGGCGCTTGGACGGCTCGCACGGCGGTGAGCAACCGTGATGAACGGGCGGGACGTGTCAAAAACGGATACACTTTACAAAACGAACTTTAAGGCCCCATAACCGGCGCGCAAACAACAGGCTCAACATTGGCGTTCAGCGCCCACAACACGGGTGTAGCACGGTTCTAAAGGGCACCAAGCTCGACAGGCCGCGCCGCGTCGGTGGCTAAGTCGATGTCGATGAGCGTGAACTCGAACGCGTTGATGACGCGCACCCCCGCCTCGGTCACATATTCCCTGGGCGCGTTGGCCCCCTGAAGGTGGACGTGGCCGTGGACGTGCAGCTTAGGCTTCCAGCGTTCCATAAAGCGGTTAAAGGCTCTGAAACCGCGGTGCGGGTAGTCGGCCCCCTCGTGCGGCCCCTTGGGCGACGCGTGGGTCAGGAGAACGTCTACCGCGCGCCCGTGACGCAACTTGTTCCACAGCAAGCGCGGCGCTAAGCGAGCGGTCATGAGGTTCATCTGCCACTCGCTGTACTGGTGCGGGCCGGGGCGGTAGCGCGCGCTGCCCTCGAAGCCCGCGATGAGCACGCCGTCAATCATGAGCACGCGGTTATGCAGGTTGATGCAGCCCCCCGGCAGCTTTACCGCCCCTGTTTCGCCGTCGCGCAAGTAGCCGTTGCCGTGGTTGCCGAGCACGTACACGGGCTGGACGGTGAGCTTGGTCGCCATAAATTCCAACACGTGGCCGGGGATGTCGCCCGCGCTCAGCACCAGGTCGAAGGGGGGGAGGTTGTCCGGGAAACGCTCCGAATAAACGACCGGCGACACCGCGTCGGCGATGGCTAAAATTTTCATGCGCGCTTGCGACCTCCGGAAAACCGCCGTTACGAGCGTGTCTTTTCGCGCGGTCACATAGGGGTCACATAGACTGCGAGAACCGCGGCAAAAACACGGCGAATCCTCCTACTTTAACCCACGGGGGCATCATGAGGCTGGTAAGGGGTGGATTTTCGGCTCGAGCAACCCAACAGGCGCGCCGTTATCCCCTGCGCACGAGTCAAAACCTCACCCCAAAGCCAGCGCCACGACGCCCAAAACGATGAGGGCAGCGGCGCCGAGTCGCCGCAAAGGCTCCTCCTCATCGAGAAAGCGCGCGCCCAGCAGCACGCCAATC
Source organism: Trueperaceae bacterium (assembly GCA_965214995.1). Lineage (GTDB taxonomy): Bacteria > Deinococcota > Deinococci > Deinococcales > Trueperaceae > CBDCCT01. The sequence continues at coordinate 4,203,475 of CBDCCT010000002.1, forward strand.
AGGATGCTGACTTCTCTTGCCGGCGCGATGTAGCTCACGGGCGAGAAGGTCAGCGCCGTGAGGACGAGGAGATAGGAAAGCGGGTTCAGGAGGGCGACGATGAGAGTTTCTTTGCGGTAGTCGCGCCAGGTCGCCTTGACTACGTTCCAGTTCCGCAACGCCGTGGGGGCGAGCAGGGTCGCGCGGGTGAGGCTCGAGGCCCAGTCGAGCAGCAGCGGGGGGACGAGCAAGACGCTCACCGCCTGCTTATCCCACAGCGTGTAACCGGCGATGAGCGTTCCCGTCAAAAGACCAAAAGAAACGGCCTTGCGCCCACGCAAGCCTAAATTGCTCGTCAACAACCGCTGACCGCCCGCGAGGAGAAAAACGCCGACGACCACCAGGGCAGCGCCCGCCAAAGCCAGGAGCGAAGGCCGCTCGGCAAAAATAATAATGGCGGCCACCGTCGAAAGCATGGGTCCGGTGCCGCGCGCTAAAGGATAGACTAGCGACAAGTCGCCTACTTGATAACCCTTTTGCAACACGAGAAAATAGACTAGATGAAGCGCCGCGCTTCCGAGGATAAAGAGGAGGGTGAGAGGGGTAAAGTCGGGTTTCTGGATAACGACCGCGGCCACGGCGAGCGGCGCGTAGAGAAGGGTGGAAAAGGCGCTAAAGAGCCAGACAAAAGGCGCGCCGCCCCCAACGTGTTTAGCAAAAAAGTTCCACGTTGCGTGGACGAAGGCGGCGACCAAAACCAGACCCAAAGCAAAAGGCGTCATAAAGGCTCCTCTCCCCCTGTACTCGGCACAACGTACAAAGGGTCAACGAGCCTCCGGGCTTTTATCCCTTCAGGTGTGGACGTTCGTCCTGGTGCCGCTCGGTCGCCGTCCGCGCCCCTCTGGTTTTTTGAAAGCGGGGGGCGCGGAACCCTAGACACAACCGCGTGCTGCCAAAGCATAGCAGGTTTGCGCGAGCCGTGAGTGAATACTTCCGGCGCTTACGGCTCGGAGCCGTCGTAAAGCAGCTCGCGCACCTCGAACGCGTCCGCGTCAATAAGCTCTAAATCCACGAACTGGTTGTAAAGTTCCTCCCAACGTTCCAGGGTCATGCTGCCCACATCCCGCCCCTCCGGCGCGATGAGCGGCCTCGAGCGTTCAACGCTCCACACCACCTGCTCCAAGGTGATGCTGTCGTTCGCGGCCTTTAGCACGTCCACGTAGTCCGTCGGTGAAGCCAGGAAACGTTCCCAGCCTTCCCTGGACGCCTCAATAAAAGCTTGCACGGTGTCGGGGTGCTCGGCCACGAAACTCTCGGTCGCCACCATCACGTCGGTGTAGGGGTTGAAACCCGACGCCGCGGCGAGCAGCGTGACGGGCTTTGCGCCCTCCGCGGCGGCGAAAAAGGGCTCCGCCGTGCTGTAACTCTGCGTCACCGCGTCCTCGTCCAGAAGCCAGCTTGCGAGCTGCCCGTTGTAGTTGCGCACGCTCACCTCGCCCGCCAAGCCGTACTTCTTCTCGATATAGCGCCAGTAGGTCGCGCCCGGCGTGACCGCCACCTCGCGCCCGGCGAGCGCGGCGAAATCCTCCACTGGGTTTTCAGCGTGCGACATGAGCGCCTGCGGCGAGGTCTGGTAGGTGGCGAAAAGGGCGACCAGGGGCAGCCCTTCCGCGCGGGCACTGATAAGTTGGCCGCCCGCGAACATGGCGACATCCGCCCGGTTTGACGCGAGGAGCGCCGCCACGTTGACCTGCGGCCCGCCCTGAACGAGTTCAACCTCCAAACCTCTTGCTTCGTACAGCCCGTCTTTGAGCGCGGCGTAGTAGCCGCCGTGTCCCGCCTCGGCGAACCAGTTCGTGTAGACCGTGAGCTTCGTAAGCGTTTGCGCCCCGGCCAAACCGAGCAACCCTACTGTGACCATCAAACTTGTGGCAATCAAAGAATATCTTTTCACGTTTCGTTCCCTCAACTTCTGGTGTTTGAATTTGGGTTTTCTAAGCCTCGAGCCGCCTCACCTTTGCTATACAGTAGGTATCATCTAGTTTGAGCGAGAGTGGTTTTACACTTTACTGTTTAACACGTAGTACCGGAGATGATACCTACACCCAATCCGCGCAGTGTATATGGGACGCACTACAGCTTTCATATTTCATAAAACGCAACGGCGCTAGTCCTGTTCATCCGCGGACGTGGGCGGGCGGCGCAGGCTCGAGCGGCTCACAAGGTCCGTCAGCCCCAAAAACCCGACCCCCAACGCGGCGGCAAGGAGCGTCGCCGCGAAAACGTCCGCTATTTTGAGGCGGCTCGCCGCGTCGGTGATAAAGAAGCCCAGGCCGCCCCGGTTGCCACCCATCCCCGCGACGAACTCGCCCACAATCGCGCCGATCACCGCCAGACCCGCCGCGACGCGCACGCCCGCGAAAAAGTAAGGCAGCGCGTAGGGGAGCCTGAGTTTCACGAGCACCTGCAGGGGCGACGCGCGGTAGAGCCTAAAAAGCCTTACAAGCTGCGGGTCGGTCGAGAGCAGCCCCGCGGTGGTGTTGGCGACGACCGGAAAGACGCTCACCAGCGCCGCGATGACGACGATGGCGGGCAGGCCGACGCCGAACCAGATGACGACCACGGGCGCGACCGCGATGACGGGCGTGGTTTGCAGCACCACCGTGTAGGGAAAAAAGGCGCGGTAGAGCGCGGTCGAACTCGCCAGCGCGAGCGCCAGCGCAGCGCCCAGCACGGTCGCCAAGAGGAGCGCCAGGGCGGACGCCTGCAAGGTGAGCCAGGCGGCCCCGAGGAGCCGCGGCCCGCGCTCCCAGAACGCCGCGAGCACCGCGTAAGGACCCGGCAGCAAATAGGCGGGGGGTTTGAAGAGAACTACGCCGAGTTGCCAGAGCGCCACGACGCCAAGAAACGCGAGCGCGGGCGGGAGAGCGCGGTGGAGGAAGTGTTTTCTCGAGCCCCCCCTACCCCCCACCGTCACCGCGCTCACGCCGTCACCTCGACAAGCTCGGTGTTGGACTCTAGCTCAGACCCCCGCGAGAGCGCCCGCGTCACCGCCATGACGCCCCTAGAGAACGCGCTCGAGCCCCGAAAAGCCTCAGTCCGCCCCGCCGGGGCGTCCACCCGCACCTCTTTGATGACGCGTCCGGGACGCGCGCTCATAACCAGAATGCGGTCGGACAAGTAAACCGCCTCGAAGACGTTATGCGTGACAAACAGGACCGTCGCGCCCGTGCGCGCTCCTATGGCGAGCAGTTCCCCGCCCAGCCGCTGCCGCGTGATTTCGTCCAACGCGCCAAAGGGCTCGTCCATCAGAAGAAGGTCCGGCTTGGTGACAAGCGCGCGCGCGACGGAAACGCGCATCTGCATCCCGCCGGAGAGTTCGTCGGGGTAGGTCCCCGCAAAATCCCCCAGCCCCACGAGTTCCAGCATCTCGCGCGCCGCCGCCAGCCTCGCCCTTTGGCGGGTGCCGGAAAGCTCGAGCGGCAGCGCCACATTGGCCTCGACCGTCCGCCAGGGGAGCAGCGTAGCGTCCTGGAACACAAAGCCGACCGCCGCCTCTCCCGGCGCGCGCCCCCTCACATCGACCTTGCCTACGCTTATTTCGCCCTCTGTGACCCCGTCCAAGCCCGCAACCAGGCGCAACAAGGTTGACTTGCCGCAGCCCGACGGCCCCACCAGCGACACAAACTCACCTTTGGCGATTCTGAAGGACACGTCTTCCAAAGCCACCGTTCCGTTACCGTAAATTTTGCCGACGTTCTTGGCACAGACGAGCGGGGGCACGAGGAAACATCCTTTGGGGCAAGGCGAACAGAATATGTTGCAGGCGGGAGGCTGCTAACTTTAAGGTTGCCGGCTTAAGGTAGCAGCAAGACCATTGTCAGCACAAAGAAAAGCGTTTGTCAAACGCTGATGAGACAAAAACAACGACGGAGCCGTTGGGGGAGCGGTGGGGTAATATGGGGCCCTATGAAGCTGACCAGAGCCGTAAAAAACTACTTTAGGACGATTCATCTCTCTTCCCGCGCTGCCTCACCTCACCCCCTGGGGACGCTGTGAAGGTCGCGGTTGTCGGCGCGGGCACGATGGGCGCGGGCATCGCGCAGGCGTGCGCGGTGGCGGGGCACGAGGTCGCGCTGCAAGACGTGAGCGAAGAAGCGCGGGCGCGGGGGCTGGGCGCGGTGGACGCGAGCCTCGCGCGCTTTGTCAAAAAGGGGACGCTCACGGAAGAGGCCAAGGCGGAGGTGCTGGGGCGCATCACGCCGACGGGAGGGCTCGAGCCCCTGCGCGAGGCCGACGTTATTATCGAGGCGGTGTTTGAAACCATCGAGGTAAAAAAGGAGGTGTGGGGGCGCGTGGACGAGGTCGCGGCACAGGGTGCGATTCTGGCGACGAACACCTCGAGCCTCTCCGTCACCCAGATTGCCTCGTTCGTCTCTCACCCCGGACGCTTCTGCGGCCTCCACTTTTTCAACCCCGTGCCGATGCTGCCCCTCGTCGAAGTGGTCCGCGCGCTCCAGACGGAAGAGGAGACGGTGGAGCGGGCGCGGGGCTTTATCGAGGGCCTGGGCAAAACCCCCATCGTCTGCGAGGACAAGCCCGGCTTCATCGTCAACCGTCTCCTGGTCCCCTACATGAACGACGCCATCCACGCGCTTTCCGAGGGCGTGGCGAGCGCCGAAGACATCGACCGCGCGATGAAGCTGGGCGCGAACATGCCCATCGGCCCGCTCGCCTTGGGCGACCTCGTCGGTCTGGACGTGGCACTAGCCGCCGCCGAGTCGCTGCATAGCGAGTTCGGCGACCCCAAATTCCGCGCCGCGCCGCTCCTCAAGCAGATGGTGCGGGCGGGGCGGTTGGGGCGCAAGACGGGACGAGGGTTCTATAAGTACGGATAAAGGCTTAAGAAACATCCTCCAACACGGTCAAGGAATTTTCTCGGTACTTTTTACTGCTTTCAGTCACGGGAACCAGAACGGTAAATCCCAAACTCAACTGTCACACTTCCCAGCTAAGGACGGAACTATGGACGACGCCCACAACCACGAACCCCTAAGCCCAAGCGAAATCGCCGACGACCTCCGTTTTCTCTCTTATGAAGTCGAGAACGGCGTCGCGGTCCTCACCGTCGAGCGGCCCGAGGCGCTCAACGCGCTCAACGCCGACCTGCTTTTTGAGCTCGGGGTGGCGTTCGAACTCGTGGAATCTGACCTCAACGTCCACGCGCTCATCATCACGGGCACGGACCGCGCCTTTGTCGCGGGGGCGGACGTCGGGGCGCTCAGCAAACTTGAAGACGTCTTCGGCGGGCGCGAGGCCGCGCTCTCGGGTCAGGATGTGATGAACACGCTCGCCGCGCTGCCCTTCCCGACCATTGCCGCGGTGAACGGCTTTGCGCTCGGCGGGGGGCTCGAGCTCGCCCTCGCCGCCGACTTGCGCGTCGCCAGCAGAAACGCCAAGCTGGGCCTGCCCGAGGTCGGCCTGGGCCTCATCCCCGGCTACGGCGGCACCCAGCGCCTCCCGCGCCTTATCGGTCAGGGCCGCGCTTTAGACCTTATCCTCACCGGGCGGCACGTGGGCGCGGACGAGGCCTTAGCGCTCGGCCTTGTGAACCGTGTGGCCGACGACGCGCTCTCAGCGGCCAAAGAACTCGCCGCGACAATCGTCAAAAACGCCCCCGTCGCCCTCGGGCTCGCCAAAGAGGCCGTCGTGCGCGGCGCGGACGTGACGCTGCCGCAGGGCCTGGAAATCGAGGCCGACCTCTTCGGCATGGCGACCTCCACGGAAGACGCGAAAGAGGGCACACAAGCCTTTTTAGACAAACGCGCGGCGGAGTTTCGGGGAAAGTAGCGGCGAGACGAAGAGGCCGCTGCTTCTATGAATTTTGGCAAGAAGAGAGGCTGACCATGAACGTCAGCCTCTCCCCATTTTTCTTTGTGCTTTCTTAATCCCTACGCGTCGTCTCGGTCGTTCACCCTAGCGGGCGGATGCGTCGCCTCCACGGCGGTGAAGGGCTCGAGAATCTTGTACGTATGCCGGGCGTCTTTGGGCACGAGCCAGGAGTCGCCGGGCTCTAATACGATCATCTGCCCCTCCAAATGAAGCTCCGCTTTGCCGCTGATTACGTAACCGACGGTCTCATAAGCGCGGCTCTCCTCGGGTTTGGGCTCGTTCGGGCTTTCGTCTCGCCACATCCGCATCGCCAAGCCCACGCCCGAGACGAGGTAGACCTGCCCCATCTCGCCCTTGGGCGAGGTTGCCGCGTTCACCTTTTTGATGGTCGTGTCGCTCATAAAGCCTCCTTTGGCTCAGCGTGGCATAGCCTAGGGGAGAAGCAAAGTAAGCTGGCTTGCTACTCGCCCCGCGCCCGCCGCTTTGTAATCGTCTCTCCCGCGACGCCCCAGTTGTCGGTAGCTACCTCGTCAATGACGACGACCGTCGTTTGCGGGTTTTTGCCCAGCACGTCCACGAGAAGCTGCGTCGCGCCGCGGATGAGCGCCTCTTTTTGCTCCCTGTTTAACTTTCCAGCCGTCCCTTCGCGCGTGATTTTGATGTTGACGAAAGGCATTAGGGGAGTTTTTTCTCCAAATACTCGAGCACCACCCGGTCCACCTTGCCAGGTTCTATCATCCGCTCCTCTAAATTTTCAACCCCCGCGAGCGCCCGCAGCGCCGCCTCCTCAGCGTCGCCCCAGCCCTCCGCCGACCCGTCCAGATATCCCGACGCCACCAGCACGCGCCTCAGTCTGTCAGAAACGGGCGGGGACAGCTCGAGCACGTTCTCCTCGCTCGGACGTTCAAAGTAAAGACGTTGCAGGCTCAGGAGGCGGCGGAGTTCGTCCACCGGGTTCTCGTGGTCGTCTACGCGTAGGTCGAGGTAGCGGTCGTTAAGGCCGCCGTAACCGCCCCCAAGGCGCACCACCAACAGCGCCGCCGACTGCCGCCCGCGCTTGTCGCCTCCCGCGGCGTCGCCCGCGGCGAGCGCGGCCAACAGGCGCTCGGGAAACGCGTCTTGGCTCCCCAGAAAGGTTTCGACGAGCGCGTCCACCACCTCGGGGCCCGTGAGCAGGTTGCCCTGCGCCGCCCAGCCCTCGCCATGCTTGCCGCCCGCCCAGGGGTGACAGGCGTCGCCCGTAAAGGTGAGGGACTGGCCGCTAGCATCCACTAGGCCGTACTGCCGCTGCGCGTGCTCCGGGTCGGTCTCGGCGAACGCCTGGTGGATGAACGTAAGCGGGATATTACTTTTGAGCGCCGCCAGCGTGCGCGGCCCGTAGCTCGTGTTGGCGTAAGACTGGGTGGCGACCGCGCCCACCCCGACCTCGGCAAAAGGCACCACCGCGCCGACGGCCAAGAATTTGGAGGCGGTGGCTATACCTAAGTCGCCGGTTGCGGGGTCGCGCGCGACGATAGAAAAAGTAGATACGGGTTTCATGAGGGTGAGCTTATCACCTCCCGAAGGGGCTGAATCCGTCACGGCCTTAAATTTTACTCTTCCCGCGGCGACACGCTCACCTCGACGGGCTCCAGGCGCACGCCCACCCGGACGATGCTGTAGTCCTCCCCGGCCACGCGGCCCCAGTAGCCTTGCGTCTGCGGCGTTTTCTCGAACACGAGCCGCACCCCGTCGGCGCGAAAGCTCGTCTCGCCGCTTCCCACAAAGCCCAGCCCGCTCGCCTGCGTTTCGGGGGAGTCGATGAGCTGCTCGAGCACCCCGCTCACCACCTCGGGGCCGAACACGTCCACCGCGAAAATCACGCCGGGGTCGTAGTAGGCGCCGACCTCCTCGGCCTCGCGCCCCTCAAGGATGCTGAACGTGCTTGAAGAGGGGTCGAAGGTGTCGCCGCTCGAGACGAGGCTCATCAGCACCTCGCCGGGCGCTGCCAGGGTGCTCCCCTCGGGCACCTCCAGAACCACCACGTAACCCTCGCCGACGACCTCCCAGGGGCCGGTCTCGGGAATGACCACGGCGGTGTCCTCGCTCACGCCGACGCCGAGCGGGGTGTTTGTTTCAAAGAGCGCACCCAAAAGGCGGCCGAAGCGCCCGCGCTCGACCGAGTGCTGGTCCAAAATCACGTTCTCGACGAAGCCCAGGCCGGGCTCGAGCGTGACGGGGTCGGGGCCGGAAAGAAGCGTGTCGACGCTCGAGCCGCCGCTAATCATGGGGCTGCTCATCGCGGCGAGCCCCGCGCTCGTGCCCGCGACGGGCGCGCCCGCCTCGAAGCGCTCGCGGAGAACGGTTAGCGCCGGGGTGTCCGCCCCGCCCTCCAAAAACGCCTCGGTGATGCGGCGCTGGTCGCCGCCCGTGAAAAAGTAGCCGTCGCAGGTGCGGATGGCCGTAAGCACCTCTTCGTCGCCCGTACTCTGGGCCGCGTTGTCGGTGGTGATGTCTACCACCCTGGCCGCCGCGCCGTAGGATTCGAAGTCCGCGACGTAAGACTCGGCGCTCTCCTGCGGGTCGGAACTCGCGGTGCCGAACACGCACACCGTGGGCTCGGTTCCGGCGAGGTCGATGATCGTCCGGTAAACAGCCTCATTTTTGGGCGTCAAGCCGCCGCCGATTGCCACCAGGGGGCCCGCATGAGCAGCGGAAACGAGCCCCACGACGAGACCCGCCCCCAACCAAGTTGTCAGCCGAGCCATCACACGTCGAGACATACACTTCCTCCTTCTATTTGAGCGGTCTGTTGAGCCGCGGTCTGTTGACGGGAGGATGATAACACGCGAGAAACTCGAGCCACTTCTTCAGCTCGGCCACAAAGCTTCAGGTTTACGCCGTTTCGCCCGCAACTTCTACAAAGCGCTCGGCTGCTCCACCGGGTTGTGTCGCCGTGGTTTTCGCCCTGAGCCGCTGCGTGAGTTGTGCGTAGCCGCTCAGGGCGAAGTAACCGAGCCACCCGGCAATCCCGAGAAGCTTAAACCCGTCCTCCAGAAAAAACTGCACCCCCTGCGACCGGACGCCCCAAAGAGACAACAAACCAAAGTCATGGAGCTTGTCGGTGGCGACTGAGGCGGCAAAAAATCCTAGACACATGAAGAGCAGCGCATAATCACTTCCGTAGATAAAACTTTTGTGACGCAAAAAGAACGTCGCCACCATGACGCCGTAAATGATGAACACGACGTTGTCAGCTACGCCCAGATAGTCGGGGGCGACAACCTCATGGACGAGAAAAGCGTCATCGAGCATCAGCACCAACGTGAGAAAACCCGCGCTGAGGAAAAAAGGTGCCGCTTTCGAGCTGCGAGCAACCGTGTGTAACACGCTCGAGGTCAAAAAACACACCGACGCTGCAGCGCACCAAAGGAAAATACCTATGTTGGAAAGTGCGCCGGTATAAAAAGGAACGTGGGCAACGGCCGTCGTGTCGCGTAAAAAATGGTCGACGGGAATACCTGTTTCCAGTCCCGTCACGCCTGCCACAAAAAGTAGCAGGAGCGCCGGAACATAGCTGAACATTAAAGCAGTCAGCAACGGCTCGAGACCAGACGTGCGCGCGTTGGCCGACGCTTGTGCCAGGCGTGTCCGGCATAGTTGCCGATGGTTGAATTTTTGTTTGATCAAGTGGAGGATCACTTATAACACCGTAGCAGCTAGCGAACGCAGCAAAGCCTCCATCATCACAGAAACGCTCTTTTCGCAAGCGAACGCCACACCCGGTAGTCACCGTGCCCGGTAGTCACCGTGAAAGATCCCGTGAGGCGCGTTAACCATAGCGCAGCACCGAATGCTCACGTCGGGGGGTGGGTAAGATTTCTTTATGGATTTGAGACTTAGAGGACGATTGGCGGTCGTGACCGGGGCGGACTCAGGGATAGGCCTACACACCGCGCTGCTCTTGGCCGCCGAGGGCGCCAAGGTGCTCATGACCGACATGGACGAGGAGAGGCTCGAGGACGCCCTGACGCAGGTTAAAAAAGAAGTCGAGGGTGCCGACGTGTATAGCGTTGTCGCCGACTTGACCAACTTGGACGACGTGAGCAAACTTTTAGAAAAGGCCGACGAACTCGGGGGGGCCTTTGCGCTGGCCCACCTTGCGGGTACGCGGGGCGCGGCGGGGGACTTTTTGGGCCTCAGCGACGATGATTGGTTGGAAACGCTCAACGTCGACCTGATGAGCGCGGTGCGCGTGTGCCGCGCCTTTATACCGGGGATGTTGGGGCGCGGGAGCGGGCGCATCGTGCTTACCGCGTCGGAAAATGCGATTCAGCCCTACGCCGAGGAGACGCCCTACAACGCCGCCAAGGCCGGCATCATCAACCTCACCAAGGGTCTCTCCAAGGCCTACGGCAAAAACGGCGTCCACGTCAACGTGGTCTCGCCCGCCTACGTCAAAACGCCCATGACGGACAAGATGATGGAGCAGCGGGCGCAGAAGAGGGACGAGAGCGTGGACGAGGCCGTCGAGAGCTTTCTGGAGGAGGAGCGCCCCGGCATCAACTTTGACCGGCGCGGCAAGCCCCAAGAGGTCGCCAACGTCATCGCCTTTTTGTGCTCGGACTTAGCGACGTACGTGGACGGGGCCAACTACCGGGTGGACGGCGGGGCGGTCCAGACGGCGTTCGGTTGAGCGCGGCCTCCATGAGCCGCGCGCGCAGCACTGGTGGTTGATGCCCGGAGCCGAACGGCTCGAGGTCAGCACCGTGGACGTTCGGGTCGTAAACGGCGCGATTTCCCTTTTTACCACACGCGTTCTCATAGCGGATTGCGTCCGTACTGAGGGTATAGGGCGCAGGCATTGTCACTGTAAGCACGTCCTAGACAGCGTTTTGTATTCTGAGTCTCGCTCAGGCCAGATACTACCTGCAATCAGAAGCGAAGCCGCTCCTACACGGACGGCAGGTGCCGCTCCAACCCGTCGATGACCACGTCCGTAAAGTCGGTGGTGCCTAAATTCCCGCCCAAGTCGCGCGTGCTCTTCCCTTCTTTGATGGCCTGGAGCAGGCTCAGGCGCAGCGCGTGGCCTAAGTCGTAGCGGTCGATGTGGTCGAGGAGCATCCCGAACGAGAGCAGGATGGCGGTGGGGTTGGCGATATTCTTGCCCGCGATGTCGGGCGCGGTGCCCCCGGCGGGGTCGAACATGGCGATGTCCACCTCGCGGTTGGGTTTGAAAGAATAGTTGCCGCTCGCCCCCGTGCCGAGGCTGCCGACAAGTCCCGAGGCCATGTCGGACAAGAAGTCGCCGTACTCGTTAAGGACCAAGACCACTTCGTACTTCTGGGGCGACAAGATTATCTTGGCTAGAAGCGCGTCGAAAAGCTCCTGGTTGAGCGGCACCTCGCTGTAGTCTTTGTGGATGTCCTTGACCACCGACTCGAAGAGCCCGTCCGTCGCCTTTTGGATGGTGTACTTTGACGACGAGGTCACGCGCCAGCCCTTTTTTTGCGCCAGCTCGAACGCGAACGCCGCCGCCTGCGCGCAGGGCTCGCGCTCGACTAAGCGGAGCGACACGGCGGCGTCCTTGCCGATGAGCTGGCCGGGGTCGTCGTAGGTGCCGCCCACCGCCACGCGCACGATGTGAAGATTCACGTTGTGCTTGAAGTTTGACGAGATGCCTTCTATCGAGATGGCGGGCCGGTAGATGACGGAAAAGCCGCAGCGCCGCCTGATGAGCGCGTTGGGCGAGCGCGTCTTGGTCACCGTCGGGTATTTGAGCGCGAGCTTGGTGCGCCGCATCGACCTCTCGGCCTCGTCGATGGCAGCGTCGCCCTTTTCTTCGCGGGTCGGCAGCGACCAGTCGATGGGGTGAAAGGTAAAGTCGAGGGGCAGCGCGTCGGCCACTTTGTGGACGCTGCGCTCGAGCTCCGGCCCGATGCCGTCGCCCAGCAGTTCGGTAATGTCAACCGTTTCTCCGGAGACGCCGCTCCTTGCCGCTTCAGGTCTGGGGGCTGTGTCAATCATAACGCTACCTTAGCATTCGCCGGGGCCGAAGATATAGCTGGCTTCTAGACTCAGCCAATTCTCCCGCAGCTTTTGGCACTCCTTGGTCAGCCGACTTGGTTCTGCTCGAGACGGCGCGCGTGAACACATAGCCGAAGCGGCCGTCTACAGCGCGCTTCTCCGTCCGACCCACGCAACCGTCCGGTTTCTCGAGTGCTCGTGCTGGCGATGGGCGTTGACGCCATGACCGGCGCGCCGTTAAAGGCTTATACACGCGGACGTGGGGGCGTGACGCTGAAAGAAAAGTAAGCCGCGGGTGTTTACGCCCTACGTCGGCGGCGTGGGCAAATACCGCGAAACATGCGACACCGTTGCGGCGGACGGCTACCGCGGGTTTAAAATGACGGGTATTGGAAAACAGCCCTCTCGCCGGAGCGGACTTTTGTTTTGACACGTGAATGAACAGCCTCGACTTGGAGGATGCAGATGCTTTTCGACCTTCCGCTAGACGAACTCAAAAACTACAAGCCGCCCCGCCACGAGCCCGAGGATTTCGACGGGTTTTGGCGGAGCACGCTCGAGGAGGCGCGCGGCTATGCGCTCGAGCCCACCTTCCAACCCGTAGAGGTCGGCCTGAAAACCGTTAGCTGTTTCGACGTGTCCTTTTCCGGATACGGCGGCCAGAAAATCAAGGGCTGGTTTCTGCGCCCACACACGGATGGACCGCTCCCCGGCATCGTCGAATATATCGGCTACGGCGGCGGGCGCGGCCACCCGACCGACTGGCTCCTCTGGCCGAGCGCCGGGTTCGCCTACCTGGTGATGGACACGCGGGGGCAGGGGAGCACCTGGCGCAAGGGCGACACGCCGGATTTACCCACCGAGGGGGCCAACGCGCATTTCCCTGGCTTTCTCACGCAGGGCGTTTTGGACCCGAGAACGTACTACTACCGCAGGCTTTTTGTTGACGCTGTGAGAGCGGTAGAAGCGCTTAAGTCGCGCGCTGAGGTTGACCCTGAACGTGTCGCGGTGACCGGCGTGAGCCAGGGAGGTGGGGTCGCGCTGGCCGTGGCCGGGCTCGAGCCCAACCTGGCGGCGGTCCTGCCGGACGTGCCCTTCTTGTGCCACTACCGCCGCGCGACCCAAATTACCAACGCCACGCCCTACAAGGAGATTGCGAACTACTGCAAAACCCACCGCAACAACGTCGAACGTGTATTTCATACCCTCAGCTACTTTGACGGCGTCAACTTCGCGGCCCGCGCGAACGCCAGGGCGCTCTTTTCGGTGGCGCTGATGGACGAGATATGCCCGCCCTCCACCGTGTTCGCGGCTTTCAATCACTACGCGGGCGAGAAAGACATCCGCGTTTATCCCTATAACGGTCACGAGGGCGGCGAGGGGTTTCAGGCGGAGGCGAAGCTTAAGTCCCTACGCGCCCTACAAAATGACGGAAAATATGCGTAAACGCTCCGAAGACGTGGGGCACCTGGTCGCGTTCTTGGCGAGCGACGCGGCGCGCTACATCACGGGCACGGAAATCGTCATCGACGGCGGCATCAGCGCCCGCTTCGCCGAGTAGAGGAGTTTATGAAAATAACCAAGCTCGAGACCTTTCACGTGAGGCCCAGGTGGCTCTTTTTGAAAGTCCACACCGACGAAGGGCTGGTGGGCTGGGGCGAACCCGTGGTCGAGGGCCGCGCACAAACCGTCGAGACCGCCGTACACGAGATGGGCCGCTACCTCGTCGGCAAAGACCCCACCCGCATCGAGGAGCACTGGCAGACCATCTACCGGGGGCAGTTCTACCGGGGCGGCCCCATTCTGACGAGCGCCCTGTCCGGGATCGAACACGCGCTTTGGGACATCACGGGAAAATGGCTGGGCCAGCCCGTCTACAAACTTTTGGGCGGCGCGGTGAGGGATAAAATCCGCCTCTACGGCTGGCTCAGCGCGGAGTCTTATGGCGACTATATCGAGCTTGCCAAGGTGGAGGCAAAAAGCGGCTTTACAGTGTTTAAGGTGGGCTTAAAAGAAGCCTTCAACATCATCGACACGTTCGCCAAGGTCGAGCGGGTGGCGGAGATGTTCGCCGAAATCCGCAGCGCGGTCGGCAACGAGATCGACGTGGGCATCGACTTTCACGGGCGGTGCAGCCCGGCGATGTCCATTCGTTTGGCGCGGGCGCTCGAGCCCTACCACCCGCTCTTCATCGAAGAGCCCGTCTTACCCGAAAACGTCGACGAACTCGCCAGGGTCGCGCGCAGCACGTCCATCCCGATTGCCACGGGCGAGCGGCTTTTTACCAAGTGGGCCTTTCGTGAGGTGCTCGAAAAAGGGGCCGCCGCGGTGCTTCAACCCGACGTTTCGCACGCGGGCGGCATCTTCGAGCTGCGCAAAATAGCGGCCTTAGCCGAGTGCTATTACGCGGCGGTCGCGCCCCACTGCCCGCTCGGGCCCATCTCTCTGGCGGCCAGCTTGCAGGTCGACGCCTGCATCCCTAACTTTTTGGCGCAAGAGCATTTTACGTTGGGCGAGGGCTATCTCAAAGAACCTTTCAAAGTCATTGACGGCTCCATACCCATTTCGGACAAACCCGGTTTGGGTATCGAGGTGGACGAAGAAGCCATCCAAGACAAACTTTTCGATGGCACCTGGGACTCACCACACTTGCGTTTACCCGACGGGTCCATCACTGATTGGTAGGGAGGAGCGCGCGTGTTTGAGAATAGCTTTAAAGGCCAAGTGGCGGTGGTGACGGGCGGCGCGAGCGGCATCGGCAAGGCGGTGGCGCTGCGTTTGGCTCGAGAGGGCGCGCGGGTGGTCGTCGCCGACCGGGACGAGGGGGCGTTAGGGGCCGCCCTAAAAGATTTGGCATCTGAGGGGGCCGTCTCGAGCCTGCCGCTCGACATCACGGATGAGACTCGAGCCTCCCACGGCTCAAAGAGGCTGTCGCGGTTTTCGGACCCTCAGCCCCTTGTTGAGAGGAAAGCAGGCGCTCCCTGGTCCGCACGAATAGGGTATTCAAGTAGATAGTTGCACGCTGGGCTCTCGAGGCCGCTCAAGCGGCCGTCAGCACGCCGTCACGCAGCTCAAAGCGCCGGTCCACGTCGCGCACAAGCCCCTCGTCGTGAGTGACCATCAGGACCGCGCTGCCCTCCTCCCTGGCTAGCGCGACCAGAAGCTCATAGACCGCCGCCGCGTTGTGACGATCGAGCGAACCCGTGGGCTCGTCCGCCAGGACGAGGGAGGGCCGTGCGTAGAGCGCGCGCGCCACCGCCACGCGCTGCCGCTCGCCGCCCGAGAGCTTGTGGGGGAGAAAAGACGCGCGCCCCCCCAGCCCGACGCGCTCAACAAGCTCCTTAGCGCGCGCCCTGTCAAGCGCCCCGCCGATGCGCCCCGGCAGCATCACGTTGTCGAGCACGCTTAAGTCCGACAAAAGATAGTGCTGCTGAAACACGAGCCCTAAGCGCTCCCCCCGCAGGGCGGAGAGAGCGCGCTGCGACGCCCTGTGGACCGCCACCTCGCCCCAATAGATTTCGCCCGCGGTGGGCCGGTCGAGACCGCCCAAGAGGTGCAGCAGCGTCGATTTGCCCGAACCCGAGGGACCCAGGATGGCGACGACGTCGCCCCGGAAAAGCTCGAGCCCCACCCCCTTAAGCACCTCCACGGTGGCGTCGGCGGTTCGGTAGGAGCGGCGCAAATCCAGCGCGCGCAGCACGGGGGAAGCGGTCACGTCCTCACTATAGCTTTTGGAAAGGGAGTCGTTAGACACTCGCTTTGGCTTTTGTCACCCTGACATCACGGCGTGGCAAGAAGGGAAAAAGGGCTGAGGGAAAAGGCGGGCGCGAAAGTGAGAAAAAGCTCAAGCGCCGCGAGAAGACGCGCGTGGTAAGCTGCAAGCGACGATGAACACCCGACCCGGCGTGCGCTCAACCCAGCCCCCGACCCCTCAACGGGGGTCCAAGCCCGCACCCGTGACGGCTCACAGCTTGACACACCATTTGTTGCCACAGCACTTGTTGACCCAGAACTTGTTGACACAGCACGTAACGGCTCGCCCAGGGATAAGAACTGCCAGCGGCGTAAGGAGAGACTGTGACTGAAACCCAGAACTTTTTGGCCTCCGTGCCGCTTTTTCGCAACGTACCCGACCGGGCCTTGGAGGTGGCCGCGTCGGTGGTCCAGCGGCGGCGCTTCGAGGCCGACACCGTGCTCTTCCGCGAGGGCGACGAGGGCGAGGCGCTCTACATCCTCTCCAAAGGCATGGTCAAACTCTCCAAAGTTGACTTGGAGGGCCACGAGAAAACGCTCGCCATCCTTAAAACCCCTGAGTTTTTCGGCGAGATGGCGCTCCTGAGCGACGCGCGGCGCTCCGCCACCGCGGTGACGATTAACCAGACGGAGGTGCTGATGATGTTCGAGAACGACTTTCAGAAGCTCCTCGCCAGCTACCCGACGATCAGCCTCAACGTCACCACCACCCTCACCAACCGCTTGGGCGGCATGAACGACGAGGCGCAGGTGCTCTCCTACAAAGACGCCCAGGGCCGGGTGGCCTACGTGCTCCTGCGGCTCCACCACAACGGCCTGGTCGAGTTTACGGGGGACGGCCGCACGCTCGTGCGCCTCACGCACCAGGACTTAGCCAGCTTGGCGGGCACGAGCCGCGAGACGGTCACCCGGGCGCTCAAGACTTTAGAGGGCGAGGGCGTCATCTCGACACGGCCCAAGGAGGTCTATTTGGACGACCCGGAGGGGCTCGAGGAAATCCTGCACGGTATTAGATAGTTGAGACAACGGCGTCAGGGTAAGGAGAGCCGTAACGGGTCTGCCGTTAAAGGAGCTCAATGAACTGGTGGTTAACAGTCGCGGGGCTGCTGGCCCTCCTGACGAGCGCCATCCACGTTTTTGCGGGCGGGAACGACGTTGCCAAACCCCTTCTTGACACCCCGCTGACAAACGACGCTAGGTATGCGCTTTACGCCTGCTGGCACTTTGTATCGGTTTTCTTCGTGACGTCGGCGCTCGGTTTTTTGGGCGCGGGCTTGGGCGTTATGCAGGGGGAACCTGGCTGGGTCGTCTTCGTCTCGAGCCTGTGGCTACTGTTCGGCCTTGTCTTTGTCGGCATCTCCGCACGTGTGAATGGGGTCGGCGGCATCTTCCGGTTGCCGCAGTGGGTTCTGCTCCTGCCCGTGGGCGTTTTGGGTTTGTTGAGCCGCACCTGACCCGTCGTCGGGAAGGCGCACAACACGAGGCCCAAGGACGCGAGGCGAGAAACCGGCTGGACCCCGCTCGAGTGCTATGATGTCTCATGATTACATCAGAGAAGCTGGATAACGAGCTAAGCATCGTTGACAAGCGCTTTGTCACGGACGCATGGCGCGAGGCGCAAAAGACCTACACGATCTTCAACCCCGCGAACGGCGAAAAAGTCGCTGAGGTGGCCGACTGCGGCGAGGCGGAGGCTGCGCGGGCGGCGGAGGTGAGCGCGCAGGCGTGGGAGAGCTGGCGGCACACGACCGCGTTCGAGCGTTCCGCGCTTCTTTTGCGCTGGCGCGACCTCATCATGGCGCACCAGGAGGCGCTGGCGCGCACGATGACGCGCGAGATGGGCAAGCCCATCGGCGAGGCGCGCGGCGAGGTCGCCTACGCGGCGGGCTTCGTAACCTGGTACGCCGAGGAGGCCAAACGCGTCTATGGCGACACGCTCGCTAGCCACG
This sequence comes from Trueperaceae bacterium, assembly GCA_965214995.1. Taxonomy (GTDB): domain Bacteria; phylum Deinococcota; class Deinococci; order Deinococcales; family Trueperaceae; genus CBDCCT01. The sequence continues at coordinate 4,221,054 of CBDCCT010000002.1, forward strand.
CAGCAGACAAGCGCCTGTTCGCCGTCAAGCAACCCGTCGGCCCGACCTTTGCGGTCACGCCCTGGAACTTCCCCGCGGCGATGGTCACGCGCAAGGCCGCCCCGGCCCTCGCGGCGGGCTGCACCTTCATCCTCAAGCCCGCCGAGCAGACGCCGCTAAGCGCGCTGCACCTGGCCGCGCTCTGGGAGGAGGCGGGCGGGCCCAAGGGGACGCTGCAAGTCCTGCCGACTAACGACCCAGGCCCGGTGGCAAACACGCTCATCGACGACCCGCGGGTTCGCAAGGTTACCTTTACGGGCTCCACAGAGGTGGGCCGGATGCTTTACGAGCGCTCGGCCAAGACCATCAAAAAGATTTCCTTGGAGCTTGGCGGTCACGCGCCTTACCTCGTGTTTGAGGACGCCGACCTGGACAAGGCCGTACAGGACGCCATCGCCTGCAAGTTTAGAAACACAGGCCAGACCTGCGTCTGCGCCAACCGCATCTACGTTCACAACTCTCTTTTAGAAGCGTTTACCCGCCGCTACAGCGAGGCGGTCGCGGCGCTTCAAGTGGGCGACCCGCTTTCGGACGGTACCCAGATAGGCCCGCTGGTTGACAAACAGGGCCTGGAAAAAGTCAAGGCGCACGTCAAGGACGCGCTCGACAAGGGCGCGACGGTCGTCACGGGCGGCAACGCGTTGGACGGACTCTTTTTCGAGCCCACCGTGCTCTCGGGCGTGACCGAGGACATGCAGCTCATGCGGGAGGAGACTTTCGGGCCGGTCGCGCCGATTTTATCGTTTGAGAGCGACGACGAGGCGGTGCGCCTCGCCAACGACACGCCCTACGGGCTCGCCGCATATCTTTATACCAACGACCTCTCGCGCGCGTTTCGGGTGTCGGAAAGGCTCGAGTACGGCATCGTCGGCGTGAACGACGGGGTGCCCTCGACGCCGCACGCGCCCTTTGGCGGGGTAAAGGAGTCGGGCGTCGGGCGCGAGGGGGGCAAGTGGGGGATTGAGGAGTATCTGGAGGTCAAGTACATCTCGATGGCTTTGCGGTAGGAAACTCCGCGTTAGAAGGTGGGGCGTTGGGAGCCCCGTTTCGTTTGGTCTCCAGAGAAAAAAGAGAAAAGTGATGAGGACTGAGAGGGTTACTTTTAGCTCAGTCCTTTTCTCTCTTTCTCTCTAAACTCCAAAGTCTTGATGCCAGAAGCTTACGCGCCCGTTTTACGGCTCATCTTTCAGTGGGTTAAGCTCTGTCATGCTTCCTGAACTCCGCTCGAGCCCCCTCCGGACAAAAACTGACACGCTCACCCAGCTCCCCTTTCTCGACCTCGCGCCCGAAACGGACGCGCTTTGGGACGAGCTCAACGCCGCCGTTAGGCGCGTGTTAAGAAGCGGGCAGTTCGTCATGGGCCCCGAGGTCGCGGCTTTCGAGGAGGAGGTGGCGCGCTATCTGGGCGTCTCGCACGCTGTCGGCGTGAATTCGGGAACCGACGCGCTGGTTATTGGGTTGCGGGCGCTTGGCATTGGTCCGGGGGATGAGGTCGTCACCACGCCCTTCTCCTTTTTCGCCACCGCCGAGGCGATAAGCAGCACCGGGGCGACGCCCGTGTTTGCCGATGTGAACCCCCGGAGCTTTAACCTGGACCCCGCCGGGGTAGAAGAGAAAATCACGCCGCGCACCAAAGCGATTCTGCCCGTCCACCTCTACGGCCTCCCCGCGGCGATGGATGAGCTTCTAGGGCTTGCCGAGGCGCACGGCCTGCTCGTGCTCGAGGACTGCGCGCAAAGTTTTGGCGCGCGCTATTCAGGGCGGGCGACGGGCACCCTGGGCCACGCGGGTGCCTACTCCTTTTACCCGACCAAAAATTTGGGCGCTTACGGCGACGGCGGCTTACTCGTCACCAACGACGCCGCCACCGCCGAGAGCGCGCGGATGCTGCGCGACCACGGCGCATTGAAGCGCTACCACAACGAGATGTTGGGCTACAACTCGAGGCTCGACGCCCTCCAGGCCGCGCTGCTCCGGGTCAAGCTGCCCCATGTTGACGCCTGGAACGCGGCGCGGCGGCGGGTGGCGGGGTGTTACAATGGGCTGCTCGAGCCCTTCGATAACGTCGTCACGCCTGCATTAAGCGAGGGGCACGTGTTCCACCAGTACACGGTGAGGCTTTTGGGCGTAGACCGCGACGCGGTGCAGGCCAAACTCAAAGGTATGGGCGTCAGCACGATGGTCTACTATCCCGTGCCGCAAGACCGGCTTCCCGTCTACTGGGGCCAGCATCCCAGAAACCCCGTAAGCGACAGCCTCTCCGCCGAAGTCCTCTCGCTGCCCATCTGGCCCGCGATGACGCTGGACGTGCAGCAGCGGGTAGTTAGTGCCCTAGAGACAGCGTTACGCGGCTAAGTCAATACCTTTCTCCTGACATGCTTACTCCCCACCGTTTCACGCCCCGCACGCGCCCATTCGCGCGCAGTTCGTAAGCACTGAAAAACATGAGCACTGTAAGCGTCATCATCGTCAACTGGAACGGGCGGCACCATCTGGAGACCTGCCTGAGCGCCCTCCACAAACAAACACGACCCGCAGACGAAATTATCGTGGTTGACAACGGTTCCTCGGATGATTCGGTCGTCTTTGTGAGGGAGCACCACCCAGAAGTTAAGCTCGTCGAGACGGGCGAGAATCTGGGCTTTAGCGGGGGCAACATCGCCGGGTACGCGGTCTCGACGGGCGCCTATATCGTGCTGCTCAACAACGACACAAGGCCGCTCGAGGGGTTTCTAGAGGCCCTTGTAAGGAGCGCCGACGCGCGCGCCGAGGTGGGCGTCGTCGCCGCGCTCATGACTGACTGGGAAGGTGGCATCATCGACACCGCCGGGGACGGGTGCAGCGTGACGGGGCGGGGCTACCATTTGCACAAGCTCGAGCCCATCACCCCCCTGGAATCAAAAGACGTGTTCAGCGCCTGCGCGGGGGCGGCTTTGTACAAGCGGGAGATGCTCGAGAAGATTGGCTTTTTAGACCCGCGCTTCTTTATGAACGCCGAGGACACCGACCTGAGCTTTCGCGCGCAGCTCGGTGGCTGGGAAGTACACTTCTGTGCCCAGGCCGTCGTGCGCCACCGCATCTCCGCGAGTCAGGGCGCGACTTCAAAGCGGAGCGTCTTCTTCAACGCCCGGAACCACCTCTGGTGCTACCTCAAATGTATGCCGCTGCCGCTGATGGTCAAGTACAGCCCGGTGCTGCTGGTCGAGACCTTGGCGCTCTGGCTGTATTACCTGACGAAGGGCCACGGGACGGCGTACGCGCGGGGTCTCCTGGCGGCGGTGCGGGGGGCGCGGGAGGTTCTGGAGGCGCGCAGAACCGTCCAGGCGGGGCGCAGGGTGTCGGCGCGGGGGCTTAACGCCAAGCTCTCCTGGCCGCGCGTCATCGAGGCTTGGCTGAGCAGACGCGGGGAGAAGTCCCCCCAACAATGAGCGAACCGACGCCCGTCTGCGCGGTGATTGTCACCTACCATCCGGACGAGGCGTTTGCAACGCGCCTCGCCGCCATCGACCGACAGGTCGCCCACACCGTCATCGTGGACAACGGCTCGCCGCAAGAGACGGTCGGGCAACTCGCCGCGCTCGCCTCAACACGAGTTAAGCTCATCGCCAACGGGGAGAACAGGGGCGTCGCCGCGGCGCTCAACCAGGGACTTCACGAGGCGCTAGCAAGGGGCTTTTCGTGGGCCGTCACCTTCGACCAGGACAGCCGTCCGGCGGAGGGCATGGTCGCGGCGCTGTTGGAGCGGGGGCTTAGGGGCGTCTCACGCGCCGCCCCTGTTGCCGCCCCCGTTGCCGTTGTCGGCCCCGCCATCGTTGACGAAAATATCCCCGACGTGTCCTACCGCTTCTTGCGCGCGCACCCGCGCCTCCCCCTCCTGCCCCAGCGCGTCGGCAGCGGGGAGAGCGAAAGGGGATTGGAAAACGTCACCTTCGTGATTACCTCCGGCGCGCTCGTCAACTTGGCGGTTTTCAAGCTTCTCGGCGGCTACCGCGAGGACTTGTTTATCGACTACGTCGATACCGACTACTGCCTGCGCGCCAAACGCGCGGGCTACCGGGTGGCGGTAAGCGCCGACGCGACGCTTTTTCATCACCGGGGCGCGCGCCGGAGCGTGAGGCGCTGGGGCCGCATCTTCCGGCCCACGTTTTATAGCCCCACGCGGTACTACTACTTAGCCCGCAACGGGGTACTGACGGCACGCGCGCACGCGCTGCGGTTTCCGCACTGGTTTCTTTTCGACCTCACTGCGACGCTCAACAACTTTGTGCGCTTGAGTATGGAGGACGACCGGCGGGCCAAAGTTCGCGCGGCGCTTGAGGGGCTGCGCGACGGGCTGCGCGGGCGCACCGGACCCAGACCCGGTTAGGTTTTGGGGCAGTTTTGTGGAACTAAACCTATCTACGTGCTCACTCCGAGGTTTACCGCAAGCGTTACCTCCAAAATCATCTCAAAAAAAACAGCCCTCTTTCGCTTCAAAGGGGCATGACGCCCGTTCCACTGACGCAAATTCAACAGCGTTCGCGCCTCCTTTCCCCTACACTTCTCTTGTGCGCGGCTCTCTCCAACTTCTCGCGGTGGCGGTTGTTATTTTTTTCGGGGTCGGCGAATTTCTGGGCGGCTGGTACCTCGGCCTGGCCCCGCAGACGCCCGTGTTCGTCTACAACAACACTCACACCACCGTCGTCACGCGGCGCGCGCTCACCGAGGGCGCGTTCACGTTCTCTGTAGACGGCCAGGTGAGGGGCGGCACCGTGACGGTCGAGGGGCTTTACGAGCGCCCCGCCTCGTATCAGAATCCGGGTCAGGCCACGCTGCCGCCGCGCCGACTCTTCGGCGCGCGTTTCGGGCCGGGCGAGCGCGTGAAGATTACGGAAACCCTAAAGGCAGGCACGGGCGTGTACCGGGTGCGCGTCACCTTCGAGGAGGCGACGGGGCTTTTTCGCGTGACGGTGCCCTCCTCGAGCGGGCTGTAACGACAAGTGCTGATGCTGACTAGGGCGCGACGTACGCAAAGCTCAAAGCGTTATAGACCGAAGCGTTCAAGCGTTATGGCGGCGTGAGACGAGAAACGTTTGCAGCCATGCTCGAGCTCCTGCAAGAGGCGGAGCAGGATAAGAAGCCGGGACGCGGTCCCAGCCTTTGCCAAGACCAGTCGTTGCTCAACCGCACACATTTTAGGCGTGGCCCAGGCGAGGGGGGGGGCCTTAGCACCCGCAGACAGTTCTGCCGGTCAAGAAGCCCAGGGGCGGGAGCCTGAGCGCTAAAGACGAACACGACAACCGCCCTTTAGCCAAGCTGCGCGTCCGTGTCGAGCAGGTGCGCCGTTCGTTCAGAGTGTTCGAGACGCTGTCGGACCGCAACCGACGTAGGCGCCTTGGCTCGCGTTTGAGCCTCACAGCGGGCATCTACAACCTCGAGCGGGCGCTGTTGTGACTCTCGCAAGTCGTACGAGCGCTCAAACCTTCGTTTTCAACTTTGGCGGAGAGGGAGGGATTCGAACCCTCGGTCCAGCTTTCGCCAGACGCAGTCTTAGCAGGACTGTGGTTTAAACCTCTCACCCACCTCTCCAAGACCTTTGGCTGAGTTTTTGCCGACCCTGACGCTCCAGGCTGCGTGGCGGAGGGTGAGGGATTCGAACCCCCGGTAGGGTCTCCCCTACTACAGTTTTCAAGACTGTCGCCTTCAACCGCTCGGCCAACCCTCCCAGGTTGAGCGAAAGTGTGAGGCGCAAACGCGCCCGCCACACAGGATCAGCGTTAGTGAGTATAAAGGCTCTTGCGCCCCCGTGTCAACGTCAAAATCAACATTGACAACCGCGCCCCCAGACCTTAGACTGTTCTTTGCTTGGGGCTGTGGCGCAGTTGGGAGCGCGCGTGAATCGCACTCACGAGGTCAGGGGTTCGAATCCCCTCAGCTCCACCAAGAGACAAGTTGTGCAGAACGCGAAGAAAGACCCCCGCCAAGTGTGGGGGTTGTTCACTTGAGAGAATTCAGCACCTCATAGCGGTTTGCATGATACTGAGGGTGTTTAACGCAGATAGCATCCCATAAGTTCCGTTCCACACAGTAATTTATTGACTGTATCTCCTTCAAACCAGATGCTGCTTGCTATCAGTTGCGCCTACACGAAAAAGCGTCCGCTCTTTCCCTAACGCTTCTGCAAAACGCCCGCGCGGACGAGTTCGGCAAAGGCGGCGCGCTCCAGCGTGGCGTCTTCAAGCTCAGCGCCCGCGGGCACCCGGAGCAGCACGTGGCGGAAGCCCGCCCGCAGGACGGCCCCGCGCGTGCGCGCCACGAAACCCTGCACCGCCTCCCGGTAGGCGCGCACCTCACCGGGGCCCACCGCCAGCCTCTCGCCGCTCTCGGCGTCGACGAGCTCGAGCTGCCCCTCCTCGGGGTGAAGGTCGGCCTCGGACATCACGTGCAAAAAGCTCGCGTCGAGGCCCCGAGCTTTGAGAGCTGCCAGCGCGGGCTGTAAGGGCGCCTCGTCGAAAAGGTCCGAGATAACGAGCGCGAGCCCCGCCCCCGCGCCGAAACGCGAGCGGAGCGCGAAGTCTTTGAGCGCGGTGGTCGGGCTTAAGTTGTCCCCCTTAAGCGCGGGGGCCTCGTCGATAAAGGCCCACACGGGCGCGATGCTCGAGCGCCCCACGCCCGGCGGGCTGTGCTGCCCGTCGAACAGGTGAACCTGGCTTCTTGCGTCGCGCTGCGCCACGTAACTGAGGAGCCCCGCCAGGAGCCGCGCGTACCGCGCCTTGTGGCCCAACGACATGCTTGGGCTGGTATCGAGCACCACGTACACCGCGATGGTGCGCTCCGCCTGGTAGAGCCGGGTGTAAAGCCTGCCCGTGCGCGCGTAGACCTTCCAGTCCACGTACCGAAGCTCGTCCCCCGCGTCGTAAGGCCGGAAGTCATGGAACTCGACGCTCTGCCCCGCCTCGCTCGCTAACCTCTCCCCCGTCTCCTGCGAAAGCGCGCGCGAGGCGAGGGCGTAGCGGTCCAGCAAGGCGCGGCTACGAGGGGAAATCATAACGAGAGACGAGGAGAAAGAGAAAAGAAAAAAGCTCCCAATTCTGCCTTCTCCCTTCTCAATTCTCTCTTCACCTCCCCACCTTCGTCACACCGCTTAACACGTCGCGGACAACGTCGTCCGCGTCGGCCCCCTCGACTTCGGCCTCGAAGCTTAGGAGCAGGCGGTGGCGCAGGGCGGGCAGCGCGGCGCGTTTGATATCGTCTAGCTCGACGTTGGGGCGGCCCGCGGCGAGGGCGTAGCCCTTGGCGGCTAGGACCATCGCCTGCGCGCCCCTGGGGCTCGCGCCGAGCCGCACCAAGGGGTGCTCGTGCGTGGCCTCGACGAGGCGGACGACGTACTCGAGCGCCGAACTCGCCACCGGCACCGCGCGGAGCACGTTCTGGAGTTCTAAGAGCTCGTCGCGGCGGAACAGGGGCTCGATGTCCACGTCTTGCGTGCCCGTGGTGACCACCAAGATGCGCCGCAGGGTGTCGGCGTCGGGGCGCTCGATGTGGATTTTGAATAAGAAGCGGTCGAGCTGCGCCTCGGGCAGCGGGTAGGTGCCCTCCATCTCCAGGGGGTTCTGAGTCGCCAGCACCACGAAGGGCTGGGGCAGCGAGTAGCGTGTGCCCGACGCGGTCACGGCGCGCTCCTGCATGGCCTCCAGGAGCGCCGACTGCGTTTTGGGCGTGGCCCGGTTGATCTCGTCGGCCAAGAGCACGTTATGAAACACGGGGCCCTGCTGGAAGGTAAAGCGCGCGCCCCCCTCCCCGGCCTCTTCGGTAAAGACGGTGGTGCCGGTCACGTCCGCGGGCATGAGGTCGGGGGTGAACTGGACGCGCCCGAAAGAGAGCTGCGTCGCCTCGGCAAAGGCGCGCACCAGCCGCGTCTTGCCGAGGCCCGGCGCGCCCTCGACGAGCGCGTGGCCGCGCGCGAGCACCGCCACGAGCAGGTCTTCGACAACTTCCTCTTGCCCCAAAATGATTTGCCCGATGGTCTCGCGCAGCGCCTCAAAGCGCGCGGTGAAGTCGGTAAACTGTGTGTCTGTCGCGTCCATGCCTCTCCTAATCGTTGCAGGCCGGTGTCCCAACGGTCTCAGGTACCCGCAGCCCGCTCACGCTGATGCGTCCAGCCTACCACTCGAGCCGCCCTTTGGCCTCAGCCGGAACGCCCTTTTTAGAGGAGAGAAAAGTGCTGAGGACTGAGTGCTGAGAAACCCACTTTTCTCTCCGTCCCTTCGCCACGCGAAAACTACGTAACGGCCCCTTCTTCAACCTCCGAGGAAGGAGCCTTGCTGATGAAAGCCCACCCTCTCTCTGAGAATGCGTCAGGGCGTCTTATGTAAAGATGAGTTTGGCGGTAGCTTGGGAGTGACGTGGGGTGTAGGCTGACATGCAGGTAGACGGAGTGAGCGCGACGGTTGTCACAATTCTTGTTGTGGTGGTGATAGTGGCAACGGCGGCCGCGGCTCGGGTGATGCTCCGCGGCGGAACCGCGGGATACAATCGGCGGATGAGCGTACCGCTCCGTTACCAGCGCGTAACCTTGAGGCCGCTCGCCGAACTCGACGGACGGGCCTGGCGGCGCATCCACGCGCACTTCCGCGACGCCGAAATAGCGCACTTAAACGGCACGCCGCCCAACCGGATGCCGCTCTGGCTCCTTAAGCGCGTGCTCAAGGCCGACAGCCGCCGCGCCGACCGCGAGACCTTTGGGATTTTTGATGAACAGGGCGCGTACATCGGCACCATCGAGCTTTACGACGTGCGGCACGCCTCGGCCACGCTGGGTATCATTATTGGCGAGAAGACGCACTGGAGCAGGGGCTACGGCCCTGAGGCGATTCACGCGCTTTTAGAGTACGCCTTTAATGAGCTGGGGCTCGAGCGCGTGACCTTAAGCACCTTCGCGGACAACGTCCGCGCGCAAGCTGCCTTTCGCAAAAGCGGGTTCAGGGAGATGCGCCGCGTGAGCGCAGGCGGAGGCCGCACCGACGTGCAGATGGAGCTCTCCGCGGCCCTCTGGCGCGAGCGCCACACGCCGCCCAAAGTGCCCCAAGAGGGCGAGAGGCTAAGCCGTTCCCAAGAGGCGGAAGAAACGAGAGGCGTGCATGATTAAAGAAAAAGTCGCCGTCGTGACCGGCGCGAGCCGCGGCATCGGCCGCGCCACCGCGCTCAACTTAGCCTACGCGGGCGCGACGGTTTATGCGGGGGCGCGTTCATTGGAGGAGTTGGAGGCGCTCGAGGGCGAACACGAAAACGTTCAGGCTCTAAAGCTCGACGTCGCCGACCCCACCAGCGTGCGCGCCTTTGCGCAGGCGGTGCTCGATGGGCACGCGGTGGATATTCTTGTAAATAACGCGGGCGTCGGCGTGTTCAAATCCGTTGAAAGTACGTCGCTTGCAGAATGGGACCGCATCTACGACGTGAACGTGCGCGGCACCTTTTTGGTTACCCAAGCCTTTTTACCGAGCATCCGCGAGCGGGGCGGGCACATCGTCGTCGTCACCTCCGACGTGAGTTCGCGCACCTTTGCGAACGGGAGCCTCTACACCTCGTCGAAGTTCGCGCAGCGCGCGTTCACGCGCGCCCTGCAAATGGAGGTCGAGGGCGACGGCGTCCGCGTGAGCGAAGTGCGACCCGGCGTGGTCGCCACGCATTTCGGCGACACGCAGCCCCAGGCCGTTGACGAGAACGCGCTCTCCCCGCAGGACGTGGCCGACGCCATCCTCTACGCCCTCACCCGCCCCGCGCGGATGCGTCTGGACGAAATCCTCTTTCACCCGGTGGGGCAAAAAACGGAGTTTTAGGGAGCTCGAGCGCCGCACAAGCCCTGAACGCGCACCCCTACCGAAGTTTCACTGTTCCTTAATATTCTAACATCTTTCTCAAAAACCTGTCATAATTGTTGGAGAGGCAGTTAAAGAGCCGCACGCACTTTTTGAGTTGGAGGGTAGCAGTGAACCACACCATCATGATGATAGACACCGCTACGGGGGCGATAAAGCTCGACGGAGAGATGAACGGCGCTGTTCTCGAGGGCCTAAAAACACTGGGGCTGACGCTCGAGGCGCTCGCCCAGCCCGTCCGCCAGAACGCGCCGCGTCCGAAACCCAAAAAGGCGTTTCGGGCGGGAGGACAAGCCTCACCCTCTATGTTGACAATGCGATAGCCAGAAATCAAGAAACAAACCTGAAAGCAGGCGAAGGTAGACTTTGAGCTAAGGAGTCTACCTTCGCCTCTTTGTAATGCCGGTGCCTCGTCATTGACATACATAGAACTTCTATGTATATTACTCCAATATACAGGTAAGGGAGGCAAGATGGTATCCAAAGAACTCGTTGCCGCGTCCTCAAAACCCCTGGTGCTGGCCGTCCTGGCGAGAGGCGAGTCCTACGGTTACGACATTATTCGGCAGGTAGAGGCGCTCTCCAACGGCGCGCTCACGTGGACGGACGGGATGCTCTATCCCGTGTTGCACCGCCTCGAGCAGGGCGGCCTCATCACCGCACGTTGGGACGTGTCGGAAGCGGGGCGGCGGCGAAAATACTACCGCCTCGCCCCCTCGGGCGAAGAGGCGCTGCAAAGGGAGCGGCGTCAGTGGTTCGCCGTCCATAAGACGCTCGCACGCGTATGGGGTGAAGAATATGTTTGACCTTGACGCGCAAAGGCGGGGGTGGCGGGATGCGCTCTTGCGCGAAGACGCCCTCGGGCCGGACGAGGTTGACGAGCTCGAGGACCACCTGCTGAGCGAACTGGAGACGCTTAAGGCCGTGGGACTTTCCGAAGAGGAAGCCTTTTGGGTGGCGGCGAAGCGGGTGGGTGACGGCGACGTGCTCGCGCTCGAGTTCGGCAAGGTCAACCGCAGGGCTGTATGGAGCAAACGGGCGCAGTGGATGTTGGCGGGGTACCTGACTGCTGTCCTTTTGACCGCGCTTTTTTCCGCTTTGAGTAACGGGGCTGCATTATTGGTTGCGAGCTTGAGTCACAGTGCTTCCTTCACAGCACTTGTCTACATCAGCGCCAACGTGCTCCTCGTCGTTTTCACTCTCTTCCTCGCGGTGACCTCTGTTAAGCAAGAACTCGGAGGCTGGAAGCGGCTACGAGGACCGTTTGAGCGAGCACAACAAAACATCTTTCTGTCAGCGGTTGCCGTCACTCTAACCATGCTTTTTCTCCGACTTCTCGGTGTTGCTGGTTACAGACTGTTAGATCGTGCGTTGACTTACGAGGTGGTGAGGGGTTGGGGTTACGAGAGGTCGGAGTATGTCCACTTCCTCGCATATACCGACGGTTTTAGGATGTTCGGTTTAGTGCTGCTTCCCGCCGCTGTCGTCATGGCGATGTGGCAACTTCGGAGGGCAAGGGAAAAGGTAAGAACATCAGAGCCCAACAGTACAATTGCGCGTCCCGGAACTTAAGAAGAGTTGGGTTAAAAACTGTGTTCAGCTCGAGCCCGCAAAAAAGTCCTTCACCGCCTCCGCCGCCGCCCGGCTCACGCCGGGGATGCTGGCGAGCTCGTCCACCTCGGCGCTTTTTAGTTGGTCGACGCTCGAGAAGTGCGCCAGCAGCGCGTCACGGCGCTTGGGGCCGATGCCGGGCACATCGTCCAAGACGCTTTTGGTCATCGCCTCGCCGCGCTTTTTGCGGTTGTAGCCGACCGCGGTGCGGTGCGCCTCGTCGCGGATGTTAATAAGCATCCGCAGCGCGGGGTGCGTTTCGGGCACTAAGATGTCGTCGCCGTCCTCGCGGATGATGGTCTCCTGCTTTTTGGCGAGCCCCAGCATGGGGATGTCGAGCCCCGCCTCCTTTAGGGCGCGGCGCGCGGCGCTCAGTTGGCCCTTGCCGCCGTCGATGAGGAGCAGGTCGGGCACGGGCATTTTGTCGGCCAGTTGGCCGGTGAAGCGGCGGTAGACGGCCTGGTGCATAGCGTAAAAGTCGTCGGGTTTGTCGAGACCGCGGATGCGGACGCGCCTGTATTCGGACTTGCGCGCGCGGCCTCCCTCAAAAACGACGATGGAGGCGACCGTGTGGGTGCCCATGAGGTTGGAGATGTCGAAACCCTCGATGCGGTAGGGGGCCCCTTCCAAATCCGCCAGCGCCTGAAGTTCTTTAACACCCGGAGCCTCGCCGCGGCGCTCGAGCAGCGCCAGCTCGGCCTCCAGACCCGTGACGGCGTTGCGCTCGGCCATCGCCATGAGGTCTAATTTGTCACCCCGCTGCGGCGTCCGCAGTTCGACCTTGCGGTTCGCACGTTCTGCGAGAAAAGCTTGCCAGATGGTCTTATCTAAGGTTTCATCCGAGGTCTCGGGCACCAGCACGAGCGGCGGGAGCTGCATCGCTTGGCCGTAATAGTCGGCCATGAAGCGCTCCAGAATCTCGCCCGCGCTCGCCCCTTCCGCGTTGGTCAGGAAACGCTTGTCGCGCCCTATTACGCGCCCGCGGCGCATCTGGAAGAGTTGCACCATCGCGTAGTTGCCCGCCTGCGCGACGCCCAAAAAGTCTAAGTCTTCCTCCCCCTGCACCACGTCCGAGTCGTAACCCGTGAGACGCTGGAGCGCCTGGATGCGGTCGCGGTAGGTGCGGGCGAGTTCGAAATCCTGCCGACCCGCGGCGGCGCGCATCTGACCCTCCAACGAGGCCACCGTGTCCTCCACCCGGCCCTCCAGAAAGGCCTTGACCTGCGCGACCACCTCCGCGTACTCCTCCGCCGACACCTCGCCGACGCAGGGCGCGAGGCAGCGGCCCATGTGAAAGCGCAGGCAGGGTTTTTTTCGCGGCTGCATCGGCACGCCCGAGTTCTGCCGCAGCGGGAACACCGAGGCGATGAGGTCTTGCACCTTGCGCACCGCGCCCGCGCTCGGGTAGGGGCCGAAATAGCTCGCGCCGTCCTTGAAGACGCGCCGCGTGAAGAGGAGCGTCGGGTAGGGCTCGTTGGTGAGTTTTAGAAAGGGGTAGCTCTTGTCGTCTTTGAGGAGCACGTTGTAGTGCGGCTTGTAACGCTTGATGAGGTTGGCCTCTAGGATAAGCGCCTCGACCTCGTTTTTGGTGACGATGAACTCGAGCCGCACCGCCTCTTTGCGCAGGTGCTTGGCCTTTTTGTCCGCCGCCGCGCCGAAGTACGAACGCACGCGAGAGCGCAGGTTGACGGCCTTGCCAATATAGATAACCGTGTTTTGGTCGTTGTAGTAGAGGTAACAGCCGGGCCCCGTGGGCAGCACCGGCAGGTCTTGACGGGTCATTAAGACTATTTTACCGCCTTTGTGTAGTCGTTTTCACACCTCTATCTAACCTGTACCCGCCGCGCTTTGGCACATGAGCTTTGGGCGCACAAGGTAGATAAGCCTCGAGCCAGCCAGGAGAGACCCTAGATTACGTGTAACACCGCCGCGTTATCTAAAAGTACACGTCGCCAAAGACACGTCTGACCCGGAAAGGCTCGAGTGCCCTCGGCGCGGGAACAGATAGGCTATAGTGGTTCAAAACCATTGGAGGCGTATGTGAACGCTAGAAATAAAGTTTTGGGAATGGTATTGGCGGGCGGCAAGGGCACCCGGCTGCACCCGCTCACCTTGAAGCGCACCAAACCCGCGGTTCCCTTTGGGGCCAAATACCGCATCATCGACTTCGCCTTGAACAACATGATTAACTCGCAGATTTACGGGATGTACGTGCTCACGCAGTTCAAGGCGCAATCTTTGACCGAGCACATCCAAAGAAACTGGCGCTTCGGCTCCTTTTTATCGGATTATTTCATCACCCTGGCCCCCGCGCAGATGTACTTGTACGAAGAACTCGGGGCCGAGTGGTACCGGGGCACCGCCGACGCGATTTACCAGAACATCCACCTCATTGACAACCACAACGTCGATTTAGTGGCGATCTTTAGCGGCGACCACATCTACAAAATGGACATCCGCCACATGATAAGGCGGCACCTGGAGGCCGGGGCCGACGTGAGCGTCGCCGCCTATCCGACGCTCGTGGAGGAGGCGACGCGCTTTGGCGTGTTGCAGGTGGACGAGAACTTTCAGATCACCGAGTTTCAGGAAAAGCCTCAACAACCCAAGCCGATTCCGGGCCGCGAGACGCACGCGCTGGCCTCGATGGGCAACTACCTTTTCAACCGTGAGGCGCTCTTTACGCTCCTAGAGCGCGACGCCACCCGCGAGGATTCCGAGCACGACTTCGGCAAGAACGTCTTGCCGATGGCTTTAGAGGACGGCTACCGCATCCAGGCGTACGACTTTGCCGAGAACCCCATCCCCGGCCAGAGCGAGCCCAACACCTATTGGCGCGACGTGGGCACCCTCGACTCCTATTGGGAGGCGAGCATGGATTTGGTCGCGGTCAAACCCGAGTTCGACCTCTACAACGACGACTGGCCCCTGCGCACCTCGTCCGAGTTTTCGCCCCCCGCCAAGTTCGTCCACGAGGGCGGTGACCGCACGGGGCACGCGCTTAACAGCCTCGCCGCCGGGGGCGTCATCATCTCGGGTGCGGTGGTGCGCGACTCCATCCTCTTCCGCCGCGCGCGCGTCAACTCCTACAGCACCGTCGAACGTTCGGTGATTTTCGACGACTCCACCGTAGGCCGCCACTGCACGGTTCGCAACGCCATCATCGACAAGAACGTCCAAATTCCGCCCGGCACCCAAGTCGGCGTCAACCTGGATGACGACCGCGCGCGCGGCTTTGACGTGACCGAGAAGGGCGTGGTGGTGGTGCCTAAGTCGTACAAATTTTCTTGAGATAGAGCTTGGATACCGTGAGTCTGGTGCGGATGCGGCTTGGGGCTGAGCTCGAGGCTAGATTGCAGGGTTTACGCATGAAGCAAGCTTTGGTGATTCGGCATTAGATAAAGGCGACTGGCGCATGATGTTGCGGCTCTAACGCAACAAACGCGCGCGTCTGTTACCTAAATCTTTTGCTAAACGTTGGATTTCTCCTGGCTTCTACTGATGCCCCTAGAGTCTTGAAAGCGCTAGCCTCTCCAATCTAGTCGAGAAGATTGAGGGCTGCACAAATGTGACAAAAGTGCAGCCCTTCGGTGAATATTGCCCCCTTAGTTGCCGTTAAGATGACCCTGTAACCACCCGAGCGCAAAGGGAAGGCAATAAGCCGCGGGGGTTGTCAAGGCGTGACGACTTCCACCCGGCCGTCCATGAACGCGTGCAGCGTGCAGGTGTAGGGGTACGAACCTACCTCGGTAAAGGTGTGGCTGTAGGTTCCCTCGCTCAAAATCTCCGACTCGAAACCCTCGCCCACGACGTTGTGCGGGACGCTTTCACCGTCGTCCACGTCCTCGAAGTGCCAAGTGACCGTGGTGCCCGCGGGCACTCGGATGACGCTCGGCTCGAAGGCGTGGTTCTGGCCTGCACGCGCCACGACGCGCACCTCCGTCACCCCGACTTGCGGCGCGGCCCCGGCGGGGTCGGCGAGGAGGCGTCTGCCGATGGGCGACAGCAGCAGAGAAGTACCCGTGACGACGAGGACGGCGACGAGGCTAAGAACGACCCAACGCGCACGCCGGCGCGGCGTGACCGGGGTCACCTGGCCGCCTCGAGCAGGGCCGGCGACGCGGCGTTGTTGTGCGCCGCGTACCAAGCCAGGGTGGCCGCGAGCCCCACCTCGAGCGGCGTGCTGACCTCTCCGAACACTCGTTTGAACTTGCCGTCATCGACCACAAAGGGCTGCTCGAACTCGTACATCATCTCGACCGTTTCACGCGCGCCAGGGATGAAGATACCGCCGAGTCGCATCATCAGGCGTCCCATACCGCTCATCTTGGGGAGTTCGCCCGCAAGCTCGAACGCTTTTGTGACGACCTCTCGAGTGCTGCGCGTAGGGGCGTTGGGTACGTGCCACGCCTCACCGTCCGCCTCGTCGCGCTCACCCAGGACGGCTAACACTTCGCCAAAGTCACCAATAAAAGTGTAGCTGTGGGGCTCGTCGATATCACCGACGAGCCCCGCGCTTTTGCCCTTGAGAAGCGGCTCAAACACCCGGTCACCCAGGGCGGAATCCCTAACGAAGGGGCCGTAGAAGTCCGACGCGCGCCCGACGGCGACGCGCAGCTTGCCCTGTTTGTGGGCCTCGAGTGCTTCTTTTGCCATCGCCGCGCGCACTTTGCCCTTACGTGTTTTGGCAGCGTAAGGCAAATCTTCGTGGATGGGGCCGCTAACTTCGCCATACATGTAAAGGTTGTCGGCCAGCACGAGCTTGGCCCCGGCGTCGGCAGCGGCGTTGAGGATGGCGCGCTGCAAGGGGGGAAAGTCTTCGGGCCAGCGGGTGTAGGCGGGTTGGGCACATTGGTAAACGACGCGCGCACCCTTGACCGCTTCCTTGGCTTGAACGGGCTCGAGCGCGTCGGCGGCGACGACCTCTGCACCCTGCGGCGCGGACGCTCTGCCGCTGCGGTTAACTAAGCGTACCCGGTGACCACGCCCCAGCAGGGCCTTGGCCGTGGCAATCCCGACGGGGCCGGTGCCGAAAATGACGTGCAACGCTTTAGTAGAGCTGGTGTTAGACATGATTCCTTTCTTACTGTGCAGGGAAAGACTGTGTAAGAGGAGGTTTGACGGTGGGCTCGAGCCGACGTCGCTTCACCTTCAAACTCGTCTACCTGACGCCGAACACGCGGGCGACGAGCGGCGCGTCGGCTAAGTGAAAGGTGTGGGTGGTAAAGATGTGCATCCAGGCGTTGCCCAGCGCGAGCGTGGAGACGGCCTTGACCGTTCCCCAAAACAGGTCGCCGGCAAGCAGCCAGGTCAGCGACAGGCCGACGTCTTGCGCGCTGCCCCACTCGAGGAAATATTCGTTGAGGTTGAAAAGCATGTAAACGACTCCGGCTAAAACGGCCCCCGTCACCCAAGAACGCGCGAGCACGGCGAGCCGGGGCGCGATCAAGGCTTGGGTAAAAATCGCCACGGGCAAAAGCGTCCCGAGACCGTAAAGGACGAGGGTCAGCAAATGCCCCACAGCGGACACCGTCCAAAACGCCGGGGTGATGAGAGGAACAAGCCCGACGAGGCCCGCCACCACGGCGAAGGGGACGAACACTCGAGGCTTGGGAAAACCCAGGAGCAACTCACGAGCGCTGTACCCCCGCACGCCCATGAAAAAGGCCAGCGGCAGCACGGCGTAGACGAGCGCGTTGTAACCCATCCAGAGTAGGGACGACGCCGCGGCTTCCTGACCGAAGATGCTCTGGGTGCCGTCCGCGAAGGCCCCAAAGTGGATATGCGTGTGGAGGTTCAGGGCCATGCCGACTCCCATTGTGACCAGCATGTACGCGAGCAGCCAGACGGTCTCGAGCGCGGCGCGGGTGCGGGTCAGGCCCAGGTCGCTCGTATGGTCGACGGGTTTCAGCCCCGCCCGGCGCGCCAAAAAGAGCATTACAGCGATAAAAGGCAGCATACCCAACTGGCCTAACAAGTAGGTCACGGGCTCCTGGTTGCCGTAACGCAACCCGGATAAATCGGCGAAAAAAAGAAGGTAAGCGGAAGCAGTAAGCCATACGGTAGCTGCGACTAAGAGGGGCAGGTTGAGCCCGAAAGACGGACGGTTTACTCGAGGGGTGAAGCCAGTGCTTGCCATAGCCATCTCCTTCAAAACTACATTTGCAGTGGTAAGATTGTGCAGATGTCTTGACAGCTTGTAGGCCATCTTGACTCCCTTGAAAGCCGACGTGTGTCACGTATGATGACCTAAGCCTCATCCTTAAAATAGCCAGCACACGTATTAAACGTGTGCTGGCTAACGCAGTCAACGTTTCAGGTAAGGTGCGTCCGCTAGTTTGACAGGACGCTGAACACAGCGGTCCGTGCCCTCGGCCCCGAAGCGTAACTCATTACCCGTCACCGCGATGAGGTCAAGGTCTACGCAGTCGGCAACGCTGAACAGCGGCGCAGCGCACCCATCCGAGACATCGACGGGAAGGCCCACGGTGAGCCCACAGTCGGCAAGGTCCGTGGCCTCGAAAAGCGCTGGAGCATCCACAAAAGCGGTGATTGTGGAGGACGTGTTGACGAGGTTGATATCGAAAGCTTCCGGAACTGTTTCGGATGGCCCGACCAGCGTGTACGGTCCTGTAGAGTTATAGGTAAACAGAGGTTGCTCGAGCGCTTGGTCAGCGAAGACTTCGACCTTGAGTGTTTCCTCAGCGGCGTTGAAAACAACAGTTTGGCGCACGTAGACGGTCGTGTTTTCACTCTCAACAGTGAACGGTACGCTGTCTTGAATCCACGTCCCGACCAAGCGCTCTTTGAGGTCAAGGACGGCGGACGGTTGCGCCCATCCGCTCGCAGTAGCAGCGGTGATGACGATAAAAAGTAACTTCAGCAGTTTCGGTTTGAGCATCGCTAATATCCTTTCAGCTAGTTTGGTGTGAAAGCGTGAGGACGGACCATCAGCCACACGGTTTAAGCAGGTTGTTTCGCCGGGGGGTGGCTACCGGGGTACTTTGAGCCTTCTCGTGAGCTCAAAGTTTTACGCAGTGTTGTTACACGGTGCGAGGTATAAGCACTGAAGCGGGCCACACACGTTAGACCATGTTCTCCACCCCCAGCATGAAAAGCGGGGTAACAAGCAAGGAACCGAACCCCAAAAGCACCGCCGTTACACGCTCTAAACGCTTGGCGGCTGCTCTGCTGCTCGAGCCTTGCACCGTAGCTTGGCCTGTCATCTCTCCCTCCTTTTCTGAAATCCTATCTTTACACTGGTAGGATAATCTATAATCTTACCTATGTCAAGTTCTGATTCCGCTCATGCCCAGAAGTCCGATACCTACCACCACGGCAACCTGCGCCAGGCGCTCATCCGCGAGGCTCGAGCCTCCCTCAAAGAGAAGGGCGTAGATAAGCTTTCCCTGCGCGAAGTCGCGCGCAACGCGGGCGTGAGCCACGCGGCGGCCTACCACCACTTCAGGGACAAAACCGACCTGGTCGCGGCCGTGGCGGTGGCGGCGTTCGGGGAGCTCGAGGCCGTGATGCAGGCTGTGCCGGACGGCGACGCGCCGGAGCGTTTTGGGGCGCTCATGCGGTGCTACGTCATGTTTGCCCTAGACAATCCCGACGAGTTCCGACTCATGTTCTTGCCGCAACTGCGCAGTGATGAGGTCCACACCGAGGTGGAAGCGGCGGGGCGGGCGACGTACGCACTTATCGTGGACACGCTCACTTCACTCAAAGCCGAGGGGCATTTGAAACCAACCGACCCCGAGCGCGCGGCGATTACCGCTTGGTCGGCGGCTCACGGGCTCGCCACGCTGATGTTGGACGGCCCGCTCTACCGCAACGCTCAGACCAAAGAGCAGCGCGAGGTGTTAGTGGCCTCTTCCGTAGAGCATTTGCTTACGGGTCTTCTGCAGGCTTAGAAAGGTTAAGCTTATGCGGCAGTTCGGGCCTTCTCACGCACAAGAAGTCCAATCTACCTAACTCCTCTTTCCCTCTGCGCTAGCATCTCTTAGTCAGCTCGAGCAACCCAAAAAGCGAATACGCCAGCACCCAAAGCTTTACCGCCAGGGCAACTCCCCCCGCGTCCCCCAATAAACACCCGCGGTCTCCCCCAAAGAGGCGAGGGCCGCGTCCGCCTCATCGTCCCACGCGACCGCGGCGGCTCTAAGGTTCGAGCGGAGGTGCGCCTCGGTCGCCGCGCCGCTCAGCACCACATCGGCCCAGGGTTGTGCGAGAACAAAGGCGAGCGCGAGCGCGTCAACGGTCGTGCCCAAACGCTCGGCCTGTTTTCGCAAACGCTCGAGCCCCCCCGCAAACGCGTTCGCGTCGTTGCGCTCGGTCAAGCGCCCGTTGGCAAGCGCTTCTTTGACGATGACGCCCAGCCCCGCGCCGTGCGCCTCGGCCAGGGCGTCGCCTGCGGAACGCTCGAGCAAATTAAACGTCGCCTGGACGGCGTCAAAAAGCCGCGCTCCGTTCCTTTCGACCGTAAGCGCTTTATGTAAAGTCTCGGCCTGCCGGGGCCCGCTCAGAGACAAGCCGATGCGGACGCCCTCGCCCTTAAGATGCTCGAGCTCTGTCAAAACGTTTTCGTTCTCGAGCACACCCGACTCTAGGGTGGCCGAATGAATCTGGTAGAGCTCGAGGGGCGCGCCCAAAGCTTCCCGGCTCTCCCCCCACTGCCGCGTGAGCACCTCGAGCGAGTGCTCCTTGACTTCGTGCGTGTCGGCCTCGACCTGCCAGTCGGCGGTGTAGGTGTAACCCCACTTCGAGCCGACGGTAAGAGGTTCTGTAAGCTCGCGCCCGCGCAACCAAGAGCCCAAAAACGCCTCCGCCAGGCCGTACGAGCGCGCCGCGTCGAAGTAGCGCACCCCCGCCGCCCAGGCGGTATCCAGAACACGGTGCGTCCGCTCTTCCATCGCTTCGACATCGTAGCTTCGCGCCAGGTCCTCGTCGTGCCCCAAGTTGATGTAGCCGGGCCGCCCGAGCGCGGCGAGGCCGAGGCCGACGGGGGACACGGGCAGGTCTGTTGAGCCTAGGGTGCGCTGCTGCATCCCTCAGAATATCCTTATGCTGCGTCCAATGTGCCACGGCGTCACGTCATAAGCGCGCGCCGGGCCTATCGTGGGGTATGGCTTACCCCAATCTGCAAACCTTTATTGGTGAGCTCGAGCGCCGCGGCGAGCTCCTGCGCGTAGGAGAGCCCGTCTCGCACGCGCTAGAAATCACCGAAATCGCCGACCGCATGGTGAAACGGGGCGGCCCGGCGCTCCTGTTTGAGAACGTCCCCGGCAAAGATTTCCCGCTCGTTATCGGGCTCTACGGCACCCGCAAGCGGATGGCGCTGGCGCTCGGGGTGGAGGATTTGGACGCGATTGGCGAGCGCATCCGCGACCTGTTGGATGTAAAACTCGGCGGCGGGCTCCTCGGTCTGGCGTCAAACCTGCCCAAGCTCAAAGAACTCGCGGCGCTGCCCCCCAAGCGCGTCCGCAGCGGCCCCGTCCAAGAAGTTATTTGGCGCGGCGATGAAGTGGACTTGGGCCGCTTGCCCGTTTTGAAGTGCTGGCCCGGCGACGGCGGCCCCTTTGTCACGCTGCCCCTGGTTATCTCAAAGCATCCAGAAACAAACGAGGTCAACATCGGCATGTACCGGATGCAGGTCTATAACCAAAACACCACCGGGATGCACTGGCAGCGGCACAAGACGGGGGCGCGGCACCTGGAGGCGGCCAAAAGGTTGGGGCAAAGGCTCGAGGTCGCCGTCGCCCTGGGCGGCGACCCCGCCCTGACCTACGCCGCCACCGCGCCCCTGCCGCCCGTGCCCGGCATCAACGAGTTTTCGCTCACGGGCTTCCTGCGGGGCAAATCTTTGGAGCTCTGTAAAGGCGTCACCGTAGACTTAGACGTGCCCGCGCAGGCGGAGTTCATCTTGGAGGGCTACGTGGACCCCGAAGAGCCCTGGCGCACCGAGGGACCCTTCGGCGACCACACGGGCTTTTATACGCTAGAGGACCTCTACCCGGTATTCCACGTGACCGCCATCACCATGCGGCGCGACCCCGTCTACCCCGCGACCATCGTGGGCCGCCCGCCGATGGAGGACGCTTACCTGATAGAAGCCTCCGAGCGCATTTTCTTGGTGCCCGCCCAACTCATCTTGCCCGAACTCGTGGACTACCACCTGCCGCCCGCGGGCATCGCGCACAACCTCGTCAACATCGTCATCAAAAAAGAGTATCCGGGGCAGGCCTACAAGGTCGCCAACGGGCTCTTGGGCCTGGGCCAGATGATGTTCGCCAAAGTTTTGCTCGTGACCGACGAGGCGGTGAGGCCGCAAGACCATCTCCCCTTCTGGCGCACTGTGTTAAAGAACGCTCTGCCGGGCCGCGACTCGCAGTTCGCCAAGGGGCCGATAGACGTGCTCGACCACTCGAGCCGCGCCTGGAGCTACGGCTCGAAGCTCATCATCGACGGGACCGTGAAGCATGAGGAGGAGGGGGCGCAGGAGGCGTGGCAGCCCAACCCTGAGCGGACGCAAGCCGAACTCCCTCAGCACCCGGACGTTTATAAACAGCATCAGGTCGCGGGCGGCTTTTGGTTCATCACCACTCATAAAGAGCGGGCGGGGCAGGGGCAAGAACTCTGCGAGTGGGCGCTCGCGCAACCCCAGGCCGAGGGTGTGCGCCTCATCGCCGCATTGGACCACGAAACCGACCCCGCAGATTTTGAGGACTGCATCTGGACACTGCTCAACAACATCGACCCCGAGCGCGACGTGCAGATTAAAGACGGCTTGAGCGGTCCTACGTTTCTGATGGACGGCACGCCCAAGCTGCGCGAGGAGGGTTTCACGCGCGACTGGCCCGAAAAAATCACCATGACGGACGCGGTCAAGCGCAAGGTGGACGCGCTGATGCCTAAGCTCGAGGGGCGTGAAAGGGTCGGGGTGGGCTCGAGCTGAACTTACTCCTCTGCCACGGGCAGCCCGTCAAGCTGGTCCAAAACCTGCTCAACTTCCTCGAACGTCTCCAGAATCCGCGGCCTTAACAGCGCGCCCGAGTCCACACCCCTAGTCGCCTTTTCGTTCGAGCAAATCTCGTAATCCTCGGGGCTGTTGCCAAAAAATAAGACGGGCTCGAGCAGCAGCCCCGCCCCGGTCTGTTCGCCCGGCGGCTGCTGGTAGATGACCGCGCCGTAGCCGTTGTCGCAGCGGTAGATGCGTTCGATGGGTCCGACGGTGCCGGTGCCGATGCTGTGTTCTTCGACTAAGTGATAGGCCATGCACGGATTATAGTATGAGCCGCGCTCGTTTTGTTCTCTTTCGTCCTTTTGTGCCGGGCACGCTCACGCCTTGGGCTCAAAGGTAAACACGCCGCCGCATAAAGAGACCTGCTCAAAGCTCCCCGAGAACCCTGGCCCCTCGCACGCCGCCAGCGCCTCGTCCGCCGCCCAATAGTGTTCCCCTTCGTCCCAGACATCGCGCCAACGTTCGTGCGCGGCCTCACGAATGTCCACGTTCGGAAACGCGACATCGGCGACCACGATTTTCCCGCCACGTTTGAGCTGTTGGGCACACCGGGTCAGGACGGACAGCTTGGCGCTTAAGTCAAATTCGTGCAGCACGTAGGATGAAACGATACGGTCAAACCAGGGGAGCGGGGGCCAGTCGCCCAGCAGGTCGGCCTGAAGAAGCGTCGCATCGGGGGCGTTTTCTCTCGCTTTGGCGAGCATCTGAGAAGAGAAGTCGAGGCCCCACACCTCAGCGCCTAACGAGGCAAAGCGGGCCGCCAAGTTGCCCGTCCCCGTTCCCAAATCGAGCACGCGCATAGGAGGCTGAGTCTGAGTGGATTGAGGCAAGGTGAGCCCAGATACAGCGCGCTGCACCACCCGCTCGAGCACCCTTTCGTAGCCAGCAAACGGGAACCCTTCTTCGGAGGTGACGCCCGCGTCATAGTCCAAGGCCCAGGCGTCGAAAAGTCTGAGGCGGTCTTTCACGCGCGCTCGAGGTCGGTCTGCGCAAAGTCGTTACCAATGTAGAGGAGCGGTTTTTGGGCAACCTTGGCGGCAGCGTAACTCAGGCAATCGCCAAAGTTGAGCCCTGCAGGGTGCCTGCCCTTGCCGAAACGGTAAAAGGCGCGAACCGCCTCCCGCCAGTGAACCTCGGAGAACGCCACGACGTTTAGAGCGTGAATATTCAAAAAATCCCCAAGTACATCTTCCGCGTTTCTTCCTAAACGCGAGGCCAGGACGAGCCCTGCTTCTGTAAGAGTCGGCGCGCCCACGCCCTTTATAACACCCTCAACGTCCGCGTTGTAAAGCTTGCGCAGCAAACCGTCAGCACTCTCCTCCTCGAGCGTCACAGCGATGATAGCGGAAGTGTCGAGAATCATTTAGAAACCCTCGGGGCCGTAACCTAAAATCTCGTCCTGCTCCTCCTGAGAGATACCCTTGCCACGTACGGAGTCGGGAAGTTTAGACCATATCCTCTCCTTCATGAGCGCCGTCAACGCCTCCAAGCTCCGTTCGCCCTGAAGCTCGAGCCGCGCTTTACGTTCTTCTAACGCCTTACGAATCGCCTGCGTTTTGTTCTCCCCCGTCAGCTTGCTCACCTCGGCAGCCAACCTTTCGACGTCCGCGTTTTTGATGTTGAGAGCCATAAAGAGAGTATGACAGGCGAGGTGTAAAACATCAAATGGGGTGTAAAGCGACGTGATGCCTGACATGTGAATGGTCGAGCAGGCGCTAATGTGCCGCGCCCCCTTACACCTTTTTTTCGCGCCCCTGGCACGACCCAGCGCGCCTTCTCCGGGCGGGTCCCCAAGCCCGCGACCTGCGTCTCGTCCACCACGCGGTTGCGCCCCCCGTCCTTGGCGAGGTAGAGCGCCACGTCGGCGCGCTTGACGTGGCGCTCCTGCGTGTCCGCCGGGCGGTACGCCGCCACCCCAACGCTGACGGTTACGCGGTGGTCGTGGACGAAGTGCGTCGCCACGCGCCTCCTCAGCGCCTCGGCCACAGTGCGGGCATTTGTCAAGGGCGTCTCGGGCAGCAGCACCAAGAACTCTTCCCCGCCCCACCGGCCGAAGTGATCGCTTTCACACAGGCCCCCCCCGGGCCACGCGGGCCAGCTCGACCAGAACGGCGTCGCCCTGGTCGTGACCAAGGGTGTCGTTGAGCCGCTTGAAGTGGTCGATGCCCAATATCATCACCGAAGCGCGCCTATCATCACAACGTGACCCAGCGACACCGCGACGAGGATGACGCGGGAAAAGGGGGTGGCGTTGGCAAGAACTTCGTTGAGGACGAAGGCGGTGGCCGAACCGGCGAGCGCGAAGACGTAGACGAGAAGGTAGATGTGGCGCTTGAGCGTCGCCGTGGGCTCCTCTACCTCATACACCCAGTACATGATTTTATATAGCACACGCGCTTCCGGACTTGAGTGAAAACCGTTTCAGCTCCGCTCCTTTATAGACGTGACGACGCCTGTACCGAGGGGCAACGCGGTGATAAAGGTGACGGCGCTGCCCCTCGGCATGGTTAGGACGACGGAGTCAGGCCGGGCGAAGGGAAAAATCATACTCACGCGTTCCTCCACCCCCGAAATTAAAAAGTTGTGAGACTTTTGTAAGCGCCTGTCGGCATAATGGAAGTTAAGAGACGGGGCGCAAGCCGGCCCCAACCTGCACCCAGGAGGCAGCATGTTTTACGAAGGTCAAGACGACGCAGGACAAGAAGGTGCAAAACAGGAAAGTGCAAAACAAGATGCGGGGCAGGTTCAACACGCGCCCCAAGAGGTGAGCCAGCCCGACCTGCGCGCCATGTCGCTCCTTATCGTGGACGACGTCGAGGCGCAAGGCCTGCTCCTCAAGGGCATTTTACAGCGCGCGGGCTACCGCTGTGTTCACTATCTCCGCGACCCGTTGGAGGTCGCGGCGCACGCGCAGCAGCATCCGCCCGACTTGGTGCTTTTGGACCTGGTCATGCCCCACATGAGCGGGTTTCAGCTCCTGGCGGTGCTCCAAGAACTTTTTCCGGACGGCTACCTGCCCATGTTGATGCTCACGTCGGACGACCGCAGGGAGGTCAAGCAAAAGGCGCTCGAGCTAGGCGCGACCGACTTTTTGCCCAAGCCCTTCGACGCCGCCGAGGTGAGTTTGCGCGTGAAGAACCTGCTCAAGATGCGCAGCCTTTACGCGCTCCTCCAGGAGCAAAACCGCAGCCTGGAGAGCCGGGTCGAAGAGCGAACCCGGCTGCTCGAAAGCAGCCACATGGAGATGCTCACGCGCCTAGCGCGCGCCGCCGAATACCGCGACGAGGAGTCCAATGAGCACATCTGGCGCGCCGCCCGCACCGCCGAACTCGTGGCGCGCGAACTCGGGCTCCCGGACGAAGAGGCCGAAACGCTCCTGCGCGCCTCGAGGCTCCACGACGTGGGCAAGATAGGCGTGCCCGAGGGGATCTTGTACAAGCCCGGCAAGCTCACCGCCGCCGAGTTCGAGGTGGTCAAGAGCCACACCACGGTCGGCGCGCAGCTCTTGTCGGGCGGTCAGTCCGCCATCCTCAAGATGGCCGAGACCGTCGCGCTCACGCACCACGAACGCTGGGACGGCTCCGGCTACCCGCAGGGCCTCAGGGGGCCAAACATCCCCATCGAGGGCCGCATCATGGCGGTGGCGGACGCCTACGACGCGCTCACCCACGACCGCCCCCACCGCCGCGCCTGGACGAGTCAGGAGGCGGTGACCGAAATACATTTGCAGAGCGGCAAGGCGTTCGACCCGCGCGTGGTCGAGGCTTTCCTAAGTCTTTACGAGCGCGGTTTTCTGGCCTTCTAAAGTTCCGCTTGCGCTCCAAGGCTCCCGTTGGTCGTCGAAACGCGCTGCGGGAGCCTCTTTATGCCTATTGGCTTATCGAGGCGCGCTACGGCTACGAAGGGGTACGGGATTTAGCCTTTTACCTTCAGGAGGCAGCCATCACCGTGGTTCCTTTTGACGCCCTCCAGGCCGAACTTGCTCGAGCTGCCTACGCGACGTACGGTAAGGGCAGACACCAAGCAAGCCTGAACTTCGGCGACTGCTTCGCTTACGCGCTCGCCAAGCGGCGGGGCGAGCCGCTGCTCTTTAAGGGTGAAGACTTCTCACCGACCGACGTAGGGGCCGCGCAGCTACCGAGCTAAAGAGAGGCTCGGGCCCCATCCCTCATCAACCTGTTGGAACGTTCCAGCCCGGTCTGCTCGAGCTGCAGCCCCGAGACCGTGTACGGTTTGGGGCAGCTTATAGCAGCACCCGGGCGTAGCGCGAACACGAACCACGTCGGAGGAAGCGATACATCCAGGGGGCGTTTCAGGGGGAGCATTGGCGTGCTAAAAACCTCTACTCCGCCCCCTCCGGGATGAGCCCTGCGTCCACGGCTTTGGTCGCCGCCCCGGCCTCGAGCCTATACAGCCCCGTCCGCCCCGTCCGGGGGTCCGCGTCGGAGTCGCGCGCCGCGTCGTCGCCACGCCCCCGGGGGCTCAGGCGGTAACCCGCGGGCGGGCTGAACTCGAGAAAGTAAACACCCGGCTCCAAACGCCCAAAGCGGTAGCGCCCGTCTGCGTCGGTTCGGGTCGTGGCGACGCGCTGGCCTTTGCTACTGGGGTCTTGACCCTCCAAAGCGGCGTAAAGTGTGACCGTCACGTCACTCACGCCTGCTTCACCCTCGCCCTGCACCCCGTCGGCGTCGGCGTCTAAAAACACGCGGTCGCCAATCGAGCCGCCGCCGCAGCTCCACGCCTCGTCGAACGCGAAGTCCAGGCGCAACGAGAAGCCGGGCTTGGCGCTTAAAGCCGCCGTGGGCGCGGCTAAGCTCTCGCCCAGCGTGTAGCCGCCGACGCCGTAGAGACCGCAACCGAGCCTTTGCGAAAGCTCCAAGGTCGCGCCCAGCCCCACGTCGCCCGCCGCTACATCGTGGTAGAGGTGGCCGAAGCCGCTCACCCCACCCCCGCGCCAGGGGGTGGCGCTCGCGCCGAAGGCGAACATCTGGCTAAAGCCGCCCCTGTAGCGGTAGAGGTAGCCGCCCTGGAGCGCCCACGCGTCGCCTAAGGGCATGGTGAGGCGCGTGTCGCCCTCGAGGCTCGCCACCGCGCCCTCGGCGAGCGAGCCGAACGCGCCCGCGTGACTGGCGAGCACGCTCAAACGCTCGCCGCGGTAGGCCGCGGCCACGCTCAACCGGAAGCCCTGGCGCGGCCCGACGTCCTCACCCTCGTTTGAGCCCTCCGACAAGTAGTCCAGCGAGATGGAGCCGAACAAATCTTCATCAAGCGCGAACACCGCGCTGCCCACCAGCACGTGCTTGGTATTCGCACCAAAGCGCAGCTCGTAGCGGGCGTCCGCGGCCACATCGCGCTCTTTATAGGTGCCGCCGAGCGCAAGCACGGTTGCGCTCTCGCCGCCGTTTTTGTTCCCGTCCTCACCCCCGCCAAAGTCGAGCGCCTGGTCGACCGAGCCCTCCAAGCTGAGCCGGTCGTTGACCGGGTAGAGGCTGCTGACGCCCACCCGGACGCGGCCCGCCTCGCCCGCCACGCCCCCGGCGAGTTCGTACTGGGCGGTCACGGTGGTGGTGCCCAGATCGACGGTCGGGTCAAGGCGCTCGCAGACGCCGATGCGGCAGACGGTGTTTAGCAGTCTGTTCGTTTCAAAGCCCGACTCTAAACCCAAAAAGAGCGCGTTGCCCTCGCCCCACACCAAGCGGTCGGTGAGGCGCAGGGCCAGGTTGCCGCTCACCTGATAAGCCACGCTGAAGTCGGTCGAAGACGCGTCGCCCGCGAGCCCCTGACGGTGGGTGAGCGTTACTTCAGTACCCGCCACGCCCGCCACCTCGCGCAGCCCCAGCGAGCCGACGAGTTGCAAGGTGCCGTTTTGTAAGCCTAAGCCAAAGCCCGCGCTGGGTTTTTCGCCCACGCGTGCGCCGCCTACGGTGAGCGCGCCGCGCCCGCTGTAAGCGCCGTAAAGCGTGCCGTTGTAGGTGAACCCATCGCTCCCGCGCGCGAGAGCGCCGCTCAGCGCCACCGCGACCTCGGGCGAAAGGGCGAAGGCCAGATCGGCCTCTAAAGCGTGTCCCGCCGCTCGCTCCCCGTCGGCCTGACCTTGGACGGTTGCCGAGCGGTAGCCCGCGTCCTGGTAGCGGTAGCGGCCCTCGGCGGCGACGGCACCGCGCTCAAAGCGGAACCCGGCGCTCGCGCCCACCCCGCTCTCGCCGCCTTTGCGCCCGTAAGCCACCTCGGCCTCGCCCTGGAGCGTGCCTGTGCCCGCGACCACCCCGGCGCTCGCCACGCGCACGGGCGGAGCGCCCGCGCGGCCCTCCTCGTACGCGCCCACGCGCACCACCACGCCGCCCAAGTCGTAGGCCGCGCCCACCCCGAACTGGAGCGCGCGGGGTGCTCCGGCCTCGTCCAGCACGCGGTAACTCAGCACCAGGGCGTAGGGGTAACCCTCACGGTCTGCGAGCGGCAGGGGCCGCGCGAGTTGCAGCACGCCCGTCACCTCGTCCAGGGTGTAGTCGATGAGCGGCGTGAGGTAGCCCAACAGCGCGTCGTCGAGACCCGCGTCCGACTCGTCCACCACACTGTTATCCAAAGGATTGCGCTTGACCACGCGCACGGTGAGCGAGCCCGGCTCTATGGGCGCGCGCGGCAGGCGGTACAAGGAGGTGCCGTCGGAAGGAAGCGTAAGCTCCACCAGGTTGTCCAGGTTCTCATACGCCACGTAGCCGCGCGCGGTGAGGCCGCCCGAAACGTAAGCGCCGCTCAACCCCGTGTAGGGGCGCGCGAGGTCCAGAAACGCGCCGTCCAACAGGGTCGTAAAGTCGCCGTATTGGAGGTGAGTCAAGTCGCGCTCGAGCCGCAAAAAGAACCCGTCCCGGCTCGTCGCGTCCGAGGTGAGGGGGCCGCTCGAGCCGGTCACGGGGAAACGCTCGTAAGGGTTGCCGACTAAGCCCAGCTGACCCCGCTCGCCGCTCACGGTGCTATCTGCGGCGACCGTGAGCAGGTAGTCGCCGAACACCGCGCCGCGCGCGAAAAAGGTCGCTTGGAGGCCGAAGCTCGCCTCTTCGCCGGGCGTAAGCGTTACCCCGGCGCTGCCCGTGCCGCTCACGACCCAGGGGCGCAGACCGCTACCCACCACGAAACGCGTTACCAGAAGCTCGCGGCCCAGCACGGCGGTGACGCTCACGTCGCCGGGGACGGGGGGCGACAGAAGCGCCAAGCGGCCCACGCCATCTACGTAACGAAGCTGGTAGCCCACCGCCTGCGGGTCGGCGTCCTCCAGCGCGGGGCGGGTGCCCGTTAGCTCGAGCGTGACGGAGCCGTCCATCGGCACCCTGCCCCAGGCGTCGGTCACGCTCACGTCGAACAAAAGGGGCGTCGAGGCGTCGGCGTCGAGGTCGCCCACGGGCGTAATGGACACGTGCGCGGGCGGCCCCGCCAAGAAAACGGTGACGGCGTTCTCGGCAAGCTCGCCCGTGGGGGCGCGGGAAACGAGCGTTACCTCATTAGGACCCGCCGCGAGTTTGACGCCCACATAGGAGAAGGTCTGACGCCCACGGCCCTCATCGTAACGCCGCTCACCGAGCCTGTCGGCGGGTACGTTCTCACCGTTGACGCTCAGCGTCACCTCGTCGCCGAGGGGCGTGTCCACCGTGACCGTGACCGCGTCGCGGGTGCGGAGCGCGAGGCCGTCTTCGGGCTCGAGGATGACGGCACCCTGAAGCGCGGTTTCATTGGCCGTTTCACTGGTAGTTTCGTCCGCAGCATCAGGAGACGCGTCGGGGGCGTTGGAAGTATCGAGAGCGGGGACGGGGGCGTTCGCCTCCTCGCCAGATGCAGACGGCGCAAAGGGCACGTCTTGATAGGTGATGAGACCGGGCGGGAGGCGCAAGCGCCACAGACCCGGCCCTTCCTCGTTGCGGGTCGGCAGGAGGAAGAGGGGTGGTGTGGTGGTGGTGTCCACGCGCAAGGCGGTGAGGCCGGGAGCCAGGTCGGGGAAAGTGTAGCGGCCCTCTACATCGGTCAAGGTGGACAGGCCGTTCGAGAGGTAGAGCCTGAGGCTCGCGACGGGCGTGTCCGTCCCTTCGTCAAAGCGGCGGTTCTCGTCTCCGTCTATAAAGGCGCGGCCCATGAGCACCGCGCCCGCCCGGAACACGCCCGCGTCGACGGGCGTCACCACCGTGTCGGCGCGTTCCACAAGCGTCTCGCCCCGGAGACCGTTCGCGGTGAGCGCGGCGCGGTTCATGAGGTCGTGTTCGGTGAGCGCGCCCGCGTTCACGCGCACCTCGAAATGTACCGTCACCTCCTCCAAAGGTTCCAAAGAGGCGAAAGTCCAGCGCAGCGTCTCGCCCCGCCCAGGCTCCGCGGCCTCCCGCGCAGGCTCGAGCCGCGCCTCGCCATCGTCCGGCCCGACCAGGCGGCTCGAGCCCGGCACATACGTCACCCCTTCGGGCAAGGAGTCGCTAAGCTCTAGGTTCGCAAGCGGCACCTCGGCGGAGGGATTGCGCGCCAGCAGGTGATAGTAGAGCGTGTCGCCGACCCCCACCCGCGCGGGCGTGGCGGTTTTTTCGAGCAGCAGCTCGGGCGAGCCCAACGCGTGACGCACGGTGTTGCTGCACGCTCCGCCGTAAAAGTCGGCGCTTACGCAGGCGCGGTTTTCTACCACGGCGGTAGCGTCAACGTCGGCGCGCACCGAGGTCACGACCTCGAGCCGCACCGTCATCCCCGCGGGCAACGCGCCGAAGCGCCAGGTGAGGGTGCCGTTCTCGAAGCGGGCCTCTACCTCCGCCTCGAGCCCCGTGGCGGGGTCGGCGACGCGGCCGTCGGTGTAGGAGACGGGCGCGTCAAGGTCCATATCGAGCACGTCGGTAACGACCACGCCCTCCGGCGCGGCACCCAGCACCTTGAAAGAGATTTCGTAGCGGACCTCGGCCCCAGGATAAAGGGGCGTCTCGGGGGCGGGTTGGGCGGTTTTTTCGGGCGTAGAAAAGTCCGCGAGCGACACGGTAATGCGTGAGACGTTGTCATCGTCGGTAGGACCACTGGAGGGGTCACCCGCGCACGTACCTATAAGATTGATAAATATTTCGCCGGAGCCCCGCGCGGTCCCTACTTCGACAAAAAGCCCCGCCGCCTCGTCCGGAGCGAGCGGGCCAAGCTGCGTTACAGGGGTGTCCGAAGCGTCATAGATACCATTACCGTTTGCATCGAGAAAAATACGTGTGCTTTTCGGCTCGAGCGTGCTCTCACCCGCCACCTCGGTGCGGAGGTCGTAAGCGTGCGCCGCGTTGCCCGTGTTGGTCAGGCTGTAGGCCAGATAAACCGTCTCGCCGGGTCCCGTGGTGAGGTGCTGGCCGGGCGAGGCGACGCTGCCGTTGGGTAAAATAGAGAGGCCACAAAGAGGTTGAACCACCGTTGTGACGCTGTTGGACAGGGTGGCGGCGCTCGAGCCGTCCGCCCGCATAAACGTCACCGTCGCCTGGTTGACGATAGAGGTGCCCGCAGGCGTGCCCGCGGTCAGCGCGGACGAGACAACACATAAGATAAGCGTAAAAATAAAGGTCAGGAACGGGACCCGCGTGGCAAGGTGCCCCCTTGGCCCCCGCTCGGTTCGGTTCATGATGAGATTCAAAAGGGTGCTCCTGTTGAGGTCTGCTCCGGCACGTGCCGGAGCAGACTGAAGAATAGGCGTGCGAGGGTGGCTAGGCCGCTTACTTGACCTTGACCACAAAGGTCACGGTCAGCGTGGCGTTCTGCGGCATGGTATCGTCGTCTGTGATGGTGGTGTCACCGTTGGTTGTGTTCACCGCCACGTAAACGGTTTGGTTCGGCGCCGTGGGGGGCACGGCTGTGGTGCTCCAGTTTGTGTCGTCGTTGGAGTAAAGAACCTGGTTCGCGGCGTAACCCGTAGCCACCGCGCTCACCGATACAAAGGTGGTATAGGTGTCTAACTTGTCGCTCACGACCACCCGCTTGAGGATGCTGTTAGCGTCGCCCTTGTTCTTAGCGACGATGGTGTAGCAGAGGAAGTCGCCGGGTTTGGCCTTGCTTGTAACGGTGTCGACCCCGCCCACTTTGTCATCGGGGACGTCGCAGGCCGTCGGAGCGGCTTTTGCGCCGTCGAAAGTCACCACGGATTTACGGAGGCTGAGCGAGCCGCCTATGACCGTGGTGGTGTCCTCTACGCTGTCTTGTAAGGTGTTCGCGCTGCTCGAGTACGTCGCGGTCGCGGTAAAGGTGGCCGTTTCGGCCTCGCCCACAAGCGCGTCAAAAGCCGCTGGCGCAGTTGGCGCGGGCACCGTCACCGTCACTGTAAAGATGACAGAACCGTTCGCGGGCACCGTGATGTCGTCGCCTAAACTGTAATCGTTACCCTCTTCCCAATAGGCGTAGGCCCAGCCGTGTGAACCCGTGACGGCGGGAGCGGGAATCGTGACCGTCGCGGCTGTGTTGGCGTTGTTGGTCAGCGTGTGGATGTAGGTCACAGCGCCGCTATAGGTTACGGTGCCGCTCTCGTCAGCCTCGAAGGTAAAGCCGACCTGCGGCGTGGGGATTTTGTTGAGGGTCACGTCGGACTCGGACGCGGTGCTCGTGCTGGTGGCGGTCAGCGTGACGGTATCGGCCGCGCCTCCCACCGGAACGGCTACCTTGACGACCACGTCGAGGGTGTCGCCTGCGGGAACGCTCACTCCTGAGTTGAGGGGTGACAGCGAGCCGTCAGTTTCAACTTTGAAAAGTGTAATGTTGTCGCTGTTACCTGCGGCGCTCGAGGCCGTGAGCGTATACGTGTCTGCCGCGTTGCTAAGGTTCTTGATGGTGTTCAAGAAGGCGACGGTATCTCCCATATAGACGGTGCTGGTAATCGTCTGGGTGTCGTCTTTCGCGGTGTAACCGCCCGAAAGGGTTACGTCCCACGTATCACTGCTGACGGGGTCCGTATACGATTTGTTAACACTCAAACCGTTTGTGTCCGGCTCACCCTGCGGACCGACCGCCACGCTGTACACCGCGCCTACGGTGCTCGTGACTGGTGGGGTGGTGAATGTTTCGTCGTTGTCGTCCGCGACGCCGTCGCCGTTGGCGTCGTATTGAAGCGTGGCGGTGTTGCTGTAGGTGGTCGCGGCGGGGGCGTTGGCGGGAACTTGCACGTCAAAAGTCAGGCTGTAGGTCGTGCCCGCCGAGAAGAACGCGCCGGTGCCCTCGATGAGGAGGCCAATCGCGTCCACATCGCTCAAGGTTGTGGGTGCCGTGGTCGTCCAGGCTGCGCTATTTTGCACAGAATAGATAACAACGGCCCCCGCCGGGCTTTTGGTCACGTTTCCTGCGTAAATCAAACCAGCCGGAATGTTGTCGGTAATTAAAAGACCGCTTCTGTCCGTACCGTCCACCGTCACCACGTCGGCGACTGCGTAGGCGGGGGTGTCCGCTGTGTTCTCGCCCAAAAGCGTGTAGGTAATCGTGTCGCCGGGCACCACGGCCGTCTTACTTGCGCTTTTCGCAAGCGTCACTTCGGGCTTTTTGGCGACTACCTGCGCCCAGTTGTCGCTGTCGCTTACGGTAGACGCATCAGCAAAGGAAGCCGTGAGGTTCAGGTTGCGGAACTTGTTGTTGTCTGTTTGCGCTAGCGCGGGAAGTTCTACCTTGACGCGGATGGTTGCCTGTCCGTCGGCACCAAGCGTGATGTATCCCTCGTTGTCGGGACTGGACGGGTCGGCAGAAATCTTGGTAGTGCCGTCCGCCTCATACAGCCCGAGCACCGTAAGATTCAAGTCGCCAAGCGCGCCTATAACACCCTCGAGGTTAATCCGGTCCGCGCCGTTCACTTCGGTGTTGGTGTTGTTCGTTACGACGTAGTCAAGAAAGAGCTCACCTTCCGAGAGACCTTCTTTCGTCTGACCAAAGGTTGTGACGGCGCTTTCGTCTGCGGTTGGGACACTGCCAGCTAGGGAGTTTGGCGTAATGCTCAAACTGTAGACTTTTTGAACGACCGTCACGACTTCGTTTGATTTGGCTGTTTGGATTTGGTTGTTTGAATCCCTATAGCTCGCTTCTGCGATGTTATTGATTTGTGTGTCGGCTGGCGTTTTCTGCGCAAACGCTGCACCAAAGAGCAGCGCCAGCAAAGAGAAGAGTAGGGCGAGGGTTCGTTTCATAGGGGTCTCCTGAGGAAGATAAGGGGGACGGATGGCGGGGCGGGTGGGTGAGCAAGTCGAGGAGTGAAAAAGGGCTCAGTTTTAGATGAAGCCGCGGCGCATTGAATGGGCGCGCGCTGGGCCAACTCAGTCAACAAAGGGCCTAACGAACGGTGACGCGGTAGCGAAAGTCCAGGCTCGCCTCGGGCTCTAAAGGCGTCAACAAGAGCCAGCGAACCGCGTTGTATTGCGACGGGTCGGCCACCACCTCCTCTTCTTCCCCCTCTTCGTTGGTCACCGTTATCATCACGGGCGGCTCCGAAAAGGTCGCGCCGCCGTCGGCGGAGAACTCTAAGCGGGCGTTGCTTGCAGGCGTGGCCGACGGGAAATACTGCACCTCGCTCGGCACGGGTCCGGTGAGCGCCAGGCCTTCCGGCAGGGCCTCGCCGCTCTGGTTGTGGACTTCCAGGCGGTACTCTAAAACCTCGCCGGGCTTGGCGGTCTCGGCGCTTGAAAAGCGCTCCTCGGTGGTGCCGTCGTCTAAGGTCACGGTGGTGACTAGGTAGGACTCGAGCGTGACCGCCACGGGCGACTCCTGGGCCGCCCCCTGCGCTGACCCCTGCGACAGGGCCCACCAAGACCCCAGCGCCACCACAGCAAAAAACCAGTATCGTCTCATCATCTCTCCTAACGCGTCCCCTCATTTTCCTGATGCGCTTTACGGGCTGAGGCGGCCCTGCCGCCGCGCGCCCGTAAACCTTGGCTATTGTTGCTAACGGAGCGAGAAAAGGTTATGAAAGATTCTGCCTTGGGTGCGAGAAGTGAAGTTTTCCTACCTCCTGGACGTAAAACTTTCTACATTTCAGGGGCGCTCCCGCCACCTCTTGCGTTCTTTCACATCTCCCCATGAGTTGTGCCTGTGGCCTGTGCGGACAAGCACCCCCCGCCGCCGGAGTATGGTGGAGGGGTGCGGGGTTCTGCTGACCGGGGGTCTAACTTTCCCAAACATGCGGCGCTGGCTGTGGTGGGTGTTACTAAGCCGACGGCCGAGTCAACACGCCCCAGGAGCGGCGCAGGGTGACCGGGGTCGAACCGTTGTCGCCGAGCGTGCTGTCCCTTCTGGGGCGCGTCCTGACGCTCCGGGAGGAGCCTTTCGCGTGGGTGACCGCCGAACCCGCGGGGCTCCGGCTCGCGCTCGCCGTCGTGGTCTTGGCCGGGCTCTCCGAGGCGCTGGGGCAGAGCGTGG
Organism: Trueperaceae bacterium; assembly: GCA_965214995.1. Taxonomy (GTDB): domain Bacteria; phylum Deinococcota; class Deinococci; order Deinococcales; family Trueperaceae; genus CBDCCT01. Next base: position 4,256,949 of record CBDCCT010000002.1, read on the forward strand.
TTCTGTTCGCCAACCGCGTGAAGCCGCGGCGCTTTGTTGCGAGTCTTTTCCTGTCGGCGGGCCTCTACACCGCAGGCTTCGTGCTCTGGGCGCTCTCCGTCTGGTTGGTCGGCAGCTACGTGTTCGACGCTCAGCAGAGTCTGCGAACCGTCACCAAAGCCATCGGGCTGGCCTACGCGCCCTATTTGTTCTCTTTTTTCGTCCTCACGCCCTTTTTCGGCGACGGCGTCGGCGTGGCGCTCTCCTTGTGGAGCCTCCTGGCGGTGCTCGTGGCGGTGCAGGTGACGCTTTCTTTAACGCTCCCCCAGGCGCTCCTTTGCGGCGCGCTGGGCTGGGTGCTCTTGCAACTCTTGCGCCGCACCGTGGGCCGCCCGGTCATCTGGGGCGTGAGTTGGCTGCGGGGGCGCATCGCCGGGGTGCCCCTGATTACGGAGCGCGAAGCCCTCAAAACGCTCGTGCGCGAACACGACGAAACGAGGGGCTAATGCCCTTAGGCGACGTTTTTACCTTCGTGCTGGTGGTGCTGCTCGGCTTTTTCTTGGCGGGTGTGCTCTCGCCCTTGGAGGCGCTCGGCTGGTGGGCGGGCTGGTACAAAGAAGATTTGGAGAGGCTGCAAGAGGGTTTGGACAGCCCCGCGGAGGGCGCGGAAGCATACGTCATCTTTTTATCAGGCATCCACAGCGTCTCGGGCGAAACCTACGCGCCGCGCGAGGTGGCCTTTTTGGAGCGTCTAAAGGAACGTCTTCCCGGGGTGGCGGTCGAGGACGTGTTCCCCTACTCGGTCCTTAACCGCGCGCTCACGGGCCAGCGCGTGTTTTCTTGGCTCTGGCGCTGGGCCCTAAACCGCAAGCTGCACGGCCCCGGCCTGGCGGGCTTTTTTATCAACGTGCGTAACCTCTGGCAGGTTGCAGTGTCCGCGGACCGGCGCTACGGCCCCATCTACAACCAGGGCACCACCGAGATCATTTTGGCAGGTTTAGAGCACCACGGCTACCGGGTCGGCAGCGGCGCGCCCGTGACCTTGATTGGTTACAGCGGCGGCGGGCAAATCGCGGTGGGCGCGAGCCCGTACCTCAAAGAAGCGCTCGGCGGCGCGCCCATCAGCGTTATAGCGCTGGGCGGCGTGATGAGCGCCGACCCCGGCGTGCTGACGCTGGACGGCCTTTATTACCTCTACGGGAGCCGCGACGGCGTGCAGCGCATCGGCGCGCTCCTCTGCTCCGGCCGCTGGCCCTTCGTGCGCTTTTCCCCCTGGAACCGCGCCAAGGAAGCGGGCATCATCCGCCTCATCAACAGGGGCGTACAAGCGCACACGGGGCCGGGCTCATATCTGGACGCCGAGGATTTTTTACCCGACGGGCGGAGTCAGTTGGAGGCCACGCTAGACATCGTCACGGACGTGGTGCGCGGCGGTCTTCCCCGTTCGCAAAACGCGGAGGTGCTCGCGCGCCCCAACCGCGCTTGAGCGTCCCGACCAGCTTGCTGCGTGGCGTATTTAGAGGAGGGGCTCGAGCAGGCGCGACCCCTCAAGGGCCGCACCACGAGCATGGTTTTGTTTGACGGTTACTCGAACAGGTCTTGGACCTTTTCGATCCGGTAGTAAAGGGTGGAGTCGCAGTCTGGGTTGCTATAGCTACTCTTGTTGCCGTAAGAGGAGAAGGGCGGCAGGCTGAGATTCCAAACGCCTATCTTGTCGTCGTTCCCGTTGTCGTCGTCGTTTAAGAAGCCCGAGATTCTGATTGTGTCGGTTGTTCCTAAAAGGTAGCTCTTTGTTTGAGACCTGTTAATGGTGATGCTTTCTCCGTCTGAGGTGTCACGTTCACCCAGTCTCCACACTTCTGAACCGTTGATGTCCATTGTGCCGTAGACTTCGCCGTTGGACCCAGTAAACCCACTGTCGCAGGCGTCATGCACCACCACGCGCTCGAGCGTGATTCTGACCTCTTCACCAATCTTCTTGGCCTCTTTAGCGCGCGCCGTACACTCTCTTAAGCTGTAATCGGTGGTCTCGCTCACCTTGGCGATGCTGTTGTCTCCTAAGTTTCGCACCGTGTAGGAGATGGGTTTGGCGCTGGTTAGGGCGGCGTCTTGCTGGAAATATTGCCTTAGATCGCCGCTGCGGATAATGGCTAGGGCGTCTTTGCCTTCGCCGCCTACCGTGACCACGCCAATTTCGGCCTGCTGGAGAATCTGCTTCTGCTCCGCAGAGAGGTCGGCCGACCCGCCACCGCCGATGCCGTTATACGAGGCGCTGAGGGCCGCTTTGATGTCGCTTTCCTCCGCCGTCGAGGTAAAGGAGAAGCTTAAAATCCGGCCATATACGATGTTGGCGACGTAAGTGGGGATGTTTGTGGGGTTGATGTTCCCCAAGGCTATTTGTTTATCCAACACGTCCTGAGTAAACGCGTCGCTGAACACGGCCTCCGGCGTTTGGGGCAAGACCATCGAAACGGTAAACATCTTTTGCACGAAGTACGCCGTGACGGTGCGTTCATTGGCCGAGCGACTGGCCTCCAAGTTGCTCTTGACCGAGAAGCCCATGTAACGCGCTGAGAGACCAAGCTCGAGGGCCGCTTGTTCAACGGAGTAGGTCTCTTTTTGGCTGAACGAGACGCTACTGCCTGCTTTGACCCCGGCGTTGGTTGCGGCTTGGATCAGCTCACCGATTGCCTGCTGGACCGTCGCCAGGGTAGGGTTCTCGACGGTGCGGGTGTTGTTGTCGGAAAGGACGTCGATAGAAAGCACCAGCGGGGCGCGCTCGCGGACGGGAAGTTCGCGCAACGAACCGATGCCGTCTTTGTAGCCGTCGCCCTGGAGCAGCGCGCCCACCCACAGGATGTTGGAATCGGGATCGAAGGTGACGATTTCGTCCGGGTTTTGCGTGAGCGAGTAGGGGGTGGAGGTGCAGTCGTAGGTCACGTCGCCGATGATGTCTTCAAAGGTCGTGGGATCGCCCGCTTGGGCGTTCTCAGGCTCTTCTAAAGGCGAGAATTCGGACCAGGTGGGCAGGCCCGCCGAGAAGGTGTTGTAGTCGGCCTTTGCGCCGCCGGGTTCGGCCGGGGTGACGGCGGGACCCGCGTGATTGGCCGGGCTCGAGGCGCCCGCGGCGTTTCTGGCCGCGACCTGATAGCGGTAGGAGGCCCCCGCCGTCACCCCGTTGTCTTGATAAGTCGTCGTGTTAGCCGACACGGAGGCGATTTCCGTAAAGGCTTGCCCGCTCACACTACTTGCCGCCGCCGGTTCACGGTAGATGACGAAACCCGTTTCGTTGTCGGCGTTGTCTTGCCAGCCGACGGTGATGTAACCCGGACCGGGAGCCGCCGTAACATTTGAGGGCGCAGCGGGCGGTGTCGCTACGGGTCCGCCGCCCCCGCCGTCACAAGCTATCAACACAAGCGACAACACCCCTGCGACCATCCACAGAACCATCCACTTTTTCATGTTTCACCTCTCCAGCTCACCATACTCATTGTGCTTTCGGATTACATTGCGCTATACATGCGCGAAGTACAAACCCGGAGTACAAAGCTGTTGGGTGCCTGCCAAGAAATCACCGGAAAACTCGTTTGCAAAGGTCTTAACAGCTCAGGCAAGACAATACGGCGTTTTAACCGCCAATCAACCTACTCACAGCCTCCACAATCTGCGCGGCCTGACTTATCCTTCATACTCACCCCACTCACGCCTCAGAACCCCGCAGATTTCGCCCAGCGTCGCCCGCTTGCGAAAGGCGTCCAGCACGAACGGGAACAGGTTGTCCTCGCCCCGCGCGGCCCTACATAGCTCTGAAAGCGCCGCGTCCGTCTCCTCCTGGTTTCGTTCGGCCCGGAACGCTCGCACCTGCGCCTCGCGCTTCTCTTGCACCTCGGGGTCGATCTCCTGGACGGGCACGGCCACCTCGTCGGTAGCGCGAAAACGGTTCACGCCAACCACCACGCGCGCCTCGGTCTCTACCTCGCGTTGGAACCGAAAGGCGGCCTCCTCGATTTCTTCCTGGATGAAACCCGCTTCGATGGCCTTGACGCTGCCGCCCAGCGCCTCGACCTGCGTTAGAAGTTCGTTGGCGTTATGCTCGAGCCCATCCGTCAAACTCTCCACATAATAGCTCCCCGCGAGCGGGTCCACCGCCCCCGGCACGCCCGACTCAAAGGCCAAAATCTGCTGCGTGCGGAGCGCGGTCCGGGCGGACTCGGGGGTGGGCAGGCCCAGCGCCTCGTCCTTGGCGTTGGTGTGGAGGCTCTGGGTGCCACCTAAAACCGCGGCGAGCGCCTGGTAGGCGGTGCGGACCACGTTGTTTTCGGCCCCCTGCGCGGTCAGGGTCGAGCCGCCCGTCTGGGTATGAAAGCGGAGCATCATCGACTTGGGCTCTTTAGCGCCGAACTCCTCGCGCATGATGGTGGCCCACATCCTGCGCGCGGCGCGGAACTTGGCGACTTCTTCCAAGATGTTGTTGTGGCAGGCGAAAAAGAAACTCAGGCGCGGGGCGAAGGCGTCGAGTTCTAGGCCCGCCTCGAGCGCCGCCCGCACATACGCCTTGGCGTTGGCGAGCGTGAAAGCGATTTCCTGCGCCGCCGTCGCGCCCGCCTCGCGGATGTGGTAGCCCGAAATCGAGATGGTGTTCCAGTTGGGCACATGCTCCGCGCAGTAGGCGAAGGTGTCGGTCACGAGCCGCATGGAGGGCTCGGTCGGGAAAATGTAGGTGCCCCTGGCGATGTATTCTTTCAAAATATCATTCTGCACGGTGCCGCCTAGTTTTTCGGAGGGTACGCCCGCCTCCTCCGCCACCAAAATGTAGAGCGCCAAGAGCATCATCGCGGGGGCGTTGATGGTCATGGAGGTGGTGACTTTGTCAAGCGGCAGCCCCTTGAGGAGCGTCCGCATGTCGTCCAAGGTGGCAATCGACACGCCCACCTTGCCCACCTCGCCCCTTGCCAGCGGGTCGTCGGGGTCCATGCCGAGTTGGGTGGGCAAATCGAACGCGACCGAGAGCCCGGTTTGGCCCTGCTCGAGCAGGTAGAGGTAACGCTCGTTCGATTCCTCCGCCGAGCCGAAGCCCGCGTACTGGCGCATGGTCCACAGGCGGCCCTCCGTATACATCTGCGGATAGATGCCCCGGGTGTAAGGGTATTTCCCCGGTTCGCCGAGACGTTCGGAAAGCCCTTCGGGGGGCCTGTCGTAAAGAGGTTTCATAAACCATTATATCCAGGTCCGTAAAGCTCGCCGCTCCTTTGGATGCTCGCGTCACAACGAACCACAAACCTTGCCGAGCCCGCGGCAAGGTTTGCGGTTGCTGCCAAAGTAAAAAACCGCCCCAAAGGAAGCGGCTTTTCAAGGAGCCTTTGAAATACGTTTAAAACGAAAGAAGGCCGGCTAAGCGAAAGTGACCACCAAAGTGCGGTGAGGTTTCACGAGGAACCAAAGGGCGTGGCCCAGGACCGGCGTGCCGGGGCAGGCAAACGTTTGTGCCTGTTCGTGCCTTACTGATTTCGGACTAGGTTTGTTAGGGCACGCTTAATGGCGCCCCTCGAGCCAAACGCTCCCTCTTCCACTCCTGTCGCATGGAGCGTCAGGTGCGCGCCATGAAGGGTAACGGGCAGGGTCGTCGAAGCGATGCTGGGCGTGTTTGAGAGCTTTACCATACCGAACCCCGCAACCTCGGGGTTCGTGGAGGTCTCGTACCAGATACCGGCACCCAAGAAGGTCGGGTTGCCTTCGATCTCGGTACCAACCGTATTGTTGTCGTCGAAGGCAATAAGTTTGACCGCCTGACTACCGTCAACAAACGAGGTCGTGAGTCGCCAAGCGTTCTCGGCGTATATGTTGCTGACGAGGCCGACGCCGTCCGTTTCCGGGCAGTTGTCAATGTCGTCGCACCAGCGCCACGCGCCGCCCTGCGCGTCCTTGACGTCCTCGTAGTCCGCCAAGTTCTCGGAAACGCTTAGGTAGCCGCTGTATTCCGTGCCGTCGTCTAGCTGAGCGAGCCAGAGCCATTCGCCTTGCAGGCCGCTGAGAGCGGGCGGCGCGGGTCTTGTGTCGCCTCCGGTCGAGCAGGCGCTAAGCGCCACGGCGAGAGCTAAAAACAGCAGTGGGTAAACTTTTGGCATGAACCATCCCTCCAGGGCACGAAAGTAGCACGCCTTTCACACCGCTAAAAGAGAAAACTTACACTCCACATCATCCGGAGAGAAAATTCACACACTGCGTCCGAACGCCCCGCTTCACCGCACAAGAAGTCGACTTTTCAACATACGTTAGAGGAGAAAAGTGACACGTTGGGTGCAGTGACCTCCGCGCAACGGGAGACATCGGCAGGCAAACATCGTCGGGTGGTCGAGAGGAGAGGGTCTTGCAAGCGGTTCAAGCAACTAAGACACTCAGTGACAGTGTTCATGTAGAACCTACACGCGTTACACCTGAAAAGGCCACCATTGTTGCCGTTATCCCGGCTTACAACGAAGAGCGTTTCATTGCCAGCGTCGTATTTAAAGCCAGCCAGTACGCGACTAAGGTTGTTGTCGTGAGCGACGGCTCGAGCGACAGCACCGCCGAACTCGCCGAGGCGGCGGGCGCGGAGGTGTTGCGGCAGCCCCGGAACCTCGGCAAGGCCGAGGCGCTCAACGCGGGTTTCGAACTCGCTCTGCGCTACGACCCCGGCGTGGTGGTGTGCCTAGACGCCGACGCGCAGCACGACGCCGCGGAGATTCCCGCCGTCGTCGCCCCTGTGCTGAACCACGAAGCAGACGTCGTGATCGGCTCACGTTTCTTAGCGACCAAAAGCCACATCCCCGGCTGGCGGCAGGTAGGCCAACACTCCCTTACCGCCGTGACCAACGCCCTCAGCCGAACGAGGGTGACGGACTCCCAGAGCGGCTTCCGCGCTTTCTCGCCCACGGCGGCGCGGGCGCTGCGTTTCAGCTCCGAGGGTTTGTCCGTCGAGTCGGAGATGCAGTTTTTGTTCGAGCCCGCCGGTCTTCGCGTGACCGAAGTGCCCATCAGCGTCCAATACCTAGACGGCAACAAACGCAACCCCGTGGTCCACGGTTTGCAGGTGCTCGACGCGATGGTGACGCTTGTGGCGCGGCGGCGTCCGTTGCTGTTCCTGGCCTTGCCGGGCATCTTCCTCGTTCTGACGGGTCTCTTCCTCGGCGTTCAGGTCACCTACACCATGCAGGAAAGCGGCAGGCTCATGACCGGCAGCGCCATCCTCACGGCTCTTCTCATTATGGGCGGCATGATTCTCGGCATGTCCGGCGTGATGCTTCACAGCCTTGGGCACTTTATCGATCGCCTCCGCGGTGAGATTTATGACGCGCTCCGCCACAAGACCGTTTCGGTTACACAGGAACGTTAGGAGAGAGGCGCGCTGTGGCTGAATCTGACTCAAGGGGCCAAGGTCCTTATATAAGCATCCTGCTCGTCTCTTACCATAGCCGACAAGACCTCGAGCGCTGCTTGCCCTCACTTTTCGAACAAGTAGATAAGCCAAGCGTAGCTACCGAAATCATCGTCGTGGACAACGCGCCAGGAGACGGTACAGCCGCTTGGTTAGCAACCGAGTATCCAACTGTCAAAGTCATTGCCAACCCAAAAAATACAGGTTACGCAGGGGGTAACAATCTGGGTCTTGCGCACGCTCGCGGAGAGTGGGTGCTGATACTCAACCCAGATACAGTCATGCACGCCAACTCGCTAAAGGTGCTTTTGGAGGCCGCCGCTCAACACCCCGACGCGCTTCTTACACCCAAACTGCTCTGTCCCGACGGAACCGTCAACGCTTGTGGATTAGAGATGCATTATACGGGCCTCACGACGTGTCGCGGCCTTGGTGCCGAACCAGAGCGTTACGAGAGTACCCACCCTGTGCTCCTCGCTTCGGGTGCTGCGCTTTTAGCTAGGCGAGAGGTTATAAAAACCCTCGGCGGTTTTGATGAAACTTACTTTATGTACCTAGAGGACGTCGACCTCTCTCTGCGGGCGCGGCTGCAAGGCCACGACATCTACTGCGTAGCGGACGCCGTTGTCACGCATCACTATACGTTGGACATGAACCCAAAGAAGTTTTTTTATCTGGAGAGGAACCGGCTCTTAACGCTCTTTAAGATCTATCAGTCGGGAACGCTCAGAGCGATGGTGCCGGCACTTCTACTCACGGAAGCTGCGACTTGGGCCTTTGCACTGCTTAAAGGACCTTCCTACCTGCGCGCGCGTCTGCACGCGCTGGTTTCGGTCTGCCGCGCTCGCCCGGCGCAACGTGAGCTAAGGGGAGAGCTGCAGCGCAAGCGCCGCGTAGCTGATGACGTCCTCTTGCAGCAAAGCCTCACCAACCTTCCCCTCGAGCAACTGCTACGACCCTCCCCTCTCACGGTCCTACTCCAAGGCTTGTCGAGGCCGGTTTATCAACTCTCTCGTCCTCGCCCGAATGCCCAACAAGGCTGAGGTCCTCAAATGAAAGTATTAAGAGTTAGCCAGGAATTCGCCCCCATCAATACCGGTCCAATCAAGCAAGCGCTCAACATTATGGCGGGCCTGTCCAAGCGCGGCCACCAAAATATCGTCCTCGCTTCTACGCAAGGGGCAGACAGCAACACCCACAGAATTGAAACGCTCCCTCATAACACCACGCTGCACCGCTACCCTGTTTTATTCAAAGTGATGCGGTACTTTTTCGTGCGCGGCGTGGAGAGGGACCTTTATTCGTTTGATATGGACCTCGTTCACGTGCATTCTTGGCGCAGTCATCTCGCTGACGCGACCATCCGTATTGCCAAAAAACGCGGCATTCCTTCCGTCCTTCATGCTCACGCCAGCGCTTACGCCGAATATTTAGTGCCGCATACGCTCCTCCGCTTTCCCTACAGGGTTTACGACCTTCTTTTTAAACGGAGCGTGGCGCAGAGCGCCGATGCGGTCGTCGTCTCTACCGAGCAAGAGAAGCTCGAGTGCGTCCGTTACGGCATTGATGAGCACCGCATCCACGTTATTCCCTCCGGCGTCAACGCAGCCGACTTCGCAACCGTCCAGCGCACCAGACCGCTCCGACCGGAAACGCCGGTCGTGCTGCTCGTGGGTCGGCTCGCTCGAGACCGCAACGTCGAGTTGCTCCTCCGGGCGCTCGCACCTCTCAAAGCCCAGGGCGTCCCTTTTCATGCGCGCATCGTAGGTCCTGAGGAGAAGCGCACGAAGATGAGCCGCGGCGGGTATCTCAAGGAGTTGCAGCGCCTCACAGGGCAACTCGGCTTGACAGAAGACGTTACCTTTGTAGGTCCGCTGCGGGGTCAAGCGCTACTCCAGGCCTACGTAGACGCCGACGTGTTCGTTTACCCTTCCTTATATGAAAACTTTGGGAACACCGTCCTCGAGGCCGCTGCGGCTGGTTTGCCCATCCTCGCCACACCCACAGGCGTCGCTACAGACCTCATTCAAGATGGCAAAACCGGGTATCTGGTCAGCATGACCGACCCCGCCGACCTCAGCCGCCGTCTCGGCGAGCTTTTAGATAACCCCACCGAGCGGCAACGGTTGGGGAACGAAGTGCGGCGTGTGGCGCTGCGCGACTACAACTGGGACGCCATTGTGGAGCAGTACGTCGAACTTTACACTCGTCTGCTTGGGACGTACGCCGCTAAGGTTGCGTGAATATATGCGCTTGGTGTTTCTGTCGCACGTCTACCCGCACCCCACCGCCGGTTTCAATCCGGGTATCGAGCGTGTCGTCGGTGAACTTGCACCTGCGTTAGCCTGCTTAGGTCACGACGTACACGTTCTCACCTCCTACCGCAACGGCCAGGCGCCCGAGACGGAGCAGCACCGGGGCGTAACCCTCCACCGCGTTGATGATTGGCGTAGCCGCTTTGGTCGCATGGCTAGTGTCGGCTCGCTCGATTTTCGTTCGTTGGCGCGTACTTTCACGCGCGACCATGCGGAGCTTATTCGCACAGCGGACGCCGCTCACACGTTCACACCCCTACCCAACTGGCCCTTCCAAACCCCTTTATTTGCGCACTATCACCACCACGATAAGCCGAAGCGCTCTGTCGAACACCTCTTTATGTATACCGCCGACGCCCTATGGAAGAAAACCTACCAACTGAGCCGTAGAGTGGTTACCGTTTCCAGATATGCAGAAACCGAGTTCCAAAGCGTTTTCAAGCTGGTCAAGCCACCGACTGCGGTTGTGCATAACGGTATCGATCCCACACGATTTGCAGCCACGAGCCAACCAGAATTACTCAAAAAGTCCACGCCGGTTCTTCTTTTTGTAGGCCCACTTCTTCAACGCAAAGGTTTATCTTACCTCCTACACGCCCTGCCGCGCCTGCTCGAGGCGTATCCCACTCTGACGCTTAAGCTAGTGGGTAAGGGCCCTGAAGAGGCAAATCTGCGGCAGTTAGCGGAAAAACTCAGCCTTTCACGGGCAGTAGAATTCCTGGGGTTTGTGTCGGACGAGCGGTTGCGTGACCTCTACCGCCAAGCGACCCTCTTCGTGCTGCCATCCTTGCACGAGGGTTTTGGAATCGTGCTCGCCGAAGCGATGGCTGCGGGCGTGCCCATAGTCAGCACAACGAGTAGCGCTATCCCGGAGGTTGTAGGAGATGCGGGCACGTTAGTGCCTCCAGGGGACGTCAACTCTTTACAGGACGCGATGATCAACCTGCTCGAGGACGAGCAGCAACAGCAAGAGTTCTCACAAAAAGCTAGAGAGCGGGTTTTGCGCCGTTTTACATGGCAAGCCTCTGCTCACAAGCTAAGTGAGTTGTATAAAGCAGAGGCCAATACATGAAGAGGCGCTATATCTGTTTGACGCTCATCGCTTTTGGTGTTGCCAGCTTCGCCTTACGCGTCACGAGCCTTTTTGAAACATCGGCGGTCCCAACTAGCTACGGGGTCTTTGTGGCCTGGGGTGCCGATTATATCGTTCGAAACGGACATTTTTTTACTCATACGGGCGATTATTTCACTCACGCCAACCCACTGGTAACAAGCTTCAATTACGCCTCGCAAGATATTTTTGCGCACACTTTTCAAGCTGTTTTGGCTCTGGTTACTGGCTATACAGAGCCGCAAGAGCGGTTTGAGCTGGCGCGTGTGCTTCTATGGGCTGGAGTAATGCTCCTTCCACTTGTGTTTATCGTATGGCATACGGGTCTAGCTCAGAGCCAGAGAATCCCTACAGGTTGGAGTGTGGCGTTTGTTACCCTCCTGGTCCTATTCCCAACCGCGAACCTAATCAAACGGACCTCTATCGGTTATCATAGCGGCACCATCGCAACGGCGCTGTTATGGCTCATTCTCTACCTTGTGCTTTTTCGAATTCCGCAGGAACGGCAAGGAAAGATATCCCTACGCGTTGCGACATTGTTGCTGGTTATTGGATTCCAGCTCTATTATCATACCTTCAATATTTACTTTCTGACTTTCCTTCTTGGTGCTTGGGGGATTTTGGTCCTGATAAGAAGAGAAGTCAGTTGGCCGCTCTTGAACCTTATCACCTTCAATGTAGTGGCGTTTGTGACTTCGCTGATGTATCTGAACGGGGTTTTTTTCAAGTCGTACGCTTCTCTTGCGAAGAGAGTCCTGTCGAGCTGGGAGATAGCCCAGGTCAATCTTACGGGTCTCACTGCGATTCAGGGAAGGTTGGCTACAACTCTGAATATTGTCAACACTTCAACGATTCTTTTGATCGTTTTGACTTTCGTGGTGCTTATCGCACAGAAGCTTCGTGTCACCTCTTTGAAAAACCTTCCACAAGGCTTACAGGTCGTTCTCTCGCTCCTTGTTAGCGTTACGCTTCTTGTACCTATGCTTATGGCGTGGGACGGCTTCCGGGGAACGTACGCACGCTTATCGGCTATAGGACCTTACGCAGCCATGCTACTCGCTTCATGCCTATATATTTACGGTTCAAAAGGCTACAAGATGGCGGTAACCACTTTTATCGGCGTGATTGTTGTAACGGCGGCCATCAGCGCGAAGATTTCGGATGTGTATTCAGCTAGTTACTTAGAAGTGAGCGAAGTAGCTGGGGCCAAATTTCTGTCAAGCTCTGCTCGCTCCGATACGCCCGTTTTTACAGATCTACGGTTGGGTCCTCCTGTTGTGCTGTTCGGCCACGATAACGTTCGCGGCATCGAGGCTATGTACCGAAAGAGAAGCGATAGTGAGCGGTATCTGGATGCGATCTACTATCAGAAAAATGACGTCGAGCTTTTCACCGCTGCCGTACAAGAAGCGGCCGATACAGAGGACTTTTACTTCCTTGGTTCAACTACGGCGGAGCAAACTCGTCTGTACGACTTTAGCAACGTGTTGCCACCGCCAGCCCTGGGTCATATCGCGTTTTTGAAGAAAACGTCTCCACAGTTGATCTATACAAACGGAACCACCGTAATCGTCGGACACACAGGTGAGGAGAAGAGGAAAGATGCTTTTTCAGTTGACACGAGCTTTACGAATCGCTGAGGCGCAGCTTACGGTTGGCGTACATCCTGGGCTGTCGGCTACAAAATTAGCGAGTTGGCACGAAACAAAGAACATATTTTTCGTGCTCTCCCTGGGCCGTTCAGGTACAAATTTTCTGGCGGACCTTCTGAACCGTGCAGAACACACTATGGTCGTGCACGAACCGCATCAAGTGGACGACTACGCGATTGAGGTGGCGAGCCACAAGCCTACCGCTGCCACCACTTACATACGCGACTTCCGGCGCAAAGACATCTACTTACGGGCAAGGGGCGCGGACATTAACACCTATGGCGAGGTCAACAGCTTGCTCAGGCGACACGCGCGCGACTTGCAAGAGGTCTTCCCGCAGGCGCATTTTGTCCACCTCATTCGGGATGGACGGGACGTGGTCCGTTCGATGCTGACGCGGCGTACGCTGACGCCACAAGACCCCAAGACAGCCCGCCTCACCCCGCCCTTTGGTGATCCCTACCTCGAGCAGTGGCCGACCATGAGTCGGTTTGAGCGGCTCTGCTGGTACTGGCAGCATGAAAACAACTTACTCGAGAGGCACATTGATGTACGCGTAAGGTTTGAACCTCTTGTTTCGGATTACAACTATTTTAAGAAAGAGCTTTTAGCCAATATCGGCGTTGAACTGTCTGAAGGTGTTTGGCAAGAGGAGGTCAGGGTTCCCAAAAACCACACCAAAGGCAAAAAAGCTCCTCACTGGCGAGACTGGACACCGGAGCAAACACGCGCCTTTTGGACAATCTGCGGCGAGGCGATGGCGCGGTATGGATACCAACCGTAAAGCCGTACCAACGCGGCTTAGGCGCGAATCTCGCCTCATGCGCTACATGAATGGGTATATGGGGTTGATTCATAAAGTCTCTACAGTTCTCGCTCTAAACGTTGCAGGTGCTGGGCTAGCGTTTTTTCTCAATATACTTCTCGCACGTCTTCTCGGCGCTGCTGGCGCGGGTACGTATTATCTTGCGCTAACGACGATAAGTGTCTTGTGTATTTTGAGCCGGGTGGGTTTAGACAACGCTCTTATGAGGTATGTGGCTGCTTACGCAGCTCGGAACCGCTGGCGTCAGGTCGTGGGCGTTTACCGTTTAGGCATGTGGACTGCCGGCCTGGGCTCCTGCGCCGCAGCGCTGCTCGCGTACCTCTTGGCACCACCGCTGGCCGAGCACGTCTTTTCCGAACCAAGCTTAGTGCCGCTCCTGCGTTTGATGAGCCTGAGTATACCCCCGGCTGCTCTGCTTACGCTTCATGCACAAGCGCTCAAAGCAATCAAGCGTCCAGCTGCCGCCGCAGTGCTGCAGTCAGCCGGTTTAACTTTGGTAACCCTTATACTTGTGGTGCCCTTGGGAGCGGCTTTTGATCTTGTAGGGGTCGGGGTTTCTTATCTTGCAGCGCAAGTCATCCTTCTCTTGGTTGGCGTAAGTCTGTGGCGGCACGCCACCCCGCACCTTAGGCGCGTGCGAGGGGTTTTCAGCTTGTCCAGACTGCTCGCTACAAGCGCCCCTCTCCTTCTGGTGGCGGCGATGAATCTCACGATGAACTGGACCGATACATTTATGCTTGGTGCCTTGGCCTCCGCTACGGACGTCGGGGTTTACGGCGTTGTGATGCGCACAGCCCTCCTAACCGGGTTTGTTCTTACGGCAGTTAACAGTGTAGTGGCTCCGCAGTTCGCAGAACTTTACGCTAAGCGCGACCTACAAACCCTCGGACAATTTGCACAGCGAACCACATTGGTCATGACGTGTGCCACCTTGCCTATCCTTGCTGTAATGGTGTTTCTGCCGACACAAATTTTAGGCGTATTTGGAACCGATTTTACGGTGGGGGCAAATGCGCTTATAGTTCTTGCCGTTGGACAGTTTATTCATGTAGCCGCCGGGTCCGTCGCCTACCTCCTTGTTATGACCGGCGCGGAAAAGCTTGTCCAGACTACGATGATTGTTACGGCTTCTCTAAACGTACTGCTTAATTTCCTGCTCATTCCTCGGTGGGGCGTTTTGGGTGCCGCTACCGCCACCGCCACTTCTTTAGCTGTCATGAACATGATTTTGGCTTTCTTGGTCTATAAGCGCCTAAAGATCCTCACGTTTCCTTTGCCTTTGAGAAGGATGCTTACGATTTCATGAAGTTTGCCGATAGACCCATATTCATTCTGGGCTGTCACAAATCCGGGACTAGCCTGTTGCGCTCTCTACTCGACAGCCACGACAAGCTCTTCGCAGTTCCTATCGAGAGTCATTTCTTTCGCTTGACCGGTCGTTGGGTTGCCTATCCCCTTGGTCGTGCGCCCTCAAGCTCACTCTCTTTGGAGGAGAAGCGCGCGGCTCTAAGCGCCTGGATTCGGAACCGTAATAGCTTGCCCTACCACCCGCAGCGCCAGTTCGCGGACAGTGTTACTACGGGTAGGTGGGCCGAAGATACCTTTGAAAGCGTGCTTGCTTCTTCTTACGACGAACACTCTGGATCAGAGGATGCTCGGCTCTTTAAAGCGTATGTCCAGGCGATGCACGCAGCTCTTGGGCTTGAGGGAGATTTCGTTGACAAGCGGGTAGTGGAAAAAAGCGTCGAGCACGCCGAATTTGCGCCGCTCATTAAAAATCTGTTTCCCGGCGCGACGTTTGTGCACATCGTAAGGAACCCTTACGCAAATCTGGTGGCACTTCGTAAAAAGCTGAAGCGCTACCCGTTTATAGTTCGCGAACTTTTCGCTATGTATAGTTCGTTTTATCAAGCTCAGTTACATCGGCAAGTTCTGCCCGATTATCACGTGCTGAAGTACGAGGACCTAGTAAAGCATCCAGAATGTGAAATGCGCCGTGTGGCCTCGGTGCTCGATATTCCTTTTACACCTTCGCTGCTCACGCCGACCAGTTTGGGCGTACCTTGGGCGGGCAACAGCACATCGAAGCGCTCCTTCGAGGGCGTTTCTACCGCGCCACTCGAGACCTGGCAAGAGGCGATTACGCCGAATGAAATAGCTCTGGTGTCCGCTCTGCTAGGAGACGGGATGGGTGACTTCGGATACGAACGCCTCGAGGCAAAACGGCGGGGTTTGGTGCGCCGCGCCGACAATGAAGGACCGATAGCCTATGCGTTAAACCGCCTACTTTACAGCTACTTGATGTTGTGGAATAAAAACTTAGGGAGCTTAGGAGGTTTGCCTGTTTCAGCCGATGCTCGAGCATACTCTAAGCAAGCGAAACATGCGCTCCCGCAAAGAGATACGCGAGTAAAACATTAGCGGGTATCACGGTGAGATTCCCGTCCGTGACGCCGTGAAGCAACAGCGCCACCAGACCCGCAACAAATCCGAAAAAAGCGCCTTTGGGCCTCCGCTTCAGAACCAGCAGCCAGAAGCTGAGAAACCCGAGTAAGCCTAGCAGCCCCGTCTCGCTCGCCACTTGCGTGTAGTCGTTGTGTGAATAATTGACGAACTTGTGTAGAATCCTGTTCGCACCCTCTGTCACCTGAGGTGTCCGGTATTCCGTAAACGCGTAAATAAAGTTGCCAGGCCCCACCCCCGTCATGGGATGGTCTCGAATAACCTCTAAGGTCGCCTCGCCGATAGCAACCCGCGCCAGAAAACTAAATTTCACCCAAACATCGAAAAACTCGGTTGTGCGCGTGGTCAGCCCGTCGGCGGAGAGCTGCGGTGTGAGGCTCAGCAACGCGCCTAGACCTACCAAGCCCAGTAGGAGGGCGGCGGCAGTTGCAGCGACGAAGCGCCACACGCGACCCGTTTGAGCCGCCCAGACGATAAGCAGACCGAAAACTGAGATGCTAACGGCGAGTAGCCCCCACGAAAAGGTCAGGGCGAGGTTGAAGAGCAGCAGGGCGCTGAGCAGCGCGTAGAGAAGGCGCAGGGACACCCTTTGTGTGTAGATAAATAGAGCTACGGTGAGCGGGACGAGCAGCGCCAGGTAGCCGCTATAGTGGTTGCTGTTGTAGTAAAAGCTCGAGACCCGCCTCGGCGTGAGCATGGGCGTCCACTGATACCCCAAAAACTGCAGGAGCCCATAGACACCCATGACAAACGCAGTAACGACGATGACGCCCGTAAAGATGCGCTTTCGTTTGTGAGTGGTGAGCAGGGCGCAAGCGAGCAGAAAAGCGAGGCTGTAGACAAAGATATTAAAGGCCGCCTGCGCACTCGCGTAGCCGTAGGCGCTGAGCGCGGTGCTTAGGGCGACCGCGGCGAGGTAAGCCAGGAGCGCGAGGAGCACCGCGGGGGGCGGCAGCACCAGCGGGCCGTGCAGGCAAACGGAGAGGAGCCAGGCCACAACGCCCCCGGTGACGAACAGGCGAATGCCCAAGAGCGCCCACGGCTCGACGCCTCCGAGCGCCAAGGGCGCAAAGGCCGTGACGAGCAACAAAAAGGCGAGGGCGACGCGGTTGAAGAGTAGGCTGAGCGAAAGCATATTGTGTTAGGGGATTCCTAGCGCCTCGAGGCTCGCGGCCACGCGGCGGTCTTGCTTAATATCCAGCGCCCGTCTGTAAAGCGCTCTGGCACCTGCTACGTCAGCCTGGCGCTCCCGAAGTTGGCCGAGCGAGTAGAGGTAGTAGACGTTGTGCGGGTCGCGCTCGAGCGCTCCCTCAAACGCGGCTGCGGCCTCCTCGAGCCTTCCGGTAAGCATGTAGGACCAGCCCAAGTTATTAAAGTGCTGAGCGTCCAAGGGATTGAGGCGCGTGGCCTGTTGGTAGAACGCGTAGGCTTGCCCGGCGTAGGCGTCGTCTTTACGAAAGGCGTAGAGCAGATAGTTGGCTTTACCTTGCTCGAGCGCAACGGCGGCGTTGCCCGGAGTTAACGCTCGAGCTTTAGAAAGCGACGTTAAGGCCGCTTCGTACTGCCCTAACGTCAAAAAGGTCTGCGCGCGCTCGAGATGGACGCCCGCCCGGTACGTGTTGAGGCTAAATACGCTACCAGCCAAACCGAGCGTCACCGCCAAGCCCGCCAGGAGTAGCTTAAGGGGCCAAGCTAAACGAACACGCATTCGAGCGCTAGTTGCCCGCTGAATCTATGGGTGACGCGGGTATGTCGTAGGCGTCGCCTACCGCGTTGGCGAAGTCGGGATTGTTAAAAACGCTGTTGATGGCGTTTATGTCAACGGTTGGATCGTCGGGCACGGCGACCGCGAGGGCGGCTAAAAATTCAGCGGCTTGCTGAGCACTCAGCGCGGGCTCCTGTCCGTTAAGGACGTCGGCCAAAAAAATGTTCAAGGTGCTGCTGGAAAGCTGCCCGGACATGAGCGCTTCTTGCATACTGACGCGCGTGCTGGTGTCAATGATGCCGCGGTCCTCGAGCGTTTGCAAGTGCTCGAGCAGGCTTTCCTCAGGCAACTTGATACCCAGGGCGTTACTTACCCGAATCACGACCTGCGCGGCGGGTGAGCCCACGTCAACGCTGGCGGTCTGGGCTGCGCCGAGGGTGACAACGAGAGCGGCGAGGCAGCTAACGAACGTTCTTTGTTTTCTCATAATTCCTCCAGGGGTAGAAATTTACTAAGCTAACGATAGGTGGGAGGCGCGGGGCGGGATATGTGATTCTGCACATCGAGTATTGAACAAAGGCTGCAAGTTGGAGCTACAGGTTAGGCAGAACGACAAAGAGCATGATGTTGGCAATCCCGTGCGCCAGCGTCACCCCGAAAATAGAACGCGTTTTGTGGACCAGCCAGCCGAAGTACACGCCGACGAGGGTAACAAAGGCCACGTCCAGCCAGGACTGCCAACCGAAGTGGAACGCGCCGAAGACGAGCGCCGCGAAAAGGATGCCCCGGCGCGCGCCGACGTAGCGCACGACCGCCGTGAGCAACAGGCCGCGAAAGAGCAGCTCTTCGCTAAGACCCGTAAACAGCAGGAGGCTCAGCATCGGCCAGAGCACCTGACCGAGCTCGAGGCCGGGCGCTAACGCGGCGGGCTGGATGATAAAGCGTTCAAGGTAACCGATCAGGAAGCCGCTCGAGGCGATGAGGAGCTGTAGGAGGATACCAGGACCAAAATTGAGCCGTAAATCTTTGAGGCCGTATCCCAACGTTTTTGCGGCGACGAGCGTGGCGATGATGAGCGGCAAGTTGACGAGCGGCAACCAGTTGGTTGGGTTCACGAGCCATATCGGCATCGTGAGAGACAGAATGCGGATGAGGGGGATGACGCTCAGGGCGAGGTAAAAGTCGCCCTTTTTGCCACCCGACAAAACGAAGCGGACAAAGAGAAACAGTAGGGTGGCGGCGTGTAGGGTGAGACCGAGGACGAGACTGGTGCCAGCCGAAAGGAGTTCGGCCACCGTCATGACGGCGAGGTAGAGCCAGATGAGCCCTGCCTGCTCCGGATGCTCCCTTGTTGAGGCGGGTTCCGTTGAGACGGGTTCTGTTGAGGTGAACTTTGTCGGGGCTTTCTTTGTTGCGTCAGCCTTTGCAGGGGGTGAAGGGGATACGGGCTCGAGCACCGTAGAGGATTCGGTCATAACGACTCACGGCCTACTTTCCGCCGGGACAACGTCGCGTGGATACGAAAGAGGAGCGGCGGACAAAGCATCTTCTCGAGGCGTCAGCGTGACGTACAGGTGCAAGGAACGGTAGGGCTGTTCGCTTCCTTCGCGGTAAAGGTCGAACGCCAGCTTCGTTTTGCCCCGGCCCTCGGGAGCTGTCAAGGTGAAGGATTGCTCCCAGCTTTCACCGTCTTTTAGCGCGGGAACGTTCGTTACAGCCCCCTGCGGCAGTCGAACGTTGTAAGCAACCTCTTCCCCTTCGTGGTTGTTGACGCCCAACGTGAGGCGAAACGTTTCGCCCGGTGTGAGTTCGGTAGGATAGCCCTCGAGCTTGCCTTCGGAGCCCAGAAGATAAAATTCGGTAAATGTTTCCACAGGGCGTAAGGCTTGCGCCGCGACCACAACACCGGCGAGTGCAAGGCCGGTGGCAAGAAGGGCCCACAGGGTCGTGCGCGCTTGGGGGTGACTCGCAGCGAGTCGAAACTGCGCCTCGGGCGCGGTGTGGTGACGGCGGTAGAGTATCAGGCCAATCATAAGGCACACGAAGAGCGTTAGGCTGAAGGTGACGGGAACAAGTCGTATGCCCCAGGGCGTGTAATTGAGCAAAAGACCGAGTAGCGGCACGACCGCGGTGGACAGGCCCAGACACAAGGCCAGCCGTTCAGCGCCTGCCAGCTCACCTTTCTTGGGAAACAAAGCGGTGGTGAGCGCGTAGCCGGGCGCGACCAAGACAAACGCGAAGCCGAGGACGACGCGGACGGGGGAGCGCCAATCGGGCAGGAAAAGCGCGGTTCCCGATGCGACGAGGGCGAGGACCGCAAGACCGACGACATCAAGATAAGCCTGATTCGTCCGCACCATTTTAGATGTTTCGTGCAACTTGCCGCGAATGGGTGAGCATGTAAATTTCCTCGTGGAGGCGCCGACGCGCAGCGTGCAATCTGGGGGCGGTTAAAAAAGAAAACTCGGCGCAAAAAGTTCGAACACCGAGTTTTTCCGCCAGGCTCTTGGGGTCAGGCGAGAACCGCTACAACTTTAGAAACCGTGATAGCGACGAATGAGCAAAGTAGGGGAACCGTGCCCACGTTGACAGCCTGGCTGAAGCGTTGCGCGCGTGGGTTTTCCGAAGCCCCCGCGAGCTCTTTTGAGACGAGAAGAACGACGAGTAAGGCAACGGCGACAACCCCCAGCGTGACAATCACCGGGTCTCCCCCGGCGGTTGCCGCGGTTGCGGCGGTTGCCGTCGTAGCCGTTGTTGCTGTTGTAACCATAAATGTCTCCTTTCCTAGAGGTACGAAACTGCTCTCTAAGCACTGGTCTCTAAGCACTGGTCTCTAACCACTGGCAGGACCCGTGCGCGCGAGCAGTTCCAAAAAGCATAAGTCTAGTCTGCCGCTGGGGGGTGTGAAAACCTTTATAACCAACCGCGAGTGCGCGACGAACAAGGCTGATACCTCTGGAGCCCGCGGTGCGGCTGCGATTCTCGGAAGCGATTACTCACAGGCGCTCGAGCCGCTCACGCTCAGTTTGGCTGCGTCGGGGCCGCTCGAGCTGTTATTCACCGTGCCGAAGTCTATATCGGTGAGAATAACGCCCAGGTAGTAGTCGCCCGCCACCATACAGGCGGGAAGGGTCGGCGCGGGGACCCGTACGCGGACCGACCCTTTAGGAGAGAACGTCCACTCGAAGCTGTGAGACGCGAGCGCAACGTCGGCTGTACTAATAACGTCGTTGTTGGAAAGGTAAACCGTCGCTGTAAACCGTCCGCTTTGCGGCGTGGCGGCGTAGTTATGCACGAGGTAATCCAAGGACCCCAAACGGTTCCCGGTATCCGGGGTGGTAGCCAGGGTTGTGGGGTAGGCGTTTACATCGAGCGCGTGCAGGTCGGGGGCTTGGGGCGTAGCACCGTCAATGCTATCTTTTGCCCAGGCCGTCATGGCTTCGGTGAGGCGGACGTCCCAGGTCCTGGCGAACTTGCCGTTCGAGAGCACCGCCCACACGGCGCCGGCCTTGACCGCGCCGCTCCCGCTTTCTCCCCCGTACGAGCGCCTGTCAAACCAGACTTCGTTGCCGTACCACGCGCCGCGGGCATCTTGCTCGCAGCCGGTGAACGACCCTGCTGACCCGTACATGTCGCGGCCGTCATACGGTGACTCGGCGGGATAGCCAAGGTGCTCAAAGGTTGGGCTTGTAAAGTGCGCGCACCTATCGCTGGCGCCGTACCCTTGCCAGCCGCTCACCGCCCCGACGGGCCGCGTGAGTTTTATCCAGCCCACGTCCCAGTCGAAATCTCTATTCTCCCGCCAGCCCCTCCAAACGTAGAGCTCGCTCGCCGACGCGGTGCCCCAGGGTGCGGCTTGTTGGTAGGCGGGTGCGACCAGCGTCTCCACATTAAAGCCGCCCCGGTCGTGGTCGTAAAGGCAGTGCCCGGCGGTAAGAACCCACCGCGGATCGATAAGGGTGCCCGAGCAGGCCCAGTACGTAAGCTCGCCGCCTTGTTCCCGGCGCGTCAAGAAGACCTTTACGCGCCCTCCAGAAAGCGAGGCGGGGTCGGCAACACGCACGGGCGGGCCAAAATCCTGGGGCGAGAGCGCGACCTCTGGGGACGTTGTTTCCGGGAACATCGTAGACACTGGCGCGTTACCGGCTCTACCGCCTTTGACCGTCGCGCCTCGAGTCGGGTGTTCCGGCAGCCGCCCGGCATGTGCTACGCCCGTTTCGACGTCGTAACGCACGGCTTCACCGGCGCGCCGCGACCCCTGGGGGGTGAACGAAGTTTCCGTCCGGCGAGGGATGGGGAGCGGCTTATGGTGCTCATATGCGGCTCTAAAGGCTTTGTTACGAAGGTCGTTCTCGTCCGTGGCCGCCTCGGGCTCGCCAAAGGCGGGGGTGACCACAGCCTCCAAGGCAACCGCCAAAACCTCGGCCACAGTATTTCCACCGTCTTCACCGGCCAAATTAACCTCGGTTCGGTTGCACGCCACAAACAGGGTAAAAAGCAGAACAAGCAGCGCAACCGCGGCGATACGGCGTGTCATGCGACCTCCTCGAGCCTGTAGCCAGCTTTCCACCGGAGAAGCGGATGGGGCTGGTCAGCTCACCGAGAGGTTAAGAAAAAGGGCGTTCCGAGGGCGTTCCGCGCTGGCACTTGGGGCGCCGCGGCTGTGATGTAGCGAAGTAGTAAAGCAAGCTTGACAAAAAGCCTTGGATGCTTTACATTTGTGTCAAGTAAACTTTACAAGGAGGAAATCATGATGAGCCAAAAGCGCAAAACGATGAGCCCTCACTGGCGGCAGTTCTGGACAGGTATGGCCCTTTACTCGGTGGCGGTTGTGTTGCAGGGGTTTCTGCTCGAGCCCAACGCTTTTCCCCCTCTTTTGATGATTCCCCTCGCGCTCCTCCCCATGATTCCCGCGCTTTGGGGCATGGCGGGTTGGGTCAGGGCGAGCCGGGAGCAAGACGAGTTGCAGCGGCGTATTCAGGTTGAAGCGGCGCTCGTCTCACTCGGCCTGACCGCCATCCTCACTTTTTCTTACGGGTTTTTGGAGCTTTATACGGGCCTGCCCAGGGTGAGCATGTTCGCCGTCTGGCCCCTCATCGCGGCGAGCTACATGGTAGGCGCAGCCTTCGCCCGCCGCCGCTATCAGTGACGCATCGCCAATAAGCCTAAAGGAGACTTTACATGGAGGTATTTATGAAACGGAACGGTTCAAACACCTGGACGCGCCTCGCCGTCGTCATCGGGGTTTACGCAGTGCTCGTCTTTCTTCTCGTCATTTCGCAGACGGTTTTTTTCAAGAACGGCGGCTTGCCCCTCTACATCCTCGTTCCCGTTGCGCTCGTGCCGCTCATTCCGGCGGTCTGGGGGGTGGCAGGGTGGCTCGAGGCGGTTCGCCACTTTGACGAACTCCAGGGGCGCATCCAGACCGAAGCGGGGCTCTTCTCACTCAGCATGACCACGCTCGCCGCGCTCAGTTACGGACTTTTAGAGGCTACCGCGGGCTTTCCCAAGCTCAGCATGTTTTGGGTCGTGCCCTTTGTCGCCCTCACCTTCTCTATCGGCGGGGCGAGGGCGAGATGGCGCTACCGGTGACCAACACCTTGCGCGTCTTGCGCGCCGAAAAACGTTGGTCGCAGGCCGAGCTGGCCGAGCATCTCGGGGTAAGCCGCCAGACGGTGAACGCTATCGAGACCGGCAAATACGACCCCAGTCTGCCTTTGGCTTTTAAGATTGCCCGCATTTTCGACAGCTCTATCGAGGCTATCTTCGAGCCCGAAGACTGCTGACGTAAAAGCCCGCCCAACCCACGAAAAACACGTTTGCGTTCCCGGCGTGCCCCACACGACGAAGAGCACCCCAACCGAACGTTAAGGTCTTGGGCGGGAGGAACGATGCAATATCGCAGACTCGGTAACACCGGCATGAAAGTCAGTACGGTCTCGCTAGGGGCCTGGACCACCTACGGCGGCTCCGTGCAGGACAAGGGGCTCATCAAGGAAATTGTCGAACGGGCCGTCGAGCACGGCGTCAACTTTTTCGACAACGCGGACGTGTACGCGACCGGCAACGCCGAAACGGTCATGGGTGAGGTTTTGGAGGGCTACACGCGGCACCACCTGGTGCTCTCCACCAAAGTCTTTTGGCCCATGTCGGACGACGTGAACGACCGCGGCCTGTCGCGCAAACACATCACGGAATCCATCGACATGTCTTTAGATCGCATGATGACGGACTACGTAGACATTTATTTCGCCCACCGCTACGACCCGGAAACGCCGATGGAGGAAATCGTCGAGGCGTTTAGCGACGTGGTGCGGAGCGGCAAGGCGCACTACTGGGGCACCTCGGAGTGGAGCGGGGCGGAAATCGCCGAGGCCTACACCTACGCGAAGTCAAATGGCTTAGTCGCCCCCGTAACCGAGCAGCCGCAATACTCGATGCTTTACCGTGAACGCGTCGAGGAGCAGATTTTGCCCGTCACCGAGCCCAAGGGCATCGGCCTGGTCGTCTGGAGCCCTCTGGCGATGGGGATGCTCACGGGCAAGTACGACGAGGGGATGCCGGAAGACAGCCGTTTCGCCCAGAACGAGGGCTTTGCGAAGCGCTTCTTGACGGACGAGAACCGCCAAAAGGTAAAAGACCTCAAGAGCGTGGCCGACGAGCTCGGGGCCACGCGCGCGCAGCTCGCGCTCGCCTGGGTCTTGCGCCAGCCGGGCGTCAGCAGCGTGATTACCGGGGCGACGAAAGTTTCACAGCTAGAAGACAACGTCGCGGCGGCGGAACTCGAGCTTTCAGACGCGCAGCTCACGCGTATCGACGAGATTTTAGGCGCGTAGTCCTTAACATAGAAGTAGCAAAAGGAACATCAACAGGGCCGCTTTAAGCGGCCCTGTTGTGCTCGAGCGGAACTCGGTTCAACATCAGCCGTCTAAAACGCGGTTCGAGTTCTAGCTGCGCCGGGTCGGCTCAACGCTTGTAACCGTCATGTTCGGCCTCCCGCTCGTCGCGCCTCTGCAACCGCCGCGCTTGGTCTTCCAGGCGGCTTGCCGATGATGTGGCTTGTTCTTGGGGAGTGGCCTCAAAATCCACAAAGACCCGCACCCTTTGGGCGCTACCGTTATAGCGCACGGGGTCGATCAGCCCTTTTCTCTCGCCAACCGCCAGCGCGCCCTCCCACCCCGTCGCCCGGTCGAGAAAGCCCCAGGCGAGCGGCCCGCCCCCGGCATCTAAAAGAAGGTAGGATGAAAAGTCGGTCACGTATCCTGTTCGCGTGCCCTCGTTTTCCACCGTCACGTTTAGATTCTCCCCGAATGCGGTGTAGAGTTGCGGAACGATTCTTACAGGAGGAACGGTAGCATCAGAGTCAGCGACGACCTCGGCAATGCTTATCCTATCGAGGGGCGTGTAAACGGGATTTGGGTTGCTTAACTCTATGCCGAGCACATAGCCTGTTTCCCCAGGTGCCAAGCAGGTGTCTGTGTACATGTCCGAAGAGAAAGCGCCCACGCTGCCGGTGACGTAGCTGAAGTCGTCCTCGGCCAGCGTGTTGCCTGCGCCGTCACTGAAGGTGATGCCGTTGAATCTTATGAAGCAAAGTGCCTCGCCACTCGCGTTGGTAACGGGGAGAACCCAATAAAGCGTTTCCGAAGTTGTGGACGTCCGTGTGGCGTAGGCGGTCCCGAACGACAGGCCGGGAGGGGCATCTGAAACGACTTTGGACACTTCTTTGCGTAGCGCGCCGACCGACGCGCTGCCGCTACCGAGGGTGGGCCCCGTCAGGAGGGCGGAGTTGTTGCCCTTAATGCTTGGTGAGTTTGTGGGCGGCTCTGTAGGTGACTCCGTGGGTGGCCTCATAGTGTCGGCCCCGCATGAAACCAGCGCCAACGTAACCAGCATGACGAACAAAAACCGCAGGTGGAGCGTCATTAGTTTCCTCCTTACAGAATAGAATAAGCGCGAAGGCAGTGTAGCAGCCACGCAAAGGTGTGGCAAACGCTCCCATGCAAAAGTGGAAAATTACATGTTGCTTGATAGTTGCTAAAGGTTTTTAACCGCCGCTTACGGCAGGATGGGCAAGCCGAGCGCCGCTAAGCTGCTATAATCCACCGCCCAGCGTCCATCCGTAAAGAGCAAATTGGCCTCACCCTCACGTGTGTAAGTCTGACCGTCCACAACCGCCATCACGGTAAAACTCACCGAGGCGTTATCGCCGCTAATGCTCGAGCCCACATTGCTCAAAGAAAAACTCTCGAGCGTCCCCTGCGGCGCAGTACCAGCCGGAACATCGTTCAAAAAGTAGGCGCTCCAGGTGAGGTTCCCGCACCTCAGCCCCTCAAAAACCTGCTGCACCGCATTCTCAACCAAATAGGTGCTCGTCTGCGCCTCGGTCACCTGCGGCTCGCCCGCGATGCGCCCCACCGCGTCCGCGGCCCAGTGGCAGGGCGGCACGTCTACAAAGGGCGTCGGGTTTTGGGCAAAGGCAAGTCCGGTAGCGGTTAACAGAAGGGTTATGAAAAGTTTCATGACCCTAAGCCTACCCCGTCGCCAAATTCTCGAGTGGGTAAACGTCTCACGTTTAAGGGCCAAAGAGGAAGCCTTCTCCCCTACCGCCTCACCGGACAAACACGCGCGCCTCGTGGGCGGGCAGCTCGAGCGTATACCTCTCCCCCTCCACCGTCACGTCGTAGTCAACCGTCCACTCGTGCCAGTCGCCCGTTTCCGGCCAGGGCATGTCGTAGTCTTTGAGGTCATGGTCCGACAGATTGAGCACCACCACCACCTGCGATCCCTCACCGTCCCAGCGCGAATAGGCGAGCACGCCCGCGTCGTCCTCGTGGAAAAAGGAGATGTTGGGGGTGTGGAGCGCGGGGTTCTCTTTGCGGAGCTTTATCAACCCCTTGTAGTAGGTCTGGAGGTCGCGGTTGGCTTCGTTTTGGAGGAGGGACCACTCGAGCGGATTTTTTTCAATCGTTTTGGGCTTGTATTCGCCGAACTCCTCGCCCATCCAGATGAGGGGCACGCCTACGGCGGTCAGCGTCAGGACCGCGCCCAGTCTGGCACGTTGGAAAGCGGCTTCCCCAAAAATCTTGCTCTCGCCCATCGTGGCTAAAAAATGGTCCTGGTCGTGGTTGGAGAGATAGTTGATGACTTGAGTTGTGCCCCCGTAGCCCTGGCCGGAGGGGTCTATTACCGTTTTGAGCGCGCCCCCGTCCGCGCCCGTTTCGCCGAGCTGCGGCACCACCGTGTGATAAAAGGAGTCGTGCCAGCAGCCCTCGACAAAGCCTCCTTCACCCACAATCTCTGAGGTGTCGGGGATGCGCTCGCCGATGGTGTAGAAGGGCTTGCCGCCCGCGGCGTTCGCGGCCTCCCCCATGAGCCAGCCCAAAAAGTCGGGGTTGTCAATCTGCTTGACCGCGTCCACGCGGAGGCCGTCGATGTGGTAGTTCTGGGTCCAAAAGCGCACCACGTCGCCCGCGAATTTACGCGCCGGATAGAGGTCCAAATTATCGTCGTGCTTGTTGTAGTCGAATTCGGGCCCCCAACTGTTGTCGGGGTCTTTGGGCTCGGACAAGTACCAGTAGTTAAAGTCGATTTTGTTCAGGGGGCTTTCCGAGTCGGAGTGGTTGAAAACAAAATCCACAATCACCCGGATGCCCTTGCCGTGGCATTCGTCAATGAGCGTCTTGAGGTCTTCGCTGGAGCCATAGCTCGACTCGGCGGCGAAGAAGTAGCGTGGGTTGTAGCCCCAGGAGTGGTCGCCGGGAAACTCGGTTACGGGCATGAGCTCGAGGGCGTTCACGCCCAAATCCACCAGGTAGTCGAGCTTGTCGACCACGCCCAGGTAGCCGCCGCGCGCCTCGTCCTCGCCGCTCGCAAAGTCACTTATGTGCAGCTCGTAAATGACAAGTTCGTGGTTGGCAGGCAGCGGCACATCGTCGTGCCGCCAGGTGTAGGTGTCCAGGATACGTTTGCCGCCCTCTACACGCACGATGCCGTTCTGCTCGGCGCTGTCCTCAACGGCGGTGGCGTAGGGGTCGACCACGTCCACCCACTCGTCTTGTGCAAAAGGGCTTTGCGACTTGACTCGGAACTTATAGGTGTGCGTGCCGTCCTCCAATTCCACCCGCGTCCTGAAATAACCGTCGTCGCCGCGGGTCATCTCGAGCGGCTCCCAGTCGGAAAAAGAACCGATCAGCTTGACCTCTTCGTTATAAGGAGCAAAAAGCGCGAACTCTACGCCCTTGTCGCTCGGTTGACCGGACTTCGGCTCCATTTTCTTACCCGTTTCCTCTACTGCCTTATCTACCGTGGATGATGTACCGCCGTTTTTGCTCACCTTTTGTCCTTTCGCTCTCGCGCCGTCACAAAACCGCCAACAACTCAGCCGTTGGCCCGTGAGGCAATCCACCAAAGCTACCGGGTACCAAGAAGGCAGAACCGCAGGATGAGCTACCATACCCGCGTTTCTTGCGCTCCCCAGCTAGACCCTGTACGCTTTCGGCCTCTATTTTTCTCATATCCACCGGGCGTAGCCGACGCCCCCTTTCCCGACCCCCGCGCCCTCTACAATGGAAGGTGTGGAACATCTCAAGGAATATCAAGACTATCTACTTGCCTACCGGCTGCGCGCTTTGGTGGGGGGCAGGCTGCGCCCGTCGGAGGGTTATTTATCGCTCGCGGACTACGCCAAAAAGCGCGTGGAGCGCCAGGAGCTCGCCCGGACGCTTCTTGCCGAGGCCGACTACCGCGAGGGCCTACGGCGCGTTGAGAAACTCACAAACGAACTCAACTTCGGCTTTTGGCACAACCCGAGCGAAAGTATCGAGGTGTTAAAGGCGGTTATTGAACGGGGCGGGAGCCGGGCGCTCGAGTCCGCCGACGCGTTCGTCGAAGAACTCCTGACGCGCCAGGAACGGCTGAGCCTAAGCGCGGACGAAGAGCGGCTGGTGGCGCTTTACTATTTAGGGCTCTTGCGCGCCTCGGCGGCGTACTTGGACGCCGAAGTTTTTACCCGGCTCCGCAGCGAAGTCGAACCGCTCCGCGACCGCTTGCCCGTGTTCGTGCTGCCAGCCGACCAGGATGTGGCGTCGTTTTAGAGGTGTGAACGTCCGTCTGTGAAGGTTCGCGTTAGAATCTACCTTTGACAAACCCGGGTGACAGAACCTTAAAAAGTCCGCTGCGTTCCTCAAGCTCCCTAAAAGACACTCGAGCCACCCCGTAAACCGCAAAAAGAACTGGATGTTTGGTCATGGAATTAGAGACAAAAAAAGTTTTGCTCGAGCTCCCCCCCCACGCCCTGCCCTTCCCCGAGGGCGAGCGCTACCGGCAGAAGCAGCTTGCGAGCTGGATTTTTGAACGGGGCGCGGGCGACTTCGCGGCGATGACGACCTTGCCGGGGCGCTGGCGCGAGGTGTTAGGGGCGACGTACGAACTTTCCCCGTTTGTGAAGACCGAACGCTTCCCCTCCAAAGACGGCTCGGTGCGCTACCTTTTTACGCTGCCCGACGGGCGGGCGACCGAGGCGGTTTACATGCCCTACGCGGGGCGCAAAACGGTCTGCATCTCCTCGATGGTGGGCTGCCCCGCCGGGTGCGCCTTTTGCGCCACGGGCGCGCTCGGCTTCGGGCGGAACTTAAGTCGTGGGGAGATTCTGGGGCAAATTCTGAGGGTGGCGCGGGGCGAGGGGCTAGCGCCCAAAGAGGTCCGCAACGTCGTGCTGATGGGCATGGGCGAGGCGCTTCTGAACTACGACAACGCGCTCTCGGCCATCCGCACGATGGTCGACCCGCAGGGTTTAGACATGTCGCCGCGGCGCATCACGCTCTCGACGGTGGGGCTGCCTAATAAAATACGCAGGCTTGCAGAAGAGGGGCTGCCGCTCGTTCTGGCGGTGAGCCTCCACGCGCCCGACGAGGAGACGCGGCGGCGCATCATCCCGACCGCGCACGCGCACTCGGTAGACGACATCATCGCCTCGTTACACGTGTGGCAGGCGGCGGTGGGGCGGCGCGTCACGGTGGAATACACCATGTTGGACGGCGTCAACGATGCACCCTGGCAGGCCGAGGCGTTGGCGAAGCGGCTGGAGGGGTTGACGGCGCACGTGAACCTCATCCCCTTTAATCCTTGGCAGAATTCGGGATTTCGCTCGAGCCCCCGCGCCACCATCTTGCGCTTCGAAGAAACGCTTAAGAGAGCGGGCTTATCCGTCTCGGTGCGTTTTTCGCGTGGCCGCGACGCGGGCGCGGCGTGCGGGCAGCTCGCCTTGCAGGGGCGGGAAACGTCGGCTACGCCCGCCCCTTAACCCCAAAGCGTGAAAAAAAGGACACGGGCGCCCCCCCGGGGCGGCCCGTGGAGGATTTCACAGGCCCCAAAATGCGCGCCAACTAAACTCGTAAGCAGTAGCCCTGACGGGCATAAGGACGTTCCAAGGAGCGTCTATTTACGATGTTTAGCCAGACACGCCGATGGAGGCACGCATGAGCACCACAAAAGTCCGCAGGGGCCGCCGCTTCATTTTAGCCCTACTCGTCACCGCCTTGCCGCTCGCCGCGGCGCAAACGGGCGGGGAGCCAATGAGCACCCCCTCGAGCGCTTCTGTCGCCGCGCTCCGCAACAAAACGCAGAGCGCGCCGGGCGACGTGAACGCCTGGGTGGATTTGGGGGACGCTTACCTCCAGGCGGACCGCCTGGACGAGGCCAAAGAGAGCTTTTTGGAAGCGATTGCGATTGACTACCTCTCGGGCGACGCGCACTTCGGCTTGGGCCTCACCGAGTTTGAGCGCGGCGACCTGCCCGCGGCGCTTTTTGAGTTTTCCGAGGTGACGCGCCTCTATCCCGAGCGCTTCGACGGCCACTTCAACCGGGCGGTGACGCTCGTGCGCTTGCGCCGCGCCGAGGAGGCGGTGGCGGCCTTTGAGGAGGCCGTCGCGCAGGGGGAGCCGCAGGCTCTGGGGGAAGACCTTGTCAACGCCTATTTGGGGCTCGCGGGGCAGTTGGAGGCCCTAGAGCGTTTTGACGAAGCGGCGGAAGCTTACGCCGCCGCCCTGGAAATCCGCCCCGGCGACGCCGACCTCATCTACGGGCGCTCGAGCGCCCTCTACCGGGGGGGTCGCGGCCTGGAAGCCTTGCCCGAACTTACCGAGTTAGAGGACAGCGGGGGCGACTACCGCGTGAGCGCGCTCGTGGCCGACATCTACGTCGAGGCAGGGCAGGTTGACTACGCGCTGCGCTCCCTAGAGCGCGCCCTGCGCAAGGCCGGGCAAGAAGAGGAGGGCTCGGCGGCGGCGCAGGCCAACATCCTCGTTAAGCTGGGTTTGTTGCAGCGCAGCCTGGGCCGCGAGGAGGAAGCGGTGGAAACTTTCAGGAGGGCGGCGAATACCGACCCCGCCTCCTGGGGGGCGCTTTACAACTTGGGGGTGAGTCAGCTCGAGGCCGGGAGCATAGAGAGTGCGCTCGAGACGCTTCAAAGCGCGCTCGTTCTAAACCCCGAAAGCGGCGAACTGCACCTAGCCCTAGGCACCGCGCATGACCTGCTCGGCGCGCCCCAGGAGGCGCTTGCGGCGGGCGAAGCCGCGTTGCAACGCCTCAGCAACCCGCAGGCCCTGGCCGAGGCCGCCTTTCTGGCGGGCCGCGCGCGCTACCGCCTTGGGGACTACGCGGGGGCGCTTACGTCCCTCGAGAGCGCCCTCGCCGCAATGCCCGACTCCGCCGCCGCGCAGCTCTGGGCGGGCTTGGCCGCGTACGGCTTGGAAGACTACGCGAGCGCCGTGGGGTACTACGAGCGCGCCGTGCAGCTAGAGCCCGACAACGTGGAAGCGCGGGTCAATCTGGGTGCCGCCTACCTGGTTACCGAGCGCTACGCCGACGCTGCGCTCGTGTACGATTTGGTTACCCAACAAAATCCCGAAGACGCGGAGGCGCACTACAACCTGGGCTGGGCGCTCTTTTCGCAAGGCGCGCGCGAGGAGGCAAAAGCGGCCTGGCGCGAAGCCTTGACGCTCGGCTACGCTCCCGCGGGCACGGCCCTAAGCGAATACTACTGAGCCGCAACTTCCGACGTTACTGCGCCGATAGTTGATAGGGGACAGGGCAAACATGAAAAAGCACTTCACAAACGTCCGGCTGAAGCCGGACGTTGACGCTTCCAACCTCCCGCCACACCCGACCCACAAAGGTTGTGAGGCTGGACGCTCGAGCTTCAAAGGGGTGCGGCCCCGGCTTGGCGAGGACGGTTGGCGGCGCGAGCGCACGAGCAGAACCGAAGTAGGGTGTAACGGCTGCGGCGCTGCGGGTTGCCTCGGCACCTTTGAAACGGAGCATCACGCGATCCCGCGAAAGGCGCTTTCCGCGCTACCCCAGAAGTTAGGCAAGATTTCTCTCAGCGCACATCTGTCCCGCAACGTCCCCTGGAGACCCGATGTGTCTACGTCGTCTCGAGCCGAACCGCCCTCAGCGCGTCACGCGCGTTCCTCAGCCCGATTTTGGGGGGCGAATGAAACGCGCCCGTAGCCAACTCCGTCCGAGTGGGGGCAATCCCGAAGTGACTCTGGACACGTTCAAGCGCCTCCTCGACAGCCTCAAAAGTCAGCCCAAGGCCAACGTGTTCCTGGCCTCTTTTTCGCTCGTCGCGCTCATCGGGCTTATCGACTACCTCACGAGCTCAGAGTTCTCGTTCTCGCTCTTCTACCTCCTGCCGGTTTTTTTGGTCGTCTGGTTTTTGGGCCGGGGCGCGGCGGAACTTTTTGTGCTCGTTACGGCGGGCTTTTGGACCTTTTCCGAGTTTCTCGCCAACCCCGCGCTGCGCTATCCGGTGGCCCCTTTTTGGAACTTGTTTATGCGCATCGGGGTGCTTTACGCGTTTACCTATCTCCTGCTCAGGCTTAGAAAAGAACTTGACAGGGAGGCGCAACTTTCGCGCACGGATCCCCTGACGGGCGCGGCCAACCCCAGGGCCTTTCGGGAGATCGCGCAGCGCGAGTTGGAGCGTTCGCAGCGTTACGGGCGGGCCACCACGGTTTCTTACATCGACCTGGACAACTTCAAGCACGTCAACGACCGCTACGGCCACCGGGCGGGCGACGAACTCTTGCAGGTCGTCGTCAGCACCCTGCTGCGCAACGTGCGCACCACCGACACGGTCACGCGCATCGGCGGCGACGAGTTCATCGTGCTCATGCCCGAAACGGACCACACCAGGGCCGTGCCCGCCGTGCAGAAGCTGCGCGCGCTGCTCTTAGGCGCGGTGCAGGAGCGGGGCTGGCCGGTCACCTTCAGCATCGGCGTGATGACCTTTCGCACGCCGCCCGCGTCGGTCGAGGTCATGGTGCAAAAGGTGGACGGGCTTATGTACGCGGTCAAAAACGGCAGCAAGGACGCCATCAACTTTGAGTTCGATGGTTGAAAACGGACAACGTTGGTACCCGGGATGATACAAACTTCACTTTTGTTGCCGAGCTGCGCCTGACATACTTGAGACATGCGCCGGACGCTCCCCCTCCTTGTCACCGCTCTGCTAAGTTCCTTTCTCACGTCAGCCTCGACGTATGCTACAGCCCAGAACATCCGCGTCGGTGTCGTTCTGTCAACGAGCGGGAGCGCGGCGCGGCTGGGCCGCACGCAAAGGGAGGCGCTCGAGACGCTACAAAGGGCGTGGCGCAACGCGGGCGGCACCTACAGTAGCGCTACAGAACTCGTTTTCGTTGACGACATGAGCCTGCCGCTAAGAACCGCCACCGAGGTGACGCGCTTGGTAGAAGAGGGCGTTCAGGCGGTCGTCTGCTGCACGACGGACGAGGCCGCGCGCGCCGTGGCCGGGGTTGCTGCGGATTTGGGGGTGCCCCTCCTGTCGCTGAGCACCCCCACC
This sequence comes from Trueperaceae bacterium, assembly GCA_965214995.1. GTDB lineage: Bacteria > Deinococcota > Deinococci > Deinococcales > Trueperaceae > CBDCCT01. The sequence continues at coordinate 4,290,279 of CBDCCT010000002.1, forward strand.
GAACTCGCAAACGACGCACCCTACTGGATTTTCGGCGTCGGCCCGAGCAGCAAAACGCTGCTGCAACGCATGGTGCTGGACGTCGCGGCGGGGCCGGGGGGCGTGGCGCTCATGGCACCCCGGAGCGCCTCCGGCGACGCGGCGAAAGACGCGCTCGCCATGCTCCTCGCGCCGGGAAGTTTAGGGCTCGCCGCCGAGGCGCGCTATCCCATCGGCGCGTCGGTGCTGACCCCCGAGGCGCTGTGGGTGGCGGCGCAAGAGCCGGGCGGGGTCATCGTGTGGGGGGGCGCACGCGAGGCGGCGGTGGCGGTGCGGGGGCTGCGGGCGCGCGGGTTTGAAGGTCCCATCTATGTTGACCCCGCGCTGCGCGACCCCCTCGCCCTTCCCTTTAACCCCGCGCCCCTTAACGGCACCCTCACCGTGGTCTCCCCCGCCGAACTGCCCGAAGATTTGAGCGAAGCCGACCCAACTTTTGCCGAAACGCGCGACTTTCTCGCCACCACCGCGCGCTTCCGTTTTGGCGAGGCGCGGCCCCACGCCGCCCGCGCCTGGGACGCGCTGCTCTTGTTGGGCAGGGCGCTCGAGCAGACCTCGCTTTACGGCGTCGCCCCCGGCGACCCCGGCTTCCGCCAGGCGCTGCGCGACGCGCTCGTGGGTTTGGGCCCGGTGGCGGGCGCGGGCGCGGTCTACGACTTTTCCGAGGCTGAACACGCGGGAGTTTTGGCGGCGTCTTTGAAAGTAGCCAGGCTCGAGCGCGGTGAGCCGGTGCCGGTGCGGTAAGGAAAAACTCGATAGGGGGATAGGGGGTTAGGGAGATGGGGAGTAAGACCTTACCCCCTACCTCTCTACTCCCCGCCTCCCTATCTCAACTGTCTCAACACCACCCGAGAACGCCTTTAACGGTACACTATAGTTAATGACCGACAAACTTGAAACCCTAAAAAAGGAATTTGAGGCGCTCGAGCGCTCCCTCGCCGACCCGGCGCTGCTAGGCGACCAGCCGCGCTACCGGGCGGCGATGGAACGCTACAGCGAACTCGCCGCCATCGTCAAGGTATACCGGGAGTATAGGGACGTTTTGGACGGCATCAGCAATGCCGAAGAGGCGCTGGACGACCCCGAGTTGGCCGAGATGGCGCGGGAGGAAATCGCGGCCTTGGAGCCCGAACGCGAACGACTGGAGGGGCGGCTCGAGACCCTGCTCCTGCCCAAAGACCCTTTTGATGACAAAAACGTCATCATCGAACTCCGCGCCGCGGCGGGCGGCGACGAGGCCTCGCTTTTCGCCGCCGAGATGCTCAACGCCTACCTCCGCTACGCCGAAAGTCTAGGATTTAAACCCGAGGTGCTCGACTCTTATGAAAACTCCCTGGGCGGTCTTAGCAAGGTGTCTTTGGAGATTACCGGGCGGGGTGCCTACAGCAAGTTCAAGTTCGAGTCGGGCGTGCATAGGGTCCAGCGCGTGCCCGCCACCGAGACGCAGGGGCGCATCCACACGAGCACCGTGACCGTGGCGGTCTTGCCCGAGGCCGAAGACGTTGACGTGGGTCTCTCGCCGAGTGACTACCGGGTGGACGTGTTCCGCTCGTCGGGTCCCGGCGGCCAGTCGGTTAATACCACCGACTCGGCGGTGCGTATTACTTACAAGCCGGGTACGAGTGATGAGATAGTCGTGAGCTGTCAAGACGGCAAGTCGCAGATTAAGAACAAAGAAAAGGCCTTGACCGTGCTCCGGGCAAGGCTTCTGGAGCGCGAACGCGAGCGCGCCGCCGCCGAAGCGCGCGAGGCGCGGCTCGTGCAAATCGGCACGGGCGAGCGCTCCGAGAAAATACGCACCTACAACTTCCCGCAGTCGCGCGTGACCGATCACCGCATCGGCTACACCACGCATAACCTCTCGGACGTTATGCAGGGGAGCTTGGACGAGCTCACCGGGGCGCTTAGCGCGGCGGAGCAGGGCCAGCGCCTGGACGCACTCGGTGGCGCGGCGTGAGTTTGTCGTTGCCGCCGCTATTTTGCTCGACGCGCGCGGTCGGGTGCTCCTGGTAGGCAACGACTGGCAAGGCTTTGGCAACGTCCGTTACACCCTCCCGGGCGGCGTGGTCGAGCGGGGCGAGCAGGCCCCCGACGCGCTCATCCGCGAGGTCAAGGAGGAAACGGGGCTTAACATCACGCGCATCAAGCATTTAGCCTACGCGGTCCACGTCGAGGACATGCGGCGCAACGACCGCGCGGTGTCGTTCGCCTTTCTGGCGGAGTATGATGGGCTTCTCAACCCGCGCGACCCGGACGGTTTTATCGTCGAGGCGCGCTTCGTCCCGGTTGAGGAGGTCGCGCAGCTCGTCCCCATCCCGCCGCTCCGCGACCCGCTCACCGCCTACTTGCGCGACGCGCAGGCGGGCCGCTTTTACTCTTATGCAGGCTGGGATGGACGAGGGGAGCACCACGTATGACTTATGCAGGTTCTGGCACAGGCTCTAACTTTGGCCGCACGCGTTACGGCGACACCCATTATACTTACGGGCGCGCACGCCCAAACCGCCGGAGCGACTTAGAGGACATCCGCCGTTTAGCGCATCTTTTGGACGACGCGTTTCGCATCCCCGTCATCAACTACCGCTTCGGCCTCGACGCGGCCTTGGGCCTCGTCCCGGTGGTGGGGGACGTGAGCGGCTTCGCCATCTCGAGCTACATCGTCTACAAAGCCGCCGCCCTGGGCGTGCCGCAGCGCACGGTCGCCCGGATGGTTTTCAATATTCTCTTAGACGCCGTGGTGGGCAGCATCCCCATTTTGGGCTCGATTTTCGACATTTTCTGGAAGGCTAATTTGCGCAACATCCGGCTTATCGAGCGGCACTTGATGTCCTAAGGCTGAAATCGACTTGTGGGCGCACGACCGTGCGCCCCTGCCTCTTATGCGAAAATCCGTTCCATCCTCCCCAACAAAGACTGCGACCCTGACACGCCTGCGGCGTTTGAGCCGCCTTCTCGACAGCGCCTTTCGCATTCCCATTATCAACTACCGGGTGGGTTTGGACGCCATCGTCGGGCTCGTGCCGGGCGTCGGCGACGCGGTGATGCTCGTGCCCGCGCTTTACATCATCTTTGAGGCCTACCGGCTGGGCGCGCCCGCGGGGACGCTCGCGCGGATGGTGTTTAACGTGGGGCTGGAAACCTTGATTGGCTCCGTGCCACTTTTAGGCGACCTTTTCGATGCGACTTGGAAGGCTAATTTGCGCAATCTGCGGCTGCTCGAGCAGCACCTCGGCCCCGGCATCACGCCCACGTTTGAAGCGCCCTCTAATCGCGGACTCATCCTCCTGCTCGGCGCGCTTTTGATATTGGGCGGTGGGGTGCTTTTCCTCCTTTGGGCGCTTGTGAGGCTTGTTGGGCGGCTTCTTTAGCTCGTCTCGAGGCCCCCCAGGCAGGCTTCCTCCGGTTGCCTCTCTTTGCCACACCCAAGGCTACCGCAGAGTCAGCTTCCGAGGCGCTCGAAAAGCACCCTACATCCCACAGTGGCGCGCCGCCCCCGCGTTGCGTTAAGCTAAGCGGTGTTGCTGTACACCCTACCAGGCGCTCGAGACGCGCCAAGGAGCTTACAGCGCGTCAAAACAACATCGGGGAGACAGGATGACGAAAAACAACCTTAACGACGGTCTGGTCTTTTACGGGCTCGCTTTCACGCAGCTCGGCGCGCTCGGCGTGCTCTTTTTCTGGGTCATCGGCACCGTGCTCGACGTGAATTTTGGGACGGTCGCATACGCGCGGGCGGTCGAGCCCTTTTCCTTCCTCTACTACGCCTATCCCTTCGTGGTGGGCGTCTGTTTGATAGCGGCCTGGGCGCTCTTCTGGTTCCGCTTCTACCGGGCGGCGCTCGCGCTGAGCGGGCTGCCGCTGGCGGCGGCGGTCCTTTATTACCTTGTGCTCGTCCAATACTGGGCCCCCGGCATTTGACGGCGGAGCCCAAACCAGACCGTAGCAGGGGCGCGTGTTCTAGACCCCGCAAAGCCTCATAGTGAAGACAGACGTGTTCAAAACAGCGAAGCCAACACAGTAGGGGGAAACCGATGAGCGATTATGAGAGCGACCCGAGCCAGGACTTACCAACACCCGCCGAGGTGCCCACGCCGACGGAGCCGCCCATCGACGCTCCGAGCGAGAGGCCGCCCGCCGAGGTACCGGACAAAAGGCCGGAGGACGAGCCGGGCATTAAGCTTCCGGAGCACCCCAACCGAGACGACCCAATGAAGTCGCCCGACCGGGAAACACCCGAGGAGAGGGTGCCGGACGAGAAGCAGCCGGGCCGGGAGGACCGGAGGTACGCGGACTAAATTCTGTTCCTTTGTTGACGGGGCTCGAGCAACTTCATCACACTTTCATTTTAGGAGCGCACCGTGGCGGACAAAACGACTTCTCACCATCACAACACCATATACAACAGTGCCGTAACAGAACCCGTCGCGCCGGGGGTGGTGCGCCTGCCTATCGTGTTCGTCAACGTGTACTTTGTGGGCGGTCCGAGGGGGTCGTGGTTTCTGGTGGACACGGGCCTGCCGGGTTTTTCTGCGTACGTCCGGGGGATGGCGGCGGCGCGCTACGGCTCGAGACCGCCCGAGGCCATCCTGCTAACACACGGCCACTTCGACCACGCGGGCTCGGCGCTAACGCTTAGCAAGGCGTGGAACGCTCCTATTTATGCGCATCCGCTCGAGCTTCCCTACCTCACGGGCTTGTCAGACTACCCGCCGCAAGACCCGACGGTGGGCGGCGCGATTGCGATGATGTCGCGCACCTTCCCGCACGCGGGCTACGACTTCGGGCACCGGGTCCGCGCGCTGCCCGAAGACGGGCGCGTGCCGGGGCTACCAAAATGGCGCTGGCTCCACACCCCCGGCCACACGCCCGGCCACGTTTCTTATTACCGCAAAGAGGACCGCACGCTGCTCGCGGGCGACGCCTTTGCCACGATGAACCTCGACTTGTGGCGCGCTCAGGTAACGCACGCGCGTAAGCTAAGCTTACCGCCCACGCCGTTCACGCCCGACTGGGCGGCGGCCCGGGAGAGCGTCGAGCACTTGGCGGCGCTCCGCCCCGCGACCGTCGCCGCCGGGCACGGGCGGGCGATGACGGGACCCGCGCTGGACGCCAAGTTGCAACGTTTCGCCAAAACCTTTTCGCCGCCCCCACACGGGCGCTACGTGGGGCACCCCGTCAAGGCGGGCGAGCGGGGCGTGGTCGCGCTCCCGCCGCCCGTGCCCGACCCCTTTCCGAGGCGGGCGCTCGGGGCGGCACTGGCCGTCGCGGGCCTGCTGGCGCTCTCCCGGCGTCGGAAGTAGCGAGCAGTAGGAACAACGCCTTTGGCTTTACTCTCCTGCGACCTCAACACCAAACCTGAAATTTAGCGTTTCACCTTGTTTGCGGAGTGACTACATATCCATCGGCCAGGCCCACGGCCTCGTTCCCCGAGCCTCCGGGAGATTTACGGAGTGGTGTGGGTGAGTTCAACTCGGTAGAAGAGCTTTCCCCGTGTGCTCATGCCACAGTCTCTCAATTCGTCATTGGCAACAGTACCGGCCAAGGCACCGCCGCGGACGCTCAGAGCAACGTCATACATAAAAGTCTCGGCTGTGTAGGCGTGGGTGAAGGTGGCCGCGCCGGTAATTGCTCCCAACGGCCCCACCGTGCCCGCAAAGGCCCCCGCGAGGCTGTTATTTTGGTTGAGAGGGTCGGTAAACACCACCCGGCCCGATAGCTCGCGGCCCTGCTGCTCGAGCTCCACTACCACCGCGCTGGGGAGTACCTGAGCACACCCAATCTGGGTCGGCTCGAGGTCAACCCATCGTCCGGTATAGTCCACCGTCACTTGAGCATAGGCGGTCCAAAAAACAAAAATCAGGCCAAAAAGGTACTTCACGATCTTACCTCCACCCGAATTGTAGGGCGCAACGCACGTAAATAACGTGAAGAATTAGGCGTGAAAAAGTTTTACGTGCCCAGAGCCCAGCGCGGCAGTGCTCGTGCGGCCTACGGGTGAGGAGCTTGCGAACGGCTTTAGTTACCAGGTTGTCGCACTCGAGGGGTTTCGCTAGGTCATCACCAAAGAGGGGGTGAGGTTAAGGCGTGGATGTAAAGGAGGTATGGACAGAAGTAGCCAAAACTCGAGACACCGCTCCACCGTACAATAGCTCCATGCCCACCCCCCACTTCTCCCCCCAAGTCCCCGCCTTTATTGCCGACCCCTACCCCACCTACGCCCGGTTGCGCCGTGAAGCGCCCATTTTTTATTACGAACCTTGGGACAAGTGGATTCTGACCGCTTACGAAGACGTAAACGTGCTCTTGCGGGACAAGCGTCTGGGGCGGGTGATGCAGGACGAGCGGGTGACGCTCAATCCGGCGCACGCGCCTTTTGACGCGATTCAAGAGGGCTCGCTTTTAGAACTCGAGCCGCCCGACCACACCCGCGTGCGGGGCGCGGTTCATGCGGCTTTTACGCCTAAGCACGTGCGGGAGCTTTCGGCACGCGTCGAGGCGCTTTGTGAAAGACTGGCGGCGGGGCTGCTCGAGCAACCCACGCGCGAAGCGGACCTCCTCAAAGCTTTCGCCGAGCCCCTGCCCGTGACCGTCATTGCGGATTTGCTCGGCGTACCCGAAGAGGACCGCCATAAACTCCTGCCCTGGTCAAAGGCCATCATTGGCATGTTTGAGCCCTTACGCACGCCCGAGGCAGAAGCACAGGCGGTGGCGGCTGCGGGAGAGTTTGCGGCTTACGTGCGCGGGCTCATGGAACAAAAACGTTCTGCGCCGCAAGACGACCTCATCAGCCGGATGGTGGCGCTGCACGACGCCGACCCCGGTGCTTTAAGCGAAGGGGAAGTCGTCGCCAACTGCATCTTGTTCCTCAACGCGGGCCATGAGGCGGTGGTGAATGTGATTGGCAACGGCCTGCGGGCGCTCCTCACGCACCCCGAGGCGCTGGCGAGGGTGCGGGAAGACGCCTCCCTCGTCCCCACCGCGGTCGAGGAGATGATGCGTTTTGATACGCCGCTCCAGTTTTTTGAACGCTTTGTGCTCGAGGACCTCACCCACAAAAATCGCTTTTTCAAACGCGGCACCAAACTCTGCCTCTTCTACGCCGCCGCCAACCGCGACCCCGCCGTTTTTCGGGAGCCGGACGCCTTTGACATAGGCCGCCATCCCAACCCGCACCTCGCGTTCGGGCTGGGCCTCCACTACTGCATCGGCGCGCCCTTGGCCCGCTTGGAACTCCAAACCGCCCTCCGCGTTCTCCTGACGCGCCTGCCGGATTTGCGTCTAGTAACCCAAAGGCTCGAGTACGAACCCAAAAACGTTTTCCGCTACCTTAAAGAGCTGCGGGTCACGTACTAAAACGTCCAGGCAAAATTCTGTTGTCGATTTTTACTGTACGATTAATTACAATGTTGACACCCCGACGCTCTGAGTGTCGTACACTCTGAGGATGGAACTTAATCACCTCCTCAACACCCTTCCTAAAGCGGGCAGGCTCGAGTGGATCGGCCTGCGCACGGAGCGCCGGGGCGAGATGCGCAGCGTAGACGAGACCGAGGCAAAAGTGGGGCTGGGTCTCGCGGGCGACCGCCGCGCGGAAAACCGCAAGCCGAACGATAAAAGCCCGCGCCAGGTCACGCTTCTACAGGCCGAGCACCTGTCGGCGGTCGCGTCTTTCATGCGCGTGGCGCGGGTGGACCCCGCCATGACGCGGCGCAACCTGCTCGTGTCGGGCGTGAACCTGCTGGCCCTGAAGGACAAACGTTTTCGGGTGGGCGGGGTTCTGCTCGAGGGCTCCGGGCTCTGCCACCCCTGCTCGAGGATGGAAGAAACCTTGGGACCGGGCGGCTACAACGCGATGCGCGGGCACGGCGGCATCACAGCGCGGGTTTTGGAAGAGGGCACTATCCGGGTGGGGGACGAGGTGAGGCTCGAGCTTAACGATTAGCGAGTTTCGCCGCTATCTCGCTCCTCAACCTCTCCATGCGCCTGCGGTTTACGCCCATGTCGCCCCGGCCCACCCGCGACGCCGAGCGGAAGTGAACGAGTTTGGCGTCGTTGTCAACATAAAACTCGACATCGTCGACAAAGCGGAACACCAAACTGCGGAACTCGGCGTGCAAGTAACGCTTGTCTTTGGTGACGACCTTGCTCCGTGCGCTCGCCTCCACCGCCTCGGAAAGGGCGCGCAACGCTTTTTTGGCGTCCCCCGTAAAGGGGATGGGCGGCAGGTAATGCCGAGCGTCGTCCGGCGAGGCCTGCGTGGAAACGCAGTTGGGCGCGTCGGGGCAGGGTGCCAGGCGGCCGTTTTGCACGCCGGGAGGCGGCTTAGCGGCCACGGCGGGACTCGAGGAAAACAACGGGAGGAGCCCCGGTATGGCTAGGCGGCGCCTCGGAAATGGTTTTGTAAACGCCCGTTTTATCAGCATGTTCAGAGATACCGTCAGTCATGGGTCAGTCTAGTCTTCCCGCGCGCCCCGTACTGTAAGCCGCTCTGATATGGTGCCCTCTACAGTAGAATTTACAAGAACTAAGGCCCTTCTACGGGACGGGAAAGGACGGGCGTGGCGGAGTATCTGGTGGAGGACGGGTGGAACGACGCGCAAACCCTCCTGGCGGTTCTGGGGGGAATGGGCGAGGGCGTCATCGTGTTTGACCTTACAGGGCGACCCCTTTACGTCAACTCGGCCGTGGTGGGGCTTTACGGGATGCCCCAGCCTTTAGAAGTCACGCGCAACTTACGCGAGTATGGGGAGCTTTTCAAGCTTTTTGACGCCCACGGTGAGCCCATTCCCCGCGAGGCGTGGCCGGTCGAGCGGGTGCTGCGCGGGGAGCGCTTTTTCAACTGGGAGGCCTACGCGCGGCCCCGCGGGGTGGAGGTGGGGAACGTCGTCGCCTATAGCGGCTTTCAGACCGACGGGGAAAATCCCGTCGGCGTGCTCGTGCTGCACGACGTCAACGAGCAGCGCCGGACCGAGGAGACGCTGCGCCAGAGCGAGGAGCGCGAGGCCTCGATTCTTCAGAACCTCCGCAACTACGCCATTTTCACCCTCGACTTAGAAGGCACGATTACCTCCTGGAATCCGGGCGTCGAAAAGGTGCTCGGCTACCGCGAGGAGGAGTTTGTGGGACGGTCGGGCAGCCTCTTTTTTACGCCCGAGGAGCGCGAGGCGGGGATTTTCGAGTGGGAAATGGAAACCTCCAAGCGCGAGGGCCGCGCCTCGGACGACCGCTGGCAGCTTCACAAGAGCGGGCGGCGGCTGTGGATTAACGGCATCATGTCGGCGCTCGAGACCTCCACGGGCGAGCTGCGCGGTTTCGTCAAAATCATGCGCGACTACACCGAGCGCTGGGAGATGGAGCGCGAGCGCGAGGGGCTGCTTGGCGACCTCCGGGCGCTCAACGAAACGTTGGAAGCGCGCGTTAAGGAGCGGACGAAAGAGCTGGCGGCGGCCAACGAGCGGCTGCGGCGGAGCGAGGAGCGTTTTGCCAAGGCGTTCCAACTCGCGCCCGTGGCCGCCGCCATCACCGCGCTCGAGGGGGGCCGCGTGGTCGACGTGAACGGCGTCGCGCTCGAGTGGGCGGGTTTCGCCCACGACGAGGCGATCGGTAAATCTTTGGGAGAGCTTGGGCTGTTGGGGCAAGACGAGGTCGAACGCCTGGCGGCGCTTCTCAAGGAGGAGGGCCGCTACCTCAACGAGGAGGTGGTGGTGCGCACGGCGTCCGAGGGGATGCGCCACGCGCTTCTTTCTTCCGAAGTGGTCGACATCGAGGGCGAGCGGTGCGTTCTAAGCATGGCCGTGGACATTACCGAGCGCAAAAGGACCGAGGAACAGCTCCTGCAAGCGCTCCAGGAGGTGATGCAAGACACCGCCTGGTTCTCGCAGTCGGTCATGGAAAAGCTCGCCCAGATACGTTCGCAACGCCCCGACGAGACCGGGGTGGACGAACTCACCGCCCGCGAGCGGCAGGTGTTGGCGCACTTAGCCAGGGGCGAAAACAACGCCGACATCGCCGCCGCGTTAGACATAGCCCCACAAACGGTGCGCAACTACATCACCACCATCTACAGCAAGATAAACGCCCACTCCCGCGCCGAGGCAGTCGTGTGGGCGCGCGAGCGTGGTCTGGGTGTGTGAGTTACCGGGCATGTAGACTACGCCCCCACCCTAACGAGCGTGCGCCCCCGCGTCTCCCCTTTCAGAATGGCGTCAACCGCGGCGTTTAGGTCCTCGAGCCCCACTTCGGCCGTGATTTTCTCCAGATTGTCCAGCTTCCACTCCCCCGCCAGGCGCTCCCAAAGCGCCTGCCGCTTTGAGAGCGCGAGGTTCTGCGAGTCGATACCCAGCAGGTTCACCCCGCGCAAGATAAAGGGGTAAACGGTGAGGCTCAAGTCGGGGCCGCCCACGAGACCGCAAGCCGCCACGCTTCCGCCGCCCTTTAAGCTTTTGACGAGGTTTTGAAGCGTGCGCCCCCCCACCGTGTCCACCGCGCCGCCGTACACGTTTTTGAGCATAGGGCGCTCGCTGGCTTCCGAAAGTTCGTGGCGGCCCAAAATCTCCGCCGCGCCGAGTTCTTTGAGCATGGCGTGCGCCCCCTCGGAGCCCGTACTCGCAATAACATGGTGACCGAGCTTGGCGAGCAGCGCCACCGCGAGCGAGCCGACCCCGCCGCTCGAGCCCGTGACCACCACGGGGTCTTCAAACCCTTGATGCTCGAGCGCGTCCACACACATCGCCGCGGTCAGGCCCGCCGTGCCCAGCACCATCGCCTCGCGCAGGCTCAGCCCCGCAGGCAGCCTCACCACCCAGTCGGCGGGCACGCGGATATATTCGCCAAACCCGCCGGGCGTGTTCATGCCCAGGTCGTAAGAGGTGACGATAACCTCGTCGCCCTCCCCAAAACGCGCGTCGCTCGAGGCGACCACCCGCCCCGCGGCGTCGATGCCGGGCGTGTGCGGATACGTCTTGGTCACGCCGCGGTTGCCCGTGGCCGAGAGCGCGTCTTTATAGTTCAAGGACGAGTAGGCGACGGCGACCGTGACGGCGTGCTCGGGGAGCGTCTCCGGCCCCACCTTTTCCACCTTGCGCGTGGTGGTTTTTCCCTCTTCGTAAGCGCGGTAAGCGCGAAACTCCATGTTGCACCTCCACAGTTTCTATATGAGCATCATACCGGTATCGTCGCGTAAAGCCGCGCCGCTCTCCAGAGACTCTCGAGCCCCCTGGTCAAACGTCCTACACCGTCTCACGCGGCGAACCTGCTAAACTTGAGTCTATGGCAACGAAGAGAGCAAAATCATCCAAACGAAAAGGGACCAGGGCGCGCTTCAACCTTCTCCCCTGGCTTATCGGCGCCGCCGTGGTGCTGCTCATCGTGGTTCCCGTCGTGCTGAATATAAGAGAGCGCAGGAGCGGCCCCGGCGAGTTTTTTGCGAGCCAGGGCAACGCGCATATCGCTTTGGGCTCCTCGCACCCCGCCTACAACTCCAACCCGCCCACCTCCGGTTGGCACACGCCCGACCTCGTCTCCTGGGGCTCGTACGACTATGAAGTGCCCGAGGAGCGCCTTATCCACAACATGGAGGACGGTGGCGTGATCCTCTGGTACAGGATGGGCACGCCTGAAGAGAACGAGGCGCGTATCAGAGAGTTAGAAGAGGCCTCACAGGGCTACCGCCGCGTGGTCATCGCGCCCCGGAGCGATCTAGACACGCAGTACGCGCTCACCGCCTGGACGCGGCTTGACAAGTTTGACACCTTTGACGCGGCGCGCATCGACAGATTCTTGAACGCTTACGAGGGCATCGACCATCACGTTGCGGGTGTTGGCTAACTTCGGGTGTCGGCCAATTTGAGGTGAGTGGCTCGAGGGTGAATGGCGTCAGAAGTGACGACTCACAGGGCCGTACGCCGACAAAACGGCTGCTATACTGACGTTTAGCTAAGCCGAATCCGGGAGGTCGTGTCGTGAAAAAGCTCTGGGTCCTGTGTACGCTTCTCCTCGCCCTCGTTATTGCGGCCTGCGCCCCCGCCGCCGGGCGTCCCGCCATCCCCTACGCGGCCACGCAGTCCGAAATTATAGGCGAGGTGGCGGCGTTCGGGCCGCTCATTCAGCCGGGCGGCTCCTACAACTACTTCAACATCGAAGCCATCGGCGGGAGCTACGTCACCCTGGTCGCGGACCAGATTACGGGCGCGCAGTTTTTGAACGCGCTCGGGGGCGAGGCCGTTAATCAACCCGTCCGGGTCATCGTCACGGTGGTGCAAAACGGCGGCGTGGCGAGGGTGGCCGTGGCCGAGCAGCCCAGAGGCGACCGAATCGCCAAGCGCGCCGCGGACACCATCGTCCAGAACCTCGACCAACGTTTCCGCCGGGCGGGGGGCTAGCGGATTCGTTTGGGATTCAGGCCAGCCTTCGGGCTGACTTTTTCGTGTTTTGTGGGTCGAGAAGGGACGCGCCCCCCAAACGTTCGCAGACTCAGAGCGCGCATTTCCCCTGTTTAAGAACAGACGACGATGTCGCCTTTTTCTCCCTCTGAGAACCCCGCCCCGTGGCTACAATAAGAACTCATGGCGGGGCTGAAGTGACACCTAAATGGGAGAACGGGCTCACCTGGGGGCTAGTGGGGCTATGCGCCGCGCTCGTCGTCCTTAACCTGTGGCCGCGCCTCACGGTGGGGCGGGTCGAGGTGGTGGAGGAAACGCCCGACATCACCGTGTCCATCGCGGGGGCGGTGCGCGCGCCGGGGGTTTATACGCTGCCGTGGGGCTCGAGAACAGAAACACTCGTTGAGGCCGCGGGCGGGCTGACTTCATCTGCCGAAAAAACACTCATCAACCTCGCCGCGCCTCTGGACACCGGAGACACCATCTTCGTGCCCACGGCGCAGACCGAAAGCGGCGAAACGCGCCTGAGCTTGAATAGCGCCACGTTGGCAGAACTCGACACGCTGCCCGGCGTGGGACCCGCCACCGCGCAAAAAATCGCCGCGGCGCGGCCCTTTAACAGCGTGGACGACTTGCTTGACGTCTCGGGCATCGGCCCGGCCACGCTCGAAAAGTTGCGCCCGCTGGTCAAACCGTGACGGGTAAGTTGTGACGGTCAAACCGTGACCGGGGCCGTGCGTCATGCGGGCGAGGACGCAACAGCCGTTCCCGCCCGCTTCATCCCCTGGTCGGTGCCCGCGGCGCTCTTTTTGACTTCGGGGGTGGCGCTGGCCGGGTGGGGACTTCCCTTTTGGACGAGCCTCCTCCCGCTCGGGCTGCTGCCTCTCGCGTTTCTTGGGGGCCGTTTTGAAAGTGCTTGGCGGCTCGTCGCGCTTCTTTCGCTCCTCGCGCCCGTCGGGTACGTCCGTTACGACCTGTGGGCGGCGCAGGCGAATCCCCTGGAACTGCTCATGGGTGAGACGCAGATATTCTCCGGCGTGAGCGACGGGCGTTACCTCACGCTCGACGACCCCAGGGGCGTTCGGGTGGCGCTGTCGCCGTCGGGCGCGGTGGAGGCGGGGCGGGTGAGGCTCGAGGGCACCCTCACCGAGGCCGCGGGCAAGCGCAACCCCGGCGGCTTCGACTACCAAAGTTTCCTGCGGCGGCGCGGCGTGTGGGCGCAGCTTAGAGTAGAAGAAGTGCTCGAGTTCCGCCCCGCCGCACTGGGCGTCCGCGAGCGGCTACGGCGCGGCGTGGTCGCGGGGCTCGACGGACGCGCGGCCGGGCTCATGCAGGCGATGACGTTGGGCCTCCGTGAGGATTTGGGCGACCTGCGCGAGACCTTTGCCGCCTCGGGACTGGCGCACATCCTGGCCTTGTCGGGTCTCCACATCGGTATCTTGATGGCGGCGTTGGGGTTTTTGCTGCGGCCTCTGGGCCGGGCGCGCTACCCGCTCATGATTGTGTTGGTCATCGGCTTCGTTGCGCTCGTGGGGGCCTCGCCGAGCGTGCTGCGCGCTGGCGTGATGGTGATGGCGATCTTGTTGTCGCTGTGGTTGGGGGGCGGAAAGCTCGAGCTGGGCGCGGCGCTCGGCTTGGCGGCCTCCATTACGCTGCTGTGGCACCCCGCATATTTGTTCGACCTGTCTTTTCAACTCTCCTACCTAGCGGTGCTAGGTATTTTGCTCCTCACAGGACCGCTTACCAAACGCCTTCTCGGAGAGCGCGCCGAAACCTTACCCCTCTGGCACCCTTCCAAATTTTTAATCGGCTCCGTGGTGGTAAGCGCAAGCGCGCAGGCGCTGAGCCTGCCCCTGGTGGTGAGCACCTTTGGCGGCGCGCCGCTCTTTAGCCCGGTGGTGAACGTTATCGCGGTGCCTCTGGCCTCGCTCCTGGTGCCGCTGGGCTTTCTCGCGGCGGTGCTGGGGCTCGTCTCTCCCGCGCTGGCGGGGCTCGTCAACCAACTCACGGGTCTGTTCGCAGGTGCTCTCATCGCGCTCGCGGACGCGGCGCAAGGACTGCCGAGCCTCTACTGGGGCGAGATTGGGGCCTCCGGCTACCTCTTTTACGCGGTGGGGGCGCTCGCAGCGGTGCTGATGGTGCGCGGGCTCCTGCGCCCCTGGCGCGGGCTCGTCGTCGTGGCGGCGGCCATCACCGGCTCAATGCTGGTGCTTCCCGCGCAGAGGCCGCCGGAAATCGTTTTTCTCGACGTAGGCCAAGGCGACAGCGCGCTCGTGCGCCTGCCGGGGCGCGTCGAGATTTTGGTGGACGGTGGGGGCACGCCCTTTTCGGATTTCGACATGGGAGGCAGGACCGTGGTGCCCGCGCTCCGGGCCTTGGGGGTGGACGAGCTCGAGCTCGTCATCGCCTCGCACCCCGACACCGACCACATCGAGGGTCTGGTGAGCGTGTTGGAGACTATGCCCGTCGCGCGCTTAGCCATCGGCTCGCCGCTACCCGGTAACGAACTTTTTGACGAACTCATGAGCGTGGCGGCGCGGCGGGAGGTTCCGGTGGAGGAGCTGGTGCGGGGCGAGAGTCTTGAGGTAGGCGGCGCGCGCTTAGACATCCTCAACCCGCCCCGCACGCCCTTTGAAAAGCCTAATGACAACTCGGTCGCCTTTGTGCTTTCTTACGGCGGGGCCAAGGCGCTCTTTCAGGGCGACGCGGGCGTGCTGGTCGAGGACGAACTGGCCTTTCCCGACGTGGACATCCTCATGGTCGGTCACCACGGCTCGCGCTTCTCAACCTCCGAGGCCCTTTTGCGCGCGGCGCGGCCCGAAACGGCGGTGATATCCTACGGGCGGAATACCTACGGCCACCCCAACCCCGACGTAGTCGCGCGCCTCCGCGCGCACGGCGTCACCGTTCACGAAACGTTCAAAGAGGGCGCGGTGAGGGTGCCGTTGGGGCCGTAGGGGCGGCGTGTCGAATGCTGATTATTTGCTAGAGCAACCATAAACCATGCACGAACTAGACCATCTACGCTGGGGCTCACGGAACGCGTTGTACCGCCACGCCTAAGTGTTGGGCGTTCGTCGCCAGTTGCTCATCCGCCGTCACGAGGGTGTGGCCTCCGGCAAGCGCGAGGACGAGGTGCAGGGCGTCCGGCCCCTTGAGCGGAAGGGTGAAGGTGCCGATAAACGCTCTTGCTTTTTGGAAATGGTGGCTTGTTAGTGGGTCTTTAAGGTAATAGCCGTCCCGCAGATGTTTCTCAAAGGTAGTAACAACGTTTCTTGCACCCTCTTGGCTGAGCGTCTGCGTCCTGACGCGGATGGCTAGGGCTGAGGTGAGCTCGAGCTGCACGAGTTCGGAAATAACCGGAACAGGGTTCGCCTGCAAAACGGCTTGAACGGCGTTGGAAGCGGCTTCCGGCAGGTAATAGGCGACGAGGGCGCTTGTGTCGAGGTAGATGCTCAGTAGCGGCTTTCCCGGCGCATACGGATGACGGTGTCGCTCACGGGCTCGCCGCTAAGCTTGGTAGCGGCCCGGAACGCACTCAAGTCGGGCAGCACTTTTGACGTTTCCGAAGTAGGAACGAGCTTCGCCACCTCTTTGCCGTTGCGCGTGATGACGACCTCCTCGCCCGCCTCGACACGGTTGAGCAAACGGCTTAAACCCTTACGAACTTCGCGGACGGTGACTTTCATGCTTTAAGTGTACACAAAATTGTGTACACACATCCTCCGCAGCGTTACAACCCGCCCAACCCCCGCCAACTTTGCCATCATGAGCCTTACGTTTAGGTAGAATAGCTGTGAGGCATAAATCATGCACGAACTCGACCATCTCCTTTGGGAGGAACTGCGCCTCAGCGAGGGTGAAAAACGCTTTGCCGACGCCACAGGCGTGACGCCCGCCTTTGGCGGAGAGCATCCCCATGCGGGCACGCATAACAGTTTGTTGTCTTTGGGACGGGGAAAGTATTTGGAAGTTATCGCGCTCGATCCTGCTCGCCCCGAAACGGCCAACCTGCTTAAAGAGGTACCCTTGGGCTTTACGCCGAGACTTTTCACCTTTGGTGTAAAAGCGTATGACTTAGCCCTTGTCGAAAAGTTGGTTGAAGAGGCGGGCCTGAATATAACGGGTCTGCACGACATCTCACGGCTCTCTCCCGAGGGTCACGTTTTGAAATGGCGAACCGTCGTCGTGGGAGGCCACGACTTTGGCAACTTTATACCTTTTTTCACGCGCTGTGGCGAGATGGTGCATCCTTCTCAAACCTCACCGCAGGGCTGCGAACTGCTCGAGTTCTCCGTGGGTCATCCTCAACATCTTGAACTCGTCCAGCTTTATAAAGCGTTGCGCGTGAACGTGCCCGTGGTTGAATCCCAACATCCCGAACTGCGGGCGGTTTTATCGACGCCTAAGGGGGTCGTGACTTTGAGCAGCAACGGGTTGCAAACCTGATGTGCCGGAAGATGCCTGAAGCTGCTCGTTAGGAACCGAAACGCTCGAGCCGCGCCTCCGTCCACTTTTTTTCGCTCCCGGCGCTCTCGACGGTTTTTTCGATGAAACGGACGCCCCTGGCCCCGTCGTAAACGGTGGGGAAGTCGGCCTCGAGCTCCCCTACCTCCCGCCCCGCCTGCTTCGCTTGAATGGTGGCGGCGACGTTTTTATAAACGTTGGCAAATGCCTCAATAAACGCCTCCGGATGCCCCGCCGGAAGTCGGCTCGCCCGCTGCGCCGCCTCGCAGAGGTAGGGCTGGCCGCGCGTGAGGATTTGCGTTGGGCCTTCCAGCGGCTTATAAAGGAGATGGTTGGGGTCCTCCTGCCGCCAGGAGAGGCCGCCTTCGGAGCCATAAACCCGCAGGCGCAGGTCGTTCTCCTCGCCCACTTCGATTTGCGAGGCGATAAGTACGCCCTTGGCCCCACCCTCGAAACGAAGAAGCAGGTTGCCGTCGTCGTCCAAGCGCCGCCCCTCGACAAAGGTGGTGAGGTCGGCGCAAATCGCCTCGATGTCCAGCCCCGTCACGGTGGAGACCAGATTTTCGGCGTGCGAGCCGATGTCGCCGATCGCGCCCGCCGCGCCGCTCCTGGCCGGGTCGGTGCGCCAGTCGGCTTGTTTGGCACCGGTCTCCTCGAGCTTCGTCGCCAGCCAGCCCTGGTTATATTCGACAATCACCTTGCGGAGTTCGCCGAGTTGCCCCTCTCTCACCATGTGCCGCGCCTCTTTGACCATCGGGTAGCCCGTATAGTTGTAGGTCACCGCAAAGACGACGCCCGTTTTTTCCACCACCTCAATGAGTTTACGCGCCTGCTCGGTGGTGTGAACCATCGGCTTGTCCGACACCACGTTGAAGCCCGCCTCGGCGAAGGCGTGCGCGACGGGGAAGTGCATGTGGTTGGGCGTGACGACGGAAACGAAGTCGATGCGCTCGCCTTCGGGCAGCGAGGACTCGCGCTCCAACATCTCCTCCCAGGTGCCGTAGTTGCGCGCGTCGTCCAGGCCCAGGTCTCGCCCCGATGCCTTGGCCTTTTCCGGGGTCGAGGAGAGCGCCCCCGCGACGAAGTCTAGTTCACCGTCCAAGGCCGCCGCGTGGCGGTGAACCGCGCCGATAAAGGCGTCACGCCCGCCGCCGACCATGCCCATTTTGAGTTTCTGAGTCATGTTTCTCCCTTCGCTGTTCTTTATAAGATTGTTGATGAGGTTGTTGCAGCCAAACCGTGAGCTCTTCAACCATGCTATTGAGTGGCTGAGCCGTGTCTACCTCGAGCGTCGGCACCTCCATAAGATAATCAAAGTCTGCAAGCGCGTTCTCTTTATAGCGCTGAAAGTCTCCCCAGGTCTTGATGATGTGCGCGGGACGGTGTGTTCTCGTCTCGAGCCTTTCTCGCCACAGTGTCTCGTCCGAACAGGTGCAGACGACGACGCGAAGCCGCGCGTCCGTTTCAGCCGCCACCTTCTTTGCGTTGAGGTAGCCTATTTGTCCCCTCAAAGGGCTGTCGCAGACGACGCTAAAGCCTTGCCGAAGCAAGCTGCGGGAAATTGAGAACATCGCGTCAAAAGATAAAGGGCCGTACCTCTCAACGCCGTGACCTATCAAGACATCTGAGAAGTCGTCTTTATCTACCACGGGCCAGCCTAGACGTGTACCCAAGGCGCGGCTCAGGGTGCTCTTGCCCGTTGCCATAAGCCCTTTGAAAACAATGAGATTGGTCTTTTTAGCGGTAGACGTTATGACATTCTCATTTCTTCTCAAACGCCGCATCAAACGCCGCTCCCGACGGCGCAAAGTCAAGCTGCCTGGTAAACGCCGCCGACTCGGTCGCGCCGTGAACGCGGTCCATGCGCCCGTCCTCCCACTCAATCGAAAGTGGCCCATCGTAACCGATATCGTTAAGCGCCACGATGACGCTCTCAAAATCGATATCGCCCCGCCCGACGCTCCTAAAATCCCAATAGCGGCGTCTATCGCCAAAGGTCGTGTGCCCGCCGAACACGCCCGCGTCGCCGTTGCCGCGGCCCCACCAGGCGTCTTTCATATGCGCGTGGTAAATGCGGTCTGAAAAGGTGTAGATGAATTTGACGTAGTCCACGCCCTGATAGCCTAAGTGCGAGGGGTCGTAGTTGAAGCCGAAGCGTTTGTGATTATTTACCGCCTCCAAAGCCCGCTCCGCCGAAGCGATGTCAAAGGCGATTTCGGTGGGGTGGACCTCGAGCGCGAAGTTCACGTCCACCTCGTCGAACACGTCCAAAATGGGGTTCCAACGGTCCGCAAAGTCCTTAAAACCCGCCTCCCAATAGTCCTGACTCGTCGGCGGGAACGCGTAGAGTGAACCCCAGATGGACGAGCCTGTAAAACCGGGGACGACTTTCACGCCAAACTTGGCGGCGGCCCGCGCGGTGTCTTTCATCTCCTCGGCGGCGCGGTTTCGCACGCCCTCGGGGTCGCCGTCGCCCCAAACGTGTTCGGGCAGGATGGCTTTGTGGCGTTCATCGATAGGGTCGCACACGGCTTGCCCGATGAGGTGGTTGGAGATGGCGAAGCACTCGAGCCCGTTCTCCCTCAAAATATCCCAGCGGCCTTGAACGTAAGCATCGTCGTTGAGCGCCTTTTGCACCTCGAAATGGTCGCCCCAGCAGGCAAGCTCTAGGCCGTCGTAGCCCATCTCCTTGGCTAACGGCGCGAGGTCTTTCAAGGACATATCGGCCCACTGGCCGGTAAAAAGCGTGATAGGTCTCCCCACAATATCCTCCTCGTAAAGTCTGTCAGAGTGGCAGCGCGTCGGCTCTCATCCCGACAGGTCTTTTGATAAACCTATTTAACCACACCCACCCTAACGCGCCGCCCAGAGCAGGCCGCGCTTGACGATTTCCCAGACCTCCGGCACCTCAAAGTCTTTGGGCTCGTGCCCGATGGACGAATAAAATACCCGGCCTTTACCCCAACGCCGCTTCCACACCACAGGCATGACGCAGCCCGCCACCCAAGGAAGATGCTCACCGCTAAAGGTGGTGGTGGCGAGGGTCTCGTTGGAGGGGTCCACGTGCATGTAGTATTGCTCGGACTGGACGCGAAAATCGCTCAGCCCCGCCACGATGGGGTCGTCTTTCTTGGTGATGGTGACTTCGTAAGGGATGATGTTGCCCGGATGCGCGACGAACTGCCCGCCCACCATAAACTGAAATTTTGGGTTCTTGCGGAAGCTGTCGCCCATGCCGCCGTGCCAGCCCGCCACGCCCGCGCCGTTCTCAACCGCGCTGAGTAACCCCTCCTCTTTCTCGGGAGAAATCTCCCCCATCGTCCAGATAGGCACGATGAGGTCCACGGCTTGCATGGTGTCGGGGTGGGCGAGGGGCTCGAGCGTTCCCTCACGCCTCACCTCGAAGTCTTGTTCTTTTAAATAATCTCCGACGGAGTTCGCAAAGGCTTCGGGATGATGACCCTCCCAGCCTCCGTAGACAATCAATGCTTTTTTCACCCTAGTTCTCCCCTGCCTCAAAATATCAAGTGATAAGCCGTTAGCAGCTACTCACCACTAACGGCTCATCACTTTTATCTACAATCGTTCGGCGAAACGTTCAGTCTCACCCAGTCCCGCTTAGTAAAGCGAGTCGGGAAAGTAATACTGCTCCGCGTTCTCGGGCGTGATGAGCGGCGCGTCGAGAATGTACTCGCCCAAAATCGGCGTGTCGCTGGTGTAGCGCAGCGCGGTCACCTCCATCGCGGTGCCTATCATCGCGGGCGGGTAGAGCACGTCCACGGGCACGAGCGGGTCGTTGTCCAGCACGCGCTTGATAATTTCCTTTTTGCCCGCGCCGCCGACGATGAAGAGCTCGTCCTCGCGCCCGGCCTGCATGATGGCTTCGATAGCGCCCTCCGCCACGTCGTCGTCTTGCGCCCAGACCCCGTCGATGTCGGGGAAGCGCGCCAGGAAGTCTTGCATGATTTCAAAGCCCTTGTCGCGGTTCCAGTCAGCGTAGGCGCTGTCGAGCACGTTGATGCCGCTGCCCTCAATGGCTTCCATAAAAGCGTCGAAGCGCTCCGTGTCGATAACGACCGGCAGCCCGCGCAAAATCACGATGTTGGCGTCTTGACCGCCCAAGCGCTCAGCGAAGTATTCGCCCGAGATGCGGCCCAGCGCGGGGTTATTGCCCGCCACGTAAACGTCGGCGATGTCGTCGCGAGCCAGACCCCGGTCCACCACGGTCACGAACACGCCCTGGTCTTTGAGGTTGGCGACGGGGTCGGTGAGCGGGTCGGACTCATAAGGAAGAATCACGAGCGCGTCAATCTGGTTGATGGCGACTAAGTCTTCTAAGTCACTCGCCTGTTCGGACGGGTTGGCGGCGGTGGCGATGATGATGTCGAGGTTCGGGTAGGTGGCCTCGAGCCGCTCTTCGGTCTGCGCAGCCCAGTAGTTGATGCCGCCCGTCCAGCCGTGGTCGGCGGTGGGGATGGACACGCCGATGGTGATGGTTTCGTCGCTCTGGGCGCTGCCGGTCGAAAAGGCGACTAAAAAGGCGGTCAGAAGGAGGGCGAGGAGGATGGAAGTACGTTGTTTCATAAAGTTCCTTTCTTTTTGTGAGTTTTCCGTAGATAGTATACACAACTTGCGTTCCGGCTTCTGGAGGTACGGTGCTTTGGATGCTTTGCGCTACATCATCCTTTTCACAGGAACTTTCACACCAGCCTCAGCGCCTGCCGCGCTGCAAGAGCACGGCCACGATGATGATGAGGCCCTGAACCGCGCCGTTGAGGTACTCGCTAATCACGTCGGTCAAGTTGAGCACGTTGCCGATGGTGCTCAAAAGTATTGCGCCGACCACCGTGCCCCAGACCTGGCCCGAGCCCCCTTTGAGCGCGGTGCCGCCGATGATGACGGCGGCGATGGCCTCGAGCTCCCACAACACCCCCGTCGCCGCCGAGGCCGAGCCCAGGCGTGGCACGTAGATGATGGTGGCGAGCGAGACGCACACGCCTTGCAAGACGTAGGTGAGGGTTTTAATCCGGTCTACCGGGATGGCCGAGTAACGCGCCACGCTCTCGTTTGAGCCGATGGCGGAGCAGTAGCGCCCGAACGGGGTCAGACGCAAGAGGAGCGCGCCCACGAGAGCCACCGCGGCAAAAACGAGCACGGGGTAAGGAATCCCCAAAAGCGAGCCGTAGTAAACGGGGCGGTAAACGCCCCTCACATCAAAATCGAGCGACAGCGTGCCGCCGTTGGCGATGTAGGTGACCAGCGAGCGAAAAATACCCAGCGTCCCCAGCGTCACGATAAAGGCTTCAATCTTGCCTCTGGTAATCGCCAAGCCGTTGATAAGCCCCGCCACAAGGCCGAGCGCAAGCGACACGCCGACGCCCAACAGGACCGTCGTCCAGCCCGCGCCGAGGCTTGAAACCGCCGCGTTCATCACGACAATCATCACCCCCGCGATAAAGGCCGCCATCGAGCCCACCGAGAGGTCGATGCCGCCCGCGATAATCACAAAGGTCGCGCCGATGGCGATGATGCCGATAAATGACGAGCGCGTGAGCACGTTGAAGATGTTCGTGGGCGACAAGAATGCAGGGCTGAGGAGCGCGCCCACGACGACGAGCGCCAGAAGCGCCAGAAGCGGCCCCAGGGTGAGAAAGTCAAAACGGGGACCACCCGCCTTTGTCTTTGCCCTGTCCTTGACTCTGTCCTCTGTGGCGTCCGGCGGGACGCGGCCCTCAGGTGACCGCATCGCCCACGCCTTTTAGACCCGTTGCGTAACGCACGATTTCGTCCTCACTAATGTCCTGCCCCTCTAAGGTACCACTCACGCGCCCCGAACGCATCACCACCACCCGGTGACAGAGGCCGATGAGTTCGGGCAGCTCCGAGGAGATGACGATACACGACTTGCCGCTCTCGGTCAAAGTCTGGATGAAAAGGTAGATTTGCCGCTTCGTGCCCACGTCGATGCCCCTGGTGGGTTCGTCCAAAATAATGATATCGGGGTCAACGTCCATGATTTTGGCGAGCACGAGCTTCTGTTGGTTGCCGCCCGAGAGGGTGTCCGCGCGGGTGTCTAGGCGCGGCACCCGGATGTCGAACTCGTCCACCGCACCCTCCAAGGCCGCCGTCTCCTGTTTGTAGTCAATGAAGGGATGCGCGTACTTGCGGAGCGCCAGGAGCGTGACGTTGGGCCGCAGCCGCATACTGGTGATGAGCCCCTTGCCCTTGCGGTCCTCGCTCAAATAAGCGATGCCCAAGGCGGTGGCGTCACGCAGGTTCTTAACATCCACCGGCCTGCCGTTGCGCGTCACCGTGCCGCTGCTCCGGGGTCTGAGACCCAGAAGCCCCTCGAAAAGCTCGGTGCGCCCCGCCCCCACGAGCCCGGCGAAACCTAAGATTTCTCCCTTACGAAGCTCGAACGACGCGCTCTCGACGTGCCCCGGTACGGTGACGTTCTTGGCGCTGAACACGACCTCCTCAGCCTCCACGGGCCGCTTCGGGGGGTACATGTCGCTTAACTCGCGCCCGACCATGAGGCTCGCCATCTCGTCTTGAGAAAGCTCGCCCGCGGGCCGGGTGGTGATGAGATGGCCGTCGCGCAAGACCGTCACCCTGTCGGCGACAGCGCTCACCTCGCCCAGCTTGTGCGAGATATAAACAATTGTGACGCCGTTCTTTTGAAGACGCCGGATGAGGTCGAAAAGCACCTCCGTCTCGCGCCCGGTGAGCACGTCGGTGGGCTCGTCCATGATGAGGAGGCGCACGTCGCGCGAGACCGCCTTGGCAATCTCGACCATCTGCTTTTGCGACACGCTAAGGTCGCGCACGCGGGCGCGGGGGTCCACGGGCGTGCGGAGTTCTTCTAGGACTTCTCGAGCCTCCCCCACCATCGCGCGGCGGTCCAAAAAGAGGCCGCGGCGACGCTCGCGGCCCAGAAAGATGTTCTCCTCCACCGTGAGGTCGTCGGCTAAGTTGAATTCCTGATGGATGAGCACCACGCCGAGCGCCTCGGCCTCGCTCGAGTTCCTAAAGTGAACGGGCGCACCAAAGAGCCGCAACTCGCCCTCGCTCGGGGGGAGGTAGCCCGACAGGATTTTCATCAGCGTGCTCTTGCCCGCGCCGTTCTCACCGATGAGCGCGTGGACCTCGCCCGCTTGGAGGGAAAAAGAGACGTCGTGGAGCACCCGGACGGGGCCGAAGTCTTTGCTTAGGTTTTTGGTCTCGAGGATGGGAGGCTCGCGTGTTGAGGTCTCGAGCCCTGAAGTTTCAGATACTGGCGTCTCAGACTTTCTTTCAGGCACGCGCCGCCTCACTCTGCCCAGCCTGCTGCCCCAAAATAATCATCCCCAGCACCTCGTCTTTGGTTACGTCTTTCGTGCGCACCGTCTTCACCAACCGTCCGTTGTGAAGGACGGTGATGCGGTCGCAAAGGTCGAACACGTCGTGGATATCGTGGCTGATAAGAAAAATCCCGATGTTCTCCCTCTTGAGTTGCCCCACCAGCTCGCCCACCTTCTGCGTCTCCTGCGGTCCCAGCGCCGCGGTGGGCTCGTCCATCACCAGGATTTTGGCGTTGAAGTAGACCGCGCGGCCAATGGCGATGGCCTGCCGCTGCCCGCCCGAGAGGTTGCGGACGTTCTCGCGTAAGGACTTTATCTTGAGGTCCAAACGGTCCAGGATTTTGCGCGTCTCGGCCTCCATCCTGTCGTCGTCCAAGGTGCCCACGGGCGTGGTGAGTTCGCGGCCCAGAAAGATGTTGGCGGGCGCGGGTAGGTTGTCGGCCAGGGCGAGCGCCTGGTAAATTGTCTCGATGCCGTGACTTTTGGCGTCGCGCGGGCTGCGAATCGTCGCCCGCTGCCCGTTGACTAAAATCTCGCCCGCGTCGGCGGCGTAGGCACCCGAAAGAACTTTAATCAGCGTCGATTTGCCCGCGCCGTTGTGACCGACGATGCCCATGACCTCGCCCGGTTGCAGGTCTACGCTCACGTCCTCGAGCGCGTGGACGCCGCCAAAATGTTTGGAGATGCCGCGCATCTCGACCAAGGGGGTTGAATCCTTCATACAAGCCTCCCCTACTCCGCGCCGCTACGCCGACGGTACAGGACGTCAATCCAGACCGCGATGATGAGAACCAGACCGATAATCACCTGCTGCAACGCGCTCGTGAAGCCAATCAGCACCATGCCGCTTTGCAGGCTCTGCATGATGACCGCGCCCAAAATGGCCCCGACAATCGTGCCCACGCCCCCCGCGAGCGAGGTGCCGCCGATGACCGCCGCGGCAATCACATAAAGCTCGACCAGCGTCCCCGTCGAGTTGACGCCCGAATTGAGCCGCGCGGTCTGCACCGCCCCGGCGAGCGCGCTCAAAACGCCGATGAGCACGAAGACCCACAGCAGCGTCCGCCGCGTGTCGATGCCCGCGAGCTGCGCCGCCTCGGGGGAGCCGCCCATTGCGAAGATGTAACGCCCAAACTTGGTGAGGCGCGTTAGCGCCGTCATCAATACGGCGACGCCGATGAGGATGAGCACGGGCACGGGGATGCCTCGAGCGATGTCCGTACGGGGCAGCGTGTAGGCGTTCATGACCAGCACAAAGGCGATGATGAGCGCGACGGACGCGCCCAGCACGAGCCCTTCGGCCCACAGGGGGCGCACCGGAAAACCGAGTCTGGCGCGTTTGGCCCTCGAGCCCAGCGACACAGCCACAATCCCAACAATCGCCACCAGCCCCACCACCCAACTCCAAAAACCGCCAATCGAGCCGTTCAAGCCGCCGCCTAAAAGTTGAAAGGTGTCATCCAAAGGCGCGACTGTCCGCCCCTGCGTCATGAGCCAGGCCCCGCCGCGAAACATGAGCAGCCCCGCCAGCGTCACGATAAAGGCGGGCACACCGCGGTACGCAATCCAAAAGCCCTGAAACGCGCCGATAGCGCCGCCCAAAAGGAGGCCCAAAAGGAGCGTAAAGAGCCAGTTGAGGGGCGCGTCCGCGAGAAAAGTTTCCGCCTGAAGCACCGCCATGACCATGCCCGTAAAGCCCAAAACCGAGCCTACCGACAGGTCAATCTGCCGCATGACGATGACCAGCACCATCCCGGTGGCGATAATCCCGACGACGCTCGTCTGCACCGCCAAGTTCCAGAGGTTGCGCGCGGTCAAAAAGGTGCCGCCGGTCCAGATGTTAAAGCCTATCCAAATCACGATAAGCGCGCCCACCATGCCCAAGAGGCGCGTGTCGACCTCGAGCCTCTTAAAAAAGCCCCCGACCCCGCCCGTTGAGGACCGCGTTCCGTCCGCCTGCCGCGTCGCCATGTGCGCCTTTCTTCGTCTAAACTATCTCAAAATATCGTAAAAAGCGTGCCGCCCGCAAGACGCAGGCGGCACGTTCAGGCTATGCTATAAACTTCCTACCGACGCACCTATTGACAGGCTGCGGGCGCGTTCGCCGCGTCCACGCCTGCGCAAAGTTCTTCTTGCGAAATCCAACCCGCGTCCACCACCACGTCTAAGTTGTCGCGCGTGATGGGCACGGGCTCGAGCAAAATCGCGTCCATCTCGACGCCTTGGGGGCCGCTGTTCCAGGTGGTCGCGCCTTCGATGGCACTTGCGTCCTCACCCTGGGCGAGCGCCACGGCAATCTCTGCGGCTTTCGCGCCCAAGGCTCGAGCATCCTTCCAAACATCCACCGTCTGCGTGCCCAGCGCCACGCGGTTTAGGGCGGCGAAGTCGCCGTCTTGGCCCGAGACGGGCACCTCGCCCGCCAAGCCCTGCGCTGCGAGAGCGGCAACCACGCCGCCCGCCGTGCCGTCGTTGGAAGCGACCACGGCGTCCACCTCGTTGTCATTCGCGGTCAGGATTTGCTCCATGTTGCGCTGCGCGTTCTCGGGCAGCCAGCCGTCGGTGTACTGGTCGCCCACCACGGTGATGGCACCCGAGTCGATGGCGTCTTGCAGGACCTCGAGCTGCCCTCCATGCAAGAAGTCCGCGTTGGGGTCCGCGGGCGAGCCCTTGATAAATACGTAGTTGCCCTCGGGCTGCGCCTCCAAAATCGCCCGCGCCTGCATCCGGCCCACCTCGACGTTGTCAAAGGTGAGGTAAAACGCGCCGGGCGACTCAATCAGCCGGTCGTAGGCCACCACCGGGATGCCCTCGGCCTCGGCGCGCGCGATGGCGGGCAGGATGGCCTCGTTGTCCTGGGCCAAGACGATGAGCACGTCCGCGCCGCGCGTAATCAAGCTCTCGATGTCCGAGAGCTGCTTCTCAACCGAACTTTGCGCGTCGGCGGAGATGTATTCGGCACCGAGTTCAGTAAGCCTCTCCTGCATGGCCGCCTCGTCCGTTTTCCAGCGCTCTTCTTGGAAGTTCGACCAAGACACGCCGACGGTAATGTCGTCTTGGGCAAAGGCGAGGGTTACGAATAGGGCGAAAACGAGTAGCAAAACTTTTTTCACAGGTATCCTCCAGTAGGATGGGAACATGGCTTATGACAAGTTACTGCTTGATTGTCAGTGATTTTGGTGGTTTGTGCAGGCTCACCTCCCCTAAGCGTTCACGCACGAGGCGCACGGCAGACCAACCCGGCGGCTCGAGACCCAACAGAGGGTGCCATACTGCGAACGCTTTTTACGCAAACGTTAGTTTAATCACTGTACTTTAGCGGGTGCAAAAGGTCAAGCGAGTGTGGAGTCAAAAAGCGTATCCAGGCACCGCCGCCGGGGAGCGTTCGCGCGTGACTTTAACCGTCTTTGAGCAAACGTTTTTACTCCGCCCCGCACAGCACTTTCCGCACGTCCGCCGGGAGCAGGGACAGTTCGGCGCTGCTCAGGCCTTGGAGCAAAAAGTTTATGAGGTCGGCGTCGCCTTTTAGAATCTCGACGGTGGCCCCTGGGGAAAGTTCCCGCTCGAGCCACTCGAGGTACTCATACGCCGTGTCCGCCTCCTCTCCTTCAGCCGCCTCAACCTCCTCGACCGCTTCGGTCAGGGTGGCTTGTTGACTCGGTGACAGGGCGCTAAACTCTTCGTCGGTCAGCACTTCTCCGAGGGCTGCTAAAGTTTCAGTTTTGATACGCGGCACCAACTCGAGCATCTCCGCCACCTGCTCCGACATCGGCTCGTCACTCTTGGAGCGGTACAAGAACGGCACCCCGTCGACGAACGTCCCGCGCACGGACGTGTCGGGGGCGGGCGCGCACGTTTCTCCTCCGTTGGAGCCGAAACCAAACGGAAACACGCTTAACAGGCACACGAACAAGAGGTGTTTCATCATCTTCCCTCCTTTGGAAGCATTCAACCTCGTTGCAGTTTCGTTTGCAGCCAGAGCTAAACTTGTGAGATGACGTGGCCGCATATTAGAATGCTCTTCGTTACAGTGTCAAGACACATCTTAAGGTGCATTTGAGGCGTTTTTACAAAGCTCTTTAAATTGGTTTACGGGAGGCGTATGAAAAGGTTGGTATTTGTCCTACTCTTTATCTTGAACCTTTCGGCGCACGCTCAGGTGCCGCAGTTCGTTGAGGAGACGGCCTCAGGTATCTCGCACGTCTACGGCGGAGGCTGGGAATTTTTCGTCGGGGGCGGCGTGGCGGCTTTTGACTGCGACGACGACATG
This sequence comes from Trueperaceae bacterium, assembly GCA_965214995.1. GTDB lineage: Bacteria > Deinococcota > Deinococci > Deinococcales > Trueperaceae > CBDCCT01. The sequence continues at coordinate 4,318,769 of CBDCCT010000002.1, forward strand.
TTGCCGGACCTCTTTTTCGCGGGCGGCGAGAACGTTTCAGCGCTCTACCGCAACCGGAGCGGTATCGGCGGCAGCCTGAAGTTCGAGGAGGTGACGGGTAGCCTTTCGCTCACCAACGTCACGGGCGCGTATCCTTTGGACATCGACGGCGACGGCCTCACCGACGTGGCGGTCTTGCGCGTGGGCGAGAACGTCCTCTTCCGCGGTCTCGGCGACTGCCGCTTCGAGCGGGCGAATGAGGCGTGGGGTTTTGAGGGTGAGATTGGAGACAGTGAAAGCTGGACCACCGCCTTTGCAGCCGTCTGGGAAGCGGGCCAGACGTGGCCGACGCTGGCCTTTGGCAACTATGTCGATAGAAACGCGCCAGGCGCACCCTTCGGCACCTGCGACAATAATCTTCTCTACCGTCCCGCCGAGACCGGCGGCTACGCGACGCCTCTCCCGCTCACCCCCTCCTACTGCGCCTTGTCCATGCTCTTCACCGACTGGAACCGTTCGGGGACGCCGAGCCTGCGCGTCTCGAACGACCGGCAGTATTACCTCACCAACGAGGACAGAACGGGCGGCGAGGGGTTGTGGCATGTGCCGCCGGGGGAGCCGCCGCGGCCCTACACCGAGGCGGAGGGCTGGGAGAAGCTGCAAATCTGGGGGATGGGCATCGCCAGCGTGGACTTGACCAACGACGGGCTGCCCGAATACTTTTTAACGAGCATGGCCGACAACAAGCTTCGCACCCTCACAAAGGGAACAACGACGCCCACATATGAAGACATCGCTTTCGCGCGCGGCGTCACCGCGCACCGGCCCTTTACGGGGGGCGACACGAACCCCTCGACGGGCTGGCACGCGGTTTTTGAGGATGTGAACAACGACGGGCTGTGGGATTTGTTCATCGCCAAGGGCAATGTGGACGCGATGCCGGACGCGGCGCTCAAGGACCCCAACAATCTACTCTTGGGCAACGAGGACGGAACCTTTACCGAGGCCGCCGACCGGGCGGGTTTGCTCTCGTTCAAGCGGGGTCGGGGTGCGGCGGTGGCGGACCTCAACATGGACGGCTTACTCGACGTGGTGGTGGCAAACCGGGGCGATAACGCGCAAGTCTGGCGCAATGTGGGGGAGGAAAACGGCAACTTTTTGGCAGTGCGTTTGCAAGACGAGGGTGGCAACCGTGACGGGGTGGGGGGTTTGCTCGAGCTCCGCACCCCCACCCACACCCTCACCCGCGAGGTCACCGTGGGCGGCGGTCACGCGGGCGGCGCGCTCGGCTTTACGCACTTTGGCTTGGGCGAGGCGACAGGGGCGGAACTGCGGGTAAGGTGGCCCGACGGCGCGGTGAGCCCGTGGCTCGAGGTGCCCGCGAACGCGTTCGTCGTGGTGAGCCGGGAGGGGATTGAGCGCGTCAGTCCCTAATCCGGCCTCAATTTGTTATACTGTCCAACAGTCACACTCTGGAGGTCGCTATGCCCCTCGTCCGCGTGAAGCGCAAACATCAGGTCACAATTCCCGCCAAGGTGCGAGATGAGCTCAAATTAGAGGAAGGGGATTTGCTCGAGGTCCAGGTGCAAGGAAACTGTATCGTCCTCACGCCGCAGGTTGTTGTCGAGCGGGTGGATGTGAGGGCGGCGGTGCAGGAGGGGCTGGAGGCCTACCACCAGGGAGATGTGAGCCCTAGCTTCGACAACCTAGAAGATTTGGAAGCCTACCTAGAAAAAGCGTGAACGTCCGTTTCACCGGCCCAGCTAGAAAGGATTACCGGAAGCTCGAGCCCAACCTGCAAAAGCGTCTCATCAAGCAGCTTGGCTTTCTTAGGGAGAATCTGCGCCATCCCTCCCTGAACGCCAAAAAGTATCCCGAAGGGGGTGAAGGCGTTTGGCAAGGCCGCGTAGACAGGAGTTACCGCTTCTACTTCTTCATTGAAGCGGATGTGTATGTGATTCTTCGCATCATCCCACACCCCAAGTAGCTTCATGCTTGGCGGTGTGAGCGCGTCAACTGTCAAGCACGCGCAACTGCGCCTCGAGCCTCCCCAAGAGCACATCAAACGCCCAACTGAGCCCCGCATGTTCATATGGCACAAAACGGTGTTTGAGGACCATGCCCCTGTCCATGTCGCCCGCCGAGACGGTATGGTCCCAGGCGTCGGGAGTGTCGAGCGGAGCAGTAAGCCAGAAGTAGTGACGGCGTTCAAAAAGATGTCCAAACTCCGGAACGTGCGCCTCCCGGCGCTGCGTGCCCAAAAAGACAGGGTTAGACAGCACCAATCCTGACTCTTCGAACGCCTCACGCAGCGCAGCGTCTTCCCAAGCCTCACCCTCGTCTACACCGCCTCCAACCACGAGCACACCCTCACATCCCTCGGTGTAACGTTCGGCGTACTCGTAAACCAAAAGCTTTTGACCTCTGGTGATGTAGCAGCAGACCCGGTCTCTTATCCTCACTCCGCCACAACGTCGTCGCGCGTGACCGTCTGGCGGTAGGGCGTGTCCACGGCCTCCTCTTCACCCAAACGCCCGTAGAGTTCGGTCATCTCGCGCAAAGAGGGAGCGACCCAGGGGGCGAGTTGCCCCTGCGTATAGCGCCAGCCCCAGTTGCCCGCCGCCGCGCCAGGCGTGTTCATGCGCGCGTCCGAGCCCAGGCCGAGCACGTCCTGGAGGGGCACGACGGCGAAGTCGGCGACGGATGAAAAGGCGAGGCGGACCAGGGACCAGGCGGCGTTGGAACCGTCGCGGGCGAGGTAGCGGCGCACCATGTCTTGTTCTTTTTCAGGCGCGGTTTCGTACCAACCCCTGGTCGTGTCGTTGTCGTGCGTGCCCGTGTAGACGACGCAGCCACGCGGGTAGTTGTGGGGCAGGTAAGGGTCGGCGGCCCCGTCGGCAAAGGCGAACTGCAAAACCTTCATGCCGGGCAGGTCGTTGTCGTCGCGCAAACGCTCGACCTCCGGGGTGATGATGCCCAAATCTTCGGCGATAATTGGCAGGTCGCCCAAGGCGGCCTTGACGGCGTCGAAAAAAGCCTGACCGGGGCCCGTCGCCCAGCACCCGTGGACGGCGGTGGGCTCGCTCGCGGGGATTTCCCAGTAGGACTCGAAGCCGCGGAAATGGTCGATGCGGACAAAGTCGAAAAACTCCAACGTCGAGCGGATGCGGGCTATCCACCAGGCGAAGCCGTTGTCTTTCATCACGTTCCAGCGGTACAGGGGGTTGCCCCAGCGCTGGCCCGTCTCGCTGAAATAGTCGGGCGGCACCCCCGCCACGACGGTCGGGTTGCCCGCCTCGTCGAAGTGAAAGAGTTCGGGGTTGGCCCAGGCGTCGGCGGAGTCGTAGGCGATGAAGATGGGGATGTCGCCGATGACCCTGACCTTGCGCGCGTTGGCGTAGGCGCGCAGCGCGAGCCACTGCTCGTAAAAGAACCACTGCCAAACTTTATGTTTGTTAATTTCGTTTTCTAAACGCGCGCGCCAGGCTTCCAACGCTTCAGGATGCCGCGCGCGGATGCCCTCGTCCCACCCGTTCCAAGAACCGCCGCCGTGCGCCTCCTTGCAGGCCATGAAGAGGGCGTAGTCCTCCAACCACCCCGCCTGCGCCTCACAAAACTTTCTGAAGCGCGCCCGCTGCTCGTCGGTTGCATTTTCCATAAAGTAGCGGTACGCGCGGGTGAGGCGCTCTATCTTAAAGGGAATCACCGCACCGTAATCCACCCGGTCGGCGGGAAAGTCGGGGATGCCCGCGAGCGCGTCCGTGTCCAGAAGCCCATCCTCGACCAAGCGCTCGAGCGAAATCAGATAGGGATTGCCCGCGAAAGCGCTGAAACACTGGTAGGGCGAGTCGCCGAAGCCGGTGGGGCCCAGGGGCATGAGCTGCCACAGCCCTTGGCCCGCCGCCACCAGAAAGTCCACCCAGCGGTAGGCTTCCGCGCCTAAGTCGCCGACGCCGTGGGGGCCGGGGAGGGAGGTGGGGTGTAAAAGAAGGCCCGAATCGCGCGTGAGTTCCATGTGTGCTCCTTCAAAACCAGTTGAATCGCTGGGGGCGCTCGAGCGTCGTCTCGCGCACCAGCGCCCCGTCCAAACGCTCACTAGTCTATGTCATCGTCACCCCTTGATGGGAGGGTATTTCACCTTGTCGCTCTCGGGGGCCGTACTCTGGGCCTTTGAAACCTTTTTTGAAGGCGGCTCGGCGGGGGCGCTTACGGGCAGCCGCACCGTGAACGTCGAGCCCACACCAAGCGCGCTCTGAACCGTGATGTCGCCGCCAAGGAGTTCGCACAAACGTTTGCAGAGCGTGAGGCCGACGCCGGAGCCGCCGTAGGCGCGCGTGTTCGAGGCGTCCACCTGGACGAACGCGTCGAAAATAACGGGCAGGTGCTCGGCGGCGATGCCGATGCCGGTGTCGGATACGGTGATGAGCACGTAATCCGGCACCTGATTTGGTTTACGGTTTGCGGGTCGCGCGAGGCTAACTAAAGATGCATTCAGGTTCACCTCGCCGCCCTCGGTAAATTTGGCCGCGTTCAAAAGGAGCTGCGCCACCACCTCGCGCAGTTTGTCGCGGTCGGTGTGGAGGTCGTCCATATCATCCGCTACCGTCATTTCAAAGGCGTTGCCGCGGGCGCTGAGGGTTTCTTCGTGGGCGTCCGCCACCTCCTGTAAGAGGGTGCTCAAATGGAAGGTGGTGGGCTCGAGCCTAAGCTCCTGCGTCTCGGTCAGCGCGAGCGTGAGCGCGGCGTTGATGCGCCCCAAAAGCTCCCCGCCGGAGCGGAAGATGAGTTCCGCGTACTCCCGGCTCTTCTCGTCGGGGAGCGTAAGCGTCAGGAGTTCCGAAAAGCCGATGATGGCGGTGAGGGGCGTGCGCAGTTCGTGGCTCATGTTGGCCAAAAATTGCGTCTTGGCCCCCTCCGCGGCCTCGGCCTCCAGCTTGGCGCGGCGCAGCTCCCGCTCCCGCTCCACCCGCTCGGTCACGTCGCGCACAACCACCACGGTAGCGCCCACTGCGTTTCCGCGCTTTAGAGGCGAGAGGTGGAGCTCGAACACGCGCCCGTCCACCATCATCACCTCCTGACGGGGCTCGGTGAGGTCGCGGTAGCGTGCCAACGTTTCGGGGCGGTCACCGAACACCTCCGCCACATCGCGGCCGACAAAGGCCTGCGCGGTTCGCTGCGCAATGCGCAACATCGCGGGGTTGGCGTCGAGGATGCGGCTAGAAGCGTCAACCACGAAAACGCCGTCGCTCATGCTCTCTATCACCAGGCCCCGCGCGACGGGCACGAGCTCGAGCAGCCGATACCGGAACATCCCCCAGATAATGAGCGCGCTCGCCACCGCAAACCCGAAGGGCGTCACGTCGAGGTCGCCCGACGCGCCCGTGAGGTAAAGCGCGTTGGCAACGAAAGGCGCCGTCACGCCGCCCAGCAACATGAGGCTCTGAGCGCGGTAACGCCCGGGCGAACGCCACAGGAAACGCGCCACGAGTGCCGTGCCCGCGAGCGTGAGCCCGTAAGAATAAGCCGTGTGGAACCAGAAAAACACGCCGTAACGCGCGTCCAGACGCGGCGGCGCACCCTGTAACTCGACCTGCGACCAGACGAGGCCGTGCCGCGCGTTCGTCCACACCAGCGCGAGCGTTACGGCGGGAAGGAGGCAGAGGAGCCACAGGAGGCGGCGCGGGAGCGGCTTGGCGGTGTAGCTTCTCGCAAAGGCGAGCCAGCAGACGGGCACCCAGACGATGCCTATGTACTCGAGCCGCGCGTAAAAAAGCACCCGCTCGAGGGTGGTGCTGGCGAGCTCTAAGCCGTAAAAAAACGACCACCATCCCGCGCAGAGCGCGAGCAGCGCGAGCGGCACCACCCCCGGCGTGCGGCGGTGACGCCAGATAGCGGCGGCGAGCGCGAGCGCGACTACCGCCACCAGCCCGAGGAGGGGCGTGTAGGGTGTGGTCGTCTCAATCATGGTTGTTACACAATAGTAGTTGAAACTGAGGGTGCAAAATCCTACTCTCCCCTACCCCTACTTATCTTTCCTACTCCTCGAAAAGCACTTCATACTCATCACTAATAAAATAGGATAAATCTGGATAGTGACTGTTCAGGAACCTTGCAGCTTCAACGGCGGCTCTTTTGACTGAAGGGGCATAAAACGAAACATCCATCGCACCTCCGCCACTACTTTCGCCGTCCCACTCAGCAAGGTCGTTACTTTCAAGATGCTCAACGAGCTTATCAACTAAAGCTATATCTCTTTCATTTCGAAAAAGCTTTTCGTCGAGAGCAACCATAATCCACAACTCTCCCTCACCCGAAGTAATGGAAGTTTTGATATGTTCGTCCATATACATATGGAGAAATGTGGCTTTGCCCCCCAACAGAAAAAGGGTGACGAGAACAAGTACTAATCTAAAGACTACTAAGGTTTTCACTCGAGGCTTGATTATAAACTACAAAACTAAATCCTCGGCCTGCAAATATCACTTCTCAAAAGGCTTCCCAATCGCCTTGGGCGGAATCGCCCGCCCGATAAAGCCTGCGAGCACGAGCATCGTCAGGATAAAGGGGACGCTCTGCACTACGGTCGAGGGCATAATTTGCCGCCCGCCCAACAGCGTCGCCGCGGCCTCGAACGCGCCGAAAAGGAGCGTCGCGCCGAGCACGCCCAGCGGGTGCCACTTGCCGAAAATAAGCGCCGCGAGCGCGACAAACCCGCGCCCTCCCGACATCTCGGAGATAAACTGGTTGAGGTTGCCGATGCTCAAGTAAGCCCCGCCGAGCCCGCCCAAAACGCCCGACAGGATCACGCCGTAGTAGCGCATCCGCGCCACGCCCACCCCGACGCTGTCGGCGGCCTCGGGGTGCTCGCCGACCGCGCGCAGCCGCAGGCCGAAAGGGGTTCTGAAGAGCACAAAGTAAGCCACGGGCACCAAAAGAAACGCGAGGTAGACGAGCGGAGAAAAGCTCCAGGCCCCGCGCCCCCACTCGGGCAGGCGGTTCACGACCGCCGCCGAGGTGCTCGAGTTGTTGTAAAGCCCCGTCAAAACCACCGCCGGAATCCCAATCGCCATAAGGTTGATGGCCGTACCCGAAATAATTTGGTCCGCCTTGTAGCGGATGCAGATGACCGCGTGCAACGCCGCGATGAGCCCGCCCGCCACCATCGCCGCCAGCACGCCCAGCCAGGGCGCGTAGGCGACTACCGCGCGGGGGTTCTCAACCAAAAAGGGTGCCTCGACGAGCTGCGCCGTCACCGCGGCGGCGAGCGCGCCGAAGAGGATGATGCCCTCTAAAGCGATGTTGACGACCCCCGCGCGTTCGCTGAACATGCCGCCTAAAGCCGCGAACAACAAGGGCGTGGTGGCTCTGAGTGCAGAGCCTACGAGCGTAAAAAAGAGCAGCGAGTCCACTACACACCCTCCGGAGGTTTTGAGCGCACCGGGCGACCGGGCGGGTCGAGGGGCGCGGTGCGCTCGGGGTCGAGTTCGCCGTAACCCTCGCCCTGCTCGAGCCCCCCAGAACGCCGCAGCGGGTCGGTCAACCTGTCGGGCAAAAAGCCGCGCGCCGCGATGAAGAGCACCACCAAGGCCAGCACCATCGAGACCACGTCGCGGGTAAGGTCGCTAAAGGTGATGTTGAGGATCGAGCCGCCATTTTTCAAGACACCGAAAAGGAAAGCCGCTAAAATCACGCCGACGGGCGTATTGCCGCCTAAGAGCGCCACCGCGATGCCGTCGAAGCCGTCGCTTGTCGGCAGCGACTGGCGCAGCGCGTAGTCCTCGAGCGCCCCCCCCAACACATAATGCGTCGCGGAAAGGCCCGCAAACGCGCCGCTCACCGTCATCGCCAGGATGATGTTGCGCGAGATGCTCGCGCCCCCGTACTCCGCCGCCTTGGGCGCGACCCCGACCGCGCGGAGTTCGTAGCCCCATTTGGTGCGCCACAGCAGCACGTACATGAGGAGCGCCGAAACAAGCGCGATAAAAAACGAGGTGTTGAGCTGCGTGGGCGGGATGGCGGTGGGTACACCGAGTAGTCCTGCAAGCGCGGCCACGCCGTAGGCCGCCGCGCCAACCCCGAGCGACACCGCCAAGCGCGGTCCCCAAGACTTAAGCCTCTTGTTTATCCTCGGCGCGAGCGCGAGCATGAGGAGGGCCGCGAGGAGCGCGGCGGGCAAGGCGTAATTCACCCCGACGACGTTGGTGCCGGGGCTCGAGCTTATGTCAATCCCAAAAACTGCGGGCACCTGCGAGAGCCGCGCTTCCGGCGTGAGCGGGTACGACTTGGGCTCCGAGCCCGGCACCTTGAAGGGCAAGGAGAGCGTCACGGGCGCGTCCCCGGCCCGCGGCAGCCCCGCCACCACCACGCCCGCGAGGAGCAGCACGCCCCCCACCGCGAAGACAAGGCGGGTGCGGCGGGTGAAAAAGCGGCGGAGCGGCGCGATGAGGTTGAGCAGGATGGCGAGCACCGCGAACGCGGCAATCACCCAGATGATGCGCACCGCGGGCGCGGCAAAGGTCTGGTTGGAGGAGAGGATAAACAGCAGCAAGGAGGCCGCGATGTAGTTGAGCAAGATAGTGTTAATTACCTCGTTCGCCCCGAAGCGCGCCTTGAGCCAGCCCGGCAAGGCCCCCCACAAACCGCCCCCCAGCGCGGCGGCGAGCACCGCAAGGGGCAGCACCAGCACCCGCGGTCCCGGCAGATAGACCCCCGCGAGCATCGCAAAAATCGCGCCCAGGACCATCTGCCCCGGCGCGCCGATATTGAAAAGCCCCGCCTGAAAAGCGAAGGCCACCGACAGGCCCGTAAAAATGAGCGGCGTCGCAAACTTGAGCGCCTCCAAAAAACCCGGCAGCGTGCCCAAAGAGCCCGCGAAGAGCGTTTCGTAGGCGTACCAGACCGTGTCGAGCCGCCCCGTCAAGACCGTGCGCCAGCCCTCCAACACGACGCCGCTCCCGACGGGCGTGGGCTGCAACAGCAGCACCACCACCGCCGCCGCGAGGAGGGCCAGAAGAATTGAGACGGCGGGCACCGCGACCGCCGTCAGGAGGCGGTTGATGAGCCTCCCCGCCTTGGGGAACAGCCGCAGCCCGAAAAGCAGCGCCAGCCCGCCCGTCACAAGGGCCAAAAAGGCCGAAAGCCCCGGCCCCGCCCCCTCAAAGGGAAGCCGGCGAATCCGCACCCCCGCACCCCGCACCGCGGCGAGCGTCTCCCCCAGCGGGGCCTCCTCCTGAAGAACGGTTTCCAGCGCCGCCGTGTCGGTGCGCTCAGAGGGTGAGGCGAGCGCCGCCTGGGCCTCCCCCCGCACGTACTCCAAAGTCGCCCCGGCCACGCTGCCTTGGAGCGCCGCGAGCCCCACCGCCGTCGTGACGAGGAGCGCGAGCCCACTCAAAAGCCACAGCCCGTAACGCACCCGGCGCGGCGCGAACGCGGCCCCCGCGACGAGCGCGAGCGCAAGGATACTCAGGACCAAAATCACGCCCTGCCCCGGCACCGTCAGCGGAGGTGTGCGGCCCGTCAAGTCAAGCACGCGGTTCGGCAACAGCAGGAGCGCGCTGCGCCCGCCTATCTCGCGGCTTAGCGCGGCCCAGGGCGCCAGCCACACGCTCAAGAGGGAAAGGAGCGCGAGCGCACCCACGGAAATTCGTTCGGTCACCCCGCCATTCTATCAATGTTTTTGCGGCCCTTGGTGGTGAAAGGTTGGTGGGACAAGGGAAGCCCTAAAAACCCATAAGCACGGAGAAAAGCTGAAAGTGATGAGTACCTGGTACCGGGAAGTCTACTCTAAACTCGGCACTTCCTAACGCTCTGAAAAACTTTTGATGATAAAAACCCGCCCGAACCACCCAAAGTTAGACATTCCACAAACACTTTGTTACACTACGAAAAACAGCAAAGGAGTGTGGAACATGAAGCGATTTTTAGGCATTTTCGTCGCGCTAACGCTACTGAGCGGGACGGCGTTCGCCCAGCTCACCTTCTGGACGACCGAGGAGCAGCCCGAAAGGCTCGAGGTCCAGCGCAACATTGCCGAGGCGTTCGAGGCGCAGTCGGGCGTCTCCGTCGAGGTGGTGCCTGTGACCGAGAACGCGATGGGCGAGCGCGTCACCGCCGCCTTCGCCGCGGGCGAGCTTCCCGACGTGATTTATCACCCCCTAAACTTCACGCTGAGCTGGTCTGACGCGGGGATTCTCGACGCCTTGAGCGCGACCGAAGTGATTGAAGCGCTCGGGGAGGACACCTTTACCGACGGGGCGCTCAACTTAGTCGAGACCGCGGACGGCTACGCGGCGGTGCCCGTGGACGGCTGGACGCAGCTTCTGGTCTACCGCCAAGACCTTTTTGACGAGGCGGGGCTCGAGCCCCCCACGAGCTACGAAAACGTCCGCGCGGCCCTCGAAGCGCTCCACAACCCGCCCGAAACTTACGGTTTCGTCGCCGCCACCGACCCGAGCGAGGTCTACATGATGCAGGTGTTCGAGGAGGTCGCGCTCGCTAACGGCGTGAATCTGGTGAACGACGCGGGCGAGGTGGACGTCAATCGAGATGCGCTCGTCCAAACGCTCGAGTTTTACAAAGAGCTCGCCGAGGCGAGCCCGCCGGGCAACCTCTACTGGCAGCAGGCGCGCGAACTCTACTTCGCGGGCGACGCCGCCATGATCATCTGGTCGCCCTTTATTCTCGACGAGCTCGCGGGCTTGCGCGACGAGGTGCCCATCACCGCCTTTGACGACCCGACCTCGCCGGAACTCGCCAACAACACGGGCGTCGTGACGCGCTTCTCGGGCCCCAACAACCCAGGCGGCGCGGGCTGGACCGACGTGCGTTACTTCGGCATCACCGCGGACGCCGACTTTGAAGCCGCCCAGGACTTCGTAACCTTCATGATGTCGGACGCCTACCTGGACACGCTCTCGATTGCCCCCGAGGGCAAGTTCCCCGTGCGGCGCGGCACGGCTGAGAACCCGACCGAATACATCGAAGGCTGGTCCGCGCTCGACGTCGGCGTGGACCGACGCGCTCCCTTAAGCGAGTTTTACGGCGCGGAAACCATCGACAGCATCGTGGAAGGGCTCGAGACCGGCACCCGCTGGGGCTTCGCGCAGGGCCAGGGGCTCCTCACCTCCCGCCTCTACGACACCCGCGTGATGGCCGAGTTGGTGCGCGAGTACCTGGACGACGAACGCAGCGCCGAGGAGACGGCGGACCTGATTATTGAAGAGGTTCAGGAGCTGGCGGCGGAGTAGGCGGAAAGAATCAGAGGTCGGTAGTCAGCAGAGAATTATGTTGACTACCGACTGCTCTCCAGTCCTCAACACCAAAGTGAGCCGCGCACATGCTACGTAACCGCAACAGCCTAGCCGCCCGCGAGGCGCGTTTGGCCTTTTGGATGCTGGCCCCCACCTTTTTGATCGTCTTCGCCATCGTGCTCTTCCCGGTCATCGCCAACTTCTGGATAGCCTTTAAGCCCGTGACGCTGGGCGATTTGCGCCCGCCCGTCCCCGTGGTGAACGAGCGCGTGCGGGAAACGCCCGAAGCGGCGGGGGAGGCGTTGCGGCTTCGCTACGGGCTGCGCAACTCCTCGCAAGACGTGACGATTCAAGATGTCGTCTTGACGGATACGCTTCCTGAGGGCCTCGAGCCCGCCACCTTGGACCCGCGCTGTGAATTCACCGCACCCGAACTACGTTGCGACTTAGGTGCCTGGGAGGGAGGCTACCGCGAAAATCTGGAGCTCGAGTTCCTCGCCACCGACGCCTATATCGCCGACCCGGTGGACCCGACGGAGGTTGAGGGTGTAGTAACGGGCAGCGCGCCCAACATCCTCACCAACTTCGCGTTCACCCTGCAAAACTTCCGCGAGGTCTTCTCGTCGCGCGAGTTCTGGCCTACTTTACGCGTCACGCTCTACTACACGATTTTCGGCACCGTCGGCTCGATCCTGTTGGGGCTCTTCGCCGCGCAACTTTTGAACGTGAAATTCGCGGGACAAGGCATCCTCCGCGGGCTCTTTCTCTTCCCTTACGTCGCGCCAGTTATCGCCGTGGCCTTTACCTGGGCCTTTCTGCTCGACCCCTTAAGCGGCTCGCTCAACGCGCTGGGCCTCCGTTTCGGGGTGCTGGGCGAGGCGGTGAACTTTCTCGGCCAGCGCGACATCGACGTGAACCTTCTCGGACTCTCGTTCGGCTTTCCGCTGGCGCTTACCACGGTGATTCTGTTCGAGGCGTGGCGCTATTTTCCGTTCGCGTTTCTTTTTATCCTGGCGCGGTTCCAGGCCATCCCTGGGGACATGTACGAGGCCGCCGACGTGGACGGGGCGAGCCCCTTACAAAGTTTTTGGTACATCACCCTGCCGCAGCTCGTGGGCATCCTCTCCACCCTCTTTTTGCTGCGCTTTATCTGGACCTTTAACAAGTTCGACGATATCTTCTTACTTACCGGGGGCGCGGCGGGCACGGAGACATTGACCGTACAGGTCTACGACCAAGCTTTCGCGCGGAGCGACCTGGGCGCGGGCGCGGCGGTGGCGGTCGTGCTCTTTGCGATTTTGGCGGTGTTTATGGTCATCTACTTTCGTTACGCGCCGGAGGGTGAATAGTGGCGGTTGCCAGGGATGTTCCCCGTACACGTGGTGGGCGGGGTTCGGTCGCGGCGCTCGCCGTGGCAAGCCTTGTCGGCGCGCTTTGTGCGGCGCTCTTCGTGGTGCTGTGGGCGGTGCTCGCAACCATCATGGGGGGGCTCGAGACCCACATCCCGCTCGGCTGGGCGCTCCTGGCGGGCGCGGGCATCGGTTTAACCCTCGGCTTCGTCCGTCGGGACAAGCACACCCCGGCTTCCGTCGCCCTCCTTACCGGTCTCGTCGTCGCGCTCCTCTGGCTCGTCCTGAGCGGCTTCAAACCTCTCGGCTTGGACGCTGTTCGGCCCGTCTGGGGCGTGGGCGCGTGCCTGGTCGCGTTTCTCGCTATCGCCTGGCTCACCCGCTACGGTCTGCGCGGCTTCGACCTCGCGCAGTTGGAGCGCAACACGCTCGAGACCCTCCTCCTACGGGTTTTGCGGGCGATAGGCTTTGTTTTCTTCCTCTCCATCGTGATTTTCCCTTTCTACTTCATGGTGGCCTCGAGCCTCAAGTCGAGGGCCGAGATGCTGCAAAACCCCACCTATCTGGGCGTCGAGGCGCAGCGCATCGGCGAGTTGCTGGTCGGCTACCACGAGGTGCTCGTCACCTTTGATTTCTTGCGCTACATCGGCAACTCCACTTTCGTCGCCGTCGTCACCGTCATCATCACGTTGGTGCTGGCGGTGCTTGGGGCCTACGCGGTCACGCGGCTGACCTTTCCGGGCCGCGACCTCCTCTCACGCTCGATTCTGCTCATCTACATGTTCCCCGCCATCGTTTTGGTGATTCCTCTGTACGCGGTTTTTACCCAGCTCGGCCTTCGCAACACGCTGCCGGGCCTCCTCATCGTTTACCCCGCGACCACGCTGCCCGTGGCGCTCTACATGCTCAGGAGCTACTTCCAGACGCTGCCCAAAGACTTGGAAGAAGCGGGGCTCATCGACGGGGCCACGCGCTTGGGCGTCATCTGGCGCATCACCTTGCCCTTGAGCCTGCCCGCGCTCGCCTCGGTCGGGTTGTACGTCTTTATGATTGCCTGGAACGAGTTTCTGTTCGCGTTCATGTTTCTCGACTCGCCCGAAATTTTCACGCTCTCTCGCGGCATGGTCAGCCTCAACTCCCAGGAGGTGCCGCGCCAGTACCTCATGGCGGGCGCGGTGGTCGTCACGCTGCCCATTATGGTGATTTTCTTCTGGTTTGAGAAGTACCTCGTCGGCGGGCTCACGGCGGGCGGGGTCAAGGGGTAGTGGAAAACATACAGGCTGAGGCCGTTCAGACCCTCCGTACCAACGATACCGGGGCGTTCGTCAAGCCGAGCTTGGGACAATACCCCCACCAGTGGAACTGGGACGCGGCCTTTATCGCCATCGGGCTGAGTTATGTGGACATGGAGCGGGCTCGAGCCGAAGTCCACTCTCTCCTCCAAGGCCAATGGGATGACGGGATGGTGCCGCACATCCTCTACCACCACGGCGCGTCGGATTACTTTCCCACGCCCGATTTTTGGCGCACCGAAGGAAAGGGGCCGGACTTCCCCACCTCCGGCCTCACGCAGCCGCCCGTGCTCGCCACGGCGGTGAGGCATTTGCACGAACGCGCAGAGGATAAAGGGGCGTCGCAGGATTTTTTGGGTGAGGTCTACCCCAAGCTCCTGACGTGGCACCGCTGGCTTTATCAAGCTCGAGACCCCGCTAACACCGGCCTCGTCGCCATCCTCCACCCGTGGGAATCGGGCACGGACAACTCGACGCGTTGGGCTGGGCCAATGCAGAACCTCACCCCGGTCGGTACGCCCCCTTTCGAGCGCAAGGACAAACAGCACGTCCCGGCGGACGAACGCCCGGTCGAAGGGGACTACGAAAGATTCATGTACCTCATCGGCTTCTACCGAGACCGGGGCTGGGACGCTCCTACAATCTGGGATGAAGCACCTTTTTTGGTCCAAGACACGCTCTTTAACAGCATCCTCTACCGCGCGAACGAAGATTTGCGGGCGCTCGCGCTCGATCTCGGTGAGGCCACGGACGAGATAGAAGAGTGGCTGGGGCGGATGCGAGGCGGCTTTGAAAGCCTGTGGGACGAAGACGCGGGGCTCTACTTCGACAAAAACTTGCGTACTGGGGAGCTTATTAAAGAAAACACCTGCGCCGCGCTCTCCCCGCTCTACGCGGGCTTTCTGGACGAAACGCGGGCGCGGCGGGTCGTCGGGCATGTTCTCGAGCCCCGCGAGTACGCCCCCGACACCGACACCCAGTTCTACCTACCCTCAGCGAGCAAATCGAGCCCTCTTTTCGAGCCGCGCCGCTACTGGCGCGGGCCGGTGTGGCTCAACATCAACTGGCTCTTGTGGAAGGGACTGCTGCGTCACGGCTATACCGAGCTTGCCAGGCGGGTCAAAAAGGACAGCTTAGAGCTCGTATCGCGCTCCGGTTTTGTCGAGTATTACGACCCTCGAGACGGCTCTGCATGTGGCGCAACTCATTTTTCGTGGAGCGCCGCCCTGACGCTCGACTTTCTGGCGGGTTAGGGAGAATGGTTCAACACCCTACGGGCGGCGCTGCCGCAGCGCCTCGTACATAAGAAGCGCCCCGGCGGTCGCCACGTTGAGCGAATCGGCGAGCCCGTGCATGGGGATGGCGACCCGCGTGTGGGCGGCCTCCAACCACAGGGGCGAAAGCCCTTCATGCTCGGTGCCCAATACAATCGCCGTGGCACCCCGATAGTCGGCGTCCCAAAAGCTCACCTCGGCCCCCGGCGAGGCGGCCACAAGATTGAAGTCTCTCTCAGTTAGCCACTCGAGCAACTCAGGCGCGGCAACCGTCCGCACCGGGCGGCTGAACACGCTGCCCATCGACGCGCGAATCACGTTGGGGTTGGTGAGGTCGGTGCCCTCGCCCGTTAAAAATACAGCGTCTAAACCCGCCCCGTCGGCGGTGCGCAGGAGCGCGCCCAAGTTGCCGGGTTTCTCGAGCCCGTCTAAAACCAGCACGAGCGCGTGTTGAGAAAGCTCGAGCCCTTCCAGCTCACGCGGCTGCACCCTTGCCACCGCCAGCACGCCGTCGGGCGCGTCGCGGTAGCTCACGCGAGAAAAGGCCTCCCTGGAAAGTTCTACGGCGTCCACGCCCGCGTCCTCGAGTTCCGCCGCGAGCGCGTGACCCTCGGGGCGCATAAAATCCAGACACACGTAAAGCGTCCGCAGAGGCACCTCCGCCTCCCACGCGCGCCGCGTCTCGCGCTCCCCCTCGATGAGAAAACGCCCCTCGCGCTCGCGCACGCGCCGCTCTTTGAGGCGAACCAATCCCTTGACCTCGGGGTTTTTGGGGCTCTCAATCCGTTTGCGCATGAGGAATTCTAACGGTCTTCTTGAAACGCCGTGTCGGCAAAACCTTTTGTATTCTTGAGCCGTTGGACAACTTTGAGATGAACCGCAGGGGGTAAACTACCGCATGAGCAACCTTATCAGCGCCCAAGACCTGCACGACCGCTTAAACGACCCCGATTTAGTGATTATCGACACCCGCTTCAACCTGCAAAACCCCAGTCAAGGCCGCCAGGACTACGAGGCGGGACACATCCCCGGCGCGGTCTATATGGACCTAGACAGAGACCTCTCCGCCCCTCCGGAAACGCACGGTGGGCGGCACCCGCTGCCCGATATGCAGGGGTTCGCGAACACGCTCGAGCGCGCGGGCATTAGCAACAGCAGCGATGTGGTCGTGTACGACGACAGCGGCGGCCTTTTTGCAGGCCGCCTCTGGTGGATGCTGCGCTACAGCGGTCACGACGCGGTGAGGGTTTTGGACGGTGGTTTCGGTGCTTGGCGAGCGGCGGGATTTGAAACCTCGGCGGAGGTTCCGGTCGTCGAGCAGGGCGTGTTCACCCTCAACCTCCGGCCCGGGATGGTCGCCGACATGCTCGAGGTGCGGTCAAAGTTAGAAGACCCCAACACTTTGCTCGTTGACGCGCGCGGGGCCGAGCGCTACCGCGGCGACACCGAGCCGCTGGACAAAAAGGCCGGGCACATCCCCGGCGCGCTCAACCTGCCCTTTGCCGAGAACTTGCAAGAGGGTCGCTTCAAGGACGCGGCGGCACTTAAGGAACGCTTTGAAGACCTCGGCGAAGCGGAGGAGGTCATCGTCTACTGCGGCTCGGGCGTCTCGGCGGCGCACGACCTTTTGGCGATGGAAGAGGCGGGGCTAAGGAACGCGCGCCTGTACGTGGGCTCCTGGAGCGACTGGAGTTCATACGACGACCTGCCCGTCGCCACGGGCGATGAAGTCTAAGTCAGGCCGTGAGCGAGACTAGGACTTTCGAGGAGAACGGGAGGGGCCTGAGCACCTATTTGCGTGAACCCGTCAACGCGCTTACGCACTTTGCGGGTATTCTTCTAAGCCTCGTCGGGTTGGTACTGTTGCTCGTTTTATCCAAGGGTGAGCCGTGGCGCACCGCGAGCTTTGCGGTGTACGGCTCGAGCCTCGTCCTGCTCTACACCGCCAGCACGCTCCTGCACGGCCTCAAAGTCAGCAAGCCCACCGAGCGGATGCTCCGCACCCTTGACCACGCCGCCATTTTTGTGCTCATCGCGGGTTCTTACACGCCCATCACGCTGGTGACGCTGCAACGTGACAGCGCGGGCTGGAGCTGGGCGCTTTTTGGCGTGGTTTGGGGCATTGCGGCGTTAGGCGTGGTGTTTAAGCTCTTTTGGCTCGAGGCCCCCCGCTGGCTCTCGACCGGGCTCTACCTGGCGATGGGCTGGATGGCCGTGTTTGCCATTGGCCCCGTGTCGCGCTCTCTCCCGCCGGGAGGCTTGCTCTGGCTGGCGCTGGGTGGGGCTTTTTATTCGGTCGGCGCGGTTGTCTATGCGCTCAAGAAGCCCAACTTAAGGCCGGGTTTCGGCTACCATGAGCTCTGGCACCTGTTCGTGCTGGCGGGCTCAGCAAGCCATTTCATGATGATGCTGCTCTACGTGCTGCCGTACTAAGTAACCCTCAAAAAGAACCTTTGGGAAGTGAGCAAGCCTGAAATAAGTCTTGCTGTGAGGCTCACCTCTCGCTTAGCAGCAAACATTTTTGTAAACGTATTTTCTCGGTCCTACTCGGGACGCGGGCGCATCACGATTTCTCGATATAGACTCGATATAGACCCGGCAATATAGAAGCAAAAGCGTAGGCTACGTCAATTGTTTGACCAAGCTGCTTTACGCAGCGTCATACCATGCGAGCAAAGATAAATAACGACCGGCAGAGGAAGGGTGTGATAGGTCTCGCGTTGAAACGGTTCACGTCAGAGCCGTAGAAAGACGCTTTTGTCCTTGTAGTGCTTACGCCGCTACCGTGACACCAGAATCAAGCGATGTAGATATTCATAAAGGGAGAAACAGCATGAAACGTGTTCTCGTATTGCTCAGCTTGTTAACCGCCCTAGCCCTCTTACTTGCAGCCTGCACACCCGGCACAAATGATGACAGCAGAACCTTCAACGTCAACATCGAAAACGTCGGTAGCGGCTTCCCAGTCTTGAAAAGCGGCGCTGTCGCCTCACCCGGAGGCCCCGACGACGGCCCGGCTATCTTTCCCGGCGAGACGGCCACGTTCACGTTCACCGCCCCGGCGAACACGCTGCCCAACTCCGGTATGCGCCTGAATTTGGTCACCATGTTTGTCCAATCCAACGACCTCTTTTACGCCTTCGCACCCGAGGGGCTGGCGCTCTACGACGAGGACGGCAACGCCGTGACCGGCGACGTGACCGACCAGCTCTTTCTCTACGACGCGGGCACCGAGGAGGACCAAGTGCCCGGCGCGAACGCCAGCGACAACCAAAAGCCCAATCAGACGCCCACAGAGACTAACAAGGGGCCGGACGAAAACGAGACGGTCCAGCTTGTCGAGAACGCGCCGACCAACGGCTTTACCTATCCGGACAAAGCGGACGTGATTCAGGTGACCCTCGAGCACGACGGCGCGACCGAATTCACGGTCAACGTCACCAACGTTTCAACGCCGGACACGCTCGTAACGCCCGACGGTTCCAAACCCGTGCCCCTCTCCCCGTTTGCCTACGCGGTGCATGTGGACGACTACAAGCTTTTTGAAGTTGGTCAACCGGCGGGTGAAGGCGTCGAGCGCATCGCCGAGGACGGCTTCCCCGGTGGCACCTTTATGGGCATGGACTTACCGGGTTCCTTGGCCGACGAACTAGCCGAGATGACCGGCGTGACCGTGCCGCTCTCGCCAGGCGCTTACGCTGTGCATACGGACGGTTTTCAACCCTTCTCGGTCGGGAGCGCGGCGAGTGAGGGAATCGAAAGCATCGCCGAAGACGGCGTTCCGATGACGCTCGCCGAAACGCTAGCGGCAGCCGACGAGGTGAGTGATTCGGGCGCATTCGGCCCCCCTCCGGCTGCGCCTGGTCAAAGCTTTGACTTCCAAATCGAGGCCTCGCCCGGTGACCGTCTCTCCTTTGCGACCATGTATGTGCAGTCCAACGACTTCTTCTACGCCTTTGGCGAAACGGGCTTAGCCCTTTTCGATGCGGACGGCAACTCGGTAAGTGGCGACGTGACCGCCGAGGTTGCGCTCTACGACGCGGGGACCGAGGTCGATGAGGAGCCGGGCGTCGGCCCGAACCAGGTGATCCGCCAGGCTGCGCCGAACACGGGCGCGGCGGAGAACGGCGTCATCGTACGCATCGGTGACGGGGGTACGAACGACGGCTTTACCTACCCGCCAAACCAGCAGATCATCCGCGTGACCATTACGCCGCAGTAAGTCGGGTAAGCCACGTCTCTAACGTGATGGCCTTAGTAGCAAACAATTTCGGCGCGGGCCGCTCAAAGCGGCCCGCGCCTAGAAGGAGACCGAGATGAAACGTTTGACCATAACGAGTGTAGCCGTCGCCCTAGCCTTTTTTGCGGTACTGGCGGGCTCCATCTTCGCTCAAACCGATGTAGAAACAAGCGTGGAAGCAGACGAAGTGCCCACCTCCGCCGACGCGCTCTTCAGCTATCTCCAATCCGGTGACTACACCTCGTTCAAGAGCGAGTCCCAAGTCCACCCGTCGCAGGGACCGCACGGGAGCGTGCGTACCTACGTTAATCCTGTGCTCGAGCAGTCCCTGGCCTCTTTTAGCGGCAGTCACCCCGTCGGCGCCGCCGCCGTCAAAGAGCTTTACAACGAGGGCGAGCTGACCGGCTGGGCCGTCTACGTCAAAACGCAAGCGGAGAGCGGCGGCGGCAACGGCTTTTACTGGTACGAGGTCTTTAGCACCACCGACGCCGGCAGTCCGGCCGCGGACGGGATGGGCGTTCAGCCTTGCACCGCCTGTCACCAAGCGGGGCAGGACTTCACCCTGACCCAGTACCCCCTGCAGTAGCGTGTCCATGACCAACGCGGACGTTCCATAACCATATACAGAACCATATAGGAGATATCATGTCACGCATTTCAGTCGCTAAAACCGTTCAAGCAGGGTTACTAGCTGGGGTTCTCTTCTACTTGCTCGAAACAGTCCTCGTCCCCATCGGCTTGGGCGGCAGCCCCTGGGCACCGCCCCGCACCATCAGCAGTATCGTCCTAGGCCAAGGCGTCCTGCCGCCCCCCGCGAGCTTTGACTTGGGCATCGTGCTCGTGGGGCTCATCGTGAACCTCGTTTTGTCGGTCGCTTACGCGTTTGTTATCGCTTTTGCCATTGCCGGACGCTCCCAAGGCGTCGCGCTCCTCATCGGGGCCGCTGCCGGGCTCGCGCTCTACCTCATCAACTTCTACGTGTTCACCGGGATTTTTCCGCAGTTCGCGGGGGCGCGCAACTGGGTCACGGTGGTTGCGCATCTAGCGTTCGGCCTGCTCGCGGCTCTGTTTTACGTGCGGTTTACGCGGGAGCAAAGGGAGCTTCGTCCGGCTAGTGGTTAGGTAGCCACGCGATTGACGCGGCACCCATATCGCGCCTCAGCCGCCCAACAACATGGGAATAATTAGCGCGATGAAGACAACCTGCACCCACAGCGCCGGGGACGCGGTGAGCACCTGCTCTTTTCGGTTGGTGACGCGCGCCGCTTCGACCTCCGTGTGGGGTAGCCACCAGGGGCTGTAGCGGGCCTCGAGCCCGTAAAAGCTGAGGCCCAAGCCCGCGCCGTAGACTAAGTGACCGACCAGCGAGGCAAAGGTTTCAGCCGCCGCTTGCGTGGTCCACTGCGGTGCCCCGCTCAAGAATAAAGGCATCAAGGTGAGCGGCCCCAACACCCACCAGAAAAACCCGTAGGAGACCCCCCACCCCAGAGCGGAGCCCGAGTCGTAGCTCTGCGCGCGAAAGAGAAACCCGTAGGAGACGCCTATAAGCGTAGCAATACCTAAGTGAACGAAAAAGCCGGTGAGCGCCGAACTCGAGCCCACCAACCCCGCCACCACCGGCAGGATGCCGACTTGCACCATCACAACCGTAAAGAGGAGGCCCCCGACGAGACCAGCGACGACGCCGCGACCGAGGGCGCGCACCCCCTGCGTGCCCACGCCCTCGTCGTGGCGACCCCGCACGACATCAGAAAAGAGCAGCTTCACGAGGGCGTCCAGCCACTGATAGAGGAGCGCCGTGGCCGCGCCGAAGAGTAACAAGCCGGGCAGGGCAAAAAACCTCGCCTCAGCCGCGCCTGACGACCAGCGGAGGCCGTCGGCGCTCAGCAGGGGTGCCAGCGTCAGCACCGCCACAATCCAGCCGAGAAAGCCGTAGACCGTACCGCGAACGAGGTTGACCCCCGCGCTCTTGCTCGGCTTAGGATAAAGGAGGGCGAAACTCGCGCCGGTCAGCCCCCCGAGGAGCAGGAGGACGAGCCAAGCGGGTGCGCCCGCGAAGGCGTCGCTCAAGGTCAGCAGTTGCGCCTGCGCCCCAAACGCCCGACTAAGCAGCCAAGCGCTGGCGAGTCCGGCGAGTGCTCCCCGCAAAAGGGGGGCGAAGGCTAAACGCGCCGCTTCGGTGCGACGCCGCTGCAAGAACAAAAAAGTCAGGCCGGTACCGGCCCCGTAGAGCACGTGCCCCAACAGGGAGGGGAAAGCGGCGCGCGCCGCCTCGAGCCCCCACGTCAGCGTGCCGCCTGAGAGGAGGGGCAGCAGGGTGAGCGGTCCCAAAAACCACCAGAAGGTGCCGTAACTGAGGCCCCAAAAAAGCGTTTCGCCCGCCCCAGGTTGCTGGTGACGCACCAGGAAGCCAAAGCCCGTCCCGATGATGGCGGCGATGACTAAGTGAAGCGCAAAGCCGACCACGGGTGAGTCGGCGCGCACCAGCGAGGCGATGGTCGGCAAGAGGCCGAGCTGCGTCATCGCCGCGCCAAAGACCAAGCCGCCGACCACACCCGCCAGGGCACCCAAGCGCAGGTCGTGTCTTGGTAGGCTCATGCGGTTTCCTTTTGGGCTCGAGCCCGGGGCGGCTCCTTAGACGCGCCCCCTTCGGCGACCGCCGAATCGGGGGTCAGCACGATGTCGCGGGGGAAGAACAGCTCGAGGGTCCAATCGAGCGCGACCCGGAGCTTTTTCTCGAGGCCGGGCAACTTGCTCAGGTAGACCGCGCGCCACAAAAACCAGGCGAACAAGCCGGAAAACTTCAACCCGCGCACCTCGGCGACGGCGGTGCGGTGTCCTAAGGGGACGAGCGTTCCGAGACTGCGAAAGCGAAACGGTTGGGCGGGTTTGCCGCTCAAGGAGGCGGCGACGTTCTTCGCTGCCTGGACCCCCTCGCGCTGCGCGTGCTGCGCCGTCGGGGGGCAAGGCTCGCCGCCCTGGTAGTAGTTGGGAATCTGAGCGCAGTCTCCCACGGCCCACACGTCGGTTAGTCCTTTGACCTGCAACGTTTCGTCGGTGATGACCGCTCCCGCGCGGTTGTGCTCGCAAGGAAGCGCCGCCACGGCGGGGCTCGGTCGGTTGCCCGCCGTCCACACCACCGTGGCGGCGGGGAGTTCGGTGCCGTCCTCGAGCCTCACCCTATCCCCTAACACTTCCTCCACGTGGACGTTGAGACGAAAGCCGACGCCCCGCGCTTTGAGCTTATGCAGGGCGTAGTCGGCCAGCGCCTCACCGATTTGTGGGATGAGCCGGTCACGCGAGTGGACCAGCGTAAAACTGAGTGCGTCTTCGGGAACGCGCGGATAGTAGCGTAGCAGCGTCCGCGTCAGGTCGAAGAGTTCGGCGACGGCCTCCACGCCTGAATAGCCGCCGCCCACGACGACGAAGCTGAGGTTGCGCCGCTGCGTCTCCATATCCTTTTCGGCGTCGGCCCTTTCCAACATGGTAATCACGCGGTTGCGCAGGCGCGCGGCGTCTTGCAAGGTGCGAAGCGGGTAGGCGTGCGTCTCGACGCCGGGGACGCCACGGTCGCTCGCCGCCGAGCCAATTCTCCTTACTCGAGCCCCAACGCCATCTGGTCGTAATAGACCCGCTCGCCCGCGAACTTCTCGGCTTCGGGGTTCCAGGGAAAATGAATAATCACGTCGAACTGCACGCGTTTGCCCGTGGCCTCTCGTCCCGCCCACGGCCCCCTATGCGTGCCCGTCAGCGTCGCCACCTCGAACACGCCCTGCGGCCCGATGACCACGTCGTACATGTCGAAATGCACGTCGGGAAACGCGCCCAAAAAGCTCGTGTAAAAGGCGCGTGCGCCGTCGTGACCTTCCCAACGCTCGCCCGTCGGCACCACCTCGTAGACGCAGTCGGGAGCGAGCGTGGCGATGAGCCCGTCTAAGTCGCGGGCGTCCTCGGCCTTGGAGTGGGCTATCCACAAGCGCCTGATCTTGTCGTAGAGTTCCGGCGTCACGTCCCACTTGAGCCGTTCTTGGATGGTGGTTGTGGACGGGTCGGATACCGTTTGCATGGGTGCCTCCTTTGGGTCTTTGGTACGGGCCTTTATCAACGTATACCATTCAAGGCCGTCGCCGAAGGTTGTGGCGTCAGCGGCTCGAGTTTTCCTGTTTATGGGGTGAGGCCAAAGAGCGAGACGGCCCAGGACCAAACCGCCCCACCACTACGAAATTTTTCACAAAACGTAATGAAGCGCCAAAACGTGAGGCCGCGCGCTCCTTTAGGATGAACGTGAACTTTCTACAAGAGTAGAAAAATCTTTAAGGGGGAAACATGAAAAAGCTGCACTTTATCCTCATCGCCGTTCTCGCGGTTCTGTTCGCGGCCTGCGCGCCCGCCACAGAAATGGGTGACGACGACGCGCTTATCGAAAGCGACGCTTCGGTCGCCGCTGAGGACTGCTCCGGGCTCGTGGGCGACTACACCGCCACCCGCTTCGGCTATACCAGCGTGACGGACCCGGGCGTGACCAACACCTTTGCGGACGCGGGCGCGAGCTACAGCCTCGGCTTTGGCGACGGCGCGTTCACCTCGACCTTTGCGGACCCGCAGGTGGGGACGCTCGAGCAGACGGGCGCTTTCGGTTACGAAGACGACATCCTCACGCTCGGCGACGACACCTCGGGGGCGTTCTTCCCGGGAGCCGTGGGGGGCGCGCAGCGCTACCGGTGCGAGGTGCGCGACGGCGGCTTTACCCTCATCAGCGACGAGCCCGTCGGTTTTGATTTCGGCGCGGGCGTCGAGAACGCGGTGTTCGAGGCTGACTTCGAGAGGTTCTAAAGCGGCGCGTGCAACCTGGGACGAACGCTTCTGTTTGTGAGCGCTCGAGACCCCGCCTAACTAGGCGGGGTTTTTTCTGCTTCCAACGTTCTGTAAAGCCCTAAAGCCGGTACACGAACCCCGGCCCACCCCGGTACATGCCGCCGTCCACGTTGACGCAGAGGCCGCCTGCATAAACTTCTGCTTCCGTCACCTCCTCGGCCTCGAGCGCCCGCCCCTTGCTGATGGGCGTGTGACCGTGGATAATCTTTTGCCCGCCATAAAGCGACAAAAACCTTTCAGCCCGCGCCCGCCCCTCCTCACCCCGAAAGGCGTTGTGCTCGCCGAACGCGTCCAGCAGACGGTGAAACGCGTTTGCGTCGTTCCTTTTTAGAATGGTAGCGAAAGAGGCGTTGACTTTTTCCACGCTCTCGCCGTGGGATTCGTAGAGGGCTGCGTCGGCGTGGATGAGGAGGGCGTTCTCGGTGAGTACCATTGCGGGCAGGTCCTCGAGCCAGGCGACGTGGCGGGGCGTGAGGTTGGCTAGGTCTTCCTCCGAACCCTCGTTTTCCCGCCACTGCGCCAGGAAATCGACCGGACCGTCCCGCCCGAAACGCCGCGCCGCGAGCAGCAGTACGTCGTGATTGCCCAGCAGCGCCGTCACCTTGCCCCCCACCTCCGCCGCCTCTAACTGGAGCCGCATTGTCAAGTCAACCGCCGCCAGACCGTGCGGGCCGGGGTGTACGCTGTGGCCGAAGAAGTCGCCCATAAGCAGGAGCGATGCGTCCCCGCCCGTCCAGGCGAGCGTGCCGTCCACCAGCCCCGCCCCCTGAAGGAGCCGACAAAAGGAGGCGAACTGTCCGTGAATATCCCCAATGACGTACTGAGCCATGCCCCAGCCTACCCGATGAGGTTCTGGATGTTGTGAAAGTTTTGGAACGGGATGCGAGCACATCAGAGGCTGGTTTTTGGTGATGAAAACGGCCTCTAGAACGGCACTTAACGAATGGCAACTCCCGCAGCGCAGCCCAGCGGGTGAGCCGTATTACACCCGCCGACCGGCTGGAGTGACAGGCTAAGGGGATGCTCGAGCCCCAGGCAAGCCACACCCACCGCGCGGTTCGGCGGACGTGAGGCGCGCTTTCACCCGGCTGCTCACCGTTACCGCCGTCGCCTACTGCGCAGGTCTGGTCACGTTGGCGCTCTTGTGGTCTTTCGGGCCTCACACGAAGTGGCTCACGCTCTCGAGCATCGTCGCGCCCTTTTTGTTCGCGCCCCTCTTTCTGCTCGCGCCTTTGGCGTTTTTTGTGCGCTCGAGATGGCTGCGCAGCTCCGTGCTGGTCCTGCTGGGACTTTTCATCCTGCTCTTCGGCGCGCGTTTTTTACCTCCTGGACCCGCAGAAGATGCAGAAGACATGGTCAAGTTCCGCGTTGTGACCTTTAATCAGCTCTACACCAATATGCAGGTGGACGCGGTGCTCGATACGCTTTTGGCTCAAGACGCCGACCTCGTCGCGGTGCAGGAACTTTCCCCTACCGTGGTAAGCGCGCTGCGCACACGCCTCGGAGACGTTTACCCTTACGCGGATTTTCGCGCCTTTGAGGGAACGCAGGGCGTCGGTCTCTTTAGCCGCTATCCCCTCTCATCCGTCACCTACCACTGGTACCCCCAGGTGCAGCGCGCCACGGTGACGGTCGGCGGGGTTGATATCACTGTGCTCAACGTCCACCCCCCCGCGCCCTTTGATTCGGGAGAAGGGGCCGGCCTCGGCTACCTTGGTTACGACCCGCAGGCGCGTGAGCCGGAGTTTTCCAGGTTGCTCTCGCGCATTGACGAAACCTCGGGGCCGCGCATCGTGCTCGGCGACTTCAACTTGAGCGACCGCGAGCCTCTATATGAAGACCTTGGGGCGCGTTTGACGGACGTGTACCGGGCCGCGGCGTGGGGCTTCGGGTACACTTTCCCCAACTACATGCGCGTGCGCGGCGTGCCGGTGCCGCCTTTTATCCGGATTGACTACGTGTGGGTCGGGGGCGGCGTCGTGCCGGTTGATGCGAAGGTTGTGTGTGACGGCGGCTCGGACCACTGTATGGTCGTGGCTGATGTTGGCATACTCAACAGCGTACTCGGCGAGGTGCCCCCGGAGCCTGCTGAAGACGCTGCTGAGGATGCCGCTGAAGACTCCTTTGAAATTATCATCAATTTCACCGCCGAACCCGCCTCGAGCCCCGTTCTAAGCACCCCGGGCTCTACCGGGGACGCGGCACAAACGCCGTAGGTTTACAGCCCGCTACCGAATCAACATCACATGCACCACGCCCGGCCCATGCACGCCCGTCGTCAGGGTGAGTTCGATGTCGGCGGTGCGGCTCGGTCCCGTGGCTTGCACCCAGGCGCTCGGCAGGTCGCGCTCGGATAGACCACGCTCCAACGCCTCCGCCATCGTCGGCACGAGCTGCGACACGCGCAAAAAACAGATGTGCGTCATCGGCAGGAGCGACGCCTTGCGGCCCGCGTCGCTCGTCAGGACGAGGGTGCCCGTGTTGGCAACGCCGAAAGCCGCGCCTGTGAAGCCCACGTCCGCCAAGGCGGGGTCCTGGGCTTCGGGGATGGACACGGCGCTTATCGCTTCGTCCACGACAGCGTCGCTGCTGCGAATAAAAGTCTCCGCGCCTAAGTTGTTGAGGAGGACCTCGAGCCCCGCTCTCGCGTCCTCGACGGTTTCAACCACATAAACATGGCCGCCGACAAGCTCCAACTCCTCGCAAAACTCCGCCACCAGCACCTCGGGGTCCCAGGTTTGAAGGGGCGCGAGGAGCGCGGGCGGCACCTCAGTGGGCGCGCCCTTCTCGCGGTGCAGCGCGCCCCGCACGCGGCCTAAGAAGTCCTCTCGAGTCACCCCTTCACCTCCTCACCTAGTCCGTCACCCCAGAGGTCGCGGAAAGACCTTTTGGCGGGGGCTGGGAAGTCACGCTCTCTTAGCCACTCTTTCAAGACGGGCAGCCAGTCGCCACCCATAAAACCGTCGCGGCTCAAGAAACCGCCGCCGAAGCGGCCTATCTTGGTGCTCGAGTCCCACAGGGCGGGCCGCTGGGCGAGAAAAGCGAACGCGCCCATGCTCGCCTGCTCTCCCTTGGACGTCAAACCACGCGCGACGGCGCGGCGGCGGTGCTCGATAAGGAGTTCGGGCAACGGGATTTTCACCGGGCAGACCTCGCCGCACGCGCCGCAGAGCGAACTCGCTTGGGGGAGGTTGGCGGTGGTCTCTAAACCCAACAGCCCCGGCCCCAGCACCGCCCCGATGGGCCCCGAATAGACCCAGCCGTAGGCGTGCCCCCCCACCTGCTGATAGACCGGGCACGAGTTGAGGCAGGCCCCGCAGCGGATGCAGCGCAACGCGTCGCGCAGCTTCGGGTCGGCCAGGACCGCGCTCCGCCCGTTGTCCACCAAGAGCAGATGGAATTCTTCGGGACCCTCCGCCTCATCAGATCTTTTGGCCCCCGTAATCATCGAGACGTACGATGAGGCTTTCTGTCCCGTGGCCGAGCGCGGCAGCACGGACAAAAAGGCGGGCAGGTCGCGCAGGCGCGGGATGACTTTCTCAAGACCCATCATCGCCAGGTGGATTTTGGGCAAGGAGGTGGTAAAGCGAATATTTCCCTCGTTCTCGACCAGCACGACGGTGCCCGTCTCGGCCACCGCGAAGTTGGCCCCGCTGACGCCCATGTCGGCTTCTAAAAATCCTTGACGCAGCACCCGCCGCGCCGCCGCCGTCAGGGTCGGGATGTCCGCGTCGGGCGCGGTGCCGATTTTTTCGTGAAAGAGCGCGGTGATTTGCTCCTTGGTCTTGTGGATGGCCGGGCCGATGATGTGGCTCGGGAAGTCCTCGTCGATTTGCAGGATGTATTCGCCCAGGTCGGTCTCGAGGGCCGTCACGCCCGCCTCTTCCAAAGCCTCGTTGAGGTGGACCTCTTCAGAAAGCATCGACTTGGACTTGACAACGGTTTTAACGCCCTTTTGAAGCGCCAACTCCGTCACAATGCGGCTCGCCTCGGCGGCGTCGGCGGCGAAGTGGACGGTGCCGCCGCGCTCTTCGACCTTTTCGACAAGTTCCTCTAGGTAAACATCCAGATACTCCAGCGTGTGCGCCTTGACCGCGCCGCAGTAGTCGCGGAGGGCTTCGAAGTTTTCCAGGGCTGCCACCGCGCTCTTGCGTTTGCCCACAAAAGCGGTGGTGGCGCGCTTCATGGCAACTTTAAGCTGTTCGTCCCCCAGCGCCCGCGTGGCGTTGTCCTTGAAGGTGTGAGTGGTAATCTGCATGGTTCCCGCCAATCTTGTTACGCGTTCCCGGAATCTTGCTGTTACAGAACCTTACAAGCCGTTAAGCCGCGGCGCGCCGCGTCACCCCATCCCAGAGGAGTTCGGCCACGTGCTTTATGCGCACCCTTTCCGCACTCCCGTCCTCACGGTGAAAGGCACCCTTGAGCTGCATTAAACAGCCGCCATCGGTTGAGGTGAGCGTCCGCGCGCCCGTGTCACGGATGCCCGCGAATTTGGCCCTCGCCATCGCCGTGCTGATGTCGGGCATCTTGACGCTGAAAAGTCCGCCGAAGCCGCAACACACGTCGTGCCCCTCCGCCTCGACGAGTTCGGCGCCCGCGGCTTTTAACAGCGTACGCGGCGCTTCCCGGACGCCCAAAAAGCGCATCGCATGACAAGAATCGTGGTAGGTCACGCGCTCGTTTGACAAATCCGCGCCGACGTCGTCACGGCTTAACACTTCAGTGATAAAAGTGGTGAGTTCAAAGGTGCGCTCGGCGAGGTCTCGAGCCTCCCGGTACCTTTGTGGCATCGTCTCAAAAAGTTCCGGGTAATGGTGAACCATCGCGCCGCACGAGCCCGAGGGCAGCACGACGTAGTCGTAGCCCGCAAAGACCTCCAAGTGATGCCCCGCAATCTCCTGCGCCTCGCGGTGATAACCTGCGTTATAAGCAGGCTGACCGCAGCAGGTCTGCCGCTCGGGAAAGTGGACCACTACGCCCAAATGCCTGAGCAACTTCACCGACGCCACCGCGACCTCGGGGAAGAGTTGGTCGGCCAAACAGGTCGCAAAAAGGGCTACTCGCAACGCAAACCGCCTTTCGGTAGGGGCATTATAGCGGGTTGAGGCTCGAGGTGTATGGGTGCCTAGAATTCATTCACGCAGAGCTTTACTCCACGTATTTCCCTAAAAGTCACCCTCGAGAATCGCCGTCAGAAATCGCCATCAAGAACCACTATCAAGAATCGCCAGCGTGCAGCGCGAGGTGCAAACGAGCTTTTCCTCCTCATCACGTATCTCAATATTCCAGACATGCGTCTTGCGGCCCCGGTGAATGGGTGTAGCGACGGCGGTCAAAACGCCGTCCCGCACCGAGCGGAGGTGATTGGCGTTGATTTCTAAGCCCACCGCCCGCTGACGTCCCATGTCCAGATTCACCGTCGCCCCGATACTCGCCACCGTCTCGGCGAGCACCACCGAGGCGCCGCCGTGGAGGATGCCGAAAGGTTGATGCACGCGCGGCGTCACGGGCATGGTGGCCGTGACGCGCCCTGGCGCGGCTTCGGTCACGGTAATCTCGAGGGTTTCCAGCAGCGTACTTTGGGGCGTGCCGAGAAAGTTCATCCGAAAAGCATACCCAAAACGCGAGCATCGGCGTTATACTGTCCCGCTGGCGGGAGGTGACATACTGCCTTACATCATCGCGTTGGCCGTGCGGTACAAACGTAGTCGTACAAAAACGCGTGTAAGGGACCTTTCGTGCGGAATCCTCTTAAAATCCACCCCGCTATCTCCTACGTCCTGCTGACGTTACTGCCGACCGCCCTCTGCGCGCTCCTTTTGCACCTTGCGAGAACGAGCACGGGGGTGGCGGCGGGCTCTACGCTGCCCCTCAGCGTCGTCTTCTTGGCTGGCGCGCTTTTTACGAGCGGTACTTACGCCTTGGGTGAGGCTGTCAAAAAGCAGGGCAGCTTACCGATCGTCATAGCTCTTGCAGCGGCACTCAACCTCGCTTTGAACTACGGGCTGTTTCGGGGGATGGACGCAACACTCACCTTTATTCTCGCCCCCTTGACCGCCATGACGTTAGGCGCGGCTTACCCGCTCTTCGGACGCCGCGCACCCATGCTCGCCTCGATGACGGTTTACGTCGTCTGCACGCTTCTGGCGAACTTTACCTTTGATTCCTTTTTGCGCCTGCCGGGCTACGGCCTCCTGTCGGTCGGCACGCTCTTTTTCGGGGTCACCTTCACGCAGCGCGACCGGGTCCACGGCTACGGGCGCGCGAACGTTTACAGGATGATTCTCGCGGCGGCGCTCCTCAACCTCCTCCTGTCGGCGTCCTTGGGCATCCCGCTCCGCTTTCTCATGGCGGGCTTTCTCGCTATTCTTATCGCTGAAGCGGCGGACACGGAAGTCTATGCGCGGCTGCTCCAACGTTCGTGGCCGCTGCGGGTGGCGACGTCGAATGCGGTGAGCATTCCCCTGGACTCGAGCATCTTCACCCTCATCGCTTTCGCCGGGAACCCCGACTTCCCGCTCCCCGTCCTCCTGCAAATCATCTTCGCCGACATCCTCGCCAAAACGGTTGTGGGACTTCTTGCGGCGGTGCGCCTCCTGCGGCCCCGGCGTCTTGCAGAAGGCTAAAAGGTCTCGACCGCCCACGCGACGGAGAGCACCAGGAGTTCTTCAAAAGGCCGCGCGGCAATCATGAAGCCGGTGGATAAGCCTTCTCTCGTCGTTGCGCAGGGGACGCTCACGGCGGGCACACCCAAGAAGTTGAATATCATCGTGTTGCGTAAGCAGAGGCTGTTGGCCTTGAAGTAGGCCGCATCCTCCACGAGGTCGCTTATCTTGGGCGGCAGCACAGCCACGGTGGGCGCGAGCACGGCGTCGAAAGGGGCGTAACGCTCCCAAAACGCGTGTTGGATGCGTTTGCGCTCATAGCTTAAGCGGATGTAGTCGGCGGCTCCTCTCCCCCGGTTCTGCAAGATGCGCGTGGACACGCGCGGGTCCACGCGGTCGCCACTGCGTGCCAACATCTCTTCGTAAAGCGCCAGCGACTCCATGCCCGCAAAGGTGCCGTAACGCGCGTAAGTCTTGGGAATGTCGTTTAGGAGGGGCGTCTCGAGGATTTCGACGGTAGCACCCTCGGCCTCGAGCCGCTTACACGTTTCTTCAAAGGCGTCGGCGACGGGGGGCTCGAGCTCCTCCTGAAGTACGTTTACGGGCGCGAGCAAGCGCAGCCCCGCCACCGGACGAGGTTTAAAGGGTTGATGCGGCGCATCCAAAAGCCCTCGAAGGAGATGCCACGCGTCCTCAACGGTTCTGGTGATGGGACCCAGCGTGTCGAGCGTGGTTGATAAGGGCACGCAGCCGTCGGTGGGAACCAGGCCGTCGGTAGTTTTGAGACCAACCAGACCGCTGAAAGAGGCCGGAATCCGCACCGAGCCGCCCGTGTCCGACCCCACCGCCGCGCACGCCAGCCCCGACGCCACCGCCACCGCCGCGCCCGACGACGAGCCGCCGGGAATGCGCGCGGGGTCTAGCGCGTTCCCCGGCGTGCCGAAGTGCGGGTTAATGCCGAGACCCGAAAACGCAAGCTCGGTCATGTTCGTTTTGCCCAAAAACACCGCGCCCACCGCGTCTAACCGGGCGGCGGCGGGGCAGTCGTCCGCGGCGGGGGGCGCGTCAGAAAGCATCCTGGAGCCCGCCGCGCTCACGTCGCCTTTGGTGTCCATGAGGTCCTTGAGCGCCAGCGGGACGCCCTGGAGCGGGCCCAAATCGACACCTGCCCGAAAGAGCGCGTCGGCACGCCGCGCCCCTTCCAAAGCCCGCTGGGGCGTGAGGAGGCGGTAGACGGGGCCGGGCTCTAGGCGCTCCAGATACGCCTCGGCAACCTCCACCGCGCTTAAGCTCCCCCTCCGGTAGGCCGCGACAAGTTGGGTCAGAGTCAGGTCAAAAGGCGTCATCTCCGAAGTATAAAGGACGCGCGAAAGGTTCTCTCACCAACTTTGAAAACCTCGGGTTCCGTCAAGCCTAAGTCAGGCGTTACAGAAGTTGCGTGGGTACTACTTACGGTCATGCCACGGACGGCGCAGGTGAGGATGCGGATGTGATGCGTAGAGACCGCGCGGTGTGACCGCTGCGCCCGCACAAACCTGAACGCGTCTCTAAGATAAAAGGCACTGGGCGACGGACGCAGCCGAGCGTCGCCCTAAGCACGGCCTTTCACAACCGTCCACATAAGCACCGCAGCACCGAAAGGGCAATTCACCTTGGGTAAACGTGGCAGAAACAAGACGGGGTACTACCGGGTGCTCCTCCACCTGCTCGAGCTCCAGTACACCTTAGAGCGTGTCGCGCGGGGCGACCAGCCCGCACAGTGGCGGCCCTCGCCGCGCAACCGGCCCGACCAGTTTTTGGGGTGGGTGCGTTCGAGCCTCCCAACGTGCGGCGCGTCTCCCGTCACCCCGGAAGAC
Organism: Trueperaceae bacterium; assembly: GCA_965214995.1. Lineage (GTDB taxonomy): Bacteria > Deinococcota > Deinococci > Deinococcales > Trueperaceae > CBDCCT01. The sequence goes on from CBDCCT010000002.1 coordinate 4,351,488, forward strand.
CTGTTCGCGCGCTTGGAAAAGGAGAGGCTGCCGCACGTGGCCGCCGTTTTGGAGCACGTGGTGTGCGCCCGCCCGACCGGCGCAACACCCACAGCGGACTTTGAAACCCTCCTCTCGGCTCAGCACGCGCCGAACACCGAGGCGCACCCGCAGGCGCGCAAGTTCTCGAGCACGCTTTCCCGCTCCCTGGACGCCGCCTGGTTGGGTGCGCTTATGGAGACCGAGATATATGCCGCCTCAAAAGGCTGGCCCGCATCCGCCACACTCTTGGGTGGTCTTCCTCCAAACTTCGGTGCGCTCTACACCCTTCTTCAGTCCGGCTTGAGGAGCGCCGACGCCATAGAAACGCCCTCGGAACTCTCCGTTTTCCAGTTCTACGGCCTCGCCACGGGCACGCTTCCCCCGCCGCCCGCGCCTTATGAGCGCGCGTTGGAAGCGCTCGGCGCTCTCGCCTGCGAGGACGCAGCGCTGCTCGGCAGCCTCAGCGCGGCGCAGACGTTGCAGCTTAGGGCGCTCGAGCCCAAGCTGCTCTCGGCAAGAGACAGCGCGTTACGCTGCGTCACGTGCGAGCCTCTGGACGAGGAGCTGCGGCGGATGATCGCGCGAAAAGAGCTCTCCGGCACGCTCGTCGGCGCGTTGAGAGGGTGGGACGAGGCGCTGTGGCGGGAGGCTCGAGCCTTTACCGCGCTCCCCTGGGCGACGCTCTACCTCGAAGACCGGCGCTCCTTGCAAGACCTCTTCAACGGGCGAACCGCCGCCAAGCTCAACCTCCGGGACGTGTTCCCCGAGACGGTAGCCTGGCTCGACGAAAAGTTGAGCGCGCAGGTCGAGAGCGCGCTCTACCAAGAAACGGGGGGCGTCGCCCCCGCCGCGCACGCTTACTCGTGCCACCTTCGCAAGCGCCTGTTGGAGGCGCGGCGCTCCCGAAACGCTTAGGCAAAAGGGTTGGGCGGAGAAGGAGCGCCCCCAGAAACCAAGTGTGCTCTTTTCCTCGCGCGCTTGGTAGCGCTGGGGTACACTAAACACTTAAGGTGGCGTGGTCGGCCTCCGGCCTGGCGCTTCAGCTTGCAACCCTACACCCTGGGAGCATACATGGAAAATCAAGAACCCTCTTTAAAGGACGTCTTTTTCATCATCAGGCGCGGCTTGGCGCTCGCGCTGGTGGTCGCGGCGCTCATGGCCGTCGCCGCCTACTTTATCAGCGAGCGGCTCGAGCCCACCTATGAAACGCGCGCCACGCTGCTCGCCACGCAGGCCAACTCCGACTTAACCAACCTAAACATACCCGAGACGGCCGCGCCTCCTATCGACTTTGACGCCTACGAAACCATTGGAGAGAGCAGTTCTGTTCTGGCTGACGCGGCGCGGTTGCTGGGTGGCGAAGCGGCGCTTGAGGACGTCAACCTTAACGTAAGAGTAGCTGATTTGCGCATCTCGGGTTTTATCTATGTTGACACCGAGGGGTCTGACCCAAGGGCGCTCGCCAACGCCGCCAACGCCTTGGCGCAAGCGCTACTCACCTGGGACAAAAGTCGGGCGCAGCAGGGTAACAGTAACTATGTCTCCACTTTGGAACAGCTTATAGCCGGGTTCAATCAGCAGATTGAAGAATTGGAGGGGTCGCTTGGTCCGGCTACTCAGGAGCAGTACGACGCGCTCGTGGCGAGGAGGGACAATTACGTCACGTTGCTTAGCGAAGCCAGAGCGCAGCAGAGTGCCCCGACCGCGGGTAGGTTGGAAATCCTCGAGCCCGCCCCCATCCCGACCGAACCCGTCGCGCCCGACCCCGTGCGCAACGCCGCGCTGGCCTTTGTGCTGGGCATTTTCTTAAGCTACGGGCTGCTCCTGCTCCGCGACGCCCTCGACTCGCGCCTCAAAAGCAGTGAGGACCTGGCGAAACTTACCGGCCTGCCTATTTTGGCCGAGTTCCAGAAACAGCCCCCCGGCACGCGCCGCCTGCCCCGCGAGGCGTCAAACTACCTCAGGACCAACCTGCTGCTTTCGTCAGTAGAAGCGGGCACCAAAATCATCCTCGTGACCAGCGCCACCCCCGGCGAGGGCAAGTCGAGCGTTGCGCTAAGCGTCGCCGAGTCTTTCGCGCGCAGCGACCGCCGCACGCTCCTTGTCGACGCGGACCTGCGCCGCCCGGTCATTGCCCAGAACTACGACTTAGATGAAATACACCACAAGCCCCTGCGCGCTTACCTCGAGCAGCCCAACGAGCCCTTTGAGCCGGCCTATGTGGCGCTCAACCTCACGCACCACCTCGACGTCATCCCCACCTTCCAGGCGGAGCCCTCGCCCACCGAGCTGCTGAGCCGCGGCTTCCGGCAGCGCTTGGACGCGTGGCGGGGCTCTTACGACGTCATCATCATCGACTCCGCGCCCCTCTTGAGCGTCGCGGACACGCTCACCATCGCGCCCCTTTGTACGGGCGTCATTTTAACGGCCAACTTGCAGAGTTCGGACCGCCGCAGCGTGCGCGCGGCGGTGGACCTCTTGCGGCGCATCGGCGTCCGGCTCTTGGGCATCGCCGTGACCGGCGGCACCCGCACCCCGGCGGGCTCGAGCGACTACACCTATAGCGACGCGGAGCTCGAGCCCGACTTCCCCAGAGAGCTCTCGCGCCGGGGCCGCAGAGGTGACAGAGAGCGGGTCTAGCGGGCAGCAGAAAGCCGGATAAGGTTAAAGGCGTCCTTTAAAGGACGCCTTTTCAAGTGTCCCAGACTATATGGAGGAGCAGTTTGGGGCTATTCGGTCTTGGATAGTCTCGAGCCCCGCCCGTGCTAGAGTGGGGCGCGTGAAAGGCATCATCTTAGCGGGCGGCGCGGGCACGCGCCTCTACCCCGCCACCCGCGCCGTCTCCAAGCAGCTTCTGCCCGTTTACGACAAACCGATGATCTATTACCCCGTGTCGGTCCTGATGCTCGCGGGCATCCGCGAGATTCTGGTCATCTCGACGCCGCACGATTTGCCCCTTTTCCGCCATCTTTTCGGCGACGGCTCGCAGTGGGGGCTCGCCTTTTCCTACGCCGAGCAGCCCCGGCCCGAGGGGCTGGCGCAGGCTTTTCTCATAGGCCGCGACTTTGTCGGAGGAGACGCGGTCTGCCTCATCCTGGGCGACAACATTTTTTTCGGTCAGAGCTTTAGCGCGCACCTCAAAAGCGCGGCGGCGCGTCGAGAGGGCGCGACCGTCTTCGGCTACTACGTGAGAGACCCCGAGCGCTACGGCGTCGTCGAGTTTGACGAGGGTGGCAAGGCCGTTTCCATCGAAGAAAAGCCTGCGCAGCCTAAATCTCACTATGCGGTGACCGGCCTCTACTTTTACGACAACGAGGTGCTCGAGTTCGCTAAAACCCTCACCCCCTCCCCGCGGGGCGAGCTGGAAATCACCGACATCAACAAAATGTATTTAGAAAGGGGCGCGCTCCGCGTCGAGATGATGGGCCGCGGGATGGCCTGGCTCGACACGGGCACGCACGAGTCACTCTTGCAGGCGTCGAACTTTGTCGAGACCATCGAGGGGCGGCAGGGGCTTAAGATCGCCTGTTTGGAAGAAATCGCCTACCGTCAGGGCTGGATAGACGCCGAGGCGGTTGAGAAACTTGCCCGGCCGATGGCGAAAACGGGCTACGGGGCGTATCTGCTCGAGCTTATTCGGTAATATAGGGCTCACAAGGTGAGGGTTACAGGGTGCCAAAGGTATGGTTCTGTCTAACGGATTTGGTAAGGTCTCTGCTGATTCGGGTCGCTTGAAGGAGAACGTGCTATGAAAATCTTACTTACGGGCGGCTCGGGGCGGTTGGGGAGCGCGTTGCAAAACCTTCTTGCGAACGTCGTTGCGCCCTCCCATGCAGAACTCGACGTGACCAGCGAGGAGAGCGTGGGGCGGGCGCTCGAGCGCCACCAACCCGACCTCGTCGTCCACGCCGCCGCCTACACCGACGTTAAAGGAGCCGAAAGAGAGCGCGAACGTTGCTGGCGCGTCAACGTGGGCGGCACCCGCAGCCTCGTCCGGGCGCTTGGCGACCGCCGCCTCGTCCATATCTCGACAGATTACGTGTTTTATGGCGACGTGGGCGGCTACAAAGAGGACGACCCCGTCGGCCCGGTCCGCAACACTTACGCGCTCAGTAAACTCGCCGCCGAGGAGGTGGCGCGCGTGGCGCCGCGGCATCTGGTCATTCGCTCGAGCTTCCGCCCCAACGCCTGGCCCTACCCCGTCGCCTTTGACGACGTGTACACGAGTCAAGATTATTTGGACATCATCGCGCCCCAGATCGCGCTCGCGGTGCGGCACGTAACAAACATCCCTTTCGACACGCTGCACATCGCCACGGAACGCAAGAGCGTTTATGAGCTTGCCCAACGTCGTAAGCCCGACGTGGCTCGAGGCTCCAAGGCAGCGGCGGGCGTCGCGCTGCCCGACGACGTCAGCTTAAATACCGAACGCTGGCAGACGCTTGAAAAAACCCTCACCCAAAAGGAACCCGCATGACCAAGCTCTCCTCATCCGTCACCGACGCCCTCACCTTCCAGAGCTACGCGCCCGCGCCCGCGGTTCAGGACGTCTGGACCGCGCCGCTGCGCAAGAGCCGGAGCGACAACGGCAGTTTCATGGAGTACGTGCGGCTCTCGGAAGGCCGTGTCGAGGACGCCGACGGCTTTACCGCCCGCCAGATCAGCGTGTCGGAGGCCGCGCCGGGCCGCGTCAACGCCTTTCACATCCACCCGAGGGAGCCGCAGAATGAACTCTGGACGGTTATAGCTGGGCTCCTCAAAATTTGGCTCGTGGACCTCCGCGAGGGCTCCCCCACCGAGGGCGTCAAACAGATGTTCGTCTTGACCGGTGAGGCTCCCGTGAGGCTCTTTATCCCCGCGGGCGTGGCCCACGGCTACCGGGCGGGGCCGGAGGGCGCGACGCTGCTTTACGTGATGGACGAGCAGTTTGATCTCGAGCACCCCAACGAGGGCCGCTTGCCCTGGGACTTCTTTGGGGCGGAGCTCTGGGAGGAAGATAGAGGGTGAGGGTCTAGAGGAACAGGGTGTAGAGGGTGACAGTTCAAAGCTCTTGAACCTTTCCTCTTTGATACCATAACTTTTCAACGCTTTATTTTAGGAGCCACAGTGAACGATTCAAAACAGCATAAGAAGATCCTCGTCACGGGCGGCGCGGGCTTTATCGGCTCGAGCTTCGTGCGCTTCGTGCTCTCCGAGAGGCCCGACGTGGCGGTGGTCAATCTCGACCTGCTCACCTACGCGGGCAACCCGGAAAATCTGGCGGAGGTGGAGGCGAGCCCGCGCTACCGCTTTGTGCAGGGCGATGTGAACGATGAGGCGCTGCTTGAAGACCTCTTGGCCGACTGCGACGCGGTCGTTCATTTTGCCGCCGAGACGCACGTGGACCGCTCCATCATGGACGCGCGGCCCTTTGTCCAGGCGAACGTGATGGGCACGCAGGCGCTGCTGCACGTGCTGCGCGACTGTCAGATGCGGGGCGAGCCCAAGCGTTTGGTTCACGTGAGCACCGACGAAGTTTACGGGGCGCTGCCGCTCGAGCCCGCCAGCTTAAAATTCACCGAAACGACGCCGCTGGCCCCCCGCAGCCCCTACGCCGCGACGAAGGCCGCCTCCGACCTCCTCGTGCTGGCGGCCTGCGAAACGCACGGCCTAGACGCCTCCGTCACCCGCTGCTCGAACAACTTTGGCCCGTATCAGTTTCCGGAAAAAGTCATCCCGCTTTTCGTGACGAACTTGCTCGAGGGTAAGCCCGTGCCCCTTTATGGCGACGGTAAGAACGTGCGCGACTGGCTGCACGTGCTCGACCACTGCGAGGCAGTGTTGCGGGTGCTGGAGGGAGGCGCGCCGGGCGAGGTTTACAACATCGGCGGTGACAACGAGCGGACGAATTTGGAACTCACCCAAACCATTTTGAAAATCATGGGCAAAGACGAAAGTATGATTGAGCGCGTCAAGGACCGCCCCGGCCACGACCGGCGTTACGCTATCGACGCCTCGAAGGTGGCGCGCGAACTCTCCTGGCGCCCCTCCCGCTCGGCCTGGCCCGAAGCGCTGGAAGAAACCGTCAGGTGGTACGTCGAGCACCCGGAGTGGTGCGCGCGGGTCCGGAGCGGGGCCTACCGCGACTATTATCAGAAGCAGTATGTGGAGAGGTAGAGATTCCGAGAAATGCTGCACAAGCACCCGCGCCCGCAGTAGAGTAGACTGGTGGGCATGAACGCTTCTTTGCGCCGCTCCTCCAAAGCCAAGCGCGCGCTCGGCGCTTGGGAAGGCCTTACGGGTCCGCTCTACTGGTTTTACGAACGCTCGCTCCTGCGCGCCGTCCACCGCGAGGGTACGTTTCCTAAGCACATCGGCATCATCATGGACGGCAACCGCCGCTTCGCGCGCACCGTCGGCTTAGACGTCAAGACGGGCCACGACTACGGCGCGGGCAAGGCGCGCGAGGCGCTCGACTGGTGTCTGGAACTGCGCATCAAGCACGTGACCATCTGGGGCTTTAGCACCGACAACAAGGGCCGCCAGCCCGACGAGGTCGCGCACCTCCATACCCTGTTCGCGCAGCAGGCCAAAGAGTTAATCTCCGACACGCGCCTCCACGAAAACAAGGTGCGCGTGCGCGTGATTGGCGATATTGGCGACTTTCCGGACGACACCAAAGAGGCGCTGCGCGAGATGGAGCGCGCCACCGAAGAGTATAGCGGGATGCACCTCAACGTCGCGCTCGGCTACGGCGGGCGCGAGGAAATCGTGGCGGCGGTGCGTAAGCTCTTGCGCGAGAAGCTGGAAGATGACGCGGACCCGCAGGCGCTTTTAGAGCACGTGAACGCCGAGGAGATAGGCCGCCACCTCTACACCGCCGGGGTGCCCGACCCGGACTTCGTCATCCGCACCTCCGGCGAGGTGCGCTTGTCGGGCTTTCTGCTCTGGCAAACCGCCTACAGCGAGTTTTACTTCTGCGACGCCTTTTGGCCGAGCTTTCGCAAGGTAGATTTTTTGCGCGCCATCCGGGATTTTCAGGCTCGAGAACGGCGCTTCGGGCAGTAAGCGTCAGTTAATAGACAGTACAAAGCCGCGTCCCGGCTATATTTGCCCCCAAAACCGCGATATACAGGGTGAATGAGTTCGTTCGTCGCCGTAATTATGGCCGGGGGCAAGGGCCAGCGCTTCTGGCCGCTGTCCACTGCCGACAAGCCCAAACAATTTTTGGACCTAGAGCACACGGGCCGCACCCTTCTGCAAAGCACCTTTGACCGCATTCTGCCGCTTGTGGAGGATGAGACCCGCGTCTTCGTCGCCACCGCCGAACGCTACGCCGCTTTGGTCCGTTCGCAGCTCCCGACCTTACCCGCTTACAACCTCATCATCGAGCCCGAAGGCCGCGACTCAGCCCCCGCCGTGGCGCTGGCGTCGCTTACCGTCGCCCGGCGGATTGAGGGGGCCGACGCTGGGATTTTTCTCCGCCGACCACCGCATCGCCGACGTTTCCACCTTTCACGCTCGAGTGCAGGGGGCCGCGCGTTTGGCTAAGGAAACAGGGGGGCTCATCGCGCTGGGCATTACCCCCACGCACCCCGCGACGGGCTACGGCTATATCCAAGCGGGTGAGCGCGCGGGCGAACACGGCTTTAAAGTGGCGCGCTTTGTTGAAAAGCCCACCCAGCGGCAGGCGCAGCGTCTGCTCGAGCTCGGCGGTCACTACTGGAACGCGGGCATCTTTGTGTGGACTACCGAGGCCATCTTGAGCGAGTTCCGTCGCCACGCGCGGGCCGTCATCGAACCGCTCGAGCGCGCTTTTGAAGAGGGTCGAGTCAACGAAGTTTTCCCGACGTTGGAAAAAATCAGCATCGACTACGCGGTGATGGAGCATACCGACAAGGCTTACGTGGTGCCCGGTGATTTCGGCTGGGACGATATCGGGGATTGGGTGGCGCTCGAGCGCCTCCTAAACCGGAGCGAGGCCAATACGGTGGTAGGCAAGCATGTGGGGTTGGAAACCTCGGGCAACATCATCTACACCGAAAATCCCGAAGACACCATTGTCACCTTGGGCGTCGAAAACTTGGTCATCGTCAAACGCGGGAACGCCCTCTTGCTGGTGCGCAAGGACCGGGTGCAGGATATTAAAAAACTTTTGGCGGACGAGCGGCTGGCGGAGCTGGTGGATTGAGCCCGCTCTTTATTTAGCGGGCTCTCCCTCAATACCCCCCTCAGCGCAGCAAGTCCTCGATATTGACCCTCTCGCCCGACTCGATGTACCCCGTGTCCATCTGCGCGAGCTGCAAGCGGCCCGACACGTCGTCGTTGACGCCGTGCCAGTAGGTATAGGAATCAATGACCCACATCCCCGACTCACGCGTGCCGTTGCCCGAGCCCTTCACGCCGCCAAAGGGCATGTGCGCCTCCGCCCCGGTGGTCGAGTTGTTGATGGACGTCATGCCCGCCTCGATGCGGTCTTTGAACGCGTACGCCCACTCGCGGTTGTTGGTGTAGATGGCCGACGATAGCCCGTAGTCCACCGCGTTGGCTGCCTCGAGGGCCTCGTCAATCCCGTCTACCTTGACCAGATTGATGGTCGGGCCGAACACTTCCGTTTGGAAGAGCTTCATGCCGGGCTTGACATTCTCCCAGACCGTCGGCCAGCCGTAGAAGCCCGCATCGGGGTCGCCTATAAAGCCCTCCGGCTTATTCTCTTTGGTAATGCGCCCCTCCCCGTAAAGCAGCGTCGCGCCGTCCTCGGTCCAGTCGTAGTGACTCAGCCAGGTCTCAAAAAACCGTTGGTTGATAAAGGGGCCGTAGAGCACGTCGTCGTGTTCGTTGGGGTCGCCAATCTTGACCCGTCTCGTCTCGTCCAAAAATTGGCCTTGAACGCGTCGTAGATGGGCGCGTCTAAGATGATGTTGCCCGCGCTCGTGCAGCGCTGCCCGCCCGTGCCGAACGAGGCCCAAAGAGCGCCCGCGACGGCGTTGTCTAGGTCGGCGTCGCGCATGACGACGAGCGGGTTTTTGCCGCCAAGTTCCAAGGTCGGGTGCAAGAGGTTCCGCCCCGCCACCTCGCCGATGTGGCGGCCTACCCCCGTCGAGCCCGTAAAGGCGAATTTGGCGAGCAGCCCCTCGTCCATCATCTCGACCAGATACTCACCCGCCGCGCCCTTGCCGCCGCCAAAGACCACGTTCATGACGCCCTTGGGCAGCCCGGCCTCCTCCATAAGCTTGACCAACGCATAGGCGCAGGCGGGCGCGTCTTCAGACGGTTTCCAGACGATGGTGTTGCCCGTCAGCAGCGCGGGGATGATTTTCCAGGCGGGCACCGCCACGGGAAAGTTCCCGGCGGTCACCATGCCCACCACGCCTAAAGGGCGGCGGTAGGTGCTGAGTTCTTTATTGGGCATTTCAGAAGGAACCGTTTGGCCGTAAAGCCTGCGCCCCTCCGACTGGAAAAAGTGGCAGGTGTCGATGGCCTCTTGCACGTCGCCCCGCGCCTCTTTAAGCGTCTTGCCCATCTCGCGGGTGACGAGGCGGGAGAGGGCTTCTTTTTCGCGGGCGATGGCTCGTCCGATAGCGCCAATCACCTCACCGCGGACGGGGGCGGGGGTTTTGGACCAAGTTTTGAAAGCTTCCTTGGCGGTTTCGCAGGCTTGCCGCACCTGCTCCTTGGTCGCCTCGGGAAAAGTGCCGATAACGTCGGAGAGGCGGCTCGAGTTCCGCGACTCAAACGTCTTTTCGCTTTCTACTTCCTGACCACCAATGAGGTGATGAAAAGCTTTGGGCGCTTTCGTTTCTTGCCTAGTTGTATTTTGTTCGACTGTATCTGTCATGAGTCCTCCAAACTACTGTATACACGCCTGCATAACCGTTTAATGCTACCACAGGGGCTCGAGCCAATTACAACTTCACGCCGTACCCCAAGGATGCTGACGCCGTTACGCGGATGCGGCGCGTACGGAATCGTGCTCGGCAAGCAACGCTTCTAAGCGGCGAATGAGTCTGTCAACCTTGGCGACAATCTCCCTCTTATTGGGCGAGGTGAGCACATCGCGCACGTCCTCCGACATGCCCTCGGGTTTAAGCTCGAGCCCCTCCGCGTAGGCCAGTTGACGCTTCGCGCCGGGGTGCGGCGCGCGGTTGAGCGCGAAAAGAACGTCAAAGTACGAGGCCAGTATCATGTAAACGAGGTTCTGGACGAAGACGAGGTCGTCACGCTCCACCGCCGAACATAGCTGCTTGGGGTGCGCCGCCAAACTGCCCTGAAGCAAGGCGAAGTTTTTATCAATGATGGCGCGGGCGAGCACGTCGGGGTAGGGCGTCTCGGCTCGAGTCTGCAACGAGGCGAACCAGCCGTGGCGGTCGAAAAGATTTTCGGAGGTCCTGACGCCATGCAAAAGGGAGGTGCTGTAGCCCATATGCACCCCCTTGCCCTCGAGCGACTCCTGCACCCGCTCCGACATCCAGTCGGCGCTTCGGTAGATGGTTTCTATTTTGATATTGCTTTCCCGCTCAATCCAATAGTCCTCCGTTTCCCAATAGGGGTTGTCAAGTTCAGCGCGGCTCGCTCTGGCGTGGATGAGGGCGGCTCGAGCCTCTAAAGGCACCTCACCACGCGAATACACAAAGAGGTCGATGTCTGAATCCGGACCCGCCCGGCCTGTCGCCTGAGAACCGCCGAGCGCGACGGCTTCGACTTCGGGGATTTGCGCAAATTCTGAGGCGACGGCTCGAGCCACAGTACGCGGGTCTTGTCGAGAAGTGGTCATGCCCAAGTCTACACGTAGTCAATTTGCCGCCTTACCTGTACGTGCGTTATAGGGCTTTCTCTACACCTTCCGTTGCCAAGAGCAAGAGAAGCGTGGTGGTACACTGCACGCGTTTATGACGTTCTGTAGAGCCTTTCATCCAAAACAAACCCTCTCCCGTGTCTGAAGCGTTCGTCACGCATCAAGGCGTCAGGTTGTGGACCGTCACCGAGGGCGCGGGCCAGGCGGTGATGCTCTGTAACGGCGGGCCGGGCTGCCCCGATTATTTGGGGCCTGTGGCTGGAATGATAGACGACGTGGCGCAGGTTATTCGTTTTGAAGAGCGGGGCTGCGGCAGGTCGGACGTGGTGCCGCCTTATAGCGTCGAGACGAGCGTGGAAGACCTCGAGGCCGTCCGTCAGCACTATGGCGTGACGCGCTGGGTCGTCGGCGGGCACTCCTGGGGACCCAACCTCGCGCTCGCTTACGCCTTAAAGTACCCCGCGCACGTGTCCGGCCTCCTCTGCTTGTCGGGCGGCAGAATCCACAACGACAGAACGTGGCACAAGCAGTACCGCCGTTTAAGGGACGATGAGATGCGGCTCGAGTTCAGCACCCCGCCCAACATGGAGGTCAACAAACAGGTCAACGCCTCCTGGAACCTCTACGTCCAGCGCCCCCACCTGCTAAGCGACATCGCCCGCTTGAACGTGCCCGCGCTCTTTCTTTACGGCGACGCGGACATCCGCCCGAGCTGGCCCACGGAGCAGCTTGCCACGCTCTTGCCGAAGGGACGTTTCGAGAGGATTGGGGGTGCGCATCATTATCCGTGGTTGACGCATCCGGAGGAGGTGAGGGGGCGGTTGAGGGGGTTTTTGGGAGGGCTCGAGTAGGCCTTTAGACCGACGCCCTCGCCACCCATCCACCGTATGCTTCTAAACGGCAGTGCGCATTGCCGTCTGGAGGAAACCCCCGTGCTACCGTCTGGGGTGGTGGAAAAGCAGCACGTTTTTGATTCTGAACACCGGGGGCTAACCGTCGGCGTCATCCTGGCCGTTACGCTGTTGGCTTTTGAGGGCCTGGCGGTGGTGACGATTGCGCCGAGCGTGGCGGAGAATTTGAACGGCATGGCGCTTTACGGCTGGGTCTTCTCCGGCTTCCTGCTCGCCTCGCTCTTAAGCGTGGTGGTGGGCGGGGGGATGGCGGACCGCAGCGGGCCGGGGCGTCCTTTTACGCTGGGCTTGGCGCTCTTTGGCGTGGGGCTCCTCACGAGCGGTTTTGCGCCGACGATGCCCGTGCTCATTTTGGGGCGCGTGTTGCAGGGGCTCGGCGGGGGCGCGCTGGTCACGGCGACCTACGTGGCGATTACCGTGGCCTATCCCGACGCGCTCAGGGCGCGGATGATGGCCTTTATCTCGTCCGCCTGGGTGCTGCCCGCGCTTTTAGGCCCGGCGGCGGCGGGCTTCGTCGCGGAGGCGCTGGGCTGGCGGCTCGTGTTCTGGGGCATCACGCCGCTCTTGGTGCTCGTCGCCGCGCTCACCGTGCCCGCTTTCCGCCGTCTCAATCATGAGGACGTTACTCACGACACGCCGGACGGCGGGTCAAACCTCGAGGGGAAGCGGCTGCTGGCGGCCTTTAGGTTGGTGGCGGGAGCGGGGCTTTTTTTATCGGGCCTGAGCGTGAGCCCGTGGTGGCTGGGGGCGGTGATGGCGGTTGGGGGCGTGGTTTTGGGCGTTCCGGCCTTGCAAAAACTCACCCCCGCCGGGACGCTTTACTTACACCCCGGTCTGCCGTCGGTGATTGCGGCGCGGGGGCTCTTCTACGCGGCCTTTGCCGGGGTCGAGGCTTTTCTGGCGCTCATGCTCACTTCAATTCACGGCTTTTCTCCGTCGGTCACGGGGGTCGCCATCGCCACGGGGGCGATTTCGTGGACGCTGGGGTCGTGGTCGCAAGAACGGCTCGACGCGCGGTTTGAGGGCCAAGGGCGGGCACTGCGCATCGTGGTCGGGACGAGCCTCTTGTCTGTCGGGCTGGCGGTGCAGATTGTGGCGCTCTTTACGAGCTGGCATCCGCTCGTCGTGACGATTTTTGGCTGGCTGCTTTCGGGCTTAGGCATCGGCTTGGCGCACGCGACCTCGTCGGTGCTGGCTTTTTCGCTCGCCTCGCCCGGCGAGGAGGGGACGGTGTCCTCGGCGCTGCAACTAGCAGACACCTTTATCGCGGCTTTGAGCACGGGCGCGGGCGGGGCGCTTTTCGCGCTTGTCACAGGCGCGGGCGGGAGTGAGCGGCAGGGCATCCTTTCGGCGTTCGCGCTGAGCGTGCTCATCGTCCTTGGCAGCGTTGTCGCGGCCTATCGCATCGGGTCGTTGCGGGCGGTCAGGGCTCGAGGCGGCTCGGCGGTGGAGGCGTCCGATTAACACGCCTGCCGTTAACCTGACCCAACGCGTCACCCTGGGCGGCGAGCCGCAGTGGACGAGCGTACGCGGGAACGCGCGCGGCCCGCTTCTTTTATTCCTGCACGGCGGGCCCGGCAGCGCGGAGGGGGCGACGGCGCGGCGTCATCAACGTGCGTGGGAGAAAGACGCGCTCGTCGTCAATTGGGACCAGCGCGGCGCGGGGCGCTCGTACCGGCGGGGCGTCCCGCTTTCCCTGGAGAGGCTTGTGGAGGACGCGGGAGAACTGTGCGGGGTTCTGCTCGAGCGTTTTAAGCGCGACCAACTGACTTTAGTCGGACACTCGTGGGGGAGCGCGCTGGCGTTTTTGGTGGCTTCCAAGCACCCGGAACGCGTGCGGAGCGTCGTCACAGCCGGTCAGCTCGTGGCGGGAGAGGAAAACGAGCGCGTCTCGTATGCATGGCTGCGGGCTCGAGCCGCAACGTCTCCGTCTCCTTTGGCGCGAGCCGTCCGCAGCCTTCCCCCGCCTCCCTACGGCAACGATGCAAAACGGCTCCTTCGTCAGCGCGCGTGGCTCGGACTGTTCGGCGGCTTTTTCCGGCGGCGGCGCGACGCGCTGCGTTACGGCGTGCATTTTGCCGCCTCCCGCGATTACGGATGGCAGGACAAGAGAAACTATGTGCGCGGCTCGCGGTCATCTTTGGGCGTGCTGTGGCCGGAGATAGAAACACTCGACCTTTACAAGCTCGTGCCCAGGCTGCGCGTCCCTGTTCACGTTTGTCTGGGCCGTGCCGACTGGACCACGCCGAGCAAACTCGCGGAAATCTACATCAACCGCCTGGAAGCTCCCCAAAAAAGAGTGGTCTGGTTCGACAAAAGTGCTCACTTCCCGCACCTCGAGGAGCCGCAATATTTTCTCCAGATTCTCCACAAAGCAATCCGGTGACGCACGAGGAGGCGGTGGCGCTCCTCACCCCCGCTCGCGTAGCCAAGGGGGGCCGTTGGGCGGACCTCGGCGCGGGGCGCGGCAGGTTCGCGTGGGCGCTGGCCGAACTGCTCGGCCCGGCGGGAACCGTTTACGCGCTCGACAAGGACGCGCGGGCTTTGGAGGATTTACGAAATGTTGCGGCGTCTCTCGCGCCCTTAGCCCAAGTCATCCCACAGCGGGCGGATTTCATGAAGCCGTTGGAGCTTGCCAACTTAGACGGTATTTTGATGGCGAACTCGCTCCACTTCGTCCGCAACCCCCGGCGGGTCCTCCCGCAGGTGATGAGCCGCGTGCGCGCCGGGGGTATTCTTGTCGTTATCGAGTACGAGAGGCGCAACAGCAACCCCTGGGTGCCCTTTCCCGTGCCCTTTGAAAGGCTCGAGTGGCTGGCGGAGAAGAGCGGCTTGTCCGCTCCCGAAAGGGTGGCGACGCGGCCCTCTCTGTACCACCGCGAGATGTACGTGGCGGTCGTGCGGCAGAAAGCCGGAGATAGAGGGTCCCAAACGTGACAATTGTCCCTAGTTCGCCCCGCGGCTCTTCATGTTAAAGTGGCGCTAATGTAACGCTTGATTTCGGTCTCGCGGCAACGCAGGGGGCTTTTGTTGGGCGCTTTCGCTGGAAAACCGTAGAACGTAAAGTAGAAAAGGCGAGCGCTTATGAAGCACCGTGCAACCCATGCAAGGAGGATGATGTGCCCATAACGAAGTGGTCGCGCAGAGGCGCGCGTAGCACCCTGTTGATGCTCGGCTTTCTGGGGCTCGCCGCGCTGCTGGCGGGCTGCGCGGTGGACCCGGAGTCGGTTTTTGACACGCGGCAGTCGGCGCTTAACCCCGCGGGGGAGGTGGCGAGAGAGCAGTTCGCGCTTTTCAGCCTCACCCTTTGGTGGGGCCTGGGCGTGCTTTTGGTGGTGCTGGCGGCCATCGTCTATTCGGTGTGGACCTTCCGCCGCCGCCCCGACAGCGACGGCGTCCCCGATCAGATAGAGGGCGCGCTGTGGCTGGAATTCACCTGGACGCTTCTTCCGGCGGTTATTTTGGTGATTATCGGCATCCCGACGGTGAGGCTCATCTTTAACACCGAGCGCTACGTCGAGGCGACGGGCGCGGACCTGCGGGTGAACGTCACCGGTCACCAGTGGTGGTGGGAGTTTGAATACCCCGACTTGGGCATCGTCACGGCTAACGAGCTGCACATTCCCGTAGGAAGGCGCGTCATCCTCGAGCTCGATTCCGCGGACGTGCTCCACTCCTTTTGGGTGCCCCGGCTGGGGGGCAAACGCGACCTCATCCCCAACCAGGACAACCAGCTTTGGCTCGAAGCGGACGAACCGGGTCTCTACTACGGCCACTGCGCCGAACTCTGCTTGGTCGCGCACGCCTACATGCGTTTCCGGGTGGTGGCCGAGAGCGAGGAGGCGTTCGCGGGCTGGGTGGCGGCGTTCGATCGTGAGGACGACCTGCAACTCGCGCTCCAGACCGTGCCTGAGCCGGATGCGCCGGAGACCGTGCGGGGGGCCGTGCCGACCGCGGGTTATGTTGTTGATCCAGCCCTGACCCCCGTCACCGCGGTCAACCCCGTCGCGGACCCCACGTTGGGCCTCAACTTAGACCCTCAGATTGTCGAGGCGGGCAAGGTGCTCTTTAAGACGAAAGGCTGCGCGGGCTGTCATGCGATTCGGGGCTACGCGCAGGGGCAAATCGGGCCGGACCTGACCAACTTCGGCCTGCGCACGTCGGTTGCGGCGGGGGTGCTCGAGAACACGCCCGAGAACTTGGCCGCCTGGCTCCGCAACCCGGAGGCCATCAAACCGGGCAACTACATGCCTATCCTCTGGACGGCGGACGACCCCGAAGCCGACGAGGAGATCGCGGCGCTGGTCGCGTACTTGGAGAGTTTAGGGCGAGGCGAAGCAGTTCCGACGGCGGCGGCGCCCGCGTCCGCCCCCACATCCGTGGCGGCATCCCTGGGAGGTAACAGTGGCAATCGGTAGACAACCCGTGACCGTGACCGAACCCGGTCTGTGGGGGCGGCCCACCGCCCAGACGGGCATCGCAAGCTGGCTCACCACGGTGGATCACAAGCGTTTAGGCATTCTTTACTTCGTCACGACCTTCGGGTTTTTTCTTTTGGGCAGCCTCGAGGCGGGGCTCATCCGCCTGCAGCTGGCGCGGCCCGACCAGGCCATCATCGGCCCCGAGCTGTACAACCAGATTTTCACGATGCACGGCGTGACCATGATTTTCTTGGCTATTATGCCCCTGGGCACCGCGTTCGCCAACTATTTCGTGCCGCTCATGATTGGCGCTAGGGACTTAGCCTTCCCGCGCCTCAACGCGTTTGGGTACTGGGCTTACCTGGCGGGCGGGATAATTATTTACTCGAGCTTTTTCTTGGGCGGCGCGCCCAACGCGGGCTGGTTCGCCTACGCGCCGCTTGCGCAGACCGATTTCAACCCGGGGCACGGCATGGACTTCTACTTCGTGGGCCTGCTCGTGAGCGGCATCGGCACGCTCGTGACCGCGATGAACCTCATCGTCACCATCATCAACATGCGCGCGCCCGGCATGACGCTGATGCGGATGCCGCTTTTCCCGTGGATGATCCTGGTCACCGCCTTTTTGGTCATCTTCGCGTTTCCGCCTCTTACCATCGCGCTCTTCCAGATGATCATGGATAGGTCGTTCGGCACGCTCTTTTACAACCCCGAGGCGGGCGGCTTGCCGATTTTCTGGCAGCACCTCTTCTGGGTGTTCGGGCACCCGGAGGTCTACATCGTCATCCTGCCCGCCTTTGGCATCATCTCCGAGGTGATCCCGACCTTTTCGCGCAAGCCGCTGTTCGGCTACCCGATGGTTGTCCTGGCGGGTATCTTCATCGGCTTTATGGGCTTCGCCGTGTGGAGCCACCACATGTTCACGACGGGTCTGGGCCCGGTGGCCTCGTCCGCGTTCGCCATCACGAGCTTTGTCATCGCCATCCCGACGGGCATCAAGGTCTTCAACTGGATAGCGACGATGTGGCGGGGGCAAATCTGGTTCACCACCGCGATGCTCTTTGCGATAGCCTTTTTGTTCACCTTTACGCTGGGGGGCATCACGGGCATCATGGTCGCGGTGCCGCCCTTTGACGCGCAGGCGCAGGATTCCTATTTCGTGGTGGCGCACTTTCACTACGTGATGGGCGGCGGCGCGTTGCTGTCGTTCTTCGCGGGCATCTACTACTGGTTCCCGAAGATGACCGGGCGCTTTTTGAGCGAGCGCTTGGGCAAGTGGGTGTTCGCCTTTACGGTGGGCGGCTTTCACCTCACCTTTTTCCCGATGCACTTTCTCGGGCTTCAGGGGATGCCGCGGCGCGTGCAGACTTATCAGGCGGGGATTGGCTTAGAGTGGAACAACCTGCTCGCCACCGCGGGCGCGTTCTTTTTGGGTCTCGGCGTGCTTCTCTTTCTCTACTCGCTCCTGCGCGACCGGCGTAGCGGCGAAATCGCGGGCAGCGACCCCTGGGACGGGCGCACGCTGGAGTGGAGCACCACCTCGCCGCCGCCCCACTACGACTTCGAGAACCTGCCCAAGGTCCACGACCGCGACCCCGTGTGGTATGAAAAGCACCCCGAGCTGATAGAAGAGCGCGACGAACTCTCGCAAGCCGCGGACGATCCCTCGCGTGAGGGCGAGTTTGACGAGTCGGGCGGCATCCATATCCCCGCCCAGTCGTGGTACCCCTTTATCGCCTCCGTGGGCCTGCTCTTGGGCGGCTACGCGGTGGTATACGAGAATTGGATTTTGGGTGTCTTCTGCTTCGTCGTCATCACCTTTAGCACCTACGCCTGGGCCTTTGAGGGCGTGGGCGGCGAACACATCCACCCCGAAACGGGCCACCCAGGGAGGCACGCGTGAGCTTCGTCACTGAACAGGGCGACTACCGCTCGACCGCCCTGCCCGACCGCAAACTCCTGATGTGGATTTTCCTGGCGTCGGACTGCATGTTTTTCGCGGCGCTGATTGGCACCTACGTCGTGTACAACGGTCGCAGCTTGGTGGGGCCCTATCCCGTCGATATTCTCGACATTCCTCTAACCACCATCAGCACCTTCGTGCTGCTCATGAGCTCGTTCTTGATGGTGCTGGCGCTCCACGCGCTGCGCGAGGATCACATTCAGCAGTTCCGGCTCTGGACCTTTGGGGTCTGCTTTTTCGGTGCCATCTTCTTGGGCTTTCAGGTCTACGAGTTCAACCATTTCGTCCACGAGGGCCTGACGCTGCAACAAAACCTCTTCGGCACGACCTTTTTCGTGCTCACCGGCACCCACGGGGTCCACGTGACCATCGGGGTGCTCTGGCTTCTGTCGATTCTTATCTATTCGTACGTCAAGCCGACCTCGTCCAAAGACGCGCTTTCCCTGGAGATTGCCGGGCTCTACTGGCACTTCGTCGACATCGTCTGGATCATCATCTTTACCGTCGTTTACTTAGTGGAGTTCGTGTGAGCAACGACCCGACCCAAAAGCCCGACACCTCGGTAGGCACTTATATTCTCATCGCCGTCATCCTGGGCATCATCACCTACTTCGAGTTCGCCATCGTCGAGTACGAGATAGCCTGGCTCGACTCGACAGCCACGCTCGCGTGGCTGGTTATTTTGTCGGTCATCAAGTTCGTCATGGTGGTGGCGTTTTTTATGCACCTCAAGCAGGACGACCGCATCTTCACCGGCTTTTTCTCCTCGGGGATGGCGCTCGCGGTGGGTACGCTGCTCGCGCTCTCCATTCTTTTCACCGTCCGCAGCCTCTCGGTCGCCAACACGCCGCAGCTGGAAGTGGCCGAGGTGAGAGAGGGGGTCTTGGCCGAGGTAGGGCTCGAGCACGCCGCCGAACATTACGCCGAGGCCTGCGCGAGCTGTCACGCGCTGGACGGCCTGGGCACCGCGAGCGTGATGCCGCCCCTCGCCGTCCACACCCCGCTGCTCTTGCAGGCCGAGGGGGGCCGCGCTTACGCGATTGACGTGCTTTTGTACGGTCTTGAAGGACCCGTAGAGATTCTGGGCGACGTGTACGACGGCATCCAGCCCGAGCAGGGCGAGATTCACGACGAGGAACTGGCGGACATCCTCAACTACACCGCGCTGGCCTGGGGCAACGACCAGCTCCTGACCGACTTCGTGCCCTTTACCGCCGAAGAGGTGGCGGAGAGGCGCGGGGAGCCGCTCTCTTCCGAAGAGGTCTACGCGCTGCGGCAGACCCTCGCCATACCTGACGTGGCCGACTTGGAGCTCGAGCCCCTGCGCCGCCGCGCGCTCGTCTCGCAGCTCGACACGCCCGAGCCCAAATATCTGCGGCTCGACTTAGGCCCGACCTCGGCCATCACGGAGTGGCGCACCCCGATTGTTCCCGGCGCAGAGCCTATCACGCCCGCGGACGCGCCGCCCGAGCCCCAGGTCGAACAGAACGGCTACGCGCCCCTTTATGAGCCCGGGAGCGCCCGCGAACACGGCGATGGCGACCCAGACACCGCCTTTGAGGAGCGCGTTGAGGCGGGCACCTTAGACCACGAGGAGGCCGAAGAGAGCGCACCCCTGGAGCTTGGCCCAGGCGAGCACGCGCCCGAAGGTGAGCCCACGGGCGAGGCAGGTGAAGAGAGCTTGCTGGCGCTCTCCTTATTCGGCGACGAAGAGACCTACGCCCCGTTGGGCGGCTCGAGCGAGGTGGTGCTCCAAGAAACAGGCGAAGCCCCCGCCCTGACCGAAGCCCCGCCGGGCGAGGTGGACGTTGTTCGGCCAGTGGTTGTCGAAGAGGACGCCGAAGAGCCCGAAGATACGGTGGCTCCGCTCGGCGCTGCGCCTTCCGCGCCAGCGTCGGCGACCCCCGCAGCGCCCACGGGAGACGCGGCAGAAACAGCGGCAGAAACGGACGCGGCGGAAGAGGTGGTTCAAACGCCCGCCGCGGCAGCCTTCGATTGGCAGGAGCTTGGTGACACCATTTACACCAGCAACTGCTCTTCCTGCCACCAGCCCAACGGCGAGGGCATCGTAGGTGCGTTCCCGCCCCTCGCGGGCCACATGCCCGAACTCCTGCAGGCCGAGGGTGGGCGCGAGTACCTCATCAACGTACTCTTATACGGCTTGCAGGGCGAGATCAACGTGGAGGGCCAGACCTACAACGGCGTCATGACCGCCTGGGCGAGTCTGGGAGACGAGCAGATCGCGGCGGTTCTGAACCACGAGTCAACGAGCTGGGGCAACGCGGACGCGGTGGCGAACTTTGAGCCTTTCCAGCCCGAAGAGATTGAAGCGCAGCGCGGTCAGGGGCTCAGCAGCGACGACGTGTACGAGCTGCGGCAGAGCTTGGGGCTCGAGTAGCGCCATGCCGACGCTTCCCTGGCAACTCGACCCGGTGCTTATCGGCACCTTGGTAACGCTCGCGGTCGTCTACGGCTTGGCGGTCGGGCCGCTACGGGCGCGGCTGGCTCCCGGTAAGGCTTTCCCGGCGGGCAAGGCCGCCGTTTTCTACGGCGCGCTGGTGCTCCTCTACCTAGCTGAGGGCTCACCCCTGCACGACCTGTCCGAGCGCTACCTTTTCAGCGCGCACATGGTGCAGCACCTCCTGCTGAGTTACATAGCCGCGCCGCTCCTTATCTGGGGCACGCCCGACTGGGTGCTGCGGCCCCTGCTGCTCAACCGCGTGACGAAACCCGTCGCCAGGGTGCTGTTTCAGCCGGTGGTCGCGTTTTTGCTCTTCAACCTCTTTTTCTCCCTGTGGCACTTCCCGACCATCTACGAGGCGGCTCTCCAAAACGCGTGGGTGCATCACGTGGAGCACGTTTTCTTTATCGGCACCGCGGTCATGCTGTGGTGGCCGCTCATGAGCCCGCTCCCCGCGCTGCCCCGCCTGTCGCACATCGGGCGGCTCGTCTACTTGTTTCTCATCCCGATGGCGCAGTTTTTGGTGGCGGCGGTGCTCACCTTCGCGCATAACGCCTTTTACCCCACCTACATCGCCGCGCCGCGGCTTTGGAACTTAAGCGCGGCAGCGGACCAGCAGTTGGGCGGCATCATCATGAAAATAGGCGGCGCGGTCGCCTTTGGCATCCCCTTCGTGCTCATCTTTTTCGCCTGGTACGCCGAGGAGATGGCCTCAGGCAGTCGCAAGCGGAAGCGCAAGGGTCCTCCCAAAAAGCCTTATGCCGGCGACGAGGTTCAGGGAAGCGGCGCGAACGTTTAGCCTCACCCTTTTTGTGATATGTCCGAGAAGCGCCGGGGCTTATAAAGTTCCGGCACTTTCTTTATGCCACGACGAACGCCTGACGGACGTGCACGAACTCTCGCGGTATCCTCCCTTAAAGGAGTGATATATGACCAAGCTTCAGGCGATTGCCTTTGATTGGGGCGGCATTTTTACCGAAGGAACCTTTGACTCGAGCGCCGTCAAAAACCTCTCCGCGCTCTGCCGCGTGTCCGAAAAAGAGATTGCAGCAACCTACTTTCCGGTGATGGAAGGGTTCGAGGCGGGCGCGTTCGACTTTGACGGTTTTTACGAACGTTTCACGGCGCGCTCCGGCCTCTCCCCCGACGCGGGCGTGTTCCGCAAGACGTTCTTGGGCTCGGTGCGGGAGCGCGAGGCGATGTTCGAGGTGCTGGCAAGTATCCCTCAGAGCTACCGTGTGGGGATGCTGTCCAACAACGTGCCCGTCCTCTGCGACCGCGTCCGCGACGACGCGCGCATGAGCCGCGTCGAGCATTTTGTGTTCTCCAACGAAATCGGCGTCAGGAAGCCCGACCCCGAAGCTTTCGAGAAGCTGACCGAGGCGTTGGGTGTTCCCGCGGAAAATACGGTTTTCGTTGACGACAACCGCGCCAACATCGAGGCTTGTGAGCGCTTGGGCTATAAGGGCATACTGCTCGAGACTTTTGACAGTTTCACAGAAGCGTGGCGGCGTCTCCTGCCCGACATCCCTATCCACACGTCACCCGCGCAGGTTAGGGGGTGAGCAAACGGGCCGTCAAGCTCTTGCAGGGCTACATCTGGGTGCCGCGCGAGAGAGAGATTGACCTGGGGGACTATCTGCCGGAAAGGCTCGAGCCCAACATCCACCTGCTCTGGGACGAGATGCCCGCCGCGCCCTTTACCTTTTTTGACGACGGCACGCTTTCGGCGACGCAGCGGTTTTTTCAGTTTACGGTCCTTACGACTGTAGAAGAAGAGGAGGAACCGCAGCGGCTCGTGCCTTGGCTGGCCGAGGTGTTGCAAGGAAGGCTCGAGGCGACGCCCGAGGGCGTGGGCTGGCAAGTGTTCGAGGACCTGCGGGACGTGTGATATCTGATAGAAACGTGCGACGTGAGTTTGATAAAACTGCCCTTGCCTCACCTCTGGGTCAACGCTCAGCCAATTAACCCGTACCTTGAGCATTGCGCCGTATGAAGCGTTGAAGGCGGCGCGCTTTGATCCCCCCTAGCCCCCCTTATTAAGGGGAGAATAAAAACGTTTATAGCAGGTATTGAGGGAGATGCAGTCTGAAAATTACCGTGTGTGACGGAGTTTCAGAAACGTTCTTACGCTTAAGCACCCTCAGTCTTTATGCAAACCGCGGTAAGTCACCCTTAACAAGGGGATTTAGGGGGATCCGTTCCGCGCCTCATCGACGCTACAGGGGCATGTTCCCGTGCTTCTTAAAGGGTCGCTCCTCAACTTTACCCTCCAACATCCGCAAATGCCTGATCAGGTGCTTGCGCGTGTCTTTGGGGTCAATAACGTCGTCGATGTAACCGCGGCCCGCGGCCCAGTAGGGATTATCAAAACGCTTCTTGTACGCCTCGATTTTGGCGGCGCGCGTGGCCTCAGGATTTTTCGAGGCGCTTATCTCGCGGCGGTAGATGATGTTGGCCGCAGCGGGCGCGCCCATGACCGCGACCGCCGAGGTGGGCCAGGCCAGCACCACGTCCGCGCCCATGTCGCGCGAGTTCATCGCCAAGTACGCGCCGCCGTAGCTCTTGCGGGTGATGAGCGTGATTTTGGGAACCGTGGCCTCGGCGTAGGCGTAGAGCATCTTGGCCCCGTGGCGGATGATGCCCGCGTGCTCCTGCGCCACCCCCGGCAGGAAACCCGTCACGTCGACAAAGGTCACGATGGGCACATTAAAGCAGTCGCAGGTGCGGACGAAGCGCGCGGCCTTGTCCGAGGCGTCGATATTGAGCGTGCCCGCCATCTGCCGGGGGTTGTTGGCGACGATGCCGACTGCTTGCCCCCCGAGCCGCGCAAAGCCGCAGACGATGTTCTTGGCCCAGTTGGGCTGGATTTCAAAAAACGTTTTGTCGTCAACCAAGGCGCGGATCACGTCGTGCATCGGGTAGGGGCGGCGCTGGTCGGGGTGGACGATGGACAAGACTTCGGGCGTCTCGCGCTCGTCGGGATCCGCCGTTTTGCGAAAGGGCGGGGGCTCCTTGGCGGACTGGGGCAGGTACGACAAGAGTTCGCGGACCATCATAAGCACGCCCGCGTCGTCGTCGGCCTCCCCGTGCGCCACCCCCGAGCGGCGGTTATGCACGTCCGCGCCGCCGAGTTCCTCAAACGAGACTTCTTCTTTGGTCACCGACTTGATGACCTCGGGGCCGGTAATAAACATGTAGGACGAGCCGCGGCTCATCAGCACGAAATCGGTCAGCGCCGGGCTGTAGACCGCGCCCCCCGCGCACGGACCCAAAATGGCGCTGATCTGCGGCACCACGCCCGAATAGACCGCGTTGCGGTAGAACACCTCGCCGTAGCCCGAGAGCGAGTCGACACCTTCCTGGATGCGCGCGCCCGCCGAGTCGTTGAGGCCCACGATGGGCGCGCCCGTTTTGACCGCCAAGTCCATGACCTTGGCGATTTTTTGCGCGTGCATTTTCCCTAAGCTCCCGCCCAGGACCGTAAAATCTTGGCTGAAAACAAACACCGTGCGGCCTTCAATGGTGCCGTAGCCCGTGACCACGCCCTCGCCGGGGGCGTCCACGCCGCCCATCATCTCGCCGCCTAAGTGTTCGGTAAACACGCCCAGCTCGGTAAATGAATGTTCGTCCAAAAGCGCGTGGACGCGCTCCCTGGCGGTCATCTTGCCCGCCTCGTGCTGCTTTTTGATGCGCGCCTCGCCCCCGCCCCGTTCGACGCGCTTGCGCCGCTCCTCCATCTCCGCGGTGAGTTCGTTCATCCAGACCAGCGTATCGTCAGACACTCTTGACTCCTCGGTCGGCCGCGCTTGCTGCACGCGGCCTCTAAACCAAGGATACCTTGAAGGAGCGGGGGGAGATAAAAGAGAAGGGACTGAGGTTGAAGAAAGGTCGAGAAACCACATTTCTCAACACTTCCATCTTTTCTAAAGCAGAAAGGGTTTCACGGCTCCGTGACGCTTAGGGTAGAAGCAGAAGCTTGGGGTGTAGTTGGCTCCGAGCGTGGGCTCGTTCGGCCAACGGTGCCCGTCCGAATGTTATCGTGAGCGCGGTTATGCGCTACCTCGTGCTCAGCGACATCCACGCCAACGACGTTGCCTTAGAGGCGGTGCTGCGCCACGCCGGGGGGGCGCGCTGGGATCGGCTGATTTTTTTGGGCGACGTGGTCGGCTACTACCCGGAGGCTGAAAAGACCACCACGCTGCTCCGCGACCTGGAGCCGGAGGTGGCCCTGCTCGGCAACCACGACGCGCTGCTTCTTTCTCTCCTGGACGCGCCTACAAGCAGGAGCCCCCACGAGGGGGGCCTCGTCGCCGACATCATCGCCAAACATAAACGCGCGCTCTCGCCCGAGAACGTGGCGTTCATCCGGGGTTTTCAAAAACATGTGCTTAAGGAAACCTGGGAGGCCGCGCACGGGGCGCTGCGCGAGCCCTGGGAATATCTCTCGAGCCTCCACGCCGCCCAGGCCAACTTTCCCTTTTTGCAGCGCGACCTCTGTTTGGTGGGCCACACGCACATCCCGGTGGCCTACGCGGGCGCGGGCGCGCCGGGGAACGAAATCTGGCGCGCCGTCCCCTTCCGCGGCGAGCGCGCCGTGTACCGTTTGCCGCCCAAGGCGCGCGTTTTTTTCAACCCCGGCTCGGTCGGCCAGCCGCGCGACGGGGTCCCGCTCGCGTCCTACGCGGTTTTTGACGAGGAGGAGCGGGTGTTGGAGCTCTACCGCGTCCCCTTCGACATCCAAAAGGTGCAGCGCGCGGTGCGTTCGCACGGCTACCCCGAGGCGTTAGCCACGCGGCTGAGCGCGGGCCGCTGATGACGCAGTCCGTAGGGAACGACTACAGCGTTTACGGTCATGAGGAGGCGAAACGTACGCTGCGCGGCCTGCGCGCGCACACGCTCCTCCTGACCGGCCCCGAGGGCGTGGGCAGGCGGCGGCTCGCGCGTTGGTACGCGGCGCTCCTCAACTGCGCGAATCCCATAAAAGATGCTGAGGGAGGCCGCACCGAACCCTGCGGGCGCTGCCCTTCCTGCCTCGCTTTCGAGGGCACCCACCCCGACTACCGCGAGGTCGCCCCCGAAACGACGACCAAGACCGGGCGCGTGAGCCGCCGACCGGAAATCCGCATCGACCAACTTGTACCCCGGCCCAACGGCGAAGGGGAGCCTTTAAGCCGCTGGCTCGAGCTCCGCCCCCGCTTCAAAAAACGTGTCGGCGTCATCGACCACGCCGAAGCCCTGGGCGAGGGCGCGGCCAACGCCTTTTTGAAACTTTTGGAGGAGCCCCCGAGCTACGCCGCTATCATCCTCATCGCGCCGAGTCCGGGGGCGGTGCTGCCGACGATTTCTTCAAGGAGCACGCCCGTCCGGCTGGGCACGGTGGACGTGGCCGAGGTACCCGTCACCCTACCGACGGCGCACCCCGCGGCCAGGTTGGGCCGCGCGGGCGACCTCATTAAAGCGGCCGCGCAACCCGACGCCTTTGCCGCGGCGCTCGGCACTGTTGACGCTTACGTGCAGGCGCTTTCCGGGAGCCTAGACGGGGCGCTCGAGGCCGCCGACGCCCTCGAAAAACTCCTGCTAAACGAAACGGGCTTTGACGTGGCCGACCTCCTGCGCGCCCGCCTAAGCGAAAACGAGCCCCACCACTACGCACGCGCCCTCGCCGCCGTGGCTCGCTGTGAGGAGGCCTTGGAGGCCTACGCCTCGCCGGGGGTGGCGCTGGGCGTGCTCACGCTCGAGCTGCGCGCGGCCCTGCGGGACTGACTCCAGGCCGAGCCTCACGGCACAAGGGGGTGTACGGCGGTTTTTACGGACGTTGAGCGGGTTCAGCGCAGGTATCATCTCTCAGACTACGTTCTGCACAGTAATTGACACACCAAACCTCGCTCAAACCAGACAACACCTGCTAAAGAATCCCTTAACTCCCTACACTCACCCCCTCCGCCCCTGCCGCACGACTTCGGCGGCGGGATACTCCTCCACCTTGCCCTCGTCGGTCGCCAGCTCGACAGTTTTTTTAAGGGGATGGAGCTTGACGACGCGGCCACAAGAACCGCTCGTATGGCAGGCGCGAGAGCCCTTTTTGGGCATCTCTTTGAGAATGTCGGTATACATCTCGTGCTCGAACTGCAAACAGCACATGAGGCGACCGCAGGGGCCGCTGATTTTTTCTGGGTTCAGGGGCAACTGCTGGTCGCGCGCCATGCGGATGCCCACCGCGTTAAAGCTCTGCAGCCAGGTCGAGGAGCACGAGCCCGTCCCGCACGCGCCCAGGGTGCCCAACATCCGCGCCTGGTCGCGCGGCCCCACGTTGTCGAACTCGAGGCGCGCGCCCGTGTGCTGGGCGAGGAGTTGCGCCAGAGCCCGGAGCGGCGCGGACGCTTCCGCGCTGTAGCTCACCACCAGGAGCGACTCGTCGAGGGTGAACTCGAGCGCCACTATCTTCACGCCGCTTCCCGCTTCTTCCCTCGCGCGCGCTTTGAGGAGCCACTTGAGCTCCTCGGCGCGCGCTTTTAAACCGTCGTAGCGCCCTAAATCCTCGGGCGTCGCGTCCCGGACGTAATGCCCGCCCGGGCGGGGGTGCTCGCGCAGAGAAGCGCGCACGAGGCCCAGCTCGAGCCCCCGGCGGGTGCTCACCACGCAGCGCACGCCCACGGGGGGCGCTTCAGGAGGCGCTTCCACATAGTGGATTTTGGGCCCGTTGTCAAAACGGACGCCGACGCACTGGGCCATTTTAGAGCCTCCTCGGTGAGGCATACACGAGTAAAAAGTTTTTCCTATCGCCGCGGCAAACGGTCCCGTTGTCAGGGTTTGCGTAACCCGCGGCCTGAACGTTGATGGTCATATCTTCTAGTATACCGAGTGTCACAAAGCTCACCTTATCCGTAGGAGACGGGCTGACGGAGGTCGAAAATGCGCCACAGGACATGAGGAGGGCGCAACGCCAACGTCACCCAAAAAGCCGCGCCTGCGCCACCGGGCGAAAGCTGAGGCGGTGGGCGGGAGAGGGGCCGAGCTTTTGGAGCGCGCGCAGGTGTTCGGGGGAGCCGTAGCCCTTATGTTTTGCAAAACCGTAACCCAGAAGCGCCTCATCAAGCTCGCGCATAAGCGCGTCGCGCGCTACCTTCGCCAGCAGACTCGCCGCGGCCACCCCGTAAGAGCGGCTTTCGCCCCTGGGCACGGCGATGACGGGTTTGGGAGGCGTTCCAAACGTGAGCTTCAAAAAGTCCGTCACTAGCGCCTGCGGTTCCGTGGCGAGGGCGGCGAGCGCCCGCGCCGCCGCGAGGTGCGTGGCCCCAAGTACGTTGAGCGCGTCCACCTCCGCGGCGCTCGCCGCGCCGACGGCCCAGGTAAGCGCCGTCTCCTTAACCTCCCCCGCCAGCCTCTCGCGCCCCGCCGCGGAGAGCGTTTTGGAGTCGCGGAAGGGGTAGTCAGGGCGGTAGGGCAGCACGACCGCCGCCGCCACGACGGGCCCCGCCAGCGCGCCCCGGCCCGCCTCGTCCACGCCCGCCACGGGGGAGTAGCCGCGCGCCCAGAGGCGGGACTCGAGGCTCCACCCGGGCTGAGAAATCTCTCCAAAATTCATACGGCGCAAAGTAAAGGGGTCGGTAAAAACCAGGAAACTTCACAGGCTGCTTTCATCCCCTTGGTTATACATCTTTCCCGCCCCCGGCTCGAGGAGCGCGCAGAGATAACTTGGAGCCCCTAAAGCTTTCAGAACCTCAATACTCAGCGAGGGCGACGTCCGCCTGCCCCTCGGCGGGCACGCTCGCGGGCAGCGTGAACAAAAAGGTGCTGCCGCGCCCCACCTTGGACTCGACCCAGATTTCGCCGCCGTGCTTCTCGACCGCCAGCTTGCAAAAGGTGAGCCCCATGCCCGTGTCGAAGCGGTCATGAATCGTGTGGCGCGACTGCTCGAAGGCGTTAAAGATGCGCTTCTGGTCCTCCTCGGGGATGCCCTCGCCGTCGTCGCGCACGCTCAAGACGAACTTGTCATCCTGCTTCCAGGCCCGAAAGTCGATGTGGCCGCCCCGCCGGGTGTGCTTGACCGCGTTGGCGAACAGGTTGGCGAGCACGCGGCGCAGGAGCGCGGCGTCGGCGTAAACCGCGTTCGCCTCGGGCCGGACCAGGAAAGAAAAGTGCCGCTCGCGCCCCGCGCCGCTCACGTCGCGCAGGGCCTGCTGCGCGAGCTCGGGGAGGTCGCCCAGCCAGTCGGGCGCGTAGGGCATGTGACCCTCTTTCATCCGCCGCACGTCCAAGATGTTGGCCGCCAGGTTGAGGAGGTGCTGCGACTCGGTCCGGGCTAAGGTCAAGAGCTCGACGGTGCCGTGCGCGTCCCCGGAAGCTTGCAAGATTTCGACGGAGTGCTCTAACAGTCCCATCACGCTGGCGATGGGGCTTTTCAGGTCGTGGACGAGCATATGGGTGAGGTCGTCCTTGACGCGCTCGGCGTCTTTGTAGGCCGCCTCAAATTGCCTGAGTTTGGCTAAGGTCTCGCGCAGGCCCGCCTCGGCGCGGCGGCGTCCCAACAGGCGCTCTAGGTAAGCCTTGACCAGCGCCGGGCGCGTGGGCAGCGTTAAGTAAACGTCGGCCCCCGACGAAAGCGCGGCCACGTGCCGCTCGGGCGTGTCGGGGCCCAAACAAATGAGCGGGGTTTCGGCGAGCGGCTTGCGCCGCCGCAAAAGCGAGATGAGGTCCAACTGCGGCACCTTGGCGATGAGGCTGTCCTCGAGCACCAGCGCCTCGGGCGCCGCGCCCCGCGTGTGGTAGAGCAGCGCCTCGACGTCGCTCAGAACCATGCTCTGCAGCCCCAACGCCCCCGCCACGGGCGCGAACGCCCCGCCCCGCTCCTCGGTGGACATGGCGATGAGCAAGTAGGCGGTGCTCGGCAGAGTCATGACTGCCTCATCATAACGGGGCGGGGCGGGGGACCCAAGTGAAAATTCGTAAGCGAGTTCTGTGCGCGGGCAGCGTTCGCCGCTAAAGGGTGCGCGCTATTGGCTCGAGCCAAGGCCGGTGAACGTCTGACCGTTCAGGGTCTATCGGGTCAAGCGCCTGACATAAGTTTTTACATTTTCCCCAGACCATGACGCCTAAAGTCGGCTCTACGTTGACAAATTCTTTTGCTTGGACGCCTACTCACTACCAACGCGTTATTATCAGGTATGAAATTATCACGTACGGACAAATTATTAACAGCCGCCCTCATCACCGCCCTTTTGGGAGCCTGCGCCCCACAGGCCGCGCCCTCCGCGCAGCCTCCGGGCACCACCATCACCTTAGAAACGCCCGAGGCCGTCGCCACGAACCGCGCCGCCCTGGAGGCGTGGCACCTCATGGAGTTGGCCCGCTTGCAAACGGGGCAGTACACGACGAACGCGCTCGTTGAC
Source organism: Trueperaceae bacterium (assembly GCA_965214995.1). Lineage (GTDB taxonomy): Bacteria > Deinococcota > Deinococci > Deinococcales > Trueperaceae > CBDCCT01. The sequence continues at coordinate 4,381,431 of CBDCCT010000002.1, forward strand.
CTCACGCTCCCGCAGGGGGTGCAGTGGCGGGTGGAAAGTTTTAGCGGGGACGGCTACACGCTGCGCTTCGTGTCGAGCAATGTGACTGACCTCGAGTGGCTGGTCACGCCCCAAGGCGTGAGCGCGACCCGGGTGTCCGGCGGGGACGCGTAAGCCGGTGCGCCGACTCCCGCGCAACAGGGCTGCCGACATGGGGTAAAATTAATGGGCGGATGACGGGCCGCCTTTATACTCTCGAGAGTGCTCGAGTGGGCAACATTCGCAGCAAAACCACGGTTGGTCGCACGCAACACCACGCTCAGTCACATGCCAAAGGAGACCCATGAAACGTTCCATGCTCCCTCCGCTCGCCCCCCCAAAAGTTGTTTCCGCCCTCCTCTTTACCCTTCTTCTCGCCGCGCTCAGCGCGGGGTGGGCGCAGCCCCTGGCGAGTCTCGCCCCCGCCGACACCGTCCTGAGCCTGGGGATGCAGACCCGCCCCGACATGTTCGGCACGCTCGGTGACGACGTCGCCGCGCTCGACTGGGAGCGGGCCGGGGAGACCTTAGACCGCCTCGCCGCGAGCTTTGAGGATACGGCTGGGGCTGGGGACGACTCCACGGACTTTTTCAACTCTTTTCTCGAGGGCTTTTTAGAAGGGTTCTCGGAAGGAACCGCGGGAGGCGGAGAGGACGCCTTTAGCCGCTGCCTGGCGGATTATGAAGACGATTCAACGACCGACGACGCGCTCGAGGTGAGCACCGACGCGCTCCTCACGGTGAGCGTGAGCGCCTTTAACCCCGTGCCCGCCGCCACGGCGCTCCTGCGGGCGGACCCGGAGCTGGCGGCGGTTTATGAGGAGGTACAAAGCGCCCTCCTGGACTGCGCCGAGCAAACTGACATCGTCATCCAGACGCTCGAGCAGGACGGCGTGACCCTCTACGTCGTCAACGACGGCGGCGACTTTCCCTTTGTCGTCGGCCATGTGGACACGCTCTTTTTTGCGAGCACGGACCCCGACACGGCGCGCGCCGTGGTGCGCCGCGCGGCGGGAGCCGCCGAGCCGAGCCTGGCCGACAGCGCGCTCTACCAAAGGGCGGCGGCGTTGGAGGCGGGCGAGAGCCAGTTGAGCCTCACTTTAGATTTTGCCGCGCTCGCGGACGTGCTGGAGGATTTTGGCGGCATGGCGGCAAGCTCCCCCGAGGAGGACTATCTTGTGGAGCGCGGCGCGGCCCTTTTGCGCACCCTCGGCGGCTACGCAGGAATCGTGAGCGTGACCCCCGAGGGCCTGCTGTTCGAGAACGTGACCGCGGTCAACCCCGAGGGGGGCGACGCAGCTTTGGCGGAGCTTCTGCTGTGCGAGAGTTGTTCAGTAGGAAGTCTCTTTTTGGCCCCCGCCTCGAGCTTGTCGGCGACCTCCAACCGCCTGCCGTCCGAGGAATTGTTCGATTACGTGCAAAGCCTGCTCGACGCCGCGCCGCCTTCGATGGAGGTGTCCGTGAATTTGCGCGAGGTGCTCCGCGAGGCGCTGGACTTCGACATCGACCGGGGGCTTTTCGACTGGCTCGGCCCGGAACTCCACACGGTGGTGCTCGAGCCCGTCAGCCCCGACCTCCGCACGCTCTTTTACGGCCAGGCGCAGGCCTGGGCCATCCCCGTCGCCAGCCCCGAGGCCGCCGAGGCCGGGTTTGAGGAACTCGCACGCGCGTTCACCCCGCTTTTCGAGGAGGCGGTGGCGTCGGACGAGGACGCGGCGCTCTTCCTCTCCCAGCTCGCCAGCGAGGAGGTGACCTACAAGGGCCAGACCTTCACGCGCTACCGCTTTTCGGTGAACGGCGACGTCGGCGTAGGCTTCATAGACAACTACCTCGTCGTCGGCACCCCGTCGCGCGCGCTGGAAACGCTCATCGACACGTTCGCGGGCGACGAGGAGAGCCTTGTGGAGACCGAAAGCTACCAAAGCGCCACCCAAGCGGTGCCGGGGCGCGTTTTGGGACGCGATTACGCGGAGGTCGGGCGGCAGCTTTCCGGCTACGCCGACCTGCTGGACGTCGTCAGCCAGCCGCTCGCCTTTGCGCTCTCGGTGGGGCTCTCTGAAGCGTTGGCGGAGATGGACGTTTCGGACACGGTCGAGCTGGACTACGACGCCGACCTGACCGGGGCGGAGGCCACGCCCGTCGACGCGGCGGCTCCCGTGGAGGTCCAGGGTGAGCTTACCGGCGAAGAGTACGAGTCGCTCTACTACAGCCTCACCGGGCTGGAAGCGGGCGACGAGGTGACGGTGACGCTTGAAGGGCTCTCGGACGCGTACCTCTACCTCATCAACGAGACCGAGAGCCTCTACCTGCTCGAGGGTGAGACCTACGGCTCGTCCAGCACGGAATTTACCTTCACCCCCGAAGCGGGCGTTGACTACTGGCTCGAGATTCTCAACTACGGCTACCTGCCGGAAGACTATTCGCTCAGCGTCACGCGCACCCCGGGCGCGGCCTTGGGGGACGCGGAGGACGCGCTGGAGACGGAAGTAGTCGAGCCGCCCTCGTTTGCCGACCTCTTGCACCTCGTCGACCTCGCGCCCGCCACGCTGCGGGTGCTGAGCGAGCACGTCGGGGTCAACACCAGCTACACCGAAATGGAGGACGGCGCGCTCTACCTCCACTCGCTCATCCGGATAGACTGGTAATCAACAACAAACATAAAAAGAGGGCGGCGCGTCGTGCGCCGCCCTCTTTTACTTTGTACCCGCTTGGCTTAGCTCGCCACAGCCCCGACGTGCTTATTCAGGCGCGCCTCATACGCGCCCTTGGGCTGCGCGCCTATCATCGTCTCGACCGCCTCGCCGTCTTTGAACAAGATGACGGTGGGGATGCTCATCACGCGGTAGTTCATGGCGACTTGCTGGTTGTCGTCCACGTTGAGCTTGCCCACTTTGATCTTGCCTTCGTAGTCTCCGGCGAGTTCTTCAATCACCGGGCCGACCGCGCGGCAGGGGCCGCACCAGGGGGCCCAGAAGTCCACTAGAACCAAGCCCTCTTTGGTTTCGGACGAAAAGTTTTGGTCGGTAAATTCAACGGTGTTGTTAGCCATAATGCCTCCTCTTGTTAATTTAGTCCTCACCGCCACTAAATCATGTCACATGGTGTACAAATCTAACCGTGCGCAAACCTAACGCCAGATGTGGAGGAGCTTGGCCGCGTCGCCACGGGCAAAACGGGGCGGCGTCATGTGAAGCGCCCTGTACCCTCCCTTGACCGCCCCGCGCACGAGCGCGAGCGGGCTCGCGTGAGCGCCGTGCAGCGCCCGCGCCGCCGCCACCTCCTCGTGGACGGACAAACTTGGGCTCGAGCCCCTCGAGTCCGTCCCGAACCCCACCTCCACCCCGTGCTTCATATACAGCTCCCAGGGAAAGCGCCCGCAGCCCAGCGCCTCGTTCGAGCGGGGGCAGTGGACCACCGCGCAGCCCGCGCGCGCCACCCTGCGCACGTCCTCCTCGCTCACGTGAACCATGTGGACTAAGGTGGGGCGGGCCTCGAGCACGCCCAGAGTGTCCAAATACCCCACCGGGCTCCGCCCCGACGGCTCCCAGTGGGGAAAAAACCCGCGCATCAACTCCACCAGCGGCCCCGTCCCGCCTTGGTGCATGGCGACCTCTCCCCCGCTCTCCGCAACGTGGATTTGCAGGGGCAGGTGCGAGGCCGTCGCCAGCTTTGCCAGCCTTTGCAAAAGAGGCGCGCTCACCGTGTGGGGCGTGTGGGGCGAAAGCCCGAGTTTGACCCCGTCCGGCCTCTCCCAAGCGCGAAACCTGCGCAGCTTGTCCACCGTCTCCTCAAAAATCCGCTCGGCGTCCGCCGGGTCGGGGCCGATGACCTCCCAGTAGGCCACGCCCTTTAAGGTCGGCTCGGTAAGGAGATATTCCATCACGCTCTCTTGCGTCACGATGTCGCCGACCGTGTTCACCCCGCCTTGGCGCAGTTCGGCCACGCCCGCGCGGGCGGCCTCGAGCCCCCCCTCCCGCCACGTTTGCTTGTGCGCGATAACGCGTTTTATAAAATCCTCGTAAGAACCCTTTTCAAACGTCATTTGTGAAAGGTCCAGGTGCGTGTGCGCGTTGACCGGCGGCGGTGAGAGGGCAAAGCCCGCATTCGTAACCTCGGCGGCCGGAAAGTTCTCCCGCGCCCGCGCCTGCTCGTCCACCGCCACGACGACCGCCTCGTCGCCCTCGCCCTGCACCACCACGGCCCCGTCCCTTCTGGGCGTGCCCATCCCGTTGTAAACGACTTCGGCCTCCAAAGAACGGCGTTTCAGCATCCGTAAGAGCCTATCACGGCAAAAGCCGACCTTTGTGATAGCATCACCCATGCGCTTTGGTCCTATCGGCTTCTGGGAACTCGTTATCATCGCCGCCGTGGTGCTTGTTATTCTTTTCGGCCTCCGGCTTTTCGGGATGCGCTCCAAACGCTCGGCGAGGAAAAACTTGGGGGGCAGGCCTCGAGACGACACGCCGCGCGACGATTAGTTCAAATCATTTTAAGGTGGACGATTCTCACAAGCTACGTTTCAGACGGTAACGCATAAAGTTAATCCTGCTCGAACCAACCGCGACCCGCGACCACGCACCTGCTATAATCTCGAGCACATGCGCCTCTCCACCACCGACATCTACGCCTTTCAGGCGTTGGGCTATTTGGGCACTCAGCCCATCACGCGCTGGGTGAGTTCCGACGAGATCAGCGAGGCGACCGGGGTGGCGCGCCCCTATTTGGTGCGCATCCTGGCGGCCTTGTCCAGCACGGGCGTGGTGATGTCGAAAAAGGGCACGGGCGGCGGCTACGCGCTTTCACAAGCGCCGGGCGACATCTCCTTACGCGACGTGATGCGCGCCATCGACGGCCCCGTGGCCCCCTTAAGCTGCATCAGCCTCCTCTGGCACGAGTCCTGCCGCGAACAAGACCGCTGTCACGCCCGCGTGGCGGTCTGGCAGCGCGTCCGGGACGCGCTGCTTACGGCTTTGGGCGAGGTGACCGTCGCTGATTTGGCTGCGGATTTTGAGCAAGGCGTGACGTATGAGCCCTGTTTGGAGCACCTGCTGAAGCCGGGGTTCTGAGGCTGTAGTCGCACCACCTCCCCGCGCATCTCTCATGTATGGCGTGATACTTGACAGGTTTTGTAAACTACTTATGCTTGTGGAATAAACGCCTCAAACACCTCACCGGAAACCACGACCGACCCCGTCGCGCTCGAGTTCAACCAAGCCTGCGTCGTCGTCTTTAGTACCCTCGGCTTGCTCCTCGGTGCGCCCTGGCTCGTGGCCTCGACCGCCGCCGTGATGCTAGTCGGGACGTTCGTCCCGGAAGGTGCGCTTTTCAAGCGGTTCTTTACCGACGTTCTTCGCCCGCTCCTGGGACTAAAGCGTAACCTTGTCAACGACGACCCACGCGCCCACCTCTTCGCGCAGGGCGTCGGGGGCACCTTCCTGACGCTCGCCACGCTCGGCCACCTCGCCGGGCTGCCGCTCCTCGGCACTTTGCTGACGCTTCTCGTCATCGCGCTCGCGCTCCTCAACTTAACGACGGGGTACTGCGTCGGCTGCCGGATGTACTTTCGGTACAAAATGCTCAAGTACCGGCTGAGCCGCGGTTAGGCAAGCAATCGTTAAAGCTCGAGCCTCGAGCCTGCTAGAATAGCCTTATGCACAGCCATGTAGAGCTCAACGCCGAAACCACCCTCAGCGAGCTTCTAAGCCGTGTCGAGGGGGGCGAAGACATCGTCATCACGCGGCGCGGGGAGCCCGTTGCCACGCTCTCTCAGGCAAAGAAAACGTTTAAGCCTTTTGCATCTCGCGCTGAACTTTTCGCCTCGCAAGCTGCGGCGAAAACAAGCAGTCTCGACACCCTCATCGCCTTACGTAACGAGGCGCGCTACTGACTTATTTAGACACAAGCTTCCTTGTCCCTTTTTATCTCGAAGAAGCGATGAGCGAGCAGGTCATCTCCGTATTTGCCGCCGTGACACCCGGAGAGTTTGCTATCAGTCCGTGGGTACAGGTGGAGTTTGCAAGCCTTCTTTCACGTAGGAGGCGGATGGGCGAGCTTACGCAGAATGCGCTTGAAAAAGTTCTGGAGACATTCGAAAGGGAGATGGCAGGGTCCTTATTAGTATTTGCTCCGACACAGGCGGACTATAGACTTGCCTCGAGCTTCGTTCTGCGTGAAGGCTCGAGCCTCCGAGGTCCCGACGCGCTCCACCTAGCTATCGCGTTTAATAACGGCGTAGACGCTATCTATTCCCTCGATGCAGGGCTCATAAAAGAGGCTAAAGCTTTGGGGCTGCCCGCGAGTGACGCTGGCGTTGGGACTTGAAGCACAGAAAGTAGCAAACCTCACGTCCTTTAGCGCGGTAACATGACCTGTGTCTTTGCAACTCATCAACCAGTATCACAAACGAGTCGAGAACTATATCCAGTATGGCGGCTCGAGGAGCGAGCAGAGCCTCCGCAACGCCTTTTATCAACTCCTAGAGAGCTACGCGCACACGCAGAGTTTGGAACTGATTGCCGAACTCGAGTACCGCGTCAACGGCGCGACCGTCTACCCCGACGGCACCCTCAAAGACGCGCTGCGCCAGGACCGGGGCTACTGGGAGAGCAAAGACCAGTTCGACAATCTTGACGAAGAGATAGAAAAGAAGTTCGGGCGGGGCTACCCCACGACCAACATCCTTTTTGACGACACCCAGCAGGTTGTGCTCATCCAGCACGGGCAAGAGGTCGGGCGGGCGCTTATGCAGGACGCCGCGACGCTCAACGCGCTCCTCACCCAGTTTGTTTCGTTCGAGCCGCCCCACATCAAGACGTTTCGTGACGCGGTGGAGAGCTTTAAGAATGACTTGCCCGACCTGCTGGATGAGCTTCGTAAGGTGCTCGAGGACCAGACCCAGCACAACACCGCCTTTCAAACGCAGCGCGACCGCCTCTTAGAACTCGTCCAAAAGGCCATCAACCCGCACTTGGGCGCGCAAGACGTGCGCGAGATGGTGATTCAGCACATCCTGACCGAAGAGATTTTCACCTCCGTCTTTAACGAGAGCCAGTTTCACCGCGAGAACAACGTCGCCCAGGAGCTTCACAACGTCACCAAAACGTTTTTTGTCGGGGCGCTGCGGAAGAACACGCTGCTGCGCATCGCGCCCTACTACAACGTCATCAAAGCGGCGGCGGCGAACATTGCCAACCACCACGAAAAGCAAAAATTCTTGAAAGTCATCTACGAAACCTTTTACCAGGCCTACAACCCCGCCGCCGCCGACCGTTTGGGCATCGTCTACACGCCCAACGAAATCGTCCGCTTTATGATTGAGGCCGCCGACCACCTCACCCACAAGCACTTCGGCAAGTTTCTGGGCGACGAGGGCGTCAACATTTTGGACCCCGCCACCGGCACGGGCACCTTTATCACCGAGATTATCGAGTATCTGCCCAAGCACCAGCTCAAACACAAGTACGCCTTTGAGCTCTTTTGTAACGAGGTCGCGCTTCTGCCCTACTACACCGCGAACCTCAACATCGAGTACACCTATCAGCAGAAGATGGGCGAGTACGCCGAGTTTGAAAATATCGCCTTTGTGGACACGCTGGACAACTTGAATTATGTCGGCGCGGTGGGTCAGGCCAGCATGTTCGAGATGACGGCGGAGAATTTGGAGCGCATCAAGCGGCAGAACGAAAAAAAGATTTCGGTGATTATCGGCAATCCGCCCTACAACGCCAACCAACTCAACGAAAACGAGAACAACAAAAACCGCCCCTACCCTGCGATTGACGAACGCATCAAACAAACTTATGTCAAAGAGAGCACCGCGCAAAAGACCAAAGTCTACGACATGTACGCCCGCTTCATCCGCTGGGCAAGCGACCGCGTAGGCGAAAACGGCGTGATTGCCTTCGTCGTCAACCGCTCTTTTATAGACTCGCGCACCTTTGACGGGTTTAGGAAGGTGGTGGCGGAGGAGTTTGGGGAGATTTACGTTGTGGATTTGGGCGGGGATGTTCGCGCCAATCCGAAACTGTCAGGAACGACGCACAATGTTTTTGGGATTCAGACGGGCGTGGCAATTATCTATTTTGTCAAAAAGGGAAGTCAGGAAAGCAAAGCCGACATCTATTATGTGCGCCGCCCTGAGTTGGAAACGGCGAAAGAGAAGCTGCAGTGGTTGAGTAACACCGATTTTGAGCGAGTCCCATTCAGGCACATCACACCGAACAACCGCCAAACGTGGGTGAATCAAGCGGAAAGTTGGGATGAGCTACTTCCCATTGCATCAAAGGATGCAAAGCTTGATGCCCCAAATAGCGAAGTAATATTCCAGTTTTATTCTCTTGGGATTGCTACCAACCGCGATGAGTGGGTATACAGCTTTAGTGATGAAGAACTAGCTCAAAAAATCGGATATTTTCTTGAAATTTACAATCAACAAGTTAATAAGTTGGCAAATGTAGCGAAAGCAGACCTGGATGACCAGCTAGACTACTCAATTAAGTGGAGCAGAGACCTTAAACATAAACTCACCCAAGGTAGAAAGTTCGATTTTGACAACACTTTAATTTCCAGAGCACTCTACCGACCATTTGTCAAACAGTTTTACTATGCACAAACCGGGTTATCAGATATCCTGACTTCAAATCATTTCAAGATGTTTGGAAGCACTCTTAGTCAAGAAAATGTAGTAATTACTTTCAGAAGCGGTAATCGTGCAGAATTCGCAGTGCTTGCTGTGAATTCTATTCCCGATTTTCACGTATATCCATCAGACTCGGCTCAATGCCTCCCCCTCTACCGCTACGACAAACACGGCAACCGCCTAGACAACATCACCGACTGGGGCTTGAAAGGGTTCCGGGAGCACTACGGGAAAGTGGCGTTTCCTGGGGGAAAATCCCCCCTGGCCCCCCTTGATAAGGGGGGAAAAGAGGCGGGCTTAGGTGGTGAGGGCGGGGTAGCAAAGCCCCCCTTTGGTAAGGGGGGTTGGGGGGATTCAACGGGCGGTGTGGAGGAGAGGGAGATAGAGCGCGTTGACATCTTCCACTACACCTACGGCGTGCTGCATGACCCCGCGTACCGCAAAAAGTACGAACTCAACCTAAAGCGCGAGTTCCCGCACATCCCCTTTTACGACGATTTTGCACAGTGGGCGGCGTGGGGCGCTTCTCTCATGGACCTCCACCTGAACTATGAGGGGCAAGAGCCTTATGACCTTGTGCGGGTGGACGCGGCGGGCGTAAAAAATCCCAAGGCAAAACTAAAAGCGGACAAAGAGGCGGGGCAGATTGTCTTGGACACGCAGACGGTGCTCTCAAACGTGCCGCCGGAGGCGTGGGAGTACAAGCTGGGGAACAGGTCGGCGCTCGAGTGGGTGCTGGACCGTTACAAGGAGAAAAAGCCCAAGGACCCGACCATCCGGGAAAAGTTCAACACGTACAGGTTCGCAGACTATAAAGAAGAGGTGATTGACCTGTTGAAGCGCGTGTGTACGGTGAGCGTGGAAACGGTCAACATCGTGCGGGAGATGGCGCGGGTTGGGGGTGAGTAGGGTGAGCAGCAAAAGTGACGTTTTGGAGGTGCTGAGGGCGAACCTTGAGGGCTTGCAAACCTTGGGCGTTCGGCGCTTGGGGCTGTTCGGCTCGTTCGGGCGGGGCGAGGGCGGGGGGGAGAGTGATGTGGATTTGCTTGTGGAGTTTGCGGAGGGTCAGAAGACGTTTGACAACTTTATGGAACTGTCGTTTTGGCTCGAGGACCTTCTGGGCCGACGGGTGGAATTGGTGACGCGTGAATCGCTGAGTCCGCACATAGGGCCGCATATTCTCAGCAGGGTCGAGTATGTCGATTTCAACGCGTGAATATCTGCGTCACATCCTGGACGAAGTGACGTTTGTTGAGCGCGAAGTGAGCACGCTCGAGCGTGAAGCGTTTTTGCAAGACGAGGTGTTGAAGAGGGCCGTCGTCCGAAGCTTGGAGATTATCGGCGAGGCGACGAAAAAGTTGCCACGAGACCTTAGAGAGGAGCACGCGCAGGTAAATTGGCGAGCCCTGGCCGGGATGCGCGACAGGCTCATCCACGGTTATTTTGGCGTTGATTATGACATTGTTTGGGACGTTATCAAGAACCGCCTTCCCGAACTTCGGCTCGAGGTGGAGGTCATGCTGGAGCAAGGCGAGTAGAATGGTTTCATGACGACGGTGCCGCTTAAAGAGGCGAAGGAACGGCTCGAGGAGTTGCTGCAAGAAAAAGACTTCGCGGTGACTTTAGACGACGGGACGAAAGTGCTTGTGGAAGTCAGAAAAGCCGAGAAACCGCGTCCGGTCTTGGGCAGCGGTAAAGGCTGGTTTACAGACGTGAGCGATGATTTCGACGAACCATTGGAAGATTTCAAGGACTACACACCTTGAAGATGCTTTGGTAAGCTTGTCGGCGTAAATGGCAGACGCTCCTAGCATTGTCGTCATTGCGGGACCGAACGGCGCGGGCAAGTCAACGGCTGCGCCTGTGCTTCTAAAAGAAACCTTTGCCACGCCTGAATTTGTTAATGCCGACGTTATCGCTCAGGGTTTGTCCGGCTTCGCGCCCGAAAATTCTGCGTTCGAAGCGGGGCGCATCATGCTGCGGCGTCTGCGGCGGCTCGCGCGTGAAAGGCGGTCTTTTGCTTTTGAGACCACCCTGGCGAGTCGCAGTTTCGCGCCTTGGCTCCGTGAGCAAAAGGGTTACGGCTACGGTTTCGCGCTCGTCTTTTTGTGGCTCTCCTCACCTGAATTGGCCCAGAAACGTGTCCGTGAAAGGGTCCGCTCGGGTGGACACCATGTTCCCGATGAGATTGTAGCACGTCGTTACGAGGCCGGGCTGAGAAATTTCTTCAGCCTGTACGAACCTATGGCAGATGCGTGGGTGTTTTATGATAACAGCGGCAGTTCTGGTACCATTATCGCCCAACGAAACACGGATGGAAAGCAAATCTATAACGGAGACTTATGGAAGACCCTTCAAAAACGTTACCGCTAAGTACATCCGAACGCATTACGGAGGCGTTTCGTAACAGCGAGGTGATTACCGCAGCCATCAACAAAGCTGTCAAAATTGCCTTGCGTGGGCACAAACTCGCGGGCAATCCGGTCGCGGTCGAGCGCGACGGGGAAGTGGTGCTCATTCCCGCCTCTGAAATCCCGGATGATGTGCTGGACTAATGTTCAAGTCGGCTAGGGTGGGCTCGAGGCAAAGAACACGCTCATGCAATAGAATAGCCCTATGACTACCGTGATGCTTAAAGAAGCGAAAGAACGGCTCGAGACGCTCCTGGCTAAAGTTGCCGACGGCGAAGAGGTCATCATCACCCGCGAAGACGGCAGCGCCTACAAAATCGTGCACGCGCCGCAACCACAGCCGCAGCCACGCGCGAACCGGGGTCTTGTCGGCAGCGCGAAGGGTGAGATTTGGATGTCTGAGGATTTTGATGAGCCGCTCGAGGACTTTAAAGAGTATATGGAATGAGGCTACTGCTTAAGAGGCTACTCCGGCACCGACGCATAAACCCGCGTGCCGCCGCCCGGCCTGGTCGTCAGCTCGAACGCGCCGCCGCGCCCCGTGACGCGCTCTTTCATCTGTTTCAAGCCTAAGCCGCCCGCGCTCGTGATGCGGTCGGAGACGGTGGCGGGGTCGAAGCCCTGGCCGTCGTCCTCGACGGTGATAAAGGTGCAGCCCTGCGGGGTCTTGCCGACCGTGACCTCGACGCGTCTGGCCGACGCGTGCTTGGCAACGTTGTTCATCGCCTCCTGGAAGATGCGGAAGAGCACCGCCTCGCTCTTGAGCGTGAGCTGCGGGACCTCTTGGACCTCCAGGCCGACCAACACGCCGTTCTGCTGGCCGTAGTCCGAGGCGTAGCGGCGGATGGTCTCGGCGAAGCCGTGGCGCTCTAGGTCGATGGGGCGCAGCGCGAAAATCGAGCGGCGCACCTCCTTGATGGTCTCGCGCACCGTCCGCGTGGCGTTTTCGAGCTCGAGCCGCGCCTTGTCGGGCTGGTCTTCTAAACGCAAGACCAGGTCGAGCTTTAGGGCGGCAAAGGCCAAGGACTGCGCCACCCCGTCGTGAATCTCGCGGGCGATGCGCGCGCGCTCCTCGGCGATGGCGAGCTCTTCGGACTGGAGGTAGGCTCGAGCGTTACGGACCGCCAGACTCACCTGGCCCGCCAGGAGGCTCAAGAAGGGCAGGTTGGCTTCGTCAAAATGCTCGGGGCGCTCGTGCGCCAGCACGACCACGCCCAAAAGCTCGTCGTCGGTGGAGAGGGGCAAGGACACCGCCGAGCGCGCGCCCGCCAAGACGGGGCCGTCCTCGGCGCCCCCCGACAAGCGCCCGGCGATGCAGGGCTCCGCTCGAGCCGCCGCCCCGCCGACGAAGCCCTCCCCCACCCGCAGCGAGGTCTGGGCGGGGGCCGCCGAGCCAGAGAGCCCGCGCCAGGCCCTGAGCTGCAAAAGCCCGCTCTCGTCGGCCAGATACACGCCGCCCAGGGTCGCCTCGGCGCGCAGCATGATTTGGGTGAGGAGGGTCTCGAGCAGCCGGCCCAGATTCCCCTCCGCGCGGATGCTGCGGTCCACGTCCACCAGGGTCAGCAGGTCGCGGGTGCGCGAGCGGGTGGCCTCGGCGGCGGCGGAAAATTCGGCGCTTAGAATACTAAAACTCTCGCGCTGCTCGGAGGTTGGCGGCGTTTCAAAATAGGCGTGGACGCTGCCCTGGTACTCGCCACCCCACTCGAGCGCCGCCGACAAGACCCAGCAGACCTCCTCTTCGCACGCGTCGTCGAGCCTCCGCCCCTCGGTGATGGCGCGGTCGCGGGCGAGCGCGTCGCGCATCATGGCGGCGTCTAAGCCAAAACTCCGCGTGACCCCGAGCCCGCTCGGCCCCAGCAAGACGGCGGTCCCACGCGCGCCCGTCACCTCGGCGATGCCCCGGCTCGCGGCTTTGAGCGCGGCCTCTAGGTCCGCCGCGGTGGCGAACTGTTCGGTCACCTTTTGGATGGAGCTAAGCAGCGCGTGACTTTTTTGCAGTTGCGCGTAGAGCCGCCCCAACTCCTCTTGCGCCTCCTCGCGCCCCTCGATTTCCGAGACGATCCAGTTGAGCGTCGCAAAGGTGACGGTCGGCCCCAAGATGCTGTAAAAAAGGACCTGCGCCCAGAACTGCCAACCCTCGCCGCCCAAGGGCACGATCAAGAGCTGGTGGAAGAGCACCACCCCGACGATGGCGACGGGCATCCAGAAGCGGGCCAGCTTGACCTGCCGGGACAGGCTCCGCTGACCGGGGGCTCGAGCTGAGGGCGGTGGCGAAACGTCCATAGAAGCAGCCCTACCTAGCCCGCGAGTGCTCCCGAAAACAGAGCACCATGAACCGCGACCACCTCACCGTTTTTTCCCGTAACGCCGCGCCCTGAATTCGCTCATGAGAAAGGGATAGGCCACGACGTAAACGAGCAAGATGAGCCCGAACTGGACCCAGAGGCGGTCGAGATAGGGCACGCCCAACGTGGACAGCACAGCAAAAAGGAGCCCGACGGCGAGCGCGAACACGAGCGACTTGAGCATGAGGCGGAACACCTTGCCGGGGGTGAGCTTGCGCGCGTCCTGCGCGACTTTAAGTTCGGCTTTGCGTTCGCGGTTTCGTTTCGACATGCCTCCATTGTAAGAGATGCGCGGGACGCTTCGGTGGGTCGGGGGCACGTTGCGCGTCCCAACGGGCGACCCCCCGATAAAGCCCGCTTATTCGATATTCACCCGCTGAGTGTTCCCGCTCGGCATTTTTTGGCATTTCATGGTCCGGCGTTTGCAGTTCGACCCTTACAGTGGGCGGGGGCCTAGAAACGTATACTGGTTCTGGAGCCCCCTGTGCCTGAGCCCCTGTTCAAAACCGTCCAGCCCGAACTCGAGGCGTTTGAAAGCGAACTCGCCGCCGAACTAACTTCCCAGGTGGCCTTTATCGGGGCTATCGGCGAGGATCTGGTGAGCGCGGGCGGCAAGCGGCTGCGGCCCGCGCTGGCCTTTTTGGCGGCGCGGCTTCTCCGCGCCGAGGCCGAGGCGGGGATGCGGGTGGCGCTCGCGGTCGAGCTTTTGCATTCGGCGTCGCTCTTGCACGACGATCTCATCGACGACTCGAGCACGCGCCGCGGCCATGAGGCGGCCTTTTTGCGCTACGGCAACGTGGTGAGCGTGATGTCGGGCGACTTCATGCTGGCGCGGGTGCTTAGGCTCCTGGCGGAGGCCGACAGCGCCGCTTTCACGCTGCTCATGTCCGAGACCGCCGCGCGCATCTGCGAGGCCGAGGTGTTGCAGTTTCAGATGGCGACTCTGGAGACCTACTCGCTGGACAACTATTTTTCCATCATCGAGGGCAAAACGGCGGTCTTATTGGCGGCGGCGCTCGAGGGCCCCGCCATCTTGTCCCGCGCGGGCGAGGCGCAGCGCGCCGCCCTGCGCTCCTTCGGCCTCCGCTACGGGGTCGCGTTCCAGATGAGGGACGATTACCTAGACCTCTTGGGCGACGCCGCGACGCTCGGCAAACCCGTGGGCGGCGACCTGCGCGAGGGTAAGGCGACCTACCCGGTGCTGCTCTTGCTGGAAGCGGGCGTCGAGGAGGCGCGCGCCATCCTGCGCCGCCACGCGCACAGGGAGGGGGACGTGGCGCGCATGACGGAACTCGTGCGCGCCCACGGTACCGATGTAAAAACGCGCGAACGGATCGTCAGGGAGGCGGAAGCCGCTAAAGCGTCCCTCTCGCCCCTGCCCGCCTCGCCCGAAAGGGAGGCGCTGCAAAGTTTGGCGGCGCTCGAGCTCGAGCGGGTCACGTAGCGGTCTGAGCTTTTTGAACACGGCTTCTATACCGCTGTGCAACCGGGGGAGGCAAAAAAGCGTTGAGCTCTTTTACCTCAGTCCTTTTCTCTCAGTCCTTTCCCACTACTTTTGGTCCAAACCGCACCCACACCCCCAAAAACCTGTAGAAGAAGCGCCTACGGTGTAAACCGCCCCCCGAAAGGGTGCCCGCCCGTGATATAGTCAACCTCAATGAACGAGCGCAGGGAACACGTTTTGGACCTCGTCACGGAGGGGTATATCCGCTCGGCGCGGCCCGTGCCGTCTTCGTGGATAGCGGGGCGGCTCGAGGTGAGCAGCGCCACCGTGCGCAACGATTTTGGCGCGCTGGAGCGCGACGGCTACCTCACGCAGCCCCACACCTCGGCGGGGCGCGTCCCGACGGCCCTGGGCTACACCCGCTACGCGCGCAAGTTCATCCCGCCGCGCCGCCTGCCCGCGCTCCAAAGGCGGCTCCTTTCGGAGCGGCTGGGCGGCGCGCACGGCGACGTGCTCTTGCAGCGGGTCGCGGACGTGTCGGCCGAGCTCTCGGGCTACGCGGTGGTGGTCACGCTGCCCGCCGACGACGCGCTGGCGACCCTAGAAATCCACCTCTCCGCGCTCTCAGACGCGCGGATGCTGGCGGTGGTGGTGCTCGAGCACGGGCTGGTGCGTCAGGTGGTGGTGGACTTGGCACCCACGCCCGACGGGGCCGCCCTGCGCGAGGCCGAGAGCAGCCTGCGCGGCCTCACGCTGCCCGTCGGGGAGGTGCCGGTCGCGCTCGCGGACATCGCCACGCGCGCTGGCGCGGAGGTGGCGCGCACCCTCCGCGCGCTCGCGCGCGCCTGGCCCGCCGTGAACCCGCCCCGCGTGTTCTCGCGCGGGCTGCGCAACCTCTTGGCCGAGCCCGAAAGCGCCGACCCCGACTTCGTGCGGCGCGCCGTCGAGCGCGTCGAGGGGCCCACGCTCGCGGCTATGCCGGACGCGCTTTTGAGTGAGGCGGACGAAATCAGCGCGACGCTCGGCCTTACCCTCGAGCCCGCCCTGGCCCTCGTGTCGGCCCCGCTGGCGCTCGGCTCGAGCCGCGGCGGGCTCCTGCTCTTAGGGCCGCTGCGGATGCGCTACCCCGAGGTCCTGATGGTGGCGCGCGGCGTGACGGAGGCGGTGTCGGGGCAGGCTGTGTCAGGACAGGCTGTATTGGGTCGGGCGGAAGACGCGGGCGGGGTCAACTAGCGTGCCCGGTAATCCCAACGTCCCCGACGTTTCGACCGTCAGAATAACGCTCCTGCTGTTCGCCTCCTACCGGCAACACGTGGGGGAGCGGGAACTGACGCTCGAGCTGCCCGAGGGTTGGAGCGTCCGCGAGGTGGCGGCGCGGCTCGAGGCCGACCACCCCGGCTTGGCGCTCAAGGGCGCGCTCTGCGCAGTGAACGAGTCTTACGTCTCCCCCGACCATAAAGTCGCGGACGGGGACACGGTGGCCTTTTTTCCGCCCGTTTCAGGCGGGTCTGAGGGCGAGGCGTTCGGGACGGACCACTTTTTTGTGACCGAGGGCGTGCTCGATATAGCGCACCTCACCGCGCTGGCCGTCGCCCCCGAATGGGGCGCGGTCGCCTCTTTTCTCGGCACGGTGCGCTCGCCCAACTTGGGGCAAACGGTGCGCCACATCGACTATGAGGGTTACGAGACGATGATCCTGGGCCAGATGAAGCGCGCCGCCGAGGAGCTGCGGGCGCGCGCCGAGCTGGGACATGTTGTGATAGCGCACCGGCTGGGGCGGCTCCGGCCCGGCGAGGCTTCCGTCGCCATCGTCGTCTCGTCCAGACACCGCCGTGAGGCGCTAGCAGCCTGCTCGAACCTCATCGACCGCCTTAAAGAACTCCTGCCCGTCTGGAAGTACGAGGTCGCGGACGAGAGCGAAGGCTGGGTCGCGGGCTCCGCGGCGGCGGCGGAAACGCTTTAGCGTCCGGACGCCGCAGGTGCGGGTTTATGCGTTCTATTTAACACCTTTTACGCGCCCGCGCCGACGGGCGAATATTTCACACGGTCGGGGGGTGGAGCGGCCTATCCTTGAGGGTGCAGGTGAACGGCCCGGTGGCTTTGGGCCGTCACGTTAGGGCGCATATGAAAAAGCACACGAACCAACGAACGGCGCGGCTTGGCTCAGGCCCCCCACGTCTCCATTCAGGTGAGGTCGCGGTGACGCCGGGCGACCCCCTCCCACCTTCAGGGCGGGTGCGGGGTGGCTAACGACGTCTACACCCAAACGCAAGACGGCCTCGCCACGCTCATGTCGGCGCGCGCCGCGCAGCGGGTGCTCGACCGGGCGCTCCACAGAGCGGGCCACACGGCGGACTCCGTGAGCGGCGGGCTCATGAAACGGCTCTTGCTCGGCCCCGTGTGCCGCGAACTGGAAGTCACCCTGCCCCGCGACGGCCTGCGGCGCACCCTCAAAAAGCTCGCCGCGGACCTCACGCGTTTGGAGGTGGCGGAAGCGCGCCCCGACGACCCGCCGAGCGCCGAGCGGGTGGCAAAGCCCCGAGGAGCGGGTGAGGGAGCTCTTGAAGCCCTCAAGAACGACGCGCCCGCGCCTGGGGGGGTCCCCGTCACCTTTGAGGAGGAGCAAAGGAAAACAGAAGCGCGGGATGACGCGCCGGACACGTCCGCACCGCCCCCCGCCGTGGGCACAGAACATGTAAGGGTGCCCGTCGCTGTATACGAAACACCCGCCGAACCCTCTCGGGCGTCTCAGCCCCTCCCGACGCCGGCCCCCGCCCCTTTGGTAGCGTCAAGGCGCAAAACCTTTCCCCCGCTCTCCGACGCGCAGCTCGAGGCGACGGTGCTGCGCTTTGCGGGGCTCGAGGAGGTCAAGCTGGTGGCCGCCTTCGGGCCGGGGGGCGAGGTCGTGTGTTCGCGGGGCGGCGGCTTCGACCTCGCCGCGCTCGCGCGTTTCGGGCTCATGACGCTCACGCTGCTGCGCCGCAGCGCGCACGTGCGCGCGTACTACTTAGCGCACAGCCTCCACCAGCTCTTTTTGCTCCCCTTGGGCGGGAGCACGCTGCTCGTTATCGGCACGCCCGACCTCAACGTCGGGGCGGTGTTCGGCACGCTCTCGGTTCTCGAGGAGGAACTATGAAACGCTTCATTATCTATCTTTTACTCCTAAGCTGGGGCGCGCTCGCGCAGTCTTCCTTGGCTTTCGCGCAGGCTCCCGCACAGCCTTCTACACAACCTGGCGCAACGGATGACGCAGCGGACGACGCGGCGGATGAGCTAATGGGTAATGCAGAAGACAGCTTTTTGGCGCGCTACGCCCTCGCCTTAGAAAGCCTGAACGCGAGCTTGGCGGCGCTCGAGGACGGGAACTTTCAGGACGGCGCGGCGAGCCTCGACAACTTGGAGCGCGCGGCGCGGACCCTGCGCCCGCTCTCGCAAGAAACGAGTTCCGCCACCCTCGTGGGTTCGGTGGAGGCCACCTTCGAGCGCGCCCGCACCGCCATCCACAACGAGAGTAGGGCCGACCTGGCCGTTCAGGTGGCGGTGCTCAAGGGCGGTTTCCGGCGGCTCCTCTACGAGGCGGCGGTGCGGGACGCCAACGCAGGGAATTTAGAGACGGCGGCGCGGCGCTTCGCCGCGTTGGCGACCGAGATGGGCTTAAGCGCCGAGACGCAAAGCGCGCTGGACGCGGCTGCAACCGCTTCGGGCGAAACGGGCCCGACCACAGGGGCCGCGTTGCGCCTGAGGTTTGAACAGGGTGTGGCGGCGGCCTTACAAGAGGCGCTGGGGGCCGTGAACCCCGACGAGGGCTTAGAAAGCGCCTATCCCGCTCTGGCGGAGGCGTACGGCCTTTTTATCCCCATCCAGGACTCGCCTTTTCTGAGCGAGGCGACCAGCGGGGCCTTTTCCGCTGCGATAGGCGCGCTCGTGGGCGGGGACAGCGCCCTGCTGGAGAGCGAACTTGCGCGCCTGAACGCCGCCGCGGAGGCTTTGCAGCAAACGCAGCTTCCCCAGGTCGTCATCGAGCCGGTGGCCGTCGGCGCGGCGCCCGCCGAAGGAGCGCCCGCCGAGGGGGTCTCTGCCGCGGTCCCCGCCGAAACAGCTTCGGGTGAGGCGCTCGAGGACGCTGCTGCGCCGGAGGCGTCGGGTGCGCCCGAGGTTGGCACCCTCGCCGACGGTGCCGCGCCTGGCACCCCGGCGGAGCTTGACAGCGCCGGCCTCGGCGCCACGCCCGCCGAAGCGCCTGCGGGGGACGCCGCAGAAGATGCAGAAGATACCGCGGCGTTGGAGCTAGAAAACGCTCTCCTAGACCCCGCTCAGTTGGGCCGCGTGGCGGCGAACACGCCGCTCAACTTAGACGCCTACGCCCTTTCCGAGAGCGCCGCGCGCGAACTCAGAAGCGCCTACCGCGGGCGCGGCTTCGGCAGCGTTGACGCGGGCCTGGAGCACCTTTACGCCACGGGCGCGCTCGTCCTGACCGCCGTCGAGCGCGGCGACGGGGGGGCGGCCCGCGCGCGCCTTGAGACCCTGCGGGCGGACTACGCCCTTTTGCTCGCCCCGCTCGTGACGACCAGCCAGCCCGAACTGAGCCAGAACACGCTCGAGCTCATGAGCAGCCTCGCCGCGTCCCCCGCGCTGCGCCTCCAAGACGCGGCGGTCCTCCTCGGCCAGTTGCAGATGTCGGCAGAGGCGTTGGAGGGTGCGACGCCGCGCTTGAGCCAGGAGATAGAAGCCTCGACCACGATCTTCTGGAGCGGTTTCGTGCGGCTCGCGCTCTTCATCCTGCTCGGCTTGCTGGCCTTTGTGCCGCTCTACCTCCTCAACCTGGCCTTTGGCGGCGGCAACCGCAACTGGCAGTGGGTCGGCGTGTCGCTCTTTCTGCTCCTTTTGCCCGTCATCTTTGAGGGGCTCGTCTCTTTGGGCAGCCTGCTCGCTTACCTCACAGATGTCGAGATGTTGAACGTGCTCGAGCCCTTTTCCCCCTTTCAGAGCGCGGCGGCCCAGGTTGTCTGGGTGGCGCTCACCGGGGTCGCCATCCTTTTCGCCGTGGCCGGGCTCCACGGCATCTGCGTCCAGTTCGGCCTGCTCGGTAAGGGGGAGGCGGAGCGCGCGGAGGCCCACCCGACCCTGGTGGAGGTGGGGAGCCCCGACAGCGCCATCGACTGGGACGAGGAGTTTTAGGGCGCTCGGCTTATGCGCAACCTCGACGCGTTGAACGGGCAGGTTTTCTATAGCAGGTATTACCTTGTTGAGCGGGATTTCGGTCTGCGCGTGGCCGTGATGACACCTACGCCAAACCCGCTCAGTACGGATGAAAGCCGCTGTAGACGGTAAAGTCGGGGATGCGAACGCCCCTTTAGATTCAGAGAAGGGTTGATTATCAGGTGGGAACAGCGTGACCAACGCGGTATATAGAACGACCATCGAGGCCCTGGAGGCCGTGATGTCGCCGCGCGCGGTGTCGCGTTCGCTCCACGAGGGCCTGACGGGTCTCGGCAAAACCCCCGCCACCGTGGGGGTCGCGGACATCGAGCAGATTCTTAAAAGCCAGGTGTTCCGGCAGCTCCAGGCGACCATGCCCGCGGTGGCCGCCAAGGAAACCGTCCGCAAGCTTCTGGACAAGCTCGAGCCCCTGCGAAAAATCGCGGAGACAACCGCGCCCGTGGACCTCTCCGGGCAGGGGCGCGCGCTCGACGAGCTTCAGCGCGGCTTGAGGGCGTTCAACCTCTATTTCGAGTGGCCCGAGACCCAGAAGTTAAGAACGCAGATTGGGCTTCTTAAGAGCGACCACGAGGCGGGACGCGCGGCGGAGAGGCTGGTGGCGGAGGCGCGGGCGCAGCTCCGCGCGCTCCAGCAAAAGCTCGAGGACCATCTCGTCGCCCAGGCCCGCGAGCTGAGCGATCTGGAGGCGGGGCTGGAAAGCGTCAGAACGCTCTCCAGCCCCAAAGTGCGCCGCTTAGAGGGGCTCACCGGACAGATTCGGCGCGCGCAAGACGCGCGGGAGCTCGCGCCCGCCGAGCTGGAGCGCGCGCGCAAGCTCGTCACCGATTTACGAAAACTCGCGGAGTCGAGCGTGGCACAGGCGGACGCGCAGACGGAAACCGCCCCACAGGCCTCAGCGGAGGCGGGACCCCTCAAGGTGGAGAACGGCGGCGCCTTTCCCGCCTCCCCTCACGCGGCTGAAGAGAGCTCCCGCGGGGACGGGGCCGGAGCGCTTGACGAACGCCTGCGGCGCATCGACACCGACCACGAGCACCGCACGCTCGAGGCCCTCGCGCGCTCCTTCGCCGACCTTCTCGCCCATCAGCCCGAGTGGGCGCAGACGCTCGCGCGGCGGCGCGCCCTTTTGGAGGGCGGCGCTGAGGAGGCTTCTTCAGACACGCCGGACACCGCCACGCTCGCCGCCCTCCTCGCGGACGCCCGGGAAACGCTGCGCGAGGCGCTGACGCGCGAGTTCGGGGCGCTCCAGCGCGCGCTGGAGTCGGACGTTCCCGACGGGGGCGAGCTGGAGAGGGCGCTCCAGGTCGCCCTGGGCGTGCTTCAAACGACGCTGCCGAGCCCCGCCGACACCCAGAGGGTGCGGAGCCTCGCCAAGGTGCTCGAGGCGCAGGCGCAGGAGAGGGCGCGCGGGCTCGAGGCGGCGCAGGCGGAGTTCGAGGCCAAGCTC
Organism: Trueperaceae bacterium; assembly: GCA_965214995.1. Classification (GTDB taxonomy): domain Bacteria; phylum Deinococcota; class Deinococci; order Deinococcales; family Trueperaceae; genus CBDCCT01. Next base: position 4,402,950 of record CBDCCT010000002.1, read on the forward strand.
GCGTCTCAGGGCGAGGCGCTGGGCCGCTTCCGGGACACGCTGGCGCGCCACCAAAACGTCCACGCCGCCGCCGCCGAGCACCGCGCGCTGCATGAAGCCGTCGCGCGCCTCGCCGCCACGCAGACCCAGAGGCGCGTGGACACCGAGGACGTGAGCGCGGCGCAAGCCGCCGAGGCGGCGCTCGAGGCGAGGGTCGCCAAGAGCACGCTGACGCCCCCCCTGGAGCGCGAACGCGCTCACGTGCGCGCGCTCCTCTCCCGCCTTCAGGTCCTCCCCCTCCTGCCCGCCTCCGAAGGAGCCGCGGGGGCGCTTAAAGGCGAGCTCGAGACCCTGCTGAAGCGCGACACCCTCGGGCCGGAGGAGGTGCAAAAGGCGCAGGCGCGCGCGGCGCGCTTCGAGGCCGCCCTAAGGGCCGCCTATAGCAAGCACCTCGGCACGCTCCAGGCGCGCGCCGCGAACCTAGAGGAGGGCGCGCTCGTCGGGCGCGTCGAGGCGGCGCGGGCGGCGTTCAGCGACTCGCACACTGATTACCCGGACCTCCACGCGCTCGAGCGCGCGCTCCAGACCGCCCTTGAAAACCGCCGCGCCGCAGGACTAGGCGAGTTGCACGCGCTCGAGGCCGAGCTTGGCCCCTACCGCGCGCTCGGCGCCGAGCGTGTGGGCGACCTTGACGCGCTCCTTCAAGACGCCAGGGAAAAAGTCGAGGAGGGCGCGCCCGCCCAGGTAGCGGCCGCGTTGGCACCCCTCCGGGCGCGGCTCGCGGCGTTGCAGAGCGAGGTCGAGGCGCGTTTGGAGGGCTTCGACACGCGCTTGGGCGCGGCGCTGGGCGTTTTCGAGCACGTGAGCCGACTCAACAGCGACGAGACGGGCGCGGTGAAGCGGACGCTGCACCACCTCGACGCGCAGCGGGACGCCTTTCACCGGGTGTCGCTAACGGTACGTTTGGAGCTCGAGGCGTCCCTAAGGGAGGCCGAAACGCTCATCAAAGACCTTCAAACGCAATTCGAGGCCACCCGCGCCGTCGCGGACTTTTTGGTCAGTGACGGCTTGTTCGACGACATTTTGGGGATGTTTGACGCCCCGCAGGACGCGCCACCCGCAAGCGCGGACGCGCTCCAGGAGCTGCTCGAGAGCTACTTACAGCGTCCTGAGGTGCGCGCCGCCGCCGTGCTCTCGAGCGGGGGGGAACTCGTCGGCGGTTACCTGGACTTTTCTTTGAACGCGCTTCACGAGGCGTTGGAAGGGTCGGAAGGAGCGGGTGTACCGGGTCAAGAGCGCCACGCGGACGACACGGCGCCGCTCATTTTGGAGGTGGAGGGCCGCCCCGTCATCGCCGCCTGGCCCACCGAAGACTACCGCGTCGTGCTCGTGCTTACCGCCCTCGGCGGCGCGTCGGCGGTGGTCGCGCGCTTGCAAGGCGACATGGAGGCGTTTGGTAGCATTCTCCGTGGACCTATGTTCGCTTGACGATACCCGAGCGCTCGCGCGGGAGGTGCTGGAAGCGGCCCCCGCCGGAAGCCTCGTGTTGCTCGTCGGGCCTCTCGGCGCGGGCAAAACCACCCTCACCCAACTTTTGGGCCGGGCGCTCGGCTCGAGCGCCCAGATAAGCTCGCCGACCTACACTCTGATTCACGAGTACCCCACGCCGGAGGGTGTATTGGTCCACATCGACGCTTACCGCCTGCCGTCCGCCGAGGCGCTTTTCGGGCTGGGCCTGGAAGATTATTTGGACCGGGCGCGGCTCGTGGTGGTCGAGTGGGGCGAGGCGCTTTTGGAGCTCTACCCCGACGCGCTGGTGGTGAGGCTCGAGCTTGACGGCGACACGCGCCGCGCACAGGTGCGAAGAAACAGTATTTCGGTTTTATAAAGGCTGAAGGCAACTTTTGTGAGCGGAGCGTTCCGCGCACCCTGATAAGCTTCTCCGCATCATCCACAAGACAAAGCGCCTGTTATTCTGCAACGGTGACACAACTACTCCACCGCGTGCAGGCGCACATACCTCAACAAACCCCGACTTTCCTATGTCCGTCTCTTTAGGCCCTGTTTATCTAGGCATAGACACCGCCAGCCCCTACCTCGCGCTGGCCCTGTGGTCGGTCGAAAAGGGGCCTTTGGCCTCCTTTTGCGAGTCCGTCGGGCGCGACCACGCCAAGCGGCTCGTGCCGGAGGTGGAGGCGCTTTTGGAGCGGGCGGGCGTTCGGCGGGATGAGCTTGGCGGCGTCGGGGTGGGGCTGGGGCCGGGCTCGTACACGGGGCTGCGCGTCGGGGTGGCGGCGGCCAGGGGTTTGGCTCGAGGCTTGGGCGTCCCCGCGGTGGGTAGGGGTTCGCTCGCGGCGATGGCGTATGGGGAACTCGGCGAGGGGGAGCGGGCGGTGGTCGCTTTAGGCGCGCGGCGGGGCAACGTGTACGCGGGCGTGTTTCGCAAAGAGGGCGAGCGGGTGGTGCAGGAGGGCGAGATAGAGAAAGTGGCGCGGGAAACGCTACAGGCGCGGCGTCCCGAGGTGCGGTACCTTGAGGATGTTCCCCCCGACGCGCTCTATCTGGCTAGGCGGGCGCATGAGGGCGAGAGCGAGGGGCTCGAGCCTCTTTATCTCTAGGCCTGACGTGAGTTTCACGAGTTACGTTTACAAAAGGTGATCTCAAGAGGCGCGCGGTTGTCTTCATCCGCCCTCGAGCCCGTCCAACATCTCGCAACGTGCCTTTTTTCACAGACGCGCGTTTTTCAAACAAACGGTATACTGCGCTAGCGCGGCCCTTAGTCAACCTTTGCTTCGTGCTTTCGCCGCGAAAGAGAACGTGCAACCGCGCATTATATTATCACGGGCACCGCAGAGAGGACGCGGCCCTTTGGGGAGACGAGTGTGTTTAGAATGTGGCAGGAAATAGGGGTCGACTTAGGCACGGCGACGGTGCTCATTTACGTGAAGGGCAAGGGCATCATGCTCCGCGAGCCCTCGGTCATTGCGATGGTCCGCGACACGGGCGAGGTCAAGGCGGTGGGCGACGAGGCCTACCGGATGCTCGGGCGCACCCCCGGCAACATCGTCGCGGTGCGGCCCATGCGCGACGGGGTCATCGCCGACTACGACCTCACCGAAAAGATGTTGAAAGCGTTCGTGCGCAAGGTCTTAAAAGGGCCGGGGCGCTTTTTCAACAGGCCGCAGATCATGGTCTGCGTGCCCTCGGGCGTGACCGAGGTCGAGCGGCGCGCGGTCTTGCAGGCGACGCGCGAGCTCGGGCGGCGCGCCTATCTGATAGAAGAGCCCTTAGCCGCCGCGGTGGGGGCGGGGGTCAACATCGCCGAGCCGACGGGCTCGATGATCGTCGACATCGGCGGGGGCACGACCGACATCGCGGTCATCGCGCTGGGCGGCATCGTGGTGTCCGAGTCGCTGCGGATCGCGGGCAACGAGTTTGACGAGTCGATTATCCGCGCGATTCGCCATAAAGAGAACCTGCTGATTGGCGACCGCACCGCCGAAGAGGTCAAGATGAAAATCGGCGCGGCGTTGGTGAGGGGGCCCGAGGACGTGCACGAGCTCGAGGTGCGCGGGCGCGACCTCATCAACGGTTTGCCCAAGACCATCACGGTCAACACCGAGGACGTGGTCGAGGCGCTCAAAGAGCCCCTGCAAAAGATAGCCGACGGGGTGCGGCGCGTGTTGGAAAGCGCCCCGCCCGAACTCGTGGCGGACATCATCGACCGCGGCATCATCATGACGGGCGGCGGGGCTCTGCTCAAAAACTTTGACGAACTCTTGCGGCAAACGACGGGCATCCCTGTGGCCGTCGCCGAAGACGCCACCGACTGCGTGGCCTTGGGGACGGGCCGGGCGCTCGACATGATCGGGGCGCTCAAGGGCACGCTTCTTTCGGACGCGCACCTAAGGCGCTAAGGGCATTAAAGAAAAGGTATCCCAAACTATCGAGCAAGCGTTTTTGAAGGGGTGACGGAACGGGTGTGAGTCATCCACAACGTGCGGTACACGGCCCCAAAGAGGGTACGATGACGGATATGTTAAAGATTCAGGCGGTGTTGCTCCTGCTGGTTGTGGGGCTGGCTTGGGGCGCGGATTTTCCGCTCTCGGAGCTTCAGGTCGGTCAGCAGGGTTACGGCGTGACGGCGGGGCCGGGAAACGTGTTGGAGAGGTTCCCGGTCGAGATTTTGGGCTTGCAGAGGGATGTCGGCACGGGCTTTCCGGTCATCCTCGTCAAGGCGAGCGGCCCCTTTATCGAGCGCTCGGGCGGCGTCGCGGCGGGGATGAGCGGCAGCCCGGTCTATCTGCCCCTGGAGGGTGAGGACGCGCTCCTGGGCGCGATCGGTTACACGTTTCCCAACAGCGACCACAGCTTGGCGCTGGTCACGCCCATCGAGACGATGCAGAAGGCCGTCCAAGCCGAAGACGAGGGGACCACCGCGCAGGGTACGTTCACACCTTTTGGCGAGGCCGCCTTTGAGGGGCTCGGCCCGCCCACGCCCGTGAGCACGCCCCTGCTCTTGTCGGGGCTTTCGGAGCGTGCGAGCGCGGCCCTCTCCCCTCTTTTTAGGGGGTCCGTGACGCCCTTTCCCATGCAAATTGCGGGGGGTAACACTGACGGCGCTAGAGATGAGGCTTATGTGCTCGAGCCCGGCTCCGCCGTGAGCGTCCTCCTCGTGCGCGGCGACGTCACCATCGCCGCCGTCGGCACCTTGACGCGCACCGAAGAAGGTGACGGTAGCGAGGGCGCGACCTTTCTAGCCTTTGGGCACCCTCTGTTAAACCAAGGGGCGGTCTCTTTCGCGCTCGCGCCCGCCTACGTTTCCTACATCGTTTCCAGCGAGGTGGTGCCTTTCAAGCTCGCCGACAGCGGCGCGGCGGTGCTCGGCACCGTGACCCAGGACCGGCCCTACGCCATCGGCGGCACCCTGGGCCGAGAACCCGACTTTCTGCCTGTGTCGCTCACCCTCACTACAGATAGGGAGAGCGTGAGCAAACGTTTTGAAGTGACTGACGACCCCGCGCTCGTTACGCGACCCTGCTGGGGGCGGCGAGCCTGCAAGTGTTCGACGAGGCGCGCGAACGCATCGGCGGCGGCTCCGCCGAGCTGGCCTGGGAAATTGTACTTAAAGGCGGCGAGACGGTGCGGGTGCTCGAGCAGGTCACCAGCCCCAACGATATCGCGGGGGCCGCCGCCGCGCTCGCCGCCGAACCCCTCACCGTGCTCGCGGACAACATCTTCGCCGACCCCGAAATCGAACGCGTGGCCCTCAACGTCACGCTCACCGAGGCGCAGCGTTACGCGGAGGTCGTCCAAGTGGTCGCCGAGGTCGACACGCTAGAGCCCAACGACCCGCTCACCCTGTTCGTGAGGCTGCAACCCTACCGGGGCGAGCCCGAGGTCAAAACGGTGCGCGTCCCCCTGCCGGAGGAGGCGACGGGGACGATTGAGGTGACCGTGCGGGGCGGGCTCGAGGCGCGGAGTTACGAGACCACGGGCGACGGGGACGGTGGGGATGACGACCCTATTTTGTCCTTTTCCGAACTCCTCGTCGCCCTGCGCGAGCACGTCCAGTCGAGCGAGCTTGTGGTCGAGACGACCCTAGACGGGGAGGTCAGGCGGCTCGAGCGCCTGCCGCTCCCTTTCGTCGTGCGGGGCACCCAAACGGTGAGCATAGATGTTGAGGACGCGGGTGATGTGGAAACGTCCGGGGACGCAACAGAGGATGTGCTCGAGCTCGAGCCCTCACCCGAACCCCCTTCGCCTCCCATCGAGGAGGACCCCCCAATACGCGATGAGCCGCGCTGACCCCGCCTCACTCGACGCTGAGCGGTTGGCAACCCTGCTCGGTGGGCGGCTCGAGCGCACGGGTAAACCCACCACCCAACCCATCACAAGCTTAGCGCCCCTCACAGCGCCACGGCCCGGCAGCGTGGTGGTGGCGGAGACGGCGGCGGGGGTGGCGGCGCTCGAGGGCGCGTCCGTGGGTCTGGTGGTGGTGCCGGAGGAACTAGAGACCGCCTCGCCGCACCCCCTGCTCCGGGTGGCGGATGCGCGGCTCGCCTTGGCGACGCTCAGCGCCCTTTTCGACTCGCGGCCCCGCCCGAGACCCGGCGTGAGCCCGGGGGCGCACGTCCACCCGGACGCGGTGCTGGGCCGGGACGTGTCCGTGGCCGCAGGCGTGGTTGTCGGGGCGGGCGCGTGGCTCGGCGACGGCTGCGTGCTCCAGCCCGGCTGCGTGGTCGGGGCGGGCGCGGTGTTGGGCGAGGGCTGCGTGCTCCACGCTAACGTCACGCTTTACGACGGGGTTCTGTTGGGCGCTCGAGTCATCTTGCACAGCGGCGTGGTCGTCGGCGCGGACGGCTTCGGGTACGCGCGCGGGCCGCGGGGCGCGGTCAAAATCCACCATCTCGGCACCGTCGAGATTGGCGACGACGTTGAAATCGGCGCGAACACCTGTGTGGACCGCGGTACGCTTCAAGCGACCACCATCGGCCCGCGCACCAAAATTGACAACCTCTGCCAAATTGGTCACAACGTCCGCATCGGCGCGGACTGCCTCGTCGCGGGCACCGTCGGCGTCGCGGGCAGCACCACCTTGGGCGACGGCGTCGTGGTGGGGGGCAACGCGGGTTTTGCCGACCACTTGACGATTGGCGACGGGGCGCGCATCGCGGGGCGCGCGGGCGTGACCAAAGACGTGCCCGCGCATGAAACCTGGGCGGGCTTCCCGGCGCGGCCCTACCGCGCCTGGGTGCGGGAGCTTTATTTGTTGGGTCGGCTCGAGACCATCTGGGCGCGTGTCAAAGGACCGTGATAGGGTGTAGCACGTGATGAACGGCCTGATGATGAGCGGTGTGGGTCTCCATAGCGGCGCGCCCTGCCGCGTGCGCTTTCACCCATCAGAAGGCGGGGTGCGCTTTCGGCGGGGTGGGCGCGAGATTCCGGCAAGGCTCGAGTCCGTCACCAACACCTCGCGCTGCACCACGCTGGGCGAGGGAAGCGCGCGCGTCGGGGTGGTTGAACACCTCCTGGCCGCATTGTACGTGCGCGGTTGGTGGCGCGGGCTCGTGATTGAAGCGAGCGCGGACGAGTTGCCCATCTTAGATGGCTCGGCGGCACCCTGGCTGCCCCTCATCGACGCGCTCGGCCCGCCGCCCCCGCCGCCGCAGGGCTTGGAGGTTAAGAAACCTTTTTCGCTCTCTCTCGGCGAAAAGGGCGACGCGCAGTTCACGCTCACGCCCGGCCCCCCCTGCTTGAGCGTGCGCATCCATTTTGCCCACCCCGCGGTGGGACGTCAGCACTGGCGCGGCACCCCCAAAGACTACGAAACCCTCCTTCCCGCGCGCACCTTTGGCTTCTTGAGCGAGGTGGAGGCGTTGCGCGCGCGGGGCCTGGCTACCGCGGCGGGGCTCGAAAATGCTATCGTCTTTGGCGATGAAGCCTCCTTGCAGCCGTTACGCTCTCCCGACGAACCCGTGCGCCACAAAGCGCTCGACTGGCTGGGCGACGCTTTCCTTTTGGGCCGACCGCTCTTGGGCTCGCTAGCGGTCGTGCGCGGCTCGCACGGCGCGCACGTCACGTTCCTGCGTGCCCTCATGCGCACCCTGCAGACACCAGCACCGGGGGAGTCCCTATGAAAAGCCTCGACGTGGCCGTTATCGGCTTTGGCGTGATGGGCAAACACCACGCCAACGTCTACGCGGCCCTGCCCCATACCAACCTCAAGGCCGTGGTGGACCCGCTTGAGGCGCGCCGCGCCGAGGCGCACTCGAGCTACGCCGTCGCCGCCTACCCGGACGCGGCCACGCTGCTAGAGCGCGACCGCCCGGACGCGGTGAGCATCGCCGCGCCGACAAGCCTGCACTACGGCCTCGCCAAGCACTTTTTAGAAGCGGGCGTCCACGTGCTCGTCGAAAAGCCCGCCGCGACGAGCGTGCCGCAGGCGCAAAGCCTGGCCGACTTAAGCCGCCGCCTCGGCCTGGTGTTGCAAGTGGGTCACATCACCCGCTTCTACCGAGCCGTGCAGCTCCTAAGCAACGAGGTCAGCGACCCCTACCTCATCGAGGCGCGCCGTCTCACGCCCAACGCGCGCATCAAGGACGTCGGGGTGATTCTGGACCTGATGATTCACGACATCGACATCGTGCTGGGGCTCATTAGAAGCGAGCCTCATGACGTGACGGTGGCGGGGCGCGTCCTCAACGGCACGCCTTTTGAGGACGTGGCCGCGGCGCAAATTACTTTTCAAAACGGCTGCATCGCCCGCTTTCTGGCCTCGCGCGTGGCCCCCGACGCCGAGCGCAGTTTGGTCGTGGCCGAGGCCGAGAAGACGCTGCGCCTCGATTTTGGCAAAGAGCCTCACACCGAAGTGGCCGTTTACCGCCCGCTCCACAGCGAAGGAAGCGCGAGCCACGTCCATATGGACCGCACCGTGGTGCAAGAAGACAACCCGCTGCGTAAAGAGCTTGAGCATTTCTTAGCCCGCATCCGCCGCCGCGCCACCCCCATCGGCACCTTGGACGACGACCTGCGCTCGCTAAAACTCGCCACGCGCCTCATGGCGCAGATGAAACCGCACGGGAGGCTCGAGCCGACGCGGGGCGCGCTCGCCGCCCGATCCGAAACCCTTTTGGGATAAACTGCCGCTATGGACACCGCCCGCCCGCTAGACGCTCGTGATGTAAACATCCGCGAGATACTGCCGCACCGCTACCCCTTTTTGCTCGTGGACCGCTTTGTATCGCTGGAGGGCGACCATTTCGAGTGCCTCAAAAACGTGTCTTACAACGAACCTTTTTTCGCAGGACATTTTCCCGAAGAGCCGGTGATGCCGGGGGTGTTGATTCTCGAGGCCCTGGCCCAGGCCGCCGCGGTGGGGTTGGCGGCGCGCGAGGGCGGGAAAGCGGGTCAAGTTGGTTATCTCGCGGCGGTAGACGGGGCCAAGTTTAAGCGCAAGGTCGTGCCGGGCGATACTTTACGCCTCACGGGCGACATCCTCCTCTTCCGCCGCGGGCTCTGCAAGGTTCAGGCGAGCGCGCTCGTGGGCGACGAGACGGCCGCCGAAGCCCAGCTATCGTTCGTGTTCGCCCGATAAACTTGATATCGTGAGCGTGACGCGTAGGCAACACATAGGTTTTTCCTCCCCGCTATGAGCCACGTTCTCCCCTCCCGCATCCACTCGAGCGCCGTCATCGACCCCGGTGCTCATCTCGCCCCCGACGTGGTGATAGAGCCTTTTGTAATCATCGAAGAGAACGTGACGGTGGGGCGTGGGACGCACCTGCTGCCCGGCACGGTCTTGGCGCGCGGTGCCCGCGTCGGGGCGGACTGTCGGCTCGGCCCCTACGCCACGGTGGGCGGCGAGCCGATGGACACACGTTTCAAGGGCGAGCCGAGTTACGCGGTGCTGGACGACGGGGTGGTGATGCGCGACTTTGCGAGCGTGCATAGGGCGACGGGCGAGGGCGAGGAGACGCACGTCGGCGAGGGCACGTTGCTCATGTCCTACGCCCACGTGTCGCACAACGCGCGCGTCGGGCGGGGCTGCGTCTTGACGACGCACGTGCAACTAGGCGGTCACTGCGAGGTGGGTGACTACGCGGTGCTGGGCGCGTCGGCGCTGCTCCACCAGTTCTGCCGGGTGGGCGCTTACGCCATGTTCGGCGCGGGGAGCGCGAGCAACAAAGACATCCTCCCCTTTAGCATGGCGCGCGGCAACCCCGCGCGTCACTACCGCCTCAACCGGGTGGGGCTGACGCGGCGCGGCGTCACGGGCGAGCGTTACGCGAGGCTCGAGCGCGCCCTGCGCGCCCTGCGCTACCGCAACGCGGTTCGGCTTGCTGAACTCGCCCTCGAGAGCGACGACGTGAGGCTCATGCTCGAGTTCTGCGCCACCAGTCGCCGCGGCGTCGCCCGCTTTGTCTAAAATGCAGGCCGTTCTTCTTTCCAACGGCCCCGGCGAACTTTACACCTGGGTCCAGCCCGTGCTGGCCGAGCTGCGCCGCCACCCCTTACGCGTCCACCCTTTACACATTCACATCGGCCTCGTCCCCTGCCAGTTTGCGAGCGGCGCAGAAACGCGCATCGCCGCGACTTTCGGGGCGGACAGCGTCTCCTCGCCGGGCGACTTCGCGCGCTTTATGACCCTGGGGCGGCGACTGCCGGGGCTCGAGCACCCCTCCCCCAACGGCTTCGTGCTGAGCCTCGGCGGGAGCACCGGGATGGCTTTGGATATGGGTAAAAAACTTGGCTACCCCGTTTACCGCTATTCTTTTGTGCCCACCTGGCACCGCAAGCTGGCCGGTTTATTCGTCCACGACGCGCGCGCCGAGCGCCGGGCGCGGCTTTTGGGCGTGCCGAAAGAACGTTTGCAGTGCGTCGGCAACCTCGTCGCCGACGCCGTAAAGCTCGCCGAACCCGCGCCGGAACGTGGCCGCCCGCACGTGCTCCTCATGCCCGGCAGCCGCGACGCCTTTGCGGTCCACCTTATTCCTCTGATGATTGCGCTCGCCGACGCGCTGGGCGAGCGCTTTCCGAAGGCCCGCTTCGTCTGGCCGGTGAGCCGTTTATTAAGTGAGGAAGCCGTTGAGACCGGAATCCGAGGCGTTCATAAAGAAACGCTCGGCGGCGTGGCTGGAGAGCTCGAGGGTGAGAGGGTCATGACTCCAAAGGGGCACGCGCTCGAGCTTGCTCCCGAAAACTCGCGCTACGCCCACATGCGCGCCGCCGACTTAGCCGTCACCATTCCGGGCACCAACACTTTAGAACTCGGTATTGCAGGCGTGCCCAGCCTCGTGCTCTTGCCCCTCAACAAGCCCGAGGTGATTCCGCTCGAGGGCCCCGGCCACTGGCTCTCATTGGTGCCTGGGGTCGGCACCGCGCTCAAACGGCGGGCGGTGAGGCTGGCGGCCCCTCATTTTCCCGTGGCGCTGCCCAACCTCTTAAGCGGCGAAGACTTGATGGTCGAGATGAAGGGCAAGATTATTTTGGAGGAGGTAGTTGACAAGGCGGTGGCGCTGCTTACTGACCCCGAGGAGCGCGCGCGGCGCAAAAGCCGCCTTTTAGAAACGATGCCCCCGCCCGGCGCGGCGGCGCGGCTTGTTGAGCGGGTGCTGCTCGAGTGCGGCCCGTGAAGCTCCCGCGTCTCCTGCTGCCCCGCTCTGGCTCAGCTCTGGCTGGCTTGGGCGCGGCGGCGCTCAACGCGCTTTTGCGCGTGGCTGTCGCGCCGCTCTTGGTGCAGCCCGTGTTCGACCGGGTGCTCGTCCGCGGGGACTTAGCGGCGCTGCCGCGGGTGCTGCTGGTGGGCGGCGCGGTGGTCGTGGCGGGCGCGGGTGTCTTGTGGGCACAGGACGCGCTGCTGGGACACGTCGCCGCCCGGACGAGCGCCGAGTGGCGCGAACGCGTTTACCGTCACCTGTTGGGGAGGCCGTTGGAGCGCGAAAGCTCCTCCGGCGGCCTCACCAGCCGCTTGCTTACCGACCTCAAAGAAGTCGAGGTTTACTTGCAGTTCGGGCTCGGCACGCTCCTCGCGGAGAGTTTGACGGTTGTGGGCATTATGGCGGTGCTTCTTTACAGCAACCCGCTGGCGACGCTCTACCTCTTGGCGATGATGGCACCTCTCGCGCTCGTTCTCACCTGGACGGGGCGGCGGGTCGAGGCGCTTTCGACCCGTGTCCAAACGAACACCGAGGAGGTCGGCGCGCACCTCCAGGAAGGTCTCAAACACCGCGAGGTGGCGCGGGCGTTTGGGTTGGAGCGCTTCCTCCTCAACCGCCTGCGCCCCGCCAACGAGCGCACCGCGCACGCAGGGAGCACCCGCGCGCTCTGGGCGGGCGCACAAACGCCGCTCGCCCAAACTTTGGGTTTCGCCGCCGTCGCCGTGCTCTTAGTTATCCTCTCGAGAAGCGTCGCCGCTGGGCGGATGAGCCTGGGCGAGGTGACGGCCTACCTCACGCTGCTCGCGCTCCTGTCAACGCCCGCGCAACTCCTGCCCAGAGGTTACGCCCTTCTCCAAGGTGCGAGAGCCGCTTCCACGCGCCTGCAAGCCCTGCTTGCGGCGTCGCCAGAGGTGCCGATAGAGAACGCCTCGAGCTTCCCGCCTCCCACCGCGACACCCCGGTTGCGCCTCGAGCACGTCCACTTCACCTACGGAACTCATGAAATTCTAAAGGACGTAATGGCTGACTTCCGCGGCCCCGCGCTCGTCGCGCTTACAGGCACCAGCGGGAGCGGCAAGACTACCCTGCTGAGGCTGCTTTTGGGGCTCGAGCAACCCATAAGGGGACGCATCACCCTTGATGATGTGGGGCTCGAGGAGCTATCCGAGGACATTCTACGCACACGTATCGCTCATGTGCCGCAAGACACCGCCCTCTTCCGCGCCTCCTTGCGCGACAACCTGCTCTTGGGCCGCGACTATCCCGAAGCGCGCCTCTGGGGCGTGCTGGCGGCGGTAAGGCTTATTGAGACCGTCCGCATCCTCCCCGGCGGCCTCGACTACCCCTTGAGCGAGGATGGCGGCGGGCTTTCGGGCGGGCAGCGGGGCCGCCTGGCGGTGGCGCGGGCGCTTCTGTCAGAGCCGGAGGTGCTGCTGCTGGATGAGCCGAGCGCCAATCTGGACGCAGAAAGCGAGAGCGTCCTCGTCACCACGCTCAAGAAGCAGGCCAAAACGCGCCTCGTGCTCGTCGTCGCCCACCGTCCCGCTTTGGTGAGCGCCGCCGACGAGGTCTATACGCTCGAGCAAGGGCGGCTCGAGCTTAAGGTACGCGCGTGAACTACGACCCCCTGGCCGCGCTCTACGACGCGCAGTACGCCTCCTACCGCGACGACTTCCCCTTTTACACGCGCCTAGCCGACGACTACGGGAGCCCGGTTTTGGAACTCGGCGCGGGGAGCGCCCGCGTGAGCGCCGCGCTGGCCCGCGCGGGTCATGAGGTGGTGGGTATTGAACTCTCTAAAGAGATGCTGACGTGGGCGAGGGCGCGGCTCGAGCACCTCGGCTTAAAGGAGCGCGTGCAATTACACAAAGGCGACATGCGCAGCTTTGAGCTTGGGCAAGCCTTCCCCCTCATCATCGCGCCCTTCAACACCTTTATGCACGCTTACACACCAAACGACCAAGACACTACCCTCGCCGCCGTGAAGCGTCACTTAGCGCCCGGCGGGCTGTTCGCGTTGGACCTTTTTAACCCGAACTTTAACGAACTCAACGTGCTGCGCCGTGAGGCCGAGTGGCGTAACGTCGGCGGGCCGAGGAGCGAACTCTTTTTGCTCCAGACGCACGACCCCAACGCGCAACTCATCGAAACGCGGTATTACCTTGACACGGTGGCCGAGGACGGCACGCTAAAACGACAAATCACGACCCTCAGACAGCGTTATTTCACGCGCTTTGAACTCGAGCGCGCCCTACGCACCGCAGGTTTTGAGCATCTACAGTTTTTCGGTCACTTCGACAGACGACACTACCGCACCGCCGAAGACCACCTCATCTGCTTGGCCCGCTAACGCTGCTTGGGCGCGTGTATCTTTACGCTTTGCCGCCTTGAATCCTCGCGCCGCCCCTCACGCACAGGACGGTCCGCCTTACGCACATAAATGTCCTCGTGCTGCGCCTCTTCGCAAGTGAAGAGGGTCTCGAGCATCCTCAGCGATATGGGTTTGACTGACATAAATCAGTATAGCATATTTGTAAGCTTTTGCACACATATTTATGAAGTTGCGTTGTACTCAGCTACGTCACCTTAAGTTCAAAGTTTGGAAGCGAAAGCACGACGAGCGAGGGTATATCAAGTCTTTTCCGAAAGGTGTACACATCTATATTGTTGTGGTGCGCGACGAAAAGCGACATAACGGTGGCGTGGCTCATAACGTTTGAGCATGGCGGATGAGGACGAGCGACCCCGTCAAGCCTCTCCCAGCACGCGCAACGCGGCGCTCACGCCCTGACCGTGGGGAACCTCCCGCCCAAGCTCGCGCAGCACGTCCTCCAAAACCGCAACCACCGTCACCGCGTCGTAGGCATCGGCATGACCCATCACCGAGGGCCGGAAGAGCACCCCTTTAGCCTCGCCCTGACCGCTCGCAATGCGCGCGCCTCGAGCCGCGAAGCCCTTGACGATGTCCGGGGCCGCGACGCCCTGGGGGGCGCGTAGGGCGGCCACCGCCGGACTTGTGCGTTCAGCGTAGGGGGCGCAGCCCAGGGCGCAGGCTCCCTTAAGCACCGCCCAGTTGAGCCGTCCGCGCCGCGCCCACACCGCCTCCATCCCCTCCTCGAGCAGCATTCCCAGCGCCACGTTGAGCCCCGCGACAAGACTCACCGCTGGAGTGTAGGCGGTCTGTCCCTCCCTTTGTTGCTTACGCTCCTTGCGTAAATCGAGATAGAAACTTGGGTTTAGCCCTTCGGTATTCGCCCAAGCGCGCTCGGAAAGCCAGGCGAACGCGAGGCCGGGAGGCGTCATGAGACCCTTCTGACTCCCCGACACCACCACGTCCAAGCCCCAGTCGCGCGGCCTCAGCTCGGCCACGCCCAAGGAGGTCACGGCGTCCACGATAACGAGCGCGTTGGGAAGCTCCTCGCGTACAACCCTTGCCAGCGCCTCCACGTCGTGAAGCGCGCCCGTCGAGGTCTCGGAGTGCGTGATCATGAGCGCCGCCGCGTCGGAATGGATGCGCAGGAGGTCGCGCACCGCTTCCGGGGGGGCGACCTGGCCCCACTCGAGCCGCAGCTCCACCACCTCATAACCGTAGTGAGAAACCAGCTTCACCCAGCGCTCGCCGAACTTGCCCGCGTTGACGCCAATAACTTTACTCCCCTTGGGCACCGCCGCCAACAACCCCGCCTCGAACGCCGCCGTCCCGCTCCCCGCGAGGACCAGCACGTCGTCGCCGGGCACGCAGGCCACCTCGGCAAGCCGCTTTCTCACCTCCAAAAAAAGTTCCTTAAAGGCCGTTGTCCGGTGATGGATGATGGGGCGGGCAGTTGCCGCTAAAACTTGAGGCGGCACCTCAACGGGGCCGGGCGCGAGCAAGCGGGGTTTGTACATGGCTATCTCCTCAAAAGGGGGGCGGTTGGCTCTTTACACCTTCACCACAGCTTTACAGAATTACTGAGCGTGTTTCAAACGGGGTACCAACCCCCACCCAGCGGGATGCTATTCCTTACAACTTCACCATATTGAGGCTGTGAATCACGTCCGGCATGTTCCTCAACGTGTTTAATACGCTTTCCGGCGGCGCTTGGTCGAGCGTCAGCGCGAACAGGGCCAGGCCGTCGCCGCCCACGCGCGAGAGCTGCATCCCCGAGATGTTCACGCCCGCGTCGCCCAAGACCGTGCCCACCTTGCCCACCGCGCCGGGCCTGTCGTAGTTCGTGCAGATGAGCATGGGACCCTCCGGGCGGACCTCGATGGGAAAGTCGTTGATGTCGACGATACGCGGCGCGGTGCCCAGCACGGTCCCGCCGACGCTGAAAGAGCCCTCGTCGGTCACCGCCTTGACTTCAATGTGGGTGGTGTAGCCCCTCGAGCGCGAGGCCGACACCTTAGACACGCGGATGTCGCGCTCTTTGGCAATCGAGGGCGCGTTGATGTAATTGGGGGGCTCGTCCAGGATGGGTTCCAGAAAGCCCTTCGTCGCCGCGACCGCCACGGGGTCGGGGTCCATCGGGAAGGTGCCCGCGAACTCGATTTGCAACTCGCGCACGCGCCCCTTGGCGAGCTGGGCGACGGTCTTGCCCAGCGCCTCGCCCAACTTGAGGTGCGGCCCCAACGCCGCCATGACCTCGGGGGCCAAGGCGGGCGCGTTCACCGCGCCCCTCGAGAGGTCGCCGCGCAGCGCCAGCACGGTGCGCTCTAAGATCTCCGCCCCCACCCGCGCCTGCGCCTCGGCGGTGTTGGCCCCTAAGTGCGCGGTCAAGACCACGTCGTCACGTTTGAGGAGCGGATGGTCGGTGCTGGGGGGCTCGAGCACGTACACGTCGAGCCCCGCCGCGAAGAGTTTGCCGTTTTCCAAGGCCTCGACCAGCGCCTCTTCCTGGATGATGCCGCCGCGAGCCGCGTTCACCACGATGGCCCCGTGGGGCAGCGCTTTAAGCTCATCCTTACCAATCATTCCCTCGGTTTCTTCGGTCAGGGGCGTGTGGACGGTCAAGAAGTTCGATTGGGAGAGCATCTCGAGCAGGTTGTCGTGCAGCTCGACCTTGAGTTCGGTGGCGCGGTGGCGCGAGATGTAAGGGTCGTAAGCCCCCACGCTCATGCCGAGCCCCTGCGCGCGGCGGCTCACCAGCGAGCCGATGCGGCCCAGGCCCACGATACCCAAGCGCGCCCCCTTGACCTCGCGGCCCAAAAACTTCCGGTCCCACGCCCCCTGCCGGATGAGCCGGTCCGAACGGCTCACCCCGCGCGCCGCGCAGAGCATGAGCGCCACGGCGAGTTCCGCCGCCGACACGTTGTTCGCCTCGGGCGCGTTCAGGACGAGCACTCCCCGGCGGCTCGCCGCCTCGATGTCGATGTTGTCCACCCCCACCCCGCCGCGCCCGATGACCTTGAGGCGGGTCGCGGCGCGCACCAGCGCCTCGTCCACCTGCGTGCGCGAGCGGGTGATGATGGCGTCGTACTCGCCGACGACGGTTAACAACTCGTCTTTGGGAATGCCTTCGCGGTAATCAATGTCTACGTCGGGATATTGTGCGTCACCCAACTGAATGGTGTCGGTTACTAGAATCTTGTGGGCCATAGCTTAGGGACTATACCGCGCAGAATGGCGTTCCGTTCAAATTACGGTGAAGTCAGCGCCGCTATGGAGCAACTCCGAAAAAGCTTTATAGACCTCTGCTAAACGCTGACAGTCGCCAAGACGGACACGGCAACGCCAATGAGGATGAACACGACGAGGCTACCCGACCACAAGCGCCCTCGAGTCTCAACGTGTCTCGAGGGCAAGCCCAGCCACCGCACCGCCAGCAGCAAAGCTCCTAAAGTCCCTATGAGACCCGCCACACCTATCAAAGGCGTTGCAGCTACTTCGAGGTTGCGAAAAGGGTCAATGTCAAATTGGGTAGCGACGACCGCATAGATATTCAAGGCCGCGTGAACAAGTACCGCCGCCCAGAACTGTCTCGTTTTGAAAATGAAAAGCCCCAAAATAAACCCCATTGGGAAAGCGTACGCGGCGTATACAGGTGAACCGTGGACTAGCGCGAACAGCGACGCTGAAAAAAGAACTGCAAACAGGGGCGAGCGAACCTTCGCAAAAGCCCGGAGCGCGACCCAACGGAAGACATACTCCTGAGAAAAAGGACTTAACAGTCCGGTTGTCAGCAGCGAGAGTGCAAAATCTCGATTAGAAGCTGAAGCTGAAAGATTGACAGCAATCAACTGTTGCGGCGCAAAAACGCTGAAGAAGGTACCGATGCCTGTTCCTGCAAAGAGAGAAAGCAAAAAACACCAACCATAGTCCCTACGCTGACGCTTTTGTTCGCGCTCGTCAGGCTGAGAAGCCCGCTGTCGTCTCGCCTCGCCATAAACCAAAGAACGCTCAAAACGAGTAGAACAACCGGCAGGTCTCCCAAACCAATGTCTGAAAACATCATGTAACCTGCCATCAGTGTAGAAAGCCAGATGAGTAAAACGCGGTTGGCCTTGAACGCGTCTGGAGGAGGAACATCGGCGCTGTGGTTAACTGATTCTGCTGCGAATTCGGTCATGATTATCCCCTTTGTGGGTATAGCCACTTAAATTTTAGTCTCTTTCAAAGCAACCCTCCACGCCCTTTCTCACGCGCACTTCCCTATGTGCATTTACTTGAGGGGTGTGCAAGGTTCACCTGATAGCGATGAGGGTGCCTTGGAGCTTGAGGATGTCGAGTTCTAGCCTACGGTTGAGCCAAGCGAGCAGCAGATAGGCAAAGGTTGCCAGAATCACGAGTGCCCGGACATTGGCAAGCCCTTTCATGTAAAGATATTCGAGGTCGAACAGTGCTTTGAGCTGACCTTGAAAGGGTTCGACGGTGGTCTTTCTCAACACGAAGGCTTCGCGCACCTCGGGGTCGCTGTAGAGTTCGACACGTTTGAGCCGGTGGGCTGGGGTAGTGGCTTTGGCCTTGATAGGTGCGACGAGGCTGATGTTGTTCTCGTCGCAAAGCTTATAGAGGCTCTGGTCGTCGAAGCCGCCGTCACCGAATAGGACTTGTGTGTCTTCAGGGATAGAAGCGGCGAGGTGGTCTTTGAACACGCGAGCATCTTTGAGATTGGCTGGGGCGACCTCTACATCGCAGGGCAAAGCTGCTTCTGAAGAACCGCTCACCAAACAGTGAACCCGGTAGCCGTAGACCCACTCGCCACAACCGCTTTTGCCCCAG
Organism: Trueperaceae bacterium; assembly: GCA_965214995.1. GTDB lineage: Bacteria > Deinococcota > Deinococci > Deinococcales > Trueperaceae > CBDCCT01. Next base: position 4,421,289 of record CBDCCT010000002.1, read on the forward strand.
TGAGCATCGGTGTCGATGTTGCCGCAGCTAGGCAGTTCGCCTTTGTCTCGCTGTTTCTTATGCCAGACATTGCCAGAAGCGCGCATCAGAGACGAGTCAACGCTCATCGCGTCTACTAAGGTGACACCCTCGGCCACAAAGTCCGCGTGAAGGCTGCGAATCTGTTCGCGCAAGACCGAGGGCAGTTGCTTGAAACGGCGGCTCAAGGTAGTTCTGTGAGGCGGGGCCGTCAACCCAAACTGGTCCAGCAGTTCCTCTTCGCGCCGCAAAAGCTCAGCAAGCGTTTTGAAGCCTCCGATGCGTTTGACCAGCATGTACAAGTAGAGTTTCAGCATACTTCTGGTCGAGTACGCGATGTTACCCGAGTCGGCTTGAAGCTCTAACTCATCCACCATGTTCAGCACGCTCTCTAAGTCTAGTGTTACCCTATCGTGAGTCTTCGTTTTCTGGTTCATGACAACCCCAGGGTAGCGAAGGCTCTCCTTTTCAGCCGTTCCTTTGTATCCTTATTCGTTAATCTGTATCCTTATTTGCACACCCCTCATTTACTTACGTGATGGTTTTGGTGCAGCAGCGCGCACTTACGACAGTCAATTCTTATCACCTCGAGCCTCCTACTTTCCCTACCGTCTACCTTTGAGCCTTTCTAAAAATACCGAAGCCGTCGGCGCAGTATTCACTACGTCCTCCGGCGTCAACCCCGCCTTGCGCGCCATCAGCACGCCGTAGCGCACGTCACCGTAGCCGTCGGGGTGATGGGCGTCGGGGTCGATAGAAAAAGTGCAGCCCAGTTCTTTGGCCCGCACCACCCAGCGCCAGTCTAAGTCCAAGCGGCGCGTGTTGGCGTTGATTTCGACCACCGTGCCCGCTTCCGCGCAGGCCGACAGCACCGCCTCCAAATCCACCGCGTAGGAGGGACGGCGCAGCAGGAGGCGTCCGGTGGGATGCGCCAGGATGCTCGAGAAAGGTTGCCGCACCGCCCGCACGATGCGCGCGGTTTGCTCGGCCTCGCTCAGGGTAAAGTTCTGGTGAACGCTCACCACCGCGTAGTCGAGAACCGCCAGCACCTCGTCCGGGTAATCGAGCGAGCCGTCGCTCAGGATGTCCACCTCGAGCCCGTGCAACACCTCGAAGTCGCTGCCCTCCTCACGCAACTCCTCACGCACCGCCGCCACTTCCTCCGCCTGTCTAAAAACCCGCTCGATACTCAAGCCCCCCGCGTAGTAGGAGCTTCTCGAGTGGTCGGCCATCGCCAGGTAGCGGTAGCCCAGGGCGCGCGCCGCCGCGACCATCTCGCGCAGACTTGCAACGCCGTCGGACCAGCTCGAGTGGTTGTGGACCACGCCCTTCATGTCGGCTAGGGTGATGAGGTTGTCGACCCGCGCGGGCCGCGCCGCCTCGCGGCGTTCGGGCGGGGTGTAGGGAAGCCCCAACATCGCAAACAGGTCAGTTTCGTCGGGCGTAGGGAGCCGCTTGTCGTCTCTAAAAAGCCCGTTCTCACGCAGGTCGAAGCCTCTCTCGGAAGCGCGCGCCACCAGCCCCTCGCGGTAGGCGTCGCCGCCCGTCCGCAGCGCGAGAACCGCGCCCACGTTCTCCTCATCAGTCACGGTAAGGCGTACTCGCCGCGCCTCGAGCCGCGCGTCCACGACTTCGCCCTCGACCGTCACCTCGTGGACGAGCGGTTCTATGGCCGCCGCTACTTCACCAGCGGGAGCGCCCTCAACGACAAGCTCTAAAACCCCCACCGTCTCGAGCCCCCGCCGCAAATCGCCCGCCGTCAGCACGCGCGCGTCGGGCAGAGCGATGGCGAGAGCTTCCGCCAGCACCTCCGCGTAACGCTCGGCTACGTCTAGGCGATAACGCTGCATCGCGGCCAGGGCAAAGCGCGCGCCCTCGGCTAAGCTCGCCGCGCTCTTTTTGCCAAAGCCCTTGAGAGACGCGACCCGCCCGTCTTCTGCGGCCTCTAACAGCCCCTCCAAATCCTCAATCCCGTTCTCCCACAAAACCGCGATTTTTTTTGCACCCAACCCCGACACGACAAAAAGCCGCCGCACCCCCTCGGGCACGCGCGCGTAAAGCTCGTCCAACAGGGGCAAATGCTCATGCTCTTTGAGCGCGTAGAGTTCCCCCGCCAGGCCTCGCCCCACCCCGCGAATCTCGGTGAGGCGCTCCTCGTCGAAAAGCGTTTCGATGGGCCCCTCGAACGCGTCCACCGCGCGCGCCGCGTTGCCGTAGGCCCTGGCGCGGAAGGGGTCGTCGTTCAAGACCTCGAGCAGATTCGCTGCCTCTTTGAGCCCGGCGACGAGCGTTTTCTTGGTTATTGTCTTCGTGCTTACCGTCATGGGGCTATTTTACGGGAGGTAACGCGCAGCGAAAGAAAGCTGGATGTGGAGTTTACAAAATGCGAAGCAGCTCGGTAGCTCTTTGGGGCGCGATTGGCTACACTGGGACATGCGACCCCTTCTTTTGGTTCTTCTTTTCGCGCTTCTCGGTTTTGGTCAGAGTCAGTCGTTGTGGGTGGAAACGGGACTTGCCTACAAAGAAACGACTTCGGGCGACTACGCAAACGCCATAGAGTTCGGCGTCCGCGGCGTCTACCCCCTTAGCGAGACCGCGGGGCTTTACGCCGCCGCCGCGTACAGCCGCAACGGCTTTGTGGGGGACGTGGGGAGTTGGTTTTCGTTCGCGCCGGGGCTCGAGGACCCTTTAGGCCTCCAGGCGCACGTGGGCGCCGGGCTCACCTATGTGAGCGGCGTGGGCGGCGCAGGGGGCGGTGTGGGCCTGGCGCTGAGCGGCGCGCTGAGTTACGAACTCAGGCGGGGGTTGGCCGCCACGCTTGTCTACACGCACCGCCCGCTGCTACAGGGCAATTTGAGGCTGTCGCAGGCGTTTGATGTGTCGGTTGGGGTCAAACTGGACCTGTAAGAACGCGTGTTTCCCACCCTCGAGCCTCGCGGCAACTGAGAACTCGCCCGAACCTTTACGCTCTGGCCCCAGGCTTCTAGCCGTCAAGCGCCCGGACGCTCTGGGTGAACGTCGCGGCTCCCGGGCCGGGTAGCGCGCGCCACCAGCACGAGCGCGGCGGCCACCACGACAAACCCAACAAGCACGCCCAGCGCGTTAAGAAACGCCGCGCCGTAACCGAGCACGCTCACGTCGATGAAGTAGTACGGGTAGAGCCCGGTCAGCGCCCCCCGGATGAGGACGTACACCATGTAACCGAGCGGATACAGCAGCCACCTGGGGATGTCGGCGAAGCGGAGCCCGCCTTTGGGCACCGCGAGACCCCAGTAGAGCAAGAAGAGCATGGGCACCGCGTAGTGGAGCGCCGCGTCGGCGACGAGGTTCCAACCCTGCGGGTCCCAAATTCGCCGCAGCAGGAAAAAGTAGGCGAGGCCGACCACGGTGATGGCGGTTCCTACGGCTGTGGCGACGCCGGGCCGCGCGAAAAACCTGCCGAGCGTGCCCTTCGGTGCCGCGAGCGGGACGGAGAGCGTGAGCGCGACGAGGATGTTGGTCAGAATCGTGAAGTAGCTCAAATAAACGACGATGCCCCCCAAAAATCCCCGACCGTTGGCGACGGCCAGTTGGAGCGAGAGGACGAGCTGCAAGATGACCGCGGCCCAGGCAACGAGCGCGGCGACGAAGGTAAAGGCGCGGAGGCCGGGCGAAGGGGGAGCGCTCATCGCTCGAGCCTCCGGCCACAGCCCTGAAACGTGTCGCCACCAAGCGTTACGGTGACCGTCACCTCATAAGTGAAGCCGTTCATGGCGTCGGTACAGGTCGTCTCGTCGAGGCTGACGCGCAGGTCGTAGGCCCCGCCGACCGCGTGATACGTCGTGATGCCCGTGGCCTCGTCGGTCTCCGGGGCTGAGGCGGGGACGACCACCTCCTGCTCGCCGACGTCGTAAAAGCGCAGGTTCTCTTCGGTGAGCTCGAGCCGCCAGAACGGCTCGGTCCCGGTCGCGCGGAAAACCACCTCGCCCCCCTCCTCTTCCGCTCGCTCGACACAACCCTCGAACGTTTGGCTGCCGACCTGCAGGAGCGCCTCGTCGCCCTTGTTCCAAAGCACGACGCCCCCCTCCTCGAACCGCGCGCCGGAGGCGGCCCGCACCTGGGGTAAGACAAGACTGCGCCTCCCAAAGCGCTCGGGCAAAGTGATCCCGACCTCGCCGGGGCCGGTCTTGACGGTGAAGGTGAACACCGCCCCGTCGGGAGGTGTGCAGGTAAACTCGAAGGTTTGGCCCGACTCGAGAGGCGGCATCCCGCCGGTAGGGTCGCTCACGCGCCGCACGAGGATGTCAACCGCGTCGCCGGGCGCGCCCCCCGTAAGGACCGGATAGGCGGTGTCGCTGGTCCAGAGGAGGCCGCCCGCGCCGTCACGAATCTCGGCCCGGACGGTGTAACGGTGACGCGGGTCAATCTGCGCGGGGTCGTACCCCAACTCGAACGGTATCGGCACATTCTCGCCCGAGGTGGTGAGGGTCCAAGTGGCGAGGACCTCTGCCGGTGCGTCGGCTCGAGACACGTCCTGCAACGTTACCCGCACCACGCTCCCCGGCAGCAGCGCGACGCGCTCGCGGTAGGTCACTGTACCTGTCAACCGGCCCGTCAAGCGGCCCGACATCTCTCCCCCGCTCGTTCCCCCGCCCGTTGCGCCTGCGGAGGAAACCGGCGTGAAATACATCGTGCCCGGCGCGACCACGGGGTAAAGCACCAGACTCTCACCGTCAAAGGCGTACGAGCTGCTGCTCACTACTTGCTCGAGAAACGCCCCCTCAAGCGACCCCGGCGGGCAAGCGGCGCGCGTCATGGCGGACGCGCCGATGCGCAGCCCGTTCTCGCCAAACGTCTCATAGCTCGCCCGGCCCCGGTTGCAGTCGGCTTGAATGGCGATGTGGCCGCCCGATAAAAACTCGATGGTGTAGTCTGAAGAATCTGTAAGCTCCTCGGTCTGCCACTGCCACACGGTGCCCAGCAGCGGCTCGGGCTGCGGCTCGGACGGGACCTCAGCCCCTGCGAGCCCCCGCTGACCCTGCAAAGCCACCACCAGCGCGAGAATAAGACCATACCTGACTGCCTCCACGACCTGCCTCCTTGCCCAACGGCGCGCCAACCACAAGCAAGACATGCTCGTGCAGCCGGGGCCGTTACGGCACCATTCTAAACGAAAGGTGTGTCGAGGGCTGCGTGGCGACCCTGTTGACCGCGCGCACCGCCTCAGCCGCCGGACTCCACGCGAACCAGCCCGGGAAAGCACGTTCCAAAGCGGGTAGTGCGCTCACCTCTATGCCCCCCTCCTCTACAGCACCTGCGAACGGCACTTTTCCGAGCCATACCCGGTAAAACACCGCCAGGTCGGCCTCGACCCACACGTCAACGTCGAAGTCGGGCGGGTCAAAGCACACCGACACGTCTTGCCGCTCTAGCACGAGCCAGTAGCTCCTCTCATCCCCGCGGAAGTCGAACTGCACCACCACACGCTCCGGCGGTAGGGCGTCTCTGCAAACGCGCCGCCGCAGCCACCACATGAGCAAAATCGGGTCGAGTTCGTCCGGCATGGGCTGCTCCAGCGCCCAGTTCGCGCCCCAGACCATGAGCGACTCGACCACGGGCAGGAGCGCCTCACCGGCTTCCGTCAGGCGGTATTCGGTCTGGTGGCCGCCGTCATCGACGATGCGCTCGAGCACCCCCGCCGCCTCGAGCTGACGGAGCCGCTTGGCGAGCAGGCCCCGCGACAGCTTCGGCAGGCCCCTGGACAGTTCGTTGAAGTGGTTGACGTCGTGCAGGAGGTCGCGCACGATGAGAAGCGTCCAGCGTTCGCCGAGAATCTCCACCGCCCGCACCACCGGGCAAAATTGGCCGTACTTCGTCATGATTCACCTCGTCACCCTCACCATAGCGCATGGGCGCGCGCAGCACCAGTTCATTTCCTGAACTAGCCGCGCGAGGGGTGCTCCGCTACGGTGTCCCAAGGGAGGTAAGGAAACATGGATAGGCTTCCAACCCGAATGTAAAACCCGAACGAAGGCACAGTCCCATCACCCCAAACGCATTCAAGAAGGGAACAGCAGACAAAATGAGCGTAAAAAGAGACAGAACCACCCTCTTCAGCTTTTTGACCGTCTTGAGCTTTCTGTTCATAGCTTGCGCGTCGGTCGCGCAGCCGGGGCCGGTCATGAACTTGGACGTCGAAGCCGTGATGCTGCGCGTCGCCGACGCGGAGGGGGAGCCCCTTGACCCGCAGAGCGACCCGGACACGCTGGTTTACACCTCGGAAGCGTTCGAGCATAAACCCGTCACGGCCCCCGACGGTCACCAGCTCACCCTGGCGGAATTTACCGCCCCCAAAGGGCGGGCGACGGTGACTTGTGCCGAAGGGGGGACCAGGGCGGAGCTCGAGCTGCGCGGCCTCGTCCCCGACGGGACCTACACCCTCTGGAGCGTGTTCTTTGGGGAACCCGGCTTTGACGGCACGATGGGCAACCTCCTCGGCGGCGGCGCGTTCGGCCCTTTTGAGGAGGAGCAAAACGCCTTTGTCGCCTCCCGTACGGGCGAAGCCAACATCACCGTGCTGCAAGAGGGCGGCGAAACCTCGTTTATCCCTTACGAGGCGGCTGCTTGCCTCCTAAACGAGTTCGAGCTGCACATCGTCGGCGACTACCACATCGACGGCGAGACGCACGGCGCGGTGCCGGGGCCCAAAGGCAGCGAGGCGTGGCAGTTCGCCTTTGTCTTTAAAGAGGGTCGACCCGTCACGCTGGCAGATGCAGGCGCACAGTAAGACGGAACCGTCAAAAAGGCGGAGGGAGCTTTGCTCTCCGCCCCCATCTCTCAAGCTGGACGGAGGAGAAACCATGACCACGGTAGTGAACGAAACGAAAAGAGAACCGAGCAGAAATCATGAAAAGAAGGACCTGCTCAGCGTCGTACAGAAGTTAGGCCCCACCTTCGCGGCTCGAGCCGGCGCGCACGACGCCAACGACGCCTTTGTGGCGGCTAACTACGCCGACCTGAAAGAACACAAGCTCTTTTCGGCGGGCGTCCCTCAAGCGTTAGGCGGCGGCGGCGCGTCACATTCTGAACTGTGCGAGATGCTGCGCCGCCTCGCGCGCCACTGCCCCTCGACCGCCCTCGCCCTGTTCATGCACCAACACCTCGTCGCCGCCAACGTCTGGAAGGTCCGTCACGGTCAACCGGGCGAGGGCACGCTCAGGCGGGTCGCCGAAAAAGAACTCGTGCTGGTGAGCACCGGGGCCAGAGACTGGCTCGCCTCGAACGGCGAGGTTAAAAAGGTTGACGGCGGCTACCGCGTGAGCGCGAAAAAGGCCTTTGCGAGCGCCTGCCAGGCCGGGGACGTGCTGGTGACGAGCGCCCCCTTTCACGGCCCACAGGGTGAGGTGGTGCTGCATTTCCCCGTACCCTTAAGCGCCGAGGGCGTGACCGTCCGCGAGGACTGGCGGGTGCTGGGGATGCGCGGCACGGGCTCGCATACGGTGGTGCTCGAACATGTGTTCGTTCCCGAAGACGCCGTGGTGCTCGAGCGCCCTCAGGGCGAGTGGCACGGGGTCTGGAACGTGATTCTGACCGTGGCGATGCCGCTCATCATGTCGGTCTACGTGGGCGCCGCCGAGGCCGCCGCCGGCCTAGCCAAAGGTGAAGCGCGCCGACACAAAAACGACCCCCACCTCCCTTACCTGTTGGGCGAGATGGAAAACCAGCTCGTCACGGCGCAACTGGCGCTCAAAGACATGGTGGCGACGGCGAACGACTACGACTTCGAGCCGACGGTCGAGACCGCGAACCGGGTGCTCGTCCGCAAGACCGTCGCGGCCAAGGCTTCGCTGGCGACGGTTGAGAAGGCGCTCGAGACGGTTGGCGGCAAGGGGTTTTTCCGAGGTTTGGGTTTAGAACGTCTTTTACGCGACGTTCACGGCGCGCAGTTTCACCCGCTGCCGGAGAAAGAGCAGCAGCGCCTGAGTGGGCGGTTGGCGTTGGGGCAGGAACCTTTATAAGGGGTTTAAAGCCCCTCTTGTTCCAACTGAACGCTACAACCGCCCAGCGATAATCTGCAAGCCCCGCAGCGTCAACAGCGGCTCAAAAACGTCCACCGCCTCACAGTGCCCCTCGACCACCGACGCAAACCCGCCCGTGGCGATGACCAGAGGCTTGCCGAGGTCAGCGTCAATCTCTCGCGTAAAACGCGCGACCATCCCGTCCACCATCGCGGCGTAGCCAAAGACCAAGCCCGACTGGAGCGCCGTGACCGTGTTCTTGCCCACCGCGCGCTCGGGCGCGGTTAAGTCCACGCGCGGGAGCTTGGCGGCTCTTGAAAAGAGCGCGTCGGCGGCGACCATCGGGCCCGGCGCGAGCGCGACGCCCAGGAGCTTGTTGGGCTTGACGACCAAGTCAAAGTTGGTCGCGGTACCGAAGTCGATGACGACAAGGGCGTCTGCGTCATAGCGCAGCGCGGCCACGGCATTGACGAGCCGGTCGGCACCGACTTCTCTGGGATTATCGGTTTGGACGTCTAGGAGAGGTGAGAGGGCGGCGCTCGAGACCAGCAAACTCTCCACCCCCCAGTAGCGCCCCAGCGCCCTTGACAGCTCGCGCTCGACGGGCGGGACGACGCTCGAGACGACCGCCCGCTCCGGCGGCGGCACCCCGTCGAGTTCCAGCAAGTTTTTTAATAAAACCGCGTACTGGTCGGCCATCCGCAGCCGGTTGGTCGAGACGCGCCAGTGCGCCCGGAGCGCGTCGCCCTCGAAAAGGCCCAGCACGGTGCTCGTGTTGCCGACATCCACCGCGAGAAGCATGAGGGAGTATAACGCACCTCTTGCAGCCTTCCCCTTTTACACCCTTAACCCGGTACACTTATCCTTATGAGCATCAAACCCGACTGGTGGATTCGTGACGCGGCGCAGCAAGGCATGATTGAGCCCTTCGAGGACCGCCTCATCCGAGAGGGCGTTATCTCTTACGGGCTCTCTTCGTTCGGCTACGACCTGCGCGCCGCGCCCGAGTGGCGCATTTTTGTAAACGCGTTTAACACGCTTGTCGACCCCAAAAACTTTGATGAGCGCTCCCTCATTGAAGTGGGGGGCGATACCTGCATCATCCCGCCCAACTCGTTCGCGCTCACGCGTTCGGTGGAGTATCTGCGCATCCCTGAGGACGTGATGGTGGTGGCGCTCGGTAAGTCTTCTTACGCGCGCTGTGGGCTGGTCGCCAACGTGACGCCTTTGGAACCCGGTTGGGAGGGCCACGTGACGCTGGAGCTCTCCAACACCACCCCGCTGCCCGCCAAGGTCTACGCGAACGAGGGCATCGTGCAGCTTCTTTTTTTTCAGGGCGACAAGCCCGAAGTCACCTACGCCGACCGCAAGGGCAAGTATCAGGGTCAGCGCGGGGTGACGCTGCCGAAGCTCTGACGCAAGCTGGGGAATGGCGGGTAAGGAATAGAGGTTTTTCCTCCTCAGTTACGCCTCTTCCGTGTCTCCTACGTCCTCCGCGAAGCCCGGGAGCTCGAGCCTAAAAACAGTGCCGCAGCCCCTTTCGCTCTCGACTGTAAGGTTGCCGCCGTGCACCTCGGCAATCTGCTTGGCGATGGCTAAACCTAAACCCGCGCCGCCACCCGCGCCTTTGTAAAACTTGTCGAAGATGCGGGGCAGGGCCTCGGGCGGGATGCCGGGGCCGCTGTCTTCGACCGCCAGCACGACGCGCTCCGGGTCCGTTCCTAAGCGCAGCGTGACCCGGCGGGGGTCGCCCGCAGCGCGCACCGCGTTGGCGGTTAAGTTGCGCACGAGTTGCCGCAGACGGTCGGGGTCGCCCACCACCACCTCGCCGGGTCGACCCGCCAAGCAGACGCCCGGAAACTCCTCGGCCACGGGTTTTAAAATGTCGCCGTAGGGGTCCACAAGGTGCGGCACCACCTCGCGCACGAGTTCGCCGCGCGAGAGCTGCAAAAGGTCGGCGACGAGCCGCGACATGCTCCCGGCGATGCGCCGCGCGTCGAAGAGTTCGCGTTCCGTCTCGGGGTCGGCGCGGCGCACCGCCCGGTCGAGAAAGCCTTGGAGGCTCGTTAGGGGCGTGCGCAGTTCGTGGCTCGTCTCGGCCAAAAAGGTGCGCTGCGCGTCTACCGAAGCGCGCAAGCGGGCGATAAGGTCGTTCAAGACGCGGCTGAGCTGCCCCACCTCGTCGTTGGGGCCTCTGTAAGCGATAGGGTGCAGGTTGTTAGGGTCTAACTGCGCGGCTAACCCCGCGAGTTTGGTGATGGGGCGAATCGCGGTCGCCGCGACGATGTAGCCGATGAGCGCGCTTATCAAGATGAGCACAAAGGCGGTGAGGGCGAGCGCCCGCGAGATCTGCGTGAGCGCCGCCCGGATAAAGTTGGTGCGCGAGAGCACCGCGATGACGCCGAAGTCGGCGGGCTCGAGCGCCACCTGAACGGCGCGCCCGTTAAGTTCACCGCTCCAGTCGCGGGGGCCGTCGAGCGCCGCCGCGACCACCGCCGGGGCGAGCGAAAAAGCCGCGTCCTCGAACGTCTCGTTGTTGGCGGCTATCAAGGCACCCTGCGCGTTGTAGAACTGGATGATAACACTGCCCGTCGGCCCCTCAGGCGGCGCGCTAAAAGCGTCGCCGGCCAACCCGTCAGCGCCTCCCGTTACGCCGTCCGACCCGTTAGCGCCTCCCGTCAAAGCACCCCCGCTCACGGCCCCGGACGCTGGGTCGGGGACGACCTCGGCAGCGTCCCTGCGGTATGAAAGCGCGACCCGCGCCACGTCCTCGCGCAAGGCGCGTTGGAGGTCGCCGATGAGGCTCGAGCGCACCACCCAAAAGGCGGTCACGGCCGCGACGATGCTAAAAAGCGCGACCGACACGCCGATAAGCAGCGCGATGCGCCACCTTAAGGGGATGCCGCGACGTAAAATCATAGGGGGCGCAGAATCATAAGCGCGTCATAGGTAGGGTGGTGGGCTTAGAGTCAAGATCATGAGCTTAGAAAGACCGGAGCCGTTTGGACCCGTGCCCTAACTCTTGATGGCGTAACCGATGCCCCGCACCGTGCGGATCACGCCGTAGCCGCCCGCGTCGCGGAGCTTGCCGCGGATGTTGGCGATGTGGACGTCCACGACGTTGCTCGAGGGCGGCAGGTCCTCGCCCCAGACGTTGTGCTCTATCTCCTCGCGGCTGTAGACGCGGCCCGGCTGGTTGCACAAGTAGACCAAAAGGTCGAACTCGCGCGGCGAGAGGCGCACCTCGCGCTCCTCCCAAAAAAGCTGACGGCGCGCGGGGTCGAGCACCAAGTCGCCGACCTTTTGCACCGTGCCCGACGAGCGGCGGCGCAATTGCACGTTGATGCGGGCCAGGAGCTCTTCGGCGTGAAAGGGCTTCGCCAAATAGTCGTCCGCGCCCGAGTTGAGCAAATCCACCTTGGTCTCGACGTCGTCGGCGGCGGTAAGGATGATGATGGGCGTTTCGCTCGTTTTGCGCACGCGGCGGGCGATCTCGGCCCCGTTGAGGTCGGGCAAGCCCAAGTCAAGCACGATGAGGTCGGGGTCCTCTTCGCGGATGGCTGAGAGTCCGCGGATGCCGCTGTCGCAGTGGGTCACGCCGAAACCCGCCTCCTCGAGCTCCAGGGTGAGCAAGCGTCCGATGTCGAGATCGTCTTCAACTATAAGCACATTTTGTTTATCTTTCATCTTTACCACCTGTTCCTGCCTTTTCCGGGGCGGCCTCGGCCGCCGCGTCCCCTTTCGTCGTTCCGGCGGCCTCCTCGGTTCCCCCGGCGCCTTCCTCGGCGCCCATATGAAGCGTGATGCCGCGCTCGTCCGAAAGCCAACCGCGAAAAGACGTCGGACTCTCCCGCTCTTCAAACCTGAGCAAGATGTCGTCGCCTTCCGGGCTGATCGAGCCGTAGAGCGCGAGCGCGTCCTTGTCGGTCGCGTTGGGCAGCACGATAAGCAGCCGCACCTCCCGGCCGGGCTCGAGCGCCGCCTGGAACGCGAGTTTATCGTCCTCGACCACCGCCACCGCGTAAACGGTCAGCAGGTCGGGCGAAATGATTTTTACCTCGGTGCCTTGCGCCATGTCCGGCAGCCCGGTCAGGGTCTGGCACATCAGAAACCATAAAAGTAGGCTAAGCACTGCATCCTCTATTCCCTAAACGCGCCTCTGACACTTCAGAAACGTACCCCATGAAAACGGAGCGCACGCGGCGCGTCACAACGAGGATGGTAACAGTCTCGTCTGTAAAGTGTGCATCCATTTGATTAAAGGAGTCTTCACGGTGGTCTGGTCGCGGCGGCCCGCTTGTCGGCTCATGTATGGCGGTACCCAAGGCCGGAACCCGCCGCCCCCTACGGCGCATCCGCCACTCCACGCGTTTCTCCGTCTCCTCTCCGTTCGTTCTACCCGGTCTTCTATGTGTTTCATCTCACAGCGTGCGGTAAAGCGCACCGTATTGTGTCAGCCTCCGCCATCATACGTCACGGCTCGGCTCGAGAGTCAACTTTCGGGCGTCCTGTGATTGGTTCGCCTTGCGGGCGTCCCGAAGTGAACGATTCAATCGCCGCCGCGGCGGCGAAAGCGCATGATGCTGAGGTGATCGCTCGACCGTCTCCGCGGCTCCGCGCCGCCTCGCCAAACACGCCGCGGCCAAGCAGAGGACGCCCGTGAAAAACTTTTTTTTCGTGTTATGCCGCGAGCACGCCAGGCGGAGCGTCGGGGGACGGCGCTTTCTTATGGGGATGGGGCTCCTTCTGATCGGTCACGGCCTCCTCGGTCCCGGCCTCGCGCAGAGCGGGCGCTTTAACGCCGGCACCTACTACGGCCAATGTTTACGCTTCGAGGCGGGCGGCGACTTAGAGACCGCGCGGCAGAGCTGTCTGAACGCGCTCTCGCTGGACCCGCGCTTGAAAGACGCCGCGCTCGCGCTCGCGCGCATCGACACCGCGCTGGGGAATCTTGGCGAGGCCGAAACGCGACTGAATGGGCTCGTCAGCCTCAACCCCCAAAGCGCCGAGCCCTACGTGCTGCTCGCAGAAATCGCGCTGCGCGGGGAACGTTACGGCGAGGCGCAGGGCTTCCTCGACACCGCCGCCCTGCGCCTTGAGGAGAGGTACAACCGCGCGCTCGAGGGGCGGCGCAGTTTTTTAGCAGGAAAACTCGCCGAGGCGCGCGGCGAGGTCAGCGCGGCCTTGCAGGCCTACGGGGCGGCGGTGCGCGCGGACGGGCTCGAGGTCCGCTACCGCCTCGCCGACGCAGGCCTCCGCTACAAGCTGGGCGACCTGGCGGGCGCGGCGGCGGGGCTTAGGTCTTTCGAGACCCTCTCGGGCGAGCGAAACGCCGAGGTCTATTCCTTACGCGGTCACGTCGCGTGGGCGATGAGCGAGCTTGAAGAGGCCGCCGACAACCTAGAAACCGCGGTCATCTTGCGCGGCTCCTCCGACCGGGAGGCCACGCAGCGAGACCTCCGCGATCTAGCGCTCATCTATTACGGTCAGGGCGACGTGCGTAGCGGCAACGAGGCGCTGCGCGGGGCGGAGAACCCTTACGGGGGGCTCGACGGGAACCCTCTTTGGCTCCTGCTCCTCGCCGCGCTCCTCGCGCTGCACCTAGTCGGCGAGAGCCGCATCGCGAGCGGGTCGACGCTCGAGTTCGCCGAGGGTCCCGAACTCTGGACGGTCGGACAGGTCTACCTCGCGCTCCTTAGCGCGCTCCTGGTGGCGGGCGCGGGCACCATTCTTTACGGCGCGCTGCGCTTTGGCAACCTCCTGGCCTTTGCGACGCCCGTTCAAGCGGGCGAGGCCAGGGCGCTCTTTTTCGCCCTCTTGTCTCTCACGCTCGTCGGCGTGACGCTGTGGCGGGTGCGCCGGAACGGGTGGCGGCCTCTGGAGACCCTCATGGGCAGCACGGACCTGAGGACGGGCAGGAGAGGGTCGGGGGGCGTGGGGGCAGGTATCGGGTCGGGGGGGCTGCTGCTCGGGCTCGTGCTCGCGGCCCAGGTTTACGCGCCCTGGCGTCCTTTTTGGGGCTTCTATCTGGACCTGTCGCGCCTCACGCTGCCGCTGCTCGCGGCGGTGGTCCTCATGCCCCTCTCGGCGCTCTATTTTCGCGCTTTCGTGATCCCGCCCCTTACCAAGCGCTACACGCCGCTTATCGGCACGCTCCTATCGGGCACGCTCTACGCGCTCGTGCTCGGCGCGCCCGTCGCGCTGATGCTGCTCATCGGCCTGCTCCTCGCGGAAATGTACGGGCGCACCCGGAACGGCCTGTCGCCCCTCCTGGCCCAGTACGTGCTTCACTTGGGTCTCCTCATCGGCGTCGCCTTTTCCCCCTGGGTGCGGAGTCTGTTTCTGTAGGGGGTTTAGGCGAGAGGCGGGACTCGCCTCATGACAAAGTAACGCCACGAGAGAGGCGCGCGATTACGTTCTTTCAAAAATCAGGCCGCGTGTTTCTAAAGAGGCAGCCGCACGCCAAAGCGCGTCCAGAACCCGTCGGCGTAGCCGAAGGTGGCGCTCAGGCTCAGGGGCGCGCTGTAGTTGAGGACGGTGTCCAAAGAGACGGTCAGGTCGGCACCCAGGCCCGAGGGTGTGCCGAGCCAAACGCGCGCGCGGGGCTCTAAGGACACGCGCTCTAAGGCGTAAAGCCCGTCGCCGTAGCGCCAGCCCACGGGCAAGCTCACGCGGTAGCCCGCGGTGCCCAGCGCGGTGAGAGACCCCAGGCGGACGGGCACGGGCGGCGCGATTCTGTAACCGCCGCGCCCGCCGAGTTCCAGCGTTCCCGATAGGCCGAACAGGTTGGTGGGTCGGTAGTAAACGCCGTCGGCCCACGCGCCCGGCAGCGGCCCCGCGGGGGACGCGCGCCACACCCCGGTGAGCGCGGCACGCGTCCCGCGCTGCGGGTAGCCGAACGTGTCCACGTAGACGCGGCTCCAGGCGGCCTGCGCGGACGCGTCTAAACGCCACGCGCTCCCTAGCCGGAGGAAGCCCGCCTCGAGCCCCACCCTTCCCGTCCAGGTGTCCACCGGCAGGGTCAGCGCCGCCACGCCCTTGACGCCCGGCACGATTTCCGCCGACCCCGCACCCACCCTGTACGGCGCATAGGGCCAGAGGCCGACCTGCAAGCCAAATCTAAGCGGCAGCGGCGTCGCCGAGAGGTCCACCAACGCGCCGCCCCCGTAGTCGTAGCGGACGTTCGCGTAAAGGCCCCCCAACGGGCCGCCCAGCCCGCCCACATAGCCGAGGGTGAGCGCGTAGGCGTGGCGCGCGGTGTCGTCCTGGCCGAGCAGCGACGCGCTAAAGGCAACCCCAAAGGGCTCGAGGCTAACCCCCCCGCCGTTGGGTAGCCAGCCGTAGGGCCGGAGGCTGGGGAGCGGGTTGTAAGGGCGAACCGGATAGAGGTTGGCGGGCACCGTGGCGAGAGACCCAGTGGGCAGAGGCTCGGCGGTGAGAGAAGTGGGTTCATAGAGAGGGTCGGTCACCTCAGCGAGGTCGAAGCCGTCAGCGCCCAGTGCGGCGTAAAAAATCCCGTCTTGCCCCACCTCCGGCCCGAAAGCCCCGCCCAGCGTGCGGGTGAGCCGTTGGAGGCGGGCGTCCTGAACGTTAAGCGCGTAGAGGTCGAACACACCCCCCGGCTCCCGGTCGGAGCGAAACACCAAAGCCCCTTCCCCGCGCCAGGCGGGGTCTAAATCCTGCGCGGCGTCCTGGGTGAGAAACGTAATCTTAGCCCCGTCCAGCACCGCCAAATCCACAAAACCCCGCCGCCACACGCTGAGCGCCACGCGCCCCTCGTCGCTCACCGCCAAGCCGACGATATGCGCGCCTGCCGGGGCGCTCCAGAGCGTTTCTATGACCATCTCAGAAGTGCCGCCGCACCATCGCCTTAGCTGTGAAGTAGTCGTCACATCGTCGCGCACATAAAGGATACAGCCGCCCGGCGCAGCCGCCGGAAGCGCCGCCCTCGCCCCCGCCGTAAGCTGACGCTCCCGCCCTGTGGTCACCTCGAGCGCGAAAAGCTCTGAAAAGGTTGTGCCCGCGCGGCGTACCGGCCTGACGTAAAGAAGCGTGTCGTCGTCCAGCCAGTCGAGGTTGCTCAAGAAACGGTCGCGGATGAGCGTGCGCTTGTTCGTGAATTTTTCTCCGCCTTCTTTGTCAATATCCGCCACAACGATGGATGAGGGGTGCTCGAGCCAAGCCAACCGCCTCCCGTCGGGGCTCACGGCGGGGGCGCGGGTGTACCAGCCCGTGTCGGTCAGGGTCTCGCCCGCGGGGGTCGTTGCCGTCTCGACAAGCACCTCGCGCCACGCCGCCCACTCGCTCTCCAACGACGTGCCCGCCGCCTGCCACGCGTCCGCAAAGGTCGTAAAGAGCCCGCGCGCGTTGTAGGTCCGGAGCGTTTCTAGCACGGTGTCAAAGCCGTACTTATTGATTAGATAATCCACAAACCCCACCCCATAAAGGTAGCGCGCGTTTCCCCCCGGCCAGGCACTGTAAGAACTCACGCTCACCTCCGCAAGGCTCGGCCACGCCTCGCCTAAAGCCGCGCTCCGGACGAGCCCCGTGGTGAGCGCGTCGTTGCGGCGGCCCCCGCGGGTGTATTCGGACTCCGTCCAGACCGCCAGCCCCTCGACGAACCAGCCCGGCGGCAGCGCCGCCACCCCCTCCCCCACCAGGCCGAGCCGGAGCCCTTCACGCGCCCCCTCCGGGCGGGCGGTGTAGCGGAGCTGCATGACGTGAGTGAGTTCGTGCAGCAAGAGCAAATAGAGGTCGTCCTCGGCCCGGTAGCCCAGCGACACGTCAACCGGGAAGAGCGCGCGGGTCGCAACCGACGGGCGCGGCAGCGCGGAGGCCGTGGCGTTGTAAACGTCCGTCGTGTTTTCGACCGTGAGGGTGATGGTGGCGGGCTCATAGCCGAAAAGGGGCACGAGCATGTCGAGCGCCCGCTCGGCCTCCGCCGCGACGCGCTGCGCGTACCTCTCCAGCGCGGGGTCCTCAAAAAGCACCCGCACGCGCGGCGCGACCACCTCCTGTGTAGCAAAAGCCAGAGACAGCAGCGCGAAAAGTGCGACGAAAAGACCGGAACGTGTAAAAAACCGCATGAGAGAAGTATAGGCCGCCCCGACCCAACGCAATGCGCGAGATTTCTCTAGCGCCTCGAATCATCCCCCGAAGCGAAGAGGTCACGCCCTCTCCACATGGCCGCGACGGCGATGACGCGTACGCTCTCGTTGGGAGCTACTCGAGCGCCCCAAGCAGCCCCCCATAAAGCGCAAACAGCCCCGCCTCGTCCACCGGGGCGTTGGGGTCGTTCTGCGTCACGACAACGCAGTAAGTCGCGCCGTCTTCGCCGTCAAGCCACGTTGTCAGGTTGAGCACCCCCGCCTCCGAGCCACCCTTGAAGGCGACGCGCCCCCAGTCCGCCGGGTCGGCGAGGCCGGGGTTGACGCTCATGAGCGGGAGCGCCTGCACCTCTTCTATGAGCGCGCAGAGTTCGGCGGGCGTGAAAAACCACTCGGCCTCCAAGGCCACGGGCTCACCCGTGAACGCCTCGACATCGGGCGGGGGGCGGTCCGCCAGCTCGGCCAGAACCGCACGTTTGGCTCCCTCGTCGCTCGCCAGATACCGCTCTAACAGGTCGCTATTTTGCGGGTCTTTGAGCTTGAAGAGTTCTTGCGTGGTCAGGAAGGGCCGGTTACGCTCCGCCTTCGCCTCCACCGCTTCTCGCCCCACAATGTTGATGAGCGCGTCCGTCGCGGTGTTGTCGCTTATCGAAATCATCAGCGTGGCGAGCGTTTGTAAGGTTAGCGGCGCGCCGTCGGGCCAATCTTGCAAGATGCCGCTCGGCAGGCTTTTCCACTCAGGTCTTAGCGTCACCACCTCGTCCCACGCGTGCGTGCCCGCTTTCACCTGGTCTTGCAACGCGGCGAGAACCGCGAGCTTAAAGGCCGAGCCGACGCCGAGCGGCGCGTCTGCGTTCACCGCCGCCACCTCCTCGCCGTTCTTGAGGACGAGCACGCTCGTTTCACCGGGGAGCGCCGCTATTTGGGTGACGGCTTCGTCTACGCTGATGTCGGGGACGAGGTCGGTTAAAAGCAGCCGGTCAATCCGCCCCTGCGCGTCCAGACCGATTTGCGCGGTCGCCGTACCCCGACTAAACCTCACGGTGAAGGGGCTGGTCTCTCCCTCGAGACCCTCGTAAGCGCCAAGCTGAGCGGCAAAACTTTCCAAGCCAGCGGCGAGTTGCGAAACTGGAACTTGGGACAAAAAGCTCTCCGTAAACCATTCGGCCTGAATTGGCTTGACAGTAAAGAAGCGCTCGAGCGCTCCCTTAGCATCTATCGCCGCCGCACCTCCCGTCGCACCTCCTGTTACGCCGCCTGAAGTGCCACCCGTCGCACCTCCCGTTACTTCTCCCACACCGCCTGTTGCGCCTCCCGTCGCGGCGGCCTGAACTCTGGAAAGCGTAAAAGGAAAGGTCTGCCCGCCCTGCGCAAAGGTGCCGGACAACGTATCGCCGCTCACGCTGCCGTCGAACGTCGCGTCGCCGGGTACGCCCTGAATGGTGAAGCGCACACTCTCATCCGACGCGTCCGCGACATCAAGCTCGAGCCCCTGCGCACCTTGCGCGGGAATGTCAATCGTCCCGCTTAGCCCGCCCTCTCCTTGCGTGAAGTGCACGGTGACGCCCAAGCCCAGCGTATCCGGCCCAATCGCGCCTTGCCAATCACCGAGAAGCGCGCTCTGCGCGAATGCACTTCCGAACAGGAGCGCCGCCACAAACAAAACCACTTTTTTCATGCCCCATCACCCTCCTTCGTCATGAGGCCAAGTATCTCACGCCAGGATGAAAAGAAGCCTCTGTCCAAAGGTGGAGGCCGGGACGCTCAGGCTGCTTGCCTTATATCCGGTGTTGTCTCGTCCGCTGGTGGGTCGGGCTCGAGCCACATCATGACGGCGGCAGGCAGCGTCAGGGCGAGAATGACAAAGGGAAGGAGCGTCAGCAAGTGCTCGAAGACGAGGTAGTGATTCAGCGCTTGCAGCCCCGGACCCGGTTGACCCCCGTAGCGGTTGACGAGCATTACGGCCACGACCGTCGGGACGAGGATGCCGTAAGCGAGGCGGTGCGCCTGGTTAATGAGGGTGACTTCTCGTTCGTCGGGGTCGTCGTTGTAGTAGGCCCGTACCAGGCTGCTAAGCTTGAGGACGAGTGGTGAAACAACTAAGAACAGAACGAAGGCTGTAAACCCAAGCACTGCGTCGAAGAAGGGGTAGAAAAGAAACAGGGCGTAGTAGAGGATGACTAAAACGCGCCGCACCGACCTGTTTGCCGTCATACCAAAGTCCTTTCTTCAAAGTTTTCGGTGGGTGGGTCGGGCTCGAGCCAAGCAATCGCCGTCGTCGGCAGGATGAAAAGGAGCACGAAGTAAGCTCCCAGCGCGGCCCTGACCGCAGCTTCGGGGTCGCTCAGCACGAAGAAAGAGGGGTACTGGGTAAAGCTCGAGCGCACCAGCGCGAACGCCAGCCCCAAGAGTAGCGCGAGCCCCATCATGATTTGGTAGGAGAGGCGGTAGGCGCGGTTTCGCATCCCTTCCTGACGCTCGTCGAGAATGCTTCTGGGTTTGTCCACCACCGTTCCCGTAGCGCGGTTGAGGCGCATGAAAATAGCCATGACCGCAAAAGCCCCTATGAGTATCAGCGTTTCAGAGGTGAGAACGCCGGTCCAGCCGAGAAGGAGAAGGGCCGCGAGAGAAGCGTAAGCGGTAACAAGCCAGAAGCGGCGCGACGACCTTTTCATGGGTGAGTTAAGCCAGTCGAAGCGTTTCATGACGGGTCTCCTTTTAGGGTTTGGAGGGAGGTGAACTCGGGGTCTTCTGCAACGGGGTCGGGCTCGAGCCAAGCGAGCATAGCGATGGGCAAGAGGGCAACAAAGGGAATGACTGAAAAGCCGTAACTGCGTATCAAAACGTCGGGTTGACTCAGGAGTGACCTAAAGTAAACGGGATGAAAACCCTCAACAGCGGCGATGACCAGCCAGAAGATGATGGTGAGAAAACCGACGACTCGGTAAGCAGCCGTGTACATCTCGTTGCGGCGCGCTTTCTGACGTTCGTCTGCCGTTTTTTGGTTGATGAGCGGTAACGCCCAGAAGAGCAAGAGCACCATACAGAAGGGTCCCGTGATGAGTCCGAAACCTTCGAAAAGCTGCAAGGCCGGGTTGGTTGGCGCAAACATCGAGAGACTTACGAAAAAGTAGCTAGAGAAAAAGGCCACAACAGCCACCCTTCTCTGTAAGCGACTCGGCTCTACACACTGTAACCGTTTGTAACCTCTGTTAAAGATGTTCATGCTGCTTGCTCCTTTCTAAACTCCATAAGAGCTTCACTGAGAGGTTTGAGGGGTTGGGTGGAAAAAATGACTTCGATGGGCAAACTGAAATAGGCGCTGAGTTTGAAAGCCAACTCCAAACTCGGGTTGTAGTCGCCGCGCTCTAGATAGCCAATCGTCTGATAGTTCACGCCAATCGCGTCGGCGAGCTCTTGGCGGGACAGCCCCCGCTCTGCGCGCAGGACCGACAGCCGGTTATAAATGGTTAGTTTGTCATTAGGCACTCTCGCCGCCTCTCGTTCTCTTTCTAGAACGTATTGTTGTATACCTACAATAATTTGTCAAGTACCTAATAATAATGTTTGTGAACATAATAGGCTTTACTTGTTAGACTGATTTATGGAGGTCACCGCTATGCGCATCGTTGGCGCTTACGAAGCAAGGACACATTTAGCGAAACTACTTAGGGAAGTGGCAGAGGGCGAAACAATCACCATCACCAAATATGGGCGAGCCATTGCCAAGCTTGTGCCTCCCGACCAAGACCGCGCCGACCCTGCCGCCGTCATCGCCCAACTGCGGGCGTTCCGGCGCGGCGTCCGTTTGAATGGCTCCCTATCCGAAATGATTGGTGAGGGGCGGCCTTAGATGTTCTTTTTGTACATGCTCACGACGCTGGTTAACTTAAGGGTTTAGACGTGCCCGTCTACATTGTCGATAAACCCCTCTTCCTCACCTCGCACGACGTGGTGGCGAGGGCGCGCAAGCTCCTCCGCACCAAGCGCGTCGGCCACGCGGGCACGCTCGACCCGCTCGCCACGGGCGTGCTCGTGCTTTTGACAGAAGAGGCGACTAAGCTTTCCCCGTTTCTCACGGCCTCGGACAAGGACTATCTGGCGTGGGTGTCGTTCGGGGCGGGGACAAAGACCTTAGACGCGGAGGGGCCGATTGAGGCGGAAGGGGACGCGTCGGGGCTCACAAAAGAGGGGATTGAGGGGGCGCTCGAGCCCTTCTTAACCCTCACCGAACAGGTGCCGCCACAGTATTCAGCGGTAAAAAAGGGCGGCGTCAAAGGCTACGAGGCGGCGCGGAGGGGGGAGGCTTTAGAGTTTCCCGCACGTCCCGCGACCTACCACGCCGTCACGCTTCTGGATTTTGAGAAGACGCGGGAAGAGTTGCCGGTAAGCTTTAGCCTCTCCCCACAAGGAGGCTGGCGGCCTAACCCTCGAGGCGTGACGTTTGCACTACCCGAGACGTTGGAAGACTTTCCTACCGCGCTCTTTTTCTTAAGCGTCGGGGCGGGTACGTATGTGCGGGCGTTTGCTCGAGACTTAGGCGCAGCTTTAGGCATTCCCGCGCACCTGAGCGCCCTGGTCAGGACGCGGGCGGGAGCGTGCGGCTTAGAAGGGGCTGTTTCTTTGGAGGCCACCCCCGAAGCCCAGGGCGTCTCGAGCGCCGACGCTCTCCCCTATCCGCTCATTACGCTTTCGGATGCAGATACAGCGCGGGTCAGGCAGGGGCAGCGGTTGGGGATGGCGTTCGAGGGGCGCGCTGGCCTGATAGATGAAGCGGGCGAACTCGTCGCCGTGGCTGAGAATCATGAAGGCAAAATGAAGCTGCTCCGCGTGTGGGGGTGATAAAGTCAGGCGCATGAAAAAGTCATTCTTTGCGGTGCTTTTCGTTCTTCTGGCGTTGACCGCTTGTCAAGCGGACCCCAAGCCTCAGCCTCCCACCGAACTACCCTTTGACACCGACCCGAGCGTCCTGCGCGGGGGTTGGTCGGGTACCATTTTTAACGTTCCAGCGGGTCAAGACGTGGCGCTCGAGCTCGTCAATCTCGCCGCCGAGTGTCCGGACGAAGGGGATGGAACGTGTGGCTCCTATACTTTTGAGGGAGAAGTGAGCGTCGGCGGGAGTGAGTTTGTGCCTATCAGCGGAAACGGGTATGCGGGTGCGGGTTACGTGTACGTGCTCACGTCGCCGCTGCCTCCGACGGGTTTTGAAGCATCCTTTGAACTGGACGGCGCGACGTGGAGGCTGGGTGCTACCTATCGTCCCTACGCTCCTTATACAGACCCGACTGCGGACGGTTCACCAGCGTATGAAGGAAGCGCCTCGATAGACGGCACCGAACGTAGAAGTGAATTCAGGCTCGAGCCCACCCCCTAGCCCACCGCTTACCGTTGTCCCGTCGTCGTGCGTTTATCCACACTTTACAGACCTCTTTGCATTAAACTGGAGCGTAAAGGAGACGACGTGAATATAGGCATCCCCAAAGAGGTCAAAAAGCACGAGTACCGCGTGTCCGCCACCCCCGGCACCGTCCACGCACTCGTGGCGGCAGGGCACGAGGTTTTTGTGGAGCGAGAGGCGGGCGTCGGCAGCGGCTTCGCGGACAGCGAGTACGAGGCGCAGGGCGCGACGCTGGTGGAGGGCGCTCGAGAGGCCTGGGCGCAGGAGATGGTTCTCAAAGTCAAAGAGCCTGTGAAGCAGGAGTACGGCTTTTTGCGTGACGACCTGCTGCTGTTTACTTATTTGCACCTTGCCGCCGACCGTCCTCTCACCGAGGCGCTGCTCAACTCCGGCACCACCGCCATCGCCTACGAGACGGTGCAACTCCCCAACGGCAGCCTGCCGCTGCTGACCCCCATGAGCGAAGTCGCAGGGCGGATGGCGCCGCAGGTGGGGGCGTATCACCTGGAGAAGTTTTTGGGAGGCCGCGGCGTGCTCTTGGGCGGCGTGCCCGGCGTGGGGGCGGGCGAGGTGGTTATCTTGGGCGGCGGCGTGGTGGGAACCAACGCGGCCAAAATCGCGCTCGGCCTGGGCGCGCGCGTGACCATTTTGGACATCTCGCACGCGCGACTTCAGTATCTCGATGACGTGTTCGGCGGACGCTTGGGCACGCTCGCCAGCAACCCCGGCAACGTCGCAAGCATCATCCCCAAGGCGGACCTGCTCATTGGCGCGGTGCTCATTCCGGGAGCGCGCGCGCCGCACCTGGTGACTGAAGCGATGTTGGAAACGATGAAGCCGGGCAGCGTCATCGTCGACGTGGCGGTGGACCAGGGCGGCTGCATCGAGACGATTCGCCCCACCACCCACGACGAGCCGACCTACGTGGTGGGGGGCGTGGTGCATTACGGCGTCGCCAACATGCCCGGCGCGGTGCCCAACACGAGCACCACGGCGTTGTCCAACCAGACGCTGCCTTACGCGCTGCAACTGGCCGAAAAGGGCGTAGCGGCGCTTTCGGAAAATCCTGTATTGCTCAAGGGGCTTAACACCCACCAAGGAAACCTGACTTACGACGCGGTGGGTGAGGCGTTTGGGCTCGAGGCTATCGCAGCAGAAAAGGCGCTGGCGGGGCGCGCGGTTCACGCCTAACTGCTACTTGATAAGAGGCTCCTTTTTTACCTGAGGGAGCCTTGTATTTTTGTCTGTAAACCAAACCGGTGAGTCTCGTTCTTAGCGCAACTTTGCCAGCGCCTTGCGAATAAGCGTTTCGGGCGTGCTCTCGGGCTCTTTAAGCGCAAGTTCGGCGACGGTCATCTTGACCTGCGTCTCGCGGTAGCCGAGCGCCAGAAGCGCCTCGACCGCGTCCGCGCCCGCTTGGGAGAGAATCGCCTTGGGCCGAACCGTCCCGCCCGAGGCCGCCATGAGGTGTTCGGGGAGCTTGTTTTTGAGGTCCAAGATAATCCGCTCCGCCGTCTTTTTGCCGATGCCCGGCGCGCCCGCGAGTAACCCGGCGTCGCCCTGCAAGATGCCCGCCGCGATAATCGTCGTCGGCATCGCCGAGAGCATCGCCAGCGCGCCCTTGGGGCCGATGCCCGAGACGCCGATGAGGTAGGTAAAGAGCAGGTGCATGTCCGCGTCGTGAAAGCCGTAGAGCGCCAGCAGCTCCTCCTTGACGACCAGATGCGTGTGGAGCCGCAACGCCTCGCCGGGCCGGCACACCATCAGGGTGGGCTTGGGCGCGAAGACTTCTAAGCCGAACGCGCCCGCTTGGAGGATGAGGCTCGAGTCGCGCACCTCGGCGACGACGCCATCTAGGGAGGCGATCATAAGGGCGAGAGGAAAGAGGAAAGAGGAAAAAGGAAGAAGGAAAGTCTAAAATTCATAGTCACTGCCTTTAGTTGATGCGTAAGGCCAGGGAGCTTTTTAAGCATCACACCTCGCCGAAAAGGGGGGCGAAGAGGGCTTCATAGCCGATGTCGGCAAGAGTGGCGCAGCCGGTGAGGCGCATGGCGTATATGAGTTCGGCGCGCAAGTTGGCGAGCGAGCGGTCGCTGTCGACGACCACCGCCTCCGCGCCCACCGCGAGGTAACGAAATACGTCGATGCCTGTGCGCACCGGGCCGCCCGCGTAGATGGAAATCATGCCCGCCACCGTATCGAAGATGTCGGGGAACACCTCGATGGTCGCGGGACCGCCCAGGTAGAACCCGGCTCCGGCGTGGACGATTAGGGCCTCGAGCCCCGCCTCCACCGCCACCTCGGCGTCTAAGGGACTACAGACGCCGTAGAGCCACACGGGGCAGCCCGCCGCCGCGCGCAGTTCGGCCAGGTCCTCGCGGGTTTTGGGCCGCCAGTCCTCGTGGCCGAAGGGGGGCGTGTCGGACAAGACGCTCAAGTCGAGCGCCACCGCGGGCACGCCGCGCGCCGCCAGGCTGCGCACCTTGGGCATGAGGCCGCCCATCTTTTCGGTTTTGAGGAGTGGCACGGCCTCGGTAAAACGGAAGCTCTCGGGCTGCGCCAACAGCCCCCCCGCCTCGACAAGGCTGAGCCCGGCAAGTTCCAAGCCCCCGCGCACCGCCCCCTCGACGAGCGGCACGATGGGCGTGTCGCGCACCTCGCCCAAAAGCCGTGCCGAGGTGTCTACCTCGTGCACGTCGTGAAGGAGCCTCGGCACCAAGGGGTAAGAGTCGAGCGCGGCGATGTCCCGTTCGGCCATAAAGAGATGATACCAAGACGGGGACGACAACACAGGGTGGGGTTGGGAGGCGCGGCAGGACTTAACCAATGTGCTCGATAAAACGCGCCACAAGCGCTGCATCTCCGCTAACGTCACCGCAAAAAGTACGGGGTGCGGCTACGCTATTGGGGTAGTAAGAGCAGAAAGCTATAAACATATCCAAAAACCTTTGCATCCTTTTAACGAGGAGAGAGCGTGCGTCAGCTGAGAAGAAGCGTAACCCTGTGCTTTATCCTGTTCGGTTTCACCTTCGCGGGTGCGCAGAGCCTGCCGCGCGAACTCCGCATGAGGATGATTGAAAGCGTTGTCCAAATCGTGCCCTACGACAACCAGGGCCAGCAGTTCGCGCCCTGGACGGGCTCGGGCACCGTCATCCGTTCTGACGGGACCATCCTCACCAACTTTCACGTGGTCGGCAACCCGGCCAAGGGCGAGGCGTTCGACCACCACGCCGTCTTCATCACCGAGCCCGACGCCGCCGATCAGCCCCCGAGGTTCGCCTACTGGGCCGAATATGTGTCCGGCGACCCCGACAACGATTTAGCTCTCCTCAAAATCACCGCCTACGCCGACGAAACACCCCTCCTAAGCGACGTGCGCTTTCCCGCCGTAGAGGTGGGGGACTCGGACGACCTCCTGCCGGGCGACGAGGTTGTGGTGGTCGGCTACCCCGGCATTTCGGGCGCGACCATCACTTTCACCTCCGGCCTGGTTAGCGGCTGGTTGGGCGAGGACTATGTGGGGGGCGGCAAGGCGTGGCTCAAAACCGACGCCAAGCTGGCGCACGGCTCCTCGGGCGGCGCCGCCTTTAATGAGCGGGGCGAACTCGTCGGGGTGCCGACGGAAGTCTGGGTCGAGGAAGAGGACTTTGAAGAGCAAGCTTATCTGCGGCCCGCGAACCTAGCCCGCGACCTCGTGAGCCCCACGCGAGCCGGAGACGCGCTCGCCTCGCTTGCTCGCAGGGCCGCTCGAGGCGACGCCCCTTCAAGACCCTGGCCCAGCGGCGCGTACGGGAGTGCCGACATCGGCGGCAGCGTCAGCGGCACTGTCGCGCCCAAGCTCACCTTTGAGAGTTTCGCGTACCACACCTACACCGTGGAGGTGCCGCCGGGAACGAGGGCGCTTACCATCTCGGTCGACGGCGGGGGACGTGACGCCGACCTGGCGGTGAACGCGGGTTCGGTCTTTTACGCCTATGAAGACGCCGACTTCTTGGACTTAAGCGCCGACGGGAACCCCTCCTACACCCTCCGCCAGCCCGAGGGAACGCTCTACATCGACGTGCTCAACATGAGCGACGCGCCGCTCCCCTACACCCTCCGCGTGAGCGAAGGGCGGGCGCGTCCCTCGCCCGCGCGCGCGTCGGCCCCGCCCCTGCTGACCTACCCGGGCGTTGACGCAGACGCTCCCACACCCGCCCGTCTAACGGACCGCGCAACGCCTTACCTAACAACTTACGCAGCAGTCTATACAAAAGAGCCAGGCGTCGTCCGGCCGCTCAAGCTCGGGCAGACCGCGCTGGGCGAGTTTTCGGCTGAGGCAGAGACAGGTTTGAGCTACCACACCTACTTCGTCGACGTTGCCCCGGGAACCCAAACGCTCACCGTCCGCATGAACGCGGACGCCGACTTCGACCTGGCGGTGAAGTTCGGGAGCGAAATCATGAGCTACGCCGACGAGGAGAATGGCGGCGACTGGACGCAGCGCGACAACACCCTCAGCGGGAGCGCGCTGCTCGTCGTCGACGCGCCCGAAGCGGGCCGCTGGTACATCGACGTTTACAACGTGGGGACCGACCCAGGCACCTACGCGCTCACGGTGCGTTAGGGGTCTCCAGCGCACCCAGAAGACGGAGGATTCACGTCTCACATCATGCGCTCCGTTTAGATTGAGAGGGGGTACCGAGGGGGAGTGATGATCGAAGCTGAAAATATAAGCAAATCGTTTGGCGAAGTAAGCGCCGTTCAGGACGTTTCTTTTACGGTCCGTTCCGGCGAGGTGTTCGGCCTTTTGGGTCCCAACGGCGCGGGCAAAACGACCACGCTGCGCCTCCTGGCGACGCTGCTTACGCCCGACGCGGGCCGCGCCACGGTCGCGGGTTTTGACACCGTAGAGCAGGCCGAGGCGGTGCGCAGGCACATCGGCGTGGTCAACGGCGGGATGGGGCTTTACGACCGCCTCACCGGGGGGGAGGTGCTCCACTACTTCGGCAGGCTCTACGGCATGGGTCGAAAGAAGATAGCCGCGCGTATCACCGAGCTTGACGCGCTTTTGGACTTGAGCGAGACGCTGCCGCGCCGCACGGGGGGCTTCTCGACGGGGATGAAGCAAAAAATCGTCATCGCCAGGGCCGTGCTGCACGACCCGCCCGTGATTTTTTTCGACGAGGCGACTTCTGGACTCGACGTGATGGCGCGGCGCGCGGTGCTGGATTTCGTTAAAGCCTACCCAAGCGAGGGGCGCGCGGTGGTTTACTCGACCCACGTGATGAGCGAAGTTGAGGAGCTTTGCGACCGGGCGGCGATTATCTACAAGGGTAAGCTCATCGCGCAAGGGACGGTTGAGGGGCTCGAGCACCAAGCAGGGGTGACGGGGCTCGAGCGCGCCTTTTTCAGGCTCGTCGAACGGTCCAACTTGGGCGAGGGAAGCTCAAAGGCAGAGGTGTCCGCATGAGGTTTGCTTCTATCCGGCCCACTTCTATAAGACCGACAATGGTGGGGCACGTGGCCCGCAAGGAGATTCTCTCGACGCTGCGCGACCGACGCGCGATTCTCTCGAACCTGCTCATCCCGCTCCTCATCTTGCCCGTGGTGATGCTGGGCTTGCCTCTGCTGATTGGCGGCCTTTTCGAGCGCGAGCAGGAGACGGTGACTGAGGTGGCGGTGGCGGGAGCCGAGAATCTTCCCGCGGGCTTAGAAGCGGCGCTACGCGACCAAAACGTCACCCTGGTTGACGTGTCCAATCCCCAAAGCGCGGTGCAAAACGGTGATTACCCCGTGGCGTTCGCTGTGCCGGAGGGGTTTGCGGCGTCCGTAGAGGACCGCAGTCCAGCCCAGCTCACCCTCTACCAAAAGGAGGGCAACCTGCGCAGCGAACTGAGCACCAGCAAGATTCAAGATGCGGTCACGGCCTACCGGGACGCGCTGGTGAGCGCGCGGTTGCGCGCGGTAGGGCTCGACCCGGATGTGCTCGAGCCCGTCACCCTCACAACCATAGACGCGAGTTCGGCGGCGGAACGCTCGAGCGGCCAACTGGCCTGGCTCATCCCCTTTTTCATCGCCATCTGGACCCTCGCGGGCGGGCAAATGACCGCCATCGACGCGACGGCGGGCGAGAAAGAGCGGGGTACCTTGGAAGTCCTCCTCGTCGCCCCCATCCGCCGCAGCGAGGTGGTGGTGGGCAAATTCATCGCCACGCTCACCTTTGGCCTGACGGCGGCGCTGATGGCGATTATCGGCTACATCGTGGGTGGGACCGTCCTGCGAGGTGTATTTAGCGCGCGCCTGGGCGCGGACGCGAACGACATCGCCGCCATCATGGGCGGCGGGCTCACCATCACCTTGCCGACGGTGGTCATGCTAGTGGGCTCGAGCCTCCTCTTGGCCGCGCTTATCGCCGCCCTATTACTTGGCATCGCCATGTTTGCGCGCTCTTTCAAGGAGGCGCAAACCTACGTCGCGCCCCTCTCTTTTCTGCTCATCCTGCCCGCGCTCGGGCTCCAGTTCAGAGACCTTTTAGACGTAGGCAGCGGCGTCTACTTCGTCCCCATCCTCAACGTGCTCGTGCTGATGGACGACATCGTCAAGGGCGCAGTCAGCGCGCTCCCCGTCGTCATCACCTGGGGCTCGCTGCTCGTGTACATCACGCTGCTTCTGGGTTTTGCCTACACCAACTTCCGCCGCGAAGGCGTGATTTTCCGCTCCTGATTTTTCTAACCCCTCATCACTAACCACTAGACTTCCCGGTAACGCTCGAGCCCCTCCGCATAAGCCTCCGTTGAAGCAGGCTCGAGCCGCTCCTCCACCTCCGTATTCGCCGCGTCCGCCGCGCGCTCGACTTTTCCGACGCCCTGCATCGCCAGGAGCGCCGCGCCGTAGGCCGCGCCTTGGTTTTGTCTGGGGCGCACCAGCGGCAGCCCCAGCACGTCCGCGACGATTTGCAGCCACAGCTTCGATTTGGCCCCGCCGCCCGTGACGAGGAGTTCGTCTAAGGAGGCAAGCGGACGGATGATATCCAGCGCGTCGCGCAGGCTGAAGGCGACGCCCTCGAGCACCGAGCGCACCACGTCCCCTTGCGTCGTCGCCAGGCTGAGGCCGGTCCACGAGCCGCGCAGGTCCGGGTTGAGGTGGGGCGTGCGCTCGCCCGCCAGGTAGGGCTTAAAGGTGACGCCGTTGGCACCGGGGGCGCTTTTCTCGGCAAGCTTAGTTAAATCGGAGAAATCCAGCGTCGGCGCAAAGGTGTCGCGGTACCATTGCAAGGAGCCCGCCGCCGCCAGGGTGACGCCCAAAAGGTTATAGCCGCCGTCGGCGTGGCAGAAGAGGTGGACGCGGCCCTCAGGGTCGGGTTCGGGCTCATTCAAGGGCGCGAAGAGGACGCCCGAGGTGCCCAGGGAGACGTTACCGCGTCCAGGATGGCGGCTCGAGAGCCCCAACCCCGTCGCCGCCGCCGCGTTGTCGCTCGCGCCCGCGACGACGGGCAAGCCTTCGGGAAGTCCCGTTTTCTCCGCAACCTCTCGTTTCAGTCTCCCCGTCACCTCATGCGAGGCGACGACGGGGGGGAAGAGGGCGGGGGAAAGCTCGAGCGCCCCCAAAATCTCCTCGTCCCACACCTTTTTTTCCAAGTTAAACAGGTTTGTCCCTGAATTGTCCGAAGGCTCCGACGCCATTTCGCCCGTGAGCACGTACCCGAGGTAATCCTTGGGCAACAGTGAATGGCGCGTCCTAGCGAAGTTTTCCGGCTCCTCAGAACGCAACCAGACGAGCTTGGGCGCGTGAAAGCCCGTGATGGCCGGGTTGCCCGTGCGCCCAATCATTTCACGGCGCGGCACCCGGCGCTCGATGTCCGCCACCGCCGCGCCCGTGCGCTGGTCGTTCCACAGAATGGCGGGGCGCACGGGCACGCCCGACGCGTCTAAGGGCACCATCCCGTGCATCTGGCCCGACAGCCCGAGCGCGAGAATCTCGTAATCGTCAAGCTCCGCCGCCATCTCCGCAAGCGCCTCCAGTGTTGCCGCCGCCCAATCCTCCGGGCGCTGCTCCGTCCAACCCGGTTTGGGCGTCAGGAGCGGATAAGTGCGCGTCGTCTCCCCTACCACCACGCCGCGCTCGTCCACCGCGAGCACGCGGACGCCGCTGGTGCCCACGTCGAGCCCGAGGGTAACGGCTTCCTTCACCCGCGTGCGCCCAAGAGCAGGTCTATGGTGAGCTGGTCAAGCCGTTCCAAACCCGGCCCGCGCTCTCTCAGGGCGGCCAAGTCAAAGTCGTAGTCCTTGAGGCGGGAGGCGTTGTCCTGGCTGTAGGTTTGGGTAAGGGGCTCGAGCTCCGCGTCTTCAACCTTGTAGTGTTCTAACGCCGCCTGAATCTCCGCATCCTCGTTAAACTGCTGGGCTTTGTCTTTGAGGATGAGGTACGTCCTCATACACCCCCGCGCGAAGTCCCACACGCCCGCTTCGTCTTCGGTGCGCAGCGCGTGCGCGTCGAAGTGGCGGGGGCCGGTGTAAGAGGAGTCCTCGAGCAGCTTCACCGTAAAAAACGCGCTTTTCAAGTTTTCCGCGCCGAAGCGCAAATCTTGGTCGAAGCGGCCCATCTTCTGGTCGTTTAAGTCGATGTGAAAGAGCTTGCCCGCGTCAATCGCTTGCGCGACTGCGTGAACGAACGAGAGCCCCGCCATCGTCTCGTGCGCGAACTCGGGGTTGACGCCGACCATCTCGGGGCGGTCTAACGTGGCGATAAAACCGAGCGCGGAGCCCACGGTGGGCAAATAGATGTCGCCTCTCGGCTCGTTGGGTTTGGGCTCCAAGGCGAACTTGTAACCGTAGCCCTGGCTTTCCGAATACTCGCAGAGGAAGTTTAGCGCCTCTCTAAACCACTTCATCCCCTCCAAAGGATTATTCGTCGCGTCCACCTCGCTGCCCTCGCGCCCGCCCCAGAACACGTAGGTCTGCGCGCCCAGCTCGGCCCCCAAATCCATCGCCCGCATCGTTTTTTGCAGCGCAAAGGCGCGCACGCGGGCGTCTGCGGAGGTAAACGCGCCGTCTTTGAACACGGGGTCGGTGAACAGGTTGGTTGTCGCCATCGGCACGACCATGCCGGTGTCGTCGAGCGCCTCTTTGAACCGCTTGACAATCCAATCGCGCTCCGAGGCCGAGGCGTCTATGGGCACGAGGTCGTTGTCGTGAAGGTTGACGCCCCACGCGCCCAGTTCGGCGAGTTTTTGGACGATGTGGGTGGGCTCGAGCCTTTCGCGCGTGGGCTCGCCGAAGGGGTCGCGTCCGGGGTTGCCCACCGTCCATAAACCGAAGGTGAAGCGGTCTTCTTTTTTGGGCTCAAACATGGTGCCTCCTTGGGTTGGTGTGGCTGAGTCTAACCCGAAGCGTGGTGGGGAGTGAATAGTGGCTAGTGGTGAGTGATGAGATGGGGCGAGAGCTTGCGTTTGTTCTCTGTAGGGTTTTGTATAGTGGCACGGTGAACACAGATGATTTCAAACAAAAAGTGCAAGAGGGCGTGATGCCTGCGGGGCTCGAAGCTCCCTTGGAAGCAATGTGGTTGGACGCTCGAGGCGAGTGGGAAGCCGCGCACATGGCCGCGCAGGGGGACGAGAGCGCGGAGGCCGCTTGGGTCCACGCCTACCTCCACCGCAAAGAGGGCGACGAGAGCAACGCGGGCTACTGGTACAAGCGCGCGGGGCAAGACATGCCCAACTTATCTTTAGAAGACGAGTGGGAGAGGATTGTGGGGGCGCTGCTCGAGCAAGGCAGTGGGTAATGGGTAGTGATGAGTGATTAGAAAAAACTAACCACTACCCACTAACCACTGTTAAAAAACCGCTCCCAAGCTGAAACTAAACTTACCCCGCGGGTGGCGCTCACTAAAGCCGTAGTCGAGGCGCACGGGCGGCAGGCCGATGCCGCCGAAGCCGAAGTTGATTTGCGCGCCCAGACCCACGGAAGCGAACAGGGGCGCGCTGTAGTCGTCGAAGCCGGGCACGCTCGAGGCGTAGCCAAGGTCCGTAAACACGATGCCGATAAGCGTCTGGGTGGCGACGGTGTCTAGGCCGAAGTCGTAACGGTACTCCAGCGAACTTGTGATGTAGCTTTTTGACAGGCCGAAGTCGTCGCTCGTGTAGCCGCGAATCCCGGTGGCCTCGTCGGGGGTGTCGCCGACGATGAAGCGCTTGCTCTCGGGGTAGTCGCCGCCGAACTGGGTTCCGGCGTTGATCTTAAAGGCGAACACGTGGTTGGGGTCGTTGACGCTGGGGATGATGTCTTCAAGTTTCAGGTAGGTCTTGAAGCCGAGTTCAATCTGCTCATACACATACCGCTGCTGCAAATCTGTGTCCGGGTTGCGGTAGTCCGAGCCGAAACCGAGCCCGACTTGCCCCGTGCCCACGAGACCCGAGCGCGGGAAGTCGAGGCTGTCGCGGGTGTCATAGGCACCCAGGAGGCTGAAAAAGCTCGCCAACCCGCTCTGCGGCACGTACTGCAACGCGAACTCGCGGGGCAGCGCGCAGGGCTCGGTCACCGCGTCATCCACAATCTCGCACGCGTCGCCGGGCTCGTAGGTGTAGCGGGCGTAGGCGGTGCTCGCGGCAAAGCGCAGCAGGGTGTTGTCGAACACGGGCCTGCCGATGCTAAAGCGCACGCCCGTGTTGCGCTGGGTGTAGTCGCCGACGCGCACGCGGTTCTCTTCGGTCTGTGGCAGCCCCGGAAAGGAGATGCTGGAGCTCCCGTCGGCGCTCAAAGGTTGATTCGTCACCGCCGTGCTGTAGAGCGAGGCCGAGACCGAGGTGGGCACCTCCTGGAAATCGAGAAAGTCCAGGTAGAGCCAGGGCACACTGTAGGTCACGCTGGCCCCGAACAGGAGGCCGATGTCCGACGTTTGCCCGCTAATTTCCGCGCCGAAGTTTTGGGCCGAGCCCAAAAAGTTGGTGTCGCCGTAGCTCACCGAGGCCGAGAAGCCCTGGTCGGTCGAATAGTTGGCCGCCGGGCGAAAGGTCCGCGTCTGGTTCTCGCGCACCGCGACGCGCAAGACCGCCTCGTCGGGCGCGTTTCCCTCGGGCAGGGTGGGCTGCGAGGTGGGCAGGGGCGTGACCGCGCCCAAGCGGGCGATGGTGCGCAGCGCGTTCACGAACTCGACCTCGTTGTACACGCTGCCGATGTCGGGTAAATAGCGCGTGATGACGTCTTCGTTGGTGCGCTGCACGCCCTCCTCAAACGTAACGTCGTAGCCCGTCACCTTGATTTCGCGGAGGCGCTGCACGTAGGTGCCGTCGAGGTAGTTAAAGTCGGGCACGGGCACGAGCCGGTAGCCCTCCTCCTGGTAGCGCGCGAGAATGCGCGCAAAATCCTCTTCGGCCAGTCCCGAAGAGAAGGTGTCGCCCACGTTGAGGGTCAAAAGGCTCATCAGCTCGTCGGTCGGGACGACCGTGTTGCCTTCAATTTCGATGGCCTCCACAGGCCCCGCGGAGTCGGGGGGGCCCGACTCGAACACCACGCGCACGTCGCCCGTGGGGGTGGCTAAGGTCTCGAGCCTCACATCCTGCGTCCGCCCCGCCGCGAGACGCCTCACGTCGGCGAGAAGCGCGTCGTAGTTGAACAGGTCGCCCTCTTGCAGCGAGAGCTCGGACGGGTCCACGCCGAGGGCGGTGGTGTCGATGCCCGCGATGCGTAGCTCCCGAATCCCGACGTTCAGCGTGCCGTCGTCAAGGCTGCTGCGGGCGGGGTCCACGCCGGAGCCGCGGTAGCCCGCCTCTTGGTAAGCCTCGCTCACGGCGTTGACCGCGGCTTGATAGCCCGCGAAATTAAACTCGTCCGCCCGCGTCAGGGGGAGGAAAATGTCGCTCAGTCGCGCCTCGTCAAGGACGGTCGCGCCCTCGAACGTTACGTCGTCTAAAGGTACGTCTTCGGTCACGGTGTAAACGAGCCGCACCCGGTTCTGGGGCGTCGCCGCGGCGTCCACTGCGTCCGCGCCTCCCGTCACGCCACCCGTCACACCCTGGTCGGCTTCCTCAGCCATTTCTTCAAGGGCCTCAACGCTCAAAACGACGGGCACGTCGAAAGGAAACCCTTGCGCGCGGTAGACCTCTTGCAGGGTGCGCCGCGCCTCCTCGGCGCGCGGGGTGTTGTAGGTGGCCCCCGGCGTGACGATGTTGCGCTCATCCAAGATGGGCAAAAGCGCCTCGCTGGGGAAGCTCGAGCCCTCGACCACCACCTCCCCGATGCTGGGGTTCTCGACCACGCGCACGAACAAAATGGGGCCGTTGCCCCGGTCCTCGATGGACAAGTTCGCCTCGGAAAAGTCCCCGATAGCGAGGATGCGGTCGCGCTCGCTCTCCAGGTCGAGTTGCGACACCGGGGTGCCCGGCCGCGCCGACAGGGTCACGTTGATGCGGCTCGTTTTGGGGCCGCTCGCGCCCTCGATGCGCACTTCGGCGAGGGTTTCGTCAGATTGAACGGTGGCGGCTTGGGTGGTTTGGGCGTTCGCCGGGGCGGAAAAAGCGGAGAGCAAAAAGAGCGTACACAAAAGGGGGTAAAAACGAAACATGCGCCAGTTTAACCGAGACGGCGTGAGAACGCCTTAACCAACGCGGAAGGCGTCCGGCAACACACACCGGGTTGCTATAGTGCCTTCCATGAGCACGCCTACCCTTTCAGCCCGAAATGTCGCGCAACGCCTCGAGGCGGTGGTCGCCGCCGTTCGTGAACGCACCCGGCTCGAGCCCCGCGTCGCCCTCATCCTCGGCTCGGGTCTAGGGCCGCTGGCGGACGAGCTGGATACAGAGACGGTCATCCCTTATGGAGAGATTCCCGGTTTCGGCGAGAGCAGCGCCCCCGGTCACGCGGGCGAACTCGTGTTGGGCACCTTGAGCGGGCGCAACGTCATCGCCATGAAAGGCCGCTTGCACTTTTATGAGGGTTTGAGCGCCGCGGAAACGACCTTTCCGGTGCGGGTCATGCACGCGCTCGGCGCGACGAGTTTGATTGTGTCCAACGCCTGCGGGGGCCTAAACCCGAACTGGCGCGCGGGCGACCTCATGCTGCAACTCGACTTTATTAACTTTAGCGGCGACAACCCGCTGATTGGCCCCAACGATGACCGCGTAGGCCCGCGCTTTCCGGTCATGTTCGACGCTTACGACGCCGAGTATGTAGAGCTCGCCCGCCGCGTCGCCCGCGCCGAGGACATCTCGCTACGCGAGGGCGTTTACTTAGCCATCTCCGGCCCGAGCTACGCGACGCGCGCCGAATTGCGTATGTTCCGCGCTTGGGGCGCGGACGCCATCGGCATGTCCACGGTTCACGAAGTCATCGCCGCGCGCCATTTGGGAATGCGCGTTTTGGGCCTCTCGTCAGTCACCGACATGGCGCTGCCCGACGGGGCGGAGCACGCCTCGGGCGACGACGTGCTAGAGACCGCCGCCCGGAGCGGCCCGACCTTTCGGCGGCTGATTAGGGCTGTGCTTGAGGCAGGACTCGGCGCTTGACGCTCGAGAAGGTTCAAACGCGCCTTCTGCGAGCCTGCGAACGCGCCGGGCGCAACCCCGCCGAGGTCACACTGGTCGCGGTGACCAAAGGACACGACACAAGCGAAATCGAGCAGGTCTTGTTGGCGCACAACCACCGCGTGCTGGGCGAGAATCGGGTGCAGGAGTGGCGTCATAAAGCGGAAGAGCTTGAAGATATAGAGTGGCACTTTGTCGGCAACCTACAAACGAACAAGGTCAAATACTGCACGCCTTTTTCGGTGATTCATTCGCTCAATTCAACGCGCCTGGCCGACGCCATGCAAACCCAAGGCGAGCGGCGCGAGCACGTCTACCGGGTGATGGTCGAGGTCAACGTCGCGGGCGAGGCGTCTAAACAGGGCGCGGCTGTGACGGAGGCGGAGGCGCTGGTGGAGCACACCCAACGCCTCTCCCAGGTCGAGGTCCTGGGCCTCATGACCATCGCGCCCTACAGCGATAATCCCGAAGACGCCCGGCCCGTGTTCCGCGCGCTGCGCGACCTCCGCGACACGCTGGGGCTTAAAGACCTGTCGATGGGTATGAGCGGCGACTTCGAGGTGGCAATCGAAGAGGGTGCGACGTTCGTCCGGGTCGGTTCGGCGCTTTTTGAGTGAGCCTGAACCAAAATGAGCGTTGGGACCAGACCGATGAGCCTTTCTAAACGCCCGTATAGCCTGAACTCAAGTGACAAAGATTTAACAAGCTCCCGCCCATCCCCCGGTTAAGATGCGGCAAGATACAGGCTGGGCCACCGCAGGGTTTTTAACGGCAGCACAGAGCCAAAGAGGTCACTATGAGACTGAGTCCACTCGACGTTGAACACCAGGATTTCGACGGCGCGCTGAGCGGCTACAACAAGCGGCAGGTGCGCGAGTTTCTGGCGCGCGCGGGAGAGGCGCTGGACGACGCGCTGAGCGAGAATAAACGCCTGCGCGACGAAATCGCGCGTCAAGAGGAGAAAATCGGGACGCTCCAGCTCGCCGAGGCCGAGATGAAGCGCGCGGTCATCGCCGCCGAGCGCATCGGCAACGAACTTAAGATGAACGCCAAGCGCGAGGCCGAGATTATCGTCCAGGAGGCCGAAGCCACCAAGCACCGCCTCATCCGCGAAGCCGAGGACAAAGTGGGGCGGGCCGAAACCGACCTAGAACGTTTGAGACGAGAAAAAAGGCTCTTCAGCGAGCAGTTCCGGGGGCTTCTCAACGCTTACGAACGTTCCTTAGACACGCTTGGCACACGGGGTATAACGGATGTAGAGGAGCGCGTAGAAGAGGACCTAGAGGCACACCTGTCCGACCTAGACTTTATCGAGACCCACGCGCCCCAAACTTAATCCGCCAGCGCCTCCTCGAGCGTGACCCAGGCAAGCGTCGCGCACTTGACCCGCGCGTGCAGTTTTGACACGCCCTGCAACAGCTTGAGTTCACCCAATGCCTCGGCGGGAGCCTCGCCCCGAACCATCTCTTTGAACGCGCAGCTTAGCTCGAGCACCTCCCCCACCCCCTTGCCCCGCACGGCTTCCGTCATCATCGACGCGCTCGCCTGGCTTATCGCGCAGCCCTCGCCCGTGAACTTTACGTCTTTAATAACGCCGTCCTCGATGAGCAGAAAGAGCACCACCTCGTCCCCACACGAGGGGTTGAGTCCTTCGCGCCTCACGGCCTCGGCGATTTCGCCGCGGTTGCGCGGGCGCTTGGAGTGGTCGAGGATGATTTCTTTGTAAAGGGTGTCAAACACGGGGCACCTCGAGGGGTTTGGGTAGACTCAGGTGTAACACTAAGCAATTCTAAAGCACGTTCCAGCGAACAGCTCTAACAAGGCTGACGAAATCTTCTCCCAAAGTCATCGGCAGTTCGGCGCAAACCTCCAAAATCCAGGGGTAATCCGAGTCAATTTCTGCGCGGATGGTCTCACAGTTGTGGGCTCGGGCGTAACGGATGAGGTGCGCCCAAAGGGCGAGCATGACGGGTCGGTGGTGGTGCCGGAAGGTTCGGCTCGTGCCAAAGTTGGCTGTGTCAAGTTCTCGGCCCCGGTTCTCCGGTACAAGGTCAGCGGGAAAAAGATTGGCAAAGGCAGCGTATGTGTCTCCTTGCAGCGCAACGAAGCACGCGCCGGGTAAAAAGTCTTCATTAAGCACCTCCTCACGCCATTCATCCAGAGAATAAAGGTGCGGCGTAGCGGGGACCGCGCCTGAACCCTCGCTGTATACCTCGTCGTGTAGGGTGCGGAACTTCGCCACTACGTCGTCGGACATACCCAATTCAGCCAAGCTCGTAATCTTAAAACCGAGTGCTTGCGAGGCTTTCTCAAACGGCTCTAACGTTTCCTGAGAGAACGCGCGCACGTCCAAAACGGGGGTAAACACGTGGCGGTAGGTGCGAAACCCGAGGCGGTGCAAGACGGGCAAAAGGGGGTCATTTTCGCTTACGCCCGCGCGCAGAAGCAGCACGCCGTCCTCTAACATCTGCGGCAGAGCAGTTTCGTAAAGGAGCTGCGCGACGGTGCGGCGGTTCTCGACTCCCTCATCAAACGAAAAAGAGCAAAAAAACTCGCCCGGCTGAAGGTGCCAGCGGCTCTGCCGGTAGCGAAATGTGGCGACCTGCTCGCCATTTCGTAGCGCGGTAGCTTGGTGGGGCTCGAGCGAAAGGGTGGTGACGGACATACCAAAGCCTAACAAACCTGTTTACGTAAAGCGTAGAGTTACCTCAAACCGTAGAGGCCGAGAGAACGCTTCAGAAGATTCCTTCGTGAGGACGGGCTCGAGCACCCCGACCAAGCCCGTGCGTTATATTTAGCACACCGGAACCCCCATGAGCATCCTTGGAGACCTCACCTCAGGCGACCCTCACCGCGTTTGGTCGGGAGCCCACGCCGTTCGGACGCTCCGGGAGCCCGAGGAACTGGCGCTGCTCGCAAGGAACATTGGCAAGATTCGGCGGCGCACGCGCGGGGTAGAACTCGGCGGCGCTTTCTACCCGAACGCGGGCCACCTGGAGTTCGCGCTCCAAAAGCTCGAGTTCATCCGCGACCACAAGGGCTGTCTCTGCCACCTCTACACCAAAAACACGTTTTACGACCCCCGAAGGGAGCAAGAAGCCGGTCACGTCAGGATTTTTCAGGAGGTGGTCTTGGCGCCTTATGAAGAAGATTATGTGTGCCGGTGTCTGTATTGCGGTCAAGGCTTCGAGGTCGAAAGGCGTGAATATCATTATCCGTGGTGGTCTTGGCGGTTTATCAGGTGAACGCGTGGCAAGTGCGCTCGAGCGAAATGGTGTCGGACATGCCGAACGCTAACAGACGAACTCTCTTCAACGGTTTCGGCAACAGGAATCCGGCGCTGGCGCAATCATCTCCCGGAGCATCAAGGGTAGACTGTTCGCGTGCTCCTGCGCTCCTTGTCGCAACTCCACTACCGCAACCTGCTCACGCCGCGGCTCGAGTTTTCGAACGGCATCAACGCGGTAGTCGGCGCGAACGCGGCGGGCAAGTCGAACCTGTTAGAGGCTGCCTACCTGAGCTGTAGCGGCGAATTGCCGGGGGGGAAAATCGCCGAAACGGTGCGTATCGGCGAGGAGGAAGGCTTTGTGGGGGCGAAGCTCGAGCGCGCCGACGGGGTAAGCACGGTTGAAATCGGCCTCGCGCCGGGGCGTAAGGTGATTCGCTTGGACGGTCAGTTCGTGCGCGCACTGGAACTCGCTCGTGTTTCCGCCGCCGTGCTCATTACACCCGAGGACGCCGAGCTTGTTCACGGCTCGCCCTCGGGGCGGCGGGGCTATCTGGACACGCTGCTGGGCCGCATCTCGCTGCGCTACGCGCTCCTGCTGCGCGAGTATAATCGCGTGGTGGAGCAGCGCAACGCCGTATTACGGATGAACCCCAATGACCCTACCCTAGAGATTTGGTCCGAGCGTTTTGTCGAGGTGGGTTCCGAGGTGATGGCGTTGCGGCGGCGCGCGGTGGGGCGGGTGGACGATATCGCGCGGGAGACATATGCGGACATCGCTGGAGATGGGAAGAGGCTCGAGGTGAGCTTGCAGCGTAACGACGAATCTTTGGGCGAGGCGCTCGAAGCCAGCGGTTTCGAGGAGCGGGCGCGGGGGGCGACGGTGGTGGGGCCGCACCGCGATGATTTGGTTCTTACGCTGGACGGTCACAGCGTGCAGGCTTACGGCTCGAGGGGCGAAGCGCGCACGGCCGCGCTCGCCTTGCGCGTGGCCGAGTACCGGCTCTTGAGTGATAAACACAACGAGGCACCCGTGCTGCTTTTAGACGACTTCACCGCCGAACTCGACGTAAACAGGCGCGCGTACCTGTTGAACCTCGCCGCCGCCACGCCCCAGGCGATTGTGAGCGGCACCGAGGCCCCGCCAAGGTGCGAAAAACGCTTCGAGGTGGCTGGAGGTCTAGTCCATGTCCTCTAGCTTCTCCGACCTGCTGGCCGAGGTGTTCCGGCGCGGCGGCATGAAGCGCGGCGTGAAGCGCGCCGAGGCGGTCCTGTTGTGGCCGCAGGTGGTCGGCGCGGAGGTCGCCAAATTCACCACCGCCAAGAGCTTGCAAGACGGCGTGCTTTTTGTGGAGGTGTCCGACAGCGAGACGGGGATGCACTTAACGTGGCAGCGGCAGCGGTTTTTGGCGGTTTACCGGAGCAAGTTCGGCGTCAAAGACGTGCGCGACATCCTTTTTAGGGTGGGGCGGCCCGTGGTGTTTGAAGAAGCGCCGCCCCCACCTGCGCAACCGCCTGTGGACCCCAAGGCGCTCTCAAAGCTGGCTCGAGACTTGGGCGCTTTAGACCTGCCCGAGGCGCTTTCACAACCCGCGATGGGGGCCGCCA
Organism: Trueperaceae bacterium; assembly: GCA_965214995.1. GTDB lineage: Bacteria > Deinococcota > Deinococci > Deinococcales > Trueperaceae > CBDCCT01. The sequence continues at coordinate 4,462,141 of CBDCCT010000002.1, forward strand.
AGGCGATGCTCGCCTACCGCGCCCGCCGCGCGGCGGAGGGCTGGACGCCCTGCTTAGTCTGCGACACGCTCACCCCGGACGCGGGTCCTTGCGACACCTGCACCCGCTATGCAGAAGAGCCGAGGGTGCGGCGCGCGAGCCACCTTTTGGCGCTCAACCCCGCAGAGGATACGCCCCTGCTGAGCGACGAGGAGCGGGAGGTGGCGGTACATCTAGCGAAAACGTATCTCAATGAGAAGCTCCAAGAACTCCTCCCCCAGGTGCTCGCCGACCCCGCGTTCAAGCCGCACTTAGAGTCCGCCGCGCGCTGCTACCTGGCGCATATGCTCGGTAAAAGTACCGACAACGTTACAGATGAAGATTTCGACCGGCTCGACCCGCGTGTGGCGCGGGCGTTAGGGAGATGGCGTTAAGAACGTTTTCAGGCAGAGCTTAAGAATCTCGGAATTCTATGTACAGGTACCAGTTGCCCTTCAAGTGCTTGTAGTGCGTTAGGCTCCCGTATCCGACATGGTTGAGCGCGTCGAGGTCTTTAGCCATTCGATTAGGATGAGGTGGTGCGAACAAATAGGCGTAGCCTTTGTACCCGTCTGGGCTTACCCATATATAGTTTTTACGCACAAGCTCCAAGTAGATGTTCGCCTCGCTACCACCACGCGCCCTGATGGTGTCTAAGTTGAGGTGCTTCATGAGCGCCCTGAAATTGCTCTCCGCTTCCGGTTCGTCAGCGCGGCGGCTATCTTCATAGTAGACGACGTTGCGCCCGAGATAATCTATGTCTGGTCGCGCCCGCAGTTGAGATACTAACTCGTTAAACGTGGCTTCGTTCTTCTCGAAGCGTCTCGTCATCGTCCTGTCGCTCGGATACTCTCGCAAGACACCCAAAAGGAAAAGGGGCAAGCACAAGAGAAGAACAAGCGAGAAGAGGATGAAGTAGCGTTTCACGGGTTCATTTTAGGCGAGTTGGCATGTATAGGCTTTGAAAAGCGTTACCTGTCACATTGACTTCTTTGAAGCTCGAGCCCCCCACCAACCCGTCTCGTCTCGCGTACCCGTCATCCCAGCCTTAAAACCTCGACTGGGTTTTAGCGAAACTTTGACCCGACCCGCTCGAGGCGTATACTCTGGCAAGTTGTGAAACACTCATTAAGGAGCCCACATGGCCCAAATCGTCCTTCCCTTTACCGAACTTGTCGACGTGGCGCGGGGCGCGCGGCCCTTTCCCAAGGCGCTCGAGTCGCTGCGCTGCGAGGGTGACACAATATACGTCACCGTCAACCCCGAGGCGTCGCTGCCGGGCTTTCTCAGGGCGGTCTCGCCCAAGGTCAACGTCGCCTTGCAGTACCGCGACTTCACAGACGGGAGAGCGCGCTTTTCTTTAAGGACGAGCGTGTTTTCACTCTCGGCCACCCGCGTCATCAAGCTCTTGCTAGGTGTGTTCGCGCTCCCCAGCATGAAAGGCATCACCATCTTAGCGCCCAAAAATCCGCAGGAGCCGCCGGAGATTCTGCTTGACCTCAACAAAATCATCCGCGAGCGTGTGGAGGGGGTGGAGGTGCGGGAGTTTTACCTTTATAACGGTGAATTTATCGTGGTGGCGCAGATTGAAGGCTTTAAGCTTTTAGAGGAACCTGCCGCATCCACCGCGACATCCACCGGAACGTCCGCTGGCGCGACCGGCACTCGAGCAACATCGTGACCCAGAGAAACCCTGCGTCGCCCGTGGCGCTCATCATCTTAGACGGCTTCGGCCTCGCGCCGGAGGGTCCGGGCAACGCCGTGGCCTTGGCCGACACGCCCAATTTTGACCGCTACTGGCGCGACTATCCGCACACGCAACTCGAGGCGTCGGGCCGCGCGGTGGGGCTGCCGGAGGGGCAAATCGGCAACTCGGAGGTGGGGCACATGAATTTAGGCGCGGGGCGGGTGGTGATGCAGAAGCAGACCTATATCCAGTCGCTCATCGACAGCGGCGATTTTGCTAAAAATGAGGTGCTGGGGGAGGTTCTGGGGGGTTGCAAGGGCAACACGCTGCACTTTATGGGTCTGGTGAGCGACGGCGGGGTGCATAGCGACTTGGCGCATCTGTACGCGCTGCTCGAGCTCGCCAGCCGCAACACCGACTGCAAGGTGGCGCTGCACGTTTTCACCGACGGGCGCGACGTGGGTCCCTCGACGGCGATTCGCTTTATGGAGGAGTTGACGGGCAACTTGAACGAACTGCCGGGGGCGCGCGTCGCCTCGGTGAGCGGGCGCTACTACGCGATGGACCGCGACAAACGCTGGGACCGCACCCAGCGCGCTTATGACGCGATTGTGTGTGGGGAGAGTGGATTTACCGCGAAGAGCGGCGAGGAGGCGGTGCAGAGAGCCTACAACCGCGGCGAGACGGACGAGTTCATCCAGCCTACCGTCGTCGTTGACGAGGCGGGAGAGGCCACGACGGTTAGGGACGGCGACGGGATTTTCTTCTTCAACTTCCGCTCGGACCGCGCGCGGCAACTCAGCTACGCGCTGCTGAATGAAGATTTTGACTTTTTCGCGCGCTGCCGCGTCCTCAAAAACATCTCCTACGCCTCGATGATGGCCTACGCCGAGGACATCGCCGCGCCCGCCGCCTTTCGGTTGCCCGAGGTGACGAATCCTTTGGCCGAGGTGCTGTCGAACGCTGGCTTGAGCCAGCACCACACCGCGGAAACCGAAAAGTACCCGCACGTGACCTTCTTTTTCAACGCGCAGCGCGAGGACGCGCTACCGGGCGAGTCGCGCTATATGGAGCCCTCGCCCAGGGTGGCGACGTATGACCTGCAACCTGAGATGAGCGCCACGCCTCTCACCAATAAAGCACTCGAGCGGCTTAGAGACCATGACGACGACTTTATCCTGCTCAACTACGCCAACCCCGATATGGTCGGGCACACGGGCGTGTTGGAGGCCGCCATCAAGGCGTGCGAGGCGGCGGACAAAGAGCTAGGACGATTGGTGGGCGCGGTGCGAGAAAAAGGCGGCGCGGCGCTCATTCTGGCGGACCACGGCAACGCTGAGAAGATGATTGCCGAAGGTGGCGGCCCCCACACCGCGCACACGACCAACCCGGTGCCCTTTATTCTTGTCGCGGACGAATCTGTCACCAGAAACCTCAGACTGCGCTCCGGCGGGATGCTGGGCGATGTAGCGCCGACGGTGCTCGAGCTTCTAAACGTTCCCAAGCCCGCCGAGATGACGGGGCGTTCGCTCCTGCACAGATAACGCGAAAAGGACTCAAGCGTTCTTCAGCCCGGCTTACCTGCGAATACTGCCGTAACTGGGTTAGGGAGGGCCTAACGTTTGGCTCGAGCCTGAGCGGAATCTGTCCGTATCAGTAAAGAAACCGCTCCGGCAGAATCACCGTGACAAGGGCGTGAATCACGCCCTTGTCCGCCATGATGTCACACCCGCGCACTTGTAGGCAGCAATCCAACGACGCTACAGGGGCCAGATAAGAGGGGCAATAAGGAGCGTGACGACGCCCAAAAGCAGATTGAGGGGCACGCCAATCTTGAGATAATCGGTAAAGCGGTAGCCGCCAGGGCCGTAGACCATGAGGTTGGTCTGATAGCCAATCGGCGTGGCGAAACTCGCCGACGCGGCCATCATAATGGCGATGGCAAAGGCGGTAAAGTTTGCGTCGAGACTGTTCGCGGTAGCCAGCGCGATGGGGAACATTAAAACCGCCGCGCCATTGTTGGTTATCACTTCGGTAAAGAGCGTGGTGAGCGCGTAGATGACCGCGAGGCTTAGGAGCGGGTTGCCGCCCGCCAGGCCCACCAGGCTCGAGGCGATGGCCGCCGCCGCCCCGGTCAGCTCCAGGGCCCGCCCCAGCCCGAAAGACGCCGCGATGACGATGAGCACCTGCCAATCGACGCTGCGGCGCGCCACGCCGCCCGTGACGCAGCGCGTCACCAGCATCATGCCCGCGGCGAGGAGCGCGGCCTCGAGCATCGTCAGCCAACCCAGCGCCACAGCCGCGACCATCGCCACGAGGATGGCGGTCGCCAGCAGCGAACGCTCGTGACGCGGGGGGCTCGAGTTCTCCAGGGGGCTTACCAGATAGAAGTCTCTCGAGTTGCGCTGCGCCTGCGCAAAGGCGGGCGGCGCTTCCAAAAGAAGTGTGTCCCCCGGCCTCAACACGATGTCGCCGATTTTCCCCGCCAGCCGCTCGCCGCCCCGCGCCACCGCGATGACCACCGCGTTATAAACGGTTCTGAAACGCCCCTCACGCACGCTTTTGCCCACCACGGGCGAACTGTTCGACACCACCGCCTCGACCAGCAGGCGCTGTGAGCGGGGCGTCGAAAGCTTGAACACTTGGTCGGGCGCGGGCACGAGGCCGCGAATCCGCTGCAAATCGACCACCGACGCCACCACGCCCACGAAGAGCAGACGGTCGTCGCCCAGCAGCGGCTCTTGCGGCGACACCGCGGGGATGACGCGCCCCGCCCGGTCGATTTCAGCTAAATAAAGACCCGGCAGGTGACGTAAGTTCGCCTCCTCGATGGTCTTGCCCACGAGCGGACCGTTGGGCTCGACGAGCATCTCGAGCGTATACGCACGCGCATCCTCCCCTCCCTCAATCACGCCCGCCCTGTTCGGGAGCAGCCAGCGGCCAAAAAGCAGCACGTAGCCGATGCCTATGAACGCGCAGGGCAGCCCCACCCAGGCGATGTCGAACATGCCCAGGCGCAGGTCGGTGCGCGCGATGAGGAGGCCGTTCACCACCAAATTTGTACTCGTCCCGATGAGCGAGCAGGTGCCCCCGAAAATCGCCGCGTAGGAAAGGGGAATCATCAGCTTGGAGGCCGAAAAGCCGTGGCGCTTGCTCCAGTCGCTCACCGCAGGGATCATCATGGCGACGAGCGGGGTGTTGTTCAAAAACGCGCTCATGGCCGCGACCGGAACCATCATCCGGGCCTGCGCGCCCAGGAGCGAGCGGGGCCGCCCGAAGAGCCGCCCGCCGACCCAGTCCACCCCGCCCGTCTCGCGCAGCCCCGCCACCACCACGTAGAGCACGCCGACCGTGACCATCCCCTCGTTGGCGAGCCCTGACAGCGCCTCGCCGGGCGGCAGCACGCCCGCGAGCAACAAGATTGACACCCCGGCGACCAAGATGATATCGGGGCCGACGCGCGTAAAAACGAGCAGGAGAATGTTAGCAGCAACGACCGCGAGGGTGAGCAGCGCGTCCCAACCCATAAAGAACCTCTTGTAAGGATGAAGGTAAGGTTGCGTCAACACCCCGCAAAGGACCGGGGTCAGAGCCGCAGGACTTCCGTTATCAATGTAGCGCGCCGGGTTTCCTCAGGCAAGGACAACTGAACCGTTCCACCCGTTATCCTCAAGAAATGAGCGGAATCTTTTGTATGTCCGGAGGAGGCTGATGCCGGGTTCGGGTGCGGTCACGCCCTTCTCGCCAAAACGGACGAAAACTCTCAACCAGGTGGAGGTGACGGTCATCCCACCGTCACCTCCGCTGTAGCCCTCGTTGATAAAAAGTTGAAGTTGGTATACCGCGGGCGGGCGCTAGGTGTTGAGGCCTAGTCCGAGCGCTTTTTCACCGCCAGCATTAAGCAACGCCCAACGGCTTCCCCTCGCTCCCGCGGCGTTTCTCATGGCGAGGCTGCTACGCGGCTTGCTCAGTAGCTTACTTAATTCTGTTGAGCGGGCTCATCGGGATCGCCGGCGTCGTTTGGAACTTCAAATTGCAGCCCTTGGGTATAAGGCGGCGTTTCCCCGTTCATAAAGGCCATCGCCGTCTCCGCATAGAACTGTCGCGCCTCTTCGACCGTACGCTGGCCCGTCACGATGTCGTTGGCTAGGTTGAGCGCGAGGAAGTTCATCTCTTCCTTGTCACAGCGGGCCGCCATCGTGCCCTTCGTGCGCTCCACGATGACGCTGCCGTCGTAGGCGGCGAGCTCGTCAAACATGTCCACGGGCACCTGATAGTCGATGACCTGCTCGAGCAAGTCCGGGTGCGGCATCGGAAAGTCGTGCTGCACTACGTCGCGGTAAACTATCGTGTGATTCCACGGCCCGGTGTCGTGCCAGATAAGCCTGCTCTCCGTGACGCCGTCGGGCTGACCATATTTCTCGATGGTTGTCATCGCTACTTCGCGCGGCGTTTCGGGCCAGCTAGCCAGAACCTCGTCCAGGGACATCTGCTCCTGCGCCGTGGCGGTGGCGACTAAGAGGGCACCCAAGACGGCCAATGCTGCGAGTAAACCTCTAAGGCTACGCGAGTTAAACTGCGAGTTAAACATAGTAAACATGAAATCCTCCTACAAGTGGTTCTCGAGACGAATGATTTACGCCGTGACTGAAACTTTCAGGTACGCTCACCCCCTATGATGGAACATACGTTTCTACAAAACAAGCTAAAGAGCCAGTTGGTGACCTTGCCGACAACCGCATTTCAGCAGGTCATCAGGACATTGATTTAATCCCGCGACTGTTTTTAAGGTACCCAATCCAGTGATGGCTTACCGTCAAACAGTTTACGGACGATTATCAGCCTCCGGTGCCGGAGGTTAGCCAGACTTCTCAGCGCACCGTTTACGAGGTCGAGCAGTCGGCGCAGGTTTTCCTTGTCAGGCCGTTTGGAAAAGGCTAAATCCGGCCCATACGGCAAGCCCTACTCGCTCGAGCCGAAAAGCGACCGAAACCGCGCGTTCGTCTCGAGAAGACCTATACCGGGTTCGAACGCGGTTACGCCCGCCTCGCCGAAGAAGATGAACACGCCCAGCCAGGTGGAGAGGTTGGTGGGAGTCATCCCGCCGTAGCCTTCGTTGACAGGAATGTGTGGTTGATATACCGCGAGCGGAAGCCAGGTGTTGAGACTAAGCTCGAGCGCGTGCAAGTCCCCCAAGAGCGGCAGGAGGTCGGGAAGCTCGAGCGGCGTCACCGCGGCCTGTTGCGCGGAGGCAAAGCCAAGGAGCGCGAGAAGCAAAAGGGCGGCGCGCATCAGACGATCTCCTTTACAACCTCCACCCCGTTACGCGCCAACTGGTGCAAAAAGAGCGCGTGGTAGAGGTCGCCGGGATGGTCGGGCGCGTCCCAGGTCTGCACGCAAGTTTCAGGGACGATGATGCGCTGACCCAGCCCTAGGGCGAAGCTGCGCGTTTGCAGGTGGATGGCGAGCGTATACAAGCAGAGGTCGCTCACGTCGCCGACGGCGATGATTGTGTCCACGTCGCGCGACCCCAACCACTCGTTAAAACCCTCGCTGGTGTGGCTGGCGATGCTGTTTTTCTGGAAATGCCCGTACTTTCCCCAATGCGGCAGCGCCCGAAGCTCGCGCACCGCTTGGGCCTCTTCGGTACCCGCAACGCAGTGGGGTGGGTAGGCGGTGAACTCCTGCGCGTTTTCGGGGTGCGTGTCCTGAATGAAGGCGATGTTTTCGCGGGGGACGTTAAGCTGCTCGAGCCCCTCAACCAGCTTGACCACGTTGGGGATGATGGCCTCAACGCGCGGGCTCGCCAGCGCGCCGACGCGGTGAAAGCCCTCAATCACGTCCACGCTCGCCAAGGCGGTTCGTTGGGGCTCGAGCTCATCCAAAGAAAGGTCGGGCAGTTCCGCCAACCAGCCAGAAAGAAGGTCGGCGTGCGCGGTTGCTTGCGTTTTGATATCGCTCATACCCTTATGCTACTCAAGATTACGGAAGAAGGAGGTGAGCGCGGCAAGAATGTCCGCCTCCGCCGCCGCCCGGCTCACCGTCGGCAGCCCGTCGCCCCGCTGGGGGCCGTAGCGCCCGAAAAAGGCGTGGACTGCGCCCTCGATTTCTACGAGCTGCGCGTCCGCCGGGAGCCGCGCCGTTCCAGCGCGTACCTCCTCCAGCGTCGCCAGCCCGTCATTTTCGGCGGCTAAGACAAGAGTAGGGAGCTTAACGCCTGAGATATCATCCGACGCAGGGCCAAACGCGCCCATGAGCACGAGCGCGTCCACCTCCTCCGGACGACGTTCGATGAAGCGCACCGCCATTGCGCCGCCCAAGGAGTGACCGCCCAGAATCACCCGCTCAAACGCTTGGGACGCGTTCAGATGCTCCACAAGCCGCGCCGCCCGGTTGGGCGCGGTAACGGCGAGGTCGAGAGGGAAACGGGGGATGACCGTGGTCACGCCTAAAGGCGCTAACGCGTGCCCCAGCCACTCGTAAGCGAGAGGCCGCACCAGGCCGCCGGGGTAGAAAATGAACAGCGTGCGACTTTCCCCCTGCGGACGGACAACGAGGTAACCACCCACTTCGTCTACGTAGGAGGCGGAGGCTTTCCCAAGCCCCGCCCTTGGCCCTGACCCGACCACAGCGTCTTGCCCGACCACCAGGGGCGGACGGACGAGCACAGGATAAAGGCGACCCGCTCCGAAACTCAGCGCGACGAGGGCGAGCAGGCCGAGGAGGGTGAGAAGACGTTTCACGGGCGCAGAGGTACGTTTCATAGGAGAGACGCCTGTTTTCTCATCCTATCTTTGTTTGGGCTCGAGCAGCTTAGGGATAAAAAAGAGCGGGTAAAGAAGCAAAAAAGCGTTGGGCAGCCACCAGGCTACATCAAAGTCCGCCCGCAGCGCCCAAAAGGCGAGCGCCTGCAAGCCCGAACAAAAGGTCAGCACGAGCGACACGAGCGCAAGGTTGCGCCAGATGGGGTTTCCTCTTTTCAAGAGGTAAAGACTTGTTAGTCCCGTTGCGGAAATGAACAAATCCAGCGGCAAAAAGGACCAGTTCCAGGCGGCGAGAATTGGGTTGTCATAGTCCTTGAACAAGTACGCCTCGGGAATGAGGTGCAGCAGCGTCACGGCCCAATAGAGGATGAAGCCCACATCAACGGTGAGGAAGAAGGGCTTAAGGCGGTGTCCGAGTCGGCTCGAGTCATCTAGCACGCGCTCACGCAACCGCTTTGGGAGCGGGGACGCGCGCCTCCAACCTCACCTTGACGCCGTGCTTGGGCCGCAACGTGATGGTTGGGGCGGGCACGACCTCCTCGGGATGGGTGAGCCTGAGTTTGAACCGCTGCGCGAGCGTCGCCAGCACGAGCACGGCTTCCATTGAGGCGAAGGACGAGCCGATGCACATCCGTGGGCCGCCGCCGAAGGGAAAATAGGCGTAGCGGGGGAGGCGCTTTTCCAAACCGTCCGCCCACCTTTCTGGCTTGAAAACGAGTGGGTCCTCAAAAAAGCGCCCGTCGCGGTGGGTGAGCCACTGAAAGGGCGAGACCTGCATTCCCTTGGGTATGGTGTAGCCGCCGATGGTGCAGTCTGATAACGCCTCGCGGCCCACGCTCCACACGGGCGGGAGGAGGCGCATGGACTCTTTAATCACCCATTCGGTATAGCGCAGGTTCGGCAGGTCGCTTAGCGTGGGGGGGCGTCCGCCCAGAACTTCGTCCAGTTCCGCGCCGAGTCGCGCCTCCGCCTCGGGGTTCTCGGCCAGCAAGACCCAGGTCCAGGCGAGCGCGTTGGCGGTGGTTTCGTGGCCCGCGGTGAGGAGCGTCATGAGTTCGTCGCGGAGCTGGGCGTCGCTCATGCGCTCGCCCGTGTCAGCGTCGGTGGCGCTTATGAGCATCGACATCAAATCGCCCCGGTCCCCGCCCTCACGCCGCCGCGCGTGAATCATCCCGTAGACAAGCCCGTCCATCGTCACCACCGCCTCCTGAAAGGGGCGGTCGAAGCGTTCCACAAGCTTTTGGGGCAATAAACTTTTCAGGAGGTTGCCGTCGGCGATGGTGTCAACCATAAAGAGGTCCATCGCCTCCTCTACCTCCTCGGCCCCCGCCACGGTGCTCCCCCTTGTGATATCTACATCAAAAAGCGTTTTGGTAACAATCTCGAGCGTCACGCGCATCATGTCCTTGTGAACGTCGCGCTCTTCGCCGTCGCGCCACGTCTCCAACAGCCGCTCGGCGTAAGCCACCATCGTCTCGCCGTAGGCACCAATGCGGGCGCGGTGAAAGGCGGGCTGCTCGAGCCGCCGCTGCCGGAGCCAGAAGTCGCCCTCGGAGTTGAGCAAACCGTTACCCAAAAAGGCCAAGCCCTCGCGGTAATCCTTACTCTTCCTAAAGCTCCGCGCCTTGGTGACCAGCACCTCCTCGATGGGGTCGGGGTGCGAAAGCACGCAGAACTCGTGGCCCATGATGCGCAGGCGCGTTACAGAGCCGTAGTCGCGCAAAGAATCAAAAAAGGCGAGCGGGTCGGCGCGGTAGGCCAGCAAGCTGCCGATGACGGGGTGCCCCTTGGGACCGGGCGGGAGGGTCATACGCACCCCCATACTTTGGGCTCGAGTTCTCTCATCCTACATCCACCGCCTTTCAAGCTGACGCACTTGCAAAATGGCCGACTTCCGGCTACACTCATTTTACTGACTGATAGTCAGTCACAACCAAAAGATAGGCGCTGGCTGTTCTTTTGTCAAGTGCTTTTGGGCGGGACGCGGCGCTATCAGAGAAGATTGACTGGGCTGTTAATGTTGAGTTCGGTTCTGCTCGAGCCTCCTCGCCTCGTCCGCTCGAGGTCATCCTTTCGTACGCTCCACAGCCCTCCTCCTACTTTCGGCAGAGGCAAAGCGTCACAGTATGCTGTTTCATGACGCAGACACCGTCACCCGCTCCCACACCAAACGCAAATGAGGAGATTTTATGGTTACCCGCGCCCCTAACAAGAGGAACCTCGAGCCCGCAACGGCTCGCGCGACCCACGCCCCCTTGAGCACCCTGGCTTTCGACTGGGTCTACACCGCCCTGGTCTTTCTGGTGACTATCGGCATCTACATGGACGGCTGGTCGCACGCCTCGTTCGGGCCGGACCAGTCGGTCTTGAGCGAGTACCACCTGCTCTTTTACAGCTCCCTGATAGCGATGGGCGCGTGGCTCTTTGGCACGGCGTTTATGAACCGCTTGGAGGGTTTTAGCGGTCTCAACGCCATCCCCGCGGGCTACCGAATCTCAGCCCTGGGCCTCTTCATCTTTGGCGTGACGGGCGTGTTCGACCTGGGCGGGCACGCCCTCTTTGGGTTTGAGGTGGACAACGAAGCCCTTTACAGCCCCACCCACATCGGGCTCTTTCTCGGTTGGGCGCTGCTGAGTATCGGACCGGCGAGGGCCGCGCTCAAACGGCGGGAGTTTGTGGACGCGAGCGGGCGAGACACTGAGAAAAGAACCGGTGAGCGAGGCTGGTGGGCGTCTTTTCTGGACTTTCTGCCCGCGCTCATCGCCTGGGCAAGTTTTTTCAACGTGCTGGCGTTTGTGTCGATGAACTTCTTCGGCACCAGCATGGGCTTTATGCTGAGCGAGAACCGCACGGGCAACGACTACTTCGCAGAGACGATGGGGATTATGGGCATCATCATCCAGACCGCGATGACGGTGGGCGCGCTCGCCTGGCTCACGCTGCGCTTCAGGCTGCCCGCGGGTACTTTTACGCTCTTTTTCCTGCTCTACGGGCTTTACGGGTCGGTGCTCGAGCTCAACACCGACCTCGTCCTCGTCTTTGTACTCGTCGGCGTGCTCTGCGACGTTCTTTACGCGCTCCTCAAGCCCGCCGCGGCGCGCCCGCTACGCTTTCACGCGTTCAGCGTGCTCGTCGCTTTCTCCCTGTGGGCCACCTTTTACGCTTTCGTTTTCCTGACGAACTACGGCGGCGGCGTCTGGTACACCCCGTACATCTGGACGGGCAGCGTGACGCAGGCGATGACGACGGCGCTGCTCGTGTCGCTGCTGGCGACCTCCGCGCCGCCTCCTCGAGCGCTGGCAACATGACCAAACGTATAACTGGGTGCGCAGTCGGCCTCTTGCTCCTCTCTTTCGCCCACGCCCATAACGGCTTCGACACGCTCGCGTGGCGGGAGAGCTTGGGCGGCTATACCGTCAGCGTGCTCTTTCACGCAGCCGACGCGGAAGAGGCGCAACTTTTCGTGCAACTCTCAGAAGGTCAACAGGCCGCACCGGAGGCCACCAGAGTAGATGTAAAGGTTCGGCAGCGTGACGCGCTTCTTTACGAGGGGGAGGTCCCCTTTGCGGGAACCGGCTCTGCGGACGGCAGAACCTTCTACCGGGGCTACCTCCTCACGCTTCCCCTTAGCGAAGCAGGTGTGTACGAGATTGACCTGAACGTTGCGGGGCCGCTCGGCGCGGCGACGGCGAGCTATTTCGCCACGAGTCAGCAGGGAGGTGTGTCGGTGCTCGAGCTCCTCCCAAGCCTTCTCCTCCTACTCGTTCTTTTGGGCGGCGCGGCGCTGCTTTTTTTACCTGTCAGAAGACCCACCAAAAGAAAGGATGTCTCGGATGAAACGACTCACAACGCTCCTTCTGCTGAGTTTCACGCTCGCAAGTTTTAGCCAGGCCCAGTCCTTAACAAACCGGGGGCTGACGGACTGGCTGAGCCGCATCAGCAACACCGAAGAGCACCTCATTCACCGCGAGCAGGTGGGGCCCTATCTGGTCAACGGCGACGGGCAGCGCTTGGTCGGCGACGCCTACCTCAAGCTCGACATCCGCGAGGACGGCGCGCGCATCCCGGCGGACAGTGAGGTTCGGGTGGACGCTATTCTCCATCACGATAGTGGGCAGAGTCGCAGGAGCTACACGCCCGAATTCGACGGTCGCCACTTCGTCATCGACCCGTTAAAGCTTGACGGCGCGGAGAACTGGAGCTGGAACAATAACGGCTGGCTGGAGTTAAACATCGCTGTCAACGGCCCCGCAGGTGGGGGCACGGGGGAGGTCGGCTTTCCCGTTTACCCGCCCAAACCCGAAGCGGGAACTCTCTTCAGAATCATCAACGTGGGCCTGCCGTTCGTGCTGTTGGGGCTTTTTGTCCTCATCTACCGCCTTACGGGGACAAGGCTTAGACAGGCTGCACCGTTAAGCTAACCGAGCGGCATTTTAAGCGAATTTCAGCCTCGAGCCGCCCCCAGCGCCCGCCCGACAAAGCGCAAAATCTCTTCGATGTAAGGCTCCGTGGGCATACCCGGACGGTAGATAAAGCAGTCGTCGGTGGCGCGCTCGATAAGCCCGACCACGAGCCGCGCGGCAAGGTCAGGACGGACCGCGGAGTCCACCTCACCGCGCGCCTGGCCGCGCTCGAGCAGCCCCGCAATGAGGCGGTAATAGGGCTCGTCCGCCCTCTCAATCTCGCCAAGCGTGCCCATGAGCCCGGTGCGCGAGCCGATGATGTCGAGTACGTCTTTATAGGCCGCGGTCTCCGCAAAAACCGCGCGGACGCCCGCCTCGAGCGTTTCGGCAAAAGCCTCTTTATCCTCCGTTGCTTCGACGACGGCGGAGAGGATGCGCGCGAACATCTCGTCGCACAAGGCCCCCACCAAGGACGCTTTGGAGGGAAAGTAGAGATAGAAAGTTCCCTGCGCGACCCCGGCCCTCGAGACAATTTCGGAAACCGTCGTTCCGTCAAAGCCTTTTTCGGCCAGCACGGCTCTCGCCGCGCTCAAGAGTTGGTCACGGCGCTCAGATGAGGTTGCGGTGGTCACAACCTCATCATACCGGGTTGGGTGACGTACTCGGCACCAGGAGTGCCCATAGCAACTACACCTCAGTCTACTTCGCTCGCGTCGCGGTGACGGCGGATGATGGTCGCGGCATCCTCCTTAAAGGTTCTAGGCGGAAGCTTGCTCAGGCGCTCCAGCGTCTCCGCCAGCGTCGGCTTGTCCGCCGCCTCTTCAGACCCCGATAAAAACTTGATTTCGAACAGAAGATAATCTGAAAGCGTCAAACCAAGTTTTGCTGCTCGCGCCTCGAGCTTGTCATACACTTTATCGGGAACATCAAAAATTTGAATCACCTTGGGCATAGTTCATTTTAGCACCTGTTACTTTGGCACTTTTCCTGGACTACCCACACGCTAATGCCGCAGATACGCCACCGTCACCCCGTGCCCGCCCTCATAGGGCACCGCGTCCTCGAACTTCTCCACCTTTTTCTCATCCTTGAGGTAGTTCCTAACCGCGTCGCGCAACGTCCCCGTGCCCTTGCCGTGGAGGATGCGAACGGAGGGGGCCTTGAGCGCGTGGGCTTCTAGGACGAAGTCGCGCAGCTTCTCGAGCCCCGCCTCGACCCGCTCGCCACGGATGTTGAGTTCGTCGTCAAAGCGGACGGGCGCGGCGAAAGAGGTTCCTTTGCGCGCCTTTTGCGCTCTAGAATCTTTAAGTTTCACGTCGCGCTTGGGCACCTCCACCTTGAGCAGCCCCAACTGCACCACCACGTCGTCGCCGCGAAGCTCGACCACCGGACCCTCCGCGCCGTAGGACTCGACGCGGACCATCTGGCCGGGCTCTAAGACGCGCCGCGGCTTGTTGGGTTTTGCCGCGGGCGCGGGTTTGGGATTCGCCTTGGCTTGAAAGGTCTTGCGCATTCGCTGCAAATCGCCCAGGGCCTGCGAACGTTTTTCAGGCTGGCTGGTGGCGGCGCGTTTAAGTTCCTTCGCCCGCTGCAAGGTGTCTTGGAGCATCTCGTCGGCGCGCTCGGCGGCGGCGGCTAAGACCTCGTCTTCTCGAGCGCGCAGCCTCTCAATCTGCTCGCGCAGCAGCTCGGCCTCTGTGACCGACTGCTCACGCGCACGTCTCGCTTCGGCGAGTTCTCTCTCCAACCCCTCGCGCTGCTCCTGAAGCGTCTCCAAAAGATTTTCCAGGGCGGTGCCTTCGGGTCCCAAAATCTCAACCGCGCGAGAGAGGAGCGCGTCGGGCAGCCCCAGCCGCTCGGCGATGGCGAGCGCGTAGGAGCGTCCGGGCTGGCCCACGACGAGCTGATACTTGGGCCGCAGGTTGTCCACGTCGAAACTCATCGCGGCGTTCTGCACGCCCGGCGTTTCGGAGGCGAAAACCTTGAGGGGCGCTAAGTGCGTGGTGACAAGACCCCTCGCGCCGCTCGCCAGAACCCGCTCCAAGATGCCCTGCGACAGCGCCGCGCCCTCGTCGGGATCGGTGCCCGAGCCGAGTTCGTCGATAAGCACCAACACACCGTCCTGTGAGCGCTCCACAACTCTTTTGAGATTCATCAAATGCCCCGCGTAGGTGCTCAAGCTCGCCTCGATGCTCTGCTCGTCACCGATGTCGGTCAGCAGCGCCCCCATAAAAGGCAGCGTCGGCGGCACTTCTCCCTTACGACCTGCCGCGACGAAAAGCCCGCTGTGCGCCATGAGCGCCGCCAAGCCCAGCGTCTTGATGAGCACCGTTTTCCCGCCCGCGTTGGGACCCGTGATAATCATGAGGCGGCGCTCTTTGTCCAAAGAAATCGAATTGGGCACGCAGCCCTTGATGAGCGGGTGCCGCGCATTACTTAAGCGAACCTCTCCCCCGTCGTTAAAGGTCGGCTGCTCGAGCCCCCAATCTTTGGCAAGCCGCGCCGACGCGGCGACGAGGTCGAGTTCGGCTAGAACCTCGAGCGACGTGTCCAACCCCGGCTCATAGGCGAGGCGCTGACCCAAGGCGACGAGAATACGCCGCACCTCGTCGCGCTCTTCAAATTCCAGCAGTGCCAATTCGTTATTTAGCGGCACCACCGACTGCGGCTCGATAAACACGGTGGCCCCAGAGTCGGAAGTGTCTAACGCGATGCCCGGCACCTTGGACTGGGCGCTCGCCTTGATGGGGATGACGTAGCGGTCGCGCCGCAGGGTGATGATGGCGTCCTGAACGGAATCCGAATAGCGCTGCAACAGCCCCTGCAACTTCTCGCGGATGCGTCCGCGTAAGGGGTTCAGGCGACGGCGGATGTCGCGCAGCTTGGGCGTGGCGTCGTCGCGGACGCCGCCGTCGGGGTCGAGCTGTTCGCGCACGAGCCGCAGCGCGCCGTCAAAGGAGCCGAGTTCCTTGGCGAGTTCGGACAGGGCAGGGCGTTCTGAGGCGAGAATCGCCCGCTTGATGGTGCCCGCGGCGTCCATCGTGTAGGCGATTTCTAACAGCTCCCGCCCCTCGAGCACCCGCCCCTCATGCACGCGCGAGATTAGCGGGCGCACATCCTGCACCCCGCCCAGGGAGAGTTCGGGGCCGTGAAGCGCCTCGTCAAGACGTTGCCACGCGCGCTCGATTTCGCCCCGGCTCAAGTTGGGTTCTAAAGCCAGAGCTCGCTCGGTCCCCAGTGAAGAGGCGGTGCGCTCGGCCAGCGCACCCAAGACGCGAGGAAAGTCGAGTTTTTGGAGGGTTGTGTCGCTCACTTCCACAAAGGAACAGTATACGCGTTTCGCTCGAGCTTCCTTTGTGGTGGGGTTACGCTCGGCAGGGCACCCGCAAAGTCAGCATTGGCGGGGTTTGAGGAGGTACCAATGGTCACCACCGCCCCGGCAGGACCAACGACTTCTAAAAAGTCAGAAGTCACGGTTGTTTTGTTGGTCTTGTCGGGCACCCCCTCCTGGGCCAGCGCGCACGGGTGAATCTGGCTGCGGGTGTCGGCCCCGCAGATAACCGCTGGGATGCCGATCGTCACGATGTCGCAGAGTTCGTGTCCGACACCACGTGGCTTTCGCGGGTCGGGCATGTCGGAAAAGTGCGTCAGCGTGAGAACATCCACCTCTGCCCTACCTGACGCTACCCCTGAGACTGTTTCTGGCACGTCCAAAAAATTTTACGCTGTGCCTTAGAATAAGCGCATGACCAAAGAACTTCAAACCGCAACTTTCGGCGCGGGCTGCTTCTGGTGCGTCGAGGCCGTTTTCCAAGACTTAAAAGGCGTTCATAGGGTTGTCTCCGGCTACGAAGGCGGCGACATACCCAACCCCACCTACCGCGAGGTGTGTGGCGGCAACACAGGCCACGCCGAGGTGGTGCAAATCGCCTTTGACCCAGAGGTCATCTCCTTTGAAGACCTCCTGTACGTCTTCTGGCGCACGCACGACCCGACCACCCTCAACCGCCAAGGCGCGGACACCGGCACCCAGTACCGCTCAATTATCTTCTACCACAGCGACGCGCAGAAAGAGGCCGCCGAGAAGTCCAAAGCCGAAACGGACGCTTCCGACCTCTACCGCAACCCCATCGTCACGGAGATTGCGCCCGCCTCTGAATTCTACGAAGCCGAGGTCTACCACCAGAACTACTACAAGCAGAACCCCAACCAGGGTTACTGCCGCGTGGTCATCGACCCGAAGGTGCGCAAGCTCCGCAAGGAGTTTGGGGACAGATTGAAAGAGCCCATTTCTACCGCTCGCTAACGCTTTAAAGTTAAAGAAAAGCCCATCACGCGATGGGCTTTTTCTTTTTCGGAGGGAAAAACTTAAGCCGGGACGCCTTGAGCGCGTTCCACCGCCTCGAGCAGCAGCGCAAAAGGAATATGCTGCTCTGGATACTCCTGAAAACTCATCTCCGGGTGCCACTGCACGCCCAAGACAAAAGAGTCGCCCGTGCCCTCGACCGCCTCGATAACACCGTCGCTCGAGCGCGCGGTCACGCGCAAATCAGCCCCGAGCCGCGCCACCGCCTGATGATGGTACGAGTTGCAGCGCACCTCGGTCGCTCTGTAAGCCGCGGCCAGGCGGGAGCCGGGCTCGAGCCGGACCGTATGAGAGGGAGCGCCGCCGAGATTGTGCTGGTCGTGCTGAATAGTATTTTCTAAGGCCGGGAGGTGCTGGTGCAGCGTGCCGCCCTCGGCCACGTTGATGAGCTGAATCCCGCGACAAACGCCTAGTATGGGCAGACCACGCGCCTTGGCGGCGCGGTAAAGGGCTAACTCAAAGGCGTCGCGCTGCACGTCCACGAAACCCAACTGCGGGTGCGGCTCCGCGCCGAAAAAGCCCGGGTCGACGTCCACGCCGCCCGTGAAGAGCACGCCGTCCGCCGCCTCCGCGTATGCCCCAACGAGCGCGGGGTCTAGGTTGGAGACCATCAGCGGCAGACCGCCCGCCAACACGACAGCCTCGGAATAGTTGAGGCCGGTAAGCGAGTCCGTGCGGCGTAAGGAGGTGTCGCGGGGGCTCGAGGAGGTGGTGATGAGGATGCGTGGACGCGTCATACAGGAGAGCCTAGCAGGTTTGGGGGAAGCCGTAGTTATATCCTTGACGTTCTGTTTCTGTTACTTTTTAACCGTTTGCTTCGAGCTGCGGACAGGGCTTGACGCTGTGCGTGAAGCTCAGGCGAACCTGCGTTGTCTCATAGGATGCAGGGTGTTTGAACAGTTGGGGCGCTCAAAGCCCGCGCCACCCGTTACGTTGACCCCTCCGCCTGAGCGCACCCCTGCTATAGTGAGCATCTAAGCGTTATGAATGTGACTTCGCTCGGCTACCGCACCAGCCTCCTTTTCGCCTCTTTCGCAGGCGAGATTGCCGACCGCGGCGACTACCTCGTTATCCGCACGCCCTCGAACCCGTCTTACTGGTGGGGCAACTTTCTTCTCTTTGCGAATCCGCCCGGTGCGGGCGACGCGGCGCGCTGGACGGAACTTTTCAAAGAGGAGATTGGGGAGCCGCCCGCCGTCAACCATATGGTTTTCGGCTGGGACACCACGGACGGCGACGCGGGCGACGTGGCGGGGTTTCTGAATCGCGGCTTCTCCCTCTCGCGCGAGGTGGTGCTGAGCGCGCAGGAGGTGGTGAAACCGCCCAAACACAACGAGGCGGCGGAGGTCAAACCTCTTACAGAAGACTGGGAGTGGGAGGCGGCGCTCGAGCTTGGCGTGACGAGCCGCGAAGCACACTTTGAGGAGCGCGCCCACCGCGCCTTTTTGGCGCGCAAGTTCGCCAACTACCGCGCCATGAGCCGCGCCGGGCTGGGGGGTTGGCACGGGGCTTTTTTGGAAGGCGAGCTCGTCGCCGATTTAGGGCTCTTTTTTGACGGGGCGGTGGGCCGTTTTCAGTCGGTCAAAACGCACCCCGACTTCCGGCGGCGCGGCCTCTGCGGAAGATTGGTCTTCGAGGTCGCGCGGGAGGCGCTGCAAGAGCGGGCCAAAACTTTGGCGATGATTGCCGACGAAGACTATCATGCAGCCAAGATTTACGAGTCGGTCGGGTTTAGGCCCGCCGAGCGTCAGGTGGCGCTCGAGTGGTGGAACGGCCAAGCAAGTGGTGAGTGATGAGTGGGTAGTGGTTAGTTTTTCTCATCACTAATCACTACCCACTGTCTCTAATTAAGGAGTAAAAATGGCATCAGTCAGCGAATCCCTACCCAAAACGATGGCGTCGGTTGTCTGCCACGGGCCCGAAGACTATAGGCTCGAGGAGCGCCCCGTCCCCCGCCCCGTCCCCGGCGAGGTCGTGATTAAGGTCAAATCCACCGGCATCTGCGCCTCGGACATCAAGTGCTACTCGGGCGCAGCTCTTTTTTGGGGCGACGAGACCCGCGCGGGCTACTGCCAAGCGCCGGTCACGCCCGGCCACGAGTTCGTCGGCGAGGTGGTCGCGCTCGGCGAGGGGGCGGGCGAGAAGTACGGGTTGGAGATTGGCGACCACGCGATTTCCGAGCAAATCACGCCCTGCTGGAACTGCCGCTACTGTCAGCGCGGGCAGTATTGGATGTGTCAGGTTCACGACATCTACGGCTTCCGGCAGCACGCCTTTGGCTCGTGGGCCGAATATATGGTGTTTCCGGCCAACGCGCTCAACCACAAGGTGCCCAAGAGCATCCCCTGGCACCACGCGGTTTTTATCGAGCCGCTGGCCTGCTCCATCCACGCGGTCGAGCGTGGTGACATTCAGTTTCAGGACACGGTGGTGATTGCGGGGGCGGGTCCGCTCGGTTTGGGCATGTTCGCGGCGGCCAAGATGAAGGGGGCGGAGCGCATCATCGCTTTGGATTTAAACGACGAGCGGCTCGAGCTCGCCAAACGCTGCGGGGCTAACATAGGCCTCAACCCCAACGAGGTGGACGTGGTCGAGGAGGTAAAAAAACTGACCGACGGCTACGGCTGCGACGTTTACATCGAGGCGACCGGGCACCCCTCGGCGGTGGCGCAGGGGCTGCACATGATTCGTAAGCTGGGCACCTTCGTTGAATTCAGCGTGTTTCGTGAGCCCGTGACGGTGGACTGGACGATTATCGGCGACACCAAAGAGCTCAACATCCACGGCTCGCACTTAGGGCCGTTTTGTTATCCGGTGGCGATTCGGATGTTGGAGCAAAACCTGTTGCCTATAGAGGAAATCGTCACACATCAGTTGCCGTTGGAGGAGTTTCAAAAGGGCCTCGACATGGTCGCGTCGGGTTTAACGTCGGTCAAGGTGACGCTGACGCCTTAGATGATGTACTGGGTTTACTGGACCAAATCATATAACTGGCGGAACAAAATTTTGCAGGCCAAAATCGTCAATCCGCCTGTAGCTGAGGACGGCATAAAGTTCGACTTCGGCATCCAAAGCCCGCTTCAAGACCATCCTTACGAGGTTGCGCCGCTGTACACCTTTCAGATTGACTCGAGGCCCAAGAAGCCTATCGACAACTACTCCGCTGACGTTGGCTTCAAGTTGTACTCGGCGCGGCTCGTCGAACTGATGAAAGCGTTCGGCGTGAAGTTCGAGCACTTCCCGGCCAACATCATCGACGAGAAGGGGGAGCCGTTAGAGAGCCCCAAATATTACATCTTCCACTCGCTCGAGGGCATCATAGACGCGATGGACGAGGAGAAGTCGGAGTGGACGGGTAGCTGGTGGGACGGGGTGCCCCGGCTCGTGCTCGACTATGACTGCTTCGAGCACCGGCCCATCTTCACCTGCGAAGGTGTTTTGGATACGCTCATGCGAAACGATTTGAAAGAGGCCATAGAAGAGAATGAAATCAAGGGGTTTCATTTTCAGAAACCAGAAGACCACAAAACAGGAAAACACGTTACCTGGAAAGACGGCATCCCTTAACTCCCGGCTCGAGTCACCCCTTGTACCGCTCCGCCAGCACCTCCTCCGGCGACAGCTCGGCTCCCGTCCAGACAAAAGCTTCGCGCGCGCCTATCTCGCGGGCGAGCTCGAGCAGCGCGCGCTCCTCTAGGCTAGATAGGCCGCCCTCGAGCGGGCGCAGGGGGTGCATCACGATGATGAGTTTGTAGAACCTGTCCATAAACGAGCCCTTGGTGGCGGCCCGCACGCCCTCTTCGATGAGCGCCAAGGCCGCGTCATAATCGCCTATCACCACGCGCTCGTGGTAAAGCGGGTTGGCGTCGGGGACGGCGGCGGAGAGGTCGTAAGAAACGCCAGTGCCGCGCCGGATGTTGTGGACGGTGAGCGTCTGGGAGCTGAAGGTGACGTAAAGGGTGGTTCGGAGCCTTTTCATGCTCTACTCTCTGCGATTTTGGGCGGGTGTGTCAAGCGGCGGGCACCCTAGTGCAGCCAGCCCAGCTTGTAAGCCGTGAGCGCGGCAAGCTCGCGCAGGGCGTAGCGGAGCCTGAACCCGTGGGTCTCGACGGGGGCCACCGACGCGTCCAGACCTAAGTGCCGGGCCAGCCAGTAGGAGCGGTAGGCGTGCAGGTCGTCGGTCACGATGAGCACTGTGTTTTGTGAATCAATGTCGCCGCGCAGTAAAGGCAGGCTGAAGCGCAAGTTTTCAAAGCTCGTGCGGCTTTTCGTCTCGCTCATTAGCGCCGCCGCGGGCACGCCCTGGGCTTGCAGGTAGCGCGCGCCCGCCGCCCCCTCGGTGGTGCGGTCGCCCTCGCGTTTTCCCCCGGTCACGACGATGCGCGGCGCGCAGCCCGATTGGTAGAGCTCGAGCGCCCCGTCAAGCCGCCTCTTAAACGCGGGCGAGGGCACGCCGTTATACTGCGCCGCGCCCATGACGACGAGCACGTCCGCGGGGCAACGCGCGTGCGCACGCGCGGGGTACCAGAAGATGTTGAAGAGGGTGGGCACCGCCAGCACCATGAGGAGGGGGAGGAGCGCCGCCACGTGCAGACGCTTCACCCCTCTTTTGGTTCGTTTGAGGACGCTTTTAGTCATGAGGCAGCCGCGCCTCGACGGCGCGCGCGTGGGCCTCGAGCCCCTCCGCCCTCGCCATCGTCACCGCGGCGGGGCCGATGCGGGACAAAACCTCGGCGCTCACGTTGACCAAAGGAATCACTTTTTGAAAGTCGCGGAGGTTGAGGGCGCTCGAGAAGCGCGCCGTGCCGTTTGTCGGCATCACGTGACTCGGCCCGGCCACGTAGTCGCCCAACGCCTCCATACTGTTCTCGCCAAGAAACACGCCGCCCGCGTGCTTGACGCCCGGCAGCAGCGCCCAAGGGTCTTGTACGAGCAAGCAGAGGTGTTCGGGCGCGTAGGCGTTGGCGACCCCTAAACCTTCTGTTAGATTTTCGACCAGCACGACGTAACCCCGCTCCACGGAAGCTCGCGCCGGGGCCTCTGTGGAGAGGGTGGAGAGTTGGAGCCCCACCTCCACCCGCACCGCCTCCGCCAGCTCCTTACTCGGCGTGACCAGCACGGGCTGCGCGCCCTCGTGCTCGGCTTGGGCGAGGAGGTCGGCGGCCACGTGACGGGGCTCCGCGGCAGCGTCCGCGAGCACGAGGGTTTCGGTGGGGCCGGGCAGCGCCTCGATACCGACCGCGCCGTAGACCATCCTTTTGGCGTGTACCACAAAGCGGTTGCCGGGGCCGACGATTTTGTCCACCCTGGGCACGTTGTCCGTGCCGTAGGCGAGCGCCGCCACCGCCTGCGCGCCGCCCATCCGGTAGACTTCTCTAAGCCCAAGCAGCCGCGCCGTCACCAGGATTTCGGGTGCGACGCTCCCGTCTCGGCGCGGCGGCGTCGCCACTACGATGTCGGGCACCCCGGCCACTTGCGCGGGGACCGCGGTCATGAGCAGGGTGCTAAAGAGCGGCGCGGTGCCGCCCGGCACGTAAAGGGCCACGCGCGCCAGGGGCCTCACCAGAAGCCCCAGCAGCGCCCCCTCGGCGGGGTGCAAAAAGCCCTCCTTAGGCTGATGGCTGTAGAAGTCGCGGACGCGCGCCGCGGAGAGTTCGATGGCGCGTTTGAGTTCATCAGGTACATGCGCCTCGGCCTCGTCAAAGGCGGCGGGGGGCACGCGCGGGTCTTCAAGCTTCACGCCGTCGAAGCGTTCGGTAAAACGCATCAAGGCCGCGTCGCCCTCCGTCCGCACCGCGTGCAAAACCTCCGCCACGGCGCGCTCGGTTTCTGGGTCGCCCGCGTCCGCGCTGCGGTTTTTGAAAAGGGTGAGCGCTTCAGGGCCGGTGAGCGTAAGCATCGCGCCATCATACCGTTCTCGAGCCGCGCGCCCCCAAAACGCCTTAGAATGGGATATGTCACACAGCCCCAACATCATCGTCGTCGGCGCGGGCATCGTCGGGGCGAGTTGCGCGTACCATCTCGCGGCGCGAGGCGCGGAGGTGACGGTGCTCGAGCGCGCCCCCCAGCCCGCGGGCGGGGCCACCGCCAAGTCCGCCGCGGGCATCCGCCACGGCTTTTCGCATCCTGAGAACGTCAAGATGTCGCTTCACAGCGCCCGAGTTTTCTCTACGTTTGAGGATTTAACAGGAGTGGACGCGGGTTACCGAAAAGTTGGCTACCTCTTTCTCGTGCCGGAGGCGGGCTGGGCGGCGTGGGGGGAGCAGCTCGAGATGCAACGCGCCCTCGGGGCTCGAGCGGAAGCTTTAAGCGTTGGAGAACTCCAAACGCGCTTTCCCGACCTTTCCACCCAAGGCTTGGGCGGTGCCAGCTTCGGACCCGATGACGGCGTGGTGGACCCGCACGCGGTCACGCTGGGTTACCTCAGTGCGGCGCGGCGGGCGGGGGCGCGGGTGAGGCTGGGGGCGGACGTGCTCGAGCTTACTCACAAGAAAAATGTTTGGACGCTTTTCTGCAACGGCGAGACCTTTCACGCCGACGCCGTCGTCAACGCCGCGGGCCCCTTCGCGGGCGAACTCGGGCGGCGGGCGGGTCTGGACCTGCCCGTCCTCCCGGTCCGCCGCAACGTCTACGTCACCGCGCCCCTGCCTGATTACCCGCACCCGAGCCCCTTAATGATTGACATGGGCACGGGCGTGTGGGTGCGGAGCGAGGGCGAACGCTTTATCTTCGGGCTTTCCAAGCTCGACGAGCCGCCGGGCGATAATCAGGCGGTGGATTGGGACTGGCTCGAGCCCACCCTGACTCAGGCGCTACCCCGTTTTCCTTTTTTGGAGCGCGCGGGCTTGGACGCGCGCGCCTGCTGGGCCGGGCTCTACGCCGTCACTCCAGACCACCTGCCGATTCTGGGCGAGATGCCCCGCGCGCCGGGCTTTGTCAACGCCTGCGGCTTCTCGGGCCACGGCGTGCAGCACAGCCCCGCCACCGGGCTCATTATCGCCGAAGAGGTTTTTGACGGCGGCGCGCACTCGTTCGCCATCCAGAGTTTCCGTTTTGAACGCTTTCAAAAGGAGACGGTGAGGCTCGAGCAGAACGTGGTTTAGCGCCTGCCCAGTCTTACAAGGCTGAGGCGTGCTCCGCAAACGCGGTGTCCTTTTCTGTGGGCGTGGTCATGCCCTCGAGCGCCAGCCGCAAACTCTTCCGAAGTTCTCCTCCGATGGAGCGCTCCGTATGATAGGCCGCCCACTGCAACGCGTTCAAGAAAAACGTGTCGGCGAGGGTGCGCGCTAAGCGTTCGCGCGACACGTCGCGGCGCACGAGCCCCGCCTCTTGCCCCTTGGAGAGCACCCTGCCGATAATGGCCGCGAGCGGGAGCGCCTCGAAGGCCGCTTTGGAGCGCGCCGGGTCGGGGTTGAGGAGTTCGTAACCGAGCGGCAGCATGAGCGTCCGGTTGGCCTCGACAAAGCGCGCCAGGTCGTCAAACACGGCGTAGAGAACCTCCGCGGGCGGCGCGCCCTGCGCGAGTTGGGCGCTCACCTGCGCCTCCAGATCGTGAAGGTGGACGGCGGTGTGCTCGAGCAAAATCGCCTCTTTGTAGGGGTAATAGTTAAAAAACGTGCCGCGCGACACGCCCGCCGCCCCGGCGATGTCAACGACGGTGGTTTCGGCAAAACCATGTTCTTTAAAAAGCTTCATCGCTTCGCTATAGATGCGCGCGCGTCGGTCGCGCTTTTGCCGCGCGCGTAAGGAGGTGGGAGGGTGCATTCGCCTATTGTACCGGGAGAAGCAGGGGGTGTCTAAAACGTTTGTACAGGTTTGGTGCTTGATAAACCTTGACAGTTAGCAGGATACATCCTAACAAAAGGCCGCCCGAGGGCGGCTCGAGCCCGCCCGCTTGTTATAAGCTGGTCGAGAAGCCGGTGTGATTGGTGTTTGGCAGGCCGAGGTGACCAAAATGGGTGAGGTCAGAGCCAAAGTGAAGCTGTTAGATACACGTGGGCCGCTCGAGCTAGACGCTCTGGTAAACACGGGCGCGGTGATTTCTTTGATAGGTCAGGACATTGTGGACTATCTCGAGCTTCCCATCATCCGGCGTGGTGTGTTTGAGACCGCTGACGGACGCAAAATCACCCTGCCCATCGCCGGGCCTTTGCACATCAGCATCTTGGGACGAGAAGCGTATATCGAGGCCGCGGTGGCCGAGCCCAATACGGAGCCGCTGATTGGTCTCCTTGTATTGGAGGCGCTCGACCTCATCGTGGACGCGCCACGGCGAGAGCTAAAAACTCGGCCCGAATCGCCCGCGTTGCCGAGTTACAAGCTGAAGTAGTCAAAAAAGAAGCCGCCCGGGGGCGGCTCGAGCTTCTTGGTAACTTTTTTACGCAGCCCTAGACACTTCCACAAGCTTCCTGAACGCTTCAGGTTGCTGCACGGCCAGGTCGGCCAAGACCTTGCGGTTGATTTCGACGCCCGACTTGCGCAAACCGCTCATAAAGACCGAATAGCTCATCCCCTCCTGGCGCGCGGCGGCGTTGATGCGCGCTATCCAGAGGCGGCGGAAGTCGTTCTTCTTGTCGCGGCGGTCGCGGTATTCGTAGTCGGCCGCGTTAAGAAGCGTTTGCTGGGCGATGCGGAAGCTTTTTGAGCGTAAGCCCCAGAAACCCTTGGCGCGTTTTAAGACTTTTTTGTGTTTGGCACGGCGGACCGTGCCGGTTCTGGCTCTTGGCATCTTTTACCTCTACTCGTAAGGCAGAAGCGTCCGGATGCGCTTCGCGTCGGGTTCGGCGATGATGAGGTCGGTGCGGCCCTGGCGAACGCGCTTGCCGCTCTTTTTGTAGTTTAAGTGGCGCTTGCCCGAGCGCGCCGCCTTGACCTTACCTCGCCCAGTGATTTTGACACGGGCTTTGGTGCCCTTGTGGGTCTTTAACTTCGGCATGTCTCTCCTTTAAGCGACCACAGAAGTGGACGCGGTACTGCTTACTTTGTTGCAGCTTCTTTATTACAGTTTGATGCGTAACCTTGGCTTCTAAAGCTCTACAGACGTAACGTCTTTCAGCAACGTATCAGATACTGTGTTCGTCAAGCAACGCGCACCAGAGAAAAACTAGCTGCCCTCGCTCGAGTCCTTGCCCACGTCCCTCGTCGGCGCCAAGACCATGTTCATGTCCATCCCGGCGATGACCGGCGCGGACTCGATGGCGGCCATCTCGGACACGTCTTTGGCGACGCGGTAGAGAAGTTCTTGGCCCAATTCGGGGTGGGTGCGCTCGCGCCCGCGAAACATAATGGTCGCCCGCACCTTGTGCCCGCCCTTTAAAAAGCGGCGGATATGGTTGACCTTGGTTTCGTAGTCGTGGTCGTCAATCTTGACCCGGAACTTGATGGCCTTCATCTCCTGCTGCCGCGAGCGCCTGCGCGCCTCTTTGTCCTGCTGCTGCTGCTCGTAACGGAATTTACCGTAGTCCATCAGCTTGGCAACCGGGGGCTGCGCGGTCTCGCCGACCAAAACCAGGTCAAGGTCGCGCTCACGAGCGCTCTGGAGCGCGTCGCGCGTGTCGACGATGCCCTGCTGCTCGCCGTCGTCCATGATGAGGCGCACTTGCCGCACCCGTATCTGTTCATTAATCTTCAACTCTCTCGCTATGAACGTCACCTCCCGTGTCACGTCCTCGAGCCTCATTCACAAGGCAACCGAGTTATCCAGCGTTTTACTGTAGCAGATTGGGCGGGCAGAATCAACGCATGGCGAACGTAAAAAACTCCCCCGACATACGCTGAGAAGGTCGCGGGATAAACTCGGCTATGGCTATTCTTACCGACATAGACGCCGTCAAACGCACGCTCCTTGAAAGGCGCACCGTCGCGGTTCTGGGCGCGCATCCCGAAGAACACAAGGCGGCTTATTATGTGCCCAAGTATCTGGAGGGCGAGGGCTACGAGGTTTATCCGGTGAATCCCGTGTACGCAGGTCAGACGCTTTTTGGCAAAGAAGTCGTGTCTAGCTTGAGCGACTTGGAAACGCCCGTCGACATCGTAGACGTGTTCCGCCGCGCCGAAAACCTGCCTGAGCACGTGGACGACATCCTGGCAATGGACCCGCCCCCCAAGGTGGTCTGGTTTCAGCTTGGCATCCGCAACGACGAGGTGGCGCAGAAGCTGTCGGACGCAGGGCTGGACGTGATTCAGAGCCGCTGCATGTTGGCGGACCATCAGCGGCTGCTCTAGTTTCAGGCTCCTCCGGCTCTCCACGCGGCTTTTGTGCCCGCGTCCAGTCCTCCAGGCAAGTTCACCTCTTCCGCGCCCAAGTAACGGAGAAACGCGCGCACGGCAGCCCTGAGCGCGCCCAACGTCTCCGCGTCCGGCGTGACGCCCTCCTCCCACCACCAGGCGTACAGGTGCCAGGTCTTGCCGACGAGCCTCGAGTCCAGCCGCGCCACGAAGCGGTCTCCGTAAAAAACGGGCAGAACGTAGTAGCCCCAGGTGCGTTGCGCGGCGGGTTTGTAAACCTCCCACACGTAATTAAAATCAAAAAGGTGCCCCACCGCTTTTCGGTCCCAAAGAAGGCTGTCGAGCGGGGCCAGGAACATCATGCGCGGGGGTGGGGGACGCTCGAGCCAAGAAAGCGTCTCCGGGAGCGCGTGAAAGGCCATCCCTTCAACCCCAACTTTGACGAGCGCGCCCTCATCCACAAGGTCGGCAAGCAACGTCTTTCGCTCCGCGCTTTTGATGGGCAAACTCCAGAGCGCCGCGTCCGCGTTCGGCCTCAAGAGCCCCGTCGTCTGGTGCCGCCGCAGGATGAGCCAGCGTAAACTTTCCTCGTCGGTGTGAAAAGTTTGTAGATACGCCTCGGGGATGACCTCTTCGGGCAGGCTGTAGTAGTGCCGCCCCGCCACCCGGTGATGCGTGACGATTTGGCCCGTGTCCCAGAGCGCCCGTAAGATGTGTTTGACGAGCTTGGGGCCGTACCACGAGCCGCGCCAATCATCAACGTGCGCTTGGTCGGAGAACTCGAGGCTCGACAACGGCCCGCGCTCGCGCAGCTCGGAGAGCGTTGCCGCCACCGCCTCCGCGTGCGGTCCTAAAACCCGTTGAGACCAACGCGGGTAAAAGTGCGCGTGGTAGAGCCTGCGGTGGGGCCAGTCGCTCACCGGGACCAGGCAGGCCTGTTTGTCCCAGGCGTCGTAGATGAGGCGGTCCTGATAAGCAGCTTTCTCCCAATCGTCTACCTTGTAATCCGGCGCTCGAGCCCCCAACACCAAATCATGATTGCGCCCAACGGGTTTGAGGGGGTCGTACTGCACGCTGCCCAAGCGGTCAAACACGCCCGGAACGTCGGTGGGGGTGAAGTGGTAGTTGGCTAGGAGGCGGCGCGCGTCCTCCTTATTGAGGTTAAGCATTTTCAGGGGGTGGGCTCCACATGCCTAAAAGCTGCCGCAAAAGGACGATTTTGCCCATGTGGTAGGCGTTGTGGACGGCAAGAGACTCGAGCGCATTACGCCAGGTAAAGCCCAGTTCAAGCTCCGTCTCTAAAACGGTCTCATCGCTAGAGAGTTGAACGGCACGCTCCGAATGGGCGAGAAAAGAGCGCACGAGCGCTTGCCAGGCCGCCTCATCCTCGGGTGCAGGATTGGGGGGAAACTGCACTTCCTGCCAACGCTCGTAAGCCGCTTCGTCGCGGTCTAACACGATTCGCTGCCACGTCGTGGCGTGCCAAAGCTCCTCGTAAATGCTGTGCGGGGCTCCGGCGGGGCGTGCGCTGACCTGCTCGAGGGTGAGCCCCTCAAGAATGTGGGCGCGCGGGGCAAATTCGCCATCTAAGAAAAGGTGCTTCCAAACATCCATGTTTCACATCTTACGTTACGGATGCAAACCGAGAAACTTCAAGCCCAACGTTTCATCCCAACCCATACTGATATTTAGCGCCTGCAACGCGTGCCCCGCCGTACCTTTCACGAGGTTGTCGAGCGCGCTCATCACCACCACCCGCCCGGTGTCGTTGTCCATCTCAAAACCGACGTCGCAAAAGTTCGTGCCGTCCAAAATTTTGGGGTCGGGCACCCGGTGGATGCCGCGCCGCGCGGTCACGAGGCGGACGAAAGGCTCACCCTCGTACGCCTCGCGGTACGCGCCCATCACGTCGCGGTCGGAGTAGCCGTCGGGCAAAAAAACGTGCGCGGTGACCAAGATGCCCCGCACCCGCTCCACCGCCGTCGCGGTGAGATGGATGGGAAACGCGCCCGGCAATTCCTGCTCGATCTCGGCGGTGTGGCGGTGCCCGGTGGGCGCGTAGGTGCGCACCACGCCCATACGCTCGGGGTGATGCCCCGCCTCGGTCGGCTTGTTACCCGCCGCCGAGGAACCGATTTTGGCCTCCACGATGATGTTGCCCCTCGCGGGCACGGCGTGCTTGAGAAGCGGATAGAGCCCCAGAACCGTCGCCGTGGCGATGCAGCCCGCGCCCGCGATGTGCGTTGCGCCCCACAACTTCTCACGGTGAAGCTCGGGGTTGCCGTAGACGAAACGACTAAGCAAATCCTCCCGCGGGTGCTTTTCGCCGTAATACTTTTCGTAAACGAGCGCGCTGTCCAGGCGGAAGTCCGCCGCCAAGTCAACTATGCGCGGGGCAAATTTAGAAAGTTCGTCAAAACGCCTGGCGGATTCCTTGTGCGGCAGGGCCAACACCAACACGTCCGCCTCTTGCAAATCTTTAATGGACGAAAAGCTCAGCTTGGTCGCGCCGCGCAAGTTGGGGTGAACCAGGTGGACGGGGAGTTTGGCGAAACGTTCGCTCGTCGCTTGGGTGACCTCTAGGTGAGGATGCGAGAGCGCCAGCCGCAAAAACTCGCCGCCCGCGTAGCCCGACGCGCCGACGATGGCGACGTTCAGTTTTTCCATAAGACCCCTGATTCGGTCATAAAACATTCTACTCACCCTGCGTAAAAGACACAGGGGGTTGGATTTTGCGACACTTTACAGGCTGTTAGCTCTGCTGCGGTGACTGCGCCGCCTCGAGCACCACCCGCACGTCCTCCATCACCGGGTTGCTGAGGACGGTGCGCGCCAACTCCCGCACCTGCGCCTCTACGTCGCCCCGTTCGCCCGAGAGCGTGAGTTCGATGTATTTACCCACCCGCACGTTTGAAACGTTGTCGTGACCCAGGCGCCCCAAGGTCCCCTCCACCGTGCGCCCCTGCGGGTCCAGGATGGAGCGTTTGAGGGTGACGTACACTTCCGCGCGAAAGTCAGGCATCAGTTCTCCTCTCGCCTTGAGGCTCACTCATCACCCGGCGCAGCACCTCTTGATAAGCTTCTTCGACGCCGCCCAAGTCGCGGCGGAAGCGGTCCTTGTCGAGCTTGTCGCCCGTTGCGGCGTCCCACAAGCGGCAGGTGTCGGGGCTGATTTCGTCGGCCAAGACAATCTCGCCGGAGGGCAGGCGGCCGAACTCGAGCTTGAAATCCGCCAGCACGAGCCCGCGCTTCCTGAAAAAGGGCTTGAGGAGTTCGTTAACGCGCGTGGCGTGGGTGCGAAGTGTTTCTAAGTCGCGTTCACTCGCAAACGAGAGCGCCACCGCCGTGGCGTCGTTCATGGGCGGGTCGCCGAGCGCGTCGCTTTTGAGACACCACTCGGTGATGGTGGGCTCGAGCCCACGCCCCTCCTCCACCCCGTAGCGTCTGGAAAACGAGCCCGCCGCGAGATTGCGCACCACCACCTCCACCGGGATAATCTCGACCGCCTTCACAAGCTGCTCGCGCTCGCCCAGCGTCTCCAGAAAATGCGTTGGGACGCCCTCGGCTTCCAACATCTCAAAGAGCTTGGCTGTGACCGCGTTGTTGACCGCACCCTTGCCTTTGACGCTGCCCCGCTTCTGCGCGTTAAAGGCGGTGGCGTCGTCTTTATATTCGACGATGTAGACTTCCGGGTCGTCCGTGGCGTAGACCCGTTTGGCTTTGCCTTCGTAGCGGAGCTCGAGCTTGGTCACGGGTGAGTCGTCGTAACCACGCGAGAGTGCGCCGGTCTTGAGAAGGTCATCGCGAGCTCTGTACACGAAAACAAGCTAGAGCACCTCGTTACGTGTATACCCGGTCAAGAAGTTCCTCGAGCTCCTCCAACTTGCCCTGAAGCTCGTCCATCTTGTCGTAAAGCATCTCTTCTTCGCCGGGCTCCCGCATCGCCTCCGCCTGGTCGATGATGCCCCGGATGAGGGCGTCGTACTCTCTGCGCTGCTCTTCGTTCATGGCCTCTCCTCTCGCAACACAACAGCCTAACGATAGGCAATGGCGGGGGAGAAGATTGTAAGAAAAGCATCAGGCGCGGGCGAAGCGTGTCGAGCGAAACATGTTCGTTGGATGGCGTAGCAAGTTCCGTTGTCACACTTGCTCGAGCGGAAATCTCTTTTAGAGAATGTTTGGACATTCACTGCCTCCCCCCTTAACAAGGGGGGACTGAGGGGGGATCCTCTCCTGCCCTTGCGGCAAATCAGGAGGGACGATCCCCCCAACCCCCCTTATTAAGGGGGGCTTTTGTAGGAACTCGAGCCCCTTTCAAACACCCTCTAGGCGGTCTTGTTCTGGATGCTCTCAGCCCCGCGTGGGTTCTAAAATCAGCCTACAGCCACCGTTCGACCTGCTCCTCGGTCAGGTTGCTCCCGCACAAGGGCGTGGCGATGAGCCGACCCGCGAACCTGTCTTTGTAAAGCGTCGCCGCGGCTAGCCCGACCGCGCCCGCGGGCTCGAGCACCACCCCCAGCGTCTCGTGCGCCAGCCTCATCGCCCCCAAGATGTCGGTGTCCGTTACCCGGAGGACGTCGTCAACGGTATGGCGCATGGCCCCAAGCGCCTCGGGCACCGGGACGCGGACGCCGATGCCGTCGGCGATGGTGTCGGCCTGCTCGGTCGTCCGCACCTCGCCGCTCCGCCACGACAGGTCCATCGCGGGCGCCCCCGCCGCGACCACGCCGATGATGGTCGTGCTTGGACGCGCGGCTTTGAACCAGGCCCCGACGCCGTTGATGAGCGCGCCGTTGCCGAGGGGCGCGAGCACCGCGTCAAAGGCTTCCGGGTAGCGGCTCAGCTCGAGCCCAATCGTCCCGGCCCCTTCCGCCGTCTCGACGTTCCTGGCATCCTCAACGAAGACGCGGCCGTTCTTTTCGGCGTGGCCCCTGGCCGCGTCCTTCGCCGCGTCGAAGTCTCGCCCCTCGAGCCGCACCTCGGCCCCCATCGCCCTCATGCGCGCTATCTTGAGGGGGTTCGCCGTTCGCGCGGCGAAGACGGTGAGCGCCACGCCCCGCTTGCGGCAGGCGTAGGCCATGCCCTGCCCGAAGTTGCCCGCCGAGGCGCACACGATCGCCAAGTCGCCAGCGGTCTCGCTCAGTTTGCTGACGAGGTAGTCGGTGCCCCGCCCCTTAAACGAGCGTATCGGGTTGAGCGTCTCGACCTTGACGACGAGGCGCATGTCCAGAACGTCATTGAGCGCGTCAAGCTCGAACTGCGGCGTGTTCAGAAAAACCGGGTCGATGACCTCGGCCGCCCGTGAGACGGTTTCGGGAGAGGGCAACGCGTCAACCATCCCGTCGCCCGGGCCAGTCGTACTCCATATAGCGCGCCGTTTCTAAAGCTGCGTTTTTCCCCAAGAGCTTGGCGACGAGGTAGAAAGAGGCGTCGATGCCAGCCGAGATGCCGCCCGAGAAGATGACTTTTCCGCTGTCCACCACGCGCTCGCCCTCCCGGACTTCGGTGTTGGGCGCGACCCTGCGGAGCTCGTCAAGAGCGCCGTGGTGCGTCGTCGCCGCCACGTTTTCCGCCAGCCCCGCCCTGGCGAGCAGCAACGCGCCCGTGCAGACGGAGAGGACGTGCTCGGTCTGGGGATAAAGCGTGTTCAGCCACCCCAGCAGCACGTCGTTATCCATCTCTTTGCGGGTGCCAAAAGGTGTGCCGTCCGCGCGCCTGCCGCCCCCGCCCGGCACGACCAGGATGTCGGGGCGCGGACAGGTATCAAAGGTGTAATGCGGGTTGACGCTGAGTGCGTTTCTGGCCGATACGGGCGTTTTTTCGGCCACGGTGTAAACGTTGAAGGGGTCGGAGCCGCCCCGCCTGCCGGTCACCGAAAAAACCTCGAAGGGGCCGCAGAAGTCGAGCACCTCCACGTCGTCGAAAATCAGGACGGCCACGTTGCGCTGCTTCATCACGCCTCCTCTACACCCGGGCTTCGTAGGCTCGAGCGGTCATAGCTCGTAAAGTTTTGCTGGCTCCGCAGGGCGAAAGAGGTTGCGTCAACGGCCCTAGACACCGCCAGCACGCCGTCCAGATGGTCAACCTCGTGCTGCAAAAGTTCAGACAGGTCGCCCTCGAGTTCGGTAGTTTGCCGCTCCCAGTTCATATCGCGGTAGACGAGGCGGCAGCGCTCGTGCCGCCTCACCTTGACGAGCAGCTCGGGAAAGCTCATGCAGTCGTCCCAGACTTCCATCATCGCCTCACTCTCGTCCTCAAAATGCGGATTGATAAAGACCACGGGTTCGTTGATGTGCAGGTAAACGAGTCGCTTCATCACGCCGATCTGCGGTGCTGCGATAGCGCGCCCCGCGCCCCACCTTTGGCGAAAGGCCGTCAGGGTGTCGTGCAGGTCGGTAATGACCGGCTCGAGAGACCCAAGGTTTCCCTCCCTCACCGCCTCGCTCGTCTCGTAAAGCTTGGGGTTGCCCAGCAGCAGGATGTCACGAACCGCCATCAAGCTTCCCCCGACGCCCGCAGGCGCGCGACCGAGGCCCGCCAGTTTTCGGCCAGAGCTTTGCCGGCGGCCTGGAGGTCGCCGTCTCTCAGCGCCGTCAAAAGCGTTTGGTGCTCCTGATAAGACGCCGCGAGAAGGGCCGCGTCGCTAAAATAAGCCAGCTCGAGGCGCTTATATTTGGTTTTGAGCCGCTCGAGCAGAGCCCCCAACTCGGCGTTGTCCGCCGCGTCTGTCAGCACCTGGTGGAGCGCCGCGTCCGCGTCGACCGCCGCGTGAGGGTCGCCGCCGCGCAGGGCCGCCCGCAGGCGCGCGTTCGCCTCTCGCATCGTCTGGAGATGCTGCTCGGTCAAGCGGGGGAAAGCGAGGTTCAGAGCGAGCGTTTCCAGGCTCTCGAGGATGGGATAGATGCGCTCGGCTTCTCTTAACGTGACCGGGGCGACGCGCGTCCAGCGGTTGGCGGCGGTCTCGATCAGGCCTTCGTCCTCGAGCCTGCGCAGGGCCTCCCGGACGGGCGTGC
The DNA here is from genome assembly GCA_965214995.1 of Trueperaceae bacterium. Taxonomy (GTDB): domain Bacteria; phylum Deinococcota; class Deinococci; order Deinococcales; family Trueperaceae; genus CBDCCT01. The sequence continues at coordinate 4,496,619 of CBDCCT010000002.1, forward strand.
GGCTCACGCCGAGGCGCGCCGCCAGCGCTTTGGTCCTTAAGCGTCTCGCCCGGCTCGAGCTGCCCCCCGACGATCCAGCCGCGTAACGACGCGTAAACGTCGTCGCGGATGAGGGTGCGCTCGAGCGTTGCGGTGGAAGGAACAGGCATAAACTGATATGTAATATATCAGTTAAGCACATCTACTGCAAGCTCCATGACCCAACTCTAGGTGCTCATGATGCGCGCCGAGCGTTCTGTCACTAAAATGTCACCGGAACACATGGGGCTGGAGACGCGCAGGGCTGACCGGGATGAGACAAAAACGACTCGAACGTCTTTACCACTTTGAAAAAGCCTCGGAACCCGCCGACGCGCAAACGGTAGCCGTAGGTGTGGTTGGTGAGCGCCTTGACGCCTGTGACCTCAGGCCAGTCAGCAAAGTTGCTAATTCGTGCTCAGCGCCTCGCCGCCGTAAATTGTCTCCTCACCCGACCAGCCGCCAAAGTTCGCCCAGTACCTACGAAAACCGCTACAGGCTCTCTATCAGCGCGTCTTTACCAACAATATCCGTCAGCGCGGCGAGAGGGTTTGGCAGCGGTTGCCATAACCAACTCGGGCGTAGCCAGAAAGCTTCAAGAACTTCTGAAAAAACCTTTTCGTCTCCTTCGGTCGCAAAAAGCGCGTAGCGTCCTTCGTCATCGAGCCGGTAGAAGTCTGCGCGCTTTTGTTCGGGTCTTGAATCTACCAGCCAATGTTCCCTCACGCCCGCTCGCTCGTACTCCCGAAATTTGTCGTTGCGGTCGATGTAAAGGCTGCTGGGCGAGATGATTTCGACGGCTAAGTCGGGCGCGCCGCTAAAGCGCTTTGAGCTAAAGTTCTCCAAGTTGGCTCGGCTCACAAATATCAAATCGGGTTCTCTGGAAGGGCCATTTTCCCAAAGTTTCACCTCGAAAGGTGCGATTTGCACACGGCCAAGCCCTTTCAAATTACTGTAAAGATTTAAAAGCGTATGCAAGAATCCGAGAATAATTTGGTGTTCGTCGCGTGGCGGCATGTATACGATAACCTCCCCGTCAACCCACTCCGTGCGGGTGGTGTCGTCTCCATAAGCCAGATACGCCTCGTAGCTCATCGCCAGGCGGCGGATGTCAGGCTGCTCGAGCGTTTTCACAAGCACCTCCGTGGGAGAATTTTAGCACGCCTAAACGCTTTTTCCGTCCGCGCCTAGCAAGAACGCGGCGTAGGCGCAGCGCGGGCCATACTCGCTCAGAACAGGATTATCCTACGGTATAAGCTTCAGCACCTCCGGCAACAACGCCTTCGTCGTGCTCAGCGCCTCCCCACCATAAATCGTCTCCGACCCCGACCAGTCGCCAAAGTATCCCCCCGCCTCGCGCAAGATGGGCGGAAAGGGCGCGCAGTCCCAGGGGTTCATGACGGGGTCGAGCATGAGTTCCAAGCGCCCGGTGGCAACGAGCATGTGCCCGTAAGCGTCCGACCAGCCCACGCGGTGGTAGGTGGCGGCCTGGATGCGCGCCCAGGCTTCGGCGCGGCCGTGTTTGTCAAAGCTCGCCGCGTCGGTGAACGAGACGATGCTGCGAGAGAGACTGTTTGTCTGGGTTACATAACAGCGCCGCCCGTTCCAGTAGCAGCCCTCGTCCGTCGCGGCGCAGACCATTTCGTCCAGCGCCGGAAAGTAAGCCGCGCCCACCTCGCAACGACCTTCTATCTCGAGCCCAATCAATACGCCGTAAAGCGGCACGCCGCGCATAAACGACTTGGTGCCGTCGATGGGGTCGACGATCCAGCGGTGGCTCCCTCCCTCCCGCTCGAGCCCCCCCTCTTCACCCAACACGGCGTGCTCGGGAAACTTCGCCTCGACGCGCCTGCGAACGAGCGCCTCGGCCTCGCGGTCGGCGACGGTGACGGGGGAGTCGTCCTCTTTAAACTCGGGCTGAACGTCCCGCCCAAAGTAACCGAGGGTGAGGCGGCCCGCGTGGTAAGCCGTCTCGGCGGCGAAATCCATATAGGTGCGTAAAGATGGCATAAGGGTGAGCATACCCAAAAGAAAGTGGGGAGTGGCTAGTGGTGAGCAAAACTAATCACTCACCACTGCTCTTCACTACGCACCTTGCGGCGCTTTCCTGCTAGCATTTCTAATGATTTACACGAGAGAAAAGCTCGAGCAAAACGAGCGGCTGACCTTGGCACCTTACGCGGCGCTGTCAAGCGCGTCGCGCGGGCGCGTCTATGAGGAGGGCGAGTCCAAACACCGCACCGCCTTTCAAAAGGACCGCGACCGGGTGATTCACACCTCGGCGTTCCGGCGGCTTGAATACAAAACGCAAGTGTTCGTGAATTACGAGGGCGACTACTACCGCACCCGGCTCACGCACACGCTCGAGGTGGCGCAGGTCGCCAAAAGCATCTCGCGCGCTCTAGGGCTTAACGACGATCTCGCCGAGACGATTGCGCTGGCGCACGACCTTGGACACCCGCCCTTTGGTCACGCGGGCGAAAAGGCGCTCGACCGGCTCGCCAAAGAGGCGGGCGGGTTCGACCACAACAAGCAGTCGCTGCGGGTGGTGACCGAGTTGGAGCGGCGCTACCCCGACTTTCCCGGCCTCAACCTCACCTGGGAAACCTTGGAGGGCGTCATGAAGCACGAGACCGAATACGACCTGCCCGACAGCGGTTGGGAGCCCGACAAACAACCCAGTCTGGAGGCGCAGGTGGTCAACGTCGCCGACGAACTCGCCTACAACGCGCACGACCTGGACGACGGCTTGCGCTCGGGTCACTTAACCCCCGCCCAAATCTGCGAGGTGCCGCTCGTCTGTGACCTCACCGAAAGCTTAGGCGTCACGCCGGAGACGTTCGACAACGGGAGCCGCTACCTGCTTGTCCGCGAGCTTTTGGGGCTGACCATTGAAGACTGCATCGCGCACACGAACCGGATGTTGGAAGAGCAGGGCGTGCGGACGATTGACGACGTGCGCAACGCGCCCCATAAACTCGTCGGCCCCTCGCCGGAGATGAGAGAAAAGCTGCGCGAGCTTAAAAGGTTTTTGTACGAAAACCTTTACTTTCACTACCGCCTCATTCGCATGACCAAAAAGGCGGACTACATCTTAGAACGCCTCTTTAACGCCTACACCGCCTCGCCCGACATGCTGCCTTTTGACGTTCAGGCGCACGCCGAGACGCGCGGCTTGGTGCGCGCCGTGACCGATTATCTTTCGGGCATGACCGATCGCTACGCGGGCGACGAGTACGGCAGGCTGTTTGACCCGCACGTGCTGACGTGAGGGTTTGTTCGGTCGTTACGACAAAAGGGTACTAACGGAATGCTGTTTCCAAACTTGGTTAGCAGCCCGGCACTGCCCCGAACCTCTATTAAAAAACCGCCCAGTCGGAGATTAAAAAGTCTCCGACTGGGAATTAGTTTATCGTTTGGCTGCGAGCGTCACCCAGTCGGGCTCAATCTCAACCCCGAGTTTACGGTTGACCCGCAGCATCGCCTCATTTTCTCTCGCACCTCCGCCGCCAAACTCCCTATACCCTTTTTCCAGCCCGTACAGGATGGCGCGCGCTTTTAACGCGGTCCCGATGCCCTGACTTCGGTACGCGCGCGCTACCCCGGTCAAGCCGAAGCCCGCTTTTAAACCCTCGTTGCCCTGATGTGGCTTGTAAAGAAACGCCTGCCCGACAACGCGACCTTCTTCCGTCACGGCGACGAAAACGCTCTCAGGGTCGGTGTCCGGGCTGCGGAAGTCGGGGTGAGTTCGCGGCACGATGGGTTCATGGTGAGGTGCGTCTTCCTCCGCTTCCGCGTGGAGGGCCAGGAGCACCTCCTCGCGGGCGGGCTCACCAACAACGGCGTAAGGTAGGAGCCGAATCCCCTGCGATTCTAGGTCACCAATGTAGGCGCTCAACAGGGAGGTGTCAACGCGTGAACTGAGGAGTTCGGACCCGTAAGTGCGGAACTGTTCCCTAAAGCCCCACGCGCGCAGGTAACCAGACGCGGCGATAAAGTCGGAGCGGACGCAGCTCCACACCTCCTTCGCCGACACGCGGGTGTCATGTAGGGCGTGCTCGAGCAGCCGCGTATCTACGCCTTTGTTCCGGTAGTCTCGACGCGTGAACACGTTCGTCCAATAGCGACCCGGTACAGGCGGGCCAGCCCAGCCTGAGGTCAGGTAGCCTAGGGCAACGACGTCGTTTTGGTCTTCGGCGACGTACCAGCGGTAGAGGGGGTCGGTGCGAGGCGCGGCGTAGTCGCCACGCTGCATCCCTTCTACCGTGAGCTGAAAGTGCGGCTCGTTCTGGGCGTTATAGATGGGTACGGCTTGGGCGTAATCTTCTGGGGCGAGCGGACGAATGGTTAGAGGCAAGGTAGGAAACTCCTTTGATCGAGAGGCTTAAAGCGTGTTGCACGCGGTTGTACGCATCAATCATAGGGTCACCTTCCTCCTCTTGGAATAACGAGAGTGTAGCAACTTGGGACCCATCTCTCAATAGGGTCGGGGCTGGGTTCGGAAACAGTAGCTACCGACTACGCCAGCAAGCAGGCTGATGAAACCTCCCGTTCGTGTTTCTCGCCATCCCACGTTCGCTTTGGCTACTGAGGTGAATTCTTAAGGACCTCGTCCACCACCTCACGCAAGTTTTTACCGACCATGTCGGGCCGCGCCTGTAGCGGGCTCAGCACCTTGCCCTCTCTGGCGATAAAGGCAGCTTTGCACCCCGCGTTCATCGCCCCCAAAACGTCCCAGTGGTGGGCGGCGACGAACAAGATGTCTTTGGTTTCGACCCCCAGCTCCCGCGCGGCGTAGCGGTAGGTCTCGAGCGCAGGCTTAAACTTCCTCACCGGGTCCACCGACAAGATGCGCTCAAAATACTTCTCAAGCCCCGCGTGCGCCATCTGCGCCTCGGCGGCGTCCGGGGCGGAGTTGGTAAAGGTGGCTAAGCGGAAACCCGCATCTTGGAGCCGTTGCAGACTCTCCGGCACTTCAGGATGGGGCGGCAGGGCGCGCAGGCCCTTCAAAATGGCGTCCTTGTCCTCCTCCGGCAGCGTGACCCCCCGCCGCTCGGCGGTCATGGCGAGCGCGGCGGCGGCGAGGGTGCCGAAGTCGTGGTAGTCGCCCGTGATGGTGGCGAGCAGCGAGGACTGCAAGAGGAGGCTGAACCACTCCTTGAGAACGCTTCCGTCACCAAAGGCGCGTTCAAAGTGCGGCTTTAGCACGTTCAAATCGAGCAACGTCTCGTTTACGTCGAAAACAATTACGCTGTTATGAGTGTCCGCCACCTATCTCCCCCTCAGCCGCGGGTCGAGCGCGTCGCGCAGGCCGTCGCCGATAAAGTTGACGCTCAAGACGGTGAGCGAAATCGCCAGCCCGGGCCAGAGCACACGAGAGGGCGTGATGGTCAAGAAGTTGGCCCCGTCAAAGAGCAGCCGCCCCCAGGTGGGAAAGTCCGACGGAAAACCCAGGCCCAAAAACGACAAGGCCGACTCGGTGATAATGGCGTTGGCGATGCCCAGCGTGGCCGACACCATGATGGAACTCAGCACGTTCGGGAACACGTGGCGAAAAATAATGCGGTGCGCCCGCGTGCCGAGCGCGTTCGCCGCGGTGACGAACTCCTGCTCCTTGACCGCCAACACATCACCCCGCACGATGCGCGCGGTTTGCATCCAACTGGTGATGCCGATAACGAAAACGATGAGCAGGAAAATCCCCGTTTCGGGTCCGAACGCAGCTCTTAGCGTGTCTCGAAAGAGCAGGATGATGACGAGCAGGAGCGGCAGGAGGGGGAGCGCCAGAAACATGTCGGTGAGCCTCATTAGGGGGCCGTCCAGCCAGGCGAAATAACCGGCCAGGAGCCCGACCACCGCGCCCAAAAGGATGCTAATGAGCATCGCGGTCATGCCGACCGCCAGCGAGATGCGCCCGCCCGCGAGCGTCTGCGCGAGCATGTCGCGGCCCAGGTTGTCGGTGCCGAAGGGGTGCGCCAAGGATGGCCCCTGATTCGCTATGCGCGGGTCGAGCTGCGTCGGGCTCACGTCGCGGATGACGGGACCCAGGACCGTGGCGAGCACCAAAAAGGTGAATACGCTCACACCCAGCATCGCGCCCTTGTGCTTGCGGAACTGCCGCCACACGTCGCCCCACAGGGAGCGCCCCTGAGATTTGAGTTCGGCCTTGGCGGCGATGGGTGCGGTGCTCACAGGTCAACCATCCAGTCAAGCATCCGGCTAGTCATAGCGGATGCGCGGGTCTAAAAGCCCATAGGCCACGTCGGCGACGATGTTAAACATCACGATGAGGATGGCGAAAATAAACGTCAAGGTTTGCACCAAAGGAATGTCCGCCCCCTGAATGGCGATGATGAGAAGCTGACCCAAACCGTTCACCCGGAAAATCTGCTCGGTGATGATGGCGCCGCCGAAGATGCTCGGCACGCCCAGCGCGATGAGCGTGACCACCGGGATGAGGGAGTTGCGGAGGATGTGGACGCGCACCACCTGGCTTTCCTCGAGCCCCTTCGAGCGCGCCGTGCGCACATAGTCCGAGTTGAGGTTGTCGAGCATGGAAGAACGCATAAACCGACTTAGTTGCGCCGCGTTAAAGAGCGCGAGCACCATCACCGGCATGACCATTTGCTTGACCTGTTTGACAAACGAGGCCCAGTCGTCAACCCGCAGCGTGGTGTCGTAGATGGACGGAAACCACCGCAGGTTGACGCTGAAGATGATGATGGCTAAGAGTCCTGTGAAAAACGTGGGCACTGAAAAACCGACCAGCGAGACGAAGGTGCCCACCTGGTCAAAAATCGAATACTGCCTATACGCCGAAATCACGCCCACGGGAATGGCGATAAGAATGCCTATCACGTACGCCATCCCCACCACCCACAGCGTCTGCGGCGTCCGCTCGATAATCAAATCCACCACCGGGCTCCGCGTCGCCCACGAGCGCACCCGCAAACGGTCCGAGTCGCCGATGGAGACGTTAAAGGTTTCTTCGATGAGGTTGAGCGGTTCGTTGATAAAAAACTGGTTGAGCCACTTTACATAGCGAACGATGAAGGACTGTTCCAAGCCCAACGACTCCTTGATTTGTTGCCGCACCTCCGGCGGGATGGTGAGGGGCAAGTTGCCCGTCGGGTCGTTGGGCGCTAGGTCGAGAATGGCGAAGATAACGAACGAAATAACGAGCAGTGTCGGGATGGCGGTAAGGAAACGGCGAAGGATATAACGCGACATAGATTAGATAAAGAGACGGGAGAAGGTGAAAGGGTGGGGAGAAGCCCGTTCTGTAGCCGGGTCTCCCCACTTCCTCTGCTCCTTAGCCCCCTATCTCCTCTTACTCAGCCCGCGTCCAGTCGGCCACGTTCCAGAGTTCGGAGTCCCAGGAGTTCATGCGCACGCCTTGTAAGCTTTCCGCGCGCGCCGACACGTCGCCGCGCCAGATGAGCGGGATGGCGGCGTAGGACCCCACGAGCATGTCGTTGAGTTCCTTGGCGACTTCGGCCCTGGCCTCGAGCCCCGCCGTTCCGGCCATTTGCGCCACCAGCGCGTCGTAAGCCGGGTCGCACCAGCGCGGGATGTTGTTGCCCAGCCACTGGTTCGACACGTCGGGGATTTCCTCGCAGCGCCAGTTCGCCATGTACTGCTCGGGGTCGGTGCCCGCGAAGTTGTTGGTGAACATCTCCACGTCGGCGTAAAACTTGCCGTAGGTGTCGGGCGAGGCCGGGTCGCCGCCGAAAAACACCGCCGAGTCGATGTTGCGAAGTTCGGTGCTGACGCCTATCTCTTCCCACATCTGCTTGACCAAGGCCTGCGTCGCCTGGCGCACCGAGTTGGTCGAGGTCTGGTAGAGGATATTAAGCTCGACCCCGTCTTTTTCGCGGACGCCGTCGCCGTCGCTGTCTATCCAGCCCGCCTCGTCGAGGATTTGGTTGGCCTGTTCGATGTCTTGTGTCAGGCACTCGTCGTTCGCGGTGGAGGCGTAGATTTCGGGCGCGGGCAGGATGTTACAGCCGGGCCGTCCCGCGGCCCCGTAGCCCACGTCCACCAGAAGCTGGCGGTCAATCGCCAGAGAGAGCGCCCTGCGCACCGCGGGGTCTGATAAGAAGGGGTGCGGGTTCTCGCCCTCCATGTAGAGCGAGCGGTTCTCGCCCAAGGAGGGGTCGTCGTCGGTGAGGTTGACGAGGATGCGCTCGACGGAAGTGCCGAACGAGGTGACGATCTCGCCCCGCCCCGCCGCCGCCATCTGCTCCAAGATTTCGGGCTCGACCTGTAAGTTCCAGGCGTAGTCGGCCTCGCCCGTTTCCAGGACCGCCCTCGCCGCCGAAGCCGCGTCGCCGCCGCCCTTGAAGATGATTTGCGAGAATGCTGGCTTGTCCGCCTCGCGGTAGTTCTCGTTGGCTTCGTAAACAACCACGTCGTTCGCGCGGAAGTCGGTCACCTTGTAAGGTCCGGTGCCGATGGGGCCGAAGTTCTCCTCGGTGCAGTTCTGCGCCGCCGCGCCCGTGCAATCCTCGAACTGCGCCTTTTGTAACACGGGCGCTTCCGCGCCGACGAAGGGGCCGTAGGGGAAGGGCTTGGGCACGGAGAAGTTCACGCGCACCGTGAGGTCATCCACCGCCTCGACGCTCTCGACGTCGGTAAAGTACGACGCGGCGTTGCAGCCCATCTCGTCGTTTAAACAGTATTCGCCCGTGAAAACCACGTCTTCGGCGGTCAGGGGCGTGCCGTCCGACCAGAGGATGCCGGGTGTGAGCTTCCAAGTAATGCTCATCAAATCCTCGGCGATGCCGCCGTTCTCGAGTGTCGGAATTTCTTCGACCAGCCAGGGCACCAGGTTGCCCTGCTCGTCATAACGCGCCAAAGGCTCCAGAATGAGCGAGCCCGCCTCGATGTCTTTGGTGCCGCCCGACAGGTACGGGTTGAGCGTTGAGGCCGCCTGCCAATAGAGAATGTCGAGGGTGCCGTCGCTGCCTCTTTGGGCGTAGCCGAGGGTGCAGCCAAGGGCGAAGAAAAGGGTCGCCGCGAGGGCGAGGGTAGAGCGTACTCGGTTCAAAACAACCTCCTTAGAATTTTGTGTTGGTCTAGCGCAGGGTTTGGGACTTACGGCTTTTTATCTCCCGCTCGTCTTGCTTACAGGGTGAATAAAGCCGCACCGTAACTAAAGTATATACAACAAACCGTACAAACGTCCAAACGGTTTCCTCCCGTCTATGAATTGCTGCCTAAGTACAGCTTACCACGCTCACGTTCCCGCGTCTCCCCTGTGTTTTAATCGAACTGCGGCGAAAAACGCCCAAAGGGAGGTGGTATGGCGAACGTTTACGTGCTCAAGGCGACCCTGACCGATTGGGAGGCGCGGGTGCGCGGCCAACCCTACCGCGTGCTGGCGGTGCGCGAGAACAGCTCTCTTTACGACCTCGCGCTCGCCATCAACCGGGCGTTCGATTTCGACTTCGACCACGCGTTCGGGTTTTTCGACAACCTCAAAAACCCTTACGCCGCCAAAGAACGCTATGAACTCTTTGCCGACTTGGAAGAGGATTTAGAGGAGGGCGAGCTCGAGGAGGTTATCAGCGCGGCACTGGACGAGGCTTTAGAAGAGGAACTGGGGGCGCTGAGCGAGGCGGAGCGGCAAGAGTTAGAAACGAGTTTTAAAGAGATGCGCAACCTCATCGAGGACATGGACCCCGAAGAGGCCAGGGGTGTGTTAGTTGACAACCTGCTCCAAGACCTGCCCGAGGAGGACCGGGAAGAGGCGCGGGCGCTGCTCACGGACGTTTTTACCCTGACCGAGGTAGATGAGGACGAGCCCGAGTCGAGGAGCGTCAAAAGCACCCCTGTCTCGGAAGCGTTCGTCAAGGGCAAAAAGCTCCTCTACCTGTTCGACTACGGCGACGAGTGGCGCTTTATCGTGCAGTGCCAGCGGATTGAGGAGGCGGAGCCGAGAAAGCGTTATCCAAAGGTTTTGGAAGCCAAGGGTGACGCGCCCGAGCAGTATGGGGAGTGGGATGAGGAGGAGTGGGAGGGGTAGGGCTCGAGTTCTTAAAGTTGTGCTGACTTAGCTGACTCAATCAAGGAGCTACAAAGACTCTGAGGCTTACCTGTTTATTCACTCTCGTGGAGTAAAATAAACTGTCATGATTACTAGAATCGAAATAGACGGGTTCAAAGGCTTCGAAAACTTCAGTATGGAGTTTCGTCCCTTTACTGTTATTGCTGGCGTTAATGGTGTAGGTAAGTCGAACCTGTTTGACGCTATGCGTCATTTGTCCTATTTAGTGAGTAAAACGTTGCGAGAATCTTTCGAGACCGACAGAGGTTCGCTTTTCGACCTGTTTACTATCTACCCAAATGGAACGCGCAAAGAACGAATTAGTTACGTTGTAGAGATGCTTCTACCTGAGTATATTGAGGACGAGTTTTCAAAGAGAGAGAAATTAAAGTATTTGAGGCTGCGCTATGAATTAGCAGTGAGCTTGGACGATGAGGGGAAGTTTCAGGTAGAAAAAGAGCGTCTTACGCCTATTAAAAGAGGGAACGACGCATTTCTAAAAATTTATAAGGGGATTAAAAAAGAGTTACCAACGTTGACTGGCGGACGTAGTAGTCCCTTCATAGGTACCGATAAGGATGGTAACAGTATAACGATTTCTCAAGATGGGACTGGGGGCAACAAGAGAACCGTGAGCCTGAAAGGAGCACAAAGAACCGTGCTGTCTAGTATTACAACAGTTGAATTTCCTCATGCTTACGCCGCCAAGAGCATGTTGCAAAACATACACTTTTTGCAACTTAATCCAGAACAGCTCAGAAAATCTTCAAAAGTTGCCGCTTCTCCTTTTCTGGAGCCGGATGGAAGTAACTTAGCAACTATGGTGGCAAGACTCCGCAATGAGGAACCTGATATAGAACAGATGATTTCTAATGACCTATCCAGTATTGTACCTGGTGTTGGTAGGTTTATTTTACAGAAAGATGACAGCAAAGACGAGTATGTGATCTTTGTAGAACATATAGATGGTTATGAAGTACCCTCTAAACTGCTTTCTGACGGAACTTTGAGGATTCTAGCTCTTATTGCTATAAGCTATGATCCTAAGTTTAACGGCATAATTATTCTTGAAGAGCCAGAAAATGGGGTTCATCCGGGACGTCTCGCTCGCATTGTGGAACTTTTGCAAGATATGACAAGTCTTTTGAGTATTTCTTCTAGTGCAAAGCAGATTATAACGAACACGCATTCGAGTAAGTTAATCGAAATCGTGGATGAAGATTTCTTAGCAATGGCTCAGCCCAAAACAATCGTGAGTCAAACGTTAGGGAATTATACCGTAACTACAATAAACTATGTAAATGGTGAACTGTTTTCAAACGACGCCAACCTCTTAGCACGCTATGAAGCTAAGGCGTTGCTAGATTCAGATAGAGAAAGACCAGGCAGAAAAAGAGAAGCCCAGGCCGTCTAACAGTGCGACAGATTTTATTCGGAGTTTATACAGAAGGTCCAACAGACGACAGATACTATCCTACACTTCTACGCCGGTACGTTACTCAGTTGTGCCTCGAGAAGGGTTTGAGTCCTGAAATAATGCAGCCGCATTCCATACCGCGTTCGAAAGGCACATTCATCGAGCAGATGCAAAAGATAGAGGCAGATTTCAAGGGCTTGCAGTACATCTTTGTGCATAGCGACGCTGATGGGCGAACTACGGATAAAGTCATCGAGAGTAAATGGCAACCGTGGATAGAAAGGTGCGAACATCCCGAAAAGTGGATTCCAGTTTTCCCCATCAAGATGCTCGAGTCCTGGCTCCTCGCTGACAGAGAAGCACTAAGAACTACGTTCATCATTAGCCCTGCTGCAATCGCAGAGATTTTAGGAAGCGTCAATCCCGAGCAAATTCCTGACCCAAAAGCAAAGCTTGGCGAAATCATTCGAGAAGGAAAGCAGAGAAGAACGACGGGTTACGAAGAAAATCTTGCGCAACGGTCTAGGTTTTCAGAACTCGAGAAATTATCCAGCTTTCAGGATTTGAGAAGCCGCCTGCTGGAAGTCATGTTTTACCAAACGAGCTAGAAATTTTGTTCGCCAACTCCTTGACTTTTATCCCCCAACACTTCACAATTTAGTTTGTTAGCCACGGGGAGTACCGATGGCGGCTCCTAAGAGCCGTAGGACTCCAAAAGCCGTGGCCTTTTCCTTTATCTCTGAAGCCACGGAAAGACCCACACGAGCCTAAAAAGCTCACACGGACGCCAAAACGGAGGCTAAAGATGCAAAAGCAGGATTTTCTCAAAGACGCCGTCGAACATATCGACATCAAAAAAGTAAACGTGGTGCCCTTAGTCGAGGCGATGGGCAAAACCGCCTTTTCCGCGCGTAACCTGTCCCGCGCCGCGACCATCCTCGACAAAATGGTCGCCGACAAGGACGCGGGCGTGATTCTAACCCTTGCCGGGAGCATCGTGTCGGCGGGGCAGAAGCTCGTGATTCTGGACCTCTTGCGCAACAACATGGTGGACACCATCGTGTCCACGGGGGCCAACATCGTTGACCAGGACTTTTTCGAGGCGCTGGGCTACAAGCACTACCTCGGCAACCCCTTTGAAAACGACAACACGCTGCGCGAACTCGCCATCGACCGGATTTACGACACATACATTGATGAGGACGAGCTGCGCGTCTGTGACGACACGATTCGGCAGATTGCGGACGGGCTCCCCCCGCGCGCCTACTCTTCTCGAGAGTTCATCATGGAAATGGGTAAGTACCTCGTTCAGAACAACCTCGGACAAGACTCCATCGTCCGCACTTGTTACGAAAAGGGCGTGCCCATCTTCGTGCCCGCCTTCTCGGACTGCTCGGCAGGTTTCGGCTTGGTCTTTCACCAGACAAAGAACCCGGACGCGCACGTGGCGATTGACTCGGTCAAAGATTTCCGCGAGCTTACGCAAATCAAAATCCAGCAGGGCACGACAGGCATCTTTATGATTGGCGGGGGCGTGCCCAAGAACTTTGTTCAGGACATCGTCGTCTCGGCGGAGTTTCTGGGCCATGACGCGGCGATGCACCGTTACGCGGTGCAGCTCACCGTGGCGGACGAGCGCGACGGGGCCTTGTCGGGCTCGACCTTGAAAGAGGCGAACTCGTGGGGCAAGGTGGACTTGGCCTATGAGCAGATGGTCTACGGTGAGGCGACGGTGACGTTCCCTCTCATCGCGGGCTACGCCTACCACAAGCGTTCGTGGGAGGGGCGCGCGCCGCGTGAGTACAATAAGCTGTTTGAAGAAAGAGCAGAAAAAGAGGTTGTGTCGCAGGCGTAGAGAAACCCTTTGCAGCGTCAGCCGCTCCTAAAGGGGCGGCTTTTTGTTTGGGGCGGGTTTGGTTTCGTGCTTAAGCCTCGAGACCCACACACCTCGCTTCCGGGGCAGGTTCGTTCTCCGCGTACAGAATGTTAGACTGACAGAACATCATTTCGCGTGCCTTATTCTTTAGAGCGGCGCGCGTAGGCGAACCAACATTCATTCGCGGAGGCAGTATGATTAGCGTAACCGAGCTTAGAAACGGGACCAAGGTCGAGATGGACGGCGGCTTGTGGGAGTGCTTAGACTACTCGCACCTCAAGATGGGGCGCGGTGGGGCCAAGGTGGTGACGAAGTTTCGCAACTTAGAAACGGGCTCCATCGTCGAGCGCACCTTTAACGCGTCCGAAAAGCTTAAGGACATCTTTATCGACTACCGCACCATGCAGTACCTCTACAACGACGGGTCGATGTACACCTTTATGGACACCGAGACTTACGAACAGCCGGCCCTGTCGCTCGAGCAGATTGGCGACGGGGCGAAGTATCTCAAGGAGTCGATGGAGGTGACTGTTGACTACTTTGCCGGGCGGCCCCTCAAGGTGACGCTGCCCAACATCGTCGAGCTGACCATCACCGAGACCGACCCCGGCGTCAAGGGGGATACCGTCTCGGGCGGCTCAAAAAGCGCGGTGGTGGAGACGGGGGCCTCGGTCAACGTGCCGCTCTTTATCGAGCAGGGGGAGACGATTCGGGTGGACACGCGCACGGGCGAGTATTTGGGGCGCGCCTGATGGATGTCAAGGACTTAAAAAGGTTGCTTGACGCCGCTGCTGATGCAGAAGTGCGTGAGCTGACGCTCGAGACCGGCGACTACAAGCTGTCGGTCAAACGGGGCGGCGAGGTCGCGCCGGTTGTTGCGGCCTCGGCACCCACGGCGTCTGCAGCACCGGCTCCCGCGCCCCCGGCTCCCCAAGCGGAGGCGTCCACAGGTACGCCTGCCACCGCCGCGCCACAAGAAGCACCCGCGCCCGCCTCCAACTTCGTAGAAGTCACCGCGCCCATCGTCGGCACCTTTTACGCCGCGCCCTCGCCCGAGGCGGCGGATTACGTCAAGGTGGGCGACCGCGTCGAGCCCGGCAAGGTGCTTTGCATCATCGAGGCGATGAAGCTCATGAACGAAATCGAAGCCGAGAGCGCGGGCACCGTGAAAGAAATCTTGGTGCGCAACGAGGAGCCCGTCGAGTACGGGCAGACGCTCTTTCGCATCGAGCCGCTTTAGGTGTGGTGGTGGATTTAGCCTTTGAGGGGTTGCGGCGCCTCTCCCTTGACTCCCGCCGCCTGACTTATGTTTAAGAAAATTCTCATTGCCAACCGCGGCGAAATCGCTTTGCGCATCCTCCGGGCCGCCAAAGAGCTCGGCATCAAAACGGTGCTGGGTTACTCGACGGCGGACGAGACCTCGCTGCCCGTCCTGTTGGCCGACGAGTCCATCTGCATCGGCCCGGCGGCGTCGGCGGGGTCTTACTTAAACGTGCGCAACCTGCTCTCGGCGGCGCTCCTAACGGGCGCGGAGGCGATTCATCCCGGTTACGGCTTTCTATCCGAGAACGCCGAGTTTGCCGAAAAGTGTGAAGAGCACAACATCGTTTTTATCGGCCCTCGAGCGCAGAACATCCGGCTGATCGGCGACAAGGCGAGCGCGAGGGCGCTGGCGCAGGAGGCCGACGTGCCGGTCACGCCGGGGTCGGGGGCGCTATCCTCACTAGAGGACGCTCGAGCCTTCGCCGAAGGGATCGGCTACCCCGTCATCCTCAAGGCCTCGGCGGGCGGCGGCGGGCGCGGGATGCGCGTGGTGCGGACGCCTGATGAGCTGGAGCGCCACCTCACCAACGCGCAAGAGGAGGCGCGCGCGGCCTTTGGCAATCCTGAGATGTACATGGAGAAATTTTTAGACGAGCCCCGGCACGTCGAGATCCAGGTGTTCGGCGACGGCAAGGGCGAGGTCATCCACTTTTTTGACCGCGACTGCTCGATCCAAAGACGGTATCAGAAGGTGCTCGAGGAGGCCCCGAGCACGCTCGACAATGCTTTAAGGCTTGACATCGCCGAGGCGGCGGTGCGGCTCGCCAAACGCATCAACTACCGCGGCGCGGGCACCTGCGAGTTTTTGGTGGACCGCGAAGGTGGCTTCTACTTTTCCGAGATGAACACCCGCATCCAGGTCGAGCACCCCGTGACCGAGATGATTACCCGCTTCGATTTGGTTCAGGAGCAGTTCAGAGTGGCGGCGACGGGCACGCTCTCGTTACGCCAAGAGGACGTGCGCACCCAAGGCCACGCCATCGAGGTGCGCATCAACGCCGAGGACCCCGACCACGACTTCCGGCCCTCGGCGGGCACGCTTGTAGACGTGCATTGGCCGGGCGGGCCCGGCATCCGCGTGGACTCGCACGTGTACGCGGGCTACCGCATCCCGCCCAACTACGATTCTTTGATTGCCAAAATCATCGCCTGGGCGCCCACTCGAGACGAGGCCATCGCCCGGATGCGGCGCGCGCTCGAAGAAACTGTGCTGGACGGCGTCAAGACGACCATCCCTTTTCACCTCAAGGTGCTCGACAACGCCTTTTACAAGCGGGGCGCGGTGTACACTTCCTTTATTGCCAGGAGGATGCAGTGAAGGATATGGTGACCCAGACCCCAGCCCAGAACCCGAACACGCAGCTTGACGCGCAGCTCGAGATTTCCCAGGACGTCTTGTTCGGCATCACCCAACTCGCTTTAGGCGAGGTCGAAGGCCTCACCCCAATGACGCCGCCCGTCCGGGTGGGGGAAATCCTCACGGGGCGGCGCGCCAAGGGCATCCAAATAGAGCGCGAGGGCGAGCGGGTGCGCGTCGACCTCACCATCTGCGTGCGCTACGGCTTGCCCCTGCACGGCGTGGCGAGCGCGGCAGGGCGCGCGGTGCGCGAGGCGGTGAGCTCGATGACGGGCTTGACGGTGGAAAGCGTGAACGTGACCGTGGGCGCGGTCGACATCCCCGAGGAGCTAACCCGTGGCCCGGCGTAGAGCGCGCGAACTCGCCTTCCGGACCCTGTTCCAGTCCGAGCGCGGGGGCGCGCCCCTCATGGAGGTGTGGGCGCAGACCAGGGCCGACTTGGGCGAGGAGTTGGAGGAGACCGACGACGTTTACGGCGACCCCCTCGACCACGAATCTCTGGCCTTTGCCGAACGTCTCCTCAAGGCCTACGCCGAGCACCAAACCGACATTGACGCGCGTTTGGAAGAGGTCATCCAGGGCTGGAGCTTTTCGCAGATGGCGCAGACCGACCTCAACATCTTGCGCCTGGCCCTTACCGAGTTCTTGTTCGAGCCCGACGTGCCCAAAGAGGTTACCATCGAAATCGCGGTGCGCATCGCTAAACGTTTCGGCGGCGAGGAATCGGGGAGATTTGTCAACGGCGTGCTGGCTGATTTGTATAGAAAGCTCGAGCGCCCGCCCGCCGCGGGCGTGTCCTAAACGTCGTAAAGAATTCGTAAATATGCAGGCCAAACAAGCGCTCCCCGTTCCATTCAAACTTACCCCCCTTGATAAGGGGGGCAGGGGGGATCTTGCACTGATCCCGAACCCTACCGGGCGTGGCTCGAGCCGGGACACGCCTTGACCGCCAAACTCCTCAGCGGCCGCGAGGTATCACGCGCGCTCGTGGCGGACGTCCGCGAGACCGTCGCCGCCCTGCCCTACACCCCCAAACTCGTGTTCGTCCGCGTCGGCGAGGACCCCGCGAGTGCGTCCTACGTGCGCTCCAAGGCGCGGCTGGCGGAGCGCGCGGGCATCTTGTCCCAAACGCTCGTGTTGCCCGAGGAGACGCGTCAGGAGGAGCTGATGGACCTCGTGGCGCGGCTCAACCCCGACGACGAGGTGGACGGCATTTTAGTCCAGCTTCCGTTACCCGCCCATTTGGAAAGCGGCCCGGTGCTCAACGCGATTCGGCCCGACAAGGACGTAGACGGCCTGCACCCCGTCAACGTCGGGCATTTGTGGAACGGCGAGCCGGGGCTTTTCCCCGCGACGCCCGCGGGTTTAGTACGCATCCTCGACTATTACGAGATTCCCGTCGAAGGCCGGCGCGCGGTGGTGGTGGGGCGCTCGAGCTTGGTCGGCAAACCCGCCGCGGCGCTCCTCTTGCGCCGCAACGCGACGGTAACGCTCGCGCACTCGCGCACGCGCGAGCTTGCAGAGCTTACCAAAGAGGCCGACATCTTAGTCCCGGCGGTGGGGCGGCCGGGGATGATCACGCCCGAGATGGTCAAGCCCGGCGCGACCGTGCTCGACGTGGGGCAGTCGCCCGTGGACGGAGCGCTGCGCGGCGACGTTCATCCGGACGTGGCGGAGGTGGCGGGGGCGCTCACGCCGACGCCGGGCGGGACGGGGCCGATGACGGTGGCGATGGTGATTCAGAACACCGTGGACGCGGCTCGAGCAAGGCGCGGCTGAGCTGGATTGTGTTTCGGGGGCTCGAGGGTCCCGTTAAAGCCCAACGGTTTTACTTTCCACTCAGCACTTTCCACTCGGTACTCGGTACTATTTCAAAAAGCTTCAATGCGCATCCAGACCTGATATGAAACTCCCGTGAACCCCCCATCCTTGTAATTTCTTTTCACCATCACGTATACTGACCTCGGTTCAAAAATCAACCTGGAGGTCTTTATGAAACGTCGTGATTTTTTGAAAAGAGCCGGTGCGGCCGCGGCTGCCAGCGCCACGTTCTCCCCTTTGATGTTCGCCAACGCGCAGGCGGGCTCCTTCTCGTTCGAGATGGTCACCTCGTGGCCGACCTCGCTCGACACCATTTTCGGCGGGGCGACCAACACCGCACGGAACATCGAGGCGCTGACCGAGGGCGACGTGACCGTCGAGGTCTACCCGGCGGGGGCGCAGGTGGGCGGCCTGGAGGTCTACGACGCGGTCTCCTCGGGCGCCTTTAGCATGGGCCACACCGCGTCTTACTACTACGTCGGTAAGGACCCCACGCACGCCTTTTTCACGACCGTGCCCTTCGGCCTCAACGCGCAGCAGATCAACGCCTGGTTTTATCAGGGCGGCGCGCTGGACCTCTTTAACGAGCTCAACGCCAACGACAACCTCATCGCCTTCCCGGCGGGCAACACGGGCGTGCAGATGGGCGGCTGGTTCAACAAGGAAATCTTGTCGCCCGCCGACCTCCAGGGCCTCACCATGCGTATGCCGGGCTTAGGCGGTCAGGTGATGACGCGCGTGGGCTCCAACGTGCAGGTGCTCCCCGGCGGCGAAATCTTCTTGGCGCTCGACACGGGCGTGCTCGACGCCGCCGAGTGGGTGAGCCCCTACGACGACGAAATTTTGGGCCTCAACACCGCGGCGCAATTTTACTACGCGCCCGGCTGGCACGAGCCCGGGCCGACGCTCTCGACCTACGTGAATTTAGACGTGTACAACGGCCTGCCCGAAGACATCCAGGAGGCCATCCAAATAGCCTCGAAAGCCGCCAACATGCAGATGCTCGCGGACTACGACGCCAAAAACGGCCCCGCGCTAAACCGCCTCATCGAGGCGGGCACCGAGCTGCGCGCCTTCCCGGACGAGGTCTTAGAAACGTTCGAGAACGCCATGAACGAAATCCACGAGGAGACCGCCGCGGAAAACGAGTTCTACGCCCGCGTCTACGAAGACTTCCTCTCCTTCCGCGACGCCATCCGCGACTGGCACAGTATCAGCGAATATGCCTATCAGAACTACGTCTATAGAAATGCCGGAGGCGGCACCGGAGGCACCGAGGGCTAACGCCGGGCTTCAACCCAACCAAAAACGCCTCCCGTTTGGGAGGCGTTTTGCTCTTCTGTGGGTGTTCTATCCAGATGTATTAGCCAGCGAGGGCAGCCAGGTCACGATGCTCGGAAAGAGCACGATGAGGAGCAGCGCGAGGAGCTGGATGATGATAAAGGGGATAATGCCCTGGTAGATGTGCCTGGTTTTGATTTCGGGCGGCGCGACGCCCTTGAGGTAAAAGAGCGCGAAGCCGAAGGGCGGCGTGAGAAACGAGGCTTGCAGGTTCATGGCGATAAGCACGCCGAACCAGGTCATCATGTCCGCGCCGAAGTAGTCCCTTGCGATGGGCGCGATAAAGGGCACGACGATAAAGGTGATCTCGATAAAGTCGATGAAAAAGCCCAGCAAGAAGATGACCAGCATGGTGAAGAAGATGAAGCCCCACTGCCCGCCCGGCAGGTTGAGCAAGAAGGAATCCACAAGCTGCGGGCCGCGCAGGGCCGAGAACACCATGCTAAAGGCCGTCGCGCCGACCAGGATGATAAAGACCATGCTGGTGAGCCTGACGGTCTGGTCCATCGTGTCGAGCAGGTTGGAGAGCGTGAGCTTGCGGTTGATGGCGGCCAGAAGCATCGCGCCGATCGCGCCCATCGCGCCCGCCTCGGTGGGGGTGGCGAGGCCAGCAAAGATAGTTCCCAAGACCACGAGGATTAGCGCCAAAGGCGGGATGAGATTAATCACAACCTTATAAAGGAGTGGAGAACTCCATGAGCGTGCAAACAAGACGACTATGGCGCTGAGAAAGACGAAGTCTACTATGAGAAATGCCCAAAGCGATTGTAGACCGCCAAGGAAGATAAGCTGTAAGACTAGAGAGCCAAAGCCAAACAAGAATAAAAAGCCAATAATCATCAAGGGCCACTTGACATACCATTTGATATTTAGTGGCTCGAGTTTTCTTGCTTCTCTAGGCATCGCGGGCGCTTCCTTTGGCCGCATAAAGGCCACAAAAATGACCCACAGGATAAAAAGCCCCGCCAACATAAAGCCCGGAATAAACGAGCCCAAAAAGAGCTGCCCCACCGAAACGCCTATCTGGTCGCCCAAAATAACCAGCACGATGGACGGCGGGATGATTTGCCCCAGCGTGCCCGACGAGGCGATCACCCCCGTGGCGAGCGGCTTGCTGTAGTTGTACTTGAGCATCACGGGCAGCGCCAAAACGCCCATCGTCACCACCGACGCGCCGACCACGCCCGTCGAGGCGGCCAAGAGTGCGCCCACCGCCACCACCGAAATGGCGAGCCCGCCCCGCAACGAGCCGAAAAGCATCCCCATCGTTTCCAGGAGTTCTTCGGCCAGCCCCGACTTTTCTAGCATCACGCCCATAAACACAAAAAAAGGCACCGCGACGAGCGTGTAATTATCCATGATGACGCTGAAAATGCGCTGCGGCAGGATGTTAAGGCGGGCCAGGGGAAAGGCGGTTTCCCAGGGCAGCGTGATTCCCCACATGGGCAGCAAGTCGGAGCCGATGAGCGTAAAAAGTACCGCGGTGCCGCCCAGGCTAAAGGCCACCGGGTAGCCAACGAGCAGCAGCAGGATGGCGGCGGCGAACATCCACAGGCTCAGATATTCCACTACACCGCCTCCATCTGCTCGGTCACGCCTTCGCCGGGGTGCGGTCTGCCGCCCCTCAAGAAGTCCACCTTTTTGATAACTTCGCTCAGGCCCTGCAAAATGAGGAGCGCAAACGCGATGATGATAACCGTTTTGATGGGATAAACGGGAATGTCCGCGGCGTTGACGTTGACCTCGCCCTGCCGCCACGAGCTCGCCACGTAGCTCTGCGACAGGTAGATACCCAGGGTGCAAAAGGGGATAAGAAACAGAAAAGTGAAAATAATGTCGACCCAGGCCCTCACCCGCTCGCTGTAGTTCGTGTAGAGAATGTCCACCCGGACGTGACCGTCTTGGCGGAGTACGTACGCGGCCCCGAGGAGGAAAATGAGGTTGTAGGCGTAGGTTTGTAGGGTGATGTAAAGCGTGCCACCCAAGGACACGCCGATGGAGCGGCCCACGTAGCGCGTCACGACGTTGACCACGCCGATGAGCACCATGACGAGCGCCGTCCAGAACATCACGTAGCCCAGCCAGGTGGTGACGGTGTCGACCGCCCTCGAAAAGCCCAAAAGAAACCTCACGCGTTTCTCCCTTCGCGCGACCCTCCCAGACCCCCGGGAGGCCACGGCGTTAAACATGCCTACGCCTTTTGCGCGCGTTCTCAAATTCGCTGCGTTCTCGCAATCGCCTGCCATCCTATCGTTTGCGGTGCGGGGGCGTCAACGTGGGGGCGCGGCTTACTTACCCAAAGGGTAAAGAAACCTCCTCCCCCACCTGACCCAGCGCGTAAGCTTAAGGAGTCGGAGAGCGGAAAGGAACAAAGCGTGAAACTGCTCGTTTGGGAGGCATCAAGCCTGAAAGCGTCATGAGCGGCTACTGCAAATAGTGGGCAAGAAAAAAGGCCGGAGCGACGGCTCCGGCCTTTTATGTGAGAATTTAACTGCTTAGTTGTCGCCGCCCGTGCCGCCGGTCATGTCCTCGCCGCCGGTCATATCGTCCATCCCGCCGGTCATGTCCATGCCGCCCGTCATATCCATACCACCCGTCATATCCATCCCGCCCGTCATGCCGCTGCCAAGGCTAAGGAGGAGCGAGCCCAGGGTGTTGAGCTGCTCGGCTTGCTCTTCGTCGGTCACGGTGGCCGAAGCCGCGATGGTCTGGGCACCGAGGCTGTCGAGCAGCCGGGTGGCCTCTTCTACGTCCATCGGCTCGGCTTGCAGCGCGGTGGCAAGTTCGCCGAGTTCAGCGGCGATGTCGGTGAGCCCGGCGTCGCTCAGCGTCGTCTGCCAGCCTTCGATGTTGCTGACGGCCGCCTCGAGCGGCAAGTTCTCAACCCCGCCCTCAAGCGCGTCGATGGTGCCTTCCAGGGTGGGTGCTTCCATCATGCCCCCGGTCATGTCGTCGCCCCCGGTCATGTCCATACCACCGGTCATATCCATGCCACCGGTCATGTCGCCCCCGGTGTCGGTTTGCGCCAGACCCAAGGTTAAAACGCCCATGATGACTGCGAGTCCTAAAATCTTAAGTGCTTTCATTTTTTCCCTCTCCTTTTTGCGCTTCGCTTTCTGTGAGTTCTTCTTGCTTCCCTGGCCCGAGAAGCTCTGCTGTCTGTTAAATTTTTCACTCTCGAGCCATCCGCAGTGTAAGGGCCAAACGGACATGTCCTGTGGTCTAAAACCTACAATCACAGCTCTCAGATTCTCACGAAGGTGCCGGTTGCGACGCCTATGTGCTCCATTAAAAACCGGAGCAAAGCTCCGGTATCGTTGGCTCTGGTTGTTTCGGCGCGCGGGCGGGGTTAGTTGCTTTCGCCCGTTGTACCCGCGCCACTACCCAGTTCGGTAAGAAACGAGCCCAGGCGCGCGAGCTGGGAGGACGTTTCCTCGTCGGTGGCGTTGTCCGCCGCCGCGGTGGTCTGCGCGCCCAAGCCGAGCAGCAAGCTGTTAACCTCTTCTGTGTCCACAGGGTCAGCCTGCAACGCGGCGGCGAGCGCTCCGAGTTCATCGGCGACGTCATTGTACCCCGCCTCGCTCAGCGCCGCTTGCCAGCCCTCGATGTTGCTGACGGCCGCCTCGAGCGGCAAGTTTTCAACACCACCCTCGAGCGCACTTATGGTGTTTTCCAACGTCGGAGCCTCGCCCATACCCCCGGTCGCACCGCCGGTCATGTCGCCCCCGGTCATGTCGCCGCCGGTCATCGCGCCGCCGGTTTCGTCCAGCGCTTCACGGCGCTCTTCTAGCTCTTCCCCTTCACTGACTTGCCGCTCGGCCAATCCCTCGCCGCCCGTTGCGCCGCCCGTTGCGCCGCCCGTCATGCCCCCGGTCATCGCGCCGCCGGTTTCATCCGTCGCCAGTGCTTCGCGGCGCTCCTCGAGCTCTTCGCCCTCACTCACTTGCCGCTCGGCCAGTCCCTCGCCGCCGGTCATGCCCATCTGCGCCTCGAGCTCCGCGATAAGCGTGCCCAACTGGTTGTAGAGGTCGCGCAGTTCTTGTAGGGTCTGCTCGGACATCTCCATCTGGTCCATCTGGGCCGCGTCCGTTCCTCCCGTCTGCTGGGCGAAAGCCAGCGTCAAGGAGGCTGCAAGGATGAGAAAAAGCGTTATCAATCTCTTCATGGTGTCGCTCCATTTCAAAATGAGTCGCGCGTCGTGAACGCGCTTGACCTATATCGACCTGTATCGGGAGTTAGAAAGGTTTCGCCCCCCAATAACTCGTTTTATTGCAAATTCATTTTAGGGTGTGGACGCTTCCCCTTTTTATTCCCCACCTCACAATCATGGCGCGGCGAGTGAAAAGGTATGCCACACAAGCGCCGCACGAACAAAGTTGTGTGCAGCCGTGCCAAAACAAAACCCCCGCAGGGTAACCACGGGGGTGTAGAGGGGTGCAAAGGGAAATTTGTGAGGGGCGTTTCCTCGTTAGTGGGTTCAGACCGTTTTCTATAGAACCCGGATGTTACGACCACCCCAAAACCAGACGTATGTGAGGTGGCGACAGAAGCGCCCGCTCGTCTAGCGGTTGCTGCGCGCGTAGGAGCGCTCGAGCGCTCCCGCCGACTCCTTCACCATACTCAGCAGTGCGGTGACGCTTCCCTCGCTTAAAGTCCCTCCTTCGTCAGCCGCAGGTACGGGAACGCCAAGCGCGGCGAGGCGCGCTTCCGCCGCGCTCACGTCGGCGGCGTCACAGGTGAGAGGACCGGCGGTGCCGTCTAACGCGTCGGCGAGAAAGAGCACCGCCGCGTCCCGCTTTAAGGTGGCCGACGCGATACCCGCTTGCGTGGCGATGTAAACGCATTCGGAAAGCGTGTCGCGCTTGCGAATCTCCCACAAAAGGATGTTCGCGCCGCCCGCGGTATTGCTCTGGGCCATGTCGAGCGCGAAGTCGGTGAGGCCGGGCTCGAGCGTCTCCCCAACCGTGAGCACAAGCTCGGCGGCCGGGTTGCTCGACTGCGCCAGACTCAGAGGTGCCAGGAGCGCGAGGAGCGCGGTGAAAAAGGCTTTGGGTGGGATGGGTCTGAACATTGCTGTTCTCCTTAATAGTATAGCAATAGATAGATGGATAGGAGACGGGTGCTGCGGGTATGGCTAAGGCCAGCGTAAACGCACGCGGGCCGGAAAGGGTGAGAGGTGCTTAAAAGTTTTTTAAGCACCTCGCGCGAGTTAGCGGGGTTTCAGGAGGGTAATCTTCTGGCCGCCGAGTTCGGTCACGTAGAGGTAGCCCGTGCTCGAGTCCTCGGTAATGTCAAGGGGCTGGTTAAAACCGGTGAACCCGGTTACACCCGTGACGCGCTCGGTGACCCTGCCGCTGGCATCGAACGAGAAATACTGGATGTCCTGAGAGCTGCTGTAACGCACCACGATGAGTTTGCCCTTGAGCGCGCCCCCGAACGCACCCCCCGTGTATTCGACCGCGCCGTTGGCCGAGGCGTGCAGGCCCGCGTCGAACACGCCCGCGGCGTCGTAGTTACGGTCGGGCTGCGTGCCCACGGCGTACCTCTCGACCTCGAAAGGATCGTTCGTGGCGCTTGTGGGGTTGCCCTTGTTCAAGACCCACTCGCAGCGCTTCGGGTTCGGGTGGCCGTAGTATTTGCCTTCGGTGATTTTGAAGAGGTAGTCAGTCTCGGCCTGGCGGTTGTTGCCGATGTAGGGAAGACTTGTGGGAACGGGGAAGGGAGACGCGCCGTTATTCACGTCGATGCGGTTTTCGCTGCACCAGGTGTTGACGTCGTAGGAGCTGAAGTTGGGGTCGGAGGCCGAGGGTGAGGGCGCGTTGCCGCCCGCCGCGGAGCCGTTCGTCGGCACGTAGAGGTGGCCGTTGGAGTGCCACACCAGGTCGTAGGCGTTGCGGACGCCCGTGGCGTGGAGGGTGAGCGGCGCGTTGCGCGCGAAGGGGTCGTAGGGCGCGGCGACCCCTTCGGTTTTGGCGTCGATGGGCAGGGCGGACGGCAGCTTGGTGAGGTCGAGCTTGAGCACGGCGGCGCTCAGGAGGCGCTCCTCGCGCTTCCAGGTGCCGTCAACCGCCCCCATCGCGTTGTTGGAGCCCTGCGTGAGGTAGAGCGCGCCGTCGGGACCAAAGGCAAGCGAGTTGGTCTCGTGGTCCTTAATGGAGCGCGGCAAGTTGGTGACGACGAGTTCGTAGTTTTGCAGGTTCGCGCCCGTCAGCTTGGCTATTTTGCCTTCCCACTCGGGCACGTCGGAACCCAGGTAGGCGTAGTTGTCGGTAATCCACAGAATGAGGTTGTTGGCAGTCGAACTCGGGTCGAACTCGAGCCCGATAATCGTGCGGTTGGGCGCGCCGCCAAAGCCCACCGCGCTGGCGTTGGTCCGGACCGTGTTGATGGCCTCTTCGTTGCTCAGCGTGCCGTCGGCGTTGATGGTGTAGCGGTAGATGGTGCCGAGAATGGTGCCCGCGTAGAGTTTGCCGTCGGGGCCTTTGGTGACGCTGGTAAACATCTTGCCCGACGCGCCGCTCGCCACCTTGTCAAAGGCGATGGTCCCGCCCGTGCTTAAGTTCCCTGTGGTGAAGGTGCTCGAGAAAGACTTGAACGACGCGCCGCTCTTGTCCTTCGCCCCGCCCGTCACCTCGAAGCGGTAGGCGGTGTTTTGCGCGAGCGGCAGCGCGCTCGGCGCGATGTTAAAGGAGAGCGTGTCCGCGCCGCCGCTCGAGACCGCCGTCCCGGCGACCGCCCCACCGTCGCTCACGCGCGTCAAAGTCACGTTCCCGGCGAGGGTCGTCTCGTCAACCGCGCCGTTGAACAAGTTGAGGTCGGCGGTGACGTTGCCAATGTTCGGGTTGACACCCGTCGCGCCGTCTCCCGGCAGAACGTTCGTCACAAAAGGTTGAAGCGTCACGTTGCCGCTGGCGCTCGCAATATCGACGTAGTCGAGCTTAGTGTTGGTGCCGCCGACGGCGTCGAGGGTGAGTCTGCCGTCTCTCACGCTCACGCTCACGGTCGCCGAGGTCTGGCGCGTGCTGGCACCGCTGCTACCCGCGGGCTGAAAGCGGTTGATGACGGTGACGCCTTCAACGTTGATGGTGTGAAACTCGGGGTCGCTACCCGCGCTCGGGTCGCCTACCGCCACGG
Organism: Trueperaceae bacterium; assembly: GCA_965214995.1. Lineage (GTDB taxonomy): Bacteria > Deinococcota > Deinococci > Deinococcales > Trueperaceae > CBDCCT01. The sequence continues at coordinate 4,522,954 of CBDCCT010000002.1, forward strand.
TCACTTGGTAGGTCCCGTTGGGCACCGCGATCTCCCAGGCACCGGGGGTCGTGTTGTTTTTCTTCGTGTCCCCACCAGAAACATCTCCGTACTGCATGTGTATCACGGTGTCAAAGCGCTGGTCCTGGACGAGGTTGCGGTCGCGGCCGTTACCCCCTGTACCGGAGGTGCCTTTGGAGAGGTCGACGGGCACATGATTGGCGGCGCTCAGGCTGTCCTGTCTCACCCAGCCGTATGTGTAGGCACCACTTCCTTGGTTCGCGTCCGTGCGCTGACCATAAGGCTGTCCGTAATCAGCCAAGTAGCCGCTGGGCATCGTGGCACCGGTAGGAGAGGAGAAACTAGGGCTGACGGTCTGAAAATTGACTTTCACATTCACAGCAGGCGCGGGCTGCGGCGTCGCGCTCGCTGCGGCGCTCGCGCTCGAGGTGTTGGCACCCGTGTCCACCGCCGTCACGACGTAGTAGTAGGTCGCGCCGTTTGTGACGGTTGTGTCCGTGTAGCTGCTGCTAATAAGGAGCGCGCCATTCAGCGGCGCGCCGCTCGTGCTTACCGAAGAGGAGGTGCCGCGGTAGACCCGGTAACCGGCGAGGTCCGTTTCGGTGTTGTCTGCCCAGTCGAGCGTCACCTGGCCGTTGCCGCCCATCGCCGCGAGACCCGTGGGGGCCGCGGGCGGGGTGGTATCGGCCCCATTACCCAGCAGGTACTTAGCGCCTAATCCCCCGACATCAACGGCCACCTTCACGTCGTTGAGCCGCGTGAGCTCGCAGCCTGCGGGTACGCTGGCAGGCAAGCTGCTCCCGATGACGACCACCTTGGTCGCGTTGACTGCGTTCGCTCTTGCGCACACCGCTGCCGCGCTGTTAGGGGCTTCTTCAGCACTCCGCGTCACCTGTGTGGCTGTGTCGTCTACCGTCGCAAACACCAGCGTGAACGAGAACGGCAGGTCCGCTGAGCGGGCCGGGTCAAACGGGAATTTGATGGCGAAGCTCACCAGCCCGCTGCCGTTAGCGGCGATGGCGCGTCCCCCGCTCGTGTTCCTCGCGCTGTAGCCGTACTCTAAAAGCGTCCCCCCCGGGTTCTGATTCTGCAACGCGTTTATGTCTTGGGCGGCAAAGCCCTGGAAGTCCGCCTCGCCCTCTTTAACTCCCAGAGTACCGCTGTTGTCCTCCATGCGGTGCGTGGGCAGGATGGTACGCGCGAAGGTGGTGGAGGTGAGCGTCTCGCCCTTGGCGTTGCGCAGGTCCTTGACCGCGGTGCCGCCAATAGCGCCCGAGGTGTTCATCGCGTAGAACGACAGGTTGGAGAGCGCGCCCCCGTTGTTCGTCACCCGGTAGGTGCCGTAGAGGTAGCGGAAGCCGTCCTTGTCAATCAGGCCGTTGGACAAGTTTTCGGTGCTGAGTCTGCCGACCAGACCTTGCGTGGCGAGGCCGGGAACAGCGCTGGTGGTGAGCGTCTGAGAATCAGGGTCGACGGTGAAGGTGACTTCCAACTGGCCCAGCAGCGTTGCGCCCTCTGGTGTGGGCGTGGGCGTGTCGAGCTGCGGGGGGCGCGAGCGTGAGCAGGCGGCCAGGAGCAGGAGCAAGGACAAGACGATGGCGAGCTTTTTCATGAGGCGTCCTGGGTGTGAGCGGGAGTGGGGGCGGGGGGACGGGTGCGGCATGGAACCTCCTATGGTTTCTGAGAGTATTGTGGGAAAAGAGGCGTTCCGCGGGCGTTCCGTTTGAAGTCGCTTGATTCAGCGTTCCCTAGAAGTGAAAAACGCCGCACTGCCCGTTCGGAACGGCTGCAGTGCGGCGCTGTAGAGTTGGGTTTAAGGGTGAATCACGCTAGCCGCCCCAACGGCCAACGCCTTGGGGCGGTTGCTCTTCCTTACTGCGCCGTTTCCGGCTCGATATTGGTGACGATGTAGCCGTTGTCGTTGTAGTCGTAGTTGATGCCCGAGTAGTCCATCCACATCAGGTAGGTGTTTGGCACAACGTTGCCGAGGCTGTCCTTGACGGGCCAGAAGCGCATGTGATGGCCGCAGTCCGAGGGCTGCGTTCCGGCACAGCCGTTTTTAATATCCCCCTGACCGTTGTTCTTGGTGTGGTCGCTCCACTCCGGGTCTATCTTCCAGCCGAACACACCGTTGGCCGTGCCTGTCGAGGGAGAAAAGGTGCCCACCGCAGCCGACGACGAGCCGTTCTTTAACGGCAACAGGGACTGGCCGTCCTTGACGTCGTGGGTAAAAATGTTTTTGGTCGAGGTGCTTCCTTTGTAGTGCCAGTACACACTGGCCGTGCTCGAGCAGCAGCTATGAAACGCGGCGAGCTGACGCACGGTGACGGGTTTGCCGGTGTCGGCGCGCCGCCAATAGGCCGAAAGAACCTCGTCGCCTATGGCTTCGTGGAGCCCCTGCTGATTGAGCTTCTGGCCGCTGCCGACGATTTTCGTCTTCCAACCAAACGCGTCAACAATCTGCTGAACCGAAGGCTCTTGGCCTCCCTCGGACACGCTCTGCCACCAGCCGCCCAACTGAAGCGTGGTCGTGGCCCCGTTGGAGGCGTTGGATTGAATAAGAAGCGCGGCGCGGTGGACTTTTCTGTTCGACTTGGCGAGAAAGCGCACGCCTATGTTTATAGAGCCACCCGCGTTGATGCTCGCCGGGAGCGTCGGCGCGCCCTCCAAGCGCCAGTTGGCGCTGTCGGTGCCGCTTAGGGTGAGCGCGCTAATGACCAGGGCGTCGCTCGAGCCTGTGTTTTTAATCTGCAAAGTCACGAGGTCGTGAACGCGGTTGCCCGCTGGGGGCGTCTCCCCAGGCTCGCCCGCGCCGATGCGGCTAAAGGTCAGCCAGTCGGTGGCGGGCACGGCGTCGAGATTTTGTGTTGTGATGACCGCGTTGCTGGGGGGCGGGACGACTACCTTGAAGCCTTGGATGGGGGTGTTCGTCGTGTTGCCCGCGCCGTCAACCGCTCTGGCGGTAACGGTGTGGTTCCCCGCCGTGTTCACCGTGACGGGGCCGCTGTAGGTCTGATAAGGGCCGCCGTCTAGGCTGTAGGAGGTGCTGGCTAGGCCAGCACCTCCCGTGTCCGAAGCGCTCACCGTGACGGTCGCCTGGTCGAGGTAGTCGCCGCTCGAGTTCGTCGTTCCACTTACAACAACGTCCACGGTCGGGGCGGTGGTGTCGGCGGCGGGCACGGTGACGCTGAAGTCATTAAACACCGCGTTAAAGGAGCTCGAGCCCCTGCGCTGCGTAGTAAAGACGCCTGCAAAGCTCACCGGGTCTGCGCCACTTAGCGAGACGCCGCCAAAGAATTTGTCGGCGACCGAGAAGCTGCCGAGCTTGACCTCCGCGCCACCGTTAATGCTATAAAACGCGTCCACTTGCCCCGTCGCCTTGTTGAGCACCAGGGCCACGCGCACGGGTGCGTTGGTGGCTAGGGCGAAGGTGCTCGAGTTGATTTCGTTCGACGAGTCGGCAACCGCGTTCACTTCGCGCAACATTTGCAGCTTGACGTCGCCGCTTCCCATGTTGACGAGCACCAGCTTGAAGTAGTTGTCTTCGTCGAGACCGAACCAGACGCCCAGTTGTTCGGAGTTGGCGTTGCTAGGAAAGTTGGGCTTTAAGAACGTGCTCTCGACGCGCAGGTTTTGGGCATTCGCGTCGACGCCCACGCCGAGCGCGTTGATCTGGGAGTTGGTGTCGGAGCTCGTCGTGCCGCTCCCGCTCGGTTTGAGGTACATGATACCCTTGTTGCTGGCGATGCTCAGCGCGCCGCCGTTCACCGTAAGTCTGGAGGGCTCGTAGCCGGGAACGTCCGGGTTGCTCGTCGCGCCGTCCGCGGAGATGCGGGCCGAGGGCGGGTCGACCATCGTGAAGCCGGTGCCGACGCCGTTCTTGTCGTTCAGTTCGCCCTCGTCGCCGCTCCAGGTGAGGCTGTAGGGCAGGCTCACTTCAACGTCGCTACAGGGCAGGGTGGAGCGGGGCGTGCAGGCCGTCGGCGAGACCGGCGCGACGGGCCGGACGTTGCGGAGAATCACGACAATATCTTGATAGTCAAAGCCGCTCGTCGTCTCCTCGGTGGCGACTATGTAAGCGTTGGGAACTACGCCGCTCGAGTTTTTGAGCGGGTAGACCCGCACCTTGTGGCGGTTGGCGGCGTTCGTTTCCCAGGTGTTCTTACCGTCTTCACTGTAGACGAAGCGGTTGCTGAAGAAGGGCCAGCGCGAATAGAGGCCGAAAGAGGCGTTGCCGGGGTCGAAGGAGGTCGCGCCCGCTAATGGCGGCAGGAGGCGCTGGCCGTTGCTTACCGGGCTGTTCGACACGGTGAAGAGTTCGGTGGTGCTGCTCTCCGTGTACCAACCAAAGCCGGTGACGGGCGTGTTGTTCGTCGGGCCGAACACCGCGAGCAGCTCGACGGTGACGTTGCCTGCGCCCGCCTTCTCAAACCTTGGCGCGCTGATTTCTTCACCCAAGAGTGGTGTGGTGGGCAGGGCGTTGTTGCTGGGGTCGGGGTCGCCGACGGTGACGGGAAGCTCGAGCGTGTCCAGAATCCACTGGAGCGAGGGCTCGTTGCTCCCGCCCGTGCCGATGACGCCCAGACCACGAACCTTTACTTCGGCCTGCGCGGTGTCCGGGTCGTTGCTCCCGACGCGCAAAAATGCGCCCTTGGGACCCGTCGAGGTCGGCTTGAACACGACGTTGAGCGTTTGCGAGGTGCCCGCCTGGATGGTAAGGGGCGTCGCGGGTGCGCCTGCAAGCCCGAACTCGCCTGCATGGGCGCCCACAAAGGAGAGGCCGCTAACGGTAAGCGGCGCGTCGCCGATGTTGCTGAGCGTGACCGTCTGTGCCGCGCTCGTCGCGCCGTTTTGCGTGGTGTAAACAAGCGGACCGTAAGCGAGCGACAGGTCGGGTGCCGCAGCGCCGGCCCCATTACCCAGCAGGTACTTAGCGCCTAATCCCCCGACATCAACGGCCACCTTCACGTCGTTGAGCCGCGTGAGCTCGCAGCCTGCGGGTACGCTGGCAGGCAAGCTGCTCCCGATGACGACCACCTTGGTCGCGTTGACTGCGTTCGCTCTTGCGCACACCGCTGCCGCGCTGTTAGGGGCTTCTTCAGCACTCCGCGTCACCTGTGTGGCTGTGTCGTCTACCGTCGCAAACACCAGCGTGAACGAGAACGGCAGGTCCGCTGAGCGGGCCGGGTCAAACGGGAATTTGATGGCGAAGCTCACCAGCCCGCTGCCGTTAGCGGCGATGGCGCGTCCCCCGCTCGTGTTCCTCGCGCTGTAGCCGTACTCTAAAAGCGTCCCCCCCGGGTTCTGATTCTGCAACGCGTTTATGTCTTGGGCGGCAAAGCCCTGGAAGTCCGCCTCGCCCTCTTTAACTCCCAGAGTACCGCTGTTGTCCTCCATGCGGTGCGTGGGCAGGATGGTACGCGCGAAGGTGGTGGAGGTGAGCGTCTCGCCCTTGGCGTTGCGCAGGTCCTTGACCGCGGTGCCGCCAATAGCGCCCGAGGTGTTCATCGCGTAGAACGACAGGTTGGAGAGCGCGCCCCCGTTGTTCGTCACCCGGTAGGTGCCGTAGAGGTAGCGGAAGCCGTCCTTGTCAATCAGGCCGTTGGACAAGTTTTCGGTGCTGAGTCTGCCGACCAGACCTTGCGTGGCGAGGCCGGGAACAGCGCTGGTGGTGAGCGTCTGAGAATCAGGGTCGACGGTGAAGGTGACTTCCAACTGGCCCAGCAGCGTTGCGCCCTCTGGTGTGGGCGTGGGCGTGTCGAGCTGCGGGGGGCGCGAGCGTGAGCAGGCGGCCAGGAGCAGGAGCAAGGACAAGACGATGGCGAGCTTTTTCATGAGGCGTCCTGGGTGTGAGCGGGAGTGGGGGCGGGGGGACGGGTGCGGCATGGAACCTCCTATGGTTTCTGAGAGTATTGTGGGAAAAGAGGCGTTCCGCGGGCGTTCCTTGGGCGGCTGAGGCAACCCCCATGAACCCTCGGTTGAAGGTGTCTCTAATTGTGTTTGAGCGAGTGCCTTTGCGTCGGTGGCGAGACGGGTTAGAACTTTGTACAACGCGGGGTACGTCGCCCCCGGTTCGGGGTGCGGGAGTTTCAGCCTCTAAAGAACTGCGTAAATCTTGGCGCGGCGACTCGGCAAAAAATTGCCGCACGGTCGAGGCTCTAAAAGCCTCAGCCCGTGCGGCAGATGGGGGTTGCTTAGTTAGACCGAGCTACAGATATCCGGCGCAACCTGTTGGGCGTCGTGACGGAACGAAACCCGGTTTACGCTTCTAGCGGGCAATCCCGACAAGCACCGTGACCCTCACCGTGGCGGTGGCGGTACTCGAGCCCTTGGAGATGGTGTAGCTGAAGTTAAAGGTCTCGTTGGGGCCGCTGTTGAAGTTGGGGGCGGTGTACTCGATTTTGTTGCCGACAATTTTCGTGCTGCCCAGCGAACCCGTCGCGTCGGCTGGCTGGGTCACGCTGGCTATTGTCGCGGCTTTGTCGCTGTCGTTGGCGAGCACGTCTATCAAAACGACTCTGCCGTCGCCAGCCGTGTAGGCCGTGGCGGTATCGTCGTTCGCCTTGAGTGCGGCGGGCGGGGTGCCGCCGCCGTTACCCGTACCGAACGCGTGGGTGCAGGTGTGGGCACTCGCCGCGGGCACAACGCAAGAGACGGGCGCGCTGGTGGCGCTCCCTGCGGTGTAGACGAGGCTGTAGGTGGTGCTCTGCGACATCATGAGCGACGCGCCCCACTTACCCGCGCCCTGCGGGAAGAGGCTGACGGTGGCGGTGCCATCGATGCTCACCTGGACGCTGCTGGCACCCGCGGGCACCCCGGTCGCCTCGAGCGTGACCTTGCTAAGCTCTTTGCCCTTGTCGATAACGACCTCGACGCTATCGTCCACGACAACGGGCGTGGCGATGACCGTGACGGTGCCGGTAGCCGGAGCGCCCCCGCCGACCGCGTCGCCCGCGGAAACTGAATAGTTAAACGTCGTGTCCGTACCCGCGGGGTCGTACACATGGGTAAAGGTGTGGGAGACGCTGCCGCTGGCGGGGTTGACGTTAAAGGTTTCGGTTTTGCCGTCGCCCCAGGCCACCGTGAGGCTCGAGACGTCGCTGTTGGCGTCCACAGCCCGTACCGCGAGGCTGAAGGTGTCGCCTTCATCTATCTGGGCGGCGGGCGTCGCGGTAAAAGAGATGGCGGGCCGTTCTTCGCCCGGCCCGAGGAGGGTGAGCGCGACGGAGGCGTTGCCCGGGGCTTCTGAAAGTGCGAGGGTGGCGCCCCCCGTGGCGACGCGCTCCAGGGTGCCGCTAAGCTCCTCGATGAACAGGGGAACCGCGCCCCCCGTGGCGACGCCGACCACCGTACCGGAGGCCGTGGCGCCGCTCACCGTGAGGGCCTGCTGAACGCCGCCGACGGTGGCGACCACGACGTTGGAAGCCGAGGAGACGTTGGTGACCGTGACGCCGACTTGACTCGTCAAGCGGTTCATCACCATGTTGACGGTGGATGTGCCGGGCGCAGTGAAGCCTGTGGCACCCTTGTAAAGCACGATGCCGCCAGCGTCCGTCCCGCGCGCGGTGAGGGTGTGGGGGCCGGCCGAGACGTTCGTAAGGGTGACGCTGGCGTTGCCGCTCGCGTCAACGTCCACCGGCTGAAGCGCGCCGCCGTCGAGCTGGAGCGTCACGGTGAGGTCGCTCGGCACGGCCAGAATCTGGATGGTCATGTCGTCGGTGGTGCCGCTTTGGGGGGACGGGCGCTGCGAACACGCGCCGAGCGTGAGGAGCAGCGCCAGCAGGCCCAGCAGGGCGAGCGGGCGGAAGGGGGTCGTGAGACCCCGGATGGTCATGAGGCGTGTAGACATGCGAAACTCCTTTGGGTCGACTGTTTCTGATAGCGCTTGACTGGGCGTTTGACTAAATGTTTCTTGACTAGATTCTTGACTGGGTGCTTCTGACGCTCTCTGACTTTCTGTTGTGGCTAAGCTCTTTGCCTCCTCTCTTGACCTTGGATCCCGGGGGTGGTGCGGGGACTTGTATCCATTGTCTTAAGGGGGCGTTACGCCAGCGTTCCTTTTTCGGCAGGACTTGTCAGCGCGCGACGAAAATTCGTCGCAACGCTATTTCGACCGTTTGGGCGAAAACAAAATGACGTTCCCGCCCGCGTGCTCCTGCAGGGCCTCAAAAAGAGAAGGCCACGAGGTGAGCTTTAGCGTTCTCCTCGTGGCGATGTTTTGTAGGGTGATATCTAGGGCGTCGTCCTTTTGCCTGATGCGGACGATAAAGCTGGAGTTTCTAAGGTTGCGCATCCGTCCAGCGTAGCCGCCGGATGTTCCGCGGGCGTTCCTCTTCCGGCAGGTACTGTTTTGTCGGAAGGTTCAGTCTGAGCTTTACCGTAGGCGACGTAGTTCGGAGGACGATTCCTGGGTTGAGTCCCGCTCAGCACGGATAAGAACCGCTGTCTTCAGCGCTCGAGCGCGCTCCTCACCAATTTGGGGAGGTGGGGCTCGAGCCACTGAAGCGCCTGCCGCACCTTCTCTTTGGTGGCGGCGTCGCAGGCGGGGTGGACGAGCGCGAGGACGAGCAGTTCCATCGCGCGGGTGTGGTGGCCGCTGCCGATGAGTCGCTCCGCCAGGCTGGCAACCGCGCGCAAGGCCACGGTCGGCTCCGGCACGCGCTTAACGATGATGAGCGCTTCTTGCCCCCGCCCGCCCACGTCGGTCATCGTCATGAGCCGCGCGTTGGTGTGCTCCATCAGGGTCAAAAGTTCGCCTAACTCCGCCTCGTCGCTTAGCGATTGGGGGCGGTCCGTGCTGCGCCGGCCGTAGGTGCGCGTGCCGGAACGTTTCTGCAGCGGCTTTGACTGACGGATGGTCTCGATCATCTCCTCCGTCGCGGCGAGCGGCTTGAAGCCCATGTCCCGCAGTTCCTTTCCAAACGCCGCGGCGGCTTCCAGCGCGGCCTCGCGCTGACCGCTCAGATAAGCGTTGCGGAGAAACGTCTGTAAGGCGTCCTCGGCCAGCGCGTCGCGTTTCAGAAGCGCTTTGGCCGTTTCCGCGGCGTCGCTATGGTGCCCGGTGCTCTCCAGATCGTTGGCGTAGTGCAGCGAGGCGTCGTGCAGGGCGCGCGCCAAAACCTCGCGCTCGAAGTCGAGCCAGGCCTCAAATGAGGGCGAGGTCGAGGCGTTGAGCGAGTCCAGAAAAGGTCCCCGGTAGCGTTTTATCGCCTCGAGCCAGCCGCCCTTTTGGAGCGCGGCCTGAAACTCCCTGACGTCGGTGGGGACGCGCCAGCGCAGGCGTTCGGGTTCGACCTCGAGCCCCCCCGCCCCGCCAATCTTTTGCGCCTCAAAGAGAAGCTTGCGGAGGTAGCGCCGCGCGTCCCCTTCGTCGGCGTCGGGCCGGAAAAAGAAGGCGAGCGCCTCGCGGCTTATCCATTCGCCGTAGTAGCCCAAGTAAAGAAGCAGCCAAGCGGGTTTGGTGAGCGGCAGGTCGCTACGCACGCCGTCCTTTTCGATGGCGGGCGTGCCGAGAAGATGAAGCTTGACCATCACCGGGCCGCGCCGGTTTCGGCTTGAACCGCGGGGGTCCAGAGAGTGAAGGGGCGGTTCGGAGGCGTTTCTCGGCGCGGGCTCGAGCCGCCCTTTTGCCTCCCGTAAGCATCCAGGTTCATTTTCGCGTTTACGGGGCTTGAGGCGCATCCCTGTTGACGTTCGTACGTTTGCACTGTTCACCCGTTTCGTGAATCAAAAAAGTTTTACAGTCGGCTCACAAAACACGTGGCGCACGCTGGCGGCGCTCTCTCGGATGGTTGACGCGGTAGGGCTGACCAACGCCTCACACGTCACCGTTGCGCCGCTCTGTCAGTGTAAGGACCTGACGCTGACAAAACTCTTACACCCCGCGCCGTACAGGCCCGCACGAGCATCTACTAAGGGTTACTTCTGGCTAGCGCAGAAACTCCTGCACGTCGCGCTCGTGGTCTTCAAACGTCAGGTTAGGCCTGAACACGAGGTTCCGGTCGTGCAGGAAGTAAAAGTAGGGCTCGCCCTCGGGGTTGTCGCGTTGCGGGTTCAAGACCGCCAGGAGCGCGTCCCGGCCGGGGTTGCTGATGGGCGTCGGGGGCAGCCCTGTGTAGACATAGGTGTTCCAGGGCTGGTCCACCTCGAAATCGCCCGCGGGCGCGTCGAGTTCCGTCATCGGCTTGCCGAGGCCGTAAGCCACCGTCGGGTCGGACTGCAAAAGCATCCCCTCGTCCAAGCGGTTGCGGAACACCCCGGCGATAATGGGCATCTCACCAGGCGCGCCCGCCTCGGCCTGGACGACGCTCGCCAGCGTGACCCAGTCGTAGACGCTCAAGTTGTTCGCTTCGAGCGCCGCTCTCACCTCGGGCGTCAGCTCTTCGTTGAAGCGTTCCAGAATGGCGCCCAGCGCCTCCTCCGGCGTGCTCCCCACCGGGAACTCATAAGAAGCCGGAAAGAGAAAGCCCTCGAGCGGGGCCGCGTCCGGCACAAAGGAGGGGCGCAACGCGCCGGGCGCTTCAACAAGGTTCATCAGCGTTTCCTCGTCTCCCAAACCCGCTCCCGCGAGCCTGGCTGCCACATCACTGGCGCGAAATCCCTCGGGGATGACGATTTGCACTATGCGGGGCCGTCCGCCCGACGAGAGCACACGCGCGACTTCGGGCGCGCTCATGGCGGGGGAGAGACTGTAAAGTCCTTCGCCGATGGAGCGGTCGAGGCCTCTGTAGCGCAGCCAGAGGCTGAACACCTGCGGCTGCTTGATGAGCCCCTCGTCCGCGAGTTCTTGCGCCACCCGCGACGCGCCCCAGCCGGGCTCGACCTCGAACGTCTGCGCCGCGCCGCTCAGCCTTGCCGGGGCGAGCTGGTCTTGTAAATACAGCGCGCCGAGAAGCGCGAAAAGGGCCAAGACGACGAGGGCGAGGAGCAGGGGCCGGGCTCGAGACCGTCTGGGTGCGGGTTTGGGGGCAGGTACATCGCTCACCGGCCCAGTTTACCCCCCGCACGTGAAACTTTAGCGAGATAGCTCTCTAAGATAAGCACCGCCGAGGCCTCGTCCACGCTTCCCTTGTTCTGCCGCTTGCGTCTGGACATCCCGCTCCCCAAGAGGTTGCGGGTGGCGATTTTGGTGGTGAAGCGTTCGTCTTCAAAGACAAGCTCGAGCCCGTGGTCCTGAAGCACTTTTGCAAAGGCCCGAACTTTCTGCGTCTGCGCCGAGTCGCCGCCGTCGCTCCGCCGCGGCAATCCGACGACGAGTTTCTGCGCGCCCTCAGTAAGCATCTGCGCCTCAACAGCTTTGATGTCTTCTTCCAAACTGCGGCGGACGATGAAGCCGCGCCCAAAGGCGAACGATGAGCCCGCCTCGCCCCTCGCCAGCCCGATGCGCGCGTCGCCCACGTCGAGGGCCAAGACGACTTCAGACACGTGCGGCCTCCGGTGTTTTGTAAAGGCGCAGAGCCGCCTCCCGGTCATCCTCTCGAGGTTCGGGAAAGCGGCGCGGGACGGAGGAGAGGGCGGTGCGGAGGTCGGCGGGGGTCTGCGGCTCGAGCCCACACGCCTTGAAGAAAGCCCGCACTTGCTCGAGCTCGAGCAACCGCTCGAGCCTTGCCTCGTTCTCGAGCCCCGCGGCGGGCGGTAACCAGTAGTCGGGGAGAGTTTCCAAACCACGCACGGCGCGCACTTCGGCGGTGAGGCGCTTGACGTACTCCTCTTTTTCTAGGCTCAGAAGCGCGTTCAAAAGCTGTCGATGTCGGTGCGAACGCTCCCTCACCACCTCTTCCGCAGGAATAAAATCCCCCTCCAAGCCAAAAAGCGCGGCGAGGTAGCGGATACGTGGCAGGTGAAAGCCAAAGGCTAAAAAGGTGAGGTTGTCGGAAACGCTCGAGCGGTCTAACAGGTTGACAACAAAGACGAAGTTGGTGATGGTGTCGGTGGCTTTCTCCTCCAGGACGAACGCTTCTCGAGGCAACTCAAAAGTACCCATATACCGCATCATTAGCTCGGCTTCGGAAGGAAAAGCCGCGCCGCCCGTGCGCCCGCCCGTGATGAGAACGCGCCCTACGCCGCCGCGCTCGTAGAGCATCCCGGCGGCGAGCGCGTTGAGCCGCCCGTAGAGGTTGAGGCGGGGCCGCGGTTCGGCCTCCACGGGACCGTAACCAAAAACGACGAGCGTCACAGCCATATTACAGCCACCCCTCCAGCACCTCCGCCACCCCGTCCTCGTCGTTGGAAAGCGTGACCTGCCCCGCGCACGCTTTAACTTCATCGGCGGCGTTCGCCATCGCCACGCTTTTACCCGCCCACTCGAGCATTTCCTTGTCGTTGTGCTCGTCGCCAAAGGCGGCCACTTGGGAAGCGTCCACGCCCATGTCATGAGCGACCCACTCGAGCGCCCGGCGCTTGGTCACGCCCCTTGCGGTCACCTCGAGCAGCCCCGGCAGGCTCCAGGTGCAGTGGACTGGGTGGTCGTGGAGAGATGCGCTCAAAGCTTCCGCCGTTTCTCTGGGATGGCGAAAGAGAAGCTTAGTCACGGCGTCCTGCACAAAACCGCGCACGTTGCCGACGCCGGTTGGTTCGGTGGTGAGGCCGCGGACTTTCGCGTGCGCCTCGTCTATGTACCAGCCGTGGTGGGTCTCGATGCCGCACATAATACCTGAGTAAGCGCGTTGCATCCTCTCGAGGGCCGCCAGCGCGACTTCAGCGGACATGTCGAAGCGGTGGAGCGCCGTGTCGGCGTCGAAGTCATACACCGCCCCGCCGTTGTAAACGATGGCTAGGTTCGTCAGCTTGAGTTCGCGCGCAAAGGTGCGGGCGGTGCGGGGTGGGCGGCCCGTGCAGAGGATGGTGCGGACACCACGTTGCTCGAGCCGCCCAATCACCTCCTTGGCTCGCGGCGTAATCGTCTTCACCGAGGTGAGGAGCGTGCCGTCCAAGTCGAGTGCAACGAGTTTGGGGAGCGCGGACACCGCGGCGGCCTAGCTCCCCACCCCCTGCAAAATCTCGGGCAGCGCTGATAGCGCCCCTGGCACTTTTGACGCGTCCTTGACACCCGCCTGCGCCAGGTCGGGCCGCCCGCCGCCGCCGCCGCCCGCGCGCTTGGCAACCTCGCGGATGAGGTTGCCCGCATGAGCGCCGCGCCCCTGCGCCTCCTTGTTGACTTTGGCGACCAACAGCGGGCCGCTGGCGAGCACCACCAAGTCCGCACCGCTCTTTTGGAGCATCGTGTCGGCGGCGGTGCGGAGCGCGCCCGCGTCGAGACCATCCAGAAGCGCGGTGCTGTAGCGAAAGCCCGCGGCCTCCCGGACAGCGTTGGCAGTGCCGCCCGAGGTCTGCGCCGCCGCCAGCTTGTCGCGCAGCCCCGCCGCCTCGCGCCCCGCCGCCTTGAGGTCGTTCTGAAGTTTCCCGACGCGCTCGGCCAACTCGTCGGGTTTCGCGCCGAGTTCTCTGGAAAGCGCGCCGACGTTCTCCCGCAGGTCGCGCACATAAGCGACCGCGGCCATCCCGACGGCGGCCTCGATTCGGCGCACCCCCGCCGACACCGCCTCTTCCGAGGTGATGATAAAGGAGCCGATTTCGCCCGTGCGCTTGACGTGGGTGCCGCCGCAGAGTTCGGTGGAGACAGTTTTAACGGCAGTTGCGGGAGCGGCCTCTACCGCGCCGGGGCCATCTTCCGTTGCCGTACCCCCTGGTGCCGTACCCATCGTCACCATGCGGACGTTCGCGCCGTACTTCTCGCCGAAGAGCATCATCGCGCCCTGCTCGCGCGCCTCACTAATGGGCACCACGCGCCAACTCACCTCAAAGTCGGCCTGAATGAAGCGGTTGACGAGGGTTTCGATGTCCGTCACCTCGTCCGGCGTGAGCGCCTGCGGGTGCGAGAAGTCAAAGCGCAGCCGGTCAGGCGCGACGAGCGAACCCGCCTGCGCGACGTGCCGCCCCAAGGTGCTCCGCAGCGCGGCGTGCAGGAGGTGGGTGGCGCTGTGGTGTTTTTCGGTGTCGCGGCGGCAGGGGTCCACGGCGGCGCGGATCGTTGCGCCGGGCTCGAGCCTCCCCCTCAGCACCCTCGCCTGATGCAAAAACAGCCCCTGCTTGCTCCTTGTGGTGCCGCTCACCGCCGCCTTGCCGCCCGGCCACTCGAGCGCCCCGCTGTCGCCAAGCTGCCCGCCGCCCTCGGCGTAGAAGGGCGTTTGGTCGAGAATCACCTGAACCATTTCGCCCTCGGTTGCTTCACGCACGGTTTCGTCCTCGCGGAGGAGCGCCACCACGCGCGCCTCGCTCTCGGTCTCGTCATAGCCCAAAAACTCGGTCTCGCCGTGCTCGCCTGCGATTCTTCCCAAGGTGTCCTTGCTCGCAGAAAAAAGCGCCCCCGCCTCCTTGCCGCCCCGCGACACCTCCCTGGCCGCCTCGCGCGCTTCTCTATATCCCGCCCGGTCCACGCTAAAGCCCCGCTCAGCGGCTATCTCTTCGGTAAGGTCCAAAGGGAATCCATAAGTTTGCCACAGGTCAAAGGCGACTTCGCCGGAAAGCTCGGTGCCCTCGAGGTTGTCAAAGAGATGCGAGACGCGGGTGATACCCGCCTCGAGCGTCCGCAGAAAGCTCTCCTCTTCGGTCCGGATAATGCCTTGAATACGCTCCTTGGCGTTCTCCAACTCCGGGTACGCCTCGCCCATCGCCTCGACAACCTGTTCAACCAGCCTGTACAGCACGGGCTCGCGCAACCCCAAGAGCCAGGCGTGGCGCGCGGCGCGGCGGATGAGCATCTTGACGACGTAGCCCGCCCCGTCGTTGGCGGGCAGCACGCCGTCATTGACCGTAAAGGTGACCGCGCGGACGTGGTCGGCGATAACGCGGTGAGACAAGCTTTCCACGCCCCGATAAGGTTTACCCGAAAGCGCCGCCACCCGCCGGATGGTGGGCTGGAAAAGGCTGGTGGCGTAAGCGTCCTCAACGCCGCTCATGACCGCGGCCAAACGCTCGAAACCCAGCCCCGTGTCGATGTTCTGCTGCGGCAGCGGCACCAGCGCGCCGCCGTCTTGGCGGTCAAACTGGGTAAAAACCAAGTTCCAAACCTCGATAAAACGGTCGCCCGAGCCCGTGTTGGGCCCCGTCTCGTCGGGCGTACCGTACTGGGGGCCGCGGTCATAAAAGATTTCCGAGCAGGGGCCGCAGGGGCCGTTGGGACCCTGAGACACCGCGTTGGCGGGCCAGAAGTTCTCGTCTTCGCCCCAGCGCGAGATGCGCGCTTCGGGCACGCCGACATGGTCGCGCCACACCTCAAAGGCCTCGTCGTCGTCTAAATAAACCGTGACGTAGAGACGCTCGGGCTCGAGCCCCATCCACTCACTCGAGGTCAAAAACTCCCACGCCCAGGCCGCCGCCTCACGCTTGAAATAATCCCCAAACGAAAAGTTCCCCATCATCTCGAAAAACGAGTGGTGCCGGAGCGTGCGCCCGACGTTCTCGATGTCGCCCACCCGCAAACACTTCTGCGCGGTGGTGACGCGGTGCCAGACGCCATCAAACCCGGCGAACTTGGGCGTCGCGCCCAGAAAATAGGGCTTGAACTGCACCATCCCCGCGGAGGTGAAAAGCAGGGTCGGGTCGTTGCTCTTTAGGGAAGACGAGGGGTAGACGAGGTGGTTCTTGGCTTGGAAAAACTCTAAATACTTCTGTCTTAGCTCGTTGATGTTAATGGCTTGGGTGGGTTGCATAGAATGCCTCCTGCTTACATTAGTTTCTGATTATACAGGGGCTTCTGACGGAGGAGGGTAGCAGGCTGTAGGAGCCCTTCGAGGATGTGTTCGTGTCTTCAACCACCGCCGACCTCTCACCGGAAGTCGTGATATTTTGCCCTGTACCAATGGAAGGGGTACTGATGAAAAAATCCGTCCGGACAATCACGCTCACGCTGCTTTTGGCTTCCCTTTTAACCCTCGCCAACGCGCAGGAAGTCGAGCTGCGGCTCTTAGAAACCACCGACCTCCACGCCAACATCGTCCCTTACGACTATTACCGTGACGAGGCCACCGACGAGTTCGGGCTCGCCAAAACCGCCACGCTTATTAGTCAGGCGCGGGAAGAAGTGCCCAACGTTCTCCTTTTCGACAACGGCGACCTGATTCAGGGGAGCCCCCTGGGCGACTACCGCGCCAGGGTCGAGGTGTTGGGAGAGGGCGAGGTGCATCCGGTCTACAAGGCGATGAACCTCATCGGCTACGACGCGGGCAACATCGGCAACCACGAGTTTAACTACGGGCTCGAGTTTTTAGAGCTCGCCTTGGCGGGGGCCGACTTCCCTTACGTCAACGCCAACGTCTACCTTGACGACGGCGACAATGCCGAGAACGACGAAAACCTCTTTACGCCCTATGTGATTCTCGAGCGCGAGGTGACGGACACCGCCGGGGAGACGCACACGCTCAACGTCGGGGTGATTGGCTTCGTGCCGCCGCAAATCATGACCTGGGATAAAAGCAACCTAGAGGGCCGCGTGGTCGCCAAAGACATTGTCGAGACAGCCAGAAAATTCGTGCCGCAAATGATTGAAGAGGGAGCCGACCTCGTCGTCGCCATCCCACACTCCGGCTTCGAGTCGAGCCCGCCTCAAGGGATGGACGAGGACGCGTCTTACTACCTGAGCGAGGTCGAGGGCATCGACGCGATTCTCTTCGGGCACGCGCACAGCGTTTTCCCGGCGGAGGAGTTCGCGGGCGAGCCGGGGGTCGATATAGAAAGGGGCACCATCAACGGCGTGGCCGCGGTGATGCCGGGTTTCTGGGGTAATCACTTGGGTGTGATTGACCTGACGTTGGAGCGAGATGGTGAGGGCTGGACGGTCGTGGATTCTCAATCCGCCGCGCGCCCCATCTTCGACGCCGAAACGGGCGAAGCTTTGGTCGAGGCTGACCCGGCGGTGGTCGAGGCGGTGGCGGAAGACCACGAGGGAACCCTAACGTACGTCCGCGGCGCGGTCGCCGAGACCGCCGCGCCGATCACCTCCTACTTCGCGCAGGTGCTGGACGACCCCTCGGTGCAGCTCGTCAACCAGGCGCAGACCTGGTATGTGGAAAGGGCGGTGCAGGGCACGCAGTTTAAAGGCCTGCCGATTCTCTCCGCCGCCGCGCCCTTCAAGGCCGGGGGCCGCGGCGGGGCCGACTACTACACCGACATCCCTGAAGGCACGCTGGCGGTCAAGAACATCGCCGACTTGTATATCTACCCGAACACGCTCAAGGTCGTGAAGCTCACGGGGGCGGAGCTTGAGGCGTGGCTCGAGCGCTCCGCCGGTCAGTTCAACCAGATAGACCCCGAGGAGAGCGAGCCGCAGCCCCTGCTAAACGAGGACTTCCGCTCGTACAACTACGATGTGATAGACGGCGTAACTTACGAAATCGACGTGACCGAACCCTCCAAGTATGACGCCGACGGCAATCTCGTTAACCCGGAGGCCAACCGCATCAAGAACTTGCGCTACAACGGTGAGCCCGTCGCGCCCGATGAGGAGTTTTTGGTCGCCACCAACAACTACCGCGCCTACGGCGGCGGGAACTTCCCCGGCCTGGACGGCTCCTCGGTGGTCATCGACTCGCCCGACGAGAACCGCCAAATCATCATCGACTATCTCACCGCAACCGGGACGGTGGACCCCGAGGCGGACCGCAACTGGACTTTTGCGCCCGTCGAGGGGGACGTGACGGTAACTTTCGAATCGGGGCCGGACGCTGAAGGGTTTATCCCAGAGGGAGTGGAGCTCGAGTACGGCGGCCCCGCCGAAGACGGCTTTGCGACCTACCGTTTGACCCTATAAATTCCTCCGTAGACTTAACGATAATGAGAAAGCGTCCTTTCGAGGGCGCTTTCTTCGTCAGCCTCACTCACCAAGAATTCTGCGCACGCGAAAACGTGCAGTGCGTGCTAAAATTTAGTACATGGAGACCCAAAATCTCACCCTGCGCCTCCCTAAGCCTCTCCTCAAAAAAGCCAAGCAGTTGGCCGCCGAACGGGGCACCACGCTTACCGCGCTCGTGATTGAAGGGCTGACGCGCACCACGAGCGGCAATGAAGCCTACAACGCCGCGTGGGAGCGGCAGCGGGCGCTGATGCACCTGGGCTTGAAACGTGAAGAGACCTTTTTAGACCGCGACGCGCTGCATGAACGCTAATTTGGCGTTTGTAGACACTAATATTCTACTGTACAATATCCTACTGTACGCCTATGACCACAGCGAACCCGCCAAGCAGGCGAGAGCGGAAGCGTTGCTGAACGAGCTTTGGGAGCACCGTACGGGGTGCTTGAGCATTCAAGTATTACAAGAATTTTACGTGAACGCGACGCGAAAGCTTCGGCTCGAGCCTCCCGTTGCACGCCGCATCATCGAAGATTACGCCCTCTGGCTCGTGCACGCACCCACCACCGCCGACGTTATCAGCGCGATTGACTTGCAGGAAACGCACCGCCTGTCCTTTTGGGACGCAATGATTGTGCAGAGCGCGCTCACGCTCGGCTGCGAGGTGCTTTGGTCTGAGGACCTGAACCCCGGTGGGCGTTTTGGGGCGCTCGAGCTGCGCACCCCCTTCTAAAAACAAGCTGAACCTAAACGCAACCCCATTGAAATCTATTTGCTATCATGCTAGCATAATAGCAAAGGAGGTTGGGCTTAGCTATTTGGGATTCACCTGCTCGAGACGTTTAGAAGCTGCCCGCTTACAGGAGGAAATTGTACATGAGTGACGACAAAAAGCAGTTCAACGTTTACCTGCCCCCCGACCTCATCCGCGAGGTGAAACACGCCGCCATCGACACCAAAAAGTCGCTCTCGGCGTTTGTCGAGGAGGCGCTGAGTGTTCAGTTGGAGAGGTTGCGCGAAAGAGGAGACGCAAAGTGATGCTGATGCCCGTCGTTTACGTGAGCGAGATGGCGCGCTCGGTCGCCTTTTACGAGGCGCTGGGGGGCGAGGTGGCCTACAGGGGCCGCAGCGGGACGTGGACGGAACTGAGGGTGCAGGGCGGCGTGCTGGCGCTTCACAGCGGGGAGCTTTCGCCACCCCCCGAAGGTCCCGTCGCACTCTCGTTTGTGGCGACCGAACCGCTCGAGTCCTTGGCAAAAAAGTTTGAAGCGGCGGGCCTCCCGCTCTACCGCGCCATCAACGACGAAGCCTTTGGCCGCTCGCTGACCCTGCAAGACCCCGACGGCCTGCTCATCCAAATCAACGAGCACGACGAAGAACTCTATACCTGAGCTATCAATTGGAGGAGGTGCGCAGTGTTTTCAGACGTGAACGAGGCGGTTGAGAAGCATAAACGTTACATGCGCGAGGCGGAGGTGGCGCGGTTACTTAGAGAGGAAGCTGTGAGAGCGTCCCTACGCAGCCGTTTAGCAACCCTTTTGCATGAGTTGGCAGAGCGGCTCGAGTCTACAGCCGCATCCCCCGAGACCATTCCGACTTCGTAACATCCACAGGAGGAACGAAATGACGCTTATGCCGATTGTTTACGTGACCGACATGGGCCGCCCGCCCTAAGTTCTACACCGCTTTGGGAGAATTTAACGTTACAAGCCGGAGTGAGATGTGGTCCGAGGTGAGGGTGGGGGAGCGCGCCACTCTAGCGCTTCACAAAGCTGAAAGCTTACCCGAAGATAAACCAAAGGGGCTCGAGCTTAACTTCACGACGCAAGAGAGGCTTGAAGGGGTACTCGAGCGCCTCGAACGCTCCGGCATTGCGCCCGAAGGGGGCATCAAAGAGGAGGACTTTGGGCGCGTCGTCGTTTTCAAAGACCCCGACGGTTTGTTCGTTCAAATCAACGAGGAAGCGGCCTCTTAGGTTCTGGCACGCTGTGCTCGAGGTCTAGCTTTAGCTCAAAGCGGCTGTGCGTTTTTTGCTTGAAACGGGTTGGAGGCAGCACCCGCGTTTGCCGGTACCCCAAGCGCTGCCAGAAACGGTAAGCCGCGCCGTTCTCCTCGACGACCGAGAGCATGAGACGCTTTGCGCCGTGCTGCCTCGCCCAGACGGCAAAAGCGTCGTGAACCGCGCTGCCCACGCCCTCCCCGCGGTGGTCCGGGTCGAGCAGCATCAAGCCAAGATAGGTGGTGCTTAAGTCGGGATAGTCTCGCAGCGCCTCAATCAGCCCGATGAGCTCGTCGGAAGGGTGGTAAAGACCTACCGTGAAGTGGTCGCTCGCGGCCACACCGGGCGGGCGGTTCTCGAAAATGCCGTTTGCCGCGTCCGGTGCGGGAGGTTCACCCTCGACCAACAAAGCGTAATCGGCGCAGCGCGCGAACAAAGCGTTGATGGCGGGGAGGTCGCCGGGTTCAAGCTGCCGATCGTTCGCCTGCACGGTTTCGAAGAGCCAACGTGGCATCAGGGGAATCTAACATAGCCAGGCAAAACAGGGGGCCGAAGGCGTTTCAAGCCTCGAGCAACCCCTCAATCTCCTCTCTGGTCGGCAAGCTCGGCTGCGCGCCCTCTTTGGTGGTGGCGAGCGCGCCCGCCGCGTTGGCGAAGCGTAAAGAAAGCTCGAGCCCACGCTCCTCGGCCAGGGCAACCGCGAACGCGCCGCAAAAGGCGTCGCCCGCGGCGGTGGTGTCGATGGCTCTAACGTTATGCGCCTCGAGCATCCCTTCTCCGTCACCACCCGACCAGACGAGCCCGCGCGCGCCCAGCGTGACCACAACCGTTTCGACTCCACGTTCACACAGGGATTGGGCGGCGGTAAGGGCGCTTTCGGCGTCTTTTACCTCTAAGCTGCTGAGGAGCGCCGCTTCTCCTTCGTTGACCACCAGATACTTAATCTTTTGCAAAAGCTTATCCGAAAGGGGTTGCGCGGGGGCGGGGTTGAGGAGCACCGGGACGCCGTGCGCTGCCGCCGCCTCGGCTACGGCTTGGACGGTTTCTAGGGGAATCTCGAGCTGCATCATCACAAGCGCCGCGCCGTCAAGCATCTTTTCTTCAAAACGTTCAGGCGTCAGTTTACCGTTCGCGCCGGGGCTCACCACAATCATGTTCTGCCCGTCCGCGTCCACGGTGATGAGCGCGACGCCGCTGGGTCCTTTTGCGGTGTCTACGAGACCGACATCCACCCCGGCCTCTTGCAGCGCCTCCCTTAGCGCCTCCCCATAAGCGTCGGAGCCGACGAGGCCGAGCATCGCCACCCTTCCGCCCGCCTTGGACGCGGCGGCGGCCTGGTTCGCGCCCTTGCCGCCGGGGATGGTGCGGGTGTCGCCGCCCAAGACCGTGTCGCCCGGTTTGGGGTGCGTCTCGACCAAAACGACCAAGTCCATATTGAGGCTGCCGACGACGAGGATGCGGTTCGATTTTTTCATACGCCTATTGTATGGTCTGTAGATGTACAGCTCCGCCCGGTTTTACGACGCCATTTACGCGTTCAAAGATTACGCCGCCGAGGCCGAAAGCGTCCACGCGCTCATAGAAACCCGCCGCTCCGGCGCGAAAACGCTGCTCGACGTGGCCTGCGGGACGGGCAAACATTTGGCGGCGTTGGGAAGGTGGTACGAGGTGGCGGGGGTGGACGTGAACGAGGCGATGCTCGAGGCCGCCCGCACACGCTACCCGGACATCCCGTTCTTTGGGGGCGACATGCAAACGTTCAGCTTGGGCCGGGCGTTCGACGCCGTTACCTGCCTCTTTAGCGCCGTCGGCTATTTGCGCTCGGTGGACGCGTTGGGGGAGGCGGTGGCGACGATGGCGCGGCACCTCACGCCGGGCGGCGTGCTCGTCCTCGAGCCCTGGCTCACCCCCGAGGCGTACCGGCCCAACAACGTTCACGCGCGCTACGTCGACGAGCCCGACCTCAAAATCGCCCGTATCAACGTGAGCGAGCTGCGGGGGCGCGTTGCCGTCATGGACATGCACTACCTCGTCGGCACGCGGGACGGCGTGGAGCACTTCGTCGAGCATCACGAGCTTTTCCTTTTTCGCCACGAGGAGTACCTTCAGGCCTTCCGGGCGGCGGGGCTTACGTCTCAGCACGACCCGGAGGGCCTGATGGGGCGGGGGCTCTATCTGGGCGTCAAAGGAGAACGCTGAGGACCCATAAAGCAACCTGCGCAGGCGCAGCAGTCCAGAGCCATGCTATAAAAGAAGTTGTGTTCCAAAAGGGGGGACTTATGAATCTGATGACGTTGGAAGGAAAAGTGGCTTTGGTAACGGGCGCGGGCTCTGGCATCGGCGCGGCCACGGCCAAGCGGTTTGCCGAGGCGGGGGCCAAGGTGGGCTTGGCGGCGCGCACCAAGGAGGAGCTCGAGGCGGTCAAAGGCGACATCGAGGCAGCCGGAGGCGAGGCTTTAGTTTTGACCGTAGACATCTCCGACGTTGACTCGCTAAAAAAAGCGTATGACACGCTCCTCGAGCGCTGGGGACGCCTCGACGTGGTCTTCGCCAACGCCGGGGTGAACGGCGTGTGGGCGCCCATCGAAGAGTTGGAGATGGACGAGTGGAAAAAAACGATTGACATCAACCTAAACGGCACCTTTGCGACGATAAAGTTTGCGGTGCCGCACCTCAAAAAGCAGGGCGGCGCGGTGGTCGTGACCGCGTCGGTCAACGGCACGCGCATGTTCTCCAACTCGGGCGCGACCGCCTACGCCTCGACCAAGGCGGCGCAGGTGGCGATGACCAAGATGCTCGCGCTAGAGCTTGCCAAACACCGCGTCCGCGTCAACGTGATTTGCCCGGGCGCGATTGACACGCAGATAGACGAAAACACCGAGCAGCGCAACACCGAGGCGGCGCGCGAGCCCGTCGAGTTTCCCGAGGGGCAAATCCCGCTCACCGATGGCGAGCCTGGCACTTCAGAAGAGGTGGCGGAGCTGGTGCTTTTCCTCTCCTCGGACGCGTCCAAGCACATCACGGGCACGGAGATGTGGATTGACGGGGGCCAGTCGCTGCTTCAGGGCTAAGATAAAGAGGAGGTTGTGTGGCTGTACCCTACATCGTTCTCGCGCTTTTAGGTCTCCTCCTCCTCGTCATCCTTTGGGGCCTCATCGAGCCCTACACCATCGACGTGCAGGAGCAGCGGGGCGAGATTCCCAATCTGCCCGAAAGCTGGGAGGGCGCGCGGGTCGCGGTCATCGGCGACATCCAGATAGGCATGTGGCTCACCAACATCGCTACGGCGCGCCGCATCGTCCGCCGCATCGTCCGGGAGAAGCCCGAGCTGGTGCTCCTTACGGGCGACTTTATTTACGACAAACGGAGCGCGATAAGCGAGGCGGTGAGCCTCTTGCGCCCTCTCGTCGGGGCAAACCTGAGCGTTTACGCGGTGCTCGGCAACCACGACTACGCGATGCCCACGAAAAAGGATGCCAAAGATCAAGGTCTGGTGGACACGTTGGAAGAAGCGTTGGAAGAGGCCGGCATCCCCGTTTTGCACAACGAGGCGGTGAGGCTCGAGTCCCCCAAAGGCGAAATCCTCTACCTCGTCGCCATCGGCGCGCACGTCCCAGAAGACGACCACCCAGAAAAGGCGCTTGCCCATGTACCCGAGGACGCCCCCCGCATCGCGCTGATGCACCACCCCGCGTCTTTTGACAAGTTTCCCCCCTACAGTGCGCCCTTGGCCGTGGCGGGCCACACCCACGGCGGCCAGATCAGTTTGCCGGGCTCGCCCTACTGGACCTACCTTACCTACTTTTATGGCGACGCCATCTACATCGCGGGTTGGGTGAAAGACCCCAAAGTCAAGGGCTACGGCGCGGAGGGCAATCACTTATACATCAACCGCGGCATCGGCTTTAGCGTGGTGCCCCTAAGGATTCGCTGCCCGCCCGAACTCACCTTTTTTACGCTCGAGCGCCCGAACGTATCCCGATACGAGTCTCCCTGACTGTTTTGGAAATGTTCCCCTCGTATGCTCGTAAGGGGAGGATTTATGGCAAGCGATATGGCGCAAAAGTTCATGGACACGCTTCAAGAGATTGAGAATTCAAGAGACGTAACGCCGCTCGTGCAGATGTTCACCGAGGACGCCCAATTGCGCAGGCTCTCGCAAGAGGCGATGACGGGCAAGGACGGCGCGCGTGAATTTTGGGAAGAATATTTGGAGATGTTCGAGACGATTCACTCGGACTTCAACCATGTCATCGAGGGTGACAACGGTATTTTGCTCGAGTGGAAGTCCAGCGGCAAACTTTCAAACGGCAAGGCGCTCGAGTACCGCGGCGTGAGCGTTTTTGAAACCGACGGGGAAAAGGTCACGGACTTTCGGACCTATTACGACTCGGCGGTGTTTACGGGCGACGAGGTGGAGGGGGCCAAGCACGGGTAAGGGTTGATGGCTCGAGCGAAAAAGCAGTCACTCTTTCATTTGACTTACAGGTAAAGCGTAGAAAGTAAGGAGGGGACAGTGATGTAGGTGTCGTCACTAAAACCCCTCCTGTTATAGGAGGTACTGCTGAGGTTTCCTCTCAACCTGCTACAATATCGTTATGAAAGACCTGTTGACCATCGTAGAGACGTTGCCGCTAGAGCTGCAGACGAAGGTCTATGAATATGCTTTATCGCTTCGGGAGACGCCTCTACCGCACAGTCAGCCGCTCATCCTCGATATGCATAAAGGCGCGCTGATAATGACAGATAACTTTGATGAACCTCTGCCCGATACCTTCTGGCTCGGTGAGGAATGAGGTGTGAGGCTGCTGCTCGATACGCACGCCTTCATTTGGTTAGATAGTGACGCCGCAAAACTTCCCGACATCCTCATCAGCCACCTCAGACAAGCCAAAACAAGTAAGGTACTAAGCACCGTCGTACCTTGGGAAATGCGCATCAAGGCAAGTTTGGACAAGCTCGAGCTACGGGGCGACCTGAAGAAAATCGTCGACGAACAGGTGCAGCGCAATCGCTTTAGCGTGCTCCCCATCACTTTAGAACACGTGTACGAACTTCGCCTTTTGCCTCATCATCACGGAGACCCGTTCGACAGGTTGCTCATCGCGCAAGCAAGGGTCGAGGGCTGCACGCTGGTCACCTCGGACCCTAAAATGCACCTGTACGATGTGCCAATTCTATGGGACGAGGCTTAGTAAAAGAGATAAAGCGCGGATTGGGCATTAGTCCGCAAGGTTTTCTTTCAGCCCAAACCTAATCCGCGCCAGCGCCTTGCCCCGGCCCTTCCTGATACTGCAACTCGTAAAGCTTGCGGTAATACCCGTCTTGCTCCAACAGCTCAAAGTGATTGCCCTGCTCCGCAAGCTTGCCCTTGCGCATGACTATAATGCGGTCAACGTTCTGGATGGTCGAGAGCCTATGCGCGATGATGATGCTCGTGCGGCCCTGCATGAGTTTTTCGAGCGCGTCCTGGATGAGTTCTTCGGTCTCGGTGTCCACGTTGGCGGTCGCCTCGTCTAAAACCAACAGGATGTCGGGGTTTTGCACCAAGGCGCGCGCAAAGGCGATGAGCTGCTTTTGACCCGTCGAAAAGCCCGCGCCGCGCTCGCGCACCGGGGTGTCGTAGCCCTCGGGCAAGCGGGAGATAAAGCCGTGCGCGTTGACGAACTTCGCTGCCTCGATGACGCGTTCCAACGGAATTGTGTCATCGTTCAGGGTGATGTTGCTCCTCACGGTGCCGCTAAACAAGAAGGGGTCTTGCAAGACGATACCCACGTGCCGCCGCAGTTCGATTTGGTCATAATCACGCACGTTCTTACCGTCGATGCGGACCTCGCCGCGCTGCACGTCGTAAAACCGTGAGACGAGCGAGATGATGGTCGTCTTGCCCGCGCCCGTGTGTCCCACAAAGGCGACCGACTCGCCAGGCTTAATGGTAAAGGTGAGGTCACGGAGCACCCAGTCCTCGTCTTGATAGGCGAACCACACGCCGTCAAAGGCGACTTCGCCGCGGAAGCTGCCAAACTCGAGCGGGTCGACCCGGTTGGTCACGGCCTCGGGCGTGTCGAGGAGTTCAAAGATGCGTTCACTGGAGGCCATCGCGCCTTGAATGGTGTTGAAGCGGTCGCTCAAGTTCTGGATGGGCCTGAAAAACTGGCTCGAGTACTGCAAAAAGGCGAACAAGACCCCGATGGTCACCGCCTCGCCCGCACCTACGCCGAATAGGCCTGTCCCGAGAATTTGCGTCGCGCCGTAGACGAGAATCAGCGCGGTCGAGAGCGCGCCCACGAACTGCACGGTGGGGAAGAAGAGGCTGAACCAGCGGATTTGCTCGATGTAGGCGTCTAAAAGCGACAGGTTAATTTTGTCGAACGCCTTTTGGTTGCGCTCCTCGCGGTTGAAAAGCTGCACCGTCGGCATCCCCGTGAGGTTCTCGGCGACGTAGGCGTTCGAGCGCGACAGCCGCACCCGCACCGCGCGGTAGGCGTCGCGGAGGCGTGAGCGCAAAAAGTTGAGCGTGAGAAAAAGCGGCGGCATGATGGCGACCGTGATAAGCGCAAGCTGCCAGTTGAGGATGAACATGTAGATGGTAATGCCCACCAGGAGCCCCACGTCCGCCACGAGCCCGACCACCCCGTCGGTCACCATGCGTTCTATAGCTTCAATATCCGAGGTGATGCGGGTGATGAGGCGGCCCACCGGGGTGCGGTCGAAAAAGCCCATGTGGAGCCCCTGGACTTTACGGAAAATCGCCCGCCGCAGGTCGTAAATGACGTGCTGGCCGAGCCAGTTGACAAGGTAGATGTAGCCGTAGCGCAGCGCGAAGTTGACAACCGTCAGCCCAATATAGATAAGAACCACCGTCACGAGACCTTGCAGGCGCAGGTCGAACGCTTCGGGGCTGAGAAGGGCTTGGGAAGGACTACCGTCGGTCGTGAACGTGTAAAAGCCTCCCAGCGCGGGGGCGATGAGGTCACGCAGCCAGGTTGTCCCGCCCGCCACGGGTCTGATAAAGGTGTCGATGGCGAACTTGATGAGAAAAGGCAGCACCGGCACGATGGCGCTGTAGAGGAGCACCAATATGGCGGCGGCGGTCACTTGTTTGGGATAAGGGCGCAGGTAACCGAGCAGGCGCTTCGTCACGTCCCAGTCGAAAGACTTCTTAAACGCCTCGCCCTCTTCGTTGAGTTGGCCCTCCTCGCGGAGCCTCTTGACCCGGCCCCGGCGTTTTTGGCGCGCCTCGAGCTTCGCCTCTTCAACGCTGTAGGGTTTACTGCTTTCTCCCGACTCAGGCGGCATCTAACGACTCCTCCAACTGCTGACGCCGGTTGATGTCGGCGTACCAGCCGCCCACGGCGACGAGTTCTTCGTGGTGGCCCTCTTCGATGATGCGGCCGCTTTCTAGGACCAAAATCCGGTCCACATCGCCAAAGGCCGACACACGGTGCGCCACGATTAAGGTGGTGCGGTCCTTGGCGACCTCGCGCAGGCCCTCCAGGATGCGCGCCTCGGTCTGCGTATCGACCGCAGAAAGCGCGTCGTCCAGAATGAGAATCTTGGGGTCGCGGATGATGGCCCGCGCCATCGCGGTGCGCTGGCGCTGCCCGCCCGACAGGGTCACGCCGCGCTCGCCCAGGGAGGTGTCATAGCCCCTGGGAAACTCCTCGACATCGCCGGAAAGTTGCACAAGGTCGGCTATACGCTTAACCCTGGCTTTGAGTTTTTCAGGGTCATCCTCCGGGAGGCCGTAGGCGATATTTTCGGCAATCGTGTCCGAAAAAAGGAAAGGCTCTTGCGGCACCAGCCCGATGTTGCCCCGCAGCACCGCGAGCGGATACTTGCGGATGTCGACGCCGTCAATCAAAATCGTGCCTTCGGTAGGCTCGACGAGCCGGGTCACGAGATTCACAATCATCGTCTTGCCCGAGCCCGTGCGCCCGGTGATGCCGATTTTCTCCCCCGCGCGCACCCTAAACGAGACGTTGTCGAGCGCGGTGAAGTCGTCAAACTTTAGGGTCACGTTCTTGAACTCGATGTCGCCCCTTATCGTTTGCAGGCTGTGGTCGGTCCTTTCGTTGTCGATGATGCTGGGCTTTTCGTCAAAGATTTCCTTGAGGCGGTCCCAAGAGCCGTAGCCGCGCTGGGTGATGTTGGCGATCCAGCCGAGCGCCAGCATCGGCCACTGGATGAGTTGGAAGAGCAAAACAAAGGCGGCGAACTCGCCGATGGTTAGGTTCCCGCTGCCCCCCAACACGAGGCGACCGCCGATAAGGAGCAAGAGCGAGATGCCCACGCCGAAAAGAAGCTCCATAAGGGGAAAAAGCGGGCCGTCCACCTTGGTCAAGGACATGTTGCGGCGGATGAATTCGTTGTTAAGACCCTCAAAGGTTGCCATCTCGCGGTCTTCGATGCCGAAACCCTTGACCACCCGGATGCCCGAAAAGTTCTCCTGGGCCATCGCCGAAAAGGACGAGAACTGCTCTTGGACGCTCGCGTAGCGTTTGTACACGAGCCGCAGGAGCACGAAGAAGGTGGCAGTAATAATAGGCACCATCAGCAGCGTGAGGAGCGTGAGCTGGACGTTGAGCAAAAACATTTGTACGAGCGCGAATACAAGGGTGAGCAGCGTGTTGGTCCCCTGGAACACGCCCACGCCGATAAACTGCCGCACCGCGCTCAAGTCGGCGGTGAGGCGCGTCATGAGGTCGCCGCCGCGGTGGTTGTCGAAATAGTCCGCGCCGAGTTTGGTGAAGTGCTCGAAGAGGTCGTGGCGCATGTCGAACTGGATTTCCCAGCTCGCGTTGAGCATGGTGCGGCGCACGATAATCATGCTCCCCGCGCTCACGCTGACGATGGCGATGAGGCCGAGCACGTACCACCAGAGGCTGACGGGGGTGCCCACGTCGGCCCGGAAGATGGTGAGGGGGTTTCCGAGCCAGCGCATCGTCATAACGCCGTTGGTAAAGGCGTCGAACGCGCTGCCCGTGACCCTCGGGGAGAGGGTGGCGGTAAAGCTCGAGACCACCAGCATCACCATGCCGGTCAAAAACTGTCTGGGGTAGCGCTTGATATAGGCGTAGAGTTCGCGGGTCTTTTGAAGCACAGGTCCTCCAACCAAAGCAACCGCGATGCTATCACGGCCGCGGGAGCGAAAAAGGCCGGTCAGCTACACCTTTTTGCCGCATCTGTTCGCACTGCTGCTTTTGTCCCGACGTCTTGTTGTCTTGGTGGTTGCTTGGAAGCTGAGGTTATGAGAGGCGGACGGCTTGCGCGAGGCTCTAGGGTGAACTCGCGCCGACCGAGAAGCTTAGCACGCGCCCCTCTCGAGGTCAACTAAGGATTGGTCTGGGCGCGCGCGTACTCGATATTATTAAGGTAAAGCACAAAGGTGATGGGGCCGTACTCGGTGGTGAGCCAGGTGCCGTCGAGCATTTCTCCCCCGGACACGCGCGCCCCCGCTATAACCTCCCGCTCGCCGCTCAGGTAGTGCGCCTCGACGCGGGCGTTCGAGGCGGGCACGTTGGCCTCGACGGGAAAACGGTAATTCGCCCGGCGCAGCTCGAGCGTCCGCCTCACCACCTGCACGTTAGGCCGGAAGAGCCCGGGGAGGTTGAGCGTGACCTCGAGCGTGTCGCCTTCTAGCGGCGCGCCCGGCGCGGGCGTCTGGCTCACCACGCCCGCGGGCAGGTTCGGTTCGTCGATAAGCGCAAAGCGCAACGCGGCGTCAGTCCCCCCCACTCTCTCGGCGTCGGGGCGCGCCATCCCGATGAGGTCGGGGGCGCGGGGCGCGCTTCCGGCGTCGGGCGCGCCCGCGACGAGGAGCCTTAGGGTCGCGGTCTCCAGGGGCGTCTCCAGGTAGGGCGTGAGGTTCTGGCCCAGCACGGTGCCCGCGGGGGCGTCGGCGCTCTCCACCCAGGTCGTCTCGACGCGGTCCTCGCCAAAGCCCGCGGCGCGGGCGCGCTCGAGCGCTTCTATAAGCGCGCTCCCCAGCAGGTCGGGCACGAAGGTCGTCTCACCTTGAGGCCCCTCGCTCACGAGGAGCGACAGCGTGCTCTCCGCCGGGGCGTTCCCGGGGGGGGGTGACTGCGCGATGACGAGGCCCCGCGCTTCGGCGGCCGGGACGTGCGCCACGCGGCCCAAGTTGAGCCCCGCCGCCTCGAGCGTGCTACGTAGCGCACCCTCAAAGGGCTGCCCCCGCAGGTCCGGCACCTCGACCTGAGGCCGTTGTCCTGGGGGCAGGGCGTAGAGGAGAAGCGCGGTGCGGCCCTTGCGGAGGCGCGTGCCCGGGGGCGGCTCTGTGTCGACCACGGTGCCCGCGGGGGCGTTCGCGGCACCATTCACAGTGCCGGGGTCTCCCCCACTCGCGCCGGTAGCACCCAGTCCCACGTTCGAACCCACCGGCTCGCTCCTCACCGCCAGACCCCGACGGTGGAGGAGCGCGCTCGCGGCGTTGGCGTCGGCACCCAGCACGTCGGGCATGACCACCACGCGGCGGTTCGCGCGCAGGCCCAGGCTCGAAGCCAGAAGGGCGAGGCCGAGAAAGGCGAAAACGAGGCCGGGCAGCCACGGGAGCAGCCACGGCGGCGGCTGAAGACTGCGCCAGCGGGGAATGTGCAGCCGACGCCTAGGTGGAGGTGGGGCCGTGGGGGCAGGGCGAGACGCTCCCGGCGCGCCGCCGACGAGGCCGTATACCTTGGGCGTTCCTTCAACGGCGTAGAGCTCGGCCTCCTCAAGGGTGTGACCGTGGGACTCGAGCAGCGCACGCACCGCCGCGGCGTCCTCGTGATTAACTTCACGACCAAGCGGGCGCGCCGCAGGGGGCGGCGTCTCCCAGGCCACGTAGTGCGCGCCCGGCCTCGAGACGAGGTCGTATACGGCCGCGTGACCCTCACGCCGCAGCGTTCGCAAGAGCTTACGGTAGCGCTCGAAAGAGAGTTCTTGTTCTGGGTTGTCGAGTTCAAACCACACCACGCGCACCGCCGCCCCGTCGGGCGCGGTGGCCTCGAAAAGCGTTCTCTGCGCGTCCAGGGGGTGCTGCGCCAGAACCTCGTATGTGCCGTCGAGTAACAGAAGCGGCCTTTACTGGTTTTGCCAATGAGCGTTGAACCTAGTCACGACCACAAGTTTAAGATACAAGCCGCGTGAGATGTTTCAAACGGTACACGACTGGTGTTTTACACACGTGGGTACTGAAAAAACTCACCGTTTGCGCGTACACTCTGCCCATACGCCATTGTACCTGACGCTTGTGCTTGAAACTGCGCCATTACGCGTTTAACTAACCGTATCTATACCCGACATCAGTCACGTGACTGGCATTGAAAAAGCGCGGCCTAAACCGCGCTTTCGCGTCTAGCTGCCCGACCCCTCGGGCGTGGGCCGCGGGTCGATGGGCGGGGTGGGGCGTCCCGAATCGCTCACGCGGCGGCGGGGAGCCTCAACCTCAGGCGCGCGGCGTGAGGCTTCCTCGAGGCGTTTCTCGGCGGCCTCGGCCTCGCCCAGAATCCAGCGGGTGAGGTCTTCGGCGCTCGAGCCCTCCTTGACCCGCTCGACCGCCTCCTGGATGAGCACACCGTCGAGCGTCTCGCGTTGCAGCAGCGCCTCGGCCACGCCCACGACCGCGGTCCAGTTCTCGTCCATGACCCGCTCGGTGGTTTCGTAAGCTTCTCTCAAGATGGCCTGGACCTGCTCTTCCAGTTCGCGCGCGGTTTCTTCCGAAAAGTCCTTGCGGCGGCTTATCTCGCCGCCGAGGAAGACCGGGCCCTGGTCCGAACCCCAGGCCACGTACTCCTCGCCGCCCATGCCTAAGTCGAAGACCATCTGCTTGGCGATGTCGGTCGCCTGTTTGAGGTCGTTCGACGCGCCCGACGAGATGGTGCCGGTGAGCTTCTTTTCGGCCGCACGACCGCCAAAGGCGACCACGAGCTGCTGCTTAAAGCGGTCCACGTCGAAAAACATCTCTTCTTTGGCTAAGGGGGCCATGAAACCGCCCGCGCCGCCCCGCGGCATGATGGTCACCTTGCGGATGTGGCCCAGGTCGGGCTGCGCCGCAAAGGCGACCGCGTGACCCGACTCGTGAAAAGCCAGGATGCGCCGCTCTTTCTCGCTCGGGACCAGCGACGAACGCCGCAGCCCCAAGACGATGCGGTCTAAGGCGTCGTTAAAGTCAGCCCAGGAGATGATCTGCTTGCCGCCGCGCGCCGCCACGAGCGCCGCCTCGTTGGTGAGGTTTTCTAGGTCGGCCCCCGAGAACATCGGGGTGGCCCCGGCGAGGCGCTCCAAACTCACGTCGTTGGCGACGGGCTTGTTGCGCACGTGGACGCGCAGGATTTCCTCGCGCTCGCTCTGCGTGGGCAGGCCAATCGTCACCTGCCGGTCAAAGCGGCCGGGGCGCAGGAGCGCGGGGTCGAGAATGTCGGGGCGGTTCGTCGCGGCGATGATGATGACCGAGGTGTCTTTTTCAAAGCCGTCCATCTCGCTCAAAATCTGGTTGAGCGTCTGCTCGCGCTCGTCGTGACCGCCGCCGATGCCCGCGCCGCGCCGCCGCCCGATGGAATCGAGCTCGTCGATAAAGATGATGGCGGGCGCCGCCTTGCGCGCCTCCTCGAACAGGTTGCGCACCCGCGACGCGCCCACGCCCACGAACATCTCCATAAACTCGGACGCGCTCACGGTCAAGAAGGGCACGCCCGCCTCGCCCGCGACTGCACGCGCCAAGAGCGTTTTGCCCGTGCCGGGAGGGCCCACCAAGAGCACGCCCTTGGGGATTTCCGCGCCGATGCGCAGGTACTTCTGTGGGCTTTTTAGGAAGTCGACGACTTCGATAAGTTCTTCTTTGGCCTCTTTATGGCCCGCCACGTCTTCGAAGCTCGTCTTGACCTTGTTCTCGCGCCCGTAGGTTTTGGCCTTGGACTGCCCGAACTGCATCACCTGGCTCGGCCCGCCCTGCGCGCGCATGAAAATAAACCAGAAAAAGCCGATAAGGATGATGATGGGCAAGAACGAAATGATGAAGTCGAGCCACCTCGAGGGGTTGCGAACCGCCACGTCCGGCACGTTGGTTTCTAGGCGCTCGATGAGCGAGTCCGTAATCACCGAGGTGGTGGTAAAGTTGCGGATGGGTTGCAGCTCGCCTTCGACCTCGACCTGCGTTTCCGCCGTTAATTCGCCCGAAATCGCGCCGCTCGAGCGCTCGAGCACCACCGACGCCACCTTGCCCTCGTCCACAAGTTTGATAAAAGTTGAGTAGTCGATGGACCGGTTGGGTGCCCCGAACCTGAACTGGTTAAACACGAAAATGCCCAGCACGATGAGCATCACGAGCAACCAGGGATTGAATGAACGTTTCAAAGGAGCCTCCTTGCGGTTTGAAGCCGCATCATGTGCCGCCCTCACACTGCTTGTTACAAAATCGGTAAGCAGGTCGGTAGGGGCTTTTAGTAACGCGTATCGTAGCACTCGCGGGGACGCGCGCGCTGTAAGCCAACGGACCAAAGGGGCGGCTCGAGCGGGGGCCAACTTCCTCCTTTTTGGGCGGCTCTTATGGGGGACTCATACAAGCTTGGGAGGTGGCAAAATTTTGAACTTTGGCCTGAGGAATGTGCTTCGCCACCCTTTCGCAAACCCTTGTGAGCATCTGAGCCGGGGCCAGAACTCACATCCAAACGCAGTACCTACCGTAGTACCTACCGTGGCGGCAGGGGGCGTGTTTACGTCTTCTTCATTCTTCCGCGCGTTCTGGAGCATCCGGGGCGTTTCATGGGGTAAGATGCTCCTATGGACTGGTTAAGACGCAATTGGCCCGACCTTATTATTGGGATTGCCCTTGTCGCCGTGATTGCTGGCATCGTCGTGACGCTCCTTAGCGGCGGCTCCGTCTTGTCGCTCGGCGGACGGGAGGCGAACCCCACGCTCCCCCCCCAACCAGCCGCACAAACCGGAACCCAAGATGAGGTTCAACCCGCCGCGCCCAACAACCAGCTCGACGAAACCCCCGACGAAACGGGCGTCGTGGTGGTGCCGCCGGGGGCCGAAAGCGGCAACGGCGCCGAGGGGACTGACGAGGGAGCCGACGCCATCATCCCCGTTACCCCCGGAGGAGCCGCTCCAGAACGCGCCGGGGAAGCGGACGAGACGCCGCAGGACGGAGCGCTGACGGACGCGCCGACCGCGCCCGCTGAGAGTGAGCGTACCGACGACCTAACCTCCGATGAGCCTACCGACCTCCCGGTGGTGGCGGTCCCGCCCGGCGAGGTGGTGGTGAGCGGCGGCGCGAACGGCATCATCGACGTGCCCCCGCCCGAAGGAACCTACCGCGTGTCGGTCGACGCTTACGCGAGCCGGGAGAACGCCGAGCGCCGGGCCGCGGAACTCCGCGACGAGGGCTATCCCGTTTTTATCGGGCAACAGGGCGACCTCTCGTTGGTGCTCGTGGGACCCTACGACGCGCCCGAGGACGCGAACGAGGTCACGCAGCGCCTCCGCGACAGCGGCCTCAGTCTGGACGCTTATGTGGTGGTGTACAGGCCGGAGACAGCGACAGAAGCGGGGGTGACCTCAGTTGATGCGCCGACCACGACCGACGTTCAAACAGCCGATGTTCAAACAGCCGACACGCAGGCGTCTGCCGAGTCCGACCCGCTTCAGGAAGACATTCTCCCCGCCGACGCGTCGGGCGAGACCGACACAGGAACAGCTTTAACGGACGAGGACGAGGCGGGCGGCGCGCGTTACCTCCAGGTGGGCGCGTTTGCGAGTCGCTCGAGCGCCGAGCCCCGGCTGACGCGCTTAGAAAGCCTCGGCTACAGCGTCTCGCAGACCGACGACAACGGCGTTATCAAATTGTTCGTGGGTCCTTTCGCCCCCGCCGAACTTCCCGCCGCGCAGGCGCGGCTCGACGCGCAGGGGCTCGAGAACTTCGTCCCTGCTTCTCAGTGACGCTTCCGTCTGCCTTCTTTTCCAGGTGACGCTGAGCGTTCCAGGTGCTTAACCACGGGTGCTTGATATTTGATGTCGACCATCCCTACCGCCACCGTCAGCCGCCTCGTCACCTACTTGCGTATCCTGACGCGCCTAGAAGCGCAAGGAGTAAAAAAAACCTCTTCCGAGAGTCTTGCCGACGAGGCGCAGGTGTCCGCCTTCCAGGTGCGCAAAGATTTGGCCTATTTCGGCCGCTTCGGCACGCGCGGCGCGGGCTACACCGTCCCGACATTGCGCCGCGAACTGCGCCGCATTCTGGGCCTCACCAAGGCCTGGAACGTGGGCGTCGTGGGGATGGGCCGTCTAGGCCAGGCCATCGCCGACTACCCCAACTTTGACGTCTACGACTTTGTTCTCCAGGGATTTTTTGACATCGACCCCGCCAAGGTGGGAACGACCATCGCCGGGTTGGAGGTGTTTCATGTAGGCGAACTCCCGCGCGTGGTTAGGGAACGGGGCATCGACATCGGCTTCGTCACCGTGCCGCCCGAGGCGGCGCAGCGCGCCGCGGACGCGCTCGTAAGAGCGGGTGTCAAGGGCATTCTTAACTTCGCGCCCGCCGTCATCAACGTGCCGAAAGACGTCCACGTTGAGCCTGTGGATTTTTTAGCTGGCTTAAAGCGACTTTCGTTTTATATTCAGAATCCACAGCTCAAGGAGGAGTTGGCATGAAACGAACCCTTCACATTTTATCACCCTTACTTCTAACGGTCACGCTGACGGCGGCGCTGTCCGGATGCGGCTTCAACCTTTTCAACGGCCAAGAGATCGTCTTCGGCGTGAATCCGGCACCGCTCGGCTACGAGCTTGACAGTAGCGGTAGAATTACAATCGAGTCGAGAACCCTCACCATGCACAGCCGCGCGGGTGCTTTGGGCGCTACCGTCAACGGCTACCGGACCTACTTTTTTGACGGCAACGACGAACCTGTGCCTGCGGGTGACTCCAAGGTTTTCAGCGAGGGTGCCCTCGGCATCTACGTACCCGCCGGGATCCGCTGCGACGCGCCGGACTTAGGCAGTCCGCCCGTTGGCTGTTACACCTATTCCGAAGGCGCGCGCTACGAGGAGGGCTACCAAGTCCTTTCGCAGCCCGTCCAGCTCCTTCCCGTCAAGGTGGCTACGCAACATATCGAGGCGGGTTTTCCTCTGGGCTGGTACGCCGAAATTGAGCTGTACGGCACCACGGACACGGGCGCAAACTTTATCACCGACCGCTTCCGCGTCGCCATCGTACCGCCCAACTAAAAAGTCGACCCTAGTCTATCCCCCGCCCCCGCGCCGCCACCGCGCACCCCAAGGCAATCGAGTTAAACTTCGTCCCGGCGCTGTCTGCGCGGCTCACCAGCACGATGGGGGCCCTTGCCCCCGCGATGATGCCCGCCACCGCCGCGCCGCCGAAATAAATGAGCGACTTGTAAAACACATTGCCCACGTCGATGTTGTCGACAATGAGCACGTCCGCGCGGCCCGCCACCTCCGACTTGATGTTCTTGACCCGCGCGGCGTGCGGGTCCACCGCGTTGTCTAGAGCCAGCGGGCCGTCCACCAAAGCGCCCTTGATCTGCCCGCGGTCGGCCATCTTGGCGATGATGGCGGTGTCGACGCTCGTGCGCTGCGCCACGTCCACCGTCTCGATGGCGGCGAGGAGCGCCACGTGCGGCGTCTCGACGCCCAAAAGGTGCGCCACGCCCACCGCGTTCTTGACGATGTCGAGTTTGAGCGACAGGTCGGGCGAGATGTTGAGCGCGCCGTCGCTCATGAGCAAGAGGCGCTCGAAGCGGCTCGAGTCTATGACCAACACGTGCGAGAGTTTGCCCGCGCCCCGCAGGCCGTACTCTTTGTTTAGCACCTCGCGCATCAGCACGGCGGTCTGGATATAGCCCTTCATCAGCAGGTCGCACGCGCCGCCTGACACCGCCTCCACCGCCCGCCGCGCGGCCTCGAGCTTGGTCTGAGTGGGCTCGAGCTGAACTTCCGACAAGGGCAGGTCGTAGCGTTCGCAGAGCGCGGCGACGTCCACCTCGTCCCCGAAAAGGTGCGGCGCGACCCAGCCCGCGCGAAACGCCTCCGCCACCGCCTCGATGACGTGGTCTTCCGCGGCGCTCGCCACGGCCAGGCGTAGCGGCCCGTTCTTTTGGGCGGCCTCGCTTGCGACCCTATGGACGTCGGCCATGCTGGTGCAGCGGCCAAAGGTGGGGGTATTTAAGATGTCGGTCATGGGCTCGAGTTTAGCCCAAACGCTTGTGGTTTTTTGAAAGCTGGTGCCGACTCGAGCCCGTCACACGACCTCAAGCACCGGGTCGTGAAGGAGGAGGACGCGCTCGAGCCGCAGCGCGCTCAGCGTCCGCGAAAGCGTCGTCGGGTCTTCGGTGCTCGGCAGGAGGAGCTTGGCGGGGGGTGTCATGTTCCACACGGGCGCGTTGTCATGCAGCCCGGAAATTTCCTTGGCGCGCGCCAAGCCCGTCTCGATGTCCCCAAGCTCATCCACTAAACCCACCTTTAGCGCGTCCCTCCCCGACCAGATGCGGCCCCGCCCGAGTTCGTCCACGCGCTTCACCGTCAGCCCGCGCCCCTCGGCCACCCGCCCCACAAAGCGGCCATAGGTTTCTTCGATTGAGCGCGCCACTAACGCACGCTCGGCGTCGTCAAAAGGATGCGAGGCGCTGTAGGTGAGCGCGAAGCGGCCCCGGCGCACCGCCTCGGGGTTGAGGCCGTACTTGTCGTTGAATTCTTCCAACACGAGCTTGGCCGCGATGACGCCGATGGAGCCCGTGATGGTCGTGGGCGCGCTCACGACGTAGTCGGCGTGGGTCAGCACGTAGTAGCCGCCGCTCGCGGCGAGACCTCCCATCACCGCGACGACGGGTTTTTTGGTTTTGATGCGCGCAACCTCGCGCCAGATGAGGTCGCTCGCCAAGGCCGAGCCGCCGCCCGAATCGACGTAAAAGACGATGGCGGCGACGCGTTCGTCCCCTTCGGCGGCGCGAAAGGCGGCGAGCAGCGTTTCCGAGCCCGCCTGGAGCGCCCCCACAAGCGGGAGCGGCACGGGCGAGCGTTGTGACTTGCCGGTCGTGATGGTGCCGAGGAGCGAGATGACCGCGACGCCTTTGCCCGCCGCCTGCGGTTCCTTGCGCAAGAATCTCTGACCCGCCGCCAGCGGTTTGTGCTCGTCGCTGAGCACCTCGTCCTCGTAGGCTACGCGGTCAATCATGCCGAGCGAATGCGCCCGCGCCGCCGAGGTGACGCCCTCGTCTATCCAGCCCCGCACCGCCTCCGGCGTGGTGCCCCGCGCGCTCGCCACGCGTTCCAAAACTGTCTCCTCGAAACTCGCCAGCAGCGCCTCCAACTGCTCACGCTGCGCCGCGCTCATCTCCTGGCGGGTCAAGGTGTCGAGCGCGTTCTTATACTCTCTAATGGCGAGTTTGTCGAGGCTCACCCCGAAGCGTGAGAGGGCCTCGCGTATGAAGGTCGGCTCGAGCGCCATTCCCGTCACAAAAAGCTCCGCGCCGGGCGGCATGACGATTTCATCCGCGCAGGCGGCGACGTAGTAGCGGGTCAGGTCGAGCCGGGTAAGGTAGCAAAGAGTGCGCTTGCCCGCGCGTTTGAGGTCTTGCAAGAGTCGCCCGAGCGCGTAGACGGTGGTCAGGTTCGCCTCTAAATCTTCAACTCGGAACACCACCCCCTCCAACCACGGCGCGGCGGCGAGAGCGTGAACGGTTTCTTGGAGGGACTCGAGCGAACTGTCCTTAGGCCCAATCTCCGGCGGGAATGTCAGGAGCTTGCGCCGCCGCTTGCGCGCGGGGTAGGAGCCCGAAAGGGGCACCACCAGCCACTTGGGCCGCTCGCCGGGGAGCGCGGCGACGAGGTTTTGGAGCGCGACCCCGGCGTTGTAGCGCAGGACCGGCAGGTTTTTGAGGTCAAAGGGGCGTTCCATGCCTTAAGTTTACGCTTCATTTTCTTCGGCGAACCGTCATCTTCGGCGGGCTCCGGCGCGGTAGAGTTGGGGGTGTTACAACAACCTTTGCGTTTCGTAAGTTTGGCCCTCTGCCTGCTCCTTCTAAGCTGCGCGCCCTCGACGAACAAACGTGTACAAGCTCAGGTTGCGCCGACTCGGACTGCATCAACTCAAACCCTTCAAGGCGTTCGGCCCTCGAGCGGCTGCAACCAACCCGCTCCCGGAAACCCACCCACTACGTTGACGGTAGGGGGACGTACACGCAGCCTTATTGCAGTCGTGCCGGAAGATTACGACCCGAACATCCCCAACGACCTCATCATCGCCTTTCACGGCCTTACCAACTCGAACGAGCGGGTGAGGCGGTACTACGGGCTCGAGCGAAACGCCCGCAACACCTTGTTCCTCTACCCCAGCGGGCTGCGTTCTGGAAGCACCTACTCCTGGTCGGACCCCGGCGACAGCGCGGACGCGCTCAGAGACTACGCGTTTTTTGACGCGATGCTCCAAACTTACGCCTCTACCTACTGCCTCGACTTAAACCGCGTGTTCGTCGTGGGTCACTCGCTGGGGGCGTGGTTCGCCAACTCGCTCGCCTGCGCGCGCGGGGCCGAAGTGCGCGGGGTGGGCACGCTCGGGGGCGGCGTGTCGCGCTCGCCTTGCACGGGTGAGGTGGCGGCCATTCTTTTTCACAACCCGAGCGACCGACTCGTGCCTTTTGCGCAAGGCGAGGCGGCGCGAGACGGGTTTTTAGAGCAGAACGGCCTCTCCGCCACCTCGGTAGCGAGTGAACCGAGGGCGTTCAATTGCCAACGCTACGGTTCAGGGTTTAATTCGGTGGTGTGGTGCCCACACACTTTTGATCACAGCTACAACGGACGTTACTACCCGCACAACTGGCCGGAGGGGACGGGGGCGGCCATCATGAGCTTTTTTGAATCTTTGCCACAGTAAAAGAGTAGTCAAAGGCAAGTGAGAACCCGAAGTGTTGCAAGTAACCGTTACCACAAGAGTGGAAAGCGACGTGGATAAAGTTAAACTTTTTGTGCAAGACTCAGCAATATATGGATGAAATCTTTGACTGGCAGGGCGTCCCACAAGAATACCTAACGAAGTGGAATGAGATTTTTGCCAAGCCCAGCAGTGATATCAATGTAGAGGGGGCATGTCCTATCTGTGATGAACAGACTTTGCACCGGTATTACGACGGCTTTGGCAAGAGGGGTGCTTTGTGGGAATGGTGCTCATCTTGTTACTCATATGAGCATTCTAGCGTTATAGTTCCTCAATGGTGGAACGGGAAGCTTGATTTGGAGGGGTCAACCTTAACGGCAACTCCTGAAACTTTGGAGCGTATGCGGAAACAGGGAGCGGATTGCTAAGAAAGGGTACCGTAAGAAAGCTCACCTTCTCACCTCGCAAAACTTTCCTCAAGCCAGCCGACCCCGGCACCTCGCCAAAATGGGTACACTCTCCCTATGCAAAAGCTTGCTTCAAGTGATGTCCCCGCAGAAGCTCCCACTACTCCGGCGGTTCCTACCGATACCGTTGAACAGCCTACAAGGATTGTAGAACTAGGCGGTGCCCGCTATACCATCCTGGGCACCGCCCACGTGTCAAAAGCGAGCGCCGACGAGGTGGCGCGGCTCCTAGACACGGGCGAGTTCGACGCGGTCGCCATCGAGTTAGACCCCAACCGCCACGCGGCCCTGACCGACCCCGACCGCTGGGCCAAGCTGGACCTGTTCAAGGTGCTCCGCGAGGGCAAGGCGGGCACCGTCGCGGCGAGCCTGGCCCTGGGCGCGTTCCAGCAGCGCCTAGCCGACCAGTTCGGCGTCGAGCCGGGGGCCGAGATGCGCGCGGCGATTCGCGCGGCCAAAGAGGCGGACCTGCCCGTGCTGCTCATCGACCGCGACATCGGCGTGACGCTGCGCCGCGTGTACCGCAGCGTGCCGTGGTGGCAACGGATGACGCTTTTCGCGGGGCTCCTGGCGAGCGTGGTCTCGAGCGAGAAAATCAGCGAAGAAGACATCGAGAAACTTAAAGAGGGCGACGTGTTAGAAGCCACCTTCACCGAGTTCGCCGAGAACGAGGGCGCGCTCTACACGCCGCTCATCGCCGAGCGGGACGAGTACATGGCGCTGAGGCTCCGCGAGGAGGGGGCCAAAAAGCGTTACGACAATGTGCTGGTGGTTATCGGCGCAGGGCACCTCAAGGGCTTGGTGGAGCATTTGGAGGCGCCCCAGACGGACGCGCTTAGGGAGGCTCGAGCCGCTCTCGAGGTCGTCCCCCCGCCCAACCCGCTCTGGCGCGCGCTGCCCTGGCTGTTGGTCGCGCTCGTCATCACGGGCTTCGTCATCGGCTTCTCCCGCAACCCCGAACTCGGCTGGGCGCTCCTCGGCGACTGGGCGCTCATCAACGGGGGGCTGGCGGCGCTGGGGGCCGCGATAGCCACCGCGCACCCGCTCACCATCTTAGCGAGCTTCGCGGCCGCGCCCGTCACCTCGCTCAACCCGCTCGTCGGCGCGGGCTTCGTCGCCGCGGGGGTCGAGCTGTGGGTGCGCAAGCCCAAAGTCGGCGACTTCAGCAGCCTGCGCCAAGATGTGACCCACTGGCGCGGCTGGTGGCGCAACCGCGTGGCGCGCACGCTGCTGGTTTTTTTCCTCGTGTCATTGGGCTCGGCGGCGGGCACATATCTGGCGGGCTTTCGGATTGTGGGGAGATTGGTGGGGTGAAGGCAGGACCGAGGACCGAGTAGAAAGTACCGAGTGAGACGCTTTCGACTCGGTACTCTCCTCCTTACTCCGCGCTCTCGAGCGCCCACTGCGCATAGGCGTCCACAAAGGTGAGGTCGGCGTTGCCCGTGGTGCTTTCTAAGAGGTAGCTCAAAAAGTCGCGCACGTCGGCCTCGCTGCTTGTGGAGAAGATTTCGCCGCCGCCCACGCCCTCAAAACGGCCCGCGGTGGGCGTCGGCAAGACCTCCTCGGCGGCCTCGGCGCTGTCGCGGAGCGCGGTGATGAGTGCGGAGACGAGCGCGTTGTCGGCGTCGGGCGCATCTAGGTCGCGCCGGGCGTAGAGGGGCAGGTCCTCGAGGCTGCGTAGCACGATGTCCCGGCTGAGGAGCCCGCGTAAAAAGGAGGGCTCGCCTGCGAGTTCAAAGGGCAGCGAGAGGGTGGCTCGGCGGTCGCCCTCGGCGCTCACGGCGACCTTGAGGGTGTACGCGCCCGGCGTCAGCGTAGTCGGCAGGTCGAGGCCCACGTCGTCAATCTGGACGGCGACCGCGTCGCGCGGCAAGGAGAGCTGCTGCGACAGGGCGAGGTCGTCCACTGTCGCGCCGCCCTCGTCTGTAAGCGTAAGCTCCACGACGACTTCATTGGGCAGTTCCGCGCCGGGGGTGGAGAGCTCGAACACGGGGTAGAGGCGGTCGCCGGGCCGGTAGGGCGCGGCCGCCTCGCCGCCCAGGCCGAGGCTCAAGCGCCCGCCGGAGGGAATCTCGAGGAGCGCCGGGGGCGCGCGCAGCACCGCCAACCGCGCCCCCGCCTCCTCGACAAAGTCGGCCTCGCCGCCCTCCTGAATAAAGCGCTCGTACTGCCGCGCGGCCTCGTCAGTGCGCCCCTCCGCCTCGTAAAGCGTGGCGAGCGCGAAGGAGACGCCCGGGACACCTGGATAGAGCTCGAGCGCGTTCTCCAAATCTATCACCGCCTCGTCGTCCACCTCGGGGTCGAGGAAGAGCGCCTCTTCGTAGGCCGTCAGCGCCTCCCCCAAACGGCCCGTGACCACGCGCGCTAAGCCGAGGTTGTAGAGGGAAATCCAGGGCTGAAACGTCTCCTCGGTGATGAGCCCCGTGGCCCGCAGGGAGGCCGCCTCGCTCTCGTCGAGCAGGCCCAGCAGGTAGTAAGCCCAGCCCAGGTTGGTCCAGTAGAGGTTGCTTTGGGGCTCGAGCCGCGTCGCCACGACGAGCGCCTCGGCGGCGGCGAGCGGGTCGTCTTCGTCAAAGGCGATGAACGAGAGCTGCTCGAAAGGGTAAGCGAGCGTGGGGGCCACGCGGGTGAGGCGGGTCAGGACTTCTTTCTCTAAGGCCGTGTTCTCCAACCCCCCCGCCGCGAGCGCCGCGCCCAGAAGCGCGCCACGCGAATTTGTCCCTAAAACTTGCGCCACGTCCGCCTGAGCGTCCTGCGCGTCTCCTCCCCGCACCGCCCGGTAGAGCGCGCGCGCCGCCAAACCGTACGAATAATCCGCCGCCGCGTCGAAAGATGCACGCGCCCCCGCCTCGTCGCCTTCGCTCACCCGCAAGGTCGCCAGCCAGAGGTCGGCGGCGGGCAGCGCCGTCACCTCGGCGAGGCGGGCGAAGGCTTCTTGGGCGCGCGCCGCGTCAAAAGGCTCTAAGTTGAGCGCGAGCGCGGCGTCCAAGACCGGGTCCGCCGCCATGCGGCCCTCCTGCGCGGCGACGAGGTCGTCCAGCACGGCCTGCCAGCGCGCCAGCTCACCCTCCTCAACGTCTCCCCCGGCGTCGACCGCCTCCTCGAGCGCCCCGCGCGCCTCGCCCACAAACCCGGCGCTTAGGAGGGTCAATCCCTCCACAAAGTCACCGTAGGGGCCCGAAAGGTCGATGGTCGCGCCTCCGGGGGGACGCGCCAGGTTGAGCGCGCTCGAGGCCAGCGTCAGCGCGCCCGCGACAAGCTCACCCGGTGCCTCTTCAGGTGCATTCAAACGGTAACGCTGCACGCCGCTGTTGGTGGCGACGAAAAGGTCGAGCTCGAGTCCCATGTCCGCGAGGCGCAGCGCGCCCGTAACGGCCACGTCAACGCCCAGCGCCTCGCGCAGCAGCGCCGCGCCGTCCGCGTCTGATAAGTCGGTGGCCGAAGGGTTGAGCAGCGCCAAGGGGCTGATAAACCCCTCCTGCGCGACAAAGGGCGGGATAAGCGCGGGCGTCGCCGCAGGCCCGTAAACGGTTAAGCTCTCGTCCGCAAAGGCGTTTTCAAAGCGCGTCGCCAGGGTGTCCGCCACCGCCACCCCGAGCGTAGGCGCGGAACTCGAGAACGGGTACACCGCTAAACTCGGCTGAGCGCAGGCGACACCCGCCACAAACAACAGAATAAACACGACTTTGGCAACCCACCGACTA
Source organism: Trueperaceae bacterium (assembly GCA_965214995.1). Taxonomy (GTDB): domain Bacteria; phylum Deinococcota; class Deinococci; order Deinococcales; family Trueperaceae; genus CBDCCT01. Next base: position 4,566,860 of record CBDCCT010000002.1, read on the forward strand.
CCCTTATGATGTAAGGTATGCATAATACCCTCCTACTCTTTTTTCTCTTCAAAACCACCGCGTTATCTGCGTGCAGGCTATCACGAAGCGGATGAGGGATGAATAAAATACCGCATTAGGCACACCCGTTCCAAACTTCGTTTGAAAACTTCGCGTCCGGACACATCACAAAGAACCGTCACTCTCCAGTTCCATAAAAAGATGCGGGCACGCTATTCTGCGTTCTCCTCACCGTCTACACTTAGCGTGCAAACGAGACATAACTCACAAAGGAGGCGTTTATGCCAAACTTAACGGACGAATTGCGCAAGAGCCTAGACCCCCAGACCATCCACACCCTCAGCCAGCAGATAGGGGCCGACGAGAACAGCACGCGGCAGGCCGTCGGGGCTTTGGTGCCCATGCTGATAGGCGGCATGTCCAAGAACGTGCAGAATTCGGACGAGGGGGCGCAGTCGCTAGATAGGGCGCTCGAGCGCGACCACGACGGCTCGCTGCTCGATAATCTCTCTTCGATGCTAGGAGGTGGCGGCGCGGGCGGCTTGGGCGGGATGCTCGGCGGTCTTTTGGGCGGGGGCTCCAAGGCGACGAACGGCCAGGGCATTCTGGACCACATCTTAGGCGGGAAGCAGGAGCCGGTTCGGAACGGGGTGAGCCGCGCCACGGGGCTGGGCGCTGGGTCCACGGGTCAGCTCATGCAGCTCCTCGCGCCCATCGTCATGAGCGCGCTCGGCCGGGTGAAGCGCCAGGAGAACTTAGACAGCCAGGGCGTGAGGCATTTGCTCGAGCGCGAGCGCAGCACCCTGGAGGAGGAAGCGCCGGACACGCAGCAGGGCGGCTTATTAAGCCTCTTGGACAGCAACCGCGACGGCAAGGTGAATATGGAGGACGACGTTGCCAAGGTGGGCGCGGCGTTGGGTACAGCCTTTTTGATGAGCCGCGGCAACAGGAGGTAGCGCGGCCTGTAAGCAACATGGATAATACAAAGAGTGGCCTCTCAGACGGAGCGCCACTTGCTCGAGCATAAATCACGAGCCAACCACCTGCCGCCCTTAAAGCGCGGGCAGCACCTCGAAATCTATCTCGGGCTTCGCCGCCAACATCGCCGCGGCGTCGGGCTCGCGGATGATGGCGTACAAAGAATCACGTTGCGCGGGTTTGAAACCCGCGTCCACAATCTGCCGGACGATTTCGCGCTCGCTGGTCGAGCGGTTCTTGGCCCCGGCCTGCGAGACGACGTTCTCCTCCAACATGGTCGAGCCGAAGTCGTTAGCCCCAAAGTAGAGCGCGGTCTGCGCGACCTTGTAACCCATCGTCGGCCAGGAGGCCTGGAAATTGGGGATGTTGTCCAGCACGAGGCGGCTCACGGCCAGGTTTTGCAGGTATTCATGCGCGCCCGCGCCCGGCACCTTGCCCTCGATGCGGACGCCCTTGGTCTGGAGCGTCCAGGAGATAAAGGCCGAAAAGCCGTTGCCGTACTCCCGCAAAGATTCGTCCTGCTGCGCGCGCACCCGCATCATGCTCTCGACGCGCTGCTCACGCGTCTCACCAAAGCCAATCACCATCGTGGCGGTGCTGTAGAGTCCCAACGACTGCGCCTCGCCCATGACGCGCAGCCAGTCGTCCGTTGAGATACGCGCCGGGGAGATGCGAGCAGCGTGCCGCACCTCGTCCACCAGCATCTCGCCGCCGCCGCCAGGGAGACCGTCGAGACCCGCTTTTTGGAGTTCCTGTAACACTTCTAACGTGCTCATCCCCGTGAGTTTCGCCATCCCCTTTATTTCTTCGGGCGAAAAAGCCTCGAGCCGGATCGTCGGGTGGTGCGTTCTGAGGTGCCGCAACAGGTCGGTGTACCAGCCGAAGTCGAGATATGGGTTCACCCCGCCCTGCATGAGGATGCGGGTGCCGCCGACGGCCTCCAACTCGCGCACCTTGTCGCTGATTTCCTCATAAGAAAGCGTATAGGCGTCCTCTTGGCGCTTCGTGCGGTAGAAGCCGCAAAAGGCGCAGCCCACGTTGCAGACGTTCGAGTAGTTGATGTTGCGGTCGATGAGGTACGTGACCCGCTCGGGGTCGGTCCGCTCGAGCCGCGCCGCGTGCGCCGCCCCGGCAAGTTCGAAGAGAGGCAGGTCAAAAAGCGCCACCGCCTCCTCAAAGGTCAAGCGCGCGCCGGAGTGGGCTTTCTCGAGTATCGTCATGAGCCGAGTCTAGCACCGCGAGGGTTCTTTCACTGTTGGCGAGGCGCGTTCTGAGTTTGGGGTGACGAGACCGTAAAGATTCTGTGAGCGCGTCGTTGGGCGTGTGTTCACCCTTAGCGGAGAAGGTGAGGCTAGGATGGTGGAGGGGCGTCGCCCGCACAAACCATCCGCTCGAGCCTCAAATCTTACACACGCACGCTTTTATAGACCCTCGGCAGGGTCGCGGAAAGGAAACCGTATGAAACGACTCACAGCTTTAGCCTCTTTCATCCTGCTCTTCGGAACGCTCGCTTTTACGCAGCCGCCCACGCCGACGATTTACGAACCCTTTGGGGGGGCGGGGCTCGAGCTTGGCCGTTACGAACCCGTCGAAGGTTTTGAAGCGGGCGTGAATGACGCGGAGGTCGGCGGGAACATCATCCTCCAGATTGACCAGCCCCACGACAGGGCGGTGGACGTGGTTTTGGTCGGGCCGGACGGTTATAGGCAGTCCGAGGCGGTCCAAGGAGAAGCGCTGTTCGAGCGCCTGCAACCCGGCGTGTACGCGCTCGCCGCCACCGCGGGCGGGCTCCAGCCCGTCATCGGCAAGGTCGAGGTCGTGCTCGGGCGCAACGCCCCGGTCACGCTGACACTCAACCGGACTTTAAGCGCCCCCTACGAGGCGGGCGTGTTTGACTACGAACCTTACGGCGGCTTTGAGAGCACCACCGGACCCGCCGAAACCACCGAAACCGCAGAGGAAACCGTAGGCACGGGCAGCCTGAGCGTTCAGGTGGTCACGGGTGCGGGGGATGTTGAGCCCGTCTCGAGCGTAACCGGCCCCGACGGCTACTCTGAAGATTTCACCACCGACACCTCCTTGGAGGGCCTCGCCCCCGGCGCGTACACCGTCGCCGCCACCGCCGAGGGCCACAGCGTGACCCAGGGCGTGATTGAAGTTCGTTCCGGCGAAAAGGCGAATGTGGTAATAAAGCTCGAGCCCCTGCCGAGCGAGTAGCCCTCCCTTAGAGCCTCCAGACCTCCCAAGCCGAGCCGACGCGCTCGGCTTTTCTTTTGGGCCGGATACCGCCCGAACCTCGTTCGGGGGGCGCAAATTTGACTCTGGCGGATTTTGTGTCAAGCCGGTTAAGTTGGTTGTGTTGCTCTTCAAAATTTCCCAACCTCCTTGAGCGGACGCACAAACAGGGGGTTGGGGATGGGGCCTTTCAGCGCCCGTTTTTAAGCGTTAGCCAAACCCTTTACCCCGCCCACCCGACTTTGCTACACTCCTCTAAGCCCCGTCGGCTCAGCGCGGTGGCGACCCTCGAACCTGGTCAGGTCGAAAGAAGCAGCCATAAGGGGTGATCGTCAGGTGCCGCTGATTACCGGCGGGGTTTTGTCGCGTTAACAAGATGCGGATGACGGAACTCGTTCTGAAGTGACGCAAAAAGCTGACGGCGGCCTTGTCGCGGTTTGTTTGATAGAACATCCCCCCACACAAGCCGACAGTCGGCAGGAGGGGCGGGACGACGCTCGAGAAACCGTCGCCACGTACTATTTTGATGAGGATGACAGCGCCCGCTATCAGGTTGCACCCAACGTAAGCCGCAGAGCTTTCTAACCCAATCAGTGCCCCAACCGCCCCAACGTCTCCTCAATAGACCGCACATAACCACCGCCAAAAAGTAGGGCGTGAATCAGCAACGGGTAGAGGCTGTACACGTCGCGGCGCGTTTCAAAACCCTTCCGGACGGGACGCAGCGCGCCGTAAGCGTCCCAAAAGGGCCGCCCAAAAGAGTTGAAAAGCGCAATGTAAGCGAGTTCCATGTCGGCGTCGGCGTAGTAGAGGGAGGGGTCCAAAAAGCCGGTGACGCGCCCCTCTTGCGCCAACACGTTGCTCGTCCACACGTCGCCGTGGATGAGCGAGGGGTGGGGCGGTTCGTCCAAAAACGTGGGGAGGTGCTCGGCCAAGCGCCCCACCCTCTCCCCCACTCTTTCGGGCAACGCCCCGGATTGAAGCGTAAGGCGGGTCATGTAAAGCAGGCGGTGGTCGCGGAAAAAGTTTATCCAAGAAGCCGTCTGCGGGTTGGGCTGCGGCAGGGGGCCATTGAGCGTGTCATGGTCAAAGCCGTAAGCGTCGGCGCGTATGTTGTGGAGCGCGGCCAGAAGTTCGGCAGCGTGCCGTTCGGCGGCGGGCGAAAAGCGGCTCTCGCCGGGGAGGTTTTCGAGCACGAGCAGCGCGTCCGAATCAAAAAGCACCTCGGGCACGGGCAGCGCGCTTTTTTCTTTCAAGTAGCGCAGCATGGCGGCCTCGAGCCCCAAAGAAGCGCCCTCTTTATCGTCCACTTTGGCGACCATCACACGACCGTCCGCCAGCGCCACCCGGTACACCAGCGCGATGCAGCCGCCGTGCAAGCGCGTGAGGCTCTTTGGGCGGGAGCCGAGGGCGGACTCGAGCCGCGCTTCTAAGGTCGGGCCGGTCGGGGAGGGGGATTTGTGTGGCATAAGCCAAGGATAACGCGGGTGGGCGTAATGAGACGGCGAAAGGGGCGTCCGGCTCTCGTTCTCGTCCCCCTTTGTGGGTACACTGACGCGGGAGGTGGGGCACATTGGGAGGTTCTATGCTGACGTTTTTGGTTCTTTTCTTTTTCTCAAGCCTTTTTACCGACCTTTTTACCGAGCCTCAACCCCACCGGCTCGAGGTCACCATGACCGCCTATTCGTCCCACCCCGAACAGACCGACAGCACGCCCCGCATCACCGCCACGGGTCAAAAGGTGCGCCCCGGCATCGTCGCGGTGAGCGAGGATCTGCTGACTACCCAGCTCCCTTTCGGGACCAAGGTGCGAATCGTAGACATCCGCGACGACCCCGGACGTTGCGGCGGCTTTAATAGCGGCACCGTGTTGGAGGTGCAAGACGTGATGCACGAGCGCAAAGAGAATCAGGTGGACGTGTGGATGCCCAGCGAAGCCAAGGCCGAGGGCTGGGGCACGTGCGTGGTGACGCTCGAGGTGGTGAGCTACGACTGAGCCCCAAACATTGACTAAGCCTCAAACGCGAGCTGGAAGCGCAAGGTAGGATAGCGTGTGAGCACCACCCAACCCCCCGCGCCCCCACCTGAACCCAATGTCTCGCCCTCGCGTGTTGAAAAGATTTTTGATTTTGAGGGGAGCTTGCCGACTCGAGCCCTCTACCTCTACCTGCCCGCGGGCTACGACGAGTCGGGCGCGCACTACCCCGTCCTCTACATGCACGACGGCCAAAACCTTTTTGAGGCGTTCGTGGAGGATTCTTACCTTGGCTCGTGGCGGGCGGACGAGACGGCGGACAGGCTCATCCGAGCCTCGCGGATGCGGCCTTGCGTCATCGTCGGGGTGAGCAACGGCTCGGAGGCGCGGCTGGCGGAGTATCTGCCGCCGTATGCGTCGTACACGCTTCCGGTACCCAAAGGAAAGCGCAAAGGTAAGGGGCGCAAAATCCCTCTCAAACCCTTGCAGGGCCGCGCCGACGAGACCTTTGCGTACTACCGCGACGAAATCGCGCCCTTTGTCGCGGCGAACTACCGCGTCTTGACGGGCCGCGAGCACACCGCCACGGGCGGCTCGTCGTTGGGCGGGCTTTTTTCGACCTATATTGCCTGGGAGCACCCCGAGTTCGCGCGGGGTCACGCGATCCTCTCGCCGTCGTACTGGATCACCCGCAACGGGGGGGGCGAGATGGAAACCGTCGAACGCCTCCGCAGGGGCAAACCGCGCGACCTGCGGCTCTGGCTCGACAGCGGCACGCAGGACAGTCCCGGCAAGGGCGACGACGGGATGGCGGATACGCAGGCGGCGAGGGACGCGCTCCTTAAGAACGGCTTTGAGGAAGGCCCCGACTTCCGTTACTATCTCGACGAGGGCGCGACGCATCACGAGGACGCCTGGGCCGCGCGCTTGCCGGGGATTTTCGAGTTTCTTTTTCCACCCGAAGAGGTAGGTTAGGACCATGCTGAAACCAGGAATGTCGAGACCGTCATGCTAAGACGCTATGAAGTCCTCCACAGCCCCGCCGTGGGCCGCGACATGCAGGTCTTGGCCTACGGGCACTACGGCGCGCCTTTGATAGCCTTTCCGTCGGGGGGTGGGAAGTTTTACGATTTCGAGGGCAACGGGATGGTTGAGGCGGTGGCCCCTCTTATTGAGCACGGCAAGCTCAAAATCTATTGTCCTGAGAGTGTGGACCACGAGTCGTGGCTAAATCACGGCATCGACCCGCACTGGCGCGCGGTGCGGCACGGAGCTTACGAAGACTTCATCCTCAAGGACCTCGTCCCGGCCATCCGCCAAGACTGCAACGACCCGCACCTTAAGATTGGCTTGACGGGCTGCTCAATTGGCGCGTATCATGCCGCCAACTTCGCGCTCAAACATCCCGAGACCTTTCACTACGCGCTCTGTTTGAGCGGACGCTACAATTTAGAGGCGCTTTGCGGCCCCAGCGATTCAATGGGGGTCTACTTCAACAACCCGCTGGCTTACGTTCCCAACCTCCACGGCGAGGCTTTAGACCGCGCGCGCGGGACGCACCTCGCGCTGGTCTGCGGTCAGGGGGCGTGGGAGGGCAAATGTCTGGCCGATACAAACCGTTTGGCCGACCTCTTGAGCGAAAAAGGCGTCTCGCACGAGCGTGATGTTTGGGGCTTGGATGTAGAGCATCACTGGTACTGGTGGCGGCGGCAGTTCGCGCATCATATGAACCGGGCGCTGGGGTAGGCGGGGCGGGTGACCAAACCGGATACACGTTGAAGGCGTGCCAAAGCTAAATTTCGCGGGGTGCCCTCACGTATTTTAAAGGGAACAGGGTGGCATGAGCCGTCGCTTATGCTGGCGGGGGTGTGCCTGTGGTCATCGCAGGCCTAAGAAAATCATAGGTAACCGTCGGTGCTGCCGGCTGAACAACGTGAGAGGACTTTTATGGTGAACAGTGACGAGCCGACGCTAGGGGCGTTGGTCGAGAAGAACGGCGTGCGTTTTCGCGTCTGGGCGCCCGTGACGGAGCGCGCGGAGGTGGTGTTGGAGCCCTCCGGCGAGGGTCACGCGATGGAAAAAGAGGGCGACTACTTCACCCTCTTTTTAGAAGGTGCCGAGGCGGGCACCCGCTACCGCTACCGTTTGGACGGTGAACGGACATTTCCCGACCCGGCCTCGAGGTTCCAGCCCGAGGGCGTCCACGAGCCCTCGCAGGTGGTGGACCCGAACGCTTATGAGTGGAACGACGCGGGCTGGCAGGGGGTGCCGCAACAGGATTTAGTTTTTTACGAACTCCACGTCGGCACCTTTTCGTCCGAGGGCACCTACGAGGGGGTGCGGCAAAAGCTGCCTTATTTGAAAGGCTTGGGCGTTACCGCCATAGAACTCATGCCGCTGGCCGACTTCCCCGGCGAGCGCGGCTGGGGCTACGACCCGGCGGCTTTTTTCGCGCCCTCACGCGCCTACGGCACACCCGACGAGCTGCGCCGTTTGGTGGACGACGCGCACGCGCAGGGGCTGGCGGTCTTTCTCGACGTGGTGTACAACCACTTCGGCCCCGACGGCGCTTACTTGCCCGCTTATAGTCCCTTCGTGTTTACCGATAGGCACCATACGCCCTGGGGGCAGGCAATTAACCTAGACGGGCAAGGTTCGGAAGGCGTGCGGAGGTTCTTCTTAGAAAACGCCCTTCACTGGCTCCGCGAGTATCACTTTGACGGCTTCAGGCTCGACGCGACCTTTGCGCTTATTGACGACTCGCCCAAGCATTTTCTGGTCGAGCTTTCCGAAGTTGTCGAACAGGTGCCCGGCTGGCGCAGGCTGCTTGTCGCTGAAGACCCGCGCAATATGCGGGCGCTGCTCGAGCCCCGCAATAAAGGCGGCTACGGCCTAGACGCGGTCTGGGCGGACGACTTTCACCACCAGATGCGGCGGCGGCTGGCGGGCGACAAGCACGGGTATTACCAAGACTTTAGCGGCACCTCGGAAGACATCGCCGCCACGCTCCGCCAGGGCTGGTTCTTTAGCGGTCAGCATTCAGCAAACGAAGGCGGGCCGCGCGGCACCGACGCCGTGGGGTTGCCCAAAGAAAGCTTCGTCCTCTGCATTCAGAATCACGACCAAATCGGCAACCGTCCGCAGGGCAACAGACTCTCCGACGACGTGTCCCCGGCTGCTTTCCGCGCGGCGAGCGCGGCGCTCCTTTTTGCGCCCGAACTGCCCCTCATCTTTATGGGTCAGGAGTGGGGCGCGGACACGCCCTTTCAGTTCTTCACCGACCATAACGAGGAACTCGGCAAGCTCGTGTCAAGGGGCCGCAAGGAAGAATTCAAAGACTTCCCCGGCTTCGGCGGCGAGGTGCCCGACCCGCAGGATGAGGCAAGCTTTCTAAGGAGCAAGCTCGAGTGGGACGAGCTAGACGTGTCCGGGCACGCCAAGACGCTTCAGCTTTACAAAGATTTGCTCCGTACGCGGCGGGGTTTATCAGGCGATTTTACGGTTCAGCCGAGCGCGGACGGGCTCGTACTGAAGCGTGGGCGGCACGTGCTGGTTGTGGCGCTAGAAGAAGGCGCGCGTTTGCCGTTGGAGGAGGTGGGGCAAAACGTGCGCTGGCAGACTGAAGATGGCGCCTATACGGATGACCCCAAGCCCGCGCGCGTGGAGGGGAACGAGGCGCATTTTGAGGTGCCGGGGGCGTTGCTTTTGGAGGTGAACGCATGACCACGCCTACACAAACGCCCATAACGGACGCGATGGTCGCATCTTACCGCCTCCAGCTCACGCCCGACTTCACCTTTGAGGACGTGCGGGCGTTGCTGCCCTACTTTCAAAAGCTCGGCGTGAGCCACCTCTACCTCTCGCCCATCACCGAGGCGCGGCGCGGCTCGACGCACGGCTACGACGTGATTGACCACAACGCGGTGCGTGAGGCGTTTGGGGGGGTGGAAGGACTCGAGACTTTGCGCGAGGCGGCGCAGGGGGCGGGATTCTCGCTCATCTTGGACTTCGTCCCCAACCACGCGGGGGTGGGGCCGCGCAACGCTTATTGGCAAGACATCCTGGCCTACGGCCCCCATTCGGAGGACGCGCCCTTTTTCGACATCGACTGGAACCCCCTAAAAGACGAGCTTCACAACAAAATCCTCTTGCCCTTTTTGGGCAAGCCCTACGGCGAGGCTCTAGAAGAGGGCGAGCTGACCCTAAGTTACGACGACGGGCGCTTCTACGCGCGCTACTTCGAGAACCGCTTCGCGCTCTCCCCCGCGAGCTACGACGCGATTCTGGGGGCGGCGCTGCCGAGTTTTGAGCGGACCGAGACGTACTTCGACCTTAAGGACTTGTTGGAGGCTTACGAGGCTTTAGAGCCGAGCGAGCGCACCAAGGCCGAGGGCCTGCGCACGCGGCTCCTGGCGTTGGGTGAGGATGTCAATTGGGACGCGCTTCTCGAGAACTTTCCGGTAGAGGCGATGCACGCGCTTTTAGAGCGTCAGTTCTGGCGGCTCTCCTACTGGAAAACGGCGGGCGCGGAAATCAACTACCGCCGATTCTTCGACATCAACGAGCTCGTGGGCCTGCGCATGGAGAACCCGGAGGTGTTCTGGGATTCGCACCGGCTGCTGGGCGAACTCGTCGTCAAAGAGGGCGTCGCGGGCGTGCGCATCGACCACATCGACGGGCTTTTTGACCCGCAGGGTTACCTAGAAAGGCTCAAGACGCTGGGGGCCAAACGGGTCTGGGTTGAGAAAATCCTGGCCCCCGGCGAGACGCTGCCCGAGGACTGGCTCACGGTGGGCACCTCGGGCTATGAGTTTATGAACGACGCGATGGGCGTCCTTACCTACGGCGGGAGCGAGGAAGCCTTGAAGCGCCTCTACCGCCGCTTTGTGGACGACGTGGTGCCCTTCGACGAGGAGGTGCATAGGAGCAAGCGTTTGGTGATGGAAACGAGCCTGTCGGGCGAACTCGTCCGGTTGGCGAACGAACTCGATAGGCTCTCCGAGGCGGACTACCGCACCCGGGACTTTACCCTGGAGGCCTTGCGCGAGGCGCTGTTAGAAACCATCGCCGCCTTTTCACGCTACCGCACCTATCTGCCCCACCGCCCCGATGAAGCGCGCGAGGTGATTCACGAGGCGATAGAACGGGCGCGGCGGCGCAGCGTGACCTTGGAAACCTCCGTTTATGAGTTTATCGAGCGCATGTTGGTGGGCGAGGTGCCCGAAGACTTGCAAGAGATGCAAGACGCCTTTATCGGCCGCTTTCAGCAGTACACCGCGCCCGTGGCGGCCAAGGGCGTCGAGGACACCGCCTTTTACCGTTACCTGCCGCTCGTGGCCCTTAACGAGGTGGGGGGCGAGCCCGAGCACATCGGGGTGACGCCGCAGGCGTTTCACGCTCGAGCCCGCTTCCGCGCCTACCGCTACCCCGACAACCTGCTCGCCACTGCCACCCACGACCACAAGCGCGGCGAGGACACCCGGATGCGGCTCATCGTGCTGAGCGAGCTCACGGACCTGTGGGAGGAAACCTTGACGGCGCTCTCCGGCGAGGCAGAGAAAATTCGCCGGGGCGGGTTGGAGGCTGGGAGCGGCCCCTCGCGCAACGACATGTATCTTTTTTATCAGCTCCTCGTCGCGCTCTGGGTAGGTGCGGATAGGGAGGGCTTAGCCGACCGGCTCGTCGACTACATGCGCAAAGCGGCGCGCGAGGCCAAGGAACATTCGTCGTGGCTCAACCCGAACGAGGCGTATGAGGCGGCGCTCGAGGGTTTTGTCCGCGAGATGGTCGCAAGCGAGGCCGTAGGGTCCGCCATCGAGGGTCTGGCGGAACGGCTCGCCTACTACGGCTTTGCCAACTCTTTAGCTCAGCTCGTGCTCAAGACGACCACGCCGGGGATGCCCGACTTTTATCAGGGCACCGAACTCCCGGACTTGTCGCTCGTGGACCCCGACAACCGCAGGCCGGTGGATTACGGATACCGGGACGAGCTTCTGGGAGAGTTCGCGGGGCTTCTGAACGAACCCGACGCGGGAACGCTCAAGGCGCTTTTTGAAGAGCGAGACGAACGCCTCAAGCTCTTCGTCACCGCGCGCCTGTTACGCTTCCGGCGCGAGCACAGCGGGCTTTTCTGCGGGGAGTACCGGGCGCTCGAGCTTACCGGCCAGGCCGCGGAGCACGGCCTGGCCTTTTCACGCGAGGCGGGCGACGCGGCGCTGGTGGTCTTTGTCACGCGCTTTCCGACGGGGCTCGAGGCGAGAGGCGGCTGGGGCGACGCCGAGGTGCCGCTGCCGGAGGCGCTCAGGGAACGCACGTTTCAGGATGTCATTTCGGGGGTGAGGCTTAGCGGACCCGTCAAGCCGGGGGGGCTGCCGCTGCCCTTCGCGGTGCTCCTGAGCGTGGGCAATTAAGGGCGGAAGAAGTTTTGAAGGGCGCAAACATGAGCGTTGCGCCCTTTTTTGGCTCGAGCCTTCCGCCAAGCTTTAGGTTTGGCGCACCGCCCGGAACACCGACATCTGCCGGGGCTTGAGCACCAGGCGGGTGCCGGGGGGGAGGACGCGCACCCGGCGCTCGCGCCCAATGCCCGTGTTCCAGAGCCAGCGCCACACCAGCGCGTTGTCGCCCATCCTCTCGGCCCCCACACCGTCTGCGTCCGGCGCACCGTGTGTTGCGTCGGCGTGCGTCGAGGCGTCGGGAACGGGAGGCAAGACGAAGCGGCTGGGCCGGACGCCGTGGAAAAGGATGAAAAAGATGTGCTTCTCGTTCGTCCTGTCGCCTCGGCCTCTGGTGCGCTTACACGCGGCGTCCCGCGCCGCCAGGACTCCGCCGTCGAGGATGAGGCCGAGCGCGCGCTGTTCCGCGTTGTGCCAGTCCTCCTCCCACATCTCGCGCCCGTCGGGGTGCCACCAGGAGGAGTCGGGGCTGCCGTTGTCATCCGAGTTGTCGCCCACCAAGAAGTTGCGCTGCCCGAAAACGGGGTGCGCCTTGCGAAAGGCGATGAGGTCGCGCGTGAATCTTAAGAAGTCCTCCTGACGCTCGTCCAAAGACCAGTCGTACCAGCTTATCGGGTTGTCCTGACAGTACGCGTTGTTATTGCCGCCCTGGGTGCGGCTCAGCTCGTCGCCACCCAGAAGCATCGGCGTGCCCTGGGAGAGAAGGAGCGTGGTTAAGAAACTCCGTTTGAGCGCCTCGCGCCGCTCCAGCACCGCCGGGTCGTCGGTCGGCCCCTCGACTCCGCCGTTGGTGCTTAAGCTGTGCGCGTGGCCGTCGCGGTTGCCCTCGCCGTTGGCGGTGTTGTGCCTGCGCTCGTACGACACCAAATCTTGCAGCGTGAAGCCGTCGTGCGCGGTGATGAAATTCACCGAGGCGGCGGGCTTGCGGCCGTTGTACGCGAACAGGTCGGAGCTGCCCGTGACCCGTCGGGCGAGCTCGGCGTATGCGCCGCCGCCCCGCCAGTAGCCGCGCACCGTGTCGCGGTACTTGCCGTTCCACTCCGCCCAGCGCCAGGGAAAGCCGCCCACCCGGTAGCCGCCCGGCCCCACGTCCCAGGGCTCGGCGATGAGCTTGACGGTGGACAAGACCGGGTCCTGCCCCACCGCCTTGAAAAAGCCCGAGGCCATGTTCACGTCGAAGCCGTCTCGAGCCAACGTCACCGCCAAGTCGAAGCGAAAGCCGTCCACATGCATTTCAGAAACCCAGTAGCGCAGCGAGTCGGTCATGAGCGCCAGCACGTCGGGGTGGCCCACCTCGAGCGTGTTGCCCGTGCCCGTATAGTCCATGTAGTAGCGCGCGTTTTCGGGGCTCGTCTTGTAGTAGGCGCGGCTGTCGAGGCCCTTGAACGATAAAGTCGGCCCCAACTGGTTGCCCTCGCCCGTGTGGTTATAAACCACGTCGATAAAGACTTCTAAGCCCGCCGCGTGGAGCGCGCGCACCATCTCCTTGAAGTCACGCACCGCGGTGTTTGGGTCTCGAGCATAAGAAGGCTCGGGCGCGAAGTAGTTTAGGGGGCTGTAGCCCCAATACTGCGAGAGCCCCTTTTCGACGAGGTGGCGGTCGTTCACAAACGCCTGGACGGGCAAAAGCTCCACGGAAGTTATCCCTAAGCGCGTGAGGTGGTCCAGAACGGGCTCCGACGCGAGGCCCAGATAGGTGCCCCGCAGCTCGGGCGGCACCTCGGGGTGAAGCTGGCTGATGCCCTTGACGTGCGTTTCGTAAATGATGGTCTCTTCCCACGGCACGTCGGGCGCTCGGTCGTCGCCCCACGAAAAAGCGTCCTCGACGACCATCCCCAAAGGCGCGTAAGCGGCGCTGTCGGTTTCGCTAAAGGAGAGGTCTAAGTCCGGATGGCCCAGCTCGTAGCCGAAAAGCGCGTCGTGCCACTCTATAGGCCGACCGAGCGCCTTGGCGTAGGGGTCTAGGAGCACCTTGTTGGGGTTGAAGCGGTGCCCGTTTTGAGGCTCATAGGGCCCGTGGACCCGGTAGCCGTAGAGCTGGCCGGGGCGCAACGCGCTTATATAACCGTGCCAGACGGGGCCGGTGCGTTCCGGCAGGGCGAGGGTGAGGCTGGGCTCGGCGGCGTCGGGGTGGTCGAAAAGCAAAAGCTCCACGCGCCAGGCGTGTTCGCTGAAAAGGGCGAAGTTGACCCCCAGCCCGTCCCAGGTGGCCCCGAGCGGCGAGGGTGTTCCGGTGAGGATGCGCATGGGGAGCATCATAACCCTCGTTGTGTACGTTGCTAGCGTAGCCGGGAGGGGTTTTCTGAGGGGTGGGCTCGAGAGGCGTGAGAACCGAGAGAAAAGCTTTTGCTTTCACCCCAGCTCTTGCCCCTTTCTCCCACACAGCAAAGACGCTGACGAAAACGAGACCGGGCAATCCCTAAATCACATGCTTGTCCGACAAACGGCGGTCGATGTCAAACGCGGCGCTGATAAGACCAAGATGGGTGAAAGCTTGTGGAAAGTTGCCCAGGTGCTCGCCGCGCGGCCCCAGCTCTTCGGCGTAGAGCCCCACGTGGTTGGCGTAACCGAGCATCTTTTCGAAGTGAAAACGCGCCGCTTGGAGGTCGCCCGAGCGCGACAAACACTCGGCGTACCAGAACGAGCAAATATTAAAGGTGCCCTCGCTGCCTTCCAGCCCGTCCCCGCTCAGCGCGTTGCAGTAGCGGTAGACAAGCGAATCGTCTACAAGTTCGCGTTCGACCGCGCGCAAGGTCGAGAGCCAGCGCGGGTCGGTGGGGCCCAAAAACTTGACCAAGGGCATGAGCAAACACGCGGCGTCAAGGTTCGTCGAGCCCTTGTGCTGCACGAACGCGCCTAAGTCTTCGTTCCAAAAGTTCTCAAAAATATCGCGGTAGATGGTGTCTCGCGCCTCATGCCAGCGCGCCAGGGGTGCCGGGAAGGAGCGTTTTTGGGCCAAGCGGTAGCCGCGGTCCACGGCCACCCAGCACATGAGTCGTGAGTATAAGAATTCTCTTTTGCCGTCCCGCATCTCCCAAATGCCGTGGTCGGGACGTTCCCAGTTCTCGCACACCCAGTCGATGAGCCTGGTTAAGTTCCGCCACAGATCATACGAAATGGGCTGACCGTACTTGTTGAAAAGATAAACCGAATCCATGAGCGCGCCGTAGATGTCGAGCTGGAGCTGGTCGTAGGCGTCGTTGCCGACGCGAACCGGGCGGGAACAGCGGTAGCCCTCCAAATGCTCCAAAGTCTTCTCAGATAACTCGCTCTCGCCGCCGATGCCGTACATCACCCGGAAAAGCTCGCCGTCTCCCAGCTCGGCGCAACGTTGTGAAATCCAGTCCATAAACGCCGCCATCTCGTCCGTGTAGCCGAGCCTCGAGAGCGCGTAGAGCGTAAACGACGCGTCCCGAATCCAGGTGTAGCGGTAGTCCCAGTTGCGCTTCCCCCCCACCTCCTCGGGCAATCCAAAGGTCGCGGCGGCCACCACCGAGCCCGCGGGCGCGTAGGTGAGGAGCTTCAAGGCCAAGGCCGAGCGGTTCACCTCCGCGCGCCAGAGCCCGCGGTAGGTCGAGCGGCCCATCCAGTTCTGCCAGTAGTTGACGGTCTCTTTGAACGATTGGGAGATGAAGTCGGGGTTCTTGGCCGGGGAGTCCTCACCCTCCTCCTCCAGCACAAACCACAGGCTCTCCCCCGCTTTCAATGTAAACTCGGCCACCGCCGCGTCATGCTCCCCCACCCTTTCCACCTCGAGCGGGGCGTGCGTGCGCAGCCGCAGCGTGAGCCCGTCGGACACGAAGAGCGCGCCTTCGTCCTCGAGCTTTACAGAGTGCTCCTTGCGCGCGTAGTCGAAGCGCGGCGCGCAGACCATCCGGTAGTGGACCTCGCCCCGCACCGTCTTGGCGCGCCGCACCACCCGGTGAAGGTGCGCGTCACTCACGGGCATAAAGTCTGACACTTCCGCCACGCCCTCTTCGGACAAAAAGCGCGAGAGAAGGACGTTGGTGTCGGGCAAATAAAGCTGTTTGTGGCGGGCGTCGTCCAGCACGGGCGCGAGCCGAAAAAAGCCGCCCTTGTCGGCGTCCAAAAGCGCCGCAAAAACCGAGGGCGAGTCGAAACGCGGAAAGCACAGGTAGTCAATCGAGCCGTCCAAGGCGACCAAAGCCACCGTGTGCATGTCGCCGATGACGCCGTAATTTTCGATAGGTTTATACATGCTTGTACATAAACATCATGTAAGGTCCACTTCTCCCCGCGCCCGTTTCAATATCAGGTCAGCATAACGCAGGGGACGACGGGAAAAAGAGCGTCAGACCTCCCAAAACTTCAGTTCGTCCTCGCGCAGGTCCGGCAGCGCCCGCGCGGCAAAGGAGAGGAGGCCGTCGCGGTCGGGGAGCTCGAGGTAATACCTAAAATTCCCAAGATAACGCCTCACCACGGCGGGCGACAAGTTGAGTCTGGCAGCTTCCCCCTCAGCCACCGCCGCCAGGTGCCCCAGCCCCCGCTCCCGCGCCGCGCGGAGTTCGGCGACAAGGCGCTTTGAGGGCGGCGCGTCCTTTCTCGCAGCCCACACCGCAAAGGTAAAGGGCAACCGCGTGAGGTCGTACCAGGCGCGGCCCAAGTCGGTGACAAGCGGCTTTCGCCCCCCCACCTCGCGCCGCGCCACCGCCTCCACCAGGGCGCTGTCGCCGATGAGGAGTGCCGCGTCGCAGGTGCTTAGCATCGCGTTCAAGTCGGGCTTCATGGGGACGAACTCGGGGGTGAGGTGTGAGGCGTGGAGCAAGACCTCGAGCAACTTCACACTCGTCGCCGAGTCCGTCGTCAAAGCGACGCACTTATCTGATAGCGCCTCCCACGGCTCCCAATGAAAGAGCATCACGCTGTAGACGGGGCCTAAAGTTGAGATAGAAAAGTCGGGCAGCGCGCTTAAAAAGTGGCGGTGGCGCAAGAACTCGACGGACGAGACCAGCGTCAGGTCAATCTCGCCCTCCAAAAGCTGTCGGTTGAGCTCGGTCGGCACGCCCCGGACGAACTTGGCTCCCTCCCAAGGCGTTAAACCCCAGTGGAGCGGCGCGACGTTGGTGTAGGAGACGATGCCCAGACGCTCGAGCGTTTTGACGGGTTGACGCGTTGCCGGTGCTGAATGAGAAAGCTTCACGCTTCCACTTTCCTCTGAATATCGTGACCTTCAGCTTCCAAGATGTTGAAGGCGGCCTCGAGCGCATGGGCCTTGACAAGCAGATAATCCGTATCGAACGTAGAAAGCGCAAAGACACTGACACCCGCTTCTGCCAAAGGTGACGCGAGCGAGGCCAGGATGCCGGTGAGGTGAAACGCTAACGTCCCTGCAACCCGGAAACAGCGCCAATCCCGCTCCGCTCGAGCCCCTTCTGGAACCTCTTTCTCCTCGCAGACGACGGAGAGTTCATCCGGCGTCCGCGTCACACTCCAAAAGCTCCCCTTTACCCAAAGAGGAAGCTCGGCGTCCGCAGGCAAGCGGCATATGGCGAGGGTTTCGGGGAGAAGCTCGAGAGTCATGCCGGGCTGCCGTTTAAGCGTAAACTTTTAGCTCGTTATAAAGCGCGTCCCGCAGAACCGGCACCCTGCCCGCGTCCTTGATAAGCCCAATCAGCTCCCCCTCGGTCATGCCCTTGTCCGTACTCGCCCCCGACGCGTGCGCGATGCGCTCGTCTTTGATGGTGCCGTCGATGTCGGACACGCCCGAGGAGAGCGCCACCTGGGTGAGTTCGGGCGTGATCATGATCCAGTAGCCCTTGATGTGCGGGAAATTGTCGAGCATGAGCCGCGCCACGGCCAAGTTGCGCAGGTCGTCCAGGCCGGTGGTGAATTCGCTCTTGTTGAGCTCTTTCGCCAGCGGGTTGTTGTCGGGCTGAAAGGCCAGCGGGATAAAAGAGAAAAAGCCCGGCGACTCGTCTTGCAGCTCGCGCAACCTCAGCATGTGGTCCATGCGGTCTTCCAAGGTTTC
The DNA here is from genome assembly GCA_965214995.1 of Trueperaceae bacterium. Lineage (GTDB taxonomy): Bacteria > Deinococcota > Deinococci > Deinococcales > Trueperaceae > CBDCCT01. The sequence continues at coordinate 4,584,489 of CBDCCT010000002.1, forward strand.
CACGTGCCCATAAAGCATGGTCGCGTTCGTCGGGATGCCCAGCTCGTGCGCGGTGCGGTGGACTTCAAGCCAGCCCTCCGCCGTCACCTTGTTTTTGGCGATGCGTTTGCGCACATCTTCCGCGAAGATTTCCGCACCGCCCCCCGGCATCGCCACAAGCCCCGCACTTTTAAGTTCGCTCAAGACCTCGCGGTAGCTTTTGCGCGGCTTGGTGATTTTGGTGAAGTGGTGGATTTCGGCGGCGGTCCAGGCTTTGACCTGATAGCCACGTTCTTTGAGCCCCGCGACCAAATCCAAATAATAGTCCCAGGTGCGCCTTGGGTGATGCCCCGAGGAAATGTGGATTTCGGTCAAGTCGGGGTGGTGATGCTCAGCGACGTAGGCCCACACGTCGTCCAAATCCATGTCCCACACGCCCGCCTCGTTGAACTTGCGCTGAAAGCCGCAGAAGGTGCAGCCCACGTAACAGACGTTCGTCTGCGAGAGCCTAAGCGAGTGAACATAGTACGCCTTATCGCCCACCTTGCGCGCGCGCACCACGTCGGCCAGACGCGCCACGGTCGGAACGTCGCGCGTGCGAAAGAGCGTCATCCCCTCCTCGAACGACAAGCGTTTACCCTCCAAGACCTTGTCGGCGATGGGCTCGAGCGCAGAGTCGCTTATAAATAGGGCGCGGGGGACGGTGGCTGTCATTGTGCCCCAAGTATAGCAACGCCCACCAAGAATGAATGAAAGGCACCTTGCAAAAAGTTTCACAAGAAGATTTATAGGAGAGCGGGCTGCAACCTCGCAACCCGCTCAGCGCCAACTCAAATATTTTAAGGCGCGGTTTTGACGACGAGCACCTGACCGATGTAAGACCGCGGAAAGGCGTCGTCGCTCAGGATTTGCAACAGGCCCAGCCAGGGTTCGCCGTCCGAAGTAAAGCTGTAGCGCCGCCAGCCGACAGGGCTCTCTTCCCCGCCGCCGTCACGCGCCGTCCAGCCCGCCTCGAGAAGTTGCGCATCGTAGTATCCAATAATTGCCTCGGCACTTAGGTCGCTTTGTAAGAGGATGCTCGAGGAGCCGTTTGAAGACGGGTCCCCGCCCGCACCATCAACGTACAAAATTGTACTTTCGGAGGGTGCCGCGAGGGCGGGGATGGGAGGGCCGTAAAAAAGGTCCCGCTCATTCCGGTCACAGGGCGTGTTTCCCCTTGCCCGCGGATTTTCGTAAAGCTGGAGCGTCACCTGTGCGGGCGCGTCTTCCGCGGTCTCACTCGCTGTGGCGTCGGAAAAGTAAAGGACGACTGTACCGAGGCAGAAAACGCCCTCCTCTTGTAGACCTTCGTTGGACCACAAGAAGCCCGACTGCTCGTAAGGCTCCCCCTGCTCCCAACCCTGGTCTGGCAGGGCGGATTGGTAGAAAGCTCTCACATCCCTGACCGGGGTTTCGGTCTCGAGATAAACCGCCGCGTTGTAAGCCTCACCATCAACGTTTAGGGTGCTGCCGACCACTCGAGTCCCCTCGGGCACAGGAAGCTCGAGACCAAGCCTTTCCGCCGGGGGAAGCTCGCCCACATAAAGGTTCGCGTCGGGACCGCCCACGATGCGCTCGACCAACTCCCGCGGGACCGTCTCCCCCGTTTGCGCCAGCGAAAAACATGCGAGGGAAAATACTAGAAAAACCAGACCGCGCCGCCACACGTTCATGACACTCCTTATTTGTACTCACATAGAGATTTGTACCGAGAGAAGTTTACCGCAACGGCTGAGAAATAGGAATCAGCCGTTCAGGGTTTGGGCAACCCTAACGCGGCTCGATCAGGGCGACTTCTAAGAGGTTGGGGATGTTGACCGAGGGCTCGACCAAGAACTCGAGTCGCGCGCCGCCGGATTGGGGCAAAATCTGCGTCACCCGGCCCACCGGAATGCCACGCGGGAAAAGCCCGCCGCGGGCGCTCGTCTCGACCACGTCGCCCACCTCGACGGGCTCGTCCTCGCTGTAGTTGGTTACGCGGAGCACACCGCCGGGCTCGCCCGCAGCGACGCCCTGGCCGCCGCGCCCCCGCACGCTCACGCCGACGCGCGACTCGGGGTCGAGCAGCGTGCGGACGCCCGCGCTGCCTTCCGTCACGCCGACGACGACACCGACCAGCCCCTCGGGAACCGTCACGGGCATGTCCTTGGCGACGCCCTCGGCGCGGCCCTTGCCGAGCGTGAGGCGCGACGAAAGCGGGCTCAAGTCCGCGCCGACGACGGGGGCGGTGGTGACCACGCCCGGCGACTGCGAAAGCCGCACCTCGCGGATTTGCGTGAGGGTTTGGAGCTCGAGCTCCAAACGCCGCTTCTCCCCCTCCAACTCGGCCACGCGCTTTTCTAGCGCGCTCAGCTCCGTTTGAAAGTCGCGGCGGTCGGTTGCGTTAACGACCGCCCGGCGCACGTTCGCGCCCGCCGTAAAGAACAGCCGCGTGGGCAGCGCCACCGCGCTACTCAATGAGAAGGGGGGCGCGCCCACAAACGAGACGAGCACAAAGGTGAGCAGCGCCAGCGCCAAAAAGACGTACCATGCCCGGAATCTAAACAAGGGGCACGCCCAGTCGCTTGGACATCTCAATCACGTGGGCGACGCTGAGACCCACCACGTTAAAGTAGCTCCCGTGAACCTCCCACACCAGGGCCGCGCCGAAACCCTGAATCCCGTAGCCGCCCGCCTTGTCGAGCCCTTCGCCCGTGGAGACGTACCAGTGGATGTCTCGAGGCGAGAGCGCACGAAACACGACGGTGCTGGTGACCACCTCCGTCAAGCGCTCGAGCCCCTTTTGAAGCGTGTGGCCCGTATGCACCTCGTGGGCACGGCCGGAAAGCTTTTCAATAAAAATGCGATTCTGGGCCGCGTCCACCGGCTTACCGAGCACAGCACCGTCCACAACGACCACCGTGTCCGCGGCGATGACAAGCGCGTCCGGACGGGCGATAGCCTCCGCCTTGGCCTCGCTCAGGCGTCGCACCATCTCCTGCGGGCTCTCCCCTGGGCGGGGCGCTTCGTCCACGTCGGCGGGCACCACCTCAAAGGTGAGGCCGACCGACGCCAGAAGCGCCCGGCGGCGGGGCGAGGCGCTCGCCAGCACGAGGGTGGCAGGGCCTGATTCGCCAGAACTACTTTGAGGCCTGGCCGCGTTTCTTGCGAAGTCCACCCGTTCATTTTACCCCCCGCGACTGGAGCACACGGTGGGAAAAAATGTACGTTAAACTACCCTATGCCAAATCAACCAGCAAACCAGCCCCCAGCACCCTTGCAGAGCGGCGACCAAGCACCTCCTTTTGAACTCCCTTCCACCCAAGGCACCCAGTCCCTAGACAAGCGCCGGGGCGAGTGGGTCGTCCTCTACTTCTACCCCAAAGACGACACGCCCGGCTGCACCACCGAGGCGTGCAACTTTAGGGACGCGCTGCCCGGCATGAACGCTTCCGTCATCGGCGTTTCAGCTGACGATATGGCCTCGCACGAGGCATTTAGGGAGAAGTACAACCTGCCCTTCCCTCTGGCTTCCGACGAGGGCGCGCGCATCGCCAAGGCGTACGGCACTTATGGCGACAAGGAGATGGGCGGCAAAACGTACACGGGTACGCTGCGCTCGACCTTTATCATCGACCCCGAAGGCCGGGTCGCCGAAGCGATGTATAACGTGAGCGCGCAAGGGCACGCCGAACGGGTGCAGGAGCGGCTTGCCGAGCTGCAAGCGTAAAAACGCGTGAACGACACAGAGAATACAGGAAAGCTCGAGGCCCAGAAAAAGAGGGCGGCCCTGGAGGCCGTCAAGCATATTGAGAGCGGGATGCTGATAGGCCTCGGCACGGGCAGCACCGCCAAATACGCCATCGAAGCCGTGGGCGCGCGCCTCAAAGACGGCACCCTAAAAAACATCACGGCGGTCGTCACATCGAAAGCGAGCGGAAAAATGGCTGAGGCGCTCAACATTCCTTTGGTCGAACTCACGGGGCAAACGCTCGACGTGGCGATTGACGGCATGGACGAACTCGACCCGGATTTGAACGCTATTAAAGGCTTGGGCGGCGCGTTGACTAGGGAAAAGATCGTCGAGGCCTGCGCAAAGCTCCTTGTTTTGATTGGCGACGAGACGAAGCGGGTAAACCATCTTGGCGAGCGCGCGCCCATCCCTGTGGAGGTCGTGCCCTTTGGCTGGCGGGCGACGCAGGAGAAGTTAAAAACTCTGGGCTGCCGCCCCACGTTGCGCGCCCAAAACGATGAACCGTTCGTGACCGACAACGGCAACCACATCCTCGACTGCGCCGTCACCCCGCCTGTTGACGTTTACACCCTTGCCAAAGACATATCCGCGCTGCCCGGCGTGGTCGAGCACGGGCTCTTTCTGGACATGGCCGAACTCGCTTACATAGCGACCGCACAGGAGGTTGTCAAGCTGACCCGCGGGGGTGGCGCGTGATTGTTTCCGTGGGCATCGACGTGGTCGAACTCCTGCGCATCAAGCGGATTTGGCAGCGCCACCCCGAAAGGTTTTTGTACCGCCACTTCGCCCCCGAAGAGATTCGCTACTGCCGCAACAAGGCCGACCCGCTGCCGAGCATCGCCGCACGCTTTGCCGCCAAGGAGGCGTTCCAGAAGTGCTGGTTCGAAAACCACGGCTGGCAGGACGTGTGGGTCGAGGTGGAGGGGGTCAAGCCCACGCTGCACTTTTGCGAGCCCATCCGCCTGGAGATGGAGGCGCGGGGCTGGGTGGCTCACTTAAGTTTAACGAACGAAAAAACTTACGCGGCGGCGATGGTGGTGCTCGAGGCGCGCTGACCCGTACAGCAGGTATCATCTGGTTTGAGGGAAGCACAGTTTATAAATTAGCGTATAAGACGGGGTTTCGGAGATGATGCCTGCGTGGCTATCCCCGGTATTTACGTAAACCGCCGTAAGAAACGCCCCCTTAAGTCACCTGAGCCGCCTCGGGTTCACAGCTCGAGCCCCCGCCCCCGTCGCCTGTTGGGTGGCGGGGGCGTTGAAGGGGCGTAAAACCGTAAATGGTGTGACTCGCAGGTGAGGGCTGTGAGGCGCGTTTCTCCTCTACCCGACCTACATCTCTCGCTATCTCAACGCAACCGCCCGCTGTAGCCACTCCTGCGCCGCCCCAAAATCGTCGCGCTGATAGGCGTAAAAGGCGAGCGAGCGCGAGGCGAGCGCGGCTTGGGTGCGTGCCCCACGGTCCCAGTCGCCGCCGAGCTGCCGGTAGGCGCGCCAGCTCTCCCACGCGAGAATCCACCAGTGGGTTTCGGTGTAGACTTCGGCCAGCAAGCGCCGCGCCTCCAAATCCTGAGGGTTTTGCGCCACGAGAAAGCGCGCCGCCAAGATGGTGAGCCCCCAGGTGTCGAAGTCGGGATAGGCCGACACGTACTCCGCTCTGGCCTGTTCGCGGAGCGCCTGCACCTGATCAAGCGTGAGAGGCTGCGCCCAGGCGAGGCCCAAAACGAGCAAAAGGGAGAGGAGCAAAGGCTTGCGTACGCGGTGAATCATCATGCCACGTCCTTTGATGATGAGTTTCCTCCCGCTTCTTTGGCCGCTCTGTTATCAGGTCCTGCGCACGGGAGGTTGGTAAAGAGGATACTCTCCCCTCACCAGGACGGTATGAAGTTTTCTGCAAAACGCGGTGACGTAGGAAACTTCACACAGGAAATCTTCAAGAGCAAAAGCCGCGCTCACTCCACTCCCCCGGACACTAAAAAACCCCGGACCGAAGTCCGGGGTTTATACAAAGCCCTAAGCCCCTAGAACCCTTGGGCGATGTCGTCCAAACCGTCGGGCATCAAGAGCACGATGCAGCGGTAGCCCGACTCAATAAGCCCTTCACTGCGCAGTTCGGTAATGATTTTCGACACGCTCTCGCGCGTGCTCGCGGTGCCCTCGGCGATGAGCTCGTGCGTCGCCGAGATCATGGTGCGGCTGTTCTCATCCTGCGAGGCGAGCGGCGTCTCGGAGAGCTTCATGAGGTAGCGGGCCACGCGCTGGCGCAGGTCGCCCGTTTGCAGGTGGTATTCGTAGTCCATGAGGCGCTGCATCTGCTTGGACAACGACTGCGTGATGGTCATGAGGTCGCCGTGGTTGATCATCTGCGGGTCAATGGCTTCTATTTGCGCGTTGGTGAGCGCCTCAGCGATTTCCTCGCGCTTGGTGTTCATGAAAGCCTCTTCGCCGAAAAAGTCACCGGGCATCACGTGGCGCACCGTCAGGATGCGGCCCTCGGGCGTCATGCGGGTGATGCGGATGAGCCCGTCTTTCACCCTGAAGACCGACTGCGCCGGGTCGCCGTTGTGGTAGAGCGTCTGCTTGCGCTGGAACTTCAGCGTCTGGCTGGGCGCGGCGAGCACGGGCTGTTCGCCCTGGAGCGTCTGGTCGGTCACGTGAAGCTGGTTGTAAAGGTTATTCATGGTTACGCCTCCCTAATAAGATGAACGAACTGCGCGGTGAACAAGATAGCGAATGGTCGGATGCGTGGTTGAGTGTGGACGGCTCTGCGGCGGTCGGCTGAACACGGCTTATTCACATCTCATCACGCCCTTTCTCCTTTTGAACTGAGCTTGAGCTATAGGTTGAGTATCCACGTCAAACATATATCCCCCCAAAGGATGAGTAAGGTTTGGCCCCGATGGACCGTTTACGCACGCACGCGCTCCGCGTGCGTTGCGCGACCTATCGAATAACCGACTAGGGTGTGAAAGTGGGCCACGGCCCCCAAGAGATCGCTCGAGAGGTGAACCCCACCCAGCGCACGCGCGAATTCGGGCCGTTCGTCAAAGGCCCGCCCCCCAAAGGCGAGCACCGGCGCGGCTTCTTGTAGAGTCCCCGCTTGCAAGGCACCCCGGCCCTCGAGCAGCCGGTGCAGCGCGGGCGCGGTGGTGGCCGAGACGAGCACGCCCACGGGCCGGAGCGCTTCGGCGGCTTCTCTGAGGTCGGGAAGCGGCGTGTCGGCCCCCAAATAGCACACGCAGTAGCCCGCGCGGCACAAAAGCACCGCCGCCGCGAGCGCGCCAAGCTCGTGCCGCTCGGAGGGCGCGCAGGCCACGATGACGGTGGGCATGTGCCGGAGGTTTTTGGAGATGTTGAGGAGCGCGCGTAGCCGCCCCTGCAAGTACGAGCTGGCGAAATGTTCGACCGCGGCGTTGACCTCGCCGCGGTGCCAGAGCGCGCCGATGTCCTCCATCACGCCCTGGAAAAGCTCGAGCAGCACCCCCTCCACCGTGTGCATCGCGTACGCTTCGCTCAAGATTTCGTTGGCCTGCGCCTCGTCGAACGCCCTGAACGCCCCCACGAGCCCCCCCCGCATCTCGCGCAAGGAGCGCGCGCCGGAGGGCTCCAACGTCGCCCTCTTAACAAGCTCCGCCGCTTTGGAGGCGGGCACGCCGTCGGCGATGTGGAACTTCATCGTCTCGATGGACGCCACGTCCGAGTCGCTGTAGAGGCGGTAGCCCGCGTCGGAGCGGTCGGGCTTGGGAAAGCCGTAGCGCCTTTCCCACTGGCGCAGCGTGCTGGCCGGCACCTTAGTGCGCTCCTCGACTTCATTGACGGTGTACTTGCCTCTGGTCATCATCCCTCGCCCGCTTCCGAACTTCCGTTATCATCCCGGTGTCACGTCTCATGCCCCGTGTTACGCGCTGCCCCCTCTCTCGCCCCACAAATATGTTTATACAAGCTCGGGTGAGATGTATAACATTCGTATAAGGTAGCTGCGAGTATAAGTCGAACCTTATACAACTGTCAAGCCCCAGTTTTTTCGTCTATAACAGTACTTTCCAGGAAGGTACGTTTGTACCCGTACAAACGTTGTACAAGCTTGGACTCTAACAATGTAAGCTAGGACTGTAGGACGGGCCAAAGTTTGTACAAGGTTAGCGAATCATGAGAAAGGTGGGTAAGGAGCCTCCTCCAGGCGTAGAATGGTCCCATGACGCTCTCGCTCGGTTATTCCCCCTGCCCCAACGACTGCTTTATCTTCTACGCGCTCGCGCACGGGAAGGTGCGCTCCGACATGGGCTGGCATATTCGGCTCGAGGACGTCGAGGCGCTTAACAGAATGGCGATGCAGGGCGCGCTCGACGTGAGCAAAATCTCCTACCACACGTACGGGCACCTTACGGGCGACTACGTCATGCTCCGCAACGGCGGGGCGCTCGGCGACGGGGTGGGGCCGCTTATCGTCACCAGGGAGGTGTTGGGGAACCTCGAGGGCAAGCGCGTCGCCACGCCCGGGGGTCTCACCACCGCGAACCTACTCCTCAAACTCTCGCAGCCGGACGTTGAAACAGTCGAAAGGCGCTACGACCGCATCATGCCCGCCGTGGCCGCGGGCGAGGTGGACGCGGGGCTGATTATCCACGAGTCGCGCTTCGTCTATCCCCGTTACGGCCTCCACAAGTACCTCGACTTGGGTGAATGGTGGAAGGAGGAGACGGGGCAACTCCTCCCCTTGGGCGGCATCATGGCGAAAAGGAGTCTGGGGGAAGAGGTACTTTTGATGGTAGACGCGGCCGTCCGCGAGAGCCTGCGCTACGCCTACGCGCATCCCGAAGAGACGCGTCCCTACGTCGCCGCGCACGCCCAGGAAATGAGCGAGGAGGTGAGACAAAAGCACATCGACCTCTACGTCAATGAATATTCGCTTGACGTCGGCGAGGCGGGGGTGCGGGCTGTGGAGGAACTGCTCAAACGGGGTCGGGAGCGGGGTCTGCTTCCTGAAGCGTCCCCGCCTATCTTTTACGGGAGCGCGACCCACGCGTGACTTTAATAAGAAGCAATCTGGTAAAAGATAATGTGGAAAGTGGTGCGAAAAGCAGCATGAAAAGCCGTTTGTGATCAAACAAATGTGGTGGGCGGCCTCCTCCCCAGGGGCGTGGTTCGGGAGACTGGACGCCGACCACCCCGACCTCAGACCCGCCCTGCTCGCCGCGCTCCTTTCGTTAGTGACGGGCGCGCTCGGGCTGGGCGTGGCTTTTTTGCGCGCGACCGCCTCGGACGCGGTTCTGCCGGTGCTCTTGGCCGCGCTCGGGCTCGGGCTGCTCTTGGCGTTCCCCCTGTTGGCCGCCGGGAGCCTTCTTTTGCAAGCGTTCGGGCGGCTCGACCTGCGCGCCTGGGAGGTGGCGGCGTGGAGCTGGACCCCGGCCTTTTGGACGAGCCTGTCGTTTCTGCCCGCGGCGCTGCTGGCCCCGACCGTTGCGCTGCCCTTAGGCGTGCTCACGGCGGTGGTGTGGCACCTCGTGGTGCTGCGCGCGGGAACGCGGGTGTTTATGCCCAAGCGGCGGGCGGTGTTCTTGGGTTTTTACGTGTTTATGGTGTTCGGCCTGCCCGTGGCGCTCACGCTTTTTGTCGGCGTGCTGCTGTCGGGGGCGGGGCCGTAAGGTCGGGGGAAACATCAAAGAGGCTAAAAGCAATCTTACGAGCGGTTTCACAAAGTTGATAGAAGTCGGGAAACAAAGGGACACAGTCAAAGAAACAGTCAAAGAGGAGAAGATGAAACGACAACACTTTTCAACCAACACGCCCTGGGAACCGCTGGCGGGCTACTCGAGGGCCCTGCGCGTCGGCCCGCACGTGTTCGTCTCGGGCACGACCGCGACGGACGAGGCGGGCGAGCTCGTCGCGGGAGACGCCTACGCGCAGACGGTTCAGATTCTGAAAAACATCGGGGCGGCGTTGGAGGGGGTGGGGGCAACCCTGGCGCACGTGGTCCGGACGCGCATCTACGTCACGGACGTTAACGATTGGGAGGCGGTCGCCCGGGCGCACGGGGAGGTTTTTGGGAGCGTCCGGCCCACCACCACGCTCGTCGCCGTGGCGGGGCTTATCGACCCCGCCATGCGCGTCGAAATCGAAGTAGACGCCCTTGTAGCGGAATGATGCGGAAGACGTTCGCCGTACTCACGCCCTAAACCTTCCTGCCACACCCTCCTGGTTGCGCCCCTTGACGCTCACATCCTCGAGAAACAATACGAGCTATACTTTTTGGGCAAGCGCGCCTAAGGGCGTAGAACAGCGGTAGAAAAGCGGCGCGTCTCACAGGGGGCTCAAAAAGATGATGCACAGACAAAAGGGCGTCCAAACGGTGGCAATCAAGAGGTGGCTGAAGTGGTAACTAAAGGGAGAGCTGAGCGAACGGTAGAGCAGTCCTCAATTTTGTCCGACGCGGTTTTATCCGACCCGGTGCAGACGCCCGTGCGCAACGCCCACGCGCGCCGCCGGGCCGACTTAGCGGTGCTGAGCCTGAAATGGCTCTACGGCGCGCTGTTCGCGCTGAGCCTCATCGCCATCAACCCCTGGGGGGGCGACCGCGGCGAGATTTGGGTGCAGCCCAAGGTAGACGTTATCGCCATCCTCACCCTGCTCAACCTCGGGTTTCTTGTGATGAGCAGGCTCGGCGCTGTGAATCTGCAGGGGCCCGCCCGCACCGGGCGGTCGCTAACGGGCGCGGCGGCGCTGTGGGGGCTTTTTCTCTTCTCCGGGCTCGTCACGATGCTCCGGAGCCCGGCACCCGCGAGTTCGTTGCGGGCGCACCTCGAGATGGGCGACGGCTACCTCTACTGGCTGCTCGTTGGTGCGTTCGTGCTCTCCAACGCGCTCGTACTAAGGGTCAACCCCCGGCTCTTCCGCATCCAGCTCATCGGCGTGGTGGTGGGCGGCTTCATCCTCGCCTGCGCCATGTTCCCGCAGGCGCTGGACTGGCGCATCGACTACACCGACACCTCGGGCCAGGTGAGTTCGAACCCCAGGATGCTGGTAAGTTCGATGTGGATTACCCAGATGCCGATTGGCTTTCACACCTCTCGCGGTCACGCGGGCTTTGTGGTGGCCGCGGCGGCCGTGCTGGCGCTCGTGGGACTCCTGCGGGGTTGGCTCAAGCCCCTTTACGTGTGGCCGGGCTACTTCGTGCTGACCCTGGCGGTATGGTTCACCACCACCAGGAGCATATTTCTTGCCTTCGCCGTGGGGCTCCTTTGGGTGCTCGCGCGCTTCTGGCACGCCCCCTCGCGCCGCGCCCTCCTCTGGGCTTTTCTGGTCCCGCTCCTAAGTTTCGGGGCGTACCAGGGCGCAAGCTCTTTGTTCACCGTAGAGACGCGCAGCGTGCCCGCGCTGCTGCCCTCCACCGGCACGGACCTCAACACCTTCTTGTCGCTCCGGCCGAGGCTCTGGGAACCGGCCCTGGAAGCCGTCCCCATGCGGCCCCTTTTCGGCTGGGGCTTCGACGGTTTCGGTATCTCCTGGCCTTACGTGGCGGACTGGTCGCAGTACGGCTACAAACTCCCCAGCGGCGTGCCGGTGGAAAGGGTGCTTGCGCCTTCCAACTACGGCTTTCGCTACTTAGGCACGGACGGGGCGGAGCATCAGGGCAACATCTACACCAACAAGGCGCACAACATCTTTCTCGACACAGCGTTGTCCGTCGGTCTGGTGGGGCTGCTTATCTACAGCGCGCTGTTTCTGTTCTTTTTTGTGGTGAGCGCGCGGGGGAGTGGCTGGGGCTTGGAGGCCGTGGCGGTGGTTTATTTCGTGTTCGTGCTCGCCTGGTTCGAGTCGGCGCAGTATAGCCACCTGGCTTGGTGGGCGCTCTCCGCCGGGCTCGGGCTGGCGCTCGCGCAGCGTGTCGCGCCTCGGAGGGAAACGGAGCGCGGGGGGACGGGGCCACGTTCAGCCGTCGCCGCTGGTGACTAGAACTGGTCATCAGAAACAAGGTTGCGGCCTTGGTCGCCTCAGTCTTCCAGCGCGGGGTGAGGGTGTCGATGACGGCGTGGGCACATAGCAACGACTTTTGAAATCACCTCGCCCCGATTGGTGTGCCGTAGACCCGGCTAATGCGCGACGGACTGGCCGTAACGCGCCTCGACATAGTCCTCGAGTATCTCATTAAAGTCCGCCACAATACCCGGACCCTGGAGCGTCTTGACAAACTTGCCGTCGCGGTAAACGGGCGCTTTGGGGTCCTCGCCCGTGCCGGGCAGAGAAATCCCGATGTCCGCGTGCTTCGACTCGCCGGGGCCGTTCACGACGCAGCCCATCACCGCCACCCTGAGCGTTTCGACGCCGGGATACTTTTCGCGCCAGCCGGGCATCTGGGCCTTGAGGTAGGCCTGGATGTCCCTCGCCATCTCCTGAAACAGCGTGCTCGTGGTGCGCCCGCAGCCGGGGCAGGCGGTGACGGTGGGGGCGAAAGAGCGCAGGTTGAGAGCCTGCAAGATTTCTTGGGCCACCTCCACCTCTTTGACGCGCGACGCCCCCGGTTCGGGCGTCAGCGACACGCGGATGGTGTCGCCGATGCCCTCGGCGAGAAGGGTGCTCAAGCCCGCGGTGGAGGACACGATGCCCTTCACGCCCATCCCCGCCTCCGTCAGCCCCAGGTGCAGCGGGTAGTCACAGCGCTTTGCGAGGAGGCGGTACACGTCCCAGAGGTCGCGCACGTTCGACACCTTCGCGCTGATGATAATTTTGTCGTGGCCCAGGCCGTGCGTCTCGGCGAGCTCGGCGGAGCGGAGCGCGGACTGGAGCATCGCCTCGAGCATCACCTCGCGCGCCTCTTTGGGCCGGGGGAGCGCCGCGTTCTCGTCCATCAGCCGGGTCAAGAGCCCCTGGTCCAGAGAGCCCCAGTTCACCCCGATGCGCACGGGCCGGTCATACGCCTTAGCCACGTCAATCATCGTCAAAAAGTTGGGGTCGTGGTAGCGGCCCGGCCCCACGTTGCCGGGGTTGATGCGGTACTTGTCGAGCGCCTCGGCGGCCCCCGGGAACTCCTTGAGCAGGATGTGCCCGTTGTAATGAAAATCGCCGACTAAGGGCGCGGTGACGCCCTGGTCCAAAAGACGCCGCTTGATGTCGGGCACGGCCCCCGCCGCCTCTTTCGTGTTCACGGTGATGCGGACGATTTCGGAGCCCGCTTCCGCGAGCTCCGCGACCTGCCGGGCGGTCGCCGCGGCGTCGGCGGTGTCGGTGTTGGTCATGGACTGGACGACGACGGGGTGAGCCGAGCCCACGGGCACGCCCCCCACCCAGGTCGTGACGGTTTTACGGCGGGTAGTGTCTGGCATCGGCTCCAGTGTACTTAGTAAACGTCAGGGGGATGTGGTTTTTGGCTGACTTAAAGCGGTTTGCTGATACCCTTTTGCCTTGACAACTGAGCGAAGCGAAAAGTCAAGGACGAGCAGAGCGAGTGAAAACGAGGACGGGTAGGCCCGTATAAGATGTTTGAGCGCAGGAACGTTTCCTAACATACGGATACCGCCTGCTGCAATTTGGCTCAGACGTTCACCAGATGCCGCGGCAAACTTTATTCAGCTTAGCGGCTCAGTAGTTCAAACTGTACAGCGCGTACGCCTGCCGTCGGCTGACGCGGTCCGGGGTCAGCCGAAGCGCGGTGTTGCGGAGTCCCTTCAGCCAAGGCGCTTCCACATGGGCCAAGCGCCCGTACCGCCACGCCGTGTTGACGATTCGCGTCGCCTTCGGCTGCCGAACCCGCGCGTAGGCGGCGAAGGCGGCTTCCAAAGATTTTTCGCGCGCCAGCGCCTCGGCAAGAACGTAGGCGTCCTCGACGGCCTGCGCCCCGCCCTGACCGAGGTTCGGGGTCATGGCGTGCGCCGCGTCCCCGACGAGAACAACCCGACCCCGAGACCAGCGCGTGATGGGGGCAAAATCGTGGAGGTCCACACGGATGATTTCCCCTACTGGCGTGTGCCGGATGATATCCGGGATGGGCGCGGGAAAGCTGGCGTAGCGGTTGCCGAGTTCTAGCACGTCGGGCGGTTCCCGACCTCCTTCGGGCGCGGTGGCCGGAGCGAACCAGTAGACCCGGTCCTCCGCGACGGACGAGAAGCCGAACCTGTGCGCCCCGCCCCACACCTCCCACACCGTGCGGGCAAGGTGGGGCGGTAGCCGTAAGTCAGCGACACCCAAGTAGCACGTCTGACCGGAATAGCGAAGGGGAGTGTTTGGAGAAACCGCCTCGCGGACCACAGAACGAACGCCGTCGGCCCCGACGATGACCTCACCTTCGGCGTGGGTGCCGTCGTCGAACCGGGCCACTGCTCCAGAACCGTCAGCGCGAACCCCGACGCACCGTTTCCCGAGATGGAGCGTTCCGGCGCGGAGCGCGCGGACGAGGACGGCTTGAAGGTCGGCGCGGAGGATGGACACGGTGGTCCGGCCAAAGCGCGTGTGGACGTCTCTTAGGTCAATCCCTTGGAGGACGCCGTCATCTTTGTCACGCACCTCAATACGCTCGAGCGCCACCCCGCGCGCGGCCACGGCACCCCCGAGCCCCAAACGGTCAAGGACGAGCATGGCGTTCGTCGGCACCCAAATCCCCTTGCCGACGGGCTCGAGTCCAGCCGCCGACTCGTAAACGTGAACGTCGAACCCGCGGCGTTGCAGGGCAACCGCCGCGGTGAGACCGCCGATACCGCCGCCGATAACGCTGATGTTCATCCTAAAGTTCCACCTTACATAGACACTGGATCAGTCGAAAAATGCCGAGTGATGCGCAAAAAAGCTTGTTCCGTAAGACAAGCCTACGCCTTGAGACCCGGCCTCGCCCGGTATATCCGGGTCACGTCGGAGATTTTGAGCACGTTGTCTTTGATAAATTCGATTTCGCCCTGGTCTCTCACGTCTACGCGGAAGTGGATGCGGGCGCTTATTGAGTCGCGCACGTCGGCGTTCACGCGGGTGGCGGACTTGTTCATCGCGCCTATGACGTTGAGCACGTCTTTCAATAGACCGGGCCGGTCCACCGCCACCACCTCGAAATCGACCGAGTAGACCTCGCCCGCGGGCGCTTCCCAGGTCACGTTAACTAATCTCTCGCCCTCTTGCTGCATGAGGTGCTTGACGTTGGGACAGTCAATGCGGTGGACGCTCACCCCGCGCCCCCGCGTGATGTAGCCCACCACGTCGTCGCCGCGCACGGGCGAGCAGCAGCCCGCGAGCTTGGCGGGCGCGTCGAAGCCGTCCACGAAGATGCCGCCCGTGCCGCGCTTGACCGGACCCGTCGGGGCGGGCTTTTCGGGAGACTTGACCGTGTCCGGCGCTAGGGTCTCGATGACCTGCTTCGTGGTGACGCGCTTGCTCGACAAGGCCAACAACAAGTCATCCGCCGAGTCCGCGCCGAGGAGCGTCTTGGCGACGCCCTCGAGCCGCCCCTTGGTGGTGTACTGGCCCACCGGAAAACCTTTGCGACGCAGGGCACGTTCCAACGAACGTTTGCCGCTTTCGAGCTGCCCCTGCCGCGCCTGCTGCCGGAAATACTGCCGGATTTTGCCCTTCGCGCTCCGCGTGACCGCCACACCCAGCCAGTCGGGCGAGGGGCCATACTGCGCGCTTCTGTTGGTCAAGACCTCGACCCGGTCGCCCGTTTGCAGCTCATAGCCGAGCGTCACGATTTCGCCGTTCACGCGCGCGCCGATGCAGCGGTGGCCGACTTGCGTGTGGACGTGATAGGCAAAGTCGATGGGCGTCGAGCCGCGCGGCAGGTTGATAACGTCGCCCGCGGGGGTAAAGACGAGCACGCGTTCGCCCAAGAAGTCGCTCTTGACGGTTTCAACAAACGCGCCCGCGCTCTCCGCCGCGCTGTTTACGTCCAAGAGTTGCTTCATCCACTCGAGCCGCTTCTCGACCTCGCGCACATCACTCAGGCCCTCTTTGTAGGCCCAGTGCGCGGCGACGCCCAGTTCCGCCACCTCGTGCATCCGCTTGGTGCGAATCTGCACCTCGATGGGTTGACCTAAAAGCCCGATGACGGTGGTGTGGAGCGACTGGTAGCCGTTGGGCTTGGGCACCGCCACGTAGTCCTTGAAGCGGCCCGGGATGGGCGTCCAGAGGGAGTGAACGATACCCAGCGCGCGGTAGCAGAGCGCCTTTTCTTGGTCGTCGGGGCTCATCCCCGAGCCGTTCTCCGCGTCGATAAGCGCGCGAATCGCCATGAGGTCGAAAATCTGATCTAAGGTCTTGCCGTCGCGCTGCATCTTGCGGTGGATGCTGTAGAGGTGTTTTGACCGTCCCGACACCTCGAAGCGCAGGCCTTCCTTGGCGAGGCGGTCCTCGAGCAGCCCGATAGAGCGTTTCACATACGCCTCGCGCTCGGCGTGGCGCATCCGCACCTGGCGTTGCAAACTTTCAAAGCGCTCGGGCTCGAGGTAGTAAAAGCTCAAATCCTCCAGCTCGTTTTTGATGTGGTTGATGCCCAGACGGTGCGCCAGCGGCGCGAAAATCTCCAGCGTCTCGCGCGAAATGCGGGTCTGCTTGTGGGGCGGCATACTCGCCAGGGTGCGCATGTTGTGGAGCCGGTCGGCGAGTTTAACCAAGATGATGCGCACGTCGTTCGTCATCGCCAGGAGCATCTGGCGCAGGTTCTCGGACTGCTCGTCCTCGTAGACGCGCACCGCGAGTTTGCTGATTTTCGTCTCGCCCTCGACGATGCGGCGCACGGCGGGGCCGAAGCGCGCCTCCAAATCCTCCAGGGTCACGTGGGTATCTTCCACCGTGTCGTGCAGGAGCCCCGCCGCGAGCGCGTCGGCGTCAAGGCGCATCTCCGCCAAAAGCTCGGCCACCGCCACGGGATGCGTGATGTAGGGCTCGCCCGACTTGCGCATCACGCCCCGGTGCGCGGCCTCGGCGACGCAGTAGGCGTCCGCAAGGCGCGCCTGCGCCTCCGCTCCCAAGTACCCCGCTTTGTCGTGTAAACCCTGGAGAAGTGCGTCCATCAAGCTTCATTAGTCTATCACACGCTCCCGTAAAACGAACCGCGCCACGAGACGGGTGCCGCCAAGTAGGACTGAATGTTTAGTTTTTTGAACTCGGTTGCGCGGAGTGAGGTTTTGTATAGACACCTCCGCCAGCGCGTGACGCGCGTACCCGGAAGTGAGATAGTTCACGCTAAGCTCTCCTTATAGGGGTGTTTTTAGCAACGTAACTTTGCGCGCTCTGATTGGAAAGCTCGAGCCTTTCATCCACCCGTGCCTGCGAAAGCGTTTTGGCTACGTTGCTCGCCTAGCACCCCGCCGGAGGCATCATGCGTTACTTCGTCCTGTTTACCGTTCTTCTTTTGGCCGCGTGTTCGCAAACGCCCCCGCCCCAGAGCGTCATGTCGGCGGGCTGCCAAAACATCAACGACGCCTTTTACGACAGCGCCTACCTGTCGGGCAACGTCTACTTCAGCCCCTTCAAGGCGGGCGAAAGCGTGACGGTGAGCCTGGAGCCCTCCGCTATAGACCGCGCCACCCAAATCTGGCTCATCATCAGCGACGCGTCGGTGAGTCCCAGTCAGGACTTAGCGACCTGGCGCGCCGAGAGCAGTGAGCCCTTGCGCTACACCTTTTCCCAGGACATGAGCCAGGCAGAGGTGTATTGGTCGGCGGACGCGGGGGTGCCGGAGTGGACGGTGGGTTGCGAGTGAAGAGAAAGAGGCTCGAGCTGCCAAAGAAAATACCCTACTCGAGCCCCGACAAGGGTCTGTGAGATGAAAAAAGAAAGGAGGCTCGAGTAAACTAGAGCTATGGACAGCGCAAACCTACATACCCTTATCGACCAGCTACCTACCGACCTGCAACGAGAGGTCTACGACTTCGCAGCTTTCTTGCTCGAGAAAAAGCATCAGCAGCCTCGCACTGAAAAACCGCCCGAGAAACCGCGCGTTATGGATTTGCACAAAGGTCAGGTCTGGATGAGCGACGACTTCGACGAGCCGTTGCCGGACGAGTTCTGGCTCGGTAAGGACGCATGAAGCTGCTGCTAGACACCCACACGTTTCTTTGGATGGACCACGCTTCTCATAAGTTACCCGGGCGCACGAAAAGCCTTTTGCAAGACCCGAGCAATGAGCTTCTTCTAAGCCTGGTGAGCATTTGGGAAATTCAAATCAAGGCGCAGCTCGGCAAGCTCCAACTGAGAACCGGGCTGGCGAAAATTATCACCGACCAGCAGCAGAACGGCGTCACCCTCCTGCCAATCACGCTACCGCATGTTTTAGCCCTGCAACATCTGCCGATGCACCATAGAGACCCTTTTGACCGCCTCCTCATCACCCAGGCGCAAAATGAAGGCGCGAGCCTCCTCAGCAAGGACGGCGAGTTCTCTGATTATGCAGTAAGCGTCGTTTGGGCATAGCTACTTGGTCAGTTGGAAGAGGAACATCTCTTCGGACTTGCTCACAGCCCCCGCGTCGCGCTCGAGCCCCCGTTCTAAAAGGGGTAAACTCGAGCCCTGACAGTAGCCCGAGAGGCTATAAAGCAGGAGGCTCGAGTCAGACTCGAGCCTCCTCTGGTCAGCATCTTTAGACGAAACCCAGGGTGTTAAGGGGCAACCTGATTGGGCGTGTTGTTGAAGATGTTGTTGCCGCTCGGTTGGTCGTAAACAGCGCCGTTAAGGGTGCCGCCAATTTTGTACACCCCACCGCCATTTTTAGCGCTGTTTTTGCTGATGCTCGAGCTGTCTTTCAGGGTGACAGCACCGTTTCTGATGACTACCCCGCCGCCACTATTTGTAGCCGTGTTGTTGCTGATGCTCGCCGCTCCTGACAACGTGAGAGTACCATCGTTATACACCCCACCACCATCACCCCCGGACGCATTATCGCTGACGCTCGAGCTGTCTTGCATCGTGAGGGTACCGGCGTTATACATTCCACCCGTATCTATCGTAGCTGTGTTACCGCTGACGCTCGAGTTGTCTTGCATCGTGAGGGTACCGAGGTTAAATACGCCACCGTCGTTACCAGTTGAGTTATTACCGCTGATGCTCGCGTCACCTTGCAGCGTAAGGGTGCCGTGGTTGTAAATCCCACCACCCACACTCTTATTCGAGGCCGTGTTGTTGCTGATGCTCGCGTCACCCTGCAAGGTGAGGGTGCCGTAGTTGTAAATCCCGCCGCCGTTGTTGGCGTTTCCGTTCGTCAAGGTCAAGTCCTTCAGCACGACGGTAGTCCCGCTGCTGACGTTGAAGATGCGGCTGTTGGCGTGGGCGTCGATGGTCACGTCGCCTTGAATCGTCAGGTTTTTGTTCAGGACGATTTCGCTACCCGTCAGGAGGACAGTCTGCACGGTGCTGGCAAAGGTGATGGTGTCGCCTGCCACAGCGTCCAGCACGGTTTGCCGCAGCGAGCCCGCGCCGCTGTCGGCCTCGGTGGTCACGACGAGCCTTTCGTCTACGTCGGTCACGGTGACGGTAAAGCTTTTGGCAAAGCTGGCGTCGCCGTCACTCACCTGCACGCGCACGCTGTAGCTGCTCTTGGTCTCGAAGTCGAAACTGGCAGCGGTCTTCAGCTCGTCGCCGCTGATGCTAAAGCTGGCGTTGTCATCGTCACCCGTACCCGCAACCAGGCTGTACGTAAAGCTGGTGCTGTCGATGTCGCTGGCGCTGAGGCTACCTACGACCGTACCGGCGGGCTCGTTTTCAGCCACGCTGCTGCCCGTTAGGGTAATATCGCTGGGCGCGTCGTTCACCGCAGTTACCGTGATGCTTACCGTCACCTCAGCCGAGTCGTCCAAACCGTCGTTGGCCTTGAAGGTGAAGCTGTCCGGGCCGACGTAGTTGTTGTCGGGGGTATAGATCAGTTGCCGCGCGTCGCTCGGCGCTAACCCGCTCGGCTGGAACGCGCAGTTCGTCGAGGGCGAACCGTCCAAGTTCGTCTCGCAAGGGTTTGGGTTCGGGAACGAAAGGCTGCCGTGTTCAGGTTCCGTGACAACCTCGTAGGTCAACGCGTCGCCGTCCGCGTCGCTGCCGGAGAGCGTGATATCGAGCGGGGTGTCCTCTTTGGTTTTAACCGTTTGCGCTTTAGCTACAGGCGCGTCGTTTACCACACCCAGGTTAACCGTAACCGTCGCCGGGGCGGAGGTCTCTTTGCCGTCTGAAACCGTAAAGGTGAAGGTGTCTGCGCCGTTCTCGTTCGCTCCGGGGGTGTAGGTCACCTCGCCCGTGGTCTGGTTAACGTTACCTAAGCTGCCCTTGCTCGGCTGTGTGGCAATCGCAAAGGTGAGCGCGTCACCGTCCGGGTCGCTGCCTGTCAGGGTGATGGTGACCGGCGTGTCCTCTTCGGTACTCACCTCTTTGTCGTTCGCCGTGGGCGCGTCGTTCACATCCCCTATGGTGAGTGTGACCGTCGCCTCAGCCGAGGTCGCCTTGCCGTCGGATACGGTAAAGGTGAAGGAGTCTTTGCCGCTGTAGTTCTCTTTGGGGGTGTAGAGCAGCTTCGGCGCGTCACCTGAGAGCTTGCCGTAAGCAGGAGCCGTCATGATGGCGTAGGTGAGCGCGTCGCCGTCCGGGTCGCTGCCTGTGAGCGTGACCGCGATGGGCACGTCTTCGGGCGTGCTGAACGACTGGCCGTTGGCGGTGGGCGCGCGGTTTCCGGCGGCTACGGGCTCGTTTGCTCTGGTGGTGACGAGCGCAGACGAACTTACTTCGCCGTCTGCGGTCACGCCGTAACGGTAGAGCGTGCCGGGTGTGACGCTGGTGTCTTCGTACTCCGTAACGTTCTCCGCCACGCTGCCCAGCTTGCTAAAAGCCGGGGCCTGCTGGCTGCCGAGTCCCGTGCTGTCTACAGAGGCTGTGTCCGCGCCCGCCTCGCGCCTGTAGATGGTAAAGCCTGTTTCGTTGTCGCTTCTATCCTGCCAGCGCAGCGTGACCACGCCCTCGCCCGGGGTGGCGGTGAGGCCGGTGGGGGCTGTGGGTACATCCCTTGTAGCGTCGCCGCCGCAGGCTGCGAGCAGCAGGGTGAGCAGTAGAGACCAAAGGGTAAGGTGGAACTTACGGTGCATGTAACCATCCTCCCAAAACGCTTGACTGACCTGCCCACGAAGGCGAGCAAGGTCGCGTTAGGTGAGCTAAGCGTATGAAGAAGATGAAGGCGTTTCTGCGCAGAATTTAACGCATAGCGGGTGCGTGTAGGGTTTTTTACGGACCGTTCATGGTTGTGGGGCGTTTCGGGTCTCAGTGTTTTTGCGCAAACGGCACAAAACAGATTGACGTTAAAAGCTTTTGTAAATGAAAAAGCTTCTGCGGCTGGACGGGCCGACTAACGTAACTTGCGCGTCTTATCTCAAACTCACCCTAGCCCCCAGCAGATACACCCCCAGCCCCGCCAGCAGCCCGTTCCCCGCCCAGACCCCCAGCCACACGGGCACCGTCCCCGCCTGCGCGAGAAGTTGACCGACGGTAAGAAGGAGATACCAAGCAAGGGTCACGACGAGCGACAAACCAAAAGCGACGGCGCGAGAGCGGGCGTAAAGGAGCGCCAGCGGGACGGCCACGAGCAGCAGGGTGAGGTTGGCGAAGGGCTCGGCCAGCTTGCGGTGAAAGAGCGTCGCCGCCGTCCGGCGTTCGCCCACAGGGAGCGCCGTGTCGCGGGCGTCTTGATAAGCCCCCAACACCGACCTACTATCCTCAAACCCGCCGCCGCTAAAACGGGTGACGAGGTCGTCATACGAGACGGGGAGGGTGACGCGGAGGCTCGAGTCCGGCCCCGGCGCGCGGCTGTCGGCGCGTAGCAGCGCGCGCAAGAACGTTTCGGCATCTTCTTGAGGACGCGACAACGCGGCAAAATCTAAAACGGTTGTTTGATAACCGTAAAGCTCGAGCCCCCCCTCAACAAACCTCGCACGGTCAGCAAAAACGACGGTCAGCGTCCGGTCTTGCCAGGACTCGAGCCTGACGCCGAACATCTCGTCGGTGGCGCGGTCCGTGCGTTCAAAACGGAGGCTGGTGTCGCCCAGCGGCAGGTTCTGCTCGGCCAGGCGGTAGAGCCCGCTCCCGCCGCTCGTCAGCTCCCAATAGAGCGCGCCGACTTGCGCGTTGGTGGCGGGCAGCACCCGCTCGTTGAGCAGGAGCGCCCCCGCCGCGGCGAGGAAGCCCAACAGGATGAACCCTCGAGCCAACCGCCCCAACGCCACGCCCCCCGCCTGCGCCGCTAAAAGTTCGCTGTCGGCGCTTAAACGGCCAAAGGTCAACAGCACCGCCAAGAGGAGCGCAATGGGCAGCGTTTGCACCGCGGCGGCGGGGACTTGCAGCGCCAGCCAGCCCAGCAGCGGTCCCAACGGCGCACCCACAATCCACTGTAATCGCGGGAGAGTCACGCTGACCACCGCCAGCGTGCTGTATAGGAGGAGGCCGAAGACGAAAGGGGGCAGGCTTTCCATGAGGAGGTAACGGTCAAGGCGTTTCATAAAGTTATGGGGTGCGCGGCTCGAGCGCCAGCGTGGTCGTCGCCTCGCCGCGGAGTTGCTTATAACCCGCCGTAACGGTGCCGCAACAGCTCCGGTAGGTGAACGAAAGCCCGGCACCCGAGACGCGCAGGGGTTCCTCGCCCGTTACCAACCCCGCAACGTTGAGAGCTAAAAAAGGCTCGAGCGTGATTCTCTCCCCCACATGAACCGGCGCACTCCCCGACAGTTCCAACACGTCCAACCGCCGCACCTCCGGCAGAAGATTGTAACGCGCGTAGAGGCCCGCTCCAAAGTTTTCGTTATAGAGACCCACACCGAGCGCGACGAAAGCCCTCGTGTCCGGGTCGAAGCGGGGCTCGAGCACGCGGGCGAGCTCTAAGTCAAAAGTTGGCGTGAGGGTGAAAGAAGAAACGGGCACCGCCGCGCGAGCGGAAAGAAGGAGCGTCCGAAAGGAGTTTTTATTGGGCTCGGGCCGAAAGTTATAGCCAAACGTCGTGGTGACGCCCACCTCTCCCCCGCCCCTCAAATTATCCGTCAGGGCGGCGCTGCCGAGGAGGGCGCTTGAGGGCTCGAGCCGGTCTAAGCGAACGGAAAAGGGCGAGGCGCTGTTGGTCAGGAGCCGGTCATAGGTTAGAACGCCTGTGAAGGGGCCGCGCTCGAGCCGCCAACTTGGTGCAAGACGAAAGCCGTACTGGGTTCTATCGAAAGTAGGATAAACGCTCACGCTGGCCCCCGTGCGGAGGCCGAAGCGGCCCAGCGGGGTTTCGGGAGAGGCGTACGCGGCCTCGGCGGACAGGGCGGCGCGCGGCGACACGACGAACGCGTCACCCAGCCTTTGCCCTGAAACGGCGACGGTAGCGTTGCCGGTGAGGCGTAGGCTGTCGCCGCCAAAAGGCCCGGTCAGGGTGCGCGCGCCGTTAAAACTTACGTAGCCCTCGCGCAGAAAATCCTCCAGCTCCCAGAGGTGATTGCGGAGGCCGAAACTCACGGTAAGCGTGTCGTTCAGAGGCTCAAAAACCCGGACATCGGCCTGAAGACCCCAGGGGCCGCGCCCCACAACGGCCTCCAAACCCGGCCTGTTGATGTGGAGGAGGCCGAACGGTGCGGAAGGGCGCGTCTCACCCAAACCCGTAACCCCGGCAGAGAGCGCGAAGCCGTTACGAAGCGGAAGCCTGGTGAGTTGAAGGGTGCGGCCTACGCCCTCGAGCGTGTCAACACGCACCGGCAGCCTGAGGCTCGAGGTGTCGGAAAGGTCCAACTCGGGCGCAAGCTTAAGCGCCGCGCCGCCCACGTTCAGCACCCCGTTACGAACCACAACCCGCCCCGCCTCCTCCACCCGAAGCTCCGGCGCGGAGACGGTGTAGAGCGCCGGGCCGCACGTGCAGGTCGTCGCCACGGCGTTGTCAAAAACCAGCGTCTCTCCTGAGAGGGTTGCCCGCGCGCCGCTCACCCGGTAGCCTCGGCCCAGCGCCCACACGTCGTCCAGCGTAAATTCACCTGTGGAAAAAGCGTAGGTAGCGTGCGCCGCCTCGCCCATGACCGTTCCTTCCGAACCGCCTGTAAATCGCACCCCCGTGAGTTGCATCGCCTCGCTCTCTACAGTGAGCAATGTGCTCTCGAGCGTCCACTCCCCCACCCGAAGCACCGCCGCAGACGCCGTAACCACAGGCTCCGTCATCACGCCTATGGCTTGGAGCGAATTGGCCTCCACGGTCCAGCCCTCCCCCCGGATGCAAACACCGTTTGTAAGCTCCGCCGCGTCCTCCCTGGTGCGGTAGCTGAGTTCGCCGGAGGTAGCCGTACCCAAACCTGTAAGCCCGATTGTCCTGCTGCTCGGCCTCTCACAGGGAGTCGCTTGCGTTGGGAGCGTCGTCTGAGCCGAAACCACGCTCGAAAAGCCCAAAGTGAGGACGAGACAAAACCATCTCAACGCTAGGGCAGGTAGGGCTCGAGGCGGGTTTGAAGCGCCGGGTCGATGGTCGTACTCGCCTCAAAATCCGTCTCATCCGCGCCCCAGGTGAGACCCAGCAGGTCTTCAGCTTCGCTCTGGAGGGTGAGTGGTCCGTTTTGATAGTGGTAGGGTCCCACCACCAGCGCCGCGTTTTGTTGGAGGTCCACGAGCAGGGCGGCGGCCTCTAGCGCGGGCGTTTCGCTCGTAAGACCCCCCGCAGCCACCGCTATATCTGGCTCGAGGTAAAGCGTCAACATGTCCGACTGGAGCGCCAAACCCTCACCTTCAAATCGGACGCCGCCCGTGGTCTCAAGAGTCTGCGCGTTTATATCTAAACGAACTGTGGGGGCGGCGAGCGAGCCAAAGTCTCCCGTCACCTCCCCGTCCGTCACCTCGACATAATCGCCCTCTTTGTAAGTCACAAGACTCCCCGTCAGGGTGACGCCGCTCTCCTCGTCCACGATTTCGCCGCCCTGGGGCAGCGTGGTCACGCCCGTGGCTAGGTCCACCGCCTGGTCGCCGTAGGGGGTGATTTGGAGAGCGGCGAAGGGGGTGGTTTGAGCGAGCGCGAGGGGGACAAGGAGAAGTGTCAAAAGTGTAAAGAGACCCAGCCGCAAAAGAAGCATGATGGTCAGTTTACCGTGACCACCATGAGAAGGCTCCTTGCGTGGGCTTTGAGTTAAGAAGACCTGGAGGGACCCAGCGAAAGGGTAAACATCCGGTCAAAAGGCCTTTCCGCGAGGAGCGCGGCGGCGTCCTCCGGGGTGGTCGCCATGATGGCGTCAACCACCTCCTGAACCGTTTTGTATTCGCCCGTGTAGAGGTAGCTCGTCCCGAAAGACATGAGCCGCCCGAAGGGCGTCTCGCCGCGTAAAGTAAGGCCGGTCGCCAGCTTGCGCTGCGCCCGCGCCCACTCCTCTTGCGTCACGCCGTCCTCTTGCGCCTCTCGCAAGGTTTCGCGGAAGAGGGTGAGGACGCCCTCCAACCCCTCCGGCGCGGTAGACACGTAGCCCACGAACGCGCCCGCCCCGTCCGCGCTGTCGTGCGACAGCGAGGCGTTATCCGCCAAACCTTTGTCCACCAATGCCCAGTAAAGGCGGCTGCCGTCGCCGTCGCCCAAGGCGTTGGCGAGGACCGACGCGGCGTAGCGCCGAGGGTCCTGCGCGCTCACGCCGGGCGCGTAAGCGGCCACGTGGACGCGGGTGAGCTTGGGGTCGGTGAGAACTTTTTGCCCGCTCGAGGGCTCAAAAGCCGGATAGTCGCGCCCCGCCTCGCTCGGCCGCCAGCCCTCGGTAAGCGTCGAGACCTGGTCCACAACCTCGTCCCACGCGTAATTCCCCGCCACCGCCAGCGTGAGGTTGTCCGCCGCGTAGCGCGCTTCAAAATAGCGGAGCATGGCGTCGCGTTCCAAAGCGGTAATCGAGTCCACCGAACCCAACACGGAGTTGCCCAGCGGGTGCGCGCTGTAAAAGAGCCTGTTGCCCTCCTCGAACACTTTGAACGAGGGGCGGTCTTCGTACATGGCGATTTCTTCCAAGATGACGTTTTTTTCTAGGTCGAAGTCTTCATTACGCAGCGCGGGGCGCATCATGTCCGACAGGAGGTCCAAAAGCCTCGAGCCGCGTTCGGGCAACACCGCGCCGTAGTAGACGGTCCGCTCGTCCGACGTGTAGGCGTTGTAGTTGGCCCCGAGCTCGTCAAATTCGCGGTTGATGTCTTCGGGCGAGCGCCGAAGGGTGCCCTTGAACATCATGTGCTCCAAAAAGTGCGACACCCCTGCGACTTCAGGCGTCTCGTCGCGCGAGCCCGTTTTGACAAAGTAACCCGCCGCAAAGGTCTGCGCCCGCGGGTTGTGCTCGCCGATAACGGTGAGGCCGTTGTCTAGGGTGGTTTTATCGAAGTGAATCACGCGCCTACCTCCACGGCTTCGGGATTTAGCGCTTTAGGTCCCAGGGTCAATACCGTAAAGTCCGGTTGAGGACGCTCGGCCAGGAAACGGTTGAGGTCATCCAAGGTCACGGCCTGCACCGCCTCCTTAGTTTCTTCCACGGGGCGCGGGGCACCGCGCAAGAAGGTGTCGCGGGCCAAGGCGCTCGCTCGAGCGCCGCTCGATTCGCCCTGCATCACGAGTTGGGACAAGATGCCGGTGCGGGCGCGCTCGAGTTCCTCCCCGCTCACCCCTTCTTGGACGCGGGTAAGCTCATTAAGGAGCACGCTCAGGGTTTCGTCCGCGCGCTCCGGGGTGGTGCCCGCGTAGCCCAGCGTGTAGCCGAAGCCGCGCACCACGCGGCTCACCGCGGCCACGCTGTAGACGAGGCCGCGCTTCTCGCGCACTTCGGTAAAGAGTCTCGAGCCCATCCCGCCGCTCAGCACGCCCGTCGCCAGCGCGTTTTCAAACCAGCCGGGCGCGTCGGGGGGCACGGCCTCGTAAGCCACGCCGATTTGCACCTGCGCGGTGTCCGCGTCCGTGTGCGCTTGGTGCGGCGGCGCGACCTCCGCCTCGGACAACGCGGGCGTCTCTCCTTCCCAGTCACCGAACAACCTTTCGACGAGCCCCACCAAAGGCTCCCACGTCACGCCCCCCGCGACCGCCAAAATCAGCCCCTGCGGCGAGACGCGCCGCGCGTAGTCCGTACGCACGCTCTCCCTAGTAAGCGCCTTCAAGCCTTCTTCGGTCCCGTAAGACGAGCGCCCGTGTGGGGAAGCGAAGTAGCTCTTCGACAGCGCCTGAAAGAGTCGCTGCGTCGGGTTGTCGCCCAGCGAGGCGAGTTCTTGCAGCGCGAGCGTGCGCGCAGGTTCGAACTCTGCGTCCGGCAACGCGGGGCGGCGGAGGATGTCGGCGTAAAGGGGCAGCGTCTCGTCTAAAGTGTCTGCCAACAGCGAGGCCGAGAGCGTCGCGTACTCCGTGCCCGCGCCGCCGCCCCGCCGGACGCCTAAAGAGTCGAGCGCGTCCGAAAGCTCCCTCGAGCTCCGCCCCCCCGCGCCGCGGTAGAGCCAGTCGTTCAGTACCGTGGCGCTCCCCTCCTCGCCCGCGGGGTCGCCTAAAGAGCCGACGGGCATGAGGAACTGGAACGAGGCCGACGGGAGCCAGGGCATGGACTCGAGCAGCAGCGTGAAGCCGTTGGGCAGCTCCTTCTGCTGAATTTGAGTACCTTTATCCGTGTTTATATCTGTAGTCATAGCCCCAAGTATAGCCCTCGAGGGGTCGGCGGGAATGTTGCGAAGAGGAGGGAAGATGAAGCGAGAGGCGTGCGATTTCACTCTCACTCGCTCCATGTCGCGCTGTGTAGCTTCTGATACAACTTACTAATATTGCAAAGCGTAATGTTTGCAATGTGCAAGTATCCGGGACCAGCCAACGTTTCATGCACGCCTTTTGGGGGCTGCGGCAGGTGATGCTGCGGCGGGTGAATCCGAAAATCAGGGAGGCGCACGGTTTAGAGTTTTTAGAAGTGCTGCTGCTCGAGCAGATCGGCACCACCGACTTAAGCCCCTCCGAAATGGCCGAGGCGATGCAGATTCCCGCGCACGCGATCTCGCGCAAGCTCGACGGGCTCGAAAAAGCGGGATTGATCGCGCGCACGCTCGATCCCGAAGACGCGCGGCGGCGGGTGCTCAGTTTGACCCCGAGAGGAAACGCCATCATGCGGGGCGCGCTCCTTACTTTGGACGCAGAGGTGACAAGGATGCTCGAGGTGCTCACGCCGGAGGAGCAAGAAACGATGATACGCGCCATTGAAACGTTGAACCATCCCCCACAGGAGTCCTTATGAGTCTTTCAAAAAGAGACACAACCTTTACGCTTATCGGTATCTTGTTGGCCCTCTTCCTGGGCGCGATAGACCAGACCATCGTCTCGACGGCGCTGCCCAAAATCGTCGAGGACCTGCAGGGCCTAGACCGCTACGCCTGGGTCATCACCTCCTACCTCATCGCCTCGACCGTGCTCGTGCCCATCTACGGCAAGCTGGCGGACATGTACTCGCGCAGGCGCATCGAACTCTGGTCCATCGGGCTCTTCCTGACGGGCTCCTTTCTTTGCGGCCTCGCGGGCGAGTTCGGCTCGCTGCCTCTTATCGGCGACGGGATGAACCAGCTCATCGTTTTCCGGGCCATCCAGGGCTTGGGCGGCGCGGGGCTTTTTGCGATGGCGTTTATTATCATCGCCGACCTTTTTCCGCCTTCCGAGCGCGGCAAGTATCAGGGGCTGGTGGGGGCCACCTTTGGAATTGCCAGCGTGCTGGGGCCGCTTATCGGCGGCTTTCTGACCGACTACGGCTCCGGCATCGTGCCGGGCATCGCGGGCTGGCGGTGGGTCTTTTACGTGAACGTGCCCTTTGGCGCGCTCGCCTTGTGGTTTATCATCACCCGGATGCCGCCTTTAGTGCCGCAGGGGGAGAAAACGGGGCTCGACTATCTCGCCGCTTTCTTGCTCGTTATCGGCCTCGTGCCGCTCGTGCTGGCGCTGCAGCTCGACAAAACCCAGTACCCTTGGGGCGGGCCGGTCACGCTCTCGCTCTTCGGGGTAGCGGGGGTGGCGCTCGCGCTCTTCGTGCTGCGCTCGCTGCGGTCGCCCAACCCGATTCTCGACCTACGGCTTTTTAAAAACAAAGTGTTCAGCACCTCGAGCGTCGCCCTCCTCTTTCTGGGCGCGGCTTTCTTAAGCACCGTCGCCTTTTTGCCGCTCTTCATGATTAACGTGCTCGGCGTGTCCGCAACCGAGGCGGGTTTGTCGCTCGTGCCGCTCTCGCTGGGGGTGGTATTTGGCGCGATTGTCTCGGGACAGCTCGTGTCGCGCTTCGGGCACTACCGCGCGCTCATGCTTTTCGGCGGCGTGGTCCTGTTGGTGGGGGTGTGGCTGCTCTCGAGCATGTCGCCCGACATCCCCTACTGGCAGGTCACGCTCTACATGGTGATTTGCGGCTTGGGCGTCGGCCCCTCGCTGCCCCTCTACACGCTCGCCATTCAGAACGCGGTGGACGTGCGCAAGGTGGGCCAGGCAACGAGCGCGAGCCAGTTTTTCAGGCAAATCGGCGGGGCCGTCGGCACGGCCATCTTGGGCACGGTCCTAGCCACCACGCTCGCCGCGTCTTTTTCGCAGAACATGCCCCAGGAGTTCGCGGGGGCCGCAGGGTCTGATCTTGGCGGCGGCGGGGCCGAGAGCCGCCTCGCCTCGACGGGCGGCGCCGAGGTCGGCGAGCGGATACGCGCGGCCTTTGACGAACAGTACGAGGCCATCGCGGGCGCGGTCGAGTCGGGCGACGCGGCGGCGCTTTCCGCGGTGCTCGAGGAGAGCCCCCTCCCCGCCGTCGCGCAGGCGGGCATTGAAGCGGGCGCGGCGGGCGTGCGCGGCAACCCGCAGGCCACGGCGGGCTTTTTGGCGACGCTCAAAAATCAGGTCGAGAGCCAGGCGAACACGCTCAGTCAGCAGGTCGAGCGCGGCATCAGAGTGTCGTTTACCACGGCCATCACGCAGATTTACTTCTACGTCATCTTTATCGTCGTCGCGGGCTGGCTGGTCACGCTTTTCATCCCTGAGTTGCCGCTTAGGAAGACGCTCGACCGGGCGGAGGCGGTGGCGGCGGATTAGGAGGCTTTAGTTTTTAGGCGGGGGTTCGAGCTTTTCTTAACGACGCGCATCTCCCGCAGAAGCTTAACTCTCTTCACCTTGGACCGGGTCGCCCTCAGGCGGATGCCGCCCGACCGCACCGTCAGCCTCACGAATGCGCTTGACTCGCTCGCGGTTGAGGTCAAGGATGTGTAGGGTTGCTCTGCCGGTGGCGGTCAGGGCGATAATTTCTAACCCATCACTGGACCAGACGAAGTGCTCGTGCCAGGCCTGTGTTCTCGGATTGAAGAGCGGTACGTCCCGCCCGGTGGCGGGATCGGCGGCGCGCGTGACGCTACCCTTGCGACGATTGCAGTGGAAACAGGCAAGCGCGAGGTTGTCTCGCGTCGTCGCGCCGCCCGAACGGACCGGGTTCACGTGGTCAATGGTGAACGGCACGTACTGCCAGGTCTCGTCGGTGTGGCAGTATTCGCACAGAGATTTCGCCCGCGCCCTGACCTCGGCTTTCAGAGCGTCGGGCACTTTGGACCGAGTCACCCGCTCTAAGCGCTCTGTAAATTCCGGACGACGCGGTTTAGATAGCTGAGGTAGTCGTCGACCTCTTCATACTGAGCCAGCTCAGCCGCCTCGGCTGCGTTCAAACCGCCTATGCGCTCCTTCTCGAGCAGCCTCTCGACACGGCTCACCACGGCAGCCGAGGCCCGGAAGGCGGGCACACCCTGCACGAGAACGATGCTGATAGCGCCGTCGGCAGGTAAGCTCGCGGGCAACTCCGTGAGCTTAGGCAGGTTGGGTGGTGAAGCTGCGTCCATAAACACTCCTGATGTGTCCATTATAGCGCCAAGGTCGAGCTAACGCGCGTCAAGGGGCGGTGGCTAAAGAAAAATATGGCGCCGAGGTCAGCCCTCCTTATGAGATGGTAAGCTCGAGCGCAAGTAAGCTTGCGCCTCTTCCGCACCGCGCCAGCCCTCGTTCTCGCGCACGTCCGGGTAGAGACGTTTAAGTTCGTCCTGCGTCGCATTATCCAAAGCAAAAAATCCGCACGCGCTACAGCGGCTCGCCGCTCAGCGTCTGGCGCCACGAGTTTATGGTCGCCGTCGCCCCGGTAGAACACGCCGCAGACGAAGCCTAAGAGAACGTCACCAACTTTACGGTCCTGATGGGTAAGCAGCAGAACATCAAGATGCGGCGCGGGCGGCGTGCCCAACCCGCCGACCCAGCCGTAAGCGCCGCTAAAGCCTCTCTCAAAGGTTAGCGACTTGTGCGGCGTTCGTTCAAACGACCCGCTCGCCCGGTCGTAACGAAGGCGGTGAGGCTCGCCCTTGGGCTGTTCGACGACAACCCAGACTTTTTCGGGGAAGTCGGGATGGAGGCCGACGGTCGCAAGGTTCATGGGGTCAGATTACAACACCGCCAGTCGACGTTAATTCTCCTCAAATTTGCTAAAGTTATGTCTATGACGTTCAAGGGTTCGGAGAGGCTATGGCAGTAGGCGCCGTCACGCAAAAGAAGTCTAAGCTCGAGCCCGCCTGGGAGATTGCTCACCTCTTCCCCCTACAGGGTGCTTGGAGCGAGGCGGATTATCTTGCCCTCGAGACCAATCACCTGGTCGAGTTCTCTGATGGCAACATAGAGGTGCTGCCGATGCCGAGCGAACGTCATCAGGACATCGTTATCTTTCTCTTGGGGCTCCTCAAAGCATTTATCGCCAAGGAGTCTATAGGCAAAGTCCTCATTGCCCCCTTTCGTATCCGCCTCCGCAAAGACAAGTACCGCGAGCCCGACGTGATGTTCATGCTGCGGGAGCATAGCGACAAGCGAACCGAAAATTATTGGCACGGCGCGGACCTGGTGATGGAGGTCGTCAGCCCCGACGACCCCAAGCGCGATACCGAGGTGAAGTTACGCGAGTATGCTCAGGCGGGCATCCCCGAATACTGGTTGGTAAATCCGCTGACGGAAAAGATAATGGTGTTCGTACTAGCTGAGGAAGCGGAAGGCTATCACATTCATGGCGAGTTCGCGGCGGGTGAGACGGCGGGGTCTAGGTTGCTTGACGGTTTCACGGTGGATGTTGCTGCCGTGTTCACAGAAGATGCTGAAGATGCTTAGTGTGGCGGGCCGTCTCGAGATCATCCGATCATGACCTAAATTGCGGGGTGGGGGCCGACCGTAAAGAGTTCGTTCGGATTACGACACCACTAGTCAGCAAGATTTTTGGCGGGCAGCTTCTTTCCCGGATTCATAATCCCTTTCGGGTCGAGCGTTCTCTTAATGGCGCGCATGGTCATAAGCGCCGCGCCGTGCTCGAGCTCCATATATTTGAGCTTGCGAACCCCCACGCCGTGCTCGCCCGTCGAGGTGCCGCCCGCATAAAGCGCACGTTTGGTCATCTCGGAACTCACGCGTTCTATACGTTTCAGCGCCTCCGCGTCACCTTTGTCGAAAAAGATGGACAGGTGAAAGTTACCGTCGCCGACGTGACCGACCAGGTAAGCGTTCAGGCCCTCCCGCTCGCAACTCTCCAAAGCCTCCGTCACCGCCTCGGGCAGCTTGGAGATGGGCACGGCCACGTCGGTCACGACGCTGCGCTTGCCGGGGTTGGCGGCCACCGCCGCGTAGAACATGCTGTGGCGCGCGTCCCAGAGCCGGGCGCGTTCGTCCGGGTCGCTGCTCGACTCAAAGGCGCTCGAGCCGTGCTCGCGCGCTAGGTCCTCGGCCAGCGCAGCGTCCGCGGCGACGCCCGCCGGGTTGCCGTGGAACTCCAAAAAAACAGTCATCTCCTCGGGATAGTCCGTGCCTTTGTAGGCGTTCACCGCACGGATGCTTAACGGGTCAATGAGTTCGCAACGCGCGACGGGCAGCCCGGCTTGAATAAGGCTGGTGACAAAACCCGTGGCCGAGGCCGCGTCCGCAAAGGGCACGCGGGCGGCGCTCGCGGCCTCGGGCAACCCTGTGAGGCGCAGCGTCACCTCGGTGACGACGCCCAAAGTGCCTTCAGCGCCACAGAAAAGCCGAGTCAGGTTGTAGCCGCTTGCAGATTTCCTGGCCCTCGAGCCCGTCCTTATCACCTCGCCCGTGGGCGTGACGACTTCCAGAGCCAGCACATAGTCCGCCGTGACCCCGTAACGCACCGCCGCCGTGCCCGAGGCGTTGGTGGCGACCATGCCGCCGAGTGAGGCGTGCGCGCCTGGGTCAACGGGGAAAAAGAGGCCGTGCCGCCCGACTCGAGCGTTCACCTCCGGGTAGGTTACGGCGGGCTGCGCGACCACCAAAAGGTCTTCGGGCCGGACCTCCAAAATCCGGTTCATGCGGGCGAGGCTCAGGGAGATGCCGCCCTGTATGGGGACGGTGTGACCCTCTAGCGACGAATTCGCCCCCACGGGCGTGACTGAAATCCCATGTTCGTAAGCGTAAGAAACGATACGCTGCACGTCCTCGGTGGATTCGGGATAGACCACCGCTTCGGGCAAGGAAGCCTCGTCGTAGGACTCGCCCTTCGAGTGCGCTTCCAACACAGACGCACCCGTACTAACCTGATCTTCGCTCAAAAGGTCGCGCAAACCGCTCACGTTGGGCACGCTCACGTCCTCCATTTTCTACCCACTAACCACTCATCACTAACCACTATTCCCGAAGACGGGGGTCGAGCACGTCACGAATGGCGTCGCCCAAGAGATTAAACCCCACGACGGAGAGGAAAATTGCCAAGCCCGGAAAGATAGACATGTAGGGTGCCTGCAAGAACTTGTCGTAACCGGCCTTGATCATCGCCCCCCACTCGGGCGCGGGCGGCTGCACGCCTAAGCCCAGGAAGCCCAACGCCGCCACGTCCAAAATCGCCACGCCGATGGACAGCGTGAGCTGCACGATGATGGGCGAGAGCGAGTTGGGCAGGATATGCGAAAACACCACGCGCGAGCCCCCGGAGCCCAATGCCCGCGCCGCCTGCACGTACTCGGATTCGCGCAAGCCCAGCACCACCGACCTAGTCACGCGCGTGTAGATGGGGATTTGGGTTATGCCGATGGCGATAAGCGCGTTTGTTAAACTCGGCCCCAGAATCGCCACGATGGCGATGGCGAGTAGGATACCGGGGAAAGCCAGCAAGATGTCGACCAACCAGACGACGACGGTGTCGAGCCAGCCGCCCGCGTAGCCCGCCAAGAGGCCCAACAAGATGCCGACGCTCGAGGCAATCGCCACCGCAAACAGCCCCACCCGCAGCGAAATGCGCCCGCCGTGCCAGACGCGCACGAACAGGTCGCGCCCCTGCTGGTCGGTGCCAAACGGCAGCGACCAGGCGTTCAAATCAAGCTCTTGACGTTCCGCCGCCGAGAGCGACCACGAAGGCGGGGTAAGGCGCAGCCGCAAATTGCGGTCTGTCGAGGAGTCATAGGGTGAGAGCACCGGGGCCAGAAGCGAGGTGACGATAAAAAACGCGACGATGCCGAGACCCAAAAGTCCCGTCGGGTTGCGAAAAAAGCGCCGCAACGCGTCCTGCGCGAGCGAGCGGCCCTCGACGCGCTCGGCTCCCCCGGCCGCCGTGGTGCTAGCCATACTGAATCCTTGGGTCAATCACCGCGTAAGACAGGTCGATAATCAAATTAACGATCACAAAAACGAACGCCACAAACACCACCCCGCCCTGCACGATGGGGTAGTCGCGCGACTGGATGGCGTCGTAAATCCACTTGCCGATGCCGGGCCAGGCGAACACCGTCTCGGTGAGAATCGCGCCCGACAGAAGCGCGCCAAACGAGAGACCGACGACCGTCACCACCGGCAGGAGCGCGTTTCTGAGCGCGTGCTTGTTAACCACAATGCGCTGCATCAGCCCCTTGGCGCGCGCCGTTCTCACGTAGTCTTGCCCCAGCACCTCCAACATCGAACTCCGCGTCATCCGCACCACGATGGCTAAGGGAATCGTGCCGAGCGCGACGCCGGGCAAAATGAGGTGCTTGAGCGCGTTCCAGCTTACACCGGGCTGACCGCGTAAAAAACCGTCGAGCACGTAAAAACCCGTCACCGGCTCGAAACCCCTCAGCGCAACGTCCAAGCGGAGACCCGCTGGCAGCCAGTGCAGGCTCACGGAAAAGATATAGATAAGGATGATGGCGAGCCAGAACACCGGAAAACTCACCCCCGAGAGCGCCCCGACCATCAGCACCGTGTCGAGCAGCGTGCCGCGGTTGAGGGCCGCCAACACCCCCGCAGGGATGCCGATGACAAGCGCGAAAAGCATCGCTACGACGGTGAGTTCAAAGGTCGCCGGAAAGCGCTCTGCCAGACCCTGCCGCACGTTGATGCGTGTCAAATAAGACTGACCTAAGTCGCCCCGGAGCGCGCCCCAGGCAAACTCGGCGTACTGGACCGGGAGCGACCGGTTGAGGCCCAGCTCCTCGCGCAACCTCTCGCGCGCCTCGGGGGTCGAGCGCTCGCCCAGCATCAGCAGCGCGGGGTCGGCGGGGATGATGCGCGTCAAGGAGAAAACGAGCAGGCTAATCCCGAAAAGCACTGGGACGAGCCCCAACACGCGGCGGAGGATATAGCCTGTCAAGAAAGCTCCATCAGATAAGCTCCGTATTCACAAAACGAAATAAAATAAGGGTGGGGGTACCCACACATTGAGCACCCCCAAAAGTAGTTGTTACTTGGTCACAGTGCGAAGCGGAATGGTAGAGCCTAAGGGGCTGGGCGTAAAGCCCTCAACGCCGTCGCGGACGGCGTTAAGCACGCGGTTGTGCGCGACGGGAAGCTGAACGACGGTCTGGCTGATGATGGCGTCGACCTGCTCGTAAATCGCCTGGCGCTCCTCTTGCGTGCTCGCGCGGCGCGCGTCGTTGAGCAGGCTCAAGACCTCTTCCTGCTGCTCGCCGGTCCAGCCGGTCGCGCCGACCACGCTGGGGCCGAAGAAGGTGTACAAGAAGTTGTCGGGGTCGGCGAAGTCCGCGCTCCAGCCGAGCATGTACATGGGGAACTTGCCGTCGTCGTAGTCTTCTAAGTAGGTGCCCCAGTCTTCGGTCAAGAGTTCGGCCTCGATGCCGACATCGGCCAGATAGGTTGCCATCGCGGTGGCGATGTCCTCGGGCGCGGGGAAGTAGGGGCGCGACACGGGCATATACCAGAGTTCGGTCGAGAAGCCGTCGGGGTAACCCGCTTCGGCGAGAAGCTCGCGCGCGCGTTCGGGATCGTAGGGGTAGGCCTCGAGCCCCTCATCACGGCCCCACAGGGCGGGCGGCACGAACTGCGAAGCGACTTGGCCTAGACCGGCATAAAACGCGTCCACGATGGCCTGCTGGTCGATGGCGTAAGCGATTGCCTGGCGGACGCGCTCGTCGCCGAAGGGCTCGTTGTCCTGGTGAAACGCCAA
This sequence comes from Trueperaceae bacterium, assembly GCA_965214995.1. Taxonomy (GTDB): domain Bacteria; phylum Deinococcota; class Deinococci; order Deinococcales; family Trueperaceae; genus CBDCCT01. The sequence goes on from CBDCCT010000002.1 coordinate 4,620,569, forward strand.
GTAGCCAACGTTGAGGTTGGCGTCAACCATCGCGGGCTCAATCGTGTCGTCGTTTTCAACCTGCTCGAAATCATCCGAGGAGAGGTTGACCGCGATGTCGCAACTGCCCGATTTGAGCTGAGCCAGGCGTGCGGTGGGGTCTTCGATACCCAAGAACACCACGCTGTCCACGCCGGGCGCGTCGCCCCAGTAGTTCTCAAAAGCGCTCAGCGCGACCTGGGAGCCGTCGGTCCACTCGTCGAACTGGAAGGGGCCGGTGCCGACGATGGTCCCGTTGGGCGTGCCGTAGTCCGCGCCGCCCTCTTGAACCGCGGTGGGCGAGTGCATCCCGAAGTACGACGAGGCCAGCATCGCGGGCACAAACGACACCGCTTCGTTGAGGTTGAGCCTCACGGTGGTCTCGTCCACCACGTCCACAGACTCTAAAACGCTGCCCTCACCTAAAAAGCCGCCGAAAATCCAGGTCCAGGGCACGAAAGGCTTGTCGAAGCGGTACTCGTTGGCGGGGTCGTTCCAGCGGTCCAGGTTGAACTTGACCGCCTCGGCGTTAAAGGGCGTGCCGTCTTGAAAGGTGACATCGTCGCGCAGGGTAAAGGTCCATACGGTCGAATCCTCGTTGGCCGACCAGTCGGTTGCAAGTCCCGGCGCGGTGTTGCCCGTGCCCGGCTCGAAAAAGACCAACGGCTCCAGCACCTGATAGGCGGGCGTGAGCGAGTTGCCGTCCTGGCCCGTGTCGAGCGTGACCGGCAAACCGCTCTGGCAGAACACCAGTGTGGACGCGTCTTGGGCGCTCGCCAGTCCAAACATGAGCAAAGAACTTAGTAGCAGAATAAACCGTTTCATGTAACCTCCAGTAGAATTCGTTTCAGACGGCGTTTGGTCCGTTAGGCTCGTCAAAATCTTTGACGTTCTCCGTTCTGACCTGTGAATTTTTCTTTTGTGACCCTCTTGACCGTCTGATTCACCACGAATCTTAACATAAACGCGCTTTTGCGCAAGCCGAGCTTAAATGTTTGGTGAAAGAAGCCCGCGCGGCCTTGGCGGGAACGGTTTACATTCGTTGAGCACGCGACGCTTTATCCAGTGTGAGGCGGTGGTCTGGGCGCTTGGGTGCGGGAAGCCCTCGAGCCGCGCTCAACAAACCCGTGACATCATCTTTTCTGCTCGGCCCAAAGCCTAACCGAACAGCCTCTCTTCGGTCAGTTTCTGCAAACCCCCTGTAGAATGAGGCGTGACGGACTTTTTTACCTCCAAAATTCAGGCGGGCGGGGCCGTGCTCGCGCCGATGGCGGGCTTTACCGACGCGCCCTTCCGCAAGCTCTGCCGCGAGTTCGGGAGCGCCTGGGCGGTGACCGAGATGGTGAGCGCGAAGGGCCTCATGCAAGGCAGCGGGCGAGGTCTCGACATCAGCGCGCCCTACGCGGGCGAGCCCGACTTAGTCATCCAGATTTTCGGGAGCGAGCCCGAGGTCACGGCGGAGGCCGGGGCGCTGTTAGTTGAAACCTACCGGCCCGCCGCGCTGGACCTCAACATGGGCTGCCCGGTTAAAAAGATTCTCGACAAAGGTTGCGGCGCGGAGCTTATGCGCCGCCCCGAGCGGGCCGCGGCCATCGTGAGCGCGCTCCGGCGGGCGGTGACGGTGCCTGTAAGCGTCAAGATGCGTTTGGGTTTTGACAGCGTCAACGCGCCTGAAGTGGCGCGGGTGCTTACTGACGCGGGCGCGGACGCTCTCGCCATCCACGGGCGCACCGCGCTCCAGAAGTACGGCGGCGAGGCCGATTGGGAGAAGATTTTGGAGGTGGCGCAGAGCGTAGAAATCCCGGTCATCGGCTCGGGCGACGTAGCAACGCGGGAGGTTTTTGAGCGTTACCGCCGCTTAGGTTTGGGCGTGATGGTTGCGAGAGCCGCGATAGGCCGTCCCTGGATTTTCAGCGAGCTTCGCGGCGCGGCGCCGCCGAGTTTGGGGGAGGTGGCGCGTCTCGCTTACCGCCACGCCGCGCTTCACCTCGCTTGGTACGGCGAGGCGCGGGGGCTCGCGCCGCTGCGCGGGGCACTCCTGCGCTACTTTGAGCCCTTCCCGGCGGAAGGGCTGCGCGCGCGGCTCGTCACGCTTACCGACCTGTCGGAACTCGAGGCGCTCGTGACCGAACTCACGGGGCAAGACCCTCGAGCAGCGTACCTGCCTGAAGCCCTTGGGCGTTACGTGGAGCCGCCTCTGGGCGAGGCTGTTGCGGCCTAAACATGGCGTGAGAACGGCGTGAGGCTCGAGCCACGCGCAAAAGAGCAAACCAGGGGATGACCCTCAACGACTAAAACGTAGACAAGAACGGAGCTGAGGGACTAGACTGAGTGTAACCGCCCACACGGGTGGACCGTCCACAGCTCGAGCACAGAACAAGCAGCACCAACGTCATAGGACAAACGGCTTTTGGGGGCTTAACGGAGGTTTACGTGACCCGCGAGAAAACACGCGTTCTCGTCTACGGCACGGACTGGTGCGGCCTCACCCAGGCCTTTTGTAATCGGCTGGAGACCGCCAACGTGCCTTTCGAGTATCACGACATCGAAGCCGACCCCAAAGCGGAAGAGGCGGTGGTCGCCATGAACGGCGGCAAGCGCAAGTTCCCGATGGTGGTGGTGGGCGAGGTGGTGATGAAAAACCCGCCCATCCCCGAGCTTAACGAGGCGCTCGACCGTTACGGGCTGCTTGATGGTTAGCCGGTAACTGTTTTCATCCCTTGGCACGTCCCCGCCTTGTCTTGCCTTGACTCGACGGCGCGACCCCTCGCGCGACCCCGCAACCGTCATCCTGACATTCCCTTGACAAGCGTCAGCCCCGTTGGTATCAAGAGAAGAGATGCTCTTGGCATCTTCCGGGGGGACGCATGTTCAAGCAAGTCTGTCCTGTAGACGCGTGGCTCGAGAGCCGGGCGTGAGAGCGGACGCTGCGGCGTCCGCCGAGGTCGCGCGGCCCGCAAAAAAGGCGCTGCGCCCCGAGGTCCGGGGAAAGTTTCTCTTTTTGGACGGTAAAAAGCTCTACCTCAAGGGCGTGACTTACGGGACCTTCGCACCGAACGAGGCGGGCGAACTTTTTCCCGAACCGACAACCGTCGCGGCGGACTTCGCGCGGATGGTAGCGAGCGGCGTGAACACGCTGCGCACCTACACCGCGCCGCCCCGTTGGCTGCTCGAGCTCGCGCAACAGGCGGGGCTCTGGGTGCTGGTCGGTCTCCCCTGGGAGCAACATGTGACGCTCGGCAGCCGCGAGCAAGAGCGCGAGATTCGCCGGAGGGTGCGCGAGGCGGTGCGGGCGAGCCGGCACCCGGCGGTCTTGGCCTACGCGGTCGGCAACGAGATTCCCGCTTCAATCGTGCGCTGGCACGGGAGGCGGCGCATCGAGCGGTTTTTGTGGAGGCTCTGCGAGGACGTCAAGGTGGAGGACCCGGGGGCGCTTGTAACTTACGTGAACTACCCGACGACCGAATACCTCGAGCTGCCCTTCGTGGACTTTGTGGCCTTTAACGTTTATCTCGAGGACAAAACGCAGCTTACGGTCTACCTAGCGCGGCTCCAGAACCTCGCGGGCGAGCGCCCTTTGGTGATGGCCGAGTTCGGCTTGGACAGTCGGCGGGGTGGTCTTGTGGGTCAACAGGAGGCGCTCGCCTGGGGCCTCAGGAGCGTGTTCGAGGCGGGCCTCGCGGGCGTTTTCGTCTTCGCCTGGACGGACGAATGGTGGCGCGGCGGTCACGAGGTGCTGGATTGGGACTTCGGCCTCGTCACGCGGGCGCGCACGCCCAAGCCGAGTTTGGAGGCGGTGCGCGGCGTTTTCAACGAAGTGCCCTTTCCCCAAAACACCCCCTGGCCCGCCGTCTCGGTCGTGGTGTGCAGCCATAACGGCGCGGCGACGATTGAAGACACGCTGCGGGGGCTCGAGAAACTCGAGTACCCCGACGTCGAGGTCATCGTGGTGGACGACGGCTCGAGCGACGCCACCGCCGCCATCGCCGAGACCTTTGACGTTCGCCTCGTCCGCACGCCCAACCGCGGCCTCAGCAGCGCCCGCAACACCGGGCTCGAGGCGGCCACGGGGGACGTCGTCGCCTACCTGGACGACGACGCCTACCCCGACCCGCATTGGCTCCACTACCTCGCGCAGCGGTTTTTGGAGGCCGACTCGAGTCCCGGCTCAGATGTCCAATCAAACTCAAATTCCCAACCAAACCTCGTCGGGGTGGGCGGCCCCAACCTCCTCCCGCCGGAGGATGGGCTCGTCGCCGAGTGCGTCGCCAACGCGCCCGGCGGCCCCACCCACGTGCTCTTTACCGACCGGGAGGCCGAGCACCTGCCGGGCTGCAACATGGCTTTTCGCCGCGCCGCGCTTCAGAGCATAGGCGGCTTCGACGCCCGCTTTCGCACCGCGGGGGACGACGTGGACTTATGCTGGCGGCTCCTCGAGGCGGGCGGGACGCTGGGCTTTCACCCCGCCGCCGTCGTCTGGCACCACCGTCGGCGCAGCGTGCGGGCCTACTGGCGGCAGCAGGTCGGCTACGGCCGGGCGGAGGCGCTGCTCGAGCAAAAATGGCCGGGCAAGGTCAACGCGGCGGGCGGTCTCGCCTGGCGGGGCCGCCTCTACGGGCGCGGGCTCGAGCGCGCGCTCGGCTGGGCCCCCGCGCGCGTCTACGGGGGCGTCTGGGGGAGCGCGGCGTTTCAACCTCTCTACCGGGGCGAGGCGGCGGGCTTTCTTTCGCTGGTGGGAACGCCCGAGTGGTACCTGCTCGTCCTCTTTTTTGTTTTTCTCGCGCTCCTGAGCCCCCTGTGGCCGCCCCTTACGCTGGCGCTACCGTTCCTCGCGCTGAGCCTCCTCCTCCCGCTCGCGGGGGCGCTGCGGAGCGCCGCGGGGGCTTCTTTCGCCCGCCCGGCGCGGGGCAGGGAGGCGCTAAGGCGCAGGGGTCTGGTCGCGCTCCTGCACCTCGCGCAACCCGCCGCGCGGCTCGTCGGCCGCCTCCAACGCGGTCTTTCTCCCTGGCGGCGTCACGCGCTCGGCTGGGCGCCGCCGGGGGTGCGGACGGTCTCGAGGTGGCGCGAGAGATGGCTCGAGCCCGCGGCGTGGCTGAGGGCGCTCGAGGCGAACCTCGCCGCGGCGGCCCTGCCCGTGCGGCGGGGCGGCCCTTTCGACCGCTGGGATTTAGAAATTCGGGGCGGCGGGGGCGGCGCGGTTCGGCTGCTCATGGTCATAGAAGAACACGGCGAGGGGCGGCAGCTCGCACGCTTTCGCCTCCGCCCCCGCCCGACCCGCCTCGCGCTGTGGCCCATCCTCCTCACGCTCCTCCTCGCCGCGCTCGCCCTGTGGGACGGGGCGTGGCTCGTGGGAGGGTTGTTTGGGGGCCTCGCGCTCCTTTTGACACTTGGCGTCGTGAGAGACAGCGGCGCGGCGACCGCGGCGGTGCTCCGGGCGCTGGGGCGTCTCGAGGAGACGACGGATGTCTAGGCCCGGCGTGCCCGTAAGCACAAATCCCACGGGCGCGCATCATCCCGCCCTGGCGGCCTGGCACCGTCTCGGAAACACAGCGCCTGTCACCACGCCCGCCGGGGTGGAAACGCTCAAGGCTCGAGAGAAGTCGCGGGTCTACCGGCTCACGCTTCCAGAGGGCCGCGTTATTGCCAAGGCGTGCTCGCGGGCCGAGGGAGAGGTCGAGAGGCTCGTTTACACGGGCGTGCTACCCCGCCTGCCCCTTCCCACGCTTCAGCTCTATGGGTCCCTTCTCGAGGGAGAACGCGCCTGGCTCTTTCTCGAGGACGCAAGCGGCGTCTCCTTCGACCCGCTCTCGTTTGAACACCGCGCGCTGGCGGGCGCGTGGCTGGCGGACCTCCACCGCCACCCGCCGGGCGCCGAGGTCGTCGCAAGGTTGCCCCCGCGCGGACCCGCGCACTACCGGGGGGTGGTCGCGTCGGCTCGAGAGACGCTTCGGCGGGGCCGCGCCAACCCCGTTTTGAGCCCGGACGACGCCGCGCTTCTCGACACGCTTGTGAGCTACTGCGACGAGGTTCTGGCGCGTTGGCCCCGGCTTGTGGCGGGATGGGACGGGCTGCCGCGGGGGGTCGTCCACGGCGATTTTTGGGCCAAGAATCTGCGGGTGGGCTCTGTCCTCCTCCCCTTCGACTGGGGCGGGGCGGGCTGGGGCCTGCCGGTCGCCGACCTTGCGGGGGTGGACCTCGAGCACTACGGGCGCGCTCGCAGGGGGCCGCTCACGGCGGCGCGGCTCGAGCACGCCGCCCACAGCGGCGCGCTGCTGCGCCTCCTCGCCGCCCTGCCCGGCGAGGAGGCGACCCTCGCCTCCCCCTGGCCCGAGCGGGCGCTGCGCAAGGCGCGCTTTTACGAGGCGGAGTTTGAGCGCGCGGCTCGAGCCCTGGGCTGGCGCTAGGATGCCGACCCCAGAATGCCGACCCCGGTGACGCGCGCCCCCCTGCCGACCGATGCGGAACTGCTCGAGGGCCTCGTCACCCTTTTTGGGCGTAAAGGGGAGGCGCGGCCCACCGCCATCTTGGAGCGCCGTCCCAACCCCTACGCCAGCACCTTTGCCAGCGAGCGGGTGACGTGTCGGCTCGAGGACGGGTGCGCCTTGGCGCTCTTTTGCAAGTACGGCGGTTCCTACTCCCCAAATGACGGTCACCACGGCGGCGTTGCTTACGAGGCGACGGTCTATGAAAAGGTGCTCCCGCTCGCAGAGGGGTCTTTTCCTAAACATTACGGCTCCTACAGCGACCCCGCCGCGGGGGAAGTGTGGCTCGTGCTGGAGGCGCTCGACGAGGCCGTGCATATCAGCAAGGCCGACGGCCCAGCCATGACGCGGGCCGCCGCGTGGCTCGGCCGTTTTCACGCATACTTTGACGGGCACGCCCCGCCTTCTTGCCTCCGCCGCTACGACGCGGCTTATTACCGGGGGTGGGCGCGCCGCACCGCCGCGCTGGCCGCGCCCCTCTGGCCGCGTTTCCCCTGGCTCCCCACCCTCTGCGAACGCTTCGAGACGGTCGTCCCGCTTTTGCTCGAGACAAACACCGTCATCCACGGCGAGTTCTACCCGCACAACGTGCTCGTCTTAAGGGGCGTGGTCCTGCCCGTCGATTGGGAGTCGGCGGCTTTGGGGGCGGGCGAAATCGACCTGGTTTGCCTCACCGACCATTGGCCCGAGGACGTGGCGGGAGCGTGCGCGGCGGCCTACGCGCGGGCGCGCTTGCCGGCGGGTGCCCCCACTCATTTTGAACGTGACTCTGAACGTGGCTTCAAAAAGAGGTTGAGCGCCGCCGAGTTCTATGTGCATCTGCGCTGGCTCGGCGACCGGCCCGAGTGGACTTTAGACCCGCGTCACGACTGGCGCTTTGAGCGGCTCGAGCGCGCGCTCACGCGCCTCGGCCTCCTCTAAAATGCGCGTAAAACGAGCGGACTCCCTGCGAATCGCCGTCAGCGGCCTCGCCGCGACCTATCCCTTTGGAGGCACCTTCTGGGACTATTTGCAGTACCCGCTGGGGCTCGCGGAACTCGGCCACGAGGTTCTTTACATCGAGGACACCGGGCGCTGGTGCTACGACCCGGCGGCGGGCACGTTTGTGGAGGGGGGCGCGCGCAACGCCGCCGCGCTCGAGCGGGCGCTCGCGGAGCACGGCGGCGACCTCGCCGGGCGCTGGTTTTTTCGGGACGCGACGGGCGAGACTTACGGGCGGTCATGGGAGGAGGTCGTGCGCTTTTGCGCGGGGGCCGACCTTTTTCTCAACGTGTCCGCCGCCTGCTGGCTGCGCGACACCTACCGTAGGAGCGCGCGGCTCGCCTTTATTGATACCGACCCCATGTACACCCAGGCGGACGTGCCGGGCTATCTCGAGGGCACGTTGGGCGAGTCCGCGCGGGCGCGGGTCGAACGGCTTTTGGAGCACGACGTCTTCTTCACGTTTGCCGAGAACATGGGCGCGCCCGACTGCCGCGTTCCTACAGAACTGTTCGACTGGCACCCCACCCGCCAGCCCGTCGTGCTGAGCCGCTTCACAAGCGAGAGGGTGCCCCTGCCCCAACGCCGCCCGGTGCTGACCACCGTCGCCTCGTGGGAGCCCGCGGAAACGGGGCCCGTGGTGGAGGGCGTGAAGTACCACGGCAAAAGCGTGGAGTTCGAGCGCTTTTTGGCGCTGCCGCCCAAGAGCCCGCTCCCGCTCGAGCTCGCCCTCGGCGGGGGCGCGCCCGCAGCGCGGCTCGAAAAGCACGGCTGGCGGCTCGCCGACCCGCTGGGGGTGTCGCGTGACCCCCAGAGCTACCGTGATTATCTCGCCCGCTCCTTTGGCGAGTGGAGCGTCGCCAAAAACGCCTACGTTGCGAGCCGCTCCGGCTGGTTCTCCTGCCGGAGCGCGCTCTACCTCGCGCTCGGGGTGCCGGTCGTCGTCCAGGACACGGGTTTCGGCTGCGCCCTGCCCACGGGCTCAGGCGTGCTCCCGTTCGGCACGCTCGAGGAGGCGGTCGAGGCCATCCACGCGCTGGCGGCCCACCCCGCGCGGCACGGCGAGGCGGCGCGAGAGGTCGCCGAAACCTACTTCGACTCCCGTAAGGTGCTCACAAAGCTCGTCGAGACGGCGATGACCGCTCACGCCGGGACGTAGCAGCGCAGCAGCGTCGCGCGGCCCTGGAGCGCATAGTCGCCCAAGCTCGCCGGAAGCACCACGGACTCGCCGCGGCTTAAGGACATCTTTTCTCCGCCACCTTCACCCTGGGCGGTAAGCTCGAGCCCGCCCTCAATAACCGTCAAGATGTCGAAACTCTCCGGGCGCGTCGCCTCATTTTGCACCTCCGAGACCTCCCAGCGCTCCACCACAAAATGTTCAGTCTTTAGAAGGCGCGTTTTTCCCTCTCCTAGAGGCTCGGGCGTCACTTTGGCGTGCTCGCCGGGATTTAAGTCGGCCACCTCGAGCGCTTTATCCACATGCAGCTCGCGCGTCTCGCCCGAGGCGTCCCGCCGGTCGTGGTCGTACAGGCGGTAGGTAAGGTCCGAACTCTCCTGAATCTCGAACAAGAGGATACCCGCGCCGATGGCGTGAACCGTGCCCGCCGGGTTGTAAACGACGTCGCCCGCCTTAATGGGCACGTGGTTGAGGTGGGGCGTAAGCCGCCCCGCCCGCACCGCCTCGCGCACCTCCGCCTCACCAAGCGCGTCCTTAAAGCCCCAAATGATTTCCGCGTCGGGGTCGGCCTCCAAAATGACCCAGGCCTCGCTCTTGCCCAAGTGCCCGCTCTCCGCCTCGTGCTCACGCGCATAAGCGTCGTCGGGGTGGACCTGGATGGAGAGTTTGTCGGCGGCGTCGATGAATTTAGCCAAAAGGGGCACCATCAACCCATAGCGCGCCACGCTTGAGGCGCCTAAAAGTGCGGCACCGTATTCCTGTGCAGCCTCCTCGAGCGTTCGGCCCGCCAAACTACCGTTCTTGATGCGGTTTTTCGCGTAAACCTGCCACGACTCGCCCAGGGGCTCGTCGGCGTCAAAAGGCTCCTTTAAGTTCAAGAAGGACTCGAGACGCTTCCCGCCCCATAAACGGGGGCTTAAGAAACGCTCGAGTTGAAGCGGGTAAGCTTTTGTCCAGTTCGTCATGTCCTGATTATAGAACCCGTGAATATGAAGCGTGAAGCCGGAGTTCATTTTACCCGGTGCGCGCGCCCTCTGAAAAGTTTACGATAAAGACACCGTGAGGCTTTGCTGAATGCTCGAGACCCTTGCCGCTTTTCTGGACCACGCGGGCGCGTTCGCGCCGCTCCTGTACGTTTCGTTCTACCTCGCCACCGCGCTCCTGCCCTTCGTCCCTACGCCCCTGGTGAGCGCCCTGGGCGGCAGCCTGCTGGGTTTCGGGCCCGCCGTTCTTTACGGCGTAATCGGGCTGGGCCTGGGCGCGGGGCTGGCGCTCGGCCTGTCGCGGTCTTTGGGTCGGCCCGTCATGATTCGTCTTTTTGGCGCGCGCGTGTGGGAGGAGTGGGAGGCGCTGTTGGGCGTGCGCTCGCCCCTCACCTGGGGCGTCATCTTTTTTCTGCTCAACATCGACTTCGCCGTGGTCGCCGCCGGGCTCTCCCCCGTCCCTTTGCGAAAACTTTGGCTCGCCGCGCTCGTCGCCCGCCTGCCCTGGCTCGTGGCGAGCGCCTGGTTTGGGGAAAGTTTTCTCACGTCCAGCCGTCTCCTGCCGCAGGCGCTGGGGCTGCTCGGGGTTTTCTTCGTCGCGGTGAACCTCGTCCGCCCGCGTTTGCGCCGTTATCTGGTCGCCAAACGCGCGGTCAAAGAGGTTGCCTCTCAAGCCGAGGCCCAGACTTCACAGCAGCCTTCGCAGCAGGCTTCACGGGGAGACACGCGGCTGGGGAGGGACGGCTCGAGGCCCTAAGCGCCCCTTTCTTGAATGCCCTTATTTTCCCGGCCTTTGCCCCGGCCTTATAACAAGTTCGGTCACGTCCGCGCTTCGGGGGAGCTCGAGGGCGCTCACGAGGCTCTGCGCCACGTCGCCTGGCTGGATGAACGCGTCTGGGTCGTAATCCTGCCCCTCCATCTCGCGCACCCTCTCCTGCATGGGCGAATGCGTGCGGCCCGGGTAGACGCTCAAAACGCGCATCCCCTCCCCCGCCACCTCGTCGCGCAGGGCGTCGGCCAGGGCCTTGAGCGCGTGCTTGCTCATCGCGTACTGGCTCCAGCCGCCTCTGGCATTCAGGCCCGCCCCCGAGTTGATAAACACGACCTGACCCCCCGCGCGTTGCAAGAGCGGCAAGAGCTTCTGGGTGAGCGAATAGGGCGCGCGCACGTTGACGCGGTAGTGCCGGTCGAGGTCTTCTAAGGGCGCGTCGGCAAGCTCTCCCAGAGACACGACGCCCGCGCTGTGGACTAAGATATCGACCGCCCTCACCTCCTTTTCTAGCTCCTCAGCGAGCGCTTCGATGTCCTCTTCTTTTTCAAAGTCGGCGGTGTGAACGTCCGCCTCGCCCCCGGCCTCTCGAGCAGCCTGGGCGGTCTCCCGTAAGCGTTTCTCGTCGCGGCCCACGAGGTGCAAAAAAGCGCCTTTTTGAGCCAGCCGCAGCGCAATCGCGCGCCCAATGCCGCTGCTCGCGCCTGTAACGACGGCGGTTCTCGTTTTGAGGGGCTCGAGGATGGTGTCGTCTAAATTGGGGATGCCGGGGTTTCGGTCCATGCCCTAAGCTTACCGGCTTCTCTCCTCGCGCGCCACACTCAGCACCCGGTCGCTCACCTCCTCGACAAAACGCGCCACCTCCGCAAATCGGCCCGGCTCGGTCTGCGTCCCGCCCTCGTACCACCACGTCAGCGCCCACTCGATGAGCGCCGACCACCGGGGCAGCAGCGGCTTGACCGAAAGTGCTGCTCTTCTCTTCGACGCCTGCGCGCCGTACAGACGTGTGTAGAGCGCCCGGCAGAGCGTCAGCACGGCGTAGGCCTGCCCGCCAGGATGGCGCATGTCCGCGACCCACGCTTTCCACGCCGCCGCGTGCTCGAGCACACCCGCGACGAACTCCTGTTGTGAGATTTCAGGTATCACCTCTTGCGGCGGCGGGCCGAACAGCGCGACGCCCCGCCGGGCCAGGTACCAGTTTAAAAGATAATGCCGGGACGCCTCCAGCAGGTGCAGCGGTTCTCCCGGGCTAATCCGCGCCATGCGGCGAGGCTGGGTTCTAAAGGTTGAAAGGGCCGCAGGGGAAACATACTCGACCTCGATGCGGTCGTCCCACGCAGGATGGTCCTCGACCAGGCGCGCGTGCATGATTCGCAGGCGCTCGAGGCCCCCTTCGTCAACATCCGCCCCGACAACCGCCAGGAGGTCTATATCGCTGCGGCCACCGTCGAAGTCGCCCGTGACCAGCGAGCCGTGGAGGTAGAGGCCGATGAGGTTGTCTTCAAGAACCCCTCGGATGTCGCGCGTCAGGCGGGCTAGGAGGGGCTCGAGTTCGGCACCGGGTGCGCTGTACATTTCTGGAGCTTACAGGAAAGGGTGGGCTCGAGCCTAAACAACCCTGATGTCACAAGCTTGCTCGAGATCATTACCTCTCCGGATTTTCCCGTTGACATTCCGAATTTTTACGTTTATACTCCAGGTACGCAAGACGTGAGAAGGGAGAGGCGATGGCTAGACCACGCAGCAGCGGCCCCACCGACCGCGAACTCAGTATCCTGCGCGTGCTGTGGGAGGGCGCGCGCACCGTCCGCGACGTTCACGAGGCGCTGCAAGAAAGGGGCGTCAAGGTCGGTTACACCAGCGTGCAGAAAACCATGCAGATCATGTTCGACAAGGGCCTGGTCGTCCGCGACGAGCGCCGCGGCACCCACATATACGAGGCAGCCGAGGCGCAGCGCGACACCCAGGAGAGCATGACCAAAGACTTCATGGACAAGGTGTTCGGCGGCTCGGCGAGCCGCCTCGTCGCGCGCGCCTTGAGCGTCACGCCCGCGAGCCCGGAAGAGTTGGACAAGATAGAAGCGCTGCTTTTGGAGTTGAGGGGGGAGCAAGATGACACCTGACTTTCTCGCGGGTAACGCGCTGCTCGGCGCGGTGGGTTTGGCCCTGCTGCATTTCGTGTGGCAGGGCGCGCTGCTCGCGCTGGGGCTGGCTTTGCTCCTTCGCCTGCTTCGCTCGGAACGCGCCGCGCTGCGCTACGCGCTCGCCTGCGGGACGCTGCTCCTCATGGCCGCGGCCCCGCCCGCGACCTTTGGCGGCTTGTACGGGGGCTCGAGCCTCGCCACAAGCCCCAGCGTGGCCGTTAAGCCCCTGCTCAGCGCGGACGCGCCGGTAGACGGAGCGCGTGGCAGCGAGGCGGTAGTTCCGACCCCCGCTCCCGCTCAAAAGGTCTCCTCATCCGCTTTTCTACGCGAGGTCCCGCGTCCGGTTGGGCCCTTTCACGCTCTTTACACTTCGTTCGACGTTGGACGCGCCGCCCCCTACATAACGCTCCTGTGGAGCCTCGGCGTCCTCCTCCTCGCCCTGCGGCTCTTGGGCGGCGCGTGGGTGAGCGCCCGGTTGGGGCGCAAGGGAAAGCTCGCGCCGGGTGTGTATCAGCAGCGGCTCCTCGAGCTCTCCCGGCGCTTGGGTCTTAAAAGGTCCGTGCGCCTGCTCCAAAGCAGCGCCGTCGCAGTGCCGGTGGTAGCGGGCTGGCTCAGGCCCGTGATTCTGCTGCCCACGAGCGCGCTGACCGGGCTTTCTCCCTTGCAGCTCGAGATGATTCTGGCACACGAACTCGCGCACGTCCGCAGACGCGACCCGCTGGTGAACGCCTTGCAGCACCTCGTCGAGACGGCGCTCTTTTACCACCCGGCGGTGTGGTGGGTGTCGAACGTCATGCGGGAGGAGCGCGAAAACTGCTGTGACGACATAGCGACGCGCCTCTGCGGGGACCCGCTGGCCTACGCCGAGACGCTGGCTAGGCTCGAGCGCCTCCGCAGCCCCGGCCCGCTGGTGCTGGCGGCGAGTGGTGGAAGGCTTAAAACCCGTATTGAACGTCTCTTGGGGGTGCAGGGAGCACCCGCAGGCTCGCCGCTGGTCACGTTCGGCCTCGCGGTCGGGCTGGTTGGTTTATTGGGTGTTGCCGGTGTGCTGGCGCAAAGCGGCGGGACAATACCCGACGCCCCGTTCACGCTTCCTGTTGCTGAGAAAAGCCTGTGGTTGGACATCCTGGGAGACGTGACCTTTACCGATGACTACTCGGGTATTGCGGATGTGGGTGAGGGTGGGTTATTCGTGCTCGAGGAGCGCCGCAATGGGGAGACGTACCGCCTGCTCATCGTTGTAGGCGAGGGTAATGTACCCTTCCAAACCACTGCCGAGAATGCGGTTTTTTCGACAGGCGGGAGCGGTGGTGGGACCTCCTTTATCTATGCCAAGGGAGGGGACTTTAGCTTCGAAAAGAACGGCGGTGGCAGACGCACAACTATCGAAGGTGCAAAGTCAATTTATATGGGTGAGTTCGCCCGCCTAGAAACGGATTATCCCGAGATTGCGCAGTGGTTGCAAGAGAGGCTCGAGCAGAGCGTCGCCGAGTTGGTCGAGGCTAAAAGTTCCGCGGACGCGACTAACGAGGACCCGTTGGCATCACTGGTAGGCGCTGTTCGTCCGCTTCCCGGTAAGGCGGGGCACTACTCCATCTACAAAGCCGCTTCATCTGCATCGCTCGCTCACCTGCCGCGCCTGTCGCAGGTAAGTTGGTCCGAGACCAATCCTGAAGTTTATGAAACCATCATCTACGAACTCAGGCGCGGGCTGCACCTCCTCGCCCACGGTCTCATCAGCGATTACAACGCGCTGACTTTCGTTCAGGACAGCACGCGAGATTATGCTGATTATTTGGACGAAACGAGCTACGCCCTCATGCTATGGATGGTAGAAGAACTCGAGACGGAGTCGGCAAAAACGAAAGTGCTCGAGGCCGTTGCCGGGGTCCTTCCAGAGGACGCGGGATTGAGAGCCGAGTACCGGCGCGTTGCTCTAACTCTCGAGGATGAGTCATTGCGCCTTAAAGCCCTAGACGCGCTTGCAATTCCACAGAGTTCGGTGCCGGGGCTCGAGGAGATGCAGGTATTAGCAGAGGCGTTGTTTTTGCAGGCCGACGCCCAACCCAGTGACCAGAGCCCAGAGGCTCAGCCGCTTTATGAGGAGGCTCGAGCCTACTGCACGGGCGAGAAGCGCGCCGAGAAGGGGATGTTCAACACCGAGTTCACGATGCTGACGGTACAGCCCGACGCCGACACGGAATTTTTTATTAAACCCGACTACGGGCCGCCAGTCCAGACGTGCGTCGAGCGGTTCCTGACCGACCCCAGCTTCCGAGAGCGGCTTAGGAACCCGTCATATGAAGACTTTTTGCTGGGCCGCTGACCGTACTGGAGGGCGCGAGAAGTCTCTTTGCTACCCTGCGGCGCGCCCGTGCGAAGCCTCGACCCTCGAGAGAAACACCCCGACGGCTTGAAAAAACATCTCGGGCTGCTCTAAATTCCACACGTGACCCGCGCCGGGAACGAGGTGCAGCTCGGCGTGCGGCAAAGCATCAGGTGCGAAAAGGGCTCTTAAGCACCGCCCCCACGAACGCCTCTGGCGCTTCGCTGTAGGGCGCGTGACCCACCCCCGGCAAGAGAACAAATTCACTCTTTGGGATGCGCGCGTGCGCCTTTATTCCATTCTCGGGCGAAACGAGCGCGTCATCCTCACCCCACAAAAGCGTCGTGGGCGCGCGCAGCCGGTGAAGCTCGCCAAGAAGCGGGCGCTTCCACGTTCTCAGGCCGATGAGTTTGGCGAACGCGAATTCGCCCGAACCCGGCGCGGCGGAAAGTTGATAGTAGTAGTCGGCCAGTACGTTTGTGGGGTACTGCGAAACGCCCGCGTCGTCGCGGGTTCGGGCGCGAACCAGGGCGGGGCCAAAGGGTCCCGCGAGGCGCACGAGGCGTTGCGGCGGCAGGTTGTAGAGCAACCCGTTTTTTAGCGCCACCGGGCGCGTGATACCGGCGGCGGACACCAGGATGAGGTGGGCGACGTGGTGGGGATGGGCAAGCGCGTAGCTCGCCGCCACAAAACCGCCCATCGAGTGACCTAAGAGGGTAAAGCGTGTTAAATCCACCGCCTGCCGCCAGGCCTCCAAAGACCGCACCCACCACGCCTGCGCCGCCGCCGGGCTTTGGGCGCGGAAAGGGGGGCGGCTCGAGCGCCCCCACCCGAGCAGGTCGAGCGCGTATACGCGGTAGGCACTCGCCAGCGCGTCAAAGGTTCCCGCGAACACGCCCAGCCCTCCCCCATGACCGTGCAGCATGACCAAAGGAGGTTTGGCGGGGTCGCCCAAAACGACCGTGTGGAGCGTGTGCCCGTCCGCGCGGATGAAACGGTGCTCGAAGGGCGTTTTGACCCGCTCCAAGACCCGCGCCTCCGCCGCCGCCAAAGCCGCGGGCGACGCGAGGGGGCGGCGTGGTTTCCTAAAATGCGCGGATGCGTCTGACGGCGCTTTCAAGGTCCCCGCTCCCCGCCAGGCTCGAGCCGATGAGCACGGCGTCGGCGAGACCTAAGAGCGCCGCCAACTCGTCCGGCTGGCTGTAGCCCGACTCAGCCACGAGCAGGCCCTTAAAGCCCTCCTCACGCGCCCGCTGGATGAGCTTGGGCGCGTTATGAAGATTTATCTCGAGCGTCGTCAAATCGCGGTTGTTGACCCCGACGATGTCCGCGCCGCTCTCCAAGGCCACAACCAACTCTTGTTCGTCATGAACTTCGACGAGCGCGTCCAAGCCAAGCGAACGCGCGAGGTCAAGATACGCTTTTGTACACTCTCCCAGCACCGCCACGATGAGGAGCACCGCGCTCGCCGTGGCCTCGAGCGCCTCAAAAATTTGCAGGGGATGTACAGTGAAATCCTTGCGCAGCGTCGGCAAAGCCACCGCACGGCTCACCGCCGCTAAGTGGCCTAAATCGCCGCCGAAGTGGCGGGGCTCGGTAAGAACGCTCAAAGCTTGTGCGCCGCCCCGCGCGTAGGCTTGCGCCGCCGCCACGGGCTCGAGCGCGGCGATAGCACCCTTCGAGGGGCTCGAGCGCTTCACCTCCGCGATGATGCTCAAACCCTCACCGCGCAGCGCCTCGGCAAAACTCGGCCTTTCCTCCCAGACGAGCATTTCAGCGGGCGTGGTCGCGTCTGCGTAGTCGGCCAGGCGCTCGCGTGCGATGGTGCCCAGCACGCCCGGCACGTTGGCGAGGTCTTCTTCCGTTAGGGGTGGGGGGTCAGTACGTGTAAAAGCCACGGAGCGCGCTCGCCTCCCCCCAGGTCTCGGTGACGTCGCCCACTTCCGCGTGGGCGGGGCCGCGCTTGAGGAGGTGCAGGAAGTGCTCTAAGTCGGCGCGCTCGCCCTCGGCCACGACCTCGACGCGGCCGTCGCCAAGGTTCTCGGCGTAGCCCTGGAGCCCCAAATCCTGCGCCTGGCGCTGCGCAAAGGCGCGGTAGCCCACCCCCTGCACCTCGCCGGAGACGAGCACGGTCATGCGAACAACGGTATCGGCCTTCACAGGGTATGCTACCGCGTGCTATGTGCGCCTGTACAGGGTGCTCGAGAGCGTCAGAAATTTAAGGTAAAGGTCCAAGCCGACCCCACATCCAAACAGCCAATTGAGTATGATGCACAAGCGTAGCTAGTCTCTACACATGTGTGAACAAAATGTCACAATGGGGTTTGCGAGTGTCGGAATCCTAAACTAATGTTCGTCCTGAGACCACACCGCGCCTGCCGGAAGTCGTGGCAGGCGCTCGCAAACCGCAGTCAGTAACGAAGAAAGGCCCTTTGACGACAAAACCTCAAGCCAGCAAAGACCGCCCGCGCACACCCGCAACGAGCCGACGCAGGCGCACCCTGGGCGTCATCGTCGTGCTCGTTCTGGGGGTTCTCGGGCTGCTTTACGGGCTGCCCCAGACCTCCGCGGGGCGCGGCTGGCTGCTTTCAAAGGTGCAGGGGGCGCTTGTAGCGTCGGGATATACGCTCACGTTTGACTCGAGCGCAGGCAACCCCTGGCGCGGCGTAACCTTGCGGGAACCCGTGCTGACGGGACCGGGCGTGGATGTGTCGTTAGAAAAGCTGGGGGTGTCTTACACCCTTCCCGCGCTCCTGACGGGCAGGCTGCCCCTTTTTGTAGACGCCGAGACGCTGCGCGGGGCGGTCTCTCCGGATGAGTTTCCCGCGCGCGTCGGTGGAGGCGGGGGTCTTTCTATCGAGCCGGTGCTGCGAAGCTTGACGCTGGACGACGCCGCGCTCACCGTGGGCGGCACGGCTTTCGCGGTGCCCGGTCTGACGCTCTCCGGCCTCACGGTGTCGGGGAAAGGGGGGGCGTACCGGTGGCGGGGCACGGCGACGACGCCCGACGGGAGTGCGACGCTCGGCGGCAGGGCGAGTTTGAGTCCGTTCGTGCTCGAGGCCGACATCGCCCGCGCCGACCTGCGCTTAGCGCGTCCCTGGTGGTCGGGCGCGGACGGGGGCACGCTGTCGGGCCGGGTGACGGTGCGGGGCCGGGAGGTGACGGGCCGGTTTGAACTCACCGACGCCGCGACCACGCTCGCCGGGGTGACGCTCACCGAGATTTCGGGGCCTGTGACGCTTGATTACCCACAAATTGAAGCGGATTTGACGGGCCGCGCCCTCGGCGGACCCGTCGCCGCGACGGGCGGCGTGAATGTAGCCGACAAACGTTGGCAAGCGGAGGTGACGGGGCAGGCGGGGCTCGAGGCGGCGGCGCACTGGCTGGCGCGGGGGCACGTGGACGAGGGACGGTTGGGGGCGGTGCCCCTGACCGGAGAGGCGGACGTGTCGCTCACCATCTCGGGGTGGCGGGAGGTCGCGCTTGGCGGGACGGCGACGGGCGCGGGTACGGTGGCGGGGCGCGCGCTAACGGACCTGAACGCCGATTTCGGCTTCGAGACCGGCGTGGGTGTGAACGTCACCGCCGCGGCGGAGGTCGCGGGCGCGCCCGTCGCGCTGGCGTTGGAGCCTGACGGGGCGGGGCTCGAGCTGCGCGCGCGCGCCTCGGAGGTGCCGCTCGTTGAGGGTCTTACGGGCAACTTTGACGTAACGGTAAAAAGCGACGGTAACGGCTCGAGCGGCGGCGGGACGCTCGGCGTGGCGGGCGAGGCGTGGGGCCGCGCCCTCTCGGTGGATGTGGAGGGCAGCTCGGACGGCGCGGCTCTAAGCCTCACGCTTAACGGCGAGAGCAGCCTCGGGGAAACGCTTACGGGCACCCTTTCGTTAGGCGACGGCACGTTACAGGGAGAACTCACCGCGCAAAACCTCACCGCGCCCGTTCTGGAAGCACCCTTCACGCTGCGGCTTCTTGCCGACGGCCCGCTCGAGGCACTGCCGCTCGCGCTCGAGCTTGACGCGCCGGGGCCGCTCGAGCTTGTAACAGGCGGGAGCACCCTCTCCACCGACCTCCGCGGGCGGGCCACCGCCACGTTGAGCGGGACGGAGCTTATCAACCTGACGGGCAGCTTTGGCGGCCTTCAGGTGAGCGGCAACGTAGACCCAGTTTCGCGCCGCGGAAGCTTGAACTACAGTCTCGGGAACATCCCGCTACGCGGTCCCGTCACAGGTAGCATCGCCTTGAGCGAAGGAACACTGACGCTGGACGGCAACGCGCTCCGCACAGAGGCGCGGCTCCGCTCCTCCCCCTTAGACGCCGGGGCGTTCGGTCTGCCCGCGCTGGACGCGGGGGTGACGCTCGCTATGGGTGAGGCAGGTGACCTCACCGCCACGTTGCAAGACCCTGACAACGGCCTCACTTTGGCGCTTCAAGAAGGAGAGGTCGCGGCGACGTTTGAGGAGACGCCCGTCACTTTGGGCGGCGAGGCGGCGACGCTGGACGGGCGGGCGGATTTTGGCGTGGACGCGCCGCTCGAGGGTCTGGTGACGGAGCTGACCTTGGCGGGCGCGTTGGGCGCGGCGCGGCTCGAGGGGGACGCGTCCGGGACGAGGCTCGAGCTCCGGGCGGAGCCGGGCTTCGCGCTCGGCCCCCTCACGTTGGCGCAGGCCGCCGACCTGAGCGGCACGCTCGATTTGGAGGCGCGTCAGGCGAGACTGGCGGGGCGTCTGGGGGCGCTCGAGGGGACGTTGGACGTGAGTCTGCCGGACGAGGCGGCCTCCCTCACCCTTGAAAACGCGGGGGAGGCGCTGCGCGTGGACGCCGCTTTGGCGTCAGGAACGGTTGACGCCTGGAGCGCTGTAGGCAGTTTGCCGCTGGCCCCCCTTGGCGAGGCGCTGGGGCTGCCCGTCACGGGTACGCTCAGCTCGGACTTATCGGTAGAAAGCGGGCGCTACAGTGGAGAAACCACGTTCGACGGCAGCGTCCGCGGTCAGGCGGTGCGCGGGGCGCTGCGGGGGGCGGGCGACACGCTCGCGGTAGAGGCGCAGGCTCCCGTGGCGGGCCAGACCGCCACGCTTAGCGGCGCGCTCCTGCCCGACCTCGGCGCGCGGCTCGAGCTCCCTCTCATGGTGGGGGATAACATGCACGTCGTGGAGGGAATCCTCGCGGGACCTCCCCTCGCCCCCACCCTGGAGGGCGCGGTGTCGGGTCCTTTTGTCAGCGGGCCGCTCGAGCTCAGCCGGGCGGGTTTAACAAGCACGCTTACGCTCGAGCCCGCCGCCTGGCTCTCCGACGACGGTGTTGCGGGGGCGCTCGAGCTCTCCCCCATCAGCGTCACCCTCAGCGCCACGCCGGACGCCCGCTGGAAGGCGGTGGCGACCACAACAGACCCGGCAACAGACCCAGAGGAAACCGGCGCACGCCCCCAAACGTTGCCCCTGGGCCTTCAGGCCGAGATAACGGGTGAGGGCGCGCGCTATACGGGCGAGGGCGTTTTGGCGCTCGGGGGCGAGAGCGTTCCTTTTTCGCTTCGGGGTCAGGGCGAGGCACTTTCGGGTGAGGCCGTGTTGCAGGTCGCGCTGGAGCCCCTTAATGCGCTCTTGCCCCTCTCGCTCGCGGGCGCGGCGGATGGGTCGGTGACGTTCCAAACGGGTGACGGCCTGGTCTATGACGCCGACGTGAACCTTATGGGCACAGCGCAGGGGCAACCTTTTGACTTGACCCTGGCGGCGACGCCGCAACGTCTGGCGGTGACGGGCGAGGCCGCGGGCGCTGCGGTGGACTTAAACGGGACGCCCGAAGACGGGTTCGCGTTCACCGTGGAGGACGCCGCGCGGGCGCTCGAGCTCGCCGGGACGCTCAATCTGACGGACGGCCTCACCCTGGAGGGCGCGGGGCGGGTCGCGCAGGAACCCATCACCCTCTCCGCTTTTTATAGTCCCGACGACGCGCGAGCGAATTTAAACGTGTCGGCGGCGGGGGCGACGCTCTCGGGCAGCCTCCAAGGAACCCAGTTTGAGGTGCAGGCACGGGCGTCTGAGGAGATTTTTCTCCCCGCCGCGGCGCGCCTCGAGCTGACGGGTCAAGTTGCTTCGGGCGAGGTGACGGTAACGGACTTGACCCTGCGTTCGGCGCTGCTGGACGAACCGTTAGCCTTACAACTCGCGGGCGCGGCCTGGCCGAACACGAACCTCTCGGGCGGTCTCGAGTGGGGCTTCTTGCCCGAACCGTCACGCGTGAGCCTGGTCGAGAGCGGCGACTTATACAAAGTTTTCCTCAAGCAGGACGCGCTCCTCGCTTCGGTTTATGTGAGAAAGGGGGCGCTCGCGCAGCTTGGACTCGAGGGCGAGGCAAACTTAGGTTTTGAGGACATCGGGACGGTAGTTGTCACCTCAGACCTCGTGTGGACGCCGGAGGGTGGTTATCAGGGCGGGGCTGAGCTGGCGCTCGAGCCGTCGGAACCCTCGAGCCCCGAGGACACGCAAGCGCAGCTCACGCTTTCCGGCGACAGCGGCTTGACGCTCGCGGGGGAGGCGCGCGTACGGGGCGCGGTGATGGCGCTCGAGGCCCTCCTCGGCCCGTCGCTTCAGAACCCTATGGTGGAAGGCGATGCGCGGCTCGAGGCCCCGCTGTCCACCCTCGCCCCAACCTGGCCGGGCGACGCGCTCACGCTGGTGGGAGACGTGACACTCTCGGGGGACGTGCGCGCGCCCATAGCGACGGGACCCGTCCGCCTGGAGGGGGCGCTCGAGGCCAACGGAACGCTGCAAGCGAACTCCGAGGGCGCAACCATGACCCTAACGGGGCCGGGCCTCGAGCTTTCGGCCTCCGCCGACGCGGGCGGCTGGACGCTCACCACCGAGGCGAAAAGTCTCGACGTGGCACCTTTCGTGCCTCAAGTGAGGGTGCCCCGTTTTTCGGGCACCCTCGAGGCGGCGCAAGCGTGGGGCGAGCCGCCGCGGGCTTCTCTTTCGGAGCTCGAGTTCTGGACCCTGCGGAGCGAAGTTTCGGGCGCGCTCGAGTACCACGGGGGACTTGGCGGGGAACTCACAGGCACCCTCGCCGGACACCTCGACCTGGCCGACTGGGGGGAAACGCCGCTGCGGGGCGTTCTGCGGGGCGAAGTCGCGCTCGGCGACGCGGGCATAGCGGGAACTTTGGGACTCGAGAGTCTGGGCCTCCAGAGTGCGCCGTGGGGCCTCTCCGGAACCGCGACACTCGGAGGTTCCCCCGCCAACCCCGAGCTGGACCTGAGGCTGACGGGCGAGGGCAGCGCGGACGGGACGCTCGTCGCCACCCTCTCGCCGGGCGAGAAACGCGCGTTCGTCCAGAGCGACCTCGCCGTGGCGGAGGTTTCGTCGGACCTCCTCTTGACGCTCGCGCCGGGAGCGGCGGACGCGTCGGGGGAAGTTACCTGGGGTGATTATGGCTTCGTTTTAAGTGCGTTAGAGGGCGCGGTGAGATTCGAGGGCGCGGGGGCGCTGGCGGGTTGGGCGGCGGAACTGGACCCCGCGCGGGGCGCGCTCGCCCTAGACGGAAACCTCGACGCTTTCGAGGCGCTTGCGGGCGCGGTGGACGTGACGGTGGACCCGCAGGGGGAGACGTGGCTCGAGGGCGCGCTTACGGGGGTGCGGGTCGGGAGCGTGCCTGTGGGGACGGTGGCGCTTCGGGGGAAGGGAACCGAAGTCGAGGTTGACGGGGAGGCGGTGGCGGGCGCGCTCGAGCTTGGGACGCGCACGTGGACGCTCCAGCGCCTCGACCTGCCTTTACCCGCGGGTCTGGGGCTTACCGCCTCGGGCGCGGGCGGGCTCGGTCGGGGAGAACTCACAGGCACACTCTCGGGTGAGGAAACTACGGTCGGGTGGACAGGTCAGTATGGAGACGGGACGCTCGACGTAACGGCGGACGGCGGCCTCCTGTCCGGCGACCTGAGTTTGGACGCGCGTTACGCGGACGGTTGGTCGGGCGGGCTCGAGCTTGCGGGCGCGAATATCGGAGGCGTGACGGCGGACGTGCAGGGGGAGTTGTCGGGCGACCTCGCCGCGCCACAATTCAGCGGACAGGTGGACGCCTCGGCGGGAGAGAGTCACTTAGGCGGAACGGTGAGCGTGAGCCCCCAAAGCGTGACGCTCGAGCAGACCCTCACCTCGCCGCGCCTGGACGCGCCCCTCACCGTCTCGGGCGAGGTCTGGCCCGCGCCCGCGCTTCTTTTGGAGAACGGGGGTGAGAGGCTCGAGCTGCGTCAGAACCCGGACGGGAGCCTTGCAAGTCAGGGGAACCTCACGCTGGAGGCGGCGGGCTTCGGTCTTACGCTGGACGCGCCCGAGGGGTCGGGGGGGCTCGAGGGCGTTCTCGAGACGCCCATCCCCGGCTTTGTGCTGGCGACGAGCTTACCGAGCACACCGGAGGCGTTGACACTGCGGTTTGAGGGCCGGGAGCGCGCGGGCGGCGCACTTGTTTTCGCGTGGGCTGACGGTCTCACGCTTGCAACGGAAGGTCTGAGCTATCAAACAGAGGCGGGGACGCTGAGCTTGTCGGGCACGGTGGCAAGCATGGGAGCGGGGCTCAACGGAACGCTCAACGGGCGCTGGGCGGGCGCGGGCGGCGACCTCCTCCCCTGGCTCGCTGGGGCGGACGTTCCCTTTGGCGTCGGCGTAGACGGTGCCCGCGTCACCCTGGAGTCCGAGAGCGCGTTGGGGCGGCTCGAGGCCGGTTTTGACGGAAGAGACCTCGCGCTTAATGTAGACGCGGCGTTGCAGACCGGCGCGGGCGCGGCCAACGTCCGCCTCGCCTATACGCCCGAGGCGGGGCCGCAGGGCACCGTCACGCTGGACGCGGTGCCCCTCCTGGGCGGCGACGCGCCCCTTAGCCTGGAGAGCGACCTCACGCTGAACGCCGGAGGGCTGGCGGGCGACGCGCGGCTCCTCGCGGGCGGCGGGACGCTGCGCGCGGAGGGCGCGCTCGGCTGGGCGCGTTTCGTACCCGAGAGGCTGCGGGCGCGCTTTTTGCCTCTTGCCGAGAACACGTTGCGGGGGACCTTAAGGGCGGCGAACGTGGAACTCGCCGCGCTTCCCGGCGTGGGGCTGCCCTACCTGCACGCGCCGCTGAGCGGCGTGGCCGAGTTCGGGGGCGAGAACGTGGCCGGAAGGCTCCTCCTCCCTGAGGCGCGTGTGCTGGAAACTCCCCTGCCGACCGAGCTCGAGTTCAACGGCACCCTCGCCCAAATAGACGTGCGCGGTTCCCTCGGCGAGAGCCGCGTGGACTTAGCGTGGGACGGGCGCACGCTTTCCGGCCTCGTCAACTTGGAGAATTTCCCCCTCGAGACCCTCGCCGAGGCGGTGGTGGGCGACACCGGCACCCAGGCGTCGGTCACGGGGGTGGCGCGGCTCGAGCTGCCCGTTGCTAAGCCCGCGCAGGGCAGGCTCGAGGTGGCGACCGAGCGCGTGCGCCTGGCGCGCGGCGAGGCCGTGAGCGAGGGCAACGCGGCTTTCCGGTTCGAGGCGGGCGCGCTTGTGGTGGACGAGGTGCGCTTTAGCGGCGCGGGCGAGTGGCGCGCAGAGGGGCGCGTGACGCGTGACGCGATTAAAGGGACCGTCGAGGCCGAAAATGCGGACTTCGGACCCCTCCTGGGTCTCGTGCCGCGTTTGGCCGAGCTCGGCGTGGGGGCGCAGGGCTCGTTCACGCTGCGCGCGGCGGGTTCGCTCGCGGACCCCGACATCACCCTCGTCTCGCCCGAGCTGGCGCTGCGCGTCGGCGGGGCGGCGGGGCGGCTCGAGAACACCGAGGGCCGTCTCACGGGTGAAACGTTGGCGGTTACGTCCACGCTTCAGGGCACCGCCCCCGTCACCGGCTCGCTGGCTATCGAAGGCGGCGGTAGGCTGGACCTCTTGCCCCTCGAGACCACGGGCCTCCGCTTCGGCTTCGGCGGCGGAGTGACGCTGCCGGTTTTAGGCGCGGTCGAGAATTTGCGCGGCGAGGTCGCGGCGGAAGCGGCGGGCTGGACGCTCGATGCAGGCGGCGACCTTGGCGCGCCCTTTAGCGTCGCGGGGACACTCGCGCCGCTCGACCTGCGGCTCACGGGCACGGGGCTCGACCTGCGCGCGCCGCGCTACTTCTTGGCCTCGAGCGCCACCAACGCCGACCTGCGGCTGCGCGCGGGTGAGCTAGATGATTTGGAGGACGCTTTCATTCTTTCGGGCGGGCTCGAGGCGACCGAGGCCCAGTTGGTGGGCGACCGCGAGGCCGGGGCGGTTCCGGGCGCGGGGACGGGCGGGGCTGTAGAAGAGGCTGTAGAAGAGGCTGTGGGAGAAGCAGCGGAAGAGGCTACGGAAGCGGGGGCGGCGAACCCTCTTTTTGAACGCGTCCTTTTCGACAACGTGACCCTGCGCGCGCCCCAGGAGGTGCGCTTCACGGCGGGCTACGGCTCCGCCGAACTCGGGCTAGATTTAACGCTCTCGGGTTCCGCCGCCGCGCCGAAGCTCGCGGGCGAGGCCGAAGCGCTGCGGGGCTCGTTCGGCTTTTCGGGCCGCGACTTTACCCTCGACCGCGCCGTCGCCTCTTTCGACCCCTCGCGCGGCGTCACCCCGGTGCTCGACGTTACGGCGCACACGAGCTTTGACAAGAGCGCGGTGCTGCGCGGCGGTACTGCGCGGCGCGTGGACATCGTCGAGCCGCGCGGCGCTTCTTTCGACGTGCTTCTCGCCCTTGAGGGCGAGCTGGGCGCGGACGCGGCGGACGCCCTCGCGCCCGAACTCGTAAGCCCCGCCCGCATCGAGGTGCCCGGCGAGGGCGGCCCGCGGCCCCTAAGCGACGGCGAGCTCCTGTCGCTCCTCACGGTGGGGCGGCTCGAGCTGGGGAGCACGCTGGTGGGCGAGGAGGGCGTCGCGGGCTCCGTCGCGGGGAGCGCGGTTGACACGGCGGTCGAGCTGTTTATCTTATCCGAACTGCAAAACGCGATTGGCGACGCGCTTGGGCTGGACCTCACCATCCAGACGAGCCCTCTCTCAAACGTCATAAGCGGAAACGACGCGCCCTTCGGCGTGTCGCTCGAGCTGGGCGGCTATGTCGACGAAGACTTGTTCGCCTCCTACCGCATCGGCTCCTACAGCGACCCGGTGGGGGCGTATGCGCTTTCGAACGAGTTCAGTCTGAGTTACGACCTGGCACCCTTAAAGCTCAACCTGGCGGGCGGCCTCAACTTTACCGAGACCTTTGACGCCGTGCCC
Organism: Trueperaceae bacterium; assembly: GCA_965214995.1. GTDB lineage: Bacteria > Deinococcota > Deinococci > Deinococcales > Trueperaceae > CBDCCT01. Next base: position 4,646,671 of record CBDCCT010000002.1, read on the forward strand.
GCGTTCGGCATTGCGCTTTCCTACGACTTAGCACCCTTAACCTTTGACGCGGGTCTGGACGTGACCGAGCTTGAGCAGCGCTTCGGCCTGGGCGTGAGCATCCGCTGGTAAACGCAGGTAGAGACTTCTGATGTCTGCCCAGCGCCTCAAAACGCATGTGTACCCACTCCAAAAGTGGATTTCTACCGCCTAACAGGGATTTGCTATGCTTGTGGGATAAGATGGTGCATAGTTTGCATAGCTTTATTTGTAAAGCTGCGAGTCACGCGATTAAACGGACATTTACGCGCAAACGAGCGCAAGACAACTGAGCCGAATGAGCATAGAGAGCAGGCGAACATGGTTGACTATCTGGAAAGAACCGCAGAGACGTTTTTGGACGGGGCGACGGTCGTCCACCGGGGGCTCCGCCGGGCGGCGCTTTACGAGGCGGCGCTCGCTCGAGGCGAGGGCGCGCTGTCAAAAGACGGTCCGCTCATCGTCGATACGGGCACCTTTACGGGCCGCTCGCCGCGCGACCGGTTCATCGTCCGGGACGCGCTCACCGAGGCGCGCGTGGACTGGGGCGACGTAAACCAGCCCATGAGCGAGGCGCACTTCGCGGCGCTTAAAGAGGACTTTGGCGTGGCTGTTAAAGGTAAAACGCTTTTCGTCCAGGACCTCTATGTGGGCACCGACCCGCGCTACCGCGTGCCCGTGCGCATCATCACCGAGCACGCCTGGCACAGCCTTTTTTCCAGAAACCTGTTCGTGCGGCCTGCCGGACCCCCGGAGGAACCTGTTTACACCGTGGTGGATTTACCAAGCTTTGAGGCGGACCCAGCGCGGCACGGCTCGAGAGGCCCCACCGTCATCGCCCTGAACTTAAGCGAGCGCCTGGTGCTCGTCGCCAACACCGAGTATGCGGGTGAGATAAAGAAGTCCATCTTCTCGACCATGAATTTCGCGCTGCCCTCTCAAGGCGTGATGCCCATGCACTGCTCCGCCAACGAGGGACCGGCGGGGCGGGTGGCACTCTTTTTCGGGCTCTCGGGCACGGGCAAGACCACGCTCTCGGCGGACGCCTCGCGCACGCTTATCGGCGACGACGAGCACGGCTGGAGCGACGACGGCGTGTTTAATTTCGAGGGCGGCTGCTACGCCAAGGTCATCAACTTAAGCGCCGAAAACGAGCCCGAAATCTACGCGACCACGGAACGGTTTGGGACGCTGCTCGAGAACGTCGGCTTCGACCCGGACACGCGCACAGTGGATTTTTCGGACGATGGCAAGACCGAAAACACCCGCGCGGCCTACCCCATCGAATTTATCCCCAACGCCAGCCCCACGGGCGTGGGCGGCCATCCCGCAGATGTGGTGTTCTTAACCGCCGACGCCTTTGGCGTGCTCCCGCCTGTGTCCAAACTCAACATCGACCAGGCGATGTACTACTTCCTGTCGGGCTATACCGCCAAGGTCGCGGGCACCGAGCGCGGCGTCACCGAGCCCAAGGCGACCTTTAGCACCTGTTTCGGTGCGCCCTTCATGCCCCTCGCCCCGAGCGTCTACGCGAAACTTTTAGGCGAAAAACTCCTCGAGCACGGCTCGCGCGTCTGGCTCGTCAACACCGGCTGGACGGGCGGCCCCTACGGGACGGGCACGCGCATCCGTTTGCCCTACACCCGGGCGATGGTCCGGGCAGCCCTGGCGGGCGAACTCGACGCGGTGCCCACCCGCACCCATCCCGTGTTCGGGCTGGAGGTTCCCGAGACGTGTCCTGGCGTGCCCGCGGGGCTGCTCGAGGCCCGCAGCACCTGGCGCGACGGGGGTGCCTACGACGCGCAGGCCGAGAAGTTGGCGGCGATGTTCAAAGAGAACTTCAAGCGCTTCGCCGCCAACGTGCCGGAGAGCGTGCGGGAGGCGGGGCCGAGGTAGAGCTGACGCTATGCGGACCAGGGGTGCCTGCTTGCTTCGTCGCAGTTGTAGTCGTTTCTGGACTCTCCGCCTATGGAACCAATCGGTTAGTGCAGCAAGATGAAACAGTGCTTTCTGGTGGAAAAAGTGTACCCTTTCTGGGGTGAAATTACCAATGACCAAGATTCTGGTAAAGAAGGTCGTTGTTCGGCTTGGGCTATTCGGTTACGGCCTCAGTCTGGTTTGGCTAGCTTTTGGAATAGGCTTATTGTCTATTTCGCTCCGTCTGCTTTTGCAACCTTCAAACGGACAACTTACTCTGGCAGACACCTTACTCACAATGTTGATCCTAGCCGGCTTCATAGTTGCTGGCGGTGCGTTCCTTTGGCTGGCTTTAATGCTGCTTAGACAAAGGTACGTTATCTCTCTCGAGGGTGTGGACGTGCGCAGGCTGAGGAACTCGAGGTTTGTCCGCTGGGAAGAGGTCAAAGCCTTGGGTGAAGTGCCTGTCCTATGGTTAAGCAGTGGTTATTACCTGACGCCAAAGGCAGGCAAAGGCATTGCGCTTTATACCTCGTTCATGGCTCGCCCCAGGCAGTCAGCCAAGGCGCTTATCGAAGCTGCTTACCTAAGCGGTGCAAACATCGAGTTCAAATTCGTTTTCGGTAACGAACTTGGCCCCCCGCCCTACGGCATCTTCAAGGAGGCGAGAAAGACGAACGCTTAGGCCAGTGGTTCTTGCTCATGCTCCGCAAAGGACGCAGGCATTTGTGGGTTAGCGGGTCCAGTTTACAGTAACGAAAACATCCGAGACACTTAGCGGCGTCTCGGATGTAATTTTTCAGTCGCGTGCCCGCTCTCGAGCGCGCGCCTCCAGCCTACGGCGTTTCGGTTATGGTTTCCGGTTCCTCTAAATTCAGTACGGTCTGATACGCAACCATAAGCGCATTGTCCGTGTCCAAGTTGACGAGCGCCTGGCCCTGCGTGTCGCTCTGTTCGGGCCGCTCCTGCGCTTCAAAGAAGGAGAAGTTGCCCTCCTCGTCGGCGGTCGCGGTGCCGACGGCCTCGCCGCCCACCATAATTTGCACCTTTTGACCGGGCTCCGCGCCCTGGCCCTGCACCGTGATGATGTCGGGGAAGCGCGTGTCCTCGGCGATGATGTCGGGCACGATGCCCTCTTGGTTGATGCTGCGGCGGTCGGGGGTAAGCCACTCGAACGATAGGTAAGTCAGTTGGCCGCCGTTCGAGAGCGGCAAGACGCTCTGGCCCACACCCTTGCCAAAGGTCTCCTCACCGACGACGAGCGCCCGCCCGTTGTCCTGGAGCGCGCCCGCCACGATTTCGGAGGCGGAGGCCGAGTTTTTGTTCACAAGCACCACCATCGGCAGGTCAAAGGCGGCCTCGTCCGCGGTGGCTAAGCGCTGGGTCACGCCCCGCGCGCGCTGGAACACGATGTCGCCTTCCGTTAAGAACTCGTCCGACACGAGGATGCCCTGGGTCAACAGCCCGCCCGGGTTGTCGCGCAGGTCGAGAATGAGCGAGGTCGCGCCCTCTTCCTTGAGCTTAGCAAGCCCCTCGGTGAGCTGGTCATACACGCGCTGGTTGCCGAACGAGCGGATGCTCAAATAACCCACGTTGTTGGGCAGAAGCGTCGATTCGACGTCCACGATCTGAATGGTGTCGCGCTCGATGGTAAAACGCACGAGCTCGTCCGCGCCGGGGCGGAGCATCCCAAGCTCGACCTCGGTGCCGCGCGGGCCGCGCACCATGCCGACGATCTCATCAATCGTCGCGTCCTCGACGTTTTCGCCGTCAACTTCAGCGAAGATGTCACCGCGCTGCACGCCCGCGTTCCAGGCGGGGCCGCCGCGGTAGACGTTGATGATCTCGACCGTGGTGCGGTCCTCGCGGTTGCGCGGCTGGAGCACCGCGCCGATGCCCTCGAAAGAGCCCGCCATGTCCTCGTTGCGCCGCGCGGTTTGGTCCGGGTCGGCGTAGCTCGTGTAGGGATCCTCGAGCGCCTCCAGCATCCCCTGAATCGCCCCCTGGATGACCGTTTCGTCATCAACCTGGTCGAGATAGTTTGACTTTAGCGCCCCGTAGGACTGCATAAACGCCTCGCCCGCCGGGCTGTTCAAAAATTCGTCCGAGAAGTTGTTGGAAAACTGCGCGTTAACCGCCGCCAGCGAAAGCCCCACCACCAGCACGGCTGTAAACCACCATCGTTTCATACGTCCTCCAGAAAAAATCGCATCCCCATACTATACGCGCCGCGCCGCGTGAGGACGGTAAGGTTCTATACCAGAACGGGCGCGGCGCGCTCGCGGGCTCACTTCTGAACTTTGAGAAGTCTGCAAAATTCTTTACCTCCAAAAGGTTGCCTTCACCCTCCCGGCTCCGCCAAAGCTCGAGCCCTGACCCAAACCTGACGCGAGCTCGTCGCCCTCCTCAACCTTTTTTGTACCCCCCGTCAGCCGCACCGGAGGCGCTTTTCGTTAAGATTAACGATGATGACCGACACAGACACTCGCCTGCACAGTGCAAGCTGGCAAAGCGCTCTCGCCGAGGGTCGCGCGGAGGAGGCGCTCAAGCAGTACCTCGCCTTGACCGGGGAGGATAGGGAAACCTTAGACCCAGGCACGGGGGACGCGCTCTCACTCCTCGCGCGTATTCAGGAGGATTTGCACGCCAAACGTTTCTCGCGGGCGCTTTCGCGCCTCGAGCGCGAGCGACACGAGCTGCCCGCGCTCCTTCCTTGGGAGGCGCTCGCCGCCCAAATGAAAACGCTCCAGGCGGCGAACAAAGAACTCGACCGGCGAAACTCCGAAGAAGCGTTGGCGCAACTTGAGAGCGTAGACTTGGCCGTGCTGGAGGCCGAAAAAGACACGCTTCTAGGCACGGCTTACATCTTCCAAAACGAGGTGGAACGCGCCGAAGCGAGCTTCGAGCGGGCTTTGGCGCGCGACCCCAAGCACTACCGGGCGCAGACAAATAAGGGCAACCTGGCGCTCGAGGCGGGGCGCGTAGACGAGGCCGTCGCCGCGTACGAGGCCGCCCTCAAGCTCAACCCGAACTTCGCCAACGCGCATCACAACTTGGGCGTCGCCTATCGGCGCAAGGGACAAATCAACCGGAGCGTGAACGCGATCCGCACCGCGCAGCGCGTCGGCCGCCGCCACGACACCGAGGAGGCGCGCGACTCGTTCAAGAACATGCGCGTGGGCGGGGGCCGCACGCTGCGGTACGCGCTTTGGGGGATTGGCGTGGTCCTGCTCTACCTCTTTTTGAGGTCGCAGGGGATTCTTTGATTAGACGTGTTGGACACTAATGCTTACAAACGAACAGATAGAGATTTGTCGGAAGTACGGGGCTGAGTGTCAGCCTCTTGACGTTGGCTTAAAACTTGGCGTATCAGCCAATTTCTTTTCTGACGTGCTGCCGTTGAACGGGTTGCGCCATCCACAAGAGAGAAGTACTTGCGGATGGTACTTATGGGCTGGCGGAGAGATGTCTGAGTCCAGAGATTTTTTCAGACCCGTACATGCTTGGCATTTAGTCGAGCGCTGCCCAAGTGTCGCAAAGTATCTTGCGCTGCCTGTGGGCTGGCGATTTTTGATGGCGGGAGATTACGAAGATGTATGGTTTGATGCGGAGTTGCTCGAAACGTAGAACATGAACCGTCAAAGTAGCGGCACCTGAAAAGTGCGTTTGAGACCCTGTCTAACCGGACGCCTCTTTACCTCCTAAACAGCCTTAAGCCTCAAATAAAAGCCACCACCTCGGCCGTGGGAACGCGCTCGAGCAAATGCTCCCGAAACGCGTCCTCGTCTCCCGCGTCAACGAGCGCCACCACGCAGCCGCCGAAACCCGCGCCCGTGAGGCGCGCGCCGTAACACGCCTCGAACACCAAACTCGCCTCGACGAGCCGGTCCAGGGCGGGGCTCGAGACCACGTAATCGTCACGCAGCGACACGTGCGACTGGGTCATGAGCGAGCCGAACGCGACCGCGCCTCCCTCCTTTAAAACCTCAGCAGCCTCCTCCACGCGCCGGTTCTCGTGGTAGACGTGCCGGGCGCGCTTTAAGAGGTTGCCGTAGAGGTCGCGGAATCCCTCGGGCTCGAGCTCGCGCAAGGACGACAGACCCAGAATGTTGGCAATCTCCCGGCACTCCGCCACCCGCTCCGCGTAGGCCGAGCCGGAAAGCGTGCGGGGGGCGTTGGAATCCACCACCACGAAACACCACGTTTCAGGCACGGCGAGCACCCGGTAATCCAGGCTGCGGCAGTCGAGCAGAATCGCCTCGCCGGGACCCGGCACGCTGCTGGCGAACTGGTCCATGATGCCCGAGGGCACGCCCACATAGTCGTTCTCGGCGCGCTTGCAGAGTTTCGCAAGCTCAACGTCATCGAGCGCCAGCGCGTCCAGCGCGCGCCAGGCCCGCGCGACAGCCACCTCGAGCGCCGCCGAACTCGACAGCCCCGCACCCGTCGGCACGTCGCTGGCGACGGCGAGCTCGAGGCCGCTTAAATTACACCCCGCCCCCCGCAACGCCCAGGCGGTGCCTGCCAAATAAGCGCCCCAGCCCTCAACGCCCTCGTCACCGGGAGCGAAGGCGACGGTTTCCTCGGACGCTTCGGAGGAGGCGCGCACCTCGCCCTCGAGCCGCCGATACGCCAGCGCCGTCTCCAGGGTTAACGCGGCGGGCAGCACGAAACCGCCCGTATAGTCCGTGTGGTCGCCAATCAAGTTGACACGGCCCGGCGCGCTCACGACGCCTTCTGGGGCTGCGCCGTAAGTCCTTTCAAAAAGCTTTGCCGCCCGCTCGCGCGCCCTCACAGCACCAGCACCTCCGGGCGGCGGCGCCCGCCAACCTCGCGGGTGGGCCAGCGGTCGTCTAAGGTGAGGAGCTCGAGCGCGTCCCCCACCAGAAGCGCCGTGTCCTCCACCTTGACCCCCGGCAGTGAGGGGTTCCAGGCGTAAGCCGAGCCCTCGACGAGCATCCGCTCGCCCTCTGGAGTGGCGAGGAAGTCGCGGGTGAGGTAGCCCGTCCCCCCGCCCTGATGATGTTCCCGCCACGCGCCCTCAAAGCCCGCCTCGGTGTAAGCCTCCTCCAAAACGTTGAAGAAGCCTTTGACGAGCACGCCGTGCTGCGTCGCGTCCAGCATCGCCGCCTCGATGTTCAAGAGAGATGTGTAATCCCGCTTCTGCGCCTCCGTCTCCCCAAAACTCACAAAACGCGTGATGTTGGCATATAGCCCGTGACGGCGCGCGCAGGCGACCGCCATCACCCGCCCCGCAACTTTCTTGTCCTGGGGAATAGGGTGCTTATAGCTCTCTAAACGTTCATCGCTGCCCACGAGCAGCACCACGGGCTGCATCCCGTGAGCGCGCAGACCCTCGGCCAACTTCCCGGCGAGTTCGTGTTCGCTCAAGCCGGGCGGAAGGTCCATCAGCACCTCCGAAAAAACCGCCGACGTCTCGCGGCAGAGCCCGCGGTAGCGCGCCACCTCGTCGGGCAACAGGGGCACCCGCAGAGGCCAGAAGTCTTTGGTGGGCCACCCCCGCCCCGGCGTGTCGGAGAGCACCCGCCCGGAGCCGACAAGGTCACCGATAAGTTTGTCTTTGGCCTCTGGTTCGTACCAGGGCGCGTAGACGACTTCCGCGCCCTCGGGCAACTCTTCGCGCTCCAAACGTTCTTGCTCGATGCTCGAGGCCACCACCGTCACCGCGTCCTTTGTCACCACCGCCTCGGCGACGGGCGCGTTGGTGAGCGAGACGGCTAAGTCGGCACCCCCCAGGAGCCACGCCAGGTTGCCGAGGCCCCCGAAATGAACCGCCCCCAGGCCGCTGGCCGCCATCATCAGCCGGACGCGCTCGAGTTTTTCCTCTAATTCTCTGTTCATAGCACCTCTATTGGACGTTCACGCTAGCACGAAGGCTACCTCACAACAAGCCTTATGACTCAGAACCAGACGAAGCTTTCAGCGTCTCAGACCGACGGGCAACACGTCTCTGGCCCCGCCCAAGTGAGCCAAGCTCAGCCTCTTGTTGTTGTGCTTGATGCCCGCCAGCGCCCACTGCAACTCAACCGTTCCCGCCCAAAACCGGGCGCGCTCTAAGTGGCTCTCGAGTCCTGGATAAGCCTCCCGCATCTCCCCAACGAACGTCTCACCGTACTTGCCCAGCACCACGGCCACGTCCGTCGCGGGGTCGCCCACGCCCGCCGTGCCGAAGTCGAGGATGCCGGCCAAGGCTTGCGCGTCTTTGTCAGACAAAACATGATACGCGCCCAAATCTCCGTGGATAAGGGCGGGCTGGTACTCGAGGCTCAGCCCACCTTCCACCACGGGCGCAAAGTGTTCTTTTATGGCTCTCCGCTGATGCCGCATGAGCAGGGGAAAAAGAGTTTCCTCCACCTCAGCATAGAAGTTCAGCCAGTCTTCCAGAGAGCGGTTCGCGTCCGACGCTCTCACGCCCGCTTTCCGAACCTCGACAAGAGGGATGTGGTGGAGCGCGTTCAAGAAGCCGCCCAGGGAGGCCAGCACCGCCCGGCGCGTCTCCTGCGGAAGCTCGAACAGCCGCCTGCGGGAGAGGGGGACGCCCTTCAGAAACGGGTAGCTTGCTATGTCCTTTTCCAAAACCTCGAGGTTCGGAACGGTCACGTCCACGTGCTCGCGCACGAGTTCTAACACCCTGGCCTCGTGCTGAAGAAACTCGAATGCCCAGTCGTGTTTTGGGAAACGACAGACGATGCGCCCGTCTAAGACGACCACGTCGTTCACCATGCCGTCCTCATTGAAATCAAACGTTTTGAAGGTCTGGTCGGGGTAAATCTCTCGAATACGCTTTAGGTACGCCTCTGGTATCACGGTTTGACCTCGCAGACAATAGAAGAAAGGCACGGTTGTGTGACCGCGTGACTGAGTCTATTGAAGTGCGAGCTTAGCGTGACAAGATAGGCGTCTCCTAAAAGGTTTTAACAGTGTATCGGATGGTCCTTGGAGGTGTCAAAGCAAATCCGGACGGCGTCGTTCGGAGGCGCAGTAGAATAGGGCGGTGGACCTCCTTAAACCTCCGCGCTTGAGACCCGGCGATACGGTTGCCGCCGTCTCGCTCTCGAGCGGCCTCGCCGGTTCCTACCCACACGTATTTGAGACGGCGAAACGCACCTTAGAAGAGGCTTTCGGCCTCACCATCATCCCAACGCCTCACGCGCTTAAAGATGAAGACTGGCTCTACCAACGTCCCGAGGCACGCGCCAATGACCTCCACTGGGCGCTCACCAACCCCGAGGTCAAGGGCGTCTTTTCGTGCATCGGCGGCGATGAGTCGGTCCGGATTTTGCCGTTCTTAGCTGAGGGCGTCATCCGCGAGCATCCAAAAGTTTTCATGGGCTTTTCGGACTCAACGGTTCAGCACCTAGCGTTTTTCAACGCGGGCGTTGTGTCTTTTTACGGTCCGAGTATGCTGGCGGGGCTCTCAACGTTAAAGGCGTACCCGTACACGCTCGAGTCCGTCCGCCAAAACCTCTTTAGCATAGAACCCGTGGGGAGGCTCGAGCCCGCCCCGGCCTGGACGGACATGTTTCTCGACTGGAACACGCCCGACTACGCCGTTAAAGCCGATACACCTCAGCCCTTGCAACAGGGCGAGGGCTGGGTGTGGCTCCAGGGCGAGACGCGGGTTGAGGGGCACCTCATGGGCGGCTGTGCGGAAGTGCTCGAGATGCTCAAAGGCAGCTGCTGGTGGCCTCCGCTGGAAAGGTGGCGCGGCGCACTTCTCTATTTGGAAACGAGCGAAGAGGTGCCCCCGCCGAATTTCGTCGAATCCTGGCTCAGGAACTACGCTTCGCAAGGCATCTTGGGGGAGCTTTCCGGCCTGCTGCTGGCTCGCCCCTACGGCTACACGGACGAGATGAAAGGGGAGCTTCACCGCGCGGTGAAACGCGTCCTGACAGAAAGCGGGCGCGAGGACCTGCCCGTGGTCGCCGACATGGACTTCGGGCACACGAGCCCGATGATGGTCTTGCCCAACGGCTGCCGGGCGAGCATGGACCCCATAAAAAGGCGGGTGGAGGTGCTCAAGGCGGGAGTCAGTTAGCCCTCACCGCCAGGAGCACCGCCGCCCGCTCCGTCACCAGGATTTCGGTGGTGAGGAGCCGGGGGTCACCAAACCAGCGTTCACGTCTCCCATCCGGTTTGCCGCGCCACGCCTCGGGCCAATACTTTTCCGGGGTGAAATCGTCCAGCACGATGAGCCCACCCTTTGCTGTCGCCGCGACCACCTCACCGCAGCCTTCATCCTTGACCTCGCTTACGTCAACAAACACGAGGCTGAACGGCCCCTCTTTGAGCACCTCGCGCCAATCGCCGGAGAGGAAGCGGGCGTTTTTGCGGTTGAAGAGACTGGACACTCGAGCCTGCCGCGCCCCGTCCACGTCCACGCTCACAAAGGTTTGACCGTCACGGAGGCCGGAGAGCATCCAGGCCGACCCGACCCCGCAGCCCGTGCCGAGTTCGGCGATTCTACCGGGACCCGCCCCCGCCGTGAGCACGCGCAGGAGCCGCCCGACTTCGGGGGTGCAGGAGTTGGTGAAGCTCAACCTTTCAGCGAGCGAGAGTGCGCGGGCGACTTCGGGAGGCGTCACGCTTTGACCCTGTACTGGTCGACGGTGCCTTCTATAAGCTCGAGCATCTCCACCACCGCCGCCCCCCGCCGCGCGAGCGCGAAAAGCGCTCCCGTCTCTCCTAACGCGACCCCGGCGCGTGTTCCCACGGGAATGATGTCAAGATAGACGGGCAGAAAGGGAACGTCAGGGGCCTCCGAGCGTCGGGCGTAGTCCCGAACATAGGTGTCGATAAGCAGCGCCGCCAGAACGTTCTCGAGCGCCGCCGACTGCGGCGGGGTCGCCGTCACGTTTTTTCGTTTGATGCAGAGGACGAGTTCGGTCATGAGGCTCGAGCCCGTCCAGGGTTCCCGGCAGGCGTAGTGAAAGCGCCGCAGCCCGGTCATGCGGATGGCTCCCATACATAAGGGGCAAGGCTCGGTCGTGGTGTAGAGGGTGCAGGTATGAGAATTGATGCGGTGCGTGTCGAGCACGAGCAGCGCGTTCATCTCGGCGTGCGCGAGCGGGTGGTCGGAAATGCGCGGGTACGCCTGCTCTGTGTCCCCGATGCGGTTGCGCCCGGTGGCGACGACAGCGCCGTTCTCGTCCGTAATCACCGCCGCGATGGGCAGCGAGCCCGCGCAGTAGGCTTCCCACGCTAAGCACACGCACGCCTGCCAGGGCTGCGAAAGTTCCTCCCACAGGTTTGATGTCACATTTGATGTCACAGCGCCTCGCTGTGTTTGATAAAGAGGTCGTCCAGAGCTTCACGCAACAAACTCGCCTCGGTGCGGTTGGAAGCGGCGGAGAGTTTGGAGAGTTTTTCTAGGCTCGCCTTGGAGTAGTAGTTGCTCTTCAGGGTCATCTTGGACTCGACGTAGATGGCGATGCGGCTTCTTCCCTCGGCCTTGGCGCGATATAACGCCTCGTCGGCGGCGCGCAGAAGCTCGGGCACCGTGCCCGCGTGGGTGGGGCGGCTGGCGATACCGACCGACAAGTGCAGGCGGCGCGGCACGCTTGGGGCGGGTTCGCGGCTCGAGAAGTGCGCCCGAATCTCCTCCAGGACGATAAGCGCGTTTTCGGCGGGCATGTCGGTCAGGGCCACCGCATATTCGTCGCCGCCCAGACGCCCCACCACCGCCTCGCTCGGCAAGCTGCCCATTAAGACGCGCTCGAGGCCCCGCAAGACCTCGTCACCCGCCTTATGGCCGTAGTCGTCGTTGACTTCTTTGAAGTGGTCGAGGTCCAAAAGCGCCACGCTCAGCAGGCCAGGGGGCAAAGACTGCAACTTTTCCTCAAAGTCGGCGCGGCTAAGGAGTTCAACAGGGGGTGCTTGCGTCATAGTTCCTCCATATGGTTTGGTATGTATATATGTTAGAGGTAATGCGTAAAGATGATGGGGGATATTTCACATTTTCAGAGGCCAAAAACTGCGCTCGAGTCGATGCAACGCCAGCATCTTCTGGGCGGGGGGCTCGAGCTGGTCGCGGTTGCGGAAGTCCACGTAACGAAGAGGCGGGGACGGCGTGAGGTGAGCAAGCAACCGTGGGGCCACCTGCACCCGACCCTCACGCCCCTGTTAAGCTGCGGGGCGTGAACGAACCCTTTGCCTTTCACGCGCCTCTGCCCGATATCGAGGAGCGCGCCGACGGACATTTTGTAAAGCTGCGGGTGCCCCAGGAAACAGAACTTACCGCCGCCTGGGTCCGCAGCGAACCCGACAACGAGGAGCACCTGAGCCCGCTGCGCCCGCTCTCACCGGAAGGACGCTGGACCCTGTGGGAAGGCCGCTTACGCCTCAACCCCGCCGCCGAGGTGACGCTCTATGCGTTCAAAATGATAGTCAACGGGCGGCAGTGGTGGCTGAGCGGCGGAGGTCTCACGCCCTATTTTCCCGAGCGCGACGTGCATTTCCGCTTTGTCCCGACCTACGAACCCGCGCGCTGGGTCTGGTCACAGGTTTTTTATCAGATTTTCCCCGAGCGTTTTTTTGACGGCGACCCCGCCAACAACGTGCGGAGCGGCGAGTATCTTTACGAGGGGAAACCCGTCGTTGCTAAACCTTGGGGCGAGCTGCCGGAGCGGTCTCAAGGCCCGCAAGAGTTCTATGGGGGCGATTTAGAGGGCGTCCGGCAAAAACTCCCGTACCTGCAAGCCTTAGGCGTTACCGCGCTCTACCTCAACCCCGTATTCACCTCGCCGAGTTCGCACAAGTACGACACCAGCAACTACGAGCATGTAGACCCGCACTTCGGCGGTGACGAGGCCCTGGCCGCGCTCTGCGACGACCTGCGCGCCCGCAACATGCGCATCATTTTGGACGCGGTCGTCAACCACACCTCCGAGCGCCACCCCTGGTTCGACCGCCACAGTGAAAACAGGGGTGAGCACGAGGCGGGCGCGTACAGCGGCGAAGCGTCGCCGACGCGCGGCTTTTACACCTTCCGGGACGCGGGCGACCCCGACTCTTACGTGGGCTGGTACGACGTGCGGACGCTCCCCGTGCTCGACTTCGCGCATCCGGGGGTGCGGGCGCGCGTGTTCGAGGCTGACGACGCCGTCCTGCGCCGCTGGCTGCGCCCGCCCTACAGCGCTGACGGCTGGCGCTTCGATGTGATTCATATGCTCGGTGAGGGCGAAGGCGCACGCAATAACGCCGACTATGTGCGCCACTTCCGCCGGACGCTGCGCGAGGAGAACCCGCAGGCTTACGTGCTGGGCGAGCACTTTTTCGAGGCGACGGCTTGGCTCCAGGGCGACCAGGAGGACGGGGCGATGAACTATTACGGCTTTGGCTTGCCCGTACGCGCTTTTTTGGCGGGGGTGGACCACCGGGAGCATCCCATAGAGGTTGATGCCGCAGACTTGGGGCATATGCTCACGCGCGCTCGAGCCCGCCTCCCCTTTCCCGTCCAGCTCTCGCAGTTCAACCTGTTGGGCTCGCACGACACCTCGCGCTTTCTCACCGCCGTGGGGGGCGACCGCGCGCTGATGAAGTTGGGCGTCACCCTCCTTTTCACCTACATTGGCGTGCCCTGCGTCTACTACGGCGACGAGGTGGGGCTGGAGGGAGGTCACGACCCCGACTGCCGCCGCACGTTTCCCTGGGATGAATCTGTGTGGGATGAGGAACTGCTCGAGCACACCCGCACCCTCATCCGCTTTCGTCATGAACAAAAGGCGCTGCAAGAGGGGGCCTTTGTAACCCTCTACGCGGCGGGCAACGTGTTCGCCTTTGGGCGCGTGCTGCATGAGGAAATCGTAGTCGTGGCAGTCAACCGGGGCGCGGAAGCTGTTGTGAATCTACCTGTATGGCGGCTGGGGCTTAAGGACGAAACGTTGCGCTCGCTCTTTGACGGAGAGGATGCAACCGTCCACGCGGACGAGCTGACGCTCACGCTCGAGCCCAAGTCATCCCAAGTTTACGTCGTCTCCTCGTCCCAAGGACGCGCGCCAACTCCCGCCAGCGTGGCCGCGAGGTCGTAGGCCGCCGCCAAGCCGAGGGTAAAACCGTCACGCCCGCCAAGGAGAACGTACGCCGTCTCCCCCACCCGCCGCCACTCAGGGTAACCGCTCTCAGTCAGCACCTCCCAAGCACCCCGGACTTTAGAGACCGTTTTGCCAAGGTTGAGCGTGTCCCACTCGAGCAGGGGTAAATCGTCCGCGTGCGCCAGCAGCGCGTCCAAAAGTTCGCGCCGCAGCCCCGTCCGCACGCCCATGAGGTTTCCGCCCGTCGGGACGTAGCCCGCGGGGTCGGGGGGCAGCGTCGGCGGGACCACCAGCAGGCCCTCGCCCTGGGGTCGGAGGGTAAAACCTTGGTGCTCCGAGACGGGCATCATGACCCGGCCCGCCTCGAGCACAAGCCGCTTGTCAGCCTCTACGCGCGGGTACTGCATATACACCCGGCCCACCGGCAAGACCTCGCCCAAACCGTCCTCGATAAGCGCCGCCGACCACGCGCCCGCCGCGATAAGAAGCGTATCGGCCTCGATAACTTCCGTCCGCACAACCTTGCGCTGCATGTCGCGGGCGAACTCGAGCCGCTCGAGCTTGATGGTGTTTGGTCCTGTGATGCTGGCTCGAGCATTAAGAAGCAAATCGGCACCCCGCCCGACCGCACCGTGCCCGAAATGGAGCGCCGCCGCCTCGGCGCTGCCGTAACCGCCTTTTGGGTCGTAGAGAACGTGATTCGTCTCTTCAAAATTGACAAGCTCGGCAAGGTCGGTTTGGCTCTCTTGCGCGAGTTTCTCGAGAAACGTATTTATTGGGAGCGTCTCGAGCCCCGCCACCGCCACGGGCTCCGGTAAAGAACGCGCCCAGCCAACATTCCTAAACGGCACGTCGTGAGGACGCGCGACGCCCGTTTCCTCTGCCAAACGCGCTAAAACCGAGAGTGCCCACGCCGCACGCCGCCGCGCCTCCCCCTCGAAAGCCCTATGCGCGACCGCGGGCGAGACGAACGTTGCGCCCTCCTCGCTCGGGATACCGTCCGCCTCGACAATGAGCAGCTTGCGCTCGGGGGTGAGACGCCGTAGGTAGAAGGCGCAGGCGAGACCAAGCAGGCCGCCGCCCACGATGACAATGTCGTAATGGGTATGCGGAAGCTCGAGCCCCGCGCGGTTGACAACCTTGCCTGCGCTCACGAAGGAAAGTGTAACGCTTCTCGCCCTCACGTTTTGACAAAGCCTTGGGACACAAGACGCGGGCGTGTCTTTCTGCCCACGCGCGACGGATGGCGAGGGGGTACACTGTTCGGCATGGCACCACCCTCCAAAGCTGCTCCCCAAAAGACACAACCCAAACGGACGCCCAGCCAGCGGTTCTGGGCCGAGGTGCGCGGCTACGCCGAAGCGCTCCTCATCGCTTTTTTGGTCGTGACCTTTCTTTTCAACACCGTCGGCGTGGTCGGCTCGTCGATGCGCCCGACCTTAGATGGCGGCGTCGGCTCCGCCAACATTTTGCAGTCGCTGCTGACGGGCGACCGGGTGTTCTTACCCAAATACGACACCTGGCTCCGGCGCTTGGGCGTGTTGGGCCCCTACCGCCGCGGCGAAATCGTGGTGGTGCGCGAGCCCGAAAATTCGCCGACCGCGCAGTTCGGGAACCGCCGCAACTTCTTTATCAAACGGCTCGTCGCGCGCGGCGGCGACCGGCTGCGCATCGAGAACGGTCAGGTTTTTGTGAACGGCTACCCCATCGACCAGAGCTTCATCACCGCCTCGGGCGAGATCACGCTGGAGCCCGTGAATTTTCCTGTCGTGGAGGTTGAAGGGGGCCAGGTCGTCGGCTTCCAGGGTCTCTCGCCCGGCACCGCGCAGGGGAGTCAGAGCGGCTTAGGGCCCGTGGCCGCGGACAACCCGCAGGTCGAACTCTATTACGGCTCCACCCTGGCCGCGCTCGCGCCCCTTCCCCCGGACGCCCCCGAGGGTGTGCCTTTCGTCCACGACATCATCATTCCCGAAGGCTATTACTTCGTCATGGGCGACAACCGCAGCGTGGGCGGGAGCGAGGACTCGCGCTACTTCGGCCCGGTGCCCGCGCTCGCCGTTGCAGGCCGCGCCACCGCCGTGATCTGGCCGCCGCGCCGCGACGGCGAGTGGAACTGGCGACGCTTGACGCCGCCCGAGGCGTTCGAAGAGATTCCCCCGCCCGACGCCGCAGCCACCTCTATAAATCCAGCTCCCATCGCGGAGGGGCAAGCACAAGCGCCTGCGCTCGCCGTAGGGACGTACTAACGAACATCGGCGAACCCGCGCGCTTTAGGTGAAACGCTTTGGCAGATAAAGAGAGTGACAGGATAGACAACCGAGGGAATGAGGCTCGAGTCGCGGCAGCAAAGACAGGGTCAGAACCCGCACCCGCGGCCTCGAGCGGCTGGGACACGCTCCTGTCGCTCTTGCAAGCGCTTTTTGTTGCCTTCCTGATCGTCACCTTTCTCGTCACCACCGTCGGCATCTCGGGTGACTCGATGCAGCCCACCTTAAGAAGCGGCGAGCGCGCCTTTGTGCCCAAATATGAGGTGTGGCTGCACCGCCTCGGGATTGGGAGCTTCGAGCGCGGCGACATCGTGTATTTTCGCGCGCCCGCCGAGGTGGAAGAAGGAAGCGCTAGGGTGCCGCTTTTAGGCTTCACCATCCGACCCTTTTTTATCAAGCGCGTCGTGGCGGTGGCGGGGGACGAAGTCCGCATGGACGAGGGCGTGCTTTTCGTGAACGGGGGGCGGCTGGATGAGAGTTACCTAAAAGGCTGGCTCGGCAACGCCTCCTTTGACGAGGTGCTGGTGCCGCCGGGCCACGTGTTCGTGCTGGGCGACAACCGCGGGCCTTACGGCAGTGTGGACTCGAGGCGCTTCGGCCCCATCCCGACTCGAGCGGTCGCCGGACGCGCCGCCGCGGTGGTCTGGCCTTTATGGCTCAAAAGGCGGGGCGAGTGGCGCTGGAACGGGCGGGTCTTGAGAGAACCCCCGGTGTTCGACACGCTGAGCCCTTAGCTCAGGCTGTAGATTACGCGGTAGCGAGGCGTCCGTCGAGTTCTAAAGCTTCAGCGCGCGCCTGCATCGCCCTCAGCACAAAATCCACGTGCTCCCACAGGTCCACACCCAAATCCTCCGCCCCGCGCACCACGTCCTCACGGTTCACGCCGCGCGCGAACGCCTTGTCCTTGAATTTCTTCTTGAGGCTTTTCACGCTCTGGTTGGCGATGTCCTTGTCGGGCCGCACGAGCACCGCCGCGGTGACGAGCCCCGTCACCTCGTCGCAGGCGTAGAGCGTTTTGGCGAGGAGCGTCTCGCGCTCTACGCCGCTGTAGTCCGCGTGGCCCAAAACGGCGGTGAGCATTTCCTCCGGATAGCCCTCCTCACGCAGGTAGCGCACCCCGACGAAGGGATGGCCCTCTTCGCTCGGCTCGGGGTATCTTTCGTAATCGAAGTCGTGCAGCAGCGCGGTCGCCGCCCACAGCTCCTCGTCCTCGCCAAATTGGCGGGCGTAGGCGACCACCGCCGCCTCGACGGCGAGCATGTGTTTGCGTAAAGAGTCGGACTTGGTCCATTCGGTCATCAGCTTGTAGGCGCTTTCGCGGGTGGGTATCATGGGCTTGAGTCTACCCGATGAGGCTTAACGAGAGCGAAAAACGGTTTCCTCCACCGCTAGTCCCTTATACTCACCCCCATGACACCTGAAGTTTTAAACGTCCCTTCCGTTGCCGAAGCCGCTGCCGACCTGTTCGCCGACCTTGCCAGAGAGAGCGTTGGGAGAGAGGGCCGCTTCGTCGTTCTTCTCTCCGGCGGCTCCACACCGCTGGCGATGTATAAGATTCTCAGGACTCGAGCCGACCTCCCGTGGAAGCAAACCGTCATCTTCTGGGGTGACGAGCGCTTCGTACCCCACGCCGCCGCCGAAAGCAACTTTGGCAACGCTGACGAGGCGCTGCTCGAGCACGTGCCCGTTCCCCTTAGTAACATCCACCCCTGGCCCTTCGTGCCGGGCGACCCGGAGGGGGCAGCGAGAACGTATGAGACGCTCCTGCGCGAAACGCTCGGCAAGCCGCCCCGCTTCGACCTCACCTTTTTGGGTCTGGGCGAGGACGGGCACACGGCGAGTCTCTTCCCGGGCACCGGGGCGGTTCACGCGGAGGGATTAACCGTTGTGAGTCGTCTCGAGGGCAAGGGCACACGGCTGAGTCTTACCGCGGGCACGCTTTCTCGGAGCCGGGTGGTGACCTTTTTGGTGTCAGGTGAGGGGAAACGGGAGGCGCTTACGAACACGCTCCGGGGCGCGCACGACCCGGAGCGTTACCCAGCGCAAGCCATCGAAGCCGAGGAGAGGTTGCTCTGGCTTACGGATTTGGAACTTTAACCCCTTTAGGCCCAGCGTATCGCGTGAACGTCAAAAGGACTCGTCAACCCCTCGTGGACCGGATACACGCGGACGCCGTAGGCGAGGCGGCCCGAGATGTGGGGCTCGAACACTGTCTTGTAGAGCGAGCCGCCGTCGCCGTAGGTTTCGGTGCAGTGCATCTCGACGGTGCGGATGTCGTGCCTCAGTTCGTCCTCCTCGCGGCTGTAGACGAGCTCGACGCGCAAGTTCTCGTGCGGCAGACCCTGGGCGTGCAGCACCGCCTCGGCCTCGATGGGCTCGCCCACGTGGCGGGTCCCGTTTTGCAGCAAGCGGCCCGAGAGGTAGAGGTTGGGCCAGGTGCTTAAGACCCGCCCCCGCCACCCGGCGAGTTCGTGAGAAAGCGCGTAGTCGTCTTTGACCATCGCGGCGGCGCGCCTCGAGGCGGGGGCGTAATAGGTCGTGACGTAGTCCTGGACCATGCGCCGCGCGTTGAACACGGGGCTGATGGTGGCGATGGCTTCCTTGGCGCGCTCCATCCAGGCGTTGGGCACGTCCCGTTTGTCGCGGTCGTAGTAGAGCGGCACCACCTCGCGCTCGAGCAAGTTATAGAGCGCGTCGGCGTCGGCGGCGTCCGCGCTCGCCGGGTCGGCGAGGGTGAGCCCCGCGCCGATGGCCCAACCGTTCTCGCCGTTGTAGCCCTCGGGCCACCAGCCGTCCAAAATGCTCAGGTTCAGCACGCCGTTCATGGCCGCCTTTTGCCCGCTCGTGCCCGAGGCTTCTAGGGGGCGGCGCGGGTTGTTGAGCCACACGTCGACCCCGCGGGTCAGCGCGCGGCCCACCGAAATGTCGTAGTTCTCGACAAAGAGAATCTTGCCCGCGAACTCGGGCGACTGCGACAGGGTCTGAATTCGGGCAATGAGCGCCTGGCCGGGCTTGTCCGCGGGGTGGGCCTTGCCCGAAAAGATGAGCTGGACGGGGCGCTCGGGGTCGTTCAGCAGGCGCTCGAGGCGCTCCAAATCCTGAAAAATCAGTGTGGCACGTTTGTAAGTCGCAAAGCGCCGCGCGAAGCCAATCGTCAGCGCCTCGGGGTTGAGCAGCCCGCCCGCGCCCTGCATGGCCGTGGGCAAGGCGCCCTGGCGCACGAGCTGGTGGAGCACCCGCCGCCGCAAAAAGGCGATGCTCTTCTCTTTGAGGTTGCTGCGCACCGCCCACAGGGCCGCGTTATCAACTTTGCGCACCTCCTCCCACATGACCGCGTCGTCAAAGCGCTCCTCCCAACCTTCAGGCATCACGGTGGCTACAAGATCGCGGATTTCGGGGGCGATCCAGGAGGGCATATGGACGCCGTTGGTGATGTGACCGATGGGCACCTCGTCGGTGGGCACCTCGGGCCAGAGGTCGTTCCACAGGCGGCGGCTCGTCTCGCCGTGGAGCGCGGCCACGCCGTTGCGGCCCGAGGAAAAGCGCAGCGCCAGCGCGGGCATACTAAAGGCCTGGCCCCAGCCGTGATCAAAACGCCCGAGGTCGAAAAACTGGCTCTGGTTGAGGCCCAGCGAGCCCCAGTAGCCGCCGAAGAATTGCGATACCAAATCAAAAGGAAAGGCGTCATTGCCCGCCGCGACGGGCGTGTGGACGGTGAAAAGCGTGCCTGCGGTGATGACCTCCCTTGCCTGGTCAAAGCTTAAGCCCGCCTCGACGAGTTCGCGGCAACGCTCCAAGGCCATAAACGCGCTGTGCCCCTCGTTCATGTGCCAGGCGGTCGGCGACACTCCCAAAACGCGGAGCATCCTGACCCCGCCGACACCCAAAATGATCTCCTGCGAGATGCGGGTGCGCTGGTCGCCGCCGTAAAGACGCTGCAGCAGCACGCGGTCGGCGGGGTCGTTTTCGGGCAGGTCGCTGTCGAGCAGATATACCGACACGCAGCCCGCCTGCGCGCGCCAGGCGCGCAGCGAGACCTCGCGGCCTTGCAGCGTCACGCTCACCCTGGCCTCGTCGCCCGCGGGCGTTTTGGCAAGCTCTAGGGGAAGCTCCTGCGGGCTGCGGTGCTCGTAAACCGCCTCCTGCTGCCCGTCGGCGGCGACGAGCTGGCGAAAGTAGCCCTCCGGGTACCAGAGCCCCACCGCCACAAGCGGCACGCCCAAGTCCGAGGCGGCCTTGGTGTGGTCGCCCGCCAAGATGCCCAAGCCGCCCGAATAGAGCGCCACCGCCTCGTGCCAGCCGTACTCGGCGCAGAAGTAGGCGTAGGTGTGCCCCTCGCCGTCGGGAATCGTCCTCGAGAACCAGGTGTCCTCACGCCCTAAGTACGCGTCAAAATCGGCCATCACCGCGTCGTAACGTTCCAGATAGGCTTCGTTCGCCGCGGCCTCCTCGAGCCGCTCTTGCGAGATGTCCCGGAGCAACACCACCGGGTTATGGTTTACATCTTCCCAGAGCTTGCGGTCTAGGTGACGAAAAAGCGCGCGGGCGGGCGGCGTCCAGGTCCAGTACAGGTTGCGCGCGAGCGCGTCTAAGCGCGCGATGCGCTCCGGCAGGTGGGGTAAAACGGTCACACGTCCGAGAATGTTCATAAGGGGCTCCTCAAGCTTGAGTATGGGGTGGTCTATTAAAACTACGTTTCCCCGTCACGTTTCTTCATGGCTTTGTTGTTTTTACTATCCTGGGGGAGTCTGTAAATAGCTACGCCAATCATGCCCGCGGCCTGATAACCTGTCACAAATCACCCCAAAACACCAAGCGACACACTAAGGTTGAGTGTAACACCCGGTCAGAACGCGTGAATAGCAATTCTCACTTCTGACCAAAAAGGTCTCACTCAAATTCACAGGGATGTCGTATGGTTAACAAAATGTGCAGATTTCCGCATAGACGTTCCTTTAGGTTTGCCGTCCCAAGACCCCGGCCTGGCGCTCACAAGCTGCGTCACATTTACGTCGTAGCCCTGCTCGCGCTTTTTCCCTTCGGGGGCGCGCAAACGCTGCGCTTAGGCCTCGTGGGGTCGGGGGGTGCGTTCGGCCTCGAGCCGGGCCTCGTCTTACGCGACCTCGCCGTGGAGGGATTAGAGCTTGATGTCCGGGCGGCGGTAGGACGCACCGGGGCCTTGGAATTCGGTGTGAGGGCGCGCTCCAGCACCTCTTTCGGTCCCGTCGGCAACCTCGAGCTGCGCGGCGCCGCTCAGGTCGATACGGAGGGAGCGCTCGAGCTGTCGGCGGCGGGCGAGGGCACCGTCGCCTCCGTGGCGGCCCGTTTCGGCTTGAGCGTGTTCAACGCGAACCCGGGACGCTTCGAGCCTCTCAACGCGTTCGGGTACGAGGTCGGCAGCGGCGACTTCACGTCGGGCGGTTTCGGTTTGACCCGGCCTCCGGTTAAAGAAACGGCGGGGGCGCGAACGTGGGGCGTTTTCGGGCGTCTCGGCGCGACCTACCGCCTCGACCGGAAGACCCTGTTGGAACTCGACCCCAGCCTCCTTTATGTGCGCGAGGGGCTGGGCGTCGGCTTGCAGGGCGCGGTGCAGGTGCGGCGGCTGCGGGGGCGCGACGACGGCGCGGCGCGCGTTCTCGCCTTTCTCGACGGGGGCGCGGGGGCGGGGCTCGGCGGCTCTTATGGCGCGGCGGGCTTCGAGTACCGCCACAACCCTCCCACCGGCCCCCTCTTGCGCGGCTCGCTGTGGCTGGGGGGCGGGGAGCGCGGGGTGAGGCCGGGGGCGCGGCTCGAGCTGCTGCAAAGCGGCCTGAACACCGGACTGCGCTACACCATAGAGCTCGCCGCCGAGCCCTACCGAACCGACGTGCCCCCCTACCGCCTGGGGGCGTCCCTGCAAACCCCCGCAGGCCCGGGCGCGTTCACCCTAAACCTCCTGGGCGGCGCGGGCGTGAGCGCGCCTTATCCCGCGCCCCGCTTTGTCCTAGGCGCCTCCTACGACCTGCCTTTTTAGGGTGTCCCAAATTGTGTGTTTGAACAACTTTTTTACGCTGGGGACGAAACCTGTGTGGAGCTATATACAATTTGTGGTACATCGCCCCTTTTTGAGGCAGCAACCCACTTCGGTCTGACACTAGGAAAAGCGCACATTTTACCGACTTCTAACCACTCACTACCAACCACTTCTCAACCTACTCAGGGCCGAAAGGCACCAGGCGCTCGCCCTCCATGTCGAGCTCGAAGTGGCCCGTCGCGGGCACGTCGATGATAAAGCGGGTGCGGGCGCGGGCCGAGCGCTGCAGCTCGACTAAATGCCGCCCCGGCACGAGGTTGGACACATAACCGTCAGGGCGGTATAAACCGTCGATGAATACGAGGTAGGTCTGGGGCGGGTCCCAGAAAATCAGGAGGTCGGACAGAGGCTCGAGCGTGACCGGCGGCACCCGGCTCACCCGGAAGTTGCGCACGGGCACCGAGATGGTCTGCGAATAGAAGCCGGGGCGCGAGAGGCGCAGTTCGCGTAAGCCCGGCGAGGCGCGAAAAGCCAGGGGCGTCTCGTCGCCCATCTTGACGCCCTCCAAATAAACCTGCGCGGGCGGACGGCTCGTAATCTGGATGCTCCCGCCGCTGATGGGCGAGAGGAGCGTGTCGACGAATTCCGTTCTGCCGGCCTCGAGCACGACGCGCTCGGTGTAGGGCAGAAAGCCCTCTTTACGAAACTCGACCTCGTAGGCGCCGGGCTCGAGCGCGAGGGGCTCTAACGCGCCCGTCCTGCCGACCCGGACGTTGTTTACCAAAACCTCGGCCTCCGAGGGCTCGGAAGAGATAAAAAGGCTCGCCGAGCCGGTCGGCAACATGCTGGCGGGGCTCAAGAAGCCCACCACCGCCTCCACAAGCGGCGCCACGGCGTTCTCGACCTCGCCCGCGACGAGGGGCTGGCTCACCAGGTCGGACACCTCCCCCGTCTCCCTGTCGCCCACCAAGATGCTCACCGAATACTGCGGGCCGCGCCCCCGCCCCGCGTCGGGCCCCACGATTTCCCCCGAGACGCCGTAGCGCCCCTCGCCGAGTTCCGCGATGTAGGGCGCGTAGTCCGCGTCGAGCGAGGCCGCGATGCCCGGCGGCACGAGGTCGCCCGTCACGACCGGCAAACCGGTGAGGGCCGCCAGACGCTCCCGAAAGGTGTTCATGAACCTTTCGCGCAGCGCGTCGGGCACCTCGCCGCGCGTCCCGAAGGTGGGCACCACCACCTGCGCGGAGGCGGGGGAGAAAAGGGCGGAAAGACATACCAAAACGCCGCCCAAAAGCTTGAGGCGGACCGCAGACCGGACTGTAGACGTTCCCGCAGGTTGAAACCGACGCATTAGGGGCAGTATATCGGGAAAGGATGAGGCGGTTTTATGACTGGGCCATAGTCAGATTTTCATCATCAAGTTCATGCGGTTAAAGGGTTGAAACCACCCTCATCTCGTCACTTTCTCTTAGCGTTCCGTCACCGTCACGTAGCGCACCTCGTCGGGGTAGACAAAACCTTGCAGCCTCGCCAGGCTCTCGCGGTAAGAGGCGTCGTAGCGGTGAGCGATGGCGGCCTCGAGCGCGCCAATCTCGCCCTCGATGTTAGATAAGTCGCGCTCCAACCTCGCAATCTCCCCGCGGCTATAGAGCCAGCGGTTGGTCTCGACGCCGAGCATCACGAGCGCGTGCAGGGTGCCGACGAGCGCGAGGAGGGTGAGAAGGAGCGCCGCGCCCCCCGGCCGGGTTCCCTTGGCCTCTTCTTGCGGGTCCTGCGGGCGCTCACTTTGTGCGTCTCCACGTGGTCGGCCCACCGACACGCGCGCCGCGCGCGTCCGCCCCTTGCCGGGTGACCCGATCACAACGCGACCCCCTGGAGCGCCAGCGCCTCGCGCAAAAAACGCGCGGCGTCCTCGGGGGGCGTCGGGTTGACGTAGAAGCCGCTTCCCCAGTCGAAACCGGTGCGTGCGGTGAGGCGAGGCAAGAGTTTCATGTGCCAATGATACTCTTCATCGCCGCTCGAGGGCAGGGTATGCAGGATCATGTTGTAGGGCGGGCTATTAAGCGCGCTGTTGACGGCCCCCAGCACCGATCGCAAGATGTCGCCCAAAAGCGGCAGCGTGTTGGCCGTCACGCCCGCAAAGGCGCTCCCGTGCTCGCGCGGCAAAATCCAGACCTCGAAAGGTGTCCTGGAGGCGTAGGGCGCAAAGGCCAAAAAAGCTTCGTTGTGGGAGAGGAGGCGCGTGCGGTTCTCCAGCTCGGCTTCCAACACGTCGCAGAACAAGCAGCGCTTGTGAAGGGCGAAATAGTCCCCCGCCGCGGTGCGCTCCTCACCCAGCCAGCGGTTGGTCACGGGCAAGGCCAGGAGGAGCGCGTGCGGGTGCTCGAAGGTCGCGCCCGCCGCCCGGCCCACGTTGCGCACGAGCTGCACGTGGCGGACGCCGGGGCGCGAGGCTAGGTGCTCGAGCCTCTCGCGGTAGAGCCTAAGAAGCGTTAGGAGGTGCTCGGAGGGCATGTCGGACAAACGCATGGTGTGTTCAAAATGCTCGACAACGAGTTCTTGAAGGCCGCTACTCTGCGCGTGGGTAAAAAGGGGCGTGCCCTGCGGCTCAAAAGCGCGCGCCCCCGAAAAATGCGCGTCCACCCCGGGGGCGGGTCGCAGCACGCGCGCGCGCCAGTCAGGGTCGCCCCGCGCCGAGGTGCTCGGCCGCAGCGCGCGCACCTCCTCGCCCCACGCGGAGCCGGGGCAGAGCGGGCAGTGGGCGCCACCAGCACCACTGTGCGTGCCGGGGTGCGCCGCGCTGCCAAAGTCCGAGGCTTCAAGCCCGCGCTCGGGCGAGATGATGACCCAGGTGGGGCCGAAGGGGTCTTTGCGGTACTGGGACATGCCGCCGTAGTCTAGCAAGGCGCGTTTCAGGGAGGCGTAAAGAATTTTATGGGCTCACGCACACGTGGCCGAGAAGGAACTCAGAACGTGCTGAGAAAGAAGATAGAGCACAGAAGGGAGAAGAGACTCCTGTATTCTGCCTTCTATACTTGCTTCTTCTATTCCCGCAGTCAGATTTGCGCCAACTTTTATGTCAACGGTAGGTAGAGCATTATGTGAACCGGGCTGAGCACAGGAAAAAGTGAGAAATTCCTCCTCCTGTTGGGCGCTATACACCGCGTTTTAGGGGCAGGTTTTGCGGGTGATTTTCACGGCGCAGACGCGGCGCGTGGGCTAAGGTGGTTTCACATGGCGGGGGCAGAGAACGCGACAATCGACAAAGTGACCGACACCATCAGCGACAACCTACCAGACAACCCCGGCGGGGCACCCACGGACGCGAAGATCATGCTGGTGGACGACGAGGGCGTCAACCTGCTCCTGCTCGAGCGCATCCTGCGCCGCGCGGGTTACGGCCGGCTATGCAGCGTCGACGACCCGCGCGAGGCGTTAAACACCTTTCGGACCTTTTCCCCCGACCTCGTCATGACCGACCTGCACATGCCTCACATGAGCGGCATCGACCTTATCGAACGGCTCAACGCGCACATCCCGGCGGACGCCTATTTGCCCATCGTCATGCTCACCGCCGACCTCAACCCGGACCTAGAGCAGCAGGCGCTCCTGAGCGGCGCCAAAGATTTTCTCAACAAGCCCTTTAAGGCGAACCGAATCATACTGCGCGTCCGTAACCTCCTCCAGACGCGCGCGTTGCACCAGGCGCTCAAACGTCAGAACAACCTCTTAGAGACGCGTGTGAGAGAGCGCACCGCCGAACTGGAGGCCGCACACCTAGAGGGGCTCGAGCGCCTCGCCCTGGCGGCGGACTACCGCGACCACGACACGGGGCTGCACACCCAGCGCGTCGGCCGCCTCTCGGCCAGAATCGCGCGTAAGCTGGGGTTCTCGGAACGCGACGCCGCCATCTTGGAGCGCGCCGCCCCGCTCCACGACGTCGGCAAAATCGGCATCCCCGACAGCGTCCTGCTCAAGCCGGGTCGGCTCGACGAGGAGGAGTTCGCCGTTATGAAACAGCACGTGAACGTCGGTGCCGCGCTTCTGTCCAACGGCCGCTCCGAATTCATCAAGATGGCGGCCTGCGTCGCGCTCACCCATCATGAACGCTGGGACGGCTCCGGCTACCCCAACAGCTTAGCGGCTGACGTTATCCCCCTGGTCGGGCAAATAGTGGCGGTGGCCGACGTATTCGACACCTTGGTCAGCAAGCGCCCCTACAAAGACGCCTGGCCCGTCGATCAGGCCGTCGCGGAGGTGCAAGCCAAAAGCGGCTCCTGGTTTAACCCGCAGGTGGTCGCGGCTTTTTTGCACGTGCTGGCTGAGACGCCCGAACTGCTTGTCGAGCAAAACGCGGGGTTGGAGGTGATATAAGGTTTGCCGACGTTCTGAACCGTGTTCTGAGGCGACGCTGTTGGAGGGAAAACCCAAAACAACGCGTACATCCAACATGTTGTGAGTTTTCTCGGACATTCAAAAAACGACTCAGCGTTTCTTGCAGCACCACAAGCTCAGCAGAGAATTTCGACGGTAAAACCCCCTGGCGCTTTGCAGTAAAACGTCCACGCGCCGTGAAACCGGCGAGGAGGTTTTACGTCGAAGCCGTCGTCTTTAAGCCGCTGATTAATTTCATCTACCTTTTCTTCGCTCGCCTGGATAAAGCCGATGTGAAAGCTTGCAGGATACTTGACTTCGGTCGACTTCCCAACTTTCATCAAGGTAAGAACCAGGTCGGCATCGTCGAACATGACATCGAAAGTGTCGTCACTCTCTTCTGCCATACCCCGGAAGCCGAAGTATTTTTCCAGGAAGGCTCGAGTCTCGGCAACATTGTTGACGGTGAGGTTAAGGTGGTTCAGCTTCATGGTTGCTGCTTTCGTTCACCCATATAGTCCTCCTCATCCCCGTTTTCTTTTACCGCTTCCGAGATTTCTTTAATTCAAACGCAAACGTACGGGTGCTTATCGTCTCAGTTCAGCTCCCGCTCGCGCAGGTTAAGCGGCGGCGCGTCTTCGCTCTCTAAGTATAAAAAGTCGTCTATCGTCTCCAGCAGGTCGCGCAGCCGCGGGTCGTCGACGAGGGCGTCGCAGAGCTCGAGCCTTTCCCCCTCGTCAAGCGCGGCGAGAAGTTCCACAAGCACTTCAACATTGGGTTTGGCGTCCGTGTTCACTGTGCCCATTATACTTGGCAAGGCGGAGGAGGCAAGAGGGATGCGGACGCTGGCGCTCTGCTGTACTACAGGTTCACCCGCTGCGAGCGGACGAGCAGGCGAAAGGTGAAAAGGAGAAAGAAGGCGGTCACGGCTAACAGGGCCGAGAGCGCGAGGGCGGCCTCCAAGTCGCTCTCTAGGGCCGCATAAATAGCCAGCGGCATCGTGCGCGTGCGGCCCGCCAGAGAGCCGGCAAACACGATAGTCGCGCCGAACTCGCCTAGCGCCCTTGCCCAGGCCAGCACCATCCCCTCGATGAGGTAGGGCCTTGTAAGGGGCCAGGTCACGCGCCAGAAGGTGCCCCAGCGGCCCCGCCCGAGGGTCAGGGACACAGCCTCGAGCCGCGTCGGCACGCTTCCGAAGCCCGCTTTCATGGCGCGGATATAGAGGGGCGCGGCCACAAAGAGTTGCGCCAGCACCACCGCCAGGGTCGTGAACGCTAAGTTGACGCCCAAAGAACTTAAGTAAGCCCCCACCACCCCGCGCCGCCCGAACACCAGCAGCAAACTCACCCCCGCCACCACCGGGGGCAGCACGATGGGCAAATCGAGCAGCACGTCCAAGACGCGGTAGCCGGGGAAACGGTAGCGCGCCAGCAAGTAGGCGACGGGCGTCCCTAAAAGAAGCGTCAAGACCATGCTCAGCCCGGTGGTCACGAGGCTCAGGCGCAGCGCCTCCAATACCGCGGGTTGCACCAGCGCCTCCACGACCGACGGTCGCACCGCCCGGAAGATAAGCACCCCCGTCGGCAGCACCAGGAGCACGAGCATGACGAGCCCGGCGGCGAGCGGCAGGAGCGGGAGGCGCGACGAAGAGGCCAAATTAGGGTCTAAAGCCGTGACGCGCCAGAATGGCTTGTCCCTCGCTGGAGAGAACGAACTCGAGAAAATGCTCGGCTACTTCCCGCTGTGCGCTTCCCCTTACGACTGCAATGGTGTAGGCGGCTTCTACATTGTACGTTTCTGGAATCTCGGTGCTGCGGACGCCCTCCACCACCGCCGCGTCGGTCGCGTAGACGACGGCGGCGTCCGCCTCGCCCAGAGCGACTTTGGCGGCGACCTGCCGGACGTTGGTCTCTTCGGACACGAGGTTTTTTAGCACCCGTACCGAAAATCCTTCGCCGTAGAGGGCGTTAAGGTTGTCCAACACCTCGAGCGCGTAGCGGCCCGCGGGCACCTCGGGTCCTGCAAGAACCAAGAGTATGCCCGGCTTTGCTAAGTCTTCGGGCGTGCTGAGGCTCGAGCCCTCCGGCGTCATCACCACCAGGCTGTTCCCGGCGAAACGCTGCGGCTCCCCCGCCACCTCCCCCGCCACCCCTTCCATCTGCCGCGCGTCGGCGCTCGCAAACACGTCGGCGGGGGCACCCTGCAAAATTTGGGTGCTTAGGGTGGAGGAGCCTGAAAAGTTGAGGGCCACCGTGACCCCCGGATTCGCGGCCTCAAAAGCTTCCGCAATTTCACTAAACGCTTCGGTGAGGCTCGAGGCGGCGAACACGGTGAGGCTCTGCGCGAACGTAAAGGGCAGCGTCAACCACAGCATCAACCACAGCATCAGGATAAGGCGTCGTTTCATCGTTTCCCTTCTAAATCTCCCAAGTCACTCAAGTTTATCTGACGGAGTGGATTCGTTGGTGCGAGCCTTTTTCATGCACGCATCATGACGCAGGCGCTTACGGACGTTGGTCCCGCGCGCCTCACCAAACGCTTGTGTCATACTTTCCCCTAAAGGCGTGAGGTTTGAGAGAACGTCAAAGGAGTGAGGATGCCCGGAACAGCGATTATCGGCGCCCAGTGGGGCGATGAAGGCAAGGGAAAAGTCGTGGACGCGCTCGCCAGCGAGGCCGACCTGGTGGTGCGCTATTCGGGCGGCGCGAACGCCGGCCATACGGTAGTGGTGGGCGATGAGGTGTTCAAGCTCCACCACCTCCCCTGCGGCACGCTGCACGACCGGCCCGCGTCGGTCTTGGGCGGCGGCATGGTGATTGACCCCTGGGCCTTTCGGGAAGAACTCGAGGGCCTGGCGGCGCGACGCGACCCCGGCCGGGTTTTTATCTCTCACGAGGCGCACCTGGTGCTGCCCCACCACAAAAAAAACGACGAGGGCGGCGGCTTCGTCGGCACCACGGGGCGCGGCATCGGCCCCGCCTATTCGGACAAGGCGCGGCGCGTGAGCTTGCGCTTTGGCGACCTCAAGGACGAGGCGGTCTTGCGGGAGCGTCTGGGGCATTTGCTGAGCGCCAAGCCCAACTCGACGGCTCGAGTGGGCTGGACGAACGTCGAAGAGGCTTTCGAAGCCCTCCGCGAGGTGCGCGACTTCGTGCTCCCTCTGGTTTGCGACACGAGCAAGTTGACTCGGGAGGCGCTCGCGTCGGGCAAACGCGTCCTGTTCGAGGGCGGGCAGGGCACCATGCTCGACCTCGCCTACGGCACCTACCCTTACGTGACCTCGTCCCACCCGACCGTCGGCGGCATTTTGGTCGGCGCGGGCGTGAGCCACAAGGCGCTCGGCAACGTCTACGGCGTCGTCAAGGCCTTTACCAGCCGCGTCGGTCACGGCCCCTTTATGACCGAACTGGAAGGCGAGATGGCGACGCGCCTGCGGGGCACGGGCAAAAATCAGTGGGACGAATACGGCACCACCACGGGCCGCGCGCGCCGGGTGGGCTGGCTCGATTTGGAGCAACTGAAGTATGCCTGCGACATCAACGGCTTCGACGGTCTTGTGGTCACCAAGCTCGACGTGCTCTCGGGGCTGGACACGCTCAAGGTATGCACGGCGTATGAGAACGGCGCGCCCGTTTACAAGGAGATGCCGGGCTGGGGCGACCTTAGAGGGCTTGGCCGACGCGACGCGCTGCCCAAGGAGGTGGGGGAGTATTTGGAGCTTATCGAGACCCACACGGGCGTCCCGGTGGTGATGTTTTCGACGAGCCCCGACCGGGAAGACACTTATGGCGAGGTGGTTTGGAGCGACTAGCTCGAGCCGACACCAAGGTTTATTTTGGATAGACCTGCTCTAAACGCGCTCGAGCCTCCCGTGTGGCTCCGGCGGCTCCTCAACGCGAACGGCGTCACCAGGCCGCACCTCACCGCCCGCCAAAACGATACCCATTACCCCCGTTTTACGAACGAGGTTGCCGTGCGCGTCCCGGTCCAGCACCGCCGCCATCAAGCCCGGCTGGAAGCGGTTGAGTTGGGCGCAGGGGTTGCGCAGGCCCGTCACCTCGACGACCGCCGCGTCGCCCAAATGCAACCGCGCGCCCCGCGGCAGCCCCAGCAAATACACGCCGCGCGTGGTGATGTTTTCGCCCACGTCCCCAGCCGACACGTCAAAACCCGCCGCTCGCAGTTCGTCATGCAGTTCGGCGTGGATGAGGTGGACTTGGCGCAGGTTGGGCTGGGTGGGGTCTTGGGCGACCCTCGAGCGGTGCTTGACCGTCTCACCCATATGCGCGTCGCCCTCGATACCTAAGCCAGTCAGGAGGCAGATGCTGCGTTCGTTGGGTTTGCTAAAGGCGTGCGCCCCGCTGCGGCTCACCGCCGTCACAATTCCGCTTATCTGCGTTTCTAGCTCCCGCACCCCCCCATCGTCTCCTCCACCACCCAATCCACCACCTTGCGCATATCCCCCGTCTCCTCAAAAATCTTGATTTGTCGCGCCGCGCTGGTGCCGCGCTCCAAAATGGTAAACACGTGCTCGACCTCCTTGCGGGTGCCCAAGTCGTCCAGCACGTCGTCAACAAAGCCGACGAGTTCGGTTAAGAGCGTTTTGGTGGGTAGCTCTTCCTGCCGCCCGAAGTCGATAAAGTTGCCCTGCACCCCGTAACGCACCGCGCGCCACTTGTTCTCGTCCACCATCGCCAGCGGATAGCGGCGGAACGAGATGTTGTCCTTGCGCATCTTGTAGTGCTTTAGCACCAGCGCCTGAAAGAGCGCGGCGCAGCAAATCGCGTCGTCTACATTCGTGCAGAGGTCGCAGATGCGGAATTCCAGGGTCGGGTACTTGTGGTGAGGCCGCATGTCCCACCAGATTTTGGAGGCGTTGGGGACGCTGTTGGTGCGGACCAGCATCTCGACGAACGACTGGTATTCGGCGTTGGAAAGGAACTCGAGCGGCAACCCCGTGCGCGGAAACCTCTTGAACAGCGCCAGCCGGTAGCTTTTTAGGCCCGTGTTGCGCCCCTCCCAAAAGGGCGACGAGGTGGAGAGCGCGAGCACGTGCGGCAGCATGTAGCGCATCGTGTTCATCGTGTCTATCAAAAACTCTTCGTCCTCGATGCCGATGTGTACGTGCATCCCAAAAATGAGCGTCTGCCGGGCCAGGTCTTGAAGGTCGTCCAAGAGCCCCTGATACCGCTCAAAGGGGCTAATCTCCTGCGTCTGCCAGCTCGAGAAGGGATGTGTACCCGCCGCGGCGATGCGGGTGCCTTTACTCCGCGCCATGTCGTCCACCATGCAGCGCAGGCTGATGAGTTCGTCTCTCGCTTCGCTTATGGTCGCGCAGGGCGCGGTGCCCACCTCGACGCTGCTCTGGTGGAGTTCGGGCTTGACGGTGCGCTCGCGCAAAACGCTGTGGTCGCTCTCCAAAAACTGGGTGATGTAACTTTTGAGTTCCCGCGTCTCGGGGTCGATAATTTGGTATTCCTCTTCGATGCCTACCGTTAATGAAGGCTGTTTGAGCGCCATCGTCAAGCCTCCTGCGGCGCGTTCTTTTGGGGTGCGTGGCCCTCGGCCCAGTGGCCCAGGAGGCCGCGGAAGTGTGAGAGAAACTCCCCTTGCTCGTGCGGCGGGAAGGTGCTGCGCACGGTGTCCTCCAAGATGCGCTCAAACTCGCGGCTCGTCACGAGTTCCCACACCGCGTCGTCCAAATCTTTTAAGACAGTATGTCGGAACTCCTCAAACGCCTCGGTCTGAAAGTGCGCGTCGGCCAAGCTCTCGTAGGCCTCCAACTTCTCCGCGTAAGAACGCTCCGAGTCGGCGATGTCGAAAAAGGGCTGCACGTCCATGTTGACGCGCATGGACCTGTCGGTCAGCGCGCAAAAGGCGCCCCAGGCGTATAAAGAGGTGATGGCCCACGGGAAATAGTAGTGGAGGCTGGTGAGCGCCACGTCCGGGCAGGCGTTGGCGAAGTCCATCGGCCAGAGCGTGCCGTTTTTAAGAATCGCCTCGCACGAGTTGAAGTCCCAGCGGAAAAAGGCGTTGATGGTTTTCGTGACGGCGCGGACCTCGCGGCCTTGTTCGGCGGTTAAAAAGTCGTGCGAGACCGCGTAGCGGTTGTGCATGGGCTCGCCGGGGTCGTATTTTAGCGAGATGACTTGCGGCCCCACGCCCAGAGAGCGCACGAACACCTCGAAGGGTACTAAGCCCTTCTGGAGGTGCATCATCGTGCCACCCGAGGCGTCATACGCCGCCATGAGTTCCGCCTCGTTGTCCACGCGGCTCACCCCCCGCCAGCCGCCACCGTCGAAGGGCTTCATGAAGAGCGGGTAGCCGAGTTGTGAGGCGATGTCGGGCAGGCTGAAAAGGTCATGATACTTGTGCGCTGTGATTTTGTAGCGCGCGTTGTCGGGGCCGTATTTGGGCGGGACGAGGACGGTCTCGGGGATGTTGAGGCCGAGCCTGAGCATGGCGCAGTAGGCCGAATGTTTTTCCATGCTCTGAAAGGTGAAGGGGTTGTTGAGAAGATAGAGGCCGTTTAGGAGCGCGGCTTTTTTGAGCCATTCGCGCGGGTTGGGGTGCCACCAGGCGAGCCGGTCGATGACCACGTCGTAGCGCACGGAATCGCGCAACCCAAAAGGATGAATGCGGATGCGTTCGGTGTCCAGCTTGTACGTTTTTCCCCGGTAAGAAAGCGAGCCGAAGCGCCGCACGAGCGCCTCTAAGGTGCGCGGCCAGTCCTCTTCCGCGCCGAGCAGTAAGCCAATCTTTTTACCCGTGCCGTCTCCCATAGTCCCTCTCCCTAAGTGGTATCCCCCGTTGCCGCCCTCTGCTTGGACGATTATAACGCCTTACAGTTGGGGGGTTGGGGGAGCGGGGAGATAGGGCGCTCGAGCCTCAGCCCCCTCGTCTTAAAAACTACCCGCGCAAAAGGACGCCGGATTCTTTCACTGGCGCCCTTTCCTCGGTTCTTTCGCGTCAAAATTGAAGGTTTTGCAAATCAAACACCCCCGGCGCTCTACCGGGGGTGTTTTGAGAGGGGGCGGGGGTTAGAGGTTGTGATGCACGTCGCCCGCCCAACATCTAAGGTACAGGAGCGTCTGGCACGAAATTCTTACGAGTTCGTCACCAATTTCTTACCTAACCCCGGCTCAAAAGCTTCTCTCGAGCCCCCACTTCTATTAGCAGTTCCGCGTAACGTTGCTTGGGCGAAGCCACGCGAAGCAACGCTTCCCCGCAGGCACCATCCCCGGACGTGCGTGCTCGCCGATGTTCTTTCAAGTGAGCGTGTGGCAAACCAGGGTGTTGCCTGCTATATAAACCTCGACCTAACTGCTGATTCTGGTGACCCAGCCGGGCAGGGACATGGGCTCGAGCCCCGCGTCGGCGTAAAGCGCCGGGGGAATACCCAAGTCACCCAAATAGAGGTCGCCGACGCTGTCGCCCGGCCTCACGCCCTGTTTGGGCATCCCCAAGCTCAGCGTCGCGGTCGCGTGGACGATGTCGCCGGGGACGGAGCCGTCGTCCACGTTCATGCCGGTGGGCGCGTCGAGTGAGACGACGCAGCCGTCTAGGTTGTTAAGGACGGTGATCACATCTAAGGTGCGGCCCCGCGGCGGGCCTTCTAAGCGCGTGCCCACCGCGGCGTCCACCGCGCAGCCGAATTTCATCTTGGGCAGGCTTGATCGGACGCGCACGTTTTTGAAGTGCTTGAGGTGCTCTAGCTGCTCCTTGGGCACGCCCGAGTAGTTTTCCGCCTCGTGCGTGGGCACCACGAAGACAGGACGGCCCCTCGAGGCGAGCAGCCGGGCCGCCGCCAGCCCGCCGCCGCCGTTGTGCCCGCGCCCCGCCACGACCAACACGGGTCCCTCCGGGGCGAGGTGGCACACGAGGTCGGCCAAATCGCGGCCCGCGTGCTCGATCAGGAGCCGCGCGTCGAGACCGTACTTGCCGGTCGCCAGCATCAGGATCTGTTCCATCTGGGTGGCGGACACCTTTTGCACGCCCTCCCAGGAGAGGGTGGGCATCGTCAGGGCTTCTTTTGCGGTGATCATAACCCTATCCTACCAGTTCGGCGTCGGCAGCGACGCCCGCACCCTCAGCACCAGCGCCGTCTAAATTCGCGGTGCTGTAGACGTTTTGCACGTCGTCGAGTTCTTCCAAGGCTTCCAACATCCGCACGACCTTGTCCGCGTCCTCGTCACTCAGCTTGGCCTCGAGCTGCGGGAGCTTGGTGAGCTGGCTCACCTCGGGCTCTAAGGACGCCGCCTGCAGGCCCTCGACCACCCGGTAGAGGTCGGTGGCCTCCGTATAAATGGTGAGCGAGCCGTCGTCCAGTTCCAGGTCCTCGGCACCCAACTCGATGGCTAATTCCTGCGCCCTCTCGCTCGTATCGGAAAGCACGATGACGCCCTTGGAGTCAAACTGCCAGGCGGTGCTCCCCGACATGTTGCCGCCGTGCTTGCTGAAGACGTGCCGGACCTCGGCGACGGTGCGGTTGCGGTTGTCGGTCAGCGCCTCGACAAGGAGCGCCACGCCCGCCGGGCCGTAGCCCTCATAAACCACCTCGTCAAAGCCGTTGCCCTCGGCCCCGCCTAAGGCGCGTTCTATAGCGCGGTCGATGTTGTCCTGGGGCACGTCGTCGGTTTTGGCGGCCGAGAGCGTGTTTTTGAGCGCCAGGTTCGCGCTCGGGTCGGCCCCGCCGCCGCTCCTGACCGCGGCCTGGATGGCCCGGATGTGTTTGCTAATGACCTTGCCGCGCTCTTTATCGTTGGCCGCTTTTTTCCGCTTGATCTGCGCCCACTTGCTGTGCCCTGCCAAGGGAACCTCCTCCACACGTCGCGCGCCCCCGCACGAGACCCACGCGCTTCAAGACGCGACGCTGTTTCTTCTATTGTACCTCATCACGAGGATGTGCGGGTTTGAGCCTGAATCACAGCGTCTCTGGACTGGCGTGTTGAGACCACGCAGAGATTATAAGCAAGAGAAAACGCCCTCCGGGGAGGGCGCTGGATAAGGCGGGGAACAGAGGGGCGTTTTAGCGCACCACGAAGCTCGCCCGGGCGATGTCGCGTTCGCGGACGGGAAAGCCCTCCAGGTCGGTCACGATGCTCCGGGTCCAGAGGTCTTCGCCGAACTCGCCCCGGTAGGTGACGCGCGCCGTGTCGGTCGGGCGTGAGGTAAAACTCGCGCGGACGCGGTGCAGCCCGCGCGGCGGCGTGAGCGAAAAAGTCGTGCGCGCGTTGGGCCCGGTGATGAGATTCGTGCCCCGCCCGACGGGGATGTTGCGGGCGAACACGTAGACCAGACCGTCGGGGTCGATGGCGCTCAGGGTGAGGTAGCCGGCCTCTCTCGAGCGCACCCTAAACGCGATGTTTTCGCCCACAAAGTAGGTCGCCCCCTCGCCGCGGCCGGGGGCGAAGGTGGTGATCACGTCGCCCAGCTCGATGCCGTAGCCCACGCCGCCCCGGACCGTGACGTCGTCGGGCGTGACGTAGACGCTGCACGCAGGCAGCGCCCCTAAAAGTAGCGCGAGCAAAAACGCGGCGAGCGCGCGTTTTGGGTTCCAACTCCTTGTCGTCATCGTTTTTTAGCCCCTTTCAAGACCGCCACCTCGAACTTTGGCTCCTTGCGTTGTCAGTTTAACAAGTCCCGGCCGGAAAAGGTAAGTGTTTTCATGAAAGAGGGTTCACCTTCCAAAAGGCGACTTTTCGCGTTCCAAAGATCATGTTGCCGCTCCTCAACCAAAAACACAGCAACTCGAGCGCCTGTGCCGCCAGCACTCTGCCGCGTGCCTCGGGCTCTTCGGCTCGGCCATCACTGACGGCGGATCGCACAGACACCGAGGGTATTTAAGCGCCCTTAGCGTCTCTTAAACCTCGTGCTGCACGGTAGCCTACGAACTGACTTTCCCTCCAGAGGATGCTACCTGCCCTGAGGGTTTCGACCCGACAGGGAGCGGTTTAGACAGGCATTGAGGGTCCACATGTTGATAGCGAGGAAGTTTCGACCCGACGGGGAGCGGTTTAGACTTTCCGGTCCGTTTCCGCCAACCTGCGCCCACGCCTCTTACCGACCGATACCCTGGGTTTGCAGAAGCGCTCGAGGCACTTTTCAACTGTAAAGTTGACTTAGTCGTGGAGGGGACTCTAAAAAACCCTTGCTTGCGGGCGTGAACGAGACGCGCAAAGTTCTTAAGGCAGCTTAGAACCCTCAAAACGCCCCCGCAAACGCCTCCTCCAGAACGTCGTGCGAGACCTCGAGCACCCTCCCCTCCCGCAAAAACACCAACTGCACCCGCGGCGTGACGCCCCGCACCTCCTGAACCGCTTTCAAATAAACCGCGAGTTGAAAATGGTAACGCTCCGGCACGATGTCGTGGTCGGTTTTATAGTCTTCCAAGACCCACACCCCGCCCGCGCAGTAGAGGCGGTCGATGATACCCTGCCAGACCGTCGCGCCCTGCGGGAGGGCCATCGGGAGTTCGGGGTGGTCTTCGGTGCGCTCGGTCAGGCCGGGTAGCGCGGTTCCTAAAAGGTTTTCGTAGGAGCCGAGGAGGGCGCGAACCTCGTCCAGAATGCTCTCCCGCTCGTCCGGCAAGAAGGGAAACATCACCTCCTGCGCGCGCAAGTTTTCAATATGCTGCGCGTTTCCAG
Source organism: Trueperaceae bacterium (assembly GCA_965214995.1). Classification (GTDB taxonomy): domain Bacteria; phylum Deinococcota; class Deinococci; order Deinococcales; family Trueperaceae; genus CBDCCT01. Next base: position 4,683,959 of record CBDCCT010000002.1, read on the forward strand.
CGCTCCAGTTTTGGGAGATGGCGTAGTGGACTAAGGTGCCCACCGTGGTGGCGCGTCCCGGCAAGCGTTCGCCCTCGTCTGGGTCGGAGAAAGGCAGGGGTTCGTGGGCCTCCCCAGTATAAAGACCGGTATCAAGACCCGGCTGGAGCGACGCTTTGAGGTGCGAGGGCGAGGTGACGGGCGGGTGGGCGTGGCGCGGGAAGTGGCGGTCGATGTAGGGGGCGGGGCTTGAGGCTTGGGGAGCAAGCGGCGAGGGTCGGGGAGTCATGCGGACAGGCCGATGCGGGTGCGTCTGCAGAACGAAGTCGGGGCGGGTGTAGGGTTTGGTCTCGGGTCCTAAGTTCATGGCGCATAACGCCTCGGCCCAGCCGTCGGCCTTGCCCCCTTTCACGCTGCCGGTCATGACGAGCACGTCGCGGGCGCGGGAGGCGGCGACGTAGAGGAGGCGGTAGCTCTCGCCCTCCTCGCGCATCTTTATGAGCTTTCGCGCCTCCTCGAAGCCCGCGCTTTCCCGGCAGCACATCGCGCCGGTCTCGGGGTGGATGTAGAGCGCCTGGGACTGCGGGCGGCTCTGGCGGCCCAGGTCGAACACGGCCACGACGGGCCACTCGAGCCCCTTGGCGCGGTGGACGGTGGTGAGCGCCACGCCCTCGCCGCTCTGGGGCACGTCGCCCGCGTCGGCCTGGCGGCTCAGGAGTTCAAGCCTATCGAGCAAAATCTCAATCTCGCCCGGAGGCTGCTGCGCCACGGTAAAAAGAAGCGCGTCCACGTTTTCTCTCGCACGGGTCTCTAAAAAGTCCACGTAACGTTTTCCGCCAATAAAGGGGTCGCGGACGAGGAACTTGAGCGCGTCCAGGGGCGTGCCGCGAACGCTCTGGCGGATGCGCTCGAGTCGGTTAAGTATGTCTGGAAAGTCGGCCTCGAGCCGCTCCAGGGGATTTTCAGCCAGGAGCAAGCGGTCCACGTCGGCGAGCCCAAGGCCCGCGAAGGGGCTCCGCAGCCAGGCCGCCAGAGAAAGACCCGAGGCCTCGATGCCGACGTGGAGCGCGTGGTAGAGGTCGCGGACCTCGAGCCTCTCGAAGTAGCCGCGCCCCTGCACGAGCACGTAGGGGAGCCCGGCCTCCCGCAGCGCCGCCTCAACCACACCAAGACCCGCGTAGGAGCGGGCGAGCACCGCCATATCGCTGTAGGCGTGACCGCGTCTAAAGAGCGCCTGGAGGCGTTCGGCCAAAACCGTGGCCTCCGCCACGCGCAAGTCGCCCAGCGCCGCCTCGCCCACCACCCAGTGAAGCTCGACGCGGCCCCCCACCTCCGCCTGACGGCCTACGACGCTCACCTCGGGGGCCTCGAGCGGGCCGAAGCCTAAACCACCCGCGGCGAATGTGCCCGTCATGTGGTTCAAAAAGCGGGTAATAACGAGCGCGTGACGCCGCGTCTCAGCAAGGGGCGGGAGCACCGACCCACTCTCCACCGCCCGTTCCAGCGCGCGGCGGAACACGCCGACGTCGGCGTTGCGGAAGCCGTAGATGGACTGTTTGGGATCGCCCACGACCTCGACCTGTAAGCCCCCGGCCTCGAGCCGCTCGAAAAACTCACCCTGTAGCGGGTTCACGTCCTGAAACTCGTCCACCAAGACCGTGTGGTAACGCGCGGCTAAGCGCTCCAAAGCCCGCCGCGTCCGCACGAGCTTGAGCGCGCGCCGCTCGATTTCGCCCGGCGGCAAGAGCGTTGCGCCCAGGCGGATTTCGTAACGTTTGTAAACCGCCTCGAAGAGCGTTTGCAGCGCGCGGTGGGTGGGATGCTCGTCCGGCGCGAACTGTTCGGTGAGCGAGCGCCCGCCGAAGAGCGTCAGGAGGAGTTCGTCGGCCTCGTCGCCCAACAGGGCGCAGGGCGCGTGGAGGCCATGCTGAGGATTGCTGGCAAGGTAGCGCAGCGACCGCCACTCCTCTTCAAACATCGCCCGCGCCTCCCACTCGCTTAAGCCCCCGAAATCCGGGTCTAAGCCCATCGTGGGGGCGACCAAGCGCAGTGCTTGGGTCATAAAGCCGTGGATGGTTGTGAGGGTGGCCCCGTCAAGCTCGAGCCGCGCCTCTTCAAAGGCGGGTCTCGAGGGCCCATGTAACGGATGGCTCAAATAGGTACCCGCGTGGAGCAGGTCGCGCAAGCCCCCCCCGACCCGCTGCCGCAGCTCGTCCGCCGCGGCGCGCGTAAAAGTCACCCCGGCCACGCGGCGCAGCGGCGTCCCGCCCTCGATAAGCTCCAAATAGCGCAGCACCAGCGAGGTCGTCTTGCCCGTCCCGGCGGAGGCGACGCGGACTCTCACAGGAGCCCTTCAGGAGAAAAGAGGTTGAAGAAAAAAAGGTTGCGTACCAGCTCGTTCTTTCCCCTCACCTCTGCCCCTCCCGACACACGTCCAGCACGCGGCAAGCGCGGCAGATGAAGCCGGGCGAGGGCGAGAGGTCGCCTGCGGCAAAGCGGCTGTAGGCGCGCGCGGCTTTACGTTGGCTGCTCTTGACAAGTTGCACCGGATAGGTGAAAGGGCCGCCAAAGGCGTCAATCGGCGCGCCCTGGATGGGCCAGACGACGAGACGCACGCCCGACACGCGGCCCTTATAGCGCTCCAAGGTATACCCCGCCGCCCAGAATTCGTTCCAGCGCTTTTTTAAGTAAGCCTGAGCGCCCGCCTCATCGGTGACGGTGCCGGGCTCGACGAAGCGGTAAAAGACGACTTCGCTGCCCTGCCGCAAGGTCGCGTCAAGGTAAGCGTGGGGGCCGTCCGCGTCCTCGGGCAAAGTGACGCCAAAAAGGAGGTTGGAAAGGTCTTCTTCGTAAACGTCCAGCCACGCCGCCGCGTCGGGGTAGGTTGCTTTGAGCGTGCCCAGCCGCGCGGTCGTCAGGCGGGTGTAGCCGCGCATCTCGTTGAGGAGCAGCAGCCACCACGGCGCCTCACTCTCCTCTTTGAGCCGCGTTTCGGCCCAATACTGAAAGGCGCAACGGTCGTAGCGCATGAGCTTCTGGAGCGAAACGGTGCCCAGGTTTAGCGTCTCCAAAGGGGCGCGGTAGGCGGTGCCGGGGAGCTCGAGTCGACTCGCCGCCGCCACCTCCGGCAGCCGCGACGCCCCCGCGCCGACGAGTTCCCGCTGCGGCACGAGCGGCCCGCCCTGGTCCGCCTCGGGATAGGTCACCGTAACTTCGTCCGCGCGCGTTAAAAGTTCGGCGAAAAGCCCGCGGTCGCGGCCCAAAAAGCGTTTGGGCAGGCCGTAACGCTCAAAGACCACCGGCAGGGGCTGGCGGTCGTCTTCGGGGACGAAATAGTCCTCACCCTCGCCGACGCTGTACGCGCCCTCGACCGCGCGCATGAGGTACACACGCCCGAACCGTCGGCCCGAGGCCAGGGTCGCGTTAAGCACCGCCACCCCGCCGCGCGGGCGGTCGAACACGAACGTCTCGTGGAGCAAGGCAGCCCACCAGGCCCGGAACGACGCGCCCTTGGCAATCGTGCTCGCTTCCTTGGCGCGTTGCAGCGCGTGGTCCTTGAACCGCTTCCAGTCGAGGGGGCTGTCCTCATCACGGCGAAGCTCGGCGAGGCTGGTGCTTAACAGCTCCTCGGCCCAGGCGAGTTCGTCGGTGGGCACCTCGAGCACCGCCAGCCACCGTTTCAGGCGCTCGGACAAGCCAAGTTCTTCGGCAAGCACGGTCATAGCCTGGAGCCCCGCCACGCCCCGGTCGAGCGCGGCCTTGGCGAGCGGCGCGAGTTCGGGGAGCGCCAAGAGCTTCGAGGCGGTGGGGTGGTCGGGCAGCTCGAGCAAATCGAGCAGCAAGCGCCCCGCGAGCGTGTCGGCGAGCGCTTTGGGCGTCTCGTCCATCGTCGGCACGCCGTACTCGTCGGCGAGCGTCAAAAAGGCGCGAATCTCGCGCTCGGGCAAGATGACGGCCAGCTCGAGCGGGTCGCGGCCCTCGGCTAAGTCGCGTTTTAGGGAGCGCAGCACCCAGCGGGCCTCGCTCACCGGGTTGGGCGCGCGGTGGGTGGTGAGGCTCGCCGCGGTGCGCGGCGGCACGCTCTCCTCTACTCTCTCGGTGGCGCTCACGCCGGGCGGGGCCTCGGGTAGGCTCAGCCACAGTTCGGTTGTGCAGCTCAACGCCTTGTACAGGTCCAGTTCGAGCGGTCCCACCTCCCGAAAGCCGTCCACAATGACCACATCCGCCTCGGGCCGCGCCTCGCCGTCCCTTGCCAAACGGAGCGCCTCGGTGCGGAAGTCGTCGTAGTCCCACCTTTCGCCCTTGACGGCTTCGTAAACCCTGAACACATCTTTGAAACGTTTGGTTTCTTCGTCCTTACCCTTAACATCCTCGTGCGAGAGTCCAAACCGCTTGGCCTCGGCGATGGCCCTCGTAAAGAGTCGCGCCTCGCCCGGCGCGGGGAGTTCGCCGCGCAGCTCCAACAGCGCCTCCCCCACCAGCGCCACGCGCCCGGTGCCGACGACCAGCGGCTTGAGCTTTAAGGCCCGCGCCAGGAGGCGGTAGTAGACCTGCTGTGAGGAGAGGAACTCCAAACCCAGCAACGCCCCCGCCTGGGTCGCGCGCCGGTAGACATAAGCCCGCTGGCTCGGCAGCCCCACCCACCAGACGCGCCGACCCTCCCGCATCACCTCGCGCGCGCGCGCGAGCAACCGCCCAGTCTTGCCCGCCCCCGCCGGGCCGATGAGGAGATTCACAGAGCCATTGTAACGGGCTTCGGGCGGTGAGGCGCGAGATTTACTTCAAACGCGCTCCTTACGCTTTTTCAAACACGTACTGCACCCTCGGCACCTCCGGGGAGGGCGGTTCGGCCTCGTCGAACCACGTACACGCCAAAAGGAGGCGCAGGCCGCAGAGCGCCGCGAGCGCCGTGATTTCGTCCGGCGTGTAAAGCTGCCAGTCGAAGGTGTCGGACCCGCCGCCCTCGTACTCTAAATGCGCGGTGAGCCTGTTTCCCTTCACCGTGTTCGTCGCATGGATGGTGGTACCGAGGCGCTCGAGCACCTGCACCCCCTCATGCGCCTCAAAAAACTCGCGGTGATAGATGTCCAAAATTAAACGCCCCTTCGGACGCAGGCGCGCGCTCATCCCCTCCAGCACGTCACGATTCGTCGCCTCGTCAAAATAGCCGAAACTCTGCCACAGCGAGAGCACGGCGCCGAAATCTGTTTCCAAGCTTCCAACGTGGCGCATGTCCATCTCAACGTACTTAACCGAACCCTCCGCCGCCCGCTCCGCGACGGCCAAAGCTTCCCTGTCAACGTCCACCCCCACGACCTCGTACCCACGCTTGGCGAGAGCGTTGGCGTGCCGCCCCCCGCCGCAGGGAAGGTCGAGCACCCGCTTAAAGGGCGGGTTGGGGAGGTGACGGGTGAGGAAGGCGGCCTCGAGCTCAGTGAACTGCTGCGTATCCGAAAAGAGCTCGAACCACTTTTGAGAATAGGTGTTGGTCATGTTTAGGGGCCGGAATTCGTTCACACAAGCGCCTCGAAACCGAGCGCAAAAGAAAGGGCCGCTTCAACCTCGCGCATCCGCTCAGCAGACAGCGTGGTGATGCGCGGTCCCAATCTGTCCTTGGGCACCGTCTGCAGGCTGTGCAGGTTGGCGACGCATTCGTTCAGGAGCCCGTCTTCCTCGTCGAGCAGGACTTCCGAGGGCACGTCACGGATGGCCGAGGTGATGGGGGCCACGGTGAGCGCGTTCAAGACGCCGATGCTGCTGTTGCGGGTGAGCACGAGCACGGGGCGGCGTTTGTCGGGCTCCCGGAAGGTGTACCAGCGCACCTCGCCGCGCTTCACTCCTCAGCCCAGACCTGCTCGCTGAGCCAAGGCTCGAGTTCCTCCTGCATCTGCGGCCTGGCTCGGTAGCCTGCAACGTCTCTGGCTTCCAACGCCCCAACCTCTTCCGCACTCAGGCGGCGGGGCATCTTTTCGCGCACCAAGTCCTCGAGCTGTTGCGACACGCTGCCCGCGCCCTTGGCGCGGCGGACGCCGAGGTACTCGAGCACCTCCGAAGACATGTAGATGGTGGTGCGCTTTTTCTCGCTTGTTGTCGTCATAACGCATCATAACATAATAGCGCCACTCCACTTGCTGCATTCTTCAACGCCTCTCTGGCTCTAGCGCCGTTCACCCGGTAAAGCCGAACCTTTGCGCCACCCAACTTGAGAGGTTTGGTCCGTGAGTCAACCCTGGGAGGTCATTTGGAGGACGGTACCTGCGCCCCACCCGCTCAGCACGGATGAAAACCGTTACACCCGGTTAGTCGGTATAGGCGTCGATGCGGGCGAGCTCGAGCCCAAACGCGCCCGCCTGCTTGTGTTTGATCATCAGGCCGACTTGGGTGATGTGGGCGGGCTCGAGCGGCGGCGCGTCCGGCACCTCCCGGCCCCGCCACACCGCGCGGAACTTGCCGAAAGGCACCCGCAGCTCCGTCCAGGTGAGGGGCGCGTCGAAAGGAGCCTCGTAAGCAACCCTGTCGTTAACGTCGGCGTCTTGAGTATAAAGCCTCACAACGTAGCGCTTGCCGTCGCCGCGCACCCGCAAGAGGAGCCCCGCCACATTCCGCAGATTAAAAGAGCCCTCGGGTGAACGGACGGACGCAAAACCGCCGCCCGCGTTGGTAGAGAGCCGGCCCTCAAAAATCGCGCCGTGCGAGGAGGCGCGCAGGGCGCTCTCCGACACCCCGCCCATCACCACGTCGTCGACCGCCTCCCACGCGTCCGCCGCGCCGGGCTCGGTGAAATCGAATCTCAAGGTCCCTGGACGGGCAGGTTGGCGACCATCACCATGCGGTCGCCCTGTTGCTCCAGCTTCACGTCGTAGTCGTTCTCTTGGGCGGGGAAGTATTTGCTGATGACCTCCAAGAGCTCGTGTTTTAGTTCGTCCATCTTGCCGGGGCTCAGCTTGGCGCGGTCGTACGAGAGCACGAGCTTGAGCCGGTCTTTGAGCTGGTCCTTGCTCTTTTTACGCCCGAAAAGTCCGAACATCAGCTCCCTCCAAACAGGCGGCGCAGGCCCGACAAGAAGCCGGGCTGGGGTTGATTGGCGGGGTGCGGCACCTCTTCGCCCTGGATGCGCCGGGCGATGTCCCGAAACGCGCTGCCCGCGCCCACCTTGGCGGTATCCGACAGGGAGATAGGCGAGCCGATGTTGGTCGAAATCAAGATTTTCTCGTCCTCGGGCACCACGCCCAGGAGCTTGATGCCCAAAATCTCCAACACGTCGTTGACTTCCAACATGTCCCCGCGCTTGACCATCTCCGGGCGCAAACGGTTGATGATGCATTTGACTTCGGTAATCTCGCGCGCCTCCAAAAGGCCGATGATGCGGTCCGCGTCGCGGACGCTCGAGACCTCCGGGTTCACCACCACCAAAGCGCCCTGCGCCGCGCTCGCCGCCGTCTGAAAGCCCGACTCGATGCCCGCGGGCGAGTCAATCAGCACCCGGTCAAAGCCCTCTTCTTCCAAGAGCCCCGTGACGGTGCGCTTCATCTGCTCTTCGGAAAGCGCGCTCTTGTCGTTTGTCTGCGAGGCCGCGAGCAGGTAGAGGTTGTCCACGCGCTTGTCGCGAATCAGCGCCTGTCTGAGGCGGCAGCGCCCCTCGAACACGTCGATAAGGTCGAAGACGACGCGGCCCTCGAGCCCCATGACCACGTCCAGGTTGCGGAGCCCCACGTCGGTATCAATCACCGCGACTTTTTCCCCCAACTGCGCGAGCGCCGCCCCCACGTTGGCGGTGGTGGTGGTTTTGCCCACCCCGCCCTTGCCCGAGGTCACGACGATGGCTTTAGCGTTCACGTTTTCTCCTCATCTCTCTCCCTCATACGCGCGTTAGAACGCGACATCGTTCTTTGAAAGCACAACTCAACGACACCAAACCAATGACGAAACTATAACAAAATCCTCCGGCGCTCCCCCGCTGTGTCGCAATCACATCCCAAGTGTAAGCTTAGACCGCCTCGAGGTTGGCGTATTTGAGCAAGAGCTTTTTGGGACCTGCGTCCTTGAACACCACCGTCACCTCGGCGCGAGCCCCCTCGCCCGACACGCCCACCACCGTGCCGGGGCCAAACTTAGGGTGCGTCACGCGCTCGCCGCCCCGGAAGCCGGCCCCAGCTTTATCTTTAACGTTACCTGCGTCATCCGTGTCGGGGCGCGGCGGCGTCCAGACGTTGCGGGAGAATTTGGAGAGGTTGGACGTGTGCAACTCCTGGCCGAACACGTCAATCTCGCTCAGCATCCCCTTGGGGATGTCTTCCAAAAAGCGGCTCGGGCGCGCCAGCTCGGTGCGGCCAAAGGTCATGCGCGACTCGCAGTGGATGAGAAAGAGCGCCTCTTGCGCGCGGGTCACGCCGACGTAGAGCAGGCGGCGCTCCTCCTCGATTTCTTGCAAACTTGCCGTCGAGGAGCGGTGGGGGAGCAGGTTTTCTTCGAGCCCCACCAAAAAGACGACGGGGAACTCGAGCCCCTTGGCGTTGTGGAGCGTCATCAGCGTGACCGCCTCCTCAGGCAGGTCGTTGTTGACCGCCTTGACCGCGCGGTCGTCCACGCTCGCCATCAGGGCCGCCTCGTCTAAGAATTCGGCGATGGACCCGCCCGCCTCCTCCTGCCACTCGGCCACCGCGTTGAGGAGTTCTTCCAAGTTTTCCATCCGCGCCTGCGCGTCGAACGACGCCTCGTCTTTTAAGGCCTGCATATAGCCCGACTGGTCGAGCACCGCCTTGAGAAAGGCCGCCGCGGGCAGTGACTCGGCAGCCTCGGAGAGGTCGTCCATGAGCGTAACGAACTCGGCAATCTTCCTCACCGCGGGCGTGCCCCTCAAAGCCTCGTCGGCGTGGCGCAACGCGTCCGAAAAACGTGCGTCCTTGCGGGCCGCCCACGCGTTCAAGTTCTCCTCGCTCGTTTTGCCGATGCCACGCTTGGGCCGGTTCAGGATGCGCTTCCACGACACGTCGTCGGCGGGGTTTAGGGCGGCGCGAGCATAAGACAAGATATCTTTGACCTCGCGCCGGTCATAAAAGCCCACGCCGCCGACGATTTTGGCGGGGATGCCTGCGCGGCGCATGGCTTCCTCGAGCACCCGCGACTGCGAGTTGGTGCGGTACAGCACCGCAAAATCATTCGGCCCGAGCCCCTTTTCCGCCCCCAGCCGCTCGACCTGCCGCACCACGAAGTCGGCCTCGGCGCGGTGGTCGGTTGCCCGGTAGACCGCCACCTTGTCGCCCGCGCCCTTGACGGGGCGCAGATTTTTTTCTAACCGGCCCTCGTTGGGCAAAATTACCGCGTTGGCGAGCTCTAGGACGGAACCCACCGAGCGGTAGTTGAGCTCGAGCCGATACACTTTCGCGTCCTCATAATCGCGCCGGAAATCCAAGATGTTGCGTACGTCGGCTCCGCGAAAGGCGTAGATGCTGTTGTGAACGAGTATCCCTTCGGCTACGTAGGTGTGGGTGGGGTCAACTTCTAAATCGAACACCGGACCGTCGTAGGGCGCGCTCGAGACCTCGCTCACAGATTTTTCGACAAGCCTCCGGTCCTCTTCCACCAAGACCCTCATGCCGGGGTGAAGGTGCGAGAGCGGCAGGTAGTGGTACATCTCCCCGCCGATTTGCGCCTTGCGCTGGAGTTCCACGCCGCCGCACGCGGCAATCTCCTTAGCTAAAAGAAGCGCGTCTGGGTAGTTTTTGCGGCTTAGCTCGAGCCTATACCCCCCGCGCCCGTTGCTGCGCACCGGATACCCCGCCGCCGCCAGCCTCTCGGCGGTGTCCGCACGGATGGACGACCACTGCACGCGGTGGTAGCCGACCTCGCCGCTGCGAAAATCCTGGAACATCACCAGGTTGACGCTGAGTCGCCGCAGCCCGTTCTGCGGGCGGTGATGAGGGAATTCAGGGTGAAGCTGAAGGTTTTTCATCAGCGCCTCAGCTTTGGATACCGTGTCCAGTTCGGCATAAAGCCGCTTCAGCCAAGCCTCACTTAGCGCGAGGTTGCGCCCCACGCCGTGAAAGAGCGTGGTCGGCAGGCCGTAATGCGCCGCGTAGTAAGCTTCCCAATACCGCGCCTCGGCGGCGGTGTCACAGACTCGCAGCACCCAAAGCTTGTCGCCGTGCTCCTGGTTGAGGCGGACCTTGAAGCCCAGCTCCTCATGTCCCTCATCGTTCGCGCGCAAGCTTTTGGCTAGACCGACGCGGTAGCCCCTATCGGCGCGGTACATCAGATAGACGTAGTAGTAGCCCTCCTCCGGCACCATCCGCGCCAAAACGATGTGGTGCGGCGTGCCGCGCAGAACGCGCCCGCCCACGCTGACCGTCCACAGCGGGCCGCTGTAGTGACCGCGTTTCACATGCGTCACGCGGCCCCTCGTGGGCTCGAGCGCACCCCCCGTCCCCAACACCTCGTCGCCCTCGGTCAACGACTCGATGGGGCGGCAGCCTTTGGGCGTGAGCACCCTCGTCCCTGGCGGCAGGCACTGGTCGGGGTCTCCCACAACCATCAAATTGCGGTACTTGTTCGCCAACAGGTGCGTGAGCCGGTACTGCGCGGTGTTGGTGTCTTGGTATTCGTCTACGTGGACGAAGACCGCGCGCTGCTGCACCTTGTCGAGCACTTCGGGATGAGATTCAAAAAGTTCGACGGTGCGGCCCAAGATGTCATTAAAGTCCACCGCGTTGGCGCGCCCCAATCTTTCCTGATAGCGCCGGTAGCTCTCCGCCAACAGCTCAACGGGCAGCCCCGCGATCATCATGCCGAACTGCCGCTCACCCTCCTCCGCCAAGGTCGCGGGCGACCACAGGTTCGACTTAGCCCGGTCGATAAGCGCCCGCAGCATCCGCGGGTTGGCGTCGCCGAGGCCGTCCACGCTGCTGGCAATTTCTTTAAGCACGTCCAGTTGGTCGCTGTCGTCGTAGATAGCAAAACCCGACTGGAGGCCAATCAAATCGCCGTACACACGCAGAACTCGCAAACAGGCCGAGTGAAAGGTGCTCACCCACAGGTCACGCGCTTCTTTGCCGATAAGCTCGCCCACCCGCTCCTTGAGTTCGCCCGCCGCTTTGTTGGTAAACGTCACCGCCAAAATCTCGGTCGGGTAGACCTCGTGAACGTCCATAAGATAAGCGATGCGCTGCACCACCGTGCGCGTCTTGCCCGAGCCCGCCCCGGCGATAACCAGCGCGGGGCCTTCATAGTGCTTTACGGCGGCCTGTTGTTCTTCGTTTAGGGTGGCGAGCAGGGGGTGTTCGGGAACGGTATGGGACACTAAAGCATCATACCGTCTCGGCGGGGGGTGGTTCGCCGGGGCGAAGAAAGGATGTTGGAGACGAGGTTACGCCTTGAATAGGCTCGAGCCCATGCTAAACTCCCTCATGACCCAGGTGCGCTTTACCTACGAGGATTTACAGCTTTTCCCCGACGACGGCCTGCGGCGAGAGCTTTTGGACGGAGAGGTTTACGTGACGCGAACGCCAAACATCCGCCATCAGCGCGTCGTCACAAATCTCGCTTTCCGCGTAGGGCGTTATCTTCATGACAATCCTTTGGGGGAGGTACTTGTTGCGCCGGTTGACGTTATCTTTTCCGAGAACGCTGACGTTACCGAACCCGACATCCTCTATGTCTCAAACGAGCGGGCGTCCATCATCAGCGAACGTGGCCTCGAGGGTGCGCCCGATTGGCTCATTGAGGTTACCTCACCGTCCACACGTAAGCGCGACTTCACGCTCAAACGCAAGCGTTATCAGAAGTACGGCGTGCGACTTTACTGGATTGTGGACCTCGAGGCCGAGATGGTTCACGTGTGGGAGGGGGGCGAGCATGGGGTGTTTGAAGCGAACGACACGCTTACAGTCTCTCTGCTCCCCGGCTTTGAACTGGCGGTAAGAGATGTTCTCGCTTCGTCTTGATTCGCGCTCTTTGCTTCGACTTTGACGGCACGCTAGCGCATTTTGAAGGCAACTTTGCCGATTACTCGGACGAGTTGCGCGCGGAACTTGGCCTCGAGCCCCCCGTAGAGCCCTTCGCAGGCCTCCTTTCCAAACATTTGCGCAAGGAAGGTACGGTCACACTCCATAGTGCGCTGTTGGCGACGTTTGAGAGGCTCGAGCTACCCGTCCCCGCGAACTTTGAAGGTGTTGTCTCGAGGGCGGTCGAACGTTACGGGATAGGGGTAAAGCTCCTACCAGGGGCGCGGGAGCTTTTGGAGTTCTGCGCCGCGCGCGTGCCGCTGGCCCTCGTTACCAACGGTCCCGAAGATATGCAACGCGCGGGCGTCCGTAATACCGGCGTCGCCCACCACTTCAAGACCCTCGTCATCTCCGGCGCGGCGGATGTGGCGGTACGCAAGCCCAATCCGCGCATCTTCCGCCTCGCCTGTGAACGCCTGGGCGTCGCGCCAGAACACGCGCTGATGATTGGGGACCATGCGGAGGCCGACATCAGGGGCGCTCGAGCGGCGGGCATGAGAGCGGTACATATAGAGAGGGAGGGACCGCCGACCGTCGGCACCAGGGAGATACGGCTGAGCGGTGGAGCTGTGCGGGGGGTGGGAGGGCTCGAGGGGTTCCTTGAAGAGCTTTTGGCGCGATAGCGTCGTCAGGGGACTGTGCTGTTACGCCGACGTCGGCGTGCGCTCTTTTTCATACTGACCACCTTTTCACGCTGACCACCTTGTCTATGTTGTCTTACGTTACCGCACCCTGGGGCTGCTCGAGCTACTCAGATTCGGCAACATTCTCCGCGCGCGGCGGCCAGCCGAACGCCTCCTGCACCGCGCGCGGCACCCGCTTGGGTCGCCCGCTGACGGGGTCCAGCCAGACCCACTCCGTCGTCACGTCGGCCAGGAGCGCGTCTGTGGCGGCGTGCCGCACCTGGTTGTGCCTCTCCGCCTTGGGGCCGCCCAGCTTGGTGATGCGGGTGCTCACGCGCAGCGTGTCGCCCAGCACGGCGGGGCGGTGATAGGTCACCACGTGACGGCGGACGATGGGAAGGACGCCGTGCGCTCTGAAAGCCTCCAGCGTCAGCCCGAAATGCTCCGCGTGCGCCCGCCCCACCGCCTCGACGTAACGCAAATAGACCGCGTTGTTGACGTGGCCGAGCTCGTCGATGTCTTCGGGGAGGACGCTTCGCAGGTGTTCAAAGCGAAAGGGCTCATGCTCGGATGTAGAGGCGCGCGGGTCTTCCACAGGGTCACTTTAGCAGTGTCGTTCTAGCAGCACTTTGGCGCGAGGCCGCACGCGCCGCGGCACCCCAGAAACACCTCCAGGCTCTACGTTACCCGAACTTTTTCGGGGCGTTAAGAAAAGGGCCGAGCACCAAGTTGAAGGTGCACTCGTACTCGGCACTTTCGGCTCCCCTAAAGTTTTCGTGGCTCCTAATACTCATAAAAGTCCGACTTGATGTAAAAAAGAGCGAACCCGAGTAAAAAAGCCTGGTATAAGAAAGTATGGACAAAATTGAGCGCGCAACCAACCTGAGTCAGGGCGAAAAGAGCGAAAAAGAAGAGTTCCGGCGGCCTCCGGGTCCTGAACGGCAGTACGTCATCGACGCGCTCGCGGGCGAGTCGTGGCGGCTCTTTCGCATCATGGGCGAATTCGTCCAGGGCTTCGAGGACATGAGCGACGTCGGCCCGGCCGTGACCCTCTTCGGCTCGGCGCGTCTCAAGGAGGACCACCCCTACTACGCGCAGGCCGAGGCGTTGGCGCGGCACCTTTCCGAGTCGGGTTACACCGTCTTGACGGGCGGCGGCCCCGGCATCATGGAGGCGGGCAACAAGGGCGCGTTCGAGCGCGGCGGGCGTTCTATAGGCTTAAACATCGACCTGCCCCACGAGCAGGCGCCCAACCCCTACCAGACCGACTCGCTCGACTTCCGCTACTTTTTCGTGCGCAAGGTGATGCTGGTGCGCTATTCCTCGGCCTTTGTGGTGTTCCCGGGCGGCTTCGGCACCATCGACGAACTTTTCGAGGCCTTGACGCTCATCCAGACCAAAAAGATTCTGCCTTTTCCGGTTTATTTGGTCGGGGTGGAGTTCTGGCGGGGGCTCATCGCGTGGCTCCAAAACACCTTGCAGCGCGTGGGCACCATTTCGGAAGAAGACCTCTACTTGTTCAAGGTCGTGGACGACACGGCGAGCATCCCCGAAGAGATCGACGCCTACTACCGCGACTTAAACCACGCGGGCTTTAGAAAACCCGACGAGGACGATCCAGCAGGCAAGGTGGTCAAGGCGGAAGGCTAGCGGGCTCGAGCCCCGCCCCGAGTTACCCACAAGTTCTGTTCAACCTGTGGATAACGCCGGGCTGTCGCAGACACGTTGGCCTCCGCTAGCCTTCGTCCGACTCCGGCGGCGGCAGCTTCTCACCCTGAGAATCTTGGTAGGCGCTCTCTTCTTCCGTCTCGCCGCCCCCTTCGCCCTCGGCGCTCGAGCGCGCCTCTCCCTCCCGGGCGACCGCTTCTTTTTCGGCCCGGCGCTCCCTCTCCAGCCTCTCGCTCTCGTTCGTGCGGTTTTCCGCCGCGCCTCCGGGAGGGCTCTGCGACTCCTTGTCGAAGTCGCTCACGTTGCCGCCGTGGGTGTTCTGAGGGTCGGAGGGGCTTTTGTGGGCGGGAGAATTATTTTCGGCTCCTTTGTCGCTCATCGTTACGTCCTTTCGTCAATATACAGGCGCTTCTTAGGTGGGCGTGGTGTTTGCCCCCACATCGTTTCCAAGGAGTTTCCAAGAACCGCCGGAGAAGCTGCAAATAGGCTCCGCATTAGTGGCAAAGAACTCCAGGAGCAAAAACCCCAAAGGAAACCGGGCGATTCACGGGCCGGATAAAAGGGGCGGATGAGCCGCTGAGCCTACTGCGCACTCACCAAATCGGGCCGCAACTTGACCGCCTCGCGCAAATAGATGTGCTTCATCTCGCCCTGGCTTTTGGTGGTATTGACCTGCAACATCACCCGCACGGCGCGCGGCAGACGGTCGGGCACGGGGATTTCCTGATTGCAAATCAAAGGCACCATGTCCATCCCCAGCCCCCGCGCCGCCTCCGCCGGGAAGGTGCTTTTTAGGTCAGGCGTGGTGGTGAAAAAGATGGCGGCGATGGGCTCGAAGTCGCGGATACCGTTGGCAGAAAGCATCCGCTCCAAAAGCTCCCTCGTCGCGTCTAAAATCAGCCCCGGCTCGTCACGCTCGACCGTCGTCGCCCCGCGCACGCCCCGCAACCAGTAAGTGTCGCTCATGCACGCAGTGTAACAGAGGCTGGTCTTTGGTGTGGCGGGCAGCGTGGCGTGCTTCTGGTGTCCCCTTTGCAGTACAAAAGGCTGTGCGTGTAGAGCATTCTGCTATCGTTAAAGGATGACCAGCACCCTGACCAACCTCACTACAATCGCCGACAATGCTCTTTGGTTTGAACTCAGCGCGGACCAAAAGGCGCTTATCGGCCCCTTGCGCGACTTTTTACGTTCCGAAGTGGCCCCCGGCGCGCAGGAGCGCGATGAGACGGGCGAGTTTCCCCACGACCTCGTCAAGCAGCTTGGCGAACTCGGCGTGATGGGGATGCAGGTTCCGGAGCAGTACGGCGGCGCGGCCCTTGACACCGCCACGATGGCGCGGATTATCGAGGAGATTGCCGCGGTAGACGGCTCTTTGTGCCTCACCGTCGCCTCGCACAACTCGCTTTGCACAGGCCACCTGATGATTGCGGGGAACGAGAATCAGAAGGCTGAGTTCGTGCCTGCGTTGGCTCGAGGCGAAACTTTAGGCGCGTGGGGCTTGACCGAACCGGGCTCGGGCTCGGACGCCGCCGCGATGAAATCCAAGGCGGAGGACAAGGGCGACCATTTCGTGCTCAACGGCTCTAAAATCTTTATCACGCAGGGCACCGTCGGCGGCACCTATGTGATTGTCGCTCGCACCGACGCCCCGCGCAAGGGCTCCTCGGCGGCGGACGGCATCAGCGCCTTTGTGTTTGACGGGGACGTGCCGGGGCTCGTGCGCGGTAAGCCGGAGGAGAAGCTGGGCCTGCACGCGTCCGATACAACGCCTTTAACGTTTGAGAACCTAGAAATTCCCAAAGACAACCTCGTCGGGAAGCGCGGCTCGGGCTTTAAAGACGTGATGGACGTGCTCAACGGCGGGCGCATCGGCATCGGGGCGATGGGCATCGGTTTGGGGCGAGCTGCGTTGGAGGTCGCCGCGAAGTACGCTTTAGAGCGCGAGCAGTTCGGCAAGCCCATCGCCAGCAACCAAGGCGTGAGTTTCAAACTGGCCGAGATGGCGACCGAGTTGGAGGCCGCCCGCCTTTTAGTCCTCAAGGCCGCCGCGCTCAAAGACGCGGGCCGCGACTACGCGATGGCCGCCTCTCAGGCCAAACTCACGGGCAGCGTCGCCGGGGTCAAGGCCTGCGACCACGCAATTCAGATTTTGGGCGGTTACGGCTACATCCGCGAGTACGAGGTCGAGCGCATGTGGCGCGACGCCCGACTGACCCGCATCGGCGAGGGGACGGACGAGATACAGCATTTGATTATCTCGAGGGAGTACCTCAAGCAGTTCCGGGCGTAAGTGTCCTCTATCTTAGCGCCCCGGTTGTAGCCACTGCGCCACTGCCTCGGCATCCTCAC
Source organism: Trueperaceae bacterium (assembly GCA_965214995.1). Taxonomy (GTDB): domain Bacteria; phylum Deinococcota; class Deinococci; order Deinococcales; family Trueperaceae; genus CBDCCT01. The sequence goes on from CBDCCT010000002.1 coordinate 4,700,577, forward strand.
GGGGCGTTCGGTTCCCGACTGGGATGCGGGTGTGACTCGAGCGTCTGAGGCTGGCGGCGTAAGCAAGCTCGTCGGCGATGCTGGCGTCCGTTTCCCCCCGCGCCCGCAGCCGACGCTCGAGGATGTCGTCCGGGCAGTCGAGGTAGGCGCACCTGATTCGCGCGGTGCCTGAGACGTCTTCAAAATCGTTGGGCGTGGCTGGCCCGCACAGGATAACGTCGTGCCCCCCAGCCAATACCGCCCCGGCGACCGCGACCCACGTCGCTCGCAAACCGTCCCAGGCCGAAGAGTCGGTGTTGACGTTTTTTCCCGCCGCGGCAGAGATGCCGGGGATGATGAGGTCCCAGTCGAAAACGACGTAATTTGGGAGCAGCCGGACGAGATGCGGCACCAGCGAGGTCTTGCCCGCTCCCCAGGGTCCGGTTACCAGGTGTAGTGCCGCCACCGCTCTTTCTGGTCGCGCCATAAACCCCTCGCGTTCTCGGCCTGATTCAGCTATAGAACCCGCTTTCGAGCTTTTCTCTAAGAATGTCGGCGGGTTTGAAGCGTGGGCCGTGGGTTTGCTCGAGTTCTGAAAGCGTCCCCACCACCTCCCCCAACCCCCGCGCGTTCATATACCAGAAAGGACCACCCAAAAACGGCGGAAAGCCCAAACCAAACACCGCGCCCACGTCGCCGTCGGTGGGTGAAGCGATGACGCCCTCTTCTAAACAGCGCGCCGCCTCGTTCATCATCATGAAGGCTAAACGGTTTTGGATGAGCTTAGGGGGAAGCGTTTTGCGTGAGGGGCCGCCGAAGAACTCGTAAATGTCGGGGTTGACTTCCTTCTCTTTATCCCCACCGCTTTCGTACTTGTAAAAACCTTTTTTGTTCTTGCGCCCCTTATAACCTGCCTCGACAACTTCTTGCCCGGCGCGGCTCGGTGTAACGCCCCTCTCCTCGAAAAAGTCGCGCATCACCTCGGTGATTTTTGCGCCTACATCAATGCCGACCTCATCCAGAAGCGTCAAAGGTCCCACCGGAAAGCCGAACGCCCGCATCGCCTTGTCAATTTGTGTGATGTCGCCGCCCTCTTCTAAGAGCAACAGCGCCTCGTTCATGTAGGCCGCCAAGATGCGCGTGGTGTAGAAGCCGGGCGCGTCGCCCACGACGATGACCGTCTTACCCTGTTTGAGGCCCACCGCAAAGGCGGTCCCCAGCACCCAGTCGGGCGTGCGCTCTGTCTTGACGATTTCCAAAAGGGGAATCTTCTGCGCAGGCGAAAAGTAGTGCATCCCCACCACCCGCTCCGGGTGCGCCGCCCCCGCCGCAATCTGCCCCACGGGAATGGACGAGGTGTTGGTGGCGAAGATGAAGTCGTCGTTGACCGCCTCGAGTTCTCCCAACACGCTGCGTTTGAGGTCTAGGTCCTCGAGCACCGCCTCGATGACCACCTCAGCCTCACCAAAGGGCGCGTAAGCCTCTACAGGCACCACCCGCTCCGCCGTTTGGTCGCGCTCGAAGGTTGACATGCCCTTGCCGACGCGCTTGCTTAAACCCTCCCACACCTTCTTCTTGCCCGCGGCGGCGAGTTCTAAGTTGCGGTCCTTGAGGAGCACGTCGTAACCGCCCGCGGCGCTGATTTGTGCGATACCCGCACCCATGAGCCCCGCGCCCAGCACGCCAACCGTACGGACCTCGCGCGCCTCTGTTTTATAAGGATTCTTCTCGGCGGCGTTTTTGGCGAAGAAGAGGTGGATGAGGGCTTTTGACTGCGGGGTGAAAAGAAGCTCGCTAAAACCTTGGCGCTCGGCCTCGAGCCCTGCCTCGAAGCCCCGCTCCTGCCCGACGCGCACGCACTCGACGATTTTTAAGGGCGCGGGGTAGTGGCCTCCGGTACGCTCTTGCACGCTCTTTTCAGCTTGCTGGTAGACGACGCGGCTTAAGGGGGTACGCTCTAACAACCTGTCGCGCCACGAAAGCGTATCGCGTCCGGTCTCGAGGTCCCCCTTGGCAAGTTCACGCGCCGCCTGCTTAGCCGCTTCTAACAAACCCTGCGGGTGGATGGTCGCGTCTACCAACCCCATCTTCCGCGCGGGTTTGGGATAAACGCTTTTCCCAGTCAGCATGATTTCTAACGCCTTTTGCACCCCCACCAGACGCGGCAGGCGCTGCGTACCGCCCAGACCCGGCAGGAGGCCCAGATTCACCTCGGGTAAGGAGAGTTTGGTTTTGGGATGCGTGCTCACCAGACGGTAGGAGCAGGCCATCGCCAGCTCGAGCCCACCCCCCGCCGCCGCGCCGTGAATTGCCGCAACGACGGGTTTTTGCAAACCTTCCAAACGGTTAAAGAGCGCGTGCCCCTCGCGGATGACCGCCTCGGCCTCGGCGGGGGTGGCGAAGTCCTTGAACGCTTCAATGTCCGCGCCGACGATGAACGAATCTTTTTTGCGGGAGACGAGTACGGCGGCTTCGATGTCGGGGGTGTTCTCGAGCGTATCCAGCAACTCGGAAAAATCTTCCAACATCCCCGTCGTAAGCTTGTTGACCCGCTCGCCCGGCGTGTCGAGCCAGATGACCGCAATGTTCCCGTCGCGCTCGAGTTCCACCCCGTTCACGCCGCCACCCCGTAACGCTCCAATAGCATCGCGTGCCCCAGCCCCCCCGCCGCGCAGGCGGTGACGAGGGCGTACCTTGCGTCTTCCTCGAAAAGCCGGTGCGCCGCCGTGGTGACGAGCCGCGCGCCCGTCGCGCCGAAGGGGTGCCCGAGCGACAAGGAGCCGCCCCAGGGGTTGATTTTGTCCATGTCCACCTTGCCCACTTTGTGCTCCTGACCCAGCTTCTCCTTGGCGAATTGGTCGGACTCGAGCGCCTTTAAGACCGCCAGCACCTGCCCCGCGAACGCCTCGTGAATCTCTATCACATCAATGTCATCAAGCGTCAGGCCCGTGCGGTTCAAAAGCTTGGGCACCGCGTAGGCCGGGCCGAGCAGCAACTCCTCGCCGGGGTCCTGCGCGACAAAGGTGTAGTCGCGCAAGTAAGCCTTGGGCGTGTAGCCGAGCGCCAGGGCGCGCTCTTCGGACATAATCAGCGTCGCGGCGGCCCCGTCGGTGAGCGGTGACGAGTTGCCCGCCGTAACCGTGCCAAAGGGTTTGACGAAAACGGGTGGGAGTGCGGCGAGTTTTTCCATTGAGCTTTCACGAAAGGTGTTGTCCTGCGTCAGGGGCTCGAAATCGGGGGGCAAGACCGCGGGGGTGATTTCGCCTTCCAACTTCCCCTCCCGCGTCGCCTGAGCCGCTAAATGGTGCGAGCGCAAGGCGTATTCATCTTGCTCGCGCCTCGAGACGCCAAAGGCGGCGGCGAGCTTGTCCGCGCTCTCCCCCATCGTCTCGCCCGTCGAATACTCGGCGATGGCGGGGGCGCGGGGCAGGAGGTCGCTGGGGGACATCCCGGCGACGAGTTTGCGGTACTCGAGCGGCGACTTGTACTTGCGCGCCTCGAAAAGCCGCTTGCGCAGCTCCTTGGGGAACTGGAGCGGCACGTCCGAAAGCGTCTCGGTCCCGCCCGCGATGACCACCTCCGCCTCGCCCGTACGGATAAGGTCGGCGGCCCCCGCGATGGCCTGGTTCGCCGAGATGCAGGCCATCGTCACCGTGTGCGCGGGGACGTGATGAGGCAGCCCCGCGCCCAGCGCCGCCTCGCGCGCCACGTTGCTCGTCGCGGCGTTCTGGACGACGGTGCCTAGAATAACGCGCTCGATACAGGAGGGCTCGAGTTCGCTGCGCGTCAGCAGCCCTTTGAGGACGCTCCGCGCCAGGTCGTAAGCGATGAGGTCGGTGTAGTCCGTGCCGGAGCGCCGGAAGGGGACGCGGCAGCCGTCGACGAGCACGGGGGTACGGTTTTTTGGACTCGGTTCAATCATGCTTTTAGTGTAGTACGTTTTGGGGGGTGGGGCGGTTGGGCGGAGGTTTTGGTAAAGAGTGAGAGCTTGCGGTCTCACCTAACGCAGAAACGTTGAACCCAGAATTTCTGGGGATAGTTTCATACCCTTATATCCAACAAGCTTCTTAAACGGTAGACTGGTTATCACATGACTAACAGTACAAGAGCGCCACTCAGAATTGAAGATATAGAGGAATTTGAAGCCGCAAGACGTATACCCCGCGCGACAATCAACGATGAAATACTCGCTGGAATTAGAAAATTAGATGAATCTAAAGAGTTGGAGCCTTACTTGAGAGAAATACTGCCTGACACAACAGATACAGCCCACACAAGCACAGAAATTGCGGATATATTGACACCTCATATTACCGTGAAGGGTCAAGCCAAACTCGCTGGCTTCGTGAATAAGGGTAAGTCAACCGCGAGAGTCACATCAAGACTAGTTGCTCATCAGGTGATGAGATTACAGGGAATTCCGAACCTCAACTTGGTCGTCCTTCTAGCCGTTGGACATATTCAGGATGACATTAAGCGCGACGTTCTCCAGACAGCGGAAAACATGAACGCTGACTACATGATTGTTGATGCTACGGACGTTGCACGCATTTTAATAGCGCATCACAAGGTCTGCCCCAAAGACGGAACACCCTATAGTCAAGGGAAGTGCCGCACCTGTGACACTCCAGCTAGCAAACCCATTAAGCTAACTTTGGATGTGTATGAAGAACCCTCGTTTGAAACGATTTCTGAGGAGGATGTAAGCACAGGGTCAGTTAAACGATATAGAGCGAACATTATGTCTGACCGACATTATCCTAAATCCCTTCTTCGTGAGGTCATTAAAAAAGCAGTCTTTGAAATCAAGCAAAGACGATTTTACCGTTCAGAACGCGCAGAACGTCGGTTCGGCGATAGAGACGCGGATGTTGTTTTCCTGTTTGTGTACTTGACAAACCGTGATGTGCAAAACACAAATTGGATTTGTCGCGTTCAGTGGGTGAATCCGAACGTTCCTGAGGAGTTGAGGCCTTTTAAATACAAAAACCCTGAATGGCTAGGGGACATTGCTATAGATTGGGAAATTGGTTACGAGCAAATGCGAGATATGTGGGCAACGCTTTCAGGCAGCAAAGAATCTTGGTTGTCTCAAATAAAAGCGTTCTATCCTCAAATGCTTGAATACGCAGACAAGGCTAAAACTTTACTTAAAGGGTATGAAACCTCGCTTATTACTCAAGAGGCGTTGGAGGTGGAGATGGAAAGGTTGGAACCTTTAGCGCAGAAGATTGATAAAGGTGCAGGCCGTGAGGAAGTTCCTCCTCTTCAGTGCGAAGCTTGCGATAAAGCCTTTGAGAATTTAAGAGCGTACTTCTACAACGTCTTTATTCCTTTCGCTACTTGGGGAGTCAACGATAGACCTTGGGATAATAAGTTCTGGCTAATGAAGAATAGTTTGGACAGCTTTCAGGAAGCGAAGCAAGAGTTTCTATATGAGTTTAAAAGGCTAAACAGTGACCTGTACAGAAGGTGGTCTCAGTAAGTGTAAGCAAACAAGCATAAAGAGGGGCAGGTCTACCATCTAATGGAACTCTACTTAGGCACAGGCGGCTACTCCAACGACGACTGGCTCGGGCTCCTCTACCCCGAGGGCGCCAAGTCGGCGGACTACCTCAATATTTACGCGCAACACTTCAACGCCGTCGAGCTCAACTCGTCGTTTTACAACATCCCCGGCACGAAAGCGTTCGCGGGCATGGTCCGCAAGAGCGAGGGAAGGGTGCGCTTCGCGGTCAAGCTGCACAGGTCGATGACGAGTTCGTAGACCGGGTTTCGACCAATCCCAAAAGCGTCAAGGACCTCGTCGAGCAGGTGACGGGTGGCTTGACTGTCGTCTAGGAGATGTGAGACCCGTTTAGACGCCAGTGACTCTCCTTAGGATGTCTTACTGCAACTCGTTCTGGTCGAAGTTGGTGAGCAGGTAGGGCAGGTCGGTCTGGTGATAGCGCCCCCTATCGTCGTACCAGAAGATGTAGGAGCCCGAAGCCGCCTCGCCGCTGCCGCTCAAGGTCCCCGCCGCGCGGGTGACCTTGCCGTCGACGGTGCCCTGGTAGATGACCGTGCCGTCAAGGCTGTAAAGGCTAATGTACAGGCGCTGGCCCGTGAAGTCCTGGATGTTGCGGCGCACCCTGTTCTGGGTCTCGCTGCGGCAGGCGCCGAGCGCGAACGCCACAAGCGTTAGGGTGAGTAGAAGAGACTTTTTCATGGTCACCTCAGCGTTACTATGACACGTCACTATGACACATCCAAAACGCCTTGGATGTCCTCCTTTCTCCCTGTAGTTCTTTGCCCGACCCTACACCCGATCCTACACCGTGCGAGGCTCGAGCAAGGTTTTAACAGGCGCTCGAGCCCCCATGACGCGCCAACTTGACACAGCCAGACTCAAATAATGTATATTGGTGGGAGTGACACGGACCCTGCGCAACCCCTACGACGTGCTTGGCGTGGCCCAGACGGCGGACGCCAACGAGATTCGCAGCGCCTACCGCCGATTGGCGCTCCAGTACCATCCCGACCGCAACCCCGGCGACGGAGCGGCGGAAGAGCGCTTCAAGGAGATTTCCGAGGCCTACGCAACGCTGCGCGACCCCGAAAGCCGGGCGCGTTACGACCGTTTCGGCGACGCTTCCGTCGGCGACGCGTTCGGCGGGACGCAGGGGCGTCCCGACTTTTCGACGGTGGATTGGCAGACGGTTTTTAGGGAGGCCGACATCACCGTCGACTGGAGCACGCGGGGCGCGGGTGGGGGCGAGATGCCGCGCACGGGCAACGCGGTGTTCGACGCGCTTTTCGGGGTGATGACGGGCGTGATGCGTAACTCCGGGCTGCTGCCCGGCGAGGACCGCGCGGTGGCCCTGAGCGTGTCCGTCGCGGAGGCGCGCGCCGGGGCGGTGAGGCGGGTGCGCGTCCCCGGCCCCAGCGTCTGCGCGACCTGCCGGGGCACGGGCTTAGACGCGGGCGCGCCCTGCCCCGTGTGCGGGGGGCGCGGCGTGCTGCGCGGGGGCGCGGAGGTCGAGGTCGAGGTGCCTAGAAACGTTCGTGACGGGGTCAAACTGCGCCTCAAGGGTCTCGGGGGCCCGGGTCGCCCGCCGGGAGACACCTTTGTGACCGTGACGGTGCGGGTGCCCGCGGGCGCCGAACTAACGGGCAAGGATCTCAAAGCGCCCGTGGCGGTGACGCCGCTCGAGGCGAGCCGCGGCGCGTCCATCCCCTTAAACAGCTTGGGCGTCGTCTTGAGCGTGCCCAAGGGCGCGGTGGACGGCCAGACCGTCCGGGTCGCGGGCGGCGGCCTGGCGGGGGGAGACTTTGTCGCCACGCTCGAGGTGGGCGTCTGGGGCGGGCTCTGGCGCAGACTGCGGGGTGCCTTGGCGTCCTTCGGGGATGGAGGGAGCGTGCTATGACCGAAAAAACGGAAGGAAAAACTCAAAAAAAAGGGGAAACGCCCAAGAACCGACCCGTATACGTGATAAGCGTCGCCGCCGAGCTCGTCGACATGCACCCGCAGACGCTGCGCCTATACGAAAGAAAGGGTCTCATCGAGCCCAGCCGTAGCGCGGGCAAGACCCGGCTCTACTCGCAGCGCGACATCGAACACCTGCGAGAAATCCGCCGCCTGACGCAAGAACTCGGGGTCAATTTGGCGGGCGTCGAGGAGATCATCCGCCTGCGCCGCGAACTCGACACGCTCCAAGACAAGATGGAGGGGCGCATCGGGCGCTTGCAGGGCGAGTTGCAGGAGCGGATGCAGACCTACGCGGGCGCGCTGAGCCCGCCCGACGACGAGGGTGAGTAAAGGGGAGCGGAGGGGTAGGGTACCTCTTATTCGAAAACGCAACGGAGGGTGAGAAGCTGAGTAGGCGCGGCGAGGGCGAACACAAGGTACTCAAACTGTGGCTGTAGATTAGCTGTAACCACCATGAAAAAAGAGGACCGGGAGGCTTCGCAACCTCCCGATTTTGCGTTTATGAGTGGTGGGCGGTATAGGATTTGAACCTACGACCCCTCGCGTGTGAAGCGAGTGCTCTCCCGCTGAGCTAACCGCCCGCGCTACACAAGTGTACAGCGCTGAGAGAGCGTCGTCAATCTCACGGCGACCAGCCCTTACCGCATCCCGCTGCTCCCCCCGCCCCCCGACGACCCGCCGCCAAAACTCCCCGGACCGCCGAAGCCGCCCCCGCTAAAGCCCCCGCCCGTTTTCGTTTGGGGCGACAAGGCGCTCTCGAGCGAACCCAAGTTCATCTCTATCTGCGTGAGGGTGTTAAGGCTCGTGGTAAGCGTGTCAAGGGTAGAGAGAGAACTCAGATGCGCGCCAGGCACGCCCCTGTAGCCGCCGCCGACCCAGGCGGGCGTGTCGAACTTTTCGGGCTCCAGAGTCATGAGCCTTTTCAGGTTCTTGAGGTACTGCTTGCTGACGCCCAGCGCGGTGGCGTAGACGAAGTGGTAGTCCCAGAGTTTGTAGTGCTCGGCGGGAGACTCGCGCATGAGCGAAAAGTCGGAAAGAAAGCGTTTGTAAGCTCCCCAGCGTTTGGCGTTGAGGAGCTTGTCCGCGTTCCAGCGTTTTAGGCTCACCTGGGCGGTGAGGCCCAGGAGGAGGAGCACGGCGAGCGCCGCGAAGAGGTTGAGGCCGACGAGGGGGGAAAAGCCGACCACCTGGAAACCCAGGAACCCCGCCCCCACCGCCGCCAAAATACATACCGCCGTCACGGGTCCCGCGCGTCGGCTCGCCTCGGGGTCGAGCAGCGGGCCGTGGGTGCTTTCGTACCAGGCGCGCGGCTCCTGCGTCCAGCCCCGCGCGAAGTTCGGGTGTGAGGAGAAGTAGGCGCGCAAGGCTTCGGCGTCGAAGTGGGGGGTCCCGCCGCCGCTGGGCGTGCTCGACCCCTCCAGCGCGCGCCACAACTCCCGTTCAAAGGGCGTTACATTATCGGGCGTTTTGACGAGGTGGTAGGTGACCTCCTCGGACTTGCCGAAGCCCAAGAAGCCTTCGGTGGAGGTGGTCTTTAAGCTCAAAAAGCCGCGCCTGGCGAAGTCGAGGAGCGTCGCGGCGACGGCGGGGCTCGCGGCCGACGTGCCGGGGTCTTGTTGCGAGAGCACGAAGGGCACCGCGGCGGGCGGAATGGGCTCGGCGGGCTCGCGGTAGTAGGGACCGACGTCGGTGGCGGGCTCGCGGCCGTAACGTCGGTAGGTGCGCAGGAGCCAAAAGGCGACGAGCGCGACGCCCAGCCAGAGGGGGACGAGCAAGAAGGCGGGGAGGGGTTCGGGCTGGGGTTCGGGCGCGGCTCGCTCGAGCGCCCGCCTCGAGGCGTCTCGGAAGCCTTGCGTCTCCTCCTCAACCTGCGCCAGCCAGGCGTCCAGACGCTCGCCCTCGACGTTTTGAAAGTTGAAGAGGTCGGCCTCCAGAAGCACAAGACTGCGCAGAGGCTCGTTTTCGCTCAAAGCGGGCACGGTGACGGTCGCTAGGTCCGCACCGGGCGCGATGTCAAGCGTGCCGATGCGCCCCGAGCCCGTAAACATAAAGACCTTGAACTGCTCCGGGCTCGGCGCGCTCGGGTGGAGGCGCAGCACGTAAGCTCCGACGGGCGCGTGCTCGGGCTCCAACACCTGCCGGTCAAAACGCGCCGCGTCCGCAGCGACCTGCATCTCGTTCGTGAGCACGTAGGAAAAGCGGAAGGTGCGCGTTTCGTCCGCGCCGCGCACCTTCCAGGCGATTTCGTTGCCGTTGATAATGGCTTGGGCAGGCGTCTTACCATCCACCGCCTCGACGCCCTCAAACTGGACGCTGCCGCCCGCGATGGGGTCGATGTTGATAAAATATTCGTTGTCGCTAAAGTCGCCGTCAAGGTTCAGCGTGCGGGTGTCAGAGACGCGCACCGTCCCGTCGGGGCGAAAATAAACGTCTTGCTCGACGCGCGCCAAGCTGTAACTTTTGGCCCCCGCGAGAGAAGCAAAACTTGCGAGCAAAACCAACAAAAAACCGCAGGCGGCAGAACGTTTCATAGCGCCTCGCTCACCTCCCTTTGCGCGTGCTTCGGGCCGGACGCGCCCACCACCTCATGATAGCTCAGGGTGAGGGTCTCGCAGTCCGCGCCAATGAGGTTTTTGCAGCCGGTCTCCTTGATGAGCGCCGCCTCCCGGACGAGCGCCTTGCGCAGGGCTGGCGAGTCGGTGAGCGAGAGAAGCGTGCGGATGGCGCTCAGCAGGTGCGTGAGGACGAGCAAGCTGTCGCCCCCGTAGCGGCGAAAGGGGCCCAGGGTCTGCGCCACGAGCGTGGGCGCGCTAATAGGGTGTACGACGACGCGCAGCTCTCCCGCTTCGTCATGGCGGTAGGGCGAGGGCAGGTCGCGCTCGTCTAGCAAGTGGAGCGCCGAGCCGATACGGTCGATGCACATGAGCGCGGTGAAGGGGTCGTTAATGCCGGGCGAGAGCGCCCGCAGCCCCACCTCGACGAGCTGGTCGAAAAGAAAGTCCGAGTCTTGCGCGTGGGTGCGGTGCGCGCCGAGGACGAAGGGGCGGCGCACGCGTTCCTTGAACGCGTCGCCGTAGGGACGGTCAGGCCAGACCCTGACGAGGGCCACCCCCTCCAACAAGAACGCCCCGGGCTGCGCCGCAAGCTCGAACACCACGCCGTGCTCGCAAGCGAGCCGCATGAGTTCATCCTCGTCGATATATTGCAGGTAGCCGCTCCTCGCCGCCGGGACGACCGCCGCCTCCCCAAAGTCGGGCATTTTGTCTCTGAAGTGCTCGAGTTGCGCGTCTTCTAGGACCTCATCCGGGGCCTCGCCCACGGCGTCCCCGAGGAGTTTCTTGTTCGGGTACTTTTTGACGAGCGTCATCTCCAGGGTTTCGCTCACCCTGGCGAGCACGTTGCTCACCTGGATGGACTCGGCGGTGTGGTGAATAAAGTAGATAAACACGCCGATGCTGGCCGCCGCGAGCACCACCGCCAAAATGATGGACAAGTGAGGCACAAAGGCGCTGCTCTCGCCCTGGCGGATGGTGCGCAGGATTAAGAGGCAGTACAAAAAGGTGGCGACAAAGGTGCCCAGCACGATTTGGTTGCCCGTGTCGCGCATAAAGTTGCGGATGAGCCGGGGGCCGAACTGCGACGAGGTGAGAGAAAGCACCACCATCACGCTCGAGAACGCCACCCCCGCCACGGTGATCATCGAGCCCGCGACGGTCGACAGGAGCGCCCGCGCCCCGTCGGCCTGGTTAAGGTAGAGCCAGCCGAAGTCTCTAAGCCACTGCGCGCTGACGCGGCTGTCGAGTTCTATCATGCCAAGGGAGAGAAAACCCGCCCCGAGCGCCATCAAGGTCGGCACGAACCAGTAGCTCGAGCGGACCTTGCCCCACAGACTCAAGAGTTTGATACGCACCCTAAGCCCCCGCCCTTTCTTGCGAATCAGATTGCGAGCCCAGTTCCTGCCCGAGCCCCTTCAGCGCGTGGGGCAGGTTGGCTCTGTCAGGCGGATTTTTCCCCGCGGGCCAGCCCTCACGTTGCTTCGTCCGGTCGCCGTCGGTGCTTTCGGTCTGGTCGTGAAACAAAATTTGCTGCGTCGGGAAGGGCAAGTCGATGCCCTCTTCTGTGAGCGCGTTTTTGAGCGCGGTCAGGACCCGGTCTTGAACCTTGAGCACGTCCGCGCGTCTTGACGGGGTCCACCAGCGCGCGCGTAAGTTCACGCTCGAGCCCGCTAAGTCCACCACCAGCACGTCGGGCGCGGGGTCTTTAAGCACGCCCTCGGTTCTCTGGAGCGTCTCCAACATCACGCGCCGCGCCCCCTCGACGGCGTCGCCGTAGCCGATGCCCACGTCGTATTCGGAGCGGCGCACTTCGTAGGCCGTATTCACCATCACCGAGTCCGTAAACAGGTTCGTGTTGGGGATGACCACGCGCCGCCCGTCGTAGGTGCGGATCATCGTCGCGCGCGTCTCGACGGCCTCGACCGTGCCGATAAAGCCGTTCGTCGTCTCTATCTGGTCGCCCACCTTGAAGGGCTCGCGCCAGAGGAGCAGGATGCCCGCGAAGTAGTTCTGCAGGATATCGCGGAACGCGAAACCCACCGCCACGCTGCCGAAGCCGAGCGCGCCCAAGGCGCTCGCGGGCGTGACGGAGGGAAACACAATCACGGTCGCAACCAGGAACCCCGCCAGGAGAACGCCCAAGCGCGCCAAGCGGCTCAGCGCCTTGCCCACGCCGCTCCCGCGCGTCGAGCGCAAAATGGCGGTTCTGACTGCCAGAGCAGTCAAGTAAAAAAGGATAAAAACGACGATGCCGATGATGATCTGCGGCAAAAGCGCCAGAAAAGAGTTGAAGATGCCCTCGAGGGACGTTTGGGCCCGTTCGACGTTGTCCATAGACCTCCGCGGGGAGCCTACCCGTAAGCCGCGCCTCACATCACCGCGGCGCTTACAGACTTACGATGAGCGCTACCTCCCCACTCATGCGTTAATGGTTACGACTACTCTCGTCCTATTCTACCGGCTCGCTCGTGTAGGGATCGCGCAACTGCACGGGCTTACTGCTGCGCCGACGCACCTGCAAGTTGAGCATCTCGACAAGCACGGAAAAGCCCATCGCAAAGTAGATGTAGCCCTTGGGGATGTGAAACGCCAAGCCCTCAGCGATGAGCGAGGTGCCGATAAGGAGCAAAAACGACAGCGCCAGCATCTTGACCGTCGGGTGGCGCTCGACAAAGCGGCTGATGGGGCCCGCCGCCACCAGCATCACGCTCACCGCGACGATGACCGCGATGACCATGACCGCCAGCTCGTCCGCCATGCCGACCGCGGTGATGACCGAGTCGAGCGAGAACACGATGTCTAGGAGCGCGATTTGGACGAGCACGCCCACGAACGAAGGCGTCACGCGCGTGTCGGCGTGGCCCTCTTCGCCCTCGAGCTTACCGTGAATCTCGCTCGTGGCCTTCCAGAGCAAAAAGAGCCCGCCTAGAAGCAAAATAAGGTCGCGCCCCGAAATCTCCTGGCCGAAAATCTCGAACAGGGGCGCGGTCAGGCCGATGACCCACGCGAGCGAGAAGAGCAGCGCGATGCGCGTAAACATCGCCAGAAAGAGCCCCAACGAGCGGGCGCGCGGCTGCTGCTCTTTGGGCAGCTTGCCGGAAAGAATCGAGATAAAAATGATGTTGTCGATGCCCAGCACGATTTCCAACACGGTGAGCGTCAGGAGCGCTATCCAGGCTTCGGGGTTTGCCATCCAGTCCACACGGTCCTCCGGGGGGTATTGTAGCAGCCTCAAGTGAGGTTTGGGGGGTGAGCGGTTGTGCGGGTAGCAAGCAAGGCGCGCGTGGGTTCCGCCCGCGGTTTTGTGCGGTTGATGAGCGGGTACACCGCGTTGAAGCTGCAATGTGTTAATACGGTTGCAGTACCACCTAGAAACGCTTATTCTCGAGCTATGACCGTCGAACTCACACCAGCCCAAGAGGCGTTGATTAGGGAGCAGCTCGCAACCGAGCGCTATCATTCGCGCGCCGAGGTCATCACCGAAGCATTAGAGCTGCTTAGCGACCACGCCCGGCTCGAGCAGATGAAATTAGAACGGTTACGCGCCGAAATCCAAAAAGGGCTGGAGGGCGGCGACAGCATCCCGCTGGATATGCAGGCGCTTAAAGTCCACTTCCGAAAGTTGCAAAAGACGTAAGAAGCAGTCTTTATACTCATCCCATGCCAACGCCCGAAATCCCCGAAACTTTTCAGACAGACCGCCTCACCATCCGCGCGCCCCAAGTTGCGGACGCGGGAGCCGTTTACGACGCGGTGCTCGAGTCGCTGCCCCAGCTCCGCCCCTGGATGCCGTGGGCGAGTCCGGACTATTCGCTTCGTAGCGCCGAGGAAAGTTTACGCGAGGCGGTGGCGCGTTTTGTGACGCGTAAAGATTTGCGCTACCACTTTTTTGACCGGGAGACGGGGACGTTGGTGGGCTCGAGCGGCCTCCACCGCATCGACTGGTCGGTGCCGAAGTTCGAAATCGGCTACTGGTGCCGGAGCTCGCAAACAGGCCACGGCTTCGTCACCGAGACGGTGGGGGCGCTCGTCGGGCTGGCGTTTGACTTAGGCGCGGCCCGCGCCGAAATCCGCTGCGACGACCGGAACGCGCGCTCTTTCCGGGTGGCCGAGCGTTGCGGCTTTGCACTTGAGGGCGTCCTGAAGAACGAGGCTCGAGCCCCCGACGGGACTTTGCGCGACACGCGCGTTTACGCTCGAGTGCCTGACTTGTGACTCACGCGCGCGTCGGCTCGCCGTCGCCCGGTTTGTGCCAGGCGCGGCCCTCTCGCTCCAGTAACTCATCCGCCGCCGCCGGTCCCCAGCTTCCCGCCTCGTAAAAGGCGGGCTCCTCGCTCGAGGACTCCCAGTATTTAAGCAGCGGCTCGACCACCCGCCACTGCGCCTCGACCTCGTCGGCGCGCATAAAGAGCGTCGCGTCGCCCTCCATCGCGTCTAAGATGAGCGTTTCGTAGGCGTCGGGCGTGGGGCGGTCGAACTCCTCGTCGTAAAGGAAGTTCATCGACACACGTTTTAGGTCGATGTCGCCCCCCGGTTCTTTGGCGTTAAAGCGCAGCGAGATGCCCTCGTTGGGGGCCAGGCGCAAGATGAGGCGGTCGGGCTCGAGCGGCTCCTCAAGCGAAAAAGGCACGTGCGGCGGGCGCTTCATCTGCAACACGATTTCGCTCGCCTTGTCTGCCAGCCGCTTGCCGCCCCGGACGAAAAAGGGCACCCCGGCCCAGCGCCAGTTCTCGATGCGGAACTCTACCGCGGCGTAGGTGGCCTGGTGCGAATGAGAGTCCACGTCCTCCTCGTCGCGGTAGCCCTTCGCCTCACCGTTTTCTGTTTTACCAGCAGCGTACTGACCGATAACGGCCTTTGCCGGGTTCACGCAGCACATCGCCTCGAACACCTTGACCTTCTCGTCGCGGACGCTTTTGGCGTCGTAGCGCGCGGGGGGCTCGGTGGCGATGAGGGCGACGAGCTGTAAAAGGTGGTTCTGAAACACGTCGCGTATCACGCCCGCCTCTTCATAAAAGGAACCGCGGCCCCCCACGCCCATCGGCTCGGCCATCGTGATCTGCACGTGGTCGATGTACTGCGAGTTCCAGATAGGCTCAAAAACGGTGTTGCCGAAGCGCAGCGCGGCCAAGTTCTGCGCGGTCTCCTTGGCTAAATAGTGGTCGATGCGGTAGACCTGCGACTCGTCGAAGTGCTCGAGAACAACCTCGTTAAGCCTTTCCGCGCTTTTCAGGTCGGTGCCAAAAGGCTTTTCTACAACTAACCTGGCTGCGCCGCCTTCGCTCTTGTTGAGCCCCACCGCGGCGAGGCAGCGGGCGATACTCTCGTACGTGCCGGGCGGGGTGGCGGTGTAGAAGAGGCGGGTCTTGAGGCCTAAGTCCTCGAGGTGCTCCCTCAGCCGCTCAAAACTCTCCCCGTCGTCATACGAGCCTTGAACGAACGAGAAGCGGGGGGCGAGTTCTTCCCAGGTGCTCTCGTCGAAATCATCCCCGTCAAACTCTTGCAGCGCCTCCTTGACCTCTCTGCGCAGATCCTCGTCCGACCAATCGCGGCGCGAGAAACCCACCACCCGCGTGTCCGCGTCCAACTCGCCCCTGGTGTGGAGCGCGTAGAGCGCGGGCATGAGCTTGCGGGCGGCCAGGTCGCCCGTCACGCCGAAAATCACAAAGGCGCAGGGGGGCGCGCTCACGACTGCTCCACTTTCTCTTTCTGTTCCTCTTGGGCGAGTTTTTCTTCTAACTTTTTCACGCTGTGCCCGCCGAACTCGTTTCTCAAGGCCGCGGCCACCTTGGCGGCGAACGAATGCTGCTGGCGGCTCGAGAAGCGCGCGAACAGGGCCGCCGCGAGCGCGGGCATGGGCACGGCGCGGTCGATGCTGTATTCCAGCGTCCAGCGGCCCATGCCCGAATCGTCCACGTAGCCCTCGATTTTCTCCAAACGCTTGTCCTCCTCTAGCGCGTTGACGCCCAGGTCTAATAGCCACGAGCGGATAACCGAGCCGTGCGTCCACAGGTCCGCAATTTGGTGGAGGTCTAGGTCGGCGTGCTCAAACGAAGCGAGCAGCGCGAAGCCCTCGCCGTAAGACTGCATAAGCGCGTACTCGATGCCGTTGTGGACCATCTTGACGAAGTGCCCGGACCCGTTGGGACCGACGTGCGCGTACCCGCCCTCGGGCGCGAGCGTGCGCAAGATGGGCTCGACGGTCGCAAAAGTCTCGTCGGTCGCGCCGACCATCAGGTTGTAGCCGATGCGCAAGCCCCACACGCCCCCCGACACGCCCGCGTCGACATAGTGAACGCCCCGCTCCTCGACCTCCTTGGCGCGGCGCATCGAGTCGCGCCAGTCGGAGTTGGCCCCGTCGACAATGATGTCGCCTTCCTCCAGCGACTCCAGCGCCTCATGGATGCTGTTCTCGGTGATGACGCCCGAGGGGAGCATGAGCCAGACCACGCGGGGGGGCTCGAGCTTCGCAATCATGTCTTGTAGGCCGCTCGAGCCTACCGCCCCCTCGCTGACGAGCTCCTGAACGTGCTCCTCTGACAAGTCAAAAACGACCACCTCGTGCCCGTCCTGTAGAAGCCGCTTGGTCATGTCGCCGCCCATCTTGCCGAGTCCCACCATGCCGAGTTTCATAAAAGCCTCCTTTAGCTGATGCTAGCAGAACGCGCGGGGCGAGATGTGTAGTCTTGGGGGAGCCCGCCAAACGTCAGGCGACCATGTACCCAAAGCGGGGCATGACGAGGTCGCGGTATTCCGGGTGACGGCGGATGTACGCGGCCACAAACGGGCAGAGCGGCACCACCTGGTAGCCGTGAGCGCGCGAGGCGTCGAGCGCGGTCTTGATAAGTTTGCCTCCTACGCCTTGACCCTCGAGCGCTTCCGGCACCTCGGTGTGGGTAAAAATGATGATGTCGTTTTTGAGGTGGTACTCCGCCACGGCTACCTTCTCCCCCAATTTCGCCTCGAAACGTTGCGCCTCGGGGTCGTTACGGACGGGAACAGCTTCGTTACTCACGCGCTACCTCCTGAACATGTTACATACTGCTTAGTCTTCAAACCTGTCCACCACCCCTGCCATCCGCACAAAAACCTGCTTCCATGATTTGCCGTAAGGATAAAAGTCTCCCTTGTCGCCCGCTTCCCACTTTTGCCGCAGCTCGGGCGTGTCAATTTTGAAGTCCGGGCGCACCTTTTTCGTCACCTCGCGCAAATCCGCGTGCAGTTCGGCGGTTGAGGGGCGGCCCCAGTACCAGTAGCCGTTATAGATTTTGTAAATCTTGAGGCCGGGCTCTAAAACAAAGGTGTGCGGAATCATCGGGTCGTTCTGCGGGTCGGTGTACTCCTGGATGTCTAGGTCTTTCTGCACCACGCGCTTTTCGTCGTGCAAAAAAGGCCAATTGGCCCCCACGCCCAGGCGCAAGTCGTTCGAGAGTATCAGGTTGTCCGTCGTGATGGTGACGAGACGCGTGAAGCCGACGTTGCACTGCGCCTCAAAAGCGACGAGCCCGTGGAGCTGCTGGCGATCTTTGGGGCAGTAGATGCCGCGCCCCAGCATCAGCACCATCGGGTCTTGACCCTGCAAAAGGGAGAGCTTGCGCTTTGTCCCGGTGTGGTCGGGGAGTTCGTAGTCGGGTAGGGTGGCACCTAATCGAATGTCTGAACGCATACGTTTCTCCTCACGCAGGGGCCGGTACTAGGCGACAACTCCAACGAAGGAATCATCAAAAAAGAACGTAGGCTACGCTTTGAGACCACGTACCCCGTGACTGCGGCCCTGGTGCGGATGATTGTAGCAGAGTGTGCTGGGAATAAGGGCGCTCATTGAAATTTGCTCGTAACGCTCCCTTTGCTTCCGGCAGAAAAGTCCGGGATCAGAAACGCTTAGCTTCGTTAATACTACAGCGTCTTGAAACTCTCAAACGGCTGCTCGCACGCATGGCAGTAATAAATCGACTTGCACAGCGTCGGCCCAAAGGTGTTCTTCACGCTCGTATCCGAGCTGTCGCAATAGGGGCAGGACACGGGCGCGAAAAAGGTCACATTGCCAACACCACCCTGCGGCGCGGGGGGCGCGATGCCGAACGCCTTGAGTTTAGCCTTGGCCTCGTCCGTCATCCAGTCGGTTGACCAGGGCGGGGAGAGGACGGTTCGCACCTCGACGTTCTCGAAGCCCACCTCCCGCAGCCGCGTCTCGATGTCCGTTTTCATGACGTGGATAGCGGGGCAGCCCGAAAAGGTCGGGGTCATGGCGACTTTGACGCTTTCGCCCGCGACCTCCACCTCGCGCACGATGCCCATCTCGGTCACGGAGACGACGGGAATTTCGGGGTCTTTGACGCTTTCCAACGCCTTCCACACGTCTTGCTCACTCATGGTGTTCGTTATGGCGGTCATAAACGTCTCCTTACCAAACCGCATCGGGCTCGAGCCTCGCCACCTTTTGCAAATCGTCCAGCAGCCCCGTCAGGTGCTCGGTGTGCTCTTCGCGTGAGGCGGGCGGTGTGTCGTCGGTGGGGATGCTAAGGCTAGAGGCCGTGAGGTGCGGGGTGACGTGCTCGAGCCACGCCTCCCTCACCTCGTTCAAAGCTGGAACCACGCCTTCTTGAACGAGCACGGCTTCATCCGGCAGGGGCACAAAAAGTTGCCCCGCGAGCGGCCACAACGCGTCGAGTGCCCGCTGCATCCGCCCCTGCGACTCCTCCGTGCCGAGCCCTAAGCGCTCGACCCACACGTGCGTGTGCTGGAGGTGAAAGTGCTCCTCTTTACGGATTTTGGCAGCGGCCTGGGCGATGGGCGTGTGGGCGCTCTCCTCGAGGAGGGGCAGGTGGACGTGTTCAAACGCGTCGAAAAGGTACTGCCGCAGCATGGTAAAGGCCCAGTCGCCTTTGGGGAGCTCGAGCATCTTCACATTGCGCCAAGCTTCCGCGCCGCGAAAATACACCAGCTTATCCGGGTCGCTGCCGTCCAACGCCTCCCGGAGTCCATACCAAAGCGTCGCGTGCCCCAGCTCATCTTGCGCTAAGTTGGCGAGCGCGATGTCCTCTTCCAAGATGGGCGCGTGCCCCGTCCACTCGCTGTTGCGGTGGCCCAGCACGAACTCGTCGTCGGCCAGGGCGGTGAGCTTGTGGATGAGGGCGTTGTGGATATCACTATCCACGCTTCAACTCCTTGCCTTTCTTGGCGCGCACCATTCCGTACTCCGACTGCTGCTTGTAGGTTTTATCTTTCGCAGGCTCGAACCAGCTTTCGGCGTCCTCATCGTGGCTACGGGTGACGCTCTTTTCGGGCAGCACCCACCAGGTGAGGGCGGGTTCGTCGGTGAAGGTATCCAGAGCGTGCCGCAGCGCCTCTTTGGGTGTGCGCGCCTCGACCTCGCCGATGTGGTCAACAAAGGTTAAAGACTGCTTGTGGCTCGTTTTGCGGAAAACGAAGTAGATTTCTTGCGCCCCCTCAGCGTCGGTGTCCCAGTTAAAACGTTCAAGTTCCTCCGCCGTCACCGAAAGAACGTCCTCCGCCCGCACCACCCACATGCTGACCGCGCGGGGCCGCCGCGCGAACACGTTGCGTGCGGTTAGGAGCGCGTGCGCCGCGTCGCCCGCGTGAACCGTTCCCACCGCCTGGTGCGGCTTTTTGGGCGCGTCTTGCTTGAAGACTTCCCAACGGGGCCATTGGGTGTCGGTCGCTTTGGTATGTTCGGCTTCCGTCATCACGCTCTTTCATCTTCGCAACACTTGCGTCAGAGGGTACACACGTCGTGCTTCAAGCTTTAAAGCCAGAATATTACTTTTAGCCCCAACGTGCCTGCTTTTCAGTTACGTAGGTTGGCGCGCTTGCACCAATTGTGCACCAATAATGCCCGACTCACTGCCCCCGGTTGCGCTCGTTTCTTAAATCGCTTCACCGTTTCTTTAGACGTTTGGGCGTGGGCGGGCCTCATGCTATACTCTCTCTGGGCAAAACCCAAAGTTTAGGTTAAAAACCAAGGAGGAACGATGCGCAAAACGCTTCTACTTTTCATCATGCTGGGCCTCACGCTGGGGCTGGCGACGGCTCAAGACTACGTCATGGGCATCAACTTCGACGCGGGCGGCAAGTTCGACGCCTCATTTAACGAGGGCACCTGGCGCGGCATGAGCGGCGAAATCGAGGGCTTAGAGCAGAGCCAGGGGCTTGATATCGAACTCTTGGAGTTTGAGGGCTCGCCCGACACCTTCGCGCAGGGTCTGCGCAGCATGGCCCAGCAGGGGGCCGAGCTGGTGGTCGCGCCCGGCTTTTCGCAGGCCGACGCGATTCAGAGCATCTCGAGCGAATTTCCCGACACCAACTTCGTCAACATCGACGGCTTTAACGAGACGCCCAACCCCAACACGCTCTACGTGGGCTTCCGCGAGCACGAGGGCTCCTTTTTGGTCGGCTACATCGCGGGCACGCTCTCCCAAACGGGCGTGGTCGGCTTTGTCGGCGGCATGGACATCCCCTTGATTCGCGCTTTCGGCTCCGGCTACGAGCAGGGGGCCAAGGCCGCCTGCCCCGACTGCACGGTGATTCAAAACTACATCGGCTCGACCCCCGCGGCCTGGAACGACCCCGCTCGCGCCAAGGAACTCGCCACCATCCAGCAGGCGCAGGGCGCGGACGTGATTTACGCGGCGGCGGGCGCGTCGGGCAACGGCGTGATTGACTTTGTGAGAGAGACGATGTGCTACAGCCCGGCAAGCTTGCCGAGCGACGTCAGCGCGCGCGAAACGCCCCTGACGGGCGCGGTCGCGGCGGTTGAGAAGCCCGCCGCCTATGAAGCTGCGTGCGGCGAGGGCGACCAGCCGCTGTTCTTTATCGGCGTCGACTCGAACCAGAACCCGTTAGGCGACACCGACGGAGACCCGGCCACGCTCAACTTCGGCCTCACCAGTATGCTCAAGCGCGTGGACGTGGCCGCCGCCAACGCGGTGGACAACGTTGTCAAGGGCACCTTCGAGGGCGGCTTGCAAAGCTTGGGACTCGCCGAGGACGGCGTGGGGTACGCGCTCGACGAATACAACCAGGCGCTCATCCCGCAGGAACTTGTGAGTGAGCTCGAGGCCGTCACGCAGCAGATCGTGAGCGGTGAGCTCACGGTCACGGACTACCGCCAGCAGTAACGGAGCGCGGTTTTAGGTTCAAGCATCTCCACGCACCGCTGCTCCAGTCGAGTGCGTCCGTCCCCACAAGAGCTTGCTGTGGCAAGCTCTTGTGGGGACGCTACTATCAGAGTTTCCCTCAACCGCTCGGTAGCGCGCGGTAAGCATAAAGAAGCTGCCTTGGTCGTCTGTACGGCGAGACCCTCGAGAACCGCCTACGCCGTGCTCACCCACCAGCGGCCCTTTGACTCGGCGCGGCTGACCCCTTGACAAAACAGCACAGCGTCTCGGTCCTTTTTTACTGTGAGAGCCGGGAGTGACGTATTTAACTGACAGAAAATTCGGAGCAAAAATGGTAGCTTTGCTTTGTGCCACGCGCGAGCAAGCTGACCTTTGAACGAGGCACCCTGGTTGTCCACCCGCCGCCCAAGGGCAAGGCCTGGATTGACTTTGTGACCTGGGACGACCGGATCGAGAAGTTCCGTTTGCCCGCGAACCGTTACCGGGGCTTTTTGGAGGCGATGGGGGCGGAAGGCGTCGCGGTCACGGATAAGGCCAAGGGCTTTGGTGAGGTCGCGCTAAGTCCGGCAACGGCGCTCGAACCTTATCCCCACCAAAAGGAAGCACTCAATGCCTGGACCCAAGCCGGGCGGCAAGGCGTGGTGGTGCTGCCGACGGGCGCGGGCAAAACTTATCTGGCGCAACTCGCCATGCAGGCCACGCCCCGGCACACGCTCATCTTGGTGCCGACCTTGGACCTTATGCACCAGTGGTACGCGGGGCTCCTGGCGGCCTTTCCCGACGCGGACATCGGCCTTTTGGGGGGCGGCTCCAAGGACAGAACGCCCATCTTGGTCTCGACCTACGACAGCGCCGCCATCCACGCCGAGACGCTGGGCAACCGCTACGGGCTGCTCATTTTCGACGAGTGCCACCACCTGCCGGGCGAGTTCTACCGGGTCATCGCGGAGTATTCCATTGCCCCCTACCGCTTAGGGCTTACCGCGACGGTGGAGCGCAGCGACGGTAGGGAGAGCGACTTGGACGCGCTCGTCGGCCCGGTGGTCTACTACAAAACCGCCGCCGACCTTTCCGGCGACGCGCTGGCGGAGCACCGCATCGTCCAGATAAAAGTCAAGCTCTCCGAAACCGAGCGGGCGCGTTACGACGAACTCATCAAAACGAGAAACGACTTTCTGGCGGAGCAAAACATCAACCTGGGCAACTTGGTGGGCTGGGGGATGTTCGTGCGCGCGAGCGCCCGCTCCAGCGCGGGCCGCGCGGCCATGCTCGCGCACCGCGAAGCGCGCGCCATCGCCTTTGGCACCGAGGGCAAGCTGCGGGTTTTGTCCGACCTCCTAGCGCAGCACTACCCGGCGCGCACGCTCGTCTTTACCGACGACAACGCGACGGTCTACCGCATCTCGCAGTCCTTTCTGATTCCGGCCATCACGCACCAGACCAAGGTCAAGGAGCGGCACGAGACGCTTCATAAGTTCCGCAGCGGCGACTATCCGACGCTGGTGACCTCCAAAGTTTTGAACGAGGGCGTGGACGTGCCCGAGGCGAGCGTGGCGGTGGTGCTGTCGGGGACGGGCTCGAGCCGCGAATACGTCCAGCGTCTGGGCCGTATCCTGCGCAAAGGCGAGGGTAAGCTGGCGCTCCTCTATGAAGTCGTCGCGGAAGACACCAGCGAGGAGGGCGTGTCGAAAAGGCGGCGCGCGGAGCGGAAGCCGCCCCCAGGGCTTCAAAAAAAGCTTCAAACGGACATAAAGAACGCGCAGAGACCGCTCGAGTTCGAGCCCATTTCTGAAAACGACACCTTGTCCATCGAGGATTTGTAGTGCTGCCCTCGCCCCTGCTGATGTACCGCTATAACGGCGAGGAGTTAGCGCCCAAGAGGCTCGAGCTAGACCGCACCAACCTAGCCGTGGCGGACGAGACCATCGCGCTTTTCCGCGAACGCCAGGGGTCGCGGCGGGGCGAGCTTGACGAGCAGTTGCAAGTGCTCGAGGGCGAGGGCACCGACTACCGCATCAAGCGCGGGTTGGCGCACATCCTCACCAACTCATTCAGCACCTTTGAGACAGTAAGTCCCTTAGAACCCCCCACCTTACGCGAACGCGTCTTCGCGCACGCCGCCGCCGCGCTGCCCGCGCCCCACAACGCGCGCGCGACTTTTGAATACGTCGCCTACGCGCTCTCGCAGGACCTGGGCCGCGAGGTGCGGCTCGAGGAGGTCGAACGGGGCCTCTACGCCGACCTAGCCGAGAACCAAATCATGACCGCCTTTGACGCGCCCGCGCCCGAAGCGCTGCTGCACCGCTACAACCTCGCGCAGGCGCAGGGTATCCTCTACCGCGCCAAGCAAGTCGTCTTGACCGCACACCGCAACGACCCCGGCGAGTACAAGCTGCTCTTTCGCTACCTCAAACTCTTCGGCCTGATGAGCTACATCGAGGGCGACCCCGACCACGGCTTTACCATCACCATCGACGGCCCCGCGAGTTTGTTTGGCTCGAGCACCCGCTACGGCTTGTCCCTAGCCAAAATGCTCCCCGCGCTCCTCCACGTGACGCGCTGGAGCATGGTCGCCGAACTCAAACCCAAGGTCCGCTACGACGGGACGAGCACGCCTTCGCGTTTTACGCTCGAGTCCGGCTGCGGCCTCGTCTCGCACTACCCGCCCGGCAAGACGTATGACAGCATGGTGGAAAAGTCTTTCGCCGAACGGTGGCAAAAAACGGACACGGAGTGGAGATTAGAGCGTGAGGTGGATTTGGTCACCATCCCCGGCAGCGTCATGGTGCCCGACTTTCGATTGGTCCACCCCGACGGCAGGTCTTTTTTGTTGGAAATCGTGGGCTACTGGCGTCCGGAATATTTGAAAAAGAAGTTCGCCCAAATCCGCAAGTCGTTTCGTGACGACATCATCTTGGCGGTGTCCGAAAAGCTCAACTTAGAGAATGCGGGCATCAAGATTGAGGACGTGCCCGCCAAAATTGTGTGGTTCAAGGAGCGAGTGATTCCCAACGGGGTCTTGTCGCTGCTCGAGTAGGGCCGTCAGACCTCAATCGGGCTTGGGCGACGCAACCTGATTCACCAAGGTCATAAGGAGGCGCAAGGCATCGTTGACCGCTTTTGCGTTGGGGAAGGCTCGAGCCACGTCTTCATCCAGCAGAACCAGATTGGTGCCCTTTTTGTACGCTTCGGCGTACTTGCCTCTAACCGGCTTACCGAGTTTGCTTAAATCATACTCTGCGCGTGGGTCGCCTGCCACCGTAGCTCGAGCGTAAGGCTCATAAAGTACCTCCTGCATGGGCACCACCCCAAACCAACCTAGCTCGAGCTAGAAACGTCCCGGAACAGGCGCGGCGTCGGCGGGTAAAAGTGAATCCCGCCGCCCAACGCCTTGGCGGCGTACATGGCCTCGTCGGCGTGAGAAAGAAGTTCGTCCACCGTCTCGCCGTTCTGCGGAAAGTGTGCGAGCCCGAAGCTGCCCCGCACGTTGAGCGCGCGGCCGCGAACCTTGAAAGGTTGCAAGAGGGAGTTTTGGTAGCGCGTCGCGGTGGTCAGGCTTTGCGCTTCAGAAGAATTAAAAAGAAAAATGACGAACTCGTCGCCGCCGAAGCGCGCCAAGAGGTCGCTCTGCCGCGCGTGCGCGCGCAAGCGGGCGGCCACCGCCCGCAAGAGGAGGTCGCCCGCGGCGTGGCCGTGCGTGTCGTTGACCGCCTTGAAGCCGTCTAGGTCTAAGTAGATAAGCGCGGACATGAGGCGGGAGCGGTGGGAGAGGACGAGGAGCTTTTCGGCCTCGTTTGAAAAGTGGCGGCGGTTCATAAGCCCGGTGAGCGCGTCGTGGTGCGCGAGGGTGTAGATGGCCTCTTCGCGCTCCTTAGATTCGGTGATGTTCCGGTGCTGCACGACCGCCCCCCGCTGCGGCCCCGGCAGCGGCGTCACGCTCACGCTGAACCAGCGCGGCCGGGGCGCGTGGCAGGCGTGCTCGAGCCTAAAACTCGGAAGCTCACCCTTCAGCACGGCGCGGACGCCTTCGTCAAGCGCCGCGGCTTCGTCGGACGCGCCGTCGTAGAGCCGCCGGAAAGCGTCCATGTAGAGGGAGCCCACCTGCGCAGGCAAGCCCAGAGCGGCGCCAAATCCTTTTAGGGCGCGGTTGGTAGCCACCACGCGCCCGCCCGCGTCAAGCACCGCGACATGGTCAGTCAGGGCGTCGAACACCGCCCTAAAGGAAAGGTCACACCTGCTCCGCTGCTGGGTCATAACATCAGTCACTACAGTCTATTGTGCATTGTGATGAGAATCTTTAACAGACCTGGTACTACCTAACTTCCAAGTATGCCTATACTATACCGCCATCAGAAAAGACATATGTCGGGCAGTTCCAGGTCAATCCTCTAGCTATGCCCCAGCACCGGATGCGGCGCGTACGCCGCCTCGAGCCCCGCCCGCTCCTCTTCCGAAAGTTCTATATCCACAGCCTTGATGGCGTCCTCCAAATGCTCCATTTTGGTCGCCCCGACAATGGGCGCGGTGACGCCGGGGCGGTGCAAGAGCCAAGCGAGCGCGACCTGCGCGGGTTTCGCGCCGCGCGCTTCGGCAAGGTCCACCACGCGGTTGATGATGGCGTCGTCTCCCTCATGGTTATACATGCGCCTTGAAAAGTCGTCGCTCTCGCCGCGGGTGGTGGCCGTTTTGTCGCTCGAGCGGCGGGTTAAGTAACCCCGCGCCAGGGGGCTCCAGGGAAGGACGCCGACGCCCTCATCCATACAGAGCGGCAGCATCTCGCGCTCTTCTTCGCGGTAGAGGAGGTTGTAATGGTTTTGCATCGAGACGAAGCGGGTGAGGCCGCGTAAGTCAGCCTTGTAGAGTGCCTGGGTGAACTGGTAGGCGAACATGCTCGAGGCCCCGATATAGCGCACCCGCCCTGACTTAACGAGGTCGTGAAGCGCCTCCAAGGTCTCCTCAATCGGCGTGCCGTAGTCCCAGCGGTGAATCTGGTAGAGGTCGATGTAGTCCGTGCCCAAGCGCCTCAGCGAGTCGTCGCAGGCGTCCATGATGTGCTTACGTGACAAACCGCCGCGGTTGGGTTTTTTGCTCATCGGGAAGAAAACTTTGGTGGCGACGACCACCTCGTCACGCCGCGCAAAGTCTTTGAGCGCCCGCCCCGTCACCTCCTCGCTCACGCCCTTGGAATACATGTCGGCGGTGTCGAAAAAGTTGATGCCCGCTTCCAACGCGCGTTTAACGAAGGGGCGGCTGGCCTCTTCGTCTAAAACCCAGTCGCGCCATTCGGGGGTGCCGTAGCTCATCATCCCTAAGCAGAGGCGCGAGACGGTGAGGCCGGTTTTGCCCAAAGTGGTGTAGTCCATGCGGCATTGTACGCTAACGATGCCGGGCTGCTTCAGATGCGGTCGTAGGTTTTGTTGATGCCAAATCGTGCTCTTGTGCTACCATGCAGCATGAGCATTAAAACGGTTGGGGCAAGTGGTCAAATCTCATTGGGAAAAGAGTATGCGGGGCGCACCGTGATGGTTGATAATCCCGAAGAGGGCGTGTGGATCATCCGTACGGCGCGGGTCATCCCCGACAACGAACTGTGGTTGCACGAAGAGCCCGCCAAGAGCAAGCTCGAGGCGGGCCTAACGTGGGCGCGTGAAACGCCCGCGGAAAAGAGCGATTTGGACGGTTTCGAGGCGGACATCCGTGCGCGCTGGCAAAAGGAGCACGGGGAAAAGCTCGAGGAGTGAATTTTGACCTCAACAACGCAACCTTTCAAGAGGAGCTTGTTGGGCTCGAGAAGAGTGAACTTCTCGCTTTCTTCAAGACGTTGCGTAAATTAAAGCAGCTCTCGTGGGCACGGGTCTACCGCGACAAAGGGCTGCGCTGGGAGAGCGTCAAATCGGTGGGGGTTGAGGCGTACACCATTCGGGTAACGCAGAAGTGCCGCGCGGTGGTGCAGCGCGAGGGTGACGTGCTCCGGTTCGTCTCGCTCCACCCCGACCACGATTCTGCTTACAAGAGGCGGTGACGGGTGGACGAACGTAAGTTGCGAGACTGGCTCGAGCCCTCACCCAAACCCCCTTTAACCAAACCCAACGCTTTCGCCCTCTACACCGTCGTCTTTTTGCACTTTGAAGGGCGTTACCTGCTCCTTAAGCGCGCCCCCAGCAAACGCTTAGCGCCAAACCGCTGGACGGGCGTCGGCGGGCGGGTCGAAGCGGAAGAAACGGGCGACCTCCGCGCCGCGGCGTTGCGCGAACTCACCGAGGAGACGAGCCTGCGCGAAGAGGACCTGACCGACCTCCACCTGCGCCGCGCGCTCTACCACAACCGCGCGGGCGAACCGCTCACGGGCCTGCTTTACTACACAGCCAATCTCAAAACCTACGCGCTGCCCGAATGCACCGAGGGCACGCTGCACTGGCTCGAGCCCAAAACTTTCAGCACATTAGACATCATCGAGACCACCGCCCAGACGCTGCCGGAACTGCTCGAGGACGTTAGGCGCGACCCCGAGGGGCTTGAGCCCCCCCGCATCGGCATCGCACATTATCGGGAAGACGGACGTCTCGAGCGGCTAAGCTGGAGTGCGTAGGGAGTAGAATAGAGTTATGGAAGCGCCGAAGAGTTTTTACTGTGTGTGCGTGGAGGATTATCTCGAGGGCGAAAAAGACGCCAACATCAGGTATGAGTACGTCCGCGGCGAGGTTTTTGCGATGGCGGGCGCGAGCGACGTGCATAACACCATCGCGGGCAACATTCACACCGTCCTTAACCTAGCCGCGCGCCGGACGGGGTGCCGGGTCTACATGAGCGACATGAAGGTACGCGCCGCCGACGACGTGTTCTACTACCCTAACGTGATGTTCGTTTGTGACGACGGCCCCGACCCCTACTACAAAGACAAGCCCTGCGTCATCGTTGAAGTGATAAGCCCGACGACCATCCGCACCGACAGGGGCGAAAAACGTTATGCGTATGAAGCGCTGCCGAGTTTGAAGCTTTACCTGGTGGCCGACAGCCGCCGCCGCTTCGTCACGGGCTACTACCGCGTTGATGACGGGTGGGAAGAAAGGCATTTCGGGGCGGGCGACACCGTCCCCGTGCCCTGCGCCGACGTGAGCTTGACGATGGAAGATATCTACATCCAGACGCCCTTTTTGTAGACCCCGAACGCCAGAGCGCGCTTTGCTTAGCTGCTATACTCCCTGCATAAAGGCGTGACGAAAAAATCGCAACAAGCGTCATAAAAGTAATGAGAGAGGTGTCCAATGAGCGTACTCGCTCCTTCTTTAATCAACACGAACAAGCGCGACGACAAAATTTTCGAGCTCATCAACCGCGAATTTGAGCGTCAGCGCGACGGGCTCGAGCTTATCGCCTCGGAAAATTTCACCTCGCAGGCGGTCATGGACGCGGTCGGCTCGGTCTTGACCAACAAGTACGCCGAGGGCTACCCCGGCAAGCGTTACTACGGCGGCTGCGAAATCGTGGACCAGATCGAGCAGCTCGCCATCGACCGCGCGAAAGAGCTTTTCGGCGCGGCCTGGGCGAACGTGCAGCCGCACTCGGGTTCGACGGCGAATTTTGTTATTTATCACACGGTGTTGGAGCCCGGCGACACGCTTCTAGGCATGGACCTCTCGCACGGCGGGCACCTCACGCACGGCAGCCCCGTAAACCTGTCGGGCATCCTTTACAACGTGGTGTCGTACGGCGTCGATAAGGAAACCGAGCGCATCGACTACGGCGCGGCGCGGGAGCTTGCCAAAGAGCACAAGCCTAAGCTCATCGTCTGCGGGGCCACCGCCTACAGCCGCGAGATAGACTTCGCCCGGTTCCGCAGCATCGCCGACGAGGTGGGCGCGACGCTCCTGGCCGACGTGTCGCACATCTCGGGGCTCATCGCGGGCGGCGTACACCCGAGCCCCCTGCCTCACGCGCACGTGACGATGACGACCACGCACAAGAGCCTGCGCGGGCCGCGCAGCGCCGTCATCCTGTCCAACGACGAGGACTTGGGCAAGCGCATCGACAAGATGATCTTCCCCGGCTCCCAGGGCGGGCCTTTGGAGCACGTGATCGCGGGCAAGGCCGTCGCCTTTTTTGAGGCGCTTCAACCAGAATTCAAGGTTTACGCGCGGCAGATCGTGGCGAACGCCCAGGCGCTCGCCGCCGCGCTTCAAGAACGGGGCTACCGCGTTGTGTCGGGCGGGACGGACAACCACAACTTTCTGCTCGACCTCACCGCGAGGGATATGAGCGGTAAAAAGGCGCAGAACGTGCTCGACGAAGCGGGCGTCACGGTCAACAAGAACACCATCCCCTTCGACACCCGCTCGCCCTTTGTCACCTCGGGCCTCCGCATCGGCACGCCCGCGCTCACTACGAGGGGCATGAAAGAGACGGAGATGCGCCGCGTCGCCGGGTTTATCGACCGCACGCTTCAAGGGGAAGACCCCCATACGGTTCGCGCCGAGGTCACGGCGTTGGCACGTCAGTTTCCGATGCCTTAGCACCCCCTAGCAAAGTCGTTTTAGTATAGTAACCTCGTGAGCATCCCTGCGCGCTTTCTGCGCCTCCTGCGGGCTGAAATTAACCACCGAGTCAACGGACGGCGCGGCAGGTCCGGCAGGCCGGAGTACGAGACGTACGGCGACGAAACTCCCGGCGGAGCCGCGTGGGAGGATGGTGGAGGCTCCAGGACTTCGTCTGGAAAGACCACATCAGGCGTTGACCCGACGCTGGTGGCGCACTACCGCGCGCTCGAGCTCCCCTACGGCGCACCCCTGGAGGACGTGCGCGCAGCCTACAAGCGCCTCATGAAGCTCTACCACCCGGACCGTTTTCAGGACGCAGCCAAAAGGGAAACCGCGACGGAAGTGGTGAAAAGACTCAACGCGGCGTATGGGGCGCTGGTCAGACATTTGGAGGGGCAGGGGTAAATCTGCGTCGCGGCTCGAGCCCAGCGAAGCCTACATACTCAACTTCGGCAACTTTAAGTAAACACATAAAGGGGCTCTCAAGTAATGTGCTGGGGTTCCTTTGTCCTCTTCACCAGGCTCGAGCCCTCCTCACAAGCGCGGTCGTTAAGGTAGAGGAATGTCAAAACGCTTTTCAGTCGCACTCACCGCTCTTATGATTTTCTGCATAGGCAACGCCCAATCTTCAGGCGGCGCGTGTTCTTCTGAAACCGCTATGCAGACCACGCTCACGCAAACCCTCGGTTTGACCCTGCCCCCTTCGCTGCTCGTCCTCGAAGAGACAGAGGGCGCAACCTTCGCCTCTTACCGCGTTCTGGCCCGCATGAGCCAAACAGACGTTGCCGAACACATCGGCGAGGCGCTGCCCGGCTGGACGCGGACCTCGTCGCAGCGCGGTCTGGGAGGCACGACGTTCAGCTTTGTGGATGACCAATCGCGGACGCTCCGCCTCCTGGTGCGGCCCGTCGGGCGCAGCAACCTTTTCAGGCTCCACCTGAGCCTTTACACCGACTCCACTGAGGAATAACGTTACTCTCAAAACCGGCACGGTTTGTCACAGTCAGCGTCCTTACGCAACATCCCACCTTTACTGTTCGCCCCCTCCCGACCGGTAGCCCCCCACCAAACGCCCGATAATCACCGCGATGTAAAGAAGCCCCAGCATCGCCTCGACCGCGGCCAGCGACTGCGCCCAGGCCGAGCGCGGGGTGATGTCGCCATAACCCAGGGTCGTGAGGGTCGAGTAGGAAAAGTACACCATGCGCTGCCACACAACGGGGACCTCGAGCCCCCCCGAGGCCGCAAAGGCCTGCGGGTCGAGCGTCTGGACCATCATAAAAAGCGCGGAAAAGGCATTGTAACGAGGTTTGAGCTTCACTATCTCCTCGGCGGACAGGGCGGCGCAGTACGGCCCGACCAGAGACTTGTCCCCCACAACCTCTAAACCGAATGATTCGGCCAGACCTTCGGCCACGAGGTACTTGCCCAGGGTTAAGTCGAGCATGAAAGGCTCAAAAGCGAAGCGGACGAGGTGCAACTTGTGTCATGTTCTAATTATACGTGAGCTTTAGAAGAGACGTGGAAAGCTCGAGAGTTCTTTGCAGCTTGGGCTCGAGCCTCAGCGGTTCATCAAGCTTTATCTGTTACCGCCGAAGCGTGCGGTGACAGAGATGGTTTTCATGAAAACTACTTTATCCGACTCACCAGCTAACTGTAGCATTAGTTGAACGGTATATGGATTCACTCGACACCCCAAGACTAAAGCCAAAACCTGTGCTACAATTTAGCACAGCAGAAGTCGTTCGGAGGTCGCCATGCGCGAAAGCATTTCTATCAGCCTGCCGGAAAACTTGAAAGAAGAACTTGACCGCTTCACGCAAAGCGAGGGCGTATCCCGTAGCGACCTCGTCCGGGAAGCGCTCAAAGAGTACCTTTTCGTTCACAAATTTCGCGCGTTGCGTCAAAAAATTTTGCCCTACGCCGAAGCGCAAGGCATTTACACCGATGAGGACGTTTTCAACGAAGTGTCGTGAAGCTCGTTCTCGACACCAACGTACTGATTGCGGCCTTTGTTTCGCGCGGTGTGTGCCACGAACTACTCGAGCACTGCGCACGGCAGCACGAACTCGTGACCTCGGATAAAATTCTGGGAGAGTTTGAAAAGAAGCTGCTTTACAAGTTCAAGGTTCCTCGTGCCGAGGCTCGAGAGGCCATAGACTTGGTAACTCTCACTATGCAGTCGGTTACGCCCGAACCCCCAGAGGCCGCCGTTTGCCGAGACCCGGACGACGATTGGGTCCTCGCCACCGCAGCGGCGGGAGGGTGCGCGTGCCTCGTGACCGGAGATAAAGACCTGCTCATTTTGAAGTCGTTTCAAGGCGTGACTATTTTGGCACCTTCTGAGTTCTGGGCGTATGAGGCTGCTCAGTAGGGCTCGCACCAGGCATCAGGTGGCGATGAAGCTGCTCGAGCCTCAGCGGTTCATCAAGCCTTTGAGTTCACCGTCAAAGTGTGAGGTTACAGAGACACTTTTTGCGTTTTGAGAAAAACAAATCCGAATCTCTTATAGTGCTTAGTTGTGTACTTGCATGACTCGGCACGGCGCTACCTTCAAAACAAAATGGTGAAGCCCTCTTGCTCAAAATGATGGTCGTTCGTCAGAACCTTGTAGAGTCCTCGTTCTTGACAAAAGGCCATTGAAATACAATCGGTCAGACTGTAACTTTTATCTTCTCTACGCCGGTACAACTCTAAGCCTTGCGAAAAAGATTCGTGTGCAGCGGCCATAACGGTAACGTTCGGGTGAACTAAAACCTGCTCGCACATCACGCCCACAATGCTTCGACGACGTTTTCCGGCTGCGGCATAAAAGTTCAGAAACTCCGTCAAAACTTCTTCCGTCGTCACCAGTAAAGCGCCTGGATTGTCCTTGTCATATTGCTTTACAAGGCTGTGCCACTGGTCTGCCGGGTTTGCCAACGCAATCCAGTAAAATGCGTCTGCGAATACATCCACAAAAATTATGTTGTTTTCTTGGGGGCACCGTAGAGATAATGGTCGTGGTCTTCCGCTCCATCGGAAGGCAATTCGCGCCATTCATCGAGCGGTAACTCGCCGCTCAACTCCTCGAAGATGGCTGAAATGGGTTTCGCCCGAGAAGCACTCTTCTCTTTTCGTAAGTTACTGACAAAACTTAAAACAAGGCGCATTTCATCTTCCGACAGAACACTGATTTGTTCCTGTAGGGCGTGCTGTAGATGAGTTGCCATAAATCACTCCTAAAATCAAAGTTATTTTACAATGAACTGCGAAAGTTTGGAGTTCAAAGAGCAACGCTCGAGTCCTGAGACGCGTTTAGGTGGGTGGGCTCGAGCCTCGGCGGTTCGTCGAGCCTTGTATGTTCACCGTCAAAGTGTGCGGTTACAGAGATGGTCTTCATCAGGGAATGTAGGGAGGATATAAACTGCTAGGCTGCCAGTTCACGCAAGACTTCGGGGTGAAGCGCAGCAACTCTGAGCAGAGTTTTCGCCGCCCCTGACGGTTCACGCCGCCCCTGCTCCCAGTCTTGGAGGGTGCGAACCGAGACACCAAGAAGCTCAGCGAATTGACTTTGACTCAAGCCTGATTTTTCACGCGCGCGCACGATTGGGAAAGATTTGGCTGTAAATCGACGCCCTGCTTTACCCTCTTTGATGTCTTTGACGCCCTCGAGTATTTCTTGCCCGAGGTCACGTCCTTGTTCCCACTGACTTAGGTCTTTCTCATTCATGGTCAATAGCCTCCTTGATTTGCCTGAGTATGTGAGCGGGAATCGTTTCCTTAACGTTCTTAGCATACAAAGTGAGCATCCAGATATGCCCCTCAGCTAACCTGAGGTAGTAGATGATTCTCACACCACCGCGCTTGCCGCGACCTTGCGCTGCCCAGCGAATGCGGACACCGCCCGAGCCGCGAATAACGTCGCCCGCTTCGGGACGCTCGTTGAGATGCGCTTGAAGTTCAGCATAGCCATCGTCAGACAGATACCGTTCAACAATTTTGGTAAATAGAGGTGTCTCGATGAACTCAAGCACAGATAATTGTACGGCAAAGCCGTAACTTTGGCAACCAAAAAGCGGGTGGAGGGATGCAGTTTAACAGACTAAGCTCGAGGGCGCTGAAGACGTTAGACGTTAAAGGTGTCATCTATCCACCTGTAGTAAAGGTGCTAACAAGTTTGATGTTGGGCTCGAGCCTCGGTGGTTCGTCGAGCCTTGTATGTTCACCGTCAAAGTGTGCGGTTACAGAGATGACTTTCACGGTTAAGCAGCTCAGCCGACAAGCTTGTCATACTCGGCGTGATTCCCAATCCATACCCAGACAAAATCGTCACCGTCTTCGACCGCTAAGACTCTGTGGTGAAGTCCGACACGAGCCGACCAATACTCACCCACTTTCTTGAAGTGAAGCGAGGGATGCTTAGGGTTGTCTTTGAGCAGTTCAAAATTTTTACGACTTATGTCTTGCACTTATACAGCCACGAGTTTGAGGCGTAGCGGACCATACTGAGAGAAGCGCTCACAGTCGAGCATGAGCCCAACGAGGCGCACATCAGTGAGTGTGTCGAGGATGCGCTGGGCCGCTTGAAGTAAGGTGATGGGCTGCTTGTTTAGGAACCTTGCTAGAGAAGCGAAGCTGTAGGCAAGACAAGCGAAGAAAATCCAGAGCCGAATGCCGGTGTGGGTCCTGAGGCGCGCTTCTTTGAGGCCGAAGTCGTGTTTTATGGAATCGAAAAACGCCTCAATCAGCCACCTCTTGCGGTAGCGTCTGGCAAGGTAGGCACCGCCAGCAGCAAAAGTAGACACGAGGTAGAAACGTTTTTTACCCTCATCGCGCTTGACGTCACACCAACTGGCCCAGAGCGCTTGCTCTGCAAGGTCATGCAGCACGACCCTTTCCCCACGTTGCTTTAGCTGGGTAAGCTTACGGCCATCGCTAAGCCTGCGGTCACAGCGCACGCCCACGAGCAGCCGGGTAAAGCCTAAGTCCTGGCAGCCTTGGATGAACTCACGGCTCCCAAAGCCGGCATCAGCCAGAACCACGGTTTTTGCTAACCAGTGTGAGGCCGGAAACTTCTCCAGGAGTTCAAGCGCTAAGTCCACAGGCGTTTCTTTACCCTTACCGCGGTAGATACGGTAAGCCAGAGGAAAGCTTAAACCCCCAAAGCACACGTGCAGCACCACCAACTGAATCCCGTATGAGCGGTTAAACACCCTGGCAAAGGGGATACACTTGCCCGTCTTCTCGATGCAGGTCAGGTCGAGCTTCAAAACTACGTCCCCACGTCGCCCGCGTCTGGGTACCTCATAAAGCCCCTTTAGCTGCCACTCATTGAACTCAGCCCAGAACACCGCATCGGGTGCGTGTTCGCAAGCGAAAAAGCGGCTTGCCGTACTCGCTGAGAACCCCTTGACGTTCTGCAAGGTCGTTCTCAGGTTGCAGTCCAGAAACAGCGCCAACAGTGCCCGAAACACCCGGACCTCCCGCTCTTTCCATAGCAGTGCTTCGAGCTTTTTTAGTAGACTGTTCGTGTGCTGGTGCGTTTGAGTCTTCACACCTTAAACTACCACCAGCACATACTTTCTCAGCTCCCTGCATAGTTGCAAGACATAAGTACGAGCGAGTTTCTGAACGTCTTCGCCAAGCCCTTCAAACCGTTCCCAAAACTTCGGAGTAGTGCGGTGCATCTACAAATCTCTTAGCTGACCCTTAGCTTTGGCAGCCGCCGCTTCTTCGCGTAGGAAGTCGAGCTTTCCGGAAGCGGCGTCTTTTTCTATCTTTTCGTCCCAGAGCGCCCAGTCTTTTTCGACTATCCATTCGCGGAGGCGAGAGAAGTCCTCGGGGGTTAAAGCTTCGATTTGGGTTTTTAGGTGCTCAACCTGTGTCATAGCTCAATTATATGTGAGCTTTAGAAGAAACGTGGAAAACTCGACCGTGCGTAGCCGCCAATCAACAGATACTCAACGCCTTTGGCCTT
This sequence comes from Trueperaceae bacterium, assembly GCA_965214995.1. Classification (GTDB taxonomy): domain Bacteria; phylum Deinococcota; class Deinococci; order Deinococcales; family Trueperaceae; genus CBDCCT01. The sequence goes on from CBDCCT010000002.1 coordinate 4,736,210, forward strand.
AAGCAATCGTAAGAACTCTCTGAAGTCGGGCGGTTGCCGGGTCGTAGCCATAGTTCACTTGCCGCATCAGCTCAACGGCCTCGAGCCGCTCTTGCGGCGTGCGCGTTTGCCAGTAGGCTTTTTCGTCGTTTTCGCTCAACGACGTGACAGAGAGGGCAGTTTTATCCAATCGGATGAACGGAACATCGCTCATGATTTATTATAAGCCATAGAGTGGAAATGCTCGAGCAGACGGTGAAGGGCTCGAGCCTCAGCAGTCCATCAAGCCTCATATGCTCACTGTCGAAATGTGCGGTTACAGAGGTGGTTTTCATAAGAGGGTTGTAGGGAGGAGGCAAAGGGACTTGGCACTCGAGGTCACGCCGCTAAAATCTGGCAAGAAGCTTCTCGTACTCGCTATGCGGGCCAATCCAGAACCAAATGATGTCTTCACCTTCACGAATGCCCACGGCGCGGTGATTCAGATTAATTCTGACGGAGTAGATGGATAAATTGTTGTGAACCTTCTTAAACTGCAAACTCGGGTGTTGAGGATTTTGCTCGAATAGACGGTAGGACGCTCGAGCCTGCTCTTTAACAACGTCATCCAGACGCGCGTACATCTTCCAAAATTTATCGGTGGTTCGTGAGGTCACAACTCATCTTTAAGAGGTTTCGTCTTCCCCGCTCGGTGCTCAGCCAGCGCTTCTTCTGCAAGTTCCGCCAGCGCGTCTTGAGACTCCTCAAAAAGTTCTCTCCAACGCTCTTCAGAAGCGAGTTCCGCCATCACAATTTCAGCAATGGCGTCTTGGTCGCGTTCGGGTAGACGCGAGGCTTCGGCAAAGGCTTTTTCTAAAAGGTGAGTCATGAGGAACCTCCGTAAAGGCCATTGTACAAGAAGCGCAACTTGAGCAGACAGGTAGAGGGCTCGAGCCCCAGCGGTTCATCAAGCCTTATATGTACACCGTCAAAGTGTGCGGTTATGGAGATGGTTTTCATAAGGGGATTGTAAGGCGGACACTGAATGGTTTAGTGCTAGTGAGCAAGGATTGCTATATCCTAAACCCACTGAGTGTTTAACCAAAAAGTTTGAGTTCGTTGTAGCGCCTAATTAAGAACCGACATACGCTAATCTGCCTTTTTATACCTGTAAACTCGGAACCCACTCTGTTGCTCAAATCCGTTCGGCTGCCAATTTTTGGAAAGGATGCGGTCAGTAATGATTGCCATGTTCATACCAACAGCATCATTCATCTCATCGGAGATTGGTAGTAAGAAATCTTTAGGTTCACCCTTAAAACTGTCAACCGCTTCAAGTGCTTCTTCAAGTGTCATGTACGGTTTCACTGTTTGACCTCAACATTTTTTGAACAAATACTTAGCCACAGTTGTCTTGCAGAACATCCTCAAGAAGATGTTACACCACAATATCACCCTCACACCTCCCCCAAATACGCCCGCTTCATCGCCTCATTATTCAAAAGCTCCTTCGCCGGACCCGACAACACCACCTCGCCGGTTTGCAACACATAACCCCTGTCGGCAATCGACAGCGCCACGTTGGCGTTCTGCTCGACCACGAACACGCTGATGCCGCGCTCGTTGACCTGCTTGATAATCTGGAAAATCTTTTCGACGAAGAGGGGCGCTAGGCCCATCGAGGGCTCGTCCATGAGGATGAGCTTGGGGCGGCTCATGAGCGCGCGGCCCATCGCCAGCATCTGCTGTTCGCCGCCCGACATGGTGCCGCCCATCTGGCCTACGCGTTCGGAAAGGCGGGGGAAGAGGTCGAAGACGTAGTCCATGTCCTCGCGGATGGCCTTGCGGTCGTCGCGGAGGTACGAGCCCATCTCGAGGTTCTCCTTCACCGTCATCTTGGGAAATATCCGGCGGTTCTCGGGCACCACCGCCATGCCGCGCTGGATGCGCCCGGCGGTGTCTAGGGTGTCGGCGCGCTCGCCGCGAAAATACATCTCGCCCTCGGACACGCGCACGAGGCCCAGAATCGTCTTGAGCGTGGTGGACTTGCCCGAGGCGTTGCCGCCCAGCAAGCAAACCATCTCACCAGGGTGGATGACCATGTCCACGTCGTGCAGCACGCGGATGGGGCCGTAGTGGGTGGTGACTTTGTTCAGCTCGAGCAGCTTCTCGCGCTCTTGACCATCTTGCTTACCGGGTGACGCTGTTTGTGAATATGAGGCTACGTGTGACATTACAGATACTCCGCTTCGTCGGCTTGGGGCTCACCCTCTTCTTCGGCCTTTTTGCCCAAATAAGCCTCGATGACTTTGGGGTCGTTCACAACCTCTTGATAGGACCCTTCGGCTATTTTTTGCCCGTAGTCGAGGACGATGACGCGGTCGCTGATGTCGCCGACCAGGTTCATCTTGTGCTCGACCAAAAGAATCGTGTAGCCACCCTCGTCGCGCATCCGGCGGATGATGTTGGTGACCTCACCCGTTTCTTTGGGGTTCATCCCGGCGCTCGGCTCGTCCAGCAACAAAAGTTTGGCCCCCGTCGCCATCGCGCGGGCCATCTCGGTGCGGCGGCGGTTGGCATAGGAAAGGACGTAGACGGGCTGGTGCAGGCGGAAACTCATGAGGCGCGGGCCGAAAAAGGCGAGCTTTTCCAAGGCCACCTCGCGCATCTCGCGCTCTCTGCGCCGGTAGCCGGGGGTGCGAAGGACCGCCGAGAGCCAGGTCGAGTGCATCTTGTGGTGCTGGGGGATGAGCACGTTGTCCAGGACGGACAGGTTAGTAAAGAGCCGCAGGTTCTGGAAAGTGCGGGCGACACCTATATCGACAATCTGGTTGGGCTTCTTGCCCACCAGCGAGCGGCCCTGGAAGCGGATGTCGCCCGAGGAGGGAGCGTACACACCCGTGATGAGGTTGAAAAGCGTCGTCTTGCCCGCGCCGTTGGGACCGATGACCGAGACGATTTCGCCCTCAGACACGTTGAACGACAAGTCGGTCGTCGCCTGGAGACCGCCGAAAGATTTGTTGACGTTGTTTACCTCGAGCACCTAGACCTCCGGGTCCTGCTCGCGCGGGTCGGGCGCGCGGCTCTCATTCTCACCCTCGTCTTCGTTAGCAAAGGCCGCGGTCTTGTCCTTGTTGAGCGCGGGGTTGGTGAGCCAGGCGTCTTGCGCGCGCTCCTCGTCGGTGGGCTCGTCACGGCGCTCGCGCAGCAGCGCGGCCCAGGAGAATTCGAAGCGGCCCATGATGCCCTCGGGCCGGAACACCATGATGACGATGAGGATGACCGACAAGAGGATGGCGCGCAAGCCAAAGCCCTGGAAGGTGCCCTCCAAAAGTCCTAAGCTCGGGGCGAGGAGCGCGCCGACGATGGCGAGCACGCCCAAGCCCGCGAGGGTGTAGACGCCGTAGTGAAGCCTCGGCCTGAGCCGCCGCGCGTTGCGGTAGAGGAACAGCCCGCCCGCCGCCGCCAAGAGCACCAGCCCGCCCGCCGTGAGCCAGGTGGTGAGCGCGTAGGCCTCCTCGACCGGGTCGCCGTACTGCCGCACGAACACGACCAGCGCCGTGCCCAGCAGCACCCCCGTAATCGAGCCCGTCCCGCCCACCGAAATCGCCACGAGGAAAAAGAAGGTGAGCGTAAACAAAAACACGTCCAAGCGCGCCGTCGCCAGCCACGACACCCACAGCCCCCCGGCGATGCCCGCGAAAAAAGCGGACAGGGTAAAGGCCAAAACCTTGTGGTAGGCCAGATTCACGCCCATCGCCTCGGCGGCGATTTCGTCCTCGCGGATGCTTTGCAGCGCGCGGCCATAAGAGGAGAACTTGAGCTTGCTCATGACGAACACGGTGAGGCCGAGAAAAAGAAACGTCCACCAGACGCTCTTGCCGAAGCTCGAGGGCACCCCCGCGTACCCGAGCGACCCGTTGGTAAAGGGCGCGAGCAGGCTTGTCGAGGCCAAAAGGCGGATAATCTCACCAAAACCAAAGGTCACGATGGCTAGATAGTCGCCGCGCAACCGCAAGCTCGGGATGCCGACGATAAGACCGAACACCGCCGCGACCAGTCCACCAATCAAAAGTGCGAGGATAAAGCGAACCCAAAGCGTCTCGGGCGTGGCGAGCGCGTCCAGGCCGAGGGCGCGCATCCAGTTTTCAATGCTCAAACCGAGCGTAAAGTCGTTCATCTGGCTCCGCGCGCTCGTGGCGATGCGCGTGCGGGAGCCCTCGGGGAGGATAAGCAGCGCCGCCGTGTAGCCGCCGACCAACATAAAGCCGTGGTGACCCAGCGACAAGATGCCGGTGGTGCCGTTGATGAGGTTTAAGCTCACCGCCGCCACGCCCCAGATGGCGAAGAGCGCGACCGCCTGGACGAGTTTGGTGGAGCCGCTTGTGTCGACAAGGTAAAGAAGCACCGCCAGCAGGCCCAGCCCCAGCAGGGTCAGCATGATGTTGCGCGTGCGCTTGTCCTCGTTCATGAGCTTTTCGGAGGCGCGCAGGCGCTCGTTAGACGCGGACGTGCTCATTACACCTTCTCCGACAGGTCTTCACCGATGATGCCGCTCGGCTTGACGAGCAAAATCACGATGAGGAGCACGAACGCGAAGGTGTCTTTGTATTCGGTGATGCCCGCGAAGTCGGGCGTGCGCGGGAAGATGGCGGTCAAAAAGTTTTCTAAAAAGCCCAACAGGAGCCCGCCGATGACCGCGCCCGGCAAGCTCCCGATGCCGCCAATAACCGCCGCCGCGAACGCCTTGATGCCCGGCAGGATGCCAAAGACGGCGGGCTGGTTGAGCGAGCCGAAGCTCATGCCCCAGAGCACCCCCGCCGCCGCCGCGAGCATCGAGCCGAGCAAGAAGGTGGTGGCGATGACCCGGTTCACGTTCACGCCCATCATCTGCGCGACCTCGGGGTCCTGGGCGGAGGCGCGCATCGCCTTGCCCAGGCGGGTGCGATTGACGAAGAGCGTGAGCGCCACGACCAAAACGGCGGTGAGCACGGGCACGAGCACGACCATCCAGCTCGTAAAGACGGTGCCGCCCGCCACCTCGAAGCGCAAAAAGTCCGTCCAAAAGGTTTCAGGGCGATACGGCGTCTGCCCCTGCGTAAAGGCCAAGAGCCCAAAGTTTTGCAAGAAAAAAGACATAGCGATGGCGGTAATGAGGAGCGAAATGCGCGGCGCGCCCCGCAACGGCCGGTAGGCGATGCGGTCCAAGAACACCCCCACCACGCCCGTAATGAGCATACTCAAGATGAGCGCCCAGACCCAGCCCAGCGAGGCCGCGCTCAGCGCGATGGTAAAGCCGACGAGCGCCAGGCCGCCGCCCGCGAGCACGAAGGGGTCGGTCATGCTGCCGCGCCAGAAGTTGAGCACGTACATGGTGCCCACCGCCGCCAGCGCCGCGGTAAAGAGCGCCCAGGGGAGGCTGTAGGGCGCGCCGCTAAAGATAAAGAACGACACGAACGCGCCCACCATAAAGATTTCGCCGTGCGCGAAGTTGATAAGCCGGATGATGCCGTAGACCATCGTGTAGCCGAGCGCGATGAGCGCGTAGAGGCTGCCGAGCTGAAAAGAGGAGAAAAAAGCCCCCACAAAGTCGGCCAGGGCGCGCACTTCGGCTACGTAGACGAGGTAGTAGATGCGGCCCACGACGAGCGCCAGGAGGGCCAAAAGGAGGAGCCAGGGGGTGTAGTTGAACCGTTTTGTCTGCCTGGAGAGCGTGGAAGCTGCCAAGGGGGTCACCTCGTGAAGTAGAGTCTTTGTAGTGTAACATCCAGAAAGCTCGAGCCTACAAGCTCTCATAATCTCAAATTTACAGCTTTGATTTTATGACGGCTTAAAAATAGCTGTGAATGGGGTGCCGATGAAGCTGGACAGCCGGACCTCAAAATTTGTAACACGTCATAATCCCGGAACGGTTCGAGATATCCTTGTCTTAAAGCGCTACTAAAAAGGGGCGGGATGACCCCGCCCCTTCTGCTGCTTCGTGATTGGGGTGCGCTCGAGCCTTAGCCCCCCGTGCCGCCGGTCATGTCCATCTCGCCGCCCGTACCGCCGTCCATGTCCCCTTCGCCCTCGCCTGTGGTGAGGCCGAACAGGGGCGTTTTGTCCCAGCCCTGCTCGTTGTCCGCGGGGACGACGTACTCGAACACGCCGATGGTGCGGTTCGCGGGGGTGCCGTCGGTGCCCGCGTAGGTGATGTCGCCCGAGACGCCCGCGTAGCCCGCGATGTTGGCGAGCGCGTCACGCACGGCGGCGTTCTCGGCGCTGTCGGCCTGAGCGATGGCCTCAGCGAGCACACTGTAAGAGTCGGCGGCGGCCAGGGTAAAGCCGTTAAAGTCGGTGCCCGCGGGCGCGACCTCGTCAAAGAAGGTCTGGAACTCTCGCGCGCGCGTCGCCGCCTCGTCCGAGAGCTGTTCGGGCGTGCCGAAAGCGGTAAAGAGCACGCCGTCAAAGGCCTCGCCGCCGCCCACGGGGCACTGCGAGTCGTCGGAAGCGTCGGCGGCGAGCACCTGCTGGTCGAAGCCCTGCTGGCGGAGCTGCGGCAGCAGGGACGCGCCCTCGGCGCAGAAGCCCGCGAAGTAGATTACATCAGGCTCGAAGCCGCGCAGGTCGTTGAGCTGCGCCGAAAAGTCCACCGTGTTGGCGACGTAGTCGAGCACGAGCGTTTCGCCGCCTAAGTTCTGGAACTGTTCGTCGAAAAAGCCCGCCAAGCCGAACGAGTAGTCGTCGTCTTGCTGGCGAAAAATGGCGGCGCGCCCCGCGCCGAGCTCGTCAGCGGCGTAGTCCGCGGCGAGCCTGCCTTGAAAATCGTCGGTGTAGGCCATGCGGAAGATGTAGTCACCGATCTGCGTCGTCGCGGGGTTCGTCGACGAGGTCGAGATCATGATGATGCCTGCGGGTTGCAGCACCTCGGCGGCGGGGATGCTCATAGAGCTGGCAATCGCGCCGAGCACGCCCACCACGCCCTCGTCAACAAAGCGGTTGGCGCAAGCCACCGAGCCCTCGACCGTGGTGGCGTTGTCGCACACGGAGAGTTCGATGGGGCGGCCCAGCACCTCCGACTGCTCTTGAGCCGCGGTGCGGATACCCTCCAAAGCCGAGTTGCCAATCTGCGCAAAGCGGCCCGAAAGCTCTAAGTTGACCCCGACGCGGATGGGCTCCTGCGCGAGGGCGAAACCCAGCAAGAGAACGACAAGGGATGCAAAAAATCTCTTCATGCTTCCTCCTAAAGAATAATGTCAGGCCCACGTTGGCCCGAAAGTGTGATGCAAAAAGCATCATATACTGTGAAAAAACGCACTGTCAACGCGGCACCGCCGCTCCTCCTTCACCGTTCCTTAAAGCGAATCTTGAAAAGAGGAGAACCGGCAACGCCTCGACCACTCGTTTGAATGGTTCTTGTTTAGCTGGGCTCGAGCGAGAACGCCGGAACCTCGAGCCCAGCTAAACACCGCCTCACGGTTGGAAAGTCACATGTTCCTGACCTAACGTACTTAAAAACGCGTTCGTCTGTCACGAAAAAGTCTCCAGAACCGGCTCAAAAGATTGACAAACCATCAAAGCGTGCGTAAAATTCAACACGACCGGCTTAACCGGCAGGAGGTTCACATGGCCCGCTCTCAATCCGACATTCGTTCCGCCCTAAAGCAAGAGGACGTCAAGTTTTTGCGTTTGCAGTTCACCGACATCATGGGCGCGAACAAAAACGTGGAGGTGCCCGCCTCGCAGTTCGACAAGGCGTTGGACGGCGAAATCATGTTCGACGGCTCGTCCATCGAGGGCTTTACCCGCATCGAAGAGTCCGACATGCTCTTAAAGCCCGACTTCAGCACCTTTGTGATTTTCCCGTCCATCATGGAAGACACGGGCCGCGGCCGGGTGGCGCGCCTTATTTGTGACGTAACCTACCCCAACGACGAGCCCTTCCCCGGCGACCCCCGTTATGTGCTGCGGCGGCAGATAGAGCGCCTGCAAGCGCTCGGTTTCGACAACATGTACGCGGGGCCCGAGGCGGAGTTTTTCCTCTTTCAGCGCGATCCCCAGGGCCGCCCCACCACCATCAGCCACGACGCCGCGGGCTATTTCGACCTCACCCCGGTGGACTTGGGCGAGGAAGCGCGCCGCGACATGGTCAACGCGCTCGTCGAGATGGGTTTTGAAATCGAGGCTGCGCACCACGAGGTCGCGCCGGGCCAGCACGAGATTGATTTTAAGTACGAAGACGCGATGACCGCCGCCGACAACATCGCCACCTTTAAGCTTGTGGTCAAGCGCATCGCCTTGAATCACGGCCTCCACGCGACATTCATGCCCAAGCCCGTGGCGGGCATCAACGGCTCGGGGATGCACACGCACCTGTCGGTTTTTAAGGGGGGCCAGAACGCCTTTTTCGATGAAAACGCCGACCGCCAACTCTCCGAGACGGCGCATAACTGGATAGCGGGGCTCTTAGCCCACGCCGAGGGCATGGTCGCCATCACCAACCCGATTGTGAATTCTTACAAGCGCCTCACGCCGGGTTTCGAAGCGCCCACCAACATCGCCTGGTCGGCGTCGAACCGGAGCGCGATGATCCGCATCCCCGCGCGCCGCGGCGCTTCAACCCGCTCCGAACTGCGAATGCCCGACCCCTCCTGCAACCCCTACCTTGCCTTGGCGGTGATGCTCGCCGCCGGGCTCGACGGCATCGAGAACTCCCTCACCCCGCCCCCCGCCATCCAGCGCAACATTTACGAAATGAGCGTCCGCGACCGCCGCAAGCACAAGATCAAGGAGCTGCCCGGCACGCTCCGCGAGGCGCTGGGCGCGCTCCAGAAGGATCAGGTCATCAAGAACGCGCTGGGCGAGCACGTCTTTGACCACTTTGTCGACGCCAAAACCATCGAGTTTGACGCCTACCGCGTGACGGTGCATGACTGGGAGTTGCAGAACTACCTGTCGGAATACTAAAAGAGGTTAAAGAGAAAAGGACTGAGAGGAAAGGGCTCTCAGTCCTTTTCTATGTCATGCTGGGGTGTATGAAACGGAAGGTCGTCTAGCGCCGTGCTCGAGAAACGCGCCAGCCGCCGCGTCCTAGAGACCATCACCGTGGTCGGTCTCGACCCCGGCTTGGCGAATCTGGGGTTGGGCGCGGTGAGCGAACGGGGCCGCGCCGTGACGCACCTGGGTCATCTTCTCGTTCGCACGAGCACCCGCTCGAGCCAGTCCGAGCGGCTCGCCTGCCTCTATACGGAAACCAAGACGTTCCTGAGCACGCACGAGCCCCAGGCGCTGTCCATCGAAGGACAATATTTTCATAGGCAGCGCGAGGTGTCGTTCAAGGTGGGGCAGGCGGTGGGGGTGTGCCTCTTGGCCGCGCATGAACTCAACATCCCTATATTCGAGTACGGTCCCATGCAGGTTAAGCAAGCCTTGGTCGGCACTGGGCGCGCCAGCAAGGCGCAGGTGGGTTTTATGGTCCGCTCGATGCTGAATCTTACCAAAACGCCCGAGAGCCACCACGTCGCCGACGCGCTCGCGCTCGCGTTGGCGCACCTTAGTTATCGGCGGGTCAACGCGCTGGGCTGAGTTTCAGCAGCCAAAGCCCTATGCCACCGCCCTGACGAGTTTCGGTTTGTTACACCGGGTTTTGCCGGCCTGAAACGGGGCAACGAGCGGGTCAAGCGTCTGAACCCGCTCGAGACATAAACCCCTGGGTTTTGCCCCACCTTTTCGCAGCCTGTTAAGTTCACACCATTACGAGCCAAAGCGCCCGTCCGAGTACCCAATCTCACAGGCCTACCGACCGGGCGTGAGTAGACTCCTCAGGACGTCCTTAGCTTTTTCTCCCAACATGAACCAAGCCCTAACACACGTTGAGAAATGTTTAAAAAGAAGGTTAGCGAGACGCTTCGCCTGCGCCCTGCTTCTCCTCGCCTCGTTGGCGCACGCCCAGGAGGGCAAAGACGGCGTGCTCACGGTGAGCGCGCCCAACACTGTCCTCAACCGCTACGCCGCGCTCGGTGCCGACGCGACCGCGGGCGCGACCAGCTTCGTCGTGAGCGACGTCGCCGCGCTCGACGACGCGACCTATGGGCCGCTCGAGCCGGGCGACCTCGTCATGCTCTACCAGGCGCAAGGGGCGAGCATCGACACGAGCGACACGCAAAGCTACGGTGCCGTTACCAACCTTAACAACGCGGGCCGCTACGAGTTCGTCACCGTGGGCAGCGTGAACCGGGCTACCAACACGCTCACCCTGGCCGCCTCGTGCGGCGGGCTCAAATTCTCCTACAACGTCCTGGGGAAGGCCCAAGCCGTCCGCGTGCCGCAGTTTGCGGGCTTGACCGTCAACAGCGGCGCCTCGGTCACCGCGCCCGCCTGGAACGGGGGGGCGGGGGGCGTGGTGGCCCTCCACGTGCGGGGCGCAGTAATGCTGAACGGCACGGTTGACGTGAGCGGGCGCGGGTTCCGGGGGGGCGCGCTCGACAACTTGACGCGAAGCGCGGGTACCAATGTGACGCTCTACCGCTCGAGCAACGCCGCCGACGGCGCGGAAAAGGGCGAGAGTATCGCGGGGTACGGGGACGCGTATGCAGGCGGGCGCTACGGGCGCGGCGCGCCCGCCAACGGCGGGGGGGGCGGCAACGCGCATAACGCGGGCGGCGGGGGGGGCGCGAACGGCAACAACGGCAACCTCTGGAGCGGTCAGGGCGTCAAGGACCCGGCCTCGGCCTACGCCGCGGCCTGGGCGCTCGACCCCAACAACGCCTTAATGAACTCCTCGGGCGGGGGGCGGGGGGGCTATACCTATTCGAGCACCAACAAAGACGCGGCCACCGTCGCGCCGGGCGATTCGACCTGGGGCGGCAATTACCGCCGGGAGCGGGGCGGCTTAGGGGGGCGTCCGCTCGACAACGACCCGGCGGGGCGGCTCTTTTTCGGCGGGGGCGGCGGCGCGGGCGACGCCAACAACAGCGCGGGCGGCGCGGGCGGGCGGGGCGGCGGTCTGGTCTACCTCCTGGCCGGGAGCGTGAGCGGTTCGGGGGGCGTGCTGGCCGACGGCGCGGGCGGCGCGAACGCCACCCCCAACTACAACGACGCGCCCGGCGGCGGCGGCGGGGGCGGCACCGTGGTGATAAGGAGCGGCGCGCTTAGCGGCGTCAACCTCCAGGCCAACGGCGGTAACGGGGGAATCCAGCCCATTACCAACAACGAGGCCGAGGGACCCGGCGGGGGCGGGGGCGGCGGTTTCATCGCGGTGTCGGGCGGCTCCGTCTCGCGCTCGGCGGGGGGCGGGGCCAACGGCACCACCACCTCGGCGGCGCTCACCGAATTTCCCCCAAACGGCGCGACGCGCGGCGCGAGCGGGAGGGCGAACGCGCCTCTCGGCACCACGCCCGTCTGCACCACCGCGCCCGACCTGACCCTCGCCAAAAGCCACACTGGAAAGTTTACCCGCGGCTCGAGCGCGACTTACACCCTCACCGTGACCAACGCGGGCAACGGGGCCACCCACGGCGCGGTCACGCTCACCGACGCGCTGCCCGCCGGTCTCGCGCCACGCGCGGCGTCAGGGAGCGGCTGGAGCGTCACCTTCTCGGGTCAGAACGTCACCGCCACGCGCTCGGACGCGCTCCCTCCCGGCTCAAGCTATCCCCCGCTGGCGCTCGAGGTCGACGTCCTTACGAACGCGCCCGACACGCTCACCAACACCGCAGCGGTCACAGGCGGCGGCGAGGCGAACACCGCCAACAACGCCGCCTCCGACCCCACAACCATCGCCCAGCCGGACAAGCTCACGCTCCAGAAGTGGGTCTGCAACCTAGAGAGAAGCTGCAACTACGCGACCAGCAACGTCGGCAGCCCGGGGGAAAGGCTCGAGTACCGCATCACCTACACCAACAGCGGCGGGGGCGCGCTCACCAAGGTGAGGCTGGAAGACCCCGTGCCCTCCTTTACCGACCTCGCCCTCGACCAGTACGGCGCGGGGGAGGTTCGGCTCGTCTGCCCCGACGCGTCCGTGCGCGACCTCGACTTGGGCCCCACCTCGCGCGTCGAGGTGGACGTAATGGACGTGTGCGGCTTGACCCTCCTCCAGCCCGGCGCGGGGGGCGCGCTCCTCTACCGCGTGCGCATAAGGTAGCGCGGGCTGGTTAAACAAAAGCCCCGATGCCGCTTTGGGAAGCAGCACCGGGAAAAGGAAAGATTGCGGGCGGGGCTAGACTTCGGCCTCGAGCCTCTCGTCCTCAAGAAGCTCGTCTGTAACGGCTTCCTCCGGGGACTCTTCGGGTGCAGCCTGAGCTTCAACTTCTGACGCCTCGACTTCAACGTCTTCAAACGCCATGACGAGACGGTCTACGCGGTAGCCGGAGCGCACCTCGGCGGCGTGAAGGTCGGCCACGAGTTCCCACAAGGCCGCCTCTTCTTGCGCTTTGGGCCCGTCCAGCAGCTCGAGCTTAAGCGCCATACCGAGCAGGTCCCGGTACGCCTCACGGTTGAACCAGCGCACGCCCTCGTGCTCGTTGACTTGGAGAAAATGTGGGACGGGCTCGGTCTCGAGAACTTGGGTCAAGAAAACCGTCGCCGGGGAAGCCGCAGCTTCAAGAGGGTCGGCTAAAGTCTCAGATTCGGCAGGTTCGGGTTCTTCGGACCTCTCAAACGGCGCAGACGTGGCGGAGGTCGCCGGGGTTCGTGCCTCGTCGGGGCCAGGTTCTGTACCGAGGAGACCAACGTCTGTTTCAAGGTCGTCAGCGTCCTCTACCTCCACCTGCAAACGCAGCACGTCGCCGTGGTTTAGGAAAAGTTCAACGAGTTCGACCTTGCGGTATGCCGCGTCATAAGACCCGCCAAGCCCGGCGAGGTGACCGCGAAGCGCGTTCAGAAGCCGCCACTCTCCAATGAGGGACTGTTCAGCCCACAAAGGTTCTAACGCCGCCCGCGCTTTCAAAACCGCTTCGTCGGCGGGGGTGAGCTCGAGCAGATACCCCAAAGCCTCGTCCAAATTCTCCGGTGCGCGTTCGCTCAGTCCTGCTAAGCCTTCGGTGAGGCTCGCAAACCGCGCCACCGCGACCTCGTGCTCTCCCGCAAAACCGTAATCTCTGGCTCTGGCGAGAAACGACGTGTAACGTGTTACGCGCACGGGTACAGGTGTCTTAGTCTCGTCCGTCACTTCGGTCTCGTCGGTTGTGGGCTCGAGCACCCCGGCGAACGCCTCGTGCAGCGGGCGCAGGCGCAAGTCTTCCAACGCCTCCTCTAAGCTCGGCACCCCGCGCTCGCCCAACATGTCGTAAAGCTGCGCGTAGTGCGAAAATTCGTTGTCCTCCACCTCGCGGACGTCCAAGAAAACGCGGTACTGGTACGCGCCCAGTTCGACGCGGAAGCCCTCCTGTACATCGCGGCTGCGGCGGAGGTACTCGAGGCCCCCCGTCGCGTCGCGGAGAATCACAAAGTCGCGCTCCCCCGCGCGCAGGCCCAGGTTTTCGGCGAGGCTGCGTTCGCCCACGCCCTTGGCCGAGGCCGAAGCTTTGAGCAGGCCGCGGGCGTCGGCAAACTTGTTGTTAAACACCACCAGCGACACCCGCTCGCCGTCGCGGTTGGAGTAGGCGTACACGTCCTCGTTGACGCCGCCCCCTTCGCTTACAAGGTCGTAGAGGCGGAAATTCTCGACCTCGGCGAACTCTTTACGGCGGTGCAGCAGGGGGAAAATCTCGCGGCGGTGGCGCTCGAGCAGGCCCATGTTAGGCGCTTCATTAAGCTTGGCGCGTTTGTACTCCATGCCGTACTTCTCACGAAAGCCCTCGACTTGCCCGTGCCCGTACATCGGCAGGCCCGGCAGTGTGCTCATCAGCACACAAACGCCGAAATACTTGTCGCCGTCGCCGAATTGGGCGATGGCGGTTTCCTCATCGGGATTGTTCATGAAGTTGACGAAGCGCTTTAAGATTTCGGGCTCGAACTCCAAGACGTTTTTGATGCTCTGGCGGTACTCGGCGTTGTCCTCTTTTCTGAGCATGTGCATAAAGGCGCTGTTGTAGACGCGGTGCATCCCGAGCGTGCGGACGAAAAAGCCTTCCATCATCCAGAACGCCTCGGCCAGGAGCAGCGTGTCGGGCACCTCCTCGGCCACGCGGTCCACCACCTCGCGCCAGAACTCCTCGGGGACGAGGCGGTTGAACTCGGCCTGCGTCATCGAGCCGTACTGCGCGCGCGACGGAATCGCGCCGCCGTGGCCCGGCTGGGGGAACCAGAGGCGTTCGATGTGCTTTTTGGCGAGCGTCATGGCCGCGTCAAAGCGGATGATGGGGAACTTGCGCGCGACGTGCAGAATCGTCTGGATGACCGCCTCGCGCACCTCGGCCAGCGCGTAGTTGAGCTGCGCGGTGTCGTTCCAGGGAATCGTGGTGCCGTCGTTGCCGTGGTAGACGTAGCGCTCGGAGCCGGTCTGGCGGTCTACACGTTTGAACACCACCGCGGCGTCAGTGGAGTCGTAGTAGTGGTCCTCGAGGAAAATCCCCACCCGCGCGTCACGGGACAAGTCGGGGCCGTTAAAGGTGTAGGCGGGGTAGGGCGGCTTATCGAGGCTCAGGAACCAGTCGGGGTGCTCGACGACCCATCTTGAGTCAATCCCCATGTGGTTGGGGACCATATCGCTCGCCAAGCGGATGCCCCGCGCCCAGGCCCGGTCGCGCAGGTTCTCATAGGCCGCGTCGCCGCCCAAGTCGGGCGCGATGACGTAGTCGTACAACGAATAGGCTGAGGCCACCGCGTCGGGGTTGCCGCGGAGGTGTTTGATGCGTTTTGAGGCTTCTGAGCGCTCCCACAGGCCGATGAGCCAGAGGCCGGTGAAGCCGCGGCGCCCCAGTTCGTCGAGTTCTTCGTCGGGAATTTCGTCCAGCCGGGTGATGCTTCGGCCATAGCCCTTAGAAAGCTGGTCGAGCCACACATACGTGCTTTTCGCCAGCATCACCACGCGCGGCATCCAGCTCTTGTCGGGCGAGAAACGTTCGTATTCGGCGGGCTCCGGACCCGACGCGTAGGCCGCGCCGCGCAAGATGTCTTCGCTCAAAACCACGCTCGGCCCCGGCCCGCCGAAGCCGCCCTCTTTACGCTCTTCTTGGAGCACGTCGCGCGAGCGCAGGAGTTCGGTCATGAGGCTGCCAAAGCCCTCGCCCAAAAAGGAGGCCCAGCCGCGCAGGTGACCGAGCTGGCCCTCGAGCGAAGTCGGGTTCGACAAGAAGGGCGCGCGCAGGAGCGCCAAGAGCGACTCGCCCCCCGGCCCCGCGGCGGGCTCGCCCTCGGCAAAGCCGCCCAACGCCTCGATGACGCCCTCGTAAGCCGTTTCCTCGCGGAGCGCGCGGTCGTCGAAAAGTTCGCCGAAGCGCTCAAAGGCAGGGTTCTGGTTGGCGAGCCAGAGCATGAGGAGTTCTTCTAGCACGACGTGACGGTGCGGGACGCCGTCGGTCTCGCCCGCGAGGTAGTCCGCCACGCTTCTATCGCCCGCGTAGACCGGCCTGGCGGGAAAGTCGGTGGCGAAGCGCGTGAGGGTGCGCTCGACCGCCGCCTCGCCCAAAGCGTCCGTAAGCGTCGCCAGAGCCTTCTCGAAAAACCCGGGGTGACGCTCGAGATACCCCGCCACGAGCAGGTGAAGCACTTCGTCGATGAGACCCGCCGCGTAGAGGTCGCCCGCCCGGACCGCCCGCTCGGGAAAACGCGCGGCGTCGCGTTTGGCGTTGATTTTGTGCGCGACCCGCTGCGCGGCCTCTAAGTCGGCCAGCATAAGCGAACCGTGCAGGCTGAATAGGGGCGCGTCCAACTCGTAGCGTTCGCGCGCGTTGCGCGATACGTGAAACTCCCGCGGGGCCCCCCGGACCTCTACAGGAAGGGAAAACTCTCGTGTCATCTTTCCACCTCTTCAAACGGCTCAGACTCGGTCCCACTTCAGTCTTGTACGAGGGACCAGATCAAGACTAGAAACAGCTTAGCACGCGCTTTTCCTTCCCGTGTTTGCCGTCGTCTTTGCCGTCTCACGCCCGCAAGCTCCGCCCACACAGGCTCGGAGAGTTCTACGACTTTTTGAGAAGCGCGCCCCAGAAGCCTTTTTGCCTGTTTTCTGTGAGTCTTTTGCCAGTTTTTTGTACTCACGCCGTACAAATGCGCCGAGTGCGACGGAACGGTCCAGAGGGGCTCGAGTACAATGTAAAAGCAAGCAAAAGAGAGGCTGTACGGTCGCTTTTTGGCTCGAGACGAGGAGAAAATGTTGACAACCCACCGCACGGCGCGACGCCAAAGGGCGCAAAGAGCCGTTAAAAAAGCCTTTAAAGAAACCCGAACTTGCGAGGCACTATAGTGAGCCTCATCATCGTGTCAAACCGCGAGCCCTTGCGCGAGGAGGCGGGCCGCTGGACCCCGTCGGTTGGCGGGCTCACCACCGCGTTGGTGCCCGTCCTCGAGCAGCGCGGCGGCGTCTGGATTGCTTGGGGCGAGGAGGGCGCGGCGGAGGTGCCTTGCATAAGCTACCCGCCCGAGAACCCCGCCTTTGAGGTGCGGCGCTTGGAACTTTCTGAAGAGGAGGTCGGCAACTACTACTACGGCCTCGCCAACCGGGTGCTCTGGCCTGTGTGCCACTACTTCACCGAGCAGATAGACTTACAAAGGCACTTTTACAGCGACTACGTGCGGGTCAACCGGCGCTTCGCCGCCGCGACCGCCGAGGCTTACGACGAGGGCGACCTCGTCTGGATTCAGGACTACCACCTCATGCTCGCGCCCCTTTTCTTGCGCGAGGCGAAGCCGGACGCGCGCATCGGCTTCTTTTTCCACATCCCCTGGCCCGCCGCCGAGGTCTGGCGCATCCTGCCCTGGGCGCGACGCCTCACCGAGGGATTGCTGGGCGCGGACCTCATAGGATTTCACACAAACACGTACGTAAAGAATTTTCTCGACTGCGCGCACTTGGTCGGCGCTGAGGTCGAGGGCAACCGGGTGCGCTGGCAGGGTCGAGACATCCGGGTGGAGGTCCACCCCATCGGCATCGACACGAATCACTTTAGAAAGCTCGCAGGGGACCCCGAGGTGCGCGCCCTCTCCGAGCAGCGCCGCGCGGAGGCCGGAAGCGACTTTGTGCTCTTGGGCGTGGACCGGCTTGATTACACCAAGGGGGTGCTCGAGCGCCTCCTGGCTTTCGAAACGTTCCTAGAGACCTACCCCGACTACCGCGGGCGCGTCACCTTTTATCAAATCGCCTCGCCGAGCCGCACCCGCGTCGAGTCGTACCAGAACCTAAAGCGCCTGGTGGACGAGGTGGCGGGCCGCATCAACGGCGCGTACATGCAAGAGGACTGGGTGCCCGTGCGCTACCTCTACCGCACCTACTCGCAAGAAGAGCTCACCGCTTTTTATTTGGCCGCCGACGCCGCGCTCATTACCCCTTTGCGCGACGGCATGAACATGGTGTCACAAGAGTTCGCGTGCGTGTCGGAGCGCGGAATGCTCATCCTGTCGAACCTTACGGGCGCGGCGAGCTTTCTCTCCGACACGCTGCTCGTCAACCCCTACGACGTTGAAGGCACCGCGCACACCATCAAGACCGCCCTCTCGATGGCCGCGAACGAGCGCAGCGCGCGGATGAAGGGCGTCAAGGCGGAGGTGGACACGCTCGACGTTCACGACTGGGCCAGAGGTTTCTTAAGCGCCTTGGAGTCCGCATGAGCGCCCCCGGTACGAACGTCCCCGTCGTCTCCTCTCCCCTCTTGATGCTCGACTACGACGGCACCCTGGCCGACATCGTCGCCAACCCCGATGAAGCCTACCCCCACCCGCGGGTGCGGGAGCTGTTGGAAGCGTTGGCCCAGCGTCACCCGGTTTTCGTCATTACGGGACGGCAAGTAAAAGACATCGCCGCCTTTTTGCCCGTTTCCGCCTTGCGCATCGTCGGCGTTCACGGGATGGAGGAGGGCGTGGTCGGCGGGGAAACAAAGACGCTCGTGGGTGACGAGGCTCGAGCGGGGCTCGAGTGGGTCCGCACCCATCCCCCGAACATTTCGGGCTTAGGCGTTGAGGATAAGGGCAGCGCGGTGGCCTTTCATTACCGGAATGTGGAGGACGCGGGCGTCGAGGAGGCGCTCCGAGACTGGAGCGCGGGCGCGCCCGACACGCTGGACAGGCTGTGGGGAAAGAAGGTGCTCGAGCTCCGCCCCAAGGGTCACAGCAAGGGCAGCGCTGTGGCGCGGCTCGTGGAGGAGCACCCCGGCACCACCCCCGTCTTTATCGGCGACGACACCACCGACGAGGAGGCGTTTGAGGTGCTTGGGGAGGGCGTCACCGTCAAGGTGGGTGAGGGTGAGACGAACGCGCGGCACAGGTTGGAGGATGTCGAGGCGGTGGTGGGGTATTTAGAGAGATATCTGTAACATGGCCCGTTCAGATTCACTTGCGGTTCGCCCTTTTCGTGAAGAAGATTTCCCCGCCTACGTCGAGCTTCTAAACGCCGCTTCTGAACACGAAGGCAAAGCCGAGAGGACAACCGAAAAGGAACAACGTGAGTATGCAGCTTTGTACACCATCAACTTGTCCGAAGACCGGATGGTGGTGGAGCATCCGGAAATTCCAACCCTCATCGCCGCCTGCGACGTTTGGCGGATACACAACAACCCCAGCGCGGCGTCTACGCTGCTGGTGCATCCCGAGTGGCGTCGGCGGGGGCTCGGCTCGAGGCTGCTCCAAACAGGAATACAACACGCCGTCTCTCTAAACGCCACGGCGCTTGACGCGTTCGCGTTACCCGAGCAAGGGGAGGTTCGTTCGTTTCTCGAGCGCCACGACTTCAAAGTAGCGGGCCTTTACCGCGACATGACCTTGGCGGCTGACAAGCCCCTACCAAAACCGAATCTTGGTTCCTACACCGTCCGCACCTTTGACCAGCTAGAGGGGGATGAGGGGGGAAAGATTGATTTGCTGCTCGAGGCCGCCAATCACTTCTGGGGCGACCTGTGGGGTCATCAAGTCTTGTCCGGTGCCGAAGGCAGAAAAACGGTTCAAGATTACGTGCTCCCTCACCATGAGCCTGAAGCCATGTTCTTTCTTTTCAACGGTGAGAAGTACATCGGGCATGACAGGGTTAGCTTTTCAGAAGGAGAAGATGGGGCTAAGGTTGGTCATGCGGGTGTTCCCGGTCTCAGCTCACCATACCGGAGCCCCGAACTCTACCGAAACTTGGCCTTGGTCGGCCTCAACTGGCTGCGGGCGAGGGGCTGCGGCGAAATCAAGCTGAGTTCTTGGGGTGACGGTGAGGAGACAATACGCGCGTTTGAAGACTTGGGGTTCACCATGAACTTTTACGAACTGGGTTATCAACGTGTCTTATAGGGAGTTCAACCCTGATTTGACCCCTCGGGTCGCTAAAGAAACGTAACAGCGCCCCCCCTTTAGATATCCTTCAATGCTGGTGGTGGTGGGGGCGCTTCTGGCGGCGGGGCTGGTGCTGGCTTTTATCGTGCAGCGGCTTTTCCGCCGCGTGCTCTGACCGTCGAGGAACGCTCGCTTCGTCCCCGACTTTGTGACACAGGCGCACGACGGGGCGGTTGTTGCTGTGTTTCGCCACCACACAAGACGCCATGACGCGCGGACGCGCCGGGAGAGAGTTCGGACCCTTGCCGGACACCCTTCCAGGCAGTCCCCCGTGGGGAAGCGGCGCGTGCTCGAGAACGTCGCGGTGGCGGCGCTATAAATTCCTCCCGCGTGGAGCGTCATGCGCCACAAGCCAAACCGCTCGAGCGCCCCTACGGTCCATCCGCGCCCGACAAACCTGTTGTGGCTGAGAAGGCCGCCCCGCGGGGATATAGAACACCACTCGAGCACCCTCACCCGGATCACAGTTACGACGGTTTATGGTGCCAATATCTGAGACCGACCTCAACACGAACCTAAACACCCTCCAACGCTTCTAGCGCGCCCAGCGCGCGCAGCGCGTCGCGCACTCCCAACAGCAGCGCCAACCGGTTACGCCTCACCGCCTCGTCGTCGACCATGACCAGGACGTTGTCCAGGAACGCGTCAAGCGGGCTTTTGAGCGCCAAAACGCCTTGGATATGCGCCTCGAGGTTGGTGAGTCCTCGCGCGGGGCCGCGGCCTAAGTCCCAAGGCTCCAGGGCACGCTCCGCCTCCGCCAAAAGCGCCCCAACGGCCTTCCGCGCGCCCGGCAGCGCCTCGTAAAGGGGCGGCTCATGGGAGTCGGTGAAACGTCGGGGGTCTACCATAGCACCCGCTTCGGCCTGCGAGGCCAAATTCGCGGCGCGCTTGTAGAGCGTGAGGAGCGCGCCGAAGTCCTCTTCTTGGCTCAACGCCCTCAGCAGGTGCGCGCGCCGCGCGGCGGTGATGACGGGCGGGGCACCCCCCACGGCGGCGCGGACGAGCTCGGTGCGGACGCCCTCGTCGGAGAGCAGCCCGGCGACGCGGTCCCACAGGAAGGTAACGACCTCCTCCTCGACCCCCTTGTTTATGTCCACGGCGCTCGAGCCGTACCCCGCCCCGGCTTCCTCGACAACTTCAGCCAAGCGCAAAGGCCAACCCTGCGCGTTGAGGACTCGAGCAAGCGAGGTCGCGTCGCGCCGCAAGCCGAAGGGGTCCGCCGAGCCCGTCGGACGTTTGCCAAGCGCGAAAAAGCCCACGAGCTTGTCCGCGCGGTCGGCGACCGACAGAAGCGCGCCCACCTTTGAAGCGGGGAGCGGCGCGCCCGGCCCGGCGGGTCTGACGCCGTCCTCTAATGCTTCCGCCGCCCCTTCCGGATAGCCCTCGGCGAGCGCGTAGGCCCTCGCCATCACGCCCTCCAACTCGGGCAGTTCAAAGACCATCTGCGTGCTCAAATCCGCGCGAAACACCGGGGCGGCGCGCGCCAAAGTTTCACGTTCGGTTTCGCTTAAGTCCAGCCGTTCGCCCAACCGCTTAGCGGTCTCCCCCACCCGCGCGACCTTGTCGGCCATCGTGCCTAAGTCTTTCTGAAACGCGATGCCGGAAAGGCCCGCGGCGTGCTCTACAAGCGTCTTGCGCCGGTCGGCCTCCCAAAAAAAGCGGGCATCGAATAGGCGTCCGCTTAACACGCGCTCGTAGCCCTCGCGGATGACGCTTTCGTCGGGCACTTTGTTGTTGGATATGCTCACGAAACGCGGGGCCAACCCTCCCGACTTGTCCCGCGTCGGGAAGAAGCGCTGATGATGAATCATGATGGTGACGAGCACCTCTTCGGGCAGCTCTAAGTAGGCCTCGTCAAACTTTCCGAGCACGCCCACGGGCCACTCGATAAGGCTTGCGACCTCTTCTAAAAGCGCGTCGTTGCGTAGGGGCTCGAGCCCCGCCTCACCCGCCGTCGCCGCCGCAACCTCCCAGGTTCGCGCCCCGCGCGCGTCCACGTCCGCCAGGACGAAAGCGGCCTCGAGCGCGTCGGGATAAGCTTCCGGACGCTCCAGCACCACCTCCTGCGGCCCCAAGAAGCGGTGACCGCGCGTAACCTTGCCCGAGTCCACACCCGCGACCGTGAGCGGCAGCACCGCGTCGTCTAGGAGCGCCACGCACCAGGCGACGGGGCGCACGAAGGGGGTGGACACGTCCGCCCAGCGCATTTTGCGGGGCGCGGGAAAGCGTTCGACCAAGTTTGTTAAGAGAGGCGGCAACACCTTTGCAGCGCTCTCGCCGCCGCCCTCGAGCCTGGCGAACACATACCGCCCCCGCTCGGTCTCCTCGACGACCAGGTCCTCGGGGGAGACGCCAGAGGCGCGCGCGAAACCTATGGCGGCTTTGGTGGGGTTGCCGTCTGGGTCAAAGGCCACATCCGCCGCCGGGCCGCGCCGCGTTTCGACGCGGGCGCGGCTCTTGTCGCTCAAACCCCCCACCCGAACCGCGATGCGCCGCGGGGTAGCGTAGGAGGTGAGAGAGGCGTACTCGAGCCCCGCGTCCCTGAGCCCCGCTCCTAAAAGTTCCGCAGCAGCCTCTTTTGCTTGCGTCACGTACCAGCTTGGCAACTCCTCGGTACCGAGCTCAAAAAGGAGTTCGGCCATCAAGCCGCCGCCTCGGTGGACTCTAAACCAGTGGGCGCGAGGCTCGCCAGATACGCCCGCGCCGTCCCCTCGCTCAAGCGCCGCACGCGCTGCACATAATTTTGCCTTTCCGTATGCGAGAGCACGCCGCGCGCGTCGAGCAGATTAAAGGCGTGACTCGTTTTGAGGACGAACTCATACGCGGGGTAGGTGAGGCCCAAATCCAGCAAGCGCCGCGCCTCCCCCTCGAACGTGTCGAACAGGCTCCGCTGAAGCTCAACGTTCACGTGGTTGAAGTTGTAGTCGCAGCTCTGCACTTCGAAGTCGCGCCGCAGCGCGCCGATGCTCACACCGGGCGCGTATTCAACGTCAAAGGCGTGCTCCTTGTTCTGCAGGTACATGGCGATGCGTTCCAGACCGTAGGTCAGCTCGACCGACACCGGACGCACGTCTAAACCGCCGACCTGCTGGAAGTAGGTGAACTGGGTGATCTCCATCCCGTCCATCCACACCTCCCAGCCGAGCCCCCAGGCCCCCAGCGTCGGCGACTCCCAGTTGTCCTCGACAAAGCGGATGTCGTGCGCGTGGGGATCGATGCCCAAGCCGTAGAGAGATTCTAAATAAAGCGCCTGCACGTCCAGGGGCGAGGGCTTGAGCAGGACCTGATACTGGAAAAAATATTGAAAGCGGTAGGGATTGTCGCCGTAGCGCCCGTCGGCGGGGCGTCGGCTCGGGGCCACCCCCGCCACGCGCCAGGGCTCGGGGCCTAAGGCTTTCAAGAAAGTGGTCGGGTAAAACGTGCCCGCGCCCACCTCGGTGTCGTGGGGCTGGGCGACGACGCAGCCGTTGTCGGCCCAGAAGCGGTCGAGTTGGAGTATGATATCTTGAAAGTACATAGAGACTCCTTAGGGTACACTTGTGACCTGAGTGTGTAAGGGATGAAGGAACGGTGACTTTTCTGTGACGATCTTTTCCGCTAGTTTCCCCTTGGAAAGTAACAGAAGCCCTTTAAGCCCCCCCAGCGAGCGCGTAGTATAACACTATGCGCAGCCGACCCCTCCCCACTCTCGTCGCCCGTTGCTCTTTGGTCACAGGTCGGCGTCCTCTCCGCGCGCTATGATGTGCGGCAAACCACGAAGGAGTTTCACGTTGCGTGGTTGTAACGATAGTTGTGACGACGGGTATGAAAACAGACGTAAAAGTAGGCACGACACGAAAGCCAGGCACGACGCTATGCGTAACCATGAGAGTGTAATCATGAACGGATGCAGCGATGAACAGGGACGGCGATGAATAGATACGACGACCGCGCGAGGCTGGTGTTTCACTTTGCCAGAGAAGAGGGCTCGAAACTGGGTCACGCGATGATAGGCCCCGAGCACCTGCTCTTGGGGCTCATGCGCGAGGGCGGTACGGCGAGCCGCGTGCTGAGCGAGTTCGGCGCAACGCTGGAGGGCTTCCGCCGCCAAGTCGAGGAGATGGTGGGCCGCGGCGACGGCCTGCCCCGCAACGAAACCGCCGCCATCACCCCGCGTGCGCGGCGCGTGATGGAACTCGCGGGTAGTGAAGCGCGCTCCTTAGGCTCGAACGTCATCGCCACCGAACATATCTTGTTGGGCATCATCCGCGAGGGCGACGGGGTGGCCTACCGCATTTTGCAAGGTTTGACGCGCGACGTAGACACGGTGCGCTGGCGCATCCTCGCCGCCGCCGACCCCAAGGGCCAGCCCGAAACGGTCAACACGCCCTTTCTGGACGAGTACGCCCGCGACCTCACCAAGGCGGCGCGCGAGGGCAAGTTGGACCCCGTCATCGGCCGCACCGAAGAAATCCGCCGCGTTATCCAGATTCTGTCAAGACGCACCAAGAACAACCCCGTCTTGATTGGCGAGCCCGGCGTGGGCAAAACGGCCATCGTCGAGGGGCTCGCCAAGGCGGTTATCGAGGGCCGGGTGCCGCCCAACCTGCGCAACCACCGGGTCTTGTCGATTGACCTGTCCAACATCGTCGCGGGCACAAAATACCGCGGCGAGTTTGAAGAACGCTTGAGGCAGGTTATCGAAGAACTCCGCGCGGCCAAGGTGGTGGCCTTTATCGACGAACTCCACACGCTCGTGGGCGCGGGCGGCGCGGAGGGCACGCTCGACGCCGCAAACATCTTGAAGCCGCCCCTCTCGCGCGGCGAGGTGCAGGTCATCGGCGCGACCACCACAGGAGAGTATCACCGCTACATCGAAAAAGACGCGGCGTTAGAAAGGCGTTTTCAGCCCGTGATTGTGCTCGAGCCCTCCCCCGAAGAAACCTTGGAGATTCTTCACGGCCTGCGCGAGCGCTACGAGACGCACCACGGTGTCCTTATCCCCGAACAAATTCTGGAAACCTCCGTGCGCTACGGCGAGCGCTCGCTGCCGGGCCGCAACTTCCCGGATAAGGCCATCGACCTCATCGACGAGGCGGCGGCGCGCACGCGGCTCAATAAGTCGCTCGGTTTTCCCGTCCTTGAAGAAGAGGACGGCACCCCGGTGGTGAGCCGCGAGGACTTGGAGGCGGTCATCAACTCGTGGGGCGGCATCTACGTGGACGACCAGGACGACGAAAAGCTCGCCAACATCGAGAATGCCTTAAAGCGCTACGTGGTGGGCCAGAACAAAGCCATCAACGCGCTCGGCGCGGCCCTGCGGCGCGCGCGCGTCGGGCTGGGGGGCCGGACTCGAGTGTCGGCCTCGTTTTTGTTCGTCGGCCCCTCGGGCGTCGGCAAAACCTATCTAGCTAAGCAGCTCGCGGTTGAACTGTTCGGCTCCGAACGCGCGCTAGTCAGGCTCGACATGTCCGAGTACCAAGAGGGCCACGCGATAAGTAAACTTATCGGCGCGCCTCCGGGTTACGTCGGGCACGAGCAGGGGGGCCGCTTGACCGAGGCGGTGCGCCGCCAGCCCTTCTCGGTGGTGCTTTTAGACGAAATCGAAAAGGCGCACCCGGACATCTACAACACCTTTTTGCAGGTTTTGGACGACGGGCGTTTGACCGACGGCCTGGGCCGCACGGTGGACTTTCGCCGCGTGATTCTCATCATGACCTCGAACACGGGCTTTAACACCGGCCCCGGCGTCGGCTTTCAGGACGTCGGCAAGGACGTGCAGAGCCCCCTCAAGGGCATGTTCAGCCCTGAATTTCTGGACCGTCTGGACGAGGTCATTCCTTTTCAAACATTCGATGAACAAGGCGTCTTATACATCGCCAACGGGATGTTGGAAGACATCCGCGACGAACTCGCCAACCGCGACATCCAGGTGACCTTCAGCAGCGAGGTGGCCGCGTTTCTGGTATCCAAGATGCCCAGGGGCGAGAGCGCGCGGCCCCTGCGGGCGGTTTTGCGCGAGCACATCGAGGACCCGCTGTCGCTCGAGCTCCTCACCCACGGCTCCGGCGACGGTTTAATCGTGACCGTCGAGGACGAAAAAGTCGTGTTCGCGCGACCTGTGCCGATGGTTTAGGTAAAAGTCAAGAATTTCGTGAGAGCCGGGAGCGTGTGCTTCCGGCTTTTTGCTTTGTGTTTTCTGCGAAGTTGCTCACAGTGCGCCCCGTGTTGGTTCCCTTCACGTTAAAATAAACAGGTGTTGAGAGTTCATCATGGCTAAAACGTCGACCAGCTACGTCTGCACCGAATGCGGCACGCAGTCCCCCGTCCAGATGGGCCGCTGCCCCCGTTGCGGGAGTTGGGGCAGCATGGAGGCTAAAGTTGAACGCCCCACGCCCACCCGCGCGCTGGGCTCGAGCGTTCCCACCCACAGCGCCATAGTCGCGCGGCTTGACGAGGTGGACGGGTCTCAGGTCTTGCGCGCGTCGTCGGGGCTTACTGAAGTAGACCGGGTATTAGGCGGCGGCTGGGTGGCGGGCTCGGTGCTGCTCTTGGCGGGTGAGCCGGGCATCGGCAAGTCCACGCTGCTGCTTCAGCTTGCGCACGAGTCGCTCGCCGCCGCGCGGAGCACCCTGTATGTGGCGGGCGAGGAGTCGTTGGCGCAAATCAAGGGCCGGGCGGAGCGGCTGGGCGTGTCTACCGCGCTAGAACTCACCCGCGAAACCGACGCGCGCGTGCTCGCTGAGCATTTGCGCGGGAATGCACCGCAGCTCGTCATCATCGACTCGGTTCAGACGCTTACCGCCGAAGACGGGGCCACCCCGGGCTCGCTCACGCAGGTGCGCGACGCGACGGCGCTCCTCACGCAAGCCGCCAAGGAAGTGGGCAGCACGCTCGTCCTCATCGGCCACGTGACCAAGCAGGGTTCGATTGCCGGGCCCAAGGTTATCGAGCACATGGTGGACGCGACGCTCTCCTTGGAGTCCGCCTCGGGCTTTCGGGTTCTGCGCGCCATCAAAAACCGCTTCGGCCCCGCGGGCGAGATGGGCGTGTTCGAGATGAGCGGCGAGGGGATGCGCGCGGTGGCGAATCCGTCGGAAGCTTTTCTGGCCGAGCGTCCGCGCGGGGTGGCGGGCTCGGTCATCGTGGCCGCGTTGGAGGGTCAGCGCCCGTTGTTGCTGGAGGTCCAGGCGCTCGCCGCCAAGTCGCCCTACCCGTCGCCGCGGCGCATCGTGCAGGGTCTCGACGCGCGGCGCGTGGACGTGGTGCTGGCGGTGTTGGAGCGCAGGCTCGAGCTGCCCTTAGCAGGCTTAGACGTCTACGTCAACGTGGCGGGCGGGCTGCGCCTTACCGACCCCGGCACCGACCTGGCGGTGGCGCTCGCGGTCTATTCGGCGGTCACCAACCGCCCCGTGCCCGAGGGCACCGCGGTGGTGGGCGAGGTCGGCTTGGCGGGCGAGATTCGTTCTGTCACGCAGCTCGAGCGCCGCGCCGCCGAGGCGGCCCGCACGGGCTACAAGCATTTCGTCGGCCCCAAACGTGACGGCAAGCGCGGCGTCGCGGTCACGACGCTCGGCGCGGCGCTCAAGGCTGTGTGGGAGGTTCCGGCTGTTGCGTGACCGACGTTCGGCCGCGGGCTCGCTCGCGCGCGGGGCGCTCAGCCTCGTGGGCGCAGGTCTGGGCTACCTCGCCGCGACCCTTTTGCTCCGTAGGGGCGTGCTGGGCGGACCCATCAACCTCGTTTACCTCACGCTGCTCGGGACGCTGCTGGGTTACTTGCT
Source organism: Trueperaceae bacterium (assembly GCA_965214995.1). GTDB lineage: Bacteria > Deinococcota > Deinococci > Deinococcales > Trueperaceae > CBDCCT01. The sequence continues at coordinate 4,763,311 of CBDCCT010000002.1, forward strand.
GAGCGCGCCTTTGGCGAGACGCTGGGCGGGCTTTTGGGAGAAGTTGGTCGAGCGGGCGCGCCGCGTGCCGCCCGACGCGGTGTTGGCGGCTTTGGGCGGCACCACGATGGCGCTCGTGATTACGGTGCTCTTAAACTCGGTGCTCGAGGGCGTGCCCGGCTTTACCTGGTACCTGTCGCTCCTGCTCACCCTCGTTTTGGTGGTCACGCTGTCGTGGTTTTTCGTCGCCAACCGGACCGTTTTTGCGAGCCGAGGGTCCGCGTCTACGCCCACTCACGGGGAGGCGGTATTCAGCAACACAAAACCCGGCGGCAACAAGGTCATCGACACCTCGGCCATCATCGACGGGCGCATCACCGACGTGGTGGAGGCCAACTTTATCGACGGGACGCTGCTGGTGCCCAACTTTGTGCTGTTGGAGCTTCAGGGCATCGCCGACGCGGGCGACCCCCTAAAACGCAAACGCGGGCGGCGCGGCCTGGAAGTCTTGGACACGCTCGTGGGAGGGCGGGACATCAAGACAGAAGTCTGCAACGACGATTATCCGGACTTGGGCGAGGTGGACGAAAAGCTCATCCGCTTCTGCCAAGACCACCACGCCGACCTCATCACCACCGACTACAACTTAAACCGCGTCGCCAACCTGCACGGCGTGCGCGTGCTCAACGTCAACCGGCTCGCCAACGCGCTGCGCGCGGTGTTTTTGCCCGGCGAAAGGTTGGCGCTCCACATCGTCAAGGCGGGCCGCGAGCCGGGGCAGGGGCTCGCCTACCTGGAGGACGGCACCATGATCGTCGTCGAGGACTCGGGCCACTTGGTCGGCTCGACGGTTGACGCGGTGGTGACGAGCAACTTGCAAACCAACATGGGCCGGATGATCTTCGCGCGCCTGTCCGATCATGCTCAGCCGTTTCAAACTTAAGTTTCTCTAGCTGCGTTAAGCAGGCACGACCACCTGCGGGCATGGCGAGGATGTTACCACGGTCCTCGGCTCGCTGAAAAATATTTTGATTTGTCGCATTCCAACGTCGCGTGCGCCCTTGACAGAAACCCGGCGGGCGTCTTAAACTCTTCTTTGCTGCGCCGCGGGGTGGAGCAGTCTGGTAGCTCGTCGGGCTCATAACCCGAAGGTCATTGGTTCAAATCCAATCCCCGCAACCACTAGAAAGATTGTCGGAGACGGCAAGCGTAAGAACGCGTTGGGTCCAAGCACCCGACGCGTTTTCGCTTTGTAGCAGGTATCGTTTGGTTTGGGCGAGGTTCGGTTTGTGTTACCACCTAACGCGTCGCTTATGTGATAATACCTGCGTAGAAACCGCTCAACGCCAGTAAATACCCGTGGGTACGCTTACCCTTGCAGAGCGTAACCACCCACCAGAATGTACCCACCACAGTTCGCCCGTCCTCGAGCGCCGCTTAGCGCGGTATCCTGGTCGTGAGACCGTCACAGTCAAGGAGGATGGTAATGTTCACGCTCGCTTCACTGGGACTGCTGTTCGTCGGCATGGGGCTCAGCTTTTTGGGTCACGCCATAGAAATCAAAATAAAGGGCGCGTCCACCCTTAAGTGGGTGCTGTGGGGCACGGTGGCGCTGGTTGTGACCAACACCGGCCTCGCCTTTTTCGGCGAAGCCATCGCTCGAGGCGGCTAAGGCAGAAGAGTAGCCGGATCATAGCGTAGCGGAGGCGCGCCCCAACGGGGCACCTCCGCTACGTTCGCTTTGACGTTGGCAAGTCTCACCCAAAAATAGCCTTTGGGAACCCTTCAGATAATCAAGGCGCTCTCTCTAGCGGAACGCAGACGGAACGCCCCACGTTCTACGCTGACTTTGTGACGCTCGTCATGTGGTATTTTTTACAGTATGTGAGATACTTTACATATCTTCTTATGTACCAAACTTCGGGGGATGTAGGGACCACTCGAGCGAGAAAGGGCGGAGTATGCGGCGTGTAGCGCAAAGAACGCGGCGGGACGTGAGCTGGGGCTTGGTGATTGGCGGCCTTTTGCTTCTCTCCTTTTGCTTGGGGCTGCCCCAGTTTCATTATGCGACCGCGCTCATGGTCGGGGCCATTCTTCGCCACAAGGACGCCGAAGGAGAACTTTTCAATTTTGATAAGGATGTAGCAACCAGACTGCCTCTCCTGCGCCGCTTCGTATATTACTTCGTGCTCATCGCGCTTTTCGGCGGGGCGTTCCGGGCCTTTGCGGGTGAGCCCCAGCCTGAACCCCGGGTGGTAAATGCGGCGGCGTTGGAGGCGCTCCGCGGGAAAACGTGGGAAGCCGAGGTCGGGGGGATGCGCCTCACCTATCACCTGGTCGACCTGCGCGGCTTTCCCGCCTTAGGGTACGCGCTGCTAGGTGCCAACCAAACCTGTCATATCTACCTAGACACCTGGCTCACGCGCCACGACCCGCGCGTGCTGAACGCCATCATCCTGCACGAGGTGGGGCACTGCGTGGACTGGCTCATGCTGGGGCTGAGCCACAACGACTTTTCCGCCGAGGGCTGCGCCTACGGCGAATACTACTGCGCGCCCGCCGAGGGCTACGCGGAGGCGTGGGCGCGCGCCTACACGGCCCGCTGCGGCGCGGACCTCTCTGGGGTCGGTTACGCAGCCCCTGGGGCGGACACGGGTTCCTGCAACCTGCCCGACCCGCGGCTGGTCACGCCCGCACACGCGCTGGCGCACGGTCAACGCGCCGCTTTGAACGCGAGGGTGCCCTAACCTCTGCCCAGCGCCCTCGCCGCATCCTTACCCGCCGCCTTTACACTTGTTACAGTAGGAAGTGCAGCTCATTGTAGAGCCGCCCGCCGCACCTTAACAAGCAAGAATAAGTAAAAGCACCTTATCAAGAAGTTTTTGTAAAGAACACGGCGCGGTTTGGCGGCCGACTCGAGCCAAAAAGGCGGACACATGGACGAACAACCCTCCCACACGACCCGCTCGGGCTTCGTGGCTATCGTAGGCCGGCCCAACGTCGGCAAGTCAACCCTGCTCAACACGCTCTTGGGCGTGAAAGTCGCGCCCATCACCCCGAAGCCGCAGACCACGCGCCGCGGGGTGCGCGGCGTCTATACGATAGAAGACAAGCAGCTCGTGTTTGTCGACACCCCCGGCTTCCACCGCGCCAAGGACGCGCTGGGGCAGTACATGAACCGCGAGGTCACGGGCGCGCTCGTTGACGTGGACGTGGTCTTCTGGGTCGTGGACCTGCGCCGTCCCCCCAACGACGAAGACCGGGACGTGGCGCGGCTCTTAGGCGGCATCGACCCGCGGACGCCCGTTTATCTTATCGGTAACAAGCTGGACGTCGCCAAGTACCCGGACGAGGCGCTCTCGCTCTACCGCGACCTGCTGCCGGGCGCGGCCGAGGTGCGCACGTTAAGCGCCTTGGACGACCCCGACGCGGTTTACGCTTTGCGCGACGAGCTTTTGGAAAGGTTGCTCGAGGGCCCCTTCTATTTCCCGCACGATATCCGCAGCGACCAGTCGCGCGAGGCGTGGGCGGGGGAACTCATCCGCGAGAGCGCGATGATCCACCTGCGCCAAGAACTGCCCTACGCCGTGGCCGTGCAGGTTTTAGAATGGCGCGAGCCCGAAAAAGAGGGAGACGCGCTCTATATCGGCGCGGAAATCTGGGTGGAGCGGCCCAACCACCGGATGATAGTGCTCGGCAAGGGCGGCAGCATGATTCGGGAAATTGGCCGGACGGCGCGCAAGCAGTTGGAGATTTTCTTGGGCGAGCGCATCTATCTGGACCTAGAGGTCGTGGTCCACCGCGACTGGCGCGAGGACCGCGAGTCGCTGCGCGAACTCGGCTATGAGTAGGCCCGCATAGTGAGGTACGTATAGTGCCCATCGCCGCGCGCTGGCGGGGCTTGGAGACGCTGCCCGGGGCACGCGGACGTGACGCCATGCCGGGCGTGTACGAACTCGCCGACGCCGACAAACGCGTTCTCTACATCGGCCAGTCCGCGCGTGACGTGCCCGACCGCATCCGGCAGCACCTGCGGGGCGGGGCCAACCCTTGCGTCGCCGAGCGCGCCGCCTACTGGCGCTACGCCTACAGCCGCGTGCCGCAAGCTGCCGAAGCCGCCCTTCTGGCGCGCTACCGCGCCCGCCACGGCGACCTGCCCCCCTGCAACAGGGCGACGCCTAAAGAGCGCGACGCGGCGCGGCGTTACGGGGAGCGCAGCCGCTCGTGAGGTGCGTTTACCTCCACGGCCGTTACGCCAAGGAGGGACTGCATATTGTGAAACGGAATTACAAAGCTGTAGCCGGATGCACTTGTTAGCGAAAGACGAGCGTGATATAAAGGCCACATCGTGAGAGAGGACGACACTCTCATAGTTTTGTTTTGGAGGGGAAAAACATGCGTAAATTATTTGTTCTACTGCTCGCCGCTCTTCTTTTGAGCGCGGGCACCGCTTTCGCTCAGACCGACCAAACCGTGACGGTGGCGGGCGACTTGACCGACCCCGTGGATGACTCTTACTGGGTTGGCCTGTCATTGGGCTTTCCGCTCGGCGGGTCGGTTCATTTTGGCATCAACGACCTTTTGGGCAACGCCATCGACACGCGCTTTAACGCCTCTTTTGCGGGCGGTAGGGTTGCGCTGGGTGCCAACGCGGTTTTTGACTTTGCGATTGACACCAACCTGCCGCTCGAGGTCTACGGAGCGGTTGGGCCGACTCTGATTTTTGGCAATAGCGACAACAACCTTGACGAAGACGCTTCCGGCTTCGGCATTAGTGCGCTCGCGGGGGCGGAATATCGCTTTACCGGCCTTGGTTTCCAGCCCGGTGGCGCTTTTTTTGAGATTGGGCCGTTTTTTAGCTTTAATTTTGACTCGCGTCTGGCCGCTCGGCTTGGGATTAACTACCACTTCTAAGTTTTAGACTCGGCAGTTTTAGGAGCGACTCCGGAACATTGGGGTCGCTTTTTAACGTCTTGATGTCCATGCAGTATGTCCAGCAGCGCGCAATCAGAGGTAACAGACCATCCCTGACCGTCGCCACAGCGGACCTGTCAAGACGTTTGGCAGTGGTACGGTTTGGGCGGCGCTCGAGTCTCACCACCCGCTCTACTCAACAGCTTAACGTCTGCGAAGTTTGCCCCGTTGCTCCCCGGAGGTGCTGGGCTGCGCCCCCAGCTTCGGCGTGACCGCGACGAGCAGCCGGTAGCCGTCCGCGTCGCTTTCGGAGCGAACCAAATCCACGTCCACCTCCTTGAAACAGTCGAGAAGATAGTTTGACACCTTTAACACCCGCTCCCTGCGCCCCCCGAGCGAAATGAGCAGGAGGTCGCTCTCCCTGCGCGGCGCGACGAAGTGGAGCTCTAACGCCAGCAACCGCGCCCTCGCGGTGACGCCCCGGCGAATCCTCGCTAAGTAGGTGCTGTCCATACGTCCTATTACACACCCTGCGGACGTCTCGAGCCGTGACGAGCGTCCAAGCTGAGCAGCTCGGCAGCATCATGGGGGCGAACGCGCTATGCTGGAGTGATGAAACTCACCTGGTACGGCCACGCTTCTTTTCGGGTCGCGGCGAGTGACGGCGTGAGCGTCGTGACCGACCCCTACGACCCGGCAACCTCCGGCTACAAACCCGTCCCCGAGCCCGCCGACGTGGTCGTCATCTCCTCGGCGACCGACTCGTTTCATTGCAACGCGCACCTGGTGCCGGGCTCGCCCGTGGTTGTCAACAGCCTGAAACTCGCCCGCTCCGGTAGGGGTCGCACGGTTCGGGGCCTCACCTTTTATGGGGCTGAGGCGGCGGAGGCTCCCGACCACCGCGGCGGGAGGCCGGAAGCGAACGGCATGGTCCGCTTTACGGTGGACGGCCTCAGCGTCGGGCACATGGGTGACGTGGGTACGCCCTTAAGCGCGGCGCAGCTCGAGTTCTTCAAGGGCGTAGACGTGCTCCTCGCGCTCGCAGGGGGCCATCCGACCATTCCTTTGGACGCGCTTAAAACTGCGGTTGACGCCCTCAAACCCAAACTTGTCGTACCCATGCACTTCGACACGCCTCTCTACAAGCTCGACAATTTGGAGCCGATAGACGCGTTTGTTTCACACTTCTCGGACGACGAAGTGCGCTTCGCGGGTACGCACGAGGTGGAGCTAAACCCGACCAACCTGCCCGAGACGCGGGTGCTGGTGCTCGAGCCTTACGGCTCGAACGCTTGACGACCTTAGCTCACCCGGTTTGCCCCCATCTCTTCTGCCTCCGTTTCTCCCGCCCAAAGTCGCCGCATCTCCTCGGAGCGCCCCAGCAACTCCTCAAGCGTCCCCTCCGCCTCCACCCGCCCGTCTTTTAAGACGAGAACGTGATCCGCGCGGCGCAGGGCGGCGCGGCGGCTCGAGACGACCAAGCAGGTCACGTCGCCCCGTTCAAAAAGGCGCTGCCAGAGGAGGCGTTCGGTCTCGACATCGAGCGCGCTCGAGAGGTCGTCGAACACCAAAAGCTCGGCCTCGCGCAAGAACATCCGCGCGGCGGCGCTCCGCTGGACCTGTCCGCCCGAAAGCTTGACGCCGCGCGTGCCCACGGGGGTGTCGAGCCCGCGCTCCAAGACCGCCACGTCCGGCCCCATCACCGCGAGGTCCAAGGCGCTGTTGAGAACCGGCTCACCCGTCACGCGGCCTAAAATCACGTTGTCGCGCAACGTCTCGGAGAACAGGCGCGGCACCTGCGCGGTGTAGGCGCTTTTCGGCGGCACGAAAAACGAGGCGGGGTCCGCGACCCTTACGCCGTTCCAGAAAATCTCGCCGCCGTCACGCGGCACGAGGCCCATGAGCGCGCGCAGGAGCGTCGTTTTGCCCGCGCCGATGCGCCCGGTCACGACCACGAGCGCGCCGCGCGGCACGCTGAGGGTGACGTTACGAATCCCCTTGTCCGTGCCGGGGTAGTGGTAGGAGAGATTCTGAAGCTCGAGCCGCTTGAGCCTGCTCCCCACCCCCCGCGCCCCCTGCGGCACCGCGGGCGGCTCGTCTCTCAGGTACAGGGGCGCGTGCGCGACGACCCTTTCGGGGGCCGCGTCGCCCAGGAGGTGCGTAAGCCGCTCCAATGACACCCCCGCGCGCTTGTACTGCGCCAGCATGTCGCCCACAAAGGTCATGGTGTTGGTCAGGCGCGGCAAAAAGGTCACGAAGAGCGCGAAGTCCCCGACGCTAAACGCGCCCGCGCGCATCCGCCCCGCCGCCAGAATGAGCAGGAGCCCCGTGCCGACGTTGACCATGTTGATGTTTAGCGAGCGCAGCCCCTCGGTGAGCAGGCTGTCCCTTAGCGCGGCCTTGCGCCGCGCCTCATTGAGCACCCTCATACGCGCCACCACGGGCGCTTCCTTGGCCGCCACCTTGACCGCCTGCACCGCCGCGAAGGTCTCGCCGATAAAGCTCGTCACGCCCCCCGTCGCCTCGCGGTAGCGGCGGCGGTAGGCGCGAATCTTGGGCGTAAGGAACTTCGCCAGCAAGACGATGCCGACCATCGGCAGGGTAATCACGACGGTGATGAGCGGGCTGATGGTGAGCATAATGCCGATGGCAATGAGCGCGTAGAGAATGAGCCCGCCCGCGTCTACGACAGCCTCGACGTATTCGTTTACGTCGTCCACGTCGTCGCGGAAGCGGCTGACGAGCTCGCCGGGCGCGGTGGGCAGCGTGCGCGGGCCGGGCGCGTTCATGAGGTAGTCGAGCAGGTTGCGGCGCACGAGGAGCCCCAACTCGTGCCACAGCGTCGACCAGACCCAGATGCCCCAGACAAAGGTGCCGGTGCGCGAAAGGTTGAGGAGCGTAAGGAGCGCAACAAAAGTCCAGGCGTTCGCGCCCGCCGCCGCCTCGTCGGAAAGCGCGTCGAAAATCGCCTTGACGAGGAGCCCGACGAAGATGGGCAGGCTGTGGATAATCCCCCAGGCGAGCGCGCTCACCGCGAAAAGGCCGGGGCGGTAGCCGAGGAGGCGGGTGATGAGCCGTCCTGTTTTTACGCCTGAAGTATTTGATGTGTCCGTTGCCGAAGTCATGGGTTTATCCTTTATGAGCCGTTATAAGCCGCTGAATAGTGAGACGTTAGAAACTAACCGCTTCTTGCACATCGTCCAGGGTGTGAAGCCCCGTTTGGAGCAGCCGGTAAAAGTGTGAATGGGGGTCGCGCTCGAGCCTCACACGCGGGCCATGCTCGAGCACCCGCCCCGCCTCCATTACCATAATCTCGTCGGCCCGCCGCACCGTGCCCAGGCGGTGCGCGATAATGATGGCGGTGCGGCCCTTTAAGAGTTTGGTCACCGCGCGCTCCAAAAGCGCCTCGGTCGCCGGGTCGAGCCGCGACGAGGGCTCGTCTAAAATCACCAGACCGGGGTTTTTGAGAAACACGCGCGCAAAGGCCAAAAGCTGCGCCTCCCCCGCCGAAAGCCCCTTGCCGCCTGCTGGAAGGATGCTGTCTAAGCCGTTCGGCAGCGTCCCCAACCAGCGACTCAGCCCGAGTTCGTCGAGCACCGCCAGAATAGAATCTTCCGGCACGGTCTGGTCAAAAAACGTGAGGTTGTCGCGCACGCTCGCGTGAAAGAGCTGCACCTCCTGCGTCACCAGCCCGACGTGCTTGTGGAGCGTCTCCAGCGGCGCGTCCCGCAGGTCCACCCCACCCAAGCGCACCGCGCCCGAAGAAACCTCGTAAAGCCTGAACAAAAGGCGCGTCAGCGTCGTTTTGCCCGAGCCCGTGCGGCCCAAGAGCCCGAGCACCGTGCCCGGCGTGAGGTGAAACGACACCTCGTCCAGGATGCGCTTGTCGTCGTAAGAGAAGCTCACCCTCTCAAAGGTCACGGCGAGCGGCCCCTCCGGCAGTTCCTTTTCGCCTCCCGCTTTTAGGCCGCTCTCGAGGGCGAAAAGCTCATCAATCCGCCCGACGCTGGCCCCCGCCTTTTGCAGTTCCTGCATCTGCTGCGTAATCTGCTCGATGGGCGTTTCCAGCATCAGCATGTACTGAAAAAACAGCCAGGCCGTCCCCAGCGACACCGCGCCCCGCTGAAAAAGCGTGATGCCCAGGCCGAGGGTGAGGAGGTCGCCGATGGTAAAAAGTCCGTAGGACAGGAGCCAGATGGATGAGCGCTTCATCCAGGCCCGGCGTCCGCTAAAGAACACGGTGCGCGCCACGTGCGTAAAGCGGTGCATCACGTAAGGCCCGCCGCCGTTCGCGCGGATGTCGTCCAAGCCCGCCAGCCGCTCCTCGATAAACCCGAAGAGCCCCGCGTCCGCCTCGCGCGACGCCTTTGTCGCGGGCACCGCCACCTCGCGCACGCGGTTCAGCGTCACCGAGACGACGATCGAAAAGAGCGTGAGGGTCAACCCTACGCGCGGGTCTTCAAACCACAAAACGACGAGGATGCCGACGAGCAAGAGCGCCGCCCCGAACACGCGCACCGCGAACTGCGAGAAAAAATTCGACAGCGCAGTTACGTCCCCGTCGATGCGCTCGATAAGCTCGCCGGGGGTGCGCGCGGTGTGAAACGCCATGTCGAGCCCCAGGCAGTGCTCAGCTAAGTCCTCGCGCATGGTGTTGGTCGCGGCCCAGCCGACGTCCGCGCCCAAATAGGTGGCGGCGCTGCTTAAAACCTGGTTCGCCAGCGCGACACCTAAAAAGAGCAGCGCGGCGCGCAGGAGCGTGTTGAGTGCGCCGCCCGCTCTCGCCGTGTCGATAAACGAGGCGATAATCTGCGGCACGAGCAGTTGCAAGCCGGTACTCACGAGGATGAGCAGCGCCATCAGCGTAGCTTTTTTCCACTGCGGTCTCAAGTAACGCGCGAGAAGCTGCGCGTAACGTTTTATGGGCGTGACGGCGGGGGTGGGTAGTGCAGAGGTGGTCATGGCGACTCTTTTCGTGGCGTTGTTAGCGTCAATAACGAGATGGGCAGCATCAGTGAACAGGCGGTTTGAAAAGGAGTTGAAGAAGGCTCGAGCCTCCCCCCAAGCCTACCCACGCCTACCTGACACGGCGCGTCAGCTTTCGTGGTGACTTGCACTGCGCGCTTTAGGGACTGCTGTACTTTTAGCTTCAAATCGTCCCTCCAGAACCTGAACGTGGCCCACGGTCCAGGCCCAAAAGGGCACAAAAAAAGACCGTGGGATTTGGGTCTCCCACGGTCGTAAGGTCAGTCTATAAACTGGCTACGAGCAGGCAGACCTCTCCCATGCACCGACGGGGATAAAGTCGTAGAGGTAGTTTGTCACCGCGCCTGCTCCTTTCATTTCGCCTGAAGCGAATGTGACCAGTATGACGGTCGGAGGTGAGGCTGTCAAGCCCTGGTTCAAAATTAGTGTCGAATGCGGGGTCGCGGAAGCTCAAATTCAGAGGTCGGCTCGAGCCACACATGAAGCGTGTACCCGACAGCAGCGTATAAACTAAAGCGTGCAGCGTTCCTATCTCACCTGGTTAGCCGGAACTGTTGCCGTTTTCTTTTTGGGCGCGTTTCTCTTCCTCCCGCTCGGGGTGATTCTGGTGCGGAGCGTCTCGAGCCCAGGAATCTTTTTAGACGTTTTCAGCAATCCCTACTACCGGGAACGCGTCTGGTTCACGACCTGGCAGGCGCTCCTTTCCACCGCGCTCACCGTTGGCCTGGCGCTGCCCAACGCGGTGCTCTTCTCGCGCTACACCTTTCGCGGCAAACGCCTCTTACGCGTCGCCTTTACGATTCCCTTTGTCATGCCCACCGTGGTCGCCGCCATCGGTTTTCTGGCGCTCGCGGGGCCGCGCGGTTTTGTCAACCTCAACCTGCGGGGCACGCTCCTCATCATCCTTGCGGCGCACGTGTTTTACAACTACGCGGTGGTGGTGCGGATTGTGGGGGCCTATTTGGAAACCGTCGGCCCTAAGCTCCGCGACGCCGCCGCGGTGCTTGGCGCAGGGACTTGGCGCACGCTCCTGCGCGTCACGCTGCCCTTGGCCGCGCCCGCCGTGCTGGCCGCCGCTACGCTCGTGTTCGTTTTCTCTTTTACCTCATTCGGGGTTATCGTGATTCTGGCACCCCAGCCGCGTTTTGCCACCTTAGAGGTCGAGGTCTACCGCCTCACGCTGCGGCTTTTGCAGCTAGACACCGCCGCCGTGCTCGTGCTGACGCAGCTTCTGGTTGTCGGACTCTTTACAGCTCTCTACACCCGCTTGCAGGCGCGGCTCGCGGTGCCGCTCGGCGCGGTTCGCAGCCTTCCCCACGCCAAAGGTGCCGCCCGCGCTCTGTTGGCGCTCAACATGGCGCTGGTGGTGCTGCTCATCCTCTCGCCGCTTGTGGCGCTCACGGCGCAGGCTTTTTGGACGAGCGAAGGGTTTTCCCTTGGTAACTTCTTGAGTCTCCGCGAGGCGTCCCGTTCCACCGGCTTTGCGGGGGCCGGGCGCGCGGTGCTCAATTCTTTGCGGTTTGCGGTCTCGAGCACCCTGCTTTCGCTCCTCGTCGGCCTCGCCTTCGCCTACGCGGTGGTGCGCGGCGGGCTGCGCTGGCTCGACGGCTTGAGCCTGCTACCCTTGGCGACGAGCGCGGTCACGTTGGGCTTTGGCTATCTGCTCGTGTTTCCGCAGCTTGCAGTAAGCCCCTGGGGCCTCACGCTTGCCCACACGCTCATCGCCTTTCCCTTTGTGGCGCGGAGCCTCCTGCCCGCGCTGCGGGGCCTGCCCATGAGTATGCCCGACGCCGCGCGTTCTCTTGGCGCGGGTCCTTTGCGCGTGCTTGCCCGCGTTGAACTGCCCCTGCTCGCCCCCGCCCTCGTCGCCGCCGCCGCCTTTGCCTTTGCCGTGTCGATGGGCGAGTTCGGCGCGACGCTCGTCATCACCCGCCCCGAATTTGCCACGCTGCCCGTCGCCATCTTCGACCGCCTGGGCCGACCCGGCGCGGCCAACTACGGCGCGGCGTTGGCGCTGTCGGTGTTGCTCATGGCTATTACGGGCGCGGCCATGCTGCTGTTAGAGCGGTTCGGGAGGAGCGAGTTATAGAAACCAACGTGTAGAGGAACCGGCCTCCTGGTTCCTATGTGAGGAGTTGAAACCGAAATTGCGTAGAACGAAAGAGAAAAGCCGACCGCAAAAGGTCGGCTTTCTGACTCAGTCTAACTAGCAAAGACTAAAACTTGGCTTTAATCTTCTTCTTCCTCACCTTGAGGCGAGATAGCTACGTAAGCGATCTTGGTGTTTCTGCTGTTGGCTGTGGGTGTAATGGTCAGTACACCGTTCCCCTGCCCGTCTTCATCCCCGATAGTCACCACGAGCGGGTCCACAGTTTGTACAAAAAGGGCGGCAATGTCGCCGTTGGAGGGAGCCGGGTTGCTTGCCCGGTTGGGCGGCGTGTACGGGCTGTCTGGGAAAACTACGCTTTCAACGCTTACCTGGTATGCCGGGTAAGGTTGGCCAACAACCGTGGATGGAGCCGCCTGCACCTGGGGGTCGCCTAACGCAAGTTGAACCTCGTAGGTGCCTTCCGGCAGGGCAATCTGCCAGGCGCAGTTTTGAGCAACACCGTTGAAGCTGCCTTCGCGCGCAAGGACGGTTGCCCCTTGCATGTGCATGAAGGTGTCAAGAAGCTGGGGAACGTCAGGTATGTCACGGTCGCGGCCGTTGCCATCATCGTCTGGATCGGTCGGTTCGTCGCTGAGGTCACAGAGGTTGGAGGTGGCTTGATTGTTTTCGATGGTTACCCAACCGTAAGTCTGGCCGTTTCTGTCGCCAAAAGGCAAACCAAAGTCCCCGATATAACCGTCAGGCGTGTCCGCACCTTCATTCTGGAAGTTGACATCATACTCACCAGTACCAGCAGGTGGCGCATCAACAACGGTAATCGTCACCGTTGCGGGGTCGGAGGTTTCGCCGCCCGCGGTGAGGGTGTAGGTGAAGGTGTAGGTGGAGCCAATAGCGGCGTCCGCTGCGGCTGTGTAGGTGTATGTGCCGTCCATGTTGTCGGTAAGCTCGCCATCGGTGTCGGTAACGGTGACCGTGGCTGTCGCGCCAGCGGGAACGGTATCGTTGGCTAACAACTGTGCGTTGCTGATGGTGACCGGTTGACCGGGATTAACGGTGAAGCTGGGGTCGTCCTCCGCCTCGAGCTCGTCGTCCCCGTTACCACCGCCATTAGCAGGATTGATGGTGATGCTGACGGTTGCGATGTCAGAGGTGCCCGCGTCATTACGCGCCCTGTAGGTAAACTGATCCGATGTGGCTGTGGCTAGCGGTGTGTAGGTGAAAGAGCCGTCGGCATCGAGCACCAAATCTCCCGCCGCGTCGGCCTCGAGCACTGCTTCTAAGTCAGCGCCCATGTCATTACCCAGCACGCCGGGCGCGGGTATGTCGAGCGACTGCCCAACAGTTACCTCGTAGCTGTTGTTGACCGCCGTGGGCGGCACGCCGTTTCCGTCGCCACCCGGGCACGCCGTCAGCAGGAACATAAGCCCCACCATCAGCGTCAGGACGAGCGGCTTTCCATTCTGTCTAAACTTCATCTTTTATTACCCCCTTCCAAGAGTAATGGGTATGGTTACAGCAAAGTCAGTCTAATGGGATACCGCACTTTGTGCAACTCTTACAAAGGGTAAAGCGAGCGAGCGGCCTCAATAGTGGTAAATTTTACTAAGGACCCTTAAAGAAATCCTCATGAAGGTATGCAAATTCCAACTTTGGCGGATTTGGGGGCAGGTTCGCGTGAGCCGACCCCGCCGCCCGTCCGGGGTGCGCAAGAGGCAAGCTCTCGGGTATGCTGACGCGTGATGACCGCGCCCGCCCGCTTGCGTTTTCTCGGCTCGTCCGACTCCCAGGGCGTGCCGCGCTGGTGGTGCGGCTGCGCGGTCTGCGAGGAGGCGCGCACCCCGGGGGTGAACGCCCGGACCCGCCCGTCGGTTTTGATAGAGGGTCAAACGCGCGTTCTCATCGACGCCGCGCCCGAGCTGCGGCCGCAAATGACCAGGGAGGGCGTAAGGGACGTTGACGCGGTGCTCGTTACCCACGCGCACAGCGACCACGTGTCGGGCCTAAGCGACATCGGGGACCAGGCGCGCTGGACGAACCGCCCTACACCCGTCTACGCGCCCGCCGAGGTCGTGCCGCAACTTAAGGAGCGGTTTGCCTACATGACGCGGGGGAACTTTGAGCGCCTTACGCCTTTTCGGGATGTGGAAACGTTGCGGCTTAGGGACTACGAGGTAAAGGCCCACAGAGTGCCGCACGGTTACAACGGCTGGTCTTACGCCTTTCGTTTTAACGGGGCCGGGGGGAGCTGGGGCTATATGCCCGACTGTCTGGGGCTTCAGGACCTTGCGCCGTGGTGCGACCTCAAGCTCCTCATCCTGGGCACGAGCTTTTTCAAGGAGGACGCGCCCTTGGAGAGCCGCAGCGTCTACGACGTGGGGGAGGCGCTCGAGCTTCTCAAAACCTTGAAACCGAAGCGCGCCGTTTTGACGCATCTGGGTCACGGCGTGGACGCGCGCAAGCCCGCGCCGGAGGGCGTTCTCTACGCTTCTGACGGCTTCGTCATCAACTTACCGTGAGCCGCTCTTGACACCGCACCTATGACCCTGCGCCTCGAGAACCTCCACAAAACCTACGGGAGCATCCGCGCGGTGGACAGCGTGACGCTTGCACTTCGCCCCGGCGAAACGGTCGCGCTGTTGGGACCGAGCGGCTGCGGCAAGAGCACCCTGTTGAGGCTCGTGGCGGGGCTCGAGCCGCCCACAAAAGGCCGTATTTTTCTGGGAGACCGAGACATCACCGCGCTGCCGCCGCAGCGGCGGGGCTTCGGGATGGTGTTTCAGGACTACGCGCTCTTTCCGCACCTCAATGTGGAGAAAAACATCGCCTTCGGCCTCGTCGAGGCGGGCTGGACGAAGGAGGCGCGGCGGGCGCGGGTGGGGGAGTTGTTGGGGCTCGTCGGGCTGGAAGGCTACGAAAAAAGGCGCGTGTTTGAACTCTCCGGCGGCCAGCAGCAGCGCGTGGCGCTGGCCCGCTCGCTCGCCCCCAAGCCCGCGCTGCTGCTTTTGGATGAGCCCCTGTCCAATTTGGACGCGACGCTCCGCGATGAACTCAAGCAGGAACTGGCGCAGATTCTGGGGGAGCTCGCGGTGAGCGCCCTTTTCGTGACCCACGACCAAAGCGAGGCCCTGACCATAGCCGACCGTGTGGCGGTGATGCGTTCGGGGAGGCTCGAGCAGGTAAACACGCCCGCCGACCTCTTCGCCGCGCCCGCCTCCGTCTGGGTGGCGCGCTTTCTGGGTCACACCAACGTGTATGAGCGGGAGAGGGTGCGGGGGCTTGAACCCTGCGACCCGATGCCGGACGCGCCCTTTATCCTCCTGCGGAGCGACCTTATTACGCTGTCTCGAGCCCCGGGCCGGGGTGACGTTTCGGCCACGCTCGTGCGCCTCGAGCGCGCGGGGGCGGCGCATACGCTGCTGCTCGAGCTCCACCCGACTGGACTCCCTTTCCAGTGGACGGGCTTCACGCGCGAGTTGCCCGCGGGGTTAGGGCCGGGCGACACCGTAAAGATTCACGTCCCGCCTCATGCGGTGCTCGGCCTCGAGGCTGAATGAGGGCGCTTGTACTGGCGGGGGGCGACATCCGAGTCACAGACGACCTAAGAGAAACGGCGGCCCGCGCCGACCTCGTCGTCGCCGCCGACTCGGGGCTGCGCCACGCGGAGCCGCTGGGCGTCACGCCCGCGCTGGTGGTGGGCGATTTCGACTCGGTGACAAAGGAGGTGCTGGCCGGTTATCCCGATGTACCCAGAAAAGCGCATCCTCCCGAAAAAGATAGGCTCGACCTCGAGCTCGCCCTGCACCACGTTTTAGACGCCGGAGCGGACGAGGTCATTATCATTGGGGGTCTGGGCGGACGTTTAGACCAGACGCTCGCGGCGGTGCTGATTGCCGCCAAACTCACGCGGGCGGGCGCGCGGGTGTGGCTCCACTCGGGCGACGTGAGGACGTTCTTTTTGTCGGGTGAGGATGGGCTCGAGCTTCCCCTACCCGTGGGTCAGCGGTTCAGCGTCTTGAGCCTCAGCGAGATTTCCGTCGTCACCCTCAAAAACGCAAAGTACCCGCTCACGCGCTTTGCCCTCCCTTTCGGCCTCGGTCGGGGCGTGTCGAACGAAGTCAGTGGAACGCCGCTTGAAGTTGCGCTCGAGGCGGGTCTCATCGTCGTGACGGTTGGCTAAAGCTACCAGTGACGCCTCACGCCTTGCTGACTTCGATGACCTGGAGCTCGCTGTAAGACTCGAGCCCCCAGGTGCCGTTCTGGTAGCCGATGCCCGACCATTTCGAGCCCCCGAAGGGAACCGCCAGGTCTACCCCTCCGTGCTTGTTCACCCACGCTGTGCCGCTCGCGAGTTGCGCCGCGACGTCGGCCCCTTTGTCCAGGTCTTTCGTCCACACCGAGGCACCCAGACCGAAGTGGGTCGCGTTCGCCCGCTCGAGCACGTCATCGAGCTCAGAAAAGGGCATGATAGGGAGCGCCGGGCCGAACTGCTCTTCGTCCACCAGCCGGGTGCCTTCGGCGATGTTTGTGACGACCGTGGGCGCGTAGAAGTAGCCCGGCTTGTTAAGGCGCTCACCACCGGTGACGATGGTCGCGCCTGCCCTCTTGGCATCCTCTACCAGCTCACTCACCCGCTCGAGTTGCGGCTTGTTGTTGAGCGGCCCGAGTTGCGTGGTGGGGTCGAGACCGTCGCCGACCCGCACGTTCTTGGCGAGGTCGGCGAGTTCTTGAACCAGCGCCGGGTAGACCCGCTCGTGTACATAGAGGCGTTTGACGGCGGTACAGGTCTGACCTACGTTCCCAAAGGCACCCCAAAACAGCTTCTCAGCCACCCCTTTCGGGTCCACATCGCCCAACACGATGGCCGGGTCGTTGCCGCCGAGCTCGAGCACCATCCGCTTGAGGTCTGGGGCGGCAGCGGCGGCGACCCTTTTGCCCGTTTCGACGGAGCCGGTAAAGCAGATTTGGCGGACCGCCGGGTGCGTGGTGATGGCCGCGCCTAGCTCGTCCCCGCCCGAGACGACGTTCAGCACGCCGGGGGGCAGCACCTCGCGCAAAACTTCGCCGAGCTTGAGCGTGGCGAGCGGGGTGTAAGGCGACGGCTTGAGCACCACCGTGTTCCCGACCAGGAGCGCGGGCGCTATCTTCATGGCCGCCAAGAAGATAGGATAGTTCCACGGCGCTATCGAGCCGACGACGCCCAGGGGCTTCCGGTGAACCTCGACCCGGCCGTCTTCGTCATCCCGCAGCACGTCGTGAGGAAGAGGAAAGGCAGCATACTCCCTGAACCAGTGCGCCGCGCCGCCCATCTCGCCGAGCGAGTCGCGGAGCGGTTTGCCCTGCTCGAGCGTCTCTACTCGCGCCACCTCGTCCGCGTGCGCGTCAATCGCCGCGGCGCAGTCTCGAAGCGCCTGCCGCCGCTTCTCTTCGTCCTTTCGCCAGCTCCGGAACGCCTCGGCGGCTGCCGTCATGGCGTCGTCGAGTTGGGCGTCGGTGCAGTCGGGGGCCTCGGCGAAGACTGAGCCCGTGGCAGGGTTGATGACGCCGTAAGTCCCTTTCGTGGCCGCCTCTTTTCCGTTGATGGTTAGGCTGAAACTCGCGGACATCGTGGTCATAACTACCTCCTAACCAACTCATTCTGCGGGTACAGTGCCGCTATTCACCCCTACCGCCCAGAGACAAAGTTGATGAAACCCAACTCTACGCCTCAGAACAAGGCGCGTCAACCTAAGATAGTTGCCGCGGAACTGTGTATTTGGGTTTGCAACAGCCGTTTTTAATGTCCAAACTCGTCGTAACGGTTGGAAAAGGCTACCAGCGGTGGTGTACCTGCTCCTTCACCCGCCCGTCATAGATTTCCCGCACGCGCGCCATCGTCTCCTCGGACAAAGGCGGCAGCTCGGCGGCGCGGGCGTTGTCGGTGACCTGCTCGGGGCGTTTGGCGCCGGGGATGGCGCACGAAACCGCGCCAAACATGAGAATCCAGCGCAGCGCGAACTGGGGCATGGTGGCGTCTTCGGGGACGAGGGCCTGAAGCTCGCGCACCGCCTCGAGCCCTGTGTCAAAGTCCACGCCCGCAAAGGTCTCACCCTGGTCAAAGGCCTCACCGTGGCGGTTAAAGTTGCGGTGGTCGTTCTCGTCGAAGTGCGTGTCGCGGCTCATCTTGCCCGTCAAGAGGCCGCTCGCCAAGGGCACGCGCGCCAGGATGCCCACCTCGCGCGCTTCCGCCTCGCGGAAAAAGAGCCCGGCGGGCCGCTGCCGGAAGATGTTAAAAATAATCTGCACCGTCTCGACGCCCGGATATTCGATGGCCTTGAGCGCCTCCTCGACTTTCTCGACCGAAACGCCGTAGTGCTTGATTTTCCCCTCCTTTTTGAGGTCATCCAGCACGCCAAAGGCTTCGGGCAGGTAGTAAACCTCCGCCGGCGGGCAGTGGAGTTGGACGAGGTCCAAGGCGTCGGTTTCTAAGTTTTTTAGGCTCCGGTCGATAAAGCCTGTTAGATTCTTGCGGTTGTAGCCTTCGGCGGTGTGCGGGTCGAGCCGACGCCCCGCCTTGGTGGCAACATAAAGAGGCTCGGAACGCTCCCTCTTCAAACGCGCCAAGAGTCTTTCGCTGCGCCCGTCGCCGTACACGTCCGCCGTGTCGAAAAAGTTGATGCCCACGTCCACCGCCCGGTGGAGCGCGGCCAGGGAGTCCTCGTCACTCACCTCGCCCCAGTCGCCGCCGATGGCCCACGCGCCAAAAGAGATTTCGGAAACGTCGAAGCCGGTTCGGCCTAACGGTCTGTATTTCATCTTTTCACCCCTATCGTGTTACTTGGGCCATCCTAACAGGCCCGCCGCGCGTGAGGACGGTAGAGTGAGGCATGACAGAGAGTGTGCGCCAAAGGATTTGGGGCGAGAAAGCCGACGCCATCGAACAACGCCTCCGGGCGCTCGACCCCGACTTAGCGGCGCTCGTGCTCGAGACGGCCTACGACAATGTGTTCGCCCGCCCCGGCTTGGACTTGAAAACCCGTGAACTTTTGGCCGTCGCCCACCTCATGAGCGTCGGCAGCGAGAGCGAGCTCAAGACCCACCTGCACGGCGCGCTCAACTGCGGCGCGACGCCGGACGAGCTTAAAGAAACCGTTTTGCACGCCGCTATGTTTTTGGGTTTTCCGCGGGCGCTCGCGGCGATGAAGGCGTTGCGGGAGGTGGAGGGGGCAAGACTAAAGGCAGAGGAGGTATAAACGCCTGTCAACAGGCAGCGCGGTGTACTCCCTGAGACTTTCGCCACCTCTTTATCCTTTTACATAAGGTTTAATGGATAGAGGAGTTTATACCGTGAATACCAACAAACGCTTTCGCACACGCGCCGTCCACAGCGGCACGCAGCCCGACCCCAATACGGGCGCACACGTCGCCCCCATCTACCAGACCTCGACCTTCGCCTACGGCTCGTTCGGACGTGGCGAGCGTCTTTTCGGCGGCGAGGAGGCGGGCTTCGTCTACTCGCGCGTTGGCAACCCCACGACCCGCGCCTTTGAAGAAAAGCTAGCCGACTTAGAGGGCTCGGAGGACGCGGTGGCGTTCTCGAGCGGCATGGCCGCGGTGAGCGCCTTGATGCTGACGCTTCTCAAGCCGGGCGACGAGGTGGTGTTCGTGGGCCCTTTGTACGGCGGCACCGAGGGCTTTTTCCGCGACATCCTGGGGCGCTTCGGGGTGGGCATGAAAGAGACCACTCGAGACGAGGACCTTTCGGCGGCGCTCTCCCCCGCCACGCGCGTCATCTACGTCGAGACGCCCACCAACCCCACGCTGCGCATCAGCGACTTAGAGGCCGTCAGCGCCCTTGCTAGCGAGCGGGGCATCCTCACGGTTGCCGACAACACCTTTTCGACGCCTTATCTCACCAAACCGCTCGAGCACGGCTTCGACGTGACGCTTCACTCCGCGACCAAATATTTGGGCGGCCACGGCGACGCCATCGGCGGCGTGCTGGCGGGTCCGGCGGCGCTCCTGAGCGAGGTGCGCGCAGAAGGCTTAAGGCACGTGGGCGGCGCGCTGGGGCCTTTTGAGGCGTACCTCTTCCTGCGCGGGATGAAAACCCTGGCGCTGCGCATGGAGGCGCACTGCGACGGGGCGGAGCGGATTGCGACGTTTTTACAGGACCATCCGGCGGTTCAAAAGGTTTACTACCCGGGTCTGAAAAATCACGCAGGTCATGAGGTCGCAGAGAAGCAGATGCGACGTTTTGGGGGGATGGTGGCGCTCGAGCTTTCCGGCAAAGAAGAAGCCGCCCGCTTCTTGGATTCTCTGTCTCTTTTTACCCAAGCTGTGTCTTTAGGCGACGTGGAATCGCTCGCTACCCACCCTGCGAGCACCACGCATCAGCTTTTGGACCCCCAGACGCGCGCCCGTCAGGGCGTTACGGACGGGCTGGTGCGGCTCTCGGTCGGCATTGAGGACCCGGAGGATTTGGTGGAGGATGTGGAGAGGGCGCTCGAGGGGGTGAGCCTGGCGACGGTTTAGGCGGGCTCGACCCGATATAAAGACCCGGTATTAAAGACCTGGTATAAAGAGAGGTGTACAGGAGCAACGCCAAAAAACCCGGCATGGCCCCCGGCAGCCTCGTCTACACGGGCGAGGCCACCACCGGCCCGGTCCGCGTCTCGCTCATCGCGTATGACGAGCACGACATCGAGGTCCGCGACCCCCTAAGCATCGACGACGCGCTCGAGCATGAGAACCCCGCGCACATCGACTGGATAAACGTCAACGGCCTCTACGACGTTGACGTCATCGAGAAGGTGGGCGCGCACTTTTCGCTCCACCCGCTGACGCTTGAGGACATCGTCTCGACGGGGCAGCGGCCCAAGGTCGAGTTTTTCGACGCTTACGTCTACATCGTGCTGCGGATGCTCTCGCTGGACGCCGAGAACGAGCTGCGCAACGAGCAGGTGAGCCTTATTTTGGGCCCCGGCTACGTGCTCTCATTCCAGGAGCGAGACGTGGGCGACGTGTTCGACCCGGTGCGCGACAGGATAGCGAAGAGTAAGGGCAAAATCCGCAGGCAGGGCGCGGACTATCTCGCCTACGCGCTTATGGATATGGTCGTAGACACGTACTTTCTTATTCTCGAGCGTTACGGCGAAATCATCGAGGATTTGGAGGACGAGGTCATCGACACGCCCACCCCCGCGCTGTTGGGGCGCATTAACACCTATCGGCGCGAGATGATCTTCTTGCGCAAATCCGTGTGGCCGCTCCGCGAGGTCTTGAGCGCGCTCTACCGCGAGGAGAACTCGCTCTTCTCCCCTTCTGTGCTGACTTACTTGCGCGACGTTTACGACCACACGGTTCAGGTCATCGACACGGTGGAGACCTACCGCGACCTCTTGACGAGCCTTTTGGAGGTTTATCTCTCGAGCGTGTCCAACCGCATGAACGAGGTGATGAAAGTCTTGACCATCATCGCCACCATCTTTATCCCGCTAACCTTTATCGTCGGGGTCTACGGGATGAACTTTGCATACATGCCCGAACTGGGGTGGCGCTGGGGCTACGCGGCGGTGTGGGGCGTGATGATTCTTGTGACGGTGGGGCTGATTGCCTATTTTAGGCGCAAGGGTTGGTTTTAGGGCGTCCAGAGCCACACTTCGCCGGAGAGAAGCGCGGCGGCGACGGTTTCGCGGCCTTCCCAAGTCAGGCTGGTGAGGCTCGAGAGCCCCGCGGGCAACCCGAACGTCGCCGTCACCTCGCACGCCCCGTAGACCTCGCAGCGGATGAGGCGGAGTTCGCGCAGAGACTGTGAGGGCAGCACGAGGCGGTTCACGTCGCCCTCACCGGACAGGAGAACGCCCAAGTCTAAGCTTCTCGAGCCAATCGCGTGGTTCGTCACGCCCAAGTCGAACGCGCCGACGAGCGGAGCGTCGCGCTCCAAACCAAGCTGCAACAACGGCCCCCCGATGTGAGGCGTCCGCACCGCGTAGGCGGCCCCGCCGCGGCTCGCAAAGAGGTTGAGCCAGCGGTGCGAGGTGCCGATTTCTGCGACGACCGGCAGGGGCTCGAGCCCGGCGTCCGCCCACTTCAAAGGCAACACGCCCGCCCCCGCCAAGCTTGACGAGCGCGTGGCAAAAAGTAGCTCTTTGACCCCGTCAATCCCGTACTCCGTCGGCATGACCCGCAGCCCCTCGAACACGTAAGGCGCGGGCAGGGTGTAGCCGCCCAGCACGCTGAAGTCGGCCAGGTTGATAACGGTGACGCTCAGGGCCTCGAGCCTGTCACCCAAAACCCCGTGGGCGTAGCGCGCGCTCGGGTCGGTGAGGACGGCGAGTTCGGGTTGGGCGTCTCCCGCAACGTCCGCGAGCGTCGGCTGGGCGTCGGGGAGGGTGGGGAGCTCGAGCCGGGCCAGGGGTTGAAGGTCAACATTCAAAAGCAGCAATCCGCGACCCTCGGGCGCGACGGCGACCACTCGCCCGTCTTCCAAACAAACGGGCTTCGCCGTTTCGGACACCTCGGGGCCGATGTCTCCATCCGCCCACGCGAGCCGCCCCGCCGCGTCCACACCCAACACGCGCCCCTCGCAGAGCACAACGAAAAGTCCCCGCCAGCCTTCGGCCAGAACCGTGACGCCGTCTGAGGCGAGGCTCGAGACGGTGCCGTTTTCGCTCAGCGCGACGAGCTTACCGTCCTCGGCGGCGAGCCAGCGGGCGGGGCTCGGCAGGTCCCAGACGGGCTGGGCGGACGCCGCGCCCCAAAGGGTGAGGAGCAAAAGCCACTTCACGCTCGAGCTAATCCTTGACGCATTTGCTCAAGCCCCGAGAAGCGCCGCGAGTATGTCGGGAAACTGCTTGATGGTTCGCGTGATGTAGTCCGTTTGGTACACGGTGGTTTGGCTCCAACGTATCTTAAGCGGCAACCGGCAGCATTAGCGATTTGCTTGCTGCTTTGCGATTAGCGCCCGCACATCCCCAACGAGCTCGAGAGGAACTTGCATCAAGGTTTCTTTAGTGGCAAGTGCAGCTTCGTCTTCGGCAATGGCTTCGTCTTCGCTTTGGGATTCGTAATGGTCGATGACATCTTTCGCAGAGCCCAGCGGAAACAAAATTGCCGCTTAACGCCTGCGCTCACCGGCACTTGACGACAAACGAGGCTTAGCGAAGCTAAACGAGCGCACAGCAGTCAATTATCCGTGTGCAGCGCCTTGTCAGACCGCACCTGACGTTCCCTAAATACTACGCGTAACCCCTAGATTTGTGGCAGCCACGGATTCAACACCTGGACCCCGAGAGGTTCAAAATCCTTGATATTACGCGTAACCACGGTCATATTGTTGCTCTCGGCAATCGCCGCGATGAAGCTATCTCGGTCAGACCGTGGGTTCGGTACATGATACCTGGCGCAGACGACCGCCGCAGCCTCATCGAAGGGTAAAACGCGACCCCAGAAAGCCGGCCTCACCTTGTTGGAGAGCCAGGACCGAAGCACTTTACCTTGACGCTTATCGCGCCGCTCCACCCTTTGTACGCCAATCTCAAGCTCGAGCATCGAAACGCTGGATAAATAGAGCGCGCCGCTCTCGACGCTGGACGCCCAGGCTATAAGATGCTCGTTCGCCTCACCACTGGCAGCTCGCCGCAATTCTGAGACGACGTTTGTGTCCAACAGAAACACGTTTCTTAGGGGAGCTCGAGAACCCGCAAAGATGAACCTTGGGCACGTTCTACTTCAAACTCGATGTCAGCGGCGCGTTCGTCTGAGATAAGGTCAACAATGGTCGCAGCGCCCCCCGTGAGTCGGTTGTACGCGTCGATAGAGAGCAAAACGTGAGCCGGCTTGCCACGATCTGTAATCACAACGGGACCTTTGGCCGCGGCTCGTTTGGCCTTGCCGATATCTTGGTTGAAATCTCTACTAGATATCTTTGTGATCGCCATGTAGTAACGTTACTACATATAAACCAGGATTGCAACGATGATTGCTCATCGGGTTCTGACGTCCATTGTTGGGCGGCAGCTTAATCAAGGGCAACGCTTTTAGTCAAAGATTCCTAAAATTTCCCATTTGTCTTGCCATTGTTCAAGTCTCTTTTCACCAATCGAGTGATGATTCGAGTCAAGAGTTTTGGGGCGTCTTCCGCCGTGTCTGTTCAAGTATGCCTGATGCGCTTCGTGAATGTCGTTTCGCATCCACCAATCAGGCACAACCCAATATCTTCGTGCGCCGCTCAAATCTACGAAAACCCAAAACTTTCTAACGTTGTTTGGATTCGGTGGAGTTTCGGTTGCTTCGGCTTCATCAGTTTTAGAATGCCAGTTGCCTTTACGTTTCGTTTTCACTTGAATTTGAACAGTTCGGCTACGGTCTGAACTAGACGCTTGCAAATAAATCTTCTGCGTTCCTTCGGAGGTTACTGAACCTGCGCCGCGTTTTTTCAGTTCGGACTCGACAAAACTTCTGCCTTCGCTAGCAACTTGATGGTTGTTCGGTTTGCTAGAAGATAATTTGGCGTTTTCCATAACGCGATTTCCCTCTTTTCCAAAACCGGTGGAGGACTCAGTAGCTTTCAGAGTTGAACCAGCACCACATGACAGGGCGCGAGGTGATTGATGCTCCTCACGCCCTGTCTCTTTAGGTCACTCGAGCTCGATAGGCACAACCTCACCAAACTGGTCCAAGGGCGCGTCGAACTCCGACACGTCACCCACCACGAGGATAATCATGTCCTCGGGGCGCAGTTCTTGCTCTGCTACCGCCAGCACGTCCTCCGGCGTCACCGCGCCCACGCGGGCGATGTACTCGTCGTAGTAGCCGGTGGGCAGGCCCAGAATCTCGGTTGCTAATGCGATACGCTGCACCACCGCCGCGGGCGAGGTGGAGCGGAAGATAGCTTGGTTGAGGATCGCGTCGCGCTGGGTGGTGAGTTCTTCATCGCTCACGGCTTCGTTTTCCAGGCGCTCGAGCTGCTCCAAAAGCAGCCCCACCACCTCGGCGGTGCGCTCGGTGCGGGTGAAGGAGAAAAGCAAAAAGGTTCCGGGCGTCTCGAAGCCTTGCCCCACCTGGCTCCCCACCGAATAGGCCAAACCGCGGTTGCTTCTTATGTCGGTAAAAAGGCGGCTCGAGAAGCCCCCGCCACCCAGGATGTTGTTTGCTACCGTCAGGTCGTTGTAGGCCGGGCTGTAGGCGAGGACGCTGGGGTGCCCCATCAGGATGATGCTTTGGCCCAAAGCTCTATCAGCGACGTAGACCCTGGGTTCGGGCGTGGGGTTGTAGGGCGGCAGCGTGGGATAGTCCACCTCGGCGGGTTGCCAGTCGGCGAAGGTGGTCTCGAGCGTTCCCAGCATTGCTTCGGAATCAAAATCGCCGCTCAAGGCCAGCACGGTGGCGTTGGGCTTGAAGTAGCGCTCGTAAAACGCCATCATATCGTCGCGGGAGATGTTATTAACTGTCTCCTCGGTCGGGACGTAGCCCGCCGGATGGCCCTCGGCGAGACGCCGGTTAAACTCGCGCACGGCGATGCCCACCGGGTCGTCGTTCTGGCGGCGGATGGCCTCCAGGGCGCGGCCTCGCGCGATCTCGATGCGGCCTTGTTCAAAGTCGGGCGCGGTGAGCACGTCTTCGAGCACGCCCAGCACCTCGTCGATGTTCTCGCGCAGTGCCGAAAAGCTCGCGGCGGTGTAGAGGTCGGCGGCGGACACCTCGACGGAAGCGGCGAGGCTTTCTAAGGTTTCGTCCAGTTCGTCCGCGCTCCGGCCCGCCGCGCCGCCCGTCCGCATGAGGTCGGCGGTGAGGCTCGCCAAGCCCACCTCGTCCTCGGGGTCGTAAAAGCTTCCGGCTTTCACATAGGCGACGCCGTTGATGAGCGGGAGGGTGTGGTCCTCGAGCAGATACACCACCATCCCGTTGGACAACTCGTGCCGCGTCGGGACGGGCGCTTCGTACTCGACGGGGGCGAACTCGAGCGCCGCCGGGTCGGGCCAGTCCGCGGGAACGGAGGTGTCGGGTACGGTGGTCTCGGTGGGCGCGGGCGGGGCCTGAGTTTGGGCCAGACCCATGCTCCAAACGAACAGGGACAAAACGGTTGCCAGCTTTATAAAGGGTTTCATTCGTCACCACTCCCCCCGGTCTGCCCTGCATCTCCTCCGGTGGTTCCTCCGGTATCATCCATGTTCTCACTGAGGGGCTCGAGCGTCGCCACGGTGCGGTTTTCCGGGGTGAAGGTGCGCGCCGCGACCGTCATGATTTCTTCCGGCGTGACCGAGTCGTATTTGTCAAGGTCGTCAATCAAGTTCTGCCACCCGCCCGCGAAGAGTTCGTTGTAGGCTAAATTCTGCGCCAGCGCCCTTCCCGAGGCGAGGCTGCGGAGCACGTTCGCGCGGAGATTGTTTTTGGCTTTTTGAAGCTCGTCCTCACTGACGGGCTCGTTCTTTAGGCGGTCCAGTTCGTCGTACAGGGCGGCCTCTAAGTCTTCCGTGGTGTGGGGGGCTCTCGGCTGACCCTCGAACACGAACAGGTTGGGGTCGCGGATGCCGGGGGAGGCGGAACTCGTCGAGATGCTTAGCGCAAGCTCGTCGCCCGTCACCATACGCCGGAAGAGGCGGGAGGTGCGGCCCTTGCCGAGGATGTAGTCAACCACGTCGAGCACGTAGGCGTCGCGTTCGGGCAGCGTCGGCTTGTGGTAGCCCACCAAGACCTGCGGCTCGGCGTCGAAGGGCACGGTGACGCGGCGCTCTTCCGTCTGCTCGGGCTCTTCGGGGATGACGGTCTCGACATCCGGCCCGGCGGGCACGAAGCCGAAGTAACGCCGGATGATTTCGATATCCTCCTCCGGCTCTAGGTCGCCGACCAAAACCAGCACCGCGCGGTTGGGCTGGTAGTAGACGTTGTAAAAGGCCCGCGCCTCGTCCGCGCGGTAGGACTCAATCTCTTCGGGCGCGCCGATGAGCGGCCTGCCGTAGGGGTGGACCTGAAAGGCCTCCTGCAAAAATGCTTCGTAGAGCACGCCATCGGGCGAGTCTTCGGAGCGCTGGCGGCGCTCCTCGCGGACCACGTCGCGCTCTTCATAAAAGGACCTGAACACCGGGTTGGCGAGCACGTCGGCGTAGAGGCGGGCGTAAAGCTCTAAGCGGTTGGCGGGCAGCGAGACGGTGTAGTTGGTCCGGTCGTAGCCCGTCGAGGCGTTTAAGCCCACGCCGCCGTTGGCGGTCAAGAAGTTGGTCAGCGGGTTGTCCGCCCCCAGCGCCTGCGCCTCGGCTCGAGCCTCGTCAAATTGCCTCTGAAAGGCCTCGAGCTCCGCCCCCGACGCGCCGCCCTCCTCGGCAATCTCGAGCGCAATCGCCGCCACCTCGAGCCTTCCTAGCGCGTCCATCTCCTCTTCAATATCCAAACTACCGACCGAACGCGTGCCCTTAAAAGCCATGTGCTCGACCATGTGCGCGATGCCGCCCAAACCGCCCGGCTCGTCAATCCCGCCCACGTCGAACATCAAAGAAAAGTTAAGCACGGGCGCGGTGTCGTCCACGACCATGATGACCTTCAGGCCGTTCTCGAGCGTGAACTCGTGAACTTGGTCTTCTAGAGTCTGCGCCTGCGCCAAAGATAAAGTCAGCGCCAGTGTCAAACCGAGCCAAACTAGCCTACGCTTCACATTTCACCTCTTTCCTTCAAATTCTTAACGTATGTCAAGGCGTCCAGTTTACAACGTTCCAAAGTGACGCTTGGTTTTCCGTCTCTACTCTTTCCTCTTTTACCTCAGCCCTTTCTTCCCTAACCGCTACCGGAGGCGAAGCGATATCGCGCGTACGCCGCCGCCTCGCGCGGCAACTTTGGCAGGGTGTCGAACAAAAACTCGTCCGCCGCCTTTTTGATGGCTTCTGAAAGCGTTGGGTAAGGAAACACGAGGCTGGTGAGCGTGTACACCGACATCCCTTTGTTCACCGCCAACGTGAGCAGCGGAATCATCTCCGCGGCGTCGGGCGCAGTGATGGTCGCGCTCAGCAGTCGCCCCGTCAACCGGCGGGCGTGGAGGATGACGAAGCCGCGTTCTAGGCCCATTGTGTAGGCCCGGTCGGTGTCTTTTAAGTCTACCCGAACCGTTTTGATGAGCTTGGGGTGCATTTGCTCGTGAAGCCCCGCCAGACTCGGCCCCACCGTCGCCACCTCGGGGTCGGTAAAGACGGCAGCCGGGTATTCGGGCTCGCCGCGCAGGACGGGGAGCCACGGAAAAGCCAGGTGCTGCACCACCCGCCGCCCCTGCGCGTTGGCGGAGTGGGTAAAGGCGGAGGTGGTGGTCGCGTCGCCCACCGCATAAACGTTGCTCACGTTCGTCTCGCCGTAGCGGTTCACGGGCACGCCCCTTTCGGTCACGGTGACGCCCAGCGCCTCGAGCCCCAACCCCTCCGTGTTGGGCTTGCGTCCCAGCGCCAGGAGCACCCGATCCACCTCCGGCACCGCCTCCTCGCCGCCACGACGTTTTATAAACAGCGTCCGCGTCGCCTCGTCGTAACGGGCAGCCTCGGATTCTAGGCAAATCTCAATATCCCGCGCCGCCATCGCCTCCTGGATGAGTTCTGACACGTCCGGCTCGAGCTTGGACAACACCCGCTCCCCCCGGTCAATCACCGTCACGCGGCTCCCTAAGTTGCGAAACGCAAAGGCCATCTCCGACGAGATGATGCCCCCGCCGACCATCGCAACGTGTTCAGGCGGGCTGTGAAGCTCGAACAAACTCTCGTTCGTCAGCGTGCGCGCTTCGGGTAAACCCGGAATGTTAATGCGGACGGGGCTCGAGCCCGTAGCAATGACAATGTTCTGAGCAGACAAAGTCTGAGTTTGCCCATTTTCTAGGGCGAGCTCGAGCCTTCCTACCCCCGCCAGCCGCGCCGCGCCCTCGAAAAAGGAGAGATTCTGAATATTATGAACCCACTCGGTTTCCTCCTCGCGCAGCGCGTTTCTTTTTTCCTGCACCCACGCCAGCACCTCGCCCGCGTCTAAATCGCCCCCTTTAGCGAAGTGGATGAGCGTTTTGGAAGGCACGCAGCCGACGTTGGTGCAGTCGCCGCCCACGTGCTTGCGCTCGACGAGCGCCACCCGCTTGCCGAAACGCGCTAATCCTATCGCCACGGTGAGCCCGCCCGAGCCTGCGCCGATGACTGCCGTATGAAAAGGGGTGTGAGGATATTCTTGATTCAAAATGACTCCTTGTTTGATTATCTGGAAGGCTCGAGAACCCGCAGCGCCCACACGACCCGCTGACCGGCGGTGACGGCGACGAGCCCCGCCATGAGGAGGGCCAGGGGCACGAACGCATAAGGAAAAAGGAGAAACAGGCTGTAAAAGAGGACCGTCTCGGCCCCCTCGATGAGGCCGCCGGGCATGGTTACGCTCGTGCGTTCGCCTTTTGCCAAGGCTCCGTGGTGACGCTTCTCGAGCAGCGCCGACAAAACCATCCACGAACCCGCGTTCACGTAGAAACTCGTTAGCAGAAGCGCGAGGCTTAGGTAGGCCCCCTCGGACGGGTTGGATAAAACGAGCGAGAGAGGTACAAGCGCGTAAACGACGAGGTCACAGAGGATATCCAGGTAGCCCCCTAAGTCGCTCTGCCGCCCGCCCCGCCGCGCCACCTCGCCGTCGAGCCCGTCGAGCAGGCGGTTAAAGAGCCAAAGCCCGAGCCCCCACCCGTAAAGCCCCCCGCCCGTCGTCAGAGCCGCGCCGAGTCCCACCACGAACGAAACGAGGGTCACGTGGGTGGGAGACACCCCACCAAGGTGGGTCGCCAACGGCCTCAGCAGCCGCTCTTTGGGTACGCGTAAAAAGGTGTCAATCATGGGTTGCGTGTCTTGCCGAGCATGTTTCCCACTGTACCGAGGAGGTGAGCTGAACACAGCGGTTTGGCTCATCGTTTTACGGTAGCCCGACCGGTGTACGGGGTTCGTCAAGCCGTTGACGCTTCTCGACTTTTCCGTAAACCTGCCCCTGCGGCGTTCGTATCGCCCGCAAAGAACAGCCCCCGCCGTTCTCGTTTACACTTTAGAGAAGAAGCGCCAAGTGGAGAACGTGGAGGCCCATGAACGAAGCTGCTAAACCCTGGTTCGTCAAGAACACCGACTTCGCCCAGCGGGTGAGCGAAGAGGACATGGCGGTGTTCCGCCGCGTCTGCCCCGACCGCCGTTATCCCAAGGGGAGCACCGTCTTTCACGCGGGCGACCCCGCGACCGACTTGCACGTCATCGTGCAGGGCCAAATCAAGCTCGTGACGCCCACGCCCTCCGGCAGCGAGCGCATCTTGGCGGTGTGCGGCCCGAGCGATTTTATCGGCGAGGCTTTTTTAGAAGAAGCCTCGCGCTACCGGGTGGACGCGGTGGCGCTCACCCAGGTCATCACCTGCCCGGTGAGCCGCGGGCAGTTCGTGAGGATGGCGACGCAGGCACCGACCTTTGCGCTCACCTTCGCTGAGATTTTAGCGGGCCACCTTTTCCACTGCCGCGAACAGTTGTCAACGTCTTATGCGCCCGTCAAGGTGCGGCTCATCAAGGCGCTGCTCGAGCTCTCCCGCCGCTTCGGCCAAGCCGGGGACGGCGGCTGGGTCTCCCTACAAACTGAACTCAAGCACGAAGAGTTGGCCTCGATGATTACCGCCACCCGCGTTTCGGTCTCGATGGCCGTGGCCGAACTCCGCGACGAGGGGCTGCTCGAGGGCACCCGCGGCTCCTACAAACTCAACGCGCCCGCGTTGCAGGAGATGGCCGAAGAGGGGGTTTAAACGGTCTAGTCCGACATCTAGCAGTCGATTTATGCTTCCCGCAACGTACGTAAGTTTAACGCTTCTATGATTGTTTGAAGCACTTCTGTAGGTATTAATGCGGTTGTATCGACTGAAACAGAGAATAATTTGCTGATAGTTGGGTTACGCATAACTTCGAAATAAAGTTTGAAGTTTTTTAGAAGTCGTTCTTCATCAACTACAGTGTCTCTTGCCCGTTTGCGGGTTTTCAAAGTTTCAGGGGTCGCGTGAAGCTCAACCAAGACGAATCCGGCGTCGTAAAAAGCAGAAATATCAGGTGGCTCGAGCCAGGAAATAACGTAAACGATGCTTTCCAACTTTGCCACTTGAGGATTTATTTCGTCAAAATATCTGTCAATCACCTCTTCTTCGCTGGGCCATACTCCACCGTTAAGCTTCGAAATCTCATCATCCGCCTCAAGCAGTTTCAACTTGTACACCTTAGCCAAATCACCCGCAATGGTGGATTTACTAACACCACTCAAGCCCAATAGTAAAATCTTCATAAACACGGACGTTACCACCATCTTTACGAGCTCCCCCCACTCGGGGTTAAAGTTTTTCATGCCTGCCTTGGATGACCTGACCACCTTTCTCGACCATGCGCTCACTGCAAATGTTTACAAAGATGAGCAAACTGGAATTTACCTTCCGTCCGGACGCAACATCACGCGGCTGGGGGTGGCGCTCGAGCCTCCCGCCGACCTCCAGGCTTGGGTCAAGTACGAATGTTTAGACGCCCTCTTTTTGCACCGGCCTTGGCGGCTCGA
Source organism: Trueperaceae bacterium (assembly GCA_965214995.1). Taxonomy (GTDB): domain Bacteria; phylum Deinococcota; class Deinococci; order Deinococcales; family Trueperaceae; genus CBDCCT01. The sequence continues at coordinate 4,794,833 of CBDCCT010000002.1, forward strand.
GCAGAACGCGTTACCGGATAATGTGGGCGTGCTTGCCTACCACCTGCCCTTCGACGACCATCTGACGCTGAGCTTTAACCCGCGTCTCGCTGCGGCGTTGGGGCTAAAGGGGCTCGAGGTCTTAGGCACCAAAGAAGCGCGGCGCATCGGCATGATTGGCGATGTGGAGGCTCAGAGCGTTGGGAAGGTTCGTAAGGCGGTGGAGGAGGCTTTTGGAGGGCTCGAGCGCGTCCATCTTGGTCCTTTAACCGAGGTAACGCGCGTGGCGGTGGTTGGCGCGATGAACCCCGGTCTCATCCATGAAGCCTTTGAACGCGGCGCGGGCGTTTACATCACGGGCCAGTACCGCAAAAGTGCGCAAAAGGCGGTGCTCGAGACGGGGCTGAGCGTGCTCGAGGTGGGCCACAGGCGGAGCGAACTGTGGGGGCTGCGGGCGCTGGCGGGGATGTTGCGGGAGCGCTGGGCGGACCTCGCTGTCTTGCTTTATGAGGTTTGAGAGCCCTCACCAAGCCGCGCGGTATACTCCAAACGTGAAAATTCTCGTTTCCAACGACGACGGCATCTTTTCTCCCGGCATCCAGGCATTAGCCGCGGCGTTGCGCGAGGTGGCGGAGGTGATTGTCGTCGCGCCCGACGTCGAGCAGTCGGCCTCGGGTCACGCGATTACGATTCGCCGCCCGCTGCGTTACAAGCGCACCAACGTCCGGGGGCTGGAGGGGCTCGAGGCCTACCGCGTGGACGGCACCCCCGCCGACTGTGTCGTTCTGGGCGTCCACAACAGCGGCAAGCCCGACGTGATTGTCTCGGGCATCAACGTGGGCTCGAACCTTGGTTTCGACGTGACCCACTCGGGCACGGTCGCGGCGGCGATGGAGGGCACCACGCTGGGCGTGCCGTCGGTGGCCTTTTCGCTTCGTACGGGCGAGGGCGACCTCGACTTCTCCCACGCCGCGGCCTACGCGGCGCGCTTAGTGCCCGAGGTCGCCAAGCATGGGCTTCCGGCCCGCACGCTCCTCAACGTCAATTTTCCGGTGGGCGAACCCAAGGGCGTGCGCTTGGCGAAACAGTCCACGCACGTCTACCAAGACGCCATTGTCACGCGCGAGGACCCCGAGGGCGTGCCCTACTACTGGGTGGCGGGCACGCCCTCCGCCGAGGAGGAGCCCGACACCGACTACACCGCGGTGGTGCAGGGCTACGCCGCCGTGACGCCCCTGTATCTGGACATGACCCACACCCGCTACTTTGCCGACCTCGCTGAGTTCGTGCCGGGGCTCAACGGTCACTAACGTTAAGGTTAGTAACATCCAGTGACCCAAACGTCCCTTACCACCATGCGCGCGGCGCTTGATGAAGCCATCCGCGCAGGGCTTCCACAGACGCACGAGAAGCCGACTCTCAACACTTTTTACCGGCTCATCCGCGACTACCCCGAGCGCGGCGGCAAGGGGCTGCGCGGCCTCCTCATCCTCCTCTCGACGGGGGCGCACGGGGCGGACTGGCGGGGGGGGCTCGAGGTGGCGGCGGCCTTGGAACTCTTCCAAAACTGGGTCTTAATCCACGACGACATCGAGGACGACTCGGAAGAGCGGCGGGGCGCGCCTGCGCTCCACAAGCAAGTGGGGATGCCCGTCGCGCTCAACGTCGGCGACGCGCTGCACGTGTACATGTGGCAAAAGCTGCACGGGCTTTCCTGTTCTGTGGAGGTCTGGCGGGAGATTTTAAGCGAATTCGCCTGGATGATTCAGCGCACCGCCGAGGGCCAGCATTTGGACCTCTCTTGGATTCAGGCGGGGCGCTTTGACGTGTCCGAGGCGGAGTATCTCGAGATGGTCACCCTCAAAACCGCTTATTACACGGTGGTCTGCCCCTTACGCTTGGGGAGTTTTTGCGCCGAAAAGACGCCCGACGCGCGACTAACCGAGGCGGGCAAACAACTCGGCATCGCCTTTCAGATTCGGGACGACGTGCTCAACCTCCTTCCCGAAGTTTCTTACGGCAAAGAGTTCGCGGGCGACCTTTATGAGGCCAAGCGGACGCTCGTCCTCTCCCACCTTTTCGCGCACGCGGAAGATAAGGGGGCGTTGGAGGCGCTTCTCGCCAAGCCCAGGGGTGAAAAGACCGAAACAGACATCCAAACGCTCCTCGCCGCCATCAACCGCCACGGCTCACTCTCTTACGCGCAGGAGGTGGCGGAGCGCAACGCCGCCGAGGGCACGGCTTTGTTGCAAGAGGTGCTGAGGGAGTTGCCCGGCAAGCGTGAGGTGGGTGAGTTGACGGGGCTGCTCGAGTCCCTGGCGAGCCGCAAGCTATAATTTTCACGTTTTTGGCGACAAACACCCCCGTAGAATGGCGCGTGCATCTCCACGAGTTCTTCTATGGCCTCGCCCGCTGCCCGGTCTGCCGCGCGCGGCCCTCGTCGGCGCTCGGCTGCTGCGCGGCGTGCGCTGAGGCCCTTTTTAAGCCGACGGTCAACGGAACCACCCTCGCGCTCGGCATGTACGAGGGCGGGCTCGAGCGGGCCGTACGCGCCCTTAAGTTTCACCACACCACCCGGCTCGCCAAGCTCTTTGGTAAAAGGTTGGCCGAGGCGGTCACGAACGAGGGCTGGCGGGTTCACACCGTCTGCGCCGTGCCGCTTCACGCCTCCCGCAGGCGGGAGCGCGGTTACAATCAGGCCGAACTCGTCGCCAAGGAGACCGCGCGGTGTTTAGGACGGCCCTACAAGCCCCTCTTAAAGCGCGTGCGCGCGACGGGGCAGCAGGCGCGGCTCTCGGCGGGCGAGCGGGGCGAGAACGTCTCGGGCGCGTTCTCAGCCTCGCCTTGTAAGGGTGCGCGCGTTCTGCTTGTTGACGACGTAGTGACGAGCGGCGCGACCACCACGGAGTGCGGCCTCGCGCTTTTGGACGCGGGCGCGAGCTACGTATATGTGGCAGCGGTTGCCAGCGCGAGCCGGGCTCAGGGGGTGGGCTCGAGCCCGCAAAAACTCTCATAATCGCTGAGTACATGGATGCTTGGCGCGTCGCCGCAGACGGCGCAGTTGGGGTTGCGCTTTAAACGAATCTCACGAAATTCACTCCAGAGCGCGTCGTAATGCAAAAGGCGTCCGCTCAGACTCTCGCCCAAGTCCACAAGATATTTGATGACCTCGACCGCCATAAGGCTGCCGATAACCCCCGGCAACGCGCCGAACACGCCCGCCTCAGCGCAGGTGGGGACGCTGCCGGGCGCGGGCGATTCGGGAAAGAGACAGCGGTAGCAGGGGCCGAGCGTGCCGTCCTTGGAGGGCGCGTGGAAAAGGCTCACCTGCCCCTCGAACTGCGCCATCGCGCCGTAAAGCAGCGGCTTGTCCATAAGCACGCAGGCGTCGTTAATAAGATAACGCGTGGGGAGGCTGTCGCTGCCGTCGATGACGAGGTGGTAGTCGGTCAGGGTCTCGAGCGCGTTCTCCGCCGTCAGCCTGCCGTGCCGCCTCACCCGCACCTCCGGGTTGAGGTTTTCTAATCTCGCCGCCGCCGCGTCCGTTTTAGGGGTGCCCAGGTCCGACACACCATAAAGCACCTGCCGCTGCAAATTGCTCACCTCCACGCTGTCAAAGTCCGCCACGCCGAGCGTGCCCACCCCGGCGGCGGTCAGATAGAGGAGCACGGGCGAGCCCAGGCCGCCCGCGCCGACGACGAGAACGCGCGCGTCCAAGAGCTTTCGCTGTCCAGCCGCCCCCACCCCCGGCAGGATGATGTGGCGGGCGTAGCGGTCGAGTTGGTCTTTGCTGAACATGCTTGTAAGTGTACGACGCCCTGCTTCTCGTTTGTGTTCAGGGAGGTGCTTGGAAGCTCGAGGCGCGCGAGGCAGAAATGCACCGTTCGGTTAAAAAAGTGTGAAAAGTTTTGATGTCTTTTCAGGCGCTTTACGCAGTAGCATTAGGGGTGCGTCCAAACTCCCGCAAACTTAATGGGTCTCGCTCTTTTACCCGGTTAGCTGCCGGACTCCTGCTGGCTCTGTCCGCGCTGCTCACAGCTTGCCCCGGCCTGCCGCCGCCCGAAGAGATTGACTTTGAAAATGACCCAAGTATTCTGCGGGGCGCTTGGACGGGAAAAGTGGGAGGAATAGCATACGCCAGCGTATCTTCTTTAACATTTAGCCCGGACGGGCAGCGATTGGCTGTGGCGGCCTCCCGAGGCACGCCCTACGACATAACAATTTATGACGCGGACACGCTCGAGCCCTCCGGGAAGTTAGCGCTGGGCGAAGAGGAGTATATCTCCGCTGTGGTCTTTGGCCCCGGCGGCACCTTGGCAACCTCCGGCATAAACGTTTCTTTTTGGGACGCATCAACGGGCGAACGCTTGCGCACGCTGACGAAGGTAAAAAACGTAGAGGCGTTCTCCAAAGATCTGACGATGGGGGCCACGGTGGAGCAGAAAGCCCGAGGTACGGTAAGGGTCAAAGTTTGGGATTTGGCTACCGAGACGCTTCTCAACACCTTTGAGGTGACAACCTACGCCGTTGTTGACGCTTATAGGGTTCAAGTCACCGACGTTGCTTTTAGCCCTGACGGCAGAACCTTGGCGATAGCGGACAATGTTTACGGGGCGAACGAGAACTACGTCGGCACGCTGGGGCTGTGGAATTTAGAGACGGGCACCCTCGAAAAGACGTTCGAGCCCCGGACTCAATCCTGTACATACATTCAGGCGGTCGCCTTTAGCCCCGACGGTCAAAGCGTCGCCTTTAACGAATGCTTTGCCGATTTTTCTCTCCTGGACGTAGCGTCTGGCAAACTTTTACCCTTGTCTCACACCATTCAAGTAGCGCGGGATTTCGCCTTTAGTCCAGACGGTACTCGCCTGGTAACGCGGCGCTACAGAGACGACGCTGACGCCCCTGTCCTCGACGTGTGGAATCTTGATGGGGGTTTAGTGGGCACTCTTGAGGGCGAGGGCGGAATAGCCTTTGAAGGTCCTCTCTCCTTTAGCGCCGACGGCTCACGTGTGGCTACAAATGATGGGGGCGGGACGGTCAGCATATGGGACGTTTCGAGCTCAAAGCGTCTTGCCACCCTACCCGAACTCGAGCCCTTCGAGGTGCGTTTGGCGCTCGAGGCCTCCTACATAGACGAGCGCAATTACGCAGTAACGGGAACGCTAACGACGGAAGCGGGAGACGTTTACAGGCTCGAAGGCACCACCTATAGCGGCACCGGGCACCGCTACGTCAGACCCGCCCACGCCGCGCCGACGCCCCCAAGATTTCAGGCCAACGCTTTTGACGCCGACGGCACCCTGCACTGGACACTTGAAGCCGCACTTTTGCACGGAAGCACCTCATACGATGGTTCGGTTCAAGACGTGAGCGCTCAAGCTACCGGCTTCAGCCAATACTTCTCTATGGAGCGCCCTTAGCTCACAGAAACAACCAACTCGAGTTCGCTAGACCCCCCGCTCGAGAACTCAAACGCGCGCACTATACCGCTCAACGGCAGCACGACCAGGTGAACCACCTCGTAACGCGCTTCTTCTAAATCGGTTGACGAGGGCGTGGGAGGGCCGTGCGGGTGCGAGTGGTAGAGGGCGAGGAGCGTTTCACCCCGTGCGTCCGCCTCCTGAAGCGCGGCTAAAACCTCTTCCGGACGAGCGAAGAAGCGCGTCTCGGGCCGGGCGGCGACGTTGGCGAGGGGGACGCGCCGCTGGATACCGTTTTCTGTGCCGAAGAGGAGACCGACGCATTCGTTGGGGAGTTCGTTGCGGGCGTGCTCGAGCACCTCCTCCCACACGCGCCGAGGCAGGCAAAAGCTCACGCCAAGGTCTCTAAGACCAGCGGCGGCACCTCCACCGGCTCAGCAGAGAAGGTAAAAGCATCCTGAAGAAGCCGCACCGCCTCCTCCAACCCTCGTGCGTTGTGATACACCGTGACAAGTGGTTCTCCCGCCCCGACCTCGTCACCAATTTTGGCGTGCAACACCGCGCCCACGCCCAAATCTATGGCGTCGCCCTTCTTGCTGCGCCCGCCGCCCAAAATCTTGACCACCTCCCCGACCTTGAGCGCTTCGACTTCGCGCACGTAACCATTTTGGGGGGCTTTTATTTGATGCTGCTCCGCGGCGAGCTCGAGCTCCCCCACCCGCGCCACCAAACCCCCTTGCGCGGCTATCCACCTTTCAAATTTTGCATACGCCTCGCCGTTGGAAAGCTTCGCGGCGATGTCCTCACGGCTTCCGTTAAGCCCCGACGCGTTCAACACCTCCGCCGCCAGCGTGACGCAGAGTTTTTCTAAGTCCTCCGGCCCCTCGCCCTTGAGGCAGCGCGCGGCCTCCTGGACCTCGAGCGCGTGCCCCACCGCATAACCCAAGGGCTCCCTCATGCTGCTGATGACCGCGCGCGCGCGTCGCCCCGCGCGGTTGCCGATGTCCACCATCGCCCCGGCTAAATCCCGCGCCTCGTCCAGCGTTTTCATGAACGCACCACTCCCGACTTTCACGTCCAGCACGATGGACTGCGCGCCGCTCGCCAGTTTTTTGCTCATAATGGAACTGGCGATGAGCGGGAGCGAGGCGACGGTGGCGGTGGCGTCGCGCAGGGCGTAGAGGAGGCCGTCGGCGGGGGCTAAGTCTTTGGACTGGCCGCTCACCACCACGCCCACCCTACGCGCCTGCTCTAAAAACTCCCTTTCTGAGAGAGTGGCGCGAAAACCGGGGATGCTCTCCAGCTTGTCCACCGTGCCCCCCGTGTGCCCGAGCCCGCGCCCGCTCATCTTGGCGACGGTCGCGCCGCAGACAGCGAGAAGCGGCGCGAGCACCAAGCTAGTCTTGTCGCCCACGCCGCCCGTCGAGTGCTTGTCAACGGTGTGGGGAAAGTCGCTCAAATCGAGCGTGTCGCCCGACGCCGCCATGACCTGCGTTAGGTGGGCGGTTTCCCTTGGGCTCATGCCCCGCCAGCACACCGCCATGAGCCAGGCGGCGGCCTGGTAGTCGGGCACCTCGCCCCGGACGAAGCCCGTAACAAACGCTTCCAAGTCCTCTAAAGAATGCTCTTCTCCCGCACGTTTTCGGGTGATAAAACTTGTGGCGCGCATAGCCCAGTGTATGACAAACCGATGTGTAGCAGGTTTTACACGGATTGAGAACAGTATTACGGGCTTTTCTCAGGTGAACGTTAGGCGATTCTGAACCTTGCGGTGACAGGGCCGCGCCGCCTACCGTGCCCCCGTCGCCTTGACGGAAGGAACGCGGGCGGGGCGTCTCGAGCGGTTCACCATCACAATCCCCAAAATCGCCACCGCGCCGCCCACCAGCGTCACCCGGCTCGGCACCTCGCCGATGAAGAGCCACGAGAAGAGGAGGCTGAAGACGGGCACCGTGTAGAGGTAGGCCGTCACCAGCGTGACGGGCGCTTGCGAGAGGGCGTAAGCAAAAATCGCGTAGGCCACCGCCGCCGGGAACACGCCGATGTAGAGCGTGGCTAAAAGAGGCGCAGGGGCTGCGCCCGCCACCTCTGCTGGAAAACCGGGCCAGAAAATAAGCAGGGGCAGCGTGCCCGCCCAGGTCGCAAAGGCGCTCACCTCGACCGCCTTGTAACGCGCAAACAGCGGCTTTTGCAGCACAAAATAAAAGGCCGTGACCACCGACGAGAGGAGAATGAGCAGCGCGTAGGGGTTAAAGCCAAAGGCCGCCTCCTCACCCCAGACAATCAGCGCCACGCCCGAAAACGACACAATGATGCCGCCCCAACCCAGGGGCGGCAAACGGTCGCCAAGCATAAAGAACGCGATAACCGCGGTGATGGCGGGCGCGGTGGCGATGATGAGGCTCGCCGCGCCCGCCGTGACGTAAAGTTCGCCGTAGTTGAGGGCCAGATGATAGATGGTCACACCCAACAGGCCCAGCAGGAAAAAGATGGGCAGGTCGCGCCGCGCGGGCAGGAGCCGCTTTTTGCTCAGCGCCAGATAGGGCACAAAGCAGAGCGAGGCGACGAGAAAACGGCCCAGCGTCAGGTGTGCCGCCGAAAAGCCTTCCAAACCCACCTTGATGAGCGGAAAGGCCGAACCCCACAAGGCCGCGAGCAAGAGCAGGCTGAGGAGGACTTTACGGCTCACCGCATCACCTTAACACCAGGAGCGAGAGAAAAGAGAAAAGGACTGAGAAATTACTTTCACCTCAGTCCTTTCCTCTTCCTTTACTCTCTTATGCTGGCAACATCACCGGGCGACCGCAGGCGCAAAGCTCTTCGTCGCGGATCATCGTCGCTTGGCCCTCGCGGTACCAGAGCGTGTCGCACTCGGGGCAGCGGATTTCGTTTTCAGAAATGCCGCGAATCGCGGGGGGCTCGATCCAGCGTTTTTCGCCGCACCAGTGGCAGACGACCTCGGCGCCGCCGTCCTCTTCTATCATCGCCTCGCGCTCGTCGCGCGTGAAGTAGGCGAGAGCGTCGAGCGCTTTTCGGTCGGAGCAGCGGCACTCGAAGCGCAGGGGCAGCGCGTCCGGGGTGAGGAGTTCGAACTCGAGCCCCCGGCAAAGCTCCTCGATAATCTCTAATAAACTCATACGCCCCATCGCGGCGGTGAGCTGGCCCAAGGCTGCGACGTTCTCGCCCAAGCGCGTCAGCGTGTCCTCTTCGGCGCCGGGCAGCGCCTGCAACACGACGCCGCCCGAGCGGACGACCTCGCCGCCCTCAACGTACACGCCCAGCAGCACCGCCGAGGCGACCTGCTCGGACTGGGCCAAGAAAACGGTGATGTCGTCAGCAATCTCGCCCGAGGTGAGGGGCACCGACGAGCTGTAGGGCTCGCCGTAGGGCGCGTGCGAGCGGATGACCTGGATGTCGCCCGCGCCCAGGGCCCCGCCCACGTCGAGCTTGCCATCAGGCCGCAGGGGCAGATGCACGTTCGGGTTGGTGACGTAACCGCGCACCGCCCCGTCGAGTCCGGCCTCGGCGATCACGCCGCCTAAGGGGCCGTCGCCGCGCAGGCGCAACGTCACGCGGTCTTGCGGGTTTTTGAGCAGGACGTGCGACAGCAAAAGGGCCCCGGTGAGGGTGCGGCCCAAAGCCGCCGTCGCGGTGGGCAGGGTGTCGTGGCGCGTTCTGGCGAGTTCGACGAGCGCGGTCGTGTCGGCGGCCACCACGCGGACGGAGCCGCGCGCAGCCAAGCCGCGAAGCAGGTAAGACATGAATTGTCCTCTCTTGTAGACGCTAACAGGGGCTGCCGGAGCAGCCGGTAAAAGGGCTCGGGTTGATGGGCGTCTCAACCATCCATAAAAAGAAGTATAAAACTCGCGCCGCCGGGCCTCCGTAAGGCTGGTGACGAGCTCGAGATGTCTCGGGGTCTAGGTTTCGTAACGCGCTCTGTGACGTTTTTTCATCTCCTTGTAACGCGCATTTTCCCTCGCCGCCACATACTTTTCGTAGAAGATGGCTGCGGACTCGGCCTTTTCCTCGTCAACCTCGCGGGGCAGTTCGGCGCGGCCGTGTGCGCCGCTCCGCCCCTTTTTGTCGGGCGGGACCGCGCCTTTATACTTCTTGCCGCCCTTGTGGTTGGCGTAGCGGCGGGCCCTGGTCCAGCCCATCTGCAAAAATTTACGCGCCATGTCCGCGCCCACGAAGTCGTCCGCCGCCAGATACGCGTGGAACATCTCGAAAAGCTTGTCGGACGATTCCTTGGCTATCTCGGGCGTCCGGAAGCGCCAGTGGGGCAAGAGTTCGCCCTTGTAGGGCTCGACCAAAAGCACACCCTGCTCGCCCTTGCCGACGCGGTAGAGGTCGGGGCGCTCGCGGAAGTCGATGCTGCCGAAGTCGAGGTCGTAGTCAAAAGCCATACGTTTCATCCTACCTCCGCGAGCACGCCCCGAAACAGAGGCCGTGAAGCGGCGGAGAGGCTTTAAACCCGGAGTCGGTCGCGCGGGGGATGTTGGCACAGGTTGGGTCACGCCCTTGCTAAACCGGGTGCAGCCCCAGAAAGTCCCGCTTAAGCAGGCGCAGGAAAAGCCGAGGTGCTCGAGTGAGGGTCGGTAGGGAGGATCGGGCGCTGGGTCACGGCCCCTATCGCGCCACACCCTTGTGAAGTGGGCGCGCACCCAGTATGCTGGAGCGTTATGACGAATCTTGCGTCTCAGAGTACGGTTAGCGTGGTTTTGGTGACCAACGTCGGTCAGGGCTTCGGGCGGGCCGTCGCGCTCGCCTACGGCCAGGCCGACTATGACGTCGTCTGCGCCGACAGAGACGTGGACTTGGCCTCAAAGACCGCCGCGGAAATCGAGGAGGGGGGCGGCCAGGCCATCCCCATCCAGGCCGACATGACCACCCAGATGGACGTGCAAAACGCCTTTGAGAAGGTGTTCGAGATTTTCGGCGACCTCTCGGGCGTGGTCCACGTGGCTTCGTTCGAGAGCCACACCCGCTTCCGCGACCTAAGCGAAAACGAATTCAACGAGCTCCTGGACGAAAACGTGCGGAGCACGTTTTTAACGCTCAAGACGGCGGCGCGTCTTCTAAGGAACGCCTGGCTGGTGCTGGTGAGCCCGCCCAGAAGTGCCACCGAGCCCCACATGGTCGCGGTGCGGGGCGCTATTACCCGCATGGCCGCGGGGTTCGAGGCGCGTTACAGCACGCTGCGCGTCAACGTGGTGGTGCCCTCGCGCACCGCCTCGGACCCCCGGCACGACGCGCCTCTGGTCAAGAGCGTGCGTTACCTGGGGTCGGACGAGGCGGTGGGGCTTTCCGGCCACAGGTTTTACGTGACGCTGCCGCCCCCGCCCCGCGTCACCGAGTCGCTCCTGCCCGAGGTCCGCGCCGCGCTGGACGAAAACGTGCGCCAGGACGATCTGGAGGCGAGTCTTTACGAAGAGGACATGGAGGACGAGCGCGCGGAGGGCGCAGAAGACGAGGCGGAGGCTGAAGGCGGCCTGAACGACACAGAAACAGAGGACGGTTACAGCTTGGGGGACGACGTTGTCGGCGAAGACGAGGACGCTGAAGGTTATAGCGACCTTCTTTTGCGGCTCGAGAACCTCAAGAACCCGCGGTGACCATATCGGAGATCATGGCCGTAGATCATGGCCGTAGCTGGTGCGGTAGGGTGAATCACGAGGGGCTGGGGGCAGACGCGTGAAGTGCCCCTTTTGCTCGTCTCATGACACCCGCGTGGTCAACTCGCGCCCCTCGGACGAGAACACCGCCATTCGCAGGCGGCGCGAGTGCACGGCCTGCGCGCGCCGCTTTACCACCTACGAGCGCGCGCAGTTCGAGGTGCTGATGGTCAAAAAGCGCTCCGGCAGGCGTGAGGCCTTCGACCCCGACAAGCTCCTCAACAAGCTGCGCATCGCCTCCAACAAGCGGCCCGTGACCGAGAAACAGCTGCGCGAGTTCGCCTACACCTTTGAAGACGAGGTGTCGGTGCCGGAAGTAGCTTCCGAAGAGATCGGGGTGCGGGCGCTCCGCTTCCTCAAAAGCCTCGACGACGTGGCCTACATACGGTTTCTGAGCGTCTACCGCGATTTCGACTCGGTCGACCGTTTTATCGATGAGATCAAGCAGTTGGGCGAAGGGGAAAAGGAGGGCAAAAAATAAGGGCACCTGTAAGGGTGCCCTTGTTCCTTTGGCGTTACCAGCTACTTACTGGTCGCCGCCCGTGCCGCCGGTCATGCCGCCCGTCATATCCATCCCGCCGGTCATGTCCATATCGTCCATCATGTCGCCGCCGGTCATCATGTCGCCGCCGGTCATCATATCCATATCGCCCATCATGTCTTCGCCGCCGGTCATCATGTCACCGCCGGTCATCATGTCCATGCCGCCCATCATACCGGGGGTGATTTGCCCGCGGAGCTCGCCGCTCTCGTGCATCTCGGTGTGGACGTTGATGTAGAGGTTGCCCGCCTCGAACGCCTCGACCTGCTCGGGCGTGAGGTCGGCCTCGACGCTGAGGATGCCGCTCGAGCCGTCCGCGTCCGCGCTCACGTTGAGCGGGATGATGACGGGGCCGTTTTCGCCCGCGGGCGCCATGTGGATGTGCGCGGGCGTGCCCGCAATTTCGACAAGCGGGCTGCTCAGGTCGGAGAAGTCGCCCTGGACCGTGAGCGTGCCGTCGACTAGGCTGACCGACGCGGAGCCCGTCGCCGAGGTCTCGACGGGGGGAACCTGCTGGGCACCGGACAGCATGACCTCAAAGGTGTTCATGCCCATCATGCCGCCGGTCATGTCCATCCCGCCGGTCATCATGTCCATGCCACCGGTCATGCCCATGTCCATGCCGCCGGTCATATCCATCATGTCCTCGCCGCCGGTCATCATGTCGCCGCCGGTCATCATGTCGCCGCCGGTCATGTCCATCCCGCCCGTCATATCCATGTCGCCGCCGGTCATCCCGCCGGTATCTTGGGCGTAGGCCACGAGGCAGAAAGTGAGGCTCAAGGCTAAAAACATTCGTTTCATGTTGCACACTCCTTCTTTGGATTGGTTCTTCTTTGTAGCGGTTCCTTCACATAGACTTTTACACATCCGCGCGCAAAAAGGATGTAAAACCCTCTCCGACACGCCTGTTACGCGTTTTGAGTGTAGCGCGGCGCGTCACCCCGAAAACGTAACTCAGGCTATTGTACACGCGCCCGGTACGGCGAAACAAGAAATGATGAAGGGTGGTCATGGGCGAGGCAGGCGCAGCCCGTGGAAAGTCGGCGACACCACGTCGCGTTCAGCCCGGCAGCGGGTACAAGACGATGGGCGTGCTTGTGGGTTGCGGGCTTCCCCCGGGCGGCTCGAGCGTCACGCCGAAGGTGCTCCCCGCGGGCAAGGGGGCGGGGATGTTGACGACGCGGCTTTCGAACGTTCCCAAGGAGCGCGGCGTGTCCCCCACGATTTCCCAGGCTTGGTAGACGCTTTCAGGGGGCGGCTCGGCGTCAAAGACCACCAAGACGCTGTTGTCGGCGCGGCGCGCGAGGGTGCCGATGGGCTCGCTCTGGCTGTCGGTCAGGGTCTGACACACGCCATCCTGGCGCGCGCAGAGCATCTCGAGCTCGCTCACAATCTGGACGTCTTCGGAGCGCGGGCCGAATACGCTCAGCCAGGCCAGCACGACGACGGCCGCGGCGGTAGCGAGCCCCAGCCACAGCGTCCGCATCGACCACGGCCCCGGCTGTGACCTCGGCTGTGACTCAATCTGCGGTGGCGCGTCCTCCGCCTCCTTTTCTCCCGCCTCTCTCGCTTCCCCAGGTTGTTCCGTCTGCGCCGTTCCGGTCTGTCTTTTATACACGCCGACTCTATCGGCGGGTGCCTGCTGAATCCGCGCCAGCAGCTTCGCCTCGGCGTCTTCGGGCAGCACCTCGGGTGTGTTGGAGAGCGCGTAAGTTGCGAGCGCTTCGAAAGAGTCCTTGACCCACGCCGCCTCGTCTGGGTGCGCCCGGAGGTGCTGCGTCACCTCGTCTTCGTCCTTGGGAGAAAGCAGGCCCAGAACGTAGGCGACAAGGGTGTCTTGGTCTACGTTCACAGCTCACCTCCCAGGGTCTCGCGCAGTTTGCCCAGCGCGGTGCGAAGTTTCGTCTTGACGGTGCCCAGGGGCTTGCCCGTCAGCTCGGCCAGTTGGCGGTGCGAGTGCCCCTCGTAAAAGGCCAGTTCGATAAGGTGCCGCTCCTCCTCCTCGAGGCTCGAGAGCGCCCCCTCGAGCTCGATGCGCTCCAGATGGTCGGGCGGCGGCGTGGGCGCATCCCAGTGCTCGAGCGGCATCAAGACCAGCTTGGTGCCCCGGATGCGGTTCAAAACCAGGCGGTGCGCAATCGTCACCAGCCAGGTTTTGGCGCTCGCCTGCCCCGGGTCGAACCGGTCCGCCGCCTCCCAGGCCCGCACAAACGCGTCCTGGACGCTCTGCTGCACCTCGTCGGGGTCGCGCAACATCCGCCGGGCGACCGCCGCCAGGTAGGGCGCGTAGCGCTTGTGGAGCTCGACCAGCGCGGCCTCGTCGCGCGCGGCCATCCGCTGGACCAAAAGCTCGTCGGTTCGCTCCTCCACTAAAGGCTTACACCTGTGAGATAGGGTCTGGATGTATGAATGTGTATTATGCGTAGTCCATGATTTTTTGGCGCTGTCCGCCGGGGTACTCTGTAAATTCTACCCTCACCGCTTCTACGCGTGCGACCCCCAAACATGGGATTTGACAAAGTAGTCAATACTAATACAGCGTCACCCGTGCTCGAGCGACTCAGCCCGTCCTTCCTGCAACCTTTGCACCTGTGACTGTTCACCCTGTGACTGTTCACTATGTAGCCAATCATAACGCACCTCTTGGTCAATCGCTAACTAATCATCCCACCGAACCGACGACCCCTGAGGCCCCTTTTGTACCACGAGCCGGTCGGGGAGGCGTTCCGAGAGCGCGCTCACGTGGGTAATCACGCCCACCATGCGCCCCTGCGCGGTGAGCGCCTGCAAAACTTGCGTCACCGAATGGAGCGTTTCCGCGTCTAGGGTGCCGAAGCCCTCGTCGAGAAAAAGCGCCCCCAGCGCCTTGCTGCCCGCCAAGATGTCCGAAAGCGCGAGCGCGAGCGCGAGGCTGGTGATGAACGACTCGCCGCCCGAGAGCGTCTTGGCGCTCCGCAGTTCGCCCGTGTTCCAGGTGTCTAAAACGTGGTAGTCGCCCTCGGTGAAAAGGAGGTCGTAGCGCCCCTCGGTCACCTCGCGGACGATTTGCGAGGCGCGCGCGGCCAGCTTAGCCTGCACCCGCGTCATGAGGAAGTCGGGGAACTTGTCCGAGCGCAGGTCGAGCGAGAGGAGGCGGTAGAGGGAATGTTCGCCCTCGAGCCTAGCGGCGCGTTCGCGCAACCCCTTGGCGCGTTCCAAAAGGCGCTCGACCCCCTCGAGCTCCCCCGCCGCCCCGCCCAGACGCCGCTGCACGGCCTCGAGCGAGTCTTCAAGCTCCTCGCGCTTCGCCTTCGCCTCCGCCAACGCCCCCGCGTCGAGCGTCCGCCCTGCAAGCTTGGCCTGAAGCTCGACCGCCTTGCGTTCGGCGGCGTCGCGCTGGGTCTCGAAAGACTTAACGCGCGTTTCCAGCACCCCCAGCCTGGCCTCGGGCAGCACCGCCGCGCGCACCTCGGCGGCGTCTGCGAAGCCGGTTCGGTGGAGCGCCTCCTCAAAGGCTTGGGCGGCGCTTGCGGCCTCTTCAGAACGTTCGGCAAGGCGCGTGCCCAGCATCTCCACCTTTGTTTCGTGTGTCTCTAATGCGCCCCGCGCCCCCTCTCGAGCCGTGCGCGCGGCGTCGAGCGCGTTTTGCAGCCCTTTACGCTCCGCGGTGAGTTGGGCGTAGGCGCGCTCCGGGTCGAGGCCGTTGGCGCGCCCCCGGATGGTTTGGGCGAGACTTGCGAGAAGCCCCACCCGCCGCTCCTCCAAAAGCCGCTCCAACGCCTCCGGCTCGAGCGTGCTAAAACCTGTGAAGCTCGAGCCCGCCTCTTCCAACCCTCGCTGAGCCCGCGCCAACGCCGCCTCGGTTTTGGAAATCTCCCCTTTCCAATCTCCTAAGCGCGCCTCCAACGTACTCAATTTGCCGTTCGCATCACGATATTCGTCCAAAAGCCGCTCACGCGCCTCCTTGGCGGCGTCTCGTTCGCGCACCAGGCGGGGCAGGTCGGTGTGCGTCTCGGGCGGGAGAGTTTGCACCGGCTGCGTGCAAACCGGGCAGGGCTCGCCCACGTGGAGGTGGGTGCGGAGCGCGGCGGCGCGGTTCTCAATTTCGGCGCGTTTATACGCCTCTTCCGCTGCGTCCTGGCGCTCCCTGGCGGCGAGGCCCCGCTCTTTAATCTTTTCAATCTCGCCTCGAAGCGCCTTGACGTCCCCTTCGCCCCGCCCAAAGGTCGCCTTGGCCGTCTCTACCGCCCGCTGAGCCTCTCCCACGTCCCGCTGCGCGCGTTTGAGCGCGGGGAGACCCAACAACTGCGCCTGGAGCGTGTCCCAGGCGGCTTCATCGTAAGTCACGTCCGGTGTGGCCTGCTCGGCCAGCGCCAGGTCGCCCCCGCGCGACCGGAGGAGCGTGACGAGGGGCCGGAGTTCGGCCAGGGCCTCGAGCCTCTCGCTCAACTCCGGTATCTTGGCCGCGCCTTGTTCCGCCTCTTCAAACCGCGCCTCGGCGAGACGCGCCGCTTCCCGCGCCGCCTCCCGCGCGGCCTCGCCCGCCGCCCGCTCCCGCCGCGCCGCCTCCAACTTGCGCTGACGTTCGTCCAACGCCGTAAGGTGAGGCGCGACGAGCGCCGCCTCCCGCGCCTTTGAAAGCGTCCGCCGCGCCGCCGCCACCTCCTCTTCCTGCGCTTTTAAGTTGTTAAGCTGCCGCTCCACCCCCGCCTGCTCGTCGAGGAGTGCCGCCACCGCCTCGAGCTCTTTCAACCTTTGTGCGACGCTTTCACGCTCCCCCTCGAGCCCGGTTTTACGCGCCTTGAGCTCCTCCAACTCCTTTTTAAGCTCGCGCCGCCTTTCGGGCGTGGCCCCCGCGTAGTCCTGCTCGAGCCGCGTCCGAAGCCCCGCCGCCTCGCTCTGCGCGGCCCGCGCTCGTTCACCCGCGAGGCGCGCAATTCTTTCGACCGTGCCAAGGTTGAGGAGGCTGACGAGGAGCTTGCGCCTCTCAGAGGCGTTGCCGCGCAAAAATTCGTCGAAGGCTCCCTGCGGCAGCAAGACCGCGCGGGTAAAGCCCTCGTAGTCGAGGCCGATGATGTCGGTAAGCTTGGCGTTGGCCTCCTTCATTTTCTCGCTCTCGGGAAGCTGCCGCCACGTCGCGTCCTTTTGCAACCGTTCGATGCGCGTCTGGTTGTCCGGGCCACGGCTCCCTTTACGCTCGGACACGCGCGTGACGCGGTAGGTGGTGTCTCTGTCGGTGCGGAACTCGAGCGTCACAAACATGCTCTGCAAGCCAGGCGAGATGAGCGCGTCCACCAGCCCCCTCGAGCCCAAGCGCGCCGTTTGTCCATAAAGCGCGTACGTCACCGCGTCGAGCAGCGTCGACTTGCCCGCCCCGGTGGGCCCGGAGATGGCGAAAAGGTCTAAGTCCTCAAAGTTGACTTCGGTCGATTCCCGAAAACAAGCAAAGCCGCCCAGCGTAAGCTTGAGCGGTCTCACAGCGCCCCCTCCGGCACAGTGTTTTTTGCTGTATCTTTTGTTACCGCGTCCCCGGCCTCTTCTTCGTCTTCAAGCACCGTTTTGTAGAGCCCCAAAAACGCCTCGCGCAGTTCGTCGGGCAGGTCGTCCGCCCGCCCCTCGCGGTAATACTGCGCGTAGGCGTCCACGAGCTCGACCTTTTCCAGGTCCACGCCGCCGGGGGCGGGTCCTTCCGCCTCGGGCAGCGTTTGCTCCACGGTGAGGACGTTGGGCAAACTTGCCTTGACGCGGTCTTTGAGGCCCGGCTCGGGGTGAGAAAGCTCGAGCACGATCTTAAGCCAGCCGTCGAAGGAAGAAAGCTCGAGCAGCTTACGCTCCACCTCCTCGCGTTTCACCTTCACGCGCCCCAGCCTTCGACCCGCCCGCACCTCGTGCCGCCTGACGAGTTCGGTGGGGCGGCCCGCTCTCGCCTCAACGATGTCCACATATTTTGTGGTCCCCTGTTCGCCAAAGTCGAGTTGCAAGGGCGAACCCACGTAACGCGCCGCATATTCGGGAAAGTCTTTGACGGGCTGCGGCTTATGGATATGCCCGAGCGCCACGTACGAAACGTTCTCGGGGAAAATATCCGGGCTCAGGCTGTAGTTCTCGGTGCAGTGAAAGCTGTATTCGGAGTTCGACAGCGTCGCGCCGTTCATGGTCGTGTGCATGACGAGCAGGTTCACCGTGTCGGCGCTGAAAGGCTTGGTGAGGTTCTGGATGAGCCCCCGCATTCCCGCCTGATACCGCTCGCGCCACGCCCCGGCGTCCCCTTCCAAAAGCTCTAAAACCTTGACGATGCGGCGCTCCGACACAAAGGGCAGCGCGGCAATCTGCGCAACCTCGTCGCCAAAGCGCATCTCAAAGCTGCCTCCCTGCCCCGCCACCTTAGCCTCGCCAAAGGCGCGCACGTTCACAAGTTTTAAAAGCCCGCCCACCGCGTCCAAGCGGCTCGGCGCGTCGTGGTTGCCCGCAATGGCTACGCTCGGAATCCCCGCGCGGCCCGTGGTGAGGAAAAATTCATAAATCGCCTCTTCGGCCTCAGCACCCGGATTTTTGGTGTCGTAAAGGTCGCCCGCGACCAGTATCAGGTCAACTTGTTCTTCAATCGCCAGCGCCGCGATTTCTTGCAGGACGGCGCGGATTTCGGGGGTGCGGTTCACGCCGTGCAGGCTGCGCCCGGCGTGCCAGTCGGCGGTGTGGAGGATTTTCATAAGGTGAGAAGGGTTGAGTGAACGAATTTGGAACGAGTTAGCATAACGTTATTTTACGCGCTAGAAACCTCCTGCATCAGCCCGGCAAGCTTCTTATGCGCACCCCCCTTGACTGCACCACCACGAAACGCCCCCATAGCTTCACGTTTTGCACCTCGACAAGGCGCACCACTTTCTCCACCACGTCCCGCTTTTCATGCTGTTGATACCGCAAAAAGACAACGCTCACGTCCCCCGCGCCTGCTAAATAAACCAAGCGCCCAAAATCGCTGTCCTCGGTCAAGAGAATACGGCTCTCCCGTTTTGCCAACGCGACAACGTCTCTGTCCGTCGCACCGCCCATTACTTCCGCAACGCTTTGAACATCGTGTCCTGCTGTTTGAAGTGCGTAATAGAAGGCGAAGTCACAACTTTCATCAATCAAAAAGCGTAATGGGTTCAATATAAACTCAAGCCGGCTTCTTAAGCAGCACGGTTTCATCAAGAGAAACCGCCGCAGCCGCGTAAGCCAGCGCAGCATAGATGTCCTCTTTGACCAGGTGGGGATAAGCTTCCAAAAGCTCAGCCGTGCTCGAGCCCTCGGAAAGCTTTTTCAGAAGTAACGCAACTGGGACGCGCGTCCCTTTGATGACGGGCTTTCCCACCATCACTTCCGGATTAATTTCGATACGCTCGGCTAGTTTCATTCTTCGTTTCCCTCTGTCTCTACGTCCTGTCTCTACGTCCACTTCGCCCCCCACGCCCCCATCGCCTCAATCACGGGCCGCAGCGCCTCCCCGCGTTCGGTGAGCGTGTACTCGACCCTGGGCGGCACCTCGGGGTAGACGGTGCGTTCCAGAATCTCGTGGGCCTCGAGCTCCCTCAGCCTGTCCGTCAAGGTTTTAGGCGAGATGCCCGTGAGGCTCGAGCGTATCTCGCCAAAGCGCTTCGTGCCGCCCAGAAGCTCGCGCAAAATGAGCGTCGTCCACTTGCCCCCGATGATGTCCACCGTGCGCTCCACCACGCACTGTCCTTTGGTCTGCGCAAGTACGTCGTAACTCATCTCATAAAGTATAGAGCCAAACCGGCGGGATGCCAACCCGAAGCTTCATCTTCGGTAAGTAGTTTGCTTTTTGGATACTACTTCACAAGTGAAACTAAGAATGGTAGCCTTTCTTTACAAGGGACAGTTCGTGTGCCTCAGCTTGCGTACGATGGGGTACGTGGTGGCGAATTGCAGAACGCCTCACAAAACGAACTTAGACGACACTACAGACACATAAAGGAGCAGTCATGAGACAGTTTATTGTTCACGGGACCAAGTCGTGAAGCTCGCCGTTTTTGGGGCCACGGGCAAAACGGGGATTCCGCTTGTAAAGCAGGCGCTCGAGGCGGGGCACGAGGTCAAAGCTTTCGTCCGCTCTCCCGAAAAGATGCCCATAAAACACGAACGCCTGGAACTCGTCCAGGGCGACGCCACCGACCCCAAGGCGGTCGAGCGGGCGGTCGAGGGGACGGACGCGGTGCTGAGCGCTTTGGGTCACGCCAAGGGTTCGCCCGACGACGTGCAGACCGTCGCCACGCGCAACATCGTCGCGGCGATGAAGCGGCACAAGGTGGAGCGCATCGTCAGCCTCACGGGCGCGGGCGTGAGCGACCCGCAAGACCGGCCCAAACTCACGGACCGCGCCATCAAGTTTCTACTCTCCACCCTCCAAAGAAGCGTGCTCACCGACGCCGAGAACCACGCCGACGTGCTCCGCAGGAGCGGCCTGGACTGGGTTATCGTGCGCGGCCCGATGCTGACCGAGGGCCCGCACACGGGCCGCTACAAAGTCGGCTACGTCGGCAAGAACAGCGGGATGCGCGCGTCGCGGGCGGACGTGGCCGACTTTATGCTCAAACAGCTCACCGACGACCGCTATTTGCACCAGGCCCCGATGGTGAGTTCTTAGGATGATGAACGAGACCAGAACAAAACCCATCGAGATTGACGTTTATGCGGACATGGTCTGCCCCTGGTGTTACGTCGGCGAGGCGCACTTGGAAGAGGCGCTCGCCGCGCGCCCCGAGCTGGACGTGACGCTGCGCTGGCACCCCTTTCAACTGCGGCCCGAGATGCCCGCCCAAGGCGAGCCCTGGCGCGCGTTTGCCGAGGAAAAGTTTGGCGGCTGGGCGGGGGCTAGAAGCGCATTTAAGCACGTGGCCGAGGTCGGCTCGAGGGCGGGCCTCACCTTTAATTTTGAAAAGGTGGCGAGCGCGCCCAACACCCTAGACGCGCACCGGCTCATTCTGATGGCGGCGGAACGGGACAAGGGAATGGAAGCGGCCAAGGCGCTTTTTGGGGCGTACTTTAGCGAGGGCCGCGACCTCAATAGCTTGGACGACCTCTTGGCGGTTGCGAAACGCGTGGGTCTGGAGGAGGAGGCGGTGCGCGCGTTTCTACGGAGCGACGCGGGCACGGCGGAGGTCTGGGCGAGTCAGGAGCGGGCGCATAGGCTGGGCGTCTCGAGCGTCCCCTTTTACGTCCTCAACAACCAGTACGGCGTGTCGGGCGCGAGACCGCCCGAAGTCTTTTTGCAGGCTCTCGACACCGTACAGGCCGACATGTCACAACATGCGGCACAACGCACGACAGAAAAGGCGGGTATATGAAAGCGGTGGTGCTCACCAAATTCGGCGGCCCTGAGGGTTTTGAGATGCAAGAACTCGAGCGCCCCGCCCCCGGCGCGAACGAGGTGCTGGTCAAGGTCCACGCCACCTCGGTCAACCCCGCCGACGCGGGCGTGCGTTCGGGCATGTTCGGACGGATGATGCAGCCCCCTGTTGTGCTCGGTTACGACGTGGCGGGCACCGTCGAGGAGGTGGGCGCGGGCGTCGAGGGGTTCGCACCCGGCGACGCGGTCTACTACGCTATCGACCTCATGGACAGGCGCGGCGGCGCGAACGCCGAGTATCAGCTCACGCGCGCGGACAAGCTCGTTAAAAAGCCCGAAAATCTGTCCTTTGCCGAGGCCGCGGCGGTGCCCGTGGCCGGGGGCACCGCCTACGCGGCGCTTCTCACCGCGGCGGACGTGCGGCTCGGGCAAAGCGTGCTCGTCCACGGCGGCGCGGGCGGCGTGGGCCACTACGCGGTGCAGCTCGCCAAGGCGGCGGGGGCTTATGTGTTCGCCACCTGCGGGGGCTACGACGCCAACTTTGTCAAGTCCTTGGGTGCCGACCGGGTGATTGACTACCGCAACGAAGATTTTGTGGAGGTCGTGAACGACGAAACAGACGGCGAGGGCGTGGACGTGGCGCTCGACGCCGCCGGGGGCAAACTCGCCGCCAAGAGCATCAGCGCGGTTAAGATGAGCGGGCAGATTGTGACCATCACGGGCGCGCAGGGCGACCTGAACCCGGCCATGCGCAAGAACATCACGGTGCGGTTTGTACATTTGGAAGATACGCGGGACAAGCTCGAGAAGCTCCGCGTCCTCCTCGAGCGCGGCCAAATAAGGTCGGTCGTCGGCGCGACCTATCCTTTGGAAAAGCTCGGCGAGGCGCACACCCGAGTCGAGAAGGGCGGCGAGGGGCTGCGCGGCAAGGTGGTCGTGGAGGTTGCCCAGGCGTGACCGCCCAGCGTCAAGGCGGCTAGAGCAGCAGCCTCTTAATTAAAGGCCGTTGGTGGACGAGCACGTTCACAATTTTCCTCGTGAGGGGTCGGGAATTGAAAGAAACGCAACCCAGCTGCGAGGCTCTTAAACCCAAACTAACAGGGTGAGCACCTTCTGGCACGGCTTCCGGGCCGTTACGCCCCTCTGGCTCGGCATGATTCCTTTTGGCCTCGCCTACGCGGTCACGGCGCGGGGGGCGGGGCTCAGCCTTTTCGAGACGCAACTGATGAGCCTCATCGTCTTCTCGGGCGGCGCGCAGTTTAGCGCGGCGGGGCTCCTCGCCGCCGGGGCGAGCGGGGTCGGGGTGGTGCTGACCACCTTTCTTATCAACCTCCGCCACCTCCTTTACGGGCTTTCGCTGGGGCAACGGGTGAAGCTTAACGGGCCCCAGAAACTTGCCGCCGCCTACTTTTTGACCGACGAAGCCTTTGGTGTGACCTTGGTGAGTGGTCAGAGCCGCGTGGGCTATTTGTTTGGCGCGGAAGGGAGCGTATTCGTCGTGTGGAACCTCAGCACGTTTGTGGGGGGCCTGCTGAGTAGCGCCGTGCCCGCGCCCGAATCTTTGGGCGTAGATTTCGTGTTTCCGCTCGCCTTTCTGGCGCTGCTCATCCCCCTCTTGAAGGGTGTCAAGGAGGTCGGCGTCGCCCTGGTCGCGGGCCTCGCCGCGTTAGGGCTTTCGCAGGTCCTGAGCAGCGGCCTGGCCGTGCTCGTCACGGGCGTCGGGGGTGCCCTTCTCGGCGCTCTGTGGTCGCGGGAGAACGCATGAGCGCGCTAATCATTTTCATGGCGCTCGTGACCTACGGGCCGCGCCTGTTGGGTTTTTTACTTTCAGGGCGAGACCTGTCGGGGTTCTGGCGGCGCTTTTTGCACTTTGTGCCCGTCGCGGTTTTTGCGGCGCTCACCGCTCCGGCGCTTCCGGGCGAGCGAGGCGAAGGGGGCGTCAGGCTGCTCGCGGCCGTGCTGGCGGGGTTGGTGCTGTGGCGCGTTGGGAGTCTGTGGTTGGGCATCCTGGTGGGAATGTCGGGCTTTTGGCTGCTGCGGGCGCTGTGAGGGTGCTCGTCTACTCAGCGACGCCCAAAGCTGCACAAACGAACTAGAGACGCAGCGCCTTTGAAGCTTTGGACACGCCCTTGTGCCGCCTGAGTTTGGCGCGGCGCTCGAGCGGCAGCGCGGGCTGCTCGGAAAGTTTTTGGGTCACCACCAGCGTGACCTGATATTGGGCGCCCTCGAAGCGCGACGAGAGGAGTTCGACGTCCACCTCGGGCCGGTGATCGAGGATATAGGAAGGAATTTGCAGCGCGCAAAACTTGTCGCCCGTGACCTTGACGAAAAAAAGGTCCGTCTTGCGCCGTCCCGCCGCGAAACCCACCGCCAGGTCAAGTTCGGTGGCGATGGCGCGGATGTCCTCGCGCACGCTCTCGTCTACGTCGGTAAACGGTTCAACAGCTCTTTCCATACCCAACATCCCCGCCAGTTTAGCATAAACGTCCGCCCGGCTCTTGCGTCTGAGCTTTGCCTAGCTAACGGGGCGATCCGAGCAGCCCTCCGGCTCCCCCTCAAACACTGTGGGTATCTTTGATGCACGTGCTATAGCTATGGGCAAAACGAGTTTGAGTTTAGCCCAGCCTCTCGAGCACCGCCCCCGTAAACACCTCGGTAGACGCCTCTCCCCCTAAGTCTCTGGTGAGTACATCGCCCGCCTCGAGCACCCTCTCGACCGCCCCCAGCATCGCCCCAGCCGCCTCCTTTTGCCCTAAGTGTTCGAGCATCATGCCCGCCGTCCAGATGGCCGCCACGGGATTGGCGACGCCCTGCCCCGCGATGTCGGGGGCGGAGCCGTGAACGGGCTCGAACATGCTGGGGTAGACGCGCTCCGGGTTGATGTTGCCGCCCGGCGCGACGCCCATGCCGCCCACCACGGCGGGGCCTAAGTCGGAGAGGATGTCGCCGAAGAGGTTGCTCGCCACCACCACGTCGAAGCTCTCGGGACGCCCCACGAAATGCGCCGCTAAGATATCGATGTGGTACTGGTCGGTCTTTACGTCGGGATAGTCTTGACCGACCGCGCGGAAGCGTTCGTCCCAGAAGGGCATGGTGTGAATGATGCCGTTGGACTTCGTGGCAGAGGTCAGATATTTGCCCCGTGACCGCGCCAACTCAAAGGCGTAGCGCATCACCCGGTCCACACCGCGTTTTGTAAAAATCGCTTGCTGCACGACGGTTTCATGCTCGGTGCCTTCGTAAAGCCGTCCGCCGATTTCGGAATATTCGCCCTCGTTGTTCTCGCGCACGATGTAAAAGTCGATGTCGCCGGGTTTTATTTTCTTGAGGGGCGATTCGATACCCCGCAAGAGCCTTACCGGGCGCAGGTTCACGTACTGCTCGAAAGCGCGCCGGATGGGGATTAAAAGCCCCCAGAGCGAGACGTGGTCGGGCACGCTAGGGTCGCCCACCGCGCCCAAGAAGATGGCGTCGGAGTCGCGCAGGCGCTCGAGCCCGTCCTCGGGCATCATGCGCCCCGTGTCGCGGTAGTGGGCGCAGGAATAGGGGAAGGTCTCGTAATGGAGCCCAAAGCCGTGCGTCGCCGCAACTTTATCGAGCACCCGCACGGACGCGGGGATGACTTCGTTGCCGATGCCGTCACCCGGAATGAGGGCGATGCGGTAGGTGGTCATATGGAACCTACTTTCACAGGTCGGGCCTTTTTTTAAGCACGAGCTTCAAAGGTGCGCGTAAAGAGGTCGTAAAGTTTCTCGTTCGCCTCAAAGCCGATGCCCGGCGCGTCGGCTAAAGAAACCGTGCCGTTCTCGACGGGGGTGCTTTCCGGAAAAGAGCCAAAGGGCGCGAACACTTCGGGATAGGCTTCATTACCGCCCAGCCCTAGGCCCGCCGCGATATGGAGCGCAAAGGCGTGGCCCCCGTGCGGGATGCAGCGTTCGCGCGACCAGCCGTGGGTTGACAAAACCTCCAACATCCTCAGATATTCGACGAGCCCGTAAGAAAGCACCGGGTCCATCTGCAACACGTCGCGGTCGGGGCGCAGGCGGGCGTAGCGGAGCAAGTTGCGCACATCCTGGTGCGAAAAGAGGTTTTCGCCTGTTGCCAGCGGGGGGGCGTAGTCTTCGCTCAGGGCCGCTTGCAGGGCGTAGTCGAGCGGGTCGCCCGCTTCTTCAAACCATCTCAGGCCGTAGGGCTCGAGCGCCGCTGCAAAGTGAAGCGCCTCCCGCAGGTTCAGCCTGCCGTTCGCGTCCACCGCGAGGCGCGCGGGGTCGCCCACGAGGTCTAGCACGGCTTCGATTCGCTTTATATCTTCACCCAGCGTCGCGCCGCCTATTTTCATCTTAACGGTCGTGAACCCTTGCGCCAAATAGCCCCGCATCTCCTCACGAAGGGTGTCCAAACTTTTGGACTCGTGATAATAACCGCCCGCCGCGTAGACCGCGACCTTTTGCCCCGGCTCGCCCTTCCCGTAACGCTCGGCTAAGAGGGTGGCGAGGGGTTTGTGCTCGAGCTTGCCAGCCAAGTCCCAAAGCGCCATGTCGAGCACGCCCACCGCCACGGAGCGCTCCCCGTGTCCGCCGGGCTTTTCGTCTCTCATCATGACGTCCCAAGCTTTATGGGGAGATAACGCGCCATCTTCAAGTAGTGATGCAGGGTCCGACGCCAGGAGTCTGGGGATAAACCGTTCGTTTAACAAGCCCGACTGGGCGTAGCGTCCGTTCGAGTTAAAGCCGTACCCCACGACGGGACGACCGTCTCCCTCCACGTCGATGCTTACTTTCACCACCGACACGGTCATGTTGGCAAAGCTCACATAGGCGTTGCGGATGCCTGAAGCGATGGACACAGGGCGTTCTTCGATTGAGAGAATATGCATAAGGTGGCTTCTAATTTTTGCTAAGCTGCTTTTTCCTGTTCAAGATTCTTGAAGTGCTAACTTTCGGAACTGAACCCTGCCTTTGTTCACTCATAGCCCTCTCCCAACTAAGTGCCGTTATGTAATCGGGAGACCTGTCCATAAGGGCGTGATAGGTACCAACGTTAGGTTTTAAATCTTGTAGCCTCAGTTCTCGGTACCAGGAAAGCGCTGTAGAGTAGTCGGGCGACTCGCTAATAAGTTGATTGTATGTTGCCCGATTAGGCTGAAATCCCGTTAATAACATAACATTGAAGTGCTTGATCTTGTCTTCATACGTATCAGCAACGTTTATAAGTGCATTATAGACTTTAACGGTAGGGTCTATTCCTTTTGCCTGCAATTCGTTGAACAAATGTATGGCCGCATCGTGATCCTCAACCTCGTTTATTTGTCTTACACATTTAGAGCGGAAGAAGCTAGCTATTGTGTCAAAACAGCTATTCTCGGAAGCTCGACACAGCTCGAAGATCTCTTCATCTGAGGGAGCACTCTCTAAAAGACGCCGAAACACTTTTGAGTGTATACGGATACCTCTATTTTCAGCCTCATAATAGAAGCTCTTGGCTATATTGTAGTTACTTGCGCTATCAATCAATAACTCGTAGGTCTTGCGCCTAGGTTCCAGACCTAAAGAGTTTAGTTGACTATACCAAAAGTTCCTAGATTTTTGATCTGGCGACTGTTTGATTAGCCATGTAAACGTGTTAGTACTAGGGGGATGGTTTAGTGTTAGCTTATCTAGCCAGAATAAGGCCGTAGCGTAATTGGGTGATACTTTAATCAACAAGTTGTAAGTCCCTCTGGTAGGTACCAGTTTCCGTTTATCAACGACTGAGTACCAATTTACAGCGGTTTGGTATTCAGCGGAGGCGTTTATCAGAGAATTGTACGTGTTTATGTTGGGCTGTAAACCAGAGTTTACTAATTTCCTGAACCAAGTGACAGCTTCTTCATAACTCTTAGCATTGTTAATACGGTGGTTATAGGAACCTATGGTCCTCTGTCGTTTTTCTGACTCTTCTTGTGGTGTTGCGCTAAGAGTTGAGCGCATCTTCCATGCCGCACTGAAAATGTGCACAGCGAATATAAGCTTAGAAACTTTCAATCCATGACTCTCTAAATTTTCGAGGTCTGCCATCCATTCTTTATGCCAGCGCTCACGCTGCGTTTTAGGTAATAAACGGGAAGCACGGTTAATCAGGACTTCTGCAAGCCAAGATGCCCCGCCAGATATTTCAATGACAGCTAACGAGGCAAAAATACCGATAATTACCCCCTCCACTGATGTCATTAGAGAGCCACCCCCAACTTGTTAAACAACTGCCTCTCGCTTTCGAGAACCATTCTTGCGCGTAATATTCCCTCTGGTGTTAATCTGTAGTAACGCCTCCGTCTGCGGCCTTTCTCACTTTCATCAATATCTTCCCAATCGCTCGTCACCCACTTCCTTCCTTCCCAACGTGCTAGTAAGGGGTAAAGGGTGCCTGCCAACACACCTGTCTCTCTAATAATTTCTAAGCCGTATCTATCGCTATTTGGCTGTTGCATCATAAAGGCAAGCACTTGCAACTCTTGAAGTGAGGGTCTATAGTTTCGCGCCATATACTTTTCCTATCACAAAGACCTTTATGTTGCCCATGCTCGAAATTCTATAATGGGTTTGTTGCGTTTGTCAATAATGAAGATTGAATTCAGTACCGCGGGAAGTCTCAAAGGAATATCCCCCTGGGCAGCGGCACGAACAGGACCCTCGAGAAAACCAGATACAGCGCCACCACCTCGACGATGATGATGCCGAGCCACACGCCGATGTTCGCCACGCTCACCTTGCGGTTCATGCGCGCCATGAAGAGGGTGATGACGAGGAAGGCGAGGGTGCTCGAGACGACAAAGCCCAAATACCGCATCCCCAACACCCAGGCGAACAAGACGCCGCCGACCACCGCAATGCGGTCGAGCCGCTCGCCCTCGAAAAGCGCCATCATCTCCGGCCTGATGAAACCTTTGACGAGTAGAGCCACGGAGAAAAACAGCATGAACAGCAGAATAGCGTTGGGAAACACGGAACTGAGCATCCCGACATTGCCGCGCGCGAAGTAAAAGAGGGCGGTGATGGCGAGGCCTACGACGCCGCTCAAAAGGTCGGTATTGACCGCCCTCACGCCGCACCCGGCTCGTCAACAGGGGGAGTTTCGGGCGGGTCGCCGCGCCGCTTGCGCAGCCAGCCCGTGAAAACGGGCGTGAGGAGCGATAACACGGTGAGCGTGATGAGGATGCGCGACAGCGTGCTCTCGAAAAGTTTCAAGAACGGATAATCATACGCCATCGCCGAAAGCGTCGTCTGCACGTAGCCGATTTCGGCGATGGACCCGAGGATGAGCCCCAACACGATGGTCGCGGGGTCGATGCCGAGCCGTTTGAGAAAATAGCCTACAGTGCCCAAAACGAGCATAATCAGCACGTCGAGCCAGGTGTTGCGAAGCGCAAAGGTGCCCAAAATCGTAATCGTGGCGATGCTCGGCAGCAAGAAGTAGGCGGGCGTGGCGGCGACCGCGCGGTAGATGAGCCGCCCGCCGAGGACGCCCACAGGGACCATCATGAGGGCGGCGAAGCCCATCGACAGGATAAAGCCGTAGGTGAGCGTCGCCCCCGGTCCGCTAAAAAGCGCGATGCCGGGGCGCAGGCCGTGCAGCAGCATGACGCCGAAAATCACCGCGTCGGGCGGCGCGCCGGGGATGCCGAGCGTTAAAAGCGGCACCATGCTGCCCGCCACGGTCACGTTGTTGGCGGTTTCCGAGGCGACGAGACCTTCTATGTGACCCGTGCCAAACTTTTCGGGCGTTTTTGAGAAGCGTTTGGCCTCGTTGTAGGCGACCAGGTTCGAGATGCTGCCGCCCGCCCCCGGGATGACCGAGATGATTTCGCCGATAATGCTCGAGCGTATCAAATTGCCGGGCATGGCGAACACGGCTCGAGCGGCCTTCAAAAACGAACTCTTCTCCGCCCCCTCGGGCGCGGCGCGCAGACCGGTCGTGCCCTTGGACGCCATCGTGAAGAGTTCGGGGATGACGAAAAGCCCGATAAGCGCGACGATAAGCGCCACACCGCCCTGCAACACGGGCAGGCCAAACGAAAAGCGCACCTCCCCACCGACGGGGGCCAAGCCGATGGTGCCAATCAGCACGCCCAGCGCGCCGCCGAGAAGCCCCTTAAGAAGCGACCCTGTACCGAGTGAAGCGATGAGGGTGAGGCCCAGCATAGCGACCCAGAAATTCTCGCTCGGCCCGAAGCGCAGCGCGAAGCGCGCCAAAGGCGGCGCGAGCAGGAGCAAAAACCCGACGCCCGCGACGCCGCCGATGGCGGACGCGACGGTCGCCGTCATGATGGCTTCTTCGGCCCGGCCCTGTTTGGTCAAGGGGTAACCGTCAAAGGTCGTGGCGATGGACGAGGGCGTGCCGGGCGTGTTAATAAGGATGGCGGCGAACGACCCGCCGTAAATCGCGCCCATGTAGACCGCGCCGAGCGCGACCAATCCCTGCAAAGGGTCCATCGTAAAGGTGAAGGGCAAAAGCAGCGCGAGCGCCATTGTCGCCGTGAGGCCGGGAATCGCGCCCACCAACAGACCCGCGGTGACGCCGCCCAGAATGAGCAGGAGCGTGAACGGCTGGACGATTTCTACGAGCGCTGGTACTAAAGCTCCCATACCCGCCGTTTCACCGTCGCTGTAAAGAACGGGACAAGCGTGGCAAGTCCGGTGACAGACCCTGCGGTAGCTGCGGAAAAAGGCTTGGACACGGTGACGGTTTCCTTTGGGTGCGCTGGACTGTGGGGTGCGCCTCGAGCGGAGCGTGCAGCTAGGTGCGGTTGACCGCGGGTTTCATGAGTAGGCGTTGATAAAAAGGTAGAAAATAAAGGGCCGACAAAAAGGGGGAAAAGGAACGCTTTTCCCCCAAAGAACGCTAGTTACCGGCTTGCGCCTCGATGATGTCCTGATAGTTCTGGCGCATCTCCTCGACCACGGCGACCGCCTCGTCTCCCGAAAGGTAGGTGGGCAAATAGCCAAGCTCACTTTGTGCGTCGGCGATGTTGTTCGTCTCGGCGTCAAAGGCTGCGATAAGCGCGTCTTTGACCTCCTGGGGCGTGCCGTTGGGCACCGCGACGCCGCGGTACGCGCCGCCCACGATGTCGTAGCCGAGTTCTCTAAAGGTGGGCACGTCGGGCAAAAACGGAAGCCGCTCCTCGCTCGCCACCGCGAGCGCGCGCACACCGTCCACCGCGAACAGCGTGGTGGAGTAAGACATGAGCGCCGACACGTGACCGCCTAAGACCGCCGGGTAGGTGGGGGCGGAGCCGGTGAAGGGGATATAGGTGAGGTCGACGTCGGCAGCGTTCTCGAGCCGCAGCGTCTCCAGATGGTTGGCGCTCAACGTCCCGCTGCCGCCGACCGTGACAACCTGCGGGTTCTCACTGGCGAAGGCGATAAAATCCTCCAGCGTTTGGAACTCGCTGTCCTCTCTCACGACCAACATGCTGGGCGTAAAGTGAAACCAGTAGAGCACGTCGAAGCCGTCGGTGGTGTAGCCCGCGTCGGCGCGCGAGGCGGGCTGCGCGATGATGTGGGGCAAGTTCACGCCGATGATGCGGTAGCCGTCGGGCTGCGCGCTGCGCTGAAACTCGCTCCAGGCGACCGCGCCGCCGCCGCCGTCCTGGTTCTGGATGACGACGTCCGTGCCCAAAATTTCCTCCAGTCCCTCTTGCTGCAAGCGGGCGGTCACGTCGCTCTCGCCGCCGGGGTTAAAGGGAATGGTGTAGGTGATGGGTTGGTCGGGATACTGCGCCAGAGCCAAAGAGCCTACCGTCAGAGCGGTCACGAGCGCCAGCAAAATTCTACGCATCTCAAACCTCCTAGATTTACCCGTCTGGGTTTCTGGAGTATAGCGCAGGGTTGATGATAAGTAAAACAAGCAAAAACGGCACTGGCGATAAGCTACACTTATGACATAAACACCAAAGTTTTTCCTATTTTCTTGGCAGGTTCTTAAACGACTGCGTCGGATGGCCGGAGGTCGACGGCGACTCTCCCGTCAGAGGTCCTGCCGCTGCGGCAGCATCACCACCTCCCGGAGCGTGACGTGGCGCGGCCTCGAGAGCATAAAGAGAATCACGTCCGCAACATCTTCGGAGCGCAGGCTCTCGCACGCCGCCACCTGCGCCTCAATCTCCTCAGGTGCCGTGACGCCCCACAGTTCGTTGGCAACCCGGCCCGGTGCCACCGCACCCACCCGCACCCCCGACCCCGCCACCTGACGCCGTAACGTGTGGGTAAGCCCCCGCACCGCGTGCTTCGACGCGCTGTAGACGGGCTCCCACACGATGTCCTCGAGGCCCGAGATAGAACTCGTGATGATGATGTCGCCCGCGCGCCGCGCCATCATGTGCGGCAGCACCGCGCGGACGCAGCGCAATACTCCGTTGATGTTGATGTCTAACAGGCTGGCCCAGGCGTCCGGGTCGCCGTCGTGCAAGTCGCCCGCCAGATAGACGCCCGCGTTGGCGAGCAGCGCGTCAACCCGGCCAAAGTGCTCGACCGTCCGCGTGACCAGCCGCTCAACCTCCGCTCCTACGGTCACATCTGTGGCGACCGGAAGCGCAGCCGAGCCAAGGTTCGCCGCGAGCTTTTCTAACTTTTCAGTCGAACGCGCCGCCAGAACCACCCGGCATCCCTCCCCCACAAGGGCTCTCGCCGTCGCCGCGCCGATGCCGGAGCTTGCTCCCGTGACGATGACCACGCGCTCCGCTAAAGTCATACGTTCCCTTCGTTCTCGCTCTCCGGTAGCGCCTTGAAAAGCCGCCCCGCCTCGCTCAACGCTCGACCCAAGCCTACACCCCTCCCTAAGCCTTCGACCGAAAGAACCTCGACCCTTTCGGGCAGAAGTTGCCGGGCGTAACGCTCTTTGAGTTCGGCCAGACGCAGCTTGAACTCGAGTTCCAATCCCTCCACCGAACTCTGCAAATCGCGGTTCTTCTGCTCGCGCGCCGCCAAATTCGCCAACTCGCGCTGGACCTCCGAGGCCACCTCTTCCAGGGTCTGCCGCGCCCTCACCAGGCTCGCCTGCCGCGCCGACCCGACCCGCTCGGCCACTTTTGTGTCCAACCTCACCTTGGTCTGCTGCAAATCGAGCGCGCGGCTCCGCGTTTCTTTGCGCCGGGTGCGGAGCAACGACTCCACTTGCTTGACCGCGGCCTCGACCCGCACCTGCTGGGTTTCCGCCATCGCCTCGATTTCTTTTAAGAGCGTCCGGATGGCCTCCAAATCGCCCAAAATCTCGTTGTTGGCCCCCGGCATACTGCCGCGCACCACCTCGACGCCGTAGGTCTCGCGCAGGTCGCCGTTGAGCGCTTCGATGATGTTGTCGATGCGGTCGCGCCCGCTAAACTTGACGCGGGCGTCTTCGACGGAGGTGATGATGCGTAAATTAAGGTAGCTCGCGTAAAGGCTCAGGATTTTCATGATGTTGCCCGGGCTGCTCTGCTCGATAAAGACCGCGGGATTCGTCACGCGGAACACGAGCTGCTGCGTGAGCGCGATGGAGGCGTAGTCGGCGGTGAAGTTGGCGTCCTCCAAGTCAACGACCTGGTCGCGCTGCGACACGAGAAAGGGGATAAAGGTGTCGAAGCGCCTCAGCCAGTTGCGACCGCTGTGCGCGTTCCGCCCGGTCGGCTTGCCGTAACGGCAGATGACGCCCGCATAGCCGTCGGGCACGTCCACGCGCGCGTTGCTGAGGTAGCGCCCGGCGAAGATGAGACCGCCCAAGAGCAAGACAGGGAGCGCCAGGAGCTTGAGAAAACTCGGTAGCAAGATGAGCATGAGCAGGCCGAGCGTCACGAGGCTAAGGCCCGACAAACGGCGCTTGTCGGGCACAAAGGTCAGGATGCGCTCCTCATCCACCTTGCTAAAGCGCCTCAAGTCGCCCTCGGAGACGCCGCGCTTGACCGCGCCGACCATCTGCTCGAGCTTACGGCTCACCGCCACCTCGACCTCGCGCGACCCGCCTTCTAAAAGTTCATCTAACGAGTTCTTGGCGTTCTCGCTCAAGCGTTCGCCCAAATCGCGGTAGCTCACGCGCGCACCTCCACTTCAGCAAGGCCCATGTCCGGCTCCCTCTCATCTTCCATGACCGACTCCGTGACCGAGCGGGCGATGGCGTTGACCTGCTTGCGCACCGCCTCGGGCGTGTATTTGACCTCCGCCCCCGAGCCCATCGGGACGCCCTCCAACTCGCGGGTAAGGCTCGCCATCAGCGCCGGAACGTCGAGCTGGTATCCCTCCAGGGTCGTGCTCGTCTGCGCTTCCGCCACGCCCTTCGTTTTGAGGTCGCGCAGCACTTCAACCATTCCGCTCTTCTCGAGCAGCGTCTCAATGTAATCACCCTCAAAGGTGAGCGCGCTCAGGTCGGCCCGGTCGGTCACCACGCGGCTCACGCGCGGTAACTGAGAAATAGCGTCTTCTAAACGCGCCAAGAGGTCGTTCTGTTTCTGGATGTAGGTCTCGAGCGCCGCGCTGCTCACCCCGCGGGCCCTGGCCTGCTCCTTGAGCGTCGACGCCTGCGAGAGCGCGGGCGCGAGCCGGGCGGCGACGATGTTTTTGATGGCGGCCTCGCGCGCGCCGATGATGCCCTCTTGCGTGGCCCGGTCCTCTAAGGTGGTCTTTATGGCGTCAATCTCGCTGATGATGCGCTCGACCTCCAACACGCCCAGAGACACGTCGGCGACCTTGGCGGCTATTTCTTCGGAAATCTCTTCTTCGGTAATGTCCTTGAGCGTTTCGGTCGCCTGCCGCACCCGCGTGATGGACGACACGAGCCCGACCGCGAGCGTGCGCAGGTAGTCGTCGCCAATCAAGTTGCCCTGCGGCAAGTGGTCCAAGAGCGCGATGCCGTAACTCTCGCCTAAGCTTTGCAGCTTGCCGAGCAGCGCCCGCCGCCGCGGCGTGCCGGACTCGGTCAGGTCGAAGCGCGACACGTCCAACTCGGCGATGCTGGCGATTTTCGAGAGCAGTTCCACGCTCAAGTCGCTACGCTCCAACTCGGTCAGCCGGTCGGTGATGCTCTCCTCGTCGCCCGCGGGGATGCGCACCCGCTCGACCAGGAAGCGGTTGAAGTCTCGAGCCGACACCTTTAACATCTCGTCTTTAATCACGCTCTCGAAGAGTTCCTGGAGCTGCGTGCAAAAGGGCTCGAAGCCGCCGCGCTCGAGCAGCCGGTAAGTGTCATGAACCTGCGCGACGAGCGCGCCCTTGTAAGACAAGCTGATGTTGTCACCCGTGGCACCCTCCACCGGGGGCATGTTGAGCACGAACGGCTTGGTCGAAACGGCGGCGTAGGGGCGCACGCGCGGGTCGATGATGCGCGCGCTTCGGCCGGGCTGGAGCGTGCGCACGATGCGCTGGTGCTTGGTGAAGTGAAGCTCGACCCCCGGCTGCCCCTTGAAAAATCCTGCCCTGAGAAGCGTGGCGGCGAAGTAGAGCGCGTAAACGAGGACCGCGAGGCCGTACTGCAAGGGCGAGATGAGTTGTGCGCCGCTGAGCCCTTCCAAGCCGGGCACGCCCTCCAACCAGGCCAGAGGCCGCTGCACAAAGTAGAGACTCAAAACGACGAGGAAACCGGCGGCGCGGAGCACCAGCGGAACCATCCCCAGAGGCGTGCGCTCCAAGTAGGCAATGCCGACCGTCTCACCCTCCTCGTTTTGTTTGCCGATGCGCCGCAGCGCGTTCGTTACCCCCGTTCTTACTTCGGTGACTCCTAGCATAAGCTCCTTTCAAGGGCACAGCTCTATTCGGCTTTATCTTAAAGGATTTGCCGGGTGTGTTCCTCAGTCAAAAGATGGTGGGTGCGTCTTGCCTGACGCCAAGGATAGGGGCTTGACCCCTGTAACCGCCTTTTGGCACGTGCGTTGGTTCGTGAGTGGGCTCGACCAGAAGTATTAAAGACAGTTTGGCATTAGAGGTTGAGGTAAAAACTCGAGTTTTTACACCTCAACAATGCCGCGAAGGAAGGACAAGTTTTCTACTTCTGTCTCACCTATAACTTCCTGATTTTTCTTTAACTGGTTTAGGATACTGCATAGGTCGTTCTCCATAACTGCGAGTTTGCAGTACGGCAGATAGTACAGGTGTCCAAAATCTCCAAGCTCAGAAGTCTTCTTTGGTTCCCTCCGACCCAAGTAATACTTGTAGAAGATAGCCATTGCACGTAAACGGATACCACGGAAGTTCTCCAGCTTTAATTTTGAGAAGTCACCCTCAGTAAACTGCTTCAAGAACTCTCTATGTAATCCTGCTAAAGCCTGAACCGTCATCAAATTTGAAAACTCTCCGGCTTGTTCTTTGGTGTACTTGCCTTGTTGCGGAGTTGGGAAGTTTGCCTTGAGCCTTAGGTGTTCTTGCGGAAGCTGACCTGCTTGACGCATCTGTTCTTCTCGAGCCTTAGTCACATAATCTTCCGAGAACAAACTTTCTTTAATAATGTTGATTCCGTTTGGTTCCATCCATAGTGGATTTATCGGTAGGGCATTAGAGGTTCTGACCAAAGTAGAGGATGAGCTTCTACTTCTTCTTGTAATATCTCTTCCCTTGACTTAATAAGAGCAGATGGTAGGACAATCAAAAGGGCGACTAGATGCTCATGCAATCTATCTGCGTCCGACAACTCCAGCATGTGCATTTCGGAAATAGCGACTGTCAAATCTCGTTTGAGAAGATAGTCTCTGAATTTCAAAACTTGTGCCCCGTTTTTGTTCTGAAGCTTTTTAGCGAGGTAACTCAGCACATTTGTGTCGAGATAGGCAAAGTTTCTGTAGGTATAAACTTCACTCACGTCTTTGGTCCTGACCTATCGCTTCGTAACTGGACAG
Organism: Trueperaceae bacterium; assembly: GCA_965214995.1. GTDB lineage: Bacteria > Deinococcota > Deinococci > Deinococcales > Trueperaceae > CBDCCT01. The sequence continues at coordinate 4,830,609 of CBDCCT010000002.1, forward strand.
CGTAGTATCCCTCACAACGGGTCTGTCATTGGGTACTCAGCCTTCACTCCCACTCTTTTCCAATCCCGGCCCTGGTATTTTGCTTGCCCTCTACTAACTCGCCTGCCGCCCCCGATTCGCAAAATGCTGCTTGAGCCCCCTTATCCACGGGCTGTTCTCGCGGCGGTAAATCCCCGACGACCGGTTGTAATACTTGAGCGCCCCCTCATAAACCTCGTTCGCCGCCTCCGCGTCGCCCCGTTTGTCCAAGGCCAAGGCTAAGTGATAGCGGGGCTCTTCGCTGTAGCCGCGTTGGGCGAGCGCACGGTATTCGGTGATGGCCGCCTCCAACTCGCCTTGCGCCTCCAACATGCGCGCGCGCAACAAGCGCACCTTGTCGGGCTCGAAGCCGGGGCTCTCCTCGCGGATGCTGTCCAGAATCGCCTGCGTGTGGGCGGGCTCGCCCTTGGCGGCGTAGGCCTTGGCGAGCGCGAAGAGCGTCTGCGGGTCGTCGGCGAACACGCCCTTGAGACCGGCCTCGAGCACCTCAATCGCCTCGTCCAAACGCCCGTGCTTCATAAGCTCTTCGGCGTAAGCTTGGCGAGTAGCGATGGTGTCGTGCTCGCTCAGAATCTCTTCCAACTCTTGCAAGCGGCGGCCAGGTTGCAGCGTGTTGACGACCCCCGCCCCGGCCTCCCGAAAGTGCCTGTCAACCCGCAGCGAGGGCAGCATCTCGGCGAAGAAGTAGATGAGCACGCCGATAACGGGCACGAAGATGATAAGAAAAATCCACAGGTACTTGCCGTTGCGGTAGGCGTGAACCCCGCAGATGATTTGCGCGACAAGAACGAGTAAGCCTGAAATTGAATAAGTCATGGTGCTCCTGTATAGATTAAGCCGAAAGGCTAAACGCGCCTCTCCAAGCCGTTGTTCCTAAAAATATGCTACCAAATCCTTACCAATATTCAGGTTTACCCGCACACCACGCTTCTTTGGGTGATGCACCGTTTGCAAAAATCGGCAGTGTAAGCCGACAGTGTAAGAACGAATTAGGGTCCAGGAACAAAACGCCGGGTCTGCGCCTCACCGTTGCGCCCCAAAACGCCCAAGTCCCGCCCGTCCGCGAACACGTGAACGCCCCCCGCGTTGGTTGTGCGGAGTTCAAAGGGCGAGGTGAACTGAAACGTTTCGCCGGGCTCCACCACGCGGTTGACGAGCACTTCGTTGCCCTGCGGCGTGATTGACGAGACCTCGAGCCGCGCTCTCTGGGTGACGGTAAGCGTTACCTGTTCGCCGGTTACTGGCGTTGGGGGTGCGTCCGAAGCGCCCTCAACTCGAGCCTCGGTGGGAACAGTTAACTGCGTTTGACTCGGTACGGCGGCGGGGGAGGCTGGCAAGGGTGCGGCAGCCGGGGCGGTGTTTGGCATAGGGGGCGGTTCGCTCGCGGCCTCGCCTTGCACAAGGGGTTCTTCAGGAACTAAGAGAGATTCACTTTCCACCATCTCTGCCGCACTGGTCTCCGCTTCGCCCATTGTATCTGCATACGTATTTACATCAGCACTGGGTGCCGAAGGTGCGGCGGCCTCTGGTACGGGCACTGCCTCCATCGTCCCTTCCGTCGGCATGGCGTACCGCGGCACGAGGAACAAGGCCGCCACCACCACGACCGTCAGCGCGGCGGTGAGAGAAGCGTAAGTAACGGTTCTCTTTTTAGAGCCTGCAAAGCGGAGCACGAGCGCCAAGCGTAGCGCGCCCAAGCCCCACCGCAACCGGGTGGAGCCGCCTTCGACAAAGGGGAGTTCGTGCGCCATCTCCTCGAGCCACGCCCGGTCCCTTGCGGGTGCCAAACGCCGCGCGAGCGCCAGAAGACCCTCCGGCAGTCTGTAACCGCTCATGCTTCGTTCTCCAACGGGGCGTAAAGCGCCACCCCGCGCTCGAGCTCGTCTTCCAAAAGCGCCCGCTCCGCGTAATGCGCCCCCGCCTCGGTGAGGGTGTAGAGGACGCGGCAGCGACCGCTGACGACTTCGGTGGATTTGTTCACATAGCCCTCGTCGAAAAGGCGTTTAAGCAGACCGTAGAGCGTGCCGGGACCTACCTGAGTCCCCTTCATCATCTCGTAGCCGTGGCTCGCCCCCTCCAGAAGGGCGCGCAGCACCGCCACCTGTTGTTGTGAGGGGACTCGAGTCCGTTTGCGCCGTTTCACGAAGCTTCCTCTCAAAGCTCCATTTTAAGAGAGTAAAAGCGTGCTGTCCAGAAAACGCGATATATCTCGCTTTTCTTTGCCTCCCGGATGTTTTCTCGCTACTGTCGGGAAAGTCCGTAGCTGTCGAGAATTTAAAGAAATCAAAGGAGGAACCATGACCCACCGCCTCACCAAAACCTTCTGGACCGCCGCGCTTTTGACCGTGACGAGCGGCGCGCTGGCCTTTTGCGGTTTTTATATCGCCAAGGCCGACACGGATTTGTTCAACGACTCCTCAGAAGTCATTATTGCGCGGGAAGGACAGCGCACGGTCCTGACGATGGCGAACGACTACCGGGGCGACGTGGCGGACTTCGCCTTAGTCGTCCCCGTGCCCACCGTGCTGCGCGAGGAGCAGATTTGGGTGGGCGACCCCGAGATTTTTGGGCGCTTGGACGCCTACAGCGCGCCCAGGCTGGTGGAATACTTCGACCCCGACCCGTGCTTGGACGATTTGGTATATGAAACCGAGAGTGCAGCGATGCCGATGGCGTCAACGCCGCAAATGGATGTGCAGGGGGCTCGCGCCAAAGCTTTAGGCGTCACCGTGGAGGACGCGTTTACGGTCGGCGAGTACGACATCCTCATCTTGAGCGCGCAGGAGTCGGCGGGGCTCGAGACCTGGCTGCTTGAGAACGGCTACGAACTCCCCGACGGCGCGCACGAGGCGCTGGCCCCCTACATCCGGCAGGGCATGAAGTTTTTTGTCGCCAAGGTGAATTTAGGCGCGTTCGAGGCGCGCGGCGCGGTGAATCTAAGGCCGCTCACGATGGCGTTCGAAAGTGAAAACTTGATGCTGCCCATCCAACTGGGAATGCTCAACGCGGCGGGGCCGCAGGATTTGGTCGTGTACGTGCTCTCGCCCGGGGGCCGCGCTGAACTAAAAAACTACAAAACACGGGAAATCCCCTCGAACGTCACGCTGCCGGACTTCGTCGAGGACGACTTTGCGGACGCTTACCGCGCGATATTCGAGCAGGCGCATGAGCGTGATGAAGATGCGGTGCTGCTCGAGTACGCCTGGGATATGGCCTGGTGCGACCCCTGCGCGGCGGACCCGCTTTCGTTTGATGAATTGCGGCGGGCCGGGGTGTTTTGGCTGCGTGAACGTTCGGCGGACTCGAGCGCCCCCAACGTTTACCTCACGCGGCTGCACCTGCGCTATACCCAAAGCACCTTCCCCGAAGACCTCATGTTCCGCATCACAAACAACCGCGACAACTTTCAAGGACGTTATATTTTGCAGCGACCTTTTGAGGGAACGCTCTCGTGCGAGGCGACGGATTATGTGCGGGAGGTGCGCGAGCGCCAGAGTGAGGCGGCGGCGCGGCTTGCCAAACTAACGGGCTGGCCGCTGGACGATGTTCACGCAAAGATGGACCCCTATGCGCCGGAGGTGCGCGTGCCGAACTGGTGGGAGTCTCTGTTTAACTTCGGCAGACCGTGATGTATTGAGATGTGTCATAGCCTCGACCTCACAGTTCTTCTCGTTGTGGCCCCGCTCCCCTTAACCCCCAACCTTCTGGTAGGCTGGAGCGTTATGGCAAAAGGCCTCACCCCCCAATCCGAAGATTTCAGCGCCTGGTACAACGACATCGTTTACAAAGCCGACTTGGCCGACCTCTCGCCCGTGCGCGGGAGCATGGTCATCAAGCCCTACGGCTACGCGCTCTGGGAGAACATTCAGCGCAATTTAGACGACATGTTCAAGGCCACCGGCCACCAGAACCTCTACTTCCCGCTCCTCATCCCCGTGAGCTTTTTCGAGCGCGAGGCGAACCACGTTGAAGGATTTTCGCCCGAGCTGGCGGTGGTCACGCACGCGGGCGGCAAAGAACTAGAAGAACCGTTAGCGATTCGCCCGACGAGCGAAACCATCATCGGCGAGATGTACAGCAAGTGGGTTCAGAGTTACCGCGATTTGCCCCTTTTGTACAACCAGTGGTGCAACGTGATGCGCTGGGAGCTGCGCACGAGGCCCTTTTTGCGTACCACCGAGTTTTTGTGGCAAGAGGGCCACACCGCCCACGCGAGCGCCGAGGAGGCGTTGGCCGAGACCACGCAGATGATTGACGTGTACGCCGACTTCGCCGAAAACTTTGCGGCTTTGCCCGTCGTCAAGGGCGAAAAAACCGAGGGCGAGCGTTTCGCGGGGGCCAAGATTACCTACACCATCGAGGCAATGATGCGCGATACAAAAGCGCTCCAGTCGGGTACGAGTCACTACATGGGCACGAACTTTGCGGAGGCTTTCAATATAAGCTTTAACGACGTGAACAACGAGCAGGCTTTCGCCCACACGACCTCGTGGGGCTTCTCGACCCGCTCCATCGGGGCCATCATCATGGCGCACGGCGACGACAAGGGCTTAGTGATGCCGCCCAAGCTCGCGCCCCACCAGGTGGTCGTCGTGCCAATATATCGCAAAAACGACGACGCGGCGCGTCAGGAAATCATGTCGGCGACCGATAAACTTGCCTCTGAACTAAAAGACGAAGGCGTGCGTGTCAAGGTGGACGACCGCGAAGGGATGAGCCCCGGCTGGAAGTTTAACGAGTGGGAACAGAAGGGGGTGCCGCTCAGGCTCGAGCTCGGCCCCAAAGATTTAGAAAAGGGCGAGGTGGTGGTCGCCAACCGTTTAGAAGAGGGCAAAGAGACGGTCAAACTCACCGAAATTGGGGCGTTCGTCAGGGCGGCGTTGGCGCGCTTTCACACCGACCTTTTTGCGCGTGCGGAAGCCTTTCGAGATGAGCACACCTTTGTGGTGGAAGATTACGCAACCTTCAAAGAAAAGGTCGAACAAGGATTCGCCTACGCCACCCACTGCGGTCGCCCCGAGTGCGAGGGCGCGATTCAAGAGGAAACCAAGGCCACCCCGCGCTGCATCCCCTTTGAAGGTCCCGCGGCGGGGAATGCGTGCGTGCGCTGCAATGAAGAGAGTCCCTACCCGCGGCGGGTGGTGTTCGCCAGGGCTTACTAAGGGGTCTGGGGCGCGGGTGATGCCCAGGCTCGAGGGGTAGCGCCCCAAGATCAGGCTCGCCCGGCTCGGCGTTGGAGATTCAGACACCGTTGGGAACAGGTAAGGTTGGGAGTGTGTAAAGCATCGTCCTGTTTGCGAGTTCGACTTGGAGACCGAAGCGGCACTCCTCAGACCGTAACAACCCCCAAAAGGGGTGCTGCCTGCTATCAAAAATCAAGGTTGCTGCGCCACCCAAAAGGGCGAAGCCGACGCGGTAAACTGACCTATGATTTTCCTACCGCACCCTCACCGCCCCCTTACTCGCGCATGAGCGCGGGCCAGACCTCTCTTTTCAAGGCGGAAGGCCAGCGCGCGCCCAACGGCCATAAGATAGTCATCATCGACGGGCACGCGCTGGCCTTCCGCTCCTACTTCGCCATCCGCGAGCTCTCCAACTCAAAAGGGCTCACGACGAACGCGGTTTACGGCTTTTTACGCTCGCTCTTGCGCATCCTCAAAGAGGAGGGCGAATTTGACGCCACCATCGTCGCCTTTGACGCGCCCGCCAAAACCTTTCGGCACGAGAGGTACGAAGACTACAAGGCGGGCCGCGCGCCCGCACCCGAGGACCTGCCGCGGCAGATAAGGACCATCAAGGAAGTTGTCAAGCTTTTGGGCCTTTACCAGCTCGAGGTGCCGGGTTTAGAGGCCGACGACCTCATGGGCACCATCGCTAAGCGTTGCGAAGGCCAGGGCTACAAAGTCGAACTCGTGACAAGCGACCGCGACGCCTATCAGCTCGTGTCGGAGCGGGTCTGCGTGCGCGGGCTCGACAAAACGGACCGCTTCGGCCCCGACGAGGTTTTTGAAAAGTACGGCGTGCGCGTGAACCAGTGGACGGACTACCGCGCGCTGACGGGCGACTCGTCGGACAACATACCGGGGGCCAAGGGCATCGGCCCGGTGAGCGCCAAGAAGCTGTTGCAGCGTTACGACACGCTCGACTATATTTTGGAACACCTGGACGAGGTCGAGCCCGAAAAGTACGCACAAAAGGTGCGCGACAGTTTGGAAGACGTGAAGTTCTCGCGCGAGCTTTCGCGCATCGTGACTGACGCGGATATTCATATCGACCCCAAGGAGTGGGCGCAGCGGGAGATGGAGCGCGACGCGCTAAGGGCGCTTTTGAGCGAGCTCGAGTTCGGCTCCATCATCCGCGAACTGGGCTTGGGCGAGGCGGAGGGCGAGGCCGCGGTCTACCGCAACGTCCGCTGGGAGGACATGTTTTATGGCGGCGCGGTGGGCTACGCCCTGTCAAGCGTGAGCGCGATGGACGCTGAACTGACCGACTTAGCCGTCGCCTCGGCGGGCGGCGTCGCGGTGGCGCGGGGTGAGGAGGATAGGGCGGAGCTTTTTGGGAGCACCTTTTCTTTGGACGCCGCCGACGCCAAGGCGCTCGCGGTCTACGCGCGTAAAAAGGGCTACACTTTACAACCCGGCGACGACCCCCTGCTCATGGCCTACGTGTTGGATCCCAACACCGCCACCCCCGAGGCGGTGGCGCGGCGCTACGGCGTGGGCGAGTGGGAGGGCAACGCGCGCGCGCGCGCCGTTGTTACCGCCGAACTCCTCAAAATTTTGCCGAACAAGCTGGGGGGCCAGCAGCTCGAGTTGTATGAACACATCGAAAAACCCTTTGCTGAGGTGCTCGTCCAGATGGAGAGTTGCGGCGTCAAGATTGATGCGGATTTTTTAAAAGCGCAGTCGGACGCGATGGGGATGACGCTTGCAGACATCGAAACGCGCGTGCGCGAGATTGCAGGAAACCCTGACTTAAACCTCAACTCCCGCGACCAGTTGGCTGAGCTTTTGTACGACCGGCTCCAACTCCAGGCGGGCAAAAAGACCTCGACGGGCAAACGCTCGACCGCGGTGGCGACCTTGGAGCCCCTGCGCGAGGCGCACCCGGTGGTGGCGCTCATCTTGGAATACCGCGAGCTCTCAAAACTCAAGAGCACCTACCTTGACCCCCTGCCCAAGCTCGTCAACCCCGACACGGGCCGCATCCACACCACCTTCAACCAGACCGTCACCGCCACCGGGCGCTTGTCCTCGACCAATCCAAATCTGCAAAACATCCCCGTGCGCACCGAAATCGGGCGGCAGATTCGCCGCGCCTTTATCGCGGATGAAGGGTCTAAGCTTTTGGTCGCCGACTATTCACAAATCGAGCTGCGCATCCTCGCGCACGTGACCGAGGAGCCCGTGCTCTTAGACGCTTTTAGAAAGGGCGAGGACATCCACCGCCGCACCGCCGCGCAGATTCACGGCGTCGCCCTGGACGCGGTGCAGCACGACATGCGGCGCATCGCCAAAATCATCAACTTCGGCGTGCTCTACGGGATGTCCGCGCACCGCCTCACGCGCGAGTTAAGCATCTCGTATGAGGAGGCCGACACCTTTATCAAGACCTATTTCGAGCGCTACCCGCGAGTGCAGGCTTACATCGAGGAGACGCTTTCTTTTGCCCGACAGCACGGCTACGTCGAGACGCTGCTGGGTCGCCGCCGCCTCATCCCCGATATCAACTCGGGCAACCGCAACGCGCGCGAATACGCCGAGCGCACCGCTTACAACATGCCCATCCAGGGCGCATCGGCAGACATTATGAAGCTGGCGATGATTGCGCTTGCCCCCAAACTGGGTGCGCGGGGTGCCAAGCTCCTCTTGCAGGTTCACGACGAGCTGATTATCGAGACACCGGAGGATGTGGCCGACGAAGTCGCGGAACTCACTAAAGCGACGATGCAGGAGGCGTACGCGCTCCGTGTGCCGCTTTTGGCGGAGGTCGGGGTTGGGGAGAATTGGCTCGAGGCGAAGTAAGCGAGGACGCCGCGCTGATTCCGACCTCTAGGCTTCGCCTGTGCCGAGCTTGATTCGACGCAGGTATTATCCCCTAAACTGCGTGCTGGACGGTAACTCACAGGCTGAATTTCCCAAACCAGGGTATTGCCTGCTACGCACGTTAGAATAGCGCCCATGCCCCCAGAACCAGCCCCCACCGCACCAGCAACCCCACCTATAGCCACATCCGCAAGGCGCTTTTTCGGGACCGACGGCGTTCGCGGCGTGGCCGGGCGAGAGCCCATGACCGCCGCGTTCGCTTTTCAACTGGGCGTGGCGGCGGCGGAGAGCCTCAAGGCCGCGGGGGTTGCAAAGCCCACTTTCGTCATCGGCATGGACACGCGGCGCTCGGGGCCGATGCTCATGCACGCGCTCGCGGCGGGGCTCTGCTCGAGGGGTGCCGACGTGACTTTAGCGGGCGTCATCCCCACCCCCGGCGTGTCGTACTTAACGCGTCACTTAAGGGCCGACGCGGGCGTGGTAGTGAGCGCGTCGCACAACCCCTTTGAGGACAACGGCATCAAGTTTTTCAACGCGGCGGGCGAGAAGCTCTCCGACGAGGCGGAGGCGCGCATCGAGGCGTGGCTGGGCGAGGACAACGGCGTGAACGGCACGCTCGAGCCCGTCACGGGCGCGGCCATCGGCGCGGTGCGCCGCTATGAGCAAGGGGACGACTACGCCAAGTTTCTGCTCGCCGACGCGCCCCCCCTGGACGGACTGCGGGTGGGCTTAGACTGCGCGAATGGCTCGAGTTTTTCCATAGCGCCGGAGATTTTCAAAAAGCTCGGCGCGCGGCTCGACGTGATGAACGCGCAGCCTGACGGGGACAACATCAACGTGAAGAGCGGCTCGACGCATCCCGAGGCGCTCCAGGCGCGCGTGGTGGCGGCCGGCTTAGACGTCGGCGTGACCTTCGACGGCGACGCCGACCGGGCATTACTAGTAGATCGCCGGGGCCGCCTGGTCACGGGCGACCATATGCTCGCCATTTGCGCGGTGGTGCGCGGTGAGAGGGCGGTGGTTGCTACCTTGATGAGCAACGGCGGGACGGAGCGTTATCTCAAAGAGCGGGGCGTCACGCTCCTGCGCACCAAGGTCGGCGACCGCTACGTGTTCGAGGCGCTGCGGCGCGAAGGGCTGACGCTCGGCGGGGAGCAGTCGGGGCACCTTTTGTTTCTTGACAAGGCCCCCACGGGCGACGGGCTCTTGAGCGCGTTGCAGACGATCGCGGCGGTGCGCAAGTCGGGGCGGGCGCTCGAGGATTGGCTGGACGACATCCCGGTCTATCCGCAAACGCTCCTCAACGTCCGCGTGACGCCCGACCTAAAGGCGCATTTGGCGGAGCACGAGGAGGTTCAGGCGGCCTTGCGAGAGGCCCAAGCGCGTCTCCAGGGAGGCCGCATCAACCTGCGCCCGAGCGGCACCGAAGCGCTCGTGCGGGTGATGGTCGAGGGGCCTAACGAAAAGCTCGTCAAAGCCGTTGCGGGAGACGTCGCGGCGGTTATCGAGCGGGTGGCGGAAAGGGCGGATTCTGCGTGATGCTCAGCGTTTAGTGAGCAACATCCTGGTTTGAGCGAGTACGGCTTATGAATTGCTTCGTGACACAGAAACAAACTCGGTACGGATGAAAACCGCTGTACACGAGGGTTTTTAAGCGAACTCGCGTTTTTGCTCGAGCCGGAGCCGCGTGCTCTCGCAAAGCTCGCGCACGTCCTCGAGGATGAGTTGCAGCGTCCCGGGCTCTCCCCGCGTCATGGCGAGCTCGAAGTCGAGCTGGAGCGCCTTGAGATAATGCCTAATAAACGCAGCCATCTCGTCGTCGAGCGTCACGCTGCCTCGGCCCAAAAGCTCGCTGAGCGACCCCGAGGTCTCCTCCAAGGACCGTTTGAATTCGCTGAACTGGTGACTCCTTCTCATGGTGTCCCCCCCTGAGTGAGAACCGGTTTTGTGGTGCTGTCGCAGCAGGACGTGCCGTGGCAGGGTGTAACGAGGTGTCAAGTGTAGAGCAAAAAGCACTTTGTGTCTAGTGCTACTATTAGGTTAGTATCTCCTGTGCGGCAAGCGCGCCAACAACGTCAAACGATGGTCAGAAGCTCACAGAGGGTTGCAAGCGTCTTCTAACGGTTTGAAAGGTTTATTCACTTGGACTATGATACGCAAAAGTAGAGATAAGGAAAAGTCGCTTGTGTACTCGGTGTTTTGGTACTGGTGTACGCTTGGATGACGGCGTTCTACAAAACATTCGCTCTACTCACTTCGCGGCGTACGGCGCAAACCCGAAAAACAGATGCCGGGGCGGAAAAGGGTCAGAAGACGCGCGCGGTTTTACTGTGGTTGAAAAACTGGGGTTAAAAAGCGGTAGCATAGAGAAACCTATCCGGACGCTTGCAGACACCACCATAAACTTTTTACGTGGGGCGCGGGCTCGAGCCCGCGCACCGACAGGAGGCCGCGATGACCACACCACCACCCGTTAGCCGGAGCAGCCTTTGGGGCTTCGCCGTGGGCGTCGGCGCCTGCGCGATTGCCATCGTCGCCGTTCCCCTCACCTTTTTGTTGGGCGGCGTGAACCACTGGCTGCTGTTCGGTCTTTCTTTTATGGGCGGCGCGCTCCTGGGCGTGCTCCTCGCGCCGCGAACTCTGGCTCCCGCGAGGACTCCCCCGCCCTCCGACGCCCAAGGGGTAAGCAAAGGATAAAGAGGTTGTCGAGCATCGTGACGGCTTCCCGGATATCGCCGCCATGACGGTGGGGGCGGGACACGGCGGACGTGACGGGCGCAGTGCTGGCGAAGCTTGGCTAGGGAGGTACCTGTGACGTCTCAACCTGTCGCCCTACTCCGCGCGGCGTTTGGCGACGCGGTGAGGGCGGCGCGGCCCGACGACGCCGTTCGGGCATTGGACCTAGAAGGGCTGCGTGAAACGAGTCTGGTCGTCGGGGCCGGCAAGGCCGCGGTCGGCATGGCGCGCGGGCTCGAGGAGAACGCGGGCCGCCCGTTGCGCGGCCTCGTCATCACGCCTACCGGGCACGTCGGCGCGTCGCCCCAGGGCGTTCAGGTCGCCGAGGCCGGTCATCCCGTGCCGACCGCGGCGGGCGTCAGCGCCACGCGGCGCATCCTGGCGCTCCTCGCCGCGTTCGGCCCCGAAGACCGGGCGGTCGTGCTCATCTCGGGCGGCGCGTCGGCCCTGCTCACCGCGCCCCGGGGGGTGACGCCGGAGCAAAAGGCTGCGCTCACCGAAGACCTCCTCGCCTCGGGAGCGTCTATCGAAGAAATCAACGTCGTGCGCAAGCACTTATCAAACGTAAAAGGCGGGGGGCTCGCCGCCGCGACGCGGGCGCGCCTGCTCTCGCTCATCGTCTCGGACGTGGTGGGGGACGCTCTCTCGGCCATCGGCTCGGGCCCGACCGCGCCCGACCCCAGCACCTACGCCGAGGCGCTTGAGGTTCTCTCGCGCTACGGGCTCGAGCACCCCGAGGCGCGCGCGGTTTTTGAGAAGGGCGCGCGCGGCGCGCTGCCCGAGACGCCCAAGGCCGACCACCCCGCGTTCAAACGCGTCGAGAACAGGCTCATCGTGACCAACGCCGGGGCGCTCGCGGCGGCCCAGAAAACGCTGCGCGCCGCGGGACTTTGGCGCGCGCGTCCTGAGCGACGCGGTCACGGGCAGCGCGCGGGACGCAGCGCGGCCGTCACGCGGAGGCGGCGCGGGACTTGCCCCCGGGCGGCGCGCTTCTCTCGGGGGGCGAGACGACCACGCGACCGCGACCCGGCGGCGGGCGCGGCGGGCGCAACTTAGAATTTTTGCTCGCGCTGGCGCTCGAGCTAAACAGTACCCCGGAGGTGTACGCGCTCGCGGCGGACAGCGACGGCGTAGACGGCAGCAGCCACGCGGCGGGGGCGGTTGTCCGGCCCAACACGCTCGAGCGGGCGCGGGCGGCTGGGCTCGAGCCGCCCGCGTTCCTGGAAAACAGCGACGCGCACGGCTTTTTCGAGGCGCTTGGCGACCTCGTTGTGACGGGGCCGACGGGCACGAACGTCAACGACATAAGGATGCTGATTCGCACCCCCGAATAGCGCTGAAAAATGCTTCTGCATTTCCCGGATTAGCACCGACAAAAAGTTATGTCGGGGTTGTTTAAGAGGCTCATTACCAAAGGGTGTTGAAAAAGGCTCGAGTTCCTAAAGCCCCCCTTATCAAGGGGGGTTGGGGGGATCGTCTCCTACTGATTTGCCGCAAAGTCAGTGGAGACGATCCCCCCTCAGTCCCCCCTTAATAAGGGGGGAGGTCATGAAACACCCCTTAGACCCGTCTCAGAACGTCCGGCTCCACGCCTTGGGCCAGCGCTCAACCACCACCTTGGTTTCAGTATAGAACTCGACCCCGTGCCGCCCCTGCGCGTGCAGGTCGCCAAAGAACGAGTCGCCCCAGCCCGAGAACGGGTAAAAGGCCATCGGCGCGGCCACGCCCAGGTTGATGCCGACGTTGCCCGAGCGCACGCCGTAGCGAAAGGCCCTGGCCGCCGCGCCCGACGAGGTGAACAGGCACGCCTGGTTGCCAAAGCCGCGGTTGTTGACCATGCGGATGGCCTCGTCGATGTCGGCGGCGTGCATCATCGACAACACGGGGCCGAAGATTTCGGTGTGGGCGAAGTCGCTCGCGGGGTTCACGTTGCTGAGGACCGTCGGGTGGACGAAGTAGCCGTTCCTAAAACCGTCCACCTCCCTGCCGCGACCGTCCAACAGGAGGTCGGCCCCCTCTTGCGCGCCGCGGTCGATGAGCCCTTCGATGCGCACCTTGCTCTCCGCGCTAATCACCGGCCCCATCGTCACGTCGTCGTCTAAGCCGTAGCCGACTTTGCGGCTCCCGGCGTCCTCCAAGATGCGCTCCGTAAATTCCCCCTGCGCCTCCCCCACCGTAATCGCCACCGACGTTGCCAGGCAGCGCTGACCCGCGCAGCCGAAAGCCGAGTCGGCCAAGATGCGCGTCGCCATCTCCATGTCGGCGTCGGGCAGGACGACCGCCGGGTTTTTCGCGCCCCCCTGGCACTGCGCACGCTTGCCGTTGGCGGTCGCGCGGCTGTAGATATAGCGGGCCACGGGCGTCGAGCCGACAAAGGACACTGCGCGCACCTCCGGGTGGTCCAGAAGCGCGTCCACCGCCTCTTTGCCGCCGTTCACCAGGCCGACGACGCCTTTGGGAAAGCCCGCGCGCTCTAACAGCCCATAAAGTTTCTGCGTCGTCAGGGGCACCTTTTCGCTCGGCTTCAAGATAAAGGTGTTGCCCGTCGCCACCGCGTAGGGCAAAAACCACAGGGGAATCATCGCGGGAAAATTGAAGGGCGTAATCGCCGCGACCACGCCCAGGGGCTGGCGGAACATGTGCTCGTCGATGCCCCTTGCGATGTCCTCGTTGTTGTACCCCTGCATCATCAGGGGCGTCCCGCAGGCCACCTCGACGTTCTCGATGCCGCGGCGGAGTTCGCCCAGAGATTCTTTGAAGGTTTTGCCGCACTCTCTGGTGAGGGTGCGGGCTAAGTCCTCGAGATTCTCTTCCAAAAGATTCTTGAGCTTGAAAAGCGGCTGGATGCGGTCGGTCACGGGCGTCATGCGCCAATCCTCCCACGCCGCCGCCGCCGCCCGGACCGCCTCGTCCACCTCCTCCTTGGCGCTTAAGGGCACCGCCGCGATAACCTCCGCCGTCGCGGGGTTGTGGACGTCTAGGTAGTCGCCCGCGTTGGAATGCGTCCACTCGCCGCCGATAAAGTTGAGCAACGCTTTGTCTGCCGCTAGGGTCATGGTTCTCCTCCAGAAATGGCTTAGCGTTATCTTACCCGAAGAGGGAGAGTTTACCCTAAGATGCCCCAAGATGAATGTGCGGCTCGAGCCTCACCCCCGCTTTCAAAGTCTTTGCCGCCGCCGTGAGAGTAGAATATGCCCAAAGAGGAGACTCGTGACGACCAAAACAGAAATTTTCAACCCACAAAGCGCGACCGACGCCGACTTTAAGGCGCTCAACGAGCACTTCAACCGCTTACGCGCCGAGACGCACCCGGACGACCCGCCCCGCTCGCTCGCATACACCGTCAAGAATCTTAGAAGCTGGGAAAAGCTCGAGGACGTGGACGTGACGTTATGTGTTGTATGGGGAGACGAGGACGGAAGCCAAGATGGAATCGTGGCGCACGCTTTAACGGACGTCGCGCACATGAACGAGAACAAACACCTGATGGGCGCTTCGGTTGAGGTCTTGCCCAAGTATAGACGTCGGGGTTTGGCAAAGGGGCTGCTAGTTAAGGTTCTGGAAACCGCCCAGGCGGAGAACCGCACCCTCATGGTAGGTGTCACGAACACCCGCGTTCCGGCTGGTGCTGCCTTTGCCGAAAAACTAGGCGCTAAAGCAGGCCTTCAAGCGCACATAAATCAGCTCGTTTTGGCCGAACTCGAGCCCGATTTGCTCCGCCGCTGGCAGGAAAATGCAGAGACGACGGCAAGTGAATTCGAGCTGGGGCTGTGGACGATACCCTACCCGGAAGAGGAAATTGAAGCCATTGCTGCTATGTACGAGGTGATGAATACGGAACCGCGGGGCGACCTCGAGATTGAAGACCACACCGTCGCCCCCAAAGACTTACGCCAGGATGAAGCCTACCTAGCGGCTCGAGGGGTCGAGCGCTGGACGTTTTATACGAAACATAAACCTTCGGGCGAACTCGCGGGCTACACCGAAGTTTTCTGGGACCCGGAGGAGCCGGAGAATGTTCGGCAGGGCGACACGGGCGTCTTGCCCAAATACCGCGGGCACGGCTTAGGCAAGTGGCTCAAGGCGGCGATGCTCGAGAAAGTCTTGCGCGAGCGCCCCCAGGTCAAACGCGTCCGCACGGGCAACGCCGACACCAACGCGCCGATGCTCGCCATCAACCGCGCGTTAGGGTTCAAGCCCTACCTTTCGGAGACGGTGTGGCAGCTCGAGAGAGATAAGTTACAAGCGTACCTGGCAAACAAGGCTTGACGCCCCCAGACCCTACACTGGGGGGCGTGAGGCGCGCGCGGCTGTACACGGAACTCGGCATCGTTGGCCTTGTCACCTTTTTGGGGGTGTGGGGTCTCGTCGCGCCTCGAGGTTTGGTCGAGCGGGACTACTCGAGGCTCTTCTACCCCCGCGTCACGCACCTGGTGGTGCCCTTAACCTCTCCCCTGCCGTTTTCGCTCGGCGCGCTCCTGCTGGTCATGCTGACACTTGGGGGGGCCATTTGGCTCGTTGCGAGTTGGCGACGCCGCAGAGGGCGGTTCGGCGCATGGTTTAGGGGCTGGGCGTGGCGCGTTTTCGTCGTGACCGCCCTCGTTTACGGCTGGTTCCTGGTCGCCTGGGGTGCGAACTACGGGCGGGAGCCTGTGGAGACGCTGCTGGGGCTGCCGGGGGCGGAATCCGTCGACACGGGGGAGGTGGAGGCGCTGGCGCATCTTCTCGGGGAGGTGGTGCGGGAGAACGTCGGTAGCGACCGGGACGTGACGTTGGCGTTGGCGTCCGTGCGGGCGTCGCTGGTCCGTCTGCTCAAGCGCCACGACCTAACGGGTTTAGACCTTCCCGCGCGGGTCAAAAGCCTGCCGCCCGGGACGCTGTTGACCTTTGGTTATGCGGGTATCACGTCCCCGTTCACGCTCGAGGCCCACGTCGACGGCGGCCTCACCGACGTGTCCAAGGTGGCGGTGGCGACGCACGAACTCGCGCACACGGCGGGTTTCGCGCGCGAGGCCGACGCCGACCTCGTGGCGGCGCTCGCCGGACTGGGCGCGGATGACCCTTACGCGCGCTACGCGGTGGCGCTGAGCTTTTTTGCGAAGGCTGCTAGGGTATTGCCGGAAGAAACGTACAGGCCTCTTTACGATGCACTCCCCGTGTCGGCCAAACGGGATTTGGCCGAAATGCAGGAGGTGTCTGCGCGCTACTACCGGCCCGCGTTGGCGCGGCCTCTCTCGAGCCTCTACGACCGTTATCTGCGCGCGCAGGGCGTAGACGCGGGCGTGGCGGATTATGACCGCGTGGTGACGCTGCTCGTAAGAGCGCGGCGGCGCGGGCTTTTGGAGGGCTGATGGTTCCCACCGTTCACTTGACCGGCACACCTTTTGAGCAGGGCGTCACGCATGGGGAGAGGCTTAAACGTGAGATTGCGCGCAACCTAGAAGTCTATTTCCAGCGCTTTAAAGACGAAGTGCATCTTCCTAAAGACGAAGTCTTGCGCCGCGCGGCCGCTTACGCGGCGGCCATCCGGACCCAGAACCCCGACTACCACGCGACCATGCAGGGCGTCGCGGCGGGCTCGGGCTTTACCCCCGCCGAAATCGCCGCGCTCAACGTCCGCTACGAGATTCTTTATTACGAGTTCGGCGCGGGCGGCGCGGCCAACCTCCCTGACGGCTGCACCGCGTTTGCTTTGGCACCCAGCGCCACCGCCGAAAAGCACCTGCTCATGGGCGAGAACTGGGACTGGATTCCGCAGGTGGCGGGCGCGGTGCTGCGCACGGCGCACGAACGCGGTCCCGCCACCCTCGCTTTCACGGAGGCGGGCATCGTGGGCGGCAAAATCGGCCTGAACAGCGCGGGGCTCGGCCTCGCCATTAATGGCCTCACCAGTTTGGACGACGACTGGAAAACGCTGCGCAAGCCCTTTCACGTGCGCTGCTACGAAATCCTGCGGCAGGAGACGTTCGCGGCGGCCGAAGCGGTGGTGACGGACGAGGCCCGCGCCTGCACAACGAACTTTCTCCTCTCAGGGACGCCCGACCAAATCGTGAATTTAGAGGCCGCGCCGGAGCGGGTGAATGCGCTTACCGCCTCCCAAGGCTGCCTCGTCCACGCGAACCACTTTGCCGACCCCGAAGGGATGCGGGAAGCGCCGAGCGAGCGCCGCGACTATTCGTGTCACCGCCAGGCGCGCCTGCACGCGCTCCTGACCGACGGGCGACCGCTGAGCGTCGCCCAAATTAAACAAGCGCTGCGCGACCACGACGGCCACCCCAACTCGGTCTGCCGCCACGAAGACCCCGACTACGGCCCGGAGGAGCATTACATCACCGTCACGTCGGTGGTCATGGATTTGGACGCCAAGACGATGTGGCTGAGCGACGGCCCGCCCTGCGAAAACGCGTACGAGGAAGTCAAGCTTTAGAAACGCTCGCTCGAGGCGGGCTAACGTTCGACCGCAAGCTCGGCCTCTTCCCAGGCGAGCAGGCCGCCCGCCACGTTGACCGCGTCGTAGCCCCGCCCCAACAAAAACTCCGTGACCTGCGCGCTACGCCTACCGGAGCGGCAATGCACCACGATGTCGCGGTCTTTGGGCAGCTCGTCTTCATAACGCCCCATAAACTCTGAGAGGGGCAGGAGGAGACTCCCGCCGATGCGCACCTCGTCGAACTCGTTTTGCTCCCTCACGTCGAGGAGCAGCGCGCCCGCGTTGATGCGTTGTTGGGCCTCGAGCACACTCACTTCCGGCGTCTCGTTCATGAGGCCACTATAGCGGCGTAGCGAGGCGGAAGGGTTCTTTCACGACACCCACACAACGGGTCCCCGCGCAATCGAAGGGTTAGGCTAGCGTATGCACTCCCCTACAGACACCTATACCGAACACATCCTCACGCTTCTGGGCGACGAGGACCCCATCAAGGTCTTGGAGAACACGCCGCGCGTTTTAGAGCACCTTTTAGAAAGCCTCGGCGAGTACCGCATGACTCAGTCCTACGCGCCCGGAAAATGGACGGCGCGGGAGATTCTTTGTCACATGGCGGACGTGGAACTGGGAAAAAGCTTCCGGATTCGGCAAGTGTTGGCGGGTGCCCCCGTCCAGGTTTTCGACCAGGACAGGTGGGCGGCGCGTTACGGGCGGCTCGAGCCCGCTTTGGCCGTCGAGACGTTCCGCGCCCTCCGCGCTTGGAACTTGGCGCTCTTCGCGGGGTTCGACCTTCACGACTGGCTCACCGAAGCGCGGCACCCCGAGCGCGGCCCCGTGAGTTTGGACTTGGAGGTGCGGTTCATGGCGGGCCACGACCTCAACCACTTGGCGCAGCTCCAAACGATTGCGGAGGGCTAAGGGCTCATCTGTTGGGCAGGCCACTGTGGCGTTCCGCCGCTCGTATGGTAGATAAGAACATGCCCACTTCTTCAACCTTCCCGCCCGACCGGACCGCCCTTGGACGTTAGAGCCCCCTCGAGCACCCGCTGGGCCTCACATGGCTGGACAGGTTTGCTCCTCATCGCCGTCTGCTGGCCGCTCACCTGGTTTTTGCCCGGCCTGCGCTCGCACCTGCTCTTTTTCCCGCTCTGGCTGGGCTACATTTTGGTCGTGGACGCGCTCGTGTTGAAGCGGCGCGGCAGCTCGATTCTGACGCGTTCGAAGCGGGGCTTCACCATGCTTTTTGTGCTCTCCGCGCCCGCCTGGTGGCTTTTCGAACTCATCAACCTGCGCACCCAGAACTGGCACTACTTAGGGGCTGAAGATATGGGCAGACTCGCCTACGCGCTCACCGCCTCGCTGGCCTTTTCCACGGTCATCCCGGCGGTGTTCGAGACAGCGGAGCTGGCGCGCTCTTTTTCATGGGTTGACAGGCTCCGGCGGGGGCCGCGCATCCCCAAGAGTAAGCGCACGGCGCTCGTGCTGTTCGGGCTCGGCCTCACCATGCTGGGGCTTGTTTTGGGGTGGCCCATTTATTTTTATCCGTTCGTGTGGGGCTCGGTTTACTGTCTGTTGGAACCGCTCAATATGCGGCTCGGCAAGGGCTCGCTGCTCGAGCCGCTAAGCCGCGGCGACTGGCGGCCGGTGGTGGCGCTGGGCTTAGGCGCGCTTATCTGCGGCTTTTTCTGGGAGATGTGGAATTATTACGCGCTGCCCAAGTGGGTTTACACCACGCCCGGCGTCGAGTTTTTGTACGTGTTCGAGATGCCGCTCGTAGGTTTTATCGGCTATATCCCTTTCGCGTTCGAGCTTTACGCGCTTTTTCACCTGCTCAAATGGCGGCCTTTGGAACTCGAGCTGTAGACCCATGACCCAAAATGCCACAACGGGATTTTGTGACCCCAGCTTATAACGTGCTGTACGACGCCGTCGTCGTGGGTGCCGGGCCGGGGGGCTCGGCGGCGGCGTACGGGCTCGCCAAGGCGGGGTCTAAAGTGCTGCTCTTGGACGGGGCGAGCTTCCCGCGCGACAAAACCTGTGGCGACGGCCTCACCCCGCGCGCGGTGCAGATGCTAAACGAGATGGGGCTGGACCCTCTGAAGATTCCCGGCGCGTGGCGCATGGACGGTGTGGAGGTCGTGGCCCCCAACGGTCGCACAGTCGCCCTGGACCTGCCCCGGAAACCGGACTGGCCCGACCACATCGTCGTGGCCCCGCGTTACGCGCTTGACGATGCGGTTCGCGCCTTAGCCCTGGAGGCGGGTGCGCATTTTCAAAGGGTGCGGGTGAAGGGGCTGGAGCGCAACACCCACGTCACCGTCTACGGTCAGAGGGAGGGACAAGACGTTTCTTTCCAGGGCCGCGCGGTCGTCCTGGCGACGGGGGCGAACAGCGGTCTGCTTGTGAAAGAAGGGGTGCTCGAGCGCTCCCCCCCGCCCACGCTGGCGGCCAGGGCTTACCTGGAAAACATCCAAAACCTACCCCAACGAATGCAGTTTCGCTTCGACCATCTACCGCTCCCCGGCTACGGCTGGATTTTTCCCACCTCACCCACGACCGCCAACGTCGGCGTGGCGCTCTATCCATCGCCCGGTGTGTGGAAACGTTTTATAAAACCTACGTTACCCAGAAGGGCGCTCGAGCCTTTTCTACAGTCGCCCGCAGTCCAGGCGTCTCTAAAAGGCGCGCGCTTTGCGGGTCCCATCCAAGGTTTCCCCATCCGCATGGATTTCCCGCGCCATTCCGCCGTGGGCGACCGCGTCTTGCTCGTCGGCGAGGCGGCGGGGCTGGTGAACCCGCTTACGGGGGACGGGATTGATTTCGCCTTAGAGTCCGGGCTTTTGGCCGCGCGTCACCTTGCCGCCGTCCTCGCCCGTGGTGAGGCGTCTCGAGAAGGGCTTATGGACTACAACGCCGTTTTACGCGAACGCTTTGGCTCGCTCTTCTCTTTTTCCCGCACGCTCCAAAAAGCCCTTCTTTCACCGGGGCTGCTCAACACGCTCGTTTACTTTGCGGAGCGGCGACCAGAGCTTGCCAGGGGGCTTTCTAGCATCGTTCTCGGCCCCGACACGTCTCAACTTGGTAAACGCGCGTTGCGCCGCGCCTTGCGGGGGCTTACTGCTTCGTGATTAGCTCCTCAAAAAGCAAACACCCCCGGATCGCTGCCGGGGGCGCTGCTTTGAAAAAGAGGGCGGGAGTGGGAGATGGTGATGCAGAGTGCCCGCCCAAAGAAAGTGTAGAGGAGAGGCCCTTACAGAATCCTTTCGGCTTTGTCAGGGTTTTCTTACTCGGTTAGCCGTGACAGCGTTGCCGCACCCAATGTCTTTATTCTGTTGGGCAATTGACTAAGTTACCCGTAGACTCGTCAACCGGCAAGAAGGGCAAGTTGCTTTGGGGCGGGGCGGAGCAGTCGAAAACGGTGTTGCCGCTGATTCGGCTAACATCTGAGATGCTGCCGGAACTGAGGCTGCCGAAACCCGAGACGGAGGTGAGCATGGCGTTGTCGTCGATAACGAGCACTTCAACATCTGCGAGTTGCCCGAAACCGGAGATGGAGGTGAGAGCACCATTGTTGCGGGAGACGAACCCTCCACCTATATTCGCAAGTTGCCCGAAACCCGAGATGGATGTAAGGCGAAGGTTCTCGGAAATATCGACATCTACGCCGACACTCTCCAAGCTCCCAAAACCTGAAACAGAAGTGAGGACGTCACTGGAGATGCGAAGCGTTCCAATAACCGTTTCCAGGTCATCGAGGGGTGAAAAGTCGAGCATTTCGTTGGCAAAGATGAGCAAGTCGCCGCCAACCCTATCTACGCCCTCGAGCGCGTCCAGCTCCGCCTGGGTCCTGACTATCGCGTTGGACTCGAAAAAAGGACCTTTCACGGGGCAGTTGACCAGGTTGCCCACCGACTCGTTTACGGGCAAAAAGGGCAAATTGCTTTGGGGCGGGACGGAGCAGTCGAACACGTCGTTGTCGTTAATTTGGCTCGTGACTATTTGGCCGTCAGGTTCGGAGGAGGGCAGGGGCGCGAAGCCCGAGATGGAGGTGAGCGAATCGTTGTTGGAGATGCTCAGGGAGCCCCTAACGAAATCGTCTTCATCGCCGGGCGGGATAAAGGTGAGCGACGTAAAGCCCGAAATGGCGGTAAGCGAGGCGTTGTCGGAGATGGTCACGCTGCCGCCGTCGACCCGGTTGAGTTCCCCAAAACCTGTGACCTCGAGCAGCGACGCGTTGTTGGAGATGGAGAAAGAGCTGGGGAGAAAATCGTCGCCTGTGACGGCTTCAAGACTCCCGAACTCCGGGATAGACACGAGCGAGGGGTTGTTCTCGATAAGGAAGCTTCCGGAACTGTCTATGCTGTCACTGCCGGCGAGCCTGAGATTCTCGAAGCCCGAGAAGGACTCAAGCGCGTCGTTGTTGGAGATGGAGAAGAGCCCACCACCGCCCTGGAAAGGGTTCAAAACGAGCTCAAGTTCTCCAAAGCCCGAGAAGGAAACGAGCGCGTCGTTATTCTCTAAAAAGAAGCTGTTGGCCCTCTCGAGCGCCCCGAACGCCGGGATGGAGGTGAGCGCGGGGTTGTTCCTGACGAAAAAGCTGCCGGTGTCGCTGAGGCTTTCAAAGCCCGCTACAGAAACGAGCGAAGCGTTCTCGAAGATAGCCAAGCCGGTGGTGCGCCTGAGATTCCCGAAGCCCGAAACGGTGACGAGCGAGGGGTTGTCGAATATATCAAGGCCAAAGCCCCCGACTTCCTCGAGCCCCCCGAAGCCCGAAACGGAAACGAGCGAGGGGTTGTCGCGGATGGTGAACTCGGGGATAAGCTCGAAGTCGTTAGTGGGAAAGGTCGCCACCGTTCTGAGGTTGTCAAAGCCGGAGATGGACGTGAGATTGGGGTTACGCTCGACGAGAAAGCTCCTGACGATGGTCTGTAAGCTGCTAAGCGGCGAGAAGTCGAGCGTTGAAGCGTCGGTGCCAACAATCAAGCTTCCTTCTATCCTGGTGCAGCCCCTAAGCGCGTCGATGTCCGCTTGGGTCTGGATGGTCACATTGCTCTCAACCACGCCGTCAGCGCCGCACCCGCCTGGGTTTACGGGCTCGGTTACGGCGAAAGCTTGAACGATGTAAAGAAACCTTTCCCCCTTGTGTTTAACGGTAAAGGTCAGCGTGGAGGTGGTCTCGCCGGGTGATAAGACCCCGTCACCGCCTAAGTCGGCGTCCGTGACCCTGGGTTCAGTCGAGCGTTGGTAGTTGCCCGTCTGGGGTGACGTGACAGGGCCGAAGGAGAAGGGCTGCAAAAAGTTGGTGTTGCTCGTGACGTTGGTAAATGTTGCCTTGATAGTGAGGGTGTTGTTGGCGCCAAAGATGTAGCGCGCGTTTTTTAGCCTTAGCTGCGTTTCTGGGTCGAGCTGGGTGAACTGTTGGGTTCCCAAAGCTGCGGGCTCGAGTTGGGTGACGGTGATGTCTTCCCCGGCAGGGTCGATATCAAACTGAAAGCTGGCGACGTTCGCCGCGTTGTCCGGAGCGGTTCCTACTTCTGGCGTCTCGCTACAGGCGGCGAGCACGAGCAGGCTTAGCAACACCAACAAACCAACAGAACGTTTCATGATGGGTCCTTTCGAGAACCTTGGTCAAGAGGGTTGAAAATTGATGCGGAGGCGGAGTGGTGGTCGTGTGCCACTCCGCCGACCGAGTAAGAAGCGGTTACGGCGAGAACGAGCCAAAGAAGCCTTGCAGCGTCACCTCCTGCACGGTGCCGCGCTCGGTGAGTGTGGGGGTGAGGTAGAACAGTTTGGGCTCCTCAAAAGGTTTCTTGTCCTCACGCGGTTCTTGGGGTTCGGGTACGGGTTCCACGGTGTCTCCTTTCGTTATCTTGTTGGACAGTTGACGAGGTTACCTGTGGATTCATCCACCGGCAAGAAAGGCAGATTGCTCTGGGGCGGGACGGAGCAGTTAAAGGCAGGGTTGTCTGAGATGAAGGTGTTACCCACCGCGTTGTTATAGACGTTCGGGCCCATGTCAACCGGCGCAAAGCCCGAAATGGAGGTGAGCGACGCGTTGCCGCTGATGGTGAAAATCCGCCCTGGACGGCTGAGCTGTCCGAAGCCCGAGATGGATACCAGCGACGGGTTGTTATAAATATATAGCCCGTTCAGCACCTCAGGGCTGGTCCCGGTTTCCCCGACGCTCTCAAGTTTGCCGAAGCCGGAGATGGTGGTCAGTAGCGGGTTTTCCCCGATACTCAAGGTGGCATTGACCCTGCTGAGCTGCCCGAACTCTGGGATGGACGTGAGCACGGCGTTGTCGGAAATGTTAAACTGAAAAACTTCGCTGAGCTGGTTAAAGCCTGAGATGGAGGTCAGCGATTTGTTGGAGCCAATGTACAACCTGTTAGCGGTGAATGCGTCGGGGGCTGGGATACCGGTGAGTTGGTTGAAGTCCGGAATAGAGGTGAGGGCATCATTGTCTCCGATGAAGATGCCCCCATTCTGAAATTTGTTGAAGCCTGAAAAAGCAGTGAGGCCGGTGTTGGAAAGGCTGAAATCCCCACTCTCGAGTTGGTTGAACTCCGGGATGGAAGTGAGAGAGGGGGCGTTAGCGATGCTTACTTCCCCACGCTTGAGCTTCTCGAAACCCGAAATGGAGGTGAGAGAGGGGTTGACGTTATATCTCCCGCTGCTATCAAACCTGAGAAAGCCAGCGTCGGTAAGCGCATTAAAGCCCGAAACAGAGGTGAGGGTGTCACTCTCTATCCAGATTCCGTCGCGGCTCGTTTGCAAGTCATCGAGAGGCGAAAAGTCGAGCGTTGCGGCGTCGGTAACGACGTGGACAAACCCAATCTCGCGGCAGCCTCTAAGCGCGTTCAAATCCTCTTGTGTGCGGATGATGACTTCTCCCTCGAGCACGCCCGAGTCACCGCACGCGCCTTCCCCCTCGATTTGATTAACTACCGCGTAGGCGTTGACGAAGTAGGAAAAGGGCTTTCCCTTGTGATATACCGTGAAGTCAAGGGCGCGCGTGAGCTCCTTTGGCGATAAAACGTTATCACTCCCTAAAATCCTGAAGTAGTCATCAATTTCAGGTTCTTCCGACCTCAGGTAGTTACCTTGCTTGGGCGTCTGCGCAGGCCGGAAGGTGAAAGGTTGGCTAAAGCTTTCATTGTCAGTGACGTTTCTAAAGCCAACCAGAAGGAAAACTACGTTTCCAGTGTGTTCGGGGCCATAACCAAAACCAACGTTGTAGACGGTTGCAGTAAGTTCCGTATCCGGCTGTAGCAGCCTCGGCTGCCCCGCTTGTTGCGTTTGCAGTCCTTCCATACCCACCGCAGTCACCTTGACTTGCTCACTGCTCGGGTCAATGTCAAAACGGAAACCCGCGACGTTCGCCCTTGCATCATCGGGCGCGGTTACTTCTGGTGCCGTGTCGCTACAGGCCGCGAGCACGAGCAAGCTTAACAGCATGAGTGGTGCAAGCAAACGCTTCATCCCTACGCTCCTCAATCTTCGCTTTGTTTTCATGTTTGTTGTTGACCTACACCTGTAGAAACTGACCCACGCGTCAGCTACCGGTCACGCCACCCCACGCACGTCCTCCAGAAAGATAGAAGTCACAACGCCTTGCGTTCATCCCCTCTCACCCCCTTAGATGAGAACATCTTGAGATGCGTGTAAAATACTTCACAGCCGCGCGTTTTGGATGAGAGGCAGCCTGTTGTTAAGGGTTTGATGAAGATTGTCAGCGGGATGTAACGTCCAAAAATGCAGGTGCGTTTTAACCCCTCGAGGCCCGGCACCTCCGCGCCCCCTTTCATGTTACACTTCGTCGTTATGGCAATAGAACGCACCTTTGCAATGGTCAAACCCGACGGCGTCAAGCGCGGTCTGGTGGGTGAAGTGGTCGGTAGGATAGAGCAAAAAGGCTTCACCCTAGTGGGCATGAAACTCATGCAGATTCCCCGCGAAACCGCCGAAAGGCACTACGGCGAACACGAGGGCAAGCCTTTTTTTGAAGGGCTCGTCTCTTTTATCACGGGCGGCCCGGTGGTGGCGATGGTCGTGGAGGGCGAGAACGCGATAGCCGAATGGCGCAAGATGATGGGCGCGACCAACCCCAAAGACGCCGCCCCCGGCACCATCCGCGGCGACTTCGCCACCACGATTGACGAGAACGTCGCCCACGGCTCCGACGCGCCCGCGACCGCGGAGCGTGAGATTGGTATTTTTTTTGAGGAACTTTCTTAGACGCTAAGTTAGCTGAGAAAGGGGAAGGTGAAAAAGTACCGAGTAGAAAGTGAAAAGTAAAGCTCAACGCTTTTTCTCCCCCATACCCTTTTTCCCACTTCCAGAGGTGTCCCATGCCCCAACTTTCCGAAAAAATAGAAGCCCTCAAAGCCTCCGCGACGGTCGCTTTCAACACCAAGGCCAAGGAACTCGCGCGGAGCGGCGTGGACGTGGTGGCGATGACGGCGGGGGAGCCCGACTTTCAACCCCCCGAGCACGTGCTGGCGGCGGCGCATGAAGCGATTGACAAGGGGATGACCAAATACACGCCTTCTGAGGGAACGTTTGAACTGCGCGAGGCGGTCTGCGGCAAGTTCGCGCGCGAGAACGGTCTCACTTACGCCCCTGACCAGATCATCGTCTCGACGGGCGGCAAGCAGGTGCTTTACAACGCGTTTATGTCGGTCTTGAACCCCGGCGACGAGGTCATCATCCCCGCGCCCTACTGGGTCTCGTACCCCGCGCAGGTCGAGCTTGCGGGCGGTGTGGCGGTGCCCGTGATGACGCGGCTCGAGGACGGCTTCGTCCCCGACCCGGAGGAGGTGCGCGCGGCCATCACCGAGCGCACCAAAGTCATCCTCATCAACTCGCCCTCGAACCCGACGGGCGCGGTTTACCCGCGCGAGGTGGTCGAGGCTTTGGTCGAGATGGCCGCCGAACGTGACATCTGGATTTTTGCCGACGACCTTTACGAGCACCTTGTTTACGAAGGCGAATTTACCGCCGCTGCGACCTACGCACCCGACAAAACGCTCGTCATCCACGGGGCGAGCAAGGCCTACGCGCTCACGGGCTGGCGCATCGGCTACGGCGCGGGACCCAGGGACCTAATCAAGGCGATGAACCGCCTTCAGGGCCAGGTGACGAGCGGCGCGAACGCGGTGGCGCAGCACGCGGCGGCGGCGGCGCTCAACGAGGAGGAGAAAACGCGCGAATTTATCGAGATGACCAAACGCGCCTATAAAGAGCGCCGCGATGTGCTGGTCGAGGGGCTCAACAAGCTGGGGCTAAAGACGCCGAAGCCGCAGGGTGCCTTCTACGTGATGACCGACGTGACGCCCATCCGCGAGGACGAGACGGAGGCGGCGATCGTGCTCCTGGAAAAAGCGCACGTCGGCGTGGTGCCGGGCACCGACTTTTACGCGCCGGGACTCGCGCGGCTGAGTTATGCGACGAGCATGGAAAATATTAACAAAGCACTCGAGCGCGTCAAGCGGTTGTTGGACTAGCTCGCGTTCTAGACCCACCCCTGCCACACCTCGTTTTGACTCAGGCTTTAGCGGGGTTTAGTTGGCGTATCTTACAGGTTGGCCTAAGGGCTCGAGAACGCCAGCCTGGCCGCCTCCAACCTAAGCGCCTCCACCTCGTCGTATTGGCGCGCGGCGCGGCGCCCCAACTCGCCAAAGTCAACGTCGCGGAAGCGTGCGTCGTCGCTGTATAGGGCGTTCATGAGTCGCCACAGCAAGCTTTTGCCGTGGACGCCGAGCGCGAGCGTTTCGAACGCCTCCACCAGGCCCAAGGGGTCCGAATCGGCCCTGCCCCCGAGCTTGAGTCGGCTCGCCTTTTCCGCGAGCCAGGCCCCCGCCTTTTTGGCGGCGCTCTCCTCGCCGCCGATTCTGTTTATCAACTCTTTTAGAAGCGCCTGGTCTTTTTGGATTTCCGGCAAAAGACGTTCTAGGCGCGCGGCACCCAAGCCGCCCGGGTCCTCCCGGAGGTGACGCTCGATGCCCTCCAGGGCCGCCTCCGAACCGGCCAGATGGTCGTTTAGGTATATTTCCAGCCTTTCGTCCGCCACGTTACCGCTCCCTTTTGTGAACAGCTTAAAGCATCTCGAGTCGTCATAAAACTTGCTGCCGGCGCGTCTAAACCGGGGTCAGGGTGCCTGAAGCGTCGAGCGCGGCCCGGCTTGCGAACGTGTGTGTCTGGTTCGCCATAACGTTCCCTTAAAGATACCTCAGAGACGGTGCGGAAGTGGCCCCGAACGAAGTGCGCGCCGGGCGCTCCCACAGCCTTTTCTTGGTTCGACTCCGGGTCCCAGGGCGCGTCAAGTCGATGACGAACCTCTCTAAAGGAGTAAACTAGGCTAGACCCACAGGAGGTAACCGTGCCCGCGACTCCACCCCACTCCCAAAAGGTTCATTTCAAGAACGCGGGGGGTGAGACCCTTGCCGCGCGGCTCGAGCTCCCCGTTAATCATGAGCCCCGCGCCTACGCGCTCTTCGCCCACTGCTTCACCTGTTCAAAAAACTCCAAGGCGGCTCATCACATCGCCCGCGCGCTCGCGCAAGAGGGCGTCGCCGTGCTCCGCTTCGACTTTACCGGGCTCGGCGAGAGCGAGGGGGACTTTGCCGACACCACTTTTTCGTCCAACGTGGACGACCTCGTCGCCGCCGCCGCTTTTTTAGAAAGCACTTACGAGGCCCCCGCGCTGCTCGTCGGGCACTCGCTCGGGGGTGCCGCCGTGCTGCAAGCCGCGCCGAGGCTGGAGAGCGTCAAGGCGGTGGCGACTTTGGGCGCGCCGAGCAGCCCGGAGCACGTGACCAAGCTGCTTGCCGACGACCGCGAGACCATTCAAGAAAAAGGCGAGGCGGAGGTGGTGCTCAACGGGCGGCGCTTCACCATCAAAAAGGCGTTCTTGGACGACCTCGAGGAGGCGCGTATGGCGGAGGCCATCGACGAACTGCGCCGCGCGCTCCTCGTGCTGCATTCGCCCGTTGATAATATTGTAGGCGTCGAGAACGCGGCGGACATCTTCAAGGCCGCCAAGCATCCCAAAAGCTTTATCTCCTTAGGCGGGGCCGACCACCTCCTGTCAAACGCGCGCGATTCATATTACGCGGGCGCGACCATCGCGGCGTGGGCGGGGCGGTATCTGGAGGAAAAACCCTCGTGGCGCGACGACGTTCACGACAACCGCGTCGTCACGCGTACCGAAAAGGGTCTTAGAACCGAGGGGCTGGCGAACGGCTTCCCCTTCGTGGCCGACGAGCCCGCTTCGGTCGGCGGCACCGAGACGGGGCCGACCCCGTACGACTACCTCGCGGCGGCGCTCGGCGCTTGCACCTCGATGACGCTGCGCATGTACGCCGACCGCAAGGGCTGGCCTTTGGAGGCCGCGACGGTCACGGTAGAGCACAGCAAAGTGCACGCCGAGGACTGCGAGAACTGCGAAAAGGGTGCCAAGCTGGACCTCTTCACGCGGGAGCTGAGGCTCGAGGGCCCCCTGGACAAAGCCCAGCGGGAGCGCCTTTTGGACATCGCCAACCGCTGCCCGGTCCACCGGACGCTCGAGTCCGAGGTGCGGGTGAGCACGCGGTTGGAAGAGCGTTAGAAACAGCATTAGAAACGGGAAGCGGTGAGGACCGCGTCGAGCAGGTCCGTGCGGCAGTCGTCGATAACGTCTACAGGATAGCCGCCACCCACAAAATCAACGAAGAAGCACCCTGAGAAGCGAACACCCTACCTTTCAGCCGGTGAACAAAACCGCCATAACGGGGTCAAACCTCAGCTCGAGGGCTCGAGCACAGAACTTGCCTTACCCGCAGTTTAGGGTTAGAATGACTATTTGGCAACCGGCCGCGCGGCAGCGGGATGTCCGCGCGGCCCCCTTTTGCCCCCATAGCAGGCAACACCCTGGTTTAAGCGAGATTTAGCCCGTTGTTACCAAGGTACATAAGGGACAACCGCGCCCGACTCGCTCAGCAAGGACGGAAGCCTCTACACACACTTTTCGCTCAACGTCCCGCCTTTGGAGGATTTATGTCGTATCTGGGTATGAAACAGCTTCTTGAAGCCGGGGTCCACTTCGGTCACGAGACCAAACAGTGGAACCCGAAGATGAAGCGCTACATTTTCGCCGAGCGCAACGGGATTTTCATCATAGACCTGCAAAAAACGCTCGTTGAATCCGATAAAGCCTTTGATTTCTTGCGCGAGGTTGCCTCGCGCGGCGGCACCATTTTGTTTGTCGGCACCAAAAAGCAGGCGCAAGAAATCCTGGCGGCCGAGGCCAAACGCTGCGGGATGCCGTATCTCAACGAGCGCTGGCTGGGCGGCACTTTAACCAACTTCAAAACGATCCGCACGCGCGTTGAGCGCTTGAAAGACCTGGAAAAGGCGTTTGAGGACGAGTCCATCTTGCGCTACAGCAAAAAAGAGCAGATCGACCTCGGCAAGGAGCTTCAGCGCCTCCAGCGCTACTTAGGCGGCATCAAGGAGATGACCAGGCTCCCCGACGCGCTCTTCATCGTCGACCCGACGAAGGAGGCCATCGCCGTGCGCGAGGCCAACAAGCTGGGCGTGCCCGTGGTCGCGCTCGCCGACACCGACTCCGACCCCGACGTGCTCGACTACATCGTGCCCGGCAACGACGACGCGATTCGCTCCATTCAGCTTGTGACGGCGCGTCTGTCGGACGCAATCATCGAGGTGCGCGGCGGCGCGGCGGAAGAGAGCGCCCCGAGCGAAAAGGGCGAGGGAGAAGCGCGCGAGACGCTGCCGACCCCCGTCTCCTCCCCCGAAAGAACCATCGCGATGGCCGCCAAACGCGGGGCCGACGACGAGGACGACGAGAACCCGTACGGGGAATATCTGGAAAAAGAGGAAGCGTAGGACTGGTGATTCAGCGGGGCGTCTGGCTTTCATAACCTAATTAGGGAAAAGCGCAAGGCGCTCCATTACCGGTATGACCTTCCGCCCTTAGAGACTTAGAAAACGGTACACAAAAGCACATCCTTGACAAAGATGGGTAACAAAACGGAAGTGCGAGAGGAGTTAGACGTGGCTGTAAGTATGCAGGACGTTAAAAAGCTGCGCGCCATGACCGGCGCGGGCATGATGGACGTGAAAAACACGCTTCAAGAGACGAACGGCGACCTAGACCGGGCGGCGGCCCTGCTCCGCGAGCGCGGCATCGCCAAGGCGTCTAAAAAGGCAGACCGCGAGGCGAGCGAGGGCTTTGTGGGCTCGTACGTGCACCACAACGGCAAAATCGCAACCCTGGTCGAACTCAACTGCGAAACCGATTTTGTCGCGCGCAACGAGAATTTTCAAAAACTCGCGCGCGACTTAGCCATCCACGTGGCGATGGCGAACCCCGCCTACCGGAGCCGCGAGGACGTGCCCGAAGACATCGTCAAGGCCGAGCGCGAGGTGCTCTCTAGCCAGGCCAAAGAGGAGGGCAAGCCCGCCAACGTGGTGGACAAAATCGTCGAGGGTCGCTTGAACAAGTTTTATGGCGAAATGGTGCTGCTCGAGCAGCCCTTCGTCAAGGACGACAAAAAAACGGTCGAGGCGCTTCTCAAAGAAGCCGTGGCGACGATGGGCGAGAACATCCAGGTGGGCACATTCTCCCGCATTGCGATAGGCGAGTAGGCGCGTGCGCGGGGCCGAAAGAGCGCGGACGTGATGGACGAGGCGGGAACGGAAGCTGTGGCGGAGACCGCGGAGGAAACCGCACGGGCGGGGGAGCCCCGGCAGGCGCGCCGCGTGCTGCTCAAGCTCTCGGGCGAGTTTCTGGCCGGGCCGTCGGGCGTGGGCGTCTCCCCCGACGCCACGCTGGCCTTGGCGAAAGAGATAGCCGCGGCCACGCGCCGCGGCGTCCAGTTGGCGGTGGTGGTCGGCGGCGGCAACTTCTGGCGCGGCGCGCAGCACGGCGGCAACATGGACCCGGCCACCGCGGACTACGTGGGAATGCTCGGCACGGTCATGAACGCGGTCGCGCTGCAAGACGCGTTGGAATCTCAGGGCGTCGACACCCGCGTCCAGTCGGCCATCACCATGCAAGAAATCGCCGAGCCCTATATCCGCAGGCGCGCGCTAAGGCACTTGGAAAAGGGCCGCGTGGTCATCTTCGGGGGCGGCACCGGCAACCCCTTTTTCACCACCGACACCGCCGCGGCGCTCCGCGCGCTTGAAATCGACGCCGACGTGGTCTTGATGGCGAAAAACCATGTGGACGGCGTTTACAGCGACGACCCCCGCAAGGACCCGGACGCGAAAAAGTATCACGCGCTGAGCTACTTGGACGTGCTCAACCAGGGGCTCAAGGTGATGGACGCGACCGCCATCAGCCTCTGCATGGGCCGGAACCTGCCCATCGTCGTGTTCGACATCTTTACCCAGGGCAACTTAGAGAACCTGCTCGCGGGCGCGCACGTGGGCACGCGCATCGGGAACGAGGCGCCCTCTTCCCTATCGGTCTAGCGGGTTACAGCGCCTCAATCTCTTGAAGCGGTACGAATCTGAACGAAAGGAGCAGCTTATGAATAGTGTTTTAAAAGAGGCGAGGGAGAAGATGCAGCGCGCCCTCGAGGCCTTCGAGCAAAACGTCGGCACCATCCGCACGGGCCGCGCCAACCCCGCCGTCTTGAACCGGATTCAGGTCAACTATTACGGGGCCAACACGCCCCTAAACCAGCTCGCCACCATCTCGTCACCCGACCCGCGCACGCTCCTCGTCGCGCCCTTTGACAAGAGCGCGGTCAAAGACGTCGAAAAGGCCATCCGCGAGAGCGACCTGGGCTTTAACCCCAACAACAAGGGCGACAGCATCTTTATCACCGTCCCAGCCCTCAACGACGAGCGCCGCCGCGCCCTGGTCAAGACCGCGCGCAACATGGGCGAGGAGACCAAGGTGAGCATCCGCAACGTGCGCCGCGACGCCAACGAGGAGCTTAGGGAGATGCAGCGGGAAAACCTCCTCACCGAAGACGACTTGAAGAGCGGCGAGAGCGACGTGCAAAAACTTACCGACGAATTCACCACCGCGATTGACAAGCGTCTCAAGAGCAAAGAAGAGGACATCATGGCGGTCTAGGGTTGGCTCGAGCCGTCCCCCTGCGGGTGCGTTATGTGCTCGAGCGTTTCCCCGAAGGGACTGTTCTTACTCCCCCCAAAAAGGTCCAGCACCCCCCTGTAGGCGTCTCGTCGCCAAACTTCTCTGGCAAAAAGGGCCTTTTGACTCGCCTCGGCGCGCACGACCGCGCGGTGCAGCGCGCGGTAGAGGGGCGGCTTGTACATTTCCGAGAGCCGGTAGCCGCCGCGGTAGCCTTCCACAACAAAAGGGGCTGAGGCGGGAGTCGAGGCGCCGCCGACGTGGAGCACCGTCGTCCCCACCAAACGGCATTCGTACCCCGCCGCCCGCATCCGCCAGCACCATTCTACGTCCTCGTTGTAAAAACGCAGCGTACTGTTCATCCCGCCGACCCGCGCCACCACGTCGCGCCGGGTCATCTGCAAACAGCCCGAGAGCCAGGGTACGGCTACAGAAGACACGTTGCCGGAGGAGGCGGGAGTGCGCGCCAGCCTGCGGTAGTGGCGGCGGTAAGGGAGGCCCTGGTTCTGCCACGCCCCGCCGGGCGTCACCACGCGCGGCCCCACCATGCCCACACCCTCCCCCAGGGCATTCAGCAGCGCGGGCAGGGTTTCCCTTTCGACCATCACGTCGGCGTTGAGGTGAGCCACAAAGGGCCGCGACCCCGTTTCGAGCCAGCTTTTAAGCCCCACGTTGACCGCGTGCGCCAGGCTGTGATTCTGGGTAGTCATAAAACGAACCCCCTCAAAACGTTCAACCAGGGCCGCGCTTTCACCTCCGGGGCCTGTGTCCACCACCAAAACCTCGGCTCCCGGCGCGAAACGCGTGAGGCGCGTTAGACATTCCTGCAAAAGGTCGGGGGTGCGGTAATGAATCACAACAAGGCTGAGCTGAGAAGCCGTCATTGCAACCAGTTTGACATGTATGTTTCGTCGTGTGCTGTGGGCGCGGTGAAGAGGAAAGGTGTAAGCATAACGAGGGCGGTGTGACAATTCCTTGTTCCGTGGCTGTGGCGCTTTTTAAGCCTTCTAAGATGCGCCTGACCTATACTCGATTTACGTGATGCTTCCGTCCTCTCTAGCCCCCAGCCCAACCCACCGCACCGGCCCCCGCATCGGCGTGGCCCTCGGCGGGGGCAGCGCGCGGGGCTACGCGCATATCGGCGCGCTCCGCTCTCTAGAACGCCACGATTTGGTCCCCGACGTGGTCGTGGGCACGAGCTTCGGCGCGCTCATCGGCGCACTCTACGCCGCGGGCCTCCCCACCGAAAGAATAAGCGACCTTGCCCGTGCCACGCGCCGCCGCGACCTTTTGGGCCATGTTGCCGACTTCGGCTTTCACAAAGCGGCGCTCTTTGGCGGGGACAAGCTCGAGGCCTATTTCGACACGCTCTTGGGGGGGCGGACCTTTGCCGACCTAGCGCTCGAGTTCGCCATCGTCACCACCGACGTGGACACGGGCGAGTGCGTGCTTTTACGCGAAGGCTCGCTCGCCAAGGCGCTACGCGCCAGCGTCGCGCTGCCGGGCATCTTCGCGCCCGTCGAGCTTGATGGGCGGCGTTTGGTGGACGGCGGCTTGGGTTCGCCTGTGCCGCTCGCCACCCTGGACGCGTTCGACGTAGACATCGCCATCGGCATCGGCGCGGGCGTTGAATGCAGCGAGTCGCGCTCTATCCGCGTCGCCAAAAGGTGTTTGGACACGCCTTTAGGAAGGCGCGTGCATGAAGGTTTGCGGGACGCCCCCGGCTCGCACCCGCTGCGCGTGTTAGGCCGCGCCCTGGCCCACACCGCGAGCTCGTGGGGGGAGCGCCGCCCCTTGGACGAGCGCGCGCTGCACGTGCAGACGAAGCCGCCCATCAGTTGGCTCAATTTTCATAAGGCAAGCCTAGCCATCGAGGCGGGCGAGGCGGCCTTGGAGGCCTTTGTGCCGACCATCCGCCACGCGCTTACCAGCCACCACGCCCTCAACGGTCCTCTTGACCTCTTTGCTCAAGCGGGGCTCGAGGCGGCCTAACCCACTTATTTAACGGGTTTTCGAACGGGGACGCCGGTTCTCGGGCTGCTTGAGGTAGTAGCGTATCCCCTTGCCTGCGAGCGGCTCGTCAGCAAAGCGCGTAATGACGTGCAGGTGAACCTGCGGGATGCTCTGCCCGCCTACCCCGCCCACGTTCCAGCCCACGTTGTAGCCGTCCGGAGCGCTTTCTTCGTCCAGCAGCCTTTTAACCTCCCCCAACAGCTCAAAGGTTGCCGCCCACTCTTCAAGCGTGAGGTCAAAGACGCTTTCGCAGGGTCTGTAGGGGACGATGATACCTGAGCCCGGCAGCACGTCCTGGTTGGCAAACCTTAAAAAGACGCAGCGCTCGTTGCTGAGTTCAATTTTTTGGTCCGGGAAGGCGTCGGGGCCGAAATGGGGCGGGTAGCGCATCCCAGAGAGTAGCACGGAGGATATAGCATCTAAGCTCGACTTCGCACATCTAGGCTGCGTAGCAGAGCGTGTCTATCAGGCGGTCGAGTCGTCACGCTCATGCGCTCGACCACGGAATACAAGAGGTTCTCAGCGCCTGGACTACTTGACTTCGACCTCCGCCTCGTCGCCTCTCGCTCGTACTCGAGCTCGACGGTGGCGCGGGCCGGCACGTGAACCCGGTGACCCGCTATCTGGCTCTGGAAAGCCTTCCCTTATTCTAGCGCGTCGGCGAGGCGGCGCAGCTTGGCGGCGACCTCGCGTTTGTTGTACGGCTTTTCGACATCAACGTCTCGGCTCATGGCGGTAGTCCTTTCTGAACGTGACCGGCTCTTAGACTAACCCCGGTGCGTCAAAGCGGGAACGGCGCGCTCCTGACACTCCTGCCCCGGCAGCGACCTGAGGCGCGGCGGACGGGGGCTCGAGCTTGGCGGGTTTGAACAAGATGGACTCGGGCACACGGACCTTAGGGTGGCTTGGAAGTTGCTCTACGCGCGCCTGCGCGAGCGGCCCATGATGCTGGCACCCCAGCCCGGCTGGGGGTTCTTCTGTGTCACGGGTTCTAAGGGGTGGACGGGGCGGGGTAAGAAACCTGTCAGAGGGGCCGTGCTAGCCTCTGGCTTATGACGATGCTTGCGCCGAGCGTGGCCCCACTAAAGACACCTACCCAACATGGCGGCCAGGCCGAGCTGCCGGGACAGCCGGTGAGTGACGCGCTGCTCGAGCACCTGCCGGGTTTGTTCTTCCTCCTCGACGCGCAAGGTCGGCTGCTGCGCTGGAACAAGAACCTGGCGCGGGTTGCGGGCTACGGGGCAGAACTGACCGCAACACCGTTCTCGGGGCTTTTTGCCCAGGGGAGCCGGGATGAACTCGAGAGAGCCGTAGAAAAGGCTTTCGCGGGAGGGGCCGCCTCGCTCGAGGCTTCTCTTCTGGCGAAAGACGGCAGGGCCGTTCCTTACCTCCTCACCGCCGAGCGCGTGGTGGTGGTGGGTCAGCCCTGTGTAGCCGTCACGGGAACAGACCTAAGCGCGCACAAAGAGGCAGAAGAAACGCTCGCCGCGAGCGAGGCGCGCTTCCGCGCTTTCGCCGAGCGCATCGACGACGTGTTCTGGGCCTCCGACGCGGGCAAGGGTTTGAGCTACGTGAGCCCCGCTTTTGAAAAGGTCTGGGGCTGGTCGCTCGCGGAGCTGCGCGACAACCACCAGCTATTCCTAGAAGGTGTTCACCCCGACGACCGGGCGGGGGTCGTGGCGGCTTTCGACACCCGCGTGCGTAACGAGGGGCGCGAGCACTTCGTGGAGTACCGCGTCGTACACCCCGACGGCGCGGTGCGCTGGCTCAGGGACCGCGCTTACCCCCTCGTGGACGAGCAGGGGGAGGTCTACCGCGTGCTGGGCATCGCCGAGGACGTCACGGCGCGTAAAGAGGCGGAAGAGGCGCTTATCGAGCAGCGCGAGCTTTACGAGGTGATGTTTGAGAGCCTGCCCGTGGAGGTGGTGCTTTTCGACGCTTCTCACCGCTACCTGTTCTGCAACCCCACCGCCATAGGGAACGACGCGATAAGGGAATGGATCATCGGCAAAGACGATTTCGACTATTGCTTGTACCGGGGTTTTGATGTGTCTATAGCTCAAACGAGGCGCGCGCACTTCGAGCGGGCGGTAATGGAGCGTAAGGCCGTCGCCTGGGAGGAAAGCTTTAGCAACGCGAAAGGTGAACCGAGAAGCTATTGGCGTCACCTTAAACCCATCTTTTCGCCCGAGGGCGAGCTGCAACTGGTGCTCGGCTACGGGCGAGACATCACCAAGCGCAAAAAGGCCAAAGAAGAGCTCGAGGCGCTCAACCGCACCTTAGAGCAGCGCGTAGGCGAGCGCACGGCGGCACTCGCCAAGGCCAACGAGCAACTACAGCACGACGCGTTTCATGACGCCTTGACCCACCTGCCCAACCGCGCGCTCTTTATGGACCGTTTGGAGCAGACCCTGGCGCGAGGGAAGAGGGAGCAAGCTCACGCCTTTGCCGTGTTCTTCCTCGACTTCGACCGCTTCAAGGTGGTGAACGACTCCCTGGGCCACGCCGCCGGGGACGCGCTGCTCGTCGCCATAGGGGAGCGGCTTAAAGAGAGCTTGCGTCCCGGCGACACGGTGGCCCGTTTGGGCGGGGACGAATTCACCTTGCTCGCTCTGGACGTAAAGGGTGAAGCCGAGGCGCTTGTCTTGGCGCAACGCCTCAAGGAACTGTTCGTCAAGCCCTTCTGCCTCGAGGGCCGGGAGCTGCACATCGCGGCGAGCGTGGGCATCGTCCTCAGCGGACCTGGCTACAGCAGCGCGGCGGACATCCTGCGCGACGCGGACATCGCCATGTACCGCGCCAAGGCTTTAGGCCGGGGTGAGCACGCGCTCTTCGACGCGGCCATGCGCGAGCACGCGCGTTCGATTATGACCTTAGAGTCCGAGTTGCGCGGGGCGTTGCGCAAGGGAGAGCTCGAGGTCCACTACCAGCCCGTCGTCAGCACGCAGGGCGGGACCTTAACGGGCTTCGAGGCGCTGGTGCGTTGGCAGCATCCTGAGCGGGGTCTCGTCTCACCCGCCGAGTTCATTCCCGTTGCCGAGGACACGGGGCTTATCAGCGACATCGGCCGCTTTGTGCTGTTTGGCGCGTGTCGGCAGGTCGCGCTGTGGCAACGGCAAACCGGACGGCCTCTAAACGTGAACGTCAACGTCTCGAGCCAGGAGTTCGCCCAGGTGGGGTTTATAGAACAAACGAAAGAAGCCTTGCTAGAAACGGGCTTGCCC
Source organism: Trueperaceae bacterium (assembly GCA_965214995.1). Lineage (GTDB taxonomy): Bacteria > Deinococcota > Deinococci > Deinococcales > Trueperaceae > CBDCCT01. The sequence goes on from CBDCCT010000002.1 coordinate 4,868,205, forward strand.
GCCCCTTGCCTGAGGTTAGAGCTCACCGAGAGCCTGCTCATGGACGGCTCGCCGGAGGTGAAAGAGACGCTTCGTGGGCTCCGGGAGCTGGGGGTGGGCTTGCAGATTGACGATTTCGGCACCGGCTACTCGTCCTTATCGTACTTGCAGCGCTTTTCCGCGGACGCCATCAAGATAGACCGCTCCTTTATCGCCAAGCTGGGTGACAGCGCGGAGAGCGCGAAACTGGTCAGGACCATCATCACAATGGCGCACAACTTGGGGATGCAGGTGGTAGCCGAGGGGGTGGAGACGCTTGAACAGCGGGAGGTGCTTACGGCCTTGGGCTGCGAGTACCTGCAAGGCTACTTGTTCTCGAAGCCGCTGGGGACGGAGGAGGCAGCGGGCTTTCTCGCGGGCGCGGGGGAGGCGCGGACGCTTTAGAGAGTCGAGCCAAAGCGTGTGAGAGTAGGGCGTCTTGCATAGAGCCTCTGGCCCTGGAAACCTTACACATTTCTGGCCCGCTGGCGAAATCAGGAGCTGAGCGATTTATCCACCGGCGAGCGCTTGACGCTGACCAGATAGCGACAACTGGGAGCGGCTACAACCGCAAAGGGTTAGGCGGAGGCCTGACAAAGGGCGCGGCCAGCGCAACCATCAAGGGAAAAAGCGCCGAGAAGAGCAGAACGGAGCCGTAGCCCCCAAACGCACCCTCTCCCAGCGCAAAGAGCAGCGGCCCGAACGAGGCTCCCGCAATGCTGACGGTCGAGGTCAAGCCCTTGATGGAGCCGATGTGCTTGCGCCCAAAGTAGTGCGCGTAAACGCTCGCCTGAATGGCGTTGCTCATCCCCTGCACCAAACCCAAAAGGCTGCCGTAAGCGAGAATGACGGCCGGGCTCGAGACGTGCGTCGCCAGCGCCAGCGCGGCGCAAAGGAGCGCGAGCGAGACGCTCAGCAAGAACCGAGGCGGCAGGCGGTCCATCAGAAAACCCGTCGTTAGGTTGGCCCCCGCCGCCACAAAACCCAAGGGGATAAACACCGTCGCCGCCGCCACGCGGTCTAAACCGCCCGCCGCCATGATCGAATAGTGGTGAAAGATGAGCCCGGTGGAAAGCGCCGCCACCGAAAAACCGCCCAACGCGAAAAGCCAGAACGTTACGGTGCGGCGCGCTTCGGCGGCGGTAAACACGGCCTCGGCAGGCGCATCCTGCTTTACTTTGCCGTCGGGTACGAGACCGTAGCGTTCGGGATGGCCGCGAAAAAGAAGCGCCCCCACGGGCAAAATCGTCACCGCGACGAGCGCGCCTAAGAGCATGTAAGCGCCCCGCCAGCCAAAGGTGCCGATAAGCCCCTCTATCAAGCTCGGAAAAAACGCGGTCGCCAGCGCCACGCCCACCCCGGCGAGCCCGACCGAAAGCCCGCGCCGCCGCACGAACCAGATGTTGATGACGTGGATGCTGACTAACCCGAGCGCGCCTTGGCCGAGTCCGCGGATGAGCACGAAACCAGCGAGCAGCCCCACCAAACTCCCCACAAAGCCCATCCACACGCAAGCAAGCGCGAAAAAGATAGCGATAACCACCACCGCGACCCTTGGCCCGCGCCAGTCGATAAAGCGCCCCACAAAAGGCAGCGAAAACGAGCCCGCGAGCGTGCCGAGCGTGTACAGGAGCGAGACGGCGGAGCGCGACAGTCCCAAGTCGGCGATGATCTTGTCCAGAAAAACCGACACCCCGACCGTCTGCCCCGGCGTGGTCATGATCATGCCAAAGGTGCCCGCGAAGAGGATGACCCAGCCGTAGTAGATGGGCGAGCGGCTGACGACGCGGCTTTGTACGGAAGGAGTTGCGGAAGGGACGGGGCTGTGAACGGTCTTCAAAGGGAACCTCTACACGTTTTTGGCGCTCAAGTTTGGGGGTTTTTACGCACCACTAAACAGCCTTCACCTTACCCCGGTACGCGGGACGCAACGTGAAGCAGCCGACATGAAGGAGGTGTCCCGAATTGTGTGTTTGAGCGAGTGTCTTTGCGTCGGTGACGGGGCCAGTTCAGAGCCATACACAATTCGTGGTACACCGCCGCGTCGCTGATGCGCTGGCCGGGGGGTGGCGTTATGGGTAGAAAGCGCTATGCGGAGCTTGTGAGCCATGTGGACATGGTGCCGACGGTGCTCGAGCTGCTGAACCTCCCTCGCCCCGACAACCTTCACGGGCGGAGCTACGCCGGGTTGCTCCGGGGCGAAGACTATACGCCTCGAGACGCTATCTATGCAGAAAAAACTTTTCACGAAATCTACGACCCCATGCGGGCGGTACGAACCCCCACGCACAAGCTCATCGTGAACTTCGAGACCGGGCTGAGGCTGGACGTGCCGGAGGATATTCGCCGGAGCCCGCTCTATCCTGCGATGCTGGACCCGATTTTGAGCACCGAGCGTCCCAGCGTAGAGCTTTACGACCTGGTGAACGACCCGGAGGAGCGGAACAATTTAGCGGGGCAGGAGGGGGTGGCGGGGCTCGAGCAGAACCTCTCGAAAAAACTCGTCGCTTGGATGCGTGATACCGGTGACCCGCTCTTGCGCGGCCCCGTCCCTTCGCCCCACTACCACCGCACGTTGGACGCCTTGGCCGACGCCTTACCTTCGGAAAACGGTTGATGGCACGTCCGCACCTCGTTTTTTTCGTACCCGACCAGTGGCGCGGCGACGTGCTCGGTCATATGGGCAACCCGGCGGCGCACACGCCTACCCTGGACGGGCTCGTCCAGACCGGTGCCGTTTCTTTCCGCCACGCCTTTTGCCAGAACCCCGTCTGCACCCCCAGCCGCTGCTCGTTCATGACCGGCTGGTACCCGCACACGCGCGGGCACCGAACCATGCTTCACATGCTCCAGCCTCATGAGCCGATGCTCCTCAAGACGCTCAAAGAGCTGGGTTACTTCGTCTGGTGGGGCGGCAAGAACGACATCGTCGCCGCGCAGTACGGGTATGAAGACTACTGTGATGTCAAGTACGAGGCACCAGACACCCCCCAGCGCCCTTTACGCCCCAACCTCCACTCCTACCACGACTGGCGGGGCGAACCGGAGAGCGACACCTATTACGCACACTTCTACGGGCGTTTGGACAACCCGACGGAGGAACCTTTTGTCTATGATTTCGACCAAGCAACGGTGGAGGGAGCCATCGCACAAATCGCAGACCGCCCACCCGACCAGCCCTTGTGTCTCTACCTCCCGCTGCGCCACCCGCACCCGCCCTACATCGCCGAGGAGCCCTGGTACAGCCTTATAGACGAAACGAAGCTGCCGCCGCGCGTTCCGGCCCCGGCTTGGGACGATAAACCCAGCTTGCTGCGCGGCCTGTCTGAACGCCAGGGGATGCGGGGTTGGACGGAAACGCGCTGGGACGACCTGCGCAAGACCTACTACGGCATGTGTGCCCGGGTGGACGCTCAGCTCGAGCTGGTGTTGGGGGCTTTGCGTAAAGCCGATATCTTTGATGACACCGCCCTATTTTTCTTCTCCGACCACGGCGACTTTACGGGAGACTATGGGTTGGTCGAAAAGACGCAGAACACCTTTGAAGACCCCCTCACCCGCGTGCCCTTCCTCATCAAACCGCCCGCCGACGTGCCCGTGCAACCCCGCGTGAGCGAGGCGCTGGTGGAGCTTGTCGATTTTCCCGCCACGGTCTTTGACCTGCTCGACATCGAACCCGACCACACCCACTTCGGGCGCTCGCTCCTGCCGCTTATTAGAGGCGAAAGAGACACGCACCGCGACGCTGTATTCTGTCAAGGCGGGCGCTTGGCGGGCGAGGAGCACGCGATGGAAAGAGAGCACCCCGGCGACAAAAGCTCCCTCTACTACCCGCGCATGAGCCTACAAAGGGAGCTGCCGGAACATACCAAAGCGACGATGGTCCGCACCCGTGCGCACAAGTACGTCCACCGCTTGTACGAAAAGGACGAGCTTTACGATTTGCAGACCGACCCGGCGGAGCTTCATAACCGCGTGACCGACCCTGCCCTCGCCGACGTGCAGACCTCACTAGAGGAGCGGCTGATGCGGTTTTATCTGGAAACGAGCGACGTGGTGCCCCATCAGCCGGACCAGCGGGACTAGCGTGAAACCCAACCTTCTCGTCATCATGAGCGACGACCACGCGCAGTGGGCCTCGTCCCCTTACGGCAATGCCGAAGTGCATACGCCGACGCTCGAGTATCTCTCCCGAAAGGGGGTGAAGATGGCGAACGCCTTTTGCCCCTCCCCTGTTTGCTCGCCCGCCAGGGCCTCGTTTTTCACGGGACTTATGCCCTCGCAGCACGGCGTCCACGATTTGATAAAATCGAACGCAGAAGAAACGGGGAGGCGGGCGTATTTGGAAGACGAGGTGACGCTGCCGGAGCTTCTCTCAGGTGCCGGTTACGAGACGGGGCTGGTGGGCAAGTGGCATCTCGGGCGGGACGACGAGCCGCAGCCTGGTTTCGACGATTGGTTCAGCGTGGGCCGCACCTTCCCCTACCCCAGCGGGCCGCACACCTTTTCGCATGATGGCGAGATGGTCGAGCTGAAGGGTTACAAGACCGATATTCTTACGGACCGGGCGGTGGACTTTTTAAGAACGAGGGAGACAGACAACCCCTTTTTTCTCTTCGTCGGCTACACGGGCACCCATAGCCCTTGGGAGGGGCATCCCGAGCGCCTGGTATCGAAGTACCGCGGGGCAAGCTTTAGCGATATCCCAGCAGATACTGCTTATCCCTTTGGGCGCTTGGCGGGTGAGACTAACAGCAGCGTCAGGCAAAACCCGCGTGAAGCTTGGGCGCAGTACTATGCGGCGGTGAGCCACATCGACGAAGGGGTGGGACGGCTCCTTAACGAGCTCGAGGCCCAAAGCTTGCGCGAGAACACCCTCATCGTCTACACCGCCGACCACGGGCTCAACTTGGGTCAGCACGGCGTCTGGGGCAAGGGCAACGGGACGCGGCCCTACAACATGCTGGAGGAATCCATCCGCGTGCCGCTGATTTTTAACATGGGCGACGGACTCTTTGCCAGCCAAACGAGAGGCGAATTCACCGACCACTGCGACCTGTTCGAGACGCTTTTAGAGGTCGCTGGTGTCACCTTCGAGCGGCAGCGGGCGTATCCGGGCCGAAGTTTTGGGTCGCTCCTTTTTGAAGCGAAACCGCCGGAAGACCCAAAGACGCTTCAATTCGGCGAGTACGGCACTCTGCGTATGGCGCGGTCTCGCCGGTTCAAGCTCGTGCGCCGCTACCCCCAAGGCCCCTGTGAACTTTTCGACCTTCGAAACGACCCCGGAGAGACGGTCGACCTCTTTCACGACCCGGCCTATCGAGAAACCGTGGACGAACTCACCGCCGCCATCGACACCTTTTTCGAGCGCCACGGCGACCCTGTAAAAAACGGGCTCAACGTGCGTAATCTGCCCCCCTGCAACCCCGGCGAGGTGTGGCGTGGCAACCCCTGACGTGTCGGGTTCGCCCGCACATCTCAAAGGCCGCCCGGGCCTGAAGCGAATCCCTTTTGCGGAGCGGGCGTTTCCCAAAGGCGCTTCGTCGCGGCGCTTCTCGGGGGGCGCGTGACACGCCCGCCCAACGTTTTGATGATCCAGTGCGACCAGTTGAGTGCTCGGGCGCTCAGCCTTTACGGTGGCCCGGTGCATACGCCGAACTTAGAGCGCTTGGCCGCTGAGAGCACCGTGTTCGCTAACGCCATCTGTCCCGCGCCGACCTGTTCACCGAGCCGCGCCTCCATCGTAACCGGGCTCTACCCTCACGCACACGGGATAGCCCACAACGTAAACCGACGCGACTACCCGAGCTACCGCCCGCCCACAACCGAGGAGGGGTTAAAGGCAACCGACGTCACCACCGAAAGACTGCTCTGCGGGGCGGGGTACGAGGTGCACCACGTCGGAAAGTGGCACCTGAGCGATGACGACTTGCCCTACTACCCACAGATGTTCCGCGAGTACCCTGAGTACGCAGAGGCGGTTCGCACCGTTTTCGCCGCGGTGCGTACGCAACCGCCCGAGACGTACATGGACTGGTACGGTTGGGCGCTGCCCGTCCAGCAGACAGAAGCGTACCGGAGCGCCGTTACACGAAAACCGGCAGTCGAGCACGAGTTCATCAGAAAGGTCGGACGGCTGACGCTGAGCCTGGAAAACACATTTGACGTCCAGGTGACAACCAGGGCGGTCGACATCTTGAAACACAGCTCTTCCCCCTTTATGCTCACCTGTTCGCTCAACGCGCCGCACGATCCCAACGTCGTGCCCGCCCCCTACTACGACCTCTTCGAGCCGGACGCGCTCGAGCCCCCCGAGAACGCGGGCGACACCGACCCGCGTTTCGAAGGAGACCTCTCTCGCAGATTGGTGAGCGCGCTCGGTGAGGCGGGCGTGCGCGAATTCTTACGCGTCTACTACGGTCTGGTGCGCCTCGTCGACGATCAGGTAGGGAGGCTGATGGACACCCTGGAGGAGGCTGACCTCGCGCAAAAGACGCTCGTTGTTTTTACCAGCGACCACGGAGATATGACGGGCGCACACGGCATGATCTGGAAGAGCACGACCGCGCTCTTCGACGAGGTCGTGCGCGTCCCCCTCATCATCCGACCGCCTGGAGGCGTAGCGCCAAAACGCGCCACCTTTCCGGTGAGTCTCGTGGACTTGCTCCCGACCATCCTCGATTTTGCAGGGGTAGAGGGGCCGGCTACGCATGGCGTGAGTCTCGAGGGCTACTTGACCGAGACGGGCGGAGCGCCCGAACGCGGATGGGTCGCCTGCGAACGCCTCCCGTGGACCGAAACGCGCACTCGAGCGGTCGCTCCAGATACCCCGTTCGACTTGCTCCTTCGCGCAGAAGGGTGGAGCTACAGCCGCTACGCCAACGGCGACGAGCGCCTCTACGACCTCACGAAAGACCCTTTCGAAACGACCAACGTCGCAGAACATGCGGCTTACGCTTCCGTCATCGCTAGCTGCCGCGCTCGCGCTGACGGGTGGTCGGCACCAACGTAAATTGCTACCACGCGCCGACTATCCGTCCGCAACGACGGTTGCCGGTTAGACAGACCGTCTCCAAAAAGGACCGACCAGGCGCGGTCCCGGGTCAAACCTCACGACCGTTGCGCTGAAGCTCCGCTCGAGAAGGTGCATCTTGACGTCTTCATATTCCGGGTCTGCCCACCATTCGTCATACCGATTCAACTTTCTGATGACGCGGTTGTAGAGAATAGAGGATGCTCGCGTGTCGGGAGTTGATATGAGAAGGGCTGAGGCGGCTAGAGAAGCGGCAACGACACGCGGCGCCGAGCCACCGGGTCGGACGCGTCTATGAGGGTCGCTGAAAATTACACGAATTGTTGCCGGGCCTTTGAGATGTGGATCCTTGACGGCTCGATCAATACGGAGTGACGGGTGGTGTCAGAGCGGTCTGACTTCCACATGATCGCAACCAATTCGACCTTCTTCGCAAATGAGCGCGATACCGCCCCCCTGAATTCTTCGGTCGGGGTCGACGGCTTCAAGTACAACTTCACCATTTACAGAGGCGACGAGCCTGTTGCCCTGTATCTTCAGGTTTAGCTCTACAGGCACGCCAAAAGCCCAGCCCCCGCTCGTTTCAGCGAGCACCTCATCCTCATCAAAGCTGCGGATGAGCTTCATGCTGTCGGTGTCGCACAAAAACGCGTAGTACCGCTTCATGCCCCCTGCTCGCACACCGACGCCGCCCGCTTTACACAGGTGGGGGGTCATTCTGGCGGTAACCTGATAATCTTTCCAGTCTTGTGTGCCCTGCATCAAGAGCCCGCGCCCCACATTCTGGATGAGCCTGTAAGGCTCAGGGTAGAAGTCGAACGTCTCGAGCCTGTCTTTGTGGTCTAAGCCGTTGATCCAGGCTCGTTTCCACATCACGCCGCTCGGCGCGGTCCGTTTCGGTTCGGGGCTTTTGTGGGGCGGGCGGTTCAGCACGACGCTGGGCGCGCTGTCCCAGGTCAGGTAGTCCAGGTAAACCGTGCCTGTTGCGCCCTTGGCACCTTCTAGCTCGAGCCCCACAAAGGCGACGGGGGACGCTTGCGTATCGGGGACCACCCACGTTACTTCTCTACTCTCTCCCGGCACCAGACTCACGCATTCGCCTCGTATCAGACCTAAATCATCTTTTGCAACGTAGGGACGAACATAGAGGCGACAGCTCACCGGGTTTGCGTTGTTACGGTCGGCTTCTACGCGGGCTCGCACGGTTTGACCCGGGTAGAGCGTCGGCGAGGCAAACAGCTTGTACCCGCGCCCCTCAAAATATTGGGCAACCTCCAGCGAGGGGATAAAGGTCGGGGTGGAGGCTCGAGCCACGCGACCCTCCGCCAGACCCGTGTAGTGGAGCGCGAGAGAACGCTCTCCCACCGAACTGTAGCCCTGAACATTCTCCAGCCTCAGCGTACCCCTCACTTCGGTGCTGTCTTCGACTTCAAAACCCTGCACCGAACCAGGCATCTCGAAGTGGAACCGCGCACCGCCTTTCGGTTTTAGCGGTTCCTCGCCAGCCAGAGCGCGCCCCATGTTGACGAGACGAAAGGCCTCGGTGACGGCGTCGGAAATGGCGCGACCCCCGTCCGCCGTGGGCAGATACAAGCGGTCCGCGACGGGTCCTCTAAAGTCGGGGCCCGCTTCTATACCCTCGAGACCGTTCTTGATGCCCAAGAGGCAGCCGATGTTGCCCGAGTTGCAATCCGTGTCCCACCCCGAGGTGTTGAGGACCATCAGCGTCCTCTGAAAGTCGTCGTCGCCGTAGAGGAGCGAGAAGATCATCAGGCCGTGGTTGGGCACCATGTGGCAGTTGCCGCCGTATTTGTCGTAGCCGTAGTGAGCCGCGATTTTTTCTCTCGTCTTGCGCCAGTCGCTTTCCGCGGCGTGCCATTCACGGATGTCCTCAATCATGCGGTAGATGACCGAGTCTCGGGGGATATACTCGATTGCAGCGTCTATAAGTTTATTCGTGTCCGGTTCGACAAAGGCCAGCGACTCCATCGCGGCGAGCACTTGCGCGCCGTAGAGGGCTTCGCCGTCGTGGCTCACGCTGCCGGCACGTTTAGCCAATTCGACCGCCAGGTCAGGATCACCGGGCGCGACCATCGCCCAGCCGTCGATAAAGATTTGTGCGCCGATCTGTTCGGCCACCACTTTGCCGTTGAGGGCCGCCGAGCCGCTGCGAGGTGCGGGAACGCCCGACTTGAGACGCATGTAAGCCGTGTGTTCGGTAGAATTTCCCACGCCACCCCACCAGAGGATGGTTTCGTTTTCGATAAGATAGTTGAGCCAGCCTTTGCCGATCTGCTCGGCGGTAAGCGTTTTCGTATTGCCGTAATCTTCTAAAGCACGAACAAACGTGAAAGTGCCGGAGATGTCGTCGTCGGTTACGATGAGAGGGACGCCGAGTTTTTCATGGACGTAGTAGTTGATGTCACCCAGCTGCTCCTGGATACGCTCGTAGGTCCAACCTTCAAAGGGTCGTCCAAGGTAGACGCCGATAATTTTCCCCAAGACCCCCGCGTAAACGCGTTCGGCATAGTTAGTTGGTAGCGACATGGTTTTTCCTCCTGAAAGACTTGCTAGCTTTTATCGCCGTTAGGGCTAAAGAACTAGGTTGTGTTGACATTTCACCTCAACCAGATGAGAGCGGAGGCGAAATGCAAGAAGCTGAGGTAGTTACGAGCCAGTTTGTCAAAGCGTGAGAAGCAGCGCCTATACCGTTTAAGCTTGTTGAAAAAACATTCAACGAGGTGACGCTCTTTATAGAGTTCTTGGTCATACTCACGCTGCTCCTTGCGGTTGCTCTTAGGTGGAATCACCGCCTGCGCACCCATCTCGGCGATAGTAAGAAGCACATGGTCAGCGTCATAAGACTTATCGCCCATGACGAACTCAGCTTCATAGCCTGCTAGCAACGCTTTGGCGCGTGGCGCTTCATGCGCTTGTCCCGCGGTGAGTAACAGTCGCAGCGGGTTGCCTAGAGCATCGACGCTCACGTGTATCTTCGTACTAAACCCGCCGCGACTATAGCCTAGGTTCTGCGCCTCTTGCCCCCTTTTTTAGAGGGCGCACCCGCGGAGCACGCATGTGCCCGTACTACGGAGCCGTCTATCATGACGCTTTCCATGTCCGGGTCATCCGCGAGGTGTTCAAACAGCTCCTGCCATACACCACGCTCACTCCACCGGTCAAAGCGCTTGTAAACACTGTTCCACTTGCCGTACTTTCTGGGAAGAAGTCGCCACTGAGAACCGCTCCGCAGCAGCCAAAGTACACCTTCGACAAATCTACGGCACTGCTTCTCTTGCCCCACGTACACCTGCGGGTTCTCATCTAAGAACGTTCTGATTTTATGCCACTGTTTAGCCTTGAGTTTTACCCTGCTCATCCCCTCTTCTAACAGCTCACCGCATGAGAATGTCAACAGAACCTAAAAGACCTTCTCTACGTTTTTACACTTCCCTGCGTTAAACCTTCAACAAAACGGCGCTGCATCGCCAGGAAGAAAATGCTGACGGGGGCTATCATCATGACCGCGGCGGCGCTTGTTAAGGCCCAGTCTCGCCCGAAGCGGTTGGCAAAGGCGAAGTAGCTGGTGGTTACCGGGAAAAAGTTTGGGTCGTGCCGGCTCTTGGCGTAGCAAGCACGCTGCCGCTTGGTTTGCAAGTTGACGAAAAGCTCGAGCGTGGCGAGCGTTTCGTGCCGAGGTGCAACTCGAGGCGCGCTGGAGTGTTGTGCGACAGACGCGCGCATCTCGCGCAAAAGCCTTTGACGCTGAAGAAGCGTGAGGCGGCAGCTTTCACCGTGCGAGTTTCTTACCGACTTTGGGTGCCGCCCGCCCGCTCCAGCTCGGACTGCTGCGCGTAGTACCGACTGTAGGGGAAGTCCGAGCCGAGACGCTCGAGCTCTCGACTCATCGCCGCATCGACCTCCCGCCGCGACGCCACGCTCAGAAAGCTCTTGGCACTCCCCGTCTCGCCACGACGCAGCATGACCGCCGTGTCACGCCCAGGGGCGAGCGAGGGCGGTGCGAACTTGTGGTCGATTTTCTTCATGTAGGCGAAGCTGCTCCTGTGCACGACCTCCTGAAGCTGCGCCGCTGTGAGCGGCACCCCCATGAAGGCGGCAACGCGTTTCACCGTCCTTTGCAGGTCGGCCTTCATGTCTTCAAAATTCAGCAAGAGCACGTTCTCCCGCTCGCGCCAAGGCCAGAAGGAGGCCGTGTGCTCGGGCCACGAGCCGAACGGGGAGCGACCCGCAACAAACAACCTCGCCCAGGTTTCGGGCGATACAAACTCGCTCACGCCCGAAAAGATGCTGTCGGCGAAGTGGTAACCGGAGACTAAGACGTCTTTGGGGTCGCGGATGACGATGATGTAGCGGGCATCAGGGTTGTAGGGCACGTAGGGCGCTTCCCAGTGCGTCTTGAGCGCCCTGAGTTTGGCCGGGGCTCGCTGCCAGGTGGGCTCCTCAGGCTTGACGATACCCGGCATCGGCGGATCGGGCCAGGGGACGAGGTCGTGGATATGGTCAAACTCCCCCTGCCCCAGGTAGGCAATCTGAGTGACTATTTGGAGCATCCAGTTGGTGCCGCTTTTGGCGTAGGTGCAGACCACCACGTCATGTCGGTTCGGCGTGTAGTCGACGAAGGTCTGTCTCTTGCGCTTCGGTGCGTTCACCGAACGGCTCATCAGGGCTAAAACTCGGGGACCGAAGCCGAGTCTCATCGTGCCACGCAAAAGTGAAGCTATCAAGGTTTGGATAGGGCCAATCTGCTGCCGACTCACCACTCAAGCTTACAGGCCTGTAGGGGGCGGTAACGTAACCCTGCACGATGTGCCCGACCGAGCGCGAATCTAGCCCGGGTGCGTACCCGAAGCCAGTGGTTTCTGTGAGAGTCTGTGAGAGTTGCGCGTCTCACGCATAAAGCTTACGAAAGGAAAACTCAGCATCATTAGGCTCGGCACGTCGGGCTGATGCACCACCATAACGGGCGTGGAAGGTGGCGGGCATGAAGCGGTACTCATAAAAGGCGTTTTAACTCGAGGCAACCCACCAACTCCGATGACGCTGTCACGCATGTTTCAGTTCCGCCAAATCATACTGCGAGTTCAAAAAGTCCCAACGCAGCCGCGCCAAAATAAAACCTTTGGGGATAACCCAAAGCTGTAGCGGCGGTCGCCCGTCGCCCCAACTGATTTCAAACCGTTCACAATCGAAGGTGCCCGCGGGTACAACCACGCGTTCGCTGCCGAAGCCCTCGAGAAATTTGTACTTCGCCCCCGCCAAGGGCCCGCTGCCCCCGTTGGGCAAGGTCGAGGAATTGGCCGAAAAGATGCGCTGTTTGCCGCCCTTTTCAGCGTCGTAAACGGCGGGCTGCATCCCGTCGGCGGTGAGGGGGTGGCAGACGAATGTTTGCGGGGGCTCGGGGAGCTCGAGCCGCTGCGAGATGCGTCCTAAGCCGCTAAGCTGCGCCTCGCACTCGACCACGGAACCCGGAAACCGGAACAGGCTGCTGCCCATAAACGCGTCCTTGACACTCAAGCGGATGAAGCACTCGACGGGCCGCCACGCCGCGTCCACCGTGTAAACGACGTGCCGCGTGAGCCCGTCCTCATCCATCTCGCACACGGCGGAGAGCGTGCGGAACCCGCCTGCCACGTTCATCCGAAAGTGCTCGCGCCCGGTTTCGCCGCGTTCGTCGTGCAAATAGAGAAGTGTGCCGCTACAAAACTCCACGCTTCGCCGCCAATCTGCGCCCCAGGACGCGCCCGAAACTTAAACACGGCGTCACCATCATCCCGCCGCAAAAAGACGCCCCGCAGGTCGCGCCCGCGCCCAGAATCTCGCCCGCCGCGTAGAGCTTGGGGACGGGCTTGCCCGTTTCGGTAAGCACTTGCAAGTCTTTGTTCACCCTCAAACCTCCAAAGGTGATGAGCGTGCCCCCGTGGGTCAAGAGAGCGTAAAAGGGTGCCTCGCTGATGGTGTCGCTCAACTGCTTGCGCCCCAACGGGTCGGGCGTTCCATTTATAACAGTCTGGTTGAAACTGTGGACGGTGCGCCCCAACCTCTCCCCGTCTACCCCAATCCTCTCGGCAAGTTTCCCGATACTGTCAGCCCGCCATAAAAACCGCTCGTCCTCGGCCTTGGCTTTAAGTTCGTCTCTTGACCACTGTCGCACCATCCTATCGCCTTCGCGCAGGGCGCGTTCATCAAAAACCGTCCAGAACTTCTGCTCGGTCTGCGCCAGCACCGCCAGCTCGCGCTTGTGCGCGCTCGGCTCGTCTTCGGCCAAAAAGCGCTCGCCCGCGGCGTTCACAAAAATCTCGCCGCGCCAGGTGCGGTAGGTTCCGGTGGCGAAGTCCGCCCAGGCGCGGGCGTAGTCGCAGCGGTGGGGCGAGAGTTCGACAGCGCCTAAGCTCGGCACCATCAACCCGGCGTTGTGAAAATGCGCCCCGTGCCGCTCGGCAACGTGGATACCCTCACCTGTCGAGGTCGGCGCGGCGGTGCTCACGAGCCGCGCGCCGTTCGTGACTTGGAAAAAGAACTCGGGATTGGAGCCGTAACCGCCGGTCGTCAGCACGACGGCATCCGCAAAAAGCTCAACCGTTTCGCCCTGCGTCTCCGCCTTTACGCCCGTTACCGCGCCTCTTTCAACGATGAGGTCGCTCAGGGTGTGCTCGAGCCTCACCTCAATGGCCCCGCGCCTCACCCTTTCGTCCCACAGCGGGCGCAAAGTTTCCAAGATACTCTTCGCGCCGTCCACGCCCCACACCGTGCGGGGAACGCTATAAGCCTCGTGGCCGTAGATGATTTTTGGCGTGTCCTCAACCCACGGGAAACCCAGCCCGTCCAACCAGTCGAGCGTGCGCGGCGCTTCCTCCACCGCCAGCCGGACCAGTTCACCCTCCGCCGTGCCGTGCGAGATGCGCGTCACGTCTTCAAAGTGCGCCTCGGGCGAGTCGGTGATGCCGCGCGCGCGTTGCCGCGCCGTCCCGCCGCCCGACATGTGCCCGGCTGAGACGTGCAGCGTGCCGCCAATCTCGGCGGCTTTGTCGATGACAAGAACGCGAGCCCCGTGCTCGGCGGCGGCAATCGCGCAGGGCAGGCCCGCCGTGCCCGCGCCGACGATGAGGAGGTCAAACGGTTCAGGCATGGCTTCTTTGGGGCGTCCTTTCCAAAAACTCGAGCCACGCCCCCTCGGGACTCCTTACGCTCATCACCTTTACAAAGCCGTAGGGCTCGAGCCTCATCTCATGAGGCGGATGCTGAATGCTAACACCCTTAACTTTGAGTTGTTCAAAGTAAGCCGCCACGTCATCCACCACAAACCGGAGCATGACAAGGCCTAAGTTCGGAGGCACCGCGCGTTCAGACACGTCTTCCCCCGTCATTCCCTCAACCGACAGCAGTTCAACCGTGCTCTGCGCCGCGCCGGGAGGTTTGAAGATGCCGAGCCGCCCGGTGACGCTCGGCGCTAGGTTGTGAGGCAGGCCAAAGACGTTCTCGCCGGGTTTCTCAACCGTGAGCGGCGCGTCCATCGTGACCTCAAACCCCAAGCCTTTGGTGTAGAAACGTCGGCTCGCCTCAAAGTCGCGGACGGTTTGCAGCGAGTTGTAAACGTGGCTGAGTTCCCCGAAGTCCCAGCCCGTAAGAGGCGGCGTGACCCTTTCAACCAAGGTGATACTGACAAGGTCACGACCGCTCAGCATCGCCTCGCGCATTTTAAGCGCGCCAAAGTCGTACGTCTTGACGCCGCCGTGGGGTACCCAGCCCAAGGTGCGCATCTCACGGTATTTGCGCGCCGCGTCCGGGGTGCGTAAATTAAGGTTGAAGATGCCGCCCGTGTCCCAAAGAAGGGCGCTCGAGCGAACGAAATCTTGTTCAACGCCCTCAAGCTGCAACAACCTGAGATAGCCGTAGGGCGTGCCGGGATTCGCCAGCACCACCTCTTCGGCGCTCTGGGGGCGCGCATCCCAACCTTGCCACTGCGACGCGTCGGCCCCGCCCCGGTAAACGACGCGCCACCCCGCGACACGTTCGTAAAAGGGCACAGCGCCCGCCAAGTCCCCGGTGATAACAACCGCTTCTTGCAACGCGCCGACCATCCACATCTCCTTGCCTTTCGCGCTTTCGTTAGCACCTGGCGTCTACGCCTTTAGCTGGTGTAACAGCATGTGAAACTGCCATTTGCTATACTTTCCCTATGTCACAAACGGTCACGCTGGAACTTCCCGAGAGCCTTTTCAGCGCCGCCGAGCAGCGAGCCAGGCAAGACCGGCGTTCCCTCGAGGCGGTGCTCCTCGAGTGGCTCGACCAGGGCGCGGACCTGCCCGTCGAGAAGCTAGGCGACGAGCAAGTTCTCGAGCTGACCCGCTCGCAGATGAGCGAAGACGCACAGTCACGCTTGAGCCTCTTGCTCGCCAAGCAGCGGGAGGCGGCCTTGCAGGGGGCAGAAGCCGACGCCCTTGCCACGCTCATGAGCGCGTACCGCCGCGGCCTGGTCCGCAAAGCGCAGGCGCTCAGCGTCGCCGCCAAACGCGGTCTCGTCCCCCCTCTTAGCTGAGTGCGGGGTTACCTCGCCGAAGCGGTCAAGCGGCGCGTCCGTGAGGCCGCCGGGCACCGCTGTGGCTACTGCTTGAGCCCTCAGCACTTGGTGATGGCGCGGCTTGAAATCGAACATATCATCCCCCTTTCTAAGGGTGGCCGTGACGATGAAACAAACCTGTGGCTCGCTTGCCCGCTGTGCAACACCCACAAGGGAAGCCAAACGGACGCCCTGGACCCAGAAACCGCCACGCGCCAGCCGCTACTCAACCCCCGCCAGAACGATTGGTTCGAGCACTTTCGGTGGCGCGAGGACGGTGTAGCCATCATCGGCTTGACGCCCGTAGGCAGGGCAACGGTCTCGGCGCTCAAACTCAGCAGCGACCCCGACGCCCTCCTCGTACGAAGCTTCTGGGTCCAAGCGGGTTGGCATCCACCCGAAAACTGAGGATGGTAGGTAAGCCTGTGTAACACGTTTTGTCGAATGTTCATGGCTCCTTGAGAAGTGGTTAGTAGTGAGTGATGAGTGGTTAGATTTTTCTAATCACTAGCCACTCACCACTCAGTGGGTTGCCCCCAAATAAATCTGCCGAATCTGCGGGTCGTTTCGCAGGGTTTCGCTTTCGCCCTCGAGCACGATGCGCCCGTTCTCGAGCACGTAGCCCCGCGCCGCGTGCTTGAGCGCCACGTCGGCAAGCTGCTCGACGAGCAGAATCGCCAGGCCCGTTTTCTGGTGAAGCTCGTCGATAAACGCGAACATTTCTTTGACCAAAAGCGGCGCGAGTCCCAAGGAGGGTTCGTCTAAGAGCAGGACTTTAGGTTTCGCCATCATCGCGCGGCCCACGGCCAGCATCTGCTGCTCGCCGCCCGAAAGCGTGCCCGCTTTTTGCGTTTTGCGGGACTCGAGCTTAGGGAAAAGGTTTAACACCAGGCCCAACTGCTCGTTAAAGGTGTCCTTTTTGTTGCGCCAGATAAACCCGCCCATCTCCAAATTTTCTTGCACGGTCAAATCGGGAAAGACCTGCCGCCCCTCAGGCACGTGCGCGATGCCTGCACCCGTGATGCGGTGCGGCGGAGTGTTGCTAATCGGTTTGCCCTCAAATGTCACGCTGCCGCTCGAGCACCTGCACAGCCCCGAAATCGCCCTCAGCACCGTCGTCTTCCCTGCCCCATTAGAGCCAATCAGCGCCACGAACTCGCCCTCGCCCACCCGCAGCGACACGTCACGCACGGCAGTGACCGCGCCGTAGTCCACGCGGGTGTGGGTCAGCTCGAGCATAAAGACCCCAAAGGATGACTGTTTTCTTTGCTCTCACGCATACTGCGCCGCCTCCGGCTCGCCCAGGTACGCCGCGATAACTTTTGGGTCGCGCTGCACCTCCTGCGGGCTGCCCTCGGCGATTCGTTCGCCCTCTTCTAAAACGGTAATGCGCTCACAGACGCTCATGACAAAGGCCATATTGTGCTCGATGAGCAAGATGGTGACGCCGCCCTCGCAGAGCTTTTGCAAGAGCCGCCCGAGCGCCTTGACCTCGCTTGTGACCAAGCCCGTGGCGGGCTCGTCTAAGATGAGGAGCCGGGGCGAGACGGCGAGCGCGCGCACCACCTCTAAGAGGCGTTGCTGGCCGTGGGGTAAGAGCTTGGCGGGCAGGTCGGCTTTATCGGCTAGGCCGGAGACCTCGAGCAGCCTTACCGCCCCCTCCCGCAGCCCCCGCTCCTCGCGCCGCGCGTGGGGCAGCGCGAACATGTAACTCAAGGCGTCACGTTTAGCGCGCCCATGAAAGCCGACCAGAACGTTCTCGAGCACGCTCATGTCGCCGAAGAGGTGGGGGATTTGGAACACGCGCACCAGCCCTCGCTGCGCCACGCGGTGCGGTTTGGCGGGGACGGGAGCGCCCGCGTAGACGATGCGCCCACTGGTTGGCTCGAAGCTGCTCGTGAGCAGATTGATGAGCGTGGACTTGCCCGAGCCGTTCGGCCCGATGAGGCCGTGGATGGTGCCCTCAGCGACCTCCAAGTTGACCCCTTTAAGCGCCTGAAGCCCGCCAAAGGTTTTGCCGACGCCCTCAGCTTTGAGAAGCACCCCCTCGGACGACGCGCCCGCATCAATCTGGAGAAGACCGCGCACCGTGTCAGGGTCAAGATACTGAGCGGTGTCGCCTATCTCTTCAGGGCTGGGGGTGACGCGCCTCCCTCTCAGGCCCCCAAAAAATCCCATGAGACCGCCCGGAATCAAGAACATCGTCACGAGCAAAATCGAGCCGAAGATGAGCTGTTGGTAGAGCGCGAAGTCTCGGATGAGCTGCTGCACCCCCACGATAAAGAGCACCCCCAGTACCGGCCCCGCCAAGGTGCCCGAGCCGCCTAAAATGAGCGCGACGAAGAGAACGAGGCCGAACTCTAAGCCCGCCAACTGCGGGCTGATAAAGCCTTCCAAATGCGCGAACAAGACCCCCGCAAATCCCGCCAACCCCGCGCTGATGGTGAAACTCAGCGCCCGGTAGCGCAAGGGGCTTATCCCTAAAGCCGAGGCCGCCGCTTCGTTGCTCTTGACGGCCCGAAAAGCCCGCCCGTAGCGCGAGCCCAGCAGGTTGTGCAGGAGCCACAGGCTAAGCCCCACCCCGCCCCACACGAGGTAATAGTAGAGCGTCGTGCCGACCTCGCTCTCACCAAGCTGCGGGCGCGGGATGCCGAAAATCCCGATCTGCCCGCCTGTGAGGTCATCCCCCTCGCGGATAAGCTCGACGATGATGACGTTGAAGGCGAGGGTGATAATCGCAAAATAGAGGTTCGACGCGCGCAGCGTCGTGAGCGAGATGAGGAGGCCGGTCAGGGCGGCCAAGCCGATGCCCAGGAGCAGCGACAACCAAAACGGCCACCCGTACTGCGTCGTCAAAATCGCCGAGGTGTAGCCGCCGACGCCGTAGAGCCCGGTGTGAACGATGGACACGAGCCCGGTGTAGCCCATCGCCAGGTTGAGCGAGGTTGTCAAAATGATGGTGATGCCCACGCCCGCGAAGAAGAAAATCCAGAACTCGCCACTTAGCACGAAGGGAACCGCGAGCGCGGCGAGCCCGAAAAGCCACCACCCAGCCTGACGCCGAAACACGGTCATCAGTGATGGTCCGCCACGGCCTGCCCCATGATGCCTTTAGGCCGAAAGAGCAGCATCACCGCGAGCAGCACGAACACGACGAGGTTGCCGTACCCAGCGGGCATAAGACTGCGCACAAAGGTGTCTAAAAGCCCCACCGCCATCCCGCCCGCCACCGCGCCCCTCGCGCTGCCCATCCCGCCCACGATCACCGCCACGAAGCCTTTGAGCCCGAAAATAAGGCCCATGTTGGCGTCGGCAAAGGTCAGGGGCGCGACCAAAATACCCGCCAAGCCCGTGACGATGGCGCTTAAGGCAAAGCTGAGCGAGATAGTCAGGCCCACCGGGATGCCCATGAGCCCCGCCACGTCGTAAGAATGCGCGGTGGCCCGAATCGCCTTGCCGAAGAATGTGCGGTGCGCAAAAAGTTCATTCAAGACGACCAGCACGAGCGCCGCCGCGACAATCCAGAGCTGCTGATAGGCGACGCTCACCCCGCCGACGCTGAAACGCCCGTCAACGAGCGCCGGAAAGCGGTAGGGCTCGCGTCCGTAAGGAATCACCATCACGTTGCGCAAGATAATCGAGGTGCCGAGCGTCGTCAAAATCCAGGCGAAGCCCCCCGCCCGGCGCACCGGCATCATGATGAGGCGCTCCGACACGAGGCCGACGAAGCCCATGATGACGACGACGCCCAGAACCACGAAGGGCAAAGGCCAGCCCCAGGTGACCGCCATCGTATAGCCAAAAAGCGCGCCCATCATCAAAAACTCGCCTTGGGCGAAGTTGAGCACCCGAGTGGTGGCGAAAATCAGGTTGAAACCCAGGGCGATGAGCGCGTAGATGGCCCCGACGGTCACACCGCCGACGAGGGCTTGGAAAAAGAGGTCCATAGTGGAGGCGGTACCGAGGGCCAAGTGATGAATACCGAGAGACGGGAGCGTGCCCTTCTCGATACTCGGTACTCGCTACTCGTTACGCATCAAGCCTCTTTCGCAAGCGCCTATTTTCTTATTCAACTTCGCGGAATCCGAACGAGGTGCCGTCGTCTTTTTTGTACCACTCGTAAAAGCTTAAGCTGCCCTCGCCGTAGGTTTCGTGCGTTTCCGGGTCTACAGTGATGGGGACGCCCACCGGAGTTTCCTCGGCGGTGTAGGAGAGGGTCTCGAGGACCGCCGCCACCGCGTCCGCCTCAAAGGTGCCCGCCTGCTCCACGGCTTGTTCCCACAAAAACACGGCCAGGCCGCCCAAGGCGCTGCCGGGGTAGGTGTTGAGGCTCGCGCCCTCGACCGTGCCGTAGGTGTCGATAACGCGCTGCACGTGCGCGGCGTATTCGGGAGGCATCTCGTCAAAGGGGACTTCGGCGGGGTAGCCCAGATAGGTCGACACGAACGTCACCCCCTCGGCGGGGTCGCCCGCGAGTTCGGTGAAGTTGTAGCCTTGCAAGCCCGAGATGCCGGTCACGAGCGGCTCAAAGCCGACTGCGTCGAGAGCAACCACCGCTTTGGCACCCAAGGCGCTGTTCCCGGTCGGTATCACGACGTTTTCCGCCCCTGAAGACTTGAGACGCTGCGCGTACGGGGTCAAATCCTGGTCGTCTTCGCGGAAGAACTCGGCACCCAAATACTCAATCCCGTACTCATCGGCAAGCTCGGTAAAGCGCGCGTCGTAGTCTTGGCCGAAGGCGTCGTCGGGTGCGAAGATGGACACCTTGCTGAGCCCGCGCTCGGATGCTAGGCGCAGGAGCTCTCGAGCGGTCAAGTCGGTGGACTCTTGCGCGCGAAAAAGATAAGTAGGCTCGTCCGCCAACAGCTCCATCGAGCCCGCCGACGGGAACATCCCGATAACGCCGCTCCCCTCGATGACGGGCTTGGCCGCTAACGCGTTGGACGAAAACGAGGGGCCGATAATCAGGCTCACCCCCTCGCGCGAGACGAG
Organism: Trueperaceae bacterium; assembly: GCA_965214995.1. Classification (GTDB taxonomy): domain Bacteria; phylum Deinococcota; class Deinococci; order Deinococcales; family Trueperaceae; genus CBDCCT01. The sequence goes on from CBDCCT010000002.1 coordinate 4,888,826, forward strand.
TTCGCGCACCGCCTCGACCGACTTGGCCGGGTTGAGTTCGTCGTCGCGGGTGATGAGCTCGAGCTGCCTGCCCAGAAGCCCTCCCTCAGCGTTGATGCGGTCCACCTCAGCCTGGATGCTGTTGCCAAACCACTGACCGAGAAAGCCCACAGGGCCGCTGAAGGGCGAGACAAAGCCGATTTTTACGGGGTCTTGGGCGAGCGCGAACGTGAACAAACACGTACCCAAGAAAACGAGGAGCGAACGAGCCAGCCGCGGGGGAACCTTCATGCCTGCCTCCTTTAACACTGAACACAGCTAATTGCTTATACTAAATGTTATAACATTATACCCGGTTGGGTGTGAATAGTTATGCGGGCTCGAGCCCGTACTAACCCTCAGCTCAACGGGTCCAACGCATCGCGCACCCCGTCCCCGATAAAATTAAACGCCAGCGTCGTTAAAAAAATCGCCGCCGCGGGCGCTAGAGCGATATGCGGCGCGCTAAAAATGTACTGCCGCCCCTCGGAAAGCATCGCGCCCCATTCGGGCACCGAGGGCGGCACGCCTAAGCCCAAAAAGCCTAAGCCCGCGGCGGCGGGAATCGTCGCGGCAATCGTCAGCGTGCCCTGCACCGCAATCGGCCCGACGATGTTGGGCAGGATGTGCCGACCCACGATGTGCGCGTCCCCTGGCCCGAGCGCTCTCGAGGCCTCCACAAAGGCCTGCTCGCGCAGGCTCAGCACCACCCCGCGCACGAGCCTTATAAACACGGGCGCGGTGCTCACGCCAATCGCAATCACCACGTTGCGAAAGCCGACACCCAGAATCGAGGCGAGGAGAATCGCCAGCAAAATCCCTGGCACCGCCAGCATAACGTCCACCACGCGCTGCACCACCAGGTCAATCGCACCACTGTAAAAACCGGAGAGAGCGCCCAGCGGCACCCCGAGAACCATACTGACGCCCGTGGCGGCGAGCGCCACGAGGAGCGACAAGCGCGCGCCGAAGAGGAGCCTCGAGAGCACGTCGCGCCCCAGATGGTCCGTTCCCAGGGGATGCGCCGCCGTGGGACTTTGAAGCGTTTGGGAGAGGTCGAAGCCGTTGGGTGCGTAGTCGCTCAAAAAGGGCGCGAACACCGCCGCCGCCGCGAACAGAACGAGCATCAGGACACCCAGAAACGTCAAGGGTTGCCCGCGCAGCCGCCGCCAGACCCGGTTAGTCATGCGTCCACACTCCGTTAGTCATTTAGCCGTAGCGCACTCGAGGGTCCGCCACCGCGTAGAGCAAATCCACCACAATGTTGAGCGCCACGAACAAGAACGCGTTAAAAAGCACCAGCGCCTGCACCGTCGGGTAGTCGCGCGCAAAAATCGCGTCGCTCATCAATAATCCGATGCCGGGCCAGCCGAACACCGTCTCGGTGAGAATCGCCGCGCCGCTAAGGAGCGCGCCGAGCTGCAAGCCGAGCACCGTGAGAACCGGGATGAGCGCGTTTTTGAGCGCGTGGTGCAAGACGATGTGCGCGCCCGACAAGCCCTTGGCCCTTGCCACCCGGATGTAATCCTGCGAAAATACCTCGATAAGACTCACGCGCGTGATGCGCGAGAGGAGCGCGATAAAAATGAGCGTGAGGGTCAAGGCGGGCAGGATGATACTCGTAGGCCCGTCCGCCCCCGCCGCGGGCAACCAGCGCAACCGAACCGCGAACACGTAGATGAGAAAGAGCCCGAGCGCGTACGACGGCAGCGATATCCCCAGCAGCGTCGTAAACGAGATGAACCGGTCCAAAAAGCGGTTCTGGTAGAGCGCCGAAACAATACCCAGCGCCACCCCCAGCACGGCGGTCAGCAGGATGGTCACCAAAGCGAGTTGCGCCGTCGCCGGAAAGCGCGCCAGAATCTCCGTGATGACGGGCTCGCGCGAGAGCATCGAGCGGCCCAAGTCGCCGCGCAACAAGTCGGACGCAAACACGCCGTACTGCACCCACAGCGGCTCGTCTAAGCCCATCCGCGTTCGCACCGCCGCCACCTCGCTCGGCGACGCGGTGAGCCCCGCGACGAGCCGCGCCGGGTCGCCGGGCAGGAGCCGGACGAGCAGAAAGACGAGGAGCGATACGCCGACAAGCGTGAACAGCCCGCCGACGATGCGCTTGAGGAGGTAGTCGCTCATGAATGGTTAAAGAGAAAAGGACTGAGGTAAAAGTAAAACCTTTCCTCTTTTCTCTCAGTCCTCAGTCCTCGCTACTCCACCGGCCTCGCATACACCGTGTTGAACTTTTCCCCCGGCAGATAGCCCACGCCCGTAAGCCCCGCCTGGTAGGCCATCACGAAGTCGAGTTCGTGCAAGAAGATGACCGGGGCCTCCTCCCAGATGCGCGTTTGGATGTCGCACAAGAGGGTTTCGCGCGTTTGGGGGTCGGTCTCGCGCATCGCTTCGTCGAGCATGGCGGAGACCTCGTCGTCTATGAAGTAGCCCGTGTTGAGCCCGGCGGGCGCGGCCTGGGACTCGTGGAAGCGGAAGTAGAGGTCTAGGCTCGAGTCCGGCACGGGCGGCGCGTAGCCCAGAAAGTGCATGTCGATGGTTTGCGCCTCGGCGGGGACGAAGAGTTGGCTGATGTAGGTGCCGTAGTCGCTCGTCGTGGGGGTCGCGGTCACGCCGACTTGTTGGAGATAGAGCCCGACGGCCTGCGCCACGTCGAAGTCCTGTAAAAAGCGTCCGGTGGGGGCGACAAAGGTGAGCTGTAGGTTTTCTACGCCTGCCTCCGACAGGAGCTCTCGAGCACGCTCCGGGTCGTAGGAATAGGGTGGTTGCTCGCAGTACCCCTCATTGTTCTCGTCTGTCACAGAGGTCACGGGTTGCCCGATACCCGCCAAAAGGCTGTCGGCGATGGCCTGCTTGTCTACGGCGTAGTTAAGCGCCTGCCGCACGCGCTCGTCCGTGACCCGCGGCGCGGTAAAGGCGATGTAGGTCACGCGCTCGCTCGGCGCGACGAGCACTTCAACCTCGTCGTTGGCCTCCAAGCTGGCGATGTCCGACACGGGCGGCGACAAGATGAGGTCGGCCTGACCCGCGAGCAGCAAACTTTCGCGCGTGGCCGCCTCGGGTACAAAGACAAACTCAACCGTGTCATAGTAGGGCGCGTCGCCCCAATAATCCTCAAACTTGTCCAGCACAATCTTCTCGCCGCGCTCCCAGCGGTTAAAGACGTAGGGGCCGGTGCCGACGGGGTGGTTATACGCGCCCTCGTCCCCCTTGGCGTTGCCGTAGGCGTCCACCGACGCGGGCGAAACGACGCTGTAGCCCGTCGCCACGAGCCCGTTCAAGAGGAGCGGCGCGCCGAACTCGGTCGAGACGCGCACCGTGCGCTCGTCCACAACCTCCACCCCGCTGATAAACGCGTCGTTAAAGGTGCTCGGCGGGCGCACCTCAGGGTCGTTCCAGCGTTCCAAGGAAAACTTAACCGCCTCCGCGTCGAGCTTTGTCCCGTCGTGAAAGGTGACGCCCTCGCGCAGCGTAAAGGTAATCGAACGCCCGTCCTCGGCGACCTCCCACGACTCGGCCAAGCGCGGCACCACCTCGCCCTCTTGCGTGAGCGCGACGAGGGGCTCCAATACGTAGTCGAGCATGTTATAGACCAATCCAGTGTTGGCGGTGGGCTCGAGGCTACTCAAATTCACCCCCAGCGCCAGCCTAAAGGTTTCTTGCGCGCTCCCCCAGGCGCAAAAAAGGATAAGAAAGAAGATGCTCGTCTTGAGTGCGGCTCTCTGCATAACGTTCCTCCCGTATAAACCTGCGATTTGATATAACATTATAATATATCGGTTTCACGCGCCACCCCCGAGAGGAGTTTTGTGAACAGCGCCAGGGAGAAGCTCGAGGCTTTCGTCAAAACCAGGGCCAACTTAAAGGGCACAGACAGCGTGTTCTGGTGGACGGGCAACGTCTACAGCTTCGTTCCGGGCGAAAAGAGTCGGCACCTTTTTAAGTTCGAGGGCTTCAATGTCGCCCGCATCATGAGTGTTGAAGGCGGTTACCGGATGCTCACCCGCGAGGCGGCGTTTTATAAAGACCCGCAGACGGGGGAAATTTTGGCGCGCTGGCACAACCCGCTTAATGACCGCGAGGTTGAGGTCATACACGTCTGGAACGACCCGGTCAATCAGGAGTTTCTGGAGACTTCCGCTCGAGGCCCCTTCGACATACCGAGCGAAGATTTGGGCAACGGCACCACCTGCTTATATTTCGACGCACTTTTGACCTACCCTTCGCCGCTGCCGAGGGCCGAGTACCCCCAAAACTCGCAGAGCGACCTTTACCAAGGTGCTGAACTCTTCCAGTTTTTCGCCTCGAACGACGACCTTGGCAATCCCCAGCTAGACGACATCCCCTGCGCGATTTCCTGGACGCGTCTGGGTCCCTGGCTCCCCTGGATGGAGATGGGCGACCGGCCCGGCAACGTCTTGTATCAGTGCCGCGGGTCAAAACTCAAAAACGGCTACGCCGGGCTCTCTAATGAGATTCGCGCTTACGTTGAAGCGCACGCACCCACATTCAAAACCGCCCCTGAGACCTTCACTACTCCCAACGAGACGAGCTGGACCTACTTCAAAAAGCGTAAAGCGGAGGTGACGCGTTAACATGAGCGAGCACGCCGAGGTCTACATCATCACCCAGAGCGACGTTTTGCCGGGCGAAGAGGACACGTATAAAACTTACCTGCAAAAAACCATGCCGATTATGGCGAAGTACGGCGCGAAGCCCGTGTTTTCGGGGGGCGGCGTCGAGCACCCGAACGCCACGAACCACTACAGCAACAACGCGGTCTTGAGTTTTCCGGATAGAGAAAGGCTCGAGGCCTTTCTAAATGACCCCGACTATCAAAAAGCTTCGCCCCTCCTAAAGAAAAGCGTCACCAACTACCACACGGCTTACTTGAGCCCGCGCAAGCTGCCAAATCCTGAAGGGGTTGCCAGAGACGCCTTTGACAAGTTTAAGCACGGCCTCGCTACGGGTGAATGGAAGAGTTTTCTGAACGTGTTGACAGACGACTTCGTGTTCCACTTTCCCAAAGGCCAATTCGCCGGGCGCTTTGAGGGCAAGAACAAGGCGGCGGAGTTTTTCGCCTTTGTGCGCCAGGCGTACCCCAACGGGCTGCACGTGACCGAGGTTGTGAACGTCGCCAGGAGCGGCAACACGGTGATGTTCGAGTTTCTGGACGAGGGCGAGCTGCGCGGTGAGCCTTATAAAGGGCGCGTGGTGGTGGTGCTCGAGGTGCGCGGCGAACAAATCTCGGCCTACCGCGAGTTTTTTGGGCAGGTATGAGAGGGCGAGAGAACGGGATTGAGGTTAAAGAGACGCGTGTTTCGACTTTACAACGGTCTTTTCTTTCTCCCCGCTGTGAGGAGGTCCTGTGACGCCCTCACCCATCAGCGGCGTTTATGAACTTTGTATCGGCACGCCCGACCCGCTGGAGGACTTGCTCTACTGGCGGCAGTACGGCTACGAACTTGGGGCGTTGGGGGAGCTCGACGCGGCGCAGGCCGAGGGGCTTTACGGAGTGCGTTCACCTTTGCGCTCGCTGCGCCTCAACCACCAGGACGCCGACCACGGGCTGATTCGGCTGATGCGGTGGGACGAGCCTGTAAACGAAGGCCTGGGCGTGACGGGCTTGCGCGCGCTCGGGACGCGCTGGGGCGCGATGTTAACCGAAAATATCTTGGATATTGTCAACCACGCCGAAGACGCCGCCGCGCAAGGTTTGCCCATTCGCACCACGCCGATGATTCGCCAGCAGATTTACGCGGCGGCGGGCGGGCGGCCCTTCGTTGACCCCGCCCCCTGCGTGCGCGAAATCATCATGCTGCAACCCCACGCCCGGCAGGTGATGTTCCAGCGCTTCGGCTACAGCATCCCCCACTACGGGCGTGTCAACCTGGGGTCGCATTTCAAGTCGAGCCAAATCACCCACTTTGGTCTCGTAATGCACACGGACGACGCGGCGCTCGATTTTTATGAGGAGATTTTGGGGCTACTGCGCGTGAGGAGGGACAGCGAAGCGACTTACGAGAAAGTCGCGGACGGTCCCAACGTGTTCGAACTCGAGCCCGGCGAACGCTACCTCTGCACCGATTTTGATGAACCGGGCTCGAGCCTCAACCCCTTTCACGCCAAAAGTGGACGCCTCAAAATCATCCATTATGACAAAGAGGCCAACGTGCCCGACCGGCGCCACTTAGCCCGCCCCGGCTCGCTCGGCCCCTCCCTCTATACCTACCGCGTTGCGGACTTGGATAACTACTATGAGCGCGTAAAAACGAGTAAGGCGAGCCATCTCACCGACGTGAGTCATAACGAATTCGGCGAACGCTCTTTTTCCTTCACCGCGCCCGACGGTTACGCGTGGACGCTCCTCACCTAAACCATGCGCGACTTCACCCTCCACCCCTTCCGCGAAGTCGTCATGAGCGTCGGCAGTCTGGACGTCGCTGAGGTTTATCAAAAGGTCGGCGGGTACGAGGTGCTTTATGGGGGCCGCGCGACCGACGCGCCCGCTCGAGCGTGGCACCTCCCCAACGCCGAAACGGGCGAAATCCTGCTCGGCCAACCTGGAGATGAACTGGGCTTTTTGCGTCTTGTTAGGCTCGAGGGCGTAGCCGCGCAGCCCATCCGCCCCGCCGCGCAAATCTGGGACACGGGCGGCATCTTCGACATCAACATCCGCGTTCACGACATCGAGCAGAAATACGCCGAACTCGTCGCCTCGGGCTGGCACGGCGTCACCGAGCCCGTGGCGTACACCTTTGGCGGCTTACAGGTCAAGGAGGTCTTGCTAAGAGGCCACGACGACGTGGTGGTGGCGCTTATCGAGCGGGTCGCGCCGCCCTTAGAAGGGTGGGACTTCGGCGCGTTCAGCCGCGTGTTTAACAGCACACAAATCGTCCCCGACGTTGACGCGGCGGTGGCTTTTTATACGGACATGCTCGGCTTCAACCTCGTTTATCGGGGCGAGATTGGACTAAGTGAAGACGAGCCGAACGTGCTCGGCATCCCGCGCAACCTCGTCAAACCGGCCCCGAACGTCGCCATCGTCAGTCCGACGGACACCACCGGGGGCTCGGTGGAATTCATCGCGCTGCCGCATCTCAAGGGCGGCGACTACACCCGTTACGCCCAGCCACCCAACCGCGGCATCCTGACGTTGCGCTTTCCCGTGACGGATTTGGCTGCTTACCATGAACATCTCAAAGAAAAAGGGGTTGACGTGGTGACCGAACCGGTGACGTTGAGGCTCGAGCCCTACGGAGAGGTGAGCCTCATGGCGGTGCAGACGCCCAACGGGGTGTGGCTCGAGTTTTTTGAAGCCTTGCATCCGGAAGTGCCGTGACCGACGCACCCGTCTACCAAGCCCTCGCCCTCCAAATCCGCTGCCACGCGGTCAACGGGCTAAGCCCCGAAGACGCAAGAGCGCGCATGATGGCGAGCATCGGGCACATCAGTACGCAGGTGCGCGGCTCAAAAGCCTTTATCGGGCCAGATTTGCGCCTCGTGGTGCTGCCCGAATACTTTTTGACGGGCTTCCCGATGCGCGAGAGCGTGGAGGCGTGGCAGGCCGCGGCGTGTATGGAGATGGACGGCGCGGAGTATGACGCCCTGGCAAAAATCGCGCAGGACAACGACGTTTATTTGGCCGGTAACGTGTACGAACTTGACCCGCACTTCCCCAAGCTTTACTTCCAGACCTGTTTCGTCCTCTCTCCAACCGGCGCGGTGGCGCTACGCTACCGCCGCCTCATCAGCATGTTCGCGCCCACGCCGCACGACGTGTGGGACGAGTATTTGGATATCTACGGCTTGGAGGGTGTATTCCCCGTCGCCGACACCACGTTGGGGCGGCTCGCGGCGGTGGCCTCCGAGGAAATCCTCTACCCCGAGGTGGCGCGCTGCCTAGCCATGCGCGGCGCGGAAGTGCTGCTCCACCCGAGCTCGGAAGCCTCGAGCCCCCGCCCCATGCCCAAAGAAATCGCCAAGGTGGCGCGGGCAATTGAAAACATGGCTTATGTCGTCTCCGCCAATTCAGCGGGCATCGGCGGCATCGCTATCCCTGAAGATTCGACCAACGGCCACTCGCAAATCATCGACCCGCACGGGCATATACTCGCCGAGGCCGCGCAGGGCGAGAGCATGGTCGCGCACGCCGAGCTTGATGTGGGCGCGCTGCGCCGCTTTCGCCGCCGCCCGGCGATGGGCAACTTGCTCGCGCGGCAGCGTTTCGAGCTCTTCGCCGAGAGCTACGCCGCGCACAGCTTTTATCCGCCGAACACGCTTGCGGGAGGATTGAAAGACCGTCAGCAACTTTTGAAGACGCAGCTCGAGACCATCCAGAAACTCTCCAACGAGAACATCATTTAGGAGGTGAGAGATGACCGCCGTTGCATATGCGATTCCGGTACGCAACCCGCGCACGGGTGAGGTGGACGCTCACATCACGCCGCCGAGTGTCGAAGAGATTGCGGCGGAGTGTAGGCGGCTTAAGAAGGGGCAGGTAGGGTGGGCTGGGGGCGGGCTCGAGGCCCGTATCACCGCCCTGCAAAGTTGGAAAGCACAGATTGACGCCCACAAAGACCCGCTCATCGCCGCCCTCACGCACGACACCGGGCGCAGCCTCGAGTCGGTGGTGGAGGTCTACGGGCTTACAAGTATGATTGACCGCTGGTGCGCTCGAGCTCCCCAACTGTTAAAGGACACCGCGCCCTATCCAACGTCCAATCCCCTCTTGAACGTTCAGCAGCAGGTTGTCCCCTACGAACTCGTCGGCATCATCAGCCCCTGGAACTTCCCGCTGCTCTTGTCGCTCATCGACGCCGTGCCCGCGCTGCTCGCGGGCTGCGCCGTGGCCGTCAAACCGAGCGAGGTCACGCCGCGCTTTGCGGGGCCGCTCATGGAGACGGTCAGGGCGACACCCGAACTCAAAGACGTGCTGACTTACTTTGTCGGCGCGGGCGAGACGGGCGCGGCGCTCATCGAGCGGGTGGACGCTCTCTGTTTCACGGGCAGCGTGGCGACGGGGCGCAAGGTGGCGGAGGCGGCGGCGCGAAGTTTTATCCCGGCCTTTTTGGAGCTTGGCGGCAAAGACCCTGCGATTGTCCTGGAGAGCGCTGACGTGGACTACGCGACCTCATCGGTGTTATGGGGCGCGACCTCGAACGCGGGGCAGTCGTGCCAGTCCATCGAGCGGGTTTACGTCGCTGAAAAGATTTATGACGCGTTTGTGGAGATGATAAGCGAGAAGGCTCGAGCCCTAAAGCTCGCTTGTGAAGGGGGTCCCATCGCGCCGGTTATTTCGGAAAAGCAGATTGCGATTCTCGAGTCCCACCTCGAGGACGCCTTCACTAAAGGCGCAACCGCGCTTACCGGGGGCAAGCTCGAGCGCCACGGCGGCGGCACCTGGTGCCGCCCGACGGTTCTCGTGAACGTCAACCACGACATGAAGGTGATGCGTGAGGAGACCTTTGGGGCCATCATTCCCATTATGAAGTTTTCAAACGTAGATGAAGCGGTGCGTTTAGCCAACGATACGACGTTCGGGCTAAGTGCTGCGGTTATCGCGGGGGATGAAGAAGAAGCCTTGAGCGTAGGGCACAGGCTCGAGGCCGGGGCCGTCAGCATCAACGACGCGGCGCTCACCGCGGCGACGCAAGAAGCCGAAAAGCAGTCGTTCAAGTTCTCGGGCATGGGCGGCTCGAGGATGGGCGGGGCGTCTATCAAACGTTTCTTGCGGCAGAAGGCGTTGATTATTAAGTCGGGGCGTGAGCCGAGCCCGTGGTGGTTTGAGGAGTTGAGCAGTGGGTAGTGGTTAGAAAGAAGTGTCAAGTCCTGTTTATTACGCAGTACACTCAGATTGCCGAGGTGATGGTTTTGCAACGCGCGTATGGTCTCGAGATTCCGCAGACATTAGAAGAAACCTGTACCCCCCAGCGCACGGCGCTGATTGTGTACGACATGCAAATCGGCATACTGGGTCAGTTGGCGCAGGGCGAGGCCGTCTTGGCGAAAGTTCAGCAGGTCTTGGCGGCGGCGCGTAGCGCCCGCCTGCGCGTCTTTTTCATGCGCCACCTGTCCTTGCCCAAAGAGGCGGCGGGCGTGTTTCAACTCCACATGGCGATGCGCTGGCAAAGGGCCGCCAACGTCGAAGACGTTCAACCCTGGTTCTTGAGGGATTCGCCCGGATTTCCCATTACACCGGAACTCGAGCCCCTGCCGAGCGAAGTTGTTTTCGACAAAATAACCATGTCGGCGTTTGAAGGCACGCCGCTCAATATTGCCTTGCGGGACTGCGGCATCAACAGTTTTATCATCGTCGGCGTCGCCACCGAAATAGGCATCGACCCGACGGTCAAGCACGGCGCTGACTTGGGGTACATCCCCATCATCGTTAGAGACGCTTGCGGCGCGGGGCATCACGAGGCGGGGGAACGCGCTCTGGAAAATCTCGCCTTTGCCGGAGACGCTATCCTTACCGACACCAAAACGATAGGTGACGTGCTTGCTAAAAGTGGCGCGTCCGCGTAGAAGAACGATTACGGGCGTCCTCGAGGTCAAGCGAGAAACCGAATGAGGTTATGGAGGAAATTCAGTGACAACAAAAGCAATCTTTCATAAGAGCATGGTGCCGTGGCTCGAGCGGCACGAGGGCGACTGGTACGGGACCTATATTCACGTTGACGCGGGCGGGCGGGAGGTGGATCGACATTTGTCGCACCTCATCGCACGGTTTCCGGAGGACGGTTCTGTTGATTATCACCAGACGAACCGTTATGGCTGGGCGGACGGGCGCACCGAGGAACACCTTTTCCCCGGCACCTTTGACCCGGAGAGCGGCAAAGTCATTTTTGATACAGAACGGATTGACGGTTGGGCGCGCGGCGCGGACGAGCGGCACGTGCAGTTGCAGTTTACCTACAAGGGCGGCTCAGACCACTATGTTTATGAGTTCGTTCACCTGTCCGACAACGGAGCGTACCGCACGCGCGTCTGGCACTGGTACGACGGGGAAGGGAAAATGTACAAGCGCACCCTCATCACCGAAACACGCGAGCCGAGCCCGGAACATGACGGACTCTAAACCCTTCGCTGAGGCGATGCCGCTTTTTGCGCGCAACGCGGGCGACTGGTACGGGACGTATCTTCATCTGGACGAAACGGGCAACGTGCTGGACAAACACGCTTCGCACCTCACGCCGATGATGATTGAGGGGGCCGACCACTACACCCAAACCAACCGCTACACCTGGGATGACGGGCGCGAGGTCAGTTATGAATTTACGGGCAGGCTCGAGAACGACCGAGTCATCTTCGACACCCCCCGCATGTCCGGCGAGGCCTGGGAGGCCGATGACAAGACCATCATCTTGAAATTCAGCTACAAGGACGAGCCCGGCAAGTATATTTATGAGCACGTCCACCTGAGCGCCGACGGCGAGCACCGCACGCGCGTGTGGGGGTGGTTCGACGAGCACGGCGAGGTGTATAAACACACGCTCATCAAAGAGAGGAGAACGCCGTAGTCCCCAAGCTACCGGCTCTCATATGGAAAACGTCACGGTTTATTTTGATTACCTTTGTCCCTTTACCTACCGCGCTATGGAGCTCGCGGAGGAGGTGGCGGGGCCGCTCGAGCTCTCCTTTAGCTGGGTTCACTACAGCTTGTACCAGGGGAATTACAAAGGTGACGACTGGCGGCTTTGGGAGGATGCGCTCGTATTTGACGCCAAGGACGGGGGCAAAGGGCTGTTACCCTTTTTAGCCTCTTGCGCCGTGAAAGAACAAGGTGAAGAAGTTTTCAACTCCTTCCGCTTGGCGCTCATGCGCGCGCATCACGTGGACGAAAAGCCTTTTACAAAAGAAGTTGTTTTTGAGGTTGCGGGCGAGGTCGGGGCGGATGTGGAGGGGCTCGAGCAGCACCTGGACAACCCTGAAACCCGTAACGCGTTCTCCCACGACCACCAGCGCGCCGCCTCCAGAAGCGTCGCCGCCAGCCCCACCCTAGAGTTTAGCGACGGCAACTTAGCTTACTTCCGCTTTGACGCCTTGCCCAAGGATGTTGAAGAGGCCGTCAACTTTTTTAGAGATTACCGCAAGATGCTCTCCTACCCCTACCTGCAAACCATCCGCCGCCCCTACGAGACGCTTAGAGACAAGCAGGCGAAAGCTTAACGTGACGACGCAGGCCTACGACTTCGGCGGTTTTGGGGACGCCTCGGGCATGGGGAAACGTCCGGCGATTATCGTAGTGGACTTTATCAAAGGTTTCACCGACCCGGCATGTCCGCTTGGCGCTAACTTAGATAAAGAGGTCGAGGCGACGTGTAGATTGCTTAAGGCGGCTCGAGCCCAAAGCCTCCCCATCTACTTCACCACGGTCGTTTACAGCGAAGCGGACAAGCGCGCGGGGTATTTTCTCAAAAAAGTGCCCGCTTTGGGCGTGCTGACGCCGGAGAGTGCGTGGGTGGAGCTTGATACGCGTTTGGGACGGCTCGAGACCGAACCCCTATTCATCAAACGCTTCGCCAGCGCTTTTTTTGGCACCGACTTGAACGCTTATCTCGCGTTTGAGCGGGTAGACACCGTTATCGTCACCGGCTGCACCACCTCGGGCTGCGTCCGCGCGACGGCGGTGGACGCGCTGCAACACGGGTATCGCCTGGTCGTGCCGGAGGCGTGCGTGGGGGACCGCTCGAGAGAAGCGCACGAGGCGAACCTGCGCGATATTCAGACCAAATATGGGGACGTGGTGGCGCTCGAGGCCGTGTTGGACAGCCTGGAAAGCTCGTGATGCGTGTGAATGAGTGGGTTCAGGGGCGACGAATCGAGATTAGCGGTTCGAAAAGCCGCCTTTGTGTTTACAGCACGAATCGACGGTTCTTGCGGCACTCAGTTGTGTGGTGGAATCTACTGGAATTGCCATTTCCCTTTTGTAACATCGTTAATTTCCAAAACTTGAAATTCAAATGAGGCATCCTGTTCTTTTGCATCTATCCATTTATAGAATGCCCAAACCATGTTTTCACAAAACTGTTTTATATCGATGACTAAAGAAGCTCCTTCGCGTCCAAAAATTCCAGAGGATAAAAATAGCTCATCCGATTCAGCTACAATCAACCTATGCTCTGTTTTACCTTCATGTAAAACACTGTTTCTCAGTTTCCAACAGACATCACTAGAAAAGTTATCAAAACCTCGCTGGAATTTTGGTGAAGCATAAGTATCAAACCACTTTTTGTACCGTTGTCCGTTGCTGCTATTATTACCATCATCAATGGCTCCAGCTATATCAGGCATAGTCAGGGCTACATAAAATGCTAAATGATAAAGCCCAGCACTTATACCCTCTGAAACTTGTTCTGGTAAACGTTCAATCATTTACTGAACCACATAACTACTGATTATACCGCATCCTGCGATATAGTGCTCCAAGAAGCGCAAAGTTACCGCGAAACATGAGATTTTCACGGAAAGACGGGCGTTGCTGTGGACTTCTTATAGGACGATTCTTCTTTCTCAATCCAAACTTACGCTGAACGTTTAAACCTCAGCGCCGGACGCTCTTGTCCCCACCATACTACTGACTGTATTTGCCTGGCAGACAATGCTTGCGCTTGAAAAGAGAATTACTGCTCGAGTTCACCCAAACTCGGCAAATGCAAAAGCTGTAACCCCGTCTCCGCGTGCGGCGCTCGAGTCAGCCCTTCCTCATAACTCAGCAGGGTGAATTCGACAGCGAACGCCTTGGCGCTGACGACGTGCCCGCCTATTACCGTGATATCTGACCCGCTTCTCGAGCCCAACGTCAAATGCAGATGTACGTGCGGCGCATCGTCCAAAGTGCTTAGAAGTCCATGCCCGCCGATGATTTCATACGCCCCCTCAAAGGTAAGTGGCTCCAACCTCTCCCCTTTTGTAAAATCGAACGCGCTGAGCGTGACTTCGCTTAAGCCGCCGAGCAAAAGAATGTTTGCCGCGCGGATTCCTTTGGTTTCGGCAATCCGCGCAAAGCTCTCATGCAAGTCAGCGCCGCGCGTCAACGTGCCCGCGTAGGCGCGGACGCCGAGGTCTTTGAACGTGATAGACACAGCTTAAATGACTCCGTCCGCCCGGAGGCTCCTAAGCTCGTCGTCGGAAAGGTTGAGGAGCGACCCCAGCACCTCGTCGGTGTGCTCTCCCAAAAGCGGCGGCGGGGTATAGGTTTCATTACCAGTTGCGGAGAGCTTGACGGGGTTGCCGGGCATCTTGACGCTGCCGCCTTTGGGATGTTCGACCTCGACCACCATGTCGCGGGCGAGCACCTGGGGGTCGGTGAGGGCTTGCTCCAATGTGTTCACCGGCGCACAGGGGATACGCGCCCCGCGCAGCTTCTCAATCCAATGTGCCTGCGTGTCCGTCTTGAACACCTCGCTCAAGGTTGCGTCGATGCGGTCTTGATTTTTCCAGCGCCCCGGTTGCCCCTTGTTTTCTTCTGTATCGAGTTCGGGGAGGTCTAGCAGCTCCATCAGGTTCGCCCAAAAGTTGTCGGTGATGACCGCAATGATGAGGTAGCCGTCCTGACAAGGAAAGGTGTTGTAAGGCACGTGGACAAAGTGCGCGTTGCCGAGCTTGCTAGGCACCTCACCGGAGAGCCCGTACATCGTCGCCATGTAGTTTAAGAGGCTTACCTGCGCGTCGAGCATCGAGATGTCTACGTGCTGCCCTTTACCAGTTTGCTCACGGGCCACAAGCGCGGCGAGCACGCCCACAACCCCCATCAAGCCGCCGCCAAGGTCGCCAATGGGGATGCCCGAGCGCGTCGGCGGCCCCCCCGGCTGCCCGGTAATGCTCATGCCGCCCCCCATCGCCTGCGCGACCATGTCAAAGGCGGGGCGCTTAGGGTCGGGGCCGGTCTCGCCAAAGCCGGTGATGGTGCAGGTGACGATGCGCGGGTTGGCTTTGGCTAAGCGGGCGTGGTTAATCTTTAGGCGTTTTGTGACGCCCGCGCTAAAGTTGTCGAGCACGATGTCGGCGTGTTTGACAAGGTCGTAAAAGAGCGCCAAGCCCTTTTCGTCTTTCAAGTTCAAGGTCACGCTCTTTTTGTTGCGGTTGAGCGTCAAAAAGTACGCGCCCATGCCGTGCAGACTGTTTTTGGGGTCGTCGGACAATAAGCGGCGCGTGCCCTCGCCCGTGCCGGGGGGCTCGATTTTGATGGCGTCCGCGCCAAGGTCGGCGAGCATCATCCCGGCGTAGGGGCCGGAGAGCATGTGGGTTAGGTCGAGCATTCGGATGCCGGAAAGTGCTTTCAAACTGGCTCCCTCTTGTTATCAAAAACGCGCGGGGCTGAGACACCCGCACCGCGTTTCTCTTTTATTGGTATAATGTTATAACATTTAAAGGACGCCATGACCAGAATCGACCGAAGCTCCCCGCTTCCCCTCTACTCGCAGCTCAAGACCATCTTGCTGCAAAAAATCGAGCTCGAGTGGGAGCCCGGTGAACTCATCCCCGGTGAGAGCGCGCTCGAGGAGACCTACGGCCTAAGCCGCATCACCGTGCGACAAGCTCTGGGCGAACTTGTCAATGAAGGCTACTTATACCGCCAGCGCGGGCGCGGCACCTTTGTGACGCGCACGAAGTTCACGCACAACCCGGCGCAGCGTCTCGCCCTAACCGACACCATGCGGCAGCAGGGGGTCACGCCGGGATGGCGTGTGCTGGACAGCGGTTACTGTGAGGCCACACGCGAGACGGCCGAGCGGCTTGGGGTCGAGGTGGGCTCGAGCATCTTCATCTTGAAACGCTTACGCTTGGCCGATGAGGAGGCCATCGGCTACCACATGGCAATCGTGCCGGGCGCGCAGGCGGCGCATATCGACAAGGACGCGTTGGACAAAGACGGCTCACTCTACTACCTTAGAAACGCGCCCGGCATGGCGGGCAGCAAGGCGCACCGCGCCCTGGAGGCCAAAGGCGCGAGCGAGGGCGTCGCCAAATTTTTGGGGCTCGAGCCGCACGCGCCCGTCTTGCACATCGAGCGCGTGACCGTCGCCGCAGACGCTCAACCTATCGAACTTTTGAGCGCCACCTACCGCGGCGACAGGTTCAAGTACACCATCTCGCTTTGAGGAGGTTTTATGGTTACGGATATCGAGCCCTATGACATGGACCTTGAGGTTGACTACGGCGCGTCGCTAGGGCGTCCGTACCAGTGTTTCATGGGACGCTGGGAGGGGCTTTGCAAAACCTTTGACGCGCGCGGAAATTTCTTGGAGTCCTCGAGCGTCCACATGAACGTCTACTGGACGGCTAAAAACACCTGGCACCTCCACGAACACTTCGACAACCTGTTTGAAGTCGGCGAGACCGTGTTTCACAGCGACATTCACGTCGAGGGCAAGTATTGCCACTCAAAAAACGACATGGTGAGCATTACGGGGAGCGAGCTCACGCCTTACAACTACGTGTTTACGATTGACTCCAAGGTGACCAAAACGCTCGTTTACAACAACCATTACTTTTTAGACCCCAACACGCGGCGCATCATCACGCACAAAACGCGGGGCGGCGAGACGCACATCTATCAAATTCAGGACTTCACGCGGGTGGTGCAACCTTGAGAGTCGTCCGGTGATAGTCCAGAGCGCGCCCAAGGGCAAACCTCACTTTGTGATTTTGCAAACCGACCACGCGCGAGCGTCGGGAGAGTTGGCAGCGGCGTTTGGTAACGGGATGTTCGCGCCGCTCTACCCGCAAGAGTTGATGGAGTATGTGGTCGCGCATCACGACGAGGGCTGGACGTTGGTGGATGAAGAGGTTCATCGAGATGAGAACACCAGGTTGCCTTATCACCTCACGCAGACGCCGCTGCCGCTTTTGGTGCGCACGGGAGAGGGGACGCCTGACTTTAACGAGGCGAAGCATCCTTTCTGCGGCGTCGTCGCCAGTATGCACGTTTACGGGCTCTACCACGGGCGCTACGGACTCTCGGACAAAATTTTTATTGACAGCTTGACGGAAGAGCATAAACCGCTGGTGGAAGGGTTACTGAGCGGCGAATTGGCGAGGCAGGAACGGCTCAAAGAGCAGTTGAGGGCGGGGGGGCACGCCGACTGGGCTCGAGACGACTTCTTGTTTCACGCGTACAAGCTGTTGCAATTTTTCGACACGCTCTCGCTCTATTTTCACATGGTTCACGCCAAGGCTCGAGCCGAGGCGACCTTTCAGAACGTGCCGAGGATGTTGGGCGACGACGTGACGGTAACGGTTAGACCTGTGAGCAAGAACGCCTATGAGCTAAGTCCCTGGCCTTTTGGGGAGATGGTGCTCGAGTTCACCACCCGGGGCCGCTACTTAAAGCCGCAACCCGCCGGGGTCAATCTAGCCGACGTGTTCCACGCCACCCGCCCCGACGTCGAGACCGTCGTGCTCGTGCCGGGGCGATGAGAAACAGGTGAGTCAAAAAGGCTTTACTCAAGGCGTCGGGCGCTGGCTCGGCACCGCCGAAGTCTACGACGGCGCGGGGACATTCTTGGGCAACGCCACCGACCAACGTCACGTGCAAAAGCAAACGGACGAAAACCGCGTGCGCATCGACCTCTCGTTCGTCGGGCCGTTCAAGTTCGCGGGACACTATACAATTGCCGACCATAAAACCCACCGCCTTTACGAAGGCCCAGCCAACGTCGGTTATGCCGAGACACTGAGCGACGGGCTGATTGACGCGAACGCCTATTGGCCTATCACAGGTTTGACGCAGCGCTTTTTTCTGATGGTCTTGCCCGGCGGCGACAAGCAGATGTCGCTGGCGCTGATGTCGCGGGGTGAGAGGCTTCTTTACGTGGTGGTAGGCGAATACAACCGCGTGACGGAAGAGGCAGGTCCGGTGCCGCCGGGTTTTGTTAACGGGACCTCATTTGACCTAGCAGGCGACCCCGCGGCGGGGCGTGGTGAGGTGCTGCTGCACCGTGCGGGGGTGTGGCGGGGGGTGTTGAGCACGCTGGATGAGGGGCTCGAGCCCACCAGCGAAACCTCCTACTGCGAGGGCGTTTCAATCACCGAAAACGGGCTTCACGTCACCACAGAAGGCTCGGCTTTTGACCTTGAAAAGCGCAGCTTCGCATTGCGCGTTAAAGATTCGCTCGCCTGGGTGCCTGCTGAGGAAGGGCTCGAGGTGGCAGGCTCCTACAGCCTGAGCGGCGGACGGGCGCTCTCTGGGGGGTTTCACCATCTGGCAAAAGCCCTGCGCGTCTGGCGGCGCGAGGTGGTAAGTCACGACGGGACGCTCAAGGCTGTGCTTCACACCTGGTATCGGGGCGGCGTGAGAATAGGTGTGCAGTTCGGCGTTTTAAAGTTCGAGGGCGCACTGTGAGCCAAGGTTTTGTCGGCGCGTGGCGGGTGAGCGAGTACGTCCACAACCCCGACGGCTGCTTCGTCGGCGTGGTGCGGCAGCGGCGGGAATTAGAAAAGCTTGGCAACGGTCATGTTCGCGTGACGCAGCACTGTGAACCGGATGAAGCACTCGAAAAACACCCAATGGGCCGCTTTGCCGGGACTTGGGTCTTCGACCTCAGCGTAGACGGGTCCACCCGCCTCTATCACGGGCCGGATGTGGTCGGGTTTGGCTCGAGTTGGGGCGAAGGCGTGATGACGGGCCGAGGGCTGTGGCCCAACTTCGGACACAATTTTTCTTCTTTTGCCGTTCTCGCCTCACCCGAGCGGCAGCTCACGGGCGGCAAGTTTTTTAACGCCTCGCAGATGACAGCCAACGTCGTCGGCGTCGCGGTGCCTGAGGAGGACGGGTGGCCGGAGCTAAAAGGCGCAACCTGGGCGGGGGCGGTGGCGGACACTTGGACGGGCACGAAGCGGACGGTGGACGCCGAGGGAAACATCTCAGAAGAGTCAGCTAGACGCACTTACGAAGGTGGGGCGTGGGTTGAAGATGGGATGGTGCTCGAGTTCACGCCCCTAAAGACCGCCCTAGCCTGTACCTGTAAAGGTCAAAGGGGAGATTCACAGCTTCTGGGCCTGGCCCAACAGGTCGGCCCGCTCTGCGAAGGGGAACTGGTAATGGACGCGCGCTGGACGGTTGAATTTACGGATGTGCTGGACGCGGTTGGGGGGCATCTGGTGAGTTTGCGCCGCGTTTTGAAAGAGGGGCGGCTCGAGAAGGTCGAAGTCCTCCGTCTGAAACCGAAAGGGCAAGAAGTATGACAAGCACGGTTGTGGAAAAAAACGCGGTGTCCGTCTTGCCAAAGCGAGCCGAGATTGTCGAGGTGGGCTTGCGCGACGGCTTCCAGACGCTGAAAAAACCCGTTCCCCTGGACATGAAGTTGGAACTCATCCAAACCCTCATAGACGCCGGAGTCAAACACATCCAAGTCACCTCTTTTGTCCACCCCAAGCGCGTGCCGCAGATGGCGGACGCTGAAGAACTCTGCGCCAACCTGCCCGACGCGCCGGGGGTCGAATACAGCGGTTTGGTTCTCAACATGAAGGGGCTCGAGCGGGCGCTTTCCGCAGGTCTCAAATCGCTCGACATGGGCGTGGCGGCGACTGAGAGCCTGAGCCAACGCAACGCCAACACCTCAGTCGCTGAGGGAACGACGCAGATGGCGGCGATGGCTAAGGAAGCGCGCGCCGCGGGTGTACGGGTGCGCGCGGGGGTTCAGACCGCCTTTGGTTGCGCTTACGAGGGCGACGTGCCGCAAGCGCGAGGCGTGGACTTGGTGAGGCAAACTTTGGACATGGACATTGACGAACTCGCCCTGTCGGATTCAACGGGCATGGCGAATCCCTTGCAAATTGAACGGATGCTCACCGAAGTGCGTCCACTCACAGGAAACATCCCCATCGTCTTGCACCTGCACGACACGCGCGGCATGGGGCTCGCCAACGTTTACGCGGCGCTCCGGCACGGCGTGACCCGCTTCGACACCGCGTTTGGAGGCTTGGGCGGTTGCCCCTTCATCGTTGGGGCCAAAGGCAATATCGCCACGGAGGACACGCTTTTCATGATGGAAGAAATGGGCGTGACGACGGGGGTGGACATCGCTAAGATTGCAACTCTCTCGAGGCGCTTGGAAACTTTCTTGAACACCTCCTTACCCGCGAAACTGCATCACCTTTTGAAAGGAGACGCGTAAGCCGTGCCTGCCAACGCTGAACATCCGCGCCTCGAGACCGACATAGCCGCAGATATTGTCGTTGTCGGCGGCGGCGGTTGCGGCCTCACGGCGGCGCTCGCGGCGGTGCGGTTGGGGGCGCGGGTGACGGTGTTGGAAAAGCTCGAGCAGACATGTGGCAACACCGGGCGTTCAGGCGGGATGATTCCGGCGGCGGGCACGCGTTTTCAGAGGGCGGCGGGGGTTGAAGAGAGGGCGGAGGATTTTGCCGAGGATGTGTGGCGCAAAAACGGGCGCACCTCCGACCAGGAGACCACGCTGCGTTTGTGCCGCGTCTCGAAAGACCTGGTTGAGTGGCTGGTGGCTGAGATTGGGATAGACCTAGTTTTTATTGACGATTTCAAATATCCCGGTCACAGCCAGTTCCGGATGCACGCCCCGCCGAGCCGGACGGGGGCGGCGCTTATCGGAGATTTGCGCCGCGCTGCCGAGAGGGAACCGAGTATCACCATGTTGACCGAGACACCTGCGCTGGGCCTTGTTGAAGATTCAGGAGGCGTGGGTGGGGTGGTGCTCGAGGGCGGCACTCTCAAAGCCCAAAAAACCATCCTGGCGAGCAACGGTTTCGCGGGCAACCTTGAAATGGTAAGGCGCTATCTTCCCGAAATGGCGGACGCCCTCTATTTCGGCGGCGCGGGCAACACGGGCGAGGGCATCGTGTGGGGGCAAACGCTGGGCGCGGCGACGGCCTTTATGGACGCCTACCAGGCGCACGCCTCGGTGGCGACGCCGCACCACGTCCTCGTTACCTACTCGCTCGTGATGGAGGGCGGCGTGCAGGTCAACGCGCGCGGGGAGCGCTTTGGCGACGAGACCTCCGGCTACTCCGAGCACGCGCTCAAGGTGCTGCGCCAGCCCGGCGGCGAGGTCTGGACGCTTTACGACGAACGGCTGCACCGGCTTGGGCTCAAGTTTGAGGACTATCAAAAGGTGCAAGGAATTGTCAGGGGCGAGAGCGTTGGGGGCGTGGCTGAGCAGATGGGGGTGGACGCGGGGGCGCTCGAGCACACCCTATCTCACTATCACGCCGCGGCTGATGGCAAGACGAGAGACGCCTTTGGGCGTTCGGACTGTCGGCGGCTTAGGAGCCCTTTTTACGCCGTCAAGGTTACGGGGGCGCTCTTTCACACGCAAGGCGGGTTGAGGGTTGATGGGGAGGCTCGAGTTTTACGCGAGGACGGCGCGCCCATTCCCAACCTCTACGCCGGGGGCGGCGTCGCCGCGGGCATCAGCGGGCACGGCCCCGGCGGCTACTTGTCGGGCAACGGCCTGCTCACCGCGCTCGGCTACGGCTGGCTCGCCGGGCGGCACGCGGCGCGCACGCTCCTCCCGCGGGAGGTCGGGATGACGTAACCCGTGTCATAGTTGAGAACGAAACAAACCAAACTTTCGGGAGGACATCATGAAAAAATGCGTCGTTTTACTCGTAAGCCTGTTCCTAAGCTCTCTCTCCCTGGCGCAGGTCCAGATTGGCGGCATCCATCCCCTTACGGGGGGTCTCGCCGCCGACGGGGTCCAGATGGACAACGCCATCCGGATGGCGATTGAGGAAATCAACGCCGCCGGGGGCGCGGGCGGTTTGACCTTTGAATATCTCTCCGCCGACTCGACCGGCTCGCCCGAGGTCGGTCAAACGGAGGCTGAACGCCTGATTAACGAGGGCGCGGACGTGCTGATTGGCACCTTCCAGTCATCAGTCACCGCCAACGTCGCGGCGATTGCCGAGCGCTCGCAGGTCCCGCTCCTGATTGACGTGGCCGTGGCCGACGCGATTCTCGACCAGGGCTACACCTACACCTTCCGCATCCAGCCCAACGCCACCGCGATGGGCGTGAACGGCGCGCAGTTCTTACAGGCGATGGCGGAGGCGAGCGGCGAGGAGGTCGGGAGCGTCGTCTATTTGTTTGAATCCGCCACGGGCTACGGGAGCAGCGTGAAAGACGCGTTTGTGGCGGAAGCGGAAAATTTAGGTATAGAAATTCTTGACGAGGTGGGCTACGAACCCTTCAGCCTCACCGACCTCACCACCGAGATGACCCGCATCAACGCGCTGCAACCCGACGTGCTGGCGGTCACGGGCTACTACAACGACGGCCTCATCGCCGCACAGAACGCCGAGGACGTGCTTTTGGACGTTAAGGGTATCTACGGCGTGGCGCAGGGAACGTTTGACGTACCGCAGTTCGTCACGGACTTTAGTGATTCGTCGCAGTGCTTTTTGGACAGCAACTACCACTGGGACGCGTCCAATCCGGAAGCGGTGTCGGTGCGCGAAGCCTTTGAAGAAACCTACGGCGAGGCCATGCGCACCTCCGCGGTGATGGCTTACCAGGCGGTTTATGTCGTGGCCGACGCGGTCGCGCGGGCGGGTTCGGCGGACCCGGTGGCGATTCGTGACGCGCTCGCGGCGACGGATTACGCCGAGCACATCCTGCCCTACGCCGGTCCCATCCAGTTCGACGACACGGGCGAGAACGTCAACGCGGTGCCCGTGGTGATGCAGGTGCAAGACGGGGCTATTTACCAGGTGTGGCCGCCGGACGTGGCCGAGCGCTCGCCGATTTTTCCTTGCGTGGCCTGGGAGTAAGCGTCTAAGCTCGAGCCCCCATGCAAACCCACGCCTCACGCCCCAACCCGAAGCGCCGCGCTCTGTTCATCGCGGGCGGCCTTTTCGTCGTTTCTACTCTGTTACTCGCTTTAGGTTGGGAGGGCATAGGCGTGTGGCTCGAGCGTAACGGGGTGGTGCTGCGCCAAGCAACCGTCACGGGTGTGCTCATCGGCGGGGTGTACGGTTTGGTGGCGCTCGGGCTTACGCTGATTTTCGGCGTCCTGAACATCATCAACTTCGCGCACGGCGCGCTCATGACGGTGGGGATGTACCTGACCTTTTTGCTTTTCAGTAACTATGGGGTTGACCCCTACCTGTCCATCTTCATCACCGCGCCTGTGCTTTTCCTGGTCGGGTTGGTGGTCGAACGAGTGATTATTTACCCCGCTCGAGACGCCCCCGAGCACAACCAACTCCTCTTGACCTTGGGGCTGTCGCTCTTCATCCAGAACCTGCTGCTGCTCCTTTTCACCGCCACCCCGCGCTCGATTCGGTTGGGGTACTCGAGGGGCGACATCGCCCTGGGTCCTCTAACGCTGGACTTCCCCCTACGCTTATGGGGCACCACGGTGACGCTGCCAAAACTCGCCGCCTTTGTGTTCGCGGTGCTCCTGTCGCTGCTCCTCTACTGGCTTCTGCAACGCTCCGACTTGGGCAAAGCGATTCGCGCGGTGGCGCAGGAGCGCGACGGCGCGGCGCTCGTGGGCGTCAACGTCGAGCGCATCAACCGGCTCACCTTCGGGTTAGGCACGGCCTGCGTGGGGGCCGCCGCCGCGCTCGTCCTGCCCTTTTTCTTTGTGGACCCGGTGGCGGGCGAGAGCTTTAACATTATCGCGTTTGTCACCGTCGTTCTGGGCGGCATGGGCAGCGTGCCGGGGGCGCTGTTGGGCGGGATTCTGATTGGATTAACGCAGGAACTCAGCGTGGTCTTTATGCCGGGCTCGGCGAAGATGCTGGGCGTTTTCGTCGTGTTCGTGCTCGTGTTGCTCTTCAGGCCGCAGGGCTTGTTCGGGCGGCGCGGGTGAGGGCGCGGCGCGATTATTTCATCCTCGGCGCGCTCGCGCTCGGGGGGCTGGCGGTGCCTTTTTTCGTCAACTCGTTTCAGCTCAGCCTCGCCATCCTCATCCTGCATTTCGCGCTCCTCGGTGCGGCCTGGAACATCATGGGCGGCTACGCGGGGCAGTTCTCGTTCGGGCACGCGGCGTTTTACGGCATCGGCGCGTACACCTCGACCATCTTGCTGACCAGACTCGGGCTTAGTCCCTGGTTGGGGATGCTGGCGGGGGCGGCCCTGGCGGCGCTGTTCGGCGCGGGGATGGGCTACCTCACCTTTCGCTACGGCCTCAAAGGGCCTTATTTTGCCTTGGCGACGTTCGCGTTCGCCGAGATGCTGCGGCTCATCGCCAACGAGTGGGGCTTTATCGAGGGCTCGGTGGGCGTCCACCTGCCGCTCGTCGGCGGGGACTCCTGGGCGCGCTTGCAGTTCGAGGCGACGCCACGCAACTACTATTTCGCGGTGCTCATCCTCTTCGTCGTCGTCTATCTCATTCAGATTGCGGTGGTGCATAGCAAATTCGGCTACTACCTGCAGGCCGTCCGCGAGGACGAGGACGCCGCCGCGGCGCTGGGCGTGAACCTCATGCGTTACAAGGTCGGGGCGGTGGCTTTGAGCGGGGCGCTCACGGCGCTGGGCGGCTCGTTTTTCGCGCAGTATTTTCTCTTTATCAGCCCCGAAATCGTCTTCGGCGCGGCCATCTCGATTGATATTCTGCTCGCGCCCATCGTCGGCGGGGCGGGCACCATCTGGGGGCCCTTAATCGGGGCGCTCTTTCTGACGCCGCTCGGTGAGGTGTCGCGCCTGCTCATCCGCACGCCGCCCGATTTCCTAAGCTTCGTGCAGGGGCGTTCGGGGCTGGACGTGATGCTTTTCGGGGCGATTCTCATCGTCGTGATTATCTACATGCCCAACGGCGTCGCGGGGCTGGGGCGGCGCTTGTGGCGGCGGGGGCGGTCGTGACAGCTTACAAAAACACATTTTTACGGGTCGAGGGCGTCAGCAAACGCTTCGGCGGGCTCACGGCGGTGAGGGACGTGAGTTTCGAGCTTCACCGCGGCGAAATCCTGGGGCTCATCGGACCAAACGGCGCGGGCAAGTCTACGTTGTTCAGCATCATCAGCGGGAGCTTAGGACCGAGCGAAGGGAAGGTCACGTTCGAAGGTGAGGAGCTTACGGGGAGACCGCCTCACAAAATCTGTCAGCGGGGCGTGGCGCGCACCTTTCAGATTGACAAACCGTTTGCCAATTTGCGCGTTGTTGACAACGTGATGGTGGGCGCGTTCAACCGCACGGCCAAAGTCGGCGAGAGCGAGCGCAGAGCCCGCGAAACCCTCGAGTTCGTCGGCTTGGCCGACAGAGCCGACAAGCCTGCGAGCGCCCTCACCACGGCGGGGCGCAAGCAGCTCGAGCTGGCTCGAGCCCTCGCCACCGTCCCCAAACTCCTGCTCCTAGACGAGGTGATGGCAGGGCTCACCCCAACCGAAAGCCGGGGTATTGTTGAGCTACTCCATAAGATACGCAATACCGGCGTCACCCTGCTCGTGACCGAGCACGTGATGAAGGCCATCATGGCGCTCTCCGACCGGGTGGCGGTGCTGCACCACGGCGAACTCATCGCCCTGGGTGAGCCCAAAGCGGTGACTGAAAACCCTGAGGTCATCGAGGCTTATTTGGGCAAGGCGCACGCGGGAGTGGGGGCGTAGTGCTGAGGCTCGAGCACCTCTCGGCGGGCTACGGCGACGCGGCGGTCTTAGAAGACGTGTCGCTCAAAGTAGGCGCGGGCGAAATCGTGGCGCTTTTGGGGGCCAACGGCGCGGGCAAGACGACGACGCTTCGCACGGTCTCGGGTCTCCACCGCGCGCGGCGGGGCGAGGTCTTTTTTGAAGACGAGCCCGTCCACACCTGGCCGTCGCACCGCATCGTCGCCGCGGGGCTCGTGCAAGTCGCCGAGGGGCGCAAGCTCTTCCCCCACATGACGGTCACCGAAAACTTGGAGATGGGCGCGTTCGGACGCCGCGTCAGGGCGAACCGCAAGTGCATGATGGCGGAAACCTTTGGTCTCTTCCCGCGTTTAAAGGAGCGCCGCCACCAGCTCGCCGGGACGCTCTCGGGCGGCGAGCAGCAGATGCTGGCCGTGGGCCGCGCGCTCATGACCGAGCCCAAACTGCTCATGCTGGACGAGCCCTCGCTCGGGCTAGCGCCAAAGATTGTCGAGGACATTTTCGAGGTGGTGCGGCGCATCAACAAGGAGGGCGTGAGTATCTTAATCGTTGAGCAGAACGCGGTGCAAACTTTGGAGCTGGCCCACCGGGGGTATGTGCTCGAGAACGGCCACATTACCTTAAGCG
Source organism: Trueperaceae bacterium (assembly GCA_965214995.1). GTDB lineage: Bacteria > Deinococcota > Deinococci > Deinococcales > Trueperaceae > CBDCCT01. The sequence goes on from CBDCCT010000002.1 coordinate 4,915,025, forward strand.
GCCCCGGCAATGACCTCTTAAAAGACCCGCGCATCCGCGAAGCGTATTTGGGACTTTAGGGGATGAACCATGAATGTTAAGAGAGGGGGAAAGTTGAGCGTAAGCATCCTTTTTAACGCTTGACTTCTTTTGTATGCCACAAACATTAGCCGAAAAAATTCTCTCAAAGCACGCCGGGCTCGAGCTCCACGCGGGCGACATCGCCGTGGTTCCTGTAGACGGCGCGATGGCGACCGACACGACCGCGCCTCTAGCCATCCAAGCCTTCCGGGAAATGGGCGGCAAAAAACTTTTTGACCCGTCCAAGTTCTTCCTCGTTTTAGACCACGCCGTACCCGCCCCCAATGAACGCGTCGCCAACCTGCACAGCATGATGCGTGAGTTTGCGCATGAGACGGGCTGCAAGCTCTACGACGTGGGCGAGGGCATCTGTCATCAGCTTATGGTGGACCATGACCACGTGAGGCCCGGCGACGTTTTCGTGGGCGCGGACTCGCACACGCCGACCTACGGCGCGCTGGGCGCGTTCGCGGTTGGAATGGGCTCAACCGACACGGCGGGGGTGATGCTGACGGGGAAAACTTGGCTTAAAGTCCCCCAAACGATTCGGCTCGAGCTAAACGGCACCGTCAAACCGGGCGTGAGCGCCAAGGACATCATCCTTTACTTGGTGGGGCGTTTGGGCATCGCGGGCGCGACGTACGACGCGATTGAATTTACCGGCGAGGTGGTCCATCCCATGACGCTGGCAAGCCGCATGACTTTGGCGAACATGGTCGCCGAGATGGGCGCGAAAGCGGGGCTGGTGGACACCTCGAGCCTAGAGATGCCTTACAGTTTCAACGCTCTGATGCCCGACGCTGACGCAATTTACAAAGCTCATCACGTTTTAGACTTGAGCAACTTACGCCCCCAAATCGCGCTGCCGCACTCGCCCGAGAATGTTAAGGACATCGACGAGGTGCTGGGCCGCAAAATAGACGCCGCCTTTATCGGCTCGTGTACGAACGCGCGGCTCGAGGACTTCCACGCCGCCGCGGAGGTTCTTAGAGGACGCAAACTCGCCCCCGGCGTGCGCCTCATCATCGCCCCGGCCTCGCGCAACGTGTTTAACGCCGCGCTAAAGGACGGGACTGTTGAGACCTTGTCCGAGGCGGGCGCGACCTTTATTACGTCCGGCTGCGGGCCGTGCGTGGGCACGCACCAGGGGATTCCGGGGGACGGGGAGGCGGTCATCTCGAGCACCAACCGCAACTTCCGCGGGCGGCAGGGCAACCCAAACGCCGAGGTTTACTTAGCCTCGCCCGCGGTGGTCGCGGCGGCGGCGGTGGCGGGCGAGATTGTTGACCCTGCCGATGTTTTGACCAATAGCGAGGTCTTAGCGTGAAGCATCTTTTCGAGGGCGCCGCGCACGTCTGCGGCGACAACATCGACACGGACCGCATCATTCCCGGCAAGTACACCAAAACGCTCGACATGCAGGGGCTCGCCGCGCACGTGCTGGAGGATTTGGACCCCGACTTTAAACACAAGGTGAAAGCTGGGGATATTTTGGTCGCGGGCGAGAACTTCGGTTGCGGCTCGAGCCGCGAACAAGCGCCCATCGCCCTGCAAGCCGCGGGCATAAGTGTGGTGGTGGCGCGGTCTTTCGCGCGCATCTTCTACCGCAACGCGGTCAACATCGGTTTGCCGCTCGTCGAGGTGCCCGACCACGAGATTGGGGACGGGGCGAGGCTCGAGGTGAACCTAACAGAGGGCGCAGTGCGAGATGAAAGAGCGGGGCGAACCTACCAAGCAACGAAGATGCCGGAGGTGATGCTCGAGATTCTGAGCGCGGGCGGTTTGACGGCATATCTCAAAACCCACGGCGACTACAAAGGGATAGCGTGAAAGATTTGCCGTTAGACGGAGTGCGGGTTTTGGAATTCTCCCACGCGGTCTTAGGCCCCGCGGCGGGCATGATTCTGGCGGATTTGGGCGCGGACGTTATCAAAGTCGAGCCCGCGCCCGACGGCGACCCGACGCGTAGGCTCAAAGGCTTTGGGCAGGGGTATTTTCCGTACTTCAACCGTAACAAAAAAAGTCTCGTGCTAAACCTAAAAACAGACGAAGGTCAAGAGATTGTTCGTAAGCTGCTCGAGGACACCGATGTGCTTTTAGAGAACTACGGCCCTGGCACTATAGAGCGCTTAGGTCTCGGGTATGACGCGCTCAAAGACGTTTACCCAAAGCTCGTTTTCTGTTCGCTCAAAGGCTTTTTAGAGGGTCCTTACGAAAACCGCACGGCGCTCGACGAGGTGGTGCAGATGATGTCGGGGCTCGCCTACATGACCGGCCCGCCGGGTCGGCCCATGCGCGCGGGCGCGTCGGTTATTGACGTGATGACCGGGATGTACGGCGCGATGGCGGTGATTTTGGCGCTCAAAGAGAGGGATGCGACAGGCAAAGGGCAGCTTGTTAAGACGGCGCTCTTTGAAACCGCCGCCTTTTTAATGGGACACCATATGTCTACCTTTGTCATGTCCGGCGAGCCGCTGCCGCCCATGTCGGCGCGGGTGAGCGCGTGGGCGGTTTATCATCAGTTTGAGACCAAGGATGACCAGCTTATTTTCATCGGCGTAACGAGCGATAAACAGTGGCCGCGCTTTTGTGAGGCGTTCGGGCGGGAAGATTTGCTCCACGATGAACGTTTGGCGACCAACAACGACCGCGTGGCGGCGCAGGACTGGCTGCTGCCGGATTTGCGGGCGAGGGTCAAGGGCTTGACCCTCGCGGAGGCGGTGGCGCGTTGTGAAAGGGCGAAGCTGCCTTTTTCGCCCGTGGCGCGACCCGAGGACCTTTTTGAGGACGCGCAGCTTGTTGGGGGCGGGAGTTTGTTAGAAACCACCTTCCCTAACGGCGTCAAAACTAAAATGCCAAAACTTCCACTCTCTTTGAATGGGCGCGACTTGCCCTTACGAAGCGACCCCGCGAAGGTGGGAGAGCATACGGCGGCTGTTTTGCGTTCGGTTGGCTATTCGGTTGAAGACGTGGATAGGCTCGAGGCCCAGGGCGTTATCAACACAGGAGGCAGACATGGCTGAGTTGGACTTGCTGGTCAAAAACGTGCGTGTCGTCCGTCCGCACGGTGAGGGCGCGCAGAAGATGGACTTGGGCATCAAGGATGGGCGTTTTGTCGAAATGGCCGAAACACTCAAGACCGACGCAGATGAAACCCTCGACGCGGGCGGCCTCCTCGGCTTCCCCGGCGTGACCGACGCGCACACCCACGTAGGCATCTACCGAGACCTTAGCAAAGACGCCCGCAGCGAGTCGGCGGCGGCGGTCTCGGGCGGCGTGACGACGCTTTTGACCTACATCCGCACGGGCAGCCTCTACCTAAACCGCCCCGGCCCCGTGCGCGAGTTTTTCCCTGAATTACTCAGCGCCTCAGAGGGCAACTACCACTGCGACTACGGCTATCACATCTCGCCAATCCAAGGGTCACAAGTGGCTGAGATGGACTACATCTTGACCGAGGCGGGCGCGCCCAACTTCGGCGAGATTTTTATGTTCTACGGCTCGCACGGGCTCCACGGCGGCAGCGACGTGCAGCGGCAGTGGCTCATGCTGGACGAGGGCGAGAGTTACGATTTGGCGCACTTCGACCAGATTTGCTGGGAGGCGGCGCGTTTGCAAAGGGAACATCCGGAGCTCGAGCCCTACATCTCCGTAAGCTGGCACTGCGAACTCCCCGACCTGCTGCGCGCTTACGAAAAGAAGGTGCAGGCGAGAGACGACATCGGAGGCCTCGCCGCCTACAGCGCCGCGCGCCCACCCCACTGCGAGGCCCTGGGCGTCGCCACCGCCGGGGCGCTCGCGCATGAGGCGGGTTTGACGCGCATCAACATCTTACATATCACGTCGAAAGAGGCGATGGAGGCAGCTTTGAGACTGCGCGAGAGCTACCCGGAGATGGACGTGGGGTTGGAAGTCACCGCCGGACACCTGCTGTTAGACACGACCTGTCATATGGGCGTCTACGCCAAAGTCAACCCGCCGCTGCGCCCGCCGGAGCACCGCGAGGTTTTGTGGGAGCGTATCAAAGACGGCACTTTGCAGTGGGCCATGACCGACCACGCCAACTGCCCCAAAGATTTGAAAGTCGCCGCCGACGAGCCCGAGAACATCTGGAAGGCCAAGGCGGGCTTTGGCGGCACCGATTACCTGTTGCCGGGGCTCTACAGCGAGGGACTAAAGCGTGGCGTGAGCCCCAACCGTATCGCTGAATTGGTCTGCTACAATCCCGCACGGCGCTTTGGGCTCAATAACAAAGGGGATATCGACATTGGCTTGGATGCTGATTTGGTGCTCCTGGACCCTGACGAGACCTGGACGATTCGCGGGGAAGATTCGCTTTCGGCGCAAGGCTACAGTCCGTTTGAGGGTTTAGAGGTGACGGGTAGGGTCAAAAAAACTTTTTTGCGCGGTCAGCTCGTGTTTGACAACGGTGAGGTCAAGGGTTCACCGAGCGGGCGCTATCAGAAGCGTCCGACGGGTTGACTTCTGTTAAAGCGATGGTCGTTCTCGAGACTTCAAGACTCACCTTACGCCACCTTCATATTCTCGATGTTGAGGCCATGAAGGGCGTTTTTGGCGACCCGGACGTGATGCGCTTCGGTGACGGCGTGAAAACCGAGCCGTGGATTCGTGAATGGCTTCGGCGGTGCCTCGAGCACTATCAAGTGTGGGGCTTTGGGCTTTACGCGTTAGTCGAAAAAACCACCCACCACACTGTGGGTTACTGCGGCCTGCTCTACTTTGCTGATATAGCTGGACGGCCTGAAGTAGAAATTGGGTATCGTCTGGCAAAGCGGTACTGGCACCAAGGCTACGCCACAGAAGCTGCCCTTGCGGTTCGTGATTACGGTTTCAACGTTCTCGGCCTGCGGCGTCTCGTCGCCATGATTGACCCCGCCAACCTTGCCTCTATCGGCGTTGCTGAGAAGCTAGGCATGAGCTACGAGAAAGACGTGACGTTTGAGGGATATACTCATCCTGACCATCTTTACGTCATGGCGAATTCAACCTTTGAGAAAGGGCGCGAAGAGGAAAACTGACGTGTTCGCAACGTTGAGCTACGACGAGCAAATTTGGCGGCCTGCCCGTTTGGCTCGGGCCTCCCTCACCCACCCCGTCATCTTGCTAGCTTTGTAGACTAAGACGTGAAAGTTCACGACCTCATTAAGCTCCTCGAGAGCGACGGCTGGCAACAAGTTCGCATGAAAGGAAGTCACCGACAGTTTAGACACCCAGAAAAATCGGGAACCGTCACAGTAGCGGGCAAACCGAGCGCCGACATTCCCAGGGGGACGCTCAACAGCGTTCTCAAACAGGCCGGACTAAAGTGAAAGGGTGAAGCGATGACGTACATGGTGATTGTTGAAAAGAGTGACACAGGTTTTGGCGCTTATGTGCCCGATTTACCCGGTTGCATTGCGGTCGGCGAAACCGAGGACGAAGTCAGGGACCTCATCAAGGAGGCCATCGCTTTTCATATCGAGGGGCTTATCGAGGGGGGCGAGCCGGTTCCGGAACCCTCTTCTAAGGGTATCTTGGTCGACGTGCCAACCGCTGCTTAGTCGGGTGGAGATGTCGGTGTTCTCCAGGTACCCCAAATTTGGAACCCACGTTTGTTTGCAACCTTAAGCTACGACGAGCAAGTCCAGCGGCTCGCCCGTTTGGCTCGAGCCGCCCTCCCCCACTACGGTCTAAAAAACGCCGAACTCACCCTCATCGCCCACTGGCAAAACACGACTTTTAGGGTGGACACGCCCGAGCAGCGTTACGCCCTGCGCGTCAACCGTCCGCTGTCGCAAAACCTCGCCTCCATCCGCTCCGAACTTTTATGGCTCGAGTCCCTCACCCAAACCACCGACTTATCCGTACCGAAACCTCACCGCAACGACGCGGGCGAGCTGCTGACCACCGTTCAAACGGACGAGGTGCCCGAACCGCGTCACTGCGTCCTTTTCTCCTGGCTGGACGGGGCTTTTTTGGACGGTGCAGACCTTACGCCCGAACATATGCGGCGCGTCGGCGCGTTTACCGCCAAATTGCACCAACATTCTGAAACTTTCGTCCTACCGCCCGGTTTCTCGCGCCAGAGGCTCGAGTGGGATGGTCAAATGGGTGACTTTTTCGCGCGCCTTAGCACGCGGCAAAGCTCTGTTGTCACCCCCGAGATGTGGGAAGTTTTTGACGAGGTGCGCCGCCGCACCGAGGAGGTGCTCAACGGTCTTGGTAGGGATAAAAGGGTCTACGGCCTCGTCCACAACGACATCTATCAGCGCAACATTTTGTTCACAAGGGACGGCGTGCAGGTTTTCGACTTCGACAACTGCGGCTTCGCGCACTACGTGTTGGACATTGCGGTCACGCTGGCGCAGGTGCGTAAACATGCGGACTATCCACAAAAGCGTGAGGCGTATCTCGAGGGTTACGCGCAGTACCGGGCTTTTTCAGAAGTGGAAAGAGACGCGCTCGAGCCCACCCTCGCCGCGCGCGTTCTGCTGCTCGCGCTTTATTACGCGGGCCAGACGGACAACCCGAAGATGAGGGCGGCGGCGCCCGCCTATGTCGAGGGCGTGGTGGCGGACCTGCGCCGTTGGGTGGAGACCGGCAGCGTGTACTGATGAAGCGTTGAGCCGTCGGAGCGCTCGAGCAGGTTGAGAAAACTTCGCGGTGACGCACACCAGCCCCCAACAACGTACAATCTCACGATGCGTCTCGGCTTTCTTTTAGGCTTCGGTCCCGGCGCGGCCTTGGGGATTGGCCGTTTCGCCTACGCGCTCGTGCTCCCGGCGATGCAGGCGGCGCTGGGGCTTTCTTACGCGCAGGCCGGGCTCTTGGGGAGCGCCAACACGGCGGGCTACCTCGTGGGCGCGCTTCTTAGCCACCGGGTGCTCTACGCGGCGGGCTACCGCCGGGGCTTCTACGCGTCGCTGCTCCTTCAGGCGGCGAGTTTGGGCGGGCTGGCGCTGGGCTCGAGCTTTCCCCTTCTTGTCACACTTCGCTTCGCCCAGGGCGTGCTCGGCGCGTTCGTGTTCGTGGGCGGCGCGGCGCTCCTCTTAGCGAGCGGCGGGCGGGGGCGGGCGACGGGCGTCTACTTCGGCGGGGTGGGGCTCGGCGTTTTGCTGTCGCCCCTCGTGGTGCCACTTGCGAGGGATTGGGGGGAGGCGTGGGTGCTCTTGGCGGCGCTGTCGCTCGTTCTGACGTTTGTGAGTTTGCTGGCCCTGCGAAGTCTTGAAGAACCCGCGCCGCGCACCGTGGGCGCGGCGGGCAGTTTGCGACCCATTACGCTGCTGCTCGTGTCCTACGGGCTCTACGGAGCGGGCTACATCGGTTACATGACGTTTGTGACGACGGGATTAGAGACAGCCATTGGACCTTTTTGGGCGGTGCTCGGGCTGGGGGCGGTGCTGACCGGGCTCGCTTGGGGGGCGTGGGTGGAAAGGGTGGGCGGGGCGCGGGGGCTCGTGCATGTGCTGGTGGTGCTTATGCTCTCGAGCCTTTACCCCTTGGTCGTCTACGCGCCCCTGCTCTCGGCGTTCGCGTTCGGCATCTCTTTCTTGGGCGTCATCACCGCCATCACGCAGGTGATTCGGCACCGTTTGCCCCCCGGCGCTTGGGCGAGGGCGGTGGGGCTTTCCACCGCGGCCTTCGCGTTTGGGCAGGCGCTAGGACCGACGCTGAGCGGTCTGGCGGGGGACGTGGCGGGCGGCGCGGCGGGGGCGCTGGGGCTCTCGACGGCGCTCCTGACGCTCTCTCTCGTCGTGGCGGCGGGGGGGCTCAGGCGGAGCGGGCGGCGGAGCGGGATTTGACACGAGCTTAGCAACAGCCATCAGCGTGGGAGCCGCTAAGGCGCCATTAACAAATTCACCGCTTTCTACTTCCAACACACCATCCAACACCTCGCAAACCTTTAAGATAGCTTTATAGGAGCACGTATGCTAAAAGTTGGACGGACGCTTGTACAGGACACCGTGCGCGCCTATGGCGAGGACAACGTGCCGCGCATGGGGGCGGCGCTGGCCTTTTATACGGTGCTGTCCCTGGCACCCCTTTTCGTGATTGCGCTGGGCATCTCGAGCATCGTGTTCGAGCGGCAGCAGGTCCAGACCGAGGTGGCCGCGCAGCTCCACAGCCTCATCGGCAACGCGGGCGACGAGGTTATCGAGCTGCTCTTCACCAACGCCTTCGACGCCTACGGCGCGCGCTCGGGCATCATCGCGTCACTTATCGGCTTTGGCGTGCTCTTTTTTGTCGCCTCGGCGGTCCTTAACGAACTGCGGGAGTCGCTCGACGCCATCTGGAACGTGCGCAAGGGGCACCGCGGCGGCATCATGAACGCGGTCTGGGGCCGCATCGTCTCCCTGGCGCTGGTCCTGGGTATCGGCTTCTTGCTACTGACGTCGCTCCTCTTAAGCGCGGCGATGGCCGCCTTTACGCGTTTCTTGAGCAAGGGGCTGATGATGCCCGCCGCGCTCGTGGGCGCCTTCGACGCGGTCATCAACATCGTGCTTTTAGGCCTCCTTTTCGCCCTGCTTTACAAGTTCCTGCCCGACATCCCCCTGACCTGGCGCGACGTGGGGCCGGGCGCGGTCGTGACGGCGCTCCTTTTTACGGTGGGCAAGTGGGCCATCGGGCTTTTCATCGGCAACAGCGTGGTGGGCTCGGCCTACGGCGCGGCGGGCTCGCTGGTGGTCTTTTTGCTGTGGGTCTTTTTCACCGCGCAACTCTTCTTTTTCGGCGCGGAGTTCGGCAAGGCCTACGCGCTACGCTACGGCTCCTTGCGCCGCCACAGGGAGGGGCCTGAGGGAGACGGTTTCGAGGCCAAGGAGCCGGGCGCGGGAGAGGCTGCGGGCGAGGCTGCGGGAGGCAAAGCGCCGGGTAAGGGCGGCGCGGCTTGAAGTGAGAGGGTGCGCGTGGTAGCTTGGCTCCTCCCATGACCATCACCTTAGGTTTTATCACGAGCGCCCTAGCGGGACGCTCCTTGAACGAGATTGCCGCGTGGGGCCAGGCGGAAGGCTACGCGCACATGGAGGTCGGCCCGCACGCGCCTCTGGACGAACTTAAGAAGTACCTCTCGGCCCCTACGTTACGGGTGGGCGCGCTCCTTTATTGCCGCAACATCCGCCATCCCGACGAGGCAAAGCGTAGAGAGTTTTTAGAAAACACGGAAGCGCGCATCGACATCGCCAGAGACCACGGCGTGCCGATTGTCAACATTTCGACAGGTATCAACCCGGCAGTGAGTCTAAGCGAGAATGTTTCGGGGAGCGCCGAGGTTTTGCAGCGTCTCTGCGACCGTGCGGGCGAGGGCGTGATGGTGGCGGTGGAAAACTGCCCCGACACGGGCAACATCGCCGTCAACCCCCCTCTTTGGGAGGCGCTTATCGAGGCGGTGGACCGGCCCAACTTCCGTCTCACCTACGACCCGAGCCATTTGGTGCGTCTGGGTATCGAGCCTTACGAGCCTCTTTATGAATTTGGCCCTCATATCATCCACGTCCACGCCAAAGACACCGAGGTCATCTGGGCGAAACTTAAGCGGCAGGGCTTTTTGGGCGAGGGCTGGTGGCGCTACCGGGTGCCGGGCTGGGGCGAGGTGGACTGGCGGGCGGTCGTAACGCGGCTTGTCGAGGTGGGGTTTTCGGGCGGTATTTCTTTGGAGCACGAAGACCCTCTTTTTGGCGGTTCGCATCATTCGGAGAGCGGCACGACGGCCTCAACTTCCGATGGTGAAGCCGGACTCCGCGCGGGCCGGGCGCATCTAGAGCCCCTTTTGAGTTCGCTCTAAACCAGAGGCGAACGCTTGTGACCCGTCCTGACGCCTCTCCCAAGGTTTCCACCGGCCCCCTTACCGGCTTGCGCGTCCTCGACCTCTCGCGCGTCCTGAGCGGTCCCTATTGCACGATGGTCTTGGCCGACTTGGGCGCAGAAGTCGTCAAGATAGAAAACCCGGCGGGCGGCGACGACACGCGCGCCTGGGTGCCGCCCGCGCTTGGCGACGAGTCGGCCTATTTCATATCCGTCAACCGCAACAAGCGCTCCCTCACCGTGGACCTTAAAAATCCTGAGGGCAAAGAGATTATCTACCGCCTAGCAGAGTGGGCGGACGTGGTCGTCGAGAACTTTCGGCCCGGCACCGCCGATAAGTTGGGTATCGGTTACGAGACGCTGAATGCGTTGAATTCGCGCCTCATCTACTGCGCCATCTCGGGCTTCGGCCAGACCGGCCCCTACCGCGACCGCCCTGGCTACGACATCATGGGGCTGGCGATGGGCGGCATCATGAGCGCCACGGGCTACCCGGACCTGCCTCCCGTGCGCGTCGGGGTGGCGGTTGCCGACCTTGGTGCGGCGATGTGGAGTGTGGTCGGTATTTTGAGCGCGTTACAGGCTCGAGCACAAACCGGGCGCGGTCAGTACGTTGACACCTCTCTTTTCGAGGGACAAATTTCTTGGCTCACCTACCTCGCCGGGAACTATTTTGCGACGGGCGAGACGCCGGGGCGCTATGGCTCGGCCCACCCCACCATCGTTCCCTACCAAGCTTTCGAGGCGCGCGACGGCTTTGTCATTGTCGCGGTGGGCAACGACAAGCTGTGGGCGAAGTTTACGCAAGCGTTAGAACATCCTGAGCTCGCTGACGACCCAAGGTTTAGCACCAACTTAGGGCGCGCCAACCACCGAGACGAACTCCTGCCACTCTTAGAAAAGGTATTCAAGGAGCAGTCAACTGAGCACTGGTTGGAGACGCTTTCCGCGCACGGCGTGCCCGCCTCGCCCGTTCTTACGGTTGCGGACGTGGCTAACGACCCGCAGGCAAAAGCCAGGGAGATGTTTGTGGAACTCCTGCACCCCACCGCCGGACCCCTCAAAATGACCGGCCTCCCGCTCAAATTCTCCCGCACCCCCGGCACCGTCCGCACCCCGCCCCCGACTTTGGGAGAGCACACCGACGAGGTGCTGCGCGAGTTAGGCTACAGCGAAGAAGACATCACCCGCCTTAGGGCGTCCGGAGCCGTGTGAACGCCCTCACAAGCGGCGCGGCGAGAAAAGAGTGGCGCAAAGGAGTGGACGCGCTTTCTCCCTTTTTTCTACTCACAGCCCCAGGCGAAGTTTGGATAAAAACTGATGAAGGCGAACGTCTGGATAACTCCGCCTGGATGGGGTAAAGTAGGGCGAAAGTTAAACCAATCTAGGAGGCATCATGAAACGTTCTTTACGCTTGACGTTCCTTTTCACGCTTCTACTCACGTTTGCCCAGGCTTTCGCGCAGACCGAAGTGGTCATGTTCTTGGACCCGCGCGAGCCGATGGAGCTGTTTCAAGAGTTCGCGGACCGCTTTGAGGCCGAGAACCCGGACGTCACCATCCGTTTTGAAACGGGCGGCGCGACCAGCGACGCGCAGCAGCAGTACCTCAACACGGTTTTGACCTCGCAGTCGGGCGAAATCGACATCTTCCAGATTGACGTGATTCGCCCCGCCACCTACGCCGCGGCGGGCTGGGCGGAGCCGCTGGGCCAATACTTCGGGGGCGAAGAAGCGCAGCAGGAGTACCTGGCCGACTTTCTGGAGGGTCCGGTCGAGGCCGACACGGTAGACGGCACGCTCTACGCCATCCCCGCCTATACCGACGCGCAGTTCCTGTACTACCGTGAGGACCTGCTCGAGAAGTACGGCTTCGAGCCGCCCACAACCTGGGAAGAGCTTCAAGAGCAGGCGCTGACCATTCTCGAGGGCGAAAACGACCCCTCCCTGCAAGGTTTCAACTACCAGGGTGCCGCCATCGAGGGCACCAACTGCACCTTCTTGCAGGCGCTGTGGACCGCGGGCGGCGATTGGCAGGACGCCGAGGGCAACATCACCGTGGACTCGCCCGAGGGGCAAAGAGCCTTAGAGTGGTACCAAGAAACGCTCGATTCGGGGATAACGAAGCCCAACATCGCTGAGACGGGCACCGACAACTCGCGCCAGGAGTTCCAGGCGGGCGACGTGGTGTTCATGCTCAACTGGGGCTACGCCTGGGCGCGCTTCCAGGGCGATGAGGACTCCGAAGTCGCGGGTATGGTGGGTATTGCGCCCCTACCCGCGTTCGAGGGCAACGAGTCGGCGACCTGCGTGGGCGGCTGGCAGTGGGCGATCAACCCCTACAGCGAGAACAAAGAAACCGCCTTTGACGTGATTCAGTTCTTCTCTTCGCCCGAATTCCAGCGCGCCTGGGCCATTCAGGCGAGCCGCATCCCGGTGCGCGCCGAACTCTTCGAGGACCCCGAGGTCCTGGCGGCCAACCCGCACTTCGAGCAGTTTTACGACGTGATTGTGAACGCGCGCCCGCGCCCGGTCACGCCCTTCTACAGCGACGTGTCCGAACTCATCCGGAGCACCATGAACGCCTTTTTGGCGGGGTCTCTGAGTGAGGAGGAGGCGCTCGAGCAGATGCAGGTCGGTTTAGAGGACATTCTTCAGTAGGTACGACTTGTAGGGGCGTGCAACGCGCCCCTACGCCCATATTTTGAGATAAAACTATCTTATGGCTCTCTCATCCAAACCCGCCCCCACCTACCGGAAGCCAAACTTCTGGCAGCGCCTGCGCACGGGCAATCTAAGCGAAGGCCAGCTCGCTGTCTTGCTCCTCTTGCCCGCGCTCCTCACGCTCGCGGTGGTGATGCTCTATCCAGTCATCAACGTGCTGTGGCAGTCGCTGCATTTTGAGAAGTTAAACCAGCCTTTTTTGGGCACGCCGTTCGTGGGGCTCGAGAACTTCCGCGAGATGCTGTGGGTGCGCGGCGTCGAGAGGGACGGCGCGACCGTCTACCCCGTCATGTGGACGTTTAATAGCCTCTTCTGGTGGCGCGTGCTAGGCTTGGCGAGCGCGGTGCTGGCCTGGGTGTGGGCGCTGCGCGGCGGGCTCAAGTGGCGTTACGCGCTTCTTTGGACCGTCGCGGCGGTGCTTATTTTCGGTTGGCTCATGGGCTATCAACCCGACCCAACCGCCGAGCGGGCGCGCTGGGCCGACCCGCGCTTCTGGAGCGCTTTTAACCTCACGCTGCTCATCATCGCCGTGAGCGTCGCGGGGTCTTTTCTGGTGGGGTTGCCGCTGGCTCTCTTAGCCAACGTCGAGCACCCCTTAAAGTGGCTCGTGCGGGTGGCGCTTCTTTTGCCGTGGGCGATGCCTCGAGCCTTCACCGGCCTCACCTTCGCGTGGCTTTTTCAGAGCGATTACGGGGTGGTTAACGACCTCTTCGGGCGCATCGGGCTCAACACGCTCTTCGCCACCCTCCTGCCGCCCAACACGGTAGGCGACGTCGGTGTCCTCTGGCTCGCGCGGCCCGTGTCCGCGGTTATTGCGGCGAACCTGGCTATCATCTGGAAAACGTCGTCGTTCGTGGGGCTTATCCTGCTGGCGGGTTTGCAGTCGATTGACGAGAGTCTGTACGAGGCCGCGGTGGTGGACGGGGCGAGCGCGTGGCAAAGGTTCTGGCGCATCACCTTACCCCTGTTAAGACCCGCCATCGCCGTGGCGCTTATTTTCCGCACGCTCACCGCCATCCAGACCTTTGACATCCCCTTTACCATGACGGGCGGGGGGCCGGGGCGGGCGCTCGAGACGCTCGGCGTCTACATCTACAAGACCGCCAACGGCTTGGACATCGGTTACGCGGCGGCGCTCTCGGTGGCGCTTTTTGCGCTGAGCCTGACCATCACCGTGTTCTATTTGCGCTGGATTTATACGGAATGACGTACTTATGAAACAACATCCCTCACCCGCCAGCCGCATTTTTATGACCATAGCGCTGGTATTGGTCATCATCAACGGCTTTTTTCCGGCGGCGTGGCTCTTCTTGACTTCGTTCAAGCGCGAGGGCGAACTCACGCGCACGCCCATCACCTATTTGCCCGCAGACCCGACGCTAAACAACTACGTGCAGGTCTTCGAGCGCAACCCCTTTGAGCTTTTCCTGCGCAACTCGCTCGTCGTCTCCATCGGCGCGACGCTCCTCTGCGTCCTCTTCGCGGCGCTCGCGGGCTACGCGTTGGGGCGGCTCAAGCTGCCGGGGCGGCGCGTCATCATGACGGGCATCGTGATGACGAGCATGTTTCCGGCTTTGGTCTTGCTCGTGCCGCTCTACCGGCTCTTTCGGGGCGTCGAGTTGCCCTTCTTAAATGGCTTCTTGTTCCTGCCTGACGTCGTCATGACGCCGAACCTGCTCAACACCTACTGGGCGCTCATCATCCCTTATGTGGCGCTCTCGCTGCCCATTGCTACACTGACGCTAACAAGTTTTTTTCAGCTCATCCCGAGCGAATTAGAAGCCGCCGCCACCGTGGACGGCTGCACGCGCGTGGGGGCGCTCTTCCGCATCATCATGCCCCTCTCGGCCCCCGGCATCGTCACGGCGGGCATCATCGTGTTCGTGAACTCGTGGAACGAGTTTTTGCTGGCGCTGACCTTTAATACGAACCTTAATATGCGCACCGTTCCTGTGGGCATCACGCTCTATCAGGGCGAGTTCGCTTTCCCGTGGGCGGTGATTAGCGCGGCGGTCACGCTCGGCATCATTCCGCTGGTGGTGCTGATTATCTTTTTTCAGCAGCGCATCATTAGCGGGCTTACGGCGGGCGGGGTCAAGGGGTAGAGTAGGGGAAAGAGGTTTTTCGGGGGCTGGAGCACTTTAATTCGTTACCGTTTACAAACGGGGCAGGAGAAGCGTTAGGTGTTGAAACTAGGATTTGTCAGCGTCGTTCGTCCGCTCTTCAAGGGTGAGAGTCAGAAAGCTGCGGAGAGGAGCCTCGAGCGTCTAAAAGCCCTCGGCGAAGACCTCCGCTTCGAGGTCGTCACGCCTTCAGTGTCGGCAAGCGATTTGAAGACTTCTCAAAAGGCGGCTGGGGAACTTTCCGAGATGGGGCTCGACTTCCTCCTCATCCAGCACACCACCTTTGCCACAGGCGACCTCCTGACGCCCCTCTTGCACGCGGCGCGGCGCGTGGGCGTGTGGGCGCTGCCGGAGTCGTCGGGCGGGCGCGGGGACACGGGGCCTTTACCCTTGAACGCGCTCTGCGGCCTCAACATGACGATGAGCTTTTTGGAGCATCCCGAAGTCGCCAAACGGGAGCCCGTGAAGTGGTTTTATGGCGAGGCGGGGAGCTCATGGTTTCGCGCTCGGCTCCTGCCGACGCTCGCGGCGCTGCGGGGTCTCAAGGCGATTGAGGGCGCGCGCATCCTGCAAATCGGCGGGATCGCCCCGGCTTTTTATGGCATAGAAGAGCGGCCCGAACTTGCTTCGGTCATGGTTGAAACAAAAGAGTTAGCCGAGCTTTTCGAGCGCGCGGCGGCGGTGCCGGGGGAGGAAGCGGCGGCCAGAGCGGAAGTTTGGGCGCAGGAGGAGAGGCTCGAGGCTCCCGTAGAGCACCTCGAGAACGCCGCCCGTATCGACGCGGCACTTAACACGATGGCACAAGAGGGCGACTACCACGCGCTCGCGCTGCGCTGCTGGCCCGAACTCCCCGACGCGTGCGGCGCGATGGCCTGCGCGGCGGTGGGGCGACTCGGCGACCGCGAGATTCCCGCGGCGTGCGAGGGCGACGTGATGGGGGCGCTCTCGATGCTCGCGCTCCAGGGGATGAGCGAGTGTCCGGCCATCCTCATGGACTTGTCCGACGTGGACGGCGACGACGACAGCCTGCTCTTTTGGCACTGCGGCAACGCGCCGCGCGCCTGGGCGGGCGAGGCAGGCACGCGGCTCACGACGCACTTCAACCGCGACACGCTGGGGGTGGTGCGCGACATGGTTTTGAAGCCGGGTTTTGCGACGGGTTTTCGGCTGCTCGAGGGGGGCGAGCGCGCCCTCATCCTCTCCGGCGCGTTTTCCCAGCCCAGCAAGGCGGGCTTCGACGGGGTGCGGGGCTGGCTGAGCGACCTGCGCTGGAACGGCGAAAAGGTGCGGGCCGAAACGTTGGTCGCCAACGTGCTCGACCACCGCCTCCCGCACCATTTTGCGTTCGGCGCGGGCGAATTCACCGAGGGATTACAAGAACTCTGCGGGTATTTGGGCTCGAGCCCCCTCCCCCTCTACCCTTTGAGGCACACGCTATGAAAGGCGCAAACAACATGAGGCAAACCCCGTGAAACCGCGCATTCTTTTTGTCGGGCTTTCCTGTGTAGACCACATCTGGCAGGTGGACAGGTTTCCGCCGACGAGCTCGAGAACGCACTCGAGCGCCTACCGGATGCAGGGCGGCGGCCCCGCGGCCACCGCGGCAGTGGCGGCGGCGCGGCTGGGTGCTCGAGCTGAACTTTGGGCCATCCACGGCGATGACCTGAACGGACGGGCGGCGCGGGAGGAGCTTGACCGTTTCGGCGTAGACACCTCACAACTTCGCATGGTGGCGGGCGGCACCACCTGGGTGAGCGCGGTGCTGGTGGACGAGGCGGGCGAGCGTTACATTTTCCCCTACCGCGGCGCGGGGCTGCCCGACACGGCGGAGGGCTGGGACTTCTCGAGCGTCAAGAACGCCGCCTGCGTCCTCACCGACGGACGGCACCCAAAGGTGAGCGAGGCGGTGCTCAAGGAGGCCAAACGTCTGGGCGTCCCTACGCTGGGCGACTGGAGCAACACGCGCAACTGGGAACTGACGCAACACCTCGACTACCTACTCGTCTCTGAAGAGTGCGCCGCCGAAATCTTGGGCCGCAACGACCCCGAGGCGGCGCTGTCGGCGCTGCGGTGGCACTCCGAGCAGGTCGTGGGCATCACATTAGGTGAGCAGGGCTTTCTTTACGAGGCCGAGGAGGGGGTGCGGCACATCTCCGCGCTGCCCGTCGAGGTGCGCGACACCAACGGGGCGGGCGACGTGTTTCACGGGGCCTACGCCTACGCGGTGGCGAGAGGGTGGGACGCGGCGCAGAGCGGGCTCTTCGCCTCGGTCACGGCGGCCCTGTCCTGCACCGGCCTGGGGCGCGAGGCGATACCGACGGCGGGCGAGGTCGAGAGGCTGCTGGAAAAGCGCACGGCTCGAGAGATGGACGAGATGAAGTGGGCTTAGGGGCGGCTCGAGTCGTATGCTTGGAGTGTGTCTCACATTTCCAAATATCTTTTGAATAGTACATAAGGGATACACTAGCCAAAGCAGTTTTCACTGACACTGAGTCCATCAACGCAGGTATCATCCCCTAACTACGTCCTAGACGGGAAAACACAAACTGACTTTGGCTTAAACCAGATGATACCTGCTACAATTTGGAGCGTATAGACGATGCCTGGATTTGATTTGATACTGCAAAAACCTTTTTATGACGGGGGCTTTTTTGATGTACCCGTGGGCTGGGACGCGTACGTCCCCTTTGAGGAAGGGACCATCAAGCTCACGCTGGGTAACGGTGAATCTGTTGAGGGCTATGTAAACCGCCGCGCCAACCAGAACGGCACCGCGCAGATTACGGGCGGCGCGCCCCTGCGCGACTGGTTCAAGGCGCACTTCAAGGTCCACGATACGGTGTATGTGGACTTAGACGCGCCCGACGTTATCAACCTCCGCGCCAAGGTCGGAACCAAGGGCCTCTCGGCGGGCAAGCTGCGCGGGCTCACCACCCTCGCGGACGCTCGGGGCGTGTTCAAGATGATTGCGGTGGACCAGCGGCCCCCCGTCTTTCGGGCACTCGCCAAACACGACGGGCGTGACCCCGGCGCGGTCGGCTACGACGAGGTGGCGAAAATCAAGACGCTGTTAACCCGCACGCTCGCCCCGGAGGCGTCGGCGGTGCTTATCGACCCCGTCTGGGCGCACCCGCACGCGCTGCCCTACGTGCCGGGCCGGGTGGGGCTGTTGAGCACGCTCGAGGACCACGCGTTCAAAACCAAGAACGGCGAAAGGTGGTCGGGACCCATTCCAGGCTGGAGCGTCGAGAAAATCAAGCGGAGCGGCGCGGCGGGGGTCAAGGTCTTGGTTTGGGACCGCCCGGACGTGCGCAAGAACACGCGCAAGCATCAAGACACTTTTGTGCGCTCCGTCGGCGCGGCTTGCGAGAAGCACGACATCCCCTTCGTGCTGGAACTGCTTGTTTATCCCAAAGAGGGCGAGCGCGAAGACTCGCCCGAGTACGCCGCGGCCAAACCGGAACGAGTGCTCTCGTCAGTGCGGCACTTTTCGGACGACGCGTTCGGGGTGGATTTGCTCAAGCTCGAGTTCCCCGCCAACCTCCGCTACTGCCGCGAGTTCGCGGGGGGCGCGTTCGACGGCACGGCGCGCGAGGCGGTGTATGAGCTCGAGCAAGTGGAGGGCTATTTGCGCGACCTAGACGCGGCGACCAACGTGCCCTGGGTGCTGCTGAGCGCGGGGGTGGGGCCGCGCGAGTTTGCGCTCAACCTGGAGCTGGCGTTTGGGGCGGGCTCGAGCGGCTTTCTGGCGGGGCGTGCGGTGTGGTTGGATGCTCTCGACGCCTACCCCGACTTGGGCGCGGTTGAGCGGCGCTTGGTCACGGCGTCTTTGCCCTACCTGCGGCAAATTTCGGCCCTGGCTGACACCGCGCGGCCTTGGTTCGACCATCCGCGTTACGGCGGCGAGGTGGCGCTTGAAGGGGCCGCCGAAGACTGGGCCAAGGGGTACGGTACATGAAGACGCAGGACATAAGTGAATTAGGGGTGCTCGTTATCGGCGCGGGCGACATGGGCGCGCGGCACGCGCAAGGCTGGGCCGCGGCGGGGGCCAGCGTGGTGGCGGTTTGTGATGCAGACGTGACGAGAGCCGAGGCCGTGGCCGCCCCCTTCGGCGCGGAAGCGCACGCCGCGCCGGACGACGTGCTAAGCCGCGCGGCGGTTCACGTGGTTTCCGTCTGCACCCCGACCTCCACCCACGCGCCCTTTACGGTGCAGGCGCTAGAAGCAGGCAAACACGTCCTCTGCGAAAAACCCGCGGCGCTGACGCTGAGCGACGCCGAACGTATGAGCGAGGCGGCTTTAAGGAGCGGCTGCGAGTTACGCATCGGCTTTATGCGCCGCTTTGACCCCGCGTACAGCCAGCTTTTGGAGATGCACGCGCGCATCGGCAGCCCCGTCTTGGCCCAAGCCACCATCGCCGCGGGGGTCCGGCCCAAAAGGCTCATGCACGACGCTCGGGCCAACGGCGGCCCCATCATCGACATGTGCTGTCACGTGTTCAACCTCTGGGGCGAACTCTTTGGCGCGCAGCCTGAGACGGTCTCGGCCAGGGGCTACACCTTTAGCGAGGACAAGCCGGAATTAGCAGGCATCCAACATAAGGCGCTCGACAGCGCGCACATTATGCTCGAGTACGCAGGCGGCACCGTCGGCCAGGTGCAGGTTTCGTGGGGCTTGCCGTCAGGCGTCGCGCCCACCGAACGCCACACCTACATGGGACCCGACGGGCTTTTGAGCGTGAACTGGAACGAGACGATGACCTTGCATGACGCTGAGGGTGCGACCCCCTGGCGGACGGACGGCACGGACCCGTGGAACGCGGAGATAAAACAGTTCTACCGTGAACTGACTCAAGGTGCGCCGCGCCGGGTGGCTTCGCTGGAGGACGGCATCGACGCGCTCAGGGTGTCTTTGGCGGTCTTAGAGTCCGTCCGCACCCGCCGCGAAGTTCGCCCCGCCGAGGTCACGGGGGAAGCTCTGTTTGAGGAAGCGTTACCGTGAACGGTGAGGTGAAAGTCGGCCTCATCGGCGCGGGACGCTGGGCCGAGGTGCATAAACAGGCGCTTATGGACGTGGGCGCGACGCTCAAAGGGGTGGCGGTCTCGAGCCAAGCCTCCAAAGAACGCGTCGAGGCCGAGTGGGGCGTGCCCGCGACGACGGACTTGGACGCATTTTTAGATTGGGATACCGACGCCGTCATTATCGTAAGTCCCAACTACCTTCACGCCGAACACGCAGTATCCGCTCTTAACGCAGGCAAACACGTGCTGGTCGAAAAACCGATGGCGACGACGTTGGAAGATTGTGACCGGATGCTGGCCGCGGCGGCGAATGCGAGCAAGACGCTGGCGGTGGGTCTCGAGATGCGCGTCTTCACCCTTTTTGCGAAGGTAAAAAAGCTTATCGAGGCGGGGACGGTGGGGCGGCCCCTCCACCTCAAGCTCGACTTGTGGCGCAGGCCTTACCGGGCGGGCGCGGGGGGCTGGAAAACGGACCCCGCCAAGCTGGGCAGCGCGATTCTCGAGGAGCCCATCCACTACCTCGACTTGGCGCGCTGGTACTTTTCAAACGTGGGCGAGCCCGTTGCCCTGCAAGCCTGGTCGAACTCGCGCGGCGGGCAAGAAATGCTGAACGAGAATCTGGACGTGAGGCTCGAGTTCCCGCACGCCTCAGCGCTCGTGACCCGCTCCATCGCCGCTTACGGGCACCACGTCGACCTCAAGCTCGTGGGCGAAACGGGCGCGCTCCACGCGGCCTGGTGTGGCAGCATGGATTTAGACAGGAGTCCTCATGTGGCGCTGACGCTGCACAGCAAAGAACAGGGTGGCGAGGGAACGCGCGGGGTGGACGTGCCGCGCTCTACGGGTCACGCGTTCGATGTGCCCAAGCAGACCGCGGCTTTTTTAGACGCCGTGCGTGGTAAGGCTCAACCCCCCGCGACAGGTGAGGACGGGCGCGCGTCGGTGGCGCTCTCTCTCGCCGCCGAGGCGTCGTTGCGGCGTGGGGCAAAGCTGGTCCTGCCCGAGTAACGGTTCCCACCACACAAATACAAACCTAAACGCAGACCCAGTAGCATGAAGCCGTCTCTGTAACACCGCATACTTTTGTGACGGTTGTACGAAAATGTGAAATTTTTCATAGTACCTTCATCTTAGAGCAGCGACTTTATATATCGTTCCCGCGCCGTTCCCGCCGAGGCGTTTGACGTCCGGCTGTACCGCCCGTTCGAGACGAGGAGCTGCTCGAGTCACAGGGTTTGGGAAGGTGCAGTCATGGGTAAGTTACGGTCAGGACGCTTTTTGTGCATCATCACGGCGCTCGCCGCTTTGGCCGCCGTTTCCGCCTGTCGGCAAACGCCGCAGGACGCGGCGCCCACCACGGTGACGGGCGAGCTTGACGAGGCGGGCGGCAGCGTCACACTCGAGGACGGCACCGCCGCCGCGTTGGGCCCCGGCTTTTTGACTTCAGCCGCCACCATAAAACTCAGCACCTCCCCAACACCGCTCAGCACCCCGCCCGCGAGCATCACCGACCACTACGACCCCGCCGCCGCGGCACCCATCGGGCTCTCCACCAGGGTCGAGCTTCCCTACGCGGCCCTGGAAACGTCCACCCCCTTTGACGAACGGCGCGCGCTGCGCCTCCGCGTGCCCTCCTTCCCCGGCGACTACGACGCGGAGGCCGAATACTTCGCCGAGGTCCACCTCGAGCTCGCCAACGGCAAGAGCGTGTTTTTCTTCGAGCCCTACCGGCCCACGCCGCTCGTGACGCCGAATGGTAAAAACAACGAGGGCGAGGACGAAAACGGGGTGGACAGGACGGGGGACGGGGTCACCGACACGCTCACGATTAACAACTTGCAGCTCAGAAGCGTGGGAAAAAGCGTGACCGACACCGTCGCCGTGACCGTGCGGCCCGTGCGGGGGGCGTCGCCGCTGGCGGCGCAGGCGGTCGCCACGGGCTTTGTGCTCGAGGAGGTGGTCACGGGCCTCAACGGGGGCGTCGCCTTTGACTTCGCGCCCGACGGGCGCATCTTCATCGCCGAGAAGGGGGGCGTCGTGCGGGTTTTTGAAAACGACGCGCTTCTATCGACGCCTTTTATCAACCTCTCGGCGCAGGTCAACAACCGCCACGACCGGGGCCTGCTCAGCGTGGCGGTCCACCCCGAGTTCCCCGCGCAGCCCTACGTCTATCTCCTTTTCACCTACGACCCGCCCGAGGTTTTGAATTATCAGGGCGACAGCGTCCGGGGGCCCGACGGCAGCGGGGCCCGCGTGTCACGCTTAGTGCGCGTGACCGCCGACGCGGCGCGGAACTTTAACGTGGCCCTGCCCGGCAGCGCGGTGGTGCTGCTGGGCACGAACAGCACGTACGCCAACATCGGCAACCCGAACGTGCGCAACGGCCCGCCGTCGTGCGGGACGGCGGGCGCTTATGTGCGCGACTGTCTCCCCTCGGACGAGCTGTCGCACTCCATCGGCACGGTGCGCTTCGGCCTCGACGGCTCGCTTTTCGTCTCCAACGGGGAGGGCGCCAACTACACCCGCGTCGAGCCCTACGCAACCCGCGCGCTCGACGTAGACAGCTTGGCGGGCAAGATACTCCGCATCGACCCGCTCACCGGGGAGGGCTACACGGACAATCCCTTTTACGACGGTGACGTACGCAGGGACCGTTCAAAGGTCTACAGCCTCGGCCTGCGCAACCCTTTTCGTTTCACGGTTCACCCACAAACCGGCGAGCCCTTCGTCGGCGACGTGGGCTGGAACACCTGGGAGGAGGTCAACACGGGGCGCGGCGCGAATTTCGGCTGGCCCTGTTTCGAGGGCGGCAGCGGCGTGAGCTTGCAGCAGGGCGGCTACCGGGCGCTGGACCGCTGTAAGCCGCTCTATACCGACCCGAGCGCGGTCACGCCCTCCATCCACGCCTATACGCACGGCGGCCAGGGGTCTTCCGTGCAGGTAGGCGACTTTTACACCGGGAGCGCCTACCCGGCGGCCTACCGGGGGGCGCTCTTTTTCGTCGATTACAACCGGCAGTTCATCAACTACCTGACCTTTGACGGGGGAGGCCGCGTCACGGGCGTTCAAAGCTTCGGCAGCGAGGCGGGGGTGGTGCAGCTCTCGGCGGGGCCGGACACCAACCTCTATCTCATGAACATCTTGGAGGGCAAGCTCAAACGCCTGCGCTACACCGCCGCCGGGAACAACGCGCCCACGGCTCAGGCGAGCGCGACCCCCACGGCGGGCGTCGTGCCCCTCACCGTGGAGTTCTCGAGCATAAGCAGCTTCGACCCCGACGGGAACGCGCTGACTTATTCCTGGACCTTTGGCGACGGCTCGAGCACCAACGAAGCCGACCCCACACACGTCTACACCGCCGCGGGCGTCTACCGCGCCACTTTAACGGTCCGCGACCCCGCCGGGGCCACGAGCCGCGCGAGCGTCACCATTGAAGCGAGCGACAACCGGCCCGTGGCGACGATTCTCTCGCCCGCGGACGGGACGAGCTACGCCATCGGCGACACGGTCACCTTTAGCGGTACGGGCGACGACGCGCAAGACGGGACGCTCTCGGGAGACGATTTAAGCTGGAAACTTAACCTCCACCACAACGACCACACGCACTTCAACGAGCTGCCGACCACAAACGGTGACACCGGCTCTTTTGTGGTGAGCGACCACGGCGACAACACCTGGCTGGAACTCTGCCTGACCGCCACGGATAGCAGCGGACAGAAAGACACGACCTGCGTGTCGCTCCGCCCCAGCACCGTCCAGTACACCCTCCAAACCGAGCCGAGCGGGCTCGAGCTGAGCTGGGAGGGCGTCTCGCGCAAAACGCCCTTTACCGTTACCACCATCATCAACTCGGCGCACCAACTCGTCGCGCCCGCCGAACAGGGCGGCCTACAGTTCAGCCGCTGGTCCGACGGCGGCGCGCGCGTCCACCCCATCACCGTGGGGGGCGCACCTGAAACGCTGACAGCCACCTACACTGCGCCGCCCCCCACCGCGCCGCCTCCCACCACACCGCCCCCCACCACGTCCTGCGCGGGACTAACACGCGAGGCCGAAGAAGGCGCGCTTTTCGGCTCTTTTGAGGTCGGCAGCGACGGCCGCGCGAGCGGCGGCGGCTACGTCCACGCGCCCAACGGCAGCGGCAACTACATGACCGCCCCCAACGGCGCGCACCGGGCCGAATACTGCTTCACGGTCGCCACCGCGGGGATATATCGCCTTAAGGGCTGGGTCTACGCCCCCAACGGCTCGGACAACTCGTTTTTCGTGGCCGTCGACGGCGTCCCGACCAAAGGCTACCTGTGGGACACCCTGCAAAGCACGAACTACAGCGCGGACTACGTGTCCCAACGCGGCGGGGCCGACCCCGTCGAGGTCGCGCTCTCGGCGGGGGAGCATACCGTCACCGTCTACAAGCGCGAGGACGGCACCCGGCTGGACAGAGTAGCGCTCGAGCGCGTCGAGACCTCCGCCTCAACCTGCGGGGACAAAACCGCGCTCTTCGTGGGGAAAACGCGCCCGCTGCCCACGAACGACCAGCGCCTCGCCGACCGCTTGACCACGCTCGGCTTTAACGTCGTCGTGCGCAACCAGACCGAGGCGCGCGCCACCGACGCGAACGGCAAGGACTTGGTCGTGATTTCCGACTCGGTAAGCTCGAGCAGCATCGGCACAGAGTTCCGCGACGTGGCCGTGCCCGTCATGGTTTGGGAAGCCTGGCTCTTCGACGACATGAAAATGACGAAGGCGGTGGGAGGGAACTACGGCAGCACCCCCAGCCAAACCGCGCTCGACATCGTGAACGACCGTCACCCGCTCGCCGCCGGCCTCTCCGGCAGGGTGAGCACGAACCGCTCCGGCACCCCCTTCTTCTGGGGCATCCCCGGCTCGGGCGCGGCCAACGTGGCTACGCTGGCGGGCAGCAACCGTTCCGTCATCTTCGGGTACGACGCGGGCAGCCCGATGGTCGGTAAAACCGCCCCGGCCCGGCGCGTCGGTTTCTACGGCGGCGCGGCCTCGAGCTTTACCCCCGAAGGCTGGGCGCTTTTCGAGGCGGCAGGCCGCTGGGCCGCCTGTACGGCAGATTAGGAGTCGAGGCTTCGCTGTAGGTTGCGCCACACCAAAGAACGCGCCTGGTAACTTCTACCAGGTGCGTTTTGAACGATGAGCGGTTTGGGCGGAGCTAACGAGCATGGGCGTCCTCAGACACCCCGCCACCTTCTTACTCCTTTTGCGCCGCCAGCGCCTCCTTGAGCGCGGGGGCCACCGCGTTCACGTCACCCACGATGCCGTAGTCCGCCACCTTGAAAATGGGCGCGTCCGCGTCTTTGTTGATGGCAACGATGACTTTAGAGCGGTTCATCCCCGAGAGGTGCTGCACCGCGCCCGACACGCCCAGGGCCACGTAGAGGTCGGGCGCGACCGTCTTGCCGGTCTGCCCCACCTGCTCGCCGTAGGGCCGCCAGCCCGCGTCCACCACCGCCCTTGTTGCCCCCACCCCCGCCGAAAGCGTGTCCGCCAGGGGCTCAACGAGATTATCAAAACCTTCCGGGCCGCCGACGCCGCGCCCGCCCGCAACGACCACGCTGGCTTCTTCCAACGCCACCCGCCCCGCCGCCGCGGCCTGCTTCTCGCCCAAAGTCACGCGGGTGTCCGCGGGCTCGAGCCCCACCTCCACCGCCTCCACCTTGCCCCCCGCGCCCTCCTCGGCCACGGGATAGATATTGGGCTTGACGCTGATAACAACGGGTAAACTCTCGGCCTGCACCGTCTCGGTCACGCGCGCGAGGTAGGTAAAGCGCGTCGCGGTCACCTTGTCATCTTGAAGCTCGAGCCCCGTCACGTCCTCCAGATAGGGCGCGTCTAATCGCAGCGCCACCCGCGGCGCGTAGGAGAGCCCCGAACGCGAGGCCGCAATCAGCACCGCCTGCGCCCCCTTCTCTTGCGCTATCCCAGCCACCACACGCGTCCACGGCTCCGCCCTAAACGCGTCCAACCCCTCACCCGATACTGTGTAGACAGTGTCAACATAGTTCGAGAACGCCTCGGCGGCCCCGGCGTCACCGATGACCAACCCGGCAACTTCAGTGCTCAGCGCCTCCGCGAGGTCGCGCGCGGCGCTGGTAAGCTCGAGCGTGCTCTTCCGCAGCCCGCCGTCCTTTTGATTGGCAACAACAAGAATCATATCTCTCCTTTAGACAGTGGTGAGTGGTTAGTGGATAGTGATTAGAAAAAGCCAACCACTAACCACTAATCACTGCTTCAAACGACTTTCGCCTCTTCGTGGAGCAGCTTAGCAAGTTGCTGCGCCGCCTCCGCGGGGTCGCCGTCCAACATTTTATTGAGGCGGTCGCGGGTCTGGATGGCCTCTTTGAGCACGCGCGTTTTGGCCGTTGCGCCGCCCGCGTCGTCCAGGCTCAGTTTTTTGAGTTCTTTGCGTTTGGCCTTCATGATGTTGGGCAGGGTCGGGTAGCGCGGTTCGTTAAGGCCCTGCTGGGTGGTGACGACGGCGGGAAGGGGGAGCGTCAAGCGTTCGCTGCCCTCGTCGGCGTCGTGGGTGGTCTGGGCCCCGTTATCTGCAAGCTCTAATTCCGTCGTCCAGTCCGAGTGCGGCCAGCCCAGCGCCTCGGCCACCGCCGGGCCCAGGGCGGCGGAGTCCCAGTCGGCCTCCTTGCCGCCCACAAAGACCACGTCTGCGCCCTCGTCCCCGATCACCTTGGCGAGCACCTTGGCTTGGCTGATGGGGTCTAATGCCTCGTCCGTCTCGATATGCACCGCGCGATCCGCGCCCATCGCCAGCGCGGTGCGAATCGCCTCCTCGAAACGCTTCGGGCCCAAGGCCAGCGCGACGATGTCCGCGTCCTCGCCCCCCTCGCGGATGCGCAAGGCCTGCTCGACGCCATATTCGTCCATCCCGTCAATGACAAAGGTCGCGCCCTCCAGGTCAATACCCCCCTCCGCCGCGCGGATGCGCGCCTCGGCGTCGGGGACTTGTTTGATGATGGTAATAATTTTCATCCTTCTCCTCCAGATTCAAAGACGCTTAAGTCTACGATCGCCCGGTAATGCTTGATATTACCCGTCGCTAGCATTAGGCCGTGCTCCGTTGCCGTCGCCGCGACGAGGGCGTCAGTGAGTATTCTTCAGTGTGAAGGGATGTTCGGACGCTTTTATGTGCTCAGCGGGCAGAGCGGGTTGAACCGCCCCCTTAACCTTGTTAACCTTGCCCCAATACAAAACCGCCACGGTTCCGTTGCGCTCGAGCGCCCCTAGCACCTCGCTCATGCGGCATCTTATGTTAACAACAGCCGCTTTCATGTGTAGCAGCATTGTACCCTTTTGCGAAGGCGAATGCGTCTCCAAAGGAAAAGGCAGGCTTTTACCACCACGCCCCTTAGAAAGCGAGAAGCAAACGGGGCCAAGCACTGCAGCGCCTGGCCCGTGTTCGGTTCTCTGGAGCGAACTTCTCCGGCGTCTTTATACATCACGGTGCGGACACAACGCACAAATCGCTCGGCACCGGGAAAGGCGCTGCTTAGCTCAGCGGTGGCAAGGTTATCCGACTCTGCCGCAACTGGCCATAAGAGTGAGCTTTACAAGCATCTTGAAACTGCGATCGCACCGCTCCTCTGGTTTATCCAGCGCCTTCACCACGCAACCCAGGGGGCTCAGCACCTTCTCTTGATGCGCAGCCGTGGTTGGTCTCGTAGCTGCCCGTCATTCTCTTCATCTTCGGGTTTGTCAATCTTAACAATAAAGACTGCGGCAAGCTGAGGACTTGCTGACAGCCCATGATGTGTTATAGTTTAGGCTGGTCTTCCGGGGGGCGGGTCACCTGAGCGGGAGGCTGATTGTAAATTGGAGAGGCGAAGATACGCGCCCGTAGCTCAGCTGGATAGAGCGTCTGACTACGGATCAGAAGGCCAGGAGTTCGAATCTTCTCGGGCGCACCAAAACAAACCCCGTCGCTGACGGGGTTCTTTCTTTTGCTTGTGAGCTGTGATTTCACGGGTTTGGGTCGTTTCCCCCCGCATCTCCCCCCGCCACAGGACCTAACAAATCCGAGAGACTCATCGCCCCCTCGAAGCGGCGGTGTGACAGCACGTGCGTGTACTTGTCGGCGGTCGTAGATTTGCGGCTGTGTCGGAGTCGCTCTGAGACCACCCCAAGCTCGACGCCGCGCGCCTGCAGGAGGCTTGAGTGATGATCTCTCAGGTCGTGAAAGCTGAGGTCGGGAATCTTAGCCCTAGCGATGAGCTTTTTATACTCGCGCAGCAGCGCCCTCGGGTTCTGGGGGGTGCCGCCCCAACCTGGGAAGACGAGGCCGAACTCGTACCAGCGATTACCAAGCTTGTGTTTGTGAAGCACCTGCGCCTCCCTATGACTTTCGAGCACCCTGAGGGTATCCTCGCCCACCGTGATCGACCCCATGCTCTTCTTCGTCTTCGGCGTGTCGAAGAAGTAGCGCCCGTGCACGTGCTCCATCTTGCGGTGCGCCGTTTCGTGAAAGCGTTTGGGTACCGCCACTAGGCCGCGGCGCACGTGAATGACGAGGTAACGCTTTTTGTTGGCGGTCACGGGCTCTAGGTCCGACCATCTGAGCCCGCAGAGTTCGCCCTCGCGCAGCCCGGAGGTCAGCGCGGTGTAGATGATCGGGCAATAGCGAGTGTGGCGCGCGACCGCCAGGAGCCTGAGGAGCTGATAGCGAGACCAGGGGACAATCCCTTTGGTGTACTCGGAGGGCAGCTCGATCTTAAAGCAGGGGTTGGCGCGGTCATCAGGCAATAGCTCGTTGTGGATAGCATCGCTGATCGCTTTGCGTAAACCGGCGAGTGCATTGCGGGTGGTGGCCCTGCCGTCGTTGCCCCGGCCCATCTGCTCGCGGTAGATGTCGTTCACCATCGCCTGCACGTGCACGCGGCGCAGCTTGTCGAGCGGCATGTGGCCGATTCTTGGGATGACGTAAGTCCTCAGGCTGTAGTAGTAGTTGCGGTACGCCCCGAACTTCTTGGACAAGGCTGCCTGCTCGAGCCAGCCCTCAAGATAGTCGCCAAGCCGCTGTTTCGCTAATGTCTCGAGTGTGCCTTTAGCCTGCAACTTTTGAAGCCGCAATAGGTCACCCTTAGCCTCCTCCTTCTTGACGCGCAGAGGACCGTCCTTGCTCCTCTTGCTGTGGCCGTCCCACGAGACGGTGACCCGCGCGTAGTAGCGCACGTAGGAGCTGCCGTCCTCGCGCTTAAAGGCGCGCTTCTTGATGGTCCCTTCCCCGTTCGCTCGGCGGGCCACGCTAAAAAACCTCCGGATAGCTGCAAGGCTCAGGCAAGACGGCGTCGCTTTGCCTGTTCAATCCTAATGAGAGGATAAAGCCGCCGTACCGGCGCTGCCCGGCTTTTTGGGTGAGCATGAAAGTCCACGATTGTGACATCCGTTTTCTCCAAACTTACTGAACATTGTCTTTCGTTGGCAGACCACGGACGTTCTACGTCGTTGTGAACGTACATAAAGTACGTACAGTCAGCCCTATAGCGTTTCTAAAAACGACAGGGGTTGACGTGCGCATTGCTGTGCCTTGAATGCTAATTCTTAGTTGTTTTTGCAAGCAGGAGCCTTTTCGATTCTACCGCGCTGAAGCTAGAAAAGGGGCGTCTGTCTGACGAACCTCTTAACGGGCTACTGCGAGAAACTCTCAGCCGCCTGAGGTGTTGCGCCAAATTTCTACTTTGAAAAGTTCAAAGAGTCTTAGCGTCACCGAATAGACGTCTAGGACGGGATCGGAACTGACAGTTCCTAAACTGATGTTGGAAGCCAGATCGCCAAAGAAAAAATCAGAACCGTCAGTTCCTTCTCAAGCTATAACCGAGTCGGCTAAAGTCCATGCCAACACGCGCGGGGTTTCGACTCTATCTCGCCAAAGCCCTGCATCTTGAGCTTTACCTGGACTTTAGGAAAGGAGACCTGGTCATGTCCGACAACACGATTGAGCCTATCGTCAAACAGGCAGCGTCCCTTCTGGAACTCGTCTTCGACGAGGCGATGCGCAGAGCTAGCGAAAGGCACGGGCAGCTCGAGGCTCTGGCCGCGGGAGAATCTCTTTGGGTCGAGGGTAGCGAGGCGGTGAAGATTATGGGCGCGGGCTACACCCTGTCTCGTCTTAAACAGCTCGGACACCAGGGCGTCATCGTCATGGACCGCAAAGACCCCGACAAGCCCAACAGCCCTTACATCTTCTTGCGTTCGTCGCTCCACGATTGCTCGGTGAAACGCGTGTTCGAACTCGACGAGAGACAAGCACGCTCAGCGTGCAGGCCGAAACGAGAGAGCGAGGTGCAGGGTGATTGACTTGAAAACGTTAAAGGCTCAGGTTAACCTAAGAGCAATCGTTCAAGAAACGCATTTGCTCACGAAGAGTTCAAAGACCTGCTGTCTTTGGCACGACGACACGAACCCATCGCTTCACATCTATCCTGACGGCTACTTCTGTTTTGCCTGCGGCGCGTCGGGTGACCACCTGGACTGGTTGACGGCTACTCGAGCCCTGTCGTTTTCGGAAGCGGTCGAGGTCTTAGCTCATCACGCCACTACCGTCACTTCCCACTACCCAGTTATACAGGCGGCAAGCCTGGCCGTAACGAAAACAACGTCGTATGAACCTTCCCTAGGAAAACCAACTTTCGAGTGGCGCTTACCCTTAAGGCAGCATCAGCTCGAGACCCATAAGTGCCGAGCATCCAGGCTGACCGAAGTCCCTGAGGCCTTGATAGGCCGAGGCTTTACCCTGGCTGACTGCAAACGGCTCGGCATCGTCAACGAGAACGGCAACGCCGTCTTTCCGGTCATCGGACCTAGCGGTTTAGCCCTCACCCTCAAGTGCCGCTACGCGGTTCCGAGCCCGCACCGGTACGAATACGTAACACCAGGCCGAGGCACCCCCGCTTGGTGTTCCCTCGACATCCGCCAATCAACAACTGTCCTCGTCGTTGAAGGCGAACTCAACGGCATGGTGTGCTGGTTGGTCTTGCGGAGTCAGGATAAACGAATCGAGGTCATGGGCACAGCGGGTACTAACGGTCTACTTCACCTCGATGTTCTCGAAAACAAAACGGTTTACATCTACGCGGACGGTGACGAAGCAGGTGAAGGAGCCCGCCAGCGCTGGGCGAAACAGGCGTTAGGTGCGGGTGCAAAGGAAGTGTTTGTGCTCGAGCCCTGGCCGCTGGACGCCTGCGACATCGCCGGAACCTTCGGCAAAGCAGCCTTGCGGAAACGTCTGACCTGGAGCCCAAAACGGCACTTCGTTTCCACAGAGTCTTTTGGTGCAGCCAGTGCGCCCGGTGCAACACCCCCTGCACCGAAACCTATCCCTTCCTCATCGGCAAAACCCGATTTGGTGCAGTGGTGCAGTCATAGTAAGGACGCGCTCCTTTCGAGGGTCCCGAAGCTCCTCCAGAGCTCTCCTCCGACACTCACCTTGGAAAGCCGTTATGATGCCGCTTAGCCAGGTCAACCTAGAGCAAAACCTGCCCCCGCTCAGGTGGTCGGTCGGTGGGCTCATCTTGCAAGGCTACATCAACACCATCGCCAGTCTGCCGGGCGAGGGTAAAACGGCCTTGCTGACAGGTTTGGCTTGGCAAGCGTCACGTAAGACTGGGATGTTTCTGAATCGCCGTGTGGCTCACGGCACGACCCTCTACGTTGACTTCGACGCCCCCGGCGACGGGCGCACCGTCCGCTACTGGCTAGACAAACACAAGAAAACGTTTGGCGACGGCGATATCGGAAAGATAGTGGTGCTCGAGCCTGACCTCAATACTTATGGACTTGCTGAAGGCGAACTCCTAGAGCTTACCAATGTCGCTAAAGAGACAGAAGCAAAGCTCATCCTCATCGACTCGTTCAGCTCGGCTTTTCCAAGCGTCGACCCTATCAAGCTCGTGCAGGTCCAAAGCCCGCTCTGGTACCTGCGCCGTTTGGCAAACGAGACAGGGGCGGCCGTGGTCATCATCGATCACTTACCCAAACCTATCTCGGGTGAGAAGGCGGGAGCGAGGGGCATCATCGGTTCGGTGGCGAAGTCGGCCCAGGCGAGAGCGGTGCATATCTTGTCTCGAGTCCCGCCTAAAGAAGTGCAAGGCAGAAACGTCCTCAGGTGGGACACCACCAAGATGAGCTACAGTGCCAGGCCGGAACCGATAGGGGTCGAGCTTAGGTTTGAAGATGGCGCCGTTGTTATCGACGTGGTCGATTTGCCGGAAGGACAAGGGGAAACCCGCACCGAACGTGCCATCCGGGCGATGCAGGATTATCTGGAGACCCACCGCGGAACGGTCGTGCCGCACCAGGCTCTGATGGACATCGCAGTCGAAGAGGCCAACCTGCGGAGGCGCGCCTCGCTAGACGCCATCGGGTTACTCAAAGAGCGCTACGGCGACGAACTCGTTACCGCCTTCTTACCCGGAAGAGGCAAACCGCAGGGCTACCGGCTAAAGCTCGAGCCAGACGAAGACCCTTCTCTGTACATTGCACCACTGCACCAAATAGGAGATAAAGCGTCTGGCACGATGAACGATTCGGCGCACCCCTTTTCAGAACAGACCGCACCAAATCAAGACCCCGAACCTTATGGAGATTCTGACGAGACAAACTGATGCTCCGTCCACGCAAAAAGCCCAACCTCCTCAACTACCTCCGCGTAGCTGACTTTGCTGCTTCGGCAGGTGTGACCGAGCGGGCGGTTCAGGCGTGGCTAGCGAAGCCCAAGGTTGACCCAGAGGTGAAGGCATATATTGAGGAGAGATTAGGGAGAACTACTCCGGACCCAGCCAAACCTGAGTTTGAGCCTTTCTTGAAACAGCTCAAACAAATGCGCCCCGAGCTGTTCCAAAAACTCAAAAGCAACCGCACCAAGTGCCTTAGCTACGGCATCGTCTATGGCGGCAGGGCGTACATCAGTCTGCAAGGTGCAGAAAGGTATTTGAACGAGCGTAAGCTGCCTCGAGTCACCCGCCGCCCCAAAGACAGCATCACCGTCGAAGCGGCTGCGGAACTCTTTCCCTACAGCCGCTGGAAGATTTACAAAGCGGTATTTGCCGGTGAAATCGAGGCGGTGATTCATTCCCAAACTATCTACCTGGATAAGAAAAGTGTTGAAGCGTATAGGCTCGAGCAGAAGAGCTTACTCCCGTTACCCGGCTGGATACTGACGCAAGAGGCCGCACAGCAGGTCGGCAGGTCTTACACCTCCCTAAAAGCTTGGCTGACGTTGCACGAACGCCCCGTCCGGGTGTTTCTTCACCCGAAGTCGCATCGTCCGAGACGCTATATGCTGCGAGCGGATTTGGAGAAGTATAGGCAAACAGCCGCAAAGACTGATAAGCATGTTCCTAGGAGTTTGAGAGATAGAAGGCAGACGGATGAGTAACGGTTGTCAGCGAGGTGAGAGAGGACGTTTCTGATGGAGCAGACGAACCTTGGAGGTAACACCCTGCGCCCAACCCAAGAGCGTATCGTCACCATCGACATCCTGCGCGGCTTTGCTCTATTTGGGGTGCTGGTCGCCAACGCGCTGGTATTTAGCTACCCCTTTCAGTTCTACACACCGCTGAGCTTTCCAGGGCTAGGTGGAGTTGGACGTGTCACCGAGTGGCTTGTCCGGGTTTCGGTAGTCGGCTCGTTCTACCCGCTGTTTTCGTTTCTGTTCGGTCTCGGCTTTGCGCTTTATCTACGTAAAGGAAGCGAGACCCTGCCGCTGTTCCGGCGACGCTTGGCTATTTTGCTCCTGATCGGGCTTATCCACGCTATCTTCATCTGGTCGGGTGACATCTTGGTGACTTACGCTTTGGTCGGCTTCTTGCTCATCTCGTTCAGGAGACAATCCGACAAGACGCTGGTTTTCTGGGTTGTGGCGCTAACAGTGTGGACCTTTTTCGTCGTTTGGCTTCTAGGAAGTTCAGAAGACGGCTTTCCGCTCTCGTATATCGAACGAGCCACGCGCGCTTACGGGGCGGGGGGCTACCTCGAGGCGACGAGGCAACGACTTACTGACACCGGCCTGACCCTGCTGAATTTGACTGTTACTGTGCCGCAAATTTTAGCGTTTTTCTTGGGTGGCTTGCTTTTGGGTAAACAAAAACGCTTAGAAGAGGCAGCAAAACACCGTCTCTTCTGGAAACGTGTGTGCCTCGTGAGCTTGCTGATCGGGATGCCTATTGTTGGAGCACATGCCTTTTTGCTTCTACGTCTGGACCCCGTCCCGAGCTTTCTTTCTGCTCTTGACCTTACCCTCGGGAGTCCGGCTCTGGGTTTCGGGTGTCTGGCGAGTCTTTTTCTGTACCTCACACCAAAGGGGCGATGTCGCCTTGAATCACTCGCGGCGGTAGGGCGCATGGCGCTCACGAATTACCTTGTGCAGTCGGTCATCTTTACTCTGATCTTTTACGGTTATGGTGGCGGCTTATACGGTCAGGCAAGCCCTGCGTGGAGTGTCATGCTCGCTTTCGCCATCTTCACGCTACAGATGGTGCTGAGCCATTGGTGGCTAAGTCGCTTCAGGTACGGACCTGCCGAGTGGGCTTGGCGCTGTCTGACGTATGGGAGGCGGTTTAAACTTAGAAAGTGAGGGATGCTCATGCGCGTGATGGCCGGCCCGTACGCAAGCCTAAACGTTTCACTTCACTGTCGCTCTTTAGAGTCGTGCAGCACCCTAGAAAGCTCCGTGCTCACCCTTCAACGTTAAGTTCTTGTCGGGCGCGTTGATTGTATAAACACGTCGTTAAAAAACCGAAACGGCAAACTATTAGCTTTGTACATTGACGGCATGAAACCACGCCCGAAGTTGTCCCTATCGGTTATCAGTCTCTTACTCATTTCTGCGGGCTTTTCCCAAACCCCCCCTTACGTCCTCACCACCTTCGACCTCACCCAACTCGATGCCAGACCGGGACAGATTGCGGTTTCACCCGATGTTCTGACCCTTGTAGAGTTCGACGACCAAGTTGCCGACGTGTCCACCGCCCGCCCCGACGCCATGACCATTGAGGTGAGCGGCAACGTCATCCGCCTACGCTCTAACTGGCGCGCGGGCAGCACCGACTTAGTCGTGACCGTCGCCAACCAGACCGCGATGTTCACCGTTGAGATAGAGCCCGAAGGGGAACACACTCGGCGCTACGTGGTGACCAAGCCCGCGCCCCCAACCCCCGCCTCCTCGAGCGCGACCCGCTCATCCACGTCACAAGTTCCTGGTCTGCTTGAGGATATAGAGGAAAATGATTCTGTACTCCCCGACTGGCTTTCAACAAGCTTCAACGTCTTGTCCGTTCCAGGCAAAGAACTTGTCATTCAGTACGGACTGAAAAATGCTGGAGATAATGACCTCGCCGTTGACGCCTCGAGGTTGCGCCTCATTCAGGAGGGACGTTCGGTCCCGTTTAAGCTCGAGCGTATCAACACCGGGGGCACCATCAACCGCGTCAAGCCGGGTTTTGCCGAGTACGGCACCATCCTGGTCGACGACCCCCTACCAGGGAAACTGACCCTCGTCTGGGAACTTATCGAGATTGGTCCCGGCTACACTCACACCTTAAGAGAGGACGTCCATGACGGTCTGGTTAAACAGGTTCGCTAGCCTTCTCCTGATTGGCTTTTTTGCCTTTGCCTACGCTCAAGAGGAAGCTGTCGGCATCGTGAGCTATACCGACATCGAGGGCGCAGGGCTTCGGGTGGGAAGCTGTGTAGGCGAAGAGCCCGACCCTAGAACGTGTGTGCCTAACATCGAAATAATCCACGTGGGCGCATTTGAGGCTTGCGGCGGAAATCTGTCAGGTTGCGAAGAGAAGGTTGCTTACCCTGTTCCTTTCATCTCTGAAGAAGCCGGAATCGATATTGAGGAAGATATCGATGGGGCGTGGGAAACTTTCGTTGACAAAACCATTGATGAGGTGAGCAGTGAGATTAACAAACTTCCACCTTGTTGGCTACCGGCTCCGTGCCCGCCGCAGGTCGACTGGACCTGCGTAACAAGCCGCATGGCAACAGCCATCGAAACCGCATATACCGATTACCTCCCCGAGTACTGGGCGAGCGTCTACGAAAGTATTGCCACTAACGCACCGTTCGCGTTGCACTGGCAGAGCGCTTTGCCCGACGACGGCGCTATCATCGCACCTGTGTTCTCGCTCGAGCCCAAACCCGAACAGTATGCTGGTCTTGTTCAAGAACCCAGAGACCCGGCTTACTACTTCCAAGGGCCGATGTTTCCAAGCCTCCCGGTTCCCTATCAACCCAATGAATTGAGCAAAGAATATGGGGGTATCTCCGAACTGGAGGAGCGCAAACGGGAGCTCGAGCTCTCCACCTTGCTCGAATACCAGCAGTTCGGCTTTGTCTCTATCTTTGAGGTTTATGGCGAGTTCAGGCTCGAGGTGCTGTTCAAACTCTTGCGGGGACCTTACCTCTACACCGCTTGTCTGATTCCGGTGCCGCCGTTCATCTTGCCAGTGCCTCTTCCAGTACCTGCGCCTGTTTATGTGCCTCGAGCCCTTACCGACTGGCCGAGCGTGCCGGAGGGGTACGGCATCCCGAGGGTCAAAGGGCAGCCCCTATTTTAAGTGGACGAAAACGAACTCGCTCAGCTTCTTACCGACTTGCACGAACATGGGGCTGAAGAACCACGACGTCTTTATAAGCACTATGGACAACAAGAGATTGATGACCTGCTCGAGAGTAACTATCTCGCCCGAATACCGACGCCCCTCGGCGAGCTAGTTTTGCTCGGTCCACAGGGGCGGCACGCTTTGAACCTCTCGCCCTTTTACAAGAGCCCGCCCGAAGCAGCCGCCACCCAGCTCGTGCGGCGGCGCGTCAGAGAAAGGCTCGAGCACCAAGGCTGGGTCTATCAGGGCAAGGTCGCCAGGAACCTGCTA
This sequence comes from Trueperaceae bacterium, assembly GCA_965214995.1. Taxonomy (GTDB): domain Bacteria; phylum Deinococcota; class Deinococci; order Deinococcales; family Trueperaceae; genus CBDCCT01. The sequence continues at coordinate 4,951,671 of CBDCCT010000002.1, forward strand.
CGTTTCGTGACTGATGAAGGCAAAACAGCGTATGTGTTAGCGCGCTACGGAGACTACGCTGCCCGCTCTATTAGACGGGTGCTTACCACCTACAGAAGCCGCCTCATCAGCGAGAGCGCCTTACTGGTTGTTGTCACTCAACATCCTCACCGCTTACAAAGGCTGAAGGAGAAACACCCAAGCCTCATGACTTCCCTGTACCTTAAATATTGAGTATGCTGGCTCTATGGGAGGCGAAGACATAAGCGGGTGGTGGGTGCTGTTTGTCGTCGTGGGCTTGGCGTGTCTGACGATCGTGATGGTCATCCGTGCTATCCCTATGCTGTTCCGCCTCGTCATGCGTTCGCTTCGCGCCGCTTTGCACTCAGTGGTCAAAGGTTTCACGTCTTTGTTTCGCCCCCGACCACGCCGAAACCGGGGTACTTGGAACTCGGTAGTTCTTCCGGAGGAGACAAAGGAGGAACTGCAGATCATCCAGCGCATCCTCCGCGACCCTAAAAGTTACAAACGGTGTTGGGGGCAGGAGCCGCCTCTGGGGATGCTCTTGCACGGCCCGGCCGGGACCGGGAAGACCCTGATCGCGCGCACCTTGGCTCGAGGAGCGGGCTATCATTTCCTAAACGTCGCCACCTCGGACGTCAAAGACAAATACCTGGGTGAAAGCGAGCGCAGACTCTCTGAACTCTACCGCCGAGCCAAAGCTGCCGCGCCCTGCATCGTTTTCTTCGACGAGTTAGAGGCCATCGCCGCGCAGCGCTCGGAGATCGGGAATGACTCGGGAGGTGCAGGACGGTCTCAGAACAGCGTGACCAATCAGCTCCTGCAGGAGATCGACGGTCTCACCAGGAGCAGAGGGAAGGTCTTCACTGTCGGCGCGACCAATCACTTAGGTTTGCTTGATGAGGCATTGCTTTCGAGACTCTCTTACCAGGTTCATGTTGGCTTGTCAGACGAAGAGGCCAGACGTCAGCTTTTTCGCATCTACACGCATCCTTACAAGTCTCGGCTTAACCTTTCTATAGTTGATTTAGCAGAAGCCAGTGACGGCATGTCAGGTCGAGATATCGAGACGGTGTGCGGCGTGGCGGCGATGCTGGCTCATGGTAGGGCCAAAGACAGGGTTGGGCATGAGGAGTTCGCACGGGCGTTTGGACGGCTCGGCCGGGCTCTACCGCCCTCTTTCGTTGTTGCACAGGTAGAGGTTTCTGGCTTACTAAAAAACTGAGCACGCTCTCTTGTGCCTGCCTATACTCATCCCCATGAGTATCGTGACCTTAGACCCCGAGGTAAGGCAGAAGCTCGAGCACACCTTGAACGCCAAAATTCCTGGACCGAACGACGAAGCCTTCGAGGGGTTCGCCCAAAGCCTGCGCCTCGCCCACCCCGAGTTGCACCGCGAACTTTTGCAGGGCGTCAGGGTAGCAGCCAAGATGCCGATCGAGAACGCGGTCAAGCGAGCTGCCTGGCGCAGCCAGTTGCGCGAGACCTTAAACCGTCTGCTCTACCAAAAGCAGTGGCCCGACGACCTGGTGCTCAACAAGAAGCGGGTGATGTTCGCCGGGCTCGGCTCGCTGATGCTGCTCCTGCCGGTCGCCTTTCTTCTCAGCGGCAACCTGATCGGTTCCGTGGACGAAGCTGACGCCGCCACGCCTCAGCCAAACGAAGAGGTTATCGCCGTCACCCAAACCGCCCAACCGTCTGAACAGGTTGAAGCCGCCGTTCCAGGACGTTCAAGCTTTAACGACGGACCCTCAAGTGAACTGGTTACGTCACAAAGCGAAGTTAAAGCGAGCAATACCCGCACGCCTGTCCCGCCCGAGCGCTTATCCCAAACGACCACGTCCTCGAGCCCGTCCTTCACACCTTTTCCGACCGCGACCCCGCCGCAGCCTGCGCCGACGCAAATTCCCTCGTCATTCCCGAGCCAAAGCCCGGAGCCCGCACTCCCCACGCAACTCATAGTCGCCACCTCACCCCCCAAACCGGAGTCGGTAACGGTCTGGCGGGATGGGACTGCCGGTACAGTGCCCAGTAACGCTGGTTTTCCCAGTGCTTCGCCGTCTCCGCCAGGTTCCGGGGCTATGAGGACTCAACCCCCTACGGTCTTTGCTAGGCAAGTAGAGCAGCCTCCAGCCCTAACGGCGTATACGAGCGGTGGCACTACACCCGAGACCGCTTCGCCGATGAGCATGACGCCTTCTAACTCGGAGGGACAGACGTCTGAGGGCGGCGGGGCTACGCGAAGGGGTGACGGCTCGAGCCAGCAAACAGACAAACAGAAAGGTCAAGCCTCACCGTCTATGCACAGAACGGTAGCGCTGAATCGTCGTCATCCGCTTCGCCGGACGTATTTAGCCAAAACCAACCCGGTGTGATCGAAAACGCCTCAGCACCACCTATTGATGCGGTTTCAGATGACGCCGAAAGTCAGCCACCCGTGGAGGCGGCAGGCACATCCCAGACGGGAGAAACCGAACCTCAACTTGACACCTTCCTTCGACCAGGCGACCGCGTCCCGGCGACGCTAGCAACGGGCGTTGTTATCACCGATAATGCTTCAGTTCCTGTTATCGCCGAGAGCGAGGGCGGCTGGTGTGGTGCGAGCTCATGTCCTGAAATCACCTGGGTTGGCGAAGCGACGCTATCAGCAAGCAACCGCGTCGAGATAAGCTTCACACAGGCAGTCATTGGCGGTGAAGAAAGGAGCGTGTCAGGGCTCGCGCTGAGCAGCGACACGCTCCCAGGGTTGCCCGCTGAGCTAAGAGACATGTCTCCGACCGCGGCGCAAGTCTTGTTCCAGAGCGCGGTCGGCGGCGTGAGCGATTACGTCAACGCCCTCGCCGACCAGAAGCGAGTTGTGTTTCAGGGTAACAACGTCATCCAGGAGGGACAAGTACCCAGCATCGAGTCTTTTATTCTCGGGCGCGTCGCCGGTCTCCTAGCCCCGCCAGAAACACGGACGGCGGAGGTTCGCGTCGCCTCTATACCCGCCGGAACGCCTTTGACGGTACTCTACGGTGTTGGCAGCAACTGAGGCATTACGCCTTGACCTCGAGACCGATCAAGTTCTGAGTTTCGGCCAGGTAGCGCGACACCACGGCCTGGCACTGTCCGGGTTACCGAACGACGTTTTTGTCTTTGACGCGTTTCTGGCCCCGACCCACCACAGCATGGCTTATCAGCGTTTCCAATTTGTGACGCTCGAGCGTAAAGTGGCGCGGTTCCCTGCTGCTTCACTGCGCCACCTCGCCGGGGTAGCCGAGATGCGACGGTTAATCGGTGCTTCCAGAGAGCAGTGGTGCTCCGAGGCGAGCAAGCGTTTCACCTCCGAAATGCCAGACGCAGTCTGGGCCAGCCCACGAGGTAACGTCGCCGTTGAGTACGACGCGGGTTCCTATAGCCCTAACAAGATTGAGAGCAAGGCGCTCGCCTTTAAGAATTATAAAGGGCAGGTTTGGGGCAGCCCGAGCCGACGCCGCGTCGCTCATCTCACGACACTCCTTCAGAACGTCAACGAGTTTACGCCTCCCATTTTTGCGCCCTGGCATTAACGTTGAAGAAATGCGTTCGAGAACCGAGAGTTCAGTCTTGTAAGAACTCGCGTCTATCGCCAAACGGCTCTGCCGGTCTCAATCTGTGGGTGTGTAACGCTTTCTACTCATCCGACCGCCTTCGCCGCGAGACGCCGCACGGTTTTTGCTGTCGCCTACACACGACATCGAGCCTCGGTGGAGCCCCAAAAAGCCGAGTGGCACTTGGGCGCGGCTTGCTACCTTCGCCTTTGTACTGCGCTCACTAAAGCGCATACCGACGAGGAGAGGTGCGGCAAGGTGAAAAAACCAGAAGACCAAACACAATCCGAAGTGGCAGAGCAAACGAGCGACGCTTATCAGGCGGAGAGGCGAACTAATCTCAACAAACTTCTAGCGACGCTCCTTCCGTTCTAGCCCTGCTCCCGAGCGTTGCATTCGCGGCCCTCAGCAGCGTCACCACCTTCGTCTGCGGTGTCGGTAACTCACTCACCGGCCCCTTGGGCTTGGCTATAGGTTTCGTCGTCTTGGCGGGCGGCGGCATCGCCTTGGCTATCGGCGGGCGGCGCGCCCTGGGGACGGTCCTCTGGGCGACCATCGGCATCATCGTCACCTTGAGCGCCGGGGCACTCGTCACCTCGCTCTTCGGCAGCTCGGCCTGCGGTGGCGCGTGAGACACCGCGTCTACAGGCTACACAGCAAGGTGAGCCTGATGGGGCTCGAGCTGACCGACTGGTTCGTTATCTTGCTGAGCTGGCTCGTCTGCAAACAGTTCTTCAGCAGCTTTCTCGGTGTCCGTATCAGTTTGTTGACCGCCATCATCGCTACCTTCCTCGTGTTCAAAGTCTGGCAACGAATTAAGGACCATGTGCCTGACAAATACGCCTCCCACCTCGCGGGCTGGCTCAGCGAGGCTGACATCTACTGTGTAGGGCCTGATACCAAGAACGTGCCGCTGGTCGTCCATCCCGAGGCATTTACAAACGTTCAAAGCCCTACTTTGTCCACCCCTAATAAAGAGGTGTCTCGTGGCGTTGCCATTTCAGACGGATGAGGCACCTTTCGTTAACGAACTTCCCTACTGGGACCTTCAAGACGGGGTGGTGGTTCTGGACGATGGGACGCTCGAGGTGGGCGTCGAGGTCCGGCTGCCTAGCACGACGCTCAGTCACCTATCCGACGTAGAAGCGCTTCACGCCACCATCCTGGCGGTGCTGGGTAGCGTCATCCCGCAGGGGGAGCGCCTGCGCCTCTATATCGAAGCGGCACCGATGTCTTACGAAACTCTGCAACGCTACGGGCAGGGCTTAACGAGTGAGCATCCTTCCGCCGCTGCGCTGACCGAAGCAAAACTAGTGGGTCATCCGGCACGGTTGTAGCCAATGGAAGCTACGGGTGCTAAACTGAGCGCGGTAGAAACAAAGAGAAGCTAAGGAGCCCGCATGGCGCGTCGTCAGAAAGACCCCTTACGCCCCTTGAGCCTAGAAGAACGTCAGAGCCTGGAACAGCTCAGTCGCTCCCTGCGCGAGCCCGCGGTCAAAGTGGCTCGTGCCAAAGCTTTATTGGGGGTAGCTGAGGGGAAGAGCTACAGCGAGGCGGCACGCTTAGTAGGACGTAAATCGGGCGACGCGGTGGCAAACCTGGTGAGCCGCTTCAATGAGGAGGGGTTAGCCGCGGTGACGCCTCGACACGGGGGCGGGCCGGAGCTGCGCTATGACGCTCCCGCCCGGCAGATGATTTTGGAAACGTGGCAGCGTCAGCCTAATTGCGAAGAGGATGGGGCGGCTACCTGGTCATTAAGCACTTTACGTGACGCGTTGCATAAGCAGGGGTTGAAGGTGGGACGAACAACACTTCATCAGGTGTTACGTGAGGCGGGCCTGAGTTGGCAGCGGAGCCGGAGCTGGTGTGAGACGGGTGTGGTGTTGCGCAAACGTAAGGCTGGAGTGGTCAAGGTTCAGGACGGAGACGCCGAGGCGAAAAAAAGTTGATCGAACAAGCTTACCTGACGGCTGAGAAGCTAGGCTTGGCGTTGTGGTGCGAGGACGAGGCCGGTCCCTACCAGACTACGCCTCAGCCAGGCGAGAGTTGGCAAGTTCAAGCTCAAGCGGCACGCCAAGCTCATGAATACCTGCGCAACGGAACGGCCAAACTACTGACGCTCTTCCACCCTAAGACCGGCGAGGTTCGCGTCAAGGGCGTAACCAGCACCAAGAACCAAGGTTCTGCACCCCTGGCTTCAAGAAGAACTGACGCGCATCCTGGCCGCCTTGCCTCCGGCAGTAAGACTTACTGCCGAGCTCAACCGAGCGCTGTGGGAGGTGTGGCAACAGGGTCTAACGGTAAAGTTCGGTCTGCTTAAAGATTTACCTCCCCTGAGAATGCTCCTGGTTCTGGACAATCTTGCCGGTCACAAATCCGCTGACTTAGTCTGCTGGCTCATGGAGCATGGCGTTATGCCTATCTACACTCCCGTCGGCGGCAGTTGGCTCAACATGGCCGAGTCCATCCAACGTATCCTCACCCGGCGCGCGCTGGCCGGACAGCACCCCAAGACGCCACAAGACATCATCTCCTGGCTTGAAGCCACGGCCCGCCACTGGAACCAGCAGCCCACTCCCTTTGTCTGGGGCGGCAAGCGCAAAGCCCGGCGGGACAGGGCCAGAGCGCGCCGCCACCGCTTAGGAGGTTCAGGTGCCTGCAGCTTGCGTCCTATTTCTACTGTCGAAGTGCCGCAGCACCAAAGGCTATGCGCGTGGCGGATGACCCACTAGTTCCAACACCGTGCCAAACAGTATTTCCACCGCGACACGTATACGAGACTTCGCCCCAGGAAACCTGTTCGTTAGCTGAGACTTCAAGCAATAAAGATGTTGAACGGAACTTTTCACGTGCTGTCCACACGTTTGAGCGCGACAAGAAAAATGGTTTTGTTAGACCACTGGGCATCTAGCGGGCCTCAGCACGCTAAAATTATGTGAAGAGGCTCCTTCTTTTGCTAGACAATCAAACTTTGATTAAGCAGAGGTGACCTGCTTGTTGTGACAGGCCGACGTTACCTTAGTTTTTGAATAAAAACCGAGGTTTGTCTAAAAAGAGAAGGGGCTAACCGATGGCGAAGCGTTCTCACGGCGAGGGAACAGTGCGCAAACGCACCCTCAAGCGGGATGACGGCACGTCTTATGTTCGTTACTTCGCGGTCATCACCAATGGCAACCAAACCGATGGCAGTCAGAAGCGTTTGGAGGGTCCGTGGCGTAAAACCAGACCCGAGGCGAACCGCGACCGTATCGAGCTACTCAAACAGCTCGAGCAAGGGATGCTAAACCGGGCCGGTGACAGCTGCTTAAGCGACTACCTCGACTACTGGCTCGAGCAGCGCCAGCACGACCTGCGCCCGAGGTCTATGCAAGCCTACCGGGGTGACAGCAAAAACCACGTCAAACCCTATTTGGGGAACATCAAGCTGAACAAGCTTACGCCGCTACACGTTCAGTCGTGGCAAACAGAGCTATTAAAGAACAACAGTGCGTACGTGACGCGGAAAGCGCGAGCTTGCCTTAGCGCGGCGCTCACTCAGGCGGTGCAGTGGCAGGTGATTCCGGTCAACCCCGTGGACGCGGTGGCAGCCGTGCGGATGCCGGACAACGACATTCAGGTGTGGAACCTTGTGAGGTGCGGATGTTTCTTGCTGAAGCGCAGGCGCATAGGTTCTACGCCACTTACTTTCTCACGCTTAGCTTGGGGTTGCGACTTGGGGAGGTGCGCGGCCTTCAATGGAGTGACATCAACGGAAACACGCTGCATGTCCAGCGTACGCTCTCAGGTGACAAAGCGGTTCCGAAATTCGGCCCGCCAAAAACGAGGAAGGGTGACAGGCTCCTTCCAATTCCACCGGACGTTCTCAGCGTTCTAAACGACCATCGACAAGTTCAAGAAGCGACTCGAGCCGAAGCCAGGAAAGGCTGGCAAGACTACGACCTCGTCTTCACCACGGGTCGGGGCACGCCTCCTTCGAGAGCTCGGCTGGTCGAGCCGTTCGAAAAGCTCTCGCTCAAAGCGGACGTTTCAGGAATCCGTTTTCACGACTTGCGCCACACCGCCGCGTCGCTATGGATCGCCAGCGGTATGGACGTCGCCACGGTCTCGGCAAGATTAGGGCACTCCGATATCAACACCACCTTGCGCATCTACGCGCACGCGTTTAGGAGTCGACTCGAGCAGAGCAGCCGGACGATGGAGGAGTTGCTCAGTTCCCTTTAGTAGGAAGTTTAGTAGGGAACGCCCTCAATGAGAATCCCGGAGCTAGTTTAAGCTCCGGGATTCTGCTGTCTAGGACAGCTTTTCTTGTGGTGCGCCCGAGAAGATTCGAACTCCTGGCCTTCTGATCCGTAGTTACTCGCAAGCTAGGTTCGGGTTTAGTAAACGCTCTCAATGTTGCGTCTATAAAGCAGGTTTTGTCCATACGCTATCTGTAGTCTCAACAAGTTCGCCAAGCTTGTGGGGGGAATGCGGGGGGAAACCAATCACATGTATGGCTTATGCGACTGTAGGCCCGGTTTGTCGCACAAGCACCTACGCCATTTTCTGCACGGCCTTGGGAACAGGCATATCTTTTTAGTCTCAGATGTGCTGGCTGGAGCTTATCGTCAGTTTCTTCGCCGGTCTTTCGTTCAACCCTCCGGGTAGGCGGCTGTGACTGCTCGCACCTCCGGCTCCTAAGTCCCGCCCGTTGGAGTAGAATCATCTGACAAGCTTTGAGATGAGGCTGATAAAGCGTGAGCGGGGATTGGTGACTGATGAACCTGCCAGAATGGCTGCTCGGGGTCTCCGCGCTCCTCGCGGGCGCGGTGCTCCTGGGCGTGCTCGCCAAGCGCGTACGGCTGCCCCTCACCGTGGTGCTCGCGGTGGTGGGCTTTGGCGCGGGCACCCTTTTTCAGAGCCCCCTCCAGGGTGAGGGCTTCGAGGAGGTGCTCGTGTTCCTCTTCCTGCCTGTGCTCGTGTTCGAGGCCGCGCTCGGCCTCTCCACCCGCGCTTTCTTTCGCAACCTCGTCCCCATCCTCGTGCTGGCGGTGCCTGCCTTGCTCATTTCAGCGGGGCTCGTCGGGATGGTGCTCCGCGTCGGCCTGGGGGTGCCCCTGGCGGCGGCGGGGCTTTTCGGCGTGCTCATTTCGGCCACCGACCCGGTGGCGGTGGTGGCGGTGTTCCGCGAGCTCGGGGTGCCGCGGCGGCTCTTAACGCTGGTCGAGGGCGAGAGCCTCTTAAATGACGGGGTGGCGATTGTTCTTTTCAACGTCCTCTTGGCCGCGGCGCTGGGGCGGGAGGTGAGCGTCGGCGGGGGCTTAGCAAGCTTTTTGCTCGTGTTTTTCGGCGGCGCGGCGGTGGGCGCGCTAATAGGTTTTGCCGCCGCGCTGGTGCTGCCCTGGCTGGAAAAGCTGCCCGCCACCGCGCTCTCGGTCGCGGTCGCCTACGGCGGCTTCGTGCTGACCGACGAGGTGTTCGGTTTTTCCGGGGTGATGGCGACGCTCGCCGCGGGCCTGGTGCTCTCGGGGAGCGCGCCCATCCGCGCCTCGGAAGAGGTGCGCGAAGGCTGGCGTGAGCTCTGGGAGGCGCTGGGCTACGTCGCCAACGCGCTACTCTTTTTGCTCATCGGCTTGGCTATCGAGCCCACGCTCCTCGTGCGTTACGGGGGCGCGATTCTGGTCGCCGTCGCCGCCGTGCTCATAGCCCGCGCGCTGGCGGTGGTGCCGCTCGTGTGGCTTTTAGAGCGCTTAGCCCACATCCCGCCCTTTGGCATCCGCAACCAAGCGGTGCTCATCTGGGGCGGCTTACGCGGCGGGGTGGCGCTGGCGCTGGCCCTGGCGCTGCCCGAAGAGCTGCCGCAACGCGACCTCTTCGTCGCCATGACGGGCGGCGTGGTGCTCGCCACGCTGCTCTTAAACGCCACCACCATCTCGGCTCTGGTCCACCGTCTGGGTCTGGACAGGCCGAGCCGCGCCGACAAGTTTCTCGTGGGCAGCGCGCGGCTCGCCGGACTGGACGCGGCTCGAGACTGGCTTAGCGAGCTGGGTCTCGACGACCCCGCCGCCACCGCGCATCTTGACGACGCTGAAGAGGGGGCGCGCGGGGCGCTGGAAAAACTCAACCTGACAAGCGAGGAGGAGCTCGAGGTGGTGGTGCGCCGGGGGCTCTTCGTCGAGCACGAGACCTACCAGCGCTTGAGCGACGCTGGGCTCTTGCCCCCCGCGGTCGCCCGCACGCTGCTTAACGAGGTGGGCGACCAGGTGGACGAGGTCACGCTCGGCCGGGCGGACTTAGATAGGCTGCGGAAGCGCGACCGGCCCCCCCTCGCCTGGCTCGCGGAACGGCTCACGGGCGCCCTGCCCAAACCTTTGGGTGAGAATCCGACCGAACTCGCCTACACCGAGGCGTCCGCGCGGCGGCTCGCGGCGAGAAGGACGGGCGACACCTTGGAGTTCTTTACGCGTCTGCCCAACTTAGCCCCCGCGACGGTCGAGAAGGCCAAGCGGGTGTTCGCGGGCTGGGAAAGGCGCGCGGAGGGTGAGCTCGGCGAGTTGAACGAGCAAGTCGAGCACCTCGACCTGCGCCGCCGCCAGGTCGAGGTGCTCTGCCGCGTGGCCTCGGAAGATGCGCTAGACGCGCTTGCCGACTTGGGCCTCTTGCCCACGCGAGTGGCGCGTGAGGCCGCGCAAGAGGTCGCCGCCGAGCTTGAGGGTGCCACCGAAGAAGGTGAGGCCAAATCGGCCGACGAGCGGGCCGAGGACGCCGTCAGGGAGGCCACCAACGTCAGGGACAGAGACCCGCTCGAGGATTAGCGCCTTTTTGAGCACCGAGAGCGCACGTTCTCGTCACCGCACAAGCTCGACCCTTAGCGGTGGTTCCTTCGCCATCCCTTAGATCAGACCAGATCAGGCTCGTCTTAGTGCAACAAACGCGCGCGTCTGCCGCACAATGGCTCTGCTCGAAGTCATATAGTGGGTCCAGAAACTGACCAATCCCCAAAAGCAGTGTTAGCCCACCTGGTTAGCTTCAGGTTTCTGTGCAAAGTAAAGCTTAGGCTGAAGCCGTTTGGGAAAGGAGACGATCATGATCCCACTTGTGGGTGGGTACAGCTACCGTGAAATGAGTGCTGAGGAGTTCCGTCTATACTTCCAGCAGTATGGGCCGGTGGTTCTTGGCAAAACCTTTACCTTTGACGCTGAGCAAGCCCTATCTGAAGGGGAGCATGAAGCCTCGAGACGATTGAAAGACAGGTGCAGCGATCCCTTCGTGCTCCGCCTCTGTATTTTTCGCGGAGACGAGTTCGTCGGCTGGCACCTGGGCAGGCAAGAGGACGATCAGCGTTTCTATATGATCAACACCGGCATCCTCGAGGCGCACCGGAATCGAGGGCTTTACAAGGCGCTCCTACCATTAGTCTTGCAAAAAGTCGAGGAGGTGGGTTTTCAGATCGTCTACAGCCGCCATACGGTGACCAACAACCAGATAATCGTGCCAAAGCTCAAAGCAGGCTTCATCATCAGCGGTATGGAAGTAGATGACCGCTTTGGGACCCTGGTACGGCTGTCGTACTATTTCAACCCTCTGCGCCGCAAGATGATGGAGGTGCGGGCAGGGCAAGCGCGAGTAGATGAGCCCCTCGAGTCCTTTCTCGGGTGAAGGTGGGAGGGCTCAGGCGTTCGGCTGGCGCACCGAGTCGGTTTTCGGCGCGTATCCAGGCGCATTCGTCAATCGGTGCCACCCTTCTGAGATTAGCTCGAGTAACTGTGTCTCCTGTAATGCTTGAGCAAGCTCACGAGCTTGAACCAATTGCGTCTCAGCCGCGGCAAAATCCGCCTCATCTAACAGGAGATGGGCGTAGCCGAGCAGGACGCGCGCCTCGAGAAACATGACACCTGAGTCGCGCGCCATAGGCAGCGCCCGTTCGAACAGGGAACGCGCTTCGGCCCGGTTGCCGAATTGACGCTGCGTCTCGGCAAGCTCGACCCCTACCTCGGGCAGCCAGGCGCGAAAGCTGCCCTCTTGGAAGAGTGTCGACGCCTCTTGTAGCGTGGCGAGTGAGGTGCTTAAGTCACCCAGGATGCGCGTAACCCGCCCTAAGCCCACTAGGTTTATGCCCTCACCGCAACGATTGCCGATAGCGCGGTCCAGCTTCAAAGACGCTTCCATATAGATTTTCGCCTTGGCGAAACGCTTCAAGCGCGCTTCGAGCAATCCCAAATTCCACAGCAACGCCGCTACGCGGGACTTGTCACCCAAGTGTTGACTGAAAGAAAGCGCCTGCTCAAAGTAAGCCTGCGCTTTCGTGATATTGCCTTCGGTGCGCTCGACCTTGCCCAGCACCTCGAGGGCGTAGGACTTTTCTACCCCTTGCGCCCGCCCTTGCCCGAATAAGGAGCGCGTGGCCGCGTCCTGCGCCCGAGGATAATCGCCCAGCTTGTGAAAAAAATGCGCCTGATGGGCGAGCAAGCCGCCCAATTCACGGTCGAATGGTGAAGGCGAAGCCTCCAGCGCCGCGATGGCCTCACCGAGTAGCTCGAGCCCCTCTTGAAATCTGCCCCGCATGCTGTGGTAGTGCCTAAGCGGCCTTGCTGCTTTATAAAGACATTCCGCATCGCCTCGCGTGACTGCCCGAGACCAGGCACGGCGCATATCCTCGAGGACTATGTCAATTTGCTGTAGTGCGCCCAACTGCCCCGAGCTGTTCAGCGCCTTTTGCAGCGTAGCCAAAGCCTCCAAAAAGAAGCGGCTGTGCCGGGTCTCGGTTCGCGCCAGTTCCTCTGGGCGACCTTGCGCCTTTTCCCGCGCGAACTGGAGCAGCAGCGGGTGCTGGGAAAACTTGCCGCCCGAGACGCGCTGTCCCACAAACGATTTGTTGATAAGAGAAAGGAGGAGCGGCAGGCTCACCTCGGCAACGTCTCGGGCGGCCTCTTGCGTAAAGCCGCTTTGGAAAACCGACAACCGCTCGAGCGCACCTTTCTCCGCTTCGCTCAGGCGTTGCCAGGAGGCTTCAAACATGACCCGAACACTCCGGTGACGTGACGCGCTGTCCCTCGCGGATAGCTCGAGCGTGTCCAGGCCCCTCTCCAACTCCGCCGCGACGCCCTCGGGCGTAAGGACGCGTAGCCAGCCCGCCGCCATCTCGAGCGCCAGGGGCATACCACCCACAAGGCGGCAGATACGCACCACCGCGCCCGCGTTAGCCTCGTCGAGACGAAAGTCTCCTTGGGTCTTTTTTGCAGCTTGCAGAAACAGGTGGACGGCGTCATAGCTCTGGGCGTCTTTATCATCCGCCGCGGGTGTTGCCAAACCGCCGAGGTCGTAAAACCACTCGGCCCGCACGTTCAAGCTCTCGCGTGAGGTCGCCAGCAGCTTGAGGTGTGGCGCGCTCCCCAACATCTCGGTAAGCAGCGTCACGCCGTCCAACAGATGCTCTAAGTTGTCCATAACCAGCAGCATGTGCTTGTTTTCTAAGTAGCTCAGGAGCTGGTCTCGCGGCGCGCGCGGTCCGAAAAAGGAGAAGTGAAGCGCGTCGGCCACCGCGAACACCATCAAGTCGGGGGAACTGACCCGGTCGAAGGGAACAAAGGCTACGCCATCTTGGTAGGTAAACTCGAGCCGCCCAGCGACTTCCAGCGCCAGCCGCGTCTTGCCGATGCCGCCCGATCCGAGAATCGTCAGCAGCCGACAGTCGGGTTCGGCCAACTGTCCCACGACCTTACCGGTTTCCGTTTCTCGCCCCACAAAACGCGTGGCGGGTGTAGGCAGTCCCCGCCTCGGCTTGGTTTCGGGCTCCGGTACGGTTAAGCGCGTGACGCTCGAGGTAACAACTTCGCCGGAACGGAGCCTGTCGGCAAGCTCGCGGGTGCTCTTTTCCGGCTCGCCCCCGACATCGCGCTCGAGGCCCCTCTCGAACGACGCGTAGACGTCCAGCGCCTCCTCCGTCTTGCCGCCTAGCGCCAGAAGCTCTAAGTAGCGCCTGAGCACCCTTTCGTCGAGGGTGTCGTTTTGATACAAGTTTCCAAAGAGTTCGGCCCCTTCCAGCGGACGCCCTTGGGCCTCGAGCGCTTCCGAAAGCCTGAAAACCGCCTTGCGGTACGCTTTGAAAAAACTCGCGCGCTCCATGTCTACCCAGCTTGTGAATTCTGGCGCGCCCTTATCGAAGGTCTGAAGAAAGGGTCCACCGTAGCATGAAACCACCTCGGCCCAAGCTTGCTTATCTACGGCGGCTCGAAAGTCTGTCACGTCGGACGCGACCAACCATCGCACCCGCCGCGCGTCGCTCTCGAGCGCCTTTAGCCACTCGAGTCTGCGGATACGCTTGAGGAGCCCGCGCAGGTGCTCTCGCGCTTTGTCTTGCGGCGTGTCGGGCCAGAAAAGGTAAATGAGGTCGTCGCGCTGCACCCAGTCGCCCACCACGGCCAGGTAAGCGAGACACTGATAACGCAGGTCGGGGGCAAAGTCCAGCTCGCTCGTGCCGACAAGGGCTCGAGGGAGGCCGAACAGCGTCACCCGCACTTCGTTTGTCATGTCAACCCTATCTTAGACCACTTTTCGCTCTCTCATATCACTACCAAGCTACGCCGGAGCCACGCCCGAGCCACGCCCTTTGGCTACAGTCCCCGCTAAAGAGAACGAGGTGTAACCAGTGGCAATGAAAGGGGCCGACACACCATCTTTAACTTGCGGCAACGAGCTCCAACTGAGGAGGTACGTACGAAACGGCCATCTGCTCCTCAAGTAATGCTCACACAACGCTGAGGCAACGCCTGTTTTTCTACCTTGATGAATGACAGCAAAGCTCTATAGCAAGTCGGCGTTATCGCCGCAAAGGAGGAAGGTATGGCTAGACAAGAGGTCTCACGTCGGATGCTGTTAAAGAGCGGGGTGGCTGTGGCCGGGCTGGGCTTGACGCCCAATCTGTTTTCTCGGGTTTTCGCGGCTCAGCCGGGCGAAACGATCATCCCCTGGCTGGACCAGCCGGCCGAGAACCCGGTGCCGGAGATCGCCGGACAGTTGCTCGAGTGGCAGGAACTCGACTCCTGGATCACGCCCACCGACGACTTTTTCTACGTTTCTCACTTTGGCCAGCCAGCTTTGGACGCAAACGATTGGCGGCTGGAGATAAGCGGGCTTGTAGATCAGCCGATGACCTTGACGCTCGAGGACCTCAAGGCGCGGGCGCGGCGGGAGGTCGACTTCACCATTGAATGTTCGGGTAACCACGGCCTTCCCTTTCTCATCGGCGCGGTCGGCAATGCGCGTTGGACCGGCACGCCGCTCGCTTCATTGCTCGAGGAAGCGGGCGTTCAGGAGGACGGCATCGAGGTCGTCTTCTTCGGCAGCGACGTCGGCGAGATAGAGGTGCGCGACATTCCGATGACGGTCAACTTCGCGCGCAGCATGTCGTTGGACGACGCCATGAGCCCGGAGAACCTGCTGGCCTTTGAGATGAACGGCCAACCGCTGCCCCAGCCCAACGGCTTTCCCGTCAGGCTCATCGCGCCGGGCTGGTACGGCATCGCCAACGTGAAGTGGCTGAAGCGCATCGAGGTGCGGCCGAGCCGCTACATGGGTCACTTCATGGCGCGCGAGTATGTGACCATCCGGCAAGAGAAACGCGACGACGAGCTGGTGTGGTTAGAAACCTCAGTCGGTCGGTCGCTGCTCAAGTCCGTTCCTGCCAAGGTATCACGCCGAGGCGACCAGTACCAGATTATGGGCGCGGCCTGGGGCGCACCCATCGAAAAAGTCGAGGTGCAGATCGACGGGGGACCGTGGCAGCGTGCGCAGCTCGGTCAGGGACAGGGAGATGAGTTTACCTGGACCTTCTGGCAGCTAGACTGGGACGACCCTTCAGCGGGTGAGCACGATATCACCTCACGGGCTATCGATACTGTTGGCAACGTCCAACCCGCACCGAGCGACCCGGCGATTGCCAACAAGCACACCTACTGGGAGAGCAATGGACAGGTGACGCGGCACGTTCGTATTTCGTAAGGGGACTAGCACGAGTAGCCTCCAGGAGGGTCAAGCCTACTCGTGCTAGTGAGCACGGGACAAGGCTCCAGTAAAAGTCCAGGACTTCAGGAACTCGCAATGAATGTCAAAAGAGGCTAAGGCCTGAAGGGAAAATATGAAGCTGATTAATCAAGCAGTCACATTCTTGTTTCTGAGCACCACGACTTTTGCCATTGCCCAAGCTTGGCCGACAGTTACAGAGGGCGATAAGGGAGTTGTGGTGGAAGTTGTTCAGCATTTGCTTCGACAACACGGCTCAGATGTTGAGGTGAATGGTGACTTTGGCCTCAGCACGGCACAAGCAGTAAGCGAATTCCAACGCGATAGAGGTCTTGCAGATTCGGGCACTGTCGGGGCTGGTACCTGGGAAGCACTTGTCATAACCGTAAAGCGTGGTGACAGTGGTGAGGCTGTTAAAGCCGTTCAGTCCCTTTCGGGGTGTTACCAGCACGCGCTCGACATAGATGGCGATTTCGGTTCAGGGACTCACCGCGCCGTCCTCAACATCCAAAACACCTTAGGACTAACCGATGACGGAGAGGTTGATCCCCTTACTTGGTCGACACTTGTTTCAGACAACCAGCCTTCTACTGAAGCGCCTATGACAACTCAAAACACAGTGTCTTTTCCTAGCGGCGCTGAACTTTCTGTTGTAACCGGCCTCCCTGAAGGTTGTAAAGAGCCTTTTTGGGACGCGCAGCAAACAGGCAATCTTCTACTTGACGCTAGCGGACCGCGCGACCTTAGCCTCTCCCCTAACTTCACGCTAGGTGAACTGGCTAAAAGTGGGGCAGTTGAATTCGAGATAGCTCGCATCGACCCTGACCTCGTTACCTGTCTGCAAGCTATTCGAGACCGGGTAGAGCAACCCGTCACGGTCAACTCGGGCTACCGCTCCTGGGCGCATAATGTCGAGGTTTACAAAGAGAGGGGTACCCAACCGACGCTCAGTCGCCACACAAGCGGACAAGCCGCGGACATCAGGTCAACAGGTTTAAGCGGGGAAGACATCGCCAAAGCTGCGATCGACGTTTGCGGTTGTAACATCAGCGTCGGGTTAGCTGCAGGCTACGCCCATGTTGACGTTAGAGGCCGGTGGGCTAGCTGGTCTTATGAGAAGGGGGTGGATGAGCAGCTTATGGAACTCCGAAGCTATCACAGTTCGGTTTGTGAGTAACCAAAAATCTGACACGTGCTTCCGACTTAAGGGTAGGTGAAGTTTTTGATTAGGAAGTTTACTCGTAAATGGGCAGTTACAGACTTACCGGCAACAGACACGACGCTCGAGCCGGTAGCAGCCTGAGTGCTACACCACATCGTATCTGAGGAGGATGAATTATGAACAGCATTATCAAGGCAGCTTTCAAGTTTCTTAGTCACTGGAGGCACGCTCTTCCTGGCGCTCTAATAGCTGTTGGCGTCCTCGCGGGAATCGTAGCTACAGCAACTGCGTCTTCTAACACCTCTGAAGAGGTTGCCGCCTACATACAGAGCCTCGGTGATCCAGCTCCGGTACCTGAACCGTCTGAAAACTCCCCGGGGGGGACCACAAAAATAGAGGTAGCTGATGGAACCGAATTTACCTGTGAGAGTAAACGCTACGACCTGACGGCGCGCTTTGATGAGATTGTTGCGCTTAACCCAAACGCCGACTCCCTTTGGGCAGGCTCGCTGGTGCAAGGAACGAGCGTTCCTGACGGTGCCCCTGTGACCATCCCCCTCGAGCGCGGCGGGCCTGTCGAAATAACCGTTGTCTCGAGCGGGGGAGCTGTTATAGGGAGTCGCACCGTCGAAGTGCCGTCACTGGCGGTGGTTGGGCAGGCGGTCAACGACATCGTGAACGCTTTTGAGGGTGATACGGCCGCCAAAATTAGTTTCACGAAGCAAGAAGGTCACAGTTTCGAGCAAAGCATGCTGCAACTCGGTCTCTCGGCTAAGTGGTTTAGCGGCAGCCTCAAAGCCAGCCTCGATATGGATAGCAAGGCGGAAACGAACAGCCTCTATATCAAGTACGTGCAAGAGTATTATACAGTTGTAACTAGCCCCCTAAGACCTGACACCGTTTTCGCGCCTCAGGTTACTGTTGACGACCTGAAGTTCTACGCGAACGAGGCTAACCTGCCGGCTTACGTTTCATCCGTGACCTACGGTCGTATGCTCATCATAAAAATGACCTCGACAGCTGAACACGGTGAAATGAAAGTAGCGTTTGACTACGCATACGATCCACCTGGCCCAAATCAGGGGAACGTTTTCGGGAATGCAAAGAACGAAAGTATCCTTAATAACAGCTCCTTGGATATCGTAGTGCTCGGCGGTTCCGCAGGTGATGGCATTGAACTCATCAAGACCAACGGTAGCAGTTTGAAGCAGTACCTGGACAGCGGCGCAAACTTCCCCAAAGCGTTCCTGACCTATCCCATCTCTTATAAAATCTCCTACCTCAAGGACAACTCGCTTGCTAAAGTCGGGTTCAACACCGAGTACAGCATCCGAGAGTGTAACGTCAACAGTCAGGAGGTTTTTGTGGACTTCGACCGTATGTATGTGGGCGGTGACTGTGACGGTGTGGGTAAGGGTGAGTTCTACTGGGAATTCAATGTATTACGCAACGGCGAAGAGGATGAGCCTCCTGTGGAACGAAAGGAGGCCGACCACACGTCGCGGAATGGAGGCGAAGAGATACGTCTAGCTGAATCCCGCCGCATTGTCCGGCAGAAAAAAAGCGGGGAGTTAATTCAGATTACCGGCTGGGTGAGGGAGTCGGACGATGGTGACGACGACAAAACGGATGAGGATACATATGTCGGTCCTGTTAATGAAAGGTTTCTCTATCCAGTTCCCACCAATCGACAATCTAGGGTAGTCGAGATGAAAAAAGATTCAGGTTGCTGGGTAAACCTATACTATACGATTGGTCCTAAGCCACCCGGTCCGGCAGGGGGAAACTGATGAACCGATCTGGACCACCAAGTTTATCGCTGACGCTAACGTGCGTGACCGCGGGAAAGACAAAGCGTAGTTGCTCACGCTGTTCGAGGTGCCGCTGGTCGTGTGCTGCGACTCTTCAATAGTCTAAATGAAGCTTGGAGGATGTTTGGGCGCTGATTGACATTAGCGAAACACGAGCTTTGTAAGCAACTACGAACATCGGAAAGCTAGGCTCGAGCTATTTCCACTACAATAGGGTGTGGTGCCCCATGTCAAACTGCTCGGCTCGCCCGCGATTGAATACGGCGACGCTCGGCTCGAGCCCCCGCCTAGCAAACTCACGGCGATACTCTACTATCTCGCCTATCAGGAGGGGTGGGTCGCCCGAGACGACCTCCTCTACCTATTCTACCCCGACACTTTGGAGCGTAAAGCGCGCCAGAATCTAAGACCGCTGCTCAGCAAGTTGCGGCGCTTAGACTACGCCGAGGGGCTCGAGGCAGAACCGAACCATTTGCGTTGAGAGGTTCGGATGGACACCGAAGTGTTTAAGGATGTGCTTGGGGAGAGTAACTCGGCGCAAGCAGTCGGGCTCTGACGTGAAAACTTGCTTACCAGCTTTAAGCTCCCCGCCGCACATAAATTCGAAAGCTGTTTGGCGCTTGAACCGCTGAGTTGGGAAGGCTATGATGAAGGGTGACATTCGGGCTTACTGCGATGCTTGCAGGAGATCGTTAGCGTGATCATCGAATACTACTTTATTTGTGAGACAGAGCTTCCAAGCGTTCAGGAAGCAGTCTTCACGGCGGGCTCCACCTTTCAGTTAAGTTAAGTCAACTCTTTGATGCAACGGTTGAGGAAACTATGAGTCAGGCACCCTCGGTGCGCACTTTCGCACCACACGAGTGGCGCACGTACCGAGATCTCCGACTTCGCGCCCTCGCAGACTCTCCAGACGCCTTCGGACGGACGCTCACGGGAGAGCAGCAACGTCAAGACGTGGACTGGGCCGCTCGACTCGCTTTGGGCGCAGACGCTCGCTACCATCTTCCTCTCGTGGCAGAAGTTGGTGCTAAGCCCGTTGGGCTAGCCTGGGGGAGGATCGACCCCTCCGAGCGCGAAGTGGTTCATGTCTATCAGATGTGGGTTGGTCCGAACTTCAGACGTCTCGGTATCGGGAGGATGCTTCTAGGCACAATCATTACCTGGGCGAAAGCAGCGGATGCGCGAGAACTGGTGCTAGGTGTCACCTCCGGCAACACCGCTGCAACGCGCCTTTATACGCAAGCAGGATTCAAACCTGTCGGAGAACTTACGCCGCTTCAGCCAGGGTCGTCACATTTGGGCCAGCTTATGAAACTCACGCTTGGGGATAAGACCTGACACCTACGTTTTCCTCAGCTCGAACACGATTTTCAAGACGTGCGGTGCACTTGCCAGATAGTCCTAGCGTCAAAAATGACACGACGGTTTCGATTGACTTTATTGGCCGGCGATACTCACGAGCCACCTGAAAGCGCAAGCTTTAGACCAATTTCGCCAAGCTTTACAAGTGGCAGTTGTTTCGCCTCTTCGAAGGACCACCAGGCACAAAGGTCAGTCGACCCATCAAGCTCATAGGCGAGCGATCCACCGACAAGCTCAGCATGGTAGATGATTCGAAAGCCATGAAGGGTATGGTCTTCGTCCTCTTTAGTAAAATGAGTTGATCTCTGCCAAACCGACCGAGCGGACGACAAGCCCGGTTTCCTCGTTCACCTCTCGTATCATCGCGTCAACTGGGTCTTCTCCAAAATCTATGCCGCCGCCCGGTAAAGTCCAGTAGCCGGCGGACTCTGGGTCCTGACCGGAAATTCTACAGAGTTAAGATGCGGCGATGTTGGAGCAAAAGTCCATAGGCTGCTACGCGTGTTATCTGTCGTTTCATAAGGGCCGCCCAACAACTGAATTATAAGACAAGCGGTCTGCTAGCATCCGTGTAAAAGATTTTTTTAGGCTGGTTAGCTGCATTTTTTGTGCAGCAGAACGGGCCGTTCGTTGCATAAGGATCACGACCCCTCTGCTTTTGGGACTGAAGCGTTCTATGCCCTAAATCCGCTAACCTACCCCTCTAACTAAATGAGGGAGGTCACCATGACTAAACGGGCAAACGGCGAAGGCTGCTTACGGAGGCGGGTGAGGGTGCGAAGGGACGGCTCGAGCTCCACCCGGTACTCGGCCGTGATCACCACCGAATGCACCTCAACCGGGAAGCAAAAGCGCCTGGAAGGTACGTCCCGCGAGACACGCGAAGAGGCCCTCACCGATCTGGAGAAACTTCGTGTAGTGAAGAGCCGAGGTTTTCCCAACGCCTATATCACCACCCTTCGTGATTACCTCGACTACTGGCTCAGCCAAGTTCGGCCGAGGGAAACATGTGTTGTGTCCCGCAAACAGCTCGCTCCGAAAACCTATCAGGGATACAAAAGAGACGTCGAGCACTTCATCAAACCCGCCCTTGGCAACCTTAAGCTCAACAAGCTCGAACCCATCACCATGCAACGTTGGCAGGACGGGCTCGAGCGAGAACACGGGCTTTTCGTCGCCAAGAACGCCAGCGCTACCTTGTCGAGCGCCCTAACACGAGCTGTGCGCTGGCGTCTTCTCGAGCGCAGCCCTTACGAAAAGGGAGCGGTGTCCAAAATCGTCGTGCCCCAGGTCGAGGCAGATTATTGGGAGCCGAGCGAAGCTAAGCAATTCATCACCGCCAAAGAAACAAGACAACATCCTTACTTCGTCGCTTATTACTTGACCCTAAACCTGGGCTTCAGGATGAGCGAACTGCGCGGTTTGATGTGGCAAGATATTGAATACCTCGAGAACAAGAGCACGGGTAAACCTGAACCTCACATCCACGTCCAACGTCAAGCCGTCAATGACCGCCAGGTTCCCGCTTTTTCCGAACGGCTCAAAACGAAGGCTTCCGGGCGTTATATCCCCTTACCCAGTTCGGCTCTTGAGCTATTACGGCAGCATCAGAGGGAGCAACGGCATCGAGAGTACAATCTCGGCACCATCGTCACAAACGCTGCTGGAGGGGTTCCGACAATGGGGCACCGGAGACAAGAGTTTTATAAACTCAGTGAGATGGCTAAGGTGCGCCGCATCAAATTTCACGGGTTAAGGCGTACGGCAGGGTCGCTATGGATTGAGGCGGGGGTCAGCTTGCTTAGAGCGTCACGCTGGTTGGGTCACAGCCACATGCGGACGACGGAGAAAATCTACATCCACCTCTTACGGGAAGCGTCTCATGGGGAGAGTATTTCGCTCGAGCGCATGCTCAAAATTGGCGCGTAGTGGAAGTCGTGGAAAAGGTAGTAGAACATCCTCGAGCTGCGCCAACTTGCGGCTCGAGGATGTTTGTCCAGCAAAGCTTTTTCTGGTGCGCCCGAGAAGATTCGAACTCCTGGCCTTCTGATCCGTACTCGGGTTTAGTAAAAGCTATCAAAGTTGCGTCTATAAAGCAGGTTTTGTCCATACGCTGTCTGTAGTCTCAACAAGTTCGCCAAGCTTGCGGGGGGAATGCGGGGGGAAACTGATTGTCGGCTGCCCCGGCCGAGCGACCGTGCTTCCGGAGCGCGGTTGGTAGCTCACAGAGCGCATACCTTGCACAAGGCGGCCGCGAGGACCGCGCCTGAGGCCACACCCCCGCTAGGCGAAATGCCTGCCCTCGAGCCGGTAGCGGGGGTGGGCGGCGATACCCCCGTGGTCCGCCTCCCCGAAGGCCAGTGCCGCCCCGAGCGCCGCGAGGACGGCGTCCAGCGCGTCCCCACCCGGGTCTCTGGCCGTCACCCGCCGCCGGTGTTCGCTGAGCGCGACGTGTGCCCGGAGGCCGCGCAGGATTTCGCGCCTGACTTCCTTCTCCTTAAAGGTGAGCGCCCCGCCCTGCGGCCGCTTGTAGTTGCGGCGCGGCAGCCCCAGCCGGTCGAGCGTCGTGGCGGGGCAGGCCTCGACCACCACGCGCGACGCCGTGGGCAGGCACCGATACCGGAAGGGCAGGACGGCGGTGCCCGGCGTCCGCAGGAGCGGGGCCAGCACGTCGCGCATGCCGAAGAAGGTCTGGTAGATGACCCGGTAGTGGTAAGGGTCGTGAGGCGCCCTGTGCTCCAGGTCGGTCAGCCGCCGCAGGTGCTTGCGCCCGAAGCCCTCCTCGGACCTGCGCACCAGCTCGAGCCCCAGCCCGTAAGCGTCGTCGCCCCAGCTCCCCACCAGCTCGAGCTGCTCGCCCCACGCCCCGGCGACCTCCAGCGGGAAGCCGAAGGGGAAGCCCAGCCCCCAGAGGCAGCCGCCGGAGGAGGCGATCATGCCGGTGAGGTGCCCGAGGGTCGGGGCGCGCTCCGCCGAGCCGCACAGCCTCCGGAGCGGCCTCAACATCGTCAAGGCGAATGGCGGCCCTCCCCCCGAGGAGGGCTCGAGCCGGGCGACCCAGGTGGTCTTGCCCGCCAGTTTGGCGCCGGAGAAGTCGACGCCGTACACCGTGCCGAAGGAGGGGGTGTTCTGCAGGCCGAAAGACATGCCCGGCATGATACCTTAGTTTTTAAGGTATCGGTGTCTGCCTTATTTTTAGGCCGTTCCCGGAAAAAAGTTCCCAGCGACAGGGCGAGCGCGCCGGCAGACCGGTCCGGTGAGCGCCGTTACGCGGGTCCTCGTTCTGAGGTCGCGCGGGTGTCAAGAGACCGGCGTGTTAAACTGGGTCGGATGGACGCGATAACTATCTTGCCGACGCATCAGCCCGAGGGGCCTTACGAGGCCGCCCGGGGGACGCTGCGCGCGAAAGGCCGGACGGCGGGCGAGGCGCTAGACGCGCTCACGGCGCTGCTCGAGCCGGAGGCCGCGACCCACGTTGTGATCGTGCAGGCGCAGCGCCCCGACCGCTTCTTCGGCGCGGCCGAGCAGATACGCCTCGAAGCGCTGATGCGGCGCTTCCGCGACGCGCAGGCGGGCGGGGAGCCCCTCGGCGAGGCCGAAAGGGCTGAGCTCGAGCGGCTCGTCGACATGGAGTTGGAAGCCTCGGGGCGACGGGCGGAGGCGCTCGCTGACGCGCTTGAGTGAACCCCCGCTATCCCAAGGTCGCGGCGCGGGCGCGCCACCGCTGCGAGTACTGCAGAGCGCCCGAAGCGGCCTTTAACCTCGCCTTTGAGGTTGAACACGTCATCCCCCTCTCCAGAGGCGGCGCCGATACCCCCGACAACCTCGCCCTAGCTTGTAGATCATGCAACCTCTACAAGGCCGCGAAATTTACCTGCCTCGATCCTGCGACAGGCCGAGAGGTCGCCCTCTTCCACCCGCGCCGGGACGTTCACGCCGAGCACTTCGAAGTCGACCCAGACCTAAGCTTCGTTGGCCGCACCGACATAGGGAGGGCCACGCTCGAGTGCCTGGCGATGAACAGCGACCGCCAGATAAGAGTTAGACGAGCTTGGCGGCGGCTGGGACTGTTTCCAGGATAAGTCTCTGCGTCGTCTCCCTGAGGGAGTATCTTCTGCGCGTGCGGCGTCCATCGAAGGCGTACGCATTATCTGCCTCAAACCCACAGATGAGGACGAGCTGAACAGGGATGCTCTAAAACGGTACGGCGCACGATACATAATTTATGACACGCTAATCTGGCAGACACAAAACAGTTATGAGGGATAACTCCGAGGGCCAGAAGAAATCCTCAAGGATTATAAATACAGTGAACCACCTATCCGAGCCGAGTGACGGTAAGATGTCAGTAATGGGCAGGGTTTAGGTGGCGTGTGTATGTTTGGCGAGATCAAGGGGTTCCCGGAAGGCGCGACCTTCGAAACGCGCCGCGAGCTGTTTCTGTCCGGCGTGCACGCTCAAATCATGAAGGGCATTCAGGGCTCGGCGGCCCGCGGCGCGGAGTCCATCCTACTGTCCGGGGGTTACGAGGACGACGAGGATTTCGGCGGTTTGATCTTGTATACCGGCGAGGGCGGGCGTGACGCGGAAACCGGACGGCAAACGGGGCATCAGACGCTCGTCAGAGGGAACTTGGCGCTAGCTAAGAGCTGCCTTTCGCAACTTCCCGTCAGGGTGGTGAGAGGACACAGACATCGCTCCGCTTTCGCGCCAAAAACGGGGTTTAGGTATGGTGGGCTTTTCCGAATCAGTGACTACTTCCGCGAGCTCGGCCGGTCGGGGTTTTACGTCTGGCGCTTCCGCCTGGAGAAGCTTGGCACCGCTGCGGAGGAGTTTGGCATCGCGGCGTCCGGTGAAAGCTACGATAAGCGTTCGGCCATACGCATCTCTCGGATCGTCCGGGAATCGGGTCTCGCACTTACCGTCAAGCAGATGTACAGGTATTCCTGCCAGATGTGCGGCCTCCGCCTCTCGACGCCTGCCGGACCCTACGCGGAGGCCGCGCACGTTTTACCTCTCGGTCGTCCACACAACGGCCCTGACGAGCTGGCGAACATGCTTTGCCTCTGTCCTAACCACCATGTCCTTTTCGACTACGGCGCGGTCGGGGTGGAAGACGACTTGAGTCTGATCGGCTTGCCGGGTAGACTGAGGGTTAGCGGTAAACACGGTCTTAACGAAGAATACCTGAGAGACCACAGGCACCGGTACGGCCTGTAGCTGAAGGCCGGCTCACGGCTCCATAACCTGAGAGCAACGCGTGCCTGTTCATGTTTGCACACGCTCCTCGCCTGCTATCGTCGGCAGTATGCGGATGGTTAAGCCCAGAAAAGACGTTATGCTCAAGCTGAGTGAAGACGAGACGATGCGCAGACTGGTAGAGCACTTCGGCGACTACAGCTGGGAACTCAACACGCCTTCGGGACGCTCGCCCGGGCCATAGCCGGGCAGGTCGTCTCCGGCAGGGCCGCGAAAAGAGCCTACAAAAGGCTCGAAGAAGCGACCCAGCTCGAGCCCCTGAGGGTCTCTGAAATGACGATGGAGGAGCTCATGGCCTTCGGCCTCAACGACCGGAGGGCCGCGTACCTGCGCAACGCTGCGGTCTTTGCCACAAATGGCGGTCTGGAAGACATAGAAAGCCAGAGCGACGAAGACGTCGAGGCAAGGCTAACGAGCGTCAAGGGTATCGGCCCGTGGACGGCGCATATGTTCCTTATCTTCTGCTTAGGCCGACTCGACGTATGGCCGACCGAAGATTTCGGGGTCGTTAATATCTCGAAGGAGCTATACGGGACGCAGACAAAAGGGGAACTTAGGAGACTGGGAGAACGCTTTCGACCTTACCGAAGCGTGGCTGTCTGGTACATGTGGGCGCTCGTGGTCTCAAGGCAGGCACAGAGGAAATCAGGATATAGCGTTTAGCAACGAAAATCTCAACCTCGGTAGCTCTCTAAAAATCCTCGAACGAGGGCTCCGGCTCACCGTAGTCTGTAGCTTCCCTTTTTTCGGCCTCGAACGCATCAAGCACTTGACGAGAAAATTCGCTGTCCCCGGACTGCAATTCCTGAAGTGTGCCGAACCACTCGAGCCAGAAAGTGTCGTTATATAGGGACGCATTGATGACCTTAGGTAAATCATCCGGTCCAATTTCCCCCGCCCTAATTCTTTCGGAAACAGAGTGCATCTCTTCAGTCATGAGGTCGGCGTCAACATCATTGCTTTGCTCTGCGTGCTCCCGCACATCTCGCTCGGCAAGATATGCGAGGGCTTCTTCTCGGCTCGGAAACAGCCTAAAACCTGCACCTCCGGAGAACGTGTCTTGTACGAAATAACCCCAGGTATTGTCCTGCTTAACATTGGCGGTTACTCGGCTCAATGTATACCCTCCATTCCATAATGACTCTAATTTTACAGTCAGTGATTTGGAAATCAAGTAGCGCCAGCTCTCAACTTGTTGGTTCAATTTCTACAGCATCAACAGCCAACAGGTAAAGCACAGGAACCCAACCGACCACCCCAGCACGACTTCCAGAACGGTGTGGCGCGTCAGGTAGAGCCGCGACCACCCGACGGGCAGGCTGAGGAGTCCCAGAACGACCGCCAGCGGCGCCGAGGTGAAAGCGAACACGGCGGCGCAACCGCCCATCGCGAGCATGTGAAGGCTGACCTTTCCGATGGCGCGGTTCAGGACGGCGGCGACGCCGAAAGCGAAAAGCGCCGCCTGCAGGGTCTCCCGGACCACTCCGGGGGCATCAAAAATAATGAGCAGAATGATGAGCAGCAGAAAACAAGCCCCGGCGAGCACGTAAAGCAGGTGCCTGTCCTCCCTCACGGACACGCCGACGTCCTCGTAGCGCCCCGCCCTGACCCGCAGCAGGACGAGAACCAGCACCGGGAGGATGAGCACCGCAACCGTGAGCGCCGTCCAGCCCAGAGCCGCCGAGGGGGGGACGCCGGACAGGCGCTGCGCCCAGAAGAGGACCAAGACGGGGACGACGAAAGGGTGAAAGACCTTCGACACCCAGACGGCTAGCGTCCTAGGCCCTCGAGCCTCACCCGCGGGTCGCACGTTCACGCCCGGAGGAGAAGGGGGCGTTCTCTCCCTGCCCTAGCCTGTCAATAACATGGGCGGTAACTTCGGAGAAAATCTGTCTCGAGGCCTTCGCGATGACGCCATAAACGACGGGGCGGACGAGCGGGTTTTTCACCATCCCCACCACCCGCTCTACCGTCCGGAGCCGCTGCGCGGGGAACAGCCGTGTCTCCCTCGCCATCGTGAGCGCCGCCTCCAGGTCATGATGCTCGAGGTAGCGCCGCATCGAGGCGACCGCCCGCTTGACATCTGAAGAGGGTATCCCGAGTGCTTCCGTGAATTCGTTCTGTATAGGCTTAAGCCCGACAACGTCCACCGGCTGTTTGAGGCAGTACAGCTCGAACGCCAGAGCCTGCAGCCCTCGGGTCATCCTTTGTCTAATGAGGGGCGGGAAGGCTTTTTTGTAAGCCTCTTTGAGTTCCGGGTACTCCCACACCTCGTCGATCAGCAGGTGGACCTTATAGCCGAGCAGGTAATCCGCCGAAGTGTCCGTCTGGAAGTAGGGCTCGAGCCGCTCGACGGGAAAGTGGTACTTCTCTCTGGGTTGCTGGGTGAAGTAACGGATGTCCGGCATGAACGCGCCGACGAGGTACTCTGTCTGATTCTTGATAGGTAAGTTCCCCTCTTCAGCAACCTCTTGTGCGAGTACGTAGTGTGAGTAAGGCATCGGCATCGCTAAGCCCCCTTCCTTTGTTCGCGCTGGTCGTAGTCAACAAGCGCCCGCTTGAACTGCTCAGGCGTGAAGTCCGGCCACATCAGGTCGCTGAAGTAGAGTTCGCTGTAGGCGAGCTGCCACAGCATGAAGTTGCTGGCGCGCTGCTGAGCGCCCGTGCGGATGAGCAGATCGGGGTCGCCGAAAGGGGCGGTGCTCAGGAAGCTTGCGAAACGCTGTTCCGTCAAGCTGCTAACATCACACCCGCTTACACTTTGACTCAGCTTCCTGACGGCCTCGATGACGTCCCACCTGCCCCCGTAGTTGAACGCCATCACAAAGTTCGTCCGGTTGCATAGCGCTGTTTCCGTTATCGTGTGCTCGATGGCGCGTCGGATGTTCGGGGGCAGCCCGTCAAAATCGCCAATGGTGTGAACGCGAACGCCGTGCTGCTTGAAGGCGTCAGTGTGTTCAAAGAGAATCTCCTCGAAGGCTTTCATGACCGCGTCAATCTCTTTCTGGTCGCGTTTCCAGTTCTCCGTCGAGAACAAGAAGGCGGTGACGTTCTTGGTGCCCAGCTCGGCGGCGGTGCAGACGATGTCCACGAGGTTGCTACCGGCGAGTTTGTAAGCTTTGAAAAAGGGCATCTGCTGTTGGCGTGCCCAGCGCCTGTTGCCGTCGACGATGAGCGCGACGTGGTTGGGATGACTCATGTCAGTTACCTCCTATGGCGTCTACGTTGAAGACCTGAGCGGGCGTGAACTCCGACCAGTAGTGACAGTTTCGGGCTCGAGCGTTCCACTGATAGATGCCTCCTTCTTCCAAGAGATTTTCTGGTACTTCTACGCTGTTCGTGAGGGCAAAATTGTTGTTGTAGATGACTTGGTCTGTTTGAAGGTTACGAATGTAAAAGCCGTAGCCCATGATGTTTGGGTCAGGGGCGACCTCGAGCGTCGGCGTGGTGGAGGTGGCGGTGCCCAGGGGCGAAACCATGACGGGTATCTCGGGCGTGGTGGTGATGCGTGCTAAACGGATCAGGTTCTGCTGCGTCTCGCTAAGCGCTTCAGTCGATACCATGAACTCCAAAGGGCTCGAGAATGAGGTCCAGCCGTCCCCGTCCAGCACGCGGACGCGCCAGGCGTAGGGGGTGTTCGGGCAGAGGGTGCCTTTGGGGATAGGGAAGCTGTTGTTTACAACTGGCCCCGTATAGACGTTGTCGCCGCTCACCAAATTTTCGACGTAAAACTCATAGCTCAGCGCGCCGTCCACCTCCGAGACACGCAAGACGGGTGTCAACTGATCGACTGTGCCTTCGGGACCGATGAGCGTCGGGATTGATAGCTCGGAGGTCGCCTTAACTCGATCTCGGAACGAGAAGATGCCGCCTCGAGCTGCTAGCAGGCGAGGCTGAACGATGAAGCTTTCGTAGGCAATGACGAGTACTAGTGGGTCATCCGCCACGCGCATAGCCTTTGGTGCTGCGGCACTTCGACAGTAGAAATAGGACGCAAGCTGCAGGCACCTGAACCTCCTAAGCGGTGGCGGCGCGCTCTGGCCCTGTCCCGCCGGGCTTTGCGCTTGCCGCCCCAGACAAAGGGAGTGGGCTGCTGGTTCCAGTGGCGGGCCGTGGCTTCAAGCCAGGAGATGATGTCTTGTGGCGTCTTGGGGTGCTGTCCGGCCAGCGCGCGCCGGGTGAGGATACGTTGGATGGACTCGGCCATGTTGAGCCAACTGCCGCCGACGGGAGTGTAGATAGGCATAACGCCATGCTCCATGAGCCAGCAGACTAAGTCAGCGGATTTGTGACCGGCAAGATTGTCCAGAACCAGGAGCATTCTCAGGGGAGGTAAATCTTTAAGCAGACCGAACTTTACCGTTAGACCCTGTTGCCACACCTCCCACAGCGCTCGGTTGAGCTCGGCAGTAAGTCTTACTGCCGGAGGCAAGGCGGCCAGGATGCGCGTCAGTTCTTCTTGAAGCCAGGGGTGCAGAACCTTGGTTCTTGGTGCTGGTTACGCCCTTGACGCGAACCTCGCCGGTCTTAGGGTGGAAGAGCGTCAGTAGTTTGGCCGTTCCGTTGCGCAGGTATTCATGAGCTTGGCGTGCCGCTTGAGCTTGAACTTGCCAACTCTCGCCTGGCTGAGGCGTAGTCTGGTAGGGACCGGCCTCGTCCTCGCACCACAACGCCAAGCCTAGCTTCTCAGCCGTCAGGTAAGCTTGTTCGATCAACTTTTTTTCGCCTCGGCGTCTCCGTCCTGAACCTTGACCACTCCAGCCTTACGTTTGCGCAACACCACACCCGTCTCACACCAGCTCCGGCTCCGCTGCCAACTCAGGCCCGCCTCACGTAACACCTGATGAAGTGTTGTTCGTCCCACCTTCAACCCCTGCTTATGCAACGCGTCACGTAAAGTGCTTAATGACCAGGTAGCCGCCCCATCCTCTTCGCAATTAGGCTGACGCTGCCACGTTTCCAAAATCATCTGCCGGGCGGGAGCGTCATAGCGCAGCTCCGGCCCGCCCCCGTGTCGAGGCGTCACCGCGGCTAACCCCTCCTCATTGAAGCGGCTCACCAGGTTTGCCACCGCGTCGCCCGATTTACGTCCTACTAAGCGTGCCGCCTCGCTGTAGCTCTTCCCCTCAGCTACCCCCAATAAAGCTTTGGCACGAGCCACTTTGACCGCGGGCTCGCGCAGGGAGCGACTGAGCTGTTCCAGGCTCTGACGTTCTTCTAGGCTCAAGGGGCGTAAGGGGTCTTTCTGACGACGCGCCATGCGGGCTCCTTAGCTTCTCTTTGTTTCTACCGCGCTCAGTTTAGCACCCGTAGCTTCCATTGGCTACAACCGTGTCGGATGACCCACTAGACTTAGAAAGCTTACTGAACATGGTGGATGAGTTAGAGCTTCAAGCCGACTCAGGTAACATCGCGTACTCGACCAGAAGTATGCTGAAGCTCTACTTGTACATGCTTCTAAAACGCATCAAGGGTTTTAAGACGCTTGCCAAACAGTTACGCCTCAAAGATGACCTGCTCGTTCAGTTTGGTTTAACAAGTCCGCCGCACCGGACCACCTTGAGTCGTCGCTTTAAGCAGTTGCCGCTCGTTTTACGCGAACAGATTCGCGGTCTCCACGCCGACTTTGTAGAGCAGGGGGTCACCCTAGTGGACGCGATGAGCGTTGACTCGTCTCTCATGCACGCTCACGGCAACGTCTGGCACAAGAAACAGCGGGACAAAGGAGAACTGCCCACGTGCGGCAACATCGTTAGGCGTGGTCGCACCCGCTACGACCAGGAGGCACACTGGGGTAAGAGCGGCTGTGGCGAGTGGGTCTATGGCTATCGGGTTCACTGCCTGGTAAGCGGTTGTTCGGACGCAGCCTTGCCCTGTGACGTAGAGGTCGCCTCAGCCAACGTCAAAGATGCGTGGGTGTTCAAAGACCTACTTGCCCCTTCTGTCCCTAAAGCAACACAAGTCCTCCTGGGTGACGGCGGCTTCGACGATGAAAGCTGCTACGGCCTCTGTGACGACAAAGACATCAGCCTCGTTGCACCTATCAAAGTTAAAGCCAGCACCCCGCCCGAGCGACTTGAACGCGCCCGGCTTTATCACGACCCCGAGGTGCGCTCAACTTTTGTCCTGAGAAAAACGACGGCGGAACCTTTTCAGGGTCAACTTAAGAACTTGTTCGACCTCGAATATCTTTGCATGAAAGGTCTTGCCAACGTCAGAACTCTTGTTGTTCTCGCTACCCTTGCCTACTTACTGCTCGCCAAGCTCAATCATCGGCTGGGGCTCGACATCCTCAAGCTTCAAGACACCCTCATCGCCATCAGGTGAACCTTGCACACCCCTCGTTTTACTTAGAAAGGAAATTTGATGAAGTTTGTAATGGGCTTGCGTCGCGCGACTTCTACGCTGCTGTAAGTCCGGACAATGTTTCTAATTGTATAGTCGGCTAGCCCCAGCAGCCCGCGTCACCGAACTAAGTTCCGGTCACCACTTCAACCATCCGCTCGAGGCGAGAAAGGGCCTCTGGCCCAACACCCGGGGCTCAGCTACCGACGCCCGGAGAAGTCTGACAACACCTTGCAGCGAAGAAAGAACTAAGATAGTTTCATGGTTCCCAAAACAGTGCTCGAGAAACTCCGCCAGTACGACACGCCCACCATCTGCAACCTCATCGAGCTTTTCGACGTGCGTCCACGCACCGCAGGTTACATGGACGAGCGCATCCGCGCGCAGTTCCCCAAGTTGCCGCCGCTGGTGGGTTTCGCCTCGCCGGTCACGGTGCGCTCCTTGATACCCGCGGGTGACGGCAGCTACGCCTGGTTGGAAGAGCACGTGCGGCGTTTCGAGGAGTTGCCCGAGGACGTCGTGGTAGTCCAGCAGGATCTGGACGGCCCCAAAGTCGCCGCGACCTTTGGCGAGGTGATGTGCAGCACCTATCAGGCGTTCGGGGCGGTGGGGCTGGTCTCGAGCGGGGCGGCGCGCGACTTGGAGCAGGTGCGCGCCCTCGGCTTCCCGGTTTTCACCGACGGGGCCATCTGCTCGCACGGCTACTTTCATACCGTTGACATCCACGTTAGCGTCAACGTCGGGGGCGTCGTCGTGCGCCCAGGCGATTTGCTGCACGGCGATATCAACGGGGTGACGACCATCCCCGTTGATATCGCCAGCGAACTCGCCGACATAGCCGACGCCTTCGTCGCCGCCGAAAACCTCATCATCAGTGCGGTGCGTGGCAAAAAGCCTACCGTAAAAGACTTGGCAAGCGCCCGCGCCGAATCCAAAGCGCAAGTCGAGGCTATCGTCAAGCAACTCAAGAAAAGGTGAGGCGCAAGAGGAAGCTCGCCAAGCGTCCTCTCGGCAACTTTGTGAAAGGCAGCTCATGATGCTCGTCCAGGCCGAACCCCTCACCGACTTCGTGCGCGAGCTGTTTCTAGCGGCGGGCGCACCCGAGACGAGCGCGCGTCTGGTCGCGCGCTCGCTCGTCACGACGAACCTGACCGGCCACGACTCGCACGGGGTCATCCGCGCGCCTCAGTATCTCGAGGCCATCGAAGACGGTCGCTTAGACCCGGCGGCGAGCCCCGTTACCGAACATGAAACCGACGTTATTACTCTGGTAGACGGTCGGCACACCTTCGGGCAGGTCGTCGCAGACTTCGGCATACGCGCGGCCATCGCCAAGGCCAAAACGAAAGGAATCGCGGCGACGGGGCTTAAAAACGCTCAGCATGTGGGGCGTTTGGGCGAGTGGGTGGAGCGGGCGGCGCAGCATAACCTTATCGGCTTAGGGTTTTGCAACGGGGGAACACCCGGGGGTCTGGTGACGCCCTTCGGCGGGGCGGGGCGTTTTATGGGCACGAACCCTTTTGCCGCCGCCGTGCCCGTCAAGGACGGCGCGCCCATCGTGGTGGATTTTGCGACCAGCGTCGTGGCCGAGGGCAAGGTGCGCGTGGCGCTCAACAGGGGTGAAAGGTTGGCCGAGAGCCGCATTCAAGACAAACACGGCCTTGCCAGCACCAACCCCGCCGACCTTTACAACGGCGGCGCGCTGCTCCCGATGGGCGAACACAAAGGCTCCGGGCTGTCCTTTTTGATGGAGCTTTTGGGCGGCCTCCTTTTGGCCCAGGGCAGCCCGAAACTCGCTGACTACGGCAAGTTTAGAAACGGGGTGCTGTTCATCGTTCTGGCGGTCGAAGCGTTCAGACCGCTCGAGCCTTTTCTGGCCCAAAGCCGCGAGCTGAGCGAGCTGTTTAAAGCGTCGCCCGTCGCCCCCGGCGTTGACGAAGTCCTGCTGCCCGGTGAGTCTGAGCGGCGCATGACCCAGCAACGTCTCCGAGAGGGGATTCCCGTCGACGAAGCGACCTGGGCGCAACTGGTCGACTGCGCGGGCACCCTGAACGTTCCCGTTCCGGAAGTCGGTGGTGGTTAGGTTGTCAGGAACGCTGGCGGCATGTGTTTCGAACCGTGAGCTTACGGTGCGTGTTAGCCTTAAGAACCTGAGTTTGGGTTTCCAGCAGGGAAGCGCGCCTCTGACGCTCCTCGACAACCTCGAGCACCGATGAGGGCTGAATCAATCTGACACGAATGAGTTCGAGCACGTCGAGGTCGCATAGGGCGACGAGCTAGGTTGCCTCGCGGCGGGTAGTGCTTGGCACCTCGAGAAACATCCCGGCGCGCGAGCCGGTGCCAACCAAGGCACAACGTTTTGCGCGTAAAGTCCCCTTGAAGTTGCTTTAGCGGCTCGAGATGATACTTCAGCGGAGTGATTCTTCCCTTTGTGACCTTTCGCCCCTCTATACTGAAGAGCCTAAAGGAGGCCCATGACGCCCAAACTTGAAAGCGAGCCCGCGAGCCACTTTGACGTCATCATCGTCGGCGCGGGGCTTTCGGGGGTCGGCGCGGCTTGCTTGTTGCAACAGCGCCGCCCGAACGCGCGCTTCACCGTGCTCGAGGCCAGGGAGCGCTTGGGCGGCACCTGGGACCTCTTTCGCTACCCCGGCGTGCGTTCGGACTCGGACATGCAGACGCTGGGCTTTTCTTTCCGGCCCTGGGAGAGCAAAAAGGCCATCGCCGACGGGCCCGCGATTCTCAAGTACATCCGAGACACCGCCAAAACGTGCGGGGTCGAGAAGCACATCAGGTACCGCCACAGGGTCGTGAGCGCCGCCTGGCGTTCGGAGCGCGCGAGCTGGCGGCTCGAGGTAGAGCTCGAGCATGGCGAGCGCGTCCCCTACACCTGCGACTTTCTCTATATGTGCAGCGGCTACTACGACTACGACCACGGGCACACCCCGCAGTGGCGAGGTATGGACGCGTTTGGCGGTCGCCTCGTCCACCCACAAACGTGGCCCGAGGATTTAGCGGTCAAGGGGCGGGTCGTCGTCATCGGCAGCGGCGCGACCGCCGTCACGCTGGTGCCCGCCCTCGCCGAGCGTGCCGAGCACGTCACCATGCTGCAACGCTCCCCCACCTACATCGCAACCATACCCTCGGAAGACCCCCTCGCCGCCCGGCTGCACGGCATTCTGCCTTCGCGCCTGGCGCACAGCCTGGTGCGCTGGAAAAACCTGCTCTACAGCATGTACGTCTTTAATATGGCGCGGTGGCAACCGGAGACGGTCAAGCGCTCGCTCCTCACGCTGGCGCAGGGGGAGCTCGGCCCCGCCTACGACCCCAGACACTTCACGCCGCGCTACAACCCCTGGGACCAGCGCCTCTGCCTCGCGCCCGACGGCGACTTCTTCGCGGCCCTCCGCTCGGGGCGGGCCTCAATCGTCACGGGCGAAATCGCGCGCTTTACCAAGACGGGGGTGCAGCTCGCGTCGGGTGAGCACTTGGAGGCGGACCTTGTCGTCACCGCCACAGGCCTCAAGCTGAAGCTGCTCGGCGGCGTCCGGCTCACCGTCGACGGGACGCCCGTCGCGCTCTCCCGTACGCTCAGTTACAAGGGGACGATGTACAGCGGCGTGCCCAACCTCGCCTCGGCCTTCGGCTACACCAACGCCTCGTGGACGCTCAAGTGCGAGCTTATTTCTGGGTTCGTCTGTCGCCTGCTCTCGCACATGGAGGCGAAGGGCTACGCCGTCTGCACGCCCCGCCGACCGGACGCCGGGGTGGAGGAGCGGCCCGCCGTCGACCTGACCTCGGGCTATATCGAGCGGGCGCGGCACCTTCTGCCCAAACAGGGCGCAGGCAAGCCCTGGAGAATTTACCAGAACTATTTTCAAGACGTCGCCGCGCTCCGTTTTGGCCGCCTGGAGGACGGCGTGCTCGAGTTCAAGCCTCGCCCTTGAGCGGACGGTTGGCTAAGACATCAGGCTTGGCGCTGGCGCGACCCGGCGGCTAGGGCGCGCCACGGGTTTCCACCCCAAACCGCAACAAACGCGCGGGGCGCGCCGTTTCCCTTTCCTCTTTTGCTTTAATTGATGTTTCACCCATTAAAAAAGCTTATTGCCCAACCCTGGAAAATGTGATAATCTTCCCACCAGCGCTTGTGCAAATACATACGGGTGGCTCGTCAAGGCTTCTCAAACCGAGGTACGACATGATGGGTTCAATCTCGAGGAAACGTCCACAAAGCCTCTTTTCTCGTTCTCGTCTCGGCTCGAGGTTCGCAGGACCATGAAAGCCGTCATGGTCATGTTCGACTCGCTCAACCGGCACATGTTGCCGCCCTACGGCTGCGACTGGGTCCACGCGCCCAATTTCAGCCGCTTAGCCGAGCGGAGCACCACCTTTGACAACGCCTACGTCGGCAGCCTGCCCTGTATGCCCGCCAGACGCGAACTGCACACGGGGCGCTACAACTTTTTGCACCGCAGTTGGGGGCCCTTGGAACCCTTCGACGTGTCTATGCCCGAACTGCTTAAGGAGAACGGTGTCTACACGCACTTAGTCACCGACCACCAGCACTATTTCGAGGACGGGGGCGGCACCTATCACCCCCGCTACAATTCTTGGGAGTTCATGCGGGGTCAGGAGGGCGACCCCTGGAAAGGGCGGGTCAAGGACCCTGAGATACCGGAGAGCCTGAACAAACGGCCCAACGCCGCCCTGTGGCGGCAGGACTGGGTCAACCGCGGCTACTTAACGCGCGAGGAAGATTTGCCGCAGGCCAAGACCTTCGCGGCGGGGCTCGAGTTCTTACACACCAACCACGCCGAGGACGGTTGGTTTTTACACATCGAGACCTTCGACCCACACGAGCCCTTTTTCGCGCCCCAGCGCTACAAAGACCTCTACAAGCACGATTATCAGGACCCCCATTTTGACTGGCCCGACTACACGTTCGTGACCGAGACGCGTGAGCAAGTGCAGCACTGCCGCTACGAATACGCGGCTTTGGTCAGCATGTGTGACCATTACCTCGGCACGGTCTTGGAGGCGATGGACGCGCTCGAGCTCTGGGACGACACCCTGCTCATCGTCAACACCGACCACGGCTTTTTGTTGGGCGAGAAAGACTGGTGGGCCAAGATGGTGCAGCCCCTCTACAACGAGGTCGCCCATTACCCCCTTTTTATTTGGGACCCGCGCAGCCGCGTTTCTGGTGAGCGGCGCAGCGCCCTGGTCCAGACGATTGATTTGGCGCCGACGCTGCTCGAGTATTTCGGCGTCGCGCGGCCCGACACCATGCAAGGGGTTCCCCTAAAAAACACCGTCGCTCATGACGAACCCGTCAGGGAGGCGGGGCTGTTCGGTTTGCACGGCTCGCACGTCAACGTGACCGACGGGCGCTACGTCTACATGCG
The DNA here is from genome assembly GCA_965214995.1 of Trueperaceae bacterium. Lineage (GTDB taxonomy): Bacteria > Deinococcota > Deinococci > Deinococcales > Trueperaceae > CBDCCT01. The sequence goes on from CBDCCT010000002.1 coordinate 4,988,590, forward strand.
CGCGCCCACAGCGGAGAACGCCCCGCTCAACAACTACACGCTCATGCCGACCCACATGCGGCGGCGCTTCAGCCCGGACGAATTGAGCAGGCTGTCTTTGGCTGAAGCTTTCACCTTCACCCAGGACTGTCAAACTTTAGAAATTCCCGCCCTCGCCATGATCAACCCGTACATCTACGGGACGCTTCTCTTCGATCTGGAAAGCGACCCGCAGCAAGAACATCCCGTCCAGGACGAGGCTGCCGAACGACGCATGATCGAGCTGATGGTCGGGCTGATGCGGCAAAACGACGCGCCGCGCGAACAGTTTGGCAGGTTGGGCTTGCCGCCTGACGGTGAGGTGGAAAGCAGGCACCTGCACGCTCGAGCGGGAGAGGCCGGCCCCCACGACACCGTCGGACGAACCGACGTGACCTGGAAAAGGGACGCCAAAAAACTTTACTACGCGGTCACGGCCACCACGCCTCTGGGCTTAAACCGCGCCGTTGAGCTGGGGGTAGAGCAGGCGCTGCAAACGCGCGGCGACGCCAGCTTGGACGAAGACGAGTTGCTCGAGCTGTTACAAACCGTTCTGCCCGAAGCGCACCATTCCCGCCTCGCCTTCGCCCTGGACCTCGTCCGCAAAGGGCGGTGACGCCGTGAAGGGAAACCGCGGCCTCTTTAACCAAGACCAGGGCGCGCAGTGGGCGGAGTTGATGGCGGCGTCGGTCATCGCGGTGGTGCTCATTATTCTGCTTTAACTCTGCTTTACCTCTGAATGCTCCCTGCTAGGACCAAAGCAGCGCCAGCCGACTCCTACTCCTGTTAAACGGACCTAAACGGACAGCGCCTGCTGCCACCCCGCGGCACTCTCGGTCGCCTTGAGGATAAGCTCGAGCACCGCCCGCCCCTCCTCCGCGCCGTGCAGCGGACGGCTGCCGCTCTGCAAACAGTCGGCAAAATGCCCGATCTCCTCGGTGAAGGTGCTCTCGACCGCCGGTAAAACACGCTCGGCGGGTTCGGCGAACCCGAGTGGGCGGTAGTAAAGGATGTGGCTCGAGCCGAACAGCTCTCCCCTATCGCCGACCAGATGAAGTTTGTGCGTCCCGTAAGGAAGCGGCATGGCCCACGAGGTAAAGATTTCGCCCAACACGCCGTTCTGAAACCGGACCTGCACGCTCGCGGTGTCTTCGCCCTCGATGTGCATATGGAAGCGGCTCATGCTGGCGCGCACCTCGGCGAGCGGCGCGCCCGCCAAATAGAGGAGCAGGTAGGACGGATGGTAGCCGGTGTCGATGAGCTCGCCGCCCCCTTGCGAGGCGACGCTGCCGCGCCAGGTGCCGTGCATCGAGGTCGCGGGCGCGACGAAGCAGTCTTGGGTGCGGAGCCAGCGAAGCTTTCCGATGAGCCCCTCGTCTAAGAGCCGTTTGGCCTCCCTCACCACGGGGGTAAAAAGCTGGTTGTGGGCCGACATGTAGGTCACGCCCGAGCGCGCGACCGCCGCCAGAATTTCGTCCGCCTCGGCGAGGGTCATGCACATCGGCTTTTCGCAGAGGATGTGTTTGCCCGCTCCCGCCGCCGCCAGGATCGCCGGGGCGTGGAAGGGGTGGGGCAGCGCGATGATGACCGCGTCTAAGTCCTTTTGCTCGGCGAGCAGCGCGTTCCAGTCGTGATAGCACGCCGGGTCGTTGCCGAGCTGCGCCGAACGGAGCTCGAGCGCCTCGTCGGACAGGTCGCAGAGCGCGGTGCATTGAAGCTTGTCCGCGTGCGCCAGTATCCCCCGAACATGAGCACGGGCGATGCCGCCCGCCCCAAAAAGGGCGACGTTAAGCTTTTTACGGGTTTGTACAGGTTTCGTCGTTTGAGTCATGAAGCGCCTCCGATTCGGTAGGGTATGGGGTGAGAAGGTTTAAAGTCATGTGCGAGGCGCGACCCAGCGCGCCTCTCTTGCGCCCTCGTAAAGCGCCGCCATCACGGCGTTGCGGTAGGCGGCCTCGAGGGGTTTTACGAGCGGCACTCTATCATCCGATTTACCCTCCACAGCGTCCAAAAACAGCTCAAAGGCGTGCGGCAAAGGTTCAGGAAGGTCGCGCCACGCCTCCCCGGTCGCGCCCTCGACGTGTTCACTTTTGAAGTAGAGGGTATCGCCGAGAGCGTAGGCGTGACCCTCGGTGCCGCTGACGAGCACTTTGACCGGGTCGGCGACATCGACCCACCCCGCCGCCAGCGTGCCCGCCGCGCCGTTTTTGAAGCGCAGCATCCCCTCGCCGGACTCGTCACAGCCTTTGTAACGCCCGGTCACGACGTTGATCGACGCGGTAACCGTCTCGACCTCGCCCAGCAGCCACAGCAAGATGTCGAGCGAGTGCGTGCCCAAATCCCCGAACGCGCCGCAGCCTGCCCGCTCAGGGTCCGCCATCCAGCGCCAGTCGCCATCGAACCAGCCCTTAAGCGCGCCCGCGTGGCAGTTCGAGTGCCGAACGCGGGTGATTTTGCCGAAGTGCCCCTGTTCTATCTGCTCTTTTAAGAAACGGTGGATGGGTTGTCCGCGCATGAAGTAGCCCGTTTGAAACAAGAGACCGGCCTCCGTAATCGCCTGCGCCATGCGGTAGGCGTCCTCAGCGGCGAAGCCTAAGGGTTTTTCGACGAAGAGGTGTTTACGCGCGTCCACGGCGGGCATGACGACGGCCTCGTGCCGGTTCGTCTCCGTGCAGACGATAGCGGCCTCGACCTCGTCGTCCGCATACACGGCGTCCAGGTCATTCACCGCCCGTGCGGCGAGCTTTTCTGCCGCTGCGTCGGCCCGCGCCCTGTCGTGGTCCCAGACGTATTTGACCCTTACCGTGTCCCGCGCTTTCAGGCGCTCGATAAAGTTGGGGGTGTGGATGTGGGCTGCGCCGATAAGGGCGAGGGTGGGCATGGTGCGTCTCCTTTGGGGTAGAGGCTGGCGGTGGGTGGGGTTAGCCTAGTCATCGGCATAAGGTTGATAAAAGGTTGATAAGAAGCTCTTTACACTTCGCGGAACGTAACGTTTGTGCTTGCTTATCCCCTTTCAATCAAGCACGGTTTGAGCCGGAGTAAGTTTTGAGCCCGAGCACCCGTCACAAACCGCACCTTGTCGTGTCATAAATCAGCGTGCCGCCTGCGGGGTTGACTTCAAAACGTCTACTCACATCTGCCAAGCCTCTCATTTGCTCTTTCTCGAGCAGGCTCAAAGTAAGCTCACGGTTCCAGTCACGCACCTCCTCTAAACCGTCCGGTGTGGCGAAGCTCATCTCGGTTCGTCCCGCCGCCCGCACACGCAAAAAATCGTGCTCGGCGCTCCGCAGCGTAGCGTTGGGGTACGGGGGCAAGCGCCGCGCGATGTCGTTGCGGCAGAGCTGGTCAGCGCCCAGCACGGCCGCGGCGACGATGCCCAGCGCCACAAGCGCGACGACCCCGAGGCTGGCCCAGGGTGACTGCTTTTTGCCGATAAACACGTCTAAACGCCCTCGCTTCTCGAGCCGTCCAAACTAAAAAACTCTCTCTCGAACAGCGTTCAAGAGGCTGAGGGGTCGCGCCAGAACACAGCTTTTGTAGCCACCTGGTTAATGCTTACACACCTCCCGAAAACGCTGTTTGATACATCACAAAGGCAAACTCGTACATACCTTGAACCCGCGCCGTTGCTCTGCGTTTTCTTGACAAATCAAGTGGGGCGATTATAAAATTGCAGCAGTCCAATTGTCTAGCCCGTAGTGTTTTTTACAACCGCAGTGCTCCTTACACAGCTAGTTGTGTAATGAACACCTACCCTTGCGCAGCAAGGAGTCTTGTGCAGGATCGCCGCCTCAACCGAACGCGCAGCGTAAAGCGCGCCGCAGCACTCGGTTATCCCTATGGATACCGCCGAACCGCCTCAAAAGTTCGGCAATTCGTTACGAAAGGAGTTCGCTTAGTCGCACGGGGGGTAATAACGCTTCAACGTTGAAAGGAGCACCATGAAGATAGTTAGACTGACCGTTTTGTTACTGGGATTATCCCTACTGGGGTCGGCCTTGGCCCAGCTCGAGAACCTGCCCCGCGAAGAGACCGTGATTTTCGACGTGGACGGCGGCATCGTCCAAAGCCCCTTAAACTTCAACTGGATGGTGCCGGGCACCAACCGAAATCAGGGGATGCACCAGGCGGTGTGGGAACCGCTCTTTATCCTCAACTACGAAACCGGCGAGATCCAGCCGTGGCTGGCCGAGAGCTTTGAGCCGAACGACACGCTCGACGTGTGGACCTTGAATCTGCGCGAAGGGGTGACCTGGTCGGACGGCGAGGCGTTCAACGCGGACGACGTCGTGTTCACCATCAACCTGTTGCTGGGCGACGAGACGCAGTCGCTCAACGAAGCGGCCAACATGCAGCAGTGGATCGAGAGCGTCGAGAAGATTGACAACTATACCGTCCAGTTCAACCTGAAAGAACCCAACCCTCGCTTCCAGCTCGACTACTTCTCGGTGCGCATCTGGGGCGGCGTGGTCATGTTGCCCGAGCACGTCTGGGCGGGCCAAGACCCCTTCACCTTCGAGTTTTACGACCCCGAGCAGGGCTGGCCCCTCGGCACGGGCGCTTACAGGCTCGCGTCTGCGAGCGAGAACGAGTTTATCTATGAACGCCGCGACGACTGGTGGGGGGCCGAGGTGGGCATCCCCGAAATGGGTATCGACGGCCTGCCCGCGCCCCAGTACCTCGTTTGGGTGGTGACCGGAACCGAGGAGAACCGCGTGCAGCTCGCCTCGTCGGGCGAACTCGACAGCGTCATGGACGTAACGCTGGGCGGCTTCGACGCGATGTTGTCGAACAACCCCAACATGGAAGCCTGGGTGGACGGGATGCCCTACGTGTGGCTCGACCCTTGCCCGCGCCAGATGTCGATTAACAACGAGGTTGCTCCCTGGGACAACGCCGACCTGCGCAGGGCGCTCAACTTCATCATCGACCGTAATCAAATCATTGACGTCGCCTACGAAGGCACGACCATCCCGTCGCGGACCATGTTTGTCGAGTACGGCGGCCTGGAACCCTACATCGAGGCCATTTTAGCCAACGACATGGGCTTAAGCGCGACCGCCGACGTTGAGGCGGGTCAGGCGCTGATCGAGGCGAACGGCTACACCATGAACAGCAACGGCTTTTACGAGAAAGACGGCGAGGTCTTGTCCTTAGAGATTCAGGCGCACGAAGGCTTTATCGAAAAACGCCGCATCGCCGCCGTGCTGGTCGAACAGCTCCGCGCCGCGGGCATTGACGCCTCGCAGCGCAACGTGGCGGGCGCGACTTGGGAAGACAACAAGCGCTTCGGCAACTACGAAGCCGTGATGGACTGGGACGCGTGCGGCTCTATCAATGAGCCCTGGAACTCGATGAACCGCTACACGGGCCAGTTCTACCGCCCCATCGGCGAGCAGTCGCCGGGCCAGAACAACCACGTGCGCTGGACCGGCGAGGCCAACGACGCCTACAGCGCCATCGTCGAACAAATAGGCGTGCTGCCCCTGGGCGACCCGCAAATCGAAGGCATGGTGGTCGAGGCGTACCAGAATCTCTACGACGAGATGCCCTTTATCCCCATCACGCAGGCGAAAAAGCTCGTGCCCTTCGACACGACCTACTGGACGGGCTGGCCGACGGCTGAAAACAACTACAACCACCCGGCGACCTGGTGGATGAGCACGCACCAGATTATCCACAACCTCGAGCCCGCCGCAAGCAACTAACTCTAAGGGTGTCGGTCACCGGTCACGTCTGGTGACCGACACCCCCTCCAAACTGGGAGCTTCTTTTGAAAGGCATCACCCTGGGCTATTTCCTGCGGCGGCTCGGCATCTTTTTCTTTACCGTCTGGCTCGCCGCGACGCTCATTTATATTATTCCGCGCGTCGCGCCGGGCGACCCCATCGCCGCGATGGTCGCGCGCATGACGCAGAGCGCGGGCTACGTCGAGAATTCGGACGCTATTATCGCGGGCTGGCGCGAGCGTTTCGGGCTGGACGACCCGTGGCACATCCAGTATTTGCGCTACATGAGAAACTTAATCACCTTTGATCTCGGCTATTCGTTGGCCTCGTTCCCGACACAGGTAAGCAGCATCATCGCGCGCGCGATGCCCTGGACCATCGGGCTTCTGGGGATTTCCACTTTTTTATTTTTCGTCATCGGCAACTTACTCGGCGCTTTTTTAGCCTGGAAGCGGACGCCCGCACTTTTCAAATTCCTTATCCCTCTGACGATGATTTTTACCTCGGTGCCCTCGCTTCTGGCGGCGCTGCTGCTCATTTACGTGTTCGCCTTTCAGTTCGACTTGTTCCCGATGATCGGTTCGTATGGGCGGGGGCTCGAGCCCGGCCTCACCTGGGCGTTTATCAAAAGCGTCATCTGGCACGGCGCGCTGCCCGCGCTCTCCATCGTGGTGGTCACTTTTGGCTACTGGACGTTGGGGATGCGCGGCATGATGATTACCGTTGAAGGCGAAGATTACATGACGCTGGCCCAAGCGAAGGGCCTAAATCCCTTTTACGTGCTCTACCGCTACATGATTCGCAACGCGATTTTGCCGCAGGTGACGGCGCTGGCCCTGACCATCGGCACGCTCGTCGGGGGGCAAATCTTGGTCGAGTATATATTTTCCTACCGGGGCATGGGCAACGCGATTTTCCGCGCCATCCGCGACCAGGACTATACGGTCATCCAGGGCACCTCGTTCGTGCTTATTTTGGCGACGGCGCTGGCGGTCTTTATCATGGACATGATCTATCCGCTCATCGACCCGCGCATTTCGCACGAGGGGAGGTAAGCGTGGCGAGCACCACCGCAAACACCGATGCCCGTACGGACGTCCGCAAGCCCGACCGCCTCAACCGCTGGGACAACCCCTGGATCAACCCCAGCCTGCTCACGGGCGTGGGTATGTTGGTCATACTTCTTAGCGCGGCCTTTATCGGGCAGTTCGTCTGGGACACCGACCTCGCGTTCGTGGGGAGTTCGCCCCTCAAGCTGCCGCCGGTCGGCTTCAGCCACGAAACCCTGCAGGGTGTTTCAGAGGGCACCTGGGAGCATCCGCTCGGCACCGACGGCGACGGGCGCGACCTGTTAGCGCTCATGATTCTTGGCGCGCCGCGCACCCTCGCCATCGGCTTTATCGCGGCGGCGGCGGGGATGTTTGTGGGCATTCTGCTGGGCTTCACGGCGGGCTTTGTGGGGGGGCGTCTGGACGACGTTATCCGCTTGGCGTCCGACACGACCATCACCATCCCCTCGCTGCTGGTGCTCATCGTGATTCAGTCGGTGATCCCGGTCAATCTAATAGGCATGGCGCTCCTCATTTCGGCCTTCGCCTGGCCCAGCCCGACGCGGCTCATCCGGGCGCAGGTCTTGAGTATGCGCGAGAGCGGCTACGTAAAAATGGCGCGGCTCTCGGGCGCGTCCACCCTCGCCATTATGTTCAAGGAGATGATGCCGAACCTTATCCCTTACCTGGCGGCGAGCTTTATCGGCAACATGGCGGGCTCGATTCTGGCGGCCATCGGCCTCGAGATTCTGGGCCTCGGCCCGCAGCGCGTGCCGACCCTGGGCGTGACCATCTACTGGTCCATCCAGCTTTCCGGTTTGAGTCAGGGCCTGTGGTGGTGGTGGGGCTTTCCGACCATCATTCTTATCTTGATTTTTATTAGTTTGCTGCTTATCAACTTAGGCTTAGATGAAGTTTCAAACCCCCGACTAAGGCGGGCTGCCGAATGACGCAGGTCAAGAAAACACCGGGTAAAAAGACAGAAGCGGCGGGAGGGAAAAAGCGGGAGGGTGGGCTCGAGCCCCTCCTCAAAGTGAGAGACTTAAAAGTCTACTACGACACCCCCCAAGGCGACGTGCTGGCGGTCAACGGCATCACCTTTGACTTGTACGAGGGTGAAACGTTGGGCTTAGTGGGCGAGTCCGGCTGCGGTAAGTCCACGGCGGCCTACGGCATTTTGCAACTCGTCCAGGAGCCGGGGCGCATCGCGGGGGGCCATGTTTATCTCGACGACACCGACCTAACGGCCTTGAGCGAGGGTGAGTTTCGCGCCCTGCGCTGGACCAAACTGGCGCTCATCCCCCAAGGCGCGATGAACTCGCTCAACCCGACCATGCGGGTTCACGCGCAAATCGCCGACGCCATCGTCGCGCACGAGGGGCGGCAGCCCAGGGCGAAGCTTAAAGCGCGGATTTTGGAGCTGTTCCGCACCGTGGGTCTGCCCGCCCGCGTCTACGACATGTACCCGCACGAACTCTCGGGCGGCATGAAGCAGCGCGTCTGCATCGCGATGGGCATCGTTCTAAACCCGGCGGTGGTCATCGCCGACGAATCGACGAGCGCCCTCGACGTGGTCGTGCAGCGCGTCGTCGCGCAGACCCTTTTGAAGGTCAAAGAGATGCTGGGCGTCTCGATGATCATGATCGGGCACGACATGGGCTTAATGGCGCAGATGGTCGATCGGATCGCCGTCATGTACGCCGGGAAAATCGTCGAAATCGCGCCCGTAAGGAGCCTTTTCAAGGACCCGATGCACCCGTACTCGCAAGTGCTCATCGACTCGATACCCTCCTTGAAAGAAAAGAAACCCCTCAAAATCACCGAGGGCCTCACCCACGACCCGCGCAACCCGCCGCCGGGGTGTATTTTCCAACTGCGCTGTCCTTATGTAATGGACGTGTGCAGGACGAACGAACCCGAACTGCGTGAATTAAAAACGCGGCAGCAGGTCGCCTGTCATCTCTACGAGCTTTCACCCCAAGGGGAGGTGCAGCGTGTCGCCGCCCCTGCTTGATATCCGCAACGCCACCAAAATCTACGAGGTGGGCGGCGGCATGTTCGGTAAAAAGCGCGAGGTGGTCGCGCTGCAAGACTTTAACCTCACCATCGCCGACCGGCCCGCGACCATCACGACCATCGCCGGGGAGTCGGGGAGCGGCAAGACGACCCTGGCGAACCTCGTGCTCGGCTTTACGAGTTTGAGTGGTGGCAATATCATTTTCAGGGGCAAAGACGCGGGCGAGATGAACAGCCGCGAGGTCATCGACTATCGGCGCAACGTGCAGGCGGTGTTTCAGGACCCCTTCGGCGTGTACAACCCCTTTTACCGCATCGCGCACGTGTTCGACCAGGTTGTCAAAAACTTCAAGCTGGCCCCCAGTAAGGCGGAGCGCCGCGAACGCGTCGAGGCGGCGCTGAACGTGGTTGGTTTGCGCGGCGAGGACATCCTGCGCAAGTACCCGCACCAGCTCTCGGGCGGCCAGCGCCAGCGCATCATGATGGCGCGGGCGTATCTCATCAAGCCCAGGCTCATCGTGGCGGACGAGCCCGTGTCGATGGTGGACGCGTCACTAAGGGCGGCGATTCTCGAGGTGATGCTGCGCCTGCGCGACGAGGAAAATATCTCGTTTCTTTACATCACCCACGACCTGTCGACCGCTTACCAGGTGGGCGACCAAATATATATCCTTTACCAGGGCTCGATTGCCGAGAAGGGCCTGACGACCAAAGTCATCGACGAGCCTAAGCATCCTTACGTCCAGCTCTTAGTTGATTCGGTGCCGGTGCCCGACCCGGATGAGAAGTGGGACACAGACATCGACCTGCCCGATGAAGAAACCCTGCGCGCCGGGGACGCCACAGGCTGCCGGTTTTATCCGAGGTGCCCCCAGCGCATGGACAGGTGTTTAGAGGCTCGACCGCCGCTTTTTGAGATCGACGCTGTAGACCATGAGGCGTCTTGTTACCTGTACGAAGAGCGCAAAGTCACCAGGGTTTAGGGGGCGTTTGGTCCTCGAGTCCTCCATATTCCACTTCGTGCTATGATTTGTGTTATGAAAACGCACATATCCGCTCGAGTCGACGAACAGCTCGTGACGTGGCTGGACGAATTCCAAAGGGCGCGGGGGCTAAAGTCGAGAAGTTCCGCTTTAGAAGAAGCCATTAAGGCGCTCAAAGAAAAAAATCTTTACGCTCAGTACGGGCAAGCTTTTGACGAATGGGAGGCTGACACAGCAACAAAGGCCGTGTGGAAAAACACTGCAGGTGACGGTTTAGAGGATGAAGATGCAACGTGGCGACATTTACTTAAGCAGTCTTGATCCAGCAAAAGGCAGCGAGGCGAAGGGGCTACGTCCGGTCATCATTGTGTCGAACGACGCGGCTAACCATAATGTTGCTGATTATCGGCGTGGTGTGGTGACGGTTGTGCCCGTTACCAGCAACGTAAAAAATATTTTGGCCTTTCAAGTTTTGATTCCCGCTGAGGTCAGCGGACTCGACCAGGATTCGAAGGCGCAGGTCGAGCAAGTGCGCGCGCTCGCGTATGAACGGTTTTTGCGTCCTCTGGGCCATTTGCCGCCTCGTTATGTGGAGGAACTCGAGGCGGCACTCAGGTTACATCTGGCGCTATAAAAATCTTGCGTTATAAAAACAGGTGCGCAAACTTGCCAACTTCAAACGTCAGAAAGGAAAACCATCATGTCCGACGTCAAAGGGTTTTTCGAAGAGAACGGCTACTATCACGCCAAAGGGGTTTTTTCGGCGGACGAAGTTCAAACCCTCGAGAGCGACTTCGACCGCATCGTCGCGCAGCTCACGGCCTCCGGCGAAAACATCAACGCGACCTGGATGGGGCCGGAAATGAAGCGCATCCAGGCCAAGGATGACGTGATTCTGCACACGCACAACGTCCAGCAGTTCTCGGCCCGGTGGTTGAGAGCGATGCAAAGCGACGCCTTTCTGGACGTGCCCACGCAAGTATTGGGCGAGGACATCGTGCTCCACCACTCCAAGTTGTTCCAGAAGCCTTCCGAAAAAGGCTCACCCTTTCCCATGCACCAGGACTGGTCGTACTTCCCGACCCTCAAGGACACCATGATAGCGGGCATCATCCACGTGTCCGACGCGACCGACGAGATGGGCTGCTTGCGCGTGGTCGAGGGGAGCCATAAGCTCGGGCGCGTGTTGGGCAGCGGCGGGACGGAAGAGTCCGAAGTCTTGGCGGCGCACCCCATCGAGGGGGCCAAGGTGATAGAAGCCGAGGCGGGCGACGTGCTGTTTTTTCACTATTTCACGCTCCACGGCTCCATGCCGAACCGCTCAGATACAACCCGCAAAACCGTCCTCACCCAGATGTACGCCGGGCATGACCGCATCGAAGACGGCAACCGGCACCCGGACGAGCGCCTGGTCTTAAAAGGCTGGAATCACCAAAGTACCCGCGAGCGGGCGGGGGTCTTCAAGGGTTAATGAACTACCTCGAGCTTATCAACCACGACACCCTGGGCCTGCCCGGTATGCGCTGCCGCGACATCACCCCCATCTTCGCGGCCGAGCGCGGTCACGCGTTCGAGCTCGGCCGCGGGACCCTCGAGCCGGGGCAACGCGTTCTAATGGTTGACGACTGGATTCATTCGGGGTGGCATATTACAGCGGCTTTAGAGCTTGTCGAACGGCAAGGGGCGACCGTCGTCGGCATCGCGGCGCTCAACCTCAACGAGAACGAGGTCACGCGGCCCCTGCTGGCCCGCTACCTGGTCCGCACCATGATGCGGGGCGGGAACACCCTTCAGCACGGCGGGGAGCCGCTAAGCTTAAACGTGGAGGTCACACCATGATTGAACGCGCCCCCTTCGGACGCACCGGCTTTAAAAGCACCCGCACCCTCTTCGGCGCCGCGGCTTTGAGCCGGGTCACACAAAAGGAGGCCGACCGCACCCTTGAAACGCTGCTCGAGTACGGCGTCAACCACATCGACACCGCCGCGAGCTACGGCGAGGCCGAGCTGCGCATCGGGCCGTGGATGCGCGAGCACCGTCACCAGTTCTTCCTGGCGACCAAAACGGGCGAGAGGCGCTACCAAGAGGCCAAGGAGCAGATTCACCGTTCCTTGGAGCGCCTGCAAGTCGAACAGCTCGACCGGCCTGGTGGTGAGCGCCCGCTTGCGGTGCAGCCCGGTGCGGCGGTGCTTGGCGTTCGGCGCGTGCAGTTTCACCGCCTGAAGGTAGCCCCTATGCTTGTCGGTGATGACCTCCTCGGGAACAACACTACGCCGTTCGACCGCCTGCTCGAGAAACGCCTTTGCGCTCTCCAGGTCACGCTTTTCACGCAACAGTACGTCTGAGCTTGGCTTGAAATCTTGGCTCTCCCGCGTAAACCGTGGTTGCATCCGGGAGTGAAAGCGAATGAAGTAAATTGTAGGGTCAGATGCCCTTTGAGTGGCTAACATGCAGTTGAGGAAATATCGCGCCTTATGCCTAACCACGCTTAATGCGGGAGACCCGCCAAACCGGGGCAGCTCCACCAAGGCAACCCGAGCTCGGTTCACGAGCGTTCGCGCTTAGAGGTGGCGACCTTCTCTTGGCTAGCGTCGAGACTGCGGATCGCCGCCTGAGCAGCGTCGGTGGGCGTGTGACCCGACGTTTCGGCGATCCAGGGTTCGCCCCACCCCAGCACAGCTTTACGGTCTCATTTCGTGAGCTTTTGGTGGTCAAGTAACACTCACGAACCAACCACCGCTTCCGCTTCAATCTCGACCAGATAGTCCTCACCCACAAGCTGCGCTTGGACCAGCGTGTTGGCTGGCAAGATGTCTCTAAAGCGGTCTCCATGCGCTCTCGCCACGGCTTCCCAATCCGAGATGTTCTTGACGTAGACCCGAGTCCTGATAACGTCCTCTAAACGACTTCCCAGGGACTGAAGGGCCGCTTCTAGTTTGTCGATGGCGAAGTGCGTTTGCGCCCCAGCGTCCGCGCCGCCTATCGCCCTATCGCGGTGCGTCGCGGTGGTGCCAGACACGATAATGCGGTTGTCAATGCGCACAGCTCTACAAAACCCCGCTATCTCTTCCCAAGGTGTTCCGCTGAGCACGACGGTTTTGCCGTTTAAACGTTCCACAGGTTCGAAGGATTTGGGAAAAGACGCTAAATGATGGCTCAGATCGCCCGATGCGGTTAAGAAGGGCGGCTTGCGGTACTCGTCGCCACAGTCACCGGGAATGGGGGAAAGCTTCGCCAGACCTTCTTCAATCAGCGAACGGCTTTCGCCGTCGAGTGAAAACTCAAAGAGGTTCAGGGTGTCCTCAACATATGCGCTGCTGCCCAAACGCGCGCCAATAATGATGGCCCCGACAGCGGGTTGCTCGAGGATAAAAAGCGACGCGACGTTGGCGACGGACACGTTGTATTTTTCGGCGACCTTATCGAGCGTTCGTAAGAGGTTCTGGAAAGTTTCCCAGCCGCCCGTCTGGATGATGAACCGCTTATACTTCATCTGTGACCAGGTGCCCTCGTTGACAGCGGGTTCCGGCTTACCCAGCCAACGCTCTGTCAACAGCCCGCCTGCAACCGTGCCGTACGCCAACAGCTTGATACGATGCTCCAAACAAAGCTCCGTCATCTCACGGCTGGCGCGCTGGTCGAGCAGCGAAAAACAGACCTGATTTGACACAACCTCAATCCCGCTGTTCACGACAACCCTTACATGTGCGGTGTTAAAGTTGGTCAGACCGAGGTTGGCAATCAGGCCTTCTTCTTTAAGTTCCTGAAGGTAAAAAAGACAATCGAGCCAGCTCGGGTCGGCGTAGCTCCAGGTGTGAAACTGTAACAAGTCGAGCCTTTCGGTTTGCATCCGCGTCAGCGAGCGTTCAACCGCGGCGCGCACTTCCGCTTTGCTCACAGGCCCAGGTTCTGGCACCCATTTCGTCAACAGCTGAACCGGCTTCTCGACACCGTAAGTTTTAGAAAACACGCCGACGATATCTTCCGCCGAGCCGTAGTGGTCGGCCATGTCAAAAGTGGTGAGGCCCGCTTGGGCGTAGGGCAGCATGGCGGCTGCCAGAGCCTCTAAATTCACCGATCTACCCGCCCGCTCCATGTCCGCTACTTGCCACAAACCTGTAACAACGCGCGACACCTCTAAACCTTGGGCGAGGGTGGTGCGCGCTACGCTCTTCGTCACGTTTGACTCCTCGATTAATTCTAGGGCTACTGGCGCTAGGCTGCTGACACTAGGACCATGAGCTTAAGTCCACGTAAGCATCCAAAAGGTTTTGTCAACTCACGGTTTAGGCGGAAGCGCCTGATCCCTCCTTTCGGCTCGTCTGAGCTGTATTTAACCCGGCGCTCGTATCCCTATGACGTCGGTTCAAGTCCGAAAGGCGTCATGCGGTTGGTGACAGTGTTCGTTGGCGGGTAAGCGGGGCGGGGCAGGCGGGTAGGTTGGAGACACGGGCATGAACGGTTAAGAAGTGTTGCGTACCAGGCGGCGAGCGGAAAGGGCGCTGCTGCCTCTCCTGCTCGCGGGTCGGCCGATGTGACTGCTTGATTAAGGTTGTCCTGCCTGGCAGCCTCGCGGACCTCTTCGTGCTCGCCCCCCGTCAAGGGCAGCTCCCGCAGGGCAGCAGCGTAGCTCCTTAGCTTGTCGGTCATGACTCGCTTCGGGACGTACTTTAAGCAGTCGAGCAACCGCTCGAAAAAGCGCTCTGCCGCCTCCTTGTCATGGTGCTCCTGCAAGAGGATGTCTGGCACATAGCCGTACCTATCGACAGCGCGCCACAGTATAGGGATCACTAGACCCGCCCCTAGTGGGGCTACTATCAGCCAATGCTGCTCCCTGCCGAGCTTGACAGCCGTCTCGTCCAGGTGCCAGGTACCCCCGCGCATGGGCTCCCGCCGCCGTAATTTCTCAACGTACTCGGGGCCGAACTTCTCGCCCCACTGCCGCAGGGTCTCTTGTGAAACCACGACACCGCGCTCAAAGAGGATCCCTTGCACGTCCCTCAGGCTCGAGGTGAAGCGGTGGTAGAGCCACACGGCGTAGGCGACGGCGTCTTTGCGAAAACGGTAGCCGGGATAGCGGTCAGTCGAGGAGAGCACGAGCTACCTTACCTGCACCGTCAGCAATCCGCAAGTTGACAGAACCGCCCCAACCTCTCAGATTACTGCAACACATCAGAACACGGGTATTCCGGCTCCCCTCGTCGGGAAGCAGGAATTTTTGGATCCCCGCTTCCTAACGGCCGATCAGGTGCAACTGCTCTTGCCTTCCCCCTAGATAGGTAATTCGGCCGCCCGCGAAAGCCACGGTCTGTTCTGTCGCCATGCGAACAACTTGGCCACCCCATTCGGGCAGTGGCCGCTCGCAGTACATCTCGAATGAGAACATCGTGTCGTCGTGCAATGGGTAATCGCCCGTGCCTGGCAGGGACTGCTGGTTGTCGTACCGACCGATCATCGGCCCGGCCCCGTGGCCGTGGTAGCCGATCGGATGGGTGTAGACGCGACCCTCGATGTCGGCGGCGTTCATGGCGGCCAGGGTGGCGCGCAAAACATCATTGCCGGTACGGCCGACGACCATCTCGGCCGCCAGCAGGTCTTGCTGGTGGTTAGCGGTCGTCAGGGTGGCCGACATGCCGGCTGGCGCCGCCCGTTCCCCCAACTCGAGCACGTACGCGTTCTGCTGCGTGTCGGTGGCCAGCCCAAGGTAGTGCAGGCCGAAGTCGCAGTGCAGCAGGTCGCCGGGCATGATGACCTCGTTTGGCGTCGCGCCCATCGGCCCCAGGTCGGCGTCGCGGCGCTGGACGGACACCGACGGCTGGAACCAGCAGGTGAGCCCGAGGGCGCGGGTACGCTCGCGTAGCCACCAAGCTACGTCCGTGGCCTTTGTGACGCCTGCTTGGATCACGCGGCTGGAGAACGCTTCGCGGATGAGGGCGTGCGCGATGAGGTTGTTCGTGTTGGCGGCGGCGAGTTCCTCAGGAAGACGGCTCTCGAGCCAGCCGACGGCGACGCGCTCGGCGCTCGTGGTGCGGGCGCCGAGGTCGGGGCCGAGCGCGTCCATGAGCTCGCGGTGTTCGGTGTAGGAGAGGCCGTCGCCGAAGGCGAACACCTCACTTGTGTTGATCCCGATCCGCTCCGGGTCGCGTTCGCGGACCACGCGCCGAAGGCACTCCGCCTGCGTCTCGCTTGCCAGCTCCGTCTGCGTCTTGTCCCAGACGGATTGATAGGGGCCATCCAGGCCGACGCCCGCATTTGCGATCGCGAGTGCCTCGAACGACCCGTCTTCGGGGGCGTGGAAGACCAGAATGGTCCGGCGCCGCGCCGACATCATCGGCGCGGGCAGCAGGCTGAACAGCACGGGGTCCTCGTTGTACTCGCGGGCCGCCACGATCCACATGGCGAGTCCTTCGCGGCGCATGACCATTGGGAGAACGCGCCCCAAGCGCCGCCGCAACCAATCGTTCGTCACCTCCGCCTGCCTGCGCAGCGGCAGGATAGCCTGGAAAGGTTCGTCGTGCTGGTTCATCTCCCTCCCGGGTGTCCGGTCTCGCGGTAAAGCTCGGGGGGGAGGACCTTCCGCTCGCCCTGTCCGAGGGCCTCATACGTGGAGCGGCCGTAGTAGGCGATCGCCGGAAGCCGGTCGGACGCCAGGAGGCGGCCGTCGAAAGCGTCTTCCCGGTAATGCAGGCGCAAGACTTCGCCGACGAAGAGGCTGTGATCGCCAGCCGGGAACTCGTCGCGGACGCGGCACTCGTAGCTCATCCAGGCGCACCGCAGGATGGGCACTCCGGCCTCGCCGGGGTCCCACTCGAGTCCCAGGCGCTCCAGCTTGTCGGGTACGTTGAGGCCGCTCAACAGGCCTGCGCCTGCGACGGCTTCGGCGTTCGCGAACGGTAGGAAGTTCACGACGAAACGGCCCGAAGCACGAATCAGGCTGTAGCTGTGCCGTTCCGGCGCCACTGCCACGCCGTAGAGGGGTGGCGTCTCGGAGAGTGCGGTATGCCAGCCCGCGCTCATCACGTTCACGTCGGCACCGGAGCAACTGGTGACAACGGCGACCGCGCCCGGATAGTAGCCGAAGAAGCTCTCGTCGGCGGACACTTTTTTTTTAGTAAAGTTCTGGGGTGTCGTGGTCGTTTCTTGGGTCATAGGCATGTTGAGTCTACCGCGCATTTACTTAACTTTGTTCAATATCTTGACTTCCCTCAACATAGACAACTATACTTTCGTATCCGCCACACGCCAGCGCGGACGATGGAGGATCGTGAAACAGTCGGACGTCACGTTGGTCAAGCAGAAGCACGCACAACTCAACAGGCTGCTCCCCGGACTCGACGCCGATGCGTGGCTGGTCCTGACCCGCGAGCACAGCGACGCATCAACCCACCTGTTCGCCGGGATCGGGATGGTCGGGGAGTCCGCCTTTTTGTTCACGCGGGACGGCCGGAAGTATGCAGTCGTCGCGGACTACGATGTGACGCCCGTTGAGGTCAGCGGCGAGTTCCAGATCACTTCCTACGGCCAAGGTGGCTTCATGGCGCCCCTCTCCGAGTTACTCGAGGCGGTGGCCCCGCGGAGTCTGGCCTTGAACTTCAGCGAGGGTGACCCGCTGGCGGACGGCCTGAGCGTGGGCATGCTCCACAAGCTGCGCAGCGCCTGGCCCGTCCCGGACTTTGACGGTCGCCTTCGCAGCAGCAAGACCATCCTTGACGCGCTCCGTAGCCAAAAAACTTCTGAGGAAATTCGGCGCATCCGCGAGGCTGTTCGCATTACCGAAACTGTGCTGGACGAAGTTGGCGACTTCCTCCAGCCGGGCCGGACGGAAATCGAGGTCACCGAGTTCGTCAAGGCGCGCCACCGCCACTACGGCGTCACCCATTCGTTTGGGGACGGTGCCAATGTCATGGTCGGCCATGTCGGCATCGGCCACCGGCCCGCGGGCGAGAGTCAGGTGACGGCCGGGGACGTGGTCGTGGTGGACATGGGGGTTTATTACGAAGGCTACACCAGCGACATCCAGCGCACCTGGTACGTCCGCCGCCAGGGCGAAAGCGCCCCACCGCCTGAGGTTCAGCACCGCTTCGAGGTGGGCCGGGACGCCATGGAGAAGGTGTTCGTCGCCATGCGCCCCGGCGTGGCGGGCTGGGAGCTGGACAAGATAGCGCGCGACCACCAGGCCGCGAACGGCGTCAAGCCCTATACCCACGCCCTGGGGCACCAGATCGGCCGCTCCGTGCATGACGGCGGCACCACCCTCGCTCCGCTGAACCCGCGCTACGGCGAGCGCGGCAAACCGGCCGTCCGCGTGAACGAGGTCTATACGGTTGAGCCGGTCGTCCACGGCCGCACCGGCGTCGACGGCCCGCCCGTCGGCCACGAGCAGAACGTGCTGGTCACCAAAGACGGTGTAGAGGTGCTGAGCACCCCCCCGCGCGAGATGCCGCTGGTGTGAAGCCGCCGCGCCCTCCGCTGGCGCACGCCCGTCCGCCCCGCCACCTTTTGTCCTCGCCCCCCGTACCCGGAGGTACCGCATGTCCCATATCACCCGCACGCTGATCGCGCTCGTGCTCGGCCTGATGCTCAGCCTCGGCGCCGCCCAGACCACCCTCGTCGTCGGCACCGTGGCGGAGGCGTCGGACCTCGACCCCCGCACCACCTACGACGTCTACTCCTACCAGCGGATGTACCCCATCATGGAGCCGCTGCTGGTGTTCGACACCGACCTGTCCTACAAACCGCGCCTGGCCGAGAGCTGGGAGTGGGCCGAGGACAACAGCTCGATCACCTTCGATCTGCGCGAGGGCGTGACCTTCCACCACGGCCGCGAGTTCACGGCCGAGGACGTGAAGTATACCTTCGATTGGGTGCTGAACCCGGAGAACCCGGCCGCCAACCCAGGCTTGTACGAGGACATTCGGGAGGTCGAGATCATCGATCCTCATACGGTACGCTTCCACCTGAGCGGCAATAACGCGTTCATCCTGAACTACATCGCCCGGCTGCACATCGTGCCCGCCGACCGGGGCGACGACGAGGCGTTCGGCCGCGAGCCCGTGGGCACCGGCCCGTTCGTGTTCGAGTCTTGGTCGCGCGACGACCGCATGGTGCTGAGCGCGTTCGAGGACTACTGGGGCGGCCGCGCCAACGTCGACCGCGTCGAGTTCCGCCCGATCACCGAGGACGCCACGCGTCTCTTGGCTTTCGAAGCCGGCGAGCTCGACCTGTACCACGGCCAGGTGGTGCCGGGCGAGGTGCCGCGACTTGAAGAGAGCAGCGACGTCGAGGTGCAGCGCGTCACCGGCCTGGGTCACGCCTACGTAGGCATGAACCTGCGTAACGACGCCCTGAGTGATATGCGTGTTCGTCAGGCGATCAGCCACCTGCTGCCGCGCGAGGCGATCGTCGAGCGCAGCTATCAGGGCATCGGCTCGGTCAGCCACGGCCCGATCTCGCCCGAGACCGTCTTCTACAGCGAGGACATCCCCAGGTACGAGTACGACGTCGAGCGCGCCCGCGCGCTCCTGGACGAAGCCGGGATCGAGAACCTGTCGCTCCGCCTGCACACGAACGAGAACCCGGTCCGTCCCCAGATCGCTGAGGTGCTGCAGTTCGAAGCCGCCAAGGTCGGAATCGACATCGACATCACCGTCGAAGAGTTCGGCGCCTTTATTGACCGAATCATGGACACCGAGACCGCCGACTTCGACCTGTTCATCCTGGGTTGGAGCGGCAACGTCGATCCGAACTACGCCATGTTCGAGCTGTTCCACAGCGAGGGCGGCAGCAATTTTACCGCCTACGGCAACGACCGCCTGGACGAGCTCCTGGAGCAGGGTCGCCGCCTCCCGCCGAACAGCCCGGAGAGCATCGCGGTATACCAGGAGGCGCAGAAGATCCTGATGGCCGACGCGCCGTTCGCCTTTATCAACAACACGGAGGAAATAGGCGTCAACCAATCCTGGATCGCCGGCTGGGAGATTCACCCCTACGCCAGCGCCACCTTCCAGGACCTGCACGAGGTCACCAAGGACCGCTGACCACGCTGACCACGGCCGAATCGCTTGAACGTGGACGGGCTCCGTTTGGCCCGTCCACCGGAATCCTGGGCGCGCCCACCCGTAACGGCGCTGTCTCTCAGCCGTCGCCCGCGGACGCCGTGACGTATGTTCCACCCCTGAATACCCCGACCAGGTCCAACTCATGATCCGCTACATCCTCAAACGCGCCGTCGCCCTGCTGTTCACGCTGCTCGGCGTATCGGTGATCGTGTTCCTGCTGGTGCATCTCGCGCCCGGCGATCCGGTCCGCATCATGCTGGGCGAGCAGGCTCGGCCGACCGACGTCGAGCGCTTGAACCGCATCTACGGCTTCGACCGCCCCCTGCCCGTCCAGTACGCCCGGTGGATCGGCAACGCCCTCCGCGGCGACCTGGGCGTCTCGATCCGCTCGCAGACCTCGGTGCTCGAGCTCGTCGCCCAGCGGCTGCCCGCTACCGTCGAGCTTGCCGTCGCCTCTCTCGTCCTGGCGGTCCTGATCGGCATCCCGCTGGGGGTGCTGGCCGCGGTGACCCGCAACACCCCGATCGACTTCGCCAGCATGATCGCCGCCCTTATCGGCGTGGCCGCGCCCAACTTCTGGGTCGGCCTGATCTTGCTGAGCACCGTCGCCGCTAACGTCGGCTGGATCCCCGTGTTCGGACGCGGCCCGGGCGTGATCGAGGCGCTCGCCGCGCTCTTCACGCGCTTCGAGGTCGGCCCCCTGTACGATGCGCTCCGACACCTCCTGCTGCCCGCCATCGCGATCGGCACCAGCATTATGGCGCTCATCACGCGCCTCACCCGCTCGACCATGCTCGAGGTGCTGAACTTAGACTACGTTCGCACCGCCCGCGCCAAGGGTTTGCGCCGCGTCCGGGTCGTGTTCGTCCACGCGCTGCGCAACGCGCTCCTGCCGGTCGTCACCGTTATCGGCGTGCAGTTCGGAGCGCTCCTGGGAGGCGCCATCGTCACCGAGGTGGTGTTCGCCTGGCCCGGCATTGGTAGGCTCATCGTCGATTCGATCTCGCAACGCGACTTCCCGGTCGTCCAGGGCAGCATCCTGCTGCTGGCCGCCGTGTTCGTGCTGGTCAACCTGGTTGTCGACCTCTCGTACGGACTGATCAACCCGAGGATCCGCTATGACTAGCGCCGGACCCAGCGCGCTCCCCGTCCGCCGCGCGCGCCTGCCGCGCGCGCTACGCAACGTCAACATTGTCGTCGGCGGCAGCCTCATCGCGCTGCTGGTGGCGGTCGCTACCTTCGCCCCCTGGCTCACGCCTATGGACCCGGCCGCGCAAGACCTGTGGACGCGCTACGAGGTGCCCCACGGGCTGCGCGTCGACGGCGAGTGGAACACCAAGTACATCCTCGGCGCGGACGAGTTGGGCCGCGACGTAGCCAGCCGCCTGATCATGGGCGCCCGCGTCTCGCTGGCGGTGGGGTTTATCGCCACCGGCCTGTCGCTGGTCTTCGGCGTGCTTTTCGGCGCGGTCGCCGGTTACGCCGGCGGCTGGATCGACGACGTGATCATGCGCGTCATGGACGTGCTGCTGGCCCTACCCGGCATCCTGCTCGCGATTGCCATCGTTGCCGCGCTCGGCCCGAGCATCGTCAACGCCATGCTGGCTATCGCGGTGGTCCGCATTCCGACCATGGCGCGCGTGGTGCGTAGCGAGGTGCTGGCCCTGCGCGAGGCGGAGTTCGTCGAGTCCATCCGCGCTCTGGGCGGCTCGCACGCCCGCATCGTGTTCAAACACATCCTGATGAACGCCTGGGCGCCCGCGCTGGTACTGAGCACCCTGGGCATGGGCACGGCGATCGTGGCCGAGGCCTCCCTCAGTTTTTTAGGCCTCGGCACCCAGCCGCCCGACATCAGCTGGGGCCGGATGCTCAGCGTCGGCCGCGAGGCTATTCGCAGCGCGCCGCACGTGACGCTGTACCCGGGAATCGCCATCACCATCACCGTGCTGGCGTTCAGCCTGCTGGGGGACGGCCTGCGCGACCTGTTCGACAGCCGCCTCCGGGGCAGGGAGTGACGCCCCCGGAAACCGCGCCGCGGGGCGCCGCGTGACGCGGCCCGTCGCGCTGGGCGGCGTCGTCGGCATCTCCTTCTCCGCTATCTTTGTCGCCTTGGCCGACGTTTCGCCCTCGACCTCGGCGTTCCTGCGGTTCGCCTTCGCGCTACCAGCGCTACTCCTGGTGGCCTGGCGCCGCGGCGCTCTGCGCGGCCTGGACCGGAGCGGGGCGCGGTACGCGCTGCTGGCCGGTGGCGTTTTTGCGCTGAACATTACGGTCTGGCACTCCAACATCGACGTGATCGGCACGGGCCTGTCGACGGTGATGGGCAACGCCCAGGTCTTGTTCATCGGTGTACTGGCCTGGTTGCTGTACGGCGAGCGCCCAACGCGCTTGGCGTTGGCGCTCATCCCGGTGATGCTGTTCGGCGTGGTGCTGCTGAGCGGCCTCATCGGTGTCGGCGCGACGACGGGCCGCCCGCTCCTGGGCGCGGTGCTGGGCGTCGCCACCGCGCTCCTCAACGCCACCTGGTTCCTACTGTTCCGCGAGGCCACCCGCCGCACCCGCCGGACGGCGGGAGCGCTGGCGCTCCTTACAGGCGCCGCCGCGGTCGTGTCGTTGGCGGCCTCGTTTACTGATCCCGGCTTCTCGCTCGGGCTGCCCGCGGCGTCCTACGGCTGGTTGCTCGTGCTCGCGGTCGTCTCACAGGTGTTCGGCTGGCTGTTTATCTCGCCCGCGCTGGGGCATCTGCCCGCTCTGGAGGTGACGATCCTGCTCCTGCTGCAGCCCTCGCTGACGCTGGTGTGGGACGCGCTCATTTTTGATGAGTCGCACGGGCCGCTCCAGTGGACGGGCGTGGCGATCCTTCTGGGGTGCATCGCGCTCCTGAACCGCCACGGCAGCACGCGTCCCGCCCCCGCGCCAGACGTGGCGCCCCTCCCGGACGAGCGTCGGCCCGCTCTCGTCGGGAGGGAATGATCAGCTGTGGAACCAGGTGTTCGGTGCACTGATAGTCAGGAGTTCGGCAACGTCGTCCCCGTCGTTCCGGTACACGTGCGACAGCGCGCTGGGGTAGAAAGCGGCGTCGCCCTCGCCGAGACGCTCGAACGCGCCGCCGTCGACCGACAGGCCAATCCGCCCGTGCAGCACCATCACGAACTCCTCGCCAGCGTGACCGCGGTCGTTGGCGTGGTGGGTGCCCACCTCCAGGCGCAGCCAGACCGGCTGAATCCGCCGATGCATGTCGCGCACCAGCAGCATGGCGTCCACGCCCTCGGCGAAACCGTTCAGCCGCGCCCTGTCGTCGTGGCGCACGATTTGGATCAGGCTGCGACTCCGTTCGCTGGGCAGGAAGTCGTCGACCGTCAGATCGTAGATGCCCGCCAGGCGCTGCAGCCGCTTGGCCGAGATGTTGGTCTTGCCGTTCTCGAGCATCGAGATGAACGACTTCGACAACCCCGTCAGCTTCGCCACGTCCGCGAGCGTATAGTTCCTGGCCAACCGAACGGCGCGTAGGCGGTGCCCCAGGTGGTCGCTACTCACGGCGCGGCCCCAAGCGCCCCGAGCACCGCCATTTCAAATAACTGAACATATTATCAAGTTTACTGAACTATAGAGACCTTTTGATGAGAACGCAAATTTTTTGCCTCCTAAAACTCGAGCTTTGTGACTTTCACGGACGATGCGCTGCTTTAGGTCATAGTTACCTCGCTTTATGGCACCTTTTTCTAAGGCACGACGGCCAACGTGCCTTCGCGCACGCGCGCCCAGTGCGCTTGGGTAATCTGTCTGGCGCGGTCGCCGTCTCCGGCAAGCACCGCCTCAAAGGTTTCGCGGTGGTCGCTCACCGACATCACTTTGTTGATTCTCGAGGTGATGACATGTAGCCGTTGAACCTGCTCCCATAAGTTGGTGAGCGACCGCACGAGCTTTTCGTTTTTCGAGGCGGTGCGCAAGGCCTCGTGAAATCGCTCGTCCGCGCTGGTAAATGCAGCGACGTCGCCGCTCTCAAAAGCATCTTCCATAGCTTTCGAAGCTGCCCTTAACACTCGGATATCGGCCTCTGTCGCGTTTTTCGAGGCGAGCTTGGCAGCCATTCCCCTCTAAACCCTCGGACATCTCGTAAACCTCTCTCACTTCGGTCTTGGTCGGGATTTTGACGTAGGTGCCCTTGTAGGAGACACTCTCGAGCAATCCCTCGGTGGTCAGCCTGCGAATAGCCTCGCGCACGGGTGTGCGGCTCATCCCTAGCTGCTTAGCTTGGTTTGTTTCAGAAATGGGGTAACCCGGATGTAGACGGAAGGTGAGGATAGCGCTACGAATCGCCTCGTAAGCGCGCTCTGAGTTAACTCCCTCTAGCAGTGAGCTTGAGGTTGCCACCGATTTACCTCCTGAAAATCTTCAAATTGTATACAATGTTGTATTCAACATAGGATGCTGAACAAAATTTGTCAAGTTAGATGTAGCCAAGAAAGGAGAACTATATGATTATTGATGGAGACTGTCATATCTCGACTCACACCGATGAACACTTGGGGATGAGTGCGGACGAGCTATTGAAATCGATGGACCGCGCAGGCATAGACAAGTCGCTCATTTGGCTCAAGCCTCCTTACGACCGAAATATCGAGTCGGAGAATGAAGCTATTTATAAAGCGGTGCAGCGTCACCCTGAGCGGTTTCTCGGTTTCGGCTGGACCAATCCCCGTCTGGGTCATGAGCGCGCCCTCGCCGCCGTCGAACGCTGTCTGGATGATTACGACTTTCACGGCGTCAAATTTAACGGCGCTCAAGACGATTATTTGATCGATCAAGAAGAGGTACTCCTGCTTGTTTCTGAGATTGCCAAACGGGGTAAGCTGGTGGCGTTTCATGTTGGTGCAGACTTTCCAGAAAATACCCACCCAACCCGCTTAGCCAATGTCGCCGCGAGGTTTCCCGATATAACCTTTTTGATGGTGCATATGGGCGGCGCGGCGTTCCCCGCGCTTGACCGCGCCGCGATAGAGGTTGCTTCGAAAGTTAAAAACATCCATATTATTGGCAGCGCTATTCATGAGCGGGCTATTCTCAACGCTGTAAATACGCTGGGTTCTGAACGCCTTAGCTTTGGCAGCGACATGCCGTTTTTTCTCAACCACGCAAGGCTCGCGCTCTACAGGGCAATCTTGCGCGATCATTCGCCGGAGGCTGTCAGCGCTGTGCTAGGGGGAAATTTACACCGCCTCCTGGGTCTGGACTGAATGACGAACGTCCCGAGGCTTTGTCACGTTGACTTGCTGTAGCAACCGCTAAGCCCCATCGCCGACTACTGAAAGCATCCCTTTTCAGGCTCCTGCCTGCCGCTCGGTCACTTCACGCCAGGTTGAGAAGCACTCCTGCATCTTCTGACGGTAATCGTATGCCTTAAGGAGGTGCCGGGGCGGGCGGAAGTGGGTGTTGAGGGGTTCGAAGATGGACAGCAAGCGCCCTGCGTGGCCGGAAGAGTTGAAGCGCTGCAACGGCCCGCGGCCTGCCCGTAACGCAGCGCTCGTTCTCGTCGCCTCGTTCGCTGGTGCGAACATTCGGCCCGGTTGTTGAGGTAGCGGCTCTGGCGGTGTTCGGTTCGAGGCAGGGAGCTCTTTGAGCGCGGCCCCGTACGGGCGAAGTTTATCTGTCACGACCACCCTCGGTTTAGCGTGAGCCCGGAGCAGTTTACGAAAGAAGCGCTTGGCCGCGCGCTTATCGCGCTTGCTCGTCACCAGGATGTCGAGGGTGTTACCTTCTTGATCCACGGCCCGCCACAAGTAGTGCCGTTCGCCGTTGATGCTCAGGAAAACCTCGTCGACGTGCCACTTGTCTCCAGGTTGCGCCCTACGCCGCTTGAGCCTTTTCGCGTACTCGCCCCCGAACTTCAAACACCAGCGCCTGACGGTCTCATAGCTTAGTACCACGCCCCGCTCGAGCATCAGCTCTTCGACATCCCGGAAAGAAAGGTAGAAGCGGTGGCAAAGCCAGACGCAGTGGCTGATGACCGCCGCCGGGAAGCGGTGGCGTTGGTAAAGGGCGCTGCTCACGAGTCGCCACCCTAACATGGGCCTCAAGCTGCAGGAAAACTAACGTGACAAAGCCGTCGTAAAGCCAAACGAGCTTAGCAAGTAATCGCTATACAGCTCCAGCATCTCCCGGTTCATCCTCGAAATCTACCACCATAAGTCTTGAGTGCGTAAAGTGAATTATCAGTAGCCTGGAGAGTTGGTTAAGAGGCTCAACGGGCTTACAGCAACTCAGCGACTCGAGCAAGATTGACAGTCTTTCGGCGGAATGGTATTTTTATCCAAAGCAGTTTCAGTTAAAACTCGAGATAGACCACCGGGCTACTAGTACAAGAGGGCGTTTGTTGCCCCGCTAAAAGGTTTTACAACGCACCTGGCATCACATGCGAAATCTAGTTTTTAAGGCTTAAAGAGAAGAGGGAGTTTATGAGCTGGTTTGACGACAAAGACAGACTGTCCAGACGACAAGTGATAAAGCTTATAGGCGCGACGGGTGCCGGGACTTTTTTGCTGATCCAGGGAACGCAACCAGCCTGGGCCCAGGAGATAACCATTCCCAGTACCGGCGCCGCTTTGCCCACCGACAACGTCACCCTGCGCTGGGTCGACAGCGGTGACCAAAAGGCCGTTTTCTTCAACGACTTTTTTGCTGCTTACGAAGCCGCCTACCCCAATATCGACGTAGCCTATGACCCCTTACCCTGGAACGAAATCGCTCAGGTCGTGCCGCTGGGCATTCGCAACGGTACGGCGCACGACGTTTTCCAGCTGCCCCTTAGCGTCAGCGGCGCGCAGGCCGTGAGTGAGGGCTGGGTTCAACCCTTGAACGACCTTATCCCCAACTTCGAGGAAGTGAAAGCCCGGTTTCCGGCAGGGGTCTTCTTGCCGGGCGTCACCGACTTCGACGGCAAAACCTACAGCTTCCCCTTTACCTCCAACAAAAGCTACGGCACGCACCTCTTGTACAATAAAGACATGCTCGCTGCGGCGGGCTACGACCCCGAGAACGAGCCCCTGACCTGGACGACCTTTAGAGACGCCGCCAGGAAAATTACCGAACAGGGCAACGGGGCCTACTACGGCTTTATCCTGGGCGGCAACCAACTCAACCGCTGGGGCGACGTTGTCGCGGGTTTTGCCAAGATGGCGGGCGCTGTAGGCGGTCTCGGTGCCCAAATCACCGCCGACATGAACTTCTTAACCGGCGAGTACAACTACAACACCGAAGAGTACATTGGCGCTGTCGAACTTCTTTTACAACTCCGGGATGACGGCAGCGTGTTCCCCGGCGTTTTGAGCATTAACGCGCCGCAAGCAAGGGCCTTTATGCCGCAGGGTGCCGCGGGGATGATTTTGCAAGGCCCCTGGAACATCCCGCAGTGGGAACGCGAAAACCCCGAATTCGACTTTGGTATTTCCACTCAACCGCTACCCGATGATGGCGACGTCTGGCCGCTCACCATCAGTGAAGGTGGGGCCAACGCCCTGTGGGTCTTTAAGGGTAGCCCGCCCGACAACGCCGCCGTCGCGGGCGACATCTTTGCCTACCTGGGCAGCGTCGAAGGCCAAACCGAGTGGGCCAGCATCGTCGGGGCGGCGGACGCGCCCATCCTGCCCGAAGCGATTGCCAACGCCACGCTTAGCCCCAGGGCCAAGCAGGCGCTCAACATGTTCAACGAACAAATCAAAGTGGGCCCCAACCCTGTAGTGAGAAACCCCGACGTTGTTCAGGTCGCTTTGGAGCTGCGCACCCCCGAGCCAAGTTTCGCGCAGGTGGTGCAGGGGCTCTACGCAGGCGAACTTACCGACGTAAGGGCGCAGATGAACGACTTGCAAGAGCGGTACACGGCGGAACTCGAGCGCGCCATCGCCGCCGCCCAGGCCAAGGGTGCCGACGTGTCCCGCGACGACTGGGTCTTCCCCAACTGGAACCCGCGCGAAGACTACGGCGCGGAGGATTACGAAGACCTGGAGTAGAGAGGACCTGAAATAAAGAAAAGGAGCGGAGGGGCAAGAGAGAAGCTCTCCTCTCTGCCCCTCAAGTTACGAATATGCAATTTCTCTAAAATCTTACGCGAGGACCTCTGTGGCTATCCAAGACCTGAGCGCTTCTGCCCCCCGTTACACCCAACGTCCTAAAACGCTGTGGCGGGAAATCTTGAAGTACCGCTGGTGTTACCTGTTTATGCTCCCCTCGCTTGTACTGATGGGGATGTTTACCTTTTACCCCATTTTCGCGTCGTGGCAGTTTGCTTTTTTGGATTGGTCGGGGTTTACGGCTAACAAAGCGTTCGTCGGCATCGCCAACTTTAGGGAAGTCATAGGTGACGGTCTTTTCTGGGGCGCGTTTCGCCGCTCTTTCATCTTTATGCTCGTGAGCGTGCCCCTCCAGATGATCTTGTCGCTCGTCGTTGCGATTGTCCTAAACGACAAGGCGCTCAAACTCGCGCCCGTATTTCGCACCCTGTTCTTTATCCCCGTGGTGACGACGACGGCCATCGTGGGCATCGTCATGAGCTTTATTTTTAGCCCCTTTAACGGCCCTGTGAACCGTATTTTGGTGGATATCGGCCTCGTCTCGAGGCCCATCGACTTTCTAGGCAGCGCCGACACCTCCCTCTGGACGGTCATCGGGGTGTTTGTCTGGAAGTGGTTCGGCATCACCATGATTTACTGGCTGGCGTCCTTGCAAACCGTACCCGCCGACCTGTTTGAAGCCGCCAAGCTCGACGGCGCGGGGCGTTGGGAACTCTTCAGGTACATCATTTTCCCGCTGCTGACGCCTTTTGCCATCGTGATTTTGCTCATTACCGCGGTGGGCTCGCTCAACGTGTTTGCACTCGTCCAAACGATGACGGGCGGCGGGCCTTTTTACAGCAGCGAGGTGATGGAAGTGTATATCTACCGCACCGCCTTTGGCACCAGTGGCGGCGGCAGCGTGCCGCGTTTGGGCTACGCCTCAGCGGCGGGCGTGTTTTTCGGCCTGGCCGTGATGGTCGTGACGCTGTTGCAGGGTCTGGCAGTGCGCGGGATGCGCTCGAGGCGCATAGCGTGACTTCTAAGCTTAACCCTCGCCCCAGACGCGACTGGACCAGGGCGCGCTGGTGGCTGAGCGGCAACCGCCCCCGGCTCGTCATCACCACGCTCGTTCTCTTGCCCATTTGCTTCGTCTGGATTTACCCGTTTCTCTGGACGGTGTCCGCCGCGCTCAAGAGCAACGGCGAAATTTTTGCCGGACTGGGGTTGATTCCGAGGTCGCCCATATGGTCGAACTTTCCCAGGGCCTGGACGGAAGCCAATATCGGCAGGTACTTCATCAACACCGTCATTATCACGGCGTCATCCGTGCTCATCGTGGTGGTGACGACGTCCATGATGGGCTACGTGCTGGGGCGCTACAGGTTTCCGGGCAAGCGCATCGTCGTCGGCATCCTAGTGGCGACCGTTTTTTTGCCCCAGGGTTACACCATCATTCCCGTGTTCGAACTCATCAACGGGCTCGGGCTCAGCGGGTCGTTGCTGGGGGTGATTTTGGGCACCAGCGGGGGCTCGCCGATCATTTTCATCTTGCTTTTTACGGGGTACTTTAGCCGCTTGCCGGGCGAGTTGGAAGAGGCCGCCATCATCGACGGCGCGGGCTTTTTCAGGGTGTTCTGGCAAGTCATGCTGCCCCTCGCCAAGCCTATCATAGCCACCGTCGCCATCATGCAAACGCTGCACGCCTGGAACGACTTTTTGCTGCCCCTCGTGCTGACGTTAGCCCGCCCCGACTTACGCACCCTCGCGGTCGGGATTTACGCGTTTAGGGGCGAGTTTTTTGTCGATTGGGGCGGCATGGCGGCGGCGGCGACCATCAGCATCTTGCCCATCATCGTGCTGTTTTTGTTTATGCAGAGGTATTTTGTGGAGGGAATTGCGGGAGCGGTAAAACAGTAGTCAGGCGTCAGAATATTTGAAGCTACTGACTATTGACTTCTGAATTCTCAAGCCATCTCCCGCTTTGACGAGGTCAGCATATGAGTACCAAACCCAACATTCTCCTCATCACCTCCGACCAACAACACTTCAACACGCTCGGGGTGACGAACCCGCGTATCGAGACGCCTGCGCTGGACAGGCTATGCCGGGAGGGGACGCGGTTTACCAGGGCGTATTGCCCCAACCCGGTGTGTACGCCGTCGCGCTCGAGCCTCATCACCGGCATGTACCCCTCGCAGCACGGGGCCTGGACGATTGGCGTCAAACTGCCCGAGGACGTGCCCACGTTGGGCGAACATCTCAAAAACGTAGGTTACAAAACAGGCCTTATCGGCAAGGCGCATTTTCAACCGCTCGCCAGTCAAAAAGGGTCGGAATCTTTAGAAGCTCAGCCCACGCTGCGCGACTTAGGTTTCTGGCGCGACTTTATAGGCCCCTGGTACGGCTTCGACCACGTCGAATTGGCCCGCAACCACGCGGACGAAAGCCATGTGGGACAACACTACGCGATTTGGTTGGAGGAAAAAGGCTTACAAGACTGGCGAGATTACTTTCAGCCGCTGCCGGGTGACAGCTCTACAAAAGCGCCCAAAATAAATAAAGAGGTCGGCTACTGGGTGCGCGAAGACCGCGCTTGGGCCTTGCCCGGAGATTTGCATTACACGACCTGGACGGGCGAGCGCAGCGTTGCGTTTCTCGAGCGAGCCGCCCGAGAGGACGCCCCCTTCTTCCTCTGGTCGAGCTTTCACGACCCGCACCCGCCCTACACCGTCCCCGAACCCTGGGCGTCAATGTACGACCCCGAAGACATGGTGCCCGGCAAACTGGTCGCGGGCGAGCACGACAAAAACCCCTGGCACTTCGGGGAAACGCAAAAAGAAAATCCCGACTTTGGGAATTGGCACGAGCCCTTTCAGGCGCACGGCTGCTCTTCGCACCTCTACCCCGAAGACGAACTCAAAAAAGACCTCGCAGTTTACTACGGCATGATTAGCTTTATGGACGCGCAAATCGGGCGTATTCTGGACAAGCTCGAAGCCCTCGGCATCGCCAACAACACCATCGTCGTGTTCACCACCGACCACGGCCACTTTATCGGCCAGCACGGGTTGATTGCCAAAGGGCCTTTTCACTATGAAGACATGCTCAAGCTCCCTTTTGTGGTTCGTTGGCCCGGACACGTTCCTGAGAATAGAACCAGTGACGCGCTGCAAAGCTTGGTGGATTTGGCCCCGACTTTCTTAACCGCAAGCGGTCAAGACGTTCCGGGTGAGATGCAGGGGGTGAATCAACTGGGGGTTTGGCAGGGCGAGAAGGCGGAGGCTCGAGACCACATCATTTGTGAAAACCGCCATAACCCTGTGATGCCGCACCTCAGGACCTACGTGAACGAACGTTACAAGCTGACCGTCTACCGCGAAGAGGATTTCGGCGAGCTGTTCGACCTGCAAGAAGACCCGGATGAAGTCAATAACCTTTGGGATGAACCGGAGAGGGAGGAGCTCAAGCTCGAGCTGATGCACAAGTTCTTGCAAGCAACGCTAAAAAATGAACCTACCAGGATGCCGCGCATCGCGGGCGCTTGAAGCGGAGGAACCGTGCGAATTTTATACATCGACGTAGATTCCCTAAGACCCGACCACCTTTCTTGCTACGGCTACCACCGCCAAACCTCTCCCAACATCGACGCGCTCGCCGCCGAGGGAGTTCGCTTTACCAACCTTTACGCCACGGACACGCCCTGTTTGCCCAGCCGGACGGCTTTTTTTGGCGGGCGTTTCGGTGTCAACACGGGCGTGGTGAATCACGGCGGGACTTATGCCGACCTGCCTTTGCAGGGCGAAAGCCGCGGCTTTCGCACCCGCTTTGCCGAAGACGCGCTCGCAAGTGTGTTAAGGCGCGCGGGCTACCACACGGCGAGCATCAGCCCTTTTCCGAAT
This sequence comes from Trueperaceae bacterium, assembly GCA_965214995.1. GTDB lineage: Bacteria > Deinococcota > Deinococci > Deinococcales > Trueperaceae > CBDCCT01. Next base: position 5,020,390 of record CBDCCT010000002.1, read on the forward strand.
CGTCACACGGCCTATCAAGCCTGGTACGGCTTTACCGAAACCTACGACACGGGCAAGGGCGGCTACGAAAATGGGGACGAGATGTATCCGCCTGCGAAAGGTTGGCTCGAGCGAAACGGCCAAAAGGACGACTGGTTTTTGCACGTCAACTTCTGGGACCCGCACACCCCCTACGACCATCCCGAAAGTTACGGGAATCCTTTTGAGGATGAACCCATTGAAGACTGGTACACGCAAGCGCTACTCGACGCGCAAAACGCCTCCTTCGGCCCCCACGGGGCGCACGACGTGCCGGGTTATGACGACGTTTTGCCCCCTGTCTGGCGCATGGGGGTGGGGCACATCAAAACGTTAGAGGACGTTAAAGCGCATATCGACGGGTACGACACGGGCGTCCACTACGCAGACTTTTATATCGGCAAACTCGTTCAAGATTTGAAAGACTTAGGGGTTTACGACGACACCGCCATCATCCTCTGCGCCGACCACGGTGAAAATCATGGTGAACTCAACGTCTGGGGCGACCACCAAACGGCGGACGACAAAACCAACCGTCTCCCCCTCATCGTGCGCTGGCCTGGGGTCACAGACGCGCAAGCTGGCACGGTTAAAAACGGTCTTTACTATCATATAGATTTAACGGCGACCCTCGCCGAGCTTGCGGGCGGCGAACAGCCCCAAAGTTGGGACGGCTCGTCCTTCGCCTCCCTTTTGTCCGCGCCTCGAGGCGAAGGGCGTGACTACCTGGTGCTGAGCCAGGGCGCCTGGAGCTGCCAGCGTTCGGTGCGCTGGGACGATTGGCTAATGATTCGCACCTATCACACAGGACTAAAAGACTTTCCCGACTACATGCTTTTTAACCTCAAAGACGACCCGCACGAAACGACCAACCTTGCCGCTACCCACAAGGAGGTGCTAAACAAGGGTCTACAAGCGCTGGACGCTTGGCTTGCCGCGCAGATGCCCACAGCGTTGAGAGGTGACCCGTTCTGGGGCGTGATTGCCGAGGGGGGTCCTTTGCACGCCAACAAAAAGAGTCAAAATTGGCAAGACTATTTGACCCGTCTAAGAGCTACCGGGCGTGGACACCACGCGGACAACCTAGAAAGGTTTGGAGGGCAACCTTTCAGAACAGGCTTAGATTAACTTCTGGGTCAGCTCCATTACAAGCACCTAAGCAAAAGACATTGTAAACTTCGAGCCCACCTTAGCCAACAGCTTCATCAGGTTGTTACGCAAGTTCTGAAACGAGAGACGAGCGTCAAAAGGCAACCAGCGGTACTTGAGTTCTTGCGGCGGCTTTATTTCGAGCCCGCCCTGAATATTAACGGCTTCCACGCCGGCTACGGCGGCCCCGGCTCCAAGACCGTGCTGCCCGCCGAGGCGGGGGCCAAACTCGACATCCGCCTCGTGCCCGACCAGGACCCCCAAAAGGTGTTGGCGGGACTTCGAGGCCATCTGAACCAGCACGGCTTTGGCGACGGCTGGCTGCCGCAGCTTCTCGGGGAGCCCTTGGGACGGCACCTGGAAGTGTACCGTCAGGTGCTGCACTGGTTCGCGCCCGAAAAGCCCGCCGACTACGCGCCCGGGCGCTTCCCCGTGTTCATCTGGACGCACGGCGACGGCGCGGGGGCTACTTCTACGGCTTCCCCGCTCTGAACGCGTACGGAGTCAAGGTCGCCACCGAGCAGTACGTCGAGGCGACCACCCCGGAGCGCGTGTCGCGCACGGTCGCCGAAGATGAGGGCGCGGCGATGTACGCCCAACATGTCGGTCCGCGCCTTCGAGGCTTGAGCTCGAGGCGCTCAAAGGCGAGCGCCTGTCTCTACACCGTCACGCCCGACGCGGACTTCCTCGTCGAGCGGCACCCAGGCCGCGACCGCCTCGTCGTGCTCTCCGCTTGCTCGGGGCACGGCTTCAAGCACTCGGCGGCGGTCGGAGAAGCCGCCGCCCAGCTCGTCCTGGGGGAAGCGCCCGGCGTCAACCTGAGCATATTCAGCTCTGGACGTCTCAAGCCGAAGGGTCCAGCGGCCAGAGCTGAGGAGGTTTGAGAGTGGAAAGTTCTACCGTTCATGTATCAGCCGCTCCTGCTCTTGTTAATACCCGGTAATGAAAAGTGACCACGTCGTACCCGTTCGACCCGAGCGCGCGGAACTCGAGCAGCTGCGGCTGCCCCTTGCCGTACACGAGGAGCTGACGGTCGCTGACGGCTTCGGTGCGAAGCTGTGCGTCCCGGACGCAGGTGGACAACCCGTCATCCGTCTGGGTGATGGTGAGGCGCATCCCTTCGGGGCTGCCGTACGCGCCGACAAAGGCCGCCAAGTCTTCCTCGGGCAGCGTAACTGGCTCGAAGCGCTCCCTGGGCGTTGCCGGCGGCAGTCCGAGGGCGAGATTGAGACCGTAAAGGAGCATGTCGCCCGCGGGCGGCTCGGTGATGTTGAGCAGGAGGGTGCCGCTGAGCCCCGCTTCCGGAACCGTCGCCATGTGGGCGGCGACACCCTTGATGTTGCCGCCGTGCTCGACGAGTTTGTACCCCTGGTAATTGGGCTGGACCATGAGCCCGTAGCCGTAGTAGCGACGGGGAGACATCCGGACGTGAGGGCTCGTCATGCGGGTAACGGCGTCGAGGGAGACAATGTCGACAGTGTCAACGTCTTCCGGGTGGCAAAAGACCTTCGCGTAGCGCTGCATATCGCGTGTGCAGGACTTCAAGAACCCCGCCGCCGTCATGGCCGGCGCGTCCCACCAATGAGGCGCGTGAACGACCGCTCCATCCTGATAGGTGAAAAGGCTTGTGACGTCCTCTAGCCCTGCTAAGTCTTTAGGCTCGAAGCACGTCCGGGTCATGTCGAGCGGCTCGAGAATATGGGACCTGACGTAGTCGATATAGGACAGCCCCGACACCCGCGCCACGACCTCGCCCAAAAACGCGAAGCCCTCGTTGCAGTAGCTGAACCCCTCGCCGGGTTCGGCGAAAAAGCTGAAATCGCCTTCTCGCACAGCTTCTAGCAACGCCTGCGCGGTATCAATCGGTGTGAGGTCGGCGGGTCGCTCGAGCGTCCAGTCGCCGCGAACGGGCTCCTGCTCTAGGCTGCGCGCCAACGCGTTGTGCAAAAAAGGGAGGGGCGGGAGGCCCGCGCTGTGACTCAGCAGGTGATGGAGTGTCACGCGCCCGAACCCGGGTTTGCCGGGCGTGCCGAGTTCCGGCAAGTAAGAAAGAACCCTGTCGGTAACGCCAAGCTTCCCGGCGTCGCGTAGCTGCATGACGGCGAGCGCGGTGAACGATTTGGTGATCGAGCCGACGCCGAAGACGGTGTCCGGCGTGACCTGCCGTTCGGGTGCGGCGGTACCTAAGCCGACGTTGACGAGCGTTTCCCCGCCCTTGTCGATGCGCGCGGCCAGACCGGGGATAGCGTAGCGCCCGGATGTGTCGGTCAGGTAGCGGGTATACGTCTCGAGCATAAAGTCTCCTTATCGGTTACGTTTTGGCGCAGACTTGCAGAAATCCAATGTCCTGCGAGCCACGCCCGTACCGCTGCTCAATTGATACTTTCGCGGCGAAGTCCAGTCAGCTTTGTCGCTTGGGGTCGAGGTAGTCGCGCAGGGCGTCGCCGAGGAGGTTGATGGCGAGCACGGTCAGGGTGATGGCGAGCCCCGGAAAGGTCGCCATCCACGGGGCGCGCCTCATGTAGTTGCGGGCGCTGCTCAGCATCGCGCCCCACTCGGGCACGTCGGGGGGCGCGCCCAGGCCGATGAAGCTGAGACCGGCGGCGGCCAGGATGGCCGTGGCAACCCCGAGCGTCCCGATGACGATGACGGGCTGCACGACGTTCGGGAGGACGTGCTGCCACACAATGCGAACCCCTGAGGTGCCGAGCGCGCGGGCCGCCTCGACGTACTCGCGCTCCCTCACCTCGAGGGTCGCGCCGCGCACGACCCTCGCGTAGACGGGGATACCGGCCACGCCGAGCGCTATCATGACGTTGGGCAGGCCCGGCCCCAAAATGGCGATGATGACCAGCGCGAGCAAGATGTCGGGGAAGGCCAGCATGATGTCCACACCGCGCATGATGACGGCGTCTAAGCGCCCGCTGCCGAAACCGGCGGCGACGCCCAGGGCCGTGCCCAGGGTCGCGGCGATGCCGACCGCGATGAAGCCGACCACGAGCGACAGGCGCGCGCCGTGGAGGACGCGGGACAGGATGTCTCGCCCCAAGTTGTCCGTGCCGAACGGGTGGCTCAGGCTCGGCGGGTGGTAGCGTTCGTTGTTCATGGCGTCGGGCCGGAAGGGCGCGAGGAGCGGGGCGAAAACGGCGGCGGCCACGATGAGACCCAAAAAGAGCAGCGAGAACGCGGCGGTCGGCTGGCGGTAGAGGTGCCGCAGCACCGTCTTGCGGCGCGCTCCTGCGGCTCGAGGGGGAAACGTTTCGGTCAAGCGCGCCAAAACTTAACCGTAGCGGATGCGCGGGTTGATGAACCCGTAGAGCAGGTCGACGAGAAAGTTGATGAGCACGTAGCTCAGGGCCGCGAAGAGGGTGATGCCCTGCACCAGCGGGTAGTCGCGGCTGGCGATGCCCTGCACGATGAGCCGACCCAGGCCCGGCAGGGCGAAAACGGTCTCGATGATGACGCTGCCCGCGAGCAGCGAACCGACCTGCAAGCCAATAACGGTCACCACCGGCACGAGGGCGTTCCGCAGCGCGTGCTTGAAGACGACCTGCCTGTCACGCAGCCCCTTGGCCTGGGCGGTGCGGACGTAGTCCAGCGAGAGCACCTCCAGCAGCGATGAGCGCGTGAGCCGGGCAATCACCGCGGCGGCGCTAGCGCCCAGAGCAAGAGCAGGCAGGACAAAATACTGCGGGCCGCTAAAGCCCGCGACCGGCAGCCAGCCGAGGTTGACGGCGAACACTAAAATAAGCATCAGGCCGAGCCAGAAGCCCGGCAGGCTGACCCCGAGCGTGGCGAGAGTCATGACGCCGTAGTCGAGGGGGGTGCCGGGCCGGGTGGCCGCCAGCACGCCCGCGGGAACGCCGGTAAGGAGCGCGACTAACATCGCGCCGACCATCAGGCGGACGGTGACGGGCAGGCGCTCGCGTATCTCGGTCGTCACGGGACGCCGCGTGAAGTAACTCGTGCCGAGGTCGCCGCGGGCCGCGCTCCCGACAAAGGCAACGAACTGCTGCGGCAGCGGCTCGTCGAGTCTCAACTCCTGGCGCAGCCGCTCGAGCGTCTCGGCGCTCGCGGGCCGGTCGCCGAGAATCGCCCGCGCCGGGTCGCCGGGCGTGAGGTGGAGCATGGCGAAGACCACCACCGCGACACCCAACAAGACCGGCACGAGCGCGAACAAGCGGCTGAGAATAAAGTGGGACAAGGTCTCCTTGCTACCGGGACTGCCCCACCTGAAGCAGTCCCGGTAAAGGTTTTATTCTAGCCACGCATCGTGAAGCAGCAAGGCCCCGACAGCGTCAAACCCGTAGTCTTTCACGCGGCTGTTGAGGACCGTAAAGGTCTCGGGGATGTAGACGGGGATGAGATACGCGTTCTCGTTGATGAGGCGTTGCGCCTCGTGATAAAGGGGCAGGCGCTCCGCGTCGTCTACCGTTTGGCGCCCGGCTTCTAAAAGCGCGTCAAGCTCAGGGTTGTTCACCGCGCTGAAGTTGAGGCCGGCGGGGTGCTGGCTGGAATGGAACAGAAAGTAGAGAATATCCGGGTCGTTGTAGATGTAGCCCAGGGGCGACATGTCGTAGTCCCCCGACTGCAGCAGTTCCGTGTGCAGGGCGCGCTCGAAGCTCTGGATGTCCACCTCGACGCCTATCTGCTGCATCTGGTTCTGGAAGAGTTCGGCGGCCTGAATCTGGTCGTCCGATGAGCGGGTGATCATGTTAATCGTCAGGCGCTCCCCGTCCTTGGTGCGGACGCCGTCGGCGCCTTCCGTCCAGCCCGCTTCGTCGAGAAGCGCCCTGGCGCGCTCTAAGTCGTAGGCGTAGCCCGCGCTCTCGGCCTCTTCCCAGTAGCCCGGCAGGGTCGGCGGCAGGGCGGAGTACGCGGCTTGCCCCCGGCCCTCGAGCCGACGGTCGATGAAAAACTGTTTGTCGATGGCGTGACCGATCGCCTGGCGAACGCGCACGTCGCTAAACTTTTCCGCGTTCATGTTGAATAAGAACATGAGCCCGAGGCCGCTTTGCAGGTTGGCGACGACGTCGAACTGCGGGTTGTCCTCGAAGATGAAGACGTCCGAGGGGGGCACGGTGGCGACGTCGACCTCGCCCGTCTCGAGCGCCGCGATGAGCGTTCCCTGCTCGGGGATATAGCGAAACTCGATTTCCTGGATGTAGGGGGAACCCGTGTTTTCGAACCAGGGGTTGGGCCAGGCAAAGTCCTCGTTGCGCTGAAGCGTAATCGAGAAGCCGGTGAGCCACTCATCAAAAGTGTAAGGGCCGACGCCGACGGGCTGCCGCGCGAAATCCTCGCCGAGGGTTTCGACCGCCCCCTGATTCAGCGGCTGCAAGTAACCGGCGAGGGCCAGGTTGCGCAAGAAGACCGCGCTCGGTTCGCTCAGCACGATGCGGAGCGTGTAGTCGTCAACGACCTCGACGCTCTCGACATTGCCGAGCAGGTCGCCAGCGACGACCGTCTGCGTTCCGGGGTCGAGCGCGCGCTCGAAGGTGTATTTCCAGTCCTCGGCGGTGAGGGGTTCGCCGTTGTGAAAGCTTACCCCTTCTTTAAGGTAAAAGGTAAAGGTCAACCCGTCTTCGGAAACTTCAAACCGTTCGGCGAGGCTGGGGCGGACCTCGAGCGTTTCAGGGTCGAGCGCCACCAGGGAACCGCCGAGGAGGCTCATCACTTGGTTGGCGGCGTCTTCACCCGTCTTGTGAGGGTCCAACGAGGTGGGCGGGTCGGAGCGCGCGATGACGAGCTCTCCCCCCTCCTTTTCAGCCCGGTCGGCCTGAGCCGTCACGCCGCTCAGGGCACCAAAAAGCAGCAAGCAAACAAGAACACTCCAGGCGGTTCGGCTTCGGAACGTGCGACGCATACGCCTCCCTTTTGACCACTATAAGATTAGGTTCCACTATACAAACCATTGCTTACCAATGCAATGGTTCGTTGGGAAACGCCAAGGTTGGCAAAACCCGTTGCAGCTTCTCGTAAACTGGTGTACCTTTAGTTGACACATTCTCGAGTGAACAGGCTCAACCATTTTTAACAACCCAGCCGGGAGGCGCACGTGCTTATGAGAGGGAAACGGGGGCGGGTAGAGCGACTTTATGCTAGAGTGCCGCGGTTGTCACCTCACGGTCTGAAGGCGTGCGGGTTTTAGTCGTGCCGCTTGCGCAAACTCAAGCATCCCCGGTTGGATTCAAGACCATTCACCTAATGACAGCCGTTCACCTGCCCAACGCGCGCCGACGCGTCGCCGAAACGGAACGGCTGTGGGAAACGTTCGACGTGTTTGCGCAGGGGCGGGTATCATGAGCTGTTCCAGCCTGACCGGTCAAACCGAGCGAAACCTCACGCCAAGCGCACTTGTACCACGAACCCGGAATAGTCTTTAGTGAGCGTGAGGTCTCGCTTCGGACAATTCACTGCTGAGGTCGAGGCGGCTTGTAAGGACGCCCGGATTCCCGGCGCAGTCATGGGCGTTTACTTTAAGGGCGAGGTGGTCGCCCACCCTTTTGGCGTCACGAACCTCGACCATCCCCTGCCTGTAACCGAGGACACCTTTTTTCAGATCGGCTCCATCACCAAGACCTATACCGCGGCGGCCCTCCTAAGCCTGGCTTCAGACGGCTTCATCGATTTAGACGCCCACGTGCGCGCGTACCTGCCCGAGTTTCGCGTGGCGGACGCCCAAACGAGCGCGGGGGTCACGGTCAGGCATCTGTTGACCCACACGGCTGGCTGGGCGGGGGACGTCTTTATCGCGGGTGACGACAACGACAGCGCCCTGGCGACCTACCTAAAGGCGCTCGAGGCCACCCCCCAACTCTTCCCGCTCGGCGCGCTCTACTCTTACAACAACGCCGCCTTTTCCGTGGCGGGTCGGCTTGTCGAAGTGGTCACCGGGAAGGTCTATGAGCAGGCCGTTAGCGACCTTGTTTTCGCCCCCCTGGCTTTGTCGCGCAGCGCCTTTTTTGCCTCCGACATCATCACGCGCCGCGTCGCGGCCGGGCACGTCGAGCTGCCGGAAGGGCACAAGGTCCAGCGTCCCTGGGGCATCCCGCGCACGGCGAACGCCGCCGGAGGGATAGTCTGCGACGTTCACGACCTGCTGCGCTACGCTGCGCTTTACCTGGGAGACGGTCGCGCCCTGATGAACGCCGCGTTGCTGCGAGACATGCTGACGCCCCAAGTTCCTATCTGGAAAGCCAGCAGCATGGGGCTGGGCTGGTTTATTTCAGAGGTGAAGGGCACCAAGCTCATCCAGCACGGCGGCGGCACCCTGGGTCAGGTCGCCTTACTCACCATCGTGCCGGGCAAAGATTTTGCTTTTGCGATCTTGGCGAACTCAACGTCGGCGTTGGCTATGACCGAGGAGGCTAATCGCAAGGCGCTTGAGACCTTTCTGGCGCTCGAGCTCCCCGAGCCGCAGATTATGGACGCTCCGGGTTTCGACCTAGACCGCTTCACCGGAACCTACGCCCGTCCGGCTGTGGACATCACGATCAGCCTGAAAGACGGTCGGCTGTTCGCAACGCTGGACACCAAAACCCTTCTAAAAGTGGAAACCGAAGCGCCGCCCCCGCCGCCCCTGGCGCTGGGGGTCTGCGGCGAGGATCAACTCATGTTTCTCGACGGGCCCTACAAAAAGCGCACCCTGGATTTTATAGAGCGCGAGGGCGGCGGGTTCAGGTGGCTGCGCTCGAGCCAGCGTATCCACCGGAAAGTGTGATGTGAAACGTGCAGCTTCAAAGCCGCGGCGTAAATAAGCTAGCCCGCACCGTTATCTGTCTGAGGTGCGCTGCTACTCCCCCCAGACCTGCTCGAAAACGCGCAGGTAGTTGCCTCCCAAAAATTTCAAGATGGTGTCGTCCGAATGGCCGCGCTCGACCAGCTTCCGGGTCAGCGAGGGGACTTTTGAGATGTCTTCCAAACCTTTCGGCGCCAGCTCGAGCCCGTAGAGGTCGCTGCCCAAGCCGACGTGGTCCGGCCCCATGACCTCGAGCGCCGTCTCGACGTCCCTCACCACGTCGTCTATGTCAAGGTGCAGCGCCCAGATCAGGCCCAAAACACCGCCCCTGGCCGCGAGCGCTTCTAAAACCTCGCGGTCACGCGGCAGCTCGAGGCGCGGGCGGGGAAAGCCGAGCAAAGGCTTTTTCACATCCGGATCGGAGTTCGGGAACATCGTCGGCGTGCTGTGAGACAGAATAGGCGGCGCGCTTACAAGCTCGAGGATTTCCCAAAAGCCCTTCACGCCGATGTGGACGAGGTCGACGACTATTCTCAGCTCTTCGAGCTTGCGGACCAGCCCTTTACCCAAGGCGGTCAGGCCGCCCTGCTGCTCGGTGGCGTAACAGCCGTCGGCAAATTCGTTGCGCCGCGTGTGCGTGAGGCTAACGATTCGCAGGCCGAGCGCGTGGTAGAGCTCGAGCAGGCGGATGTCGCCCCCCAGCGCCTCGCAGCCTTCAAAAGACAGAATCGCGCCGACCTTGCCGGTTTCTTTGACGCGGCGGAGGTCTCGAGCCGTCGTGATGAGTTCAAAGTCGGGGTTCTGCGCGGCGTGACGCAACTGCCAGGTCATCTCCAGGCCGGCGCGCAGTCCTTCTCTCAGCTTGTCGTCGTCAAGGTAGACGGCGCACACCTGTGCGGTCACGCCGCCCTCTTTAAAGCGGGGAATGTCATACTGTCCCGTCGGACCAAAGTAGACGGTATGGGGGCTCATTCCAAACTTGACGAAGGGATGCTTAGCCAAGCCCAGCGGGGCTTGCCACGTCGCCGGGTCGGGCACGACCACCCTCTCGCCGAGGTCCAGCTTGCCCTCGTTCACCGGGATGAGGATGTCGCTGTGCCCGTCGATGACGATGGCGCGCTGGTGAAGGTTGTGGACACGCCGCTCCAACTCGTCAGAAATGCTCAAAATGTTTCTCCTTGAGATAGTTTATACGAGACTAGCGCTGCGCTTCTATCACTGTGTTGTATAAACCCGCGTTTTCATTCCGACAGGTGTTGAGGTGACGCGAAGGTAGCTCCTGTTACATACACGAGGTGCTGAAGGAAACTAACCTACCAGTAGGTATGAACACACGTGACGCCCTTCTCGACGGGGCCCGCCGCGCCTTTAGCGAGCGTGGTTACGCCGCGACCTCACTTACGGAGCTGGCCGCCGCTCGAGGGTTGACCAAGGCGGCCATCTACCACCATTTTCCCTCCAAACGGGCGCTGCTCGAGACCCTTTTGAGTAGCGGCACGGCGGCAGCGCACGCGGCGCTAACGTCGAACGCACGACTCGAGGACAGGTTGAAAGCCTACGTGCAAGTCTATAACGACCACCTCGAGCCCCTGACCGCCGTAACCACCGCCCAAGGCTCGAGGCGGGGCGGCGATTTGGAAGCCGTTGAAATCGCTCAGGCACACATGTGGCGCGGCGTCGCGCTTTTGGAACGCGCCCTCGCCGAGGTCGTCAGTGACGAGCGCGCTAAGCTTCTCGCCCCGACTTTCAGCTCTATCGTCCACGGCGCGTACATGATGGCGCGGCATCACCCCGGTTTGCACCGCGACGACCTTTTAGACGAGGGCGTGCGTGTATTCGTCTGTGGGCTTAGCGGACTCGGTCTCGAGAGGCAGACATGACGGCGAGGCGCAAAGACAACAAAGACAACAAAGACAACTTGGCGCTCTGGGGGGGTGTCCTCTTCAGTCTTCTCTTCACCGGGCTCATCTGGGCTCTAGGTGGGCGCTTGGAGAGCGTGCGGCTCCTGCCCGACCAGGGGGCGGCGTGGTACTACTGGCAGCTTCCCGAGCCCACCTTCTGGACGCGCGCGAGCGTCTGGGGCCTCTACCTCGCTCATCAGTTCGCCATCTGGGGCACCATTTTTTACGCGCAGACGCGCGTACGGCGCTACGCTAAGGGACTGCACCGCGTCAACTTTGTAGCGCTCGGAATCAACGCGCTCTTCGTCGCGCTGCACCTCGTACAGACGCACCTCTGGTACGACGGGCTGGCGCAAGACGTGAGCGTCTTTTCCTCGCAGGGCTCGGTCATCGTGCTTTTGGTCTGGGTTTTGCTCATGGAAAACCGGCGGCGCGGTCTTATCTTTGGCTGGAAAGCGCCCTTTGGCGTGCGGGTGATGGACTTCGCGCGGCGCTATCACGGCTACTTCTTCGCCTGGGCGATTCTCTACACCTTCTGGTTTCATCCGATGGTGGCGACGAGCGGTCACCTCATCGGCTTTTTCTACACGCTTCTGCTCATGCTCCAGGGCAGCCTCATGTTCACGCGCGCGCATACCAACCGCTACTGGACCTTTTTTCTGGAGTTTATCGTTCTGGCTCACGGTACGCTGGTTGCGGTAATGCAGGCCAACGGCATCTGGCCGATGTTCTTTTTCGGCTTCGCGGGCATTTTCGTAATTACACAGATGCACGGTTTGGGTCTCTCCAAAGGGCTGAGAGGCGCTATTTTGGCAGCGTATATCGGCGGGGCGCTCTGGGTCTACAACAGCCGCGGTTTCGACAAACTCGATGAAATTCTCCGCATTCCACTCATCGACTATCTCGCTGTGCTCGTGCTGGCGGGGCTTTTCGGGGCGGGGCTATGGGTCTCGCGGTGGCTACGCGGCTTGCGTTCTCCCCGAGATGTAGGAGCGTCATGAAACTTACGGTCAACAGCACCATCTATGAGGTCGAGAATCCCCCCGCCGAGCCCCTGCTGTGGGTGCTGCGCGATACGCTGGGGCTCACCGGCACCAAGTTCGGCTGCGGCGCGGGCATCTGCGGCGCTTGTGCGGTGCAGGTGGACGGCGCGGTAGTGCGCTCGTGCGTCACGCCGCTCGAGGCCGTCTCCGGCAAAGAGGTTCGTACCATCGAGGGTTTGGCGCGAGAAACAGCCGAGGGGCTCGAGCTTCACCCCGTGCAGCAGGCGTTTTTCGATGAAAGGGTGCCACAGTGTAGCTGGTGCATGTCGGGGCAGATGATGACGGCGGCAGCCTTTTTGGAACGCACGCCGAGCCCGACCGAAGCCCAGATCACCGAAGCGATGACCGGCAACTACTGCCGCTGCGGCTGCTACGTGCGTATCCGCCGGGCGGTGGCGAAGGCCGCGGAGAAGCTCGCGTGAGCGCGGAAAGAGAAAAGAGGGAGAAGTCGCGCTGGCGCGTGTCGCGTCGGGGCTTTCTCGTCGGGCTCGGGGTGACGGGGGTGGGTCTGGCGCTCGGGGTGCGCCTCGGCACCCCCGTAGTGCGGCGGCGTATCGCGGGCTATCTGGACGGCGCTACCATCCCGGTCAGAGCCGACCACCCACCCGGAGCCTGGTTCGAGGTATCGGAGGAGGGCCGCGTAACGCTCTTCGTGCCCAAAGTCGAAATGGGGCAGGGAATCCACACCGCCCTTGCACAAATCGCCGCCGAGGAGCTGGGGGTGCCGTGGGAAGACCTCGACGTGGCGCAGGCCTCCACCGCTCGAGGGTTCAGGAGTCTCATGGGCACCTCGGGGAGCTTTTCGGTCTCTACGCTCTATACGCCTCTGCGCGAGGCCGCCGCCACGCTGCGCGAGACCCTGCGGCTCGAGGCCGCACGGCAGCTCGGACTTCCCGCGGACGAGCTGCGCGCCGAGGGGGGTGTGTTCAGGCACGAAGCCACGAACCGAAGCCTCGGCTACGGCGAGGTGGTCGCGGCCACCGATATCGCGACGCTCGAGGTGCCGGACGAGCTCCCGCCCCTCAAAGCCGCGAGCGAGTTCACGGTTATCGGAAGATCCCTGCCGCGCGTGGATCTTCTCGACAAACTCACCGGTAGGGCCGTCTACGGCTACGACGCGCGGCTGCCGAACATGGCCTACGGCGCGGTGGCGCGCCCGCCGCGTCTAGGCGCGCGTCCCAAAACCGTCGAGAGCGGGGCCGCCTCCACGCTGGAGGGCGTCGTCAGGGTTGTGGTGGAGGACAATTTTGTCGGCGTGGTCGCTACCTCGCGCGCCCGCGCCTACGACGCGCTGGACGCGCTCGACATAAGCTGGGAGGGCGGCTTAACCCTCGACCAGGCGGACATCGACGCTATGGTCAGCGTAGACGCGGGTAATGGGGTAGAGATTCAGCGCGAGGGCGACCCCGCCGAGCATCTTCAGGGTAGGACACTGGAAGCCACCTACCGCACACCCTTCGCCGCCCACGCTCACCTCGAGCCGCAAGCCGCCCTCGTCGCCGCCGAACCAGACAGCGTCGTCGTGTTCGCCTCCACCCAGTTTCCCGACAGCGTGCGTAACGACGTTGCTGAGGTGCTCGGGCGTGACCCGGACGAGGTCGAGGTCACCGCGACCTATCTGGGCGGAGGGTTCGGGCGCAAAGCGGGGTCGGACGTTTCCATCGAGGCGGCGCGCCTCTCGGCTGCGGCGGGACGCCCCGTGCATGTGGGCTGGAACCGCAGCGAAGACCTGCGCTACGGGTACGTCCGCCCGCCGACACAGCACGTGCTGCGGGCCGCGCTCGACCCCTCGGGCTACCTGGCGGCGCTCGAGCACCGGCAGGCCAGCGGCGACGTAGCCTTCGCCTTCCTGCCCGGGGTGGCCGCACTCGTGATGGGGGCCGACTTCGGCGCCTGGCGTGGTGCCATGATTCCTTACAACGTGCCCCACAAACGCACCATAGCCCACCGCGTCGAGCTACCCGTCCCGACGGGCTGGTGGCGCGGGTTGGGGCTTTTGCCCAACACGTTCGCGCAGGAGAGCTTTATCGACGAACTCGCATACGAAGCGGGCGCGGACCCGCTCGAGTTCCGCTTGCACCATCTGCCCCGTACCGAGTTGGGCGAACGCTTTCGCCGAGTTCTGGAAACAGCCGCGGCGCGCGCCGCTTGGTCCGAGCCGCCCCCCAGAGGGCGGGCGCGCGGGCTCGCCCTTTGCGTCGATGCGGGTACGGTCGTTGCCGAAGTGGCGGAGGTCTCGGTCGAAGGGGAGAATATCCGTGTTCACAGGGTGAGCGCCGCCATCGACCCCGGCCTCGTCATCAACCCCGACGGCGTCGAGGCGCAGACGCAAGGGGCGATCATTATGGGGCTCAGCTCGACCCTACTCGAGGCCCTCACCCTCAAAAACGGCATGTACGAGGCCGCCAACTTCGACCGTTACCCGCTCCTCACGCTGAAAGACGCCCCCGATATCGAGGTCGTGGTGCTGGAGAGCGGCGACACCCCCCACGGGGTCGGCGAACCCCCCATCGGACCTATCGCCGCCGCTGTCGCCAACGCGGTGTTCGCGCTTACCGGCGAGCGCCTTCGCGACTTGCCCCTTCGCTTGAGTTGACGTCTGCCTTGATTCGAGCAGAGGTTTGTCCCGGAGGTGCATCTGGTGTCTATAGCACCATAAGGGAAAGAAGCTACCATAGAGCAATGGGGGTGCCCTCAAAACTTACGCTTACGAGCTTTAGCCGCTTTGGATCAGGGGATGAGCAAGACGAAGGTGCATCAGACCTTTAAGGTTAGCCGAAGCACGTTGGATGATTGGCTCAAATTGCGTTCAGAGACGGGTAAGGTTGAGGCAAACACAGCGTACCGGCGAGGACCTGCACCCGTCTTGAGTGACAGCCCAGCATTGAGAGCGTTTATAGAGCAACATAAAGGAAACACGCTAGGGCAGCTTGCCAAAGCCTGGTATGAAGAGAGCGGACAACAGCTCTAGCACCGGGAAACCCGGATGCGCCCCAGCCCGGAGGTGCCGTCTGGTTCGCGCCGGGCGAGACGCCCTCCCCAAGGAGCTCGCTGCGCGCGGGCCTACTCATGACGCCTTTTCACTTCGGCCTCGAGGGGACCAGACGCGCCGCCGATTTGGGAAACTATCTGGCGGCGCGCCGGGAAGAACTCATGCCCGAGCCTCACCTCTACCTCGTGGCGCTCGGGGTGGACCCGAAGGAGCAGGGGAGAAGTTTGGGGCGTGCGCTGCTGCGGCCTGTGCTCGAGCGGGCGGATGGCGACATGACGCTCCGTTACTTGGAGACCTTCTTGGAGCGCACTGCCAGCTTCTACAGTCGGCTCGGCTTTGAAGTTGTAGCCAAGACAAGACGCCCTGCCCGACGGGTCTACGTTCTGGTGCATGAGAAGAGGGCCGCGGGGGTGAGAACTTGCGTAAGGTTTATGCGTGAGAAGGCCCGGAGAGCTGCATAAGGATAGTTGTTATGGGAAGTAGATTTAGGCTCCGTGATACGGGATTTGTGTGAGCTTCGCCTAAGTCTCAGCGCCTAGTGATGATTGAAGGCCGACGCAAGTCCTTAACCTCGCTTTAAAGCACTAGCGTTTCCGGCTCATCTGGTTCCGTGCCGACTCTTTCGACCATAGCAATGCTATCCGACAGGTGAAACCGGTCAGGCAGCGGCGGGTCATCACTGACCGTGTCCACTGTGGCGCTGTAAACGGCAGCAACATAGGTAGCGCCCTCAGCTCGTGTGCTCACATCGAAACGCGCCTCCGTTTGTATCGTATAGATGTCAGAAACTGCTTGCATCCCGGTCTCGGCGTCAAAGAGTCGAGCAAAATACCCCTTCGCGTTCGGCACGGGTGTCCATTTCACCTCGACGGTGGGTGCCTCAGCTTGTGCATTGAGCATCGCAGTGATGTTGGTCAGCTCGAGCTCTTCGCTGATGCTATTGAGTTTAACGGTGTGCATAACCCTTTCTTCGCCTACACTTGCCTCGAGCCGGTACTCACCTTCAACAGGCGGCACCTCGGCTTCAGCGACTACGACCCAATCGCTCCCGACCGGATAGGTGAAGGTATAGGGCGCACCGCCGTTCCAGCTTTCGGGTCCGGTCAGCGTCATGGTGGCGGCTTGAGCTCTGCTTGTGCGTAGCTTGACGATGAGCGCCGTGCCAAACGCCACCTCCGAACTGCCGAGCTGCCGCTGTTGGGTGTATGTACCTGCCGCCACCTCTAGGCGCAGCGACGGCGTAGAGCCGCTGCCGCACCCGGCGAGGAAGAGGGAGAGTGCTACGAAAAGCCAAAACTTACTTTTATTACGCATCACTGTTTTGTTACTGATCCCTCTCACTGAAAATATACGCACCACGCCTCCTTTATCTAGCACTGCCTCTTTGATGAGGTATTAGGCTCCATATCTACACATTACGCTATCGACTGCTTTGAGGACAGACGGCGAAACTTTACGTCCCCCGAGAACGGCTCCCGGAGGACGCCAGAGAGGGCGACGCGCTGAGACTCGAGCTCTCCACCCAGGGCGAGGCGAGCCGCTTCTCCTCGTCATCGACGAAGCTGAAGAGGAAGAAGCGGCTCGAAGCCGCCAGAGAGCGCCTGAAGGAGACCTCGAGCTATTCACCGACCTGCTCTCCCACTATTCTGGTTGTCTCCTTGAAATACCGGCCACGGCGAAGCTGCGAGTCCTCGCGAACTTGTACGGATAGCGTAGAGTGTGCCATCGTAAGAAGAAGCGTAAAGTGTGCCATCGGAAGCCAGCACTGGACTCGCGCCACCATCGTCGCTTTCCTCGAACTTCCATTGCAACACACCATTAGCATCCAGAGCGGTGAGTCCGGTTCGGTAAGCCAATATATAAAGGGTGCCATCTTCACCCAAAACCGCGGGCCAATCAGCGGCAGCATAAACTATGTCATGCGACCATAGAAGCTCGCCGTCAGCACCAAAAACGTCGAGACCTGCGCCTTCGTATCCAGCTACAGCGTAGACTCTACCGTCAGGACCGACGCTGATGCCCTTCAGTGATGAATTGTTAAGTTCGTAAATGCGCAAAACTGATCCGTCCGCGCTATCCAACGACGCCGCGTTACCGTAGTAACCCCCAATGTTTACAAGCACACTGCCATCCGTACCGAACGCTATCGGATCCTCAGCCTCCGCCTTCCACAGAGGTTGCCCCTGAGAGGAGATAGCGTGCAGGCTGTTGTAAAGTGGTATGTAAAGCGTGCCGTCCGGGCCGATTGAGGGCAATCCATACCACCATTGGGATTCCACCGGGTCAACGATATGAGTCCAGCGCACCACCCCATCGGGCGCAATCGCACGCAGCGTAGTTTTCTCGTCTAACAGATAGAGTACGCCGTCGCTACCGACAACAAGACCCTTGAGAACCGTTTTGTATTCGAGCTGCCAGACGAGGCCGCCATCCGGCGCAACGGCGTAGAGGACGCCGCGGTTATTCTCCTGCCAGCTTGACTTACTGCCCGTGAAGTATATCGTTCCCTCGGGTCCGATGACAGGATAGCTCAAGTACAGATCAGGGTCAGCCACAAATTTCCATGCTACGTCGCCATTTGCGGTGAGAGCGACGAGTTCGCCATCAGAAAAGTCGCCGTAGCTGTAGGCGGTAATGTAAACCGTTCCGTCGAATCCAAGGGCCGGTGCATTTACATTCTCATGCCCACTCTTGAAAGACCACTTACTCGTCCCCGGTGCATTGGGGTCCGATACGAAGTTCAAGGTAATTTCGTTTAAGGTTGAGGCTGCCGTAGCGCTCACTTCTTTATAAAAGTTTACCGTGGTGGCACCGTGAGAAAGACTGATGTCAAGCGACCACTCCGCGGCCTCAAAACCATCTGTGACAAGGAGCAGTTCGTACCCGCCCGCCTCATCCGTTACAACGGTTGCGAGTTCTTGCCGCCAATAAGAAGAGGCGTCGCTGAAAACGACAGTTGCTCGACTTAAAGCGTTGCCTTGCACATCCCTGACCACGCCCTGAAGCTTCAAAGCAGTGAGAGGTGCCGCAAGTTCAACTTTAACCGTTTGCACTTCGCTACTGGGTGCTGCGGGCTGCGTGGTGACTATGGTGTTGGCTAGCGAGGTACCGTACCTGTCGGTCACATGGTGGTTTGTGATACTTATGTCTTGCAACTATGCAGGGAGCTGAGAAAGTATGTGCTGGTGGTAGTTTAAGGTGTGAAGACTCAAACGCACCAGCACACGAACAGTCTACTAAAAAAGCTCGAAGCACTGCTATGGAAAGAGCGGGAGGTCCGGGTGTTTCGGGCACTGTTGGCGCTGTTGCTGGACTGCAACCTGAGAACGACCTTGCAGAACGTCAAGGGGTTCTCGGCCAGTACCGCGAGCCGCTTTTTCGCTTGCGAACACGCACCCGATGCGGTGTTCTGGGAGGAGCTGAATCTCTGGCAGCTAAAGCAGCTTTACGGGGTGCCAAGGCGCGGGCGACGTGGGGACGTAGTTTTGAAGCTCGACCTGACCTGCATCGAGAAGACGGGCAAGTGTATCCCCTTTGCCAGGGTGTTTAACCGCTCATACGGGATTCAGTTGGTGGTGCTGCACGTGTGCTTTGGGGGTTTAAGCTTTCCTCTGGCTTACCGCATCTACCGCGGTAAGGGTAAAGAAACGCCTGCGGACTTAGCGCTTGAACTCCTGGAGAAGTTTCCGGCCTCACACTGGTTAGCAAAAACCGTGGTTCTGGCTGATGCCGGCTTTGGGAGCCGTGAGTTCATCCAAGGCTGTCAGGACTTAGGCTTTACCCGGCTGCTCGTGGGCGTGCGCTGTGACCGCAGGCTTAGCGATGGCCGTAAGCTTACCCAGCTAAAGCAACGTGGGGAAAGGGTCGTGCTGCATGACCTTGCTGAGCAAGCGCTCTGGGCCAGTTGGTGTGACGTCAAGCGCGAGGAGGGTAAAAAACGTTTCTACCTTGTGTCTACTTTTGCTGCTGGCGGCGCCTACCTTGCCAGACGCTACCGCAAGAGGTGGCTGGTTGAGGCGTTTTTCGATTCCATAAAACACGACTTCGGCCTCAAAGAAGCGCGCCTCAGGACCCACACCGGCATTCGGCTCTGGATTTTCTTCGCTTGTCTTGCCTACAGCTTCGCTTCTCTAGCAAGGTTCCTAAACAAGCAGACCATCACCTTACTTCAAGCGGCCCAGCGCATCCTCGACACACTCACTGATGTGCGCCTCGTTGGGCTCATGCTCGACTGTGAGCGCTTCTCTCAGTGTAGTCCGCTACGCCTCAAACTCGTGGCTGTATAAGTGCAAGACATAAGTGATAAACAGAGCTGAGGGTGCAGCTTCGGCCCAGCAGAGGTAGATCCCATTTTCATCCGTATAGGTAGAGCAAATTTGTCTGCCGTTTTCGTCTTCAACGCTCACGTAGAGGTGGGCAGCACTCTCGCCTGTGTATTGGTTGACGACACTCCCTCGGAACCTTAGTAAGCGTCTTGTGTGCGGCAATCCATAGGCGTTGCTCGCTCCGCCACCTTCACGCGCCCAACCAGAGTCGGCTAAGCCGCTCGAGCTGCTGTTCACAGCGTAAAGTACATCCGCACCGATGAAAAGCGTGCCGTCGTCCGAAAGGTTAAGGCTGTCGACCCTCACAGTGCCATCGGGGTCACCGAATGACCATAGCTCATCACCACCGGGCACCAGAGCATAAAGCTTGTCTGCAGCAACGTAGATGTTAGCGTTGTCACCAACCACGAGTTGGGTTACAGGCGCAGCTGGCGCAAACGTCCAAAGCTCTTTTCCTTCGGCGTTTAGTGCGTAAAGGCGGCCTGCGCCGACGAGAAGCTCGCTGTTGTCGGTTAGTGCGAGTGTTTCGACAGGTTCATCAAAAGATGTACGCCAGAGGGTAGAGCCGTCCGGGGTGAAAGCCTGGAGTTGCGGTTCGTACCAATCGCTCCCAACATAGATAGCATCTTCGCTGAGTGAAAGTGAGGTTACGTCACCGCCGAGCCATGCCGACCATATAAAATTCCCGTCAGGGCTCCAGGCAGAGAGCCCATATGCACCAGCATAAATTGTGCCGTTTGCACCGACGGCTAGGCGAGAAATCCCTGCCTCTCTGACTTGCCAAGCTACTGAACCGTCACTTTTGAGAGCGTAAAAGTTTTGAGTTCCGGCTACGTAAACCTCACCGTGATGGCCGAGTGCCAGGGCGTGAACCCCATCACCAGTGTTGAAACGCCACAGTTCCTCTCCATCTGAATTGAGAGCGCGGAGGCCATCCGATCCGTAGCTGCCGTCACCTGTATAAATGATGCCATCTGCGGCGACAGCCAGATGAGCGTCAGCGTCCCTCGGCTGGCTGTACAACCAACGTTTGGAGCCGTCAGGCTTGAGGGCGACGACCCCCTCGTTAACCCGCGCGTAGAGGTCGCCGTTCGGTGCAAGCGCGAGCGCGTAAGCCGCGCCAGCGCGAGACCAGCGCTTCTGGCCGGGCTCGAGCTGGCCCAAGACCAGGTCCAGATAGACTTTGTTGAACTGACCAGGCGTCGGGATAACAGTTTCCGCTTTGGAAACCATACCCCTACCGTCACTCGCTTCGACAATAAAGTTTAGGGAAGCGCGAGGGGTGGGTAACACGAAAACGCCGTTGTAATTGCCATCAGCGTTGGTGTTCAGCTCCGCGCTGAGGTCGCCCGATATTGTAACGTTGGCTCCGTCAAACGTGCCGCTCTCGTTTGACACTACGCCAGAAACATTGAACGTCGTGGTGTCCGCCAAGAGTTCGAGGGTGTAGCCGCCGCGCCCGCCGACCGGCGCGAGGGCTGCGGCGGGGACCGTGTGGGTCTGAGCGCTCGAGCCCCAGAGGTTCGGCGTCTCGACGCGCAGCTCGAGCGGAGCGGTCTCGACCACGACGTCGCTACATGTATAGCTGCCGTTCTCACGCGTCGCCGTGGCGCAGACGCGCGTGTCTCCACGCCACACCTCAAGGTCTACCTCAGCCAGTTGCATTTCGGGGACATGGCGGTTAGATAAGGTGCCGGTCAGATTCAGCGCACGTTTGGCAAAGGTCACATCGTGCGTCACCTCGGTGAGCGCGTTCTCCGTCACCTCAAGACTCAGCGTTTCTTGCTCAAAGAAGCCCGCCGTACCGTACTGCACGTTGACGGTAAGGTCTGCGAGGGTGCCGGTATCCGTCACGAGGAACTGGACAGCGTAAGCGCCGTCCGCCGCGGTTGTAAGCACGGTGTTATGCGCGCCGCTCGTCCGCACCGTCGCACCCGCCAGACCGTTGTTTCGGTCGTCAACCACGACGCCCGAGAGGTGAACGGTGGTTGGTCTGACGCCAAGCGTCAGGTTTATAGGCGCGCTCGTTCCAGCCTCAGGAATCTCGTTAGAGGCAACTAAAGAGACCCCTCCGTCGCCCCCCCAAGCCCCGGTTCCGGTAAAGCCAAGCTCGAGCGCCGCGTCGCTATCAAGCACGAGCGGTGGGCAGGTAAAGGTGCTACCGGCGTCCGTCGCGACCCGACAAACTTCTGCGCCTGCTAAGTGGAGTGTGAGGTCGCTCTCCGGTAGCGTCATGCTCGGCGCAAAGGCGTTCACGAGTTGTCCCGTTAGCGTGACGCTTCTCTGGGTAAAGGTCAGTGTCTTAGATGAGGAGTTTAGCGTCCCGGCAGCGAGCGGCAGGCTAAACTGTTCGGTTTGAACAAGACCGTTTTGCGAGACGGTGACGTCTAACTCTGCTGTAGGAAGCGTGTCGGGGAGAATCGCCGTGGTTGTAAAGCGCCCGTTTTCGTCGGTGGTCAGTTTGGCGTTCAGCGCTCCGCTAACCGACACGGCGGCGTCGCTCATAAGGGTGCCGCCGTCATTTATCACCGTCCCCGCGAACTCGAGCACCGTCACGGGCACCTCAAAGTTACGCGCCGTCGTGCGTTCGTTGCCGAAGAGCCCGCCCGCGACTTGACCTTTATATGTCGCGCTTCCCCAAGCGCCCCGCAGCGTGTACTCGAGGTCGACGGCCTCCGGCGTCGTCACAAAGGTGCTGCAGGCGTAGGTGCCCGCGGCGTCGAGCGGGGCTTCGCAGAGCAGACCCTCGGTGGGCGAGGAGACGACAAGCGTCGTATCGCTCAGGCGCGAATCCGGCGCGCTCGCTGGCAAGGCGGCGCCGGTGAAGCGCAGGGTGCGCCCGAAAAGGTTAAAACTGAGTTGGCTCGTACCGCGCGCGCGCTCTTCGTAAGCGCTCGAGGCGAGGCTATACGTTTCCTCGGCCAGCTCCGTGGAGACGCCGCTCTGCTCGATCCAGTACCGCAAAGTCCCCGATGTCTCGGCGGTCGGCAACGGAAGGTAGAGGTCGTAAGCGCCCTGAGCGTCGGTTTTCGTTCTCCGCTCGACGGGGTCTTTGACCACGACGGTCGCTTGGGGAACGGGCTGGTTCGCCAGATCAATGACCTGACCGCTCAGCTTAATCATGGCCGGGTCGATGCTTAGCTCGGGATAGAGTTCGTTGACCAGGGTCGTGCTCGGCGTGAGCGTGTAGCGCTCTATGACGGGCGCAGCGAGCGGCTTGCCGTTGAGCAGCGGCGTGTAGCTCAGCTCGATGGCGCCGCGCCGGGGGACGGTTATCCCGTAAAGCTTGCCGCAGTCGAAGTAGCCGCGCTCTCGGGTGCGGGTCCGGCAGACCGTGCCGAAGTCCGCCGTGGGACCGCTCCCCTCGATGAGGAGGTCGATCTGCTCGCTCGCCGCGGCGAAGGGTGCTGTCAGGTTGCTCAAGCGCCCGCTGATGGAGATGCGGTCGTAGTCGATGTTAGCCGCGATAGCAAGCCGGAAGTCCGCGCTCACCTCTTCTAGCTGGCCTCTGCTCACGGAGAAGGGTTGGCTACCCTTCGTTTCCGCCCGGCCCATCGGCGAGGCGTACTCGGTGGTGTAGCTTAGTGCGCCGCTCGTTTGAGCGTCGGGTAGGGCGGCGACGATGCGGTAGCGGCCTCTTTCGTCCGTGTAGCCGTCATATGACGCGCCGGAGGCGAGCACGCGCACCCAGGCCCGCTCAACCGGTAGGGCGTCGCTGTCCAACACCTCGCCCGTTAGCAAAAGCGTGGCGGGGGCCACGGGCAGATGGGTCACCACGGGATAGACCCCGCTCAGGTTCGCCTGCGAGGGGTCGACCTGAATGTCTTTAGAGAGTGTGCCCCGCCCCGACACCTGAAGCCGAACCGGGAAAGGCGCGGGGCTGAGCACCTCGTAGGGGCAGGTGTAGAAGCCGTCGGCGTCGCTGGTCGTGGTGCAAAGGGGCGCGCCCGTGTCAACGCGGACGAGGTCGACCTTCGCCTGGGCAACGCCCACGGAGGGCTCGAGCGTGTTGACGACCTTGCCGACGAAGACGAGGCGGTGGGTGGCAAAGGCGATGTCGTGTTCAACCTCCATCACACCGACCACGCCAGGTTTTTCTACCAGTTTTGTCGCGGTCGTGTTCAGCGCGCCGTCAGGTGTTTTCAGGGTCACCTTGTAGGACAGCTCGAGGTCTCGCGGCGCGTTGTTCGGAAGCGACAGAAGCGTGTCGTATTCGCCCGACAGAGAGGTGTCGGCAGCAATCGTGGCGACAAGTTTATTCTCGGCTCTGGCTTCAATGACGACTTGTGCGTCGACTTCACCGGGAACGAGCACCTTACCCTTGACGCGCAGCGTCGTCGGTCTGACGGTGAAGTCGCCCACTTCTTTGCCCGTCGTGGCACCTTTGGCCGGCAGGTCATCCGGCGTGACGGTGATAGACGCGGTGGTGGCGCCGCCGAAGTTGTGCGCGGTCAGTGTGGCGGTAAAGCCCTCTTCGCTCAGCAGCGGGGCGGAACAGGTGAAGTAGCCGTTGTAAACCCCGGAGCTCGAGGTCACCGCCTCGCACCGGTCCCCTTCGATGTACCCGGGGGCGCTCACCGTGACGGGCACGCCGCCCGCGCCAACGTCGCCCGTACTCGTGTTGCCGTAGCCGTTCATGACGCGCCCGATAAAGACGAGGGTGCGCTTGTTGGCATTTTCGTCGGGTTCGGGCTGTTTGTCGGGCTCGAGCTGCAGGTCGCGCTCGAGTTCGGTGACGCCGCGCGCCTCGAGGATGAGGTTCTCTTGCCTCTTGGCGTACCCGCGACTGTCTTCTTCGGTCGCCTCGAGGGTCAAAAGGCCCACCGTCACCCCGTCGGGGAGCGGCAAATAGATATCGTAGAAGCCGAACGCGTCGGCCTGCGCCTGGAGGTAGGCGGGACCCGAGACCTGCAGCCTGGCGTTGGCGACGGGCGCGCCCGAAGCGTAGCTCACGCGGCCCGTGAGGTGGAGCACCCGCTCGACGGAGATCTGAAAGTCCTTTGACTGAGACGCCCACACGCCGCCCGCGGGCGTCGGCACGGTCGTGCGGTGTTCGATAGGGGCGCCGCGCCCGGTGATGCGGTAGACGAGCTCGAGGTTTGAGGCGCGCGGCGTGCTGAAGCTGCCGCCGCAGGCATAGCGTCCGCCCTTAAAGGTCGCCGTTTCGCAGAGGGCAAGGCCTAAGGTCGGGGAGTAGACGGTGACGCTCGCGCCGGGAACGTCTATCTCGGGGTGGTCGGCCAACGAGAGCCGACCTTCCAAACGCAAGCCGCTGAGGAGCACTTCGGGCTCGCCCGCGCCGTCTACGTGCTCGTCTAAGCAGATGCCGCTATTGACCATGTGCTGCGCGGGACGCCCGGCGGCGAGTTCGATAGCCACGCTGCGCACAAAGGTCGGGTCAACCGCCGCTAGGTCCGCGTCGCAGGTATCGCGTAAGAGCGCTTCGGCCTGGGCGATAAAGCCGCCGTCGCCGCCGAGGAGGTCCTCCGGCGCGGGCATCTCCGCGTCTTGAACGAGGTTGTAAGTCTCGGGTCCCTCGCCGGGCGCGTAGGTAAAGAGCGACTCGCTTTTCGAGGTGACGCGCCACCCCTCGATAAAGCCGTCCCAGGTTTCTGGAAAGCGGCCGTCGGGGAGCGCGGCCTCATTGTCGGCGTTGCCGTCTGGGGTACCAAACAGCCCCCGGTAGCGGCCCACGGGCGGGGTGCTGATCGAGATCTCGAGCGAGAGGAT
Organism: Trueperaceae bacterium; assembly: GCA_965214995.1. GTDB lineage: Bacteria > Deinococcota > Deinococci > Deinococcales > Trueperaceae > CBDCCT01. The sequence goes on from CBDCCT010000002.1 coordinate 5,045,289, forward strand.
GTCGGTCGCGGGGTCGGGGCGCACCAGCGCGTTCTCGGTCATGGCGCCGACGCGGACGCGGGTCGCCGTAGAGTTGTAGACGTCCGGCTCGATGCCCGGCTCGGCGTAGTAGACGACGAGCTCGTTGCCCGCCTTGATTTCGACAAACGCATCGTCAAAGGTGTAGCGGCCCGGCGGCAGCTCGGCGACCTCGCCGTCGATGAGCAAAATCAGGCTGTCGCCTTGCTTGCGGCTCTCGGGCAAGCGGACCTCGAAAACGTGCCCGCCCGCGCCCACCGCCGCGCCGGTATTGAACGACGCCCAGTCGGCGAAGTTGGGCAGCCGGGTCTGCCTCGCTTGCACCTCGACGCCGCCGGGCAGCGTCGAACGCGCGTAGACGAACTCGCCGAGTTTCATGGTGCTGTACGACACGCCGTCCGCCGTGGTGATATGCGGGTCGCCGAAGGTCTTGGCGACGGGCGTCTGGCTGAGGCCGAAGCCGCCGAGCCCCCAGGCCCAGCCGCCCCAGCCGCCGCCCCCGCCCCAGGCGCAGTTGCCGAAGCAGCCCCAGCCGCCACCGTAGCTCGCCGGCTGAGGACGAACCTTGGGCGTGTACTGGGTCATTTTGAGCGGGGGGTACTTGCCTCCCGCCTGGCCTGGACCCGGCACTGGCGGTAGTGAGTCGTCAGTGTGACACTCCAACTCGCCGATTTGGAACGCGCCCGAAACGTTTACGGCCGAACTTCCTTTGGTTGCTTCGGCCGTGACGGTGTGGGTGCCCGCGCCAAACATACCGCTCGCCTCGACGCTGGCAGACGTGTTCGCCGCTGAACTGGCTTTCGACGAGTCGAGGGAAATCGTGTCGGCGATGATGCCCGCGGCTGTATAGGCTTTTAGGTCTACGGATAGCTCGGTCGGGCCTTCGCACTGCTGCGGGTTGGCGTTGACCTTCCCCAACTCGGGAACCGTACCGTCGTCGATCCGGGTGCCGCCCGCTTCCAGCCTGATGGCGCAGGCACCCTCTTCGACTTTGAACTTGCGTTTTTCGGTGACAACCTGACCTGCGTTTCGGCTGCCGTCGTCCATCGTGACATCGACAGTTATGGCGTAGTCACCGTCCTCCAAGAGCATAGGCTCCGAGGTGTAGGTGATGACGCGTTTATCTATAGAGGCCGAGTTGTCTTCGGTCTCGACGTCGCCGTTAGGCAGCGTGACGCTGAACTTGGAGATGCCTTTGCCGCTCACGGTGACCGCGACCTGACAGTCGCTGGGCTGGTTAATCGTGTGTAACGCGGGGTCTTTATCGCTGTCGTGGTCCAGAGCAAGACCGCCGATGCTCGGCGCGATGTCGATCACCCGGACCCGTACGGGGTTACGAAAAACGTCTGTGGCGTTCGTTTTTGCGACGGGGTAGTTGTCCGGCCAGACAGAAAGGGAGCCTCCGGCGACTTGCCGCTCCAGCCACAAATCCAAGGGGGTGTCCGTCACCGCAGAGCCAAGGCTCTTGATTTTGTCGTGCTCGAGCTTGAACGTCAAAGAACTCGAGCCCGAGACCTGTTGAGCCGCAGACGCCAACTTCTCCGCCTCTACCGGCAAGAACCGGGAACGTTTGTGTTCCTGTGGGGACGACTGGGGCTTGTTGTCGTCGCGGAAACGCAAAACAACTTCAGCCGGTGATTGGGAGAATAATGTTGAACCCGGATAGTTGACGTTGACCTTGACCTCGAGGTCTTCTTCCGAGTTGATGGTGAGCATGTCCTTGATGTCGTGGTCTAAGGTCGGGGTTCCCAAGGCGTCGGCAGCGTCGTCGTAGCCCGCTTCTTCACCCGACATGACGCTGGTGCTGTCTTGTTGGGTTTGGCGGAGGGAGAAGGCGCTCGCCATTTGGAGGTCCTCGAGGGTGTTTTGAGAGATATAGGGGTTGTCCGATGTTTGCTGAAAGTTATCATAGCCGTCTAACGGCTCGGGCAGAATGGATATCTTCCCTCCGCCTTCCTGGACAAAAGCTCGGAAGTGAAGATGTGGCCCTGAGGAACATCCTGTGGTACTTAGCAGACCAACAGCCTGTCCACCGGCGATGTCTAAATCGGTGTTAGTAATGCGTAAATTACTAGGAATACTGTCATAAAGTAGATGTACGTATCTTGAAAATACGAGGTCTCCCGCGTCGCTTACATGTTCAAGGACTATCCTATTTGAACGGTGTACATTGTAATCGCAACTAGATTGAGTATTTTCGGCTGTGCTGTTAAAGCTGGCTTCAATGACTCTGTTAGCGTTACTTACGGCGGAGATGATAATTCCCTCATCACTATCTTTTCGTGGGGCGTTGTTCAGGTTAAAGTCAAGGGCGTAGTAGTCTACGCCCGTGTGAGAACCTACTCCATAAGCTCGTGACACGCCAAGTGCTATATTCGCTTCGTAAGGTAAAGAAAAGTCAAAGCCTCTATCAGCGAGCGTCAGTACGCCACTTTGCTGCGCTTGTAGCAAGCCAAGACTTCTAAGTTGACCCGGACCGCCTTCCGCTTCCTCAAACCGCCATAACAGCCTATCCCCTTCCCAACGCAAACCGCCAAAGCCCTCACTGAGGTCTTCCGGTTCGATCCGACCAACAACAGCATCTTGCATAGAGACGTCACGGCTGCTGATGCTAACCCTCAGCACGAGAGCGATATCTGGACTCTCGTGGTCGTCGCTTATGTACGTGCTGATTAAACCAAGTTCACTGCCATTAGACCTGAACCTTATCCCCGAAGCCAGATAGCCGTCCTCAATGTCAATCAGGCGGTGGGGCTGCATGTCGCTGAGTTTCATGACATAAACGTCGCTGTCGCCGCCAATGAAGCCAACCATGCTGGCGTCATTAGAAAGGTAAGGGAAATCTATGAGAAGACCGTCAGGCTTACCAAGGGGTGTACTATCACCTGTATCGAGGTTGACAAGGTGAAAGTTATTAGAGCCGATAGGCGTACCGTCAGCGCGCAGCTTCCGTTCTCGATAGATGACCCAAGAGCGATCGGGGGTAACGCTTTCTATACGCCCTACCTCCAAGGGTTCAACAAACTCTAAGAGCTTGCTGACGCCGTACTCTGCTGTGAAGCGCTGCGTATGCCAGATAGCAAATTGCTGCACCGAGAGCGGATCACTCCTATCCACAGACGGGGGTGAACCAGCATCAGGTGCTTGTACGTGTACAAGCCTGCTCGCTGTACTGCTTCCACTCTCGTCAGTAACCGTCAGAACCACGAAGTAGCCATATTTCGTAGCGTATTCGTAAATATGGCTGATCCTTTGCCCCGTACCCGTGCTGCCGTCGCCAAAGTCCCACTGGTAAGTCAGGTTCTCACCCACCGATGCCGAAGCGTCGAAAGCGACCGTTAAGGGTACTTGACCCGAAGTGGGCGTAGCCGTGAAGCTAGCTTGCACCTCTCCCGGGGTTTCTTGCACGCGCACCTCGACTTGCTCAAACTGCGCTTGCACTTGCGTGTCGGGCGTAGCGGTCGCCAAGCCTAAGTGAAACGGGCTCGACACGCTCAGAGCGACCGTCGTAAGAAGCGACCAGTTCATCCCGTCATCAGATTCATACGCATAAACACCCTCCTCCTTTCTCTCGAGGCGTAGGTAGACTGCTTCATTGGCTCTTTCACCTCCCTCTACGCGCTGAACGTTCCCCTGCTCGCCGCTATACTCAAAGACAACCCGACCTTCAAGAGTCAGGTACAGAAAAGCGAAGGGGCTCTCAGGCGCATTAGCTTGCCGGAGCATCAGACCCGCTTTCGCCTGGGCGTCGGTTGTGACGAGGGGGTTCACGCGTGCGGTCAGTGTAGCGTCCGCGGTCGCCTCTTGAAAGACGAAGTGTTCACTTCTAGCGCCCGAGACGCTGAGGGTAAAACGTTCGTTGTCAGGGTTGAAGCTCGCGCTGCCTGCGCCGCTCAACGTCGCCTGCCGCCAAGGCTCGGGTAGGGGTGCCGGGCGGGCGACGGTGAAGCTCGAGGCGAAGGGCTCGAGCCTTTGTCCTTGTGCGCTCTTGGCGGCGCTACTCACTTGCAGGAAGTACACACCTTCTTCTAACGGGCGGTCGGGCGTGAAGACCATGTGCTTACCGTCTTGCCAGCTAAAGCCGCCTTTTACGGGCACGCTACTCCCGCAAGTGCTCGGGTTACTCGCTTTCACCTGCTGCTGTTTGCCGTCCGCGAAGAGGCGCGCCGTCTGGCTTCCCCCGGAAGTGTAAAAGAACACGTCGGCGCTCGCGGGAACGACGCCCGCCCCCTTCTCCCCCTGCCCGGCGACGTCCCAGGTAAAGCGGACGGGGGCACCGTTGGGGTTGCGCACCCGCCAGCGCCCCTCACACATCGAGGTCAACTTGAGGGCGTCAAAGGCCGGTGGGTTGATAAAACTCGCGTCGTCGGCGAGGGGCGGCGCGTCGGTGGTGAGCAAAAAGGCGGCCTCGACGGAAGCGCGGTCCATCGCGGTGCTGAACTCGAGCTGAACGGACGCCGCGGGGGTCGCCGTGGCGTCTTTCGCGGGAGTGACCGAGACGACGTGCGGGGCGGGGGCCGCGAGCGCCGCGACCGAGAAGCTCGAGGCGAGCAGCCCAAAATGGCTGTCGTCGTCGGCGCGGAACACTAGACGGTCAACAGGCGCCTCGAAAGACAAGGGGAGGGGGTCGCTCTTCGACCTGCCGCGCATATCGGCGGCCTTCAGAATGTGCGTCTCGAGGAGGGCGTCGCCGCGGTACGCCTCCAGGACGACCGCCTGGCGGCTGTTCTTGGGGATGCGGAAGTTTAGGGTGACCGCGGTAAAGCCGAGACCGGCGGCAGGGCGCAGCTCGAGCGCCTCGTCACCTTCGACGGTCTTTTTGTCTCGGCCGCTACTCCCCCTTTCGTTAACGCCGTAACCCTCGCCTCCCCCGACCTCCGTCACGCCGCCTACAGGCGTGACGGTGAGCACGGGAAAGGAGATTTCGGTCAGCCCGCTGGCGGGTTTGCGTTTCTCGTCGCCCGAGGTGCCTGCGACGCCGTTCCAGGTGAGTTTCGCCTCGTTGTGACGGTGCCAGAGGCGCAGGGTGCCGGGCTCTAAACTCTGGCTCATGAGCGCGCTTTCGACGCGCTTTAAGAACAGCGGGTGGGTGGCGCTTGGGGTGAAGGTCGAGCCTTTGGCAGCGGTCGGGGCGTTGGCGCCGCCGGGGGCGCGTGGAGCGTCTTGCTGACCGTAAAGAGCGGCAGCCCGCCGTCCTCGTCGTAGCCTGTGGCGACGACCTGGTAAGCGCCGGGGCTGACAGCCTCGAGCGTCACGAGCGGGCTTCCGCTGATGCGCTCGGTTTCGACGCTTACCGCCTCAAGTCTAGTGACGCGCTACGCAAACCAGTGGTGCTCTGGGTGGCGAGCTGTCCGACGTCGGCATCCGGCTCGGCGAGGGCGACCCTGAGGTAATTCACCTCGGGGTCGAGGCTGGGGAAGACGAAGGTCACGCGGGTCGGCTCGGCGGGCACCGGCTCGGGCTCGGGTGACCTGCCGCAGGCGCTCAAGGCGAACAAAAAGGCGAACGTGACGGCGATACCGAATTTGCGACCGACGAACCTCATGACGCTCCTCAGGGGGGCGGGGCATGGTGATAGGAGTGGCGTAACCCGTCAAAGGCCGCGTCACGCCGTCCTCTTCCCGCGTGATAAGTGGTGTGTGATCGAGCAATCATCCGCCCGACTTATGCACTCATGAGGGTAGGCAAGAGGGTCTTACAAGGTTCTTACAAATTAGCCGGAGTGAAGTAGCTCGCAGCTGGGGAAACACCTTTGACGGGTTTTCGAGATGATCCATTATGCGACAGTTGCGCGCGTTCGTTGCACAACCCCCTCCACCGCATGATCCCCTCCTACTCCTGATCAAAAGCGGCGCAGGGCGGAGCCTAGCCCTACGCGGGCACCAAGAAGTAGCGTAGGCTCAGCGCCGCGCCGACGGCAACAACGAACCCGCGCACCCATACGATAGAAACACGCCTGGCGAGCACCACACCCAGGTAGCCGCCCAGGACGCTGGCGACCGTCAGGACAAGCGCTTCCGGCCAGGAGATCACGCCCGCGGAGACGAACAGCACCAGAGCGGCCAACTTGATGAGCACGGCGAGCAGGTTCTTGGCGGCGTTGACGCGGTGGTAGTCGTCGCCCTCGACCAGCGTCAGCGAGCCCAGCATGATGATGCCCATCCCCGCGCCGAAGAAGCCGCCGTAGACGGCGGTAAAAAACTGCAAAGCCAGGCCGCCCCAGCGCCTCGCCCGGCCCCCACCCGCCGCGCCCCCTTTGAAGCGGCGGCTCAGGTAGGGGTTCAGGGCGAACAGCAGGGTCGCCGCGAGCAGCAGGTAGGGCACGAGCCGGGCGAACGCGCTGTTGTCGAAGCGCAGGAGGACGAGCGCGCCGAGAACGCTGCCGACCAGGCTCAAGACGCCTAACGTCAGAAAACGGCGGTAGTAGCGGGCTATCTCGTGGCGGTAGGCCAGGGCGCTCGCCAAGCTGCCCGGCCCGAGCGAGAAGGCGCTGGTCGCGTTGGCCGCGACCGCGGGCAGGCCGACGCCGAGCAGCGCGGGAAAAGTGAAGAAGGTGCCGCCGCCCGCCACGGCGTTAATCAAACCAGCGGCGACGCCAGCGCTGGCGAGGAGGAGCACGTCGGCGAGGGGCATCAGGGCGCGGTTATACCACGGGCCGTGGGTCGAGGCGGGGCGCGAGCAACGGGGTAGGGGGGTTCTACACTGCGCGGATGTTGCCAAAGCCAACGCGAGAGACGCGCGCGTTCGTGGCACAGCGAAGCGTATACCGGGCGGTTGCTCAAGCGCTACCTCAGCTCTTCTGAAGCAGTTGGATGTTGCGGCCGCGTATATCAATAAACAACCAGCCTTAGCGTGACTCTTGTCGTATAATTATTGGCAGAAGTCTAGGAGGTTGATCATGGACGCAGTTTTTGATTTTACCCCGCCCCCGGCAGAACAGAGCGTCTGGGACAGGGCGCTCGGTCTAGCGCAGAGCGCACCACTCGAGCGCATCCGCACGGTTCGCTCCGGCTTGTCGGCGGCTGCTTTTGATCAGTTCAGTAAGGTTGCCGGGATCACCCGCGAAGACCTTGCTAAGGCAGTTGGTCTCTCTTTGCGTACGGTGCAGCGGCGCGAGGAGGCAGGTGTACCGCTCGACCCTAGCCCGTCCGAACGCTTGGTACGCCTCGCTGAACTCTACGATCTGGCGACCCAGGTTATTGGAGATGAGACCTCAGCACGTCGCTGGATGCAGACGCCGCGTCCGGTCTTCGGCGGGCAGACTCCCTTTGAACTCGCCTACAGCGAGCTGGGGGCGCGCGAGGTCGAGCATCTGCTACACCGCGTCGAGCACGGGGTGTTCTACTGAGGGCGTGGCGACTCGTCGCACCTAAGTGGGCTGCGTCTGCGTTTGACGGCGAGGGAGCGCGGCGTTATGGAGGACGCTGGAACTCGGAGGGCACGGCGGTCGTTTACCTAGCGAGCAGTTTAGCCCTCGCCGCCTTGGAGCTGCTCGTCCACATCGACTATGAGCGTGTGCTCGAGCCTACGTCGCTATACCGACCACCTTCGATGAGGCGTTCCTACTAAAGGTGACCCGTGAGAACTTGCCTGAAAACTGGGCTGAGCCTGAAGGTTTGCCTATCACGCAAGCGGTCGGAGATGCCTGGGCCGGGCGTAATGCGTCGGTGCTCCTCGCGGTGCCGAGCCGCGTGGTCGCGGCGGAGCAGAACTACCTCTTCAACCCGAACCACCCGGACGCTGAGCAGATAGAGCTTGGCGAGGCGCAACCCTTTAGCTATGACCCGCGTCTACTAAAGCGGTAGGTGTCGGGCTGCGAGCGATGCCCGTCGGTTCTTGACTGCTGAACTCACTTTATGCAACTAACGGGCGCGTTCATTGCAGAACCACTAACGCTAGATACGCACCTGGGCCAACGCTCAGCTACGCCGTGTAAGGCCACGGTGACTTCTCCAGCAGGCAGGCAAGTTCAAAGCATGAGCCGACAGAAGGTCAGCCCCGTCCAAACCTTTATCGCGTCTTCGCTGCGCGGCGCGATGAGGCTCGGCCTCGGCCCGCAGGTCCTTACCCTGATGAGCCGCTCGGTGAACGCGCCGAAGCGCAAGCGGCAGGCTTTCGCCGGCTACACGCCAGACCAGCATGACGTCGTGGTCTGCACCTACGCCAAGAGCGGCACTAACTGGCTGCCCCAGGTCGTCACCCAGGTCGCGCACCTGGGGCGGGGGAATTCGAGCACATCCACGACCTCGTCCCCTGGCCTGACCCGCCGATGCCTGGCACTGTAGCTCTCGAAGAGCCCACCTGGGAGCGAGCTCCGACCAAGCTCAGGGCGCTCAAGACGCACTGGGAAGCGCCCTACGTGCCCTACAACCCTGACGCCCGCTACATCGTCGTCATCCGAGACCCTAAAGACGTCTTGGTGTCGGGCTACCACTTCGCCGACAGCATCCTCGTGGGCGTGAGCGAGTTTGTAGCGCCTGAGACCTGGGCGAGGCTGTTCATCGCGGGCCGGTCCCCGTTCGGCTCGTGGCCCGCGCATACGGCCTCCTTCTGGGCCTGGCGCGGGCGGGAGAACGTGCTCCTGCTCCACTTCGAGGACATGAAGGCCGACCTGGAGGGAGCGGTAAGGCGCGTGGCCGCATTCATGGAGGTGCCGCTCTCGGGGGCGCAGCTCGAAGAAGTCGTTCACAAAAGCAGCTTCGGCTACATGAAGGCGATCAACCACAAGTTCGCGCCGCCCGCGCTCGCCCCGGGGCGGGACCGTGCGACCATCCTGCGTACCGCCGCGCCGACGCTTCACGCTGATAGCACTTGTACTTCATCAACGACTAGAGTCGCACCAAGCGCCACTCAGGGCGCAGCTTCGCAAACTTTGGCTCTGCACCCTGCAGGGCGGACCGCCGCTGCTCCCGTACGCTTGTAAAATGTACTCACCGCCCGTCCGTAGAATCTTCCAGGCCCCGCCCGAAGGCTCCGAAGTGGACAATCGCCCCTTCAACCTCGGCTGAGCTTACGGTGCGGCTGAGTGCCGCATAGTCCGGAGGGGTGAGAACATACCGGTCGATAATGCCGAGGAGGAGCGTGACTTCGTCGGGGCCAAAGATGCTCGCCACGTCGCGCCCGAGCAGGTAGGGACCCAGCTCTTTGTAGTCAAGCCTCTCCAGTAGGACCGGCTCGAGCTCCTCGTAGACCCTTTCCGCGAGCGCGTCCGAGGCGTTCGAGAGGATGTAAGCGAGGTCGGCGAGGTCAGTAGAGCTTGGGTCGAGAACGCGGTCTCGAAGGGCGAAGAGCTTGAGCGCGACGAGGCCTGGCAGGTTGACCACACGGATTTGCGCCCCCGCCACGGTGTGCGGCTCACCGTGGGCGGCGGCGACCTCAAAGCCGGCCAGCGACATGACCCGCGCGCCGTCCAGCCAGGAGACGGTGTTGTCTTCGTCGGCCACGCCCCCGTAAGGCAGGAGGTCGAGCTCGGTCCCGTCCCGATAGCGAAGCTTGTGTTCGGCGCGGCGCGGTAGGGTCTGCCTTCGTAGCGTCGGTCGAACACGATCTCACGCGCGAGCGCTCCGATGAGCAACACCCGCAAACCGCGAGCCTCGGCCACGCGGACAAGGTCCGCCACCGCCTCGAGCTCAGGCACCGGAGACACTCAGCGCGGGTAGGATCAGCTCGCTCAACAGCCGGTCGGCCGCCTTGCGAAGCCGCGCGTCGGAGAGCGCGAGCAGCTCGACCCGCGCCAGAAGCGGATGGGCAAGGTTCCCGCCGTCACCCCCCTGAAACCGGTCCAGCGCCCCCGCGTCCAGAAGCGTCGCCTCCGGTACGAAACGCTCGAGCAGGACGACGTCGGCGTCCCCGTCCGCCGGGGGTAAGCGGAGCCCGACCGCCGTCGCCTTGGCCTCGCCGCTCGGGACGTGCAGCGTCAGGGTCGCGGGCTTGAGGTAGCGGGTCATCTCATCGGCGGCGTACTCTCCGCCGACGAGAACGCCCTCAAGGTTTTCTGCACGAGCGAGCAGGTCCGGTAAGGCATTTCTGCTCGCGCCCCAGCCGCTCGGCCGCAACGCGGGGCGTAGCTGCTCTAGGTAGCCAAACTCCCAGCGTTCATGCAATTGCGCGGGGTCGCGCAGCATGAGCGCGCCGCTCCTGGCGCGGTAGAGGTGCCTTGCTTCCTCCAGCTTGCGTATGGTGGAGGAAACCTTGCCTAAGGACACCCCAGTCGCGGCGCTCATCTCCCGGTAGGTCGCCCTACGTAGCCGCGGCGCCACCAGGAGGGCGTAGATCAGCTCGAGGTCGGCGGCCGTAAAGCCGTTTGCGCTCGGCTTATGCTCGGGCTTATTCCCTAACACAAGAACGTAGGCGGCGGGGCTGTCGAGAAAAACGTTCCCCGCACCGTCGGCGAACTCGACGCGTTCGGCCAACAGCCTCTCCGCGACCGCGGGCGTTAGGTAGGGCGCGAGCAGCAGGGGCGGCTTGTTGTAGTGCCGGCTGTGGCGTTCGAGCTGCGCCAGGACCGCCGGGAGCGTGGTGGTGGTCACGCTGCGCCTGACCTCCGCCACATATGAGCAACCCCCCGCCCGGCTCCGGATGTCTAGCAAAGCATCTGCTCGTGTTTGGTTGACGCCCTCGGCTTCCTTGACCATGACCTCGAGACCGGGGAAGCTCCTGAGGGAGTCAATGGGAGCCTGTATGTCGTTATCCATGTTCACATATTAGCATGTGTTTATGCAACATGAACGCGTGCTAATATGTGAACATTAAACTAAACCACTACCATCTGAAGATGGTAGTTTGTAAGCATCCAGACTGGAAGTCGGGGCTTACTCTAAAGAGATGTTCTCCTCGTCATGCTGTTTATGCGCGTCATAGTGGTTGCTGATGTAAGCGTCTATCACATCGTCTGTAACGTTCCCGCTGGTGGCGCTGAAGTAGCCGCGTGCCCCCATGCGTCGTCCCCAGTAGCGCTTCTTGAGTTCTGGAAACTCTTGCTGCACCTTCCTAGAGCTTCTTCCTTTGGCTCTCTTGACAAACTCACTCACCGAGATGTGCGGCGGGATTGACACCAGCAGGATGCTGATGCTACCAGCTCAAAGGTGGATGTGGTCGCTCGACACCACCCGTTCATTATCTTGACGTTCATCTCCTCGGCTACTTGTGAGACTATCGTCCTTACCCGCTTTTGCAACTCACCTAAGCAGCACCCGGTAACGGTACTTCGTAATCCACACCAGGTGGTAGTGGTGGTGATAGAACGTATGACTCCCCCGCGTATACCTCTCCATCCCTCAACTCTAAACGCTGAAGCGTCTCCCATCTGGAAGATGGGGGCTTTGCACCTTTTAGAGGACAGTCAACGTATCGGTGGCTGTCGCGGAACTGCGGGAGCGCGGATTCTTGGAGGGCACGCGGGGGTCGTACCGCCTCAACCTCCGGGCGCTCGCGTCGCTTCTCGAGCAGCCACGGTAGAGGGGATGGGAGTTTATAATTGGCGGGACGTGACACCTAGAGCTCTTGACCTGAAAGGGGAACACATGAAGCTCATAAAGATGTTTGCGGTTGCGTTGCTCGTGTTGGCGCTCGCCGGGGCGCAGTACGACTTTGATGCGCAGCGCGAAACGATGGTGGAGGAAGGGGTTATCGACTTCGGCATCACCGACGACGCGGTCATCGCGGCGCTGAGCGCCGTGCCTCGCCATGAATTCGTCACCGAGGAGTACCTCGCCCAAGCCTACGAGAACCACCCGCTCCCCATCGGTTTTGGTCAGACCATCTCGCAGCCCTACATCGTCGCGCTGATGACCGAGGCGGCCGATATCGAGGCGGGGGACAAGGTGTTAGAGATAGGCACCGGCTCGGGCTATCAGGCGGCGGTGCTGGCGGAAGTGGCCGACGAGGTCCATTCGGTCGAGATTATCGGCCCCCTGGCCGAACGTGCGGAAGCGGACCTGGCGAGCCTGGGCTACGACAATGTGGAGGTCTATCACGCCGACGGTTACTTCGGCCTGCCGGACGAAGCGCCTTTCGACGCCATTTTGGTCACTGCCGCGCCCGACCACATCCCGCAGCCGCTCGTGCAGCAGCTCGCGGTGGGGGGCAGCCTGGTGATTCCGGTGGGGCCGGTGGGGGGCTACCAGACCCTTTGGAAGCTGACCAAGGTGGGCGAGGACGAGGTAAGAACCGAAAACTTGGGCGGCGTGAGCTTCGTGCCGTTTACGCGGGAGGAGCAGTAACGCTCCTCCCCAACAATTACCCCCACCTCCAGAAGACCGCCAGCGCCCCCGCGTAGGCCGCCGCGCCCAGCCACAGCACCGCCGAGAAGCCCGCCGAGAGGGCGATGAGAACCGCTAGCACCGCGCTGATGACCGAGAAGGAGCCGTTGACGGCCCAGGCCCAAGGCACGAGCGCGGCGTGGTGCCGCTCCACCACGCGCAGCCCCGCGGCAAAGGGAAGCCCCATGAAGTAGCCCAGGGGGGCGAGCGCCAGCACGGTGAAAAGGAGCCGCCCCCCCTCGGGCAGGCGCAACGCCAGGGCCGAAAAAGGGGGCAGGAGAAGGGGGTAGAGGACAATAACGACCACCAGCGCGCCGAGCCCCCAGGTGAGACGCCAGCGCCGCACGGTAAAGGAGCCCAGGCCGGAAAAGAGCAGCAGGCCCAGCAGGATGACCGCCAGCGCCGTGACCGGCTGTCCCAGCACCAGAATAAAACGCTGCGACAGGGACACCTCGACAAACAAAAAGGCCAGCCCCAAGAGGGCGAAGTAGACGAGGACGCGCCAGGCTGGGAGGCTCGAGCGCGCCGCCCCCACCCCTCCCACAACCCGCCTCAGCCTCGAGCGCAGAAGCAGCGGACCGAGGACGAACACCGCCGCCGCCAGCGTCACCAGCACGAGGAGCGCCACCAGCACGAAGAAGCCGCTGCCTCCGAAGGGCTGCCAGGTGCGGCCCAGGCTCGCCAGAATCTCCGGCGTCTGCCGCCATTTAAAGAAGTGAAAGAAGAAGGGGCGGTCGTCGGTGGTGGGGCGGATGTCGAAGCGGTAGTCTTCATATACCTCCTCGGGATGCTCGAGAATCTCCACAAAAAGCTCGTGGTAAACGGGTTCGGGCAGCACGTTGTAGCGGTTGAGCTCGTCCGCTGTGATGCCCGGGTAATACACGCCGTCGAAACCCCGCCCCTGCAAAAAGGCGCGGATGGTCTCGACCTCCTCGGCGGAAAGCGGGTTTTCGCTCGCGATGACCGTCATCGTGCGCAGGCTGCGAAAGGCGGCGAGGTGGGTTTCCGGTTCGCGGCCACTCTCAGCCAGCGCCTCGGCCACGGTGCCAAACAGACGCGCGGACTCGCTCGGCGGCGTCTGCAACCAGCGGGTGACGACGAGGAGCCCCCCCTCCTCTAGCGCGCGCAGGTAGTCACGAAAGGCTTGGGCGGTGTAGAGGTAGCTCTCGGTCAGGCTGTAGGCCCCCGAGGTGACGGGCCGGTGCGGGTCGGTGAGCGCGACCATGACCAGGGGGAAGGCGCGGGGCTCGAGCGCCCGCGCGTACACGCGGCTCGCCTGCTCGACCACCTCGACCTCGTCGCGAGTGTAGAGCCCGCCGGTCGGCTCGCGGTACGGGCCTCTCAAGGTGTCAATGACCAGCCCCTGCTCCTCGACCGCCGTCACGCGGGACGCGCCCGCCCCCAGGGCCAAGAGCACGTCCAGCCCCGTGCCCGCACCCAGCACCAGCGTCTCGGCCTCGGGGCGGAGTTCGTAGGCCAGGCCGATGGGCAGAGAGTCGGCCAGAAGCGCCGCCTCTTCCGCGTCGGGGGCAAGCTTGGTCACGGGCAGCAGCGTGCCGCCGTCCAAGATGAGCCCCGCCTGCGGGGGCGGCCCGACCGGCGAGAGCAGGCTCAAACCCGGCATCGAGTGGATGGTGGAGCTTTCGACCACGTCTAAGCGCGCGGTCGCGTCCCAGTCGGTGAGCACGTGCTCGGTGTCGAGCGCCAGCAGGAGCTGCGACAGCGTCTTGTAGGGCGAGAGCCGCTGGGCGAAAAGGTCGGGCGGCCTCGCGAGCAGCCCCACCCCAACCACGACGAGGCCGACGAGCAGGAGCGCGCTGGCGACGCCTCCGGGACGCCGCAGCGCCTCCCTCCTTAAAAATAGCCCGCCCGACGCCACCCCCAAGAGGGCGGCCGACATCACCGTGCCAACGCCGCCGAAAGCGTCGAGCGCCAACAGTGAGCCGAGCGAGCCCAGGGCCGAGCCGACGAGGTTGGCCCCGTAGACGAGGTGAGAGCGCCCCCTTTCCCCCGCCGCCATGAGTTCGCCGCCGATAAGAAGGCCGCTAAACGTAAAAGGCACGGCGGCGGCCAGAAAGTAGAGCGCCAGGTAGAGGGGCTGCCTGGGGTCCCAGGCGATGCTGAACGAGTCGAAAGGCAGGTAGTTGATGGTGAGGTACGCGCCCACCGTGGTGACGCCGAAGCCCAGACAGAGCGGGAGCGGCGCGAAAGGCCGCCCCCTCACGCTCAGGAGCGACCCGCTCGCGCCGAAGCCTAAGAGCGCCAAACTGATAGCCATAAAGGCGAAGTGGTAAAACTGCCCCACCGCGAAAAGGCGCAGAAGCGCGAGCTGCAAGAGGAAAGTGGCGGCGGAGAGGAGGGCGACGCCCAGATAGGGCAGGTAAAGGGCCACTAGAACCCCCACGGGTAGAGTTCGGGCGGCCTCCTGTCGAGCGGCTCGATATGTAGCGGGTGGAGCGCCCTCGTTTCGTAAAGGAAAATAAAGGCGTCGTAGCGCTCGGGCAGCACGGTGGGTACGTAGTTGCCGCGCTCGAAGAGGGGGTTATATACCACCCCGATGGCGCGGTGGCCGAGGGGGGCGAGGAAGGGTTCACCCTCGAGCGCCTCCGTAATGAGCAACCAATCCCTTTCACTAACCTCGGCGAAAAGGCTTTCCCAGCTTCCCTCGGTGGCGGGTGGCACGTCAAGCTCCTGCATCGGCGCGCCCCACCTTTCGGCGGCGACGACCGTCCCGTGATGCGAGCCGAAGCCGACCAGCACGGTGTCTTCCGCCCCGTAGCGCTCGCGCACGAGCTGGCCTAAGTTGACCATGCCTTGCGCGGCCATCGGGGTGGCTCGAGCGTCCCCGACGTGCGTGTTGTGCTCCCAGACAATGGCCTTGGCGTCGGGTTCGTAGTGACGCAGGAGGCGGTCCAGTGTGTCGGCCATATGAACGTCCCGCACGTTCCAGGAGCGCGCGTTGTCCCGGACCATCGCCTGATAGTAGCCTTCGGCGTTGGTCAGCACGAAGGCGTTTTGCAGGAGGTTGAACTTCGTCTCAGCGTCGTCGAGCTCGAGCCCGCGTATCTCCATAAGGAGGGCGGCCACTTCCTCCTCGCAGGTGAGGGGGACGCTCAGGGTGGCTCGCGCGTAGGCTTGTTCGTCCTCGTTGAAGGGTTCAAAGCAGCTCTCGACCTCCCTGGCGGCCTCGCGCGCTTCCGGTAGCGCCTCCCCGTTCTCCTCCAGGTAGTCCAGAATCACCGCCAGCGACTCCCAGAGGCTGTAGACGTCGAGGCCGTAGAAGCCGACCTCCTGCGTTTCCGGCAGCCCTTCGTTATGCTCCCTAAGCCACTCGGCAAAGGCCACCACCTCCCAGTTGGCCCACATCCAGGTGGGCCAGCGAGAAAAAGCGTGGAGCACGTCGTAGGCGTTTTCCTCCCCTGGCGCGTCACCCTTGACGTAGCGGCTCACCCGGTAGCTGTCGGGCCAGTCCCCCTCGACGGCGACGAACGAGAAGCCCTTCTCGGTGATGAGCCGCTGGCTGATACGCGCACGCCAGGTGTAGTATTCGGAGGTACCGTGTGAGGCTTCGCCCAACAGCACGACGCGGGCATCGCCGATGCGCTCCAAAAGCGGCTCTAGGTCATCGGCGTCCTCTAGGTCATAAGCGACGCGCTGTATCTCTTGCTTTCTCGAGGCCTCCCCTTCGGTTAAAGGAGCCTCCTGTGCCCAGCCAACCCCGGCAATACTCGCCACCGCCAAAAGCACCCATATCACGCGCCATCGCAGCTTCTGGTGTCCGGCTATCAAACAAACCGCCCACCCCCCCGGCTCTCGGTTCTTCGCCATGCTGTCCCCTCTCTAACGCCAGAACTAACCCCAAGATAGCGAATGGACCACTCCCGCCTCCAGCGCCCCTACGGCCCGTGAGTGGCCCTCGAAGATCTTTGCCAAAGACGTGTTCATAGCTTTTAGTACCCAGATTCGCAGACAAACCCTGATGTGCCTACAGTTTAGCACGCTTCCCGACGGTAACCAGATCGGAAGCCCTATCACAAAACGCTCCTGCGAGCGACTTCTAAGATGCGACGAACAAGAAAGGGAAAGAGAACCCTTTCATTATAGAGAAAACCGTGAGATCAAGGCTCACGCAAGAGGAGGCGCACATGGCCCGCTGTGAAACCTGTGGCAACGACTATGACAAGAGCTTTGAGGTCGTCAAGGACGGCGCCTCGCACACCTTCGACTCCAGGGCCACTCACTGAACGCGCCGACCTTAGTGGCGACGGGACGGGTGAAGGGAACGCGGACCGCTCTAGCTCGAATCTCCTGGATGGTTAGGTTTTCTGTTCGCTTTGCGCTTAACAGCACATCGTCCTCCTATAACTCCCGACGTTAGATACCGACAACAGGCCGAACGGGCCTCCTTTCCTGAATAGGCAAATGAAGCGAAAAGGCCAGCACCCCGAGCGCCACCGCCAGAAGCCACACCAGGTCGTAAGTCCCAGTGCCTCAAAGACCAAACCACCCCAAGCGCCCAAAAAGCTGCCCAATTGGTGATAAAAACACGACGCCGTAGGATGCCCAAACCCTCGGTGACCGGGATGAGAAAGACCCCGAACGCCTGACGCCCATGCTGGGCGTGACGACCAGCGCGGCGCAGGCGATAACGACGCCCGCGCGCTCCCGCTTGGTCACGCCACGCCCAGCAGTTCGGCGGTGCCTGCGTACCCGACGTCCGCGAGCCGCGCCCCGGCAGCGGCAAAAAAGTCGGCTTCCGCGCTCAGACCCAGACCGTCTACCAAGCGGTTTAGCGTGTTGAAGATGCAGGTGAGCAAAGCGAACTGCGCCACCGCGTCTTCGGACCAGCCTTCAGCCAGCAGAGCCGACACGTGTTCAGGGGTGACACTACCAGGAGACAGCGTGAGGGTGCGGACGTAAGCGAACGCGGGCTGCCAGCGCGCGCCGCCGTACTCAGGCTCGCCTCTACTCGGCGGGGTGATACCGCAAACCGCAGCCGCTTCGCCGTGAACGCCTCGGCAGTAGTCACAGCCGTTGAGCTGTGAGACGAACGCACCGAGCAGTTCGCCTTCGGCCCTCGAGACCTCGTCGGTGAGCGTAAACGCCGTCTCCGCCAGACCGAGCACGTGTCTGGCGAGTGGCGGGTAGCGTTTGTAAACATCAAGCAGGGTGCTGTTCTCAAAACTCGGCAGGTGCGCCACCTACATCGCCCGCCCGCCGCTGACCTGCACGATTTCCCCTGTCGTAAAGCTCGCGTCGTCCGAGGCGAGAAAAGCGGCGACGCCCGCGATGTCCGACGGCTGCCCCGTGCGCCTAAGCGGGGTGGCCGCGATGATGGCGTTCTTGCGCTGGCCCAGCCCAGCTTCGACATAGAGGTCGGTTTCGATCACGCCCGGCGCGACGGCGTTCACGGTGATGCCTTAGATTTCCCTTGCTGACCGGCCTTTCTTGCCTGCCGAGCCTCGCAGGAGGCGTCTCAGACGTGGTTGCCAAAACAGGCGACACTCTTGTTAACGGCACCTATAACTTCTCGCAACTCGACTCATAAAGCGCCTGAACCTATTTGGCGTGTAATAGCTTAACGATAGCTTTCGCAGGGATGTGCCATATGACCCCGGTTCCTCTAAGGTCTTAACCCCTCGAAGGTGAACTTCCGAGCCGCGCGGTAGTCAAGCTGTGGGTCGCCCGCCGACATGTTCCTTGAGTGACAAACCGGTGATCACGCGCTCGACTTCCTCGATAGACGATTCTTTCGGGTCGATGTCGTCAGCCACCACCTCACCGCGCCTCAAAACGGCGATGCGATCGACCACCCTAAACACGTGATAGATGTTGTGCGCGATGAGGATGCAGGAGTAACCCGAGTCCCTGGCCTCGCGCACAAAGCGCAAGACCCCCTGCGTCTCTTCAACCCCAAGATTGTTGGTGGGTTCGTCAAGAATAATCAAGTTGTTTTCAAAGTGCATGGCCCGCGCGATGGCGACGGCCTGACGCTCGCCACCCGACAAGGAGGTGATGGGCGTGGTCGGCGGGATGTCTTTGGATATGCCCACCCGTTTGAGCAGGGTGCGCGCCACCTCGTTCATCTTCTCCTGGTCCATGCGGTTTAGAAACCGGGGTCCCTTGAGGGGTTCGCGCCCCAAAAAGAGGTTGCGCGCGATGGAAAGCTGAGGCACCAGCGCCGAGTCTTGGTAGATGGTTTCGATGCCCTGGGCGATGGCGTCGTTGGTGCTGCGCAACCGGACTTTTTTGTCGTTTATGTAGATACTGCCGCTGCTGGGCGTCAGCGCGCCCGAAAGGATTTTGATTAAAGTCGATTTGCCCGCGCCGTTGTCCCCCAACAACCCCAAAATTTCGTTCTTGTTGACCGTTATCGAGACGTTTCTGAGTGCCTGTACCGGGCCGAAATATTTATTAATTTCCTCCATCCGAACGAGAGCTTGGCCCACGGCGCTTACAGTCCCGTCTGGTGTCTGCGCTCGAGCGCGGAGTGGATCGCCATCATCCCCAGGATGATGGCCCCGATAAAGATGTTGTAGGCGAGCGCCGGCACGTCCGTAAAGTTGATGCCGTTACGCATCAAGCGTAAAATGAACACGCCCAGAACCGTCCCGACGATGGTGCCGCGCCCGCCCATGAGGGCGGTGCCGCCGATCACGACCATCGCAATAATTTCCAACTCGTACCCGGTGCCGCTGTTGGGGTTGGCCGCCGACACGCGAATCGAACTCGTGACCCCGGCGTAGGCGGCCATGACCGCCGTCAGGACGAAGAGGATTATTTTGGTGCGCACGACCTTGACGCCCCTGGCCCGGGCCGCGTAGGCGTTGCCCCCCGCCGCCTGTATCCAGTTGCCGAACCTGGATTGCGAAAGGATGTAGCCAAAAACGACGGCAAAGAAGATAAACCACAGGAGCGACGCGTAGATGCGGAGCGAGCCAAGCTGGAAGTCGCCCACGATGATTTCCATGAGGCGCGACTCGGCCCGCCAGGTCCTTTGGGGAAAACCGCTGGTGACGTAGAGCGCGCTGCCGCGCACCACCAACAACATGCCCAGCGTGACCAGAAAGGAGGGAATCTTGAGCTTAGTCACGAACCAGCCGTTGACAAAGCCGATGAGCACCGCGGCGAGCATGGCGATGAGAAAACCCACCTCCAAAGAGGCCACGCCCTCGTTGTACAGAGTCCACATCAGCACGGGCGCAAAGCCGAACACCGACCCGACCGAAAGGTCGAACTCGCCCGCTATCATGAGCAGGGTCATCGCCAGCGCGATCATGCCGAGTTCCGGCACAAACGCCAGCAGGTTGCCGATATTAAAGGTGCTGAGGTACTGCCCGGACGACAGCGCCGTGAAGACGATGATTTCACCTAAGACTAGCACAAGCGGCCCGAACTCGGGTCGGAGGACGAACCTTTTCAGACGCGAACTCGAGACCTCACTCATGCAAGAACCAGTTTTTCGTCACTGAACACCGCCATAACACCGCCCGGTTCAACCCTACGTTCATCATGCCAGCAAAACTCAGTTTTAAGAAATCAGAGGTGCAGAGGGATTCCTCTAGCACCTCTCTTTCTCATCACCGCTTTAGTACCAAACGTCACGAGAAAAGGTGGCTATTCCCCCGACAAAATGTCGTCGTACACCTGCGCCGTGTCGGCCTCGTAAAGCGCCCCCGTTATAACGTCGAACCCGACGGGGATGCCGCTAGCTTCCATCGCGGCCAGCGACAGGGCGACGTAGCTCGTCGCCTGCGGGTCTTGCCACTGCGCGGCGTTGACGTAGCCCTCGAGCACCTCTTGCGTGGTGTCGAGCGAGTTGCCCCAGCCGACCACGGGAATCTCGCCCGGCGCGACTCCGACCTGGTCAAACACGCGCTGGATGCTGCCCGTGACGAGGTCGCCGAGGCCGATGATCGCGTCAATGTCGTTCCTGTTGGCGAGCAGATAGTCCGACATGCGGGTGATGACCTCCGCTTGGTCTAAGGTCGCCTCGGTGACTTCCCAGGTGATGCCCAAAGGCTCGAACACGCTGGCGATGCCTTCCTCTTCCTGGACGCCGTAGGTAGCGCCGGGAATCTCGACGGGCAGCCAGACAAAGTCGCCCTCTTCAACGAGGTCGTTATCAACCAAATACTGCGCCCAGGCGCGACCAAAGGCCACGTTGTCGCCGCCGACGTAGGCGTTAAAGTCGGCGGTCGGGTCGGGCGTGTTGAAGTTGATGATGGGGATGCCTGCGGCCCTGGCTTCAGAGACGACTTCCACCAGGCTGCCCGGATCCGGACTCGTACTCACAATGCCGTCCGCGCCGGAGGCGATGGCGACGCGCACGGCTTCCTGATGGGAGGGCACGTCACCGCTATGAAACGAGGTGCGAACCGTGTTGCCGGTGTCTTCAGCCCACTGCTCGGCCCCGTCCAAAAAGTAAGTCCAGACGGGGTCGGCGGGGTCGCCGTGTGAAATCCAGTAAAAGACCTGCTCCTGTGCCAAGCCAATCTGCGACACGGATAAAAGAAGCAAAGTAACACCTATTAGGAGTCTTTTTAACATCACGCGTTCCTTTCGTAAAAAGTACCTGCCGCCCCGCTCACCTGTGCTTGTTAAGGTTGCTCGAGCATAGCGCCAAGGTTGTAGCCAGTGCTCGAGCGTAGCGCTTCAAAGCTAAGCTCAGTCACATAGACCAAACCTCCTGAATCTTGATAAGACGCTCCAAGACCCGTACCAAAAGCGTCCCTAAACTTCTACCTCATATAACTCGCGGCGTCCTCCTGGCTGATAATCCCGTCGAGCACGTAGGTGTCGGGCTCTTCGGCGGTCATGGCGAGCATGTCGGGCAGGTTGCCCTCGGTGACGCGGCCGGGGATGGGCACGTAGATGGTGTTGCCGAAAGGACCCTCGAGCTCGCTCTCGTCAATCTCTCCGCCCTGAAGCAGTTCGACGGCGACGCGCAGCCCGCTCGCCCCCTGGCCCGGTGGGTTCATGACCGCGTACGACAGAAAGTCGGGGTGCTCCTCGCTGAGTTCTTCCCACAGCCTCAAATAGCCCGCGATGGCCTCGCCCGTGCCGATGGGGAAACTTTCGGGATTGGCCGTGCGGACCGCCGTCCACACGCCCTGTGCCATGCCGTCTTGCGTCCACACCGCGTCGATGTTAGGAATCGAGGCGAAAAGGTCGGAGGTGACCTGCTGCGCGGTCGCCTGGTCCCAGCCGCCCGACTCCCGCCCCACCACGTTGATGTCGGGGTATTCGGCTAAGACCTCCTCGACCCCTTCCATGCGGGCTTCGTTCGCGGGGTGTCCCACAAAGCCCTCGATGAGGATGATGTCGCCCTCGCCGCCCAAGGCCTCGGTGAGCCAGCGGGCGCTCTCCTTGGCCCACTCCTTTTGGTCGATGGCGACGTTGTAAACGCCCTGAGCGCTCACCTCCTGGTCGACGGCGATGACGACGACGCCTTCGTCCACGGCCTCCTCGAGCGCCAAATTGAGCGCGTTCTGGTCGTTGGGATTAACGATGATGGCGTCCACGCCGCGGTTGATGAGGTTCTGAATCTGCTGAATCTGGCCCTGCACGTCGACGTTGGCGCTCTCGACGACGAGGTCTACGTCGACACCCTGCTCGGAGAGTTCGGCCACCACGTCTTCCATGTTGCTGAGCATCTGGGTGCGCCACTCGCTGCTGATAAAGCCGTTTGAAACCCCGATGGTGTAGGACTGCGCGAGGGCACTCGAGACGACGAACGAAAGGGTCAAAAGAACAGCGACTAAACCGAGAAGCTTTCTCATCTTTCCTCCTTGAAGTTGTTTACTATTCAACTATACTGGTACGGACCACCTAATGTCCAGAAGTAGGTCTTCACCAAACGGACGTGGGAGGCTCCGCCATCCTCCTCGAGCCTCGCTAGCCTTTCGTTCTCGCCAGGTCGATGTGACGTTTAGCTTCACGGATGGCTCTTTTGCGCCCCTCGAGGCTCTCCTCAAACGCGCGGTCCTCGACTTCGATGCAGGTGTAGCCGTCGTAACCGACTTCTATAAGCACCTCGCAAAACTCCTTCCAGTCGATGTCACCCAGGCCGGGAATCTTGGGGTCGTGCCACTTCAACCCCATCAGGCCGCGCTCGTAAAGCAGAGTCTTATCAATCTTCTCGTCCTTGATGTGCGTGTGGACGAAGCGGTCGCTGAATTCGTGCATGGCGCGGACGTGGTCGATGCCCAACCAGTGCAGGTGACTGGGGTCGAAGTTGAGGCCGAAATGGCGGCTCGGGATGGCGTCGAACATCCTGCGCCAGATTTCGGGGGAAATCGCTAAGTTTTTCCCGCCGGGCCACTCGTCGAGCGAGAAGAGCATGGGGCAGTTTTCAATCCCGACCTTAACGCCCTGCTCTTCGGCGTAACGAACGATGGGAGGCCAGACCTCTTCGAACAGCGGCCAGTTGTCCTCCACAGACTTTTCGGGGTCACGCCCGATAAAGGTGTTCATGACGTTGACGCCGAGCTTAGCGGACGCGGCAATGACTTTTTTGATGTGACTCACGTACATGTCGCGCTCGGCGGCGTCCGCGACGAGCGGATTGGGGTAGTAACCCAAGCCTGAAATCTCGACGCCGTGCGTTTTTGTGAGGCCCTTGATACGTGCAACCTCACCATCGTCCAGCGCGTCAACATCGATATGAGTGACGCCCGCGTAGCGCCGGGTGTCGCCGCCCCCGGCGGGCCAGCACATCACTTCGGCGCAGTCGAAGCCCTCTGCGGCGGCGAAGGTCAGAACCTCCTCGAGCGTCAGGTCGGGCAAAATGGCGCTTACAAAGCCTAGTTTCATCGTGACCTCCTTTTGAATTATCCAACCCTCTGTTTAGACCGTGACCCAACAGCGTTCCTTGTGACTTTCTAAAATCTTCTCACAAAGCAGCACCTCGTAGTGCCCGTCCTCAAAGGTTGGAAAGGGCTTGGGCGCGCCGCCGTAGTCGCCCGCGCTGATGTAACCGTAGACGGCGCGGTAAAGCTGCTTGAACGTGTCCGGGAAGCCCTCAGTATGACCGCCGGGATAGTTGGCAAAGGGTATAACATCGGCGTTTAGAAGCGAGGGGTCTTTGACCAAAATTTCGTTGGGCTTGTCCCGGTGCCCCAACCACAGGCTGTTGGGCGTTTCGCTGTCCCAGGCGAGCGCCCCTTTTGAACCCGCAATCTCAAAGCTCAGGCGGTTCTTGCGGCCCGCGCTCACTTGCGACACGTTCAGCACGCCCCGCGCGCCCCCTTCGTAATGAAACAGCACCGCGCCGAAATCCTCCGTTTTTACATCAACCCGTTCAAACTTGCCCTCACCGTCCCCCGACCCACCTGTAGAACCTGTAAAGGTCTCTACACTGCCGCTCGGTTTCTTGCGCTGCTTGACAAACGTTTCCAAATCAGCGAGCAGTTCGGTGACCCTTTGACCCGTAATAAAACCGATGAGGTCCATCCAGTGCGTGCCGATGTCGCCCACCGCGCGGAGCGCGCCGCCTTGCTCGGGCTCGAGCCGCCAGTTCCAGTCGCTGTCCTTTAAGAGCCAGTCCTGCACGTAGCCGCCCGTGACGGTGTAGATATCGCCCAAGGCGCCCCCTTTGACGAGTTCTCGCGCGTGCAGGGCGAGCGGGTAGAAGCGCACGTTGTAATTGACCGCGGCGACCCTTTCGGGGTGCCTGCGCGCGAGCGCCACCAGTTGCCGCGTTTCGTCCGTGTTCATCGCCAGCGGTTTCTCGCATATGACGTGCTTGCCCGCCTCGAGCGCCCCGGAAGCCTGCTCCAGGTGAAAAAGATTGGGCGAGGTGATATGCACCACGTCAACCGCGTCGTCCGATAAAATCTCGTCAAAGGAACCGTAAGCCACTTCCAGACCCAGTGCTTGGGCGGCGCGGCGGCTTTTGTCGGGGCTCGAGCCCAGCACGCCCCTGACCGGGATGTTGAGACGCCTCAAAGCTTCGACGTGTACGGGACCGATAAAGCCGGTTCCGACCACTGCAACTGTAGGCATATACGCCTCCGAGAAAAACGTTACGTTTCTAAGTCCTGCTCAACCGATTGTGTTGAAGCGTATCATACCTATCTGTTCTGTAACTCGTACCCATCAGTCCGCATAAGGCGACCCTCCGGACGCGCGCGTCAGCAGAAAGCCGCCCTCGACGGGTAAGGTTTGCCCGGTGAGGTGCCCGCCCGCCTCGGAGGCTAGAAAGAGGCAGACCTCCGCCGCGGCGGTAAACATGTCGTCTTGCAGCGGGGTGTCTTGCCTGAGCTTGTCCGTTGACGCGTCGGGAAGCTCGAGCCCCTCCACCAAAGGCCCAAGCGCAACGCTGTTTACGGTGGTTTTTAGGGGGGCGAGCTCGAGGGCGAGCATCTTAACGAGCGCCTTAACGGCAGCAAGCGTGGTGCCAAGAAGGCTGAGACCGCGAAACGGCGTGAGCGCGGCCACATGACTTGTTACGATGATGCGTCCCTCTTTTTGAGACGCCTTAAAAACGTCCGCGGCGGCTTGCATCACGTACGTGACGACCTCGACGTTTTCGTGTAACGCCTCTTGCCACTCCCCGGCGCTGCTGTCTAAAAAAGCCCCTCTCCCCCGCCAACTCGGGCAAATGACGACGACATCCGGCGACAGGACTGTTAAATGGCGCTTGGCGGCAACGGTTATAGAGTCGGCGGAACCGGCGTCCTCGAGACGGAGCGACTGGCAAACATAACCGTGTGTAGTGAACGCCTCGAGCAGCGCCCCGCTCAACGGGTCGTCCCGCCCAACCAAAACGAGCTTTTTTGCCACCGCGCCTCCCGTTCTTACTTCTCCCGCGTCTACTCTCCCGCGCATTTTTACGTATATTTGCTGATGCCCAGACCGCCGTCCACCCGAATGAACGCCCCGGTGGTGTACGCCGCCTCGTCGGAGGCGAGGTAGCGCACCGCTGCGCCCATCTCGCTTCCCTGACCGTCTCTGCCAAGCGGCACGGCGTCGCGCTGCGCCTGGACGCCCGCGGGCGTCTGCTGGTCCGGGGCCGCGTCGTTTAAGGGCGAGCGCACCCAGCCGGGGCCGATGTGGTTCACGGTGATGTTGTGGGGGGCTAGCTCGAGCGCCACCGCGCCCACAAACGCGTGCATCGCGTGCTTCGTCGCGCCGTAAACGGGGGTCACGGGAAACTGCACGTCGCTCTGCACGGAAGACACCACGATGACGCGCCCGCCGTGACCCTGGCGAACCATCCTCTTGGCGGCGGCGCGGCAGACGTTGGCGTTACCGAGGATGTTCACGCGCAGAATCGCGCGCAGGCTCTCCCGCGTGATGCTTCCAAACCCCTCCCAGCGGATGACGCCCGCGTTGCTCACCACGATGTCCAGTCGCCCGAGCGTCGCCGCGGTCTCCTCTATCATGCGGTTCACTTGCGCCTCGTCACCCACGTCGGCTTGCAGGGCGAGCGAGCGGCGGCCCAGGGCGCGTATGTCGGCGGCTCGAGCCTCCAATTCGCCAGCGTGATAGGCGTCGTTCACCGCGACGTCCGCCCCGGCTCTCGCCAAGGTCTCGGCCACGCCCCACCCGATGCTGCGCGCTCTAGCCGCGCCGGTAACGAGGGCGACCTTGCCGTCAAGGGTCACCTCACACCACCGGCGTCAGCAGGAGTTTGACGCCCCGTTTGCTCTCGAAGCGCCCGAACGCTTCTCTCCACTCGGTCACGGAGAAACGGTCGGTGATGAGTGCGTCCGTTCTCACCGCGCCCGTCTCGAGCAGCTTGAGCGCCCCTATCCAGGAGGACGGCACGCTCGCGTTGCTTCCCGTGACGAGGAGTTCTTTGTAACAGACTTCGTCCATGTCCCAAGCAATCGCCTTGCCGAACAGACCAATCTGCACGTACCGTCCCCGGCGACGCACCAAGTTCAAAAGCTGCGCGGCGGCTGGACCCGCGCCGGAGCATTCATATACAACGTCCGCCCCGAGACCCTCAAACGTGAGGTCGCGGACGAGCGCCTCCGGGTCTTGCCCTGTAGTTTTTGCTTCTGCATTTTCTACATTTAAGGCGTAGTCAGCCCCGAGGCGCTTGGCTAGCTCGAGCCGCTCCGCGTCCGCGTTCGTGCCAAGCATGACGACGGTTGCGCCCGCGGCCTTGACAACTTGCAGGGTCAACAGGCCAATCGCGCCCGGCCCGGCGATGACCGCGACGTCGCCCGGTCGCACCGTGGGGGTGCTGAGGACACCGTGAACAACGCAAGCGAGGGGCTCGGTGAGCGCGCCCGCTTCAAAACTCAAACCTTTTGGCAGCGCGTGTACGTTCTCCGCGGGCACGACCACGTAGCTGGTAAAGCCCCCGTTGACGGCTGAGCCGATGGAGCGGCGTGAGAGGCACAAGTTGGCGTGACCCGTGCGGCAGAAGCGGCACGCGCCGCAGGTCGAAAAGTAGGTTTCCGTGGTGACCCGCAGGCCGGGGACGACGCCTTCAACATCCTCACCCACCGCGACCACCTCTCCCGAGAGTTCGTGACCCAAAACGACCGGGGGCTGGGTTTTAAATTCGTCATGGTAGATGTGCAGGTCCGTCCCGCAGATGCCCGCGGCGGCCACCTTGACGAGGACCTGACCTGCGGCGGGCGCGGGTTCGGGGATGTCTTTTACCCCGACGTTGCCGGGGCCGCGGGCGAGTTTCATCACCGCTTTCATGTGGGCTCCTTTATTTTTAGTTGTACCAGGAAAGCTGATGTGACGCAATTGTGCTCACGCTCGAGCCCGGCATCCACTCCTTTAATTACCGCCGACAGCGCCGAAACCTTCACCAAGACACCAAAAGACTGCTGACAAAAACTACTGACGCAGCGCGCGCTGCCGCCCGTAAACCGAAATAAGAACGACCAGCGTGAGCCCCAAGACCATGAGCTGATACGCCTCGGAAAGTTGCAGGGCGGTGAGGAGGCTGTTAATAAGCGTCAGCACGAGCGCCCCCGCCATCGTGCCCCAGTAGCTGCCCTTGCCGCCCGCCAAAACCGTGCCCCCCACCACCACCGCGGCGATGGACGGGAACAGGTAGGGCGTGCCTAAGCTCAAGAACACGCGCTGCGTAAACCCGAGCAGGCAGAACCCGCCGAGCGCCGCCAAAAGGCCGCTCAGCGCGTAGGTCATGAGCACCACCCGCGGCACCCGGACGCCCGACAAGCGCGCCGCCTCCCGGTTCACCCCGACCGCGAAGAGGTGTTTGCCGTAGGGGGAGCGCTCGAGCGTCCCCCACATCACCACCGCGAGCCCCGCCCAGAGATAGACGCTGCCCGGGACGCCCAAAAAAGAATTTGACACGAGCGCCGCGAGCGCGGGCGGCGTGCCGCCCTGCAACGCGCCCCGCGTCACCACCAGCACCAGCCCCTGCACCACCCCAGCCATCCCGAGCGTCATGACGAGCGGCGGGATGCGCAAAAACACGATGCCCAAGCCGTTCACAAGACCCACCGCGACCCCCGCCAGCCCCGCGGCAAGGAGCCCGACCAGCAGCAGCTCGTTCTGCCCGTCCGAAAACCGGAACGTCATGATCGCGCCCAGCGTGACCACAGCGCCGACCGAGAGGTCGATGCCTTCGCCGCCGCTGATGATGACGAGCGTCTGCCCCGCCGCGACGATGCCCAGGAGCGAGGCGAGGCGCAGGATGTTCACGGCCTGGTTCACGTTGACAAAACCCGGTCGGACCACCCCGCCGATAAAAAAGAGCGCGACGGCGAGCCCCAGCGCGATGAGGGGCGGGCTGAACCTGAAAAAACGCGGCAGCGTCACGCGCGCCGCCTGAGGAGCCGCCACAGGCCCGGCCCGGCGAGCGCGAGCACGATGATGGTCGCGTTGACCAACGTTTGATACCAGGTGGGTACATTGGCAAAAGAAATCAAGTTGCGTATAATCCCCAAAATCGCCACCCCCAGAATCGCACCCGCGACGCCGCCCTGCCCGCCGCTCAGCCGCGTGCCGCCCAGCACCACCGCCACGATGGAATCGAGCGTCATGGCGTCGCCGATACGCGGGTTGCCGCTGCCGATGCCGAGCGTGAGCGCGAGCGCCGCCAAGGCGCTAAAGAACCCCGCCGCGACGTAAGTGCTGAACCGGACGAGCGACACGGGCACGCCGCTCGTGTAGGCGGCGTCCGCGCGGCTGCCCGTGGCAAAGAGGTACTGCCCGAAGCGGCTCGAGCGCACGAGCGCCCAAAGCAATAGGAGCATCACGATGGCGTACACCGCCACAGGCAGCCCCAAAGGCGTCGAGCGGTAGAAGCTCGTTAAGGCGCGCGGCAGTTGCCCACCGGGACGCGGCAACACAAGGAGGGCCAGCCCCGCGAAAACGAAGCTCATCGCGTAGGTCGTGACGATGGGTTGCAGGCGTAAGAGGGCGACGCAGAGACCATTGAGCGCACCCGCCAGCGCGCCCGCCACGCAGCCCACAAGGATGGCGAACGCTACACCCGCCGCACCCGCCTCGGGCGTGATGAGCACGACCAAGATGGCGTTGACCAAAGATACCATCGCCCCCACCGAAAGGTCGATGCCGCCCCCGATGATGACAAGGCTCTGCCCTACCGCCAAAATCATCAGCGGCAGCAACACGCGGAAGTTTCCGTTAATCGCGCGGGGCGAGAAGAAATTGTCCTGTAAACCGGCGTTAATTGCAACCAAAAAGGCCAGCAGCACGAGCGCAAAAAAATAGGGATTCCGCCGCAAAAAACCTTGCCAGCTCACGCCGCCACCCCGGAGCCCAGGGAGGCTGCCACGAGGCTCGAGCGGTTCAAGCCCTCACCCTCCAGAGTGGCGGTGACGCGCCCGTCTTGCAAAACTAGAACCCGGTCACAGAGCCCCAACAGCTCCTCGTCGTCGCTGCTATAAAAGAGAATCGCCGTACCCTCGTTCCTGAGGTCGTTCAGCAGCGCGTAAAACTCGCCCTTCGAGCCCACGTCTACGCCCTTGGTCGGGTCGTTCAAGAGGAGCAGCGCGGGCGCTCGCAGGAGCCACTTGCCTATCACCACCTTTTGCGCGTTCCCGCCGCTCAAACTGCTCACGGGGGCGTCCAGCGACGCCATTTTCAGGCTCAACTGTTTGGCGACCTCGAGCCCGTCCTCCCGCGCTCTGTTTTCTTTGATAAGCAAGCCGTATTTGCGCCAGGAGGGGAGTTGCAAATTCTCCAGAATCGAGCGAATCATCAGCAACCCTTCGTTGCCCCGGTCGCCCGGCACGTAAGCGACGCCCGCCGCCATCGCGTGTGCGGGATGTTTAAAGGCGACCTCTCCCCCGCTTAGAGTAACGCCGCCCTCAAAGGGTATCGCGCCGAAGAGCGCCAAGAGCAGGTCTTCCTGGCCTTGGCCCTGCAAGCCGCCCAAACCCAGCAATTCGCCGTCTCGCAACTCGGTGTCCACACCTTGTAAAACTTTCGTACGCAAAGATGTAACGCTGAGCCGCACCTTGCCTGTTTCTTCGGTCGCCGCGACCCGCTCCGGCGCGACCGCCTCGCCAATCATCATCTCGACAAGCTCCTTTTCAGTCGTGTCGCTCATCCGCGCCGCGCCCACCGTCTCGCCGTTGCGCAGCACCACCGCGCGGTCCGCGACGCGGAAGAGTTCGTCCATGCGGTGAGACACGAAGACGATAGCCATGCCTTCAGATTTCCATTTCTCCACCAACGCGAAAAGCCGGTCGACCTGCCTCGAGTCGAGGCTGGCGGTGGCCTCGTCCAAAATGAGCACGCGCGGGTTCTGGCTCAGCGCCTTTAGGATTTCGACGATTTGCCGCTCGCTGGGGGGGAGCGCCGTCACCGGGTCGTCGGGGGAAACGTGCAGGGTGCCCTTGAAAAGCTCGAGCAGCGCCCGCGCACTTTTGCGCATCTCCCGGCGCTGCACCCAGGCCCCCAGTCGGCTCGGCTCATGGCCCAAAAAGATGTTCTCCGCGACCGTCATGTCGGGGACTAAACTCAGCTCCTGATAAACCGCCGTGACGCCCCTTTTGCGCGCGGCGTAGGGCGAAGCGAACGTAACTGGCGCCCCCTCCAAAAAGAGTTCCCCACGCGTCGGCGACACCACCCCGGTCAACACCTTGCCGAGCGTGCTCTTGCCGCTGCCGTTGGCCCCGAGCAAGGCGACGACCTCCCCGCGGTTCACTTCCAAATTACCGTCCTTAAGAGCTTGAACCGCCCCATAATGTTTGACGATGTTACGCGCGACGAGCATTTACGTGTGCCTTTCGGAAACCAAGTTCAGTGTCATGTTATATGAAAACTCGAGCAGTTTGCGCAAAAGAGGAATTTAACGGGTATGTGAAAAAGAGAATACCGCTGCTCACCACACCCTGTTAGAAGTTCAACCAGTTTCTCGGGTTGTCAACGAAAAGCCCGTTCAAGTTCGCTTCCGTCATGCCCGCTTCACGTAGGCGCTGCTTGACGGTCGTCGGGATGTGCCGAAAACCTGCGCCGCCAAAGGTGCGCCAGTATGATTTTCTCGCCATGTCGCCCGAAAGCAGAAGCTGGCCTCCGAAGCCTTTTTCGGCTAACGCAACCACCAACTCAACACGTTTGGCGTCAGGCAGATATTTGTCTTTGGAAAATTGGTCAAGCCCCAGGTAAACGCCTAGACTGGCAATTTCGGACAAGTAGGCGAGGTCGGGGTTGAAATCGAGGTGCCCGATGAGAAGTTTTTTGGGACTCACGCCATGTTCGGTAAGAAACGTGGCTTGCTCGAGCGCCCAACTCGCCTTTTCGGTGTGGGTACTCACGGGTGCGCCCGTTGTTTTGTGCGCCCTGGCCGCCGCACGCATAACTTTTTCTTCGTCTTTCGTGGGGCCGCCTGAGCTGGTAGAGGCTTTGATGAGACCGGCTCGAGCCGCCGTCCTCGAGCCCTCAGCCACAAAAGAGGGGGGTTCTACGACACCTTCAGATACTTCCGTGACCATCCACGCCGCCAAGGCATCTTCGGTTAAATGAGACGAGTAACGGTCGGCAAACTTTGCTTTGTTAAACCCTGTAGCCGCAACAATGTGAACGTCGCTTTGTTGCGAGAGACGCTGCAACACTGCGACGTTTCTGCCGTAGTCGGGGGTAGTCATTTCCACCACGGCGGCCCCGCCCGCTTCTTTGAAATCTTTCAACTCACGGAGGGCTGACGCTTCATCCTCTAAGCAGAGGTCGTCTTCGGCGAACTCCGGCGGCGGCTGCCCGTACAGATGCTCATGGCAGAGGGTAAAGCCCAACGCTTCCGGGGCGATGTCGCCGAGGACGGTACGAATCACAGCACCGCCCCGATGTCCACCAACCTGCTACGCAGTTCGTCTGTCTCGACGCCGCGAACGTCTCCTTCTTTGGCAAGGCTCGCGGCCAGACCCGCGGCTTGTCCCATCGCCAGACACTGCCCAATCGAGCGCACCGAGGCGTGCGCGTCGTGCGAGGCCGAGAGGCAGCGGCCCGCCACCACAAGACCTTCAAGCGTTTGCGGCACGAGACACCGGAAGGGGATGTCGTAGGTTTCGCCCTCGGGCAGATATTCCCAGCGGGTGTCGCCCCCCGCGTGGTGTTCTTCGATGGGCGCGCCGCACTGGGCGATGGCGTCGGCAAACTTCCGAGCCGCCAGCACATCCTCACGCTCGAGCCAGTATTCACCCCGTACGCGGCGACTTTCGCGCACCCCGATCTGGGTGGACAGTCTGCCGATGACAGCTTGTTCGTAACCGGGTATGAAGTCGCGTAAGAAGCGGGCGTACTCAAAAGCCTGCTTGCGTCCCTCCCTTTCCGCCTTGGAGAGCGCGGCGGGGTCGGTCGGGTCAACGCCTCCCACGCGGGTCATATTCGTGACCATCACGTGTTCCAAGGGGGTGATGTGCGAACTACCCTCTTTACGCGGCAAGTTGTACCGACCACTTTGGGACGCTTCTTCCATCTTTTGCCACATTTCAGTCTTGGGCGTCGCCTTTGCTCGCTCAACGTCAACGTTAATCATTTGAAAAGTGGTGGTAAGCGACTGCGCCGTGCCCATTGCACCCGCGTCCTCAAACGCTCCCCCGGCCCTGGCGACCACATCAGCATCACCTGAAGCGTCCACAACGGCCTTTGCGTGAATCGCCCTGAGCCCCTGCTTCGTGCCGATAATCGCGCCTGTGACCCGGTCCCCCTGTTGTAGCGCGTCCACAAAATAGCTGTGCAGCAACAGATGCACGCCCGCGTCGCTTGTCAGCTCGTCCCAAACGACCTTGAGCGTCTCGGGATCGTAGGTGTAACCCGCCCCCGCGCCGTAGGTGTTGGGGCGTTTGATGAGGACGTGTCGCGCTTTTAGGCCCTCAATCACACGGTCTGGAATCCCGCCCACCACCTTACGCTCGAGTTTGGGGGTAAAAAACCCATAAAAGGTGTCCAACACCATCGCGCCCGTGCCGCCTAAAAAGCCGTAGCGCTCGACCAGAATCACCTTTGCGCCCGCGCCCGCCGCCGCCACCGCCGCGGCTGAGCCCGCCGAGCCGCCGCCGATAACGAGCACGTCGCAGTTAGCCAAGACGGGAACGTTGACGCTGTAGTTCAGGCTCTCCACATGCTCTCCTTCATCATGCGCTCACCCCGACACGCCCCAGCCGCCCGCGACTTCGATGACCTCGCCCGTCACAAAGCGGCTCAGGTCGGACGCTAGGTAAAGGGCTGCACCGGCCACATCCTCCGCTTTGCCAAGTCGGCCTGTAAGCGGTTGTCTGATTTTCATGTACTCGAGGATACCGCCGTCACTCTGGGCTCGTTTGCTCATGGGCGTTTCGATAAGACCCGGCGCGACGGCGTTGACGCGGACACCCTGCGCCGCGTAATAGGACGCCATAGATTTTGTCAAGGCGATGACTGCACCCTTGGACGCCGCGTAGGCGTGCGTAGCAAAATGCTCGGCGTTGGGCGCGTAAGCCACCACCGAGGCAGTGTTGATAATGCTGCCGCTCCCTTGCTCGAGCATCACACGCAGCACCTCACGGCACATGCAAAAGGTGGTTTTCGCGTTCGTATCCATCGCCCTGTCCCAGCCCTCGTCGCTGGCCTCGTGAACCGGCCCATCCCCGTAACGCCGCGCGGAGATGCCGACCACGTTGAACAAAACGTCGATTTTATTCAGAGCCGCTCGAGCTTGTTTGGTGACTTCGGCAGCGGCACCCGGTGTGGTCAGGTCGGCTTGAAAAGTTTTGGTGCCGGGCAGATCCCGCTCTAACGCCTGCAAGTTCTCCTGCGAAATATCAACCACCGCGACCCTACACCCTTCTTTGGTGAATAGCTCGGCGGCGGCGGCGGCGATGCCCGACGCGCCCGTGATAAGCGCGGTTTTGCCTCCCAGCAGGCCCTCAGCCGCCATAAACGACTTTCACACGCTCGCGGTGGTCGTCGTAGGCGTCGTCAAAGCGTTTGGCGCTCTCCTCTTCGCCCATCTTCCAGGCCCCCGCCAAGACCAGAGGGGGCTGACCTCGAGCAGCGAGCGCTTCGGCGACGAGGCATTTGACAGCGTTGACCACAACCGTATTGCCGATGGTCGAACCCGGCCCCACGGGCACGTCCACGCCGGGCACCTCCACCATCGCGTCGCCCGGCACCGCGCAGTTGTCGATAACCACGTCGGACACGTCAACCAGGCGCTTGCCGCTGCTGTGCCCGCTTTGAAGTTCTCGGGCGTACTCGAGCGCCACCACCGACACAACTTTCAAGCCGCGCTCCTTGGCACCCAACGCCACGTCCACCACGACGCCGTTACTACCTGAAGTCGAAAAAATCATCATGGTGTCATAGTCACGAAAAACGAAGTTGCGCAAAATAACGTGACCCAAGCCTTCTTGCCGCTCAATCCACATCGCTTGCCTCTGCCCGTTCGCCCCCACCACCTGCGTGTGGTTGGTGGTGGAGAGTTCGACGATAGGGTGAAAGCCCGGGAAGGAGCCGTAGCGCGGCCACATCTCTTCGACCGCCATGCGCGAGTGACCGTTGCCGAAAAGGTGTACGAGTCCCCTTTTGGCGATGCTGTCGGCGCAGAGCTTCGCCGCCGCGCGAATGGCGTCTAGCTGGGTGTCACGCACCCTCTGAATAATTTGAGCTGACTTGTCAATATACTTGAGGGCGACATCGGCTTGGCTCATCATCTACTCCCGGGTGATTCGGTGGACCGTACCAGTTTTGCGCCATCGTACCTTTCACCGTTTTTTAGGTCAAGCGCGTCACGACGCTTTAGGAACAAAATCGGCGGTGTGTCCGGTGAGCGTCACGCGGAACTTGCATTTGTCGGCGCGGGCGTAACGTTGGGCGAACTCGAGCAGATGACCCTCACCATCCGTGACGAGCCTTTCGGTGTAGAGAACGGCGTCGCCCACGTCTATGTTGAGTTTCTCGCCGAGAGCAGCATCCGCAGCCAGAACTTCTATGCTTTCTTCTCCTGCACTGAGCTCGAGGCGGTAATGCACCGTCAAGAGCTCATACAAAGACCCGGACAGGTCGTGCTCCAAAAGCTTGGGCACAAAGCGGTAGTTGAGAAAGCTGCGCTCCAACATGAGCGGTTCGTCATCGGCCAAGCGGACGCGCTCGATGGCGGCCACGACCTGCCCCGGCATGAGGTTTAACAGGCTCGCCACTTTGTCTTCGGGGTCTTCAAGCCGCGCTGAGACGAGTTTTGAAGAGGGGGTGAGACCGGCCAAACGCATGTTCTGCGAAAAACCGCTCAGCCTGCCCGCGGGCTGTTCGACTTTCTGGCTGTTGACAAAGGTGCCGCGCCCGTGCTGGCGCTCGACCCAGCCCTCGCGCTCGAGCGCGTCTATCGCCTGCCGCACGGTCGCGCGCGAAATTTTAAGTTCGCTCATGAGGAGGCGTTCGGAAGGAAGCGCGGCGTCCGGGTCGAAGCTTCGGTTGCGGATGCGCTCGAGCATCCACTCTTTGAGCTGCAAATAAAGAGGCGTGTCCGCGTTGCTCTGTAACTGTGGCAGGTCCCTCATGACACCAACTTTCCGCCCGTGCATACGCCAATGCGCGCTGGACATTGGGTGGTCCGTACCAGTATACTTCAAACTCAGAGACAAAGGGAAACGCATTCAAGGGACGAGGGCTTGAGCGAATCAGTGAGTAGACCACAAGGAAGCATCGGGGTTGACATGGGAGGCACCAACACCAGGGTGGGGCTCTTGTGTGGTGAGACGCTGCTGTTCGTGGAAAGCTTTCCCACGCGTTCGCACCGTCCGCGTGACAAAATCCTTAGTGACATTTTAGCGGCGCTTCAAACCTTACGACACAAAGCCGAGCGAGAAGGTTGGAGCGTCACCTCGCTCGGCCTAGGTGTACCCGCAACGGTTGACCTTGCCGAGGGCCGCACGCTCGTCATGCCCAACTTTGCCGAGGGCTGGTTTGGCTTTGGGGTCGTTGACTATTTAGAGAAAGCAACCGGCTTGAAAGTCGCCCTCATCAATGACGCCAGAGCCTTTGTTCTGGCCGAAAGCGCCTTGGGGGCCGCTCGAGGCTACCGCGACGTGTTCGGCGTCATTGTGGGTACAGGTGTCGGTGGCGGTGTGTTTCTTGACGGCCAGGTTCACTTTGGCAACGGCGCTTTAGCGGGCGAAATTGGACATCACGTCGTCGAACCCAACGGCCTCATCTGCGGCTGTGGGGGTACGGGCTGCTTAGAGACCGTCGCCTCTGCCCCGGCTTTGGTTGCGGGTGTGACCAGGGCGTATCTGCACGGACGCAGCCCCGTTTTGTACAACCTGACCAAGGGCGACCTGAACGCCGTAAACGCAAAAGCCGTCGCTCAAGCCGCTAGACAGGGGGACGCCGCCTGTCAAGAAGTGCTAGAACGCGTCGCGGTCTACCTTGGCGTCGCCACGGCGAATGTGACCACGCTGCTCGCGCCCCAGTGCATCATCTTTGGGGGCGGGCTGGCGGGCTCGAGCGACCTCCTCTTCCCCGTTATCAAAAAAACCTGGCGGAAACATTTGAAGGTCGCTGGAGAGCATGTACCCGAACTTAGAGTGGCGGGGCTCGAGCAGCCCGGCGTCTTGGGCGCGGCGCTCTACGCTCGCCAGCAACATCAGCCCCAGAGGAGGCAACCATGCACAAGATAACGATGTTAGGCACAGGACTTATCGGCGCGTTTTACACCAAAACGCTGCACAGCGGTCGCAGCCGCGACCGCGTCGAGGTCGTCTACTCCCGGACGCTCGAGCGCGCCGAAACGTTCGCCGAAGATTTCAGCGTCCCGCACCACACCACCCGTATGGCCGACGCTATCAACCATCCCCAAACGGACGTTGTGGTGATTGGTCTGCCCAACAACTTGCATTTAGAGGCTGTCAAGCTGGCCGCCGCCGCGGGCAAAGCCGTTCTTTGCACCAAACCCCTGGGGCGCACCGCCGCCGAGGCCAGAGAAATGCTCGACATCGTCGAACAGGCGGGCGTGTTTCACGGCTATCTTGAGGACCTTTGCTACACACCTAAAACGCTCAAGGCGTTGCGGTCCGTACAAGGGGGCGCGCTGGGCCGGGTGCTGTGGGCGCGTTCGCGCGAGACGCACCCCGGCCCCCACAGCGACTGGTTCTGGGACAAGGAAATCTCGGGCGGCGGCGCCATCATCGATCTAGGCTGTCACTGCATCGAGATAAGCCGCAACTATATCGGCAAGGACGTCAAGCCTTTGGAAGTGATGTGCTGGGCGGACACGCAGGTACACCCCACCGAAGCCGAAGACAGCGCGGTGGGTTTGGTGCGCTACGCCAGCGGCGCTATAGGGCAGTTCGAGGTGAGCTGGACCTTTAGGGGCGGCATGGATTTGCGCGACGAGGTCTCGGGCACCGAAGGCACCATCTGGAACAACCACTGGTTGCGCACGGGCTTCGAAATGTTTACGACGGGTGTGGGCGGAGACTACGTGGCCGAAAAAGCCGAAAGCGACAAAGGCTGGCTTTTCCCGGTCGGGGACGAGGTGGCCGCCTTGGGCTACACCGACATGTTTACCGATATGCTCGACGCGCTCGACGAAGGCCGCCAACCTATGGAAAGTTTTTACGACGGTTACGTGGTCAACGCCGTCATGGACGCTGCTTACAGGTCCGCCGAAAGCAAAAGGTGGGAAGAGGTCATTTTAGAAGACTGGCGCGGCTCAGAGGCGCAGAGCGCGCGTGGCGCTTTCAAGGACTATGACGACGGGCACTGGCTTGTTAAAGAGGAGAGGATGCCGGACGGTAAGACGAAAGTTATCTTGAAAGAAAAGGTTAGTGGAAAGATTGTTCAGCGCGTAACGTCCTGATGCTAGATTAGATTTGCGGGATACGAAGGAAGCGTCATCGACAGCCAGAGACCGGGTCGCGACGCGCCGTAACGCGTAGCCGGAAGGTGGTGGCTCAGCTCCAGAACCTCCTCGAGCTCTGACTGGGTCAGCAGGACCGCGGGACCATCGGCGACGAGCGGGAGGATCGGGCGGTGGATCAGATGCCGGTAGATTAGAGACCGTAAAGGCTTTAGCACGATTCAATTAACCACCAGCTGAAGCAGGTGGAATGCTTGGACACTGAAAGTGTCGTTCCGACTCAAGTCGGCTCAAGAAACGCTCCCTTAAGGAAGCCCAACCAGGACTCGAAGTCATCCACTACTTTGAAAAGGTCCTCCTCCGTATGCCCTTCGATATACGCTCTTATCATGTCGCTGCTTACGTTCCCTGTGCTGCACGCAAAGTACCCCCGCGCCCACATCCTCTGTCCCCAATAAGCTTTATGCAAGCTCTCAAACTCCCGCTGCAGTTTGTTTGACTCTTCCCTTTCAGCCGCTGTATGAGTTTGCTTACCGCTACCTGGGGCGGTATCGACACCAGCATATGAACATGGTCGCTCGACACTACCCCGCTCACCACCTCTACCTTTAGCTCGCTACATACCGCTCGCGCGATGGCCCGGGGGGTGGGCTACATCACCTCGCAAGATGGGTTTCCGATACTTCGTACACCACACCAGGTGTATCTCTAGCTCGAAGCGTGAGTGGCTCCCTCGTCTATACTCCTTCACTCACTCCAGTTTACTGTGCTAAAGCAGCCAACCGAAGTTGGGGCCTTAAACCCTTCTGTGTTGGGACAGTTAAACCGTTTTTCTGCTTCATGGAGCGCGTTGAGCTTAGGCCTCTTGACAAGCACCTTAAAATCGCCTAAACTCTAATTCATCGTAAAGTTGTCTGATGTCTCACGTCGAATGTATTGGAGTTTGAGTATGACGGAGAGCAGCGTACATTTCGGGCTTATTAACAGCCCCAGCGTGGTCGAGAGGATTACCGAGACCATCAAGCAGGCGCTGATTCGCGGCGCGTTGCGTCCGGGGCAGCGCCTCCCGTCGGAGCCCGAGTTGGCTAAGCAGTTGGGCGTAGGCCGGAGCGCGGTGCGCGAGGCGATGAAGGTGATGGAGGCGCTCGGCGTGGTCCATATCCGCCACGGCAGCGGCACCTTTGTCGCGGACAAACCCTCGGACGCCATGCTGAGCCCTCTGGTCTTCGCGGTGATGCTGGAAAGCGACATGACCGTCGAGTTCTTTGAACTGCGCTTGTCTCAGCAGCTCGGTGCCTGCACCCTGGCCGCGCAGAACGCTCGCGCGGAGGATTGGGCGCGGCTCGAGGCCGCCGCCAAAGCGCTCGAGGACTACGCCCTAGAACCCAGCTTCGACACCGAGATGATGACCCAGCTCGACCTGAACTTTCACTACACGATTTTAGACGCCACCCACAACCCGCTCATCATCAAAATCGGGCGCACCGTGGAGGAGCTTTTTTTCACCTCGATTCACAACACCTTGACCGCGCTCGGGCAGCCGCAGACGGCGATTGAGAGTCACCGCGGCATCTTGCGCGCGATGCGTAAGGGCGACCCCCGCGACATCAAAGGAGCGGTCGAAGCGAGTCTCGTTCACTGGAAAGAGGAGGTCGAAGATGGAGAACGGCGCACCACCCTAAAACAAGAGTTGAGCCCTTGACGCCCCGACGGTTGGGCTTTGAAAGGAGGTGGTAAAGCGAGTATACGAGCCGATGACCCCGTAACCGTTTGCCGACGCGTACACAGGCGTCACCGGCCCCAAACGTATCGCCCAAAAGCGATACTCCACTGTGACAAGTCCAGCCGCCGCGCTCAAGGGCGCAGCGAACAGTCCAGCGAACCTTCTTGTTCTTAGATGTGGAGTGATAATGACCAAAAAAACGCTGCTCACCAAACCGTTCTCCCGCCGCACCTTCTTAAAAGGCACCGGTGTGACGGCGGCAGCCCTCGCCGCGTCCCGCTTCTCTTTTCCCGTCTTGGCCCAAGGCGCGACGCTCAACATGATTACCTGGGGCGCGTTCATCCCCACCGTCGACCCGCTCGTCACCCAGCTCGTGTCGGCGTGGGCCTCCAATAACGGGGCCGACGTCGACATCAGTTTTACGGGTTTTGACCAGCTTGCCGATACCGTCGCCACCGCCGTCGCCACCAACTCCGGCCCCGACATCGCCATGCTGCTCTACGCCGAGCCGCACCAGTTCGCGGGCTCCCTTGTTGACGTGAGCGACGTCGCCACCGAGGTGGGTGAGAACATGGGCGGCTGGTTCAACGCGGCCACCGAGTCGTGCCTGGTCGACGGCGTCTGGCGCGCACTGCCCTTTTTCTCGGCGTCGCACGCGATGGTCTACCGCGAGGACTTGCTTACCGCCGTCGGCGCGAGCGCCTTTCCAGAAACGTGGGACGAACTGCTCAACGTCGGCACCCAGCTCAAGGCGGCGGGCACCCCCATCGGCCTCTCCTACGGTCGGGCCAAGGGCGACGGCAACAACTTTCTCTATTCGCTCATGTGGTCGCACGGCGCGTTCGTCTGGGACGAGGCGGGCAACCTCGCGCTCGACAGCGCCGAAACCCGCACCGCCTTGGAATTTGCCAGAGAACTCTACGAGGCCGCGATGGACCCCGGCGTGCTCGCCTGGGACGACGGCGCGAACAACCGCGCCTTTTTGGCGGGCGAGGTGTCGGTTACGAACAACGCCTCGAGCATCCTCTGGGCCGCGCGCGACACCGGGGTCGACTTTGCGAGCAGCGTCAACCACGCGGCTTACCCTGCAGGCCCCAACGGGCGCGTGCTGCTCGTGCAGACGCACAACTTAGGCATCATGAACTACACGCCGGACGTGGACAAGGCCAAAGACCTGCTGCGCTACCTGGGCTCATCCGAATTTTGGTCGAGCCTCGCGCCCGAAGGGTTCGCGTTTATCTATCCGCTCTTTAAGGGGCTCGAGGACGACCCCGCCATGCCCTGGAACACCGACCCCAAACTCGAGGCCTTTAAGGGCTTGGGCGACAGCAGCCACATCTTCGGCTACCCCGGCCCGGTCACCGCACTCGCCAGCGAGGTGGCGAACAACTTCATCATCCTGGACATGTTCAACGCCGTGGCCTCCGGCGACGTGTCGGTGGACGACGCCGTGAGTATGGCAGTTGAAGCCATCGAAGACTTGATGTAAGCCCCGGTCGGCGGCGAGAATCCTTTACGCCGAACGGAGGATTCTCGCTGAAAGGCTAAACGTCCCACGTCTTAGAAACTCGAGCCTCGAGAAACGAGCACACCTGCGTGAAAGACCTTAAAACCCTCGTCACCGCCGTGTCCACCTCGCCGAGCTTCCCGCAGCAGAAGCCCGGCCTGCGGGGGCGGGTCAGCGGCTGGCTCGACAACGACCACCGCCTCGGCCTGCTGATGGTCGCCCCGGCGATTCTGTTTCTTTTGGGGATGGTGGCCTACCCGTTCGTGGTGTCCGTTTATCTGAGCCTCACCGACGCCAAAATCGGGCAGGCGGACTCGAGCTTCGTCGGTTTTGCCAATTATGTAAAGCTCTGGGGCCGCAGCGTGTTTCGTGATAAGGTCATCGTCAACACGCTCCTTTACACCGTGGGCGCGGTGCCGATTAAACTCGCGCTGGGCCTCGTGTTGGCGCTGGCGCTCAACCGCCCATTCCCGCTGCGCGGCCTCGTACGCGGCCTTATTTTAATCCCTTGGGTGGTGCCCACGTCTTTAAGCATGGTCATCTTTTTGTGGATGTTCGAGCCGACTTTTAGCGTGCTGAACTACATGCTGGTCAACGGGCTGGGTTTGGAGCCCGTCCAGTGGCTCGCCAAGCAGGGCACCGCGCTCTTTTCGGTGATGATGGTCAACATCTGGCGCGGCACGCCGTTTTTCGCGGTGATTCTCCTGGCGGCGCTCCAGGGCGTGCCCAAAGAGCAAGAGGAGGCCGCCAAAATCGATGGGGCCACCGTGCTCCAGCGCTTTCGGCACATCACCCTCCCCGCGATTATGCCCGTGGTCGTCGTTGCCACGCTGTTTTCGTTTATCCGCACCTTTGCCGAGATGGAAATCGTCTGGATTTTGACGGCGGGCGGCCCCCGCAACGGTACGCATATGATTGGCACCTACGCCTATCAGCAGGCGATTCGCTCCTTTAGAATTGGCGAGGGCGCGGCCATCTCGCTCTTTTTCTTTCCGGTGATGCTGCTGGTGGTGTTTTTGCAGCTTCGCTACCTCCAGAGGAAACGATGACGCTAAGGGGTTACCGCTCGCAAAGACTCGCCTGGTCCATCGTGTCGGCGGTGACGTTGCTCGTTATTTTGACGTTTCTGCTCTTTCCCGTGGCGTGGATGGCGCGCACGGCCTTCAAGCCCAACATCGAAATCACCCTGAACCAAGCGCCTTTGGGGATTCTCAATCCAAGCTTGGAGAACTTCCGCTACCTCTTCACCCAGACCAACTTTTTACGCTGGATGTTCAACAGCACGATTGTGGCGCTCGTCTCTTCGGTCTTCTCAGTCATCGTCGGGACGCTCGCGGCCTACTCGCTGGTGCGCTACACCTACAAAGGCGGGCGGGCAATGGGCATCGGGATTTTCGTCACCTACCTGACGCCGCAAACGCTCCTTTTTATCCCGATGGCGATTGTGATTCAGCAGCTCGGCCTGACCAACAATTTACTCGCGCTGATGCTCGTTTATCCGACCATCATGATTCCCTTTTGCACCTGGCTGATGATGGGCTACTTCCGCGCCGTCCCCAATGACATGGAGGAGAGCGCCCGCGTGGACGGCGCGACGCGCTGGCAGGCGTTTTATCTCATCACGCTGCCCCTGGCGGTACCGGGTATTGTCAGCGCAGGGATTTTTACCTTCACGCTGTCGTGGAGCGAATACCTTTACGCGCTCGTCCTCATCTCGAAAGACGCGCTCCAGACCGTGCCCGTCGCGGTGCCCAACGCGGCCTCGTCGGGCGACGTGTTCATGTGGGGCGCGTTTATGGCGGCGGCGCTGGCGGGGTCGCTGCCGGTGGTGCTGATTTATGCGTTTTTTATGCGCTATTTTGTGTCGGGGATGACGGTGGGGGCGGTGAAGGGGTGAAGAAGGAGAAAGAAGTAAGAAGAAAAACAACTTTTAACCAACTTTGGAATTTTCAATCGTTGCTAACCGAGGTCGGGGCTGATGGCTGAGGCGTTACGAGGCGCGATGGTTGGGACGGGGTTTTTTGCGCATATGCAGATGGCGGCTTGGCAAAGGGTTGCCGGGGCGGACATTGTGGCGGTGTGTGATGTGGATGAGGGCAAGGCTCGAGCCTTCTCCACCCAATACGGTATTAAAGCGGTTTACGGCGACATTGATGAGATGCTGAACAGCGAAGCATACCTCAACTTCGTGGACATTGTTACCCGCCCCGACAGTCACCTAGCATTGGTCGAAAAAGCCGCCAAACGCCGCCTCGCCGTGCTCTGTCAAAAACCGTTAGCCCCAACCTTTGAAGAGGCGCGAAAGATTGTCCAAATCACCCAAGACCACGACGTTCCTTTTATGGTCAACGAAAACTGGCGCTGGCAAGCCTGGTATCGGGAGATGAAAAGCGTTGTAGACGCAGGCACCCTTGGGAAGCTTTTTCACGCCACGGTTCACATGCGAACCGGCGACGGGCGCGGTGAGACGCCGTATGCTCAACAGCCTTATTTTAGGGACTACTCGAGGATGCTCGTGTTCGAAACGCTAGTGCATTTTATCGACACGCTACGTATGTTTTTGGGTGAGGTGACGCGGGTTTATGCCGTTCACGGGCGCATCAACCCGGTGATTGCAGGGGAAGATTTATCGCTCATCACGTTGGAATTTGAAGGTGGCGCGACGGCGGTGATAGATGCCAACCGCTACACCGAACCCAAGGTCAAGAGCGAGGCGTTTGCCAGGGTGACGCTCGAGGGTTCAAAAGGCGAAATCATGCTGACCCGCAAGCTCAAACTGCATGTTCAGCTTAATAACGGCGACGCGTACGAACACCCCTTCGAGCACCCCGGCGGTTATAAGGGCGGCAGTTGTTTGGGTGCCCAAGCCCACTTCATCCAGGCGCTACAAAACGGTACGCCCTTCGAAACAAACGGGCCGGACTATCTGAAAACCCTCGCGGTAGTCGAAGCCGTTTACGCGTCCGCAGAAGCCGGTCAAGCGGTGGTGCCGACTTACCCCGACCTGAAACCCGTAGAAACGAGGAATCAACCATGACGCAGAAAAAAACTTTGAACATCGCCGTCTTGCCCGGCGACGGCATCGGCCCGGAGGTCGTCGGCGAAGCGGTCAAGGTGCTCAAAGCCTTCTCGGACGCGAACGACGCGGTGGCGCTTCGTTTCGAGACCCATCCCGGCGGCGCGGGACACTACCGGGATACGGGTGTGGTTTTGGACGACCACGTGTTCGACGCCTGCGCCGCTGCGGACGCAATTTTGTTCGGCGCGGCGGGTTACTACGACGTGCGCCTGCCCGACGGCACCGAGGTCGAGGGCGCGCTGGTGTTTCGGCTGCGCTTCGACCTCAACCTCTACGCCGGGGTGCGGCCCATCAAGTATTACGCGGGCGTGAGGACGCCCGTTAGAGAAGAGGTCATTGGGGGCGCCGACTACGTGCTCATCCGCGAGTCCACCGAAGGACTTTACGCTTCGTGGGGGGCGGGCGCGCGCGTGCGAGACGACTTGGTGAGCGACACGAGCGTTATTACCAGGGCAGGCACCACGCGCGTCAGCGAGTTTGCGTTCAACCTTGCGCAGCAGCGCGCGGGCAAGCGGCAGGTCACCTGTGTGGATAAGAGTAATGTTTTGCCCTCTTACGCATTTTTCCGGCGTGTTTTTGACGAGGTTGGCGAACGTCATCCGGATATCAAACGGCATTATCTTTATGTTGACGCGGCGGCTTTAGAGTTGGTTATGCACCCGACCAAATTCGACGTGATTGTTACCGAAAACATGTTCGGTGACATCTTGAGCGACCTGATGGCGGCGACGGTCGGCGGGATGGGCCTAGCGCCCTCGGGCGATATCGGCGAGAATCACGGCCTCTTTCAGCCCGCGCATGGCACCGCGCCGAACATTATGGGGCAGAATGTCGCCAACCCCGTCGCCACGATTTTGTCGGCCAAGCTGATGCTCGAGTGGCTCGCCAGCAAACACCCGGACGTTGCCCGCGCGTTGGAAGCCGGGGCCAAGGCGGTAGATGAGGCTGTCGAAGGGCTCTTACGAGACAGCGATACCAAAACCCCCGACTTGGGCGGCAAGGCAGGCACCACCGACGTGGGTGACGCG
Organism: Trueperaceae bacterium; assembly: GCA_965214995.1. GTDB lineage: Bacteria > Deinococcota > Deinococci > Deinococcales > Trueperaceae > CBDCCT01. Next base: position 5,090,150 of record CBDCCT010000002.1, read on the forward strand.
GTCGCCGCCTTTGTGCGTGACGCACTCAACCAGAGAGCCACCGCCTAAGCCTATGCTCCCGCCCGGACTTACCATTATCGACGCGCATCAGCACTTGGGGCGCTCTATGTATAGCGGCACCGAGACAAACGCCGAATCCCTCATGTGCGGGCTTAACGAACACGGCATCGCGGCGGCGCTGGTGATGCCGCAGCCCGCCTTGGGCCACCCTGGCCCCGTCCACGACGCGATTGCACGGGCCGCCGCGGACAATCCGGGGCGCGTTTACGGGATGGCGAACATTAGCCCGCGCCTCGGTGAAAACGCATACCGCGCCGAGGCTAAGCGTTGCCTCGAGATGGGTTTCAAGGCGCTTAAGCTCCACCCGCTCGGCCACAACGTGTCGATTGCCTCGCCGGACGCGCGCATCGTCTTCGAGGTGGCGAGCGACCACGGCGTGCCGGTCCTCATCCACACGGGCACGGGCAACCCGCACGCGCTCCCGTCGCTGGCGCTGCGGCCAGCGCGCGCTTTTCCCGACCTGACCATCATCCTCTGTCACGCGGGCTGGAGCGTTTACGCGGAAGAAGCGATTGTGGCGGCGGAAATAGCGGAGAATCTGGTGCTCGAGCCCTCCTGGTGCGGCCCCTACCAAATTCAGGCCATGATTAAAGCGCTCGGCGCGGAGCGGGTGCTCTACGGCAGCGACCACCTCAACAATATCGCCAGCGAGCTCGCTAAGTTTGGGAGTATCGGGTTGGGTGATGAGGCGTTGGGGCTTTGTCTGGGTGGTAATGCCAAGCGGATTTTTGGGTTGTAGGGTGAGGGGTGCGACAATAAAAAGGAGATGTCTTGCCAGCTAAGCTGAACGCATCCGAGCTGTTCGCCAGCCTGCCGCTCGAGTGGCCCGAGGACGCGCTGCCGCACATCGCCGAGCGCGTTCGGCGAAGCAATACGACCCTTGTTGTACTTGACGACGACCCGACGGGTACTCAGACCGTTTATGACGTACCTGTTTACACGACCTGGGACGCAGCGACCTTAGCGCAAGCGTTCAAAAACGAGCCGGTCTTTTACCTCCTGACCAACAGCCGCAGCTTGCATGAGGAGGCAGCCGCGAACCTCGCGCAAGAGCTGGGTGCAAACCTGCGCCGCGCGGCGGACGGGCGAACCTTTGCCGTCATCAGCCGCAGCGATTCGACCCTGCGCGGGCATTACCCGCTCGAGACCGACGCCTTGACTGGAGCCTTGGGGCAAACCTTCGACGCCACGCTGCTCGTCCCGGCTTTTTTCGAGGGCGGGCGCTACACGCTTGACGATGTTCATTATGTTCAGCAGGGCGACACCCTCGTTCCGGCGAGCGAAACGCCCTTCGCAAAGGACGCCGCGTTCGGCTATCAAAACTCGAATCTAAAAAATTGGGTGGAGGAGAAAACGGGCGGCGAGGTCTTTGCAAACGAGGTTGTCTCCATCACCCTCGAGGACATCCGCATTCACGGCCCGACGCGTGTCAAAGACATGTTGACGGGACTGTCCGGTGGAAAAGTTTGCGCGGTCAACGCCGCGAGTTACCGCGACTTAGAAGTGTTCACACTAGGTCTGCTCCAAGCCGAGGCCGAGGGGAAGCGTTTTCTCTACCGGACGGCGGCCTCGTTCGTGCGGGTCAGGGCCGGGCTCGGCGCGCGCGACCTGTTGACGAGGGATGATTTCAAATTGGACGCTCGAGTCGGCGGGCTCGTGATGGTGGGGTCTTACGTACCGCTCTCGACGCAGCAACTAGAACATCTTCTCGGTCATACCGAGGTGGTGGGGCTCGAGCTAAACGTCACCCGCCTGCTGGACGCCGCCACGCACGCCGCCGAGGTTGACGCCGCCGCCAAAGAAGCCGATAAACGCATCAAGGCGGCTCAAACGGCGGTGGTGTACACCAGCCGCGACCTCGTCAAAACGAGTGGGGGAAAGCAAAGCTTGGCGATTGGTCGACGCGTTTCGGACGGGCTCATCGGGGTATTAAAGGCGCTCGAGATGCGCCCTGGCTACCTCGTCGCCAAAGGGGGCATTACCTCTTCGGACCTTGCCACCAAAGGGCTAGGGGTCAAAAAAGCCTTGATAAAAGGCCAACTTTTGCCGGGGGTGCCCGTGTGGAAGCTCGGTGCCGAAGCCCGTTTTCCGGGTCTCGCGTACGTGGTTTTTCCGGGGAATGTGGGGACGGAAGCGTCACTGACGGAAATCGTCACGATGCTGCGCCTTGTTCCTAGTTCCTAAATAGGAGGGCGGGGTCGGGCTCACCGGTTGATCAGCCAAAGCTTAATACACTTCGTCGTGCGTACCGATATCGACCAGCACGATGAGGTCTTGATTATCTTGTCGAGAAAAACACGATGCGGCAACCCCCTCACGCATCTACTTCATCGAGCGAAGCGTGAAGCCGGGCCAGAACCTCGTCTAAGGGTACGGATTTAAGCTTGTCCGCTTTGAGCAACGCTCGCGCTTCACGTGCGCTCGCGGCAATCTCTGCGCGCCGCGCCTCAATCTGCCGACGCCGCACGATATCAAGCAGCAATTCTCGTTCGTCCGTTGACAGTTCCATCACCACGTCCGAGGCTTTATCGAGAGTGACCATGAACGTACTGTACAGTTGCGGCGGTTTATCAGTGGATTATTGGTCTTCTCCTAAACGCTGCGCTCGAGCCACCGCATCACGCCCGCTTTTGAAATCCTCGCCCCGCCGGACGCCGCGTTCTCCGCCCCGGCAGCCACGCCGAGTTGGAGCGCCCGCTCTACGCTCCAACCTTCGGCGCGCCCGCAAAAACGCGGGGGTGGCTAAAGTCAACCTCGCCACCGAACTGATGGCGGTTTTTACCGCCAGCGTGCGCGAGAGCCTAAAGGATGAGAAGCTTCACGGCCCGCGCGTCTATCTGGGCGGGGCGAGAGACGCCTTTCGGGCGCGGGCGCGCGCGTCACGCCGCTGCGGCAGCCGGGTCAGCTCACGGCTGGAAGGTGTGAAAGCCGTAGTCGCTCTCCGCTCTCGCCAAGACGCTCTCAATGAAAACCGTTTTGGCTTCGCTATAGGCGTCCCGGTCGTCTTGGTGCTGTCTCGCCAGCCGCCTTTTCAGGTCGCTGTAGGCCGCGACCGCCTCGGGATGCCTCCTCAGGTAGTCCCGGAAGACGAGGTGGTTGTGCAGGTTGGGCGTATCGACCGAGCAGACGTACAGATGATGCCGCCGCCCCTCGGGCCACCCGAACGCTTCGCGCCCCGGAAGGCCCAGGTTGCCCTCGTGAACGTAGCGGAGCCCGGCGAGCGTGCCGATGACATCCTTTAGCAACAGGCGCGAGGAGATGACGACGTCGATGTCGATGATGGGTTTTGCCGCCAGACCCGTTACGCTCGTGCTGCCGACGTGCTCGACGCTCATGACGAGGTCGCCCAAGGCCGAGCGCAGGGTCGAGGCGTACGCCCTGAACGCTTCAGGCCAACGCGGGTCGTAGTCGACAACCTCTATTTTATGAGCGGAGCGAGTCATGGGTGGTCAATCTTTGGCTTGAAGTATAAGGTCATGCACCTCCCAGGCCAAAGCCCCCGCGCACCCGCTCTGGTTGCCGAGGATGACGACGTCTGCGTCCTTCTGTGGGTAGTGGTAAAAACGGCAGCTCACCCCGTCCTCCTCACCTGTATGCCCCCAGCGCACGATTTGGTCCCTTTCGTCCAAGAGAAAAAAGAGGCCGTAGCCGTACTTCCAGGTGTAGCCCCGGTAGGGCTCGTCGTCTTCCAACACCTTGGGCGTCAGCATCTCTCGTGTCATCTCGGGAGATAAAAGTTGCCCTCCTCTGAGCGCCCCCGCGAAACGGCTCAGGTCATCCGCCGTAGAGGTCGCCCCGCCGTCCGCGGCCCCCTCCGGCGTCGCCACATAGATGTTTTTCTTCCAGCCGGTCACGGCGTCGTTATCGTCAGTGATGGGAACATAGCCCTCGGCCACCTCGGCGTCGACGCCCTCGAGCGCCACGAAGCCCGAACGCGTCATCCGCGCACGCTCGAAGATGTGCCGCCGCACAAAGTCGAAGTAGGACATCCCGGAGGCCTTTTCTATGGTCAGGCCCAGCAGGATGTAGCCTGCGTTGTTGTAGCGGTGCCCTGCCCCGACTTTTGCCACGGGCGGCTTGTTGACAAAGAGGGGCAGGTAATCCTCGTGACGCCGAAACTCGTAAAGGGGGTGCTCGCGGCGCAACGCGGCCCAGTCCGCTTCCCAATCGCCCGACTCGTCGAACCAGTCCGCGATGCCCGAGGTCATGGTGAGCAGGTGGTAGACCGTGACCTCCTCTGGAACGGCTGTGTTTTCTAAACCGAGATATCCGACGACGCGGGTGTGTAGCTCGAGCTTCCCGGCCTCCACAAGCTGCAAAAGAGCGACCGCGGTGAACATTTTGGACACCGAGGCGACGCGGAAGCGGGTATCAAGCTGGTTCTTCACGCCCCAGGACCTGTTGGCATGACCGTAGGCCGCCCCGTACACTTCACGTTCACCCCGTTTCATCAAAACCGCGCCCGAGAACGCCTCGGCACGGTTCTTGTCGCTTAGCAACCTCTCGAGCCGTTCTGTAAAGGTCATGAGTAGCTCCTTTCGATGTCACGGCTGGTTACGCTTGTATATCAAGCTTCTGGTAACAGTACATGTGAGTCACGCGCACAGCACCGTTCGGGTTGTTGTTTGTGGCATGGGCAGAAGGACGTTCTCGAGGCAGTTTGCACCGTGTGGCACCTAAACATGACGCTCTCAATTCTAATCCACCGGCAGACCGCTGGGCACGCTTTCGGGCGCTCGCAGCTCGAGCGTCGCGGGGTCGCTGAGGGCGTGCAGAAAGGCCAGCAGCTTCTCGACCTCGTCGCCGCTAAGCTTTGGCCCCTTTTTAACGAGCGGGTCGAGCGTGACGAGGGTGGTAAAAAGCGTGAAGGGGTCGTTCTTAAAGCTCGCTTGCAGCTCGGGGTTGCCGAGGTGCGTATAGGGGTCGTAGGTGAGCAGGGAGCGCGCGGGCTCTAGGTGGTGACGGACCACCGCCTCCAGGGTGCTGTACGCCCCGTCGTGCCCCCAGGGGCCGCTCAGGGCCACCGTTGCGCAGGGGCGGCGTGCGGAACGCGTAGAGGTCGCCGTACGCGCCCGTGACGCCGTAACGCCCGAAGTCCCGCCCGCCCTCGTGTTTGCCGGGGCCTAGCTGCGGCATCCCGATGTTGTGGTGCTTCTGGTCGGTGAAGAGCTCGCCGCTACGGCAGGCGGCGCAGCCCGCGCGGCCGTAGAAGAGGAGCGCGCCCGCCTTGGCTTCGCTACTCAAGGCGCTCCTGTCGCCCTCCAAGTAGCGGTCCCAGGGGGTGCCGAGGAGCGTAAAGGCGTCTATCTCGAAGGCGGCGAGGGCGTTGGCGGCGTGCTCGAAGCCGAGCGCGTCGGTAGGAACGCCCGGGTACGCCGTCCCGAACATCTGCGCGTACTCGGGTATGGCTAAAAGCCGCGCGTTGAGAGAACGCCAGATGCCCGGCAGGTCCTCGTCGTCTAGGTGGGCCAGCGTGTTCTCTTCGCCGAACACGTCCGCGTCTCCCGCGTCGCCGCGCATCTCGGTGCGCGAGGTCACGGGGAACATCGCTTGGGCGGCGAGTACGCTGTCGAGCCCGTCTGGTAAGTTTTCGCCCGCGGGCGTCACGAGCCACCCCCCGCCAAAGGGTACGGCGCCGCCCTTGTAGCTGTTTAACATCTCGATGCGGCTGTCCCAGAAGACCGAGCGCCACGCGCTCGCGCCGCGGTTAAAGAGCTCGGGGGCGTTGCGCGGCACGAACGCGCGGCCCTCGCGCGTCGCCCGTGCCCAAGGCCGGGTGGTGGCAGGTGGCGCAGGAGATGTCTTTGTTGCCGCTCAAAAGGGGGTCGAAAAAGAGGGCGCGGCCGAGCGCGACCTTGGCGGGGTCGGGGGCGGGGCCGGGCTCGAGGGGCGCAATCCCCTCTCCAGCCAGCACCGCCTGCAACTCTTCATGTAGCGCGTCGTCGGGGGTGCGGCTCGGCTCGAGCCCCGTTCCGCTCCGTCCGCAGGCGCCGAGCAAAAGAGCGGTAAGCAAGAGAGCGGTTACAAGAACGGGCCACACCTTTTTCATATCGTCTCCTCCAAGCCAAAGGATGCCACGGTTGCTCTGAACAGAGCCTGACCGGGATGTGAATGGCGTGGTTTTAGGGTAGAGAGGAGGCGTCAAAGGGGCGTCAAAACGGCGTCAAAAGAGCTGGGTCGTAGCCGCAGGTTTGCAGTGTATCTATGCGGTGATCAACAGGTGGTCAACACCAAAGGAAGGGAGCTGCTCAAAACTTTCTGGAGCAGCTTCCGTTCCCGCCGCGCGTTTGGGGAGGTTCGGCCTTGTCGGGTTAGCGCCAGACAGTAGTCAGACAACGAGGAGGACAGCGAGGCTCCCGCGGCGCGACGCACTCCCTCTAGCCGCCGCCCTCCAAGGGCAGGCTCGAGTTCGGGATGTCGCGGTGGATGCGCCACTCGCCGTCTTCTTGCCTCCAGATGATGATGTATTTGCCCCGGTCTATCATCGTGTCGTCGGGGGCGTAGATGGTGTAGGTGCTGACCTCGTAAAGCGTATCGCCCATCCCCCCGACCTCTAAGACGTCGAGCTCGACCCGCGCGATGCCGGCGTCCATCCCGCCTTGCCAGTAGGCCTGGATGGCGTCGCGCCCCTCCAGAATCTCGCTGTTGTCGGGCATGAGCTGGGCGTCTTCGGTGTAGAGCGCGGCGACCCCGGCTGCATCCCCTTCGTTGAACGCCGCCATGAACTGCTCGTTGGCCGCTTCGATGGTGTTGCGGAGTTCGGCGTCCTCTTGGGCGAGCGCCGGGCTGAGGGCAAGCATAAAGATGGCGATGATGGCGTAAACGTATTTCATAACAACCTCCGAATGCGAATGGACCAGAACGTCGGGCGGGTTGTGGCTTTGACCCCCTTTCTAGCGGCGGAATGTACCAGGTTAGCCTCTGTCAGGTGCCCACACTATGCAGCAAGCGTGGGTTTGGTGTCAACTTCCGGGGCGTTGTTTCTCCCCGCGAACAAGCAGCCCCAACCGTGCTCCTCTGGCGTCCCTGTGACCCTCTCGAACTCTGGCTGCGTCGTCAGGCGGTCTTCTTTAGATTGTCACCTCCCCACTTATGCGTTACGGAACATGTTCGGCGTGATCACGCTTCGGCTGGTCTTTTAGGGATAACAGGTGGGGCGTCAAACCAGCGTCAAGCCAGCGTCAAGCCGGTCTATGCAATCCTCCACCCATCGTTGGAGTTCTACACTTTTCTCGCGTGACTTTCACGAGTTCCTCATGTACAATGCTTCATGCCCCTCTTGAGGTTGCTGGGTACGCCTCGAGCTTTTGTTCATGGGCAGCCCCACGACCTCCCTTTCGACAAGCCGACGGCGCTGCTCGTCTACCTCGCGTGCCGCCACGGCTGGGCGAGCCGCGACGAGCTCGTGGGTCTGCTTTGGGAAGAACTAGACGAGTCACGTGCCAAAGCTAATTTGCGCCAGACGCTCTACAAGCTGCAGCAACTGGAGTGGCTTGAAGGGCTCGAGACGGAGCGTGCCAGGGTGCGCTTGGGGCTCGAGAGCGACCTAGACGACTTCAAGGCAGCGTTCGACCTCTCGGACTGGGGCGGGGCGGTCGGGCGCTACACCGGGCCGTTTTTGGACGGCTTCCGTCTGGCGAGCGCGCCCGCGTTCGAGGCGTGGTGCGAGACCGAGCGCAGGGGCCTGCACCATCTGTGGCAGGAGGCGGCCTTGGCGTACGCGGACGGGCTCGAGCGGGGGGAACGCTTTGCCGAGGCGGCCCGTCTCATGCAGCGCGTGCTTATATATGACCCCCTGGCGGAAGAGGCGTTGCGGCGTTACATGCGCGCGGCCGCTCGGGCGGGCCAGCGCGAGCAGGCGCTCAGGGCGTACGGGGCGTTCGAGCGGACGCTCGCCGACGAGTTGGGATTAAAGCCCCTAGCACCGACAGTCAGGCTGGTCCAGGAGATAAGTGAAGATGTTGGAGGCGTCCACGCCCCAGTAGTGACGCAGACCGAAGCGCCACGACGTTCATCAAGTCCCGCTCAACCTCCCCCTCCACCCGAGCATCTCACCCCGTTCGTCGGTCGGGAGGTGGAGCTCTCGGAGGTCGCCGCCCTCCTGAGCGACCCCGGCTGTCGCCTCCTGACCCTCACCGGGCCGGGCGGCGTCGGTAAAACCCGCCTCGCGCTGCAGGTGTTGGCAGATACCCGAGCTTACGCCCACGGCGTCTACTTCGTTCCCCTGGCCCCGGTGGGCTCGAGCGAGACCATCGTTCTGAGCGTCGCCAACGCCGTCGGCCTCACCTTTGGCGGGCCGCAGGAGCCAAAGGCGCAACTGCTGAACTATTTGCGCGGCAGGGAAACCCTCCTCGTCATGGACAACTTCGAGCATCTTCTGGACGGCGCGGGGCTGCTCACCGAGATGCTCGCCGCCGCGCCCCGTTTGAGGCTGCTCGTCACCTCGCGCGAACGCCTCAAGCTACAGGGGGAGTGGCTGCTCAAGCTCGGCGGTCTAAGCTACCCGTCAGGAGAAGCGGTCGAGGGGTTCGCGCGTTTCGACGCGGTGGGGCTCTTTTTGCGCACCGCCCGCCGGACGGACGCGCGCTTTAGCCTCACGCCGGAAAACCGTCTCGCCGTGTTCCGCATCTGCCGGACCCTACAAGGGATGCCGCTGGGCCTGGAGCTCGCGGCGAGCTGGCTCAGGCTCTACGGCTGCGAAGAGGTGGCTAGGGAGCTGAAAGATGACCTTAAAGCGCTCGAGACCCCCCTGCGCGACCTGCCCGAAAGACACCGGAGCCTCCGCGCCGTGTTCGAGGGGTCGTGGCGGCTCCTCACGCAAGAGGAGCAAGGCGTGCTCATGAAGCTGTCGGTCTTTCGTGGCGGTTTTACAAAAGAGGCCGCGAAGGAAGTTGCCGGCGCCTCGCCCCGCGCGCTACTCTCGCTCATCGACAAGTCGCTCGTCCAGCGGGTTGCGGAGGACCGCTTCGACCTGCACGAGGTGGTGAGGCAGAACGCAAGGGCGGAGCTAACTGAGCATTCCGAAAAGGAAAAACACGTTAAAGACCGACATGCTGAGTATTACGCCCGTTTCATGATCCACCGCCTGCAAGAGGAATACGGGCCCGACCACAAGGAGATCATCGACGCCCTCGAGCGCGAGCTGGCGAACGTCCGGGCGGCTTGGCCCCACATCCTGGAGCGGCGGGACCTCGGACAGATCGACGGGGTGCGCAAAGGGCTCTTCAGATACCACCGCTACCGCGGTAATCCGCAAGAGAGCATCGCCATGTTGTCTCAAGCCGTCCCTGTCTTGTCCCGACAGGAGGAGGCTCGAGAGGTGCTAGGAGGGTTGTTGCGGCTCTTGGCGTCACTGCATCTGGGGTCAGGCCAACTGGAACAGAGCAGGTCCTTTTTTGAACAGAGGGCCAAGGTGCTGCGCCACTCCGATGATCCTGATGCTGAGGCGGTATCATCCGCCGCTTTCGCGTTTTTAGCCTTGCGTTTGGGCGACTATGGTGACGCAATCAATTGTTACAACGAAAGTTTGAAAGTCTACAGGAAAACCAAAAACCGCGTTTTTGAGGCCATTGCGTTAGGGAACCTTGGTCACACATTTTGTCTCTCAGGAGAGTACGCTCAGGCCGAAAGATGTACGCTCGAGAGCGTCGCGCTTGACCGGGACCTTGACAACCTTGAGGGCGTCGGAAGCGACCTTGTCCTTTTGGGAGATGTATACCTTGCCACGGGTCGGCTGGAAAGAGCTAAACGCGCCTACAAGGAGGCGCTCGACCGCGGGCGCGAGATAGACTTTCAGCGCCTCATTGCACAGGCTCTGACTGGGTTGGGGCAGTGTACTTTTGAGCTGGGAGACTGCATAAAAGCTAAGGGTTTCTTTGATGAGGCGCAGGAGGTTCTGGTCAAGGCAGGCGATTTCGACACGTGTATTGAGGTTGAGTACGGTTTGGCTCGCGTCGCAACGGCGCTAGGATGTTACGATGTGGCCCACCGGCAGTTAGGTCATGCACTTACCAGAACGAACACAGCAGGACATATTCGTGCGGTGCTAGACGGACTGTTATATTTTGGCGAACTCTATCGCAGAAGCGGGCGCGACGATCTGGGTATAGCTGCGCTGACCCACATTGTTGACAACCCGAAAGCGAGCCACCGGACGCGGGCTTTGGCAAATGGGTTACTAAGTAAACCTAGAGGGTCCTCGCCGACCCGAGAAGCTGATGAACGAACGTCGTTCGGCAGGAGTCTCACCCTAGACGACCTTATACAGAGGATGCTCAGTAGCACCCCGCCCCAGCCTCCTCATTCATAGCGCCGCCCAAGTCGCAGCCCTATGGGGGCCGAAAACAGCGAACGACGAGAGCAGGATTTTGTTGTTTTCATAGAGGGTCCTCGCCCGCCTCCTCGAACGGCAAGAGACCACCCAAAAAGGCCGAGAGACCTTCAAGGTTGCCAAACCGCCGCCCCTGCGCATGGACGCTGGGGCGCGCCGCCGCTTCCGGCATAGAGGGTGTTTGGGGAAAAGCCCCGTCTGTGTTAGGTGGGGCTATGAGTGAAACGAGAAAAGGACACACCACAAACATGAATAACGCAAAATAGGCGGTACTCCAGCCCCTTAGGCAAAAAGTCTTGTGCAAACGCGGTGCCCGTGGGAGACGCCCTAACCCCGGCACAACTTTACAGTCTCGAAACAGGCGCTACTCTCCCGCCGACCCTTAAAGCTGTGCCCTATCAGCCTTCGGGTTCCTCCTGCTCTTGCACAACCGACTCGCGTAGGAAATTTACTATCCCCTCCCAACTCGCGAACTGATGGACCTGCTGCGTGCGCACGTTGGTGAGCGTGCCCCGCCAATCTTCCGTCCGGGAGCCGTCGCGCCAGAGGCGCAGCATGTAGAGCGCTTCTTCTCTCATGACTTCGAGCGTAAAGTCGGGGCGTCAAAAAGGCGTCAAAAAAGGGGGCGCGGTCCGAAAACCGCGCCCCAGCCTGTGCTTGTGGGCTCAAGGGCAGTAGCCGAGCGCACCCTCGAGCGGTTCGTCGTGCCCCCCCGACACCGGATAGTGCGCCAGGTAGGGCCGGTCGTCACGCGGGTCGATGCCGCACCGTGTGGGATGCCTCGCCCAGTCGAGCGCGCTGAAAAAGCTCACCGTCGGGGCGGAGAACGAGGTGCCTAAGTAGAAGACGTTGTCCCTGGGGTTGCCCAGCGTAAAGCTGCTGCCGTTCAGCCCTTTGGGGTCGGACAGGGCAAACCACGCGCCCGTCTCCAGAATCTCCCCCGCGTTGAAAAGGGGCTCACCGTTGCCCGTGTGACGATTCGGAATCTCCGGGCGCACCTCAGGGTCGTCCACCGAACTCCCCGACACGCTCACCACCCCGTCCCAGCCCGCCGGGAACATCGGGAAATCCGCGCCGAAGTTGCCCGCCGAGGCGACATAGATGTGTTCGTCCGAGCCGTAAGAGGTCTGGGGCGTCTCGATGAGGTCGCGCAGCGGGTCGCCGGTCAAGTTGACCGACATGACCAGGGTGTAGAGAAGCTCGTCGGCGGTGAGGCCGTAGTTCCCGGCTATAATCTCGAGATACTCGTAAAAGCTCGCCACCTGTCCCTGCGCCTCGGCGACGGCGAAATCTTCCAACAAGTTACAGGGCATAATCGCAAAGCTCATGTTGACGACGCTCCGGTTGATGTCGTAGACCTTGCGCAGACGGTTCACCCCTTCCCTGATGTCCCTTTCAATAACGCTCGTTCTGACGAGCCCCGTGTCCACCGCCATCACCACGAACCGCGCGTTCGTGACGTTATGCGTCCACAGCACCACGCCAGGTTCGGGCTGAGACGGCGTGTAGAGGCCGGTGCCGCTGAGGAGCGCGTTGATATGGTTCATCACCACCGCGCCGTGCGAGATTTGCCTGTTGGCCTGAAGACCATTTAGAACGCTCTCGTCGAGTTCCGTGAGGTGCTGCGGCAGGTCGTACACGTCTTGCCCGAGGGTGAAAACGCCTCCCTGAAAATCGTCCACCACCAGAATCGCCGCGTCGCTGAAGCTGTCGGTGCGGAGGAGGTTCGCCAGAATGTCCCTACCGCGTTCTTCGGCAGAGGTAGCCCCAAAGTTCCTCGGTATATTTTGGGGTTCACTATAAAGTCCAAGCCCACCGATGACTCCTTTGATGTGAGTTCCTTGACCCGGCAGACTAAACTGATTGGCAACGCAGTTCTCTTCTCTACCCGGTTCCCCCACCAGCGGGAGCCCCTCTTCACCAATGCCCCGGAGTTCGTAAGGGTCGATGTATTCGTAAGGGTCACCGACGACCTGGGTTTCTATAGATGATGTAACCCTTGGGGTCACCCCACACGCGGCGAGTAGCAGCGTGGTGACCAACCCCACCGTGAGCAGACGAACGCTTTTCAGAACCTTTTGCATACACTTCCTCCTTTGACGAATTTCCGGTTGCTCGTACATATGTATAAGATATGAGGGGAGGCGTCAAAAAGGCGTCAAAAGTGGAAAGGGAAACGTCAAAATAAAGGAGCTGCGCCTTGGGGACGCAGCTCGTGCTACTTCGTGAGCTTATGTGCCTGCGATGTGAAGCCCGTCAGTCGTTGCGTCGGAACTCCCTTGGCTGGTGCCTTCAATATGATACCCTGCCAGAGCAGAGCTAGAGGACAGCAAAAGCAAGAAGCAGCCGAGGGTCAAAAAGGTTTTGCGGATACGTTTCATGTTACCTCCTAAGTGGATGATTCGTGGCTACTTTAGTACAGAATCTGGTAGTCGGCTTCTTTCATAAATGTGGTAAGGCTTTTGACGTATGAATTGGCATGATTTGATTGGTAAATCTCTAGAGCTTCCATGAAGTGCTCCTGAGCCTCCTTTCTATTTCCCAGCGAGTGCTGCATTTCTCCAATTTCTTGAAGCGCATGAGCCTCCCACATCTGGTTTTGACAAGCTCTCGCAATTCTAAGGGCTTGCTTACGCGTGGAAAAAGCTTGTTCATACTCTCTAAGCAGGTGTTCTGCCTCTCCTAGATTTAACAAAGCAAAAAACCGCCCACGGGCAACTTCTCCACTCTCCACTTCATTCGTTTTTTCTAGCTTGGTAAGCACTTCAAGAGTTTCTCTATAAAGCATTTGGGACTTTTGCCCATTACCTGCTGTTGCCGCCACATAACCTCTTTGTTCGAGTACATTACAAAGACTCAAAAGGTCCTCGCTAGCCTTCGCCACCCGGTACGCCTCATCCAAATACTCTCCGTAGTCATCAGCCTCCTGATGAAACCTCACCACCCCAATAATCCCCAAAAATATCGCCTCCCGGCTCCTGTTCCCCAACCTCCTGACAATCTCCAACCCTTCCGTATATGCCTCAAACGTCCGCTCATAATTCCCCAAAAACTTGAGATGAACGTCTCCCAACTTCCCCAACATGTACTGCGCTGCATCCCAATCCTCCAATGCTTTCGCCGCCTCTATCGCTCTTTCTGAAAGGGCCAGCGAGCGGGCGCTATGACCTCTCGCGCTGTAGTAGGTGCCGTCCACGGTGAGCAGGCGCATAAAGCGCACCAGGATAGCCTCGTCGGCTCCCTCGGCGGCGCTTAAGAGGTTGGGAAGCTCGAGCTCAACCTCCAACACGTCGTCTTTGTGGGTTTCCAAATATCCCAGCGCGGCGCGGGCGGCGCTTTGAGGGCGCACGGGCGTGCGGGTGCGGGCGTACGTGTAGGAGAGGTCGTGGACGCGAAACGCGACGGCGTCCTGGCCGGGGGGCGCGTTTCTTTCGGCCAGGCCGCGTTGGACGAGGGAAAAGAGCGCGTCTTCGGTGGCGTCCGTTTCGCGGCGCAGGGCGCGGGCCAAGAGTTCGGGGGTGGCGCTCGGGGTGGGCAGGCCGCCGAAAGCCAAAAACGCCTCGTAAGCGGGGTCGTCCAGGGCCTCGAGGGAGACCTGCAAGAGACCCGCGACGCTCTCGCCTTCAAAGCCTTCGGGGAGGCTCAGGAGGTGGGGCGCGCGCCGGATGCGGGTGATGAGTTCGTCCGGCGTCAGCCTCTCCTCGGCCAAGGTGATGCCCGCGATGCGTAGGGCGTAGGCGTGGTCGCCCAAAAGGTCGCAGAGCGCCTCGCCCTCGTCCGCCACGTCGCGCCTCGCGTGGTGGTTCAGTAGGAAGCGCGCGGCGGGGCGTCCTAAACGGCCCACGTCGAGGCGTTTGAGACGCGGGTAGCGCCCGCGCGAGGTGACGAGCAGCGGCAGCCCCGCGGGGAGCGCTTCGGCGACGCGGCTTAAGGTGTAGGCGTTCCACACGTCGTCCAAAACGAGCAGCGTCACCCCGTGTTCGCTCAAAAGGTCGCCGAGCGCCGCCGCCTTGTCGTCAGCCTGGGCGAGCCTTTGCTGCGCCTCGAAGGGCGCGGCGAGCGCGTCGAAGGCGGTTTCCGGTTCCTCGTTGCCGAGCTCGAGCCAGAGCGCCCGGCCCTCCCGTGTCGCGTGCGTTTGGGTCAGGTGGTCGCGGGTCAGGTGCGCGGCCAGCGCGGTTTTGCCCGCGCCGCCGAAGCCGTGTAAGAGGACTCGTGCGCCCGCTCCCAACCCGGCTCGAGCCCGCCGCAAAAGCTCTTCGCGCCCGAACAGCCGCTCGGGGAGCGCGGGGACGGCGCCGGGACGCTCGATGAGCCGCGCGCGCGCCCCGCGCGCCTCGCCGCCGCCCTCGATGTCGGCGAGGAGCGCCAAGGTTTCGGGGAGGGGCTCGACGCCGAGCTCGTCGCGCAGGATTTCGCGCAACCGCTCGAAGCTCTCTAAAGCCGCCGCCGTGTCGCCGCGCCGCCAATAGAGGCGCATCACCGTGCGGTGGGCGGTTTCGTTTAGGGGGTCGTCGGTCAGCAACGTTCCGGCGAGCCCCAGCGCGTCGTCGAACCTGCCCCCCGCCTCGAGACTCTCCAAGGCTTTGGTCTGCGCCTCGCTATAGAGTTGCGTCAAGCGGGCGCGCTCGAGCTCGAGCCACGCCTCGAAGGGGGGCGCGTTGCGGACCGTTACGCCTTCAAAGGGCGCGCCCCGCCAGAGCTCGAGCGCCTCCTCCGCGCGGCCCTCTTTCAACGCCGTCTCGAACAACGACAGGTCGCTCCGCACCTCGAGGCGAATCCCGTCGGCTTCCTCCAGCCACCCCTCCGCACCGGGCAGACGGCGCAGCTCCAACAGGGCTTGCCGCAGGTTGTGGAGCTTGCCGACGCCCCAGAGGAGTTCGGCCAGGTGCTCGCGCGGGGCTCCCTCCTCGCGGCAGGCGAGATAGCAGAGCAGCGCCAGGCCCTTGCTCGAGCCCGGCGTGACCGGGCGGTCGCGCCAGGTGAAGCGGGGTAGGCCGAGGAGGCGAGCGCTGAGCGCACCGGGAGCCATTTAGAACACCTTTACGTCCTTTTGAGAGCGTCTCGAGTCGTGAGCGCGTGAGTAGCTTATGAGCAAGGAGTATAGCACGACGCGCGCCCCCGCCGAGATTTTGACGGTCTTTTGACGCTTCCTCTTTAACCTACGGTTGCCAAGAGGCAGAAGGAGGAGAAAAGATGAGAAGAGTCGTTTCCGTATTCGCCGCTGCGTGCGTGCTCGCCGCCTGCACCCCCAGCGTCAACCTCGACACGCCCGACGTCAACGTGCCCATCAACTTAAGGGGTGGGGAGCGCGAGCGTCCGGCCCAGGCGGAGAGCCCAGACAGCCAAGCCGCCTCGAGCGGGGCCACGACCCAAAGCGCGGCGCAAGCCACACCCCAGACCGCCGCGACCACCCAAGCCAACACCTCGCCGGTCGAGGCGGGCGCGGCGGGAAATTTAGACACCAGCGTGACGCTCCTCCCCGGCAACGCTTTTCCCTTCGAGGACGGCTTCGAGAACTTCTCGCTCGGCCAGGTCGTGCCCATCGCCGCGCCGCAGAACTACGGCATCTACCGCACCGACGGCAGCGACGACCCCACCTTCGTCAAGGCCGAGGAGACGACCGACGCCAGCAACCAAGCGGGCAAGGCCGTTCAGCTCAACCCCATCAACTGCTGCGCCTATGATACGGGTTACCTCACCTTGGGCTCCAACACCTCGCAGGACTACCGGGCGACGTTCGACTTCAAGATTAACGGCGACGACAGCCGCACCGCCCTCAAGCTGCTCGTCAACGTAGGCGCGGGCGCGAACTACTACTACCGGGTGAACGTCCTGGCGCGTCAGGGCGTGGTGTCGATGGACAAGGTTCTCGGCGACCAGAGCGTGCAACTCGTCAACCGCGACGGGCTCGGCTTCAACTACGCCGACGGGCTCTATCACCAGGCCGAAGTGACCAGCCGGGGCGGGGTGGTCAGCGTGTCGGTCGACGGCCGCACGCTCGTCGAGTATAGCGACACGGACCCCAACTATCAGCAGGGGGGGCTGGGCATTGGCATGGACTGGGAGAGCACGTTTATCGACAACCTGAGGGTCACGCCGCTTTAGAACGTAGGCGGGAAGCCAACCCGCCTGGGAATCATCTACCGTCAGCTTTTTTGCTCACAGCGCACCCCGCCGCTCGGCGGCGGGGTGAAGCCCACCCCCGGCGGCGTACCCTAACTCGCAAGTATTTCTTCAGACGGCACGCCGAAGAACTCTAGTGCTGCACCAAACATCTTTTGAGGGTTACGCATGAGCGGTACCGATTTGTCTCTCACGCTTATTAACCAGCGACGCGCAGCATCACCAGAACCGCTTCTCTCTTAAGTTCACCCCGTAAGCTCACCCCGCCCGCCGATACTTCTTTGGTCAACTACTAGCCTTACAGAGAAAGGAAGGAAAATGAAAAAACCTCATGACACGCTCGTTCGCGTCGCCGCGCTGGCGCTCCTTGTCGGCGTTCTCTCGAGCTGTGAAATGCTCGTCGCGCGCGCCGCTTCCGACTTCAGCCTGTCGGTGGAGCCGCGAACGCTCGAGCTGCGCCGGGGGGAGAGCGCTCAGGTAAAGGTCGTCATCTCGCGCCCGCTGGACCTCGTGCCGTTGCCGGTGAACGTGCGCCTCGACGACCCGCCGAGCGGCGTCACCGCCGCCCCCGTCGCCATCGAAGCGGGCGATAACGACGGGGTGCTCGAGCTGCAAGTGGACGCCGCCGCTCCACTCGGCGAGGTAACCCTAGAAATTTTCGGCAGCAACCCGCTGGCCGCGCAGACGGCGGAGCTGAGCTTGACGGTGCTCGAGCCGCTCGCCGGACGCGGCCGCACCGCAAACCGTTAGGCGGCCTCTTTCACCGTCAAAGACAGTGGGTCTCCACGAGGAACCAAACCCGACCTCCGCATCCGCGACATCGTCACATCGCTACCCGGCCCCTAAATGGTCGAGAACGCCAGGCTCGAGCCCTCACCCGAGGGCTCTTTTTTAGGCGATTTTGACGCTCTTTTGACGCCCCCCGTCTACCCTCGCTCTATCCACAGCCGGGCGCGCGCCGGAACCCGGCGTTGCGCCCGGCTGGGAAGGAAATGGAGGCATCATGAGGTTGAGATTAGGTTCACTTTTGGCTTTGCTGGTGTTGCTGCTCACCACGGCGTCCTGCGGCGGGGACCCTCTCCCGTCCGAGGTCAGCTTGAGCGTCGCCAAGACGGGCGCAGGCGCCGGGACCGTGACGAGCAGCCCCGACGGCATTCGCTGCGGCGACGACTGCGGCGAAAGCTACGCCGAGGGCGCCACCGTCACCCTGAGCGCGACGCCCGACGGCGGTTCCGTGCTGACGGCTTGGGAAGGGTGTGACGGCGCTGCCAACGACACCTGCACGGTCGTGATGAGTGAGGACAAAAGCGTTACCGCAACCTTTATGCCGGAGGTCGTGACGAAACAGTTCGGCACGTCCGGCGGCGACTTTGCCTCAGCCATTAGCGTAGATGACAGCGGCGTTTATGTGGCGGGCTTAACCGAAGGTAGCCTCGAAGGGAGCAGCGCAGGCAACAGAGACGCCTTCATCCGCATCTTCTACCAGAAATAAGGCCGCTCGGCTCGAACCGGTTTTTTGGGTAGTCGGCACCTCTTCAAAACTCGGAACGGTCGGGGCCGCCCCGACCGTTCCGGACGAACCGAGCAGCGCGAGCACCCCGAAATCCGGTCAGCTTTCGTAAAACAATCGCAACCGGTATGAACACGCCCGCTCATGCGGAAACGCTTTTCCGGGGCGACTTTGACGCTCTTTTGACGCCCTCCCGCCACCCTCGAAACAACCCAAACGAGCCTCGTCAACCCGCGGTCAGGGCCGGTTCAGACCCCCACGGTTAGGCTCACAGGAGGAGGAACACCATGAACGTGAAACTCTACTTCGGCGAAGCCTTCGGGCTCATCCTCAAAACCCTGCCCTTCATCTGGGTGCGCTTGGGAAGCTACGCGCTCCTGGGTCTGGCGCTTGGGCTCTACTTCGGGGTGATGGGCGGGGTGGCCTGGCTCTTAGGCAGCCTCTGGGCACCCTTAGGCTTCATCGTCTTCGTGCTCGCGCTCGGCGGGGCGCTCGGGGTGGTGCGCTGGGCGACGCGCTACTACTTCTACCTGCTCAAGGCGGCGCACGCGGCTGTGATGACCGAGTTTATCGTCTACGGCAAGGCTCCAGAGGGTTCGCAGGTGCAGTACGGCAAGGCGCAGGTGCTGAGCCGCTTTAAAGACACCTCGCTGCTGTTCGGCGTCGACGTGCTCGTCGACGGGGTGGTCAAGGCCTTTACGCGCCGCTTCGCCAGGGTTGCAGGACTGCTGCCCATCCCCGGACTGGACAGCCTCATGGGGCTTTTACAGCGCGTGGCGGTGGCCTCGACGACCTACGTCGACGAAGCGATTTTGAGCCGCGCCTACGCGAAGCGAGAAGCGAACGTCTGGCGGGTCGCGCGCGACGGCGTGGTGCTCTACGCGCAGGCCTGGAAGCCCGTGCTCGCCAACGCGGTGGCCTTGGCGCTCCTCAGCTACGTCGAGTTTGTGGCGCTGCTTATCATCCTCGGCTTGCCTGCGGTGGCGGTGGGCGCCGTTTTTCCCGCGCTGCGCGTGGCGCTGGGCGTCGGGGTCATCATCGGCGCTTGGATGATAAAGCTCGCCGTGGCCGACGCTTTTTCCTTGGCGGCGACGCTGCTGGCGTATCACCGCGCGACCGAGAGCTTGCAGCCGAATGCGGAGTGGGTGGAGCGGCTCGAGAACCTGAGCCCCAAATTCAGAGAACTGGGCGCGAAGGCGGCCGAAGCCTTTACCCCGGTTTCCTATGAACCCCAAGTTGAGCCCGTGAGCGTGGGACCTGCTCCTACAGCGCCCGGCGGGGCGAACTAAGATGAAACGCTTTGCCATCGGCTGCTTGAGCGTGGTCGGCGTCCTCGCCGTCGTCGGCGGCGCGCTCCTCTACCTCTACGTGCTGCGGCCCGTACAGAACGTGGCGCGCGGCGCCGAGCAGCTCCAAAGGATTTCGGTCCTGAACGGCGAGGTCAGGGAGCGCTCGAGCTTCGTCCCCCCCGGAGACGACCTCCTGACCCAAGCCCAGGTGGAACGGTTTATGGCGGTGCAGACGGGCGTCCGCGAGCGGCTGGAGGGAAAGTTCGGGAGCCTCCAGGCGAAGTACGAGGAACTAGAAGCGCAGGGCCGCGACCCCAACCTCCGCGAACTTGCAACGGCCTACGCGGACCTTTTCGACCTCGTCCTGACCGCGAAAGAGGCGCAGGTCGCCGAACTCAACGAACAGCGCTTCTCGCTCTCGGAATACCGCTGGGTCAAAGCGCACGTCCTGCGGGCCGCGGGGCTGCCGACGACCGGCCTCGACCTGGCCGAGTTCGCCGACCCTTCCGCCGCCCCGGTGGAGGTTTCGGGCCGGGTGCCCGAGCACAACGTCGAGCTGCTCGAGCCCTACCGCGAGGGGCTCGAGGAGGGTCTCAGCCTGGCCTTTTTCGGTCTCTAGGCACGACCTGTCTTGAACAGCGCCGTTCTGGCGATGGAGGGTGAGCCGGGCCCGAGCCTGCTCGTGATGTTCCACGACGGCAGCGCGGCCCTCTCCCCACTCGGCTCGCCAAGCCTTCGAAGCTGGCGCGCGCACCCGCCCCCAAACTTTAACTGGGGCGGGTGCTGACGACAGATTACAGGATGGATAGTGACGCGGCCGGGCTGTGCTGGACGTTTGTGCTCGAGGGAGTCGGCAAAACGCGCAGACGCGCCGGTTACGCAGCGTCTTTAAATGGAGTCCACAGCATAACCACAGCATAAGTCGCCGTCAGAAGGTCAGCATCACTGCTTTTCTCGCTACCGCCGCTCTTTGTTTCTGGCTGTGCCACGTGACTCACTAAAATCTTACACGATTCCAGCTAATCGTCACCCCCATTCCATTTGTGTCCGCAGCCGGGTAGACTGGAACGAGTAACACAAAGCAGGCGGTAAAACCCTATGTCAAGGAGTTTATTTTGCAACGTACGGCGGTATTTATTGACGGCAGCAACCTTTACAATGGGATGCGCGAGAACCTCTCGAGCACGCGCGTCAACCTCCAGGAACTTGTCAAGCAGCTTCTCGTCAACCGCCCGCTGGTGCGCGTGTACTACTACAACGCGCCCTTAACGGACGATTACGAGATTGAACTGCGCGAGGGGCAGGGCCGCTTTTTCGAGTCGCTACGGCGCATCCCTTACGTGACGGTCCGCTTGGGCAGGCTCCACAGGCGGCACGACGGGACGCTGGTCGAAAAGGGCATCGACGTGGCGATTGCGGTCGAGTCGCTCTCGCTCGCCTTTGAGAACGCTTACGACACGGCGCTGCTCGTCTCGGGCGACGGCGACTACGTCGAGCTCGTCGAGGCCATCAAGCGCCGCGGCAAGCACGTCGAGTGCGCGATGTTCAAGAGCCAGTCGGCGGGCGTGCTTTTGGAGTACGCGGACGTGTTTCATCCGCTGGACGACCTCAACTGGTCGAAGATTCTTTTTTGAAGAAAGCTGGACTGCACCAAGGCGTAGTAGGCTCGAGGAACGCAAGCGAACCAAAAAACCTCACCCCGGCGAAGCGGCATCCGGTCAGGGTGAGGCTTTGGCGAATTTTGAACGGGTGTGTGCTGATTCTCCAAGCGAAAGGCAGGTAAGGCTTAAGGGGCGGTGACGCCGGGCGTCAGGTAGCCGTGGCTAAAAAACGCCTCCGCGGGCAGGTCGGTGGTGACGCGGCCCGTTTGGGCGAGCAGCTCGAGCGTTTCCCGCCAGCCCTCCGGGTCGGTATAACCAAGGCCGTTCTCATCCGTGGTGGGCGAGGTGTAGAGCGGCAGGGAGGCTTTTAAGACCTCGAGCCTGTCCTCGCCCAAGTTCTCGATATAGACCGCCGACGCCTCAAAAGCTTGTTCGGGGTTCTCAAGCGTCAGCGCCAGCGCCTCTTGCGAGGCCGCCAGAAAGCGCCGCACCAAATCTTCATTCTCCAGCACCTCGTCCGTGGTGACCACACCGTTGCCCGCCGAAGGGTTGTAAGGACCCGCCGGGAGCACGTTCACGTCCACCCCTCGAGCGCGCAGCACGACGGGCTCGTTGTTCACAAATCCCATCGCCACGTCCACGCGCCCGCTCAAGACCGCCTCGGCCTGGGTGAAGCCGATTTGCTCGATTGTTACGTCATCTTCTGTGAGCCCAGCCGCCGCGAGCACCGCCTGGAGCGACGTGTAAGAGGAGCCGAAAAGCCCGGGCATCCCGATTGTTTTCCCGCGCAAATCTTCGGGAGCCTCGATACGAACGTCGGGAAGCGAAAAGAGCGCGTTGGGCACGCGCTGGTAGAGCGCCATGAGGTAAACGAAGGGCGCGCCCTCGGGGTCCTGGCTGCGCAGGCTGATGACATCCTCGGCGTCCCCCACGACGAAGTCAAGCCTGCCCTGCGCCAAGAGCGGGTAGAGCTCGGTCACAAAACCGTGCTGGAACTCGACCGAGAGGCCCTGCGCCTCGTAAAGCCCCGCGACCGCGCCGAGGTAAAAGGGCGCGAACTGCACGTCGGGCAAATAACCGAGGCCCACGCGTACTTTTTCCGTTTGAGCGGCTTGAGCCAACGAAAAACCAAACGAGAAAACCAGTAGACATACAAAAACACGGCGAATACCCATACGACGCTGCGGCCAAGGTGGGGCGCACCCTGACCTGCCTCCTTCTCCCGTCCGGACTCTCACCGTCGGCACCCGAATCGCACGGGCTCAGGCTCGAGAGAGTTTGTCGAGCGTCGCGGGCTCGTCTGCGGCTGGTCTTTAGCAACCAACCCCGCAGCATCACCGCCGGTGGGGACTTTCACCCCGCCCTGAAGGACGCTTTTCAGCATAAGGGATGGGGGTGGGGGGCTTGTTCGCTACATCACAAGTACGGGTGATGGGGAGAGAAAGCTTTTCCCCCTTCCCGAAGACGCTTCTTATTGGGCTGCGTTTAACTTTTTGAGAAGTTGGGCGATTTCTGATTTGTGACCACCAGCAAGTGTCAAAAGTGACGCTTCATTGATTAAGTTCAAATCGAGGACTAGCTCGAGAGACTTAGCCAGGATACGCACTTCTCGAGCATCAAACGGTAGTTCAGAGAATTCTGTCTCTTGAGGAAGGTGAAGAAATTTAGCATCCAGAATAGCGTTGACCTCTTCTTCATCAGCGCCAACAGGTCTCGCAACTCGCCTTCCTCAAATCTGTAACCGTTCGCCAAGTAGTTGAGCGTGCTGGCTAAGATTCTTAATTCGTTACGGTCAAGCTGCAACGGCACCCTCTACCGGCGGCGGTAGCGCAGCACCCAGGTCTCGAGCACGCTAACCATGCCGTACAACGTAATGCCGATAATGACGTTCACGCCAACCGCCGCCATCGCGTTGGCGCGGCGAAAATTCCGGCCTTCGGTGTTGGCGACGTAGCCCAAGCCGGAGCCGCCGAAAACAAACTCGCTCACCACCGTGCCAATGAGCGCCAGCGTCACGGTGAGCTTGAGGCCGCCCAAGACCACGGGGAGCGCGCCGGGAAGCTCGAGCCTCAAAAACGTGCCCCAGCGCCCCGCGCCCATCGTCGTAAACACCTCGCGGTAGACCCTATCCACCTCGCGCACGCCGACGACGGTGGAAACGAGCACCGGGAAAACTGAGATAAGTGTTGTGACGAACAGCTTGGCGCTTAAGCCGTAGTCGACCCAGAGCACGAGCAAAGGCGCGATGATGATGGTGGGGACTGCTTGTAAAGCCACGATGAAGGGAGATAAAAGGCGCTCCACCGCCCGCCGTTTGCCCATCACGTAGCCCACCGGCACGCCGATGAGGAGCGACAGCAAGATGCCCAAAGCCGTGACACGCAACGTCGCCGCGGCGTTGCGGAACAAGTAAGCGGCGTTTTCTAAGGCCGCCTCCCACACAAGCCCCGGCGAGGGCAGGAAGAGGGGTGAGGTTCGAGAGGCGAGAAGGCTCCAGCCCAGAAACAGGAGCGCGGTGAGCGCCAAAACGCCCAGCGCCTCCCAGGGAAAGCGCAGCTTTGGCCGAGTCAGGTTCACGTGCGTCGAGTCCGCCACGCCGATGCGCGCGCGCAACACGGCCTCGATGCCGTCATCGTAGGCGGTAATGCGCCCCTCGTTACGCGAGGCCAGCACGGTGTCGATGCGGCCATCCTCCAAAACCACCACCGTGTCCGCCAGATAGACCGCCTCGCGGATGCTGTGGGTCACGAATAAAACCGTCTTACCCGTGCGCTCGTGCAGGCGCTTGAGTTCTAGGTTGAAGCGTTCGCGCACGAGCGCGTCGAGCGCGGCGAAGGGCTCGTCCATGAGGAGCACTTCGGCGTCTTGGGCCAACGCGCGCGCGATGGCGACCCGCGCGCGCATCCCGCCCGAGAGCTGGTGGGGGTAGCGGTCGGCGTGCTCCAACATCCCCACCTGTTTAAGGACCTCCTCCGGATTCTCGCCGCGCCCGGTGAGTTGGGCGGGCAACGCGACGTTTTCGCGCACCGTGCGCCAGGGGAGGAGGCGGTAGTCCTGGAACACGACGGCGGGCTTTCCGGCCACCGAGACCTCACCCTTGCCCGCTTTCAGAAGCCCCGCCACCACCCGCAACAGGGTGCTCTTGCCCCCGCCCGAGGGCCCAATAAGCGCGACGAAGCCGCCCCGCGCGACCTCTAAGTCCACGTCGCGCAGGACCGGCTGGCCGTCGAACTGCACACAAACGCCCTTTAGCTCGATGGCGTTTGGTTGAGCGTCTGGTGACGCGCTAGCGAGCGCGGTGTCGGGTTGGGTCAGGGGCGCGCTTCGGGTGGGGGTGCCGGGGCCTTGCATAGGGGAAGCATACCGGAGAATGCGCGTAAGTCGTGCGCTTTAGGCGCATCTGAAACCGCAACTACAGCTCATCCGGATAGCTGACCTTAAGCTCCATAATCTTCCGGCTGAAATCTTTACGGTTGTTCGTCACAAAGCTCTCCGCCCCCGCCTCAACGGCGGTTGCCAGATGAACGGCGTCAACCGCTTTGAGGCCGTAGTGAGCGCCCAGCGTGACCGCGTTGTAGCTGATGAGCGCGTCGGGCGCGACAAGCGTGAGGCGCGCCAAAAAGGTCATAAGTGCGCGGCGTTCAAGGTCGTCGCCTTGCCGCAGCGGTTTGATGAGCAGTTCGGGGATGAGTAAGGTCGAGCCGATAGGCGTTGTTGCTTGCTCGAGCAGCAAGCGAACCTTCTCCCCCAGCGGATGCCCTCGAGTCGCAGCGTAAACAAGCACATCCGCGTCGAACGCGGCGATCACTCCGAGCTTTCTCGCTCTTCACGGAGGCGTTGAACGAGCGCCTCAGCATACCCGGGGCTTAAGACACCTTCTAAGGGCGGCGGGTTCTGGCGGAGACGTTCCATCTCCGTAAGTAGCTCCTCCGCTGCAACCGTACGGGGCGTTTTGGCGCGCAAGCGCAGCTTAGAGGGGTGGAGGAGCGCCGCGACCGCCTCGTCGTTCTGGGTAATGGTGAATTCTTCGCCCTTCCTCACGCGCTCGAGCACCGCCTTGAGTTGGGACCTCAGTTCGGTCACGCCAATCGTCGTCATACGTTAGTGTACACTACCGTACAGAGCCCGGCATATCCGCGCGCAGTCGCCCGTAAATTTCGTGTGAACCCGTGGCGGGGACCGCGGACACCACGCGAATGAAGAACGTTTGGGTCAAAGCAAGGGCCGGAAAATCCTCTAGCCCCGCACGCGCCCTTCGTAAAGGGGCTAGAGCAGACTTTTAAGCCCCTTGGCCTCGTCGATAAAAAGCTGGAGGTGTGGAAAAGGAATCTCTATCCCAGCGTCGTCCAAGACTTCTTTACAAGCTTCCAAAATCTCTGCAGAGATGCGCGGCTGAATGTCGATGTGGTCGGGCTCTATCCAGTAATAAATATCTAGGTTGACCGACGAGTCGCCGAGTTCGCTCATCATCACGGTCGGGCCCAAGCCCAAACGCGTCATGACCATTTCGTTGGCGCGCACGACGGGCAGCATCACCTCTCGAGCGCGCTTGGCGGATTCCTTGTAGGCGATGCCGACGGGGATGCGGACCCTCAAGGGTCCCCCCGCGCTGTAGTTGACGATGTCCGACGAGGCGACGCTGGCGTTGGGAATCGCCATGATGACGTTGTCGCGGCTCCGCAAGCGGGTGGTGCGTAACGTTATCTCTCGCACCTTGCCCGTTTGGCCGTTGATTTCCACCCAGTCGCCGATGCGAAAGGGCCGCTCGACTAAGAGCGTGACGCCCGCGATAAAGTTCGACAGAGTTTCCTGCGCCGCGAAACCCACCGCGATACCCACGATGCCCAGACCTGCAATGACGCTCAGGATTTGGATGCCGAACTGCGCGAGCACCGCGGCCACGCCAAAGGCCATGATTACGACCGAGACGACGTTGCGCAGGAGCTGTTCGATGGAGCCGTCCAAGCGGTAGCGCCTAGACGCGTTGCTGAGGAGCCGGTTCAACACGAGCCAGCCCACGTAAAAAACAAAGGCGATGAGCGCCCCCTGCGCGACGTTGGTCGTGACGTACTGTGACACGCCGAACTGCGACATGATTGACAGCAGCGCGAGGAGCGCGAGCGCGTAGCGCAGCGCCAGCCGCAGCGGCGCCGCGGCCTCCCAACTAAATTTTGAACGTGCGATCACCGCGCGCAGCGCCCGGCTTAGGAGCCAGTACGCGCCCCAAAAAAGGAGAACGAGAAGGAGCGAGACGACGACCTGAGTGAGAAACCCCGCCACCACCCCCGCCAAACGGTCGTCGCCCTGGTTAAAAAGCCCCAGGGTTTCCAAAAGGCTGCGCCGCAACTCTGAAAAGAGGCGCACGAAAAAGCCCGAAAGCTGGCCCAGACCTTCTCTCACCGCGCTCCTACCCTGTACGTTCTCGCCCTGACACCGTACGCGCTACTTTGGTTTGTGAGCGTGCTGCGCATCGTGGTGACCTCTTGACCTCCACAGTTTAAGGTATATCGAAGAGACGCTTGAGCGAAGCTTTACACGTAACGTGTGCGCTAAAGGCGGCGAGAAACTTCACTTACCGTTTATCAACGGGGGCCGAATCGCTCGAGCGCTCCCGAATCACCGCCTCGAGCCCCGCCTCGTCCACCACCGTCACGCCCAACTTTTCAGCCTTGGCGAGTTTGGAACCCGGCTCGGCCCCAGCTATGAGGTAGCTCGTGCGGCTGCTCACGCTCGAGCCCACCCGCGCGCCCAGCGCCTCCAAACGGCGCTTGACCACGTCGCGGGGTTCGCTTAAGGAGCCCGTCAGCACGAAGGAGAGCCCGCGCAGCGCGTCGCCCCCTGCCTCCACGTCCGCGCCTTGGGGGGTCACGCCCCGCGCGTTTAAGTCCGACAGAAGCGCCCGCATCGCCTCCTGATGGAGCGCGCCGTGAATCGCCTCGGCGGTGGTCGCGCCCACATCGTGGAGTGCTTCTAAATTCTCTTTAGAGGCGTTTGTCAGCGCCTCAACCGAAGGAAACGCCCCCGCTAAGAGTTGCGCCGTGCGCTCGCCCACGTGGGGCAGGCCGAGGGCGAAGATAAAACGGGCCAGCGGGCGTTTTTTGGACGCCTCGAGCTGATTGGTAAGCTTTTTGGCCGAAACTTCGGCAAAGCCCTCTAAGGGTAAAAGCATCTCCTCGGTGAGGTCGTAAAGGTCGGGGATGCCGCGGATGAGCCCTTCGTCGAGCAGTTGCTGGAGGGTTCGCACCGCGAGGCCTTCAATGTCCATCGCCCGCCTCGAGACGTAGTGCGTGAGCCGCTGCAACACCTGCGCGGGACAGCTCGGGTTGACGCAGCGGAGGTTGGCCCCGTCTTCAATCAAAGTTTCGCCGCAGGCGGGGCAGGTGGTGGGGAAAGCGTAGGGCTCCGCCCCCTCTCCCCTTTCGTCCACTAAAACCTGCGTGATTTCGGGGATGATGCCGCCCGACTTGTGGACCATCACGCGGTCGCCCAAGCGCAGGTCGAGCTCGCGGATAAAGCCGGGGTTGTGGAGCGTGGCGCGCGAGACCACGGTGCCTTCTAAGAGGCGGGGCTCGAGTTCGGCCACGGGCGTGATTTTGCCCGTGCGCCCGACTTGGAGGGTGACGGCCTCGAGCCTCGTCGCCACCTCCTCGGCGGGAAACTTGTAGGCCACCGCCCAGCGGGGCGCGCGGCTCGTGTAGCCCAAGTCTTCTTGGAGCGCGAAAGCGTCCACCTTGATGACCAAACCGTCCGCGTCGTAAGGGAGATTTTTCCGCGCCTCGCCCCAGCGCCTCATCACGTCTTCAACCTTTGCGATGCCCGTGACGCGCTCGCGCAAATCGTTGGTCCGGAAGCCGTGCGCGCCGAGCCACCCCAACAGCTCACCCTGCGTCGACACGCCCACCGCGCGGGGGTCGCCTAAGCCATAAAAAAAAACTTGCAGATTGCGGCCCGCGCTCACGCGGGGGTCAATCTGCCGCAGCGTGCCCGAGGCGGCGTTGCGCGGGTTTTTAAAGGGCGGCTCGCCCGCCTCCTCGCGCTCTCGGTTCAGGCGGGCGAATTCGGGCTTGGACAAATAGACCTCGCCGCGCGCCTCGAGCCGCCCCGGCACCCCCGAGAGTCGCCCCGGCAAACCCGGAATCCCCAGCACGTTGAGCGTCACCTCCTCGCCCTCCGTCCCGTTGCCGCGCGTGGCCGCCCAGACGAGCACGCCGTCCTCGTAAAGGACGTTGATGGACAGGCCGTCTATTTTGAGTTCGACAAGATAGTCAATCGGACCTTCAGAAGCCAGTACGCGCTTTATGCGCGCCTCAAATTCCTCCAAATCAGCCTCGTTAAACGCGTTGTCGAGCGAGGTCATCGGGTGCGGGTGCTTAATGGTTGTAAAAGACGCTTGAGGCGCGGTGCCCACCGTCTGCGTGGGCGAGTCCGGCGTGACGAGGTCGGGGTGCTCGGCCTCTATGTCTTTGAGGCGTTGCAGGAGCGCGTCCCACTCCGCGTCGGACAGGGTCGGGTCTTGCAGCACATAATACTGATAGTTGGCCTCGCGCAGCCTTGCGCGGAGGTCCAAAAGCGTGTCACGAACGGAAGCTGTCACGTTCTAAAGTATAGCCCGGCCCCAGACTCTTGATGATATAGGCTTCTGCGCTCTTGTCTGACGAGGGAAAGACTCGAGCGAAAAGGGCTACGGGAAAGGCTCGAGGAGCCGCCGCTGCTCTCAGCGCTTCGGCTCGCTTATTAAGTCTCAGCGCAGGTGTTCACACCTTTGAACGGGAGTTTACGCGACGTTCGCAAGAGGTCTAGCCACGAATGAGCGGTTCGTTTTACACAAGGCTAGAGCCCCCCATGCAACGATGAAGCTATGATTAAGGTCGTGACTCCCGGCGAAACCTACAGCAACGGCTACAGCAACGGCTACAGTGGCGTGGTGCTCGCGGGGGGGCGCTCGAGCCGCTTCGGACGTGACAAGGCCCTGCACGTCTACCGCGGCAAGCCTCTGCTGCAATGGGTTTTAGAAAGCCTGGAAAGTGCGGACGAACGCATCATCATCGCCAACCGCGCTTATTCCGGCCTAAGCGTCCCCGTTCGTCCCGACCTGATACGCGGGGGAAGCAGCCTGAGCGGTCTACACGCGGCGCTCTCCTACACCCGCCATGACTGGGTCGCGCTCGCGGCTTGTGATATGCCTTTTCTAACGTGCGCCTATTGGCAGTACCTCTGGGAATGCCGGGGCGCGGCTCCACTCGTCATTGCCACCAACCAGGGGGGAGGGCTCGAGCCCCTGGCCGCGCTCTACCACCGCGCGCTGCTGCCGCTGGTGACGCGAAAGCTGGAAGAGGGCGACCTAAAAATGACCGCGCTCGCGTCCCAGGCGGGCGCGTCCGTGGTGAGCTGGCGAGACCTCGCGCCTTGTGTGAGCGCCCGCCTCTTTCTCAACATCAACACGCCTGATGAGTTGCCCTAAGCACCCGCCCCCTTGCGTTGTGAAAAGTATCAACCGCCGCCCGCCCCAAACTCGCTAGAGTAGCGGTGTGGTTTTTAGGATGGTTAAAAGCAGTGCTCAATTCAAAGGCGCACGTCGGCCCCACACTCACCTCGTCCGCGCGGGCTTCCGAGAGGACGCCCGGAAGTCTCACGAAAGGGACACGAATAAGCTCTACACTGGCCCACACCTCCGGTGACGGCGGTCACCCTCAAATTGCCAGCCGTGCCGTTAAATGGTACTGTTCGGGCAGCAGGCGGTAACTCAACCCCAGCAGAACAATCCTAACAAAGCGAGGTAGATATGAAAGTTGTCATCATTGGTACAGGGTATGTAGGGCTCACGACGGGCGTCGCGCTCGCCTATCTCGGCCACCGCGTCACCTGCGTGGACAAAAACCCGCAGATTATTGAGACGCTCCGCTCGGGCCGCGCCACCATCCACGAGCCCGGGCTCGACGAGCTTTTGAGCGAATCGAAGTCGCGCCTCACCTTTCAGACGGAGATTCCTGCGTTGGAGGGCAAAGAAATCGTCGTCATCGCCGTGGGCACGCCCACCAAGCACAACGGCGACGCCGACCTTCAGTATGTCGACGCGGCGGCCAGGGAGGTCGCGGCGTGCATTGTGGACGGCGCGCAACTCGTGGTCGTCAACAAATCCACCGTGCCCGTGGGCAGCGCGCGCCACGTCGAGGGCATTATCCACCGCGAGCTCGCCCAGAAGGGCGTCAAGGCCGACGTGTGGGTCGCCTCGAACCCGGAGTTTCTGGCCGAGGGCCGCGCCACGCACGACACGCTTTACCCCGACCGCATCGTCGTGGGCGCCGACAACCCGACCGCCGTGGGGATGCTCCGCGAGCTCTACGCGCCCTTGCTCGAACAAGACTTCGACGCGCCCACCCAGACACCCCGCCCGGAGCGCTACCCCCTGCCCTCGCTCATCACCACCACCGCCACGAGCGCCGAGCTGACCAAATACGCCGCCAACTCCTTTCTGGCGACCAAAATCTCGTTCATCAACGAATTCGCGGGCCTCGCCGAGCACATCGGCGCGGACATCACGCAGGTCGCGCGCGCGATTGGTCTCGACACCCGCATCGGCCCCAAGTTCTTGCACGCAGGTTTAGGCTGGGGCGGCTCCTGCTTCGGCAAGGACACCCGCGCCATCGTCACGATGGCGAAAGGTTACGACCACACCATGTCGATTGTCGAGGCCGCCATCGACGTGAACCAGCGCCAGCGCCTCCACGTCATCGACCGCTTGCAGCAACACCTCAAGGTGCTGCGCGGCACCACCATCGGCATCTTGGGCCTGGCCTTTAAAGGCAACACCGACGACCTAAGAGACGCGCCCGCGCTGACCATCATCGAGCACCTGCACGAGCGCGGCGCCGTCGTCCGCGTCCACGACCCCATTGCGATGGACAGCGCCAAAAAGCTCTACCCCGACCTGCCCGTCGAGTACTGTGACGACGCGATGTGCTTGGCCCTGGGCTGTGACGCGCTCGTCGTCGCCACCGACTGGCAAGAGTACAAGCACCTTCCTTTGGAAGAAATGAAAAAGCGGATGAAGGGCGACCTCATCCTAGACGCGCGCAACCTGCTCAACGCCGCCGAGGTTGGGGAAAAAGGCTTTACCTACGTCGGCGTCGGTCGCTAGGCGCGCAGAGCGCTCCAAACATCCTGTACGGAGATGACGCTGAAGATGACGCTGCGCCGGGCAGCGTCATCTTCCTTTGACCCCCGGCTCAACGGTTGAGCCGGGGGGTGAGGAAAAACGGACAAACGCCACAAGCGCGCGTTCCTGTGAGGCTCCCATGAAGGTCTACTCGTTTGACGTGTTCGACACCTGCGTGGTGAGGTGCTACCCGCGCCCCACCGACCTCTTTTATCCCCTCGCCGCCGCCATGCTGACGCGCACGCGCGGCGAGGGCGCGTTCGGCCGGGAGGAGGTGTTTGACCTCGTCCGGGAGCGCATCGCGGCGGAAAGGGAGGCGCAAAGGACGAAGACGCGCGGGGATGTGACGCTCGCCGACATTTACCGCACGTTCTCCTCGCTGCACACGTGGGGCATAGACGAACAGGAGATGCAAGAGGCGGAGGTGGCGCTCGAGCTCCGTTCCGTACGCCCCATCAGCGAGGTCAAAAGCCGCATCGAGGCGTTGCGGGCACAAGGAACGCGCGTCATCTACATTTCGGATATGTATCTGCCCCACGCGGTCATCTGGCAAATGCTCGTTGATGGGGGGATAGCCGAGGCGGGCGAGACGCTTTACGTGTCGGGCGAGCTGGGCATCACCAAACGCTCAGGCAAGCTTTTCGAGCATGTTTTGAAGGCCGAGGGACTCAAGCCGGGGGAGCTCGAGCACTACGGCGACAACGTCTACGGCGACTTTTTCGCCCCCCGCAAGCAGGGCGTTACGGCGGGACTTTTCACCGCCTCGCAGCCCAACCGGCTTGAAGAAGCGCTCCTGCGCGCCGCCCCGGACGCGCCCCACGAGGCCGCGCTTCTAGCGGGTCTGAGCCGGGCAGTCCGACTTTCCGCTCCTCACAACAACGCAACAGCCGACGCTGGCGCGCTCGCCGCCAACGTGCTGGCACCCCTTCTGACAGGCTTCGTGCTCTGGGTGCTCCAGGACGCGCGGGCGCGCGGGCTCGAGCGGCTCTACTTTACAAACACCCTCATGCTGGAGGTTGCCAAGGCGCTCGAGCCGCCAGGAGCGCCCCAGTTGCGCCAGCTATGCGTCTCAGCGTGGCGAAACAAAAAACCGTCGGAGCTTCAGGATGGTAAGGCCGCCCGGGAGAAAAACCAAGCGGGGGCTCCTCAGCACCACCACCATGCCCGCTCAGGCAACATGCCTGGTGAGAAAGAGTCGCACGACGAGAACGCGGCAGGGGGCGAAACGCTCGAGCGCGTGCTCGAGCGCGCCCAAGGCCCGCAGGAGGCGCTCGCCTATTTTGAACAGGAAGGTCTTTTGAACGACCGTGCCTGGGCCCTGGTGGATGTCGGCTGGACGCTCGAGGCGCAAGCGTCGCTCAAAGAAATGCTTGGCGCGGGCGGACAGCCCTACACCTTCGGGTACTATTTGGGTCTTTCTAAAAAGCGTGTGCGCGCACCCGAGAGCGGGCCGAGCCGCGCTTTTTTTCTCGAGGAAGTTGAAGCTGCTCCGGGCGGGCAGGCCGTCCTTTTTGAAAACAAGGGGGTGGTTGAGCTCCTTCTTGGGGACAACGGGGACCCGGCGTTCTATACTCTCGTCACAGAAACCGCTCTTTCCTTTGCGCGCGAGGTCGCGCAAACCGAACTTGCGGCCTCGAGCGGTCCGTTCAGAGAAGCCGCGCGCGCCGCCCTCAACCTTTTTCTGTCGCAGCCCACCCGCCGCGACGCGCAAGCCGTCGCCGAGGTTCTTGGAACTGCCGCCGCGCCCCCCGGTCACACACCCTCACCCATAAAATCCTTGGGCATCGGGACGGTCTACCGGCTCGTCCGGAACGCTGGCGGCCTCCTCCGCGCCTCCTCGCGCCGTCGCGCGGTCGCCGAACTCAAAGGGTTGCGCGGGGAATTCTTTTGGCTCGAGGGTTCCGCGGCGCTCGCCGGCCCCCCCGCTCGCCCCCTTTTGTGGGCGGCCAAGCGCGCGCGAGGGCTCCGCAAGGCGCGCAAAGGTTGGGCGACAAGAGCCGCGCGCGTGATGCAGGGGCGGCGCTTCCGGAGGTAAACTCAGCGCGAACAGCCGCCCTCAAAGAAGGCGGCTTTCTAAGCAAAACACAAAAAGCAGGATGAGCGCTCTACCTGCGAACGACCGCCTCTTCTCTTTCCGCGGCGCGCAACCACTCGGCGAACTTCTCCAAGCCCTCTTTCAAACCCGTTTTCGGCTTGTAACCCAGCAGGCGCTCCGCTTTATGAATGTCGGCCCACGTCTGGGGCACGTCGCCGGGCTGGTCGGGAAGCCGGTTGACAGTGGCCTCAACGCCTAGCGCCTCCTCGAGCCCCCCAATAAGGTCGTTCAAGCTCACCGTTTGATTGTTGCCTAAGTTGATAACCTCAAAAGGCGAGCCCTCAAAGGAGAGCGCGGCGAGAATGCCCTGGACGGTGTCGTCAACAAAGGTGTAGTCGCGCCGCGTGCCGCCGTCGCCGTAGACGGGGATGGCCTTGCCCTCCAGCATGAGGCGGGCGAACTTGTGAATGGCTAGGTCGGGGCGCTGGCGTGGCCCATACACGGTAAAAAAGCGCAGGGCGACAAAGGAAATGCCGTAGAGATGGCTGTAGACGTGCCCCAAAAGTTCCGCGCTCATCTTGGTGCTCGCGTAGGGGCTGATGGGTTTTAACAGCCCCTCGTCCTCGCGCCAGGGCACGTTGGCGTTCACGCCGTAGACGGAGCTCGAGGAGGCGAACACGAACCGCTTGACGCCCCACTCCTTGGCGAGCTCTAACAGATTCTGGGTGCCGCCCACGTTGACGCTCTGGTAACCCAGCGGGTCCTGGATGCTGGGCCTCACGCCTGCCTTGGCGGCGATGTGGGCTATTACATCATAGTCGCCCGTCAGCTCCCTCCGGAGCGCCTTTAGATCGCGGATGTCCTCGCGGACGAGCCGGTAGTTGGGCTTTCCTAAGTGCGCGCACACGTTGTTTTCTTTGATATTGACGCTGTAAAAGGGGTCAAAGGAGTCGACCACCGTGACGTCGCACCCGCGCGCCAGGAGTTTATCGACCAGATGGCTGCCGATAAAGCCTGCGCCTCCCGTAACTAACACGTGTTTTATGTTCATCCGTTTCCCTCTACCGCCCGCCTCGCGTTGCCAGAGGGCGCCTTCCGTCGCTTCCGGTCGATGCTCTGTCCCGCCCCTACACAGAATTACGAGCAATCTAGCCACAGTTTATACGATGAGACTCACAGATGGAATCCTGGGAGGTTCACGTTAAAATTTTCTGAGCGCTTATCAGAGGTTAAATTCCGCGCGCAACTCGTATGGTAGCAGAAATTTGCGCCTCGAGGCCCGACAACGGCACGTCACAGCTTGGAGGACGCGGCCCGCACCCGCACCGACACCGTCCGATCCCTGCCGAGTATGGTGAGTTAGTCTCGGCCCTCCGGATGCCGCCGCTCCGCGCTCCCCGGTCATGTAAAATTTAAGCTCCCTCAGCCGTAGTCAACGAGAACCGGTCGACGAGAACCGGTCAACGGGAACCAGTCCGTCAAGCCGCGTTAGCTCAGAAGCGTAGACCTGCTATAGTTGCCGCATGGCCGAGGCACGCTTGGAGGCGCGTTCAAAGATAGGGTCAGAAACAGTGTCAGAAACAGTGTCAGAAACAGTGTCAGCGCCCCCCACCGCGCCGCCGCTCCTCCACATGAAAGGCATCACCAAGCGCTTTCCTGGCGTCGTCGCCAACGACGCCGTCGACATAAGGGTCCGCGCGGGCGAAGTTCATGCGCTCCTGGGCGAGAACGGGGCGGGAAAAACCACGCTGATCAGCCTTCTTTACGGCCTTTACACCCCCGACGACGGGGAGATTCACCTTTCGGGACGACCCGTGCGTTTTCGCTCGCCCAAGGACGCCATGCGCGCAGGCATCGGGCTGGTGGCGCAGCACTTCACGCTCTCCAACCGCCACACCGTCGCCGAAAACGTCGCGCTGGGGTTGCCTGCACCCTTTTTATTCCCCACCCGCAAGGTCGCCAAACGAGTTGCCGAACTCGGCGAGCGCTACGGGCTCGCCGTGGATCCCCAGGCGGAGGTCTGGGAGCTCTCGGCGGGCGAAAAGCAGCGCGTGGAAATTCTCAAGGCGCTCGTACACGGCGCCAAGATTCTCATCCTCGACGAGCCGACGAGCGTGCTCACGCCGGGCGAGGCGGAGGGGCTGTTTGAGGTGTTGGAGGGGATGAAGCGTTCCGGGCACGCGGTCGTTTTTATCACGCACAAGCTGGGCGAGGTGATGCGCGTGGCGGACGCCGTGACCGTGCTGCGCAAGGGCGCGGTGGTGGGGAATCTGCGCCGTGAGGAGGCGAGCCTAAAGGGTCTGGCAGAACTCATGGTCGGGCGCAGCGTCGCTCCGGTGCGCAACGCGCGCGGGGGCTCCTTTGGCGAGCCGGTCTTGCGCGTCCGGGATGTGTGCGTCGCGGGTGACCGCAAGGGCCGGGAGGCGCTCTCGAACGTAACGTTTGACGTTCATAGGGGGGAGATTCTGGGCGTCGCCGGGGTGGCGGGCAACGGCCAACGCGAACTCATCGACGCGTTGACCGGGCTGCGGCGTCCGACGAAAGGGACGGTAGAACTTGGCGGCCGCGACGTCACCCGCTTCTCAGCGGGAGAACTCTTCGGGGCCGGGGTCGCGCACATCCCCGAAGACCGCAACCACACGGGCGTCGTGCCCGCCTTTTCGGTAACTGAAAACCTGATGTTGCGCGGCTACCGCGAGCCGCCCTTGTCACAGGGACCGCTGCTCGACTACCGCGCGGCCGAACGGACCGCCGAGCGCGCCATTGACGCCTACGACGTCGCCACGCCCTCACCCAAGACGCCGACGCGCCTGCTCTCGGGCGGCAACGTGCAAAAGGTGATTCTGGCCCGCGAACTCGCCGGGCGGCCCAAGCTCATCGTCGCCGCGCATCCCACCTACGGCCTCGACGTGGGGGCCACCGAGAGAACGCATCAAGAACTCTTAGAGCGGCGCGCCGAGGGCGCGGGCGTGCTTTTGGTGTCAGAAGATTTGGAAGAACTGCTGCTGTTGGCCGACCGCATCATGGTCCTTTTCGGGGGCCGCGTCATGGGCACCGTGCCTGGGAACGCCAACCGAGAAACGCTCGGCCTGATGATGGCGGGCGTGACGTGAGGCGACTCCGTTTTGAACGCCTTCGTTTTGAACCACGACCCGACCCCTCCTGGCGCGTGATTTTGAGCGTTTCCGTCGGGGCTGTCTTGGCCGCCTTTGTGGTGACGGGTTTCATCTTCTGGGGCTACGGCGTCTCCCCTTTCAACGCTTACGCGACCATCTTTCGCTTTACGCTGGGGGACGTTCAGGGCCTGGCGGAGGTGCTGCGCAAAACCATCCCGCTGCTCCTCTGCGGCGTCGGCCTGGTCTTGGCCTTTCGCGCGCAGTTTTATAACATCGGGGCGGAGGGTCAGC
Source organism: Trueperaceae bacterium (assembly GCA_965214995.1). Taxonomy (GTDB): domain Bacteria; phylum Deinococcota; class Deinococci; order Deinococcales; family Trueperaceae; genus CBDCCT01. The sequence goes on from CBDCCT010000002.1 coordinate 5,126,661, forward strand.
TATTGCTGGGCGCGGCTGCGGCCTCGGGCGTGGCCCTGTTCGCGCCCTTGCCGGGGCCCCTGCTCTTACCCGCCATGTTCGTCGCCGGTTTTCTCGCGGGGGCGCTCTGGGGCTTTCTGCCCGCGCTCCTCAAGGTCAAGCTCGGGGTGAACGAAATCATCACCACGCTGATGATGAACTACGTCGCGCTCTACTTTGTGCAGTTTCTTATCCACGGCCCCTGGCGCGGGGAGAGCATGATGGGCTTTGCCTACACCGATCTTTTTGCGTCCGCCGCCCAACTGCCGACCTTGCCCGGCACGCGCCTCCACTGGCCCACGCTGCTCATCGGCCTCCTCCTCGCCGTCGCCACCGCGGGGCTGCTCGCGCGCACCAAGCTTGGCTTCGAGATTCGGGTGATGGGCGAGAGCCCGGCGGCGGCGCGCTATGCGGGCATCAACTTTTTGCGCGTGACGCTTCTTTTGGTGCTCTTTTCGGCGGGCGCGGCGGGGCTCGCGGGGGTGGGCGAGGTGGCGGGCATTCACCACCGGCTGTTGGACCCCGACCAGATTTCTTTGGGCTACGGCTACACCGCCATCATCGTAGCGCTGCTCGCGCGCGGGAGCGCGCTCGCCGCCCTGCCCACCGCGCTGCTCATGGGCTTCGTGTTCGCCGCGGGCGACGTTGCCAAGGCCTCGCTGGGGCTGCCCGCGCAGATTACGGGCGTGATGAGCGGGCTCGTGCTGCTCTTTCTCATCGGCGCGGAGCCGCTCATCGGCCACCGCCTGCGCCGCGCGCCCGCGGAGGCGGTGCCAAAAAATGTCGAGTCCAAAGCTGACAAAGACTCAGAGGGATTGGAAGAGGAACCGTGGACCTCGAGAGCTGGATAATCAGCACCGTCGGGCGCGCGCTCGCCTTTTCCACGCCGCTCTTGTGGGCCGCGCTGGGCGAAATCTACGCCGAGCGCGCGGGCGTGGTTAACTTGGGCGTCGAGGGGATGATGATTCTGGGGGCGCTCTCGAGCTTTGCCGCCGCCCAGACCACGGGCGACCCCTGGCTGGGGCTGCTCATTGGCGCGGGCGTGGGGGGCCTGGCGGCCCTCCTCCACGCCTTTGTCTCGATTACGTTGCGGGCCAATCAGTACATCTCGGGTCTGGCGCTGACCATTTTCGGCTTGGGTCTTGCCGGGCTTTTCGGGCGCGCCTGGGAGGGTCGTCCGCTGCTTCAGGCGATGAGGGTGGTTGAGTTTCCCCTCCTGGAAACCATCCCCGTGCTCGGCCCGGCGCTCTTTTTGAGACAACACGCGCTCACCTATTTGGGGTTGCTGGTGGCGCTTATCTTATGGTTCGTCCTCTACCACACCCGCTTAGGCGTGACGCTGCGCTCGGTCGGCGAGTCCCCGGCGGCGGCCGACGTGGTGGGCGTCAACGTCTTCTTGGTGCGCTACGCCGCCGTCGTGTTCGGCGGGGTGATGGCCGGCGTCGCGGGCGCTTTTTTGTCGCTCGCCTACCGCCCCTCGTGGAACGACGGGATGACCGCGGGCATGGGCTGGATAGCACTGGCTATCGCAATTTTTGCCGCCTGGAACCCCTTAAGGGCCATTTTCGCCGCCTTTATCTTCGGCGCTTTTTTCCACCTCTCGCTGCGCTTGCAGGGCGCGCTGCCGCCCGAACTCTTGCTCATGACGCCCTACGCGGTCACCATCTTGGTTTTGACTTTGGCTGCATTGCGGCGTTCGGGTCGCGCGGGCAGCGCGCCGGAGTCGCTGGGCCTGCCTTATGTACGTGGAGAACGGTAGAAAGGCGCAGCGGTGGGTGACATCTGGCTAAATTTGGGGTCGGCGTAGAAGCGTTAAGTGCTAGCCTCTCGCACCGCGAGATGGTACTTTGTAACGGGGAGCAATTTATAGAGGTGGAGTTCGGTAAGGGATGAGGCGCTGTGCAACCCTGTGCAGGCAGGTGAAAGCGTAAATCACAGCACATCACAAAAATCCAAGGAGGTGCAGGATGCGGTTTTGGAAGCTCGTAATGCTGACGTTTGGCTTGCTGCTAGGTTTGGCGTTCGCTCAGGAGGAACCTCTCAAAGCAGGCTTCATCTACGTCGGCCCCATCGGAGACTACGGCTGGTCGCACGCGCACAACGAGGCGAGGTTGGCCGCTGAAGAGGCGCTCCCCTGGCTGGAAACCACTTTCGTCGAGTCGGTGCCGGAGGGCCAGGAGGCGACCTTTATCGACCAGATGGTGCGCGGCGGCGCGGACGTGATTTTCACCACCTCGTTCGGCTTTATGGACGGCACGCTCGCGGCGGCCGAGAGATATCCTGACGTCATTTTCGCCCACGCGAGCGGCTTCAAGCGCGCGCCCAACATGGCGACCTACATGGCCGACTTCTATCAGGTCTATTACCTCAACGGCCTCCTGGCGGGCGCGCTCACCGACACGAATAAGGCGGGGTACGTGGGTGCGTTTCCCATCCCCGAGGTGAAGCGCCATTTGGGCGCCTTTGCCCTGGGGATGCGCGAGGTCAACCCCGAGGCGACGGTTCAGCCCATATGGATTAACGCCTGGTTCGACCCCGCGCGGGCCGCCGAGGCTACCCAAGCGCTCATCGCCGAGGGCGCGGATGTTTTCGCCTTTACCGAAGACACCCCGACGGTGATTCAAGTGGCGGCGCAGCAGGGTTTGCCCTCGTTCGCGCACTACTCGCCGATGCTCGAGTACGCCCCCGACGAGGTCGTCTCGGGCCAGCTCGTCGACTGGAGCAAAATCTACATCGACTTTTTGCAAAAAGTTCACGACGGCGTCTACACGACCGAGAATCTAGAAAACGTCGACTACTGGTGGCTCTTACCCGAGGACGCAGTCGAGGTGGGCGCGTCTTTTGACGTGACCATCAACCCGGCTTTTGAGGACGAACTCAAGGCGGCGGTTATCGACCACCCCGAGTTCGGCGAAATTTCGGTGTACGACTTGTTTTACGAGCGGCTCGAGCAGATGTCCGCCGCGCCCGTGGCCTTTGACCCCTTTACCGGCCCCTTGGAGGACCGCAAAGGCAACGTGGTGGTGCCGGAGGGCCAAACGATGACCCAAGCCGAACTGACCACGATGGAGTGGGCCGCCCCCGGCGTGGTGGGGTCCTGGCCGAACGAGCCGTAAACAAAGTTTGGTAGCTCATTGACAAAAGCGAGGCGCAAGGATGTGCGCCTCGCCTGATTTTTCTCTTTAATTCATGCTTGGGCAACAGAGAAATTTGGTGCGATTGGGTTGGTGTCTTAAGTTCGGCAGGTTGCCAGAACATAAATCTTTCGTCCGTCCGTTACCGCCGCCAACGTCTAAAAAACGGTTACGGCCTAAGCCTGCGTTTCGGCATCATAAAGCTCTTCCACCTCCTCGAGCAAAGCCTCGGTGCGCTCGAGCAGCCCCTCTACTTTTGCGTCGGTGGCCTCCGAATGCTCGGCCTTGGCCGCCTCTTTGATACCTTTCGTTTGCGCCTGGATGTGCGCGAGAAGCGCGCGGATGCGCTCCAACTCTCTTTCGTGCTCCTCGGCGCTGGCTCTCTCGGCAACGTGCGTGGGGATGTCGTCTCCAGCGGGTCCGTCTGTCATGCCTTCAGTGTGGCGCAATAAAGAGGGCATCATTCAGGTGTACCTCACGTTTTAAGCCGAGTTTATGCTCAGAGCGCGCTACCGCAAAAAGGCCTCACGCAGCCCGCCGTCCACGCTCAAGATTTGCCCGGTCGTCTTGCCCAGCTTGCTGCTGCTAAGCAAAAAAGCAGCCTCCGCCTGGTCGGCGAGGGTGATGGGCGACTTCGTAAGCGTCCGCTGGGCGTAGAACGCGGCTAGCGCGTCGCGCAGCGTCTCGGTGTCGTCGTTTTCGTCAAAAGGAATATCGTACTTGGCGAGCGAACTTTTCACGCGCTCGCGCGGGAACATGCTGCTGCCCTCGACCACGGTGGCGGGTGCGAGGCCATTTACCCTGATGAGGGGCGCGAGTTCGATGGCGAGTTCGCGGACGAGGTGGTTTGCGGCGGCCTTGGAGGCGTCATAAGCGAGCGAGCCCCGTTTGGACACGGCGGCGTTGACGCTGGTGGTCAAGACCAGCGAGCCCCGCAGCCCCTGCGCCTCCCAGATGCGCCGCGCCTCGTCCGCGACGAGGTAGCCCCCCGTCACGTTGACGCCGAAGGTGAGGCCCCACTTGCCGTCGGGGATGCGGCCCTCGGCGTCGGGCGACACGAAAATTCCGGCGGTAACGATGACGTTGTCCACGCCGCCGTAAGCGAGGAGCGTGGTTTCGAAAAGCGCCCGCACGCTCTCGCGCTTTGTCACATCCACGGGGAGGCCGAGGGCGGGGCCGCAGCCTGAGACCCCCGTCCCCGCCACGCCGACGCCCACCCCGAAGCGCTCGGTCAGTTCCGCGGCGGTGGCCGTCGCCGCTCCCTCGTCTAAGTCGGCGCAGACGACGTGCGCGCCCTCCTCCGCCAGGCGGTGCGCGGTCGCCTTGCCGATGCCGCTGCCCGCGCCCACCACCACCACGACGCGACGCGCGAACTCCTTTTCGGGCGGCATCCGTTTCAGTTTGGCCTCCTCCAGCGCCCAATACTCGATGTCGAACGCTTCTTGAGGCGGCAGGGCGGTGTACGCGCCGACGGCCTCCGCCCCGCGCATGACCGCGACGGCGGCGTTGTAGAACTCGGCGGTCACGCGCGACTCGCTCTTGTTTTTGCCCCAGGCGATGAGGCCTAAACCGGGGATGAGGATGACGGTGGGATTGGGGTCGCGCATGGGGGGTGAGTCGGGGTGTTTGTGGGTTTCGTAGTAGGCTTTATAGTCTTCGCGGTAGCGTGTCAAGCCGTCCTCGAGCCCCCTCACAAGCGCGTCCATATCCTCTCTCTGCGGGTTCCAAGGAACATACAAAGGCTTGATTTTGGTGCGCAAAAAGTGGTCGGGGCAGCTCGTACCGAGTTCGCTCAGGCGCGGCGCATCATGAGCGTTGATGAACTCGAGCACCGCCTCACTTGATTCTACGGTGCCGATAAAGCGGTTTTGCTGCGAGACCATCCCGCGGAGCTTGGGCAAGACTTGAGTGAGAACCCGCTTTCTCTCTTCCTCACTCAAACTCTCATATTTTTGCCCGCCAAAAGTCTCGTCTCCCCTATCGTGCGCTTCAACATACCGCGCCGCCTTTTCAATCAGCGCCAGCGAAAGTTCGTAACACGCCTTGTCGCCGTCCGCCCAGTTGATGAGCCCGTGTTGGCCCATGATGAGGCCTTTTAAGCCGGGCTTGTCCAGCGCCTCGCGCTCCATCACTAAACCTAAGTCAAAACCGGGGCGCTGCCAAGGCACCCAGCCGACCGCATCGCCGTAAATCTTTTGAGTGAGTTCTTCCGACCCCTCCGAGGCGGCTACTGCGATGGCGGCGTTTGGGTGGGTGTGGTCTACATGTTTGGCGGGGATAAACGCGTGCAGCGGTGTGTCGATGGAACTCGCCCGCGGGTTGAGGTCGAAGACCGTGTGCGGGTACATGCCCACCATCTCGTCCTCGATGGGCGTCTTGACCCCTTTTTCCTCGGCGCGGTTGTAGATGTCTTTGAGCGCCCGCAGCTTGTCCATATACAAAGAGGCAAAATTCTCACGCCTCGAGGTGCGCAGGTCGCCGCCCGAGCCCTTGACCCACAGCACCTCGGCCTCGCCGCCCGTCAGGGGGTCTTCCATCGTCAGTTTTGCAGAGGTGTTGCCGCCGCCCGTGTTGGTGATGCGTTGGTCGCGGCCAAGCAGGTTGGAGCGGTACACAAGGCGCTCGACCGGGTCTAAGCTGTCCGCGACCGCGTCCTCCCAGAGATAGTCCACATGTTCAAAGGTTTCTTTACCCGCCGTGTCCGCCATCGTGACTCCTTTGTTAAATATTCAGTAGCGCAACTTTCCGCCGTCACGCCCGCTTGGAGAGTTCTCGCTCTTCGTACGCGCGCACCTCAGCCATAAAGCTCGAGCCCACCGGCACGCCTTGCTGCACACAAAACGCGTCCCAGACCGCGCCGAAGGGCAAACCTTTGATATCTTCCAAGAGCGCGAGCCGCGCGGTGTGGTCGCCCGCGGCCTCGAGCGTGCGAAGCTCGTCAAGGGGCTCGAGCAGCGCCAAAAGAAGCGCGCGCTGCGCGTTGCGCGTGCCGATAACCCAGGCGGCGATGCGGTTAATGGAGGCGTCGAAAAAATCCAGGCCGATATGCACGCGGCTCAGGTAGTCGCCCCGCACCACCTCCTGCATGATGGCCCGCAGGTCGTCAGTGAGCGTCACCACGTGGTCGCTGTCCCAGCGCACCCCGCGGCTCACGTGCAAAAGTATCTCGTCTAAATACAAAAGAATGGCCGAGAGTTTGTCGCTGATGGTCTCAGTCGGGTGAAAGTGACCCGCGTCGAGGCAGAGGAGCGTGTTATTCAGCAGCGCGTAGCCCAAATAAAACTCGTGCGAGCCAACGACGTAACTCTCCGAACCGAGGCCGAAGAGTTTGCTCTCGACGGCGTCCAAGTTGTGGCGCGGGTCTAGCTCTTTGGCAAAAATCTGGTCTAAGGATTCCTTGAGGCGTGCTCGAGGCCCCTTGCGGTCAACCGGCGTGTCTTTATAGCCGTCGGGTATCCAGAGGTTCGTGACGCAGGGTGTCCCCAACGCGCGCCCAAAGGAAGCGCCGATGTCGCGGCACGCAGTGCAGTGCTCCACCCAGAACTGCCGGACGCCCGCGTCGGGGTGCGCGAGCGTGAAGCCGTCGTCGGCCAGGGGGTGAGAAAAGCAGGTGGGGTTAAAGTCGAGGCCGTGGCCCTTTTCTTTCGCCCAATCGACCCAACCCGCGAAATGTTCCGGCGCGATTTCGTTGCGGGGCACAGGCTTGTCGGTCTCTAGGTAGATTGCGTGCAGGTTAAGGCGGTGCGTGCCGGGGATGAGGCTGTAGGCTTTGTCTAGGTCGCGCCTCAGTTCATCGGCTGTCCGCGCCTTGCCGGGATAGTTGCCCGTCGCCATGATGCCGCCCGAGAGCCCGCGCCCAGGGTCTTCAAAGCCGCCCACGTCGTCGCCCTGCCAGCAGTGCAAGGAGATGGGCACCGCGCCGAGCGTCTCCAAAGCCGCGTCGGTGTCCACCCCCCTTTCGGCGTAACGCTCGCGCGCCAGGGTATAGCTCGCTTCTACGTTCATGATGCTTTACCCTCCTCTAAAACTAACTTGACAGCTCAAATGAACACAAGTGTAACATAAAAGAACAAGAGTTTGAAAATACCTTGTGCGATAGTTGCGCAGCCGTGTTCGCTCATGCTACGATGCCGACACTTCCAAAGAGGGACGGCTGCCGGACGCTCGAGAGGCGGACAGGGTGCGCGAGAGGAAAAATCAAGTCAAAACCCGTGAGTCGGTAGAGCGCGTGGCGGAAGGAAACGCGTGACGTTCGAATTGCATAACGTCCACAAATCCTTCGGCGGCGTGCGGGCGCTGCGCGGCGTGTCGTTCGACTTGCGCGCGGGCGAGGTTCACGCGCTCGTGGGCGAAAACGGCGCGGGCAAGAGCACGCTCATCAAAATCATGGCCGGGGTGCATCGACCCGACGAGGGTAGTGTCACGCTAAACGGCGAGCAGGTGACCTTTCGGCATCCGGAGGACGCGACCGCGCACGGCGTCGCGGTTATCTATCAGGAGCTCGCGCAGTTTCCCGACTTGAGCGTGCTCGAGAACCTCTTCATGGGCGCGCAGGCCACCCGCGGCCCGCTGAGGCTCATCGACTGGCGCACGCTCCGGACACGCGCCGAGGAAGCGTTCAACCGGCTGGGCGTCACTCTCGACCTAGACACACCCGTTTCGCACCTCTCCACCGCGCAGGGCCAGCTTGTCGAGATTGCACGGGCGCTCACGAGGGACGCGCGCGTGCTCATCATGGACGAGCCCACCGCCTCGCTGGGCGAGCGCGACGCGGCGGCGCTGCACGAGGTGGTGCGGAAGCTTAGAGAGGGGGGCGTCGGCGTCGTCTACATCTCGCACCGGCTGGACGAGATTTTTGACATAGCCGACCGGGTTACGGTGCTGCGCGATGGTGAATCGGTGGGCGGCGGCGTGGTAAGCGACCTGAACGTGGAACGCCTCATCGCGCTCATGGTCGGGCGTGAGGTTGGAGACCTTTATCCGGAGGTGGTGTTTAGGCCCGGCAAGGTCATGCTCGAGGTCCGTCACCTAAACCGTCCCGGTCTGCACGACATCTCTTTCGAGGTTCGCGCGGGTGAGATTGTGGGCCTCGCCGGTCTGGTGGGCTCGGGCCGTTCGGAGGTGGCGCGCTGCCTTTTCGGGATTGATACGCACGAGGGCGAGGTGCTGCTAGACGGGGAGCGGGTGCCGCGCACCCCCTGGGGCGCGATTGAGGCGGGCACGGCTTATGTGAGCGAGGACCGCAAGCTCGAGGGGCTCGTCTTGCCCATGACCATCGAAGAAAACATCAGCCTGCCGATTCTCGAACACCTAAGGCGGCTCGGCCTGCTCGACGCGCGCCGCGCGAAAAGTGTGGCCGAACGTTTTTTCAACATCCTCCAGGTGCGCGCGCCGGGGGTGGGGACGACCGTCGCCACGCTGTCCGGCGGCAATCAGCAAAAAGTTTCGCTCGCCAAGGCTCTCGCTACGAAACCGAAGCTGCTTATTCTGGACGAACCCACGCGCGGCATCGACGTGGGCGCGAAGGCCGAAATCCACAAGCTCATGGCGCGTCTCTGCGACGAAGGCCTGGCGATTCTCATGATTTCTAGTGAGCTACCCGAAATCCTGGCGATGAGCCACCGGATTTTGGTGATGAACGGGGGGCGCTTGGCGGGCGGGTTGGGACGCGAAGACGCCGACGGGCCGCGCGTCATGCGTTTGGCAGCCGGAGCCGCCTGATGACGCATTTGCGAGGATTTTACGCCCGCTACGGCCGGGAACTCGTCTTGCTCCTCATCCTCGCGGGGGCCGTGGCCTATTTAGGCTTTAGCACCAACTTCCTTGTGTTTGAGACCCGCGACGGCGGACTCGCCTTTAACGCGCGCAACATCACCTCGCTTCTTTCCAACGCTTCCGTCATCGCCATCGCCGCCGTGGGCGCGGCCATCGTCATCATCAGCGGGCAAATCGACATTTCGATCGGCTCGATTCTGGCGGTGTGCGTGTTCGCCGCCGGATATCTGGACGTGTGGGGCGTGCCGGTCGCACTCATCATCCCCGGCACCATTTTGGTGGGCGCGCTCCTCGGCGCGTTTAACGGGGTGCTGGTGGCCTACGCCGGGCTGCCCTCAATTATCGTTACTTTGGGCACGCTGACGGTCTACCGCTACGCGCTGCTGAGTGTGCTGCCGCTCGAGTACTTAGGCGGCTTCTCGCCCGCTTTTCGCGCGCTCGGCCTGAGCAAGATTCTGGGGCTGCCCCTCGGGGTGTGGGTCATGTTCGTGGTGGTGGGCGCGGCCACGTACCTCATGGCGAACAGCCGCTTGGGGCGCACGGTCTACGCGGTCGGCTCGAACGCGGAAGCCGCGGCGCTCGCGGGCGTGCGCGTGCGGCGCGTGCATATGCTCGTGCTCACGCTCTCGGGCGCGTTCGTGGGGCTCGCCGCCGCCTTTCACGCGCCGCGCTTCTCGCAAATCAACGCCAACGAGGGCTTCGGCTTCGAGTTCGTAGTGATTACGGCAGTGGTCTTGGGCGGCATCAACATCTTCGGCGGGAGCGGCACCGTCTTGGGCGCTTTTTTCGGCGTGCTGCTCCTCGGCGTGATGAAGTCGTCGCTGATTTTTTTGGGTCTCAACGCCGACTGGGAGGAGTTTTTCCAGGGGCTGTTCATCCTCCTGGCGGTGACGGTGGACGTGCTGAGGACGCGGCGCTCGAGGGGAACATTAGGCGGCGTGGGGGGCGTGGGGACGTGAAAGAGGCAAACGTAAAAGAGAAAGCGAGGCGTCCTATAAGCCGCGCCGGTCTCCCCCGCGAATTGGTGCTGGCGGGCTTATGGCTCCTCGTGCTTTTTGCAATGTCACGCCTGTCGGATGAGTTTTTCACGCTCACCAATTTGCTCGAGATGACGCGCTTCATCGTCGAAATCGGGCTCCTGGCGCTGCCCATGACGCTCATCATCATCACCAAGGGCATCGACTTGTCGGTGGGCGCAAACCTGGCCTTCTCGGCGGTCGTGTTCGGCCTGAGCTGGGAGGCGGGGCTGCCGCTGCCTGTGGCCGCGCTTGTGGGCATCCTCACCGGCACCTTGGCGGGCGCGCTCAACGGTTTTACCGCCGCCTTTGTCGGGGTGCCGCCGCTGGTGGTGACGCTGGCAACCTTTGGGGCTTTCCGGGGCGTCGCGCTGGGTCTCTCCCAGGGCCGCGGCATCAGCGGCTTTCCGGAAAGTTTTTTCGTGCTCGGTCAGGGTTTTGTTGGGCGGGTGCCGGTGCAGCTCATTATTTTTGCGGTGGCCGCCGCCCTTTTCGGGGTCTTGCTCCACGCCACGACCTTCGGGCGCACCGTCTACAGCGTCGGCCACAACGCGCGAGCGGCGCGCTTTGCGGGCGTCCGCGTCAAGCGCGTGCTGATGCTCCTCTATACACTGTCGGGTTTTACGGCGGGCTCCGCCGCGATTCTTTACGTGTCGCGCGTGGGCACCGCCAAGGGCAACGCGGGGCTGAACTACGAACTCGAGGCCATCACCGCGGTCGTCCTGGGCGGCACCAGCATCAACGGCGGCTCCGGTTCGATTTTGGGTACACTTCTCGGTTTGGCGATTATTATTTCCTTACGCTTCGGCATGATTCTGGGCGGCGTTGACGCCAACGTGCGTTCGCTCGTGCTCGGTGCCGCGCTCATCCTGGCGGTGCTCGTTTACGGGCTGCTCGGCAAGCGTGCGGGGTCTTGAAGTTTTTGGCGTTTCACGGGACGTTTACAGGGTGTTTTCGCGCGGGTGCGCGTGCACAAACAAAAAGGAGGAAGGATGAAAAAGCTTTTACTCGGTCTCGTTCTGTTCGCCCTCACAGGTCTGGGAGCGGCCCAGACGGTCGCTATGGTCCCCAAATTCACCAACGCCGAATACTTCACCGCCACGCAGCAGGGCGGACAGGAGGCGGCGGACGAACTCGGGCTGACCTTTTTGTACGAGGGCACCGTGAACGCCGACGTGGACGGGCAGATTCAGATCATCGACTCGCTCATCGCCAGGGGCGTGGACGCGCTCATCGTCTCGCCCAACGACCCCGACGCGATTGTGCCGGTGCTCGAGAAGGCGCGGGAGGCGGGCATCGAGGTGGTGACTTATGACGCGGACGCGAGCGGCGGTCGGGATTTCTTCATGAACCAGGCGACCTTTGACTCTATAGGCCAGGGTCTCATCGACGCGCTCGTCGAGGAGGCCGGACCCGACGCGAGTTACGCCATCGTGAGCGCCACGCCCACCGCCGCCAACCAGAACGCCTGGATCGAGGCGATGGACGCCTACAGCGCGGAGGCTTATCCCGAGCTCGAGCAAATCTCGGTCCAGTACGGCGACGACGAGCCCCAGAAGTCGTTCCAGGTGGCCCAAGACCTCCTCAACGCCAACCCCGGCTTGGACGCCATCATCTCCCCCACCTCGGTGGGCTTCCCCGCCGCCGCCGAGGCCGTCGAGCAGGCCGGGCTCGCGGGCGAGGTGGCCGTCTTGGGTCTCGCTACCCCCAACGGGATGCGCGAGTTTGTCGAGCGGGGCACGGTCAACACCGTGCTGCTCTGGAACCCGATTGACCTGGGCTACGCCGCCGTCTACGCCGCGAACGCGCTTTTGGAGGGCGACTTAGGCGCGGGCGGCACGTTTGAGGCGGGACGCTTGGGCGAGTACACCGCCGAGGGCGACGCCGTCAGCTTGCAGGCCCTGCTCGGGCCGCCCTACCGCTTTACGGCGGAGAACATTAACGATTTTGACTTCTAAATCTAAACCCTGACGCTACTTAGGGCTGCACTCGAGCAGCCCCGACATGTAAATCATCCCTCGCCTCCTAAAAAAGGGGCGGGGGATGTTCTATATCGGACACGGCAACCCCACCAACACGTTCAACCAGGCTCGGCCACGACGAGACGTGTTCCGGCCTCCTCGAGCGCCTCCCCCAACTCCGGCGGCGGTCGGCGGTCGGTCACGAGCGTGTCCACCTCTTTCAAAGCGGCGATGGTGCCCAGCGCCTCCCCGCCAAACTTGCTCCCGTCCACGAGCGCGACAACCTCCTTGGCCGAGGCGATAAGGCGCGCTTTCACCTCCACTTCAGGGAGGTGCGCGTCGGTGTAGCCCGCGCGCGCGGAGAGGCCCTTGCAGGAGAAGAAGACCTTGTCGGTGTGAAGCCGCTCGAGCTGCGCGGTCGCCAGCGGCCCGACAAACGAGCGCGCGGGCGCGTGAAAGGTGCCCCCCACCAGGATAAACGGCACGCCCGCGGCGGCGAGCGCGTTCGCGCCATCCAGGCTGATAAGAACCGCGTTCACGGGTTCCGCCCCCAAAAGCTTGATGAGGGCCGAAACCGTCGTGCTCGCGTCAAAGGCCACCGTCTCGCCCGCGTTAACCAGCGCTAACGCTGCTCTCGCAATGCGCGCCTTTTCTTCTACGCGTTTGGCGGCGCGGAGTTGGTGCGACACTTCGCCGCTGGCTCTTGAATCCAGCCGCGCGCCCCCGTGGACGCGCTCGAGCAAGCCCCTTTGCGCGAGCGCGTCCAAGTCGCGGCGCACGGTCATGTCGTGGACGCCCAAGACTTCGGCAAGCTCGGCGACCCTGACGACCCCGCCCCGCGCCGCGCGCCGCAGGATTTCCCTTTGGCGCTGCTCGGGAACCAGAGGGGCTTTATCCACGTTCGGACGAGCTTATCATGGGTGGAGGCGTGCAGAACAACGTGCCCCGCGTTGGCGACCTACATGGTCGGGACTTACGTGATAAACTATCGCTTAAGTATCACGGGCTTTTGAGCATCACGGAGTTATACGAGTTGAAGCAGTGTCACCTTGAAGCAGGGACGGGGGCGAACGTGGAAGCGTCAAACGCGGTGAGGCCGGAGGCGCGCGGCGGGACTGAATGGTGCTCCGTGGGAGGTGTCTTCACCCGCTACCGCGCCGCGGGCGACGCGGGTCCGCCCGTCGTCCTCCTGCACGGCATCGGCCGCAGTCTGGAAGATTGGTCGGAGACGGTGGACGCTCTCGCCGTGCGCCACCGTGTCTACGCCCTCGACCTTGTTGGGTTTGGCTACACCGACAAACCCAAAGGACCTTATACGCTGGCAGGATTGGCGCGCTTTGTGGAGGATTTTTTGGACGCTCTGCGCGAAAGGGAGCCCGTTATCCTCGTCGGCAACTCGCTGGGCGGCGCGGTCACGCAGGCGTTCGCGGCGACGCGACCGGAACGCGTGCGCAGGCTCGTGTTGGTCTCGAGCGCGGGCTTCGGGCGCGAGGTCACGCTCGCCCTGCGCCTCGTCACGGTGCCGGGGCTCGGCGAACTCCTCATGAGGCCGAGCCGCCGGGGGGCCGAGCACACCGTCCGGAGTCTCTTTCACGACCCCGCTTTTGCCACGGAAACGCGCGTCGAGCAGGCGCTGGACTTGGCCAGGCAGCCGGGCGCGGCTCGAGCCTTCCTCGCAACCGCGCGCGCCCTCGGCTCCCCGCGCGGCGTCAAAACCGCGTGGCGTGCGGACCTGAGAAGGCAGCTCGAGCAGCACAAAATTCCCACCCTCATCGTCTGGGGCGAGAACGACACTATCCTTCCCGCGCGCCATCTGCCGGAGGCCGCCCGCCTCTACCCGCACGCCCGCACGCACCTGTTCCGCGAGACGGGCCACCTGCCGCAGCTCGAGCGCGCGGAAAGGTTCAATACGCTCGTTTTAGATTTTTTGGACTCGGAGAGAGAGGCGCACGCGTGAACGTTCAAACACACAGCAGCACCCGCCAGAACCCCGCCTACCATAAACCCGGTGAGCCTGACTATCAGGTCGCCATCATCGGCGCGGGCTTTGCGGGCCTGGGCATGGCGATAAAGCTCAAGGAGCGGGGCGTGACCGACTTCGTGGTGCTCGAGCGCGCGGGTGAAGTCGGCGGCACCTGGCGCGAGAACACCTACCCCGGCTGCGCCTGCGACATCAAAAGCGACCTCTACTCGTTCTCGTTCGCGCCCAACCCCGACTGGTCGCACACCTACGCGCGTCAGCCCGAGATTTTGGACTACCTCAAGAGGTGCGTGGGCGACTTCGGCCTCACGCCTCACCTCCGCTTGCGGCACGAGGTCAGGGCGGCGGTCTGGGACGAGGCGCGCGCGCTGTGGCGTGTCGAAACGAGCGGCGGCACCTTTACAGCCCGCGCTTTGGTGTCCGGGCACGGCCCCTTGAACGCGCCGAAGTGGCCCAAGATTCCAGGTTTGGACACGTTTGAGGGCGCGAAGTTTCACTCCGCGCGCTGGGACCACGGCGTCGATTTGCGCGGGAAGCGCGTCGGGGTCATCGGCACGGGCGCGTCCGCGATTCAGTTCGTGCCCGAACTGCAAAAGGAGGTGGGACAGCTCACGGTGTTTCAGCGCACACCGCCTTGGATCGTGCCGCGCGGGGACGGGCCCACGAGTAAGCGTAGGCGGCGACTCTTTCGCCGCGTGCCCCTTCTGCAACGCCTCTCGAGGGCTCGGGTTTTCGCGCTCGCGGAGTTCCAGCATTTGGGTTTCTCGAGGCCGGGCATGAACAAGCTCGTCGAAAAGGCCGCCAGAGAACACCTGGAGGCGCAGGTAGAGGACCCCGAACTGCGCGCCAAACTCCTGCCGGACTACCGCATCGGCTGCAAGCGCATCCTGGTGAGTGACGACTACTACCCGGCGCTGACACAACCCAACGTGGAACTGGTCACGGACGCCGTCACGCGGGTGCGCGGGGACAGCATCATAACCGCGGGGGGGCGCGAACGCGCCTTTGACGTGCTCATCGGCGGCACGGGCTTTTATGCCACCGAGCCGCCCGTTGCGCGCCTCATCTACGGGCGGGGCGGTCGCAGCCTCACGGACGTGTGGAGCCCGCACCTAGAAGCGCTGCACGGCACGACTGTCGCGGGCTTTCCCAACCTCTTTTTGCTCGTCGGGCCGAACACGGGGCTCGGTCACAACTCGATTGTTTACATTATTGAGGCGCAAATCGGGTATATTCTCCAGGCGCTTTCTCACATGGAGCGTAAGGGGCTGGTGGCGCTCGAGCCCACCCCCCAGGCGCAGGCTGACTATAACGACCGCCTCCAGGAAAAGCTGCGTTCTTCCATATGGGTGCAGGGCGGCTGCGTGAGCTATTACCTTGACGCGACGGGGCGCAACAGCACGCTGTGGCCGGAGCGGGCCGCAAACTTCCGGCGTCTCCTGCGCCGCTTCGACCCTTCTCTTTACACCGGGGTGAAACCACAGCTCCGACCCAGCCCCGACCCAGTAGAGACTTCAACCCCTGCCTCACCCCCCACTTCGACCCAGCAGGGCGTATGAAGCCGTTTGAGTTCTCCGGCGGCGTCGCGGTGGTCACGGGCGCGGCGAGCGGCATCGGGCGCGCGCTCGCGGTTGACCTCGCGGCGCGGGGGAGTCACCTCGCGCTGGTCGACCGAGACGCGGCGGGTTTGGAGGTTACGGCCTCTTTGTTGCGTAACGCTTTGCGCCATAAACATGTATCAAGCAGCCACGCATCAAGAGGAGGCCGTTCGCGTTACAGTCCTCCACAAAACCGTCTACGGGTGAGCATCCACGTGCTCGACCTAGGCGAGGGCGAGGTGGCGGGGCTCGAGCGCGATGTATCAGAAGCGCACGGGCGCGTCACGCTGCTCGTCAACAACGCGGGCGTGGCGCTTGGCGGGAGTTTTGAGGAACTGAGCATTGACGAGTACGAATGGCTCATGAACATCAACTTCCGCGCGGTCGTAAGGCTCACCAAGGCGTTTTTGCCCGCGCTGCTTAAAGAAAAGGGCGCGCATTTGGTGAACGTCTCGAGCGTCTTCGGCCTCGTCGCGCCGCCCGGACAGAGCGCTTATGCAGCGAGCAAGTTCGCGGTGCGCGGCTTTTCCGAGGCGTTGCGGCACGAACTTTCTGGAAGAGTCGGCGTGACGGTGGTTCATCCGGGGGGCGTCAAGACAAATATTGCACTCGGCGCGCGAATCGCTGCTCGTACGGACGCGGCGGCGGCGCGGGAGGGGGCGCAGCGGTTTACGGAAGGGTTAAGAACCACCCCCGAAGAGGCCGCTGCAACTATTCTGCGCGCTGTGAAACGCCGCCAAGGCCGCGTGCTCATCGGGTCGGACGCGGTGATACTCGACGTTGTCCAGCGTTTCTTTCCTGCGTCCTACTGGCGCATCTTGAGCAGGGTGGCGGGCGACGCCGACGTGTCCCGGATGACGGGGCGCTCGAGACCCGCCTGAGCTTTCAGACCCTTCATCACTTCACCAACGTCTCGCGCCGCCCCAGAGGCGGCACAAGGTTTATAGAGTTGTGTGTCCCGCCTAGCCGTCGCGTAAGTCGGACGCAGGCTTAGGCCTATTGTCCAAAATTCCTTCAATCTGGGTGAGGTCGCGGACCTTTTGAAGTTGCGCCTTGCCCTCGTCACTCTCGAGCCGAGTTTTAAGCCACTCATAGCCCTTGGTGTCCAAGCGACTCCCCTCGGGGATGCCGTCGTTGTATTTGCCCATGAGGACGCCGCTCGCTAAAGGGCTCCAGGTGGTGAGCCCCAAGTTAAGAATTGGGAGGCTCAAACAGCCCCAGACTCGTCTGGTGGAGTAGCGGGCTCGTCTCAAGATCGCCGTAACCAGCTTCCACACCCGCCTTGGTGAGCACAGCCAGGTGCAGGGCGAGCGGTCTCAAACGCGCGTCTGAGGACTCGCGGAGCGCCACGTCCATGACCGACATGAAAAGCCCGACGATGAGCTCCGCCTGAAGGCGGTCCTCTTCTCGCGGCGTTGGGTCGTCCGGACGCACAAGCCGCGCGAGGTGCGCGCCCGCGTCTTCTATAAGGTCTCCCTCAAAACGCCTCAGGGTGTCGCCGAGAAGCGTGGGCGCGCGTCGGTACTGCAAATAGAGTTCGGTAAAGGGGCGGTTGCGTAGCAGCTCCCTTAGCAGGCGCTCGTAGTGCTCCGCGAGCTGCGCGACGCTGCCGCCGTTGAGCGCGACGATTTCCTCGCGCCAGGCGTGTACCAGGCCCCGGAGGTGCCGCCCGGCGTCCTCCGCGGCGGCCACGAGCGCCTCGTCAACGTTGCTGAAATGCGTGTAAAACCCCGACTGGACGATGCCGGACGCTTCCGCCAGGCGGGTGGTCGTGACCCCCTCCGGCCCCTCTTCTCGCATGATGGTGAGCGCCGCCTCGACGATCCTCTGGTAGGTGGCGCGCCCCCGGCTTCTCTTCCTGACGGTCATGTCCTCACTCCTCTTTTGGTTCCTTTGTTCGTTCTTCCCCCCGCAGGGTCCGTTCATCGGTAGTTCTAAACTCGGTTGCTCTAGCCTATAGACCCAACGGCGAAAAGGAAACCTTAGCCTAAACGATGATACCCGTTGAACCACATCCGCTTATATTCAAACGGCAGCAGACCCTACTCCAGCGCCACGTGTCCCAAAAACGTCTCGCTCGGTTCGCCGTTGACGAGGACGCGCAGGTGGTCGACGCCGTCGCGGCGCAGGGTGGTGCGAATCGAGGCCAGCAGCCGCGCCTCGTCACGCACGCTCAGCGCCACCTCGAGGGGCCGCACGAAGTCGAGAACGGTAACCTGGTTGCGGTCAGCGTCTGTCACCGTAAAAACCGTGGGGACGCCCAGCGCGGCGGGCCACAGCGCTTCCCCCTCTTCACTCATCAGAAAAGTGCGGAGCGCGGTTAGGAGGGCGGCGCGGCGGCTCGAGGGGTCCTCGGGCCGCGCCAGAGACACCATCTGAAACCGCTCGCTCCCGTCCGCGGTCACGAGCGAAAGCCGCACGTCCTCGGCGGGGGCGTCTGGTATGGGACTCTCCACCACGACGCGCTCGGGCGGGGGCACCCGCACGCCCGGCAGCGCCTGGAGAAAAGCCGACAGTCCCGCGACGAATATAAGACCGCCCAGCAAACCTTGGGGGGTCAGGAGGGCGCGGAGGAGCGCGCGGCGCGTTCCTCCGGCCGATGGCTCGGTGGGCGTCCGGGGCGACGGGGGTTTAAGACTCATTCGCTTCGGCCTCCCTTCTCACCCTTTATCCCACATCTCATTCCGCGGTCTCATTCTGGAGCGCCGCGACGAGGGCGTCGGCGAGGCGCGCGGGCAGCGTCTCGGAGGCCAAATCTTGGGGGCTCAGCTCGAGCATGACTCCCCGGCCCGCCGCGCCGCCGAGCACGGCCAGGGGCGCGCTCTCCAGGGCCTGCGGGGCGAGCGTCCCGGCGAGCGCCCCGCTCACCGCCCGCGCGTAGCGTTCGCCCGCTGGAAAATCAGGGGTGAAGTCGGGGGCGAGGTCAAGGGTGGGGCTGGGGCTCACGCCGTCACCCGAAAGCGTACCGTCGTCCAAAAAATAGAGGTTGAAGCGTCCCTCGGGCAGCCGCGCGGCGTGGAGCGATACGAACAGGTCCGCGCCCGTGCCCGCCGCCGCGCGCCTCCCTAAGGGGGGCGAGGTGTCGGCCTCGCGGGTGAGGCGGCTCGGGTAGCCGCGCTCGAGGAGCGCGTCCCGCAAGCGCCCCGCGAAAGCGAGCGTGAGCGCGCTCTCTGCCGCCCCTCCGGATTCCGGACCAACCTCGAAAATAAGCCCACGGTCCTCGCCACCATGTCCAGGGTCTATCACGATGAGCGGCGCGTCGCGGGCGGTGGGCGCGTCCGCTTCGCTCGAGGGGGCGCGGTCTGCGGGCACAACGTCCAGCACGAGCGTGAACCCCGCCCCCCGCGGCGTGCTGAACCAGGTGACGCGGCTTTCCGGTGGACGGGTCAGGGTGAAATCTACCCCGCCCGCCGCCGCGCGCAAGCTTGCCTCAAAACCCGCGCCGCGCCAGCTTTCTTCTTGCGACGCAGGCAGGTCGGTGCGCCCGAAGTGAAAACGCACGGTATCGGCTTCTGTGTCGGCTTCCGTACCGGGCGCGGCTCCCGCCCCGCTTGCGGTTTCTCGAACGGGCACGCGCGCGGAAAAGTGGAACACGAAGCGCGCGTCGCCGCCCGGCTCGGGAGGCGTGACGCCGAGCAGCGTGGCGCGCGGGAAGGTCACCATCACCGTGTTCTCGCCCGCCAAATAGGCGGTGGTGCCGCCCAAGGCCCCCGCCACCGGCCTCACGGGAACGAAAACGCCGTTCTCGGTGCGGACGCCCCCCTCGCTTGCGCCCTGCGGACGACCGTTGACTAGCAGCGGGCGCGCGGGGGTCGCGGCGGCGGTTACGGTGTCGAAAACGGGCACCGACACAAAGGTGCCGCCCAGCTCGAACGTCGCCGTGTCGGCTTCAAAAGAGTAGCTGTAGGTCGCGCCCAGCGCGCGGGCGAGGGGCGTGGCGGGCGCGTAGGCGCTGCCCGGCACCAGGCCGGGGGCGTAACCCTCGACCGCCACGCCGTTGACGACGAGGCGCTGCTGCGCGCTGGCGAATCCTCCCAGGCCGAGCCCGCCCAGGCCGCATCCTCCCAAAAGGAGGAGCAACAGCCATCTAGCGGGCACGGTCCATCTGGCGCTGCGCGTCGCGCTTGGCCTCGTCCTGCCTTTTGTCGTAACGTTTTTTGCCCCGCGCCAGCGCCACCTCGACCTTGGCCCAGCCGCCCTTGAAGTAGAGCTTGGTGGGCACCAGGGTGAGGCCTTTGCGCTCCAAGCCCTTGGTAATGTCCGCGATTTCGCGCTTGTGCAGGAGCAGCTTGCGGGGGCGCAGCGGGTCGTGGTTGTTGTAGCTCGCCTCCTTGTAAGGCTGGATGTGGAGGCCCTCGAGCCAAACCTCGGCACCGCGCGAGCCGCTCTTGGTCCGCGCAAACGCCTGCGCGAGCGAGCCGCCCCCCATACGGAGCGACTTGACCTCCGAGCCGGTGAGCTGGAGCCCGGCTTCGAAGGTCTCGAGCAGTTCATAGTCAAACGATGCGCGCCTGTTTCTCAGCATAAAATCCTCATGAAAGATTCAACAGAGTAGTCAACCTAGACCTTACCCATTAGACCATCTTTCGCGCCGCGCTCGCGTACGTTCACGTAAACGTGGGGCGTCCGCTTGTACCTCTTAAAGCAATGGGCTTAAGCGGACGGAAGGGAAAGAGTACCAAAAATAGAGGTACTTGCACCTCTAGGTCGGTGCGTGACAGGGCGGTAAAGTGAGCTGTCTCCGCCGGGGGGCATGTGGCGTGGAGAAGCCCTCGCGCCCCCGCTCGAGCCTGCAAACGCGCGCTCGAGCGGGGGCGCGTTTGGGTGTGATTCGGCTGCGATTTGGCTGTGGCTTGGCTGTGGCGAACAGCTTTCGGTTGCGGATTCTGACGACCTCGCCCCCCCACGTTTCTCTCCACACTACTTAACGCCCCCGACCACGGTTTTGGCGTGACGGGTGCGTCATAATCGTTATCCATGTCCTCTCTCAACCTGGCGCTCCTCTTTATCGGCGGCCTCACCTTGCTGCTGGGTCTCACCGCGGGCTTCGTCGAGAAAAAGGCGTATCTTTCGCAACCGCTCCTGGCGACCTTGCTGGGCGTGGCTATAGGGCCCGCCGGGCTGGGCGTGCTGAACCTCGCGGACTGGGGCGACCCGAAGGGCATCCTCGAGACCGTCGCCCGCCTCACCGTGGCCGTGGCGGTGATGGCGAGCGCGCTGCGCCTGCCGAGCCCCTACTTTCGCCCCAACGCGGGCGCGCTAACGCTGGTGCTGAGCTTAGGCATGTTGGGCATGTGGCTGGTGAGCGGCGGGTTGGCCTACGCGCTCTTGGGCCTCCCCTTCTGGGCGGCGATGCTCTTAGGCGCGGTGGTGACGCCCACCGACCCCGTGCTCGCCGGGACCATTGTCACGGGGGGTTTGGCGGAAAAAAAGGTGCCCGCGCGCTTGCGAAACTTCATCACCGCGGAGGCGGGGGCGAACGACGGGGGCGCGTACCCGTTCGTGTTTCTCGCGGTGCTCATGTTAGAGCACCCGCCGGGCGCGGCTTTGGGCGAATGGCTCACGCGCGTGCTCCTGTGGGAGGTGCTCGGGGCGGTGGCGCTGGGTTTTGTTATCGGGTACGCCGTGGGGCGGCTCGAGCGCCTGGCGCACGCGTGGGGGCTCTTGGGAGAAACGTCGGTGCTCACCGGCACCGTCGCGCTGACGGCTTTCGTGCTCGGCGCGGTGAAGCTCATGGGCAGCGACGGCCTTTTGGCGGTGTTCGTCGCGGGCGTCGCCTACAACCGGGTGGCGAACAAGAGCGACGAGGCGCGCGAAGAAAACGTGCAGGAGGCGGTCAACCGGCTTTTCACCTTTCCGGTGTTCATCTTTTTCGGCCTCTCCCTGCCCTGGGCCGCGTGGCGCGAGCTTGGTCTGCCGGGCGTGGCGCTCGCGGTAGGGGTGCTGCTCCTGCGCCGTCCCCCCGTGCTCCTCCTTCTTGCGCCCCGCCTAAAACCCCTGCGCGGGCCCGCCGACGCGCTCTTTGGCGGCTGGTTCGGCCCCATCGGGGTGGCCGCCCTCTTTTACGCGACGCTGGCGGTTCACGAGACAGGGTTGGAGGTGGTGTGGGAGGCCGCCTCGCTCGTTATCTTCGCCTCGGTGGTGCTGCACGGCGTGACGGCGACGCCTTTTACCAAGCTTCTTGGGCGGGTACGGGGGTAGGGCGTTGGGTTTTGGACAACCCGACCTACTCGATAAACCCCGACATGTCGCGCGGGTCCACGTCGAAGCGGAGCCTGGCGGAGCCCTGGTAGTTGCGGGCGGGCTCGAGCAGCCTCGCCAAACGCCTTTCGTCACGCGCGCGCAAAAAAAGTTGGTAGGAATATTGGTTGCGCACCCGCGCGACGGGGGCGGGCGTGGGCCCTAGAAGCTCACTCTCCGCAGCGCCGTGGGTGCGGATGGCCGCGGCGAGCCAGGTCGCGGCGCGCTCCGCCGCGCCCGCCTGGCGCGCGCTCACCTGGAGCTTCGCCATCACGCTAAAGGGGGGGTAGCCGAAGCGCTTGCGGCGCTCCAAGAGCCGCTCGAGAAACCTCTCGCCGGATTCGTGTTGCACAAAAGCTTGCAGCGCGGGGTGCTCGGGCTGAAAAGTCTGGACGAGCAGGAGCGGGCGGCGACCCGGGGCGAGTTCGGCGAGGTTTAAGAGAAGCCTAAACGTTTCCTCTTCCGCGCGAAAGTCGCCAAAGGAAAGGAACGAGTCGAGCAGCGTGACCCCGATGAGCGAGACGTTGGGCAGCGGGGCGTGGCGCAGCGCGGCGGTGGTGGCGACGAGCACGCCGGGGGAGCCCTCCAGCAAGGGGGTCAAGTCGTCGCGCCGGTCGCTGTCCAAGCGGTACAGCGGCAGGTCGGGGAGGAACTTGGCAACTTCGGAGGCGACCCACTGGGTCCCGGCGGCGCGGGTGGGCTCGAGCGCCTCCCCCCGGCACATCGGGCAGAGCGCGGGGGGGGGCTGCACGAAGCCGCACTGGTGGCAGCGGAGCCGCGCCGCGTCACGGTGGTAGCGCAGCGGCAGGTCGCAGTTGGGGCAGGGCGCGAGCCAGCGGCACTCCGCGCAGGCGAGCGCCGCCGAAAAGCCGCGGCGCGGCGCGAGCAAAACAGCCTGACGCCCCCGCGCCTCGACCTGCTTCAAAACCCGAACGAGGTCCGCCGAAAGCGGCCAGCCGGTGCTCTCGTAAAGGTCGGCCACATGAATGCGCGCGGGCGGCGTGGGCAACGAAATGCGTTGCGACGCGGGCAGCCGCCCGTACGTCTCGGGCGTGGTCAGTGCGTCGGTAAGGACGAGCGGCACCGCCGCGGCCTCCGCCAAAAGGCGCGCGGCGGTGGGCAAGAATAGGCGCGAGCCCGAGAGGAGTTTGTACGAGCCGCTGCCCTCCTCGAGCACCACCACCCGCGCGAGCGAGGGGAAGGGCGCGAGCAGGCCGAGGTAGCTCGAGACCAGCACGACCGGATGCCCTTCGCCAACCTCAGCCCACACACGGGCGCGTTGCGCGTCCTTCAACTCACCATTCAAGACCGTCACCGGCAGGTGCTCACATAGCGCCGCCGCGGTTTCCGCGACGAGGTGGCCCTCGGGCACGAGCAAGAGCGCGGAGCCGCCCGCGCGCACGTCCGCCTTTAGGAGCGGCAGGACGGCGGCCAGGCGGTCGCGGCGCGCGCCCCCGGATATTGACACCGGCTCGAGCGCGGGCAGCACGAGAGCCGAGCCCGGTAACTCCGTCGGCTCGAAGCAGGGCAGCGCGGGGGGCGGCGCCGGGACGAGCGCGTATTCGGCGTAGCCCTTGGCGACAAGTCGGCGCACCGCGCTCTCGGGCACCTCCGCGTCGCGGGCTAAAGCGGCGGCGCTCTCAAAGGATTCAAAGCGCCACAAGTGCTCTAAGGCCCGCCGCTGGTTCGCCTGCGGCGCGCCGTCCAAACCCTCGTCGGGGGACCTAAGCGCGCGCAGCACCCGCACCTCCTGCGGGAGGAGGCGCACCCGCTCCCTTAACAAACCCTGACGGCGGTAGAGCTCCAGGTCGGCCCCGCGCAGCGTGTCGGCGCTCACCCAACGCTCACTCAGCTCCACCCCCGTCACCCCCGGAAGCAACCGCACCTCGTGCGAGAGCACGTCGTGGAGCCCCGTCGGCAAAAAGGTGGCGAGAACAAGACCCGCGGGCGTGCCTGTGTACTCAGCCACCTCTTGCACCAACCTCAGACCCGCCGCCCTCACGAAGGGCGTCCTATCGAGCGTCGCCACGACGTCTTTGAGGTCCAGGGTGCTGCTCGTCTCCTCGAGCGCCGTCACCAGCCCGATCCTCACCCCGTTCTGCCAGGGCACCACCACCCGCGCGCCCGGCGGCGGCGCGTCCTCGCCGTGGGGCGGAAGGAAAGAAAAGGCGGGCAGGGGCAAGGGCAGGAGCACGCGGAGCACAAGCACGCGTTATCATACCGCGGGGTGCCACCCTCTCCCTGTGAAAACGGAAGGGGCAACGGCACCCCTCGAGGAGCTCATGACGCCAGTTCTCAAGCGCCTACCCCTTTTGCTCGTTCTCCTTCTACCCGTTCACGCCCAGCGCACGGCCACACCCGACCTCAGCACGAACACCCAAAGCAGCGCCTTCACAACGCCCGAAGAGCGACTGGCGTTTTTAGAACGCTACTTAAATTTTCAGAGCGAGCCCAGAAACGCGCAGTATCACCTTGTGTACAAAGACAACTCGCAAGGCTCTCCCCCGGGCCCTTCTGATTGGGACTTTAGAATTGTGCTGTGGCTCGAGCCCGCCGACGTTTCCCTCTGGTTGCAGGACGTGCGGGAGGTAGACGTGATTAACGGTTTCGGTTGGGTGTCGGAGCTAAGCCCGGACCTCGGCGCAAGCGTGCTGGAGGAGGCGCGATATTTCGAGGGGGCGGGCAAACGCGCCGCTCTACTGGAAGAGGGCGTGCTGGCACTTTGGTACAGCACCCTGCACTGACTTAGCAAACGTGAGCAACGCCCAAAAGGTGGTTGCGTCAAGTTGTTTCGGATGGCGCACTGCGCGTTTCGACGCGCTGTAGACGGGTTCCCATACGATGTCCGCGCGACCAGCCGCTCGACCTCTGCACCCACAGTCACATCTGTGGCGACCGGGAGCGCAGCCATACCGAGTTCTGCGGCGAGCGCGTCCAGTTTCTCAGCCGAACGTGCGGCCAGAACCACCCGGCAGCCCGCCCCAAGGCTCTCGCCGTCGCCGCGCCGATGCCGGAGCTTGCGCCCGTGACGATGACCACGCGCTCCGCCAGATTCATAAAGACCTCCCCGGGGATAGCCGAGTGAGACCCTGGCCCTGCTGGCGCATTCCGGAACCCGAGTCACCCTTTTTAGAATGCGCCAGCACGATAAGGCCTCTGGCTTGGTCAGCTCCAACCAAAGCTGGAACACCAAGGTTAGAATAAAAAGAAAGGAGCGTGCCATGCGCACCCACGGTTTCGCCGTCGTCGGCACCGGCAACATCGCCCAGGCTCATATAGACGCCATTCAAAAGCTCCCCAACGCCCGCTTAGTCGGCGTCACCAGCCGCTCTTTAGGGAGAGCTGAAGAGGTTGCTAAAGAACACGGCGTGCGGCTTTATCCCGATATAGACAGCCTCTTGAGAGACGAAGCGGTCGAAATCGTCACCGTCTGCACGCCCAGCGGCGCTCACTTAGAGCCCGCGGTCGCCGCCGCCAAGGCCGGGCGTCACGTGATAGTCGAGAAGCCGCTCGAGGTCACGGTAGAACGAGCCCAGGAAATCATAGACGCCGCCGAGCGCGCCGGAGTCAAGCTCGCCACGGTCTTCATGAGCCGTTTCGCGGACGCGCACATCCGGCTTAAAAGGGCGCTCGAGGGAGGCGAACTCGGTCGGCTTCTCCAGGGCGACGCCTACGTCAAGTGGTACCGCTCGGGGGCCTATTACGACTCCGGCGACTGGCGGGGCACTTGGGCGCTCGACGGCGGAGGCGCGCTCATGAACCAGGCCATTCACCAGGTGGACCTGCTCCTCTGGCTCATGGGTCCTGTTCAAGAGGTGTTTGCTTACGCGGGGACGCTCAACCATCAGGGGCTCGAGGTCGAAGACACCCTTGTTGCGGCGCTCCGCTACCAGAACGGCGCGCTCGGCTCGATAAGCGCCGCGACCTCACTTTATCCAGGGCAGCCCAAGGTCTTAGAGCTCCACGGAACCAAGGGGACGGTGCGCGTTAAAGACGATAGCTTAGACCTGTGGGGGCTCGAGGGCGTATCAGAGGCGCAGCAGCGAGAGATGGTGCAAGAGGACCAGAAGGAAACCTCGGGCACTTTCGCCGACCCAATGGCGATGTCTTTCGAGAACCACCGCCGCCAGTTCGAGGATTTTCTTCATGCCATCGACAACGACAGCTCACCTTTGGTTGACGGGCGCGAAGGGCTCAAGTCGGTTGAGCTGGTCAGGGCCATCTACCATTCGGTGCAGACTGGCAAGCCGGTGTCGTTATGAAAAGGCCTTTTAGGCCCAGGTAGGAGTCCCGTGCGAACGTTCGCGGCCCCCCATGCGTCACGTATAAAAGGAGGCGACCGGAGAGTAGGCGTAAAGCCGAGAGGGCACCGCGCCGCGTTTAAAAGGGGGCGGGTCAGGCGACGCGCCCTTCACGCCTCTTTTCGGTTTTGGTCTGCCAGTGCTTGGGCTTTTAAGCAGAGCTCCGCCGCCTTGAACGCGTGCGCCTGCGTCATGGCGTTCTCGGTCCGGTTGAGACAGTCGAGAATGAGGTCGCCGAAAAAGGGAAACCCGACGCGTCCCTCCACGTGAAGATGATGTTCGCCCTCGTTGTTGACGAGATAGAGGTGGTCCTTATTTTCCTCCCTGGCGACGTCGATGTACTTGCGAAGCTCGATATATCCTTCAGTGCCTAGCAGGACGAGCCGACCGTCGCCCCAGGTGCCGAGCCCGTTAGGCGTCAGCCAGTCCACACGGAAATAGCCCGACGTGCCGTTGTTGGCGACCAGTCCCGCCTCGCCGAAGTCCTCGAGCTCCGGACGGTCGGGATGATGGACGTTGGCGACACGCGCGTTCGTTATTTGAGCATCCGCTGCGCCGCTGTAGTGGAGAAACTGCTCGGCTTGGTGCGAGCCGATGTCGCAGAGGATGCCGCCGTACTTTTCTTTTTTAAAAAACCAGTCGGGTCGGGGGTTGAGGCCGAGGCGGTGCGGACCCAGGCCGAGCACCTGCACCACCCGCCCGATAACGCCTTGCTTGACGAGTTCGCTCGCGAACACCGCGCACTCCACATGCAGACGCTCGCTGTAGTAGACCATGTACTTCTGATTCGTCTCGGCAACCTTTTTACGGGCGGCCTCCAACTGCTCCAAGGTTGTAAACGGCCCCTTATCGACAAAATAATCTTTACCCGCCGCCATCACCCGCAGCCCCAGGGCGCAACGCTCGCTCGGGACGGTCGCGGACGCGACGAGCTTGAGGTCGGGGTGCTCCAGCACCTCTTCCTCGCTCGCCGCAATCTCGACGCCCGGAAAACGCTTTTTGAGCGCAGCTACTTTCTCAGGGTCAGCGTCATAAACGTACCGAAGTTCAGCGCCCGCGCCCATGAGACCTTCGCACTGCCCGAAGATGTGGGGGTGGTCCAGACCGACCGCGGCAAAGGGAAAGTCCCCCGGCTCACACACGGGCGGGGGCGGGCCGGAAGGTTCGAAGGGCGAGCTAGCCATTCGCAAAGCTTCCGTTCATCGCGTCGTAAAAGGGGTCGCCTGGCCCAATTGAGCCGCGCGTGACCCTTTCGCCGGTCAGCGCGGATTTGTACAAGCTGGCGATGAACTCGAGCGTCTCCCTGGCCCCCTCCCCGCTCGTCAGGGGACGTTCGCCCTTTTCCAAACAGTCGAGCACGTGGCCCGTCTGCGCGTGGTGCAGCGTGGGCGCGTCGGGGGCCACCGTTCGCCAGTTCTGCAACTCCGCCGCCTCCACCCCGTCCGGCACGCTAAAGGTCCAGTGCTCGTTGCGATAATCGTAAAGATGCCTGAGTTCGACGGTGGCCTTTTGGAAATCCAGGCGAAGGTAACTCTCCTGCCGGGGCGACACGACAGAGTTGACGATGGACCCGAGCGCGCCGCTCTCGAAACGCACCGTGGCGAGCGAGACATCCTCAACCTTTATCTCATGGTCGAGCGTGCCGATCATCGCGCTCACCTCCGCCCAAGGGCCGAACATCCACAAGAACAAGTCTACGGCGTGAATCCCGTGGCCCATCGTGCAGCCGCCCCCCTCGGTCTCCCACTCCCCACGCCACGGGACCGCGTAATAAGCCTGGTCCCGGTACCAGACCGTTTGACAAATGCCGACGAGGGCGCGGCCTAAGTCTCCGGCCTCAACTATCCTCTTGAGGTGCTGCGCCCCCGCCCCGAAACGCCACTGGTAGACGCTGCTGCAAAACCCTCCCGTCTCGGCCTCCGCCTGGGCAATGGTGTCAAGTTCTCTCAGCGACACGGCCAGCGGCTTTTCGCAGAGAACCCAAGCGCCCGCTCTCAAACACTGCACACTTCCTCCCGCGTGGAGGTGAGGGGGCGTGCAGATGTGAACGAGGTCGGGGCGCTCGCGCTCGAGCATCGTCCCTAAGCTCGTGTAGGCGTTAGGAATGGCGTGCAGCTTCGCAAAATCAGCGACCGCGTCCTCGCGGATGTCCACGGCGGCGACGAGTTCGGCGCGCTCGGCCTCATGCCTTATGGCTTCAGCATGAACCTTGGCAATGCCCCCTGTACCCACAACAGCGACGCGAATCATAAGCTTATCACTTGATACCCGTCGTGGCGATGCCGGTGGTGATAAAGCGCTGCAAAAAGGCGAACACGACCGTGATGGGCAGAAGCGTCAGCACCGTCATGGCTAAGACGAAATGCCACTGGATGTTCAGCTCGCCCTGAAACGAGTTGAGCCCGACTTGGAGGGTAAAAAGCTCGCTGCGCGTCAAGACGATGAGCGGCCACAAAAAGTCGTTCCAGCGCCACATCACCGAAAAGATCGCCAGCACCGCCAGCGCGGGGGCCGCCAGGGGCAAAACAATCTGCCAGTAGATGCGCCACTCCGACGCGCCGTCGATACGCGCGGAAGCCAAAAGTTCGTCGGGGATGGTAAGCATGTACTGGCGCAGCAAAAAAACGCCCGTCGGCGTGGCCGCGCCCGGAATGATAACGCCCCAGAGGCTGTTGACCCAGCCCACCTCGGTGATAACCAGATAGACGGGCACCAAGATGACCGAGATGGGAATCATCAGGGTGCCGATGATTACGAGAAAAATAACGTTACGACCCCGAAACCGGTATTTGCTCAGCGCAAACGCCGCCATGCTGTTGATGATGAGCGTGATCAGTGTTGCGGTGACCGTCACAACGACGCTGTTGCGTAAAAAGGTTAGGAAGTTAAAGCGCGCCAACGGTTCCGTGTAATTGTTCCAGGCAAACTGGACCGAACGCAGCTCCTGACGCGCGTCGATGGGCACCCTGATAATCTCCTCGGGACGCTGCGGGTCAACCATCTGGGCTTCTAAACCAATGCGCCTGACCTGCGCGAGTCGGGCGAGGGTGCCGTCCTCGAGCCTCACTTCAAAAAGAGGCAGCGGCGTCTCAAAGCCTTCGACCGGCACCGTCTCCTGGCCGTAGGGCAAAAACGAGGGCGGGAACTCCACCAAGGCCGCGGGCGTTTTGAACGACGACAAGACCAGCCAGAACACCGGCCCGAACATGATGACGACGCCCAAAAACAGATAAAGATAGGTGAGAACGTCCGTCACGTGCAAAGAACCGCGGCCCCTGGTGCGGGTAAGAAAGCCCCTAACCACGCTCATGTCGAGCCTCCCGATGGGAATTCTGAAAAAGATTTACAGCCATCCTCTTACGCCCCATCCGTTCCCCTACCAATCCGAAGTTGAACAAGCGTGAAAATGAGGAGCGCCACGCCCAGCACCACCGAGGCCGCCGCCGCCAAACCGAAGCGCTGGATTTGGCTCGAGAACCCCGTGTCGTAGATGTACTGAACGAGAAAAAGCGTCGAGGTGCCCGGCCCGCCGCCGGTAAACACGAAAACCTCGTCAAAAATTTGCACCGCGCGGATGAGCGCCAAAACCAGCACGACCAGCATGGTGGGCATTAAGAGCGGCAGCGTAATGGCGCGAAAGCTCTGCCAGGCGTTGGCGCCGTCAATCGAGCCGGCGTCGTAAAGCTCGCCGGGGATGGCCTGCAACCCGGCCAACAGGATGAGCGTATAGAAGCCCATGTGCGCCCAGACGCTGATAAAAATCACCCAGAACATCGCCCAGGTGCTGTCGAGCAAAAAGAGCTGCCGCTCGCCGCCCAAGGCCAGCAAAAGGGCGTTCAGAAGCCCGTCGCGCTGCAAAATCCACTTCCAGATGAGCGCCACCACCACGGGCGAGAGCAAGACCGGATAGAAGTAGACGCTGCGAAAAAAGCCGCGCCATAAAATCTTCCGGTTGAGCACCAGCGCGGTGAGCAGCGAAAAGAACACCATGCCCCCGACCTGGAGGAGCACGAAAGTCACGCTGTTATGAACCGCCCGCCAAAAGCGGTCCTCGTTGCAGGTGTTGGCGTTCAAAAAGTTGTCGCAGTCGAAAAGGGTCTCGAAGTTTTGCGTGCCCACGAAAGGCCGGTCTTGCGGGAAGAGTTCGGTCCCGCCCGTGAAAGCGTAGTAAAAGTTGAGCAGCATCGGGAAGAGGATGAAAATGCCGAAGATGAGCAGGTTCGGCAGGAGGAAAAAGTAGGCCATGCGCCTCACGCCGATGGTGCGCTGCAAGGGCTCGAGCACCCCGTCGAGCGCGTTCATGACGAGGGCGAAAAGCCCACCGAAGATTCTACCAGCGACTCTACCGGGAAGCTGCGCGACGGAAGCGCGGGGGGTGCCGCTTAGCTTGTGCTGAGCCATCGTCCTCCCATAGGGGCGGCTACCGGCACGCGCTCAATAGCAAGCGTGTGCCGGTAGCCCAAAATTTAGCCGACCGAAGCGTCCCTTTACTGGGTCGCTTCGGCAATCTCTTCGTCGATGTCCTCTTGCATCCGCGCGACGGCCTCGTCCAGCGTGAGTTCGCCGACGATGGCTTGCGTCAGGCGGTCTCGAGTGGCGTCGAACACCACGCGGTTAAAGGGATAGCCTTGCGCCTGGTAAGCGACCGGGTCGAGAAGGGGCACCTGGGCGGAAAAGGTCGTGAGCGCGTCCGCGCTGAGCGGCAGCTCGGTCTCGAAATCGACGCCCCTTTCGGCGAGCCCCAGGTGACCGGGGATAAAGAGCGTGCGGGCGTAGAACTCTTCCAGTACGGGCTCGCTCGCTAGGTACGCCATCACCCGCGCCACCTCTTCAGGATGCTCGGTGCCGTCAATCGCGACGAGCGCCGCGCCGCCCGGCATCCCGGTGCAGGCGGCGGGGCCGCAGGGGTTAGGGACCGCCACCCAGTCAAAAGCGTCGCCTATCGTGTTGGCGAATTGGCCGATTTGCCAGCTACCCGACATATAGAACACGACCTGCCCGTTGATAAACTGCTCGTTGGCCGCGGCGTAGTTGCCGCCCGAGCCCACCCACACGTCGGGGATCATGGTGCCGTCTTCGTGCCAGTCGAGCATCCGCTGCGCCATGCGGCGAAAGCCTTCGTCGTCAACCGCGGGGTTGCCCTCGGCGTCAAAGTACGCCGCGCCCTCGCTGATGGCCGGACCTGCCAGGCGGTGCCCGGAGCGGTCCATCGCCATTGCGAAGGGGGTGCCCGTGGCCTCGGCGACGCTTTTAGAGACCTCGGCCCACTCGTCCCAGGTGGTGTCGCCCTCGGGCAAGGGAATCCCCGCCTGGTCGAAGAGCGTCTTGTTCACATACGGACCGGTCACGGTGAGCTGCGTCATAAAGCCGGGAATGGCGCCCGAGCCCTCCGGCCTCAGCCAGTCGAGAAAGGGGCCGAAGTTCGCTTCCCAGTAGTCGGGATTTTCCAGATAAGGCCGCAGGTCTAAGTAGTATTCCGAGAGCCCGCCCAAGTCGGTGACCCTCGCCATGTCCGGCCCCTCGCCCGAGGCCAGCTGGAGCGGCAGGCTCTCGAGGATGCCCGAGGCGTAAGCCACGGTGTCGACGGTCACGCCGATATCGGGGTTCTCTTCCTCGAAACGGTCTAAGAGGTCGCGCAGGACCTCGCCTTCGTTGCCGTCGTCGTACCAGGTGATACGTAGTTCGGTCGTGTTCTGGGCCGAGGCGAAAGGGAGTAAAAGGGCTGCAACCAAGGTCACAAGCGTGCGGATCATGGGGCCTCCTGTTATCTGAGTTTGAGCTGACGTAGACTGTCGCGTTAAGCAAGTTCTGGCGTGCTGTTCACCTCCTTTGGGTTGCCCTGAACTCGTTCAACATCTCGCGGACCCTCAGGCGCTCTCGAGGCGACAGCCCACTTACGCTCAACGTTTCTCTTAAGCGTCACCTCTCGGGTTGTCTGTCCTCCACTGCCTCACCGGAAGAAGTAGACGCGGTACGGACATAGTACGGACGCAGTGTGGTACTCGCCATCCTGTGCAAACCTCTCCTGAGCGTGCTGACTTCTGCAACAAATTTTTGTCTACCCCGGCAAACTACCATACGGAAAATTGAAATGTCAAAACGGACAAAGGTGTAACTCTAAATAGTGGTAGTGCCGCTGATTGCCTGACAGAACTCTGTTCATGCCGCCAGAGCGAGAGTAGGGAAAGCTTATGACCTCGTCAGGCCTGCCAAAGTTGAGCAGGTCGAAGCGTTCTTGTTGACGCTTGGCGTGCTGCGTCTTCGAAGCCATAGCGGGTTCCGGGTCTGGTTCTCCTGAGGTGGACCCCGTTGTCAAGACACGATTTGGGGCTGGTCTAAACTACACTCCCTCCTTTCGGTGAGTGCTTGGTGAGTATCGGTAGTCGTGTTAGTTTGTCGGGCTAACCCAAAGTACAGCTCCGCCGGGGTCTGGTAATCGAGCGACTGATGCAAGCGCTCGTGGTTATAGAAGTTTAAGTAGCGGGTAATGCCTGTTCTTGCCTCTCTTGGGGATTGGTAGTCGTGCAGATATCCCATTATCGCTCTCGCTGCGCTCGGGCCCTCATATTTGAGAC
Organism: Trueperaceae bacterium; assembly: GCA_965214995.1. GTDB lineage: Bacteria > Deinococcota > Deinococci > Deinococcales > Trueperaceae > CBDCCT01. Next base: position 5,159,260 of record CBDCCT010000002.1, read on the forward strand.
TGCGCCACAGCCTCTCGGTGAAAACGTTGTCGCTGGCTCGCCCCTTGCCATCCATGCTGACCCTAACGTCAGCACTGCGGAGGAGTTCAAGGTAGGCGGGGCTGGTAAATTGGCTTCCTTGGTCGCTGTTTAAGATGTCGGGTTTAGCTTGAGCGAACGCCTTGGCGACAGCGCTCAGGACGAACGCCAGTTCCAAACTGTCGTCAAGTTCCCAACTCAGCACATAGCGGGAGAACCAGTCGAGCACCGCCACCAGATAGAGCCAGCCCTTAGCCAGACGGATATAGGTAATGTCAATGCCCCATACCTGATTCGGCTCGGTAATCGCTAAACCTCTTAGGAGGTAGGGGTAGACCTGGTGGTCGCTGCGGCGTTTGCTTAAGTTCGGTCCCGGATGAATCCCCTGGATACTCATCTCCCGCATATGCCGTTGAACAGCTTTACGGTTGAGCTGCCACCCCTCCCGGCGAAGGGTCGCCGCAATGCGCCGCGAGCCGTAGAAGGGACGCAGCGTGTAAAGCTCGTTAGGCGTGGTCGCACCCGCTACGTCGATGCGGTGCTTTAAGGCGACTTCCTCGGCAGAGGGGGCGAGCGGCTGGTAGTAGAGTCCTGAGCGATTCAAGCCCGACAACTCCGTTTGGCTTTTGATGGGCATTGCCTGGTCGTCCCAATCAACAAGCCTAAGGCGCTCTCGCTTACTCAACATCAAAACCTTTTTTTGAGCCACGCCAGTTGCGTGCTCAAGCGCCCAATCTCGGTATAGAGTTCCTCAACCTTTTGCTCCGCGGCTTCTTGAGCGGCCCTGGCGTCCCTTTCTCGCTCGAACACCCCCGGCAAGCCCGCCGCCACCTGTTTCTTCCAGCGGTGCAGCATGGTGGGGTGTACCCCATAGGTTGAGGCGAGTTCGGATGCGGTCCTTTCCTCTTTGAGCATTTCCAGCACCAGTTGCGCTTTGAAGCTGCTTGAGTGGTTCTTTCTCATCTTCTAGGTGTAGCTTAGCCCCTGCCCTTTTTGTGTCCAGTTTCTTGGATCCACTATATAAGCCCCAGACACTTCTCAAGTTTTTTTGTCAGTAACGAAGCCAAGCTGACTGAGAAAGAAAAGCTTATCATCACCACACTCGAGACGATGCTTGAGCTTAAACAGCTTCGGCTGCACCCTAGCCGCTTTCGGGATGCGCTGCTAAAGCAAAACGCTGATAGCACGGCGGCCTGGCTCGACACCGTTACCGACACGTCCTTTTTTTCGCTGCGCAACTTCGCCGCGGGTCTCAAGCAGGAGTGGCCCGCGCTCCAAGCCGCTTGTTCCAGCAAGTACAGCAACGGACCCCTGAGGGGGCGGTGAACCGCTTGAAACTCATCAAACGACAGATGTATGGGCGGGGCTCATTTAAGCTGCTGCGCAAAAGGGTGTTGCTGGCTTAGCTTGCACTTAATCAACGGAAGAACCGGAATTTTTGATAGCCCCTCGGCGCTCAAGCGTTACTGCTCACGCCCGCGATATAAACGTGACGGACGGCGGCGTGCCCCCAGGTGTAAAGGGGATACCGCGGGTTGGCGTGGTCCACCACGATAAAGTCGGCGGCGCAGCCCGGCTCGAGCCGACCCAAATCACCTCGCCCCAGTGCGTCGGCGGCGTGCTTCGTGCCCGCCGCGAGCGCCTCCCGCAAGCTCAAGCCGCCTAACGCCATAGCGAGCTGCATCGCCAAAAACAGGCTGTTCATGGGGGAGCTGCCGGGGTTGAAGTCGGTGGCGACGGCGAGCTTCACGCCCGCGTCAAGAGCGGCGCGGCAGTCGGGAAAAGGTTTTTTGAGTAACACGGTTGCACCGGGGAGAATTATGCCCACCGCGCCGCTCGCCGCCAACGCCGCCCAGTCCTTAGGTGTACACTGCTCGAGGTGGTCCGCCGACAAGCCGCCCATCTCGGCGACCAGCTTCGTCGCGCCGGTATGCTCGAGCTGTTCGGCGTGAGCTTTTATCTCTAGGCCGTGCGCCAAGGCAGCCTCAAAAATTTGTCTTGTTTCATCAACCGTGAAGGCACCTCGGTCGCAAAACACGTCCACCGCCTCCGCCAAACCTTGCCGTTCGACTTCGGGAATGAGGTCTTGGCAGAACATCGTCACGTAATCATTTCGGTGCCAGCCTTGGGGGATGACGTGAGCCAGCAAGGTGGGGATGATGCGTTGCGGGACGTGGGTCTTGAGGCTTTGGGAGACGCGCAGCATCTTGAGTTCGTGTTCGGGCTCGAGGCCGTACCCGCTTTTGACCTCCAAAGTTGCCACGCCGCCCCCCAGAAAAATCTTCGCTCGCGCTACGGCCAGCTCGAGCAGTTCCTCTTCACTCGCCGCTTGCGTGGCCTCGACGGTGTTGTAAATGCCGCCACCGGCCTCGAGAATAGCCTCGTACCCTTCGCCGCGACTTCGCTGCTCGTACTCATGAATCCGGTCACCCGCCCAAACGAGGTGCGTGTGGCTGTCAACAAGGGCGGGTAGAACCCCTTTACCCTCCAGGTCCACCCGCGCCGCGCCCACGTAACCTTTGGGCAAGTCGGTTTCCGTTCCAACCCAGTCGACTTTCCCCTCGCTAACCACCATCGCCGCCTTCTTAATACTCTCGTCGGGGCTCAGCAGCTCGCTGATGTTGGTAAAAAGGGTCGTCACGAGTTCAAACTCGGCAAGTCCAGACCGCGCTCTTTGGCGACCCGTTTAGCCTCTTCATAGCCTGCATCGGCGTGACGCATCACGCCCGTGCCGGGGTCGTTGACGAGCAGGCGGCTCAACCGCTCGTGCGCTTCCTCCGAACCGTCGGCCACCGAGACCTGTCCGGCGTGCAGGCTGTAGCCCATCCCCACCCCGCCCCCGTGGTGGAAGCTCACCCAGCCCGCCCCCGACACGGCGTTGAGGGCAAAATTCAGGAGCGGCCAGTCGGCCACCGCGTCACTGGTGTCCGCCATGCCCTCGGTCTCGCGGTAGGGGCTCGCCACCGAGCCCGCGTCGAGGTGGTCGCGCCCGATGACGACGGGCGCGCTCAGCTCGCCGCGCTTCACCATGTCGTTAAACATCAGCCCCGCCTTGTCACGTTCCTTGTAACCGAGCCAGCAGATGCGGGCGGGCAAGCCCTGAAATTTAAAGGTTTTGGTGCCGTTGATGAGCCACTTGTTTAAGCCCTCGTCGTTGGGGAAGAGCTCGAGCAGCGCCTTGTCCGTTTTGTAAATATCCTCTGGATTGCCTGACAGGGCCACCCAGCGAAAAGGGCCGCGCCCTTCGCAAAACTGGTCACGAATAAAAGCTGGGACGAAGCCCGGATAAGCAAAAGCGTCTTCAAGGCCGCCGCGTTGGGCCATCGCGCGCAGGTTGTTACCGTAATCAAAGGCAATCGCGCCACGCTTCTGCATCTCGACGATGGCTGCACAGTGTGTTGCCATCGCTTCAAAGACTCTAGTTTTATAGCCTTCTACATCCTTTTCCCTCGCTTCATTCGGGTCTTCATCCGCCTTGAGTGGAGGAATATACCCCACCAAAGGGTCGTGGGCGCTTGTCTGGTCGGTGATGAGGTCGGGGATGAAACCTCTTTTGAGCATCTCGGGCACCACCTCAGCCGCATTGCCGAGCAGGCCGATGCTCGAGGCTCTACCCGCTTTTTTGGCAGCTTCGGCTTGTTCGATAGCGTCGTCCAAATTGCGCGTCCAGGTGTCGAGGTAGGCGGTCTCGAGCCGTCTCTGAATGCGCGCCTCATCCACTTCTATGCAGATAATCACGCCTCCGTTCAGCGTGACCGCCAGGGGCTGCGCGCCGCCCATGCCGCCCAAGCCCGCGGTGACGGTGATGGTGTTTTTGAGCGTCCCGTTAAAGTGCTTTCTCGCCGCCGCCGCGAAGGTCTCGAAGGTGCCTTGCAAGATGCCTTGCGTCCCGATATAAATCCAGCTTCCTGCGGTCATTTGCCCGTACATCATCAGGCCGAGCTTGTCCAGGCGGTCGAACTCGTCCCAGTTCGCCCATTCGCCGACCAAGTTGCTGTTGGCGATGATTACCCTTGGCGATTCCGGAAAGGTGCGAAACACCCCGACCGGCTTGCCCGACTGAACGAGCAGCGTTTCGTCATTCTCCAACCTGTCCAAAACCTCGACGATTTTATGAAACGCCGCCCAGTTGCGCGCGGCCTTGCCGCGCCCGCCGTAAACGATAAGCTCCTCGGGCTTTTCCGCGTTGGCGGGGTCTAGGTTGTTCATCAGCATCCGTTTGGCGGCCTCTTGAATCCAGCCTTTGGCGGTTTTCGTTGTGCCTGTGGGCGCGTGAATGGCGGGAGCTTGGGTCATCTTTCTCCTTTGTGTGCTGCTCGAGCATGTACCGCGTGAACAAAGTGCCAAATAGTGACGGCGGCCAGGCGGCTGGTGCGGTCGTCAATATCAAATTCGGGGTTGACCTCACTGACTTCAAAGACGCGGCTGCGTTCGTCGCCTCCCGCCAGCTCCGCCAGTTCGATAAGGTCCCGGCCATCCAAGCCGGTGGGGTTGGGGGCGCTCACGCCGGGGGCGTCCGCCGCGCGCACCACGTCCATGTCGAGGCCCCAGAAAAGGGCTTGAGAGGGTGTCTCGAGCAAGTCCTTAATAAGTTTGCCGATACCTTGCGTTTGAACCTGCCGACGTGAAAAACACCTGACGCCGAGGGTTGACAAATACTCGAAGTAAACGCTCGAGTTGGCATGAGGCTGATACCCCACCTCAAAAAACCGCTCGGGTCGGAGGTGTCCCTCTTCCAAAAGCTGCCGATAAGGCGTGCCGCTGTTGCGAGGTGAATCTGCTCTAACATCAAAATGTGCGTCCAGGTTAAAGGCGGCGGGGTCGGGGTGCTCGAGCGCCAAGCCGCTCACGTCGGGATAACTGATGTCATTGCCGCCCCCCAAAACGATTAAACGCTTGCCGTCACGAACGACCTGCCGCACAATCGCCTGATGTCGCTCGTGAATGTCCTCGAGGCTGCCCCCGGTTAGCGTGTCACCGAGGTCAAAAAGTTTAACGCGCTCGAGCCCCGCCACCCCGAGCTTGTAAAGCTGAGCACGTACCGCGCTAGGCGCACCTTTTGCCCCCACGCGCCCGCCGTTGCGCCTGACCCCTTCGTCTTGCGGGCAACCGAGGATAACGATGTCCGCTTCTTCGTAATCTTGCAAGTCTCTTTTGACGCGTTCACCCAGACGTGGGTCGTTCGGGTCGTTACGCCGGTAAAAGAGCACGGCGGCGGCGTCTTGCCTCAAATCTTTCATGCCTGACGCTTCGCCTCTTCTTGCGAGATGAATTCATTCTCAAAGCTGTATTTGTCGCCCCGCATGAGATAACTCACCCAGGTCACGGGCTCATGGGAGGTGTAGGTGACGCGCTCGAGCAAAAAGGCCGGGGTGTGAAGGGGACAACCGAAACGTTGGGCCTGCGCGTCGTCCAGCGTCACAGCCTTGAGTTGCTGCCAAACTTTGGTAAGAGGCAACTTGTATTTGTGGATGAGCAAATCGTGGATGCTTTCGTTTGCCAAATCTTCTTTGAGGATGCCTGAGCACAGGTCGTGCCTTAAAAAACGCTGTTCTTCCAACACGGTTTCGCCGTCAAGGGAGCGTAAACGGTGGACAAAGATGGCGCGCTCTACCCTCAGCTTTTCCTTGCCATCCTCGGGTAGAGGTCTGACATCAGCCGTGAGAACTCGCGTGCTCGGCGTTGCGCCCACGCTTTTGGCGTAGTCCCTAAAGGGTTTGACCGTGAAAAAGCCCTGGTTGAAGGTGGGTTTTTTTAGGATGTTGCCTCGCCCCGGGATGCGCGTTAAGTAGCCCTCGCGCTCGAGTTCTGACAGAGCCCGCCGCGCCGTCATGCGGCTCACCGAAAACCTGTCGGCCACCGCGTTTTCGGACGGAAAATTCCCCCCGTCCACAAAGGCGCCTGTGGCAATCTCTGACAGGAGTTGTTGTCTGATGCGCTGGTATTTCATTTTCGCCTTCCGTGAACTCGAGCTGTAGGACTCGAGCCAGACTCAAGCTGTATATACAACAATAGACTAGATTCGACCTCTTGTCTATAAGTCGTAAGAAGAGCTCAAAAAATTATCATCGTCAGTCAACTGTCTTGCAAATTGTATATACAGGCTGTAGGATGGATGTTGCGTACCTTTTAGGAGTGTCCTGTGGTTTACCAAATCGATAAAAGGCTCAGTCTTGAAACCTTTGTAAGCGTCGTTCGACATCACGTCAAGGTTGCGCTTCACCCCGAGGCCTTAGAACGCGTTGAGCAGGCGCGTCGGTATGTGGAAAACCTCCTGACCAAACAGGACGCCGTCTACGGGGTCAACACGGGCTTTGGCAAGTTCGCTACGGTGCGCATTGCGCCCAGTCAGGTGCGAGACTTGCAGCGCAACCTCCTCTTGTCTCACGCCATCGGCGTCGGGGCGTCCTTTCCAACCGAAGTGGTTAGGGGAATGCTCTTGCTACGCGCGCAGTCCCTCGCGCAGGGCTACTCCGGCGTGAGGTCCGTCGTTATTGACTATTTACTCACCTTTCTGAATGAAGGCGTTCATCCCGTCGTGCCGTCGCAGGGGTCGGTGGGGGCGTCGGGAGACTTGGCCCCGCTTGCGCACATGAGCCTGCCGCTTATTGGCGAAGGAGGCGTGGAGTATCGGGGCGAAGTTAGGGCTTCACAGGAGGTCCTTGACGTGCTTGGGCTGGAACCGCTGGTGTTGGAGGCCAAAGAAGGCTTGGCGCTCATCAACGGCACGCAGGCAATGGCAAGTATGCTGGCCCTGCTCGTCTGGGACGCGCAGATTCTCCTCAAGAGCGCCGACATCGCCGCGGCCATGAGCGTCGAGGCGCGCAAAGCCAGCCACCGTCCTTTTGATGAAGCCGTCTCGAGGTTGAGACCTCACCCAGGTGCGACGACGGTCGCCCGGAACATGCGCCGCCTCCTCCAAAACTCCGAGATTCAGGCGTCTCATATCGACTGCGACAAGGTGCAAGACCCTTACAGCCTGCGCGCCGTGCCCCAGGTCCACGGCGCGTCACGCGACGCGCTGGGGCACGTCAAGGAGATTGTCGAGCGCGAACTGGACAGCGTCACCGACAATCCTTTGATTGTTTGGGACGAGGACAAAGTCATTTCGGCGGGTAATTTCCACGGGCAGTCCTTGGCCCTCGCGGCTGACTATTTGGGGATAGCCCTGGCCGAAATTGCCAACATCAGCGAGCGCCGCGTGGAACAGATGCTGAACCCTTCGCTCTCCGGCCTGCCCGCCTTTTTGGCGGACCAGGGCGGCTTGCATTCGGGGCTCATGATTAGCCAGTACACCGCCGCCGCCCTGGTGAGTGAAAACAAAGTGCTGGCGCATCCCGCCTCGGTCGACTCGATACCCACGAGCGCCAACCAGGAAGACCACGTCTCGATGGGCACCCACGCGTGCAGGAAAGCGAGGGCCATCTTTGAGAACACCCTCATCGTCCTCGCTATCGAACTCGTCTCCGCCGCGCAGGGGCTTGACTACCACGCGCCTCTAAAGTCCAGCCGAGGTGTGGAGGCGGCGCACAAAAGGATTCGCGGCGAGGTGTCGCACCTCGACGTGGACCGCTACTACCGGCCCGAACTGGACAAGGTCTGCGCGCTCGTGCGGTCGGCCAGCCTGTTGGCTGAGGTTGAAAGCGTGGTCGGCGGGGTGGCGTAAATGAGTGGTCGCTCTTTCTCGGTGTTTTGGCAAACCTGGCGGCTTTTCCCGACCTGGCGTTGACCGTCGACCATCAGTGCCATGTAGGCGACGAGACGCAGGCTACCGTGTGGCGACCCGCTGGATTCTTACAGGGCACTCACGAGGGCCCGGGGCCCTACGGCGAGCCGACAGGCAGACCTGTGAGCACTTGGGGCATAAGCCACCACGAGATTAGAAACGGCAAGGTCGAGCGTGAGTGGATGCTATGTATTTTCGCTGCTCGAGCAAATCTACTGGCCCGCGTAAGAAAAATATAGGTGACTCGGTCGGGGGATGCTCGAGCCCTCTCAACGCCGGTAGACCTCACGCATCCTCTCAAAGATATCCAACCCTTGCTGCTTCAGCACGTAAGGAAGGTCGATAAACACCCAGTTCTCGGTAATCTTGTCCCCCTCACGCCGGTACAGGTCGACCACCCGCATGTCGATGTCGGCGTTCGTGGCAGGCAGCCCCATAAAGCCGCCCCCGGTCACCGTCATGCTGAGGCTGGGCCAACCGACCCAACCGCCGTAGACCCCCTCGGCAAAGCGCGACTTGTGACCGTTAAACGTCCGGGTGCTGTAAAGGGCTTTTCTAAAAGGCATCTGATGCTGCCGCTTGAAGCCGCCTATGCCCATCGTCGAGCCGATGCCGCTGGGACCGTACCAGATCATGTCGTCGTGCCAGGTCTCGGCAAGTTTTTGGGGGCTCATGTCCACCTCGGGATTCTCGCCCAAGTCTTTCGCCATGCGCTGGATAAGCCCCAGGGTCTTGACAGATGCTGCTGGGTCTTGCGCCTCTAGCACGATACCGTCGCCCGTTCTGGGTCCAGGGAACATGAACTCTGCGCCTGTTTGCGGCGGTAGCGGGTCCACCCCGGCTTGCTTCATCACGCTGATGAGATCGGTGTGAAAGTAAGTTTCGGCGAGTCTACCCTCTTCAATCCGGTGAAACTCGCAGTAGCGCAAAAAAGCCATCTTGCCTGTGGCGGGTATGCCCAACCAATCCTGCTCAAACATGCCCAAAAAGTGTCCCATGCTAGTTACCCAGTTGCCGCCGAATACCGACTCGCCCGCCATGAAAAGGGTTTGGCGACGCTGCACATGTTTCCACGAACTTAGAAACGGCTCCCAAAAGGTTTCGATGACCTCGGTTCCGTGCCGCCGTTCAAACGGATAAACGCCGTGCCAAACGTAATCGCTGCTGGTGTAAGTGTCCATAACGTTCGCTAAATCGCTCAGAGGTGCCTTCTCGAGGTCGCTGAAAAACTCGAGGACCAGCTTCTTGTTCTTTTGATTGGTTTCAACATCCGCGTGGCGAAAGTCGTAATTAAGAGGGTCCTTGCTCACAAATCTCCTAAAGTCGGGCGTTCAACGAGTAGAGGATGCTACTAGCGCGGCTGTCGTGCGTAGGTGAGTTCACGCATCCGCTCGAATACATCTACACCGAGTTGGTTGTAAACGTGCAAGAGGTCAATCAAGACCCAATTCTCACGTATCAGCCCGTTCTCGCAGCGCCAGAAGTCTAAACTGCGCATGGTGATTTGCTTGTCAGAAGGCGCTATCCCGAGCCAACCGTCCCCAGAAACGGTCATGCTCATCCCAGGCCAGCCCGTATAGCCCACGTAGTTGCCGTCACCAAAAAGGACGCCCTGACCCGGCACGACCTGCCTATCAGGCATCGCTTTCAGAAAGGGGATTTGGTGCGCGTGGCGAAAGCCCGCGATGCGGCGGTTGGTGCCGATGCCGCTGGGACCGTACCAGTTCATCTGTGGGTGCCAGTAGTTGGCTAACCCCATCGCCTCGACGCCCTCTTCTTTGTGCCGCTGCAACCCGTTCAGCATGTCGGAAACGAGTTGGCGGCTCGAGTCCGCTTCTCCCTTGTTGTAGTCTCCGGTAATAATGCCGTCCTGCGTCGCCGGAGCAGGCGCTAACCCCTCCACGCCTAAGCCCGGCGTCATCGCCCAAGCGTTCGCCTGCATCATCACCTGAGGGATGTCCCAGAGGGCTTGCAGCTCGACAACCTTATCGTCTTCAACCCGAAAAAACTCGTGAAAGCGCATCGTCACCGGGTGCCGCGTTGGGGGAATGTCTAACCACGGTTGCTCAAAAACGCCGATGTAAAAACCGGCGCAGCCCACCCAATCGCCCGCCAAGTCTTCACCCTTACCCGCGCCCGCCATGACGATGTAGTCGCGCCGCTCTAAATCTGGAATGGCATCTATAAGCGGCTTGTATACCTCTTCAAACAGGGCGGCAGGACCGGCTACGTCCTCAAAAGGGAAAGCGAGGTGAATCTCGGCGTCGGGGGCGAAGACCTCGCTGAGTTGGGCTTGTAGGTTGGCGGGCTCGAGGTCGTACAGGGCAGCGCGGAGCGTGTGGATGAGGTGTTTGTTTCGAGTGTGATGACTCATATTGGACTGACACTTCCTGAACAGGGATGCGGACTAAGTGAGTTCAAGCGGCTTCTCGCAGTTGCCGTGTGAATAATTTGTCGTGATCATGCGTTTCCCAAAAATTAGCCGCTTCTTCGTAACTATCAAAACGCTCAGGTGAGGATTTACGCTTTTTGTTCACGCTCATCCCTTCACCGCCCCCGTCGTCAAACCCGACACTATCTGCTTTTGGAAAAATAGCACCAATAAAAAGAGTGGGAAGGTGATGCTGGCGGCGGCGGCGATGGCCTCGAGCTGGTCGGTGAGCGTCGTCTCGCGGTTGAAGTAAGCGATGATGGCGGGCACCATCGTCCGGGTCTCGCCGTCTAATAGCAGCGCCGAAACTAGATAGTCGTTGTAAGCGAGCATGAACGAAAAGAGCCCCGTGGTAATCACGCCGGGCCACATGATCGGCATGATGACGTTCCAGAACGCCTGCAAACGGTTACACCCGTCCACCAGCGCCGCCTCGTCTAGCGCCGTGGGGATGTTCATGAAAAACGAGCGCAACATCCAGATGGTAAAGGGCTGGTTGATGGCGACCAGCACGATAACGACGGCGAAGCGTTTGCCATAAAGCCCCCAGTCGATGAAAGCGGGCAGGTAGCCGGTAACCAGGGTCGAGTGCGGCAACGCCCGGAAAATGAGCGCGGCGATGAGAATCCAAAACGCCCAGGGGGTGCGGGTCCTTGCCAGCCCGTAGGCGGCGAGCGTGCCGATGGTTAAGGAGATGGTCACGACCCCCACCGTGACGAACATCGTGTTCAAAAACTGCTGGTAAAAGCCGTTGTCGACCCAAACTTCTTGGTAGTGCTGGGTGGTGAGCCCCACGATGGGGGTGACGAGCGTGTCCAGCAGCGGGACCCCGCCCAGCGCAGCTTGGAACAGCCGGGACAGCAGGGGGACGACGACGACAAAGCTGAGCGCGGCGACCACCAGAAACCCTAAGTACACCCCGACCACGACCCAAGGACTTGTACCGGACTGCGTCGTGCCGAGGCGCTCTATCAGCACCTCGCGGTTGGCAAAGGCGGTGAGAAGCAAAAATCCTATGACGAGCGCCAGGACAACCGAAATAACTGAAATGCCCCCAGCAATGTTGTTGGTGTTGGGACCGAAGATAACGACAAAAGGGTTGGGGTCGAAGGCGTCGAGCGGCAGCTTGAACGACATGACCAGCAGCCACAGCAGCGGAAACAGGGCGACGGTGAGCCACACGCCGAGGATGGTCCAGGTGGTGACGCGCAGGCTGAGCGGTAAGCGGAACAGTTTATTGTTAGTGTCCATGTTACCCCCGGGTATGCTCTTTCCAGGTGTTGCGCAAGGGCGCAATCAGCAAGATGACGATGCCGATCATGATGAGGATGGCGGACGCCGAAGCCCGGCCGATGGAGCGGTTGCCGGTGTCGTCGGGCGTCAAAAAGTCGAAGGTGAGCCACTGCAAGGAGATGCGGAACGCCTCGGCGCGGAAGCCGATGATCTCGTCAAAAACGCGGTAGGTGTCCATCAGGTGAATAAGCGACACGAAGACGATCAAGGGCATTAAATGCGGGATGATAACGCTGCGGATGATGTTCCAGCGACTGGCGCCGTCGATGCGAGCCGCCTCTATCTGTTCGCTCTGGACGGTTTGTAAAGCGGCATAAAAGATAACGAAGGCAAAGGGCGCGACGTGCCAGACGCGGTAAAAGTACATCAGCAGCTCGATGGTCCAGCCCTGAGCGAACATGGAGATGCCCTGACCTGTCAAGCGCTCGAGCTGCGCCGTCACAATCCCGTCCCCGATAAACAGCCAGCGGATAGCCAGCGCTCCGATAACCGGCGTGATGATAAAGGGCAGCAGCGTGACGAAGATAACCGGGCCCCGCAAACTGCTGGCGATGGCGTTGACACAAAAAGCCAACACTAAGCCCACCCCGATAACGAGGGGTAACGTAATAAGCGTGAACATCAAAGTAAAGCGTAGCGCCCCCCAAAACGCGACGTTGGTGACGCCCGAGAACCCCCGCCCCTCACCGGACAGCGCCGACGCTACCTTGTCCCACTCGAGCAGCGCCCGGTAGTTCTGCCAGCCCACCCACCGCGTCACCGTGATAGGTCGCCCGTCTTCGTCGAGTTTGGGGACGTTTCGGGTGGTCGTGGTGCAGTTGAAGGGGGTGCAGTTTTCTTGCTCGACGACCTCAAAGACGTTCTGGGTGCGCTGAAAGCTCTGCGCCACCACAAGCACCAGCGGCACCGCGATAAACCCGACCATCAGGATCAAGGATGGTGCCACGAACATGAGAAAGGGCTTGGTCTTCATGACTCTGCCACCACAAACCTCCCACTGTCTGAGTCTCGGTAAGTTACCTGCTTGACTTGTTGCGTTTATACCGCGAGGCGCTCTCAGAAGCAAAAAAGGTCAGGAACCTTATATAGCCCCTGACCTTCGCGCCGTCTAAAACACGCTACTCGATGAAGCCCGATTCCCGGGCGGCGGCGTTGTACTCCGCTTCGATGTCGGCGAGGGTCTGCTCGGCCGACTCTGCGCCGGTCAGAAAGTCGGCGACGTTGTTGCCCGCCGCCGTGTGCATCAAGCCGACCAAGTTCGAGGCGGGGTAGGAGGGTGCGCCCGCTTCGGCTGAGGCTATCGCGCCTTTAGAGATGGGCGAGTCTATAGGCGGGTTAGAAAGCCAGACGGCTGCCTCCGGGTGCTGGGAGAGGTTGTCGTAGCTGATGCCCTCTAGGAACAGCCGGAAAGCTGCTTCGGCTTCTTCGTCCGAGACGTTCGAGGCGATGGTCGCGCCGTCCCACCACAGGGTGGTAGCGGGGGGACCGCCCTCGACAGCAGCGGGGGCGGCGGCGTAGTCGATGAGCCCGACGACCTGCGACTCCTCTTTGTTGTCCATCGCGCCCGCTCGAGACGCCCACAGGTTCGCCATAGCAATCTGCCCCTGCTGGAACTGTTGCTGGACGTAGGTCGAGTCGGCAGCTAAAAACTCGGGGTCCATGTACTCGGTCAGGGCTTTGAGCATCTCGAGGGTTTGCACGCCTTGCTCATTGTTGACAGCGGCGGTGTTGTCGTCGTTGAAAAACTCCCCACCGAAGCCCAAATACATGTTGATGAACTCTTCACCTAAGTTAAACCCGGAGGCGAAGGTGCCGCCCAAGGGATAGTCCACCACGCCCGCGTCCTCAATCGCCTGAGCAACCTCTAAGACCTCGTTGTAGGTGGTGGGGATTTCCAAGCCAAGCTCTTCAAAGATGTCGCTGCGGTACATCAGGTGTTGCGCGTTGACCATCATGGCAATCGCCATCGTCTGACCATCGACTTTGATGAGCTGGTTAGGTGCTAGGTCCTGACCGTACTCGGCGACTAAGTCGTCGAGCGGGCGAATCAGGTTGTCGTTTAGGAGCGGCACGAGGGTTGCGTTGGCGACCCCGCCGATGGTGTACTGTGACGGGTTAGCAGCCATCGCGGCGGCTTGCTTCTCCCGAAACTCTTGGTCGAGTTCCGGGTTGAAGTTACCGCACTCAGCCATGTGGTCGGTCACGATTTTCCAGGCTTCAAAGCCCGCTGACAAGCTGGTGACGGGTACTTCGTTCTGGTAATTGCACTCTTGCGCCCAGGCGGTGCTAAGCGCGAGTACGGCAAGCGTTACGAGGAGGGTGACGGTTCGCTTCATATACATCTCCTTTACAAATCCTTTACAAAGGTAATCAGCAACGTTTTGAGACCTCACCCGAACACACGTTAGTTAGGGTCGAACGTTAATGACGCGGCGGTGCCCAACTGAAGCTTTAACAGCGTTGTTGATTTACGCTTCTAAGTTACCTCAAATGTGTCGTTCACTTCAACTGTGGGGAAGGTTTCTCCTTTATTTGATGAAGGTTTGGGGATGGCTCGAGCCAAAACGGGCGCGTTCCAAATCTGGTGTACAAGGTTTTAAGAACGATGACCATGAGGAGGTGCAGGTTGTATTCCCAACTTGCAACCTGCAACCCACCGACACACCTGCGTTCTAATCCTGCGCGGGACGTACCCGTTAGGATGTACTATGAGCTAAACTAGCCAACCCCAGTCACCTTCGAGGAGGATGCCTGAAGACCTTGGCGACATGACCGGGCGCGTGATGCGCTTCGACACGCTCAAAGAGAACCCGGTAAGTCTCATGTTCATCGACAGCATCTTGCCCAGACACCAGCGGCTCAACTACGCTGTCATCGGCGACACCGCCAGCGAGAACCCGGACTATAGACCTACGATAGACTCGCCCCACGGCTTTCAGGTCGGCATCGTCAAGGCGACGGCGGGCAACGGACCCGCCTACCACACGCACGACTACATCGAAGCGTTTATGCCGCTTAAAGGCAAGTGGCGCTTTTACTGGGGCAAGGACGAGGACAAGGTGGACGGCGAGACGGTGCTGAACGAGTGGGACCTGATTTCGTTACCTCCTAAGCTGTGGCGCGGTTTCGAGGTGCTAGAAAGTGAGACCGAAGAAGCTTGGATACTGGGTATTTTAGAAGAACATAAAGTGTTCAGCGGCAAAGACCCCTACTGGGCTCCCGAGGTGACGCGGCGGGCTGCCGAACACGGCTTTCACGCGGACGAGTCGGGTAAGATGATCAAGCCGGAGAATTACCAAGAGCTAGAAGCGGACATGCTCAAAAAGCTCGGAGCTTAAGAGATAGGAACATTGAACGCTACCGCAGCGCTCGTCATGACTATTCAGAGACAGGCGTTTATCAGCTCATTCTTTATAATTTGGTCACAGGAGACGTTATGGCGGTGAACATTACCAAAAGGATCGAGGAGCTTGCGGGTGAGCTGAGTCGGCTCACCGGGGAGCGCGCGACGGAGGCTGTCGAGCGGGCGCTACTCGAGCGCAAAAAACGCGTTCAACAACTTAGACAAAAACAGCCCGAAACGGTTCAATTGACCCCTGAACAGCGAAAGCGTTACGACGAATTTATGAAGACGATGGAGCGTGAGGTCTGGTCCAACATCCCTCGACACCTTTTGGGCAAGCCTGTTACCAAAGAGGAGAGGGAAGACATTTTAGGCATCGGTCCTGACGGTTATCCTGTATGATTCTCGACACTTCAGCCGTGGTTGCTATCGTTTTGCAAGAAGCGGGTTTTGAAGCCCTTGCCGCACGGCTGTTTCAGAGTCAGTATGTCGGCATAGGTGCGCCAACCCTGCTAGAAACGAGCATGGTTCTCCTGAGTCGCCTCGGCAAAGACGCCAGGTCAGAAATTGATACCTTTTTGGGAACAGCGGACGCTCAAATCGTTGGGTCCGAGGCGTCTCACTGGCGAGCGTCCGCTGCCGCTTTTGAGCAGTACGGCAAAGGACGCCACCCCGCCGCGCTTAACTTTGGCGACTGCCTGACCTACGCCGTTGCCAAAGTCGCGGAGCAACCATTGCTGTTCGTAGGTGATGATTTTACTCAAACCGACCTCGAGCCCGCCTGAACCGTCCCATGTAAGGACCGTAGCGAATGAGTCAGCACTCCACCCAAACCAACCTAGAAGAGCTTAACGAAAAGGGCTACTTAGACCCCGACCCTCCCCCCCTGCGCGGTTTCGACCCACAGTATGAGGATATCGTCGACTACATCGTCCGCATCACAAGTCGCATCTGGGAAGAGGGCGACATGGGTTACATCTATGACACCTACTTGCACAACGTGACCGTTCACACGGGCTACGGCGTGGCGTATGGCGTTGAGGACGTGGTGAGTGGCTCGGTCGCTTTCCTAGCAGCTCTCCCCGACCGCCGCATGTACGCCGAGGACGTTATCTGGACGGGGGACGACGAGCAGGGCTTTCACACCTCGCACCTGATTATGAATGCCGGGACCAACACGGGTTACAGCCCCTGGGGAGCGCCGACGGGGAAGCGCGTGACGTTTCTAGCCATAGCCAACTGTTTTGTCAAAAACAACCGCATCGTTGAAGAGTGGCTGGTGCGCGACACGGCGGCGCTGGTGCGGCAGCTCGGGCTCGAGCCTTGGACGGTAGCGCGGGAAGCGAATCCGGTCTTACCCCTGAGCATCACGACCTTTGGCGAAACCGACCGTTTGCAAGGGCAGATGCCGCCTGCTGCTTACGTGCCTCAGCCAGACTCCGACAATACGCACGTCGAGGATTTCGTCCGGGGACTGGACTGTTTCACGACGTCTGGAACGCGCGGCACTTCAACCGTACTACTGAGCGGTACGGGAGTGACTCGAGCCTGCACGTCCCCAACCACTTAGAGGTCCGGGGCGTCGCCAACATCCGCGCTTACCACCTCGCCCTCATCGCCATGTTCCCCAACGCGCACCTGAGCGTCGAACACGTCTACTGGCTGGGTGACGCCGAAAAAGGCTACCGCGTGGCGGTGCGCTGGCGCGTGGCGGGCACGCACGGGCGCTACGGGATGTACGGCAAACCGACCGGGCGGCGGGTGAACGTCTTGGGCATCAGCCACCTGCACGTAAAAGATGACAAAATAACGAAACACATTATGGTTTTTGATGAGCTGGCACTGCTGATGCAACTCGTGACACGGGAGGAAAGCTGATGGCGACTTACACCAAACAGGGGATGGACGCAGCTGCTAAGCTCGAGATAGACGACAAGGTCCGCCAAACGGTCGAGACGACCCTCAAAAAGATTGAAGCGGAGGGCGACGCGGCGGTGCGCGAACTGTCCGAACGGTTCGACGACTACTCACCTGACAGCTTCCTCTTGAACAAGGACGAAATCGACGCCCTGATAGCGCAGGTGCCCGAGGACGAGCTAGACGCCATTAAGTTCACCTTAGAGCAGGTTCGCACCTTCGCTCAGGCGCAACGCGAGAGTATTCGAGACCTCGAGGTCGAAACCCTCCCCGGCGTTACCCTGGGGCACAAGAACATCCCCGTGAACGCGGTCGGCTGCTACATCCCCGGCGGGCGCTACCCGATGGTCGCCTCTGCCATCATGAGTGTCGCCACGGCGAAGGTCGCAGGCGTCAAGCGCGTCATCGCCTGCACGCCGCCCAAAGGGGGGCAGCCCTACCCCGCCACCGTCGCCGCCATGCACTTAGCAGGCGCGGACGAAATCGGGGTGCTGGGCGGCATCCAGGCTGTCGGCGCGATGGCAATTGGGACTGAGACGATTCATCCGGTAGACATGCTGGTCGGTCCCGGTAACGCCTTCGTCGCCGAGGCGAAGCGGCAGCTCTACGGGCGCGTCGGCATCGACCTGTTCGCCGGACCCACCGAAATCCTGGTGATTGCCGACGAGACCGCCGACGCCGAGATGGTGGCGACCGACTTACTCGGGCAAGCCGAACACGGTCCCACCTCGCCTGCGGTGCTGCTGACCTCAAACCGCGACCTAGCCGAAAACATCCAGGCTGAGATTGATAAGCAGCTCGAGACCCTCCCCACCGCCGACGTTGCCGGAAAGGCCTGGGCGGACTACGGGCAGGTCATCCTGGTCGATTCGGACGAGGAGCTTGTTAGGGAGGGCGACCGCTTGGCGAGCGAACACGTCGAAATCTTGACGAGAAACCCCGACTACTTTTTAGAGAACATGACCAACTACGGCTCGCTCTTTTTGGGCGCGGAGACCAACGTTGCTTACGGCGACAAAGCCATCGGCGTGAACCACATCCTCCCCACCAACAAAGCCGCCCGCTACACAGGCGGGCTCTGGGTCGGCAAGTACCTCAAGACCGTGACTTACCAAAAATGTACGCCCGAGGCGAGCGTGACGATTGGCAAGAACACCGAAAAAATCTGCGATATCGAGGGGTTCGCAGGGCACAAGCGGCAGGCGACGTTGCGGGTCGAGCGGTACGGGAAAGAGGAAACGATTGCATAAATTGCCGTTGTCACCCCTCCACACCTGCGTAACTGGCGATTAAACTATCGGCTGTTATCCGCGCCCTCAGGGAAAAGAAGATGTCCGTTCCAACAGACCTGTCGCTTGTCGGCTTCGATGATTCTCACTGGGCGCAACTCATGTATCCCGCTTTGACCGTCGTAGAGCAACCCGCATATGACCTCGGCTGCCTCGCGGGGGAAAGGCTCTTCAGCGCCCTCGCGAACGGTGGTGTTGCGCGAACTGTAGTTCGGTTATCCCCTAAGCTCATCGTCCGCGGTTCCACAGCCCCTCCGAAGCTTCCAGACCAACAAAGTGTGGGGGTACGTGGCTAAGCGGCCCAACGTTCTGCCGCCAGACTTGCCCCGTCAGGTGGTGATGAACCAAATGGGTGGCCGGAGCGGTTGCCTACTGGTGGAACGAGCACCGCCGAGAGCTTTGCAAAAACCTTTACAAACGCCAAGGGAGGTTAACCCAGGCACCGGGAAAACTCGGTGTGGACAAGCACAAGCGCAAAGGTGGAGACTTACGGAAGATACCGAAGAGGCGCGGGGTTAGGTGTAGGAGGCATAGTATGAGTCAGAGAACGCTTACGTACGGGCAGTTGCTGCAACTGAAGCGCTGGAACACGCCCACCATCTACAACGGTTGGGAGCAGATCACGCGCCACGACCGGCGAACGCAGTTCAACCTCGAGGAAACGACCGACTTCATGCCGCAGATGGGGCCGATGGTCGGCTACGCCGTCACCGTGGTATGCGAACCGAGCAACCCCGACCACCTAACGAACCGTCCCAAGGCCGCCAGCGAGTACCGAGCTTACCTCGCCAGCGTGCCCGGACCGAAGATCGTCGTGGTGCAGGACTTAGATAAGCCCCAGGTCTATGGCTCGTTTTGGGGTGAGGTGAACGCCAACACACACCGCGCGCTCGGTTGCGTCGGCACGATTACCGACGGTGCGGTGCGCGACGTTGATGAGATGACTAATGCTGGATTCAAGGCGCTTGCTCGCAGGCTCTGCGTGGGACACGCCTACAGTTGGCCGGTGCGCTGGGACTGTGCGGTGGAGGTGTTCGGATGCAACATCGAACCTGGACAACTCATCCACGCCGACAAGCACGGCTTTCTGGCTGTTCCGCAGGATGACGAGGAGAGACTCCTGGAGGCCTCGGTGATCATGGACGCCAACGAATGCAACACGGTCATCGGTGCGGGAAGGGAAGTTTTTGGGAAGACGAGCCGAGAAATTCTGCAAGCTATGGACGACGCGGCTGCGGCTTTTGGTGCGGAAGCGGAGCAGAAGCTCGGGCGGCGCGGCGAATGGTCCTGACGAAACCTCTAAAAACTGGTCGATCGTGTCGCGGCCGGGTGTGGGTGCATGGCAGTTGGGAGGCGAGCATAAAAAGGATGCGTGACTCCAAAGGTTATGACACAGGAGAAGGCTCAGGAAGACCACAACGCATAGGCATCGTAGGTTGCGGAAACGTCAGCCGTATCTACCTCAAGACGTTGGCACGCTTTGACTTTGTGAAAGTGGTGGCCTTGGCTGACCTGGATAAACAACGGGCAGAGGAGCGCGCCGCCGAATTCGGCGTTTCTCAAGTTCTCGACGTTGAGGCGCTGCTAAAGGCTCCCGATGTGGACATCGTTGCCAACCTCACCAACCCAAGGGCCCATGCCGACCTGAGCGAGCGCGCACTCGAGCAAGGCAAAAATGTCTACAGCGAAAAACCCCTGGCCACGGACCGAGACGAAGGACAGCGCCTGCTGCATCTCGCGAAAGCGTCTGACGCTTCACTCGGCTGCGCCCCCGACACATTTCTGGGCGGTGGCCTGCAGACCTGCCGCGCCCTGCTCGACAGTGGCGCCATCGGTAAACCGCTCGCTGCATCAGCCTTTTTCGCAAATCACGGGATGGAGCATTGGCACCCGAACCCCGCACCCTTTTACGCTCTTGGTGCCGGCCCCTTGTTCGACGTCGGCGTCTACTACATTACGGCTCTCGTGTCGCTGCTCGGGCCAGTGGTAAAAGTCTCCGGTAGCAGCACCCGCCCGCCCAGCCAAAGGACAGTCCGCGCCGGACCACATGCCGGGTCCACTTTTCTGGTTGGCACGCCGACCCACGTAAGCGCCCTGCTTGAATTTTCTTCCGGGCCGGTGTGTACGCTGATAGCCAGCTTCGATGTATGGGCCACAGAGCTACCGCGCCTCGAGCTCTACGGCAGTGACGGGACCTTAAGCGTGCCCGACCCTAACCACTTCGCTGGTCCCGCCCGGCTGAACCGGGCCGAGGACAAAAGTTGGACGGAAGTCGCGACCGACTCCCCTTATACCGACACACTCCGCGGGCTCGGGCTGGCTGAGATGGCAACGGCGCTTAGTAAGGGGCGCGCGCCGCGCGCCTCTGCCGAGATGGCCTATCATGTGCTTGACGTAATGGCGTCGGTCCTCACCTCCGCCGAGCGCGGCCGACACATGGATATAAAGAGCGGCTGCGAGCGGCCCACGCCGCTACGCGGCCAGCTCGAAGAGGAGATGGCGTGACGCCGAGTGGCACCCTCGCGCTACAGCTCTACTCCGTGCGCGGGCTCGGTTCGCTCGACGCTATGCTCGGGGCGGCCCGCGACGCTGGCTACCACGCGGTGCAAACGGCGCGTCTCCACGGGGTCGACGCCGACGTTTTAGCGACTGCCCTCGAGCGTCACAGACTTATAGGCGTGTCAAGCCACGTAGGGCTCGACGAGCTTCAGCACGACCTCGACACCTGCCTTCAGACGTATGGCCGTCTTGGACACCGTTCGTTGGTGATCCCGTCACTCCCGGCGGACCTGCGCGGTGGTTCGGCGAAGCGCTGGCAGGAGACGGGTAGATTGTTGGGCGACCTCGGTCGGCGCTGTCGCCAAGCAGGTTTTCGTCTCGGCTATCACAATCACGCCTTCGAACTCTCTAGGGTCGATGGTCGCTACGCTATCGAATGGCTTCTTGACAGCGCCGCGCCAGAGGACCTCGGGTTCGAACCCGATCTCGGCTGGATCGCGCGTGCCGGTGCCGACCCGCTGCCGCTACTGGAGCGCTACGAGGGACGTACCGAACTCGTACACGTCAAGGATTACGATCCGGGTAAACAGTCAGAAGATGGCTGGGCGGACGTGGGGCACGGCGTCCTCGACTGGACAGTTCTGCTCCCGGCCGTAGCCGCAGCCGGTGCGACGGTGTACGTCGTCGAGCATGACGACCCCGCCGACCCCGCCGCTAGCGCCCGCCGCAGCGCTCAGTACCTGCGCACGACGTTTCCCGACATAGTATGAGAAACTTATGCGGATTCCCGAACCGCAGTGACGAAAAGCGGCGCCACCCGATGAGGTCGCTAGGATGAACGTCATTCTTGTTCTCGTTGACAGCCTAAACAGACATGCTCTCGAGGCGTACGGCCCCACCTCTATACGCAGCCCTAACTTTACGCGTTTCGCTGAGCGTGCTCTACGCTTCGACCAGCATTTTGTCGGCAGTTTACCGTGTATGCCCGCCCGGCGCGAGATTTTCAGCGGACGGAAAGAAATGATGTGGCGCCCCTGGGGGCCGCTCGAGCCCTTCGACGAGCGGCTACCCCGCCTGCTGGCTGCCTCCGGCATGGCGACTGGTCTAGTTACGGACCACTATCACTATTGGGAAGAACAAGCCAACGGCTATCATCAAGCCTTCCAGAGTACCGAACTCATTCGCGGTCACGAACTCGACACGTGGCGTCCCTTACCCGCCCAGGGTGAAGTCCTGCCTGATTGGGTTGAACAGGTCGAAAAGTGGCGTCCCGGTTCGGGCCGCCGCTACTATGCCAACGTGCATGACTTCTCGAGCGAGGAGGATTTCTTTCCGGCTAAGGTCATGACCAGGGCGTCACACTGGCTCGAGGACCGAAGCGGACGTGGACCTTTTTTCCTGCAGATTGAGTCGTTCGACGTGCACGAGCCGTTCCATGTTCCTGAACCTTACTTATCACTTTACGCCGACCCTACCGAGCGCGAGCGGTTCAGCCTGTGGCCCCCTTACCAGAATGTAAGCCAGCTCCGAGCTTATCTGGCACAGGCGAGCCCCGAAGAAATCGCTTTCGTGCGCACCCAATACGCTGCAAAAGTCACGATGGTGGACCACTGGTTCGGCAGACTGCTCGACACCCTCGACCAGCTCAACTTATGGGACGATACAGCGGTGTTCGTGACCACTGACCACGGTCACGATCTTGGCGAGCACGGGCAGTTCGGCAAGCAGTTTCCTCATCACGACAGTCACGCCCACATTCCGCTTATGGTCTGGCATCCCCACTGTCCCGGAAACGGACGTAGTGTGGATGCACTTACCAGTACCGTAGATCTGTTCGCCACTATCCTCGAGGTCGCCGGCGCTGAGGTGCCACCCGTCCCGCACAGCCGCAGCTTCACGCCGCTGCTTCGCGACCCTGGTGCGCGCCACCGTGAGCACTTGCTCTACGGCACTTTCGGACAAGGTGTGGTCTGTACGAACGGAGATTGGACCCTTATCAAAGCCCCGGTGCAAGATGGACCTTTATATTCGTACTCGCCGCAGCTGTTCCGGTCCCTCACTGAGCGTCACCTGTTCGAAGAGGTAACGAGCGGGCATTTCATCCCGGGGGTAGAGATGCCGCAATGGCGCATCCCCGTACGGCGCGCACCTAGGTCAAGGGACAACTTTCTCTATTGCCGCAGTACCGATCCAAGTCAACAACATAACCTATGGCAGAAGGCGACCACCGAGCGGGAGAGGATGCTCACCCTGCTGCGCGACGTGATAGCAGAAGAGGGGGCGCCGCCCGAGCAGTTCGAGCGTCTAGGATTGACGACAAGATTGTCAGATTAAGTCCTTTTCAGGGTTTTGAATAGACATTCAATTTGCCGACGCTTCGCGCAGCTTGCAAGGGCTCGCTTAGGATTACGGTTAGTGACGACGATGATGTACCCGCCGTCTGCCAAACGCGCGCCTGCAACGGCAAGCTCGGCGCCGAAGATGGCGTAACGACGATTGGGGCGGCCCGGCCCGTCATGCTGTCTGGGTACCTTGTGCTCGCCCGGAGGCAGACACTGAAAAAAGCCGAACAGATGAAACCAACCGTCGCTGAGAGCGTCTTTACGCACGCGAATCACGAGGGGGATGTGCTTGCGCTCAAGGTAAGCGAACCAGTCGCCCCCGATGAACCTGAACTAGGCCCAACGGGCCGGGCTCTGCCCGTTCTATGTCGGCCAGCAGTACCTCAAACTGTTCTACAGGTAAAAGCTTCAGCAACCGCTCCGAAAGCGCGATGCGTTCTTGCGTGGCCGAGTTTCCAGCCTTGGGTAAAAGACACCACAGCAACGGCACCGCTACGCCCTCATGCGCATAAGCCAGGGTCAAGATGTTGATGTCGAGCTTGCCAAACTTCCAGTTCGTTCTGTCTAAACACAAGCTGTAGCTTCGCTCGGGATGTGAACTCAGCGCGTAGTTAGGCACTGTCTCATCAGATAAGTGTAAGCCCTGAAAAAACGTTGTGCCCGCCTATAAAGCGAGTCCAGCTGGGCGCTGCTCTCTACCACGTCCATCAATGACGCCAAGTTCACCGTCTTTGCCTGCACCATCGCAATCATCAGCAGGCTCAAAAACTTAAGCCGTGACGGGTGCAGCTTTAACCCGCTCGTTTTCAACTGTGTCAGCTCTTCACCGGAGAGCGCTTCCTTTCAAAAGTGTCGTGTACTGAGCGCAACCCCAAAAGGTACAATGGCGGCATGAAGAGACCTCACACTTACGCCGCCGCCGGGGTGGATTTGGCGGGCGCGGAGGAGACGATGTCGCGCATCCGGTCGGCGGTGAAACGCACCTACACGCCGAACGTACTCGCGGGACTCGGCGCCTTTGGCGGACTTTTCGACGCGGCAAGTTTCAAGGAGATGCGCCACCCCGTGCTCGTCGCCTCGACGGACGGGGTAGGGACCAAAACGAAAGTCGCCGCGGCATTAGGGCGCTTTGAGGGCTTGGGCCGCGACCTCGTCAACCACTGCGTCAACGACATTTTAGTCGGGGGCGCGCGCCCGCTCTTTTTTCTCGACTACGTGGCGATGAGCCGGCTCGAGCCCCCCGTCGTCGCGTCAATCGTCGAGGGGGCCGCTAGCGCCTGCATAGAAGCGGGCGCGGCCCTCTTAGGCGGCGAAACCGCCGAGATGCCCGGCGTTTATGCCGAGGGCGAGCTTGACGTGGTAGGCACCCTCGTCGGCGTGGTCGAGAGGGACGAGGTGGTGGACGGCTCACGGATAGAAGCGGGCGACGCCGTGCTGGCGCTTCTCTCAGGCGGTTTGCAAACCAACGGCTACAGCCTCGCGCGCGCGGTGCTGGCAGGGCGCTACGACGAGCCTTTAGAGGGAACCAGCGGGACCGTCGGCGACGCGCTGCTCGAGCCGCACCGCTCTTACCTGGGCGCGGTGCGACCGCTCCTTGGAAAACGGCTCGTGCGCGGCATGGCGCACATCACCGGGGGCGGCGTCCCCGGCAACCTCCCGCGCGTTTTGCCCAACGGCTTGGGGGCGCGCATAACTCCCGGCTCCTGGCCGGTGCCGCCCATATTTGAACTCATAAAGCGCGTCGGCGAGGTCGAGGGGGAGGAGATGCGCAACGTTTTCAACCTGGGCGCGGGCTTTTTGTTGGTGGTCGCGCCGGAGGACGTTGCGGCGGTGCGGCGGGAGGTCGGGGAGGACGTGTTCGTGGTTGGGGAGATTGTGGAGGGGTCGGAGGTGAGCTTCGGTAGCCCTTTACCCTCTGGACGCTTTTAGCTTTGAGCGTAGAAGCTCTGAGGGACCTCGATAAAAAAGCGTCTTAACGGCTCAAATGAAGAGCAGCACGTACGCCAAAGATAATCACCAGCTCAAAAACGGCAACGTGACGCGAGCCGAGGATAACGAGGAGGACGGGTATGTTCCGATTCAAAGGTAAAGCATACGAAATTAAAGAGTCTTACCTGGCTGCTTACGTTGGGGACGCCTTTATTGGGGGCGATTATGACAATCCCGTCACAGCCATTATTTGGGATTTTAGTGTGGCAGCGACTCGAGCGTTGGAAGGCGAAGAGGAATTTCCAGATGAGATATGGGTTGCGATTCATGATTCCCCAAGTTTTGTTTCGGTAGCAGGCACGATTGAGAGGTGGCAAGACGTTATAGGCGTGAGGGTCGAGCTGAAAGACCAGTATGAGTGGGACCCCGACGTGCTCGTCTACGAAGGTGAACATATCGCGCTCGTGAGCGGCTACTTTGAGATATACGGGGATGCCGGTGGCGCTGTCAGGCTAAGGCTCAAAGGCGAGTGCGATTCGGGCTACGGATGGGCCGTTCTCGAAGTCGATGCGCCTTTGCCCTTTAAAGGATTTTGGATGGGGCGCGAGGGTGAAGCCAGAGCCATGCAGAAATTAGCAAGTGTTTTAGACCCCGAAGCGTTTACGTTCGTTCAGAATGAGGAAGGTGTTTCGGTGTGCGTCCCAAAACAAGACACCTAAGTGCAAGACACAGGTTCGGTTTAGAAGGTGTCCCAAGTTGTGTGTTTGAGCGAGTCTCTTTGCGTCGGAGACGAAATCTGTGTAGAGCTATACGTAACCTGTGGTACACCGCCGTCTGTTATATTTCCCTGGATGCCTGGTCGCCTATTTTTACTTGCCATAACGCCACCTGTACAAGCGGTAGATGCCCAGGAGCAAAAACGAAACAGCCGGGACCAACCATAACGCTCCCCCTTCGGTTAAATTTTGGCCGTCCGGCGTCACGCAGCTCGAGCTTGCCTCCTCTATACACGCGCGCCATTCCAGTAACGCTTGTAGAAAGCCACGGCAAAGGCGGCCGCCAAGCAAAAATATAGCAACAGAAAGACGAAGCGCTTGAACGGGTTTAATGTACGAGGCATGACGGTTGTACCCGGTGATTAGCTCACCACTTGCGGGATAAGCCCTCGAAACGTGCAAAGCTAGCGCACTTCGTAAGACGGCTGTAAGCTGAGTGTTGCTGTGAGCTATTCGACATGCGGTTCTTCCTTTCGAATCGCGGAGCCTTGATTATCTTACGCTTGCCGGTAGGGGACGCTTCTGCTTTGGATGGACCGGAAGTCGGATTCTGAACGTTTGAAGTCCGTGGTCGCGCTCAGCCGCACGGCATTAACCCTCCACCTCCATATGAGCCTCCGTGGGGCCTTCGGCCAAGGTGCCGCTCACAGTAATGACGTGCCCAAAAAACCTGCCCCCGTCATCACAGAAAAACACGAACGAACCGTCAGCTTCGAGGCCGGCAGCCTCGTGGGTGATTTTTCGCTGCGACGTGAACCGGTTGCTTCCCGGGCGGGTTGCACAACCGGTTTACGTGGTAGTTTGTGTGGCAATCTCCGTGCGGAACGCTTCCACCCACGTCCCCAACATGTCCGAGCTTAGGTCGAAAGCGTAGTGCAGCCGCTGCTCGTATGCTTTTAGACCGTATGTTATCCGCCCCAACTGACCGCTCACCGCGATGTGACCCGCCCGGTCAACGCTGCGCAAGCGCAGCACGAACGCGTCCGGGCTCACGCTCTTTAGCACCGCCTCCCCGTCCCGCGTCCGCTCGAGCGCGAGCAAGTCTCGCGTAAAGCGCTCGAGCGTCGCCTTCTCTATCCAAACTTCGGAAAGACCGGCGAAGCCCTCGGCCTCCACCTTTACGCGGAGGCGCACGTCGCCGGGCGTAGGAAGATCGTCCGGGAGGCGCTCCAGGAGAGTTAATTCGATGGCGTTCGCCCGGTCCTGAATGATCATTAAAGTACAGTACCGCTTAGCCCGGACCCCAAAATGGGGTACGATACATAGCAGATGGACGTTCCGCTCGAGCCACCTCGGAACGCCTCATCGGGCTTTATACCTGCTTTGCAAGCAGCGAGCCATAACTTCTCAATGATGGAGTAACACATATGATCCGATCAAACTTATTGTCAAAGCGCCGTGCAACTTTTCGAGTGATAGCCCTGGTCGCCGGATTGAGCTTCGGGCTCGTACTGGCTCAACCTTTTGGGGCGTCGGAGAACTACACGCTTCCGGTAGAAGAGCTTCCCTTCTCGGGCGTCATAACGCTCGACGAGTACGACTGGCTCGACCCGAGAGTGTCGCGTCTGGGCGTCGTCGAGATAGACCTGGCGGAGGGAACCCTGAGGCGAGTTTCCGACGGCAAGTACCCCTGGCGGCACGCGAGCGGCGACGTTATCTACGCCCAGGCTTGCGGCTCAGCCATGAGCCGCATCGTGCGCGTTGACGACACCGGGCTGCCGGTCCAGATCACCCCTTGCAGCTCCGAGATTGAGAACCCTGGGGCCTCCCCCACCGACTTTGAGTTTTCAAGACTTTCCCCCGACGGGACCAAGGTCGCGGTAGAGGCGCAGGCTTATGTAGACTTTGAGTATGAATACCAAACCCTCGTTTTTGACACCACCGATCAAACCCTGTTGGCGAGCTTTGACGACCTGACCGAACCGGAATGGTTGCCCGACGGCCGTCTTATCCTCTCGGGCGAGGGTCTTTACGTGACGGACGAAAATTTAGAAAACCTGAGCAGCTTAGACGGCGACCGTCTGGTGGGCAGGACCAGGAATCCTGCGGTGGACCCCTCAGGGACGCGTATCGCTTTCGAGTTCAACCAGCAAATTTGGCACATCAACGTTGACGGCAGCGACTTGAGAGAACTCATCTACGGCGACGCCCAGCTAAGATACCCGGCCTGGTCGCCCGACGGCAGCACCATCGCCTACCTCGCGGTGCCGCAAAACGACTACTATTATCCCGGCCTTTTTTTCACCAACATCGAAACGGGCGAGAGCGAAGCCGTCGAGCTGAGCCCTATCTTAAGTTCGGGCGAGACCGTCAACGGCCCGCTGAGTTGGCGGTAGCGGTTGTGAAGTGAGTAAGGGGTGAGCTGAAAACCGGATTCTTGCTCAGTTCTGACGCTCACCCTTACAAGCTTCTGGCTAGTTGCCTGGCTAGTTGCTCCCAGCGGTCCCCGCGGGTGCCTGTACAGGAGCCTGCGCGGGCGTTGACGCTGCTTGCGGGTTGGTCAAGCCGCGCACGTCGAGCAAAAAGTTTCCTTCGGAGGGCAACAGAATCGTCTGGAGCGATGGCGCGAGTTTTTGGGCGACCTCGAGCTGGATAATTTCAGGATTTTCGCGGATCGCCGCGCCGCGCAAGCTCAGCGCCTGCGCCTCGCCCTCGGCTCGAGCTATGGCGGCGTCGCGCGCGCCCGTCGCCTCGACCACGGCGCGTTGCGCGGCGATTTCGGCCTGACGCCGCCGGTTCTCCTCGACCGCGACTTGCTGCTCGGCGGCCTGCTTCTCTTCGATGGCCTGAGTAATCGACTCGGGGATGCGCACGTCTCTTAAGAGCACGCTCAAGACGCGGATGTTGTCCTCGCCCAGCGCGGTGATGAGACTGTCCTCAATGCGCTTTTGCAACTCGGCGCGCTGGGTGCTGATGAGGTCCGCCGCGCGGTATTCGGAAATGCCGTCGCGGATTTGCGAGCGCACCTCGGGGCGAATGCGGATGTCTTCGTAAGACGGCCCGATATCCTGGTGCAAGGCCGCCGCGCTGTCGCGCACCACCTGGTACAAGACAGTCACGTCGATGGTGATTTCTAAGCCCTCCGACGAGCGCGCCGAAATCTCGTCGTTGGTCTCGCTCGCTAAGGTGAGTTCTTGCTGCCGCGCTTCGTAGAGCGTGACCTGCTGCAACACGGGCAGCACCAGGTGGACGCCCTCGCCGAGCTCGTTTTGCTGCACGCCCCCGACCACGTTAAACACCACGCCCACGGTGCCCGCGGGCACCACCACGAACGACGCCGCGAGGAGCGCCACGAGCGCCCCCACGATAACGAGCGCCCCGCCCAGGCTCCGCGTCCGCCCCCGCTGCCCCTGAATCCCCTGCACGATGAGCACGACCCCGCCGACGATGAGAGCCACACCCACGAAAACTGCTAGCGTCATAACAGACCTCCTTTACGCAGTGTACGCTGCTAAGAGGGTGGGCCTTACAAAAGAATTGACATACGCTCGCCTTATGCCAAGCCCGACAGCGGGGTTTCGTTTACACAACCCAGAAAACGTTGGCGCATATGTAGCAGTTCCGCGGCGTACTGAGACAAGCAGCAGACATCACCGAAAGCGCGTGCTAAACGGTGCTTTGTACAGTGAGCGTGTTGCTTCGCACGACGTCGTACCCTCAAACCAGGGTGTCGCCTGCTAGTAGATACTGAGGGTGCTTACGAGGGCACGCTCGAGCGCCCCCGCGCGCTCACGGCGGGTTTAGGTTCGGCTTTTTTTGGGTGGAGCGCGGGCAATAAGACCGTGAACACCGTGCCCTCGCCCAAGCGCGACTCGACGCTCACCTCGCCGTGGTGCTGCTGCACTATCCAGCGCACGATGGCTAAGCCCAGCCCGCTGCCGTTGCCCCGCGTCGAGCGCGCGCCGTCCACGCGGTAGAAGCGGTCGAAAAGGTGCGGGACGGCTTCCGGGGGGATGCCGGGGCCGTTGTCTAGGACCTCTAACCGCACCGTGTTTTTTTCTTGCCAGAGCGAGAGCGTAATTTGGTTCGCCCCCGCGTTGAGCGCGTTCTGCACGAGGTTGAGTACAACCTGCTTGAGGCGCGCCGCGTCGCCCGACACCTCGACCAAAGGCTGAGGCGCGGACACCCGGACGCTCGCGTGCCCCGCGACGGGCGCGATCTCCATGTGGACGGCCTCCAACACCTCGACCAGATTCATCGGGTGCCGCTCGACGGTAAAGCCCGCGTCGGCCCGCGCGAGTTCTAAAAGGTCGTTGACGAGCTTCGCCATCCGCTCGCCCTCGCGCCGGATGACGGTGAGCGAATCCACTTGTTCGGGGCTCGGCTTGGTGCGCCGCAGCAAATAGTTGGCGTGGCCTGTAATGGCCGTGACCGGGGTGCGCAGCTCGTGCGAGGCGTCGGCGGTAAAGCGGCGCTGCGTCTCGAAGGACTCCTCGAGCCTGTCCAACATGTGGTTCAGCGTGACCGCCATCTCCTGCACCTCGTCGCGCGACCGCGGCACCGGCACGCGCTGCGACAGTTCGGCGCCGCTCACCTGCGCCGCCGCCTCGGTCACCTTTTTGACGGGCAAGAGGACTTGCCTCGAGAGGAGGTAAACGCCCACCGCAAACACCGCGAACGCGCTTAAAGACGTGTAGAGGAGCAACCGGCGGAGCTGCGCTAGGCGTTCGGTGGGCAGGGGCAGACCGACAAAAAGCGGCACAAGCGAGGGCGGCACGTCTAAGTCCACGCGGTTGTCGGTCCGCATCGACGCCAACGTGGCAAAAACGAGCAGGCGGTTGCCGCTCTCGAGCCGCACTCGCCCGGAAGCAAAACCGTCTCGAATAAGCTCCTCATAAACGTTGTCGCTGAGCAAACGGGAGATGCTCTCCGGGGTCGGGTTGCCACGCTCAGCGGTGAAGGTGAACCAGCCCCGGATGTCCTCGACACCAAGCTCGCCGACGCGCTCGGGCCTCGTAAAGGTGAGGCGAGATTCAAAATAGATATCTCTCGGCAGCGTCTTGACCCCGTCCTCGAGAAAATCGCTCGAGCGAATCTGCGCGATAGCCTGGATCGCGCGTTCCTGGAGATTTTCCACCAGCGACCGCTGCGTCAGAAAATACACGGCCGCGGACACGGCAACGAGCACGAACGCCAGAAAGAGCGTGAAAAAAAGGGTCAGTCTGAGTCTTAGGGGCACCGCACCGCTTCCTTTATGAATTTTTAATACAAGGGTCAAGCTACCGCGTCACTTTCAGGTTACTGCATCAACCCTTTGCAGCCATGTCCGCCAGCCTCCCTTGAGCCGCTACTCCTCGCGCAGCACGTAGCCCACGCCGCGCACCGTGTGGATGAGGCGGCGGTCGCCGTCGCCCTCCAACTTGCGGCGCAAGTAGCCCACATACACGTCCACCACGTTGGAGCCGCCCGTGTATTCGGGCCAGACTTTCTCCTCGATTTCAAAACGGTTAAAGACCTTGCCGGGGTTGCGCGCGAAAAGCTCCAGGAGCTCGAACTCCTTGGCGGAAAGTTCAATCCGGTGGCCGTCGCGGAACACCTCGCGCCCGTCCAAGTTCATGACCAGGTCGGCCACGCGCACCTCGCCCGTGACCGCCGGGTTGACGCGGCGCAGGTGGGCGCGCACGCGGGCCAAGAGTTCTTCGATGGAAAAGGGCTTAACAAGATAGTCGTCCGCGCCCGAGTCGAGCCCCGTCACCTTGTCGTCGACGGAGTCTTTGGCGGTGAGGATGATGATGGGCGTGTTGCTCGTTTTGCGGATGCGCCGCGCCACCTCGAGCCCGTCCAGCACGGGCAGCATGAGGTCGAGCACGACCAGGTCGGGGTTGAGCTCGCGGAATTTCGACAAGCCGGTGACGCCGTCATAGGTCACGACCGTGTTGTAATTTTCGGCCTGAAGCTCCAGGTCAATAAACTTGGCGATCTCTTTTTCGTCCTCGACAATAAGAATCTGCGGTTTGCGGTCCATGAAGGCCAGTATAGCGGGCATTTGATGAGAGACTTGATGAGAGGATGACAGTCTCTTGAGGGTTTCTCTAACTTCTCTCTCACATTGGTGAGGGTAGAGAAATTTTTAACTACTCACCACTAATCACTGTCTGTCACTCCTCGAGCCGCACCGTCTCCTGAATAATAATCGGCTCTTCCAGCACCCGCGCCGCCCAGGCCTGCGCGCCCGGGAGCGAGTGGTCGCGGTAGTTGCCGCACTCGAGTTCGCTGCACCCGGGGATGGGTCCGGTGTGGGTGGTGACGGCCTTGAGGGCGTGCTCGAGGGCGTCGCGCACCGCCTCTTCACTAGGTTCGCCCAACGTGGTCAAATAAAAACCCGTGCGGCAGCCCATCGGGCTCGCGTCGATGATGTCGGGCAGCCCCTCGCGGAGAAAGCCCGCCATGAGGTGCTCGATGGTGTGCAAGGCGGCGGTGGGGATTTCGGCCTTGTTGGGCTGGACGAGGCGCAGGTCATATTTACGCACCTCGTCGCCCTTGGCTCCTTGGTAGCGGCCTGCTAAACGCACGTAAGGCGCGCGGACTTTGGTGTGGTCGAGGTTAAAGGATTCGACCTTTGGGGTTTTGGCTGTTTGGGTCATGGCGCAAGTATACCGTGGTCTTTATATGGTCGGTATCTTATGTTCATATCCACTTTAGTAGCCGCGTTCTTTGTCTACCACGTGGTGCAAAGATTCTCCGGCTCGGTAGCGCTCGAGGTTGTCCAGAAAAATCTTAAAGGCCCGCTCGTTGTAGTGGGGCGTGGAGCCCGAATAGTGCGAGGTGATGACGACGTTCTCCATGTCCCACAGCGGCGACGTGTCACTCAGAGGCTCCTCCTCGAACACGTCGAGCCCGGCCCCGGCGATTCGGCCTTCCGACAAGGCTTTGACGAGCGCCCCTTCGTCCACCACACCGCCCCGGCCGATGTTGACGAGGTAGGCGCTCTCCTTCATCGCGCGCAGTTCGCTTTCGCCGACCATGCCGCGCGTGCTTTCGGTGAGGGGCACGGTGAGCACCACGAAATCTACGTCGGGGAGGAGGTCTCGCAAATCGTCAGGCCCCGCCATCTTTGACACGCCCGGCACGCCCTTTGACGGGTCGTGGCGCACGCCCCACACGTCCATATCAAAAACTTTGCTGAGCGCGGCGATGCGTTTGCCGATTTCGCCCACGCCGACGAGCAGGAGCGTTTTGCCCGCGAGTTCAAACACGGGCAGATCTTTTTCGTCCAGCCAGGCGTGCGCCCTTTGGGCGTGTACGGCTTTGGGAAGCGCTCGAGCGAACGCCAAAAGGAGCGCGAACACGTGCTCGCTGATGGGCACCGCGTGGATGCCCGAGACGTTGGTGAGGGTGAAGTTGCCCTTGCGAGCGTCAGGGTAACGCAGCAGCCAGTCGGCCCCCGCGCCCCACTGCTGGAACCAGCGCAGCTCCGGCGCTTGGGCGAGCAGGTCGCGCGGGAAGCTACCCGCGACGACCTCTAAGTCGTCCAGCATTCCCTCCACTTCCGCCTTGTTTCTCGACACGACCACGTCCATGTCGGGCGCACCCTCACGCACCCGCGCCACCTGCGCCTCCGTGAGGGTGCCGGGCTCGAAACCGAGCAGCAGCGTCGCCACCCTACGCCCCGCCCTCACATGGTTTTATGCGCTGCGCCTTCACCGTCCACCTGCATTTGAACGCCACTGTTCCAGACACCCTGTCCTAAACACCACTGTTCTAAACACCACTGTTTTAAACACCATCGCCTCACCCTTTCGTCAGCACGCCGGGCCTCAGCCTCCGCTAACATGTTCACACTATACCGGCGGGAGGGCGGAAAAAAGAGCGGAGAGAAAAGAAGAAAGGACTGAGGGGAAAGTGTAAGCCTTCAGTCCCTAATTTTTGTCGAGACTTCTTGTTTGTCGAGACTTCAACCGAGACGTTACATCCAACACTTGTGAACGGTCAGAAGGGCAAGCTTTCGGGCCGCCTCAACCAAACACCACCGCGCGCTCGGGTGCGCTCTTGCTAGAGCCTTCTCCCGCGCGCCGCGCCAGCTCTTGACGGCCCAAAACGAACAGCTCGTAGTCCTCGAGCCGCGCCGCGCCGCTCACGATGACCGCCTCCGCTTGCGTGACCGCTCTCGCAAGGTCGCCGTTCGGCAACCGCTCGACCCACTGACTCACGGACGCGCCGTTCACAGCACCTTACCGGCCCTGCCGGTCTCACCAAGATTCGCGCGCTTGGCACCCGGTAACGACGTGCCCGCGTCGTCCGCCCCTTCTGAGATGAGCGTGGGCGCGTCCGATGCAAAACGTATTGTACGAAGATGAAACATAGTACCCCCGGCTGAGAATTCTCGACCCGCCTGCCGCCCCCGGCGGCCTCACGCGTCGTCTCGCTCGGATATTAAATCAGCAAGGTGAAGATGGGGGCTAGGCGTGTGTGTACTGCTCTTTAAGTACGTAAACGCCTGAACATGATGTGAGCATGAGAAAAAGCGCGTGACAAACGCGCTTTTCGGTTGGTCTTCAGATTATCTTTAGATTACCTTCATACTGTCTTTTTTTGCGTACCGTTTTGTGCCTATGCTCCGGTGAACTTTGCTGGAAGATGTGGATGTGGGTCGTTGTGCGGAGCGGCGGGTTCCCTCCCGTTCCTGCTACGCCCGCCTACAGCCCCACCAGCCCGCGCTCGCGCGCCCACACCACCGCCTCGGCGCGCGTCCGCACGCCGATCTTGTCGTAG
Source organism: Trueperaceae bacterium (assembly GCA_965214995.1). GTDB lineage: Bacteria > Deinococcota > Deinococci > Deinococcales > Trueperaceae > CBDCCT01. Next base: position 5,193,535 of record CBDCCT010000002.1, read on the forward strand.
ACGACCGAGATGTAGTTGCGCACCGTTTGCCGGGCGAGGCCGAGCGCCTTGCCGATGTCGTCGTTGCTCGCGCCCGTGGCTAAGCGCTCCAAGACCTCGCGCTCGCGCGGGGTGAGTTCGGCCACCTCCGCCATGTCGGTTTTGCCCGCGCGGAGCTGGGCCAACTTTTCCATGACCGAGCGCGAGAACCAGGCGGTGTCGGTCATGACCGCCTGGATGGCCTGCATGAGGTCCTCTTCGGTGCGCTTGCGCCCGGTGATGTCGTAAAACATGTGGAGCCGACCCTCGCCGCCGTCCAACTGGATGGGGGCGGCCGAGGCGAGAACGTCGCGCAGCTCTCCCCCTTTGGTGCAGACCTGGAGCTCGAGGTCGTTCAAGTCCCCGTTCTCCCCCGCCGCGAGCTTCTCGCGGTCCGCGGGCGCGTCCCACAGCCCCAGCGCAGCGGTGGTTTGGCCCAGCACCTCGGCGCGGCCAAAGCCCGTGATGGCCTCAAAGGTCCGGTTCACGTCGGCGACCCCGCCGTCCGCGCCCACGAGCACCGCGGCCACCGGCCCCGCGCGGAAGATTTGGGAGAAGCGCGCTTCACTCACGCGCAGCGCCTCCTCCGTGCGGACGCGCTCGGTGATGTCGCGCAGGAGCCAGCGCAAACCGACCCGCCGCCCGTCTTTGACGATCGAGCCCACCTTGAGGAGCACCACGGGCTCCTCTTGCGTGCGCGTCCGCAGCCGCACCTCCCAGCCGTCGAGCGGGTCGTGGGCCTCGAGTTCGGCGAGCTTGTGCCGGAAGTCCCGGCGGGTGTCCGAATCCAGATACGACGGCAGGGGCTTACCGACCAGAAAGTGCGTCTCGATGCCGAACAACTCGGCGGCGGCGCGGTTGGCCTCCTGGATGGTGCCGCGAACGTCGGTGACCAAGTAGCCATCCGGCGCGAACTCGAACAGATCGCGGTAGCGCGTGCGCTCCTCTTCCAGCAGGCCCCTCGAGAGGGACAGCATCTCGTTCTGCTCGCGCAACTCCTCCTCGGCGACGCGCAACTCTTCTAATGCCGTCGAGAGCTCCTGAAAAGCGTTGGCGACCCGCCCGCCTTGAGCGTCCGCGGCCCGGTCGAGTTCGGCCTCGAGCCCTGTGATATGTGCCTGCAAAGTTTCAAACTTCCGCACAAACCTGTCCTCGATTGGTTGCCCCATCCCACCATTCCCTTATCAAAAAAGTTTCAACAGAAATGCATTAGAATATAGTACCAAAAAGGATAGTACCAGCTTACCGACCGCGCCTGCAAGCGCTACAGAACCCGTTGTAGGCTTTTATCCTTAAGAGAGAAGTGCGGAGTACCGGGTAGAGAGCAGCCTTCTCGGTACTCCGCATTCGGTACTTTGGACTCTTCCCTTGCTTGTGAGTTCTCACAGCTTCCTTTAACGCTCGTGACGAACGTCTCAAACCCGCTACCCTACTCCTCCGTTTCTCGCGCCACCTCCTCGCGCATCCCCTCCTCGCTTTCGGTCGCGTGGACTTTATCTTCGAGCGCGTGCAGGTCGCGCTCGAGCGCGTGCGTCCGCCCCTCCAAACGCTTCGCCGTGCGCTCGACCTTTTCGGTGATGGCTCGCGCCTCCTCCACCCTCTTCACCAGCCGCTCGGACTTTTCGCGCAAGGCCGCCGCCTCGGCCTCGAGGCCCGCCGCGCTGGGGGCCGTGCCGGACGCCTCGCGCTTGTGTTCCTTGTCTTCCTTTTTTTCCTCTTTCTCGTTTTTCACTACTCCCCCTTCCGCTCCTCCATGAGCAAAATCACGCCCTTTAGCGCGTCGTCAAAGGCGTCCATCGCCGAGAGCATCACGCGGCAGTCGATGGTTTTGCCCCGCCGGTTGGTCGCCTCCAGCACGAGCGCCTCGGTCTGCGCCTCGCCCGCGAGGAGGGCGCGCACGGGCGCGCGCAGGCGCTCGACGGGCAGACCGATGTCGAGCGCGAAAATGGAGCGGCCCGCCACCTCGTCGGCGCGCAGGCCCCAGAGCTCTTCGGCGTGGGCGTTCCACACGTAGATGTTGAGGTGACTGTCGAGCACCACCACCCCGGCCTGCAAGGAGGAGAGGATGGCGTTCAGAAAGCCGTTCATGCGGTCTATCTCGTCGGTGCGGCGGCGCAGCTCGTCGTTCATCGTCTCCAGCTCTTCGTTGGTCGACTGCATCTCCTCGTTCATCGTTTCCAACTCTTCGTTGGTGCTCTGGAGCTCTTCGTTGGTCGTTTCCAGCTCCTCGATGGTGCTCTGGAGCTCTTCGTTGGTCGTTTCCAGTTCCTCGTTGGAGGACTGGAGCTCTTCGTAGGCGGTCTCGAGCGCGCCGTTCACCCCCTCCAACTCGTGCTGGAGCCTTTTATGGAGCGTGACGTTCTGGAAGATGATGCTCGAGCCTATAAAGCCGTCGCCGTTGACGAGCGGCACCACCCGCACGTCGAAATAGAGGGCGCTGCCCCCGCCATCGTCCCCCTGGTCGGCACCCCGGCGCAACTCGACGCCGCGCAGCTCGACGGCCGTGCGCTCCTTGGACGCCCGGTCGAGGGGCGTGCGCAGGTCGGTGGGGCTGTAGGAAAACTCTAGGTCGCTGAAGGGCGTGCCGACGTGGTCGCTGGTGAGGCCGAAAAGAGCGCGGGCGCGGGCGTTGGCGAGCGCCAGGCGCCCCCGCGCGTCCACCACCACCTGCGCCTCGGGGGCCACGTCGAAGCCGACCTCGCGCAGCCTCACCTCGCGCGCCACGCGCACACCCGCTTCCTCGGCCCCGGCTTGAGAAAGCACGAGCAGGCGGTCGCGCAGGCTCGCGCGCTCGAGCTTGGCGAACACGCGGTGCCGGAGGCTTAAGGGCGTAAAGAGCGCGTCGTGCGAGGTGAGCATCTCGGCCTTGCCCAGAAACAGCGCGCCACCGCCTTTAAGACTGCCTTTGGGACTGTCTTTGAGCGCGAAGTGAAAGCGGGCCATGAGGCGAGACTGCACCTCGCGGTTAAAGTACATGAGCGTGTTGCGGCACACGAGCAGGTCCAAGCGCGAGATGGGCGCGTCCTGCACGAGGTCGTGCCGCCCGAAGATGACCGAGCGGCGCAGGTCGTTGCGGAACACATAGCCGCCCGCGTCCGGCTCGAAATAGCGCGTGAGGAAGGGTTCGGGTACGTTTTTGACCCGCTCGCGGCTGTAGCGCCCGACGCGCGCCTTGACGAGCTCTTCTTCGTCGGCGTCGGTGGCGTAGATTTTCACGCGCTGGCGGCAGCCTTCCGTCCCCAGCGCCTCGGCGAAAAGCATGACCAAGGTGTAAGGCTCCTCGCCCGTCGCGCAGCCCGCGCTCCAGACCCGGATGGGCGCGTCCCCCGCGCCCTCGAGCAGGCCGGGAATCACCTCGTCAGCCAGATACGCCCACGCCTCGGCGTCCCTAAAAAAGCTCGTCACGTTGATGAGGACGGTGTTAAAGAGCGCGTCGAACTCGTTCGGGTGCACTTCTAAATAGTCCAGATAGTCGTCATACGTGTCAATGTTCACGCTGCCCATGCGCTTGCGGATGCGGCGGCGGAGCGTCGTGCGCTTGTAGCCCGTGAAGTCGAAGCCTCGCTTGGTCTTGAGGAACTCGAGCAGCTCCTCCAACTGCCCTTCGGCTTGGGCGGCGCGCGGGGCGGAGCTTGCGGGGTCGCCTAAGCTCATGCGTCTCCTCTACTCTGGTCCATATCCGGGTCTACACTCGAGTCTGGACGATGGTCCGGCCCGGCCACAAACGCTGCGACGGCGGCGGCGATGCCGTCTAAGGGCAAAATCTCGTCCACCACGCCCGTCTGAATCGCGGCCTCGGGCATCCCGCAATACTCGGCGCTTTCGTCCTGCGCGAGGACCAGCCCCCCCGCCGCGTGCACCGCCACCACGCCCCGCGCGCCGTCGCGGCCCGTCCCGGAGAGCACCGCCGCGAGCGCGCGGGGCCCGTAGGCCGCGGCGACGGAGTCGAAAAGTCGGTCCGCGGAAGGCCGCACGTGCTGCGTGCGCGCCGCGTGCGAGAGCGTTAGCGTGCCGCCTTTTTTGACGAGCAGGTGAAAGTCGGGGCTCGCGCAGTAAACGGTGCCCGCGCGCAAACGCTCCCCCTCCTCGGCCCCCTTGACCACAAAAGGCGTGCGCCGCCCCAAAATCTCCGCCAGATAGCTCGGATGGTTGGGCGAGAGGTGCAGCACCACCAGAACCGCCGCGGGCAACCCCGCGGGCAGCACGGCCAGAAGCGCGGTGATGGCCTCGAGCCCCCCCGCCGACGCCGCCACCGCCACCACGAAGGGAGCCGCTCGAGCGGCGTCCGGATTCATCCCTCACTATATAGTGATTAGTGGTTAATGATGAGTGATGAGCAAAATCTAACCACTACCCACTAATCACTACTCACTGCTTTTAGCGCCCCCCCGGCCTCTGCTCCCTCCGGCTCCACCACCTCCGTCTCCGCCAGGAGCGTCTGCCGGATGACGCGGGCGTGCTCTTGCGCGGCGCGGGAGCGCTCCAAAAAGCGCACGGCTGAACTCCCGTGGCCGCGCTCAAGTGAGCGCCCGTAGAGCCGCGCGTTGAGCGCCGCCGCCTCTTCTAAGGCGGTCAGCGCGGTCCAGAGCGCGGTTTCCAGCGCGTTCGTCTGCTCCGCCAAGAGGCTCTGCGCCGAGAAGGCGTGACCCACCCGGCAGCGAAAGCGCGGGAGCTCCCGGTCTACCTCCCAGAGCACGCCGCCGCACTCCGGGCAGGAAAAAGACGAGGGCACGCCCGGCTTGTGTTCGCTCTCGAGCGCGTCCACGTCGAACTCCGCGATGTCGGCCTCGTAGCTCAGCTCCCGCCCCGCGTCCTTGTCTCTCTCCTCGTCTCTCTCCTCCTTGCCTCGCTCCTCTTTTTGGGGCACCGCCTCCTCCACTTCCTCTTGCGTTAAAGAAACCAACAGCCCGGCGAGTTCGGCCACGGGCGCGACGAAATCCACGGCGACGTGCTCGAGGGCGCTCTGCGGCATGGAGGCGTAAACCGCGTCCGCCGGGTCCTGAACGACCGCCAGCCCGCCCTGCACCTTGACGACGCGCAAGCCCGCGGTGCCGTCGTCCAACATGCCCGAGAGGACCACGCCGATGACGCGGCGGCCATAGGCCCGGGCCGCGGTGCGAAAAAGCGGGTCGATGGCGGGCCGGTGCCCGTTCTCGCGGGGCCCGCGCACCACGCGCACCCGGCCCGGCTTGATGAGCAGGTGCTTGTCGGGCGGCGCGACGTAAAAACGCCCCTCCCGAATCTCCTCGCCGTCTTCCGGATGATGTGCGGGCCAGGCCCCGGCGCGCTCTAAAATCTCGGGTAACATGCTCCTGCCGTGCGCGGGCATGTGAAGCGCGACAAAAACCGCCGCCGAGAGGTCCGCGGGCAGCCCCGCCACGAGCCCCGACAGCGCCTCGACCCCGCCCGCCGACGCGCCAATCACGATGATGTTGCGTTTCGCCATTCCTTCTCCCTACTTGACGCAGTTCTGCATTCTACCCTTTTGGGGAGTGGAGAGTAGCAAGTGGCTAGTGGGTAGTGATGAGTGATTAGATTTTTCTAACCACTACCCACTAATCACTCACCACTGCTTTCAAACAGCACCACCGCCTCGCCCTCCAGGACCCGCTCGCCCCGCTCGTTGGTGCAGAGGGTCTCGAGGGTATAGACGCGCCCCTTGGCCTTTGTGACGGTGACCGTCGCGGTCACGGTGTCGCCGATAAAAACGGGCGCAACGAATTTAAGCGTTTGCGACAAATAGACGGCCCCCGGCCCCGGCAGCCTGGTGCCGATAACCGCCGACACGAGACCCGCCGCGAACACGCCGTGCGCGACGCGCCGCCCGAAGCGCGTCCGCGCGGCGTAACCTTCGTCCAGATGGAGCGGGTTCACATCACCCGTAAGGTGCGCGAACGCGACCACGTCCTCTTCGGAAACGGTCCGGCTCAGGGAGGCGGAGGCGGGGGGCTCGAGCTTTGCGGCTGGTGACATATCTACATCCTTCTCAACTTTCTCAACAACTGATGGGGCCAACTGAGTTCTAACAGCACGCCAAACTCGGTCCAAAAACCCCCCTTATCAAGGGGGCAGGGGGGATCGGGCGGGCTCACCAGTCCTTTTAAAGCGCCTGTAACTCCTTGACCGCGGGCAGCGCGGTGGCACCCTCGAACGCGTTCACCTCCTCGATAAACCGCTTGAAAAGATAGCTCGCGTCGTGCGGGCCGGGGCTCGCCTCAGGGTGGTACTGGACGCTAAAGACGGGGTAACGCACGTGCGCCATGCCCTCTAAAGTGCCGTCGTTTAAGTTTATATGCGTCGCCCGGAACTGCCCGCCGGGGATGGAATCGATGTCCACGACATAATTGTGATTCTGGCTGGTTATCTCGACCTCGCCCGTGACGAGGTTTTTGACGGGCGTGTTGGCCCCGTGGTGGCCGTGCTTGAGTTTGTGCGTGGTGCCGCCCACGGCTAAGCCCAAAAGCTGATGGCCCAGACAGATGCCGTAGGTGGGCAGCAAACCCAGAAGTTGCCAGACCGTGTCGTGGGCGTACTTGGGGCCGTCGGGGTCGCCGGGGCCGTTGGAGATGACTAAGCCGTAAGGATTCAAGGCCATGATTTGCGCGGGCGTCGTCTGCGCGGGCACGACGATAACTTCTGCGCCCGCCTGCTCGAGCTTATACACAATCGAATGCTTGATGCCGAGATCAATCACGGCCACGCGCGGGTTGTCCTTAAAGGTCGGGCGGGCATACGGCAAGGGCGTCGTCACTTCGGGCGTCATGTCGCGCCCGTCGATGTCGGCGTGTGTTTTGGCCTCGCGTACGAGTTCGGCCTCGAGCACGTCGTCGGTCCGCCCGTGGTAAATCACGCCCTTGACCACGCCCCCGACGCGCAGCCGCCTGGTCAAGGCGCGCGTGTCGATGCCTTCGATGCCGACTATTTTGTGCCCCTCCATAAAGCTCTGCAAATCCTGGTTCGAGCGGTGGTTGGAGGCCGTGCGCGAGAACTCGCGGACAATAAAGCCCCTCGCAAAGGGCTTGTTCGATTCCATGTCGTACACGCTCACGCCGTAGTTGCCGATATGCGGGTAGGTCATCAGCACTATTTGCCCGTGGTACGAAGGGTCGGTCAGAATCTCTTGGTAGCCCGTCATCGAGGTGTTAAAGACCACCTCGCCGACCGTCTTGCCGTGATAGCCGAACGCGTAACCGTAGTAGACGGTGCCGTCTTCTAGGGCCAATACCGCGGGGGGTTTGTTCAGGAGCGCCATGTCCACCTCGTCTGAATCAACTTAGCCCGAGCAGATTTACTCGAGCCACTTCACCAATCGTTCACCAAAGAAGAGTGTAGCACCCAAGGGGAACGCGGGCAGAGCGCGAGGGACACTTTGAAAGGCGCAAAAAGAGCTGGGAGATTCCGCCCAACCTCCCAGCCTTTACAGTTGCCTTTTTAACTCATGGTCACTCGCTCGGCTCGATCTCGGTCTCAAACCCGTAGGGGTCAACCTCGTACCAGGTGTCTAAGCCCTCGTCATAGCGAAGGTCGTTGCCGCTCGGGCTCGTGTAGGTCGTGTCTGGGTCGGGCGAGTTGGGCAGATTGAAGGTGCTGCCGTCGCTGGGGTTGACGTAAGGCGACTCTTCCCAGATCACCCCGTCGATAAAACCGCCCGTGGGGTCGTAACCGCCCGCCGCGCCGGGGACGGTCGGGGTCCAGCCGGGAATGGTCGCGCCGCCGGGGAGGGTGCCGGGGTCCGGCATTGCGCTCGGCGTGGGGGCCGAGCCGGGCTGCGCCCGCCGCCAGGTGACGGAGGAGCCGTCGGGCAGGCCCATGAGCAGCGTGTTCGCGTCCCCGAAGGTGACCCGCGAGGTCGCGGTGCCCAAGCCGCCCGTGTTGGGCTCGCAATAGAGAATGCAAATCTGGGGCGAGCGCTGGGTCGTGGTCTCGCTCAAGACGCCGTTCTGGAAGGCCCAGGTGCCCGCCGCGGTACTCGAGGCCCGACCGTTAAAGTAAGCAACGTAAGTGTAACGCCCGTCCGGCGCGTAGGTTGACAGGTGGGTCATGGGCCCGCTTTGGCCCTGGGTGACCAGCTGCCAGGTGCCGACGACGGGGCTCGCCTGGTTGGGTTGAGGGGGGATGGGCTGAGAAAGTGGAGGCGTGGGCACAGGCTGAGGCGTGGGCGTGGGCGCGGCACCCTCCGCGCGTTGCCAATAAAGCGAAAAGGTCTGCCCGGTGGCGGGGTCTTGGGTGTTGACCGTAAAGGCGTTGGGGCCCCCGAAGCTCACCCGGCTCACGCTCGTCGTCGGCCCCTCGTTGGGCACGCAGCCTGTGGGCAGGCAAATCTGGGGCGACTTGCCCGTCTCGTTTTGCGTCAGGGTGCCGTCGGGTGCGAGCGTAAAACGTCCCTCCCAGTAGGCGGCGAGGAGGCCCCCGACGTACATCTCCTCGCGGTAGGAGCCGTCCGGCTGCGCCCGGAAAAGACCCGTCGCGGGCGGCATCCCCTGCCCGAGTTGCACGCTCGTTTGCCAGACGCCCACGAGGTTCATCCCCGCCTGTGGGCCCGTCCCCCCGGGCGGGGCAACCTGCGCAAGGGCGGGGGCCAACGCGAGAACGAAGAGCGCGGCAACACAACGAACATGACAAAGTCCAGCTTTCACAAAAGACCTCCTTTAGGGTCGCCTGAGTTTAGGGGGCGGGGGCTTAAATTTGACTTAAATGCCCCTCGAGCCCCGCGAGGCTCGAGGAGGCCTCCCGCGTTCTTTGCCGCCCCGACCCTGTTCGACGGCTTCTCTCGGCGGAGTCAACCGGACTGACTGTTTCCTCAACTGCCAGAGAAGCGTTCAAGGTTGTCGGGTTCCGGCGTGCTGCTTGCCGGGGCACCCCCAAACCACGCGTTTCGCCCCCGCTGCGCGATGAGCGCCGCGCGATTTTTGGCACCAAACTTGTAAAGAAGTTCCGACACGTAGCCCTTGACGGTCCCCTCGGCGAGCCCGAGGAGCCGCGCGATGCGCTTGTTCGGGAAACCCTGGACGAGAAGCGCAAGAACCTGCCTCTCCCTTTCGGAAAGCGGGCGTGCGGAGGTTGTAGAACAGCCCACATCGCGCGCGGCCCACACCTCGCCGCGCAGCACCGCCTGGAGCATTTCCCGCAGCGCGTCGGCGCTCTCTTCCCCGTCCAAACAGCCCCGGTATCCCGCCTCCAGCGCGGCGCGCCGGGCCCGTTCGTCGGCGGCGACGAGGGCCAGGCTGGGCGGCGAGCCGTCTCGAGCGGGCGGCGGCGGGAAGGGCGGCGCGAAAGAGCGCAGGTCGCACACGGAAACGTCGGCTTTGGCGGAATCCAAAACCTCAAAGCCCGCCTTTCGCAAGAGCGCGCCCAGCGCCTCACCAATCAGCTTGGACGGCGAATGAACCCGGACCGAAGGCGCGCGGGGGGCGTCGCGCTCAGACGGTGCGTTACGCGTGGGCGCGGTATCGGGACTAGAACCCACGCGGGGCCCCGTGCGCGGCTCGAGCACGTCTAAAGGAGGCCGATAAGACCGTAATTCGCATCATAATCCGCCAAGGCCAAAATGACCCCGCGGCACGACAAAAAGAAGGGGTGACAGCACGACTCATTTATGATCCTCCCAAAGGTGACCCCACCAGCGTAAAAAAGGGGACTTAAATTTCGCTTAAACGAGCCTCATCACCTCACTGATGAGCCTAAGCACCGCCCCTGACCACGTCCTGACCGGGAGGCCGGCGTGTTCGTTCGGCTCTACGTAACGGCGTGACGCCCGCCGGGCATCCCTTCAAAGATTCTGTTAAGATAAAGGGGCAACGCCCACGACAGCATCCGAAGTCGCGTCAGGATAAAGGAACGCCCCGACGTCATGATTAGCCTTCGTCCTCAAGCGAGCGCGCGCTACCTCGAGCGCCCCCGCCTCCTCAAAGAACTCCCCGACGCCCCCGGCTACGTGGTGGCGCTCGAGGCCCCCTATGGCTACGGCAAGAGCGTGCTGGCGAGCCAGTGGGCGGAAAAACTCAAAGGGGAGGGCGGGCGCGTGCTCTGGCTCGCGCCCGCGGGCCGCGACTTAAGGGGGCTTTTGGGCGTCGCCCTGGGCTTGCCCGGCGCGCCGTGGGGGGTGGTGCTGGAGGCGCTTGGGGAAGAGGCCACGCTGCTCGTTCTCGAGGATTTAGAGGGCTTCGAGGACCTTACCCCACTGCTCAAACCCGTCCGCGGCCTTCTCCTCCTGGCGAGCCGCGGCCCGCTGCGGCACCCGGAACTCGTCCGCCTCACCACGGCGGGACGGCTCGTTCGCTTAGGTGCCCGGGCGCTCGCGTTCACCAGGGAAGAAGCCGCGACCTTTTTTGTCGACGAGCAGGAGGCCTCGGCGGCGTGGCACCGCACGCGGGGCTGGCCGCTGCCGCTACACTTCGCCGCGCTCACGGGCGAAACGCCCGCGCGCGAGGCGCTGCTCGAGGGGGTGCGGGAGGGTCTTTCTGAAGAGAGTTGGGACGAGGCGCTTCTTTTAGCGGCGCTTCCCTATCTTCCCCTAGAGGGGGCCATAAGGAGCACACACGCCCTGCTCGAGGCGGGCTTCGTGCAGGCGCTCGAGGGGGGCTACCGCCTCCACCCGCTCGTGGCCGACACGCTCCGCGCGGCGGACGCCGAGAGCGTTAGGAGGGTGGTGGGGGAATGCGCGGCGCGACTGCCCCCGCTCCTGCGGGGTGCCGCCTTCGAGCGGGCGGGGCTTAGGGGAGCGCTCGCCGACCTCCTGGCGGCGGGCAACGGCACCCTGTCGCGCCACGACCCGGAGGCGGTGCTCCGCTGGGACAAGCTCGCACCCCCCGCGACGGGTGCCGCCGAGCGGGCCGCGCGCGAGGTGGAGGTCGGCTGGGCCTTGTGGGCCACGGGGCGCAAGGAGGAGGGCGTCGCGCTTCTGTTAGAGGCTGCGAACGCCCCGGCCTTGGGCGCGGACGCGCGCCTCGCGCTCTACAAAGAGGTCGTGTGGTTTCTGGCGCAGGGGCGCGACGTTGAGAGGGCGCAAGAGGTCGCCGACTTGGGCAGAAGCCTCCTCGGTGAGGCCGACCCGGAGGGCGCGGGGCGCTTTCTCAACAACGTGTTCATGATTTATTTTACGTCGGGAGACTGGGGGAAAGCCGAGGCCGTCCTGCGCGAGGCGCTCGCCATCTACCCCGCCGACAGCCCCTTCAGACCCATCGCAACAGGCAACTTAGCCATCGTGCGCTGGCACCGCCACGGCGACCTCTACGGGCTCTTGGCCGAACGGAGCAAGGCGTTAGCGTCCAACAAAAGGGTCAACCCCAGCAACGTCCCCGGCGACCTCCTGCAACTCGCGGAACTCAAAAGCTTTTTGGGCTCTTTCGACGAGGTGCTGGCCGATTTGCGCGAGATTCGGGCATGGCGGGACATTCATCCCCGCTGGGCCTTGGAGGGGGAGGCGCTGCGCGCCTCTTTAGAAGGAGATGTGGGCACGTTCCCGGGGCTCTTGGCGGAGGCCGAGCGTTGGGAGGACGCCATGCTGGTGGACCGCGTCGTGTTTTTTTGGGCGGGAGCCCTTCACGCGTCGCCCCAGGAGGCGCTGGCGCTGCTCAGCGGCCACAAAGGTCTCTGGGCGGCCGTCGCGCGCGCCGCCGCGTTGGGGCGTCTCGGTAGAGCGGCGGAGGCGCTGGCGGCACTTGACGCGGCCCCGCCGCCCCAGAGTTTTATGGAAAGGCGGGTCTACTGGCACGCCACCCGCTTTGGGATCACCGGGGCGGAAGAGGACCTTAGAGCGCTCGTTAACCTCACCGGGGCGCGCGAGCGTCTCCTGCCGGGGCTCGTCCCCTTTCGCAACCTGCCGCGCGACAAGCCCGAACTGGCGAAAGCCTATCCCTTGGAAGTCGTGCTAAAGTCCTCCTGGCGTGAGGCCGTCGCGGGGCGTTTGGGCGACATCCCGCCCCTCGAGCTCACCCTTTTCGGGCACTTCGGCGTCAAGGTTCTGGGCGAGGAGGTCGAGCTGACCACGCGCCACAAGGAAATCCTGACCCTGCTGCTCCTCCGTTTCGAGCGGGACGCCGTCGGCGCGGCCCTGTGGCCCGAAGCGTCCGCGCAAAAGGTGCGCAACAACCTCAACGTCCAACTCGCTTCGCTCAGAAAAGTGCTCGAGCCCTGGGGCGTGCCCGTTTATCTGCTCGAGACGGGGCTGGCGCGCACTCACGCCGACCTGTGGGCGCTCTCTACGGCGCTCAATACTCAAGACGGTGCCCAGGCCGAGACGGTGCTCCGCCTCTACCAAGAACCCTTCGCGCCCGGCGTCGACGTGACCCTCGTGGAGAGCGCCCGCGAGAGTCTTAGAGAACGTGTTTTAAGGTTTCTTTACGAGGCCGCGCAGGGGGCGGCACCCGGGCGCGCGGCCCCCCTGCTCGAGCGCGTGCTGGAGCTCGACCCCTTGCACGAGGGGGCGCTCCAGGCGCTTCTCAAGCTTCTCTTAAAGCGCGGGCGGCGCAAGGAGGCGGGGCGGCGCTATGAAGCGTTCGCCGAGAGGCTGAGGGAGGAAACGGCGCTCGAGCCCCTGCCCGAAACGAGGCGCATCCTGACGCCCGACCTGAGCCCCCAATAACTTTCATACGCTCTGGCCCGGATGACTTAGACGGCTGTAGATGGTTGCTGTGGGCGGTTGGTGCGGGCGGTTTGGGCCGGAGCCACGCGCAACACCGAGCTCGGTGTTGCAAACGCGGCGCAAGGCCCGGGGCTCGAGCTAGAGTACGAGGGTGAAAGACGTGGACGAAAGGGCGTTGTGGCGCTTTTTTGAGGAGGTGCGCGAGGCGGTGGGCGCGGCCAACGGGGGGGGCGGCGCGCAGCCCTACCGGAGCGGCGCGTTTATCGTGTCGGCGCTCGCGGGCGACGTCGAACTCACCGTGTCGGACGTGTCCGAGGAGGACGCGGTGCTCATCGCCGCGGAGCTGTCCAGCATGGGCGTCAAGGCGCTCGTGCGCTCGAGCCTCATCTGCCATGCGTGCGGCAAGCGCGTGCCCGAACAGGCGTACTGCACCCATTGCCGGGCGCGGCTGGGGTAAGCCTTGCGGGTGTCTTTAGAGTATTCACATGTCTCTAAGCTATAGACTGAGAGGCTATTCAGGGCGTGCTGAGGAGGGGAGGATAGAAAGCAGAATACAGACGCACCCTTCCGTACTCCCTCCCCCCCATTCTGTATTCAGTAACGGTGGTCCTATGCGAGTCCGTATCATCAGGTCCGAAGGTTGCCTAAGGTGAGGAGCAAAGATGATGCAAAAATGGATGGTTTTCGTTTTTACAGCCCTGTTGGTAGGCTGGGGCGCGCTCGCCCAGACGAGCGCGGGCGGGTCGGACACGGACTCGCTGCCCCTCCAGGTGCGCCCCACCGCGGGGGCGGCGCTCGACGAAGCGCGCGCGGTGGCAGCCGAGGCGCGCGCCACGGGCGCGCGGCCCTACCCGGACGCGCCCGGGTGGGCCGAGGCCATCCGGCTGGGGCGCGAGGCGCTGCGCGCGGCTCCCGACGACCCGGAGGTTTTGCGCTTTCTCGCCGAGACCTATAGCGCCACGAACTGGTACGCGCCCGCCTGGCAGACCTGGCGCGAGCTTGCAAGCGTGACGATGCTCGACCCCGCGGGCTTGGAGGCGGGCACGGCGGCGGGCAACGAACTCGCCTATCTCCGCTATGACCAGGGGGACCGCGCGGGCGCGTTGGAACGCTACCAAGAAGTCATCGACTTTAATCCGAACGATCCCCAGGCCTACACCTGGGCCGGGCGCATCCTGCTCGAGGGGGGCCAGGCCGAGGCCTCAGTACCCTATTGGCAGGAGGCGGTGAGGCTCGCGCCGGGCGACGAGGGCAACCGGTATTTTCTCGAGCTCGCGCAGGACGAGTTGCAGTATGGGGGCGGGGGCACCGAAAACTTTTACGCCGGTATTGCCGCTTACGAGGCCGGACGAAAGGCGGCGGCTCTAGAACAATTTGAAGAGGCGGCCCGGAACAACGCGGACTATAAACAGGCCTTCGTGTGGGCGGGCCGGACGGCGCTCGAGCTCAACAGGCCCGAGCTCGCGGCCCGTTATTGGCAGCGCGTGCTCGAGCTCGACCCGGAGGATGAGCGGGCGAGCTACTTTCTCAAGGCGTCACAGGACCGGGCACGCTTCGGCGAGGCGGCGAGCTACTTTTACGACGGCGTCCGGCTCTACGAAGGCGAGGACCTGGCGGGCGCCAGAACGCAGTTCTTGACCGCCACCCAGCTCAACCCCGACTACGCCGAGGCCTGGGCCTGGCTGGGCCGGACCCAATACGAGACGGACGACTTCCCCCTGGCCGCGCAAGCCTACGCGCAGGCGAGCGCGCTCGAGCCCGGCAACGAGACCTACCGCTACTTCTACGGCGAGGCGACGCGGCGCGCGGGCAACCCGTGAGGGGGAGCGTGACCAACGAGGAGATCCTGGCGCCTACCGGCAAGCTCGTGGACGAAGAGCACGAGCTTTTAGGGAGCGGCAACCAGGAGGCGCGGCTGGCCGCCATAGAGGTCGAACTCGACAGGTATTGGGACCTGCTGCGCCGCCGCCGTGCCGCCCGCGCGAACGGCGCGGACCCGGACGCGGTCGAACTAAGAGACGCGGACACGGTCGAGCACTATAGCCCCTAGCCCGGAGTCATAAAAATTATGGCGGACGCGCGCCCCGACCAGCACTACCCGTCCCCCCTGCCTCAGGACGCCGCCGAGGCGGGGGGCGTCATCTTGCGCGACGGCACGACCGCCACCCTGCGGCCCGTGGAGCCTGAGGATGGCCCCCTCTTGCGCGCGTTTGTCGCGCGCGTGTCGCGCGAGGCGCGCGTGCGCCGCTTTTTTGGCGACGTGCCGCTAGAAACGGCGAGCGCGCACCTGCTCGAGTCGGCCCCGCCCGAACGCCTGGCGCTCCTCGTCCTCACCGGGGAGGCGCGCGTGGTCGCGCACGGCGAATACATCCGCGACGCGCTCCACGCCGACGCCGCCGAGGTGGCCTTTTTGGTGGACGACGCCTACCAGGGCCGCGGGCTGGGCACCCTGCTGCTAGAAAGGCTCGCGCTCGTGGCGGCGCGGGCGGGCGTCCGCCGCTTCTACGCGCCCACCGAGGCGGGCAATCGCGCCATGCGCGGACTCTTCCGCTCGAGCGGCTTTCCCGTACGGGAGGAGCGCGACGGCAGCACCGTCGAGGTGAGTTTTTCCATCCTGCCGAGCTTTGAGAGCGTCTCGCGCGCTTCGGCACGCGAGCGCGTCGCCACCGTGGCCTCGCTGCGGCCCTTTTTCCGCCCCCGCGCCGTGGCGGTGGTGGGGGCCTCGCGCGACCCCGAAAGCCTCGGCCACCGTATTTTTGAATCTTTACGCCGCGCCAGCGTTCCCGTTTACCCGGTCAACCCCAACGCCGACGCGGTGGGCGGCGTGCGGGCTTACCCGTCGGTCGAGGCCGTGCCGGGACCCGTCGACCTGGCGGTCGTCGTGACGCCGCGCGACGCGGTGCTGGGGGTGGTGGACGAGAGCGGGCGTAAGGGGGTGCGGGCGCTCCTGGTGGTAAGCGCGGGCTTCGCCGACGCGGGCGAGGCGGGGCGGGCGCTCCAGGAGACTTTGCAAGCGCGGGTGCGCGATCACGGGATGCGCCTGGTGGGTCCCAACTGTCTGGGGCTCTTTAACACCGACCCTGCGGTGCGCCTCAACGCGAGCGCGTCGCCCACGCTCCCGCCGCCCGGCCCCGTCGCCCTCTCCTCGCAGAGCGGCGCGCTGGGCCTCGCCGTGCTTTCGCTCGCCGACGAGCTCGGCCTGGGATTGTCGCATTTCGTTTCCCTGGGCAACAAGGCGGACGTCTCGAGCAACGACCTCCTCCAATATTGGGAGGACGACCCTGCGACGGGGGTGATTTTGCTCTATCTGGAGTCTTTCGGCAACCCCCGCCGTTTCGCGCGCCTCGCCCGCCGGGTGGGGCGCAAAAAGCCCATCATAGCGGTGAAGGCGGGACGAGGGGTCGGTACGGTTGGAGACATGCGGAAAGACGCCGTAAGTGGCACGCTGGGGAACACGGTAAGCGACACGGTGGTCGAGGCGCTTTTCCGTCAGACCGGGGTCGTCCGCGTGGACGGCTTGGAGGAGATGTTCGGCGCCGCCGCCCTCCTCTCGTCCCAGGCGCTCCCCGAGGGGCCGCGGGTGGCGGTGGTGACGAACGCGCGCGGGCCCGCGGTCTTGGCTGTGGACGCACTCCGGGCGGAAGGCCTCGAGCTGCCCGCGCCCTCCGCCAACACAAAAGTGCGGCTTAAGGACGCTCTGCCCGCCGGGGCGAGCTTTGACAACCCCGTCAACCTGCTCACCACCGCCGGGGCCGAGGCGTACCGGGCGGCGGTGGAGGCGCTTTTCAATGACCCCGCTTTCGACGCGCTCGTGGTCCTTTTCGCCCCCCTGGGTCTCGCCGACCCCGAGGGCGTGGGCGGGGCCCTGCGCGAGGCGGTCGCGGCGGCCAGGGCGACGGGGAACCGGAAACCGGTCTTGGCCTGCTTCATGGGCACCCGCGGGCTGGGCGCGCTCTCCGGCGAGGGCGAACGCATCCCCTCCTACCGCTTTCCGGAAGCCGCCGCGAGGGCGCTCGGCGCGGCCCACACATACGCGCGCTGGCGCGGCTCGCCGCCGGGCGTCGCCCCCGCGCATCCGGACCTGGACATCGACGGCGCACGCGCCGTGCTGCGCAGGGCAAGAGAGCGGTTGGGAGGCCACGGTGGGGGCTGGCTCTCGGCGGAGGAAACCGCCGCCGTTCTCCACGCGTTCGGGCTGCCCCTTGTGAGAGGTGAGGTGGCAAAGAACGTTGAGGAGGCCGTGCGCGCCGCCGACACCCTGGATTACCCTGTCGCCGTCAAGCTCGCCTCCCGCACGCTGGTTCAAAAGTCCAGGTGGGAGGGCATAAAACTCGATTTGGAGAACGCCGCCGCGGTGCGGGCGGCTTGCGGGGAGATTAAGAACCGCTTGGAAGAAGCCGGGCGGGAGGGTGAGCTGGAGGGCTTCCTCGTTCAGCCGATGGTGGCGGGCGGGCTCGAGCTTACCATCAGCGTGACCGACGACCCGCTCTTCGGCCCCCTCGTCGCCTTTGGCCTGGGCGGCGTTTTTGTCGAGCTTCTGCGCGACGTGGTCTACCGCGTCACGCCGCTCACCGACAGGGACGCGGCGGAGATGGTCCGGGCCATCCGCGGCTACCCGCTGCTAGCGGGCTACCGCGGCGCGCCCCCAGCGGACGTGGGCGCGCTAGAGGACCTCCTGTTGCGCGTGTCGCGCCTCGTTGAGGAGCTGCCGGAGGTTGTGGGGCTCGAGCTTAACCCCACAAAAGCGCACCCGCCGGGCGAGGGCTGCACCATCCTCGACGCGAAAATACGGGTGAGGGGCGCTCCAGCCTGAGCCGGAGCGCCCCTCCCTAATTTCGTTTACACCAAAAAAGCTACTCGCCCCCCGCCAACGGCGTGATCCGCCACACGTTGCCGTCGTCCTGGTCGGTCAGCACGTAAAGAAAACCGTCCGGCCCCGTCTCGACGTCGCGGATGCGGACGCCCAGGGGGATGCGCCCCGCCTCCGTCGCGGTCTCGCCGTCGAACGTCACGCGCACGAGATCGTGGGCCGAGAGCCCGCCGATAAACGCGCTGCCCTGCCACTCGGGGAACACGTCGCCGGTATAAAAGGTCATGCCCGCGGGCGAGATGACCGGCGACCAGTGCATGACGGCGTCCGCGAACTCGGGTCGCGTCGTCGGGTCGGGGATGACGGTGCCGTCGTAGTTGATGCCCCAGCTCACCACCGGCCAGCCGTAGTTGCGGCCCCCCTCGGGCAAATTAAGCTCGTCGCCGCCCAAGGGCCCCATCTCGGCCACCCACAAGGCGCCCGTGTCGGGGTTGATGGCGGCGGACTGGACGTTGCGGTGGCCGTAGGTCCAGATTTCGGGTTCGGCACCCTCTTGGCCCACGAACGGGTTGCCCTCCGGGACCGTGCCGTCCGGGTTGAGGCGGATGATGGTGCCTAAGTGGTTGGACAAATCCTGCGCCGGGTCGAACTGGAAGCGCTCGCCCATCGTCAGAAACAGCTCGCCCTCGGGCGAAAACACGATGCGCCCGCCGAAGTGGTTGGGGCCGGTGATCCACGGCTCCTGCGTAAACAGCACCTCGAAGTTGTCAAGGCGCGGGGCTTCACCCTCGTTCTCGACCAACTCCCCACGCCCCAGCGCCGTGGCCGCGCTTCCCTCGGGTCCCGGCGCGGCGAAGGAGAGGTAAACGAGGTTGTTCTCTTCAAAGTTCGGGTCGAGCGCCACGTCAAGCAGGCCGCCCTGGCCCTGCGCGTAAACGACGGGCGTGCCCTCGACCGGTTCCGAAAGCGTGTAGTCCGTGCTAAGAATGCGCAACTGCCCCGCGCGTTCGGTGACCAAGAGTCGCCCGTCGGGCAAAAAGGCCATACCCCAGGGATGGTCGAGCCCGCTCGCCAAATTTTGGACGGCGATGGGCCCCGCGTCCGTCATCACCGACTCGACTTGCTCGAGCTTCGGGGTGCCGCTCGTCTGAGCCGCGACCGGCAGGCTCAACCAGGCCGCCGCAACGGCTACGGCGGCGAAAAAGGCAGCGCGCCTCGCTCTGTTTGCGATCGCCCTGCTTGTAGTCGTAGAGCTTGTCATCTCTTTATACATCTTCCACTCCTTCACCCCCACTGCGTCCGCCACCCCCAAAGGGAGCAGGCCCCACCGCGCTGTGAGATTTGATGATTCGGCCAGGCACGCCGCTCACACCTGCTACTCAAACCAAACGCTTAGGTGTGGCGACTCGAGGGCCGTGACCAAAGTGCGGTCACCCAATATATCGCGCGCCCCCACGCCACCAACGTGGGCGGCCCCACCGTTAATAGGCGTAATAGGCGTCCCCGGTTCTGCGAACCCCAAGCTCCCACGACCAGCACACCCCTAAGACAAGACCCCACCGTTTTTGCTAACTTTTGCTACAGTGACGTATGGCTGATAAGAAACTTGTACGTTCCCGGACAAACAGGTGGCTCGCGGGCGTCTGCGGCGGTCTCGCGGTCTACTTCGGCGTTGACGCGACGCTCGTGCGCCTCGTTTTTATCGTGGCCTCTCTCGTCTTTGGCGTCGGCCTGCTGCCCTACGTCATCCTTTGGGTCGTCATGCCCGCGCGTTAACCCGTCACCCGGCGGTGTATCGCAAAACCGTGTGGGGCTCTCTGCCCATCTCGTCGGCGACGTGAAGACACGCGATCAAACACCCGATATCAAACATATGATATCGGGGTACCTTTACCGAACACCGTTTAGCGCTTAAAACTCACTGCCGGGCACCTTGTCGGGCGGCGGGTCCTGCTGGCGCTCGGCGGTTTTGGGCTCGGTGGCGGAGCTTAGGGGCGCGGGCTCGCCGCTACGGAAGTCCGCTTTCATGCTCTCGAAGATGCGCTCCAGTTCCGCGACTCTCACCTCGTCGCCGTCCGCGCGCGCCTTGTCGATTCTTTCTTTGAGACCCTTCATCTCCCGCTGGACCTCTAAGTGCCGCAGGTTGTTGTCCTCTTGCCCCGCCACGCTCTGCAAGCCGTAAAAGGGGCGGCGTTCGGCGAAGACGACAAAATAGGGATCGGGGATGTCGTCCTCGTCAACGGTTTGGACGATAAAGTCTTGCATTTTTCCCTGATTCTCAAGCTGCAACGCCTCGCCGGAGAGGTCCTCTAAAAGTTGTCCTACGTCGAACTCGCCCGACGCCTCGCCGCGAAGCCCGCGCATCTCGCCGGACTCGAGCGGGTCCTGAAGGTTGTTGACGGCTTCTTGCACGTCCCGGTGAATTTCCTCAACGGCTTTTAGGTAGGCCTCCTGAACGGTGCGTACGTCTTTGACCAGGACGTCGTCGTCAAGACGCGGCTTGAGAAGCGTGTCGTCGCGGACGAGTTGGCTGAATTTCACGTGCGTCGGGGGTACGTCTGATGCCATGCGGGTCTCCCTTTGGATGTCTTGGCACACGCCTTGGTTAGCTTGCCCCGCAAGCGTACCCCCCACGCGCCGGGGCGTTTGTAAGGGGCGCAAAAGATTCCGGAGGCCCGCCCTCAAGCTTGGCCCCCTCGGTTTTGGCCCCGGCTTCAGCAAACTATAGAACCCTTTATGACGGTGTCCCTATCACCCTCAGCTTTGCCACACCCGCCTTAGGAAGTCTGGAGCGCCCTGGCAAGTTCGGGCAGGCGTTTGCGCAGCCCCAGTCGAACGCGCCCCAGCGCGCTCGCCGCGTCCAGGGTGAGGACCGCCACATAAGCGTCGGTGCCGGTCGGCCCGGAAGCGTCGGCACCGGGCTGCGCATCGGCGCGGACCGCGCCTGGGGCCAAAGGCGCGAGGAGCACGGGGCCGGTTTCAAAGTCTATCATCGTCTGGCAGAGCTCGCCCTCGCCCAGCAAGTCGGCCAGGACACGGCTCGTGGCGAGCGAGCTCACGGTGAGGCCGTCGACCCTGTTGCCGACCCTGTTGTTGGCAACCCTGTTGTTGTCAACCATGTTCAGGTCGCTCGCTTGCGGCGCGGCGTGAACGGTCTCCCCCGCGCCGTCGACCACCGCGGCGCTTCTGACCCCGCGAATCTCCAGGATTCGCTCCAGCACGTCCTGAATCATGCCGCTCCCGACACGACGACGCCGATGACGCGGTCTGTACGTTTATACCCACGTCTGCGCCAAGCGTTCATACGAACGCCTCGAGCACCCGCTCCGCCGCCCTCTCGCTGCGGAGCCGCGCCTGTCCGACGTTGCCGTTGGGGGTCATGACGACGAGAAAAAAAAGTTCGCTGTTGAGCAGGCGCGTGTAGGAAACCAGCTGTTGACTGAACAAGACCAGTTCCTCGACCCCGCCGCCCGAGAGCGCCCGGGACACCAGCCGGCCGTTCGCAATCAGGTTGGTGAGTTCGGCCACCGCCATCGACAGATCCATCGGCAGCTCCCGGCCCTCCGGGTACTGCTCGATGAGTAGGCCGTCCGTGCCCCCGACCGCCGCCGACAGCGCGCCGTCCACATCATTCACAAGCGAAGAGAGAACCTGGTCAAGTCTCACCCGCAGAGTCTAGCAGAGCCGCGGGAACAAGCGCGTGGATTTTCCACCTTGCCGCGCCCTTTAAGCCTGTGCGATTCCTCACTCCCCGCCGCGTTTCTTGACACGCCGAACGCCCGCCGGGTACGTTGGCATCATCTTGTTTTGACCCCACCCCGGCCCCCGGTCGGTAATGTCCAGACCGACCTCCAAAAACAGTTGGAGAAACCCAAGCTTTAAGAAAAAGGAGACGCCATGAAGCGATTTTTCACCCTGAGCTGCACCCTCTTTCTGCCGCTCGTTTTGCTGCTTAGCGCCTGCTCGAGCGCGCCGGAGGGCGGCGGTGGCGGTGGCGGCGGCAGTGGCGGCACCGACGGCGGGCCGACCATCACGAGCTTTGAGGCCGACCCGCCCAGCATCAGCGTGGGCGGCTCGAGCACCCTGACGTGGGAGGTCTCGGGCGCGACCAGTCTCGCGCTCCGCAGAAGCGTTGACGACGAAATCACCGATCTCAGTAACGTGGCCGGCAACAGCTTTGTTGTCACGCCCTTGGAGACCACCGCCTACACCCTCGAGGCCACGAACGCGCAGGGCACAACCGCAGATGACGTGGAGGTGGAAGTCGTCTCAGAAGAACTTACCCAGCTCGGCTTTATTAACCTGAGCGAGCAAAAGCCGCCTTCCGGCGCGGCGCAAACGGCTGCCTCGGGCATCTTTTTGGAGTTTACTGAAGGCCAGGAACTGCCGGACACGTTCTTTAACAACCCCTTTGAAGGTAACATCGACACCTGCGACGTCACCTCTACCATGCCCGAAAACGGAGAAGGTGACCCGAACGTGTTGCCCCCCTTTGCCCCGGAGGGAATTCCCGCTTATATCTCGGCGGGCGCGCAAGTGACGCTTGTGGCGGGCAGCAGCACCTACGCCACGCTCGATAAAATGGACACGACCGTTAGCGGCGAAACCGTGACCTTTTACAGCGCGAACGCGCTCGGCGCGCCTCCCGCGGAACTCACAGCCACGGTGCCCGGCGACGCGTTTCCTGCCTTTACCGAGGTAGCCCTCCCCACCGCATCCTCTTTTACCCTGACCGCCCCCGCAGGCTCCGACCCCATCACCCTGACCACGACGTTCACCTGGGACGGGGGGGACGCTGGGAGCGACGCCGACGCGGTGGTGCTCATCAGCGTGAGCGAATTCGACCCCGAATCGGGGGGAACCGTCAGCGTAACCTGCATCGCGCAAGACGACGGCTCGTTCATCTTTCCTGCTGAAACTCAAGG
Source organism: Trueperaceae bacterium (assembly GCA_965214995.1). Classification (GTDB taxonomy): domain Bacteria; phylum Deinococcota; class Deinococci; order Deinococcales; family Trueperaceae; genus CBDCCT01. Next base: position 5,215,871 of record CBDCCT010000002.1, read on the forward strand.
CGCCCTCGGGGACTCCTTTGAAGGCAGCTTGACGAGCGCGGGGCGTCAGGCGTACCGCACCGAAATCAAGGGGGACGCCGTGCTCGTGCTCGGGGCCTCGAGCAGCCAGTTTTTCGGGCCTCTCCCAACGGGCACCAAGGCGAGCTTCTGGACCTCTCAGTTCTAAAGTGGGCCTAACGACGCGAAAGCGGGCGTTTTGGCACCCGCTTTCGTTTCTCCTGCACCTTAGTCTGTTATCCTTTTAGCCCATGACACCCCTTCACATCCGCGCGCAAGCGGGCGAGGTCGCGCCCTTCGTGCTCCTGCCCGGCGACCCCGACCGGGCCACGTTTATCGCCGAAACCTTTTTTGACGCGCCAGAACTCTATAACCGCTACCGCGGGCTTCTGGGCTACACGGGAACCTATAAAGGGATGCCCGTGTCGGTCCAGACGACCGGGATGGGCTGCCCGAGTCTGGCAATCGTCGTGGAGGAGCTTGTGCAACTTGGAGCCGAGACGCTCGTGAGAGTCGGCACCGCGGGCATCATTCATGAAAATATCGCGCCGGGCGACCTGGTCATCGCCACGGCCTCGGTGCCCCAGGACGGCACCACCCGCATGTACCTGCGCGGCGAGCCCCACGCGCCCGCCGCCTCGTTTGAGGTGACCAGGGCGCTGGTCGAGGCGGCGAGGGCGGGAAATACGGCAGGGGACGAAACCGTGCCCGTCCACGTGCCTGTACATGTCGGCCTCATCCAGACCGAAGACGCCTTTTACGCCACCACCCCGGACGACGTGGCGAGGCTGGCGGCTCGAGGCGTCTTGGCCGTCGAGATGGAGGCCTCGGCGCTTTTTTTGTTGGGCCAACTCCGGGGCGTGAAAACGGGCTGCGCCCTGGTCGCCTCCAACCGCATCGGCGACCCGGCCTTTGTCGACCCCGCGCTGCTCCAAAAACGCGTGAGCCTGATGGCGCGGGGGACGCTCGAGGCGCTGTACACCCTTCACACGCAAGAATAGAAACCATTTAGCGTTCCAGCTCACTGGGCTTGAGAGGCGAGAACGTTCTGCGGAAGTCACTCAAGCCAACTTCATAGTAATCTCGCCCTATCCAACGGTCGCGTGTCGCCCTTCAGCCTATGCTCTGCGTAGGAGGAGACCATGCAAGCAACCCAAAACCAATCCGACACCTTCACCCTCGGCGACCTGGAAGTCCGCAGGCTCGGCTACGGCGCGATGCGCCTAACGGGCGACGGCATCTGGGGCGACCCCGACGACCGCGAGGAGGCCAAGCGGGTTTTGCGCCGCGCGCTCGAGTTAGGCGTCAACTTTATCGACACCGCGGACGCCTACGGTCCCGACGTCAACGAAACCCTCATCGCCGAGACGCTTTACCCTTATCCGGAAGGCTTGGTCATCGCCACCAAGGGCGGCCTGGTGCGACCAGGGCCGAACCAGTGGGAGCCCGACGGGCGGCCCGAGCATCTGCGGGAGGCGCTTGACGGCTCGTTGAGACGGCTCAGGCTCGAGCGCATCGACCTCTACCAGTTCCACCGGCCCGACCCGGACGTGCCCTTTGATGAGTCCGTGGGCGCGCTCGCCGACATGCAAAAAGAGGGGAAAATCCGCCTTCTCGGGCTCTCCAACGTGAGCGTGGAGCAGCTCAACAAGGCGCAGGAGATGACCCGAATCGTCTCGGTTCAAAACCGCTACAACTTAACCGACCGAAAGTCGGAAGAGGTGCTGGAAGCCTGCGAAGCGCAGGGGGTCGGCTTCATCCCCTGGGCACCCGTCGCCACGGGCGACCTGCCGGGGAGCGCGGTCGCCGAAGTGGCCGACGCGCACGGCGCGACGCCCAGCCAGGTGGCGCTCGCGTGGCTTTTACAAAAGTCGCGCGTGATGCTGCCCATTCCGGGCACCTCGAGCCTCGAGCATTTAGAAGAGAACATCGCCGCCTCGTCTTTAAAGTTGAGCGACGAAGAGATGGCGTCCCTTTCGCAGTAGACCTTTCGGAAGCTGCGTTACCCTCTAGGGCAGCACCTTGTCCACCCAGGCCAGCGGGTCGCTCGGCACGCCCCCCACCCGCATCTCCCAGTGGAGGTGCGGCCCCGTCGAGCGTCCGGTGGTGCCGACCTCGCCGACAATGCCGCCGCGTTCGACCCAGTCGCCCGCTTTGACCAAAACTTTAGATTGATGAAAGTAGAGGCTTACGACGCCCCCACCGTGGTCAACCACCACCAAACCGCCCTTGATGGGGAAAAAGTCGGCGACGAGCACCCGCCCCGCGTTGGTCGCCCTTATGGGCGTGCCCACCGGGGCGGCTAAGTCGGCACCCTCGTGGTAAACGACTTTGCCGCCGCGCGCGTAGCGTCGCGGCGTGCCGTAGCCGCTGGTGCCGCGGCCCGTGACGGGGAGGAGGAAGGGCTCGAGCGGTGGGGATGTAGACATCTGGGCGGCGCGGGCGTAAGCGTCTTGCAAAACCCCCGCCTCTAACGCCTCGTTTTCGGGCGTCGAGGCGGCCAGAAGCGCGGCGGGCATGAGGAGTTCTTGAACAGGGCGGGAGTCGGCGAGCACCGTCAAGGGACGCGTGACGTTCACTTCGCGCCCGTACTCGTCGGTGAGCTCGAGCCCGACCACCCCCCCCCCCGGCGGCGTCCCCAAAGGCACGCTGGCGAGGCCGACATGCACCACGCCCTCTTCGAAGACGTCCAGAGGCCGCCCGTCAACCGAGAGAGTGAGCAACGCCGCCCGCACGCTCTCGGGTGCCCAAACCACGCGCACGCTAAAAGGTTGACCGGGAACGGCTTCCTTGGGCATCTTGATGAGCGGCTGTAGAGTCGGAACGCCGTAAACAGAATAACGAGCTTCACTGCTGTTGCCCGCCGCGTCCGTCGCGGTGACCAAAAGCTCCTCCGGTCCCGGTAATCCCGTTAAAGACAACGGACCTTGAGCGTCATCTTGAGGGGCGCGTGTGAGAACCGTGTCGCCGTAACGGAGGGTATAGGTCACGGGTTCGTCGGCACTGAGACGGACTTCAAACGGGCGTTCCGCTATTATTTGGGGCTCGAGGCTCACGACCACGGCGGGCGGCGTGCGGTCGCGCCTCACCCAAGACACTGCCAAAGAGGACACAGCCAGGGAGGCGGTGAGAATGAGGAGCACAGCGGTAAGCACCACACGTCTCTTCATCCAGCTCTCGCCGCTAATCCTTTTGGCTCGTCACGAAAGGAATGTTCCGGTAGATGTGCGCCACGTCGAGCCCGTAGCCGTAGACAAACGCGTCCTCAATTTCAAACCCTAGATAATCAACGGGCACCTCCACAAGACGCCGCGACGGTTTGGAAAGGAGCGCCACCACCCCCACCGAGAGCGGCCCGCGGCCCCGGAGGTAGCCCAAGAGGTACTGCATGGTGAGCCCCGTATCCACGATGTCCTCGACCAAAAGCACGTGCTTGTTTTTCAAAGACTGCTCCAAATCCTTGACCAGCCGCACCTCGCCCGAGGACTCGGTGCGCGAGCCGTAGGAGGACACCGACAGAAAGTCGATCGTCAAGGGCAGGTCAATGGCCCTTACTAAGTCGGCCATAAACACGAACGCGCCGTTGAGCACGCAGATAAGGTGGAGCGGTCTGCCCGCGTAGTCCGCGGTGATGTGTTCGCCCAATTCTTTGATACGCGCTTCGATACGCGCCTCGTCAATCTGGACCGCGCCCTCGCCGGGCGTAAAGATGGTATCGCTCATCTCACTCCTCTAAAGCGGTTTTCATAAACATGTATGCCCGTGGGTGCTGAGCCCGTCAAAGCAGATATCATCCTGAAACTACGTCCTGCACAGTAACGTACAGACTAAATCTCGCTCTAACCAGATGTTACCTGCCATACTCCTTACCGGCTCCCGCGCAGCCGCGCGAGGTCCTCCTGCGAGAGCCTGCGGTAGCCCCCCGGCTTGAGATTGCCGAGCTCGAGCCCCCCGATGCGAATCCGCTGGAGCCGCGTCACGTGCAGGCCCAGGGCCCCCAACATGCGCCGCACCTGATGATTGCGGCCCTCATCAAGAACAAGCGTGCAGCCACCGTCAGCTACCTTGGCGACAATCGCGCGGGCCAAGCCGTCAGAAAGTTCGATACCCTTCTCGAGCTTCCCCAACGCCCACGCCTGAAGCGTGCCCTCCCGGCACCAGACCCGGTACTCTTTTTCGTGGCCGTAACGCGGGTGGGTGAGCTCGAGCGTGAGGTCGCCGTCGTTGGTGACAATCAATAATCCTTCAGACTCGGCGTCCAAGCGCCCCGCCGGGTGGAGGCCGGGTATCTCGGGGAAAAGGTCGATGACCGTCTGCCGCCCCCGGTTGTCGGTCACGGTGGTGATGACGCCGGGCGGCTTGTTAAAGGCGTAGGTGACCCGTTTTGTGTTGTTTTCTATCCGCTCGCCGCTCACGCGCACCTCGTCCTCTCCCGACACTTTCATCCCCAGCTCGGCCCTCTCACCGTTGACCGTCACCCGGCCCTCAGTAATCAGCACCTCCGCCTTGCGGCGGCTCGCCACGCCCGCGCGCGAGAGAAACTTTTGCAACCGCTCTTTCATGTTGTCATGCTCCCATCACCCGTTCCCATTACAGGTACAGCTTACCCTCTCCCACCCGGACGGCGCTGCCCCCCACATAGACTTCAAAGCCAGCGTCTTTAAAGCCGGAACTCTCGAGGTCAGAATTACCCATATCAACCGCCTGAACGCTCACTTCAATCCGACTCGGCCTGCCCATCTCAACGCCTTGGCGGCTCACAAAAGTCGCCCCGCCCTCTTGCAGCGAGAGCACGCCGTGCGTCGCCAGATACGCCCCGAGCGGCCCGTGCGCGCTGCCCGTCGCCGGGTCCTCGACCACGCCCAGCGCCTCGCCCAGCATCCGCGCGCGGATGTCCGCCCCGTCGTTAAAGCGCGTGAAGAGAAACACCGCCCGGTGCTCGTCCGCCATGAAATCAGACAAGACTGCCAGATTCAGCTTCGCCCGGCCCAGCGCTTCAAGTGACACCACGGGCACGTAGAGAAAGGGCACGCCCGCGCTGCCTATCTGAATAGGCAGATTGGCCTTGAGGTCGGCTACCGTCAACCCCAACGCCGCCGCGACCCCGGCCCGGTCCTCGACAACCTCGCCCAACTCCGGTACGCCCTGATTCATCCAGACGCGCTCGAGCCTCCCGTTGCGCCGCTCGAGCCCCATCTTTACCAAGCCGACGCCCAGCTCGAGGGTGAGAATCACACCCTCCGGTTTCAAACGCCCGAGATGCTCTAACGCATAGACCGTCCCCACGCTCGGGTGCCCCGCCATCGGCAGTTCGCGCGCCGGGGTGAAAAAGCGCGCCCGCACGTCCGCCCGTTGCGAGGGCAAAACGAAACTCGTTTCCGACAAGTTGAGTTCTCGCGCGACGCGCTGCATGTCCTCGCCCGCCAGCCCCTCCGCGTCGGGCACGACGGCCAGCGGGTTGCCCGTAAAGGGCGTGAGGGTGAACACGTCCCAAAGTTCGTAGCGAATCTCTCGTCCGGTGGCGCGTTTGCGGCCTCGAGAAAGAAGCCCTCTCACCTACGCCCCGCCCTTAGAGAATTGACAGGCAACTTGACGGGTAGACTGACCCATGCGCTTCATGCTCCTTTTTACCCTATTCCTCCTCGTCACCCAAACATTTGCCCAAAAGCTCGTCAACCCGCCTCGCGGCGAGCTTCGCGTGATCCTCCTGAGCGATTTTAACGGGTCTTACGGCGCAACGGACTATAGCCCGGCGGTGGCGAGGGTGCTCGACGCAACCGTTCAAGTGTGGCAGCCCGACCTCTTCTTGTCTGCGGGCGACGTGGTGGCGGGACAAAAGGCCAGCTTGCCGGACGCGAGGTTCGCGGAGATGTGGGAGGCTTTTGACCGAGTGGTTGCCCGTCCCTTACGAGATGCGGGTATTCCTTACGCCTTTGCGGTGGGCAATCACGACGGCTCGAGCGGGCGCCGCGCCGACGGAAGCTTTGTGTATGCGCGCGAACGCGACGCGGCGGGGGCGTACTGGTCGGGACCTCAACACGAGGAGAATCTGGCTTACCATGACAAGGCAGACTTTCCCTTCAACTACTCCTTTGTTTTCACACCTTCCACTAGACCCGACAAAGCCGTGTTCGTTTTGGTTTGGGACGCCTCGAGCGCAACTCTCACCAAAGCGCAGCGGGCGTGGGTGGAGGGGGAACTCGGAAGCCCCGCCGCGCAGGAAGCCGCGCTACGCCTCGTCGTGGGGCACCTGCCCCTCTACGGCGTCTCAGCAGAGAAGAACAAGTCGGGCGAGGTCTTGGCAAACGGTGACGCGCTACGCGAACTTCTGGAGCGCTACGGCGTCCACACCTACATCAGCGGTCACCACGCGGCTTACTTCCCGGGGAAACGAGGCGCGCTGGAACTCCTCCATACGGGCGGCGTCGGCGCGCGGCAGCTTTTGGGGAGTGACGCGCCGCCGCGTTCTACAGTCACGGTCATGGACGTGGATTTCGAGCCTTTGGATGTTCGCCACACCACCTTTGATGTTCTCTCTTTTGAGGAAATTTCTTTGGAGAGCCTGCCAGAGCATATCCGTGGGCTCAACGGTACCGTTATCCGCCGCGACCTCGAGCCCTGAGCCTTACGCTCGAGGCGTCCGTTAAACTGATACATGCTCCCTCACCCCATCGACGCCGAAACATTCCGTGAACTCGTTGAAGACTTCATTCCTTTTAACAAGCATTTGGGGCTTAGGCTCGAGCGCTTCGACGAATCACGCGCTTCCGTTGTCACCCGCCTCGAGATGCGCCCCGAATTTCTGGGCAACGCGCGGCGCGGGATGCCTCACGGCGGCCTCGTCTCCTTCGCCATCGACGCCACCGCCGGGGTGGCCGCCGCGCTTTCTTTAAGCGACCGGAGCCTCATCGAGCGGATTTCCACCATCGACATGCGCGTGGACTACCTCAAACCCGCCAAGGGCGCGCGCCTTTACACCACCTCGGAAGTGATGCGCGCGGGGGGCCGCGTGATTGTGGTGCGGAGCGAGGTTCACGACGACGCGGGCACCTTGGTGGCGCTCGGCGCGAATGTCTTTAACGTCTCCAAGTGAAACCGAGTTCCTTCGCCGCGCGTACGGCTGGCCGGAGGAGACGGAGTTTACGGAACTCTCGAGCGGCGAGAATCACCACCTCCTTGCCCGCACACCTGAAAAGCGTTTCGTCGTGCGCCGCTACCGCGCCGGGGTGAGAAGCGAAGGGGAGATAGAGGCCGAACTTGCCTGGATGGTGGCGCTAAAGGACGCGCTCGACGTTCCCGAGGTTGTTCCGAACGTTCAGGGCAAGCTTTTTATAGTTGGAGACGCGCACACCTACGCCGTTTTTAGGTTTGTGGAAGGGAGCTGGCTCGAGCCCACCCCCGAGAGCTACCATCAGCTCGGTCACATCCTGCGCATCCTCCACGACGAAGCCCCGCGCGTGGCGCAGTCACAGCCCCCGACCTGGCCCGGTTGGCGGCGGCCCCATTACGACGCGGAGCGGGTGATTTCGCATTCCAGAAAGTCCCTCTTGGCCGCTCCCTTTCTCACGGCCGCGGACAAGGCGGCGTTTGAGAGGCTGGCGGATAGGCTCGAGCACCTGTGGTCTCACCTCCCCACCGAACGCCCCTTCATCCACGCCGACGTTCACCTGGGCAACGTCCTCGAGCACGGCGACCTTTACACCCTTTTGGACTTTGACGAATGCGGCTTCGGCCCGCGCGCCTTTGACGTGGGCGCGGCGCGGCTGCATCCTCTCGCCAAGGGATACGTGGACGAAGTTTGGCCCGCCTTTTTGGAGGGTTACGGCGCGCTCAATGATAATGAAACGAGACTCGGCACCGCGCTCCGCTTTTTCTACATGATGGGCAAAATCCCGCAGCGCCTCGACCATCCCGATTTGCAAAATCCGAGGGAGCGTTTGAGACGGTATCTGGAATATGTCGAGGGAGAACTCGAGCCCCTCTAGCCCCTTCACAACTGCGCCGGAACACCAAAGCCCAGAAAACGGGGCGTGGTAGCTTAGGCAGCATGATTCACCCCATCCACGAAAAATACGCCAAGTTGTTAGTCGAATACTGCTGCCGCGTCGAAGCGGGCGAGAACGTCTCCATCAACGTGGACACCCCCGCCGAGCCGATGGCCCGCGCCGTCTACCGCGAAGTCTTAAAAGCGGGCGGCGTGCCGCACCTGCGCATGAGCTATCCCGAGCGGGCGGAGGACGTGCTCGAGCTCGCCCCCGAGAGCTTTTTCGACTCGGAGCCGACTTTGGAGCTTTCCGAAATCAAGCAAATTGGCTCTTGGATTCGGATTGGGGCGCCGCAGAACTCGAGGGCGCTGCAAAACGCCGACAAGTCTAAAGTTTCGCACCTGCAAAAGCGCAACCGCCCCGTCCAGAACATCCGCGTCCGCGAGACCAAGTGGGTCGGCACCCTCTACCCCACCCCCGCGGGCGCGCAGGACGCCGGGATGAGCTTGGACGAGTATGAAAGGTTCGTCTACGGCGCGATGTTCCTTTTTGATGACGACCCGGTGGCGAAGTGGAACGAGATTCGAGTGTTTCAGGAGCGGCTGATTGAGCACCTGAGCCGCGCCAAGGAGGTTCGCATTAAGGGCGACGGCACCGACCTCACCTTAAACGTGGCGGGCCGCACCTGGGTCAACTCGGCGGGGCGGCACAACATGCCCTCGGGCGAGGTGTTTACGGGGCCTGAGGAGAAAAGCGCGAACGGCCACATCACCTACACCATCCCGAGCGCGGTGAACGGGGTCGAGGTTGAGAACGTGCGCCTCACCTTCAAAGACGGCAGGGTGGTTGAGGCTCGAGCCGACAAGGGCGACGACCTGCTCCAGTCGCAGTTGGAGACAGACGACGGCGCGCGGTTTTTGGGCGAACTCGGCATCGGCACCAACTACAACATCCAGATCCCCACCAAAAGCATCCTTTTCGACGAGAAAATCGGCGGCACCGTCCACCTGGCGCTCGGCCAGTCCTACGAGGAGACGGGCGGCACCAACGAGTCGGCCATCCACTGGGACATGATTTGCGACTTGCGTAAAGGCGGCGCGATTTATCTTGACGGGGAACTCTTTCAGGAGAACGGGGAGTTCAAAGTATAGAGAGAAAAGGACTGTTCCGAACGCAGTGAGAACGAGTGGACTGAGGTAAAAGTAAATCTTTCAGCCCTTTCCTCTTTCTCTCAGTCCTTGGGGTTAAGCATGTTTGAGGGATTTGAAAAGAGAAGGCTCGAGCTCGACACCATCACCCTTCCCTTTGTTTACGGCGGGAGCGGCCCGCCCCTCCTGCTGCTCCACGGCTACCCGCAGACCCACGCCATGTGGCACCTCACGGCCCCGGCGCTGGCCGAACACTTCACCGTCGTCGCGCCCGACCTGCGCGGCTACGGCGACGCGTCCAAACCCTTTGGCGCGGAGGACCACAGCACCTACTCGAAACGCGCGATGGCGGCGGACAACGTCGCTCTCATGGCGGCGCTGGGGTTTGACGCCTTCGCCCTCGTCGGCCATGACCGCGGGGGGCGCGTGGGGCACCGCCTGGCGCTCGACCACCCCGAACGCGTGACTAAACTCGCCGTGCTCGATATTGTCCCGACGCACTACCTTTTCACCCACACCGACAGCGCTCTCTCCCGCGCCTACTATCACTGGTTTTTCCTCGCCCAGCCGTATGACCTACCCGAACGCCTCATCGGGGCCGACCCCGTGTACTACCTCCACAAAAAGCTCGGCGGGTGGGGGAATGGGCTGGATGTTTTCGCGCCCGAAGCTTTGGCCGAATACGAACGCGCCTTTAGCGACCCCGCGACGATTCACTCGAGCTGCGAAGACTACCGCGCCGCCGCGACAATTGACCTAGAGCACGACGAAAGGGACCGGGGCCGCAAGGTGACGTGTCCGGTGCTGGCCTTGTGGGGTGAGCACGGGGTGATGGAGCACCTTTACGACGTGCTTACCGTTTGGCGCGACTATGCAAGCAATGTGCAAGGTAAAGCGCTCCCGGCAGGTCACTTCTTGGCGGAGGAAAAGCCGGAGGAGACCGTGCGGGAGCTTCTGGCGTTTTTACAGGCTTAACGGCTCGAGCCCCCACCCCATAAGCCCAGTTGTTAAGGCTCGAGCCCCCGCAACTTCATCTGAAGCCTCTCCCACGCTCCCTCATCCGCAGGTCTGGCCCAGTCCCAGCCGATACGCGCCCAGTCCGGGTCCTCCGGCTCGAGCCCCAGCGCCTCGATATGCCCCGCTTGACACACGAAAAACTGGTGCTTGTACGGCAGCAAGTAGCCCCCACTTTCCATCAAATACCTTTTCGCCTCCTCATAGCTCGCAAACCAGTTGTTGAGAAAAACCTCGCAGTGCGGCGGATAGAGGAGCGCGTCGTTCGCTCTCCCCTGCCCCTCAAGCGCGTGTTTAAGCTCACTCCAAGAGGCGTAACCTCCCTCCAAGGCGACAACGGCGAGGGCGTGCTTACGTTTAACGGTATGTTTTTGCTCGAGCACGTCCCCAACGCTCAACCGGTAAGATGCGGCAACCGCCCCAGCCGCGTCGCCGCTTCCAGGTCTTCGGCGCGCAGGCGTTTGAGCAGGATGGACGCTCTGATTTTGTACTCGTTTAGGGTGTTGGGACGAACAGCCATGAGAACTCCTTTGCGTTGTGGAGCCCCTTTACCCACGCATAGGGCGCAAAGAAAGTTGTGACCGCTTGGGGTGAAGCTCTGAGGGTGACATCCTCTTTTGTGGGTGCAGGCACCCCTCGAGTGCCTTTGGCAAGAATAGAACAGATTTGCGGGTTTGGCAAGCTCGAGTACAAAAACTGCTTCACCAACCACCACAGGCCAGCGAGGTTAAGCGGTGAAAAAACTACGAAAACCAACTGTGGATGTGAACTTTTTCCTCGTGATTTAGCTCTACTACTGTGCTTTGACCTATGAGAATTACATCATCCCGAGAAGGATACCAAAAACTGTCCAGGTTAGCGACAAAATTTTTTAGCTCAACTCTCGCCCCAAACCTGTCGTAGAGCCAAAGGATTTTGAAGCTTTCTGCGTCCTCGAGCTTCAGGCCGAGAAAAACAGCCTTCAGTTCATCCGAGGATTTATTCAAAACATCAATTTCTTCATGCTGAACCGCTGAGTCACCTTTCACACGATGAAACTTCTTTATGGCCTCCTGATACTCGCGTTGACTCAAGACATCGTACTCGCAATGGGCCCAGCCCAGTTCATCAAACCGTTTTTGAACGGTCATACGCTACATCTCCAACGTTGCATGAACGCACTTGAGCACCGCGTAATCATACTTTTCGTTAAGTTTGTCAAAAAGCGGCCTCAAGTAACGCCGCTGCTCCTCGGGCAGCGCGAAAACTGCATCCTTGATGCGCTGAATCTCCTCTTTGGGCAGCCGCGTCGCCTCCTCGACGCTCAAGTGTCCGCGGCGCACGAGTTCGGCCAAGTGTCCTTCGACGGTGCGGACTTTCAAACTCCTGGCCTCGGCGACTTCTTGAAGCGTCTTGCCCTCCAGTACCAACCGCAGCGTTTCCTCGTAGGTGTCGGCCTCAGCCGTCGCGGGTTGGGGCGCTCGAGCGGGTGCGGGTGGCGGCGCGGGCATGTCACCTGCGTGCTCGAGGATGACCTCCAAAAAACTCGAGCCGTAACGCTCCAACTTCGTGCCCCCGACGCCGGAAATTCCGCTTAGCGCGGTCAGGGTACGCGGCAGGCGCTCGGCCATGCTGCGTAAGGTCGCGTCGTGGAAAATCACATAAGGTGGCACGCCCTGAGTGCGGGCGAGGTCGGAGCGTTTGGCGCGTAGGGCGTCGAAGAGCTCGAGCGTCTCGCCCTTCAAGCCGTCGGCCACTTTACGGGGCGCGGTTTTCTTGGAGGCGGAGGGCGTGGGGTCGTGGCGGAAGCGCACCGCCTCTTTACCCTTTAAGACAGCGGCGCTTTTGGGCGTCAAGAGCAGCGAGCCGTGGCCCTGCGCGTCGGTGGTGAGGTAGCCGAGCGCGACGAGCTGGCGCAACACGCCCCGCCACTCGCGCGCACTGTGTTCGGTGCCGATGCCGTAGGTGCTCAAGTTCTGATGGCCCAAGGACTGCATCCGCGGCGTGTCTTTGCCCAAGAGCACGTCGGTCAAGTGCCCCGCGCCGAAACGCTGGCCCGTGCGGTACACCGTCGAGAGCGCTTTTTGCGCGGCCACGGTGCCGTCCCAGGTTTTTACGGGCGTCAAGCAGGTGTCGCAGTTGCCGCAGGGCTCATTCAAGGTTTCGCCAAAATACTCGAGCAGCACCTGCCGCCGACAGCGCGGCGATTCGCAGAAGCCTAAGAGGGCCTCGAGCTTCTGCCCCTCCACCCGCTTGACCGCCTCGGGTGCTAAGGACTGCGCGAGAAGCCGCCGCATCGCCACCACGTCGCCCAAGCCGTAGGTCATAAAGGCGTCGGCGGGCTCCCCGTCGCGGCCCGCGCGGCCCGTTTCCTGGTAGTAGCCCTCCAAACTTTTGGGCAAATCGAGGTGGGCGACGAAGCGCACGTCGGGTTTGTCGATGCCCATACCAAAGGCGATGGTCGCCACGATGACCACGCCCTCCTCGCGCAGGAAACGCTCCTGGTTCTCCTGCCGCGTCGCCGCGCTTAGCCCCGCGTGGTAGGGCAGCGCGTGTACGCCGCGTTTTTGCAGCCACGCCGCCGTGCCGTCCACGCTCTTGCGCGACAAACAGTAGACGATGCCCGCGTCGCCGGGGTGTTCGTCGCGCAAGAAGGTGAGAAGCTGCTCCTTGGCGCTGCCCTTTTCGACAACCGTGTAACGGATGTTGGGCCGGTCAAAAGACGAGACAAACTGCTGCGCCCCGTTTAGGTGGAGCCGCGTAACGATTTCGCGCTGGGTGGCCGCGTCGGCGGTGGCGGTGAGCGCGACCCGCGGGACCGTTGGGTAGCGTTCGGCGAGAAGAGAAAGCTGGATGTACTCGGGCCGAAAATCATGGCCCCACTGCGACACACAATGCGCCTCGTCGATGGCAAAAAGCGCGACGGGGGCGCGGTCTAACAGGTCCAGAAAGCGCGGGGTCAGCAGGCGTTCGGGCGCGACGTAGAGGAGGTCGAGGCTGCCCGCTAGGAGGAGTCGCTCGACCTCGTCGGCCTCGTGGTAGCTCAGGCTCGAGTTCAAAAACGCCGCCCGCACCCCCGCTTGCAAGAGCGCGTCCACCTGGTCTTTCATAAGAGCGATAAGGGGCGAAACGACAATCCCGACCCCCGGCCTCAGCAGCGCCGGAATCTGGTAACAGAGCGACTTGCCGCCGCCCGTGGGCATCAGCACGAGCGCGTCGCCGCCTCCCGCCAGGTGCGAGATGATGCGCGCCTGCGCGCCGCGGAACTGCGGGTAGCCGAAGACGGTCTGGAGGATGCCCTCTGCGGAGCCGGTCACACTCCATTGTTCCATACTCGCTATACACCGGGTTGTGCTGGTTTACGCTCGAGGGAGATGTTATAAAAACGGCTCGAGCCCCACCCCCTAAGCTTCTCCGTCCCCCAGCCGCTCCTGACCATAAGGACACATCGACAGCACCGGGCACCGTCTACACGCTGGGTTCTTGTAAAAACAGCACTTTTGCCCGTGATACATCAGCGCCTCGTGATGGTCATAAAGCGCCTGCGCCGACCAATCTTCAGGCAAAAGCGCGCGCAATTGAGCGTGCGCCGCGCCCGGCCCGACACCTTCGGGAATCAGCCCCAGCCGCGCCGCCACCCGGTGATGGTGCGAGTCCACGGGCATGGCGGGCATCCGCAGGCGCGAGAAGAGGAGCACCGCCGCGCTCGTTTTGGGGCCGACGCCGGGGAGACGCTCGAGCCACCCCCGCGCCGCCCCCACCTCCATCTCTTCCAAAAAGTCGAGCGACAACTCGCCGCGCGCCTCCGTGATGAGTCGCAAAGCTCCCTGGATGCGCGGCGCTTTTTGTTCGGGCCATGTCGCCGCCCTGATGGCCTCCTCGACCTCCCCCACAGGCGCATCCCGCACGCTTTCCCAACGTCTAAAACGCGTTTTGAGGCTCGTAAGCGCGCGGCCCGAGTCCGCGTTGCGCGTCCGGTGCGAGAGCATCGAGCCGACGAGCTCGGTCAGGGGGTCCACGTCGCGGAAAAAGGGGAAGGGCGCGCCGTAGGTCTCGCAGAGGATGGCGTGAACTTTTAGGGCTTTCTCGCGCAAATCCTCAGGCGTCGCAGGCGTCATAAAAAGAGTGTAGCGAGCGGACGTCTTCAAGAGTTAGGGAAGGCGCACGAAGCTCCAGGGCTCGAGTGGGTAAAGTGCTCTTGGAGGCCCACCATGACGCGACTCGCCGGGGTGGATGGCTGCCGGGGCGGTTGGTTGTGCATCACCAAAGACGCGGAGACGGTAACGGCTGAGGTATTTGCCTCGGCGCGCGAACTTTTTTCTCAAGAACCCGCGCCCGCCGTGCTGACGATTGACATTCCCATCGGCCTGCCTGACAGGGGCTCGAGACCATGCGACATGAAAGCGCGTGCGGTATTAGGGCCGCGGAGCCGCAGCGTCTTTCCCGCGCCCATCCGCCCGGCGTTACAAGCAACAAGTCGGACGGAAGCGAGCCGCATCACCCGCGAGGTAGACGGGCGCGGCGTGAGCCCTTACGCGTGGGGCATTTATCCCAAAGTGAGAGAGGTAGACGCGGCGCTGCGGGCGGATGCCGGGTTACAGGCGTGGGTGCGCGAGGTTCATCCGGAGGTGTGTTTTTGGGCTTTGAACGGGCAAGAGCCGATGGCGCACGGCAAGAAAAAACCGGAGGGGCGAAGGGAGCGGCTCGAGCTCATCGAAACACACTTCGGCGCGGGCGTCGTCGAGCCGTTGCGCGCCCTTTTTCCCGCCAAAGACGTAGCGGACGACGACATTCTGGACGCGTTCGCCGCGCTCTGGACGGCGGAGCGTGTTCTTAAAGAAAAGGCCGAGACCCTTCCCGCGGACCCGCCCGTGGACGGCGCGGGACTGCGGATGGAGATGGTTTACTGAGCCCCGCCAGCCCTTTTCTGCCCCGAATGCTATACTTGCGTCGTGTTCAAAGTTTATCCCGGCAGGGCCGTGGGGCGCTACCTGTACATGTTGGGCGTCCTCTGCGCTCTCGGCGTCGCGCCCGCCCAGGACGGCGCGGGCCAGGCGCTTTTTGAGGCGGCGGGCGCGCGCTTCCGCGTTGCCGAGGTCTCGACGGTCGACCAGGTGCTCCTCACGACCCTGTTTGACCCGGACGGCGTGGCGCTCTACGAAGCGAGAACGCATCTCGTGGCCGATCTTGAAAGCGGGCGTCTTTTGGAGGAGAGTTACTTCACCGACGAGCCCGTGAAAGTTCTTTTTGAAAACGACGAAGCGACCCTCACGTTTGTGGAAACGGGCGCGACCATCACGCTGCCCCGACCTGAAGCGGAACGCTTGCGGCACCTTTTCAACCAGCCGCAGAGCTTTTTCTCCCCGGACACCGTGGTGCTGCGCCACAACGGCCGCAGGGCCTACGCCGGGCTCGTGGAGGGGGAAGAAGTAGAGATTGAAACGCCCTTTCGGAAGGTGCGGTTGCTATTGGGCTCAGACGCGTCCCTTTTAGGCGTCGTGAGCGAGGAGCCGGGGCTCGGGCCGACGCTGCTCGTGCCGGGGAAAACCGTCAACGTTGGCGGCTTTCCGATGTTTATTAAGTACAGCATTTATGAGCTCGAGGGCGACAAGGCGGTCCTTGTCAAGGAGGTGCGCGTCGAGGATATTGTCGTCAACGCGCCGCTTGACGAGGCGCTTTTCGACTGAATCCCCCAACCGTTCTCAAAGCAGTCAGGGACGAGGCAGAAAGGCTCACGCGCCGGGTCAAGACGAGATGAATTTGGGGCGCGAAACAGCCCCCACCAAGCAAAAGTGAGCCCTTCCGGAAATAAACCGTAGCGAACCCGTAAACCAGGTGTGAAACTGTACCCTGCGTACCGCCCGTTCCGGCGCTCGGCTGGTGTATAATGGGGGTGGACCTAAGGATATCTCCTAATATCCTCGTCCCATTTCTCTCCCAACGACTTCGCGCCTCCCACGCGGAGTCATTTTTGCTTTTGTTGCTTGGCTTGTTTTTTATCTTTGGAGCAGCTCTACCCGCTTTCCCTTGCCAGCCTCAGCGGGAGGCACATCTGCGTCTCCGCTAGACAGCGGGGAGGGAGGGCGGTAGACTAAAGAAGCAAACCAGCCACTGACGTAGGAGGACGGCTCAGCAGGTTGACTGACGTGAGGCTCGAGCCCCCACCTTACAAAAGGCACAGCACGGCTTGCTAAACAGGTTTATCAGATTGAAAGGAGTTGTTTTGAAAAAGTTTCTTGCTACCCTATGTACTGCTTTAATGGTCTCGAGCGCCGCCCTGGCCCAGGAGGGTTTATCCGTCTGGACCCAGTTCGGCGACTCCGACTTGGAGTGGCTCCAGGGCCAGGCCGACGGCTTTAGCGCCGCGTTCGGCACGCCCGTAACGATAACCAGAGTTGATCTGGGCGAACTCAAGCAGAAGATGCTGCTCGCCGCCCCCCAGGGCGAGGCCGCCTGCTTGGTCGGGCCCGTTCCCCACGACCAAATTGGCGAGATGGCCGCGGGCGGCGTGCTGGCCGACATGACGGAGTTCGCCACGCAGGATTACCTGGCCGACCTCAACGAGCAGGCGCGGCTGGCATTCACCTTTAACGGCAGGCTCTTCGGCTTGCCCCTCTATATCGAGGGTCCCGCCCTGGTCATTAACACCGACTTGGTGCCCGAAGCGCCCGCGACGTATGAAGAGATGATCCAGAAGGCGCAGGAGCTGACCAACGCCGACGGCAGTCAGTTCGGCTTTCTTTACGATAATAAGAACTTCTACTTCTCGTACAACTGGCTCAACTCGTTCGGCGGTTATGTATTTTCCCGCGACGAGGGCGGCGACCTCAACCCGGGCGACATCGGCTTAGCCAACGAGGGCGCGGTGCAGGGCGCGCAGGAGATCAAAAAGTTCCAGTACGACTACGGCCTCGTCCCGGCGGGCACCGACACAAGCGTCGCCCAGGGGCTTTTCAACGAGGGCGCGCTCGCCATGATCTACAACGGCCCCTGGATGATCCCGGACTCGCGCGCCGCTGGCATCAATCTCACCGTTATGCCCGTCCCGCCCACGGAAGCAGGTGTGACCTTTGACGGCTTTATGGGCGTACAGGGCGTGCTCTTAAACCAGTTTTGCGAGGACAAAGTGACCGCGGCCAACTTCGCCAAGTGGATCACCCGCCCCGACGCGCAAGTGGACTTGGCGCAGCGTAGCGGCCGCATCCCCTCGTCGCAGAACGCGGCGGCGCAGGTCTCAGACGACCCCGTGATCGCAGGCTTTTCCGAGGCGCTCACCAACGCCGTGCCCATGCCCAACATCCCACAAATGGGCGCGGTGTGGCAGCCGATGGGCGACGCGCTCGCGCAAATTTTAGAGTCTCCCGACTCGGACGTCGCGGCCATCCTCGACGCCGCCGTCAACCAGATGGAAGGCCAGTAACGCGTGACGTTCCTGTTGGCCCGCGTCGGCTGACGGACGTTAGGCCAGGGGTTTTACCGCCCCTGGCCTTTTTTGTATCTTAATCTGTAACTCTCTGTAAAGCTTATACTTCTGTTGGTTTATCTCCTGAGAGGAGTTGGTCGTCATGGATATGTCGCGTTCGGTGCGTGACTTCACACCTCAGCGGGCGTCCCGGTGGAAGGGCAGCCTGGTAGGGTCGCTCGGGCTCCTCGCGCTCGCGCTCCTCGCTGCCACGGGCGTCGGTATTGCGGGTTTTCTTATTCTCACCCAGTTCGTGCCCGGCGCGCCGCCCTACTGGGGCGTGCTTATCGGCGTGGTGGCGCTCGTGGTCGTGCTTCAGCTTATCGCCGCGCGGTTTGAATGGATCATGCCCTGGTATTATCTTTTGCCCGCTATTTTATTCTTGAGCACGTTTACGGTTGTTCCGGTGGTGCTCACGGTGGTTTTGGCTTTTACGGATTATGCGGGGATTCGTAACGGCGAGCTCGACCCCAGCTCGACCACCACGTTAACCAACGTGAACGGCGCGACGCTGGTGGTCGAAGACCCTGCGACGCTCGCGTGTAACAAACTGCGCAACGGCTGTAACGGCGTGGCGGCCAATATTTACGCGTCGGGGAGTTTGGAGGTGGCGGCCACAAGTTTAACGGAAAACACTCTGGTACTAGAAGAGCCCCTGCCCGAGGGCCGGAGCGTCAGCGCAGCCGAAGTGACCGCGCAGGGCTTTCCCATCCAGGTGACGGTCGCAGGAAGCGAGGGCAACACGCTCACGCTGCAAAACGTGCCGCCGATTTTGGCCGACGCCTCACCCGACAGCGTGAACTTGGACAACGTGCGGCTGACCCTAAACCGCGAGGCGATTCGCCGCACGATTCTAGCCGTCGAGGGGGACACCCTGACGCTCAACGAGCCGCTGCCCGAGGGCTTTCAGTACGAGGCCATCGCCCGCTACAACGACTTCGGTTGGGTGGGATGGCAGAACTTCCGGCGCATCTTCGCGCAGGCGAATTCGGCGCTCATCCCCGTGTTTTTGTGGAATATCTCTTTTGCGGTCCTCACCGTTCTTATTAACACCGCCGCCGGGGTCTTCATGGCCGTGCTGCTCAACAACCCCAGCCTGCGCTTTCGCGGCCTCTACCGCACGCTTTTGATCGTGCCCTGGGCGCTGCCTAGCATCATCACCATCCAGGTCTGGAAGGGGTTTTTGAACACCAACTTCGGGGCCATCAACCGCTTTTTGGCGCTTCTGGACCTGCCGACGCTGGACTGGCTCGGCGACCCCTGGGCCGCCAAGGGCGCGATTTTGCTCGTGAACCTGTGGCTGGGGCTGCCCTTTATGATGACCGCGACGCTGGGCGCGTTGTCCGCCATTCCCGGCGACCTTTACGAGGCGGCCAAAATCGACGGGGCCAACCCGCTCCAGGCCTTTCGCGGCGTGACGCTGCCGCTTTTAATGACCGCGCTCGTGCCGATTACGCTCACGGGGTTTGCCTTTAACTTTAACAACTTCAATATTATCTACCTGCTTACGGATGGGGGACCCTCGAGCGGCGGCCCCGCAACCGCGCGCGCGACCGACATCCTCATCTCCTGGGCCTACAACGAGGCGTTTCGGGCGCAGGGCGGTTACGCCTACGGGCTGGGTTCGGCCATCTCGATTCTGATCTTCTTTATCACCATCGCGGTGTCGCTCGTCAACTTCCGGGTGACGGGCGCGCTCAAGGAGGAGGGGGCACGATGAAAACACGTATGGCGCGCTCTCTCGGTTGCAGCTTCCTCGCCACCTCGTTCGCCTCTTCGTTTGCACTGGCGCAAGAGCGGCGCGGGCTTTTTCTCGTTGTGCCTTACGGCTGGCTCTGGTTTTTGCTTGGCTTCGTGGTCGTCGCCGGAGGTATCGGTTTGGCGGCTTACTTTTATGGCCGCGCCACCCGCCCCGCCAAGGCGGGGCAGTACGCGGCGGCCGCCGCCACGCACCTTTTTATTTGGGTGGTCATCCTGGTGACGCTTTACCCGGTCATCAACCTCGTGGCGGTATCGTTCAACCGCTCGAACAACCTCAATTCGCCCCCGCCGCAAGAAGGCAACCTCTTGGTGCGCGCGGGGCTCCTGCCCGACCCCTCGGGGTTTTCGCTCGTCCAGTACACCAAGGTGATGGGCGAGACGCACCTTTTTGCCTATCAGTGGCTTCTCGCTGGCTTGTTCGTGCTCGCGCTGCTGGGCGTCGTCGGGGTGGCGTTGGCGGGCAAGATGAGCGGGAATCCGTATAGGCTCGAGCGCCTCCGTGGTTGGCTCGGCTGGCTCATCTTCGGCACCGCCGCGGCGCTCGTCGTCAGCATCGGCCCCGACCAGTTCTACCGCATCAACGAGGCGGGGCAGCGCGTCGCCTCGGCGAGTGACCGCAAGGTGATTCTTTTCATCCGCAACACCCTGCTCGTGTCGGGGTTAACAGGGCTTTTCGCGGTGGCGATAAGTACCACCGCGGGCTACGCCTTTGCACGTTTGCGTTTTAACGGCCGCTACGGCACGCTGCTCTTTTTCATCTTCGTGCAGATGTTCCCCGGTTTTATGGCGCTCGTGGCGATTTTTTACCTCATGAACTTTTTGGGGCTGCTCAACACCTTTACGGGTCTCATTTTGGCCTATTCGGGCGGGGCCATCTCCTTCGCCGCCTGGATTTTCAAGGGCTATCTTGAGTCCATTAGCCCAAGCCTGGAAGAGGCCGCGATGGTCGACGGGGCCACGCGCTTAGGAGCCTTTTGGCGCGTGATTCTGCCCATCAGCGTGCCCATGCTGCTTTTCATCTTCCTCTTGCAGTTTATCGGCACCTACAGCGAGTTCATCTTGGCGAACATCCTCTTGACGGGTGACGACCTCTGGACGGTGGGGATCGGCCTACAGAGCTTCACCAGAAACCAGTTCGCCACGCAGTGGGGGGCGCTGGCGGCGAGCGCGGTGCTAGGTAGCCTGCCCATCCTGGCGATTTTTTACGCGTTCCAGGGCGCGCTAACCGGGCAGTACCAGGCGGGCGGCGTGAAAGGCTAAGGGAGTCGCGCGGGCATGTTACATTGCCCTTTATGGAATGGCTCGCGTTCGGCTCGCACTACGCGATTGACGGTTACGGGGCCTCTGCGGAGAGCTTAAAAGACGAAGCCCACATCCGCCTGGTTATGCAACGCTGGGCGGGGGCGCTCGAGCCCTCAAACAACGCGTCCGCCGAGGTTCTTGTCTATCCCGACGAGAGTCCGGGCGTCTCCGCCGGGCTGGTCTTAGCCGAGTCGCATTTTACGCTCCACACTTTCTCGACACGCCGCTGCCTCACCGCGACGCTTTTTTCGAGAAGAGGGTTGCCGCTCGAGGGGCTGGTGGGCGAACTTCGGGAAGCCTTTGAGCTAGGCCGTTTCGAAAGCCGCTTAAGCTCCCACGGCAGGAGCCAACCGCGCGACGCTGAGGCGCTCCGGCGGGTTTTAAGGGGCGAACGTGGTTACGCGGACGTTCGGCTTGATGAAACATTGTTGACGCGCTGATTGAATTGAGGAGACAGGGAGCAGGGAAGAATCCTCTTTATCTCCTCCCCTACTCGAAGCGCACGCTGTCGCGCAGCCCCAGCAGGTTGTAACGCCGGATGAGCAGGGGCAGCACGAGCAGAACCACCACCGCCACCCCCGAGAGCGACAAGGCGAGAGGCACGCTGACGGTAAAGGCGGAGCCAAGATAGGTAAGCAAAAAGGTCGAGGGAATCATCCCGAAAAAGGTGGCTGCCGCGTAGAGGGGCAGCGATAAGCCCGTCACGCCCGCCGCGTAAGAGATGAGGTCGAACGAGAGCACGGGGAGCATCCTCGAGATGAAGATAATCCCGCTCAAATAACGCTCGCCCCGCGCCTCGTTAAAAACAATCACCTTGCCCGCCAAGGCGCGCATGACCGAGCGGCCCAGCGTGCGGCCCAAAAAGTAGGCGATCATCCCGCCCACAAAGCCGCCAATCACGCTGTAGACCCCCGCGGCCAGCGGCCCCCACACCGCCCCCGCCGCGAGCGCTAAAGGCACGCCGGGAAGCTGGCTCACCACCACGGACAAGGCGACGAGCGCGGCGTAAAGAAAAGGGCCACGCCAGCCTAAAGAGCGGACGAGCGCCTCGAGCCCCTCCCGGCTAAACGCGTTGAGTTCGGGGTGGGCGCGCAGCCACAAGAAAACGCCGACGCTGGCTGAAAGAATGATCAGGGCGAAGATGTTGCCGGGGGTTAAGAAGCGGCGGAAACGGCGGCGCGTGTTCAAGACCCTCATTCTAAAGGCTTCGGCCCCGCCGCGCTTCCAAAGCTGATACGCTTCACGGGTGAGCATTCTGTTTATTCTCTTAGGCGCTGCGCTGCTTTACGGCGGCGGCGAGCTGCTCGTCCGCAACGCGGTTCACCTCGCGCGGCGGTTCGGCCTGTCCTCGCTCGTCATCGGGCTTACGGTGGTGGCCTTTGGCACCTCCGCGCCCGAGTTGGCGGCGACGCTGCTCTCGAGCCTAGAAGGCGCACCCGACCTAGCCATCGGCAACGTGCTGGGCTCCAACATCGCCAACGTGGGTCTTATTCTGGGCCTCACCGCGCTCATCTATCCCCTCCAGGCGAACCGGCACTTCCTGAAGCGGGAGGTGCCGCTCGTGGTCGCCGCGGCGCTTATACTCTTTCCCGTTCTTTGGGGCGGACAAGTCGGGCGTTTGGAGGGCGGCGTCCTGTTCGCGCTTCTCGTGGCGTATCTCTTGTACCTTTTCCGGACGGGCGACGAGGAGGAAAACGACGAGGACGAGGCGGACGACGAGGCGGAGGTTCCGCTATGGCGCGCGCTCTTGCTTGTCGCGCTGGGCGTGGCTCTTCTGGTTCTTGGCGCGCAGTCGCTCATCACGGGCGCGGTGGAGGTGGCGGCGCGTTTGGGCGTGCCCGAGCGGGTGGTCGGGCTTACGGTGGTGGCTCTGGGAACGAGCCTGCCCGAACTGGCGAGCTCGCTCGTGGCCGCCCTCAAGCGCGAAACGGACCTTCTTTTGGGCAACGTGATCGGCTCGAACGTGTTTAATGTGCTGGCGATTCTTGGGATTGCTTCGCTCGTCAAACCGCTGCCGGTGGCGGGCGGCGCGCTGACCGACCTCTGGGTGGTGCTGGGCTTTAGCCTCGTTTTGTGGCCGCTTATGGCGCGGGGCTCGCGGTTGGGGCGGTTCGGGGGCGCGCTGCTTTTTGGGGCTTATGTGGGGTACACGCTTTTTCTCTACCTGGGTTAGCTACCAGTACCGAGACCGTCAGCATAGCTCCTCCGCGTTTTGTGACAGGGGCGAAACAGCTTCAGCCTCAATTAACGCTACTGATAAATCATCCTCCGCGTCATGCCACCGTCTACGATAAAATTCTGCCCGGTGATGAAGCTGCTCTCGCTCGAGAGCAAATACGCCACCAGCGCCGCCACGTCCTCGGGCACACCGACGCGGCCC
Source organism: Trueperaceae bacterium (assembly GCA_965214995.1). GTDB lineage: Bacteria > Deinococcota > Deinococci > Deinococcales > Trueperaceae > CBDCCT01. The sequence goes on from CBDCCT010000002.1 coordinate 5,238,899, forward strand.
ACGGGGTGCTGCGCGCGGTCCTCTTCGGAATGTTCAGGGGTGATTCGCGCGGACGCCTTTTGCCACCCCCCCACCTCGATCCAGCCGGGGCTCACGGCGTTGACCCGCACCCTAGGACCCAGGCTCACCGCCAGCGCGTGCGTAAGCGCGACGAGGCCACCCTTGGAAGCGGCGTAAGCTTCCGTGTCCCGTTCGGACATCCCCGCCCGCGTCGAGGCGATGTTGACCACCGCGCCGCCCGCCGCACCCTCAACCGCGCTGAGGTGCGGCGCGGCGTGTTTGGCGAGGAGAAACGCGCCCGTTAAGTTGACGCCGAGCACCCGGTTCCACTCGCTAAGCGTAAGCTCAGCCAGAGGTTTGTTCGCTGATATCCCGGCGTTGTTGACAAGAAACGTGATGCCGCCGAACGATGAAAGCGTCTCCGCCACGAGCCGCTTCACATCATCCTCTCTCGACACGTCCGCCTGGACGAAGCGCAGCTCGCCAAGCTCGAGGTAGTCGCGGACGGTTTCCCGGCCCGCCTCGGCGTCCACCTCGGCCAGGATGACTTTCGCCCCGCGCACCAAAAGCTCCCTGACGACGGCCCGCCCGATGCCCTGCCCGCCGCCGGTCACGACCGCAACGCCCTCTAAACGCGACATCTTATGGTTTCACCCTCAACAAAACAGAGAATAGAGAATAAGACGCTGGGGCGGGGCAACAAACTAACCCTCAAACGCGCTCGCCACCACCTCCGCCAGCGCCTCGTCGTTGAGACGGCGCGCGGCGCAGGCGTCGGTGTCGCGGCAGAGCGAGAGGTAGCGGAAGCGCCGCCCGCCGGAGCCCGGCAGCGCCACACGGGCGGTCTGCATGGTGTGGCGCGCCGCGCTGCGGCTGCAGAGGTCGCAGCACACCTGCGTGCTCACGTTCCCCGCGGGCGCGACGGGCACGAGCGTGAGTTCGCGCTTCGTAGGCAGGTGCCGGATGACCAGGACGCCCTCGCTGCGCGCCTCGAGCCGATACTCCTCCGCCTTGGGGATGAGCCGTTCGTGGGTGGCCGGGAAAAGCTCGAGCACAATCTCCCTGGCGCTATGGGTTTTTGATTCGTGTGCGTCGTCGTTCACTCCGCGCAGTATACCCCCCCTCGCTTTGGGAGTCACGTTGCAGGGGGTTAAAGAATCCGCGTCCGCTCACGTTGCACGCACCTCTCCCCTGCTAAAACTAAGGAAAGAGGGGGATATATGAGCACCACAGGACTCGACGTTTTCGACACCACGATTCAGCAGACCAATGAATGGCTCAACAGCGTAGAGGGAAAGCTTGGGCGGAACGACAAAAGGCTCGCCTACCACGCCCTGCGCGCCACGCTCCAGACGCTGCGCGACCGGATGCTCGTAGAGAACGCGGTCGAGTTCGGCGCGCAGCTCCCCATGCTCGTGCGCGGCTTTTATTTTGAAGGCTGGGACTCGAGCCAGAACCCCGTCAAAGACCGCACCAAAGAGGATTTTTTGGCTCACGTTGAAGAAAAGTATCACGAGAAAGACGCCGACATGGAAGAACTCGTCAGGGCGGTGTTCGAAACTGTGAATGAAAGGATGACGGAGGGACAGGTTATGCAAACGCGCGAGATGCTTAATGTAGAACTGCGCGACCTGTGGCCGGAGCCCGCTTCAGCCTGAACTTCGCATCACCTAAACACGCAACGCTGTAAGCGGTCACTCTGAGAGTGACCGCTTCTTTTTCGTCTGTACATGTCGGTACGTTAAGGTGAGCAGTGCGAATCCACCGGATGAGTTGACCCGGACGCGTCTCATTGGTAGAAAGGGAGGAAGAACGCCCCGCTTTACTAGGAGACACATATGCACCTCGCCCGCTTCCCGCGCCGCCGCTACACCCACGGCTTTACGCCCACCGAACCCTTAAAGCACTTGTCCAAACACTTAGGCGGCCCCAACCTGTTTATCAAACGTGACGACCTGCTGGGTTTGACGGCAGGGGGAAACAAAACGCGCAAGTTAGAGTTTCTGGTCGCTGACGCGCTTCAAAAGGGTGCGGACACGCTTCTAACCACGGGCGCGGTGCAGTCGAACCACTGCCGTCTGACGCTCGCCGCCGCGGTCAAAGAGGGCCTCAAGTGCAGGCTGGTTTTAGAGGAGCGCGTGCCCGATTCTTACGACCCCGACGCTAGCGGCAACAACTTCTTGTTCAAACTCCTGGGCGTCGAAAAAGTCACCGTCGTCAAAGGCGGCACCGACCTGATTGAGGCGATGGGAAAAGAGGCGGAGGAAGTAACGCGTGAGGGACGCAAAGCCTATGTTATCCCCGGCGGCGGCTCGAACGCGCTCGGCGCGCTCGGTTACGTGTCGTGCGCGGAAGAGATTTTGCAGCAGACCTTTGAGATGGGCCTAAAGCTCGAGCACGTGGTGGCCTCGAGCGGCTCCGGCGGCACCCACGCAGGCTTAGTTACAGGCTTCACGGGCACCAACAGCGGCGTTCCCGTCACGGGTATCAGCGTCCGGGCCAAGAGCGCGCCGCAGGAGGAGAAGCTCCACAAACTCGCCAACGAAACCGCGGACCTGCTCGGCGTCCGCGGCGGCGTCCCGCGCGAGGCATTTACGGTTCTCGACGATTACGTGGGCGAGGGCTATTCTTTGCCCACCGAGGGCATGGTGGAGGCGGTACGGCTGTTTGCGCGGCTCGAGGGTATTTTACTCGACCCCGTTTACACAGGCAAAACCGCGGCGGGACTTATCGACTTGGTGCGCAAAGGCCATTTCAAAGAGGGCGAGAACGTGCTTTTTTTGCATACGGGCGGCGCGCCCGCGCTCTACGCGTATCAGGAGACGGTGTTGGATTAGCTACGACTTTTAAAGTCCGATCATTCAAGGATAAAGAACTCAGCAATGGACTGATAAGGCTCTGGCAAGTCTGAAGTTTCATAAAACGTTTCATCATCTGTACATACTTCCCAAGTTTGTAGTGAGCCGTCCGTCTCGCGCAACCTAAAGGAGTGAGGTGAACTTGGACATTCGTCGACACTAGCGGGCGCTGGCAGAGCCGCAAACGCATCTTCGAGTTGCTTCAGGGTTTGGTCATCCAACCGGCCTATTCTCCTGAACTTCAGCGCGCCACTCTCGCAGCCGTGCTCGTCCCACAGCGCGCCCTCAGCATCAACCGCTCGTGTAAACCCACAAGGAAAGGTGCCCTGCCCCCAAAAATACGTGGGGTCCGCCAACGCCTCAGGGCTGACACCGCGTGAACAGGCGGACAAAAGAACGGCACAGACAATGAGCGTAGCGAATAGACCTTTATACATGTTGCTGTACACGTTGCGGCTCCTTCTCTTGTTGCTGAACGTCCCGAAAAGTAAGGGGGACGAAGCAGAACATAGCACTAAACTCTCTAGCCTTACTTAACAAACGCTTAATTAACCCGCGCGACTCTTTTGGCGGGTCCGGCTCACTAAAGCCGGTCGGGATGGTGCTCGAGCCCGCGCATGGGGTAAACTAAAGACGTTTGCACAATCTACTCTGGTTGCGTACCCACTTCAAGAGAGACCCTTTGAGGAGAGACTATGGCACAACGTCCGTCAGACGAAACGCTCGCACCCACGCAGACCAATGTGGAGGGGCGTGGGCATGAGGAGAAGCCGAAGAAGCTCAAAAAGAAGGTTTATAAGAAGGAACTGGCGCGGATGCAGCTCGAGCTCGTCAAGCTTCAGGAGTGGATAAAAACGCAGGGGCTCAGGGTCGTGGTGATTTTCGAGGGGCGCGACGCGGCGGGCAAGGGCGGGGTGATTAAGCGCATCACCTCGAGCACGAACCCGCGCATCGTCCGGGTGGTGGCGCTGGGCACGCCCACCGACCGCGAGAAGACGCAGTGGTATTTTCAGCGCTACGTGGCGCAGCTCCCGGCGGCGGGCGAGATGGTCCTCTTTGACCGCTCCTGGTACAACCGCGCCGGGGTGGAGCACGTGATGGGCTTTGCAACGGACGAAGAATACAAGGAGTTCCTGCGCTCCTGCCCCGAGTTCGAAAGAATGCTTGTCCGTTCGGGCATCACCCTTATCAAATACTGGTTTTCGGTGAGCGACGAGGAGCAGGAAAAGCGCTTCCAGGCGCGCATCGACGACCCGACGAAGCGCTGGAAGCTGAGCCCGATGGACTTGGAATCGCGCGCCCGCTGGGTGGAATACTCCGAGGCCAAGGACGTGATGTTCGAGCATACCGACATCCCCGAAGCGCCCTGGCGGGTGGTGGACGCGGACAACAAGAAGCGCGCGCGGCTCAATTGCATCTCTCACCTCCTCTCCGCCATCCCCTACGAAGACCTGACCCCCGACCCCATCGCACTGCCGCCGCGCCAGGAGAACGAGGGCTATGAGCGCCCGCCGATAGAGAGTCAGACGTTTGTGCCGGAGCGGTACTGAGGGGGCGGTGGGTTGATAGAATACCGTGACACCGTTGGGGACATAACGCCTGAAATGCTGCGGGGCTTTTTTGAGGGGTGGCGCAAACCTCGTACGCCGGAGGTTCATCTCGAGATTCTTAGCGGAAGCGACCTTATCGTGCTCGCCGTGGACCAGAACGCTGGTAAAGTCGTCGGTTTTATCACCGCCCTGACCGACGGCGTTCAAGCTGCGTTCATCCCTCTCTTGGAGGTGTCGCCTGATTACCGAGGCCAGGGTATAGGCTCGACGCTGGTGCGTGAGATGTTGGCGAAGCTCGAGGGGCTTCCGTCTATCGACTTGATGTGCGACCCGGGACTGCAAGCGTTTTACGAGAGATTCGGGATGTCACCGTCTGTAGGGATGATTATTCGACAATACTGAGTAAACTAAAAGCATGAACCTTAACGAATTCAAAACCGTCGGCGTCTTGGGCGGCTTAGGCCCCGAGGCCACCCTCGACTTCTTCGCCAAGGTCTTAGCTAAAACGGGGGCCAAGACCGACCAGGAGGGGCTGCACCTGCTGATTAACAACAACCCGGGGGTGCCCAACCGCAACGAGGCGGTGGCGGGCACCGGCCCCTCCCCCGCGCCCATGCTGGCCGAGATGGCGCGGGCGTTAGAGGGGGCGGGGGTCGACTTTCTGGTGATGGTCTGCAACGCCGCGCACGCGTTTGGGGGGGCTGTCACCGACGCCGTGAACATCCCTTTTGTGAGCCTCATCGAGGAGACGGTGCGGGCGACGGTTGAAGCGCTTCCGGACGTTGAGAAGGTCGGGGTGCTGGGCTCGAGCGGCTGCTTGGACGCACGGCTCTACCAAAACGCCTTTGCCGAGCACAACGTTGGGGTGCTCGTGCCCGAGGGCGAGGCGAGAGAGCGGTTTATGACGCTTCTTTACCGCATCAAGGCGGGCGACAAGGGTGCGGAGGTGCGGGGGGCGATGAGAGCGCTTGCGGACGAACTCATCCAACGAGGCGCGGAGGCCGTCATCGCGGGCTGTACCGAGGTGCCGCTGGTGCTCTTTGAAGGTGATATCTCCTGTCCGCTTGTTAATTCAACGGACGTGCTCGTTGACGCAACAATTGCCTACGCCAAGGGCGAACGCGCGCTGCCCGCTCTCAGAAGCCTTGTATGATTGTTGTTTCCGAATATATCCATGAGGACGCGCTGGGGAGGCTCGAGCCCTTAAGCCTCCACTACGACCCCACACTTTTCGGGAACCGGGCGGCGCTGACGAAACTTTTGCGCGACGCGGACGCGCTCATCGTCCGCAACCAGACGCGGGTGGACGGGGCGCTTGTTGAAAACGCACGCAATCTTAAAGTCGTGGGGCGCGTCGGGGTGGGGCTGGACAACCTAGAACTGTCCGCCCTGCGAAGCCGCGGCGTCACCGTCACCTGGGCACCCGGCACGAACGCGGTGAGCGTGGCCGAGTACGTGATGGGGGTGATATTGGACTTTTCCCGCTCCTTTGCCCGCGCGTCCGCCGCGCTTCATCAAGGGCGGTGGGACCGACAGGCGGCGATAGGTACGGAACTTTATGGAAAAACGCTGGGCATCGTCGGCCTGGGCGATATCGGCAGCCGCCTCGCCAGGCGGGCGGGGGCCTTTGGGATGTACATGTTAGCGAGCGACCCGGTGGTTCACGCAAGTTCTTTTGCGGTGCAGGAGTACGGGCTCGAGCTAACCACCCTCGAAACCCTTTTGGAACGCGCCGACTTCGTCTCGCTCCACGCGCCGCTCCTGCCGAGCACGAAGAACATGATGAACGCCGCGGCGTTCGCGCGGATGAAGCCGGGGAGTTTTCTCATCAACACCGCGCGGGGCGCTTTGGTGGACGAAACGGCGCTGGCCGACGCGCTCCGGGAGGGACGCTTGGCGGGCGCCGCGCTCGACGTGCGCGTGCTCGAGCCGCCTCCCGAAAACGACCCGCTGCGGGGACTAGACAACCTCATCCTCACCCCGCACATCGCGGGCGTGACCGAGGAATCGAACCGCCGCGCCTCGCTGCACGTGGCCGAGGACGTGCGGCGCGTGTTGGCGGGAGAGAAGCCTCTTAGCGAGGTGCCGCGTGCTTGAGCATGTGGTCGAGATGCCGCTGGGGGTGGTGGTGGTGACGCTCGACCGGGCGGGGCTCGAGCTGTCCCAACGCGGCGGCTTCGAGGTGCGCTGGGCCGACTCTGACGAGGGAAACGAAGCGCTCACGCCCGAAGCTTACCGAAAGGTTGTGAAAGCGCATCTTGCTGAAGTGTACGAGCGGGAGGTGGGGCGCAAACCGTCCAGCATCTCCTTAAACCTCGCCAGCCATCAACTGATGGACGACTTGGAGGGGTGGACCAAGCTGAATTATTCGCCGTCGTAAGCGTTACAGTGGCGGGGCTACCGCAGGGTCGGTCCCGGAATCAATCGAACTCTTTATCGACCAGAGCCTGCACCCGCCCGAACGAAAGCTCTTTGTTCTCACCGCCAAGCTGCAAACAGGCTTTGGTCAGGTCCTCGACGGTCGGCTCGAGCGCGTCCATAAATTGAGCGTTGGCAAAGCTTCGTTTAGGGTCGTCCTCTTCTCCAAACACGCTCGTGAGCAGGGTCTCGAGCATCTGGTCGAGACGCCACAGTTTCAGGTGCAAAAGTTCGTGGATGACGACTTCCTCGAGGTTTTCGTTACGAGGATTTTCGGTGTTCACGAGCAACACGGCTTTTTTGTCGTGAGCGTCTATCTTGATGTCGCCTGTTTTCCGCCAGGGCTTGTCCACCATCTGTAGCCTGATGTCCCAGTCCTTGAGGCGCAAAAGGGCTTGCCATTTGTCGAGAAGCCGGGTTAGCTCGTCCATAGGCGGTGAGGCATTGAGTGACGACGCAAATTTGTGGGTCTTGAAGTCGAAGCGATTTTAAACATAAGCTACTTTCTGCGTTCCGAAAACGAGCCGTCATCCCTTGCAGCGCTTAACTACGTTCCAATGTAGGTAGCGACACCCACTTCTGCACTGCGTACCGCTTCGTTCACTTTTGACATGAGTTTAGAAACAACAGCAAACGCGTTACTGTGAGCGCGGATAACCACAACAGCCAAGCCTAAAGCCCCAAGATTTTGTTGATGCTGCAAGTTTTTATCCATCGTCACAAAAACGTCGAACTCTTCTGCGGCTAAACGGAGCAGCTCGCCATTTTTCTTGCCTTGCCAGCCCCTCTCAGCGATGGTGAAAACTTCAAAGTCATCGTCGAAAAGCCCCTTGAGCATCCTATCAATATTTTCATCAAGCAGCAGACGCTTCATGAAGCGACTTTACCGTCTTCAAAGCTTCTTCTAAAAAGGCTTCCGCTTGTTCGCGCTTTACCGTGGGAAAGCCCTCTAAAAAGCGGTCGAGCGGCTCGCCTGCTTTAAGGTAGTCGATGAGGATGTCTACGGGAACTCGAGTGCCTGAAAAGACCAAAGCCCCGCTCATGACATCTGGATTTTGGGAGGTAACTTGCACATTTCACCTCGTTTGCGGTGGCTATTTTAGCACAAGATTTGCCCCACTCTAAGTTGCCGCACAGCGTTAGCGTTCTGCTCGTGCCAGGCTACGGTGCGCAGGGCGGCGGGGCCGAGAATGTGGTCGCCGCGTTTGACGAGGATGGTAGCGGGCTCGAGCAGGCTTGAAATGAGCCGCTTAATCACGGTCTTCTTGGCGAGCCGAAGGCGGCAAACGGCGTTCAAACTTAAGGAGCGCATTCTCCAACTGTAAAAAAAGTTTCTCGCGCTCGTGCTCCGCCCGCTCGTCAGCCCGGTCCACCTGATGCATAAGCTGTTGAACAACCCCCGCCAGCTCATGAAACTCCCCCCGCAGCTCCTTGACGTCTTGGCGAAGCTCCTTGACATCTTCTTTGTTCTTTTAAAGGTCGCGCGCAAGCGAAAAAACTTGTGAGGCAAGCTCGACAAGCTTTCTTAGCATGAAAGGTTACGCCGCCCGTCGCAACGTAGCCAGAACGGCCCGCGTCTCCACCTTGAGTTCGGCTGTTTCCGCCTTGAGACGGGCAATACTCTCATCATCAAGGCTCATCCTGTCGCGGAGTTCTTGTATCCCCTCGAGGATACGGGAGAGCGTCGCCTCTAGCTCCGCGGCCTCCTGAGTATTCAATTCGGCAGCTTGACCGGATTTCATAAACGTCCTCCAACACAATTGTACCACCGACTTCAGACGGAACAACTCAGCGAAAGGTTGCTCAACGGCGCAGAGCGAGTCGAATCTAAAACTTACAACGCGTACGACGCCCGAAGGTTCAGCGTGTTGAAACGATAGTCAATAGTGATAGGCTCGGTAAGCTCCAAAGTAGCCTCGCCCGTCACCCGCACGCCCACGCGCACGGTCCGCGTGTCCAAAATCTCCTCCTGAACGCCCGTGAGCGCGGCGCGCCCCGCTAGCGTCACCTCCTGCTGGCTCAAGTCGAGCGTCTGGGGCTCGCCAAAGGCGAACTGCGGCGACCACAGGGGCTCGTCGCCGGGCGGGGCCACGTAGACCTGGGCGGTGAGCGTGCCGCTGGCGTCGGTGTCGTGGCTAAGGGTCACGTCGTAGATGAGGCTTAAACCCACCACGCGGCCCGGGCCGGGCGTCTCCTGGTCGCTAAAGTCGAAAGATTCGCCGTCGGCATCGGGCAGGAGTTTGTCGAGCCCAGCGCTTACGCTCTCAACGTCCAGCGAGAGCGTCTGAAAGGCGTAGGAGAGCGTGACCTCGCCGGGCGACGCGACGCCCAAATCTCCTGAAAGCTTTAACGCCAGGCGAACCTTTTTGTCGTTGACGGCCCTCAGTTGCGCCTCGTTGAGGGCGATGTCGGCCTCGAGCACCGCCCCCGTCCCCAAAGCGAATGTTTGCGCGGGCCCCAAAGCGTAAGCCTCCTCATCGGCGTTTCCGCCCCCCACAGGCGCTAGGTAAGGCTGAACCTGCAACGTGCCCGTGAGGTTACGGCTCGTTAGCGCTATGGTGTAGCGCAACGTGGCCCCCTCGAGCGTCGCGGGCAGCGTCCTGTCCGTGAAGTCGAGCAGCACCCCCGACGCGCTCGGGAAGGTCAGGGACACGGGCAGCGTCACCCCGCCAATGGGCGACGTTTCCCGAAAGTTTCCCGTGGTGGCGCTCCCCAGCAGGGGCAGGAGGTTGACGTTCGTGTCGGGCGTCTGGAGCGTGAAGGTGCCCGAGGTTTGGGGCAGCACCTCGAGCAAATCGGCGTTGAAACGGAGCGGCGCGAAGGAGCACGCGCTCAAAAGCGCCGCGAGCCCCGCAAAAAGAATAAGTTTTTTCATTGTGTCCCCCGTAGGTGAAAGGCTAGGCTGAAAGGGCCGGACTAAAGGTTTCAAGGTGGATATAAAAAGGTATACACGTGCTCGAGGCGTTTAGATGACGGTTGGGCGCGGCTCATCACCCTTTGGGAAATATGGACGTGTCAAGGCCCCAGCACAAAGTTGATGATCTGCCGCGGGCTCATGTTGGTGCGTAAGGAGGGGATGATGCGCAGGAGCGCGGGCACGCCGATGGAGGGGCCGACGAAAAGGACCGCGTACTGGCTCACATCCGCCAAGTCCGGGGCGCTAAAGTCGAAGTAGGCGGTTTCTTCCCCCTCGGGCACGTAAAAGAGGTCGGTTCCGGAGGGCGGGTCGGTGCGCACGATAACCATGCGCGCGGCGTTGTTCGCCAGGAAGAGCCGTTCCGCCGTGGCGACGGGCGCGTAGACAAAGCGGGTGATGGGCGCGGCGCAGGTCTCCAAGCCCGCCAGCACGCCCTCCACCCCGCCCGCCAGCGACACCCCCGGGGCGGGCGGGCGCGAAACAATCATGCGGGGGTAAGGCGGCAGATTACGCACCACCGCCCAAAAGGCCACGGCGTCGGGGTTAGCGGGGTCGTTCGGGTCGGAAGCTATTAAGGCCACGGGCTCAAGCGTCGGCGCTAACTGGTCAATGAGTCCGGTCAAGCTTTCGAGCAAATCCTCGCCGGTCAGCTCGCTCGCCACCAGCGGCGGGGTTTGCTCGTACCAGCCCGCGAGGCGGTCGAGCATTTGCACCCACACGCCCGCTTCCAGCGTGCCCTCCTGCCAGTCGGGCGGCAACAAATCCCGTTCAGCAAGGAATTCTATGGTCGCGTAGTCGGGGTCGTCGGGCTCGAGGGGCAGCTCGCTCGACGCTCCGTAGAGGGGCGGGAGGGCGGGCTCGAGGAGGTTCACCGCCTCCTCGAGCAGCCGCGCCGCGTCCCGGCCGCTCGCCCGTTCGCCCGGCGTTTCCAGCACCGCCTGAAGTTCGGGCAGACAGCGCTGCGCGAGCGAGAAACACGAAATATGCGTGACCAGCAAAACAAAAAGTGTAAGGCGTCGCGTCATCTTTAAAGTTTAGCGCCCCACGCTCGCGCTGCGGTGAGGGAACGTTGAGGTCGGTTCATGAAAAAGCGGCCCGTAGGCCGCTTCGTACGCGTAGCAAAGGCTAGAACGTGATTTCGTACTTTGAATTGTTAGAGGGTCCGGCCGCGGTGTTCGGCGAACTCACCCGCGCGTAGACGAGCCTGCTGCCGGAAATGTCGGCGCTGGCGGTCGGGCTGTTGGGGCTTACGAAGATGACGTCGAGAAGCACGTTCGTGTTCGCGTCGTAGATTCTCGCTTGGATGTTGATGTTGGCGTTGTCGGGCGTGGTGGAGAGCGTGACCTGCGTGGTCTCGACGTCGCTCCTGAAACAGTCAACGTCACCAAGCGTCTCGAGCGCGCCCACATAACCCTCTTCGTCGGGCGTCACGATGATCGCGCCCGTGCTCAAGTCGCCGCAGTCGTTGTTGGCGGGTTCGGTGGAGTCGCCGTACGTTTGGTCATACGCGAACAAATCAAAGGCGACGGGGGTGGGGCTCGAGGTGCTCACCCTCACGTAAAACGTATTCTCGTCGTTCTCGGTGATCACGCAAGGCCCCAAGCAAACGGTCTCTACAGTTACCGCCTGCGGCAGCACCTCCGCAGTAACAGCGGTGGAAAGCCCCGACGCGGAGGTGAACCACGCCTTGTCGTTGCTCGCCAAGAAAGCCCTTCTGGCGCTGTCGTAAGCCGTGAGGGTGAGGGTGCTATCGCCCTCGGCCGTCGCCTCGAGGTAAAGGAGCGGGTCTGAGACCTCGTCGGGAACGTTGACGCGGTAGTAGGCGGCGTCGTTCGCCGCGACCGTGTCGCTAGCCAGGGCGGGCGGCGTGCCGCTCTCGGCCGAGGCGGTGACGGTGGGGGCATCAAGGAAAGGATCGGGGGCGATGGACACCTCGCAGGCGCTCACCAGAACCGCAGCCAGAACGAAAATCGACAGGCGAAAATATTTCATTACTAAACCTCCTTGGGAGTACAGAGCTCGCGCTCAGTTTAACGTTGGCTCGAGCTTTGCGCGTGAGTTCGTTCACAGATTTCCCGGATGCTGACGCGTGGGCGGCTACTCGAGCGCCATCACATAGTAATAAAGGTCGGGCGCGCCGGGGTGGAGCTCTAACTCTAGGTCGGGGAAGCGCTCCCCAAGGCGCGCCACCAAACCCTCGGCTTCTTCTTTCTCTACCGTTGGGCTGTAGAAGAGGGTGGCGATGTCGTAGTCGTCACCGTCCGCAGCTTCCAACATCTTCATGATGCAGGCGTCGGGCCGGGGTGCGGTGGTTTTAAGCTCGCCGTTGACTAAGCCGATGTAGTCGCCTGCGGAGACTTCTAAGCCGTCTAACGAGGCGTCGCGGCTCGCGGTGGTGACTTCCAGGGTGAGCGCGTGCGCCACAGCGTCCTGCATCTCCCCAAAAAGCGCGTCCGCCTCGGCGCTCTCGCTAAAAAGGACCGCGGCGGCGAGACCCTGGCCGATACTCTTGGTGGGCAAGACCTTGACGGTTTTGCCCTCGACGAGTTCGCCTACACGCTCGGCGGCCAGGATGATGTTTTTGTTGTTGGGCATGATGATGACCGTGGGCGCGCCCACGCTGCGCACCGCGTCGGCGATGTCTTGCACGCTCGGGTTGTTCGTCTGGCCGCCGCCGACGACCCGCGCGCCCAACGAGCGAAACACCTTCGTCACGCCGTAGCCCGCGCTCACCGCCACGAGCGCGGTTTTGGGCCTTTCCGCCGCGGCGTCGCTTGGCGTTGCGCCCGCCAAAATCTCGTGGTGCTGCTCGCTCATGTCTTCGACCTTGGAGCGGACCATCACGCCGTAGCGGGCCACGGTGGCGAGCAATTTTTCGGGCTCTTCGGTGTGGATGTGGCCCTTCACAAAGCCCTCGGCCCCGACCACGAGGAGCGAATCGCCAAAGGGCGCGACGAGCTCTTGAATCTCGCTCGTGGGCACGCGCACGTCCGAGAGCAAGAACTCGGTGCAGAAGCCGAACTCTTCTTCTTCAAATTGCGTCTGCGCGCGCGCCTCGACAGTGGGGGCCTCCGGCAGGGCGCGGCCCTCGTAAGCGGCGATGACGCCTTCCAACATCCGCAAGAAACCCAAGCCCCCTGCGTCCACCACGCCCGCCTGTTTGAGGAGGGGCAGCATGTCGGGGGTCTCGCGTAGGGCCGTACGCCCCGCCTCGTAGGCGTCCCTAAGCACCTGTAAAGGCTCCACCGACCCACTCGCCGCCGCGCCGTCCGCCGCGCGGCGCACGACGGTCAGGATGGTGCCCTCGACGGGCTTCATCACCGCGGCGTAGGCGCTTTTGGTAGCGCTTTTGAGCGCGGCGACACACTCAGGCGCGCCCAGCGTTTTGTAGTCGCGCACGGCCTCGGCGAAACCTTTGAGCACCTGGCTCAAAATCACGCCCGAGTTGCCGCGCGCGCCCAGAAGGGAGCCGTAGGAGAGCGCGTGGGCAAACTCGGCCATCTTTTTGGGTTTCTCTTCGTTAAGCTGCCGGCGCACCGACTGCAAGGTGAGGTGCATATTGGTACCCGTGTCGCCGTCGGGCACCGGGTAGACGTTGAGCGCGTTCACTTCCTCCACATAGACGCCGAGCCAGTCGGCGGCGTAAGAAAAAGCGGCGCAGAGGTCTTTGGGGCCGAGCGTTTTGGGGGCTTGCGGCAGGTTCATCACGTCAGCCACGGCTCACCCCCGCCACGTGGACGACGACCTGGGGGACGGCCACGCCCGCGTAGGCCTCCGCCGCATACTGGACGCGCTCGCGCACGCTCTCCGCCACAACGGGGATGTTGACGCCGTAGGCCACGACCACGTGAAGGTCGACCTTATAGAGGTCTGCGGCGTTCGGGTCCGCGGTCTTGACGTTCGCCTCAGCCGCTTCCTCAAACCGACCGATCACCACGCCCTCGTCCGCCTGCCTCACGCCCAGGATGCGCTTGAGACCTTCGCGGATGGTCGCGGGGGCCATGCCCACCACGCCCGGCACCTCGTGCGCGGCGAGGCCGATGATCGTTGCCAGCGCCTCGTCCGTGACGGTGATCCGGTCCTTGGACTTGACCGCCAGGGGGGTCTGCGGCAGCCCCTTGGCGAGCGTTTTGTTGGCCGCCGTTTTCGGCGCGCCCTTGTTTTCGGGTTTGTTTCGTTCGGACCACATATCCATCGCCACTCCCTCGAGACTCTAAAACGGTTTGTACGACCAAATAAAGCGCATTCTAACCCGAACTTTTCCTCCCGAACATGTTTCACGCGTCTATAAGGCTTTAAAATCCCTTTCCAACCCTCGAGCTTCAAAAACTTCCGAGCCCCTCCCACTGCTCGAGCTCTATTGAGCGCGCCGTCACCTCGATACGGGAACGCACGAAATCGTCCACCTTGTTGAGCACTCCTTCAAGCCAGACCGCGTCGCTACTTAAGGCCGTCACCCCGATGAGCTCCCAGGTGTGGCTCTCTAAGCCGTCAAGCCGCGCGACCGAGACCGGGAAGCGCGCCTTGAGTTTTTCGGTTATGGGCAAGACCAGCCCGCGCTTTTCTTTTAAAGAACTCGCCCAGGGCACTTCTAAGCGGGCCAAATAAACGCCGACGTAAATGGTGGCGGGGTCGTGTGACATTGATAAGGTAGGTTCTCCGGCCCCACCCTACACCATGCCCGACAAAAAGCCGATGCGCCTGAGCGCCCGAATCAAATCCATGATGGTCAACTCGCCGGGGTCGTATTCGACGGCGGCCTGGCCGTCGAGACCGGCGTTGGCGCTGCTCACGCCGGGAAGCGCGCACAGGGTCGTCTGCACTTTGGTCGCGGCCTCTTTGGTGTCCATGCCGCGCACGCCGAGTAACACTCGAGCCATCCTCACTCCTCCTTCGCGCCCCGGGAGCCGAGGACGCGTTCGAATATGACGTAGTCTTTGAGACTGTAGCTTTTTTCGCCCAACGCCCTTCTGCCCAGCGCGTCTCCCGCAGGAAGAAGCGCCTGAAGGTCGTACACCGCCGCGTCGTAGGCGCTCTTGGTCACCGCCTCGACGAGCGCCAAGCGCGCGTCCAAGTCGCCCTCATCCGCATTGGCGTCACTTGGGTCTTCATCCGAATCCGCCACCGCGAGCCGGTTGAGGTAAACCGTCGGGCGCGCGCCGTTCCAGACAGCCTGCGCGAACGCGAAACCGACCTCCCGCCCCGCACGCACCGCCACGAAAGCGTGACCGCTGCGCACGTAAAAGGAGAGCGAGGCGCGTGAGACCAAGGGCTCGAGCCCAAAGCGCCGCGCGTACGCTGCGTCCAGGGGCGCGAGCACGTCCTCGTCGTCGGGCGTCAATGGTCTTGCAAAGACGAGGCTTCCCATAAACCGGACTTTCCCCCCTCTTTTCGTAACAAACGGATGTTTTCAATCACGATGCCCTTGCTCGAGCCCTTGAGCATGTCGTAAAGCGTCAGACACGCGACGCTCACCGCGGTGAGCGCTTCCATCTCGACGCCGGTCGGGGCGACGGTTTTGCAGGTCGCGGTAAAGCGCACCCGCCGCGCTTCACTTTCCACAGTGCCCGCCACCGCCACCTTGGCGAGCGGCAGGGGGTGACAAAGGGGGACAAGGTCGCTCGTGCGTTTCGCCGCCATGATGCCCGCGAGTTCGGCCACCGCGACGGCATCCCCTTTGCCGGGGTCTCCCTTACCCGCACCTCCTTGCAGCGCCCTTAGCGCCGCCTCCGGCAGCCTCACGAACGCCTCCGCGACGGCGACCCTGGCCGTGTCGGCCTTGCCCGACACGTCGACCATCACCGCTTTCCCGCCCTCGAAGTGGCTCGACATGAAGCCCAGTATACGTGGACGGGAGGATTTCTCTACGTGGGCTTTCTCTCTATGAAAATCGTTACGAAACCTGTAGAGAAGTTTGGCAAAGAGGAGCGGACGCCCGGCTCAACCTTCAACTTCGGCGGCTTCGGGCCTCGAGCCCGCCCACGCCTCATACCCCGCCTCGGCAAAATACAGGCCGTGCGGCGGCACGTTGGGACCCGCGCGCTGGCGGTCGCGCGAGGCAAGAATTTCGGGCACGTCCTCCGGGGTGAGCTTGCCCTCGCCCACATAGAGCAGCGTGCCGACAATGGCGCGGACCATGTTGCGCAAAAAGCCGTCGCCGACGACGTGCAGCGTGAGGTCTAAGCCTTGCGCCCCCAACCGACACATGTGAAGCGTGCGCACCGTCCCGCGCGTTTCCTGCGTGGCGAGCGCGGCGAAGTCGTGCGCGCCTTCAAAAAGAGGAGCGGCCTTTTGCATGGTCTCGACATCGAGGCGCTGCGATAAAAAGAGGAGGCGGTGGCGCTCCAAGGCCATGCCCTGAGACCCTGCCCGCGCGAGGCGCATCCGGTAGAGGTAGCGGCGGTAAAGGCAGTCGAACTGAGACTGAAAAGTGAGCGGGACCTCTTCGGCCTCCAGCACCACCACGTCCCTTGGCAGGCGCACGTTGAGCGCGGAGGGCACTTTAGAAGTCGGGATCGCGTCCTCGGTGTCGTAATGCGCGACCATCGCCAGCGCGTGGACGCCCGCGTCGGTGCGGCCCGCGGCCATGATTTTGGGGCGCGCGCCGGGGACGCTCGCCAGCGCTCCTTCGACCACCCCCTGCACCGTGCGCTCCCCCGTCGCAGCCTGCACCTGCCAGCCGTGAAAATGCGTGCCGTCGTACTCGAGCGTAAGTTTAATGCGCCGCATCTACAGAACGGGGTTGGCCCGTCGCGGCGTCAGGCGCAGGGCTCTGGCAAGCAGGGGCGTGAGCGCGAGGCCGGTGTAGCCGATGAGCAGATACCGAACGAAACCCGCCGCGGGGTCGCGTTTGACGGCTTCGGGGAGGAGGAGGCTCGAGCCTATAAGCACCGCGAACACCAGCACAAGACCGAGCAGCGTGACCAGAACACGCCGCCAGGGGGCCGCGTCGGCGCGGTAAGGAACAAGAGCGGGCGCGGTTAAAAACGTTGCCAGCCCCCCCATGAGCAGTTCGGAGCTGGGGACGGGCAAAAGGAGGTGGAACGCGAACGGGACGCCGATGCCGAGGAGGAGGGTGAGCCACAAAGGAGGCGCTGCCAGGCGCGCGGCGAGCAGGTCAACCACATAAGCCAGCGCGAGCACGCCCACCCCGACGACGAGCCCGCCGAACACGTCGATAGGCAGATGCACGCCCAGATACACGCGGCTGAGCGAGATGAGTACGACGACAAGCCCCGCCACGACCCAAAACCAACCGCGCCTTAGCCAAAGCGCGGTGTATCCCCAGTAGGTCAGACTCGCCTGCGCGTGCCCGCTCGGGAAGCCCGGCCCCGTTCCCGTCTCTCCCGCCGCCTCGCTCCGCAGCACCGAGGGGTCTAAGACGTAGGGGCGCGGCGTGTCGAAAAAGCTTTTGAGCTCGTAGTTGAGATAAAACGACAAGAGCAGGTACACCCCGACGTGCCTTCCCAGCCGCGCATCGATGCCCAAATAGGTGATAACGAGCAGCGCGATGTACGCCCGCTCGGAGCCTAAGTTGGTGATGAGCAGGAAAAGAGCGTCGAGCGCTGGCGAGGCCCCCGTTTGTAGGAAGTAAATCGTCTCCATAATGCCGAGCCCATCCTAGCATCTGGCTCCTTAACCCAGTAAGCGGGCACGTTGAACCGTCCTCGAGAACGTGCGAGCATATAAAAATGAACACAACGCATTCACGCAAACTTTTCGAACGCGCCCAGCGCCTCATCCCCGGCGGCGTGAACTCCCCCGTGCGCGCTTTCGGCTCCGTCGGCGGCACGCCGCGGTTTATCAAGAAGGCCAAAGGCGCTAAACTTTGGGACGTAGACGGCAACGAATACATTGACGCGGTGGGCTCGTGGGGGCCGATGATTCTGGGCCACGCGCACCCGAGGGTATCGGAGGCTATCGAGCGCGCTCTGGAAGACGGCACGAGCTTCGGCGCGCCCACCGAGCGCGAGGTTCGCATGGCCGAACTTGTACTGGGGCGTTACAAAAGCTGCGACCGCCTCCGCTTCGTCAACTCGGGCACCGAGGCGACGATGAGCGCCTTGCGCGTCGCGCGCGGTGCCACGGGCCGCGACCTGATTGTAAAATTCGCGGGCAACTACCACGGCCACGCCGACGCCTTGCTCGTCGCGGCGGGCTCGGGCGCGATGACGACGGGGGTGCCCTCGAGCGCGGGCGTCCCCCAGGACACCGCCAAGACCACCCTCGTCGCGCGCTACAACGATTTAGAATCCGTCAAAGAGCTTTTCGAGGCGCACCCGGACGAGGTTGCGGCGGTGATTCTCGAGCCCGTCGTCGGCAACATGGGCGTGGTCGTACCGACAAGGGAGTTTCTGGACGGCCTGCGCGCCCTCACCCGGCGGCACGGCGCGCTGCTGATTGCCGACGAGGTGATGACGGGCTTTCGCCTCGCACCGGGCGGCGCGGTCGAGCGGCTCGGGCTGGACGCCGACCTGGTGTGCTGGGGCAAGATTATCGGCGGCGGCCTGCCCGTGGGAGCCTACGGCGGCAAGGGTGAACTGATGGACCAGGTGTCGCCCGTCGGCAAGGTCTACCAGGCGGGTACGCTGTCGGGCAACCCTCTGGCGATGGCGGCGGGCATTGCCACCTTGGAAACCATGAACCAGACACCCGACCTTTACGAGGTGTTGGAAGCGCGGACGGCGCGGCTCGAAGCCGGCCTGCGCAGCGGAGCCGCCGACGCAGGTCTTCCCGTCATCATCAACCGCATCGGCTCGATGATGACCGTGTTTTTTACAGGCGAGCCCGTGACGGACTTTGAAAGCGCCAGCGGCACCGACACGGCGCGCTTCGGCCGTTGGTTCCACGGTCTTCTGGAGCGCGGCGTCTACTGGCCCGCGAGCGCCTTTGAGGCGGCCTTTTTTTCCTACGCGCATTCGGAAGAGGATATCGACAGGCTGGTGGCGGCGGCGCATGAATCATTCGTGAAGGTGATGGAACGCTAGACAAGAGTTTGTCCCACAGTTCTCCACTTACGCGATTGCTAGGCTTGAAAAGCTGAAACCTGGACTCTAAACCTTATTCAGCCAAGCTATAAACCTTGTGAAGGGAGAATAAAACATGAAAAGAACGATTGCATTTCTGTCTTTGATGCTAGCCCTTGTGTTTTTCGCGCAGGCTTCGGCGCAGGATTTCGACGCTGACCTCTACGAACCGCTTGGGGACGTGACCATCGGGGATTACGGCGTGTACGACGGGGTCGAGGGCGGTGCCATCGTCCTGTCGGCCACCACGCCCACCGACCAGGAGCCTAACTACGACGTGGTGGGGCCCAACGGTTACTACGAGCACTTCGACATCTCCGACAATCCCGGTGATGAGCGGGTGTTAGACGGCCTACCGCCCGGCGTCTACTCCATCGCCGCCTCGGACGAAGGCTTGCAGCTTTCCGCCACCCTGGTCGAAGTGCGCCTGGGTGAGGTCGTGCCGGTGAGCTTCAACTTGCAACCGATGGACGCGGCGATGTATGACATCGCCGACTACTCGCCCTACGCCTACGGCTACCCGGCGGACTACGACACGCTGGGTGCCTATACGCCCTACGACAACCCCGACTTGGGCAGCGTCTTGGTGACATCCGAGTTTACCGACGCGGAGATTGTCGTGACCGGCCCCAACGGCTACAGCGAGAGCTTCGAAACCGAAGCGACGTTGGACGACCTCCCCCCCGGCACCTACGTGGTGGCCGCGACCGACGAGGGCTACGGCACCTCCCGGAACGTCTTCGAGGTGCGCGCGGGCGAGAGGCTCGAGACCGCGCCGTCGCTCGTCGCTATGTAAGGTGAAGTAACAGACGTAAGACAGATACAAGTGAACGCCGGGGCCCAAAGCCCCGGCCTCTTTGTGTTTGGACTCGGAGCCGTTGAACGTCCCTCCTGCCAGCTCAAACCTTTGCTCGGCGTAAGAGGCTCCCAAAAACACGGTGAAACATGGTAAAAACACGGTGCGTCCTCCTAATTTTTCGTCCCACCCTCACCGCCGGGCTATGATGCACGGATGAAACGACTCCTCTTTATCGTCCTCACCCTTGTCGGTTTGCTCCTCGTTTGGGGCTTGGCCGAGCCTTATTTTATCGACGTAAAAACGTTTGAGGTGTCTCTTCCCAACCTTCCCGATTCTTGGGAGGGAGAACAGGTAGCCGTGATAGCCGACCTGCAAATCGGCATGTGGCTCGACAACGTCTGGACGGTGGAGCGCATCGTCGACAGCATCATCGAGGCGCGGCCCGCGGCGGCGCTCATTGCGGGCGACTTTGTCTATCACGTGGGGGAGGACGCAAGCCCCGAAATCACCCAAGCGGTTTCACTGCTCGAGCCCTTGGCGGACGCGGGCATCCCCACCTACGCGGTGCTCGGCAACCACGACTACGCGATGCCGACCAGCAAAGCCCCCAAAAACGCGGCGCTGGCCGCCGCGGTGCGCGAGGCGTTGGAGGCCGCTGGGATCAGGGTGCTGCAAAACGAAGCTCTCCCGCTTACGCTTCCCGGCGCATCACAAGGAGCCTTGTCAGACGCGCTTTACCTCGTCGGTGTGGGGTCGCACGTCGCCGACGAGGACCGACCCGAAGCCGCGCTCGCCGAGCTGCCCGACGACGCCCCCCGGCTCGCGCTCATGCACCACCCGGAATCGTTCAAGGCGTTTCCCGCGAACTCGGCGCCGCTGGCCGTCGCGGGGCACACGCACGGGGGCCAGTTCCGTTTGCCCTTTACGCCCTCCTGGACCTGGATGTCTTATACCAGCGAGGACGAGGTTCACGCGGACGGGTTCATCCGAGATTACGGCGCGGCGGGTAATCAGCTTTACGTCAATCGGGGCATCGGCTTTAGCGTGGTGCCCCTAAGGCTCAACGCGCCCCCCGAACTCACCTTTTTTACGCTTTATAGAGGTGAGGAAAACCCTGCGGCCTCGACTCGGTAAGGTTGAGTGTTGGAGACGGCGCGTAAAGTCTGGTTGGATTTGCTCGAGCCCTTGTAAGCCACTCCACCCAAAACCCCGCGGCAAGGGCTAACATAGAGCGCTATGCCGCTTCCCTCACCCGACGACACCATCGCCGCCATCGCCACCGCCCCCGGCGTGGGCGCGGTCGGCATCGTGCGGCTTTCAGGGCCCGACTGTTACCGGGTGGCCGATGAGATGTTTCGCCCCAAAATGGGCGGGTGCCTGAGCAAAACGCCTGCGGGCCGCGTGGTTTATGGCCGAATACACGACGGCGACGAGCTGGTGGACGAGGCGCTGGGGCTGACCTTTCGCGCGCCGCGCTCCTACACGGGGCAAGACGTGGTCGAGTTTCAGACGCACGGCGGCCCGGCGGTGCTGCGGCGGGTGCTGGAGCTTTGCACCGCGCACGGCGCGCGTTTGGCGCAACCGGGCGAGTTCACGCTGCGCGCTTTTCTTAACGGGCGGCTCGATTTGGTGCAGGCGGAGGCGGTGTTGGAACTCGTCAACGCGCAGTCCGACAGCGCGCGGCGCGGCGCGGCGTTAGGCCTCAGCCGGGCGCTGAGCGAACGGTTGGGGCTCATCCAGGACAACATAACAAAAGTTTACGGGAACATCCAGGCGGTGTTCGACTACCCCGACGAGGGGGTGCCGGAAGCGGATTTTGTGGAACCGCTCATGCGCGCCGTCACGCGTATCGACGGACTGCTCGCCACCGCCAAAGCTGGGGCCATCGCCAAACGCGGCGCGCGTTTGGCGCTTGTCGGGCGGCCCAACGCGGGCAAGTCGAGCCTGCTCAACGCGCTGCTGGGTTTTGAGCGTTCGATTGTCTCGGACATACCGGGCACGACGCGCGACTATTTGGAAGCGCCTTTAGACATCTTAGGCGTGCCTGTGACCGCCATCGACACCGCCGGGATTCGGCCCACCCATGACGCGGTCGAGGCGTCCGGGGTGGTGATTGCTAGAAGTATCGCAGCCAACGCCGACCTGAGCCTCTTGCTGCTCGACTCGAGCCGCCCCCTAAACGAGGAAGACCGGGCGCTTCTGGCGGATGTGGACCCGGCGCGGAGCCTCATCGTCGCCAGCAAAGCCGACTTGCCGCGCGCTTGGGACGCGGGAGCTTTAGGGCGCGTTCATCACGTTCATCATGTTTCGGCGCGAACCGGGGCGGGACTGGAAACTCTCAAACACGCGGTGCGCGACGCGCTCATCGGCGACGCGGGCACGAGCGAACTGTGGATTTCCAACGAGCGCCACGCGGAAGCGTTGCGCCACACCAAAGCGCTTGTCGAACGCGCGCTGGGAGCCCCCGACGACTTAGCCGCGCTCGATTTAGAGGAAGCTTTACGCACCCTCGCCGGCATCACCGGCCGGGGCGAGATTGCCGAGGAGACGCTGGAGCACATTTTTAGCCACTTCTGCGTAGGGAAATAGCAGTGGTTAGTGGCTAGTGATGAGTGATTAGAAAAAGCTAACCACTATCCACTAACCACTCGTCACTGTTCTACAAGCGCCTGCGGCTCGCCCGTGGGCTCTTCGGAGCCGCCGGGGGGCTCGAGCGTCACCGCCAGCGTGCTTCCCGGCGTCAAGGCTTCAGTCAAAAAGGTGTAGCCCTCCCACACGCCGAGGGAGCGCGCCCCCGCTTCGCTGAGGCTCCACGCCTGGTAGACGCGCCCCTCGGGCGGTTCTTTGTCGAGCGCGAGAAACACCTGGCGGTTGGGCAATGTGACGCGCGTGCCGACGGGACGCCCGTCGGGGTCGAGCAGCGGGGCCTCGGTGGCGCCGGGTTTCTCGCTGTAGAAGCGCAGGCGCTCGCGCACCTCGGGCGGGTGAACGGAGCGGGCGAGCCAGAGGCCCGCCGCGACCTTGGCGGCCATCCCGGCACCCAGCCACCAGCGCCAGTTCGCGCGCCCGTTCTCCCCTGGTTTTTCTTGACGAATCCGCTTTAACAGCGCCTCTTCGGCACCCGCCGGGACGGGTTCGGGCTCCAAACTGAGCACGAGGTCGCTCAAGACGGTGAGGTAGTCGCGCACGGTGCGCGCCGCTTCGGGGTGCGTCGCCAGGTAGGCCTCGACCTCCGCCGCCTCACTCGGGGAGAGCGTGCCCAGCGCGTAGGCCACAAAGCTGTCTTCGCCGATGCTCACGCTTCATCCCCCCTTTGGGCGTCCTGCTGCGCGTTGTCGGGATTCGCGCCCGCCCTGGCAGCCTGCGCGCGCTCGAGCCTGCGCAGCGCGTCACGCAAGGCAGCGCCCACGGCGGCGGGGGACGTGCCGGTGGCGGCGGCGAGGTCTTCCAGGCTGCGCCCTTCGTAGAACGCTTCTTCGAGCAGCTCGAGGGCTGACGCCCCCGCGTCACCCCCTCCCCCCGACGCGTTTGCGAACCCGTTTGCCTCATCCGCACGGGCAGCAACCCTGGTGTCAATGTACATTTCGTCTGAGTGTGCGGTTGGGCGGGCCACGTCCGAATGGGCCACATCGGGAGACGCCTCACCCGAAGCGCGCGACGCGGACGCCCCCGGCTTGGCTCGTACCCGGCTTAAGGCCACGCGGTGGGCGGTCATCACGAGCCAGGCCCTAGCGCTCATCCTGGTCGGCTCGAACGCGCCCGCGGTTTCCCACGCGCCGACAAAGGCTTCTTGGACGCCCTCGGCCACGCCGTGCGGCCCGACCATGCGGCGCATCAAGGCCGCAAGATGGGGAGCGTAGCGCGCGTGGAGTTCCGAGAGCGCCGCCTCATCACCCGCGGCCATGCGCGCCACCAGGCGCTCGTCTGAATCGTGGCTCACGCGCCCCACGTTTCCGAGCCACACCCCGGCAGGCCCCACCCTACGCCCCGTCCCGCTGCACGATTCATCATCACCCCCGCACCCTCTTCACGTCCACATATTAAACCCAAAGTTTCCAGTACATCCAAAGCCACGCTGTCCACTATACCCGCAACACCGTCACACCCAAAACACCCTCACACCTGATAGGACGCCTCGACCTCGTGCGCGGCGGCCTGCACCGCACCCGGAAACTCGGCGGTGATGGCCTCCAACACGCGCTCGGCGGTAAAGTGAATCATCTTGAGGAGCGCCCGGCCGCCCCAGCGCTCGGGCTCGGGCAGGTGCAGGTGGATGGCGATGTCGAAGCGGTAACTCACGTGGCTGCCCTCGGGGTGGGGTCGCACCTCGGCCTCGCCCGCGACCTCCGCCCAGCCGGGGCGCAGGTTCTCGAGGGGCACGCTGTGAAGCACCGCACCGCGCGGCGTGGGGAGCAAAAGGCTCTCAAAGGCGAGCTCTTGCTGACCGAAGAGCGCCGCGTTCACGGGAATGCGCGCGCGCACCGCGGTTTCGCCTTCGCCTACGCCCTCACAGGTTTCCAAATGTTGAATAAAGGTCACTTTAGAAAGGCTCGTCTTCACGTCACGCACGAAGTCCACGGCGGCTCCCCTTTTGAGCGAGAGCGTAAAGTCAAACCTTACCGAGTGCGTAATCTTCACGTGTCACCTTTCACTGTGACGTCGTCCCCACCGTCTCACCCGTACTATACGTCCTCCGCCACGTCCGGAGCGTGACCTACCCACTCGACCCGGAGGTCGCCCTCGTTGGCGGCGGCCTCGAGTTCAGCGTCCGTGACCGTCTTGAGGCGGGGCAGCTCGGCAAAAAGCGCCGCCGCGCTCGCCAGCCCCACCCGCACCGTGACGGGGCCGTCGTCGGTCGTGCGGCCGATGCGCCACACCAAGAGGGGGGCCAGCGCCTCGAGCAAAGCGGGCGTGAGGCCGTGCGCCTCCATACCGTCGGCACCGGAGTTGGTGGTGAGGGGTGCGTCAGCGTCGGACATTAAGGTTACTCCTCGAGCTCCAGGGCCGCGAACTTTAAGTAGCGCGTTTCGGGCACGCCCAAGCGTTCGGGATGACACGAGGCCGCGCCCCGCCGCGCAAGAACGCGCATTCTTTTATCCACGTCCGCGGCGGCCTCAGCCAGCATGATGTAAAAATCGGGCTCACTCACGTGATGGCTACAGCTCGCGGTGAAAAGCCGCCCCCCCGGCCTGAGGAGCGTCATCGCCCGCAGGTTGATTTCCTTATAACCGGAGAGGGCGCGCGCCACGTCGCTACGTCCTTTGGCAAAGGCGGGCGGGTCCAAGACGATGGTGTCAAAACCTTCCCCGGCCTCCACAAGAGACCGCAGCACCTCAAAGGCGTCTCCCTTTTGCGTGCGTAACGTAAGCCCGTTGCGCGCCGCGCCCGCCTCGACTTGCGCCAGGGCCGCCGCGCTCGAGTCCACCGCCAGCACCTCGGTATGGGGTGCGCCCGCAAGCTGCAAGGCAAAACCGCCGTGGTAGGAGAAAACGTCTAAACAGCGGCCACGCGCTAGGCTCCCCGCGTATACATGATTCTCGCGCTGGTCCAAAAAAGCGCCGGTCTTCTGGCCCGTGTAGGGCGCGGCGAGGAGCGTGACCGACCCCTCGCGGTAGGGAACCGTCTCGGGCACCTCGCCGTAAAGCACCGCGACCTCTCTCGGCAGGCCCTCGAGCGTTCTCATATGCGAATCGTTACGGGCGAGCACACCTTTGGGACGGTAGTGAGCGCGCAGCGTCTCGAGGATAACGGGTGTGAAGGGCTCCAAGCCCGCGGCGTGAACCTGCATCACCAGAACGTCGGCGTATTTGTCCACCGTCAGGCCCGGCAGCCCGTCGCCCTCGCTATGCACCACCCGAAAGGCCTCGTACCCGGCCGTCACGCGCTCGCGGTAGGCGCACGCCCGCGCCACGCGGGAGGCGAAAAAAGCTTCGTCAACGGGCTCGGTCTGGCGGGTCAAGAGCCGGAAGGCGAGCTTGGAACGGGGGTTGTAGAGCCCCTGACCCACCGGACGGCCGCGCGCGTCCACGGCGAGCGCGAGCCCGGGCGTGTTAGGCGCGTGGGGCGTTTGGAGGTCGCTCGCAAACACCCACGGGTGCCCCCCCTCGAGCCGCCGCAAGCCTTTGGCCTTAAGCTCGAGAGAGGTCACGCCGCGCGCTTTCTCAGGCTTGGCGCGTTCTGGTTTGGCCGCTTCTTGCACAAGCCCACGCTATCACGAACGGCCCCCGGACCGCCCTTCGCGGTGACCCGCAGGTCCGGAAGGGACGGGCAGGGCGTTTTGTTTAACATCTTGTTTGTCGGGATGTGAAAATCATTGGTTACGGGGCTCGCTTAGAGGGTAAGCTTAAGGAAGTTAAAGAGGCTTTTGCGACCCCCGTCCTGGGACCGTTGCGAGGACTCGAGCGAGGACGTCAAGAGGAAATCAATATGTCACGAGAGCGCGAACGCCAACACAGCTCCAAGCAAACCAATCCCAAACAGGTCGGTCACGAAGAAGCCAGCCCCAAAGAAGCCAAACGAGAACGCCACCCGCAGGCATCCCCGGACGAACGGGGGGAGGGCGGCGCAGCTCACGTAGGCGTCGCACCGAGCACCGCCGGGACTCACCACGCGCGGCGCGGTCGGGACTACGGCACGCTTTTTCTTAGGGGCGTCGCTATGGGGGCCGCCGACATCGTGCCGGGCGTGTCGGGCGGCACGATGGCGCTCATTTTGGGTATCTATGAGGAGCTGATTAACAGCTTGCGCTCGCTCGGGCGGCCCCCCTTTTGGCGCGCGCTCCTTGGCGGGCGCGTAGGCCGCGCCTTTGAGGAGGCGCACGGGCGCTTTCTCATCACGCTCGTTGGCGGGATTGCGGTGGCGGTGCTCAGCCTGTCGCGGGTGCTCGAGTGGCTCATCTTGACTCAGCCCGTGCCCGTCTGGAGCTTTTTTTTCGGCCTTATCGCCGCGTCGGTGGGGGTGGTGGCGCGGCGCGTCACAAAGTGGCGCACGACGACCGTGCTGGGGTTCGTCGGGGGTGCCGCCGCGGCCTTTGCGCTGGTGGGCCTCACCCCGGCGTCAACGCCCGAGAGCGCCCTTTTCCTGTTCCTGAGCGGGGCGCTCGCCATCTGCGCGCTCATCCTGCCCGGCATTTCGGGCGCCTTTATCCTCGTGCTGCTCGGTAAATACGAGTTTATCCTCGGCGCGCTCAACCGGGGGGACGTAGCGCCCTTGGTGTTCGTGGCGCTCGGCGCGGGGGTCGGGATTCTTTCGTTCGCGCAGGTTTTGGGTTGGCTCTTCCGGCACTACTACAACCTCACGCTCGCGGTTCTGGGGGGCTTTATGCTGGGCAGCCTGCGCAAGGTGTGGCCGTGGAAAGCCGCGGGCGCGGACGTTGACGCTGACATTGACGCAGCGGCCAACGCCCTGCCCGCACTCACCCAAAACGGCGCGTTCAACGCTGGCATTTTGGTGGCGCTCCTCCTCGCGCTCGTCGGGTTCGTCCTCGTGTTGGTCGTTGACCGACAGGGGCGTCGCCATGAGGCGGAGGAGCGTGCCCCTGCGGAGGACGAGGCGGCGCAACTCGCGCCTTAGATTCCCCCGAACCGCGGAGACACCGTGACCTTGGAGCGTTCGGACGGGACATCATGACAGGGTATGCATGACAGGGTACGCATAACAGGGTACAGCGCGCGCAAAGGAGGCGGCACCATCCGGACCACCCCACCGCTCGAGGGGCTCACACTCCTCCACCTCGACGACGACGACGCGGTGCGGACGCTCGTCAGGGCACTTTTGGAGCGTCACGGCGTCCGGGTGAAAAGCGCCGCGGACGCGTCTACTGCACTCTCCATCTTAGAAGAAAGTCCGCCCGACATCATTCTCTGCGACGTGCTCATGCCCGGCGTGGACGGCCACGCGTTTCACGAGGCGGTGCGCGGCAAGCCGGCCTGGCGCGGCCTCCCTTTCATCTACGTGACGGCGCTCGGCGGGCACGGGGACTATCGCCGCGGCATGAACAAGGGCGCGGACGGTTACCTAAGCAAACCCTTTACCGAAGCCAAACTCTTAAGCGAGATTGGCTTTGTGTTGGAGCGTCACCACGCCGTCCTGGAGCAACCGACGTCCATCACCCTGCTTGGCGGGCAGAGCGTCCGAAAGGGCGCGGCGCTCCTTTCGGCCCCCGACCGGGGCGCGGAGGGGCTGGTGTTCTATCTGCTCAGCCACTCGAGCGGCGCGGCGGCCCCCCCGGTAGACCGCGAGACGGTCCTTGACGAGGTCTGGGGCGGTCTGTCAAAAAGTGGTTTTCGCAGCGTGCTGTCGCGCGCGCGGCGCTGGAGCGAGCCTTGGGCGCAGTGGTTCGTGGACGGCGGCGTGCTCCGGCTTACACCCAAGGCGGGCGTCCGCTGCGACCTTTATGAACTCGAGACCGCCTTACGTACCCACGTCAGCAGAGACGATAAAGGAGAGAATGGCACGCTTAGCTCGAGCCGCTTAGCGGCCCTCTACCCCGGCCCGCTGCTCCCCGGCTACCACGACGCCTGGGCCGAGGAGCGCCGTCAGGCGCTTCTTGCCCGCGTCAAAGAGACCTTTCTGGACCTCGCGGGGGAAAATGTGACGAGCGCCGCCTACCGTGAGGGGCTGCGTCGGGCGCTCGAGGTCGACCCGTCCGACTTCGAGCTTTGGGAGCTTTACATAGCCGCTTTAGAAGCCGCCGACCTCCAGGAGGAGGCCATGCGCGCGCGGGAGAAGCGAGACCGGGAGGGGGACGGCTAAAGCCCTCCAGACCTCAAGTTGACTTGAGTCGCACCCTTACGCCCACCAGGCACCTACAGCGGATTGCATAAACACTGAGGGTACAGGGCGCAGGTAGCATTCCTTAAACCCTGTGCTGCACGATAGGTTGCAAATTGTGTTCCCTTCAAACCAGATGCTACCTGCTATAAAGTTCGACCGCTTGAACCGCAAAGGCCACACCCTTACCGCGGCGAGGGTGGGCCCGCTTTTTGTCGAGCCAGCTCCTTATCAGGTGAGCCCTCTGGCAAGTAACGTAGGGGCAGCGGCTGAGGGCTGTTAAAAAGGAGGGAGAACGTGCATAAACCAGAGGTGGTCGTCATCACAGGGGCTTCGGCGGGCGTAGGGCGCGCAGCGGCGCGGGCGTTTGCCGAGCGGGGCGCGCACATCGGGCTGTTGGCGCGGGGGCGGGCGGGTCTGGAGGCCGCCAAGCGTGAGGTGGAAGCGCGGGGCGGTCGGGCACTGGCCCTGCCCACCGACGTGTCCGACGCGGACGCGGTCGAAAAGGCCGCGGCGGCGGTCGAGGCGCGCTTCGGCCCCATCGACGTCTGGGTCAACAACGCGATGACCTCGGTGTTCGCGCCCGTGAAAGATATCAAACCGGGCGAGTTCAAGCGCGTGACCGAGGTGACTTATTTGGGCGTCGTTTACGGCACGATGGCGGCGCTCAAGCGGATGCTGCCGCGCGACCGGGGCACCATTGTCCAGGTGGGCTCGGCGCTCGCCTACCGCTCGATTCCGCTCCAGTCGGCCTACTGCGGCTCGAAACACGCGATTGTCGGCTTTACCGACTCGCTCCGCGCCGAACTCATCCATGACCGCTCGAACGTCAAACTCACCATAGTTCACATGCCCGCCCTGAACACGCCGCAGTTCGGCTGGGTCAAGAGCCGCCTGCCGCGCAAGGCGCAGCCGGTGCCGCCCATTTACGAACCCGAGGTGGCGGCGGAGGCTATCCTCTGGGCCACGCACCACCACCGCCGCGAGCTGCTGGTCGGCCTGCCCACCCAAATCATCGTGTGGGGCAACAAGTTTTTTCCGGGCTTTGGCGACTGGTATTTGGGCCGGACGGGTTATGGGTCGCAGCAGTACGACGGCTCGAGGGACAAAGACCGCCCCAACAACCTCTGGGAACCCGTAGACGACGCCGAAGACCACGGCGCGCGCGGAAGCTTTAGCGGCAAATCCTACCGCCAAAGCTGGGGGCTCTGGGCGGCGCAAAACCGGGGCTGGCTGGCGCTCGCCGGGGGCGCGCTGGCGGTAGGACTCATCTCTGCAACGTCACAGAACAAGGAGTCATAAAAAAACAGAGGGGGAATGTATGAACGACACACAAAAACGCGCCGAAAGGCTCAGCCACGAACTTCAGGAGGGGCGGGCGCCTTCCTTGCGCCGCCGCCGCCGCGTCGCCGGGCTCTCGCTCGTGGCGGCGGGCTCGATGGGCGTGATTGCGCTCTATCAGTTTGGGCTCATCAAGCACCTGCCCGAACTCCCGCTGCCGCTGCTCGACGCGGACAAGGTGGACGCCTCGGCGGAGGCCTATTCGAAACTCCGCACCCCCGACGCCTTTTTGGGCTTAGGTTCCTACGCCGCCACCGCGGCGCTCGCGGCGATGGGCGGCGAGAACCGCGCCCGCGAAGCGCCTCTCATCCCCCTGGCTCTGGCCGCCAAAGTCGGCTTCGACACCTTTCAGGGGGTGCGGCTGACCATCGACCAGTGGACGAAGCACGGCGCTTTTTGCTCCTGGTGCCTGCTCTCAGCCTCGGCCACCTTTGCCACCGTGCCGCTGGTGATACCCGAAACGCGCGCCGCGCTGCGTGAGATTTTTGGGGCGGGGTGAACGTGGCGAGTGAGGCGTAAGCGTAAAAAGTAAGCTCGAGGCGCGGAGTTGAAGCCTAGTGGGGACAGGGCGAGCCTAAGGGGGAGATGCAGGTGCCTAAAGGAGAGGTGAAGGTCCTCACATACGCTCTCACCCGCGGGCGCTACACTTTTGGCGGCTGATGCGGTTAAATAGGGGCAGCTAATACGGTAGCCACAAGGTAGCTACCACAACCGCAAAGGAGTCGCGTGAACCATCAAGCCCACACCGACGCCAGCGTGAACGTCTTCAAGAACCCGCACGTCGAAAGGCTCGAGGCGCTCTCGCATAAACTCCACCTGCTTATGGGGCGCATCGAGCAAGACCCCGGCCTGCCCCTTTTGCGGCGGCGCAACCCGTCCATAGTCGGGGTGCTCGAGCGGGTGGCGGGGCGGCTGGACGAGACCACCGAGCTGCGCACGCTCGCCGAGGTGCAAAGGGCCGTCGTTATGCGCGAAGCCATGCTGAGAGAACTCGCGCGCGTCTGGGCGATTTTAAGCGATTTGCAGGGGGAGGTTGGGTATGAAAAAGAACGAGAAATTTGATGCGCTCCTGAAGAGTCTCCACGAGCGGATCGCCGCGGTCGAGAACAATCCCGACTGGCCCGAACTCAAAAGGCGAGAACCTGCGCTAACGGCGGTGATGACTCAGGCGGAAGCGTTCAAAGCGACCGTGGACCCGCGCAACGAGGAGGAGCTGCGCGCCTGCACGAGCGAAGGAGCCGCGCTCGTGGGGGCGCTCGACGGGTTGCTAAATAGACTCGGTGACATGCGCAGCTAGCATGATTGACTGTTAAAACGAGCGCTCGAGGGCCAAGATTAGCATGTTCGTGATGGTCCGGCACGCCCGCCGCCTGACGAGAGCGCGGGCGCGGCGTTACTAAAAAATGTAGATGTACGTCAGTCAGATGTGCGTCAGTTCAGGTGCGGCTCGAGCGGGCGCGGCTCCGCTTCGCGCCTATCGACCGGGGGGCGCATGGGGGGGGCGAAGGCGGGGGCGAGAAGCGCCTGCACGGTCTGGAGGGCGTAGCTTTGTCTTTCGGGCAGCCAAAACAGGGGCAGCTCGGCGGCCTCGAAAACGGCCTCGACGCGCGCGCGCCGCCGTCTATGCGCCGCAGTCACGTGACGTTGAGACTCCAAGTTGATCGCGCAGAGCACGGACAAGTCGTTCGCCCGGCAGACGACGTAATCCACCCGTCCCCGAAGAAGCCGCCGCGCGCCCGACCCAAAGGGGCCGGGGTGGGGCTCCAAAATGTCGGCCACGCGCACCTTGCCGAAAACGCGGTAGTTGCCCCCCACGGCCTTGTCCAGAGCGCCCAAAAAGGCCCGCTCGGTGGGCGAAAAAAAGAGCGTTTTTTGGACGCGCAGCTCCTTCAGCGTCTTGACCCTGGAAACGAGCGCCACGACGCCGACGACCAAAAGAAGGGCGATGACGAGCGCGCCGAGGAGCGCGGCGGGCAGAAAGAGGGAGGATTCGGTAAAGCGCGTGATGTCCACGGGAGTCCTTTCGTAAAGCGCAGGAGTGAGATGAGAATTCCCTTAGAAACAGTGTGCAACAGCCTCATGATTTTGTCTGTGAGAGGTGCTTTCACGCGCTCGTTGGGTTCGTTCGGTCGTGTTTAAGAGGGATGCGCGGGGCAGACGAAAGGGCCTTGAGGAGCGGACTTTTCACCGTGTTAAAGTAGGCGCTGGTAAAACCATGAACCGGCAAACCACCCCGGCGACGCCGACTTACACTCCTATTCCCCACGCAGGTGGGGATGAACCGAGGGCGGCTCGAATCTTGGCGGATGAGGGCTGCCTCTTCTGATGTCTTTAGTTTATCGCGACACAATCAGATACATAAGGGTATCTGTCATATCACATACACGTGACAATCTGATACAGTAAACTCGTGAGCAAGCGCTTCGTATCGACTACATCCCCCATGCGCTTCTTAGGATGCGTATACGTAAGGTCAGCAAGCGACAAGTCGAGCGTTGCGTCCAGGAACCGGACCGCGAGGGGCCTTCCGCCACGCATCCGGAAAACATGGAGGCGCAAAGAGACACGGACGTGTCAACCTTAGTCGTTTGGTACAAACTGCTGGGGCCGGGACACATAGAAGTCAAGAGCCTTGTCAGGAGGGGTAAGAAATGACCGTTCTTTACACGAAAGACGCCAACATCCTCACGATTTTTTTGGGCGGTGAGGTAGCCGAGACCGTCGAGCACCGCCCCGGCTTGTTCCTGGACTTAGACGCAGCAGGCAAGGTCGTGGGCGTAGAGTCTCACGACGCCGAGGCTTTCTTGAAAGAGGCTCAAGGCGACGACGGGCTGGAGCTGCCCGAACGGCTCGAGCCTTCCCGCGCTTATGCCTAACCCCCAGCCCAAGCAAGAAAACCTTCAGCCCGGCTGGAACAAGGGCCTCGAGAAAGCCAGAGGTGTCCCCAAACTGGCACCGGGCGAGGTTAGCCGCACCGTGCGCGTGCGCGGACCCGAGGCGCTGTTTAAGGAGTTGGAAGCTCTCACGCCTATCCAGGTAGGTGAGATATTAGAGCGCCATCTCCGCGGACACGGACTGTCCCGTGGCGTTAGCGAACAACTAGAAGGGGACGGCGGGGATGCTTCCTGAAAAGCCAGGGGTTTACTTGATGGAAACTGCCGGTCACCTATTCCCCACGCAGGTGGGAATGAACCATTGTGGAGCGTGTTGGACGACACGCCCCGCGCCTACTCCCCACACACGTGGGGATAAATTAGATGCGAAACACGATTGGTTCCGCGCGTCTACATACCTGCTACACTTCTCTCGTGAAACACGTTGTCAGCGTGTCAACCGGCGCCTCGAGCCGCGACACGGACCAAATCATCGAACTCTTGGGCGAAAGCGTCCACATCGAGCGGCGCGGGACCGACGGCAGTTTGAAAAGGGCCGCCGAGCTCATCCGCACGCTCGACGGCGAGGTGGACGCCTTTGGGCTCGGGGGTATGGACCTCTACGTTTACGCGGGCGGCAGGCGCTACCCCATCCGCGACGCCCAGCGTCTGGCTAAGCACGCCAAAAAGACGCCGATGGTGTGCGGGGCGGGGCTTAAAGATACGCTCGAGCGCACCGTCGTTGAGGCGCTTGACGAAAGAATAGGTTGGCGCAATAAACGGGTGCTCATGGTCTCGGCGGTGGACCGTTTCGGCATGGCCGAGGCGCTAGATGCCGCGGGCGCGGACGTGCTTTATGGCGACGCTGTCTTCGCGCTCGGGCTGCCCTGGCCTATCCACAACTTGATTGTGCTACGTCGCGCCGCACGCCTCCTCTTGCCGGGGGTGCTGGCGCTGCCTATCGGCTGGATTTATCCGCAGGGGGGAGCGCAGGAAAGTTCAGGGTCCGGCACCCAAACTCGTTACTTTGATTGGGCCGAGGTCGTCGCGGGCGACTGGCACTACATCAGGCGCTACGCAGGTGACTTGACGGGCAAGACGGTCCTGACCAACACCACCACGCCCGACAATGTTGAATGGGCGCGGGCGCGGGGCGCGGACACGCTCATCACCACCACCCCGCGCTTCGGGGGCCGCAGTCTGCCGACGAACCTGTTAGAAGCCGCCCTAGTCGCCCTGTCAGGCAAGTACCCGCTCACGCCCGACGATTATCGGGCGCTTGTCAAACGCGCGGGGCTGGGGCCGGACGTGCTGGAACTCCAGAAGGCGCTCGAGGCCGCCTAAACTTTAAGCCGCGACGCCCTCGCGCGCGTTCCACTCGAGGCCCGACCAAATGAGGCCCTCGATGTCGCCGTCCAACACGTTGTCCGGGTCGTGGCGCATCTCGCCTGAGCGGTGGTCTTTGATGTACTGCTTGTCGAGCACGTAACTTCTAATTTGCGAGCCCCACTCGATGGCCTTTTGCTCGCCGCGCGCTTCTCGCTGCTCGTCCAAGCGCCGCCTTTCTTCGCGCTCCCATAACCTGCTGCGAAGCACCGTCATCGCCTTTTCGCGGTTTTTGATTTGCGACTTGCCGTCCTGGCAGGTCACCACGATTTCATTACTCGTGCCGCCCTTGTAGACCACCCGCACCGCCGAGTCGGTGGTGTTGACCGACTGGCCGCCGGGCCCCGAGGAGCGGTAGACATCGACCCGCACGTCGTTGGGGTCTATCTGCACCTCGATGGCGTCGTCTATCTCGGGCATCACCTCGGCGGAGGCGAAGCTCGTGTGACGCCGCCCCTGCGCGTCGAAGGGGCTCACCCGGACCAAACGGTGGACGCCGCTCTCGACCCGGAGAAGACCAAAGGCGCGCTCGCCGCGCACGATCATTTGGGCGTAGTCCACCCCGCCCGGCGCGGCGTCACTGGGCACCAAATCCAGTACCTCGACCTTGAAGCCCTGCCGCTCGGCGAAGCGGCGGTACATGCGAAAGAGCATCCCGGCCCAGTCCGAGGACTCGGTGCCGCCCGCGCCGGGTTTGATGGTGAGAATCGCCGCGCGCTCGTCGTGCGCGCCCGAAAAGAGGGTTTCGCGGTAAAGCTCATCTAAGGTTTCTTGGATGCGCGAGCGCTCGTCCTCCAGCTCCGCTTTCTCCTCGTCGGAAGCTATCTCGAAGAGTTCGGACAAGCCTTCGACGTCATTTTCCAACCTCGCAAAACTCTCCACCACCCGCCGCAGCCGCGTCGCCTCCTGCGTGACCTCTTTGGCCTCGGCGGGGTCGTTCCAGAGGCCTGGGTCATTCAGCCGGGGTTCTAGGGCCTTGAGCCTGGTTTCTTTGTTGGCGACGTCAAAGATACCCCCGGAGGGCCAGAAGTTGTTCTTTTTGTTCCTGCATACAAGTCTCCTTCCGGGCGCGAGCGCGCCCTTGTGTACCGTCTCAAGCTATCGTAACGCATTCTCTTCAACATCCGCGTTGTTAAAAAGTTAGGGGGCAACTTTGTTGCTCCGCCGTCACTCTGCCGCTTTCACCGAAAGGAAATTCTTCAACGTTACAACGGGTGAGGCCGTGTTAGCATCGAGAAACGCCGTACGAGCGGTTCTATACAACTTGGTTTGGTTGGCCTTTGAACTTTTTGGGCGTGCCCCTAAGCTTGTCTCACCCGCCCAACATTTTTCAGACGGTGCTTCGGGATTTGTAAGTACCCCCATCCGGAGGATTTCGCTTGTCCGACTTTCGCCCCCTTCTCGACCTGCTCGACGTCGTCGTCGTCGCCGTGCTCCTCTACCAGGTCTACAAGCTGCTGATTGGCTCGAGGGCCTGGAACGTGTTCCGCGGGCTCACCGCGCTCGCAGGCCTATGGTTTTTGGCGACCCAGCTAGGGCTCAACGCGACCGAGTGGCTTTTCAACCGGGCGGCCCCGGTGGCGTTTCTGGCGGTGGTGGTGGTGTTCCAGCCCGAACTGCGGGGCGCCTTGGAGCACTTCGGGCGCGGCCGCGGGAGCCGCACCGTGGGCGGCGACCCGGTGCAGGAAATCATGTCGGCGGTGCGCGAGCTCGCCACCCAGCGGCGGGGCGTGCTCATCGCGGTGGAGCGGCAGACGCCCTTAGACGAGTACGGCGCGGTGGGCACCAAGCTGAACGCGCCCGTGTCCTCCGCGCTGCTCCAGACCGTGTTCGCCTCCTACGGCCCGCTCCATGACGGCGGCGTCATCGTCCGCGACGACGTGGTCACGCACGCGGGCGCGATTTTTCCCCTGTCGGACAAGCACGAGGGCTGGTCGGTCAAGCACGGGACGCGGCACCGGGCGGCGCTGGGCCTGTCCGAGGCGACCGACGCGCTCGTCATCGTCGTGAGCGAGGAGCGCGGCTCGGTGAGCGTCGCGCAGGGGGGCGTGCTGAGGAGCGACATCGCCCCGGCGGACGTGCTCCAGGCGCTCCAGGAAGTCTACAGCACGTGAGGCGGGGGGCGAGGTGGAACGTTCTAGGGCGGCTGCTCGAGCACTGGCCGCAAAAACTCGCCGCGCTGGGCCTGGCCGTGCTCTTCTGGTTTTTCGTGTCCACCGACGAGACCGTCATCACGCAGCGCAGCCTGCTCGTGCCGCTCACGACCCTCGGCGTGAGCGCCAGCCAAGTCGCCGTCGGCGTGCCCGACACCGTCGAGGTCACCGTGTCGGGGCCGGGGCCGCGCATGGACGCCTTGCGCGGCGAGAATGTGGACGCGGTGCTCGACCTACGCGGGGCCGAAAACGCCTTCCAGCGATCCGTGAACGTGTTCCCGCCCCAGGGCCTCACGCTGGTGCGCGTCAACCCGAGCGAGGTCATCGGCTTTGTCGAGACGAGGGGCAGCAAGAGCGTGCCGGTCAGGGTGGCCTATGTGGCGGCGGAGGGGGCAACAGGCGGCGCGGCACCCGCAGAGAACATCCTCGTCACGCCTCTCGTCTCGCCAAGCGAGGTGACCGT
This sequence comes from Trueperaceae bacterium, assembly GCA_965214995.1. Classification (GTDB taxonomy): domain Bacteria; phylum Deinococcota; class Deinococci; order Deinococcales; family Trueperaceae; genus CBDCCT01. Next base: position 5,275,455 of record CBDCCT010000002.1, read on the forward strand.
ACGGGGGCGCACCGGCACGCTTGAAGAGGTCACCGCCGCGCTCGCGGTGGTAAGAGACGAGGGTGGTGTAGACGGAAACAGTATCAGCGCCGCGCCCTACGCCATAGACGCTTCCGGCCTGCCCGTCGAGGGGGTGGTGCTCGAGTCCGCCGAGGTGCGCGTCTCCTTACACCGCGACCCCGTGCTCCACACGCGCACCGTCCCGCTCACCTTCACACTCCCCGACGCCTCACCTTTAACCATCGAAGAGAGCACGCTCAGCCGGGCGGAGGTGACGCTCGCGGGGCCCGAGGCGCTCTTGAACGGCGTGGCGGAGGTGACGGCCACGGTAGAACCCGCGACCCTGCCGACGGCGCCGGGCGGGTATACTCTACCCCTGACGCTCGCGCTCCCCGAGGGAGTCGCGGCGCTAGCACCCCCCGTTGTCACCTTGCGCCTCGCCGGGAGCGCAAGCGAATCGCGCCTTCCCGGCGGAGGTTGAACGCGTGATTTACCCCATCCGCTTCTTTGGCGACCCGGTGCTGCGCCGTGCCGCGCGTCCCGTTACGGAGTTTGATAAAGATTTGGCAACGCTGGCCGCCGACATGGTCGAAACCATGTATGACGCCAACGGCGTCGGCCTGGCCGCGCCCCAGGTAGGGCTGCCCAAAAGGCTGTTCGTGGCGCTCGAGATTAGCCCGCAGCACGAGGACGAAAGCGAGGACGAGGTAGACGTAAACGCGCTCACCCCCGCGGAGAAGCGCGTACACTGGGGCGTGGTGGCCGAACACGTGATGGTGAACCCCGAGATTACCCGCCGCGAAGGCGTGCAGCACGCTCGAGACGGCTGCCTGAGCCTGCCCGGGCTCTACGTCGACGACGTAGCGCGCGACCTCAAAGTGACCGTGCGCTACCAAGACCTCACCGGACGCGAGCTCGAGAGGGAAACTGAGGGCCACTTCGCCCACGTGATTCAGCACGAACTCGACCACTTAGACGGCGTGCTCTTTATCGACCGTCTGCCCGAGGAGGAGCGGCGGCTTTTTATGAACACGCACCGCCGCGAACTCGCCACCATGCAGCGCGACGCCAAGGCGCTCCTCAAACGCTTGCGCGACGAGCCCGCCAAAGCCAAAGCTGCGGTGCGGTAATGCGCGTCGCCCTCTTCGGTTCCCCCGCCTTTGCGCTGCCCGTACTGGACGTTTTGCACGCGCACCACGAGCTCGCCCTCGTCGTCGCGCAGCCCGACAAGGCGGCGGGGCGCGGTCTCAAACTGACTTCGCCGCCCGTGGCGGCGCGCGCCAAGGAATTGGGACTGAGGCTCGAGCAGCCCGCCAAACTCAAAAAGAACGAGGCGTTTCACGCGCTCGTGCGTGACTTGAATTTAGATGTCGCCGTCACCGCCGCATACGGCAAGATTCTGCCGGGGAGTCTGCTCGAGCTGCCCCGACACGGCTTCCTCAACGTCCATGCGAGCCTGCTCCCCAAGTATCGCGGCGCGGCCCCCATCCAATGGGCCTTGATAAACGGCGAAAAAGAAACGGGCGTGAGCATCATGCAAACCGACGTAGGGCTCGACACCGGACCCGTGCGCTTGCAAAAGTCTTTGACGATAGAACCCAGAGACGACGCGCTGACGCTCTTTGACAAACTCTCCTCGCTCGGCGCGGCGGCGCTTGTGGAGGCGCTTTCAGGGCTCGAGGCGGGCACGCTCCCCTGCTTTCCCCAAGACGACAACCGGGCGACGCTCGCGCCCCTATTAGCCAAAGAGGACGGCGAAATCCGTTGGGGGGATTCGGCGGTGAGCATCCACAACCGCTTCCGCGGCGTGCTGGCCTGGCCGGGGACCTGGACGACGTGGGGCGGGAGCGTGCTTAAGGTGCATGGGCTCGAGCCGCACAGTAACGACGACGGCAACGAGGGCGAAGCGGGGCGGGTGCTGAACATGAGCGACGCCGGGATTCTCGTGGGCACCGGGACAAGCCCCGTTCTTCTAAAAACCGTGCAGCCCGCGGGCAAAGCCCGGATGGACGCGCGCGCCTGGGCCAACGGTTACGGCGTGCGGGTGGGAGATTCTTTTGACTGATTCGGACACGCCCAACTCGGATACGAACTTAGATATATCCGATTCAGCTACCCTTTCCTCGCGCACCGTCGCCATCGTCGGGCGGCCTAACGTCGGCAAGTCGAGTCTCTTCAACCGCCTCGTCGGGCGGCGCGAGGCCATCGTTGCGGACGTGCCCGGCGTGACCAGGGACGTGAAAGAGGGCCGGGTCGAGAGCGACCTGGGCGGCTCGTTCACGCTCCTCGACACGGGCGGCCTCTGGTCGGGCGACGAGTGGCAGGAAAAAATCAAGCGGCGCACCGAGTTCGCGCTGCGGGGCACCGACCTGGTTCTTTTCTGCGTGGACGGGCGCTCCGAGCTTTCGGCGGCCGACCGTGAGATCGCCGACTGGCTGAGGACGCTTGACAAAGAAACGCTGCTCCTGGCGACCAAGATGGACGACCCGCGCCACGAGGAGGACCCCTCGCTCTACGAACTCTACGCGCTGGGCTTCGGCGAGCCCTTGTTCGTCTCCGCGGAGCACGCGCGCGGCACCTATGAGCTGGTGGATTTGATCCTCGAGAAGCTCCCCGAAGAGCATGACGAGGCCGAAGAGGAGCCCGTCCGCGTCGCCATCGTCGGGCGGCCCAACGTGGGCAAGTCGAGCCTCTTGAACGCGCTCGTGGGCGACGAGCGCACGATTGTGGCGGACATGCCCGGCACCACGCGCGACGCCGTGGACATCAAGTTCGACTTCGGCGGGCGTCCCTTTGTGCTGGTTGACACCGCGGGCATCCGCCGCAAACCCGATGAGGACGTGGAGTTCTATTCAAAGCTGCGCTCTGAACAGGCGTTGCTGCGCGCGGACGTGTGCATCTTGGTCGTGGACCCCTTTGAAATGGGCGACCACGAACTGCGCATCGCCAACTTGGCTTTGGAGGCGGGCAAGCCCGTCGTCGTCGCCATCAACAAGTGGGATTTGGTGAGCGACGCGCAGCTCGCCGAGTTCGAGCGCGACATCGCCGAGGCGCTCGCGCACCTTCATTTCGCGCCCAAGGTCTACACAAGCGCGCTCAACGCTTACGGTTTGCACGACCTGCTCGCTACCGCTATCCGGCTCTACGACACCGCGCGCTTCCGTGTGTCGACGAGCGACGTGAACCGCTGGTTGGAAGTCTGGACGCAGCGCCAGAGCCCGCCCAACTTCAAGGGCAAGCCCCTAAAACTCCTCTACGGCACCCAGGCCGACGTCGCGCCGCCCACCTTTGTGATTTCTGTCAATAATGAGAAGTTTATCACTCGAGCCTACGAGCAGTACCTCTTGAACCGCATCCGCGAGGATTTGGGGTTTATGGAGGTGCCCATCCGCTTGGTGTTCAAATCGCGGAGCAAGGACGGCGGCAAACGAGTGAGGCTTTAGCCGTTCCTAATTTCAACGATAAAAAAGTTTCGCGTAAAAATCAAGGATGAAAGCTCTCACCTCTCCATCTCAGCGCCACATTCGGTGTGGAGGGACGCGCGTCAGGCCTGCTCCCCCGGCTTCCACTCGAACAGCGCGGCGGCGACCCAGGTGGGCGCGGGCTGCTTGTAAAGCTCGCTTGCGTCGCTATAGGTGAGGTCGATGACGCGGCCTTTGAGGGGACCGCGCAGGTAGCGGAAGGTCTGCCCCGCGTCTCTTGCGTCGCTTTTGGCCCGCACGCAGTGCTCGTTGTAACCCCAGTAGTCGCCAGCCTCTAGCAGCGCGACGCCTTCCTCCAACACCGCCTTGGCCCGCGCCAGCCCCGCCTCGTTGGGATGAAACGCCTCGTCGGGCGCATCCCCATAGCCAATCCCGTGGTGAAACGCGTCCGCGGTCGAGACGATGACGGCGTCCTCGGCCAAAGCCTGCAGCTCGTCGATGCCGGGCAGCGCGCCGGGTCGGCCGCCCGCCAGGTAGGGGTAACGCTCGGTGACGGTGGGAACGTCCGGCCCTTCCAGACCGCGCCGCGCGACCTCCGCCTCCCAAAAGTAGCGCCAGCTCATCAGCGCGTGGTCGCCCCGCCACTCCTGACGCCCTGCCAAGCCGGGACCCTGCACACCCCAGGAAGCCTCCTCTGAGGGGTCGCCCCCCGCCGCGACGCGCCGCCGCGCCTCCTCCATCTCATCGGTAAAGGCGTGTAGAACGCTCACGACCAGCACGTTTTTGATGCCGCTCTCCAAACAAGCGTCCAGACAAGCGTGGACGCAGGCGGCGATTTGGTAGCCGCAGTCCGCCACCCCGGCGTGAGGGAAAACCAGCACGCCACCCGCGCGCAACGTCGAGGGCAAACGAAAGCGTCGGGAAAGCTCGAGCCCCCGCTCCAGATGCTTATGGGTCCCCTCCTCGCCGAGCGCTCTATGCTCGCGCGTATAAAGCTCGAGAATATCCCTCTGAAGCTCCCTGCGGTCTACGTCCATACAGCCTCCCTCACGCTTGCGTTCTCCTAGTCTACCCGTTCGCACCTCAGTACCCGCCCCCGAAGCACGCAAAAGAAGCCGCTACGCGAGCGGCTTCGTCTCTAAAATCCTGTATGCGGGCTTACCTGTTTTTGTCCGCGGCGGACTTGAGCGCCTCAAAGGTCGGCGGCCACAGGCCGATGAAGATGCCCTCGAGCTTCCGGCCCGACAAGAAAAGCGCAACGGACGCGCCTATCGAGGCTATGGAGAGGATGTGCAAGAGGCTGACGCCGACCGACTCCTTGGTCGAGTCGTCAAGGTCGCGGATAAACTCCTCCGCGGCGTCTCTTCTGTTCCTTGTATACATACGGTTGGGGGCTGTCGAGGCCATATGTTCCTCCTGGCCCTCATGTTAGGGTGGGCATCCAGAGAATGACTGTACGCCAAGGGTAACTGTGGCTGGGGCGGGCTTCTCTAAACCTCACGCGACTCAGACTTGACTCCGTTAGCCCCTTTATCAGGACCACTCGGAACAACGTACATCCTGTGTTCGCCAAAGCTACCTGAACGCCCCGTTCCTCCGAGAAAACAGTCTTTCCTCCACCTCCGCCTCCCTCTCCTCACGACCGCCTTGCTGCTGGGTCAGCATGAGGCGGAACTCGTGCGAACTCGTCGCCATCGCCAGCGCGTTTTCCATCGTGATGTGCCCCGCCAAGTGGAGCGTGACGAGGTGCTGGTCAAAGGTCTGCATTCCCCGGATGTTGTCCTCCATGAGCGCCTCTTTGATGAGGGGCGTTTTCTTCTCATCTTTGATGTAGTCGCGGATTAACGGGGAGTTGACCAAAACTTCCAGCGACAGCACCCGCCCCGGCCCGTCCGCGCGCGGCAAGAGGCGCTGGCTCACGACGCCCAGGAGCGATTCGGCGAACATCACCCGGATTTGGTCGCGCTCGTGGGGCGAGAAAAAATCAATCACCCGGTTGATGGTGCGAATCGTGTCGAGCGTGTGCAGCGTGCTTAAAACCAGGTGCCCCGTCTGCGCCGCGGTGATGGCGGCTTCGACCGTTTGCCGGTCACGCATCTCGCCTATCATGATTACATCTGGGTCTTGCCGCATGGCCGCCTTGAGCGCGCCGTAGAAGTCGGCGGTGTCGAGCCCCACCTCGCGCTGGATGACCAGGCTCTTCTGGTTGCGGTGGAGGATTTCGATGGGGTCTTCGATGGTGATGATGTTGCGCGGGTACTTGCGGTTGACAAAGTCGACCATCGCGGCGAGCGTGGTAGACTTGCCCGAGCCGGTGGGGCCGGTGACCAAGATGAGGCCGCGGGCCTGGCTCGAGAACTCCGTCATCACCCCCGCGGGCAGCCCGAGCGTTTCAAAACTCGGCACCGTCTCGCCCACCGTGCGCATCACCACGCCCACCGAGCCGCGCTGGCGAAAGGCGTTGCAGCGGAAGCGTGCCACGTTGGGAATGGTAAAGGCGAAGTCGAGTTCTAAATTCCGCCCGAAAAGCTCGCGCTGCCCCTCGGTCATCATTGCCAGCGCGATGCCCTCGGTTTGCCCCGGGGTCAGGTCGGGCACGCCCTCGAACACCCGCAGGTCGCCGTCCACGCGCATCATGGGGGGCGTGCCCGCGTGCAGGTGGATGTCCGAGGCGCGCTGGGCGACCATGTCTTTGAGCATGTCGGCGATTTTCATTACCCTTTAGTTTGACCGCCGCCAAGGGTTTGTCTTGTGAAATTCGCCGCCTTGGGGGGTGCGTGAAAGGTAACATGTGTTTTGAGATAAAGGGGAGGGGCTCGAGCTAAACCCAAACAAAGACAGGTTGACGTTGAAGCGCTCAAGAAGAGAAATTTCTTTCAAATACACAGCCATGCCATCCTTGTATTTATTACCTCTCTCATTCCTTTGCTGCCGTAGTACCCTTATCCTAAATGTTATTTTGCGAGGTGCAAGATGATAATAATTAGGTTGCTATTGCCAAAATCACTACGAATTTCAAACATCATTACTCTGGTACTGTGCGCTTTCTTATTTGCTGCCTGTGCTCCCCAGGTTGAAACTGAACCTGCGCGAGAAACCGTAGAGCTACCTACGCCAGAACCTGAACCAACGACTCAATTACCGGTTGACTACACTATAGAGTTTAAGGGGCTCTACCGCTGTCCGCAAAACGGCGGCTATACCGCCGCAATACTTGCGTTTACGAATACAGGTGAGAAGCCTTTGGGTGAAAAGTTTACACACATCATTGATTTGACTTTGAATGAAACACTTTACGGCCCTTACTCAAATAAAAATTATGACTTGGAGCCTGGTAAATGTGGAGCGGGTCCGGCAGCTTGGCTTGAACCAGGCGAAACGTTATTCGGAACATATGCAATAGACAGAAACATTCATGGCTCTATGACACTAGGCCACGATATAGAAGTTGCTACAAAAATTTGTACTAGCAAGCCGGAATACTTGTGTGAAGAACGCAGCTTTATTTTTCAATTGCCTCAAAAGTTTAGTTTTTAGTCGTAGGTTGCTACTGGCTGGGTGCTGCAAGAGGTTCGTTCTCTAAACGCGCAAAAGAAATCTAGGGTGCACCAAGTTCACTCAGCAAAGAGTCCGAACCTCCAAAACCCGCTACAAAATCTTAGACAAAAACGACCGCGTCCTTTCCTCGCGCGGGTTCTCGAAAAAATGCTCCGGCGAGCCCACCTCGACCACCTCGCCCTTATCCATAAACACGACCCGGTCCCCCACCTCCCGAGCAAAGCCCATCTCGTGCGTGACCACGCACATGGTCATGCCCTCATTGGCTAAGTTGACCATCACGTCCAGAACCTCCCCAATGACCTCGGGGTCCAGCGCGGAGGTGGGCTCGTCAAAGAGCATCACCTTGGGCTCCATCGTGAGCGCCCGCGCAATGGCGACGCGCTGCTGCTGGCCGCCCGAAAGCTGGCCGGGATATTTCTGCGCCTGCTCGGGGATGCCGACCTTGCCCAAGAAATACATCGCGCGCTCTTCCGCCTTGGACTTCTTCCACTTGCGCACGCGGATGGGCGCTAAGGTGATGTTTTCCATCACGGTGAGGTGCGGGAAGAGGTTGAACGACTGAAAAACCATGCCCGTCTCGCGGCGGATTTGGTCGATTTTTTTCACGTCGTCGGTCAGCTCGACGCCGTCCACGACGATGCGGCCCTCCTGGTGCTCCTCGAGCCTATTCACACAGCGAATCAGGGTGGACTTACCCGAGCCCGACGGCCCGATAACGACCACCACTTCTCCCTTGTTGACCGACAAATTGATGTCTTTTAGCACGTGAAAGTCGCCGTACCACTTGTTCAAACTCTCAATCTCGATGATGCGCTCGCCGCCCTCGGGGGCGTCCGCGCGGACAGCGCTTTTGGTTGCGGTTGTCATGGTTTCACCCTTTCTGTCATGAAGGTTTTAGCCCCCTTAACAAGGGGGTTGGGGGATCAACACACCCACAATGCAGCCTGTAAAACCCCACTCTAGCGCGTCCCCACCCCGAGCTGGCGCTCCAACTGCCGACTCGCCACGCTCATCCTGTAGGCAAAAAACCAGTAGACGAGGGCCATGAATAAGAAGAGCTCGAGCACCACCCCGCCGGGCACCTGCGTGGCCTCCGGCGTGGCCGGGATGATGCGGCGGCCTATCTCGAAAAAGTCGAGAAGCCCCACGATAAAGACGAGCGACGTATCCTTGAAAAGCCCGATGGCCTGCCCCACGATGGCGGGAATCACCGCGCGGAGCGCCTGCGGCAGGACGATGAGGCGCGTGTTCTGCCAGCCTGATAAGCCCAGGGCCCTTGCCGCCTCGCTCTGCCCCTTCGGCACCGCCTGAAGCCCGCCGCGGACGTTTTCCGCCATGTACGCCGACGAAAAAAGGGTGATGGCGACGAGCGCCCGCGTCAACGCGGGGATGCTGTCGGGGCTGTCCAGCCCGAGGAGGAGTGGCACCATCAGCGAGGCGATAAAGAGCCAGGAGATGAGCGGCGCGCCGCGGATGATTTCGATAAAGGCAATGCAGAAGTATTGAATCGCGGGCAGGTTGCTGCGGCGGCCCAGCGCCAGGAGGATGCCCAAAGGGAAACTCACCACGATGCCCACCGCCGCCAAAATCAGCGTGAGCATAAAGCCGCCCCACTCCCTCGGGCTCACGACTTCCAAGCCGCCCTCCGGCGTGACCCCGTAGAGGAGGATGACGCCTAAGGGCAGCGAAGCGCCCCAAAGCCAGGGCAGCGCGCGCACGGTGCGCGGCGCGGTCAACCCCACGGCGTAACCCAACAGGCTCGCCACGCTTACCCCAAGCCAGAGCCAGCGCACCGACTCCCAGGCGAAAAGCGCCACGATGGTCAAGAAAACAACGAGCCCCGCGAACCACCAGAACACGCCCGCGATAATTTCGCCCCCGTCGCCGCGCCTGGCGACGCCCGCCGACAGGCCGAGTAGCGCCATCACAAGCGCCACGACCGACAGAGGACGCCAGAGGAGGTCGAAGGGGTAGCGGTAGACAGCCAGGAGCTTGAGGTTCCGCCAGAGGATGAGCCACTGCGCCTCTCGAGTAAAAATCCAGAGCACGAGGCTCACGATCACCCAAAGGAGCAGACCGCCGACGAGCAGGGTGATGAGCGAATTGACGAGCGAAGAAAACAGGTTCTCCCGGAGCCAACCGACCGCGCCCGTGGTCCTGACGGGGGGTTTACGCGCGACCGCCATCTCAGCGCTCCGAGAGCGTCAAGCGCGCGTTGACGATGTTGAGAACGAGGGCGAAGGTGAAAGAAATGACGAGGTAAGACAGGATGAGCAAGAGGATGACGGGCACGCTCGCGCCCGTTTGGTTGGCGATGATGCCGCTGATGGCGAAAAGCTCGACGTAGCCGATGAGCGGCGCTAGGGACGAGTTTTTGGTGAGGTTGAGGTACTGAGAAATCATGGGCGGCAAGATGATGCGGAGCGCCTGCGGGAAGACGATGAGCGTGAACGTCTGGTAGCCCGAAAGGCCCACCGCCTTAGCGGCTTCCGTCTGCCCCTTGGGCACCGCCTGGATGCCCGCCCGGACGATTTCGGCAATGAAAGAAGCAGTGTAGATGACGAGCGCCAAGAGGAGCGCCAGAAAGCTCGTCGTGAGCGCGATGCCGCCCGTGTAGAGGCTCGTGGGGACGCTCGGGTAGCTCATCACCAGCGGCCCCGTCGGGACGAGCTCGACGTTCGCGGCGAGCGCCGCTTCCCCGCCCCCGCCCGCGGGCGCGAAGAGGCTGTTGGGATTTCCGCCGCCCGAAGCCGCGGCCTCCTCACCCTCACCCTCGCTTAGGGGATCGAAGAGCGGGACGTTGATGCCGCCCACCCGGTCGGCCACCACCCGCCGCCTGAAATCCTGCACGACGAGCTCGAGCCGCACCCCCGACAAGCCCCGCCCCGTCGCCTCGTCGAACTCCTCGCCGGGGTCATACTCCCCGTCGCCGTCGCGGTCTCTAAAAACGAGCCCGCGGCTCGGGAAGTCGGTGAAATAGAGGCTTAAGCCCGCCGCCGCCTCGGGGTCGGCGAAGCGCACCTCGGCCTCTTCAAACTCGTCCGCGCGCAACAGGGGAAAGCGGAAGGTGCTCGAGACGAGCCGCCGCGACTCGGTGAGGTTCTGGGAAGTTGTCTCCAACACCCCCTCCTCCACGGTGACGACGGCCTCCGCGAAGGGAAGCGTGCGCTCGTCGCGGCCCAGCGACCCGTCGCCGTTCGCATCGATAAACACGGTGCCGCGGCCCCTGTCGGCGCGGAAGTCGGTGGCGGCGTTCGCGGGCAGGCTCGAGTCGCCCGCCACCACCACATAACTCACCACCGCGATAAGGAGAAACGCGCCCAGCGGCAAGAGCCAGATATTGCCGGGACGCTCCGAGCGGATGATCTGCCAGCGCCTGAACAAAAACAGCCCGATAAAAACGACCAAAGCGAGTCCAAGCCAGGGTAGCCAACGAGAAAAATCATATGTCGTATAAACCCACGGGAGCGCCAGCCCCCGGTTGCTCAAGTAAGCGCCGCCGGGAAGCGAAAGCGAGTTGTCGATGTTGGGCGGAAAGGTGATAATCACCGCCGTATACCAAAACACGATTTGCACCGCCAGCGGCGTGTTGCGGATAAGCTCGATGTAGCCCGTGGCGACCTGGCGCAAGAGCCAGTTTTTAGACAGGCGCATCACCCCGACGAGCACGCCCAGAAGCGAGGCCACCGCCACCCCGACGAGCGCGACTTTAAGCGTGTTGAGAAAGCCGATGAGGTAGGCTTTCCAGTAGGGGTCGGAGGTGCTGTAGGGGATGAGCGATTCGCCGATGGGGATGCCCGCGCGCAGGTCCAAAAAGGAGAAGTCGGACCTGAGGTTCGAGCGCGCCAGGGCTGTGGCGACGTTGTTGTAGAGGAAGTAAACGACCACAACCACGACCACGGCAAACACGACCTGCGCAAGAATGCCTATCGTCTTGACGTTGCGGTAGAAGGGAATCGTTTCCCTTTGGGGGGGTCTGTTGAGCGGCCTCGAGGCCATCAGGGCCTCCGGGCGTGTGGGAAGTCGCGCATTACGTCCACCTCATGTAAAAAGGATTTATGAAAAACCGTACGTGAAAGGAACATGAAATATTTTAGACGGAAAGAGTGAAAAAGAGAAAGGGGTGGCGCAGAGCCACCCCTAACGGCTATTTGTTGGGCTCAGCGAAAGGGCACGCCGTAGATGAGGCCGCCATCGTAATACTGCGCGTTGAGACCGCGCGGGATGTCGAAAGGCGTGTCGGGGCCTAAGTTGCGGTCGTAGATTTCGCCGTAGTTCCCGACCTGGCTTACCGCCTGCAAAATCGCGTCGGCGGGTAAACCTAAGGCCGACACCGCGTCTCCCTCGACGCCCAAGAGGCGGCGCACGTTGGGGTCTTGCGACTCGGCGGCCATCTGCTCGGCGTTCTCGGAGGTCACGCCGTACTCCTCGGCGTTGAAAAGCCCGAAAATCACCCACTCCACCGCGTCCGTCCAGGCGGCGTCGCCCTGGAGCACGGCGGGGGCCAAGGGCTCTTTGGAGATGGTTTGCTCGAGAATAACGCTCGCGTCGGGTTCACGCAATGTGGTGCGGCGGCTCACCAAGCCCGACACGTCGGTGGTGTAGGCGTCGCAGACACCCTCGTCATAGGCGGCGACGGCTTGGTCTGCCGTCTCGAAAATCACGGGGTTGTACTGAACGTCCAAGGCCTCCATCACGTCGGCCAGGTTGAGCTCGGTCGTCGTGCCCGACTGCACGCAGATGCTGCGGCCCTCTAAGTCGGTGAGTTCACCTATACCCGAGTCGCGGCCCACCATGAAGCCCTGCCCGTCGTAAAAGGTCGTGGGCGCGAACTCGAGGCCGACGCTGGAGTCGCGGGTGCTCGTCCAGGTGGTGTTGCGCGCCAAGACGTCCACCTCGCCGGTTTGCACGGCGGTGAAGCGCTCTTGTGCGCTTAAGGGGCGGAACTCGACCGCGTTCGCATCGCCCAACACGGCCGCGGCGATGGCGCGGCAGGTGTCCACGTCGAAACCGCTGTATTCACCCTGCGCGTCCACGTTGCCGAAGCCCGGCACCTGGTTGTTCACGCCGCAAATGAGCGTCCCGCGCTCCTGAACGGTGTTTAGCAGGCTGTCTTGCGCCAGGACGAGCCCCGACAAGACGAAGCTAGAGAGCGCGATGAGGAAAAACTTACGCATATATACACTCCTTTGACTTTGTAAAACTCGGTTTATTTGTGCCCGCTCTTATGCTACCTTTTTCACAATTGGTTTGTAAAGTCTGGTGCCGGTTTCCGTTCACGAATGTTTCACCAAGGGGCTGAATTCACCCGGTTATCCTGCACAGCTCTTCCTTTCCAGCAGGGTTTGAATCCAAGCTTGACCAAACGCAAACGGGTCGGGCGGCTCGAGGCTGCTTGACGCGCTTTTAAGTGATGTTACGAAAAGGGTTGGCGGAAAGAAGATGCGAGCGTACCACTGAGCTGTTAGTATCTCGGAAAGAGGCGCAACGAACGTTACAGCATTCAACAGCATTCAAAGGAGCACCCCATGCCATCTCAAACGAAAAGAACCTACAACATCGCCGTTCTACCGGGCGACTTCATCGGTCCCGAGGTCGTCGACGCAGCTTTGAGGGTCTTAGACGCCGTCGCCAACGCTTACGCCCTGAACTTTGAGTACACCCGCCTTCCCTTCGGCGGCAACGCGCTGGAAAGCCACGGCGTACCGCTCCCTGAAGAAACCAAAGAAGCCTGCGCCGCCTCCGACGCCGTGCTGATGGGCGCGGCGGGCGGTCCCGTGGGCGACCACCCCTGGAACCGGGTGCCGCGGGAAAAGCGCGTCGAGTCGGGCATTCTGGGCATCCGCAAGCACTTGGGCGTGTTCGCCAACCTGCGCCCGGTGCGGGTGTTCGGGGGGCTCGAGCACCTCTCACCCCTCAAATCCGAGGTCGCCAAGGGCACCGACCTGCTCATCATCCGCGAGCTTACGGGCGGCGTCTATTTTGGTAAACCGTCGTTTGTCGAGGCCGACCGGGGACTCTCCACGATGGTTTACGAGCGCGCCGAGGTCGAGCGCATCGCCCGCGTGGCTTTGGAAGCGGCGCGGGGGCGCGGCGGGGTCCTGACCAACGTGGACAAAGCCAACGTGCTCGACGTGTCGCAGTTCTGGCGCGACGTGGTGGTGGGCGTGCGCGACGCCGAGTTTAAGGACGTGGGACTCGAGCACCTTTATGTAGACAACGCCGCCATGCAAATCGTCCGCGACCCCAAAGCGTTCAATACAATCGTGACGGGCAACCTCTTCGGGGATATCCTGTCGGACTTGGCCGCAGTCATCCCCGGCTCTTTGGGCGTGCTCCCCTCGGCCAGCTTGGGCGGCGCGGTGGGCCTGTTCGAGCCCGTCCACGGCTCCGCCCCGGACATCGCGGGTAAGGGTATCGCCAACCCCGTCGGGACGATGCTGTCAGCGGCGATGATGCTCCGGCACGGCCTCAGCGAGGCGGACGCGGCGGACGCGGTCGAGGGAGCAGTGCAGCGGGCGCTATCCGAAGACTCGACGAAGGACTTGGGCGGGAAGAGGGGAACGGCGGCTTTTACAAAGGCGGTTGTTGAGGGGCTGTTGACTCCAGCTCGAGCTTTGTAAGGCGGTTTAGGGTGTAGAGGAGCGGAGGAGGTGGGGAGACGTTCTCCTCTACTCCCTACCGCCCTATCCCTCCACTCCCCATCTCTTTTTCCCTCGAGCTAAAACGGTGCGGGGGGCGCAAAGGCGCTGCCGGAGGCGTGCTCGAGCGCCGCTGCCAAGTCCAGCAACTTTTCGTCCCCCAGCGCGGGCGCGAAAAACTGCACGCCGCAGGGCAAGCCCGCCTCGTCGGTACCGGCGGGCACGCTTATGGCGGGAATGCCCACTAGGTTCGCCGAGACCGTGTCGATGTCGTTAAGATACATTGCCAGCGGGTCGGTCGTTTCGCCCAATTTGAACGCCGTGGTCGGCGTGGTCGGCGACATGAGCAGGTCAAAACTTTCAAAAGCCCGGCTGAAATCGTCGGCGATGAGGCGGCGCACCCGGAGCGCCTTGCCGTAGTAGGCGTCGTAGTAGCCCGCCGAGAGGGCGTAGGTGCCCATCAGGATGCGGCGGCGCACCTCGGGGCCGAGCGTGGCCCCGCGACTCTTCCGCATCACCTCGGCCTGCCCCAGCGCGTCGTCGCCCACGCGGGCGCTGTAGGTCATGCCGTCGTAACGCGCCAGGTTGGCGCTCGCCTCGGCGGGCGCGACGAGGTAATAGGTAGGTATGGCGTAAGACACATACGGGAGCGACGCCTCGCCAAGACGCGCGCCGAGCGCCGTCAGCCTCTCGCGCATTCTTGCGAGCGCCGCCCGGACGCCCTCGCTGTTGCCCTCGCCGGAGAGTTCGGTGATGAGGCCTATTTTGAGGCCCTCGAGCGTGTCGGGTGTCGCGGACGAGGGATAAACGGGCGCGTCCTCCAGACTTGTGGCGTCTTTAGAGTCGTGACCGCCCATCGCCGTCATCACGAGCGCCAAGTCTTTGGCGCTGCGGCAGAGCACGCCGACCTGGTCGAGCGAACTTGCAAAGGCCACCACCCCGTAGCGCGACAGGCGGCCGTACGTGGGTTTGAAACCCAACAGCCCGCAAAAGCTCGCCGGTTGCCGCACCGAGCCGCCCGTGTCGGTGCCTAACGCGACGGGCGCGACCCCGGTCGCCACCGCCACCGCCGAGCCGCCCGACGACCCGCCCGGTACGCGGCCCACATCCCAAGGATTTTTAGCCGGGCCAAACGCGGAGTGTTCATTGGATGAGCCCATGCCGAACTCGTCCAGATTGGCCTTGGCGATGACGACAGCCCCCGCCGCAGAAAGCCGCTCGACCACCGTGGCGCTGTAGGGGGGCACGAAATGCTCCAGGCTTTTTGAGCCTGCGGTGGTGCGAAGCCCCTTGGTGAGGATGTTGTCCTTGACCACCACGGGCACGCCTGCAAGCGGCCCCACGTCCTCCCCCGCGTCGAGCGCCGCGTCGAGCGAACGAGCGCGCTTGACGGCCTCCTCCGCCGCAGTCGTCACCAAGGCGTTGAGCGCCCCCACCTCCTCCGCGCGCGTTAAGGCGGCGCGCACCACCTCCTCCGCACGCACCCGGCGGGCTCTCACGTCGTCGGCTATCTCATGGGCAAATCGGTCCAAAAACGCCATAGCGCGCAGCATACCGCACGGGCTTGGGGGCAACACCGGAGGAAGTTTGGGGCAGAAGTGCCAATAGATTTCCACTGTGTCGTTGGCCGCGTAGTGAGTTATACAGCTGGAGTAGCCAGAGCAGATTTTTATGACCGGGATGAGGTCGAACTCGAACAAGGAACCGAATTCAAGCAAAAAGAAACCCTCTTCGCCTTTTTTTGCTCCGTCGGTTCCTCTAAGTTTCTTTAGAAAAATAGAAAGATACGCGCTCGAGCCTCTAGTGGGGAAGAGGGGTTCTTTGTGAAACATCTGTGTCCGCGTCTATAAAAACCTCCTTTACTGAACTTGAAAAGAACTATAAAACATTTCTCGCACCGAGACTGAGATGTATGTTCTGGCTGTAAACTGCATAAAGTATTAAGCTGTAAAGTTGGGGCGAATCCACCCTTTCTTCTTATCGCCACCTTCAAAACCTAAACACTTTCAGTTCCGGGTGATTAACAACTTGTGGGCCGAGCACGCGCTTAACGCGTGCCAGCCCCGCCCGCAGCGCCGCACCGTAGGCGCCCACGGCAAAATCGTCAACCGTAACACGCATGTGGTGGGCATTGGCGTGCAGCAGGCGGGTGCCGCCTAAGGAGATGGCGACGTGGCCCGGGAAGAAGAGGAGGTCGGCGGGTTGCGCCTCCCCCGGCGTCACCTCCCGCCCGCACGCCTCCTGCTGGTCGGCGTCGCGGGGCAAGGCGAGACCGTGCGCGGCGTAGACGGTCTGCACCAGGCCTGAGCAGTCGAGCCCCCAGGCGGTAGTGCCGCCCCAGACATAAGGCGCCTCTAAGAAACGTGTCGCAAAAGCCACCACGGCTTCGGCGGTGGCGGTGGGCGCGGGTTCGTTGAGAGGAGAGAGGAGGGTGCTGCGCACGAACCCCGCTTCGACGCGCGCCAGCGCCACCCGGCTCCATTCGCCCTCCTCACGCTCCCCGCTAAGTTCAACGTGAAGCGTTGCGCCGTGGGAGAGTTCAAAGAGGCGCGCGCTCTGCACCTTTGGCGCTTCAAAAACGTGACCTCTGAGGGAAACAACACGGTGAGTCGGCGGGGACAGGTCTCCGGCTAGAGCGTCGGCGGGCACCCAGCCGAGGTAACCGTCGCGGCGGGTCGCCACGCGGCGGAAGGCACCACAAGTGTCAAAAACGTTCACTCTTTCACCGTAAAGCGCTTCAGATACCCCTTCGGCGGCGGGCTCGGGGTGACGAAGGAGGAAGGTGCGGGGGGCGGCAATCTTTTGGAGAGTGGGTTCTAAGAAATGCACCTGTAACAAGAAGCCCTTTTCGGCGGCGTGGGTGCGGAGAGTGGGCTCGAGCCCCGCGTCCGCCGTTCCCTGAAGCTTTCCGTTTGAGAGCGCGACCTCGCAAAGCGTGGTCCTTTTGTCCTGTACGAGCGTTTCCAGAAATTCAGATGTTTCCACGGTTCCCCCTCGTCAGCCCCGTCAGCTTACCCGCCACCACCGCGCGCCGCGCGCCCGTCGCGTGGGGCAGCGTGTTGGGCAGGCCATAAAAGGCGAAATAGCCCATCACCGCAAAGGCCAGGGCCTCGCGGTCTTTGGCGCGCCAGCCCACCTCCTCAAAGGTTTTGACGGGCACGTCCACACGCTCACGCAACGCCCGCATCAACGTCGGATTAAGCGCACCGCCGCCCGCCACCAAAATCTCGTCTAAGGGACGCGGGCGCACGAAATCGCGGTAGGCTCGAGCTATCGACTCGGCGGTAAAGGCGGTGAGGGTGGCGAGCACGTCTTCGGGTGAGTGAGGTTCAGGGAATTCTTCAAACTCGCGCAGCGCGAAAGTTTCGCGGCCCGTCGTTTTGGGGGGCTTTAAGCTCAGATAAGGATGCTCCAAAAGGCGCGTCAACGTTTCCTCGTCCACCCTACCCCGCGCGGCCAGTTGCCCCCCTTCGTCGTAGTCCAAGCCGAAGTAACGCCTCGCGGCCTCGTCCAGAAGACAGTTCGCGGGTCCTGTGTCGAAAGCCATCACCCCCGCCGGGTCGCCGTCGGCGGGCAGGTAGGTGAGGTTGGAGATGCCGCCCAAATTGTGAACAGCCCGCGCGGTGCCCGGTTGCGCGTAAAGCTTCGAATCGCCGAACGCCACCAGCGGCGCGCCCCCGCCCCCAGCGGCCAGGTCCGAGGGGCGAAAGTCCGAGACGACGGGTGTCCCGCAGCGCTCACTCACAAAGGCCGCCTCGCCGAGTTGCAGCGTGCTTATGGTGCGCCAGCCTCGAGCCTCGTCCACGCGCGGGATGTGGTAGACCGTCTGGCCCGACAAGACGACCAAGTCAGCGCGTTCGGTTTGCATCACCTTAGCGGCAACGTCCGCGTAGACCCCGCCCACCTCCGCGTGAAGCTGCGTGAGCAGCGCCACGTCGGACGCGTCCGGGTGTAAGGCGCGCTCCAACCGCCCACGTAACTCAGGCGGGTACTCGAGAGAGTGGCGCGCCCGCACCTCCCACGAAAGGACGCCGTCCCGCTCCTCTAAACGCGCCAGCACCGCGTCCACCCCGTCACACGAGGTGCCGGACATGAGGCCCAAAACGTGCAGCGGGGGCAGATTCACCCCTCAACCTCCCGCGCCACCGCCTCGTGGAACGCTACCCGCAAGGCGTGGATGTTCCGCCCACCCTCTCTCGAGGGGTGTACCCGGTTGGTCAACAAAACCGCGAACCAGCCTCCAACCGGGTCAATCCACAAGCTCGTGCCGGTGAAGCCTGTATGTCCGAATGCCCCTTCACTTGCGTAGCGCCCGGCGCTCGAGCCCTCACTTTGGAGCATCCACCCCAAACCGCGCCGCTCGCTTCCCGAAGAAAAATGCTCCCGCGAGGCGTCTTGTAACAAACTTTCCGGCCCGAGCCGGGGGTCCAAGCTCAGCCACGCCTGCGCGTAAGCCGCCAAGTCCGCCGCGGTGCCAAAAAGCCCCGCGTGCCCCGCGACGCCGTCCATCACAAAAGCGTTCTCGTCGTGGACGACACCCTGCAAGAGCCCGCCCCGCCAGCCGCAGTCTTCGGTGGCGGCGATATGCTCACCCTTTACGGGGCCGTAGCGCGTCTCCGTCATGCCCAGGGGGCCGAACACGTGGCGCTGCACGAACACGTCCTGCCGCTCCCCACTCACCCGTTCAATAACAGCGCCCAAGAGGATGAAGCCTAAGTCGCTGTAGGTGTAGGTGCCTTTCGTGTGCTCGAGCCCAGTTTGCAACACATTGGCGAGCGCCGTTTGGCGTTCCCTGGTGGTTGCAAAAAGCGGCTTCCAGGCCGGGAGACCCGAGGTGTGCGTCAGGAGTTCTCTAATCGTGGCGTCACCCAGCGAAGGGGTCTGAAACCAGCCCGCGTTGGAAAAAAAGCGTCTGACTTTGTCTTCTGAACCAATCTCGCCCGCCTCAACGAGTTTAAGAACCGCGGGCAAGGTCGCCACCACCTTGGTGAGCGAGGCCAAGTCATAAACGGTCTCGGGCGTGACGGGAACGCCGCCTTTTAGACGCGTGACGCCAGCCGCCGCGACGCACGCCGCGTCCTCTCTCGTCCCCACAAAAGCCACGGCACCGGGCACCTCGCGGGTCGCCACCGCCTTTTCAACCACGGCTCGAGGCGCGTCAAGACCGGTTTCGGTGGGGAGATTCATGTAAAAACCCTAGCACGGTTTGACCTCAATGGTCTAGAAATGGTACGGTTGCAAAACGTTACAGAACGGGCGTCACACGAGGATACGGGAGACGGGGGGAAATCATGAGCGTGGTACTTATGGAGAAGGTCGCGCCGCATACCGACAAATTACCTGTCAACAAACTAGTCATCGACGGACTAGCTATCGACAAAACCTTGCCGACTCCGGCCTACCTGCAACTCAACCGGCGGCTGGGCGACGCGATTCGGGACGGCTCCTTGGCCCCCGGTACGGCGCTTCCTTCTGAGCGCGACCTCGCCGCGGCGCTTAAACTTTCGCGCATGACGGTGCGCCGCGCGTTTGAGGAGCTCGTCTTGGACCATCTCGTCGAGCAGCGGCAGGGCTCGGGCACGTTCGTGTTGCCGCAGCGGCTCGAGCAGACCATCGACCGCGTCTTGGGCTTCACCGAGGAGGCGCGTTCGCTGGGCTTTCGCGCGGGCAGCAGACTTTTGGAAGCGCTCCACGTCCCCGCCGACCAGGGCGTGGCCGACGCGCTCTCGCTGCCCAAGGGCACCTCGGTCTTGCGCCTCACCCGCCTGCGCACCGCCGACGGCGAGCCGCTCGCGCTCCAGACAGCGCACCTCTCACCCCGCTTCGGGAGCTTTCCGGTGGCGGCCTTGAAGCGCTCGGGCAGCCTCTACCGGACCCTCACCCGGCACTACGGCGTCACCCCCCACCGCGCCCGGCAAACGGTGAGCGCGCGGCTGCCCGTCAAACACGAGTGCGAACGGCTGAGTATCGGCAAGGACACGCCGCTCCTGGCGCTCGAGCGCACCACCTTCGACACCGAAAACCGGCCCTTCGAGTACGTGCGCAGCGCCTACCGGAGCGACAAGTACGGGCTGGCGCTCGAGCTGCGCGCGCCTTAGTAGGTACTATCTGGTTTGAGACCAGTTCAGTCTAGGCGTCGCTGTATAGGACACAGTTTAAAGGATGATGCCTGCGCTGATAGACTCAGCACCCTCAGGGTATAAATGAACGCTATACATCCAGACGGAAAGAGACGGGCGTGAGCGACGAAAGTTTGGCGGAAGCCTCAACTGAAAGCACAACGGAAACCGTAGGGACAGCCTACCGCGACCTTGACACCTGGCCGCTCTCAAAGAGCCTCGCCGCGCTCGTCGAGAGCAACCGGCGCGCGGTGGAGGCGACCGCGCGGGCGTTGCCTAAGCTCGAGGAGGCCGCCGCGGGCATCGAACGTTGTCTTAAAAGTGGTGGTCGCCTCATCTATCTAGGTGCGGGCACCTCGGGGCGCTTGGCGCTCCAGGACGCCGCCGAACTGCCGCCCACCTTTGGCTTCACAAAAACGCTGGTGCTCTTGGCGGGCGGCGCGGCGGCGGGCGAACGGGCGCAAGAGGGGGCCGAGGACGATGGAAAAGCGGCTCGAGCCGCCGTAGACGAGGCCGAGGCCTCCCCCGCCGACGCGGTCGTCGGCCTGGCGGCGAGCGGGCGCACACCCTACACCGTTGCCGGGGTCACGCGAGCGCGCGAGCGCGGCACGTTCACGGTGGGCGTTGCCAACAATCCGGACGCGCCCCTCCTGCACGCCGCCGAGGTCGGGGTGCTCTTAGACACCGGCCCCGAAGTCCTGGCGGGCTCGACCCGCCTCGCCGCAGGCACGGCCCAAAAAGTCGCTTTGAACGCGCTCTCGACGGCGGTGCTCGTGCGGCTCGGCGGGGCCTACGGCAACCTGATGGTCGGGATGCGCCCGGCGAATGACAAGCTCCGGGCGCGGGCGCGGCGCATCGTCCGCGAGGCGACGGGGGCCTCGGAAGAGGCGGCGGCGGGGGCGCTTGAACGAACGAGCTGGCACATCCGCGAGGCCGTCGTCACGCTTCTCGGGGACGTTTCGGCGGCGGAGGCGCGCGACCTTTTGAGCCGTCACCAGGGCCGCGTCCGCGAGGCCGTCGCGGCCTCTAAAAGTCAGGAGGAACATGAGTCATTTTGAAAGGGAGATAGAGGAGCAGCCGGAGGTTCTGGCGCGGCTGTTGGGGCAAGGCACGCCGGAGGTGGTGGAGACGCTGCGAAAGCTTCCCGCCCGGCTCGTGTTGAGCCTCGCTCGAGGCTCCTCGGACAACGCGGTCACCTTTTTTACCTACCTGGCGGGCCAGTATTTGGGCCTGCCCGTCGCCAGCGTGCCGCCGAGCCTCATTACCGTCTACGCCTCGAAGATGACGCTTGAAGGCGCGCTCGCCGTCGGCGTGAGCCAGTCCGGCGAGAGCAGCGACGTGGTCGAGGGGCTGCGCGCGCTTTCCAAGGCGGGCGCGACGACCGTCGCCGTGACCAACGCGGCGGGGAGCGCGCTGGAAGCGACCGCCGACTTCTGCCTCCGCCAGAACGCGGGGAGAGAAAACGCGGTAGCCGCCTCCAAAACCTTTTCTTCGCAGATGATGGTGCTCGCCCTCCTCGTGGCCCGCTGGTCGGGGGACGAGGCGCTGCTGGGGGCGCTAAACAGCGTGCCCGCGCTTATGGAGAGCGTGCTGAAAAATCAAACCGCTGTAGCGCGCGCCGCCTTGCGCCTCACCCACGCCGAGAGCGGCTACGTGCTGGGCCGCGGGCTCTCCTACGGCCCGGCTTTGGAGGTCGCGCTCAAGCTCAAGGAGACGAGTTATCTTCACGCGCAGGCCTACTCGAGCGCCGAATTCCAACACGGCCCCATCGCGGCGGTAGGGCCAGGCGAGCCCATCATCCTTTTGGGGAGCGGCGACGCGACCTTACAGTCCACACTAGAGGTCGCCAAGAGGCTGCGCGATTTAGGAGCCGACCTGACGGTGGTGAGCGGGGCGGCGGAACTCTTAGACCTTGCCGACGCCCCCGTCCCCTTACCACGCGACTTGCACGGGGTCAGCGAGGCGTTTTTACATGTGCTGGCGGGGCAGCTTTTGGCGCTTCACCTCACCCACGCCAAGGGCCTTGACCCGGACGCGCCGCGTCACTTAAGCAAGGTGACGAAGACGATGTAATGCGCCACGCAACGTACTGTGCGCAAACTCGGGGCCGTATTGCTTAATACGGCGCTCTTGGCCCTCGAGCGTTACGGTGCGGGAGGAAGCCAAAAGGAGGAAATACATGCCAGACGCCAAACGTCCCCTCTCCCGTCGTGCGCTGCTTAAAGGTGCCTCTGTCACCGCGCTCGGGGTGAGCCTCGCCAACCTGAGCGTTGGCAAGGCGCAAGACGCGCCCTCGCCCGACGTGCCCCTCCCCCTCGCCTTGCAACGCTTCGACCTCGGCGACATGCAAGTCACCGCGTTTCAAGAAGCGGCCTTGGCGCTCGAGCCCGCGATGTGGGGCGGCGGCGCGCCCGAGGGCGCGGTGAGCGAGCTTCTGGGCGAATACAACCTGCCCACCGACGCCGTCAGCGCCACGGTGAACGTGATGCTTTTGGAACGTGACGGCGAGCGCATCCTTATCGACACGGGTACGGGGCAGAACCTGGTGCCGACCTTAGAAGCTTTGGGCGTAGACCCGAGCAGCGTCAACGCGGTCGTGCTGTCGCACTATCACGGCGACCATGTCGGGGGCATGTCGATGGACGGAACCCTCACCTTCCCCAACGCCATGTACCACTTCCCGCAGGCCGAATGGGACTTTTTGCAGAGCGCACCCAGCGACAACGAGGGCGCGCAGGCCGCGCTGAACAAGCTCCAGCCCGCCGTGGACGCGGGGCAAATCTCGTACTTTGGTGGCGGTCAAGAGGTCGTGAGCGGCGTGCAAGCAGTGAACGCCTTTGGGCACACGCCCGGCCATACGATTTTCACCCTCGGCTCGGGTGACGCGAGCCTCCTGCACATCGCCGACACCGCCACCCACGCGCTCATCTCGCCGCTGCGCCCGGAATGGGCCTTTGCTTTTGACGCCAACCCCGAACAGGCCGCCGCGACGCGCCGCGAGGTGCTGAGCCGGGCCGCGAACGACGGTACCAAAATTTTCGCCTACCACTTCGCCTTTCCCGGCCTGGGCTACGTCGCGCAAGAGGGCGACGCGTTCCGCTTTACGCCCGCGCCGTAGGCTCGAGGCCCGGCAACCGTCATCAGGTTGGTTGACGCGCTTCCAGTTTAGGCAATTTTGGGCGGCTGACGCGTGAAATCATGTGTTAGCCGTCCCTCAAATAGCCAGGCGTCAGGGGCTTACTGGTTTTCTAAGGGCTGTAAGCTGTTCGCAATTTTTAGCAACGTATCCAGTTCAACCGTGTCAAAAGCTTGTACCATGAACACAAACCCGTCCTGCTGCCACACCAAGGCCGACTCACCGGAATCTTCCCAGGTGAGGCTCGAGTCCAGCCCGCTCCAGCCTCCCTCAACCCATTCGCCCGTCGTTTCGCCCACGCTGACGGTCTCTATTTGCGCGGATGCGCCGACAAGCATAGGAAATCTCACGTCATCCTCAGGCTGCTGAGCAAATCCGAACTCTATATTTTCGCCTTCGGGCTGGGTCACATCGTAGATGGTGACGACGATGTTATGCGGTTGAATGTATCCAAAGTTCAGGGGCTGCGTGTACGTGCCGGGCCAGTCGCTCGGCACCAGCACCTCATAAGGCACTTTCTGGACGAGTTCGGACGCTGAGAATTCTTCAAACGTCGTGCTCTCTAACATAAAGTTTTTTGTTCTTTCTTCCATCGTGCTGCTGTCAGCCTCAGCTTTCTGAAAAAACCGCGGCGCGTTTTGCGCCAGCGTGAGAGTAGGCAAGGCAAAAGTAACGGCAAAAAGCGCGAAAACGACGGCGAACAGGTGCGAACGTTTCATGTGCATCTCCTTTGGCTCGAGCAGAGCTTTAATCCGTTGGCTCAGGTGACTCTCCGCCGCGCTATTTACCAGAGGCGCGAGGGGGACGTGGGTGGGGTGGCGGGCGAGCTCGAGCAGGCTCCGCGCTAGGGTAAGGGGCTCGAGCATCTCCCCCACCGCTTCGGCGTCGCACAGCTCTTCGCACGCGCGCCGCCACTCCCGCAAGACCAAAAAGTTCAAGGGCTGGAAAAAGAACAGGTGACAGAGCAGCGAAAGCGCCGCCGTCCACAGGGGGTCGGCGCGGCGCAGGTGCGCGACTTCGTGCGCCAAGACAGCGCGTACCTGAGGCGCCGTCAAACGCGCGGTCAGGGTTTTCGGAACGAGGATGGTACGCCGTCCGCAGGCGACGGGGACGGCTAAATCAGCCATCACGACGTCGAGTCCGAGGGGGTGGCGGCTCGAGCCATATTTGAGCGCAAAATCGGGCGCGGGTCTCCCCCGTTGGAGAAGACGCCGCAACGTCCACCAGGCGCGGCCAAAACGGGCGGTCGCCGTGAGAACGCCGAGAGCCAGCAGCAGGTGGAAAACGAGCGTCAGGGGAGCGAGCGGCGCGGGTTCGGGCTGAGGGTTCAGGGTGGTCGGGTCTTCCGACGCTACCGCGCCCGGTGAAGCTTTTTGGCTCGAGCCCTCCCCGCCCGGCACGGTGGCTACCGTTTGGGTCGGTGCTGCGTCAATCACCACCCGCGACGACGTGAACGCCAAGGTAGGCGCGATAAGGGGCGTGAGCACGCTCATGACGAGCGCCCCCCGCAGCAGCAGGTCCCTTGAACCCGCGCGGCGCAGCCCGGGAAGCTTCACAAGCAGCAGCGTCAGCCCAAGGAGGACGGTGCTGTGAAGCGTGTAGGTGAGCAGAAAGTCAGTCACGCGTCTCGCCCGCTTTGATAAGCGCCTCGAGCGCGTCCGCCTCTTCGGGCGTGACTCGCTCGCTTGTAAGCGCGGTCGAGATGAGGCGCAGGGCCGAGCCGTCGAACACGCGGCCCAGGAGGTCGTCCACCACCTCGCGCTCGACCTCCTCCCGGCTCAGGGCTGCGTGATAAACGTGCGCTTTGCCCTCGCTGGTCCTCGACACGTAGCCCTTCTCGAGCATCCCCTGCAAATTCGTTTGCAGCGAGGTGTAAGCAGGTTTAGGAAGGTGCGGGAAACGCTTTCTGAGGTCGCGGACGGTGGACGGGCCGCCCTCCCAGAGGAGTTTGAGAAGCAGAAGTTCGCGCTCGGTGGGTCCTGGCTGTGGGGGTCTCCCCATAAAAGCCTCCTGAAAAGCAGTATATACGAGTTAGCTAGGAGATGTCAACTAGCTAACTAGGAGGAGCGGTCAGTAACCTCTTCGGTAGAAAGCTCCAAAAGCTGTACGCTGTACATGTGGCGGTGAACGTTTCGTCTTAATCTACTTCTGGAGCACCACCCGCGACGCCCTCCGGTTAAACTTAGAGCATGAATTCTGTTGCGGTGGTTGGCGCGGGTCTCGCGGGCCTCACGGCGGCGCGGGTGCTGAAGCGGGCGGGGGTCGGGGTGCGGGTGCTCGAGGCCGAACGTAACGTCGGCGGGCGCGTACGCTCGCGGTTTATCGAAGGGTTCACGGTTGACCGCGGCTTTCAGGTGCTCTTTACCGCCTATCCGGCAGCGCAGCGTCAGCTTGACTTTGGGAGGCTCGAGCTCCAGCCCATCCCCCCCGGTGCCGTCATCTGCCGGGACGGTCGCAGAGAAAGGGTGGGCGACCCCCTGCGCGACCCGCAAAGTTTATTTAGCACGCTGGGCGCCCGCTCGCTCACCCTGCGCGACAAGCTTCTCATCGGCAAGCTGGCGGCGGAACTCAAAAGGGGCGAGCCGCACGCGCTTCTTGACAGGCCGGACGAGACCACCAGAGGTTTTTTGCAAAACTTTGGCTTCTCAAAGGGAGCCGTCGAGCACTTTTTCGCGCCCTTTTTCGGCGGCATCTTTTTAAAGCGCGACCTCTCGACCAGCGCGCGGCTCTTCCGCTACTACTTCCGGATGCTCATGGACGGCGCGACCACCACGCCGCGGGGCGGGATGGGCAAGATGACGAGGCAACTGGCGGAGGGCCTGAATGTCGAGACGGGCGTGCGCGTGGAACGGCTCGAGCCCAACCCCAACGGCGTTACTCTTCATACGAGCGGGGAGACTCTAGAAGCCGACCGGGTGATTGTGGCGG
Source organism: Trueperaceae bacterium (assembly GCA_965214995.1). Taxonomy (GTDB): domain Bacteria; phylum Deinococcota; class Deinococci; order Deinococcales; family Trueperaceae; genus CBDCCT01. The sequence goes on from CBDCCT010000002.1 coordinate 5,301,262, forward strand.
CGGACCCGCCCACGATTCGCCGCCTCACAGGTGCCGATGTGCCGCATAAAGCGGTAGGCAGCACGTATCTGTACTACTCGTCCGACGTTCTCCTGGACGACGAACCGCGGCTCCTGCTCAACGCGGCGGACGGCTTCATCAACAACGCCATCTGGGGCAGCAATGCCAACCCCGCCCTCGCACCCGCCGGGGCGCACCTGCTCGCCGTGACCATCCTCGGTTTGCCTACACTTGATGATGCGGATTTAGACCGCGCGGTCCGAGGAGAACTCGCCCGCTGGTACGGCGCGTCCGCGGTTGCCAAGCTCCGCTCCCTCCACCTTGACCGCCTGACGTTCGCGCAGTTCGCTCAGCCGCCCGGCTTTAGCGCCACGCTCGCGGGGCACGCCACGCCCCTAAAAAACGTCCTCATCGCCTCCGAAACCACCAGCATGAGCTCCATTCAGGGCGCGGTGGAGAGCGGCGAAAAGGCCGTAGCCATCCTCCTAAACGATGTTGAAACGATGAGCAGGCCTCGAGGTGCTTGAGAGGTGGGTGAAGCGTGTAGGCGCTCGAGCCCACCCCCACACATTCCAAAAACATCGTTAGACCCTGGCCGTCGCTGGTACAATGTCGAGACGAGCAGGCGATTTTCTCACGGGCCGTTCTCCTAATGTTAACTGTAATGTCACGCAGAGGATGAACTCACAAGCTCGAGGGATAAATATTCAGCACATCACGCGGAGGTTACGATGAAAGTCAAGGAGCGCCCAACCACCTGGCAACCGCTCGTTATGCGCCTGAAGCCTGTGCTCGAGCTTAACGAGGACGCTTTCTTTCACCTCGCCCAACTCAATAAAGACCTCCGCATGGAGTTAAACGCCGAAGGAGACCTTATCGTTATGCCGCCCGCCGGGGGGAATACAAGTAGTCGCAACGCAGAGCTCACCTTTCAATTCGCGTCGTGGAACCGTCAACATAAGCGGGGTACGGTTTTCGATTCGTCTGGCGGCTTTCGTCTATCGAACGGCGCGGTCCGCTCGCCTGATGTGTCATGGGTAAGTAAAGAAAGGCTGGAAGGGTTAACAGACGCGCAGATGGATAAGTTCTTGCCACTGTGCCCCGAGTTCGTCCTGGAGCTTCGCTCCCCCACCGACCGCTTAGGGGTTGTCAAGGAAAAAATGCGGGAGTACCTCGAGAACGGTGCAGAGCTCGGCTGGTTTATAGACCCGCAGGAAAAGCTTTTCTACATCTACACATCTGAAGGGGTGGAAGAACTCGAGCAGCCTGAAAGGGTGGAGGGTAGAGGCGTGTTAGAGGGTTTCGTGCTCGAGCTAGAGGAGATTTGGTGAGGCTCGAGCCTGCTAAAATCATAAGACTTTATGCACAACAACACGCGGTTATTTATCTCGGACCAAAAAGTCGTCGTGCTTCACACTGAGGAGGATTACAACGAACTCATTAGTCTGCTGGACAAGCTCATTGATGAAGTGGGCGAAGACGAGGCCCATCCGCTCGCGTCGCTTATGGAAGTGATTGGTGTGCTGATTGAGCGGTATGAGGATGAGCATGTGGCGGAGTTGGGGTAGCTCGAGCCAACCAACACATGCCCAGCTTGGGAAAGTGAGGAAGCTGTGACCAAGCTCGAGGAAGCCGAACAACTTTTGACTCAACTCACACCCGCCGAGAAAGCGCAGCTTTTGCAGTGGGTGGTTCAGGAATTGAGCAACGCCTTTCCGGGCATCGAACACACGCCGGGCGTGGTTGGGGGGAGCGCCCGCATTGTGCGAACGCGCATCCCCGTGTGGGTGCTCGTTCAGGCGCGGCGTCAGGGCTTGACCGAGGCGCAGATTTTGCAGAGCTATCCAAGCCTCCGCGCCGAAGACCTCGCCAACGCTTGGGCTTACGCGCGGTCTCGTAAGGATGAGATTGACGGGCAGATTGCGCTGAACGAAGCGGCGTAGGGCGTGGCGAGGCTCGAGCTAAAATGTGCTTACCGAAGGTGAAAAACATCTATGACAGTTCTGCAACAAATCATCGCCCTCATATTTACACCAACTGCTATCATCGCTGTTTTAGCTTTCCTGTTAAGAGGGGTTTTTCAGCAGCTTCTTGACCACGACGCTAAACGCTACGAGCTAGAAATGGGGAAGGCGCTCGAGAACCATAAAGCTCAACTTACACAGGAGTACGAAGCCTCAAAGCTCCGTTTAGAAAATGAACTCCAAAAGCAATTTTATCAATATCAGACAAAATTTTCGGCTTATCATCAGAAGCAAGTCGAGGTGGTAAGTGAACTTTATGGAATGATAGTTGATACGAGAGACAAAGTAACAGATTTAGTTACGCCTCCAGAAATACAACATGGCACGAGGACTAATGCTGAGAGGTACAGTGACACAGCTACTACCTTTAACTCTCTTTCAATCTTCTACAGAAGAAACCGCTTTTATGTCAACGAAAACTCTTGTCAAAAAGCTGATAAAATTTTAGAAATCATGCAAACCTCGATACTCAAACACAAAAACTTGTATGACAAACCAAGTCAAGAAGAAGAATGGTTAACAGCATACAGAGATATGCACGTAAAGGTTGAACCTCTTCTCAATGATTTGGAGAAACAGCTAAGGCAAAGCCTATCCGAAATTGTAGAAGTCAGAAACGCCTCACTGGATTGACACAGCCTCGAGACCGCGCTACCATACATTCAAGATGATTCACCCATTCACCCACCGACTACTCCCAGGAGGGCCGAAGCACTAGCGACTCCCGCCGCTCCTGCTTTGTCGCCCTGACCCCAACATGGTCAGGGATTTTTGTTTTTGGACCCTTTGCGGTTGGTCTTTTCCTGTTAGCATAAAGTCAAAAGCCGACCCCTTTTAGAAGGAGACCCCCATGTCCGACGCCGTCACCGAAAAACCTGTTTACAAATCCGAACGTTACAACCCGAGCGAGCTCGAGCCCGAGTGGCAAAAGAAGTGGGCGGAGAGCGGCTTGTACGAGACAAACTTGCGCGACACCAGCAAGCCCAAGTATTACCACCTGACCATGTACCCCTACCCCTCCGGCGACCTGCACGTCGGGCACTGGTACGCCTTCGCGGTTCCCGACGCGTTCGCACGGTTTCAGCGGATGCGGGGGTACAACGTCTTTTACCCGATGGGCTTCGACGCCTTTGGGCTGCCCGCCGAGAACGCCGCCATCAAGGCCGCGAACGAGGGCCGGAGCGTTCACCCGGCGGCCCTCACCTACAGCCAAATCGCGCACATGGAAACGCAGTTCAAACAGATGGGCGCGATGTTCGATTGGTCCAAAGAGGTTGTCACCTGCGACCCCGACTACTACCGCTGGAACCAATGGTTCTTTATCCAGATGTTCAAAAAAGGTCTGGCCTACCGCAAGGAGTCGTTCGTCAACTGGGACCCGGTGGACAAGACGGTGCTGGCGAACGAGCAGGTGATTGACGGGCGCGGCGACCGGAGCGGCGCGTTGGTCGAGCGGCGGCTGATGCCGCAGTGGCACTTCAAGATTACCGACTACGCCGAGGAACTGCTCAGTTTCGAGGGTCTGGACTGGCCTGAACGCGTGAGACTCATGCAGACGAACTGGATTGGCCGCTCCGAGGGGGCTGAGGTAACATTCAAGAGCGAAGCGGGCGACGACATCGTTGTCTTCACCACCCGCCCTGACACGCTTTGGGGCGCAACATTCATGGTGTTAGCGCCCGAGCATCCGTTGGTCGAAAAGCTGACGACGCCGGAGCATAAAGAGGCAGTCGAGGCTTATGTCAAGCGCGCCTCACATATGAGCGAAATCGAGCGACAGGCGGAGGGTAAGGAGAAGACGGGCGAGTTTATTGGCGCGTACGCCGTCAATCCCGTGAACAGTGAACGCATCCCCATCTGGATTGCCGATTACGTGATGATGGGCTACGGGACGGGCGCGATTATGGCGGTGCCCTTTGGCGACCAGCGCGACTTCGAGTTCGCGCGGAAGTTCGGCCTGGACATCGTCCCGGTAGTGCAGCCCGAGGGGGAAGAAGCCTTTGACGCGGACACGATGACCGAGGCATACGCGGGCCCCGGCGTGCTCATTAACAGTGGGCCAATTAATGGCAAGCTCAACAACGGTGAGAAGGGGCGCAAGAACCCGGCGATTGCGGCGGCGATTGATTATTTGGAAGAACGCGGCGCGGGTGAGGGCCGGGTCATCTACCGCTTGCGCGACTGGCTCATCTCGAGACAACGTTACTGGGGCACGCCCATCCCGATGCTCTACTGCGACGAATGCGGCATCGTGCCCGAGCGGGAGGAAAATTTACCCGTCAAGCTGCCTGAAGATGTCGAGTTCATGCCCACGGGCGAATCGCCGCTGAAGCACCACGAGAGCTTTTTGAACGCGACCTGCCCCGAGTGTGGGGGTCCCGCGACGCGCGAGACGGACACGATGGACACCTTTATGGATTCGTCGTGGTACTGGTTCCGTTATTTATCGCCACACAAAGACGACGCGCCCATCGACAAGAGATTAGTCGAGGCGTGGACGCCCGTCGACACCTACACGGGCGGCATCGAGCACGCGATTTTGCACCTCCTGTACGCGCGCTTTTTCACCAAGGTGATGCGCGATTTGGGTCTCATAGAGACGAGCGAGCCCTTTTTGCAACTGCGCAACCAGGGCATGATTTTGGGCGAGGACAACGAGAAGATGTCCAAATCGCGGGGCAACGTCGTCAACCCGGACCAGTTGGTCTCGGAATATGGCGCGGACGCGGTGCGCGCGTACCTGATGTTTATCGGCCCCTGGGACCAGGGCGGCCCGTGGAACTATCAGGGCATCGAGGGCGTGACGCGCTTCCTTAACCGGGTTTGGACGTTGGTGACAGAAGGGGCGGAGGACGCGGGTGGTGCGGTTGACGAGCGGGCGCGCAAGGATTTACGGCGCGCGGTTCATACGGCCATTAAAGAGGTGACGGAAGATTTGGAAGGCTTTAGGTTTAACACCGCCGTCGCCGAACTCATGACGCTGGTGAACGCGATGAACAAGGTTAAAAATGGGAGGATACTCGAGACCCCCGAGTGGCAAGAAGGCGTCCGTTCTCTGACCCTGCTCTTGGCCCCCATCGCCCCCCACTTAGCCGAGGAGCTGTGGCACCGCACAGGCTTTGATAATTCGGTTCACACCCAAAGCTGGCCTGACTACGACCCCAAGGCGTTAGTGAGCGACACCATTACGATAGCCGTGCAGGTCAACGGCAAGCGGCGCGGCGAGGTCGAGGTTTCAAAAGACGCCGATAAGGACACCGTGCTGGCCGCCGCCAAAAGCGAGAGCAACGTAGCGCGTTATATAGAGAACGCCGACATCGTCCGCGAGATTGTGGTGCCGGGACGGCTGGTCAACCTCGTCGTTAAGGGCTAAGTTTCTAGCACCTCTCTCAGTACGAGAGAGCAAGAAGGGGCGGGCCTCGAGCCTGCCCCGCCAATTTGGGTTAGAAGTCACGGTGCTTGCCCGACATCCTCCGCCCACCTCCCAACGTAGACTGCCCCTCATGACCCGGATTTTTCGCGCCCGCTCCCGCTTGGCCTCCCTCTCCTTTTGGCGCAGAGTGTTACAACTCAACTTAGGGCTGATGCTCTTCGGCCTCGCCATCGCGCTCATGCTGGGGGCGGGCATCGGCCTCGACCCCTGGTCGTCGTTTCATCAGGGCCTGAGCGAAAGGACGGGGCTCTCTTTCGGGCGCGTCACGCAAATTATCGGCCTCTTGCTCATCGCGGTGAGTTACTTTGTGCTGCACGTGAGGATGGGACTCGGCACGGTGCTTAATATGCTGCTGGTGGGGCCGTGGGTGGACTTTTTTCGGGCTCAACCTTTTGTTCCTCACGCGCAGGGTTACGCGTGGGGGACGGGACAATTCATGCTCGGCGTTCTCTTGCTTGGGCTCTCGAGCGGCCTCTACATCACCGCACGCTTCGGCGCGGGGCCGCGCGACAGCTTCGTGCTTGGGCTGTCCGCTTACGTGAAGCGGAGCATCCGCGTGACCCGCAGCGGCATCGAGCTGGGCGTGCTGGCGCTGGGTTTTCTTCTGGGCGGCTCCCTCGGGCTGGGTACGGTGCTTTTCGCGCTCACCGTGGGCGCGGCGATGCAGTTTTTCCTGCGGCTGTTCCGGTACGAGGCGGCGGGGGCACATTAGCCCGCCCACGCGCGTTTGGGGGTAGAATCCACCATGTCCATCCTCACCCGCTACTGGCTGGTCAAGAGCGAACCGGAGGCGTTTTCTTTTGACGACCTTTTGGAGAGTCCGGGCCAGACAACCGCCTGGGAGGGGGTGCGCAACTTTGAGGCGCGTAACTTCATGCGCGACGACATGAGAATTGGGGACCGCGTGCTTTTTTATCACTCGAGCACCCCCCGCCCCGGCGTCGTCGGCGTCGCCGAGGTGGTGAGCCCGCCTCGAGCCGACCCCACGCAGTTCGACCCAAATAGCGGCCTTTATGATGAGAGAGCAAGCGAGGAAACGCCGCGCTGGTTTCTGGTGGACATCAAGGCGGTGGAAAAGTTGCCGCGTACGGTGAGCTTGCGCGAAATTAAAGAGGAGCCGAGTTTAGCCGAGATGAGGCTGGTGGCGCGCGGCAACCGTTTGAGCGTGATGCGCGTTGAAGAGCGTGAATTTAACAGAATTTTGGATATGGCAAAGGAGACGATATGAGCGTGACGTTAGACCCTATCCGTGAGGCGGCGCAGGAGCTCGAGGCCGAAACCGTCGAGACGCGGCGCGACTTTCACCGTCACCCCGAAATTGCCTTTGAGGAGGTGCGGACGAGCGGGATTGTGGCCGACAGGCTCGAGTCTTTAGGTTTAGAGGTGCGCCGCAACGTCGGTCAGACGGGCGTCGTCGGCGTGCTCGAGACGGGCAAGCCGGGCCGGACGGTGCTTGCGAGGGCCGACATGGACGCGCTGCCGGTTTTTGAAGAGCGCGACAGCGCCTACCGCTCGACGGTGGACGGCAAGATGCACGCCTGCGGTCACGACGGGCACACGGCGGTCCTGCTGAGCGTCGCCAAGCTCCTGACCGAGCGCAAGGACGACCTTACCGGAAAGGTTGTCTTTATCTTCCAGCCCGCCGAGGAAAAGGTGGGCGGGGCAAAGGCGATGCTTAAAGACGGCGCTTTAGACGACTTCACGCCGGACGCCAGCATCGGCCTCCACCTAAGCAGCGAACACCCGACGGGCACCGTGGCCTTGCGCGCGGGTCCCGCGATGGCGGCGACGGACTCGTTCACCCTCATCGTTCGGGGTCACGGCGGGCACGCGGCCAAGCCGCAGGAGACGGTGGACCCGGTGCTCATCGCCGCGCACATCGTCGTGGGCCTCCAGAGCCTCGTCTCGCGCGAGACCGACCCCTTAGACCAGGCGGTCATCAGCGTGACGGCGGTTCACGGCGGCACCGCCCACAACATCATCCCCGAGAGCGTCGAGTTGAGGGGCACGTTGAGGACTTTTCTAAAGGAAACGCGCTCGAGCTTGCAGGAGAGAATCGAAACCTACGCGCAGGGCGTGGCGCGGAGTCACCGCGGTGAGGCCGAGCTAACCTGGATAGGCACCTCCCCCGCGGTGGTCAACGACGCAGCCATGACCGAGCGCGTGCGTTCTCTTGCGCGGGAGGTGGTTGGTGAGGAAAGCGTCTTAGAGCCCAACCCCATCATGGGCGGCGACGACATGGCGCTTTGGCTCGAGGAGGCCCCCGGCTGTTACTTCTTCGTGGGCGCTCGAGACGAGAGCCGGGGCATCAATAAACCTCATCACCACCCGCAGTTCGACATTGACGAGGCCTCGTTGCCGCTCGCGGTTGAACTCCTCAGTAAAGGGGTCTTGGATTATTTGGACGGCGGCTAGAGGCTGCGAAAAATGGTAGCTGCCGCGCCAAAATTTAGCCTGGCAAAACGCTGTTCACGCCGCCAAAGCGAAGGCGGTGGGGGCGCTGTGAGCCCCGCGAGGGCGAAAGGCGGGGAGGTCAGCGCGTCATGCCCTGCGAAGGCGTCACTTCTAGGGCGCAAAACTTTGACCTTTGGCGGGAAATACCCTAAGATGGGCAGCGATGAGAACCCACGCAACAACAAACGTTCCCCGCTCCTCGTGGCGGGTTTTTTATTGGGGGAGCCTTTATGAATGACGCGCCCATAGTCACCGTTATCGAGCACCCGCTCATCCAGCACAAACTTTCGCTTCTGCGCGATAAAAACACCAACGTCCGCGACTTTCGCGCGCTCTGTACAGAAGTGAGTATGCTCATGGCTTTTGAGGCGATGCGCGACCTCACCACCGAAGAGGTGACGATAGAGACGCCCGTCGCGCCCGCCAGGGTCGCCAAGCTGAGCGGCAAGAAGCTCGCGCTTGTGGCTATCTTGCGCGCGGGGCTGGTGATGGTGGACGGGATTTTGAACCTTGTGCCGAGCGCCCGTGTCGGGCATGTAGGCCTCTACCGCGACCCCAAGACCCTAAAGCCGGTTGAATACTACAAAAAACTACCCTCGGACATCGCCGAGCGCGACGTGTTTCTCTTGGACCCCATGCTCGCCACGGGCGGCAGCGCGGCGGCAGCGGTAGAAGTCATCAAAGACATGGGAGCAAAAAACGTCAAGCTGCTCTGCATTCTTGGCGCACCCGAAGGAATTCATGCTGTACACAACGCGCATCCCGAAGTCGAAATCATCCTGGCTGCCAAAGATGAAAGGCTTAACGACCACGGGTACATCGTGCCTGGGCTGGGGGACGCGGGTGACAGGATTTACGGCACGCGTTGAGACGGGCTCGAGGCAAATCCGCCAGCCTTGCCCGGGCTTAACTTGTAAGCAACGCTTCACTTTCTACGTCGCCCATGTTGCTTGTGCACAACCCCACACTGTAGGATAGGCCATGCGCGAGAACCTGCTGAGCTATTTTCCCATCGCGGCCATCACCTTTGCGGTGGCCTTTTTCGGCGTGGCCGCGTTCGTGCCGCGGGTGAGGGAGTTCGCTTTCAAGATTGGCGCGGTGCAGCAGGGCGGGGGGCGGCGCGTCCACAAGGGGGCGGTGCCCCACATCGGCGGCATCGCCATTTTCGGGGGCTTTCTGCTCGCGTTTTTGGTGGGCAGCCTCGTGCGCCCCGACCTGCTTGACATGTACCGGGCGGAACTCCTGGCGGTGCTCCTGGGCGGGGCGCTGATGGCGCTGGTCGGGTTTATCGACGACATGTGGGAGCTGTCAACCGTGGTGCGCCTCGCCGCGCAGTTTTTGGCGGCGGGCATTCTCGTGGTCAACGGCGTGACGATTGACTTTATTACCAACTATTTTGGGGACGGCACCTATCTCTTTTTCCCCCAGACGCTCGCGGTGGTCGTCACGCTGCTGTGGGTCGTCGGGTTTACCAACGCGTTTAATTTTATCGACGGCTTGGACGGGCTTTCGTCGGGTATGGCGGCCATCTCGAGCCTAAGCCTCTTAGCCGTGGCCGTACAGTTCGACGACAAGGGCGCGGTGGTCTTGCTCTTAGCGGCGCTCGCGGGCTCGGCGCTCGGCTTTTTGCGGCACAACTTCAACCCCGCCAAAATCATTATGGGCGACTCCGGCGCGTACATGCTCGGCTACGTGCTCGCGGCGGTGAGCATCTTGGGCGCGCTCAAAGTGACCGCCGCGGTGACCGTGGCCGCGCCTATCCTCACACTCGCGCTGCCCGTTCTTAACATCACGCAGGTGGTGCTGAGGCGCTTGAAACGCGGCTCGAGCCCGGCGGCGGCGGCCAACGACCACCTTCACGATATGATTCGCGTGCGGAGCGGGTCGCAGCGCCTCGCGGTGGTGGTGCTCTGGACGGCGACGCTGTGTTTGGGCGCGCTCGGGATGGTGCTCTCGAGCACCCCGCCTATGCTCATCACGCTGACCCTGGTCGGCACGGTCTTGCTCGTGACCGCAGTGAGCTTTTTGCGCCTCCACGAAGTCGCCAAGGAGCGGCGCGTGGGTTCGTGAAGGGCGCTTGCGCCGCCTTTGGCGTCCGACTCGAGGCTCACAACAACTTACAAACACGCATTTTGCCCGCCCGCTTCTGCTGAGGAGACTTTACGCCTCCCACGGTGCCAGCGCGACCCTCAGCACCCGGCGCGGCCCGCTGCGTTTCTCGCGGTAACGCGCCAGTAAGGCGTTGAGTTCGCCGTTTAGCGCGTTTACGTCTTCGTCACTCAAGTAGTAATCCGTGTCCCACATGGAGATGGCGCCGGAAAGAGAGGAGGGGTCTGCGTCAAGAGCAGGCACGATGTCGAGGGCCATGAGACCCGACGGGTGAGGAGAGATGACGAGGCCCCAGCTTTCGGCGTGGGCGGCGGCGCGACGGTGCGCGCCCACCAAACCTTTGATGAGTCCTGCGCTCCACTGCGCGTCGAAGGTAGCGATAAAGTCCTCGAGCGTCACGTCCCCCGTGCTTTCAAAGGGCACAAAAAACCTCTCCGCGCTCGCCTGATAGACCTTGAGTGCGCGCCCACGCCGTGGGGTCTCGCGCACGACTTCCAGAAGCCCAAAGTCGCACATTCTCTTTACAGGATAGTAAAGCGCGGGCGGCTCCAAACGGAGCGCCTCCGCCGCCTCTTTGATGGTGCGCTCGCCAAACAAAAACGGCTTGAGAAAAAACGTGCGCTCCGGGTCGGTGAGAAAAGCAGTCGCCTTGGGATGGCTGACGATGAGAGTAGAAGTCATAGGCGAGTCTACTCGAGCCCACCCCTACCCTTTCAAGTAGACGCGCTTTAGATTGAGGCATGGCGCGCTCACCCACCGGCATGACCGGCTTTACGATTGTTTGGATAGGTCAGGTGGTTTCGCTCTTAGGCACCGCCATGACGGGCTTTGCGCTGACCATCTGGGCCTGGCAAGAGACGGGGCAGGCGACGGCCTTGGCGCTGGTCGGCTTTTTCACCTTCGGCCCCACCGTGCTGCTGAGCCCCGTGGCGGGCGCGCTCGTGGACAGGTGGAACCGCAAGCTGGTCATGATGCTCTCGGACCTTGGCGCGGGCGCGGCGACGGTGGTGACGCTTGCGCTTTATGTGTCGGGGGGGCTCGAGGTCTGGCACCTCTACGTCTTGGGTGCCTGGACGGGGGCCTTTGGCGCGTTTCAGTTCCCGGCTTACTCGGCGGCGATTTCCACGATGCTGCCCAAGGCACAGTACGCGCGGGCGAGCGGGATGCTTTCTCTCGCTGAATCGGCCTCGGCCATCGCCGCGCCCGTGCTCGCGGGGGTGCTCCTCACGGTCATCGGCATCGGCGGCATCATGGTCATCGACATCGTGACCTTTACCGTCGCGCTCCTCGCGCTTTTGTGGGTCGCCGTCCCGCAGCCGGAGGCGTCGGAAGAGGGGCGAGGGAGCCGGGGGAGCCTCTTTAAGGAGTCGCTTTACGGCTTTCGCTACATCGTCAAGCGCCCGAGCCTCCTCGGCTTGCAGCTCGTTTTCACCGCCATCAACCTCATCGCCACCTTCGGCTTTATCGTGCTCGCGCCGATGATTCTGGCGCGGACCGGCAACGACGAGTTGATGCTGGGGAGCGTGCAGTCGGCGTTGGGCGTCGGCGGCGTGGCGGGGGGCATCCTGCTGAGCGTGTGGGGCGGGCCGAAGGGGCGCGTTCACGGGGTGCTTTTGGGGATGGCGGCCTCGAGCCTCCTCGGCACCACGTTAATGGGCGTCGGCCAATCCCTCCCGCTCTGGCTCGTGGCGGCTTTTTTTAGCGCGTTCTTTATCCCTATTTTGAACGGCTCGAACCAGGCCATCTGGCAGGCTAAGGTCGCGCCCGACGTGCAGGGCAAGGTCTTCGCCGCGCGCCGCCTTATCGCGCAATTGAGCGCGCCCGTCGCCATGCTCCTGGCGGGTCCTCTGGCCGACCGCGTGTTTGAACCCGCCATGATGCCGGGGGGCGCGCTCGCCAGCCTTTTCGGCCCGCTCGTCGGCACGGGGCCGGGCGCGGGGATGGGGCTCATGTTCGTGATGTCCGGCGTGGCGGGGACGCTGGTGGGGCTCGGGGGCTACTTGTTCCCCGCCATCCGCAGGGTCGAAACGACCATTCCAGACCACGACGCCGTTTCTAGCGAACCGGCGGGTAAAGCTCCCGAAGAGGCTGTCCCGTCCGTCGCGGCTTCGTAACGTGTTGGTGTACGGTCAGCGCAAAGTGCGCAGCAGCGGGTCCGGGCTCACCCCGGCGCGCTTTTTTACCTCGAGCCCCACCAACCCCGGCTCCGCCTCGATGCCAAAGGGTTTAAACGATTTGCAGAGCGAACGCACGTCGCGGTCTAACAAGTCCCAGGCCTCCGGGTTCTCCTCCAAATCCACCACCTGCGGAAAGTCAATCGCCACCACCCGACCCTCCCACCAAAGCAGGTTATAGGTCGAATAGTCCCCGTGGACTTTGCCGAGTTTGAGAAGCCCCACCATGATGTCGAGGCTCTGCGCAAAGGCGTCCTCGGCTTCTGAAAGCTCGAGCCGCGTGTCCGCAAGTCTGGGCGCCGCGCCCGCCTCGTCACCGATAAATTCCATCAGCACCACGCGCCCCGCGCTGGCGATGTCCTCAACGCCCGGCCCCACCACGGGACGCGGTACGGGCAAAGCCGCTTTGTAAAAAGCCCAAAGCTGGGTGTACTCGTGCATAATCCACAGCGCCTGCTGCGCCTTCATGCCGGTCCGGGAACGCTGGTCAATGGCCTTTTTGAGGCGCTTGCTCGAGACGTAGCGCCCCTGCCTGTACACCTGGTCGTTCTTAAACGAGCGCACCGCCATGTCGCTGTAAACCTTGGCGGCCAAAAGCCCCTGCGGCCCCCGCGCGAGATAAACCGTCGCCTCTTTGCCGCTCTTGAGTTCGCCCACGAGTTCGGTTAAGTGACCCCGCTCGTAAAGGTGTTGCAGGTCGGGGTCGTCAAATTTGGCGGCGCTCGAGCTTTGGTTTTTGTTGGCCGCTAATTCTTTGACCGAAAGTTTGCTTTTAGGTTTGCGGCGGTCTTTGCGTTTGCCAAAACTTTCAAGCTCGTCGGCGTAATCGTCAAAATCCTTCAAAGGGCTCCTCTGCCCGAGTGGGCCTCGCGGCTGACGGGTTGAGTCGTCCGCGTCAACGTGACTGACGGGGCGCGCGGCTGCGTTGGGATTGGGAACCTCTATGTATTTTCAGCAAGTATACGAAGGGGCTGCGCGCCTTGCGGATGTGTTGGACGTAAAAACATAGCTCTTTGGCATAGCGTCACCCCTCTCTAATTCGTCCAGTATGCAGGCTCGCGCCCTATTTGTCAATGCTGTTTGGAAAGGCTCGAGGGTTAAGTGCCTGCGTTAGCCGTTCCACATCTCCGGATGAACAGAGCGCGCTTTGGGTATGCTTGGGGTCCATGAAGCACTCCATATTTTTAGCCCTCTTGCTCGCCTTTTCGCTCGCCTGGGCGCAGCCGGAGAGTTACACCGTCCAGCCCGGCGACACCCTCACCCGCATCGCCGCACGTTTTGGGACGAGCGTGAGCGAGCTTGTGGGGCTTAACAATCTCGCCAATCCTAATGTGCTCGAGGTGGGCCAAATCCTCACCCTCACGCCCGACCTCGCCCCGCCCGACCCGCTCCCCGCGCCCTTTGAAAGGGTAACGCTCACGCCGCAAACGGGCGTGCAGGGGCGGGCGCTCATGCTTTCGGTTGAGACCCGGACGGACGCGCCCTTGCGCGCGCGCTTTCTCGGGATGGATTACGCTTTGGCACCCATTCCAGCATCATTACAACATTTGCAAGAGGCGGTGCTCGCGGTGCCCGTGCTTCAGGAGGTGGGGGTGGTTCCGCTCGAGTTCCTCCAAAACGACGAGCTTATCCTCTCCCTGCCCGTCCGCGTCATGTCCGGCGACTACGCGCGCGAGAGCATCAATCTGTCACCCGAAACGAGCAAGCTGCTCGACCCGGCGCTGACGACGGCGGAGGCGGCGCGCATCGAAACCCTTTGCCGCCCCTTTGAAGCCGTTAAACGCTGGAACGGCCCCTTCCGCTCCCCCGTGACCGAACCTACCCAGACCTCCGCCTTTGGCACGCTGCGCTCGTACAACGGCGGCCCTTTTCGCTCCTTTCACCGGGGGCAGGATTTGCGGGGCACGGTCGGCACGCCCGTTTACGCCCCCGCGGACGGCGTCGTCGTCCTCGCCGAACCCCTCACCGTGCGGGGAGATACGGTGATACTGCGCCACGGCTTGGGCGTGTGCAGCGTCTACAACCACTTGAGCGAGATTAGCGTAAAAGAAGGCGACACCGTCATCGCCGGAACGCTTTTGGGCAAGATTGGCGACACAGGTTTGGTCACGGGGCCGCACCTGCACTGGGAGGTGCGGGTGCTCGGGGTGCCGGTGGACCCGGCGCAGTGGGTGAAGTGAAGTGGTTAGTGGCTAGCGATTAGTGGTTAGATTTTTCTAATCACTCACCACTAACCACTACCCACTGCTTTTCATCACTGTTACACTAAGTTATGGCCGAAACCATCCAAGTTGACGACAGCCGCTTGAGCGAAGAGCAAAAGGAGCGCTTCGAGCTTGCTTTTATGGAACCCGACGCGACGGTCGAGTGGCAGGGGGAGCGGTACTACGTGCGCCTCATGGACCAGGATTATCCGGACGAGGACGAGGGCACGGACGACCCCATCAAGGTGACGTTTCACTTAGAGAAAGTAGCCCACTAGCCCGCTTCACCACCACCCACAAGACTGTGTAAGATTTCGCAAGCGGGGGGACGTTTATAGTCTCAATAAGAACTTTGAGCCCCCTCTCCGCCGCCCCCGCTGCCCCCTGGTGGAGAGACCTCAAAGTTCTCTTTTTTGCTCTTCTTTAAGCAACTGATGTACCCTAAAAAATTTCCGTAACGTCGTTGAAGTGCTTTTTATAACCTTCTAACACCTCTGGGTCATCTGAATAGACATCATAAGCGCCTCCATCAACGGCTCTAACAACGACGTAGGGTTGGATTACATCCTTCTCAAAACCCTCAAGATCACCCTCGATGACCTGCTCAATCATCAATGACAACTCCTTCAGGGTCGTCCAGTTCATATACTTTCCTTCAGCATCTAATCTGCGGAGTTCTCCTGCTCCGCTACCCACACTGTCAATACTTGATACTTTCCAAAGAAGGTGCTCGCCTTTGCCCTCGAGCAACATTAAAATGTCGTACAGCGACATCGCCAAGAACCCGCCATCTGGCGTTGCATCCGTTATCGTTATCCCGTTCATTGCAACCTCCAAACCGACTGCCTGACAAAAGTTTGTAATGACATGTTTAAGTGAAGAGCGCGCGTTCCAAAAACGCGCGCTCCATCATCCTCACTTGAACGCGTGAGCCTTATATCTGGCTGAACGCGATGTACCGCTCGAGCTTCCCCGCCGCCGCCCCGTCGTCGATAAGCGCCGCCGCCGCACGGACGCCCTCCTCAATGGTTGACGCTTTGTCCATGAGGTAGAGGGCCGCGCCCGCGTTCAAGAGCACGATGTCACGTTTGGCACCCCGGACGTCGCCGTTCAAGAGGCGGCGGATGGTTTTGGCGTTCTCCTCGGGGCTCCCGCCGAGCACATCCTCCAGCGGATAGCGGTTGAGCCCTACCGCCTCGGGGATTAACTCAAAGGTCCGCACCTCCCCGTTTCGAAGTTCGCTCACGCGATTTACACCGCAGACGGTGAGTTCGTCCAAGCCGTCGCCGTGGACGACGAGCGCGCGCGTAACGCCCAAGCCCCCCAGCACCTCCGCCAAGGGCTCGGTGAGTGCGGGGTCGAAGACGCCCATGAGCTGCCGGTCCGCCGAGGCCGGGTTGGTGAGGGGGCCTAGCGAGTTAAAGATGGTGCGCGCGCGGATGTCCGCGCGAATCGGCGCGACAAACTTCATCGCGGGGTGGTGGGCCTTGGCGTAGAGGAAGGCTAAGCCGGTCTCGTCAATGCTCTCCGCCAGCCGCTCGGGCGACTGGTCGAGGGTGACGCCCAAACGCTCCAACACGTCCGCCGAGCCCGACCTGCGGGTGACGCCGCGGTTGCCGTGCTTGGCAATCCTCACCCCCGCCGCCGCCACCACAAAGAGCGTCGCCGTGCTGATGTTGAAGGTGTTAATGCCGGTCCCGCCCGTGCCCACGATGTCCAAGAGGGGGCCGTCGCCCCGCACGGGGACGTGGACGGCCCTGGCGCGCATCGCCTCGGCGAAGCCTACGATTTCCTCGACGGTCTCGCCCCGAGTGCGCAGCGCCGCGAGGAGGGCCGCCGCCTGCATCTGCGAGAGTTTGCCGTCCATGAGTTCGCCCATCACAAAGCGCGCGCGTTCGCGGCCCAGGGTCTTGCCGCTGAACACGTCGCCCAACAGGGTGGTGATGTCAGCGTCTACCTGAGCCGTTGGAGGGTTAGCCACGTCCGCTCCTCCGTTCGTCGATGGCGCCCTTCAGATAGGCCCGCTCGTAGGTGTAGGTGGGGCGGTCCAGCCGCTCCCACACCGCGCCGTAGGGCGGCCAGAGGGCGAGGCGCTTGGCGATTAAAGACACCGGATGCACGCCCAGGCGGAGCGACAGGTCAGGATGGCGCGAGGCGATGCGCACCGCGTTGCGGCCCGCGCTTTCGCCCTTCGTCACGTCGCCCGAGCGCCGTGGGTCGGGGCCTACGTGCCGCACTCGAGCCTCAGGAAGCGCCACAAAGGGCAAGCCCTCCCGCTCCAAGGCGTAACCGAGCAGCACGTCCTCCATGCCGTAGCCCTTGACGCTCTCGTCAAAACCGCCCACCGCGCGAAAGGCGAGCGTGGGCAGGCTCGAGTTGGCCCCGTTGAGGTTCCAGTAGCGGACGCGCTTGAGCGGCGCTTCTCGCGTCTGCCCTTCGTGCTCGAACGCCACCGGCCCCACCGCCACCCGGAAGCCTGCGTTTTGAGCTTCTAGGTGGCGCTCGAGCGTCGCGGGTTCCAACAAACAGTCGTCGTCCGAGAAATACAGGATTTGCGCGTTTGCGGCCTTCACGCAGCGGTTGCGCGCCCTCGCGGCGCTCACCCCCGCTTTTACGTCGGGCGGGGCGAGCACGGTCACGTGAAAGGCGGGGGGGGCCTGCTCGAGGGCTTCTTTAACGTTGTTCCCGCGCTCGTTCACGTAAAGCACGAGTTCAAAACGTTCAGGCGAAAGCGTCTGCTTAGCCAAACTCTCCAACTTCTTGGCGAGCAGCGCGGGCCGCCCGCCCGTCACGGTGATGATGCTCAGTTCTGGTGCCATCAAAGGATGTCGAGAAAGTTCTGGAGCATCGCGTGCCCCGTCTCGGTGAGGACGCTCTCGGGGTGAAACTGCACCCCCCAGACCGGAAAGTCTCGGTGCCGCAAACCCATAATAATCTCCTCTCTAGTTGTGTTACCGTCTATATTATCCTTCATCTCATCACTGCCGGCCAGATCATCGTCCGCCCAGGCGTTGGCGACGAGCGCGTCGGGCAAATCTCTAACGATAAGCGAGTGGTAGCGCGTCGCGGTCACCCGCGCGGGCAGGCCCGCAAAGGTCGCGGTGCCGTCGTGGCGCACCTCGCTCGTCTTGCCGTGCATGATTTTCGGCGCGCGGACCACCGCCGCCCCGTAGGCCGCGCCGATGCTCTGATGCCCCAAGCAGACGCCCAAAATGGGCGTGTGCTCGCCGTAGCGCCTGATGACCTCGACCGAATGCCCCGCCTCGGTCGGCGTGCAGGGGCCGGGCGACACGACGATGCCGTCGGGACGGAGCGCGCCGACATCTTCCAAACCAAACTGATTGTTGCGCCACACCGTCGGGTCCGCGCCCAGTTCGCCCAAATACTGCACGAGATTGTAGGTGAATGAGTCGTAGTTGTCGATGACCAAAATTTTCATAAAGGTGCGCTTTTCATCAAGTATAAAGCTCTCACAGGCGTAGGGGGAAGAAAAAGGGTAGAAGGAACACGCGACGCTTCTCCAAACCCGGCTTCCTTCATGCCAATCCTTCGGTGGCGAGTTCTACGGCCCGCCGCAGCGCCTCGAGCTTGTTCAAAGACTCCTGATACTCAAACGCCGGGTCGGAATCCGCAACCACGCCACCGCCCGCCTGCAAGTGAAGCCGACCGTTGGCGATGACCATCGTGCGGAGCGTCAGCGCCATGTCCATCGCGCCGCCCGCGCTCACGTAGCCAAAGGCCCCGGCGTAGGGGCCGCGCCGGACGGGCTCAAGCTCATCAATAATTTCCATCGCGCGAATTTTGGGCGCGCCCGAGGCGGTGCCCATCGGGAGGGTGCTCGAGAGCGCGTCCAACGGCGTCCGCCCCGCCGCCAGCTCGCCCCGCACCGTCGAGACAAGGTGCATCACATGGCTGTAACGCTCGACGCGCATGAGGTCGCCTACCTTGACCGAGCCAAAGCGGCAGACGCGGCCCAAGTCGTTGCGGCCCAAGTCCACGAGCATGATGTGTTCAGCCCGTTCTTTGGCGTCTTGCGAGAGTTCTTCAGCGAGCGCGGCGTCCTCCTCCTTTGTCACCCCGCGCTTGCGGGTGCCCGCGATGGGCAGTGTTTCGACCCAGGTCCCGTCGCTCCTTACTAAGCTCTCGGGCGAACTCGCCACCAGCGTTACGGGGCCTAAATCTAAGTAGCCCAAGTAGGGGCTCGGGTTGACCACGCGGAGCGCGCGGTATAGAGCGAAAGGATGAACACCCAGCTCGGCGCTGAGGCGCTGACTCGGCACCACTTGAAAGATGTCGCCCGCGTGGATGTATTCAACCGCCCGCTCCACCGCGGCCATGTAGCCCTCGCGGGTGAAGTTGCTCTTGAATTCTAAGCGCCGCCCCGCCCGGTCGCCCGGCACGCCCGGCAGGGGGCCGCGCAGCCTTTGATAAGCGCGCTCGACCAAAGCCTCCGCCCGCGCCTCGTCGGCGGCGTTGTCCACTTCGGCGGGCGCGACGATGAAGATGCGACGCTTCAGATGGTCGAAGATGATGAGCACTTCGGGCTCGAGAAAAAGCAGGTCGGGCACATTTAGCTCGTCGGGATTCGCGTCGGGCAAAGCCTCATAAAGCCGGACGAGGTCGTAAGCCGCGTACCCCACCGCGCCCGCCCAGAAGTCGGGCAGTGAAGGGTCGTTTACCGTCTCGCGCACAGTCAAATCCCACAGCAGGCGCAGCGGGTCGTCCGACTCAAAGGTCTCCGCCCCCTCCGCCGTGGTGAGGGTGACGGCGCGCCCGCGCGCTTCTAAACGCCGCCGTTCGCCCGTGCCGATAAACGAGTAGCGCGCGACGCGCTCGCCCTGCTCGACGCTCTCGAGCAAAAACGAGGGATGTCCCGCCACCTTGAGATAGGCGGTCAGAGGCGTTTCCAAGTCGGCGAGAATCTCACGGTAGACGGGTTTGTAAACAGGTTTTGCTTGGGGAGCTTTGGCAGCGTCGGCAGTTTTTGTTTCAACCGTTGCTTTGGTCACAGATATTCCTTTCACTAGGCTCGAGCAGACGTCAAGACGTTACGAACGTAAGAGACGCCATCGTTGGGGCTCGAGCGGGTGAAAGAAAGCGTGCATGAGAAGAGTATAACCCTGATTGACGTGCAAGGTTTGGCGAAGAAAAGTACCCAGTATCAAATTTAGAGTGGACTTCTCGGTACTGGGTACCCAACACTCGGTACTCAACCTCCGCTTAGCCCTTGATGCGCTCCGGGTGACGCTTCTGCCAGTATCGCTTGAGCCCCGCCGCGCTCATCTCGTCGTTAGAGGTCGTGCGGTGGCGCACCCTGGCCTCGGGCGAAGCGCCGTCGGCCTCCAACTCTGCTTCGCTGATGCGAGAGATGCGCGCCACCAGGGCTGCATCGTCCTCGCCCGCTTGCAGACCCGCCAGCACCTCCTCCGCCCAGGCGTGGGTGCGTTCGCGCACCCTTTCGAGATGCGCCGCCACGTCCTTCACCTCTCCAAAATGGGTGAGCAGGAGACGGTCGGGCGCGGCTTGGCGCATCGCGTCAAGACTTTGGTCCCAGGCCTCCAAGTCGATTTCGGGCGGCGCGGTGGCGGGGCGCACCACTCCTGAGCTGGGCAGCTTGATGGCGGCGGCGTCGCCGGTAAACATGGTTTTGCCGTCCAGGAGATAGCTCACGTGGCTCGAGGCGTGCCCCGGCGTCGCCAACACGCGCAACGTGTGGCCGAAAAGTGTGAAGGTGTCACCGTCGGAGAGAGAACGCACCTGCGCCTCGGGCACACCCTCGACAGTCCCCCACAGCGCCTCCATCTCGTCACCGTAGACGCGGCGGGCGCTGCTGAGGAGTCGGGACGGGTCTACGAGGTGAGGCGCGCCGCTCTCATGAACCCAAACGGTGGCCCCGTACGCGCGGGCGAGCGTGCCCGCGGCCCCGGCGTGGTCGAGGTGGATGTGGCTCACGAGCACGTCGCTTAAGTTCTCAGGCTCGAAGCCCGCCTCTCGTATCCCGGCCAGAAGCGTCGGCAGCGTCGAGGCGGGGCCGCTCTCGATGAGCGCGAAGGTGCCGCCCTCGCCGGGCAGCAGGTAACTTCCCACCGTTCCCTGCAACCCGCCGTGCCGGGTATCAAGAAGAAAAACGCCGCGGAGGTCTTGCACGAGAGGGAAGTCAGGCATTAGGCAGAAACCACCGTGTTGGCGAGCGTGCCGACGCCCTCGACCTCAACCTCGACCTCGTCCCCCACTTGCAGCGGCCCCACGCCGTCGGGGGTGCCGGTCAAGACCACGTCGCCCGGCTCTAAGGTCATAAAGGTGCTTATGTAGGCCAAAACCTCCGCCACCGGGAAAATCATATCGGCGGTGGAGCCGTCTTGTTTGAGAGCGCCGTTGATGCGGGTCTGCACGCTTAAGTTCGTGGGGTCTAGGTCGGTTTCCAACCACGGCCCCAAGGGGCAAAAGCCGTCCGCCGACTTGCCCCGCGCCCACTGGAGGTCGCTCCGCTGCTTGTCGCGCGCGGTCACGTCGCAGGCGCAGGTGTAGCCGAGCACGTGGTTCAACGCCTCCTCCGCCCTCACGTTGCGCAGGGTGCGGCCTATCACCACCGCCAGCTCCCCTTCAAAATGCAGCTCGTTCGTCCAGCTCGGGTAGGGGATGGGATCGCCGGGGTTCGACAGGGTGTTAAGGCCCTTCAAGAAAAGCCCCGGCTCCTTGGGCAGGTCGGCCCCGCCCATCTCTTTGATGTGCTTGGCGTAGTTTTTGCCCACGCAGACGACCACGCGCGGCTCGCAAGGGGCCAGCAGGGTCACCTCGGAAAGGGTAAGGCTTTTACCCTCACGCGTTCCCATGATGCCGCCCAGCGGGTAAACGTCTCCGCCCTCCACCTCGCCCCAACGGACGCCGCTTGAATCTTTGTATCTTACACGCTTCACGCTTCACCTCTTTCACCGGAGCGTCTCCAAAAGGGAAGTCACCGCCTTTTGGAGGCTCCGGGCGTTCTTTACGCGCCATTGTATAGCAGTTGGACCGTGAGCGCGCCGCACGAACGGGGTCTCGCCAAAAGGGGGCGGGTTCGCGTTAGAATGAAAAAAATCACTAGGGAGGTAAACACGTGCAAATAGTCAAGACGACGTTGTGGGCTCTACTCCTCATCCTGCCGCTCGCTTCGGCCCAATCGGCAACAGGGGGCGCGCAAGAGGGGTTGGGGCCGCTACTTTCAGAACTGCAAAGCACTTTGGACGACTTGGGCGCGCAACTCGACCACGCCTCCGGCCCGGCCTCGAGCGACGTGCGCGCGACTGTGGAGGCGCTGAGCCTGCGGGTTGACACGCTCCTGGGCATGATGCGGCAAGCGGGTAATGCGGCAACAGGCGGCGCTCAAGACGATGACCAAAGCGCGGAGATGCAGGCGGAACTAGAGGCGGCGCGCATCCAGGCGGACACGCTGAACGCGCGTGTTGGGGAACTCGAGGCGGAGCTCGAGGCCGCCCGCCAGGAGGGCGCGGACGCGCTGGCGCAAAGGGAGGCTGAGCTCGAGGCGGCGCAGCGTTCTGCCGAAGAGGCGGCGGGGCTTACAGAAGAGGTCGCCACCCTGACGGGCGAGAACGAGGCGCTTCAGGGTCAACTGGAAACCGCGGCGGCGCAAAGAGACGCGCTCGAGAGCGAGCGAGACGCCCTGAGCGGCGAACTTGAGACCGCACAAGCATCTTTGAGCGAGGTGCAAGCCGAGCGCGACGAGCTTCAGGCGGGGCTTACGGAGGCGACGACGGAGCGTGAAACTTTGCAAGCCGAGCTCGAGACTTTGCAGGCCAGCCTAGACGAGGCGCAGACGGAGCGTGACGCCTTGCAAGGACAGCTTGACGAAGAAACCGCGCAACGCGAAAGCCTCCAGGGCGAGCTCGAGACCGCGCAAGCATCCTTGAACGAACTGCAAGCCGAGCGCGACGACCTGCAAGCGCAGCTTACGGAGGCGACGGCGCAGCGTGAGGGTTTGCAGGCCGAGCTCGAGGCGGCGCAAACCGGGCGCGACGAGGCGGGGCGGCAGCTCGAGGAAACGCAGGGTGAGCTGGCCTCGGTGCAGGAAGAGCTCACCACGCTTCAGGCGGAAAATCAAGATTTAGAGGCGCAAACCGAGACTTTAAGCGCCCAGGGTGAGGAGCGCGCGGCGCAACTTTCGCAGGCCCAGAGCGAGGCGCAGGCGCTTCAGGGCGAACTCGAGGCCGCCCGCGAGCAGGGTCAAGCGCTGGAAACGGAGCGTGGCGAACTCGAGGCGCAGCTTACCGAAAGCCAGGCCGCTCTGGAGGCGGCGCAGGGCGAGGCGCAAGCCCAGGCCCAGGAGCTTACGAGTGCGCGAGAAGAGGTCCAGACGTTGACGGGCGAACGCGACGAGCTGCAGGCGCAACTGGGCGAGGCGCAAGTGGGGCTTGAGGAGGCGGAAACCGCGGGCGCGGACCTGCAGAGCGAGCTCGAGGCCGCCCAGAGGGAGCGCGACGCGCTTTTGGAACAGCTCAACGCGCTCGACAATCAGGACGCGACGGTCGAAGAGCGCTTAGAACCCGCGTCAGACAGGTTGGAGCGCGCCCAAGAGCGCGCCGCCTCGGTGGCGGAAGAGTACGAAGCGCTACTCCGGCGCACCAACCGCGGGCGCACCGTGGACGAGAACCAGCGCACCGAGCTTGGCGAACTCCAGCAGCAGCTTGTGAGCGCTCAAAGCACGGTCGCGCGGCTCACGGGCGCGCGGGGCGTCTACACGGTGCAGGCGGGCGACTCCTTGTCGAGCATCGCCAACTTTTACTACCGCACCGGCAACCGCTGGACGGACATCTTGGCGGCCAACGACTACCTAGTGAGCGACCCCGACATGGTGGATGTGGGGATGATTCTGGTGATTCCGCAGTAGCAGTAGAGTCTTTGGTGGGTAGCGAGAGAGTCGGGCTTCCCGGCTCTCTTTAACTTTTGACGCTCAATTTTTCCGCCGTCTCCTCCCAGGCCGCCATCGCCTCCAGCAGTTCCGCCTCGAGCCGCGCGTGCTCCTCGCCCAACTCGCCTATCTTTTCGGGCTCTAGCCCCGCCGACTGGCTCAACTGGTCGCCGATAGTGGCAAGCTGGGCCTCGAGCGTCTCAATTTGTTCTTCTAAACCTTCTAGGTCGCGCTCGAGCTGCCACTTTGAGGGGCCTCTTGGCTTAGGCTCCTCTTTTATCTGTGAAGAGACGGGCGTCGCCTCGGCTTGCGCCTCCGCCTGCCGCTTGCGCTGGTAATAGTCCCAGGGGCCGTCAAAGGCGGTAAAGCGCCCCGCCCGTAGTTCCCACACGCGTTCTGTCGTCTCGCGGATGAAACGGCGGTCGTGCGAGACGATAAGGAGAGTGCCCTCAAAGGCGTTGAGCGCGCTTTCTAGCGCCTCGATCATCTCCACGTCCAAATGGTTCGTCGGCTCGTCCAACACCAAAAAGTTGTACTCGCCCAGCGTGAGCTTGAGAAGCGCCAGCCGCGCCCGCTCGCCGCCCGACAGGTCGCTGATGCGCTTGTACTGCGCCTCATAAGGAAAAAGAAAGCGGCCCAGCAGGTTGTGCGCCTCCACGTCGCCCACCAAACGAATCATCTCCTCGATAAGGGTGCGCTCCGGGTCCACGTCCCGCAGTTCCTGGTCGTAATAGCCGACGCGCACCCGCGCGCCGTAACGTAGAAGGGCCGCGGGGTCGTCGCTGGGGGCGTCGCCCAACATCACCTTGAGAAAACTCGTCTTGCCCGCGCCGTTGGGGCCTACCAAGGCGATGCGCTCGCCCTGCCGCAGGGTAAAAGCGACATCTTCAAAAAGCGTTCGCCCGCCAAAACTCTTGCTCAACCCTTCCGCCTGCAAAACGATGTCGCCGCTCTCGCTGCAAGGAAATTGGAAGCGGGTGGTGCGCGCTTCTCTCTCGGCCTCGCCCAGCATCTGCGTTTCATAACGCTCGACGCGCCGCTCCATCGCCTTGGCGCGGCGGTGCAGCTTTTCGTTCTGCCCCGCCCAGGCCTTCATGCGCCCCGCCGCCGCTTCTAACCGCTCGTGCTCGCGCGCCTGGTTCTTGCGCGTCGCCGCCTCGATGCGGAGTTGCTCGGCGCGATAGTCGCGGTAACGGCTCGGCGGGCCGTCAAAGGTGCGGAGCGTGCCCCCGGCGATTTCGGCGGTGCTCGAGCCCGCCGCGTCCAAAAAGGTGCGGTCGTGCGACACGAGCACCACGCCGCCGGGGTAGCGGCTTAAGTAGCCCTCGAGCCACTCCCGCATGGCGATGTCTAGGTGGTTGGTCGGCTCGTCCAAGAGGAGCACGTCGGGCTGCGCCATGAGCAGGCGCGCGAGGCCCAAGCGCGTTTTTTCGCCCCCCGAGAGCCACGCCGCCGTCTCCCCTTCGCGCCCGCGAAAGCCTAAAGCGTACAAGACCGCGTCACGCCGCGCGCGCCGCTCGTAGCCGCCGCGGCGCTCGAAGATTTCATGGACCCGCTCCCAGCGCTCGAAAACGTCGGGTTTGTCGAGGCCCCGGTGCTCGAGCCCGCTTAAAGTTTCTTCCAACGCGTCGAGTTCGCTGAAAGCCTTTTCTGACACCTCTAACACGCTCGAGCCCGTTCCAAACTGCGGATCTTGCTTGAGCATCGCCACCGTCACCCCGTCGCGGCGGTAGACGGCGCCGCCGTCGGGCGCGTCTTCCCCCATCAGCAGGCGCAGGATGGTGGATTTGCCCGCGCCGTTGCGCCCGATAAGGGCGACCCTCGAGGCCGCGCGCACCTCGAAGGTGACGCCGCCTAACACCGTCTGTTCACCGTAAAATTTCTCAGCCTCTTGCAGCGCGGCGAGTAGCATGAATACTATTGTAATGTCTCAAACATTGAGGTGTCACGAACCTGTAAACAGGCGAGTCACCCGTTCTAAAGGAGTATAAGGATACTGAGGTTTCGCGCGCTTTTCCCCGCTCTTGCTTCTGTCCTCTTTCTCACCGCTTGCCCGATCACCGACCCGCCCCTGCCAGACCCTTACGATTACGTCGGCACCTGGTCCGGCACGATAAGCGACAGCGTCGGGAGCGAGGGGAACGTCACTTTTGAGGTTATCGCCCAGAGCGACCTTTACGGCGGCGCTTTGGACGGCTGACTTTGGAGGTGCGGCGAACAGCGGTATTTTGCGGAGCGACTACGCTTACGAAAAAACGCTAATGCCAGCCTTATCTCTTCCAAAACGCCGGACTGCGTTTACAACGTCAACACGGCCAGGACGGAAAGCACGCTCCGCGGCACCTACTTGTCTTTCGGTTGTACGCCTTATGTGACGGGCACCTTAGAGCTGACCAAACAGCCCCAAAGACGCAAGGTTTCGGGCGGCGTGCTTGCGAACGGGCGCTCAGTTTCGCCCTCCCTCGCCCGCTACACTGTGCTTACAAAAAACCTACAAAGGAGCGCTTATGACCGATTTTAACAACCTAGACCCGCTCGGAGGCCCCGCCGAATCGCGCCAGAGCTACCAGATTCACGAACTCGCCAAGGAACTCGACACCTCCGTGGAGCAGGTCGAAAGGTGGATACGCGAGGCCGACATCAAACCCATGTCCGACGAGGAGCACGCGAACTACCACGCCAGCACCACCGAGCGGCTTCGCGGGCTCCAGCGTCGCGGCGGGTAGAACAGTTCATGTAGCCTTTAACGTGAGCTAGCGGGGCCGATTAGCGCAGGGTCAACAAGTAGCGCCCGCTTGTGTCCTCGAGCACCACGTTCAGCCTCATACGCTCGCCCGCGCGTTCATAAACGACGCTCGAGCGGGTGTTGTTGGGCGGGTCGTAGCGCACGCGTCGCCAGCCCTGGACCGCAAGCTGCGTCTCGAAGTGGCTCTCGAGCGCGAAAAGCGTCGCGTTGGAGGAGAAGCGGGCGGTGGTGCGTTCTCCAGCGTCATCCAGCGTAAGGATTTGCGAGCCGGGGTAGGCGGTGAGCTCTAAGCTGTCGTTAAGCACAACGGGATTGTCCTGGGTCGAAAAGCGCAGAGTCATCGGCGCCTGCGCCCCGCGCGGGGCGCAGGCGCTCAAGAGCCCCAGTCCTACAAAAATCCCTACCGTGGAGAGGCGAAAAACTGCGCGAAGGCCTGTCATGGGGGCAGTGTAAGGGGCGGGGCGCGCATACGGAATGCGATTTTTCATCATCTCTTCAGACATGAGAATTATGGAGATGAACGGCGCAGTTTAGTAAGACAAGCATTTATTGCCGCGTCCACACTTCAGTATAGTTAGCGTAATGGAACAGAGATTTGTTCTCTCAGGCACACGCTTTTTGGGGAGCGGGGATTCATGAGTGGCAGCATGAACAGCAGTGTGAAGCAGAGCGACTACGCGGACGTCCTCGGCTACGGCTCGGGCGAGATTATCCTTTTTCCTGGCGAGCCGGACAACATCTACCGCGTTAAAAAGGGGCTCGTTCGCATTCATACGGTGGATGACGAGGGCAACGGGCTGACGTTACGTTACGTAAAACCGGGCGGCTATTTTGGCGAGGAGGCCGTGCGCGGGCTCTCGAGGCGCTACTTCGCCGAGGCGGTGACGAGCAGCGAAGTCGAGGTACTGAGCCCCGCCATCCTGAGCGTTGAGGAAAACCTCGACCTCACCGCGCACCTGGTCGAGGCTATCGAAAAACTTTACCAGTCGCTCTTTAGGCTCTCGGGCAAGAGGCTCAAGTCCCGCATCGCCGCGGAACTTCTGGACCTGCAAGACAGCGCGCTTGCGACCACGCGCGAGCGCGGCGAGCCGGTCGTGCATATCACCCACGACGACCTAGCGGCGGCGGTGGGTTCGGTGAGGGAAACGGTCACCAAGGTCGTGGGTGAACTTTCGCGCCGGGGTGCCATCGACGCGGGCTACGGCAAGATAGCCCTGGTCGACATCCCGCTGCTCGAGGCCGTCGCCGACGAATAAAGCAGTGCGGGCTCGGACTCTATAGAGCGGGAGCGGGTGCTCGAGTGCAAAATCTGCAAAAACCTGGGTTCGGCTTATCGCCCACCATAAAACCGTTCAAAAGCTACTGACAAACCGGATGTTCAAGCGGACGAATCCGCCACGACGGGGTCGTAAACTTGGATGTCGCGCCCCGCGCTTTTGCCCTGCGAAAAGGCGAGCCGCGCGCGGTGAAGGAGAGCGTCGAGCGTTTTGCCGTCGTATGGGTAGAGGGACACGCCGATGTTCACCCCAAAAGCGGCGTCCCTAAAGGGTTGCTGCAAGCGGTTACGCACGCGCTCGGCGATCATCACAATCTGGTCGACCTGGGCTTTTTGTACCCAGGCGATGTAGCGCGTGTCCTCGATGCGCAGGAGGATGTCCTCGCGCCGCGTTTCCTCCTCGAGCCGCTCCCGGATGTCGCGGAGGGTTCTCTCGCGCGAGTCCCCCTCAAGCGACCCGTCCTCGCCGAGCGCCGCGAGTTCTATGTACAAAAGGCCGCCGTGCCAGCCCTCGCGCTGCGCCAAACTGACGCTCGTCTCGAGCTTCTCCTCAAAAATAAGTCGGTCGGTCACACCAATGTTTAAGTCTTCGATGGTCAGATCCTCGTGCATGGCTTTCGTTCCCCCAACAACCCCAAGATGGGGTTAAACGATTATAGGCGGCGGGGGCGAAGCAAGAGGAGAAAATTCACACTGTTGGTCGGTGACTCCCGGACAGCAAGAGACATCCCTCTGGCGGCTCTTATAGCAGGTAACGTCCCTTTTTGGGGAGATGCGGTTCAAGGATTACTGTGGGTGACGAAGCTCCAGAAACGTTTTTGCGCTCAAGCACCCTCAGCTTTTGCGCGAACCGCTCTCAGACCTCGAGCACCAGCTTGGGCCTAAACTTTAGCGCGTCCGCCGCGACAAAATGCACCGCCGCGTTGCCCAGTTCCCTAAGCACGCGCTGCCCGTCCTCGCCGTGGAGGTGGCCGAATACCAGCACGTCGGGCGCGGCCTCCAACAAAAGTTCGGTGAAACCCGAGGGCTCGAGCCTGCCGTTGGTGGGCGGGTAGTGGAGCATCACCACGAGCTTGTCGCCGCCGAGCTTCTTGGCGGCATTAAGGGACAGCTTGAGCCTTTCTAGTTCGCGCCGGTAGATGCGCTCGTCCTCCTCGCCGAAGTCGCTGCTGCCGGGGCTCAGCCAGCCGCGCGTGCCCGCGACCACCACGGGGCCGAACCTCACGGCGTCGTTTTGCAGCGCGTACATGTTTGGCGGTAGCGCCTTGCGCAGCTTGCCGATGGGCGGCCACCAATAGTCGTGGTTGCCGCGCAGGAGCACCTTCTGGCCCGGCAGCGCGGCGATGTCGCGCAGGTCCGGGAGCGCCCCCTCGAGCCGGATGGCCCAGGAGATGTCGCCGGGCACGAGCACGAGGTCGTCTTCACACACGACTTCGCGCCACCGTTCGAAAAAGGCGTCGGGATGTCCCCGCCAGTGGGGGCCGAAGATGTCCATCGGTTTGGGGTCGGCGCTCGAGAGGTGGGGATCGGCGATGGCGAAAATGCGCATAAAGTCCCAGTGTAACAGGTCGTCTCCCGCGCCTGAAGTGACCGTGTTGCTCTTTTGGAGACGAGCGATGAGGACTGAGACAAAAGTCACTGCTTGGTTCTTGCTTTATGTGTTCCCGTACCGAGCTAAGGTATTCGGCGGGGCGTGAGTTACGCGCGACTTCTTTAACGTTTACGCAAACATTCAAGGAGGTGGCGGTTTGGGTAGAGCCGAACTACCCCTCCAGTCTGAACCCGTCGGGTAGAAGCTCCCCCACACGGTAGGTTTTAACCGCGCCCGTGTGATTGACCAAAAAAACGGTGGCGTCTTTTGAAAACTCGAGCAGCACTTGACGGCAGGCCCCGCAGGGTGAGGCGGGCGCGTCGGCTTCTGTATAGACGACCAACTCGCTAAAGGTTCGCTCGCCCGCGCTCGCCATCGCCTGCACCGCGGACTGTTCGGCGCAGCGCGAGAGCCCGTAGGAGGCGTTTTCAACATTGGCACCCGCAAAAAGCGCGCCGCTCGCCGCGCGCAGAGCGGCGCCGACCTGGAAGCCGGAGTAGGGGGCGTAGGCGCGGGCGTGGGCCTTTTGGGCAGCCTCTAATAAATCTTGGGGCGGCGTCACCGGGTCCACAGGAGCAGCCAATCCCACAAAGGCGGGCCGAGAACGGCAAGACCCACGAGCACCGCGCCGCACGAGGCTATGAGCACCGCCCCCGCCGCCGCGTCCTTGGCGCGTTTGACCAAAGGGTGCGGCGCGGCGTGAAGAAGGTCTAAGGAAGCTTCTACGGCGGTGTTGACGAGCTCGAGCCCGAGCACGAGGGCGCAGGCGAGGATAAGGGGTGCTAAGTTAGCCTTCAGAAGAAGGCCCAGCGCGAGCGCGAGCGCCCCAATCAAGACCTCGATGCGGAAGTTTTGTTCGCGCCGCCAGGTGTAAAGGACGCCCTCGGCGGCGAAGCGAAAGGCGCGGGTCAGCTTGACTAAGTCGTAGCGGCCTCGTAAAGCTTCATCATGCGGTTTTGAGCGTTCTCGAACACGTCCCACGCGTCCTCCGTCTCGTGGTCCAAGCCTAAAAGGTGCAACAGCCCGTGCGCAGCCAAAAGCGCCACTTCGTTTTCAAACGCGTGCCCGCGCGCTTCCGCCTGCTTGGAGGCCGTCTCGAGGCTTATAAAGATGTCGCCTAAGTGCGGCACCTCGGGCACACCTACGTCGTCGGGCTCGTGCGTCGGATAGGACAAAACGTCGGTGGGCGCGTCCACGCCGCGGTGCTCGCGGTTGAGCGACCTAACAGTTTCGTCGTCGCAGAGCACCACCGTGACCTCGCGCCCTGGGGCGCGCCATTCCGCCATGAGAGCTTCCAACGCGCGCGCCAAGAGTTCAGCCGACGGGTACGCCCGCGTTTCGTCGAGTATCTCCACCACGTTTGAGTTTCTGCACCTCCTCTTCGCTCGGGTAGCGGATGCGGCGGTGCAGAATGGCCGTCATCATCCTTTCGAAGGTGTTGGCAATGATTTCTAAGTCGCGGAAATTTAGCGGGCTGTCGGCCAGCTGGTCGTCCTGGAGGCGCTGCTCGAACAAGCGGTCGATAAGCGCGCGGATGCTGCCCTGCGAGGGCTCGGTGAGCGTGCGCGAGGCCGACTCGACCGCGTCGGCG
The DNA here is from genome assembly GCA_965214995.1 of Trueperaceae bacterium. Classification (GTDB taxonomy): domain Bacteria; phylum Deinococcota; class Deinococci; order Deinococcales; family Trueperaceae; genus CBDCCT01. Next base: position 5,331,769 of record CBDCCT010000002.1, read on the forward strand.
AGCATCAGCACGGCGGTCTCTTTGCTCCTGGGCCGGGGGCCGGGATAGCGGAAATTAAACTCGTCGAGCTTGTCCGAGTCTTCTAAAGCCCGCTTGTAAAAGTATGACAAGACGGTGGTGCCGTGGTGCTCCGTCACGAAGGGCTCCAGGGCCTTGGGGAGTCGGTATTCGCGCAACAGCTCGACGCCGTCGCGCACGTGCGAGGTGATGACCAAGTAGCTCAGGTGCGGCGAGAGCTGGTCGTGCGGGTTCTCGCCCGAGAACTGGTTCTCGACGAAAAAGCCGGGGCGCTTGAGCTTGCCGACGTCGTGGTAGAGCGCGCCGACGCGGGCTAGCAGAGCGTTGCCGCCGATGTTGGTCACCGCCTGCTCGACCAAGTTGGAGATGATGAGCGAGTGCTGATACGAACCCGGCGCTTCGATGAGCAGCTTTTGAAGCAGGGGGGAGGAGGGGCTCGAGAGCTCGAGCAAGCGGAACTCGGTCAAAAAGCCTATCGAACTCTCCGCCAAAGGCAACAGCCCCAACGCCAGGATGCCCGCGATGACGCCCCCCGCCAGAATCCACAGCAGGGCGAAAAGCATGGAGAAGGTACCAAAGGTGCCGAGCAAAAAGTGAAACGCGCCGTAACTCAAAGCCGCGCCGAGGCCGCTCAGCACGCCCGCCAGCAGGAGCGTGGTGCGCGTGCGGAAAAAAATCGGGGCCAAACTCGAGGCGGTCGTCCCGACGAGCACCGTCACGAGGGTTAGAAGAGGCGTGCCGGGTGTGAGGAGCGCCACCACCACCGCCAGCCACACGCCCCAGAGCACCGCGACGAGGTCGGACACGAGCACCGCCACGAGCAGCGGCACGAGGAACACGAAGAAAAACGTCGGGCTCGCCAGGATGGCTAGGCGCTGCGCGGCGAGGGTAAGCAGCGTCAGCGCGACCAGAAAGACGATTTGCTTGTCCGTGAGCCTGAATGTGAGGCGACCGTAGGAGAACGCCAAGGGCAGGCTTAGGAGGCTTCCCATGAGCGCGCAACCGAGGAGCAGCCAGAGGAGCTTGGTGGTCTCCTCCGCACGGGGGTTGTAAAGCCCCACCGTCTCTAAGACGCGCAGGTGGTCGGGGGTGAGGATCTCGCCCTCGCGCACGATGGTCTGCTCCGCCTTGAGCCGCTGCATCACGGGGGGCACGGCCTCGGCGGCGGCCTCGCGGGCGGCCTCGGTCAAGACCGGGTTCTCGCGCGAGGTCGGCAGGAGGGTGCGCTCCAAGATGAGCTGCACCTCGCGCCGCCGCCCCTCCGGCGCTAAACGCGTCGCCTCACTGGTGAGTTCCGGCAGCGCCTCTTCGCGCACGCCCTCGGGTTGGTTGTAGCGGGCCACGACGAAGTCCTGGACGGTGGTCGGCAGTCCCGCCGTGGTGAGCGCGTTGACGACGAGCGCCTGCGTGGCTGCGTTGGCGGTGTAGACGGGCTCGATCTGGCTCCGCGCCGCGGTTCGCTCCCGCTCGGTCTCGAGCTGGTCCACCACCTCCACATCGACGGGCGACTTGTACAAACCCGGGCTCGGCTCACCCGCCACCAGGCTCTCGCCCTCGCGCCCGCCGTAAACGCTGTAGAGAAGACTCGCCACGGCGAGCGCGCTGAGGACGAAGAGCGCAGCCACGCGCACGGTCGCGCCGCTCACCTTGGGCAACGTGAAGGTAGAAGAGGGAGGAGAAGCAGCGGCGACCGGGGCGGGCGGACTGCGGCGTTTAGACGGCTTTTTGGCGTTCATACGCTTTTACGATGCGCGCCACTAACGGATGGCGCACCACGTCCCCTTCGGAAAAGTAGACAAAACGGATGCCTTCAATGTCGCTCAAGATGTTTTCGGCCACGCTGAGGCCGCTCCTAACGTTGCCCGGCAGGTCGGTCTGGGTGATGTCGCCCGTCACGACCACCTTGGAGTTGAAACCCATGCGGGTCAAGAACATCTTCATCTGTTCCGGCGTGGTGTTTTGCGCCTCGTCGAGAATGATAAAGGCGTCGTTGAGGGTGTTGTGGGTAAGGATAAGGTCGTCGGTGACGTAAAGTGAGTCTGCCGCAGCTACCCTTATGCAGCGCGTCTCCTCCGCGCCCGCAGGTTCGATACTTTTGATAAAGCGCATAGGGCGACCACTGCCGTGCCGGGCATACGCCTCCGCTTTACGGACGAGACGAAAAGGCTCGAGTCCCTCGGGCAAGCGAATATCAAATATATAGGCGTCATGACGATGCGCGACCTCTCGCCCACTGGCGAAGCCCGGTTTACGACCCTCAGCGCGCCGTTTCCGGCAGTAGGCCACGCCACCCAATGAACGCACCAGGAAAAGAACGTCGTCTTTGAGACGTTCCGACGTGGTGGTGTACTGGACGCGGCAGGTACGTTCTTTCTGAACAACCGGGCCGCCGTCGGTGTCGAGCAACCCCTGCAGAAGAGCGTGGCGCACGGCGACGCTGTTGTATAAGTAGCTTTCGGGAATGAACTTGCTATGCGAATGCGTCCCCGCCAACCCCAAATCACGCAAGTGAGCCGTCACGGGGTGAGTGACGATGACGCCGCCACGCCCCCCCGCCGGGTGAGTCAGAACGTAATCCGCACTTCTGCCCGGTTTGGGCCTGAGCACGATTTTGTCACCCAAGGCGCGCCCCAGCGCCCTCGCCAACTCGGGGTCGGAGGTACTAAAACTCGGCGTGGTTTTGTCGGTGATGCAGCCGTCACCCAGCAACAATCCAAGGGCGTAGGCATCGAGCGGCACGTCGCGGTGAGAGAACGCGACCGGCTGGGTGAGTAAGGGTAGCTCGAAACGATGTTGATGCGCCCGCTTCAGCCTACCCGCCAACTCGTTAGTTTCTAAAACGCGTGGCGCTTTGCCCCGCCTGCGGTCTTCGGGGGTAAAGACCGTCCAAAGGTGTTCGGCGCAGCAGCGCGCCCCAGCACCGTCGGTCATTGTGACCCTAAAAACGTCCTTTTTGCCCTGTGGGTAAACCCCCGTCACCTGGGTGGGCCGTCCATCCGAGCCGATGACGTAGTCACCGACCTCGAGACTCCCCATGTCACGCCAACCCAACGGCGTCAACACACGACTCGTAAGAGGTTGGGCGCGGCCCCGCATAAAGGCCAGCGGGGCCACCTCGATGGCGCCGTTTTCTAGGTACTGGTCGATGCGTTCGCCCTCGAGCATGTCGTAAAGCGCGTCGTAAAGTGGCCTCAAATAAGGGTCTATCTTGGCCTGCAGGTCGCCGGGCAAAAAGCCCAGCTTCTCGCCCGCCTCGACCGCGGGCCGGGTCAGGATGATGCGTTTGACTCTCTTGTCTTTTAGAGCCTGCACCGCCGCCGCCACCGCCAGGTAGGTTTTGCCCGTGCCCGCGGGGCCGATGCCGAAGACAATTTCGCTGTCCTCGACCGCGCCCACATAACGCCGCTGGCCCGCCGTTTTGGGTCGCGCGCGGCGCGGCAGCCGCTGGGCGAGGCCCTGCGGGTGCTCTTCGGTTTCGTTCAGAGTGCCGTGCTCGAGCTCGGTCGGCGACAGCGTGTCGCCGCGCCGGATGGAGGCGAGCAGCGTCTGGAAGGTACGCTCGGCCTCCGCCACGGCCTCTTGTTCGCCGCTTAGGCGCAGCTCGTCGCCGCGCGCCACCACGGTGGCGGTGAGCCGGTTGCGTAAAAGTTTGAGGTTTTCGTCATTGTGGCCGAAGAGTGAGATAGCCTCGGCGGGGGAGCGAAGTTTAAGGGTTACCGATGTTGCGATGATCGCCTCCTGTGAGGATGTTTGGATGGAGGATCGGACAGAATTTGGTGCCAAATGAGGCCCTGGAGCACTCCCTGCCGGTCGAGCGTCAAGGGCGCGTCCCGGCCCAGTTTAGCCGACTTTGCCGCGCCGCGACGTTGCACGCGTAGCGGCGCGGCCTTGTCAAGGCGGCCCAGCGCGGACGCCGTATCCGTGAGGCCCGTGCTGCTTAGCATACTGGAGGGCGTGCCGCTCAAGGGCACGCTGTTTAGGGTGCGCCCCTCGAGCCCCTGCCCCCCGCTCTCCAGGCCGCGCCCCCCGCTTTCTAAGCCCCGCGCGTCCCGCATGGGAGGCGGAGAAGACTCGAGCGGCGGAAAAAGCGTCCCCACTTCCCGCCGGGCCGGACCCTGCGCCTGGGTCTGCGTTGGCGCTCGAGCCGTTCCCCCCCGGTTTCCGTCCATCGCCTCTTGCACCCGCCGCCGCGCCTCCTCCAAGCGCTTGTCGAACGCTGTGTTTGGAGCGGTGTCGGAGTCTGCACGTTTGGACGTTTGGGTGGAAGCAACGGGACGCCCGGTGTTCTGTGTCGTGTTCTGTGTCGTGTTTTGTGTCGTGTTTTGTGGGGCGTTCCGGGTGCCGCCCCTTTGACGCGTACTTTGCCCCTTTGTCCCCCCCTGCCCCCGCTTGAGCAGCCCGTTGACGATGGGCGCGACGACGAACACGAGGAGCAAAATGAGACTTAAAAGGTCCACGCTTTACTCCTCACCGGACGTTTCGGTCGCCTGCGCGATGTTGCCGCGCATCCGCGTGTCCGACTGGATGTTTTCTAAGTTGTAGTAGTCCATGATGCCCAAGTTGCCGTCCCTAAACGCCTGCGCGATGGCGCGCGGCACCTCGGCCTCGGCCTCGACCACCTTGGCGCGCATCTCCTCGACCTGCGCGCGGAACTCCTGCTCGGCGGCCACCGCCATCGCGCGCCGCTCCTCGGCCTTGGCCTGCGCCACGCGCTTGTCGGCCTCCGCCTGGTCGGTCTGGAGGATCGCGCCGATGTTCTTGCCTACGTTCACGTCGGCGATGTCGATGGACAAAATCTCAAAGGCGGTGCCCGAGTCGAGCCCCTTGGCGAGCACCGTCTTGGAAATCGAGTCGGGGTTTTCCAAGACCATCTTGTGCGAGCCCGACGAGCCAATGGACGAGACGATACCCTCGCCCACGCGCGCGATGATGGTCTCCTCGCCCGCGCCGCCGACCAAGCGCTCTAAGTTCGCCCGCACCGTCACCCGCGCGGTCGAAATAAGCTCGATGCCGTCCTTGGCGACCGCCGAGACGTTGGGCGTCTGGATGACGCGCGGGTTGACCGAGACCTTGACCGCGTCCAGCACGTTGCGACCCGCAAGGTCAATGGCCGCCGCGCGGTCGAAGGGCAGCGCGATGCGCGCCTTGTCGGCGGCGATGAGCGCGTCCACCACCCGGTCGACGTTGCCGCCCGCTAAGTAGTGGGCCTCGAGCTGGTTCTGGTTCACCTCAATGCCCGCCTTGTCGGCCTTGATAAGCGGCAGGATGATTCTATTGGGCGGCACCCGCCGCAGCCGCATGGCGACCAGGCTGGGCAGGCTCACCTGCACCCCCGCCGCCACCGCCGAAATCCAGAGCCCGATGGGGATGACGGAGAAAAGAATGAGAAAAAAAACGAGAACGGCACCCGCGATGATTAACAGTCCTATGTCCATGTGTCTCCCTTTGTCAATGTCCAGCTACAAATTTCCAGCCGCTGCCTATTGTGCGGGTATATGTGCGAACAGCTTAGCAGATTCTGTGTGCGCAGTCCCACCGTTAAGCCGCGAACATTCGCGCTCGAGGCGTGGCCGCATCTCATCCCGCGCCACCCTATACCGCCCATGCGTAAAGAAATTGATGTGTAAAGGCTTAGTGGAGCCAAAGGAGGCGTCAAGCCTCGACCGCCCGCACCGTGACGCGGTTGCCTTCGACCCGGAGCACCCGAACGGACGTGCCCGAGCCGATAAAATCGCCCTCGGTCACCACGTCCACGCGCGCCTCGCCGAAACGCGCCACCCCCGCGGGGCGCAGGTCCGAGGTGGCGACGCCCTCATGGCCTACAAGGTCATAAAGGCTCTCGGTGGCTTTCGCGCCGCCCAAGTCTGCGTTGAGCTCGCTCGTGAGCCGCGTCGAGAGGGTGAGGAAGCCGCCGAAGCGCTTGTTGGGAAAGAGCCAAAAGGCGAGCGCGAGGAGCGCCGCGGCGAAGAGCGTGGTGTAGGAGAGCACGGACACAAAGCGCCCCTCAAAAATGCGGAAGATGGCGAAGATGATGGCGGCGATGCCGAGCACGCCTGCCACGCCGAAGCCAGGAATCACCAGCACCTCGGCGGCGATGAGGAGCACCCCCGCGAGCAGCAGCACCAGGTCGACGGGGCCCGCGGGCGTGGCGATAAAGGTGCCGCCGAAAAAGAGGGCCAGCGCGAGCGCGCCGATGCCGCCCGGCAGGCCGAAGCCGGGCGTAAAAACCTCGATGAGGATGCCGCCGATGCCCACGGCCAGGAGGAGCGCGGCGACGAGCGGGCTTGTGAGGCTTCCCGCGACGCGCTCGGAGAGGGTGGGCTCGAGCCGCCGGATGGCCGCGCCGCCATAGCCAAACTGGTCGAGCGCGTCGTTCAGGCTCCGCGCCTGGATGTTGGCGATGTTGAAGTCCACCGCCTGCACAGCACTTAGAGTAACGAGCTCTTCGTTCGTTGACAAACCCGGAATCTCAACGCGCGTGTCAACCATACCCTCGGCCACCTCGGTGTTGCGCCCCCTCGCCTCGGCGGTCGCGCGAAAGATCCCGCGCCAGGCCGAGTTGACTTTCTCGCTCGCCTGCTGCCCCGTGAGGCCGTTGATGACCGTGGCCGCGCCTATCTCGGAGCCTGGGAGCATGGCGACTTGTTCGGCGCTCATCGCAATCAAGGCCCCCGCGCTGAGCGCGCTCTCGACCACCGCCAAAGTCGGCATCGTCGCGCGTTGCAAGATGGCGTCGCTGATACGCTGCGCCGCGTCGATGCGGCCGCCCGGCGTGTTGATGAGAAACGCGAGCGCCAGGGGCTGCGCCTCGTTGGCCTCCTCGATGCGCCGCTCCACAAACTGCGCGGTGGCGGGGGTGATCTCCGAGTCTATGACCACCACCCACACGGTTGAACCCACCCCAGCGCTCGACTGTGCGGCAGCGTATGCGCTGGCGAGCCCCAATAAGCTGAAAAAGAGCAGGCCCACGAGCCGCGCTCTTGACATCTGTGTCATGGGGAAATGATATCACGTTCGGGGCACGCTCAGAAGCGTGCGGAACACGCCTCTTGGGTCCGGAAAGTGAGACTCGAGTCCTCCCACACGTCATTCCCAAGGCGGCATGAAGATGCTCGCCAAAGGGGTAAAACGCGTTTGTGCTGGCCGGTAAAGCGTGTTCAGCCCGGTGCGCCGGGAAGAACTTTACACCCACCCTCAAGCCAGAAAGCCGACGCGGGCGCAGTGGTATCTTGGCAAGGTGTTGGGGGTAGTGGAAGCGGGCGGCGCAGGAGCCCGAATACCGCGGGCGCTCGCGTCGGGCACCAGTTTTAGCCACTATGCGACGCGTCACCCAGTAGCGTGCCCGACGAGAGCAGCTAGACAACCTAAACGGAGGCCTTTATGCAGCGGACCAAAGAGGAACTCGAGGCGATGAGCCACCCCGACCTAGTGGCGCGGGTGCTCGAGCTCCAGGACATCGTGCGCGAGGGGCTGGTGGTGCGAGAGGCGCTGCACGCGGTGCTCAACGACTTACTCAACGCCAAGGCGGACGAGGTCGAACACTACGCGTCGGCCCGCGAGGCGCTGAGCCCCGAGGAGGAACTCCTCAAAAACGCCTGGGCCAACGCGCGGCACGCGCTCTCGAACCCCCTGGGCGCGGCGCGGCTCCGGCAGGGCTACCGGGTGCGGGGCGGCGTGTAAGCCTCACGGATGGCCCAGCGACATTGTGAGCCTCACCCAGACGGGTGAAACGGCGCGGTTTTAGGATGAGGGCTGGTTAAACACGCTGCACACGGGGGGTTGATGATGGCTAAGGCGAATCCTATTGACATACAGAAACATCTTAGCGGGGTGGATTATCCGGCTAGCAAGGCCGACCTGGTAAGCCACGCCCGCGAGGGGGACGCGCCCGAGGAGGTGCTGGACACCTTGCAGCGCCTGCCCGAGCGGGATTACGACGGCCCCACCGAGGTGACGGAAGCGGTGGGGGCGCTCGAGTAGGGCGCATACCGGGGTGAGCCTCGTCACTTAGGGAGGGATGATGCCAAAAGGCGTGAGTGGGAAGCGCGAACGCGAGTACGAGGAGCTAAAAAACGAATTCAAAGAGGAGGGCCGCTACAAGGGCCGCGAGGAGGAGGTGGCCGCGCGCATCGTCAACAAGCAGCGCGCCGAGTATGGCGAGACGAAGGAGGCGCGGGAAAAAGACGAACGGGGCGAATCTCCCGACCGTGACCTTCCCATCGACGATTACCAGCACCTGACGGTTGACGAAGTGACGGGGAAGCTGGACGGTCTTGATGACAGTGAGTTAGAAGAAATCAAAGCTTATGAAAGAGAGCACAAGAACCGTAAGACCTTGCTCGAGGCACTGGACAGACGGCTCGAGGACGCGTGAACGCATGAACAAGTGACCGCGCCGACCACGCTACAAGACAAGCTCGGCATCTGCCAGTGGTTTCATTTCGAAGCTTACGAGGATGTAGAGCGCACGGTAGAACTTTTGCACGACCTGGGCGTTAAACACTTACGCACAGGTGTTTCCTGGGCTGACTACCACCGACCTGGCGGGCAGCGCTGGTACGACTGGCAGATGGAGACGCTTTCCAAGGCGGGGCTCGAGCTCCTCTTGTCGGTGTGGCATACGCCGCCCTCTCTGGCTGAAGGCGGGAGCTGCGCGGGGCCGCCCCGGAACTTGAAAGACTATGCGGATTTTGTCGATACGCTCATCAGGCGTTATGGGAAGCAGTTTGGGGCGCTCGAGCTTTGGAACGAACCCAACAACCGCCTCAAGTGGGATTTCATCAACCACGACCCGCAGTGGGAAAAGTTTGGCAAGATGGTCGAGATGGCTGCCCACTGGGCGCGTCAGTGCGGCAAGAAGACGGTCTTAGGCGGGATGATTCCCGTGGACCCGCATTGGCTGGGGCTGATGCGTGGGTACGGCGTGCTGGAACACATCGACGTCGTCGCCATCCACGGCTTTCCGGGGATGTGGTGGAGTGACGCGCCCAACTGGGATTGGCATAGCCACTGGCAGGGCTGGGCGCACAAGGTAGCTACCACCGCCGACGCGGGCGAAGGAAGGCCCGTCTGGGTCACCGAAACGGGGCTCGCCACCTGGGATTTGAGCGAAGCGAGGCCCGCCAAGCACGCCCTACAGGTGAAGATGTTGGAGGACGCCGCGAGCGCGCCGACCGAGCGCGTGTACTGGTACTGCCTGCTCGACCTGCACCCCGAGCGCGCCGCCATCGAGGGCTTTCACGTGGACGAAAACGAGTATCATTTAGGTCTGGTCACACACGAAGGCGACCTCAAGCCCGCCTATCACCGTTTCAAGGAACTTCTCAGCCAGCTAACGCCCGCTCGTCAGCGCGTGGAGGATGAAACTACCCGCTGAGCCCGCACAATCTGAGGCGGCGCGGCTGCTTTTCACACACCTAGAAAGCCGAGGTATAGGTTCAGCAGCCCTTGCCCGTAGAGCAGCGCAATCACACCCCCGAGCGCCAAATAGGGGCCGAACGGCACCTGCCGGTTGCCGCTTACAAACTTGAGCACCACGCCGCCCACCGCGCCGAGCACGAAAGCGAGAAAAAGCGCGACGAAAAGGTTTTGCGGCCCCAGCAGCACGCCCAGCACCGCGGCCAGCTTCACGTCGCCAAAGCCCATCGCAATGGGCTCGTCCTCTTCAGCGGTTTCCGCCATCTCGTTGGGTTGTAGCTCGGCCCGTTTTCCAAAATCGCGCAGCCACCAGAACGCCGCGCCCAAAACGGCCACACCCCCCGCCGCCGCAAAAGAGCCGCGCAGGGCGCTCAAGGGGTCTATCCAAAGGTTCAGGCTCGCCAGGAGGAGCGCCGCAGCCCAGAGTAGGTAAATAAAGGGCTCGGGAAGGCGTAAGCTGCGTTTCGTGAGTAGATTGAGAACCAGAGACAGCGCCGCGGCGACGAGCCCCCAGCCCCAGCCACCCAGCGCGCCAAAGAGCGCGGCCACGTTGACCGTGTCCATCCCGACGGGCCAAAGCCGCTCTTGGGTATCGCTAAATCGTCTTAACACAAGGCCGCCGAGACGGTTGATGATGACAATAACGCCCGCGCCGAGCGCGCCGCCCAAAAGCGCGCCCTGGAGCGTCGGCAAACCGCTCGAGGGCGCGTACAAAAAAGTCCCGACGAGCCCCAAAACGACCGCGGGCAGCGTCAGCGCATCCGGCAGGATGTAATGGTCGATGTCGATAAGAGACGCGATAACCAGCACCGCGTAAACAGCCAAGAGCGGGAGAACGCTCGCCCCGTAAACGGTAAGCGGCCAGCGCAACGCCAGCCCCACGAAACCCGCCGCCATGAGCAGTTCTATGACCGGGTAGCGCGCCGAGATGGCGGTGCGGCAACTCCGGCAGCGCCCCCGCAACCCCAGCCAGGAAAGGACGGGGACGAGCTCGAGCGCCCCCAGATTATGCCCGCAGTTCGGGCAGTGCGAGCCGGGGAACACGACGGACTCGCCCCGCGGCAGGCGGTAAATAACCACGTTGGCAAAAGAGCCGATAAGCGCGCCCAACACGCCAATAAGCGCTACGGTAGAAAGCGTTAACACGGGCTGCATCATAGTCCCGCGGCGGGGTCCGTGCCTATGAGGTTTTGGGCATCGGGCGGCTCGAGGCGTGTATCTGGTAGGTAGGCCACACCTTGGGGACGTGCTCGAGTCGCCGTGGAGGGAGCCTGTTCTTAAAGGCGAATCCCGTCAAACTGTTAAGAGAAGCTGATGGGTAGTCAAGCACACACAGATGTAACCCACCACAAAACACACCCCACTCGGTCGGGACTTCTCACAAAGGGTGTTAGTATACTCCTGCTATGAAAAAATTCTCCATTTTTGCTCTCTCTTTAACTCTCCTCCTCGCGCTCTTTTGGCTGTCGTCCAACCTAACCGCGCAAGAAGAAGGCACGCGCATCGTCTATGTAAACTCCCGCGAGGCCGTTGCGGCGCGTCCCGAGTCGGCGCAGATAGGCGAGCTTCAGGCACAGGCCGAGGCGGAGATAGGCGACATTCAAGCCCAGTTGCAGGCGCTCATCGACAAGGTCAACTCCGGTCAGGACCTCACCACCCAAGAGCGTGAAACGGCGGCGACGCTTCAGCAAACACTCGTCGCCACTCAGCAGCGCTGGCAGCAAGACCTCGCCGCGGCGGCGGAGCCCGCGGTCGCCGCTGTACAGGCCGCCATCGAGGCCATCGCCCAGGAGAACGGCTACGACATCGTGTTAGACGGCAACGTGGCGGGGCAGTCGGGCATCAATCTTATCATCTACGCCGACGACAGCTTGAACATTACCCAGCAGGTGATCGAGCGCATTCGCTAGTTTTACGCGTGTCACTGCTGCTTGCCGCTCTGTCTTAACGCGCAGTACGGTTTTTGCCAGCGTTCACCGCTTGCGGAGTGAGGCTGTCTGAAAACTTTTCCGGCAGTCTTTGCGCTTCTTCACCCACCGACGCTACACCTGGAAAACCAATAAAAAACCTGAACTGTTGGGCGCAGTTCAGGAGGAGAGAGGCGGACGAAGTCCGTAATATTTATAGTGCCACACCCCCTCTCACAAGAACCTGATGCTTTTCTGACGGTTGTCTTACGCGCTCGCCCCCTCGCCACGCGCGGAAACGGGAAAGCGCTTACTGGAGTCTACCCTCAAACGTCGTGTCGTTAAAGTTTCCGCCGCCCGAGAAAAGGACGGTGTGCCCGACCACGCCGCCCACACCCGCGCTTCGCTCGGCAGGCAAAGGGGTCAGGGACTTCCAGGAGTCCGTGGCGGGGCTGTAGGCCAACACGCTGGCTACGTGATTGCCGTGCGCCTTCTCTCCGCCGGCCACAATGATTTTGTCACCCACAACGAATGTGGACGACGACATGTGAGATAGGGGAAAGGGCAGATTGGCGGCTTTTGTCCAGGCATCCGCCACAGGGTCGTAAACGTGGACCGAGGTTTGGTCCACAGCGCACTCCTCAAAACAGTGTTGACCGCCTATGGCGTAAATCTTGCCGCCAAAGGCGGCGTACGCCAGGTGACTTCGGGGATTGGGCAGAGGTGCTAAGCGTTCCCAGGCGGCACCATCCTCCAGCCGCAGCGCCCAATGGTCGCCCTTGTCCTTGCGTTTGGTGTCGGTCCCGCCGAAGAAGTGAAGCGTGCGGCCCAAGCGCACGAGCCCGCCCGAGCCGCGTGGCTCGGGCAGGGGCGGTAGGTCGTCGCTCCAGGTTCTTGTGTCGGTGTTGAACCTCCACACCGTGGTGGTGGCAACTTCGGTTCTGTTGCAGTTGGGTTTGTTGAGGTAGCCCCCGGCGAGATAGATGTCACTGCCCTCTACCGCGACGCCCGCGTGGGTCCAGGGCACGGGCATGTCCGGCAGCCGCGTCCAGGAGTTCTTGGAAGGGTCATAAACGTCAGACCGCTTAGTTGTGCAAAAGGAGGTCCAGGAGGTGTAACCGCCAAACACGTAGAGTTTACCCTCAACGGTCGTGCCCTGCGCCTCGGTAACGGCGACGGGCGCGTCGGCGGCGTCTTCCCAGTTGATTCTGGTGAGTTTTGTCGGCGTGGGCTCGCAAGGGGTGAGGCTGTCCAGAGAGAAGACCTCGTGGACGTTGGTCGGCGCGCCGCCCGCCTGCTCTGCGCCGCCCGCGGCGATGTAGACGCCGCTGTTGCACACCGCCGCCTGAATCCCGTGGCGCGCGGTCGGCATGGGCGTCAGGGTGCGCCAGGTGTTGGTCTTGGTGTTGTACGCCTCAACGGTATCGTACGCCTTGCCCCCGCCCTCGCCGCCGATGGTGAGAATTTCTTCGCCCAATATGGCGGTCGCAAAACCGCCGCGCGGCGTCGGCAGGCTCGTGTCAAGAACGGACCAGGCTCCTGTGGCGAAGTCGAAAGCCTCGACGACGGGCGTGGTCGCGTTGATGGTGGTGTCGCGCCCGCCGATGGCGTAGAAGAGCCCGTCAACCACGGCGGCCTGGAAGTGGTCTCTGGGTGTCGGCATGTCCGTAAGCGTGTCCCAACTGTCAGTGGCAGGGTCGTAGACGTCAAACCAGCCAACGGCCTTCCCCTCATGAAGGCCGCCCGCGTAGTAGATGCGACCGTCGTAAACAGCCACCCCGCCCGCACCCCGGCCCCGCCCATCCGGCATAGCGGCACCCTGTGTAAATGTGTCGCGCCCTGGGTCGTAGATGTGTACCGTGCTTACCGCCGGTTCGGGCCAGCCGGCGAGTCCGCCGATATAGTAGATTTTCCCCCCGACCACCACACCCTGGATGTGGTCCAACCTTTTAGGCAGGGGCTTGACCGTGCTCCACGCATCGGTCGCGGGATTGTAGACCTCGTGGAGCATACTGCCCCCCGCGAGGTAAAAGAGGCCGTTGACCTGGACATAAGAAACTTCCTGCCGCGCTTCCGGACTCCGGGCGAGGATTCTCCACTCACCCTTTTGGGCCTCTTCGCCGCCCCCGCTACCCGGTTCGTCGTCCGCTTCCTCAACGCTAAACGCCAGCGTCAGGGGCGTTCCCGCCTCTCCAGCCGCGTCCGGCTCGCTGTAAGGCGTGACCGTCAGCGTGTGGCTGCCTGCAGACAGCGTCCAGGCGGAATCGTCGGCACCCTCGTCGCCTGCAAGGGTATACGGCAAGGCGTTGTCAACAGAGGCGACACCGTCTAAGTTAAACCCCACGCTGCCCACCGTTTCCGGTTCTGTGCGGGCCACGATGTCAAGGTTTGGCGGCAGCGTTGTAAGCTCCAGCGTGTCGCCGTCACTCAGCGGCCCGACGGCCTGGTCGGTGTCGGCATCGTATAAAGTCAAGGTTTCCACAAGGGCGGCTTCCGGCGCTACCACAGGTGGTTCGGTGGTTTCGTCCGCAGGGCCGCAAGAAACCAAGGCGGCGAGCAGCAGAAACGTAGACGCTTTTTCCAGAAACGATTTATGCATAAGTCTTCTACCTCAAGCGTTTGGTTTAGCATCCCCTACTCGGCTAATCTCGAGGCTCAATGCAAGAAAACGAGTACAGAAATATCATTTCTAAGCCGGTATCGGTTCATGCTGTTTGCAACGGTCCGCGGCACTAAGATCCACTCTTCACAAGACTTGTCAGACTTGTCGTCGCGCTAGAGACAGTCCACTCGAGGAAAAGTCTCTATAACTGCCACAACCAAAGATTGCGCGTCAAGCCCGACTGTGGTAAAACCGTCCTCCTTAGCTGTATACCTGACAACCTACGCGCTTAACGTAAATTTGTTCACCCTTAACGCCCCTGCGGCACAAAGGCGTAAACCGGCTCGGTGTGGGGCGGCGTCTTTAAAGACTGGAAGTAGGATACGGTCTTCTCAATGCCGTAAAGAAGCGAGCGTTGCGGCTTCCAGCCCAACAGCGTTTGGGCCACGCGGATGTCGGGCTTGCGCTGCTTGGGGTCGTCCTCCGAGGAGGGGCAGAACTTGATTTCCAAGGCCGGGTCGATGTGCTGGCGGATGATCTCGGCAAAGCGCAAGATGGTGTACTCGTCGGGATTGCCTAGGTTCACCGGGTCATGATAGCGCACGTTCATGAGAGAAACGATACCCCTGACCAGGTCCGTCACATACTGGAACGAGCGCGTCTGCCGACCGTCGCCGTAGATGGTCAGCGCCTCGCCCCGGAGCGCCTGGTTGATAAAGTTGGTCACGACGCGCCCGTCGTTGGCGCGCATGCGCGGGCCGTAGGTGTTGAAAATGCGGATGATGCGCGTGTCGAGCCCGTGGTGGCGGTGGTACGCCATCGTCATTGCCTCGGCGTAGCGCTTGGACTCGTCGTAGCAGCTGCGCACGCCGTTGGGGTTGACGTGGCCCCAGTAGGTTTCGGGCTGCGGGTGGACGAGCGGGTCGCCGTAGACCTCGCTGGTGCTGGCGAGGAAGAACTTGGCCCCGTGGGCCTTGGCGAGCTCGAGCGCGTTCTGCGTCCCGTGCGCCCCGACCATGAGCGTCTCGATGGGGAACTGCTGGTAGTGAGGCGGCGAGGCCGGCGAGGCGAAGTGGAGCACCCAGTCGAGGCGCGGTCCCCGGTAAGAAATCCCCTGCGACACGTCCGCCTCGATAAACGAAAAGGCGGGGTCGGAGAGAAAAAGTTGCGTATTACGCTTTTGACCGCTTATATAGTTGTCGACGCCGACCACGGTGTGGCCCTCGGCGAGAAAGTGTTCGACTAAGTGACTACCAACAAAACCAGCGCTACCCGTAATGAGAATGTTCATCTCGTCACTCCTTTAGGACATTGTGCCGTAAATTCGCACCCGGCGAGGTACAAGCGTCACGAAACATGATCAGTGGATTCTGCCCCCTTGATATGCGAACTTACGAGAGAGAACGTTACTGAGGAGCTGGCCATAAGCGTCAGCCATCCTCGTAACGTTATAGCACACGAAAGGAAAGAAATACATAGTCACTGCTGAACCTGCCCCGCGCCGCGCGGGTTGATTAAGGCGTGATTAAGGGACGTGTGTGGGCTTTGGGCGTCCTTCGTCTCACGGTGCGGTTGGCACTCCTTTCAGACCACCTGATATACTTACGCTCACACCCCGGGCGGCGACAAACCGCAAAGAAAGCAGGACAAGGAAACTGATGACGTGCCTCCGCAGCTAGTCGTAAAAGACCTGACGCTCTCGTTTGGCGGCCTTAACGCGTTGTCCAACGTGTCGCTCTCGGTCCTTCCCGGCACCATCACCTCAATAATCGGCCCCAACGGGGCGGGTAAAACGAGCCTACTCAACTGCGTATCGGGCTTTTACACCGCGACGCGCGGCTCCATCCTTTTTGAGGAACACAAGCTCACGAACGCGAGCCCGCACCAGATTTCCAAGCTGGGCGTCGCCAGAGCGTTTCAAAATATCGAGCTTTTCTCCGGGATGTCGGTGCTCGATAACCTCATGCTGGCGCGGCACACGCACCTGAAGTACAGCTTTGTGGAGTCGCTCTTTTTCTACGGGCGCGCCCGCAAGCAGGAGGCCGAAAACCGCGCGTTTGTGGAGGGCGTCATCGACTTTATGGAGCTCGGCCCGGTGCGCAAGGCCACCGTGGGCGAACTCGCCTACGGCGTGCGCAAACGCGTCGAGATGGCGCGCGCGCTCACCTTAGAGCCCAAGCTGCTCTTGTTGGACGAGCCGATGGCGGGCATGACTTTAGGCGAAAAGGAGGACATCGTCCGCTTTATTCTCGACATCAAGGAAGAAGGCGTGACGGTGGTGTTAATTGAGCACGACTTGGGGGTGGTGATGGACATAAGCGACTGGGTGTTCGTGCTCGATTTCGGCGAGCGCATCGCGGCGGGGCCGCCCGCGGTGGTGGCGCGAGACCCCGCGGTGATCGAGGCGTATATCGGTGACGCCGGGGGAAGCGTAGAGGCCGTTGGGGACGAGGTGGCGCTGTGAGCCGTTTGGAAGCGAGCGCGGACATGTTAGAACTCACCCTGCCGCAACTCCTCCTAAAGCGCGCCGCCGCCACGCCGGGGCGCGTCGCCTTGCGTCACAAGGACTTTGGCATCTGGAACGAGTCTACCTGGGAAGAGGTGGCCTCAAGCGTCAAGCACGCCGCCTTAGGGCTCCTCTCCTTGGGCGTGACGCCGGGCGACAAGGTGGCCGTCATCGCCGACAACATCCCCGCCTGGCCCATCATGGAACTCGCGGCGCAGAGCGTGGGGGCGGTGAGCGTGGGGGTGTACAGCTCGAGCGTCCGCGACGAGGTCACCTATTTGCTCTCCTACGCGGACGTGAGCATCGTGCTCGCTGAAGACCAGGAGCAAGTAGACAAGGTCTTGGACCGGCGGAGTGAGCTGCCGAACGTTAAAAAAGTTGTGTTTGAGGACTCGAGGGGGATGCGCGATTATCTTATAGACGACTGGTTCATGAGCTGGGACGCATTTCTCGCCGCGGGTGCCGAGTTGGACAAGCGGGAGCCCGAGCTTTTCGAGGCGCACGTGGCCCAAGGCCGTCCCGACGATGTCTGCCACCTCTCGGCCACCTCGGGCACGACGGGACGGCCCAAGGCGGCGGAGTTGACGCACCGCAACTACCTATCAATGGGCTACGCGCTCCAGCAGGTGGACCCGCTAAGCGAAGAGGACGACTACGTCTCCTTTTTGCCCTTCGCCTGGATCGTCGAGCAGGTGTTCGCGCTCGCGCTGCCCCTCTTAACCGGCATGGTCGTCAACTTCCCCGAGTCGAGCGAGACCGCGATGGAAGACTTGCGCGAGATAGGCCCTCACATGATGCTCGGCGCGCCCCGCGTCTGGGAGGGCGTTCAGTCGAGCATCTGGGTCAAGATGGACGAGTCTTATCCCCCAAACCGCTGGATGTACCGCAAACTTATGAACGTTGGTACGAAAGCGGCGGCGTACCGGATGCGGGGCGAAAAGTTACCGCCGGGCCTCGCGCTCGGCTACAGGCTCGCCCACGCGCTCCTGTTCCGGCCTCTCAAAGACCGGCTCGGGTTTCTGAGGCTCAAGCGCGCCTATACGGGCGGCGCGGCTCTGGGTCCTGACACGTTCCGGTTTTTTCAGGGCATGGGCGTCAACCTTAAGCAGGTCTACGGCCAAACCGAGACGGCGGGGCTGGCCTACGTCCAGCGCGACGGGGCGGTCAAGCACGACACCGTCGGGACGCCGCTGCCGGGTGTTGAGGTGAAAATATCCCCCTCCGGCGAGGTGCTTACCCGCTGCGACGGCGTCTGCCACGGTTATTACGGACGCGCCGACGCGTTTGAAGATACGATTACCGAGGACGGCTGGTTCCGCTCGGGGGACGCGGGCTATCTTGACGACGACGGTCACCTGGTCATCATCGACCGCGTTTCGGACGTGATGCACACGGGTAACGGCCACATGTTCAGCCCGCAGTTTATCGAGAACAAGCTCAAGTTCAGCCCCTTTATCAAGGAGGTCGTCGTCTACGGCGACGCGCAGCCCTTCGTGACCGCGATGGTCAACATCGACCCGCTGACGGTAGGCAAATGGGCGGAGGACCGTGGGCTCTCCTACACCACTTACGCCGACCTGTCGCAGAACCCGGAGGTGGCGGGGCTCGTTCTCAGGGAGGTGCAGGGGGTGAACGCCGAGTTGCAAGAGAGCGAGCGCGTCGTGCGTTTTGTGCTCCTTTATAAACTTTTAGACGCCGACGACGAAGAACTCACCCGCACGGGCAAGGTGCGGCGCGGTTTCGTCGGGGAGCGTTACAAAAACATCCTGGACGCGCTTTACGACGTTGACAAGGAGCGGGTGCGCGTCCGGGCGGAATTTAAGTATCAAGACGGGCAGACGGTAAACATCGAGACGGAGGTGGCGGTGCTCGAGCCCGCCCAAACCGCCGAGCCGGAGCCGGTGGGGGTGAAGCGTTAATGGACTGGGGCTGGTTGTCACGCTTACAAAACCGAGTTAGCCGTCACCAGTACCGCCCGAACTTCATTCTGCCGATATTCATTACCTTTGCAAGCTTGAACGGAGCGAGACGGTGACTTATTTCTTACAACTCCTCGTCACGGGCGTGGCGGTGGGTTGCATCTACGCGCTCGCGGCTCTCGGTTTTGTCCTCATCTACAAGTCGAGCCGGGTCATCAACTTCGCGCACGGCGAACTCATCGCCATCGGCGCGTTTCTCACCTACGGGCTCACCGCCTGGGCGGGGCTGCCCGTGTGGCTCTCGCTGGCGCTTTCTTTAGGGCTCATGTACGCGCTGGGCCGGGGTGTCGAGCGCGTCTTTTTGAGGCCAATGATCGGTGAGCCCATCATCAGCGTGATTATGGTGACGATCGCGCTCGCCAGCGTGCTGTCGGGGCTCGTCTACTTCACACCCTTCGGCACCCTCACCGCGCGCTTCCCCTCCTTTTTGCCCGCCACGCCCTTACAGTTCGGCGGGATTTTCTTGCGCTGGGAGCACGCGGTGGGCATCGGGCTCACAATTCTTTTCATCACCGCGCTGCTCCTCTTTTTCACCCGCAGCACCCTGGGCATCGCCATGCGCGCGGTGGCCGACGACCAGTTGGCGAGTCTTAGCGTGGGCGTGTCCATCGGGCGCGTGTTCGCGCTCGCCTGGGCGGCGGCGGCGATGAGCGCGACCGCGGCGGGCTTTGTAGTAGGAAGCGTGAACGGTCTGGAGTTTGCGGGACTCGTCGCCGTCGGCTTGCGGGTGTTTCCGGCGGTGATCCTGGGCGGGCTCGATTCCATCGCGGGGGCGGTGGTGGGGGGGGTGGTGATCGGGGTGCTCGAGCAACTCGCCACAGGCTACCTAGACCCGTTTGTGCCGGGCGGCGGCACCGGCGAAGTATTCCCCTTCGTCGTCCTCCTCCTCATCCTCCTCGTCAAACCCCACGGACTTTTCGGCACCAAGGAGATTGAACGTGTGTAAGAAGCGAGTTGAAAGTAAAAAGAGGAAAGAGGATTTTCTTCACCTTTCACCTTTTACCTTTTCTCTTTCCTCTTTTTCTAAACGTGGAGCGCGTCATGGCCGTTAACCGCTGGACGCAGTCGGGCAACTACCGCCGAAGTTACGAAGAGGATCAGACGATTTTTGCGACCTACTCCGAGCAAGCGTCGCTGGTGGTGCTCCTCATCGTGCTCTTTTTTCTGCCTTTCGCGCCCTTTATGTCGCGGTCGCTCTTCCGGCTTGTGGACCTCGTGCTCATCTACACCGTGGCGGTGATGGGGCTCAATCTGGTCACGGGCTTCGCGGGGCAAATCAGCATCGGTCACGCGGCCTTTATGGGTGTGGGCGCTTACGCGGCGGCGACCATCACGCGCGACCTGGCGGTGCCCCTGCTGGGCTTCGACAGCACCGTGCCTTTTTGGTACGTGCTGCTGCTCTTGCCCGTGGGTGGGCTCGTCGCGGCGGCGGTGGGCGCGTTCGTGGGCTTGCCGAGCTTCCGGCTCAAGCACCTCTATCTGGCGATTGCCACGCTCGCCTTTCAGATTATCTTTACCTGGTCGGTGGGGCATACGCCGTGGCTCAACCAGGGGGGGAGCATCCGCCTGCCTCGAGTGGACTTTTTCGGCACGACGATAAGCGGCTCGTCAACCATCGGCCCCTTCTACTATTTCTTTGCGCTCTGCGTGGTCATTGTTATGGCACTCGCTTTTCGCAACCTTTTACGCAGCAAATTCGGCCGGGCACTCGTGGCGGTGCGCGACAACGACCGCGCCGCCGACGCGATGGGCATTAACCCCGGCGCGACCAAGGTGATGGCCTTTGCCGTCGCGGGCTTTTATGCGGGGGTGGCGGGGGTGTTGCTGGCCTTTTACAACGGCAGCGTGATTGTCGAGTCTTTTACGCTGGGCGTGTCGATTGATTTTCTGGCGATGGCGATAGTGGGGGGCTTAGGCACGCTCGTGGGCTCGCTTATAGGCCCCGCCTTTTTGCAGTTTCTCGACCCCTGGGTGGAAGGGCTGGCGGGGGCGCTCCAGGGCTTTTTGCCCTCGACCATCGACGTGGGCACCGCCCTGCGCCCGACCGTGTTCGGCCTCATCGTCGTGCTCTTTTTGATCTTCGAGCCGCGCGGCCTGGCGAACTGGTGGCGGCTGAGTCGGCAGTATTTCAAAAGGTGGCCGTTCAAGTATTAGGGATGGTTGGATGAATCGTGACGACTTGAACTCTCCCCACCGCGTAACAAATAAGGGTGATTTGCCGAGACTGAGCACGTTGGCAAGGAGCCCCTTCTAATTTGAGAAAAACGTCGGAGAAGCGGCCCGCGCGTTTTTTACTGCCCGCCGGTTTCTCCCAAAGTTGCGCCGCGCATCCTCTCCTCGAGCGCCTCGGCCTGCTCCTCCAGCGCGCGAACCTTGGCGGTCGTGTTGACGCTCACGGTGGCCGCGGCGGGCGCGTCCTCTATGATACCGCCCGTTCCGCGCGCCTCCCCCGCCTCGACAGGCAGCAGCCCCTCGCCCACGCCCACGCTGACGCGCAACGCGTCGCGCTCGCTCTCGATCTGCGACAGGAGGTTGCTAAGGTCCGTAAGCTGCGCCCTCATGTCCGCCACTTCCGTCTCGAGCTCCGACTGGATATTGAGAAGCGTTTCGTCGCGCACGGCGCTCTCTTCGACAAGCCTGCCCCGGCTCCGCTCGAGCTCGCCCGCGAGCACGATGACCTGACGGTTGAGCGTTTCGCGTTCGCCTTCAAGTTCGGCCAGCCGCGCGCTTAGCGTGTCCCGCTCGGTTTGGACCGTGCTCAGTTGGTCGGTCAGGTCGTTGACGCCGACGGTGAGTTCGTCCACCTGGGTTTGCAGGGTGTCCCTCTCGGTTTGCAACGCGCCGCTCTCCCCCGTCGCCGCGCTTATCTGCTCGTTGAGCTCATCAACTTGCGCCTGCAAGGTGTCGCGCTCCTGCGTGAGGGTCTCGATTTCGTCCCCCCCACCGTTACAGGCGAAAAGGCCGAATGTCAAAAATATCACTGAAAAAATTATAGATCGCTTCATCTTTGTTATCCTACCCCTTTCCGAGCACCGGGGGCGCGGATAGCGATCACAGGTCAATGTTCGGGTTGCGCCACCCTTAGAGTTTTATGTCTGAGCCGTCCGTACTCACCTGAGTCCCACTCGACCTTTTGCGGCGACCTGTGCATCCTGACACGCTTTCAGCTCTCTGACTTACGCTTGATTCACGGTCGCGGCTCCCTTTCCCCGCCCGAAGCCCTGGCCTTAGGGGACGTTGTAGGGCCGGGGGCGGGCCGAGCGCTCGATTTTAGAACGCTGAAACATGTTTGCGACGCTTTACTCTTTCTCGCCGCGTATGTTACACTGCCGCTTGGCTTTGCGACCGGCCGGTCTCGGCTGGCTTGGACGCATTAGGTTCTGGGGCCGGTTTTCGGGGCCAGTTTTCGAGACGTAGGCTCGAGAACCCTATTTTGCTATCAAGGCGATATCCAAGTCGGTAAGGTTATTGGAACAGAAGCACAAAGCTCGAAACGTGTAGAGGACGTGGAGAACGTGAAAACATACTTTCCGAAAGAGAACACGCACGACTGGGTGGTCGTGGACGCGGAGGGCCAGACGGTCGGGCGTCTCGCCACACAAATCGCCCAGATGTTGCGCGGCAAACACAAGGTGGACTTTACCCCCAACCAGGCGGGCGGCGACTTCGTCATCGTGGTGAACGCGAGCAAGGTCACCTTCACGGGCAAAAAGCTCGACCAGAAGATTTACACCCGCTACAGCGGCTATCAGGGCGGCCTCAAAGAGATTCCCGCCCGGACGATGCGCGACAAGAACCCCGAGCGGCTCCTAGAACGCGCCGTCTGGGGCATGTTGCCCAAAAACCGCTTGGGCCGCAAGCTCATCCGCCGCCTCAAGGTTTACGGGGGCGAGGCGCACCCGCACGCAGCGCAGCAACCCAAAGAGATGGAGCTACGATAAATGGAACAGTATTACGGCACGGGCCGCCGCAAAGAGGCGGTCGCGCGCGTTTTCTTGCGGCCCGGCGGCGGCCGCATCACGGTCAACGGCAAAGACTTTCAGGACTACTTCCGGGGCATCCTGGTGGGCGTTCAGGCCCTGGAACCTCTCAAGGCGACCGGCACCGCCGGACGCTACGACGCGCTCATCACCGTGTCAGGCGGCGGTCCCAGCGGCCAGGCGGACGCCATTAAGTTGGGCGTCGCCCGCGCGCTCGTCGAGATGGACCCGAGCTTCCGCGGCAGACTCAAGCAGGGCGGCTACTTGAGCCGGGACGCTCGAGAGGTCGAGCGTAAAAAATACGGCCTCCACAAGGCGCGCAAAGCGCCGCAGTACAGCAAGCGATAAATTTCCATCAAGCTTCCCCAAAAGGTTGAAGGTTTCACACCTCTCAGCCTTTTCTTTTTGCATCCTTGATATTGCGATGACTCACACCCTTGATACTGCTGATACTGTGAATGTAACACCATGACCATCTTCCAGGCCATCGTCTTGGGCGTCGTCCAGGGCCTCACCGAGTTTCTGCCCGTTTCCTCTTCCGGGCACCTCGTGCTCGCCAACTACTATTTGGGCTTCGGCAAACCCGGCGAGCCGCTCCCGCTTCTTTACGACATCGTGGCGAACACGGGCACGCTCTGCGCGGTGCTCGTGGCGCTGCGGCGGGACGTGTGGGAGGCGCTGACGGGCTTTTTCGGCGGGCTCTTTTCCAAGGAGGCGAGGCGACGGGAGGGTTGGACGCTGGCGCTCTTGGTGATTCTGGGCTCCGTTCCCACAGCGATTATCGGCTGGGCGCTGCGGCCCGTGTTCGAGAGTCTGAACACGCCCCTGCCCGTTTGTATCGCCCTCATTGTCACCGGCTTTATCCTTTGGTTCACGCCCAAGTCCGGGCCCAAAGAGACCGCACGCGAACTCAGAAAACGTGACGCGATTATCGGCGGCGTCGCACAGGGGCTCGCGGTCGTGCCTGGCATTTCTCGCTCGGGCACCACGATTGCCGTCATGCTCTGGCGCGGCGCTTCCGCCGACCTCGCCCCGCGCTTCTCGTTTCTCATGTACCTCGTCGCCTCGTTCGGCGTGCTGCTCTTGGGCGTCGGGGACTTACGCGAGGGGACGCTCGGGCTGGGGCCGCTTCTGGGGATGTTCCTCGCCTCGTTCGTCACGGGTTACGTCGCCATCCTCTTTCTTTTTGCGATTTTGCGCCGGGGGCAGTTTCGCCTCTTCGCCCCCTACTTGTGGATAGTCGCGGCTATCACGCTTTTGACCCTGTGGCTCCGTTAAGCTGCTAAAGCAACAAACTGGGCGGGACATCTGAGCTAAAATGGGTCCACTGGGAGGACCCATGACCGCGACACCCACAAAACAACCCGTCACACGAATAGCTCCCTCGCCGACCGGCGACCCGCACGTCGGCACGGCCTACATGAGCCTGTTCGACTTCGTGACTGCCAGGCAGGGGGACGGAACATTCATTTTGAGGGTCGAAGACACCGACCAAAAGCGCTACAACCCCGAGTCCGAGGCGCGCGTGCTGGACGCGCTCGAGTGGCTCGGCTTAGAGCCCGACGAGAGCCCCAAGGCAGGCGGCCCCAACGCGCCCTACCGACAGACCGAGCGCAAGGAGATTTATCAGAAGCACGCGCAAGAACTGCTCGAGGCGGGTAAAGCTTACCGCGCCTTTGAAACGCCCGAGGAACTAGAAGCCATCCGCCAGGACCTCCAGCGCCGGGGCCGCGGGCACGGCTACGACGGGCGCGGGCGCAATCTGTCTCAAGAGGAGTCTGACCGACGCGCCGCAGCGGGCGAGCCCTTCGTGGTGCGCCTCATCACCCCCGACGAGGGCGAGACGGTGGTGAACGACCTCCTGCGGGGACAAGTGCGCATCCCCAACAGCGAGGTGCCCGACGCTGTTTTGCTAAAAAGTGACGGGCTGCCCACCTATCACCTGGCGGTGGTGGTAGACGACCACCTCATGGGCGTGACCCACGCGGTGCGCGGCGAGGAGTGGATTCCGACCGCGCCCATCCACGTGCTGCTTTATCAAGCCTTTGGCTGGAGTGAACCCGTCTGGGTCCACATGCCGCTTCTTAAAAACGCGGAGGGCAAGAAACTGAGCAAGCGCAAGGACGACACCAACCTAGACTCGTACAAGCAGCAGGGCATCGTCCCGGAGGCGCTGCTGAACTACCTCGGCACGATGGGCTGGAGTATGCCCGACGGGCGCGAGTTTTTTAGTCTTGCGGACATGACCGAGCACTTTTCCTTCGAACGCGTGTCTTTGGGCGGCTCCATTTTCGACATGAAGCGCCTCAAGCACTACAACGCCAAATACCTGCGCGACCTCCTCCCTTTGGAGACGGTCGCGGAGCGCGCCAAGCCCTTTTTACGGGAGGCCGGGTACGACTGGGAGAGCGAGGACTACCTGCTCGACGTGCTCGACGTGCTCCTGCCGCGCGCGGAGACGTTACAAGATTTCACCGAGCACGGCTACTTTTTCACCGAAGACTTCTCCTACAGCCCCGACGCGCGCAAGAAGTTGGCGGCGGGTCAGGCTTATCTGGAAGGTTTAGAGGGGGTGTTCTCGAGGCTCGAGTTCTTCGACTACGACAGCGTGGACGACGCCCTGCGCGACTTTGTCCAGTCGCAGGGCGCCTCGATGGGTAAAGTATTGCAGCCCCTGCGCGCCGCGCTGACGGGCTCCACCAACGCCCCCGGCGTCACCGATTTGGTGACCATTCTGGGCAAGCGGCGCGTTTTGAAGCGCATCGGACGGGCGCTGGGTTTTATTAACGCGGGGCTGCCCGACGACACCCCGCAAAAACCGGAGGGGAAACCGGAGCCCAAAGAGGCCACAAAAACCAAGACGACCGCAGAGGCGGCGCGCTGATGGCCTGGTTCGACCGGCTCAAGCAGGGCCTGAGCAAGACCCGCGCGCTCATCACCACCGATGTTCGTGATTTGGGCGACCTCAACAAAAGTTGGGAGATGGACTGGGACGATTTAGAGTTCGCGCTCATCGGCGCGGACGTGGGCGCGACCATCGCCACGCGAGTCGTCGAGGAGACCAAGCGCGAGCGCGAGCGGGGGAGCACCTTCAAGGAGTCCCTGGAAAAGGCCCTAATGGACCAGCTCGAGGCCGACACCATGCGCCAGAAGCTGCGCCGGGTGGGCTTCAACTTAGACGTGTCGCGCAACGTGGTGGAGGTAAGGGGCAAAGTCGTCATGGTCGTGGGCGTCAACGGCGCGGGCAAAACCACCACGATTGCCAAGTTGGGCCAGTACTACCAGCGCCACGGCAAGCGCGTGATGTTCGCCGCGGGCGATACTTTTCGCGCAGCAGCAACTGCACAGTTAGAAGTTTGGGGTGAACGCTTAGGCGTCCCCACCGTCACCGGCCCCGACGGCTCCGACCCCGGAGCGGTGGCCTATAACGCGGCGGGCTCGAGGCGCGCGCGCGGCTACGACTTGTTGTTCGTCGACACCGCCGGGCGGCTCCACACCAAGCACAACCTGATGGAAGAACTTAAAAAAGTCAAGCGCGTCATCGGCAAGGCCGACGAGGGCGAGCCCAAGGAGGTCTGGCTCGTATTGGACGCGGTCACGGGGCAGAACGCGCTCGAGCAGGCGCGCAAATTTCACGACGCGGTGGGCGTGACCGGGGTCATCGTCACCAAACTTGACGGCACCGCCAAGGGCGGCATCCTGCTGCCCATCGTGCGCGAAATAGGTTTGCCCATCAAGTTTATCGGCGTGGGCGAGAAGGCCGAGGATTTGCAGCCTTACGACGCGGCGGCCTATGTGCGGGCGCTGCTGGACATGCCGCAGGCAACCGCCGCTTGAGCGTGCGAACGGTTTTGGCGAGAACACCGGCCTGGTCGCAGCGCTATCGCCGGATGCGGGAGTGACAGCGGCCATGACGCTCACCGGAGCAGTGGACGGCGCGGCGTTCAAAGCGTATGTAAAGCAGGTGTTCGCTCCGCCGCTGCGTCCGAGGCGGATCGTGGTGATGGCTCGGTTTGGAGCACCCAAAGGTACCGAGGTGCGAGAGGATATCGGAGCCAGAGGCTGCGAGCCGCTCTTTTTGCCGAGCTACAGCCCGGACCTCACCCCCACCGAGCAGGCTTTAAGCAAATTCAAAGCGTTCGTGAAGCGCTTGGCGGCTCGCACCCGCTCGACACCGGACTCAGCCACCGCCGCCGCGCTCGAGGCGGCGACACTCTCGGACGTGTTGAGCTGGTTCAAACAGCAGTTCCACATATTGAGGCAAACGAGCGCAGGTATCACCATAAGTGCGTACCAGACGGCACCTTACAAAGTGAGCGTGTCGCGTCGCACGACTTCGTACCCTCAAACCAGATACCTGCTAAAACATGCCGGTTACTCACTTCATGCTTTTTGTAGCAGGCAACACCCCGGTTTGCTACACGCTCACTTGAAAGAACATAGGCGAGCACGCACGTCCGAGGATAATGCCTGCATAATGCCTGCGGGGAAGTGTAGCAATGTTACGTGGAACTGCTATTGACATGCGCTGTAAGGGAGCTTTTGTAGGAACTCGAGCCCCTTTCAAACACCCTCTAGTCATCAAAGCCTGAACGTTTGCCACCCAAAATCTCACCCACGACGCCGACGAAATGCTCGGCGTCACGGTGGGAAAAGGATAAAGGCGGCTTGATTTTAAGGACGTTGTGGTAAATGCCGTCGGTGCCCGTCAGGACGCCATACTCGCGCAACCGGTTGACGAGGTAAGCCGTTTCGGCCGCGGCAGGCTCGAGCGTCTCACGTTCACGCACCAGCTCGATACCGATGAAAAGCCCCGCGCCGCGCACGTCGCCGATGATGGGATGCTCATGCATAAGCCCTCGCAGCGCTTCCAGCAGGTAGCTGCCGACGTTAAGCGCGTTCTCTTGCAAAACCTCGTCTTCGATAACGTCGAGCACCGCCAGACCCACCGCATAGGAGACCGGGTTGCCGCCGAAGGTGCTAAAAAATTCCATGCCGTTGTCGAAAGACGCGGCAATCTCGGGCGTGGTGACGACCGCGCCCAGGGGGTGCCCGTTGTCCCAAAGGCTCCTGGGACGCCCAAATCGTTGCTGAGCTGACGCCGCAGGGCGACGAGACTGTCTTTCCGAAAACGAGCTCGAGCGTGTTCATTTCGACCAACCTCCACTACATCCTGGGCAATTTGGGGGTGAAGTACCTCATTGTCTGCGGCTGCTTGACCGACCAATGCGTGAGTTCCGCCGTCCGCGACGCCTGCGACCTCGGCTACCTCGTCACGCTCGTCCCGGACGCGTGCGCCACGCATTCACCAGAGCGGCACGAGCAGTCCATCAGCCACATCCGCGGCTACTGTCGCGTCCAAACGACCAAAGAATCCTTGATGAACTTGAAACTGTGGGGACCGGCGGGCGCATCATATAGCAGTTCCACGATGTACTGAGACAAATGAACGCAGGCATCATCACCGAAAGCGCGTGCTGGACGGCGTTATGTATAGCGAGAGTGTCTCAAACCAGATGATACCTGCTAATAGCAGCCAGCATCCCTTTTGAGGGAGATGCAGTCTGAAAATAGCCGTGCATGACGAAGTTTAGAAGACGTTGTTGCTACAGAAGCACCCTCGGTTTTTAACCCGTTGTCAGGACGGAACCGGAGGGATCAACGAGTCGTTATGCCCCTACCGGACATGTTGCGGACGGCGGTAGTTTGGGTCCGTGACATTTTCACACGCGACGCCCCAGCAACGCGCCAGGTCTTCGATGAGGTGCGCAATATGTCCGACGCCGAGGGCAAAGTGATGGGTCGGGCCTGCCAAACTCCAGTTCTCAATAAAGGAGCGCAAATCGGGCGGAAAACGGCAGCGCGTGTTTGTGTTGCCCGTTGGCGGAATTGGACCTGGCAAAGATTCTCCTTCTGCGACGACAAATTTGAAGCGTCCGTCATAAGTCTGAGACAGCCCGACACAGGTGACCGGGCCGTGTTTCAACTGAAACTCGACGCCGACACCCGCCCCCCGCTTGCCGTGATACACGCTAAGACCACGTAGCACGGGCCGCCCCTCCGCCACCCCGACATGGTGGGGGCCGTCATGACCCACTAGCACCACGTCGTTCTCAAAGTCGCAGGGGTGGATTTCGGCAAAGCTACCCCCGGCCTCCAACCTGTCTACGACGAGCATGGCGAGACAGTTCTTGATGTCGAGTTCGCCGGCAACGGGGATGCCTTGCCCCGTCAGCAGCGAGCTCCCGACGACGAGCGAGGCCCCGAGTTTCTCGTTGGCGTTCCCGTTGAGTCCGCGGTAGTAATAGGCGAGACCTGTGAGCTCGAACTTCTCGACAAGCTTGTCCAAGCCGCAGGCGACCTTTGCCGCCCACGCAACATCCTCCGGCTTGGCGGGGCCCGCAACCGGGTCGGAGCCGGGTTCCGGGAAGTCGAAAAGCGCGCGAATTTCTCCCAGCTTGTGTTCCGTTTCGTCCGGCGTCACCTCATCGACGCACGCCTGCAAATCGTCGAGCTCGAGGTGTTCGCAGTGCAGCCCGAAAAAGGCGTCGAACATAGTCGGGTCGGAATTCATGTCGAGCATACCTTCATACACATGTCCCATCACCCCGATGCGCGCGTTGCGCACGGTCGCCAGGACCCGCGCGACTTTGCACCACCCGAATATCCGCTGCCAAGCCCCCTCATCGTCATAAAGCGTGCCGACGACGATACCCGGCAGGTGAATGTTGGCGCGCGCCAGCGCGTGACAGACCTCGGGCAGGCTCGTCTGGTTGTCGTGTTCCAACTGCATAAAGGTCGTACCGTTGGCGTAGTCCATCGCCTTTGTCGGTTGGAGGGAGGCAATCATCATCGGCACGCCCGCGCGCTGGACCACCGGCAAGACCGTACTGCTCATGGCGTAGGTGCTCATATAGCAAATTAAAAAGTCAACGTCTTCGCGTTTGAAAAAATCACCTGTACGCGCTGCAAGTTGTGGAGTATCCACCAGTCCACCCGATACGACCTCGACGCCTTCGGCTTTGAGGCGGTCTTCAAAGGCGGTTTGATGTCCTATGAGCTTATCTTTCAGGCCGGGGAACTGGTCCCAATAAAACCAGCACCCACAACCAAAAACGCCAATCTTTGCACTCCCGTAGTCTCTTTTAAATAAGTCGTCAAACGTGACCATGCTTAGCTCCATTTCATAATGGGTTTGACAAAAAATAACGTCTGACCAGTGCTAATCGAACACACCCTGGAGGACCAACTCTTCCGCCCGGTGACAGCTCACCTGCCGGTTCCCGTCGACCGTCCTCAGTTCAGGACGTTTCTCGAGGCAGATGTCTTGTGCGTAGGGACAACGCGTATGAAAAACACACCCTTTGGGCAGATTGAGCAAGTTGGGGGGTTCACCTGGGACCACGTCTTTCAAGCGCGCGCTTTGGCGTTTGGACACTTTTGGCACGGATTTTAGGAGCATTTCCGTGTAGGGATGCAGGGGGTGCCGCAACAGCTCGTCTCGAGCCCCGGACTCAACAATCTTGCCCGCGTACATGACCAATATGCGGTCGCTCACATAGCGGATGACGCTCATGCTGTGCGAGATGAACAGGTAGGACAGCCCCAGTTCTCCCTGCAAGTCTTTTAATAGATTGAGCATCTGTGCCTGGATGGACACGTCGAGGGCCGACACGGGCTCGTCGGCTACGACCAGTTGCGGGTTGACGACGAGGGCTCGAGCGATGCAGATGCGCTGCCGTTGCCCGCCGCTAAAGGAATGCGGAAAGCGCTGTAAATGGCTCACGTTGAGCCCGACCTTCTGGATGATGTCGGCGACTCGAGCTTCAAGTTCTCGGCCCGTTGCGATGCCGTTGACCAATAAAGGCTCGCCGACGCTGCGAAGCACGCTCATGCGGGGGTTGAGCGAGGAGAAGGGGTCTTGAAAAATCACCTGTACGATTTTGCGAAACTCGCTGTTGTTGCCGCGACCGAAGTTGTCGAGCCGAAATTCTTTTCCCCCGCTCCGGACGATGATGTCGCCCCCCGTTCGCTCGTAAAGATAAGAAACGCAGCGTCCCAGGGTTGTTTTCCCGCACCCGCTCTCGCCAATTACCCCGACCGTCTCGCCCCTTTTGACAACAAAACTCACGTCGTTCACGGCCTTGATATAGCCGATAGTTTTGCGCCGCAACCCCTTGCTCTTGAGCGGGAAGTATTTTTTTAAGCTTTTGACCTCGAGAATGTTCTCTTGTGCCCCGTCCCTTTCTCGCTCTGTCGGATGCTTTAACACGTCCATCTCAAGCCTACCCTTCGTACAAGATGCAGCGGACTTCGTGACCCGGCTCGAGCTCAATCATGGGGGGCTTTATCTCGTCGCAGACCCCCTCGATTCGCCACTCGCAGCGCGAGAAAAAGGGACAGCCTTTTTGTACCTCGAAAGGGCTGGGCAGGGTGCCGGCGATGGGCTCGAGCCGCTCCAGGTCACCGTCCACCGTCGGGATGGAACGCCACAGCGCGCGGGTGTAGGGGTGAAGCGGACGGCTGAATATCTGTTCGACGCTCCCCTTTTCCATTACCTGACCCAGGTACATCACCACCACCTCGTCGGCCATTTCCCCAATAACGGCGATGTCGTGGGTGATAAACATGACCGCCATACCGAATTCCGCCTGCAACTCTTTGAGGAGCGCCAAAATTTGCGCCTCGATGGTGACGTCGAGCGCGGTGGTGGGCTCGTCCGCGATGAGGAGCTGCGGACTACAGGCCAAGGCCATCGCAATCATGGCCCTTTGACGCATCCCGCCCGAGAGCTGAAAGGTGTAGGCGTCGATTAATTTTTCCGCGTTGGGAATCCCGACCCTTTTGAGCAAATCAACAGCCCTTTTGCGCGCGCTCCGCCGGTCAATGTTCAGGTGCAAAAGCATGGCTTCGGTCATCTGGTCTTCTACCGTGTGAACGGGGCTAAACGAGGTCATGGGCTCTTGAAACACCATGCTGACGTCGTTCCAGCGGACGTCACGAATCTCCGGGCCCGAAGGGGAGACTTTTGCCAGGTCCAACGGTCCTTTTTTATGCTTGGCTTGGTGAAGGAGGATTTCCCCCCCGGAGATAAACCCCGAGGGCGGCGTCAGGCGCATGACGGCCTGCGCCGTCACCGATTTGCCGCTGCCGCTTTCGCCGATGACGCCCAGCGTTTTTCCTTGCCTTACGCTAAAGCTGACGCCGTTCACCGCTCTGACGGTGCCCTCGCGCAGCTTAAATTCTACTTTGAGGTCGCGTAGCTCGAGCAGCAAGTTACCTGACGGCGTTCGGTTGTTCTCACTCACATTTCGCTCGTGGGTTTGCATATCACTCTTTCATGGGTTCTTACACTCAATTCGAATAGGGGTCCGCGGCATCTCGCAAGCCGTCGCCGACAAAATTAAATAGCAACACCGTGACCAGCACACAGACGGCGGGCAGGAGCAGCCAGGGGATATGGAAAATAGCCAGGATGTCCCGAAAGTCTTGAAGCAAGACGCCCCAACTGACCGCAGGGGGTTGCATCCCGAGCCCCAAGAAACTCAAGGCCGTTTCGTACAAAATCATCTGAGGAATCATGAGCGTCACGGCCAAAATCAGGTGGCTGGTGAACCCCGGCAGCAGGTGGGTGACGATAATCCGCAAGTCGTTCGCGCCTGAAGCGCGCGCGGCCAGGGCGTAGTCCTCCTCACGCATTGACAGGAGTCGGCCCCTGACCACTCGAGCAAGCCCCACCCAGTTTAGGAGCGCCAGAATCAGGGTGATGGAAAAGTAGATGTAGATGGGCGGCCACTCTTTAGGAACGGCTGCCGCGAGGGTCATCCACAAGGGGAGCTGAGGCAGGGCCGTCAGAAACTCGATGACCCGCTGGATGATGTTGTCAACAAGCCCCCCGAAGTAGCCTGATATGCCCCCCAGCAGGGTGCCCAAAATAAAGGTGACGATCACGCTCACGAGCCCTATGGTGAGAGATATCCTCGCGCCGTAGACGGTGCGGGAGAACACGTCGCGGGCTAAGGAGTCGAGCCCGAAAAGCCAGACGCCGATGCCCGCCTCGTCCCCTTCCGCGCCGAGCCCGAAGAGCTTGTGACGGAGGGGGACAAACCCCCACATCTCATAGGGCTCCGTTTCCGCAAAAAACTTGAGGGGATAGGTCTCGTCTTTGTCTTCGACAAACGTGACGCGGCGTGTTACCGGGTCGCGTTCTTGCGCGACGCCGTAAACAAAGGGACGCCGCAAGCCGTTTTCGTCAAACCAGTGAATTTGGGTGGGCGGCGCTTGCTGATACCTGCGGAAGCGCTGGGTCGCGTCGTAGGGCGCGATGAAGTCGGCAAAAGCCGCGATGAAGTAGAGCAGCAGGAGTAAAACGACTGAAATGAGCGCCATCTTGTGCCGACGGAAACGCCACCACATGAGCTGCCACTGGCTCGCGTAGTAGCTCTGTTCATCCACCGCTTCGACCGGAGGCTCTTGTGACGACATGTGTGTGGCGTCTCCGGCAACCCCGTACTTCGCCCGGACCCGCTCGCGCCGTTTCTGTAAATCCTCGCTCATCCCGCGCTTCCTTCAAAACGAATCCGCGGGTCGAACCACGCGAGCAGCACGTCGGACACCAGCGTCGCCACCCAGATGAGCGTCGCGTAAATCAGCAGAATCGTGCCTGCCAGAACCATGTCTTGGGCGAGCAGGGAGTTGAGAAGCAGAGGGCCGAGGGTGGGCAAACCAAGGACGATGCCGATTAAGCCCTGCTGCGCGACGATGCC
Source organism: Trueperaceae bacterium (assembly GCA_965214995.1). GTDB lineage: Bacteria > Deinococcota > Deinococci > Deinococcales > Trueperaceae > CBDCCT01. The sequence goes on from CBDCCT010000002.1 coordinate 5,364,944, forward strand.
GTACACCAGGAGCCCGAGGTTGCTAATCAAGGGATTGAGCGCAATCTTGACGGGATACTTGCGGACGAGCTTTCCCTCCCGGAGGCCCTTGGCGCGCGCCGTGACGACGTACTGCTGCTCGAGCTGGTCGAGCAGATTGTTGCGGACGATGCGGCTGCTCACGCCGAGCGCGGGTATCGCCGTCAAAATGATGGGCACCCACAGATGTTTGGCGGTGTCGAGAAACTTGCCCCAACTCCAGGGCGCGCCTAAATACTCCAGAGAGTTTATCCCCAGCGGCACAAAATCGAAAAAATACAGGCTCGCCCAGGCGATGATGATAGCCAGCAGCCAGCCGGGTGCGCCGAGGCCCGTAAAGGCCAAAAAGGTGATGACGTAGTCCAGCGCCGAGTATTGGTGGGTCGCGGAATAGATGCCGAGGGGGATGGCAATTCCCAAGGCGATGACAAAGGCGGCCACGGCAATCACGACCGTGTAGGGGATGGTCTCCATCAAAACGTCTAAATTCTCACGACCATCGACGGTTTTTCCCAGCTCCCCGTGCAGGAGGATGTTCTCGAGCCACTGCACATAGCGAACGAGAAAAGGGTCGTCTAAGCCCCACTGGGCGCGCATACGCGCAACAGCGGCGGCGTCGACCTCTAAGTTTTGCGCGCGTAACGCCATGACCTGATTCGTAACAACGTCTCCGGGAGGGAGTTCGACCAAGAAAAAGGTGATGAGCGACAGGAGCAACCAGAGGGGAATCATGGTCAAAAGCCGTTTTATGATGTAGGTTCCCACGGGTTACGCTCCTGATGAGAGGCTGTTTAGGGTTGGTGTGTCTGCGCTTTCACCTGAAAAGTGAAAGCGCAGACTTCCAAAGCGAGGGTTTACTGTTGCTGCGGGCGGTAGAAGAACTGTTCACCCGCTCGAGACGCCCCCATCTGCGTGCCGCCCGTGGCGACGTTGCCGAAGTCGGCGTTGAAGATGGTCGGGCGCAGGACGTTCTCTATCATGGGCAGAACCCAGACGTTGTCGTAGTGGATTTGGAAAAGTTCTTCCACCAGGGCCAGGTCCTCTTCCGAATAGGGCAGGGTGGACTTGCGAAGGTTCACGATTTCATAGAGCCGTTTGATTTCCTCGGGGGGTTCGGTGCCCGCGGCCCCGTTCGTGTCCAGCCATTCCCGCCACGACGCGCACCACTGCTCGCTCGTGGCGTATTCCTGGTTCATGCCGGGACGCCACTGGTAGGACTGAATCCAGTGAATGGACGCTTCCGTCTCGTTGTTCAGGATGCGCTCGACTTTCACGTTGGCGTCTTCCTGACGCAGCTCCGCCCGAACGTCGGCGAAGCTCGCCAGGTGGTCGATGATGAGTTCGCCGACGGGAATCATGTCGGGACGAACCGGCGACACCTCTATAAAAAAGGTGAACTCGCTGCCGTCGGGTGCCAAGCGCATCCCCTCGGCGTCGCGTTCAGTCATCCCCATTTCGTCGAGCAGTTCATTGGCAAGGTCGGGGTCAAACTCGGCAGGAACCCAAGTCGGCACGTCGCCCAGACCTAAGTAGATGACGTCGATGATCTCTTCGCGGTCGATGGCGTGACTCAGCGCCTGGCGGAAGCGAACGTCACCGGCGACCGCGGTGTATTCGGGGTCTTCGTTACAGGTCTGGATGTAAAGAGCCGTCGGGTCGGCGTGGAGGATCAAGGGGACGGTCACGTAGTTCCCCGCCACCTCGTTTTCTTTGTAGAGGGGGAAGTTGCTGTAGTCCGTGCCGTACAAAAAGTCGATGTCCCCGGCGATGGCCCCCAGGTTGACCATGTCACCGTCGCCAAAAACCTGGGCGACCAGGCGGTCGAGGTAAGGCAGTTGTTTGCCCTCGGCATCGACCTTCCAGTAGTAGGGATTGCGGTCCATGAACGTACCCGACTCGGTCACTTCGGAAACTAACCAGGGCGTGAGTTGCGGGAAGCCGATGCACTTTTCTTGCATGATCTGGTTCTGGAGGCAGTCAGCGCCGTCGAACAAAACGGGCCACTCTTCGGCGGTCAAGCCTTCCGCCTCGAGCTTCGCCTCTAACGCCTCAGCGTCGGCGTAGGCCGGATGATAGTCGGCGAGGTAGTGCTCCGGTTTGATGAGGTCGTTGTAAGAGGTCCAGCCCGTGATGGCTAAGTCGCGCAGGATGCCGCCGGAGGGCGCGTCGAAAACGAGCCGGAAGGTGCGGTCGTCAACCACCTCCAGTTCCGCGGGGGTGCCGCTGGCCGACTTGAACTTGTTGGGGAAAGGGCCGAAAGTTTCGTTGTTATAGAGGTCGTTGAACACAAAGGCGACGTCTTCGGTGGTGACGGGCTCGCCGTCCGACCACTTCAGCCCCTCACGGAGTGTGAAGGTAAACACCGTGGCGTCGTCGTTGACCTCGAAACTCTCGGCTATATTGCCGTAAAAGCCCTCGACGTCGATTCCCGGCGCGGCGATAATGGGTTCTAGGTTCATGACGTACATCTCGCCGGAAAGGCCAAAGGCGCTCGTAAAGGCGGTCCGCAGGGTGCCGCCGTGCACCCCCGGCTCCCAGTCGGGCAAGTCCTCTTCGGACAACAAGATGCCCGACTCGACCACCAAAGGATTTTCGGGCAAGCGCTCTTCAAGGGGCGGCAGATTTCCGGCTTCGACTTGCTCGAGCAGCGGGTCTAGCTGCGTGTCTTGTGCGAGCGTCAGACCGCCAAACAGCGCCAGTAGGACGACCGTAAAAAATGTGCGTAACTTGTGCATGTCTATAGAACTCCTTTTGAGTCAAGAAGGTACTTCATCATCGGTATCAGAGATGTCGTGTGTGGGTTCGCGGGGGGCCGGTCTCGGTAAGCAACCGCTGCGGGCCGTACATGGTGTTCAACTCCTTTCATACTCCCAAGCTTCCTTGAGGGGCCGGAAAAACGTTGGCGAAGCTTTCGCGTAGGTCGGCGACCAGACCGCGATGCTGCGGGTCGTTCAGGGCGTTGCGCATCTCGCCGGGGTCGGTCAACAAGTCGATTAACTGTTCACGGTGTTCACCCTCATGGTGCAGCATGTATTTGTAGTGCTCATAAACAATCATCCTCCCCATCTCGCTCTCGACCGGAAGGACGCTGCGCCACTCGGTCGCCGCGTCACCCTCGAGCAGGGGGCGCAAGCTCGAGCCCATTAAACCTGCGGGCGGCTCGAGCCCGGCGGCATCGCAAAAGGTGGGCAAGAGGTCGAGCCCGTTGGAGACGAGGCGAGTGTCCACCACGTTTCGGTGCTTTACCCCCGCCCCCGCCATAACGAGGGGGATGCGCGCGGCCTCGTCATAGAAGGCGGTCTTGTGTTCCATGCGGTGGCTCGAGTCCATGTCGCCGTGGTCGCTGCTAAACACGACGAGCGTGTTCTCGCCGAGTCCCCTATCATCCAACGCTTTTAGGACCCGCCCGATTTGCTCGTCAACCCGCTCGGTCAGACGCGCGTAGGCCCAGCGGTGCAGCCGCCACTGCGCTTCGCTATAAAACTCGCGTGTCTTGCGTTTGAAAGGGCTGCGCGCTTGCATCATGCGGATCGCTTCCGGCTCGCCCTGCTGCACTTCAAAATTGGCGGGCAAGGGGGGACAGTGCCAGGCGAAAAACGCTTCGCGGCTCTCTCCCTCGGGTAGTTGCAGCGCCGCGTCGACCTCTTGCACTTCGATGCGCTCGGGGCGCGACAAGGTTTTCTCGAGTTCCGTCTCGGCAAAGTCGCGTATCGCCAGGTGACAAATGTCGTGAGGGTTGATAAACGACGCGACGAGCAAAAACGGGCGTTCGTGTTCTTGGGCCAGAAAGTCTACACAGCTCTCCGTGAGACCGTCGCGCTCGTCATCGGTGAGGACCTCGAAACCCAAATCTTCGGGGGTCAAGCCCTTGGGCAAGTGAACTTTGCCGCCGTAAGCGGTGCGGTAGCCCGCCTTTTGTAAAAGCCAGCCCATCCCGTTTTGCTTGACATCATCAGGTATTGCGTCAATATGCGTGTCGGTATTGTTGAGCAGGCCGATGTCGCTCCCCATGCGCCCCGTCATCAGGCTGAAGCGTGAGGGCACGCACATTGGGTTGGTGCAATAGGCCCGCTCGAAGCGCACCCCCCGCTCGGCAAGGCTGTCCATCGCCGGGGTGGCGACGTAACGATTGCCCGTGCAGCTCATCATGGTGGCGCTTTGTTGGTCGGTAAAGACGAACAGGATGTTGGGTTGGCGGGTTTCCGTCATGCGCCAGCCCCGTCTTCTGGATAGTAGTGGTCTATGTTGGCGGCCTCGAGAAAAACATGCTCGATGTAAACGGCGGGTGGCGCGGGCTCGCCGTGCAGAATAGCCGTGGCGAGCGCGACAAGCTTTTCGCCGTAGCGTTCGGGCCAAAACGCGGTGGCCCCCATCACGGGCGATGCCCTGTCACGAATCTCGGCCCTCACCTGGCGGTCCGCGCCTTGCCCGACGATAACGAGATTTTCTCTGCGCTCGAGGTTTCGCGCGGCCTTGACGGCGCCCATCGTGGCGTTGTCGTTAAAGGAGAGAATGGCGACGCGTTCGGCGTCTGGAATTATTCTTAAACATTCGTGTACCGCCTCTTCAAAGGTGTTTGCCGTGGTGCCCCCATTGATGGCGGTCTTTAGGTGAGCAGGCAGCGTGCCGACAACCGCTTCTAAACCTTCAATCTGCCCGCGGATGCGCGCCGCGAGTAGGGGGGCGGCTTTTTCAAATTGGAGGATGAGAAGGTGCTCGAGCCCGCCGCCCCAGGTCCGTTTGGTCCACTCCCCGAGAGCCGTCCCCGCCATGTAACCCGAGCGGTAATTGTCGACCCCGAAGTAGGTCGCCCCCACCATAGGAATATCGACCGCAATCACGGGAATCTGCGCGTCGTTAAACTTGCTGGACACTGTACTCCCGACCTGTTCGTCAATCTGGTATTCGATGGCTAAGTCCACGCCGCTTGCGACGAGTTGGTCGGCCACACCCAAGGCGACATCGGCGTCGAGTTGATTGTCCGCCATCGTGAGGTCGATATTGCCTGCTTTTTGGGCAGCCCCTTCTAAACCGCGTCTCACAGCCACCGCAAATTCACTTTTGTCTTCACCCAAATTGGCAAAACCGATTCTGTACTGCGCGTCCTGGTTACGCTTGGGCGCTAAGGTCGAGACGGTCGTTTCACCACAGACCGTAACGGTCGCGCCGACGCGGTGTAACGCGTCAAGAAATGGGGGCTCGAGGTTTTCGTCGGTGATGAGGTGGGTGATTTTTTCCGGGGATGCAAAGGGGGTGAGGTCCGTCTTGCCGAACTTGCTCGCGTCCACCAGGGCAATCACCTGCTCGGCTGAGGCGACCATTCTACGCTTGATGTGGGCGTCTTGCAGGTCGTGGTGCGTCATCCCTAGCTCGAGCGAAAACCCCGTGCAGGAGAGGAAAGCCTTTTTTATACGCAGATTGCGCAGGTTGGCTTCGCCGATGGAGCCGACCACCGACGCGCCGCTATTATGCATAACCCCGCCTAAGAGAATCGCGGTAGGCAGCTTTTCCCCGCCGTTTTCCTGACCCAGCGCGAGGGCGGTCTCGACGCCGTTGGTGACGACGGTGAGGTTTTTGCGCTTCTTCAGGTGGGGCACCATGTAAAGGGCGGTGGTGCTGTCGTCCAAAAGAATCAAGTCGCCGTCTTGCACCATTTCAGCCGCGCGTCGGGCGATGCGGTATTTGGCCGGTTCATTGACCTTGGCGCGTTCCGCAAGGGTCGGGGAGAGGATGTGATAGCCGTCTTTGAGGATGGCACCCCCGCGGACGCGTTCTATATACCCCTCTTCTTCAAGCCCATTCAGGTCGTTGCGAATTGTCACCTGGGAAACGCCCAAGGATTTGGACAGGTCGGAGACTTTGGCGCTCGAGTGCCGCCTCAAAATCCTAATAATTTCCTGTTGACGGTCGTGCGAGGTGACGGATTCAGCTACCACAAAAGGGCTCCCAAAGTGGCTAACTCTCTGCTTAACGTATAAGCCGGTACTGCTGCCTAATCGCGTCAAGTTCTTAGTAAGAGTAAAGCTCAGCAATATATGAGTCTCCGCTTCAAGACACTGCTCCTTAACTATTTTGGCTGGTTTGAGCATACAGCGCTTTCGTTAGTTTGTCAAACAGTAAAAAAAGCAAAAGTTTTCAAAAGCATTTTTTGACAATACCAAAGCTTTGCGCTACACTTCCTGCAAAAGCAGCCAGCCCGACAAAAAAGGACAACCATGCTTATTGACACAGACATACATCCTGGCGGAAACCAACAACGGATGCTCGAGTTCCTGCCCGAGCCCTGGCGGACGCGCGTTGCAGACGGCAACGTGGGGCCTGGACATCTCGGATACTGGAACCCGAACGGCGTGAACCGGCGTGATGCCGTTACGTCTGAAGGGGACTACATCGCCAGCGGGCCAGCGACCCTGTCCAAGTATCATTTCGACGCCCACAACCTTACGTACGGCGTCTTGAATCCGGGCGGGCTTTACATTGGCTTGTCACCAGAACCTGATTTCGCGGCGGCTTATTGCAGCGCCATCAACCGAGTTTTTATCGAAGATTGGCTGCCTACCGACTCGAGGTTTTGTTACTCGCTGGTGGTGTCTGCGGCAGACCCGAAGCTGGCGGCGGAGGAGATACATCGGCACGGCGGTCATCCTCAGGTTGTTCAAGTTTTGATGGCGAGCGGCGCTCAGTTCGGCTACGGACACCGTTATTATCATCCCATCTATGAAGCGGCCGTCGCCCACGATTTGCCCGTCGCCATTCATCCCGGCTCCGAAGGACGCGGCGTCGCGGGCAAACCTTCGGCGGCGGGGTATCCCGGCAGTTATTTCGAGTGGCACAGCAATTTGGCGGGAAGTTACATCGCGCATCTGCTCAGCCTCGTTGCCGAAGGCACCTTTCAGAAGTTCAGCACCCTAAAGTTCGTGATGATCGAGGGGGGCGTCTCTTGGTTGCCCCCCATCCTGTGGCGCTTGGACAAAAACTGGAAGTCTCTGCGCATGACGGTGCCCTGGTTGGAGCGCCTCCCGAGTGAAACGGTCTTTGACCACGTTTTGTTTACCACCCAACCCATAGAAGAACCCGCCCAGCCAGAGCACCTGCACCAGCTACTCGACATGTTCCCCGCGGACAAGATGCTGATGTTCTCGAGCGACTTCCCCCACTGGGACGGCGATACGCCAGACTTCTCTTTGCGGATGTTGCCCGCTTCTCTGCACGCAGCCGTGATGTGGGAAACGGCCTCGAGACTTTACAAGCTGCCTGTGCTGCAACATGGCTGAGATAAAAAAGCACGCGGTCGTAAGAGTCGAGGATTTACCCGTAGGTTCTCGCAAAATCGTCACGGTAGCCGAGCGGTCGATAGGCCTCTTTAACGTCAATACAGAAATCATTGCCATACTCAACCTCTGCCCTCACGAGTTTGCCCCCGTCTGCCAGGGACGTGTGGGCGGGACGACGGCACCCTCGCTACCGGGTGAGCCGCTCCAATGGGAACGTGAAGGCGAAATCTTGTTCTGCCCGTGGCACGGCTGGGAATTTGATTTGCTGACAGGGACGTGCTTGACGGACCGCCGCAAACTTCGCCGCTTTTCGACATCCATAGAAAACGGCTGGATTTATATACATTTGCGGAACAATTAAGCTCGCTCGTCTTGACGAATATATCGGGGCTTGGCCCTTAGCCAGACCCACTCCAGCTCGAGCAACCCCAGAACCTTTGTCAACTTCTGGATGAGGAAGTGAGGGGGTAGCTGAACGTGTAGTGACCCGACCCCAGTGTGGTGACGAGAGAAGCGCCCTCTTCTTCAAAAGCTAAGTCGTCCGGGGCGTCATGTTCAACCGAGGTGACCGCGTCGGCTCGAGGTAGATAAATGGTGGCTGTTGTGTTGGCGGGCACGCGAAGCTCGAGCCTGAACCTGCCCCCCTCGAGCGTCCAAGCTGAGCTTAAGTTTCCGTACGGGGTCTCGAGGCTCGCTTTGGCGTAGCTCAAGTTATCCCCTGGTTGCGGCTTGATGAGAGCGTGTTTGTAACCCGCTTTACCCACATCAAGCCCCGCGACCGTCTGATACATCCAGGCACCAATCGAGCCGTAAGCGTAGTGGTTAAACGAGTTCATCTGCGTGCTCTGAAAGCCGCGCTCCTTGGTCCACCCGTCCCAGCGCTCCCAGATGGTGGTGCCGCCCTGGGTGACCGAGTAGAGCCAGGAGGGCCAGGTCTGCTGATTCAGGAGCGCGTAAGCAACCTCTAGCTTGTCACAGTGACTCAAGACATGCGGTAGATAGGGCGCGCCCACGAAGCCCGTCGAGAGGTGCATGTCCCGCCGTTTGATGTCTTCAACCAACTCTCTTGCGGCAACGGGTCTTAAGCCTTCGGGCAAAAGGTCAAAGTGCAACGCCAGAACATAAGAGGTCTGCGTCGGCCTAAAAAGCTCGGTATTGAAAACGTCCGAATCAATTTCTCCGTAGTCGACGGCTTGTAAGTTGCCTCTGGAGATGGCGTCCGCCTGATTCATGTCGCGTCTTTCTTTTAGGGCTGCTGCGTCGGCGCCGGAAAGCGTACCGCCCTCGAGAAAACGATTTTGAAACGCTTTCTTAACCTCTTCGAATAAAGCCTCGTAACGCGCAGCTTCCTCCTTTTTACCGAGAACATCGGCAATCTGCGCCATAAGACGGGCGTCGTAAGCTAAAAAAGCCGTGCCGATAAGGTCGCGCGGCGTGTCGGCGTTGATAGAGAGCCAGTCCCCGAAGCCCATCCACCCTTCGTAACCGGGGGCGCAGCGAATGTGGTCGGGACTCGTTCGCAAAAGAAAATCCATAAACCGGCTCATGACGTCGTAATTTTCTTCCAAGATGCGCGTGTCGCCGTAACACTGATACACCGTCCAGGGGCAGATGACGGTGGCGTCCGCCCAGGCGGGGCCGCCGTCGGGCAGCGTGATGCTGGCGTTGGGCACCACGGCGGGCACCGCGCCCGCGTCGTTTTGGGCGTCCCGCACGTCCCTGGCCCATTTGGTCATGAAGCCGGCCACATCCATGTTGAAAGCGGCCGTGCGGGCGAAGACTTGGATGTCGCCCGTCCAGCCCAAACGCTCGTCACGCTGCGGACAGTCGGTCGGCACGTCGAGAAAGTTGCCCCGTTGTCCCCAAACGATGTTGCTTTGCAGTCTATTGAGGAGCGGGTCGGAGCATTCAAAGCTGCCTGTTTGCGCCATATCCGAATAGAGCACAACGCCCATTATCGTGTCGGCCGTGACCTCACCGGGATAGCCGCTCAGCTCGACGTAGCGAAAGCCGTGAAAGGTAAACTTACTCTCCCAAACTTCTTCGCCTTCGCCCTTAAAGGTGTAGGCGTCCGTCGCCCTCGCTGAGCGTAGATTGGCCGTGTACATATCCCCATTTTCGTCGAGCACTTCGGCAAAGCGCAGCACAACGGTCGTACCGCGCGGTGCTGAACCCCTAAAACGCACCCGCCCCACCATGTTTTGACCCAAATCTACGATGTCGCGTTTTCTCAACAAATCATGCTTGGCAACCACCGGGGCGCTGGGTGTGAGTTCCATCACGCGCCGCACCAGCGGGCCGTTGGTCGCCACCAAGGTGAGAGAATGCGGGTAGGTTTCAACGTTAAGCCAGCCCGAGTCGTCAAACCCCGGCGCGTCCCAACCCGGCAGCTCGAGCCTCGCGTCATAGGCCTCCCCCATCAGCAGGTCGCTCTCGACGACGGGGCCGAACTGATGTTTCCAACCCTCGTCGCTCACGACGGTTTGCACGGTGCCGTCTTCAAGGGTGAGCTCGAGCTGCACCAAGAGCCCGGCTTTGTCAAAATACTGTTGCCTGTTGCTGATGCCCACAAAGCCCACCGCCCAGCCGTCACCCAAAAGCGCCCCCAACGCGTTGTCGCCCTCTTTGACCAAGTCGGTCACGTCGTAAACCTGGTAGCGTAGCCTCTCGTGGTAGTCGGTCCAGCCTGGAGCGAGCACGTCTTCACTGACCGTTTTGCCGTTGAGCGAGCACTCGTACACGCCGACGGCCGTGGCGTAAAGCCTCGCCCGCTTGACGGCTTGTGTTACTTCAAAGGACTTTCGCAAAAAGGGGATGGGAACGTTGCTTCTGGGGCCGCCTGTAAGCGCCGCGCCGATCCACCGAGCTTGCCAATCAGAGGATTCTAAAAGTCCCATTTCAAACCAGGCGTTCTCACTCTCCGCCGTTTCGCCCGCGTCATCCCAGGCGGTGACCCGCCAGTGGACCCGCTGGCGCGAGCTTGGCGGCTGACCTCCATAAACGACGTGGATGGACCTGTCGGTCTCCACCTTGCCGCTGTCCCACAGGTCGGCTTGGCCCTCGCTTAGCAGGTCGGGGGCGGTGGCCGCGAGAACCTGATAGGCCGTTTGCTTGACGCCGCGCCGGTCACAGGCCAGTTTCCAACCCAGGCGTGGCTGGGTCACGTCGATACCGAGTGGGTTTTTGCGGTATTCGCACAGGGGCTGGGTAACGGACAGGGTTGGCATAGTGCTCCTTTGGGGGCTCGAGGCTTTCATGATACGTTGACTCTCTACGATTTTTCGCTGCCGCAAGGGGTGGCAATCTGACGCTAAACGTGTGCTGGCTTTACACCATCAGCCGAGATAACAGACTTCCGCCAAATTCCATCGTCTCATCGGCGTGGGTGCTGTGCACGCTTTCAACGCTCGTTTCACCTTAGGCAGCCTCCTCGTATAGGAAACATTTAACCGTTCTGCCCTCCACCAAAAAATCTTTTGGCACTTGCGTGCGGCACTTGTCCATGACCTGCGGACAGCGCCCCGCGAAACGGCAGCCTTGACGGGTAAACTCGTCGGCCTCGAGTTCCGCCAAGTTAGACCGCGCCTCCCAGACCTTGTCGGGGTCGGCCTGGGGGATGGAGTCTTTTAGGTTTCGCGTGTAAGGATGTAAAGGCTCGCCCAGCACCTCCTCAACCGCGCCCAGCTCCACAATCCAGCCGCGCAGCATGATGGCGATGCGGTCGGCTGAATAGTACGCGGTCGCTAAGTCGTGGGTAATGTAAATGATGGTCACGCCGTTGTCCTCTTTGAGTTTGCGGAACATATTGACAATCGACATACGTAGTGAAGCGTCGAGCATGGACACGGGTTCGTCCGCCACGATGAGAGACGGCTTGGTGATGAGGGCCCTCGCAATGGCGACGCGCTGCGCCTGTCCCCCGGAAAGTTCGTTCGGGTAGCGCCCCTTGATTTCGGCGATGGACAGACCCACCTCACCCAGAACCCCGTTGATGTAGTCGTCGGTTTGGGCGCGCTTAGCCACTTTGTAATTTGCTACGGTCTCATACAGGTAATGGTCGATGCGCTTTAGGGGGCTAAAGGCGGCGAAGGGGTCTTGAAAAACGGGCTGCACTTCGCTGTAGAACCAGGCGCGCTTCTCGCGGGTGCTGAGTTCGGCGATGGGGCGGCCCCTGTAGGTCAGGGTGCCTCGGCTCGAGCTTTCCATCCCCAATATCATTTTCGCTAAGGTCGACTTGCCGCTGCCGCTTTCGCCCGCGACGCTAAAAATCTCCGGCTTGTCCGCCGCCAGGCTAAAACTCGCGTCGTCCACCGCGTGAAAGGCGCGGCTGGAAAAACCCTGGCGGACGTCAAAAATTTTTGTGAGCCTCTCGGCTTGTAAGAGGGTTTTAGGCGGCTGCACGATGAGCCTCTTTTTCGATTGAGCCCTCTTTTTTACCTATCTCTTTATCTGTGTCTTCTGTAAGCAAATGGCAAGCAGCCCTGTGTCCGGGCGCTACCTCGACCAGCCTGGGCTCTACGGTGCTGCATTTGTCCAGCGCCAGCGGACAGCGCGGGTGAAACCGGCAGCCCTCCGGCGGCCGGTCCAGCGCGGGCGGACGCCCGGGAATGCCCTCTTTGGCGCTGCGCTCGTCAAAACTTGGGAGCGAACGAATCAGGAACTGGGTATAAGGATGCTGAGCGTTTTTTAGGATGGTTCGGGTGGGGGCTTCTTCAACCAATTTGCCCGCGTACAGCACGCCGATGCGGTCGGCAAGGTTGGCGTGGACCCCCAAATCGTGCGTGATGAGCACCACCGTGCTGCCCTCTTTTTCCCTAATATCTTTGAGCAGTTGGATAACCCCGCGCTGCACCACCACGTCGAGCGCCGTGGTGGGTTCGTCGGCAAAAATGAGCTTGGGAAAGAGAATCGTCGCCAGCGCAATTGTGACCCGCTGCCGCATCCCCCCGGAAAGCTGATGCGGGTACGCGCGCATGACCTTTTCGGGCAAGCCGAGGTCGCGTAAGTAAGCGCGGGTCAGGCCGAAAGACTCACGTTTGCGGGTCCCTTTATGGGTGGTGATAAAATCGTGAAAGGTGTCCTGGATGCGGCGTACCGGGTTGAGCACGTGCATGGAACCCTGCGGAATATACGAGACTTTGCTCCAGCGAATCTTGCGCTTGTCTTCTTCGGTCATGGCCGCGGCGTCTTGCACCTCACCCCCAAACCGGTAGCTGACCGAGCCGCCCACCACCGTGAGCGGCGGCTGGATATCACCCAGCAAGACTTTTAACAGGGTGGATTTACCGCAGCCCGATTCGCCCGCGAGGCCGTAAACTTCGCCCGCTCTGATAGCCAGCGAGATGTCGTCTACTGCTTTGACGGTGCGCTCAACCCCGTAAGCTTTGGTGATGTAATAGGCTCTAAGGTCGGTGGCGGTGACAATGGCGTCGGCAACGTCCTTTACAGGTTCCTTTTTAGACCCCCTTATAGAGACAGGTTTAGAGATAGGGTTGACAGAAGCGTCCTTCGCCACGTTTAGCCCTTGACCTGCAACCTGGCTAAGCGCGTGCGCGGGTCGAGATAGGTGGTCAGGCCGAGCGACACGAGGTAAAACCCGATGACGATAACGATGGAGGCGACCACGGGGGCGATAATCACCCAGACTTTATTGGTGAGGAGCGCCTGATAGTAGTTGCCCCAGTAAATCATGGTGCCGATGCTCTGGGCGTTCATGTCCGAAAGCCCGAAAATCGCCAGGGTGACCTCCATGCCGATGGCGAACAAAAAGCCGCTCACGACGTCGGCCAACAAGAAGGGGATGATAAAGGGCAGATGTTCTTGCGAGACAATCTTGAACGTACGCATCCCCGAAAAAACGGCGGTCTGGGTAAAGTCTCTCTCTTTGAGGCTCAAAATCTGCGAGCGGTAGCGTTTTGAAGGGAACGCCCAGTCGAGCAGGCCCAGCAGGACGCCGAGGCCCACCAGCGTCATCTGCCCGCGCACCATCGCGGCCACGAGGATGAGGAGCGGCAACCTGGGAATCACGATAAAGCTGTCGACGATGGCGGAAAGGACTCTGTCCCAGGTTCCCCCCAGATAGCCCGACACGAGCCCCAGAAAAACCCCGATGCCCCGACCGATGAGGACGGCCAGCCCCGCCACCAACAGGCTGTTGCGGACCGCAAAGGTCAGCATCCAAAAAACGTCTTGCCCCTGAGAGTTCGTGCCCAGAAGGTGTTCCAAAGAAGGCGGCTCGTTGCGCGGCACCACGCGGCGCTTGTCGGGCGCGTAGGGCGAGAAAAAAGACATGACGAGGAGCGCGGCGACGAGCAGCAAGATGACGGCCCCGTAGCGAAAGGCGGGGCTGTAGCGGAACAAGCCAACAAGGGTGGTCATAAGGGGTCTCTTTTTGTAAGTACAAAAGCATTCTGAAGGATGCGGAAGGACCGAAGCTTGCAGGAGAGCTTTTTCTCCCTCTTCCCCCTGCTCCTCTGCTCCCCACCCTTGTTCATAGCTTTAGCCATAGCGCACTCGAGGGTCCAGCAGCGGATAACTCAGGTCAACCAGCAACGACGCTGTGGCGATGCCGATGATGGACAACAGCGTGATGCCCATAATCACGTTGAAGTCCGCCGAGTTGATGGCGCTTAGGAGCAAAGAGCCCAGGCCGGGGTAGCCAAACACCGCCTCGGTAATGAGCGCCCCTTCAAAGATAAGCCCCAGCGACAAGCCTAAGTCGGTCACCTGTGGCAGGAGAGTATTGCGGATAAGATAAAAGAACAAAATCTTGCGTTTGGGCAGGGCCGCCATCTCGGCAAAGCGCACATAATCGCTCGAGCGCTCCGTCGAGGTGAGCGCCTTGGCGATGATGAAACGAAACGCGACCCCGCCGATGATGAGCGACAGGGCGGGCAAAAAGCCGTAATAAAGCAGACTGCTTAAGTAAGACCAACTGAAGCCGGGCACGCCCCTCGAGCCTCCCACCAGCGGGAAAAGGGGCAGGTAATAGGTAAACGCCATCAGCATGACAAAGGCCAGGATGTAGTAGGGAATCGGGTAGACGGTAATCAGCATGTTTTCCATCGCCCGCGCCCACCATTCGTTGGGGAAAAAGCCCGCCAGCGTTCCCAAAATGAGCCCGAGCACCCAGGCGATGACGATGGAAAGACTCAGCAAGCCCACCGTCCAGCCGATGCTGTTGCCAATCATGGTCGTGACGGGCGTGGGAAAAGTCGTAAAGGAAGGCCCCAAGTCAAAGGTCAGCACCCGCTGCCAAAAGTTAAGGTACTGGCTAAACAAACTGCCATCCAGGCCGTACAAATCGAGCAAAGATTCCCGTAGCGCCACCGTCGCCTCGGGCGACATGCTTTGAAACGCCGTGAGTCGCCCCAAGGCGTTGTCGACGGGGTTGACAGGCGAAAGTCTGGGAATCAAAAAGGTCAGCGTCACCCCCACGAAGATGACCACCAGCCACTGAACGATGCGCGGCAAGATAAAGGTCCTGAGCAGCTTCACAGCGCCGTACCTTTGGGAGTGTCTTTATGAAACACTAAACGCTCCTAAACCTGCGACTAGGGGGCAATGCGTTGTTAGAAGGTAGTCAGTACACTTTTCAGCTACCGACTACCCACTATCCACTACCCGCTATTAACTACTGCCCCGTTGGCTCGAGGCTCTGAAAGGCAAACTTGCCCCCCTGAAACCAGTACAGCGGCATGTACTCGGGGTTCTCGGAGGTGGGGAAGCCCGTCCAGTAGCGCTCGTCCCAGGTGACGAACTTTTTAAAGCTGATGGTGGTAATAAAGTACATCTGCTCGGTGAAGTACTTTAAGAACTCGCGGGTGATTTCGATGTTTTCTTCGCTCGAGGGCTCAACACCCGCCATCGCGGCGATAAACTCACCGATTTGAGGGTCGTTGATGCGGCTTATGTCGGTGCCGCCCTTGCTACGGTAGTCTTCGCCGACGGGCACGTAGAACGCGGGGTCCCAGGCGCGCACCTCGGGCCAGGCGTCGCCAGACGCCTGCGCGAAGCTGTACCAGGGGGTGCTGACCTCGAACTGCCCGACGTAGTTGTTCTGGTTCCAGACGTTGCGCTCGAGCCCCTGTAAATTGACCTCGATGCCGAAGTCGCTCCACATGTCGGCGGCGGCGTTCGCCATGCGGAACGCGTCGTTCTCGTCGGGCGGCGACTGCAAATCGAGCGTCCAGCGGCTGCCGTCGGGTTTGAGCCAGTTGCCGTTATTGTCCCGGCTAAAGCCGTTGTTGACGAGCAGCGTCTCGGCCGCCTCGGGGTCGAAGCGCCACCAGCCGGTGCCGAAAACTTCCCGCGGTGTACCGGGCAAGGTGTAACCCTGACTTTCGGCCCAGGCGGCAATCTGCTCAGGGACCGTGGGGTCGTAAGGGCTATACATCTCGCCGCCGCCCAAGTCGATTTGCAGGTCCACCAAGAAGTCCTCGAGGGGGTCCAAATAAAGCTCGCTCAGGGTTCCGGTAGGAGGAATCGGCATGGGCGTCACCTTGGCGACGCCGCCGATGTACTCGGTTTGCAACTCGACGATGTCTATCGCCAGCGCCAGCGCCCAGCGCACGTCTTTGTTGGCGTAGATGGGGTCGCTTTCTAAGTTAAAAACAAACTCGCGGGTGCTGACTTCGTTGGGATAAGCCCAGGGAAAGTCGGTGTACCAGGAGCGGGCCGTTTCGGTCGTGTCCAGCGTGGTCTGAAAGGCCTCGTAGTCTGCGTCGAAGTAAACGTCGAGCTCGCCGCGCGACATGGCGATGGCTTTTTTGGCGCTGTCCCCGTAAAAAATGGTCATGACGTACTCGGGGCCGGGGTTGCCCGTAATGACGCCTGCGGGTGAGTTTTCCCAGTCCTCGCGGCGCTCGTAAAGCTCCCAGTAGCCCGTGGGGTCGGCCTGGACGGGCACATAAGCACCCAAGACAACGGGCTCGGGGTCGGTCCAGGTGACCAGGTCATCCACCTGCTCGACGATGTGCTTGGGCATCATATACATGCCGTTCCAGCGGGTTTCAAAAAGGGTGTGAAAGCGCGGGTTGGCTTCTTTCAAGGTGAACTGCACCGTATAATCATCGACCTTTTCGACCGACTCCATGTACTGATTTAACTGCGCTTTCCAGCCGCCGCTGCCCACGAGACCCTCAGTGTCGTTGACGGTCTGCACGGTATACACCAGGTCATCCGCCGTAAACGGGACCCCGTCGCTCCAGGCGAGGGTGTCGCGGAGGTTCACGGTCATGCTGGTAAAGTCGTCGCTATATTCGGGTGCCGCCGCCGCAACGCCCATGATAAGCTCGCCCGTTTCCTGGTCGCGGTACCAAAGCGTTTCCATCATCAGCGCGTGGCGGTGAGGCGTCTGCGCGCCCGACCAGACGTTGTAGTTGCCGCTGTCGGGGTAGCGGTATATTTGGTCGGCGACGAACAATTCTTCGCGGGGAACATCGACGGGTAAGCCCGAGGGTTGGGCAAACACCGTAGCCCCAAGGACCAACACCAGTAACAGCAGTAAACGTTTGCGCATACTTCACATCCCTTCGTTGAAACGGTTGAGACGTTGGACAAGTCGAGAGATAAGTAGAGAACCCGTTTGCGCCACCTCCTTGAATCGAGCCAATTAAGTCACTTCGGGGCAGGTGAAGAAGTTGCAGATACGTCGTTGCAGATACATCGCTACTGTGAACAGCGCTCGGCAGCGTGAATAAGTTTTACTGCTTACTTGCGTAAGTATAAACAGAACCTCGAGCCCCTTGCAAGCCTCTTAAACTCAGGGCTCCGGGTCTCTCGCGTGGGTGGGGCGGCGTGACGGGCTGGCTCTGGTGGGGCGGCCTTGTCAACCACATTAGGCGCGCGGCTCTCGGACGAAATCAACATCATGTTGACAGTGGATAATTCACCTATGTAAGCTTATGCAATTATAAACATCGCTCTGGGGCTCGAGTCAGGTAAGAGGGTGATAAAGAAAACCGTCTGTGGTTTCGCAATTCATACCTGTTTGTCGGGGCAGATTAGAGGGAGCGGATGTGATTCGGTTGAAAGGACTTGGGAGCGCTTAACGCGGTTCGAAAAGTACATCAGGAGGACGAATGGAGAAGCAAAAGAGCACTCAGAAAGCCGCGGAGTCTGCGCCACCGGAATCCAAAGCAGAATCTAAAGCGGCAACCGAGGGGGCGGGGAGTCAAAAGAAGAGGAGCGGGACAGGCAAACCCAATATCGTCTTGTTCGGTATCGACTCGCTCCGCGCCGACCACCTGAGCGGCTACGGTTACGAACGCTTAACCACGCCCCATATCGACAAGTTCGCCCAAGCGGGCGCGCTTTTTGAGAACACCTTTAGCGCCCACGTCCCCACCACCAGCGCTTACGCCTCGATGCTCACCGGGCTGGACTGTTTCGGCACGCAGGTCGTGGCCTTGAGGCATCAGGGCGGGTTGCGGGGGGACATAAAAACGCTGCCCGAGATACTAAAAGAGGCGGGCTACAACACGTCTTGCGTGGGCTTCACGGGCAACCCGAGCTCGAGAGGCTTCGACACCTACCTCGACTACGAGGGCTGGGGTAGCTGGAACGAAGGGCGCAGCCCCAAGGCGCAAAACTTGAACGAGGTCGCGTTGCCTGAACTCGAGCGTTTGCACGCCGACGATAAGCCCTTCTTCCTCTTCCTGCGCCACATGGACCCGCACGCCCCTTACCTGCCGCCCGCACCCTTCGAGCGCATGTTTTACCACGGCGACGAGACCGACCCCGCCAACCCCTCGATGAAGCCCGTGATGGATTTCAAGCCTTTTCGTGATTTTTTTGCGAGCTGGATGCCGCCCGGCATCACCGACAAAGATTACGTGATTGCGCAGTACGACGGGGCCATCGCCTACATGGACGCTTGTATTCAGACGCTCCTGAACGCGCTCGAGGCGAAAAACGTCCTGGACGACACAATCGTGATTATCAACGGCGACCACGGCGAGACGCTCTACGAGCACGAGGCCTGGTTCGACCATCACGGCCTCTACGATAACGTCTTGCATGTGCCGCTGATAATTCGCTATCCCAAGAGGGTGCCCGCCGGAGAGCGCGTGCGGGGCTTTAACCAGCACAAAGACCTGGTGCCGACGATTTTGGACTTGGCAGATATTAAACCAGAGAACATTAAGTTCGACGGCCACAGCCTCATGGAGCTGGTGGAGGGAGAAGCAGCCTCGTTCGAGAGCGAGTTCTATATAACCGAATGCACCTGGATGCGGAAACACGGCTGGCGCACCCCGGGGTGGAAGCTCATCGTCGCTTTGGAGCCCGACTTTCACTTCAAGCCCGAGGTCGAGCTCTACAATCTGGTTGAAGACCCGCTCGAGAACACCAACCTAGCCGAGACCCACCCCGACGTCGTGGCGAGCCTGCGCGCCCGCATGGACGCCTGGATAGCGAAGCGCGAGGGGGAAACGGGCCTGCCCAACCCCATCCACCATCAGGGCGACTGGCACGGTCACGAGGGCGTGGGCGCGTTCGAGACCTCGCAGCAGGCCTACGACACGCTGCATATCGGCGACCCGACGCAGGCCGCGAAGTTGCAAGCGGAGTCGAGGGAATGAACTCGAGTCCAGCCCCCTCACCCAAAAGGAGCCGAGTTTTATGCCGCTGAACGTCGCCGTCATAGGCGCAGGTCGTATTGGTAACAACCACGCGGGCATTTACCACAACCATCCCGACTGTAATCTTGTTGCCGTTTGCGACGTGTTTGAGGACAAAGCCAGGGAAACCGCCGCCAAGTTCGACTGCCGGAGCTTTGCGTCTGTTAAAGACATGCTCGAGAGTGGTCTAAAAATTGACATCGCCAGCGTCTGCACCGCGGGTACGGAGAACGGCGGCGACCACCACGCGCCGACCATCGAACTCTTGAACGCGGGCGTCGCCGTTCTGGGAGAAAAACCCATCTCCAACGAGCTTCCCAAAGCCGAGGAGATGGTGGCGCTGGCGAGAGAAAAAAACATCCGCTACGGCATCAATCTTAACCACCGCTTTACGCCCGCCGCCGAGATGGCGAAAGACTGGGTGAGGGCGGGGCGCTTGGGCGAACTCAACATGATTGACATGACGATGTGGATAAGCAACCCGAATGAGAGCTCGCCGCATTTTCACATGCGCGCGCTTCACCCGCATTCGTTCGACGTGATGCGCTACTTTGCCGAGTCCGAGGTCGAGAAAGTCCACGCTTTTTTCAAAAAGGGAAAAGGGCGCACCATCTGGTCGAACGTGCAGGTAAATGTGCTTTATGAGAACGGCATCATCGGACACTTGCGCGGCTCCTACGAGGGCAACTTCGGCGAGGCGGGCACCTACGGCCTAGAAACGCTCGACGTGGTCGGTTCGGAGGGGCGCTTCGTCCTGCGCGACGCCTGTGAGCACTTGACGTTTTATCCGCGTTACGAAAAAGAGTTGGATGAACACGCGTATGTCGGCGGCATGAAGCATTTTGGTGAAACATTTACCAGCCGCATCAACGTCTGGATAGAGCAAAATTTGCGAGGGGTCGACCCCAAAGACATCGAGGCGTCGGGTGAAGACGCGCTGAAGGGGCAAAGGGTTATCGAGGCCGCCATCCAATCCTGGGACACGGGTGAGGTGATAAGCCTCTGATGTCGCTCATTACGGTTATCGGGCGGGGGCATTCGGGAACACGCGCCATCTCGCATACGCTTTACGGGAGCGGCGTGTTTATGGGGCAGACGCTCAACCCTTCTGGGGATTTGGTGCCGCCTTACGACATGTACGACGCGTGCCGCATCTTTGCGCGTTATGTGAAGTGGCAAGGCGACTTGACCTGGGACTTTAGCGAGGCGCTGACGACCAAGGTACCGGCGGAATTCACGACCCGTCTGGAGCGTTACCTCGAGTCCGTCCTAACGAGCAAAGCACAACATAGGGGCTGGAAAATCCCCGAGACCACCCTGCTTTACCCGTGGCTGGTCCGGCTCTACCCCGACATCAAATACATCTTCTGGATTCGCAACCCGCGCGACTGCATCCTGGGCGAACACAAAACCGACGACCTGCGCGACTTCGGCGTCCAGTTTCCCGCCACCGACGACCCCCGCCTAAAGCGCGCCATCTCCTGGAAGTACCAGTACGACCTCGTGCAAGCCACGCCCAAACCTAAGCACTGGTTGGAAGTGCGTTTTGAAGATTTCGTGTTGAAGCAAGAGGAGACGTTGGAAAAGCTCGAGGCCTTCCTCGGCCTCAAACTGGCAAGAATCGTGACGCATCCCCAGACCCTCAACCGCTGGAAGTCGGACGACGGGGTGAATTATTTTGATTTCTTCGAGCCAGCCATGAAGGCGCACAGTTACGAGACGGAAAAAGTGGTGAGTGGTGCGTGATTAGTTCTTGCTAACCACTAACCACTCATCACTTCCCTACGGAAAGGAAAACCCATGAAACTAGGTGCCAACACCGTTCTCTTCGGCGGTTACGATTTAGAGACCGCTTTCAAATATCTGGCGATGGCGGGGTACGACGGGGTGGAGGTTTCGGCCATCGAGGGGATGGGCGAGCATCTTGTGTTGGACCGCTGGCGTGAGATTGCGCCCGAGGTGAAGAGGTTGTCGAAAGCGTATGAGCTCGAGCTTCTCGCTATGGAGCAGCCCAAACAAGACCTCGAGGTGATGGAAAGAGCGATGCAGGCGGCGGTCGAGACAGGCATTCCCATCATCAACTGTGGTCCGGGCGGCAAGACGGATGACGACGCAAGTTTGCAAGCCTCGATAGAGTCGCTGAGCCGGCTTGCCGAGCGAGCCGAGCACTACGGCGTGACGCTGTGCGTCAAAGCGCACGTGGGACAGAGTGTTTACAACACGCCCACCACCCTAAAAATCATCGAGGCCATAGACTCGCCCGCGTTCGGCATCGACATGGACCCGTCGCACATTTACCGCGCGGGTGAAAACCCGGTGGAGGCGATTGCCGCGGTTGTTTCCAGGGTCAAGCACGTGCATATCCGCGACTGCAAAGGCCGCCAGCAGGGTCCGGGGACGCCCGAAAACCAGGCGAACGGGCGGGGTGACATCGACTTGGTGGGTTACATTCGCACGCTCCATGAAAACGGTTATACGGGGCCGCTCAACTTAGAAGTCATTGGTGCTAAAGACTATAGCCTCGAGCAGTGCTGCACCATCGCCGCCGAAGCGCGGGGGCATATGCAGGCGTGTTTGCAGGCCTGCGGGGCGCGTTGACGGGTATACTTGCCTCACACGACGACTATGACACCAGCTTGCAGGTGGGTGGAAACCGAAGTTCTGGCGTAACACTTTTGACAGGAGGTGAGGAGTCTGGCGTCAGCCGTTCCCGTGAAACCCGGCACCGTCAAGCCACACGTCTAAAGGAGAGCATCATGAAATTCATTCGTTTCTTAGGCCTACTACTTTTGAGTTTTCTGTTTGTGGGTGTGTATGCTCAAGAAGAAGCCGTCATCTACTTTGCGCCGGGTGAATACCTGCCCTCGGAGCCCACTGAGACCAACCCCAACCCGCCAACGGCGCTCACCGGGCTAATCGCGGAGTACGAGGCGATGAATCCGGGCGTGACGATTGAGCTGGTCGAGATACCCGAGAGTGTTTCCGGCGACACCTGGCGCGTGACCGTGTTTCAGGGGGGCAACGAACCGCACATTTTGCCCAACAACTATATCCGCGTCTGGCAAGAAGAAATCAACGATTGGTACCTGCCCCTGAACGACTACATAGCTCAGCCCAACCCCTACATCCCCGAGGGAACCCCGGGGCATGAAGCGTGGCAAGACTCGATTCCTCAGGTGGTTTGGGAAACGACCCTGCACTCGAGCGGCAACCAGTACCTCGTCACGGTGGACGCCGTGGCGGTAGGGCTGTTCTTTAACAAGGACCTGCTGGCGGAGGCGGGGGTTTCGACGGACTTCGCCACCGACACCTCGCTCTGGGCGGACTGGGCGGGCATGATGAGCGACATGGAGACGCTCGAGGCCGCGGGCTACGAGCCGTTGGCTCTCAGCATGAGCACCGCGACGCCCTACAACTACAACTGGATAGACGGGGTGGCCCTGACCAGCGTGTACCGCGACGGCGTCGAGGGCATGTTCAAGCCCGGCTCCGCC
This sequence comes from Trueperaceae bacterium, assembly GCA_965214995.1. Lineage (GTDB taxonomy): Bacteria > Deinococcota > Deinococci > Deinococcales > Trueperaceae > CBDCCT01. Next base: position 5,387,351 of record CBDCCT010000002.1, read on the forward strand.
TGGCACGCCATGAGCCAGGAAGAGGGCGCGTGCGCCATACAGAACGGCCTCATGTCGGCGAACGACCCGCAGTTCGCCGACTTTATCGACATCCTGAGCGCGTTCGAGCCCTACTGGATCGAGGGCTACGCCGCCGCCACGCCCGACGAGGCCTACCGCCTGTTTATCAACGGCGAGGTGCCCTTCTTGCTCGCCAACGCGGCGGTGGATATGGCGAGAGTCTTACGCGACGCCGAGTTTGACTTTGGCGTGAGCTACTTCCCGCCCATCACGGGCACGACCTCGGAGTACGCGGCCAACGTTGAAAGCTCGTTTCTGGTGGGCGGCTTTACGTCGGGTTACACCGTCACCGAGCGCGCCGAGCGCGAGGGTATCAGTGAGCAAGTGGTCGACTTTCTCATGTACCTGACCGCGCAACCGCAGTGGTCGCAGGTGGTGACCGACGCGCCCCGGGCCGTCCCGACGCTCGTCGGTCTGGACGTACCCGACGCGCTTCAGCCCCTGACCGCCTTTCTCGACCTGCCTATCCGCGCTTTCAAAGACCCCGACCCCAGGCTGACGAAGCGCTACGGCGAGGAGCACCGCCGCCTGATGCAGGAGTTTTTCACCGGGCAAATAGACAAAGAGCAGTTGCTCGCCGCGGAGGACCGTCTGATGCAACGTGAAGCCGCCAAGGTCATCGCCGAAAACGACTGGGCGTGCGACTTTTAGACTTTTTTGCGAGGGGGCTCGAGCCCCCTCGCAACACCGGTTGTTTTTTTGGGTTTTTTGGCGGGAGGACGTTGTTATCGTGAGCAGCTTGAAACCTTATGCGTAGACACATGGTCCGAAAGGCCGAACGACCACAGGCGCGTGCCGGAGCGTCTTTGCTAAATCAAATCCTGCGCAACCGCTTTCTCTATCTCGCCCTCGCCCCGGCCCTGGCGCTGCTCCTGGTGTTCGAGTGGTATCCGGCGCTGTCCGCGTTCTACAACTCTTTTTTCTTGTGGAACGGGGGCAAGCTTCATAGCTTTGTCGGCCTTGAAAACTACCGCTACCTGCTGCAAGACCGCGCCTTTATCGCTTCACTGGGCAACCTGACCCTGTTTCTGGTTTTCCGGATTGTTTTTCAAACCCTGTTCCCCTTCCTCGCCGCCGAGCTCATCGTCAACTTGCGCAGCGCGCGCTGGACCGACTGGTGGAAAATCATTTTTGTGTTTCCTATGGTCGTGCCCAATATCTTGATGTACCTCATCTGGCGTTTTGTCTATAACCCGCAGGTGGGCGTGCTCAACAAAACCCTCGAGCTCTTCGGCCTGGGCGAGCTGGGGCGCGCCTGGCTGGCCGACCCCGCCACGGCGCTCTGGGCGGTGTCGTTCGTGCGCTTTCCCTGGTTGCCGACCTTGCAGTTCTTGATTATCCTGAGCGGCTTGCAGGCTATCCCCAAAGAGGTCACCGAGAGCGCCAAGCTCGACGGCGCGAACTGGCCCGCGCGGATACGCTTTATCGACCTGCCGATGGTGCGGGGGCAGCTCGTTCTGGCGATGCTGCTTACGGCCATCTTTTTAACCCAACGCTTTGACCTCTTTTTGGTCTTGACCGACGGCGGCCCCGGTTACGCCACGATGGTGCCCGCGCTGCACCTTTACCAGTCCGCCTTTAACTTTTTGGAGTTCGGCTACGCCTCGGCGATCGGCGTGGTGATGTTCGTCATCATGCTGGGGCTGACGGTGCTCAACCTGCGCTTCGGGCGCGGCGGGGGGGCGTGAGGGTGAAAAACCTTAAACACGACTGGCCGTTTCAGGTGGGGCTCGTTTTATTCGGCCTCGTGACCTTTTATCCGCTGGTGCTCATCGTGGTGACCTCGCTCAAAAACAACACGCAGTTTTATCAGCAGTTCTGGTTGCCGACCCTGCCCTTTCACTTCGGCAACTACCTGGTCGCTTTTGAGCGGGTGTACCGCTATATTTTGAACAGCATGGTCTACTCGTCGACGGTCATCGTGGGGGTGGCGGTGCTCTCGAGCATATGCGGCTTCGTCTTCGCCCGCTACAAATTTCCCGGTAAACAACTCCTGTTTCTGCTGTTCATCAGCCTCATCATGATCCCGGGCGTGCTGACGCTCGCGCCCAAGTTCGTGCTGGTGCGCGACCTCAACCTGCTCAACCAACCCCTGGGGCTCATCATCCCCTGGCTGTCGGGCGGGCTGGTCGTGTCGACCTGGCTCATGCGCTCATACTTTGAATCGATGTCACAAGATTTGTTCGACGCGGCTTATATCGACGGGGCGTCCGACCGGCAGGTGTTCGTCTGGCTCGCCGTGCCGCTGGCGCGGCCCATGCTGGCAACGGTCGCCATCACCAGTCTGATTGCCACCTGGAACGACCTCATCTGGCCCCTGGTCACGATTTCGGACCGCAAATGGATGCCTTTGGCGCAGGGTCTGGTGCAGTTTTCCTCGAGCTTCGAGACGGACTGGGGACCGCTCTTCGCGGGTTACGTCATCGCCTCGTTGCCCCTGCTGTTTATCTTTGTTGTGGCGATGAAACAGTTTATTTCGGGCCTGACCTCTGGCGCTGTCAAAGCTTGAGCGGGAAGAGGAGGAAACGATGTGCCGACCCATCCCAACGATTGACCAGCCAGGGCCTCACTACGTTTGCAGCCGCGTTCACAAACACTTAGGCAGCCGTGGCCTCTAGACCGCCCAACATCCTCCTCATAACAACAGACCAGCAGCGCGCCGACACGATTGCCGCGCTGGGCAACCCGGTCATCCACACCCCCACGCTCGACCGCCTCGTTCACGAGGGCACCGCCTTTACGCGCTGCTACACGCCCTCCCCCGTCTGCGTGCCCGCGCGGCACGCCCTCGCCACCGGGCTACCGCCGCATAAAATCAACTGCTTTGATAACGGTGTGGACCAGATGCCCTTTCCCAGCCTGATGGAGCGCCTGGCGGCGCAGGGCTACCAGACGCACGGCGTCGGCAAGATGCACTTTAGCCCCGACTTGTGGCGCAACTGGGGCTTTGAGAGCCGCGACACCTCCGAAGAGATTCAGCCCATTACAAGTGAGCAGGATGACTTTTGCCGCTTTTTACGTGACAACGGTTTTGAGCACGCCAAAGAGCCCCACGGGGTGCGGAGCGAGATGTACTACCTGCCGCAACCCTCGCAACTGCCAGCGCGCCTGCACAACACAAACTGGGTGGCCGAGCGTTCGCTCGAGTTTTTAGAACGCCGCGACCAAGGCCGCCCCTTTTTTATGTGGACCAGCTTTATCAAACCCCACCCGCCCTTCGAGGTGCCGACGCCCTGGGATAAACGTTACCGCGCCGCCGAGATGCTGCCGCCTTTTCGGCCCGAGGGGTTCGAGGGGCTCCTCACCTACTGGAACCACTTTCAAAACCGCTACAAGTACCGGGACAAAGGCTACGACGAAATGCTTCTTCGCACGATAAAGGCAACTTACTACGCCTGCATCACCTTTATCGACCACCAGGTGGGTCGCCTGCTGGCGGGTCTGGGTGAGGTGCTTGACGACACCCTTGTCATTTTTACTTCAGACCACGGCGAGTTGCTGGGAGACTACGGGAGTTTTGGCAAGCGCTCGATGTTGGACGCGGCGGCCAGGGTGCCCCTGTTGGTGCGCTATCCCCGTAAGTTCGCGGCGGGCGCGCGGTGCGACGCGCCGACGACGCTGCTCGACATTTGGCCGACCTGCCTGGCGTTGACGGACGACCCTGAAGTGCGCGTGAGCGCTGAGGGGCAAAACTTAGCGGACGTCGCCGGGGGCGGCGCGGAACGGACTGGCGAACGAACCATCGTCTACAGCCAGTATAGCTCGGGGGCAACCGGGCTCTACGGGGCGATGACGAAAGAGCTGAAGTACATCTACTCGGCGGCGGACGAGCGGACGTGGCTTTTCGACCTCGTGCGTGACCCCCGTGAAACCCACAACTTTGCCTCCAACCCGAGCTATGGGGCGCGCCAGGAGGAGTTGAAGGAGAGGCTCATCGCGCGTTTTCAGGCGGACGGGTATCTCGAGCCGCTAGGCGGGGACGACTGGCGAGCGTTTGGCGTTACTCTTATGCCCGCCAATCCCGACGCCTTGCTCCTTTTTCAGGACCCGTGACGCCGCCCGTTCAACCCAACGTGTTCAACCCGACGTGTTCAACCCGACGTAAGGTGTTCCCGTTCTCTCGTTGAACGTTTTGCCGCAGCGAGCCGAGCGCCTCCATTATCGTCCCAGTCGGTCAAGACAACCGAGGTGGGCGGTGTCAAAGGTTATGACGGCGGCAAAAAGGTGAAAAGACGAAGGCGACATCTGCTGATTGATGCGCAAGGGCTCGTGCTGAGCGTGCTGGTGCTGGCTGCCAACGTCAGCGACCCGGCAGGGGGTAAACAACCGCCTGATAGCCAGTTGCACAATTACTGAAGGTTATAGCCGCAGTGCCTGAGCCAAGCCGCCGCGTCGTCAGAACTGATGGCGCGTGGGGGCTGAGCCACTGCACCGGTCAGGGCCTGCTCAATGCGGGCGGCGCGCGACCTGAGCCGCCCTTCAGTTTTGAGAAGGCCGGTTCGGTGGGTGAGAAGACTGGCGGGTAAAGCGGCAGGTAGATCAGCGTGCAGCCGTGCGCCTCGTTAAATTCTTGGACCTCTTCGCGTCGGTGAAGCGCTCCTTTTGTCTATTGCGACAGGCTTTAGTGGCTTGAGGAACCCCTGTTGACAGGCTCATCTTGCGACAAGCGGCGGCAAACATCCCCTCAACCCTGTCTCGCCTTAGTCTCGTGAGAACCAGTCAATCGGCTTTTTGGAGGTCGTCATAAAGATGGTACGGTTGACTAAGCTCCCCAAACGCAGAGAGGTCGGGCGTCATGCGTTCCAGAACGTCGGCAAGCGGCGCTTCGGCGTCCATCATCTTCCGAAGCGCGTCGGTTCCAGCGAGGCGGTCGATAGCAAACGTTCTGTCCCGGTGGCTCCGCCACGAAAATGTATCCGGGTGCTGATCGCGGATGGTCTTTAAACAGATAAGGGCGCACCTAAGCGGCTCGTAAGCATCCCGGTCCGTGACATGAATCTGGAAGCCTTGGCACAGGCTCCCAGCATGTTTGGAGGCAACGGGAGAAAAGCAGGCTTCCCGCACCTTTACCCCTCGAGCCCCCGCCTCACCAAACGCGAGGCGTAGCGCCTCTACAAGGCGCGGCGCGTCCAGCCAAGGCGCGCCTACGAACTCGAAGGGGCGCGTCGTCCCTCTCCCTTCTGACACGTTCGTCCCCTCGAAGAGAACCGCGCCGGGGTAGACGACGGCGGTGTCGAGGGTCGGTAAGTTCGGCGAGGGCATCACCCAGGTGAGGTCCGTGTCGTCGAACCAGAGGGCGCGAGACCAACCTTCCGTAGGCACGACCTCGAGCGCCGCCCCCCAACCCTGCGTGGCGTTTACATATCGCGCGACTTCACCTACGGTCAGGCCATAGCGAAACGGCAGGCCGTAGTCACCCACGAACGACGCGAACGCGTTCTCGACTGGTGCGCCTTCCGCCACAGACCCTTTAATAGGATTGGGACGGTCCAACACCACGAACGCTAGATTATAGTCCGCGGCTGCTTTCATGGCGTAGGCCATCGTGGAGAGGTAGGTGTAGAAGCGCACGCCAACGTCTTGCATGTCGAACACGAGAACATCCAAACCGTTGAGCATCTCCGCGCTTGGCTGCAACCGTTCCCCGTAGAGGCTATAAACGCGCAGGCCGGAACGTGGGTCCGTAAAGTGGCCCACTTCATCGCCGTCTTGCGCCGTACCCTTAAGCCCATGCTCCGGGCCGAAAAGCGCGCGTATGTCAACGCCAGAGTCCAGCAGAGCGTCCACAGAGCGCCTCAAATCCTTTGTTACGCCCGTATGATTGGTTATAAGACCCACTGCGTCGCCACGAAAGGGTGCCCCGTACTTCTCCAGCAGCACATCGACTCCTGTTTTGACTGTTTGCTTTTTCACCACGTCTCCTTGCTTGGCAGCGCCCTGGACAAGGCTTTACACAAGCTGTCCGATGGAGGTGTTGACGCCCGCACCTGGGCGCGGGCTGGCGAGCGCCCAGGTGCGGGCAGACCAGGTCACAGCCTCAGCGTCGGGTCGAGCCGGTCGCGCAGCCGGTCGCCGAGCCAGTTGAGCCTGGGACGACGAGGAAAATTATCCCTCGAGACACAGCGACACTCAGGCCGCAACGCGCAGAAACTGCCGCCGGCGGTCCGGGCACGGTTCCAGGGGTTGCGGGTGTCGCCCATGTCTACAGCTTTCTATGCGGATGTTTGCAGGCTCTCCAAGGCCCGAAAGAGGTTTTGTAAAGCCGGGTAGGTCTCACGAAACAGCGCGTACTTCTGAGTGTAGAGTGACGTCGTATCGCCAGGATAAAAGGTTTGAAGCGCGGCGGGTCCGACCTCCACAGCTTCACCTCGAGCCGCCAGGAGCGCCCCCTTGAGACCGATATGTGCCGCGTCGGCGAGGGTAGACACCGGAAGGCCCAGCACGTCCGCCAGGAGCCCACACAGGGCCGCCGAGAGCGCGCCGCCTCCGGTCAGATTGAGGAATTTAGGGGCGGGATGACAAAGCGTTTCCAGGGCGTGCCGATAAGCAAAGGCGACGCCCTCGAGCAGCGCCTTGGCGAGGTCGTCTTTGGTGTGTTGGGCGGACAAACCGACAAAGGCCGCTCGAGCGTAGGGGTCGCTAAAGGGCGAACGCTCGCCGTTGAGATAGGGAAGGTAAATGAGGGAGGTCGTAGGGCGTGCCAGCGCCTCCGCAATCCTTTCTTCGTGGTCGCTCTCTCCGAGAACCTCGAGCCACCAGTCGAGATTTCCCCCCGCGGTGAGGAGCGGCGCGACGCAGATGAAGCGTGCGGGGTCGGGGTGCGCCAATACGAACGCGCCCGTGGTCGCCGCTGGACGCTCCCTTGTGGTGAAGGCGATCCAACCGCTGGTGCCCAGATAGGCGTAGGGACGTTCTGGCGTGCCGCTGCCCGCGCCCAGGGTCAGCGCCCCCGCGTCGCCCGGCCCGAGGTGGACCGGAAGGCCCTGCCGCAAGCCCAACCCGGTTGCCGCCTCACTCCCAACCGTTCCAATCTGCGCACCCCCCGCCACGAGGGTCGGCAGGAGCCGCTCGGCCTTTTCTATAAGACCCTCGTCCACCCCCAACCACGTCCGGCTCTCCAGCTCGAGCAGCCCCGTGGTCGAGGCCGTGGTTGTGTCCGTCGCGGCGACGCCGCTGAGCTTAAAGGCGATAAAGTCCGCCGCCCCCAGAAGCAAATGAGCCGCCTTCTTGAGCGACGTGGGCTCCCGCGCCTCGAGCCAGGCGAGTTTGGCGAGGACGCTCGAGGCCCCCTGTTCGTTGCCGGTGAGCGCCCGCAGACGCTCGCCGCCCACCGTCTCGACAAGTTCCTCGGCCTCACGACCCGCCCGCGCGTCGCTGTAGAGGATGGCGGGGCGAACGGGGCGACCCTCCGCATCCACGAGAATGATGTCCTGCATCTGCCCGGTAAGCGCGACGGCCTCGGCGTCCCTTGCGCGAAGCTCGAGCACGGTTTCGGTCACGGCCCGCCACCAGTCCTCGGGACGCTGCTCGACCCTGGTTTCTGCGGGAAAGTGGGTGGGATAGCCTCTATAGGCGCTACGAATGATGCGCCCGGAGGTCTCCAGGAGCGCCGCCTTAACGCCGGTCGTGCCGATGTCGAGCACCAGCCACACGGCCTAACCCCGCCCCCGGAAGCCGCTCGAGGCCACCGCGGCGACGATGATGGCCCCGACCAGGATTTCGCGCACGTAGGAGTCGACCCGGAGTTGCGTGAGGCCGTTGTCGAGCACCCCCAGGATGAGGACGCCGAGGAGCGTGCCGAGAACGAAGGGCTCGCCCTCTTCGCTCACCGTCATGCCCAGAAACACGGCGGCGATCGCGTCGAGCATGAGCCCCGCCCCCTGCGTGGGGTTGGCCGAGGCGACCCGGCTGGCGTACATGAGACCGCCCAGCGCGGCGGTGACGCCGGTGAGAGAAAAGGCCAGGAGGCGCAGCCGCTGCACGCGCACGCCGCCGAGCCGGGCCGCCTCGGCGTTGCCGCCGATGGCGTACAAGCGCCGCCCGAAGACGGTCTGCTCGAGCAGCACCCACACCAGCAGCAGCACCCCGAGCGCCACCAGCGTGAGGTTGGGCAAAAGCGGGCGTTCCCCCACCGCGCCGAGCGGCAGCCCGCCCCGCGCAAACGCGCTGAACGCCTCGGGGATGTCGCGCCCGAAGATGGTCTTGCCGTCGGAGACGAAAAAGGCGAGCCCGCTGTACATAGTCAGGGTGCCGAGGGTCGCCACGAAGGGCAGGATGCGCAAGTAACTCACGAGCACGCCGTTCAGCACCCCGGCGAGGAGGCCGACGAAGAGACCCGCCGCGACCCCGACCGCCACACCCTGGCCGCTGCTGAACAGGAGCGCCGCCGTGACGCCCGCCAGACTCGCGGTCGAGCCGACGCTCAAGTCGAAGTCACCCATCACCATCACGATGGTCATGCCAAAGGCAACGACCGCCAACATGCTGACCTGCTGCGAGATGTTGAGCAGGTTGCGCAGCGTCATAAAGGTGTCGGGGAGGTTGGCCCAGAAAAGGAGCACCACGACGAGAAAGCCCAGCAGCGTGCCGAACCTGCGTAGTACGTGGCCCCAAGCCGGGTGTCCTATGGGGTTCGAGGGTGAGGACAAAAGCGGGCTCCTTTTAAGAGGCTCGAGGGGCGTTCGCCTCACCGTAACACAAGCGGAGCAACCCTTCGGAGGTCAGCCCCGCGGCGTCGACGATGCCCGCTTGTTTGCCCTCTCGCAGCACCAGCACGCGGTCGCAGAGCCCGAGCATCTCGGCAAAATCCGCCGAGGCGATGACGATACCGACGCCGCCCGCGCTCAACTCGCGGATGAGCCGGTAGATGTCGTGTTTCGCACCTACGTCCACGCCGCGCGTCGGCTCGCTTAAGAGCAGCACGCGCGGCCCGCCCGCGGTGGCGCGCGCGAACATGACTTTTTGCTGGTTGCCGCCGCTCAGCCTCGAGACAGTCTGCCCCGGGCCGGTGGCCCTGAGCCGCACCGCCTCCCCCCGCTCGCGGCTGAGGCGGGTTTCACGGCGGCGGTCGGTCCAGAAGCCCGCGCGGCTGAGCCGCTCGAGATGAGGAAGCGTCACGTTGTCGCGCACGCTGCGGGTCACCACCAGCCCCTGCGCGCGGCGCTCCTCGGGCACAAAGGCCAGCCCGCGCCGCCAAGCCGCGGCGGGGCCGCCCCGGAACGGCCGGTCGCCGATGAGCACCTCGCCCCCGGTGCGTGGGTCGGCTCCTACGAGCAGCCGGAGCAGGGCGTGCTGTCCCGCACCCGCCAGCCCGGCCACACCCAGAACCTCGCCCTCGCGCAGCGTAAAGTGGATGTCTTTTACAAAAGGCCCGGACAACCCAACCACACGGAGAACGCTCCTCTCGCCGAGGGGCGTCGTGCGGGCCGGGTAGACCTCGGACAGCGTGCGACCCGTCATCAGGCGGATGAGCTCTCCTTCCGTCATCTCCTCAGTTCTGGCTGTGGCGACGGAGCGCCCGTCGCGCATGACGGTGACGCGGTCGCACACCGCGAACACCTCGTCCATCCGGTGCGTGACGTACAAAACCGCGCAGCCGCTCCCGGTGAGCCGTTTGATGACGCTAAAGAGACGCGCACGCTCCTCACCTGTGAGGGCGGCGGTGGGCTCGTCCATCACGTAGACCTTGCCGGTCGCGTCGTCATTCAGCGCGGCGGCGATTTGGACGAGCATCCGGTCGCCGGTACCCAGACGCGACACCCTGGCGGCGGGACGGAGGTGGGCGACCCCCAGCTCGGAGAGCGTTCGAGCGGCCACCGCGTTCAGGCGTCGCCAGTCAACGAAGAACCCGGCCCGCTGAGGGAAGGGCGAGCCCAGGGAGAGGTTCTCAGCGATTGACAAACTCGGCACCACGTTCAGCTCCTGGTGGACGAAGCGCAGCCCGGCGCGCCAAGCGTCGCTGGCGTTGTCGATGGTGATGGGCTGACCTTGCAGGCGCAGGGTGACCTCGTCGGCGCGGGTCACGCCGGCCAAAACCTTGACGAGCGTGCTTTTGCCCGCGCCGTTCTCGCCCATCAGGGCGTGGACTTCGCCCGACAAGAGCTCGAGCGACGCGCCGCCCAGCGCCAGCGTCTCGCCGTAACGCTTGCGCGCGCCGCTGACATCCAGAAGCGGGATGATAGAAGCTACTCCCCCAAAAACTCGTCCACGTTGCTTTGGGTTACCAGGGTCGTCGGCACGTAAACGACGCTCTGCGTAACGTCGCCGCCCGCCAGATACTCTTCGACCAGCTCGGCGGTTCTCGCGCCGATGCCCCCGAAATCTTGAGCGACGGACGCCTCGAAGGGGCCGCCCGCCCGGATGGCGTCCAGCGCCTGCGGGTTGGCGTCGATGCCGACGATGACGATGCCCTCGTCCTCCCGCCCGGCTGCCTGGATCGCCTGGAGCGCACCGAGAGCCGGCTGATCCCAGGCGGCCCACACCGCGCTGATGCTGCCGGGGTCCGGGTTGGCGGCGAGGACGGCCTCCATCTGCGCGCGCGAATCGGCTATCCCGCCATCGGTCACGTCCGGCGTGATGCGGTCGACGACGGTGAGGTCGGGCGTGTTGCCGAAAATTGCGTCAGCGACAATTCCACGCTTCTGCACGGGCGGGTAGGGGTCGAACACGAACATGACCACGTTGCCCCGCCCCTCGAGAGCGTCCACCACATAAGTCGCCGTTTCGGAGGCCATCGCGTAAGCGTTGCTGGTGACGTTGCTGACGAGCAGGGGGTCGCTGCCTGCGTCCATGCCGAACACGGGAACGCCCGCGGCGGCGGCAGTCTGGAGTCCTGCCGCGACCTGAGCGGGGTCGACGTTGATGACGACGGCGTCGACGCCCTGGTTGACCACGTCCTCGATGCGGCTGATGACCGCGGCGACGTCCCCGGCGGTATCGACGGTGTTGACCGTCCAGCCTTTTTCCTCTCCGGCGGCCTCGAGCGCCTCGACCATGAACTGCGTGCCGGGCTGGGCCAGATAGGGCGTGACCACGGCCACGGTCGTTTGCGCGACCGAACCGCCCAACCATAAAAGGATAACGAGCAGCAGAAGACGCTTCATGACAGAACTTCCTTTCCGAGGCCTATATAGCCGCTTTTGCGCGTGCGGTCAGCCGGGCGTGAGATAGCAAAGTTTAAGCCGAAAGCGGGCCGGAGCACAAGTTCGGCGGCGCTGTCACAGTAGACCGTTGGCGTGCGGGTGCGTTTTTATATCCCGAACTATTACCAGCACACAATTACCCTGTTTGCCATCCACTCAGGAAACCTGAATGGATGAGGTTATGAGTGGGCATCTGGCACGAGACTTACCGGGGCTGTCATGTGGGAGCGGTGCGTGAGTCTGTGCGAACGGTGACCTCCTCGGTTTTAAACTCACGAACGCCCGTGCGCGTGATTCTCATGACGGCTTCGCAGTTGGGGTCGGGGCACATGACAAGGTCGTCGAAGGTCATCCAGTCGTGTTCGCTCGTCACGCGCTGCTTCGCGGGTAAGAGAGGCAACACCGCGGCCAGGGCGTACATGCTGAAGGTTTTGCCCGCAGGGATGCTTAGATTTTCGCCCGAGACCTCAAAGTAATCCCCGAGGTGATGGTTGCAGACGTCCTCCAGCCCCTCCTTGACTTTGACGATTTCGACTTTTAAGTTGTAGAGCTTGAACATTCCCGCCATACCCGAAACCTAACGTTGGTTGAGGTTATATTTCATGACGCGCCCGTGTTTGCCTTCGGTGTCGCGCTCGAGCCCGTAAACATCGCCCGGAACGGCTCCGAATCGTCGCCTTACCGTCTCGATTTCAGCGACGTCTTGTTGGGAGAGTTGAACGCCATGTCGCAACTGAAGGTGCTCTTTAAGGTGCTTTGTGTTTCTCGCCCCGACGATGCAGGCTCGAACCCCCGGTTGGCTCAAGCAGTAGGCGCTCGCCACGGTCGCAACGTCCGTCCCTTTGGCGTCAGCAATCCTTTTTAAGACCTCAAGAACAGCCTGTAGCGCCTCCCAGCCCCCCATCTCCTCAACGATGAGCATATATTTGGCGAGAGAGCGGTTTTCAAAGGGCGCTTGCGGGGCGGCTTGACCCAAATAACGGTCCGACAACAAGCCCCCGGCCACGCTGCCGTAACAAAGAAGAGCGATGTCGTGGTCGCGCGTTAGGGGCTCGAGCCTACCCGCCGCTCTCCGGTCGAGCACCGAATACTGCGTTTGGATAGAGGCGACTGGTATTCCTCCCTCCAGAATCTCTTCCAGGCGGGCCGCGTCAAAATTCGTCAAGCCGATTTCTTTGATTTTGCCCGCCCTTTTGAGTTCGTTGAGGCTGTCCAGCGCCGCCAGATAATCCCCGCTTGGGTAGTGCCACCAGTGGAACTGCACGAGGTCTAAGGCCCCTAACCCCAAACGCGCCCGCGACCGGTCGATGGTGGCTTCCGTATCCTCTTTTGTAAGAGAAGCCAGCGAGGTCATGTCGGGTACATACTTCGTGTGGATTTTGATGTCGTCCGAAGTCAGCCCGTGCGCTTTAATAAACGACCCCAACAGCGCCTCGACACCCGTATAAATATCCGCGCAGTCGAAGGTGCGAAAACCGGCTTCGTAATAGGTTTCGACAACCTTTAAGCCTTCAGTTTGGGCGGCCTCACTGTGCCCCTCGGCGAGCTGCCAACCGCCAATGATGACGTTGTTGAGATAGTCGAGTTTCACGCGCGCATCCTCGGGTCCAGCATATCCCTCAACCCGTCCCCGATAAAGTTAAAAGCCATCACGAGGCTGGCGATGGCGAGGCCCGGAAAGAGCCACATCCACCACTGGTCGAAAAAGTCGATACCAATTGAAATCATGCGCCCCCACTCGGGTGAGGCGGGCTCCGGCCCGAGCCCCAAAAAACTCAAGCCCGCAAAAATTAAGATGGCGTTGCCGATATCTAGAGAGCCGTAAACGACCGTCGGCGCAATGCTGTTGGGCAACAGCGTCTTGAAAAGAAGATAGGGCGCTTTGGCCCCCAAGCTCCGCGCGGCCTCGACGTACTCGTTGGTTTTGGCCTCGATGATGAGCCCGCGCGTGAGCCGGGCGTAGTTGGGCCAGCGCACGATGACGAGGGCGAGCACGGCGTTGCGGATGCTGGGGCCGAGCGCCGCCGTCACGGCCATCGCTAAGATGATGGTGGGGAAAGCCATAAAAAGTTCGGTCAGGCGCATCATGATTTCGTCCCAGACGCCGCCTAAGAAACCGGCCACCGCGCCTATCAGCCAACCCAAGACCCCGTCGATGACGATAACGGCCAGACCCGCCGGGATGGTGATGCGCCCCCCGTAAAGAACCCGGCTGAGGATGTCGCGCCCGAGTTCGTCCGAGCCCAACAGGTAAGTTGCGTTGGGCGCTTGCAGGCGGTCCTTGATGTGTTGCTCGAGCGGGTCGAAGGGCGCAATCAGCGGCGCGAGAAGGGCCAGGAGCAGCCAAGCAACCACCACGACGAGGCCGACGATGACTTCGGGGTGTTGGCGGAGTTGCCGCCAGCGCTTTCTTGCATCCGCATTCAACGCCCCGACTTTGGGAGGCTGCGTAATCACCGGAGCCTCACGAGTACCTGATGCGCGGGTCGAGCCAGAAGTAAAGCACGTCGACGATGAAGTTGGCAATCACGTAAATAAGCGCGATCAACATGCTCACCCCCATGATGGCGGGAAAGTCCTGCGAAGTCGAGGCGCGAAAGGCGTAGCGACCGATGCCGGGCCAGGCAAAAATGGACTCGGTCAGCACCGCGCCCGCCAGCAGGCTGCCGTAGAGCACCCCCAGCATCGTCACCACGGGGATGAGCGCGTTGGAGAGCGCGTGGCGCAAGACGACCCTGGGCTCGAGCTGCCCCTTGGCGCGAGCGGTCCGCACATAGTCCAGGCCGAGCACCTCCAGCAAAGACGAGCGGGTGATGCGGGCGATGATGCCCGACACGTAGCTGCCCAACACGAGGCTCGGCAACACGAGGTGGGCGGCGGCGTCCCGAAAGGTTTTCCACTGTCCGGCCAGCAAACTGTCAACGGTAAAGAGGCCCGTCACGTGCGGCGGGTCTTTGACCAGGAAACCCAGGCGGCCCGGCCCGACCACCCAGCCGAGTTGCGCGTGAAACACGGACAGGGCGACCAGCGCCAACAAAAAAACGGGGAAACTCACGCCGATGAGCGCAAAAATCCTCACGGCGTAATCAACCAACGAGTTGCGCCACACCGCCGAAACGACCCCGAAGCTGACGCCCAAAAACAGGCCCACGAAAATGGACACCGTCGCCAGCTCGACCGTGGCGGGCAAGAACTGTCTGATGTCCTCGAGCACGGGGTTCTTGGTCTTGATGGAGGTGCCCATGTCCCCACGGAGCAGGTTCCGCAAATAGGTTAAATACTGAATGTGCGGCGGCTCGTCTAAGCCCCACTTCTCCCGAAAGGCCGTCACCAGCTTTTCGTTGCTGAGCGCGTTCTGCGGCAAGTTGGCGTTGATGGGGTCGGCGGGAATGGCGTTGGCAATCAAAAAGGCCACCACCGTGATGCCCAAGAGCAGCGGGACGGCGAAGAGGATACGCCTGAGGATGTATTTGTAGATGGGCATTTAGAGGGTAGAGCGAGGGGAGTTTGATACAACTCCCCTACGCGCTTATAACTTGAACTATTCGCCGCGGCTTAAAAGGGCCAGGTCGAGACCCCACTGCGGGTGCCAGACGTAACCTTCGATGTCGGAGCGAAACGCAGTCTGTACGGCGGGCACGCTAAAGGGGGCGAACGCGCCGCTCGCTTGGGCGAAATCCTGTAACTGGTTGAAAATCTCGGTGCGCGCCGCCGGGTCGGATTCGACTTTGGCTTGGTTGATAAGCTCGAGCACCTCCGCGCTCGCCATCTCTTCCGTCCAGCGGGTGCGCTCAGAAGCCACTTTGCCGCCCGGCAAAAACTCCAAAAAGTCCACGGGGTCGAGCTTGTCCGGCCCCCAGAACCAGTAAGCGAAGCCCTGCTGACCGTTGCGGTACTCCTCGAGCGAAACCTGCACCTCGCCCGGATTGAGCGTCACGTCGATGCCGATGTCGGCCAAGTCCGCCTGGATTTTCTGCGCATTGGTGCTTAAGTTCACGCCGCTCCAGGTCAGGTCGGGGTAGCTCAGCGTGGTTTCGAAGCCGTCCGCGTAACCCGCTTCCGCCAGCAAGCTTCTCGCCCTTTCCAGGTCGCGCGTCAAAGCCCTGTCCTGCCCGTAAGCACCCGCCAGCCCAATCCACATGTTCGTGCCCGGTGTGACGCTGCCCTCCCACAGGTCGCGGTACCCCTCGTAATCGAGCGCGTAACGGACCGCCTCGGCCACGAGCGGGTCGGCCAGCGGGCCGCCGACCTCGGGGTCGCGGTTCATCAGCAGGAAGTGCGTCCAGGTGCTCGGGCCGCGGAAGATGCCGATGGCCTCGTTGTTCTCTAAATCGACCACCTGGTCCGGGGTGAGGTCGGTGGCAAGGTCGATGTCGCCGGACTCGAGGGCGACCTTCTGCGTGGCCGCCTCGGGAATGTTCACGATGATGATGCGGTCGAAATAGGGCTGTTCGCCCCAGAAGTTCGGGTTGCGCACCAGCACGGTTTCTTCTTGTGGGGCCCAGCTTTCCAAGATATAAGGCCCGGTGCCCGCCGAGGTCTGGTCGAGGTAGTCCACCGCCGTATCGGTCTCGGCGGCGTCCGCCGCGTCCGTGCCGCCTTGCGCCCGGACGACTTCGGCGTTGGTCACCGAAAAAGCGGTGTTCGCCAGTTCGGATAAAAAGGACGGACGGGGTTCGTCCAGGGTGATGGCGACGGTTCTGTCGTCGATTGCCTCGAGGCTGGCGATGGGGTCGGTCAAGAACGAAGGCTGCGCTTTGACGTTCTTGAGGCGGTTGAAAGAAAACACCACGTCCTCGGCTTGCAAAGGGTCGCCGTTGGCAAAGGTGACGTCGTCGCGCAGGTTAAACGTATAGACGAGACCGTCGTCCGAGATGGACCAGGAGTCCGCCAAGAGCGGCTCAACCGAACTGGCGTCGCCATCTGGAAAAGTCACCAGCGTGTTATAGACCGCTTTATCGACGATGCCCGCCGTCGGGCTAAAAGCGTGGGCCGGATCATAAGCTTCCGCCACCTCCGCGTGACCGATGACGAGGACGTTTTCGTCTTGAGCGTTGGCGCTGGCGAACAGCGTCAGCACAAAACCGACACCAAGCAGCAAAACGTATGAGCGGCGTAACCCCGAGAAGAGTCGATGTAGCATATTTATCCTCCTTATGAATGCGTTCGGCGCATCGAGAACAGACTGTATACTAACAAAAATGCTCTCTCGAGGTTATTCATGAATCAAAGACTTGCCGCTTTTCAAGAACGTCTGACCGGCGCGGCCGACCTAGCCTTTTTTCCCCTCTCCGCAGATTTGCAGTATTTAACGGGCGTGCCGCGCGACATCCCCAATTACGGCGCGGTCGTGCATCCGGGGGACTGGTTGGAAGGGGCTTGGCTGAGCCCACATCATGAGCCCATCCTCGCCTTGCCCCGCATGACCGCGGAGTTTGGCGGCTTGGCCGCTCTAAAGGGCGTGCAGCTACGCGTCCTGAATGATTTTGACGACCCGAGGGAGATGGTCAAAGGCTTTATTGAAGAGTTCTCTTTACCCAAGGAGCCGCGCATCGCCATCGGCAGCGCCACCCACGGGACGACGGTGAGCGAACTCAACGGGCTTTTGCCGGGGGCCAGCTTTGTGTCGGCCTCGAACCTGTTGCAGCCTTTACGCGCCGTGAAAACGCCGGAAGAAATCGAGGTCATGCGCCGAGCGGGCGAAATCACTGAGGCCGCGTTTGGTGCGGTGCTGGACAAGCTCGAGCATGGCATGCTAGAACTGGACATCGTCTCCGAAATCGATTACCAACTCCGCAAACACGGGTCCTTGGGTCCTTCTTTTACCACCTCGCTTTACAACTCGGGCCCCAATCATCCGCTCCTGTTCGGCCAGCGGCAAGCCACCTGGAAACGCGTCCTGACCCCGCCCGTTTCGATCCTTTTCGACTTCGGGGCGATCCTGGACGGCTACTGCTACGACTACGGGCGCACCGTATTCTTCGGCGAGCCGGACGCGTCCTTTCAAGAAATCTTCCGGCTCATCATGACTTCACAAGAAGCGGGTATCGCGGCGTTGCAAGCTAATAAGAAGACCACCAGCGAGGCCGACAAGGCCGCTCGAGCCGTGTTGACCGAAGCGGGCTACGGCGAGGCGTTCCGCCACCGCCTGGGCCACGCCATCGGGCTCGACGTTCACGAACACCCCTTCCTGACGGCGGGGGACGAGACCCTGCTGCAAGAGAACATGCTGTTCACGGTCGAGCCGAGCATCACGCAGTTCGACACCTTTTCCTGCCGCGTTGAAGATGTGGTGGTGGTGCGGCCTGAGGGGGGCGAGCCTTTGACGAGAGGCTTCCGCGAGCTTTTGGTGGTCTAACCTAACGGACCGCCGCTTCGGCCTCGCTCTCAAGCCTTCTTCGGAGACCCGCGCATTCTGGCGCGTTTTCACCTCTTCAACTCCTGGTCTCGGTTCTTAACCCTTTGCGGCCCGAGGGCTTGAGGACGTTGTAGAGCTTGATTCTACTTGATTGGCCAAGTCTGGAACCGCTGATTTGGAGTTGCTGCAGTTGACAAAACCAGCTTGACAAACGTCAACACCGAAAGATATGCTTGAGGAAACATTTTGTCAATTTGATGGTCGCGCCGTGGCGCTTTCTGAGGCGCTTTCCGAGGAGGTGTATGCGGTGAGTTAGACAAATTGGTGTTACTTTTCGAATCCTGTCCCGCGCTATCTCAAAACCGTTGGGAGACCTTTATGAAACTGGTAATTTCAAGCGTTTTGGCCGTTTTTGTACTGGCTACCGCCTCGGCTCAAGAGACAACCATCACCTGGCTCACCCTCTCGGAGTGGGGAGGCGACGGCGACATCAGCGCCGTCATCGACGCCTTCGAAGCGGAGAACCCCGACATCAACGTCGAGCTCGAGCAACTGCCCTTCAACGAACTCTTTTCCCAGATTCAGATTCGCATGGCCGCAGGCGGCGGTGATCCAGACGTTCTCAGTGTCGACGTGCCCTTGACCGCGGGCTACGGCATCCGGGGCTGGCTCCTGCCGCTCGACGACGCTTTCAGCGACGAGGAGAGGGCGGACTGGCTCGACGCCGCTTTGGAGGCGGGAACGTACGAGGGGCAGCTCATCTCCGCCCCCATAAGCACCTCGACCCAAGTTCTCTTTTATAACGAGGAGCTGTTCGAGCGGGCGGGGCTCACGCCGCCGGGCCCCGACGAGCGCCTCACCTGGGAGCAGATCGCGGAACTAGCGCCCCAGCTCACCTTCGACGAGGACGGCGACGGCACGCCCGAAATTTGGGGCTTCAACTGGGAACAGACCAACCGCATCTACCAGTTACAGCCCCTCGCGGCTTCGCTCGGCGGCGCAGCCATCGGGGAGGACGGCCTGAGCGTAGACGGCGTTATCAACTCGCCCGAATGGGTGGAGGCCTTCACCTATTACCAGGACATGTTCACCGAGCTTGGGGCGGCACCGCAGAGCGACACGGTTCCCCCAGTCGACATGTTCCGGAGCGGCAACCTCGCCATGATGGTGGCGGGCCCCTGGAACATCAGGAATTTCGCCGTGGACGAGCTCGACTTCGACTGGGGCGTCTCCCGCCACCCCTACTTCGAGGGGGGGAGCGTCGCCATACCGACGGGCAGCTGGCACATCGGCGTGAGCGCGATGAGCGACGAGCCCGAGGCCGCCAAACGCTTCGTCAACTGGATAAGTACAGGCGAGGGTGCCGAGAGGTGGTGGCGCGACGGCAGCGGCGATTTCCCGGCGCAAAGCTCCGTCTTGGAGCTGTTCGCCGCCGAGGAGGAGTTCGGCGCGCCTCCTCTCTCCTACATCCGGACGGCGGCGGACGAGGCCAGCGCAGACGGAGTGCCGAGGGCCATCACGGTGGGCTTTTTGGAGTACGAGCAGATCCTGCAGGACACCTTCGCCGACATCCGCAGTGGCAGCGACGTAGAAACGGCGCTCGACACCGCGGTATCGCGCATCGAGAGTGAAATGGCGAAGTACCGCTAGTGCTGAACTGTCAGGGTTGGAGGAATCCTCCAACCCTGACTCTAGCACCAAAATAGATGTCGATAAAATCTAAGTTCGTCCCTTACCTTTTCGTCCTGCCGGCAGTTCTCCTGCTGCTGGTCTTCAACGTCGTCCCAACTTTTGCGACGCTGACCGAAAGTTTGTACGGGATATCGTTTCGCTCCGGCCGGGTTTTCGTGGGGCTCGAGAACTTCCGGCGCATCTTCGGTGACCCTGTTTTCTGGAAGTCTTTACAAATCACTCTAATCTTTAGTCTATTCGTCAACCCAATTCAGGTCGCGCTCGCGCTGCTCCTCGCCCTGTTGGCGAACCAGCCCGTCAGGGGCATCCGCCTCTTTCGCAGCGTCTATCTTCTGCCCGTCGCCGTCTCTATCAACGTGACGACCGTCGTCTGGGGGCTCATGCTCGACCGAGACGCGGGGCTTGTCAACGGCGTGCTCGCCTTTTTCGGCGTCGCCCGCCAACCCTTCTTGTCGTCCCCCGACCAGGCGCTGTGGTCGATGATCTTGCTGGCTTCGTGGAAGGGCGTGCCGTTCTGGGCGCTGTTTTTCCTGGCCGGGCTGCAGGGCATCCCCCAAACGGCCCTCGAAGCCGCCAGGATAGACGGGGCCAACCGCTGGACCCTCTTTACCCGCATCACGTTTCCCCTCCTGCGCCGCACCACGGCCTTCGTGCTGGTCGCGGACACGGTCGCGAACTTCATCTTTTTTATACCCGTGCTCGTCCTCACGCAAGGAGGGCCCGAGTTGTCGACCAACTTGATCATGTATGAAACCTACCGGCGCGGGTTTATCTATGGGGATCTCGGGGCCTCAGCCGCGATGCTCAGCATCATGCTGCTCATCGTTTTTACCGTGGTGGGCCTGGAGCTCTGGCTTTTTAGGGACCGCTGACGTGGCTCGGCTCGAGCGTAAAACCGTGGTGCCGCGTTTTCGTAGGAGGCCGCCTCGTTTGAGCGGCAAACATCCGGGCGAGCTTGTTATCATCTATCTTTTGCTGAGCCTCAGCGCCGCCTTTCTGGTCCTGCCGCTTCTGTGGGCGATAGCCGCCTCGTTCACGCCCAACGACAAGGTCTTCGAATACGCGTATCCCTTTTCCCCTCGAGCCTTTCTCCCCGCGGAATTTACATTAGAAGCCTATCAGGCGCTGTTCGACAGGGGGTTCGGGCGCACGATTCTGAACACCCTCGCGCTCGGTCTTATCACCGTCTTACTCGGCGGGTTCGCCAACGCCTTGGCGGGCTTCGCCTTCGCCCGCTTTACATTCTGGGGTAAAAACGTCCTCTTTTTCGCCGTCGTCATGACCAGCTTCCTCGTGCCGGTCGACTTGACGGCCATCCCCCGTTACATCCTGGTGAGGGAGTTCGGCTGGGTCAACACCTGGCAAGCCCTCATTGTCCCAGGCATCGCCAGCAGCTTGGTCATCTACCTGTTCAGGCAGTTTTTCGCCGAGCTGCCCCAGGAGCTTATCGACGCCGCTCGGGTCGACGGCGCAAACTACTTCCAACTTTTCCTGCGCGTGATCCTGCCGATCTCGAAGCCCGCGCTGCTCACGGCGGCCCTGCTCCTCTTTTTGAGCCAGTGGGACGCCTTTTTCTGGCCGCTCGTGGTCGCCCCCGCGCCCGAGCTGCGGCTCGTCCAGGTCGACATCTCGCGGGCCGTGGGCCAGTACCAGACGCAGTGGAACCAGCTCTTGGCGGGGTCGATGCTCGCCGCCATCATCCCCATCTTGCTGGTTCTGCCCTTCCAGAGCTATTACGTCAGGGGCATCACGGGGGCGGGCCTCAAGGAGTAAAACCCAAGGAGCCGAAATGACAGAAGAGCAAAGACTGACGCTGCTCACGCCGCCGGAGGCGACGGTCAGGGCCGTTATCGACACGGACACGTTCAACGAAGTGGACGATCAGTTCGCCGTCGCGCACGCGCTGCTCTCGCCCGACAGGATAACGGTCGAGGCTATCTACGCCGCCCCGTTCCTGAATCAACGCTCATTGAGCCCGGGCGACGGCATGGAGAAGAGTTACGAGGAGATTCTGAAAATTTTAGAGCTGATGAACGTCTCGCCGGAAAACTTCGTCTACAGAGGTTCGGAGACTTTTTTGGTTTCCGAAACGCGGGCCGTCGAGAGCGACGCCGCCCAGGACCTCGTCCGGCGCGCTCGGGAGGCTGAGGGGCCGCTCTACGTCGTCGCCCTCGCCGCGCTCACGAACGTCGCCTCGGCGCTGCTCATGGCGCCGGAAATCATCCACAAGCTCGTGGTCGTCTGGCTGGGCGGGAACGCCCTTTACTGGCCCGACAACCGCGAATTCAACCTCAAGCAGGAACGGTCTGCGGCGCGGGTGGTGCTCGAGAGCAAGGTGCCTTTGGTGCTCGTCCCCTGTATGGGCGTTACTTCACACCTACGCACGACCGTTCCCGAGCTGGAGCGTTACATCGGGGACGCCGCCTCCCTCTTGGGGCGGTTCCTGGTGGACCGCTTTAAGGCCTACAGAAGTGACCACCTTGGCTGGTCCAAAGAAATTTGGGATCTGGCCCCCGTCGCCTATTTGCTCGACGCCAACTGGACGCCTAGCGAGCTCGTGTCGACGCCTCACCTGAAAGACGACCTAAGCTGGCAGCCTACCTCAAACAGACATAAGATGCGCTTAGTGACCTACGTCGACCGCGACCCCATTTTCCGTGATTTATTCAGTAAGCTGTAAAACTTCTGGCCTTGGGCCACTGCCTTGGGCAAAGATAGGAGGACGTAACCCTCGGTAGTAACCCTCGGCAAGGAGATGGGTCATGGCAGAAGAAGGCGCTGGGGCCGCTCACCGCTTTGTTTCTATAGCGCGCGTGGGGCCTCTTGCTCAAAAGTGACGGATAACACATGCAGGGCGAGCAGAGGAAGGTAAACTCTTCCTACCACGGAAAGGAGGTGGTCCAAATTTTACAAAATGATACGACCAGTGGAGGTACCCGTCGCGGGTAACTGACCACGCCTCCATCTGAGGGACCACAGTTACCCTCAGTACCAGGCGGGTATCGGCAGCCTCGAGCCTACAAGTTAGGCTCGAGGCTGTTCCTATTCGTAGCGTCCTAATGTAGCGTCTTGGACCAAACTCAAACCGTCAGGTCGTAAGTCAGAAACGCCGTGTTCTGCCGCCAGCCGAGTTTTTCGTAAAGCGCCTGTGCCTGCTCGTTCGTCACTTCGGTCCGAAGGCTGAGCCTCGCCGCGCCCGCTTCTTTGGCAAAGGCCGCGGCGTGCTCCATGAGCCCTTCCGCCACGCCACGCCGCCTCGCATCCGGCGTAACAAACAGGTCATTAAGAATCCAGATGGGCTGCATCAGCACGGACGAAAGGGACGGGTAGAGCTGCGTGAACCCCGTCGGAGCGCCCTCCAAAAAAGCCACGAAAACAACCGAATCACCTTTTGTCAGCCGCTCGCGCAAAAAAGCTTCGGCCCCCTCCACATCGGGCGCTTGCCGGTAGAACTGCCGGTAGAGGTCAAAAAGGCGGGCGAGTTCGTCCAGATGCTGAAGTCCGCCCTGGATGATTTTCGTCTCAGCCACTCCGCCGCCCCAGAAGCCGCCACGCCGTCGGCAGGAGCAGGGCCGCCAAGAGCAGCTTGAGCACGTCGCCGGGGATAAACGGGACGAGGCCCCACTGCAGCGTGGTGGGCCAGTCGGGCGCGAACCTGTTAAGCCACAAGAGTCCGGGCAGGTAGATAATGAGGTTGCCTATGAGCATCGCCAATGCGGTCGTATTCACGCGCCGGTCGAAGCCGCGCTGCGCGAGAAAACCGACGACCGCGGCCGCCACGGGAAAGCCCAACAGATAACCCGCCGTGGCCCCTGTGAACACCGCCCAGCCCGCCGCGCCGCCCGAAAAAACGCCCAAGCCCAGCCCTCCCACCAGGAGGTACGCGAGCATGGTGAGACCGCCCAGGCCAAAGCCGTACGCCGCGCCGATGAGCAGCACCCCCAACGTTTGCCCGGTCATGGGCACGGGGCCGATTTGGAGCCGAAGCTGCGAAAGAAGCGCCATCAGGACGACGCCCGCGGCGATCTGGACCGAAACGCGTAGCGCGTCGTTGCGGACGGGGACGAGGCGGTTGATAAGCGGTTGCGACAGGGCTGGACTGGTCATAAAAGCCTCCCGAGAAAAGTATCTGCGGGTCAGTATATCCACTCTCGCGCTCTGGGCGTAGCCATACCGTCAATCAGAAACAAGGCAGGCGCCCCGAGCCCCACCTAGAAATCTACTCGTATTTCGCTTAAACTCTCCTTATGAGGCTCGAGCCCACCCGCGCAAAGTCGCCGCGACGCCGCACCCCGCGCGCTTTCAAGTGGCACCACCAACGCTGGTGGCGTTCTATAGTAGGTACCATCTAGTTTGAGCAAGACTCAGTTTTACTTTTCTGCTTAGAGCACAGTTTAAGCCATGATGCCTACGTCCGACTAGCTCCGTATCCGCGGAGCCATGTAGCTCCTGCTTTTCCTTTTTTACTTTCCCCAAACCTTTGGAGGTTTATGACCTTTCCTCTTCCCAACGACCGTGGCCGCTTCGGCGAGTTCGGCGGGCGCTACGTGCCCGAAACGCTCATCCCCGCCTTGGACGAACTCACCGAGGCGTATAGCCGTGCAGCCAACGACCCGGAGTTTCAAGCCGAGTTCGAGCACTACCTCAAAACATTCGTGGGTCGCCCTAGCGGGCTCTACTACGCCAAGAACTTGACCGAACGCTGCGGCGGCGCGAAGCTCTACCTCAAGCGTGAAGACCTGAACCACACGGGCGCGCACAAAATCAACAACACCATCGGGCAGGCGCTCCTGGCTAAACGGATGGGTAAAGAGCGGGTCATCGCCGAGACGGGCGCGGGGCAGCACGGGGTGGCGACGGCGACGGCGGCGGCGCTGTTTGGTCTTTCTTGCGTCGTCTACATGGGCGAGGAGGACGTGCGGCGGCAGGCGCTCAACGTGTTCCGGATGAAGCTCCTGGGCGCGGAGGTGCGCCCGGTGGGCTCGGGCACGCGCACGCTCAAGGACGCGACCAACGAGGCCATCCGCGACTGGGTCACGAACGTGCGGGACACGTTTTACATCCTCGGCTCGGTGGTCGGGCCGCACCCTTACCCCATGATGGTACGAGATTTTCAAAGTGTGATTGGGCGGGAGACGATGGAACAGTTGGACGTGCTCGAGGGCCGCGCCGTCCCCGACGCGGTGGTGGCCTGCGTGGGCGGCGGCTCGAACGCGATTGGGCTGTTTGCGCCCTACGCGTATTTAGACGTCAAAGAACGCCCGCGGCTCATCGGGGTCGAGGCGGCGGGGCACGGGCTTGGCACGGGCGCGCACGCCGCGTCCATCTCGGCGGGCAAAAAGGGCGTGCTGCACGGTTCCTTGATGTACCTGATGAGTAACGACGACGGGCAAATTTCCCCGGCGCATTCGGTCTCGGCGGGGCTCGACTACCCCGGCGTGGGGCCGGAGCACTCGTACTATGCGGATGAGGGCATTGCCGAATACGTGGGTGTGGACGATAGGGAGGCGCTGCGGGGCTTTCGCGCGCTGAGCGAAATCGAAGGCATCATTCCGGCGCTCGAGACCGCGCACGCCGTCACCTACGCGATGAAACTCGCGGCAGAAATGACAAAGGAGCAAATCATCGTCGTCAACCTCTCGGGGCGCGGCGACAAGGACGTGAACGAGGCGATGAGGGTGCTTAAAATGACGGGAGACGCGCATGAGCAGAATTGATGAGGCGTTCGCCAGGGCCAAAAGGGAGGGACGCGCGGCCTTTGTGCCTTTTTTGACGGCGGGCTTTCCCGATGAAAAGGGATTTTTGGAGCACGCAAGGACGTTGCTCGAGTGTGCCGACGTGCTCGAGGTCGGCCTCCCCTACTCCGACCCCCTGGGCGACGGCCCGACCATCCAGCGCGCCTCTGAACAAGTTTTGCAAAACGGCATGACCACGCAGAAAACCTTTGACCTCATCCGCGCGCTGCGAGCGGAGAGCGACAAGGCGCTGGTGCTGATGACCTACTACAACCCCATCTACTGCTACAGGCGCGGCGAACGGGGCTTTTTGGAAAGCCTCAAAGACGCGGGTGCCGATGGCGTCATCCTCCCCGACCTGCCGCCCGACGAGGGGGAAACGCTCACTAAGGCGGCGCGGGAAGTGAAACTCGACACCATCTTTTTGGTCGCCCCCACCTCGACCGAGGCGCGCCTAAAACTCGTGACGGCGGCCTGCCGCGGTTTCGTCTACGCGGTCTCGGTCACGGGCGTGACCGGCGCGCGCGAGGCGCTGCCCGCGGAGGTGCCCGAGCTGGTGAGGCGCGTCAAGGCCGTGACGAGTTTGCCCGTGGCGGTCGGCTTCGGCGTGGGGAGCGGTGAGGCGGCGCGCGCCGTCGCTAGGGTGGCCGACGGCGTGGTGGTCGGCTCGGCGCTCCTTTCGGCCATCAGCAAAGGTGAGGATGTCGGCGCGCTGGCGGCTGAGATTGCGGGGGCGTGCTCGAGAGAAACTGCGCTAAGTTAGCCTCACAAAGCGTCTAGGGAGCTTCCGACACGGCGGCTCCCAAAAGCGCGTAGGCTTCGGGCGACAGGAGCATGTCCGCGTTCGTCCCGGCGGGCAGTGTGGTGGCTACGACGCGGACGAGCACGGGTTCTGTGGTCGTGGTCGAAACGAGAAAGAGTAAGTCACCCGTTTCGTGGTAGCGGGAGACAACGTTATAGCCTGTGAGCGTGCCCCACGCCGCCGCCCGCCAAGGAGTCGGCACCGATGTTTCCAGCTCACCACCCCCCGCCTCAACGTCCAGCACCTCCAACCGCACCCGCGCCACCCCACTCCTGACCATGTCGAGCTGCCGCGCGGCGGCCCTCGAGAGGTCAATCACCCGCCCCGGCTTAAAAGGTCCGCGGTCGTTAATCCGCACTATGACGCTGCGACCGTTCGTTAAGTTCGTGACGCGGACGCGCGTGTTAAAGGGCAGCGTTTTGTGGGCCGCGGTCAATTCGGCGGAGGTGAACACTTCACCGTTGGCGGTCCTCCTGCCGATGAAGCCGGGGCCGTACCAGGAGGCTAAATCTTCAGCCCCCACCGCCTCACGCGCTCCGGTAGCGGGTGACGGGGCGGGGGCCGGGCGTGCTGGCGCTGGAGGGACAGCCCGTGGCGCACAGGCTGCAAGGGGCAACAGCAAAAAGGTTAAACATAAGAAACGGCGTACCATCCGAACATGGTACGCCGAACCTCTGCAAAATATCCAGACGTTCTATGAAGCGTCTAGCCCCAGGTGCGCTTCGCCAGTTCCTGCTGGCAGAGCACGAAAGCCTCGTAGTCCTCGAGCTTGGCCGTCCCGCTGGTGATGGCGTCCTCGGAGTGAGAGATGACCTCGCGCAGTTCGCCGTTGGAAAGGTACTGTATTTTGTCGCTGAGCCTGATTTCTTGTACCATCGTGTTCTCCTTAGTCCTTGCTTCTTGAGAACACGGTAACAAGCGGGCTCTTACAAAACTCTCACATAAGATGAATAGGGCTTTAACATAGCCTTTTATGAAAGCTTCATGAAAGCGCGTTCGCCCAAGTTTCTGCACTGTGTCGTTGCACCGCGGGCGCTGTCACCTGTGAGAAGGCGTCTCACACGGTGTGCTCGAGAGTGTGTCTTTACGTTGGTGACGAAACCTGTGCAGAGCCCTACACCATGTGTGGTATCCCACCCGTGCAATGATTGGGTAAGCTTAAGGTCGTGATAGACAGCCACTGCCACCTCGACTACTGCGAAAACCCCGAAGGAGCGGCCGACCCCTCCTTAACCGCCATCGTCAGCGTCGGCACCACCCTGATGCGCTGCAAGCGCACGCTGGCGCTCGCCGAAACATTCAACAACGTGTGGGCGGCGGTCGGGATTCACCCCAACGACGCGGGCGAGGCGGCGGACATGAATGTGCGCGAGCAGATAAGGGCGATGGCCGCGCATCCGAAAGTCGTCGCCATCGGCGAGACGGGCGTGGACACCTATTGGGACAAAACGGGCTTAGACGCGCAGCGGGAGAGCTTCTGGTGGCAGGTGGGGCTTGCCAGAAGCTTTGGTAAACCGCTCATCTTGCACGTGCGTGATAAGGGAGGGCGGGAGGAGGCGTCACGAGAAGCGGCGCGGCTTATCCTCGAGGCGGGGCATCCTAAGGGCATCCTGCACTGCTTCAACGGCCACGAGGCGCTGCTAAACGTAGGGCTCGAGCTCGGCTGGCTGGTGTCGTTCGCGGGCAACCTCACCTTTAAGAACGCGCGGGCGCTGCACGAGGCCGCGGAGCGCGTTCCGCAAGACCGGCTTTTAGTCGAGACCGACAGCCCCTATCTCACGCCCATGCCAAAGCGCGGTAAGCCCAACGTGCCCGCCAACGTGCGCCTCACCGCGCAGTTTTTGGCCGACCTGCGCGGTGAGACCCCAGACGAGGTTGAAGCCTACATCGACGCCAACGCGCGGCGCGTCTACGGTCTGCCCTGATCTAACGCTCGCCCACCCGCCTCACCCTGCGGTCCTCGCGGTCGTAGCGCAGGAGTTCGGCCAGGCGCGCCCTCGAGACCACCCGGTGCGCCTCGGCGGGGATAAAGGCGGTGACTACGTCTACATGGCGCGGTTTGGCGTATTCAACGACGACGTGAAGCGGGATGCGCACCGCCGGGCTCGGCTGGATAAAGCCCAGCACCAGCAGCCGCTCGTCTTGGACGTAGCGCAGGAGCTCGCGCCCGTAAAGGAGCGCGGCGACCATGTCCTTTTCGGTAAAGCCTTCGCACGCGGCGTGCTTGGCGGCGTGCGAGCAGATGCGGTAGCGGCCCGCCCGGACGAGCGGCTGCAAATCGCTAAGCGTGCGGACTTTGGGGCGTTTGCTTTGTTGGTGGTCTTGTCTAAAAACGCTCATACGTTCCCCTCGAGGTGTGGCGGCTGCCGGGGAGCGTCGCGGCGCGGGGGGCAGCACACAGGAAGGTCGCGTTTGGGTTGAGCCTACGTTCAAACCTCGGCACCTGATATATAGATTGGTACCTAACATACAAATGTGGGTGACAACGTAGACAGTAACGTAAGGAGGCGCAGTCACGCGCTTTGGTTACCTGTAAGGGTTACATACGTCAATGTAGCATGTTCCGCGCGGGTGTGGGTGCTCCCTTTTACACTTGAGCCGTCCACGCATAGCATCCACACATAGCAACGGGTGAGGCTAAAAATTTAGATGCCCTCGGCACCCGCGGTCGTTGTGGCGCGGCTTTTAGCAGGTACCACAAAACCGTGAATGGGTGCCAGGGACTCGAGCTCCAACCAGCCGCCCAGGGCGACCTCGTCTCCTAGTCCGCCAAAAACCCCCACCACCAAAGGCGCGCCCGCATCCACCACCACCATCCGCCCTTGCCGCACGAGCACGAGCCCGCGCGCACGAATCCGGCTGGCGGACAGCACTTCTATCTCTTTGCGCCTCTCGTCGGTTTGCCTCACGCGTTCGGCGACCGGGTGGATGATGAGCTGCGCCTCGCCGGGGGGGGCGTCGTAGGGCCCGGTGCGGTCGAACACGCTCAAGAGCACGCCGCCCACGCGACACTCGAGCAGCGGGCTCCCTTCTGTGTGCGCAAAAAGGAGCGCGCGCGCGGCGTACGGCTTCCACTGAGCCACAAAACCCTCGACTGACTCTTCGAACACCCGGGCATTCTACCCCCACGACCATGAGTGACGGCAAGCGCGCCCGCCGTGGCGAGACCATTGAGGCGAGACCGCCGAGGCGAGACCACCAGACTAAGCCGAGGGCTTAAGGCGAAAGACCAAGCGACGTTCGTCTCGAGCTCTCACTTCAGACCGCGCCCGGCGAGAACAGGGATTGCGCGTAAGGCACGCTCGGCTTGTGGCGCCTTAAGAGGCAGCGGGATGACTTTCCTGCGAGGGTCCGGCATCATTTTACCCCCGACACTTTCATCTCGACTTTATGCGCGGGGAAAGCGCCCGACGTGTTACACTTTTGGGCGTGTTACGTTTTCACACCTCGGCAGTAGACACCCCGCTCGGCAGACGGCCCGGCGGCGTTTTTTTTCGTACGCTGCAGGAGGCGTCATGCTCGAGAAACTGAGTGAAGTTCAGTCCCGTGACTTAAACCTGCTCGCCCTGGAAGAGGAGCGGGGCCGGGTGCCGCCCGAACTCTTGGAGATGCGCCGCCGCAAGGAAAGCTTAGAAATCGCGCTCGCCGCGAAGGAAGAAAGGCGCGGCGAGCTGCGCCGGGAGATTCGGCAGAACGAGTTGGAGCTCCAGAGCCTAGAAGCCCGCCGCAAGAGCGCCGCCGATTCCGCCGTCGCCGCGGGGCGCTCCAAAGAGGCCACGCAGTACCAGAACCAGGAGTTGCAGTTCGCCACCCGCGTCCAGGAACTAGAGGAGGACACGCTGCCCCTCATGGAACGCCTGGAGGGTTATGACAAGGAAATTGGCGAGCTGCAAGCGCAACTGAGCGAATTAGAGCCAGAATTAGAAGCCGTCGTCGCCCAGGAAGACGCCCGCGTCGCCGAGGTGGAGGGGCGCATCGCCGCGCTCGAAGGCGAACGCGACGCGCTGGCCCGCGATATCGACGCCCCGCTCCTCAAGCAGTACGAGGGCGTGCGCCGCTCCAAGCGCGGTCTGGGGCTCGTGCCTATCGTGGACAATCAACGCTGCGGCGGCTGCAACATGAAGCTGCCCATCCACGTGATTCAAAAGGCCAGAGCCGGGCGCGGCGTGACCCGCTGCCCGAGCTGCGGGCGCATCCTGTGGGTGAAAGAGGGTTAAACGCGCTACACCTGCGCGGCCCAACGCTTGGGCACCGTTTCGCGTAGATAATCAATCACCTCCTGTGTGCTGGTGCCGGGGGTGAAGATGGCGCCGACACCCATCTCAGTAAGCTTAGGAATATCCGCGTCGGGCACGATGCCGCCGCCAAACACCAAAATATCTTCCGCGTTGCGCCCTTTAAGACCGTCAGTGACCTCGCGGAAGTAGTGCATGTGCGCCCCCGAAAGAATGGACAGACCCACCGCGTCCACGTCCTCCTGAATGGCGGCGTTGACGATCATCTCCCCCGTCTGCCGGAGGCCCGTATAAATCACTTCCATGCCCGCGTCCCTAAGCGCGCGCGCGATGACCTTGGCCCCGCGGTCGTGACCGTCGAGACCTGGTTTGGCAACGAGTACGCGAATCTTACGCTGTTCCATGACGCTATCATAGCGCAAGTCCGGGGGCAGACAGCCACCATCTCCCGTTCGGCGCTGCAAAGGTCGCTAACGTCCCAAGCTCGAGGGCGGCGACGCCTCGACGAATGAATTTAGCACAAGTCTAACTCCTTTCCGAATTTGCGACTGCACGAGTCGGCGTCCCTTGCAGCGCGTAGTTAAACGACGGTGACACTCACAACCGTTTGAGCAGATTGTCATACTCACCGTGTGGTCCAATCCAGAACCAGTAAATTTCCTCATCCTCAATAAGTCCTAGAGCACGGTAGCCAATACCGACACGCACCGAGCAGATAGCCTGCTTCTGACTCACTTGTTTGAACTGCAAACTTTTATGGTAATGGTCTTCGCGCCAGAGTTCATAACTTTTCTTTGCCTGAGCTTGGACATTTTGGGGCAAGTCAGCTAAATGCTTTCTAAAATCTTTGGTGACATGAGATTTCACTCAGTAGGCATTTCGTCCAAAAAGCTGTCTAGACCTGTTACGTCACCCTTAGCGATATCTTTTCTGACCAAGTCCGCAAGCTTATCCCACTGCTCATCTGTGGTAGCAGCAAACTTCTCTGCCCAGATTTGCTCGTCTTTTAATTCCTCGAGCCACCTTGCTGCAACAGCATTTTGGTCATCGACAGATAACTTTTCAAACTCGCTAATAGCTTTTTGAAGCAGGGCATTACTCATAATGTTACCTCTGACTAAATTTTAGCACGCTGAAAATCTGCGAGGCGTTTAACGGAACAAGCTCAGCGGTTCGGAATCTCCGACAGTGTGATTTAGTATATCCAACTCTTTTCTGAAAATTTAATAGGACGGTTCCGAATCCGTTGCAGCGTTTAATTATGCGCTCTAATCACTGACTGCTCTAAGACCACAACTCCTATCCTTCGCAGTTTGCAAGATTTGCATATAAGTTTCAAGGGAATAGCTTTCAAAGCCAGGAGTTTTTTTCATCTGGTCAGCACGAGTTTTGCATTGTGAGTATCTTTCTTTGACTTGTTGGATAGAAAGGTCAAAATCATCGAAAGGCAGATGTGCTTGCTCAGCAATTTTCATTTGTATCAACCTCCTGGCATCTTGCATAGACATATGACCTACAAAAGCATTCGATTCGTCGTTTAGAAAGAAGTCAAGCATTTAGAGCGCCTAACTAATAATTATAAGGCACTTGCCCGACAAGATTCTTGTAAGGGTAATTTTGCGACAATCTGAAATATGGCCTAACCTCGCAGCTGCTCACCACAAACGTCCCTTTCATAAACGATGTCCGGCGCGGAGTGCGGAGCCCGCTGAACATTTAAATCAGCACCGGCTCCTCATAAACCCCGTACACCTCGCGGAGCACGTCCATCTGCTCGCCCAAGGTGCAGTAGGCGTGGGCCGCGGCCATAAAGGCGGGCATGGTGTTGTGGCCCCTTTTGGCGGCCTCGCGTAGGCCGTTGAGCGCCGCTTCCACCGCTTTAGGGTCACGCTCGCTGCGGACACGCGCCAGCCGCTCCGCCTGGATGCGCTCGACCTCGGGGTTGATGGGCTCGACGGGCACCTCGGGGTAGTCGCCCGCGAACTCGTTCACGCCGACGATGATGCGCTCTTTCGAGTCAATCTCGCGCTGCTGCTGGTAGCTCGCGTCGCCAATCTCGCGCGCAAAAAAGCCCGCCTCGATGGCACCCTCAACGCCGCCCAGGGCGTCAATCTTGTCGAAATAGTCCAAACACTGCCGCTCCATCTCGTCGGTGAGGTTCTCAAGATAATACGAGCCCGCGAGCGGGTCCACCGTGCTCGTCACGCCCGTCTCAAAAGCAATCACCTGCTGCGTGCGCAAGGCGATGGTCGCGGCCTCCTCGCTGGGCAGCGCCAGCGCCTCGTCATAGGCGTCGGTGTGAAGCGAGTTGGTCCCGCCCAACACACCGGCCAAGCCCTGGATAGCGACGCGGGCGATGTTGACGAGCGGCTGCTGCGCCGTCAGCGCCACCCCGGCGGTTTGTGCGTGGGTGCGAAGCATCCAGGATTTCGGGTTTTTTGCGCCGTAAACCTCGCGCATCTGATGTGCCCAGATGCGCCGCGCGGCGCGAAATTTGGCAATTTCCTCGAAGAAGTCGTTGTGAACGTTGAAGAAAAAGGAGATGCGGGGCGCGAACTCGTCAACGTCCAAACCGCGCTCTAAGGCTTTGCGCACATAATGAATCCCGTCGGCCAGCGTGAATGCCAACTCCTGCACCGCCGTCGAGCCCGCCTCGCGGATGTGGTAGCCCGAGACCGAGATGAAGTTCCAACGGGGCACGTTTTTGGGCCCCCATTCAAAAGTGTCAATCACGAGCTTGACCGAGGGCTCGGGCGGGTAGATGTACTCCTTTTGAGCGATGAACTCTTTCAAGATGTCGTTTTGCAGCGTGCCGCCCACTTTGGTGAGGTCCGCGCCCCTTTTTTCCGCCATCGCTAAATACATCGCCCAAATCGCGTTCGCCGGGGAGTTGATCGTCATCGAGGTGGTGACCGCCTCGGGGTCGATGCCGTCAAAAAGCGCTTCCATATCCGCCAGAGACGCCACCGCCACGCCGCACTTGCCGACCTCGCCCCGACTGAAGGGGTGGTCGGAGTCGTAGCCCATCAGGGTGGGCAGGTCGAAGGCGGTCGAGAGCCCCGTCTGCCCCGCCGAAAGAAGCTTCTTAAACCGTGCGTTGGTTTCCTCCGCGGAACCCATGCCCGCGAACTGCCGCATCGTCCAGAGTTTGCCGCGGTACATGGACGCCTGCACGCCGCGCGTGTAGGGGTATTCGCCAGGGTAGCCCAGCTTTTCGTCCTCGTCGAACTCCTGCAAATCCTCGTGGGTGTAGACCGGGTCGGCCTCGATGTCCGAGAGCGTGCGGGAGGGGTAGTCGCGCTCCGGGAACTTGCGTGTCGCCGCCGCGTAGTCCTGCTCGAGCCACTCCTGTTTCTTTTTCATACCCCTATTATAGGGCCAAAAGGCTAAAGAAGCGTGCGTTGTACGCTCGCAACCCGCCTGTAGGTCTGGAGTACGGATGTTTTAAAAGGAGGCTCGAGCTTAACCCGCGCGCACCCGCAGCGCCCGGTCAAGAATCAGGTCGGCCAGCGCGCGCTTGCTCATGAGCGGCAGCTTTTCTGCGTCACCGTCGGGGCGCACCAGCGTCACCTCGTTGCTGTCGCCGCCAAAAGCGCTTGTGTCGCGGGTGGGATAATTCAGCAAAATAAAATCAAGATTTTTGCGTTTCGCCTTGTCCGCGGCTCTCTCGACGCCCTGATGCGTCTCCATCGCAAACCCGACGAACACACGAGAACCTTTGCGCGGCGCGAACGTCTCCAAAATATCGGGGGTGCGGACGAGTTCCAGGGTTTGCCTCTCGCCCATCTTGGCTCTTTTTTCCCGCGCGGGCGTTCCTGCGCGCCAATCGGCCACGGCGGCGGTCATGACGAGGACGGTGACGGCCTCGAGGTGTTTAGAGAGCGCCGCCAGCATCTCCGAAGCGCTCTCGACCCGCTCAAAAGTCACGCCCGCGGGCGTGACGAGCGCCGTGGGCCCGCTCACCAGGGTCACGCGCGCGCCGCGGTCTCGCGCCGCCGTTGCGACGGCGTAACCCATTTTGCCGGAGGAGGGGTTGCTGATAAAGCGCACTGGGTCTAAGTGTTCGCGTGTGGGACCCGCCGAGACCAGTACGTGCTCGTTTGAGAGGTCTCGAGGCTTGAAAAGAGCGGCAAGCCCCGCCACCACCGCCTCGGGCTCGACCATCCGCCCGACGCCCGCGCCTTCTCCTTTTGCCGCGAGAGGCCCCACCGCGGGGCCGACGAAGGCGTGACCAAATCCTCTAAGGGTCTCCACGTTGCGCACTACCGCAGGATGCTCCCACATTGCGCTGTTCATCGCGGGCACCCACACCACTTTGGGCACCCCCGCCAGCACGAGCGCCGAGACGACGTTGTCAGCCCGCCCCGTGGCCGCGCTCGCCAGGGCGTCGGCGGTGGCCGGGGCGACAAGGAGCGCATCCGCCCAACGCGCGAGGTCGATATGAAATGCACTACCGTCGGGGGCAAACCAAGCAACGCGGTCGAACACGGGTTCGCCCGCCGCCACTGCCAAAGACAACGGGGTGACGAAGTGATACGCGTCGTCCGTCGCGGCGGCGCGAACTTCGTGCCCGGCCTCCTGCAGCCGCCTTAGCAGCGAGGGCGTCTTGAGCGCGGCCACGCCCCCCGACGCGGCGACGATGAGCTTCATAGAGTCACGAGAGGTTCATACATAAAGCAACCTGACGAGGGAGGCAAGGAACAAAGAGGTGAGGAGCAGGAACTTTTGGCTCATCTCCCACCTCTTCATTTATGCACCATCTGCGCAGCAAGGCGCTGAAGGACGCCGCAAAATCGCCCTTACTCGTCTTCGTCCTCGTCATCTGAGTTGACCGGGGAACGCGACACGCTGTACGAGCGCTCCTCCTCGCGCTTGTCGCGCTCGAGCAGCCCCCTAAGCTCGTCCGCGGACGGCAAGTCGTCGCCCCAGACGACGCCGACGCCCTCCTCGAGCTCTTTCATCGCCAAACTCACGGTGTTGCGCGTTTTGGGGTAGTTCTCGGGGTCGAGCAGCGGCGGAACGCCCGCCTTGAGCTGCGCGGCCCGCCGCGCGGTAATCATCGACAGGCGGTAGCGCGACTCGGTAAGCGCCATGAGTTCGTCAAAACCTTCTTGTGCCATGAATCCTCCTGGTGTTGATGTTGCTGATGCTTTTAAGGTTGGCATTCTCGAACCAAAACAGTCTGCGGTTTCAGCCGCTAATGATTTTGCAAAGATTTAGCGGTGAAATCAACGGGGTTTAGAAGCGAATAACAGCTAAAGCTCTTTCAAAAACGCGGACACGTCTTTGGGTCCCAAGTGACGCGTGCGCGCGCGCTCTGCATAGATGATACTGCAAAAGTCGCGCAACGCTGTCGTCAACATGTCATTGACCACGACGTAGTCAAACTCCTTGACCGCCTTGATTTCCTCACGGGCGCGCGCCAAGCGCTTCTGGATGCGCTCCTCGGAGTCGGTGCCGCGCCCCCGCAAACGCCTTTCTAACTCGATAAGGCTGGGCGGCGCGATGAAGATCATCACCGCTTCGGGAAGGCGGCGCTTGACCTCTCGAGCGCCCACGAGTTCAAGCTCTAGCAGCACGTCCTGGCCCCCCTCCAAAGCTTCCGTGACCGGACCCGCCGGGGTGCCGTAGTAGTCGCCCACGTACTCGGCGTACTCGAGCAGCGCCTCCGCCACGATCATCTTTTCGAACGCGTCTTTGGGATGGAAAAAGTAGTGCTTGCCGTGCGTCTCGCCGGGGCGCTGGAGGCGCGTGGTCGCGGAAATCGAATAAAAAAGATTGTCGATGTCGGGCAGCGCCGCCTGCCGGATGGTGTCCTTGCCCACCCCGGACGCGCCCGTCATCACGAAAAGGATGCCGCGCCGACTCATGAGGGTTTATCCATAGGGTTTAGAAGGCGTTTTCTAAACAAAAGAATCCTTGAGAAACCGTAAAATCCATAAAGGAATGTAACACAGTCCTCGCGCGAAGAAGCGGTGTGGGCGCGGGCCGGGGAGGTCTCGGCGTGAGCCTGTGGGCGTGGTTGCTCGAGCGGAAGCAAAAGGTTGTCACTGCCGTCAGTTCTTGTTAATTTTCAGCGTCACTGCTGTCTCACTTTGGCTTTCGCGGCAGCTCGAGCATAGAAATTTGCCGCTCATGGTCGCCCCTTGTGTGCCAAACGCGCGCGTCTCTCGCATTATATATAGCAGGTATTATCTGGTTTGCAACAAGCTCACTCGAGGGAGCGCCTTTGAGGACGCAGTTGAAGAGATAATCCTGCAGAAGGTAGTAGCAAGTATTCGTGGAACTGCTGATAGATTCCCTCATCAACCCTCCTCTAACCTTTTTGTGCGACAGGTATGTTGTCACCCTCGCAAAATCCGAGGTGTAGACCCTTTCCAGACGCCCTCTTAGAATCTCATCGAGGTGCGCGCTTTAGACCTAACGGTCGGGGGCACAGTTGATCAGCAGATCGACAACGGCCTCAAGTTGCAGGGTTCGTCCCCGCATCTGCGCTTCGGCAACAACGGCTTCGGGGAGCTGTAGCTCAAGGTCCCCACAAAGGCGCTCGGCCCTTTCTCTGACCTCATCGTCAATATTGTCAATTTCCGGCTGATCAAGCGCAAAGACCAGAAGCGCCAGTGCCCACTGCGGGTCTCCAATGCTACGCAGCACCTCTGCCAGGCCCACTAGGCTCCGCGTGGCGTTCGCTCGGTCGTTGAGGCTTAGGGTCAACCGTAAAGCCGCATGAAAATGGTTGAACGATGTCCAAAACTTTTGCAGCGCGTGTGTGCTCTCACCCAAGCCGAGCAGCCACCGCTCGGCTGGAATCCTGTTCGTTTCGCGCTCACGCTCTTCCACGAGCGCCAAGCCTTCGGTGTAATAGACCTCCGCCTGCTCAAAATGCCCCTCGAGATGACTCAGCTTGCCCAACCGAAAGAGCGCCTCAGACATCCGTATAGTAGCACCTATAGCTCGAGAAGCCGCGAGGCTCTCCAGGTAGTGCTTCCTGGCTGCCTCAGTCTGACCAAGTTTCTCCAGGAGACTTCCCAAGTCGCCAAGCGCCATCGATAAGCCCGCGCGGTCGTTGGCCTGTCTAAAGAGGGTAATCCCTTCTCGGTAGTACGCTCCGGCCCGGTCAGATGCGCCCTGGTTCATAGCAATTTTCCCCAAGTTGTGCAGCGCTCTCGACTCAAAAAACAACTCGCCACCTTTTCTGGCAAGTATAAGGGCTCTGCCGATATGATACTCGGCTGAATCCAGCACGCCCCGCGTCAAATATAAGAGGCCCATAAGGTGGTGTGCGTTAGCCATCACCTCCGGCGACGCCCGCTGGTGCGTAAGCATGGAGAGGCTGCGAGCGACTAGCGCCTCAGCCTCGTCATAGCGGCCCAACCACCAGGTAAAGAGCCCGCGAAACAAAAGAAGCTTGCCCAGCGCCACACTTTCCTGGACTAAGTTGTCAGCCGCGAGGCGGAAAGCTTCTTCAGCCTCCTGATAAAGACCACGAATCTGGTAGAAGTAGCGGAGACAGCTCGAGGCCCGCTCGAGCGCCGCCAGCTCGCGCCGTTGACTCGCCCAGCGCCAAGCTACGCGGACGTTGTCGAGCTCCGATTCAACCTCCTGTAAAGACGCTTGCTGCCGTTCGCCACCTCTCAACCAGTGCTCCCTTTCGTGTAAGAAGGCCGCGTAGTAGCTGCAGTGGCGGCTGCGGATCACGTGCTCCTCCTCAGGTATGTCGCCGAGTCGCTCGGTGGCGTACTGCTTGACCAGCTCGTGAAGGTCGAAACGGCCCCCGGAATTGCGCTTAATAAGAGACTTCGTGACCAGGGCCAAGAGCGCTCGCATGGAGACGTCCGCGACCGCTTGCGCTGCCTTGCGCGTAAAGCCGCCGCGAAAGACCGAGAGCCGCTTGAAAGCGGTTCGCTCCGTTGCGGAGAGGAGCCGCCAGGACTGCTCGAACACCCGACGTAAACTCTGGTGGCGTTCCGGCACGTCGTGCAAAGAGCTGGCGAGAATGTCGAAGTCCTTCTTTATTTCCTCGGCAATCTCCTTGCAAGAGAGAACTTCGGCCCACCCCGCAGCCAGTTCGATCCCGAGCGGTGCGCCGCCTACATACCGGCAGATGTGGACAACGGCTACGCGGTCCTCCTCGACAGGCATAAAATCGGCGCGAATCTGGCGGGCGCGGCGTAAAAAGAGCTGTGGGGCGTCGAATCCATCTGACCAAAGCGCCTGCTCGTTTTCGGGTAGGCTCATACCGCCGATATGGAGCAAGCTCTCGCTCGCCAAGTGGAGCCTCTCTCGTGAGGTTGCCAGCACCTTGAGCCTGGGGCAGGTTTCCAGCAGGCTTTTGATCAAGCCGCCACCGTCCAGCAGATGTTCGCAGTTATCGAGCACCAAGAGCATTTCCTTGTCGTGAAGGTACCCGTGAAGCTGAGCCTCTGATTCTCCTTGGCCGTGAAACGAAAAGGAAAGGGCGCTGGCGATTGCCGAGGCAAGAAAGCTTGCCCCGCTCACCGGAGCGAGGGGAACAAAGGTCGCGCCGTCGTCATAGCTGTTGGCCACCTCTACTGCCGCTTTCTGTGCCAAACGGGTCTTGCCGACGCCACCGGGGCCGACCAAGGAGAGGAGCCTGCAGTCTGGTCTGCTTAGGGTGTTGATGATGTCGGCTAGCTCGAGGTCACGTCCAATAAAGGTCGTACTCTCTGGTGGGAAGTTCCGAAGGCGAAGAGACGTTCGCACGGCGGCTCCGGAGCCCCCTGGCATGTTTTGCACGCCTCTACTAGGCAGAGGCAGCGCAAGTGGCAGCGCACTTCGCAGCGCCTGAACAAGCTCTTTGGTTGCAGGCTGGGGTTCAAGCCCTAGCTCTGCTCGGAGCGTATCCCTAAAGCGCCTGTAAGCGCGTAGAGCGGCCTCTCGTTGCCCGTCAAGGAACGCCGCTCGCAGGTACTGCTGAAGCGCGTCTTCGTCAAACTCGTCATGCTCCATGAGCGTTTTGAGGAGGATGGCGGCCTCCCCGTACTTCGACGCACTCTCTAGTTGGGCGGCGCGACCAAGCGCTGCTCTACGCCAAAGGTTATGCAGCTTGTGTCGCTCTAGCTCCAGCCAAGCGCTGAACTCCGGGCTGCCGTCAGGCCGCCACCCTTGCAGCAGTTCTCCTCCGTACAGCGCGACCGCCGCCGCCCACTCCCGCCGCTCCGCCGCCTGACACAGGCTCTGCACGTCGGTTTCGGCACGCCAGCGCAGGCTCCCCGGCTGAACTTCTAGGTTGGCTGCGAAGCTCAGCGCCCGGACTCGGTAGACGAGACTCCTCAGGCTGTTCTTGGCCCTCGCCTCCTCGACCTCAGGCCAGAGCAGCAAAGCCAGTTTGTCACGCCCGACCCAGTCGTCTGAAAGGGCAAGGTAGACGAGCAGGGCAAAACGCTTGTCGTGTGGCGCCTCCAGCCACTGCTGTCCCTCGGAAACCCTTGCCCTGCCCAAGAGCCGGAGCCGGGGTGTCATGATCACAGTATAGTCCGGGGCTCTATAGGTGTTTCAAGGGGCTACGTTCTACAGGGAGGGGAAAAGCACGTCTCAAACGGCATAAACCTCAAAGGGCTACTATGGGAGGCAGCACGGTGCGGACAGTGTTGTGGACGTTCTCATGTCACCGCCGGTTTTAAACTCACTACGGCGCAGAAACGCTAAGCAGGCCGCGAGGTTGGGAGAGGGCGGCGTCTAGTCGAGCTGTAGTTGTAAAGCACGTGGTTACCCGCGTGGTAGGCGCATCAGATGCGGGGTGGCAAATGCCACCCCGCGCGGCCTCGGAGCCGTTGCCGCTAAGCCGAGTAACCGGTGTCGTGCAGCTCCAGGTATGTCACCACGTCAAGCACAAGTAGTCTATTTCGGCTTCTACTTGACTCACGGGAACTCAGCTGGAGACGAAAAGGGTTGAGTGGCGTCCACAACGAACATCACTAGCGCGCGCATGTCTGCTGACCCACCGTTGGACACCTGCATGACCGTAGCGGGAGCGTGACCCGCCTGAGGCTGATGAGCTGGGACCTGAAGCAGTTCACCAGGAGTGTGCATGGTTAGTTCGCCCTCTAGCACGTAAATCGCCTCGCTGCCCGGGTGGTTGTGCGTGATGGTGGTGCCGCCGGGGATTGCGGTGGCCTCGTTGACCCGGAGGAGGTACTGCTCGGCGACCACCTCGGGCAGCGGGCCGACCTCGGCGACCAGGGTGCCGCCCTGGGATGACTCGCCTTCAGGGCTGAGCGTGAAAAGCCACACCTCGCCTGCTGTCTCGGCGGTCAAGCCCCAGGTGCCCGCCGCAGCCTCTGCCGCTTCAAGCGTGGGGAAGTTCTCGATACGCCAGAACAGTTCTCCCTCCGGCAGCGCCGTTACCTCCTTTTCGGTCAGCACCTGGATGTCAAAGCCCTCGCCCGGCGGTAGATCCTGGGCGAACGCAACTAGAAGTAAAAGCGTCATAAAAACCGCCGCGACTACGTTCGTTGGCTTCCTGTTCATAACTCATCTCCTTGATGGTGAGGTTCGGCCCATAGCGTTGGCTCATTGAGAGCTCAAGGCTAGGCCTGTGACGTCTATTGACCGATACTTTCATCTTTTACTGCTCTAAGGATTGCTGTTCTGGTGCTCACCTCCCCTCTTCGGCTCCGGAGGTTCTGAGCCTACAAAGTAGGCGTCACATGAGCGTCACACGAACGTTACGTGAGCATCTTGTGCAGCGGCACTGAAGTGTTTCAAAACTCGTTCTGCGTCTGTTCGGACCTACTGTTGCGTAAGCAAAGACAAACCAATCTCACTGCTATATATTCGCTGCTATATATCTATATATAAGGTAAGCGCCGCAAACACTCGAGGCCGCCGGGTCCGAACCCTTCCGGGTCGTGGTATGCTGAAATCCCGGGAGAGGGTTTATGAACACAAAGTACATCTTCATCACGGGCGGGGTGGTCTCGAGCCTTGGCAAGGGCATCGCCACCTCGAGCTTAGGGGCCCTGCTACGCGCCCGCGGCTACCGCGTCACCGCGGTCAAAATCGACCCCTACATCAACGTAGACGCGGGCACCATGCGCCCGTACGAGCACGGCGAGGTCTTCGTGACCGCGGACGGGGCCGAGACGGATTTAGACATCGGCACCTACGAGCGTTTTCTGGATATCGACTTAGGCCGCGGCAACAACCTGACGACCGGGCAAATTTACCAGTCGGTCATCAATAAGGAGCGGCGCGGCGAATACCTGTCTCAAACGGTTCAGGTCATCCCGCACGTGACCGACGAAATCAAAGAGCGGATTCGCGCGGCGGGCCAAGAGGCGGGGGCCGAGGTTGTGTTGGTCGAGGTCGGGGGCACGGTTGGCGACATCGAATCCCTGCCCTTTTTGGAGGCCATCCGCCAGATGCGTTTTGAAGAGGGGCGCGACAACACGCTCTATCTCCACGTGACGCTGCTGCCCTATTTAGGCACCAGCGAGGAGTTCAAAACCAAGCCCACCCAGCACTCGGTCGCCACGCTGCGCGGCGTCGGCGTCCAGCCCGACGGCATCATCCTGCGCTCGGCGAGCCCCGTGCCCGAGGAGGTGCGGCGCAAAATCGCGCTCTTCACCAACGTGGAGGCGCGCGACGTGTTCAATTCTTACGACGCCGACGTGGTCTACGCGGTGCCTGAGATTTTGGAGGGGCAGGGCATTGGGCGCTTTATCGAGCATTTTCTCCGCTTGGACAAAGTCACCCCCGAACTGCGCAGTTGGGGGGAAGCGGTGCGCGTCTTGCGCGAGCCCGACAAGCGCGTGACCATCGGCGTGGTGGGAAAGTATGTGGCGATGCCCGACGCATACTTGAGCCTCATGGAGGCGCTCAAGCACGCAGGGATAGCCAACCGCGCGGAAGTCAGGCTCGAGTGGGTCGACGCCGAAAGGGTCGCCGAGGGTGAGTTAGACGTGCTGGCTTCCCTCTCGGGCATCCTGGTACCGGGCGGCTTCGGCGTGCGCGGCATCGAGGGCAAGGTGCGGGCGGCGCGTTACGCACGCGAGCGCGGCGTCCCCTACTTGGGCATCTGTCTGGGGATGCAAGTCGCGGTTATCGAATTTGCCCGTAACGTGGCAGGGCTTCATGGGGCCAATTCAACCGAGTTCGACCCCTACACGCCCTTCCCGGTGATTGACTTGATGCCCGAGCAGCTCGAGGTCGAGGGCCTGGGCGGCACCATGCGTTTAGGAAGTTGGCCCATGCAGGTGAGCGCGAAGAGTCTGCTTGAATCCCTCTACGCCCCGTCCAGTACAAAAGCAGACGGTTCCGCAGACCGCGCAGACCGGATAGTCAACGAGCGCCACCGCCACCGCTACGAAGTAAACCCGGCTTACGTGGACGCGCTCCAGGCGGCGGGCCTGCGCGTCTCGGGCGTGACGCCGGGGATGGCGGGGCGCGGCGCGGGTTTGGTCGAGGCGGTCGAAC
Organism: Trueperaceae bacterium; assembly: GCA_965214995.1. Taxonomy (GTDB): domain Bacteria; phylum Deinococcota; class Deinococci; order Deinococcales; family Trueperaceae; genus CBDCCT01. Next base: position 5,429,812 of record CBDCCT010000002.1, read on the forward strand.
TGCCCGAGCACCCCTTTTATTTGGGTTTGCAGTCGCACCCGGAGTTCGCCTCGCGCCTCCTGCGCCCCAGTCCGCCCTTTCGCGGTTTTATTCAGGCGGCGGTGGCGTTCGAGGAGGGTGGCGCGCATGAGGATACGAGCCTCGACTTCAAGGATGATGTCCTCAGTTAAGTCACGTCGTGCTTGGCCTCAATACTTGAACATGACCGCTTTTTTTGCAATGGGAAGTTTGATGCTCTGGGTAGGAGTAAGTGGGTTGATTGGTGGTGAATCTTTCTGGCTTCCCTTAGGGTCTACCGTCATGGGCTTGGTATTTTTAGAAGGTGTCATAAGTAGAACGACTCGAGGGTACGAGGTTACGCCAAACGTCTTGGTCATGTCGAGGTGGAAAAGGAAACAGCCAATCGAATGGGAGCGCATAACTAAAGTGAATGCTATCCCGACGTTTTTTGGTCAGCCCAATCTACTTATAACAAAAGATGGTAAAGGCTTAGCGTTAATGACCTCGTATTTCGCCAACGGCAAGCTCCTAAACCAGGCAATCATTGAAGGTGCGTTTCTGCATAATCCCAGTGTGAAAATTAATGAACTTACCCTCGGTTTGTACGGGAATCCTCCTTATAGAATTTTTGCCGATAGGGAGATGGGCGTGTGAAACCTACCTCGCTAAACCTCACGCCCTCTCAACCCACACCCAAACCGCTCGTCATCGGCCTCGCGGGCGGGACGGGCTCGGGCAAAACGACCGTCGCGGACGCCGTCGTCAGGGCCGCAGGGGCCGAGCGGGTGGTGATTCTGCCCCAGGACGCCTACTACTGCGCGCAAAGTGACGTACCCTTCGAGGCGCGCAAACGCGTCAACTACGACGAACCGAGCGCCTTTGATAATGAACTGTTGGTCCGCCATATAGACGCGCTCCTGCGGGGTGAGCCCGCGGAGCGGCCCATTTACGACTTTTCCAAGTATGACCGCGCCGCCCAGACCGTCACCATTCGCCCTCCGCCCGTTCTGGTGGTCGAGGGTATGTTGGTCCTCCACGAGCGGCGTCTGCGCGACAGGATGGCGCTGAAGATTTTCGTCGACGCGCCCCCCGACGAGCGCTTTATCAGGAGGCTCGAGCGCGACGTGCGCGAACGGGGCCGGAGCGCCCAGAGCGTCATCGACCAGTACCGCCGCACCGTCAAGCCGATGCACGACCTTTTCGTAGAGCCCACCAAAGCACACGCCGACCTCATCATCCCCGAAGGGGGCGAGAACAGAATCGCCTTAGAGGTTCTCGCCGCGTTTGTCGAGAAGGTAGTCGGGCAGTCCTCCCCGGCACCGCATTAAAGATTAGAGATAAACTGGCGTGAGCATGACGAACCCTTCCCTAAACTTCCGATTACGCACGAGGCGCGCGCCGTGACCCGCGCCACCCTCCAGCGCATTCTCTGGGCCTGCGTCCTCTTAAGCCTCATTCCAGGTTTTATTTTGGCCACGCGGCGTGTCGAGGCCGAAGGAACGAGCCGCACCGTGACGCTTGTTATGGACGAGCCCGCCCTGGCGGAGCAGGCGGCTTATCTCGGCGTGAGTTCGTTCGAGTTGGGCGAGCGTTACCGGGCGCTCGGCTTGAACGGGATTGCGCTTTACGAGGACGCCTTTGACACCGCCGAGACGGCGGGGCGCATCCTGATGATGACGGGGGCCGAGGCGCGCGAAGGGGCGCTGGCACTGGGCGAATCTGCGGACGAACTAAACGAAATCCCCGCCAACAGCACGCTCGTGACGGGGCTCGAGCCGAACGTAACAGCGCGCATCCTCGCCAAAAACGCGCCCGCGCCTCAAGAAGTCGCCCTTGACGGGCGCACCTGGTACGCCTACCCCGGCGAGGGCGACACCCGGCCCGCGGGTCCCGACCTCGCCGCCGTCAAGCGCTGGAGCGAGGCAGGCTGGGACATCGCTTATCGCCCGCGCAACTATCCGAACCTTCAAGAGGTGGGGGAGGATTTTCCTGAAGAGGCGCACTACCTCATCCATTCGGGTTTGCAGGTGGCGGGGCAGCCGGGCGGTTTGGGCGAACTCGTCGCCGCCTCGCAAGGCTACATCACGGGCGTCATCGAGGGCACCGCGCAGGACGGCATGAATAAAATCATCCGCAAAATTCCGACGGCGCGACTTTTGAGTTTTAACCAGGACTACATCAATCAGCTTCTCGAGCCGGGCGACCTCGTCGACAAATACCTGCTCGCCGCCAACGAGCGCGGGGTGCGAATTCTTTACCTGCGGCCTTATACCGAGGAGCAGTTGGGCGATATGGTCGCCAACACTGAGGCGATGGTGGGGGGGCTTAGGCGGGCGCTCGAGGCGGACGGGTTTACGGTGGGGCCTTTGGAGACGCTCGAGCTGAATTACCAAACCAACACCCTCCTGCGCGGCCTCTCCGCGGCGGGCGTGGTCGCGGCGCTCGGTCTTCTCGCACTTCTTTATCCCGGCGTGTGGGGTCCCTTGGTCGCCGCGGCGGTGCTCGGGCTCGGCGTGGCGGCGGGCGGCCCCGGTTGGGACGCGCTCGCGCTTGTCGCCGCCCTCGCGTTTCCCGTGATTGGCTATGGACATCTGCCCGAACGCCTGGGCAGTCTTGGCGTGGCGACGCTCGTGTCCCTCGCGGGCGCGGTGCTCCTGGCGGCGGTCGGCAGCGACCGCGAGGCGATGCTGGCGATTACGCCCTTTGCGGGGGTGGCGGCTACGCTCGTCGTGCCCCCCCTCCTCTATCTCTTTCACGTCGCGCTGCGCTACCGCCGCCCGGCGGGCTGGGTCACGGGGTTCTGGCGCTACCCGGTGCGTTTGGGCGACGTGGCGGTGGCGTTCGTTTTCGCGCTCGCGCTCGCGCTGGTGGTGTTGCGGCGCGGCAACTTTCCCCTTATCGGCGCGTCGGGGGCCGAACTCGCGCTCCGCCAGGAGCTTTCGGAATGGTTCGTGAGGCCGCGCTTCAAGGAGCTTTTGGGCCACCCGCTGGCCGTTCTGGGGCTCGGCGCTATTTGGCCCGCACCTCTCCGGGCGCTCCTGCTCACGGGCGGGGTGGTGGCCCAGGCGAGCATCCTCAACTCGTTCAGCCACTACCACACGCCGCTGCTCATTTCGCTCCAGCGCACGCTCATCGCACTCGTTTTGGGCGCGCTTATCGGCTTCGTGCTCTTGCCCTTGGCACGGTTTGCCACGGGCGGACTCAAGCGCTGGTTGAGAACCGAAGAACCGAGAACCGAAGAACCTGCGAAAGGTTGGCAGTAGTTGGGTGTGAAACCGTGAGGGTGCTCGTCAGTGGCTACTACGGCTTCGGCAACGTGGGCGACGAGGCGCTTCTCAGCGCGCTCAGCGCGGGCCTCGTCGCCCGGGGCCACGCCGTCACCGTGCTCTCCCGCAAGCCCGCCGAGACGCGCCGCCTGCACGGGGTCGGGGCCGTGTCGCGCGGGAGTTTGCTGCCCGCGCTTCTGCGGCACGACGCGCTCCTGTCGGGCGGGGGCGGGTTGTTGCAGGACAAGACGAGCGCGCGCTCCTTGCAGTATTACCTGGGCGTTTTGCGGCTCGCCAAGCTTTTGGGGAAACGGACGGTCGTTTACGGCCAGTCGGTGGGGCCGCTCAGCGAGACCGGCAAGCGGGCGGTGGCGCGCGCGCTGCGCGGCGGGCGGGTGGCGGTCCGCGATGAAGCGTCCAGGGAGCTTCTCGCTACGCTGGGCGTGGAGGCTCATCTCGTCGCGGACGCCGCGCTCCTGCTCGAGCCGCCCCAGACCCCGCCGCCGCCCGACGCCCCCGTGCTGCTCGTGCCGCGGGGCGGCTATCCAGTCGTCACCGAGGCGCTGGGCGCGCTCGCGGCGCGCTTGGCGGCGCGGGGCTTGAGGGTCGCGGCGCTCGCCCTCCAGCTTGAAGAGGACACGCCCGAGCTCCGGCTGATGAGAGGGGTGGCGCCGTCGCTCGAGCCCCTGCACGCAGCCACGCCCAAAGAAGCGCTCGGGCACATCGCCACCGCCCACTACGTCGTGTCGGCGCGGCTCCACGGCCTCATCCTGGCCGCCGTGGCGGGGCGGCCCTTTTGCGGCGTCGTCTACGACCCCAAGGTGGCGGCCTTTTTGGCGGAGTCGGGCGCGCGCGCGCACCACCTCCCGCCGGACGTGACGGGGCTTATGGAGGACGTTGTGGGCTGCCGCGGCCCGGACGAAACGCGTTTGGACGCGCTCCGCGCGCGCGCCGCGGCGGGGCTCGAGTGGCTGGACGCCGCTCTACGTACTTGACTCTCCCCTGCGCGCGGCAGACACGTCGCAACATAAGCTTTGCAGGTCAAGTCTTGCCTTCGTACCGGGTTTAGGTCAACGCAGGTGTCACCTCTAAGCTACAAGACCCGGCCCTCACCACGGATGAACAAACCTTTTTCATCCCGCCCCTTCCGTCTCATATTGAAAGACTATATTGAGAGGCGTAATGCCCGTATTCTTGACCTTCTCACCAGCCCCGCCCCTTAAGCGTCAGGCCGTCCCGGTTACGGGTTTTGTTTCCAGACCGCCTTGGCGGTTTCAACTGTGCATGAGCGTTTTGCTCCTCTTCTCAGGCGCGCACGCCCAGGACGCGCTCGGCGAGATGCGCGCTCTCTTAGGCAGCGGCTCCTACTACTACGCGGCGCAGGTGGCGGGGCCCGCGCTCGTGACCGCGAACCCCGAAGCGCCCGAGGCGCATTTTCTTTACAGCCGCGCCCTCTACCTAACGGGTGACGTGGCGGGCGCGCGGGTGCAGCTCGAGGCGGCGCGGCGGCTCTCAGGAGGCGGCGACACCCCCGCTTACCTCCATTTGGACGGGCTCTTGCAGGCGGCGGCGGGACGTTTGGGAGAGGCCGAAAAACTGCTCCAGCAAGCTTTTTCGCAAGGAAAAACGGCTGAGACGGCCTACCAGATAGCGATGGACTGGGGACGCGTCGCCTGGCAAGGCGGGGATTTTGGGGGCGCGCTCGAGGCTTTTGAGGCCGCCGCCGCCACCGAAAGGGGGCAGCGCGAGCCGTGGCCCGAACTGAGCCGCGGTCGCCTCCTCATGTACGGGGGCGATTATGAGGCGGCGGTAGAGGCTTTTGAAACGGCCATCACCATCTTTGAGGAGCACGACACCTCCGCCGAGGGCCTGCCCTCCCCCGCCTACGTCGAGGCGTACTACCGCTTAGGACAGGTATACGAGCTCATGGGCGACGAGAGCACGGCGGCGCAGCACTACGAGTTCGCGCGCATCGCCGACCCCAATTACGCGCCCGCGCTCGAGGCCCTGGCACGCCTCGAGGAGGCTCAACCTTGAGTGCTCTCGAGATGTTCCAACAACGACCCAGCCCGCCGTGGCGTCAGCGCGCCGTCCAGAAGCCCGTTTTGAGCGCGCTTAGGTTGCGGTCGCGCACGGCGCGCTGTGGCAGCGCGGTAGACGGAGAACACAACCTCCGAGAAGAGAGCTTTCGGGGCGGCTCGAGACACGACCAAGCCATAATGACGTCGGGAATCCACCAAAAATGTGAGCGGGATTGTGTAAGATTTCATACCGACATTGGTGAAAATATAACGGACTATTTAGTTTATAAGGTTGGACACATCCGTATGCCTGTGAGCCCTGTAAGTATCACTAAGAACGCACCGACGGCTTGTCCAACCGAGGAGGAAACCTCATGCTGAACGTGATGACGCTACTACCGCAGCGGGAATGCGAAACGCCCGACGTCGTGCCCCCGACGCTGGCCCACCCGACGCGCGCGCTCGAGCCGGGCGCGGTGCTTTACGAGGCGGGCCGCGAAGCCGCCTCTCTTTACATCGTCAACGCAGGCATCCTCAAGGCCATCGTGCCCACCTCCCTGGGCCGCGACCGCATCGCCGACCTCTACGGCCCCGGCGACGTGCTGGGCACCGCCGCCATCGACGCGGGCTCGCACGCCGAGACGGTGGTGGCGGTTCATGACGCCTGTTTGACGCCCTTGGACCCGCTCCAAGCGATGAACGACCGAAGATTGCGCGACTACATCGTGCGCTCGCTCGCGCGGCAGTTACGCCGTTCGCGCGAGGCGATGGACGACGCCGAGTTGCCCGTGGGCGCGCGGGTGACACGGGCTTTTTTAAGGCTGAGCGCGCGATTCGGACACCCCTCCAACGAAGAAGCGGGCGTCAAGCTGCCCCTGGCGCTGACGCACGAGGACCTGGCGTCGCTCACGGGCTCGTCGCGCGTGACTATCACCCGCATCCTGGGCGAACTGCGCAACGGCGGGGTGCTCTCGGGCACGCGCGGGGTCTATGTGGCGCATCCGGAGGGTTTGGAAAGGGCGACCGATCAGTACGTCATGCAGGTGATCTAGGGCGCCAGCTTTTGCCGTCTCCCTCGCGTCTTTACGCACCAGCAAAAGCCACCGCAGGAAGTGAAGCGCAAAAAGATAGAGAGAAAAGGACCGATTTCACCCCGGTCCTTTTTTCTTGTGAGCGCCGCCAGTTATAGCAATTTTCATCTGTACCGAGCGGGCTCCGGTGCCCTTTACTAAACTTACACCCTCACCCAAACTGCGTGAGCCCCGTGGTCGGCGTTTCTCGAGAGCGCCGCAAGTCAATCTGCGTCGCTGACATCTTAAAGGCCTGCGAGCTCGTGGCGGTGGCGATGCCTGTTTCGTAGTCGATAACGTCCTGCTCGTAAAGCTCGGCCAATGAATCATCAAAAATCTGCATCCCGTCGAGCTTGGAGTCGCGCAGCGCCTCGTAAAGTTCGTTGGAGCGCTCCTCGTCTTTGATAAGGTCTTTGATGCGCAAATTGCCCTTCATCACCTCCATCGCGGCGACGCGGCCCTTGCCGCCCTTGCGCGGGATGAGCCGCTGCGACACGATGCCCACCAAGGAGTCGGCGAAAAGCAGCCGCGCGGAGTCGCGTTCGTCGGGCGGGAAGAGTTCTAATACGCGGTTCACGGTGCGCACCGTGTCGAGCGTGTGGAGCGTGCTAAAGACTAAGTGCCCCGTCTGCGCGGCGGAAATGGCGGCGGCGGCGGTGGCGTAGTCGCGGATTTCGCCGATCATAATCACTTCGGGGTCTTGCCGCATGGCGGCAATCAAGGCCTCGCTAAAGGTGAGCGCGTCCATGCCGATCTCACGCTGCACGATGACCGACTCTTTGGCGCGGTGGAGGTACTCGATGGGGTCCTCCACGGTGATGATCATTTTGTTGTGCGCCTTGTTGATTTCGTCGATGATGCGCGCCAGCGTGGTCGATTTGCCCGAACCCGTCGGGCCGGTCACGAGCACCAGGCCCTTTTCCTGGTCGCGGAAATACTGGAGCAGGGCGGGGTCTAGGTTGACCACCTCGAGCTGCGACTCGTCCGAGTTAATCACCCGCAACACCGCCGAGACCGAGCCGCGTTGCCGGAACAAGTTGACCCGAAAGCGCCCCAGGCCTGAGACGCTGTAGGCAAGGTCGGCCTGGTGCTTCTCGGCAAAAATCGCCTTTTGCCGCTCGTCACACATGATGTTGACCAGGGCTTCGGTCGTTTTCGCGGTGAGGACGCTTTCCCCCATCGGCCTGAGCCGCCCCGAAACGCGGCCCATCGGCTTGAGACCCGCGTGCAGGTGGATGTCCGACGCGCCGCGGTCGACGAATTTAGCAAGCATGTCATTAAACGTCATATCGCTAGCTAGTGTAGAGGGCGCGGGCGCGCGGGGATGTAAAAAAACTCTTAGCGACTCCCGAAGGGACCGCGGAGGGGCTGCAAAGGGGTATTTTCGTCCGTTTGGCCGTAAGGATAGAGGTCGTAGTTGGTGAGTTCGACGTAGCCCACGCCCCCTTTGCTGCCCGCCACCTCGACCGCGCCCTCCCAGTAGACAATGCCCGTCGTGGCGCGCGTGTTCATCTCCTGCTCTAAGAGCGCCGGGGTCACCGTAACGTTAATCCCCTCCCCCGGCACCCGGACGCGCCAGGCCGCCGGATAGACCGCGCCCGTCTCCTCGCTCGTCCACGTTTCCCCCGTCGGCTCGACCTCGAAATCCTCAGCCTCCAAAGAAAGCGTCCGCCCGTCCGCGGTGATGAAGCTTCCCGCCTGCGCCACATATTTGCCACTCGGCTCACGGATGAGGTAGAGCATCAGTTCGGTGTCGTCTTCAAACTGCACGCTAAACCAGTCCCAACCCGCGTAGCTCGACACGTCGAAGTCGCCCCACTGATGGTCGCTCCAGGCTTGCCCCGTCACATTACTCCTGTGGCGGCAGCCCAGCAGCCCGCAACCCCTCGAGAGCGTGCCCGACACATCCATGCGCGTGTACGACACGTAGTAGGAGGTGCCGCCCGGCCCCATCGACTGAATCCCCGGCGGGTCGCCGTGGAGCGCGGCGGGTTTGGTGGGCTTTAAGACTAAGTCAAACTCATACCCACCTGCGCTCGCCCTGACGTGATGCCCCACCCCGTCCGCCGCGCGCTCCGCCCGCCAGTCGCCCAGATAAACCTCGAACTTTCTAAGCGACGCGTCCGCCCGGTAGCCCCAGAAGTCAGCGCGCTGGTCCCTCACAAAGGTGCCTCCCGTCAGGTCGGTGACCGCGACGTGCGCGACGTAACCGCGTTCGATGAACCCGTAGAGCGGTAGGAAACCCAGGAGCTTAATCTGCGGCGGCGTGTACGCCTTGAAAAAGGTGAGTTCAAAGCCGTAGTCGCGGCCCGCCTCGTCCTTTAGATGCCCCGTGTAGTACCACCACTCGATGGGCGCGGCGTGCGCGGCGTCGTCGCGCGGCAGTTCAACGGGCGTGACCGGGTAGGGGCGGCTGTAGACGCTGGGGAGGCAGCCGCTGAGGAGGCCCGTGAGCGCGAGGGCCGTCACGAGAAGCAACGCGCGCGGGGGGTAGCGAAAGCTGTTTTTATAAAACATACTCCATCATGCCGCACCGCGCCCTCCAGATACGGTGAGCTGTGTTATGAAAGTTACGAAGAGGGCGCTCCGTAAGGCCACGCTGCATCCGCTTCATGGTTTCCGGTAGGATGGCTTCCGTGAACGACCCCATTTTTACCCCACAGATTGGAAGTGCAGAATGACTCGAGCCTCCCTCATCGCCGTAGCCGTCCTCGCCGTTCTCGTTGTCGGCGGCGGCATCTGGCTCACGCAAAGGCCGCAAGACACGAGCGTGGCGGTTGCCCAGACAACCCCCGCGCAAGCCGAAACAACAGGCGGGACCACGGGCGGCGCGGACATGGCCGACCTCGCCATCCCCGAGGGCTACAGCGTTGTCTCCTATCTTTCAGACGAACCCGTGCGCGAATTTGGGAGTGCGGAGGAGGTGCTCGAGTCTAACACCGACTACCGCGCCATCCTCCAAACGTCCGCGGGCACCGTGATGATTGACCTCTTTGAGGACAGAGCACCCCAGACGGTCAACAACTTCGTCTTTTTGGCGCTCCACCACTTCTACGACGGCGTGCCCTTCCACCGCGTGCTGGAGGATTTTATGGCCCAGACGGGCGACCCCACGGGCACCGGCACGGGCGGCCCCGGTTACGTGTTCGACAACGAGGTTTCTCCAGACTTAAGTCACGACGAGGCGGGCATCGTCTCGATGGCGAACGCCGGTCCCGACACCAACGGTTCGCAATTCTTTATCACCTTCCAGGCGACGCCCTGGCTCGACGGGGGCTACTCAATTTTTGGTGAGGTGGTGGACGGCTTGGACGTTCTGGACAATTTACAGCGCATCGACCCGCAGAACCCCGCGGGCGAGACGCCTGACACCCTCGAGCGCGTCACCATCATTCAAGCCTCTAACTAGCACAGGAGAACCTATGGACACTTACCAAATGAACGGCTACCAAACCGCTGAGCCCCTCAGCAGCGAGCGCAAAACGTCATTCAGAAAGGCGGAGGAGGTGCTCGAGCCCGGCAAAGACTACCGCGCCGTCATCGAAACGAACAAGGGCCGCATGGTCGTGGACTTGTTCCAAGACGAGGCCCCCGAGACGGTCAACAACTTCGTCTTTCTGGCCCGCAACGGCTACTACGACGGCGTCGTGTTTCACCGCGTGCTGGAAGATTTCATGGCCCAAACGGGCGACCCCACCGGCTCCGGGCGCGGCGGCCCCGGCTACCAGTTCGGCGACGAGACGGACAACGGCCTCAAGCACGACGCCAAAGGTACTCTGTCGATGGCGAACGCCGGACCCGGCACAAACGGCTCGCAATTTTTCATCACCTTCGTGCCAACGCCGCACCTTAACGGCAGGCACACCGTCTTTGGCCGCGTGCTGGAGGGCGAAGAGGTGCTGGACAAGTTAGAACGCATCGACCCCTCGAGACCAAACCGCAACGTCACGCCCGACGTGATGGAGCGGGTTTACGTGCTCGAGTCGGTTTGACAGCTCAAAAAATCGCCCTGTGGGCCGAGCGGTTGCGCGACCTCTCGGCCTCGGGTCTGACGCACGCGGGGAACGTTTACGACCTCGAGCGTTATAAAGCCGTCCAAAGCCTAGCCATAGAAATGATGGCGACGGCGACCGGGGAGGGTGTGGAGGCGCTCGAGCCCCTGCGCGGCACGCTCTTCTCGCGCCCCTCTCCCCTCGTCGCCGGGGCGGGGGCCGTCATCAACCGTGACGGCGAAATCTTTTTGCAACGCCGCACCGATAACAAACTTTGGAACATGCCCGGCGGTCAGCTCGAGGTCAGCGAAACCCCGGCGGCGGGCGTGGTGCGCGAAGTTTTTGAGGAGACGGGCGTCCGCTGCGAGGCCGTCGCCCTTTCCGGCGTTTACGACTCGCGCGTGTGGGGGAGCCTGCGGGCGCAGCATCTTTACAAGTTCACCTTTTTGTGCAGGCCGTTGGAAGACGCGCCCGTTGAGACGCCCTCGCACGTGGTGGAGACGCTCGAGACGGCTTGGTTTCCCGAAGAGGCGCTGCCGGAAGGGCTGTGGGAGGGGCACGCGCAGCGCATCAGGGACGCGTACCGCGCTTTTCACGGTGATTCAAGAGCCTATTTTGATGTTTAGAAGGTTTACAATCTTTTTATTCAGCGTGCTGTGGCGCATCCCAAGGTACAATCAGTAGTTGAACTCCTTTTCATTATGATTGACCAAAGTTTTCTCCAATCAGTCAAACGAGCGTGGAGAGAGTTTTTTGAGGCTCGTGAGCGCAACGATAGAAACAGCAAAAAGCTCATGAATCAAAAGCTCAAGGAAAACATTCGGCAGCTAAAATTACTTGAAGGTGCTGAACATCGGAAGCACGCAGAAGCGCTGCTTTGGTTAGCCTTTGAAGAAAATGTCGCCATTCCTGTGATGAATCCTGAACTTTGGAGCGAGCTTTTTCCCTATGTCAAACAAGGCCACGAACAACAAAAAATGCCCCACGTCAAATGGATGTACCAAGCGTTTGGGTTTGCGGGTGTTTACGACTGTCTCCGATGCCGACCTGAAGACGTATTGAGGCAGGCCCTCTCGATTGAGCCAGAAAACAACGAAGTCGCTGAACTGCTCTACCTTGAACATTTGCAGCTACTTGATTTCGCGCTACACGAACTACCCATTGCCTTATGTGTTGATAAACAGACCTGCTTAAATGTAGTTGAAGAAGCCAGAGAATTACAGAAACAGTTTCCTCACCTGAAACTTGTAAGGCGTTATGGAGGAAACTTAGAAGTGTACGAACAGGTGTTAGCTGATTGGCTAGCTTACCAGCGAACTGACAAAAAGGTTCCATTTTATGACCGTCGCAGAGCGACGTAAGCATCGCATACACATTTTCGGAGCTTCTGGTTCGGGTACGTCTACTTTGGGGCGAGCGTTAGCCGACAGGCTTTCCGCCAGGTTTTTCGACGCTGACGACTACTATTGGCAACAGACTGACCCACCCTATATTTTAAAACATCCGCCCGAAGCGCGTGTCCATAAGCTGCTTTCTGACATGGACGGGGCAGACGAATGGGTTTTGTCGGGCTCGGTTGTGAGTTGGGGCGACGTTTTTGTGCCTCTTTTCACGTCAGCCGTTTTTGTGACGCTGCCTCAGGACGTTCGTCTTAAACGGTTGCGCGAGAGGGAAAAGGAACGCTACGGTAAGCGAATTGACGCGGGAGGAGACATGTATAGAGCCAGCCAAGCCTTTTTAGAATGGGCGGCGTTGTATGACACGGCTGGGCCTGAGACGCGTAGCTTGGTGATGCACGAAAAATGGATAAGGCGTTTGGAGTGTCCCGTCATTCGGGTACAGAGTTTGGCTTCAACGGAAGAACTTGTGAACAAAGTTATCCGCAAGATCACGTTCTAACCACACGCTGCGAAAGATTTACCCGGAACAAGTTTGTGTATAGACTCGAGCTTACCTTCTCAGATGACGTAGCCCGAAAGCCTCGAAACAGGCGGCGCTGCTGGTGCCGCAACCGATGACGCCGACGGATGACTGATAGCAGGTAGCATCTGGTTTGAAGGAAATTCAGTTTGTGAGCTGTCGTGTAGGATGAGGTCTAAGAGATGCTATCTGCGCCGAATCCCCTCAGTATCTATGCAACCCGCTGTGAGTCACAGATGCCTGCTGGAGGGTGGTGTCTCGAGCTTCACCCCTTGACCGCGCCGCCCGTAAGACCCGCGACGATGTAACGCTGGGCGAGCAGGAAGAAAACAACGGCGGGCACCAAGTTAACCGAGACAAAGGCCATCACGCGGTTCCACTCGGTGGCGTATTCGCCCCTATAGTTGATAAGCCCCAGGGGCCAGGGGTGGTTGGCGGGGTCCGCACCCAACATGATGAGGGGCAGCAGGTAGCCGTTCCAGGACGTTACCAGCGTAATCACGCCGACCGTCGCCAGGATGGGCAGCGACAGGGGCAGGATGAAGCGAAAGTAAAAGCCGATATAGCTGATGCCGTCCACCCGCGCGGCCTCGAACAATTCATGGGGTAGCTGCTCGAAAAAGCCCCTGAAAAAGAGCACCGACCCCGCGATGCCGAAAGCGACCTGCGGCAAGATAATGCCCCAGTGCGTGTTAAAAAGGTGAAGATACGAGTTGTTGATGACAAAGATGGGCACGATGGCGGCGGCGGCGGGGAACATGAGGCCGAGGAGCAGGTAAGAGTAGATAAAATCTTGCCCGGCGAACTTGAGGTGGCTAAAGGTGAACGCCGCCATAGACGCGACAATCAGCACCAGAAAAACCGTAAAGAAGGCGATGTTGAGAGAATTGAGCGCGTAGCGCCAGGTCTGGGGCGAGGTGACGATGTCTGAGTAGGCGTCAAAGCGCCACGCTTGCGGCAAGCCTATAGGATTGTTGCGCAGCTCACCCGTGGACTTAAAGCCGCCGATAAAGGTGGCCCAGAGGGGCAGCAGGACGAAACTGGAGAGCGTGAGCAGAAAAAGATATTTGAAGGGAGTGCCCAGCTTCATGCTCGCCTCCTGCGAAAGATGCTCTGCTCGCCCATGACGACGTATTGGTAGGCAAAGCCCACGACGATGCTGATGGCGAACAAGATGATGCTCGCCGCCGAGGCGATGCCGTAACGCTGACGGCGCGACAAGCCCCACTCATAAATAAAGGTCGCCAGCGTCTGACCGTGCTCGGGCGGCGAGGGTCCGTAAAGGCCGATGATGAGGTCAAAAACCTGAAACGAGCCCAGGATGGCAAAAAAGAGCGAGAGCTTGAGGGCGTAGGAAATAAGCGGGATTTTGATAAACAAGACGCTCTGGAGGTTTGACGCGCCATCGATGCTGGCGGACTCGAGCAATTCCTTCGGCACCCCCTGCAAGCCCGCGATGTAAAGAATCATGTGATAGCCAAAAAACTTCCAGACGAGCACCAGCAGCACCGCCGCAAACGACCAGGTTTTGTCCTCGAGAATAAAATAGGGCCTGCCGAGCAATTCGTTAAAGAGGGGCGCGACCGCGCCGTTGCGCCCGTCCAACATGTAAATCCAGACGAGCCCCGTGGCAATTTCGGACAAGACAAAGGGCACAAATAGGATGAGCCGAAACACGCTGTTGGCGAACGATTCTTTGTAGAGGAGCAGCGCGCAGACGAGGGCGAGGGGCAACTGAACAAACAGCGAGGTGGCGAGAATCAGCGCGGTGTTGCGCAGGGCGGGCTCGAAAAAAGCGTTCAGCGTCCGCTTGGTGAACATCCAGACGTAGTTGTTGACGCCGTTGAAGTCGGTCAAGGGGCCGTAGCCCTTGTAGGTATAGAGGCTCATCAGGCCCGCGCTAAAGACGGGCAAGATAACAAAAATCGTAAAAACGAGCACGGCGGGCGGTAGCAAGATAAGCACGGCGTTCCAGCGCCGACGGTTCTCAGTTTTGCCCCGGCGGCGCTCTGGGTGTGACTTTTTTCTTTCGCTCGAGACCGTAGCCATCTATGCTCCGTGACAGCCCTTATACGGGGGAGAAAACGGGCGCTGGAGGTTCCAGCGCCCGTTTTCTTTTAGCGAAGCTCCCAGCTTTCCTGAATCAGCTCGGCCGCCGTTTGGGGGTCGATTTCCCCCGTGGCGAGCTGGGCGGACACGTCGTTGACGACGCCGCCGACGTCGGCACCGAGCGACTGGTCCAAGAAAATCTGGTGCCACTCGGACTCGCCCAAATCGCGCGAAATCTGCGCGAAGAACGGGTTATTGAGACCTGCGTCCGAGCCTGCGGCCATCGGGATGAAGAGGTTGAGTTCACCGGCCTCGAGCTGGTTGTCAGCGTTCATCAGGTACGCTAAAAAGGTGACCGCTTCGTCGGGCGCGTCTTCGGAAACGACGAAGCCGTTGATGCCGCCGAAGGTGTCGCTCGCGTTGCCCGCGCCCCCCTCGACCGTCGGAAAGCGGAGAAAGCCCAACTGGTTGTCGTCCAAGCCGCCGCTCTGTGACGCGCCCCGCTGGGTGCCGTAATCCCAATTGCCCATGAGCTGAAAAACCGCACCGCCGTCCCCGAAAAAGCCCGACGCGTCGGTGTAGCCCATCGTCATAAAGCCTTCTTGAAACGGTTGCATGTCGATGAGTTCTTTGAAGTCCTCGCCCGCCTTGACGAACGGTTCGGCGGCAAAGCCGTCTCCCTCACCGCTTTGGGCGTCGATGAAGCCCTGTTGACCGGCTTCGCGCATCGCTAAGTAAGACCAGTAAAAGTGCAGCGGCCACTTGTCCAGGCCACCAACCGCGATAGGGGTGATTCCGGCGTCCTTAGCTTGTTGCACCGCCGCCAAAAAGTCGTCCCAGGTCTCAATCGCCGCCACGTCGATACCCGCCTGTTCAGCGAGGTCTTTGTTGTACCAAAAGCCCACTTCGGACACTTGCTGGGGCAGGCCCACGAGTTCACCGTCGATGGTAAAGGCGTTCATACCCGCGGGCGACATCGTGCTTAAGAATTCTTCGTCGAGCAAGCCCGAAATGTCTCTCGTGACCCCCGCCGCCACCTGCTCTTCCAAGATGCCGCCGCCCCAACTGTAGAAGAGGTGAGGCGCTTCGCTCGTTTGCAAAAGCGTGGGCAGCTTTTTCTTGAAATCCTCGTTGGGCAGCCTTTCCGCAATCACCTGGATGTCGGGGTGTTCGGCGTTGAACGCGGCGATAACCGCGTCCTCGTATTCCGGGCGGCCGTCGTCGCCCGTGAGGCTCATGAACCTGACGACGGTCTGGGCTTGCGCCGCCGCGCAGAGGAGTAAAAGGCCGACAACCAACAATCTCGAGAGGACTTTCATGGTTTCTCCCAACACCTTGCCTACGTCGATTTAGCAGTGTGGCTGCCATTGGGCAAGGAGTTTTCCCCAGCGAACGTTTTGTGCGACGTGCATGGACTGCTCATGGACCGTTTGCCACCTCACCAACGACCGCCGCCGGAAAATTTTTTATATGCTAACACTTTCTTCGCGCTTGCCACCTCACAAAACTATTAAGTCTTCGCAGGCGCTTTGCTACCGCGAATCCTTTTGCCGCCCTTCAAGAAAGGAACCGCGAGCGTCGTTGTACCCTTGCTTTTGTCTTGGTTACCCATAGGCTCCGCCGAATACTGAGCCAGGTAACTGCGCCGCATCTTGTGGGTCGTGTTGGCACCGCTGCGGTGAAAGGTCAGGCTCGAGAACAGCGCGATACTGCCCGCGGGCACGACGACGGGAATCCCGGGGTCGTCGCCGTGGTAGCCGACCTTGTCGTTGCTCTCCTCTTCTACAACGTGTTCAGCGAATTCTCTAGTTCCCGCACGGCTGTAGGGCAGCACGTAAATGGTCCCGTTCTCTTCGGTCATGTCGTCCAAAGCGCACCAGCAAGACAGGTAGGGGTGATGCTCAAAACCGACAAAGCCCGAATCCTGATGCCAGGAGAATTTCATGCCCTTTTCGGCGGCTTTAATCACGTACTGTTCGTAAAAAAGGTAGACGTCTTCACCCAAAATAGAACGGGTGATGTCCGCCATGAAGTCGCTGAACAAGAAGTCCTGCAAGGCTTCGTTGTCGGGATGCTTGTTGGAAATAAAGTAGCGCCTGTCCCGGTGGCTGATGCCCAGCGTGTCCGTTCCCTGCGCGTCCATCTCGGCGTGCATGAGGTCGATGTGATGTTGCGCCTCGGCGCGCAACGCTTCTAGGTGGTCTTGCGGGATAACGCGCTCCAAAACCGTGTAACCTTCGTCGTGATACTGCTCTACCTGCGCGGGCGAGACGGTCATGCTTAGAACCTCCTTTTTAGTTGCCTTCTAGCTTACAGCTTTTTGAAAAATCCCCCTAACGACTTACCGTTTCGCTGCCCACATCAACCCGCCCGGCGTCGTCCAGAAAGCGGTGTACGGCCGCCACCACCACCGAGCCCTCGCCCACCGCCGAGGCCACGCGCTTGACCGAGCCCGAGCGGATGTCGCCCACCGCGTAGACGCCGGGGCAAGAAGTGGCGTAGCCGTCAAGGTCGTCGCCCGCATCCCGGCCCGTCAAGACGAAGCCCTTGTCGTCGAGAGCCACCTGACCGCCGAGCCAATTGGTGTTGGGCGCTGCGCCAATCATGATGAAAAGTGCGCGCGTGACGATGTCCTCCTCGAGCCCCGTGTCGCACTCACAAAGGGTCACGCGCTCCAACCCCGCCTCGCCGTGGAGGCGGCACACCTCAAACCCCGTCCAGAGCTTGATGCGTTCGTCGCGTTCGATTCTGTCCGAGAGATACGCCGACATCGTCGCGCTAAGCCCCGCGCCGCGCACCACAAGGTGCGTACACTTGGCGTAACGCGATAAGAACATGGCCGCCTGCCCCGCCGAGTTGCCGCCGCCGACGATGACCGCCTCCGTGTCGCGGCAGAAGCGCGCCTCTAGGTCGGTGGCGGCGTAGTAGACCCCGCGGCCCTCGAAGCTTTCTAAGCGCTCGAGCGGCAACCGCCGGTACTGGACGCCGTTGGCGAGAATCACCGTGCGCCCGCGAACACAGCGTTCGTCATCCAAAGAAACCTCGAACAGCCCGCCGTTTTTGTGCAACTTGGTAGCGCGGCGCGGGGCGGTGATGCGCGCGCCGAACTTGACCGCCTGAACCTCGCCGAGATAGGCCAGTTCGGCCCCCGACACGCCCTTCGGAAAACCGAGATAATTTTCAATCCGAGACGAGGTGCCCGCCTGCCCGCCTATCGCCGTGTCTTCGATGGCGAGAACGCTCAAGCCTTCGGAAGCGGCGTAGACCGAGGCAGCCAGGCCCGCCGGACCAGCCCCGACCACCACGGCGTCGAAAATCTCTTCCGTGTCGGCGACCAAGTCGAGGCCGAGCGCCGCGGCCAGTTCGCGCGGGGAGGGCTCAACCAGGACCTCCGCGCGGCCCGTGATGGCGACCGTGCCGGACGCGGGCAAGTCGCAGCTCGCGGCAAGCTCCGCCACGGCAGACGTGTCCGCGCGGTCGACCCAGCGGTGCGGGATTTGGCTGCGGTTGGCGAACTCCAAAAGGCGTAACGCCGCCCTGTCATCGTCCTCACCCATAATGACGAGCCCGCCCTCGCTCCACTCCATCAGCAGACGCCGCCGCGCGGCAAAGGCGGTCACGACCACGTCGCCGACCTCGGGAACGGTGGCGATGAGGTCTTTGAGACGCTGTAGCGGCACGGTGATGACGCGGCTCTCTTTGCCCGCAACCCCGGCGAGAAAGGTTTTTTGCCCCATGAGCATACCCAGCTCGCCGATAAAATTACCAGCCTCGATGCGCAGCACCAGGCGGTCGTTCGCCCTGTCGATAATCTCGACGTTTCCCTCTTCAAGGTAAACAAAGTCGTAACTGTCCTGGCCGATATCAAAAAGAACGTCGCCAGCGGCGAGCGTGCGGCTTTCGCCGTGTTGGCGGAAGCGTTCGATAAGGTCGGGGGCTAGCTGAGGCCAAGCCACACGCTCTATGTCGCCTTTGGG
Organism: Trueperaceae bacterium; assembly: GCA_965214995.1. Lineage (GTDB taxonomy): Bacteria > Deinococcota > Deinococci > Deinococcales > Trueperaceae > CBDCCT01. Next base: position 5,448,107 of record CBDCCT010000002.1, read on the forward strand.
TTCGGAGGTGCGAACTTGTTGAGTGTTTGACGTTATGGAGTCTGACATTGCGAAAGTATAGGATAAAAAACCCGTTTGTCTGGTTGTGAGTCGGAGGATTAGGGATGTTGCCAGAAGCTGCGGTTTTTTAGGCAACGTATTTTTGTTGCCTTTGAACCTGCCTCCAGCGCTACACTTGCGACAGCGCGTTGAGGAGCTTTACGGCCGTCCTCGAGACCGTTTTTCTGCCGTCCTTACTTAGTCTCTCCAAATGAGGCACAAGCCATTCACGTAAATCTGTGTCCTTTTTGGCCCACTCCCCCAAGGTTTGCGCGGTGTTTTTGAGCACAATCCAATCGTCGTGTGAGGCCAAGTTTTCTTTCAAAACGCCCATCGCTTTTGCTCTTTGGTCGCTGGTCATGCGCGGTGCCAGCGTTTCAAAAAGGGTGGCGAGCGTCCATTTGGTCGAGGCTTGGTCTATCTGCGACACGTCACGAATGAGCCCATCAAGAAACGGGACGAGCCATTCCGGGTGCTCCTTGGCGACGCGCTTGAGCGCGCTGGACGTTCTCAGCCTGACGATTTCGTCTGAACTGAAGTAGCAAGCGTAGAGGTCTTTCAGCTTCTCTGGATGTGCCAGGACGACCTCAACCACCTCGACGGTTCTTCCCAACGAGTTGGGGTGACCGCCCGTCAGCATGGTTTCAAACGACTCGGTGCCCACGGTGACGCGCCTCCATTTCAAGAGCCTCGTATAAAATTAAGTCCGGCGACAGGTTAGCGGCCACCAGAAGTCCCAAACTTGTTGGCGCTATAAAGGACGGTAGAGCTGAGGCACGCCTTTAAAGTGAGCGGCTGGTCCGTTTGAATGTGAAATGCGCCCGTCTCACCGGGTAGAAGCGTCAGCAGTTGGATGTCGGTAGTGGCGTGGGGGAGGAGCTTGTCCACCAACAAACAAAGGTCGCGTACAAACGTCTGCGCTTCGATATTCAGAACGTAACCGTCTGAAGTCTTCTCCAAATCCGCTTTGACATCGGGCTTTGGATAGTGTAATCCTCTGTCCCTGGCAAAGTACCAGAAAGTGCGCAGCCCGCCAGCGTCCGCCGTGAGCAGTTCGGTGGCGGGGTGCTCCGTACGGGTGAGGGGGGGCTCGAGCCTAAAACGCTCTACACTACGCGGTTTTACAAAAGCCTGCTCTGTATCTTCAGCGCAAACCTCTCCAGAAAACGCCAGCCGTCGCACGCGAACGTTCGTTTCCCAAACCTCGTCCGTGTCGTTGATGAGATGCACAAAAAGCGCGTCGCCATGCGGCTGGATGCTCAGGAGCCTGGGGGCGAAAAAGCGCTTGGTGGCGTACCACAGGAGTTTCTTGCGCCCGTACCCGTCTATGGCTGCCCAGCTCGTCACCGGCCAGCAGTCGTTGAGTTGCCAGTAGAGCGCGCCCATGCAGCGCCCGCTGTGCGCGCGAAACCACTCGACGCCGAGCTGCAGGGCCCTCGCCTGATTAAGCTGCGTGAGAAAGTGCCAGTCGTCAAAGGTTTCCGGCGGGGCGAAGTGACGCGCCAGACCGCGCCTTAGCTTCTCGTTTCCTTGGTTCGCCTTCTGGTGATGGAGTATCGCGGCGCTCTCCGCGTGGCGTTCATCCTCGGGGATGCTTTCTGAGAGCGTTGCAAAGGTCGGCGGGGCCTGAAAACCGAATTCAGAGGCGAAGCGTGGGATGTAGGCGCGGTAACTCGTATAGTCGAGCGCGTTCCATACGTCCCAGATGTGCGTGGTGCCGTGGTTGTCGCTGCCCGGGTGCAGCTCGAGCGAGCCCGAGAAGGGGCTGCCCGGCGTGTAGGGGCGGCTTGGGTCGAGGTCTTTCATGAGTTTGGGGAACAACTCGAAGTAGAAGCCCGCGCCCCAACTGCGGTTCTCGGCCCACTCGAGCCACGTCTTCCCGTCCCGCTCCCAATCGAAATAACCCCACAAGTTCTCGTTGTTGCCGTTCCACAAGACCAAACTCGGGTGCTTCGACAGCCGCGCGATCTGCCCCCGCGCCTCGGCCTCCACGAGCGAGCCGAAAGGCTCCTCTTCGGGGTAGAGCGCGCAGGCAAAGAGGAAATCCTGCCAGACCATCACGCCGAGTTCGTCGCACGCCTCATAAAACGCGCTCTGTTCGTAGATGCCGCCGCCCCACACGCGCAGCATGTTCATGTTGGCGCCTCGCGCTTGCGTGACGCGCTCCCGGTAACGCTCACTCGTCACGCGCGTGACGAAGCAGTCGTCGGGAATCCAGTTCGCACCCTTACAAAAGATAGCTTTGCCGTTGACTTCTAAAACGAACTTCGAGCCGATGTCGTCAACCTCGGTATTCAGGCGCACCCGACGCAGGCCGATGCGGTGCTGCCAAGTGTCGAGCGTTTGACCCCGTTGAGTGAGGGTAAGCTCAAGTGCATACAGCGGCTGCTCGCCGTGACCCACCGGCCACCAGAGTCGAGGATTTTCAACGGTCAGGCTAACTAAGTAAGTTCTCAGCTTAGAACCAGGCACAGCCGTCCCCCCCCTTAATAAGGGGGGGTCAGGGGGGGATCCCGCCACCTCGCCCGCGGGGTCTGTCAGGATGAGGACCGGCTCGAGCCCCTCACCTTCACCCTCAACTTCTACATGCACCTCAACAACAGCCCTTTCTTCATTCGCCTCTGTAACTAACGGACGCACCGAGGCGATGCGCGCACCCTCCCACGCTTCGAGACAAATTGGCTGCCACACCCCCGCCGTCACCAACGTCGGCCCCCAGTCCCACCCGAAGTTGCACGCCATCTTGCGGATGAAGTTAAAGGGGTGCGGATAGGACGAGTTAGGCAGATAGCCCAGACGCTCCACCTGCTCACGCGCGTAGTCCAGGGCGGAGCGGAAGGTAATCGTGAGCGTGTTCGTCCCTTCTCGCACATACGGTTTGGCGTCGAAGCGGTAGGCGAGGTGCATGTTCTCGGACGTTCCGATAACCTCACCGTTGATTCGGACCGTTGCCACCGTGTCGAGACCTTCGCAGACGAGCTCGAGCCTTTCTCGCGCCAGCACCTCCGCCGAAACCTCAAACTCGCAGAGGTACTGCCAGTCGTTTTCGCCGATCCACTGAAGCTCGAGTTCATTCTGTCCGTAGTACGGGTCGGGGATGAGGTCGGCGGCGAGCAGGTCGGTGTGAACGCAGCCGGGCACCGTCGCCGGAACGTCGCGCCCGTCTACCCTTTCGGGAACCGCGCGGCTAGTCACGTTGCGCAGCGTCCAGCCCGCTGTCAAGTCGAGTTTAATCACCTAAGCTACTCTCAGCCGCCCACAAGTTCACATAAATCGAATCGTTCCAACCGTGACTCATAATGCCCAGCCGCCCGCCGCCTAAGTCGATAAGCTTCGTACCACAGTGATGCTCAAAGCGTTTGTCCAGGGTGTAGCGGTAGAACGCGGTCGCTTTACTGTTCGCCTTTTTGTAAATGTAGAGGCGGCTGCGGTTGCGGTAGGGCCAGAACGGGTCGTGCTCGCCCGCGATAATCTCCTCCTCGCCGTCGCCGTCTATGTCCGCGACTTCGACGGAGTGGGGGCAGCGCATGGTGTCGATGACGTGCATTTTCCAGGGTTGGCGCAGGTCATCCCCAGGCTTAAAATATGCGAGTTTGGAAAAGGGCAAGGACTTCGTTTCGTAGTCAAGCTTTTCTTCGCCCATCACAATCTCAACTTGGCCGTCGCCGTCGATGTCCAGAACGCGGAGGCGGGCGGGGTAGAAGTTCTCGTCGGCTATCAGCCGGTGCGGGGTGAAGCTGCCGTCGCCTTGGTTCTCGAGCCAGTGCGTCCCCACCACCAGGTCGAGCGTGCCGTCGCCCGTGAGGTCATAGGCCACGACCTCCTCGCCATACTGGACATCCGTAAGCGTACGTTTAGGCCAGAGCTCTGTGGGGTCATCCGGGATTTCAAAAATCTCGGGCGCGTCGCCGCCCCCTGCGTGGGCGCTGTGGTAGGTGGTGACGAGCGCCAGGCGTCCGCCGGGCAGGAGCGGCGCGACGAGGTTGCCGTGCGGCCAGTCGCCCGAGCCCGTGCCGATGGCGTGCTCTGCCCATTCGCCTCTTTCAGGGTCAACAGGTTTCAACCAGACGAGGTCGGAGGACAGCCCCGAATACCAGTCGTCTGCCTTGGCACCCTCGGCTTTTTTCGTGGCGATGAATTCAGCGCGCCCGTCGCCGTCTACGTCGTGAGCATTAATGACTTGATAAATTCCTGGAATCTCGAACCGCGCCCAGCTCGGATTTTTGTACCACCACTTCGCGCACACGATGTCGTTTCGCCCGTCGCCGTTTATATCCGCCGCGACGATGTCCGTTCCGGTTATCGACTTATCACGGTCTATGAACTCGTGCTTGAAAGATGCGAAGGGAGGAGCGCCTTTGCGTTCTTTCCAGATATGAACTCTGGGACGCCACACCTCCTTACCGACGACTTCACGCGCGCCGTCCCCGTCGATGTCCACCATGTCCGCCTCGTGCGTGCCCTGTCCCTGGGCCAACACCTCGCGGTGCCAGGTCTCGCCCTTGTCGGACGTGCTGTAGCGTAACAGCCGCGCGTCCCAATTGTAGGGTGGGTCCCAGCCGCCCTGGGCCATCTCAGCCAAAAAGACATAAGTTTTGCCGTCCTCCTGCCAGGTGTTGAGCGAGTGCGCGTAGACGACGGGGGCCTCGAGCACCCGCTCCCTAAACCCCCGCCCCTCTCCCAAACGGTTCTCGAACCAAGACAGCCGCCCGTCCAAATATTCCGAATCGGTGATGAAGATGTCGGGCCGCCCGTTGCCGGTCACGTCTTGCAGCGCCACGCGGCACATCTCGCGCAAACTCGGCGCGTAGGTCGTGCGCCGCCAAGGTCCGGCGTAGGGGCCGCCGTCGAGCATCGTGAAATAGTCCGGCCCGTGGACGATTTCGGGGCGTCCGTCGCCATCCAAGTCGCCGACGGCGACGCCCTCGGCGAAGATGTTGGTGACGACTTCGTGCTTCTGCCAAGCTTGCGTGGGGTCGTCGCCGCGTTTGTAAATCCACAATCCCGGCACTTTGCAGTAGGCGGCGTTGGCGACGAGTTCAGTCTCACCGTCGCCGTCAATGTCGGCAAAAACCACGTCGTGCGCGCCGCCGTTGCACGCCGGGTCGAGGGTGTGCGTCGTCCAGTCGTCGAGTGACTCACCCATCTTGAACCACACAAGCGTCCACTGGTAGGGCTCGGGGACGAGTTTGCTGCAGATAATCTCGAGCCGCCCGTCCCCATCTATATCTTCCAAGGTGACGCCGACGTGAAACTGTCCCTCAGCGATGACGCCCTTTTCAAACGTGTCAGGACGATACCAGAGCAGCCCTCCTTCGCCGCCCGTGACGATTTCCTGGTGCCCGTCGCCGTCTAAGTCCCCGGTTACGAGGTTGCTGAGCACCGCGCTCTCGGGCGCGGCGTCCAAAACGAGCAGATCCCAGCGGGTTTCAGGCATCAAAGCGTCTTGAGGTAATCGAAGCTGCGCTTAATCGTCCTCACCGGGTCTTTGGGCTCGTCGTGCTCGACCACGAACCACTCGGCCCCGGCGTCCTTGGCGGCTCGTAACAGCGGCTCCCACTGGATGACGCCGTGACCCACATCCGCCCAGCCGCCTTGGTCGGTATTTTCGCCCTCGGGCGCGCGGTCTTTGACGTGAACGCGCTGCAAACGCCCGCGGTACTTTTCGATTAACGGCATGGGGTCGACGCCGCCCTCTTGACACCAGCCGATGTCCAGCTCGAGCCCCAAGTCCGGCGCGCTGTCCAGGAGGTGCTCCAAGCCCAGCTTTCCGTCATATTTGCCAAACTCAAACGAGTGATTATGGTAAAGCAGCGACATCCCCTCGGCTTTGACCCGTTCGGCAATTTTGTTGAACCTTTCTCCCAATGCTTGCCAACTCTCGGCGCTGTCGCTGTAATGCTTGTCGCTTATCCAGGGGATGATGATGACGTCGTTGCCCAAGGTTTTTTGAAAGGCGAGGGCGCTGTCTAAGTCGTTTTCCAACATGTCCAACATTACGTGCGCCGAGACCATCTTGACGCTCTTTTCGTCCAGCACCCTTTTGATTTCGCCTGCGTCCATTTGGGGGCCGTAGCCCCCTTCGACGCCCGCATAACCCGCATCGGCGACTATTTTGACAAGTTCGGTCACGTCGTCTGAGAGGTGCCGGAGGGTGTAAAGTTGCACGGCTAAGGGGTAGGTCATACGTGGCTCCTCTTTCCTGATTCTGACTGTTTAATCATCCAGCTCGCCTACTTGCAAACCCGGCGGCAAGGGGGCGGGGCGCTCGCAGGTGCTTTCAACGTCAACAAAGCGCCGCGCGTCCGACGCGTCTTGAATGGCCTGTAAAGTGTCCAGCACGTGATACGCCAATTCTCCGCTCGCGCGGTGGGGTCTGCCGGAGCGCAGCGCGTAGGCCATGTCGGCCACGCCCAAACCCCGGTCGTAGCCGGAGTAGGAATGGGTGAGGGGCACGTCTTGCCAGAGCTTGTCGCCCTTTTTCTTGACGCGCACCGGGCCGTCGAAGGTGTTGGGGTCGGGCACGCTTAACGTCCCTTCAGTCCCGTAAATTTCGATGCGGGGCAGCTCCGAGGCGACCACCTCGCCGCTGACAATCATTGTGACGGGCTTGCCAGAGGCCAGTTCTAAAATCGCCGTCGCGTGAACCGGCGCGTCCACCGTGATGACCGTGCCTTTGTGAGGTTCGCTTGTGACGGTGCGCTGGGGGATGCCCGTCGTGGTGAGGCCCACGACCGACCCCACCGGACCGAGCAGATTGATGAGCGCGGTCAGATAATAAGGCCCCATGTCGAACAGGGGATGCCCGCCGTATTTGAAAAAGAAGAAGGGGCTCGGGTGCCACAGCTCGACGCCGTGACCCAACATAAAGGCGCTCGCTGAGAGCGGTTCGCCAACCGCGCCCTCGTCAACGAGTTTACGGCAGGTCTGGATGCCGCCGCCCATGAAGGTGTCCGGGGCGCAGCCGAGGCGCAGGTTGTTGGCGTCGGCGGCCTCGAGTATCGCCTTGCCGTCCTCTCGCGTAATGGCTAAGGGCTTCTCGCTGTAGACATGCTTGCTCGCCCCCAGCGCGTTCAAACTCACCTCGGCGTGGACGGTGGGAACGGTCAGGTTGACGGCGATATCGACCTCGTCGTCGGCTAGAAGCTCCTCGACCGAGTAGCCCTTGGCAACGCCGTACTTTTCCGCCTTGGCCTCCGCCCGGCCCAGGTCGATATCGCTCAGGGCGGTCACCTCGAGCCACGGGAAAACCCGCAAGCCCCGAATGTAGGCGTCCGAAATAGTGCCGCAGCCGATAAGCCCGACTCTGTAAACGTCTTTACTCACACGTGGTTCTCCTAGAGAGATTTGCTTCGCTCGAATGTTTTTAGCGTCATCTCGCCACGAAGTTCGACAGCAGCTTAACGTACGCCGCCTGGTAATAGATAGCGGGCTCGGTGATTTCCCAGGGCAGCCCGGGGCCGGTGTTCCAGTCGCGGTAGGCTTTCTGCGCGGGTTCGCCCGCCGGGGGCGAGGCTTGACCCGTATAGGCCGCGTTCGGGCCGCCCGGCACATAACCCGGTGCCGGACCCCGTTCCGAGGTAAGGGCGTCGTCCCAGACGCTGCCGTCGCGGAACCAGTCGTGCCAAACCTCGTTGGCCGAATACTCCGCGCCGTATTCGACCATATTGGTCAGGTAGACCATGTTCAAGGGGTTGACGCCGTGGAGGTAGTGGACGATGCCGAGGGCTTTCTCCTGATAACTTTCGTGTGCGTCAGCGTCTAGGTTGTAGACAAGCATGTCGAGGTTGGTGTTGCCAAGTGCGGAGCGCACGTAGTTGCTGCCCCAGTGGTAGGACAGTTCGGGCAGAAAAGCGCGGTAGAGGTCTTGCTCGGGCTGAAAGCCGTAAAGCTCGGCGGAGGTTGTAGTGGCTTGCTCCTGCTTCGCGTCCAAAATCGTCTGCGCGAGCTCGCTGTCGGCATTTTCCAAAGTTGTGTAGTAAAGCAGCGCGTCGCCCTGGTCGGGGTCGTACATCGACCACCTCAAGGCGTCGCCGTCGCTAAAGGCTCGAGTCGTCTGGTAGGTGGCTTGAAGCGCGTCCTGATACCTCTCCTCACCCGTGAGCGCGTAAAGGTAAACCGCCGCCACCGCCTGAATCGCGTCTTGCTCGGCCAAAGTCCTGTCAGCGTCGCCCGCTTTAATCTCACCCGTGTCGCAGTCGTCGCGGCGCGGGTTATTCGTGTACCAGTCGTAGGCACGTACCGCACGTTCTTCCAAGTCTGCGGCGTAGTCGCTCAGCTCCTCAAACTGCCCAAACACGAGCGCGCCGTGCGCGAACATGCTGGCGGCGGCGATGCTGGACGAGGAGCAGACCGGGGCGTAGTAGCGGGGGCGTTCGTCCTCGGACGGGGGCGAAACGGAGTTATAGTCGATGTTGCCCACTTTGATGATGACGCCGCCGTCCTCGACCTGCATCTTCTTGAGCCAATCGAACTCCCATTTGAGTTCGTCTATCACATCGGGGAGGCCGTTGCCCGACTCTGGGATGTTGAAGTCGTCGGTAAAAGCGTTCGGGTTTTGCTCGTAAGCGGTGAGGAGCATGTGGACGGGGGCTTGGGCGAAGGTCACGTATTTGTTGTAGTCGCCCGCGTCGAACCAGCCGCCGGAGAGGTCTCGAGCCGTGTCCGGGTTCTCCTTGTCCTCGACAAACCGCGCCTCGGTGTCTTGCCCCGGACCCAAAAAGCTCTCCGCGTCCGTCCAGCGCGCGTCGGCGTAAGGTTCCTCTTTTGCCGTGTTCGCGCGGTTGTAGTAAAACATGCGCGTGGCGGCTTCTAGCACCTCGTTGTAAACGTCGTCGGCAATCTCGAACTCGTAAGAACGCACGTCCTGCTCGACGTCGTAAACGTAGTAAGTCCCCGGCTCGCTCACCTCCGAAAAGTCGAACCACCAGCCCCGGTCGCCGGAGGTTTCTTGCACCGCGCCGTCCTGCCAGGCTTCGGGTGAACCGGAAAAAACCACTTCGTCACCTTCGGTAGTCCTGACCTCGAGCACACTCCCCGGCACGTACTCATCCTCGGCATTAAAACCCGCTTGCGGGTCAACCAGCACGGCGACTTTGGCGTCCTCGGGACGGTAGCCGAACTGGTCGACCATGATGTAAGGAATCTCGCGCGCGTTACCCATTACCGTGACCTCGACCAGAGAGAGGTTATCGAAGCAGACATTGACCGGGGTGTCCGGGTTCAGGGGGCCGCCTAAGAAAAGCTCGAGCTGCGCCGCCGGGTCGTCGGTGGCTAGCTCGAGGTCGAAGCTGTAGGTCTGCGGACTGGTAGCTATGGGCTGCGCTTGATAGAAATACTCGGTATAGGGCTCGCGCGTTTGTCCGATTTTCACGCCGACTTGGGCCTCTTTATCGGCGTAAGCGTCAAAACTTAGGGTATAAGCCTGGCCCGCTCGCACGTCCAGTCCGGCCTGGCGCAGCGCGACGCTCCAGGGGTTTTCCCCGGCGGCGCTTATATCGGCGCAGTAAGCCCCGTCGGTAACTTCACCGCTCGCCTGGGCGGGTGCGTCGGCCCCGAGTGACCAGTTCACGTCGCCCTCGTCAAATCCTGGGTTCTGGAAAAGGTTTTCTCCCACCTGAACCGCGCCCGCGCTTAAACTCACGTTGTCAAAACAAACCGTCGCCGCCGGATTCTCTTCGCCGCGCTTGCCGCCGCTGAAAAAGGTGAGGTCGGCTTCCGCCGCGCCCTCCTCGGCGGTGAAGGTGTCCGTAAAGGTCTGCTTATCGGTGGTGAGGTTCAAGGTTTCCGAGTAGGCATTGTCGGACGGCCCCGCTGCGCCCACGGTGGCGCGCAGCCCGCGCTCACGTGAGGCGTAGGCGTCGAAGGAGAGGGTGTAGGTCTGGCCGGGCTCGAGCCCAAAGCCCCCTGTCCCAAGCTGCACGCTCCACACGTCCGGCCCGCCGTTTTCGATGTCCAAACAGTATTCGCCGTCCGTCACGCCCCCTTGCGCCGCCGCGTCGTTGAGCAAAGCCACGTTCCAGCCCTCGGCTTGGCTTTCAAAATCACCCGTGACTAAACTTTCTTGGGCTGAGCCGTAGGGCAGAATAAAGCAACATAAGGCCAGGAGCCAGCGGCGCGCGCCGCTCCGGTTAAAAGTGAACGTTCGCATCCTACTCGCCTAACGTGGCCGTCGCGTAGGTGCCGGTCTCGCTCCAGGTCCAACTGTCGGGATAATAAACCTGACCCAAGCGCGCGCCGCCCTCCTCGTTGGCGTCGTCCGCGCCGACCGCGAAGGGGAAACTCATCCCCGCCTGCGCGTCCGTCTCGGTGGCGCTGGCGAGAACCGAAAGCGGCACGCTTACCTCGACGATGTAACCCGTGTCGGTGTATTCAAACGCAACCTCCGCACCGGACAGGTCGCTCTCCGTACCCGAAAAGAGCCACTGGTGCAAGACCGGCTGCCCTTCGACAAGCGCCACGCCGTACTGGTTGGCGTTGAGCCAAAACTCGACCGCGTCGTTGTCGGCAATCTCGTCGCCCGACCTTTCAAACACGAGCGCGTCGTCGCTGACCTCTGCGCCCATGTAAAAGTTTGTGTCGTCATAGCCGGTATATACGTTCATGCTGAGGTCGCTGTCGTCCGCAACGTCGGTGGCGTCGGCGGTCATGCTGCTGTCGACGGTGATGGGCGTTGTGTCCAGCCAGTCGGAAAGGTCGCCGTCCACGGTGATGCTCTCTGCAAGCTTGGGGATGGTCACGGCGGCGTCTTGAGCGTGGGCGCTCGAGCCTAAGACGAGTAGCATAAGCCCTGCCAAAAGATAGTTTTTCATGCGCCTGCCTCCTCGGACGAACAATGTCCTTTATGGGGTTTGGGTAACTTTAAAAATTGGGAACATCCTCAAGCCTCTACGCCATCTCTCCTCCTTAGCTTTGAGGGCGCATCGTTCGTTCTGAAAAACGCTGTCGCCGCCCATAAGTGAGTACCCCTTACGTCTTCACCGCCCCCGCGAACGCCTCGGTAAAGCGGTCTTGCAACAAGATGAACACGAAGATGATGGGCAAGATGCTGATGGTCGCGCCCGCACACAGCAGCGTCCACTGGCGGCTGGCGTCACCCACAAAGGCGTACATGCCGACGGCCAAGGTACGCAGTTCGGGACGGGAGAGCGTAAAAACGAGCGGCACGAAAAAGTCGTTCCAGGTGTTGATAAAGGTGAAAAGCCCCACCGTCGCCACCATCGGCCCCGCCATCGGCAAGACCACGTAACGAAAACGCTGGTGGACGCTCGCCCCGTCAATGACGGCGGCCTCCTCAATCTCGTGCGGCATGGTGCGCATATAGCCGTAAAAGAGCAGCGTGTTAAAGACCATCTGCCCCCCGGTGAGAACCAGAATGGGCGCACCCAAGGAGTTCAGAAGCCCTAAGTTCTGGACGATGTCGTAAATCGGGATGATGTTGAAGATGCCCGACGGTAAAAAGAAGGTCAGGAACACCGCGCCCAGGATAACGGGCTTGAAGGGCACGTTGAGCCTCGACAACGCGTAAGCCGCCATCGCGGTCAAAAGCACCACGAGCGCGGTCACGCTCACCGCTAAAAGCGCCGTGTTCAAGAAGTATTGCCCAAAGTTCGCCGTCACCCACGCTTCAGTGAAGTTCGACCACTGCCACTCGCCCTTGGGTATGGGCCGCAAGCCCAGGCTGAAAAACTCCCCCGGTGTCTTGAAAGACGTTCCCAGCATCCAGACGAAAGGGAAAATATAGACGGCCCCGATACTGAGCAAGACCACGTGGATGAGCGTCCGCCCTGAGCCGCTTAAGAGCCTTTCAAAAGGAAACTTCGCGTTCATTTAGACACCCCTGAGTCACGGTTGAGGACGAAGCGGTTGACCGCGAGTTGCACCAGCGTGATGGCTAAAACCAACATGCTCATCAGAAAGCCCGCCGCCGAGGCGAAGCCGATGTTGGGCTGCGACGCCGAGCCGCCCAAGCCCCCCGACCCAAAGGCGTAGCGGTAGATGTAGCCGTTCACTACCTCCGAGGAAAAGAAAGGCCCGCCGCCTGTGAGCACGAACGACTGCTCCCACACCTTGAGGCTGCCCAGCACCGCGAAAAACAGAATAATGACCGCAACCGGGCGGATGCTCGGCAGGGTAATGTGCCAGACGCGCTGAAACCAGCTCGCGCCGTCCACCTCGGCGGCGTCGTAGAGCTGGCTCGGCACGGTGGCGAGGGCCGCCATAAAGTAAACCAGGTTGATGCCAAACGAGTACCAGGTGCCAAAGGCCGTGACCGCCAGCATCGAGGTGTCGGGGTTGCCAATGGGGTTGATGGGCCTGTCCAACAGCCACGGCACAAAAATAGAGGTGAGCGCCGTCCCCCCCGACTGGTAAAGGAGCCGCATGACAATCGCCACAATCGCCAGCGTCGTCACCACGGGCATAAAATAAAGCGTGCGGTAGAAGGTGCGAAAGCGCATTCGTGGGTTGTCCAGCACGAGCGCGAGGAGAAGCGCGAGACTGAGCTGCACAGGTACCAGAATCGCGGTGTACTCCACCGTGTTCCAAAAGGCGTTCCAGAACTGCGGGTCGTTCGCCACCGTGAAGTAGTGCCGCAAGCCGACAAACTGCGTGGCCTCGCCGATGCCCCGCCAGTTGTAGACCGACACGCGCAGGGACTCGAACACCGGGTAGATGGTAAAGACCAGCATCAAAATAACCATCGGCAGCACGTACAGAACGCCCCAGAAGCGCTTGCTCTGCATGAGTTCGTAAAATCTGGTGCGCTCGGGCTCCGCTGGGAACCCGCGCGGCACCAACCCGAGCACGAACAAAAGCACCCCGGCGGCAAAAAAGAGATAGAAACCCGTTTCCGCATAGCTGCCCACAGCCGCTAAGCTGTTGTCTTTGTTGAAAAAGAAGTTGCCGTAATAAAGGAGCGCCGCCGCCCCGCCCCACACGTAAAAAACTTTCCAGTGGCGGGCGTCGGCGGGCGAAACGACCGCGCCGACGCTTGCCACGAGGCCAATCAAGCTGGCGACAAAAGGTAAAAAGATAAGGGTGTGGTCGACGCGGCGAAGGTCCAGGCCGTGCAGCAGCAGGGTCGGGGCGCGGTAGGTCTCGCCGCCGCCCGTGAGCCACGGCAAAACGAGAGTAGCCGTCGCCATGACGAGCGCCGCGCCGAGCGCGAGAAGGTCCCAGACGCGGCCCACGCGCTCCTCTCGGGGCGCTGCGCGCTTTTGGGTGTAAGCCGTTCTTTTCATGCGTGGCCCTTCTTCGGGTGTAGAACCTTATGAACCTCGAGTGCTAGGGGGCGGAATTTTGGGAATGCGTCTGTGACGCAAGTGTTGGCGGTTTCTTATCAGTGACAACCGGCTTTAGCGGTCGTAGGAGGTCATGTGGCTTCATTTTGGAACAAAGACCTGTTCGCCCAAAGATGTAGAGGACTTAGGTATTTACGTGCTAGGCGGACTTTACGGCAATGATTGTGCTCGGATGCGAGTCCGAGAAGGTTGCCTATCCCCTAGCATCCGAGGTTATGAGTAAAACCTTATTAGAGGTTGACTTGACGGGGATTGACGTCGGCGTGCTGCTAAGGCACGCCGACGTCGTCCGGTTTAGTTCGTCGGTTCGGTCACGTAGTTTTCAGTTGGGTTCCAATCGGGGAACAGGTAGTCTTCCATCGAGACTTGGGCACCGGCGGCTTGCGCGTCGGAGAGGCCGGTCTCGAGCGCCTGCATCTTACGGGCGTCCAAGTCGGCCAAAGCCGCGCCGATGTCGCTAATCTGACCTGACAACACACCAACCAAGATGTCGTCGGGGGAGGGACCAATCAAGGTTTGCTGTACCTCGGCGAGCGCCGGGGTGCGGATGGTCGGCTCGGGCTGGGTGCGCACCAAGTCCGAAGAGTTGAAGATGTACTCGAAGGCTTCGTTGGTCGCGTACTCGTCGTAAGGCTGCGGGGTGTTCAGAACCAAACCGTTGCCGTTTCTCGCCCAGATAGCGCCCGCTTCGGGCGAGTGCAAGAACTTGAAGAACTCCCAGGCCGCCTCGGGCACGTCGGTGTCGGCGTTGATAGCGAACCACTGCCCGCCGACCCCGGCCCCGAAGTAGCTCTCCGGCTCGCCGCCGGGGAAGGGCAGGTGCGTCGCGGTGTAGCCCTCAAAGCCGGGGTGGGTCTGCTCCCACCCGGCGATGACCCACTCGCCCGCCACGAGGTGCGCGAACTCGCCTTCGGCAAAGACCGCTCGAGCGCCCTCGTCATCAATGGACAAACTCAAGGACGCGGGGTGAATGAGCCCTTCGTCGGCCATCATCACCAAGTCGCTCAGCACCATCTGGTAACACTCGTCCGAGGCGAAGGTGAATTCGCCCGTGCGGTAGTCGAAACCGGCCAGGGCCGCGTCGTAAGGCACACCCGAGTAGTTGCACACGCGGTACCACCAGCCCGCCGCCCAGGGCTGCTGCATCGAAAAGCCGGTGCCGTAGGCGTCGGTGTTCTCGGTGACGGTGCGCGAGTTGGCGATGAACTCTTCCCAGGTCGTGGGCAGCAGCGGGTTGCCGCTGTCGTCCACCAGACCGGCTTCTTCGTAGAGGTTGGTATTGACGTAGAGCTGCAACCAAGGCTTGGCAGGCCCCATGAAGGGAGCGGTGTAGAGGTCTCCGTCAATCATGTTCGAGCCCTCGACAAAGTTCGTGTCGGGGTTGGGGAAACCCTGTATAAAGGCGTCAACGTCCTCAAATTGTGAGAGGTTATAGAGATAGCCTTGGTTGGCGTATTCTAAAAAGCCAGCGAAGACGTCACCGCTGGGATTCGGTAGGACAAAAACGTCAGGACCGGAATCGCTCTGCATCGCCAGGTTGAGCGATTCGATGTAAGGGCCACCGCCGATGGTGTTTTTCTCGATGGTGATGTCGGGGTGCTCCGCCTCGAACGCGGCGATGATTTCGTCGATGGCGGGACCCTGGGTGACCCAGTAGTCCCAATACTGGACGGTGGTTTGCGCAGACGCCAGACTGAACGTGGTAGCTGCGGCCAAAAGTGCGAACAGTTTTTTCACGGCTCCTCCTAAAAAGTGAGTTTGGGGTGGGCGGACGATTAAAAAACCAGTCAGGTCATGGTTCCCCCTTTGCCCTTTGTATCGGGTGTGAGACGGACCGACGGCGGACCAGGTCGGGTCTGACGAGAATCGAGACCTTGGGGCGGTCGGTGAGGGGCGAGGTGTCGTAAAGGTGCCGCACGGCGGCCCCGCCAAGATACTCTTTGTCGATGTTCATGGTGCTCAGCGGCGGGGTGAGGTGCGGAGCGCTGTGGAGGTTGTCGAAGCCCACCACCGACAGGTCGCGCGGTACGTGGAGGCCGAGCGTTTCCGCCGCCCGGTAGATGCCCATCGCCACGTTGTCGCTCGCCGCGACGAGCGCGGTGATGTTGGGGTGGGCCTCGAGCAGCCCCTTAGCCGCCTCCGCCGCATAGTCGGGCGTCAGGACGATGCTGTCTGCCACGTAAGACGTTTCAAGAAAAGCGTCTTTGAGCGCCTTTAGATACCCCTCGCGCCGCTCGTTGATGCTGGGGTGGACCCTTTCGCCGCCGCCCACAAAGCCGATGTGCGTGTGCCCGTGCTCCAACAGATGCGCGGTCGCGTCGTAGGCCCCCGCGCGGTTGTCGATGCAGACGCGGTCGTACGTCGCGCCCCACAAATAGCCGTTGACAAAAACCACCGGGCGCTCCCCGAGCGCGTCCAAAAAGGCTGGGCCATCCTCCACCACCGCGCCGACGATGAGAAAGCCGTCGGTATTGCGCAGGTCGGCGGCGGAGGGGAAGGCTAGCACGCGGCTGTTCTCGTCGACGCCGATGCTTGAATAGCGCAGCTCGAGCCCGAGCCCTCGGCACTGCTCTTCAACGCCCTGCATCACGTAGTAGTGAAACGGGTTGGGCGCTTTTTCGTTGGGGTCACGCTTGACGAGCATGGTCACCGTACCGAGCTGAGCGTTCAAGCGTGGCGCGCTCAGGACGCGCTGCTGGTAGCCGAGCTGTTCAGCCGCCGCCATCACCTTGGTGCGGGTGGGTTCTGAAATGGCACCTTTGTTGTTCAAGGTTTGCGACACCGTCGTGAGAGAAACCCCTGCCTTGTTGGCAATATCGCGTAAGGTTGTGCGGTCTCCCACGGGCTAACCCTTTCTTGAGATGAGACGCTGGTCCGGTAAAGAAGTGTCATTCACGAAAATTGAACCGAAGGCTTACAAGCAAAGTTTCACTAAACTGTTTTATTAAAATAACTCTAAATGATGCATGTGCTCTTTGTCAAGGTAGTGTCAAGAAAAGCACCGAACCGCGCCACGTTGATGTGCAAATGTGCGCCCCCTCTATCCCGCCCTCGGCACGGTTTTGAAGGCAACAGCCCACTATACTTTCCCTTATGTCCCCCTTCCGCCCCGCCGAACCCGACGACGCGGCCGCGCTGGTCGCGTTGCAGCGTTCGATTTATCAAGAAGGCCGCTGGTTTGTGGGCGACGGCCCCGCGGCGGTGGAGACGCTCGCGCGGCGGCTGCGCGCCTTGGACGAGACGATGAGCCTCTTTTTGGTGGCGACGCCGGAGCTTGCGGGCTGGCTCGAGCTGAGCCGCTTGACCCCCGCCCGCTTGCGGCACGTGGCCGTGCTCACCCTCGCCGTGGGCGCGCCGTGGCGGCGTCAGGGCTTGGGCCGAGGACTTTTGGAACGCGCCTATCCCTGGGCCGAACGAGTGGGGGTCGAGAAAATTCAGCTCAACGTGCGCTCGAACAATCACGCGGCGCTGTCCCTGTACGAGTCGCAGGGTTTTACCGTGGAGGGCCGCGAGGTGCGGCAGATCAGAGAAGACAGTCGTTACGAGGACAACCTCATCATGGCGAAGTTTTTATCCCGGTGAAGGCGTCTGACAAATTCGGCTGGTCCGAACAGCGCGTGGGGCTTTTTGTCGACACGCAGAACCTTTACTACGCGGCTCGAGACGGGGCGGGGTACGGAGGGCAGGGAGTGAATTACGAGACGCTCCTCACCCTGGCGGCGGGCCCCAGATGCCTCCAACAGGCTACCGCCTACGTGGTCGAGCGCCCTGGCGAGGCGACCGCCTACGGCTTCGTCACCAAGCTTTCCGCATTAGGCTACCGGGTGCGCCGCCGCACGCTGCGCCTGCGCCATGTGGACGATACTGGACGGCCCGTGCTGGACGGCGACTGGGACATGGGCATCGCCGCGGACATGGTGCGCGCCTGGGACCATCTGGACGTGCTCGTGCTGGCGAGCGGCGACGGCGATTTCGTGCCGATGTTGGACCTCGCCCAGGCGCGCGGCCTGCGCGTCGAGGTGCTGGCGTTTCGGGAGGTCGCCTCGCAGGCGCTTATCGACCTTGCCGACCGCTTTGTTCACCTGCCGGATGTTGCGGATATTTTCGTCTGACTTTGCGCTTTTTTTGTTTCTTAACTTTTTAACGCTTCGGACAGATTTTGGCTCGAGAGCCGACTTATCCCTTCCCTGACGCAGCTTGTATAAGCGCAACTCACGTCGAATTTTGCGTCTCCGACACGCTTTCGGAACAAGCGTCCGGAGCACTGACTTTTTTGACGTTTCCATAAAGCTCCCCCACTGAAGCCCCGTTCTTGCCGTCACCCTCTTGCCCGCGACCAGCGGGGCAGAAGCGCGGTGACAATTCCGGCCCCCGCATTCGGCGGGCTCGAGTAAGGGTTTCGTCAGAGCTGACCCGCTACCTTACCCGTAGAAACCGGAGGAATGATGGAAGCGACACGTTCTTTTTTACGCCCCCACAGCCCGCACCCTCACCGCGCGCGTCGTGACGACGCCCCGCCGACCGACCGCCCCGCAGCGCATACGGAAACGCTTTTTTATCACCTCGAGACGGGCTGGTCCGGCCCGCTGCCCGCGCTCGACTCGGAGCAAACGCTTGTGATGGTCTTTGGCGCGGGCGAGCTCGGGGGCGTGGCGACACCCCTTAAAGACCTCGTCACGGCTTACCCCAAGTCTCAGCTCGTCGGGTGCTCGAGGCCCGCCGAAGTGTCACAGGACGCGCTGGATACGGTCTCGGTCACGGTGCTGCGCTTTAGCCACACGTACCTCTCCACCGCCTGCGTTCCCGCCTCGCCGCCTGCGGACGCTTACGCGTTGGGTAGAGCCGTCGCCGGAGAACTTCTTGCCCCCGGTTTGCGGAGCGTCATGCTCTTTTCCGCCCCCGAGGGTGGCGGCGAGCTGCGCCGCGGCGTCAAGGCGGTCCTGCCGCGCGCGGTCACCCTCACAGGTCATTTTGTGGGCAGCGGCGGCCCCCGCCAAGGCTGGGTCGTGGGCTGGGGCCGGCCCCAGCGGAGCGTGGTCGCGGCCGTGGGTTTTTATGGCGAGCTTTATAACGGTCTTTGTGACAGTGTGGCGGGCCCAAACGAGGCGCTGCGTGAGGTGCTGCGTGGCGAGGAGAATACGCTCGGTCGCTAGCCTGCTAAAGGGGTTGAGGCAAACGCTAACCCTACCCAACACGTCAGATTTTTGTAAGAGCGAAAGCCCTACCCTGCCAATAAGAAGGCCACCGGACCGCCACATCCGGCATTGAGTTAAGACTGGAGACTCCTATGAAAAGAGCTGTGAACAGAATAAAGTCGGGCATCACGCGCTACGCCCCCGTCGTTTTGACCACCGCGCTGCTCGCCGGATGCACGACGGACGCCGGCCCGCTCGAGCGGGAGCGCCCCCTCGGCGCGGGCGTCCCCGATCCTCAGTACGCGCTTACGGTGACCCTGGCGCCTGAGGACACGCTCGAGGCGGTGCAGCAACGTTACGGCGGGCTGGCGCGGGTCTGGGAGCCGGGGGTTTTCGCCGTGATAGGCGTTGACGGCGACACGGAGGGCGCGGAAGCCAACAGCAACGCTTTTCTTTCGGGGGGTGAGCGGGCGCAGATGAATGGACGGTCCAATGCTTGGGCCGGTGGGCGCTCTAACGCTTGGGCAGGTGGGCGCTCGAACGCCTGGGCTGGCGGACGGTCCAACGCCTGGGCCGGTGGAGTTTTTTCCTGGATGCCTGAAAATACCCCCCTCTGGCAGCAGGTTCGCTTGCAAGAAGGACAGTCACTTGCAGGCAACTTAGGATACGGCGTCACGGTCGCCGTCATCGATACCGGGGTTGACTTAGCGCACCCCGCCTTGCAAGAAGCTTTCGCGCCAGCAGAAGCGTGGTGGGACTTCTACGGCGACGACGCCCTGCCCCAAGAAGAGGGCACGCTCGGCGAGGGGGGCTACGGCCACGGCACCAACGTGGCCGGCATCATCCGCCAGGTCGCCCCCCGCGCCACCATTTTGCCCATCCGCGTGCTCGGCCCGGACGGTAGCGGCAACCTGACCGACGTGGTTTCCGCCATTCACTGGGCGCAGAGGCAGGGGGCGCAGGTTATCAACTTAAGCTTGGGCAGCGACAAAGAAGTCAAGGCCATCGAAAAAGTGATCGACGCGGTTGCTCAAAAAGGCGTGTTCGTCGTGGCCTCGACGGGCAACACCGGAGACACGGCGATCACGTATCCGGCCAGAAATGCCCCTTACGCCGCGTCGGCACCACAGCGGCTGAGCGTGACCAGCGTGAACAGCGGCGATCTCAAATCGAACTTCGCCACCTACGGCGCGGCCGTTGAACTCGCGGCACCTGGCGAGAACGTCTACAGCCCCGCGCCGGAAGAGCGCATGGCCGCCTGGAGCGGCACCTCGATGGCCGCGCCGATGGCCTCGGGGGCGCTCGCGCTGGCCTTGGGGGAGGCGTTGGCGGTGCCCAAAGCAACCTTGGCCGAAGCGCTCAAAAAACAGTCTTTCAACCTCTACGTTGGCGGTTCCAACGAAACTTACAAAGACCAAATAGGCCAAGGTCGTCTCGACATCGAGATGTTTCTTAAAAACGTTGTACGCCAAGAAGAGACCGGCGGCGCTGACGACAGCGGTAGTGGCGGCAGTGAGGGTGACGGTAACAACAACGGCGGCGGTAGCGGCGGCAGTGACAGTGGTGGCAGTGACAGTGGCGGTAGTGACAACGGCGGCACCGTTACGAGCGCGCCCTGCCGAGGCGGCGTGACCCGCTTGACGCTGCGCTATACAGGGTCGGACGACGAGGACGTTCGCGTGGTGCAAAAAGACGGTAATAGAGTGCTTTTTTCAAAAGAGTTGGACCCGGGCGAGACCTTCTCCTTTGAGGGCAAAAAGAGCGACGGCACGATGGGCAAGGAGATTGAACTCTACGAAGATGATGACAAGCGCGTCACGCTGCGTACCGACTGCAAAGAGCCTATTGGCCCCGGCCTCAAGAGGAAGATGTTCGAGGTCGTGTCCGGCGAAAGTCTGGCTGGACCGCTCGCTCCCGTAAGCGGCCAGTAGAAAGCACTGCTGAGAGGAGAAGGTATGCCCGCGCCAACCGTTGCCACAGCCCGCCCGCCTACCCCTCAGCCCGACGTTGACGCGTGGCTTGCCGAGGCGGAGGCGGCGCTCGAGCAGAGTCCGGCACGGGCGCTAGGGCTCGCTCGCAGGGTGCTTAACGGTTCTCCAGACGCTCTTATGACGGCACAGGCCCAGTTGTTCGTTGGCAAAGCCCAGTACCGGCAGGGCCGCTCAGCCGAGGCTGTCACCCCTCTGCTCGAGGCTTACGCGGTGCTCGCGGCGCGGGACCCACAAAGGGCGCTCGAATGCACCCTCATGTTGGGCCGAAGCCACCGCGATCTGGGAGGGTTTGACGCAGCAGTCATCTGGCTCGAGGAGGCCGTGGCGCTGACCAGAGGCATAAACAGCCCGCTCGAGGCGGAAGCGCTCAACCTCCTCGCCGGGGTGGTCGCCGAAAGAGGGGAGTATGGTCGGGCGCTCGAGCTCCTTGGGCACGCTCTCGACATCGCCCGTCGCCATGAACTGCGAGAGCGCCAGGCTAACATTCTCGACTATATTGGCAACATACATTCTTTTCTTGGCAACTACCCCGAGGCTCTCGAAGGGCTAAAAGAGGCTTACGATCTCCTCCAAGACGTTGCGCCAGGCTCGCGGAGCGCCATCGGCAACCTTATCAACCTGGGCAATCTCTACCAGATGATGGACGAACCCGAGCAAGCCCTCACTTTTTTGCAGCGTGCAAGGGAGGTGAGCCGCGCCGCAGAAGACCCGACGATGGAGGCGGCGGCGCTCAACAATTTAGCCAATGTTCATAGCGACAACGGGACTTGGGAAACGGCTCAAACCCTTTTCGAGGAGGCGTTGGCGCTCTCTCGGCGTATCCACAACCGGGCCTATGAAATCGACAACTTGGACGGTTTGGGGCAGGTTCAGGTCGCCTTGGGGCGCTTTGAAAGGGCGGTCGAAACGCACGCGGCGGCGCTGGACATCGCCCGCGAGATTGGGGACCGCGGGGGCGAGATTGACGCGCTTCTCAACCTGGGACGAGACTACCTGGCCTTAGAGCAATTTGAGCAGGCGCGCACGCTTTTGGAGGAAGGACTACGGCTCGCCGCGCAGCTCGAGCGCTTACGGTCGGTTTATGAAGCCCACGAACTCCTTTCACAAATCCATAGCGCGGTCGGCAACTTTAAAGAAGCGCTTGGTCACTTTCAGGCTTTTCACAAAACAGAAAAAGCGATGTTTAATCAAGAGAACGAGACGCGCGCCCGCCGGCTCACCGTGCAGTTCGAGGTGGAGCGCGCGCGCCACGAGGCGGAAAAGTACCGCTTGCGCACCGAAATCGCGCAGAGCGCGCGCGAAGAGGCCGAGGCGATGGTGTTAGAGCGCACCCGCGAGTTGGAGGAGGCGCAGCTCGAGGTGGTGACGCGCCTCGCCTTGGCCGCCGAATACCGCGACGACGTGACCGGCGAACACACGCGGCGCGTCGGCAGGAACGCCGCCGCCATCGCCTACGCGCTGGGCTGGCCGGAGGACGAGGTGCACCTTCTTTACACCGCGGCCCGGCTGCACGACGTCGGCAAAATCGGCGTCAGCGACACAATTCTGCTCAAGCCGGGCAAGCTCACCCAGGATGAATTTAAGCAAATGCGCAACCACACGGTGATAGGCGCGCGCATCCTGTCGAACGGGCGCTCGAGGCTCCTGCACATGGCCGAGGAGATAGCGCTCACGCACCACGAGCGTTGGGATGGCGAGGGCTATCCGCTTAAGTTATCCGGCGAAGCGATTCCCGAAGCGGCCCGCATCGTCGCCGTGGCCGACGTTTTGGACGCGCTCACGCACAAGCGGCCCTACAAACGCGCCTGGTCGGTCGAGGAGGCGCTGGCGGAGGTTGAACGCGGGCGTGGGTCTCACTTCGACCCCAGGGTGGTGGACGCGTGCCTGGCGCTTTTCAGCACCAGGCTCTCGCCCCTCGAGGCCCAACAAGACTGGCCGGCCACCCTCGCGGAGTTGCGCGCGCTGCCCCTGCCGTTTACAAGTCCCTGCGAAGTTTAAAAATACACCGGGTATTGGCCTTTAGCACGTGGCGTTGGTAAGGGCTGAACGGACACAAAGGTTTAGCCTGTGCCGCTTTCCAAGCCTTATGCTTTAGAATTCGTTTTCAGAGCAAATCTGCAAGCCTCGAGCGCAACCCCGGTTCGGGCGAAATGAGCTTTGCGTTCCGGTAGAGGAGCCCGAAACGCGCCACGTCGCACGCGTCCCGCACGCTTTGCGAGGCTAAGTCGGGCGGCAGGAGCGGGTGGAAGCGGCCAAGCTCGAGCCAGGTGGTGAAGAGGGGCTCGAGGTCTAAAAGCGCGTCCAGCGCCACACCCTCGTCCCACGGCGGCAGCGCGGGGAGCGAGGGGAGAAGCAGCGAGAGTGCATTGTGGGGCGTGACGAGCGCCCCACTCGCCTCATCTTCAGTGTCAAGATAGTCCGAAGGGGACAGGTAAACCCTCAACATTGCGGCGAGCAGTTCGCCGTAGAGGTCGCCCCAGAAGTGAAAGAGCAGGACGCCGCGGGGAGCCGCGACCAGCGGCAGGGCTCCCGGTGGGACCCCGAGCGTCAGGGCGATACCCTGGGCGGTCTCCAGCGGCAGCGCCTGCGGTGAGGTGTGGAGGCGTAAAGATTCCTTGGCGGCGCGCCGGTCCCCTTCCTTGACCGCAAAGGTGCGCCGGTCGCGCCACGCCACCTCGACGGGTCGCCCGCCCATAAGGAGCGTTTCGCCCTTCATGCGGGGCCGGTCGGTCTGCGCGATGGGCCGCCCGCTGTAGGCATCCACCACGGTGGCCGCTAAGAGTTCGCCGCCGATGTTGCTGTAGATTTCGTGCTCGTCGGCAAGCTCGTTAAGGCGCACCCCCGCGCGCCACTCGCCGGGCCGCCCCGGTGTGAGGTAGCCTTCCGCGCTTAAATAACCGAGCAGGTGGCGGAGCGTGTCGTCGCTCAAAGACGCCGAGAGAGGCCCCGGTACGCTGCGGCGCAGGTCGGCCAGCCGGAGCCCGCCCGTGGGGCTCTGTTTGAGGAGGCTGAAAATTTGCTGTACCAGCACCGAGAGCCTGAAATGGTACGTCCCTTTCGGCAGCTCGGGAAGCATCCCGTGCGCCATCGTGAGGAGCGCCTCGAACTGCCGCCACTCGAGCACCGAACGCGCCAAACACACGACCCGCGCCTCGCCGCGCCGCCGCCCGCCGCGCCCTACACGCTGCAAAAACGAGCCGAGACCCGCGGGCGGCCCAAGCAGCGCCACCTCGTCGATGCTGCCAATGTCGATGCCCAGCTCCAGCGTCGAACTGCTCACGCAGACCGCGACGCTCGACTCCGCAAAGCGCGCTTCCACCTCGCGGCGCATCGCCGAATCGAGGTTGGAATAATGCAC
The DNA here is from genome assembly GCA_965214995.1 of Trueperaceae bacterium. Lineage (GTDB taxonomy): Bacteria > Deinococcota > Deinococci > Deinococcales > Trueperaceae > CBDCCT01. The sequence continues at coordinate 5,471,931 of CBDCCT010000002.1, forward strand.
CAGCACGGCGGCCTCAAAGGGAAGCGTGCGGCGCAAATGAGCGGCCAGCGCCTCGACTTCGTGACGGGTGTTGCAGAAGATGAGGGTCTTGGGGGAAGCCCTGGCCGCGAGCGTTGTCACCACGTCGTCGGGACCGTGCGTGGGAACAAGTTCCGCAGTGAGCGCCCGGTTGCCCGCCACCTTAACAACCGTAGCGTCGTTCAGATTCAGATAACGCGCCGCCACCTCGCCGGGCGCGTCCACCGTGGCCGAGAGCGCGACGCGCTGCGTGGGGGCGCGTTCGGGGTGCTCAAACGTGCGGATGGTCTCGATGCGCTCCAAGAGACAGCGCACCTGGTCGCCCCTGGGGCCATCGTCGAAGAGGTGGATTTCGTCCAGCACGACCGCTTCTAAGGTCTTAAAAAGGCGCGGCGCGCGGGTGAGGAGCGAGTCGGTGGACTCGGGCGTGGTGAGGAGCACGCTCGGCGGGCGGCGTGTGGGAACGGGGCCGGTGTCGCCGCTTTTCATGCCTAGAGACACGTTGAGCGCGCGGAGGGGGGGCTCGAGCCGCCCGTACAAATCCCGCACCAGCGCCCGCGTCGGGCAGAGGTAGAGCAGGCGCAGCCCGGTACCGTGACCCAGCACATGCCGCTCCAAGAGGGGCGCGAGCGCCGCCTCTGTTTTGCCCGAGGCGGTGGCCGCCGATAAAAGCGCGTCCTCCCCCGAAAGAATCACGGGCATGGCCCGCCGCTGCACCTCGGTAAAGGAGCCGTAGCCCGCGAAAAAGGCGCGCCAGGTGTGGGGGAGTTGGGCTTTGAGTTGCCTGTCCATAAAGGTCAAAGGAGCTTGAGAAGGTTGAGCGCAACGGATGCAACCTGACGAAGCGTTACGAAACCTGGTTTCCCATACGTTTTGCCGTCAGCTTGACAAGTTGAACCTTATCGCACCTGAGCGCGCAGCTCGTCAAGCATCTCCACCACTTCCAACTCCGGATGAAGATAAAGAAGGTCGAAAAGTTCGACGCTGAGGCGCACCATGCCGCGGACGCCGAAGGTGTGGTTGCGCATCCCCAAGGCGAGATGCTCGGCGGCGGCGCGGCGCACCTGCCCGTGGCGCTCGGTGGGTTCGTAGGTGTAGGCCTGAGTGTGAAAGCCCTCCAACACCCGCAAGAACCCGGCGATTTCTTGCGGGGCGGGGTGGGGGTCGAGCGTCAAAATCTCCTCAGGCTTTAGCCACTCCTCTAACGGTAAACGGTTGTCGCTGCGCGTCACCGTGAAGAGGAAAAAGAGGGCGGCGGGACTTCCGTAGCGGAGCGGGTAGTCCCAGAAGCGGTGTTGCGGAAACTCCGTCTCCGACAGGTTTGGGTGACGGCCGCTCGAGGCCGCGTAAACCATCGCGCTAAAGAAAAGCCCCGCCTTGGGCCGTTGCTGCGCCGTAAGGAGTGAATAACTCTCGGCCTCGTCGATGAGCACGCACAAACCGCTATAGCCCGCGAGTCTTGCGAGGACGCTCAAACCGCTCAGCAGGTAAGCCACCTGGCGGGCGTTGTGACCGACTTTGTAAAGACTAGGGAAACGGCTGCCTTTGGGAAGCACCTGTTTGAGCGCGCCCCCCATCGCCTTGGTCCGGCGGCCCCCCATAAGCCAGCGTTCCCAGGCGAGGCGCTGGCGCGACGAGGCGGTGGTGGCGAGCGCTTTGAGGGTGAGTTGCAGGGGGTCTTGCTCGAGCACTGACAAATCCGCAAGAGGTCCCGCCAAATGTTTTTCGCTCGAGCGCTCCAACAGCGGCCCCAGCCCCCGCTCGTCGGTGTCGGGGTGGCGGAGCCCCCCGACCAAACTCGCGTAGATGTTAAACGCGCGGTGCGGGGGGAGTTCGAGCAGGTCCAAACTGGTGCTCGCCACCAGAAAACCCCGCGCCAGCGCCTCCTGGGTGCTCAGCTCGACGATGTGACTCTTGCCGCCCCCGTAGTCGCCCACCACCGCGCGCACCGCGCCCCCCTGCGTCTGTGCTTGGGTCAAGCCTGCGACGAGGCTCGAGCGCTCCCCCTCCAAACCGATGGTGAGCGCCTGCGCCTTTTGCACGGGGGCGACGCCCAGACGGAGTGCCTCGATGAGGGCTCGAGCCTCAAACTGGTCTTGAGGCATGGGCGCGGTGACGGGCGCGTTAGGGATAGGTGTCGTTGCGGTGGGTGCCGGTGAAGTGGAGGAGAAGCCCTCTCCCTCGAATTCTCCCCTGGGCCGCCGAAACCGCAAGCCGCTCTCGAAGCGCACCAGCCACTCGCCGCCGCCCTTGTAGACCGCCATAATTTGCCCGCGGCCATATTGCGGGTGCTCGACGCGCTCGCCAATCATGCTTTGGTTACGGGTGTGGTCACGGGTCACGGGCTGCACGGCTAGTAGGGAGGCGTCTCGCCGCCCCCAAGCGTCTCGGCCCCGCCGCGGAGCCGGGCGGCGGCCTCCCCCTCGGTGAGCACCCGCTCCCCCTCAGCGCGCTGGCGCGCGAGTTCGGTCACGAAGGTTTTGACGAACAGGCGGCGGTGGCTTACGTCCAGAAACACGTCCCTGGCGACGTTGGCGAGAATCGCGGCGTTAGCGTGCTGGATACGTTCATCCAGTTCTGCATCAAAGGCGGTCTCGAAGATGGGCACGAGCTTTTCGCCGATGGCGAGCATCAGCGCGTCCTCGGCTAGGTCTAAGCGCTCGAGGCTTATCTGCGGGCTGAAGTGGTTGCTCTTGGAAAAACGCCCCGGCGTGCGGAGCCGCTGCTGCAAGGCGGGGTAGCGCGGCACCACGTCGCTGAGAAAGGGCGGCGGCACCGCGTAGACGAACATCGCGCCGGGCAGCTCGTCGCGGCAACGGTCGATAACCTCGCGCAAGGTGTCGGTGGCGAGCTTTTCGGCCTTGCCGCCGATGCTGCTCATCCGGTCTACTTCGTCAAAAAGGAGCAGTAAGCCACTATAGGAAAGCGCACGCACGATTTGGGCGAGCGAGCGGAGCATCCGAAAGGCGTTCGTGCGGGTAATCTTGCCCGTCACGCCGAGGCTGCGCAAAATCTTGGTGTCGTCCGGGGTGGTGTCCTCGGCCAGAAGCCAGCGCGAGAGCGAGTCCAGACGCTCCTCTTGATTGTGAACGAGCGCGTCGAAAAAAGCGAGCACCGCGGTTTTGTAGGGGGGGCTGTCGATGGGGGTGGCCTCTAAAGTGTCCACCAGACCGCGGTAATTGGGATGGGCTAGCGCCTCCGGTGAGGGTTCCTCCCTCAAAACGCGCGCCAGCGTGCCCGCCAGAAAGCGCGGCAAACCGTAATCGTCCGTGACGCCCTCGCCCTCGTGCAAGATGAGGTTGCGCGCCACCGCGCCGTAAACGAGTTTTTGGTCGTTGTAGGGCGTCTCGATGGGGCTCAAGTCCACCTTGGCGACGGCGAAACCGCGCTCCCAGGCGATGTCGCGCAGGAGGTAGAGGAAGTGTGACTTGCCGCTCCCGTAGTCACCAACGACCATCTTAAAAGCCGCGCCGCCGTCTTGCAGGTACGACGAGAAGTAGTAACTATCCAGCGCCTCGACGAGCGAGGCGTTGCCCACGTTGAAGTGCTGCACCCCGCGGTTGGGCGGCGTGCCGGACGCGCCGAGCGTTTCGATAATCATGCGGGCTAAAGCTGGGTTTAGCGCCATATGCGCCCATCATACCCGTTTGAAACGCCGCCCTTTGTCACAGGTGTCAACGCGGGTGTTGGTAAAGAGGCAGGGCTAGGCGGGTTCAAAGGTGAGGTCCGAGTAGTAGGAACCCTCAAACGGTCCCTGAGGCAGCCACAGGCTGCGGCTGGCGCTCTCCGCCTGGCTTTTGGTGGCGACGCCCAGAGAGAGACGCCGTCTGGCACCGTCCACCGTCACGACGGGCGAGCGTCCCGCCAGCACCAAATCGCGCACGAAGAGGGGGCGCGGGTAGTCGCGGAAGGTGCTCCTCGAGGGCGCGTTCCAAAACCTCGCCGACTGCCGGTTGAGGACCAATTTGCTGTAGGTCTCGATGATATTGATGCGTCCACCCTGGGGCTTGCGCGAGCGGGTCTCGAGCAGCTCCTGCCAGGTCGCGTGAAGCTCCTTTAAGAACGCCTCAACGTCCAGCTCACGCTCCAAAATCTCGCGCCGCTGCCCCTCAAACGCTTTCAAAACCGCGTTGAGCGAGAGCGGCAGGGGTTTGGTGAGTGCCTCTTTGCCGTAGAACCAGCCCGCCTTGCGCGCCGCGGTGTCCATGTTCAAAACCAGCTCGTCCGCGGCGAGCGTGGGGGGGCGGCCCGTGACCTCGACGCCGCGCTCTGCAAAAGCGGCCCGAAGCTCCCTCGCAAACTCAAAAGCGAGCGCGTCCAAGGCGCGTTCGGTTTCCTCCCGGAAGCGCGCGGTTGCGGCTTCTAAAGGTTCGTTCAGAGTCTCGTCGTCCACCGTTTCGTTGGCCTTTTGCAGTTTGACAAGCGCCCGCTGCATGGGCAGGGCGTCGGCCCGCTCCTCGTTGGCGAGCTTGATGGCACTTTTGAGCGCGCCCTGCGCCGCGCGTAGCGCCTTGACGCGGGGTTCCAAGGTGTTCTGCGTTCGCTGCAACGTTTCGACCAATTCCGTGTTCATCATCACCCTCCTTGGAGTTATCTTAACAAGCCTTACGAACCGTCTTGATTGGGCCAACAATCTCAACCCACGCGGCATTCACTGCAACCGATGAGCCAAAAAGAACTGACGCTGAAACGATTTTCGGCCCCGCCTGTACGAGTACAGCACCGTACAAAAAGGCCGAGCGCGGACTGTTATGATAAAGACAATGTTGGAGGACGTGATGACTCGAGCTGACGAATATACCGACGTGCTGATTATTGGCGGGGGACCCGCGGGTCTCACCGCGGGCATCTATGCTGGGCGGGGGCAACTCAACACCGTCATTTTGGAAAAAGGTCTGCCCGGCGGTCAGATTGCCCAGACCGAAGAGGTCGAGAACTATCCGGGCTTTGACGAGGCCATCAGCGGCCCCGAACTCTCGCAGCGCATGGTGCGCCAGGCCGAAAAGTTCGGCGCGAAAATCGTGATGGAAGAGGTTTTGGAGCTAGAAAGACAAGGCGCGGGCTTCTTTGTCCGAGGTTATGACAAGACCTACTTCGCCAAGGCTGTGATTATTGCCACGGGGGCCAACCCGCGTCGTTTGGGCGTGCCCGGTGAGGACGAATACTACGGGCGCGGCGTCTCGACCTGCGCCACCTGCGACGGCTTTTTCTACCGCGGCAAGGAGGTCGTGGTGGTCGGCGGCGGCGACGCCGCGGTCGAGGAGGGCTTGTTCTTGACCAAGTTCGCCGATAAGGTGACCGTCGTCCACCGCCGCGACGAACTGCGCGCCAACAAAGAGGCGCAGCGCCGCGCCTTTGCCAACCCCAAAATGCACTGGGTCTGGAACACGGTGGTGACCGAGGTGGTAGGCAAAGAGGGCCAAGTCGCGGGCGTCAAGACTCAAAACGTCGTTACCGATGAAGAAGGCTTTTTGCCCACCGACGGCGTGTTTATCTACATCGGTCACGTGCCGAACACAGCCTACTTAAAGGATTTGGTCGCCTTGCGCGACTCCGGCTACGTGGACGTGCAAGGTGAAATCTACACGAGCCTGGAGGGCGTATTCGCCGCGGGCGACGTGGCGGACGAGACCTACCGCCAGCTCGGGACGAGCGTCGGCGCGGGCACCCGCGCGGCGATGGCCGCCGAGCGCTGGCTGGCCGAAAGGGAGGCGCTGCAAGAGGGCGACAAAGAGGCCGCCGCGGCCATCACCGACGCCCCCGCCGTGCCCGCCTCAGTGTAAAGGCAGTGGTGAGTGGTTAGTTTTTCTAATCATTAGCCACTAACCACTCACCACTGTCATTCAGCGCGTTTGCTAAAACGGTAGAGCTGCACCTGCCCCGCCTCGAGCACAAGCAAAAAATCCTCGTACGCCCATAGTGGGTAACCCGCGACCGCGCGCCAGTTGCGCCCGGTCGGGGTTAACCGCACACGGGTGTAGGCGTCGTCGGGCGAGGCGGTCCAGCCCGCGCCGGAAAGCTCCAAAGTTTCTGGTGGGGGCAGTGGGGTGTCACTGCCGCCCGCCTCCTCGCCCAAAACGAGACCGGCGTCGAACACGGGCTCCGGTAAACCGCGCAGGAAGCCCTCGGCCTCCCCGTCAAACCAGCGCAGCGCAGGACCGGCGGGGTCGCGCGTTGCTTGAGGCAAACCGAGCGCCGGGTAGTAGCGCCCCTCGCCCGTGGCGAGGTCGCGGCGTTCGGCGCGGACTAAGTAGGGGAGCCCGGAGCCGGGCTCGAGCGCGCGATAGTCCTTAAGCGTATTCACACTCAAACCGTAACTGCTGGCGAGCGTTGCCAGTACGTTCTCTTCGTACGCGTCCCGCCCGGACGCCTCCAGAGATTCCCAGTCGGGCGGCCAGAGCGGGAAGTTGTAGACGCGCTCGAGCCCCTCCCCAAACGGTGCCGCGCGCCAGGCCCGAAAGGGTGTGGCGTCGCCCTCCAGCACGCGGTACTCCGCCTCCAAGGGTTCGCCCTCGAACGCGCCCTGAAAGCGCAGCGCGTAGCCCTCGCCCCAGGGAACCACGGTGAGGCGCGTGACGCCGGGCAGGTAAGGGTAGCTGGTTAGAAGCGTGGGCTCGAGCGGGATGAGCCCCGCCGGGACGTCCTCGGCGAGCGCGGGCACCGGGGCCCCCGTCCCGGCACCCGTTCCGCCCCGCCGCATCGCCTCGGCGTACGCCAGCGCCGCGCCCCGGTCGCCAAAGGCCCCGACCCGCAGCCTATAGACGGTTCCTTCGTCCGTCGGCACGCCCACCAGATAAACCGGATAACCCTCAGCTAAAAGTTCCCGCTGTAACGCCCCCGCCGCCGCCCGGTCGGAAAGCGCCACCACCTGCACCGTGTAGGCAAGCTCCTGCGCCACGGCAAAGGCGAGCAGACCGAAAAGCGACGCAAACGAGACACGCATGAGCCGGGTAATGTTGGGCGTAGGCATAATCCCCCAAAGTTACCAGATACAGCCCGGGCGCGTTCTGTAAGCGTCAGCCTTTGCTCCAAGCGAGATTCACCTCAAGCTTTATTTGTGGCAGATATACCCATTTTTGTCGGCCTGCCCAAGGACTATCCGGGTTTGCCAAGAGTTATAACTTCTACGCCTTGACCTGGTTCCTACCGTTATGCTTGGCCTCATAAAGCTTTTTGTCCGCGCTTCCAATGAGCCTGTCAAAACTTGCCACCGCGAGGTCGCCCGAGATTCCGGCGCTGAGCGTGACCTTTAGGTCGGGATGGAGGGTGTGCCAGGGATGATTCTCGACGGTTTTGCGGATACGCTCGACGATGCGCGCGGCATCCTTGGCGGGCGTTTGGGGAAAAACGACGACGAATTCCTCGCCCCCGTACCTGGCGACCGTATCGCTCTGACGGACCCCCTTGCGCAGCAGCTCGGCGACCCTTTTAAGAACCGCGTCGCCCATCCCGTGCGAGAACACATCGTTGACGTGCTTGAAATGGTCGATGTCGCAGACCGCGACGCTCAAGGGGTGGCCGTAGCGGCCCGCCCGTGAGAACTCCTGCTCGAGTTTGATATCGACGTAGCGGCGGTTGTAAAGGCCGGTCAGCGCGTCCTCGTGCGTAAGCCGCTCGAGTTTCTCGAGCAAACGCGCTTTGTCGTCGTTCGCCCTTTGCAGCGACGCGGTGAGTTCGTGGAGCGCCTCGATAGCCCCGGCCAGCTCGACGTTTTTGAGGCGGTAGATTTCTTTTTCCCGTTCGGTCTGCTCGACCTCGTAGCGGACGCGTAGGCCCTGCAGCCGGAGGTCGGACGCTTGGTCGAACAGCTCCTTGCCGAGCCCCGCGTGCTTTTCCAAATGCAAACAGGCCTCACGGAATTGCCGGTTCTTTTTGTAGGCTTCCGCCAGGGCGCGGTGGGCTTTGTGGACTTCAAGCTTGGCGTGGCTCACCTCGGCGCTCGCCAGCGCCTCGTGCAGGGTGTCGAGGGCGGGCTCGAGCCGCCCTTGGTGCAGATAAAGACTCCCCAGTTGCAAACAGACCTCGGCTTCGCCTTTGGTGTCGCCCGCCGAGCGTTTGACGTTCAGGCTGCCCAGAAGATAGCGCTCCGCTTCGTCCATCTGTCCGAGCCGCACGTAGATTGCCGCGAGGTCGTCTTGGGTGTAGCTCGCATCCAAGGGGTATCCCAGGGTGTTCATTAAGGCGAGGCTTTCTTCGTTGTGAGCGAGCGCCCCCTCGTACTGGCCGAGTTCTAGGTGCGTCCGGCCGAGGTGGTTGAGGAGTATCGCGTGGGCGTACCCGTCCTCGGCGTCGCTTTTGTCCTGAGCTTTGACAAAGGCGTCCAGCGCCTCCTCGAAACGGCCCCGTTCAAAATAGACCATGCCGATGTTGGTGAGCGCCTGGACTTCACCCTTCACGTCCTGCAACGTGCCGAAAACCTCCAAAGCACGCAGGTGATGCTCGAGCGCGCCCGCGTGGTCGCCCAAATGGAAGTAAGCGCCGCCCGTGTTGTTAAGCGCCTCGGCGACGCCTTTGGGTTCGCCTAGTTCGGCGCAGAGGCGCTGCAAGGTGAGAAATGTTTTGAGCGCGCCCGCGTAGTTACCGGACTGGCCGAACACGATGCCTAAGGTGTTGAGCGCCCTGCGGCGGCCTTCTTTGTCATCCAAAGCCTCAAAACTCACAAGCGCGGTTTTCAACTTGTCCAGCGCGACTTGGAGGTCGGCGGCGCGCATCGCGCCGTAGCCCAAGACGAGCAGGCTGTAAGCCCGGCCCCGCTCGTAATGGGCCGCTTGCGCGTGGCGCAACGCCTCGTCGCCGAGCAGCAGCGACCGCTTCGGGTCGGTACGGCGCAGGTCCCAGGCGAGGCTGTTGAGCTCGTCGATAGAAAAGAGCTGCGCCTCATTTATAGGGGGTGGTGTTTGAAGGTTCGTTTTCGTCATGAAGGGTCAGGACACGTAATGGCGTCTTGTAACATCTTAAGATGCACACTCTGTCTCGATTCTTACAGACAGGTGTGAAATCTGCCACCTCTGACGTGATACAGCTAGAGCGTTATCTTAGCATAATCCGACAAAGCATAAGAAAGCTCGAGGTGACGCAGGCCTGCGTCACCTCGAGCTTTCAAGTCTTTTGGCCTACTCAAGCTTATTTAAAAACGTCGTGCAGAAAGTCATCGATGTCCAAGCGGCCCTTACCGAGTCGGTCGGCTTTAAAGCTGCTGTTCCTGCCCCTGCCGCGTACATCATTGGACGCATCACTAAGTTTCTTGTTGAGGTCTTTGGGTTTCACCCCCGGGTAGCTGGCCCTTTCACCAAGCGCCAGCGCCGCGGCGCCCGTGACGATGGGGGCGGCGAACGAGGTGCCGCTCCAGTAGCCCACGCTGTTGTCGGGGGTGGCGGTGTAGATAAACTCGCCGGGCGCTGTCAGGCTGAGTTCTTTGCCGTAGGCGGAAAAGGGTGAGAGTTCGTCGTCGCGGTTCACGCTGCCGATGCTGAGAACTTCCGAATTGTACCTGGCGGGAAACAAGATGCTCTCTTGACCGTTGTTGCCCGCCGAGGCGACGACGAGCACCTCTTGTTTCTTGGCGTATTTGACGAGGTCCTTGAGCGTTTCTTCATCCGTATCGGTGCCGAGCGACAAGTTGATGACCTGCGCGCCCTGCTGAATGGCGTAGTCGATGGCGGCGACCACGTCGGTCGTGTCGCCCGAGCCGTCGGGACCGAGCACGCGGAGGGGCAGAATCGTCACCTTGGGGGCCACCTGAACGATAACGTCGGCGACGCCCGTGCCGTGCCCGTAATTCGTTCCCCGCACTTCTTGCGGGTAGGCGTCGCCGTCCACAAAGTCTTTCCATTCGCTCGCGGGCGCGAGCCTGCCTCTAAACGCCGGGTGGCGCAGGTCGATGCCCGTGTCGATGACGGCGACCTTGACGCCTGCGCCTAAGTGCGGGGCGAGCGCTTGCGCTTCGGGCAGGTCGACCTGGTCCCAATAGCCCAAGTTCTCCACAAAAGTCGTCGGCGCGCCGCCGCTCCACGAGGTGCGACCACCGCTCCAGGACGTGCGGCCACCGCTCCAAGAGGTACGACCGCCGCTCCAAGACGTGCGGCCGCTGCCGTCCACCGCGCTGGCGGCGACTTCAGGTGATTTGAAAGCTTTTTTGTTTTCTTTTGCGCCCAGCGTGCTCAACCCACCCGCGTCGTGCAGTCCGAGCACGGCGAAACCGGCCTCGGGACGCCACACGACCGCCTTGCCGTTATACTGTGCCTCGATGTCCGCTTGATTCGCCCCGGGAGCAACATCGACGCTGAGCGAATAGTCGAAGCGTTCCGGCACCCCACTGGGCAATTCCGTTTGCGTCAAGGTGCCGCAGGCCGCCAGGAGGGCGACGAGCAACGGGGAAAAGGCGGCTAGAAGACGTTTGCTCGGGCCTTTTTGATTTGGTCTACAGTTACGTTGCATGATGGTATACACGGTCCTTTATAACTGCTTTTTGCAAGCCGGTCGCGCTACTGGCTCGCCACCTGTCCTAGCGCCCGAAAAACGGACTTGGGTGGGTCGGTGCCTCTTACAAGGTTGCCGCTCTGAACCGCAACGCTCGTAACGCTGTCAACTTTAGCAAAAATTTTCTTACAGCGTCCTTACTCGCTATAAAGCTTTTTACAAATTTTTACAGAGGGAGGTGAAGATAAGCTTACCCGTCCGGGCATATCAGCAAGTTGGGTGTCGCGTGCCAAAGGTAGCGTTTAAGCTTCCCATTTCCCTGATGCTCGGTTCAGTCCGGTAGCCCCGCTGTGGCTTTCAGGATAACGCCCTCGAGCATTTCGTAAACTCCCAGGCGTTTTTCCGGCCCGTTGGCTGCAAGAGTAGAAAGGTACACGGCCCCTACCAGACGCTAAAAGTCCCGCCGCTCGAACATAACCACGGCGGCGGCGGCGAAAAGGGCGCTGTAGAGCGCCAGGAGCGCGAAAACCCAGAGCGCACCCGCCACGGGCGCGGTATAAGCGTTGAGCTGGGCGGAGAGCAAGAAGGGCTCGAGCCCCGGAAACACCACCAGAAGCTTCATCACGATGATGACCGCCAAAGTCGCCAAGGCCCCGCCCGCGGCGTTCATAAACACCACGGTGAAAAAGACCGACAGAAGACCAATGGGCACCAGCGCGCCCGCCGCGGTGAGGTAGGCCCTGACGAGTTCGGCGAGCGCCGCGGCGGGCGTCATCAGCCCCTCGCCCAACAGCCCCGCCACGCCGATGCCGGTGCCCCCCACGAACGCGCCGTAGCCAAAAGGCAGCCCCACAAGGAGCGAGACGAGCAGGAGAAACGCGAGCAGCAAAAAGGGATAGAGCGCGACCACGCCGAGCTTGGCGAGGAGCCATCTCGAGCGGGTCACCGGGCGCAACAAAATGGTCGGCAGGGTGCCAAAGGCGACCTCTAAACCCAAGAGTTCGGCGCTCGCAATCGCCACCAAGAGGGGCAGCAAAAATTCCATGCTCGACAAGAGGCTTAAAGCGGGCACCTGATAGGCCGAGACGACGTAGAAGCCGTAGGTGTTGAACACGCCGGGCGCGTAGGCCCAGGCCAGCGGGAAGAGCACGAGAAGGAGGGCGGTCACGCGCAGGCTCGAGAGGTGCCAAAGTTTGCCAAGCTCGATGCCAAAAAGATTTCTCACGATGATGCCCCCGTCACGGCCTGCCTACCCGGCTCTCTTCGTCTTCCGCCGCTTTTTCCACGCCTACAACTTCCGCCCCTACAACGGCTCTTCTTTCATTCTCAAAGGCGTACGTGCCCCCTGCTTCCGGCGTCTCACCCCGCACGCGGCCCTCGGACAGGCGCTCGCGGTAGTAAGCGCGCAAGTCGAAAATATCTTGCGCGAGCTCAAAAAGGCCCACCCCGGCCTCGGTAAGCGCCGCCCCCACCCCGCCGAGCGCGTCCGGGTCGGAGAGCGAGAACACCACCTCGCCGCCGCGCGTGGTGACGTGTTTAATAAAGGGCTGCATTTGCAAGGCGACGAGCGCGGCGCTCCGGTCCGACACACGCATCCGGTAGCGGTCGCGCCGCCCCTCCAAGCTCACCTCGTCGAGCAGCGCGCCCTCCTCCATAATGGCGACGCGCGAGCCGTAGGTCACGACTTCTTCCAAGTGATGCGTCGAGAGCAAGACCGCCGCGCCCCCCTCCGCGGCCCCGCGCAGCACGCTGTGGACTAAGTGGAGGCTCAAGGGGTCCATCCCGCTCGCGGGCTCGTCCAAAATGAGCACCTCGGGCTCGGTGAGGAGCGCCGCGGCGACGCCCAGGCGCTGGCGCATCCCCAGGCTGTAGACGCCCACGCGCCGCTCCCCGGCGTTGCCGAGTTCCATAAGCTCGAGCACCTCGCTAATACGCTTTTCCGGCACGCCGCCCGAGAGCGCCGCGTGCAGGCGCAGGTTGGCCCGCCCGGTCAGGTAAGGGTAAAAGGCGGCGGGCGCTTCGACCACCGCGCCCAAGCGGCGGCGCACTTGAGGGTGCTCGAGGGGGTCCACCCCCAGCATCCGCACCTGCCCGCTACTTGGAAAAGCCAGCCCGGTAAGCAGCCGAATCACCGTCGTCTTGCCCGCCCCGTTGGGCCCGACGAGCGCGTAGACCTCGCCGGGGTTCACGTGAAAAGAGAGCCCACGCACCACCGGCCTGCCCGCGTAAGTTTTGGTCAGACTTTTCGCCTCGATGGCTGCTCGAGTGGCTGCTGTAGTCTCTCCGCTCACCTTTCCCCTAACCAACCCTGTACTCTCACAAAGCTAAGCCAGTCTATAAAGTTGGCGGAGAGGCCGGTATGGAATTCTTCTCGTTTGTAGCAGGTATTATCTGGTTTCAGATAAATTAAGCACAAAACTTACTGGTCAGGACTGGGTTTACGAGCTAATACCTGCGCTGAACTCACTCAGTAGGGGTAAAAACCGCTAAAGCTCAAACAGTGGTGAGTGGCTAGTGATTAGCGAAAATCTAACCACTCACCACTAATCACTCACCACTGCCTCCGCGTGTTCTTCTAAAGACTCGACCAAAACAGCGTTGAGCACCAACTCAATCGCTCCCTCCACCGCGCTGTCGAAGTCGCCCGCGTCGATGACGGGGACGCCCTCCTCTTCGGCGCGCGAGGTGATGAAGTCCTGGAGGATGCGGATTTCGCCGAAGTGCTCTAAGTATGTCTCGCGGGAGCGGCGGCGGTGGGTCTGCGCCTCGCGCTGGCTGAAGTGGGCCCGGTGCGCGTCCTCGTCTTTAACCGCGAGCACGAACTCGACCACGGTGGCGTCGCTAAAGTCGTCGGTAGACAAGAAACCGGGCACCAGGTGGATGCCCTCGACAATCACCGAGGTGTATTCGTCAATGTTGCGGCGCACCACCGCCGAGAGCGCGGTGCCTAACTGCTGCACCTGACGCTGAAAGCCGCGCACGACCCGCTTGCGTTTCGGTTTGGCGTTCTCCCCCTCGCCGGGCAGGAGTTCGGCGCGCCAGGCGGAAAAGCTTGAGGCGTGGAGCGCGGGGCTCAGCTCGGCGGAGATGAGCGAGCGCAGCGCCTGCCGCACCGAGTCCGACGAGACGACGCGCGGGACGCCCAGCCGGTAGCCCAGCTCGGAGGCCAGCGTCGATTTGCCCACCCCCGGCGCGCCGCCAATAAGGACCATGATGGGCCGTTCGGGGCGGCGCACGCTCCGCATGAGTTCGTAGCGGCGCGCGAACTCCTCGCCCGCCTCTTCTAAAAGAAGCGCGCGGACGGCGCGCCGCACCTCGGCGCGGTCCACGCTGCGCCGCCCGGCGCGCCAGAAAGCGTCCTCGACGCGTTTGGCTAGGTTGTGCGAGAGTTCGGGGCCCAAACCAATCGCCATCAAGGATTGCGCCAGGATGCCCCTCGAGTAAGGAAAGCGCGCCCCGCCGGGTTCGGTCACGACCAGGTCGGCCTGCTGGAGCGTCTGCGCCTCGTAGCGGCGCCTTAAGTCGCGGCCAAAACGCGCCTCCAGACCCAGCGCCACCCGGAGCACGAGGTCGCGCTTGCTCACCCGCTCCAAACCCTCGGTGCGCAAACTTTGCTCGACCCCCTGCGCGAAGGCGTGCGCCTCCTTGAAGGGGAGCTCGAGCTTTTCCAACGACGCGGCAAGCGTGCGCCGCGAAAAGGGCGTCTCCTCTCCCTTTGATTCAACCGTCAGGGGCACAAAAGGCGGCGTCTGCCCCTTGAAACGCGCCGCCGTCCCCGCGTTCACTTCCTTTTCGACCACCCCGGTAAGGTGCTCGACAAGCTTTTCTAAGGGAATGTTCTTCTTGCTCCCGCCCCGATAATGTTTTTCCGCCCCCTTTGCGATGGCGATGGCCTCGTCCGTCGGCACGCCCGCGCCCTGGAGCGACTCGACAATAGCCCCCGTCGAAAAACTAAATTTGGCGTCCCCGCGGACCACGCGCAAATCGCGGCGTTTCACTCTTTTAGGCTAGCACGGTGAAGCAGTGGTTAGTGATGAGATGCTGTGTTATTTGTCAAGCCCCAAGCTGGGCTGGATTGAACGGTTTCTGGTGCGTAAGCACGCCATAGACGATTTTCAGGAGTTTTGCCATACACGCGACCAGAGCAGCTTTCTTGTTTTTGCCGCGCCCCACCAAACGTTCATAAAAATCCTTGATGAGGGGGTTAAAGCGTGTGGCTGAGATGCAGGGCATATATAGGATGCGCCGCAGATGCGTTGAGCCTAACCTCGAAATAGAACTGCGACGCATCACGCTCGACCCCGACTCGAACTGGGTTGGGGTCAGGCCGGCGAACGCGACTAGCTTACGCGCATCCGCAAAACGCCCTACATCCCCTAACTCCGCGAGTAACAGACAAGCGGTGCGCACACCGACGCCTGGAATGCTCAGCAGGAGGGAAAGTTCCTGCTCATGGGTGTTTTTCGTTTCCTGCTCGAGTTCTTGCTCAAGTTCTTTCTTCTCCCCTTCTAAAGCAGCAATGCGCCGCTTCAGAGAGGCAATAACCTTGGAATGTGTTGACCCAGCCTCAGCGGCCTCTAAGCGGTTCTTGAGGTGCGTGATGTCTTTGGACAGGGTGCCGATTTCGCGCGCGAGCCCTTGCTTTGACCCGTCCACCGCAAGGGAGGCGGCAGGTTGTCGCTCTTTGGCGTAGACTGCCAGCCACAGCGCGTCTGCTTTGTCTGTTTTGTTACGGCGGTGCTGACTTTTGACAAAGTAACTCACCTGCGCGGGATTCAAAACGCTTACGTAAATGCCTTTGTCTTGGAGCGTTGTGGTGAGGCAAGCGTGATAAGTTCCTGTCGCTTCTAAAGCCACTCGGCAGCTCGGCAACAACTCGAGCCAGTCCGCCAGTTCCGCGTGCCCCTTAGCTGTATTTGCAAACTCCGCACGTTGGATTTCGCCCGTCACGGCAAGTGCGGCTACATCGAGCTTAGCCTTACTCACGTCAATGCCAACAAACGTCATCTTGTTCTCCTTGCCGGGCTCGGCTCCACAACCACCACCGCTCGCACACTTGCTTATCCGGCTTTACTAAAGCTCAGGATGCTTGTTCGGAGTCCTGATGGTGGGCTGGAGCAGGCCAGTCTCAGCTGCGAGTTCGAACACTCAAGTAGTTACTCGGCCTTACTCTCGACCCATCCTCAACATACAAGTAGTTAGCTTTTTCTGATCACTAGCCACTAACCACTCATCACTGCTCTACTACGTCCAATAAATTCTTGAGAATGTTGCCCGTCACGCCCCAGATTAGCCGCTCTTCCCAGGTGTAGAAGTGGAGGAGGCGGCGGTAATGCTCGAGCCTGCGCTCCTCGCTGCGGGGGGTGAGGGTGCGGAGGCTCGCCAAGGGCACGCAAAAGGCTTCGGCGACCTCGGCAGGATTGAGGGTGAGGGGCTGCGGCCACTTGAGCACGCCCACCACGGGCGTCACGATGTAACCGGCGGGCGAGGGGTGGTCGTCTAAGCGGCCCAGCAGGCCGCCCGGCTCCACCACCAGCCCCGTCTCTTCAAGAGTCTCGCGCGCCGCGGCCTCCTCGAGCGTTTCCCCTGCGTCAAGCCGCCCGCCGGGAAAAGCAATTTGCCCCGCGTGGTTTGATAAGCTGGACGAGCGCACCGTGAAGAGAAGCTCGAGCCCCTCATCACCTTCGAGCAGCGGCACGAGCACCGCCGCGGGCCGGAAGCCTTTAATGTGCATCTCTTCGCGCTCGCGTGTCAAAAGCTTGTCGCGCAGACCCGTCAGCAGCGCTTCCGTCTCGTTCGGCGGCACAGGGAGCGGCTTAACTCTGCTGACCTTTTGCCCGCGCGTCCGCCGCGTCGCGCAGGGCGAGTTCGGGGTTGACGCTTAAGGCTCGAGCCAGGTCCGTCACCGCGAGGAGCAGCGCGCCAACCTTGGCTACCGCATCACCCTCCTGATTTTCTACTCCACGGAGCGCCGCGTCTACCTCCTCAACAGACCCTTCCGGCCACTCGAGCTTTCGCCCCAACTCCGACGCGCGCATCAAGGCGGGCAGGCTCCGCGGCACCCTTTCGGCGGGCGCGCGCTCACCCCGTTCGCTCTCCTTGATGCTTTGCCAGTTCGCCACCACCTGCGCGGCGTTCTCGACTTTCACCTCGCCGAACACGTGCGGGTGGCGGCGCTCGAGCTTACCCACGATGGCCCCTTCGATATCTTCATAAGAAAACGTCCCCGCCTCCTCGGCGATGACCGCGTGAAAGGCGACCTGCAAGAGCACGTCGCCCAGTTCATCAGCCATTTCAACGGGGTTGTCGCCGTGGAGCGCGTCGGCGGCCTCGGCGGCCTCCTCGAGCAGGTAGGGCCGCAGGCTCTCGTGCGTCTGCTCGCGGTCCCAGGGACAGCCGTCAGGGGCGCGCAGGCGGCGCATGGTCTGGAGGAGTTTTTGCATAGCGTCAAGTGTATAGCGTCAAGTGTGATGTAAGCGTAAGCGGGTAAAGTTATGAGTTTGGAAGTCCTAAGCCTATCACGCCCCAGCCGCGACCCGTCCGCCCCGCGTCACGGCGGTGGGAAAAGAAGCGCGGGTCGGCAACCGTACAGAGCCCTGAATCCCAAACGTGTTCCTCGTTAAGCCCCGCTTCCTGCAAAAGCCAGCGGTTGGCGGCCACCAAATCGAGGCGGAAGCGTCCCTCCTCGTCGGGTTTGTAAATGTCTTCGGGAAAGTCAGTGTTTTGGAAAGCTCTCACCACTTCCTCGCCAACTTGATAATTCTCACCGCCGATGCAGGGGCCGATGGCGGCGCGGATGGTGTTGGGGCTCGAGCCGTAAAGCTCCCCCATCCGCTCCACTACCTCCCGCGCGATGCCCGCGACCGAGCCGCGCCAGCCGCTGTGCGCCGCGCCCACTGTGCCCGTTACAGGGTCGTGAAAAAGCAGGGGCGCGCAGTCCGCCGCGCTGACCACTAACAATAGGTCAGGGTCGTCCGTGACCGCGCCGTCCGCCTCCTCCTCAAACCAAGTCGGGCGGGCCTCGATGACTCTAGCGCTATGAATTTGGTTGAAAGCGCAAACTTGGCCCTGCGTTTTGCCAAACGTTGCCAACACCCGCGCCCGGTTCGCCGCCACCCGTTTGGGCGCGTCGCCGCTGCTTAAGCCCAAGTTGAGGCTCGAGTAACACCCCTCGCTCACCCCGCCCGCGCGGGTGGTAAAGCCGTGGGGCACGTTCAAGTTGGGAGCGGTGAGGAGTTCCAAGTCTTGCGCTGCGTCCATACGCTACTTTACCGTGCGAGGTGTGGGCACAGGCACCAGGCTCAATAAGGTGACACTTTAGCGCCGCTCGAGCCCCCCGCGCCAACCCTCACCCAAGGGTCCCGCCGACCACAGCACCCACGCAATCAGCACGAACTGAAACCCTAGCCGCAGCCACAGCAGGAGGGGAGATACACTTTCTGCATTCACCGCCGCGGGGTTGAAGAGCATGTAAACGTGGACGGGGAAAAAGGCCACCAGGAGGAGCGCCAGGCCGGTGGCGGCGGGGCGAAACAGCCGGGGCGTGAGCAGGCCCAGGCCGCCCAGAAGCTCGAGCCCCCCGCTCGCATAGACAAGAAAGCGCGGTACCGGGAAAAAGGGCGGCATGATGTTGAGGTAAAAGTCGGGCACAACAAAGTGGAGGATGCCCGCGCCGACGAAAACGAGGCCGAGAACGAGGCGGTGCGCGCTTCGGTTGAAGAGTTTGGACGAAAGACTATTCACAGCTTCACGTCAGCCGGCCTCGAGCCTTTCGAAATGCGTCCCTTCAAGCCTGATGGGGCGGTGCGAATGAGTTCAAGTTTCCTCCTTCTTGTCAATCCTTTGATATCCCTTTCGCGGCGGGAGGCGCTCGAGCGGTCTTCAGCCTCCTCGACAAAGAGGAGCGCGACGGGCGTCCGGCGGCGTGTGTATTTGGCCCCCGCGCCCCGGTTGTGCTCCTCTAAGCGCCGCGCTACGTCCGTGGTGATGCCCGTGTAGAGCGTGCCGTCGGCGCAGCGCAGCACGTAGACGTACCAGCCCCCGAAAGGCCTGGTAGGTGAGGGCTTGTCCATATGTAAAGTCTACACCTCAACGTTTGGGAAACTCCGTCACATTCTGCAAGCATAGGCGTCAGTCTGTGAGAATAAAGAACGTTGTTTAGGAGAAAATTCCGCTAGAATAGCCTCACATGACGAACTTTACACGCTTACTTTTCACGGGGTCTTTTGTGGCTCTCCTGGCGCTCCTTTCCCTTAGCAGCGCCCACGACACGCACGACAAGCCGGGGGGCGGGCACGCCCTCGCGCACATGCTGGGTGATATAAGCAGCTTCGCCACGAACCCCGCCATCACTTTCGGGGTGGTGAGCGAGGGACCGGTGGGTGGGGGGATGCTCGAGCCCATAGGCCGCGGCGAGCGGCGCTTAGCCAACGCGACCACCGACGTGTGGGTGCATGACGGCCACGCCTATTTAGGCACCTTCAACACGCCCTGCGGCACGGGCGAGCGCGACGAGGCCGGGGTGCGCGTGTTCGACGTGCGCGACCCCACGCAGGTGCGGGCGGTGGGCTCGCTCCCGTCGGTCGCGGGCAGCCGCGTGAACGATGTCAAGGTGATGGCGGGCGTGAACGGCGACGTTTTGGTGCATTCGAATGAGCTCTGCGGGCGCGGGACGGGCGGTTTTGAAATCTACAACGTGGACGACCCCCTTAAGCCCGTTCACTTAGCGCACGTCCAGACGGACTCCGTCAACGCCTCCCTGCGCGACTCCGGCGAGGCGGACGAGGGCGTCCACAACCTTTTTCTCTTTTCTCGAGACGGCCACGACTACGCCGCGGCGCAGGTCTCGACGCCCATCGGCAACTTTCAGATATTCGACATCACCGACCCGCAGAACGTTACGCGCGTGAGTTGGTTCGGCCCCGAGCTTTTGGAGTGGCCGGAGGTGGATTGGGAAACCGAGGACGACCCCGAGCTTTTGGAGGCGGCCACAGACTACATGTTCTCGGGCTACGGCACCCTGGCAAACCGCATCCTGCACGACCACACCGTGACGCCGGACGGCAAAACGGTTTACCTGGCCCACTGGGACGCGGGGCTTATCACGCTCGACATCAGCGATTTTGCGAATCCCAAAGTCGTGTCGGTGGCGCTCGAGCCCACCAGCGAAGACGGCGAGGTAAGCTCGCACTCGGTCTGGCCCACCGCCGACGGCCGCGTGGTGGTCGAGGGTGAGGAAGACTTTTCCCCCTACGGCACCGTGTTCCGCATTACCGAGGGCCCCGACGCGGGTGTCCACAGCGCGCTCGAGGGCGCCTTTACCGCGCCCTTGTCTAACCAGCCGGGAGGGCGCTTGGAGGGCCGGGCAGTCTACGTCGGCGACGCCTGCGGCGCGCTCCCCAGGGCTCCCGCCAGGAGCGCTGACGAGGCTCGAGTCGCCCTCGTGGCGCGGGGCGAGTGTCCTTTTGCGCAAAAAGGTAAAAACGTGGCCGCGGCGGGCTACGCAGGTCTAATTGTTTTCAACGGCGCGGCGGAGGGCGACGCCCTCACCCCGATGGGCGGCGCGTCGGGGCTGCGTATCCCCGGCCTGCTCGTCGGCCATGAAACAGGCTTAGCCATCGCGGGCGTCGAGGACGAAGGCGCGCTCCGCCCCGGCGCTCTCGGCCACACGGTCGGTGCCGGGGTCGAGGCGGACGGCTGGAGCGGGTTACGCATCTGGGACTTTTCCGACCCCGCTCAGCCTGTGCTGGCGAGCACCTTTAACACGCTATGCAGCGCGCACCCGAACGACTCGAGCTGCGACCCGCGCGGCATCTACTCTTCGCACAACGTCATGGTCGACGGAAACAAGGTTTACGTCTCCTGGTACGCCGAGGGCGTGTTGGTTGTCGACATCTCCGACCCCTACAATCCCGTCGAGGTGGCACGCTACCACGGCGCTGGGGAGGACTTCGAGGCGGCTAACGGCGGCATTCAAGAGATTTGGGGAATTTATAAAGAACCCGGTAATCCTTATATCTACGCGTCGGACCGGAACGGCGGGTTGTATGTCCTCGAGGAAACGGTCGCATCAAGGGACTGAAAGCCTGTTAGAGGTGGCGTCACGACCTTTGAAAATAGTGCATATACCTGATGCCGAAAGCGCTGCATCATAGTCACCTCCCAAAGGGAGAGCAAAGGATGAAAAGTATGACCGAACGCAAAATAGAACTCAACGTCGAAGGCATGACCTGCGGCCACTGCCAGAGCGCGGTCAAGGGGGCGCTCGAGAAGGTGCCGGGCGTGCATAACGCGACCGTGGATTTGGAAGCGGGCCACGCGACCGTCGAGGGCGCGGCGGACGTTCAAGTCCTTATTAGCGCCGTAGAGGACGAGGGCTACCGCGCCACGCTCGACACCCAACGCGCCGTTTAAGTCGGATGGTAACGCCGCGTTAGTCGCTAAGTTTTAAGGACCGAGCTCGAGTCTCTCGAGCCCGGTCGCGTTTTTATCACCTGCTGAAACTATCTTTTGAACGGCGTTGTCCCATGAACATTATGTCAGCGCCGTTAATCTTACGTTGTGCTCGAGCCTTTCAAACTAAATGGCTGGGCTCTGTTGCTCTGTCGCGTGTTGTACTGCGCTCTTTGGATGCTAGGGAGTAGCGTAGGTAATCTCTCGTGTCATACTGTGACAAAACATCTATAAAAGGGGGTCTGAAGAGGACGTTGTCAACCCTTTGTCTCGTCTCAAAAGGAGAAAGATGAAAAAACTCTTTGTAACGCCCGTGTTAACCCTCCTCCTCACCCTCGCGCTCTCGGCGTGGGGCCAGGAGAACGCGTTCATGGAGATGGGCGCGGAAGTCTATCAGAACGAATGTGCGACCTGTCACGGCGAACAGGGGCAAGGCGGGCTGGGACCGGCGCAGGCGGGTAACACCTCTTTGCAGAACGTGCAGCACGTGCTCGCCCAAATCCTGTACGGCGAGGGCGAGATGCCCGCGTTCGCCGACGAGCTGTCGGACGAGCAGATTGCCGCCGTCTCGACCTATATCCGCAACGCCTGGGGCAACGATTTCGGGGCGGTCGAGGTCGCCGCGGTCGCGCAGGAGCGTCAGGC
Organism: Trueperaceae bacterium; assembly: GCA_965214995.1. Classification (GTDB taxonomy): domain Bacteria; phylum Deinococcota; class Deinococci; order Deinococcales; family Trueperaceae; genus CBDCCT01. The sequence continues at coordinate 5,493,465 of CBDCCT010000002.1, forward strand.
CGGGAGCGAAACGCAGGAAGAAACGCAGGAGGCCGCCCAGGAGAGTGCCGAGGCAACAGGGAACATCGAGGAGACGGGCGGAGCCGCGGAAGCTTCAGAAGAAACAGAGCAAACGCCAGAGCAGATGATTGCAACGCAGGGGGAGGGGGTGGCGCTCGAGCTCGTGGCCGAAGGGCTCAACTCGCCCGTCAGGCTCGTGTCGCCCCCCAACGACCCCCGCCGCTTTGTGGTAGACCGCGTGGGCACCATTCATATCATGGACGAGAGCGGGGCGATGCTGCCCGAGCCCTTTTTGGATTTGAGCGACCGCATCGTCGAGCTGCGCGCAGAGTTTGACGAGCGCGGCCTGCTGGGTCTCGCGTTTCACCCCAACTTTGCCGACAACGGCCGCTTTTACGTCTACTACAGCGCGCCTTTGCGCGAGGAAGCGCCCGACGACTGGAACCACACCTCGCACATTTCCGAGTTCAAGGTCAATCTGCCCGAGGACGCCGCCGAGGGGACGGAGCTCTCGAGCGTCAACCAAGCCGACGCGGGCACCGAGCGCGTCTTGCTCCAGGTGGACCAGCCGCAGTTCAACCACGACGCGGGCGACTTAGCCTTTGGCCCCGACGGACTCCTCTTTATCGCGCTGGGCGACGGCGGCGCGGCGGACGACGTGGCCTTGGGTCACCCGCCGATGGGCCACGGGCAAGATATTACGTCAATGCTGGGCAACATCCTCCGCATCGACGTGGACCGCGGCTGGCCCGGCTACGCGGTGCCGCAGGACAATCCTTTCGTGGGCCGACAGGGCGTGGATGAGGCCTACGCCTGGGGCTGGCGCAATCCGTGGCGGATGTCGTTCGACCGTTCGGGCAACGGCGACTTGCTCGTCGCCACCAACGGCCAAAACCTTTGGGAGGCGGTCTATCTGGTGGACGAGCCGGGCAACTACGGCTGGAACATTTTGGAAGGAACGCACTGCTTCGACCCCCAGAACCCGAACGAGACCGCGCCTTTGAGCGCCTGCACGAACACCGGGCCTCAGGGTGAAGAACTCAAGCTCCCCGTGATTGAGTACCCGCACCCGGCGAACGCCGAAGAGGGCGACATCGCGGGCACCTCGGTCATCGGCGGCTACATGTACCGCGGCGAGGCCGTGCCCGCGCTTCAGGGCCGCTACGTTTTCGGCGACTGGAGCAAGAGCTTTACCGCGCCCGAGGGCCAGGTGCTCGTCGCCACGCCTTCTTTTGAAGGGCTGTGGCCTCTGGCGCAGCTCGCCCAGCTCGAGCATTTCATCTTAGGTTTTGGCGAAGATTCCGAGGGCGAACTCTACGTGTTGACCACAAACAGTGCCGGGCCGACCGGCGAGACCGGCAAGATTTACAAGCTTGTGGCGGGGCAGTAGGTTTTAGTCTATCGTTTACACCGCATGTGGAGGCGCGCTTTAGCGAGCGCGCCTTTTTGTTTGGGTCCAGATGGCATTCGCTTGCCGATGTTCACGAGTGACGCGTCCAGCAAAACCAGCCCTTCACTCCCACCTCCCGACTTCCGTGTGCTGCATCCTGTATTCTTCCTTCTCCCGCTAGCGCTGAATACGCGTGGGCGGGGCACCCTGAAGTGCGTCCAACTCCTCACGGTTCGTCACGACCATGTCCCCACGCTGCGAGATAGCCAGCGCGGAGAGTGCCACCCCCCGCCGCAGCCCCTCAGCGAGAGAGCCGTTCAGCACGCCGTCAAGCACGCCCGCCGCGAACGCGTCCCCGGCGCCCAAGCGGTCGACGGGTTCGGTTTTTAGAGCGGCTTCGTGAAAAATTTTGCCACCCTCCGAAGCCGTCGCCCCGCCCGCCCCCTGGGTCAGCACCAGCCGCCGCGCGGGTGTAAGCGTTTGCAGGCTGTCGAGCACCTCCCGCGCGCTCCCGCCGAACCCAAAAAGTTCCGCGGCGTCCGCCTCGCCGCAGATGAGCAGGTCGACAAAAGGCAAGAGGGCGCGGAGGCTCAAAGCGGCCTCCTCCGGGGGCCAGAGCTTACGCCTATAGTTCACGTCGAAAGAGATGGTGACGCCCCGCTCCCTGGCCCGCCGCACAGCCTCCATGACGAGCGCATGTAGGTTTTCGCTCAACGCGGGCGTGATGCCGGTGAGGTGGAGGATGCGGGTGTCCAAAAGATAATCCCAGTCAACCTCCCCCACCCCCAACCGCGTGACCGCCGAGTGGGCGCGGTCGTAGAGGACTTGAGGAGCCCTGGGGGGCGTCGTAAATTCCACGTAGTAGGTGCCGACGCGGCCCTCGGCCATGACCACCGCGGAGGTGTCTACCTTGGCCGCCCGCAAACGGCGCAAGACGAGCTCGCCGAGCGGCGTAGCGGGCAGAGCGCTCACCCAGCCGCAGCGCCGGTTCAAACAGGCCAGCGCGGCGCACACGTTGCTCTCGGCCCCGCCGGGGTGCAGGGCGAGCTCGCGCGCCTCCGCGAGGGGCAGGCCCGCGGGCACGCTGAGGCGCAGCATCGTCTCGCCGAGGGTGGTCACGTCGAATCTCGGTTCGGGGGGTCGTTCAGCCATGTGTCTCACGCGCCCCGCGCAGCGCCGACACGAGCGCTTTCGCGCGTTCCGCCAACGCGCCGAGGTCATCATCAGCGCCGCGCACGAGCGCGCTCCCCACGCCCACGGCGACCGCGCCCGCCCGAACGTAAGCGGCCAGATTGTCGGCGTCAATCCCGCCCGTGGGCACAAAGCCGATGTCGTTGAGGGGTGCCCGGAGGGCCTTGAGGTAGGCGGGGCCGAGTGCGTCGGCGGGAAAAAGCTTGACCACGGTGCAGCCGGCGTCAAAGGCGGTTTGGGCTTCTGTTGCGGTAAACACGCCCGGCAGGTGCAGCGCGCCGCGCTCTTTAGAACGCGCGACGCTTTCCAAATCCAGATTGGGAGAAACCAAAAACGCCGCCCCAGCGTCTAGCGCGCCGTCCACATCCTCCTTTGTGCGAACCGTGCCCGCGCCGACGAGCGCGCGGTCTCCAAAGTGACGTTTGAGTTGCGCGATGGCCCCAAGCGCACCGTCACCGGAACCCGTGAGCGTGCTGTTGAGGGTGACCTCGAGCACCCTCACCCCGCTCCCGACCAAAACTTCGCCTATCTCCACAAGTCCGGCTAAGGGAAACGCGCCGCGCACGATGGCGATGATGCCTGCGTCCTTGATGCGCTCCGCGGTTTTTGCGTATGTCATCTTTATCACCCCGGTTTTCTCCTCAACGTAACGTTGACAAGCCGTTACGAAATTACCATCCCGCCAGCGGACCGTCCGCGTGGCGCCAGACCGGGTTGCGCCAGCGGCGCCCCCTCGAGCCGCACGAAGAGCCAGCGGGGCGGGACCCTGAACTCTCGATGCGGGTGAGTTTCACGCGCGGCCTCCTCTTGAATGGTTAAGAACTGAGTGGTTAAGAACCTGAGTCATGACAACCTTAAGTCACAAGAATACGCCAAATGGGCCGCGCGTGGGGGACTCGAGGGCGAAAACCCGGGCACCGTCCGGCCAGACCGCGCCTGAGCGCCAAGAAACCGCTGCGCACAGGCTCTTCGGCGCTGCCTTAAAGTTTGACAAGGGTCTGACATTCACGCGCTAGCGTGCCCGTGAGGTTTTTCATAGGGGGAGTTGTGCTCGAGCCTGTTCGGCGGGCGCGTTCTCGAACCTCGTCACATCCTGGAGGAGGAAACATGTTAGAACGTTCGGGACGATTTTTTGGCTGCGCTGCACTCTGCTGTGCAACGCTTACGGGCGTCGGGTTGGCGCAAACCGGCGGCGCGCTCTCCATGCCGCAGACCAGCGACCCCTACTACGCGCTGGGGCAGCAGACTTTAGAACAGATGTTGGCGGTGCAGCCCAACACCGACGAGGCAAAAAACGTCATCATCTTCGTGGCGGACGGCGCGGGACCCACGACCGTGACCGCGACGCGCATCTTGGCGGGGCAGATCAAGGGGATGATGGGCGAGGAGAACATCCTGCCCTACGAGACTTTCCCGAACGTGGCGCTCATCAAAACGTACAACACCAACGCGCAGGTGCCCGACTCCGCGGGCACCGCGACCGCCTGGAGCACGGGCGTCAAGACGAAGCAGGGCGTGCTGGGCGTCGGCCCGGACACGTTGCGCGGCGACTGCCTCTCGGCGCAGGCGGAGCGCCTCACCACGCTTTTTGAGCTTGCCGAAACCGCGGGGATGGCGACGGGTACGGTCAGCACCGCGCGCATCACCCACGCGACGCCCGCCGCGAACTACGCCCACTCCGCCGACCGCAACTGGGAGGACGACAGCGCCCTGTCCGAGACGGCCAAAGCCTACAACGCCGCGTTGGAGTTGGCCGCCGAGGTCTACGGCGTCGACACCTCGAGCCTCGGCTGCGCCGATATCGCCCGGCAGCTCATCGAGTTTCCTTACGGCGACGGCCTGGAGGTTGCGCTGGGCGGCGGTCGCCGTCACTTTCTGCCCGAGACGGCGAGCGACCCCGAAGACGAGGAAGGGACGGGCAGCCGCACCGACGGGCGCGACCTCACCGAGGAGTGGGTGAGCGGGCGCGAAGGCGCGGTTTATGTCTGGAACGAGGAAGGGTTCGACGCCCTCGACCCCGCCTCGACGGGTCCGGTCCTGGGCCTGTTCAACGCTTCGCACATGCAGTACGAAGCGGACCGCGCCGACGATACAGGTGGCGAACCTTCTTTGAGCGAAATGGTGAGCAAGGCCATCGACATTCTTTCGCAAAACGAAGCGGGCTACATCCTCCAGGTCGAGTCGGGCCGGGTGGACCACGCCTCGCACGGCACCAACGCGTTTCGCACCCTCACCGACAACATCGAGTTTGCCAACGCGGTGCAGACGGCGCTCGACAAGGTCGATCTCGAGGACACCCTCATCATCGTGACCGCCGACCACGCGCACACGATGGACATCGCGGGCTATCCGCAGCGGGGCAACCCGATCCTGGGGCTCGTCAAGGGGCTCGACGACCAGGGGCTCCCGGTAGACGAACTCACCCTCGCCGCGGACGAAAAGCCCTACACCACGCTCGGCTACCTTAACGGCCCCGGCGCGACCATCGGCGAGCGCCCCGACCTCACGGGTGTAGACACGCAGGCCAAAGACTTCTTTCAGCAGGCGCTCGTGCCTCTTAGCAGCGAGACGCACGACGGCACGGACGTGGCGGCTTACGCCGTCGGCCCGCGCGCGTACTTAGTGCGCGGCACCGTCGAGCAAAACTACCTCTTCCACGTGATGAACTACGCACTCGGCGACTTGGCGGCGCGTGCGGGCGCGAACAGCAGTGCGCAGGGCGAAGCGCCCAGCGTCAGCGGCGGGATGACCGACCTTTCCAACATCGGGGACACATTTTCTACCGACGTGACGGGCGGCGGCATGACCGGCGGAGGCATGACCGGCGGTGCGACAGGCGGAGACGCGACAGGTGGCACCATGACCGGTGGCGACATGACGGGCGGGGCTGTAACGGGCGGCGCGACGGGCGGGGAGGCCATCGACGCGCCTTCTGGCGACGCCACCGCGGTCGAGCCGAGCGTCGAGGGAACCATCGCCCTCCTCGAGGGCGGCCTAGAAAGCCTCCCCACCGAGGCCGCGATCGAGAACATCCAGGGCTGGCAGCAGCGCCTCAGCAGCTTGGACGACCCCGACTTAGACCCGATGGTGAACACGCTCGAGAGGCTCGCCGAAGCGCTCCAGTCGAACAGCGCCGACGCGGGCGCTTTGGTGGCTCAACTCGGCCAGCAGACCACCGAGGTCGCGGGGGGGCTCGAGGGGGCGCAGGCGGAAACGCTCATGCGCTTAGGCGAGCTGCTTTCGCAGGCGGGCGGCAACTAGCGAAGGAATCAAAGGGGCTTTGGGAAACCTGAGAGGCTAACGCTCTCAGGTTTTCTCCTTTCAGGCCGACTCTGTAGCTCAGCCCTGACGGAAACCTCGAGCAAATTCTCTATAGTTGACATGAGGTGGTGAGATGTTACGAAAAACTGTGTTTTCCGCGTTGCTTTTAGCAGCCTTCTTGATGGTGAGCAGCGCCTTTGCGCAGCCCCAGTTTACCTTTGGCGACCTCTACGCCGACGTGACGACGCAAGAGTTTAGCCCCGAGCTGGAGGCCGCGTCGGGCGAAACCGTGACCATGCTCGGCTACGCCGCCCCGCCCCTCAAACCCGACGCCGACTTTTTCGTGCTGACCAAATACCCGATGGCGGTCTGTCCCTTTTGCGAAAGCGAGGCCGAGTGGCCCGCCGACATCGTCTACATCAAACTGCCCAAAGGCGGCACCGACACCATCATCTTTGGGGCGCTCAAGGTGACGGGAACGCTGGAAGTGGGCACCGCCAAAGACCCCGTTACAGGGTTCGTTTCAAAAATCCGCATCCAGGCCGACAAGGTCGAGCGTGCCGGTTAGTGAGGCGGGAGAAAGAGTAAAAGGGGCGGGTGAAGGCTCGTCCGCTCCCCTTACCCTAAGGGTGAGGGCGCGGGGCTTGGAAGTTCACTACGCGAAAGACGCCCACATCAAACTGCCCGACTTAACGCTCAACGCCAACGAAGAACTCGCCCTCGTCGGTCCCAGCGGCTCGGGTAAGACGACGCTGCTGCACGTGCTGGCGGGGCTGCTGAGGCCAGCCGAAGGTGAAGTCGAGATTGCTGGTGAAGCGCTCACCACCATGCCGCAAGGCCGCTTGGAAGCTTTTCGGGCTCAGCATGTCGGTTTAGTTTTCCAGGACTTTCACCTTATCGACGGTTACACCGCCTTAGAAAACGTCGTGGTGGCGCTCGCCGCGGCGGGTGTGCCCATCGGCGAAGCAAAAAGCCGCGCACGTCGTCTACTTTCAGACCTCGGTTTGGGTCACAGGCTGAGTCACCTACCCAAACGCCTCTCGACGGGCGAGCGGCAGCGGGTGGCGATTGCCAGGGCGACGGCGGCCAATCCCGTGGTGCTTTTGGCGGACGAGCCCACCGCGAACTTGGACCGCGAGCGGGGCGAGGCGGCGCTGAGGCTGCTGCGCGACGTTGCCCGGCGCGCCGACGCCGCGCTGGTTGTATCGACGCATGACCCAGCGGTGAAAGAAATGTTCACTGAGGTGGTTGAGTTGGTCTAATCAAGAGGCTGGTACAAATAGGCTCATGTCCTGTAACACTCTCTATAAGAATCTTATCGGACATTTGTCCGATAATCAGTAGTTATGCTCCCGACTTCTCTTCAAGGTAAACTAAAACGGTTATAAAGCTAAATCACCTCAACCTCACCGTCAACAATGTTGCAAAAACTCGAGCCTTTTTAGAAAAGTATTTTGGGTTTCGTAGTATGGATGGCATCGAAAGCGACGACAGCTTTGATGTGATGTTCGACGATGCAAACTTAGTGCTCACGCTGATGAAGGTTGGAGAAACAGCAGTCAAGTATCCAGCGAGTTTTCATATTGGCTTTATTCAGGGCAGTAAGGAAAAGGTCAACGAAATTAACCGGCAACTCAAAGATGACGGGTACAACGTGAAACCACCTCGCCATTTTCATGGTTCGTGGACGTTTTACTGTAAAGCACCAGGCGGATTTACGGTTGAGGTTCTTTGTTGACTCTCGGCTCACTTTAGCAGTGGCATAACTAGTCACTGCAAGGGACGCAGAATCGTTCCTTCAAATTTCTGGAAAGGACTTGGAGTATGCCAAATTACACCGTCGAGGTTTCGCGCCCCTAAGTTCAGTCCGTTAAGTGTCTATACGAATTGCGTATCACAGCCCAGTATAACGTTTAACGCTATACGTTATACTGGGCTGTGATTAAGTCCTTCAAGGGCAAAGAAACCGAGAAGATTTACCATCGTCAGCCCTCCAGGAGACTTCCCCAAAAGATTCAGCAACTTGCCTTAAGGAAATTACGAATGATTGACAATGCTCAGACTTTAGCCGACTTGCGCGTCCCTCCTGCCAACCGTTTAGAAAAACTTAAGGGTGACCGTGAAGGTCAGTACAGTATCCGTATTAATAATCAGTGGCGTATTTGTTTCATATGGCAAGAAGGTAACGCTGCTGATGTAGAAATTGTCGATTATCATTAAGTGAATGGAGGTCATCGTGACAGATAAGCTTTTACCAATTCATCCTGGCGAAGTGCTTTTAGAAGAGTTCCTTAAGCCAATGGAACTCAGTCAGAACCAACTTGCCATCGGTTTGGGTGTGAACGCCCGCCGAGTGAATGAAATTGTGCTTAAGAAGCGTTCGATAACCGCAGATACAGCGCTACGTTTGGCGCGTTATTTTGGCACCTCACCTCAGTTCTGGCTTGGTTTACAAACGAGCTATGACCTTGACCTGGCTCAAGACTCGCTTGGCGATAAATTAGAGCGTGAGGTCAAAGTTTATGCCCACGCCACTTAACTAAGCGCTGCAAGGGACGCGGAATCGTTCCTTCAAATTTCTGGAAAGTAGGCTGAATGTCAAATCTAAGTCCAAGTTATTCTGCGCACTGACGCTCCACTGACACAAAAACGTTAAGTTTGAGATTATGCCTGGCCCCTCCGCCGGACTATTTAGACGTTTGCGCCTCACCCTCTGGGTTCTCGTCCGCTCCCTGCGAATGCGCCTCTTTGCAAACGTACTTACCGTTATGGCGGTGCTTTTAGGCGTCGGCTTGGCGCTCGTCGTCCCCTTAAGCCTCCGCGCCTTTCAACAGGGCGCGACCGAGGCGGCGCAAATCTTCGACCTGCTCGTGACCGCCGAGGGCTCGCAGACGCAAGCCGTGCTCAATACGATTTATTACCAGAACGCGCCCGTCGGCAACCTCCCTTACCGCGTTTACGCTGCGCTCGAGGCCGACCCACGTACCGAGCGCGCTGTCCCCGTGGGCTTTGGCGACAGCGTGCAGGGTTATCCGCTCGTCGGCACGACGCCCGCGTATTTTGACTTGCGCGCTGGGCCGCAAGCGCCGCTTTATTACAGACTTGCACAAGGGGCCGTCTTTTCGGGCGCGTATCAGGCGGTGCTGGGCGCGCAGGTTGCGCGGGAGCTGGGGCTCGGCTTGGGGGATACGTTCAAAACCGCGCACGGGTTTGTCGAGACCTTTGAGCCCGTGATGCACGCGGACGACTACCGCGTGGTAGGGATTCTGGCACCGACCGGGGGGCCGTCCGACCGCGCAGTGTATACGGCGCTCGAGTCCATCTGGGCTTCACACGGGCAGTTTTCGCCCGAAAGTGGCACGGTAGACGCCGAGCACGCTTGCGCGCACATGACGGGGCAGGGGGAAACGCTGAATGTCGGACGCGAAGAAACCAATCCTGCGGTTATGGATGAGGTGCATACCCGCTACCAGATAAATCTTGTGGCACTGGCGGGCGCAGATAGGGGCGGCTTCTTGCGTTTTAATGCCCCGGAGGACGCTGATTATGCCTTTTTTGCCGACCAAAACGTGATTCTTTCTTTTACAAACGGTGAGGGCGTAACGCTCACCCCCGAACTCGTCGCGGGGGAGGACGACATCGAGGGCTGCCTGGCTATCTTCTCGGCGCACGTCGTTCATCTGCAAAGGGGCGACTACGGGCTTCATATCAACGCCGCCGAGCGGGGCACGCTGAACTTAGTTGTCGAAGAGAGTCACGAGCACGAAGAAGGGCACGCCGCCGAAGCCGCTCTCCCGTTGGACGCCCTCGCCGACGCCTCGCCGCCGGATGGGCGTGACACGAGGGAGGTTACGGCCGTTCTCTACGCGACCGAAGACCTCGGCGCGCTCTACCAAATTGCCGGGGTTCTCGACGACATCCCCGGAGTGCAGGCCGTCTTTCCGGGGAGCGTCATCAACGGGCTGCTGAGTTTGCTCGGTCAGGGGCGGCAGACTTACGGGGTGTTAGCCAACATCATCCTGGCGCTGGCCGTCATCACGGTCGCGCTCAACACCTACGCCAACGCGGTGCAGGCGCAAAAAAGCCTGGCGATTTTGCGCGCGGTGGGCGTGCCGAGGGGCGTGGTGGCGGGGAGCGTGCTCGTAGAGGCCGCGCTGCTGAGCCTGGTCGGGATCGTGCTGGGGGTGTTCGCCGCCTACTTAGGCGTGGCGTTGGTGGGGCGGGTCGCGCAAGCGCAAGCAAGCCTCGTGCTGCCCACCCCCGAACTGAGCCGCGCAGACCTGTGGCGCGGGCTCCTCCTTTTCCCGGTCGCGGTGCTTTTCGCGCTCCTGCCCGCGCTGAGAGCGGCGCGGCGGAGTCCTTTGGAGCGCCTTTAGCCGCCCTCTCCAGTGGTAACAAGGCTTACATATTCTCGATAAGCGCGTCCCCGAATTCGCTCGTCTTGAGCAGCGTGGCCCCGTCCATAAGGCGGTGAAAGTCGTACGTCACCCGTTTTTGCCCGATGGTCCGACCCACCGAGCCGATAATGAGGTCCGCCGCCTCGTCCCAACCTAAGTGGCGGAGCATCATCTCGCCCGACAGGATGACTGAGGAGGGGTTGACCTTGTCCTGCCCCGCGTACTTGGGCGCGGTGCCGTGCGTGGCCTCAAAGACGGCGTGGCCCGTTGTGTAGTTGATGTTCGCGCCCGGCGCGATGCCGATGCCGCCGACCTGCGCCGCGAGCGCGTCCGAAATATAGTCGCCGTTTAGGTTGAGCGTGGCGATGACGCTGTATTCCACCGGACGCGTCAAGATTTGCTGGAGCATGGCGTCGGCAATCACGTCTTTGACGGTGATATCGGTGCCGGTACGTGGGTTCTTAAAGGTGAGCCAGGGACCGCCGTCGAGTTCGGCTGCACCATATTCGCGCTTGGCAACCTCATAGCCCCAATCACGAAAGGCACCCTCAGTAAACTTCATGATGTTGCCCTTGTGGACGAGCGTGACCGAGGGGCGGTCGTTGGCGACCGCGTAGTCCATAGCCGCTTTTACCAAGCGCTCTGTGCCCTCTTGTGACACCGGTTTGATACCGACGCCGCTCGAGTCCGGAAAACGAACCTTGGCGTAGGACTCGGGGAAGTTTTCTTTAAGTAGCCCCAAAAACTTCTCCGCCTCCTCCGTGCCCTCTTTGTACTCGATGCCCGCGTAAATATCCTCGGTGTTCTCGCGGAAGATGACCATGTCCACGTCTTCGGGTCGCTTGACCGGGCTCGGCACGCCGTCGAAATACTGCACCGGGCGCACGCAGGCGTAGAGGTCTAAGCGCTGCCGCAGCGCCACGTTGATGGAACGAATCCCGCCGCCGACGGGCGTGGTTAAAGGACCTTTGATGCCAATGAGGTACTCGTCTAACGCGTCCACCGTCTCGTCGGGGAGCCACACCACCTCGCCGTACACGTCGTTCGCCTTGTCGCCCGCATAGACTTCCATCCAGGCGATGGACTTTTCTCCGCCGTAAGCCTTTTCGACCGCCGCGTCCATCACCCGCTGCGACGCTGCCCAGATATCCGGCCCGGTGCCGTCGCCCTCGATGAATGCAACTATAGGGCGGTCTGAAACGTTAAGTTCGCCTCCCTGCACGGTGATTTTGTCGCCGTCAGGAACGTTTATTTTTTGGTAAGCCATGTTCACCCTCTCTCGAGCTGTAGTCCGCAGAGTTTAACATGCACGTTCGGAAGAATCTTCAGCCGCAAGCGCCTCAATCTACTGGGTAACCCGTCAAGTTGCTACAGTGACCTATGGACTACAAAACCCAAATAGGCTTAGAGGAAGCCATCGGCATCATCCAGGCGCAGGCGAGGGGGTTGGGGCTCGAGCGCATCCCCCTACGCGAAGCCTACGAACGCACGCTCGCCCAAACTTTAACAAGCCTGGCCGACCACCCGAACTGCGACAACTCCGCCTTGGACGGTTACGCCTGCCGAGCGGCGGACACGCTTGGGGCGAGTCAGGGCGCGCCCGCGAGGCTCAAAGTCGTGGGCGAGGTGCCCGCGGGCCGCCCCTTCGCGGGCGCGGTGGGACCCGGCGAGGCGGTGAGCATCTACACGGGCGCGCCCGTTCCTGACGGCGCGGACGCCATCATCGCGGTGGAAAAGACCCAGGAGGATGGCGACGGGGTACTCCTGTACGCGCCCGCTTCCCCCGACGACGTCCGGCCCAGGGCGCAGGACTTACGAGCGGGTGGAGTTTACCTTCGCGCGGGCACCCGCCTCACCCCGGCGGCGGTGGGCGTGGCGGCGGCGATGGGTTACGCGGACCTAGAGGTCGTTCGCGCGCCCCGCGTCGGCATCCTCTCGACGGGCGACGAGATTGTCGAGCCGGGCGTGCCCCTGAAAAACGCTCAGGTCTACAACTCGAACGCCTACTCCGTCGCGGGACTCGTTAGGGAGGCGGGCGGCGTGCCGCTCATCCTGCCGCGCGCGCTGGACACGCTAGAAGCGTTGCAAGAAGGCTTGCAGGATTTGGGCGGCGTGGACCTGCTCGTGACCTCGGGCGGGGTCTCGATGGGCAAATATGATTTTGTCCGGGACTTACTTTTTGGCGAGGGACGGGTGCATTTCTGGAAGGTGGCGATGCGACCGGGTGGCCCGGCGCTGTTCGGTGAGTGGCGCGGCCTATCCGTGTTCGGGCTGCCGGGCAACCCGGTCTCGAGCATGGTCGTCTTCCTCCTCCTCACCCAAGTTTGGCTGCATAAAGCGTTGGGCTCCACCGAACCTCTCCTCTACCACAGAAGGATTCACGCCACCGCCCGCTCGCCCTTCAAGGGCGCGGGTTTCAAGGAGGCTTTTTGGCGCTGCGTGCTCGAGTTCGGCCCCGACGGTCCCACCGCCCGCACAACGGGCAATCAAAGTTCGGGCGTCCTGACCTCCATGCTCTTTGCAAACGCGCTCGCGGTGGTGCCGCCGCATGGAGAAGTTCGGGAGGGGGCGGGGCTCGAGGTCATCCCGCTCTCGCTATAGATGGGGCGAGAAACATAGTAAGCTAAAAACATGGCTCTGGCCGCACAACGGCGTCTTTTTACCCGTCAAGATGTTTATGCGATGGTGGACGCGGGCATCTTGCGCGAAGACGAGCGCACCGAACTTGTCAACGGGGAGGTAGTCTCCCTGACGCCGTCCAGCCCCTCTCACAGCGCGACCATCATCGACTTGGCAGAGCAGTTCCGCACGTATCTAACGGCCTACAACGTCATAGTGCGCGAGGAAAAAGACTTTTGGATGGCGGACGGGGCGCAGCTTTATTTGCCCGACATCGCCGTGGTGAGACCCTTTGACCATCATGTGAGACACGCGGAGCCGGGGGACACGCATCTGATTGTGGAGGTTGCCCACACGTCGTTGCGAGCCGACATAGAGACCAAGCCCCCCATCTATCTCCGGGAAGGTGTGCCGGAAGTGTGGGTGGTGGACCTCGGCGCGAGCCGGACACACGTCTACAGGCCCGGTCAAGAGGGGCTTGAGGTCCCCTTCGGTGAGGCGTTCCACCCGGCGGCGTTTCCGGAAGAGGCGCGCGTTTGGTTGCCTTAAGACCGACGGACTAAGCCACGGTCTTGCCCGGTTCTCGAGCCCAGAACGGGTAGTTGATTTGCGTCGCCGCCTTTTCAGCTACTTCCACACCGTAAAACTCCTCGACAACATCCAGCCCCGCGTCAATCCCCGCCGACACGCCGCCCGCGCACCAGACGCGCGCGTTTTTGACCCCGTCATTCTTCACCACGCGGGCGTCCACAATCTCCCCCACCCCGTAATCCAGCAGCCGCTCGCGCTTGCCCGCCCAGGTGTTCGCGCGCAGGCCGCGCAGCAAACCGGCCTCGCCCAACAAAAAAGCGCCCGTGCAGACGCTGACCAAGAGTTTGGCGCGTCGGGCGTGCTCGAGCACGTACCCCAGCACCCTTTCGTCGCGCGCCGCGCCGTCCACGCCGCGCCCGCCGGGAACGATGAGCACGTCCGGCGGGGGCGCGCCCGCGAAGTCGTAGTGGGGCGTGAGGGTGAGCCCGCCCGAAGTCTGGAGCGGACGGCGCGACTTAGCGACGGTGCAAAGGTTCAGCGCGTCTTCGGGGACGAAGTGCCGCGCCGCGTTGACCGCGCTGTAGGGGCCGATGGCGTCGAGTTCGTGAACCTTACGAAAAAGTAAAACGGCAACGTTCATACGTTCATTCATACAGCAGTCTAGCGCGTGGGCGGTTAGACTGGGTTGTGAAAGCATTGTGCATGACCCTCCTGCTCGTAACGGCCACCGCCCTGGCGCAACCTTCTTGTGAAAGGCTCCTGAGCGACCTCACCCGCGCCTTTGAGGAGGCCGAGTCGGTCGTGTCCGTGACCGAGGTGACGCAGGGCGGGCGCGAGCTTTCTTATCAGCACGTCGAACTCGTTCGGGACGAGGCGGGCACCTTGCAGCCCGAGGTCATCGAGTCGCGGGGGCGGCGCGGGCCGGAGGGCGGGGGTGGGGACGGTGAGTTCAAGTTTCACTGCGAGGGGCACGGTTTAGAGGCTATCAACGACATTGGAGGCTGGAAGCTCACGGTGCTCGAGCCCAACGAAGACATCCCCGTCGAGAGCTACGACCTATTTTTCAAGATAGCGCCGGGCCGGTACGTGCCCGAACGCATTGAGGCCGACTTCAGCCTGACCGTCCTCGTTTTCCCCGTTCGCGGCACCTTTACCACCACCCTAAGCGACTGGACCTTCCCGCCCTATACGAACTAGATGCTGCCTCTTTCGTTTTACGCAGGAGACGCCGAAACGGTTGCCAAGGCGTTGCTCGGAATGACGCTCGTCTGTGAAGTCGGAACGGAGGTGCAGCGCGCCCGCGTCGTCGAGACGGAAGCCTACGTCGGCGTCCATGACCTCGCCTGCCACGCCTCAAAGGGCCGCACCAAGCGCACCGAGACGATGTTCGGACCCTCCGGCAGGCTCTACGTCTACCTCATCTACGGGATGTACACCATGCTCAACGTCGTCACGGGGGCCGAGGGCGAGGCGCAGGCGGTGCTCGTTCGGGCTGCGGAGCCCCTCGAGAACGTCACGGGCACAACCGACGGCCCCGGCAAGCTGACGCGGGCGCTGGGGGTGACGCGGGCGCACGATACGCACCTGTTGAACCAGAAACCCCTCTACTTTGAACCCGGCCCGCCTCCAAAACGAATCACAACCACCACGCGCGTCGGCATTCCCTATGCGGGCGAGTGGCGGGACGCGCCGCTGCGTTTTTACGACGCGGACAGCGCGCACGTGTCCAAACGTTGATGTTTGGGCGTTATGGCGCGCTTAAACGTCCTCGCCATCGTCGCTAAAGGTTTCATCATTCTCGCCGTCAAACGCGTCCGGGTCGCCCAAATCTTCGTCGGCCATCTCTTCTAAAAGCGCCTCGAGCTCCTCCCCCTCGTAATCCGTCACCGTTTCTTCGATGAGTTTGAGCGCGCGCGGGGCGTCCCGTTCGGGCACGAGCACAAAAGTGGTGCCCGTGAGCGCCGCGCCCAAGTGCGAGAAAACGTCGTTGATTACGTCGTGACCACGGGTGATGGCGACGAAGCCCTCGTCCTCTAAAAGGGCCGCCACCATCTCGGCCAACGGGCCCGCGGGCGCGACGTCCACGATGGTCCACATGTCGCCGTTGAGGCGCAGCGTTTCGCCCTTCATGCGCGGCCTCCTTTTGGGCTCAAAAAGTCTCGAGCGAGCGCCGCGTAAGCCTTGCGCGCCAGGGACAGGTGCTCCAGGGGCACGTTCTCGCGTGTGGTGTGCGCCAGCTCCTCCTCGCCGGGACCCAAGCCAATCACCACCGCGCCCGTCTGGGCCAGGTGTGGCGCGTCGGTGGCGAACCACCAGCAGGCCTCTTCGAAGGAGTGCTCAGCGTCCGCAAAAAGAGGCTTGAGTACCTCCCGCGCCCGCTCCACCCAGGGGTTCTCGCCGGGCGAGAGGTAGGCGGGCACGGCTCGGGGGATGGTGTAGGCGACGCTGCCGTTTTCGCTCGTAAGCGTTTCGTCGGGCACCTCCAAGACGCTTCCCTCCGGGGCGAGCGCGCGGAGCCGCGCGAGAATCTCGTCGCATTCGTCGCCGGGGATATTGCGGTAGTCGATAATGAGGTCCGCCCGCCCCGGAACCACGTTGGCTCCGTCAGGTGGATAGGAGGTGAGGCGCGTGGGGGTGAGGCTCGAGCCCCCCAGCGGCCCGCCCGAGGGCAAGTTCAGACGTTTAAGTTCCCTCAAAAAGTCCGCCGCGTG
Organism: Trueperaceae bacterium; assembly: GCA_965214995.1. Lineage (GTDB taxonomy): Bacteria > Deinococcota > Deinococci > Deinococcales > Trueperaceae > CBDCCT01. Next base: position 5,509,565 of record CBDCCT010000002.1, read on the forward strand.
GTAGAGCGCGTTATCGCCCAACTCATTCTTGGCGGCGTGCGCGATTCGGCCAGGCAGCCGCGCGTGGACCTCCACCCGCCCCCGGTGCCCGAGCATGAGCCGCAACCGGCTGGGCTCGCCCAAAATCACCACGTCGGCCTTGACGGTTTCGGCAAGGTAGCGCGCGCCGAGCCCGCCCACCTCCTCCTGCACCACCGCCGTGACCATCAGCGTGCCCTTCACATCTGCCTCAACTGCGTCACGGGCGGCGTAGGCCATGCAGGCTAAGGCCGACTTCATATCGCAGGCCCCGCGCCCCCAGAGCCGCCCGCCTTCTACTTCACCCGAGAGCGGCGGGTGGGGCCAATCTTCGGGGTCGCCCAGGGGCACCGTGTCGAGGTGACCGTTCATCATCACCGTGGGGCCGTCGCCTCGTCTGAAAATCCCGATGACGTTGCCCGCGTCGTCCACGGCTACCTCGTCAAACCCTAGTTCTCGAAAAGCCGCGCGCAGCACCTCCGCCGCCGGGGACTCTCTCCCCGTGAGGCTCGCCGCTTGGACAAGCGCCTGCGCCAGCTTCGCCTCATCGGTGAGCGTCATAACGCCCCGCTTGATAATTTGTTTATATCCATAAAACGCATCATAGTACACGCCGCCCCACCAAAGACGCGGGGAGAGCGGTAAGAACGCAAGAAGATGTAAAGAAGCGCCACACCGCCGCCTTGGGATGCGGTAGATTGGCGGCATGGACTCCTCTGAGCCCGCCGGGCCTCCCTACAAACGCGTCCTCACCATCGTCAACCCCGTGTCGGGCCAGCACGACGCGGGCCGCATCCGCGAGCTTGTGGAGCGGGAACTTTCCGAACGAAACATCGAGGTCGAGGTCCGCTTTACCGAGGGCGAGGGCGACGCGCTGCGCTGGGCGCAGGGAGCCGCGGACGAGGGCTTTGACTTGGTCATCGCCTCGGGGGGCGACGGCACGGTGATGGAGGCGATGAGCGGGCTTGTCAAGTGCGGCTGCCCAATTCCGTTGGCGCAGCTCCCGGCGGGCACGGCGAGTTTGCTCGCGCGGGCGCTCGACATTCCTCAAAATCTGGAAAAGGCGCTCGAGGTCGCCTTGACCGGCGAGGCGGTCCGGCTCGACGTGGGCTACCTGCCCACCCACGACCGCTACTTCGCGCTCGTCGCGGGCGCGGGCTGGGACGCGCGCTTAATCGAGGACGCGCCGCGCGGCCTAAAACGCCGCATCGGTTTTGCCGCTTACATCTTTACCGGGCTCAAGAACTTATCCAATTTGCGGCGCACGACGGTTGAGCTGGAAATCGACGGCAAAAAGGAAACCCGAACGGCGCATACCGTCATGATTGCCAACATCGGCCAGATAGACTCGGTGGGCCTCGCGCTGGGTCCCGACATCGGCCCGCACGACGGCAAATTAGACGCGGTCATCGTCGCCTCCTCGACCTTTAGGAGCGTAGCCCGCCTCACCTACCGCTTGGTAACGAGGCAGTTCTCCAACTACCGCGACCTCGCCTATATCAAGGCCGAACGCGTGAGCGTCAAGACGAGCACGCCGCTGCCCTTAGAAATTGACGGCGAGCCCATCGGCGAAACGCCCTTCGTCGCCGAAATCGTGCCGGAGGGCGCGCTCGTCATCGTGCCGCAGGTTTACGTGGAGCGCGTTTTTAAGGACCGTCCGGCGTCCAGCCAAAACGCTTGAGGTCGCAACGCCCTTTTGGGTCGAATACAATTCCTTCCGCCTCCAAAAGCGCCCGCTGCAACTCGCCCGCGCCCACCTTGTAGGTCGAAATCCCGCCCTGCGCGTTGATGACGCGCTGCCAAGGAACATTCTCGTCTTCTCGAACACCGTGCAAGATATACCCCACCTGCCGCGCCGCGCCCGGCCTGCCCGCCAAAAGCGCGACGTGGCCGTAGGTGGTGACGTGTCCTTTGGGCACAGCGCGCACAACGTTCAGAACCATCTCTCGAAACACGCCGTTAGCTTAGCAGACTCACCCGCTCGAGACCGACATTGTGGGGTGCGCCGATGCCGAACCCCAAACCCGCGTCATAAGATGCCGGAGGATTGGGGGACTATGAAATACATCGTTGGACTTCTCGTTCTACTTCTGTCTGGTGCCTTGGTGTTTGCGCAAGAGACCACGGGCGGCGCTTCACCCTCGGAGGTAGCAAATAAAGTCGCCACCGCGCAGCTCGTCGGCAGGGACGGCAACGTGATTGGCGACGTGAACTTCACCGAACCCGCCGAGGGCGAGGGGCGCTTTGTGACCGTTCAGGTAGGGATTGAGCAGGCGACGGGGCTCGAGCCCGGCGACTACGGCTTCCACATTCATGAAACGGGAGCGTGTGACGCGCCTGACTTTACGAGCGCAGGGGGCCACTTCAACCCGACCAACGCCTCTCACGGTCTCCTGGACCCCGAAGGTCCTCACGCGGGCGACCTCATCAACCTCCACGTTGACGAAGATGGCAGCGTAACCTACGTCGTAACCACCGCGCTTGTGACCCTGAGCGAGGGCGAAAGGGCCATTTTCGACTCCGACGGCAGCGCGGTTATCCTGCACGCCCAGCCCGACGACTATGTGACCGACCCCGGCGGTGGGAGTGGTGACCGTATTGCGTGTGGGGTGATTGAGCAGGAGTAACGGGTTCTGGGGTGGGGGCTCGAGCGTGTGAGGAGCGGGTGCAGGGACCTTACCTATACCCGCTTCTTTTTTGCATACAAAACGTAAAAAACAGGAAGTGCTGCGTGAGTTGGGGTGGCGCTGCTGTAGAAGGAGATGTAGTTTATAATGTAGTGTACGTGAAAACGTTCAATGCTTAGGCTCAAACACTTAGTACAAATGGTCCTTTTAACTTTATTGAGAAACGGAGAATCGTCTTAATGAAAATCCCCGAGCGCGCCGCACAGGTCTGGTCACTCCTCGCTTTCGCGGCTAAGAATCGGCAAACACTTACCTACGAGTTAGTCGGAAAGCTCACCAACATGCACACTGCTGGAGTCGGCGCTGTGCTTGAGCCCGTTCAGTCGTACTGTCTCCTCCACAATCTGCCCCCGCTGAGTGTACTGGTTGTCAATAAGGCTACTGGGCTCCCCGGCACCGGTTTTATCGCCGCAACCGATGTCCCGCGGGAGTTCAACCGCGTCTTCGAGTATGATTGGCTTTCGGTAAGTTGTCCCAGTCCAGAGGCGCTGACGGAAGCAGTGCGGTTACGCCCATCCAACGGTATACCTAATATGATGGGGTGAATCCTTTTACATCAGCTCAAGTTCACCGGCATAACAAGTTGCTGCAGGGGCTGGCTCGAGCCTATACTTACAACGAAGAAAGCTACAATTTGAGCGACATCAAAGTTCCCAATGAAAACCACTATAAATGGAGGATTTATGAACGAAGACATCTTGCGCGAAATCAACGCTCTGCCGCCCGAAGCCCAACGTCAACTCGAGGATTTTATCGCTTTTTTGCGCCAGCGTTATAAGTCTTCACCGTCCGCCAAAACCGCTAACACTTCTGACTTGGCAATTGAAGAATTTGTTGGCATGTGGCGAGACCGCGAAGATATGCAAGACAGCACGGCTTGGATTCGCAGGGTTCGGCAATCCCACTGGAGCAAGTAGTGTGGCTTTAACCATTGTGGATTCGGACATTTTAATCGACGCAGGACGTGGCGAAACGGATGCAATAAAGTGTCTGCTGCGTCTTGAAGCGACTTCTGTCTTAGCCCTCAGCGCTGTAACGGAAATGGAATTAATTGTCGGCTGCCGGAATAAAATGGAATTGAAAGTTCTTGAAAAGTTCCTCAGCCGCTACCAAATTCTGAAAATTACCGACGAGATTTCTGACCGTGCGGTTGATTTGCTGAAGCAGTATTTTTTGAGCCACAGTTTATTGATTGCCGACGGACTAATTGCGGCGACGGCACTTGTTTACAACGAGACGTTCATTACGAAAAATCAACGAGACTTTCGGTTTATCGTAGGCTTGAACTTGCTACCTTACCCGTAGTCCGAACGCACCGCCAAACAAGTTTTCGAACGTAAGGGCGAAACAGCAACTCTGTTAAAACAGTCTTTGGTTAGTCGGAGTTGCGTTTCATCGGTTTCGTCCCACGTCAACTCCGGCGTTAGGTCGCAACGCTCGAGCCTGCTTTTTAGTTTGATTCTCGTTTTCATTTGTTTAACAAGAGTACAATGGTCATGTGAACGAAAGCTTGAGCAGCCTCCTAGAACGTATTACCATCAACCCTGACCAGTGTGGAGGACGGCCCTGTATCAGAGGGATGCGCATTCGCGTTACCGACGTGCTCGACCTACTCGCTGCCGGACTGTCTCAGGGACAAATTCTCGAAGAGCTGCCCGACCTAGAGCCCGAAGACATTACCGCCTCTCTTATGTTCGCGTCTCGCAGGTTGGACCATCCTATACTCGCCGCGTGACGTTCTGGGTTGACGCACAGCTTTCACCTGCTCTTGCGCCCTGGCTCGCCGACACCTTTGAGGTTGAAGCCTACTCGGTAAAGTTTCTTGGCTACCGAGACGCGACTGACGGGGCTATATTTGAAGCTGCCCGCGAAGCGTCGGCGGTGGTTATGACAAAAGATAGTGACTTCGTCAGGATGCTCGAGCAGTACGGCGCACCTCCTCAGGTGCTCTGGCTAGCGCTTGGAAATACGAGCAATGCACATCTGAAGTCGGTGCTGAGTAGAACGTTCGAGAAGGCTTTAGCGCTGCTTGAGGCCGGCGAAGGCCTTGTAGAGATTAGCGACCTACCTTGAGGGTTTAGTTCACCCCAACCTACACACAACTACACGCTGCAAAATATGCTCGTTCGTCCTGCCGAAAATCCAGGAAAGTAGGCTGAAATAGTCTGGTTGAGTGGGTTCATGCTAGCGCTCCTAAGCTTAGACGTTAAGCCGCAACGCTCGAGCCCCCACCCCACCATGCTAAAATCCTTTTACTGTCACGGCTTTAGCTATACAAAGTCACCAATTTTCACCAACCCACGCCAGTGGTTTTCTAGGAACGAGTATGAGAGCGCACGTTTTAACTTACGGTTGTCAGATGAACGAATACGACACCCACACAATTTTGTCCGAACTCGCGTCGGGCGGGCACCAGATTGTCGACTCACCCGCCGACGCCAACCTGATTCTGCTCAACACCTGCGCGGTGCGCGGCAAACCCGTCGAAAAGGTCGTCACGCTGTTGGGCGAACTCCGCAAGGAGAAGCGGGCGGGGCGCGAGCTTACCGTCGGGCTGATGGGCTGTTTGGCGCAGCTTGAAGAGGGTAGGGACATCGCCAAGAAGTTCGAGGTGGATATCCTCATAGGCCCCGGCGCCATCACCGACATCCTGCCCGCCGTCGAGGCGGTGGCGCGGGAGGGGGCGGCTTTTGAAAGCCTAGCGTTCAAAGACGACCTGGCAACATACATCACCCCGGCACCGGACGCGCTCACGGGCTTTTTGACCATCATGCGGGGCTGCAACCACCACTGCACCTACTGCATCGTGCCGCAGACGCGCGGGCCGGAGGTCTCGAGGCCGCTTGAAGCCATCATGGAAGAGGCGGAGGCGATGAGGGCGCGGGGCGTTCAGGAAATCTACTTGTTAGGGCAAAACGTCAACTCCTACGGCTTGGGCTCGCCCGGCTTGCCCTCTTTTGCCGAGCTGCTGCGCATGGTCGCGGCGACGGGTATCCCCAGGGTGAAATTCACCACCTCGCACCCGATGAATTTTACCTCGGACATCGTCGACGCGATTGCCGAGACCGAGAACGTCTGCTCGTACGTCCACCTGCCCGTGCAGTCGGGCTCGGACCGGGTGCTTAGGCGGATGGCTCGAGAGTACCGGCGCGAACGCTACCTGGACATCGTCCGCGAAATCAGGGCGAAAATCCCCGACGTGGTCCTCTCGACCGACATCATCGTGGGTTTTCCCGGCGAGACTGAGGAAGATTTTGAGGCGACGCTGGCGCTTTATGAAGAGGTCCGCTACGACCAGGCTTATATGTTCATGTACTCCGCGCGCCCCGGCACCCCGTCGTATAAACATTTTGACGACCTGCCTCGAGAGGTCAAGAGCGAGCGCATGGGGCGGCTTATCGAGCGGCAGAAGCACTGGTCCTATGTCCAAAATCAGCGCTGGGTGGGGCGCGAGATGCGCGTGCTCGTCAAGGAGATTGCGAGTCACGACGGCGACTTCGTCGTGGGCCATTCCGACCAGAACCACACCGTGCTGGTGCCCAAGGCGCAGGTTGAGGGGATGGGGCTCTACACGGTGCGAATCGACACGGCCACGCCGCACACGCTTTACGGCACGGCGGCGGGGCACGTGACCGAGACCGTCCCGCTGATGATGGCGTCATGAGGGTTGAAAATCGGCGTGAGCAGAGCGTAAGGAGCGCGAAAGAGGTTGTGAGAACGTTTTGGCAAGTCATGCAGACCAACGACTTTGGAGCCGCGAGCGCCCTCTTAGCCGAAGACTACGAACTTTACTGGCCCCAATCATCCGAGCGAATTTTGGGGCGGGCCAACTTTGTTGCCGTCAACAAACATTACCCGGCGAACGGTCTGTGGCAATTCACGGTTGACCGACTCCTCGCCGACGGAGACGGGGTGGTTACTGATGTTGGCGTGACGGACGGGGTGGTGAAAGCCAGAGCCATCACCTTTTCGATTGTGAAGAACGGCTTGATTGTCCGGCAGCTCGAGTGTTGGCCTGACACGTTCGAGCCACCCGCCTGGAGACGCGAATGGGTCGAGCTTGACCAAGGTCGACGTTGAAAGATGAGCCAAACTTTGTTAAACGAGGCTCTTTAACGCGCTTTTCCCTCTTGCTTCAGCCGCTAAGAAAGCGAAACGCCGCTCTCGACCAGCCCTCGAGCTTAGCCATCTGCTCAGCCACCTCGGACCAGGGAACGAAGCCGCCGGAAAGCTTATGCGTCTCCCGAACCTCCACCTCGCCGGGGGAGCGCACGCGGTACAAGACGCCGGTATGGACCCGGTCGACAAGCGTCTCAGCGGTATGAATCAGCCCCACCGCCTCGGCAAAAAAGGCGCGGATGCGGAGCTCTTCGCGCAGTTCGCGCGCCAGCGCGCCCTCGAGCGGGTCCCGAGCGTTCGCGTGGTCGCGCGGGTTGATGTGCCCGCCGATGCCGATGGAAAGCCGGTCGTGGAGCCGCGCCTCGGTGCCCGCCCCCAGACGCTTGACCAGAAACACGCTGTCGTGACGCTCAAGCACCGCGTAAGGGATAATCTGCCGCCAGCGCGGGTCTTCCTCGACTTCCGCGCGGGGCAAAAACTGTCCTTCTGTGGCTAAGCGTTTATAAAGCTCAGCCGAGAGCGGCAACACCTCGCCCTGCGGCTCCGGCAGGGCGTGGGCGGGGAGGCAGTAGACGTGCTCCACACGCTACGGTAGCATGACGCCTTGGGTTACTGTCCCCCTTCAGAAATGCTAAAGCGCGCCTCCACCGTCACGGTGACCGCCAACTGTCCGCCCGACACGGGCGCTGCGCTCGTCGATTCCGCCATCATGGCACGGTCACCATAAAAGGGCTCACCCCCAAAGCCGCCGCTCTCGCTGATGCTCATTACAGAACCCAACGTCACGCCTGCGAGCGACGCGAGTTGTTGCGCTTTACTCTGCGCGTTCATAAAGGCGAGTTCTCTCGCCCCGCGCTCGAGCGCGTCCGTATCAAGAAACGTGTACCGGATGTTGTTGATGACGTTCGCCCCCGCGTCAACGCTGCTACTTATCACTTCGCCCGCCCGCTCGGCCTCGCGCACCGTGACCCGCACGACGTTCGTGACGTGGTAAACCGCCGTGGTGGGTTCACCGTTCGGACCGTAGCGGTTTTCGAGCCAGATGTTGTAGGCGACCGTCTGGATGTCCTCTTCAGCCACGCCCGCCGCGAGGAGCGCCTCTATAATGCGCCGCATCGTCTCGTCGGCCTCTGTGCTCGCCGCGCTCAAGTCTTCGTTGGTGATGTCGACGCCGAGCTCGAGCAGCGCCACATCCGGCTCGCCGTAAACGGTGCCGCTGCCGAAGACGGAGATATTGCGCTCGTCCGCGTTCTGCGCCGTGGCGGCTCCAAGCAAGAGCAACGTAAGAGTAAAAAGACTTATCACTTTTTGCTTCGTTTTCATTGGGTTCCTTTCTCAGCTTCGGGGTAGTCACGTGCTCGAGCCTATCGCCCCGACGTTCCCGAAGGGTGAGAAGGGAGGAAAATCTCATTCATCATGACCAAAAAAGAAGCAGCCCAAAGGCTGCCTCACAAGGAAGTTTTGAGGGGCTTAGTTGACCATCTTCGTGCGCCGCGACTGGAAGTCCATCAGCACGTAGCGCCCGATGGTGTGGGGCGTGGTGAAGTAGGCCTTGCCCTGCGTCATCGCCGACACGCGCTGCACAAAGGCCATGAGTTCGGGGTCGCGCGCCAGCATAAAGGTGTTGACCTGGATGCCCGCGCGGCGGCAGGCACCGACTTCGCGCAAGGTCTCACCCAAAACCACGGGGTCCAAGCCGTAGGCGTTTTTGTAGACGCGCCCGTTGGGCAAGGTGATGGCCGAGGGCTTGCCGTCGGTAATCATCACGATCTGCTTCATGTCCTTGTTTTGCCGCTTGAGGATTTTTTGGGCCAGCCGCAAACCCTCGGCGGTGTTGGTGTGGTAGGGCCCCACCTGCGCCTGCGCGAGCTTTTCCAGAGGGATTTCCTCGGCGGAGTTGTGGAATAACACGAACTTGATGGTGTCGCCGCGGTACTGCGTGCGAATGAGGTGCGCCAGCGCCAGGGCCACCTGTTTGGCGGGGGTAAAACGGTCTTCGCCGTAGAGAATCATCGAGTGCGAGCAGTCGAGCATCACCACCGTCGCCGCCGACGAGTTGTATTCGGCTTGCATCACTTCCAGGTCGCCGTAGTCGAGTGAGAGCTTGCCGCCCTCGAAACCGTGACCCGCCGCGTTTTTGAACGTTTCCGAGACGTTTAGATTCATCGTGTCGCCGAACTCGTAGGGCTTGGACTCGGCGGTGGCCTCGACGCCCGTGGTCTGAAACTTCGTTTCGTGCGCGCCGATGCTCGACTTGCCCGCGCCGCCCAACACGTCTCTAAGGGTGCGATAGCCCAAGAAGTCGATGGCCTTGTTGGTGAGCTCGAATTTGACCTTGCCGGGGTCCCTATCGGGTCCCATGCCGCCGCCCTGGCCGGGCTGGTCGGGGTCGTTGCCCTCCTCGCCGCCCTGGGGCTTCAAGTAGCCCTCGCGCTCGAGCCGTTGCGCCAACTCCTTGACCGTCTCGCCGAGCTCGGACTGCATCCAGTCCTCGGCGTTCATCGCGTTCTCGATCATCTCTTCGGAGACGAGTTCGTTGTTGATTAACGCCTCTGCGATGGCGTCGTAGAGGTCTTGCATTGTCTGCTGATAGTTGGGGTCGGGATCGTAAGGGTTACGCCCGAAGCCCGACTCGAGGATGCGGTCCTGGATCATCTTCATCAGTTCCGACATGTCCAGGTCGTCTAAGGTCGCTTCATATTTGCTATAGCGGGTAGTGGGCATAGGCCTCCTTACAGAAAGGGGCTGGAGTCAAAAGCCTTAACTTCCGACTCCCGGCCTGCGAACGCGCGATTAGTTCCAACGTCGCCTGGTCACCTGGTTCATGTCGGGCTCGGCGGCGCTGTAGCCGCGCTCTTCGCTTCTCGCCACCTGCTTGCGGGCGTAGAGGCCCTCCAACACGAACTCGGCGGCGGCGGCTAGGTCGTCGGCGCCGCGGCCTTCAGCGAGCGCCTGCGCCGCGCCGCGCAAACCCGGCACCTTGAACAGAACTTCGGAAAGCTGTTCGGTACGAAGCGTGTCGGGGATTTTGAGCGAGTTGTCCGCCTCGAAGTAGTCCACCACGTCGCCCGTGTTGAGGTTCACGCCGCGACGCCCGAACACCTGGCCGATGGCGCGGCGCACGATGTCCTTGGCGACCGACTCGCCGCCTTTGAGTTCGCCTTCGTACTCGAGCTCCAACTTGCCCGTCACCGCCGAGAGCCCCGCGTAGAGGTCGGTCACGCGCACTATCGGAGTGCTTTCGCCGAGGGTGTAAGCGCGCCTTTCGGCGTTGGACACGACGTTTTCTAACAAAGAGATGGGCAAACGCTGCGAGACGCCGGAGTGCTTGTCTACACGTGAGTCGTCCCTCGCCTGAAACGCCACTTCCTCAACGATTTCAGCCACGTAAGAGGGGATTTTCACTTCGCCCTCGCGCTCCGCCCAGGCCTCTTGTTGCGTGATCGCCATACCCTCCTCGACCGTCGCGGGGTAGTGCGTGCGGATTTCGGAGCCGACGCGGTCCTTCAAGGGCGTGATGATCTTGCCGCGCGCCGTGTAGTCCTCGGGGTTGGCCGAAAACACGAGCATCACGTCGAGCTCGAGCCTAATGGGGTAGCCCTTAATCTGCACGTCGCCCTCTTGCATGATGTTAAACAGAGCGACCTGCACCTTGCCGGACAAGTCGGGCAGTTCGTTCATCGCAAAGATGCCGCGGTTGGCTCTCGGCAGGAGGCCGTAGTGGACGCTCCTCGGGTCGCCCAACTGGGTGCCCAGCCGCGCCGCCTTGATGGGGTCGATGTCGCCGATGATGTCGGCCACCGTCACGTCGGGCGTGGCGAGCTTTTCGACGTAGCGCGCTTCACGGGGCAGCCAGTCGATGGGCGTGGCGTCGCCCTCTTCCGCCACCCTATGCACCGCCTCGGCGCTCACGGGGTGGAAGGGGTCGTCGTTGAGTTCGCTTCCCGCGACGATGGGGATTTCGTCGTCCAAAAGCTCGGTGAGCTGACGCAAAATCCGTGTTTTAGCCTGACCCCGAAGGCCCAGCAGGATAAAGTTATGGCGGCTCAGCACCGCGTTGACGATCTGCGGCGTGACGCTTCCCTCATAGCCGACAATGCCCGGAAAGATGGGGCGGTTTTCTCTGAGGCGGCAAATAAGGTTGTCGCGGAGTTCTTGTTTAACGCTGCGTCCCGCCTTGTTGGCCCAGGCGGTGGCGCGTAAATCACCCAGTGTGGTTGCTTTCATCCTTCTCCTTCATGTGCGGTGAAGCTTATGTGAGAGGCGGGAATAAAGTAGGACGTATGCCTCCTATGGTAGCACCAACGGATGCGAAAGTTATGTGTTGGGGCGCTGCATTTTTGCGGCAGGGGCTGACCCGCTACGTTCAGCGCAACTTCATAAAGCGTTGGGAAGCCTCGAAAATAGCGCCAGAGGATGAGCGGGCCTTTTTCATCATGGCGTTTGCTTGTACGCCCGAATTCGGCTTTCTCGAGCACCCGCACAGCCCAGAGTCACTTTTACCTGTACGTTAGCCGTAACAAGGATGTCGCCATCCAAAAGTGCGACCCCGTGTAGGGGGCACGGGGTCACGAGAGAGGAGATGGTGGAGGGGTGGACCCTCCCCGTCTAGCCCGAGGGCTAAACTGAGACAAGTCTATACACTCGAATCTTACAAATTTCTTACAAACCCTCAAAAGGTCTTGGGGAAATCTTCACTGTTTGCCGTTTGCCTAAAGATGGGTGCGGTGGGCTGAAAAACTGTGTCAGCAGATGTGACTTACTCACGGCTCACGCCGGGTTGTATGCTGGCGGCTATGGCCCAATCTTTTGTAAACTTTTGCAAAAAGCTTGTAAAACAACCCGGAGAAACGCGGTGATAGCGGAACTTTTGAGCGTCGGCACCGAGCTGTTGCTCGGCGAAATTGTGGACACCAACTCCGCCTGGCTGGCGCAGGACCTAGCGCGGCGCGGCGTGGACGTGTACTGGTCGCAGCGCGTGGGCGACAACCGCAAGCGGCTAAAGCGCGCGGTTGAGGAAGCGCTTTCACGGAGCGACCTGCTCATCATGTGCGGAGGTCTGGGCCCTACCGACGACGACATGAGCCGGGAAGCCGTCGCCGAGACTTTAGGAGAAACGCCGGAGGTGGACGCGGAACTCGAGAAGGACCTGCGCGCCCGCTTCGCCTCCTTTTCGGCGCGGATGCCCGAACGCAACCTCAAACAGGCTTGGCTCATCCCTTCCGCCGAGGCGCTCCCCAACCCGCTCGGCACCGCGCCGGGCTGGTTGGTGCGGACGCGGCGCGAGGGGCAAGAAAAGCTTGTTGTGGCGCTCCCCGGCCCGCCGCGCGAACTCAAGAGGATGTGGCTGGAGGAGGCGGTGCGGAGGCTCGAGCTCCCCCCCGCCGCCCTCTTCACCCGCACCTTTAAAACGCACGGCGTCGGCGAGTCGGGCGTGGCCGAGCGCTTAGGCGAGCTCACCTTAGCCGCCAACCCGAGCGTCGCCACCTACGCCAAGCGCGACGGCGTCCACGTGCGCGTGGCCGCCAAGGCGGACACGCTGGCGGCGGCGGAGGGGATGGCGGAGGAAGCGTTGGGACGCGTCGGGGAGGCGCTTCAAGGTTTTGTTTGGGGCTTTGACGGCGACGAACTGCCGGAGGTGATTCGGCGGCGTCTCCAATCAAAAGGGGCGAACGTCGCCGTGATGGAAACCGCGACGGGCGGCGGGCTCATCCAGAGTTTGAGCGTAGGGAACGCGTCCTCGCCTCCCCCCGGCGGCGTGGTAGCATTGGGTGCGCGGATACAGGCAGCCTTTGGCGTGCCCGAGCCTCTTCTCAACGCCCACCCCGCCGTCTCACCGGATGTCGCGCTCGCAATGGCTGAAGCCGCCGCGCGGCTGTTTGGAGCGGATTACGGTCTCGCTACGACCGAGGTGACGGGTGAGGTGGCGGGGTTGGGGGATGGGTCGCAAGAGGCTTATGTAGCCGTTTTCGGCCCCGACATCAGCCCTGAGGGCGCGGTCAAGAAGCTTAGGTTGCCGGCGCTCGAGCCCGACTGGGTCAGGGAAAGGCTGACCTACACGGCCCTAGCCTTTTTCTGGCAACAGCTCCACACCTAACGCGGCGGCTCGGTGTGATGCAGCATGATAACCCGACACCGCGCGTTGGAACACACAAATGAATAGCAACGAGGACTTATGTGATTGATTATGTAGCTTCACCACTCCAGCACCCCGGTCGAGGGTGCCTTTGTAAGAACCTTTAAAGGAGAAGCATGGACGAACAACGAAGAAAATCCTTAAACACGACGCTCCTGCAGATCGAGAAACAGTACGGCAAGGGAGCCATCATGCGCTTAGGCGAAGACGCCACCCTCTTGTCTCAGGGCGTCATCTCCACGGGCAGCATGTCGGTCGACTTAGCGCTCGGCGTGGGCGGCGTGCCCAGAGGCCGGGTGGTGGAAATCTACGGCCCCGAGTCGGGCGGCAAGACTACTTTGAGCCTCCACATCGTCGCCGAGGCGCAGGCCAAGGGCGGCGTGGCCGCCTTTGTCGACGCCGAACATGCCTTGGACCCCCAGTACGCCAAGGCTTTGGGGGTGGACATCGACAACCTGCTCGTGTCCCAGCCCGACACGGGCGAGCAGGCCCTGGAGATTACCGAGCTTTTGGTCCGCAGCGGCGCGGTCGACGTGATTGTGGTGGACTCGGTGGCGGCATTGGTCCCCAGGGCCGAGATAGAGGGCGAGATGGGCGACTCCCACGTAGGCTTGCAGGCCAGGCTGATGAGCCAAGCCTTAAGGAAGCTTACCGGCATCCTGAGCAAGAGCCACACCACCGCCATATTCATCAACCAGATAAGGGAAAAGATTGGCGTCTTGTACGGCAACCCCGAGACCACCCCCGGGGGCAGGGCCTTGAAGTTCTACGCGTCTGTAAGGATGGAAGTGAGGCGCAAAGGCGACGTGAAGTCGGGGGTGGACAAGGTCGGCAACCGCACGCGCGTCAAGGTCACCAAGAACAAGGTCGCGCCGCCTTTTAAGGAAGCCGAAGTGGAGATCATGTTCGGGCGGGGGATTGACAAGCTGGGTGACTTAATCAACATCGCCTCTGACCTAGACATCATCCAGAAGTCGGGCTCGTGGTTTGGCTATGGCGAGACGCGGCTGGGGCAGGGCAAGGAGAAAGCGGCGAGCTTCTTGAGCGAGAACCCTCAGCTGATTGAGCAGATAAAGCAGCAGGTTGTTGCCGCCATCCAGGGGGAGCCCGCGGGGTATAAGGGCAAAGTGGGCGCGGGGGACGGCGTAGACGATGAGGACGGCGGTGAGGAATGAACTGGCCCTTGCTGGTGCTGGACCTCCTCTTGGGTCTGGCGATCGGCGTAGCGGTGGGTTTTGCGTTTCGCCGACGCCGCGACCAGGAGGTGTTGGAACACGCCCATGCCGACGCCGACACCCTACGCCGCCGCGCCGACGAGGAAGCCAAGGGCACCCTGCAGCGGGCGGAAGCGGAGGCCAGGGACCTCGTCTTAACCGAGCGGACTCGTCTGGAAGATGAGTTAAGGACCATGCGCGCGGGGCTCGAGGCCGAACTGGGCCGCACGCGCTCGAGCCTCGAAGCCGAGTTCGCCCGGTCCCGCGAACTCCTAGACAGAGACCGCCAAGACCTGCGCGACGCCCGCGAGACGCTCCGCCGCGACCGCGAAAAGGCCGAGGCGCTGGAAGACCGCCTCAACCGCCGCGGCGAGCAGCAGGACGCGCGCGCGCTAAAACTTGACGAGCTCGAAGAGCGTCTGGACGCGCGCGCCGACGCGCTGGACGAGCGGGAAAAAGAACTTGATGAACGGGCCGCAGACATCGAGCGCCGGCTCTTTGAGGTCGCGCAGCTTACCCGCGAGGGGGCCGTTGACATCATCCTCACCCGGCTCGACCGGGAGTTGGAACGCGAAAAGGCGGTGCGCATCCGCAATGAAATGGACAAGGCCGACGCCGAGGCCAAACGCAAAGCTTTCAATATCATCGCGCAGGCTATCCAGCGCAGCGCCTCCGAGGTCTCGGCGGCCATCAGCGTGTCGGTGGTGCCCATCCCCTCCGACGCGATGAAGGGCCGCATCATCGGGCGCGAGGGGCGCAACATCCGCGCCTTTGAGGCGCTCACAGGCGTGGACTTAATTATCGACGACACCCCCGAGGCGGTGCTTCTGTCAAGCTTCAACCCCATCCGCCGCGAGGTCGCCAAACTCGCGCTCTCTGAGCTCGTCTCAGACGGCCGCATCCACCCCGCGCGCATCGAAGAAACGGTGCAAAAGGCGCAGAGCGAGATGCAAAACTACATCAAAGACCGGGGCGAGGAGGCCGCGCTGGAGGCCAATGTGGTCGGGCTCAAGCCCGGCATGGTGCAACTTCTGGGCCGGATGCACTTCCGCACCTCCTACGGCCAGAACGTCCTCAAGCACTCCGTGCAGGTCGCGCACATGACGGGCATCATCGCCGCCGAATTGGGCATGGACGAATCGTTGGCGCGCCGCGCCGGGCTCCTGCACGACATCGGCAAGTCTATAGACCGTGAAATTGAAGGCACCCACACCGAAATCGGCGCGAACTTGGGCCGCCGCTTTGGCGAGCCCGACGCGGTCATCGACGCCATCGCCCACCACCACGACCTAGACTTGGCCGAAACCCTCTACCCGGTCCTGGTTCAGGCCGCCGACGCGGTGAGCGCCGCGCGTCCCGGTGCCCGCCGCGAAACGTTGGAGAGTTATCTCAAGCGTTTAGAGGGCTTAGAAACCATCGCCACCAGTTTTCCCGGCGTCGAAAAGTCCTACGCCATCCAGGCGGGCCGCGAAATCCGCATCATCGTCGAGCCCGAAAAAGTGGACGACGCCTCGGCGGTTCTGTTGGCCCGCGACGTTGCCAACCGCATCGAGCAGGACATGGAGTATCCGGGGCAGGTGCAGGTGACGGTGGTAAGGGAGTCGCGGGCGGTTGAGTACGCGAGGTAAAAAGTGAAGAACGCGTTCTAGGGGAGCACTTTTGGTGCTCCCCTTTGCGTTGTTAAGGATTACAGTTCTCTTTAGCGCCTAATGACAGCGTAAAAGGTCATATGAAAAGGCTACGGCGGTCCGAACGTCGAGGGGCAGCTCGAGGCAACCGAAAAATCCAAAGGGCATCCCCTGAAAATTGCTCCCTGAAAGCGCCGCGATTGTCTGCGAGGTATTCATAAGGGAAAGGTGCGTGGTAAACGTCACAAAGTCAAATTTGCATGTAACTTCCACCCCCCTGTCAGTAGAGGGGGGGTGAGGCTGTGAACGGTTCACAGTGCCCCCCAAATCGGGGCGTCTGAAAACCCTGTAGGTGCCTTTAAGGTGCCACTAGCTAAAGAAAAGACCAGAATGCCGGTTAAGCATTCTGGCTTCTTGCGTGCAGCACGCTTCTTCTCTGTGGTGGAGCCTATCAGACTCGAACTGATGACCCCCTGCTTGCAAAGCAGGTGCTCTCCCAACTGAGCTAAGGCCCCGTAAGCAAAACGATGATATGAGCTTTTGGAGCGTATGTCAAGGTAAAACGCGACGCCGGTAGAGCTAAGGGTAATAGCGCGTTGTAGTGGTGGCTGAACAAGCAGATAGCGCCGAGGTGACTGTCAAGTTTTTTGGAGAAGAATAAAGTTTTCTTGCCCAAACGTGAGACCCACCGTCTTAGTGTGCTGTTGAAGCGTTCGATGCAACTTTTTGCCCCGAAGCTTTGCCAACCTAGTGGAGCTTATCGGCATAAAGATCACTTGGTAAACGCCCTTTTTCTCTTTAACTTGCACGTGCTTGTCAACTTCTTCGTACTTCTGATTCACGTAGCTTTGTAAACACGTTTTAGACACGTCCACCGCTCTGGCAATGCCGGCCGAGGGAATCTTTCCGAGCAGCAGTCTGGCGACCCGCGCTTTTGTCTCCTCGCTGATGATCTTCTCGGTCGGGCGCTCAATTTAGCCGTCGTGGTCATCCGCGTGTACAGTAGATTGCGGACAAAGATGGGCACTTGCAACTCAGGGCGCGTAACAGCATTACCCCTTCTGAGCCACTAACGAGTAACTAAGGGGCGGCTTCCAGTCGTAACCCTGGAACGCTCTATAGTTGTTCGACAGGTCGTGTTCATGCTCCTCGAAATGCGTCAACCGTAGATTCAACTCGAGGCAAAGGCCGATGATGCTCGAGAGCGTGTGCTGAAACCAGTACGACGCCGCGCGCCCGGTCTGAGACGGGTCCATGTAGTCGGGTAACGCCTCATTAACAAAAGGCTCGTGCCGAAAATAGGAACTGTCCACCGTGAGCTTTTTGGTAGGGTCAAACATGCCCAAAACGGGATGCTGGTCGTAAAGGAAAAAGTGGCCGCCGGAACGCAGCATCCGTTCGACCACCTTGAAAAAACCGGGTAGGTCGGGCAGCCAGCCGAGTACGCCTACGGTGACATAAACAATGCTAAACGCGTTCGTGTACGCCTCACTTATGTCATAGACACTTGTGCGGACAAACTCGAGCTCTTGGCCGCTTGCTCGAGCAAGCCGCCGAGCCTGCTCGATAAAATTTTCCGAGAAGTCAAACCCGACACAGCGACCCGCGCCCGCCTTTTTCACGCTGATAAGTTCGCGCCCGTTGTTACAGCCAAGCTGCGCGACATCTTTGTCTCCTAAGCCGATAGTGGAAAATACGCGCCGCTCAACGTCGTCAAAGGTCGTGAACTCGGCTTGGGCGATGGTTGACAGGAGCTTGTCAAAGCCCTCAGCGTTGTAAACATCAGCGGTTTGGTTCCACATAGCTTGATTGGCCCGCACGTACTTTTCCTTTTCCACAGCGTTACTCCGGCTTGAGCAGCGGAAAAAGAATCACATCCCGGATGCTGGGCGCGTCCGCTAAGAGCATGACTAGGCGGTCAATCCCTAAGCCCAACCCGCCCGTCGGCGGCATCCCGTACTCCAAGGCCGTCAAAAAGTCCTCGTCGAGCGCGTGCGCCTCCTCGTCGCCGGCCTCGCGTAAAGATTGCTGAAGCTCGAAGCGTTCGCGCTGGTCCAGGGGGTCGTTGAGTTCGGAAAACGCGTTGCCGAGTTCCATGCCTACGCAAACGGGCTCGAAGCGTTCGACCAGGCCGGGCCTCGAGCGGTGCCTCTTGGCAAGCGGACTAACAGCCAGCGGGTAGTCCATGACAAAAACCGGACCCTGCAAATGGGGCTCGACGTAGATGCCGTGGAGCTTGTCGTAAACGTGATTAATGGGCGCGTCGGCGAGTGCCTCTCCCCCATCTTTGGGCGCGTGATGTTTGCGTACCCAGGCACGCAGTTTCGTTTCGTCCAAGGGGTCGAAGTCGAACCCCGCGCGCGCCGCCAACTCGCCTGTGTAGTCAACGCGCTTCCAAGGTTTGCCGAAGTCGAGCGTGACGCCCTGGTAGGTGAGGGTACTCGAGCCCGTCAGTTCCTCCACAAGACCGCTGTACATGTCTTCGACAAGCTCCAAGATATCCAGGTAATCCTTGCCTGCCCAGTAGAGTTCCAACATGGTGTATTCGGGGTTGTGTTTGTAAGAAATACCTTCGTTGCGGAAGTTACGCCCGATTTCAAAAACCGCGTCAAAGCCGCCCACGATGAGGCGCTTGAGGTAAAGCTCCAAAGAAATCCGCAGGTGAAAGTCGTAATCCAACGCGTTGTGGTGCGTGTTGAAAGGCCGCGCCTCGGCCCCACCGGGCACGCTTTGCAGCACGGGCGTCTCGACCTCCAAAAAGCCCAAGTCTTCCAAATAGCGCCGGATGTAAGATACCGCCTTTGAGCGCAGCACAAAGGCGCGCTTGACCTCGGGATTGACCATCAAATCCAGGTAACGTTGGCGGTAGCGCTGCTCTTTGTCGGCCAGGCCGTGGTACTTGTCGGGCAGGGGCCGCAGCGACTTGACGAGCGGGCGGAACGCTTGCGCCCTGACCGTCAGCTCGCCCGTTTGGGTGACGAAAAGCGGGCCGCTGACCTCGAGCCAATCGCCAATGTCCACCTTTTTGAGCGCGTTGTAGCGTTCTAAAACGTCCTTTTGAAAATACGCCTGGATAGTGCCCGAGGCGTCTTGCAGGGTCGCAAAGGTCGCCTTGCCCATCATCCGCACCGTCATGGCGCGCCCCGCGACGGTCACGATTTCGTCCGGAAACTCGTCACCCGCCGCCGCGCCCTGGTGCCGTTCTTGCAAGTCGGCGGCGCGGTGGCTCGTGCTAAACGCGTAAGGGTAGGCTTCAAAGCCCCGCTCGACGAGGGAAGACAAGTTCTTGAGGCGCTGTTCGCGCTGTTCGTTGAGAGATTTTGGGGTCATGAGGGCCAAAAATGAGTCGTCACGCTAGCTTATCGCCACGACCGTGTACTCGGTCGTCTTGTTGTTAATCGTCACCTTGAAGCTCTCGCCCGGCTTGCGGCCCATGAGCGCCTTGCCGAGGGGCGACTCATCGGAGATGCGGGGGATGTCGCCCTCCAACACGCCCGCCTCGACGGGCGACACGAGCTGGACGTCAAAGCCTTCCGCGCTCCCCGCATCTTGCAGGGTCACCACCGCGCCCAAGTCCACCTTGTCGTGCTCGTGCGCTTCGATGATGACCGCGCGCTCGAGCTGGTCCTCTAAGTCATCAATGCGGCTCTCGATGCGCGCCTTTTCGCGCTTCGCGTCCTCCAAACCCGAGTCGTCGTAGTCGTCCGAAGAACCGGTGAGTTCGCGCAGGATGCGGGTCGCCTCGTCCAGGCGGCCGCGCTCCTTTTCCAGGGTGTTTTGCAAACGGTCGTACCCTTCTTGTGTCAGGCGTATCGCCATATAGACCTCCCAAAGATTTCTTTTGTAGCTAATCTTTTGTGTGTATGGTAGCAACTGTCCGCCGCTCTCGGACGGCGAACGCCAATATTACCGCAAACGCGCCCATTGTAGCCCAAAAAAAGCGCGTGTGCTAGAGGGTGAAGAACAGGCTGGCGGAAAACTCTAAGGCCCGATGATGAAAACGTGGCATCTCTCTCACCACAAGGGAGCAGGAAATCATACACTCGAGCATGAAAAAGCGTTTCGCCCTTGGTTTTTCCCTCCTCCTGGCAGGTGCCCTCTGGCTGGGCGTGTGGCTGGTGCTGCCGACCCAGCAGGTGCGCGTGCCCATGCCCGCGCCCGCGGTTCGGGCGGTCGTGTCGGACCCCTACGACGACCCGCTGCTCACTTCTTACGGGCGCTACCGCGACGCGCTGCTGGCGGGGGACGCGGCGGCGCTCATCGCGCTTTTGAACGAGGTGCGGGGAACGTATCTCGAATACCGCACGCTGCTGACCCTGGCTAGGCTTCCCGACGAGGACCCCGCCGCGCGCGCGCGCCTGTACCGCCGCGCGCTTTCCGTTTCGCCCGGCGACCCGCTGGCGCGCGCCGCCACCCGGGCGCACTGGCTGGAGGTGGCGGGGCTGTTTGAGGAGGCGGGGCTCAGGGACGACGCGGTTGACGCTTATACGAACGCGCTCCCCCGGCCCGAGGCGGTGCAGGCCCTGGAGAGGCTCGAGACGCGCCCCCTGGTCCTCGCCAGTATTTTTCTCGAGGCGCGGCAGTACAGAAACGCGCTTCAGGCCCTCGGCGACCGCCGCGCGCCCTCCCTCGAGGCCCCCGCCTACCGCGCGCTGGGCGAGCACGAAAAGGCGCTAGACGCGTTCGAGCGTTGGCTCCTGGAAGACCCCTCGAGTACCGCCGCCTTTGAAGGCCGCGCCTGGACGCTCCTGTCGCTGGGCCGCAACGCGGAGGCGGCGGTCGCCTTTGCAAAGCTCGGAAGCCCCGAAGCGCGCTACGGCGAAGGCATCTTAGCCCGCCGCGCGGGCGACCTGGACGGGGCGGTGCGCCTCTTTAGGCAAAGCGGCGACCCCAGAAATCTTTGGCTCGCGACCGACTTGTTGGAGAGCGCCGGGCGTCAGCGGGAGGCGGTTGACGTTTACCTCGAGCTCGCGGGGCTGGGGTCGAGTTACGCCGCCGAGGCCGCCTACCGCGCGCTCGTCTTGTCCGAACGCGCGGGCGACACCCTCACGGCGACCCGCGCGCTCTCCCTGCTGCCGCCCGCGTCTTATTTGGGCGTCAAGCGCGGGCGGGCGCTTTCAATCCCCCAGACCACCCACCTGCCCACCGTGACCCCGCCCGTGCTGGCGCTCGCCAACGCGCTCGCCGGGGTGAACGACCTAGAGGCGGCGGTGGGCGAGCTCCTGTTCGCGCTCCAAGACGCGCCCGACGAGGCGACCACTGTCGCCATCGCCGAGCGGCTGCAGATGTTGGGCGAGTACCGCGGGAGCGCCCGCGCCGCCGAGGCCTGGCTGGCGCGGGGCTCTCAGGACCGCCGCACCTGGGAACTCGCCTACCCCCGCGCGTATCCCGAAACGGTGGGGCTCGAGGCCGCCCGCCAGGGGGTCCCGCCCGAACTCATCTGGGCCGTGATGCGCCAGGAATCGCGCTTTTATCCCCTCGCGGTCTCGCGCTCGAACGCCAAGGGCCTCATGCAGTTCATCCCGTCTACCTGGGACTGGGTGGCCGAACTCCTCAAAGAAGCGCCAAGCGACCCCTTCAATCCTGAGGACAACATCCGCTACGGCGCGTTTTACCTGCGCTACTTGCTCGACTACTTCGACGGCGACTTGGAGCTCGTCGTCCCCGCCTACAACGGCGGCCAGGGCCGGGTGCGCCGCCTCTTCGAGGGCGACGTGATAAAACGCAACAAAGACGACTTCTACCGTTTCATCGACGCCCCCGAGACCCGCGACTATTTGCAGCAGGTCATGCTCAACTACGAGATTTATAGGGGGCTCTACGGCGAGACGCCCAAACGCGCCGAAGGGCCCACGGGTGACGCGCCCACGACGCCCTAAAGGTTTTCGGAGCGTACGGGGAGGCCTGAACAAGGAACGCAGAAGGGACAGAGAGACGCTTCTGTCTTCTCCATTCTGTCTTCCCAAGCTTCTCAACCGCTTGTGTGTAAGCCGACCTACTCCCCTGCCGAAAACACGTCGTCGTAGACGGCGCGCGTCTTTTTCAACATGCGCTCCAAGCCGAACCGGGCTTCGTAACGCCTGCGCCCCTCCGCACCTAGTTGCGCCCGCAAGTCGGGCCTTAGCAGCAGCAGCTCGAGCCGTTCGCGCAACCCCGCCGCGTCCCCCCGCGGCACCAAAAAACCCGTCTCGCCCTCTCCCACCGCCTCGCGCACCCCGCCCACGTCCGAGGCGATGACCGGCAGCCCCGCGCGCATGGCCTCCAGAATGCTAATCGGGAAGCCTTCCCATTTGGTCGGCAAGACGAACACGTGCGACCGCGCCAACAAGTCGGGGACGTCGTCGCGCGTGCCTAAAAATTCGACGTTCGTCAGCCCGAGCGCGCGGGCGCGCGCCTCAAGCTGCGCTTTACCGGGACCGTCGCCTATCAAAAGAAGGCGGTAGGTGCTCGAGATACCGGTCAGCGCCTCGAGCAAAAGGGGATGATCTTTCTGCGGCATGAACCTAGCAACCATCACGACCGTCACGGGCTCCCCGTCCGCCGGCAGCGCGCGCTGGGGCGTGTCGGCGATGCCGTTGTGGATGGTGACGAGTTTGTCCCGCCCGACCACCCTGTGCCGCAGCGCCAACCGTCTATCGGCCTCCGACACGGTAATTATCTTTCGCGTCCACTTGGCGCTCAACCATTCGTTAAAGAGCATGACGCTTTTGCGTTCCCACGGCACGCCCTCCGCGAAGCCCCAGCCGTGCGCGGTGAATACCGCCGGGACGCCCGCGCGCCGCGCCGCGGCGCGGCCCACGAAGCCGGCTTTGGAGGTGTGAAGGTGGACCAGGTCGGGTTTGACGGCTTTGATGCAGCGCAACGCTTCGCCCACCGCCCTGGCGTCCTGGGCCGGCGCGACGGGGCGGACGAGGCTGGGAAGGATATGGACGCTCGTTCCCAGAGCCCTGGCCTGCTGCGTCAGGACGCCCTCTTCCCCCACGGCCAGGGTCATGTCGAAGGCGTTTTGGAAGCCCTCGAGCAGGGCCGCGACGTGGCTCTGCGAGCCGCCGTGTTCAGCTCTGGTGATGAGGTAAAGGAGTCTCAAAGGGTATCCAGGGCAAAGCCAGCAGGAGCCAGAAATGCCTCCAGTGGAGGCTATCAATAAAAAAGCTGTTAAAGAGGACGCCTGTAATGGCAACCGCGAAGAGGGTGTGGTAACGGCTCCCGAGCCCGCGCGTCTTGAGCGCGAAAACTATAGAGCGGCGCAGCGTGAGCGCCACAAACGCCGCGAACGCCCCGAAGCCCAGCCAGCCGTTTTCGACCAGCACGCGCAGGTACAGACTGTGCGTGGCGTACGCGAAGAACGTTTCGGACTGACCCGGGCCAATCCCAAAAGGACGCCGCGCGGCCTCGTCGAGCGCCGAGGACTGCGTCTGGAACCGGTCCTGGTCGTAATATTGAAACCCAAAACGTTCGGCGAGCATGGTGGTAATGTCCGCGTTGCCCACCACGTAAGCGAGCGCCAAGGCGAGCACGGCGAGGACGGGAACGAGGACGCGGAATTTGCGGCGCACGTTCGCGCCGCCGACCGCCAAAATATATAGAGGAACGCTCAACACGTAGTTGCCCCAGGCGGCCCTCGAGAAGCTGAGCAGCACGCCGAACGATATTATCCCCCACAAGAATACCCACCACGCGCGGCTGTACCCCTTTTCCGTCTCGGTGCGAAGCAGCGTGTAGAGCGCGCCGACGACCAGAAAGGGGCCGAACACGTTGGGGTCTTTGAACAGCGCTTTCACCCTGCCCGCGAACAACAGGCTGTCGGCAAGGGCGGGGATAAAACCAAAATAGGCGGCCGCACCAATAAGGACCGACAGACATGCGGCGAAAACGTAAGCGGAGAAGATGGGCGCGAACACGGCCTCCCCAAAGAGGTAAGCCAAGCTCACAAAAAACAGCCAAGAAAGGATGAGGTAAAAACTCACGCCGCTGTAAAAGAGGGCGGTGGCGACGTCGTCGGCAAGAGGCAGGCCGGCGACGTTCGTGACGACGAAAAGCAGAAGCAGCATGACCGGCGGGAGCAAAAAGCGCGGGAAGCGCCAGACACCGCTCATTAGTCCCACGGCGAAAAGACTGATAACCAGGAGGTCGTAGGGGGCGGGCTCGACAAAAACAACCGGGCTGAGCGCCAGCAGCACCCAGAGCGCTATTACAAAAACGTTCGGTGTCTTGTTTTTCGTGTAGTCTCGGCTGTAGGTCTGTAGTCCCGCCATGTCAAACCCTATCCAGAAGCATAAGGACCCGAAAGAGAACGTCGTCGGTTCGGCTTTGTCGGTAGGTTTTTCCTCGGAGAGCGTAGAGGGCGCGGCCACGTAGCGTGTCCCTACTGCCTAAGAACTGGTCGAGTACCGCTTTTTTAGGGGGAGGCAACGCAGCGCCGTAGACGCGCCTAAACTCGGCGGCTTGACGGTAGAAGAGCGGCGTGCCCCTTAAACCGCGCAACCGTCTGACCCGCGCCCGCCACTTTCTTAGAGCGCCCGTCTCGGCACCCATGAGGTTGCTCGAGTGCTGCCTATAAAGGAGCGTCGGTTGCGCGTCGTAAACCACCGTGCCGAACGCCGACACCACCTGATACAGCCATAGGTCGTGCATCACGAGGCGCTGCGGGTCGGGCAGCGGCTTTAGGAGGTCTCGAGCGGCCCTGTTCATCACCATCGTGCATCCCGGCGCAATCGTCTGGACAAGGGCGTTTTCAAAGGCGGGGCCGCGTTCGGGGATGTCGGAGAGGCCGAGGACGTTTAGCGATTCATCAACCAGGGTGTAGCTCGAGCAGCACAAAAGGGGCTGGTTGTTCTTCGAATCACTCTGAAGAGCGCGCAAGGTTGTGACGGCTCGAGACACTTTACTTTTCAACCAAACGTCGTCCTGGTCGCAAAGCGCGAAGTAAGCCGCAGCGGGCGAGGCGCGCGAGATGAGTTCAAGAAAGCTCGCGGTGACGCCTATATTTTCACCTTCTATAACCTCAACGCCGTGAGACCTGTACTTTTCAAGACGCTTCACCGTGTCATCCACCGAACCGTCGTCACGGACCAGCACGTGCAGAGGGTAATCCTGGGACAGCACGCTGTCCATGAGCGCGTCGATAAACGGGCTCCCGTTGTACGTCGAGAGAAGAACCTGGACTTCGCTCACGTCGGCCTCACCCTAAACATGCGGTTTGAGAACCCTCCAATCCAGCGTCCAACCCCTAAGGGCGTCTTCACCAAACACGTAGCGCCGAACCAGCCACAAAAAGCAGCCGAGAATCAACCCTTCAGTCAGCACCGTGGTCACGGCGGCGCCGGGCGCGCCGTAGCGGGGGATGACGAGCAGGTTCGCGCCGATGTTGAAAAGAACCGCGAGACCCTGGACGTTGACCTTTTTGGCAGTAAACCCTCCGGCGGTGAGCACGGCGTCGGAGCTCGAGGCCAGATACTGCACCGGGACCGCGAGCGCGAGCAACTGGAGGATGGCGGCGGCCTCTTCGTACCTCGCCCCAAAAAGGCGCGTCACCCCCCAGGGCGCGAGCAGCGCCAGGAGCGCGCCCAGCACGAGGCCGAGGGCGAGCATACTCCCGTTGCCGAAACGGTAGACCGCCAGCAACCTAGAACGCCCCATATCACCCACTCCGGCCCCGGCCCACGCGTAAAGCCGCGGCATCAGATACTGCCTGTAAATGACGTAGGGCAAAAGGTAAAACGCCGCCAGCATCTGAAAGGCGACGTTGTAGCCCCCCGCCTCTCCGGCACCTCTAAGCCAGGAGACGAGAACGACGTCGCTCTGAAAGTAGAGTTGCCCGAAAAGGATGCCCAGCGCGAAAGGCCAGGCACCGCGTAGGATGTTGGGGACTTCCGTGAGGTCGAGGTTCTTAAAAAGCCCCTTAGCCTCCCCTGAAGACGCCCTTTTTTCAGAAAACGAGCGGACGAAAGAGGCGAGCACGGCGAGACACAGCGCGCTCAGGAGGAGCGCGGTTGCTAGATAAGCCCGCGCCACCGTCACGACGCCGAGGCCGAGGCTGAAGGTTGCGAGCGCGGTCAGAAAGTACCCTAGGTGCGGCACGGTCTGGAGGAGCGCGAGGGACGCGTAGCGCCCGCGAAGCTGGAGCGCGGCGGTGGCGAGCAGCAGGGCGACCTTGGCGACGATGAGGTAGGCCAGCCAAAACATGAGGGTGCGCGCGGTGGCGTTGGGCTCCCCGTATAGCGCCCAGAGAAGCGCGCCCGCGAGCGTGACGCTTGCCAAGCCCCCCGCAGCGACGAACGAGCCGAGGAAGAATCGGGAGGGGTTCGTAACACCCCCTCCGAAGCGCTCGAGCCAGTAAGCCCCAAGCCCGAAACTCGCAAAAAGCCCCAAGATGAGCACCAGCGCCATCACCGCGGCGAGCGCGCCGTAGCTTTCCTTGGGGAGCGAGCGCGCGAGGAGCACCTGGGTAAAAAAGGCGAAGAGGACGACGGCGCCCTGGCTCAAGCCGAGAGCGCCGACGTCACGCAGGGGACGAAAGGGGAGCATCTATTTGGGAACGTCCTTTGCCTCGGGTTCTGGCGGAGACGGCTGCGGGACCTGCGGGGCGGGGGGTGCCTCTTTCGCAGTCTCTGTTGCAGGAAGCATGTCGCCATAGCCGTACCCGTAGCCGTACCCTCCCGCCGAACCGAACCGGCCGGGCGTGAGGCGTGTCGCCACCGCGCCCAGCAGGGGCACGCCGACGCGCCCGAAGAGCTCGACCGCCGCGCGGACGTGCCGCTGGTCGGACGAGCCGGGGGAGGCGGCGAGCAGCACGCCGGAACACTGCGGCGCGATGACGAGCGTGTCCGCGACGGGCAGCACGGGCGCGGAGTCGATGATGATGACGTCAAAATCTTCTCGCCACGCGTTGAGGCGTTCCCTAAACCCGAAGGAGAGCAGTTCGGCGGGCGCGGGCGCGGGTTTGAACGACGGCACGAGGTGGAGGTTGGGGGCGATGTTGGGGGGTTCGTAAGCCTCGTGCAGGTTCTCGAGCAGGTCCTGTAAGGCAGGTTGCGGCGGTCGCACCTTGTACTCTTCGGCCAAGACGGGCTTGCGCAGGTCGGCGTCGACGAGGAGGGTGCGGAAGCCGTTGCGCGCGAAAGATTCGGCCACGCTCAACGCCACGCTCGACTTGCCCTCGCTCGACTGGGGGCTCGTAACCAAAACCACGCGCGGCTCGGCGGTGGTGGCGAAAAGGAGGTTGGTGCGCAGGTAACCCGCGCGCTCGCCCGGCAGGCGGCGGCCGGAGGCCTGTCTGGCGAACTCGCCCAAAACGGGCAGACCGCTCACCCGCGCCAAATCCTCCGGGTCGCGGACGCGGGTGTTGAGCGCGCTCCGCAGCGCCAGCACGCCGTAGACGCCGAGGAGCCCCAGAATGAACGCGACCGCCGCATTTAAAAGGGGCCGGGGAAAGGCGGGCTCGGTGGGCGGCGCGGCGGGCTCGAGGAGCTCGAGCAGTCCCAGGGGCGAGGCGAGGAGCGCGCGGGTGAGTTCTAACTGCGTCGCCTGCTGCGCGCGCAGCGCCAGCAGCGAGGCGTAGGGAACCGACCCCTCGCCCTCACCTGTCCCCTCACCTTCGGCGGCGAGGCCCGCCAAGCGCGTGTCGAGCGCCGCGACCTGGCCCTCTAGGTCCAACACGAGGTTGCGCAGGGTCTGCGTGGCGCGCGCCTGGTCCCAAGCCACCAGCGAGGCCGCCGCCGCGTTCGCTTTTTCCGCGGCCCCCGCCGCGCTCGCGCCCCGCGCCCGGTAGCGAATCAGCACCGAGGTCGAGCGGCGGTTCTCTTCGGTGGTGACGGTGAGGTCGTCGCGCAACCTCTCGAGCGCTCGCGGCGTGACGCTCTCACCGAGACGCGCCAGCGTCGCTTCCAGTACGGGATTACTCAGCGCCGCCTCCTGGTAGATTTCCCCGCCCAGAAGCGTCGCGGGGGCCGCGCGGAGCGCCGAGGTCGTTCCTTCCGAGGCGCGTTCCGCGGCCAGTACGCTCGCTTCGGCACGGTAGCTCGGGCTGACGAGGAAGCTCAGCCCGTAGGCGAGACCCGCGAGTGTAAGCGCGACGAGGAGCGCCAGAAGAAACCCGCGCCTTAAGAACCTGACGAGGTCGGTGACGGAGAGGTCGGGGGGCTGCGGTGCCAGGAGGGGAGTCCTTTCGGGGAAACGGTCGGGCGAGCCGACGCTAAGCCGCTAGTTAACTACTGTCAAACTACTGTAAACCACCTCTAAAACGCTACCACCATACCCCACGCGAGGGTGTGAACGTTCGTCGGCACCCCCTTATCGCCTAGGCTGTCATCAACTACTGCCGCGGGGATTCCCGACCGCGCCGTGCAGCGCGCCCGCGGCGACGTAGGCCAGAAACGCGTTCGCCGGGACCACGGTCAAGTTGCCGTCCACCAGGCCGTGAACCAGGAGCGCCGCGAGCCCGGCCTCGAGCCCTAAATGTAGCGCGCGCGGCAACGGCGAGGGGCGAGCGAGAACGCTCAGCCAGAAGCCTACAAAGGCTAGAAGCGCGGGGAGGCCGCTCCCGCTCGCCACTTGCAGGTAGTCGTTGTGGGCATAGTTGACCAGACCGTGTAGCTGCCTCTGGGCCGCCGTACGGGCCTCCGCGGGGCGGTACCGGGGAAGCGCGTAGACGAGACCGCCGGGGCCGACCCCGAGCCAGGGGTACTCGCTGATGACGCTCAAGCTCGAGCGCGCAATCAGCCAACGCCCCGCAACGTTGGGGTCGTCGCGCAGGTCGAGGAGCGCCGCGGCTCTAAAACTCACCTGTTGCGCGGCCCCGCGCGGCGCGTAGACGACGCCCGCACCCACAGCGAGAACCGCGAGCACCACGCCCGCGAGCCCGACCTTGAGCAGCGCCCTGCGCTGCGCCCGCGAAAGTTTTCCGACCGACCCCGCGAGCAGCACGCCCGCCGCCAACGCGACCGCCAGCCACGCCCCCCTCGAGAAGGTCAGCACAAGGTTGGCTAAGAGGAGCGCGGCGAGCCCGGCGTAACCGACTTTGGCAAGGAAAGTTTTGGCGTAGAGAAAAAAACTCAAAACGAGGGGGAAAAGGAGGTCCAGCAGGCCCCCGTAGTGGTTCGGGTGGTAGTAGGTGCTCGAGAGCCGCCCGGGGAGCGCCTGCGGCAGCCAACCCAGGCCGAACCACTGGAGGAGGCCGTACACGCTCATGAGGCAAGCCACGGCGACGAGGCTTGCGAGAAGCAAGCGGCGGCGCTTAGGCGTGGTGATGAGGCTCGAGGCGAGCACAAAGCCGCTCGCGTAGACGAATATCGTCAGCGTTTCCTGCGCGCTCCCGAAAAGGTAAGCGCTCCGGGCGGCGCTAAGGGCGCTCAAACCCACGTACAGGGCGAGGGGGAGGAGCAAGGGCGGGGGCGGAAGCTTCAAACGTCCGCCAACCCCGGCGGCGAGTAGGACCAGCACGAGGCCCGTAACGGTGAGCGCGCGGAGGCCAAAAAGGCTCCAGGGATAGACAGCACCTCCTGTCAAGGGGGCCAGGGTTGCCGCCAGGAGGAGAACGAAGGCGGCGCGCTCGAGCTTATGTCCTAGCACCTACGGGCGCTCCAACGCCTCGAGGCGCGCTTCTACACGCGCGTCGTCCCGCACGGCGAGCGCGCGCTCGTAAAGGGACGCAGCCTCGTCGCGCCGCCCCGCCTCCTCGAAAAGCCGGCCCAGCGCGTAGAGGTACGGCATGTTATGTGGGTCGAGCGCCAGCGCCTCTTCAAAGGCGGCCTGCGCCTCGTTAAAGCGCCCCTGCGCTTCCCACGCCCGGCCCAGGCCGCTGTGGAGCGTGGCGTCTTGGGGATTGAGCTCCAGCGCCTGCATATACGCCGCGACCGCCCCCGCGGCGGCCTCCGGCGTGCCGCGCCAGCCGTACACGAGCCGCTGCACCTCCCCCGCCTCCCGCCAGACCCGCGCGTCGCCCGGCGTGAGGCGCTGAGCGCGTCCCAAATGCGTTAGCGCCTCGTCAAACCGGCCCCAGCTCACGGCCTGTTGCGCGCGCACGCGTTCACGCGCGGCTAGATAGGGGGTTGTCACGTAATAAAAGAGGAACCCGCCCCCCGCCAGCGCGCCCCCGACGAGGAGCAGCCGAAGGGGGAGGCGCATCCGAAGCTTTAAGGACCCGCCGGACGCAAAGGACTGATGGCGAGGTCGTAAACGTCGCCCAGCTCGGTTACGATGCCCTCGACCACCACCGTGGTGATGATGCTCGCAATGCTCAGACTGTCCAGGTTGCCCGCCTCATCACCCAGAGGGATGCGCAGGCCCAGCGCGCTCAGCGCCGCCTCCGCGCCCACCAGAACGTTCGGGTCGCTTAAGTCAAGCGGAACAACGCCGTTCAAGAGGTCGGCCAAAAAGAGGATGAGCGTGCTCCGGGGCAGCACCTCCGCGGTGATGGCGGCCTGCATGTCGCTCCTTAGCGTCGGCGCGATGATGCCCAGCGCCTCCAGCCTCTCCAAAAGCGCCGTCGCAAACGCGACCGGGTCGTCTTGCGACAGCCCCGCGTCCTCGACCTCGGCGACGAGGAGCGGGTCGAGAATGTTGGAAAACGCGACCACGACCTGCGCCGCCGGGTTGGGTCCTTGAGCGAACCCGGCGCTTAGGAACATAACCAGTAGGGCGGTAACGCTCGCAAATAGATATTTCATTCTCCCCCTCCTTAGAGTTCTCGTCGGCTCTTTCCGGTTTGTAACGTTCCGGCCGCAGCTCAACGTTTTGGTAGGCCGGCTCGGTATTCAGGTCCCTGTGACCGCTAACTTTTGCTTGGCGACTCCCCGCAGAGTATACAAGATTGGCAGGTGAGATATAGTAAAGATGAAACGTAATGCAGGTGAGACGAAGCGGGTGGCGAACGTCTCGGCTCGAGCCCCGCCCGCCAGATTTGAGGGTGAGGGCGTACCCCCACCACCCAGAGACCACGCGCTAAACCCTGGCTTTACGGGCAGTTGCATTCACCCGGCGGGCCTGCGGGTCCGGTAGCGCCCACGGGACCGACCGGTCCTTGGGGGCCGGGGGGACCCTCGGGGCCTGGAGGACCGGGGGGGCCTATGGGACCGGTGAGACCCTGCGCTCCTGCAGGTCCCGCCGGGCCGGTGAGGCCCTGTTCGCCGGGCGGACCCTGGGGGCCGGGGGGACCGGGTTCTCCGGAGGGGCCTGGAGGACCCTGTTCGCCGGGCGGACCCTGGGGACCGGGTGGGCCCTGAAGCGTTCCCGCTGCGAGCGCGTTTTGAACGTCGGTTACCTGGAGTGCGAGGGTGCTGACGGTTTCCTGGACCTCCAACGCGCCGCAACCCGTTTGCGCCGCGAGCACCTCGAGCACCCGGCTCACCAAAAAGGCGGTC
This sequence comes from Trueperaceae bacterium, assembly GCA_965214995.1. Lineage (GTDB taxonomy): Bacteria > Deinococcota > Deinococci > Deinococcales > Trueperaceae > CBDCCT01. The sequence continues at coordinate 5,540,726 of CBDCCT010000002.1, forward strand.
TGGTAGCCCGTCAAGAACTCGCCCCCCCGAAACTCGCCGCTGGGAAAAGCCTCCCCGACGCCCAGCGAGGCGAGCCGCGCCACCGCCCCCGCCGCCCAGTGGTCTTCGGGCACGTCGGAAAAGGAGGTGGTGGGCGTATTGCTGGCGACGATAATTTGGCCGCAGCCCGTCCTCGCCTGGATGGTTTCCAAGAGATTGTTTAAGAGCACCGCCGCCTGATAGCCCGTCAGCGGGTCAGATCCCAGAAACGAGCCGTCCGGAAACGACACGGGCACGCCCGCGTCGGCGAGACTGGCGACGGCGTCGCTTCGCCAGTCGGCGGTTTGTTGTACCGCGCCCAAAGTGCCTAGCACGGCAAGGGCAATCAACAGGGTGAGAAGGCGTGTGAGGAATTTGGGCACGGTTACCCCCTTATGGGACTCGAATAGATTTCGCTTTCGCGTCTAGTAGCGTGGTTAATACTGTAAGCTGGCATAAGTGTAACGGCGGTGTGAAGGCTCAGGTGTGATGCCCCAGTATAGCCAAGCCCACCCGGTTGCCCCTGAGCCTAACATCACGGCTCTTGCTCATGGATGAAGACTTGGTGAAGCGCAGGGGGTGAGCCGCGGGTGGTCGAGACACAGAGGCAGGTGAGATGAGGGGATGTGGAGGGAGCTTCAAACGCCTCGTGGAGTTTCGCGCCACAACTACGTCACAGTCACACCACAGTCACGTCACGGTGCCTTTACGCCGCCCCGCCACAGCGCCGCTCGAGCAACACGCACAGCGAACGCTTCAGAAAACCGTTGATCCGAAAAACAATGTGAAAAAATGTGAAAAATAGCCTGCGCAAAAACGCGCTGTGTGATAACGGAACGTGTGATTTTCCGGAGACTGGTAGCATGGAAGAGATGAGGCGAGCTGCGTTAACATCTGCACCAAGACAAAAGATGGTGCGAAACGGAGGACGAGGCACCCTGAGCGTGTGGCTCCGCGCGGGCCGGCTGACGCTGGCGCTCCTCTTCGCCCTCCTCTTCACTGGGGCGTTCGCGCAGTCGGCCCCGCTCAACGACGCCGCCAGCGAGGCGCTGCAAAAGGGGCAGGCGGCGGCCTCTCTGGCGCTCGTGACCTACGACGCGCCCAATTTAGACCAGCCCCTCTGGCGCGACGCCGTCCGCTACGGCGAGGAGGCCAAGCGCTTGGCGCCGGGGCGCAAGGAGCCGTTGCGCTTTCTCGCGCAGGTCTATAGCGCGGTGGGCTTTTACAGCCGCGCCTGGGAAGCCTGGACGGGCTACTACGAGGCGGGCGGGCTTTTCGACGCGCAGGCGAGGGCGCAGTTTGTCGACATAGGCAAAGATTTAGGATACGCCGCCTACCGGGCCGGGAACCTGGGCGAGGCGCTTCTTTACTACAGCACCGTGGACGAGGTGGAGCCGGGGGAGGGCGAGGTGACCGTCTGGCTGGGCCGCCTTAACTTCGAGCGCGGCGACCTCGCCGCCGCCCTCCCCTATTGGCAGGCGGCGGCGGCGCAGAACCCAGACAACCGGACCTACGCGGACTTTCTCGAGCGCACCCAGAACGGTCTTATCTACGGTTTAGAAGCGAGCGAGGCTTTTTACCGCGGCACCGAGGCCGCGCAAGCAGGCGAGCAGGAAGCGGCCCTAATCGCCTTTCGAGAGGCCGCGAGCGCCAACCCGCAGTACAAAGAGGCGCTCGTGCGCGCCGCCGAACTCAGCACCACGCTCCGCCGACCGGGCGACGCGCGTGACTTCTGGGAACGCGTCTTAGCGCTCGACCCGAATGATGCACGCGCGCGCACCGCCTTTGAGCGCGCGCAGGCGCAGGCGCGTTGGGGCACGGCGGCGGCGAACGCGTTTCGGGAGGGCGTGACGCGCTACAACGCGGGAGACGCGGGCGCGGCAGCGGCAAGTTTTACACGCGCGACCGACCTCAACCCCGCCTACGCCGACGCGTGGGCGTGGCGCGGGCGCGTGGCGCTCGAGGCGGGAGACCTGCCCAGTGCCGCGGGCTTTTACGACCAGGCGCGTGGGCTCGAGCCCGGCAACGCGAGCTACAGCGCGCGCTTCGACCAGGTCGCGCGGACGCTCGCCGCCCAGGAGGAGGCGGAAGCGGCGGCGCGGCGCGAGGCGCAGGCGGAGCGGGAGCGCCTCGCCCAAGAACAGGCGGCGGCGCAAGCGCAAAGGGAGGCGGAAGCGCAGGCAGCAGCGGAAGCGGCGGCTCGAGAAGCCAGAGCGGCGGCAGAAGCGCAGGCGGAGCGGGAACGCGTAGCCCAGGAGCAGGCGGCAGCAGAGGCGGCGGCGCAGGCGGAGAGAGAAGCGCAGGCTCGAGCGGAAGCCGAAAGGGCGGCGCAGGCTGAGGCGGCGGCAGAGGAGGCGGAAAGGGAACGCGAGGCGGCGCAAGCGCAGGCTCGAGCGGAGGCCGAAAGGGAAAGGCTGGCGCGAGAAGCCGAGGCCGCCGCGCCTACGGCTGAGCCTACGCCTTCCGAAACGGCCCAAACCCCCGCGCCGGATACGGACGACACGGCCTCGTCCGATATAGTCTCATCCGACACAGCCCCACCCATTGCGGAAGCGCCAAATACGCCTCCGGCAGCTCCAGCACCCACAGGAACACCCACAGATGTTGCGGCAACACCTCCGGCACCCACAGAGACACCCGTAGAAACACCTGCCGTTACAGAAGCGCCGAGCGCGCCGCCTGAGCGCGACCCCACCCAGCCGCTCGTGCTGCTCGACACCACCTACACCCACCGGGGCGACGCCGAGGGCGGTCCTAAAGCGTTCTCGCTCTTTGACCTCTCAGGGCTGCCCGAAAACCTCTCCTCACCCGTTAACTACGCTGGCGGCACGCTCTACCAGCGCATAGAGGTGCAGCGCAAGCCGAGCGACGTGCCCGTCACCTACCAGCTCTGCGCCTTTCAGGCGGAGGGCGGCGCGTTCGCGGGCTTTGGCGCCGCCTCGCAGTACGCCTGTAGCTCCGAGGCGGGTCTTTCGTTCCTTTATCCCGGGGTCTACGAGCACTCGCAGCCCATGCGCTCGCTTGAGCGTTACGGGACCGTCAACTGGCAGGAGTCGTTGAGCCGGGCGATGCTGGTGCTCGAGGACCGGGACGGCAACCCCGTCGACAACCGCTACGGTTTCGCCGGCTCCTGGTACGGCGCGCCCGTGTTCGACCTTTATTTCCCGATGGAAGTGCGCTACACCGCGATTGTCGTTCCCGAAGGCGGGACGTTCACGGGTTGGCCGTAACAGACTGCTACACGCCTTCAAAGCATGTTGAAACTTCTAGGGACAGCTCGAGACACCCGACCTCCACCTCTTCAACCTGACTCGCGCGCCATCCTTGGGGCGTTCTTACAACATATTCGGCGGTGCTCGAGACGGGGTCGAGCATCAGGTAACCCTGCAACGTCTCGATAGAGCGGTAGGCCTGAAGCTTCTCACGCCTGTCGGTTCCTTCGGTGCTGGGGGAAAGCACTTCGGCGATGAAGCAAGGGTACTGAAATAGTTTGTCGTCCGTGTCGCGGGGGTCGCAGAGCACCATCACGTCCGGATAATAGTAGCGGTTGAGCGAGGGAAGCCAGAGCTTGACGCCCTCAAAGGCGACACGGCAGCCTCGCTCTCTCGCCCGACCCCGGAGGAGTGCGTACAAATTTCCGGCAATCTCATTGTGCCGCAGCGTCTCCCCCGGCAGGGCGTGAACCACGCCGTCCACGTATTCGTGACGTTCGACCGAGGTCTCTTCAAACTCGAGGTACGCCTGCGGCGACATCAGGCTCGACATGTGGGCGCGCATCTTTAGAGTGTAGCAGGTGCCGTCGGGCTCAAAGCCCCGTCCCCCGGAACGCCTTGGACACGAGCGCCTGCGCCTCCTCCTGGATGCGCGCTAGGTGCTCCTCCCCCTCGAAACTCTCCGCGTAAATTTTGTAGATGTCCTCGGTGCCCGAGGGCCGCGCCGCGAACCAGCCGCTTTTCGTGACCACCTTGAGGCCGCCGATGGGCGCGTCGTTGCCGGGGGCGCGGGTGAGGGTTTGCTGGATGGGCTCGCCCGCGAGCTCGGTATCCGTGACGGCGTCGGGCGAGAGGTCTTTGAGCGCCGCTTTCTGCGCGGCGTTGGCGGGCGCGTCGAGCCGGGCGTAGACGGGGGAGCCGAAGCGCTGCTCGAGCTCTCGGTAATGCTCGCCGGGGTCGCGGCCCGTTTTGGCGGTGATCTCCGCCGCCAACAAATCCATGACGATGCCGTCTTTGTCGGTCGTCCACACCGTCCCGTCGCGCCGCAAAAAAGACGCCCCCGCGCTCTCCTCGCCGCCGAAACCGTAGGAGCCGTTAAGAAGCCCGTCCACGAACCACTTGAAGCCGACGGGCACCTCCGCCAAGGGTCTTCCCAAGTCTTTGGCGACGCGGTCGATCATGGAGCTCGAGACGAGCGTCTTCCCCACCGCCGCGTCCTCGCGCCAACGGGGGCGGTTCTGAAAAAGGTAATTGATCGCCACCGCGAGGTAGTGGTTGGGGTTCATGAGCCCCGCGCTTTTGGTGACTATGCCGTGTCGGTCGTAGTCGGGGTCGTTGCCAAAGGCGATGTCGAAATCTTCTTTGAGGCTTATCAAGCTCGCCATAGCAAAGGGCGAGGAGCAGTCCATGCGGATTTTGCCGTCTTTGTCGACGGTCATAAAAGAAAAAGTCGGGTCAACGTGGGGGTTGACGACGTTAAGATTGAGCCCGTACCGCTCGGCGATGGGCTCCCAAAACGCTATCCCCGCCCCGCCCATCGGGTCCACGCCTATCTTTAAGCCTGCCCCCGCGACGGCGTCCATATCGACAACGTTCGCCAAATCCTCAATGTACGGCGTCATAAAGTCGTACAGGTGCGTCGTGTCGGCCCCCAGCGCGCGCTCGAAAGGAAGGCGCTTGACCCCTTCCACACCCTCCTTCAAAATCTCGTTGGCCCTGTTCTGAACCCAAGAGGTCGTGCCCGTATCCGCAGGACCGCCGTTGGGCGGGTTGTACTTGAAGCCGCCATCCTCAGGCGGGTTGTGCGACGGGGTGATGACGACGCCATCGGCGAGCCCGTCGGTGCGCCCCCGGTTGTAGGTCAGGATCGCGTGTGACACGACCGGCGTCGGCGTGTAGCCCAGACCCTCTTGCAGCATGACGGTGAGGCCGTGCGCGGCGAACACTTCCGAGGCGGTGGCGCGCGCCGCCTCGGAGAGGGCGTGGGTGTCCATGCCGATAAAGAGCGGCCCCGTCACGCCCTCGTTGGTGCGGTACTCGCAGAGCGCGGCGCACACGGCCAGGATGTGATGTTCGTTAAAGGAGCGTTCTAAAGACGAGCCACGGTGCCCGGAGGTGCCGAACGACACGCGTTCTCCCTCGTTGTCGGGGTCGGGCTTATGGGTGTAGTAGGCCGAGACGAGCCGGGGGACGTTGATGAGCAAATTTTGCGGCGCGGGTTTGCCCGCCAAGGGTGAGTTCATAAGTGCCTCCTGGTCAAGGTCGTTAACGGAGTGGTTGATTAATTTCTATCAGATTGTCGTCAGGATCGCGGAAGTGCGCCGTCCTTATCCCCCAATCCGGATGATCGGTAGGCTCGGTGACGAGCGCCACACCGTGCGTTCGTATGTGCCCGCACGCCGCGTCCACATCGTCAACCGCGAACACTAGACAGACGTGGTCTTGGCTGGGGGGTCGTGCCGGTTGTGCGGTCGCGCCGACCGTTGCGGCCATCTCTTCTTTGTCAAAGAGCGCGAGATTCACTGGGCCGGTGACGAAATCTGCATATGTATCGTTCTCGGTGCCGAATCCGGGCGTGAAGCCCAGAACGTCTCGGTAGAAAAGGAAGCACTCACGGAATTTTGAAACGAGTAGTCGCGTGAACTCGTACTTGAACTGCATCAAGTCTCCTTTAGAAGCCCTCTCAAGTGGCGCTATAGTACCACCCGCTCAGGGTTCAAGGAGGACCCGAACGCCGCGCAGAGCTCGCCCCAAGTAGAAGGGAGAGCGGTTTCTTTAGAAGATGAAGCGAGGAGGCTCGAGCCCACCTCCACAAGCGCCTCCCGCTCCTCTTGTGAGAGAGGTTCGTCTAAGCGGAGCTCGAGCGAGTGAAACCGCGGGCTCGAGTCGTCAACAGCGCCCGCCAGAACGAGCCGTTGCGCGGGGACGAACAGGGGATGGTGGGGGGGCACGTCCACCGTCCAGGCGAGCGGCGCGCCGTTGACAAGTAATCTGTGTTGAAGCTCCCGCGTCAGCCCTTCACTCGCCCACACCGCGCGCGGCTCACATCCCTTTTGCAAGCAGTACGCCGCGAGCGTTCCCGCCGCCTCGCCCACCGCCCACTCGACGGGGTGAAGGCGCGTGGCCCCGTTGCTCAGGTGGGTGGTGCCGATGTTCTTGCACGCTGCAAGCAAATTTGTGGTGCGCTTGGGGATGAGCGCACCCAGCGGGATTTGAAAGGGCAGCGTCGGCGCGTACATGACCACCTCAGCGTTACCGACGCTCGGGTGGAGGTCGATTGGGTACCAGCCTACAGCAACTGAGTTTGGGATGAATTTGGCCCTTGCGCCCCGCCCTTCGGTAGCAAGGAGGTCGGGCTCGAGCACCCTCTCCAAGCCCCTGATACGCCGCGACTCGCGGATGTAAGGCGCTTTGGCGAGACCGTCAGGGGTGCCCATCACGTCGGGGCGGAGCATGAATTCGGGGTAGCCGTGGCCGCCCTCGTCGCGCGGTGCTTCGGTCTGGAGCCAATAAAGAAAGCCCAGTGAAAGCCTTTTGGCCTCGTCTAGGATGCGCGCCCGCTCCCCCACAGGTTTGTCGAGAAAATTAGCGAAGCGATAGTCATTGCCTGCCCAGTTGATGAGCGCTACGTCATTTTGTTGGACGGGGTCGTTAAGCAGTTCCGCGTCAAAGATACGGCGGTAGGTCCAGAAAGGCAACTCACCGTCGGGACCGTGAGCGAACATCCGAAACTGCTTCTCGATGGACGTGCCCTTGTGCAGGTGCAGCGCGTAAGGCTGCATACCTCGAAAATACTCGTACCCCTCCTGTTTGGGAATCGTGTGATTCTCGCCAGGGCGGTACTCAACCACGAAAGGGTAGGTAAAACTTTGCACCTCGTCGGGCTTAGCGCCGTCAGGCGAAGCGTGCGGCTCCCCCGTGTCCTCCCGCGCCTCCGCCCCGGTGACGTAGGCGGTGCCCGTAAGGGGCAAAAGCTCGCCGGTATCGGTTGCGTCGAGGAAAAAGGGCGCGGTGAGTTTCACCCTCTCCCCTGCCGCGCCCTCCAGAATCACCGCCTTTACCCTGTCGCCCGCCATCTCCGCGGCGACGGGGGAATGCTCGAGCAGCACCCGCAACTCTCCAGAACGTTTGAAGGGCTCGAGCATTCCCTCAAGCACCATTACCCCCACCCGCGGCTCGAAGCAAAGGCGGCTCACCCAGCCGTTGCCGGGGTTGAGGGGCGCGCCGCCCTGCATGTGTTCAGGCGCGCCGTAGCGGTCTCTGTAAAAGGCGCGGATGCGCTCACGCATGTCAAAATAGCTGCGCGTACCGCCAAAGGTCTCAATAAAGGCGTGCTCGTCCAAGGCGGACACGCCCTGACTCGTCATCTGCCCGCCGAGCCAGTCCGTCGCCTCGGTCAGGACCACCCGCCGCCCCGAGGAAAGCACCGCCAGCGCCGCCGCCACCCCGCCCAGGGAGCCGCCGACCACGGCGACATCACACTCGAGCGTCCTCACCCTCGCCTCAAGCGCCAACTGCGGACTCCAAAGGGCGTGAAATGAAAATCGGGCTTTTCTATGGGGCGCTCGAGCCCGTCCAACGCCTCCCCCACCGTCCAGCCCTCGGGCGGGGTGAGGCGAACCTCGCCCCGCGCCCCCTGAGGTTCGTACGCGCGCAGCACCAGGCCCTCACCCTCTTCGGGAGCTTTGAGAGAGCCCAAGCCCAGCGGCAAGCCCGTGACCTCCGCCGCCTGATAGGAGGCGGCTCGAGCGGTTCGCACTGGTTTTGCAATTAAAGGGCGGTTCAGGTCCGCCGCCTCAGCCAAGATGTCAGGCATCCGTTCGCCGCCGTCCGGCAGGGGGAGGAGCGCGTAGGTAAACGTCTGCACGCCCTCGTCCGCCGCGTAGTCCGGGTAGACGGGCGCGCGCAGGAGGCTCAGGCCCAGCTCGTTACCAAGCGCGTGCATCCCGTACTTGCCGCCATTAAGGAGCGCCGCGCCGTAGCGGGGCTCGGCGAGGAGCGCGAAGCGGTGGACGGGCACCTCGAAGCGGGCGGCGTCTTGGGGGGTGTTCTGGTGGGTCGGGCGCTTGAGAAGGCCAAAGGCGCACTCAAAGGTGGCCTCAGTGGCGCGGATGTTGAGGGGGAAGAGGGCCTTGAGAAACCTCCGGCGGTCACGCCAGTCGAGCGTCGTTTTGAACTCGAGCCGCCTCGAGTTCGCCCAAAGCCTGACCTCTTGGGTGATGGAGGAGTTTCTGAAACGCCTTTTGATGCGGAGGGCGGCGCGGTGGGGGCCGTGTTCGAGGGGCTCGAGGCTTTCAAGCCCCACAATTTCCTCGCCCTGCGCCCGGTAGTCGATGTCCACGTCCCACGCGTCCCAGTTGCGCGGTTTGTCCACGTAGGCCCACAACTGATTGCCGCGCCCGGCGAGCACGTCGCGCCCGGCTTCCTTGTCCCACACACGGGCGAGGGAGCCGTCCTCGGCAAATTCGACGCGGAGCCAGGTGTTCTCGAGATGCGACTCGGACACGCTCAGCGAACCGGGCTCGCCCGTCTCGAGCAAGACGGCGGCCTCTAAGCCCTTTAGCCACGGCGTTCCCGTCAGCAAGAAACCCTCTTCCGTCTCCTGCGCGCCCTTCATAGAAGCGTCCAGCGTGACCCGGAGGGGTTTTTCGCTCAGGTCGGGGTTGACGACTAAAAGCCCCTCCGCCTCGCCCGCCTCGACCAACGCCCCGGCGACGGCGTCCACTTTTTCGCTCGTGAGCTCTTTCGCGCGCGCCACCACCTCCCGCAACGCCGCCTCCGTCTCCTCGTAAACTTCGCGGATTGAAGAGCCCGGCAGCACGTCGTGAAACTCGGTGAAGAGCACGCTGCGCCAGAGCTCTTCCAGCGAGTCGGGGGGCGGGCCGCCCAGCAGGTGCGCGAGGCTCGAGACCACCTCGGCGGATAAAAGCGCGTTCTCGGCCCGGCGGTGCAAGATTTTGGTTCGCCCCTGCGTGGTCAGCGTGCCGCGGTGAAGCTCCAAGTACATCTCCCCCACCCAAACCGGGAGCGGTTCTTGGGTAGCACTCTCAAAAGCACGTTTGTAAAAACTTCTCACCTCGTCCCAACGCACCTCGGGCACCACAGGCAGGTGGGCCAGGTCGCGGGCATTCTCGAGCATCTCCCTTGTTGTGCCCCCGCCCCCGTCACCCCAGCCCACCGACAGCAAGCTCTCGGGGTGCCGGTACTTGCCGCGGTAGTTGCGCCAGGTCCGCAAAATCGAATTGGGTCTGACGAGGCCGTTATAACCCTCGCGCAAGGCGGCGTTATCAAACGAGTGCGCGAGCACGCGCGAGCCGTCTAGGCCCTCCCACCAGAAAAGGTCATGAGGAAAATCGCTCAGCTCGGACCAGTTGAGCTTGTGGGTAAAAAAGTTCGTCACGCCCGCCTGTCTTAAAAGTTGCGGCAGCGCGGGCGAGAACCCAAAGGTGTCGGGGAGCCAGGCGGTGTCGTGGTAAGACCCGAAGTGAGACTTGAAGAAACGCTGGCCGTAGAGAAGTTGCCTCACCAGCGACTCGCCCGCGGGCATGTTGACGTCGGGCTCGAGCCACATCGCCCCGACGGGCTCGAGACCCCCCTCTGCCGCGGCGTCCTGAAGCTTTGCGAAAAGCGCCGGGTCGTCCTCTTCCAACCACGTGAAAAGCTGCGCCGAAGATTGGTTGAAGCGGAACTCGGGATAACGCCTCATCAGGGCCAGCATCCCGTAGAGCGTGCGCTGGCCTTTGCGCCGCGTTTCAGAAGCAGGCCAGAGCCAGGCTAAGTCCAAATGGGCGTGACCCGTCAGCGTGAGGGTGCCGACTTTGGGGTAACGTTCGCGTAAAAGGGTGAGTTGCTGCTCGAGCCACGCCCGCGCCTCCCGCACCGTCTCGCGCGCGGCGTCGTCCAATCCTTTAGGATGCGCTTTGGTGTCCGGCGCTCGCCAGATAGGCAGGGTTCCCATGCGGTTTACGGTTCGCGCCACGTAATCGTCGGTGCGGCTCGGCCACTCGAGCCGCACCAGAGTGCGCTCGGCGGCTTCCAACAGAGGCGGCGTCACCTCGTGCTCGGGGAGGCTTTGGGCGGTTTCAAAAACAAGCGTGAGGAGGCGGTGGAGGCTTTCTAGGGGTTCGTCTATGAGGACAAGGCGCGCCCGCTCGAGCTTTGGCTGCGGGTTGGGCACGCCAAACTCGAAACGGGCGACGCTCTCGGTGTAGATAGAAAAGGCTCGAGCGAGGAGCGGGAACCGCTCATGATGCGGCGTCACGCCAAAATGTTCCTCTTCGCCCTCATAACGGAGGGTCAAAAGGCTCTCGCCGCCCACGTTGAGGTCTAAGTAAGCCTCCTCCAAAGGCCAGTCCGGCGGCACGCTCACCTGCGGGTAGGAAAAACGCACGACGCCCTCGAAGGTGGGCCAGGGGTCGCCCACGCGCAACGCTCCTTCGCCGCCCTCCCATTCGGCGTGCCAGGGTTCGGTAAGAGACAACGCATCCCACTCCACCCATAAGGTCAACTCGCGCAGACGCGCGGCGAGGCGGTCCAAACGTTGGGGTACGGACAGCATCAGCCCTCCTCGTGAACGTGAAAGGGGAACACGCCGGTGAAGAGGCGCGGCCAGGCCAGGTGGGGCGCTTCCCAAACGAGTTTCATACGCGTGTCCGCAAAGTGTTTCTCCCAAAGCTCGAGCGCCAAAGGTTTTATAAAAAGCCCCATAAGCCGCTCCGCCTCCTCCCGCTGCGGCCCCAAGTCAAAGGGGCTGGGGTTGACGAGTTGACCCCGCACGCCCTCGCGGACTTTCGCTTGGTAGAGATAATCGTCTACGAAGCGGTTGAAGAGCACTTCATACCAAGCGGTGCGGTTCGCCACACGGCGCGACACGACGCCTAGCGCGATAGCGCCGCCCAGGGCGTTGCCCGCCGTGTTCCAGGCGCTAAAGCCTGCGAGGTCGGCAAAATTTATCCGGCTATCCAAAAGTTTCATCAGCCTCTCCTCCGCGCCGTTGGCGTAGGCGATGTCGGCGACGCTCACGGCTCTATCTTCAGCTAAACAGCGGGCGATAAAGTCCACAAACTCGGGTAGATGGCGCGCGGCGGTGTCCACCGTGGCGTGGTCGGGTTGGCGGCCCGCCTGCCGTAACGCAGGTGTGTTAACCGCCAGCACAACGTCAGCCTCAGAAAGCGTGTCCACCCGCACACAGCCCGCCGCGCGCAGGTGCGCCCGCACGAGTTCGCCCGCGGGCCGGTCTTCGTACAAGAGTTCGGCGGTTTCGCCCGAGAGGCTCGAGCACCGCACATAAACCTTGGTCGGCTCCTCCTGAAGAGCCCTTGCCAACAGCGTCACGGGCACCTCGTCAGCGCCGGGATAGATATCTACTTTTGTCCACAGGCCGAGCGCGTCGGTTCGCGCCTCTAAAGCGCGGCGGTCGTGGGCGGCTAGACCGTAGCGGCTGGTGTCGTCTAAGGTCAAGCAGAGGTGGTCGATGACGCCTTCGTGAACGAGCTCCAACGCTCGTAAGTGCAGGCGGTGGTTGCGCTTGCGCGTGCTCAGCCAGTTCATAAGCACCCCCTCGGGCACCCCCGCCACCGCGCGCGCCAAGCGCCTTTCGTCGTCCGCCGTCCCGTAAAGCGTGTAGCGGTCGAAGGCCTCGCTGTAAAAACGCAGGGCCGCGCCGTGCTCGCCGTAGTAGGGCTTTTCCTCCAACGGGTCGTCGTCATGCGCCACCCGCACAATCACGCCCCCGGCGAGGATGGTCAGCGCGGGGTTGAGGCGTTTGAGTTCCGTTAGAAGCTCGAGCCGCTTCAGTACAGTTTCTAAAGCGTCATTCACGCGCCGCGCCGGAATCATCCCGCCTAAGCAGAGGGTTTCCAGAGTGACGATGAGGGTGTCGGCAGAAGCCGCGTGCGCCCTCAACCAGTCGGCCAAAACCTCATGATTGCCGGGCTGGTTGAGCACCGGGAGGGCATCTTTAGGAGGGGTAAGAGGTTCTAAACCTGCGGCTTGGGCAAGCGTCACCGGAAAGTCGCGCGTCGGCGGGCGGGTGTCGGGGGGGACGAGGAGGAGCGTCACGGTTTTTGCTACGGCTTCAACGTCTCAGGCTCATACGCCCGCGCCACGATGCCGATGGGCAAACACGAAAAACCGGGCGGCGTGAAGTCAAAACGGAAGGTGCCCGTCTCCCCCACTTTAAGCGCAAGCTGGCCGATAACGGTGCCGTGGTCGGTCACGTCGAGCGCGCCCAGCATGTCCGTAGGCAGCTTGAATACGGAATCATCCTCGAGCCGCACCGCCCCCGAAATCACGCAGCCGATGTTGACTGCGTAAAAGCGCACAATTCTGTCTCCGCCGGTCTTGTTTACAACATCCACATTGACGTGGTACAGCATCCCGTAATTGCCGCGGTTCTGCGCCTCCGTCCCTAGCATCTCGTCCGTGCCAAACACCCAGTCGGAGCCGGGTGACAGGGTGAAGCCGGAATTAACGTCGCCCGTGAGCTCCAGCGTCACGTCCACCTGCCGCTCGGCATCCGGAAAGGTGCCGCGCCCCGCGCCGGTCCTGTCGGCGGGGATGTCTTCAAGGCTGGTCACGTCCTCGGTTCCCTCGTCTAATGACACCACCCGCACCTCGAGGGGGCCGCTTGTTTCAAAGTCGGCCTGCAAGCTCACGCCGCCCTTGTAGTCCACCGGGGTGGCGGGCAAGTCGGGCTCGAGCGGGTGCCACTCGCCCGGCGGAATCTCAAATGTGCGCGGCTCGAAAGGCGAAAAAAATTCGTAGGCCACCTCCTGCCCACCGTAGCGGTAGCCGTATTCGTCCCTCACCGCCGTACCGAGCGCCGTCAGCGTGACGGTTATGGGCGCATCGCCGGGGTTGTGCAGAAGGGCGGCGAAACGGCGGGGCTCGAGGCTCGCATTCACGTGATAAAAGTAGACGCTGCCGGACTCTTCAACCGTACCGCGATAGAGAACACCCTCCTCCGACACGTTTTCGGGCCGGTTGCTCATCACCTGAGTGCGACCCAGTGGCGTGATGGTCGTGGGCACCGCCGCGGCCTCGAAGTCTCGTTTGGTGTAGCGTTGCCCCATCGGGATGCTGGTGCCGAGTTTCAAGGGCGGCGTGTTGAACATGGGGTCCTCCACCGTCACGTCTTGAGCAGTTGCGAACGCCAAAAGAGCGAACCATGCGAATGCCAGTGTGACAAAAAGTTGGCACCTTACCAGTGTGCGTACATCCCCCCACCTATCGGCACCCACCTTTTTAAAGGGAGCTGGGGGGGATTGTTTCACTCCGCTTGCACTAAACAAGTATCTACCTCCAACCATCAGTAGTTCCTATCCGTCACCGCCCGCGCGGTGGCCGCGACCTGCACCTCGGCGTCAGGGCGGCGGGTCAAGAGCGCGGCGAAAAGGGCGTCCAAGAGGAGGAGCTGGCCCATCTTGCTCGAGATGGACCCCCCTGTCAGCGGCGACTCGGGATGCGCGGTATAGAGGGCAAACCTAGCGGCGTTTGCCGCAGGGCTGCGGGGCCGCTGCGTCACCACCACTGTGGTCACGCCCGCCGCGTTGGCAAGGTCCAAAACCCGCACCGTGTCGAGCGTCGAGCCCGAGCGGGTGATGCCGATGACGACCGCGTCTTTGGGCAGCGTCGCGGCGGTCATCGCCGCTAAGTGCGCGTCGGCGGGGGCGAGCACGCGGTAGCCTAAGCGCAAAAATTTGTAGGCAAAATCCTGCGCCGTCACGCCCGACGCGCCCGCGCCGAAGATGAGAAGTTGGTCGGTTTTGAGGAGGGCTGAGAGGACAGGCTCGAGCCCGTCGGCCCTCAACATCGCCCGCGTTTCACCCAGCGCGCCCGTGGCCTCGAGGGTCACAGAGTCGAGCACACTCTCTAAATTGGTAGGGTCGGCACTCTCACCCCTGTGGGGCCGCACCGCTAAGTCGGCGGCGAGCGCGAGTTTGAAATCCTGAAAACCCTTGAAACCCAAGTCGCGGCAGAGCCTTATCACGCTCGCCTCGCCCACGCCCGCCGCCTCGGCGAGTTCGGTGACGGACTGGTAGACAACTTCTTTGGGAGCCTCGAGCACGACCCCCGCAAGCCGCCTTAGCGCGGGCGTGAGGTGGGGAAGCCCGGCACGCAGCCTCGAGAGCGCCCCCGCGCCCACTACGCTCTCGGCAAGCGTCACCCGTCGACCTCCACAGGTGTTAAGCGAGGGGATAATGCCTCCCTAAACCAGCCCGTCACCACCTCCGGGCGGGTGATGGCGCTGCCCACCACCACCGCGTAGGCACCCCTTTGAAGCGCCTCTTTGGCCTCGGCGGGCGTGCGGATGCGGCCTTCGGCGAGGGGGCGGATGCCTCGAGCGGCGAGTTTCGAGATGAGGGCTAAGTCGGGGCCGTCGAGCTTCGGCGTGTAATCTGTGTAGCCCGACAACGTGGTGCTCACCATGTCCGCGCCCGCCTCGAGCGCGGCCTCCGCCTCCTCTACCGTCGAGATGTCCGCCAGCGCGACCTTTGAAAACCCGTGAATCTCCTCCACAAGCGCCCTCACCGACACGGGCCGCTCGCGCAGGGTCGCGTCAAAGGCAATGATATCCGCGCCCGCGTGGTGAACGGCTGCAACGTCTCCTAGTCCTGGCGTGATGTAGACCTCGCCCTCGCCCCGCCGCTTGACGAGGCCGATAATCGGTACCCGCTGCTCAGCCCGCACCGCGGCGATGTTGGCTGTGCCCTCGAGCCTCAATCCCGCCGCCCCGCCCCGCACCGCCGCCTCGGCAAAGGCGCGGATGAATGCGGGCGCGTCAAAGGGGCTCCCTGCGTCCGCCTGACAGGACACAACGAGCGCGCCCTCCCTTATCCCCCCGCGCGTCACCCTTTCACCGAACCCGCCATGCCCTCGATAAAGTAACGCTGCAAAATCAGGAAAATGAGAATCACCGGGATGATGGAAATGACCGTCGCCGCCGCGATGTTGCCATAATTCAAGGACAGCTCGCCCGTGGTGAGGCGGGCTATCGCCACCGAGAGCGGGAACTTGTCGGGGTCGCTCAGGACGATTAACGGCCACTGATAAATGTTCCAGAGCGCCACGAATTCAAGAATCGTCACGGTGACGAGCGCGGGCTTGACCAGAGGCAGCATGATGCGCCACCACAAGACGAACTCGTTGGCCCCGTCGATGCGCCCGGCGTCCTCCAACTCGCGCGGGATGGACAGAAACGCCTGCCGCAGCAAGAACACGTTAAACACCGTAATCGCGTTGGGCAAGACCACGCCCGCAAAGGTGTCCACCAGGCTCAGCCGGACGAGCGTCAAAAAGTTCACCACGATGTTGAGCGTGCTCGGCAGCACGAGCGTCGAGACGATAAGGAAGAAAATCACGTCGCGCCCCGGAAAACGGATGCGCGCCAGCGCGTAGCCCGCCGTCGACGACATCGCCAAATTCGCCAGCACCCCCCAAAAGGTGATGACCGAGGTGTTCCAAAGAAAGCGCGGCATGTTCTGCGCGCGCCAGACCTCGACATAGGAGCCGAAATTTACGGGCCTGGGCAGCAGTTCGGGGGGAAACGACAGGAGGTTCTGCCCACTCTTTAACGAGGTTGACAGCAGCCACAAAAAAGGACCCGTGGCAATCAGCGCGAACAAAATCAGCAGGGCGTAGAGCACGAGCATGAGCCCGAAACGTTTGGGTCTAAAGCGCAGGCGGTTTTTAGGACGTGCGGCGGTAACGGCCATAAATCACGCATCTCTCATGTCTAGTAGTAGTTGAGCCCGCCGTTGCGGTTGAAAATGAACACGCCCACCGAGGCCACCAGCACCACCGCCCCGAGGACGAGGCCCACCGCCGCCGCGTAACCGAACTCGAACTGCCCGAAGCCCGTCTTATAAAGGTACGCGTTGGCGACCATCGTCGAGTCGATGGGGCCGCCCCGCGTCATCACCCAGACCTCGTCGAACACGCGCAAGGCGGCGATGGTTGACAGGAGGCTGCACAGCAGCACGTAGGGTTTAAGCAGCGGGATGGTGACGAACCAAAGGTTCTGGAACGCGTTGGCCCCGTCGATGCGCGCCGCCTCGCCGAGTTCGCGCGGCACGCCCTGCAAACCCGCTAAGTAGATGACCATGTAATAGCCCAAACCCTTCCACATCGTCACGGCCATAACCGAATAGAGCGCGATGTCGGGGTCCGTGAGAAAGCCGACGGGGTCGAGCGGGTGAATCACGCCCAGCGAGGCCAAAAAGCCGTTGAGCAGGCCCCGGCTCTGGTAGAGCCACTTCCAGGTTATAGCCACCGCCACCATCGAGGTCACCACGGGGATGTAGTACATGGTGCGGAAAATCCCGCGACCAGGGATTTTTTGGTTGAGCAAGACCGCCAGGATGATGGACAGGATTTGCAGGGGCGGCACCACCGCGAGGTAAATCAGCGAATTACCCATAGCGTTCCAGAAGTTCGCGTCGTTCATGAGCCGCCGGAAGTGGCTCAGGCCGACGAAGGTGGGCTCGAGCGTTAACGAAATATCAAAAAAAGCGAGCGGGAGGCTCAAGAGAATCGGAAAAATAGTAAACACGAGAAAAATGATGAGCGTGGGCAGCACAAAAAGCCAACCGAACAGCGCCCGCTTACGCGCCATTCGGTTACGCCGCGTCCGGGGCGCGCCCCGCCCACCTCGCTCCGCTCTATTGGGTAAGGCTTCCATGTCTACCTCCCTGTGTCCATCCAATGAGATACGTTCAACTGAATCTTGACCCAACAGCTTTCAACCAGACGTACAGCCAGCGCGAAAGTAGCGGCTGGGTCAGACCAGGGAGCTCTGCACGTCGCAGAACTCCCCACTCATCACTAACCACTCACCACTGGCCTTACTGGTTAAGCAGCGCGTTCACCGTCGTCGTGGCGTCGGCGAGCGCTTCCTCGGCGCTTTTCTGGCCCAGCATCGCCTCGCCAAAGGCGCGGCGGATTTCGTCTTTGATGTCCTGGCGCACCTGGTTGTCAAAGGAGCGGTCAATCGAGTTTGCCTGGATGCAGCGCGCGCGACCTTCCAAGCTTTCCTCGTCGGAGCAGAAGAAGGGGTCCTGGGCGGCTTCGATGGTTGAGGGAAAAATGGACACGAGCTTGGCGAACTCGAGCTGATTGGCGTCGTTGGTGACCCAGTTGGCGAGTTCGATTGCCAAGTCAATATTGTCGCTCGCCTTGGGCACGACCATGTTCTGAATCGCGTTGGGGATGATGCCCGTCGCGGTCTGCGGGTAGGGGGCGAGGCCTAAGTTGGCGTAGACCTCGGGGCCGTCCGATTCGACGGTGCGCAAAAACTGCGGCCCCGTCACGAGCATGGCCGACTGGCCGCCCGCGAAGTCGCCGATGGCTTTTTGGTAATCGAAGTTTATCGCGTCCTGGCTCACCGCGCGGCTCTCGACCGCGTCAATATAAGTCTGGAGCGCGGCGACGCCCGCCTCGGTGTTGAAAGCCGCCTCGGTGCCCGCCTCGTTGAGAATCGGCACACCGTTCTGGACGAGCCAGTCTTCCGGGAAGGGCAAGGGCGCGATGCCCTCTAGCAGCGTCGCCTCGCGGATGGTTTGGGCCATGCTGATGGCGTCCGCGTAGGTCTCGGGGGGCGCTTCGGGGTCTAAGCCCGCTTGTTCCAAAATCGCTTTGTTGTACATCAGCACCGTGGGCGCTTGATACCAGGGAAAGGCGTACACGTCGCCGTTGACCGAGCTGGACTCGAGCAGCGAGGGAAAGTAGATGGACAACTGCTCGTCCGTGGCCCTTTCGCTCAAATTCACGAGCGCGTCCTCTTTAACGGCCAAAAGCATCCTCGAGGTGTTCAAATTCACCACGTCGGGCGCTTGACCCGCCGCGATGGAGGCGAAGAACCGGTCCGGGAAGCCGCCGTCGGGCAGGTCCACCCAGTTGACGGTGACGCCCGGGTGCGCTTCCTCGAAGCCCGCGACGACGCTGTTGATGTAGTCGTCAAAGGTCGGGGAGAGCGCGAGCGTCCACATCTCGAGTTCGACGTTTTCCTGCGCAAAGGCGGCGGACATCCCTACAGTTACGAGAACGGCAAAAAGCATACTCAGCAATATCTTTTTGAGCATCACAAACCTCCTCTACAGCCTCCGGAGCAAATTTGGGTATGACGCACCCGCCGTGAACCCCAAACGACCAGCACCCATACGAAAGCTGTACGTGCTCACAGTATGACGTTTGGAGTAACTTTTTGTCAACATGTATATTTTATGGAGTGAAACTCCAAAAGCAGCATTTTGGTGCGCAACGCTACCGCCGCCAGGGCATCACCCGCTTCTCCACCCACTGCAAGCCGTAGGTGAGGCCCACGCCCAGAAGCATCACCACCACGAGCCCCGCGTACATCTTTTCGGTCACCAGAATCTGCCAATAATAAAAAATAAGAAAGCCCACCCCCGTCTGCGCCCGCACAAACTCGACCGCGACGATGACGATGAGCGCGGTGCCCAAGGCCAGACGTAAGCCGGAAAAGATGATAGGCAGCGCGCCCGGCAGAATGACGTGCCAGAACATCTGCAGGCGGTTCGCGCCGTAGTTGCGCCCCGCCTGTAAATAAACGGGGTCGATGTCGCGCACGCCCGCCATCGTGCTGATTGCCACGAGAAAAAAAGCCGAGATGGCGACGACGGCGATTTTCGGCCCCTCGCCGAAGGGGTCGGGGAAAATGAGCATCATGATGGGGAAAATGGCGATTTTTGGCAGCACGTAGACCGCCGACATGGTCGCGTCGAGCATCATCCGCACCGTTTTGTTGAGGCCCATGACGATGCCCAAGAGGACGCCGGGCACCGCGCCGATGGCGAAACCTATGAGCACCCGCCCAAGGGTGGCCCACACGTGGCTCTCCGCGAAGAGCGCCCCCACGCCCGGCAGCCCCTCGTTCGCCAAGCGGTTCGGGATGAGCCAAGGACGCCCTATCAAGCTGGTGTCGTTAAAGCGGTCGTAGGTCACGGTCAAATCCCACAAAGCCGCGGCGATTTTAGTGGGCGGCGGGAACCAGCGCGCGTTAAGAATGCCCGCGGTGACGAGGAGTTGCCAACAGACAAGGAGGAGCACGGGGAAGCCAAAGGCCAAAACGCGTTTGTAGGCGTTGCCGTGTCGGGGCTCGAGCCGCCCCTCCACCCGCTCGGCCAACATGACGACGAGAATGAAGTTAAGGAGCAGAATCGCCCACCAAAAGTTCTGCCAGAGCCCCAGAAGCGTCGCGGCAAGGTTGAGGAGCGCGAGCGCGCCGACGAGCATCAGGCCGCCTTTGCTCCTGCTCGTCTTGACGGCGTTACCGCCCCGAACGGCTTTCACAAAACCATCTTACCCGTTACCTTCACCCTTACCCTCACCGCTGCGCCTGCATCGCCTTTCTCACCTCGTCTTGCAGCGCCTCCCACACCGCCCCGGTGAGCGCGGCGAACTCGGGCGTCGTGGTCGTCTTGATGTCTCGAGGCCGGGGGATGCTCACATCAAACGTCACCTTGTTGGTGCCGGGGTGCGCGGTCATGATGATGACGCGGTCGCCCAACAAGACCGCCTCGTCGATGCTGTGGGTGATGTAGACGACCGTCTTGCGGTGCTCCTCCCAGATGCGCAGAAGTTCCTCCTGGAGCACCGCCCGCGTCTGCGCGTCGAGCGCGCCCAGGGGCTCGTCCATGAGGAGCACCTCGGGGTCGTTGGCGAGCGCGCGAGCAATACTCACCCGCTGCTTCATCCCGCCCGAGAGCTGCGACGGGTAGAGGTCGGCGAAAGGGCGCAGCCCCACACGCCCCAGCCACGCATCGGCGACCTCGTCCCGCTCCCTTTTGCCCACCCCGCGCATCTGCAACCCAAACGCGACGTTGGCGCGCACCGTCTTCCAGGGAAAAATTGCGTACTCCTGAAACACCACGTTGTTGAGCGGCTTTTGGGGGTCGTCACCGGGGCGAATCGTCACCTCGCCTGACGAGAGCGTGTCTAAGTCGGCCAGGATGCGCAGGAAGGTTGACTTGCCGCAGCCCGATGGCCCGACGATGCAAACGAACTCGCCCTCGGCGGCCTCGAGGCTGAAGTTACGAATCGCCGTGATGGGCCCCTTGGATGAGGGGTAGACCTTGGAAACGTTTCGGGCAACTATTTTTGGAGGAGTCATTTCTGTAGGCGTGACGGCTGGGGCATAAGGCACCTTTTGACTCCCTGCGTTTCTTACCGTTTCTACGAAAACGAAGGGAGCCAACACACAGTGTGGTTAAGCTCGAGGCTAGTTGCCGCCCCCGTGATAGCTGCCCAGCACCTCCCTGGCCTGCTCGGTGAACGATACGTCCACAACGTTGTTTAGGTCGATGGGCTCCTCATACTGCGTGCGCCCGTTCTCGCGGTGAACGCGCTCAACGTCGGCTAAACCCTCCACAGGAATCATCATGTTGGGGTCGTAAACGACGGGTGTGCCCTCGCGGATGGCCTCCTCTGTGGAGTTCACATAGCTCAAGTACGCTTGCATGTTTTCTTCCGAGAGATAATCCTCCCCCTGCATGAGGCGCGCGGCCTCCATGAGCGCCAGCGTGAAGCGCTCCGCGGCCTCCGGGCGTTCGCTGATAAACGCGCCCGAGCCCACATAGGCGACCGTCATGAGGCCGGGGGTCAAGTCGGTGGCGAGGGGCGTGGCGAACCCCCCCGCCTCGACCTGGTCGGCGTAGGGCGAACCCAGGAGACCCGCGTCAATCGCGCCGCTCTCAAAGGCGGCGGGCATGTCGGCGTTGTCAATCTGGATGAGGTTCACGTCGCGGATGGTGAGACCGCCGAGTTCTAAAGCTTTGGCGACTAAGTACTCGCCGCCGCTGCCCGGCCCGCCCGCCACGCCGACGTTCATGCCCCTAAGGTCCGCCATCTCTCCGACATCCAAATCGCTCCGGACCAAGAACTTGGTGGGGCTGTTTTCTAAGGGCTCGAGCCCCCCCGGCGCAAAAATGCGCAGGTCCAAACCTTGGCTCCAGCCGTTCCAAAGAGAGGTCACAATCGCAATCGCGCCCACGTCGATGCGGCCCTCGGTCAAAAAAGCAATCGCCTCGGTGCCCGACGACACGCGGTTGAGTTCGACCTCGAGGCCGTATTTTTCAAAAAGCCCCCGGTCCGCCGCGACGTAAAGGGGCGCGAACTTCATGATGGGGACGTAGGCGACCGTCACCGCCTCTGAGGGCTCCAGGGGCGCGAGCCCGCCCGTGTCTTGCGCGAACGTTGCGCCGACCAAGAGCGCCAACAAGGAAGCGAGAACCAGAACGCGTCGTTTCATGTTTTTTCCTTTCTCTAGCTGGGAGTAATCCGACGAAACGCTGAGGACGTTTGGGGAGAGGAGAAAGACGGACCCGTTCAGCGGATTTAGCACGTCTAACCCAGCACCGTGCCGGCAAGGACATAGGTGTCTGTCACGGTGCGTTTTGGTACCCCGAGATGATAACACATGCGACCGGCGGGGCCAGGACGAGGCGCTTAAGAGTCCGGCTGACGCGGGCTCCTTTCGAGAGGTTGCGGCTCGAGCCAGGAGGCGCAATACGCTCAGCAGAAAAGTCCGGCCGCCACAACCCGTACTAGCCCTTCACCGCCCCCATCGTGAGGCCCGTGACGATGTAGCGCTGAATCACCAGGGTCAGGAGGATGACGGGCAGGGTGATAAGCACCGCCGCCGCGCCCAAGCCCCCAAAGTCTATTTGGCCGTAGGAGATAAAGTTGAATACCGCCACGGGCACGGGCTTGGTGCGGGGTCCCGAGAGCGCCAGCGAAAAGAGAAACTGGTTCCAGGAAAAAATAAACGCGAGGATGCTCGCCGCGACGATGCCGGGGGTTGAGAGGGGCAGGATGATGCGCCAAAAGGTGCCCAAACGGCTCGCGCCGTCCACATAGGCGGCCTCTTCTAATTCGCGCGGCACGTCCTCAAAAAACGAAATCATGATCCAGATGATGAGAGGCATCCCGACAATCAAGTGAGTCAGCGTGAGCGCGAGGTAGGTGTCGATAAGCCCGAGCGCGCGAAAGGCTAAGTACCAGGGCACCAAATAGGTGATGTAGGGCGTGAGCCTGGCGACGAGAATGGCGAGCGCCAGCCCGTTTTGCTTGAAGCGGGCGATAGAATAGGCGGCGGGCAGACCCAGCACCAGGCCCAGGCCCGTCGAGAGCGTGGCGATGACGAGCGAGTTCCAGGTGAATTCCAAAAAATTGTTGCCCTGGATGACGTTGGCGTAGTTTTTCAAAGTCGGCACAAAAAACCACACGGGCACCGGGGAGGTGTTGTCCACCTGGCTGCGAAAACTCGTCAAGACCATCCAGTAAAAGGGAAAAAGCAGCACGATGAGAACCAGCGCCATGAGAAAATAAATGCCCCACGTTTTGAGGGTTTGCCTGCGTTTGAGGTTGGTTGTGGCGGCGTCTCGAGACGCCGCCACCGCCCGCCCGCTCACGCGCTTCTCCTCGCCAGATTGAGCAACACAGCCACCCCCAGCACCACAAAAAGAAGAAAAATAAGCAGCGTCGCGGCGTAACCCGCCTGGAAAAACTCGAAGCCGGTCCGAAAGGCGAACACGTTGAGCGTTTCCGAAGCCGTGCCCGGCCCCCCCTGGGTAATCACGTAGATAATATCAAACGTCTTCAAGGCGTCGATGCTGCGCAAGATAAGCGCAATCACGATGGCCGAGCGAATCGAGGGCAGGGTGATGTTCCAAAACGCCTGCCAGCCCCCCGCCCCGTCGATGCGCGCCGCCTCGTAGTAGTCCTGCGGCACCCCCTGCAAGGCCGCGAGCAGGATAAGCGCCACCATCGGCGTCCACTCCCACACGTCCACGAGAACGAGCGACGGAATCACCAGCGTTGCATCGGCCACCCACAGCGAGCGCGGCAGCCCTAAGGACTCCAAAAAATAGTTTAAGACGCCCAAGCTCGGGTTGAACATCAAGGCCCAGATGAGCGCTATAGCCACGGGCGTCGCCACCATCGGCAGGAGGATGATGGTGCGCACGAAGCCCTTGCCGCGAAAGTCGCGGTTAAAGAGCACCGCGATAGCCAAGCCAAGCACGAGCTGTATCGGCACGGCCAAAAGCGTGAAGTAAAAGGTGTTTTTGAGTCCGTTCCAGAAGCGGAGGTCACCAAACGCGCGGGTAAAGTTGCCCAAGCCGATAAAGCTTGCCTGACCGCCGATAAAATAGTCGTAAAGCGAAAGGAACGCGTTCGCCAGCATTGGGCCGACGACGAGCACGAGCAGGGCCAGCACCGCGGGCAGCGGGAAGAGCAGGGGGGCGTGGCGGTCAAAAAAGTCGGTTGCGCGTTTCATAAGACCCCTGTTTCATAAAGAACCATCATTGAGATACTGATGACCGCCGGATTCTCAAAGGAATCCGGCGGTGACATGGAAAGGGATAAAACCTACTGCGAGCGCTCGACGATACCGTCCACCGACTCCGCAGCCTGCTCCAGCGCAGGTCCCACCGGCTGCCCCTGCAAGGCGGCGACGATGGCCTGGCCGTAAGCGTCGCGCACCTCGGGCACGGGCACCACCGGGGGGTTCCAGTCGGGCTGGCCGACACTGAACGACTCCTGCGAGGCCGCGATCCAGTCGGCGGGCGCGGTCGCCTGAAACTCCGCGTTCTCCCAGGCGGACGAGCGCGCGGCGGGCACGCCGTCCAAGAGCGCCTCGAGCTGGTTCTCTTTGGACAAGGCCCACTGGATAAAGTACCAGGCGGCCTCCGGGTTCTCCGAGGCCTCGTTGACGCTCAAGCCCCAGACGAGCACCGCGGGCACGCGGCCCGCCGGACCCGCGGGCACGGGCGCGTAGCCGACGTTCTCGCGCACCACGTCGATGGCCTGCTCGGGGTCCTCCATGATGGAGCGGAACACGTTGGCGTCGAAGATCATGGCCGCTTGACCCTGGGCGAAAAGGCTCGTGACCTCGGGCCAGGACATGTTGGTCACGCCCGGCGGGCCGTACTCGCGCAGCAGGTCGGCGTAGGCGGTGAGCGCTTCCTGGCTCGCCTCGCTACCCAAGGCCGAGGTGCCGTCCTCGTTTTGCCACTGGCCGCCGTAGGAGTACAAAAAGTTCACAATCTGGCTCGTGGCCGAGGCACCCTTGCCGCGCGCGGCAAAGCCCGCGACCCCGTCCGTGTTGAGCGCCGCTGCATACTGCTCGAGCTCCTCCATCGTCTCGGGCGGACCCTCCAATCCCGCGGCTTGAAGCAAATCCTCACGGTAAAAGAGCAGGCTCGATTCGATCTGTAGGGGCAGCCCGAAGAGCCGGTCGTCGTTTCTAAACGTGCTGATGGCCCCGTCGAAAAAGTCTTCCAAGTCGAGGTCGGGCATGGTCAGGGAGGGGTCGTCGACAAAGTCGTCGATGTAACGCACCCAGCCCGCGCCCAGATACTGCGCCCCAACCTGCCCCGGCATGATCATGTAGCCGTCGAGCGTGTTCGCACCCGAACTCGCCTCTAAGAGGCGGCGCTGCCGGAACTGGTCTTCGGGGAAAATCTCCAAGGTCACGTCGATGCCGGTCAGTTCCTCGAATTCGGGCACGAGCGGCTCGATAAACTCGGTGAAGGGGTGGCGGTTCATGAGAAAGCGGATGTCGGTGCCCTCAAAGCGCCGCCAGTCGAAATCTTGCGCGCTCACGTTGCCCATGACAAGCAAAACGAGCAGCGCCACTACTGCGTAAAGTCTCTTCATACTGCCTCCTTTTAGGATGGCGCGGGTTGAAAAGGCTTAGCCGCTTCCCCGCCCAACCTGTCAAAACGTTTCCCCCAAGTCTAGGCGTCAAAGCGAAGGGCTGTCAAGAAGCGTTGCCCACCATTCCTACTAACCATTGTCTAACCACTGTCACCATAGCGGAGCGCGTAAAGCGCGCGCTGCGCCGCCCGCGCTTCCTGGTAGATGTCGTGGTGCTCCCCGTTCGGCTCGACGGGGGCCGCGAGCGCGCTGGGGCTGGGGTGCAAGCCTCGAGCGAGCGCGAGGGCAAAGGCCACGCCCAGGCTCGTCACCTCGGCGTCGGCCACGGGGTAGAGGGGTTTCATGAGCACGTCGGCCAGGATCTCCTGCCACACCCGCGACGCGCCCAGCGCGCCCCCCGACGCGACGATGCGGGAACGCTCGGGCAAACGTTCGACCACCTCGGCCAGGCGGTAGGCGGTGGCCTCGAGCCAGGCCCGCACGATGTCCACCGCGCTCGTTTCCTCGCGTAAGCCCACAAGCGCGCCCGTCGCGTCCGCCCGCCAGCCGGGGGCGCGCTCGCCGCGTAGGAGCGGCAAAACGGTGAGGCCGTGCGCGGCGGGGGGCAGCGCGGCGAGGGCGGTCTCGAGTTCCCTTTCAGGCGGCAACTTGAGCCGCGCTCTTAACCAGGCGTAGCCGCTGCCGCCCTCGCTCAGCGCGCCGCCCAGGAGGCTGTGCGCCGCGTCCACCCGGTAGGCCCAGCCCCCGGGCGGTCGCGGCGGCGTGCCTCGCACCGTGACCCGCGCGGCGCTCGTCGAGCCGATGGTCACCACCAGCGCGTCGTCCGACAGGCCCGCGCTCCCCAAATTGGCGGCCGCGCCGTCGCCCAGCGCGGGGTAAAAGGGCGCTCCAACAAGCGCGGGCCAGCGCGCGGCGAAGGACGCGGCGAGCCCCTGCGCCGGACGGTCAACATCCACAAGCTCGGGGAGTTGCGCCACGTTTACGGACAAAACAGCAAGCAGCCCCCCGCTCCAGCCCTTCTCGAAGCGGTCCAGAAGCCCCGTCCACGAGGCCGTGGACAGGCTCATCGGCTGGGGCGTCCCGAAGAGGCGGCCATAGAGAAAGGAGGAAAGGTCGCACCAGCGCGCGACCTTAGCCGTAAGTTCGGGGCGGTGCGTTGACAAGTGCTCGAGCTGCGCGGGCCAGTACGCCGCGTGAAGGGGGCAGCCGGTTCTTTCGGTGACCTCCGCCGGGTTTTCCAGGCGCTCCTTTAGGCGCAAAGCCGCCGCGCGGCCCCGGGTGTCGGCGTAGGTGTAGACGGGGGTGACGGCCTCGCCGTGCGCGTTCAGCCCGACCAAGCTCCCCGCGAGCGTCGCCATGCCCGCCGCCACCACGCGCTCGTCGGGCGCTAGGCCCGCCAGAGTCTCGTCCACCACGCGCGCCACCGCCGCGACCAAGGTCTCGGCGTCCAAGACCCCCTCGCCCGCCTCGTCGCGGCGCCACACCTGCGGCGTGCGCGCCTCCCGGCCCGGCAGCGCGCGCCCGTCCCCCTCGTAAAGCGAGGCGCGGACGCTCGAGGAGCCCACGTCCAGAACCAAAAGGCGGTCACGGCTCACGGGCGCTTTTCTTCACGGCGGTTTGTAAACGTGAGGATGTTAGGTGCAGGAATCATCCTCTGGACTCCGTGCCACGCGGTAATCTATAGATTGCGCCTCCCCCGAACCGGGGCGTGCCTGCTACAAACGGTGCGTTCATACCCGCCCATCATAACGAAGGAACGGAAGAAGGCGAGCGGGGGCGCGCGGGGCCCCACTCAACCTACGCGCCTGCTCCGTCTATTCGTCGGCAGGTTTCAGCACAAGCCGATCGCGTCCCGCCTGTTTGGCCTCGTAAAGCGCGTCGTCCGCGCGGGCGAAAAGGCGTTTGGCGGTGTCGCCGGGGCGAAAGTCGGTGCCGCCCAGAGACACCGTCAGGGAGCCGATCTTAAAGGGATGCGCCGCCACCGCCGCGCGCACGCGCTCGCCCAGTTCGCTGAGCTGCGAGAGGTCCGCGTGCGGGGCGATGAGGACGAACTCCTCGCCGCCCCAGCGCGCCAGGAGGTCGCTGCTCCGGACGTTCGCGCGCACCACCGCGGCGAGTTCGCGTAAAACCTCGTCGCCCGCCTCGTGGCCGTGCTCGTCGTTCACGCGTTTGAAATGATCTAAGTCGAGAACGAGCAACCCCAAGGCGCGCGCGTGGCGGCGCGACAAGGACATCTCGCGCGAGAGCGTCCGGTCGAAGGCGCGGCGGTTGGGCAACCCCGTCAGCTCGTCGTTTTGGGCCTGGCGGGAGAGCTCTAAAGCCATCGCCACCTGGTCGCACGCCATCCCCATCACCGTCAGCTCGTCCGCGGCGAAGCGGGTGCGGCGGCGCGTCCCGAACGAGAGCGTGCCGATAAGACGGCCGTGCGCGAGCAGGGGCAGGCAGGCGTAAGCCTTTATGCCGAGCGAACGCAGCAGCGGCAGGGGGGCGTCCAAGTTGTTCTGAACATCCTCAACAAAAACCGCGCGCTGGCTCCTGGCGACCGCGCCGACCACGCCCTCGCCGGGCTCGAGCCACTCGAGCGCCTTGACCATCTCCCCCGGCACCCCTTCATGCGAGGCAAGCCTCAAGTGACGCCCTGTTTCGTCCTCGTCCACCAGATAGTTGAGGTAGACCTCCAGACCCAAGTGCGCCGAAAGTTTGCCAAAAAGGCCGCTGACGAACTTTTGGGGCTCGTTGGCGAGCAGGAGCTGGTTCGCCATTTCCGAGAGGAGCGCCAAGCGCTCGTTGCGCGCGCTCAACGCCGCCTCCGCCTCCTTGCGGGCGGTGGCCTCGGCGAGCACGTCGGCGACGGTCTGGACGAAAAACAGCTCGTCGGGTCTGTAGGCGCGCGCGCGGGTGCTGTAAACACCCAACACACCGTAGACCTTGTCGCGGCCTCTTAGGGGCGCGCAGACGCCGCCCACGGCCCCGTGCCTTCTCGCCGCCTCCGGCACCTGCTCGAGCACCTCTGTTTTTGACGCCCCCTCCAACACCAGGACGTGCGCGGCGCTTGCGCCTTTTTCATCAGCACCCGCGAACGTGCCGGTGCGGGCAACACCCTCGTCGGCGTTCCCGTGCGCGTCCCAGCCGACGCCCGCGCGACGCACAAAGTGGCCCGCACCGTTTTGGCCGCGGTGAGCGTCTCGGGGCGCGGGGTGGTCTGGGCTATCGGGCGCTATTGGCTCGAGCACCTCCCCCAGGGGAAGCCCCAGCGTCCTCGTCACCTGCTCGAGCGCCTCGTCCATGAGCGCCGGCAACGCGGCGCCCGCGATGGCGCGCTGCCCCAAGCGCGCGACCACCTCCTGCTGCGCCGCGCGCCGCTCTATGGAACGTTCAAACTCTTTGCGTTCGGTGATATCGTGCAGCGCCACCACCGCGCCGAGCGTGCGGCCCGCGGCGCTCACGATTCTTTGCGCGTTGGCGCTCACCACGCGGGGCGCGCGCCCAGGAGCGGCGACGACCATTTCGGCCTCGCGCACGCGCTCGCCTTGGAGCGCGCGGTAGAGGGGAACGCGCTCTTGAGCCAGCCTTGTCACGCCGTCGCTTTCAAAAAGCCCGCCAACTTCCGCCCAGGGAGCGCTCGGCACGGGCTGCGCCGCCTCACCATAAAGCTCGCTCGCGGCGTGGTTGAGCATGACGACGCGCCCCGCCTCGTCGCTCACCACGATGCCGTCGGTGATGTTGTCCAAGACCGCCTTGAGAAAATCCCGCTCGCGCTCGAGCGCCTCTTCCGCTTCCGCCCTGGCGCGGCGCGTCTCGGCCTCGCGCAGCGCCCGCGTCACCGCCGCACCCAACCGCGCCAACTTGTCCTTGTTGACGTAGTCCGCCGCGCCCTTTTGCATAAGCGTCACCGCCGCCTCCTCGCCAATCGCGCCCGACACGACGATGCAGGGGATGTCCAGCCGCAAGGCTTGCAAAAGCTCGACGACGCCCGCCGAAGAAAAGTGGGGCATCGCGTGGTCGGTCAGGACCAGGTCCCAGGGGTGAGCCAAAAGCGCCTCGCGCGTCGCCTCATACGTGTCTACGCGTCGAGAAAAGGTTTTAAAGTCGGCCCGCTTTAAGGAGCGCAAAACGAGTTCGGCGTCGTCCTCGGAGTCTTCTACCAGAAGCGTATGGAGCGTTCGCCGGACGCCCGCACCAGGGTCCAGCGTTTCCGTTTCTAACTTTGGGAGGATTGTGTCACTCGAGGCGTAACTCACCCTACACCCAACTCTCGGCTAAGTTTCTAGCCAGACAAAGGTGCCCCGCCTTTACAGCAGCCGGGCGCACGCGCTCACCTTCGCCCGCTCGTCGCACCGTAGACTTGTGTCTCACCCGTAGAGCTGCACATCCGCACCCCTCCTAAACCCAGTGTAGCGGAAAGCGGAGAGGCCGCCGTGGAGAACTGCGCATTCTCAAGGCGCGCGTGAAAAACGTTACGGGCAGGCTCGAGCCGCCCCCAGCGTGCCTACACCAGCGCGCCCATACCCGTCAGGTCCCGGCCCACGATGAGCGTGTGGATGTCGTAAGTGCCCTCATACGTGTCCACCGTTTCCAGGTTGAGCATGTGCCGGATGCTGTGGTACTCCAGGGTAATCCCGCTGCCGCCCAGAACCTCGCGCGCCAGCCGCGCGCCCACCAAGGCCGCGCGCACGTTGTTGCGTTTTGCCAAAGAGACTTGCGTGTAGGTCATCTCGCCCGCGTCTTTGAGCGTACCCAGGCGGTGCGCCAGCAAAAGCCCTTTGGTGTGCTCGTTGACCATCTCGACCAACTTGTGCTGCACGAGCTGGCGCGAGGCGATGGGCTTTTGGAAGGTGGTGCGGGTCTCAGAGAACTCGAGCGCCTCCGTATACACCGCCTCCAGCGCCCCCATCGCGCCCCAAGCGATGCCGTAACGCGCTTGGGTAAGACAGCCCAGCGGACCCTTGAGACCCTGCACGTTGGGGAGCATCTGACAGGCGGGCACGCGCACGTCTTCCAAGACAAGCTCGCTCGTGACGGAAGCGCGCAGGCTCATCTTGTGTTTGACCTTGTTGGCGGTGAAGCCCTTTGTATCCGTATGAACGATAAAGCCGCGCACCACGCCCTCGTCGTCTTTGGCCCAGACGACCGCGATGTCGGCGATGTTGCCGTTGGTAATCCACATCTTGGAGCCGTTAAGCACGTAATCATCACCATCACGCCGCGCGCGCGTTTTCATCGCGCCGGGGTCGGAGCCGCCGTCGGCCTCGGTGAGGCCGAAGCAGCCAATCATCTCGCCCGAGGCGAGTTTGGGGAGATAAGTCTCTTTTTGCTTTTCAGAACCGTAGGCGTAAATCGGGTACATCACCAGCGCGCCCTGCACCGAAGCAAAGGAGCGGATGCCCGAGTCGATGCGCTCGAGTTCGTACATGAGGAGCCCATAAGCCACGTTGCTTAAGCCCGCGCCGCCGTACTCGGCGGGCAAGTTGGGGCCGAAAAAGCCCATCTCGCCAAAGCTGCCCGCCAACTCTTCCGGCAAGATGCCCTCTTCGAACCACTCGCGGATGTGGGGCAACACCTCCGCGTCTAAAAACTTACGCGCCGCAGCGCGCGCCTGGCGTTCTTCGGAGCTTAGGAGGTCTTGGACGTTGTAGTAATCGAGCATGAAAGAAGTATATAGGGATTCGCGCGCCAACGCCGTTGTCATCTTCCGGAGGACGACAACGCCCCTTAGCGTGAGCCTTTTTTCAACCGCGCCGCCAGCGCCAGCACCTCGTGCCGCCGCCCCGAATAGACCTCGCCGCCCCGATACGAAGCCGACCCGTGCCCCACCCGCCCCATCACCTCGCGCAGGTAGCGGTCGGTGGCGAGAATGTCCGTGTACGGCCCCACCGTCGCCGCCATGATGAGGTCGGCCAGGTCCGACGGGCGGGTATAGCGTTCAGGCTCCAAGGAGCGGAAGGCCAACATGCGCGACAGGAGCCACACGAAAGGCGGAGTACGGGTGGCCCCTTCGTCCTTGTCGAAATCCAATCCAAGGTCCAACCGCTCATAAAGCGCGTGCCGGGCGCTCCGGGCGCGCTTGAGAAAGCCACCCGTAAACTCTAAGTCCAGAATATCCTCGAGCGGGCTCAGCTCCGCCGCCGTGTCCCAATCGCCCTCGCTCGAGAGCAGGTCATCCTGGTTCAATCCCCCACGCGCCGCCTGCCGCCGCACCACCTCCGCCCACGGCCTCACCCAAAGCCCGCGCGAGAAGCGGGCGTAAAAGGCTTGAAAAGAAGGCAGCAGATAGCCGCCGCGGAGCTCGAGCACGTGAAAGGGGCTTGGGGGGATGAGGACCTGGGCGGGCTCGAGCGCCTCGTAAAGAAGGCCAAAAGGTTCGTGACTGGGTTGACCTAAAAGAAACTTGGACACGCGCGAGGCGTAGTTTTGGTCGAGGTAGAGAAGCGTGGGCGCGTGTGAACCGTGCGCCTCGAGAGGCCCCATCCTTTTATCGTAATAGCAACTGCGAACGCTGGTGCGCCCCTGCCAACCGTTTGACCGGGTCAACTGCTCCACTTACGCGGCCTCCGGGCTGAACGCTTTTCAAAATGTAGCCAAGACCTCCCTACGGACATGGCCCCCACATACGTCTCGAGAAGCGTTCTGCTATAGTTGAGACAAACCAAACCAAAGGAGGGTTTAGATGCGTATTCGTTTTGCAAGTCTACTTTTCGCCGCGCTGCTCTTGGGGGGCGCGTGGGCGCAGACGGAGCTGTCCATCGCCACGGGGGGCACGGGCGGCGTGTACTACCCTTACGGCGGCGGCCTGGCCGAACTCATCAACCGCTACGTCGAGGGCTACAGCGCGGTCGCCGAGGTGACCGGGGCCTCGGCGGAGAACGCCGGGCTCGTCGCTCGCGGCGACTCCGACTTGGCCCTGGCGCTCGCCGACACGGTGGTGCAGGCTTTTGAGGGCACCGGAAGCTTCGCCGACCAGCCCGACGCGGTCAAAGCGGCGCTGGGTGAGCTGCGCGCGCTTGGCTCGGTCTACCCGAACGCAGTCCACCTCGTGACGCTGGCCGACTCAGGCATAGAGAGTATCTCTGATTTGGAGGGCATGAGCGTGTCGGTGGGCGCGCCGGGGAGCGGCACCGAGATTTCGGCGCAGACCATCCTTAACGCCAACGACCTCACCTACGACGACATTGACGAGCGCCGCTTGAACTTCAACGAGACCGCCGCCGCCCTGCGCGACGGCGACATCGACGCGGGCTTCTGGAGCGTGGGGCCGCCCACCTCGTCCATCCTAGACTTGGCGACCACACGCGACATCCGCATCATCTCCTTGAGCGAAGAGGAGGTCGCCGCGGCGCGCGGGGCCGAGCCCTCCTTCGCCGCCTACACCTTCGAGGCGGGCACCTACCCCGGTGTGGACGAGGACGTGAGCACCATCAGCACGCCCAACGTGCTTATCGTGAGCGCCGAGATGGACGAGGAGCTGGCCTACCAAATCACCAAAAACATGTTCGAGCACGTGGACGAACTTATCGCCATCCACCCGGCGGCGAACGACACCACGGTCGAGTTCAGCCTCTCGTCCACGCCCATCCCGCTGCATCCGGGCGCGGTGCGCTATTACCAGGAAATAGGCGCGGAAGTGCCTGAAACCCTCATGCCCGAGGGGATGGGGCAGTAATCCTTAACCGCTCGAGGGGTAGGCTTCTTAGCCTGCCCCTCCTGCTCTTTCTGGCCACCGCGTTCGCCAACTCCACGTTCACCAGTCCCACGTTGAACGTGACGGGGAACGACGGCGCGCGCCTGCTCAGCCTCGACCTCTCGCAAGACCCCGCTTGGGTCGTCCAGTGGAACCACTCGGTTTCGGGTATTTTGGTGAGCGACTATTACCGTTACGAAGAGGGGCGTATGGTCTTGACCGATTCTCACACACCGCGCTTTGACGCGGGGCTCGGCTACATCGCGGGGCGGGGGCGGCTCGAGTCCGACGGGGCGCACGGCTACTGGATTCGGGACATTAACGAGCCCGTGCCCGGCAACGCCTACTACCTGCGCGTCGGCCCGACGCGCGTGAACCACCGCATCGTCCACGCGGGCGTCACCTACTCGCTCTCAGACCTCGCCGCGGACGAGCGGGTGAGGCTCGAGGTCGTCCCGTGACCGCCCCGGAAAGCCCGACCCCGGAGACCGATGCCGGGCGCGCCTTTCCGCGTCAGGTCATCATCGCCGTCACGCTCACCGCGGTCGGTTTATCGCTCTTTCAGCTTTTCACGGCGGGCGTGCAGCCCCTCAACATCTTCTATCAGCGCGGCATCCACTTAGCGTTTATCGAGGTGCTGGCTTTTTTGCTCTTTCCCGTTTTCGGCAGAGACCGCAAGCGGGGATTTTTGGGCTGGCTCATCGACGGGGCCTTCGTCCTCGGCTCCTTTGGGACCGGCTTCTATCTTGTTTATTACCTGAATGACATCATCGCCAGGGCCGGGTTCTGGACCCCCACCGACATCGCCGTGGGCATCGTCGCGGTGGTGGTCTTGCTCGAGGCCTCCCGCCGCGTTATCGGCCTCACCATCACCCTTATCGGCGCGGTTTTTATCGCGTACGCGATGTCGGGCTCGAGGGGCACATTACCTTTCCTGGGCGACTTCCTCCCCGGCATCTTGCACCACCGCGGCTACGACGTCACGCGCATCGTGGCGCAGCTCTATCTGGGGCAGGAGGGCATCTACGGCATCCCCTTGGGCGTGGCGGCGACCTTTGTCTTTATCTTCGTCTTGTTCGGCGCGTTTTTGGAGGCGACAGGCGCGGGGAGGTTCTTTATCGACCTGGCCTACGCCGCCGCCGGGCGGCAGCGGGGGGGTCCCGCCAAGGCCGCCGTGGTCGCCTCGGGCTTCATGGGCTCCATCTCGGGCAGCGCAATTGCCAACGTAGTCACCTCGGGCGCGTTCACGATTCCTTTAATGAAAAAGCTCGGCTACAAACCCGAGGAGGCGGGCGGCGTCGAGGCGGCGGCCTCCACGGGCGGCCAGATCATGCCGCCCATCATGGGCGCGGGCGCGTTCCTCATCGCTGAATACACCCGCGTGCCCTATATCGAAATCGTCAAAATAAGCATCATCCCCGCCATCATGTACTTTACGACCGTCTACCTGTTCGTCGACATCATCGCCGCCAAGCGCGGCATGAAGGGGATGAAGGGCTCGGAGCTGCCCCGCGTGCGCGAGGTGTTAAAGGAAGGCTGGCACTTTTTACTCCCCCTAGCCATCCTCATTTACTTTTTGGTCTTAAACCTCTCCCCTGCCCGCGTCGGCTTTATCGCCATCATCGGCGTGGTGGTCGTGGCAATTTTGCGCGCGCTGGTGCGTATCTTTTTCCTCAGCGAAAAGCAGCAGGACGACGCGCGCAGCACGACGCTGCCCGAGGCGGTGCGGACAGGCTTTTTCAAACTTGTGGAGGCGCTCGAGCTGGGCGCGCGTAACGCCATCCCCGTTTCAATAGCCTGCGCGGTGGCCGGCATCGTCGTCGGCATCGTCGGTTTGACCGGCCTGGGCCTCAAATTCTCCTCGCTGATGCTCTCGTTCTCGATGGGCAACATTGTGCTGGCGCTCATCCTGGTGATGATAGCCTCCCTGATTCTCGGCATGGGCCTGCCCGTCACGGCGTCCTACATCGTGCTCATCGTCCTCACCGGCCCCGCGCTGACCGAGCAGTTCGGCATCCCCCTCATCATCGCGCACCTGCTCGTGTTCTGGTACTCGCAAGACTCCAACGTGACGCCGCCTGTGGCCCTGGCCGCCTTTGCGGGCGCAGGCATCGCCGGGGGCGACCCGATGCGGACCGGGGTCGAGGCCTGGAAGTTCGCCAAGGGGCTCTACCTCATCCCGCTCTTTATGGTTTTCAACCCCGAAATTATTATCTGGGAGGGCGTGCCCTTTTTCCTCATCGCCTGGAACGTCGTGACCGGCTTTGTCGCGCTGGGCGCGTTCGCGGCGGCTTTGGAGGGCTACATGTTCACGCACATGTACTGGTTCTCGAGGCTCTTCGCCACCGCGGGTTTAGTGGGCATCTTTTGGCCCAACCACTGGGTCGAGATAGCGGGTTTTGCGTTTATTATGCTGGTGTTGGGGATTAACTGGACGAAGATGCGGCGGGAGAACCGGGAGGCGCAGGCGGTGGGGATGGAACCTTCCGGGGAGTCTATTTGAGGGGCCTCCGTTGGATGGCTACTTCCTTGGAACCGACCGTGGCCTCTTTACTTAATCCCTTCTGTCCCGAATGCGGCGCAAACCTCCCGCGAGGTGGAAGCTGTGAG
This sequence comes from Trueperaceae bacterium, assembly GCA_965214995.1. Classification (GTDB taxonomy): domain Bacteria; phylum Deinococcota; class Deinococci; order Deinococcales; family Trueperaceae; genus CBDCCT01. The sequence goes on from CBDCCT010000002.1 coordinate 5,575,922, forward strand.
GATGTTTTTCACGCTCTACTTACGAAAGACTACAGCGAGATAGGCTTTTTCGAGGTGCATCATCTGGTCGTTCCCAGCTATATGCTTCAGCACCCCAGCCGACTTTCCCGCGAGGGTTGGCTCGAGATGCGAACCGTCCTTTCTCTGTTCGTGCTCGAGGGCCACTCCCCCTCGCAGGTTCTAAAGGAGCGTCGCGTGGTGGTTGATAGCGGCAACCGGGATTTTAGTGTTTGTAAAGGTAAATTCGTTAGTCTTGACAACACCTGGTCGAAGACTGTCGCTGATGTCCGCTTGGACGACGCGCAAGCCTACCGTGAAGACGTTAGAGCGTGGGCAGTAACGATTCTGGAAGATACGCGCGGTCTTGATTTGACCTAACGTGCCCGGTGTCTCGAGCCCCGTGCTGTACACTGCTTTCATGCAGACGCACACCATGCCAGCCACCGAACACGCTAAAAATTTGGCTGAAAGCTTCGCCGCCCGCGCAGGCGACGCCGACGCGCGGGGTGCGCTTCCAGCGGAGGATGTGCAGGCACTAAGGGATTCTGGTCTTCTAAGCCTGAGCGTGCCCAAAAGCCACGGTGGGGCGGGGGCGTCTCTCGAGGAATGCGTGGAGGTGCTGCTCGAGCTTTCCCAAGGCAGCACCTCCACCGCGCTCGTGGCCGCCATGCAGTTTCATATTTTTGGTCACGCTCGAGAAACCCAACCCTGGCCGGAACACATCTTCGCCCACTTCTGCGAGGAGGCGGCGCGCGGCAAGCTCTTTAACTCCGCGGCGAGCGAACCCAAACTCGGCTCCCCGTCGCGGGGCGGCCTGCCGCAGACGAACGCGGTACTTAACGGCGACACCCTCACCGTCAACGGCCACAAAACCTGGGTCACGGGCGGCGAGTACCTGGACCATTTGCTCGTCGGCTTGCGTTTTGAAGACGCGTCCGCCGTCGTGTGGGTGCCGAGCGCCACCCCCGGCCTCTCCTGGCACCCAACCTGGGGCGACGGCTTGAGCGTACGCGCCAGCGACTCGCACGACGTGGTGTTTGAGAACGTCCGGGTGCCAGCAGACCACCTCATCCAGCACGGGACGGCACAAAAGAACAAAGCCGGGCCTAACGTGTGGTTCCCGATGCTGATAGCAGCGACTTATTTGGGGACTGCCCTGGCGGCTCGAGACACCGTCATCCGCTACGCCCTGGAGCGCGTGCCGACAGCGTTGGGCCGACCCATCGCCACGCTGCCCAACATTCAGCGTCAGGTTGGGGAACTCGAGGTAGCCCTTCAAGCCGCGCAAACGCTCCTTTTGAACGTCGCCGCGGGCTGGACGGGTCACGAGGAACGTGGGGCGTACTTCCCGCGCGTCGCGGCGGCCAAACACCTTGCCACCGAAACCGCGATTGAGGTGACCGACAAGGTGCTGCGGGTCGCGGGCGGTGCGGGTGTGGGTCGGGGGCTGCCGCTCGAGCGCCTGTTCCGCGACGTGCGCGCGGGGCTCATGCACCCGCCTTCGGGCGACAGTGCTTTGGAACTCGTAGGAAAGAGTGCGCTGGGTCTGGATTAAGCCTCGAGTACTCTTCCAAACCGCTCCACCACCTCGTCCACCTCTTCTCTTGTAATAATGAGCGGCGGCACGAAGCGAACGACCGTCGCGCCCGCGTTGATGGTCATGACGCCCGCATCTTTTAGCGCCTCGATGTAAGGCGCGACTTTCTCTTTCATCTCCACGCCAATTATCAGGCCCAGCCCGCGCACCGTGCGGATTTTAGGAGAAGAAAGCGCGCGCAACCGCTCCTGAAAATAGGTGCCGACCTCGAGAGCGTTCCGAAGAAGCCCCCTCTCCTCTATCTCCTCCAACACCGCCAGCCCCGCCGCCGCCGCCAGCGGGTTGCCGCCAAAGGTGGTGCCGTGCCCGCCCTTGGGCATCCCCAGCGCCACCGCCTCAGTCATTAGAAGCGCGCCGATGGGCACGCCGCCGCCCAAGCCCTTGGCGAGCGTGACCATGTCGGGCGCGACGCCGTAATGCTCGGTCGCCAAAAATTTGCCCGTGCGCCCGGCCCCCGTCTGCACCTCGTCCATGATGAGGAGCGCGCCGCGTTCAAGGGTGAGGCGGCGGGCGGCCTCTAAAAACTCCCTCTCGACAGGATGCACGCCGCCCTCACCTTGAACGGGCTCTAAAAACACCGCCGCCGTCTCGTCGGTGATGAACTCCTCTAAGTCTTCAACCTTGTTGTAGGCGATAAAGTCGTTTTCATACTTCAGAGGCTCGAAGGGCTCGCGGTATTTTTTCTCCCAGGTGATAGAAAGCACGCCCATCGTCCGGCCCGAAAAGCCGCGCTTGGCCGACACAAAGCGCGGGCGGCCCGTCACGGCGCGCGCCCACTTCAGGGCCGCCTCGTTCACCTCGGAGCCGGAGTTCGCCATAAACACGCGCGTCAGGCCCAGCCATTCGGGGATAAACTCGAACAGTTTGTCGTAAAACCGCACGCGCGTGTCGCTGCCCAAGTTTTGCGGGCAGACGATGAGCTTTTGCGCCTGTTCGGACACAGCTTTGGCTAAACGCGCGTTGGCGTGCCCCACGCTCGCCACCGCGATGCCCGCCAGACAGTCGATGTATTCGTTGCCCTCCGCGTCGTAAATCATCACGCCGTCGCCGTGGGTAAAGACAACGCTCGGGTTCCACAGACCCGAGTTGTGTTCGGCGTCCTTTTCCAAAATCTCTCGCGTTTTATTTTTGGTTTGCGTCACAGCGCCTCCTTAAAGTCAGCCCACAGTCTAGCTTATAAGGTTCAGGCGCGGTGAAAGTTTATGAAACGACGGTGCCCCGACCCGCCAGCGCGTTCTGGATTGGCTTCTGAACTCGAGCATCCCCAAACACCACCCGCCTCACCCCACCCCGCACCGCCTCGGCTGCGCCCAAGACTTTCTTTTTCATGCGGCCCTGGGCGAACTCGAGATAGTCCTCCACCTCCCCCGCCGGAATGGCTTTAATCAAGCTCGCTTCGTTGGGAAAGTCGCGCAGCAAACCGGGAACGTTGGAGAGAAGCAAAAGCGTGTCAGCGTTGAGCGAAACAGCCGCTGCCGCCGCCGCTCTGTCGCCGTCTACATTGACGGCCACGCCCGCGAACGAAACGCCTGGCGGGGTGAGAACGGGCAGGTAAGTGTTTTGGAGGAGAAGCTCGAGCAGCCCCACGTTCACCCGCTCCACCGTCCCCGTATGGTCACCGCGCAAAATCTTGACTTTACCGTCCTCGACGCTGCGGACGCTCTCCTTATGCTTGCCCTCGAAGATACGCCCATCAAGGCCAGACAAGCCTACCGCGTTCACCCCGCGCCGCTGAAGGCGCTCCACTAAGCCTTTATTCACCTTGCCGCAGTAGACCATCTCAAAAATCTCTAAGGTCTCGCGGTTCGTGTAGCGGCTCATGTACCCGCTTGGAGAAGTTACAAATATAGGCGGATGCCCCAGCGCCTCGGCGACGCGGTTGGTTTCGGCGGAGCCGCCGTGGACGAGGACAAGCCGCTCACCCGCTCGCCACATTTCCGCAACGTCATCGCAGAGCGCGTCGTAGTCGATGCCGAGCGAACCGCCAACTTTGATAACCATCATTAAGAAAACCTCAGCCTGTTGTGCTTACAAACTTTACGGACGCCGGAATGTTGACCCTACCTCTCGAATCCGCAAACTCCAAAATCGTAACAAATCTCCTCACCACCCGCGCGCCCCGTCTCCCTACCAAAGGTTAGGATAGGCGTCATGCCAGTATCTGAACCACACGTACATGAAAACGAAAGCAGCCTCGAGAAAAAGCGCGTCCGCATCTTTACCGACGGCTCCTGCGACACGGGCTCGGGCGAGGGGGGCTGGGGCTATCTGCTGACCTTTAACGGGGCGCGGCGGACGGCCTCGGGCTATGAAGGCGGCACGACGAACAACCGCATGGAACTCACCGCCGCGGTGCGGGCTTTGGAAGCGCTCAGGGAGCCTTGCGTGGTGACGCTGGTGACCGATTCGCAGTATCTCAAAAAGGCGTTTACGGCGGGCTGGCTTGCGAACTGGCAGCGCAACGGCTGGCGCACTGCGAGCAAACAGCCCGTGAAAAATAAAGATTTGTGGCTCGAGCTCCTCAGTCTTTCTGAGGTGCATGAACTCCACTGGGAATGGACGAAGGGGCACGCGGGGCACGAGGAGAACGAGTTGGTCGACGGCTTGGCGCTGCGGGCGAGACGGACGCGCGGGAGAGGCTAAACCTTTAAGCGGCTTAAGTTCGCCATAAGGGTAACAAAAGCTCGGTAGCCGGTCTCTAACGAGGCGGGCTCGAGCCATTCACTCAAGCGGTGGGCGTCGCCGCCGCGGTAGACGCCAAAGGAGATGGCGGGCAGCCCCGCGGCCATCGCCGCGTTGGCGTCAGTCGAGCTGGCGGTGCGGTGGGCGCTTACCCCCACCTCGTGAAGCGCCTCTTGGGCGGCGCGCACCAGGGGCTCGTTGGATACGCGGGCGGCGGGTCGAGAGCCAACCAACTCGGTTTCTACCTCCACGTTCGCGCGTTTGGCGGCGCGGCGGACGCGGGTGAGGGCGTCCTCCTCGAGCCTTTTCAGGGTGTCTCGCTCCAAGGAGCGCAGGTCTAGGTTAAAACCCGCCTTCTGCGCAATCGCGTTGATGCTCGTGCCGCCCCAGACCTGACCCACGTTGTACGAACTGCGCGGCTCGCTGGGCACGCTCATGGCGTTGAGCGCGTGGATGGCCTCGCCAAGGGCGTGAACCGCGCTCGGCGCGCCGTAGTCGCCCCAGGAGTGGCCGCCTTTGGCGCTGAAAAGAATCCGCCAGCGCCTAGAGCCCACGCCCGCGTCCACGATGGTGCCCAAGTGGCCGTCGAGCGCCACGAAAAGGTCGAAGTCGGCGGCACGTTTCATAAGCTCACGCACGCCGTAGAGGTCGCCCAATCCTTCCTCCCCCACCGTGGCCGCCACGGTGAGACAGGGTCTCTCATAGGGCTGCGCTTTGGCCTGCACTTGATTGACGTAGTGCAGCAGCACCGCCAAGCTGGCGCTGTTGTCGCCGATGCCGGGGGCCAAGAGGCGGTCGCCTTCCTCTCGAACCGTCACGTCGGTGTCGGCGGGGAACACGGTATCCAAGTGCGCCGCGACAAGCACGCGCGGGCCGCGCCCGCCGGGGAGCGGGGCGGTCACGTTGCCGACGCTGTCGGTCATGGGCTCGAGCCCCGCCTCTTCTAAAATCCCAGCCACGAGCCGCCCGCGCGCTCCCTCTTCAAAGGTGGGGGCGGGGGTTTCACATATGCTTTTGAGCAACGTCACGATGGCGTCCACCGTGTCCACAGGGGCGGCTTCTTCGGCTCGAGCGTGCGCGGACATCTTTTAATCCTCCAACGCGTCGCGGAAAGAGGCGAGCGCGGCAAAGGGGTGGGCGTGGTCCTCACCGGGCTTTGGGCGGAGCCAGCGGCAAAAAGAGGGGCCGTCCTCGGGCTCTAAGCGGTGCGGGCACGTCGGGCATTCCGGAAAGGCGAGCGCGGTGTAAGCAAGCTCGGTGAGGTCGCCCGGTCCCGCTTGCGAGCGACCGCAGCCCGCCGTAAAAGACACGCTTTGTACAGGCGACGTTTTCATTTTTACAGCCCTCACCGCTCCTCCCCCAACGTGGCGATGCCCTCGCGGAGCGCGTAGAGCGCGGCCTGGGTGCGGTTATTGAGGCGCAGCTTGGAGAAAATCTCCGAGAGCCTATTGCGCACCGTTTTCTCGCTCACGTTTAGGTCGGTGGCGATTTCTTGGTTCGAGGCGCCCTGGGCCAAGAGGCGCAAAATCGCCGCCTCCCGCTCGGTAAGTTCCGAAATCGGGTGCTCGGGGTGCTCGGGCACCTCCTTGACCTTGTTGAACTCGTCCAAAATCGAGGCGGCCATCTCCGCGTTAAGCAGCGTTTCGCCCTCCGCCACGCGGCGAATCGCGCCTATCAGGTCGTTGGCGTCGGCGTCTTTGAGCATGTAGCCGCGCGCGCCCGCCTTAATGGCCTCGAACACGTAGCGGTCCTGGCGGTACATGGTGAGGATGATGACCTTGGCGGCGGGCAGCTCGTCCAGAATCGTCTTCGTCGCCGCGACGCCGTCGAGCTCGGGCATCTGGATGTCCATTAGCACCACGTCGGGACGCGTCTGGAGCGCGTAGCGGACCGCCTCGCGCCCGGTCGCCGCCTCGCCGATGACGCGGAAGCCCTCCTCGGTTTCCAAGATGCTGCGGAGCCCCTGGCGAAACATCGCGTGGTCGTCGCAGAGCAAAAGGCGCGGCATAGATTCATGCTACCGTTTTTAAACGTGCCCCGCATGATAGCGTAAACACCGTGGAGGCTCGAGCGCCGTAGAGCGAAACCTGAAAAGATATCAGACGAGGCTTACACACCAGCTCTTTAGCCGGAGGCGGAGAAAGGTAAAAAAAGGTGCGGGAAAGAAGCGGAGAAAAAAGGAGAAGTTCAACGCCACTTTTCACTCATCACTCGGTACTTTTCTCACCTGCGTGACGCGAGCGAATAGAAGCACTATAGATAGAAGCACCATAGAAGGAGACGCATGGTACAGCCCAAAGGCGCGCTCATCGAGCGCTGCAAACGCCTCGGTTTGCCCAAGCCGCGGTTTCACACCCAGCGCACCGGCCCCGAGCACGAGCCCACCTTTACAAGCGACGTGCTCCTAGACGGGGAGGTTTACGGCAGCGGTCAGGGGAGCAACAAGCGCGACGCCGAGCGGCGCGCGTCGGAAGAGGCGTTGCGGCGGCTCGAGGAGGCTCGAGCCGACACACCAAACCCCGCACAGACGCCCCGGCGCGGCAGCGCCCCCTCCCAAACCACCCCGCACGAGGGCGGCTTCGAGGGACCCTGGCCCGTGTTCGCCGAAGTTTTGGCCGCCAGCTTAGCGGTCGCCAACAGCCGCGTGGACCCCGCCCGCTCCGGCGCTGACGCCGTGGCCGAGGTGCAGCGCTTGGCGCTGAGGCTTTATAAAAACAGCTTGGAAGACCTTGGAGAGATTGTTGAAGTCGATGAGGATGACGAGGGCGTAGACGAGTACGACGCGTAGCTAGGGGTGGCGCTTTAGCGTTCTTGAAGTTGGCAAGGGGGGCGCGTGTCAAAAAGTTCGGATGAGGTTCAAACGAGACTCGAAAGGGGCGGGGATTTGGCCCCTCTTCTCCCCCGCTCCCCACGCTTCACCCCTCCTTGTGGTGGTCCCTGGCCCAGCGCTCGATGCGGGCCAAGTCTTCGGTCGCCTTCTCTTTGATCATCATCTCGCGCAGTTTAGGACTCGGCGCGGCCTCGCCCGTGCCGACTTGCTCGATGATTTCTAAGACTTTGGCACCAAAGGCGCGCAGGGGCACCTCGACCTCTAGGCCTCTGGTGTTCTCCGGCGTCGGCTCGCTAAGCTCGAAAAGGTCTTTCTGGAGCGCGTTGTCGCAGCCCTCATTCACGCTCACCACAACGTCGCCGTGGTCGGTCATCACGAGATATTTGCTCATAAGCCTCCCCCGTAAAGGGCGAAATTCAACGACAAGGTGGGGCAGAAGTCGCAAGGGTTTAGCGGACGATGGCCCACCAGCCGGGCGCGGCTGGGCTCGGAAGAGCCGCCGTCCCGAAAAGGGTAACATGGGAGGTGCGGCGTGCTGCACCCTGCCCCACACTCACAGGCAGGTCACACCCTCTCCCTAAACCCGTTCCAGCCGACAGCCGTCGGCAAGACTAGCAAGACACGTGTGCGAGCCGACATATCCGCTGAGCAAAAACATGTGAGACTGAAGAAGATGAGGCGCAAACCATGATAGAACTTGGACCCTCCGTACCCATCGCCCTGATCATCACGCTGGGCGTCGCCGCGCAGTGGCTGGCGTGGCGCGTGAATCTGCCCGCGATTCTGCCCCTCCTGGTCATCGGCTTTTTCGTGGGGCCGGTTCTGGGTATCGTGCGGCCGAACGAGCTTTTTAGCGAGGAACTGCTTTTCCCGCTTATCTCGCTCGCGGTTGGGCTTATTTTGTTCGAGGGCGGCCTCACGCTCCGCATCCCGGAGGTGAGGGAAACGCGCAACGTGGTCTTTAAGCTCGTCACGGTGGGCGCGCTCATCACCTGGCTGGGGGCGACCGCGGCGGCCTACTGGCTCACAGACTTGTCGATGCCGCTCTCTTTCCTTTTCGGCGCGCTCGTCATCGTCACCGGCCCCACCGTCATCGGCCCCCTCCTGCGCATCGTGCGGCCCACTTCAAGGGTCGCCAACGTGCTCAAGTGGGAGGGCATCTTGGTCGACGTGGTGGGCGCGATGGTCGCGGTTTTGGTGTTCGAGTTTTTGCTTCTTCAGGGCCGCTCCGACGCGCTGGGCCAGACGGTGCTGCTTCTCATACGGTTTGTCGGGGTGGGGACCGTCGTCGGCATAGCGGGCGGCTATTTGTTGGCGATGCTCTTGCGCCGCCGCTTTGTTCCCGACTACCTGGTCAACGTGGTCGCGCTCGCTTTCGTGTTCGCCATGTTCGCGCTTTCCAACACCTTCGCGCCCGAGTCGGGCCTCCTGGCAACCGCGCTCATGGGCGTCATCATCGCCAACCGGGGCGTCCCGAACATCACCAACGTGCTCAACTTTAAAGAGGACTTAACCGTCCTTTTCATCTCGCTGCTCTTTATCATCCTCGCTGCCAACGTCGAGCTTGAAGCTTTTACGGGCGTGCTCCGGTTCTCGAGCCTGCTGCTCATCGCCGCGCTCATGCTCGTGATTAGGCCCTTAGCCATCTTCGCCAGTTCGGTCAACTCGGCCCTGACAACGCGCGAAAAGCTTTTTCTTTCCTGGATAGCCCCGCGCGGCATCGTGGCGGCGGCGGTGAGTTCGCTTTTCGCTTCTGAACTCGCGCACCAGGGCTTCGCGGGCGCCGAAACGCTCGTGGCGCTCGTTTTTTTGGTTATCGTGAGCACGGTCACGCTCAACAGCCTCACCGCCAAGCCCTTCGCCGGACTTCTGAAGATAGCCGAGCCCGACGCGCAGGGCTTTCTCATCCTCGGCGCGCACACCTTCGCGCGGCGCATCGCGTCTTTTTTACAGAACGAGGGCTTTACCGTGACGCTGGCCGACACGAACTGGTCGAACGTCTCCGCCGCCCGGATGGAAGGGCTCACCGCCTACTACGGCTCGCTACTGTCGGACCATTCGGACGACGAGGTGCGGCTTTCGGGTATAGGCAAGCTTCTGGCCTTGACCTCAAACGATGAGGCGAACGCGCTCGCGGCCTTGAAGTACGCGCGCGAGTTCGACTCGGAGCACGTCTACCAGCTCGCGCCGGGGCGCGGGGCGAGCGTCCGGGGCCGCTTGGGGGACGAGCAGCGCGGCCGCACGCTCTTCAAGAAGCCCGTGACCTACGCCGAGCTGAGCGGGCTATTCAACCGCGGCGGCGAACTCAAAAAAACGCCCATCACCGAGGCGTTTCGCATGGAGGACTTCGAGGAGGTCTACGGTCAGGACTACCTGCCCATGTTCTTAATCAGCGGCAAAACGGTGCGGGTCATGACCAAGGAGACGCCGCCGCCCGAGGCGGGGCAGACGCTCGTGTCGCTGGTGCTCGAGCCCAAGCCCGCGCCCCAACGAGCCGCGAGCGCCAACACGTAACGCTCGAGGTTCTCAGACCTCCTAAGAAAAACCGTTGTAAAAGTTTTGTAAAACTTCTTCCAACGTCGTCAAGGATGTTGACTTAGAGGAAGTCTTCGCACCATACACCCAACCGGTCGCCCGCTCTCCGGTTCGCCTCAACACCTTGTTGTATTAGTTGTGTTATTTGGCACTTGTCAAACGAGCACGTCCTCAAAACTGAACCTGGAAGCCGTAGAACGAATTGTGTATGGCTCTGAACCGGCCCCGTCACCGACGCAAAGACACTCGCTCAAACACACCATTCGGGACACCTCCCCGAAGAGCTCACCAGTCACAGCGGCGCTCTCTGGACTTTCGTCCGTCACGACAACAGATCATTTTTTAGGACTACCCCGTCGCGTACCCGTGGGCAAGGGCGGCTCGAGGCGGTAAGATGGCTTATCAACTTGCCAGCAAGGCGCATGAGAGGGGCGTGTGTGAAAACAAACTTTACGCAGCAGAAACAAAAGGGCAAAGCGTGTACGGGCTCGAGCTAACGGGCGCGCTCTACATAGGGCTTTTCGTGGTGGTAGGCGCGGCTATCGTGCTGGCGACCTTGGGTGTCGCGCGGCTCCTCGCACCCCACAACATGAGCAAGGCCAAGCTGGCCGTGTACGAGTGCGGCGAGATTCCCTTCGGCGGGACCGACGTGCAGTTCAGCGTGTCCTACTACCTTTTCGCCATCATGTTCGTGATTTTCGACGTGGAGGTGGCCTTCTTTTTCCCCTGGGCGGTCGCCTTTGACGCGCTGGGCGTTTACGGCGTGGTGGCGGTGGGGCTCTTTTTGCTCCTGCTCTTGGAAGGTCTCGCCTACGCCTGGATGAAGGGGGTCTTGAAGTGGGTCTACTAGGCAAGGAGCGCCGTCCCGACAACATCATCCTGGGCAAGCTCGACGACCTTATCAACCTGGCGCGGAGCCGCTCGATGTGGCCCCTTACTTTCGGCATCGCCTGCTGCGCGATTGAAATGATGAACTCCAGTGCCACGCGCTACGACGCGGACCGCTTCGGCTTTTTCTACCGCAACACGCCCCGGCAGGCGGACGTGATGATCGTCTCGGGTACGGTGAATAAAAAGCTGGGCAAGCGCGTGCGCGTCCTTTACGAGCAGATGGCCGAGCCCAGGTGGGTCATCTCGATGGGCGCGTGTGCGAATCAGGGCGGGCCCTTCCGGCAGGGCTACAGCGTCTTGGAGGGTGTGGACAAGATTATTCCCGTAGACGTGTACGTCCCCGGCTGCCCGCCCCGCCCCGAGGCCCTATTGCAAGCGATGCTTCTCTTGCGCGACAAAATCGCCGACCCCGAACTTCGTTACGTCCCCGGCACGTTGATGGAAGCGGATTTCGACCCGTTGGCAGAACCTGGCAAAGACGGCAGGCAGCACGGTTAGGATGAAAGAGATTGGGAGTCCAGAGTCAACGGTGACGCGTGAGCGCTGACGTTTCCCTAGATAATCTCCCCACCCTGAGAACGCTTACGCTGGGCCTCGAGACGGTCCATCACCTGCAAGACGGCAACGCCTACCGCGCCCTCTGCGAACGCTTTTTTGACGCGGGTTACGACTTCCCACAGTGTTTATCGGGCGTGGACATGGAGTACGGGCTGCGCACGGTTGTGAATCTGCGCCGCTTAGACGACGGGGCCGAGGTGACGCTGTGGCTGGATGTCCCCTACGACGCGCCGCAGGTGCCTACAGTTTCGGACCTTTGGGGCGGCTTGGAGTGGCACGAGCGCGAGGCTTACGACCTGCTGGGCATCCATTTCGACGGACACCCCGATCTGCGCCGCATTCTGTTAGAAGACGACTGGACCATCCACCCGTTGCAGCGCCGTTACGACACGGGCGGCTACCTCATCCCGGAGTGGGTGCCGAAGCCCTGGCCCGATTGGGAAGCGGAGGAGCGGGAGAAGGCGGAGAGTGAGCGCAAGGCGGCGGAGGCGGCCAAAGCCAAGGAGGCTGCAAAGGCAAAACCCACTGAGACAAAATCCGCAGAGGAGAAAGTGGGTACGGCTTTGACAGACATCCGCGCACTCAATGCGAACTATGCGGCCAAGCTTCAGGAGCAAGGCATAATGAATCTCGAGACCTTGGCGGCGCTTGCGGACGAGCGGCTCGAGCCCCTAGCCACCGCCATAGGTCTCAAATCCCCCGCAGCCGTACAAAAGTGGCGTGACGGGGCGAGGACGCGGCTCGAGGAGGCCGGGCCTCGAAGTGAGGTAGCATCTTCTAACGGAGACCTCGTCCAAATTCGTTCCCTAAATGCAAACTACATGGCTAAACTGCAAGACCAAAAAATCACCACGCTGTCCCAACTCGCGGCGCTCTCGGACGACGCGTTAGAGACGCTTGCCGGGGAGATGGGCCTGAAGTCTTCCAAACCTCTGCAAAAGTGGCGAGAGGAGGCTCGAGCCCTTTTACCAGCGGAGCCTGCTCCACAAGCCGAAGCTGTTTCGGCTCCTCAAGAGGTAACGCCAAAACGTGGCGAAGACTTAAACGGAATACGGTCCTTAAACGCGACGTACGCCGCCAAGCTGCAAGCGGGCGGCGTGACCGCACTCTCTCAACTGGCGAATCTGGAAGACGAGGCGTTAGAACCTCTTGCCGCTACCCTCGGCCTCAAAACACCCAAAGCCGTTGAGAGGTGGCGGGAGGAGGCGCGGGCGTTGGTGAGTGAGAGCACCGGAACGGCTCGAGACGAAACACCCCAAAGCAAAATGCCTGAAGCTGAAACACCATCCCCAGCGCCGGAACGTCCCAAGGTTGAGCGTAAGAAGGCGGAGGCGGCGCAACCGGAGAGGGTTCAAGAAGCGTCTACCACCGAAAAATCTACCGAGTTTTCAAAACCGCCCGAAGCTGATGTAGAAGAGCCCGTCCCCGACGATCTCACCCGCATCAAGGGCATCGGCCCCGCGTATGAGCAGAGGCTAAAGGAGGCCGGTATCGTCACCTTCTCGCAACTTGCCGCGCTTTCTGACGAACAGGTGGGAGAACTCGAGGAGCGCATGAACTTTAGAGGCCGCATCACCCGCGACGCGTGGCGTGAGCAGGCGAGGGGCTTGGCAGAGGAGACCCCATGACCGTTCCTGCTGCGCAGATGAGCGGGCCGACGGGGCTCGAGTCCGTCCCCGGCCGCTCCGACGAGATGATTGTCAACTTAGGGCCGCAGCACCCGGCGACGCATGGCGTCCTAAAAATCGTGCTGGGCGTGGACGGCGAGCGCGTCACACGGGCGGTGCCGCACATCGGCTTTTTGCACCGCAACCATGAGAAGATTGAAGAGTCGCGCACCTACGCGCAGGTGATTCCTTATCTTGACCGGATGGACTACGTGTCGGGCTTGCAGAACGAGCTGGCGTTTTGTCTGGTGGTGGAGGAGCTTTCGGGGATTGACACGCCCATCCGCGCCCGCTTCATTCGCACCGCGATGTTCGAGCTCAATCGCATCATCTCGCACCTCGTCTGGATTGGCACCTACTTACTCGACCTGGGCGCGATTACGCCCTTTTTGTACGCGTTTCGTGACCGCGAGCGGGCGCTAGACATCATTGAGCGCACCTGCGGCGCGCGGCTCCTGCCCAATTACTTCACCTTCGGCGGCGTCCGGCGCGACATTCACCCCAACTTTTGGGAGGACGTGGTGGCGTTCGTGGATTATTTTGAAACGGTGCTGCCCGAGTACGAGGCCTTGACCGTGGAAGCCCCCGTATTTAGAGCGCGCACCGTCGGCGTAGGGGTGCTCCCCAAAGAGCTTGCCGTCAACCACGGCGTCAGCGGCCCCAACCTGCGCGCGTCGGGGATGGGATTGGATTTGCGCAAAGACCAGCCCTATGACGCATATCCGGAACTCGAGTTCCGGGTCCTCACCCGCTCCGAGGGGGATGCGTGGGCGCGGTCACGCCTGCGTTTTGACGAGTTTTACCAAAGTATCGATCTTATCAGGCAGTGTGCCGCTAAAGCGCCGCGGACGGGTCCGTTTGTGGGGCGGGGGCGGGTGAAGCTCGAGGCCAGAGCACAACGCTACCGCGCCGTCGAGGCGAGCCGGGGCGCTTTAGGCGTCTACCTTTACAGCGACGGCGGCGCGGGTCCCTACCGCTCGAAGCATCGCTCCCCAAGCTTTACCAATCTGCAAATCATCCCCGATTTGTTCATCGGGCAAAAATTCAGCGACGTGATTGCTATTTTAGGCTCGATTGACATCGTCTTGGGAGAGGTGGACCGCTAGTGGCTGCGCCCGACAACCGACCCGCGATGAAGCGCGTGCCCCTCCCCAAGGGTGGGCGCTACCGTCTGAAACGCGTTGGTTACAATCCGACTACGCCCAACGTGCTTTCCGAAGTGCTGGGTTACGGCCTTCTTTTTCTCGCGCTTATTGCCATCCTCATTCTTACTTACTCAATTCTACCCGCGCTCCTCACGCTGCGGGGCTCGCCGTTCGCCGTAGGCGGGGAATTCAACACCGCCGGGATTCTCGTCTACGGCACCCTCGCCGCGGCGCTCTCTTTCGGCGTGGTGGCGGTGGCGGCGCTTATTCTCATTCTGGCGCTGCGCAAGTATCTGGCGCGGGTGCAAAACCGCCACGGCCCCCTGCACAACGGCCCCGGCGGCGCGTTTCAGACCGTCGCCGACGCGGTCAAACTTTTGGTCAAGGAGGATTTTGTCCCGGCTCGAGCGGACGCCCTCGTCTTCACCCTGGCCCCCATGATGGTCTTCGTGTCGGCCTTTTTGCTCCTCGCCATCGTGCCCTTCGCGCCTACGTGGGTGCTCGCCAACCTCAACGTCGGCCTGCTCTTCATCATCGCGGCGGGGACGCTCGGGGCCTACGGAGTTTTAGTGGCGGGCTGGAGCATCAATAATAAGTTTGGTCTTTTGGGCGGCTTGCGCGGGGCGGCGCAGCTTATCTCCTACGAAATCCCGCTGTCCATCTCGCTTTTAAGCGTGGCGGTGTGGGTGGGGAGTCTCAATCTGCTGACGATTGTCGAGTCGCAGCGGATTTGGTGGACGGCGGTGCCGCTTTTTATTTCCGCCGTGGTCTACCTCGTCGCCAGCCTCGCCGAAATCAAGATGACGCCCTTCGATTTACCTGAGGCCGAATCCGAGCTTGTGGCGGGCTTCCACACCGAATACTCGGGGATGCGCTTCGGCTTCTTTTTCGTCGCCGAGTTTGGCGAGCTGTTCCTCTTGCCCGCCATCGCCGTGGTGCTCTTTTTCGGCGGCTACTTGCAGCCCCTCGCCGGGCTGTGGGACTTCGCGGCGGTGCTGCGCGGCTGGGGCGCGGTGGGCGTTTTTCTCGCCTCGGTCTACGGGATGCTTTGGTTTTTGCTCAAAACCGCGGTGCTCGCCTGGCTCATCATGTGGGTGCGCGCCACGCTGCCCCGCTTTCGTGACGACCAGCTTATGGAGGGGTGCTGGAAGGTACTTATTCCCCTGTCGCTCTTGGGGCTGGTGGTGGCGGTGGTGCTGCGGTTGGTGTTTAAGTGACGCGTTTCAAAGCTGTTGTCGAGTTCGACCCCGCCGACCCTCGCGGCGGGTACAGCGCCTACGTCCTCAACCTGCCGGGCTGCGTGACGACGGGCGAGACGCTTCAGGAGGTGCAGCGTAACCTGCAAGAGGCGATTGAGCTTTGTTTAGAGAGCGCGGTAGAGGACAATGAGACCATCAGCCCATTGCAGTATGAGCTTCTGGAGTTGGATGTGGCGTTGCCGAGAAAAGAAGAGGTAACCTGACTTATCGACAAGCATTGTGTAGGTGTCTTTATACAGTCGGCTTTGAAGAGACCGAGACAAAGGAGACGAAAAAGATGTCACGCTCAGTTATTTTTAAAATCCAGGCGGCGCTCGAGTTCGCCACGCCCGAAGTTGAAGCGGCGCTCCACGAAACGAGCGCCACGGACGTTCGCGCGGGCCCGCATGGGCGCATCATCTTTCCAAAGGAGCTTCTGGACGATTGGCACCTCGCTGACGGCGAGACGCTGTCTGCACGGTTAGAAGATGGGAAGATAGTGCTCGAGCCCAAACCTCTCACCTCAACCAACAACAAGAATGATTGACGTGCTAGGAGCTTCCTTTTGAGCCTTCTTAAAGACGCCGCCAAAGCCCTACGCGACATCGGCAAGGGCATGGGCGTGGTGAATAGCGCCTCCGACAAGGGCAACTTTACCCAGCTTTACCCGTTTGAAATGCCCGATTTGCCCCCCGTTTCCTGCCAATCTCTAGCCCTCATTGTCGAAGACGGCGCAGACCGCTGCGTGTCGTGCTTAGCCTGCGAGAAAGTCTGCCCGAGTCAGGTCATCACCATTGAGCGCAAGCGCAACCCGGAGGGCAAGGGTTTTGTGTTGGAGCGCTTCGACATCGACCTGGTCAACTGCATGTACTGCGCCGCCTGCGTCGAGGCCTGCCCGGTGAGCGCGATTGTGACGATTCAGGATTTCGAGCTTTCGACTTACGATTTGCAGACCCTCAAGGCGGACAAGGCGTTTCTGGACGAACAGGGAGACCTGGCGCGGCAGTGGTACTCGCCCAAACTCGGCGTCGAATATCGGGACGAGGATGGGGAAATTCGGGTGGCCCCCTTGGAGGAGCAGCCTGGGGGTGAGGCGGCGAGGCTCGAGGCGCAAGCCAAACAAGAAGCCGAACAAAAAGAAGGTGAAGGGGCGTGATTGTCGCCTTTTATATCCTCTCCGCGCTCATCGTCGGGCTCGCGGTGCTCGCGGTCACTGCAAACAACTTGGTGCGGGCGGCGCTCGCGCTGGCGTTTTCTTTCTTTTCGGTGGCGGGTATTTTTTGGCTCTTGGGTTCACCTTTTCTGGCGGTGCTGCAACTCGTCATCAACGCGGGGGCCATCCCCATCGTCACCATTTTCATCGTGATGATGACGCAGTCGCGGGTGTCGCGCTTAAGAAGCCCGCTGGCGGCGGTGTGGGCGCTTTTGGTGGCGGTGCCCTTCGCGGTGGGCGTGCTTCTTTTTTTGCCCTCTGCCACGGTGGGAACGCCGCTTGTGCCACTCGAGGTCGAACACCTCGGCGTCGAACTCCTGAGCGAACGCGGGCGCGTGGTGACGTTGAGCGACGGCGGCATCGTGACGGTACAGAGCGGGGCCATCCTCGCCTTCGAGGCTACCGCGCTGGTGCTGCTCGTGGCGCTTGTCGGGGCGATTCTGTTGGCGCGGCGCGAGGATAGGGCGGTGCGCTCGAGGTCCGTTCAACAAGACTCCAACCAACGGGAGCTTGCCGATGCTGACGCTTAACCACTTTCTCGCCCTCGGTGCGGTGCTCTTCTCCGTTGGGCTCTACGGCGTCCTTACCCGGCGCAACCTCATCGCCATCCTCATGTCGGTTGAAATCATGCTCAACGCGGTGCTGATTAACTTCGTCGCCGTCGCCCGCTTTACCAATAACGCGCAGGGCGACGTGTTCGCGCTCTTCGTCGTCGCCATCGCGGCGGCGGAGGTGGCGGTGGGGCTGGCGCTCTTTCTCAATGTGTTCCGGGCGAACGGGTACGCGGTGGTCGAGGCGCTGCGGGAGCTTAAAGAGTGACGCCCACGGCTTACGCGTGGCTCATCCCGGCGCTGCCTGCTTTCTCGTTCGGCGTGCTTATCCTCTTTGGCTACCGTCTGGGCGGGCGGAGGAGCGCGTGGTTGAGTATTGGCTTGCTAGTCGTCTCGAGCCTCTTAGCTATCCTCTTGCTCGTACAAACTGACCGCGCCGCGCCGCGCTGGTCCGGGGCGGGATTAAGAAACGTGGAGGCGGCGGAGGTGCTGGTGGAGCGGCTCGAGCACGAACTCGCCGAGGCCGAACGGGTGGGTGTTTCTGGGGTGGGGCTCGAGCTGCACGAAAGAGTGGAGGCGGCGGAGGAAAGGGTCGCGCGTCTCCAAGCCCTCGCCCTCGTCCGCCCCGCCGCGCCCGGTTTCCCTTTCACCACCGAACGCTCCTGGCTCGCCATCCGCGGCGAGGCGGGCTTGCCCTTCGGCTTCTTCATCGACCCCTTCGCCGCGGTGATGGTCTTCATGGTAACGCTCGTCTCGCTCCTCATCCACCTCTTCTCGCTGGAGTACATGGCCGACGAGCCGCGTTACCCCACCTTTTTCGCCTACATCAGCCTCTTCGCCTCCGCGATGCTCGGCATGGTGATGAGCAAGAACTTGTTTCACCTGCTCCTCTTTTGGGAACTCATGGGCGTGATGAGTTATCTTCTGATTGGCTTCTTTTATAAAAAGGTCGCCGCGCAACAGGCGATGAAGAAGGCATTTTTGGTGACCAAATTAGCCGATTTGGGGCTCATGCTCGGGATTTTCTGGCTCTACCGCGCGTTTGGCACGCTTGATTTGCCGACGATTCAGGCGGCGGCACCGGGGCTCTTGGCGGGGTCGGCGGGGGTGGCGACGGGCATCGGGCTGCTGCTCTTTTTCGGCGCGGTGGGCAAGTCAGCGCAGTTCCCGCTCCACGTTTGGCTCTTGGACGCGATGGAAGGCCCCACGCCCGTCTCGGCGATGATTCACGCCGCGACGATGGTCGCCGCGGGCGTGTTCCTCATCGCGCGCCTCTATCCGGTGCTGCTGATGGGCAATGCACTGCCGGTGGTGGCCTGGGTGGGCGGCTTTACCGCGCTCTTTGCCGCACTCCTCGCCCCGGCCTTTGCGGATATCAAAAAGATTCTCGCCTGGTCCACCGTCTCGCAGCTCGGGCTGATGTTTCTGGGTCTGGGCGCGTTCGGCTGGGTGGCGGCGGTTTTTCACCTCGTCGCGCACGCGTTTTTCAAGGCGCTCCTGTTTCTATGCTCCGGCGCGATGATTCACGGTTCAGGGACGCAAGACATTTTTGAGATGGACAGGTTGAAGAAACACATGCCCACGACGCGCTGGACTTTTTTGATTGGCGGCCTCTCGCTCGCTGGAGTGGTGCCCTTTGCGGGGTTCTGGTCCAAAGATGAAGTGCTCTTGGCGGTGAGTCACGCTGCGGGGGCGAACGGGCTGTACCTGCCGCTCCTGCTCATGGCCTACGCCGCCTCGCTTCTGACGGCCTTTTATATTGCTCGAGCCTACCTCATTGCCTTTGAAAAACCTGCGACGGTTTCTCCCTGGAACGAAGCCTCCTGGAATAGAGGCGCGTTCGCCGAACTCAACATGAGCGCGGACGAGGTGGAAGGTGATACAGGGCTCGAGACCCACGCCTCAGATGGAACAGCGCACGACACGCCGCACGAAGTAGGCTGGCCGATGGGCACTGCGCTGTGGGTTTTGGCGGGGAGCGCCGTCGTGATTGGCTTTGTCGGCAGTCCGCTGTTTGGTAATGCGTTGCAGACGTTTGTTTATGCGGGGGAGAGGCCGCATCTTGAGCCTCTCGAGGCGCAGTGGCCGGGTTTCCTGGTGGGCACGTTATTGGCTTTGATTGGCCTCGGCCTGGCCTGGGTTTTATACGGCTCCGAAAGGGTCACCGTCCACGCACCTGAACCGCTCACGCGCCTTCTTCAAAAGCGTTTTTATATCGACGCCGCCTACTACCGCTTCGTCGCTGCGCCGCTTACCCGGTTGGCCGCGCCCGTCGCCTGGATAGACCGACGGCTGCTCGATGGAGCGATTGACCTGGGCGCGTGGCTCGTTGCGGTGTTCGGGGACGCGCTGCGGCGGGTGCAGACGGGGAGGCTCGAGCACTACGCCTGGACCCTCGCGGCGGGGGCGCTGGTGCTCATCTTTGCGTTGGGACTTGGGGGCATCCGGTGACTTCGGTGCTTATCTTTTTGCCCCTCGTGGGGGCGGCGGCGGTGGCGCTTCTGCGTAACGGCAAGTTCTACCGCTGGCTGGCGCTGGGGGTCGCAGGGCTCTCGACGCTCATTAGTCTTGGTCTATGGGTGGGGTATGACCTCTCGAGGGGTGGCTTTCAGTACGTGCAATCTCTGTCGTGGGTGCCGAGTTTGGGCATCGGCTACCGCGTCGGCTTAGATGGGCTGAGCCTGCCCTTCGTCTTCCTCACCGCGCTGCTCACGCTCCTGTCGGTGTTGGTCGAGTGGCGGCGGACGCAAGAAGATTCACAGGGGGGCTTTTTTGCGCTCTTTTTGCTCTTGCAGGGCGCGCTCACCGCGACCTTTGCCGCGCTCGACCTCGTCCTCTTTTTCGTCGCCTTTGAGCTGGTCCTCATCCCCATGTTTTTCATCATCGGCGTCTGGGGCTACGAGGGGCGGCGTTACGCGGCCCTGAAGTTTTTGCTCTACTCGCTTTTCGGCTCCGTCTTTCTGCTCGTCGGCATCCTCGGGGCCGCCGCCTTGGCCGCGAACGGCGGGCCGGTGAGTTTTGATTACCGCGTGCTTGCGGCGACCCTGCCCGTGCTAGGAGCCGCTAAGGGTGCCTCGCTCCTCCTCTGTTTAGGTTTCGCGGTGGCGTTTCTTATCAAGCTCCCCGCCTTTCCCTTTCACACCTGGCTGCCCCACGCCCACACGCAGGCGCCTACGGCGGGCTCCATCCTCCTCGCCGGGGTGCTCCTCAAGATGGGTGGTTACGGTCTGGTGCGCTTCAACCTGGCTTTCTTCCCCCAGGCGATGGGGACGCTTCAGCCCTACTTGGCGGCGCTCGCGGTGCTCGGCATCCTTTACGGCGGTTATGTGGCGCTTGGGCAGACGGACCTAAAAAGGCTCGTTGCTTATTCGTCGGTCAACCATATGGGTTTTGTGCTCTTGGGCGTCGCTTCGCTCACGCCTTTCGGCGTCCACGGCGCGGTCTACGGGATGGTCGCGCACGGCGTCATCACCGGGCTCATGTTTATGCTCGTCGGGATGCTGTCAACGCGCACCCACACCCGCGCGATTGGGGCGATGCGGGGGATGTACACGGCGATGCCCGTACTCGGCGGGCTCATGTGGTTGTCGCTCCTCGGCGGGGCCGGGATTCCAGGCCTGGCGGGTTTTGTCGCGGAGTTTCAGGCGCTTTTGGGCGCGTTTCAGAACCCGGCGACGACGGTTTTTGCGGTGCTGGGCGTGTTTGGCATCCTCATAAACGGCGGCCTGATGCTCTGGACGGTGCAGCGGGTGCTTTTGGGCGAGCCGACGGAGGGGATGCGGGAGGATTATGATTTGTACGACTTGAAGAGGCTCGAGCTTCTTGCCGCCGCCCCCCTGGTCTTTCTCGCGCTCCTTTGGGGCCTGTGGCCGCCCAGCCTGACGCCTTACATCGACACGGCGGTGGGGCCGGTGTTGCGGGGGCTCGAGCTCGTCCGGGCAGGCTTCTAAATGTTCCTCGCCGCACTTTTAACGCTAGTCGTCGGTGCCAGCATCGTGCTGCTCGTTCCCTCTTTTGAGGAGCGCCCCATCATCCCCGCCGCCATAAGCCTCGGCGCGTCTGTGGTGGCTTTTCTCCTCTTCGCCCTCTCCTACAGCGAAACGGGCACGCTTCTGGGGATGGTGCAACTCGGCGGTTTGGCGGCTTTGGGCGGGATGACGCTCTCGCTCATCGCCGCGCTCGTTATTTTGGGCGCGATGGCCGAACCCGGCAAGTATCACGCCGGGCGGGCGGAATTTTACGCCTTCATCCTCTACACCGCCCTTGGCGGCACCTTGATGGTCGCCGCGAACAACCTCTTGTTGCTATACGTCGGCATTGAACTCTCGAGCTACAGCACTTACGTCCTGGTCGGCTACTACCGCGACGCGCGCCGCAGCACGGAGGCGGCGACGAAATATTTTACGCTGGGGGCGGTCTCGAGCGCCCTCCTCCTCTACGGTTTCTCGTTTCTTTTTGGGGCCGGTGGAGGTTTCTACTACGATGAGATTGCGGCGACGCTGGCGCTCTCGCCCGTTCTCCCTGCGCTCCTCTGGCCCGGCGTCGCGCTCACGCTCGTCGGTTTCGGCTTCAAGCTCGCGCTGGTCCCCTTTCACGCCTGGACGCCTGACGCTTACGAGGGCGCGCCGACGATGGTCGCTGCGCTCCTGTCGGTGGGACCTAAGGCGGGCGCGGTCATCGCGCTGGGGAATCTTTTTACGCAAGTGTTTAGGCTCGACGTGGTCGGCGCGGCCCCTCAGCAAGCCTTGGTCTGGCTCGCCGCCCTGACGATGACCGTCGGCAACTTGCAAGCACTACGACAAACGAACCTCAAGCGCCTGCTGGGGTATTCGTCGGTGGCACAACTCGGGACCATCGTGGTGGGCTTGGCGGCGGGGACGGTGGCTGGGTTCGGCGCGGTCATTTTTTACGCGCTTGCCTACGCCATAACCAACATCGGAGCGTTTACCTGTCTCGAGCTCCTGCGCAACGCCGGGGTCAGAGAAGAACTTCACGCCTACACCGGCCTCGGCAAACGCAGCCCCTTCGCCGCAGCTCTTTTTACCCTTTTCCTGCTCTCCCTCGCCGGGGTGCCGCTGTTGGCGGGCTTCGCGGGCAAGCTTTTTGTGTTCAAGAGCGCGGTGGACGCCGGGCTCTTGACGCTCGCGGTGGTGGCGGTGCTCAATACGGTCATTGCTTACGCCTATTATCTGCGGGTAGTAGTGGCTATGTGGTTGAGCCCGGCGGATGAGGGTGCGCAGGCGGTAGACGTAAAAACAATCGGACTGGTTGCGCTTGGCGTGGCGGCGCTCGGCGTGGTGCTCATCGGGACCTTTCCGGGGCCGACTTTGGGTGTAGTTGAAACGGCCTTGGCCCCTATCGCGCAGGGGTTCATCGTGGGGCGCTAACTTAGTGACCTTTACCGACGAACCTCTTCACGAGATTGTCGAACATTTGAGGGCGAGGCTCGAGCCCGCCTCACCCGGCACCCTCCTCACCTTCACCGTCCTCAACCCCGATTTGCACCCCGGCCTCTTCTCGGGTGAACGGGTGAAATTTAACGGCGTCACCTACCGCCACCGCCCTTATAAAACCTGGCTGGACTTGGCCGAACGCCTTAACTGTCGCTTTCTCACCCCCCTGATGGACGACCCGCACGTCACGCTCCGGTTTCAGCCTTTAGACCTTCAAGCACCGTGGCGTGATGAGGGCGGCACCGAAAAGTACGGCCCCGACTCTCCTTTTGGGCGCGTGAGCAAGCTCGAGGAGCCCGCTTTTTTGCTCGACTATGAGGAGGCTTTGGCTCGAGCCGTCCTCCCGCCCGGCGGCACCGTGTTGGACTTAGGCGTCAACACGGGCGACGAGTTCGCGCCTTTTGAACGCCTCTACCCGCCCGACCTTTACAAAACCCTGCGCTTTGTCGGCGTGGACCATTCGGAGAGCGCCGTCGCGCGTGCGAGGGAGCGGTTTCCCGACCCACAATTTTCTTTTTACAAAGCGGATGTTAACGAACTGGAGGGGCTCGAGCTCCCCCGCTTCGACCTGGTGATTTCTATAGGCACCCTGCAAAGTCCGGGCGTAAGGGACCGCGACCTGTTGCGGAGCCTCGTCCAGAACCACCTTACCGAGCGGGGTGCGCTCATCTTCGGCTTTCCCAACAGCCGTTATGTGGACGGCGAGGTCGTCTACGGCGCGCGGATGAAAAACTTCCGTCAGGCCGAGCTGTCGCTGCTTATTAAAGACTTAGCGTTTTACAAAAAGTATTTGCAACAGCATAAGTTCAAGGTGTTCATCACGGGCAAGTACGACCTGCTCATAACCGCTGTCCGCGCCAAGGGTGAGGCTTAATGGAGTATGCTTACGTCATGGCAGAGCGAACCGTGGTAAGCGAAGGCGATTTGACCGAAGAGCAGCGCGAAACCTTTAAAAAAGCGTGGGAGGCGACGGGCGACGAGGCCGTGGTGACGTACCAGGGGCTGCGCTGGACCGTTGACTATCATCCCCTCGAGCGCGAATTCATCCTCATAGGGGCGGACGAAGCGACCCAGTAAATCTAAAGTACGCTTTCACCTCCGCGGCTGCCCTGTCAGCCGCGGGATTTTTGTTGTGTCAGAGCTTGGGCTGAAGCATTACGCGACCGCTTCGCTTCACATCCTGTTAGCTGTGTTACATCCTGCTGGACGCATAACCTTTCTTACACCCGCCCGGCCGCCGCTTCAGTACATTGGACTTTAGAGGGACACCCCTTCCCTCGGAAGCGACGAAGTCCGTTCCGTACTGTGGGCGCCTGGAACGGGCGGAGCTAGTGGCGCAACCGGCCGGGACTTTACCTCACCCCTTCCCAACGCCCACAGGCAAGACACCGGCCGCGCGCCTCTTCTGAATCTTTAGGCTGGACGAAAGTAAAGAAAGAGGCAAAGATGACGAACGCCGAAGTGACCCTCTACCGCTGCTACTGGCCCCACGCTTACGCGTACTTGCAACATCACGTCCAGGATTTCGTCTCCGAGGCCTGCGGCCTCCTGATGACGCTCCACGTGAATGGCGACGCGGCGACCGCGCTCGCCCAGATGCTGCCCGCGGGCGCGGTGCTGGGCGTGGACTATGCCGAACCGCTCTACACCCTGCGGCTGCAAGAAGCGAGCGACACCGGGGGGCGGCGGGCGGCCTACGTGCTCAGACACCTTAATTAGGCGGTGCGCGGTGGACGTTGATTTTTTGGATGACTATATTTTGGTCACAGTAAGGACGAACGAGGGAGCCTATATCTTTTTGAGGGACGCGCTGGGGCACTGGAACGAACTGCACGGCGGTCTGGTTGACTACGGGTTTAGCAAAGAGCGCCGCGGGGGCGCGCACGCGGTGCAGATGGGTACGGCTTGGGCGGCGTTCAACCCCGAGCTGAGTAGCGCGGCTTTGGACGATCTCGATCTCGTATTCGAGCCCTATTTTGCCCCCCAGCCGATGCTGTTCGAGTACGTGCCCGCTTTTTCTTATCTTTAAAGTTTCTCAAGCTTCCGGCCAACCTATACAACCGAGTGAGGCTCGAGCGGGTGTGACGTTCATCACACCCGCTCGAGCGTTGTACTTTTTCCAGCAGCCGCTACAAATCCTTGCGGGACGAGCGGGTAAACTCCTTGCATCGACCCGCACGTGTCGCCTTAGCCGACACATCATTCTTAGAAGCCGCTGGTGCATACTACGGGCTACATCTTTTCTTCGTTTTAGCTTCGTCCGCCGTTTTGTATCCGCTCGTATCTGAGGCAGCAAGGTTCTTGACCGGACCCCAACGGGCGCCGGATGAGAGGGGAAGAGGATGAACGACCAGAGAGTTAAAAACCAGAGGATAGCCAAACAGTTGGGCGTGAGCGTCCAGGTGCTCGAGCAGTACCTCCAGGGCAAACGGGCCGAGATGACGGGGGAAACCCCCAAAGAAACGCCCCTCAAGCCGCGGCGGCTCGAGCGCGATAGGCGCTACGGACGCGCTGAGCGGTAGAGCAAAATGCTGTTGGCTTTGAGAGCGCGCCGCGGCGCGCTCTCTGCCATTTCTGAACCTACCGCTAATCCAAACGCTGAAGAACACGCGCGGACCCTATCCGGCCTTTGTGACTCATAAAGCAAAATAAGCACCCTTCATTAAGGTAACATCTATTGACAAAGTTTACAGCGTTAACTATAGTAATTTCATGAATAGCACAGCGCGAACAGCGAACGAGCGTATCAAGCAGGGCGCGGCGGCGCGGCGCACGCGCGAACGTGAGGCGCGTTACCGCGAGATCTTGGAGGCCGCAGAAAAGCTTTTTCTCGAGCACGGCTACGAGGCTTTTTCCCTTCGCGGGGTGGCCGAGGCCACCGGTTACACCCCGACCGCCATCTACCGCTACTTCGACAACAAAGACGATTTGCTCTTTATGATTGCTTTGGAGGGCTTCGCGGTGTTCGAGCGCACGCAACAGGCGGCGTTCGACCAGACGGACGACCCCGCAGAACGCCTCGCTGAAATGGCGCGCGCGTACATCAAATTTGGGCTCGAGCACCCCCTACGCTACCGGCTGATGTTCATGCAACGCGGCGAGTACCTGACCCGGCCCCGGCCCGACGGGCACAGGCCCGCCATCGAGACTTTCAACGTTTTGTCAGACGCCGTGGCCGACGCGCAAAAGGCGGGACATCTGGGTGAGTACAGCACTCGAGACGCCGCCAACGCCCTCTGGTCGGGCGTCCACGGCATCGTCGCGTTGGCCGTCAGTATGCCCTTTTGTGACGTGTCGCAGACGCAGTCGATGACCGATATCTTCGTTGCCAAAATGCTTAAAGGCTTTCTGGGTTAAGGAGGTGAGGCTATAGCACGACGCCTCTTTTTTGATTTGTTTGTTAACAGCGTAAACAAGAGTTTCTATGTACGCAAGGAAAAGGAGAGAAAATGAACGCTCAGCCCACAACCTTAGGACCCGTCCGTTTAGCTTCTCCGCTAGACCTGCTGCGCCGTGCCTGGCGTTTCAACGCGACGCTCACTCTATTCGTCCTCGTCTCAGCGGTGATGGTGCTGGTTGGCTTCGTCGGCCTTATGGTCGACCCGCGCACCGTTCTAGGCGCGCCCACCTGGGCGAAAACAACCAAGTTCGCGCTCTCTTTTTTTATTTACGGGATTACCTTCTTGTGGATGCTCACCTTTATCAAGGACCGCCCGCGGCTCGTGGGGTTCGTGGGTCACGCCGCCGGGGGGATTTTGATTTTTGAAATGGCGCTTATCGTCTTTCAGGCGGCGCGGGGGCGGGCGATGCACTTCAACGTTTCGACGCCCCTCGACGCGGCGCTGTGGAGCACGATGAGCGCGACTATTATTTTGTGGTGGCTTATCACCATCGTGGGCGCGGTGGTGCTGGCGTTTCAGAGGTTGCCCGAGCGCGACCTCTCGCACGCCCTCAAGCTGGGATTGGGCGTCGCGGTCGTCGGGCTCGGCCTGGGCTTTCTGATGCCCGGGCCCAACGCCACTCAGCAGGCGGCGTTGGGGGCGGGTGAGCGGCTCGACCTGATCGGCGCGCACACCGTCGGCGGCGTTGACGGCGGGCCGGGTTTGCCCTTTCTAGGCTGGAGCACGCAGCACGGCGACCTGCGCATCCCGCACTTCGTCGGCATCCACGGGGCTCAGGTGATTCCGCTTTTGGGTTTGCTGCTGTCAAAGCGGCGGCGCTGGTCCTTGCGAGCTAAGGTGGCGACGGTCTGGACGGCGAGCTTTTTCTACCTCGGCTTGGTCGCCTTGGTGACGTTTCAGGCGCTGCGCGACCAGCCCATCATCGCCCCGGACGCGCTCCAGCTCGGGCTGCTGGGGGGCCTCGTCGGCGTCACGGCGCTCGCCGTCTTGGGCATTTGGGCCGCAGCGCGGCGCGGGC
This sequence comes from Trueperaceae bacterium, assembly GCA_965214995.1. Lineage (GTDB taxonomy): Bacteria > Deinococcota > Deinococci > Deinococcales > Trueperaceae > CBDCCT01. The sequence goes on from CBDCCT010000002.1 coordinate 5,602,701, forward strand.
CGGGCATAAACGTGAGCGGGAGTATTTGAGGTGACGCTCGAGCCTCTTTTCTCCCTCGGCTTTCCCCTTGTCGCCCCCTCCTGGTTCTTGATCATTGCCTTGCCCTTTTGGGGCGTGACCGAGCGCGTGATGCGCTCTCCCTGGGTGGTCCTGGGTCCCGCCCTGCTCTACGCCATTTTGGCGCTGCCGAACGTCGGGGTCATCCTGAGCGCGTTTGATCCGCCCACCGTAGAGAACGTCTCGAGCCTCTTAAGCACGCCCCTGGGCACGACGCTCGCCTGGCAGCACTTTCTGGCCTTTGACCTCTTCGTCGCCCGCTGGGCCTACCTCGACAGCCGCGCCAACCGCGTGCCCTGGTTTCTGGTGAGCCCGCTCCTTCATCTCGTGCTGATGCTCGGGCCGGTCGGTTTCGTGGCCTACTCCCTCCTGCGCGCGCTCGTGCTCGGCTGGCGGCGGGGTCCCTTTAAAAACATCGTCTATTCGCCTGCTGACCCCGTTGGAGGGGACGCCGTGTAAAACTGCTCTATAGAACTGGTCGTGTACGGCCCCAAGTTCTCCCTTCTCGCCTTTGCCCTCTGAAAAACCGCCCAACGCGAAAGTCCGTCAGAGAGCAAACGCGCTTTTCCCAAAGTTTTGGTGACGGTTAGCCACGTCTCGAGAAGAAAGCCCAACCGTTTCACTCCCCAGTCGCAGCCGTGCCGGGTCAAGGAGGAACTGAGGAAGCGTTGGAACTATCAGGCGTGGCCTCGAGCCCCCAACCAGGTTTTTGGTCACCGTTTGTTCAGTTAGCGAACGTGCTTTGTCGGAGAAGGAGCCAGAGATGTATAACAAATTTACCGTTGTGAACTCCACCCTCACAATGGGCTTGACAAGTGAACAACACTCACTTATGCTCTATTCAAGTGAAGGTGCTTCACTAATCTGCAGAAAGGAGTTGACCGTGACCACCCGCCACCGTAGCGACGAAGACAAGGCCAAAGTCCGCAAGGCGATGCTCGAGGCGGCGGGGGAGCTGTTGGTCGAAAAGGGTTATGACGGGCTGACCCTGGCGAAAGTGGGTAAGAAGGTCGGCTTTACCACCACCAACGTCTACCGCTATTTCGACTCCAAGAACGACCTCATCTACGCCGCCATCGAAGACGCTTTTGTCGAGTTTGGTGAGCGCTTGGAGGAGGCTAAGGGGTCGACCGACGACCCGCTCGAGCGCATCTTCGCGCTGGGCCGTGCCTACGTAAAGTTCGCTCACGACCACCCGGCACCCTACTACCTCATGTTCGTGGACAAGACCGACTACTTGTTCGGCGAGCGCGAGGTGCCCGGCGTGGACAAACTGGGTTACCTCTTCGAGGCGGTGGGCGAGGCGATGCAGGCGGGCGTTATCCGCCAGGGAGAGGTCGAGGCGGTCGCGCACGTTCTCTGGGGTCAGCTCCACGGTCTGCTGATGCTCGCGGACGCCATGCCGTTTATCAGCGAGGCACAGGGGAAGGAGGCGATAGAGGAAGCGTTCGAGATGATAAGAGCCGGTCTCAAACCCCCCGCCTAATTTTTTTCCTCGCATAGTGAACGTACTTCACTAAGAAGGGAGCCAGGATGTCCAACAAACGCCTTCGCCAGAGCCTGCGCTGGCTACACCTCACCGTCGGCGTGCTGCTCATCATTTTCGTCTACTCGCCGCTGCGTGAGGTGACGTGGTACGCGCTGCTCGTTCAGACGCTCGCCATTCCGCTCGTCAGCCTGTCGGGCTTAGCGCTCTGGCAGCAGCCCAAGCTCAGCGCTTGGTTAAAAAGGAGAACGGCATGAAAAACACCCAAGACAGCACTCTGGTCACATTCGTCCGAGAGGGAGAAAACATGGTCGCGCGTGTGCGGCACAACACCGCGATGCGGCGCGCACTCGGTGTTGGGTTCCTCGTCCTGGCGTCGCTCCTCTTCATCCCGCCCTGGTTCTTGATTCCCGGCCTGATGTTTGCGGGCTTTGGCCTGCTCGGCTTTAACCCTTTCTGGTTCGGGTCCTGCGGGTCCAAGAAAGCTGGAGGAAAGGAGGGCTCGAGCAAAGCCAGCGCGCAGCCTTAAGTGATTCGCCAGCGTCGGTAGGGCCGCGAACGGCCCTACCGGTTATCCCGGAGTAGCCGCGGCTCGAGCCGCAGAGAGGAAAAACCATGAAAACGTTCTGTTGTTGGGTCGGGCCCGGTCTCGCCGTCGTTCTCGCCCTCTTTGGCCTTTTGCTCGTCAACCAGCCTTTCGGCGCGGGAGCGTTCGCGCGGGCCTACTTCGCCGCCGGGAATTTCGCGGCGGGTGTGTTCGCCATCGGCGAGTTCTCGGCGGGGCTTTTTAGCTCCGGACTCTTCTCGACCGGGGTCTTCTCGGCGGGCATCTTTTCGTTCGGCGTGTTCTCCATCGGCGTCTTTTCGTTCGGGCTGTTCTCGCTGGGCCTCTTCCCGGTCGGGCTCTTCGCGTTAGGGTTTTTCGCGGTGGGGCGCTACAAGCGTTTCTGGGAGCGCGCATGACCTCGGCTTACGAAAAGCCCAAGCTCCGCCGCTGGATTCTCCTGACGCTTATGTCGGTGTTTCTTTTCGGCGCACTTCATCACGTTGACCACCTCGTGCGCAGTAATCACGTGGGTTGGCCCGCCACAAGCGAGGTCAACCCTTTTACCTACAGCCTGATGGCCTATCCGCTCTTTGTTTTGGGCTTGGCGGCGATGACTCGAGGCCGGATGTGGGCGGGGTACTGGTTCGTCTACGGTCTGATGGCGCTCGTGCTCGTCGGCACGACGCACTTTGTGCCCTCCTTCATCGCGGAGCCTGTTCGGGATATTTACACGCCCTACCTCCAGCCTCAGGCGACCGACCTCTATGACGCGGCACCTCAAGCTCATTTAACTTGGTTTATAGACACGGTCGGCCCGTACACAGGTCCACTACTGGCCGTTTTCGCCGTCGCTGTCTTGGTGAGCGCGGTGGTGTCTGTTCGCGCCCGCCGTATCCAGGGGCACTGGTAGCCCCAAGAGAGGAAGATGATGAATACTCCTGTTCGCCTTAACTGGATGAGGTTTATGTACGCCGCCAACGTGGTGGGTGCAGGCGTTCCCGGCTTTCTGGTCGTCTTTTTCCCGCAGTTCGCCCAAGCTTACATGTTTGGCGCGGTGACGCAAGACGGCTTGTTGTTCGGCGTGACCGGCAGCGTCTGGCTCGCTATCGGGCTGCTTTCTGCGCTCGGCCTCCTTTACCCGCTCCCACTGGTGGGCATTTTCATGGTGCAAATCGTGTACAAAACCCTCTGGATTGCCACGGTCGGCATCCCGCTGAGCCTCCAGGGCGACCCGCGTGCCCTGCCCTTTGTTATCTTTTTTGCGCTCATCACGGTGGGTTTCGTTTACGCGGTGCCCTTTGGCGCCCTTTTTGCGCGGCGCGTGAACATGAGCGGTCATGCTGAATAGGCACGTCGGCACCGTCCTGATGATCTTCTCTGCGGTTCACGCTATTGTCACCTTTGTGCTCTTTGGCGACTGGCTGCTTTTAGTCGCTCGAGGCGGCGTCGGCAACCTCATGTGGACCCCGGAGACGCTGGCCGCCTTTTGGTTTCTGGTCTTCTCCTGGCCGGTGTACCTGTTGGGGTACGTGGTGAACTGGGCTCACGCGAAGACCGGCCAGCTACCCCCCAAGCTGGGGCGGTGGACCTTTATCGTTCCGGCGGTCTCATTAGGTTTTTCTGCCGGCGTCGGGGCTGTGGCTCTTCGCCCTCTTCGGCGCGCTCGTGATGATAGCGCGGCGGCGAGAAGGGGCGCGGCGGGCGCTTAGTAGCGCAGGAGCGCCGCCACATGCCCCGCCTTGGTGAGGCCGCGGATGTGATCCGAGAACTCGGTCTCGCCGCCGCCCTGGGCCACAAGCTCGACAAGTTCGTTCACCAGGTCCACGGTAAAGACCGAGTCGGAGTCGCACACCGGACACGTTTGGGCCGCGCCCTCGCTCAAGTTCTCGCAGTCGCGGCAGCGCGTCCCGGCGATCTTCGCGTCGCGCGTGACTATAATCTTTCTCGCGCGGCCCACGGCGGCGGCCTCCAAGGTCGCCTTCACCCCGGTCACGGCCTGGCCGCCGCGCAGATATTCGCTCTTGATGCTCTCCCACAGGCTTCTCTCGGCGGCGCGCTCCTCCTTGGTGAACATTTCAAACACCCGCTCCCAGACCTCGTCCTCCTGGTGCAAGTCGACCGCGCTCTTGCCGACGAGCTTGTCCGCGACCGGGGGCGGGAGCATCCCCTCGATTTCGCGCATCGCCTCGTCCGAGCCGACCAGAAAGAGGCGGTCGAAGCGGCCCTTTTTCTCGATGTCGGCTAAAACTTCAGCCACCTCCTTAGCGTAGTGCAGGAGCTGCTTTTCGCGCCGCCGCGCGTAGCGCTGCTGCGACCAGCCGCCCTTTTTTACGTGGTTTTTTATGTCGCCCTTGACGCGCTCCTCCTCGCTGGGCTCGGCGGAGGTCACGGTGTAGATATGCGTGTCGGTGTTGTCGGCGGCGACCACGACGAAGGTCTCCAACTCGTCTTTGAGCTCGGCCAGGGGCCGGATGTAGGGCGAGGAGTCCACCCAAAGCAGGTCGGGAACCTCTACGTCGAGCGGGAACACGTGCAGATAGTCCGTCGCCCAGCAGGCGAAAAGGCACATCGAGGCGGACGCAAATGGGTTCTCGCTTAAGTAGGTCTGGACGAGCTCGAGGTTTTGGTTGAAGTGTTCAAGCTCGTCCGCGTCGTCCCCTAACATCTCCCGCACCCGGCGGATGCGCCCGTCGAGCTTATCCAGGGCGTCTTTATTGGACAGATAAAGGCTCAAGAAGGAGCGCTCGGGCCCCTTGCGCTCGGCGAGCGTTTTTAGGTCGATTTTATGAAGCATAGGAGGGGAGCATAACCCCGGAGAAGGGTGCATCAAGGTGGGCCGGTCACAGAGTTAAGCAGTGGTAAGTGGTTAGTGATTAGAATTCCTAACCACTCATCACTCGGCTCTTCCCGTCGGGCATCATGCCGAACTGCTCGAGCCAACCCAGCACCTGCGGCAGCGTGACGTTGCCGCCGCAGAGGACGGGCACGACCGTTTTGCCGCGCAGGTCCGGAACCAATCCTTCGGTGAGAGCCGACAGCGTACACGAGGCGGCGGGCTCGACGAGGAGCTTTTCGGTGTTGAGGAGGGTTAACAGGTCGCGCAGCGCGGCTTCGTCGGACACGACCTCGACCCGCTCGACGAGCTCGCGGACGACGGCGAAGGGGCGCTCGGTCGAGCGCTTGGTGCCTAAGCTCTGGGCAATTGAGCCGAAGCGGGGCAGTTCGACGAGGCGGCCCGCTTTTAAAGACTGCGCCATGCAGTCCGCGCCCGCCGTCTCGACGCCGATAATTCGCGCCTCAGACTTGAGCGCCTTGAGGGCCGAGGCGACGCCCGAGATAAGACCGCCGCCGCCGACGGACACAACGACCACGTCTAGGTCGGGCGCCTGCTCGAGCAGCTCCAACGCGAGCGTGCCCTGGCCCGCCATGATGGCGGGGTCGTCAAAGGGGCTCACGTAGACCAAGCCCCGCGTCTCGGCGAGGAAGAGCGCGCGCGCGTTCGCCTCGTTCCAATCTTCGCCGTGGATGATGACGTTGCCCCTCAAGTTCTGAATCTCGTCTACGCGGACCTGCGGCGTGTTGACCGGGAGCACGACAGTCACCCCCGTTTGGGTTTGCGCGCCCGCGTAGGCGAGCCCTAAGCCGTGGTTGCCCGCCGAGGCGGTCACGACGCCGCGGGCGCGTGTGGTTTCGGGGAGGCTTAGGAGGGCGTTGAGCGCGCCCCGCACCTTGAACGCGTGGGTGGGCAAGAGGAGCTCGAGCTTCATGACCACCCGCGCCCCCAGCTGCCTGCTGTAGCCCTCGGAAAGCCGGACGGGGGAGGGGGTGAGGTAGGGAGCGAGCCGCGCGCGCGCCTCCTCAATCGCGTGAAGGGGAATGAGCATACTTTGCACGTTATACATCACTTTACTCACTTTGGTGGTGCCGGAGGGTGCAAAAGGGAACACGGACGAGGTGCAAACGTTGGGGTGCGGGGAACCTTTGGGCGGGCCGTCAAGATGTGTCACACTGGGGCGTGAGCGATCCCTTTGCGCGCAAGGTATATCTGCAGGAACTGCCCGACCCGGTGCTGGGCGCGCGGTTTTCTGGCGGCGCGCGCCGCCGCGCCGCGCAGTTGCAGGGATTTTTGCGTGACCTCTCCGAGGCCGCGACGCCCCTGGGTCCGCTTCAGGGTGCCGAACTGCTCGTGATCGGATCGCGTGATTGGCGGCGGCTCTTTTCGTACCCCTACGGCCTCCCCTTTACCCGCTCCAAACCGGGGGGCGTGAGCATCGTCGCGGCGGCGGACTACCCGCCGCGCCTCTTGCGCCGCTTTGACGCGCCCCTCCTGCGCGCGGCCCAGGCGGGTGAGAGAGCGCCGGGCGACGTGCGCGAGTTTTTGGACCTACTCGTCGGTCACGAGTGGGGGCACGCGGCGGCCAACCTCTCCGGCTTGCGTTTCCGGGTCAAGTGGCTCGACGAGTTTATGGCGACCTATCTGTTCTTGCTCGCGCTGCAAGATACAGGAGCGGAGGGGGCGGTCGCGCGTTTTGTCCAGTGGGCGAGGGTCGAGGTCGCGGGTAGCGCCGTCGCGCGCGCCGATTTAGGCGCCTTTGAGTACCCGCGCGTGCGCCTCCCCTTTGACAACCTGCTCTGGTTCCAGGGCGTGTTCACGCTGCGCGCCGCCGAACTCGTCCCCACACGCGGCTGGGATTTCCCCCTCGCCATGCGCGCCGCGGGCGCTCGGACCCGCGGCGACGTGGCGAGCACGCTTATCGAGGTGGAGCCGAGTTTCAAGGAGTGGTTCGTGGTGTTTGCCGAGGCGTCCTAATAGCAGGAAGCATCTGGTTGGAGGGAAATGTGGTTCAGGAATTACTGTGTGTGACGTAGTTTAGAAGACGTTCTGTGTTCAAGTGCTTTAGTTTTTACGCAAACTGCTGTGAGGCTCGAGCGAGCGCACACAAGCTTACGCAGGCGTAAGAAGCCGCAGCGCCTCCTCGCGGAGCCCTTCGTAAACGCCCCGCAACTCCCCCGCCGTTTCCGACTGAGCGAGCTCGAGCCCCCCCCCGACCGCGCCGAGTTGCGCGAGCGCGCGCGCCGGGTCGCCCGCGCCCAGCGCCGCCTGCGCGTAGGCGAGACCGCCCTGCGCTTTGAGCGCGGGTTTGAGGTCTAAGGACAGCAAATGCTCGAAAACGGCGTAGGCTTCTTCAACGTCCCGCGCCGCCACCGCCGAGTCGGCGGCGGCAAGATAGTGGGGGTAGGCGGCCTCGAGCATCCCGGCGTGCTCGAAATGGTGGCCGATGAGTTTTGAGAGGTCTAAGGGCGCGCGCTGCTCGAGCCACAGCGCGACGCGGCGGTGCAACGCGCCCCGGTCGCCGTAGGGCACGAGGCGCTCCGCCGCGGAGCGTAAAAGTTCGCTCTGGAAGCGGTACTCGACCTCGCCGGGGATGCTGGACGGTCCCTCTTCAGCAAGCAGCCCCGCCCCGACAAGCGCCTCCAGCGCCTCCTTGCCGTCTTCCGCCCCATCGCCCGCCAAATGAAGCGCCAATCCTTCCCAGCAGCGTTCGCCCGTGGAGGCCGCGTAAGCGAGGAGCCGCCGCGACGCCGCGGGGAGCATGTCCAGCCGGGCTTGCAGCAAAGAGGTGAGCGAGCCCGAAAAAGACCCCGTCGGGGTGATGCTTAGGGCGCGGCCCAGCTCCAACACGTAGGCCGGGACGCCCCCGGCTTGCGTCACGAGCGAGCGCGTCGCCGGGGCGAGGAGCGGGCTCGCCACCTGTTCTAAGAGCGCCTGGCTCTCGTCCAGGCTGAGGGGCGTCATCAGCAGGGTCTGCGCGGGCGTGGTGTTCTCGAGCGTCCGGCTGGTGCGCAGGATGAGGATGGGGCTACGGCTCGTCTCCAGTTCTCCGAAAAGCTCTTCTAAACCGGGGTGGCTCGAGTTGGTGTCCGCGACGATGAGGAGCGGCGTTCCGTCACCCTCGCCGAGGGTTTTTGAAACGTTCTTGAGCAGGCGCGCCCAGGCGAGCGCGTAGGCCCCGTGGGCGCGCGGCCTCGTCCCCTTGCGGCGGTCGCGCTCGAACAAGCCCAGGCTGTCGAGGATGCTCTTTTGCCAGGCCGCGCCCTCGCCCTCCCCGCTCGCCCGGAAGTGCGCCAGGACGCGCCCCCGCCTGAGGTGTTCGTCTTCGCCGGGCAAGAGCCCGAACATCTGCTCGCCGAGCTGCGTCCACTGGGGGCTCCGGCCGTCCAAGGAGGGCTGTTCGCGGAGCCAAATGACCGTGCTCTGGGTGGATTGTGACGAGATTTGGGCTGGGGTTTGAACTAAAGACCGGGCTGTGGAGGCGGCGGGTACGTGCGCCTCCACAAACTCTTTAAGAAGCCGCGTTTTGCCGCTCCCCGCCTCGCCGACGAGCCAGAGCTGCTGCGGACGGCGCGACGCGCGCACCTGCGCGTAAACCTCTCGCAGGCGGCCCAATTCGCGTTCGCGCCCGACGAACACGAGTCCGGCGTTGGGGTCCGTTTGCGCCGGGTAGTCCGTCGAGACGAGCTCATAAGCCCTCTTCACGTCGGGGAAGCCCGCGAGCTTTAGGGGCGGGCTCTCGACGAACCTCAGCGCGTGGCGCGTGGCCTCGTAGGTCTCGGCCCCCACCAGCACGTGGCCGGGCGACGCGGCGGCCTCTAAGCGCGCCGCCAAATTCACCGCGCTGCCCATGACGGTGTAGTCTTTCACGCGGCCTAAGCCCACCGACCCCGCGATGACGACGCCCGTGTTGACGCCCGCGCGCCCTTTAAGGGTGTAGCCCTTGCTCTCGCCGATGGCCTCGACCGCCCTGAGCCCCGCCGCCGCGGCCAGCACCGCCCGCTTGGGGTCGTCGGGGTGCGAGCGGGGCGCGCCGAAAAGCGCCGTCAGGCCGTCGCCCTGGAAGGCGTCCACATGACCGTCGTAGTCTTCGATGATGCCTGCGACCACGGTGAGGATTTCGTCGGCTAAGTCGCGCAGGTCCTCGGGGTCGAAGCCGTGGGTGAGGGTGGTAAAGCCCGCCAAGTCGATAAACACCATGCTCACACGCCGCCGCTCGCGCTCGGCGGCGTGCGCGGCGAGGCGCGCGCCGCACATGCCGCAAAAGCGCATGGCGGGCGGGTTGACGGCGTGGCAGGAGGGGCAGGTCATAATCCTAAAATCATAGGTTTAGGCGGGCTCGCGCCCTGCAATATCGTGTGGGAGAGGGGTTTGGCAGGGGCGACGACGCAAAGGGTAAGCCTCGAGTGTCAGTGTAGTGTGAGGGGTCACGCCTTGCAAGGGAATCGCATACGTTTTGCGTGCGCTCTCGGGCACGAAACCTTTGTGCTCCCCAAAAGCTAAAAAAGTTGAGCGACGCGAACCTGACATACACAAGCCCTCTAGCGGAAACTCAGCAGCGTGGCGGGGTCTATCCAGTCGAAAGAGCCGTTGGCGCGCGGCACGCCCACCAAAAACTCGAGCGTGTCCGGCTGCGTGATGCCGCCCCCCAAATAGCCGACCACCTGTCCCCGCGTAACCTGGTCCCCCGCCTCCACAAGGGGAGCTTGCAAGTTTTTGTAAACGGTGAAAAGGTCGGGGCCGTGTTCGATGGTGACCATATAGCCCGTGTTGGCCGAAAAAAACTGCGAGATGATGACCTCGCCCGGCAGCACGGCGTGGACCGCCGCCCCCTCCTGCTCGGCTTGCAGCGTGACCGACGTTCCCCCCTGCTCGCCGTAGCGGCTCAGCACGCGGGGGTTGGGGAAGGGAGAGACGGCCTCGCCCTCCGGCGCTTCGGACGCGTCAAGGGTGCTCGTTCGGGCGTTTCTTTCGGCGACGGCCCTCGTGGCAGCCTCTTCGGCTTCGGCGGCGGCCCTGGCGGCCTCTTCGGCCTCGGCGGCGGCCTTGGCGGCTTCGGCGGCTTCGGCCTCGGCGGCCACCCTGGCGGCCTCGGCGGCTTCCGCGGCCCGGCGCTCCGCCTCCCTCTGTAGCCGTTCCGCCTCCCTCGCCGCGCGCGCCTTGCGCGCCTCTTCCTCCCTGACGAGCCTGGCGACCTCCTCGTCGCGCCGCTGAAGCGCCGCGGTGACGCTGTTGTCGAGGCTCTCTTGCGCCCTCAAACTCTCCAGACGCAGCGCCTGTTGGCCCTCGCGGTCGCGCTCGAGCGCCCCCACCACACTCTCGAGCTCGGCGCGTTTGGCCCCCAGTTCGTCCTCGGCTTGGCGCAGCGCCGCCTCCTGGTCGCTCAAGTCGGCGAGCTTCGCGGCGAGCTCGCTCTGGGCGGCTTCTAACGCCGCTACCGTGGCGCTCAAGTCGTTTAAGAGCGCCGCGTCTTGGTCGCTGAGCTTTGAAAGGTAATGGTTCCTGACCCGCAAATCGTGAAACGTCTCGGTGCGGAGGAGCGCGCCCGCGAAGCGGTCGGCCCGCCCCTTGTAAAGCTCGACGAGGAGCGCCTGGACCCGGACTTTGAGCGCGTCCTGCTCCGCGTTTAAACGTTCGACCTGGGCGCGCTTGTCCCCCAGGTCGGCCTCGAGTTCGGCGATACTGCCCTCCAGAGCCTCGCGCGCGGCGCGGAGCTCGAGCAACTCCTGCCCGACCCGGTCGCGCTCCTCCAAGCGGGCCGTCAGCGCCGCGGAGAGTTCGCCCAGACTCGCTTCCAACCGCGCCTGCTCCGCCCGCTGCGCCTCCAGGAGTTCTCTATAGCGGGCCGCGTCCGCTTCTAGTTGGCGCGTGGTCTCGCTCTCCTGGGCCAGGGCTGTGGGAGCGAGAAAAAGCGTCCCCGCGAGCGTCAACGCCGGTATCACAGCCACCTTCACCAGATGCTTTCTGACCAGATTCTCGAGTGGCCTCACAGTTCCTCCCGCAGGTACTGCGACACCGAGATGGCGGAGCCGATAAGCCCCACCGCGAGCGCGAGCGCGAGCAAGAGCGCCACGACCTCGCCCAGGAGCGCCGGGTCGCGCACGAAGGGCACGAAGCGAAAACCCTCGGCGAGGCGCGTGACGATAAACCAGTAGCCGGGCACCACCAGCGCGAGCGTCACGAGCGCGCTTACCAAACCCAACAGAAAGCCCTCGATGAGAAAGGGCGCGCGGATAAAGCTTCTCGTTGCGCCCACCAGGCGCATCACCTCGATCTCGTCGCGGCGCGCGGTGATGGCGGCGCGAATCGCGTTGACGATGGCGAAAAGCGCGCTCGACAAGAGAATCACAATCAGGATGCTGCCGCCCACGCGCAGGGCCTCGGAAAAGGCCAGAAAGGTCGCCACGGTGTCCTGGCCGTCCTGGACGCCTTCGACGCCGGGTAGTTCTTGCAGCCTTGCCGAGACCGCGGGCGTGTCCGCGGGGTTTGAGAGCCTCAGTTCCAGGGTGACGGGCAGCGGGTTGTCCACGAGCGCCGCCGCCTCCCCCAGGGCGGGCAGGTCGGCCACCACGAGTTGCAGGGCCTCCTCGGGAGACACTACACCTGCGCGCGCGACCTCCGGCCACGCGTCGACCGTGCGCAAGAGCAGGGGCGCGTTGGCGTCGGGACCCAAGTAGGCGGCCATCTCCAACTCGCCTTGCAGGCTCGCCAGAACCTGGTTGAGGTTGAGGCTTAGGAGGCTAAAGCCCGCCAGGACCGTGAGCGACAGCGTCATGGTGGTAATGGTCGAGACGCTGGCTATCCAGTTTTTGCGGATCGCGCGTAAGGCTTGCTGCAGGGCGTACATCTCAGCCGTCCACGTTCCTACAAAGGGTGCCAAACGCTTTTACTCCGCGAGTCCCAACGCCGGAGCAACGGCGGATGAGTGGGCGGTGCAAGAGGCGTGGCGGGTGGGTGTGGCGTAACATCATCACGGCTTAAGACCGTTATACCAAGGATCTGGGTGAGAGGTGGCGGGGTCGGGCGGGGCGTTCGGGCCTCTTCTCGAGACCGCCCGCGCAACGCTCACGACGCTTGCGGAACCCCTCCACGACCTCCTCGTGCTACACTCTACTGAATGTCAGACCACGCCTTTTGCCCCGTTTACGAGGCCATCAACGTGCTTCAGGAAAAGTGGACGCTCCACATCGTCCGCACGCTCCTGGGGGGGGCGTCGGGCTTTAACGAGCTCGCCCGCGCGGTCGGGGGCTGCAACCCGACGACGCTGACGCAGCGGCTCGAGCGCTTAGAAAGCCTCGGCCTGGTGAACAAAACGGTCCTTTCGGTGATGCCGCCCCGGACGACCTACGCGCTTACCGACGCGGGGGTCGAGCTTCACGAGGTTGTCGACGCCATCGACGGCTGGGCGAGGAAGAACTTAAGCGCGCTCGAGGGGGTTTAGGCATTTTGACCCGTACTGTTGGACGGGTCCCTGTTACACCTTTCACCATTCAGGCAGTCCAACCCGTCTCAAGCAACCTAATGGAGCCCCTTCGGGCAGAGCTGAACATGGCGTTCATTTGTAGGGGTGGTCCGTGCGTCGCCCCTCTCACCGAGGTGTACTGCTACGGCTCATAGATGAATCGCGCGCCCGATCGAAAAGCGCTCGGAACAATATCCGAGCGCTGGGCTTGGGGTGAGGTCAGCGAGAGCCTCGCTTAACTATTCACCTCAGAGGCGTCACCAATCTTGCTGTTGTTGACGAGCGTAGGGATGTCGGCACCCCCGTTTTACTGAGGCTCGCACCTCCACCCCCAACCGTGAAAGTGTCCGATACAGCAATAGAGACGTTGAATTGTACTGGCTTCTCTGGCTGCCCGCTTACCGTGCGGTCGATGTTGAAGGCGAGCACGCCCAAAAAGTAATCATCGGGAGGCAATGAGAGATCATCAAAGGTCACGTTGAGATCGGTCGTCAGTTGTGTTCCAAAAACCTCTGCATCAAGCTCTACGGGCGCCTGATACAAGGTTGGCCTGTAACTTTTTGCCCCCACAACCGCGTTCCATGAACCCGATACGCTAGTCGTTGTAGCCGAATCTACTGTGATATTTTGTGGCACCGGCAAGAGTTGATTGATGTCCGGGCTCGAGGACGCGCTATAGGTTTCGCCGCTAATTTGCGCTTCGAGCCGGTACTCGCCACTCACAATAGAGGTAAAGGCCGCGCCCCAAAGCCAGCCAGACGCAACTCCCTCGGGAGACGCGGTGAGTTCAAAGGCGTCGCCGCCGTTCCACCCCGCAGGACCCGTTATGCTCAGCGTCACGTCTTCGCCCGGCAGATCAGCCTCATTCAAGTTGAAGTAAATGCTCACCGCGGTCAGCGTCTGCTCTAGAAGCGGTCCAAAGTTGTAGGTACCGACCACAAGATCGACAGCGCTCTCTGGAACGGGGTTGACCGTCACGGTGGTCTGCGCCGTGGTTTCTCCGGCGGTGTTCTTAGCCGTCAGGGTGTAGGAGGTCGTGGCGGCGGGGCTCACCGAGACGCTGGTTTGCCCCGTCACAGCACCCACCCCCTGATCGATTGTGAGTGTGATGGGTGCGTCGCCCGTAACGGTCCAGGCGAGCGTGCTCGTTTGTCCTGAGTTGATGGTGTCGGGTGTGGCGGTGAAGCTCGAGATGGTCGGCCCGACCCCGCCACTACAGGCCGCCAGAGCAAGAAGCAGCCCCACCACCAAAAGACGTTTAACCGTGTCAAGCGACCGAACCCTGATCCTTATTCCTCCCATAACCCAACCCTCCTCGGAGTTGCCTCGCGTGTTGCAAAAGTGATTCTAGATTCTAGCGACGTTCAAACTTATCAGGTTAAAAGTTACATCTGTGACACCAAATTCAGCGGAGCGCACAGACGCTAAAAGGCGACATCCGGCAAGGGCGAGTTTAGCCATCCCTACAGCACTTCCGACTTTCAAGAGTCAACGATGTCAACAGAATCTAGTCTGCTAAAACGCCTTCGATCCCTGAGCGGCAGAACAATTTCATATTCTTGCTAAACTTGGCCGAATTGTACTTGCTAAGAGAGGCTCTGTCAAGCTACTTTGGCTAGAAGAATGGAACGGGCTGCCGAAGTGTCTGATGCCTCTAAATACCCGAAAATTACCGTTTTCACAAGAGCGTTATTTCCTACGCGTCCATCTATAACAGCCGCTCCCTACCTTCGCGGACGAACCTCTCTCGACTCACTTGCAGGTGGTCTTGGATTGGTATATCCTGAGAATCTAAACTAGGTAAGACCTTGGGAGGTTTCATGTATAGACTTTCTTCTTTCGTTCTGACGCTGCTGCTGGCCCTTGCGGGCGCCGCGTTCGCCCAGACCAAGACGATCCCCGACTACAGCGAACTGGGCGTCGAACCCGGTCAGCCGGGCGGCACCCTCACGCTGGCGCTCGACAACGCGCCGCCCTCGTTTTTTTACTACGGCGTCATCGACAGCAACTTGCAGGCGGTGTCGCAGCAGGTTTTCAACGCGCTGCTCGAGTTCAACCTAGAAACTTACGAGCTCATCCCCGGCCTGGCCGAGTCCTGGGAAGTGTCAGAAGACGGCACCGTCTACACCTTTCACTTACGCGACGGGGTGACCTGGCACGACGGCGAGCCCTTCACCGCCGAGGATGTGGTTTTCACCTACACCCAAATCATCATGAACCCCGAAGCGCTCGCGGGCGACGCGGCGCAGTTTGTATTCACCATTGACGGTGAGGAGCGAATGGTCGAGGTCGAGGCGGTGGACGATATGACGGTCCGCTTCACCCTGCCCGCGCCGTCGGCGGCGTTCCTCATCCAGCAGCGCTTTTTCATGATGCCCAAACACAAGCTTCTGGAGTTCTCCCAAGAGGGCGGCGCGGCGGCGGCGGACATCAACAACGCCTGGCCGACCGACGGCGATTTGTCGAACGTCGTCGGCACGGGTCCTTTTCGCTTGACGGACTACACCGCAGGGCAGAAGGTGACGCTCCAAAAGAACGAGACCTACTGGAAAGAGGACGCGTCGGGCACGCGGTTGCCTTACGTGGACACGCTCGAGTACCTCATCATCACGGGCACCGAGAACCAGGTGGCGCAGTTCTTGGCGGGCAATCTGGACGTCCTCAACATCTCGGGCGCGCAGTTCCCCGACTTAAAGGGCCGCGAGGTGGCGGGCGCGGACTTCCGCGTGGTCACGAGCGAGGCGCTCTTCGGCTCGCCGCCCCACTTAGCGTTCAATTTTGACGCCGCCGACCCGGCCCTGGCCGAGGCGTTCTCCAACGTCGAGTTCCGCCGCGCGATGGAGTACGCGGTAGACCGCCAGCGCGTTATTGACGACGTTTATAACGGCCTTGCCACCCTCCCCGGCACGCCGACCGCCCCCGCCGACGGGACGTTCTACACCGACACCACCGACCTCATGCGGATGTACGATTTAGAACAGGCCAACGCCATGCTGGACGAACTCGGCTACACCGACGCCGACGGGGACGGGGTGCGGGAGCTGCCGAACGGGGAGCCGCTCGAGTTCACCCTCACCTATAACGCCGACTCGGCCATCTTTACCGACATCGCCACCATCCTCCAGAACGACTTCGCGGGGGCGGGCGTCCAGGTCAACTTGCAGGGCGTCCAGGGGAGTTCGCTCTTCTCCACCGCCTTGGGCGGCGACTTCGAAGCCATCATGGTCGCCTTCGGCAACCAGCCCGACCCCGAGCTCCGCACGCCCATCTGGCAGCCCGGCGGCTCGCTCTACTACTGGCACCGCGCCACCCAGCCCGCCGAGGGCGAGACAGGGCCCAACTTCGAGGTAATGAGCGACTGGGAAACGCGCGTATACGAGATTTTCAACGAGGCCTCCCAGCTCACCGACCAGGCGCAGCGGGTTGAACTCTACAGCGAGTGGCAGCGCATCAACGCCGAGAACCTGCCTGTCATCATGATTGTGAAGGGGACCAACGCGGCGGCGGTTTACGACCGCGTGCAGAACTTCGTCTACAGCTTGGGCGTCATCCCCGGTTACAACCCGGTGCCGCTCTACACCATCGCGCAGTAACCATTAAGCCGATTCTTCAATAACGCGACGGGGCTCTTCGGAGCCCCTATTTTGAGGTTTTATAGATGCCGACACACGCTGAACCTATTTTGAAGCTAAGGCGGGTCCCGCAAACGGGACGGAGGCTGGGTGTGGGTATCACCTCTAAACCCACGCACCGACCAACAAAACGTAAATTCACCCTCTCCCAAACTAGATGATGCCTACGGTATGCTGAGCTATCTCATCAGACGTGTCCTCATCGTCATCCCGACGCTCTTCTTCGTGTCGATGGTGTCGTTCGCGGTCATCCAGCTTCAGCCGGGCGACTTTACCGACCGCTATCTGGAGGACCCCCGGATGAGTGCGGAGACGGTGGCGCGTATCGAAGCGCAGTTGGGTCTGGATAGGCCCGTGTGGGAGCAGTACGGGCGCTGGGTGGTGGGGATTGTCACGCGGGGCGATTTCGGCTACTCGTTCTTTGCGAACCGGCCCGTCTCGAGCCTCATCGGCGAACGCCTGGCCTGGACCCTCGTCGTCGCCGGGACGACGCTGCTTTTTTCCTGGCTGGTGGCGATTCCTTTGGGGATTTATACTGCGGTCAACCGCAACGGTATAACCGACGCCATCGCAAGTTTTGTGGGTTATATCGGCCTGGCGGTGCCCGATTTTCTGGTGGCGCTCTTGCTCATTGCGTTCGTGCTCGAGCGGGGCGGCACCAACGTCGGCGGGCTCTTTTCTCCCGCCTACATCGGCGCGCCCTGGTCGTGGGGGCGCTTTGTGGACCTCTTGAACCACCTCTGGATTCCGGTCATTGCCATCGGCACCGCCGGGATTGCCGTTTTAATGCGGCAGATGCGCGCCAACTTGCTCGACGTGCTCCACGCCGACTTTGTGCGGACGGCGCGCGCCAAGGGCCTGCGCGAGGGCGTGGTGACGAACCGCCACGCGGTGCGCAACGCCATCAACCCGCTCATTTCGATCGCGGGGCTCAGTTTGCCCGAACTTTTGAACGGCACCATCATTACCGCCATCGTGCTCAATTTACCTACCATCGGCCCGCTGCTTTATAACTCGCTGCTGGCTGGAGACCAATACGTGGCGATGACGCTCCTCCTGTTCTCGAGCCTCCTCCTCATGGTCGGCAATCTCTTGGCCGACCTCGCGCTGGCCTGGGCGGACCCGCGCATCCGCTATGGCTAGCCTTACGCGTGCGCGCACCCCGTCCAAACCCGTCTCGGCGGGTCCCTGGACGCTCGCCTGGCGGCGCTTCAAACGTTCCAAGGTGGGTGTCGTCGGCGGGGTGGTGCTGATTATTCTCTACCTCACCGCCCTCTTCGCGCCCTTTTTGGCCCCCTACAACATCACGACGCAGCACTCGAGCGCCGCCTATCGGCCCCCGCAGCGTTTGTACTTTTTTGACGAGGGGCAACCCAGCTGGCCCTTCGTCTACGCCCTCACCCAAGAGCGCGACCCGGTCACCTTCCAACGCGTCTACGCCGAGGACCGCGCGCAACCGCTGCCGCTGCGCTTTTTCGTCCGCGGCGAGCCGTACAGTTTTTTCGGCCTTAGTACCAATTTGCACCTCTTCGGCGTGCGCGAGGGCTTCTATTTTCCTTTGGGCACCGACCGCTTCGGGCGCGACCTCTTCTCGAGGACGCTGGTGGGCTCGCAGGTGTCACTGACGGTCGGCTTGGTCGGCATCCTCATCTCGTTCGCCATCGGCATCGTGGTGGGCGGGGCGTCCGGCTATTACGGTGGGTTGGTGGACGGCGTCTTGCAGCGGCTTATCGAGGTGCTGTTGTCGTTCCCGCGCCTGCCCATCCTGCTGGCGCTGGCGACCGCCATCCCCGCGGATTGGCCCTCGACTTGGGTCTATGTAGGCATCGTGGCGGTGCTGTCGTTTATCGGCTGGGCGAGTCTGGCGAGGGTGGTGCGGGGTCAAGTTTTGTCGGCCAGGGAGGTCGATTACGTGAGCGCGGCGCAAGCCATCGGCGCGGGCGACGGGCGCGTGATTCTGCGCCACGTGCTGCCCAATCTGACCTCTTATTTGGTCGTGGCCGCGACGCTGGCGCTGCCCGGTTACATTCTGGGCGAGAGCGCGCTCTCGTTTTTGGGTCTGGGCATCAAGGAGCCCATGACGAGTTGGGGGCTGCTCCTCAAGGACGCGCAGAACTTCGAGGCGCTGCGCCTCTACCCCTGGCTGCTCCTGCCGGGCGTGATGATTGTCGTCGCGGTACTCGCCTTTAATTTTTTGGGCGACGCGCTGCGCGACGCCGCGGACGTGAAGAGCCGGTAAGAGGGTATAAAAGAGCGATGTCCGACCTCCACCGCCTTTTGATGATTGACCTGTCACGCCCCGCCCTCACCCCCGACGAGCGCGCCTTTTTGCTCGAGTACCGGGTGGGCGGCGTTTGCATCTTCTCGCGCAACGTCCGGGACCGGGTGCAGCTTGCCGACTATACGAGCGAATTACGGGCGCTCTTGGGCGAAGACCTCATCGTCGCGGTGGACCAGGAAGGCGGCGGCGTGGTGCGCGTGCGCGACGTGCCCTATCCGCCGGGTGCGATGGCGCTGGGCGCGGCGGACGAGCTCGATTTAACTCGAGAGGTGGCGGCGGCGACCGCCCGTGGCCTCCGCGCGGTGGGCGTCACCCTCGACTTCGCTCCCGTCGCCGACGTGAACAACAACCCGAAAAATCCGGTCATCGCCGACAGAGCGTTCGGCACGGACCCTCACCATGTGGCGCGTCACGTGAGCGCTTTTGTAAAGGGTTTGCAGGCGGAGGGCGTTGGCGCGACCGCCAAACACTTTCCCGGCCACGGCGACACCGACACCGACTCGCACGAGGCGCTGCCTTGGTTGGGGGTGAGCCTGGACCGCCTCGAGGGGCTGGAACTCGTCCCCTTCCGCGCCGCTTTTGACGCAGGCGTCGCCGCGGTGATGAGCTACCACGGCCTCATTCCCGTTTTAGATGCTGAGATGCCCGCGACGCTCTCGAGGCCCATCATGACCGGCCTTTTGCGAGAGCGCTTAGGCTTCGACGGCCTCGTCCTTACCGACGCGCTCAACATGCGCGCCATTGCCGACGCGTACGGCCCGGCGGAGGCGGCGGTGCGCGCGCTCGAGGCGGGGGTGGACATGCCGCTGCACGTGGGACCTATTGCCGAACACCGGGAGATTTTAGAGGCCGTCGAACGCGCCCACACCGATGGCCGGTTGGACCCGGAGGAGACCGCGCGCTCCTTGGGACGTATCCGCCACTTTGCACACCGCTTTCCCGCACACCCCGACCCCGACGCCGCCTGGCGCGAAGGAGACGAGGCGCTGTTAGACGAGGCCGCGCGCCGCGCGCTTGTGGCGTTGGGTGATTTTGGACCGCTCGAGCCCACCCCCTGCCTCGTCGTTTGGGCCGAAAACACCGCGGGCGGCGCGGCGAGCGACGTGACGAAACCTCCTGTGGAAAGACTGATGGATGAGCTTACAGTGCAGGGCTTCACGCCCACGCGCGCTCCTTACAATCGTGATGCGCTCGGTGAGGGGCACTCGAGCATCCTAGAAATGGCTGAGAAAGCGCCCGTTACGCTGTTTGTCTTGGCCTCGAGGACGCGCTTAGGGGAGGGGGAGAGGGGGTGGGGGCTCGAGCTGGCGCGAGCCTCCAAACGCTTCGTCCACCTCGTCCTCTGGAATCCCTACTGCGCCCTGGATTTGCCCGGCCCCGCGCTCGTCTCCTTTGGTTTTAGGGACCCTTCTCTAAAAGCGGTGGCGCGGGCGCTCCGAACGGGTGAGGCGGTAGGGCGGGGGGTGGGGGGGCTCGAGACAGCGTGACCTAGGTTTCAACTTTCGGCGGCGTCGCAAAGAAAAAGAACACCGACCCCAACAGCGCAAACCCCGCCAGCACCACAAAACCCGGCGTATAGGTGCCGTAGCGGTCCGCGAACGCGCCCGCCAGGACGGGGCCGGTGATGGTCCCGACCGTGACAATCACATTTGACAAACCCAAAATCTGCGCGAAGTGACGCCGCCCGAAGTAGTCGGCGCGCAACGACTGCATGATGGGACCGCGCAGCCCCCAGGACACGCCGTGGAGGACCGCAAAGGCGAGTACCCACGGCACGGTGGTGCCAAAGGCGAGCATGAGCAAACCGCCCGCGTGACCGAACATCGCGCCCGCGGCGAGGAGGCGCTTGTTAAAGGTGTCGCCCAGGAGGCCGCCCAAAAGCTGCCCGACGATGCTCATGGTGGTCATGACGGTGACCATCAGCGCGGCGAGGGGGAGCGAAAAGTTTAGGTCGCTCTCCAGGTGAATGACGAGGTGGGTGAGCACCGCGAACACGACCATCAGCGCCAGGCCGTGACCGAAGGAGACGAGCCAAAAGGCCCTGGTGTTAAGCGCGGCTCGAGCCGTAAAGTCCTTTCGAACGGGCGTGTCCTCATCTTTTGGCTCCTCCTCGAGCCCGTCGGGACGGAGCCCATACTCCTCGGGCCGGTTGCCGACGAGGTAGGTGAGCGGCCAGCCCAAGAGGAGCACCACCGCGCCGTTCACCAGGGCGGTCGCGCGCCAGCCGTGGACGGTCAGGGACCAGGCGACGAGCGGCACCAGAAAGCCGCCCAAGGAGATGCCCGTTTGCAGGAGCGCGAACGCGGTCGAGCGCCACCTTTCGAACCACTGCGCCGCCACCGCGTTGAGCGTAAGAAAGCCCGCGAAGCTCGCGCCGACGGCGATAAGCACGTAAACGGCGTAAAAGGTCGTGAGCGAACCCACCTGGCTCAAGAGCATCAGCGCGAGAGCGAAAGTGACGATGCCGACGCGGACGACGCCTCTGGCCCCGAAGTGCCCGATGAGCCATCCCTGAAAAGGTCCCAGAAGACCGGCCCCCGCTTGCTGAATCGAAAGAGCCGCCGCGAAAGCCGTTTTGCTCCAGCCGAACTCCCCTTGCATCACCGCGATGTACGCGCCAAAAGACTGCAGGGTAAAGCTGGTCGTGAGAATCTGCAACAAAACGCAGCCGCCCAGCACCCACCACCCGTAAAAAACGCCCTTCGCCCACCTTCTGGCCCGTTCGCTTGTTACCATACGGCTACCATAGCCACACACCTTAACGCAGACGGGTGAGGGAGGTGTCATGGGCCTTACGGGGCGGGTTGAGAAGGACCTCGAGAGGAGACGGTCATGCCGCACGAAACGGACATCGAGACGCTGACGGAGCTTCAGAACAACCTGGGCGAGGGACCCCTCTGGGACCCCCAGGGCCGCCTCTTCTGGACCGACATCAACGCGCGCCGCCTGCACCTGTGGGACCCCGCGTCGGGTGTGGAGACGGCGGAGCTTTCTGTCAAAGTCGGCTGTATGGGATTGAGAGAGGGGGGCGGTTTGGTGCTGGCGACGGACGGGGGCTTCGCGCTCTATTCGTTTCGGGCTGGGTTGGACGAGGCGGAGCCTGAGTTTCTGGGCGACCCCGAAGCCGACCTCCCGCAGACCCGCTTCAACGACGGCGCGGTGGACCCCGGCGGGCGCTTCTGGGCGGGCTCTTACGGCGGCGAGAGCAACAGCCTTTATCGTGTGGACCCCAACGGCAGTATTCACAAGATAGATACGGGCTTCGGCGTCCCCAACGGTACGGATTGGAGCCTGGACGCCGAAACCATGTACTTCACCGACTCGACCGCCAAGACCATCTACGCTTACGACTTTGACACTTCTACGGGCGAGGTCGAGAACCGCCGCCCCTTTATTGTCACACAAGACGCGGACGGGGTGCCCGACGGCCTCACCGTGGACGCCGAGGGTTTTCTGTGGAGCGCGCGTTGGGGCGGGGGGCGCTTAGAGCGTTATGACCCCGAGGGCGGGCTCGAGCGCACCCTCGCTTTACCTGTCTCGCAGCCCACGAGCTGCGCCTTTGGCGGGGCGGATTTGAGTGAACTTTTCATCACCTCGGCTAGGGAGGGCCTGAGCGACGAGGCGTTGGCGAAGCAGCCGCTGGCGGGGCGGCTCTTTCGCGTGCGGCCCTTTGTAAAGGGGCGAGAGGCGTTCCGGTTTGGGGAGTGAAGCGCGAACCCTTAGAACGAAATCCCGCGCAGGCTATAGCGGCACCAGCGCCACCCTCAGCAGATAGGGTTTGCGCGTCCCCGACGCCTCATGTTTGCTTTCCCGCCAGAGCGCGTAGAGCCGACTGAGCAACGCTTTGGCCTCGTCGTCTGTTAAGAAAAGTTCGTCGGTAAAAAGCTCCCCCAGAGAGAGCCCTTCATAATTGGGCGAGTGCGGAAGTTCGGGCAAGGCGTCGTAGTCGAGTAGAAAATGCTCACTCCCCGCGCTGTGCCAGTGGATTTCGCCGTCGCTCCCCCGAAAGATGCGGTGCCCCTGCCTGTCCAGCGTACGCCTGGTGCGCGCCAGCCCCTTTACGATGGCGTCCTCGTGGGAGCGCAAGCCCTCTCGCACCTCCTCCTCGAGGTTCGCAAAAGGCTTCGCAACGAAGGGGACGAAGTAGGCGTCGTGGCTCGAGCGATAGTGCTTGACGGGCCTGCCCGCGCGTTTTTCGATTCGCACGACGATCAAGAGCCCCGCGTTCAGAAACGTTTTGACGCGGTACATCATGGTGTCTACGCGGCAACCGACCTCCTCGGCGGCGCGGCTCACCGTGAGGGTCCGGGCCAGAAAGGGCCTGAAATACCCAAAGCTCTTCGGGTCGCTCAGCAACCGCGCCTGCGTCTCGTCCCGGACGGTGTGGGCGGTTAGGCTACCGTAATCGGGCGCTTCCATTTCAAGTAGCGTAACACCTACGTTGACATGTGTGAACGATCTGACGCTTTCCGGACTCAAGAGGCGCTACTTCGCCATCACCTCCTTGTTCTGGTTCGCCACGGTTTTGCCCGCCGCGACCGTGGTGCTTTTCGCCCAGGCGCGGGGGCTGGACCTCTTTGAAGTGGGCTTCGTCTTCGGCGCGTACGGGCTGACGATCGTGCTGCTCGAGGTGCCCACGGGCGGCCTCGCCGACGCGGTCGGGCGCAGGCGCGTCACGCTCGTCGCCGTGGGCGTGACGCTCTTGTCTCAGCTCGTTCTCGTTTTCGCCTCCTCCTTCCCGCTCTTTTTGCTCTACGCCGTGGTGAGCGGCGCGGGGCGGGCGCTTGTTTCCGGCGCGCCCGAGGCGTGGTTTATAGACGGGCTCAAAAGCCTGGACGAGGACATAGACATCCAGCCGCCCCTCGCCCAGGCCGAGGTGTTCGCGACGGCCTTGGTGGCCGTGGGAACGCTTCTGGGCGGCTTCTTGCCCGACTGGTTCGCGTTTTTGCCGCCCACCGAAACGTCGCTCGTCGGCCCCTTGAGCGTGCCCATTCTCGCCTCGGCCTTGGGTTTCGCCGCTCTCGGCGTGGTCGTGCTCGCGTTCATGCGTGAGGCGCGCCCCGCGGGTGACGCGGCTGATACGGGTGATGTGGCGGGCTTTGCTCGCTTGCCCGAACTTCTCCGGGAGGCTTTTAGGCTGAGCGTGACCTCCCCCGTCATCCTGCTTTTGCTGCTCGCCACCGTCGTCAGCGGCGCGGTGTTGAGCGGGCTCGAGACCTTCTGGCAACCCTTTTTCAACGGGTTTTTGGGCGAGCGCGAGGGGAACACCTATCTGTTCGGCGTCATCCTGGCGGGGAGCTTCGGGCTGCTGTCGTTGGGGAGTTTGGCGTCCATCCCATTAAGCCGCGTCTTAAACAAACGTTACGCCCTCGTCGCCGCCCTCGCCGAGGTGGGTCAGCTTGTTTTTATCGTCGCGCTGGCGTTACAAACGAACGCGCTCGTCGCCGCGCCTCTTTTTTGGTTCGTCTACCTGAGCCGGGGCGTCGGGTCTTCTCCCCAGGCAACGATGCTCAACAATGAGGTTCCGAGTGGTAAGCGCTCCGCCATGCTCTCAATTCGCTCGCTTGCCTTGGCCTTGGGCGGATTTTTGGGAAGCGTGGGGCTGGGTTATCTGGCCGACACCTTTAGCATTAGAGTGGCGTGGCTCGTCCTGGCGGGCGTTCTCGTCCTGGCGGTTGCTATCTACCTGCGCCTCCACACGCTTTTGAGAACACCCCCTTGAGGGCTAGGCGTCAAGCTCCGGCGATGCTCTTTAAGACTTGTGTAAGGATTCCGTGAGAGCGCCCGGCGTAGGCTCTTCCTATGAACAACCGCATCTACACAGGCGCCACCATCTTAGTTGCCGACGACAACGCCGGGCAGCGCAACCTTTTAGACCTCGTCCTTTCCGCCGACGGCTACCGGGTAGACGCCGTGGGGGACGGCCGCGAGACGCTCACCTATTTGAAAGCGAACACGCCCGACCTCATCATTTTAGACGTGCTCATACCGCACTTTAACGGGCTCGAGGTCTGCAGCCGGGTCAAGCGCGTGCCGCGGCTTCAGCATGTGCCCGTCATCATTCTGACCTCCTTGCAGGACGAAGACACCCTGGCGACCGCCGATATGGCGAGGGCCGACAGGGTGCTGCTCAAACCCCTGGCGGGTAAAGACCTACGGAGCATCGTCTATGACCTTCTCAAAGCTCGCTTCGCGCCGCCCGCGTCGCTCGCGCGGGGCAAGAGGCCTTCTGTCCAGCCGTGAGCACGTGTGCGGCGAGTCTTACCTCTTAACTAAACAGTGTGTATGAGTTGAACCTCGCGCCGACCAGCGACACTTACCCCGGTGAGGACCCTGTGCCCGCCGGGGTACGTCTGTTAGGTGCTCACACACCAAAGGCGTATTGACATACCGATTTAGAAGCTGCTAGCATACCCCCCAACCATCAAGGTTGTGCTAGGTCGCCCCTTCGTGTGGTCGCTTTTTTGGCTTTACATAGGGGTGAAGAAGCCGCCGACCTAGCATTGTTCGTTCACGGGGTAGGGGGTGATCGAGACCAAAAACCCTGAGCGTAGGCTCTTTGGGATGAGTTGCACGTGCCGCACTCGTTCCGGGGTCGGTGCGTCGTCACAGGATGTACTGCCGCAGAGGGCGCTTAGTGGTTTTTGTACCGGCCTCGAGCGGTCCCCGCGCAGGGTTTTGTACCAGACACGTAAAACGCTCGGATCAAGTTCGCTTAGATTAAGTTCTATGTCGGGTGCATCCGGTCGGCGCTTCGTCACAGCCTTGGAGAGGACATGTTTACACCTTCCAAAACGTGAGGCTCCCTCTACTGTGGTCTTTAACAAATGGACTTTAATGAGAGGGTTGAGAACGAGCGTAAGGTTTCGAAAGCGCCAACCATCTGCGAATCAAACAAAGGAGGAAAGGTGAAAAAGATTTTACTGGCGGGCTTATTGGCCTTTTTGATGACTGGCGTGGGTTTTGCTCAAGACGAGGTGGGCGGAACGCTCTCCATCGTGGGTTTCGGCCTGGGCGACGAGATAGCCTCGGTGCGCGTGGACCAATTCAGGGAGCAGTATCCCGAGGTCGAGTTGAACTTGTCCGAGGGCAGCCTGGACCGGCAACAGCTTCTTACCGCGGTCGTCAGCGGCAACCCGCCCGACCTTATTTACACCAACCGCGACGACTTAAGCACCTACGCCACGCGCGGCGCCATCGTGCCCCTGGACGAATGCACCGAAGCGCAAGGCATCGACCTGCGCCAGTACCGGGAAACGGCCCTGGCGCAGGTGACGGTCAACGACCAGGTCTACGGCATCCCGGAATTCTTTAACACCATCGTTTTGGTCCTTAACGTTGGCGCGCTTGACGAGGTGGGCCTCAGTGTTGAAGAGGTCAGCACGAGCGACTGGGAGAGCCTGGCCGAGGTCAACGAGCGGCTGACGGAGGTCGAGAGCGGCACGCTGGAGCGCATCGGCTTCGACCCCAAGATACCCGAGTTCTTTCCCCTGTGGGTGAGGGCGAACGGCGGGAGGCTCCTCTCTGATGATGGCCGCACGGCGACGATAGATTCTCCCGAGGCGGTCGAGGCGCTCGAGTTCACCGCGCGCCTGCACGAGGCCGCGGGCGGTCGCCAGGATTTCTCGGCCTTCCGGGACACCTGGGACTTCTTCGGCTCGCAAAATCAGCTCGTGACGGATCAGCTCGGCGCGTTTCCGGTGGAGCAGTGGTACGTCAACGTTCTCGCGGACGTTTCCCCGGACGTCAACATCGCCGTGAAGCCCTTTACCGACCGGCAGGGCGACCCCATCACCTTCGCTACTGGCAACACCTGGGCCATCCCCAGGGGCGCGGAAAACCCAGAGGCGGCGTGCGCGTTTATGAGGGTGATGACCGAGCCCGCGTCCTGGGCGGCGGCGGCGAGAGTGCGGGCCGACCAGCGCGCCGCCGACGGGCAGACCTTTACGGGCGTCTACACGGCCAGCAGGCCCGCCGACGAACAAATTTTCGGCGAGATCTACCAGCCCAGCGGCAACGCGGCCTTCGACGAGGCGGTGGACGTTATCCTGAGAACTCAGGACAGCGCCTTTTCCATCCCCGCCAACCCCGCGGGCGCGGAATTTAGGCAGGCCTGGCAGGACGCGGTCAACCGGGTGCTGAACGGCGAGCAGAGCGCGCAGGAAGCGCTCGAGCAGGCCCAGCGCGAGGCCCAGGCGGCGCTCGACGAAGCGTGGAACCAGTAAAAGCAGCCAGACCCCGGCGCGGCGCGCCGCGCCGGGGTCGGCGCCGAGGCCCGCTGGCCCGCGCCGAGACGCTCGCCGGGCTGGCCTTTATCTCGCCCTGGCTGGTCGGCTTTCTCATTTTTACCGCCGGGCCGATGCTCGCCAGCCTCTGGCTCTCGTTTACCGAGTACGACGTGCTTAACGCGCCGGAGTGGATAGGGCTCGAGAACTACCGCGAACTGCTCACGGACCCCCGGCTCAGCTTGAGCCTGTGGAACTCGTTTTTTTACGCGGCGCTTTACGTCCCGCTGGCGACCGTGGTGGCGCTCGCGCTCGCGCTGCTCCTCAACCAGGTGACGCGCGGGGCGAACTTTTTTAGGACGGTCTTTTATCTGCCCTCGATGACGCCCGCGGTGGCGGTGGGGGCGCTCTGGTTGTGGCTCTTGAACCCGCGCGTGGGCCTCGTCAACCGGGGGCTGGAGCTTCTGGGCATCCCCGGCCCCGGCTGGACGACCGACCCCGACTGGATCAAGCCCGGCCTCGTCCTGATGAGCCTGTGGAGCGTCGGCGGCACCGTCATCATCTACTACGCCGCGCTGCGCAACGTCCCCAAAAACCTTTACGAGGCGGCTCAAATCGAGGGGGCGAGCTTCTGGCAGGGGTTCCGGCACGTTACGCTGCCGCTCATCAGCGGCGCGGTCTTTTTCACCCTGGTGGTCAACACCATCTATTCGCTGCAAATTTTCGCCGAGGTCTACACGATGTTTTTCGGCAGGATGCAGTCCGGCGCGGGGAGTACCGCGGCGCTCTTTTACGTGATCTACCTTTTCCGCCAGGCGTTCGAGTTCTTGCACATGGGCTACGCCTCGGCGATGGCCTGGCTGCTTTTCGTCATCATCTTGATCCTGACGCTTATCCAACTGCGCGTCAGCAAACGCTGGGTCTATTACGAGGGGCGGCAAGAATGAGAAAGAGGTGGGTCATAAAGAAACGGGCCATAAGAGGTGAACCGTGGCTGTAGCCAAGGGTGCAGCGGCCCCGGCGCGAACGGGCGCGGTCGGGGGGCGCAAGCGCGTCTTCCGCATCGTTTTCGTCGCGCTGCTGCTCGGCTGCACGGTGCTCTTTACCGCGCCTTTTCTCTGGCTGGTGAGCGCCTCGCTCAAGCTCCGCTCCGAGGTGTTCGGCGCGGCCTGGATTCCCGACCCCGTCGCCTGGGAGAACTACGCGCGGGTCTGGCAAGCGGCGCCCATCTTGAGCTGGTTGACAAACAGCCTGGTGACCGGGGTGCTGGCGGCCAGCACGGTGGCGCTAAGCAGTTCGCTCGTCGCCTTTGGCTTTGCCAACTTCCGCTTCCCGGGCCGGGACTTACTCTTCGGCCTCGTGCTGGCGACGATGATGCTGCCGACCGCGGTCACCATGATCCCGGTGTTTCTCATCTGGGACCGGCTGGGCTTCGTGAACACGCTCGTGCCGCTCTGGGCGGGCAACTTGTTCGGCTCCGCCTTTTACATCTTCTTGCTGCGCCAGTTTTATCTGACCCTGCCGCGCGACCTGTTCGAGGCAGCGCGCATCGACGGGGCGAGCTTTTTCGGCCTCTGGTGGCGCGTCGCCATGCCCTTGACCAAAACGGCGCTCATCGTCGTGTTCATTTTCGAATTCAAGGCGAGCTGGACGGACCTCATCAAGCCGCTCATCTACCTCTACGACACCGCGCTCTTCACCATGCCGCGCGGCATCAAGGCGGTGCTCGACCAGTTCGGGCAGGGGGGCGAGTCGCAGTGGGAAATCGTCATGGCGGCGACCGTGATTTTGACCCTGCCGATGATCATTATCTTCTTCATCGGCCAGCGGTACTTTATCGAAGGGATTGCGACAACGGGGACGAAGGGGTAGGGGCCTGTTGGCGTTTGAAGCTGTTTGGTGCTGGATGTGAGTGGTGAGTGATTAGTGGTTAAAAAATTACGGAAGTGTTGACGTTTCGACATCTGTTATAAGGTGTTTTTCGAACAGCGGATGTCGGTGTGATCTAGCCGTGCAGGGGTGCGGGATAAGCCCTCTCACCTTTTTGTGTGACACTTTTATCACGCTGTACATTACGTCTTACCTATCCCTCTTACCCATCCCTCGAGGAGAAACCGTCTTGAAAACGCTCCACATGATTGGCAACGCGCACATCGACCCGGTGTGGCTGTGGCGCTGGCAGGAAGGCTTTCACGAAGTGAAAGCTTCGTTTCGCTCGGCCTTGGACCGGATGAACGAGTATGGCGACTTTTTGTTCGTCTCGAGTTCCGCCGTGTTTTACGAGTGGGTCGAAAGGAGCGACCCGGCGATGTTCGAAGAAATCAGGGCTCGAGTCCAAGAGGGCCGCTGGGAAATCGTCGGCGGCTGGTGGCTCCAGCCCGACTGCAACCTCCCCGGCGGCGAATCGTTCGTGCGGCAAGCGCTCTACGGTCAGCGCTATTTCAAAGAAAAGTTCGGCGTCACCGCGACGGTGGGCTACAACGTCGACTCGTTCGGGCATCACGCGATGCTGCCGCAGCTCCTCAAAAAGAGCGGGCTGGATTCTTACGTCTTCATGCGCCCGGGTCCGCACGAGAAGGAGTTGCCGGGCCGGCTGTTCTGGTGGGAAGCGGACGACGGCTCGCGCGTTCTCACCTACCGCATCCCCTTTACCTACTGCACCTGGGGGGCGGACTTGGAAGAACATGTGCGGCGTTGCGCCGAAGAGCGGCTCGAGCCGGTGGACGAACTCATGTGTTTTTACGGCGTCGGCAACCACGGCGGCGGCCCGACAAAGGAGAACATTGAGAGTATCGAGCGCTTGCAGGGCGAAACCGACCTGCCGCAACTCGTTTTCAGCACGCCCGAACGTTATTTTGCCGCGGTCCGTGAAAAGAACTGGACCCTGCCCGTCGTTCACGACGAACTTCAGCACCACGCCAGCGGTTGCTACGCGGCGCATTCGGGTATTAAGCGCTGGAACCGCAAGGCGGAAAATTTGCTTCTGAGCGCCGAAAAGTGGTCGGCGGTGGCGGCTGAGGTGGTGGAGCAGCCTTATCCGACCGACTTAAGTCACGCTTGGAAGGGGGTGCTCTTCAACCAGTTCCACGACATTCTGGCGGGCACGAGTTTGGAAGCTGCCTATGACGACGCTCGAGACCTCTACGGTGAAGCTATGGCGATTGGCGCACGCGCGCTCAACTACGCCACGCAGGCGTTCGCTTGGCGTATCGGTATTCCCCAGGAGGAGGGCGTCGTCCCCATCGTGGTCTTTAACCCGCACGGCTGGGTTGCCAAGGTGCCCGTCGAGGTTGAGATGTGGCGCGTTGAAGAAGGGACCGTGTTGCTCGACGACGAAGACCAGGTTGTGCCGATGCAGAGGGTGCAGGCGGGAGCCACCGCCTTTGAACGGCAAGTCCTGACCTTTATCGCCGAGCTGCCCGAGCTGGGCTACCGCACCTACCGTTTGGCACCCCGCGAGGGCGTAGAAACGCCCCAAACCACCGTCAAGGCCGACAACCTGGTGCTGGAAAACGAACTCTTGCGGCTCGAGCTCGACCCCGAAACGGGCTGTATCGTGAGCCTGCGCGACAAGGAGCGCGGGGTGGAGGTTTTCGCCGGGCCGGCGGCCAAGGCCGTGGTGATAGAGGACGAGAGCGACACCTGGTCGCACGACGTTTTCAGGTTCGACAAGGTTGTCGGGACCTTCGCCGCTCGGCGGGTTGAGCTCGTCGAACACGGCCCGGTCAAGTCGGTGATCCGCGTGTGGGGTCACTACGGCGCCTCGAGCCTGACCCAAGATTTCGCGGTATATCCGGGTTCGCGCCGCGTCGACGTGAAAGCCACGGTCAACTGGCAAGAGAGGCACAAGGCGCTCAAACTCCGCTTCCCCGTCAATTTCCCTGTCAATGTCGACGCCGCGCGCGCCACCTTCGACATCCCTTACGGGCACCTCGAGCGCGTCGCCAACGGTGAGGAAGAGCCCGGCCAGACTTGGGTGGACGTGTCGGGCACCTCGCGCGACGGCGACGCCCACGGCTTTAGCCTTTTGAACGACGGCAAATATTCTTTCGACGTCGCTGGGAACGACATCGGCCTGACAGTCTTGCGCAGCCCTATCTACGCGCACCACGACCCCACCGTGCCCGAGGCGGAGGGGCGCTACAGTTACATCGACCAGGGGCTCCAGACGTTTCGCTACAGCCTGCTGCCCCACGCGGGCGGCTGGGCCGAGGCCGAGACCGTCAAGCGGGCGGCCGAGCTGAACGGGGAGCCCGTGGCCCTCGTCGGCACCTGCCACGACGGGTTTTTGCCCCAGAGGGCGTCTTTCTTAAAGCTCTGGAGCGACGGCGCGGTAAAAAACAGCGTGGTAGCCACGGTGCTCAAGCGCTCCGAAGGGGGCGACGCGCTCATCTTGCGGCTCGTCGAGACGAGCAAAAACGACGCCAGAGCAACCGTCGCCCTGCCCTTCCTGGGCTGCCACTTCGGAGCGGACTTCGGCCCTTGCGAGATCAAAACCTTTTATATTCCCTTAGAGACGGACGACCCCGTGAGCGAGGTGAATCTGCTCGAGTGGGAAATCTGAAAAAGGGCGGGTCACATGCCTCGATGCGTAGGGGAGCCGAGCGCCGGTTTCATCACCAGTTCCACCGCCAGTTCTGCCGCCCTCTGCACGGGCGGCGTGGTCACGACCTCGAAGCGCGTGCCGGGGGGCAGCGCCTCCCGCAGGGCCGCCGTGAGGCGCGGGCTGAGCTGGGTGACGCCGCCCGCAAAGGCGACGGGCAGCTCTTCGCCCAGCCGCTTTAGGAGCGCCAGCGCGGGCCGCGCGAGCTCCCGCCCCGCGGCTTGCAAAATCTCCACGGCGGCCTCGTCTCCTTCGTCGGCGGCCCTGGCGACGGCGGGCGCGAGCGCGGCGAGTCTCGCCCGGCCGTTCCCGTAAACGGCCCCCATGATGTCGGGCCAGTGTCGGCTGCCCAGGGCGCCATAGACCGCGTTGGCGAGAGGACGGTCGGCGGGATGACCCGTTTCGTCGAGCCAGCGCATCACCCTTTTGAGCCCCGCCTGACCGATCCAAAAGCCCGCGCCCGCGTCGTCGATGAGGTAGCCGTAGCCACCCGCGCGTTCCGGCGTGCCGTCCGCCCGGAGGTGATAGGCGACGCTGCCGGTGCCCGCATAGACGAGCACGCCCTCGCCGGGGCGGAAGGCGCTTCTATAGGCGATATCCATGTCGTTATCGACCCTCACGCGCGTGGGGGAGAGCTCGAGCCCCCCTGCAAAAACCCTTAAGAGCGTTTCCGCCGCTTCCGTGCCCCCATGCAGCCCCGTCACCCCCGCGACGACCGCGTGGGGCCGGGCGACGGCGCGAACTTCCCCCAACATCGCCCGCACGCGCGCCAGCGTCTCCGCCCGTTCCTCGGGGGCAAAAAGGTGCCCGGTCACGGGGCCGGCCCGCCCCTCGCCCAGCACGCGCCCGCTGCCGTGAAGGAGCCGCCAGCGCGTGCTCGAGGCCCCCGCATCCACCCCGAGCCCTACCCGGTCCTCTAAAGACTCAGCACTCACCACTCACCACTTCCCGCCCCCTCACAAACACCCGCCGGACTTCCAAGGTATCGTCCAGCACCACCAGGTCGGCGCGCTTGCCGGGCCCCAGCACGCCCCTATCGTCCAGACCCATATAACGCGCGGGCACCTGGGAGAGCATCCGGCTCGCCTCCTCCAGACTCACGCCCGCCGCGACGGCGTTGCGGAGCGCTTTGTCGAGCGTCAGCACGCTTCCCGCCAGGGTGCCGTCCGGCAGCCGCGCCGCGCCCCCCTTGACGGTCACGCGCTGACCGCCGAGTTCGGTCTCGCCCTCCGGCCCCCCGGTCGCGCGGATGGCGTCGGTGACGAGGTGGAGGCGGTTTGGTTTGGCGGCTCGAGCGGCGAGAAGGCTCCCCTTATGGACGTGGTGGGTGTCGTAAATGAGTTCTGCGAAGCTCTCCTGGTCGGCGAGCGCCGCCCCGACGACCCCCGGCTCTCGCCCGGCAAGCCCGCCCATCGCGTTATAAAGGTGGGTAAAACCGACCGTGCCGCCCGCCTCGCTCACCGCCTCTACCAGGGCCTGCACCTCCTCGAAACTCGCCACGGTGTGCCCCACGCTCACCCGGACGCCCGCCGCGGCGAACCTTGTAGCCGCCCCCAACGCACCGGGGATCTCAGGGGCCAACGTCACGAGGCGCACGACGCCGAGTTTAAGCACCGCCTCTACCCGCGCCGGGGTGGGCTCGAGCGCGTGCGGCGGCTGCGCGCCCAGACGCTGCGGGGAGATAAAAGGACCCTCCAGATGCGCGCCCGGGATGCTGGGCAAGTCCTCGTTACCTTCTCCCACGCATTCTTTAACACCCTGCAACGCCGCCAACACGCCCTCCCACGGGCTCGTGATGGTCGTCGGGTAGAGCGTGGTGACGCCGCGCCGCACGTGAAAACGCGCGAGCGTCTCCACCCCGCGGGGGCCGTCCACCGTGTCGCCGCCCCCGCCGCCGTGGACGTGCGTGTCGATAAAGCCGGGGAGGATGAGGGGGCCGTCTTCGGGCATACCCTGTGCGTTGTCGGTACGGATATCTTCGATGTGAGAGCCAAAAACAAGCGCGCCCCGCACAAGCCCGCCGGGCGTGAGGAGGCGGCCGCTGAGACGCAACATGCCTGCCAGCTTACCCTTTCTGTGGCGGGCTCGAGCCCGCCACAGAAAGCCCAAAATGCCCCACTTCCTCCCTTTTCCCGCCCCTTTCCACCGCCCAAACGTGACGATTAGAACTTTATTTGAGATATTTCACTCTTCTCACCTTATCAAGTGTGCGATGCTCTAGGGGATGTTGCCGGAGACGCCAGGAACCGAGTCAGGCCTGAAATCGCATGGGACGACGCCAGTCAGTTTGGGGTACTATTCATGATGCAAGAATATCCGAGTTTGGTTTTTCACCTCAAGAACACGCAGCTTTTCGAGGACTTGTCCGAGGGCGAGCTCGAGGAGCTCTCGCGCATCACGCCCTACAAGCGTTTTCAAGCGGGTGAAATCATCTACCACATGGAAGACCCCGCCGACGCGCTCTACTTTATCCGCGAGGGCATGGTCAAAATTTCTATGTACTTCCCCAACGGCAAAGAGATGATTCTGGGTCTCCTGGGCCAGTACGACATCTTCGGCGAATTGCTCCTCTTAGAGAGCGAGCGCCGCCCCAACCAGGCCGAGGCGGTCTTGGACACCACGCTCATCGTCATGCCCGAGAGCGACTTTCAGCGCCTCCTGGCGCAGCAGCCCCGCATCGCCATGAAGTTCATCCAGGTGATGTCGACGAACCTCTGGAAGGCCGAGTCGCGCTTTGCCGAGGTGGGCGCGTTCGACGCGCCCGGTCGTCTCGCCAACCTGCTCCTGCGCCTAGCCAAAGACTTCGGCGTGCCCGGCGAGCGCGGCACGGTCATCGACCTGACGCTGACCCAGCAGGACCTAGCCAAGATGATAGGCGCGACCCGCGAGACGGTCTCGCACTGCTTGGCGCGCCTCCTGGAGTACGGCGCGGTGCGCCGCCGCCGCGCGCCCATCACCGTGAACCCGGACAAGCTCCAGCAATTTTTGGACGAGGCGAGCGAGTAAGAACAGCTCTAGGAGCAAAAGTTACCTCAGTTCAGAAGGGGATGCCGCAAGCTTGCGGCATCCCCTCTACGTTGCCAATTTGTCTTGTTAAATCGGCTAGCCGCTCCTACTTGAGCCAAGGCTGAAATCGTTACAGCGGTTTGCATAGACACTGAGGTGGCCCAACGCAGGAATCATCTCCGAAGTTCCGTCCTACACAGTTACCTGTAGACTGTTCCCCTAAAACCAGATGACGTGTGCCCGTGGGTATACCTGCTGGAAAAGTACAGGTGACAGTTCGGGTGAGCGAAGCCGTCGGGGTTGTCTGAAGCACTGAGCCCACACACGAGGTTTCGAACGTGACGGGTAGAGGAACAGACGTAGCGGTAAAGTCCGTGGGAAACCCTAAACGCTGACGACGTGGTCGACCCTCTTCAGATTGAGAGC
Organism: Trueperaceae bacterium; assembly: GCA_965214995.1. GTDB lineage: Bacteria > Deinococcota > Deinococci > Deinococcales > Trueperaceae > CBDCCT01. The sequence continues at coordinate 5,637,259 of CBDCCT010000002.1, forward strand.
GGTGAAGCCGTAAAAAGCAGCTGACGGCCAACCACGCCCTAGCAACACACCGAACACTACTTATCGGGCGCTACCCACAGACTCTGAGGGGCGCGGGCAGGTGAAAAAATCCACATCCGGGGAAAATGAACCCGGGCCTTTCCTCTTCTCAGCAACGTGTGCAAGTGCTGTGTTACACTCCTCCCAACGTGAGAAAGAGAATTTTTACACTCCTATTCATGCTCGTGTTTATGCTCGGCTTCATTCCCGCGGCGTTCTCTGTGGCCTTTGCAGGCGCGCCCGAGTGCATCAACCATATCGCGGTGAACGGCGAACTGCTCGAGGGTGACGGCTTTCTGGGCCAGTCGGCCTGTTACTTTACCGCCTACGGGAACTCGCGCGACGCCTTTACCAAGGCTTCAGTGCTCGCTACGGCGATGGGGCTCGACCTCACCTGGGAGGCGGAGAGCAAGACGCTTCTGTTCGAGAGCGGTGACACGACCGTTCGCCTCGAAACCACCGACGACACGCCCGCGGGGCTTAGATTCCACGACGACGCGCTGACGGTGAACGGCGCGCCCTTTTCCCGCGCGGTGCCCAAGGGGATTTTGGTGGAGGGCTCGAGCTGGGTGCCGGTCGGCTCGATTGCCGACGCGTTCGGCGCTGATAGAGACTGGAAACCCGACTTGGGCCTCATCATCATCGAGACGGCGCCGCAGCCCGTCACCTCGCCAGTCACAACAGGACAAGTCACGGCAAGGGCGGACGAGGCGCAAACGCCGCCCGACTCAGGCGCAGCATCCTCGGATGAAGTTTCCGCAAGAGAGGCTGCGAATGAGAATGTGGATAACGTTGCGGGGAGTGTGGCGGACGCTTCAGGCTTTACCGTAGACGCGCCCGACGTGGGCGTTTACGACGGCTACACCCGCGTGGCCCTGTCCTTACCGCCGGACGCTTCTTATGACGTGGCGGTTTTCGACACGATGATGGTCATCACGCTGCCGGGCGCTCACGCGGAGGCGGGCGTTCTGGAGGGCGAGAGCGCGCAGGTGAAACATCTACGCTACAGCGCCGTGGACGAAGACTTGGCGCTCGTCATCAGCACGACGTATGCGCTCGGCGCCGACGGGAAGGGCTACAGTGTAGGCTTCTTGCCCGCCGACGAGACGCGGGCGCGGGCGCGGCTTTACGTCGACTTGGGCCCCAACTTGCAGGGCAGGAGCGTGACGGCGCTCCAGGAGGCGCTCGCGGACGAACCCGAGACCGCGCGCGCGGTGAGTGAACGACCCAAGGTGGTGGTGCTCGACCCGGGGCACGGCGGCAGGTGGGCGGGCGCGCGAAACGGGGCCAACACTGTTCAGGAAGAAATCGTCGTGCTCGAGGTGGCGCTCAAAGTCAAGGCGCTGCTCGAGCGCGAGGGCGTCGAGGTCATCATGACCCGCACCGCCAACACCCAACTGAGCGACAAGTACGATGGCGACCTCCTGGCCCGCGCGGGTTTCGCCACCACCGCCCGCAACGTGTTCGTGTCCATCCACGCCAACGCCGCGGGGGACATTCACGCCCACGGCATCGAGACTTACGTTTACGGCAAGCCCCTAAACGAGAACACGCGCCAGGCCGCCATCCGCGAGAACGGGGGCGGCGCGGTGGGGCTCGCCGTCACCGAAGAGGTGCTCACCGCGGTTAACGCCATGCAGGGCGACCTAGTCGCGCAAGAAACGCTCCGTTTCAGTCGCGCGCTGGCCGATTCGGTGCAGTCCAATCTGGTGGCCGAAACGGGAGCCAGAGACCGCGGCGTCAAACAGGCCCCTTTCCGCGTGCTCACCCAGGCGCGAATCCCCGCCATTTTGATCGAGACGGGCTTCGTCAGCAATCCCGACGAGGGCTCTAAGCTCACCTCCGAGGACTACCAAAACAGGCTCGCCGAGGGCATCGCGGCGGGCATCTTGCGCTTTTTCGACGCCAACGGCTCCGTCGCCAACCGCTAATGATTAGTGGTTAGTGGTTAGTGGTTAGTGAAGAGTATGGCCGGAAGCTGCTTCTTCCTGTTTCTAACTCCTATTTCTAAAACGAACAAGAAACAAACAAAAAACGATAATGTCTGACAACGTTCTGGAAAGGCCACATGGCGGAGAAACCTGTATCAGCGTCACCTTCATCGCCCGTCAGGGGTGCGGGCGGCGTTGTTTTCAACCCCCGGGGCGACGTTCTCCTGCTCCGTCACGCGGGTGGAGACTGGTGGGTTTTCCCCAAGGGCCATATTGACCCCGGTGAGGAGGTGTTGGGGGCCGCCCTGCGCGAGGTCGAGGAAGAGGCGGGCGTCCGCGCCGTTTGCCCCGACGAAAACGCGGTGCAAACCACGCGCTACACCAACCCGCGTGGCGAGGCGCGCGTCATCACCTGGTTCCCGCTCCTGACAAAAGCCGCCAAGCCCGAGTTGCGCGAAGCGCTCTTTCCCGAGGGCGGCTTTTTCGCCCCCGACGAGGCCCTGCGCCGCCTCTCCTTTGAGGAGGACCGGGCGCTTCTCGAAGAGATGCTGACGTGGTGGCGCGGGCGGGCTTGAGAAAATTTTGCGCGCGAGCTGCACCCCGCAATGTACAGCCCAGACGTGCCCAAGATTCTCACCCTCCAAACCCGGTATACTCGGAAGTCTGAAAACGGCCCCAGGGCCGGGGGAGTGGTGTGTCAGAACGTCATACATCCTATACCGAACCTTATACCGACGAGATCTCGCTACGCGACCTCTATCTCATTCTCAAAAAGGGGCTGCCCCTCGTTGTCGGCCTGGCGCTCGCGGCGGGGCTCGCGGCCTTTGCCGTCTCGAGCCTCCTGCCCCCCGTATATGAGGCGCAGAGCACCACCCTGGTCACGCCGCCGCCCGTGCGCGTGGGTGAGTCGGGCACGCTCACCTTCGAGCCCAACGTTAATGTTTCTTATGAATCTTACGAGACCTTGGCGCTGAGCCAGGCCGTGCTCGAGGCGGCGGTTGCCGGGGTGCCGGTCGGGTTTACGGCAAGCGAACTCCGCGGGGCGGGCGCCGTTGAGCGTCTTCTGGGACCCCAACCCAACGTGACCTCTCCCCTGTCGGTCACGCACGCGGTCAGGAGCACCGACCCGCGCACCGCCGCGCTGCTTGCCAACGCGTGGGCCGAGAGCACGCTGGCGACGGTGCGCACCTCGCTGTTAGCCACGCTCGACCCCGCGGAGGGTGCCACCAACACCGAACTCGTCACGCTGCGCGCGCGTTTGGAAGAGGCGGAAGAGGCGTTTGAGGCGTTCGACGGACGTGACACCTCCCCCGTGCTGGAAGAAGACATCACGCGCCTCACCGAGGCCATCTCCGACGCGGAGGGGGAACTCGTGCCGCTGCCCGGCTTAGGCAACTCACCCACCACCAACCTCTTGGGCGCGCCCAAACTCAACTTGGCGCAAGAGATAGCCGCCAACGAGGCCCTGCTGGCGAGTTTACGCGAGCAGGCGGGGGCCGGACCCGGACAAGGCGGGAGCGAGCTACAAGGCGGGAGCGAGCTAGAAGCGTCCGTTGCGTTTCGGGAGGCCCAGCTCGAGAGCTTGCGCCGCAGGCGCACCCTTCTCGCCGAGCAGCTCGGGGACTACCGCCGCGACTTCGGCGCGGCGCAGACCGAACTCGCGGCCTTGACGAGGGAGCGCGCGACGCTCGAGCGCGACTTAGAAAACGCCCGCACCGCCTACCAAAACGTGGCCGCGCTCCAACCCACCATCGCTTACGTCGCGCAGCTCGCCCCGACGGGGGCCCGCTTACTCAGCGAGGCCGCGGTCCCCACCGAGCCCGCGGGCCCGCGGCGGGGGCTCAACACCGCCCTGGCCGCCGTGCTGGGCGGCGTGCTGGGGCTGCTTTTCGTTTTCTTACGCGAGGCTGTCACCGTAAAAGATACGGCAAAAGACAACCCAAATGCAGGCGAAGGGGACGGGCCGGGAAGCTCGCCCACAAACTCCCCCGGCGTATATAGCGCGCCAGAATCGCGCGCCCAAGAAACCCGCGCCCAGGCCGCCAACACGCAAACAGCCTCTTCGTCTCGCCTCGAGGTCAAATGATGTCCTATTTCGACGACAAATCCGTGCTCGTCACGGGCGGCACCGGCTCGTTCGGCAAAACGTTCGTGCGCACGCTTCTGGACGAAACCGCGGCGCGCCGCATCATCGTCTACAGCCGCGACGAGCTCAAGCAGTTCGAGATGAGACAAGCGTTCGGGGAGGAGCGGCGGCTGCGCTTTTTTATCGGCGACGTGCGCGACAAGCCCCGCTTGGAGCGCGCCTTGGACGACGTCCAGGTCGTTGTCCACGCCGCCGCCCTCAAACAGGTGCCCGCCGCCGAATACAACCCCTTCGAGGCGGTCAAGACGAACGTCTACGGCGCGCAGAACATCATCGACGCGGCCATCGACCGCGGCGTGGAGCGCGTGCTGGCACTCAGTACCGACAAGGCCTCCTCGCCCATCAACCTCTACGGCGCGACGAAGCTGGTGAGCGACAAGCTCTTTATCGCGGGCAACGCCTACGCGGGGGGCAAGCGCACGCGCTTTGCCGTTGTGCGCTACGGCAACGTGGTCGGGAGCCGCGGCAGCGTCATCCCCTTTTTCAAGCGGGTCGCGCCCACGGGCGTCGTGCCCATCACGGACCCACGCATGACCCGCTTCTGGATTACTTTAGAGCAGGGGGTGCGGTTTGTCATCGACAGCGTCGAAAGGATGCAGGGCGGCGAGCTTTTCGTCCCCAAAATCCCGAGTATGCGCCTCACCGACCTTGCCGAAGCGGTCGCGCCAGGGGCGAAGCTCGAGGTCGTCGGCATCCGCCCCGGCGAGAAGCTCCACGAGGAAATGATTAGCGAAAACGACGCGCGCCGCACCCTCGACCTGGGGGACTATTTCGTAATTCAGCCCGAGATGGACTGGTGGCCCAACACCCTTAAGGGCGACGGTTTGCCGGAGGGCTTTTCGTACTCGAGCGACACCAACACCCAATGGCTGAGCGTGCCCAAACTCCGCGAGATGGTTCGTGACTAAAACGCTCCCCTACGGGCGTCAGTGGGTGGACGAGGAGGACGTTCGGGCGGTCGTGGAGACCCTGCGGAGCGACTACCTCACCACCGGCCCCGCCGTCGCGCGCTTTGAGGAGGCGCTTGCCCAAGCGACCGGGGCGGCCTACGCCAGCGCGGTCAACTCGGGCACCTCGGCGCTCCACACGGCCTATTTCGCGGCGGGCTTAGGCGCGGGCGACGAAATTATCACCTCGCCCCTGACCTTTGCCGCCACCGCCAACGCCGCGCTCTACTTGGGCGCGTCGGTCAGGTTTGTGGACGTGCAGAAGGACACGGGTAACTTGGACCCAGAGGGGCTCGAGGCCGCTCTCACGGAGCAAACCAAGCTCGTCGTCCCCGTCGATTTCACGGGCCATCCCGCCGACTACAACGAAATCAACGCCTTTGCAGAAAAACACGGGCTCACCGTGGTGGCCGACGCGGCGCACTCGCTGGGCGCGACCTACCGGGGCCGCAAGGTCGGCACCCTGGCGGCGGCCACCGAATTGAGTTTCCACCCCGTCAAACCCGTCACCACCGCCGAGGGCGGCGCGGTCTTAACCGACGACTTAGGAATAGACAAACGCGCCAAACTTTTCCGCACGCACGGCATCACCAAAGACCCTGCCGAGATGGAAGCCGACGCGGAGGCCGAGGGAGGGTGGTTTCACGAGATGCAGCATTTAGGCTTTAACTACCGGCTAACCGATGTGCAGTGCGCGCTGGGTTTGAGTCAGATGGGCAAGCTCGAGCCCTTCATCGCCCGCCGCCGCGCTATCGCCGCCGCGTACGACGCCGCGTTCGCCGACCTTGACGAACTCATCCTCCCCGGTCGTAGGGACTACGCCCAACCCGGCTGGCACCTCTACGTCGTGCGCGTCGCGGATAAAGCACGGCGTAAAGCGTTTTTTGAATCGCTTCGCGCTTTGGGTCTGGGTGTTCAGGTTCACTACATCCCCGTCCATTACCACCCTTACTATCAAGCGCTGGGCTATCAAAAAGGTACCCTCCCCGTTGCAGAAGACTATTACGCCAGGGCCGTGTCGCTGCCCCTCTACCCGCAGATGAGCGACGACGACGTGACGTGGAGCATCGAACGCGTCCGGCGGGCCGTTAAAAACGTTTTGTAAAGAAGGTTTTGCTGATGGAGGTTTTGTCGTGAAAGTCGTTGCCATCGTCCAGGCCCGCATGGGCTCCACGCGGCTACCGGGCAAGGTAATGAAGCCGCTCCTGGGCGAACCCATGCTGGCGCGGCTCTTAGAGCGCCTCGCACGCTGCGTTACGGTTGACGATATTGTGGTGGCGACAACGAACGACGGGACGGAGCAGCCTATTGTGGCGCTGGCGGATTCATCGAGCGTTCACGTTTTCCGCGGTTCGGAGGACGACGTGTTAGGGCGCTATCACGGCGCGGCGCAGCATTACGCCGCCGACGTGGTGGTGCGCATCACCGCGGATTGCCCGCTTATCGCCCCGGAAGTTGTGGATGAGTGCGTGGAAGCTTTTTTGGCAAGCGAGGTTGACTACGCCTCCAACGTTTTTAAGCGCACCTACCCCCGCGGTTTAGATACAGAAGTGTTGAGTAGGGCGGCGCTCGAGACCGCCCACAACGAAGCCACCATCCCGTCCGACCGCGAGCACGTCACGCCCTTCGTCTGGCGGCAGCCTCAGCGCTTCCGCTTGCTCGACGTGACAGACGTTGAAAACCACAGTGACTTGCGCTGGACCGTAGACACACCCGAAGATTTCGAGCTCATCAGCAGAATCTACAGCGCGCTCTACCCCACCAACCCAGCCTTTTCCTACCGCGACGTGCTGAGGCTGCTTAGCGAGCATCCCGAGTGGTCGGACATAAACCGCCACGTCGAGCAAAAGAAGGTCGGCTCGTGAAGGTTGTTTTTCGTGCGGACGCCTCCGTGACGATCGGCACGGGCCACGTGATGCGCTGCCTCACGCTCGCCGAGGCGCTGCGGGAAGCCGGGGCGAAAGTGGCGTTCGTCTGCCGGGAGCTCGAGGGAAATCTTATTGAGCTGATAGGAACACGAAATTTTGAGGTTCACGCGTTGCCGGGGCTCGAGCCCCCCGCCGACCCCCTCGCCTGGACGGCGGAGCACTGGCGGGAGGACGCGGCGCAGACGGCAGGCTCTCTTGAAACACGTGCCGATTGGCTTGTGGTGGACCACTTTGCGCTCGAGCACCGTTGGGAAAGCGAAATGCGCGGGTGCGCGGAGCGCCTCATGGTCATCGACGACTTAGCCGACCGCGTACACGACTGCGACTTGCTCTTGGACCAGAACTATTCACGGGAGCCCACACGCTATGACACGCTCGTGCCCGCCGGGTGCCGAAAACTGCTCAGCCCGACCTACGCGCTCCTGCGGGATGAGTTTAGAAGGGCGCGCGAGGCGTGGTCTCGGGAGATAGGAGAGCTCAAACGCGTCCTCGTCTTTTTCGGCGGCACGGACCCAACCAACGAAACGGCCAAAGCGCTCCGCGCCCTCCGGAGGTGGGGTGAGGGAAAAACGTTCAGTATAGATGTGGTGATAGGCGGAGGCAACCCGCACAGGGCTGAGGTAAAAGGTTTAGTCAACACCATGCCCAACGCCCTTTTGCACGTCCAGGCGGTCAACATGGCCGAACTCATGGCCCGCGCGGACCTCTCCGTCGGGGCCGGGGGGTCTACGACCTGGGAACGCCTCTGCCTCGGCCTGCCGAGCCTGGTCGTGACCACGGCGGTCAACCAGGAGAGCATCGCTGAGGCGCTTGCCGAAGATGACTATCACCTCCTCCTTGGCGACCACACGTCGGTTGACGAGGAGGAGATAACGAAGGGCTCGGGGCAGCTCACCCCGGCCCAACGCCGCCTTTTCGCCCGCCGCGGTGAGAGTTTGGTGGACGGTCGCGGCGCGGCGCGCGTCGTCCAGGAGTTGGAAATGTTGACAAAAGGCACGTTAGAAGTCCGCGAGGCCCGTCCCGACGACTGCGAACGCCTTTATGAGTGGCGCAACCATGAAGCCGTGAGACGCCACGCGCTCGACCCTGCGCCCTTGGCGCTCGAGGCGCACCGCGACTGGTTCGCGCGGGCGCTCACGAACCCCGACCGGCACCTCCTCATCGGCGAACTCGTGAGCGAACGTGGGGAGTCGCCCGTGGGCGTGGTCCGTTACGACATCGACCGCGCTGGGCGTGAGGCCGAGGTGTCCATTTATCTGGCGCCGGAGAGGATGGGCGAAGGTCTGGGGGGGAGGCTGCTCGAGCGCGGCGAGACCTGGTTACGCGAGAAAGAACCCGATGTCATATCTATCAAAGCGCTTGTCAAACCGCAGAACGAAGCGTCCGTCAAACTTTTCACGCGCAGCCATTTTGAAGCGCAGCACGTGACCTATCGTAAGCCTCTAACAAAACGTCACAATGGGGGCAGTCAAGGGGAAGCCAATCGTGGAAGCTGACACTATTACCATCGGGCCCCGCGCCGTCGGCCCCACGCATCCGCCCTTCATCATTGCCGAGATGTCGGGCAATCACAACCGATCCTTAGAGCGAGCTTTAGAAATTGTCGAGGCCGCCGCCGCGACGGGCGCGCACGCGCTCAAAATGCAGACCTACACCGCCGACACCATGACGCTCGACGTTGACAAACCAGGCTTCCGCATCGAAGACCCCAAAAGCCTCTGGTACGGCAGGACCCTTTATGACCTATACGAAGAGGCGCACACCCCCTGGGAATGGCACGAGCCCCTTTTTGAGCGCTGCCTCGAGCTGGGCGTCATTCCCTTCAGCACGCCTTTCGACGCGTCGGCGGTGGACTTTTTGGAAGGGTTGGACGCGCCCGCCTACAAAATCGCCTCCTTTGAAAACATAGATTTACCGCTCATTCGTAAAGTGGCCGCCACGGGCAAACCCGTCATCCTCTCGACCGGCATGGCGACGCCCGCCGAACTCGACGAGGCGGTGAGAGCGGCTCGAGAGAGCGGATGCAACGACCTCATCCTCCTCCAATGCACCAGCACCTACCCGGCCACGCCCGAAAACACCAACCTCCTGACCATCCCCCACATGCGCGACCTTTTCGGCGTCCAGGTAGGCCTATCCGACCACACCCTGGGCGTCGGGGTGGCGGTGGCGAGCGTGGCTTTGGGCGCGACAGTCGTCGAAAAGCACTTCACCCTCAGCCGGGCTGACGGCGGGGTGGACGCGGCGTTTTCTTTAGAGCCCTCTGAAATGAAAACCTTGGTCGCCGAAACCGAGCGGGCCTGGCGGGGTTTGGGACGCGTCCAGTACGGCCCGACCGAAAAGGAGAAAGCCTCGCTGGTTTTTAGGCGCTCCCTCTACGTCGCCAAAGACATGAAAGCGGGCGAGGCGTTTACGGAGGAGAACTTACGCGCCATCCGACCCGGTCACGGCCTGTCGCCAAAGTTTTATGACACGCTCCTGGGCAAAAGGGTCTGTAAGGACGTGGCGGAGGGAACGCCCGTCTCTTGGGATTTGGTAGGTTAGACTTTAGCCTGTGCAGAAGATGCGGGTAACGTCTCGGCAAAGCTTTATAGAAACGCGCATATGACCAGCGGAGCGTTCACCCGCCTCGTTACCAGGGCGCGGCGCAGCCCGCTCTTCCGCGAGTTCCTACTTTTTGCCCTCTCGACGGTGCTGCTCCAGGCGTCGCGTTTCGCGGTCAACCTCTTTGCTGCCAAGCGTTTGGGACCCGAGACGTTCGGCTTCTGGTACGTGCTCAACTTAGCACTTGCCTACGGCGGGCTCGCGCACTTAGGCGTCGTCAACGCGATGAACCGGGACGTGCCGGTTTTTAGGGGTAAAGGGGACGCCGAGAGAGTCCGCCTCATCCAGTCCGTGAGCGTGGGCGTGCTCTTAGTCAGCACGGTTGTGGCCGGGGTCGTGATGGTGGTAAGTCTAGCGTTTCTCGAGCCCATCCCCCGCGCGCCCCTGGCCGCGCTCATCGCGCTCTTCGTCGTGACGCAGCCCTACTTGTTCTTGCAGGTTTATCTAAAGTCCGACGGTCAGTTTGAGCGCCTGAGCCTCCAGCAACTCCTCCTGGCCCTTCTTTTTCCCTTGAGCGTGGTGCCCCTGACGATTGGCTACGGGCTGAGTGGTTTCATCTTAGGCCAGGCGCTCGTCACGCTCCTCATCTCGCTTTTCATCTTGCGCACCTGGACGTTTCACTTAAGACCCGTTTTCAACGTGCAAGAAACGCTGCGGCTCGTCCGCGTAGGCTTACCCATCATGCTCGTGGGGCTCATGTACACCCTGCTCACCACCGCCGACAGGTGGGTCATCACCGCCTTCTTGGACTTAGCAAGGCTCGGTCACTACTCGTTAGCCATCATGGTGCTGGGTGTGCTCAGCCTCGTCCCAATGGTCATCGCCCAGCAGATGTACCCCCGCATGGCCGAGGCCTGGGGCCGCACGAGCGACGCTAGAGACGTGCTGCGCTGGGCGCTGCGCCAGACGGGCATGGCGGTGGCCTTTACCGCGCCCCTCATTCTCGTGCTCTACTTCGCCGCGCCGCCCCTCATCAGGGCGTTTTTGCCCGCTTACGCGGAGGGCGTCGCGCCCGTGAAAATCATCCTGTTCGGCCCCCTCTTTTTGGCCTTTTCCGGCGGCTTTGCCAACCTGCTCAATACGCTCGACAAACAGGTCTACTATTTAGCCGTTCAGGCCGCCGCGCTGCTCGTCAACGTCGGGCTCAACGTCGTGTTCGTGCGGGCTGGCCTGGGCATTAGCGGCGTGGCGCTCGGCACCACCCTCACCTACGCACTTTACGGGCTGGCGCTGGTGGCGGTCAGCCTCAGGCTCGTTTACCGTCCCGGTTTGAGAGCCGGAGCATAATGCTCGAGATTTTCTCCTACATAGAGACCCGGGCCGCGCGCGGCGAGCTCACCACAAAACGGTCGTACATACAAGGGCTGGAAATCTTTAGCCAAAAGTACCGGCGTTACAGAGGAGTGTTCCGCCTTTTTGAAACGCTCACCACCCTCCGCAGAGGCTCCGCCGACCTGCTCTTTATAGGTGTCAGGTTCTCGAGCCTTATCTTGTCGATGGTCCCGAAGTACAAGGTGCGCGTCGTCGTCCAGGGCCAGAACGACCTCCTGTGGTGCCTGCGGCACGCGGTCACCCCCATACCGGCCTGGGCGTGGCGGGAGAGGCTATCTGAAGCGTACAGGGCGGCGGACGCGGAGGTCATGGCGACGGGTAACACCGAGGCGCTTTTGGAGGAGGTGGTGTTGGACATCGCGGCGACTCTGACGTCCCTAAAGCCTCGAGCCCTCGTCCTGGAAAACGACTCGCTCTTTTTGGAGCGCGCCTTTGTTCTGGCGGCGCGCTCGCTGGGCATCCCGAGCGTGACCATCCAAGACGGCATATTCCAGAAGTCGGCGGCGCCTCATATTCTGCACGGACACTTTACCGACCACATGCTGGTGTGGGGGGAATTTTTTAGGCAGATGTACATAGACAAAAACATCCTGCCCGAAGCGCGCGTTCACGTGCTCGGCTACCCCTACCCTGTGAAACCTGTAAAGGCCGGGCTCGAGGGGGCCCCCACCGTATGCTTCTTGGGCCAGCCCTGGGAGAGATATGACGAGACGCTGGACGAACCCAAAACCGCCGTGATTTATCATGTCACGGAGGCGTGCCGGGCTCTGGGTCTGCCTTTGGTTTATAGGCTTCACCCGCTGGAACGTCGCCACGACGCCCTGGAAACCCTCGGCGTGAAGGTCACGGACGCGGGGGAGGGGCTCGAGGAGGCCTTCGCCAAGTACGACATCTTTTTTTCGATAAACTCCACTGCGCTCGTCGAGGCGGCGCTCAGGGGACGGGTGGCGGCGCAGGTGCTCGAGGCGCGGTTTCCCTCAGACGACTTTGAAGCACTCGGGATTTGTTACTCGTTAGAAAACGACGCGGACGTGCTTAAGGCTTTTCTGAAGAGGATGAAAGAGGACCCCACCCCGTTCCCCCCGAACCCCGATTATATCAGCCTGAAAGAAAACCCTAGAGAAAAACTTATCGAATTCCTGTCAGCACTCTCTCGCAGTGCGGGGCGCTGAGTTGTGGTGGCTTTTGGCGCAAGAGGTGCCAACTGTCCGGCCTCAGCCGTCAAGAGAAAAAGGAATTCCGCCCTTCTGGTAGGCTGAGCTTCTCAGGTTTGAACAGACACGAACACGAGGGGCAGGAACTGCTACCCTGTGGAAGAGGGTTTTGAAAGGTAAGCCGTTGAGGCAGTACGACATGAAGCTCAAATTGAGTGCCGTCGAGCTAGCGGAGAAGGGTGCTGGGTACTTTGGCAACCTTTGGCGGGTCTAGCCCCTTGATGACCCCGAAACTGCCCTTACAAGCCAACTCCGCACCATCACTTAAAGGAGACACGGTTCATCAAAATCGTCTTGGTCAATAGCCTTTACACGCCCAACGTTGTTGGCGGCGCCGAACGTCTGGTTCAACTGCTGGCGGAAGCTTTGGTGACAGCAGGCCACGAAACCGTTGTGCTGTCCTTGAGTAACCACGATTCGCCGCGGACGGACAGTGTCAACGGCGTTCGCGTCTACTACCTCCCCCTAAAGAACGTGTACTGGCCTTTCGGAAAGAACCCTTCCTGGTTAAAGCCGTTCTGGCACCTTCGTGACAGCTATAACTCACAGATGGCTCGAGCCGTCGGAAGAATTTTTGACTCAGAGAAACCCAGCCTCATCCACACGCACAACCTTACAGGCTTCTCGGTTGCCGTTTGGCAGGAAGCCAAAAAACGCCGCCTCCCAATCGTCCATACGCTGCACGACTACCATTTGCTCTGCCCCCGCTCGACGATGTTTCGTAACGGTCAAAACTGCGCCTCGCAGTGTCTGGACTGCCGAGGCTTGTCTTTGCCCAAGCTCTCACAAACAGACCGCGTTGACGTGGTGGTGGGGGTGAGCCGGTTCATCCTCGAGCGTCACCTGTCGCACGGCTACTTTCGCACCACGCCCGTGAAAGAGGTCGTCCTCAACGCCTACCCCGACGCCTTTCGTGACACGTACCAGGAAGAGCGCGCCGCACGCCCTAGGCTGCTCCGGGTCGGCTTCTTGGGGAGAATCGTGCCCACCAAAGGCGTTGAAACCCTTTTTCAAGCCTGTGAAAGTCTGCCAGCGGACAAGCTCGAGCTGCTCGTTGGCGGGGCAGGGAAAGCCGACTATATCGACCATCTTCAGAGCAAGCACGCTCTTCCCAACCTTACCTATCTGGGCTACGTAGAACCAAAACGGTTTTTCTCGCAGATCGATCTTCTCGTCGCGCCCTCTTTGTGGCATGAGCCTTGCCCGCTGGTCATTATCGAAGCGCTCGCCTGCGGGCGGCCCGTCGTCGGCTCGGACAGGGGCGGGATACCGGAGCTTATAGACGAAGGTGAGACGGGCTTCGTTTTTGAGCCCAGCCAACCAGAATCATTACGCAGGGCGATTGAACGGTTTTTGCTCGAGCCAACGTTGGCCAAGAGAATGCGCAACGCATGTCTCGAGAAGGCAAAGTCTTTCCTACCTTCGCGTATGACTGAGGCGTACGTAAACACTTACCGGCGCGCTATCAAGCAAACTTCAATCAGGTGAAGTTGGCACGACGTGGGGTATTCGGTTTTGGAGAAGTCGGTTGGCAATTCGTAAGAGCACGCAGCCAAGCGCGAGCAGGCTACGTCGGCGAATGCTCACACCCTCTGCCGCTCCTGGTGTCCACGCTGGCACCACTCTACGCTTTTCCCCCGCTGCGCGTATCTAATTTCTTGGGCGTTGCCAACCCTCTGCAAAGAGTTATGCCCTGGCTGAGGCTGGCTTTGCTTTTTTTCGCTATACGCCTGTACTGAGCGCGTCAGGATGCGGTAATGGGGTATGCTAAACCGCACGTTAGCCTGTGCGAGCGGCAAAACGAAACGCACATGCTTGGAGAAAGCGTAACATGACTGAACAGGTCTACAGCTTGGGCTTTAGCGAGTTGTTTCCCATCCATCAGCTTAGCGCACCCGCGCTAGCGCTTTACCTGGCTCTCAACGTTGCCTATCTCAGCTACTACGGGTGGCGTTACTTGAAAAAAGGAACGTTTTCTTTAGACACCTATTTTCTCACCTTGTCTCTCTATCTGCCCATCGTCTTTCTCTTCCCCTTTACCTTCTCCAGAGCCAACAGATTCATGGCGACAGGAGGTTTTCACGACATCTACACGCCTTACCTGGAAAGAGCCTTTTACATTTGTGCTTTGGGCATGGGCACGCTCGTTTTGGGGGGGGTGTTCGCCAGAACGTCTAAATTAAGGTTGCCCGGATACGGGCTCGTTACCGAGTCGTTACGGACCTTTTTGGTCACCAAGGTGGGACTTTTTGCTACCGTCGGCGTTGTCTCGGCCCTGTTGACGCTTATGCTCGGCTTAGGATTCGAAGTTGGCAACGCCAGAGGCACGGCGATGGCGCATCCTGCGCTTAGACCGCTTTACAACTTGTTTCACGTCCTCGCCCCCTTCGCGGCTTTAAACACGTTGGTTTACGCCTATGGCCGCTCCGCTCGCTCTTTTTACGCTTTCGGCCTTTTTCTGGCCGGCGTGGGGCTTTTTGGGGGCACACGCGCCGCGAGCGTAGGGGTGCTGATTTCGTTCGTCGCCATTGTGATGATCAGCAGAAGATACAGAGGCGTCCTGCTGCCCGTGTTGGCTTTTCTTATCTTTATCGTGCTGGCGGTATATATTGGCGGCTTTAGAAACGGCGTTTACGATCTTTCCGAAGTTAGAAGGGTTCCCCTTTTAATTCTTTATGGCAACAACCTATCCGACTTGCGGGACTTCGCCTGGGTTTTGTCCGGGTGGGACGGGCATTTTGTGTGGGGGAAAACGCAATTCGCCGGCTTTCTCTCCTTTATTCCCTCCAATTTTTCCGAGTTTAGGTCAACATGGAATTGGGGCTTTTTTTCAACTACCACCGCCGGGCTCAGCAACGTCGCCGAACACCCCGGTCTGCGCGCCACGATTTTTGGCGAAAGCTACTTTAACTATGGGCTCGTCGGCGTCGGCGTCAGCGGCTTTTTAACTGGCTTCACGCTTTTCAAGCTCACTCAGTACGTCAACGTAGCCATAAGTGTTTATAAGTCAAGGGGGGCCGCTGTCTACACGCTTGGGGCCTTTATTTACATGAACCTGTTTAAGACGTTTCTAATTACGGCGGGCTTTTTCGGGTTCTATATCGTCCTAGCCGTAATTATTGTAGGAGAAGTCCTTTACAGCGCCGTTAAAACCCGGCGACAAGGGGCCGTAACGGCGTAGCGTGCGGCACGTTTTTATCAACGCCCGCTTTCTGACGCAGCCCGTTACCGGCGTGCAGCGCTACGCTCGAGAATTCGCTCGAGCGCTCGACAAGCTTGTAGCTGATCAGCACCCTCACACCCAAGGTCTCTCTTTCGAACTCATCGCCCCTAACAGACCAATTAAACCCGTCCCGACGCAGCACATCCCTTTGCGCCAGGCGGGACGCTTGTCCGGGCACGCTTGGGAACAGCTCGAGCTGCCCCGCTTCGCGCGGGGCGGCTTTTTACTCAACCTTTGCAACAGCGCACCCGTCGGTAAGACGCGGCAGATGGTCACGATCCACGACGCGGCGGTTTATGGGTTTCCCCACGCCTACTCGAGGTCCTTCCGCAGCCTCTATAAAATGCTGTTGCCAACCCTTTCGAGGACCGCCAAACATATACTGACGGATTCAGCATTCTCAAAACGTGAGCTTATCCGCTACCTCCGCGTTCCAGAGGACAAGGTCACGGTCGTCTACTTGGGCAAAGAGCACGTTTTTGCAGAAGAGGCGGACAACGGGATTTTTGCCAAACACGGCGTCGGTGACAGACCTTTCCTGCTCGCTGTCAGCAGCCTAAGCCCGAACAAGAACTTCGCGGGCATCGTGCGGGCGCTCGAGCATCTTGGAAAGCCCGATTTCGACGTGGTCATCGCGGGAGGCGCCAACCCGGCGGTCTTTGGCGGGCGCGCCGACTCCCTGCCCCGAAGCGTCAAACATCTCGGCTACGTGAGCGAGGGCGAGCTGAGAGCGCTTTACGAACGGGCGACGGGTTTTGTCTACCCCTCCTTTTACGAGGGCTTCGGCTTGCCTCCCTTGGAAGCGATGGCCTGCGGGAGCCCCGTCATCGTCTCCGACACCGCCTCCTTACCCGAAGTCTGCGGCGACGCCGCCTTATACTGCGACCCTCACAGCCCTCAGGATATTGCTGATAAAATTCAGCAGTTGATGAGTAACGCAGAACTGCGCGAAACGTTACGACGAAAGGGGCTCGAGCGCGCCAACACGTTTAGTTGGGACACATGCGCCAGGGAGACGTTGGCGGTGCTCGAGCGGGTTGTGGGAGAGCATTGATGAGCAAAACCGCGCTCATCACGGGTATTACCGGGCAAGACGGCGCTTATCTGGCCGAGCTTCTGCTGCACAAGGACTACCGCGTCGTCGGCGCCGAGCGCCGCGCGAGCACCCGGAACCGGATGCGGCTTGATGAACTGGGCATCACTCAGGACGTCGAATTTGCCGACTTCGACTTAGCCGACCAAGGCAACATGGTGCGCGTGCTGCAACGTTACGAGCCCGACGAGGTTTACAACTTAGCGGCGCAGAGCTTTGTGGCCTTGTCGTTCGAGCAACCCGTCATGACGGGTGACATCACGGGCGTCGGGGTGACGCGGCTGCTCGAGTCCGTCCGCGCGGTGAACCCGGCTGTTCGGTTCTATCAGGCCTCGACCAGCGAGATGTTCGGCAAGGTACAAGCGGTACCGCAGAACGAAGAAACGCCTTTTTATCCGCGCAGCCCCTACGGGGTCGCCAAGCTCTACGCGCACTGGATGACGGTCAACTACCGCGAGGCCTACGGCATGTTCGCCTGTTCGGGCATCCTGTTCAACCACGAGAGCCCGCTGCGGGGCGTGGAGTTCGTCACGCGTAAGATAACGCTGGCCGTCGCCAACATCAAAAGGGGTCGGCAAAAGGAGCTGCGTTTAGGCAATCTGGACGCCAAGCGCGACTGGGGCTACGCGCGCGAGTACGTTGCGGGTATGTTTGAAATGCTCCAACAAGCCGATCCCGACGATTTCGTGCTGGCAACCGGCGAAACGCACACGGTGGAAGAGTTTGTCGAAGCGGCCTTTTCCGCCGTGAATCTGGATTGGCACGACTACGTCGTGATAGACCCCGCTTTTGTGCGGCCCGCCGAAGTGGACCTGCTGTTGGGGGACGCGAGCAAGGCGAAGCGCGTGCTCGGCTGGCAGCCCCGGACGACCTTTGAGGAGCTTGTCGCGCTCATGGTCGAAGCCGACTTGGAGCGCCTTTCCGCGCCCGCGCTGACGAATGCCTAAGGCGCTCGTCACGGGCTCGAGCGGCTTTGTGGGTCCTTATCTAGCGCGGCACCTGACAAGACTTGGCTATGAAGTCTGGGGCGGGTCTTTATCGGAGCGCGCATCAGCCGACTGCCGGCCCATTTTTTTGGACGTAACGCAAGCCGAGGGGGTCGAGCAGGTCGTGCGTGACCTCGCTCCAGACGAGATTTATCACTTGGCGGGCATAACGCGGCCCGCGCTGGGTTCGGTGAGGGAGTTTTACGATGTGAACTTGTATGGGACTCTAAATGTGCTCGAGGCCGCCAAAGCGGTGGAGGCGCGCGTGCTCGTGGTCAGTAGCGCCTATGTGTACGGGCGGCACGACGGGATTCTAACCGAGGAAGCGCCTCTCAGGCCTGCCAACGCCTACGGCTCGAGCAAAGCCGCGGGCGACCTCTCCGCCATAGGCTACGCGCTTGACGGCTTACAGGTCGTGCGCGCGCGGCCCTTTAACCACTCGGGGCCGGGGCAGTCGCCGGATTTTGTCCTACCGACGCTTGTCAAACAGCTCGCGCGTGTCGAGGCGGGGCACACGCCGCCGGTGCTCAAACTCGGTAACCTAGACGCCTTCCGCGACTTCAGTGATGTGCGCGATGTGGTGCGCGCTTACCCGCTGCTGCTGGGGCACGGTCAAAACGGCGAGGTCTATAACCTCGCCAGCGGGGTGGGAACCTCCGTTCGTGAGCTTGCGGAACGGGTGATGCGTTTGTCAAAGGTGCCGGTAAGACTCGAGGTCGAGCCCTCACGCGTGAGGGGCGCGGATATCCCCTTTCTGGTTGGCGACGCGTCGAGACTGCGCGAGGCGACACGCTGGGAACCCTCTTACACGCTCGAGAGAACGCTTCGGGACATGCTCGCCTTTGAGCGGGAGCGCGTCGGTGCTTGACCTAAGTAACGCCAGAGTCGCCATCGTCCACGACTGGCTCTATACGTATGCGGGCGCGGAACGCGTGCTCGAGCAGCTCCTCCAGCTCTTTCCCCGAGCCGACCTTTTTAGCCTCATCGACTTCTTGCCGGACGACGAGCGAGGATTCATTCAAAACAAAACGGTCAAAACGTCTTTTATTCAGGCGCTCCCTTTCGCCGGGGGCAGACACAGGCTCTATCTGCCACTCATGCCGCTGGCTATCGAGCGACTCGATCTGTCGCAGTATGAACTTGTTATTTCCAGCGCTTACGCGGTGGCCAAAGGCGTCCTTACCTCGCCGGAGCAGCTACATATCTGCTACTTGCACGCGAGAAACCTTAAATATGCTTACGAAGACAGAACCATGTACAGCCAAAACAGGTCCGTCGACTTTCTACAAGATGTGTTTCTGTCGTACATCCGCCTCTGGGACAGCGTGGCCTCGCGCAGGCCGGATTTCACCGTTGCCAACTCGAACTACGTTTCGGCTTGGCACCTCCACCGGCACGGGGTGAAGAGCAACGTCATCTACCCTCCTGTTGAGGTCGAGCACTACGCCAGCCATTTTGGTGCGGAGAAAGAGGACTACTATGTGACGGTAGGGCGCTTGGAGCCTTACAAACGCATGGACGTTGTCATCTCTGCGTTTAACGCGCTCGGCAAGAAACTGCTCGTTCTGGGCGACGGCTCCGAAAAGCAGCGTTTGGAAGCCCTCGCGGCCCCTAACGTTACTTTTTTAGGCTACTGTGACAAGGAGACCATCGCCAGCGTGACCGCTGGGGCCAAAGCGTTCGTTTTCGCGTCGCGTGAGGATTTCGGGATCGCGCCAGTCGAGGCGCAGGCCTGCGGCACGCCCGTCATCGCCTACGGCAAGGGGGGGGCGCTGGAAACGGTTCGGGGGCTGGAGGGCGAACGCCCCACCGGCGTCTTTTTTGAAGCGCAGACGACGGAGGCTCTAAAGGAGGCGGTAAGGCGCTTTGAGACACACGAGTCGGATTTTTGCCCTCACGCGATTCGGCAGAACGCGCTGCGTTTTGACCAAAAACGTTTTAGAGAAGAGTTTAGAGGCTTTGTTGACATCTGCTGGAGAGACCGCCAGAAGCGTCACGCCTGAGACTCATCCATGCTTATTGAAACGTTAGGCGTTTTCGCCACTGCTCTGTTTGCCCCCTCCGGCTTGCTCTTGCTCGGCGTAGGTGTCGTGTGGCGACGGCGTCTTGTCTTCAACCGGGGCTGGTTCATTCTTTGGGTGGGCACCGCTGCGTGGTTCCTGATTCCGCACTCAGCAGCTTCTGACTGGCGGGGTGTTGGGTTTGTCCTGTCTCTTTTCTCTGTTGGCCTTGTGGCCGCGACACTGCTCAAAGCGCCGAGGAAAACTCTGGCGACGGGCCTTTCACTGGCTCTCGCCGCGCTTTTGTCTGCCAGCGCGGCTGACCTCGCGCTGAGCTTATTCACGTGGCAGGCTTACGACATGCGCAGCAACCTTTCCAAGCTGTGGCACCCTTTTTACGAGACAGTGGAGACCTTAAGTACAAGAGAGTGGGTTTTAAACCCCGCGTCACCTCCTAAGTCAACTCCTACATCAGAACTCCGTCTGAGCTTTGAAGCGAGACTCCGCTCGGGTGCGCCGGGTTGGAACTGGCACCGCTCGATGCCAGAATTCAAGCTCGAGCAGCTCACCGACCAGGGCCAATCCTATACGCATGTTCGCGCGCCCCTGGGTGACGACCCTTATTTGATGCGCACCTACACCACGCCCGAACCAGTCGGAGGAGAACGCTTCAGGGCCACCGTTGTTTTGAGAGCAGACCGCCCCCTACCCGCCGAGGGCAACAGGGGCATTTGGCTTCAGACTTCAGGCGAGACCCTTTATCTGAAGATTCTCCCCGTGTCCCTCAACACCCATTGGCAAACGTTCTTTCTGGAGTGGACGCCGCCCGTTAGCGTGCAGAACTCCTCCATTCACCTCGTGCTCAACGATTTTGACGGCGTCACTTTTGATGTAAAAGAGGCAACCTTACAAATTTTTCGGGCTGGGGTTTGGGCGTCGCTTGACCCGCCCTCTCCCACAGGCGTCAATACGGCCCTAAGCTGGGAGGGTCACCCTCCTGACGCCGCGTCCTCAGTAAGATTCGTTCCCACCTCAACCTGGCAACCCTACGACCTCACGGTCGAGAGCGGTGGCCTGGCTCCGGCCCAAATCGAAGCGGTGCTCACGCCCGAGCCGGGGCTCGAGCTGGACGTACGGCGCACGGTGCTCGAGGCGTCGGGCGCTGAAGCCCACCCGCGACCACACATTGGCGGGTTCCGCTCGCCCTTGTGGTTCGGGCAACCCAACCTTGCGGGTCACACCGTAGTCACCGTCGGCCTCGTTCTCTTGGCGTCCACACGTTCCGGTTGGCTTGGCACGGCAGGTCTGATCGCCACGGTCGTTTGTGTAGGGTTTACCGGCAGCCGCGCCGCCTGGCTCGCCGCGCTCTTGGGCCTTCCCTGGCTACTCTGGCTAGCTTGCCGAGCAGGAGAGCGCCCCAAAGTTTTTGGTACCTTATTTGCCGCTGGCGTTCTCTTCCTCGTCAGTTTTGGTCTCGGTGGCCTGGGCCGCCTGCAAATGGTCGGTGTTGACGAACCCGTCAACCGCCCCCAAATTTGGGCCACCGCGTGGGCAGCATTCGGGGATAATCCCGTAACGGGTGTCGGCACGGACGGATTTACCAGTTACTGGCGGGAAAACAGAAGTCAGGATTTCCTGATTGTGACTCACGCGCATAACCTCTGGCTCCAGTTCGCCGCCGCCTACGGCCTCCCCGGCCTTGTCGCCGTTCTGTGGCTTACCGGGGGCTTTCTTCTTCTCGCCTGGACCTGGGGGCGCTGGCGCGGCCTCGCGCTGGTCGTGCCGGTCTTTGTCATGAACATCTTTGACTACACCTTTTTCTACTCCGGCGTGCTCTTCCCGCTCCTCTTGGGCATGAACGCGCTCCGGCAAGAACGTGCCGACGCTTTTCAGGCTGCCGCGCCCCCTCCGGCTGCAAAAGAGGCATAATGGAGGCGTTGTAAGTTGAGAGTAAGTTGAGTGGCACAGTGACGACTTCGGACGATTCATGACGGCGGCTCTAGGCAAAAGCGTCCCCTTTCTGCTGGGCTTCGGCTTCGCGCTGCTGCCCAACGTCGGCCCCTTTGTCGGCCTCTTGTTTCTTTTCGCCGACAGGTGGGCGCTCAGGCGCTCCGACGGCCCCTGGTGGGGCGCGGCGCTCCTCCTCGCGCTGCCCTTAGCGGTTCACGGGGGCGCGGGCGGCTTTTTGTTCGGCGCGCTCCAGGTGCTCGCGCCCTGGCTCATCTACCGGACCTTCGCGCGGCTCTATGCGGAGCGTGCGGCGGTGCGCGGCTCGTTCATGGGGTTAGGTCTGCTCTCGGGGTTGGCGCTTGTCGTGCTTTTAGGCTTTTCGCATGGCGGCGGGTTTGGGGGGACCTCGAGACTCGCCCAGACCCTCGTCTGGGACGCGAACCTTAACCTCTACGGCCACACCGTCTTTTTGCTCGGCGCGCTCTTCGCGCTGCTCTTGCCCGGCGCGCGGCTCCGCCTCCTGAGCCTCGCGCTCGCGGCGCTAGGCGTGCTCGCGTCAGGGAGCCCGGAGGCGGGGCTCGCCTGGCTCGTCGTTGCTACGGCCCTTCTCTTTTTCAGCCGCGCGATGTCGTGGCCCGGCCGCGCGGCGCACCTTGCGCTGATTGCCGCGGCTTTGGTTGTGGCGCTCCGCACCTTGCCCGCTGGCCTGTGGAATCTGCCGGGACCCTCGAGACTCGCTTACTGGGGGGCCGCGTGGGAGGGTTTTCTTACGCGCCCCCTGTGGGGCTGGGGCGAGGCGGCCTTTGCGAACTACTATC
The DNA here is from genome assembly GCA_965214995.1 of Trueperaceae bacterium. Lineage (GTDB taxonomy): Bacteria > Deinococcota > Deinococci > Deinococcales > Trueperaceae > CBDCCT01. The sequence continues at coordinate 5,659,470 of CBDCCT010000002.1, forward strand.
ATGTGGTTTGGTCCGCGTTCGACCCCACCTACGCGGTGCCGTCGCACGCACACAATCTGGGTTTGCAGGTGCTGTTCTCGAGGGGCTTGATCGGGTTTCTGGGCCTCCTGCTCCTCGTCGCCGCGCTCACCTGGGCCGCCGTGAGGGGCCGCGACCTCTCCTTTTTGAGCGTGGTCGCCGCGCTTTTAGTCGCCAACACCTTTGACACTACGCTCTTTTACGGGGGCGTTATTTATCCCTTGGCGGCGGTGGCGGGCTGGCGTTCGGCTTCCTATGCGCGGGTGCGCGAAAGACCCCACGGGGCGCAGGGGGTGGCGGTGCGCTTCGCGCTGGCGGCGGCGGACGCTCTCGCGGCGGGGCTCGCGCTGGGGCTGGCCTTACTCGCACGGGGCTGGCTCGGCTTTTTCTTAGATTCGCCGCTCGTGACGCCCCCGAGCCTGCAAACGGCGCTTTACGCGCTCCTCCTCTGGCCCGCCGCGGCCTGGCGTGAGGGGCTCTATCCCGGCTACGGCCTCACCGCGCCCCAAGAGCTGCGCAAAGGCGTCGCCGCCGCCGCCACCGCCGGGCTCATCCTGATGGCGGGGACGCTGCTCTTTTACGAAGAACTCCTCCCCCGCTCCGTTTTTCTGTTCACGACGCTCCTGACGATGGTGTTTTGTCCCGTGGGCCGCGCTCTCGCAAAACGCGCGCTGCACGCGTTCGACTGGTGGGGCCGTCCCGTGGTCATTCTGGGCGCAGGACAAGCGGGGCGGCGGGTGGCGCGCGCGCTCCGGCGGCGGCCCTTAGACGGCCTCGAGCCCGTTGCCTTTTTTGACGACGATGTGAGCAAGCGGGGGCTCAGTTTTGAGGGCGTCGAGGTCTGCGGGAACCTAGGAGAGGCCAACGCCTACGCCCTGGCGCGCGGCGTCTCGCACGCCATCGTCGCCATCCCCACCGCCTCGTCCGAACGTCTGGCGGGGCTCGTGAACGGGCGCGGGCACGTTTTTAAGCGGGTGCAGTTCGTCCCCAACCTTGCAGGTCTGCCCTCTCGAGAGGTCTACGCGAGCGAGCTTGACGGGATGCTGGCCTTGGAAGTCCGTAGCGGCCTCTACAACCCCGCCAACCGCCTCGCCAAACGCGCCTTGGACCTTCTCGGCGGCGGCGCGGGCACGCTCCTGGCCGCGCCCCTCCTCGCCGCGCTCGCCCTGTGGATACGCCTGGACAGCCCCGGCGGGGCGTTCTACGAGAGCGCGCGCATCGGGCAAAAGGGCGAGACCTTTCGCTGCCTCAAATTCCGCACCATGTATACAGACGCCGACGCGCGCCTAGAAAACCTCATCCGCACCGACCCCACCGTACGCGACGAGTACACGCGCTACCACAAACTCCAACACGACCCGCGCGTCACCCCGGCGGGCCGCTTTTTGCGCCGCACCAGCCTGGACGAGCTGCCGCAACTCTTCAACGTACTCGCAGGCGAGATGAGCCTGGTCGGCCCCCGCCCCTACCTCACCCGCGAGCGCCCGGACATGGGCGAACGCGCGCCCGCAATTCTTGAGGCCAAACCCGGCATGACCGGCTACTGGCAGGTCTCGGGCCGCAACGAAATTACCTTTGAGGACCGGCTCGAGATGGAGGCGCATTACGTGCGCAACTGGTCCATCTGGTGGGATATTGTAATATTGACGCAGACCGCGGCGGCGGTGCTGGGGCGGCAGGGCGCGCGTTAGCGCCGGGCTCTTTACACGCAGCCTGATGGAGCCACAGAGACTCTTTTTGAGCGCTCGAGCTCGCCACTGGGATGCTTGATCAGATTTTTGAGTTGAGCATATTTACAGCGGTTCCACGACATGCTGAGACAAATGTGAGACAAATGAACGCAGGCATCATCACCGAAAGTACGCGCCAGATAGTGATTTACGTGGTGGTTTACGTGGCGAAAGCGTTGCTCCGCACGGCTTCGCACCTTCAAAACCCTCAGAACAGGCGATACCCGCTGTTAGTAAGCGCCCCTCCCAAAAAGAACAGCCCAAGGCGTGCGCGCGATAAGGTAAAGGTCAAGCCAGAGCGACCAATTGCGGATGTAATAGCTGTCTAAATTTTCCTGCACCTCTAAGTCGCCCTCGCTGCGCGACGACACCTGCCACATGCCCGTCAAACCCGGCACCACCTGGCGGCGCAGCGCGCGAAACTCGTCGCTAAAGGGCTCTAAGTGATAGTAAGGAAAAGGCCGCGGCCCGACCAAGCTCATGTCGCCCTTAAGGATGTTCCACACCTGCGGCAGCTCGTCAAGGCTCGTTTTGCGTAGCGCCGTACCGACGCCCGGCAGAATGCGCGGGTCGTTTTTGAGTTTGTAGAAGCGTTCCCACTCCCCCCTCGCCTCGGGATGGGCTTGTAGGTGCTTTTCCAGAAGCGCGTCGGCGTCCGCGTACATCGTCCGAAGTTTCCATACCCTTATTTTCTTGCCGCCGTATCCTTCTCGCTCCTGGGCGTAAAAAGGGTTGCCCGGATTCACGGCCATAATCCAAAGCGCGGCCACGGCCACAACGGGCAGCGCGAGCAGCGCGAAAGGAAGGATGAGGAGCACATCTAAGCACCGCTTGAGCAGGCGGTTGTGCGGCAAGAGCAGGTTCTGGCGCACCTGCAAACCGATGACGCCCGCTAAATCTCTGACTGATAAGCCCAAGCTCGGGAGGCCGAAAAGGTCCGGCACGACGATGAGGTAAGGAAACACGCTTGCGTAGCGCTGTAAGAGGCGACCCAGCGCCTTGGGCTCGACGCTCGGCATGGCGACGAGCAGGTGACGGACGCCGAACGTTTTCGCCAGCTCGGGCGCTCTGGCGAGCGAGTGGATGACCGGGACGCCGTGTACGCTGTCGCCTTTGCCAAGGTCGTCGTCAAAACATGCCAGCACCTTGAGCCCCAGCCCTGGATTGTCTTTGAGGCGGCGCACGAGCAGGTTGCTGGTGTGACCCGCGCCGAAAACGAGCACGGGCAGGCCCCACCATGTTCTCCTAGAAAAAAGCTCGCGCACGGCGGCGCGTCCTAAAGGCAGCAGCAGGAGCGTCAGAAGCCACGACGCCACAAAGGCGCCGCGCGACTGCATACTCAAATCTTCGGCCAAGAAGAGCACCACGATGGTCCCAAGGTAAAGGGCGGTCGAGACGACGGACAAGCGCCTAAGCTCCTCCACCGGCCCCAGACCCGCAGCCGGATAGAGCCCCGCGAGGGCGTAACTGAGCGTGAACAGGCATAGCACCGGCCACAGCCCGAAAAAGAGCTCGAGGTTGATGTCTGGGTTGACGAGCGCCCAGAGGAGCGCGGCCGCGCCCGCCGCCACGAGCAGCGCCAGGAGGTCGGCGACGAGCAGCGTGAGGGTGGTGAGCCTCGGCTTTGGGGACAGCACGCGCCCCAAGGATTCGTCGCGCACGGCCGGACGAGACATGTAGGATGCACCAAGTTTCATGCGTCTCCTCTGCGCGGCGCTCGCGCGCGCAAGGCAAGAAATGCTTTTTTCACAGGTTTTTTCATGGTGAGATGGTCTCGCCGTACAGAAGCGCGTGGAGCCTCACATCGTAGCGCAGTGTAAAGAGATAACGTCATGTGAGTACCATTCCCTGCATTCCTTTAACCGTACAGCACTTCGGCCTCGGGCGCCTCCGTATCCGTCACCTTTGGCCGCCACAGCCCGAGCCACTGGAGGGTGAACAGCGTGACGAACTGGGTGTTGAGAACCAGGTAACGCTTCCACAGGCGGCGCGGGTCTTGCAGCAGCCGGTAGAACCATTGGAGGCCCCGACGCTGCATCCAGGCGGGCGGCTCCTGCAGGAGCCCGGCGTGGTAGTCGAACGCGGCCCCCACGGCGATGACGGGCATCTGGAGCGCGTCTTTATACTCGTAGGCGAACACCTCCTGCCGCGGACAGCCGAGCCCCACGAAGGTAATCTGCGCGCCCGAGTCGCGTACACGCTCGGCGATTTCGTCTTTTTCCTGAGGCGTCGTTTGTCGGAACTTCGAGGGTTCGGCACCCGCAACCTTGAAGCCGGGGAAGCGCGCCTTTAAGTTCTGCGTAAGCTTTTCCAGCACCTCCGGGCGAGAGCCGTAAAAGTAAACGGGCACCCCCCGCACCGCCGCCTCTTCACAGACCTTGAGCGTGAGCGTGGGGCCGTAAACGCGGTCGTCAAGCCCCGCACCGTGAAGGAGGTTGAGCCCCCAGCGCACGGGCTGACCGTCCGGGGTGACCAAGTCGAACTCGTTGAGACGGTGACGGTGCTCGGCGTCCCCCACCCCCGTCATCACCCCGTGAACCGCCAAGGCCGTGACCGACAGGCCGCGCCCCGCCTCGGCGGCGCTCACTATCCTCTCGACCGCCGTTTTGTAATCGACCGCGTCGATGAGGACGCCCAAAAGGTTGTGCTTGCCGGTCTTCACACTGTCTTCTTTCACGCGGCCCACCGCTCGAGGTTCGCCTCGTAAATTTCCCTGAGGATGCGCTCGACGTTGTACTGCTGGTCCCACTCGGGGTAGTGCGACTCGAACTTGCCGTTGTCGCCGATCCACCAGAGGTGGTCGCCGCGCCGGTTTTGTTCGGAATACGACCACTCGAGCTCCCGCCCGGCGATGTCTTGGGACTGGTGGATGGCCTCCAACACCGACGCGTTCGAAAAGCGGCCCCCGCCGATGTTATAGACTTCCGCCACCCGCGGCTTTTTAAACACCTCGTGAAAGGCGCGAATCAGGTCGTCGCTGTGAATCGCGTCCCGGACCTGCTTGCCCTTGTAGCCGAAAACGGTGTAGGGCGTGCCGGTCATGGTGCAGCGCATCACATAGGCCAAAAAGCCGTGGAGCTGCGTCGCGGAGTGCTGCGGCCCCGTCAAGGTCCCGCCGCGAAAGCACGAGGTGTACATGTCGAAGTAGCGCCCGTACTCCTGCACCATCACGTCCGCCGCGACCTTGGAGGCGCCGAAGAGGCTGTGGAGGCAGGTGTCAATCGACATGTCCTCGCTGATGCCGTCTTTGTAGGGATGCGACGGGTCTATCTCATAGCGCGTTTCCTGCTCGATGAGCGGCAGGCTGTTGGGGGTGTCGCCGTAGACTTTGTTGGTCGAGGTAAAGATAAATACGGCTTTAGGCGCGTGCTGCCGGGTGGCCTCCAACATATTAAGCGTGCCCACCGCGTTGATGTCGAAGTCGGTGAAGGGCTCCCTGGCCGCCCAGTCATGTGAGGGCTGGGCGGCGGTGTGAATCACCAGCGCCACGTCCTCGCCGTAGTCCTTGAAAAGCTTGGCGATGCCCTCACGGTCCCGGATGTCTAAGTTGCAGTGCTTGTAGCCCTTGCCTATGTCGCCCTTGAGCTTGTCCACGTTCCACGCCGTCGAGGCTTCGTCGCCAAAAAACACGCGGCGCATGTCGTTGTCGATGCCGACCACGTCTAAGCCCTGCTCGCTAAAGTAGCGGCACGCCGCCGAGCCGATAAGTCCCGCTGATCCCGTAATGATGGCTACACTCATAGTTCCTCTTTCACTGTTGTCTTGGTGTGTTGTTGTCTGGGTATGTTGGTATCAAACCTTTTCAAGGTGGGTATGTCCGTCGGTCGGTATTTAACCGTTTGATGCTCGGCATTCGCCCAGCGTTTGTGGCACCTGTCTCACAGCACCTGCTCGATGATAACCGCCTCCCGCGCCCGTTGCGTCACAGAGGTCACATTGGATGTCCATAGCTTCACGGATGTCATAACCACACCACCATTCCGGGCGTTTGCACGAGAGATTGAGCCAGGTTTAGGCCGCGTCTGAGTCTACTGTTAAGACGGGCGCTACATGCTGCGCACGCGAGAAGTCTCAACACGACTCTTCACCATTTTAGGCCATCATGCTGCGCACGCTATGAGGAACTCAACTGCGCGGGGGCGTTCTCCCAAAACGCACCACGTCTGGGTCGTAGAACTAAACTTGTGTGGAATTTGCCGCTCTTGCACCCTTTCATTCGTAATGTAATATGTCACGGGGGCACCCCCAAACGAAGCCTCGCCAAGGACTCAAAGGGTCTGGCGGCGGGGTTTGGAGAGACGGTTGCAACGGTTACTCGTGATGGTTACTTCGCGTTCGCCACGCTTGCAACCCGCTTTCCAAAGTGTGCCAACACGCAGAACGTAGCTGGACGCTCGTAAGTAAGATGGTTGAGAAAGGGGTTTTTATGCAATTCATTCGCACGGTTTTCTCGAGCCTTTTCGTAGTCATGGGGGTGTTAAGCTTCGCCTCCGCGCAAGGCGGCGCTGGGGAGGTCACAAGCCTCACCCTAATCAACGCCGACACAGACCAACCCATCGGCGAACTCACCGACGGGATGGTCCTCGACTTTGGCGCGCTGGGGACGAACAACCTTAGCGTGGTAGCCAACACGGACCCGGCCACGGTCGGCAGCGTGCGCTTCTCACTCGACGCCAGGGAGAACTACCAGACGGAGAGCAGCGCGCCTTACGCCATCGCCGGGGACGAGCCCGGTCCCGACTACAACCCCTGGACGCCCGCCGTGGGCGAACACACCCTCACGGTCACGCCCTACAGCGCAGCGGGCGGGAACGGAGAGGCGGGCGCGGCGCTCACGGTGCGCTTCAGCGTCGTTGACGCGGCCGCAGAAGAGGCCGCAGCTACTGAGACGGAAGCCGAGGCAGAGGACGCCGCAACCGAAACGGAGACTGAGACGGAAGGTGCCGCCACAGCCGAGACGGAGATGGAGGACACCCCCACCGAAGACGCCACGACGGAGCCTACCGCCGAGGAAGTAACACCTGTCGAGCCCGAGCCCGCGGAAGCCGCGCCCGAGACCACACCCGTTGAGGTCACACCAGCACCGGCTACCGAAACCCAAACCGACGCTCAGGCTGAGCAGCCCACCCCACCGGCCATGCTGACGCTGCAAGACGTGCAGAGAACCCGCTACCAGGTGCTACCCGTTGACGGGAGCGGCGTGCGGGGCTCCGTGCTCGTGTCCGACTACGGGTTCGAGGGGGCGGTCGTCGTCATCTTACTGAGCGGCACCCCGGTTGACGGCGTCCATCCCGCCCACTTTCACCTGGGCGACTGCGGCAGCGGGGGCGACATCGTGGTGCCTCTCGAAAACGTGAACGGCCGGAGCGGCTTGAGCGTCACGACCACGGACGCGTCTTATGACGACATCGTTAGTGGAAACCACTACCTCAACATCCACCTTTCGCCGGACAGCATGGGCACTATCGTCGCCTGCGGCGAGGTGGGGCAGTAGCGCGAGCTTTCCGCAACGGGCCTCGAGCCCACCCACTCAATCCCCCAACCACGCCTCAGACGGTAAAGCTTAGCTCAACAAAAGCCCGGCGCATCTTTGAGATGCGCCGGGCTTTTAAGTCTCAATTACCGTAATACCCGCGAACGCTTAAGAAGCCACCGCTTGCTTGGCGGGAATGAAGCCCAAGCGCTCGAGCTCACTCATCACCTTCTCCGCGCTCTCCTCCACCGACTCTTTGTCGGTATCGCAGACGATGTCGGCGTTGATGGGCTCCTCGTAAGGGTCATCAATGCCCGTAAAGCCCTTGATCTCGCCCGCGCGCGCCTTGGCGTAGAGCCCCTTGACGTCGCGGGACTCGCAGACCTCGAGCGGCGCTCTCGCAAACACCTCGACAAAGTTCTCGGTCATCATGCGGATGTCGTCGCGCACCGCGCGGTAGGGGCTGATGGCCGCGGTGATGGCGACGACGCCGTTGCGCGAGAGCAGATTGGCGACGAAGCCGATCCGCTTGACGTTCGTATCGCGGTCTTCTTTGCTAAAGCCCAAGCCCTTGGACAAATTCGTCCGGACGATGTCGCCGTCAAGAATCTCGACCTTGCACCCGCGCGCCCGGAGCTCGCGCTCCACCTCGCGCGCGATGGTTGTTTTGCCGGAGCCGCTCAAACCTGTAAACCACAGTGTTACACCCTTGGATTCCATTCATACCTCCGTAACTAGCTTTGTTCTCAAAGTCCTTTTGATGAGGACTGCTTTAACTTTGACTAAGCGGGAACGCGGTACGCCTCGATAAGAATTTCAGCCACCTCGGGGCGGCTGAATTCCGCGGGGGGCATTTGACCGTTCGCCAGCATCTCGCGCACCTTGGTGCCCGACAGGAAGACGTGCTTTTCCTTGCCGTGGGGGCAGGTTTTGGCCGAGGCCATCGCCTCGCACGCCTTGCAGTAGAAGGAGTGCTCGAACTTGAGGGGTTGGATGGCAAGCTCGGAGCCGTCAAACCTATCAAAAATGGCCTGCGCGTCGTAGGTGCCGTAGTAGTCGCCGACGCCCGCGTGGTCGCGCCCGACGATGAAGTGGGTGCAGCCGTAGTTCTGCCTCGAGACGGCGTGAAGGATGGCTTCACGCGGTCCCGCGTAGCGCATGGCGGCGGGGTAGACGCCCAAAAAGACGCGGTCTTGCGGGTAGTAGTTTTCAAGAATCGCGTGGTAGCACCGCATCCGTACGTCGGCGTCGATGTCGTCGGACTTGGTCGTGCCCACCAGGGGGTTGATGAAGAGTCCGTCAACGGTCTCCAAAGCCACTTTGGTCAGGTACTCGTGGGCGCGGTGGATGGGGTTGCGCGTTTGGAAAGCGACCACCGTGTTCCAACCCCGCTCGGCAAACGCGGCGCGGGTCTGCTGGGGCGTGAACAGGTAGTCCTGAAACTCGCTTTTGGGCATGTCCGCGACGAGCGAGACGGGGCCGCCCAAGTAGACCAGCCCAGCTTCCCGCATCGCCTGGACGCCGGGGTGCGCCGCGTCGGCGGTGCCGTAGACCTTTTCGGCCTCCCGCGTCTGGTCGGGGGTATATTTGCTGGTCACGGTCATGACCGCGAGGATGTCGCCGCTGGGTCCCGCCAAGGCAATCTCGCGGTCGAGGCGGTATTTGTCGGCACCCGCCTCCGGGACTTGCAGGGTGATGGGGATGCTCCAGGCGGAGCCGCTCGAGAGCCGCATGTCGTTCACGATGCTCGCGTAGTCTTCTTCGCCAACGAACCCGGTGAGGGGGCTGTAGACGCCCGTGGCGAGACATTCCAAATCGGCTAAGTTACGCTCCGACAGGGTCAGCCGGGGCAGCGCGTGGGCGTTTTCAAAGGCCCGCTGGCGCTCCGCGCCCTGAAGGGTGCGGTCGACGAGCGTGCCGCCGTGAGGACGAATCAAATTCATGGGTTACTCCTTTTCCGGATGTTTTCTGGCGCTTCTGTCATGCTTGTGGCGCAAACGCCGCAGAAGCTCGCGTGTTTGTATGGCTCATGCGTCACAATCCGGACGTGATTTAGCACGTGTTCCGTGACAAACGGGGGTGAATACCAACAGACGTTCAAACCTTCCTAGAGCGCAGTATATAGGGCGTGACCACGCGCGTAAAGGGCAGCCGCCACTCTACCTTACAGCGGCGAGCGCATCCTGCCAGGGCGAGGTTCCCTCGGATCTACCGCTCACCAAAAAGAACGGGTTGAGCAGGTTTTCTTTGTTGTAGTGCAATGCTTGGCCCTCGAGGTCCGTGACCTTCCCCCCCGCGACTTCGACCACGCACTGCGCGGCGGCGGTGTCCCACTCCATCGTGGGGCCGAAACGCGGGTAGAGGTGCGCTGCGCCTTCAGCCACCAGACACAGTTTAAGCGCGCTACCGATTGAGACGAGGTCAATCTCGCCAATGCGCGCGTCTTCGCGTAAACGCGTCACAAAGGCTTCCGTCTGAGCGCCCGCGTGAGAGCGGCTGGCGACCAGACGCAGGGCGCCCTCGGTGTAATGCTGTGTGCGAATGGGCAAAGCTTCACCTCCGTTGGCGCGCTTGAACGCACCGAGGGACGCAGCGGCCCAGTAGGTACTCTTAAGAGCGGGCGCGTGAACCACGCCGAGAATGGGCTTACCCTCCCGCACGAGCGCGATGTTGACGGTGAATTCGCCGTTGCGTTTGACGAACTCCTTGGTTCCGTCCAGGGGGTCGACGAGCCAGAAAAGAGACCAGGCCCGGCGCTCACTGTAGGGCACCGCCTTGGATTCCTCGGACAGCACGGGGATGTGGGGCGTCAGCGCCTCCAAGCGCGCCTTGATAAGGCGGTGCGAGGCAAGGTCGGCACGGGTAAGGGGCGAGTCGTCCTCCTTGTAGCGGGTGCCTAAGTCGGCCCCGGCGTAGACCTCCATCACCGCCTCGCCCGCGCTTTCGGCGGTGGCGACGATGTCGGACAAAAGGGTGTTCATATCTTTTGGTACTTCCGTCTCTGCTGTGATCGAGGTTGCTAAATTCATACCTACTCCTTTGGGGTTGGGTAAAGGTTGGCGACACCAGAATTAAACGTTTCGCACAACGGGAAGTGTCGTCAGAAGTTTCACACATGGACCCACAGTCAAAAGTTCCACACGAACGGAATAATGAGAACCGCGACGACGGCCGTTAGCAGGTTGAGGGGCAAGCCGATTTTGAGGTAATCGGTAAAGCGGTAGCCGCCGGGGCCGTAGACCATGAGGTTGGTCTGGTAGCCGATAGGCGTGGCGAAGCTTGCGGACGCGCCCATCATGATGGCGATAACGAAGGGCATGAAGTTGACGCCTAAGGCGTTCGCCAAGGTGAGCGCGACGGGGAACATGAGCACCGCCGCCGCGTTGTTGGTCACGACCGCGGTAAAAAAGGCGGTGATGGCGTAGACGACGGCCAGACCTATCCAGGGGTTGCTCCCGGCCAAGGCGATGAGCGTGCCCGCGACCGCGCCCGCCGCCCCGGTCACCTCGAGCGCCCGCCCCAAGCCGAGCGAGGCGGCGATCACGATGAGCACGCTCCAGTCGATGCTCCGCCGCGCCACCGCGCCCGTGCAGCAGCGCGTGGCGACGGTGAGCGCCGCCGCGAGCAGGGAGGCCTGGAGCATGGAGAAAAGCCCAAAGCCGACCGTGAGCACGAGCCCCAAAAGGATGGCGGCGGCGACGAACGCGCGGTCGTGCCGGAGCGGGTGAGAGTTCTCGACGGTGCTCACCAAAAAAAAGTCGCTCGAGTTCCGCTGCCGCGCCGCGAAGTTCGGCTGCGCCTCGAGCAGCAGCGTGTCCCCCGGCTGGAGCACGATGTCGCCGATTTTTTTGTGGATTCTTTCGCCGTTGCGCGCCACCGCGATGACCACCGCGTCGTATACCGAGCGAAAGCGGCCCTCGCGTATGGTCTTGCCGACGAGCGGGCAAGAACTCGACACCACCGCCTCGACGAGCGTGCGCTTGACCCGGGGCGCGTTGAGCTTGAAAAGCTGGTCGGTCGCGGGCAACAGTCCGCGGATTTTTTGCAACTCGACAATCGACTCGACCACGCCGACGAACACGAGCCGGTCGCCCCCTTGCAGCCGCTCCTGGGGGGACACGGCGGGCATCACGTTGCCGCCGCGCTCGATTTCGGCTAAGTAAGCGCTCGGCAGGTGACGCAGACCCGCCTCCTCGATGGTCTTACCCACCAAGGGGCTCGCGTCCGCCACGAGCAGCTCGAGCGTGTACTCGCGCGGGTTGCTGAAGAGGCTCGTGGTGGTCTGACGGTCGGGAAGCAGCCTGCGCGACGCGAGGACGATAAAGCTTACCCCCACCAGCAGGGTGGGCAGCCCCACCCAAGCGAGCTCGAACATGTGAAGCGTCGGCAGGTCGGTGGTGGTAATAAGCAGGCCGTTGACGACCAAGTTGGTGCTCGTCCCGATGAGCGTCAGCGTGCCCCCCAGGATGGCCGCGTACGAGAGCGGGATCATCAGTTTCGACACCGCCAGCTTGTAGCGCTTCGACAGGTCGCTCACCGCGGGAATAAGCATCGCCACGACGGGCGTGTTGTTCAAAAAAGCGCTGAGAACGGCGACGGGCACCATGATCCTTAGCTGCGCGCCGGTCATCGACTTGGGCCGACCCAGAAGCCGCTGCCCGATCCACTGGACGCCGCCAGTTTCTTGCAGCCCCGCGACCACCACATAAAGCGCCGCCACCGTGATCATGCCGGGATTGGCAAAGCCCGCGAGCGCGTCTCCCGGCGAAAGCACACCCAGCGTGAGCAGCAGCGTCAACCCGCCCATGAAAACGATGTCGGCCCCCACCCGGGTGAAAACCAGCATACCCAGCACGGAAGCAACCACAAAAAGCGCAAACCAGGCGTCTAAGCCCATGTCAAACTTCCATCAACGGGCTTAGAATTATTTTGTCCGCCTCGAGGCGAGGGTAGCCGACACATACGAGTAGCGATTGTACGCTCTTCTCTGTTGGATCGGTTCAGATTTGTCACTTAGGTTTCACATCTGAGCCCAACATGCTTCGGACCTACAGCTCGGTATGTTTCTCGAGCCCACGTCGACACGAGCACGCGTCACTGAGAAAAATGAGTTTAACCTTAACGCCAAAGCCGAGGGATAGAACCACCGCCTTTGTGCATCATTATGAGAAAGCGGCTACGTACAGAAACCTACATGTGACACAGCTATTTGTGAGTGGATCACCCTTCTTTTTTTGGTAAATCTATTATGAAAACCACATAAAGCTCATATGACAGGTGATAAGTTTTCGCCAGGGGGAAGTACACGAACGCTCCACCCGCTTCATAGTCTGGGCGTCTATGGCGGACGGAGCAAAAAACACAACCAGTCAGTGACGCAAGCGTCGGTTACCGCCTCGCGTGGTTGCCGTCCCTGGTAGGGCGTTAATGGAGCAGGTGTGGAAGTACAAGCACCTTACGCCCTTTCCAAAACCGTCTGCTGGTTGTGTAAAACCATAAGGAGGATAGCTGATGACACACAGAACAACTTGGATAACGACGCGCACTTATTGTAGGGGGACCCAGGTCTCGCCGTCATCGACGTCCGTGCAAAGCAGGATTGGGTAGTGGGGTCTATGAAGCGTCAAAAAGCTTTTTTAGGGCTGTTTGTTGCGGCAAGCTTATTTTTAGCGGGATGTCAGACCCAGTCCCCCGAAGTCGACGCCTTGGTCAACAGCGTCTCGAGCCTCACCCTGATGAACGCGGACACGGACAGGCCCATTAGCGGCTTTGACCCCATCCCCAACGGGGCAACGCTCGACTTCAACAAATTGCCGACGCGGAATCTTAACATCCGAGCCAACGTGGGGAACGTCGGCAGCGTCCGTTTTGCGCTCGACAGCAACAAAAATTATCGCACCGAGAACAACGCGCCTTACGCCCTGGCGGGCAACAGCGGCAGCAACTACTTCGACTGGACGCCGAGCGCCGGGAAGCACACGCTCACCGTAACCGCCTACGCCAGGTCCAACGCGCAGGGGACCGCAGGCCGGGCGAAAACGGTCACGTTCAACGTCGTCAACGGTGGGGGCGGTTCCAGCGCGCCGCCCAGCGCACCCCCCCCCAACGCGCCGCCTTCGTCATACAACAATCTCGAGCAGGTTTATGTTGACGCCGGCCGCGGCTCCGACCGCAACCCGGGCACCTCAGGCCAACCCTTTAAAACGCTCAACAAAGGGCTCGAAAAGGCGCTGAGCAACCGCAGGAGCGGCAAAGGGACGAACATCCGCATCTACCCCGGCACCTACCGCGAGTCCATTGACAGGTACGCCAGTAGCAGCGGCAAGCCCATCGTTTTTGAGTCCATCCAGCCCGGCAAGGCCATCCTTTCGGGCTCGGAGGTGTGGACGGGCTGGAGCTGCTCCTCGGGCGTGTGCAGCCACCGCTGGCCTTACAATTGGGGAACGGCCTCGACGAACGACAGAAACAAGAGTGCGCTCTCACGCAGACGCGAAATGGTCATCGTCAACGGCAAGAACTTAGATCAAACGCTGTCTAGGTCCAGTCTCTCAGCCGGGTCTTTTTACGTCGACGAAAGAGCCGACAAAATTTTTATCAAACCCCCCAGCGGCGTCAACCTCAATAGCGCAACCGTCGAGGTGGCAACGCGCGCAACCTTGTTCAAGACAACCAAGCTCAACAACGTGGTTTTAAAAGGTTTGGTACTCCAGCACTCCTCCTCGCAGTGGGACGCGGCCATAGAAATCATCAATCAGAAAGACGTGCTGCTCGAGGGTGTAGACATCAAGTGGAACGGTAACAAAGCGTTCCATGTTGCCCAGGGTAGGGACATCACCTTCCGCAACACCTCCTGGACCAACAACGGGGGTGCCTGGGCCATGTGGAAGGTGCGCGGCTTGCGTTTGGAGAACACCGAGGGCTCCTATAACAACTGGCGCGACCGGAGGGGCAGACAGGGCAACTACGGGGGCGACGACGGCAAGTTCATGTTCATCCACGATGTGGTCGTTCGCAATCACAGAGCCGTCGGGAACTACTTGAACGGTCTTTGGTTCGACACCGATGCGAAGAACGTGACGATAGACCGGCTCTACGCCTGCAACAACTCCGCTGGCGGCTTTAAGCTAGAGGCGAGCGTGGGCCCCGTCAAGATGACCAACAGCACCATATGCAACAACGGCCGAGGCGGTCTCAGAATCAACGGCACGCACAACCTGACCCTCGAGCGCAACACCATCGAAAACAACGATGAGTCTCAGCTCTACCTGTGGTACGGACCAAGGAGTTACACGGACTTCGAGACGGGCCGCCGCTACACCTTGGAGCTCGAGAACTGGACGGTCAAGAACAACGTCATTCAGGGCAGGGGCAACCAACTGCTTTGGCAGATTTCGGCGGGTACGAGGCCGGCAAAGAAGTTCTACAACACCTCCACCATCGACTACAACCGTTACGCCCAGACGAACAGTAGAACCGTGTTCAAGAACTACGGGCTCCAAGGTGCCAACATGACCTTTGACGTGTGGAGGAACAAATCGGGCAAGGGTAAGAACTCGAGCTTTTCCTCCCGGCAGAGGTAGAACCCTAGCTAGCGTATAGCAAGCCAGCACATAGACTCTGAGAGGACTTGATTCACAAGTCCTCTCGTTATTTTCATACCCCTGCGCCAAGTTTGGAACCCCTTGATATCTCTAATGGGTGCGTAGACGAACAGCTTAGTGAGATGAGACTTAAGGTAAGGCCAGCGCAACTGTACCTCTCAAAGCACGCCGCCACGGAGCCACCAAGTGGGCTTTCGTATGTTTTCAGCACAAGATTTCTGGGCACCAGTGCTCCTTGTTACAACCGAGCGTGGGCACCCTGCCGCACGCAAAGATGATGCGCGCCACCGGGCTGCTGGGCACCGAGGTAACGCCGGTCGTGCGTAAAAAAATCGGACGGCGCAACGCGGCGACGCCCGCGCTGTAAACTTGAAGAGTGATGACCGCGCTGCTTTACGGCTCCTACGGCTATACGGGCAATTTAATTGCGCGGGAGGCTGTCAGGCGCGGCTTAAAGCCCATCCTGGCAGGGCGCGACGCGGAGAAGCTCGAGCCCCAGGCGCTCAGGTTGGGGCTCGAGGGGCGCGTTTTCTCTCTTGATAATTCTGAGAGAGTCGCCGAGCAGCTTGACGGCGTGACCGCGGTGCTCCACTGCGCCGGGCCTTTCTCTAAAACCGCGCAGCCGATGGCGGAGGCGTGTTTAAGGACGGGTGTTCACTACCTCGACATTACCGGCGAGATTGGCGTGTTCGAGGCGCTGGCGGGGTGGGACGCGCGGGCGCGTGAGGCCGGGGTCATGCTCCTGCCGGGCGTCGGGTTCGACGTGGTGCCCTCTGACTGCCTCGCCGCGCACCTTAAAAAGAGGCTGCCGAGCGCGGCGCGCCTCAGATTGGCGTTCGAGGGGCTCGGCGGGGTCTCGAGGGGCACCGCCCGGACCGCCCTGGAGAGTTTTGTGGGCGGCGCGGTGAGGCGGGACGGCGACATTACAACCGTGCCCGCCGCCTTTAAGACCCGGCGGGTGGACTTTGGCGAGGGCCCGCGGCAAACCGTCACCATCCCCTGGGGCGACGTGGCGACCGCCTACCACAGCACGGGGATTCCCGACATCGAGGTCTACATGGCCGCGCCGGAGCGCCTGGTGTGGGCGCTGCGGGCGAGCCGCTACTTAGGCCCGCTCCTTTACAAAGGCCCGGTGCGGCGTTTTCTGGAGGCGCGCATCGACAGAGGCCCCGCCGGGCCGGATGAGGCGACCCGGGAGGGGGGCCGGACTCTTCTCTGGGGCGAGGTCACGGACAAAGCGGGAGGGCGGGCCGAGGCGCGGATGAAAACGCCCGAAGGTTATAAGCTGACGGTGCTCACTTCTTTGCTCGTTTTGGAGAAGGTGCTGGCGAGAGAGGTCAGGGTAGGGTTTCAGACGCCTGCGACGGCTTACGGTGCCGACTTCGTTTTAGATATTGACGGGGTCGAGCGGTGGGGCTAGCCGCCGGTCTCCCCTGCCGCCCCCGGCTTCATCCACGGCTCGCTCAAACTTCCGCCTGGTACGCTTCGTACGCACGGAAAGCTTCCAACACAAACCGTCCAAGCGGCGACAGCGGCAGCGTTTCCAGCGCCGTCTCCGGCTCAAAAAAACCAAAGTTTTGTCCTTCGTTAAGCTCGAGCGCCCCCAACGGCTTGTCAATCGGCACGAGGTAGATGTAGAAGACGGTGCCCGGCTGGCGCGCCACAGTCCAGAGGTGAAAGGTCGTGGGAGCGAAGCCGATTTCCTCTTCGACCTCGCGGACGAGCGCCGCCTCGAGCCCCTCCCCCGCCTCCTTGTGACCGCCGAAGAGCGACCACAGGTTCGGATTCCCGATGTCCGGCTTGTCGTCGCGGTGCTGCAAAAGCACTTCGCCCCTCGGGTTATAAAGGAGGGCCGATGCGATGACTTTTTCTGTACCAGTCTCTTTTACAACGTCTTCCGTGAGCACGCCTCACACCCTCCGCAAGCGGTCGATGCGCTCGTCTAGGGGCGGGTGCGTTGCGAACAGCCCCCTGGCGTTGAGGTGCTGCACCGGGTTGGTAAAGAACATGTGCTGCACGCCTTCAGAGACCTCGAGCCTGTCCCCCTTATAATCCCTGAGTTTCTCCAAGGCCCGCGCCAGCCCCTCCGGGTTGCGGGTGATGTAAGCGCCCGTGGCGTCGGCCAAAAATTCGCGGCGGCGGCTCACCGCGAGGCGCAGCAGGGTTGCCAGAACGGGCGCGAGCACGAGCAACACGACGAGCAGCACCATCGCCAGGGCTTGCCCGCCACCGCTGTCCTTGCGGCCTCGTCTCCGCCCGCCCCCGAAATCCCCGTAACCTCCGTAGCGCGTGGAGCGCAGCACGAGGTCGCGGATGAGGAGAATTGCGCCCACGGTCGCGGCCAGCATCGAGGTGAATAAGATGTCGTAGTTTTTGATGTGCGACATCTCGTGTGCTATCACTCCCTCGAGCTCCTGCCGGTCTAGTAGCTCCAAAAGCCCCGTCGTCACCGCCACCGCGCTGTGTTCGGGGTTGCGGCCCGTCGCAAAGGCGTTGGGGGCCTTTGAGTCAATCACGTAGACCTCGGGCGCGGGCACCCCTGCGCCAATCGCCACCGCCTCGGTCACGTTGACGAGGTAGCGGTGCTCTTCTACCGTCGCAGGCCGCGCGCGGGCGGCGCTCAAGGCCATTTGGTCCGAGAACCAGTAAGCGACCATGTTTTGCGTGAGCGCGAGCCCCACCGCAATCACGATGAACAGCACCGCCGCCTGCCGGTCGACCGCGAGCGCCAAGAGGTAGGCGATGGCGGCGAGGAGCGCCGCGACGAAAAACGCCAGGAGCCAGGAGAGGCGGATGTTGGCCGCTTTCCAGTCGAGCAGGTTGATTTTTCGCCCCGTCGCGGGGTCAGTGATTTCGTTGGGAAGCGTGGAGGTGGTTTGCATGGACTTTAGGAACCGCTAAAAGAAACCTGCGGGGCCTGGCGTTCGGTCTCGGGAATCTCTAAATAAACCTGCTCCTGCTTGCCCATCGGCCCGGCGAGCATGGAGCCCGGCAGGGTCTCGATGGCGTTGTTGTATTGCAGGACCGAGTCGTTGTAAAACTGCCGCGCGTAAGCGATTTTGTTCTCGACCGAAGAGAGTTCTTCTTGCAGCACGCGGAAGTTCTCGTTGGCCCTGAGCTGGGGGTAGTTTTCCGAGATGGCGAAAAGCCTTCCTAAGGCGGCGCTCATCGCGTTGGCGGCCGCCGCGGACTCGGGCACGCTTCCAGCGTTCATCATGCGCTCACGCGATTTTGCCACCTGCGCGAACACCTCTTTTTCGTGCGCGGCGTAGCCCTTGACCGTCTCGACAAGGTTGGGGACCAGGTCGTTGCGGCGCTTTAATTGCACGTCAATCTGGCTCCAGGCGTTGCCGACGCGGTTTTCTAAGGTGACGATGCGGTTGTAGGTGCCTACGGCGAATACAGCGAGCGCGACCAGGACAAGCAGGATAATCCACGACATGGCGTCCTCCTTAAGCGTCCAGTGTAGCGCGTCCGCGTGAGGCGTGTGGCCCGTCGAAAGGTGGAGAAGGTTGGGAATGTACAGGCTACGTGTCGTCCGCCCTCATCTGCACCAGTCCTAGCCGACCTTACCGGCAATAACGATAAAGGGTATTTGGACATCTACGACCTCCCCCCTTGACAAGGGGGGACTGAGGGGGGCTCGTCTCCTACTGATGTGCCGCAAAGTCAGTGGAGTAGATCCCCCCAACCCCCCTTAATAAGGGGGGCTTTTTTTAGGAACTCGAGCCCATTTCAAACACCTCTAGGTGTGTTTGGAACGCTTGGCAAAGGTAAAGGAGAGAGCAACGGCTTCTTGGGTTATCCTGAGTCATGACTCCTCTCATCGCCGCCAACTGGAAAATGCACAAGAAGCCCAGCGAAGCCGAAACCTGGGCCAACGTCCTCAAGGACCGCCTGACCCACGTTAGCACCAACGCCAGAGATGCCGCCGAGGTGCTCCTCTGCGCGCCCTTTGTCCACCTCCCCGCCTTGCGCACCATCCTGAGAGACAGCCCCGTGGCGCTGGGCGCGCAGGACGTGAGCGCGCACGACGAGGGGGCCTATACCGGCGAGGTGTCGGCGGGCATGTTGGAAGATTTAGACGTTGCTTACGTCATCGTCGGTCACTCGGAGCGACGCGCGTATCACGCTGAGGACGACGCGCTGGTGAACGAAAAGCTCCACAGGGTGTTAGAGCGCGGGATGCGGCCCATCCTTTGTGTGGGGGAAACGCTCGAGCAGCGCCAATCAGGCGACGCCAAAGAGACGGTGCTGTCGCAGCTTTCCGCGGGTCTGGCGGGTGTAGAGAACGCCGCGCCTTTGGTCATCGCCTACGAACCCGTCTGGGCCATCGGCACGGGCAAAACCGCCACCGCGGACGACGCGGGCGAGATGTGCGGCGAGATTCGCCGGGCCTTGAAAGAGCGCTACCCCGAGCACGCCGACGCCGTGCGCATCCTCTACGGCGGCTCGATGAAACCGGCTAACGCGGCGGAGCTTCTCGCCCAGGATGATGTCAACGGCGGCTTGATTGGCTCCGCCAGCCTCGAGGTGGATTCGCTTCTAGCGCTCGTTGAAGCCGCCGGGGTTGCAGATGCTTGAGACGTTAAGAGAAAAGCTTAGCGACGTGAACGCCGAGGCACTGCTCGTCACCAAGCCTGCCAACGTGCGCTACCTCTCGGGGTTCAAAAGCCCCCAGGACGGGCGGGTGCTCGTGACGCTTACCGACGCCTGGCTCATCACCGACGGGCGCTACACCGCTCAGGCGGGCGAGGAGTCGCGGCTGAGCGTGGAAATCGTCCCCAAGGATTGGCCCGCCTTTGTCGCCGAGCGGGTGGGGTCGCGGCGCTTGGCTTTTGAAGCCGAGAGCGTGAGCTACGCGCTCTTCGAAACCTTTGCCGAAAAGCTCCCGCACAAGCCTCTGCCCACCAAGGGGCTCGTGAGCGCGCTGCGGCTCCGCAAGACGCCCCAGGAGATCGCCACCCTGCGCGAGGCGGCGCGGCTCACCGACGCGGCCTTTACGCATATCCTGGACTTCGTCCGGGCGGGGGCGCGCGAGGTCGAGGTGGCGTTGGAGCTCGAGCGCTTCCTCCGCCTCTCCGGGGCTGAAGGCATGAGCTTCGAGACTATCGTGGCGAGCGGTACGAGAAGCGCGATGCCGCACGGGGTGGCGTCGAACAAAACTATAGAAGAGGGCGACTTGGTCACCCTCGACTTCGGCGCTAAACTGGACGGCTACCACGCCGACATGACCCGCACGGTGGCGGTGGGAACTGTGAACGGTGAATTTCGCGCGATGTACGACGCAGTATTAAGGGCGCAGGAGGGGGCGCTCCACGCGCTTGCGCCCGGCAAGACCGGCGGGGAAATGGACGCCCTGGCGCGCGCGAGTCTGACGGAGGCGGGGTTAGGAGAAAACTTCACCCACAGCCTCGGTCACGGGGTGGGCTTAGAGGTTCACGAGGGGCCGCGCCTGGCGCGTGACCAGGAGGAGCGGCTCGAGCCCGGCATGACCGTGACCGTCGAGCCGGGGGTGTACAAGCCTGGAGAGGCGGGCGTGCGAATTGAGGATTTGACGGTGATTACCGAAGAGGGGTATGAGCGTCTTTCAGAGAGCCCCAAGGAGTTTTTGCAGCTTTAAAGCTGAGGAGAGAGCTCCTCCCGCTAACAATTAAGCACCTGAGGATAGGTTTTTGTGGTTTTTCTCGGCTCTGTGACGTTCTAAAGTTTGCTCTGCGTTCACAAATTCTTTTGCATGGATGCTTATGTCCAGGGCGAACGTGAAAGCGGATGTCCGTGACGCCAGAGCCATTTTAGTGCAGACCTCGAGAGGAACAACGGCGCTTAACACCTGAGTTAAGCCGCGAAGCGGCGTCGGCTTGCATGAACCGTTAGGCACCAGCCGTTGACCTGACAGCACCAACCGCCGACCACAACAGTAAGAGAAGCAAGGCACCGTCAAAAGCCAGAAGCCACAGCAGATAGACGGTAAAAGGTGGCGGGGCGTGCATTGAGGTCATGACGCCAAAAGCAAGGAATGCGAGCGATACAACAAGCGCCGGGAGGGCGCGGCCCCAAGAGTACCTACTTAATGAGCCGCATCGGCCGCTCAGAGCGGACGGCGAGCGAGAAGGAGTAGGAGGCGTAGAGCAGGTTGGCCGCCCCGGTGAAGAGCAGCACTTCCCAGGGAAGCCCCTCCAAGCGACTGAGCCACCCGCTGAGCGCGATCACCGTCAGCCCAGCTAGCGCGGCACCCACGCAGTCCACCCACAGCAGTTTCTTGAAGAACAGGACTGGTCTAGCTGTCATGCTCGTAGGCGGCAGAACGATTCGAGTTCAGAGGTTTTGACGTAACCACGATTAGATTTGACATCTCCAACTACTTCCTAGACTTTTGATAAAACGAGTCAAAATTTCTTGCAGCGCCTAGTTAAGCGGCAATCAGAAGCTTCAGTGTTTTGCCAGCCGCTTTGCGATTAGAGCACGCACATCTGCAACGAGTTCAATAGGCACCTGCATGAGCGTTTCTTCAACAGCAAACGCCGCTTCATCTTCAGCGATAGCTTCGTCTTCGCTTTGAAACTCGTAATGATCAGTGACGCCTTTGATTTTGTCTTCGCTCCAACCGGTAGGAAGTCTGTTTTTCATAGTTTCCTCTTTTCTTTTTGCGACAGGCTTTTATCATCAGCGGTCGGTAGTCGAGAAAATACGTGCGGCACGCAAGCGAAATTGTCCTTTAGAGGGTACCGGTCGCTGTCAGCTCCTACGGCTTTAGACCCTCTACAAAGGCTCGAGCCTCCTCTAGAATCTCCGCCACCGCCTCGCCATCCGGTGCTTCGCAGTAGACGCGCAAGACGGGCTCGGTGCCGCTCGGTCTGAAAAGAAGCCAGGCGTCCTCGCCCAAGTTGAGCTTGACACCGTCGCGCCGCTCGACCGAAAAGACCTCGCGGCCCGCGAAGCGCTCGGGCGGCGTGTCCAGCGCGCGCATAACCGCTTCCTTTAAGGCGTTGCCCTGGAGGTGCAGGTCCAGGCGGTCGTAAGCGTGCCGCCAGTCGGCTTCGCGCTCGAGTTCCGCGAACATCTCCCGAAGCGGCTTGCCAGCCCTGACGACGGCCTCGAGCATCAAGAGACTGTTGGCAATCCCGTCACGCTCGGGCAGCCAGCCCGCCACCCCGATGCCGCCCGACTCCTCGCCGCCGACGAGCACGCCTTCCGAGAGCATCGCGTCAACGATATACTTGAAGCCGACGGGCGTCTCCTCTACCGTAAGGCCGCGCGCATGGGCCAGCCGCTCGATGATGCGGGAGACTGTAAAGGTTTTGACCACCTTGCCGCTGTAGCCCTTCTTGCTCATCAGGTCTAACAGCACCGCGAAAATCTGGTGCGAATTAAAATAGTCCCCGCCCGGCAGCACCAGCCCCAAGCGGTCGCCGTCGCCGTCGGTGGCGGTGGCGAAGGCGGCGTCGCCCTCGCTCATCACCGCCATCGTCGAGGCTAAGTTCTGCGCGATAGGTTCGGGGGAGACGCCGTAGAAGGTAGGATTGGGAACCGCGTGAACTTCGTGGACGGGAATTTTGAGCTTGGCGTGTTTCAAGAATCCGGTGAGCCAGCCCGCCCCCGCCCCGCCCATCGCGTCGTGAACCAAAGTGCCTGAGAAATTGCGTAGCGCCTCCACATCCACAAGGCTGGACAGCGCCTCAAAGTAAGCTTTACGGACGTTGAAAGTCTCGATGGCGTGCGTTTTCCCGTCAAAAGCGCGCACCTCGTCGTCGGTCAAGCTTTCGACCCGCTCGCTCACGGCGCGATACATATCGGGCGTGGCGGTGCCGCCGTAGGGACCCTTGAGCTTGAAGCCGTTGTAGGCCGGCGGGTTGTGCGAGGCGGTGAGCATGACGCCGCCCCCCGCCTCAACATGTTTGACCGCAAACGAGAGCGCGGGCGTCGGCAGGTACGTTTCCGAAAGAAGCGTGTGGAGCCCGTTGGCCGCCATCACCTCCGCCACGCGCCGCGCGAATATATCACCGTTGAAGCGGGTGTCGAAGCCGACGACCACGCGCGTCGCCCCCTGCGCTTGCAAATGTTCGGCGTAAGCCTGCGCGACCCGCGCCACGTTGTCAAAGGTAAAACGGTCGCCGATAATGTCGCGCCAGCCGTCGGTGCCAAAAATGAGCCTGTCCATATGTCAAGATTAATACCATGTCCCTGGTTGTCAAATACGGCGGGAGCGCCATGACTGAGCTTAGGACGCGCAAGGAGGTGGCCCTGGCCCTCCGCGCCCTCGCCCAGAAGGGAGAGGAGCCGGTGGTGGTGCATGGCGGTGGGCCTTTTATCGCCCAGGCTTTGGAAAATGCAGGGCTTACCAGCTCGTTCGTACGCGGCCTGCGCGTCACCAGCGCCGAAAGCTTGCCCGTGGTCGAGGCAGCCTTGACGGGTCTCGGCAAGGTCTTGGCGCAGGAAATAGGTGGGGCGGTAGGTCTTACCGGGCGCGACTCGAGCCTGCTCGTCGCCCGCCCCCTAGACCCAGCCCTCGGTTTTGTCGGCGAGATGGTCCGCGTGAACCGGGCATTTTTAGAGACGCTGCTAAACGTAAGCGTCACCCCCGTTATCGCTTGCCTGGCCGAAAATGAGCGCGGCGAGGGAGGTGTAAGAGGTGTGCTGAACGTTAACGCCGACAGCGTGGCCGGGGCGGTGGCAGGGGCGTTAGAAGCGCCCGTCATCTTCTTGACCGACGTGCCGGGGGTTTTGGACGACCCCAAGGACCCCAACAGCCTCTTGTCAGAACTTAGTGCAACGAAGATAAAAGAACGCATCCAAGACGGGCGCATCGCGGGCGGGATGATTCCCAAGGTCGAGGCGGCGTTAGAAGCGTTAGGGCGCGGCGCGGCTTTCTCTGTTATCACCGACGGGCGGCGGGCTGAGGGGCTCGAGCGCGCCCTCTCAGGAGACGCGGGCACCCGGATTTACACCTGACACTCACACAGCTCTGGCGGGTGGTGCGGCTGGAGCGTGGGTTTGCCTTCTCTCACGCGTTGCAGGAACACCGGGCGGCTCGAGTCGTTGAAGAAATCCAGATGTAGTGAGACGCAGCACTCGGTACTAACACCCACCCCAAAACTTCATCCCCTCTCACCACGCGTTACGTTAAACTGGACCCTACGGAGGTCGGATGAAGGTCGTGCATGTTTTGCAAATCGTGGGACTGCTCCTCGTGCTAGGGTATCTCTGGCTCCTCAACTCCCTCAACCCGCAGACGGTGATTTTGCCCCTCCTGTCGCCCCTGCCGACCGCGCTGGTCGTTTTTTTAGCGCTCCTCATCGGCTGGTTGCTGGGCTGGCTGCCGAGCCGCCTGCGCGTGCGGCGGCTCAACCGGGACAACCGTGGGCTGCGGGAGCGGCTGGAAAAGCTCGAGCGCCACCTCCCCGTGTTTGGCGAGCGCTCCGCCCTGACCGTCATCCCCGACCGCCGCCCGGAGACCCGGTGACCGACACCCTGACCAAACCCGCCCCCCACGACCCCCGCCCCGCCCCCCGCTGGACCGTGCGCCCGCCCGCGCCCCCCGAGGCGGTGCGGCGGCTCACGCGCGATCTGAGCATCCCGCCCCTTCTGGCGAGCGTGCTTTGGGGGCGCGGTTTACAGGACGAGGCGTTAGACTCGCTCAACCCGCCCTTTGAACTCACCAAGATTCCCGCACTTAAGGAGGCCGCGGAGAGGCTCGAGCACGCCCTGCGCCACAAGAAACGCATCCTCATCCACGGCGACTACGACGCCGACGGGATGAGCGGCACCGCGGTGCTGACGCTGGGCTTGCGCGCGTTGGGGGGCAACGTCACGCCGTTCTTGCCGAACCGCCTCACCGACGGCTACGGTGTTTCGCCGCGGCGCGTCGCGGAGCACTGCGAGAACGCCGACCTGTTCGTGACGGTGGACTGCGGCATCAGCAACGGGCGCGAGGTGGAGGCGTTGCAGGCTGCGGGCGTCGAGGTCATTGTGACCGACCATCACCACCCCGGTCAGGTGTTGCCCCCGTGCCTGGTGGTTCATCCCACCCACGCACCCGAAGCGCGTCCCGGAAGGCCCGAACTCACCGGGGCGGGGGTAGCCTATCACCTTCTCTGGGCGCTCCACGCGCGGTTGGGGCTCGAGCCCCCCGCCGAATACAGCGACCTAGCCAGCATCGGCACCATCGCCGACGTCGCGCCGCTCATGGGCGAGAACCGCGCGCTCATTCAGGAAGGGCTCGCCCGGCTCGCGGACTCGAAGTGGCCGGGGCTGCGCGCCACGCTCTCGCGCACGCTCGCCTCGAGGGCACCGACGGCCCGAGATGTGGCCTTCGTGCTCGCCCCGCGCCTCAACGCGGCGGGGCGTTTGGGGGAGGCCGAGCTGGGCTTAGAACTCCTCACCACCGCCTCGGAGCGGCGCGCGCGTGAGCTGGCGGCCTATCTGGACGCCCGCAACGACGACCGCCGCAAGATTCAGGACGCGATGTTCAAAGAGGCGGTCGAACGTGCCGACCCGGACGCGCCCGCGCTGGTGCTCGAGCACCCCGACTGGCACCCCGGCGTGATGGGTATTGTCGCCAGCAAACTTTTGGAGCGCTTTTATAAACCCGTGTTCATCATCGCGCAGGGCAAAGGCTCAGTTCGCTCGACGCCGGGTATCTCAGCGGTTGAAGGGCTCTATCACGCCCAAGACCACTTAGAGCGCTTCGGCGGTCACTCGCAGGCGGCGGGCTTCGGCATTCTTGAAAAGAACGTTTCGAGCTTTCGGGAGAGCATCTTCGGCTATGTGAAGGGCTTCCCCACGCCGCGCCCGCTCGTCCTCTCCGACGCGCTTTTAACAAGTTCGGACATCGACGCCGACCTCTACGGGGCGCTCTCGACGCTCGAGCCCTACGGCCAGGGCCACCCTGCGCCGCTTTTTGCGCTCACCGACACCTTGGAGCACGCGCGGGCGGTGGGCAAGGAGGGCGCGCACCTGCAACTGCGCGTGGCGGGCGTCAAGGGCGTGTCGTGGGGGCGGGGCCATGAGGCGCGCGGCTTGAACGTAGGAAGTTCTGTGAACGCCGCGGTGAGCATCCGCGAGAACGAGTGGCAGGGCAAACGTTCTTTAGAATTTCTCGCCGAGGCGCTGCGGCCCGCTGAACCTTTGGGCTTTGAAACATCCTTGGACGCGCCCAACATCATCCGGGAACGCCCCCAGGAGAGCGTGCCGCGCTACGACGGCGGGCCGTTGGGGGAGGTCACGGACGCGCTCTGGCTCCGCGATGTGCCATTAGACGAAGGCGCGCCGTTGGAGACTACCCGCCCCCTTCACACGCTCGTCGCGTCGGGCGCAGTCCTTTATTTTGATTTGCGCGTGTCCGCGTTGGAAAGGCTCGAGACCCTGGCCGCCCGCTACCCCACCGTTAGAGAACTGCGCGGGGCTTTTGTCTACCTCTCGAGGGGCCAAGAACCGCCTTTTGAAGCCGTCAAGCTCGAGCTTTGTAAAAGAGCGTTGGAGGAACTCGAGCTTTTGGACGCGCGCGGCCGACCGCTTCGGGGGCAAAAGCGCGACCCCTACTCGTCCGACACGCTCCTCGCCGGGCTTTTGGAGCGTTACAAGCTGCGCACTTTCTTTAAGGCCTACCGCGGCTTTGACGACGCGGCCTTTGCGCACACGGTGGTGACGCTTTTTGGCGCGCCGTCTGCCAACTTGACTGATGGGTAGGGTGTAACACCGCCACCCCTACCTCTCATAAAACGCGTGCCATACTCTAGTCATGACGCGCCCCGCCGAACACGCTCCCCACGCCCGGAATGACGCCGTTGACTTTAGGCATGATGCTGATTTGTTGGAGCGCGTCGCCAACGAGCTCAAATGGAAAGTCGAGGGCGAGGTGCGTTTTGACGAGCGGGCTCGAGCGCTTTACGCGACCGACGCGTCTCCCTATGAAATTAAGCCTTACGGCGTGGTGCTGCCTAAGACGGTTGAGGACATCGGGCACGTGTTGGAAACCGCCAACCGCCACGGCCTGCCCGTCCTGCCCCGCGGCGGCGGCACGAGCCTGGCGGGCCAGACGGTGGGCGAGGCCGTCGTGCTGGACGTGTCGAAGTACCTCACCGAGATTTTGGAGTTCAATCCCGAAGCGCGCCTTGTGCGGGTGCAGCCGGGGGTGGTGCGCGATACGCTGAATGCGTTCTTGAAGCCCCACAAGTTGCAGTTTACTCCGGACGTCTCGACCACGAACCGCGCCAACATCGGCGGGATGGTGGCGAACAACTCGGCGGGCACGAGGAGCATCAAGTACGGCAAGTCGGTGGACCAGGTCGTGAAAATGACGGTGATGCTTGCCGACGGCACCGTTACCGAGTTGCGGGAGCTGTCGGATGAGGAGCTCGGGGAGAAGCTCGAGCTGGACACGCTCGAGGGCAGCATCTACCGCACCGTCCATAAAATAATCACCGAACACGAAGATGAAATCGAGGCGCGCTTCCCCAAGGTGATGCGGCGCGTGGGCGGCTACAACTTGGATGAGTTGATAAGCGGCAAACCCTTCAACTTAGCCAAACTCGTCGCGGGCTCCGAGGGGACGCTGGCCGTCATTCTCGACGTGACCCTAAAGCTCGCCCCGGTGCCCAGCCACAAATGTTTGGCGCTCCTGCACTTCGACACGCTCCACAAGGCGCTCAGCGCGGTGAGGCACGTGAACAAACACGGCCCCTCCGCAGTCGAAATCATGGACGATGTGCTCTTTAACCTGGGTAAAAAGAACCCCAACTTAGAGCCCCTGCTGTGGTGGTTGGAGGGCGACCCCGCCGCCGTTTTGATGGTTGAGTTTGACAGCGAGAGCGAGGAGGAGATGCGAGCGGGGCTTGACAGGATGCAGGCCGACCCCGAGGTTTCCGCGCTGCGCTACCACACCCACCTCGCGCTGGGTATGAAAGAGCAGGCGGAGGTGTTCGAGTTTCGTAAAGGCGGCCTGGGCATCTACGCGACCATCCGTGGCGACGATAAACCCACCCCCTTTATCGAGGACCCGGCGATTCCGCCCGAAAATCTGCCCGACTACATCCCCGAAGTTTTAGAAGTCTGCAAAAAACACGGGGCCGAGGCGGTCATTTACGGCCACGCCTCGGTGGGCGTCATCCACTGCCGCCCGCTGCTCGACCTCAAAACGGAAGCGGGGATTGAAAAGTTTCAGAAAATCAGCGAGGACACTTTTCAACTCGTTAAGAAGTACGGCGGCTCCTGGAGCGGCGAGCACGGCGACGGCCTGATTCGCTCGTACCAGAACCCGCACCTTTTCGGCCCGGTGTTGTACGAAGACTTCCGCGCCTTGAAGCGCGCTTTCGACCCCAAAGGGCTCATGAACCCCGGCAAGATTGTGGACGCGCCGCCCATGACCGAGAACTTGCGCTACGGGACGGACTATCAAGTTGAGCCCCTTCACACCCACTTCGACTTTTCCAAAGACGGTGGGTTTCTGGGCGCGGTCGAGATGTGTACGGGCGTGGGCGCCTGCCGCAAAACGGACACGGGGACGATGTGCCCCTCCTATATGGCGACCCGCGACGAGGACCACTCCACCAGGGGCCGCGCCAACGCGCTCCGCGAGGCGATGAACGGGCGCTTGGCGGGCGGGCTCACCTCTAAAGAGGTTTACGACGTGCTCGACTTGTGTTTGGAGTGCAAGGCCTGCAAAGCCGAGTGCCCCAGTCAGGTCGATATGGCGAAGCTCAAGTACGAGTTTTTGCAGCACTATTATGATGAACACGGCACGCCTCTGGCCGCTCGAGCCCTCGGCCACGCCGCCACGGTGGCCCCCATAGGCCGCGCCTTAGCGCCCCTCGCCAACCGCCTGCTGCCCCTCAAGCCCGTGCGCTGGCTCATGGAAAAAACCGTCGGCGTGGACCGGCGGCGGGTCATGCCCTCTTACGCCCGGAGGTCGTTCGCGGGGTGGGTGAAGCAGCGTGAAGACGAGGTAGCGGAGGATAAACCTACCGTGGCCCTTTTTGCCGACACTTGGACGATGTACAACGAGCCCCAGGTGGGCGTCGCGGCGGTGAGGGTCTTAGAAGCCCTCGGCTACCAGGTCGAGCATGTTCCTTACCGCTGCTGTGGTCGCCCGCAGATTTCCAAAGGGCTTCTGAGAGAGGCGAAGAGGCTAGCACAGGAGAATGTTCAAGCGCTCTCCGGCTACGCGGAACGCGGGGTTCCGGTGGTGGGCTTAGAGCCCTCCTGCGTCACCGCTTTCGTGGACGACTACCGCGATTTGGTTCCCGGCGAGGCGACCGAGCGCGTCGCCCAAAACGTCAAGATGATTGACCAGTTTTTAGCCAAGGAGTGGACTTCAGGCAGGCTCGAGCCCACCAAGACCTTTCACCCTAACGGCACCCCTTTGATGTTCCACGGGCACTGTCAGCAGCGGGCGGTGATTGGCTCGAGCCCCTCCAAAGCGGTGCTGAGTTGGGTCTCAAAACAAGTCTCCGAGGTTGATTCGGGCTGCTGCGGCATGGCGGGCTCGTTCGGCTACTCCCACCATGACGTGTCGATGGCGGTGGGTGAACGCCGCCTCTTCCCAGCGGCGAGAGCGCACGCAGGGGAAGTTGTCGCCTGCGGCTTTTCCTGCCGTCACCAGATTAAAGACGGTGCCGATAAAAGAGCCAAGCACGTCATAGAGGTGCTGGCGGAGGCGCTGCCTCATACGAGCTGATTCTCGCGGACTTTTTGCCCAAAGCGCCTCATCTGTAGCATGTCCTAACAAACACGAGCGAGTTTCCCTTTATAAATAGTGGAAATGTGCGTTTTTTACGCCGGTTAGGAAGGGAAAATGGACAGAACCATACAAGGCACGAGCGC
Source organism: Trueperaceae bacterium (assembly GCA_965214995.1). GTDB lineage: Bacteria > Deinococcota > Deinococci > Deinococcales > Trueperaceae > CBDCCT01. The sequence continues at coordinate 5,689,112 of CBDCCT010000002.1, forward strand.
CCGCCGCTCTCAACAGACGGTCGCGTCTTACGCGACTTACGCCGAGGCGCAGCGGGCGGTGGATTATCTCTCGGACGAGAAGTTCTCCGTCGAGCACGTCGCCATCGTCGCGGAAGGGTTGCGTTTCGTCGAACAGGTCACGGGCAGGCTCAACTGGGGCCGCGCGCTCCTTAACGGCGCGTTGGGCGGCGCGGTCATCGGCGCGCTTATCGGCCTCTTTTTCGGGCTCTTTTCCGTGATCAATACGCTCGCAACCGCGCTCAGTCTCGCCTTTTGGGGGCTCCTCTTCGGCGCGGTGGTGGGCGCCATCGTCAGCGTCATCTCCTACGCCTTTACGGGCGGGCGGCGCGACTTTACCTCGGTGGGCGGGATGCAGGCCGAACGCTACAACGTGATGGTAGATAATGACCAGGCCGACGAGGCGGCGCGGCTGCTCGAGGGGATGCCCGCCAGGACTTGACGTAACTCAAGCTCAGAAGGATGGGGAGGTAGGGCGTCGTCTCTGCCCCCCACTTTTTCGTATTTAGAGCGTGGAGAAAAGCTCAGCCAGAGGGAGCGTCCAGCCGGGCACAACTTCGCCACCGTTAAGGGTGTCTTCTTGCGTCAGGGTTTGAATATCGTTAAGACCGCGGTGAACCTTGACGGTCTTCGTTCTCGGGTCGGCCACGATAACCAAACGCGCGCCGCTTCCCAGCCAGCCCTTCACCTTCTCCTCCACCTCGCTGTAAAGATCACCCGGCGAGACCACCTCGACCGCCAAGTCGGGGGAGCCGGGGAAAAAACCTTCGGCTCTGGTGATGAGATTTAATCGCTCGGTTGACACGAACGCGACGTCGGGCGCGCGGACGGTGTCGGGGTTAGTAGTGAGGAGAAAACCTGTTTCGGCGGCGTATACCTTGCCAAGTTGCTTAGCTTTTACATGCTGCCCTAAAGAAAGAGCAACCTCGTGGGCTATAGAACCGTGTGTGTGTCCGGCGGGTGGCATCGTGCGCAGTTCTCCCTCCACGAGTTCGTGGCGCATGTGGTCTTCCGGAAGCCTCTCCAAATCCTCCGCTGTCATGAGGCGCGGTTTGGTTGTCACCTTGTCCTCCTTGGCTCATTTTAACCTCTAAGCGTCACTTCTCCGCCCCCGCTTGAGCGGACAGTTCCCTCGAGCCTAAGCCTCTAAAGCTCCACCGCCCCTAACACCTCCCGGTAGAGCCTCGCCAGATCGTCAAGTTGGTAGTGCGCGTTGAGCCCGCTCGGGTTCGGCAGCACCCAGAGGGTCGTATCACCAATCTTCCGAGGCTGCTTTCCCGTCACCGCCTTGCGCTCCTCGAACGCCGTGCGGTAAGCGCCTATGCCGAGCACCGCCAAAACCCGCGGGCGGTACTCCTTTACCTTGCGCTCGAGCCCTCCCCGCCCCCCCCTCAGCTCCTCCGCCGAGAGTTCGTCCGCCCGCGCCGTGGCGCGCGCCACCACGTTGGTGATGCCGTAGCCGGTCTCCAAAAGCACCCCCCACTCCTCGGGCTTTAAGCGCCGCTCGGTAAAGCCCGCCCGGTGGAGCGTGGGCCAAAAGCGGTTGCCGGGCCGCGCGAAATGGTAGCCCACGACGGCTGAATAAAGGCTCGGGTTGATGCCGCAAAAGAGCACTTTGAGCCCCGGAGCAATCACGTCGGGGACGACACCGTCTTTGGCGGCTAGCAACTCCTCCTGCGTGGGCTTATGGACGCGCCCCACTCGCTTACTCCCCCTGGCTAAGTTTGCGCAGCGCGATCTGTTTGCAGACGCCTTCGACGGAAAGGATGATTGAGCGCATCAGCTCCGAGTCCTCGCGGTAGTCCACGGGCGCTAGATTCTCCACCCGTCTGCCCGCGTGCATCTTTTCGTACCCCTCCCAAGCGTCCGTGTCGCCCTTGACGAGCCCCAGCGCGATACCCCCGTGCTCATTAAGAAGCGAAAAAGCGGGCATGTCGCTCGAGCCGTCCCCCAGATAAATCACCTGCGACAGGGGGATATAAAGCTCGTCTTGCGGCACGTCGCGGTAAACGTCGCTCGGGTGGACGCCCTCCTCTTGCGCGCCCAAGCCTTTGGAGAGTTGGAGCAGGTAACGCGTTTTTTCGGGGTGGGTGACGAGTTGTTTTACGAAGCTGTATGCGCCGTCGTCACCATAGTGAAACTCGCAGCCCCACATCTGCTTGAACTCACCCGCGATTGCTGTGCCTTGAGCGATTTCCAAAATCCCCGCCGACAGAAGGTAAAACTCGACCGTAACGTCCGGCACCACGGCACGCGCCGCCTTTCTCACCCGGTCAAACATCTCGGGCACGCCCTCGAACAGCGTGATGTCGCGGCCGATGCTCTTTAAGAATTCTTTGGTGATGGTCGGGGCGTTGTCTTCTTTGGAGAGCTCGAGCAGCCGGTAAAAGCGCGCCAGGCTCTCGTCCCAGCCCTTTTCAAGAAGCGGCTCCACCCGCTCCCGCTTGAATTTGTCCGCGTCGTGCCCTAGACGTTCTAAAAGCGCTCCGAAAGAGTCGGGGGCGAGCGTATCGTCAAAATCGAACACCAGGGCGACGCGGTTGTGGAAGGACTGGGTGGCGTGGATCATGGGTGAATTAAACCATTTTCACCTCTCGCGTCTCAAAAAAGGGCGAAAACGGTATGAAAAAGTCGTAAGTTTGGGAAGTTTGTAAGAGCGTTGTAAGAACGAAGCGCGTATCTTGACCTACGTGACCTCGCCCAGAGAACGCCACGTCCCCAAACATCCCCGCACGCCGCGCTGGTCGGTGAGGGCGCGCTACGTTTCCGCGCTCGCGCTCGTTGCGCTCCTCAGCGCGAGCGCCTTTTTGCTGCTTACCAACGTCATCAGCGCGCAGGAGAGCTCCGGCGCGGTCATCAACGTGAGCGGCCGCCAGCGGATGCTCTCGCAGCGCACGACGCTTTTCGCGCAGCGGCTCGTGAACAGCGCAGACGAGCGGGAGGAGGCGCGGGAGACGTTGGCGCGTGACATCGACCTGATGGAGCGTTCGCACCTTGGCCTGACCCAAGGGGACGCGGAGCTGGAGCTGCCGGGGCGGTTGTCAAAAGAGGCAGCGGCGCTATACTTTGACGCGCCTGTGAATCTGAACGCTCAAGTCGAAAGTCACATCACCCGCGTGCGCGCGCTTCTAAGCGCGCCCGACGCCGAACTGACACCCGACAACCCGAACTTTGTCGAGACTTTGGAAGCCGCGCCGGGGGAACTGTTGGCGTCGCTCAACGCGGCGGTGAATCTTTTCGAGGCGGAGGCGCAGGCGCGTATCAACCGACTTCAGCGGCTCGAGAAATTCGTCTTCGCCGCCACGCTTTTGGCGCTGCTTTTGGAAGGCTTGCTGATTTTCCGCCCGATGGAGCGCGAGATAAAGCGGCGTAGCGAGCTTCTTCTGCACACCGCGCTCCACGACGCGCTCACCGGGCTGCCCAACCGCGCCCTGTACATGGACCGCTTAGGACACGCCGTCGAGCGGGCGAACCGGCACCCGGAGCAGGTGTTCGCGGTGCTCTTTTTGGACTTTGACCGCTTCAAGGTCATCAACGATTCGCTAGGCCACAACGTCGGTGACGCGCTGCTGCGCGCGTTCGGCGAACGGCTCGCGGCGTGTGTGCGCGCGTCCGACACAGTCGCGCGGCTTGGCGGTGACGAGTTTACGATTTTGTTGGAGGCCGTCGCCTCGAGCGCCGAGGCCGAGCACGTCGCTAAGCGCGTCAACGAGGCGCTGCTGCGCCCCTTTGAAATCGGCGAGCACACGCTCCATTTATCCGTCAGCATCGGCATCGTGGTCTATGAGGGTAAGGGGGTATACACGCGCCCCGAGGAGGTCTTGCGCGACGCCGACATCGCCATGTACCGCGCCAAGGCGTCGGGCAAGGCCGGGTTTCAGATTTTCAGCAAGGAGATGCGCGAGCGCGCGCTCTCGCTCATGTCGTTAGAGACCGACCTGCGCGGGGCGGTGGCGCGCGGCGAGCTGGAGGTGCATTATCAGCCCATCGTCTCCGTCTCGACGGGCGAGCCCACCGGCCTAGAGGCGCTCGTCCGCTGGCAGCACCCCGAGCACGGGCGCGTCTCCCCCGCCGAATTTATCCCGCTGGCCGAAGAGACGGGGCTAATCATCGACATTGACCGCTGGGTCCTGCGCGAGGCGTGCGGCAGGCTCGTGGCGTGGGAGCGGGGGGGGCTGCCCGCGCTGCATTTGAGCGTCAACCTCTCGAGCCGCCAGTTTTCGCAAGAAGACTTGCCCACGGTCGTGGGCGACATTTTGCGCGAGACGGGTTTCCCCGCGCAACGTTTGGAACTGGAAATGACCGAAAGCCTCCTGGCGAGTTCTTCCCGGCAGGTCGCGGTCACCACGGAAGGTCTCAAGGCGCTCGGCGTGGGGCTCCACATCGACGACTTCGGCACGGGCTACTCGTCCCTGAGTTACCTCCAGCGCTTCTCGGCGAGCGCGCTCAAGATTGACCGTTCTTTCATCGACAAGATGACCGGGAGCCAGGAGGGCGGCAAACTGGTCGCCACCATCGTCGCGATGGCGCACACCTTCGGCATGGCCGTGGTGGCCGAGGGGGTCGAGACGCCCGAGCAGTTAGAGCTCCTCCGCTCGCTGCGCTGCGAATACTCGCAGGGCTATCTGCACTCCAAACCGCTCGACGCGGAGAGTATGACCGCGTATTTGAGAACCCGCTTTCAGGAGCCGACACCGGCGGGCAGCCTCCCCTATCGTGCCCCGATGCCCAGTGCCTAGAGCCCTCTCTCGCTAGCATGGTGGAGGAGGGGGAAACATGGCACACGACGATTACGACGAAAAGTACACCGAACCCGACCTGCGCCGCAAAATCAAAGACGAGATTATGGCGTCGGACAAGGGCGGCGACCCTGGGCAATGGTCCGCGCGTAAGAGCCAGCTTTTGGTTCAGGAGTATGAAAAGCAGGGCGGCGGCTACAAGGGCGACAAGGACGAGGACGCAAAGTCGCTGGAAGAGTGGACCAAGCAGAACTGGCAGACGGTAGAGGGCGGCGCTGACGCAAGGGGCGAGGACGGCACCAAACGCTACCTGCCCAAGGCGGTATGGGAAGAGCTGAGCGATAAGGAGAAGCGCGAGGCCGAAAAAAGTAAAAAAGAAGCCTCAAAAGAGGGTGAGCAGTACGTCGAGTGGCCCGACGCCGTGAAAAAGGCGTATCACGAGGTGACGGGTGGGGACGCTGGCGAAAATGCCGAGCCGACCAAAGAGGAGCTTTACGAACGGGCGCAGGAGCTCGACGTTAGTGGTCGCAGCAAGATGAGCAAAAACGAGCTTCAAGAAGCGGTTGACGAGGCGCAGGCGCAGAAACCCGAGAATAAGACCAAAGAAGAACTTTATGAGAGGGCGCAGGAGCTCGACATTGAGGGCCGCAGCAAAATGGACAAGGACGAACTCGCTGAGGCCGTCCGCAAGGCCCAGTAAAGGTCTATAATCTCCCCATGACGACCATTGCGCGCCGCCGCATCACCGCTCATGAGTTTCGCCGGATGGCCGAAGCGGGTGTGTTTGGCGAAGACGAGCGTTTAGAACTTGTCGAGGGAGACCTTATAGAAATGACGCCCACCGGCAGAGGTCACGCGGGTTTTGTCAACCGCCTCACAAGGCTGTTCGCGCCCCTTGCGAGTGACGCGTCTACGGGCGTGTCTATGTCCGTGCAGAATCCCTTGGCGCTCTCTCTTCAAAGCGAAGTCTATCCCGACTTCATGCTGCTAAAGTTTCGAGAAGACGATTATATGCAGAACATTCCTACGCCGAGAGACGTGCTTTTGGTTGTCGAGGTGGCGCACAGCTCGCTGTCTTACGACCGGATGACCAAAGCTCCGCTTTACGCTCGAGCGGGTGTTCCCGAGCTGTGGCTTCTCGAGGTGCAGGACAAGCGCCTGTGGGTCTACCGCAGGCCCAAAGGCGAGGCTTACGAAGAGATTGTTGAGGTGGCGCGTGGGGAGGGGCTCGAGCTCACGCAACTAGCGGGTGTAACGGTAGAGACAGGAGAGCTTTTGCGGTAGTTGCAGCTTCTCACGTTTTGGCCGAGGTTTATAGCTTTAGCTGCGCCTCAACCCAGGCCCGCGTCTCCGGGTGCAGCGGGTAGCGGTGCCCATGCTTTAGGTACCAAGCTCGAGTGTTGGGGGTGTCGGCGTCACCCCTCACACGCCCCACTGCCCGCCAGTCCGCCAGCATCTCACGGCGAAAAGCGTTGGGCATGGGTCGAGGTTCCTGCCGTCCGTTTTTGTTCACAAGCCACCACTGCGGATGGTGACGGTTACGGCGGTGGTGGGCCTCGAGGGCAGCGCGAGACGCCTCACCCGTAGATAGATACCGCACCGACGCAAGCCACTCATCGGGTAAAAATTTAGACCAGTCGTGAAGGATGAGTTGCAGGAGCGGAACGTTGAGCTTGCGGCCTTCTAAAACCACCAGCCACTTGTGCCGCAACAGCTCCTTCAAATGTGCTAAATGCCACTTCAGCGCCACATTAACCACAGGACATTGTTAGCTTCACCCGGTTTCTCAGATTAAAGCTGCTTGTTGATTCGGTCAGCCCACTCATTCAGGGTAGCGCGCTCTGGGTAACCCGGTGTTGCAGGATAAACCTGTAATAAACCGTCATCCTCAAAACGAGGCAGTACGTGCATATGTAGATGAAAAACTTCTTGCCCGCCAGCCACACCAATCGAGTGCCACAGGTTCATTCCGTCGCTGGGAAAGGCCGCGCTGACCGCTCGAGTCACCCTTACAACCGTCTGCATCAGCGCGCTCCCCAACGCGTCATCCAGATGGCGAATGTCCGGTAGGTGATGTTTCGGAATCACAAGAACGTGACCGGGGTGGAATTGTCGCAGGTCCATGAAAGCAAGGGTGTGCTCGTCCTCAAAAACTTTGCTTGCTGGCGCTCTACCTTGGACGATGCTGCAGAACACGCACGTTTCCGTCACTACATCTCCTCCGGCGCGGCGACGCCCAGCGCGTCTAAGCTCCGCGCCAGCGTCTCCCGCACTTTACGCACCAGCGCCAGCCGCGCCTCGCGCAGCCCCGGCTCGGCCTTGAGAACTTGCGTGTCGGGTCGCCCCTGGTCGTCCTTATGGTTGTAGTAGCCGTTCCAGGCGGTCGCCAGGTCGAGCGCGTACTGCGCGACCAAATGAGGCGCGAAGTCCCTTGCCGCGTTCTCAATCACCTCGGGCAGCTTGGCGACGCTCTGGGCGAGTCTAACCTCGAGCCCCCCCACCTTCGACCAGTCGGCTTGACTCTCATCCAAACCTTCGGCGGCGCGGAGGATACTACACGCCCGCGCGTGCGCGTACTGCACATAAGGCGCGGAATCTCCTTGAAGGCTTAGGGCTTGGTCCCAGCGAAAGTCGATGATGCGCTTCGCCTCGCTCTTGAGCATCCCGAAACGCAGCGCGCCGATACCGACTTGGTGGGCCACCTCGTCCATCGTCTCTAAGTTTGGATTCTTGACCGACACCACCGCCTTGGCGCGCTCCACCGCCTCGTCCATCACCTCGTCAATCGACAGGGTGATGCCCTTGCGCCCGCTCATCGCTTGGCCCTCGAGCGTTACCACCTCGTAGGCCAGATGGTGCGAGGCGTCAAAACCCTGCGCGGTGTCCGACAAGGCCAGCGCCGTTTTTACAATCGTCTGCGGGTGCGACTGGCGCGCGTCGATGACGTTGACGATTTCGTCACCGTGGGCGAAAGTGCGCCCGTCCGGCTTTTCCTCGCCTTCAGGAGAGGAAGTGTAGAGGGTGCGGCCCGAGGGTTGAGTGTCGAAAGGGGCGAACTTAAGTCCCTCGAACAAACCGACCTTCCAATACTGCGTGCCGATGTCCTTGGCGACGTACATGGCGTTGCCGTCCGAGCGGACGAGCACGACGTAAGGTTCCTCGAGGCCCGGCAAGAAGTGCGACACGTCCATCACGAGCGCGCCCGCGTATTTGCCCTCTTCGGGCGCGAATACATAATCGCTGTTTTGCAAAATCGCCAGCGCCTGCGCTAAGAAACCGCTTTGAACGATGTCGGACTCCCACACGAGCAGGTCGTATTCGGCACCCAAGCGGTAGTAGGTCGTAAGCTGCGCGCGCAACACATCTTCGATGTTGGTACGGAGTTCGCCGCGCTCGAGCCGGTGCATCACCTCGGACACGCCCGCCTCAACGGCTTCGCTATCCGTTTCCTTAGCCTGCCCTAGCCGCACATAAAGCTTGCCGAGCCAGTGGTCGTACTTTTCGGAACCGTCATATTCCGCGCCAAAATACTTGACCGCAAAAATCGACTCCGCCGCCTGCCGCCCGGTGTCGTCGATGTAGTTTTGGACCTCGACCTCAAAGCCCGCCGCCTTGAAGATGCGCGCGCAGGCGTCGCCCAGGACGATGTTGCGCAGGTGGCCGACGTGGGCCTCTTTGTTGGGGTTGACCGAGGTGTGTTCGACGATGACCTTTTCTTCGCGCTTGGGAAGCGTCACATCCTCGGTGACGACGCTCCTCACAAAGTGCGTTGGGTCCAAAAAGAAGTTGATATAAGGCCCCACCGCCTCGGCTCGAGCTACGCCGGGGGGAAGCTCGAGCCTCTCAATCACCTCTTTGGCGATAAGCGCGGGATTCTTGCGCAAGGTCTTAGCCAAGCCAAAAGCGACCGGCGTGCCGTAGTCGCCGGGCTTGCCCTCGGGCACGTCCTGGACGGCGGCCTCGACCGCTTCCGACACGCCCGCCTCGGTGAGTAGGGGGGTGAGAGAGCGCTCGAGCGCCCCCTGCAACTGTTCTTTAAGGTTTGATTCTTTAGGGTCCGACATAACTTTTACGCTATCACGCGGCGCTTTGGCATCGGCCGCTCTGCATAAACAGTCCGTCACCTTTTTGTCAGCCACGCCCACGGTACGTTTTGCGTGGTGGCTTTACACTCATAGTGAAGAGGGCACCGTACACTTTTTCATCCATTACCCTCCACGTTCTCAGTATGCTTTGTAGATGTAAGCTACCTTCCAGCCTCTCAACGCGCACCAAGTAAACTTGATACATGGAGACTAAGATTTATAGAGTCATAACCCATCCACACTCCCCCACCCTTCCCCAGAGGAGGCGCTAAATGTCAGATACCCCAACCGATACCCTCGCCAAAGGCCCCATCCCGGTTTGCCCGGTTCGCAAGTCGGTCCTCTACCCGACGATGGTCACGCCTATCGACGCAGGTCGGCCCGTGTCCATCCGCTCTATCAACGCGGCCTTGGACCGCGACCGCACCATCCTCATCGTGAGCCAGCGCGACGGCGAGGTCGAGGAGCCGACGGGCGACGACCTTTTTGAGGTGGGCACCGCCTGCAACATCTTGCGCATGAAGAAAAACCCCGACGGCTCCATCCAGATGCTCGTGCAGGGTTTTGCAAGGGTCCGCGTGAACGCGTACTACAGCTCGGACGGTCTCATCGAGGCGGACGTGACGCCCATTGAGGTGAAAGAGGGCGACCACGTGACCTTGGAGGCCGCCTTTCGGGAACTCCGCGAGAAGTTTTCGGACATGGTCGAGAATAGCCGCACCATCCAACCCGAGGTGGCGCAGTTCGTCATGAACTTAGAAGACGCGGGGCAGTTCGCCGATTACGTGGCCTATCACCTGGATTTTAGGCTTGAAGATAAGCAGGCGGTGCTCGAGGCGGCCAGCGTCGAGGAGCGCGTACGCAAAGTTTTGGTCCTTATCGACACCGAAATCGAACTTGCCGAGACCCAACGCCGCGTCCAGCGTGAGGTCAAGGAGGAAATCGACCGCAACCAGCGCGAGTATTTCCTGCGCGAGCAAATCAAGGCGCTCCAGCGCGAACTCTCAGGTTCGGACGAGGGCGACGACGAGATTGAAAACTTCCGCGCCAAATTGGAAGAGCTTGACCTTTCCGACGAGGTGATGGAGGAGGCCGAGCGCGAGCTCAACCGCTTGGCCCGGATGCACCCGGACTCCGCCGAGGCTTCGGTGATTCGCACCTATTTGGGCTGGATTACCGACCTGCCCTGGAACACGCGCTCGAAAGACAAGCTCGACATCGACAAAGCCGCCGAGGTCTTAGACGAAGACCACTACGGTCTGGAGAAAGTCAAAGACCGCGTCATTGAGTATCTGGCGGTGCGTAAGCTCAAGGCGGACCGCGCCAAAAAAGGCGAGTTGGAAGAGGGCGAAGTCAACCGCGGCCCCATCCTGCTCTTCGTCGGCCCGCCCGGCGTGGGTAAAACGTCGATTGCCAAGTCCATCGCCAAGTCGTTGGGCCGCGAGTACGTGCGCATTTCCTTGGGCGGCGCCAGGGACGAGTCCGACATCCGCGGTCACCGCCGCACCTACATCGGCTCGATGCCGGGGCGCATCATCCAGGGCATCCGCCAGGCGGGAACCAAAAACCCGGTGTTTTTGCTCGACGAGGTGGACAAGCTCGGCATGAGCTACCAGGGCGACCCCTCCTCGGCGCTCCTGGAAGTCCTGGACCCCGCGCAGAACAACTCCTTTGTAGACCACTACATGGGCGTGCCTTTCGACCTTTCCGAAGTGCTCTTTATCGCCACCGCCAACTACCCGCAGAACATCCCCGATCCGCTGATGGACCGCATGGAGACGATTGAATTTAATTCGTACATTGAGCAAGAGAAGTTAGAAATCGCCAAGCGTTACCTCCTGCCCCGGCAAATCTACGAGAACGGCCTCAAGCCGCGCCAGATTTCGATTTCGGACGGGGCCTTGTCAAAGCTCATCTCGTCGTACACGCGCGAGGCGGGGGTTCGTAACTTAGAGCGTTCGGTGGGCACGTTGGCCCGCAAGGCCGCGCGGCGTATCGCCGAGGGCGACGCCAAGCATGTGCGCATCGGCGAGCGGAGCTTGGAGCAGTACCTTGGTTCGGAGCGCTTCACCCCCGAGTCCGAGGGTGAGGAGAACATCGTCGGCGTGGCGACGGGCATGTATTACACCCCGGTGGGCGGCGACATCTTGTTCGTCGAGACTTCGGTCACGCCCGGCAAGGGCGGGCTGGTTTTGACGGGCCAGCTTGGCGACGTGATGAAGGAGTCCGCGCGGGCCGCCCTGACCTACGCCAAAAGCAACGCCGAACGCTTCGGCATCTCGCAGGACGTGCTCGACAACTATGAGCTTCACATCCACGTTCCCGCCGGGGCCACACCCAAAGAAGGCCCGAGCGCGGGCACGGCCATCGCCACCTCGCTGATTAGCGCGCTTACGGGCGTGCCGGTCCGCAAGGACGTCGCCATGACGGGCGAGGTTACACTGCGCGGGCGGGTCTTGCCCATCGGCGGCCTCAAGGAGAAAATCCTGGGAGCCAAGCGCGCGGGCATCAAGCACATCGTCTTTCCTGAGAAAAACACCTCGGACTTAAACGACATCCCGACGCACCTGCGCCGCAGCCTCGACTTTCACCCGTCGGCCAACCTCGACATGGTGCTCGAGCAGGCGCTCGTCGGCGGTATGGAGGCGCTAGAAAAGCACGCGGGCGCAGCAGCTACGCCCAAAGAGAACCGCAAGCGCCGCAAGGCGGAGGGCGTTCCCGCTCAGGCGTAAACCCACCACAACAAGTCAAGGGCTGAGTCAAACACTCAGCCCTTTTTCATTTGTGTGGGTTCAGTAGAGGCTGCTCGAGTGCTACCGCTAATCAAGCTTACATTGCGAGCTGCCCCCTCCGTCTAAACCTTCATAAAAAAGAAGAGCGCCGTTCAACACGGCGCTCTTTCTGGTACAGCTTACAAATTGAACTTAACGGTCTTGGTCGTCCCGGTCTGAGCCGCTCGAGAGGTAGTCCGGCGCGAGCGCCACCGACTCGACGTTGTCAACCGTGACCGAGCGGTCCGGCCTCACGTCCCTCATGCCCGTTTGGCTGAGGATGTTGTCGAAGCGCAGCACGGTACTTTTGGTCTTTTCAGCCACGTAAAGGTCTTCACCGTCAAAGGTGATGTCGACGGGGTTACCCAGCGTCGAGCGCGGGCCGCCGATTTGCGCCCTCACCATAACGTTGCCGTTCGCGGTGCTCGCGTTGTCGATGACGAACAGTTGGCCGTCCGAGTTGCTGGCCGCGTCGCCCACATCCGACAGGATAAGCACGTCGCCGGAGTAGCCGTCGGCGGAAGACACGTGAACGACGCCGTGGAGGTTGACCGACACTTTGCTGTTGCCGTTCGTCGGCGTAATCACGCGGTCCGGGCCGCCCGCTCCCATGCTGTCTACGTAGTCGTCATAGACGAGCACGGTGCCATCGGTCGCCGCCACAAAAAGGCGGTCATTCGTGGGGTCGTAGTCCAAGTCCCAAACGCTGCGCATGTCGCTACCTAAGTCGTTGGTGACGTAGAGCGGCGCGACGTTGCCGCCCGCCTCGGTGCTAAAGACCCTGATGGTCGCGTCACCAAAGTCCGCGACAATCACGACGCCTTGCGTGCTCGCAATATCCAAGCCCTTGGGCGCAACGAGGCCGGTTTGATCGCCCGTGATGGTGCGGTCGCGTGAGGCGTCAAACATGCCGCCGTCACGGCTGTCAGCGAGCCGGTTGACGACCAAAATCCCGCCCTGGCTCGGCGTCATGCCGTTGTCAAAGGTCAGGTAGGCGTCGCCAGAGAGGCTGAAGGTGATGTTTTCGGGGTTGGCGGTGGCGTCGCGCGTATCGAAGGCGGAACGGATGCTCGAGGAGAGGTCGGTGCCGAGCTCGACCACAAAGTCGTCCCCAGCGTCGTTGTCGCCGTCGTTGACGCTGCCGTTCGTGGGGTCCGGCGTGTTGCTGGTCGCAAACACGGCGTCAATCATGATGTCGGCGTCGTCGATGTCGGTCACGTCGGGATTCGTCAGCCTAAAGTCGTCCGCTTCGGAAACGAGCGACTCGGGTTTCGCTTCACTCACCGCGAGGTCGGGGGCGACGTTGCCGCTATCGCCGTCAAAGATGTTGTCGAACACGAGCAGCATGTCGCGGGCTTTTTCCGCCACGCGCGCCTCGTCGCCGTCCACGATGAGGTCCACAGGGTTGCCGAGCATCGTCGCGGGGCCGCGAATGACGCGGTTGGGCTGAACGTTGTTCCCGTCTCTATCTCCGTCAAGGTCGTTAAAGACGTAGATGCTGCCGTCGTCGTCCACACCCGCGTCGCCGACGTCGGTGACGACGAGGCTGTCACGGTCGTCAACGTAGAAAATGCCGTGCAGGTTGGTGGAAATCTTGTTGCCACGGTCGTCCACCGGCGTGATGATGCGGTCGGGGCCGTTGCGGCCAAAGCTGCGGCCTAAGTAGCCCTCGAACACCGCGACGGTGCCGTCAGTCAGCGCGACAAAGAGCCGGTCGTTGTCCTCGTCATAGGACACGTCCCAGGGGCTCACCTCGAGGCTCGTCGTGGCTACGGGCGCGACGTTGCCGTCCGCCGCCGTGCCGAAGACCTTGAGGTTCTGAGTGCCAGGGTCCGCGCCAAAGTCGGCGACGATGATATAACCCGCGCCTAGCGCAAGGTCGATACCCTTGGGCGCGACCAAACCGGTCTTATCGCCCTGGATTTCGCGGTCTACCGTCTCGGTGTAGGAGCCGTCGTCGCGGTTGCGAATCTGCCGGATAACGCGGATGCTGCCGTTGCCCGTCTCCACGTCACCCGCGTGGTAGAGGTTGCCCAGGTTGTCGAGTTCGACGCCTTCGTTGTTGCCCGAAAAAAAGGTGCTCTGTAGGTCGAAGTCTTCGTCAAATCTGTCGACCTCACCCACGTTGTCTGGGCCGTTGTTCGACACGTAGACGTTTAAGTCGAAGTCGGAATCAAAGCCGTCGTCGGGGCGGTCGGGTCGGCCCGGCTTGTCGTCGTAGTCGTCCATCGCGGCCACGATAGACTCTGGCTTCATTTCATTCACCGCGAGGTCGGGTTCGACGTCGCCGCTACGTCCGAAGAAGATGTTCTCAAAGACGAGCAGTTGGTCCCTGGCCTTCTCCATCACGCGCGCCTCTTGCCCGTTGATGATGACGTCCACCGGGTTGCCGAGCATCGTGCCCTGTCCAGCGATGACGCGCCCCGGAATCACGCTGCCGCTTTCGTCGCGGGCGTCGTGAATCACGTAGATGGCCCCGTCGTTATCGACGGCCGCGTCGCCGACGTCGGTCACGACCAGCGCGTCCAAGTTCTCGTCGTAATCGATGCCGTGGAGGTTATCGGAAATCTTGTTGCCGCGGCGGTCGGCGGGCGTGATGATGGTGTCGGGACCGTCCGAGCCAAAGTCGTCTTCTACATACCTGTCGAACACCGCCACGGTGCCGTCGGTCAAGGCGACGAAGAGCAGGTCGCCGTCCTCGTCGTAGACCAAGTCCCAGGGCGCGACGGGTAGGTCGGTCGTCCCCACAGGCGACACGTTGCCGTCGTCCGAGGTGTTAAAGACCTTGAGGTTCTGGTTGCCGGGGTCCGCGCCGAAGTCAGCTACGAGGATGTAGTTGGCGTCCTCGGCGATGTCGATACCCTTGGGCGCGACCAGACCCGTCGCGGGTCCCATGATTTCGCGGTCGATGTCGGGGTCGTACGAGCCACCTTCGCGCAGGAAGAACTGCGTGATGATGCGGATGCTCGGGCCGTTGGCGCCGTCGCCCGCGTGGTAGAGGTCGCCGAAGCGGTCGATCTCTACGCCTTCATTGTTGCCCGAGAAGAAGGTGTCTTGCAGGTCGTAGTCTTCGTCGAAGGTGTCGACCTCGCCGGCATTTTGGGGGCCGTTGTTCGACACATAGAAGGTGTCGGCCACGTCGCCGCCCGCGCCCGGGTCGAAAATGATGATGATAATGACCACCACGGAGTCGCCCTCGGCGTTGCCTACGGTGACTTCGATGCGGTTCTCACCCTCGACGAGGCCCGACACGGGGAACGCGTACTCGTTGTTGGCGAACTCCACAGGCCACACTTGGCCGCCGTTGAGTTGGTAGCTCATGGAGGTGACACCGTCCTCGAGCACCCCCGTCACGGTCACATTGTCTTGGCTGACGACAGCGTCTCTTAAAGCCGGGCCCGTGATGTTGATGAGTTCGGGCTCAGCGGTGCCGGGTCCCGAAGAACAGGCGGTAAATAGAATGGTCAGCAGGGCGAGCACGGCCAAGCTCAACAGCCGGAATGTAACCTGCTTTTTCTTAGAATTCATACGTTTGCAACCTCCTCAAGGTGCTTTGCGTGGGTGTAAGTACGGATAAAAGTCGAAGCGGATAGAATTGACGTCGCGTCAACGCACCTTCTGACCAGACAACCTCCTTCCTACGAATTCATTGCAAAAGTTGCCGTCTCGCCTCTTTAGCTTTACATGTTCTTTCCCCCTTTGGCTTTTGAAACGCGCGCCGTGGGCTTTTGGATGCAGGCGAGAGGAAGAAACAGCTAAGGCGTGGCTTCTCGAGGCTTCACAGCACGAAACAGCACGAAACGCGCCCCGTGAGTTTTTGGCTGCTCGAGGCTTTGGCTTAAGTCACAGCCACTTAGCCAAGGCTATGACGCCTCCGGCGGATTGGAATTTAGGAGACGGTGCCGCAGGCTGTTCAGGAGCGCGGGGTCGACGTCGGCGGGATCTCTCGGGAGGCCCTCGAGCTCCCCCAACACGCCCTCCAACGTCCGCGCGTAATCGTCCGCCTGTACAATCTCGGCGAGCCGCTTGAGCCTCCTTAAGCGCCCCATCAGGGTGTCGAGGGTCATGATGCGGTTCCCAACTGGCGAATGTTCATCTGGCTTCCCTCACACCCTATGAAACGCGCGCCGCCGGCTTTTGGATGCACGTAAGCGTCGCTCCGCAAAAACCCTCCTAAGCCGCGCCACAACCACACCACGCATCCAAGGCGTGTTCTCGCGCGTTACATAAAATAGAGGAGGTTGCATGGTGAAAGCGGAAGCCGACATGAAAAAAGGTGTGCCGTACGTTCGCGGACTCTCGTCTCAAGAACTACAGTGGATCGTCGCGCACATTGAAGACACAGTTCTAAAAGGAACGGCGCAGGTTGGGGACTATGAGGATTTCGTTCTTTGCAAACAAGAACTCGTAAGGCGCGCTCACCTTAGAATGGAGAGGGTAGCGGAAAGGGATGTAGAGGCCCACGAACGGCGTTTGTGAGCGGTGCGCGACTTTTGATGCGGCTCCGGTGGGGCGTCGTCGGGGGCGTGCGACGCAAAAGCCCGGTAGAACGGCACCCAAACGCGATGATAGGGGAACATGGAGCTCGAAGCAGAGTTAGTCGCCCGGCTGCAAAGGGGTGACGAGGGGGCGTTGGCCGAACTTTACGAGCGCTTAGGCGGCAACGTCTACGCCCTGGCGCTCAAGCTACTCAAGAGCCGTGAGGAGGCTGAAGAGGTGGTGCAGGACACATTTCTAACGCTCTACCGCAAGGCGGAGAGCTACAGCACGCTGCACCGCTCGCCGAGGGCGTTCGTCTACACCATCGCGCGTAACGAAGCCCTCTCAAAGCTGCGCAAGCGCGGCGCGCGGCCTGCTAAGGCGGACGGCTGGGACGTTCACGACCCGAGCGCTGCCTTCTCCTCGCCTGTCCCGACCGACCCGACCACGGCTTTGTTCGTAAATAAGATGCTCGAGCACCTAGACGCCGAAGAGAGAACGCTTTTAGAAGGAAACTTTTATTCCGGCTATACCCACGCCGAACTCTCCGAACTCACCGGGATGCCCTTAGGAACCGTGAAAAGCAAGCTGCGACGGGCGCTCCTCAAGCTGAGAGACTACGTGGAGGTGCCGTGACCCCCACCGAACATTCCACCGGGCACCCCACGGAACTCCTGCCGGACTACGTGCTGGGGCTGCTCGCGCCCCTACAAACCGCGGCGGTGGAGGCGCACCTGTCGGGCTGCGAGGCGTGCCAGGAGGAGGCGTGGCGGCTGGGCGGGCCGCTTGTTCTCATGACGGAAGCCTTGATTCCGCCGCTCGAGCCGCCCCCCCGCGTCTGGGAAGCGATTGAGACGCGTTTGCGCGACGAGCGCAAGGAGCTTCGAGGCGTTCAAGTTCAAGAAGCAGGCGAGTTCGCAGAAGCAGGTGAGGAGGCGTCTTCACCCTACCTTCCCCAACTTGGGAGCCTCCCGTCCCGCTACGGCTGGCTCGCCGCGGCCTGCGTCTCGCTGCTGTTGGTGCTTAGCGGGGTCTGGGGTTTCCAAAATTACCGTACGCTCCAGCGGGTGCAAACCGAGACGCGGCTGGTGAGCGCGTTTCTCGCGCGCCCGGGGGTGGATAGGGTGGTGCTCGAGAACGTTCTGACAAACGGCGCGCCCACGGCGAACGGCCTTGACGGGTCTCTCGGGAGCGTACTCTTGGCACCAGACGGCGAGGCGCTGTTCGTCCTCGAAGAGCCCGCGCCACGAGGACGGGCCTACCAGGCCTGGGGTCACACCAGTAGCGACTGGGACCCGGAGCGGGGTGAGGTGCTTGCGTCCCTGGAAGTGTCTCGAGGCTCCGTTTTCGAGGTACCCGCCGGAGGCTTCGCGTCGCTTTATTTGAGCCTCGAGCCCGCGGGCGGGAGCCCCCAGCCCACCAACCCCCTGAGCAAGGTGTCGCTCCTCAACCCCAGGCCGGAGGGGGCGGTGAGCATCACCGCCCCGGCGGGCGGCGTGACGCTTGGGACAGAAAGCACCATCGTCACCGGGGAGGTGGCGAACAACACAACGAGCTTGAGCTACCGCGTGAACGGGGGCGAGGCGGTCCGGACGACCACGGCGAACAACCGCTTTAGCTTTACGGTTTCGGGGCTTGTCGAAGGTGAAAACACCATCGAGGTCACCGCGACGACGGCTGGCGGAGGAAAAGCGACGGACGCCGTGACCGTGACCGTCGAGCCTCCTGCGACCGGAGATTAAGTTAGGGCTCGAGCCGAGACGTGCGCTTTACAAATGGGCGTCCGTTTCGGCTGAACACCCAGCAAACGGGCGACTTGTTCGTAACACGACGCAACACACTTTTGCTTTGTAGGTTGTTAGAGTTACCTCACTTGTAAATCGTTTACAAAGGGGGTAAACGCGATGAAGCTACGGCACAAGGGTCAAATGACGCGGTTTTGGTGGAGAATCACGCCAAAAGGGTGGTTTTTGGGCGTCGCGCTCGCGTTGTTTATAGGCGGACCCGCGGGGGCTTACGTGCAAGACGCCGCGCCGGGCTGGGTTTTGGTCATCAGCAAACCGCCGCCCCCGGTGGTACCGAGCGACCCGCGCCAAGGGCTCGTGTTCAAGCTGCGGCCCGAGATGGCGGCCTCGAGCGTGATGTTTGATACCTCGGGCGGGCCGGAGAGCCTCGAGTATATTGACTTCGGCGCCCAGGGCGACGCCTACCTCACCTTTGACGACGGGCCGAACGAGACCTCGCCGGGCGGCGTCATGGTGGTGGACGACTTTCTCGACCGCGCGGACGGGGCCTTCGACGCTTCTAAAGACCGCCTCATCACGGGCGCGGCGACGGGTCTTGTTGCGCCCAAGGATCTGAACGTGGCGGACGAGCTAGGCGTCGTCATCGTCGCCGACTTTGACGGCGCGAAGGTGGCGACCTTTGACGCTCAAGCACAGGGCGACGCCGCGCCCCTTTTTGTCACCACCGACCTCGGCACCACCGCGGAAGGTAACGCGGGGGGTGAACCGCGGCGGCCCTGGGGCGTGGCTTTTGACGCCCCCGAAGACCGGCTTTTTGTGGGCGGCACGGACGGCACCGTGCTCGTTTTTGACGACTATTTGGTTGACCAGGGCGCGAACGGCCCCGACCGCGTCATCACCCCCACCGTAAACGGCGAAAGAGCTTCGGCCAACGTTCACGACGTGACCTACCTGGAGGGCGAAGACATCCTCATCGTCTCGGACGTCGGGAGCGCCACCACCGCCGACGAGCCGGGCTTCGCCGCGGACGGCAAGGTTTTCGTTTTGGGGAACGCGAGCGCGGCGGACGGTCCCACCGAGGTGCGGCTACAGATAGCCGGGCCGGGCACGCTGTTGGGCAACCCGGTCGGCGTCGCCTTTGACGGCATCAACCTTTTTGTCACCGAACGAACCAAGGACGCCGTGCTGCGCTTTGACGACGTTTTGGAGTTGAGGGGCGCCCTCGAGCTCGCGCCCTCCGGCGCGGTGACGGTGGCCCAGCCCGAGGCGGTGGCGCTGGTGAACGAGGCGCTGGGGGCCGCAGACGCCGAAAGATAGCATCCGCACGCCTGAAACCTTTTGAAGGCCGAGAAATCAACCCCCGGCCCTTTTGCCTTTCGTTGACCCTTCCCGAAACAAAGACGGACTCGGGGGGTGCCGCCGGGCTCCCCAGCACGTCCGGACGTCTCTATGCGGGAGCGTCGAGTACGCCGAGCATCTTGGGCATTTGCTTGGAGACCAGATAGCGAATCATGCTGAGCGTGCTCACGCTGCTGAGTACCAGGACCAGAAAGTTGCTCCTGACCCGGCTTACCAACAAGCCCTGCTCGTGGTAATCCAGGTAGAGGCTTTCCAAGGGCGGGACCTTGAGCCCCTCGCCCAGCACCCCGGCAATCGAGCCCAGCGTCCGGCAGTAGGTGCCCAGTTTGACTTCGTCCGTTTCTTCACCCGCACGCGCGATGCCCTTGCCCGACGCGTCTATCAAGAACGCCGTCTGGACTTCCGATTTTTCGACGAAGGGCTCGAGCAGCGCCCCCAAGCGTTGCGCGCGGCTCCTCTCGTCGGGCGCGGGCGCCGCGTCCTGGAGGGCGACCGAAGCCGCACCCGCCGCGCGCGCGGCGGGTGCGAGCGCCGCCTCTACTTTGGGGAATATATCCTCGGGCGTGAAAGGCTTTTTCACCACGCCCAGGGCCCCCACCTCGCCCGCTTGCTCGAGCACGTCTTGGTTGACGATGCCGGAAATGAGCAGCACCGGCAGCGCGCTATAGCGGGCGTCGTCCTTGACGGTTTTGCAAAGGCCGAAGCCGTCCATACCCGGCATGACCACATCGGCGATCATGATGTCGGGCACGCGTTCGCCGAGGCGCGTCAAGGCCTCCTCGGCGCTGCCCGCGGCGCTTACTTCCAGGTTGCGGGTCAAAAGGATGCGCTCGAGCGCTTTGCGCACGCTTACGCTGTCGTCAACTACGAGTACGTTTGCCATAGAACCACCTTTTGTTACTTGAAGTTGGTGCTGTTTGGAGCCACAGAAGCTCAGTTTCGAGCGTTCGGGGTTTGGGAGGAGCGCTAGGGCGCTTGCCTGACGCGTGAGGCGTTCGTGGGCGCGGACGCGTTTATATGTTGGCTATATGTTGGCCTTGTCGCGCAGGTGGTCGAGTTCGACTGCCGCCCTGAGCAGAAGTTGTTGCACGGGCGTGGTGATGGTCACTGGATTTTTGGAGGGGTCTTTGGAGGGCGCGGACGCCTCGAACAAAAACTCGGTATCGTCAACCTCCTCGGCTTGGAAAAACAGCCTGAACAGCGCCTCTTCGCCCACCAAACCAGCGAACTGAGCGTGAACGAGCCCTCCGTTTGAAAAAACAACGCAAGCCTCTCTGCGCTCCTGCGAATCCTCCTGGTGAAAGTAGACGTTCAGCCTGCCCGAGCGGGCATTTTGCGACAGAGACATCATAAGGTCAAAAAGCGTCAGCACCTCCAGGGTGCCGCTTAAATTTTTCGCCCGTTGCGCCCCCGACGAGAGGCGCGCCCTGGGGCCGGGCTTCGGCTGCGGCTCCGCCTCCGATTCTCTAAGGAGCCGCTTGAGCGCTCCCACAATGGCTTCGGGGCGGGCGTCCGCGGGAAGCACCGCGTCGGCATAGGAGGGGTCGAGCCGGGCCGCGGAGGCCTCGTCGAGCAGCAAAAAGACGAGATCGCGCATGGTTTCGTCGCTACGCACGATGTCGTAGAGGTCGAAGCCGCTCATGTCGCTAAGATGCGCGGCGCTCACGATGGCGCGCGGCCCCATGTGCTCGAGCGTGGTCAGCGCGTAGAGCCCCCCCGCGGCGAGGAGCGGCTCGAAGCCTGCGCCCGTACACATGCTGGTGAGCGCCAGGGCCCGCGGGCCGTCCTCCATCACGACGAGCACTTTGTCTGCTTCTCTCACGTCCGCTTCAACCTCTATCCTCTTGATGCTTGAGTCCGTCCCTGGTTTACCAGTCCACCCCGTCGGGCGCTTTTGTCTTCGTACGGCGCGCCAGCCTAGGTCTGGAGCGCGCGGAGCAGCTTGCTTTCGTCGACAGGCTTGGCGAAGTAGTCCGTGGCTCCTAACTCGAGCGCCAAGCGCATGTGTTTGTCGCCCGCGCGGGTCGTCATGACGATGATGGGGACGGCGGCGGTGTCGGGCTTGCGGCGCAATTCTTCGATAAGTTCGTAGCCGTTGAGGCGGGGCATCTCTAAATCGGTCAAAACCGCGTCAAAACGCGCCTCCACAAGCAGCTTTTCCAGCGCGTCTTGACCGTCGGAGGCGAGCACGACGTCATAACCCGCACGCGTCAGCATCTTACCCACCACGCGGCGCACGCTGATCGAGTCGTCAACCAAGAGCAAGCGGCGTTTGGTCTCGCCCCCGCGCACGGGGCGTTCAGCCGAGACGAAGGTGCTGGCGTCACCCTGCGAAAGGCGAACCAGGCCCGCGGGGTCGAGCACCAGCACCACCGCGCCCGTGTTCGACACGGCGGCGCCCGAGAGGTACGAGAGCTTGGCGAGCATGGCGCTAAGCCCTTTAATGACCATCTCTTCGATGTCTAAGAAGGCGTCGACCTCGGCGGCGACGATGCCGCTACCCGTTTCCAAAACCACGAACGACACGTTTGCCGCGTCCGCTACGGGAAGGCCCAAGAGCGTACTCACGGGCAGGAGCGGCAAGGACTGGTTCTCGAACATCACCCTCTTTTCGCCCTCGTTT
The DNA here is from genome assembly GCA_965214995.1 of Trueperaceae bacterium. Lineage (GTDB taxonomy): Bacteria > Deinococcota > Deinococci > Deinococcales > Trueperaceae > CBDCCT01. The sequence continues at coordinate 5,710,931 of CBDCCT010000002.1, forward strand.
TCTACGACGCTCGAGCGAGGCACGCTGCGGAGCGCCCGCACCGCGCCCACGGGAAACGCGAACGTCTGGTCGCCGACGCCCACAAGAAGCGCCTCGGACACTAGCAGCGTCAAGGGCAGCTTGAGCGTAAAGCGGGTGCCCCGCCCGAGTTCGCTGCTGACGCCTATCTCGCCCTTGAGGCGGCGCACGTTCTCCGCCACGACGTCCATCCCGACGCCGCGACCCGCCTCGGTGGTCACGTCGTCTTTGGTCGACAAGCCGGGGAGGAAGATGAGCGCCGTCGCCTCGGCGTCGCTCATGGCGTCGACCTCTTTTTGGGAACGGAAGCCCTTGGCGACCGCCTTGGCCTTGACGCGCGCTAAGTCGATGCCCGCGCCGTCGTCTTGCACCTCGATAAAGACGTAGTTGCTTTGGTGATAGGCCCGTAAGGCAACCCGGCCCCGGGCGGGTTTGCCCCTCTCCACACGCACCGCCTCGGGTTCGATGCCGTGCGCGGCGGCGTTTTTGACGAGGTGGAGCATGGGATCGGCCACGCCTTCCAGGATAGCGTTGTCGATTTCGGTTCCTTCGCCCGCCGTGGTGAGGGTGAACGACTTGCCTTCGCCCGCGACCAAAAGGCGTTTCAGGCGAGCGAAGAGACCGCGAACGGGCACCAACCGGGCGCGGCCCACCTCGCCGCGCAAGCTTCTCGAGAGCTTCTGGATGGTCTCGGTTTCGGCGGCCAGACCGCCGCCGATGCGCCCGAGCTGCGTCTGGATTTCGGACAAGTCGTTCGCCATCTCTCCGACGCTCCGCGCCAAGATGTTGAGGTCGTTGTACGAGTCGAACTCGAGCTCGTCAAAGAGCTCGGCGGTGGTCGCGCCCAGCCCGCGCCGCTCCCCCTCGGACGCTGCTTGCGCGGTTTTGGGCTCGGTTTTGGTTGTGGCTTGCGTTATAGCGGCGAGGCGCGGGTTTAAGTACTTCTCCTCAAACTCGTTCACGGTGCGCAGAAGGCGCGTGCGGCTCGTTTCCAGGATGGTGTTGACCCCGCCGAACTCTTGCACCTGACGCTCTAACCGGGCGCGCGCCGCGACCATGTCACCGGCCAAGTTCATCAAAGTGTCGAGCTTATCGAGCCTTACGCGGATGATGGCGCGCGAGGTGGTCTCGGCCTCCGCGTCGGTCTGGTCGGCGCTTTCTTCGCTACTACTCCCCAGCTCGACGACTCGGGGCGCAGCCTCGCCGAGCAGCGCGACCAGGCCCTCGGCGGTCTCGCGCAGCGCCCCCTCGAGCGCGACCTCGCGGCCCGCGGCGGTCTCCAACATGAGGCGCAAACTCTCGTTACCTCTCTTAAGCACGCCCAGCAAGATTTCATCGAAAGCCATGCCTTCTTCACGTACGGCGACCATGAGGTCTTCTAAACCGTGGGCGAGGCGGCCGACTTCGGGCAGTTCGGCCATGTAAGCCGCGCCCTTGAGCGTATGCGCGGCGCGGAACACGTTGTTGAGCGCGCCTTCGCTGTAGCCCTGCGCCAACGTTTCCAACGCCTCGTCGATCGTTTCAACGTGTTCGCCCGCCTCGGGGGCGAAAAATCCCCAGGTGTCGGCGTTGCGTTTGGGAAAGGCGCGCAACTTCTTTTTAAGCTCGAGGTAAGGGTCGGCTTGACCTGCGCCGGTTTCTGTGGCGCCGGGTTCCGCCCCTGCCGCCTTTAATGCTTCCGCAGCGTCTTCAGCGTCTATGTCGGCGGTCGGCTCGAGCCCTAAAAGGTCGGCGATCTCGCGCTGCGCCTTCCGAACGCTCTCCTTGACCCCGACATCTCGTCCCTCAGCGCTCAGGAGCATGTCGCTCAGCGCGTCGGCACCCGCTTGCAGCGCGGCTGTCACGTCGCCAAGGGGTCGGCCCTCCTCGCGCACGGCGACCATGAGGTCTTCTAAACCGTGGGCAAGCTCGCCCATCGGCGTGAGACCCACCATGTAGGCCGAGCCCTTGAGGGTATGCGTGGCGCGGAAGAGTCGCGTGAGGTGCGCGTCGTTCGCACGGTTGTTCGTACCGTCGCCCCCAACCTCAGCTAGCACGTCGCGGACGGCGTCGATATGCTCGCTCACCTCGGGAGCAAAAAACTCCCAGGTGTCGGCGTCTTGGGCGTAGAAGCGGCGCAGCTCCTCGACGAGGCCGAGTCGGGTTTCACCGAGGGCGTCTTGAGCGGCGAAAGCCTTGCGGACGAAGCTCCTGGGATGCGCGCGCAAGAGTTCTAAAAACCCGCGCGAGCCGCCCAGCTGGGCGAGTTGCAAGCCGGGTTCGCCCTCGTCGCCGTTCCGGCCGATGCTCTCGAGCCCGCCCTGCAAACAGATCAGCACCTGCTCCAAGAAAAACGTGAGCTTTGCGGCACCCTCGGGCGTGATGGGTTCAGCTTCTTGCAGCCGCTCAGCGAGCTCCTCGACGAGTCCGCCGAGCCGAGAAAGCTGCGGGTAGTCGTAGAGCGCGGCGGACCCCTTGACGCGGTGGGCGATGACGGACAGGTCGTGGAGGGCGGGGCCGGTCACGCCCTCACGTAACCGGTTGACAGCCCCCTCGAAACCCCCAAGCGCGTCGTAGGCGTCGAGCACGAATGTTTCTAAAAGTTCGGCGCGTTGCACGGCTTCCATGATCAGTTCAGGCGGAAGCGGGCTAGGTTGCCGCTCAGCGCCTCGGCGAGCTCTTGGAGCTTCCGGGCGGCCTCACGACCGCGGACGACCGACGCCTGCGAGCGCTCGGAAACACCGGCGATCGTCGAGACCGACGACCCCACCTCTTCCACGTTCCTCACCTGATCCTGGGTGGCCTGCGAGATGCGCTGCGCGAGCGCCGCCGAGCGGTTGGCGATGTCGCCAATTTCCTTGAGACGTTCGCCCGCCTCGGTGGTCACGCGGTAACCCGTCTCCACCTCGCGCGTGCCGTCCTCGACCGACACGATCACCTCTTGGACCTCGTTTTGCACGGCTTTAATAAGCGTTTCGATGCGCTCGGTGGCGAGCTTGGAGTCTTCGGCCAACCTGCGAACCTCGCCCGCGACGACCGCGAAGCGGCTCCCGGCCTCGCCCGCGCCCGACGCCTCGATGGCGGCGTTGAGCGCCAAAAGGTTCGTCTGCGAAGAGATGCGCGAGATGGTCTCGACGATTTCTGAAATCTCAAGCGAGCGGTCGCCCAAGCCCTTAATACGTTTGGAGATGGACTGCACCTCGCGGCGGATGTTCTGCATCCCGTGGAGCGTGTTGTCGAGCGCCTGCTGGCCCTGCTGCGAGGCCTGAAGCGTACGGCCGGCGGCCCGCGCGGACTCCTCGGCGTTTTCGGCCATCTCGCGGATCGAGGTGGTCACTTGCTGCACTTCGCCCGTGGCCTTGCGGGCTTCTTCAGCCTGGAGCGTCGCGTTTTGGGTGATCTCGTCGGTAATCCCGGCCATCTCAGAAGAGCCTTCGGTAACGGATAGCGCGGCGCCTTGCACGTCCTGGAGGAGGTAGGTGAGTTCTTCGACCATCAGGTTGATGGCGTCGACCACGTTGCCGAGCACGTCTTCGGATACTTGACCACGCTTGGTAAAGTCGCCGTCGGCAATGTCCATCGCGATATCAAGAAACGAAGATATGTTGCGCTGCATCTCGCGACCGCGGGCAAGCTCTAACTCGTTGCGCTCCGCAGCTTCGCGCATCTCCACGATGGCCTGGTTAAAGGTGGTTGCCAAGAGACCGATCTCGTCGCGCGTTTGCACTTGTGCGAACTGCGAGAGGTCACCGTGACCGACGCGCTCGGCGACCGAAGCTAGGTCGGCGACCGGACGGACGATCTGACGGGCTACCCAGAACACGAGCAACACGGCGACGACGAGGAGCGTGACGATAGTGGCGATAGTGGCGAGACGGTTTTGCTGAAGGGTGGCGAGCTGTTCATGCACGCTATTGTCGGCGTACTCGAGACCGGCGTGGAAAAGCTCGAGCTGGTTGGCGATGGCGGCGGTAAGGGTGTCAAAGTAGGTGAGCGGGTCAAAGGTCAGGGTTTCGGCTTCGATGATCTCTCGTTCGGCGAGCAAGACAGCGGCTTCTGCCGCTTCACGCGCTGTAACGTCGAGTTCACCCAGTTCGGCTTGCATCTCGGGGCTGATGGCGAGCGCCTCTTCGAGCGAGAAGTTGAGCTGTTCGAAGAGAACCTCGATACGACCGATCTCGATAGCGAGAGCTTCTCTGTCTATGCGGGTCGCGCTGCCTCTTTGCAACAGACCTGCGCCCAAACCGCGGAGCACACCCAAGTCCTCGGCAATCTCCGGCAACTGAAGCGACACCGCCGAGATGAGCAGGTTGGTTTCCAGCTCAGGGTCGAGCGAGAGACCGGAGTTGTGGGCGACGGTTTGCATGAGTTCTAAGTGCTCACCCAGGATGGTGGTGTGAGCGGCGAAGGCTTCGGGCGCGGAGATGGTGCCCGCTTCCAGGGCGGCCTCGAGCGCCAGCCAATCTTCGGTCATCTGCGTGACGATACCTGTAGTATCGAAGGCTCCCCCGTAGATGTCGTTGAGCGCCTGAATCTCGGCAAATTCGGCGTCGATTCGGGCGCGGAGCGCGAGCACGTCGTCACGGACCGTCTCGTTACCGTTGAGAAGCACGTTGGTTAAACCACGGTGTGCGGGCAGAACATCGATGATGTCGGCGAGACCCGTCAGGTACTCCGAACCGTCGGCAGCGGACTGGAAGAAGGCGAGTTCTTCGTTCACGTCGCTGATGACGAAAAACAGGAGCACGGCCAGCGGGATCATGAGCGAGGCGGCGATGAGGGCGAGCTTTTGACCCACACGCAAGTCCTTGAGCAGGTCTAAGGGGTTGGCGGCGCGGCGCGTCGTGCCTGCGCCCGCTTTGGGGCTCTCTTTGGTGCTTGCCTCGGGAACCTTGACGGCTTCCAAGTCGGGCTGGCGGTCGGTCATATCCATTGGCTTCTCCTTAGGCTAAGCGGAACCGGGAGAGGTTCTCGGTGAGTTCGTTTGACAGGGCTTGCAGGCGGGCGGCGGCGTCGCGGCCCTCGTTCACGCGGCCCTGGGCGCGTTCGCTAAGCCCGGCGATCGAGGTGATGGAGGTGCTCACGCCCTCGACGCCCGACACCTGCTCTTGCGCGGCGCTCGAGATGGCGCGCACCAGGTCGGCGGACTGGGTGGCAATCTGGGCGATCTCCTTGAGGCGTTCCCCGGCTTCGGTAGCGACCAAGTACCCGGCCTCCACCTCTTTCGACCCACCCCGAACGCTCTGCGACACCTCTTTAATTTCGGTCTGAATGGCGCGCACGAGCCCGCCCACGCGCCCTGCGGCGGCGGCGGATTCTTCGGCGAGCGCCTGCACCTCGGCGGCCACCGTCGCAAAACGGGTGCCCGCTTCACCCGCACCCGCGGCTTCCAACGCGGCGTTGAGGGCAAGCAGGTTGATCTGCGAAGAAATATGCGACATCGACTTCACAACCTCTGAAATCTCGTCCGAACGCGAGCGCAAGCTCTCGGAACGCTCCGAAATGGCCTGCACCTCGCTTCGGATGCTCTCCATCCCCTTAAGCGTGTTTGTCACAGCCGCTTCACCCTGCGTCGAGGCCTGAAGCGCCCTGGCAGACGCCTCGGCGGCGGTGTCGGCACTGTCGGCCATGCGGCGGATAGAGTCGGTAATGGCGAGCGCGCGGGCGCGGGCCCCTTGCGCCTCTTCGGTTTGCTGCTGAGCACTCCTGGTCACGGCGTCGGTAATCTCGGCCATCTCGGACGAGCCTTGGTTCACCAGCAAGGCGGCGTCGCGGGTCTGCGTAAGCAAGTAGGAGAGCTCTTCGACCATCAGGTTAATGGCGTCGACCACGTTGCCGAGCGCGTCTTCTGACACAGCACCCCGCTTGGTAAAGTCGCCGTCGGCGATGTCCATCGCCACGTCGAGGAATGAGCCGATGTTGGTTTGCAAATTACGAGCGCGTGAGAGTTCAATTTCATTGCGCTCGGCAGCCTTGCGGAGACCGACGATGGCTTGGTTAAAGGTGGCGGCGAGCGTACCGATTTCGTCGCGGGTTTGGACCTGCGCGAACCTCGACAGGTCGCCCTGACCCACGCGCTCGGCCACGCCTACAAGTTCTTGAATGGGTCGGGTCAAGCTCCTTGCGAGCAGAACCGCTAGACCAATAGCCAGGGCCATCGCTACGATGGCAGCGACGATACCGTTGGTGATGATTTGCCTAACGGACGCGAGCGCTTCACTGGCATCTTGACGCAAAAGAAGCGTCCAGTCGAGGGGCGAATTGAACTGTGGCAGGGTAATGGGTGCAAAACCGAAGAACACTTCACGACCGGACTCGTCCGCAGCAACGGTCGCACCGTGGTCTGCCCGGATGGCTTCAGCAATGGTGGCCTCGGGCAGTTCCCCCGCGCCGACGCCCTCTTCCGAACCGCCGTCAAGAATCTCAGCACCGCCACCGTTGAAAAGTTCCAGGTGGCCGGTAGCGCCAAAGGTCTCAGCTTCGACGATCTCAAAAAGCTCGGAGGCCAGCACCGTGGAGCGGAGCACGCCGATAACGTCGCCGCTCTCGTCGCGCACGGGTGTGGCGACGAGAATCGAAACTTCGCCGGTCGATTCGTCGAGTTCGGGTTCGGAGAGGTAGATTCCGCCCTGACCACCGTTCCAGGCAGCTTGCCACCATTCTTCGTCGGCCTGGTAGTAGTCCGAAAGCTGCTCGGTCGAGGCGATGGTGCCACCAAAGCGGTCGGTCAGAAAGGTCTCGACGTGGTCGGCAAACTCTACGTCGAAGTCCAGAAGCACACCCGCCGCTTCCGCAAAGGGATTGACGGTTTCATCAACCGAGAGCACGCTCTCGATGAGGGCGGCGTTGCCTTCGCGCCAGCGGGCGTCCAGGGCTTCGATACGGGCGAGGGCGGCTTCGGGGGTGCCGCCATAGCTCGCGTTGCGCGTTTCGACCGCCGCGACGAGCGCGTTGTTGAGACCCAAAACTCGAGACTCGTTGACGTAGCCCTCGAGCAAGAAGGTGACCTCGCGGGCGACCTCTGCGGCGCGGGTCTCGAACTCCTCTTGGGTTTCTGCTACGAGCGTTGCGCGTGAGCGCAACGCCGAGAAGCCGGTAACGCCTGCGAGCGAAACCACCAGCAAGAGCACGATGGCAACGATCAGCTTGACAGAGAGAGACTGGTTGGTAAAGCCTCTCATCATGCCCGCTTTCGCGCGGCCCGCGCTTTGGGTGTTGGCCTCCTCGACCGCCGGGGTGTTTACCACCTCAGGGCCTGGTTGCCGTGAATGAACGTCCATATGTCTCCTAAGCGACCTCGAGGGCTCGACTTAGCCCCTCGGCAATTCTTGGAATGTTGAGCACAACCACGTCTTTACCCTCAAAAGCCCACCGGCCCAGGCCATAGTGATGAAAGGCCTCGGGTGAGGACGCCTCCAAGGGAAGCATCGCGCCGCGCCCCAACGTGGCAAAGCCCACCACCTCGTCTACACTAAGCGCGAGCGTGTGCGGGGCGGCGTGGGCGAGCACGGCTAGGTCGTGTGCAACGGGGCCGTGCGCGCCCACGTCCGCGAAACCGAGCAGCGGACGCGGGTCGATAAGGGGCAAGAGCGCGCCCCCGGAGGTAAAAAGTCCCAAGAACGCCTCGGGCGTGCGCGGCACGGGGGTCACGTTAGGGACGGTGACGACCTGACGCGCGTGCGCACCCTCGATGGCGAAGAGCGCACCCTCGAGCCTGAAAAACAGCGCGCGCGGGGTTCCTGCAGTGCTATTCTTGGGGTTACTCACGCGTTAAAGGTGTTCCCGCACCGCCGTCAGCACGCCCTCGGGCGTGTACGGCTTGGTAACGTAGGCCGCCGCGCCCTGCCGCAGTCCCCAGCGTACGTCGGTGTCTTCGGATTTGGAAGAAACCAAGATGACCGGCACGCCTTTGGTCGCGGGGTTGCGCTTTAGCGCGCGGAGCACCTCGTAGCCGTTGCGCTGGGGCATGACGATGTCGAGCAGAACTAAGTCGGGCTTGTCCGCCACGATTTTGTCCTCGACGCTCGTCGGGTCGTTGTGCGCCGTGACGGTGTGGTTGGCCGATTTGAGAATCGACTCCATCATCTTCAAGTCGGCGGCGGCGTCGTCGATTATGGTGATTTTTGCCATGTTTCCCTCGCTGTCTTTCTCATTGGTGTGGTGTGGATTTGGGCCTGTAACCCTTCCTATACCTTTCCCCAAAGCGGGGGGGGCGTGCTCACGGAAACTTTACAGAGTTATGAAGAAAACGTGAACTGTGAACAATTCGACTCAAAGGACGGTGACCCCGGGGCGTGCAAAGGAAGGTTTGAAACGCGTTCGTGTAAGAGCCACGTCCCAGGCTCTGATGTAATGTCGAAGGCGCAAAATAGGGTGGCGGGGGCACACCGCCACACCTACAACCTACCGCCGCGCGACCCCCCACACCCGCACGTCGTCTTCCGTGGCGTCCTCCCCGCCCGGGTAGCTGATCACCCGCACCTCTTTGAACCCCGCGCGGGTAAGCAGTGTGAACAGCTCCGGCGGGTCGTAAGGCCGCTCGAAATGAACCTCGGTAAAGCGCCCGGTAAATCCGCCCGCCTCGCTCTCGCAGTAGGCCTCGACCTTGGCAAGCCCTGTGATTTCGTCGAACAGGTGCTCCCAGCGGTAGTACACCTCCCCCGCCCAACCTTCGGCGCGGCCCGCCTCCCAGAGGTTTTTGAGGCCCAGGGTGGTGTTCACGTCGAACATGAAAAAGCCGCCAGGCCGTAGGTGCTCGTAAACGCGCGTCGCCGCCGTTAGAAAAAGGGCGGGCTCGAGCAGATTGTTGAGCGAATCGAACATCGACACGACGAGGTCGAAGGGTTCGTCGAGGCAGAAGTCGGTGAAGGTCGCCTGCACAAATAAAACCGGAGGCAGTTTCTCGCGCGCTATCCGCAGCATGTCCGCCGACGCGTCTAAGCCCACCACGTCAAAGCCTCTCGCGTAAAAAGGAAACGTTGAGTTGCCGGTGCCGCAGCCCAAGTCGAGCACGCGCGCGCCCGCGGGCACCCGCACCGTCTCCAGCACGAACCGCGCCCAGTCGTCGTAGTCGATGTCCGCCATGATGGCGTCGTAGACGTGAGCGAGAAGGCTAAAGGGCGGGGCTGACACCTCTTTAGTATAGACACGAGAGACCCGCGCACGTTGAGGCGGTGAGCCAACGGAGCACCGCCACGTTTCGGCCCTTGCCGAGACTCGCGCCGAATGGTATGAGAAGGGATGGAGGAGCGGAAAAGCCAGAGGTATCATCTGTGAGTATGAGCCAGAGGTATCATCTGTGAGGCAGAGGTAGCTATGGACGGCGCAGAGGGAACGCCCACCATCAACCCAACCGACTTCCGGCGGACGCTCGCGCGCTTTGCCACGGGCGTCACGGTCGTCACGATGGTGCAGGGAGCGGACGTTTACGGCATCACGGTGAGCGCCTTTATGTCGGTGTCCTTAGAGCCCCCCCTGGTCCTCGTGTCCGTCGACCAAAAGGCCAAGGCGCACGCCACGCTCTCAAAGAGCGAGCGCTACGGCGTGAGCATCTTGCGCGAAGGCCAAGAGGTCTTCAGCAACCACTTCGCGGGGCGAACCGTGAACGACCTCGAGGTGCCATACGCCTCCTTAGGCGGCTTCCCGCTGCTCGAGGGCGCGGCGGCGGGGCTGGTGTGCCGCATCATCGACGCGCACGACGCGGGCGACCACACGCTCTTTATCGGCCGGGTCGAGCACCTTTACTGGGCCGACGAGAAGCCGCTGCTCTACCACGCGGGCGGCTACGGCGGCTTTATGAGGCCCGAAAGAGATTCGCTGCTCGAGGATTAGAGGGACGCGTCAGCTTCTGTTTTCACTCAGCACTTTCACCCTCCGCCCAACCACATTAACCACATTATTAACCACATTGTAAGGCGCACTATTTCAGCCTTACAGCTCAGGTGTGCAGACTTTAGGGGAGGGGGACATATGGACTACAGGACGAGCGGGTATAGAACCGGCGGCTACAACCGATATGACGCAGACAGGTACGCCGTAGACGGATATGGAGACGTAGACGGATACAGGTATGAAGAGGACTACGGCGCGTATGGGAGTTACCGTGTGGGCTCGAGCGACGAACCCGAGTGGGGCACGGTTCTGGCGGGCACGGTGCTCGCGCTCGTTGGGGGTTACCTGCTTATTCAGGGCATAAGGGGGAGCACGCAGTCCAGCGGGGCGTCCTACCGCGAGCAACAAGGAGACGAGCGCGAATCCCCGGATAAGGGCATCCGAGTGACCCGTAGCGTCACCATCAATAAGCCTGTGGGTGAACTCTATACCTACTGGCGTAACCTGGAGAACCTGCCCGAAATCATGCGCCACCTCGAAAAGGTCACCGTGACCGGCGATAGGCGTTCGCACTGGGTCGCCAAGGGTCCGGTTGGCTCGAGCGTCGAGTGGGACGCCGAAACCACGGCGGAAGAGGAGAACGAACGCCTCGCCTGGCGCTCGCTGCCGGACGCGGACGTGCAGAACGAGGGCGAGGTGCGCTTCCGCGAGGCACCGGGAGACCGCGGCACCGAGCTGACCGTCTCGCTGACCTACCACCCGCCGGGGGGCGCGCTGGGCAGCGCCGTCGCCAAACTTTTTGGCCGCGAGCCTTATCAGCAGATCGGTGAGGATTTGAGCAGGTTCAAGCAGCGCCAGGAAACGGGCGAGATTGCGACCATCAAGGGCCAGCCGTCCGGGCGCGCTTAAGGTGCGTTCAGAACGGCGTAGAAGAAGCACACGCAACAAACCAGGGGGGAATCCATGAGAGCACTCTGTTGGAACGGCACGCACAACGTCCAGGTCGAAACCGTCCCGGACCCCGAACTCATCAACCCGCACGACGCCATCATCAAGGTGACCTCCACCGCCATCTGCGGCTCCGACTTGCACCTCTACGACGGCTTCATCCCGACAATGGAGCGCGGCGACATCCTGGGCCACGAGTTTATGGGCGAGGTGGTCGAGGTCGGGCGCGAGGTCAAGAACTTGTCCAAGGGCGACCGCGTGGTGGTGCCCTTCCCCATCGCCTGCGGGAGCTGCTTTTTTTGCAAAAACGAGCTCTGGTCGCTCTGCGACAACACCAACCCGAGCACGAACACCGCCGAACTCCTTTTAGGTCACGTCCCGGCGGGCATCTTCGGCTATTCGCACCTCATGGGCGGCTACGCGGGCGGGCAGGCCGAATATGTGCGGGTGCCCTTCGCCGACGTGGGTCCCGTCAAGGTGCCCGACTCCCTAAGCGACGAGCAGGTGCTTTTTCTCACCGACATCTTCCCGACGGGCTACCAAGCCGCGGAAAACTGCGACATCAAGCCGGGGCATATCGTGGCGGTGTGGGGTTGCGGGCCGGTGGGGCAGTTCGCCATCCAGAGCGCGCGGCTTTTGGGGGCGGAGCGGGTCATCGCCATCGACCGTGTGCCCGAGCGCTTGCAAATGGCCGAAAGGCACGGGGCCGAGACGCTCAATTTTGAAGAGGTGGACGTTCAGGAAGCCCTCAACGAAATGACCGGGGGCCGCGGCCCCGACGCCTGTATTGAGGCGGTGGGGATGGAGGCGCACGGGCTGGGCGTCGTCGGCCTGTACGACAAGGCGAAGCAGGCGGTGAGGTCGGAAACGGGCCGCCCCCACGCCCTGCGTGCGGCAATTCTAAACTGCCGCAAGGGCGGCACCGTCTCGGTGGCGGGCGTTTACGGCGGCTTTATCGACAAAATCCCGATGGGCGCGGCGTTTAACAAGGGGCTCACTTTCAAGATGGGCCAGACTCACGTTCACCGTTACCTCGAGCCGCTCTTAGGGCGCATCGAGTCGGGCGACATCGACCCTTCTTTCATCATCACACATAGGATGAAGCTCGAGGACGCGCCCAAGGGCTACGACATCTTCAAGCATAAAGAAGACGGCTGCGTCAAGGTGGTGCTCACGCCCTAGCCCTTACCGTCTTTTGTTACCTCTCCCAGAATGTCGTAAGCTAGGGAGGCCTACGGGTTGCGCGTACTTAGGGACGCCGCAACCCTAAATACTTGCTTAAAAGGAGACACATGGCGACACGTTACTTCGCGCTCGTTTTCGGGATTGTCTACATTATCATCGGCATCTTCGGCTTTTTCCCCTCCGCCTTATGGCCCGTGACCCTCTGGGCCCCGGACTTGGCGGTCGAAGCGGGTTATGGCTACCTCTTCGGCGTTTTTCCGGTGAACGTCCTCCACAACATTTTTCACCTGCTCATCGGCCTGTGGGGCGTCGCGGTGTTCCGCTCCTACGGCGGCGCGCGCTACTACGCGCAGGCGCTGGCAATCATTTATGCGGCGCTCGCCATCATCGGCTTTTTCCCGGCGTTCAACATCCTTTTCGGCCTCATGCCCATTTTCGGTAACGACATCTGGCTTCACGCGGTCACGGCGTTGATTGCGGCCTACTTCGGCTTTTTCACGCCCGAGAGGGTGCCCGCGCGGGCGCGCTAAACATGCAGCGTAGGGGTAGTAGGGGGGGCGCGAGGCTTCTTTTGGGCGGCGGGGCGGCGCTGGCTCTCTCGTGGGCGCTCCGGCGGCGCGAGAGCTTTCGGGGCTCTTCGGTAGTGATTACGGGGGGCTCGAGGGGCTTAGGCCTCCTCATGGCGCGCGTTTTTGCGGAAGAGGGCGCGCGGCTCACGCTGCTCGCCCGTGATGAAGAGGAGCTAGCGCGCGCCGCCGATGATTTACGCGGCCGGGGCGCGCAAGTTTTGACCCTCCCTTGCGACGTGCGCGACCGGGCGCAGGTGGAGGGGGCGGTCGGGCAGGTGTTGGAGCGCTTTGGCCGTGTGGACGTGCTCGTCAACAACGCAGGCGTCATCCAGGTGGGGCCGCTAGAGAACATGGACGTGGAAGATTTTGAAAACGCGATGGCCGTCCACTTCTGGGGCCCCTTGTATGCGATACTCGCCGCCGTCCCCGCCATGAAGCGGCAGGGGGGCGGGCGCATCGTCAACATCGCCTCGATTGGCGGCAAGGTGGCGGTGCCGCACCTCGTCCCCTACGCCGCCTCGAAATTTGCGCTCGTCGGGCTCTCGGACGGCGTGCGCGCCGAACTCGCCAAAGACAACATCAAAGTGACGACGGTCTGCCCCTGGCTCACGCGCACGGGCTCGTACCTCAACGCGCAGTTCAAGGGTCAGCACGAGCGCGAACTCACGTGGTTTGCCGCGGGCGCGTCGCTGCCGCTCCTGTCAATGGACGCTTCCGCAGCCGCACGCCGCATCGTCGAGGCCTGCCGCCGCGGCGACGCCCGCCTGGTGCTGGCCCCTCAGGGCCGCGCCGCCGCGCTCGCCAACGAGCTTTTTCCGGAACTCACGGCGAGCTTGATGAAGACCGTCAGCCGCTTGCTTCCTGCCCCAGACCCCAAAGACGGCGGCGACATCAGGAGCGGCTGGGAGAGCACCTCGAGCCTCGCCCCCTCGCTGATGACGCGGCTGTCGGACCGGGCGGCGGCGCGGAACAACGAGGTGCCGCGCGGCAGGTAGCGGTAAACGAGCGCCAAAATTCACACCAGTGATGAGCCGTTCCGCGTACACTTCCGGCGAGGGAGGACGGTGTGGTCTGGCTTATTGGAGTTGCTGTAATTGTAGTTGTGCTTGTCGCTCTGGGAAAACGTCCGGAGCGCTCAAAACAGCTTAATGAAGGACCAAGCTTCCCCTACGAAAGAAGAAAAACGTTGTTCTCACCCGCAGAACGGTCTTTCTTAGGTGTTCTCGAGAAAGTGGTTGGCAATGAAGCCCGCGTCCTGGGTAAGGTGCGCCTCGCCGACCTCATTGATGTTCGCGGGGCTCTCTCTAAGGGCGCGCGGCAGAGCGCCCTCAACCGCATCCGCTCGAAACACGTCGATTTCGTTCTTTGTAACTCGAGCAGTACAGCCCCGCTTTGCGGCATTGAACTCGACGACAGCAGTCACGAACGGGCCGACCGAAAGGAGCGAGATGAGTTTGTCCAACGGGCTTTCGAGACCGCGGGGCTCCCTTTGCTCCGCTTTCCCGTCCGGCAAGGTTACTCGCTCGGAGAGGTGAGGGAGGCACTCGAGCCTTTTCTTACTAAGCTGGGTACCAACAACTCCATGAGCATTATGCTCGAGCACCCACGCCCAACCGCGCCACCCTGCCCAACCTGCGGAGTGGAGATGATTGAGCGGGAGGTAAAACGAGGAGCAAACACCGGTCATACGTTCTGGGGCTGCTCAAACTATCCGCGCTGCCGAACGACGCTTCCGGTGGAAGCGGCAGCTTGACCGCCCTCAATTCGCAATCCTCAAAATAATCTTCCCGATATTCTTGTTCTCCCGCATGGTCGCGTGCGCCGCCTCAACCTCCTCAACGGGAAACGCCCTGTCAATCACCGGCTTTACGCGCCCCGCCCCCAACGCCCCCCAAAACCTCTTCACAAACGCCTCTTTGATGCGCACTTTCTCATCCAGGGGCCGCGCGCGCAACGTCGAACCTTTAAGCGTGAGGCGTTTGCTCATCATCTGGCGGATGTCGATGGGGGCCTCTTTGCCGCTCAGCGTCGAGATAAAAACCAAGCGACCGTTGAGCCTCAAAAGGTCTAGGTTGCGCGCCAGATAGTCCGCGCCGACCATATCGAGAATTACGTCCACGCCCTCGCCGTCCGTATCGTCTTTGATGCGCTCGGCGAAATCCTCTTGGCGATAGTTGACGGCTAGCTCAGCGCCGAGTTCTAAGCAGCGCGCGGTTTTCTCGTCGGTTCCGGCGGTGGTGAAGACACGGCAACCTGCTTCACGGGCAAGCTGAATCGCCGCCGTGCCCACGCCGCTCGCGCCGCCGTGGATGAGGACGCGCTCGCCTTCCTTTAAGCTGCCCTCTAAAAACAGGTTCAAGAACGCCGTGAAAAAGACCTCCGGCATCCCGGCGGCCTCTTCTAAGCTCCAGCCCTCGGGAACCGGCATGAGCATCGCGGCGGGCACGACGACCTTTTCGGCGTAGCCGCCGCCGGAGAGGAGGGCGCAAGCCTTGTCGCCCACCTTCCAATCAGTCACGCCCGCGCCGAGTTCTTCGGTGGTGCCCGCCGCCTCGAGCCCCAGAATCTCGGACGCGCCCGGCGGCGGCGGGTAATGCCCTGCGCGCTGCGCGAGGTCGGCGCGGTTGAGGGCGGTGGCGGCCACCTGGAGCAAAACCTCGCCCTCACTCGGCGTCGGGGTGGGCACGTCTTGCCAGCTTAGGGGGTGCCCGCTCCCTTCTCCGACGACAACCGCCTTCACGTTTTGGAGGCGCGCAGGCTGTCGATGCGCTCTTTGAGCGCGTCCCACTCGAGCACAACCTCGCCCTTATCGTCCTCGACAACCATAGGCTGCGGGGCCGCGCCCGCCTGCGCCTCGGCGGCCCGGACGGCCTCGTCGAGGTTTTCGTAGGTCTCCTCGAGCAGGTGGTAACTGCGCTGGATTTTAAGTTTGTAGGCCATTCACACGCTCCCTTCGGACCCGTCCTGAACCCACTGCCGCGCCTCGGAAGTGTGGGTGGGCTCGAAAAACCTCACCTCGGCCTCCGTCAGGCTCCCGCCCAGCTTTGTGCCCCACTCCTGCCAGCGCTCGTCCCCGACCACGGCCACGCGCTCGAAGTCGTTTAGGTGTTTCGTGTCGAAGCGCAGGTCGCGCAGGAGCGCGCCGGGCTCAAAGCCCTCCATGTGCTCGAGCACAAGCAGCAGCCTTAAAGGGCCAAAGGTGTTGATGTGCGCCTCGAGCTCAGGCACCATCTCCTGATAGTCTTCGCTCCTCACCTCGCCGCTTAGGGTGATGGTCACGAGCTTGCCCTCTGCGTTCATGCGGTGCATGGTGGACCTCCTTGGTTAAAAGGATAGTCTCCCCTGTGCCCCCGATGTGGCGTTTCCCCCACGTTTGGCGTTTTGTAACCGACGGCAAAAAAGGGGCAGAAACATCGTTCCGTAGCGCGCATTGCGGGGCGGGCGTATCTGTTACGTTAACGCGGAGACTCGCAAAGGGAGGCGCGTATGAGCACGTATTCAAAGGGCGACAAGGTGTCTTGGGCGTGGGGCAATGGCCGCGCGGAGGGCAAGATTACCGAAGTCCACAAAGAAAAGGTGACCCGGACCATCAAGGGCAACGAGGTGACTCGCAACGGCTCCTCGGACGACCCCGCCATCCTCATCGAACAAGACGACGGGACGCGGGTGCTCAAGTCGGGGAGCGAAATCCGTAAGGAGAGTTAGCGTTCGAGGTTGGAAGT
Source organism: Trueperaceae bacterium (assembly GCA_965214995.1). GTDB lineage: Bacteria > Deinococcota > Deinococci > Deinococcales > Trueperaceae > CBDCCT01. The sequence continues at coordinate 5,727,183 of CBDCCT010000002.1, forward strand.
CCCCGGAAGTCCGCAGGTAAATTTGGAGAAGAACGGGAAAACCTCGAGAAACCGCAACTTCAGCACGATGTAGACGCGAGCAGTATATAGGGGAGGCATCATGGCAGGCGAAAGTCACACCACCACCGACCGCGACACCATCCGCAAATGGGCCGAAGCGCGCGGCGGTCAACCCGCGACCGTGGCAAGTACCGGGAATGGCGACGGCGCGGGCGTGCTGCGCTTCGATTTCGGCGGCGACGACGAGGGTCTGGAAGAAATTGGCTGGGACGAGTTTTTCGAAACCTTTGAGGAGAGCAAACTCGCTCTTCTGTACCAGCAGACCACCAAAGAAGGCGAGGAAAGCCGCTTCTTCAAATTTGTGAGCCGCGACGCCTGACCCCTGGGCACGCTTTCATCCTTTTACGTGAACTATGTTACATTGAGTAGAAGTAACTTAGAAGGGAGGGACAGTGAACATCATTGCTTGGATTGTTGTCGGGGGCGTGGCGGGTTGGATAGCCAGCCTCATTATGAAGACCAACCGAGAGCAAGGCTGCCTCATCGACATTGTGGTGGGCATCGTGGGCGCTTTCATCGGCGGGATCATCATTGCGCTCATTCCGGGGGTAGGCTCGCCGGGCTTCCTAAATTTTAGTTGGACGAGTCTCATTGTCGCCATTATTGGCGCGGTGGTGCTGCTTGCCATCGTCAAAGCCGTCAGGCGCTAGCCACAGCCAAGAAGGCAACGGCCTCCTCGCCCAACGGCTTGGGGGCTTCTTCTTTTTGGACGGCTTTTCGAGCGGTTTCATAGGCTCGAGGACAAAACCGATCAGCGGGCTCCACAAACGCTTGGTCGAGCCGAAAAGGAACGTTTAGACGACGTATGGGCACGCCCTTCCTGCACCCCCTCTCCCGCACAGACCTCGCTCACAAACCCACCCGTGAAAATCTCAAGCGCGTCTACGCTGCCGCCTTTGCGCCGCCGCCTTACAACCGCACGGCGCGCGACGCGGACTGGTTTGGGGGGCAGCTCGTCAAACACAAAGGCTACGCGGGCTTTCGCGGTTTTGTCGCCCGGGGCGAAAGCCGGGTGCTCGGCTTTGCCTACGGCTACGCGAGCAAGCGCGGCCACTGGTGGCACGACGCGGTGGCCGAGGCGCTTAGGGGTAGCCCGGAGGCGGTATGGTTGGAGAATGCGTTTGAGGTGGTTGAACTGGCCGTAGACCCCGCCGCCCAAGGTCGGGGTTTGGGCGGCGCGCTGCACGACGCGCTGCTGCGGGGTCTCCCCTACCGCCGGGCGCTGCTCTCGACCATCGACCTGGAAACGGACGCGCTGGCGCTCTACGAAAAGCGGGGCTGGCAGCCTCTGTTGTATAACTTCCGTTTTCCGGGCTCCACGGTCCCGACGCGGGTGATGGGGTTGGAGCTTGTCACCTTGAAAAGCTCGAGCCAAAGACGCCCTGAACCGAAGACGTAGAAGCGGCGACTTTTAACCCGCACATAGACGCAACTTTGCTCAAGCTGCCTCACGGTAGTGATACTGGTAGAGCGTCCTAAAACCAAACCGCCCATACACTGAACGCGCGCCGCCGTTCTCTTCGGCGACCTGCAAATACATCACCCAAGCGCCTTGCGCCCTCCCCCACGCCGCCAGCGCCCGCAGCACCGCCGTGGCCGCGCCGCGTCGCCGAAACTCGGGGTGGGTCGCCATGTTGAACACGCCCACGTGCCCGCGCTCGAGCACCCCCAGCCCCACCGCCGCGGGCTGTCCGTCCAGCTCGACCAGCACATACGCGGCGGGAGACGGGACGCGCGAGAACATCGCGCGGCGCACCTCCGCCTTACGCGCGTCCACCCCTTGAGTCTCTGCATAAAGCGCATACCAAGGCGCATTAAAGGCGGGCTCGAGCCTCACCCGCTGCTGCGGCTCATCCATACGAGCAAGAACGTCATCCACCGAGGCGGTCTGGACATGCACCGCGCCGTCCTTTATGTAACCCCTCTCGGCCAGCATCTCGTCTAAGCCCGAGGGTTGCGACGAAGGGTTGAGTTGAAAGCGCACGTTTGAATCCCAGCGGGCGTAAAAGGCGCGGGCGTGCTCGAGCTTTTCCTCCACGGTGTAGCGCCCGCCATGCCCGCTCGCCAGAACCGAGTTGGCCCGCCGCGTCACGCCGGAATTAAAGCGGAGCCGCCAGCCGTCAAGCGTTTGCACCACCATAGGCGGCAGCGCGTTGGCGGCGAGTTCTTCGGTGAGTGATACTTGGGAGAGAGGCATAGGGGGCATTGTAAGGGGCTTAAAATGTTTATGCGAAAACGAATTGCATATAGATGGATTGGGGTAAGGCCTCAACCTAAGCTGGAACGGGATTACGCTCGAGGGGCACGGTGGGTATTACTTGCAGCGACCTTTCACAACTCGTCTTCACTCAACCCTGTTTGTTTGAGAAAATGGCGAAGCAATCCTCTTTTGAGCGGCTTGTTACCATGAATAGGCACAGAAACGCGAACATTGACCCCCGGTTTACCGTAAATGTGATGCGAACCGTTAACGCGCAGGAGTTGCCAGCCCCGCTTCTCCAACGTTCTGGCGAACTCTCTCCCGGAAACGACTTTCACACAACGATTTCGAGCACCTTGGCCGTTGCTCCCGTCGGCACCTCGAGGTCAACCGATAAGCACCCCTCCACCGCTTCGTAGAGGTTACTCAGCAGTTCCTCAAACGTCTCGCCCTGCGTCGCGCACCCCGGGATAGCAGGAACTTCCGCCCATAAACCGCCCTCTTCCGCTTCGTGAACTACAACCTTGAGTTTCATGGTTTATCTTACCGCTAAGCCCGTGTTAGGAACACCTCTCCCACCTTCTGCTTAGTTTTGTTCAAATGCCCTCAGAGAAGGTAGCAGTGCGCAATGGGTAAACGGTACAAACCGCCCTACTGCACCTCCGCCAGCGTCACCGTGACCGTCTCCTCGCGCCCGTCGCGCAGCAGCGTAAGCGTTACCTCGTCACCCACGCTATAGCGGCCTTCAACAAAGTTTCTCAGCGCGTTCGCGTCCGCCACCCTCTCTCCATCCACGGCGGTGATGATGTCGCCGCCCACATAGAGACGGCGGTTGCCTATAATTACCTCGCGTTGCGCCCCCCTGGCGGCGCGTGCCAACGGGCTCCCCCGGTAGAGGTCCACCAGCAACACGCCCTGTTGGACGGGCAGGCCCAACGCGTCGGCCAAACCGGGCGTCACCGAGTAGGCGGCGCGGACGCCCAGCGAGGGGCGGCGGTAGCGCCCGTAGCGGACGAGGTCGGGCAGCACCCGGCGCACCGTGTCGACGGGCACCGCGAAACCCACCCCGGCGCTCGTGCCGGTGGGGGAGAAAATGGCGGTGTTCACGCCTATCACGCGCCCGGCGGAGTCGAGCAGCGGCCCGCCCGAGTTGCCCCGGTTGATGGCCGCGTCCGTCTGGATGAGGCCCTCCATCTCGCGCCCGTCGGGGCCTTGAAGCGTGCGGTCAAGCCCGCTCACCACGCCCGTCGTGAGCGTGCGGCCGAACTGCCCGAAGGGGTTGCCGATGGCGATGGCGCGCTGGCCCACCTCGAGCCCCTCCGACGCCCCCAACTCGACCGGCACGAGCAGACCGGGCGGCGCGTCCACCTCCAACAGCGCGAGGTCGTTGCCCGGGTCGCGGCCCACCACGCGGGCAGGCAGAACGGTCTCGTCGGAGAAAGTCACCTCGACCCCCTCCGCGCCCTCTACTACGTGATTGTTGGTCAAGATGTAGCCCTCTTCGTCCACCACGAAGCCGGAGCCCGCCCCCTCCTGCGGAATCACGTCAAAAAAGCCCGTGCGCTGGAGCACGCGCGTGGTGATGTTGACGACCGACGGCGACACTTCGTCATACACGTCAATCACGCGCTTCTCGGCGAAGTCGAGCCCCGCGGCGTCAATTAAGGCTGTGTCTGTAAGGGCACTTGTGGGTGCGGCGGTAACAGGCGCGGGGGTAACAGGTGCGATGAATTCTACGGGCGCAGGCGCAACAGGGGCAGATGTTTCCGGCTCCCCAAAACGGCAGCCGCCAAGAAGGGCGAACGGAAGCGCGGCGAGGAGCAAAAGGGGGATTCGTGAGATGAGCATTGTTGTGGGCCTTTATCAAGAAGATGTGTCGGGAGGAGGTCGAGAGGGCCTCGAGCCCCAACATCATACTCACTCGCCCAACCTTTTTAGGTGCGCTGGGTGAGCCCTTCCCCGTCCGATTGGGCCCGGTGTTCTTGGTACCAGTTGCAGAGGTCGGTGAGCGGACATTTTCCGCACTTAGGGTTGTTCCAGGTGCAAATCTTTTGGCCGTGCAGGAGCATGTCGATGTGGAAGTTGTAGAGCACCTGGGGCTCCGCAGGCAGGAGCGCTAGGAGTTCTCTGTGCGCCTTTTCGGGCGTGACCTTGGGGCCGATGAGTCCCACGCGCCCGCTCACCCGGTGGACGTGCGTGTCCACAGGCAAGATGGGCTTGCTGAAACAGAAGAGCAATACCAATGAAGCCGTCTTGACGCCCACGCCGGGGAGGGCGGTGAGCCACTCGAGCCCCTCCTCCGCCGACAGGTCGCGCAAGAAGTCGATGTTAGCTTCCCCGCGCGCCTCAAAAATCCTGTGAAGCGTCTTTTTGATGTTGGGCGCTTTCGCGCCGGGGTAGTTCGACGGGGCGATGGCTTCAGTAAGTTCCTCGACGGGCGCGTCTCTTATCGCCTCCCAGGAGCCGAAACGCTCCCACATGCGTTTATAGGCCAAATCTTCGTTCTTCTGGGTGGTGCGGTGCGAAAGCATGGTCGAGACAAGTTCGTGCATGGGCGCGCGGCGCGGCGTGAGCGGCCAGTGGCCGTGGGTCTGGAGAAGCCGCTCGTAAACCACCCAGGTTTTTTCTTTTAGGGCCTCTTCTTTTAGCGTTTCGTCGGTCATGGGACCACCCTACCGGCTTTTGCGGGCTAAAAGAAGCGCGCGGCGCAAGATTCGAACATTTTATGTTCGTCCTGAACGACTTGTTTTGTGCCAGAGGGGTGGCTCGAGCGCCTCATAAATCCCAACCACACCTTACACACCTCCAGAATGCGTAACGTAGGGGTGATTGCTAACATAAAGGGGGGAGCACCGTACACTGCTGTAAGGAGCCCTATGCCAACGTTTATCCACCATATCGAGACCGCGGTGCCTGACACTCACTATGAACAGTCTTTCATCCGTGACGAGATGAAGCGTCTCATGGACGTTGACCGCAGAACGGCGCGCCTGCTCCACTACGTTTACGGTCAGTCGGGCATTGACAAGCGGCACAGCGCGATTCGTGACTTTACACCCGGCGTGCCCGAAGGCGCGTTTTACGACCCCGTGCAAGACCGCCTCAAAACCCCGGGGACGAGGGAGCGCAACGCCATCTACACGGACGTTTCCAAGGAGCTTTACGCCTGCGCGGCTCGGCAGGCGGTGGCGCACTGTCCCGGCGTCAACACCTCAGACATCACCCACGTCGTCACGGTGTCTTGTACGGGCTTTTTTGCGCCCGGCCCGGATTATCATATCGTCAAGTCGCTCGGCCTGCCCGCCAGCACGCGGCGCTTTCATGTCGGGTTCATGGGCTGCTACGCGGCGTTTCCCGCCTTGAAAATGGCCCAAGCCTTTTGCGAGGCCGACCCTGACGCCACGGTGCTGGTGGTTTGTTTAGAACTCTGCACGCTGCACCTAAAGTTTAAATCGGACCCCGACTCGCTCATTTCGGCTTCCGTCTTTGCCGACGGCGCGGCGGCGGCGCTGGTGAGCGCGCGGCCTCCCCGAGACGGTGAGAGGGCGCTCGAGATGACCGCCTTCGCCACCACGCTCACCCCCACGGGCGAGGAGGACATGGCCTGGACGGTGGGCGACACGGGTTTCGACATGGTGCTCTCGACCTACGTGCCGAGCATCATCGAGGCGAATTTGCAGGAGGCGCTGGCCCCGCTTTTTGCCCAGGTAAGTCGTGACGACGGCGCGAACATTACGCAAGACGACATCGACCACTGGGCCATTCATCCCGGCGGACGCGCGATTCTGGACAAGGTCGAGGCGGGTCTGGGCCTCTCCCCCGATAAACTCATTCCCTCGCGCGAGGTGCTGCGCGACTACGGCAACATGAGCAGCGCGACGGTTCTTTTCATCCTGCAAAAGCTGCTCGCCGCAGGGGGTGAGCGGGCGGAAGAGAAGATTTACGCGATGGCCTTTGGCCCCGGCCTCACCGTCGAGAGCGGTCTTTTCACCCGGCGCGCGTAAAAGGTGCCCGTGTTTTTGAAAGCGCGCGCGGCGGAGCGCGAGGAGCGCATGGACGACGCAGGGTGCGACGTGCGCAAGCTGCACAATACTTACGCACAGTTCAGGGGCGTGAACCGCGCGGTGTCGGGCTGGCGGCGCGTCTATGCGCGGTATCTGAGGCCGGTGCTCGAGCAAAACCCCTGCACCCTCCTCGACGTCGGCTTCGGCGGCGGCGACATCCCGATACGATTAGCGCGCTGGGCTAAGCGCGACGGGCTCATCCTCAAAGTGACCGCCATCGACCCCGACCCCAGGGCGCTTTCTTTCGTGCAAGCGCTTCCTCTCCCCAGCAGTGTTACCTTTCAGGCCACCACGACGACGCAGCTTGTTGATGAGGGCGAACGCTTTGACATCGTCGTGTCCAACCACCTGCTTCATCACCTGGAACCCGCCCAAGTCCGGCAGGTCTGCGAGGAGACGCGCGCTCTCTCAAGAAGCCTGGTGCTCCATAACGACCTCGCTCGAGCCGACCTCGCCTACGGCGCGTTCGCCCTCACCCGGCCCCTTTTTAAAGATTCGTTCATCGCTGAAGACGGGCTCACCTCGATTCGGCGCGCCTACACCCGCGCCGAACTCCGCCGCCTCGCGCCGCCCGGCTGGCGGGTTGAGGGGATGTTCCCCTACCGCAACCTGCTTCTGTACGAACAGTGAGCGAGTTCTGCCAGTGAGCGAAACCTGTGATGTGCTCGTAGTGGGCGGGGGGCCGACGGGGCTCTTTTTAGGGCTCCGCCTCGCGCAACTTGGGCTGGACGTGCGGGTCTTGGAGCGCTCCTGTACGCGTCCCTCCCATTCGCGCTCGATCGGGATTCACCCGCCCTCATTAGAGCGCTTAGGCGCGCTCGGCCTGATTGACGCTTTTTTGGCGCGCGGCGTCCTTGTGCGGCGCGGTCATGCGTTTGCGAACAGGGAACCGCTGGGGGTGCTCGAGTTCGCCTCCCTCCGGAGCCCCTACCCCTTCATCCTGACGCTGCCGCAGAGCGAGACGGAGGGGCTGCTCGCCGCGGCGTTCTGCCGCGCCCGCCCCGGCGCGTTACGTTACGGCGCGGAGGTGGTGCGCGTGACGCCCCTTGAGGAGGAGGTGCGGGTGCAGTACCGTTTTGAGGGCGAGGTGCAGGAGGCGCGCGCGGCCTTTGTCGTCGGTTGTGACGGGAAAAAGAGCGCGGTGCGTCAACGTCTCGGCATCCCCTTTGCAGGAGGTTCCTACACCGACACCTACCTTATGGGCGACTTTGAAGATAACACGGCCTTTGGCGCAGACGCCGCGCTCTACCTCACCGACGAGGGCATCGTTGAGTCGTTCCCGCTGCCCGGCGGGGTGCGGCGCTGGGTGGCGAAAACGGACGCTTACGTGAAAGAAGCGACGGCGGAGGATTTGGGCGCGCTTATTAAAGCGCGCCTGGGGCACGCCCTCCCCCTCGAGACCAACACCATGCTGAGCGCCTTTGGCGTGCAGCATTTTCTGGCGCGCCGTTTTACGGAGGGGCGTGTCGCGCTAGCAGGAGACGCCGCGCACGTGCTCTCGCCCATCGGCGGACAGGGGATGAACTTAGGCTGGCTCGACGCCTGGACCCTGGGCGAGGTTTTCGCGCTCACCTTCGGCGAGGGCAAGCGTTACGAACCCCTCTTTGCGCTCTATAACCAGCGGCGTCTAAAGGCGGCGCGCGCCGCCGTCCGCCGGGCTGAATTCAACATGATGATGGGGCGCAAAACGGCCCTGTCGCGGCTTCGCAACGGCGCGGCGTGGGTGATGTTGCGGGGGCCGCTCGAGCCCCTCCTGGCCCGCCTTTTTACCATGCAAGGCCTGTAAAAAGACCTAGCGCAGCCTCCGCTCAAAAAAGCGCACCATCTCCCCAAAGGCGTCCGTCGCCACCTCGTCCTCGCTGAGTTGCCCCTCAGAAAGCATAAAGCCGTGCGGCGCGCCCTGGTAGACGCTCAATTCAAAATACTTGCCCGCCTCGTCGAGCGCGGTGGCGTAGCGGTAGACGTCGGCTATGGGGCTGGGCCGGTCCGCCGTGCCGTGGATGATGAGCATGGGGGCGCTCAGGTCATTCACAAGGCTCGCGGGTTGCGTTTCGCCCGCGTAAGGAAAGCCGTACCAGGCGACGCCCGCGCTAAACATATCCATCTGCGGCAAAAAGAGCATCGTGTAGCGGCCCCCGGCGCAGAAGCCGGTAAGGCCCAGGTTTTCACCGTCCACGTCGTCTCGAGCCCTCAACAAGGCCACGCTGTCCTCGATAAGTTGCCCTACCGTCTCGTCGCTCGGCTCGCGCGTAAAAGTCTGCCAGCCGGGCGTGAGCACCACGAAGCCCTGCGCGGCCAGGCGGTCGGTCATGGTGCGGTAGCCCTCCTCGAGCCCGTTAAAGGAGTGAATAAGAATAATTCCCGGATATGTCCCCGCCTCTGAAGGTGCCGCGAGGTACGATGCGTAGGCCTGCCCGCCGCTCGTCACCTCAACATCCCCGCCGGACACGTCCAGCGAACCCCCTGTGATTTGTGCGAAGGTCACGCCCCAGAAACACGCCACTACGAGCAAAAAGTATTTCATTTTTCGTCCTCTCTCAAAAAACCTCGAGCTTACCCCCCAACGCGTTACGCCGAGGGCGCTTTGGTCTGCACCTTGACGCTCAGCTCGACCGCACTTTTAAGCGTGTTCGCCACGATGCAAGAGCGCTCGGCGATGGTGACGAGCTTGTGCAGCGCGGCCTCGTCGGCGTGGTCGGCGGAGACGTTCATCTGGATGCTCGTGAAACGTGTGGGGGTGCCGTCGAGAGTGCCCGAGACCTCGAGCCTCACATTCTCAACTCTCGCGTTGGCGTCCGTTTCGCGCGCCTTGACGGCGGCCAGAAGCGTGCTCATGAAGCAGCCGCCCAAAGAGGCCAGCAGAAGTTCGCCCCCCATCGCGCCCCGGTCCGCGCCGCCCTTGGCCTCGGGCCGGTCGATGAGGACCCTGTGCCCCCTGATGGTCGCCTCGGAGGTGGTGAGGCTCGTCTGGTTGACGTGTACGGAAATGGTATTCGCCATAAAATTCCCCTTCTCGCCGCCTTGACCTGAGTATACGCGAGGAGGTGCTGCACTCTGTAGCGCGCCCTGGCGCGCACCCTTACGCGTTCCGCGCTTCTGGGCCGGGCGCCGCCACGTCCGGTCCGCAACCGGACGCTTGTCGGGGTGCGTCTCCACCGTAGAACCCCCTACAGTGTCTCCTGCGCCTCGAGCCTTATCCTGCAGGGGTCGGAGAGGGTAAGCCCGTACCAAAACCGTACTAAAGCCCGTCTTACATCCTGTCACGACGGAAAAGGGGAGGCACATGAAACGTATACTCACACTTTTGCTATGCGCCGTGGGAGCCTATGCGCTGGCGCAAGACTCGAGCGTGGAAGTCGACATCGTCAGCACCGAGAACACCAGCCAGATGCTCGGCACCGCCACGGTGCAAGAGGGCGAAAACGGCGTGGTGATGACCTTCGACATCGGCCCGAACACCGACGTCTCGGGCGGCGAGCACGCCATCCACATCCACGAGAACGGCGCGTGCGGGCTCGGCGACTCCGACGACGACGGCGTCGAGGAGGCCGGGGGCGCGGCGGGCGGCCACTACAACCCGACGGACGTCGGCCACGGCGAGGACAACGGCCCGCACGTGGGGGACAGCGAAGAGTACAACTACACCTTTAACGACGACGGCTCCTTCTCGGGCGAGGTCGTCTTCCCGCAGGCGAGCCTGACGGGCGAGAACCCGGTCCTCAAAGAGGGCGGCACCGCGGTTATCGTCCACCAAGGGACCGATGACATGGTGACCGACCCCGGCGGCGACTCGGGGCCGCGCGTGGCCTGCGGCGTCATCATGATGCAGGGCGCGGGTCAAGACACGGGCGGCGCCACGGGAGGTACGGGCGGCAACTAAGGCCGAGCCGCCAAGCAAAGTAAACCAAGGAGCCGGAGGCCGACCTCCGGCTCCTTTTTGTCTCCGCTTTGTTTCCACGGTAAGTTTGGTCTTTGAGAACGTTCTCAAGCTTTCACGGCGGAGTTTACGCGGTAAACCGCCTTGCCGTTCGGCGTGTGGTGGGGACCCCCTCGAGCCCTCCCTCACGCGTAGCGCACGCTTTGCAGTCCGCCCGCCTTATCCTCTATACTAGGCGGAAGATGACTACCGCAAAAATTAGGGTAACGCAGGGTTGTAGGCTCGAAAGGGGAAAGGGATGAAAAGACGCATCAATCCGCTGAGTCGGCGTCCGCAGAACAGGCGTCTGGTCGTGGCCGTGCGGGGCGCGGCGGGCACGGGCAAGAGTCACTTTGCCGCCTCGTTGGCGGACGCCGGGGTAGGACGTCTGTGCTTTTTCGACGTTGAACGCAAGGCGCGGCTCCTGCCCGAGGTGGCGGGGCCGAACCCGAAATTTGACGCCATCGAGATTCACCACCCCGACGAACTGCCTGAATTTACCGACTGGGCGCTCGAGGGCGAGGGCCGCGAGCAGGGCTACGGCTGCTACGCTTTGGACTCTTGGACCATGTATTTTGGCCGCAAATACCGCGGCACCTTGGAGGCGGTGCGCGAGCGCACGGGCGACCCCACCGCGCAGCCCACCGCCGACCAACTCCAGGCCGACCAGCTCGTCTATCAAGAGGTGCTGCGCCGCTTATGCATCGACTCGGGCGCCTGCGTGGTCATCACCGACCAAATCGCCGCCAAGGGCAAAGAGGACCGCGAGGAGAACGAGATGGGCCGGGTGCTGCCCATGACCCTGGGCGGTTTGGAATACTTCGTCGACGTGATGGTCGAACTCAGCCTCCGCGTTGAAGGCTTCGAGACCGTGCGCGTGGCGCGCGTTATCAAGACCAACAGTCCCTACTTCCCGATGGGTTTAGAGCTCGTCAACCCCACCTTCGCCGACTTTCTGGCGCGGATGGAAGAGGCCCCCGCGCCCAAGGCGGACGTTGAGGACGTGCCCGAGTTCCTGCGCGTGGCCGAGCCCGAACCCGCCGCGACCGGCCCGACGCTGGACGACCTCGTCGCGCAGGCGCAAGGTTACGGCATTGACCGCGCGAAGCTTCTCACGGCGGCCTCGCATTACCACGGGGTGAGCGCGCTTACCGCTCTCACCCCCGCGCAGATCGAGAACCTGCTGGGGCGGCTCAACGAGAAGTACGCCCCGGCTGGAGCGCCCAAAGAGCCCAAACCCGCCAAGCGGGAAAAGGTGGCGAGTTCGTAAGGACTCAAGTAGGTTTTGAGAGGAAACAGTGTCTGAGATTGTGGAAAACGGTAAGGAACGCTATCTCGAGGCCAATGGACGGGAGCTCGAGGCGCAGCGGGAAAGGCTCGAGGCGGCGGTACTGGCGCGTTACGGGGAGGAACTTGCGCGAGCAGGCTTCTGGCGGCGTCTCGTGCTCCGGGTCAGGATGAGGCGGGAGATGCGGGCGGCGTGCTCGAGCGGCGAAAGCCTTTACTGGACGGAGCTAAAAGAGAAGTGAGCCGCAGGACGGCAACCTCAACACGCTCAAGGCCACGCTCTCTAAGCTGCGCCGCATCGTCCCCATCACGCGCGCGCCCTACCGTCTCGACGTTCCCTACGAGGCCGACTTTCTCCTCCTGGAGGAGCACCTGCGCAACGGGCGGCTGCGCGCGGCGCTAGAACTCTACAAGGGCCCGCGCCTCAACAATGCCGGGGGCCTCGGCCTTGGTGAGGCGCGCGAGACGTTGGAGGAAACGCTGCGCCAGGCCGTGCTCGCCTCAAACGACCCCGAGGCGCTCCTGAGTTTGTCCGAACGCTTAGGGGAGGACATGGAACTGTGGGAGGCAAGTTTAGAGGCGCTACCCAAACAAGACCCGCGGCGCGCGCTGGCCGTCGCCAAGCACAAACGGGTGCTCGAGACGTGGTGAGGCTTGAAAAACCGTACACCTGGTGCTGCTTACAGCGACCAGACGACCGAGGTTAGAGTTGGGAACGGTAAAAGCTCCCGTCTTCGTCAAAGACCCGTTGGCAACCCCCCTACCCGGCGTTGTCCGCGTCCGCCCCGACACCCAAGAAACACCCAAGGACCGGCGGCCGGAGGCGTTTGGCAGAGGTCTCGAGGAGCCCGTACCGACGTGAGAGGAACGAGCGCTGAGAATGCGCCGGAGCAGGGGCGCAGGGCGGCCGTTATGCTCACCTACCTGGTCAACGAAGAACCGCTGGTTTCAAAAAAAGGTGGCGCCGGCCCCCCGGCTCATCGTCCGGGAATCGTGCGGCGCCGCCTTGCGGAAAAGAAAGGTGGAGGTGTCGTGACTACCTATACGGCGAGCGTGGTCGGCGGCGGTGTGGGCGGGCGGCTCAGCCTGAACGCATTGGGAGCGTCGGATCGGTTCAGACTTGTCGCGGCCTGCGACCTAAGGGCGGACGTGTGCGCGCGGCTCGAGCAGGCCTACCCCGGCGTGAGAATCTACCCCGACCACCGAACGATGTTCCGCGACGCCCCCACCGACGTCGTCTGCGTGAGCACCTACCCGCCGAGCCACGAGGAGGTGGCGCTGGGCGCGCTCGAGGGGGAGCTCAGGGGCATCCTGGTCGAAAAACCGCTCGGCCACACCGTCGCCTCGGGCCGCCGCATCTTAGAGGCGGTCAAGGCGCGCGGGCTGCCGCTGGCGGTGCCCCACAACCTGCTCGTGCAGGCCGCCGCGCGCGAGGTTCTGGGGCGGGTGCGCGGCGGCGACATAGGCGAACTCAAGCTTGTCGAAATCGAGAACACGGGCTGGGACGTTATCAACGCAGGGATTCACTGGCTAGACTACTTCGTGATGCTTACCAACAACGCGCCCCTGAGTTGGGTGACGGCCACGCTTGACACGACGACCAAGACCCACCGCGACGGGATGCAGGTCGAGACGCTGGGCGTGACCTACGCGCAAACCAAAGGCGGCGTGCGCGTGGTGATGAACACGGGCGACTATGTTGATGTCAACGCCAGCGTCAACCGCGACGACCGCACCATGCTCTTTCGGGTGGTCGGCACAGAGGGACTCGTTGAACTTTACGGCTGGGACGGCGACTATTATCTCGTGAACAAGGACCACCCGCAGGGTGCTGGGTTTCGCCCCCAGGAGCTTCAGGGGACGGGCCACCAGCGACATCTGGAAAGGATGTTGGACGGGCTCGAGTCCGGCGAGGTCAGTTATGAGGTGGCAGAAGGCTCGCTCGCCGCCCTAGAGCTTTGCGAAGGTGCCTTCTTGTCCCATCGGCACCGCTGCAAGGTAACCTTCCCGCTCGCGGAGTTTCGGCCTCCGGAGCCGAACGATTGGCAGCCGGGCGAGCCCTACAGTGGCGCGGGCGGCGGGCGCGACGGGCGCAAGCTGGAGGGCAAACCGGGGGACGATGTATGACCCGCTTCGCCGTGGTGGGGGCGGGCTGGCGCGCCGAGTTTTACCTGCGGGCCGCCAGGGTCAAGGTCTCCTCCCGCCCTTTTGAGTGCGCCAGCCGATCACCAAAGCTTTCGTAGGACGTTCGGCCCTGCCCCTCGCCCCGCCGTGCTAGCGTCTGGGGATGAACGACGCCGCGCCCCTCCTCCGCCTCTGGCGTTACGCCAAGGGGCACCGCCCGAAGATAGTCCAGGCCACCCTCTTCTCAATCCTCAACAAAGTCTTTGACCTCGCGCCGCCCCTCCTCATCGGGGTGGCGCTCGACGTGGTGGTGCAGGAGCAGAATTCGCTTCTCGCCGGATTGGGTTTCGAGGACGTGATGACGCAGCTTTGGATCCTCGCGGGGGTGACGGTTTTGGTGTGGGGGCTCGAGTCCTTGTCGGAATATATATTCCAGCTCCTCTGGCGCAACCTAGCCCAGAGCCTGCAACACGACCTGCGCGTCGAGACCTACGATCACGTGCAGGGCTTGGAACTCGCCTATTTTGAAGACCGCTCGACGGGCGGGCTCATGTCGGTCTTGAACGACGACATCAACCAGTTGGAGCGTTTTCTGAACGTGGGGGCCAACGACATTATCCAGGTGATCGTCACGGTCGTCGTTGTGGGCATTATTTTCTTCGTCGCCGCGCCCGCCGTGGCCTGGATGGCCTTTTTACCCGTGCCCTTGATTATCTGGGGCTCGTTTAGGTTTCAGAGGAGGATAGCGCCGCACTACGCGGAGGTGCGCGAACAAGTTGGTATTTTGAACGGTCAGCTTGCCAACAACTTATCGGGCATCGCCACCATCAAAAGCTTTACCGCGGAGGCTTTAGAGACGCGCCGCGTGACCCATGAGAGTGACGCGTACCAGGAGAGCAACCGCCGCGCGATTCGGCTCTCCTCGACCTTTGTACCCCTTATCCGCATGGCTATCGTGGCGGGTTTCGTCGCCACGCTCGTCTACGGCGGTTATCTGACGGTGAGCGGTTCGCTCGCCGTCGGCGTCTACGGCACGCTCGTCTTTATGACGCAGCGCCTCCTGTGGCCCCTGACCCGTTTGGGCGAGACCTTCGACCTCTACCAGCGCGCGATGGCTTCCACGGCGCGCGTGCTCAACCTTTTAGATACGGAGGCCGAGATGGCGGACGGCGCTAAGGCGCTGCCGCTGGGGGAGGTGCGCGGCGACATCCTGTTGGACGAGGTGACCTTCGGCTACAAGGACGGGCCGACGGTCTTGAACGGCCTCACGCTCTCCATCCCCGCGGGCGCGACCACCGCGGTGGTGGGCGCGACGGGCGCGGGTAAGAGCACGCTCGTCAAGCTTCTTTTGCGTTTTTACGACCCGCAGACGGGACACGTCACCTTGGACAGTCATGACGTGCGGGAAGTGAGGCTCGAGCACCTGCGCCGCGCCATCGGCTTAGTAAGCCAGGACGTGTTCTTGTTCCACGGCACCGTGCGCGAAAATATCGCCTACGGCAAGCCCGACGCGACCTTGGAAGAAGTTATCCACGCCGCCAAGGTCGCCGAGGCGCACGACTTTATCAGCGCCTTGTCGAACGGCTACGACACCATCGTGGGCGAGCGCGGGCAGAAGCTCTCGGGCGGGCAGCGCCAGCGGGTCTCGATAGCGCGCGCGGTGCTTAAAGACCCGCCCATCCTCATCCTCGACGAGGCCACCTCGGCGGTGGACAACGAGACGGAAGCCGCCATCCAGCGTTCGTTGGAGCGCGTGTCAGTGGACCGGACGGTCGTCTTAATTGCCCACCGGCTTTCGACGGTGCGGAACGCGGACAGGATTTACGTGCTTAGCGGCGGCACCCTGGCCGAGGCAGGACGGCACGAGGAGCTGTTGGGAACGGGCGGTATTTACGCAGGACTGTGGAGCGTGCAGACCGGAAGCAGGCCGAGGGACGCGCTCCCAAGCTGAACTTTAAATCCTTTCTCAAAGTCCGAAGCGCGCATAAATATCGTCCACGTGCCTCAGGTACCAAGCCGGGTCGAAAATCTCCCCCAACTCGTCCTCCGTAAGCGGGCTCTCGGGGTCTGCATGGAGCAAGTCGTGAAGCGGCACCTCGTCCTCCCAACTCTTCAGGCTGTTGCGCTGCACAAGTTCATACGCAGCCTCGCGCATCATCCCCTTACCGATGAGCACGTGCAGCGCGCGCTGCGAGTAGACGAGGCCGCGTAGCGCGTCCAAATTGCGCTGCATGGCGTCGGGATAGACCACAAGATTTTCGACCACCCGCGTCAAACGGCGCGCGGCGTAGCTTGCCAGCGTGGTGGTGTCGGGCAGGATGACCCGCTCGACCGACGAGTGCGAGATGTCGCGTTCGTGCCACAGGGCGACGTTCTCCAAAGCAGCTTGTAAATTGCTCCGCATGAGCCGCGCTACACCCGAAACATTTTCGGTGGCGATGGGATTTTTCTTGTGCGGCATCGAGGATGAGCCCGTCTGACCCTTGGCAAAACCCTCTTGCGCCTCGCGGACTTCGGTGCGCTGCAAGTGGCGGATTTCCAGCGCGATACGTTCCAGCGTCGTGCCCAAAACGGCTAACGCGCTCATGACTTCGGCGTGGCGGTCTCGAGCCACCGTCTGGTTCGTCACCGGGTCAACGGCGAGCCCCAGCCGCTCCGCAACACCCGCCTCGATGGGCGGCGGCACGTGCGCGTAGGTGCCCACCGAGCCCGAGAGCATGGCGACGCTTATCCCTTCTCGTGCGCGTTCCAGGCGTTTCACATCGCGCGAGAGCGCCGCATAGAAGTTGAGCCACTTGAGCCCGAACGTCATCGGCTCGGCGTGGACGCCGTGGGTGCGCCCGATGCAGGGGGTGTGTTTGTGGGCGACGGCTTTGTCTTTAGCGGCCTCTTGCAAGGCGGCGACGTCCCCAAGAATCACCCCCAACGCCTCGCGCAGCACCAGATTTTGCGCCGTGTCCACCACGTCGGTGCTCGTTAATCCTAAGTGAATCCACTTGGCGTCCTCGCCGACGCGCTCGGTCAGGGCGCGGGTAAAGGCGACGATGTCGTGTTTTGTTTCCCGCTCGATGGCCGCCACGCGTTCGGCAAAGGCGTCGTCTAGGGGGTGAGACTCGAGCGTTTCACGAATGCGCTCTGCGGTTCCCCCCGGCACCGCGCCCAGCCCTTCCCACGCTTCGGTTGCAGCGAGTTCCACGCTTAACCAGGCGCGGTAGCGGTTCGCCTCGCTCCAGAGGGTTTTCATCTCGGGGGTGGTGTAGCGGTCAATCATGCGGGGTAGTCCTAGAGATTTTCTTGATGGCCTTCACAAAACCATTGTGTCACACTACGCCCCAGCATCCAGCAAGAGCTTGGCGACGGCTAAGTCCTCGAGCCCCAGCCCCACCGACTTAAAGAGCGTAATACGGTTGGGATTTTCCCGTCCCGCCTCGCCCGTCACGAGTTCATGCAAGTCGCCGTAGACCCCGTCAAAAGACCAGCCCTGCGCCTGAGCCTGGATGAGGTCGCCCGCCTCCGTTTCGCAAGCGGCGCGGTCGTCTACAAACACGTCGGCCCGCTTCACCGCCTCGGCGTCGCCCTCGGCCATCTCGGGAGAAAACGCGCCGACGAGGTCCAGATGCACGCCCGGACGCAGCCATGCGCCCCGGATGATGGGAGCGCGCGCGGTGGTCGCGGCGGTGATAACGTCGGCTTCGCGGACGGCACGCTCTAAGTCTTCGGCGACTTCGGCGGTTTGCCCCAACCTCCTCCCAACATCCGCCGCGGTGGCCTCCGCTTTCTCCCGGTTCCGGCCCCACACCCTCACCCGCGCGTACTCCTTTACTTGCGCGTGCGCCTCCGCCAGCCACGGCGCGAGCGCGCCCGTGCCGCCGACGAGGAGCGTTTTGGCGTTTGGGGGCACGAGATACCGCGCCGCCAAGGCCGACGCCCCCGCCGTGCGGATGCGGGTCAGAAGCGTGGCGCTACAGGCCAAAGCGGGGGTGCCCTCGGGGTCAAAAAGTGTGTACCAGGCCTGCACAGTCGGCTTGCCGCGCGCGGCGTTATCCGGCAGCACCGACACCTGCTTGACGCCGAACCAGCCCTCACGGTCGGCGCAGGGCATGGTGAGAAGACTGCCCTCGCCGGGCGCTTTTAGCACCACACGCTCGGGCGTCTTGAACCTGGCGGGCTCCCGGAACGCTTTCTCCAACGCCTCCAGTACCCTCTCCCACG
This sequence comes from Trueperaceae bacterium, assembly GCA_965214995.1. Classification (GTDB taxonomy): domain Bacteria; phylum Deinococcota; class Deinococci; order Deinococcales; family Trueperaceae; genus CBDCCT01. The sequence continues at coordinate 5,745,046 of CBDCCT010000002.1, forward strand.
TAAGCCGCTCCCGAACGTCCTCGTCTTGCAGAAAAATCATGAACTCAGCTTAACGCGATAAACGCACCAATGGATGACCGGAAGCGTGATAGCGTGGCTTTGACTACGGTTCTGTTGTAACTGTGCTGTGAATTTTGTTGCGAGGTGAAAGGTGAAATGGCTTAAATACGGGCTTCACGCGGCGGTGCTTATCGGCCTGGGCATCGCGGCATATAAGTACCTAAACGGCGGGGAAGTTTTAGAGGCGTTTGCCAACTTTAACTACCTCTTTGCGCCCTTTATGCTGCTCCTCTCGGCGGCCTATCTGGCGCTCAAGGGGTGGCGCTTCGTCTTCTTGATGGCCCCCGTGAGCAAGCTGCCTTGGGGCGTCACCTTTCGCGGCTACGTGGCGGGGCAGGCGGCCACGCTCGTGCCGGGCGGGGTGGCGGCGCGCGCGGGGTTAATGAAGCAGGCGGGCGTGCCTCTGTCTAAGAGCTCCGCGCCGGTGGCGTTCTCGAGCATCCTCGACCAGGTCGTCTTTATCGTCTGCTCGCTCATTGCCGCACTCTTTTTCCCCGCCGCGCAAACCGCCGCGCTCATCCTGCTCGGCATCGTCGCGGTGCTGGCGCTTATCTTTTTCATCCCCGCGACGCGGCGTTGGCTAGGCGGAGCCGCGGACTGGGTGGCGGGGAAGTTCAACATCAAAGAGAAGTGGCACGACTTTCTTAAAGCCATGCGCGAGGTGGCGACGCCCAAGCTCATGCTCATTACCTTGGGCATCACCGTGCTCGCTTTCGCGCTTAAAGTGGTGACGCTCGACCTGACGCTGCGCGGGCTCGGCTTTAGCCTCTCCTACGCCACGCTCTTTTTGGCCTACATCCTGCCGACCATGCTGGGCCGACTTTCGGGCTTGCCCGCCGGGGTCGGCGTGACCGAGGCGGGGATGGTCGGGTTTCTGACGAGCACCGCCGAGATAGACACTAACACCGCCGCCGCCGCGGTGGCGCTCTTCCGGGTGGCGACGATTCTCTTTCAGGCCCTGTTGGGCGCGCTCGTGTACGCGTTCGCGTGGCGCGGCGAAAAAGAGGGCATAGGCGACACCGCGGCGGACGAAGATTCAGGCAAGACGGCTCAACCAGAACCCCAGGCGTCATAAGATGCGCGCCACGCTCATTTACAACGGGAACGCCGGGGGCGTCAACGGAAACAAAATAGGCGCGTTCGCGGAGGCGCTCCACGAGGCGGGGTACGAGCCCATCTGCAAGGCGACGAGCAGCGAGGAAGAGTTAGACCCTATCCTAGAAAACGTTGAAGGTCTCGTCATCGCCGCCGGGGGTGACGGCACCTTTCGGGCGGTGGCGAGTCGGCTCATCGGCAAGGACGCCGCGCTCGCCGCGCTGCCGATGGGCACGGCCAACAATATCTGTAACAGTCTGGGGGTGGAGGGCAAGCCGCTCGAGCTCCTAAAAGGTTTAGCCCACGCTAAACGCTGCCCCCTCGACGTCGGCTTCGTGCGCGCGCCTTGGGGCGAGGATTACTTTTTCGAGGCGATGGGCTTTGGTATTTATGCCGACGTGCTCGCCGCTTACGACCCCAATAACGGCAAGAGCGTGCCGCGGGCGGTGCGCGCGCTCGCCGAAACGCTCAACGACTATGAACCCTTCCCGCTCGAGGCGACGCTCGACGGCGAGGACGTGTCCGGGCACTACCTGCTGTTCGAGGTCCTCAACACCCCCACGATGGGGCCGCGCCTGCGCATCGCGCCCGACGCGAGCCCGCGTGACGGCTTTTTCGAGGTGGTGCGGCTCAGCGAGGACAACCGGGTGGGATTTCTGGGCTACGTCGGCAGCCTTTTAACAGACAATGTGGACGATTTGCCCAACGTCCAGACCGCAAGAGGGAAAAAGCTCGAGCTCCACTGGCGCGGCGAGCCCGTCCACATCGACGCCGAGGTGCGGCCCCAAAGGAGCGAGCGGCCCAGCGACCGCAATCCCGCCATCGGCGCGCGGCCCGCGGTCGGGAACGCTCGAGACGGGCTCATCACGGTCGAGATTCTGGCGGGGGCGCTCGAGTTCTGGCTGCCCCAAAGGGAGACTTAATGGCGGACGCCAGCACCATGCGCATCGACCTCCACTGCCACTCGCTCGCCTCGCACGACTGTCTAACGCCCCTGGAGGCTTTCCCCGACCGCTGCCGGGCGCGGGGCATTGTCGTTCAAGCGATTACCGACCACGACCAGATTTGGGGCGCGCAAAAGCTCAAAAGAATGGTTGAAGAGGAGGGCTTGGACCTTACCGTCATCGTCGGGGAAGAAATCACCACCAGCGAGGGCGAGATTATCGGCCTCTTTTTACAAGAGCACATCAAGCCGGGGGGCAGCCCCGAGGAGACCGTCGCGCAAATCAAGGCGCAGGGCGGGCTCGTGCTCCTGCCCCACGGCTTCGACCCCCTGAAACGCGCCCGGCTGCAACCGGGGGCGCACCGCCGCATCGCGGATGACGTGGACATCGTCGAGGTCTTTAACGCTCGCATCTCGCGCCCGCGCTACAACCTGGCGGCGCGCACCTGGGCCACCGAACGGGGCCTGCCCATGTCGGGCGGCTCGGACGCGCACACCATCAAAGACCTCGGCAGCGCCTGGTCGGAAACCCCCGTCCGGCCCGTTACGAGTCCCGCCGACCTGCTCGCCGCGCTCCACGCGGGTGAGGTGAATGGCGAATGGACGCATCCAGCGCAGGCATTTGTTTACAAGATGTGGAATCAAACCAAGGAACGCGTGAAGCGCCGCTTTTGAGTCCGCCTGCTGTGAAACCTTTTCCTACACCCCCCGACTTGGGGACCGCCAGCCGCTTACAGCGCGAGTTAGCTGAGCAAGTCGTGCTTACGGGCGACACTAAACACGTCCGCACCCTGGCCGCGCTCGACGCCTCGCACGTGCGGGGCGGTCCCATCGTGGCGGCGGCGGTGCTGTGGGACCTTGCTGAGGAGAGGGTGTTGGAAGTGGGCGCAGCCGCCACGGACCCGGACGCGGTTTTTCCTTACGTCCCCGGTTTTCTCTCGTTTCGTGAAGCGCCCGCGTATCTCGCGGCCCTGGCGGAACTCTCTCAAAAACCCGGCTTGCTTCTGGTAGACGGTCAGGGCGTCGCGCACCCGCGGGGCTTGGGCATCGCGGCGCATTTGGGCGTGCATTTAGACATGCAAAGCATCGGCGTGGCGAAGAGTCTGCTCTACGGCAAACCGGCGGGTGAACTTCCGGAGAATGCAGGGGAGGCCGTAGAACTTAAAGCCAAGGGCGAACCCATCGGCTGGGTCTACCGCTCCCGCACCCGCGTCAAGCCTCTCTACCTGTCGCCAGGCCACCGCGTGGGGTTTGGGGAGGTGCTGCGGTTTGTCCGTTCGCTTCCGGGGACGACTAAGCTTCCCGAACCCTTGAGGCAGGCGCATAACTGGGCTGGCAAGGCGCGTAAAGAAGAGTTGAGGGGGAGGCTCGAGCCGTAAGCCTCATTCTCTTCTTGAGCCAGAGCTCTTTAAGAGGCACTAAAGACTCCTTTTACCCCTTATTTTCAGTAGCTTGCAAACTGTATCTGAACCCCCAAAAATGTTAAACTTATACGTTCTGAAGGGCTTTTCTGAGTCCTTACCGGCTTTGTAATTTGTAAGATGCACCATCCCAGGAGGTTTCCCTTGAACGAGGGCAACGTCGTTCCGATAACCATTACGGACGAAATCAAAACGAGCTTTATCAACTACGCGATGTCGGTCATCGTCGACCGCGCGCTGCCCGACGTGCGCGACGGGCTCAAGCCCGTGCAGCGGCGCATCCTCTACGCGATGAACGAGATGGGTTTGTTGTCCAACCGCAAGCACGTCAAGTCCGCCAAGGTGGTGGGCGAGACGATGGGCAAATATCACCCCCACGGCGACCAGGCGATTTACGACGCGGTGGCGCGCATGGTGCAGTGGTGGAACCTGCGCTACCCGATGGTGGACGGCCAGGGTAACTTCGGCTCCATTGACGGCGACCCCCCCGCCGCAATGCGTTACACCGAGGCGCGTATGACCGCCGTTGCCGAGACGTTACTAGCCGACATCGACAAGGAAACGGTCACCTTTCGGGAGAATTTTGACGGCGTGGGCCAGGAGCCCGAGGTGCTGCCCTCGGCGGTGCCCAACATGCTCGTCAACGGGGCCTCGGGCATCGCCGTGGGCATGGCGACGAACATCGCGCCGCACAACTTGAGCGAGGTGGTGGACGGGCTTACCGCGATGATTGACCGGCCCGACATCACGCTGGACGAACTCATGACCTTTATCAAGGGCCCCGACTTCCCGACGGGCGGGGTGATGAGTTCGGAGGGCATCCGCGACGCCTTTGAGACGGGGCGCGGCGGCATCCGGCTACGGGGCCGCGTGCGCATCGAGGAGCGGAACAACCGCCAATCCATCGTCGTGACGGAAATCCCCTACCAGGTCAACAAAACCTCGCTCATCCAGACCGCCGCGAGCTTGGTGCGCAACAAAAAGATTGAAGACCTCTCGATGATCCGCGACGAGTCGGATCGCTCGGGGATGCGCGTCGTGTTCGAGCTCAAGCGCGGGGCGCACCCCGAACTGGTCTTGAACCAGCTTTACAAGTACACGCAGTTGCAGAGCACCTTTAGCGTCAACAACCTAGCCATCGTCGGGCGCTCGCCGCAACTCCTGTCACTCAAAGAGTCGCTGCGGCTCTTTTTAGACCACCGCGCCGACGTGGTGCGCCGCCGCACCGCCTTTGAGCTGCGCAAGGCTCGAGAGCGGGCGCATATTTTGGAAGGCTACCTCATCGCCTTGGACCATATGGACGAGGTGATCGCGCTGATTCGCGCGTCGTCGGACGGGCCGACGGCTCGAGACGGTCTCGTCAGTCAGTTTGAACTTTCCGAGGCGCAGGCGCAGGCGGTGCTCGATATGCGCTTACAGCGGTTGACGGGGCTCGAGCGCGAAAAGCTCCAGGCCGAATACCGCGAGCTGCAAGAGGACATCGGCCGCTTAGAGGCCATTTTGGGCGATGAGGCGCAGCTCTGGCGCGTCATCAAGGGCGAACTTAAAGAGGTCAAAAAGAACTTCGGCGACGAGCGGCGCACGGCGATTAGCGACTTAGAGGGCGACATCTCCAAAGAAGACCTCATCGCTGAAGAGAACATGGTCGTCACCCTCACGCGCGGGGGCTACATCAAGCGCACGCCGCTCACCTCGTACCGCGCGCAGGCGCGGGGCGGGCGCGGCGTGAGCGCGCAGAAGCAAAAAGAGGACGACATCAACAAGCTCTTGATTGTCGGCAACACCCACGACTACCTGCTCTTTTTCACCGACCAGGGCCGCGTCTACCGCGAGAAGATTTACGACCTGCCCGAGGCGGACCGGGCGGCGCGCGGCAACCACTTGCGCAACATCTTGCCCCTGGAGGGTTCGGAGCAAGTCGAGACGGTCTTGTCCATCAAAAATTTTGACGCCGAGGGCTCGTTCGTTTTTGCGACGCGGCAGGGCATCGTTAAGAAAACCGCCATCCGCGAGTACGGCAACATCAACGCCTCGGGCCTTATCGCGCTCAATCTAGTCGAGGGCGACGAACTCGTCTCGGTGAGCGTGAGCGGCGGCGACGCGGACGTGGTCTTGGCGACGCGGGGCGGCCAGGCCATCCGCTTCCACGAGGACGAGGTGCGCGACACGGGGCGCGCGACCCAGGGCGTGCGCGGCATCAAGCTTAAGAAAGACGACGTGCTAGTGAGTTTGTCGGTTATCGACGCGGCGCACAAGGAAGAGGCCGAGCTCTTGGCTGTGACCGAGTGCGGTTACGGCAAACGGACCCCCCTCACCGGCTACCCGCTCCAGGGGCGCGGCGGCCAAGGCGTCATCACGCTCAAAGTCACCTCGAAAACGGGGAACTTGGTGAGTTTGGACAAGGTCACGGGCATCGAGGAGTTGCTGGTTTTATCAGAGGGCGGCGTGCTCATCCGCACCCGCGTCTCGGAGGTGTCGTCTTACGGGCGCTCCTCGCAGGGCGTGACCATCATGCGTCTGGGCGATGGCGACCGGGTGGTGTCGGTCATGATTATGCTGCCCGAGGAGGAGTTTGACCGGGTGCTCGAGGAGAACACCATAAGCCCGCTCAACTAGCCCCACGGTTTTGAGCTGTGATTGACGGAGGGCGCACCGACTCGTTTAAGGTGCGCCTTTTACATTTCCAAAACGTCTGTAGTCTGAAGAACTCCATAAGCTGTAAGACTGGCCTCGAGGCTTGAAAAAATCAAAGCGAAATGCCCGGATGCCAAACTTGCAGAGACTCACGACCTCTTCAAACCTGTGTTCAAAATTGTTCGGGGCGTTTTGGGCTCGAGCTTGAAACGAGAAATATAAACCGAGCGTTCCCTCTTCCATCACGTCATGGGGTATAAAACCCTATGCCAACCCCCCGCATCATCCTCGACTGCGACCCCGGCCACGACGACGCCGTGGCGCTCCTCCTGGCCGCCCACACCTGCGAGCTTCTGGGCCTCACCACCGTGAGCGGCAACGCGCCTCTAAAACTCACCACCCGCAACGCGCTCGTCAGCGCGCAGATCTACGGGCTTAACGTACCCGTTTACGCGGGCGCGGATCGCCCGCTCGTCGCCGAGGCGCAGCACGCCGAGTTTATCCACGGCGAGACGGGCTTGGGCGGGCCGACCCTGCCGGAATTAGAGCGTAGCGCCGCCGGGGGCGACGCCGTGCGCTTTATTATCGACACCGTCCGTTCGCAAGAGGACGTATGGCTCGTCGCGGTGGGCCCGCTCACGAACCTCGCGCTGGCCTTGCGCGCCGCGCCCGACCTGGCAAGCAAGCTAGGGGGCGTGTCCATCATGGGCGGGAGCGCCACGTTCGGCAACGTGACGCCCGTGGCCGAGTTCAACATCTGGGCCGACCCCGAGGCGGCGGACATCGTGTTTAAGAGCGGCGTGCCGCTCACCATGTGCGGCCTTAACGTGACGCACCAGTGGATGATTGACGAGGAGGCCATCGGGCGCGTTCGCAGCGTGGGAGGCGACGCGGCGGGGTTTGTGGCGGACATGCTCGAGTTCTACGGCCAGGCCTACGCTACCAAGTTTTCGGGCCGCGTCGAGGGCCCGCTGCACGACCCCTGCGCGGTGCTGGCGCTCTCGCACCCCGAGCTGTTCGAGTTCGGTTTGCGCCGCGTGATGGTCGAGTGCGCGGGCACGCACACGCGCGGCATGACGGTGGTGGACGAGCGCGGCGTCAAGGAGAGCGGGGGCGGCAACGTCAACGTCGCCTACAAGATAGACGCCGAGGGCGCGTCCAGACTTTTTTTCGAGGCGCTCTCCGCCCGCACGCGGTAGCATGAGCCGGGAGACTTAGATGACAGACGTTGGAAGAAGCACTTTAGGCAACGCCGTGAGGCGTCCCGCCAAACCTGAAGACCCCCTCATCCACTTTCAGAACGTCACCAAAACCTACCCGCGCACCCACACGCACGCGCTCAAAAACGTGGACTTTAGAATCCGCAAGGGCGAATTCGTCTACATCACCGGTCACTCGGGCGCGGGCAAGTCGACGCTCCTGTCGCTCGTGCTGCGGCGCATCACCCCCACCGAGGGCTCCGTTTTTATTTTGGGCCAGGACCTGCGCGACTTGCGCACCCGCAAGCTGCCTCTGTTGCGCCGCCGAATGGGCATGGTGTTTCAGAACCACCGCCTGCTCGTCAATTTGGACGCGCTGCAAAACCTCACCTTCGCGCTTAAGGCCACGGGGGAGCGGGGCGACCTAGAAAACCGCGCGCTCGTGGCGCTGCGCCACGTGGGATTGGCCCACAAACGCAAAGCCTATCCCATCGAGCTTTCGCTTGGCGAGCAGCAGCGCGTCGCCATCGCGAGAGCGCTCGTGACCAACCCCGCGCTGCTTTTGTGCGACGAGCCGACGGGCAACCTAGACCCCGAAACGAGCCGGGAGATTCTGGGCGTGCTCAACGACGTAAACATCAAGGGCACGACCGTTGTGGTGGCGACCCATTCACGCGAGCTCGTCGACACCATGCGCCGCCGCACCCTGGTGTTGCGCAACGGTGGGCTCGTGCGTGACGACGAGAACGGCGGCTATTCGCTCTAGGGGCAGGTTTATGGAGGGACGCGTGAGGATGTTCGGCAGTGTTTTCTAAGTCGGGGCTGTTCGACAAGGAGTTCTTGACCAAGCGCGAGGTGAACCCGCAGGTGCTCGAGTCCGTCGTCCTCCTCGCCATCGAAATCGCCCGCGAGGGCCGCGAGGGGCGCAAGATCGGCACGATCTTCACCGTGTCGGATTCCGAAGAGGTCCTGCGGCGCTCGCGCAACCTCATCTTAGACCCCCTGGCGGGTCATCCGGACGAGCTTAAAAAAATAGACGACCCCAACCTGCGCGAAACGCTCAAAGAACTCGCTCAGCTGGACGGTGCCTTTGTGATTTCGGGGAGCGGCACCGCCCTCTCCGCCTGCCGCTACTTGAGCGCCACCGCCGAGGGCGTCGACCTCCCGCTCGGCTTAGGCAGCCGCCACATGGCCGCGGCCTCGATAACCCGCATGACCGAGGCCGTCGCCGTGGTGGTGTCCGAAAGCTCGCTCGTGCGCGTGTTCGACGATGGCGAGCTGGTGTCCGAAGTGATTCCCGAGCTGTGGATGCTGCGGCGCTTTTCCACCCAAGTCACGGGTCCCGCCGCGCAGAGCACGGGCTTGGAAGACCCGGTGACGGTGGTGAATAAGCTCGAGTAGCCGCGCCACTTTAACCACTTTAAAGTGCCTGCAAATGGTCGTTCAAGAAATCTATAAGCACCGCGCGGGTAAGCTGCGAGCCCCAGCCGCCCCAGTGAAGGTCGAAGAGGTGGTTGGCGTAGGACAGGCGCAGGAAGCGGTGCGGCGCGCCCGCGCTTGCCAGCCGCGCGGCGAGTCTTTCGCTCTCTTCCGGGAGGACAAGCTGGTCGCGCCCGCCGTGCACGAGCAGCGTCGGAGGAAGTCCCGCTCTCACATGGTTGATGGGCGACCCCAGCCGGTAGGCGTCCGGCACCGTCTGGGGCGTGCCGCCCGCGAAAGCTTCGAGACTCTCCACACTCGTTAATGCACCCGGATACCACCAGGGGAACTCGAGCTCGTACTGCCACGCCAAATCCGTCGGAGCGGAGAGGGCGATAACGGCGGCTACCGAAGTGTCTTCTACAGCGTTTTGGACTGAGCAACTCGGCGGAATCCGAGGATGTCCGTCGGTATACGCCGCCAGCAGGGCCAAATGCCCCCCGGACGAGACGCCCATGAGCGCAATTCGGTCGGGGTCAACCTCGAGCGCTTCCGCCTGGCGCTTTACCCACCCAACCGCGCACTTGACGTCACCCGGCGCGTCTTGCCAGCGAGCGGGCGGGGCGAGGCGGTAGTCGATGTCAAAGACTGTAAAGCCACGCTCGCTCAGCCAGAGGTTCCAACGCGGCGTCTCGCCTCTCGCTCCGGTCGTCCACGCACCACCGTGAACCAGGACAACGGCGGGGCGCGGCGTCGCGGACGCCCCAAGCGGTTCCCAGACATCGAGATTTAGCGCTTCGCCCTCCACGACCGCGTAGGTTTCGGTGCGGGGCGTGCGGTCGGGGCTGGTCGTTAGACCGGCGAAGTAGGTGGGGAGAGAGAGCTGGACGCCCTCCACTCTCGCCGTATTATAAGCCTGCAAAACCGGAAAGAGTGCGCCCGCAAACGTTCCTAGCGCGATAAATCCTGAGACGAGCGGCAACATCCTCGCGCCGGAAAACCACGCGATAAAGCTCAACGCGAGCGCGACAAGAGCGCCGAGAGCCAAAATCAGATTGAATTCGCTTACAAACGCCGCCAAAAGCCACAGGGTCCAGCCACCAGGTGCAGGGAAGTAGATCCAGAAAACCCACGGCGCTATTGCAACCCCCAGAAGCAGTGCGAGCAGAGCCACCGTCCGTCCCACAGGTTGGATTATACGCTTAAAACTGCATCACCCGGTAGTCAAGCCGGTCTTCATCCAAAAACATCTCGAAATACTGGTGGTGCGCCAGGGCGTCGATCATGGCGAAGCAGTGCTCTTTATTGACCACGATGCCCTCCTCCATGACCGTGTGACCGTACACGCCGAAACGGTGCCCCGACTGCCGGGCGAGTTCGGGCTTTTCACGCCACCACCTTTTGGTGTCGCCGTCGTGATAGAAAAAGTCGTCAAAATACTGCATCCCCGGCAGCGGCCCCGCGTGGGCGAACTGCACGCCGTGAAAGTGGCGCTCGCGGACGAAGCTCTGGAGCCATTCGGCCAAATCTTGGGGCAGCGCCAGGCCGCCCCGCGCCTCGTCGAATTCGTTATGGCTGAGGCCGCCTCTGGTGCTCAAGTTGTAGGTACACCGGCTCGCCGCCTCGTCGTGGTTGCCCAAGATCACGGTGACGTTGCCCTGCGCCTTGTCCACATAACGCTTGAAGCGGTAGAGCTCGCGGATCTGCGCCTTGGCAGCGCGCTTGAGCTGTTCGGGGTTTTTGGGGTCGTAATACTCCTCGCCGACCGCCCGCGCGTAGGTTTCAAAATCTTTATAGTGAACAAGGTCGCCCATGACCACAACCTGAAAGCGGCCGTCCAAAACCTGAGCGGTGGGTTCGCACATGCCGTCGGCGGCGAGCGCCGCCCTTAGCGCGCGCCACAGTTCGGCCCACTGTCCATGCACGTCGCCTATCGCAATCGCCTTGATCATCCGGGTTCCCTCATCACACTCACCCCACATTGTGCCGCACGGCGGGTCGTGAAGAGGTGCGAAAGGTAACTTGTAAGCATCTCCCAAACTTCCGTGCTGGACAATCGGACGTTGGCTGGCTTTGGCTCAAATCAGGGTACTGCCTGCTATACAGCTTACGACGGCGCGCCGTCTCCCAACAGGAGCGCCCGGAGTTTGGCGTAGAGCTCCCTGGCCGCCCCCGGGTTCCCGCCGTAGCCCCCGTAGGCGTTGAGAAGCCGCGCGGCCTCGAGCCCCCGCCCCTCCTCCTTGAGCCGGTCAACAAGGCGGTCGATGGCCTGCTGACCGGCTGATTTGGCAACCGGAGGCGTGGGTTGAGGCGTTCCTTCTATTGATTCGTCTGCTGATTCGTTTGCCGAACTCACTTCCTGCGATTTCTGCTGAAGGTTCGGCTGCGGGCTTGGCGGTGCGGATGGTTGTACAGCCTCAGACGGTAACGCGGACGAGGAGCCCGTTTCAGGCTCGTAAAGAGGCTCACCCGCCTCGGGGTCGTAGTCAACCCAGTAGCTTGCCCCGGTATCCACAGGCGGGAGCATTCCGAACCGCTCAGCAGCGCGCGCCAGCGCGTCGTCGGCGCACCTCTCGGCGTCCTCTCCTCTCCCCGCTTCGGGCAGCGCGACGACCACCGATTTGGTCACGTCCATGACCGTGAGGGTGCAACAGAGCGCGTGCGCGCCCACGGGTGCGTAAACGTTGGACCAGCCGGAAGGGGAGGCGACCGCGTCGAGCCGCGCCAAGAGCGCCCGGGCGCGCACCTGCGGCTTGACGCGCGCTCTGAGCCCGTCTTCGGAAAGCTCGAGCACCCGCCACGTGAGCGCGTCGCGGGGGAAGGGGGCGGCGAGTTGTGCCCAAATTTCAGTCACTATGGAAAGTATAAAGCAACAAGGGGTCTGTAGGACGAAACTAGGTCCCGCGGGGGCCTCCTCATTAAGATGTGTGGGAGGAGGCCTCTATGCCAAAAGCAAGCTATAACGGCACCACGCTCGCCGAGAGCGACCAAACCGAGCAGGTCGAGGGCAATCACTACTTCCCGCGCGAAAGCGTCGACATGTCCCTTTTCAAGGAGAGCAGCACCCAGTACACCTGTCCCTGGAAGGGGGACGCGCAGTATTTTCACCTAGACGTTGACGGTGAGACCGTCGAGGACGCCGCGTGGTCCTATCCGGAGCCCAAAGAGGCCGCCAAAAATATCGCGGGCCACCTGGCCTTCGACAAAAGCAAAAGCGTCAGCGTTTCCTAAAGTCTGGGTGTTTAGAGGGGCGGCTCAGCCACCCCCTTTTTGGTTACACTCTCACAGCAGGTAGCATCTGGTTTGAAGGAACAGCAGGTAACATCTAGTTTAAAAGAAACGCAATTAAAAACGTCTGTGTGGGACAGAGCTTGGGAGACGTTCCGCGCTATGTACCCTCAGTTTTTATGCAGCCCGCTGTCAGGGCTTCTCACCCAAATGTGGGGCTTTTGAGCCAAAAAGTCCACGTTTTCTTGACCTTTCTCCTCCCATCCGTTACGCTTATGGGCGGCCCGGAGGGCGGTTAGGACACATATTAACTATGTTTCAGAGCTTAGGCGACAGACTTCAAACCGTATTCGACGGCCTGCGCGGGCGCGGCAAACTGACCGAAGGGGAAGTTAAAGCGGCGTTGCGCGAGGTGCGTATCGCGCTTTTAGAGGCGGACGTCAATTTAGAGGTCGCCAAAGAATTCACCAGGCGCGTGCAGGAAAAGGCGGTCGGCTCCGAGGTGCTGATGTCGCTCCAGCCCGACCAGCGCGTCGTTTCCATCGTTCATGATGAACTCGTCGCTATCCTGGGGGGCCGGGCGGTGCAGCCCGACCTCAAGAACGAGGGCAACGTCTGGATGCTCGTGGGGCTCCAGGGCGCGGGTAAAACGACCACGGCGGGCAAGCTCGCCTATAAATACAAGGCGCAGGGGCGCAGACCGCTCTTAGTTGCCGCCGACACGCAACGCCCCGCGGCGCGCGACCAGTTGCGGGTTTTAGGCGGGCAAATCAATGTTCCTGTGCTCGAGGTTGAGGACAACGAGACGCCCAAGCGCACCAAAGAACGCCTCGACGCTTATCTAAAAACAAACTACCGTGACCTCGTCATCGTGGATACGGCGGGACGTTTGCAGATTGACGAAGGGCTCATGGACGCGCTCGCCGACCTCAAAGAGGTGCTCAAACCGACCGAGGCGATGCTGGTGGTCGACGCCATGACGGGCCAACAGTCGCTGCCCGTGGCAACCGCGTTCGACGCGCGCATCGGCCTCACCGGGCTCGTCATGACCAAGCTCGACGGCGACGCGAGGGGCGGCGCGGCTCTGTCGGCCAAGCACGTCACGGGCAAGCCCATTTATTTCGCCGGGATGAGCGAGCGCGTAGACGGTTTGGAGCCTTTCCACCCCGACCGCGTCGCCGGGCGCATCCTCGGCATGGGCGACATGATGACGCTCATTGAAAAGGCCAAGGTCTTAGAGGGCGACGACGAAGAGGACCTCAAGAGCCTCAAAGACTTCACCCTGCAAGACATGCTCACTCAGATGCAAAAAATCAAGCGGATGGGCTCGTTTTCAGAGATTATCAAGCTCATCCCAGGGGCCAACAAACTCCTCGGCGGCGCTGAAATCGACGAGCGCGAGATTGCGCGGGTCGAGGCAATTATCTCGAGCATGACCGACCGCGAGAGGCGCAAGCCCGCACTCCTCAACGCGAGCCGCCGCAAGCGCATCGCCGCGGGCTCGGGCACGACCGTGCAGGACGTGAACCGGCTCATGAAAAACTACGAGGGCATGAAAAAGATGATGAAGCAGATGGGCCGCCGTCCCCCCGGTCGCGGGGCGGGACCCAGATTGGGACGTTAAAGGATGGGGCGACAAAGCCCACCGCACCGGCATGATGGGGTATAGTAGCCTCTTTGACGGTTCAGCAAACCTCTTGAACCTGATACTCAAACACCGAATGGAGCAGTGAAATGGTAAAAATCCGTCTTATGCGCATGGGCGCGAAGAAAAACCCCCACTACCGCGTGGTGGTGGTGGACGCGCGCAAAAAGCGTTCATCCGACTATATCGAGTCGCTCGGCTACTACGACCCGCGCAAAACGGTCGAGACGCCCCTAAAGATTGACAACGAGCGCGCGCAATATTGGCTCGGCGAGGGCGCGCAGCCCACCGACACGGCGATTCGGCTGCTCGAGCAGGCCGGCGTCGAGGTCGGCAACGTCATGGAAAAGCGCTCGAGAGACTACACCGCGCGCACCCAGGCGACTTCCCAAACGACCGAAGCTTAAAACCAAGATGCCGCTCGAGCTCGTCACCTTCATCGTCCAGCACCTCGTCGAGGTGCCAGAAGAGCTTGAAATCGGCGCGCAGCGTGACGGGCGGGGCACGCGCATCGAAATCCGCTGCGCCAAGAGCGACACGGGGCGCATCATCGGTCGCGGCGGGCGCGTCATCAACAGCGTCCGCACGCTCGCCCGCGCCGCCTCGGACGGGCGACAGCGGGTTGAGGTTCAGCTTATTGATTAGGCGACAGCTTGCGTTCCGGGTTACCAACGCCTGATGAAAGCTTGATACAAAAGCAACAGCCAGAGAAACGGCAGCGGGACTGTGACACATCAAGCCAACACGACGCCACCGGAAGAGGCGGTGCTGATAGGTCAGTTCGGCAAGACCTTTCAGCTCGAGGGGGGTCTGCGCTTTTACGGACTCGGCAGCGCCGAGAAACAAGCCGTCCACGCGTTGAAAGAGGTTTTTGTCGAGGGTTTGGGAACAAGAGCGCTCAAACGCGTGCGGCTTGTCGGGGAGCAAACTATTCTTTATCTCGAGGGCGTGCTCACCATCGAGGCGGCGAGAACGCTCGTCAACCGCGCCGTTTATGCCTCTCCCGACGCCCTACCGCAGCCGGAGGAGGGCGAAGTTTACATCGACCTGCTTATCGGTCTGCCTGTCATGGTGGACGGAAGAGATTTCGGCGAGGTTATGGATTTTGTCGAGGCGGGTGGTCAAGACTTGTTGGTCATTGAGCATGATAATGAAGAAATTCTGGTGCCGCTCCAGGCTGATTATGTTCACCTAAGCGAAGAAGGCGTCGCCATTGTGAACGCACCGGATGGACTTTTTGATCTACACCGACCGCAGTAGGGTGGGCGTAACGGGTGTCGCTCCAAGTAACGGTGTAGTTTCCCGCAAAGCCACAGGATGAAATACACCGTTTACACGCTTTTTCCCGCGCTGCTCGAGCCCTGGACTCACGAAGCCCTACTGGGCCGCGCGGTAGAGCGCGGTCTGGTGTCATTCAACGTGCGCGACCTGCGCGACCACGCCGGGAACAAGCACCGCAGCGTGGACGACACGCCCTATGGCGGCGGGGCAGGCATGGTCATCCGGGTGGACGTTGCCGCGCGGGCGCTTGCCGAAGCCGCGCAGGGCGACCCGCCCCCGGACGAGACCATCCTCTTTTCCCCGGCGGGCGAACCCCTTACCCAGTCGTTGGCCGAAGAGCTGTCTAGCAAGATGCACCTCCTCCTCCTCTGCGGTCGCTACGAAGGCTTTGACGCGCGCGTCGAGGGTTTAGTTACGCGTGAGGTGAGCGTCGGCGACTTCGTCCTCATGGGCGGCGAGGTGGCGGCGCTCGCGCTCATCGAGGCCACCGCCCGGCTCCTGCCCGGCGTGCTGGGCGACGCCGAGAGCCACGCGCAAGACTCCTTTTCCACCGGGCTGCTCGATTATCCCGAATACACCCGCCCTTTGACTCACGCGAGTCTAGGCATCCCCGACGTCCTCACTAGCGGCCACCACGCCAACATCGCGCGTTGGCGGCGGGAGGAGGCCCTGAAGCGCACGCTGGCGCGTCGCCCAGAACTGCTCAAAACCGCTCCTCTAACAGCGGCGGACAAGAGGTTTCTCGAGGCGTTGCAGGCACAAAAGGGTGAGGGCGAAGCGTGATTTTTTGAGGCGAGCGCCGAGTGACGGACGCTCCGTCCAGCTTTGGGTATGGGAGCAAATGACGTGTTCCATCAATGAAGCTTATTCTTCGGGACGAGTTTAGACACACGCGCAGCCAAAAAACGCGTGCGCTTGCTTAGCCCTGAGCGGCCAAACCTTGTATAATTTTTAACGTTTGGAATACACCCTTTCGACCACTCCCTCATCTTCGGCTTCTCAACATCCCCCCCACCTTGGAGTCCTGATGAAACGAACCTTTTTGTGCTTACTATGCGCGGTTTTGCTTCCCAATTTCGTAGTGGCCCAGGATGACACCGACGCCCAAGTCGAAAGGATGACCGACGCAGTCTCGGCGCTCGTGCAACTGAGCAGCTTTGTGGACGCCAACGTCACTTTTTGCGCCGAGCACGCGCCGCAGGCGGGCGTGGGCGAGGCGGCGGCGGCGTGGTACGCCTCGAGCAGTCTCGCCATCCTCGAGCAAATCAAGAGAATACCGGACATCACGGCGACGTTTAGAGAGATGGAAGACGCGTACGCGCAAGAGACGCTGCAAACCTTGTCCCAGGCGACCGGGCGCGAGGCCGAGTGGTGCGGGGGCGTCCCCATCCTCTTGCAAAGTCCCGACTGGGACGTGGGGGCGAATTATGCAGGTGAGCTGGCGGTGCTGGCCGAGTTTTATACGCTCGTCACGGGTGAAACGCCGCCGACCCCACTCCCCCAAGCGCAGGCCCTGCCACCCGTCACGAGCCCCACTTACGCGGAGGTCGTGGCCGCGGGCGTGAATCCCGAGGCGCAGTTCATAGGGGATGAGTTCCGCTGCTACGACGAGGGCGGTGTGGACTACCGCCGCCCTTATCTCATCGTGCAAATCACCGGGCCGGGGCAGTATCTTAGCTCGTACGGCGGGGGGATGTTTAGGCTTGAGCCCGACGATTACGCGCCCGACGTTGAATGGCTGAGCGGGCCGCTCAAAGACGCGGGTAGCGCGCTCTACTTTGACGAGTACGGGCAGAACTTTTACTTGAGCGGCGTGTCACTGGGGGACGAGAGCTACGACTTTCGATGCTTTCAGCAGGGCGCGAGCGAGCAGGCGGCGCTCACCGCGTTTCGCCTTAAAGACCCGCAGCCAGGCACCTATCAATGCCGCGACGCCGCGACGGGGGAGGCGCAGGCGTTGGAGCTTTCTCCAGGAGGAAGTTATCAAATCGGCGGGGCGAGCGGGACGTACGCGGTTAGCGGGATTTTGAGCGATAACGAGGGCTCGAGCATCGACTGGCTCACCGGACCTTTTGCCGAGCAAAGTTCGTACTATTCCGAAGAGCCCGACAACGGCTTTCGCTCCTTTGACATTTCCTTGAGTGACGGCAGGGCGGTGGGGACGTTTGTGTACAGCTCGAGCGAACTCGCCCTGAGCTGCGAGAGCTTGGGCGAGCCCGTAAGTTTTGACAAGTACGGCGCAGGAGCCGCGCCGCCCGCGCCGCCCACCGAAATCGCGCTGGACGGCTTTTTCTACCGCTATGAGCTCGAGATGCGGGGGAGCTATAGCTTCTTGATGCCACAGTTCTACCGCTTTTTCTCGAGCGGCTATGTGTTTATCGGCACGCCCGAGGGCGGCCCGGCGGACATCGACTGCACCCGCACCAAGCCCAACGGCGCGCCCTTTTGCGACACGTATGGGATAAGCGGCAACTTCATCCGTCTAGCCGATGAAGAGCCCGAATTCTTTGCACTAGACGGTGCGACACCCATCATAGGCGAAGACGGGCTCACCCCCGTGGAGGGGAACACCGTAACAAGCCTAGACGGGCTTTTCTGGGCGAACTACGCCTACTCGTTTGGTATTTGCGGGGAGTATTCGTTTTGCTCGAGTTCCTACCAAGAATGGAATTACGACCTCAAGCCCGACCACACCTTTACCTACTTCACCTCGTCACAAAACCTCTCTTCGATGAACAGCGACCTCGCCAGCACCTCCGTCTCGGCCTACAGCAACAGCGCCAACACGGGGGGCTACACCATCGACGGCAACGTGATTGAGCTTCGCTTCGACAACGGCAAAGTCGAGCGCAACTTCATCCTCGTCCTCGGCCCCGACAATTTTATTATGGGCGAGAACGAGTACACGCTAAAAGACGAGTCGGACAGCCAATAAAAAGCGGTGAGCAAAGGCTTTAACTCACCACTCGTACTTTGTAAGGCTTTACAAGGAGAAACTTATGAATAAATACCTCGTCTTCATCCTCTTAGTCTTCGGCTTTGCTTACGCGCAGTCGGGCGGTGTGTCGGGGAGCGAGCGCGCAAGTTCGCAGATAAGCGGCGCGCTGGACGCCTTTTTCGGCGCGGGGGGTGCCTCGACCGTGACGCCCGAGCAGGCGGCGGCCGTTGACGACAGCGTCCTGACGTATCAACCTGACGAGGCGGTAAGTGCCAAGGTTCGCGCGCAGTTTGCCGACTTTGCGGTCCAGACTGGGGCGGTCGCCCCGGAAGACAAGCAACAACTTATCGACGGGCTGGCACAGGTCACGCTCGAGCAGCAGCAACAATTTGTCGACAGCGTCTTTGTAGGTGAGGACTTCAAGGCGGACAACTTAGCCGACGTGGTCGCCATGAACGTCATTGTCGCCTATTACACGGTGCTCGGCTTGGAGAGCACCACCACGGAGCAAGACTTAGGCGTGCGCGACTTGTTCAAGGTCGTGCTGAGCGGCATTCCCGAGATTACCGGGATGGACAACGCCCAAAAGCAAACCACGACCGAAACCCTCATGCTCGCGTTGCTCGCTACGGCCAACGATTTGCAGCAAGCGCAAGCGGGCGCGGCAGGCTTTGACATGGCGACGGTCAGGCAAAACGCCGAGCAAACATTACTCGGTTTCGGGCTTGCCCCCTGCATTTTTACCCTCGGGCCGACCGGCATCGAAGCCCAACCGGGCGCTATGACCGCCAAGACGCCCGCAGACCTCGCGGCGCTCTGCCCGGACCTGGCCGAGACCATCGCAAGTGCGGAAGCGCAAGGCGCGGAGGTGGTCATCCCGGGCGCTGTTTCTACGGGGGAAGCGGCTACCGGGGGCGCGGCTACGCAGACTCCTCCCGACACGACCCCGTCAGCGCAACCGGACATCACGCCAACCGTTACACCCATCACGCCAACCCAAGCCGCGGGGACGGGTGGCGACAATCCGCTGAGCCAACCCACCAACCCGCTTGCACCACCAACCGCGCCCGACCCCCTTCGTCGGCGTGTTCGGTGACGACGCGCTTACGCTGACGCTCGAGGGTGGCGCAGGAGCCTACTCGGGCAGCATGAACATCCGCGGTCAGGCTTACCCCGTCCAGGCAACTGCCAGCGGCAACGTGCTCTCTGGCACCTTTTCAAGTGGCGGCGCGACCTTCGCGTTTACCGCGACGCTGGACGGTACGGTGCTCAGCTTGGAGAGCGACGGCAATATGTTCGCGCTTACGAAAGAAGCGCCCGCCAATCCGCTGGGAAATTAGGGAGTGGCTGATTGAAACTGATGATTTTATAGCGGTTTTCATGGATACTAAATAGATACTAAAAGGTGGGCCGGGGAAAAGAGCGGGTGAAGAAGGTGGAGCGTGACCTCTAAAAAGCGAGCTTCCCTGAAGGCACCGCTCACCATCATCTTGCTCAGTCTTATCATCGGCGCGTTGCCCATCTTGGGCGTGGTTATAGCGAGCACCGTCGCCTCAGCGGCAGGCTGCGCGGTGAATGAGGCGTCCGTCACTCCCCGCCCTATCGGACCCTTTAACGCGGGCGGCTTGCTCTACACGATGTTCGTTTCCGGCTGGTTCATGCTCGTCTCCGTCCCGCTCGGTTTGCTCGGCGCAAGCGTCGGCGCGCTCCGCCTGGTCATGGCGTTGGTCCAACGCGGCAGGGTTAAGCCGCAACCGAAAGGATAAAACGGTAGTAGACGCACCCAAAGAGGAGGCGGTGAGCCCTCGAGCGGGCGCGCTGATGATTCAACGGCAGTCCGGACAAAGCCCGTAAAGCGTAAGCTCGTGGTCCCTGACTCTAAAACCGCCGGGCAGCGTCGCCCCTTCCAAAACGGCGACCGGGCACGTGGCACCCAGTTCAAACACGCCCTCGCACGACTCGCAGCGGAAGTGGTGGTGGTGACCGCGCCCGGCCGGTTCGTAGCGGGTGCTGTCGTTGGGCAGATGCACCGAGACGACGCTGCCGTGCGCCTCGAGCACGCCCAGATTCCGGTATACCGTCGCCAGTCCCAGACCCTCCTGAACCCGGCCCGCTCTTTCCAAAATTTCCTGAGGCGTCAAGGGTCCCTGGGCCTCTTCCAAGGCCTGCAAAATAGCGCGCCGCTGCGCGGTCTGACGTTTCACCCCTTCAGTTTAGCAGATCCGAAGGTGCCGAGAATGACTTTCTGTTAAGCAAAGTTCATGCCTTGACAAAGCCGAGCACAACCACTACGATGGTTGAGTTAGCGATAATACGTTATCATTAAGGAGAGCCCGAATGATATTTCGCGTGCCAACCATTTTGTTTGTCCTCGCCGCCGGTTTCGCCCTCGCACAACCGACCCGACCCACCGTCGTCACTTCCATTCAGCCTTATTACGATTTGGTACGCCAGATTGCCGGGGACGGCGCCGAGGTGGTGCGGCTCTTGCCGCCGGGCGCGTCGCCCCACACCTTTGACCCGACGCCCAGGGACGTGGCGGGGGTCGCGGGTGCCAACTTGGTGGTGTTAAATGGCGGCTTGGACGCGTGGCTTTTAGGGATGGTCGAGGCGAGCGGGACGGGGGCGGCGGTGCTCGAGGCCGTCACTGAAGTTTCGTTCGAGCCGGTTGAAGGGGTAGAACATGAAGACGCACATGGGGATGAGGCGGAGGGCGAACACGAAGGGGCTCACACCGACGAAGCCGGGGCGCATGACCACGCGGGCACAAATCCGCACATCTGGCTCGACCCGCTCCTGATGGCGGAATTTGTACCCGTCGTCGCGGAGCGCCTGGCCGAACTCGACCCGGAAAACGCGGGCGCTTACCAAGACCGCGGCGCCGCGCTCGTCGCCGACCTGACCGCGCTCGACGGCGAGCTTTCCGGCATCCTGGCGGACGTTCGGGGCGCGCCGTTCGTGCCCTTTCACGACGCCTGGCCCTACTTCGCGCGGCGCTACGGGCTGAATCTTGTGGTCGAAATCGAACCCGCGCCGGGCCGCGAGCCGAGCGCGCGCTACCTCGCGGAGGCGTTGGGGCTGATTCGTGAGAGCGGGGCCAAAGCCGTTTTTGGCGAGCGCCAACTTCCCGCCCGGCCCGCCGAGGTGGTGGCCGAGAACGCAGGGGTTGCGCTTTTCGTGCTCGACCCGCTGGGTGATGATACGCAAAGCTATCAAGACCTCATGCGCCACAACGCGCGCACCGTCGCCGAGGCGCTAGAGTAGCCCTTTAATGGCACCGACTTGATGAAACCGACCAAGCCCCCCGCGCTGCACGTCCACCACGTCACGGTGCGCTTTAACGAGGTCGAGGCGCTCCAAGATGTGAGTTTCGACTTAGGGGCGGGGGAGTTCTTGGCCGTCGTGGGGCCAAACGGCGCGGGCAAGTCCACACTCATCAAAGTCGCGCTGGGGCTCATCAAGCCGGACAGGGGACACGCGGCGATCTTTGGCGAGGACGCGGGCAAAAACCCGGCGCGCATTGGCTACGTGCCGCAGCTCAAGACCTTTGACCGCTCCTTCCCGGCCACAGCCCTGGAACTCGTCGTGTCGGGGTTGCGGCGCGCATGGCCCGCGTTTGTTCGCTCCAAAGAGCGCGAGCGCGCATTAGGGGCGCTTTCTGCGGTCGGCGCGGAAGGGCTCGCCGCCCGGCCTCTCGCCAAACTCTCGGGCGGCGAGTTGCAGCGCGCGTTTTTGGCTCGAGCCCTGGTGCGCCGCCCCGACATCGTGCTTTTGGACGAGCCCGCGACCGGGGTGGATTTCTTGGCCGAGCACGACCTTTACGATCTGCTCGAGCACTACCAGCGCGACACCGCCGCGACGGTCGCCATGATCACCCATGACCTGTCGGCGGCGCGCTACCACGCTAGCCGCGTGCTCGTGCTAAACAAGCGCGTCCACGGCTACGGTCCCCCCGAAAGCGTGCTCCGCGAGAGCTGCCTGAGAGAAGCCTACGGCCACGTTGGGCACGCGCACGAGGTCATCGTCTTGTGAGCGAATTTCTTGCGGTGATGGGGCTTCCCTTTATGCGCTACGCGCTGCTGGCGGGGCTCTGCGTCGCGGTCATGGGCGGGCTTCTGGGCGTGTTCGTGGTGCAGCGCGGGCTCTCATTTTTGGGCGACGGCCTGGCGCATTCGGCCTTTGGCGGGGTGGCGCTGGGGCTCCTCGTCGGGGTGAGCCAGCCCCTCTGGGTGGCGCTGCCCTTTACGCTCGCCGCCGCCTTGGGTATCGCTTGGGTGAGAGAGCGCACGCGATTATCTTCAGACACAACTATCGGCGTTTTTTTCGCCACCTCGGTGGCGCTGGGCGTGCTTTTCATCTCCCTCAAGCGTGACTACACCACCGACGCCTGGGGCTGGCTCTTCGGCTCGATTTTGGGGGTGGGGCGGCAGGAGCTGTGGATTATTCTCACGGTCGCCTTACTAAGCGTCGTTCTGGTGCTGACACTCTGGGGCCGCCTCGCCTACGCGACTTTCGACCCCGAGCTGGCGCAGACCGACGGCGTTAAAGTCGGGCGCTTGGACTACGTTTTGCTCACCCTCGCCGCGGTAATAGTCGTCGCCAGCGTCAAGGTCGTGGGGGTGATTCTGATGGCCGCGTATCTGGTAATTCCGGCGGCGGCGGCGCGGCTGCTGTCGCGTTCGCTCTCGACCATGACCTTTTTGAGCGTGGCTGTGGGGCTGCTCAGCACGGTTTTGGGTCTCGTCGGCTCGTATTTTTTGGACGTGCCCTCGGGGAGCACCATCGTTTTGGCGCAGGTGGCGTGTTTTGTTGCGGCGGCCCTGGCCTCCCGCCGTTGATTCGAAAGAACCTAATAGAGCCGCCGCTGCAAGTCGGCGGTCTGCATGATGGTCGCGGCGATTTCCTCGACCGAGGCGGTGGTGGTATTCAGGAAACGGATGTTGCGACTCCTAAAAAGCCGTTCGGCCTCCCTCACCTCGTAGTCGCAGCGCTCGAGCGACGCATAAACGCTTCCCGCCCGGCGTTTTTTGCGAATCCCGTGGAGCCTTAGGGGGTCGATGGTCAGCCCGAAAACTTTGTTGCGGTAGGGGGAAAGCGCCTCGGGCAAGTCGCTGCGCTCGAAATCCTCCTCGGCTAAAGGATAGTTCGAGGCGCGGACGCCGTACTGGAGCGCCAGGAAGAGGCAGGTCGGCGTTTTGCCCACGCGCGACGCGCCCACCAAGATGATGTCGGCCCGCTGGTACTGCGTCGTCCCCAAGCCGTCGTCGGTGGTGAGCGCGAAGTCCACCGCGTCGATGCGCATCTGGTAGCTCGCCAGGTCAACAATGCCGTGCGAGCGGCCCACGCGCTTGGAAGAGGCGCGGCCCAGTTCGCGCTCGAGCCGCGCCATATAGGGCGCAAACACGTCAAACAGCAGCGCGTCACTTTCATTCAACCCCGCCAGCATCGTGGGGTCGCTCAAGGTGCTGAACACGACCGGACGCGCCCCGGAACGCGCCGCCGCTTTGATTTCCTCAACCACCCCCGCCGCCTTGTCTAGTGAATCAACAAAGGGCCGCGTCACATAACGAAAGCCCAGCCCCTCGAAGCGGACCAGCAAACTGTGCCCCAGCACCTCCGCGGTGATGCCCGTGTGGTCGGAGACGAAGAAGACGGTGCGTTCGGGTGGATGTTGGGCCGAATTTTCTGCTGGATTTTCTTGTGCCATGCCGTCCTTTCGGCTGTAGAGGCTGAGGAGAGGGGGTCTCGCCGCTACCCCCTTGGCTCTCGTAGAACTGAACCCTCGCTCTCTCCTCAACAGAAGTACAAAAGGCCACGCCCGCCGCGCCAGTGTACTCTACAATGTATACAGTTCGGTTACGACATTCTCTTGGGGCATTCTGAGATTCGAAGTAAAGGAGCCTGTATGGCGCGCTACGTTCGCTGGTTCGACACGCTGGGTATGGGAGACGTGGAGGAAGTGGGCGGCAAAAACGCCTCCATCGGCGAGATGATTCGCGGTTTGCAAGAGGCCGGGGTGCGGGTGCCCGGCGGCTTCGCCACCACCGCCGCCGCCTATCGGGATTTCTTGGCGGCGGACGGGCTCGAGCGGCGGATTGCCGAGCGCTTGGCAAGCCTCGACATCGAAGACGTGGTCCGCCTGGCCGAGGCGGGGCGGGAGATTCGGGGCTGGATGCTGGACGCGGCGTTGCCGGAGGCGCTTGAACAAGCTGTGCGCGAGGCTTATGGGGAACTCGAGGCCCAAACGTCTGACACATCCAACTTAGCCGTGGCGGTGCGCTCCTCCGCCACCGCCGAAGATTTGCCCGAGGCATCTTTTGCAGGACAGCAGGAAACCTACCTCAACGTCCGCGGCGTGGAGAGCGTTTTAGAGCACATCAAACGCGTGTTCGCCTCCCTCTACAACGACCGCGCCATCGCCTACCGGGTCCACCGCGGCTTTGTCCATAGCGAGGTGGCGCTCTCGGCGGGGGTGCAGCGGATGGTGCGGAGTGACAAGGGCTCGAGCGGCGTCGCCTTTACCCTCGACACCGAGTCGGGCTTCCGTGACGTGGTCTTTGTGACTTCGTCCTACGGCCTGGGCGAACTCCTCGTGCAGGGCGCGGTCAACCCCGACGAGTTTTACGCGTACAAACCTAACTTGGCCGCGGGCCGTCCCGCCATCTTGCAGCGCACCCTGGGCGGCAAGGCGCTCAAAATGGTTTACGCCAAGCCCGGCGGCGAGGAACTGGTCAAGACGGTGGAGGTGTCCTTGAACGACCAGCGGCGCTTCTCGCTCGCCGACGAGGAAGTTCAGGCGCTCGCGCGGCAGGCGGTCACCATCGAAAAGCATTACGGCAGGCCGATGGACATTGAGTGGGCCAAGGACGGGACGGACGGCAAGATATACATTTTGCAGGCGAGGCCGGAGACGGTCAGGAGCCGAGACGAGGGGCGGGTGCTCGAACGCTTCCGCCTGCGCGAACGGGGCGAGGTACTGGTCACCGGGCGCAGCGTCGGGGGGCGCGTCGGCGCGGGCGCGGTGCGGGTGGTGGAAGACGCCTCTCAGATGGAGCGGGTGCGGGAGGGCGACGTGCTCGTCACCGACATGACCGACCCCGACTGGGAGCCCGTGATGAAGCGCGCTGCCGCGATTGTCACTAACCGGGGCGGGCGCACCTGCCACGCCGCCATCATCGCGCGCGAACTCAACATCCCGGCGGTGGTGGGCACGGGCGACGCGACTGAAAAGTTAGAGGACGGGCTCGAGGTCACCGTCTCGTGCGCCGAGGGCGACACGGGCAACGTCTACGCAGGGCGCTTAAAAGTTGAAGTCACGCGCACCGAACTGGGCGCGATGCCGCCCTTGCCTCTCAAAATCATGATGAACGTGGCCTCGCCCGAGCGCGCCTTTGCCTTTTCGCGCCTCCCGCACGCCGGGGTGGGGCTGGCGCGGCTCGAGTTCATCATCAACAACGTCGTCGGGATTCACCCCAACGCGCTCCTCGACTATCCCGAGCTGCCCGAAGATTTGAAGGCCGCCATTGACGAAAGAGTCGCGGGTTACCCCGACCCCGTCTCATTCTTCGTTGACAAACTCACCGAGGGCGTCGCCACCATCGCCGCCGCCTTTCACCCGGAGCCCGTCATCGTGCGCATGTCCGACTTCAAATCCAACGAATACGCGCACCTCCTGGGCGGGCGGCGCTACGAGCCCACCGAGGAGAACCCGATGATTGGCTTTCGGGGTGCCTCGCGCTACCGCTCTAGTTCTTTCGAAAAGTGTTTCGCGCTCGAGTGCCGCGCGCTGCGCCGCGTCCGGGACGAGATGGGACTCACCAACGTTGAGGTGATGATTCCTTTTGTGCGGACTTTGGGAGAGGCTGAGGAGGTAGTTGAGATTTTAGCGCGTAACGGGCTCGAGCGCGGCAAGAACGGCCTGCGCCTCATCATGATGTGCGAGGTGCCCTCCAACGCGCTTTTGGCCGAAGACTTTTTGGCGCACTTCGACGGCTTCTCCATCGGCTCGAACGACCTCACCCAGTTCACGCTCGCGCTCGACCGCGACTCGGGCCTCGTCGCGCCCTTGTTTAACGAGCGCGACCCCGCCGTCAAGGCGCTCATGCACCGCGCCATCCAAGCCTGCAAGGCGCAGGGTAAGTACATAGGCATCTGCGGTCAGGGTCCCTCGGACCACCCCGACTTCGCCCGTTGGCTTTTGGAGGAGGGCATCAACAGCATCTCGCTCAACCCCGATTCGGTTTTGGAGACGTGGCTTTATTTGGCCGATGAGGTGCCGGAAAGGGTGTGAGGGGTTGAGGCCAAAGCTCACATGCCGAAACTCATTTTAATCAGCGGCTCAATAAACTCGGGCAAGTCAACGACAAGCAAACGGTTAGTTGAACTGCTACCCAATACGGCCCACGTGCATGGTGATTCCTTACGTCACTTCGTCACGTGGCTGTCCTTGGAAAGAGCCATGCCCGTCACGCTTCAAAACGTTATCGCAGTCTCGAGAAACTTTCTTTCCGCTGGTTTCAACGTCGTCATTGACTACCCTCTCGGCAAAACTGATTTTGAAAGGGTCCGTGACGAGTTAACAGAGTTTGCGGATTCGGTTCATCCCTTCGTTCTGTCCCCACGGCTCGAGGTTGCCCAGCGTCAGCGGGGCGAGAGAGTTTTGAGCCGGTGGGAGGTGGACAGAATTGCGCACCACTACAGCACAAACTTACACGACCCAGGGTTTGGTACGCGTATTGACAACTCGGACTTGACTTCCGAAGAAACGGCGCGAACTATTCTCAGCCACGTTGTCGGCGAGCTTTGACTAAACACTTTGAGGAACGTTGGCGCGACCTGTTCACAATCTGGAGGTAAACCTGAAGTACGTCAAGTCTATCCACTTCTCGTCAGCGTCTCCGCATTTAGGTCGTCAGACCGCTCGAGACACTCACAGGTTTTGTCAGACGGGTCCTCACCAGCCTTACCAGTAACGCATAGCACCTTTGAACAAGCTCACTAGGTCGTCCTTGTCCGCAGGCCGAGGCGAGAGCTTGGTTACCCGGTGCTGCGGTAGCGTTCCCTCTGCTAGTCTCTCGGCGTCCGCTTCGCTAAAGCCGATGGCGGCTAGGCCACTGGGCATCCCGGTATCACGCATCACCCGGAGAAGTTCGTTTGCCAGCACCTCCCCGGCGTCCTCCAGTGCAGTGCTACTTACGTCAGCCCCTAAAAGCTTGGCCGCGTGCAGGTGCCGCTCGGGCACAGCCGAAGCGGTAAAGCGGAACACCGCGGGCGCGTTGAGGATGACCGACATCCCGTGCGGCACTATCGGGTGGTCCGCGCTGTAGCCCTCGGGCCGGTAGTCTCTCACCATGCCCGCCACCGGGTAGGACATCCCGTGCGGAAGGTGGACCCCGGCGTTGCCGAAGCCGATGCCCGCGTAGGTGGCCGCGAGCATCATCCCGGCGCGCGCCTCGTCGTCATCCGAATCTTGGATAACGCGCAGCAGGTAGGTGCCTACGAGCTCAATCGCCTTGGCCGACCAGATGTCGCTGATGGGGTTGGCACCCTGATAGGCGGGGCGCAGGTCGGGGCTTTCGGGGGCGGGCCTCGAGCCGTAAGACAACGCAGTCAACGACTCGACCGCGTGACAGAGCACGTCCAATCCCGAGCAGGCCGCCGCCACGGGGGGCAGCGTGCGGGTGTTGT
The DNA here is from genome assembly GCA_965214995.1 of Trueperaceae bacterium. Lineage (GTDB taxonomy): Bacteria > Deinococcota > Deinococci > Deinococcales > Trueperaceae > CBDCCT01. Next base: position 5,772,596 of record CBDCCT010000002.1, read on the forward strand.
CGGGGTCGATGACGCCCAGCGTCGGGCGCAGCGCGCGGTGCGCGATGCCCGTCTTGGCGTGCATCTCTACAAGGTCAAAAATCGCCACGCCCGTGGTCTCGCTGCCCGTCCCTGCGGTGGTGGGCACGGCCACGTGGGGTTTGAGAGGACCGGGCACGGGCTTGCCTCTCCCGATGGGCGGGTTGACGTAGTCGAGCAGGTCGGCGGGGTGGGTGGCGTAAAGGTTGGCGGCCTTGGCGGTGTCTATGCTCGAGCCGCCCCCCACCGAAAGATAAGCATCAAAGGAGCCGTCACGGGCAAAGGCAACAGCCTCTTTGAAAGAGGCATCGGTAGGCTCAACTCGCACGCCGTCAAAGAGAACAGCGTCGATTCCCGCGGCTTTGAGGGCGTCTAAGGCGACTTGGACGGGCTCGAGCTTGGCAACCTGGACGTCCGTCACCACCATCACGCGTGTAGCTCCTAAACGTTTGAGGTCGTGCCCGACTTCGCGGGTGGTGCCGGGGCCGAACTTGATGCTGGACGTGTCCATCGTAAAGGCGGTTTCGGTCGCCGCGGCGGGCTCCCGGCGGGTGGATATAGTCACGCGCGCTCCTCCGGTGACGCTGTGGTAGGTGAAGCTACGTTATCACACCCCCAGCCCCGCGGGGCGCGAAAAGGTCTGCAAGGGGTTCGCGCCGTCGGTGCAGGCGGTTTCCTCGAGCGAGAGCGGGACGGACTCGAAAAACTGCTTCATGATAGAGATGGAGCTGGCCGCCACCAGCGTGGTCGTCTTCACTGTTACCCAAGAGATGCCAAAAATGCCTTCGCTCACTGCCGTTATCTGTCTCAATAGGTCGTGGAGCTGCTGTTTGGTGTCCCGCGGACATACATCACGCCCCGCCACCTGCTAACATACGCTTTGCTCCCGCACGACCAAGCCCGTGCGACGAAAGGAGACCCCATGCAAACGGACATTCATCCCAAGGTCGTTCCAGCCAAGATTTTTTGTGGCTGTGGCAACGTTATTGAGACGATGAGCACCAAGCCCGAAATCCAGGTGGACGTGTGCAGCGCCTGTCACCCCTTTTACACCGGCCAGCAGCGCTTTATCGACACCGAAGGCCGCGTCGAGAAGTTCCAGAAGCGTTTTGGCGAGAGCTACCGCAGGAAGAGCAAGTAAGCTTAGATTTTTTAGAAGAAGCCCCCTCAAACTTAAGGGGGCTTCTTTTTTCTCTTTACAGATTTTTACAGGCCTTCTCGAAGGTGCCTCCTTCAAAACTACCTTACGGTGCTCTAGCAACAGGCCGCTCGGGCGGGGTACAGGGGGCGTCCGCCGGTCGCCGCTCCCCCTGCCGCTCGTAGACGCGCATGAGGCCGCGCGGTTTGGAAACGTGAACCAGGTTGTAAGGTTGCAACTGCTCGAGCAGCCCCGCGATGTCCTCCTCGTACGCTTCAAAGGGTCCCCAAAAGAGCACGTAGTCAATGGAGCAGCCCGTCTCGGCTTCGTACCGTGAGAGGTCAATGCTAAAGGGCGGGTAGTCGAGGTGGCTCAAGCCCTCGGCCGTCTTGTCCGGGATGGTCTCCGAAGTTAGGTAAAGGTCGGGGCTGAGTTCGGGGCGCAGGCGCAGGGGAAAATAATCCTTGCGCGCCTGGTAGTTGCGCAAATCCGCGATGGTGCGTTCCAGCGCGATGTAGCCCGTTGCGCCGATAAAGGGGCTCAGGCGCAGTTCCGGGGCCATCTCACTGAGCCCGCTTTCCAGACTCGCGTCCCGGTCGTAGTTGTTGAGCGGGACCGCCAACACCGTCGAGCGGTCCTCGATGCTCCCCGCCGCCGAGACGTATTCTTTGAGGTCATAATTAAAGGTGGCGAAGATGGGCAGGTGGTAGAGCAGGCTGGCGGCGGAGAAGGCGAAACCCAGCAGCGCCGCGTGACGCCATAGGCGCGGCGTTAGGCGTTTGCTCGAGAGCCACAGGACGCTCAGGAGGTACAAAAAGGGCAAAAAACGCTCCGTTAGGAGGCCCACCTCTCCCAAGCGGCGTGGCGACCACAGCACGATAAGCGCGAACACTACAACCGCCGGCAGGAGTGTGTCGCCGAAGCCGCGCTCGCGCCGCCGCAGCGTGCGGTAGAGCGCCACCCCCACGAGAACAATTAGCAGCAGATTCCAAGGAAGCGTCACGAGCACGTCGGTAAAGGTGTAGGTGGTCAAGACGCGCTTGCCGACCGCCAAGGGCGACGAGGGCTGCGTCAAAAAGGTGCGAACCATGTCCCCCACGCTCACAAAGTTGGACAAGGACGCGTCCGAACTAGAGTCCCGACCCGTGGTGAGGAAAAAAGCGCCGATGAGCGCCACCACAGGAACAAAGGTGAGCAGGGTGCCGCCGAACTCGAGCAGCGCCGTTTTAGAAGAGTCGCGCTGCGTTACATGGCTCTGGGGCTCGAGGGGGCTGGCCTCTCCCCTATCTCTCCACCAAAGGGCCGCAAGAAATTTGAACGCGGCCATGACGCCGATAGCCAAAAGCGCGCTCGCCGCCGCGACCACGTGAACGAAATAGGACAGGAGCAAGAGGACGGCGAGGCCCACGCCCTTTGCCAGCGTCGGCCTCCGCGCGAGGGAAAGATAAACCCCCACCGTGAACACAAAAACAACGAACCCCAGCGCGAGGTTGTAAAGCCCCAGTAACACGACGTATGAGTAGATAAAGGGGAAAACCAAGAAAACGGCCAAGAAGTTGCCCCGCACGCACCTCACCGCGAACAAGGTGGCGAGGGGCAGCGTCACGACGTAAAAACTCAAGATGAGCTTTTCGGCGACCAAGAGCGGCATAAAAGTCCCCAACAAGACCAACAGGCCGTGGTAAAGCTGGTTGGTCGCAAAGCGCCACTGCGGATAGAAGAAGGTACTTAAAAAAGGCGCGTCGCCCCCGGCGAGTTCGGACAACACCGCCGCGGACCCCAAGTGAACGGGGCCGTCCGCGGTCGGGAAATAGGCAAAGAGCCCCAGCGGCAACAGGTAAAGCAGCGTCAGGAACGCAAAGTAGAGAACCCAGATGAGCCCTGCGCGCCTCAATCTTTGATACCCCAATCTTTTATGCCAGGGTGTTTCAAACACAGTAGCCAAACGCTTTCCCCCGTTCTTCGCCGACGTTTCGTGAACCACTAGGCTTTGAACCAACGTCTATCTTGGTAGGTTGTTTTCGGCACGATTTAACGTGACGGTGAGTAGGCCCCCTCGCCAAAGTGTATCGCAAGTCAGTGACGTGGAAGCGTAAGAAACTGCGTAGGAAGGGTTCAAGGGCCGGAGGTAAGCCAGAGCGCATTAGGGGGGGCGCGGAGCCGATATATTGAATCTTTCGGGCGCGCCGCACCATCACGGGGCAATCTCCGTACCGCGTCAAAACGTGGGTGGGTGGCGGCGAGCGCCGCGTACATCATCACAACACACGACTTTTTTCTATCCCAAAAAGGCGTGCTATAGTGGCTCAGCACGTTTTACGTACGCCCTGTGGAGGACCCTTTGTCAGACCTTGTCGAGAACACCCTGTTAGCCGGCCGGAGCCAAACGCGAACCGGTATCGCGGAACCGAACGAGCCCCCTGTAGGACGCGCCCCTAGAGCCGAGGACGTGTTTGGCAAGGCGTTCGCCTTTACCAGAGCGGACGAGGCGGCGGCGGCCGGGATGCACCCCTACTTCAAGCCCATCGCCGCGCAGCACGGCGGCTCGGTCAAGGTCAACGGCCGGGAAATGGTCATCACGGGCTCGAACGACTATCTAGGGCTCACCCAGGACGCGCGCCTCAAAGAGGCGTCGCGGGACGCGCTCAACACCTTTGGCACCTCCTGCACCGGGTCACGGTTTTTGACGGGCACGCTGACGCTTCACGAGACGCTCGAGCACCGCCTCGCCAACTTTTTGGGTGCCGAGGCGGCCTTGACCTTTAGCGCGGGCTATCTGGGCTCGCTCGCGGTGCTGAGCGCGCTCACGGGCCGCCACGACGTGCTCTACTTCGACCGCGAGAACCACGCCTGCCTTTACGACGGGGCCAGGCTCTCGTTCGGCGCGCTCCGCAAGTACGACCATAACGACTTAGGCGACTTAGAGCGGCTGCTCGAGAAAGACAAGGACAAACCCGGCGGCCGCATGATAGTCACCGACGGCGTTTTTTCGATGAGCGGCCACATCGCCAACCTGCCCGGCCTGGTCGAGCTGGCGCGGGCTTACGGGGCCAGAGTCGTGGTGGACGACGCGCACGCGACGGGCGTGCTGGGCGCGCACGGGCGCGGCACGGCGGAGTATTTCGGGCTCGAGGACGAGGTCGACTTAATCATCGGCACTTTCTCGAAGTCGTTCGCCTCGGTGGGCGGCTTTATGGCGGGCGAGCGCGCGGTGGTCAACTTTGTGAAACATAAAGCGCGGCCCTTTATCTTTACCGCGGCCCTGCCCGCCATGCAGATGGCCGCCGCCCTGGAAGCGCTCAATATTATGGAGAGCGAGCCCTGGCACCGGGAAAAATTGTGGGAGAACGTTGACCGCTTCCGCGGCGGCATGGACGAGCTTGGCTTCAACACGCTCGGCTCAGAAACGCCCATCGTGCCCGTGCTGGTCGGACCCGACGACCTCACCATGATGTTCTGGCGCGGGCTCTGGGACGAGGGCGTCTTTACCACCCCCGCGCTGCCGCCCGGCGTGCCCGTGGGCCAGAGCATCATTCGCACCTCGGTCAACGCCAACCACACCGAGGCGCAGCTAGAAAGGCTGCTCAACGCCTTTGCCACCGTCGGCAAGCGGCTGGGCGTCATCGGCTAGGCGGCGCGTCCGTTAGGCTAATGGCTGAAACGCGGATGTATGGTTGAGACGCAGGTTGATAAACAAAAACGTGGCGTCGGGGAAGGCCAGGGCGGGGTTCAGATACGCGCGGTGGGCTCACGTAGCGACCTCAAACGATTTATTGACTACCCTTATCAAAAATACAAGAACGACCCCCACTGGGTGCCGCCGCTACGCATGAGCGAGTGGGAAAGGTTCAATCCCAAGAAAAATCCCTTTTACGCGCACGCCCGCATGGACCTCTTCCTGGCGGAGCGTAACGGCGAGATGGTCGGGCGCGTCGCCGCCATCGACGACGACCTTCATAACAAAACGCACGGCGACAACTTAGCCTTCTTCGGCTTTTTCGAGGCGGCGGACGAGGGAGCGGCGGGGGCGCTTTTGGCCCACGTCGAGGCGTGGGCTGGAAAACTCGGCAGGAGCGCCCTGCGCGGGCCCATGAACCCTTCGCTAAACGACAGCGCGGGCTTTCAGATTGACGCTTTCGACACCGACCCTTATCTAATGATGACGGGCAATCCGCCGGAGTATCCACGCTACGTTGAACGCGCAGGTTTTGCGAAAGTAAAAGACCTCTACGCCTGGATGTTCGACCATTACAAGAGCGACTTCGAGCGGCTCCACCGCCTCGCGGAGCGGGTGAGAAAGCGCTATCATCCGACCGTACGCACGCCCGACATCAAAAACCACTTTGAGGACGAACTCGGCATTGTCAAACATTTCTACAACGAGGTCTGGGAGCACAACTGGGGCTTTGTGAAATATACGGACGCGGAGTTCGACCACCTCGCGGCGGAACTCAAGCTCATCGTTGACCCCGACGTGGTGATTTTCTTGGAGCTTAACGGCAGCGTTGTAGGCCTAGCGCTCGTCCTCCCCAACCTCAATCAGGTCTTCAAGAAGATGAATGGGCGGCTCTTGCCTTTCGGCTTCGTTCACTACCTGAACCGCAAAAACATTGTCAGCGAGGCCCGTCTTCCCATTCTCGGCGTTGTCCCCGAGCACCGACGCAAGGGGTTGGAGCTTGTTTTGATTGACGAGGTCATCAAACGCACGAGGGCCAAAGGCTACATGCGCGGCGAGTGTTCCTGGATTTTGGAAAACAACGACGAAATGAACAAGGGCATCGCCGCGGCGGGCGCGGAGCTTTATAAAAAGTACCGTATCTACCAGAAGGAGCTTTAGGCGCTTTTTACATCCGAACGCGATTGAACCTGCCGCCCTGAAGCGCGTGAAATTATCCCTGTGAAACTTTCATGAAGCTACCCCTATGAAACGCTCTCCCCAAGCGAGCGCACCTCCCGCGGAAGACGTTCGCGCGCTCTTCGTCCAGCGTCACAGCGCCGCGGAGGGCGGGGGCACCTTCAAGCTGAGCGCTTACCTTCTGGCGATGCTCCTCCTACAAATCGCCTATTGGTATCTGGCGATTCCCGGCCCTCACCTGTTGGGAGACGCGCCGCGCACCCTGGCAAGTGCTCTCTCCATTGTCGCTTGGACGTTCGGGCTTTTTTTCGCGGCTCCCCTCCTGCTCATGGCGCTCTTCGGGGACGGGCCGCGACGGGCGGGTTTGGTGCTTGGCGATGTGCGCTTCGGTGTGCCCCTCACGCTTCTAGGCGGAGCCGTCGCTGTGGGGGTTATGTACGTGAGCGCGACCGACGCGTCGCTTCAGGCGGTCTATCCGTGGGCGGGAAGCTGGCCGGGAGAATCGTATGGCACCCTCGCGGCGTGGCTTGGGCTGCGGCTGGTGTACTACACCGCGTTCGAGTTTTTTTTCCGCGGTTTTATGCTGCGCGGGCTCGAGCCCTTCTGGGGCCTCGGCACCGCTTTGTGGGTGCAAACGCTCTCGTCGGTCCTCATCCACGTCGGCAGCCCCCTGCCCGAACTCCTGGGCGCGATTCCCGCCGAGCTTCTTTTCGGCGTGGTGGCGGTGCGCGGGCGTTCGCTGCTGTGGCCCATCCTGCTCCACCTCGTCATCGGCTTCTCGACGGACGTGTTTTCGCTCTTTCATCAGGGGTTGCTGCTCTGAACGGTGTTGTCCTCGAGAGGGACGGTAAAAGGGCGTGAAGGGCCCCTTGTGAGGTTAAGGCCATGAGGGCGCTCGTCACGGGCGCGCACGGCTTTATCGGCTCCCACCTCTGCGAGCGGCTGCTGGAGGCGGGCGTTGAGCTTCGGGCGCTGGTAAGCCCCTGGGGAAGTCTGGAAAATTTAGGGACGGTGTTGAATGAACTCGAGCTCACCCGCGCCGATATTACCGACGAAAAGCAGTTGAGAGGGGTGTGCGAGGGCGTAGACGTTGTTTTTCACGCGGCGGCTCGAGTGGCCGACTGGGGGCCGTGGGAGGCGTTTTACAAAACCAACGTGCTGGGCACGCGTAACTTGCTGCGCGAGGCCGAGCGGGGCGGGGTGCGGCGTTTTGTGCTCGTCTCGAGCGTGGCCGTTTTTCCCTACACGGGTTTCCGCAACGCCGACGCGCGCCTCTTGCCCCGCCAAGCTCGTGGTGTTCGTGGCGGCGGGGCCTACGCCCGCTCGAAAATCGCTGCCGAGGATGCGGTGCTGGGGGCGGGGCTCGAGGGGGGGCTCGAGGGCGTCGTCGTCCGCCCCGGCCTGCTGCCCTTCGGCCCGCGCGACGCCAACTTTGAGCGGGTGGTGGGGGCCTTGAAGCGCGGCCTGCTCCCGCTGGTCGACGGCGGGCGGGCGGTTGTCAACACGGCATACGTGGAGAACTTGGTCGAAGGGCTCCTCTTAACGGGCACGGTGCCGGAGGCCGCGGGACGGGCGTACGTGATTGCGGACGCAGGCGGCCCCGACTGGCGCGAGTTTTTCGGAGTGCTCGCCGGGCACTTGGACGCGCCCCAGCCGCGCCTCAACGTGCCTGGCAGGCTACCGAGCGTTGCCGCGCGCCCCGTGGAAGCCCTTTGGGCGACCCTGGCCCCCAAAACGGAGCCCCCCCTCACGCGCTACCGCGCGGACCTCATGCGGCGGGACGTGCATTTTTCGCTTCACCACGCGTTTGATGAACTGGGATACGAGCCGCGGGTGAGTTGGCAGGAAGGTCTGGCGCGCACGGTCGCCGCGATGGGAGCGGCGGGGTGAGCCAGCGAGGTTTTACCTGCTACAATTGTCCGCTATGACCGCTCCCGCACAGCATAAAAAGATTCTTTTCGCCACCATCGCGGCGGGCGGCTCGCACGTGAGCAGCGCGCAGGCGATGAAGGAGGCGTTGGAGGCGCGTTATCCTGAGCGGTTTGGGCTCGAGCTATACGAGCCCATGAAGGCTTACGGTTTTGAGGCACTCGACACGCGGCACAAGGAATCGTGGCGCTGGGCGCTCGCCCATCCGTGGACGGTGGTGTGGGGCCAGCGCGTCATCGACAGCGTGCCGCGCGTCTCGGTTGCTTTTCACCGCCGGATGCTGCGCCCCTTTGCGGCTCGAGCCGCGGAGGTGCTGCGTAAAGACCCGCCCGCTTTGATTGTCGTCAACCACGGCTGGCTCACCGTGGCGTTTACGATGAGCCAGCGTCACTTCGGCCTGGACGTGCCCGTGCTCACCTTTCAAACTTCGACTTTGGACGTGACCGCGCTGTGGGCCGACCCCGACGCGGAACGCTTTTTGGTGGGCTCGCCGGTCGCCAAAAGCGGGCTCGTCAAGCTCGGCGTGAGTGGCGACAAGATTGACGTGGTCGGCTACCCGGTCAGGCGGTCTTTTTTGGAGGCTCCGGGCAAAACCCAGGCGCGCGCTGCGCTCGGCCTACAAGACACCTTCACCTGCCTCGTCTCGCTCGGCGGCGAGGGCGTCGGCGGCAACCCGGTGGAGGTCGTGGCAGCGCTTCGCACGTTGCCGCATGTTCAGGTGGTCGTCATCGCGGGACGCAACGAGGCGCTCAAAGAGGCGCTCGAGCCCTGGTCAGCCGACCCCCTGGTGCGCGTCGAGGGCTTCGTTGACAATATGGCCGACTTCGTCGCCGCCTGCGACTTAGTCATTGGCAAAACGGGTCCCGCCGCGGTTTTTGAGGCGCTGGCGGTGGGCCGTCCCGTGCTGGCGACCCGCCGGTCGGGCGGCGTCGAGAACTTGTTCATCCGCTTTTTAGAAACCAAGGGGCTGGGCCGCTACACCCCGACGACGGACACGCTTTTGGAAACCGTGCGGGCTTATCAGGCTTCGCCCGAGACCTTAGATGACGTGGCCGCGCGCGCCGCGGCGCTCGACTTTCCCGGCATGAGCGCGCGCGTCGCCGACTACCTCGCCCACTACGCCCTGACCGGCGAGCCCGACCTCTCGCTGCGGGGTGAGGGTGTCGTTTGGACATGATTCAGCCGCTCGAGTACCGCCAAGTGGGAAGTCGGGTGTGAAAAGGCGCGTCTGGGGCGCGCTCCTGCTCTCGCTCGCGCTGGGTCTCGGCAGCCTCTGGTTGGTCCTGCCCAGCACCTTTGGCGCGGGCATGGTGGGCGCGCTGCGGACCCTGCGCTGGGGCTATCTCGCGCTCGCGCTGGGAATCATTCTCGCGTGGTGGGGCGTCAGCGGCTGGCGCATGAAGCTGCTCGTTCACACCGTGGGCTCCCGAATCACGCTCCTGCAGGGCGTACAGACGACCATCATCGGCACGTTTTCCGCCGCCGTGACCCCGTCGGGGGGCGGCAACGCGGTCGGCATCGCTTGGCTGCTCACGCGCTTTAACGTGCCCCTTCAGCGCGCGGTGGTCGTGTCCGTGCTGCTCGCGGTGCTGGACATGTCGTTTTTCGCGCTGGCGGTGCCTCTGGCGTTTCTCTACCTGCTCACGCAGGACGTCCGCCTGCCCATCGACAACTTGGGCGTTCTTATCGTGCCTTTTTCGCTCGCCGCGCTCGCGCTTTCATATTTGCTCGTGTTCCGGCTGCGCTACGCCACCACGCTTCTCAAAAGACTCTTGCGGCTGCCCCTCTTGTCAAGATTTGAGGCACCCTTGAGCAAGTTTTTGGACGACCTCGAGCTCGCCAGCCGCTCGTTCGCCGCCACGCCTCTTCCTCTACACATAAGTCTTTACGCGCTCACGGCGCTCTCGAGGGTGCTCTTTTTCCTCGTCCTCAACGCCGCCCTGACCGCCGTCAACTTAGACTTTAGCCAAGGGGCGGTCTTGGCGCTACAAATGATAGTCCACGCCTTTGCTTTTTTGGTGCCGACGCCGGGCGCGAGCGGTTATCAAGAGGCCGCCTACTCGCTGCTGCTCAAAAACGGCGACACCAGCGCGCTCTCGCTCGGCATCGTGCTGTGGCGCTTTCTCACCTTTTATCTTTACTTTTTGCTGGGACCCCCGGTAGGCGGTCTGGCGCTCTTCCGGCCCCGGCTCGAGACGCCGTCATCCACCCCAAAAGACGCGCTTTAGCGCCTGACACTTATCACTGACCACTACTCACTCGCCACTGTAAGTTGTAGTTCTCATCCACACCGTGTCTATCAGCGCAGGTATATCTCTTGAACTGCGTCCTGGACGGTCTAGACGGTAATATGTAAAATGAATCTTCCTAAACCAGATAATACCTGCTAACACGTCTGGTCAATCGGCACCTGCCCCAGAAACCAGCCCACCCGGCGCCGGTTGGTTTCAGAAAAAAGCGTGGCGAGGGTGAGGCCGTCGAAACCCGGATAAACGCGCGCCAAAACCTCGGGCCGCACGCGCCGCTCGGGGCGTGAAGCCAGCATCGCCTCCGCCTCTCTCACCGCCTTGCGCACGTCGCCCGGATGACCCGCCGCCGCGAGGTGAAAGAATCCGGTGAGAAACCGGCCCAACAGCATCTCACGCCGCCGCCAGCCCCGGTAGTAGCGTTTGATGGTTACGAGGTCGTTGCGCAGGGGCAGATAAGCCGCGCGCCGCCCCACGCCCGTTGTGCGAGCGTCCCAGAGATGATAGACGGGCGCGCCTGGCAGGTAGTCCGCCTCCCAACCGCGGCTCAAAAACTCAATCGTGGTGGGGAGTTCGGTTTCGTACATCACGTAGCCGGGCGGGCTCGGCGGGATGCGCAGGAGCGCCTCACGGCGGAACACGACCGCGCCTGCATGGAAGCCGCGCGCCTCGCTCCAGGTCTGCCCCGGCGCGGGCTCGGGCAGATAAGGCGTGTAGGAGCGGCGTTGAGAACGCGGCTCGACAAAAGGAAGCGCGACGAGTCCTAAGCGGGGGCCCCTGGCCTCAAAATGCGCCACCACCCGCTCGAACGTCTCTTCAGCGGGATACGCGTCGTCGTCGAGCTGAAACACATAAATTCCGCGTGCTTTCCCCACCGCCTCGGGCAGCGCCTCGAAGCCCTGGGGCGTTTCGTTGCGCAAGCTGCGCACGTCGGGAAAACCTTTAAGCATCTCCCTTGTGCCGTCCGTCGAGGCGTCGTCTATCACGATAATTTCTCGAGTCGGGCCGGGGAGGGTGGGGAGGAGCTCGAGCGTCTGCCGCAGCCTCTCGCGCCGCGCGTGGGTGGGAATGATGATGCTTAAAACGGGGGGAGTCATGAGGAGCCATTGTACGCCAGCGCGTGATGATGGGGTAATGGGGAGGTAGGGAGGTGGGGTGGGAAAAAACTTTCCTATCTCTCCACTCCCCATCACCCCACAGGGCACTCGAGCCCGCCCTGCCACTCACTCGAGTCTCCCAAGGCTAGCCCTCCCCCAAAGGCGCGCGTTACACTGGCCCGATGCTGGACAGACTGCCGCTCACCCGCCTCGCGCTGCGTAACCTTTTGCGTCACCCCTGGCGGAGTTTTGCCACCACGCTCGGGGTGGCGCTCGGCATCGCGGCGGTGCTGGCGACCCTGTCGGTGGGGGACAACGTCCGGGCGAACGTGGCGAGCAGCCTAGAGGCGGCCACGGGCGGGGCCGACCTCGTCGTGGTGCCGGGCACGCAGGGGCGGGCGGTTTTTGCGGCGGAGGAGCCTCTTAAAGCAACGCGTGAGACGCCCGGTGTGGCGCAAGCGTGGCCGGTGCTCGACTACCGGGCGGAGCCCGTGCGCGACATCGGGAACGTTCAGCGTCCGGTGATTCCGGGGGTGGACGCGGGCTTTCTTCTCTCGGGGCGTGACACCTCGGACCCAGAAGGTTTGGACGTGCGCGTGCTTAGCGGGACGCTGCCGCAGACGGGCTCGGACGGTATCGCCATCACCGAGACGTTTGTACGGTCCAGAGCTTATGAACTGGGGGACGAAATTCCTTTCGCCACGCCCTTTGGTGAGGTGCCCTTTAGACTTGTGGGCCTGCTCGACGGGGCGTCGGGGCTCTCGAGCACCAACGCGGGCCGCATCGGGGTGGTGGCGCTAGCGGACCTTCAGCGCGCCGTCAGACTCTCGGGCCGGGTGTCCTCTTTGGAGGTGCATCTTGCACCCAGTGCAGGGCTAAACGAGGTCCAAGCGCGGCTCACAGAAACCCTGGGTGACGCCTACACCGTGACTCTGCCCGCGGGCTCCGGTGACCTCGCCACGGGCATCGTCGACACCATCCAGGCGGGCCTGCGCGTGCTCGCCGCGACGCTCGTCGCGCTGGGCGGGTTCATGGCTTACAACACCTTCGCCGCCGCCACGGCGGAACGGACGCGCGAGTACGCGCTTTTGCGCACGATTTGCTTGACGGGCGCGCAGGTGCAGCGCCTGGCGCTCTTTGAGGCGGCGCTCGTGAGCGCGTGCGGCGTGGTGTTCGGCATCCTGCTGGGTTTGGGCCTGTCCTGGGGCATCACGCGGCTCAACGCGCTCGTGTTGGGGTTCGAGTTTCGCACGCTGGTCGTGCCCTTGGGCAACGTGGCCGTGGCCGCGGGCGTGGGCGTCGTGGTCTCGCTCCTGTCGGGCCTCCTGCCCGCGCGGGCCGCCTCACGAACGCCCCCCGTCGTGGCGGCGAGGAGCGAAGGGGACGAGGCGGGCGAGGCGTCGCCAGAACAAACCCGGCAGACGGTGGTGGGCGCGCTGCTCTTGGCTGGGGGCGTGGTGACGGCGCTGTCGCCTTGGCGCGGCTCGTGGGCGCTTTTCGGGAGCGCGCTGGCGATGGCGCTCCTTTTTACCGGCGTTACCCTTACCACGCCCGCGCTTTTGAAACCGACGCTCGCGCTCTTGCGCCCGCCGCTGACCAAGCTTTTCGGGGCGGCGGGGGCCCTGGGAGCGGGTTTTGCGCGCCGCAACGCCCGTCGCAACGGGGTGGCGGTCGGCGCGGTGGTGGTCGGCGTGGCGCTCACCATCGGCGTGGGCGCGATGGTCGCGGGCATCAACAAGGAGATTGCCGACTGGGTGGACGCCACCGTGACGGGCGACCTTTTCGTCACCTCCGCGGTGGGCTTTCCGGAGGGCTTTGCGGAGGAGGCGGCGGCTCGAGTGCCGGGCTTAGACGCGGTGAGCGGGGTGGGGGTCCAGACGGTGCGCTACGAGCCTGGGGGCGGGGAGCGCGCCCGGACCATCGCGCTTATCCTGGTGGACCCCGAGCGTTACAACCCGGAGAGCGGCTTTGGGCGCTTTCAGTTTTTGCGCGGCGAGGGCAACAGTGTTGAGGCTTACGAGGCGCTGCGGGAGGGCGGCAGCGTGATTGCGGCCAACACGCTTTTCGAGCGCTTCGGCGTCGGGCGCGGCGACGCGGCGCGGCTGCGGACGACCGAAGGTTTCCAGGACATCCCGGTCGCGGGCGTGGTTGTGGACTTTACGAACGGCGGGGAGACGTTTATCGGCAGCCTTAGAGACAGCGCGCTTTTCGGCGTCGCCGTACCCAACCTTTTTGTGATGACGGTAGAGCCTGGCGCGGACCCGCAGGCGGTGGGGGACGCGCTGACAGAAGCTTTTCCGGGGCTCTATTTAGACGTGACCTCGAGCCAAAGCTACCGCACCCTCGTCCTCACCCTCACCCGGCAGATTTTTACGACGACCAATGGGCTGCTCATCTTGGCCGTGTTTATCGCCGCGCTGGGCGTCGCCAACACGCTCGGCATGAATCTGTCGGGGCGGCAGCACGAGGTGGCGCTCTTGCGCGCGCTCGGTTTTACGCGCGGCGGGGTGGGGCGCTTGGTGAGCGCCGAGGGCGTCGTGGTGGTGCTCTTAGGGACGCTCCTCGGCATTTTTTGCGGCGCGCTCTTGTCGCGCGTGATTACCGCGGGCGCGGACGCGCTCACGGGCTACCGCGTCACGCCGGTTTTTCCGTGGCGCTTGGTTCTACTCGCACTTATTTCTTCGCCCGCGGTGGGGTTTCTCGCCTCGCTCCTGCCCGCGCGGCGCGCGGCGCGGCTCGAGCCCGTCGTCGCCTTGAGGGGCGAGTAGGTGCGCAGGGTGCGAAGGGACAGGGTGCGAACGAACACAGCGCAAGAGGACACGGCACCCGTCGCCATAGAAGTCCGCGACCTCAGCAAGCGTTACCACTTGGGCGGTGAAACCGTCCACGCGCTTTCAAACGTCTCGCTTAAAGTAGCGCGGGGTGAATTCGTTGCGGTCATGGGGCCCAGCGGCTCGGGCAAGAGCACGCTGCTGCACCTCATGGGCCTGCTCGACACCCCCGACGGCGGCGAGGTTTTCTTGGGCGGCGAGACGACGCGCGGGCTCTCCGACGACGCGCTCACGCGTCTGAGGCGTGAAAAACTGGGCTTTGTGTTTCAAACTTTTGAACTCATCCCCAACTTAAGCGCCCGCGAGAACATCCTCCTGCCCGCCGAGGTCGCGGGAAGACGCCGTGAGGGGCGGGAAAGGCTCGAAGAACTCGCCCAGACCTTGAGAATTGCGGACCGGCTCGAGCACCGCCCGAGCGAGCTTTCGGGCGGGCAGCGCCAGCGCGTGGCCTTGGCGCGCGCGCTCATCAACCACCCGCTGCTCGTGCTCGCCGACGAGCCGACGGGCAACTTAGACACGGGCACGGGCGGCGAGGTCTTGGCGCTCCTCAAGACGGGCGTGGAGGAACGGGGCTGGACCGTCGTTATGGTCACGCACGACCCCAAGGCCGCGCTGTACGCCGACCGCATCGTCTTTTTGGAAGACGGCACCCTCGCGGGCGAAACCCGCACGCAGGGCGGCGAGGCGCGGAGTATGATTGAGTCGTTTGTGGGTATCTAGCGGAGGGCTCGAGTCGTTCTCATAAAACCGTCCGAACCATATCAAAAGTGACGCCCCACGTTTAGCACCGTATATGTAGCAGTGTGAACGAACAGCGGGCATGGACGTCACAATCCGACGACCTCTGCACCCCGCCCTCGAGCCCTCACATGTGCGCGTTGACCCAGCGTTTAGTCCGTGTTAGCTGTTAAACTGCGCCGGATGGCCCCTTCTGATAGGCTGAACCGCTTTGCGAAAAGCGCGCCGCGTCCACAAGCGCCGCTCTGCGTGGAAGCGCACATGGTAGACCAAGATGCAGATATTATAAAGGTGCATAAAGATGATTAAACATGCCGAGTTGGCGCGGTCGATGCGCGGACAACATGACGTAACGAAAAAACCTACGGGACGGTTTACAACGCGTCCTGTCACGGCGGTCAAAGCGGCGGGGGGGTCAAGCGGTGTTTGAAAAGCTTTCCGAACTTGTGAGCAAGCGTCCGTGGCGGGTCCTCTCGGTTTGGGGGCTCCTGCTCCTCGTCGCCCTCCCCTTTGCCGCGCGCGTGGGCGAGGTGCTCACCGCCCAGCCCGACACGCCGCCGCGGAGCGTGGCTCGAGCCGTTCAGGAGATTCTGCTCACGGACTTCGCCACCAGAAGCAAATACTCGGTCATCTTGCTCGCGGCGTCGCCTACGCGCCCGGTCACCGACCCGCAGATAGAAACGGAGTTCGGCAGCCTCATCGAGGCCGTGCGGGCGCTGCCCACCGTGGCGTCCGTGCAGGACTACCGGGGAGATACGCTCCTGCCCCTCCTTTCGCCCGACGGCCACTACGGGGCGGCCATCGTCAACCTAGCGGCCGACACGCGCGAGGAGGCCCAGGCGGCGGTGAGGGAGATTCTGCCCATCAAGAATCAGCCCCAGAGCTTTGACCTCTATTTGTCGGGAGGCCCCGCGCTGTCGCTCGAGCTCCAGAGCATCAGCGAGCGCGACGTTCACCGCGCCGAGTTTTACGGCTTGCCCCTAAGCCTCATTGTGTTGGTCATCGCCTTTGGCGCGGTGGTCGCCTCGGGGCTGCCCATCTTAATCGCGCTTCTTTCGGTGACGCTCACCTTCGCGGTACTTTACGGCCTCGGCCAAACGTTTGAATTCGCGCTTTTCACCCAGACGATTGTGACCATGCTCGGGCTCGCCACGGGCATCGACTACGCGCTCCTCATCGTGAACCGCTTTCGGGAGGAATTGAGCCGCTTGGGCGACCCACAAAAAGCCGCCGCCTCGACGACGCTCACCGCGGGCAAGGCGGTCACCTTTAGCGGGAGCGCGGTCATCGTCGCGCTCTGCGCGTTGCTCATCCCGCCCCTCAACTTTATCCGCTCGATTGGGATAGGCGGGATTACGGTCTTGCTTATGAGCGTGCTCGTGTCCGTCACGGCGCTGCCCGCGCTCCTGACGCTGCTCGGCCACCGCGTAAACTGGCTCAAGCTGACCCGGCGCGAGCCCGGCCGCCGGACCCGGGCCTTTTGGCACGCCTGGGCGGAGCGCGTCACGTCGCGCCCGCTCCTCTGGGGCGCGAGCGGGACGGTCGTCCTCTTGCTCCTCGCCGTGCCCGCCCTGTCGATGCAGGTCGCCGACCCCGGCGCGCGCGGCATGTCCCAAAATACCGACGCGTACAGGGTGTTGCAGGGGCTCGAGGCCGCCAACCTAGAGGGCCTACTCACGCCCTACCAGGTGCTGCTCGACTTTGGCGAGGCGGACGGGTTTTTCCACCCCTCGGCGGTGCGCGCTGTGTCGCGCTATACCCGCGAGGTCGAGACGCTCGGGGGCGTCCAGCAGGTTTTCTCCCCCACCACCGCGGGCGGCGTGCCCGGACTCTTGCTCAACCAATACTACGCCACGCGCGAGCTTGCCGAGGCGAGCCCGGTGAGAGAGCTCGCGCAGGCCACGGTAAGCCAGAACGGGCGCTACGCCTTCGTTCAGGTTGTGCCCGTCGGGGACCTGTCGCCCGCGGGGGGGCGCTCGCTCGCCAGAGCCCTGCAAAACGCGGCTCGAGACTTAGGGCTCGAGGCCCAGGTCGGCGGCGAGCCCATCGTCAACGCCGAATGGAACCACGTCTTATACCGCGACTTTCCGTTAGCGGTTGGGCTTATCTATTTGGTCACGCTCATCATCTTGGGCATGACCTTTCGCTCGCTCCTCATCCCGCTCAAGTCCATCTTGCTCAACACGCTCACCATCGCCGCGAGCTTCGGCGTGCTCACGCTTATCTTCCAGTACGGCTGGGGGGCGAGGCTTCTGGGGCTTTCCGGCCCCTTGGGTTTTGTGGACAACAGCGCGCCTATTTTCACCTTCGCGCTTGTTTTCGGGCTCAGCATGGACTACGAAGTCTTTTTGGTGTCGCGCATCTACGAGGCGCACAAGCGCGGCCAGACGGACCGCCAGGCCGTCGCTTACGCGCTCTCGGCCACGGGCGGGGTGATTACCAGCGCCGCCTTGATTATGATAGCGGTCTGTGGTGTGTTTGCTTTTTCCGACATCGTGCTTATCAAATCTTTAGGCTTGGGGCTCTGCGTGGCTATCTTCCTCGACGCGACCCTGGTGCGCATGGTGCTCGTGCCCGCGGTGATGACCCTGGCGGGCCGCTGGAACTGGTGGCTGCCGCGGCCGGTCGAGAGGCTGGCTGAGCGGGTGGATTTGGGGCATGACTAGATTGTGTACTGAGGGAAATCTACTCAAGCGCCCGCGGGCGCGAGGGCGAGCTCGAGCCGCCCCAACGCAAAATCCGTAACGAGCGCCAAGAGCGCCACGGGCAGCGCGCCCTCCAAAACGAGTGACAAATTGCTCACCGCCAGCCCGGCGATAATGGGCACGCCGAGCCCGCCCGCGCCGATGATGGGCGCGACCGTCGCGGTGCCGATGGTGTAGATGACGCTCGTGCGGATGCCCGCCAAGATGACGCGGGTGGCGAGGGGGAGCTCGAGCCTGACGAGCGAGCGCCAGGGCCCCATGCCCATGCCGCGCGCCGCCTCCAAGAGGTCGGGCGGCACCGCCTGGAGCCCCGCGATGGTGTTGCGCGTGACGGGCAGAAGTCCGTAGGCCACTAACGCGATGAGCGTCGGCTGCAACCCAAAACCAAAGTAAGGCAGCGCGAGCGCGAGCACCGCGACGGGCGGGAAGGTCTGACCGACCGAGAGCAGGTTTGAAGCAAGAGGCAAAAAAGCCCGCCCGCTCGGTCGGGTGAGCCACACGCCCAGCGGCAGGCCGATAAGCAGGATGATTCCGACCGCGCTACCCACGATGACCAGATGCTGCAAGGTGAGCTCAAAGAGCGTGTTGCGCTCGAACAAAATCGTGCGCTGCTCCGGAAAAAGCGCGCCCAGCGCCGCGCGCCACCACGCCTGCTGCGCCAAGAGGACCAGAAGCGTAGCAAAGAGCGCGCCCGCCAGCGCCAGTCCGCCCCAGGCGCGTCGCCTACGCACGGTTCTCTCGCCCTTCAAATTTTCCTGTGCTGGTGTGGGCGCTCGCATCACCCTCTCCCCCACCCTCGCCCTCCCGTTCGGCG
This sequence comes from Trueperaceae bacterium, assembly GCA_965214995.1. GTDB lineage: Bacteria > Deinococcota > Deinococci > Deinococcales > Trueperaceae > CBDCCT01. Next base: position 5,790,967 of record CBDCCT010000002.1, read on the forward strand.
GTGAGCGCCACAATGTTTTTAAGCGTGATAAGACCCAGGGGTTCGCCGCTACGTCCCACCACGGGCATCTCGGTCACGCCCTGGCCGAGCATCCTCGAGAGCGCCTCGCGCGCGTTGTCGTCCGACTCGGCGGCGGACGCCGCGGCGTCCACCTCGGTGTAGGCGCTCTCGACGTTGCGGTCATGAGCAAAAGCCTTGCGGTCGAGCCAACCCGCCAGCCTGCCGCCGCGGGTGATGTACACCGTTCGGTGCGTTTTTAACACGCGCGCCGCCTCATCAGAAGAGGCGTCTACAGGCAGAGCGGGGATGTCGGTCATGATGTCCCCGACGGGCACCCGGCTGAGGCGCTTTAGCGCGCGGTCGGAGCCGACGAACTGCCGCACGAAACGGCTCTCGGGGCTCGAGAGCAAGGTCTCGGGCGTGCTGTACTGCTCGACGCGCCCGGCGTTCATCACGCAGACCATGTCGCCCAACTTGATGGCCTCGTCGATGTCGTGCGTGACCATCACGATGGTCTTGCGGAGCTCCGCCTGGAGCCGCAAAAACTCGTCTTGCAGCCGCTCCCTGGTGAGCGGGTCCACCGCGCCGAAGGGCTCGTCCATGAGCAGCACGGGCGGGTCCACCGCCAGCGCCCGCGCCACCCCCACCCGCTGCGCCTGACCGCCCGAGAGTTCGCGCGGGTAGGCGTCGCGGTAGCGTTCGGGCGGTAGGCCGATGAGGCTTAAGAGTTCGTCCGCTCGCGCCGCGCTCCGCTTTTTAGGCCAACCCAACAGGTCGGGCACCACCTGGATGTTTTGCTTGACGCTCATGTGCGGGAACAGCCCGATGCTCTGAATCACGTAGCCGATGCCGCGCCGCAACGCCTGCGGGTCGAGCGTCCGCGTGTCCTCGCCGTTGACAAAGATGGTGCCCTCGCTGGGCTCAATCAGGCGGTTGATCATCTTGAGAGTGGTCGTTTTGCCGCAGCCCGACGGGCCGATGAGCACAACCAGCTTGCCCGCCTCGACCTCCAAATCCACCTCCCGGACCGCCACCGCCTCGCCGTAACGCTTGCTCACGCGCTCGAGCCTAATCACGCCTCACCTTCCCATCCCTTTTACCTTTTCCCACCCTACCGAATCCCTCGAGGCGTCAGCAGGAGCCCCACCGCGCGCAGGAGCCCGTCCGCAAGGAGCGCCAGCAAAATAATCGGTATCGCCCCCAGCAAGATGAGGTCGGGCACCACCTGGTCGATGCCGCGCTGGATAAAGGTGCCTAAGCCCCCAGCGCCGATAAGATACGCCACCGTGGTGATGCCGATGGTCAGCACCGCCGAGGCGCGCAGGCCCTCGACGATGAGGGGCAGGGCGAGGGGAAGCTCGACGCGCCGCAGAATCTGCCCCGGACTCATCCCCATGCCGCGCCCCGCCTCGGTGGCCGCTTTGGGCACTTCGACAACGCCCGTGTAGGTGTTGCGCACGATGGGCAGGAGCGCATAAAGCGTGAGCGCGATGAGCGCGGGCGCGCTGCCGATGCCGCGGACGCCCAGGCGCGACAGGGGCGCGGACAGCCCGGCCCAGAGCGTCACACCCGCTGTGTCGAACCGCAGGAGCGCCACGACGAGGTCGTTCAAGACCACCGCCAGAATTACGACCGCGAGACACACAGGCACCAGCGCCACGAGCACGGTCGCCACCCGCAGGGCGGTTTTCACGGGCTGCGCCGCCCCGCGCAAGAGCCGCAGCGCCGCGAGAAGCAGCCCGACCCCCACCAACCCGACCCCAAAGACGAGGAGCGCCCCGCCGACCGTGACCGTGCCCCCGAGCCGCGCCAGCGGGGCCAGCATGATGCCGAACAGCGCCAAAGACGGCAGCGTCTGCAAAAGGCTGGCGGTGGGCAAGACAAAACGCGCCACCTCCTCGCGCCGCGCCGCCCAGATGGCCGCGGGCACGCCGATAAGCGCCGCCAGCAAGACGCTCGTCCCCGAAAGTGCAAGGTGCCGCGCCACCTCCGCGCGAAAGTCCCCGCTCCCGTTGGCGAGTTCTCTGGACAAGCCAAGACCGTCAAGCGTCCCGGTGAGAATGAGCACGAGCACCACGGCGAGCCCCGGCACGACCATCAAGGCCCCCCGGAGCCGCGCGCCTTTGGCCCCCGCCTCGTTGAGCGCGGCGAAAATGCCGACGTAATAAGCGAGGAGCGTGAGCCAGATGCCGCCTTGGAGCGACACGCGGGCGCTCGAGCCCGCCTCCGAGAGAAGCCCCGCCGTCCCCCGACCGATAAAGAGCACCGCCAGCACCAGCCCCGCCGACGACGCGTAAGCGAGCACCCAAGGGCGTCCTCGAAACGGCAGCAGGCCGGCCAAAAAGACCACAAGCCAGAACGCCCCGAGGACAAGCGTCCAGGAGAGCGAGAGCGCGGGCGCGCTGTACGAGGTGCCCTCCACCAAACGGTTGGCCTTGAAAAGAAGCCAGCCGGGGTCGAAAAAAGGCAGGGCGAGAAGCGCAGCCAATCCGACGATGCCGCTTACTAAGGCCACCGGATTGACCCGACGCACCACCTCACTCATGAGCTCGTGTCATCCATCCTCCAAAACGCGAAGAGGCCAAGAAGGGGATCCTCCTCGGCCTCATGACTTAGCTAAGCTTAACGCGCCCAGACAACCCTATTGATTGAAACTTACTCGTTGAGCAGGCCCCCTACTGGTTGAGTAGACCCGCAGTCGTGAGGTAGTCGCGCGCCACGTCGGCGGGGTTCTCGCCGTCCACCGCCACGCGGGCGTTGAGGCTCGAGAGCGTTCCCTCGTCGAGCGTCGCAAACACCGGGTTCAGGATGTCGGCCAGCTCGGGGTACTGGTCAAAAATTTCGCCGCGCACGGTGGGCGCGGGTTGGTAAATCGCCACGGCCCCCTCGGGGTCGGTGAGCGCGACCAACCCAAGCGCCGCGATGCCGCCGTCGGTGCCGTAGGCCATCGCCGCGTTCACGCCGTCCGTGCCGCGCGCCGCCGCCGTTTCCGTCTGGGTGGTGTTGCCGCCCGCCAAAATCACGAGCTGGTCGCTCGTCACCTCAAAGTCGTAGGTCGCCTCAAAGGCTCCCAGCGCGTCGTCGCGGTCTACAAATTCCTGGCTGGCGGCGAGTTTGAATTCGCCCCCCTCGTTGATGTAGGTCGCCAAGTCGGCGATGGTGGTGAGGTTGTTTTCCTGCGCCAACGCCTCGGGCACCGCGATGGCCCAGGTGTTGTTGGCGGGCGCGCGGTCCAACCAGACGACGTTGTTTTGCTCTAAATCAAGCTCTTCAACGGTGTTGTAAAGCTCTTCCGCGTCCGTCGAGACGCCCTCGGGCAGGTCCGCGTCCGGGAAAAAGGTGAGCGCCGTACCCGTGTACTCGGGGTAGAGGTCAATTTCGCCCGCGAGCAGCGCCTCGCGCACGACCGAGGTGGTGCCGAAGCCCGAGCGGTCGTTGACTGTAAAGTCGTTGGCCTCGAGCATGAGCCGCACGATCTGCGCCAGCACCGAGCCCTCGGTGTCGATTTTCGAGCCCACGGTGACGGGGCCTTTTTGGGCGAAACCGAAGCCCAACGCGAGGAGCGCAAAGGCCACAACCATTAACTTTCGCATATCAACCTCCTATAAAGGTTCTGTGACAAATTCTACTTTTGGAGTAAAGCACGGCGGCAGGAGAGACCTTGTTATACACCCTACCTTGCGGGCGGCGGGCGCTTCATCAGTCCTTTAGCTCGAGTGGATGCGATTCGGCTTTGAGCGTGGTGAGTGGCTAGCGGTGAGTGATTAGCAATACTAATGGACCGAGTTCGGCTTACAACGCTCTCCGGCGTACAATACCGTCATGTCTCTTCTACAAACTGACGACAACGGCGTCCGCGTCCTCACACTGGACCGTCCCGAGGTACGGAACGCGCTAAACGACTCGTTAAGGGAGAGCTTACAGGAGGCGTTGAACGCTGCCAAGCACGACGACGGCGTGCGCGCGCTCGTCTTGACGGGCTCCGGCGGGGCCTTTTGCGCGGGGCTCGACCTCGCCGACCTCCAAAGTTTAAGCGGGCGCTCGACCGAGGCCAACCGCGACGACTCCGCGCGATTGGCTGACCTTTTCCTGACGCTCTACACCCACCCCAAGCCGACGGTGGCCGCAGTGAACGGCCCCGCGGTCGCGGGCGGCGCGGGGCTCGTGTCGGTCTGCGACGTGGCGGTGATGAGTGAGGGGGCCAAAATCGGCTATACAGAAGCGCGTATCGGTTTTGTTGCGGCCCTGGTGGGCGTTTTTTTGGTGCGTCAGGTGGGTGAAAAGTACGCCCGCGACCTCCTGCTCTCCGCGCGCCTTGTAGGTGCAGAGGAAGCCGCGACGATGGGACTCGTGAACGAAGTCGCGCCGCCGGACGAGGTTTTAGACCGCGCCGTGGCACGCGCCCGCGCGATGGGAAAAAACGCGCCGAGTTCGCTCGCCATGACCAAAGCGCTCCTCTCGAGCGTGCCGAGCTTGGGATTGCTCGAGGGCCTGCGCTACGCCACCGAAGTCAATGCTTTGGCCCGCACCACGGATGATTTGAAAGAGGGCGTCGCCGCCTTTTTGGAAAAGCGGGAGCCGTTTTGGAGAGGGTGAGGAGGGAGGGGGTGTTGAACATATCTTGACTCGAGAGAAAAAAGAGCCTAAAGTACGCTCAAGATGTGTAAGTTACACACAAACACGGACGCTTTTTCAAAAGCAACGGTAGGAGGCGCTTTATGACCCGCCCCCGCGTCCTCCTCCTCTGCGGCGGTCAGTCGGACGAGCACGAGGTGAGCCTGGCGTCGGCGCGTTCGGTCGTGAACGCAGCCGGAGGCCGCTTCGACCTCACGCCGCTGGTGATTGACCGTGCCGGGAATCTGCTCCCGCGCGAGGCGTCTCTGCGGGCGCTCGAGGCGGGCGCGACGCTCAACGGCTCAGTTAATGGGGGTCTGCAAACGCTTTCTAAAGAACCTTTCGACCTCGTTTTCCCTCTCCTCCACGGTCCTTTCGGCGAAGACGGCAGCGTGCAGGGGCTCTTAAAAATCATGGGGCTGCCCTTTGTGGGTTCTAGCGTGCTCGGCAGCGCCGTGGGGATGGACAAGCTCATGATGAAAACGGTGTTCGCCGCGCACGGCCTCCCGCAGGTGCCCTACCGTGGCGTCAGGCGCGGCGACTGGCAGCGTGAGCCCGAGAGGGTGCTCACCCTTTTGCGCGACCTCTCCTTTCCCCTGTTTGTCAAACCCGCCAACTTGGGTTCGTCGGTAGGCATCTCCAAGGCGACGGACGAGACGAGCCTGCGCCGCGCGCTGGACGAGGCCGCCCGCTTCGACCGGCGCATCATCGTCGAGCAGGGGGTGACGGGGGCCAGGGAGCTCGAGGTCGGCGTGCTCGGCAACGACGCGCCGCGCACGAGTCCGGTGGGCGAAATTTCTTTCAGGGGCGACTTTTACGATTACGACACCAAATATACCGAGGGACGAGCCGACCTCATCATCCCCGCCCCCGTTCCCGCCCCCGTCGCCACGCGCGCTCAGGCGTTGGCACTCGAAGCTTTCGCGGCGGTTGACGCGGCGGGGCTCGCGCGGGTGGACTTTTTTTATCTCGAGGACGGCACGCTCCTGCTCAACGAGATCAACACCATGCCGGGCTTTACCGCCACGAGCATGTACCCCAAACTCTGGGAGGCGGCGGGCGTGCCCTACGGCGAGCTTGTGGAGGCGTTGCTCGAGCTCGCCCTCGAAGACCGTTAGATTTACTGAGAAGCGCCTGAAGGAACGCTCAAGCGCGCGTTACCAAATGAGACGAAGTCATGACACCCTTGGGGTATACTGGTGTTCATCATGCCAGAGGAGGACGCTGTCTCCTACAATCCGACCTCGCACGACCTGGACTTTGACCTAGGCCCTGCTGAAGACGAGACCTTTGACCCCTTAGAGGACGAAGCGAGCGAAACGGACGAGAACGGGCTCAAGCCGATCCGCAACCTCAACGCGGCGCGGGTTTTGATCCTCAACGCCTCGTACGAGCCGTTGCACGTCTGCTCGGTCAAGCGGGCGGTGGGACTCATCATGCTCGAGGTGGCCGAACGCATCGAGGACAGCGACCGCGTGTTGCGCTCGCCCTCCCAAACCTTTCCGGTCCCCAGCGTGATCCGGCTCAAGCGTTTTGTCAAGCGTCCCCCGCGTCACCGCGTCGCGTTCAACCGCAAGAACGTATTTAGGCGCGACGACCACGCCTGCCAGTATTGCGGCTTCAAGAGCAGCGACTTAACCCTGGACCACGTGCTGCCGCGCTCTAGGGGGGGCGCGACCGCCTGGGAAAACGTGGTCGCCTGTTGCAGGCGCTGCAACGCCAAAAAGCGCGACCGCACCCCCGAAGAGGCGCGCATGACCCTGCGCCGCCGCCCCTACGCGCCGAGGTTTCTCTTCTCGTCGGCCTACGGCATCCTGCCCAACATTGACCCCATTTGGGAGAAGTATCTGCCGCGGGGACGCTGAAACGTAAAGAAGGTGTTTAGGTCGGAAGGTGCGACGTCTACGTCGTCACGTCCACCACGCCTCGCCCGCGCGCTCGGTGAGGATAGCTCCTTTTAGAACCGCCACCGCCTTGCGTAAGCCCTCCTCGGGCGAGGCGAGCGCGTCTTCGTGCTCGATGGAGACGGCCCCGTCGTAACCCACCGTGCGCAGCGCCGAGATAATCTGCTTCCACTCGAGCGCGCCGTGCCCGTAGCCGACCGAGCGAAACATCCAGGCGCGCTTGGCAGTTTGGTTATAAGGCGTTGTGTCCAGCACGCCCTTGATGGGCAAATTCACCGGGTCAAGATAGGTGTCTTTGGCGTGAAAATGGTAGATGGTGTCGCCCAGAAAGCGAATCGCCCGCACGATGTCCACGCCCTGCCAGAAGAGGTGGCTCGGGTCGAAGTTGCACCCAACGTTGCCGCGGGTCTCGCCGCGCAGGTAAAGAATGTGCTCGGGGTTGTAGACCACGAAGCCGGGGTGCATCTCGAGCGCCACCCTAACCCCGTGCGCCTCGGCAAATTCGGCCTCGCGCCGCCAGTAGGGGATGACGCGCTCCGTCCACTGCCACTCGAGCGAATCCGCGTGTTCAGTGGGCCAGGCGCAGACGTGCCAGTTGGGCACCTTGTCACCGGGTGCGCCGCCGGGGAGGCCTGAAAAGGTCACGACGGTCTCGACGCCGAGTTTCTGGGCGAGCTTGACGGTGTTCGTCCAGGCGTCGTGGTGAGGTTTGGCGACCTTCTCGTCCGGGTGCAGTGGGTTGCCGTGGCAGGATAGGGCTGAAATGCTCAGCCCGCGATTTTCAAAAGCGTTTTTGAAGGTGGCTAAAGCGTCGGCGTCCTCTAACAACCTCACAGGGTCGCAGTGGCTGTTACCGACGTAGCCGCCCGTGGCGATTTCCACCGTTTGGAGGCCAAGGGACGTGAAGAGCTCGAGCATGGCCTCTAAATTCATCCCGCCGAACAGAGGGTCAAAAGCACCTAATTTCATAGAGTCTCCAGCTCAACACGACGTTTCGTTTCCGCGCTCTCGACCGCGCCGTAGACCATTGAGAGACTCTTGATGTTGTCCGTACAAACCGTCTCCGGCTTTTCATCCGCCTCCACCGCCTCCACAAACGCGCGGATGGCGTTCTCGTGCCAGTCGGGCATCGCGCCGCTGCTCATTTCCGGCCCCTCGACCTCCTTTTGCTCACGGATAAAACCGTCCTCGCCCGCCACCACCTTGCAGACCAGCCCTTCGGCCCCGTCCCAGGTCAGGCTGCCCTTCGTGCCGACGAGGTGCCACGCCGCTTCCCACGTCGTGTGAATCCCCTCACTCGACCAGCTCCCCCGGTAGTTAAAGACCACCTCGTCCGTCAGTTCAAAAATCGCCATCGCCGAGGCGCCGTGCGCGTACCAGGAGCCCGCCGGGTTCCATTCGTGGCAGTAGACGGAACGCGCATCTTTATCCGAGAGAAAGCGCGCCGCGTCAAAGGTGTGGATTGCCATGTCTTTTATGAGCACGTGCCGCATCTCGTCGCGGAAGCCGCCGAAGTGCGCGCCGATGTAAAAGTCGCTGTTCACTGTTGTGAGGTCGCCAATCACGCCCGTGTCCAGAAATCTTTTAAGCGCGCGGATATTCGGGTCGAAGCGGCGGTTTTGCATCACGGCGTAAACCCTGCCCGCGTTTTGTGAGGCTTGCACCATCTCTCGAGCCTGCGCAAGCGTGTCCGCCATCGGTTTTTCGCCAAAGACGTGACAGCCGTGTTGTAAAGCTTTGAGCGTTACCTCATAGTGCGCGGTGGGCACGGTGCAGTCGAAGACTGTATCAGGTTGAAGGTCCGTTAACATCTTGTCCAAGTCGTCGCCCGTGGGTACGTCGAACTCGAACTCCTCAGCGCGCTTTTCAGCGTTGGCTTCTGCAACATCGACTAAGCCGATGAGCTCGAGCCCCTCTATCTCCCTCACCGCCCCCAGCCACAGCGCGCTAATGCTCCCACACCCCACCAAAACGACACGCATTACTTCACCCCTCCAGCGGTCAGCCCAGACACCACGTAGCGCTGGGCGAAAAGGAAAATCACTAAGGGCGGCAGCATCGCCAGCGTCGAAAACGCCATCACCGCCGCCCAGTCGGTCACGTTCGAGCCGATAAACGCCCACAACCCCGCGGTGACGGGCCGGTAGGCGTCGCTGTTGGTCATGGTCAGGGCGAAGACGAGGTCGTTCCAGCCAAATAAAAAGGTGAAAATAGCCGCGGTGGCGACGCCGGGCACCGCCAAAGGCAGCATCACCCGCAAAAATGCGCCCCAAACGGTGCAGCCGTCTATCTTGGCGGCCTCGGTCAGTTGGGGCGGGAGCGACAAAAAGAAAGGCCGCAGCACCACCAGCGCAAAGGGCAGCGCCAGCGCCGTGTTGCCGATGATGAGCCCCGTGTACGAGTCGAGCAGCCGCAGGCGGCCGAAAATAACAAAAAGCGGCGTCGCCAGCATGATGGCCGGGAACATCAAGGAACTCAGGCTAACGAGAATGAACGCCCCCTTCCCCCGGATGGGCAGGTGCGCCAGGCCGTAAGCCGCGGGCGTCGCCAGCACGAGGGTGAGGAGCGTCGTGCCCACGCCGACGATAAGGGAGTTGAGAAAGTAACGCGGGATGGCCGGGTTGTTAAAGATGCGCGCCTCCCAGGCGGCCAAGTCGATACGCGACGGCACGAACGCGGGCGGGTTGGCGAAAATCTCGGTCTGCGGTTTGACAGAAGTCGCGGCCATCCAGTAGATAGGGAACAGAAAAAGAGCAAGAAGAAGGATGCTGAGAATTGTTGAGAGATACCCGCGGCGCTTCACCCGCTCGCCTCCTCATAGCGCAAGTTCCACAAATAAAGGAGCGACACGACGAACAGCACCGCGAAGAGCGTGTTTAAGACAGCCGCCCCGGTGCCGAACAGGAACTGATTGAAAATCTGCTGGAAGGCGAGCGTCGAAATCACGTGTGTCGCGTTAAAGGGTCCTCCTTGCGTTGTGACCCAGATAACGTCGAAAACTTTAAAGGTGTAAATGAGCCCGAGGAGCAGCGTGGCGACCAAGGCCGGGCGCAGCAGCGGCAGGGTCACGTTCCTAAACTTGGCCCAGCCCGACGCGCCGTCAATCTCCGCCGCCTCGTAGAGTTCTTCGGGGATGCCCTGAAGCCCCGCCAAAAGCAGCGCCATGTTAAAGGGAATCCCGAGCCAAATGTTGATAACGATAACCGCGGGCAGCGCGAAGTTTAAGTCGGCCAGCCAGTAGATGTTTTGCTCGATGAAGCCCAGCGTTTTGAGGAGCCAGTTGATGACCCCGACCTGCCCGTCAAAAAGCCAGCGGAACACGATGCCCACCACCACGACGGGAATCGTCCAGGCAATGAGGTAGAGCCCGCGCATCGCCCGGCTCCCCGGAAAGGGCCGGTTGTAAAACACAGCCAGCGCCAGCCCGATACTGAGCTGAAAAATAACGGAAAAGAGCGTGAATATAAAAGTTTGCCTCACCGCTTGAAGATAAAGCGGGTTGTTAAAAATCGCCCGGTAGTTCTGCCATCCCACCCAAGGCGCGTCGCCGCCAAGCAAGTTGATGGCCTTGAGGTCTTGGAAGGAAATCCGAAAATTAAAGGCGATGGGGTAGGCGATGAAAAGGACTAAAAAGAGCGTGGCGGGCAGCATGAACGAATAGTTCACGAGCCCCCGCCGGAGCCCCGCCCACCTTGCTGGCGAGCGGGGTACGGGGGGACTTGTTAGCTTGCGCGTGCTCATCTGGACCTACTTTGGGAGGCTTGGAGCCCCTCGAGCTACTCCGACAACTACTCCGACAACAGGGGGTCTATCACGGCCGCCGCGTCCGCCGCCGCGACCTCGGGCGTTTTGCCGCCGACGAGCACGCTCTGCACCATGTTCATGACTTCTTGGGAAACTTGCGGGTAGTTGGGGCCGTAGGCGCGCGGTTTGGCGACGGAAACGGCCTCGACGAACTTAGCGATCATCGGGTCGGAAGTAAAAACTTCAGCGTCGGCCAAATCTTCGCGGTTGGTGATAAAACCCGAGGTCTCGTACATCTTGAGAAGGTTCTCGGGCTGCGTGGCCCACTCAATCACGTCCCAGGCGGCGTCCATGTTGGCACCCGCGCCAATCGCAAAGTTCTGCCCGCCTAAGATAGAGGTGGGCGTGCCCGCGTCCGGCCAGGCGGCGACGTCCCATTCGAACTCAGGAGCGGCCGCGCGGATGCCGGGGAGCTGCCAAGGGCCGTTGATCATCATGGCGCATTTGCCCGCCAAGAACTGATTGTTGGCGTCGCCCTGGCCCCACTGGAGCGCCGCCCGCGGGATGCTGTTGTCCTCGTTCATCATGGCGTTGAGTAAGGTTAGTGCCTCGACGTTGGCCTCGCCGCCGATGTTTTGCAGGTCGCCGCCGTTGCCCCACAGAAAGGGCAGGTAGGTAAACGTGCCCTCTTCAGTGGCGACGAGCGACAAGCAGAAGCCCGCCTGGTCCCCCTCGGTGAGCGCGGCGGCCATCTCGCGCAACTCATCCCAGGTGGCCGGGGGCGCGTCAAACCCGGCCTCGTTCAGAAGGTCGATATTGTAATAGAGCGCCGTGGCGTTGCTGTCGAAAGGCACGCCGTAATTTGCACCCTGGTAAATGGTCGAGGCCCAGGGACCCTCGAAGTAGGCGTCTTTATATTCCCAATCCGCCACGTAATCGCTAATGTCTGCCAGCGCCCCCTGCGCCGCCAGCGCCTGGTTGTCGGGGTTGTCGACGATGAGGATGTCAGGCAGGGTGCCCGTCGCCGCGCCCTGGATGATGCGCGCCTTGAGGTCGCCGAAGCCGATGGGGGTGCGCTCGATGGTGACGCCCGGGTGCGCGGCCTCGTAGTCGGCTATCATGTCCTGAATCGCCTCGTTCAGGTTGTCGGCGTTGAAATAGTCCCACCACGTGAGCGTCGTGTCCTGTGCGCTGGCACCACCCAAAAATAGGCCCAACATCAGAACCGTCAAGAGCGAAACGATCAACTTTGGCGTTTTCATGCGTGTCTCCCTTTGCTGCATTTGAATTAGGCTAGTCTAGCCAACTTTGAGCAAATCTTCCCTGTGGAGTACCCGGTTACTGTTTAATCACGGTTTAGTCACTGTGTTAGTCACTGTGGCGAAAAAGGACGGCGTTGGCGGTGCGGGGTGGGGCTCGAGCACGTTTACCTTGAACTACTCCAATCTCACGGGACTCATGACGAGCTTGCGGTCGAACCGTTTCGATGATAGATTAAAAGTGAGTATAATCTCACATCAGCGTGAATGTCAATTCATTAAAGGGGCTTCGAGTGGCGACCATCAAGGACGTGGCAAAACGGGCGGGGGTCTCGCCCAGCACCGTTTCCTACGCCTTGAGCGGCAAGCGCCCCATCTCGGCCGCCGTGAGGGCGCGCGTCGCCCAGGTGGTTGAGGAGCTGAATTTCACCCCAAACGCCCTCGCCCACAACCTGCGCAAAGGGAGCAGCGGCGCGGTCGGGCTCGTTTTCCCTTTCACCGACGCCACCGGAGAGACCGAGCTCGGCTTCGTTGCTACGGCGGCGGAGGCCCTTCGTGACGCCTACACCCTGAGCCTCTTTACGGGCTCACGAACGCCGGAGGAACTGCTCAGCGCCCTCCGCCAGAACCGGGTGGACGGGCTCATCCTGATGCAGATTACCCGGCACGACTCGAGGGTCGAACTCTTGCGCCGCAGCGATTTTCCTTTTGCGCTGATCGGCAGACCGGAACGTGCGGACGGTTTGAGCCTGGTCGATTTCGACTTTGAAGGGGCGGCTTATCTCGCTATCGAGCACTTGGTCGCCTTGGGGCACCGCACGATTGGCTCTATCGACTTTCCCGCCGGAGACCGCGAGCAGGGGCTCGGCTACGCGCTCTTTTTGCAACAGGGGTGTGAACGCGCCCAACACGACTTTGGCGTTGCCCTCGTGCGTCAGGCGTCGGGCCCGGGGTTTTGGGACGGCTACGCGGCGACGGAGAAACTGCTCAAGCGTGCGCCCGACCTGACCGCCATCGTCGCGCTCGTGGGCGTGACGCAGTTCGGCGTCTTGAGGGCGCTCGCCGACGCGGGCAAACGCGTGCCCGAGGACGTTTCGGTGGTCTGTTCGGGCGCGTCCCGGGCCGCCGAATGGAGCAGCCCGCGCCTAAGTTGCGTCCCCGTGCCCTTTGGCGAACTCGGCCGCGTGGGGGCGGAGCTGCTGCTCGAGCGCCTAAAGGGTGAACCCACCAAGCACGTGATTCTGCCCGCCTGCTTGCTCGAGGCCGGCAGCACCGCGCCCGCCTCGAGGCGCTGATGCTGGCGCGTCTCTACACTCGCACGGCCTCACCCGTGCGGCGCGGGGCGCTTTTTTACGCGCTGTTTTGGGGCGCGGCGGGGATTTACGACCCCTTTTTGAGCGTCTACTTCTCACGTTTGGGTTTAACGGGGCGCGACATCGGGCTGCTCATGGCGCTCGTGCCCTTGGCAACGCTGCTCATGTCGCCGCTCGTGTCTTTTGTGGCGGATAGGGCGCGCTCGAGGGTGAGGCTCCTAAGTTTATGTCTCCTTGCAACCATTCCTGCGTTTATCGGCCTGTTCTTAGCAGATGATTTTAGAGGCGCGCTCGTCGGGATGGCGCTCTTCGCCCTTTTTCGAGGTCCCGTCGAGCCGCTGGCCGACGCAGTGGTCGCGCGCATGGCGGTCACCCACGGCTTCGCCTACGGGCGGGCGCGCCTATGGGGCTCACTAAGCTTTGCGCCCGTCGCACTTCTTTGCGGCTTTTTGTGGGAGCGTTTGGGGTACGGCCCGATGCTGCTCGTCGCCGCGCTCTTCGCGTTCCCCGCCGCGCTGGCCGCCTTTTTATTAACCGAACAAACCGAGGCAACCACAGCGCGTAAGCCGCTCCGGGGACTCCTACGCGACCCCGTCATCGTCACCCTGACGCTCTGTTCGTTTTTGGCGGGCGGCGCGCTGGTCATGAACGAGACTTTCGCGGGCGTTTACATGGACGCCCTCGGCGGCGGCGCGTTTTTCGTCGGTGCTATCTGGGCCATCACCGCCTTTGCCGAACTGCCCACCATGCACTACGCCGACGCGCTGGTAGCGCGCTTCTCGGGTCCCAAGGCGCTCGCCGCCGCTTACGCGCTCATGGGGCTGTCTTTTTTGGGATACGCCTTTATTCGTGCTCCGGCTTGGCTCCTCAGCTTGAGCCTCTTGAAGGGTCTCGGCTTCGGCCTCTTTTTCGTGGCGACGGTTCGCACCGTAGACGCGCGCACGCCGCCGGAGTGGTCGGCGACGGCGCTGAGCGTGGTGTTCGGCGTGGCGACGTTGGGATTGGCGCGGCTGTTGGGCTCGGGGCTCGCCGGGTTTTTGTACGACCTGTCGCCGCAGGTTCTCTTTTTGAGTTGTACAGCACTCGCTTTTGCCGCGGTGGGTATTCTGCTGGGGGCGAGGATGGTTTTTGCGCCGCTGGGGGATTGAGCTTGGCTTTGTACCGTTTAGAAGTGGGAAGGGCTAGCTGGGTGAACGGGTCACTAAAGTTTGGTTTGTGCCGTTAAGATGCGCGTCGAAGCCTAAACGCCGAGTCTCACTAAGCTGGCGAAATACCGAACGCAACTCACTAGCGTTCAGACGAATCCTCTTCCACAGTCGACAGTCTCGTGTACTCACCAACCTGTTTAACGAGGTGAAGGGGATAAGGCAGTGCCAAGGGGTCCAATGTGTAACTCGAGGACAGTCTCAGCTTATTAACCAGCTGCGCCCACACCTCTTCATTATCGCCGTGCTGGAGCCCCGCCAAAAAGACTTCTTTAAGACCCGGATTCCAGGCAGGTTTGTCTGTATTACCGCGCCGCAATTCACCGTCTTCTTCGTAGGGAAAGCGCGACATCTTTTTGTTCAGCTTGTGTGTCACTGGGTTACTTGCAACACTGGCAAAGATAGCGTCTTCCATTTTGAACAAACCCCTCGCGAAGCCAGCATAACTTTTTGCGTTTTCCGCGTACCATTCGGGTGTTTCATCATGCTCATCATCTCTTATCCGTGCGACGCGAAGACCAGACCAACGTGAGACAGGGAGAGCGTCGTTATTCTCAAAGGAAAGTGTATTGCGTTTGATGTTACCGTCTTGTGCCCATACCCAGGCGTTCCGAACCGTATGTGCTCGCATCAACAATACTGTTGGCGCACTGGAACACTCGACATCCAGAATGTTTTTGACAAAAGCACTCACGCGCTCCTTTTTGTCTTTATGAGGAACAGGTATCAACTCCCCTTTGGCCGCTTTAATTAGCATATCCCTGTAGTCAATCCATTGCCTGTTCATACATTCACTTGTGCATTTAAGGAACGTGCCATCGGCAGACATGAGTAAAGCTACCGGGATGACACCTTTGTAATCATGGTGGTTGAAAATCCAGATGGCGAGATAGCGCATCTCTGGATACGCTTTAAGGGTTGTTATGGGTTCAGAGAAGCCCAGTTGCCTTAAACCGTCACCGAGCGCCGCTTCTGCTCGGTGAGCTACATTCTCAGAGCTTTTCTCTATGAACTGTGAGACGCTGTCTCTTTTTCCAAACCCTATGCGAAGGGCGTCCTTGGGGTCGGACGCCGGTTTAAAGATACCTTTGCCATCCAATTCAATAATTGAGAGTGTCGGCAAGGTGGCATTACCGAGCTTGTATTTTATTTCGTTTGCACGCCTAAGGACCGCACGCCTACGTCTTTCTTTTTGTTCGTCGCCCACCTTTAGTTCGTCGCCAAGCGCTCCTAAATTATGACTGTGTAGTCGTATGCAGAGTTCTGAACTCGAGAGCGTTTGCTCTTTTGCGCTTCCGACAGCCGTACCAAAGACTGTGCTGATTTCGTTAAGTAAAGCTTGTTTAACTTCTTTAGTCTGTGTCCAAAGCTCTATCTGGATTTCCTTACCTATGCTCTGGGCAACTCGTCTACGCAACTCACGATAGTTATCAGCTGTAAAAGGCGGTTTCGGATTTGCACGTTGCTCATTTTTCTCTTTCCGCCCCTCTCGTTCTGTGAGCAACATTGACTTTGGGTTCACGAAAAGGGCGGGGGTTGCTTTGATGCGCTTAGGGGCGTCGCTGAACGAAAAATGGGGTTCTAAAGCGCTCGCTATTTGTTCTGCTAATTGTTTTCGGTCCCGTGGCGGAATGCCTGTAGCAACACCATGTCTTCCCATCTCGTGGTGATGCACAACTGCCATATTTGGCTCACCTTCAATGTTGATGGCTGCTCGAGGATTATTCAGGTATTCAATATCAAAGACTTCTGGCTTGGCGGAGAGTTTCGCAAGTATGGTGGTCAAGTTATCTGACCACCTGCCATACCTCGCCCTGGCTACCGTAAACGTTTCGGCTGCGTGAATTCCTTCAATCCAAGGGATACTCGTTTTTAGATAGATGCCAGTGTCGTGACCCGGTGGCAGGTAAAGTTGGCGACTACTCACCCAGCGTTTGATACCAAGGTGAACATAGATGCGGGGCTTGGCATTGGTAGGCAGAGTTCGCACGCTCACACGAATGACAAAGGAGAATAGCCAGTGCTCAGGCGCGTTTGACTCTTCTCGTTTTCGTTTATTGGCAACAGGGACGGGCGGCCAACTGATGAGTTCGGCATGACCACTTGTAGTTCCAGCGGTTGTTCTAAAAAACCTCAGGGTTCGCTTTCCGAGGATATAGGTGGGGTCACTCAGTTGTAGAGCAATTTTGTCGGGCAGCAGTGAGAAGGTAAGCCCATGTTGGGGTTTCGCCGTACCATTTTTACCCTCGTACCACGCTGCAAGATTTATACGTGATTTGCGCCACACCAGGTCGGCGGAGTCAAGGGCCCCAAGCAAACGGGTAAGCTCACGTTCATCAAGTTTTTTGTATGCAGCTTCAATCCACGCGCCGATGATAGCTTGAAGTTTCGCCGTATCGACTTTTCTATGACTGTGAAGCCACCCCCTACCTCTTTCGCCCGCCTTCTTTTCGATACTGACAACATCGGCAACAAGCGCCCTGACAGTGTTGTTAAGACTCGTGACGGGAATGCTGACTTGGTCTCGCTTTGGGTATAGCTGTTTCACCGCTTCCAGCAAAAGTTGCTTGTAACTTTCAGGCAAGGCTAACGCCCAGGTCGTATAAGGCAAGCTGGAAACATCAGGCGCGAATTCGAAAGAGAGCGTGCGAAGTTCGTCATACTTAGCCATTTGGGACTCCTTTGAGGTTGCTTAGGGCGTGGTAGAGGGGGCTGTAAAGAGCTTTTACCAATTCAGCGTCCTCGGCGTCGCCTTCACAGTAGGGGCGCAAAACCTCGAGCATGTTGAGAAGCAAGCTCGCTTCCCTGTCCAGACTGCCGTCTTCTCGTCTCGGGATGAACGCGCCGTCACAAAAGTAGACGTGAGCAGCTTGACCGCCCCTGACCAGCCGACCTATAACTTGCCATATGGGAACGAGCAGGTTCCAGGTCACGGCCACCTGGTCGGATTTTTTGTCGGCGAGGTCAGCGTAGCGCAACTGAGTTTTAAGAAGCCCTATCCAACGCTGAAAGGCTCGCCTGCGTTTGTCCTTGGCGGCTTGCTCGAGGCTGCCCTCGACCGGTTTTTGCAACTCGTCTATGGCCCAGCGGTTGATGGAATGAAGCGCGTAGTCGAGTTCGTTGGGTCGCGGATGCGGACGTACCAGGAAATAGGCTGCGCCGATGGCCGCGTAGCCCTCACTGTTTAGAATGTTGTGCCCGCGCTCTACGGCGAGTAAAGGAGCAACGAGAACTTTCGCGCCGGTGGTGGCAAACGTGTCGACAACACCGCGCCGTAAGCCTCTGTCTTGATCGTACCAAAGTACCTGCTTTTCACCCTTGTCTCCATCCTTGTCCGCCTGCAAAAAACGTACCTCGTTTTGCCAGTCGGGCCTAACGCGGCAGATTTCCCGAAACACGTGTTCCGTTTCTTCGTAGCTGCCTGTCAGAACGAGGGCGCGTTGCCTGCTCTCGGGGAGTTCGTTTAGGTGCGCGTCGAGCAGAGAGCGCCCGCTGATATCGCTTTTACGCATCAGCCTATGGATAAGCTCAGCCAGCGCGTTTTCCCTCACCCCGCCGCGCGAACCAGACACCCTGACGGGACCTCCTCCTAAACTCGTAAACTCGAAACGGCTCTCAGCGATGGCCGTGACTTCTTCGTCCGGCGCGCGCAGGACGCCCGTTACAGGCACCTGAACGTGATAGTTGGGGGACGCCCCCGCCCAAGAGGTTCCCGAGAGCAAAAGAACATGGGGGTTGGCAAACTCGTCACCCACAAAAAGCTCGTGCAGATTCAGGAGCAGGTAGCGCCCGACACCCGCGCAGCGAAGATAGCGCAAGTCGCCTAAACCCTCGTCTACTTGGGTAAACTGCAAGGCCAGGATATTTCCCATAGGTGAGGTTGGCACGAGCGCCATATAGTCCCTGGGGGGCCGTCCCGACAGCTCATTGTCTACAGCGAGTACTTCTTCGATGTGAGGCCACTGCGACAGCAATTTCTCTAAGCGGTTGGTGAGAATGCAGGTTAGTAAGAACAGCTCGAGCTTGATAGCCGCTTTTTCAAGCTGCGCTTCCTGTAGCTTGGTGTGGGTTTTGAGAAAGTCCTCGAGCTTTGAGCGAGTCGCTGTGAAGCTGCTATAGGTGAGTAGTTCTCTCGATATTCCCGTAAGTTCACCATTCTCTTTTTCACCTAGAG
The DNA here is from genome assembly GCA_965214995.1 of Trueperaceae bacterium. GTDB lineage: Bacteria > Deinococcota > Deinococci > Deinococcales > Trueperaceae > CBDCCT01. Next base: position 5,809,180 of record CBDCCT010000002.1, read on the forward strand.
GGTCGTTGATGGCCTTTTCGAAGTGATCGAGAAGCCCGCCCGCATCCTCCTCTTCGCCGAACCAAGTTTCAACAAGTCGCTGGCTCAGTGTGACGCCGTTAAAGGGCAAGGTGCCAAGATACCTTTTCAGGTCATCCTCACGTTGCCCCACATCATGCGTATTTTGGTACACCAGCGCGTAAAGGCGCTTGCTGGCGATTTGCGCAACATCATGAAGCATGACCCAGCTCTCGACCTCTTTATTTTTAAGTTGGCTGCGCCCTTTCTGGTCGAGTACAGGATTGACTTTTGCCTGCAAGCCGCCCAACAAAGACCGGCCCTCTCTGTCAACAATCACCTGGTTGGGAGCAAATATTTGGTCGAGCCCTCTCTGAACGCGGTCTGCCTCATCGACAATCACGAGGTCACTCTGGCGCAAGGCAAGTTCCAGATAACGCAGGCTCTCACGGTTTTGCTGTTTGGGCACGCCCGCGTAAACGAGACTGGCGGGCGTCGCCACCCATATATCTGCACTAACGAGGTGACGGTCGGCTTCAAAGCGGGGGCAGGCACGCCACAAGGGACAGCAGTAACGTTTGGGGTGTTTCTTAGGTTCTTTTTCAACCTTTGTCAATGTTTGACAGGGAGCATCTTTAAGCTCGAGCGGCCTCGCCGTGTTAACCAGCGCATCTAAAGGGCAGAAAGGGCTGACCCAGCGGGCTCTTGGGTCGCGTGAGGTCAAAGAGAGGTTTCGCTGTGTCCTGTGAAGCCTGTTGATGTGTCCCTCCCTGTCACTTTTGCCCAACATAGGCGCGGCGCCCACACCATAGCGCTCGTAAAGCTCCACGCGCTCCAAAACACTCACGACATCATTGAGAACAACCGTGACCCGTTTTTTCTGTTTAGCCATGTGAACGGCGAGCACATCCATCAGGGTGCTTTTGCCGCTACTCACCATGCCGATAACGTGACACATGGCCTCAAGCGTGAACGTCTCGCTCTCGAGCAGCAGCCCCTTGTCATAGATTTGCCAGCGCACTTTGCTGATACGTTTTTCCCAATTCCGAGGGGCTCGAGCCGCCAGAACATCTTGCTCGTCCATCTGAATAGCGGTTTGCTCCAACTCTTTCCAGGAGACTGTAACAGGAGGTTTGCACTTATCTTTGCGTAAGAGATGTTTTCCGGGTTCCTCTTGAAGATGAGCTTCAGCCAACGCTATTTCATAGGGCTGTTGTTTAACGGAAAAGGTATAGCTTCCCGTCTCAGCCCACAACACCTCACGTTGACTGTAGGGTAGAGGATGAGAGAGCACCTGCTGGTAATGCTTTATCCTGTCTGCACACAAACTGACCTCACGGTGCTCAAAACTATCACCTTCAAAGCTGTAAAGCCGTAGGGAGAGCTCGACCGACTTGTAATTCTCCAGCGCCTTTTCCCACACGTAGCGACTGCCAAACGACAGCACGTGACGCGCCCTGGCGAGCTTTTCCCGTTTACCCTTCTCGTCCAAAACGATATGTCCAGTTAGAAGACCCCACAGGGCACCCGCTGTTTCTTCGGGCGCTATCTGTTTGAGGAGGGTAAGTCCGAGTTCGACCTGACAAAATAGGACGGGCGTACAAGGTTGCGGGTCACTCTCAAGGAGCTCCTTGAGCCTTTTTGAAAGGGGCAGATGCCAGCGTGAGCGCTCACGCATGGCGCTTTTTCACCCGCCGCAGGAACTCTTTGGCAAATAGAGCCGTCGTCTGGGGAGCCAGCGCGCTGTGCCGCTTAAAGACACTCAGGTAGCGTTCCGTTTTCCGCCTGTCGGGAAAAACAAAGAAAGCCTTGTCAAACTTTGGTGTTGGGGGCAAAGCAGAAACACGTTTAGCAAGCAAATAGGGGTTTGCCCAATCTTTGACATCTACCGCCCAAACTTCACCATCGGCGAACTGAATACGGAGGTCGTAAGCGTCGTAGTTGGGCCACAACTCTACTCTCAGATTTAGCTTCTCGAGTTTAGTTGCAAGTTCGAGTTCGGCCAAGCCCGGTTTAAAGACGTAGCGCCTCAACCCACGCTTGAGCCGTAAAACTGTGTCTTTAGTACTGACGGGAAGTCCTCGAGGAGACTTTTGGGGCGTTACACAATGAGTTTCGCAGTGGGTTTCGCAACACCAACCGTCACGCATGAGTTGCAACAGGTCTCCGCAGATTTCACAGCGCCAGTAACTTCCCTTGTAGCGGTGGAGGGTGGGAACCTCTTCGTAAGCCTTGGAAAGTACCGGCTTTAACCTTCTGAGTTCAGGCGCAAGACGCTGCAAGTCGAATGACTCGATAAGCGGGTTTTCAATGAGAAACTGCCTGAACGCCCTGTACAGCTCCGGCTCGCCAGCATTCCGAGCGGTAGAAAGCGCCTCGCCGATAACGTCCCATTCTGTTAGCTCCGCCTCGACGTCGGGGTTATCCAGGGCCAACTCCAGACACGTCTCGGTAAGGTAGCCATCCTCGAGCAGTGACGCACGGAGCAGTTCATCAGGCAAGGCTAAACACCACTGCCTTAAGGGTTTATTGGCTAAGTTCAGAAAATCCCAGATACTTTTGGGGGGTTCCAGCTTTTGCTCAATGGCGCTTAACGTCAGGCGGTTGAGTCCGCGAGTGAGGGGCAAATTATAGGGTAGGTGCAGGTTCTGGTCAGCCTCTAGGCTCGAGTCCAAAAGAGACAGCCCACTGGCTAGGTAGCTCAAAGTAACAAAGTCTTTGTCAAGCGAGAATTTCATCCCCGAGGTTTTACCATCTTCAGATGCTTATGTCAAACTCGCAAAACTTGTTTATTTCATTGACATTGCATTCGGTGCAGCTTATACTGACCCAAGTGAATTCATTTAAGTCCGTTTATAAGTTGGTTAGCGCGAAGCTAAAGAACCGCCGCCTGGAACTAGAGTTGACTCAAGAAGACGTCGTTATGCGAACAGACCTTACACGCACTTCTCTAGCCAATATCGAAGCGGGCCGCCAAAACCCTCCCCTTCACGTCATCTACCAGCTTTGCGAGGTGTTGGATATGGAGCCCAAAGATATACTCCCTTATAAAAACGAGCTGGTTCAAACGAAGACGCTAACCCTCTCTTTAAATCAAGAGTTAGAGTTGCCCCCACTGGCGGCGCAGGTGCTCGAGGCGATGCTAAGAGAGCCAGAAAATGGCTAGAATCGAGCGTGCCGTTATGAAAGCTTTGGGCAAATTGCCGAAACCCCCCATCCATGTTCAGGCCATCGTCCAGGACAAGTTCGGCATCGCTTTACGCCTTGTCCCTATGGAGAGCGACGTCGCGGGCATGTTGGTTATCAAACAAGGTAGTGCTGCTATAGCCGTCAACAGTGAACACAGTTTGGCAAGGCAACGCTTTACCCTGGCTCACGAGTTAGGACACTACTTGCTTCATGCAAACAAGCAGCACGTTTTTGTAGACGCGCCTTTTTATAGGGACAGAACCTCCTCACTGGGTACAGAAAAATTAGAAGTCGAGGCCAATGCTTTCGCCTCAGCCCTCTTAATGCCTGAAATGCTGATTAGGGAAGATGTGAAGTCCCCTGTTGACCCCTTGAATGAAGCTCAATTACAACGTCTGGCTCACCGTTATGAGGTGAGTATACAAGCCCTGGTTTACAGGCTTATGCGTTTAGGTTTGATGGCTGAGTAGGGGCTCAAGTATTAACCGGTAGGTGGGGTTGGAAACTGTTTCAGCCTTAGAGAGCAGTAAAGTGCAAAACTATCTGCGTGGGCTCGGCCGAACACGCCTAACAACTTGTGCGGGTTCACTGCCCCTGGCGCTAATGCTCGAGCTAAACAAAAAGTTACGGCTCCACCTGGGGCTTTATTCAGTCCCGCTCGGGTGGTTTTGCCGCCCAGCTTCACGCTTACACTTTTGCCCCAACCCGTCCTCGCGCACGAACGTTTGATAAGTTCCCCGTCAACGGCTAGAGTGGGGAATGAATCCCAAGGTCTCGTGCCCCAAAAGCATGACCCACGGTCCTTGCGGCGGCGTGACGCCCTCGGGCGCGTGCGAAGTGGATGGCGTTTTGCCCTGCCCCTATTTGAACGGCTTAGCCTCGCTGCCCTGGCGTCAGCCGACGATGCCCGAAAGGCGGTTCGTGCGCAGGGGTGAGGGGCGGCTCGAGCGCACCCTACGCTCAAACGGTTTCGCCGTCATCGCTGAGGCCTACACCCCCGACAGCGCCGACTTGGGCGGGCTTATCCAAACCTACAGCCTTTTCAAGGATAAATTCACCGCCGTCAACATCGCCGAACACGCGCTGGCGAGCCCGCACGCCTCCACCCTCGCGGCGGCCTCTCTTTTTGAACAACACAGCGTCGAGGCCATCATCAACCTCACCTGCCGCGACCGCAACCGCATCGGCTTGCAGGGGGAGATTCTGGGCGCGGCAGCCCTGGGCGTCAAGAACCTCTTCTGCGTGACCGGTGACCATCCTGCGTTGGGCGACCACCCCGAGGCGAAGGCGGTTTTCGACCTGGATTCGTTGGAACTCATCGCCCTGGCAAAAAGGATGCGGGACGAAAGCGTGCTGCTGAGCGGGCGAATCATCGAGCACCCGCCCCGCCTTTTCATCGGGGCCGCCGCCAACCCATTTACCCTTCCCTACGACCTACAAGCCGAACGCGTCGCCGCCAAGGTCGCCGCGGGCGCGGACTTTATCCAGACCCAGGGGATTTTCGACGTGGGAGGGTTTGAGGGGTTTGTGGCGCAACTGCGCGACTTCGGTGCGCTCGAGCGCGCCTACCTCATCGCCGGGGTGGCGGTGGTGACGGGGCTCGAGCAGGCCCTATGGCTCCAGCACGAGGTGCCCGGCGCGCGCGTCCCCGACGAACTTATCAGGCGGTTTCGGACGACGCCGGAGCGCAGGCGGCGCGACTTCGGGCTCGCCTACGCCGCCGAGCTGGTAACGAGGTTGCGCGGCGTGGCGGGCGTGAGCGGCGCGCTGCTCTTTCCCCTGCACGGCGACGTCGCGTCGCTCCGAGAGGTGCTCGAGCGCATAAACTTACGAGGAGGTGACGGGTGACGCATTATCAGCCGACCTTAGAGGCTAGGCCCGAGGACGTGAGCGACGCTTTGCGCGCGCTCGTTGAGCGGCAAGCCCGGTCTTGGGAGGAGAACAGTTTTGAGCTGGCGGCGGACGACTGGCACCCGGAGGGCGTGCTGGTCTCGCCCGCTGGCCTTTGGCGCGCGGACGCGTTGAAAGAGGAGATGGCGAAGTTCCACCGCGACTATACCGACCTTAGGGTAACGATAAAAAACCTCTTCGCCACGGCGGACGGCTCCCGTCTCGCCGTTGAGTGGGATTGGACGGTCACGCGCAGAACCGACGGCGCGCGCGGCACGACGCCCGACGCAATTATCGCCGATTTGGAAGGGGGCAAAATCCTCTCCTGGCGCGAGTATTTCGACCTGTCCGGTTCGGTCGAGGGGGCTTAGGGATGCTCGAGCCCTTCACCCTGCTTTTCGACGACGAGGCAAAGGGGGCGGCGGCCTTGCCCGAAAATCTACGCGCCGTCTACGGCGGCGACTGGCTTTTGCCCGAAGTCGACGGGCGGCCCTACACCTACGCGAACTTTGCGCTGTCGCGCGACGGGCGCGTTTCGTTCAACGTTCCGGGTCACTTAGGCGGCGGCGACGTGAGCGGGTTTAATGCCCACGACAGGTGGCTGATGGGCCTCTTGCGCGCGAGGGCCGACGCGGTGGTGGTGGGGGACAACACGCTGAGGCTCGAGCCCGACCACCTCTGGACCTGCGAGTACATTTTTCCTCAGAACGCCGAAGCTTTTACGGCTTTGCGCGAGGCGGAGAGCCGCAAGCCTCAGCCCGTCCAAGTTTTTTTGTCGCTCGAGGGTAACTTTGATGCTGAAGCCTCGGTTTTCTGCCAGCCTCACCTGGACGTTCTCATTGCGACGACCTCGAGGGGCTACGAAAAGGCCCAGGCGCTACGCTGCGCTGCAAACGTCACGGTCCTAAATCTGGGTGAGGAGCGTGTTGACTTGAGCCGGTTTGTCAAAGTTCTCCACAGCGACTTTAGCGTCAACACCTTGCTCTGCGAAGGCGGGCCGAGGGTCTACGGCGGCTTTATCGCGGCGGGACTGATAGACGACGAGTTTTTGACGCTCTGCCCGACGGTCATCGGCAATCCTGTGGTCGCTGAGAATACCAGGCCGCGCCCCGGCCTTGTCGAAGGGACAGCCTTTAGGCCGGACGCTCCTCCTAAGTCCGTTCCCGAGAGTCTGCGCCGCGCCGGGGACCACCTCTTTTTGAAGTCCCGGTACATGTACCCGTGACGGTTACCGCCGAGGTACTGCGCGACCTTCGGACGGTGGTGGGCGCGCGCGGCGTCATGACCGACCCCAAGGTTCTTACCGCGATGTCGCAGGACCACTACTGGTTTTCACCTGTGCTCGAGCCCCAACTCAGGGAAAAACTCGCCGAGGTCATCGTGCAGCCGAACAGCGTGGCTGAACTCAAAGAGGTTGTCAAACTGGCCTACGCGCACAGTGTCCCGGTGACGACGCGCGGCAGCGGCACGGGCAACTACGGCCAGGGGATGCCGATGCGGGGCGGCGTGGTCTTGAGCACGCACGGGCTTAAACGTGTGCTCGAGCTGACCCCACATCACGCGCGGGTGCAGGCGGGCGTGAGGTTGGGAACGTTGGAGCGCGAAGCGCGTAAAGTGGGCGCGGAGTTGCGCATGTACCCGAGCACCTTTGTGACCGCCACGGCGGGCGGCTTCCTGGCGGGCGGCGCGGGCGGCGTCGGCTCGGTCACCTGGGGCACGCTCTGGGACGAGGGCAACGTGCTCGCCGCGACCGTCATGACGGTCGAGCCGGAACCGCGCATCCTGAACATTGAAGGAGCCGAAGCCCTCCAAGGTGTGATTCACTCCTGCGGCCTCACCTGCGTGATTATCGACCTGACGTTTGCGCTGGCCCCGGCCGAAGCCTGGCAGCAGTACGCGGTCACGTTCGACACTTTTGAGGACGCGCTGCATTTCGGCGAAAGGTTGGCTTATGACGACGGAATCAGAAAGCGCCTCGTCTCGCTCCACGAGTGGCCCATCCCCTCTTTTTTCGGAAAACTGGAGCGCGAGGGCATTGTCCGCGACGGCAAGGCGCTCGCCCTGTTGGAACTCACCATGAACCCGGACGAGCTGGCGTCCATCATCCAGACCCACGGCGGCGAAAGGACCTGGCACGGCCCCTTTGAAACGTATCTCGGCGGCCCCGTTAAACTCTCGGACTTTTCCTGGAACCACACGACGCTTTGGGCTATCAAGACCGATCCAACCATCACCTACTTGCAAGATGCGTATGACCGCGGGCGTGTCTTAGAGCAACTCCACCAGCGCAAAGCCAAATTTGAAGGCGAACTCCTGCACCACATCGAGTTCATGCGCTTTGGCGGCCCGCCCTACCCGCAGGGGATGACGCTGGTGCGTTTTCAAAACGAGGCGCGCTTACGTGAGATTCAAGCCTTCACCGAAACCATCGGCATGAGCGACGCCGACGCGCACAGCCACAAGCTGGACGACGACGTGCGCTGGAACGGCGCGCCGATTCTGGACGCCAAACGCCGCTGGGACCCCAAGGGGCTTCTCAATCCGGGGCATTTGAACGCCGATAAGGAAGCGTGACGCGGCAGCTTTCCCACCTCACCTGGACCGACGTTCGTGACTTGGACAAAACGCAGGGCGTCGTCATCTTACCGGTCGGCGCGGTTGAGCAGCACGGCCCCCACCTGCCCCTCGTCACCGACACGGTGCAGGTGACGCGGGTGCTGAACGCGGCCTTGGAACGCCTCCCGGGAGGGATCGCCGCCTGGGCGCTGCCCGCGCTTCCCTACGGAAAAAGCAACGAGCACGCGGGCTTTCCGGGCACGGTGAGCCTGTCCGCGGACACGCTCCGGGCAATTCTTTTCGATATTGCCGCTAGCGTTCAACAAGCGGGATTCAGACGTTTAGCTTTTCTTAACGGGCACGGTGGCAACGTGGCGACCCTGGACACCGCCGCGCGGGACATCCGTGCGGCCACGGGGTTAACTTGTTTTTGCGTCCAGCCGAGCTTCTGGTTGGGACCGCCCTTCAAAATCTCAGACGACGAGGCCCGCTTTGGCGTTCATGCGGGCGAGTTGGAAACCTCGCTGATGCTGGCGCTTGCTCCTTCCCTCGTCCGACCGGAGCGCGCCGTCGCCCACTTTCCCGAGTTTCCCGAGGGCGAGCTTCACCTCTTCGGCGCGGCCTCGGTCGCCTGGCTGACGCGCGACTGGAGCGAAACGGGCGTGTTCGGCGACGCTACAGTCGGCACCGCCGAGAAAGGCCGCGCGCTGCTCGACAACGCCGCCGAACGTTTGGCCCGCCTCATCACCGAGATGAGCACCTTTGAGGTGGCGCGTGGCTGAAGCCGCCAAAGTCGCCTGGGTTTTGAGGAACGCCAACCTTGACCATAACGAGCTTGTAGATGTTGTGCTGGATGGAGGACGCATCACCGCCATCGGCGCGAACCTCCCGCAGCGCGGGCTCGAGGAGTGGGACTTGGCGGGCCGCGTGGTGCTGCCCGGTTTGGTAGACCCGCACGTGCATTTGGATAAAACTTACGCACCTTTTAATAATGAGAGCGGCACGTTAGAGGAAGCCATTAAAGTTTGGCGCGAGCACAAGGGCCGGTTCAGCCACGCCGACTACAAGGCGCGGGCGCTCAAAGCCGTGCGGCAAGCGGTGGCGCACGGCACGACCGCCATGCGGACACATGTGGACGTGGACGCCGACTGTTTACGGGCAGGTTTTACGGCGTTGGGGGCGCTGCTCGAGCTCAAAGCGGAGGTTGCAGACTTGCTCGACCTACAAATCGTCGCCCTGGGCAATGCGGGTGTAAGCCTGGATGAGACCGAAGCCTTGCGGAGGGCGCTCGAGCTCGGTGCCGACCTCGTCGGCGGCGCGCCCGCGCTGACGGACGACCCGGCGGGCTGCCTCCGCACTACCTTCGACCTGGCCGAAGCTCTTGACAAAGGTATCGACCTCCACATCGACGAAACCGAAAACCCTGAAACGCTGACGCTTCAAACCCTCGCTGAGAGGACGCTCGAGCGCGAATTTGAGGGCCGCGTCACGGCGGGGCACTGCTCCTCGCTCGACTTCGCTCCGGACGACGCGGCGGCCAGGGTGATGGACAAGGTGGCCGAGGCCGAACTGAACATCATCACCTTGCCGTCGTGCAATTTAGTCTTGCTGGGCCGCGGACGCCATCCCGCGCCGCGCGGCGTGACGCGCGTGCGGGACCTGCTGGCTAGGGGCGTGAACGTCGCCGCCGCGTCGGACAACGTGCATGACCCCTTCAACCCGCTCGGGCACTACGACCCGCTGTTTACCGCCAACCTCACGGCGCACGCGGCGCACCTGACGGGCGCGGCGGAACTGGACGCGTGCCTCGAGCTGGTCACGACGCGCGCCGCGCACGTGATGAGGCTAGACAATTACGGCCTCACTGAGGGCGCTCGAGCCGACCTCGTCATCCTCGACACGACCCGCCGGGGCGACGCCGTTACCTCGTTACCGGCACGTTTGGCGACCTTCAAGGCGGGGCGCTGCGTGGTGCGGCGGCACGTTCGGCAGACCTGGGCGGAAGGAACCCTATGGACTTGATACTCCGTAACGCGCTTCTTTTGGACGGGCGAACCGTGGACATCGGGATTGAGGATGGGAGTGTGGTTAAGCTCGAGCCCGACCTAGAAACCTCCGCCAAAGAAGAGCTCGACGCCGCGGGCGGGCTTGTCCTCCCCGCTTTCGTCAACGGGCAACTGCACGCCTGCAAGGTGTTCTGGCGGCGCAAGCTGGCGGCGCTGCCCGAGCCCGTGCGGGCGCTCCCCCGTTTTGAGGCCGCGCGGCACGTGAAAGCGACCCACACCCCCGACGACGTGTTTGAACGCGTGAGCGAGGTTATGCGCCTTGCTATCCTCAACGGCACCTGCGCCATCCGTTTGTTCGCCGACGTGGACGAGGCGTCGGGGCTGAACGCGCTCAAGGGTCTTCTCAACGTTAGAGAAGCTTTCAGCCCCCTCATGACCGTGCAGGTCGCCGCGTTTCCGCAGGACGGCGTGCTGGGCCGCGCGACCGAAAGGTTAATGCGGGAGGCGCTTACGTTGGGGGCCGACATCGTCGGCGGCATCCCCTGGATAGAGCGGGACGAGGCGGCGCGGCGGGCGCATACCGACCTGTGTTTCGCTCTGGCAAAGGCGTTCGACAAGGACCTGCATTTCGTGTGTGACGACACGACGGACCCCGGCTCGAGGACCTTGGAATACCTCGCGCGTAAAACCGTCCAGGAAGGCTACCAGGGCCGCGTCGCCGCGACCCAATGCACCGCTCTGGCCTTTTATGACGACGCTTACGCCGCCGAGGTTGTCGCGCGCGTCAAGGCGGCGGGTATTACCGTGTTCAGCAACGCCCATGTGTCCTTAGTGACGACCGAACCGGGACGTGAACCTTATCCGCGCGGCGTGACCCGCGTGCGCGAACTTCTGGCCGCGGGCGTCCCGGTCGCCTGCGCGCAGGACGACATCGACAACTGGTATTACCCCTTTGGGCGTAACGACATGTTGGAGGTCGCGGGGTTCATGGCGCACGTCGGCGGCTTCGCCTGGGAACCCGAGAGGGTCTTGCCGATGGTGAGTGATGTTCCGGCTCTAGCCCTGGGACTCCGGCGCTACGGCTTAGGCGTCGGCGACGAGGCGAACTTAGTTGTGCTGGACGCCCCAAACTGGCATGAGGCGCTCCAGTTTCAGGGGGTCAAAAAGGCCGTCGTTTTGCGCGGACGTTTGGTTGCGCAGACCCTACAAAAGCTCATCACGAGCCTCCCGTAACGCGCGGGGTGAACAAATCCGAAATCGTGTTCCACGTTTGTGACGTGACGCGCAGCCACGAGGTATATGCGGACGCTGGCTGTAGCAGTTTCGCGTAACGTTGCTTGGGCGAAGCCATGCGAAGCAACGCTTCCCCGCAGGCATCATCCCCGGGCGGGCGTGCTCGCCGACGTTCTTTCAAGTGAGCGTGTAGCAAGCAACATCGCCGAGGTTCACGTCCAAGGCCCCATCGACGCCAAAGACTATGAAGCCATGCTCCCGACCGTTAAGCGCATGTTGCGCGACTATGACCAAATCAGTCTGCTCATGACCGTCGAGAGCCTTGACGGCGTCACGCCCAAGGCCATGTGGGAAGACATGAAGATGGCGAAGTACGTGGGCCGCTTTGGGCGCATGGCGGTGGTAACCGACAAGGGCTGGATGGAAAACATGACGGACGCCGTAGACGTGATGCCGGGCCTCGAGCTGCACCACTTCGAGCCGGAAGCGCGTGAGGCGACGTCGCAGTGGCTAAAATCCTAGCGGCTCGCCCGGATGCGCAGAAGTGACGGTTAAAAGAGGGCTCCACGCTGCAAAACCGGTGCGGAGTCCCTCTGTACGCTCTCTTGCATAGGGTTTCACTTGAACATAGTTCTATTCGGCAGACAGAAAAGGCGTCGCTATCCCGATGAGGTGAGAGTCAAGGCTCACCCGCCGTACTGACGCCCTATCACTGGAATCTTTGCAAGATCTTTATATTTCTGTGGTACAGTGTTTTCAGTAAAATCTGAAAGTTCTAAATGTTTATTCTACACAGGAGGTATCTTTTGAGTAAGGCCAAGGAAAGCTACATCGAGGAAGTCGGCTTGAAGCTCGAGCAGAGTGGCATGACCCGCATGTCCGGGCGCGTGCTGGGCGCGCTCCTTGTGGCCGACCCCGCCGAAAGGTCCGCCGATGAATTGGCCGAAACCTTGCAAGCCAGCCGGGGCTCCATCAGCACCTCCACGCGCTACCTTATTCAACTCGGCTTCGTTGAGCGCGTGTCGAAGCCTGGTGAGCGGCGCGACTACTTTCGTAACAAGCCGGGGGCTTGGGTGGAAATGACGAGGCGGGGGTTGGAAGAGGCGCGGCTTTACCGGGAACTGGCGGAACGGGGGTTGGGGCTGCTCGAGTCTGACGACCCCGAGGTGCGGCGTGGTCTCGAAGAAATGCGCGACTTTTACACCTTTGTCGAGCGCGAGTTCCCGAGCGTGTTCGAGCGTTGGGAGGCGCTGAAGGCGTCAGAGGCGTTGATTCCGGCATGACGACCTTTATATGTGGCCTCTATATGTGGCCTCACGGCTTTGTTCGTAACGATATGTGGCGGTTTTTTGAGAAGAAAGTCGGCGGTTTCTGTGCTTTTTGAAAGGGGCAACCTATGACCATCTCCATTTCTAAGCTCGCCTGGCGCAACCTGTGGCGGCACAAACGCCGCACGCAGCTCTTGCTCGCGGTGGTAGCCTACGCCACGGTCGCCATCATCTTCTTCTGGGGCTTTTACGACGGCTTCGTCAACGTCTTGCTGGGCGGCCAAGCGCGTTACTTGAGCGCCCCGGTGATGGTGCAAACTGAGGCCTACAGGACCGACCCCGACCCGGAGAACAGCCTGCTGACGTTGGACTTTGAAAATACGCTTACGCAGGTTGAGGGCGTGCGAGGGTTTGCGCCGAGGCTCGAGTTCCAAGCTCTCTTACGCTCGCCTTACCGCACCCTGGGTGCTCAGGTGCGCGGCATCGACCCAAGTTTAGAGCCACAAGTCAGCAACATCGGCGGCGACATCGGCGAGGGGCGCATGGTCGAGAACGAGGGCGAGCTGGTGCTGGGCAAAGTTCTCGCTGAAGATTTGGATGTACGCGTGGGCGAACGCCTGGCGCTCGACGTGCAGTCCGTGGGCGGCTCGCAGGGCGCGGGGCTGCAAGTCGTCGGTATCATCGACAGCAACATCAACCCCGTGGACGAAGGCGTGGTGCTGGTCCACTTGGCGGACGCTAGGACGCTTACAGGTGTGAACACGGCAACAGGCGTCGCGCTCGACGTGCGGCAGGGCGACGAGGAGAGGGTGGCCGAAGCCCTTAGCGCGGCCTCAATCTTGCCGCAAAGCGTGGCGGCTTACCCCATCACCGAACTCTTGGGCGGCCTTATGGCAGGCATCGAGGACAAACGCACGTCGATGATTCCAATTGTTCTGATGATTGCGCTTTTCGCCGCCGTGACCGTGATGAGCACCGTGATTGTGAGCGTGATAGAGCGCACGCGCGAGTTCGGCGTCATTACCTCACTCGGCCTTAGCCAAGGTCAGATTGCGCGGATGGTGACGTTGGAGGCCGTCTACACTACCTTTATCGGGTTCGCTGCGGGCGCGGTGCTTGGGTTCGGCTTGAACGCGTTCATGTCCGCCACCAACCTGATGGGACCCTTTATCAACACTTTTTACGGCGCTTACCTGTCGGGCTTGGCGCTCAGTGACGAGTTTGTGCTGGCCTCGAGCCTGACCTACTTAGCCTGGGCCGCCATCACCATTCTTATTGCAGCAGTTCTCGCCATCGTCGTGCCCGGCAGGCGCGTGAGAAACCTCAATCCGGCAGAGGCGATGCGGGCGAACTAAAGGTAGTAGTCAGGTATCAGTAGACAGCATGTTTCAAAGCTACTGAATTCTGACTACCGACTACCCCGAAAAGGAGACCCTATGAAACTTATTTACACAACGCTACTCCTGCTGCTCACCTCGGGCCTCGCCAGCGCTCAAGAGGACGCGGCAAGCGTTTTAGACATCATCGTGAACAACTTGCGCGGCGAGTCGCAGGTGGCGACCTTGAACATGCAGGTCATCCGCCCCGGCGAAGAAGACGTTTACACCATGCGCATCTATAGCGAAGGCGAAGAGCAGGGCTTGACGAGAGTGATTGCGCCCCCTCGAGACGCCGGGCAAGCCTTCTTGAACGACGGCGACAACGTCTTTATCTACAACCCGCGTTTAAAGCGCGTGCTGCGGCTCCCGCCAAGTGGTCAAAGCGACTCGTTCTTGGGCTCGGACATCTCGTACAACGATTTAGCAGGAGACGACCTGGAAGAGAGCTACCAAGCGAGCATCCTGGAAGAAACGGATGAGAGCGTCACCTTGGAGCTTGTGCCCAACCCAAACGCCCCGACGCCCTACGGTAAGGTCGAGCTGACCGCCGAGAAGCCCTCTTACGCGCCCACCAACATCACCTACTACGACCAGCGCGGCAACGCAGTGAAAGAAAACATCCTTTCCGACTACGCCGAGGTGGACGGCCTCTACATCCCGCAACGTTTCGAGGTGACGAATTTGTTAGAAGAGGGCCACAGGACCGTCGTCACCTGGCAAGACGCCGAGTTCGGCGTAGACATTCCCGAGGCGTGCTTTACCCAAAACGCGCTCGAGCGTGAGGGGGCCTGCGAATGATGGCTCTGGCCTGGCGCAACCTGTGGCGGCAGGGGCGGCGCAGCCTCATTTCGGTCCTGGCCGTCGCCATCGTCGTGTTGTTCGCCATTGTGATGTACAGCTTCGGCGGCGCGCTCACGAACGGCATGTATGGGGACTTGACCGACCAGGTGGGTAACGTACAGATTCACACCGAAGACTACCGGGACGCGCGGAACTTTGGAGCGGGGTTGTTAGAGAACGCCGCAGAAGTGAAAGAGACGGTGGCGCAGACGTTGCCGGACGCGGTTGTCGTGGGCTCGTTGCAAGTGCCCGGTCTGGTGGCGGGCGAGGACCGCTCGAGGGGTTTAGCCGTACAGGGTCAGGATTGGCCCGACCTGCTGCGGGCGGACTTTGTCAACGACTACCTTGCAGAAGGCACATTTGTCGAGGGCGACAACGTGACCGGCGTCATGCTCGGACGCTCTTTGGCGACGGCCTTGGAAGTCGGTTTGGGTGACGACGTGTACGTCTACGCCCCCGGCACAGAAGGCTACGGCGCAGCGGCTTATACCGTCGAGGGGCTCTTAGACTTTGAAGACCCCAACCGCGAAATCAACTCGGCGTATCTCTCCTTGACCGCGGCGCAAGAACTGGCTGCGCCGGACGCGGTGAGTCGGCTCGAGCTTCACTTCCCCGGTGTCAATACTTTAGACCAAGATGCAGGGACAGCGGATGAACTCGCCGCGCTGAGGGGCGCGCTGGGCGAGGGTCTAACAGTCGAAGGCTGGCGGGACATCGACCCCAGTTTGGCGACGCTGGTCCAGTTCTTCACGCCCGTGCTGCTCGTCATGTCGCTTATCTTCTTTGTGCTGGCGGGGCTGCTCGTACTCAATACGGTTTACTTGAGCACCTTAGAGCGCGTGCGCGAGTTTGGCGTCATCCTCAGCTTGGGCGCGCGGGGCCGGAGGGTCTTGGGGATGGTCACGCTCGAGAGCTTGTTGCTGTGCCTCTCGGGCGCAGCCTTGGGGCTGGCTATCGGGCTGCCGCTTATCGCGCTCGGCTCTAACGGCTTTGCCATGCCCGGCTACGCCGAAGAGATGCTGGCAGAAGTCGGGTTGCCCAACGTCTTCTACCTCTCTATCGAGCCGTGGCAAGTGCTGCTCGCGGTGGGCTTCGCCGTCCTCACTGCCTTTTTTGCCGCCTTGGGGCCCGCGCGCATGGCGGCCAATATTGAACCCGCCGAGGCGATGCGCTACACCGCCTGAACCTGACACTCGAGACGCAGAAAGGAAAACAACATGCCCCTCTTCGAAGTCAAGAACCTCAAAAAGACTTACCAAATCGGTGATATCAAAACGGACGCGCTTAGAGGCGTGAACCTCACCATCGACAAGGGCGAATTCACCGCCATCGCCGGACCCTCGGGCTCGGGCAAGAGTACCCTGCTGCACCTCATGGGCGACCTCGACAAGCCGACCTCGGGTGAAATCTACCTGAACGACAAGCGCATTGACCAGTTGGACAAAAAAGAGGGCGCGGCCATGCGGCTCGACAAGCTCGGCTTCGTGTTCCAGGCTTACAACCTCATCCCGGTGTTAACGGCTCTGGAAAATGCCGCCTTTGTTTTAGAACTCCAAGGCGTCAACAAAAAGGAGCGTGAAGCGAGGGCGCTAGAATCTTTGAGAGCGTTGGGCATGGAGGAGTTTAAGGACCGCCGCCCCAACCAGCTCTCGGGCGGGCAGCAGCAGCGCGTCGCTGTCGCAAGAGCCTTTGCCGCCGAGCCCGACATCATCCTGGCGGACGAGCCTACCGCGAACCTCGACAGCAAATCCGGCGGTGACCTTATCGAAATGATGAAGCGTTTGAATGAGGAACAGGGCGTCACGTTTGTGTTTTCGACCCACGACCCAAGACTTTTAGAGCATGTCAAACGCACGGTCAACTTAGAGGACGGTCGGGTTGTCGGGGCGCGCGAGCGCGAGGCGGTCCTTGCTTGAGGAAAGCTAAGGGAGCTGCTTTGAACTCCGCCTTGCTCGAGAAACCGTTATGAAACCCCTCCTTATCCTGTTCGCATGTCTCGCCACCTCTCTTTCATTCGCTCAATTTGGTTACCGGGGCGAACTCATCTTGGGAGCGGACACGACCGTCATTCCCGGCGTGACCGAGAGCGTGGGCTGGACCTTAGCGGCGCATCTGGAAGCCGATTATGAACTCGAGCCCCTCACCTTCAAGCTTCAGCTCGACCCGAGCCTGCGCGTTAGCGACCCCGTCACGGCGGAACCCGGTCTCACCGAGGCTTACGTTGCTGCGCCCGTGGGAGAGCTAGAGCTGAGCGCAGGGGTGGAGCGGCTGCCGCTCGAGTACGCGCGCCTGACCCTACCCTTCAACGTGGAGCGGGTGAACCGGCGCGGGGTGCGTTTGGGCGTTCCCGGCGTCCGGGCGGTTTGGTATCCCACAAATTACCGGGTGCGCGGGGCGCTGTTCTACCAGGACACCTTAACGCCGCTCGTGAGCGTGCGGCGGAGCTTTGGGGCGTTCGAGTTAGAGGCCACCGCGCTCTATAGGGACGGGCTCGTCGCGGGCTTGGGCGGCAGCGGCGCGGTTGGCGATTTAGTGGTCTACGGAGAGGGCTGGTTTTTAACCGACTCGGCAGACGCCCGCGGCGCATTTGGCGTCACGGGTTTTTTGGGCAGCAGGCTCTGGACCGTAGAAGCGGCCTATGCGCCCCTTATTACCGAAGCTTTTGAAAGAGGCTCGGACCTCTTACCCGCGGCGCCGCGCCTGGCTGGGCAAATTGCTCTTTTGCAGGGTGAGGACTCGAGCCTAGACCTCGACGCGCGTGTGGGCTTCCCCGACACGGGCGTTCAGGTCGTCCCAACGCTCTCCTACACCACGTTTGGCGACCAGGAGCTTTCCGCCGTCCTCGGGGCGCGCTTTGGCGACACTCCCGCCGCCGTCAGTTTGAGCGTGAGCGTCAGGTCGTTTTTTTGATTTCAGA
Organism: Trueperaceae bacterium; assembly: GCA_965214995.1. GTDB lineage: Bacteria > Deinococcota > Deinococci > Deinococcales > Trueperaceae > CBDCCT01. The sequence goes on from CBDCCT010000002.1 coordinate 5,826,455, forward strand.
GTACAAGAAAGGTAACGTCATGCAAAACAGAACGGCGCTCATTACGGGCGCGTCCAGCGGCATCGGCAAAGCGTTCGCGCGCATCCACGCGGAAAGAGGCGGCGACCTCATCATCGTTGCCAGGAGCGAAAGCAAGCTGAACGCGCTTAAAACCGAGCTGGAAACTAAACACAACGTCAACGTGACGGTCATCGTCAAGGACTTGGCAAAGCAGGGTGCCGCGTCTGAGGTTTACGACGAAGTGAACCTGGCGGGCGTGACGGTAGACTACCTCATCAACAACGCAGGCTTCGGCGGGCAGGGCAAGTTTCATGAGCGCGAGTGGCAGCAGGACTTAAGCATGATTAACCTAAACGTCATCGCCCTGACCGAACTCACCCGGCGCTTTCTGCCCGACTTTGTGGCGCGGAAAGAGGGTAGAGTCCTGAACGTTTCGTCCACCGCCGCGCTGATGCCGGGACCCTTGCAGGCGGTCTACTACGCCACCAAAGCCTACGTCACCTCGTTCAGTAACGCGGTTGCCGAGGAGCTGCGCGACACGGGCGTGAGCGTCACTGCGCTTATGCCGGGCGCGACTGACACCGAGTTTGCCAGCACCTCGGGTATGGACAAAACCGAGCTCTTTAACAACACATTTAGCGCCAGAGAGGTGGCCGAAGCAGGCTACGACGCCATGCTGGAAGGCAAGCTGGACGTTATCGCGGGCGTTAGCCCTGCACAACGCATCATCATGAATACAGCGCCGCTCATGCCTAAAAAGATGCTCATGAGGCAAATCCGTCAGATGCAAGAAGTGAAATGAGCCGAAATTGGAGCCGACAAGACATCCCCGATCTGACGGGAAGCGTCGCGGTCGTAACAGGCGCGAACCGTGGTTTGGGGCTCGAGTCCACGAAAGCACTGGCGCGCAAAGGTGCGACCGTCGTCATGGCCTGCCGCAACCTGCAAAAGGCGGAAACGGCGAGAGCGGAAGTCCTGCGCGAAGTCGAAGGTGCCAACCTCGGCGTGATGCAACTCGACAATGCCAGCCTCGCCTCGGTTAGGGCCTTCGCTCACGCTTTCAAGGCAAAGTATGGCCGCCTCGATATACTCGTCAACAACGCAGGAGTTTCAACCACCCGCTACGAGCTGACCAGCGACGGTTTCGAAAAGATGTTCGGCGTAAACCATCTCGGGCATTTTGCCCTGACGGGGTGGCTGTTAGAGGTCCTAAAAGCCACCGCAGGCGCGCGGGTGGTGACGGCCAGCAGTTACGGGCACCGGGTGGGAAAGATGGATTTTGACAATTTACAGTACGAGGGTGGCGAGGGTTTTGCGCCGCTACCCGCTTACGGTCGCTCGAAACTCGCCAACCTGCTTTTTAGCTACGAATTGCAGCGGCGGATAGGGGCCGCAGGCATAAACGCGCTAGCCGTGGCGGCGCATCCGGGCGGCGCAAAGACGAACCTGGCTCGAGATAAGGACGATCTTCAGCTTCGCCTTGCCTCTTGGTTTATGAACACCTTCGGCATGATGCAGAGCGCGGCGGCGGGCGCTTTACCCACCCTGCGGGCGGCTACCGACGCCGACGTGCAGGGGGGCGACTTCTACGGGCCTGCGGGGTTTATGGAAATGACGGGAAAGCCCAAGAGGGTAGGCTCGAGCAAAGCCGCACAAAACGAAGCGGACGCCAAGAAGTTGTGGGAGGTCTCTGAGGAATTGACAGGCGTTCGGTTTGACTTTACAGAAAAGCAGCCTGCTGAAAAGAAAACCGCTCAATTTGCAGGATTTAACTTCTGAGAGGATGAACCGGAAAGGGTACAAGCGTGGAAGACCGAGTTTTTCGCATCGTCCCCGCCTCCAGCACGCCTCTGGTGTTCCTCGCACTGGTCACGCTGCTCCTGCTGGCGCTCATGGTGCTATTCGTCTACTTCGGCCTCTTATCGAAGCGAACGACCTTCAGCGTCACTTCCCGAGGCTTGACCGTCAGCGGCTGGCCCTACGGGCGGACCCTGCCCTTCGACAAGCTGGATGTGGACGGGGCCGCGGTCGTGAGCCTAACGGGGACACCCTACGCGCCGCGCGCCCGCTCCAACGGGGTGGGCCTGCCCGGCTACAAACTGGGCTGGTTCCGCCTCGAGAACGGCGAGCGGGGCTTGCTGTTCGTGACGGAGCCCCTCTCAAGCCAACCAACCTTTAAGGAGTCAGCATGACCACACAAACAGTAGGTTCCACATCCATGAGCCGCGCACTCAAGCGCCAGCTCGCCAACATCTTCGCCTTGGGCTCCGTGCTCACCATCAACGCCTTAGCGAACATCTTGCCCATCAACGGCGTGACCACGGGAGAGGTGTCCGATTCATTCCCAAGCCTCTTTACCCCTGCGGGTTACGTGTTTAGCATCTGGGGGCTTATCTACACGCTGCTCGTCATCTTCATCATTTACCAGGCGCTGCCCTCACAAAAAGATAATCCCCGCCTGGAAAAGCTGGGGTACGCGTTCGTGGTGAGTTGCGCCTTTAACTTTTTTTGGCTGCTCGCCTGGCACTACGGCTTTATCGGGGCGAGCCAGCTCTTCATGCTCGGGCTGCTCGCGTCGCTGATCGTGTGTTACAGGCGCTTAGGCGTTGGCAAAACTGAGGCATCCGTAGCCGAAAGGCTGACGACGCGCCTACCCTTTAGCGTTTACCTGGGCTGGATCACCGTGGCAACGGTGGCGAACACGTCGATTACGTTGCTCGACATTGGAATTACTGGCGGCTGGCTCGCGCCGCTCTGGGCTGTGGTCGCCATCATCGCCGCGTTGGGTATCGGCTACCTCATGCTCAAGAACCGGGGTGACGTGGCCTACGGCGGGGTCTTGGCCTAGGCGTTTGTCGGCATCGCGGCGAAGCAGTGGGGGGCGGAGTTGGTCGTGGTCGTGGCGGCGCTTGTGGCTGCGGGGCTGGTGCTGGCTTTTATCGTGCAGCGGCTTTTTAGACGAGGACGTTTTGCCGCGTGACGAGCTTCTAAGGCGCGCGAGCCACTGCCGCCTATCAATCTTGCGCACGTTGTGGCGCGTCAGCCAGCGAGAGGCCCCGGCAGCGCCACCCGAAACTCCGCGCCGCCCTCTTCGGCGTTGCCCACCTTGACGCGGCCCCCGTGCATGGTGGCGAGCGCGTTGACGATGGCGAGGCCCAGCCCGCTCGCGCCGAGCTCGCTGGTCGCTTCTTTAACGGCGTCCACCCGGTAAAAGCGGTTCATCACCCGCTTGATGTCCGCCTCACCCAGGCCCTTGCCCGAGTCTCTGACGATGAGCTGCACGTCGCCCTGGGTAGAGAGCACGTAGAGCGTGACCCGTCCGCCGTCGAGCGTGTACTTGAGCACGTTGTCGAGAAGGTTGTAGACGATTTGCGCCAACCGGGCGGGGTCGGCGTTGAGGTAGAGGGGCGTTTGGGGAGTACGAAGCTCGAGCCCCTCAGGGAATGCGCGCCAACCACTGCAACGTGAGGGGCACCAGCGGGTTGTCCTCGGCGGAGACGATGTCCGAGTAGGTAAAGCCGTCAAAGATATACGCCGAAAAGGACGCGCCGATGCCCTTTAGCTCTCATATCGCTTCCTCCTGACGTCACGTTGCACAGCACCTCCGGCACAGTTCGTACAAGCCAACGTGTCACGAGAAGTTGAAGATTTGGCGAAGAAAACGCCAAGGTGGTGTAAAGGGCGGCTCGAGAGTGTCCCGCAGAGTTTGTAAGAACAGCTCGGGTTCAGCAAATCACTGACGCACTCATATGAACGTTGATGTGATACCATATGGTTACTATGGAAACATTTCATCCAGACGTCGAACATCCGCGGGTGGATGGGAGTAGCACCTTAAACGACGCGCTCGCCCAGGTCGAGGCGGGTTACCCCTTCGAGGTTTTTGTACGGCTCGCCGACCAACTCGGGATAAGTCAAAAAACCCTCGCCCACACCCTGCATATCAGCCCCAGCACGCTCGGCAGGAGGCGCGGCGGCACCCTCAGCCCCGCCGAATCGAGCCGCGTCTATGAGGTGACGAAGCTTCTTAATGCGGCGGAAAGGGCGGTGGGTGACCCCGAAGACGCGCGCCTCTGGCTCACGCGCCACAACCCGAACTTGGGCGCGGTGCCGATTGAGCTCGCCCGCACCGCGCCCGGTCTGGAGGCGGTGGAGCGTTACCTCGCGGCCATTGCCGACGGGGTCTATCTCTGAGGGTCTACCGGCTCTCGAGCGAACCATTCCACGAACCCAAAGACGCCTTTAGCGGCGTGGGGGCGGCCCGGTACGGCGGGCGCTGGAACGGCCCCAGCGTGCGCCTCGTTTACACCTCGGCCTCTCCCTCTTTGGCCGCGCTCGAGCGCCTCGTACATACCTTTTCCGTGAGGGGCTTGGCGGGGCTGTGGGTCCACACCCTCAGCTTTGAGGAGAACGAGAGCCTTTATCTTCCCCCAGACGAGCTGCCCGAGGGCTGGGACCGCAAGCCCGTCCCGCCCGACTGGCACGAGGCCCCGCTCAAGGCCACGCAGCTCATCGGCAACGACTGGGTGGGGCGCAGGGCCTCGCTCGCCTTGCGCGTGCCCAGTGCCGTGGTGGGGGGCGAATTCAACTACCTCATCAACCCGGAGCATCCGGCCTTTGAGAGGGCGGAGCGCGGCCCACCCCAACCCTTTCGCTTCGACGCGCGCCTGGCAAACCTTGTGGCGGCGGCTGAAGGACCCGGTGGGAGATAAGCGCCAGGAGACGAATCAAGGTGTGGTTTGTCTTCCAGAAAGTTTTATCAGAGGTTCGTCCGGCACCTCGCCAACATGATTGTTTAGAGGCGCATAACGCGTTAAGAACCCCCGCACCCAGCCCTCGTACGCCTCCGGGTCCCGGTTCCACGCCTCGATATGCTCCGCCCCCTCCACCCTTTTGTAGACGAGCGGTCCCCCCGCGCGTTCGGCCAGCGCGTCGCTAAGAGTTACCGGCACCGTGCTGTCGGCGCTCCCGTGGATGAGCAGGACGGGCACCGTGACCTGGTGGATGGTCTCGCGCTGGTCGAGCGTCCGCCAGTCTACGCCGATGCGCTTCGTCGCCACCCACATGGCTAAGTCGGTAAGCGGGTTCACGAGCGCGTTCGGGTTCTATCGGCGCGGCGTCTGCCGTGGAGCATTAGTACGGCGGTGTCTACAGCGGTGTCTACAGTGGTATCGCCCTCATTGGGCAGCCACCAGGCTTTGAGCCGCCCCACCCGCCCTTGCAGCGTGAGGTCTTCAAAAGTGAGGCCGTGCGCGCCGGGGTCGCTGCGGTAGATGACGTAGTCGAGGCGGGCGGGCGCGCCTCTTTGAGGTGGTTCGCCGTAAGAGAGGCTAAAAGTACGCGTTAAGCTCCTCGGGGTCTCCTCAATCACCTCACCCAAACACCCGTAGCCCGTTTCATAAAGCAGGTTGTAGACGCCCCGCCTGCGCGTATCGGCGAACTGCCGCGCGGACGCGGGTAAGGGCAGCGTCACACTGTCTTTCACACCGTCCTCGCCCACGTCAATAATCTTGAACTCGGGCATGAGGCTGTAAGGCTTGGGCACTAAGATGATGCTCGAGACGTACCACCCTAGCCCCAACAAGGCAGCCACGCTCACGCCCAAAAGTATCCAAAGTGTAAAGCTCATCTACGCTCCTCTGAATAAGCTTTGTTAGTGCGCTTTTTTCTGTAGGCGTAACAAAAAAGAGGTCACGAGGTTTCACGCTTAATTTCGGTCACGCTCCTCGACGTTTCTTTACAGCTCGAGCTGCGGCTAAGTGCGGTCTTTCCGCTTGACGTTTCTCGAGCTTGGTTTTACTGTCGGCGGTGGCGGGGTCGGTTCTACCAGCGGCGCTTTTTCGGCTTCTTTGCCTTCTTTCTTTGGTAGAGGTGCGCTGCTCGAGTGCCCTAAGACCACACGACCAAGCTCAGCCCTGGATGAGTTCGTTGAGCGCGATGACCATTTCGAGCACGAGCGCATCATTGTGCAAGAAAAATAATGTTGATAACTCCTTTAGTTTCCGCTAAACCGGGGCTGTAAAAAGGGGATGATAGCTGCCATACTTAGGTTGGGAAACCGGAGGAGGCAACTATCATCTCAAGTATAACGGCTGAGTACACGACAATTTTGAGAAAAGTAGCTCTCCATTCAGTACACGACAAAAAATAGTTTTGCAAGTCTGGAACGGGCTATTTAGTCCTCTGAAAAGTAGTGCTCATCTCCCTCATGACTGCTGTCTAGAACGATGTTCAAGGCGATTCACTTTTCATGCTCCTGCGGACAAAAATCCTCTTTTCGGGCTTACACAACAAATCATGTTCTGGACGGAGTTTCTAGAGAATTGTCGTGTACTGAGGACTTGCATACAACCGCGACAATGTACCCCGCGATTTCAACAGAAGAACTCATGAACATTCCATTTTTTGTACCTGAGAAGGCGACGATTGAAAAAATCGTTTTGAAAGTCCGAGAATCCCGCAACAGAGTAGTTGAGGCTAAAAACCTTCTCGAGACCGCCAAGGCTCGAGTCAAGGGGCTGATTCTTGGGGCTCGAGCTTGCCCGGCGGTAAAAGGTTTTTGTTTGGCCCCTCGGCGGGCTTTGTGCTCGAGGGGCCTTTTGCCTTGGTTACGCGCCAAAACGCGTGTGCAAGAAAAATAAAGTTGGTAACTGGAAAATAAGAATAAGCCCATTCTTATCGTCATATCATTTTTTAAGAATTAAAATAAAGTTGTGTACTAGATACTCATTAGCTTCACATAATTGTTGGTGGGTGAAAATAAAGTTATAAACTACACTCTCATATAGGTTTCATGGAACGTTACTGTATAAGTCTAAAAAAGTCGAACTAGCCAACCTTAAAGGCTTTGCCTTAGCACACCAAACAGAGCTGGATTTTGATCCTGTTCTGAACAGTAGAGAGTAGAGCGAGTCTTTTTGGGCATCTAAGTCACGCCTTCGGCAGCATCCGGGCCGCGTCCGTTATGGCCCGCTCGAGCTCCTTGAGCCTGACCTTCCTCGCCAGCCCCGCGCGGCTCGCGAGCCGCGCCAGGAAGGCCTGGTCCGCGTCGCTCGTGCCGATGCAGGCGATATGCACGCCCTGGGCCTTGAGCCGCTGCGCCGCGGCGAGCGCAGCCTGCGCACTGTCAGGGTAGCCGTCGGTCACGACGCAGACGGTCCTCCCGCCCGACCCGCGCAAGAGCCGCCCGGCCAGGCTCAGGCCGGCGGTGAGGTTGGTCGACCCCTCCGCCCGCATACGCCTTAGGTGGGGGGCCGGGTCGCGGCCGGGAGGGAGGTCGCGCGTCAGGACTTCGGCGTCGCTCGCGAAGGTCAGCAGCGAAACGCGGTGCCCGCGTGCGTGGGCGTCGCGCGTGTAGCTTTTCGCCCCGCGCACCGCCTGCGCCAGGCCCTCCCCGGCCATGCTGCCGGAGGCGTCCAGCAGAAGAACGGCCTGCGGCGCGCCGCGCTCCAGATTCCGCGCGCGGCTGAAATTCTCCAGGCGCTCCTTGATCGACTGTGCGGTCGGGACAAGCTCGCTCATACGTTCACCCCGTGGTGTTGCTGAAGGATACGAAAGGCCTCTCTGATCTCCCGGAAGCGGCGGCTGGCCTCCCGCCTCACCTCTTCCGAGGCGTTATGGAACCGGTCGGGATGGCAGCGCTTGACGAGGTTGCGGTACTGCGCTTTGACCTCCTGATAGCTCACGTGTGCGTCGCGCAGGCCCAGAACGTTCAGCGCCCACTCGAGCCTGCCCCCCGGCCCGCTAGCGCCTGACCGTCCCCCCACCAGCTCTTTGAGGCGGGCCGCGACATCCTCGAGGGTCTGGTCGAACGCCGCCCAGGCGCGGTCGCTGAGGAGCCCCAGGAGTTCGGCGCTTGTGAGAATGTTGCTGAGCGCGTGAACCTCCTCGAGTCCTCTTAAGTCAGCCGTTTTAGCGACTTCACCCCCCGCCACAGCGCAGATGTGCCGGACCCTCTCCCATTTGCCGAGCGCCCCCTCGAGCCTCACCAGCACGTCCTCGGCCTCGGCCTCCAGCGCGGTCACCTGCTCCACCAGCCCCGCGAGGTCGTGAGGCGGCCCCGAGCGGTGGCGGCGGAAGCGCGCCTCGAGCTCGCTGGGTGCGTCGAAGGGCGGGGCGAAAAGCTCCGAGAGCTCTTCGATCGCCTCGCCGAGCGCGCAGACCCGCCCGACGGCGTCAGAGAGCGCGTTGTGCTCGTCGGGATAAGCGCCCCCCAAGGCGGGCGCGCCGCCGCGCCCCGCGGCGTGATCAAAGCCGACCACGGCGCAGAGGCCGACAATGCTCAATATGATGCCGAGTTCTTGCGTTATCCCGACCTCGAGGGCGGACGCGGCCAGGGCGGCGAGCCCAAAGGCCACAAGCACGGTCGCTAGCGCGGGGAGCGCGATGAGCAGAGCCCGGTCCGCCGCGCCGCCCGCGGCGGGCGCGTCGTAGGACACGCTCGCGCCGTACGCGCCGAGCTCGAGCTTAGGGAGCAGCGCCTGAGGAAGCAGGCCGAGGTGCGGCCTGTGGCTGTGGGCCAGCCGCACGCTCCCCCAGGCGGTCGCCACGACGAGCGCGCACAGGAGGAGGAAGCCCAGCACGAAGAGGATGAAGACGACGACGAGGATGACGGCATAGAGCGCGCCGGCGAAGAGGAACGCGACGAGGGTGAGGCCGACGGCCGCGCCTACAACGTCTTCCACTTTAGGCCTCCCTTCTGGCCGACGCCAGGAGATCGCGGACGAGAAGGAGCGGGATCAGCGCCCAGCCGAGCAGGAAGCCCGCGAGGGCGGCGAGCAGGAACATCCGCGCCCACGTCCTGAGGCCGACGTGAATGCCGGAGCCCGCGAACGCGAAGAATCCATGCACCGCGGCGCGGGCGAACCACAAGCTCCAAAGAGCGAGGGGCGCGAGGAGCCAGGGGGCGGCGGGTCCGGACACGAAGGCCAGGCCGTAGGCACAGAGCGTAAGAGCGTAGAACCCGGTCTTCATGGCTTTCTCCTTTCGACCTCGAGCTGGACACCTCGTGCCCCTCTATTCCATAAGGGGGCGGTCGCCGAAAAACGGAAGCGCGGGTCAGGTGAACGTCCGCGGCAGAGGATAAGCCCGGGCCGATAGCGCGCCCGGTCACGCGACTCACCGCACACTCAGGGCACACCTCGAGCTGTGCCGCAACAACCTCGGCAGGAGGTGGACAGCCTTCCGTTTTTGCTGGCGGCAGGCCTTAGAGGGTATGGACGAAGGGACAGGGGTTCTTGGGCGGGAAGACCTCGCGCGGCCCGAACACCTCCAGGCGTCCTGGAAGCGTTTAGCGGGACGGCGCACTACGCCCGGCCCCGACGGAGAGACGGTCGAGGGCTTCGCAGGGGCTGCCGAACGCCACCTGACGGCGCTGCGCCAGGAGCTGACGAGCGGGAGCTACCGGCCCAGGTCCGCCAGGCGGGCCTGGCTGGCGAAGGGCGGAGGGGGCGAGCGCGGCGTCGTGATCCTCTGCGTGCGCGACCGCGTCGCCCAGGGGGCGGCGCAGCGGGCGCTCGGCGCGGCTTTCAATCCTAGCCTCCACGCCAGCGCCTACAGCTACCGCCAGGGCCTCGGGGTGCTCCACGCGGCCCGCAAGCTCATCGAACACCGCGACGCCGGGCGCGGCTGGGTGGTGCGCGGCGACATCGCCCGCTTTTTCGACACCGTGCCCCACCCGCAGCTCCTCCGGGCGCTGAGCCCGCGGCTGAGCCGGGGGGCGCTCGAGCTCGTGGCAGTCATGCTCCGCCTGCCTGTCTTGGAGGGGGGCAAGGAAAGTGTCACCGAGCGCGGCCTGCCGCAGGGAAGCCCGCTGTCGCCGCTCTTAGCTAACATCTACCTCACCCCCTTCGACCGGGCGGTGTCTCGTCACGGCCCCGGCGCAGTCCGTTTCGCCGACGACTTCGCCGTCGCCTGCGCCTCGCCCAGCGCGGCCGGCGGGGTGCTCGAGACGGCGGAAGAAACCCTCGGCGTCCTCGAGCTCTCGCTCAACACCGCCAAGACGCGCATCGTCTCCTTCGAGCAGGGCTTCGCGTTCCTGGGGTTTTACTTCAAAGGCAAGAGCGTCCGGATCGACCGGCGCAACCTGGACGACTTCAGAAACCACGTTCGCTACCTCCTCGGCCCCGGCTACGGCCGCGGGCGCGCGGCGGCGCTCCGCGAGGTCAACAACCTCGTCCGCGGTTGGCGGGCGTACTACCAGCTCGGCGAGGTGCGCCGCGACTTTCGCACGCTCGACGACTGGCTGCGGGGCGCGGCGGACGGCGCTGACCTGGAGACACTCCTGCCCACGCACACCCAGACCAGGCCCCCCGCGATGGGCGAGATACGCCGCGCGGGCGCGGACCCCCGAGCCCTCAGGCGGCCCCCCGGAGACAAGCCGCGCCACGCCCTGGGTGGTCACGTGCGCCTCCGGGTCGCGGCCGCTCGAGGTAACCCAAGGCGCGACCTCCCACCGCGTCAACGCGCTCGCCTCGTACCGCCCGCCCCCGCATCTCTGGGGGCCGCTCGCCGTCAAGCTGACGAGCTCGCGGCTCTACCACCGCGCCACCTTCGCGGGGCGCTGGCTCGCGGACGAGGCGGTGGTGTCAGCCCTGCGCCGCCGCGCTCGCGGGCCGCGTCCCCGTCGCCGCGGCGGACGAAATATACGCGCGCACCCTGCTGGGGCTCGCCCCGCCGGGGAACCGACCTGCGCTGGGCCTGGGGCACGCTGCGCCGCACGCTGCGGAACCTCGTCTGGCACGACCTGCTCGCGGAGGGGCTGCCTCTGGGTCCTGAGGAGGGCGGCGTGCCCATGCTCGCCGCGGCTCTCGCCGACACGCTCGAGGCCCCCATCGCCCACTTCTGTCTGCTGCGGGCGATAGAAAGGGGGACCCTGCGTCAGCCGCACCCGGAACTAAGGAGGAACCTCGCCTACCGCGTGAGATACCGCCGCGGCACCCCCCATCGCCTCGCCTGGCGCGACGTGCTGTCCGAAGAAGCGCGCGCGCTCGTCGCGGCGCTGCAGGGCGGCCAGCCCTACGCCGTCTGGCTGTGGGGCGCATGATCCTCTACCTCAACGAGCCGGGCTCCAAGCTCCGCTTGACAGGAGGGAAAGCTGCGCGTCGAGAAGGAGGGGCGGCTCCTCGCCACGGTGCCCCGCTACACCGTGGGGGCGGTGGCGCTTGTGGGTGGCGCGCAGGTCACCACCCAGGCGATGCGGGGGCTTTTGGAACAGGGCTCGAGCCTGCACCTGCTCTCCAAACGGGGACACTACCTCGGCCACCTCGTCCAGCCCGACGGGGGCAACGTCGAACTCCTCCGCGCCCAGGTGCAAAGGCTCGAGCACCCCGAGGTCCGCACCGCGCTCGCCAGAGCCGTGGTGGGGGCCAAGCTGCACAATTCCGGCGTCGTCCTCGCCCGGCTCCTCAAGCGCGCCCGCGCCGAGTACGCCCGCTCCGCTGTCGAGACGCTGCGCGAGGCTAAGGAGCGCGCGGGCCGGGCCGCCGACCTGGGCGCGCTGCGCGGCCTCGAGGGGAACGGCGCCCAGGCCTACTTCGCCGCGCTCGGCGAGCTTTTGGGGCCGACGTGGGGTTTCGGCGGCAGGAACTACCGCCCGCCCAAAGACCCCGTCAACGCGATGCTCTCCTTTGGCTACACGCTGGTGCTGTCGCGCCTCCTCGCCGCGCTGCACCTCGTCGGGCTGCACCCCGGCATCGGCTTCTTGCACGCGAGCCGGGGGCGACGCCCGGCGCTGGCGCTCGACCTCCTGGAGGAGTACCGCGCCGCTTTGGTTGACGGGCTCGTCTTCACGTCGGTGCTCGGCGGGCGCTTTCAGCCCGAGGACTTCCGCACGGACGCCAAAGGCGTGCTGCTCCAGGAGAGCGCCCGTAAACGCTTTTTGGAACTTTTCGAAGCCCGCCTGCAAGATGAGATCACCGCGCCCAACGGCAAGCGCTACCGCTACGAGGCGCTCTTCCTCCACCAGGCCAGGGCGTTCAGCCGCTGCTTACGCGACCCCGCCCACCCCTACCGCCCCCTGACGATACGCTAGCCGTGCTCGTGGTCGTCGCCTACGACGTCCCCTGCGACAGGCGCCGCTACCGGCTCGCCAAGCTCCTCTCCGGCTACGGCGAGCGGGTGCAATATTCCGTGTTCGAGGCGCATTTAGACGCCCAGGGCCTCGCCACCTTGCGCGGAAAGGTCCGCAAGCTCATCGCGCCCGCCGAAGACTCGGTGCGCTTCTACAGGCTGGGCGAGACCTACGAGAACCGCATCATCGTCGAGGGGGTGGGGGCGGTTACCGCCAACCCGAGCTTCCTCATCCACTAGCCACAGGCCCAGACTTGCATAGCGTATACATCCCCCTCCCGCACGCCTCAAACAAAAATATCCTCCTGGACAATCATTCTCCTTCTTTACCCCTTGCCGCTTGCGGCGAGATGGCACCCCACACCCCACCTTTTATACAAAAACTCAGATTTTCGCGTGCCGGAGGGTGTATAATAGTGATTCCGGAAAGCGCAAAAATGCGATTTCTGCCGCATCCCTCCAGGACGGTAAAAACA
>CBDCCT010000003.1:0-7570 GCA_965214995.1 Trueperaceae bacterium
GTGCGCGCGGCGAATGCGGATGCGGTGCGTCGAGCCATCCTCTAACTCAACATCCAGGTGGCCGTGCTCGCAGAGCGGCAGCTCGTACTGCGAAATTTGATAGCCCTTGGGCAGGTCGGGGTAGTGGTAGTTTTTACGCGCAAAGACGGCCGTTTCGGCAGTGGTGCAGTCGAGCGCCAGCCCGCTCTTGATCGTTGCCTCCACCGCCGCGCCGTTGATCACCGGCAGCGCGCCGGGTAGACCGAGACAGACGGGGCAGGTGCGCGTGTTGGGCGGCGAACCGGCGTAGTCTGTCGCGCAGCCGCAGAACATTTTGGAGCGCGTCAGCAATTGCGCGTGCACCTCCACGCCGACGACGAGTTCGTAGGGGGCGGAGTCAAATTGGGTGGGAGAACGGGTAGCCATTTTGTATTAGGTGAAGCGGCGGCAAAGGTCGAGCATTTGCCAGAGATCGGATCATCGACACCTGTTTATTATGGACGATTCGCCAGCGATTGACAACTCTTCACGGTAAATAGGTAATTCTGTTTGAGCGCAAACCGTCGTGCTGCGTGAGTCAACTACATGGTTGTGGCAAAGCCGTCTGCTGCAAAATTTACTTGGTAAATCTACTCAAACCCCATCTGAAATCTACTGAAAAGCTATCGGCGTTGACCACGACCCAGCTTCTACACCAAAATCGGGTTGTTTGTTAAACATTGCCTCAAAATGGACGCTACCAAGATTTCTCCAGCAGCCCAAACTCTGTTACACTGGCTGGCCGGAATGGAAGGTAGCACACACAATGGGCACAGCCAACGCCGTGTTGATTTAGTTGATTTGTGTTCAAAGGAGGTGAGCAGCGGACACAAACTCGTCGTAAACCGCCCAAGTGGCTACTTGGCCACCGCCCGGCGCTAAAGCCGCCGGGCTTGCCTGTCGAAAACCCGGTAAACCGGGTTGAACGAGTCTAACAATTGCTGTACTAATTCTTTTCGTAATACTCACGTAGGAAGGAGGCTCTCGTGGCCGATATGTATTCTCGCTTCACCGCTGAAGCCATGCACGTGATGCGCCGCGCGCGCGCCCTGCTCGACGAAAGCGAGCAGCGACACGTGCTGCCGGAGCACCTGCTGCTCGCCATGCTGGAGCTTAGCCGTTTGGATGTGGCGACCGTGCTCAAGCGGGCGGGCGTTAGCCGCAGCGCGCTGACACAGTACCTGCTGGAACTGCGCGACGAGTGGACGGCGGACGCGCCCGAACTGAGCGGCGTCACCTCGTACATTACCGTGGTGCGTCCGCTGATCGACGAGGCGCTGATGCAGGCCGCTCTCCGCGGCGTGGCTCTTCGATGATTGGTTCTACCACTCGACCTTCTGGGGCGGCCTGGCCTTGCTGCTGCTTTTCCAGGTGACGGCGCTCTTTATCAATCTGCTGCCGCTGCCGGGGCTGGACGGCTTTGGCATCATTGCCGTTCTGCTCCCGCCCGAACGGCGCTACGCCATGCAGCGCATGGGCGGGCTGTCGTTCATGGTGCTCATGTTTCTCTTCTTCTGGGATACGCCGCTGACGGACGGTTTCTGGTTCGCCATCTTCCGCGTGACGGACTGGCTGGGCGTGGATCGCTCGCTGATCGGATACGGGTACAACCTGTTCCGCTTCTGGGGCGGCTGATGGATAGGCGTCGCCTGCCAAGCAATTTTTGCAAGCAGCCCGGCTTCTGCGAGAAGCCGGGCTGCTTGTAGAGATTGCTCGATGCTGGATGGTGCTTGCCGCGCTGCTCTTTTTGCCGCTGAAGTCGTATTCGGGCAGCATATCCGGCTCTTAGTTTTGCTTAGTCTGATAAGCCTTCACATGTTTTTTCGCTCTGCCGCGGTCGCCCGGCGGCAGCTAACAGCGTGGAGCAAAAGCTCTTCCGCAGATTCGCTTTGCGTCCCTGCTCTTAGAGCGTGTTTGAAATTGCTGGAGGCGATTCTGTCGAATGAGGAGTTGCTGCGGCGGACGGAGGCGTGAAGAGTGACTGGAATAATGATTACTCGACAGTCGTAATGACTGTGAGATCGGCAATATCGACAAAATCCTTCGGGTTATGAGTGACAAGGGGCAAGCTATAGTGAAGCGCTGTCGCCGCCACCCAGGCATCTTGTGGGGCAATAGGTTTTCCTGTAGACTGTCGCCCCGCCCTGACCTCGCCCCAAGTTTGGCACAGTCTGATGTCAAACGAGAGTACTGTATAATTGGCCGTCAAGGTTTGGGCCAACTGCTCTCGCCGACGTTCCCCCCACTTGCGCACGGCTGCCCACTGATAAAGTTCAGCCACCGTCATAAATGAAATAGCCAACTGCCGATCTTTCAGATGTGGCTCATAATCCGCAGCACGACTATCTCCTTTGAAGATGAACGATACGATGTTTGTATCGAGCAGGATAATGTCCATCAGCTTACTAAACGATCTGTTTGGCGCTGTTGCTCAACAAACTCAATGAAGTCATCGGCGGATTCATCCTCCGGCCAAAAGTCGGCTTTCAAGGTGGAAAGGCTAGAGATGGGCTGTGTCTGTTGCGATGCAACGATTGACTCAATCGACTGTGGTTGCCAAAAATCTGGTGATGGTAGCTCTTGTCGATAGTGTCGGTGCCCGGTTTTTTTTGACTCCACTTTCTCGCTATAATTATGTGGCAAAACGAGATTCCTGCGAGCAACCCATCCATATCCTTCTTTATTGATACCAATCAAATACTTAACAAAAACCCAGTTTCCGCTATGCTCAATAGCTGTAATGATCTGTCCTGTGTTGAGCGAGCCTATGATTGCGCCATCCCTATTTGGTTCTGCTCGGACTTTAGCTGGTCGTTTTGCCAGCAGAATAGATATTTTTTCAATAGATTTTTGATCATTACGTGCTGAATCTAGGGCAGCTTCAGTGATTTGAGGCAGTTCATCGATAAGCCGTTCTTGCAGTTCATTGGAGCGCTGTACCGCTCTAAGTTGCTCTTCTTGCATATGGGTGCTGCTTAACTGTGCAAAATGATTTTGCATCATTGGAAGCAGTGCAATAATGAAAGCAATTATCAATCTGACAATTTCCTGGCGAATATGATCAGGAACAGATGTTGGAATCTTTGCAATACTTTTTTCGGCAAGTTTCTCTGCCTGCGATTCTTCATAAATAGACTGTGTTTCTGTAAACTCGCTGTATGTGTCAGAGACAAAACTAGCCGCTGCTATGCCCAAGAGATCTGGTAATGAAATATCTTTTATTATTGTGCCGGAATCTACATGAAAAGCAGCCGTCTTGAGCAAGCTATCAACCCAGGACGTGTCTGGCAAAGAGACAGTCGGCAAATCGGAAGTGCCGGGCAATGTGCCAAGCGAAGTGTTGAGGATTCGTAGCAGATCATTGTTAGGCGTTTCAAATGCTTTGAATAATTTCTCCTGCTGTGCCACAGTTTGCAGAGCCAACTTTGAGATTGAACTACTAACGTCTAAACTTTTTGTGATCTGCTTTGAAACTTTATCAACCCAAGAGAAATCTGGGAGGTTTACTCTAGGTAGCTCAATGGATTTCAAAAGCAGTTTTTGCGTTTTGATCAATTCCTCAGCAAATATTGTAGTATTCAAAATGCTTAGCTGTAGTTTTGTTGAAGCTGCAACCGAATTAAACTCGATGGGTTGGAACTCACCAACAACTTCTTTTGATAGTTCGGTTTCTGAGTTAAATAATTCGTCATTTTTTGAAAGGTTCGACGACGAGACTGTGCTATTATCTTTAGCTTGCTCTGACTCAGAAGAATAGTCAGAGCTATTTTTTTGACTGTTATATTCTTGCTCTTCCATTATATTCTTGCTCTTCCATTCAAAACTCCGAATATTTAATAACCCAACTGAAGCGGTGTTCACTTTGAATACTATCACGCTTTCAAACTAGCGTCAATTGAATTTTCGATCCTGTAACAGCGCATCTACCTCTATATCTCTGTTCGCGAAATAGCCCGCAGCCGCACCGCAAAGCGAAATTTTCCCGGCTCGACTTGGTACTTCGCCAGCGTTTCCGGCCCGCAACTCGCACCGCCGACGCCCTTCTGACGGTGGTCGATCTCCAGCATGATTTCGTCGCGCCGTTGCAGCTCGTTGGTATGGGTGGCCTGCCAGAGGTCGTCGGCGGTGAAGTGGCTCACCGTCGTTTGGAGGGGCTGGCCGTCCGCCGTTTCGACGCGCAGGCCCGCGCCCGCGTCGTCAGTGAGTTCGATCCAGCGCACGTCGGTTTTGTTGCCGTGGGCCTGCGGCAGGATGTAGGGCACGTATTCGTCGCTGACGGTGCTTTGCCACGTCCCCATTCTCGCTCCTTCGTTGCGGTCCGCGTAGTTCTCGTGCGGCCCACGCCCGTACCAGCGCACCCCCTCCAATTCCTTCACCACGCCCATCGACAGCCCCACTCTCGGCAAATTCGGCAGCGCCTCCTCCGCCTCAATTTCGTTGACGATCTCGACCGTGCCGTCGCCGCGAATCGTATAAACGTGCTCGTGCTGGAAGGCGTTGGGGTGCGCCTCGGAGCCGACAATCGTCTGCGCGCGAATTTCGACAACGCCCGGCTCCGGCTGCGTCACCTGCACGGATTCGACGGTTGAATCGAGTGCGTCGAGCCCGGCGGCTTGCCACTGCTCCAGGTCCATCGGTCGCCAGCCCTGGGCGACTTTGAAGCCGTCGTTGTCGAGCGGCGCGCGCCAGACGTTGAGGCGGGGGCCCGCGGTGAGCAGATCGACGCCGTTGACGGCGTAGCGGGTGAGGCGGGCGGTGGCTTTGTCAAAGGCAAGCGTGACGTTTTCGTTGGTGATCTGGATGGAATCGGCGTTTTCAATTACGTCAAGTTCGACCCCCATCCCCGGCCCTTCCCCCTCGGAAGGGGAAGGGAGTCTGTCGATTACATTGTCTGCGGAAGCTTTACCGGTACGTTCGACCAACGGCTCCCTCCCCTCGGAGGGGAGGGCTAGGGAGGGGTCCCGCTTGGCCTCCCACGCGAACTGCCCCCACGCGACCTCGTGCCCCGCCTCGGCCCACGCCGTCGCCTCGATCTGCTGAAAGCGCACCTTCACAAACGCCTCATCCCCGTCGTCCAAATTCAGCGACGGCAGCGGCAGATCGACCACGCGAAGCTCCTGCGGCGCGAGCGGGGCGAGGTCGAGCGGCTGCTGGTGGACGAGGTCACCGTTGACCAGCACTTCGAATGTCGCCCGCAGATTGGCGGTGTCGGCGAAGAAAGACTCGTTAAACACCTCAATCGTTCGCGCTGCTGGGTTGAGATCATAAAAGCGAACAGGCTGCAAAATTTTCTTGTATTCCCACAGCGCGGGGTGGGGCGTGCGGTCGGGCCAGATGAGGCCGTTGATGTTGAAATTGCTGTCGTGGACTTCCTCGTCAAAGTCGCCGCCGTAGGCCCAGTATTCAACGCCGTTTTCGTCTACTTGGCGCAGCCCCTGGTCGACCCAGTCCCAGATGAAGCCGCCCTGGAGACCGGGATAGGCGCGGATGGCGTCCCAGTATTCGGCGAGGTTGCCGGTGCTGTTGCCCATCGAGTGGGCGTATTCACACATCACCAGCGGGCGATTCCACAGCGGGTTGTTTTCCGCGTTTTCGCCGTACTCCTCAATTTCGTCGACCGTCGGGTACATCGGGCAGACGAGGTCGGTGACGGCGTGGCCGCACTCCCAAGATTCGCCCATCCAGCGCGAGATCGCGCCCTCGTAGTGGAGCGGGCGCGTGGGGTCGGTGGCGCGCATCCAGCCGGCGAGGGCGTGGTGGTTGGCGCCGATGCCGCTCTCGTTGCCGAGCGACCAGAGGATCACGCTGGCGTGATTTTTGGTGCGCTGCACCATGCGCTGGCCCCTCTCGACAAAGGCGTGCGTCCACTCCGGATCGTCGCAGAGGCGCTGATAGAGGCCGTGGGTCTCAAGGTTGGCCTCGTCGATTACGTAGAGGCCATACTCGTCGCAGAGTTCGTACCAGCGGGGGTGGCAGGGGTAGTGGGCGTTGCGCACGGCGTTGAGGTTGAAGCGCTTCATCAGCTCGATGTCCGCGCGCATCGAGGCCTCGTCGACGGTCTTGCCGCGCAGGTCGTCGTGCTCGTGGCGATTGACGCCCTTGAGCAGGACGGGTTGCCCGTTCACCAGCAAATCGCGCCCCTCGACTTTGACCTCGCGGAAGCCAACGCGCGTGCTCAGATGCTCGATGGCCTCGCCCGCCGGGTCGCGCAGGGTGAGGACGAGGGTGTAGAGATGGGGCTGCTCGGCGGACCACTGCGCGGGCTGCTCGACTGTCAGCTGGAGCGCGACGGTCGGCAGCGTGCCGAGCATGTTGGGGTTGGGCTGGGGAACGTCGACGGCGGCGGACGTGCCGGTACGCTGCTGCGCTTGACGGGTCATGGGGGAGGGGCTGGCGGAGACCCCCTCCCCCGGCCCCTCCCCCTCGAAAGGTGAGGGGGGTCGATTGATTGGCTTGGATGCATTTAAATCCGCGGAAGCATCATCCGCGCGCCCAACCAACGGCCCCCTCCCCAAGCTGGGGAGGGCTGGGGAGGGGTAAAGCTGTGCCTCCACCACAAAGCCATTCGCCACGCTGCCATCGCTCGCCTCCACCCGCGCGTTGACGTGCAGCGTCGCGTCGCGATAGTCGGCGTCGAATACCGTGCGCACCGCAAAATCAAAAATATGGGTGTGCGGCGTGCTGTACAAGAAGACATCGCGGTAGATGCCCGCCAGCCACCAGTGGTCCTGGTCTTCCAGGTACGAGCCATCCGACCAGCGAATCACCATCGCCGCCATCAGATTTTCGCCCGGCTGCACGAAGTCGCTGAGATCGAACTCGGCGGGGAGGCGCGAGCCCTGGCTGTAGCCGACGGGTTGCCCGTTGCACCAGAGGTAAACCGCCGACTCGACGCCCTCGAAGCAGACGACTGTGCGCCGCTCGACCCAGCCTTCCGGCAGCGTAAAGGTTCGGCGGTAGAGACCGGTTGGATTTTCTTCCGGCACGCGCACGCGGTTGAGCGCCACGTCGGGCGCGAAGGGCATCTGCACGTTGGTGTAGATCGGCCTGTCGTGGGCGGTGTAGCCCGCGCCCGGCAGCATCCAGTTGGCGGGCACGGGCAAGTCGTGCCACGCGTGGTCGTCGGCGGCTTCATCAAAGTCGACGGCGAAGAAGTTGGCGGGGGCCGCGTCGGGCCGGTCGATGAGGGTGAAGCGCCAGTCGCCGTTGAGCACGTGGCAGAAGGGCGAGGCCATGCGCTCCCCTGCGCGCGCCGTGTCGATATCGGGGTAGGGCATCAAAGTCGCGTGGGCGGGAAGCTTGTTGATACCGACGACCTGGGGGTTTTGCCAGTCGCGGAGGGAGGGGTGGAACGACGCCGCGCTCCGAATAAATTCGAGGGCGGCGGCGGTTGCTTCTTCGTAGATGCCTTCCTCTTTCAAAAAATCGTCAAAGGAAGAGCCGGTGTGTGGGTTGGGCATATTGGTTGTTTCTTGATTTGCCAAAAAGAGAAATGACAATCACGGCTCGCCGTCCTCAGGGAAGGCCAGAAATTGTTGGAGCCGTGACGGTC